>NZ_JAFIBV010000001.1:2272500-5690814 GCF_017833315.1 Rhodococcus sp. PvR099 | reverse complement strand
ATTCGTCTGCGCTCACGGGCACTTCACCCCGCACCACCGCGAGCACGTCGGCACCGAAGCGCTCGAGCTTCTTCGCGCCGATGCCCGGGATCGACACCAGTCCACGGTCGTCCTGCGGCTGCTGTTCCGCGATCGCGGTCAGCGTGTTGTCGCTGAACACCACGTAGGCGGGCACCTTGAGCTCCCTCGACTTCGCGGACCGCCACGCCTTGAGCGCGTCGAACAGCGCGAGGTCCAGATTCGACGGGCACGTCTCGCACCGGCCGAGCATCGTCGCGTTGGTCCCGAGGAGTTGCTTGCCGCACACTCGGCACCGCGGGCGCTTCTTCTGCGGCGCGGGCTCCGCGATCCGGGACGCGGGCGAGTCCTCGGGGATGAGACCGTGCAGGAACCGCGAGCGACGCCTGGACTTTCGGCCGCCCGCGTTGCGGGCCAGGGCCCAGGACAGCTGCAGGTGCTCGCGCGCCCGGGTGACCCCGACGTAGAGCAGTCGGCGTTCCTCCTCGACGGCCGCCTCGTCGTCGGGTGACTTGCTGTCACCGAGCGCGTGGGCGATCGGCAGGGTGCCGTCCGCGAGCCCGACCAGGAACACCGCGTCCCATTCGAGCCCCTTCGCCGCGTGCAGCGAGGCGAGCGTGACACCCTGCACCGTCGGTGGGTGCCGGGCCTCGGCACGGGCGGCCAGATCCTTGAGCAGTCCGTCGAGGTCGAGGTCCGGCTCGTGCACCAGTAGGTCCTCGGTGAGCGCGACGAGCGCACCGAGCGAGGCCCAGCGCTCTCGGGCCTGGGCGCCCACCGGTTCGGAGTCCGTCAGTCCCAGCGGTACCAGGATCGCGCGGACAAGCGTGATCAGTTCCTTGCCGCTCCCGGCCTCGGGCGGCAGGTCGTCGCGGCCGGCGGCCTGCCGGAGCGCGGACACGGCCTGGCGCACCTCTGGCCTGGTGAAGAAGCCCTCGCCCCCGCGCACCTGGAACGGTATGTCCAGCTCGGTCAGCGCCTGCTCGTGTGCCTCGGACTGCGCGTTGATGCGGTAGAGCACCGCGATCTCCGCGGCCGGGGTGCCGCCCGCGATGAGCTTCTGGATCGCCTTCGCGACTCCCGCGGCCTCGGCGGGCTCGTCGTCGAACTCGACGAACTCCGGCGCCGGACCCGGGGGGCGCTGCCCGATCAGCTTGAGCCGGGTGCCCGCGATCCGGCCGCGCGCGGCGCCGATGACCTGATTCGCCAGCGATACGACCTCCGGCGTCGAGCGGTAGTCACGCTCGAGGCGGACCACCGCGGCGTCGGGGAAGCGCCGGGAGAAGTCCAGCAGGTACCGCGGCGTGGCACCGGTGAACGAGTAGATGGTCTGGTTCGCATCGCCGACGACGGTGAGGTCGTCGCGCTCGCCCAGCCAGGCGTCGAGCACCCGCTGCTGCAGCGGCGTCACGTCCTGGTACTCGTCCACCACGAAGCAGCGGTACCGGTCGCGGAACTCCTCGGCGACCGTGGAGTGCTCCTCCAGGGCGGCCGCGGTGTGCAGAAGGAGATCGTCGAAGTCGAGGAGCATCGCGCCGTCGCGGACCTTGAGCGCCTCGTACGCGGCGTAGACGTCGGATACCTTCGCCGCGTCCGCGGGCGGTTCCCGTCGCGTCCGCGCTGCCGCGGCCGGATAGTCCTCGGGCGCGATCAGCGATGCCTTCGACCACTCGATCTCGCCCGCCAGATCGCGGACGGATTCGGTGCTGGTGGACAGGCCGACCCGGTTGGCCGCCTGCGCGACGATCGCGAACTTGCGGTCGAGCAGGTCCCACTGGGTGTCGCCGACGACCTGGGGCCAGAAGTAGCGGAGCTGACGGAGCGCGGCGGCGTGGAAGGTCCTGGCCTGCACCTGGTTGGCACCGTCGCCGATGCCAAGGGTGCGCAGCCGCGCCCGCATCTCGCCCGCGGCGCGCGCCGTGAACGTGACCGCGAGCACCTGTCCGGCGGAGACGTGCCCGCCCGCGACGAGGTGCGCGATCCGGCGGGTGATCGTCCTGGTCTTGCCCGTACCCGCGCCTGCCAGCACGCATACCGGTCCTCGTGGCGCGAGCACCGCGGCCGACTGCTGGGGGTCCAGGCCCGTATCGTCCGCTGACATGGCGTCCATCATGGCAGGGCGCACCGACAGCTCCGCATCGAGTCGTCGGGATCACAACCGGCGTGGAACAGAGCCGACGGCCGTGGTGTTATATCCGCCGTGACCGCTACAGAGACCGCCACCGACCTGACCATCTACTCCACCACTTGGTGCGGGTACTGCCGACGCCTCAAGAAGCAGCTCGACGAGTCCGGCATCAGCTATGTCGAGATCGACATCGAGGACGATCCGGCGTCCGCCGACTTCGTCGGCAGCGTCAACGGCGGCAACCACGTGGTCCCGACCGTGAAATACGCCGACGGCAGCACGGCAACCAATCCGACGCTGGTCCAGGTCAAGCAGGCGCTCGGTCGCTGACGTGCGGGCCGCTAGCTAGGCCTTCGCCCACGCCTCGAGCATCCCGCGGGCGATCGACACGGACCCCGGCACCAGGAGCCGGGCGTCCGTGTCCGCGGACCAGTCCCCCGCCTCGAGTGCGGCCTTGACCTCGTCCCGGCCGAACCAGTGCGCCTCGGCGATCTCACCGTCGGCGAAGATGATCGGCGCGTCGGGATCGCCCACCGCGGAGAACCCGATCATGACCGACCGGGGGAACGGCCACGGCTGACTGCCCAGGTACCGGACGTCGCTGACCACGAGCCCGACCTCTTCGGCGATCTCCCTCATCACGCAGGCCTCCAGCGACTCGCCCGCCTCCACGAACCCGGCGAGGACCGAGAAGCGCCGCTCGGGCCAGTTCCCGTTCCGCGCCAGCAGCACCCGGTCGGCGCCGTCGTGGACCAGGCAGATCACCGCGGGATCGGTGCGCGGGAACTCCTCGTGACCGGTGCTGGTGCTGTGTCGCGACCAGCCGGAGATCGTCGGCGTCGTCGCGGCCCCGTCGACGGGGCTGAACCCGGCGCTGTCGTGCCAGTTCAGGATGGCGATGGCCGTCGTCAGCAGGCCGGCGCTGGTCTCGGCCAACCGGTCCCCGACGAACCTGAGGTCACCCAGTTCGCCGGTCAGCGCGGCCACCCGGATCGCCCACAGGTGCCTGCCGTCGCGGCGGCCGAGAAAGACCGCACCGGAGACCGGTTCGGGCCCGAGTTCGGCCGCGGGGTCGAGGACCAACTCGGAACCGTCGAGCCGGACCTGACCACGGTGGTTCACCCGGAGCACCAGCGCGTCGGCCCAACCAGACCGCAAAGCCTCACTGTCCGAGCGCAATTCCTCGGCTCGGTCCAGCGCCGACCGCGACAGCATCGGCACGTCGGTCATTTCGAAGTTGGCCACGACCCCAACCCTAGGTGTCGCGCCTAATTGCTCACGCGGCGGATGTAGAGCAGGCGGTCGTTCTCCTCGACGGCGTCGACCTCGGGGCTGCCGACCCGGACCAGGCGGCCCTCACGCACCACACCGAGCACGATGTCGGACAGGTGCCGCGGCGAGCCGCCGATCTCGTCGCGTTCCACCTCGCGCTCGGCGATCGCGAACCCGGCCTCGGGGGTGAGCAGGTCCTCGACCATCTCGACGACGGTCGGGGTGGTCCTGGCGATGCCGAGCAGTCGTCCGGCGGTCTCCGAGGAGACGACCACCGAGTCGGCACCGGACTGACGCAGCAGGTGCGCGTTGTCCGTCTCCCGGATCGAGGCGACGATCTTCGCCTTCGGGGCGAGCTCTCGGGCGGTGAGGGTGACCAGGACCGCAGTGTCGTCGCGATTGGTCGCGACGATGATCGCCGCCGCGTGCTGTGCGCCTGCCAGCCGCAACACGTCCGACTTCGTGGCCGACCCGTGCACGGTCACCAACCCGAGGCTCGCGGCGGACTCCAGCACCGTGGCGTCGGTGTCGACCACCACGATGTCGGAGGCCGCGACGCCGTCCCCGAGCATCGCTTCGACCGCGGTGCGGCCCTTGGTCCCGTATCCGACGACGACGGTGTGATTGCGCACGGCATGCCTCCAACGCTGGATCTTGAATGCCTGGCGGGAACGCTCCGTCAGTACCGAGAGCGTGGTGCCGACCAGGATGATGAGGAAGAGCACCCGCAGCGGCGTGATGACCACGACGTTGATGAATCGAGCGCTCGGGGTGATCGGGGTGATGTCACCGTAGCCGGTGGTCGAGAGCGAGACCGTCGCGTAGTAGAGGCAGTCCAGGAAGGACAGCTCGTTCTCCTGGGCGTCCCGGTACCCATCACGATCGAGATAGACGACAACGACGGCGGCCATCAGCACCACGACGGCCATCAGGACCCGCCGGTAGATCGCGCTCGCGGGACTGCGCAGCACCTCGGGGATCCGCAGCACCCCGACCAACGCGAAGTCCGGCCGATCGGTCAGAGCCGCCTCCTGGTTGCGTAGCCGCGCACGCAATTTACCGGCCATGACGTGTTCTCCAGTTCGCTGACATCGGCTGGCAGCCTAACCCCCGATCCGGCGCCTGGGCCGGACAACCACGCGCGGCGCGTCTGGCGCGCCCGGTTCCGGTGGGGCAGGCTGGCGGCATGAAGATCTCGCCTGCCACCGGACTCGCCGCTCTCCTGCTGGGAACGGGCACGCTGCATTTCGTCAGCCCCAAGCCGTTCGACAGCATCGTCCCGCGCGCGTTGCCGGGCAGTGCCCGCACCTACACCCACCTCTCAGGTGCGGCCGAACTCGCGATCGGGGCGGCCATCGCGGTGCCGCGGACGAGGCGGCTCGGCGGTGCGCTGGCCGCGGCGCTGTTCGTCGCGGTCTTCCCCGCGAACGTGCAGATGGCCGCGGACTGGCTCGGCCGCAGCTCGACGCCGCTGCCGCTCAAGGCGATTGCGGTCGCTCGCCTGCCACTGCAGATTCCGCTGATCCTCGCGGCCATGAAGGTCCGCAAGGGCGACGTCGACTCCTGACCGTTCACCCAGTGCCAGGATCCGGTCGAGCTGCAAAACCCTAACTGGGCTCGGTGCTCGCCCCCGCCGAGTCGATCAGGCGGGCGAGCGCGTCGCCGTCGGGCAGCTCGGTCGGCGCGATGGTCCGTCCGCTGCGCACATAGTGGAACGCCGCACGGACCTTGCCCAACGGCACCGGCGGACCGCCCCTGGCGGCGGACCGCGCCGACATCAGCTCCGACCACGCCAGCCGGTAGGCCGCGAGCTGCATCACCACCGCCCGCTCGTTTGCAGCCGACGGCTCGGCACCGGTCTTCCAGTCGATCACGGTCCACCCGCCGTCCGGGTCGGCGAAGACCGCGTCGATGCGACCCCTGATCACCGTGCCCGCGATCGATGTCTCGAACGGGACCTCCACCTCGACCGGGCTGCGGTTCGCCCAATCCGAGCGCAGGAAGGCCTCCTGCAGCCCTTCCAGGTCGGTGTCTCCGACGGCCCCTGTGTCGGCGGCGCCCGGCAGCTCGTCCAGATCCAGCAGCCTGGTGGCACCGAACCTGCGCTCGATCCAGGCGTGAAACGCGGTTCCCCTGCGCGCCAGCGGATTCGGCGGATACGGCAACGGCCGACGCAGCCGGGCCGCGAGCGCATCGGGCGCGGCGGCCAGTTCCACCAACTGGCTCACCGACAGCTGTGCGGGCAGCGCGACCTCGGCGCGGGTCAGCGCCCGCTGCCTGCGCTCGGCCAGCAGCACGTCCACGTCGGCGGCCCAGCCCTCCGGGTCCGCATCGTCGTCTTCGGCCTCGTCTTCGTCTTCGTCTTCGGGGCCGAGCGCGATCAGTTCGGCCAGCACCAGTTCCGCGCCGTGTTCCACCGGATCACGCCTGCTCCCCAGCGGATCGCTCGGCCACTGCGCGGTCACCGGCTCCGCGGTGAGCGGATTCTCCGCGTCCTCGTCCGGGGCCTGCGCCCACAGCTCCACCGTCCCGATCGGTTCGGTCGGGTCGGCACTGTCGACGAGCTCGCGCATCTCCAGCAGGAACTCCGACGGACCCCGTGGCGCGCTGCCCGACTCCGACCAGTGATGGCCGGACAGATACAGCGCCCGCTCGGTACGGGTGAGCGCCACGTAGAACAGGCGCCTGTCCTCGTCGAGCCTGCGCCGACCCAGCGCGGCCTTGTGGTCGGCGAGGGCGTCCTCGAGGTCCTTGCGGTTGAACAGTTCCTCGAGATCGAGCACCGGGACACCTTCCGCGCCATCGCCGTCTCGGGCCCGGTCGCCGCGCAGCGCGGGCGGCAGTTCACCGACCGCTCCCAGCCAGCTGCCGGAGGCGGTCTTCGACGGGAACACGCCCTCCACCAGGTGGGGCACCGCGACGACCTCCCACTCGAGCCCCTTCGCCGAGTGCACCGTCAGGACCTGCACCCGATCCGGCGCGACCTCGACCTCGCCGGGGGCCAGGCCCTTCTCGATCGTTTCGGCGGCCGACAGGAAGGCCAGCAGTCCGGTCAGCGTCGCCGTGGAATTGCGGGAGTACCCGGCGACCGCGTCCGCGAAGGCGTCCAGATGCTCGCGGCCCGCACCACCGTCACCTGTGAAGCGCAGCCGGGCCTGCGCCTCGATGCCGATCCCCAGCACCCGCTCCACCTCGGCCACCAGCTCCGTGAGCGGCTGACCGATGCGTTCGCGCAGCGAGACCAGTTCGGCCGCCAACGCCCCGATCCTGGCGTAGCCGAGGGGCGAATAACGCTGCGGACCACCGGGGTCCGAGATCGCGTCGGCCAGGCCGGCTAGCTCGGCGTGCTCGCCGGGGAGCGCGGCCTCGAGCGCCTGGTCGAGGCTGGCCGCATCGGTGACCGCTCCCCCGGTGCCGTGTGTCGACCCGATCGCCAGCTCGCGCGCCCTGCGCCACAGCGCGGCCAGGTCGGCGGCCCCGATCTGCCACCTCGCCCCGGTCAGGATCCGCATCGCCGCGCTGCCCGCGAGCGGATCGGCGACCATCCGCAGCATGGCGATGACGTCCGCCACCTCGGGTGTGTGCAGCAACCCGCCGAGCCCGACCACCTCCACCGGCAGGCCGTGGCGGCGCAGCGCGGCCGCGATCGGCGCGGCGTCGGCGTTGCGGCGGATCAGGACGGCCGCGGTGGGCGGGGCCTGGCCGGAGGCGGCCGAGGCGGCGTACTCCTCGGCGATCCGGGCGGCGAGCCAGTCCCGCTCGCGCTCGACGTCCTCGGTGACCGCGAGCCGGATGTCACCCGCGACCGCACCCGGCCGCGGTCGCAGCTGCTGCACGGGAACCCCACGCTCGCGCAGCGATTCCGAGGCCGCGTTCGCGAGGGTCAGCGCCTCGGGCGGGTTCCGCCAACTGGTGAGGAGCTCGAGGCGCGGCGCGGGATCGCCGCCCGGCAGCGGGAAGTCGGTGGCGAACCTGGGCAGGTTGGCCGCCGACGCGCCCCGCCAGCCGTAGATGGACTGCATCGGGTCGCCGACGGCGGTCAGCGCGAGGTCGCCGTCCTCGCCGCCACCGAACAGCGAGGACAGCAACACCCGCTGGGCGTGCCCGGTGTCCTGGTATTCGTCGAGCAGGACCACCCGGAAGCGCCGCCGCTCCGAGCGCCCCACCTCGGGATGCTCCGAGGCGACCCGGGCGGCCAGCGACATCTGGCTGCCGAAGTCGAGCGCGCCCTCCCGCCTGAGCGTCTCGGAGACCCGCTGCACCAGCGGCAGCAGGGCGACCCGCTCGTGCTGGGTCTCGAGGACGTCGAGCAGTTCCTTCTTCGGCCCGCCGCGCTGCTTGGGGCCCGCGGGCAGCGTGTGGATCAGCTTGTCCAGCTCGGTGTGCGCCTCGCGCAGGTCGTCCGGCTCCACCAGATGCTCGGCCAGCTGCCCGGACAGCGCGAGCACCGCCTCGGTGAGCGAGGTCGGGGTGCGGTCGGTCTCCAGGTCGCCGTCCCATGAGCTGACCACCCGGTGCGCGAGCTGCCACAGCTCGGTCTCCGACAGCAGCTCGGCGGACGGCTCGATCGGCAGCAGCAGCCCGTGCTCGGACAGCAACCGGCCGGCGTAGGAGTGGTAGGTGCTCACCTCCGGCTCACCACCGAGGATCCGCCCGCGCAGGTCACCAGTCGGATCGAGCTTGCGCAACAGGGCCGAACCGGCAAGGCGCGCAAGACGTTGCCGGATCCGGCTGGTGAGCTGCTGGGCGGCCTTGCGGGTGAAGGTGAGCCCGAGGACCTGCTCGGGGTCGACCAGGCCGTTGGCCACCAGCCAGACCACCCTGGCCGCCATCGTCTCGGTCTTGCCCGCTCCCGCGCCCGCGACCACCAGGGTCGGCCCGAGCGGCGCCGCGATGACGGCGGCCTGTTCGGCGGTCGGCGGATGCTGGCCGAGCGCGACCGCCAGGTCGGCCGGGCTCACCCGGACCCGACTCCTCCATGTCTCGGTGTCCCGCATCATCCCTCGGTCACCTGCCGTCCGGTCTCCTGTGCCGGGCAGCTCGACTGGGCGGGGCAGTGCCTGCACCCGTCGTTCGGCTGCGCACGGAACCCGGGGCCCTTGGTGGCCGCGGCCGCGTCGTGCACCACGGTGAGCCACTCCTGTTCGCCGTCCTCGCCGAGCGGGGTCTGCAGGCGCTGGGTGGCGCCCTCCTTCTTGTTCGGCTTCGCCACGAACACCAGGCGCGCCCCGCCCGGCTCCGAGGGCGGCTCGCCCTCGATCGCGCCTGCCAGCGCCGCCACCTGATAGGTCGCCAGCTGCGCGTGCTGCTGCGCGGCCTCCTTGCTGACCGGGCTGCGCGCGGTCTTCACGTCCACGATCACCGGCCTGCCCTCGGTGTCGCGCTCGAGGCGGTCGATCCGGCCGCGCAGCCGGATCTCGGGTCCGCCCTCCTCGCGTGGTTCAAGGACGCCGTCGACGGCGACCTCCACGCCGACCTCCGTGAGCTCGCCGCGCGAGAGCCGCAGCCACTCGGAGAAGCTGTCGAGCATCTGACCTGTGCGGTCCATCTCCCGTCTCGAGTACCACTGCGAGCCGAGATCGACCGCATCCCAGGCGGTGGCGAGCGCCTTGCGCACCTGGTCGGGCGGCAGCTTGCCCGCCACGGCCTGGACCAGGGTGTGCACCAGGGTCCCGGTCACCGCGTGGGTGTTCTCGCCGTCGGTGCCGCCGTTGCGTTCGAGCGCCCACCGCAACGGGCACGTGCTCAGCTGCTCGATCGTCGACGGCGACAGCGGGACCGGCCCGTCGTCGGGTTCCCACAGCGGGGCGTCGGTGCTCATGCCGCCCACACCCCACCAGTTCTGCGGATGCGCGCCGCGCACACCGTCCCTTGCCAGCCGGGCGAGTTGCCGAGCCGCCCGGGCCTGACGTTGCGGATCGCTGCGGGCCAGGTCCGGATCGCACACGGCCCGACGGAGTTCCGCGACCAGCGACGGCAGCGACAGCACCCGCCCCGCGGGCACCGGCTGCTCCACGACCACCTCCGCGGGACCGTCGTCGCCCTCGACGCGGCCGATGAGCTCGTCCACGAACCGCGAGGGCACCAGGTCCGCATCCCCTGTCGCCGACTCGACGGCGGTGATCAGCAGGGACCGGCGGGCCCGACTGCAGGCGAGCAGGAACAGCCGCCGCTCCTCGGCCAGCAGCGGGGCGGTCCGCGAGAGCTGCGACTCGCTCGCCGGGGAGGCGTCGCCGACGCCTGCGGTGAGATCGACCAGCACCTCGGTGCCCAGCAGGGTGCCGCGGGCGCGCAGGCCCGGCCACAGCCCCTCCTGGACCCCGGCGACGGCCACCACGTCCCATTCCCGGCCGGCCGCGGAGTGCGCGCTGAGCACCGTCACCGCTTCTCCGGGGACCGCGACGGTCCTCGAGTCGCTCGAGATCTGTTGTTCGGAAAGGTATTCCACGAAACCGGCGAGAGTCGCCCGGGGCAACCGGTCGACATAGCCGGCGGCGGCGTCGAAGAGCGCGACCACCGCGTCGAGGTCCCGGTCCGCCTGCGCGCCGATCGGCCCGCCGCGCAGCGAGGCGGCGGCCCACCTCTTCTCCAGGCCGGTCGCCTGCCAGCTCGCCCAGAGCACGCCCTCGACGCCGCGCGCCTTCCGGTGGGCTGCCCTGGCCTGGCCGAGGATCGAGAGGACCCGGCGCAGCGCGGCGGACTCGCCGTCGCTGAGCTTGGCGATCAGCCCGCGGTGCTCGTCCTCGCCGTCCACGATCAACGACCGCAGCAGGTCCGCGGAGTCGCGCTGACCACCGGCGGCGAGTTCCACCCTGCGCAGGCCACGGCGCAGCCGGCGCAGCGTCACCGGATCGGATCCGCCGACCGGTCCGGACACCAGCGCCAGCGCGTCCTCGCCGGTGAACTCGACGCCCGCGACCGCGCGCAGCACCAACAGCAGACCGCCGACCGAATGCTGCCGGGCGAGTGGGAGTTCCGAGGCCGAGGTGGTGACGGGGACACCCGCGGCCAGGAGGGCGCGACGCAGCGGGGCCAGCACCCGCGGCACCGACCTGACCACGACCGCAATCCGCGACCAGGGCACACCGTCGTGCAGGTGTGCGCGGCGCAGGGTGTCGGCGATCAGTGCGGCCTCCTTGCCCTGGGTGCCGAGCACCTGCACCTGGGCCCGGCCCGGTTCCTCGGTCGCGGCCGCCGCGCCCCGATGCGGCGGCCGACCGGGCAGGCGGCCGGCGATCGCGGCGGTGACCGCCGAGATCCGTTCCGCGCAGCGATGATCGGTGTCGAGGATGAGCCGGTTCTCGGAGCCGTTGTCGGCGAGGTCCATCAGGAACCGCGGGTCGGCACCCCGGAATCCGAAGACCGCCTGGTCCGGATCGCCCGCCACGACGGACAGGTCGGTGCCCGCGCCGATCAGCCGGACCAGCTCGGCCGCCTGCGGGTCGAGGTGCTGGGCGTCATCGACGAGCAGGTACCGGATCCGTGAGCGCTCCTGCTGCAGCAGCTCCGGGTCGGTGGCGAACGCGGTCAGCGCCGCGCCGACGAGTTCGGCCGCGTCGAGCGCGGGTGCCGTGGCCTCGGGGGCCTCCACCCCGACGGCGCCGCGCAACAGCATCACGTGCTCGTAGTGGGCGGCGAAGCGTCCGGCCGCCACCCACTCCGGCCGTGAGTGCGTCCGGCCGAGGGCGATGAGGTCCTCGGGCCCGAGGCCGCGCTCGCCTGCCCGCAGCATCAGATCACGCAGCTCGACCGCGAAGCCGGTCAACGACAGCGCGGGCCGCAGCCGCTCAGGCCAGTGCTGGGCACCGTCCGCGACGTCACCTCGCAGCATCTCGCGCAGCACCGCGTCCTGCTCGGCCCCGGTGATCAGCCGCGGCGGCGGGTTGGAATGCGCGGCGGCCTGCAGGCGGAGCACCGCGAACGCGTACGAGTGCACCGTCCTGACCAGCGGCTCACGGGTGGCCCGCAGCGCGTCGGGGCCGGCGGACCCGAGCAGACCCGCGGTGATCGCCTCCCTGACCACGGTGGCGGCGCGGCGTGAATGGGTCAGCACGAGAATCGATTCCGGGTCGCACCCGCCGTCGGCGATCCGCGAGACCGCGAGGTCGACCAGCAGCGAGGTCTTGCCCGTGCCCGGGCCGCCGAGCACCTGCCACGGCCGTCGACCCCGGCCTCCGCGCGGCACATCCATCAGCCGCTGTGCTTCGGGGCCCCACGCCCGGCGCGGGCCTGCCTCCGTCGACCGACGGACCAACGTGGCGGTGGCCCGCCGCGACTGTTCCCGATCGACCGACATGGGTGGCATTCCATCACGGGAGGCCGACAACCACCGCCGCGCGTCCGCCGCGTCCTCCGTGGTCCGTGGGATCCGGCAAGATGTCCGGCATGGGCGAGATCCACATCCACCGCTTCGGGCCCCCGGTCGGCAGGCAGGTCATGGCGCTGCACGGCCTCACCGGCCACGGTCAGCGCTGGCAGCACCTCGCGGAGGGGCACCTGCCCGAGGCCAGGGTGATCGCGCCCGACCTGCGGGGCCACGGCCGCTCGACGTGGTCGCCGCCCTGGGGCATCGCCGACCATGTCGACGACCTCGTCGGGGTCCTGGAGTCGGAGGCCACCGAGCCGGTCGTGCTGGTGGGCCACTCGTACGGCGGCGCCATCGCCGTGCACCTGGCCCGCCGTGTACCGGAGCGGGTGCGCGCCCTGGTGCTCCTCGACCCCGCGATCGGAATGGATCCGGCGTTCATGGCGGAGATCGCCGACCTGACCGTCCGGTTCCCGGACTACACCGACGCCGCGGAGGCGCGTTCGGAGAAAGTGCACGGGGCGTGGGCGGACGTGGCGGACGAGGTGCTCGACGTCGAGCTCGCCGAGCACCTGATCGACCGCGAGGGCGGCCGGGTCGGCTGGCGGATGTCGATCCCCGCGATCGTGGCGTCCTGGGGCGAACTGGCCCGGCCGTTCGTGCTGCCGCCAGCGGACCTGCCCACGATCCTGGTGCAGGCGATGCGGGTGCAACCGCCGTACGTCACCGCGGCGTTCCGGACCGCCCTCGCGGCACACCTCGGCGATCGCCTCACCGTGGTCGAGATGGACGTCGATCACATGGTCGGGCAGGCCCGGCCGGTGGACGTCGCGGAACTGATCGGGAAGCTGCTGTAGGTGGCCGCCACCACGGAGGCGCAGATCGAGCGGGTCCGCGAGCTGGTCGCGGCGATCCCGCCCGGCAAGGTGGCGACCTACGGCGACATCGCGGCGGCCGCCGGGCTGTCGAGCCCCAGGACCGTCGGCTGGATCATGCGCACCGACTCGGCCGACCTGCCGTGGCACCGGGTGCTCGGCGCGAGCGGCAGGCCCGCCGCCCATCTCGCGCACCGGCAGATCTCGAAGCTGGCGCTCGAAGGTGTGCCGATCCGTGACGGACGGGTCGACCTCGCCGCCGCGCGACACGAGTTCTGAGATCGTCGAGCGATGAGCGGCGAACGCGACCTCGAGGTCCTGATCTCATCGATGAACCCGGTCCGACATCCGGGGACGTTCGTATTCGTCTCGGTGCCCGCTGCAGCGGCCGCCGGGATCCCGGCTGCGGCAACGATCACGGAGGAGGAGGGCGTCACCCTGGTGGTCGCCAAGGCGGAGGCCGACGCCCGCGGCTGGGGCTACGACTTCGAAGCGGCCTGGCTGACGCTGCGGGTGCACTCCGCGCTGGACGCCGTCGGGCTCACCGCGGCGGTGAGCTCGCGGCTGGCCGAGGCCGGCATCAGCTGCAACGTCATCGCCGGATACCACCACGACCACCTGCTGGTGCCCGTCGACGATGCGTCGCGTGCGATCGACGAGCTGAACGCGCTGGCCGCCGAGGCTCGGGGCCGCCGGGCTTGACCGATCGGCTGCTCAGTCCCCGACCGCCAGCTCGGCGCGTATCGCCTCCACGCCGGCGACCACCTCACTGAAGCTGGTGCTCAGCGGGCTCAGCCCCAGCCGAAGTCCCTCGGGCGCCCGGAAGTCGGGAATCACCCCGCGCTCCCACAGCGCGGGGGTCGCGGCCCGGAAGCGCGGGTGGTCGATGGTGACGTGGCCGCCGCGCAGACTCGGGTCGACCGGCGACGCGATCGTCACCCCCAGCGGAACGAGCGACTCGGCTACGAGCTCGAGCGTGAACTCGGTGAGCCGCACCGATTTCGCCCTGATCTCACCGATCCCCGCCCCGTCGATGAGCTCGACGGTGTCGCGCATCGCGATCATCCCCAGGATCGCCGGCGTGCCGCTGAGGATCCGCCGGATGCCGCGCGCGGGCCGGTAGCCCGCCGCCATCTCGAAAACGTCCTCGCGGCCCATCCACCCCCAGATCGGCTGCACGAACTCCTCCAGCAGCCCGGCACGGACATAGGCGAACGCGGGCGATCCGGGCCCGCCGTTCAGGTATTTGTAGGTACAGCCGACGGCGAGATCGACTCCCCACTCGTCGAGTTCGATCGGGACCGAGCCGACCGAGTGGCACAGGTCCCACAACATGAGCGCGCCCGCAGCATGCGTGACCCGGGTGATCGAGGCGGCGTCGGCCAGATAACCCGACCGATAGGCGACGTGGCTGAGCACCACCAGCGCGGTCCGGTCCCCGACCACCGCGGCGACCTCGTCCGCGCGCACCCCGCTCCGCGGGTCCGACTCGATCCACCTCAGAGTCATCCCGAGCTCGGACGCGACCGCCTCGAGGACGTAGCGGTCGGTGGGGAAATTGTCTGTGTCCACCACGATCTCGTCGCGCCCCGGCCGCAGCGCGACGGCGCCCCTGGCCAGCTTGTAGAGCAGCACGCTGGTGGAGTCGCCCACCGCGGTCTGGCCCGCGGCCGCGCCGAGCACCACCCGCCCGAGATCATCGCCGATGGTCAGGGGCAGGTCGAACCACTCCTCGTCCCAGCCACGGATCAGCCTGCCGCCCCAGGACTCGGCGACGAAGCGGGCCACCTGCTCGGCACCCGCCTTGGTCGGCCGCCCCAGCGAGTTCCCGTCCAGGTAGGAGACGACGGACGGGGCGTCGACGAACAGGTCCCGGTACGAGCACAGCGGATCGGTATCGTCGAGTTCGACGGCGCGCACCGAGAAGTGTTGTGGGACAGGACTCGAGAGACTCATCCGAACTGCTCCTTGATCTGCGCCGACTCGAGGTTGCGGGTCGAGGCGAGCCAGGAGGCCCAGTGCCTCTCATCGCTGGGCGGCGCACCCGGCGCCCACGCGAGCCGGGTCGAGGTGCCCGGCGGCCACGGGATGGTGATCGACTCCAGCACCGCCACCCGATCGAGGCCTGCGTCGAGCAGGGCGTCGAGTTCACGCGGGTTGAGTCCGACCGGCTGCGGACCGTTGCCCTGGTCGGTTCCGTACTTCACGACCCCGCCACACGCACGGAACCGGCGAAGGTTGTCGGTGGCGACATCGAATTCGCCTCCGCGGCCGTGAATGTCGAGCGTGCTGATCCACCGCATCGACGCCGCCATCGCCGTGAGCAGTTCCTCGGGCAGGCGCTCGGTCCACGGGGTGTGCGCGAGTCGTTCCACTCCGGCCTCGAAGGCGCGCGCGGCCTGGCCCCGTCCCTCCGCGTGCGCGACGACGGGAACTCCGTCCGCGTGCGCGGCTCCGACCAGTGCGTCGAGCGTCGCGTCGTCGAACACCGGCCCCGCCGCGCTGTTCAGCATGATCTTCACGAAGGACGCGCCCGCCCTGACCTGGGTGTCGACGGCGCTCGCCGCCGCCTGCGGTCCGTCGACCACGCGCACCGACTCGGCCGCCGCCCAGGACCGGTCGGTGGGGTATCCGCCAGGGGCGGTGAGGAACTGACCCGCAAAGCTCACCTCGGGTAGTCCGGTGTGCACCGCCGCGTCGGCGAACGGGGCGAGAACCGACGGCGGCGAGCCGAGGTCGTGCACCACCGCCAGCCCACCCGCGAAGAGGGCGCCGGCATCGACCAGCCCGAGGTGCACGTGGGCGTCGCGCAGGCCCGCGAACACCACGCCGGGAATCTCGAGATCGGCGCGCCCGTCCATGGCGTTCCGCCGCCGAGCCGAGACCAGCAGATCGCCGCCAACCGTCAGTCGGCAGCGTCCCAACCACGCCCCGCTCCACAGGTTCGCGACGTCGACGTTCATGCCCCGGCCCGTCAGTTCCCCAGCTCGGTGCGTACCGCGAACAGCTCGGGAAAGAAGCTGAGTTCGAGCGCGCGCTGTAGGTACCCCGCGCCGCCAGAGGACCCGCCGGTGCCGGTCTTCATCCCGATCACCCGCAGCACGGTCCGTAGGTGCCGAAACCGCCAGAGCTGGAAGCTCTCCTCCAGGTCGACGAACTCCTCGAAGGACTCGTACGCGGGCCAGCAGTCCCCCGGATGCTCGTAGACGTGCTTGACCAGCGGCATCAGCTCTGGGTTCAGCACATAGGCCGCGGTGACCGCGCGGTCCAGCGCGGAGCCGGGCACGTCGTAGCCCGCACGGGCGAGGCAGCGCCAGAACTCGTCGTACAGGGTCGGCTCGCCCAGGAGATCGTCGAGGACGGCATGGGACGGCGGATCCGCCTCGAACACCCCGAGCAGGTCCGCGTTCTTGTTCCCGAGGATGAACTCGACGGCCCGGTACTGGTACGACTGGAATCCGGATGCGCTGCCGAGGAAACCTCGGAACTCGGCGTACTCGGTCGGCGTCAGCGTCGCCAGGATCGACCACTGCTCGGTCATCGACTTCTGGATGTGCTTGACGCGGGCGATGCACTTGAGCGCCACCCCGATGGCGTCCTCGGCGAACGCGGCGCGGGCCGCGCGGATCTCGTGCAGGACGAGCTTGAGCCAGAGCTCGGTGGTCTGGTGCGCGATGATGAAGAGCATCTCGTCGTGGTGCTGCGGCTCGCTGACCGGGTTCTGCGCGCTGAGCAGCGTGCCCAGGTCGAGGTAGGAGCCGTAGCTCATTCTGGCGCTGAAGTCCGTGACGATGCCAGGCTCGAGCTCCCGGAAGTTCGGTTCACCGCCCAGCGTCATGCGTGTGATTGTCCGCCGACCTGCGGATATCGTCCGCGGCCGTGGCCGAATCGTTGTGTTTACATCCGCACCGGGCAACTGCGACACTGAAAGGCGGCGTATTTCTACGACCGAATCGCGGTGAGCGATCATGGGCGGCGAGTACGACGTCGCAATTGTCGGATCGAGCCTGGCCGGGTGCACGGCCGCCATCCTGCTCGGACGCCGAGGCCTGCGGGTGGCGCTGCTGGAGGCGAATCGGAATCCGGCGGCGTACAAGCGAATGTGCACGCACTACATCCAGTCGTGCGCGCTCCCCACCCTCCAGCGGCTCGGACTCGACTCCGAACTCGAGGCCGCCGGGGCGATCCGCAACCACGGCAACGCCTGGAGTCGATTCGGCTGGGTCGAGGAACCGGAACCGACAAACCGACCATCGCACGGCTACAACCTCCGACGCGAGATCCTCGATCCGCTGATGCGGCGAACCGCCGCCAAGGCGCCGGGTGTCGATCTGATGTTGGGCGCGAAGCTGCGTGAGCTGACTCGAGGTCCCGATGGGCGCGTCGACGGTGTGGTCGCCGACCGCGTGGGACGGCTCTCCTGCCGACTGGTCGTCGGCGCGGACGGTCGGTTCTCGAAGGTGGCCCGGCTCGCCGGCCTACCCGGCCGGGAGTCCCGGAACGACCGCTTCGCCTACTTCGCCTCCTTCGTGAACGTCACCATCCCCCATGGGCAATCGGTCCAGCTGTGGCTGCTCGAGCCCGACGCGGCATACGCGTTCGGCAACGATGCCGGGGTCACCGTCCTCACCGCCGTGCCCGACAAGAGCCGACTGCCGGAGTTCGACGACGACAAGGAGGCAGCGCTGGTGCGCATGTTCGAGGGTCTGCCGGACGCCCCGGACCTGACCGATGCGGAGCGAGTGTCCGATGTCGTCGGCACCCGCGACTACCCGAGCGTCACCCGGCTCCGCATCACCGCTCCCGGCGTCGCGCTCGTCGGGGACGCCGCCCTGGTACTCGACCCTGTCTGGGGCGCCGGGTGCGGCTGGGCGCTGCAGACCGCCGAGTGGCTGAGCGACTCCGTCGCGAAACCGCTCGTGACCGGCACCGACCGAGAGATAGACCGGGCGGCACGTCGCTACCAGCGTCATCACCGGATGCGACTGTGGCCGCACCAGTTCTTCGCGATCGAATTCAGCCAGCGTCCTCGACTCAATCCGCTGCAACGCCTGCTGTTCGCAGGCGCCGCCCGCGATCCGTGGGTGGCGGACCGGTTCTTCGCGTACGGCACCCGCAACCGCTCGCCCTTCGTGATGCTCTCTCCACGAATGCTGGCCCGCGCGGCGCGCGCCAGGCGAGCGGTCCGGTGACGATCCTCCTCGCGAATACGATGGACAGATGGATCAGACCCTGCCCCCGTGCCCCCAGTGCTCCTGCGAGTTCACCTACGAGATGGGCTCGCTCCTTGTCTGCCCGGAATGCGCACACGAGTGGGCGGCGGGCGCGGGCGATGACGAGGGCACCGACGTGATCCGCGACGCCGTCGGCAACGTGCTCGCCGACGGCGACACCGTCACGGTGATCAAGACGCTCAAGGTCAAGGGCAGCCCGACCGGCATCAAGTCGGGCACCAAGGTGCGCAACATCCGTCTGGTCAAGGGCGTCGGCGACCATGACATCGACTGCAAGGTCGACGGCATCGGTCCGATGCAGCTCAAGTCGAGCGTGGTCAAGAAGGCCTGACTCGGGGTTACGTCGACGGTTGCACCAGTGGGGCGCCCGCGACGTACTCCATCGCGGCCACGAATTCCGGCTGCTGCGAACGGATCTCGAGTTCTTCTGGCGTCAGATCCACCACGCGGGTCTGAATCCACCACAGGTTGCCCAGCGGATCGCGGACGCGACCGACGCGATCCCCGAAGAAGAGTTCGGTCACCTCCGTGACCGGCGTTGCCCCCGCCTCAAGTGCCTGCAGGAAGGTGGCATCGGCGTCCTCGACGTACAGCCGCAGGAAGCCGGACGTGTCCGGCCAATCCGGGCGACCGTCGAACATCATCACCACCGAGTCCCCGATCCGCACCTCCGCGTGTCCGATCGCGCCCCCGTACTCGACGCGGGCCAGTTCTTCGGCGTCGAACGCGTCCCGCACGAAGTCGAGCAGCCGCGCGGTGTCCCGGGAGATGATCCAGGGCGTGACGGTGGCGTAGCCCTCGGGGACTGGCCGGACCTGGGTGGATTGCATCGTCTTTTCCATGCCTCCGACGCTAGGGAGGATCGAGGACAACCGGCGTCCTCAATTCGAATCACCTGCAGATCAATGGGATCATCTATCGATGACCACCGGCGCTCCCTCGGCATACGATGCAGTCATTCTCGCCGGCGGATCCGCCACCCGGATGGGTGGCGTCGACAAGCCCGCGATCGTCATCGCCGGCCGTTCGATGCTGCGCGCCGCGCTCGACGCCGTCGCCGGGGCGGAGCGGGTGGTCGTGGTCGGACCGCACCGCGACGACCTCGCCGCCTCGATCGCACAGACTCAGGAATCGCCTGTCGGCGGCGGCCCGGTCCTCGCGATGGACGCGGGCCTGCTCGAGTTGGGCGGCGGCACCACCCCGGTGGTGGTGATCGCCGCCGACCTACCGTTCCTGTCCTCGGCATCGATCGAGAGCCTGGTCGCGGCGCTAGACCGCGAGCCGAGTGCACCCGCGGCCTTTGCGCTCGACGAATCCGGTCGGGTGCAGTTCCTCCTCGGTGTGTGGCGCCGGGATGCGCTGTCCGCGGGGCTCGACGAGCTCGGGCGCACCGATCTGGCCAACAGGCCGATGAAGACACTGATCCCGGCCGGGTACGTCACCGTTCCCATGGCCGGGATCTCCGACTGCGACACCGAGGCCGATGTCGCAGCCGCCCGGGCGCGCAGCGCCTCCCCCGCCGTCGGTCTCGATGAGGCCAGGCGGGCCGTCCGCGAGGCCGTCGCCATGCTGCCCGCTCGCTCGGCCGCCCCGCTCGCCGCGATCGGGGGGGTGCTGGCGCGACCGATGCTCGCCGCCGACGCGCTGCCCCGGATCGACATCTCGGCGATGGACGGCTACGCCGTATCCGGCGACGGCCCCTGGCAACTCGACACGGCCATCCGCTATGCCGGCTCGGAGGACGAGGTCGAACTCGAACCCGGGCACGCGGTGCGCATCGCCACCGGTGCCCATGTGCCGTCCGGGGCCACCTCCGTCGTGCGCGACGAGCACGTCGAACTCGCGGACACCACGCTGAGCAGGCGCCCGGACGCACCGGTCCGCGACGACACCCGCAGGCGCGGTGAGAACTGGCAGCCGGGTGCACCGCTCGCGGAGGCGGGCGAACCGGTCACCCCCGCCGTCGTCTCGGTGGCGCTCAGCGGTGAGGTCACCGAACTACTGGTCCGTGGGCCCGTCACGGCCCACATCGTGGTGACCGGGGACGAGATCCGCCGAGACGGCCCGTTGCGCACCGGCCAGACCCGGGACAGCCTCGGACCCGTGATGCCGCATTTCTTGTCCTGGTGCGGGATTCGCACGGCCGCCGAATCGCACCTGCGCGACACCGTCGGGGGCTTCGATGAGCTACTGGCGCAGCCGGTTTCGGACACGGGAGCGCAACCCGACCTGATCGTCATCGTCGGCGCGACCGGGGGCGGCGCCGCCGATCACCTGCGGATGGCGCTCACCCGCTGCGGCGCCCGCCTGGTGGTCGGGCGGGTGCGATGCCGGCCGGGCGGTTCGCAGGTGGTCGCGGTGCTGCCGGACGGCCGCATCGTGCTGGGGTTGCCCGGCAACCCCTTCGCGGCGGTCGCCACGATGCTCATGACGGCGCCTGCCGTGGTCGCCGCGCTCACCGGCGCCCCGGCCCCTACCCGGCCGCGCGCGCCGATCGAGAACGCCGCGGAACTCGCCTCCGACGCCCCTCGGGTCGTCACGGCCACCCGACGGTCAGACGGTCACTGGCACGCGACCGCGCCGGTGGGGACGGCTCACCTCGCCGCGCTGATCGGGGCCGACGCCCTCGCGATCATCGAACCGGCAACGCCTGACGGTGGCTCCGCGGAACTGCTGCCGTTGCCTCGTTGACGGAGGCGATGTCCGCGCAGCCGGCGCGATAGCGGTCGGCCAACAGCCGAACCAGAGCCGGGTGCACCCCGAGCGGCTCGGCCACCCCGTCCGATCCGGCATCGACCAGCCTCCGGTGGAACAGGCCGTGCGCCAACAGATACGAGGCGATGAACACCCGGCGGTGACCCGCCGACCGCAGCCCCTCGACCACCTCGGGCACCCGCGGCTCCGCGGTCGCGACGTAGCCGATGTGCACCGTGCTCCGGACCAGTTCCGCGAGCATCATGGCGCCGCGGCGCACGTCGGCCAGCGCGCGCGGATCCGACGATCCGGCCGCCGCGAGCACCACCGCGTCGCCCAGCCGCCAGCCCGCCTCGCGCAGGCGCTCGAACAGCACGGTGGCCAGCACCGGGTCCGGCCCGAGTGCCCTGGTGACGGTCACATCGGGGTGCCCGGAATCGACGACCTCGCGCGGGACGTCCGTGTGCACGTGATACCCCGAGGCGAGAAAGGCGGGCACCACGACGGCGGGCCCGCCGAGGTCGCGGAGCACCTCCGAGGGCGACGGACCGAGGACGTCGACGAAGGCGACGCGGGTGGTGCCCACCTCGTCCGCCACGGCATCGGCGAGCGCGGCGACCATGTCGACGCCGCGCGGGCTCCTGGTGCCGTGCGCGACGAGCACCAGCGCCGGCCCGGCCACTAGTCGTCCCCGCAATCGACCGGGTCGAGCGCGAGACGGTAGCCGCGCTTGACCACCGTCTGCACGATCTTCGGGGCGCCGAGACAGGTCCGCAGCCGCGCGATGGCGGTCTCCACCGCGTGGGTGTCCTCGCCGCCGCCGGGGAGCACGGAGAGCAACTCCTCCCGCGAGACGACCCGTCCGGGCCGGTGCGCCAGTGTTCGCATCAAAGCCATTGCGGCAGGAGCGAGTTGACGAACCTCGCCGTCCACGACGACACATCCGCCCCGCACGCTCACGTCGTGACCCGCCGCGCGCAGGCGCATCGAGCGGCGCGGCAGCTCCTCGGCGATGTGCCGGGCCAGCGACCCGAGCCTCGCCCGCCCCGGCATGGTGCTCGGGACACCGAGCGCCTCGAGCGGCGCCGCGGTCACCGGGCCGACGCAGACCGCGAGCACCCGGGTGCGCAACGAGTTCAGCAACGGATCGATGAGACCGATCTCCTTGGCCCGGATCAGCATCGACGCCACCGCGGGCGCGCTGGTGAAGCTCAGCGCGTCCAGACCCCCTCCGACGGTCAGCTCGATGAGCCGGTCCATCGCGGTGGGGTCGTCGGGCTGGGTCCACCGGTACACCGGAACCGGGACGACCTCGGCCCCGGCCACCCGCAGCACCTCGCAGAAATCGGGCAGCGGCTCCCACTCGGTGGTGGCGCCGTGCAACTGCACGGCGATCCGCTTGCCCTCGACACCCTCGGCCAGCAGGTGATCGATCACCTCGGCCGACGACTCGGAAACCGGGGACCACTCCTCGCGCAGGTCCGCGGCGCGGATCGCGCCCTTTGCCTTCGGACCGCGGGCCAGCAGCCGGGCGGTCGACAGCGCGCCGCCCAACTGCTCGGCGAGGCCCCAGCCATCGGCGGCCTCCATCCAGCCGCGGAACCCGATTCCGGTGGTCGCGACCGCGATCTCGGGCGGGTTGTCGATCAGTTCCCTGGTCACCCTTTCCAGCTCGGCATCGTCGACGAGCGGGATGATCCGGATCGCGGCCGCGTGCACGACGGTGGCACCGCGACGGGTCAGCAGGGTGGTGAACTCCTCCGATCGCCTGGCCGCGGTCACCCCCACGGTGAAACCGGACAGAGGCTCACCGACCTGCGGCACCGCCTTGCCCTCGCTCATGCGCTGTCCGCCACGGCAGACGAGGTGCTGTGGACCTGGACCATGCCCGCCCAGACCCGCACGTCGTACACCGGCAGCCGGACGGACTCGTCGTCGAGGCAGCGCCCGTCGACGAGCGAGAACACCTGCTTGAGCAGGGGCGAGACCACGATGGGCTCGCCTGCCCTGTCCCCGACCAGGCCGCGCGACATCACCGCCGCGCGCCCGAAGGGGTCGATGTTCCCCACTGCGTAGAGCGAGCCGTCCTCCATGAGGAACAGGGCTGCCTGCTCGCCCCCCCGAATCAACACCGCGACACCGAGCCCCGGGATGAGGTGGCTGAGCGGGCAGGCCGAGGTCCATTCGAGTCGTCCGTCGTTGACGCTCTCGCGTCCGGGTCCGGTCACGTTGTGCGCCTTCATCTCGATAACGGTCATCATCGTGGTCCTCCTGTAATGCAGGCTTACTTTCTACTTTTCCGGTGTTACCTGGGCGTTAAGCCGTGATTCCCTCGGGGTAAGCAGGTTCTGAGCGGTCGTCATCCGCTACTGGGAGATCGTGGCTGGCATCGGCGGAATCCCCATCAGGACCGGGATCTTGCGATCGCCGGACTCGTCGAACACCACGGTCGGGTCGGCCTCCTCCGGTGCGTTGACGAAGGACACGAAGCGCGAGAGCTTCTCCGGATCGTCGAGCACGCCAGCCCACTCGTCCTGGTAGCCCTCGACGTGCTTGGCCATGGCCGCCTCGAGCTCCTCGGCGATACCAAGGCTGTCCTCGCAGACCACAGCTTTGAGGTGATCGAGGCCGCCCTCCATAGCCTCCACCCACGGCGCGGTGCGCTGCAACCGGTCGGCGGTGCGGACGTAGAACATCAGGTACCGGTCGATGTAGCGGATCAGCGTCTCGTCGTCTAGACCACCGGCCAGCAGCTGCGCGTGCTTGGGCGACTGACCGCCGTTGCCGCCGACGTAGAGGTTCCAGCCGTTCTCGGTGGCGATGACGCCGACGTCCTTGCCGCGGGCCTCCGCACACTCACGCGCGCACCCGGAGACACCGAACTTGATCTTGTGCGGGGAACGCAAACCGCGGTAACGGTTCTCGAGTCCGACGGCCATGCCAACGGAGTCCTGGACGCCGTACCGGCACCAGGTGGATCCGACACAGCTCTTCACCGTGCGCAGCGACTTGCCGTAGGCCTGACCGGACTCCATGCCGGCGTCGACCAGTCGCTTCCAGATCGCGGGCAGCTGCTCGACGCGGGCACCGAACAGATCGATGCGCTGGCCACCGGTGACCTTGGTGTACAGACCGAAATCCCGTGCCACCTCACCGATCACGATCAGCTGCTCGGGTGTGCACTCGCCACCGGGCATCCGCGGCACCACCGAGTAGGTGCCGTTCTTCTGGATGTTGGCCAGGAAGTGGTCGTTGGTGTCCTGCAGCGAGGCCTGGTTCCTGTGCAGGATGTGATCCGAATCGGTCGAGGCCAGGATCGAGGCGACCACAGGCTTGCAGATGTCGCATCCGCTTCCGGTGCCGAACTTGGTGATCAGCGCGGAGAAGGTGCGGGTACCGGTCGCCATCACGATCTCGAACAGCTCCGCGCGCGACTGCTCGAAATGCTCACAGAGAGCCTTCGACATCACCACGCCGGACGAGGCCAGTAGCTGCTTGATCGTGGGCAGGCACCCCCCGCAGGTGGTTCCCGCGTTGGTGCAGCTCTTGACGGACGCGATGTCGCAGGCGCCCTCGGCGATCGCACCGCAGATGGCGCCCTTCGTGACGCCGTTGCAGGAGCACACCTCGGCATCGTCGGGCAGCGATCCGGCGCCGGGCTTCTCGCCCGCAGGCGAGATCAGCGACGCCGGGTCGCCGGGGAGCTCGCGTCCCACCAGGGGCCGCAGCGACGCGTACGCGGACGCGTCGCCGACGAGGATGCCGCCGAGCAGGATCTTGGCGTCGTCGGACACCACGAGCTTGGCGTAGGTGCCCTTGGCCGCGTCGCTGAGGACCACCTCGAGCGCACCGGGCGTCTGCGCGTGCGCGTCACCGAAACTGGCGACGTCCACCCCCATCAGCTTGAGCTTGGTGGACAGGTCCGCGCCAGGGAACTCGGCCGCGCCGCCGAGCAGCCGATCGGCCACGATCTCGGCGGTGGTGTAGCCGGGCGCCACCAGGCCGTACGCGACGCCCTCGACGGCCGCGCACTCGCCGACGGCGTAGACAGCCTCGTCGGAGGTCCGGCAGCCGAGATCGGTGAGGATGCCGCCGCGTTCACCGACCTCGAGTCCGGCCGCACGGGCCAGCTGATCCTGCGGCCGGATGCCCGCGGAGAACACCAGCAGCGCCGCCTCGATCACCGATCCGTCCGAGAGCTCGACGCTCACGCCGTCGGGCCCCTCGGTGATGGCGGCGGTGCCGACGCCCGCGTGCACGGTCACGCCGAGGTCGGTGACCAGCCGCGCCAGCAGCGCGCCGCCGCCCTCGTCGACCTGCAGCGGCATCAGCCGCGGGGCGAACTCGACCACATGCGGGGTCATGCCCATCAGCCGGAGCGCATTGGCCGCCTCCAGGCCCAGCAGGCCGCCACCGACGACGACGCCGACCGCCCCCGGACCCGCCTTCTCCGCGGTGGCGCGGATACCGTCGAGATCGTCGAGGGTGCGGTACACGAAGCACTCGGGTCGGTCGTGGCCGGGAATCGGCGGCACGAACGGGTACGAGCCGGTGGCCATGACGAGGGCGTCGTAGCCGAGGGTGTCGCCGGCGCCGGTGGTGACGGTGCGTGCGGTGCGGTCGATCGCGACAGCCCGCTCGCCGGTCCGCAGGTCGACCAGCGGGTCACCGGCGTAGTCGTTGCCCGCGAGCGCCAGTTCCTTTGCGTCCCAGGACCCGATGTACGAGGACAGGCCGACCCGGTCGTAGGCGGGCAGCGCCTCCTCACACAGAACGGTCACTCGCCACTGGGCGTCCTCGTCCCGCGCGCGCAGCGCCTCGACGAATCGATGGCCGACCATTCCGTGCCCGATCACCACTACCGACTTGTTGTTCATGCTGCGCCCTCTTCTTCGATCGATGGTGTTTCGTGTGCTGGTTGGTCTCTTGGTTCCGGATCCGAGTTACGTAGCCATTCGCAGATGCCATGGACGACGGAGCTGCAACCGCCGCAGCCGGTGGTCGCCCTGGTTTCCGTGGCCATGGCCGCCACGCTGCGCGAGCCCGCCTTCCACGCCGTGGTCAGCTGCGACTTGGTCACCGAGTTGCACCTGCAGACCACAGCCGACCCCGGCATGGTGGCCGGGCTCGCCACCTCGACGCCCGCGCCCGATCCGCGGCCGATGAGAAGCGACATCCGATCCACCGGAACCGGCAGCTGCGCGTCGAACAGCTGGGTCAGGGTGCCGACCACGTCGGGGTTTCCCAGCAGCACCGCCCCGACCACCCGGTCCTCCCGCACCACGACCTTCGCGTAGCGCCCCCGGGTCGGGTCGGCCAGGGTCAGCACCTCGCTGTGGCTGCAGTGCATCTCGGCGCTGATGTCGCCCATCGAGGCGAGGTCGATGTCGTGCGCCTTGAGCCGCGTCACGTTCGCGGTCCCGTGGTAGGTGGCGAATCGGTTCTCGCCCGCGAGCCGCTCGGCCACCACCGCGGCCTGCTCCCAACCCGGCTGCACCAGTCCGTAGACCTCGCCACGGTGCTGCGCGCACTCCCCGATGGCGGAGACGCGCGGGGCGCTGGTCCGCAGCAGGTCGTCGACCACGATGGCCTGATCGATCGCGATGCCCGCGGACTCGGCCAGCGACACCTCCGGCCGGATCCCCGCGGACAGCACCAGCAGATCGGCGGGCAATTCGGTCTCGTCGTCGAGCACCACGGTCCGGTTCTCTGCGTCGCGGGCGACCGCCCTGCGACCGAGCACCATCCGCATGCCGAGCTCGGTGAGCACCCGGGTCAGCACCGCGCCGCCCGCGGGGTCGAGCTGGCGCTCCATCGGAAAGTCCTTGGGGTGCACCACCGTGACGTCCATGCCGCGCATCAATAGCCCGCGGGCCGCCTCCAGTCCGAGCAGGCCGCCACCCAGCACGACGGCACTGGAACCGCCGGTGGCCGCGGCGATGATCTGGTCGCAGTCGCCGATCGTGCGGAACGCGGCGACGCCGTCGACCAGCGTGCCCGACTCGTCCACCGCGCCCGCGATCGGCGGGATGAACGATCGGCTACCGGTCGCCAGCACCAGCTCGTCGTAGCCGATCTCCTCGTGACCGGACCCGGTGCCGTCGTCGCAGCGCACGGTCCGTGCGGCCGTGTCGATGCCGGTCACCCGGACTCCGGAGCGGACGTCGATGCCCTGACGCTCCCACCAGCCGTCCGGCTTGAGCCGGGTGTCGCGGCCGGTGATGCTGCCCGCCAACACGTTCGAGAGCAGGATGCGGTTGTAGGCGGGGTGCGCCTCGGCACCGATCACCACGATGTCGAGCCGCGCTCCGTCCGGGTCCCGTCGCCGCAGTTCCTCCGCCAGTCGCGAGCCGGCCATGCCGTTGCCCACCACCACGATTCGGGTCCTGGTCATGCCATCGCCTCCGTGTCTGATGTCG
This sequence comes from Rhodococcus sp. PvR099, assembly GCF_017833315.1. Lineage (NCBI taxonomy): Bacteria > Bacillati > Actinomycetota > Actinomycetes > Mycobacteriales > Nocardiaceae > Rhodococcus > Rhodococcus sp. PvR099. The sequence goes on along the minus strand of NZ_JAFIBV010000001.1, from coordinate 5,663,869 downwards.
ACTGACGTATCGTCTCCAGCCTCACCGCACATGCCTTGAACTCCGGCATCCCGCTCGTCGGGTCGAGAGCCGGGTTGGTCAACAGGTTCGCCCGACCGGAGCCGGCGAAATGGAACGGCAGGAACACGGTGTCGAGCCGCATGCTGTCGTCGCAGCGCACAGTCGCCTCGGTCCGGCCCCGCCTGCTCACCACGGCGGCCTGCTGACCCTCGGCGAGGCCCACCCGGTGCGCGGTGTCGGGGTGCACCTGCACGAACATCCCGCCCGCGGCGCGGACCAGTTCGTCGATCCGGCGGGTCTGCGCCCCGGACTGGTAGTGCGCGAGGACCCGTCCCGTCGTGGCCACCAACGGGAACTCGGCGTCCGTCCCCTCGCTCGGCCCACGGTGCTCCACCGCGACGAAACGCGCACGGCCGTTCGGGGTCTCGAATCGATCAAGAAACAAACGCGGTGTCCCCGGGTGTTCGGGCTCGCCCGCTGGGGTGGCCGGGCACGGCCAGTGCAGCGCGGCGCCCTCGTCCAGCCGGGCGTAGCTGATCCCCGAGTAGTCCGCGACCCCGCCCGCGGAGGCCAACCGGAGCTCTTCGAAGACGGCCTCGGGATCGGTTCCGAACCGACCCGCGGGCTGACCGAGACGGCGCGCGAGCCCGGCCAGCACCTCGAGCTCGGAACGCGGTCCCTCGGGGGCGGGCACGGCGGCCTTGCGGCGCAGCACCCTGCCCTCGAGGCTGGTCATGGTGCCCTCTTCCTCTGCCCACTGCAGGACCGGCAGGACGACGTCCGCCATGGCGGCGGTCTCCGAGAGCAGGAAGTCGTTGACGACCAACAGGTCCAGCGCGGACAGTCGGTCCACGACATGGCCGGCTCGGGGAGCCGACACCGCGAGGTTCGCCCCGTGCACCATCAGCGCGCTCGGCCCGCCGGGCGTGCCGAGCGACTCGAGCAGCTCGTACGCGCTCTTGCCCGGGCCGGGCAGCTCGGCGGGGTCGATGCCCCACACCTGCGCGACATGCACCCGCGCGGCGGGATCTGTGATCTTGCGGTAGCCGGGCAGCTGATCCGCCTTCTGCCCGTGCTCGCGACCGCCCTGCCCGTTGCCCTGCCCGGTGATGGCGCCGTAACCGCTGCCCCGGCGGCCGGGCAGCCCGAGGGCAAGGGCCAGGTTGATCACGGCCGAGACGTTGTCGGTCCCGGTCGCGTGCTGCTCGGCTCCCCTGGCCGTCAGGATGTAGGCACCAGCGTCGGACTGCTGTGCGCGCCACAGGATCTCCACCGTGCGGCGCAGCGCGCTCACCGGCACCCCGGTGACCCGCTCGGTGCGCTCGGGCCACCACTGCGCGGCGGCCAGCCAGGCATCGTCGAATCCCTCGGTGCGGGCGCCGACGAAGTTGTGGTCGATCCGGCCGTCGAGCACGGCCAGGTGCAGCAGGCCCAGTGCCAGCGGCAGGTCGGTGCCCGGGCTCAACTGCAGGTGCACCCCGCCGCCTGCGAGCGCGCGTTCCACGGTGGCCGTGCGCCGGGGGTCCGCGACGATGAGTCCGCCCGCGTCCGCCGCGGTCGCGAGGTGACCGACGAACGGCGGCATGGTCTCGGCGACGTTGCCGCCCAGGATCAGGATCGCCCGCGCCGCACCGAGATCGGCCACGGGGAAGGGCAGACCGCGGTCGAGCCCGAAGGCCTTGCCACCCGCTGCCGCCGCCGAGGACATGCAGAACCGGCCGTTGTAATCGATGTTCGAGGTGCGCAGCGCCACCCGGGCGAACTTGCCCAGCTGGTACGCCTTCTCGTTGGTGAGCCCGCCGCCGCCGAAGATGGCAACGGCGTCGCGCCCGCCCTTTGCCTGCGCCGCCGCGAAGCCGTCGGCCACGATGTCGAGCGCGGTGTCCCAGCTCGCGGGGGTCAGTTCCCCGTCCCGGCGCACCAGCGGTGCGGTGAGCCGGTTCGGGTTCCGCAGCAGTTCCGCACTGGTCCAGCCCTTCTGGCACAGCCCGCCCCGGTTGGTGGGGAAGCTCCGACCCGTGACCGTCGCGGTCAGGGCCTGATCCGTTGCCGAGGAGTCCCGCGCGATGTTCATCGCGCACTGGAGTCCGCAGTACGGGCAGTGGGTGGGGGTGGAGACCAGTGACGGAACTGCGATGGTCATACCAGCACCGACTCCTCGGTCTCGGTGACGTCCCTGGCCGCCGGGCGGCGCAGGAACACCACATAGGTGACGACGATGCAGGCCAGGTAGAAGCCGAAGAAGACCCAGAACGCCATGGTCGCGGACTTGGCCGGGCTCAGGTACGAGGCCCGGAGCACCAGGTTGATGCCGACGCCGCCGAGTCCACCGATCGCGCCCGCGAACCCGATCAGCGCGCCTGACATGCTGCGGGACCAGGAGGCCTTCTCGACCTTGCTGAGCTCGTCCATGCCCTGGGCCTTGGCCTCGAAGATGGACGGGATGATCTTGTACACCGAGCCGTTGCCGACGCCGGACAGGATGAACAGCGCGATGAAGCCCAGGACCAGGATGGCCAGCGTGCCGGTGGTCGCGGGGCCCGCCGCACGGTCGTCGAGGGTGCTCGCGCCGACCACGACCGCCGCGGCCAGCGCCATCGCCGAGAAGGTGTACAGCGTGATCTTGCCGCCGCCGACGCGGTCCGCGAGCTTGCCACCTATCGGCCGGGCGATCGAGCCGAGCAGCGGTCCGATGAACGCGATCTGTGCGGCGTGCAGCGCGGCCTGGGCGGGGGTGTCGCCGCCTGCCAGGAAGTTGATCTGCATGACCTGGCCGAAGGCGAAGCTGTAGCCGATGAAGGAACCGAAGGTGCCGATGTACAGGAAGCTGATGACCCAGGAATCGCGGAACTTGAGCGCCTTGCCCATCGCCCGCAGGTCGGCCTTCTGGTTGCCGAGGTTGTCCATGAACAGCGCGGCGCCGATCGCGGCGATGCCGACGAAGACCAGGTAGATCGAGCAGACGATCCAGGGCTCGGTGTTACCGACGGTGGCGATCACGAGCAGACCGATGAGCTGGATCAGCGGCACGCCGATGTTGCCGCCGCCCGCGTTCAGGCCGAGGGCCCAGCCCTTGAGGCGCTGCGGGTAGAAGGCGTTGATGTTCGTCATCGAGGACGCGAAGTTGCCGCCGCCGACTCCGGCGAGGGCCGCCACCAGCAGGAACGTGGTGTAGGAGGCGCCTGGGTTCAGCATCAGCACCAGGGTCAGCACCAGGGGGATGAACAGGACCAGCGCGCTGAACACGGTCCAGTTGCGCCCGCCGAACCGCGCGGTCGCGACGGTGTAGGGGATGCGGAGGATGGAGCCGACCAGGGTCGGGACCGCCACCAGGAAGAACTTGCCCGCAGGGTCGATGCCGTAGACATCGGTCGGCATGAACAGGATCATCACCGACCAGATGGACCACACCGAGAAGCCGACATGCTCCGCGATGACCGACCAGACGAGATTGCGCTTGGCGATGTCCTTGCCGCCGGCCTCCCAGGCCTCGACGTCCTCGGCATCCCATTCCGCGATGTAGTGCTTGCGATTCGAGAACTTGTCCTCGAGCGCGCCGGCTGTTGCCGTGGCTTCGTCCGAACGTGTGGTCACCGGGCCTCCTCTATGCGTGGGAGACCTAAAGGTACGAGTCGGATGTTGCCGAGGTGCTGCCGGCAATGACTCCGGAATGAACTTGCGCTCACGAACGCGGAGGCCGGTTGGTGAGGACGTTTCCGCAGGTAAACGCCGTGTTACGGCGTGTGACGACCGCTCACAGCAGGGTCAAGATGTGACAGGTGTCACAACCAGCTGTCCTCGAGGAACCTCGGTTTGCACGCCACGTAGCCCGCGACCAGGATCACCGCGACCGCGCTGAGCAACAGGGCGAACGGCCAGGTCCAGCCGCCGGTCAGGTCGTGCAGGATGCCGAACAGCAGCGGGCCGATGCAGGCCACCGCATACCCGAGCCCCTGGGTGAAGCCGGAGAGCGCGGCCGAGCCGGCCGCGGTGCGGGTACGCAGGTTGATCAGCGTCAACGACATGGGGAACGTGCTCGGGCCGAGGCCGACCAGCAGGATCCACAGCACCGGGGCCGCCATGGGCGCGAACAGCAGACCGGCGAATCCGGCCAGGTAGAACACGGCACAGGCGACCACGACGGGGTACGGGTTGGCAATCCGCGCGCACAGCGTTGGCGCCCCGATCGCCGCGATGAATCCGACCGCGGAGAACAGCGCGACCATGGCACCGCCGAATGCCGCGCTCGCGCCGGCCTCGGTCAGGATCTTCGGCACCCAGGTGAACATCGAGTACGTGATCAGCGAGGTCATACCGAACATCCCGGCCATCCCCCAGGCCACGGGCGAGCGCCACGCACGACCGCGCTCGCCGTGCTCCGTGTGCGGTTCCGCGGAGGTGTCGACACGGTCTCGGCCGCGCCTGCTGATCACGATGCCGACCCAGGGCAGGGCCGCAGCGAAGGCCAGCAAGGACCACAGCCCGAGCGAGACGCGCCACCCGTAGGCGTCCGCGACCGGCACCGCGACGAGCGCGGGAAGGAAGGTGCCGACCTGCACACAGGTGATGTAGATCGTGCTCATCATCGCGACGCGGTCGGAGAAATAGCGCTTGACCAGCGGCGGGATCACCACGTTGCCGATCCCCATGCCACCGAGGGCCAACGCGGAGAGCGCGAGCAGGGCCGCGGTGTCGGACACCATCGAGCGGGTCGCGATCCCGATGCCGGTCATCAGCATCGCCCCGAGCGCCACCCGCTCCAGGCCGAACGTCAGGGCCAGCCGGGGCGTGAGCAGCCCGAAGACGGCGAACATCGCCGTGGGCAGCATCCCGAAGACACCGACGATGGTGGACCCGAACCCGACGTCCCTGCTGATCTCGTCGAGCAGCGGGGTCAGGGAGGTGACGGCGGTGCGGAGCGTGAGCGCGGAGAGCACGATCGCGACCAGCACCATCAGCCGGCCGGTGACCAGTGCGCGGCGGTCGATCGGGTGCCGATGCCGTTCGGTTGCTTGCACGGACACCGCACACCTCGTTCCCTCAACAAATGATCGCAAAATCATAGGATGAATGGATGATCCGATGCAACTGAGTATGATGCGCAGACGTCTTACCAGAGAGGGACCGCGTGCAACCCGTACGACGAACAAGCCTCATCGCGCAGGTCACCGACCAGCTGCGCGCGGAGATCGTGGCCGGCCGCTGGCCGACCGGCTCTCGGATTCCGACCGAGCCGGAACTCGCCGAGCTGACGGGGACCGGGCGCAACACGGTCCGCGAAGCGGTCCAGGCGCTCGTGCACGCGGGCATGCTCGAACGACGCCAGGGTTCGGGCACCTACGTGATCACCACCAGCGACCTCGGCGGGACGCTCGGCAAGTACTTCGCGGCCGCGCACGAGCGGGACATCCTCGAGTTGCGTCAGGCCCTGGACGTCACCGCGGCCGCCCTCGCCGCGCGGCGCCGCGACGACACCGACATCGCAACCCTGCGCGATCTGCTCGCGCGCCGGAACCTGCTCTGGTCGCCCGTCGAGGGCGCGGCCGACACGACGGCCGCCGTCGCCGCCGATCTCGCCCTGCATCGCGCGATCGTCGCGGCCAGCCACAACGAGGTGTACCTCGAGTTCTACGACTCGTTACTGCCCGCCATCGAGCAGACCATCCTCCGCCACCCCGTCGCGGCCGAGAACTCCTACGAACCCGAGCACGACCAGCTCGTGCAGGCCGTCATCGACGGCGACAGCGAGCGCGCGGCGACCGCGGCGCGCCGGTTCCTCACCGAACTCCTCGCCCACCGCACCTGAGTCGCTAGAGCATCAACCGGATCAGGTCCGCGGTGCGGACCAGGCCAGGCAGCGCCTCCGCCGTCGAGCGCGGATGCAGCGCATGCACCGCCAGACGGAACATCAGGGCGCGCAACAGCATCTGCGGCCATTCCGGCAGATCTTCCCACCGGGCGATCAGCTCCGCGTCGGCTCCGCCCCAGGACAGCGCGTCCACCACGACGACCCCGGCCGCCCAGGCCACGGGCCGCCAGTACGGGGTGATGTCGGTGATGCCGGGTGCCTCCGAGCCGGAGAACAGGACGGTGCCGAAGAGGTCGCCGTGCACCAGCTGGTCGGGGCTGCGCACCGGCTTACGCAACGTCGCGAGTTGCCCGATCAGCTCGACACTGGTCCGGCCGTCGTCCGTGACCGCCTCGAACTGGCCCTTGACCGCCCGGAGGGGAACCTGCTCCCACGCAGCCCGGTCGGCCGCGACGAACACGTCGACGTCCGCCCACGGCGCCACCGGGGGTTGCACCAGGAACCGCGGCCGCTCGAGTGGCGCGGTCGCCGCGTGCAGCCGCATCGACAGCGAGACCACCTCGTCGTGCCGCGGCTCCGGCGAACCGCCGATGAATGTGTCTGCCCGCCATCCCGATACGACGTAGCGTCCATCCGTTGCCCGGACCGGCCTCGCGATCCGCACCCCGTCTGCGGTCAGCGTCTCGCGCACCTTCGCCGACCATGCGGCGCGGGCGTGGTCGGCGACCGGCGAGAGGACGACATCACCGCAACGCCAACCGCCGTCCCAGTCGGCTCCGAGCGGAATCGGAACCGTCTCGCGCAGACCAAAGGTGGAGCGCACGTGCTCGGGAGGTTCGACAGAGCTCACGTCAACAACGCTACCGCCGTCAGGCCTGTCGCCGTCCCTGACGCGCCGGGTCTGCCTCAGTACACCGGCAGGGACTTGTCCACCTGGTTCGCCCAGGCGATCACGCCGCCCTGCAGATGGGTCGCATCGGCGAAGCCCGCCTTCTTCAGTGCAGCCAGTGCCTCGGCAGACCTGATGCCGGTCTTGCAGTGCAGCACGATCGGCCGGTCCTGGGGCAGCTCCGCGAGCGCCTCACCGGAGAGTATGCGGTCCTTGGGGATGAGCGTCGCCCCCGGCAGGTGGACGATGTCCCACTCCACCGGTTCGCGGACGTCGACGATCTCGATCTCCTTGCCCGCGGCCAACATCGCGGCCAGTTCGGGCGCCGTGATCGTCGAGTCCGCGGCCGCGGCCACACCCTCATCGGACACCACGCCGCAGAACGCGTCGTAGTCGATGAGCTCGGTGATCGGCTCCCGGGCCGGGTCACGGCGCAGCTTGATGGTGCGATAGCTCATCTCGAGGGCGTCGTACACCATGAGCCTGCCGAGCAGCGACTCCCCGATTCCGGTGATGAGCTTGATCGCCTCGGTGGCCATGATCGACCCGATCGAGGCGCAGAGCACGCCGAGCACGCCACCCTCGGCGCACGACGGCACCATCCCCGGCGGCGGCGCCTCCGGGTACAGGTCCCGGTAGTTCAGCCCGCGTCCGTCCGGGGCGTCCTCCCAGAAGACCGACGCCTGCCCCTCGAACCGGTAGATCGAGCCCCAGACGTACGGCTTGCCCGCGAGCACCGCGGCATCGTTGACCAGGTAACGGGTGGCGAAGTTGTCGGTGCCGTCGAGGATCAGGTCGTACTGCGCGAACAGCTCCACCGCGTTGTCGGGCTCGAGCCGGAACTGGTGCAGCCGCACCTCGACGTTGGAGTTGATCTCGAGGATGGAGTCACGAGCGCTCTCGGCCTTGGGCCTGCCGACGTCGTCCTGCCCATGGATGACCTGGCGCTGCAGGTTGGACTCGTCGACCTCGTCGAACTCGACGATGCCGATGGTGCCGACGCCCGCTGCGGCCAGGTAGAGCAGCGCAGGCGACCCGAGCCCACCCGCGCCGATCACCAGCACCCGGGCGTTCTTGATCCGCTTCTGCCCCACCATGCCGACGTCGGGGATGATCAGGTGCCTGCTGTAGCGCGCCACCTCGGCGCGACTCAGCTCGGCCGCGGGTTCGACCAGCGGCGGCAATGAGTTCTTGGACTTCAGGTCAGACACGACGGCTCCTACGGTCTACGCGCTCACGCAGCTACAACGCTCCGCACGAGTCCATTCTTCCCCCGGTCGGTTACGGTCGGTCGCCCTGGTACGCACGATATTCGCGAGGAGTCCCGATGAGCACCGCCCCGACCCCGACCACCGATCCGGTCTCCTACCGCGCCGAGGTGCCGGTGCGGTGGTCGGACATGGACGTCTTCCAGCACGTCAACCACGCCAGGATGGTGACCCTGCTCGAAGAGGCCCGGATCGACTGGCTGCGCAGCGTCGGCCCGGAGGCGTCCCAGTTGCTCGGGACCTCGGTGGTGGCACACATCGACGTGCGGTACCGCTCCCCGCTCACCCACGCGGACAGCCCGCTGTCGGTCACGATGTGGATCGAGCGATTGCGCACCGTCGACGTGACCGTGCGCTACGAGGTGCGCGCGGCAACGGCGCAGGCGGATTCCCGGCCGGCCGTCGAGGCCGTCACCCAGCTGGCCCTCGGCGATCCGCACACCCAGCGGCTGCGCCGCCTGACCGCGGACGAACGCGCGCTCCTCGCGACCTGGGTACGGGGCTAGTCGACTAGCCGCGCGGGTGCGGCCAGGGGTTGAACCGGCAGGTCTTGCCGTCCATCGGCACCACACCCTCCGGGTCGAGCTTGGCGATGTCGTTGTTCGAGGTGCCGAAGGTCTGCTGCATCATCACCGGTGCCAGTCCCCCGTCCGACTCGCAGGGCTGATGGTCCTGATAGCCGATGGCGTGACCGACCTCGTGGTTGATCTGGTACTGCCGGTATGAGCCGATGTCGCCCTGGAAGGAAATCGCGCCGCGGACCCAGCGCGGCTCGTTGAGGACCACCCGGTTGATCGACGGGTTGTAGCAGGAGACCTCGAGTTCGATGTCGTATCCGCAGGCCTGGCGAACGGTCATCTGAGACGTCAGCGACACCCTGAACGAGGGTTCGCCGCTGTCGATCCGGCGGACCGCGAACCGCTGGTCCTTGGTCCAGCTCTTCGGGTTGGCCAGGGTCTGGTCCACCATCCGGCCGAACGCCTCGTCGCCGCCGAAACCGGACGTGTCGACGCCGTCCTCGACCTCGACGGTGTACGTGAAGACCTGCTCGGTGCCCTGCCCCGCCTGCCCGGTGCCACCCGGGATCACGTGCCACGTGCCCGCGCCCTGAGCTGTGAACGGTCCGCCGTCCGGGAGGGCGCCGGACGGGATCGTCGCGGCGAAGTTGCCGTCGGCCTGCGGCGGTACGCCGATAACGTCGGTGCCGTCGGTGGCCGTGCTGAGTGCGCCGAGACCCGGGCCGTCGCCGGTCTCCGATTCGGGGGAGCTGCCGCCGCCGCGGATCGCGTCGACGGCGACCAGCACGGTGACCACCAGCAGGATCGGGATCGCGTACGCCCGCCATCCGTACACGGAGACGAACTTGCCGAGCTTGCTCTGCTTACGGGCCTGACGTTCCGGTCTCGGGGCGCGGGGTCGTCCCGGCTCGCGACTGGTGGGATCCCATTGCGCTCGAAGCGGCTGATGGGAGCCGGTCTCACGGCGCCCGTAACGCTCGTCGTCGGGGTATCGATCGTCTCGGTAGTCGTCGCCTGCGCGCGTGGCCGAGTAGCGGTCGTCGGGGTAGTCACTGTCGCCGGAGCGACGCGGAGCGTCGCCCCGCAACCGCGGTCCACCTCGATCTGTCACGGAGCCAGAATCTCACAGACCGGCGCCACGGCGATTCGGCGCGCCGAACGTCGCCCCGACCGGGCACCCGACGGCGACATGCCGACACCGACCGCATCACCTGGAATACTCACTTACACAGCATGCGCCATTGTGAGGGTGGCCCGGCGATCGTCCGGGTATCGTTCGATGACTTTGTGCACTCAGTGCAGTGAGCACCCTCACGGCACCGCACAGGTCAGTGATGGTGGATAGGCAGCAGATTGGGAGCACGATGACAGAACTCGCGGATCGGGCCGCAGCACCAGCCGGCCAGACCACCAAACGCAGCACCCGCCTTCCCCGCGACGCGCGGCGGTTGCAGCTGCTCCAGGCCGCGAGCGAGGTCTTTGTCACCAGGGGCTATCACGCTGCGGGCATGGACGAGATCGCCGAGTGCGCGGGTGTCAGCAAGCCCGTGCTGTACCAGCACTTCCCCGGCAAGCTCGACCTCTACCTCGCGGTGCTGCAGAGCTACGTGGACAGCCTGATCTCGGGCGTGCGGCAGGCCCTTCGATCGACCACCGACAACAGGCAGCGCGTCCGCGCTGCCGTGCAGGCCTTCTTCGATTTCGTCGACAACGACAGCCAGGGCTACCGGTTGGTGTTCGAGTCCGACGTGATGGGTGACCCGCAGGTCCTTGCGCGGGTCGACCAGGCCACCGAGGCCTGCGTTGACGCCGTCTTCGACCTGGTCAGCCACGACTCGGGACTCGATCCCTATCGCGCCCGCATCCTCGCGGTCGGGCTCGTCGGCACCAGCCAGTTCACCGCGCGCTACTGGTTGCAGGCCAACCGGCCGATCCCCAAGGAGGAGGCCGTCGACACCACCGTCGTGCTCGCCTGGGGCGGACTGTCACACGTGCCGCTGCAGCACTGAACCGCGCGACACGAACCACACAGGCACATACGAGAACGGGGCGCGGATGACCGCGCCCCGTTTCTTCGTCCGCTTCGCCAGATCAGCTGGTCGCGGCGAACCCGACCTTGCGGCTGTCCGACGGTCCGATCTCCACGTACGCGACCTTGCTGGCCTGGATCAGGAACTTGCGTCCCTTGTCGTCGACGAGCGCCAGCACGCCGCCCTCGCCGCCGAGTGCGCCCGCGACCAGGGCCTCGACCTCTTCGGATGTCTGTTCGCTGTTCACGATGAGCTCGCGCGGGCTGTCAGAAACACCGATCTTGACCTCCACGGCCAACCTCCGAAATCTCGTGCCATCACTATCGAAGCCCAAGGCTAGTGCAGCCGCTCGCCGCCGCGCCCGCGCTGTGCGTGTGCTGAGAGCGAACAGCAGCGGACCGGCCTCACACGAGTCCGAGCACCGTCATCCGCTCGGAGTGCCGTTCCTGCATCCGGTCGAACATGGCGGCGATGCCGCTGAGGTCGCCGCTCGCGGTGATCACCAGCTCGGTCAGATCCTGGCGCTGAGCCATCACGTACTGCGCCTGGGTGATCGCCTCCCCCAGCAGCCGACGTCCCCACAGCATCAGCCGATCCTTGTCCTGCGTGCTCGAGCGGACCGCCGCACTGACCTCGTGCACCACGAACTCCGAGTGCCCGGTCTCGGCGAGCACCTCGCGCACGACGCCTGCGACCGACGGGTCGAGGGAGTCCGCGATCTCCAGGTAGAAGTCCGCGGCGATGCCGTCGCCCACGTACGCCTTGACCAGCGATTCCAACCAGGTCGAGGGGTGCGTGGAGGCGTGATAGTCGTCCAGCGCCGCAACGAACGGCTTCATCGCGGAGTACACGTCGTGCCCGCGTGCGGTCAACGCGGACTGGAGGGTCTCGAAGTGGCTCATCTCCGCGGCCGCCATGCTCGCCAGCGCGACCTTCCCCTGCAGGGTCGGCGACATCTGCGCGTCCTCCGCGAGGCGATAGAAAGCCGAGATCTCGCCATACGCGAGAACGGCGAACAGTTCGCCCACTCCCGGATGATCGGCGGCGATGGCTGGCGTCAAAGAATCCGACGAATTGGCTCCCATGCGCACAGCCTAGACGTCGCGCGGCGCTCCTCGACCGGGGCCGCGCCAGGGCGGAGACGGTGAGATTGGCCATGCAAATACCGGCAGAGGCGGTCGCGCAAGCTACCATGGACGCGGGCAGCCGCCCGTAGCCCGAGCAAACGGGCCGACACAACCACGCGGCGACCCGCAGATAATGTGCGCGCACCTGATCTTGAAGTCCCTTCCCGCGCCGCGTCGAGATCCCCAGATTTCCGCGCTCAGGCAGCAGGAAGCGCGACTCACGGACGAGGGCACCGACATCGGCCGACAATCGGCCTGGCCCCACCTCGTGCGCGCGTGCCAACGAGGAAGGCCAGACCCCTGAGCAAGATCACGATCGACCATGAAGACGACGCGACCGAAACCACTCTCTCCGCCCAGCTCGACGAGACCCACACCGCCCCGACCTTCGCCGAACTCGGCGTCCGGGACGAGATCGTCCGGGCCCTCGCGGAAATCGGCATCGACCGCACCTTCGCCATCCAGGAGCTGACCCTGCCGCTCGCGCTGGCGGGCGACGACCTCATCGGCCAGGCCCGCACCGGCATGGGCAAGACCTTCGGATTCGGCGTCCCGCTGCTGCACCGCATCGCAACCGGCGACACCGGCACCGCGACGCTGGACGGCACCCCCCGCGCGCTGATCATCGTGCCGACCCGCGAGCTGTGCATCCAGGTCACCGAGGACCTGGTGAACGCGAGCAAGTTCCTCAAGGCAGGCAACCGCAAGCTCGAGGTGCTCTCGATCTACGGCGGACGCCCGTACGAGACCCAGATCGCCGCGCTGCAGAAGGGCGTCGACGTCGTCGTCGGCACCCCGGGCCGGCTGCTCGACCTTGCCAAGCAGGGCCACCTCATCCTCGGCAAGGTCGGAGTGCTCGTGCTGGACGAGGCCGACGAGATGCTCGACCTCGGCTTCCTGCCGGACATCGAGCGGATCCTCGGCATGGTCCCCGACAAGCGCCAGACGATGCTGTTCTCGGCCACCATGCCGGGACCGATCATCACCCTCGCGCGCACCTTCCTGACCCAGCCGACGCACATCCGCGCCGAGGAGCCGGAATCGTCGGCGGTGCACGACCGCACCAGCCAGCACATCTACCGGGCACACGCGCTGGACAAGGCCGAGATGGTTGCCCGCGTGCTGCAGGCCGAGGGTCGCGGCGCCACCATGATCTTCACGCGCACCAAGCGGACCGCGCAGAAGGTGGCCGACGATCTCGCCGAGCGCGGGTTCTCCGTCGGCGCAGTGCACGGCGACCTCGGCCAGGTGGCGCGAGAGAAGGGCCTCAAGGCCTTCCGCACCGGCAAGATCGATGTGCTGGTCGCCACCGACGTCGCGGCCCGCGGCATCGACATCGACGACGTCACCCACGTCATCAACTACCAGTGCCCCGAGGACGAGAAGACCTACGTGCACCGCATCGGCCGCACCGGTCGCGCGGGCCGCACCGGCATCGCGGTCACGCTGGTCGACTGGGACGACATCCCCCGCTGGCAGCTGATCGACAAGGCACTCGGACTCGGGATCCCTGACCCCGCCGAGACCTATTCCAGCTCCGAGCACCTGTACGCCGAGCTGAACATCCCGACCGACGCCAAGGGCACGATCAAGCGGGCCAGGCCCGAGCGCGCGACGGAGACCGGCGGCGACTCCGCCGACACCACCGGCACCGAGCGGAGCGAGAAGTCCGAGCGCCCGGCGCGCACGCGGTCCCCCCGCAAGCGCACCCGCGGCGGTCGCAGCACCACCGAAACCAACACCACCGCAGCGGTTTCCGACGCCCCGGCAACGGACACCACCGCACCCTCGGGCGACGGCACCGCGCCCGCGCGCCGTCGCAGGCGTCGGCGTAAGCCGGCGGCAGCGGCAGCCGCACCCTCCGTGGCCGTGGCCTCGGAGTAGCCCGCCGCCGTGGTCGCACCGGAGCGGCGCACGCGCGCCGACCTCATCGCCGCTGCCGCGATCGCGGTCGTCGTTGTGCTCGCCGCCGGTGTGATCTGGCTGCGCAGCGACGCCAGGGGCACCACCTCGATCACCGCGGAAACCCCTGCCACACCGGCAGATACGGCGCTGTCCATCCCGGAGAACGTCACCGAGATCTGGCGCGCCGACAGCGCATCGACCGGGCGTCCGGTCGTCGCGGGTGGCGCCGTGGTGACCGCGGAGGGCGGTGCGGTCATCGGTCGCGACCGTGACACGGGCACGCAGCTCTGGAACTACACCCGGGACCTGCCGCTGTGCGGGGTGATCGGGGCGTGGAACTCCGTCGTCTCGGTGTACCACGACGGTCGCGGCTGCGGCGCCGTCACCGAACTCGCAGGCGCGGACGGCGCCCGGGTGGCCCAGCGCAGCAGCGATGCCGACGACGCCGTGGTCCTGTCCGAGGACGGCACCTACGTGACCTCGCGCGGGATGGACCGGATGGAGCTGTGGCGTTCGGATCTGGTGCGCACCCTGGAATTCGGCCGCGTCGACGCGCCGGTGAACCCGAACACCCAGCCACGCTCGGGCTGCGAGCTGGTCTCGTCGGCGTCGAGCAGCACGCGGCTCGCGGTACTCGAGCGCTGCCCGGACGAGCCCGCCGACCGGCTCAGTGTGTTGAACCCCGCTCCCAAGGACAACACCGAACCCGACGAGTACGGCTCGAGCGTGCTCGCCGATCTCGACCCCGGCGTCACCGGTGCGAAGGTCCTCGCCGTCGCGGGTGACCGCACCGCCGTCTACCTGCCCGCCGGACCCTCGACGGGGGCCAGGGTCGGCGTCTTCGACGGCTCCGGCACGCCCATCGCCATGCACCCGGTACCGGCCGATGTCTCCGCCGATTCGAAGGTGGTCAAGGTCGGTTCGGTGTACTCGTGGTGGACGGGTTCACGGGTGATCGCCCTTGGCGCAACCGATTTCGTGCCCCGGTGGACCATCGAGGGGGCCATCGGCCCCGGCGCGCTGATGGCGGGCCAGATGCTGGTCCCCGTCGACGGTGCCATCGCCGTGCACGACCTGTCGACCGGAGCCGAGGTGCGTCGGATCGCCGTGGACCGCGCGGGCGAGCAGTCACCGATCACCAGCGCGGTGGTGGGCACGGTGCTGCTCGAGCAGCGCGGGGACGACCTCGTCGCCCTGCGCTGACGAGTCAGGCCGTGGGGCTGAAGGTCACCAGGTCCGCGCCGGTGTCCCAGTGCGCAACCAGTTGCTCGGCCAGCTCCCGGTAGGCGAGGGCGCCCTTGTTGCGCCTGCCCGCGAGCACCGTCGCCCCCGAGGCCGAGGCCTCCGCGAACCGCACCGTGCGCGGGATCGGCGGCGCCAGTACGGGCATCTCGTAGCGATCGGCCACGTCGGAGATCACGTCACGACTGTGCGTCGTGCGGGCGTCGTAGAGCGTCGGCAGCGCGCCGAGCAGGCGCAGGTCGGGGTTGGTGATCTGCTGCACCTCGCCGACAGTGCGGAGCAACTGTCCGACGCCGCGGTGCGCCAGCGTCTCGCACTGCAACGGCACCAGCACCGAGTCGGCCGCGGTCAGCCCGTTGAGGGTCAGGACGCCCAGCGACGGCGGGCAGTCGATCAGCACGATGTCGTAGTCGTTGTCCAACGTCGCCAGCGCGCGCTTGAGCGCGAACTCCCGGCCAGGCCGCATCAGCAGCATCGCCTCAGCGCCCGCGAGGTCGATGGTCGCCGGCACCAGCGAGATGCCCTCCTCGGTGTCGAGGATCACCTCGCGCAACGCCGCCTCGCCGGTCAGCACCTCGTGCACCGACGATTCGACCCGATCCGGGTTGTGTCCCAACGAGAACGTCAGGCAGCCCTGAGGGTCCAGATCCACCACGAGCACCTTGCGCCCGAGACCCGCGAGCGCGGCCCCAAGCGAGGCAACCGTCGTGGTCTTGGCGACCCCACCCTTTTGATTCGCCACAGCGAGCACAGTTGTCACGGGGTGATCTTTGCGCACTTCGTCGGATGTGGCGAGCGGTCGGGCTCAGATCGTCCTGGCATCATGGCGACATGAGCACCGCACGCCCCCGCATCGCCCTGGTCAGACACGGCGCAACGGAGTGGGCACTGAACGGCAGGCACACCGGCAGCACCGACATCCCGCTCACCGCGGCGGGAGAGGAGCAGGCACGGGAGGCCGGGCACCGGATCGCCCGGCTGGGGCTGCGGGACCCGCTGGTCCTGACCAGCCCGCGCAGCCGGGCCACCAGGACCGCGGAGCTGGCCGGACTCGAAAGGGCCACCGCCTGGGACGCGCTGGCGGAGTGGGACTACGGCCGGTACGAGGGCCTGACCACCCCCGAGATCCGCGAGAGCGTGCCGGGCTGGACCGTCTGGTCGCACCCGTGCCCGGGCGGGGAGAGCGCCGAGTCCGTGGCGGCCCGCGCCGATATGGTGCTGTCCACGGCGCTGTCCCAGCTCGAGGAACGCGACGTGATCCTCGTCGGGCATGCACACTTCTCCCGCGCCCTGTTGGCCCGGTGGGCCGAGCTCCTGGTCACCGAGGGCAGGCGGTTCGCGATGGACCCGGCGGCGATCTCCGTGCTCGGCTTCGATCACGGTGTTCAGCAGATCAATTCACACAACGTCACCTGTTGACGCGATTCGAGAGAGAGCAATCATGATCCGGCGGGCCACCCCCGACGACGCCGCTGCCATCACCGGCCTGATCTACGACCTGGCCGAGTACGAGAAGGCCAGGCACGAGTGCACCGTGACCGTCGAGCAGATCACCACCGCCCTGTTCGGCGAGAACCCGTCCGCCTTCTGCCACGTGGCCGAGGAGGCGGGAGACGTCATCGGATTGGCGCTGTGGTTCCGCAACTTCTCCACCTGGGACGGCGTCCACGGGATCTACCTGGAGGACCTCTTCGTCCTGCCCGAGCGGCGCGGCGCCGGCCACGGGAAAGCCCTGCTGGCCGCACTGGCCAAGGAATGCGCCGACAACGACTACAGCAGGCTCAGCTGGTCGGTGCTGAATTGGAACGCCCCGTCGATCGCGTTCTACGAGTCGCTCGGTGCGACCGCCCAGGACGAGTGGACCACCTACCGTCTGTCCGGCGACGCCCTCGGCAGCCTCGCCGAGCAGGCGTAGCGGCTAGGAGGCCTCGTCGCCGTACTCGTCGGCCATCCACCGCGACGAGGGACTGCTGAAGAGCAACACCAGCGCGGCGACCGCGACGACCGCGAGCAACACCCCGTACGCCGGCTGGTGCGAGTCGGTCAGCAGCGACCAGGACACCGGGAGCAGCAACAGCTGGGCGACGACGGCGATCGTGCGACCCCATCGCCTGCCCGTGATCAGCGCGATGCCCGCGGCCAGGACCGCGCCACCGAGGATCGCAAACCACGCCGCGGTGCCGTATCCGCTGGTCGCGGTCTGATCGTGGCCGAGGAGGCCGCGGATCACGAGCACGATCGCGATGCCGACCGCGACGGTGCCCTGCAGGGTCACCAGCATTCCGGCCCAACGGACCGTGGCGGGCGGGCTGGGGCGTGTGGGCTGTTCTGGCACCGCGCCAGCCTATAGAACGCGAAGCTCCCCGCTAGGGTGGTGTCCTGTGCGCGCGCTGCTGATCGTCAACCCGAATGCCACCTCGACGACCCCCGCGGCGCGTGATCTGCTCGCGCACGCCGTGTCGAGCCGAGTCCAGGTGCGGGTCGCGCACACCACCCACCGCGGTCACGCGGGCGAGCTCGCCCGGCGCGCTGCCCTCGAGGGCATCGGCCTGATCGTCGTGCACGGCGGCGACGGCACCGTGAACGAGGTCATCAACGGGCTGCTCGGCGCGCCCCGGCCGGATTCGATGAGCGAGGTCCCGATCGGGCCCATCCCGCTCATCGCGGTGGTCCCCGGCGGCTCGGCCAACGTGTTCGCCCGCTCGCTCGGTATCAGCGCGGATCCCGTGGCGGCGACCAATCAGCTCATCGAGCTGCTCGCCCTGCGTCAGAACAGGCGGATCGGACTCGCCCATTGCGACAACCGCTGGTTCACCTTCAATGCCGGTATGGGCCTCGACGCCCAGGTGTGCGAGGCGATCGATGCGAGCCGCGGCAACGGCCACCCGGCGACGCCGTCGCGCTACGTCCGGAGCGCGGTCCGCGCCTTCTTCCGCAATCGGGGCACCGAACCGACACTGACCGTCCAGGTACCCGGCCACGACCCCGTCGAGGGCGTGCACTACGCCTTCGTGTCGAACTCCAGCCCGTGGACGTACCTGAACGACCGTCCCGTCCGGATCAACCCCGAGACCACGTTCAGCACCGGCCTCGGCGTCTTCGCGATGCGGACGATGAGCGTCCCCAAGACACTGAAGTTGGTCCGGCAGCTCCTCACGCCCGGCGCACAACCCAAGGCGCGCAACCTCTTTCGGGTCGACGATGTACCGACGATCCTGATCCGCTCGAGCACACCGATCGCCCTGCAAATGGACGGCGACTACATCGGCATGCGCACCGAGGTCGAGTTCGTCTCGGTCCCCGACGCGATCTCGGTCGTGGCGCCCAGCGGCGTCTGACGACTCGACCCATCCCTCTGTCGCCACACTGCGCGATCGTCCCCAACATGAGAAAATGCCAAGAAATCTTACGGGACTAGTGCAATCTCGCCGCAACCGGGGTAGAAAGTAGCCCAGACCACATAGGGCAACCTAACAGAGTGAGTTACCCCACGAAGCGGTCTGATTCCATTGACATCCCGCTAGTTCGTGAAAGCATTCACAAGCAACAGCGCGGAAACATTTCACACAATGCGCATGAACTCAGCGATACGAAACGGTGCAGAACGCACCCGGTTAAGGAGCAGAAGGATGGACTGGCGCCACAACGCAATTTGTCGGGATGAAGACCCGGAATTGTTCTTTCCCGTGGGCAACAGCGGTCCGGCCATCGCCCAGATCGCAGACGCCAAGCTGGTGTGCAACCGGTGCCCCGTCACCGCCGATTGCCTGTCCTGGGCACTCGAGTCCGGCCAGGATGCAGGCGTCTGGGGCGGCATGAGCGAGGACGAGCGCCGCGCCCTCAAGCGTCGCAACGCGCGCACCCGCGCCCGCACCACGGTCTAGCAACACAGCACCGTACGAACGGGCCCGGCACCATGATGGTGCCGGGCCTCAGTCGTTTCTGGGGGTCGATCGTTTCTGGGGGCGGATCCGCGACTACACGCGGTTCGCGCGGCGCCCGAGCGGCACCCGCAGAGCGGCGTCGGTTCCGCCGCCTTCCGCGGGATGCAGCCCGAGCGAACCGCCTAACTCGGCGGATACCAGGGTCCGGACGATCTGCAGGCCGAGTCGATCGGACCGCTCCAGGCTGAAGCCGGGCGGCAGGCCGTTGCCGTCGTCGTGGATCACCACGTCCAGCCAGCGCGCGGACCGCTCCGCGCGCAGCGTCACGGTGCCGGGCTCTCCCGGCTCGAAGGCGTGCTCGATCGCGTTCTGCACCAGCTCGGTCAGCACCATGACCAGCGGGGTGGCCCGTTCGGCCGGGAAGACACCCAGGCTCCCCTCACGACGGATCTGGACCGCGCTGCCCACCATGGCGACGTCGGCCATGATCGGCACCAGGCGATCGACCACCTCGTCGAGGTTGACCTCCTCGTCCACCGACATGGACAGGGTGTCGTGGACGAGCGCGATCGAGGTCACCCGGCGCACCGATTCGCTCAGCGCCTGACGCGCCTCGTCGTTGTTGGTGCGCCTGGCCTGCAGCCGCAGCAGCGCGGCGACGGTCTGCAGGTTGTTTTTCACCCGGTGGTGGATCTCCCGGATGGTCGCGTCCTTGCTCAGCAGCGCGCGGTCGCGGCGCTTGACCTCCGTGACATCGCGGATCAGCACCGCCGCGCCCGCGGGCTGGCCGCCCGGCCGCAGCACCAGGGTGCGCAACAGCACCGTGGCCCCGCGCGCCTCCACCTCCATCCGCTTGCCCGCCTTGCCCGCGAGCGCGGCCCTGATGTCGTTCGCCACGTCCTGGGAGTCGAACGGGTCGGTGACCAGCGTCCTGGTCACCGAGGCCAGGTCGCTGCCCGTCAGGGTCGTGGTCGTCAGACCCATCCGGTGGTAAGCCGAGAGCGCGTTCGGGCTGGCGTAGACGACGGTCCCGTCGGAGTCGAGCCGGATGAAGCCGTCGCCCGCGCGCGGGCTGGAGAGGATCTCGCTGTGTTCTTCCGGCGTCGGGAAGGTGCCCTCGCTGATCATCTGACACAGATCCGCGGCGCAGTCGAGGTACGCGACCTCGAGCGGGCTGGACTGCCGATGCTGGGTGGGGTTGGTGTCGCGGCTGAGGACGGCGATCACGTCCCCCGCGCAGCGGACGGGGATCGCCTCCCGGCGTACCGGCGTCCCCTCGCCGGGCGGGCCGTCCTTAACCCGCACGATCCGCCACTCCGTCAGCGCCTGGCGTACGTGCGGGTGCTCGGCGTCCGAGACCACGGTGCCGACGGCGTCCTCGGCGAACGCGGTGGGGGCGGTGGTCGGACGGCACTGCGCGACGCAGACCACTTCACCGTGGCCGGCGACCTCCGGGTTGCCGCTGTCCGCGCCCACCCACAGCAATACGTCGGCGAACGACAGGTCGGCGAGCAGCTGCCACTCCCCGACCACCCGCTGCAGGTGGTCGACCGCACTGCCCGGTAGGTCGGTGTGTTCGGCGAGCAGGTCGCTGAGGGTGGACATCGATCAGGGTGTGGCGGTCAGGAGATGACGGCGATGAGGTCGCCCTGCTGGATGACGTCGCCGACCGTGACATCCACCGAGGTCACGCGGCCGTTCACCTCGGCAATCACCGGGATCTCCATCTTCATCGACTCCAGGATCACGAGGGTGTCACCCTCCTTCACCTCGTCACCTTCGGCGACAACCACCTGGAAGACGGTGGAAACCATCTCGGCACGCACGTCTTCTGCCATCGAGCACCTCGCTTCTCTAGACCTGCCAATGGAAGTACAGCCAACCACACGTGGAAGAATGTCCCGGAGCGAGATCAGAGGGAAGGAGACAACCATGGGTAAGCGTGGTCGCAAGAAGCGCAGCCGCAAGGGCAACAAGGCCAACCACGGCAAGCGTCCAAACAGCTGACGCGCCGTAGGCGAAGCCTCACGAGGGCCGGGACACACTGTGTCCCGGCCCTCGTTGCGTCCAGCGGCACCGAGGCCAAACCTCCGAAATATCGTTATACACAACAGTTTTCGCATTCTCCGACGGAGCTGAGTGGCTGTCCATACGATGACCGCACGCGGCCGGGGCACGCTCTGCGTACTCCCCCCAACGCGACCTGACATCGCCTGAGATCGGAGATCCGTGTCCCGCCCCACCACCATCACCCGGCGCGTCGCGACCATCGTCGCCACCACAGCCCTGGTCGTATCCGGTCTGGTCGCCGGCGTCGGCACCGCAGGCGCCATCGGCTCCTCGGACCTCGGCATCGGCTTGCCCAACCACCCCGAGCTGATCCCCACCGCAATACGCACCGCGGAGAACGTATCGGTCACCCGGGAGGTCATCGGCCCCAACGCCGGCTATGCGGGCGACAAGATCACCTTCAGGACCACGATCTCCGCTACGGCGGGGCCGGCACGGCAGGTCACCAGAATCATCGACCGCGCACAGCTCATGTTCTACGTCCCGAACACGGCGAAACTCACTTACACCAGCGCGAACGGCACCCGCACCACCGAGGCGGTCACACCGACCTACGTCAAGGCGACACATGACGGCCTCAACCTGACCGATCAGGGGGGAATGGAAGTATCGAGCGCTGGGTGGCCGATCTCCGTCGAATCCGGCGCCACCGTGGTCTTCGAGATCACCTACCAGTGGATCGATTTCCGAGGCAGGCCCTCCATGGAGGATGGCGTGGCCTACACCGGTGTGGGAATCGACGTCACCGGGCTGGACACGCTGGACTGGCCCAAGATGACCACGTCCTTCGGCAGTCTCCACAAGGGCGGCCCCTTCGGGAGCTGACCTCACCGAATCGATCGACGACGAGGGCCGCCCGGGAACTCCCGGGCGGCCCTCGTCGCGCGTATGCCTACTGTCCGGGGTCGACCCGCGTGATGATCGTCGTGCTGCGCAGCTGGATCTTGAGCCGCTCCCGCAGCCCGTCCGGCGCGTGCTCGCCGCCGCACTTGCGGTTCACCAGGGACTTGACCTTCTCCTCGATGCCATAGGCCTCGAAGCAGGATCCGCAGTCCTCCATGTGCCGCTTCAGCCGGGCGCGCGTCGTCTCGTCGCACTCGTTGTCGAGCATCAGCCACACGTCCGCGATCACCGCGGAGCAGTCCAACCGCTCGAACTCGTCCTGCTCGCTCACCGGGTCGCCTCCTGCTCCTGCGCCGCCGCCGACGCCGCGGCGCCGCTCCGGTTGAATCCACGTTCTCGTGCCACGTCGGCCAGCAGCCCACGCAGCTGCTTGCGCCCGCGATGCAGGCGGGACATCACGGTACCGATGGGCGTGCCCATGATCTCCGCGATCTCCTTGTAGGGGAAGCCCTCGACGTCGGCGTAGTACACCGCCATCCGGAACTCCTCGGGCAGCTCCTGCAGGGCCGCCTTGATGTCGTCGTCGGGCAGGGCGTCGAGCGCCTCCACCTCCGCGGACCGCAGGCCCTGCGAGGTGTGCTCGGCGGTGGCCGCGAGCTGCCAGTCGGTGATCTCGTCCGTCGGGTACTGCGCAGGCTGACGCTGCTTCTTGCGGTACGAGTTGATGTAGGTGTTGGTCAGGATCCGGTACATCCAGGCCTTGAGGTTCGTGCCCTCCTTGAAGGAGCGGAACGCCGAATAGGCCTTGATGTAGGTCTCCTGGACCAGGTCCTCCGCGTCGGCCGGGTTGCGGGTCATCCGCAGCGCCGCGCCGTAGAGCTGATCCAGCAGCGGCAGCGCATCGCGCTCGAACCGCGCGGTCAGATCGCCGCCCGACTCGTCCTGCGGTGGCTGATCGTTCTCGGGCCGGTCGTCAGGCACGCTGATCCCTTCGCTCGCCATAGGGATCAAGGCTACCGCTACCCGGTCGAGGGGACTGCGGTCAGCGGGGCGCTCGAGGCACTGCACCGACACCTACGACTCCTTTCGAGAGGGACCAACGTGCTGGGTGTAACGCCGGTCCACAGCGTTGTGTTCCCGGCTCACTAGAGTCGGCGCCATGGCCGGTACCTCGACCCCCGCGACCCAGGCGCTCTCCAAGGGCAAGATCGCGCACCGCGTGCACAGCTACGAGCACGACTCCGCCAACGCCTCCTACGGGGCAGAGGCGGTGGACGCACTGGCCGGGCAGCTCGGACTCGAGCCGGCGCAGATCCTCAAGACCCTGGTGATCAAGACCTCGGACGGCAAGCTGGCGGTCGCCGTGCTCCCGGTCCCCGAGAAGCTCTCCCTCAAGGCCGCGGCTGCCGCACTGGGGTCGAGCAAGGCGGTCATGGCCGAGCAGGCCGAGGCGCAGCGGTCCACCGGCTACGTGCTCGGCGGCATCTCCCCGCTCGGTCAGCGCAAGCGGCTGCCGACCGTGATCGACGCCTCCGCCGCGAACTGGGACCGGGTGCTGTGCAGCGCGGGCAGGCGCGGGCTGGAGATAGACCTGGACCCGGCCGACCTGGTCCGGCTGACCGGTGCGGTGCTCGCCCCGATCACCGCGGGCTGACCAGAAATACTCGGGCCCCGGCGACGGTTGCACCACGAGGCGCTCATCCCGCCGACGACAGTCATCTCCCGAACAAAGGCGGCACCACCGTGACGGTTCCACTCTCCATCCTCGATCTGGCGCACATCGGCGAGGGCGAGAGCGCAGGCGACAGTTTCCGGTCGAGCGTGGAGATGGCGCAGCGCGCCGAGCAGTGGGGCTACCGGCGGATCTGGTACGCCGAGCACCACAACATGCCGTCCATCGCGTCCTCGGCCACCAGCGTGCTGATCGCGCACATCGCGGCCCACACGCAGCGGATCCGCCTCGGCGCAGGCGGCATCATGCTGCCCAACCACGCGCCGCTGACCATCGCCGAACAGTTCGGCACCCTCGCCGAACTGCACCCCGGCCGGATCGACCTCGGGCTCGGCCGCGCACCGGGCAGCGACCAGAAGACCATGCGGGCGCTGCGCCGCGACCCCGCGTCCGCGGAGTCGTTCCCGCAGGACGTGCTGGAGCTGCAGGGCTACCTGACCGGTCCGTCGCGGATCCCGGGGATCGAGGCGACGCCGGGCAAGGGCACGAACGTGCCGCTGTACGTCCTCGGTTCGTCCCTGTTCGGCGCCAAACTCGCCGCCGCGCTTGGACTTCCGTACGCATTCGCATCGCACTTCGCCCCCAACGCGCTGCTCGACGCCCTCGCGATCTACCGCCGCGAGTTCCGCCCCTCGGCCCAGCTCTCCCAGCCCTACGTGATCGCCGCCGTCAACGTCATCGCGGCGGACACCCAGGACGAGGCGGACCGGCTGTTCCTCGAGACCAAGCGCAAGCGGGTCGGGCTGTTCGTCGGTCGGGGACGGACCTTCACCCCCGACGAGGCGGACATGATCCTCGAATCCCCCGCCGGCCAACAGGTGCTGCAGATGGTGCGGTACTCGGCCGTCGGGACGCTCACCGTGGTGCGTGAGTACCTGGACCGATTCGGTGAGGAGACCGCCGCCGACGAGCTGATGGTCGTCTCCTCGGCGACCGACCGCGCGGCCTGGCTGCGCTCGCTCGAGCTGGTGGCCGAGGTCAGCGACCTGTCCTCACAGCAGGGTGATCTGCTCGCCGACCGCTGACCCCGGCGCCCCGACCGGCGCGATCAGCTCCGGACCGTCGTTCCTGACGCTGTTCACCCGATCCGACACCCGCCGGATCTCGATGCCCGCCGCGACCGCCTCGTCGATCGGGTCCAACAGGTCGTCGGGTGCGTCCGCGTCCGGGTCGAGCCAGCTCTGCCACCGATCGGGCGTGAGGATCAGCGGCATCCGGTCGTGGATCGACTGCAGCGAGCCGACGGAGTCCGTGGTCAGGATCGTGACGCTGAGCAGTGGTGGGCCGTCGGCGTCCCGGTCCCGCCACACCGACCAGAGGCCGGCCGCGTACATCCGGGAGCCGTCGGTCGGGGTCATGAAGTACGGCACCTTCACAGCCTTGCCCTTCGCCGCCGGTTCCGTCAGCCACTCGTACCAGCCGTCCATCGGCACCAGGGCGCGCTTGGTCTTCAGCGCCGTGCGGAAGGCGGGCTTGGTTGCGGCGGTGTCCGCGCGGGCATTGAACAGCGGCGCGCCCTTCGCAGGACGGCTGACATTGCCCGAGGCTGCGCCCGAGGAGCTCGGTGCCGCCGCCTTGGTCCATGGCGGGATCAGGCCCCACCGCATCCGCCGGATACGACGGGTCGGAGTGTCGTCCGGGTGCTCGTGCGAGTGCCTGCTCACCACGGCGAGCACCGGGTCGGTCGGTGCCACGTTGTAGCTCTCGGCCGGCTCGCGCGCACCCCCGGGACCGGACGTCTCGTCGATCGCATCCAACTCGACCGCGAGCAGCGCCGGGTCGACCGTCGTCGCATATCTGCCGCACATACGACCATTGTGTCTCGCACCACCGACACTCTGGGAAGATGGTGCACGTGAGTCTGTGGAGAGCACCCGTCGCCGCATCGCCCGTGCATGCGTCCGTGACCCTGCCCGGGTCCAAGTCGATCACCAACAGGGCGCTGATCCTGGCCGCGCTCGCCTCCGGTCCGTCGACGATCACCGGCGCGCTGCGCAGCCGCGACACCGACCTGATGATCGACGCCCTGCGCGCCCTCGGCGTGCGGATCGACGACGGCGACGAGCCCACCACCCTGCGCGTGACCCCCGGGCCCCTTGGCTCCGCCGCCGTCGACTGCGGCCTGGCGGGCACCGTGATGCGGTTCCTGCCGCCGCTCGCAGCGCTGTCCGACGGCACCGTCGAGTTCGACGGCGACGAGCAGGCCCGCACCCGGCCCCTGAACACCATCCTCGACGCGCTGCGCGGTCTCGGCGTCGACATCGACGGCGACGGCCTGCCCTTCACCGTGAACGGGCACGGCAAGGTCTCGGGGGGCGTCGTGACCATCGATGCCTCGGGTTCGTCCCAGTTCGTCTCCGGGCTCCTGCTCTCCGCCGCGCGCTTCGACGACGGCATCACCGTGCGCCACGAGGGCCGTTCGGTGCCCTCGATGCCGCACATCGACATGACCGTGGAGATGCTCCGGGAGGCGGGGGTTCTGGTCCAGACCCCCCGCGACGGCGGCGACGCCGACACCTGGCGCGTGTCCCCCGGGCCCGTCGACGCGGTCGACTGGGTGATCGAGCCCGACCTGTCCAATGCCACCGCGTTTCTCGCCGCGGCCGCGGTGACCGGCGGCTCGGTCAGCGTGCCGCTGTGGCCGGACCGCACCACGCAGCCGGGCGACGCCATCCGCGGCATCCTCACCGAGATGGGCGCCGAAGTGTCGCTGGCGAATTCGACGCTGACCGTGCGCGGGCCGCGTAGCCTTCGTGGCATCGACGTTGACCTGCACGACATCGGCGAACTCACCCCCACCGTCGCGGCCCTGGCCGCCCTGGCGGACGGGCCGTCAACGCTGCGCGGGATCGCCCACCTGCGCGGTCACGAGACCGACCGCCTCGCCGCCCTGCGGACCGAGATCAACAATCTCGGCGGTGCCGTCACCGAGACCGAGGACGGGCTGCACATCGAGCCGCGCCCGCTGCACGGGGGCGCGTGGCACTCCTACGCCGACCACCGGATGGCGACCGCGGGAGCGATCCTGGGCCTGGTGGCGCCGGGCGTGGAGATCGAGGACATCGGCACCACGGCCAAGACCCTGCCCGGATTCGAGAACCTGTGGGCGACGATGTTGAACCAAAGCAGCGCCGACCAGACCGGAGCGCCCTCCTGACTGCGCGCCGGTACGACGAGTCCGATGTCCGGGTCCGCCCGGGCAAGGGTTCGCGTCCGCGCACCAAGACCAGGCCGGAACACAAGGGCGCCGAGACGGCGATGGTCGTCTCCGTGGATCGCGGGCGATGGGGTTGCGTCCTCGGCGACGATCCGGACCGCCTGGTGGTCGCCATGCGCGCTCGCGAGCTCGGCCGGACGCCCATCGTGGTTGGCGACCAGGTGGGCGTGGTCGGCGACGTCTCCGGCCGCACCGACACGCTGGCCCGCATCGTGCGCGTCGAGGAGCGCTCGACGGTGTTGCGGCGGACGGCCGACGACACCGATCCGTTCGAGCGGATCGTGGTGGCCAACGCCTCCCAGCTGCTGATCGTGGTCGCCCTGGCTGACCCGCCGCCCCGCACCGGATTCGTCGAGCGGGCTCTCGTCGCCGCCTACGTCGGTGGGCTGGCGCCGATCCTCTGCCTGACCAAGGGCGATCTGGCCGACCACGCGGAGTTCGCCGCCGCCTTCGCCGATCTGGACGTGCCGGTGATCCTCGCCGGCCAGGACGATCCGCTCGGACCGGTCAAGGACGCGCTCGCCGGAAAGGTCACCGCACTGATCGGCCACTCGGGCGTCGGGAAGTCGACCCTCGTCAATCGCCTTGTGCCCGATGCCGATCGGGCCACCGGCGTGGTCTCCGGCGTCGGCAAGGGTCGGCACACCTCGACCCAGTCGGTGGCCCTGCCGCTGCCCGATGCCACGGGGAGCGGACGCTCCGGTGGCTGGGTGGTCGACACGCCAGGAATCCGCTCGTTCGGCCTGGCACACATCTCGCCCGACGACGTGCTCGGCGCGTTCACCGACCTGGCGGCAGCCATCGAGGACTGCCCGCGCGGCTGCAGCCACCTGGGCCCGCCCGCCGACCCCGAGTGCGCGCTGGACCGCCTCGAGGGCGAGGCCGCCCGCCGGGTCGCCGCCGTGCGATTGCTGCTGGTTGCGCTCAATTCCAACGAGGCCTGGTAACGGTTTCGTCACCGGACAAGGTCACGGTCGGGTCAACTCCCCCGTGAAATCCCATGTTTGTAGTAATCGTGTTTTTACACTGTTTGGGCTCGACCTGATTCGAATCACTTCAAGGTCAAGACACACCGGGATCACCCGATCTCACCGTCACGACACAAGGAGTTTCAGATGGGTAGTGCAGAAGTCATCCTCGCCGCCGGATCGTCCATCATCGGCGACATCCAGAGCATTTTCGGAACGTTGCTCGACACCGGCTCGGCATTGGTCGGGTCCTAGCAAAGCAAAGTGACGTGAGTGCCCCGTCACCGCGGGGCACTCACGTCACCTTCCACAGATCAGTTCAGCGGGAGAACAGTCCCCGCACGGTCCTGCGCTTCTTCGCCTCACGGATGGCGGTGCGCAGACCGCGACTACGGCCGGTGACCGGATCCACCGTCAGCACCGCCTTGGTCCCCTCCCACTTGCGCTCCGAGGCGGTCTCCGGCGCATCGTCGGTGGTGTCGCGCAGGTACTGGTTGGGCAGTGACAGCTTGGCGATCGTCCGCCAGGCCTTCGCGTACTGAACCAGCAGGGGGCCAGTGGTGTAGGGCAGGTCGTACTTGTCGCAGAGCGCCCGCACCCGCACCGCGATCTCGGCGTACCGGTTCGACGGCAGGTCGGGGAAGATGTGGTGCTCGATCTGGTAGCTGAGGTTGCCGGTCATGAAGTCCATCACCGGGCCGCCGCTGATGTTGGCGCTGCCGAGCATCTGCCGCAGGTACCACTGGGCCTGGGTCTCGTTGTCGACATCGTCCTTGGTGAACTTCTCGGCGCCGTCCGGGAAGTGTCCACAGAAGATCACCGCGTTGGTCCACACGTTCCTGATCATGTTCGCGGTCAGGTTCGCGGTCATCGTCGACTTCCACGCCTTGCCGGTCAGGGCAGGGAACAGGACGTAGTCCTTGGCGAGCTGCTTGCCGACCTTCTCACTGACCTCGCGCAGCTTGCGCTTGGTCTCGGCGCGGTCGTCGCGTCCCATGGCGACCTTGCCCAGCTCGACGTGTTGCGCGGCGATGCCGAACTCGAAGAACAAGGCCAGCACGGTGTTGTACGCGATGTTGCCTGCGTTGAACGGCTTCCATCGCTGGTCCCGCGTGACACGGAGCAGGCCGTATCCCACGTCGTCGTCCATGCCGAGGATGTTGGTGTACTTGTGGTGCAGGTAGTTGTGCGTCTGCTTCCAGTGCGCCGACGGCCCGACGACGTCCCACTCCCAGGTGCTCGAGTGCACCTCGGGATCGTTCATCCAGTCCCACTGGCCGTGCATGACGTTGTGGCCGAGCTCCATGTTCTCGATGATCTTCGCCGTGCCGAGCAGTCCGGCGCCCAGCAGCCACAACGGGCGCTTTCGGCTGCCGAACAGGACGGCCCGGCCCGCGACCTCGAGGCCGCGCTGCAGGCGGATGGTGTTGCGCAGGTAGCGGGCATCCCGCTCGCCGCGCGACTCCTCGATGTCGCGGCGGATCGCGTCCAGCTCGATACCGAGCGCTTCCACATCCGCCTCGGTAAGGTGCGCGTATTCCTTGACGTCCGCAATCGCCATTCCGGCTCTCCCCGCAGTCGATCAGTTCCCTTGGTTCCGACCTACCGTACCGTAAGTTACGGCTGCGTAGGTTACCTGGACCGAGGTGTGATCCAACTCACGGGGAGAGCTCAGCGACGACGCTGGCGGAGCTCGCGCAGCGCCGACCTCAGGCCGCTGCGCCTGCCGGTGACCGGGTCGACCCGAAGCGGATTCAGCGATCCCTCCGAGCGGAACTTGCGCTCCGAACTGGTCTCCGGCGCGTCGTCGGAAGTGGCCGTCAGGAACCGGTCCGGCAGGGCCAGCTTGTGAATCGTCCTGAGCGCCAACAGGTACTGGCGCGCCAACGAGCCCGTCGTGTACGGCAGGTCGTACTTGTCGCACAACGCCTGCACCCGGACCGACACCTCACGGAGCCGATTGCTCGGCAGATCCGGGAACAGGTGGTGCTCGATCTGGAAGCTGAGGTTGCCGCTCATGAACGCCATCACCCGGCCCGCCTTGAAGTTGGCGCTGCCGAGCATCTGCCGCAGGTACCACTCGGGCTTCGTCTCGTTGCGGTACTGCTCGACGGTGAACTTCTCCGCCCCGTCCGGGAAATGCCCGCAGAAGATCACCGCGTACGCCCACAGATTCCTGGCGAGGTTGGCGGTCGCGTTCGCGGTCAGCGTGTGCTTCCACGCCGGACCGGTCAGCGCCGGGAACAGCACGAAGTCCTTCGCGACCTGCTTGGCGGCCTTCGCGTAGAACTCCCGATTCAGCTGGGCGACGTTGGCGCCGCCGCGCTTGAGGTCCTCGGCCTTGGCGCTCCCCAAGTCGTGCATCGCGATGCCCCACTCGAAGGTGGTCGCGAGCAGCACGTTCGCCGCGGGCTGCATCAGGTTGATCGGCCGCCACGGCTCATCGCGGGTCATCCGGAGGATCCCGAATCCCACGTCATGGTCCATCCCGACGATATTGGTGTACGTGTGGTGCGAGTAGTTGTGCGCGCGCTTCCACTGCGACGTCGGACCGGTCATGTCCCACTCCCACGTGGTGGAGTGGATCTCCGGATCGTTCATCCAGTCCCACTGGCCGTGCACCACGTTGTGGCCGAGCTCCATGTTCTCGATGCACTTGGCAAGGGCCAGCATGGTGGTGCCCGCAAACCAAGCCGGCCGGTACTTGCTGCCGAACAGGGTCAGCCGGCCGCCGACCTCGAGGACGCGCTGGAGCCGGATGACATTGCGGATGTACCGCGCATCGCGCTCACCGCGCGAATCCTCGATGTCGCGGCGGATCTCGTCGAGCTCGCGCCCGAGCGCCTCGATG
Organism: Rhodococcus sp. PvR099; assembly: GCF_017833315.1. Taxonomy (NCBI): domain Bacteria; kingdom Bacillati; phylum Actinomycetota; class Actinomycetes; order Mycobacteriales; family Nocardiaceae; genus Rhodococcus; species Rhodococcus sp. PvR099. Next base: position 5,633,516 of record NZ_JAFIBV010000001.1, on the reverse strand, counting down.
TCGGCTTCGGTGAGGTGTGAGAATTCTTTGATGTCCGTGATGGCCATCAGGGCCCTCCGATGGGGATAGATAGATTGCCTGCGGAGGCCCCCGCGGCGTATCCGATACCGACAACGATAGCCGACATCCGTGAACTCGAGATGACGAAGAACCTAGAGGTCAAAGGTGCAGTCACCAGCAGCCGAGGCGATGCATGTCTGCACCCGCTCGCCCTCGCCGTGTTCGCGCCCGGACCGCAGATCCCGGGTGTGACCGGCGACGAGGGGAACCACACAGGTCTGGCAGATTCCCATCCGGCACCCGAACGGCATCTGGACCCCGACCTTCTCTCCGGCCTCGAGCAGGGTGGTCGCGCCGTCGATCTCGATGCTGCGGCCCGTCTTGGTGAAGGTCACCGTGCCGCCCTGCCCGGCGTCGTCCGCGCGCGAGATCGCGAACCGCTCGGTATGAAGCCGGTCGGCGAGACCCTCCTCCTGCCAGACGCGTTCGATCTCGTCGAGCATCGGCGTCGGCCCGCACGCCCAGGTCTGCCGCTCGCGCCAATCCGGGTACAGCGCGTCGAGGTCCGCCAGCCGGAACCGGCCACCGGTCCTGGTGTGCTGGACCTGGGAGACGAAATTGGGATGCGACTCGTGCAGCGCCGACAACTCCTCGCCGAACATCACGTCCTCGGCGGTCGGCGCGGAATGCACGTGCACCACGTCCGGCAGCTCGTCTCGGCGGACCATCGCGCGCAGCATCGCCATCACGGGGGTGATGCCGCTGCCCGCGGTGAGGAAGAGGATCTTCTCCGGCGGCGGCTCCGGGAGCGCGAAGTTGCCCTGCGGCGCGGCCAGCCGGATCACGGTCCCCGAGGGCACGCCGTTGATCAGGTGGCTCGACAGCTTGCCCTCCGGCATCGCCTTGACCGCGATCGAGATCCGCTTCTTCTCCCAGTTCGGCGGGGAGGTCAGCGAGTACGACCGCCAGTGGAATCGTCCGTCCACGAGCAGTCCGATGCCGATGTACTGGCCCGGCTGGTAGTCGAAGTCGAAGCCCCACCCGGGCTTGATCACGAGGGTTGCCGAGTCCGCGGTCTCCTTGCGGACCTCGATGACCTTGCCGCGCAGCTCGCGCGCCGACCACAGCGGGTTCGCCAGGTGCAGGAAGTCGTCCGGCAGCAGGGGCGTCGTCACCCGCGTCACCGCTCCGCGCAGCATGTTCAGCTTCGGCCGGCGGGGCGCCGAGATATCGGCAGCAGGCGCCTCGAGCCAGTTCCTCAAACCCATCAACAATCCATCCACTCGCGTAGGTTACGGAACCGTAGGTTACCTACACGCGTGCCCTGCTGTCACGCGGACCGTCACAACAGATCGAGTAAGAATGCGAGCTCCTGGGTGGCATACCAGGCCAACTCGTGATCCTCGGCGTCACCGAGCACGAACTCGGCGTCCGCATCACCCAGATCGGCCGCGTCGATCGCCTCGACCGCCTTGGCGATCGCCGGCTCCGCCTCCGCGAGATCGACATGGACCGACGCGACCTCGGCGAGGGTCACCGGCGCCGCCAACCGGACAACGGCGTCGTCGAGATCGGGCCGCAGCTTCACCTCGTCCACGTCGGCGGCGATGACCGCGCGGCGCTGGTTGCTCGCGACGCCCTCGTCATCGTCCTCGGCGGCCAGCAGTCGCAGCGAGGCACGTGCCGCCTCCGTCATCGCGACCTCGGCCAGCTCATCGTCGTCGCCGGAGGCGTACGCCTCGCGCAGCGCCGGGGTGACCGCGAACGCGGTGCGGCTCACCGGATCGAACTCCTGGTCCGCGACCAACCTCTGCAACATCGCGATGGTCGCCGGGATGTAGACCCTCATGCGTAATCCTTATGTAGTGGCATCCAACAGCTCCTCGAGCGACTCGTACAGAAGCGCCGTCACCACATCCACGTCGGACATCGCATCGCGGTCGGCATTCAAACCGTAGTAGACGTGGCCGTTATATGACGTCAGGCCGACACTGAGCGTCTGATTCTTCAGCAACGGCGACACCGGATACATCTCGAGAACCTTCGCCCCGCCCAGGTACAGCGGGGACTGCGGGCCGGGCGCATTGGTGATCATCAGGTTGAACACCCGTTGCGAGAGCCCACTGGCCACCCGCAGGCCCATCGCGTGCAGGGTCGCAGGCGCGAGACCGGACATCCGGGCCAGCGGCAGCGCGGCCGACCTGTTCTGCTTCGTGTGTGCCTCGGTGGCGTGCGCGATGTGCGAGAGCCGCACCACGGGGTTCAGCTCCCCCACCGGCAGGTCGACAAGGAACGAGGACACCCCGCGCTCGGCGACCCCGGAATCGACCGCCATCGGCACCAGCGCACGCACCGTGGTGAACGCGGTGACCGGCTCGCCACGGGACAGCAACCAGTTCCGCAGCGCCCCGGTCAGCACCGCCAGGATCGCGTCGTTGACCGTGCACGAGTACTTGTCACGGACGGCCCGGTAGTCCGCAAGGGACGTCTTCGCGACCGCGAATCGCCGGTTCCGGGAGATCGGCGCGTTCAGCGGGCTGGTGGGCGCCGTGTGCGCGGCGGTCCGGACCACCGCGGCGATGTTGCCTGCCACCTCGGCCGCCGTCCCGATCAGGTCGCCGACCGCCATCCGGAGGGTGGCCGCACCCTCGCTCGGGCGCGCGACCATCTCCGCGACGGCGTCGAGCACCAGCTCCGCCTCGCGCGGTTCGCGACGCGGCATCCACAGTTCCTCGATCGGCGGCGGCGGCGTCTTCGTCGGGTCGAGCAGCACCTGGCCGATCTCGAGCGCGTGCTCGCCGTCCACCAGCGAGGAGTGCGATTTGGTGAAGATCGCCACCCGGTTCTTGGACAGCCCCTCCACGAGGTACATCTCCCACAGCGGCCGGGACCGGTCCAGCGGTCGCGAGGTCAGTCGCGCCACCAGGTCGTGCAACTGCTCGTCGGACCCCGGCTTCGGCAGGGCCGAACGCCGAACGTGATAGGTGATGTCGAAGTCCCTGTCGTCCACCCACACCGGACGGGCGAGGCCGAACGCCACCTCCCGCACCCGCTGCCGATATCGCGGCACCAGCGCGAGCCGGTTCTCGACGCGGGTCAGCAGGTCCTCGTAGTCGAGACCCGACCGCGGCGGCTGCAGGATCGACAGCGAACCGAGATGCATCGGGGTGTTGCTCGCCTCGAGGAAATAGAACGACGCGTCGAGAGTGGTCAACCTGTTCACCATTGCACCGGCACCCCCTGCCCGAGATCGAAGAGTATCCGCAGTTCCTTTGCCGTGGTCTCCGCGTCCACGTGGTGTACCCCGACCATCCCAGACTCGGCGGCGCCGCGGACGTTGACCGCGAGGTCGTCCACGAACACGCAGTCCACCGGTGCCAGTCCGAGACGATCCGCGGTCAACCGGTAGATCCGAGGGTCGGGCTTGGCCATTCCGACGTCGCCGGAGAGCACCACCTCGTCGACCAGAACCCCGTTGCCGAGCCCGCGCAGGTCCGCGCCCGCAGGCCCGCCGGGATCGTTGCTGAGGATGGCCGAGCGGACCCCGACCGCGCGCAGTGCCCCGATGATCGCGGTCAGTCCCGCGCGGTCCGAGCCCGGCCCGGCCAGCACGCCGCCGAAGTCCACCACCAACCCTTGCATCCGCCCACCCTATGGCTCCGGGAACATCCGCGCGCGACGAGGTTCGCGAGAACCCGCGCGCCGCTTCCTGATCCGTGCGATCCTTCAGTCCGTCCGGCCTCTCCTCGGACTCGGCACCGCTGCCCGGCGACTCGTCACGAGCCGCCCGTCGAGACAGGAGACGTCCCTCATGCGTGACACCCACAGGTTCTTGACCCAGGCCCCTCGATGCGAACCGCCCATTGCGGGCCGGACGGAGCCTCGAGCGGCCGCACACCGCGCTCCGACCCGCTCGCCGCACAGCGGTCGATCCCCCGTCAGCGGCCGCGGTCACGGGAGGCCACCGGCCGAGGCCGTCGCCATCGACCCCGACGCGCAACGGTTCGCCGAGCACGCCCTCCGGCTGACGCTCGAGGTACTCGACCGTCGGCGTCCCCCCGCGCAACTGCGGCCGCTGCTGGCGCCGGCGCTGGTCGGGCTCGTCGGCACGCTGGCCCAGCGACCCCTGCCCGCCCGAGGGCTCGGCGTCGCCTGCCTGGGCCGCGTACATCTGCGACCGAGCGGTGCCGACTCCGCCGAGGTGTTCGGCAGCTACTCGCGCGGGCCGCGGATGTTCGCCGTCGCGGCCCGCCTCGAACGCACGCCAGCCGCCCTCGGATGGGGCGGCTGGCGTGTCACATCACTTCAGGTCGGCTGAGGCCGTCACTTCTTGCGCTTGGACCGTCCGGCCTGTCGGCGCTCGCGTCGGGAACCCTCGCCGGCACCCGCGGCGGTCCGGCGGACCTGAGCGTTGCCGTCCTCGGCGGGACCCGAGTAGGTCAGCCTGGTCTCCTCCGACGCATCGAGCCCCTTGGCACGCAGCGCGGCAGGCGCGGCAGGGGCCGCGGGAGCGGGCTCCTCGGTCGGCAGCACGGCGGGCGCCTGACGCGCCGCGGTGGCGGCGGCCGTCCAACCCGAGTGCTCCGGTTCGGCCGCGGGCGCGGCCTCGACCTGAAGGTTGAACAGGAATCCGACCGACTCCTCCTTCAGCCCCTCCAGCATTGCGGTGAACATGTCGAAGCCCTCGCGCTGGTATTCGACCAGCGGGTCACGCTGGGCCATCGCCCGCAGGCCGATGCCCTCCTTGAGGTAGTCCATCTCGTAGAGGTGCTCACGCCACTTGCGGTCGAGAACCGACAGCAGCACGCGACGCTCGAGTTCACGCATCCCGTTCTCGCCTGCGATCTCGTCGATCTGTCGCTCGCGCGCGTCGTAGGCCGCCCGCACGTCCGCCAGCAGCGCCTCGCGCAGTTCCTCGCGGGTGAGATCGCCGCGCTCGCCGATCTCGGTCTCGCCGGTCAGCTCCTTGTGGTCGATGCCGACCGGGTACAGCGTCTTGAGCGCCGTCCACAGCTGCTCGAGGTCCCAATCCTCCACATAGCCCTCAGCAGTGGCGCCGTCGACGTAGGCGGTGACCACGTCGGTGATCATGCCCTCGACCTGGCCCTCCATGTCCTCGCCCTCGAGGATCTGGCGACGCTCGGCGTAGATGACCGTGCGCTGCTGGTTCATCACCTCGTCGTACTTCAGGACGTTCTTGCGGATCTCGAAGTTCTGCTGCTCTACCTGCGTCTGCGCGCTCTTGATGGCCTTGGAGACCATCTTCGCCTCGATCGGCACGTCGTCGGGAAGGTTGAGGCGCGTCATGATCGACTCCAGCGCGGCACCGTTGAACCGTCGCATCAGCTCGTCGCCGAGCGACAGGTAGAAGCGGGACTCGCCCGGGTCGCCCTGGCGGCCGGAACGGCCTCGGAGCTGGTTGTCGATGCGGCGCGACTCGTGCCGCTCGGTGCCGAGCACGTACAGTCCGCCGGCCTCGCGCACATCCTCCGCGTCGGCCTTGACCTGGGCCTTGACCTCCTCGAGGGCGGGCTCCCACGCGGCCTCGTACTCGTCGGGGGTCTCGACCGGGTCCAGCCCCTGCTTGCGCAGATGCAGGTCGGCGAGGATGTCGGGGTTTCCGCCCAGCACGACGTCGGTGCCACGGCCGGCCATGTTGGTGGCCACGGTGACCGCACCGGTGCGGCCGGCCTCGGCGACGATGGTCGCCTCCTGCTCATGGAACTTCGCGTTGAGGACGCTGTGCGCGACGCCGCGCTTGGTGAACTGCTTCGACAGGTACTCGGAGCGCTCGACGCTGGTGGTACCGATGAGGACCGGCTGGCCCTTCGCGTGGCGCTCGGCGACATCGTCTACGACGGCGGCGAACTTCGCCTCCTCGGTCTTGTAGATCAGGTCGCCCTGGTCGACTCGGACCATCGGACGGTTCGTCGGGATCGGGATCACGCCGAGGCCGTAGGTCTGGTGCAACTCGGCGGCTTCCGTCTCGGCCGTACCGGTCATGCCCGAGAGCTTGTCGTAGAGACGGAAGTAGTTCTGCAGGGTGATCGTGGCGAGCGTCTGGTTCTCGGCCTTGATCTCGACCTTTTCCTTGGCCTCGATGGCCTGGTGCATGCCCTCGTTGTAGCGGCGTCCGACCAGGATGCGTCCGGTGAACTCGTCGACGATGATGACCTCGCCGTCGCGGACGATGTAGTCCTTGTCCTTCTGGTAGAGCTCCTTGGCCTTGACGGCGTTGTTCAGGTAGCTGACCAGCGGCGAGTTCGCGGCCTCGTAGAGGTTGTCGATGCCGAGCTGATCCTCGACGAGTTCGACGCCCGCCTCGTGCACGCCGACAGTGCGCTTCTTGATGTCGACCTCGTAGTGCACATCGCGCTTGAGCAGCGGCGCGATGCGGGCGAACTCGCCGTACCACTTGCTGGAGGCGTCGGCCGGGCCGGAGATGATCAGCGGCGTGCGGGCCTCGTCGATGAGGATCGAGTCGACCTCGTCGACGATGGCGAAGTTGTGGCCGCGCTGCACCAGGTCGTCGAGGCTGTGCGTCATGTTGTCGCGCAGGTAGTCGAAGCCGAACTCGTTGTTGGTGCCGTAGGTGATGTCGGCCGCGTACGCCGAGCGCCGCTCGGCCGGGGTCATCCCCGACAGGATCACGCTGGTGTCGAGTCCGAGGAAGCGGTGCACACGGCCCATCCACTCGGAGTCGCGCTTGGCCAGGTAGTCGTTGACCGTGACCACGTGCACGCCGTCGCCCGCGATCGCGTTGAGGTAGGCCGGGAGCACACAGGTGAGGGTCTTGCCCTCACCGGTCTTCATCTCGGCGACGTTCCCGAAGTGCAGCGCCGCGCCGCCCATGACCTGGACGGTGTAGTGCTTCTGGCCGAGCACCCGCCAGGAAGCCTCCCGTGCCGCGGCGAACGCCTCGGGCAGCAGCTCGTCGAGGGTCTCCCCGCGGGCGTACCGCTCCCGGAACTCCGCAGTCTTCGCGTGGAGTTCGGCGTCGGACAGGGCCTCCACGTCGGGCGAGAGGGTGGATACGTGCTCGGCGATGTGCTTGAGCCGCTTGACCATGCGACCTTCACCAACACGGAGCAGCTTCGAAAGCGACAACGACGGCACGGGCTTAAACGTCCTCAATCCTCGGCGGGCAGGTGGTGTACATGGTGGAGCCGGTCGGGAGAGTTCTCTCCCAACCGGCTCCATGGTAGGCGTTAACTCAATTGACCGGGGTCAGGCCAGTCGGATCAGGCCATAGTCGAACGCGTGTCGCCGGTAGACGACAGAGGGCCGATCCGATTCCTTGTCGTGGAACAGGAAGAAGTCGTGGCCGACCAGTTCCATCTCGTACAGGGCGTCATCGACGCTCATCGGTGCTGCGGTGTGCACCTTGGTCCGCACGACCTGACCTGGGCCGTCGGGCGGCGCGGTCTCGGATTCGAGTGACAGGTCGGGCGAAATCGCCAGGGAATCGTCCTCGGCGAGCGCCGCGGTCGCCTCGGCCACCGAGACCGGTGTCTTGTCGCCGTAGTGGACGCGGCGCCGATCCTTGGTGCGGCGCAGTCTGCTCTCCAGCTTGGTGGTCACGCCCTCGAATGCCGCGTAGAAACTGTCGGCGGTGGCCTCAGCCCTGGCGACGGGGCCCTTGCCCCTGGCGGTGATCTCGACGCGCTGGCAGCTCTTGGCCTGCCGTCGATTGCGCTCGTGATAGAGCTCCACATCGAAGAGGTAGATCGTGGGATCGAAGCGCTCGAGCCGAGCCAGCTTCTCTGAGACATACACACGGAAGTGGTCGGGGACCTCGACATTGCGGCCCTTCACCACAATGTCGGCGCGCGGGCCGTCAGGCTGCCCGGCCGAGTCCGTCTCTTCTTCGAAAAAAACCGAGGCTTTTGAAGGGTTCGTCACGGTACCTCCAGGTTACGGCCGTGTCACCGCGGTGACAGTCGGCGGGTGATCTGCGCCGGGAGGGGACCGCCCGGCGCCAGGTTTGGGGTATCACCTCCCGCCCGTGTCGTCGGTTGTGTTGGCGACGCTAGTCCGAGTTGGACGCGAGTGCCAGCGTTCTCCCCGATTGATTCATGCGGCGCCGATCACAAGCACGGCATCGACCCTGACACCGCTCCCGGCGAGCACCCGCACGGACTCCGCGGCCGTCGCCCCGGTCGTCAGAACGTCGTCGACGAGCACCACGCAAGCAGACCGGCCGGTTCGCGCACCGGGGGCCACCACGATCCGACCCGACAGGTTCTCGACGCGCGCCCGCGCCGAGAGTCCGACCGAATCCCGAACTCCCCGAGCAAGTTTCAGAATCGGCAACACCGCAACCGGTTCGGGCGACAGCGCCGACACCGCCGCGAGCGCCGCCCGGGTCACCGGGTCTCCCCCACGCACCCGCGCCGCCCTCGCCCGGGTCGGCGCCGGCACCAAGGCCAATCCGGCGAGTTCCGGCGGGTCGATCTCGCCGAGTTCTCGAAGCCGCCCAAGAGCACCGGCCAGCGCCTGCCCCAGCGGCCTCGCCAGGTCCCGGCGTCCGCGCTCCTTGGCGGCGATCACCGCGCTCCGTCGCGGACCCGTGTACCGCCCCAGCGCCCAGGCCGGAACCCCCGGATCGAGCCGGGGAGCGAGCCGCACCGGATCGCCCGACAGCTCCGCCCGGCAGCGGTCACACCAATCGGTGCCGACCGCCCCGCAGCCGCCGCACTCGCGGGGCAGGATCAGGTCGACGAGCGCGCGCATGCACCGCAGTGTGCACCCGCGCTACGACAGTCAGCCGGGCAGCACGGGGGTGGCCTTGACACCGGTCAGTCCGGGCACCTCACGCCAGTACCGATCGGACGCCGGGTCGTTGTTGTTGAGCTGGAACACCCCGCGCGCGTCTCCGACGAACACCGTCGTCGGGGAGGCGTCGACGGAGTCCACCGGCGACGTCAGGTTCCGGCTCGGCAGCGCGTCCATCCGGGAGCCGTCCTGCGACACCATGACCACCGGGATCTCGGACGCCGCCCGGACCACCACCACGGAGTCGGCACCACTCCAGTCCAGAGCCACCGCCGGGCTGCCGAGACCGACCGCGGCCGGCCGTGGATTCGTGAGCTGATACTGGCCGTCCGGACGACGCTCTGCGGTCGCCACGTACACCTTGCCGTCGACGATGATCGCCGCCCGCACCCCGTCTCGGGACAGCCGCAGTTCGGTGATGGACCCGCCCAGCCCGGCGATCGCGGCCGAGTCGACGGGCTGAACGGACATCTGGCCTGCCGGGTCCCGCTCGGCGCGCACCACCCGGGAACCGTCCACCACCGCCCAGATGGACCCGTTGTCGGGCGACCAGGTGGGCCTGGTGATGGACCCGCCCTGGAGCAGCGGCACCGCGTCACCGTCGATCGGTCCCGCCATCAGCGTCCGGACCGTCCCGGACGCCCGTCCCGCCGCCGACACGCCCGCAGCCCATCTGCCGTCCCGGGACAACGCGATCGACTCGAGGCTCGTCGCCGAGCCGAAGTAGCCGGGCCTCGGCGACACGCCGGTATCGGTCACGCTGACCAACGCCCCGTCCCGCAGCGCGTTCAGCCCGACGACCCCGCTCACCGAGGCGGTCGGGTTGGTCGAGGCGACGTCGGCGGTGCTCCATCCCTGTGGGAACCGCTCGTCGAGCGGCTTGCCGTCCGCGAGCAGCACATACGGCCCGGAGATCTCGGCCGTGGCGAGGGTCCACACGACCTGCGCCGCCAGCAGCTCGCGCTGGTGCTGGTCGAGTCCCTGCGCGCCCTGGAAGTCGATGCGGACGCCGCCGAACCCGATGCCGACGCCCTCGGTGCGGCCGTCGGCCTTGGTGACCGGCCCGCGCCGCGACAGGCCTGCCAGCTCGTTCTCGACCGCGTTCGCCAGCACCGCCTTGGGGCCCGCGATCAGCAGGTCCACCAGCCGCTCCGGGAGGTTCTCCTGGCGCGCCGAGATCCAGCGCAGGTCGGGAACCACCATGTTCTCGCCGGGAGCGACGAAGTACAGGGCGTTGCGCTGATAGGTCTTGAGAAACTGCGGCCGGTCCATGATCACGCCGGGCGGGAGTTCGTCGATCCGCCACTGACCGTCGGTTCGGTGCAGGTGGACCTTGGCCTCGAAACTCCCCTCGGTCGCCTGATAGGAGCCGCCGGGTTCGAGCTGACCGACCTTGTTCGCGCGGATGGTGAAGGTGGCCGTGTCGCCATTGCGCTGTTCCTCGAGCACGTCCACCTTGTCGACGATGGTCGTGCTCGCGGCGTCGTCCCAGCGCTCCGCCGCGGCCGGGGTCAGGAACTGGCGTGCCGCGGCATGCCGGTTCAGCGGGTCCGTGCTGGCCGCGAAGAAGTCCCGCAGCAGCAGGTTCGGCTCGCGGCCGGGCAGCGGCACCGGCACCTCCCCGGTGACAGGGCTGGGCGCGATGGTGCCGATCGCCTGCGGGGTGGACGAGTCGGGGAGGCTGGCGCAGCCGGCAAGCAGGAAAACCGACGCCAGCGCCGCGGCGATTCGTACCCTCATGGCCGCTCCCTGAGCATCGGCACGCTGCTCGCCTCATCCGGGTCGAGCGACTCGCTCCGCGTCTCGAGCCCGTCGTCGGATCGGGCGGTCCCCGGAATCGGCTGACCCTGAGCGTGTTTGCGGGTCGACGGCTTCAGCGGCAGCGGACTGCTGGTGATCTTGTGGCCGCGCACCAGGGGCAGCGTCAACCGGAAGCATGCGCCCTCCCCCGGCTCGCCCCACGCCTCGAGTCGGCCGTCGTGCAGCCGCGCGTCCTCGAGGCTGATGGCCAGGCCGAGCCCGGTTCCCCCGGAGCGGCGCACCCGGGATGGGTCCGACCGCCAGAACCTGTTGAACACCAGCTTCTCCTCGCCTGGGCGAAGTCCGATCCCCTGATCCCGCACGATGAACGCCGCCGCGTCGGCATCCGCGCGCAGCCGCAGCAACACCGGCTTGCCCTCCCCGTGGTCGATCGCGTTGGCGAGCAGGTTCCGCAGGATGCGCTCGACCCGGCGCGGATCTACGGACGCGATCACCGGCTCGTCCGGCAGATCGAGGATCAGCTCGGTCGAGGACTCACGGGCGAGATGACGGATCGTCGACACCGCGGCCCGCGCGCTCATCCGCAGGTCGAGTTGTTCGTTGGACAGCTCGGCGACGCCCGCGTCGTGGCGGCTGATCTCCAGCAGGTCGTTCAGCAGCGACTCGAACCGGTCCAGCTCGGCGACGAGCAGCTGGGAGGAACGCCGCATCGCCGGATCCAGGTCCGCACTGCCGTCGTGGATCAACTCGGCGGCCATCCGCACGGTGGTCAGCGGGGTCCGCAGCTCGTGGCTCACATCCGAGGTGAACCGCTTCTGCAGGTTGCCGAACTCCTCGAGCTGAGTGATCTGTTTGGACAGGCTCTCCGCCATGTCGTTGAAGGAGACGGCCAACCTGGCCATGTCGTCCTCGCCGCGGACCGGCATCCGTTCCTTGAGCCTGCCGTCCGCGAAGCGCTCCGCGATCCGCGAAGCCGACCGGATCGGGAGCACCACCTGACGCGCGACCAACATCGAGATCGCGGCCAGCAACACCAACAGCACCGCGCCGCCGATGAGCATCGTGCCGCGCATCAGCGACAGGCTCTTCTCCTCGGCCGCCAGCGGGAACACCAGGTACAGCTGCAGGCCGGCAACGTCGGACGCCACCGGGCTGCCGACGATCAGCGCCGGACCGGAGTAGCCCTCCGGATCCGAGACCGTCGCGAACTGGTAGCTGACCTGATCCTTCCTGACGAACTCTCGGAGGTTGTCCGGGATCTGCCCGATCGGGCCGCTCGACTCGGTTTGATGTGGCGGCACAGCCGGTGCCACCAGGACGGGAGTGAAGGTGCCCGCGGCGCCCGAGGCCGCGCCCGCATCACTCTCCCGATTCGTCAGCGCCGCGCGCGCCCCGTCGAGCTGGGTCTCGAGCGAGGTGCCGTCGTCGGCTCCCGCCAACTCGTTCTGCACGGTGCTTCGCGCACGGTCCATCTCCTCGGTGGCGGCGGTGATCTTCGCCTCGAGCAGCCGATCGGTGATCTGGCTGGTCAGCACCACGCCGAGAATGGTGATGACCACCAGCGACAGCGTCAGGGTCGAGACCACGACCCGGAGCTGCAGGGAACGCCGCCACAGATGCCCGAGCAAATGACTCAGGTCCTTGCAACGACGCAGCAGCGGCGTGAACGTTCCGTTGATACGCCGCCGCGTACGAGAGAATCGGATCACGGCGGTCCGGCCTTGTAGCCGACCCCCCTGACCGTGAGCACCACTTCGGGATTCTCAGGATCGGTTTCGACCTTGGCGCGCAGCCGCTGGACGTGGACGTTGACCAGGCGGGTGTCGGCGGCGTGGCGATATCCCCACACCTGCTCGAGCAGGACCTCGCGGGTGAAGACCTGGCGGGGCTTGCGGGCCAGGGCGACGAGGAGGTCGAACTCGAGGGGCGTGAGGGCGATGAGCTGGCCCTCACGGGTGACCTTGTGGGCGGGCACGTCGATGACGATGTCCGCGATGCTGAGCAGCTCGGCCGGCTCGTCCTCGGTGCGCCGTAGCCGGGCCCGCACGCGGGCGACGAGCTCCTTCGGCTTGAAGGGCTTCATGATGTAGTCGTCGGCACCCGACTCGAGCCCGAGCACCACATCGACGGTGTCCGTCTTGGCGGTCAGCATCACGATCGGGACCCCGGAATCGGCACGCAGCACCCGGCACACGTCGATGCCGTTCATCCCCGGCAGCATCAGGTCCAGGAGCACCAGGTCAGGTCGGATCTCTCGGACCGCGGTCAGCGCCTGCGTGCCGTCCCCGACGACGAAGGGCTCGAAGCCCTCCCCACGGAGCACGATGGTGAGCATCTCGGCCAGAGCCGTGTCGTCATCGACAACCAGAATGCGTGGCTTCATATCCCTATCGTGTCATCTCGGGACGCCGGAACCCGTCGTTGCGTGGGGTCCGGCGCAGTGTGTCGTCATATCCACTGTGCCAGATCCGCGGCGAGTGCCGCCGGATCGACGTTCGGGTCGATCAGCTTCCAGCTCGAGACCCACTCCCGCTTCGCCAGTCCCCGGTACACCGCACCGGTCCTGGTCTGCAGGTCCGAGTCCCGCTCATAGGCGTCGAGTTCGCGGGTCGAGTCGGAGGCCTCCCTGGCCAGCGCCCGCGCCCGCGCCAGTTCGACCGGCACGTCGAGCAGCATCTGCAGCGCCGGCCGCGGCAGGCCGAGGCGATCGAACTCCAGCTCGCGCACCCAACGGACGAACTCGCCGTCCGGCCCCTGCCGCAGGCGGGCCGCACCGTAGGCCGCGTTGGAGGCCACGTACCTGTCGAGCAGCACGATGTCGTGTCGCTCGAGCAGGTCCGTCAGTTCCGCCACCGCGCCGCCTCGGTCGAGTGCGAAGAGCACGGCCATCGCGTTGACCGACTCGGCCAGGTCACCGTGGGCGCCCTTGAGCGCCTCGGCGGCGAGATCCGCGTGGATCGAGACGCCGTAGCGGGGAAAGGTGTCCACAGCGACGCGGACGCCGGCCGACGTGAGCTCGGAGACGAGCTTGTCGACCAGCGTCCGCTTGCCCGCGCCATCGAGACCCTCCAGCGCGATCAGTGTTCCCACTGCGGTGTTGCTCAGTACCGGTAGTGCTCGGGCTTGTACGGGCCCTCGACGTCCACGCCGATGTACTCGGCCTGGTCCTTGGAGAGCTTGGTCAGGGAGCCGCCGAGCGCCTCGACGTGGATCTTCGCGACCTTCTCGTCCAGGTGCTTGGGCAGGCGGTAGACCTCGTTGTCGTACTCGTCCGGCTTCGTCCACAGCTCGATCTGGGCGATGACCTGGTTGGAGAAGCTGTTGCTCATCACGAACGAGGGGTGGCCGGTGGCGTTGCCCAGGTTCAGCAGGCGTCCCTCGGACAGCACGATGATCGAGTGGCCGTCCGCGAACGTGAACTCGTCGACCTGCGGCTTGATGTTGATGCGGGTGACGTCGGCCGCCCGCTCCAGACCTGCCATGTCGATCTCGTTGTCGAAGTGACCGATGTTGCCCAGGATCGCCTGGTGCTTCATCTGCTTCATGTGCTCGAAGGTGATGATGTCCTTGTTACCGGTCGAGGTGATGACGATGTCGGCCCAGCCGATCGCCTCCTCCACCGTCTTGACCTCGAAGCCGTCCATCAGCGCCTGCAGGGCGTTGATGGGGTCGATCTCGGTGACCGCGACCCGCGCGCCCTGGCCGCGCAGCGCCTCGGCGCAGCCCTTGCCGACGTCGCCGTAGCCACAGACCAGCGCCGCCTTGCCGCCGATCAGCACGTCGGTGCCCCGGTTGATGCCGTCGAGCAGCGAGTGCCGGGTGCCGTACTTGTTGTCGAACTTGCTCTTGGTGACCGAGTCGTTGACGTTGATGGCCGGGAACGTGAGCTCACCGGCCGCGGCCACCTGGTACAGGCGCAGCACGCCGGTGGTGGTCTCCTCGGTGACGCCCTTGACGGACTCCGCGATGGTCGTCCACTTGGACTTGTCCGCCTCGAGCGACTGACGCAGCAGCGCGAGGAACACCTTGTACTCGTCCGAGTCGTGCTCGTCGTCGGTGGGCGGCACGACGCCCGCCTTCTCGAACTGCGCGCCCTTGAGCACCAGCATGGTGGCGTCGCCGCCGTCGTCGAGGATCATGTTCGCGGGCTCGCCCGGCCAGGTGAGCATCTGCTCGGCGGCCCACCAGTACTCATCCAGCGTCTCGCCCTTCCAGGCGAACACGGGGATGCCCTTGGGCTCCTCCGGGGTGCCGTGCGGGCCGACGACGATCGCGGCCGCGGCGTGATCCTGGGTGGAGAAGATGTTGCACGAGGCCCAGCGGACCTCGGCGCCGAGCGCGGCCAGCGTCTCGATCAGCACGGCGGTCTGGATCGTCATGTGCAGTGACCCGGAGATGCGGGCACCCTTGAGCGGCAGGACCTCGGCGTACTCACGACGAAGGGCCATCAGGCCCGGCATCTCGTGCTCGGCGAGACGGATCTCCTTGCGGCCGAACTCGGCGAGCGAAAGGTCCGCCACCTTGTAGTCGATTCCGTTGCGGGTATCCGCCTCGAGCTTGTTCTCAGACACTGAGGTCGTCATCTGCCTCTCCTGGTTGCCGATATCTCGGGTAAGGCTATCGGGTTTCCTCCTGGGGCGGGCGCGCGAGTTACGCCTCGGCGGCGCCGACGATCGCCTCGATGAAGGGCACGAAGATCCGGGCCAGGTCCTCGGCGACGTTGCGATCGGAATCCGGCGGCATCGAGATGTAGCTGATCGCCAACCTGACGATCCCCCGACTGAGGACTCCGGCATCGGCAGGCGAAGCCTGAATCCAGCTGCGCTCCAATGTTTCCGCGAGCCTTGCCGAGGCGTGGTCGAGCAGCGGGGCACTGTCGGTGGTGATCAGCCGCAGCAGGTCCGGCTTGGCTTCCCCGGTGAGCAGCGACTGGACCAGCGGATCGGAGGCACTCTGCTGGAAGAACGTGGTGAACGCCTCGACCAGCCCCACGTGCGGCAGGCCCACGTTGCCGTAGATGGAGTCCTCGATGGCCCCGACGAAGCGGTCCGCCAACTGCAATGCGTACGCCTGCGCGAGACCCTGCCTGGACTTGAACTCGTTGTAGACGGTCTGCCTGCTGACCCCGGCTTCGGCCGCGATGTCGGTCATGGTCACCTCGGACCAGTCCTTGACCGACAGCAGATCCCGCATCGCGCCGAGAACCGAATCCCGCAGCAGTGTGCGGGTCGCCTGTTGGAACGGGATTCGGTTCGTCGGTGCCATGGTGGCGAGAGTGGCAGCATGCATCCGGGCCGTCAAACAGGAACCCGCTGACTCAACGCCGTGAGGTCCTGGCTCTCATCCGCCAGGAGCGCCGGATCGATCGTCGGGTGCTCGCCGATCAGGACTCGCGCGGCGCGGAGGTCCTTGGGCCTGCCGAGGGTCACCGCGCCGACCAGGCGGCCGTCCCGCCGCGCGAGCAGGGTGAAATCACGCCCGGCGATGCTGCCCCGAACGACGGTGTCGTCGTCGGCCTGCGGCCACCCCGCGATCTGGAGATTGAGCCCGTACTGCGAGGACCAGCACCAGGGCACCTCGCGGGCCGGAGCGGGCTCCGCGCCCGCCAGGCCCGCGAGCATTGCCCGCGCGGCCCCGGCGCCCTGGGTCTGCGCGGAGTTCCAGTGCTCGGTTCGATGCCTGCCGCCCAGCACGAGATTCGGGCAGTTGGCCACGTCCCCCGCCGCATACACACCGGGCTCGGAGGTGGCGTGGCGCTCGTCCACCACGATTCCGTCCGCGGTGGCGAGCCCGGCCCGCTCCGCGAGGAGCGTGTTCGGCACCATTCCGACCGCGAGCAGCGCCGCGCCCGCGGACCACACCGTCCCGTCGTCGGCGGTGGCACGCACCCCGCCCGCGCCGTCCGAGGCGAGCTCGGCGAGCCGCACCGAGGTGTGCAGCGCCACGCCGTTTTCGCGGTGGATCTGCTCGTACAGCGCGCCGACCTGCGGCGGGAGTACCCGGTGCAGCGGCGCGGGCGCCGCTTCGAGCATCGTCACCTCGGCACCGAGGCCCCTGGCGGTGGCGGCGACCTCGGAACCGATCAGGCCCGCCCCGATCACCAGGATCGAATTGGTCCGGTCGATG
Organism: Rhodococcus sp. PvR099; assembly: GCF_017833315.1. NCBI lineage: Bacteria > Bacillati > Actinomycetota > Actinomycetes > Mycobacteriales > Nocardiaceae > Rhodococcus > Rhodococcus sp. PvR099. The sequence goes on along the minus strand of NZ_JAFIBV010000001.1, from coordinate 5,616,854 downwards.
GCGGCACGCAGCGGTGCCACGTCGTGCATCGACCGCAGCGCCAGCACCGCGTCACCGGCCGAGTGCTCGATGCCGCGCGCCCGGCCGCCGGTCGCGAGGAGCAGGGCGTCGTACGGCAGCTCCTCGCCGGTGTCGAGCCGGACCGATCGGCCGGCCAGGTCGATCGAGATGACGGCCACCGACGTGCGGAACTCGATCGCTCGCTCGGTCCAGTAGTCGGCCGCGCGGATCCGGGCCTTCTCCGCGGGCATCGTCCCGAGCAGCAAGTCCTTCGAGAGGGCGGGCCGGCGGTACGGATGCGCGGGATCGTCGCCGATCACGGTCACCGCTCCCGAGAAGCCCTCCGCCCGTAGCGTTTCGGCAGCGGTGATCCCGGCTACCCCGGTGCCCACGATCACGATGGAGCTCACGAGCGGGCAACCTCGACCATCTCGAAATCGGCCTTGGCCGCGCCACAGTCGGGACAGCTCCAGTCATCGGGAATGTCGTCCCAGCGGGTGCCGGGCGCGATGCCGTCCTCGGGCCACCCCAGTTCCTCGTCGTACTCGAAACCACACTGGACACAGCGGTAGAGCTTCATCATTCAGTCCTCTCGAAATCGATCTTCTCCCGCACTCCGCAGTCCGGGCAGCACCAGTCGTCGGGAACCGAATCCCATGGGGTGCCTGCCGGGAATCCTTCTCGCGGGGCACCTTTCAGTTCGTCGTAGCGGTAGTCGCATACCGGGCACTGATAGGCAGCCATGATCACGCCGCCCCGTAGCGGGCGAGGATCCGCTCACGCTTGGCCGGCTGGACGTTCACCCGGGTGATGTCGCCGTCGTAGTGGTCGAGGACACGCTTGTCCATCACCTTGCGCCAAACCGGCGGGAAGTACGCGAGGGAGATCATGCTGGCGTAGCCGCTCGGCAGGTTAGGGGCGCCGTCCATGCTGCGCAGCGTCTGGTAGCGCCGCGTCGGATTGGCGTGATGGTCGCTGTGCCGCTGCAGGTGGTACAGGAAGATGTTGGTGCAGATGTGATCCGAGTTCCAACTGTGCACCGGGGCGCAGCGCTCGTAGCGGCCACTGGCGGTCTTCTGACGAAGCAGTCCGTAGTGCTCGAGGTAGTTCACGGTCTCGAGCAGCGAGAATCCGTAGACGGCCTGCAGTAGCAGGAAGGGCAGCACCTCCCAGCCGAACCCGGCGACGAGCGCGACGTACAGGACGGCGGACATCAGCCAGGCGTTGAGCACGTCGTTGTGGATGCTCCACGCGCTCTTGCCGAGGCGCTCCATGCGGGCCTTCTCCAGCTCCCACGACGACTTCAGGCTGCCCCAGACGCTGCGCGGCAGGAAGGACCAGAAGGTCTCGCCGAATCGGGCACTGGCCGGGTCCTCCGGGGTGGACACGCGAACGTGGTGGCCGCGGTTGTGCTCGATGTAGAAGTGCCCGTAGAAGGTCTGGGCCAGGGTGATCTTGGACAGCCAGCGCTCGAGCTCGTCCTTCTTGTGACCGAGTTCGTGGGCGGTGTTGATGCCGATGCCTCCCATCACCCCGATGCTGAACGCGAGTCCGATCTTGGAGGCGAGCCCCAGGCCGCCCTCGATACCCAGCCAGGCGAGGTTGTCCGCGGTCCACAGGTAGCAGGCGAACACCAGGCTCGCGAGCTGGAACGGGATGTAGACGTACGTGCAGTACCGGTAGTACTTGTCGTTCTCGAGCCGCTCCATCACCTCTTCCGGCGGGTTCTGGCCGTCCGGCCCGAAGAAGATGTCGAGCACCGGCAGCAGCCCGTAGACGAGGATCGGCCCGATCCACCACCACACCGGCGAGACCGCGGACCAGCCCAGCTCGTTGAATCCCCAGACCAGTCCGGCCGCGAGGAAGACGGCGGTCGGCGGGATCAGCCCCAGCAACCACAGATGCCGCTTCTTGTCTCGCCACTGCTCGGCGGGTGCCTGCGCCCCCGGATCGACCTGCATTGCCACGACTGCCTCCTCTGGGAACGGGGCCCGGCGCTGTGAGGTGGGCCACGTAGAAATAGACGATATGCGACCTTCCGTCTGCTGTCTATACAAATCGAATGATTTGTACACGCGGGGAATCCGACCGATGAACGCAGAACACCCCGCCGGGATCCGGCGGGGTGTTCGCAGCACAACGGTTCGGCCTGGTCGGCCAGGGGTCAGAGCCCGACCCCGCCTGGCCCCTCCGGACCACCGAGGTGACCGAGTGCCTCGGCCTCCACCCCCGGCTGGGGCCTGCCACGTAGGCCCACCATCGAATGCCGGTACCCGTAGAGGAAATAGACGACGATGCCGATCGCCATCCAGACGACGAAACGGATCCAGGTCTCCACCGACAGGTTGAGCATCAGCCACAGGCAGGCCAGCACCGCGAGGATCGGCACCAGCGGGACCAGCGGGACCCGGAAGCCGCGCGGCAGGTCCGGCCGGGTACGACGCAGGACGATCACGCCGAGGCACACCAGCACGAACGCGAACAGGGTGCCGATGTTGACCATCTCCTCGAGGGTCCCCATCGGGAAGAAGCCGGCGAGCAGCGCGGAGACGACACCGACGATGACGGTGATCCGCACCGGGGTCCCGTTGCGCCCGGTGTGCGCCAGTTGGCGCGGCATCAGCCCGTCCCGCGACATCGCGAACAGCACCCGGGTCTGGCCCAGCAGCATCACCATCACCACGGTGGTCAGGCCGGCCAGGGCACCCAGGTTGATCACCCACTGCGCCCAGGTGATGCCGTGGTACTCGAACGCCGTCGCCAGCGTCGAGTTCTCGCCCGCGAGGTCGGTGTACTTGACCATGCCGGTGAGCACCAGCGTCACCGCGACGTACAGGACGGTCACGATCAGGAGGGAGGCGATGATGCCTCTCGGCAGCGCCTTCTGCGGGTTCTTGGTCTCCTCCGCCGTGGTGGCCACGACGTCGAATCCGATGAACGCGAAGAACACCAGGCTGGCGGCGGCAAGCAGGCCGTACCAGCCGTAGGTGCTGCCACCCGCGCCCGTGAGGTAGGAGAACAGCGACTGGTGGATGCCCTCGCCGGTACTGCCCGGCTGCGACGGCGGGATGTACGGCGAATAGTTGTCCTTGTTGATGTAGAAGGCACCGACGACGATCACCAGCAGCACCACGCCGACCTTGATGCCGGTGATCACTGCGGACACCCGCGATGACAGCTTGGTGCCGGTCACGAGGATGACGGTCAGGGCCGCGATCAGCAGGATCGAACCCCAGTCCATGTCCACCGGCCCCATCGAGATCACCGTCGACCCTTCGGCGCCGATCACATTGCCGAGGTACAGCGACCACCCCTTGGCCACCACCGAGGCGGCAAGGGCGAATTCCAGGATGAGGTCCCAGCCGATGATCCAGGCGACGAACTCGCCGAACGTGGCGTAGGAGAAGGTGTACGCGCTGCCGGCGACCGGGACGGTCGAGGCGAACTCCGCGTAACACAGCGCGGCCAGTCCACACGCGATGGCGGCGAGCACGAACGCCAGCGAGACCGAAGGCCCGGCAACATTGCCCGCGGTGCGCGCGGTCAGCGTGAAGATGCCCGCACCGACGACCACCGCGACGCCGAAGACCGTCAGGTCCCAAGCCGTGAGATCCTTCCGGAGCTTGCTGTCCGGCTCGTCGGTGTCCGCGATCGACTGCTCGACCGACTTCGTTCTGAAAATCCCGGATCCCATCGCTACCTCCTCGTGAGGGAATGCGGCCAAGCCTATTGCGCCCGGCACCCCTCACACGAGGTTTCGCCGCGGTGGCGCGTCGGCTACGAGGCGGGTTCCCGGTACAGGTCAGGCTCGAGGTAGATGACCCGGGCCAACGGGACCGCGGCGCGCACCCGGGCCTCTGCCTCGTCGATCGCGGCCGCGACGGTCTCGATATCGGATCCGGGCGCGATCGCCACCTTCGCGGCGACGAGCATCTCCTCGGGACCGAGGTACTGGGTCTTGCAGTGGATGACCCGGTCGATCTGCTTGCCGTCGACCAGCGCGGCCAGGATCCGCTCCTCGTCGTCCTCCGTGGCACCCTCGCCGATCAGCAGGCTCTTCATCTCGATGATCAGGATGACCGCGATGATGCCGAGCAGGACACCGATGCAGAGCGTGCCGATGCCGTCGAAGACCGGGTTCCCGGTGAGCATCGACAGGCCGACACCACCGAGCGCGAGGACCAGGCCGACGAGCGCGCCGGTGTCCTCGAGCAGCACGACGGGCAGCTCAGGGCTGCGCGAGGTCCGGATGAAGTGCCACCAGCCGGCCTGCCCCTTGAGCGGACGGGATTCCTTGACGGCGGTGAGGAAGCTGAAGGTCTCCAGCCCGATCGCGATCACCAGGATGATCACGGCCACGATCGGGGACGTCAGGTCCTCCGGATGCTGGATCTTGTGGATGCCCTCGTAGATGGCGAACATCGAGCCGAGGGTGAACAGCACCAGGGCCACGACGAAGGAGTAGAAGTAACGGTTGCGGCCGTACCCGAACGGATGCAGCCTGGTGGCCGCCCGATTCGCCCTGGCCTGCCCGAACAGCAGCAGACCCTGGTTCGAGGTATCCGCGACCGAGTGCACCGACTCGGCGAGCATCGACGAGGAACCGGTGATGAGGAAGCCGACGAACTTCGCCACCGCGATACCGGCGTTCGCGAGCAATGCCGCGACGATCGCCTTCTTGCCACCATGAGCGGACACAGCAGTTCTCCTCTCCCCGATCGCATCTGCGACCCGGGCATCGATCAAACCTGACTAGGGGGTGTTCACCCGACAGCGGCGCTGAACACCTGCGCGGTCGAGGTCCGGGCGACGGCCACGAGCTCGGGATCCGAGGCCGCGATCCACGCCGCGCCGCCCTGCTCGAGATCCAGGGTCTTTCCGCCGCTCCGAAGTGTGACAGATCCGGAGGTGCACAACAGTATCCGCGGTCCGGCGAGTTCGAACTCCACCGAGGCGGGGTGCCGATCGCCGGATCGGTCCAGGTCCACCCGCGTCAGCGCGAACTCGGGGGCGGGCGTCTCGTAGACGACGGTGGCGGCACCGGGGACCGCGGACGGCGTCAGCACCGGCCCGGTGAGCGGCTCGAAGTCGAGCACCCGTAACAGTTCTGGCACGTCGACGTGCTTGGGGGTGAGCCCGCCACGCAACACGTTGTCCGAGTTCGCCATCACCTCGACAGCGAGCCCGTGCAGGTACGCGTGCAGGTTCCCGGCCGCGACGTAGAGGCCCTCGCCCGGCTGCAGGGTGATCCGGTTCAACAGCAACGAGGCCAGCACGCCCGCGTCGCCCGGGTAGGACTCGCCCAGACCGAGCACGGTCCGCAGCTCCGCGGTGTACGCGCGCGAGCCGGGCCCACCCGACAGGTACCGAACACAACCCTCGAGAATCTGTGGGAGCAGCGCTTCGAGCGCGGGCGGGGGCAGCGTGATCCAGGTGGTGAACAGCGCCCGCAAACCCGACGAATCGGGCTGTCCCGCAAGGAGAGCGATGTAGTGATCGAGCGCGGGCACCTCGAGTGCCATGAGCAACTCGATGGTCCGATGCGGATCCCGGAACCCGGCGAGCACCTCGAACCGGGTCAGCGCCACCACCAGTTCCGGCTTGTGACTGTCGTCGCGGTAGTTGCGTACCGGTGAGTCGAGCGGAATCCCGGCGGCCTCCTCGCGCTGGAAGCCCTCCTTGGCCTGAATCGCGCTCGGGTGGGCCTGCAGCGACAGCGGTTCCTCGGCGGCGAGCAGCTTGAGCAGGAACGGCAACCGGTCACCGAACTCGGCCCGCGCCCGGTCACCGAGCTGGCCGGCCGGGTCGGCGTCGACCGCCTCGAGCAGCGAGACCGGGTCCGCGCCGCCGAGCAGACGTGCCGGGTCGGCCGGATGGGCGCCGAGCCAGACCTCGGCCTCCGGATGGTTCGACGGCACGGGCCTGCCACACAGTTCGGCGATAGCGGTGCGCGAACCCCAGGCATAGGTGCGCAGCGCGCCTTCGAGCAACTGCACTAGCTACCGCCGATCAACTGCAGATAGGCCGCGGCCATCTCCAGGCGCACGGCCGTCACCGCCAGCTGCTCGATCTCGGTGCGCTCCCCAGCCATCTCCCGGCCCCCCTTGTCGATCTCTTCGTCGTCCTCCACGGCGAGCACCAGCTCGGCATCGCGCAGGACCGCGATCCTGCGCGATGCCGCGGCCTTGGTGGCCGCGCTGGACAGCACGAAGACCCGCACCGGATTGCTCGGTGGCGGACCGTCGAGTTCCTCGTCATGGAAGATCGGATCGTATCCAGCCGCGTCCGCGACGGATCCGCCGGACGCGAATCGTGTGGCCGAGGCCACCACATCGCTGAGGTCGGCCGCCGCGACCACCGCGCCCGCGGTGCGCATGAGCACCTCGGCTCCGTGCCGTGCGAGCGCGCCGGTTGCCGGGCCGTCTCCGGCGAGCACCACCCGGCGTCCACCCATGCGGACAGCCAGTGACTTCGCGGGATTGTGGAACACCTCGTTGGCCGGGTGCCCGCGCAGCGCCTCCGCGTCGACCGCGTCGGCGAGTTCGTGTAAGTCAGGCAGCAGGTTGTCGGTGCGCGACGGCCCGAGCACGGTCAGCACCGCGAGACCGGCGGACAGGTACCGCAGGAACCCGTGCTGATCGGCGACGCGAATGCGCGGCGGCAGCTGCATCGCCCGTCCGGCACCCGCTGCGCGGAGCGGCCCCTCGTCCGGCGCGGCGATCACTACCTCGGCGCCCCGGCGCAGAGCCGAATCGACCGCGGACAGCAACAGTGGATCCCCCGCGTCCTCGCCGGCGACGACCACGACATCGAGCGAGCCGACCCACGGCGGGACCGCGGGCAGGTGCAGGATCGGCACGCCGATCCGGGCGCCGAACGCACCGGTGAGCACCGAGGCGGCCCGGCCTGCGCGGCCACCGCCCGTCACCAGGACGATGCTGCGCGGGCGGAGATCCCTGATCCGATCGAGGGCGCCCTCGTTGACCGACTCCGCGGTGGCCCGCACCTGCGCGCCACCGAGCGCGGCGGACCGCAGCGATCCCTCGGAATCGGCTGCGGTGACGCTTGCGGAGTCATCGAGGTCGAGAAGGTGTGACGGAGCCGTCATGGCGTCCTTCCTCTCTCGCTCTGCCCGGGGCAAGAATTCTACGGCTCTTCCCGTGTCCGCTAGGCGCGCACGACACCAAGTATCTCAGCCACCAGCGCTTCGACCTCTTCGACCGTCCGTGCTTCCACGTTCAGCCGCAGCAAGGGCTCGGTGTTCGAGGCGCGCAGATTGAACCACGCGCCCTGGCCGAGATTGACCGTGACACCGTCGAGGCGGTCGACGGACTTCGTGCGGCCCGAGAAGGCGGCGAGGACGGCGGCGGTCCGTTCGGCGGCGTCGGCGACCGTCGAGTTGATCTCGCCCGAGGCCTCGTAGCGCTCGTAGCTCTTCATCAGGTCGGATAGCGGTCGGTCCTGCTCGCCGAGCGCCGCGAGTACGTGCAGCGCGGCGAGCATGCCGGAGTCGGCGCCCCAGAAGTCGCGGAAGTAGTAGTGCGCCGAGTGCTCGCCGCCGAAGATCGCGCCAGTCTCCGCCATCTGCTGCTTGATGAAGGAGTGCCCGACCCTGGTCCGCACCGGAGTGCCGCCGAGCTCGGTCACCAACTCGGGCACCGCCCTGGAGGTGATGAGGTTGTGGATGATCGTGGCGCCGGGCTCCTTGGCGAGCTCCCGCTCCGCGACCAGTGCCGTCACCGCGGACGGGGACACCGGGTTGCCGAGCTCGTCGACGACGAAGCAACGGTCCGCGTCGCCGTCGAAGGCGAGGCCGATGTCCGCGCCGGTCTGCCGGATCCGCTCCTGCAGGTCGACCAGGTTCTTGGGGTCGAGCGGGTTGGCCTCGTGGTTCGGGAAGTTCCCGTCGAGCTCGAAGTACATCGGATCCACGCTCAGCGGCAGCGGTTCGAACACGGCCGGGACCGTGTGCCCGCCCATGCCGTTACCCGCGTCCACCGCGACCGACATCGGCTTCATCGACGACAGGTCGACGAGGCCTCGGACGAAGTCGGCGTACTCGGCGAGCACATCCTGCTCGCTGACCGAGCCCGCCTCACCGTCGTAGCCGGGCACGCCCTCGATGACCTCGGCCGAGATCGTCGCCAGCCCTGTGTCCTGTCCGACCGGCTTGGCGCCCGCACGGCACAGCTTGATCCCGTTGTACTTCGCGGGGTTGTGGCTCGCGGTGAACATGGCACCCGGACAATCGAGCAACCCCGACGCGAAGTACAGCTGATCGGTGGAGGCGAGGCCGATGAGGACGACGTCGAGCCCCTGGGCCGTCACTCCGTCGGCGAACGCGTTCGCGAGCTCCGGCGACGACTCCCGCATGTCGTAGCCGATGGCCACGCGGTCGGCGCCGGCGCGGACCAGGCGGGCAAACGCGCCACCGACATCACGCACGAAGTCGACATCGATCTGTTCGCCCACCACTCCGCGGACGTCGTATGCCTTGATGACGGCATGGACGGATTCGGCGGGACGTGCCACTGCGATAACTCCTGCGTTCGGGGACGGTCTTGATCGGTGCACCGCCAGCCTAGTGCCAGGTGCCGCGCGGGTCAGTTCGTGGGATCGGGCAGAACCCGCAGATGGCCGCGACGACCGGTGCGCGGGGCCGGGGCAGGCGCGTGTGCCGTTTCCACCGAACCCGACGCCACGGAATCGACGGATGCACGCTCGGGCATACCCGCCTCGCGGACGGCCTCGGCGAGTGCCGTGAGGTCGTCCTCGTCCGGGGTGGTGGTGGAGAAACCGCCCTCGTAGCGGACCAACTCCCAGCCCTTCGGCGCGGTGATCCGGGAAGCATGCGTCTCGCACAGATCCCAGGAATGGGGCTCGTCGACGGTGGCGAGCGGACCGACCACTGCCGTCGAGTCCGAATAGACATACGTCAGCGTCGCAACGGCGGGGTTCTTACACCCAGGCCGGCAGCATCGACGCAGTGCTCTCACGCTGATGAGGGTAGCTGGCAGACCCGCAGGCTCCTACTCGGACACACCGGAAGCCGATGGGTGTCGGTAGGATTGACCTTCATGCGCAGAGCCCGACACGGACGACCGTTGACCTCCCGATCGGCCGCTCGACGGGGACGCGGTATCCGCGGACCGGTGCTCCCGGCGAGTGTGCCCGCATGGCGCAGCCGGGCGGAGAAGTTCGACATGCTGGTCCTGGAGGCGTTCGCCCCGATCGACGCCCGCTGGCACGATCGGATCACCAAGCTCGACATCGCCGTCGACGAGGTGCCGAAGATCCGCGCGCTCGACCCCGATTCGGTCACCTGGCCGCCGGAGGTGGTGGCGGAGGGACCGGTGCCGCTCTCGCGACTGGTACCGGCAGGCGTTGACCGGCACGGCGCCGCCACGAGAGCGCGACTGGTCCTGTTCCGCCGGCCCCTCGAATTGCGCGCCAAGCGTCAGGAAGATCTCGTCGATCTGTTGAACGAGGTGTTGGTCCGGCAGGTCGCCACCTACCTCGGAGTCGACCCTGAAGTGATCGACCCGGAGCTCGGTGAAGACCCCGAGGACTGAAAAGTACTTGATCCGTAAAGGATCCGGCTCTAGACGATTCCGCGCTTGAGCCGACGACGCTCGCGCTCCGAGAGTCCCCCCCAGATTCCGAATCGCTCGTCATTGGAGAGCGCGTACTCGAGGCACTCGTCGCGAACCTCGCAACCGAGGCAGATTCGCTTTGCCTCGCGGGTCGAGCCACCCTTCTCGGGGAAGAATGCCTCGGGATCGGTCTGAGCGCACAGGGCGCGCTCCTGCCACTGATCTTCGATGTTCTCGAACATCTCATCAAATCCGGTGACCAGGCTCAGCTGAGGCCGTACCGGCTCCCTCTCCCCCAAAAGTTCGCCAACACCCTCCACTGCGTTCGCTGTGAAATCGGTCTGCGGTTCGTAATCAAGCGCGCTCAGAAGTCGTGATCCCTCGTACTGGTTGGGCATCGTTCCGCCTCCTCACCTTGGATTGCGCAGAAAATTCCGGTCACTTTCGTTCCCCGACAATGTCATCCACTCCGAACGAACGTTCGAATCAAGGTTCGCCACAACTGATCTCGGGTGGCGAAGGTTGAATGACATACCTGTGATTAGACACGGCACCGAGCGCTGGGGTCAAGCTGTTGGGCAATTCCCCTTACCACCACACACGGCGGAATCGCCTCGACGACGCATTCGTGCGCGTCACCAGCGTGTCGCACCGGCTGTCACCGATCGACCGGTGCAAGTCGGCTGCACCGGCGCAGGACGCCTAGGCTCTTGAGCTGTGAGAGTCACAGTATTGGTCGGCGGCGTCGGCGGAGCCCGTTTCCTGCAAGGTGTGCGGAGCCTGCTCGGAGAACCGGATGCCGCGGGCGCACACGAGATCACCGCGGTCGTGAATGTCGGAGACGACGTCTGGATGCACGGCCTGCGCATCTGCCCCGACCTGGACACCTGTATGTACACGCTCGGCGGCGGCATCGACCCCGAGCGGGGTTGGGGTCACGTCGGCGAAACCTGGAACGCGAAAGAGGAACTCGCGGCCTACGGCGCGAAGCCGGACTGGTTCGGTCTCGGCGACCGCGACATCGCCACACACCTCATCCGGACCCAGATGCTGCGCACCGGCTATCCACTGTCGGCGGTCACCGAGGCGCTGTGCAATCGCTGGCAACCCGGGGTGCAACTGCTCCCGGTGACCGACGACCGCAGCGAAACCCATGTGGTCATCACCGATCCGGCCGACAACGAGCAGCGGGCGATCCATTTCCAGGAATGGTGGGTCCGCCACCGCGCCCAGGTACCGACGCACAGCTTCGTGCACGTCGGTGCCGACAAGGCCACGCCTGCACCCGGGGTCATCGATGCGATCGAGAACGCGGACGCGGTGCTTCTTGCACCCTCCAACCCGGTGGTCAGCGTCGGCGCCATTCTCGCGGTGCCCGGGATCCGCGGCGCGCTGCGAACCGGCAAGGCAAAGGTCGTGGGCCTGTCGCCCGTCATCGACGGAAAGCCGTTGCGCGGCATGGCCGACGAATGCCTGGAGGTGATCGGCGTGGAGACCACCGCCGAGGCGATCGGCCGCTACTACGGCGCCCGCTCGGACACCGGGATCCTGGACGGCTGGCTCGTCCACGAGACCGACACCGCGCAGGTTCCCGGAGTCCAGGTCGAGGCGGTCCCGCTGCTGATGACCGACCCGGAGACGACGGCGGAGATGGCGCGGGCCGCGCTGCGCCTGGCCGGGATCACGGTGTGAACGGCGATCACGGAGCCGGCGGTTCCATCGAGATCCTCCCCGTGCCAGGACTTCCCGAGTTCCGGCCGGGCGATGACCTGGCCGCTGCGATCGCGGCTCAGGCGCCGTGGCTGGTGGACGGCGACGTACTGGTCGTCACGAGCAAGGTCGTCTCCAAGGTCGAGGGCCGAATCGTGGCCTCCCCCACCGATCCCGACGAACGCGATGCCGTTCGCCGACGCCTGGTGGATCAGGAAGCGGTCCGGGTCGTGGCCCGCAGGGGCCGCACCCTGATCACCGAGAACAGGCTGGGCATCATCCAGGCGGCGTCCGGCATCGACGGATCGAATGTGGACCCGGCGGAGCTGGCGCTACTGCCGGAAGACCCCGATGCGAGCGCTCGGCAGTTGCGTGAACGGTTGGCCGAACTACTGGGCGTGAGCGTCGCCGTGGTCATCACCGACACCATGGGACGGGCGTGGCGGGTCGGCCAGACGGACGCCGCGATCGGCGCATCGGGACTACCGGTGCTGCACGGCTACGCGGGATCGGTCGATGCGCAGGGCAACGAGCTCTACGTGACGGAGGTGGCGGTCGCGGACGAGCTCGCGGCGGCGGGCGATCTGGTAAAGGGCAAAGTCGGGAGCGTACCGATCGCCGTGGTCCGCGGGTTCGAGTTCGCGGACGACGGTTCGGTGGCGCGGGACCTGGTGCGGCCGGGCGAGGAAGACCTGTTCTGGCTCGGCTCCAACGAGGCAGTGGAGCGCGGCCGCCACGAAGCCCTGCTGCTGCGTCGCTCGGTGCGCGAGTTCTCCACCGAATCGATTGATCCGCAGTCCCTTCGGGATGCGATCGCGGAGGCCCTGACGGCCCCGGCACCGCACCACACCCGCCCGGTGCGGTTCGTGTGGATCCGCACGGCCGCGACCCGCAGGCGCCTGCTGAACGCGATGCGGGAGCAGTGGCGCTCGGATCTCACCGCGGACGGGCTGAGCCTGGAGAAGATCAACGCGCGGCTCGACCGCGGCAACATCCTGTTCGAGGCGCCGGAGCTGGTGATCCCCTTCTGCGTGCCCGAGGGCGCGCACCGCTACCCCGACGAGGCCAGGACCAGGTCCGAACAGACGATGTTCACCGTCGCCGCGGGCGCCGCCGTGCAGGGGCTGCTGGTGTCGTTGGCCACCAAGGGAATCGGTAGCTGCTGGATCGGTTCGACCATCTTCGCGGCGGACCTCGTCCGGGCCGAACTCGGCTTGCGCGCGGATTGGCAGGCCCTCGGCGCCATCGCCGTCGGGCATCCTCTCGAGCCCCTCGCGCCTCGCGTACCGAGCGAGCCCGGAGACCTGCTGGTGGAAATGTGAGTGCTCAGTCCCTGCACCGTTCGGCGCGCGAGGCGTTGCTGGGCTGGCAGACACCGAACGCTGCCGACGAGTCGTTGCGGCACACCATGCTCGCATTCCTCGACTCGGCGCCGCTGGGTTGCCTGCGCGAGCACGCCCCCGGCCACATCACCGCGTCGTCGCTGGTACTCAGCGAGGACCGGCGCCAGGTGCTGCTCACCCTGCATCCGCGGGTGGGCCGCTGGATCCAGCTCGGCGGGCACTGCGAGGCAGCCGACGAGACGGTCGTCGGCGCGGCACTGCGGGAGGCCACGGAGGAGTCCGGGATCGCGGGCCTGCGGATCGATCCGTTGCTGCTGTCGGCGCACACCCACCCCATCACCTGCTCGCTCGGGGTGCCCACCCGGCACCTGGACCTGAGATTCCTGGTGTGGGCCGAGGTGGGCGCCACGCCGGTGCGCAGTGACGAGTCGCAGGACCTGCGGTGGTGGCCGGTCGACGACCTGCCCGACGGCGCCGAGAAGGAGACGATCGACCACCTGGTCCGGCTGGCGAACGGGCGCTGAGCCCGTCCGCCGGCCGGCGGCGACGCTAGAGCAGCAGCGTCGCGGCGGTGGCGGCGACGACGTCGTCGACGCTGATGCCGGGCGCGGTCTCGACCAGGCGCAGGCCCTCGTCGGTGACGTCGAGGACGGCCATGTCGGTGATGATCCGCTGTACGCACGCCTTGCCGGTGAGCGGCAGGGCGCACTCGTCGAGGATCTTCGACTCGCCCTTCTTGGAGACGTGCTCCATCATCACGATGACGCGCTTGGCGCCGTGGACGAGGTCCATCGCGCCGCCCATGCCCTTGACCATGTGGCCGGGGATCATCCAGTTGGCGAGGTCACCCTTGGCACTGACCTGCATCGCGCCCAGCACCGCGACGTCCACCTGGCCGCCGCGGATCATGCCGAACGACTGCGACGAGTCGAAGTACGACGCACCCGGCAGGACGGTGACGGTCTCCTTGCCGGCATTGATCAGCTCGGGGTCGAGTTCGTCCTCGGTGGGGTACGGGCCCACACCCAGGATGCCGTTCTCCGAATGCAGGACCACCGTGATGTCCTCGGAGATGTAGTTCGGCACCAGCGTCGGCATACCGATGCCGAGGTTGACGTACTGCCCGTCGGAGAGTTCCTGCGCCACCCGCGCGGCCATCTGCTCGCGGGTCAGCTTCTGCACAATCGTCTGAGTCATGCTCGCACCGTTCGCTTCTCGATTCCGACAGTGACCTTGCCCACGTGCACGACGCGCTGCACGTGGATGCCAGGGGTGTGGATCTGGTCGGGATCCAGCTCGCCCGGCTCGACGAGGTGCTCGACCTGCGCGATGGTGATCCGGCCCGACGCGGCGGCCGGGGGGTTGAAGTTGCGGGCGCTGCGGCGGAAGACGAGGTTGCCGTGGCGGTCACCCTTCCACGCGTGGACGAGGGCGTAGTCGGCGACGATGCCCCGCTCCATGACGTACGTCTGCCCGTCGAACTCGCGGGTCTCCTTGGCCGGGCTCGCGACGGCGATGCCACCGTTGCCGTCGTAGCGGCGGGGCAGGCCTCCGTCCGCGACCTGGGTGCCGACGCCGGCCGGGGTGAAGAACGCGGGGATGCCGGCGCCGCCGGCGCGCAGCCGCTCGGCGAGGGTGCCCTGCGGCGTCAGCTCCACCTCGAGTTCACCGGAGAGGTACTGCCGGGCGAACTCCTTGTTGTCGCCCACGTACGAGCTGACGGTCCGGCGGATCCGGCCCTGCTCGAGCAGCACACCGAGGCCGAAGCCGTCGGTGCCGCAGTTGTTGCTCACCGTCTCGAGATCCGTCGCGCCCTGTTCCAGCAGCGCGTTGATGAGGATCTCCGGCACTCCTACCAGGCCGAACCCGCCGACCGCGATCGTCGCGCCGTCGGGCACGTCTGCGACGGCCTCGGCCGCCGTGGCAATGACTTTGTCCATCATGCGAGCCAGCATACGACGGTTCGTGCGTAATATGAACCCCCGTCCGCATTGCGAACAATTTGGGCACGGGCCGTTGATCGCGCCCGCGGAACGCACTACGGTTGTTCGCATAACGTAACTTCGTCCACATTCCGAACAGGGAAGGCCGAACAAGACTCGGTGCCCCTCACCCGGACCGTCCCCACACGAGGTCGTCACATGCTTCATCTGCCCCCGCAATACCGGCCGATCGGCGCCGACGTGAATGCGCCGCCGGACTTTGCCGACTACAAGACCACCGCGCTGCGCAGCCCCCGGCAGCCCCTCAAGCTGATCCAGCAGCGCCTCGGCGAGGTCACCGGACCCGTGTTCGGCGAGGACCGAGTCCAGCCCGGCGACGCCGACCTGACCATCGCCAACGGCGGCGAGGCCCAGGGGCAGCGCATCGTGGTGCACGGCCGGGTCCTCGACTCGGGCGGCAAGCCCGTCCCGAACACACTGCTCGAGGTGTGGCAGGCGAACGCAGGCGGCCGGTACCGGCACATCGGCGACAACTGGCCCGCGCCGCTCGACCCGCACTTCGACGGCATCGGCCGGTGTGTCACCGACGCCGACGGCCACTACACGTTCACGACGGTCAAGCCGGGCGCGTACCCGTGGCGCAACCACGACAACGCGTGGCGCCCGTCGCACATCCATTTCTCGCTGTTCGGCCAGGCGTTCACGCAGCGCCTGGTGACGCAGATGTACTTCCCGGACGACCCGCTGTTCTTCCAGGACCCGATCTACAACGCGGTCCCCGCCGCCGCCCGGCACCGCATGGTCAGCGTCTTCGACTACGACGCGACCGTGGCCGACTGGGCCCTTGGCTTCCGTTTCGACATCGTCCTGCGCGGACGCGACGCCACCCCGTTCGAGGACGACGAGGATCACGATGACTGACACTTCCCCCAAGAACTCCGGTGCACCGACCTACGAGGTCACCCCTGGCGACTTCACCACCGCCGAGTTCGGCGTCACCCCGTCGCAGACGGTGGGCCCGTACTGGCACATCGGCCTGCCGTGGGCGGACGGCCCCGACGCCGCCCCCGAGGGCACCCCGAACCGGATCACGCTGCGCGTCACCGTCATCGACGGCGCCCGCACGCCGGTCGCGGACGCGATGATCGAGACGTGGCAGGCCGACGCGGCGGGCCGATTCGCCCACGCCGACGACCCGCGCGGCGCGGCCGAGCCGACGCCCGCCGGGTTCCGCGGCTTCGGGCGGGCCGGGGCGGACGAGAGCGGTACCGCTGTGGTCCACACCGTCAAGCCGGGTCCACTGCCCGCCGAGAACGGCGCCGTCGAGGCCCCGCACGTCAACGTCGGTGTCTTCGCCCGCGGCATTCTCGAGCGCCTGTACACCCGGCTGTACTTCCCGGAGGACACCGATGCGCATGCCGTCGACCCGGTGTTGACGTCGCTGCCCGAGTCACAGCGGCCGAAGCTGATCGCGAACAAGACCGACGACGGCTACAGCCTCACGGTCTATGTTCAGGACAGCGATCCCGAGGGCGTCGAGACGCCGTTCTTCGAGCTGTGATCAGGAGCCTGGCGTGACACACACCCGCGGTGCACTGTTCGATCCTGTCTTCGGCGGCTCCGCTGTCGCCGAGGAGGTCTCGGATCACGCGTGGGTGGTCGCACTGCTCACGGTCGAGGCGGCCCTGTCACGGGCCGCCTCGACCGTGGACCTGGTGACGGTCGAGCACGCCTCGACCGTCACGGCCGTCGCGACCGGGCTCGCCGTGCCCGGCACACTCGACATCGCCGACCTCGGCCGCAGGTCCGCTGCCGGCGGCAACCCCGTCATCCCGTTGCTGAAGATCCTGCGGGCGGCCTGCGCCGACGAGGGGGTGCCCGCGTCGGCCGTTCACGTCGGCGCCACCAGCCAGGACGTGATGGACTCGGCGCTGATGCTGATCGCACGCAGGGCGGGTCACATCGTGCTCGCCGGAATGCGGGCGGCGGCGACCTCCGGTGCCGAACTCGCGCGAGCGCACCGCGCCACCCCGATGGTCGCGCGCACGCTCGGGCAGCAGGCCCTGCCCACCACCTTCGGCGCGCTCGCGGTGTCGTGGTTCACCGGCCTCGACGACGCGGCCGCCCAGCTCGAGCGGGCCCTGTCCGCGCTGCCCGTCCAGTTCGGTGGCGCGGCAGGCACTCTCGCCGCCGTCCACCCGCACGGCCTCGACATGGCCGACGCCCTCGCCGACGAACTCGGCCTGGCGCGGCAGGTGGCGCCGTGGCACACCACCCGCACTCCGGTCGCGGCCCTCGCGGCCGCGCTCGGCGTGGCCGCGGGCGCGGTCGCCAAGCCCGCCACCGACATCATCGCGATGGCCTCAACCGAGTTCGACGAGGTCGCCGAGGACGCGCCCGGCGGCTCGTCGGCCATGCCGCACAAACAGAATCCGGTGGCGGCCATCACCGCACGTGCCGCCGCCCGCCGGGCGCCCGGCCTGGTCTCGACCGTCCTGTCGTCGATGGACCACGAGTTCGCCCGGGCCGCGGGCGCGTGGCACGCCGAGTGGGAGACGGTCACCGACCTGCTCCGCCTGGCGGGCGGGGCGGCACACCAGTTGGCGTCGAGCCTCAGCGGACTGCACGTCCACGCCGACTCGATGGCCCGCAACCTCGACATCACCGGCGGGCTGATCCTTGCCGAGCGGGTCACCGGAGCCCTTTCCGCGCACACCGACTCGGCGCGCGAGATCGTCACCGCCGCGGCGGCATCCGGGATCCCGCTCGACCGTGCCCCCGAGATCACCGCGCACCTGTCCGCCGACGAACTGCGCGACCTGCTCGAGCCCTCGAACTACCTCGGCCACGCCGTCGACCTCGTCGACCGTGCCCTCGCTTTCCGGCCCGCCCGAACCACCGGAGGACCCGCATGACCGTGGACCTGCACTACGAACGCCACGGCGACCCGACCGCGCCGCCGGTGCTGCTGCTCGGCTCGCTCGGCTCGGATCTGCACATGTGGGATCCACAGGTCCGTGCACTATCGAACCGCACACACGTGATCGCCGTCGACCACCGCGGCCACGGCGGCTCGCCGGCCCCCGCGGGCCCGTACACGATCGCCGACCTGGGCTGCGACGTCATCGCGCTGCTCGACACGCTCGGCCTCGACGCGGCGCACCTCGTGGGCCTGTCTCTCGGGGGGGCGGTCGGGCAGTGGCTTGCGGCGCACCACCCGCAGCGCGTGCAGACCCTGACCCTGCTGTGCACGGCCGCGCAGTTCGCGCCGGCCCAGCCATGGCTCGATCGCGCGGCCACCGTCCGCGCCGACGGCGTCGCGTCCATCGCGGAGTCCATCGTCGGCCGCTGGTTCACCCCCGAACTGGCGCAGCGTGATCCGGAACTGGTGGCCCGCCACGTCGCGATGGTCTCCGGCACCTCCGACGAGGGGTACGCCGCGTGCTGCGAGGCCCTCTCCCAGTGGGACGGCCGCACCGACCTGGCCCGCATCGCGGCGCCCACGCTGGTGATCGCGGCCGAGCAGGACGGCCCCACTCCGCCGTCCGCGCTGCGGACCGTCGCCGACGGCATCGCGGGGGCCCAGTTCCACGTGCTGTCCCCCGGCGCGCACCTGGCGAACGTCGAGCAGGCAGGCGCGGTGACCCGCCTGATCGAGGCCCACATCGCGGCGTCGACCCCGGTGGGTGTGGCCCGCCGCTCCGTCCACGACGTCGGAATGTCGGTGCGCCGTTCGGTTCTCGGCGATGCCCACGTGGACCGCGCGATCGGCTCCAGCACAGCGTTCACCGAGCCGTTCCAGGACTTCATCACCCGCACCGCATGGGGTGACATCTGGGCCCGCGAGGGTCTCGACCACTCCACCCGCCGGCTGCTGACCCTCGCGATCCTCACCGCCGTCGGCAACGAGCACGAGCTCGACCTGCACATCCGGGCCGCCCTCCGGGCGGGCATGGACCCCGAACAGCTCGTGGAAGTATTCCTCCATACCGCGGTGTACGCGGGTGTGCCGAACAGCAACCGTGCGTTCGCGCTCGGGAAGCAGGCTCTCGCCGACCTGGCGGGGGCCACCGAGGGGAGTACCTGACAGTGAGCAACTCGAGCGAGACGACTTCGACCGGGACCGAACCGATCGGGGCGTCGCCCGACTACGTGCAGTCGCTCGCGCGAGGACTGTCCGTCATCAAGGCGTTCGACGCCGACCATCCGCGGCGCACCCTGAGCGAGGTCGCCAAGCACACCGACCTGACGCGGGCGACCGCACGCCGGTTCCTGCTGACGCTCGCCGAACTCGGCTACATCCGCACCGACGGTTCGGTGTTCTGGCTGACTCCGCGAGTGCTCGAGCTCGGCTACAGCTTCCTGTCGAGCCTGTCGCTGCCCGAGATCGCCGGACCTCATCTCGAGGCGTTGTCCGAGCAGGTCCGCGAATCGACGTCGGTCTCGATCCTCGACCAGGACGACGTGGTGTACGTGGCCCGGGTCCCGGTCAGCCGCATCATGACCGTATCCATCAACATCGGTACCCGCTTTCCCGCCTTCGCCACCTCGATGGGCCGAGTCCTGCTCGCGGGGCTGAACAAGCCCGAACTCGACGAGTACCTCGCGCGGGTGACGCTGACACCCCTCACCGGCCGCACCATCGACACCCCGGACATGCTCCGCACCGAACTCGAGCAGGTACGCGCGGACGGCTACTGCGTGGTGGACCAGGAACTCGAGGAGGGCCTGCGCTCACTCGCCGCCCCCATTCGCGACCGCTCGGGCACAGTCGTTGCCTCCGTGAACATTTCGACGCAGGCGGCGCGGTACTCGATCGAGGACGTGTACAACACCCTCGTTCCCGCCGCCGTCGCCGCCGCGGAGGCCATCTCGGCCGATCTCGTCCGCACCCAGCATTGACCATCTCTGCAAGGAAGTAACCATGCCCGACGCAGTCATCTGCGAACCCCTCCGCACCCCCGTCGGCCGATTCGGCGGCGTGTTCCGCGACATCGCCCCCGAGGACCTCGCGGCCACCGTGATCACCGAACTCGTCACACGCACCGGCATCTCCGGAGCCGACATCGACGACGTGATCCTCGGCCAGGCCTCCCCCGGCGGCGAGGCACCCGCGATCGGCCGGATCGCGGCCCTCAATGCCGGTCTCGGCGTGGACGTTCCGGGCCTGCAGGTGGACCGCCGCTGCGGCTCCGGGCTGCAGGCGATCATCCAGGCCGTGATGCAGGTGCAGTCCGGCGGCAGCGACCTCGTCCTCGCGGGCGGTGTCGAGTCGATGAGCCAGGCCGAGTTCTACGCCACCGGAATGCGTTACGGCGTCCGCGGCGAGTCGCTGGCCCTCAACGACCGGCTGGCCCGGGCCCGCGTCACCGCCGGCGGACGGAACCACCCGGTGCCCGGCGGCATGATCGAGACCGCCGAGAACCTGCGCGCCGAGTTCTCCATCAGCCGCGCGGACCAGGACGCGCTCGCCGTGGCGTCCCACCAGCGGGCCGTCGCCGCGCAGCGCAGCGGCGTCTTCGCGCAGGAGATCGTCCCGGTCGCGGTGCCGCAGCGCAAGGGCGACGCCCTGATGGTCGACACCGACGAGCACCCGCGAGCCGACACCACCGTCGAGTCGCTCGCGAAGCTGCGCCCGATCCGCGGCAAGGTCGACCCCGACTCCACCGTCACCGCAGGCAACGCCAGCGGCCAGAACGACGGCGCCGCAATCGCGATCGTCACCACGCCGGAGAGGGCCAAGGCCCTCGGGCTGCGTCCGCTCGCCCGGCTCGCCAGCTGGGCGGTGGCCGGTGTGCCGCCGCGGACGATGGGCATCGGGCCGGTGCCGTCCACCGAGAAGGCGCTGAGCCGCCTGGGCCTGTCGCTGTCCGACATGGACGTCATCGAGCTCAACGAGGCGTTCGCCGCGCAGGCCCTCGCCGTCCTGCGCACGTGGGACCTCGAGGCCGACGACCCGCGCCTGAACCCCAACGGCTCGGGCATCTCCCTCGGCCACCCGGTCGGCGCGACCGGCGCCCGCATCCTCGCGACGTTGCTGCGCGAGATGGACCGTCGCGAGGCTCGCTACGGCCTCGAGACGATGTGCATCGGTGGCGGTCAGGGTTTGGCGGCGGTGTTCGAGCGGATCGCCTGACACCGAGCACAGACAGACGAAATGGCCGGTCCTCGTCCGGGACCGGCCATTTCGGTGCACCAAGAGCGAACCCGGCGACAGCGGATCAGGCATCCACAAGGGCCGACCGGGATTCCCGGTCGGCCCTTGTGCAGCCTGTGTCAGAGGCCCTGTGCAGAGATCGACTCCAACACAGGACGTCTCGCCGCCACGGTGTCACCCGAGGACTTTCCGGTCAGTCGGCGCCCGATCCACGGCCCGACGAAGTCCTTGGTCCAGATGTAGTTCACCCGACGCCGCTCGGCCTTGCTCAGCACCGGAGCCGGCCCCAGATCTGGCCCCTCGAGCTCGTGGCTGACACCGAGCGCATCGAGGGTCTCGACCGCCATCCGATGATGCCCGGCAGTCGACATGTGCAGGCGGTCCCAGTCCCACATCCGTTCGTCGTCGTAGCCGTCGAACCGCCAGAAATCGACAACCACCGCACCGTGCCGGTCCGCGACCTCGCGGACCAGTTCGTTGTAGATCGCGATGCGCCCGCGGATCTTGCCGAACACGGCCGACCACCCCGCGTCGTATGCCGTCCACAACGCCACCGTCGCCCCGCTCGCGGTGAGCTTGCCGATCGCCTCGTCGTAGCGGTCCACCATCGCGTCGATGTCCACCGACGGACGCATCAGGTCGTTCCCGCCGCCGTAGATCGTGACCAGATCCGGCCCAAGGGCGAGCGCCTGATCGACCTGGTCGTCGATGATCTGCCCCAGCAGCTTTCCGCGGACCGCGAGGTTGGCGTACCGGAAGTCCTCGCTCTTGCCCGCGAGCTGCTCGGCGACGCGATCCGCCCAGCCCCGCAGCCCGTTCGGCCGCGCCGGGTCGTGATCGCCGAGCCCCTCCGTGAACGAATCCCCGAGGGCGACGTAACGATTGAAGACAGGTTCCGGCGAATTCATCGCATAGATTTTGCCAGAATGGGCCAGGTCACACCTGCACGGGTTACACGTCGGTGGAGAACCGGACCCCGCCGTCGGGCAGGGCAACGCCCGGCCAGACCCGCGCACCGCGGAGCAGTTCGCAGCGGGCGCCGACGTCAGCGCCGTCGCCGATCACCGCATCGCGCACCAGCGCCCGGGGCCCGATCCGCGCGCCGAATCCGACGATCGACCGTTCCACCGTCGCGCCCGCTTCGATGACCGCGCCGTCGAAGACGACCGCACCGTCGAGCCGTGCGCCCGCGCCGATCTCGGCGCCGCGTCCGACCACCGTGCCGCCGATCAGCACCGCGCCGGGCGCGATGCCCGCGCCCGGGTGCACCAGCGACTCTCCCCGCGGGCCCTCGAGCGCGGGTGAGGGCGCGATGCCGCGCACCAGATCAGCGGACCCGCGGACGAAGTCCTCCGGCGTGCCCATGTCGCGCCAGTAGGCCGCGTCGACATGCCCGAAGACGCGTCGCCCCTCGGCCAACAGCCCGGGGAACACCTCACGCTCCACCGAGACCGGACGCCCGGCCGGGATCTTCTCGATGATCTCGCGCCTGAAGACGTAGCAACCGGCGTTGATCTGGTCGGTCGGCGGATCCTGGGTCTTCTCGAGGAAGTCCGTGACGCGGCCGTCGTCGTCGGTCGGCACGCATCCGAAGGCCCGCGGATCCCCCACCCGGACCAGGTGCATCGTCACGTCCGCCTCGGTGGTGCGGTGCGTATCCAGCACGGCCCGAAGGTCGGTGCCGCCGAGCACGTCGCCGTTGAAGACGATCACGTTGTCGGCCCTGAGCTTGGGCAGCACGTTCCTGATGCCGCCACCGGTGCCGAGCGGCTCGGTCTCGGTGACATAGTCGATCTCCAGACCCATCGACGACCCGTCGCCGAAGTAGTCCTCGAAGACCTCGGCCTTGAACGAGGTGCCGAGCACTACGTGTTTGATCCCGGCCGCGCCGATGCGCGCCAGCAGGTGCTGCAGGAAGGGCAGGCCCGCCGTCGGCAGCATGGGCTTCGGCGCGGAGAGCGTCAGCGGCCGCAGCCTGGTGCCCTTACCGCCGACGAGAACCACCGCGTCCACGTTCGGTTCGCTCGTCACTTGGTCATTCACCATCGTCTGCAGTCCCCTCGTTCTTCGCCCTGTTCCGTACCGCGGCCGCGACGGCCACCTTCGACCGCACCGCGAGACCGCCGCGTAGCGCCCACCGAAGCGGCGCCTGCCACCAATGCGGATGCCGATCGGCCTGGAAGCGGTAGGCGCTCTGGTGATGTGCCGGCAGCATCAACTCGGGATGGCGCCCTGCCGCATGTCCCTTGGCGTGGGTCACCTCGGCCGAGGGCACGAACACGTTGTGCCAGCCCGCGCGGCCGAGTCGATCGCCGAAGTCGACGTCCTCCATGTACATGAAGTACCGGGAGTCGAACCCGTTGATCGAGTCGAATGCGGCGCGACGCACCAGCAGGCAGGACCCGGAGAGCCACCCCACAGGGCGCTCGGACACCTGCTCGTTCTCCTGGCGGTACCGCTGGGTCCACGGATTGGACGGCCAGACGGTGCCGAGGAGGGCGTGGCCTGCGCCCGAGACGAGCCCGGGAACCTGGCGCGCCGACGGGTAGACGCTGCCGTCGGGTTCCAGCACCATCGGACCGAGTGCGCCCGCGCGGGGCCAGCGCTGAGCCGCGTCGAGCAGCACGTCGAGGGAGCCGGCGCCCCAGCGGAGATCGGGATTCGCGATCACCACGAACTCCACATCGGGGTCCAGCTCGGCCACCGCGCGGTTGATGGCACCGCCGTAGCCGATGTTCCCGCCCGTGCGCAGCAGGCGCACGTTGGAATTCTGTTCGAGGGCCGCCTCGGGAGCACCGTCTGTCGACCCGTTGTCGGCCATGACGACCTGGGTCTCCAACGTCGTGGCTTCCTCGAGGGTGTCGAGGAAACTCTGAAGGTGCTTGCCCGGCGAATAGGTCACCGTCACCACGGCCAGCTGCGAACTCACGCCGGCAACCCTAGTCGCTGGCCGGCGGCAACTGCGCCAGGGCCGCCGTCAGCGCCTCCTGCCACGGCCGCAACGGGGTCAGGCCGGCGTCCACCCAGGATGCCTCCGACAGCACCGAGTACGCCGGCCGCGGCGCTGGCCGCACGAACTGGGCACTGGTGCAGGGGCGGACCCTCTCCCGATCCGCACCGACACCGGCGAACACCGCCCTGGCGAGGTCGAACCAGCTCGCCTGGCCGGCGTTCGTCGCGTGCAGCACCCCGCCCGGCACCTCAGGCGAACCGGCCAGCTGCAGCAGGCCGTCGGCCAGGTCACCCGCATAGGTCGGCGACCCGATCTGGTCGTCGACCACGTCGACCGTGTCGCGCTCGCGTTCCAGGCGCAGCATCGTGGCCACGAAGTCCGCGCCCACACCGGTGTAGACCCACGCGGTCCGCACCACGAGGGCGTTCGGGTCGGCGGCGAGCACCGCGCGCTCGCCGTCGAGCTTCGTCCGCCCGTAGGCGGTCCGCGGCCCGGTCTCCGAGTCGGTCTCATATGGGCTGGCCGCGTCGCCCGCGAACACGTAGTCCGTCGACACATGGATCAGTCGGGCGCCGACACGCGCGGTCGCCGACGCCAGATTCCGTGGGCCGAGCACATTCACCCGCTCGGCGGCCTGCTCGTCGGATTCGGCCGCATCGACGGCGGTGTATGCAGCGCAGTTGATGACGACGGTGCCGGGCTCGACGAGCCTGTCGACCGCCTCACCATCGGTGATGTCCAGGTCTCTTGACCCGAATCCGACGATGTCGAGACCGGCCGCGGAACCGCGACGCAGCAACTGCGTGCCGAGCTGGCCACCGGCCCCGGTCACAAGGATCTTTCTCACACAGGAAAGTCTGGCACGCCGGTCCGCGGACACCGGAACCACGCGTCCCCACCAGTAGCCTGGACCCCGGTCGGGGTGAACCACATGCAGAGTTAGGGGGCATCAGGTGCCGGACAACGAGGGAGCTCCGACGGCGAGGCGTACCGCCTTCGGTCGGGGCCAGATAGCCGTCGCGGCCGCGTCGGTCCTCGTCCTCCTCATCACCGGATTCGCGTGGCGCAGCGTCGATGCCCTCACGTCGAACCTCGCAACCGCGCGACTCGAGCTGGGCGACGGCGGCAAGGACGGCGCGGTCGACATCCTCATGGTCGGCACCGACAGTCGCACCGACGCGCACGGCAATCCGCTCTCCGCCGACGAACTGGCCTCGCTCAGGGCAGGCGAGGCGGAGGCAGACAACACCGACACCATCGTGCTCATCCGGGTCCCCACCGACGGCGGCTCTGCGACGGCCGTCTCGATCCCACGCGATTCGTATGTCGAGGTCCCCGGCATCGGCCATTCGAAGATCAACGCCGCCTTCGGGGCCACCCGGGCCACCGAGCAGCAGCGGTTGCTCGACGAGGGCGAGTCCGAGGACGAGGCCGACAAGGCATCGACCCAAGCCGGCCGTGAGGCCCTGATCAAGTCGGTAGCGAACCTCACCGGCATCACCGTCGACCACTACGCGGAGGTCGGGCTGCTGGGATTCGTCCTGCTCACCGACGCCGTCGGCGGTGTCGATGTGTGCCTGAACAACCCGGTCGACGAGTGGATGTCCGGTGCGAAGTTCCCAGCGGGCGAACAGACCCTCAGCGGGTCCAACGCATTGTCCTTCGTCCGGCAGCGACACGACCTCCCGCGCGGCGACCTCGACCGGATCGTCCGCCAGCAGGTGTTCATGGCGTCGCTGGTGCACGAGGTCATCAGCGCCAAGACGCTGAGCAATCCCGGCAAGCTCGCGCAGCTGAGCTCCGCGGTGCAGCGTTCGGTCGTGCTCGACGACGACTGGGACATCATCGATTTCGCGAAGCAACTGCAGGGCCTCGCGGGCGGCGAGGTCAAGTTCCAGACCATCCCGGTCGTCGACCTCAACGCGATGACCGACTACGGCGAGTCGATCGTGCAGGTGGACCCGAAGGCCGTCCGCACGTTCGTTGCCGGCCTGGTGGGCGAGCACGACAGCGGCAGCGAGGCCACCGGCACCGGCGAGGCGCCGTCCATCGACACCTCGAAGGTCACCGTCGACGTGTCCAACGACAGCGGGATCGGCGGGCTCGCGTCCCGGGTGTCCGAGGCACTGACCGAGCAGGGCTACGTGCAGGGTGAGGTCGGGAACAACACCGGCACCACGGTGAGCACGAGCCGCGTCCTCGCGGCCGACCCCGATTCCGACGCGGCGAAGGCCGTCGCGGCCGCGCTCGGCGGCCTGACGATCGTCGGCGACAGCTCGCTGTCCGCGGGCACGGTGAAGGTCCTGATCGCGGCCGATTACACCGGCCCCGGTTCCGGCTCCGACT
The DNA here is from genome assembly GCF_017833315.1 of Rhodococcus sp. PvR099. NCBI lineage: Bacteria > Bacillati > Actinomycetota > Actinomycetes > Mycobacteriales > Nocardiaceae > Rhodococcus > Rhodococcus sp. PvR099. The sequence continues at coordinate 5,590,809 of NZ_JAFIBV010000001.1, read as the reverse complement.
CCACCTCGGAGCCGACCTCGGATATCGTCGACATGGGCACCAGCCCCACCCCCGCGCCCCCTGGCCCGGCGATCGACGCCGGGAACAAGGGCCCGCGGTGCGTCAACTAGCGAGAACGGCGGCGGAAGTGCCCGACCCGAACACATCCGTGACCAACCTGAGCGCGGCATTTCTCGATCCGATCCTGCAGCAGGATCCGGCCGGCCCGCGCATCACCTACTACGACGATGTCAGCGGCGAGCGGATCGAACTGTCCGCGCTCACCCTCGCCAACTGGGCCGCCAAGACCGCCAACCTGATTCGCGACGAGTTCGGCCTGCTGCCGGGCGCCCGGATCTGTGTGCTGCTCCCCGCGCACTGGCAGAGCGCCGCCGTGCTGCTCGGCTGCTGGTGGGCCGGCGCCGAGGTGCTGCTGGCGCCCGCGGACGACGCGGAGCTCGCGCTGGTCGCGGCAGACCGGCTGGCCGAGGTCGAGGACGTGCCCGAGGTCGCGGTGCTCTCGCTCGACGCGTTCGGTCGCCCCGCCGAGGGGCTCCCGATCGGCGTCACCGACTACGCCACCTCGGTTCGCGTGCACGGCGACCAGTTCCGGCCGGACGCCGGAGCGTCGTCGGCTCTCGACGGCATGTCGATCGCCGAGGTGCTCACCGCGGCAACGGACTCCGCCGCGGCCCAGTCCATCGGCCGCGCGGATCGCGTGCTCTCGAGCTCAGAGTGGGGCACCACGACCGAACTGATCGACGGCCTGCTCGCGGTGCTGGCGGCCGGCGCCTCGCTGGTGCAGGTCGCGCGCCCCTCCGACGACGCGATGGCCAGGCGGATGGGCACCGAGAAGATCACGATCCGACGCTGACCCGATCGCCTGCGTGATCGACGGTCCAGATCCGGCTGCGCAGATCCCCTCCCCGAATCACCTGGATTCGCCAGGGATCAAGGCGCAGGACGTGTAGTTCGGGATCGTCGGGCGACCGCCAGAAGTTGCCCAGGTCGTATCCCGCCCCACGCGGGCTGGTCCGGCGATAGAGGTCCCACACCCGGCGCCTGGTGTCGCCGTCGTCGACCCATTCCGCGACCGTGTCGACCGCCACCGAATTGTTGCCGGGCGCCCAGTACGAGAAGTTCGTGTGCGGGTTCCCGCGCGGGTGCGCGGCTTTGACCGGGGTCCGGTAGGTGGCCAGCCAACCGACGTCACCTTCATGCCACTCTCCCGACGTATCCGCCGTCGACCAGTCCGGCCTCGATCTCGAATCGGTTGCGGTGCATCGGATGCCGAACCTCTTCGATGAGGTAGCGGACAACGAATCCGAGACCGTACCGGGCCCACTGCTCGGCATGGACCGCCTCGTGACGCAGGGTCGCGGCGCCGGTGTTTCGCCCGGTCAGGTAGGCCCCACCGATCGTGGTTCCTCCCCGCGCGAAGCCGAACCGCATCCCGGCACAGACGAAAGGGGCGAACTCCTCGTCGAAGGCGATCCTGGCACGCAGCGCCGCCGCGTACGCCAGCGCCGCCACTGTCGCCACCATCGACCCCGCGCTGCCCCGCGAGGCCCGGGCCAGTCGGAGTCGACCGGCCCGGGCCTCGCGGGGCAGCGAACTCGGTCCCGCAGGCACCCCTCCAGATTAGGCCGCCATGGCCTCGACGGGCGTCACCTTCGCGGCGCTCCTCGCCGGCAGCAGCGCCGCGATCACCCCGGCGATCCCGCCGACCAACACCGTCGCCACCAACTCCGGCCACGGCAGCGAGGGCAGCACCAGATCGTCGACACCGAACACCGAGGCCGTACCCGCCAGCCCGAAGGCCAGCCCGAGCACCACTCCGAGCACCGACGCGACCACCGACACCAGGACCGCCTCGTAGATCAGCAGGGTTCGCAGCCCGGCCCGGGTGACACCGATCGACCGCAGCAGACCGCTCTCCCGCCGACGTTCGATCACCGACAGCGCCATCGTGTTGCCCACCCCGATGACCGCGATCAGGATCGCCACCGACAGCAGTCCCACCACGATCATCAACATGGTGTCCAGGACCGAGTTCAGTGCCGCTCGCATGGACACCGCCCCGCCGATCTCCGCGGTGGGAACGATGTCGGTGGCCAGCGCGGTGACCTCACGTTGCGCGGTCGCGATCTCGTCGTCGGTCAGGCCATCCGCGATCCGGATCCACAACGAATCCGCGGCCGGGTTCGCCGTCACCGCGGCCAGGTCCTCACGGACCATGAGCGGCGGCGGACCCTCCGTGCCTTCCACAACAGTCAGGCTCCGGGTGGTGCCCGCGCCCCGGACGTCGATCGGCTCGCCTGCGCGCGCGCTGAGCTCCTGGAGGAGCTCCGGCGGAATCACGATCTGGCCGGACCTCGGCAGCGTGATCGGCACCCGCAACACCGCGGCTGCCTGCGCCGGATCCACCCCGGTCACGGTCAGCTCCTTCCCCGCAGCGGTGCTCACCTCGCCGCGTGAGAGCTCCGCGACCGCGGTCACCCGGTCCACGCCGCCGATCCGCTCGCCCATCGTCACCGGCAGCGCGGAGCCAGCGGCACCGTCCACCGAGACATCGACGGGGAACTGCTCGTCCAGCGCGCCCGGGGCGCTGGCCTTGACGGTCGCGATCCCGACGATCATCGTCGCGGTCACGGTGACGCCGATCAGCAATGCCGTTGCCGTTGCCGTGGTGCGGCGGGGATTGCGGCCCGCGTTGCCTGCCGCCAGCTCCCCCAACGGACCCGACACACGTCCCAGCCCCCTACCGAACGCCGCAACCGCGGGCGGGATGATGTACCGGCACAACAGGATCACCGCCACGAAACAGACCAGCGCACCCCCCGCCGCCACCAGTACCTGCTTGCCCAGCACACCGGCGGTCAGCACCGCGACGCCACCGATCAGGCCCACCACACCGACGAGCCGTCGCACCCGCGACGCCGTGACGGGTTCGGGCTTCGCCTCGGCCGGGGTCAGGGCGGCGAGCGGCGACACGGTGGTGGCAGCCCGCGCGGGCGCGACCGCCGCCAGGTACGTGACGACGACCCCGACCAGCAGACCGACCGCGAGCGCACCGGGCGAGACGGAGAGGTTGTCCAGCGGGATGGGAACATCAAGCGCGCCTGCGACTTCGGTCACGCCCGCAGCCAGGGCCACGCCGGTCGCAAGGCCGGCGAGCGAGGCCAGCAGCCCCACCACCAGCGACTCGATGCGGACGCTGCGGCGAATCTGATCGCTCGTCGCGCCGACGCAGCGGAGCAACGCCAGCTCCTGGGTCCGCGCCGCCAACAGCACCGCGAACGTGTTCGCGATGACCAGGCCGGACACCACCACCGCGAGCGCACCGAATGCGAGCAGCACGTTGCGCAGCATGTCGCTGCTGCCGAGGAAGCTCGCCGAGACGTCCTCGGCCTTCTCGGCGCCTGTGATCACCGTCGCGCCTGGCGGCAGCGCGGCGGCGACGGCCTCGCGGTCACCGCCCGCCACCCGCATCTCCCTGGCGGCCTGACCGTCGGTCCATGCCTCGATGTCCGCAGCGGTGCCATAGACCGAGATCCCGTCCATCCGCTGCGCGGTGCCGTCGAGGTCCACCGTGCCCACGACCGTCGCCTCGCCCGCCTCCGGGCCGGTGCTCTCGCCCAGCGCGGTCACCGAGACTCGTGTCCCGATGGGTAGGTCCGAGTTCGAGCCGACCGCGATCTCGCCTGCCGCGCTCGGAAATCGACCGTCCGACAGTTTCTGCCAGCGCAGACCCGCATCCGCGGCCAACGAGGTGGCCGTGCCGAACGACTTGTCCGAACCCGCCGCCGTCACCTTCACCGGCGTGGAGACGTCGGTGGTCACCGCCCGCACCCCTGCTGCCGACCGGACGGCACCCGCGGCCCGCTGCGCCTGGAGGCCGTCCCCGAGATCGGAGACCACGAAGTCGGTACTCCGATACTGTCCGGCAAGGGAATTGGTGACGCCCGCGGTGGCCGTCGAACTGAGCACCAGGGTCGCGACGACAAAGGCAACCGCGATGAGCACCGCGAGCATCGCGGCCAGGTATCGCCCGAAGTGCGCGCGCGCCTGTGCGAGGGTGAGCCTCAGCATGCCCGGGTCCCGAGTTCGCGCATCGTCTCGATCACCGAATCGGTCGTCGGGCGATCGATCTCACCGGCGATCCGTCCGTCGGCGATCAGCACCACCCGGTCCGAATAGGACGCCGCCACCGGGTCGTGGGTGACCATCACGACCGTCTGCCCGAACTCTCGGACGCTGGAACGGAGCAGCTCGAGAACCTCGGTGCCCGAGCGTGAATCGAGGTTTCCCGTCGGCTCGTCCGCGAAGATGACGTCGGGCCTGGGCAGCAGGGCCCGGGCGACCGCGACGCGCTGCTGCTGGCCGCCGGACAGCTCGTGCGGCAGGTGTCCGAGTCGCTCGGTGAGACCCAGTCTTCCGACGACCTCCGCCATCCACTCCGGATCTGGGTCCACTCCGCCCAGTCGCATGGGCAGCAGCATGTTCTCCTCCGCGGTGAGCACCGGCAGGAGGTTGAAGGCCTGGAACACGAATCCGATTCGGTGCCGACGCAATTCGGTCAGCTCCCGGTCGCTCAGCCCGGTCAGCTCGGTGTCCCCGAGGTACACCAGCCCGGACGTCGCCGTGTCGAGCCCGGCCAGGCAGTGCATCAGGGTGGACTTGCCCGACCCCGACGGTCCCATGATCGCGGTGAAGGCCGCGCCCAGGAACTCGGTGTGCACACCGTCGAGGGCGCGCACGGCCGCCTCGCCCTCGCCGTAGCTCTTGCTCAGGCCGACGGCGCGGACCGCGGCGGTTCGTGTGATGGTGGGTGCATTCATGTCCTCGACGCTACGAACGACACCCACTCGGCGCGTCGGCGTGCGGACGGATCCTCGCTGCGGCCGCGTCATACCTGGGTAGGACGGCTGCCTCTCCCCGGTCCTACCCGCCCAGCAGATCCTCCGGCTGCACCAGCCCGGTCTGGTACGCGAACACCACCGCCTGCACCCGGTCCCGCGATCCCGTCTTCGCCAGCACCCTGCCCACGTGCGTCTTCACGGTCGCCTCGGAGACGAAGAACTTCTCCGCAATCTCGGTGTTGGACAATCCGTGCGCCATCGCCTCGAGCACCTCCACCTCACGGGGCGTCAGGTCGTCGGGCAGTTGCGGGCGCTCGACGGTGGACGCGCCTGCCAGCATCGGACCCACGTGCTGGAGCAGCCGACGCGTCGAGCGGGCCGCGATCACCGCATCCCCCCGGTACACGGTCCGCAGCGCGGCGAGCAGGTCCTCCGGCTGCGCGTCCTTGAGCAGGAAGCCGCTGGCACCGGCGGAGATCGCGGCGACCACGTATTCGTCGTTGTCGAAGGTGGTGAGCACCACCACCTTCGGCGAGTGCTCCAGCGCGGTCAGGCGGCGGGTGGCCTCGATGCCGTCCAGGTTCGGCATCTGCACGTCCATCAGCACCACATCGACCGGAACCCGCGCGAGCTCACGCAGCGCCTGCTCGCCGTCCGAGGCCTCGACCTCGACGCTCATGTCGGGCTGGGAGTCGATCACCATCCGGAAGCCCGCTCGGACCAGCTGCTGATCGTCGACGATCGCGATCCGGATCGGATCCGTTGTGGCATCGGACATGTCATTCACCTCTCGAATATGGCAGCGCGGTGTGCACCCGGTAGCCGCCGCCTGCGGCGGGTCCGGCCTCGAATCTGCCGCCGTACAACTCGGCCCGTTCGCGCATGCCGAGCACACCCTGCCCACCCGCGGAGGGCGCGACCAGGGCGCCGGACGCTCCCCTGCCGTCGTCGACGACAGTCAGTTCCAGCGCACTGTCGGTCCAGCGCTCGGTGACCTCGACACTCGCCGCAGGACCCGCGTGCTTGAGCACGTTGGTCAGCGATTCCTGCACGATCCGGTACGCCGTCAGCTCGGCGCCGGTGGACAGCACGCGTCGCTCCCCGTCGGTGGTGAGCTGCACGTCGAGGCCGCCCTTGCGGACCTCTTCGATCAGCGTATCGATATCCGAAACCCCTGGCGTCGAGGAGTACTCGCGTGGCCGGTCCTCCCTCAGCACGGATAACAGCGCGCGCATGTCAGTCAGCGCCTGCCGCCCGGTCTGGGAGATGGTCTCCAGCGCCGTGACCGCCGCGGCGGGATCGGCGGCCGCGCTGTACCGACCACCGTCGGCCTGCGCGATCACGACGGTCAGCGAGTGCGCGACGATGTCGTGCATCTCCCGCGCGATCCGGGTGCGCTCATTGATGGCGGCGATCTCCGCCTCCTGCGCGCGTTCGAGTTCGAGAAGCCGGGCCCGCTCGGTGAGCCCCTCGAGTTCCTGGTTACGCACCCGGCGCAGGTCGCCGAACGCCCACACCGCGGTGACGTACACGATGAGGAACGCGATCAGGAAAGCGTGGGCCTGCCATGTGGACTCCGCACCGCCGAAGTACCGGAGGCCCGCCGCGATCACGCCGAGGATGGCCGCCGCCAGGCCCCATCCGCTCGCCCACCTCGGTCCGTACGCCGCCAGCGCGTACAGCGCGATCGGAACGCAGATACCGGGCATGACGAGGTTGGTCTGGTCACTCGAGATGATCAGATACGCCACCGAGAAAAACGCGACCACGGCGGCGGCCGCGACCGGCCGGATGCGACGCCAGGCCAGCGGCACGGTGAGTCCCAGCGCGATCACCACGTCGACCCACCCGACGGCCACCGACGCCGCCACCCCGATGAGCGCGAAGAAGGCCGCGACACTGCGATCGATCCCGACGACGTGATCGGCGCTCCAGCGGTACCAGCGCTCACTCAGCGGGAATCGGGGCATGGCCCCCAGGGTAAACACCTGTGGCCGGTGAGCGAGCTCACCGGCCACAGGTCGACTCACGCGTCAGCTCACTTGAGCAGCGCGCGCGACATCACGACTCGCTGAATCTGGTTGGTGCCCTCGTAGATCTGGGTGATCTTGGCGTCGCGCATCATCCGCTCGACCGGGAAGTCGGTGGTGTAGCCGGCGCCACCGAACAGCTGCACGGCGTCGGTGGTCACCTCCATCGCGACGTCCGAGGCGAAGCACTTGGCGGCGGCCGAGATGAAGCCGAGGTTCTTCTCGCCACGCTCGGCGCGGGCGGCCGAGGTGTAGACCATCAGACGAGCGGCCTCGACCTTCATCGCCATGTCGGCGAGCATGAACTGCACGGCCTGGAAGTCGGAGATCGACTTGCCGAACTGCTTGCGGTCCTTGGTGTACGCGAGGGCCGCGTCGAGCGCGCCCTGCGCCAGGCCGACGGCCTGGGCACCGATGGTCGGGCGGGTGTGGTCCAGGGTCTGCAGAGCGGTCTTGAAGCCGGTGCCGGGCGCGCCGATGATGCGGTCGCCGGGAATACGGCAGTTCTCGAAGTACAGCTCCGCGGTGGGCGAGCCCTTGATGCCGAGCTTCTTCTCCTTCGGGCCGACGACGAAGCCCTCGTCGTCCTTGTGCACCATGAAGGAGGAGATACCGTTGGCCCCCTTGTCGGGGTCGGTGACGGCCATGACGGTGTACCAGGTCGACTTGCCGCCGTTGGTGATCCAGCACTTGGAGCCGTTGAGGATCCAGTCGTCACCGTCGGCCTTCGCGCGGGTGCGCATGCTGGCGGCGTCGGAACCCGCCTCCCGCTCGGAGAGCGCGTAGGAGGCCATCGCCTCGCCCGAGGCGAGCGACGGGAGGACCTGCTGCTTGAGCTCCTCGGAGCCGTTGAGGATCAGGCCCATGGTGCCGAGCTTGTTGACGGCGGGGATCAGCGAGGACGAGCCGCAGACGCGGGCCACCTCCTCGATCACGATGCAGGTGGCCACGGAATCGGCGCCCTGGCCGTCATAGGCCTCGGGGACGTGGATCGCGTTGAAGCCGGAGTTGACGAGTGCCTTGAGCGCCTCCTCGGGGAACCGGGAGTTCTCGTCGACATCCTTCGCGTAGGGCGCGATCTCCTTCTCCGACAGCGCGCGGATCGCGGCCCGCAGCTCATCGTGCTCGTCGGCGAGCTTGAACAGGTCGAAGTCGGGGTTGCCAGCCATCTGGTTGCTCCTCGTGGAAGTCTCGGGGCGCGGCACTCAGTGCCATTCACGGGCAATCATACCGCACCGACCCGACGAGAAGCCGGTAAGACGTGCCACACTGCGGCACCGAGTGCCACCTCCCCTACTCGCCCTCCTCGAGCCTGCGGCGCAGCAGCTCCGCCACCCGGCGCGGTGCGGTGCCGCGCGGGAACACCGCCACCACCATCTCGCCGTCGCCGTCGGCGACTGAGGCATCGGGTCGGCCGACCCCGCGGCGGATATCGGCCAACGCCGCGCGCAGGTCCTCGGAGGTGGTCCGGGCGCCGTCGCGCACCATCCGGCGCAGCAGGTAGTTGTGTGTGGCGGTCACCGAGGCGGAGAACTGCACCATCGACAGGTCCGGCTCGCCGGGCAGCGCGCGGCGCAGGTAGTCGACGAACAATCGCTCGTACCGGAATCCGGTGACGATCTCCCTGTCCCGCAGCGCGGGCACCTCGTGCACCACCGCGTAGCGCCGGGTCGCCATGTCGTTCCACTGCGAGAACCGTTCGAAGACGATCATCGCGGCGTCGCAGACCGCATCCCACGGGTCGTCATGATCGGCGGCGAGATGCTCCTGCGCCTGGGCCAGCAGGATCTCGTGGTCGGCGAACACCACGTCTTCCTTGGAACGGAACTGCCGGAAGAAGGTGCGACGCGAGATGCCTGCCGCCTCGGCTATCTCGTCGACGCTGGTCGCCTCGTAGCCCTTCTCGGAGAAGAGCCGCAACGCCTCCGACACCACGTGGAGACGGAAACGGTCAGTGTCGTCGGGCATGAGCACAGCGTAGGCGGCTGCGCCACCCGTGCGCGGTTGACGAGTCCCTGCACCCGTCAACCGCGCACGGGCGCGCAGCGCCTACTGCGCCACCGAACCCCAGTCCACGAAGCCGGTTGGATCGTGCCTGCCCATGCTCGCGTGCTCGAACATGCCTGCACCCGGAACACCGTTGCAGGTGACACTGGACGGATACTCGTTGACGCCGTAGGGAATTCGTGCCGCGATCGCGGGGTCGGTGAGGTCGTACACCGACCGGGAAGTCCAGTTGCGGCCGCGCCATTGCCCGTGCGTCCACTCCGGGTCGCCGCCGTATCCCGCACCGACATGCAACGCGAGACCGTCGCGCGGGGCCACCTCGACGGTCAGCGGGCTGCCGTCGGAGGCGGTCAGGTGCAGCGTCGCCGCGAACGGCCTTCGGGTACCGGGGTGGTACTTGATGTCGTAGCGCGGCCAGCCGAGCTGCTCGATCCGGCCGTCGTTCCAGACCCGGGTCGCATCGTTCAGCGTCCGGTAGCCGTCGGGGTTCTCCTGCAGGATCACGATGATCGAGAACTCGTCGAAACGCAGCGGCACGTACATCCACCAGAAGCCCTCGGACGGCTCGTCGGCGAGCCTGCCCGCCGGGTCCCCGTCGCCGACAGGGCGGATGCCCCAGGAACGATCGCGGCTGCCGATCCACCGATCCGGGCTCACCACGACGTCCTCGCCGTCGACCGACAGCACGCCGGTCCACGTGCCGGTCTGTGCGAAACGACTCGCGTCCAGGGTCGGCCGGAACTTGCTCATCAACAGGTGCGGCTGCTCCGAGATCGCCGGGCCGGAACCCTCCCACGTGAGGTCGAACCCGAGCCCGCCCTCGCCGTCGCCCTCGCAGACCATCCGCAGCCTGCGCAGCGGCTCGAGCACCTCGATCCGATACCCGCCGACGGCGAGATCCATCGACCGCTCCTCGAGCGCATCGGAGAACTTGACCGCCCACTGCCGCTCACCCTTGCGGATGGTGGCGAACGCGTCGGTGACACCGAGGTTCGGGTACACGCCGAAGCCGCTCACCAGGAACAGCTCGCCCTGGGTGTCGATCGCGTTGAAATAGGACCGGTCGTAGAAGTTCTTGTCACTGGAGGCGACCCGGGCCATCGAGAGCGGCGTCTGATGGATCGGGTATTCGTCAAGCGGCGCAGGCATGGGGACACTCCCTGAGGATTCGTTACAGCGTCAAACGTAATCCGGACGACGCCATTTAACCCCGGAAGATCCGCTCAAGTGAGCCGATTGGCAGAACTCTCAGTCCAGCAGCTTCGCGCGCAGCGCCGCGTCCTTCTCCAGCACCATCGCCTCGAGTCCGGCCTGGAACGTCGCCATCGCCGCACGCAGCGCGGGGTCCGAGGCGCCGAGGATCCGCGCCGCCAGCAACCCGGCGTTGCGCGCGCCACCGATCGACACCGTCGCGACCGGCACGCCCGCGGGCATCTGCACGATCGACAGCAGCGAGTCCATGCCGTCGAGGTACTTGAGCGGCACGGGCACGCCGATCACCGGGAGCGGCGTCGCCGAGGCGACCATGCCCGGCAGGTGCGCCGCCCCACCCGCGCCCGCGATGATCACCTTGATGCCGCGATCGGCGGCGTCACGGGCGTAGTCGAGCATCCGCTGCGGGGTCCGGTGCGCCGAGACGACACCGACCTCGAACCGGATCCCGAACTCGGCGAGCGCCTCGGCGGCCGCCTCCATCGTCGGCCAGTCCGAGTCGCTGCCCATGATCAGGCCGACAACGGGCCCATTCGAATCACTCACCGTGCACATCCCATCCGTCGGTCCATTCCCCGTGCGAGAGCCAGTGTGCCGCCCGCTCGGCGCGCTCACGCACCGCCGCGACGTACGCCTCGTCGGCGATCGAGCCCTGCGCGCCGCCGACCACGTTGACGTGCCCGATCTTGCGTGCCGGCCGCTCGCCTTTGTCGTAGAGGTGCACCTTCGCGTCGGGCATACGGGCGAACAGGTGGTGCAGGCGCTCGTCCATGCTCATCTCCGGGGCCGACTCCGCGCCCAGCACGTTCGCCATCACGGTGACCGGCGCGATCGGCGCCGTGTCGCCGAGCGGATAGTCGAGCACCGCCCGCAGGTGCTGCTCGAACTGCGACGTCCGCGCCCCGTCCTGGGTCCAGTGCCCGGAATTGTGCGGCCGCATCGCCAGCTCGTTCACCACCAGCCGTCCGTCGGTGGTCTCGAACAGCTCCACCGCCATCGACCCGACGACGCCCAGCTCGGCGGAGATGCGCAGCGCCATCTGCTCGGCCTCCATGGCCAGCGAATCGGACAGCTCGGGGGCGGGGGCGATCACCACCGCACACTGCCCGTCGCGCTGCACCGTCTCCACGACCGGCCAGGTCGCGCCCTGCCCGAACGACGACCGAGCGACCATCGCGGACAGCTCACGCCGCATCGACACCTTCTGCTCGACCATCAGGGCGACGCCCTTGTCGAGCTGCTCGGTCACGATGGCCTCCGCCTCGTCGGAATCCGCGGGCATCCACACACCGCGCCCGTCGTAGCCGCCCCGAACCGCCTTGATCACGATCTGCCAGTTGTGCTCGTCCCCGAAGCGCACGACGTCGCCCGCCCAGGTGATCTCCGCGAACGCGGGCACGGGCGCGCCCAGCTCCGCGAGCTTGCGTCGCATGGCGAGCTTGTCCTGCGCGTAGATCAACGCCTGCGGCGGCGGCTGGACGTTCACGCCCTCCGCGACGAGGACCTCGAGGTGCTCGGTCGGGACGTGCTCGTGGTCGAAGGTCAGGGCGCTGGCCCCGGCCGCGACCTCCCGGAGCGCGTCGAGGTCGGTGTGGCTGCCGATCACGACATCCGCGCACACCTTGGCGGCCGGCTCGTCGGGGCCGCCGGAGAGCACCCGGAGGCACTGACCGAGTTCGATGGCGGCCTGATGGGTCATCCGGGCCAACTGCCCGCCGCCGATCATCGCGACCACCGGCAATCCGGCATTCGGGCCGCGGGGGGTGCTTGGGCGGTGCTGGGATCCGGAATCGACGCTCACGGCAGTCAATGGTGTCATGACGGCCTTCGAACCCACGATCGGAGTGTCAGTTCGTCGGATCGGCATCCTCTTTCGTACACTCAGTCGTTGTGTCTTTAGTCGATCAGGCGGTCAGCCGCGTACCCCAGCCCTACCGGGACGTGGTCCTTCGCCATCACGAGCTGATCAAGTTCGCGATCGTCGGCGGCACGACCATGGTCTTCGACCTCGCGATCTTCTACTCGCTGAGCCTCACGATCCTCGAGCAGAAGCCCGTCGTCGCCAAGATCATCTCCGGCGTGATGGCCACGATCTTGAGCTACATCCTCAACCGAGAGTGGTCATTCAAGAACCGCGGCGGCCGCGAGCGCCACCACGAGGCGTTGCTGTTCTTCACCATCAGCGGCATCGGCGTCGTCATCGCCGCAGCCCCGCTGTTCATCGCCAACAACGTCTTCGACTTCCGGTCAACGGCGAGCCTGACCACGCTGGTGATCGTCGACTTCATCCTCAACTACGTCATCGGCAACGTGCTGCAGATGGTCTTCCGATTCTGGGCACTGCGCCGGTTCGCGTTCCCCGAGGAGAACGCCAGGGGCACGGCGGCCGGGTCCACCGGCTTCGACCCGACGCCCGAGGAACTCGCCGAGGAAGAGCTCGGACACAGCTAGCGCTAGCGCGGCTCCGCATCGGGCGCCATCGGCAGGAACGCCGCGAACAGCGCGGGTCGCCTGCGCTGGAGATCGAGCCGGCCGCCGTCCGCCTCGACCAGGGCCCTGGCCAACGCCAGCCCCACCCCCGTCGAGCCACCGCCGGAGAACCCGCGGTCGAAGATGTGCGGGGCCAGTTCGTCGCTGACGCCATCGCCCTCGTCGCCGACCTCCACGCAGACCATCGCCTCGCGCTCCGCCGTCCCCGGCACCGACCGGACTGCGACGGTGCAGGTGCCCCCGCCGTGCATGAGCGCGTTGTCGACCAGCACGGACACGGACTCGCGCAGTCGCGAGGACCTGGCCGTCGACATCACCGCGGCCTCGCCCCTCAGCACCAGGTCCCGTCCCGCGTCCCGATAGGGCCGCTGCCAGTCCGAGACCACCCCGGCGAGCTCCCGGACCACCGCGACGGGTTCAGGGAGCTCGCCTGCCATCCGGGACGACCGCACCAGCTCGTCGATCGCCACCGTCAAACGGTCCACCTGGGCCAGCGCCTCCGTCGCCTCGTCGACCACCGCGGGATCCGGGTGCACCGACAACTCGTCGAGCCGCAACCGCACGGCGGTGAGCCTGCTGCGGAGCTGATGGGAGACGTCGCCGACCAGTGCCCGCTCGCGCTGCAATCGCCCGGCGATCTCGACGGTGACCGCGTCGAGCACGTCGGACACCCGGTCCAGTTCGGCGATCCCGTGCCTGCGCGGGTCCTTGCGGAAGTCGCCCTCCGCCAGCCGGGCGGCGCGGCCCGCGACGTCCCGCAGCGGATCCGCGAGCCGCCTGGCGGTCACCGTCGCCACCGCCGCGCCCGCGCCGAGTGATGCCAACACCACCAAGGCGACCGCGCCGACCGCCTGCTGCTGGAGCGATCGCATCGAATCCGACGGTGCCTCGAGACGCAACGAACCGGAGCGGCCCATGGAGAGCGACTCGCTCAGTGGCTGCTCGACCGCGGGCTCGCCGATGTCGACCTGCACCTCGCGATCGCCCGGGGTCGGATAGATCACGGTGAGTTTGGCGCCTGCGGGGACCACCAACCGCAGTGGCGCCGTGTCGAGGCCGTCCACGATCACGCCCTGCTCGCCCTCCTGCGAGACGATCTCCGCCGCCATCCGGTCAAGCCTGGCCTGCAGATCGCTCCTGGTGAGGTCCTCGACCCACAACCAGGCGGTGTACATCAACGGCAGCCCCAGCAGGAGCGCGATGAGGATGACGACGGCCAGGATGGAGAGCAGGATTCGGCGGCGCACGGCTGCGCCCGGCTAGGTGTTCAGCCGGAAGCCGACGCCCCGCACGGTCGCGATGCGCCGCTCGGCGACCGGACCCTCGTCGCCGATCTTCCGGCGCAGCCACGACATGTGCATGTCGAGGGTCTTGGAGCCGCGCAGATCCGCGTCACCCCACACCTCCTGCAGGATGACGTCGCGCGAGACCACCTCGCCCGCCCGGTCGAGCAGGACCTTGAGCAGCTCGTATTCCTTGTTCGCGAGGATGACCTCGGAGCCACCGACCAGCACGCGCCTGGCGGCGGGTTCGAGCCTGATGTCCCCCACCGCGATGGCGGTGTCCTCGGAGCCACCTCGGCGGCGCATCAAGGCGCGGACCCGCGCCATCAGCTCGGCCAGCCGGAACGGCTTGCCCACGTAGTCGTCGGCGCCCGCGTCGAGCCCCACCACGAAGTCCACCTCGTCTGTGCGCGCCGTCAGCATCAGTACCGCGAGGTCGGAGCCGCCTGCGCGTAGTTGCCTGCACACCTCCAGCCCGTCCATGCCGGGCAGGCCGAGGTCGAGAACCAGCAGATCGAATGACCCGCTCAGAGCGAGCTCGAGGGTCCCGGGACCGGTCGGTTCGACGGTGACCGTGTAGCCCTCACGGCCAAGGGCACGGGAGAGCGGGGCGGCAATGGCCTCGTCGTCTTCGGCAAGCAGTACGGCTGTCACGACCCCAGCCTACGGAGCGGCCCCACCGTACTCCGTCGGCGGACCGGAATCGAGATTCATCGCGTCGAACACCTGGTGATACAGAAGCGAATGCACCCGCTGCACATCGGGGATGTCGTCGAACTCCAGCGGATCGTCGGCCGCCGACGCGATCACCAGGGTGCCGGTCCGCAGCATCCGGTCGATCAGTCCGTGCCTGAACTGCACGTTGCTGATCCGCCCCATCGGGATGTCGATCCCCGTGTGGGTGATCACGCCGTGCCGGATCAGCACCCGTCGGTCCGTGACGATGAAGTGGGTGAACTTCCACCTCAACAGCGGTCCGACACAACGCCACCCGACGATCCCGACCCAGGCCACCGCAACCACGATCAGCGCGACGGAGCGGGCGGTCCCGTCGAGCCGGTCCTGGGCCAGTCCGAGCGCGAACCCGGCGAGCGCCGTCGCCACGATGAACGTCAACGCGGGTAACACCAGCATCTTCCAATGCGGGTGTCGGTGCAGCAGCAGCTCCTCGTCCGTGGCGAGGGCGTCCTCCGGATATCCCATCAGGAAAGCGTATCGACTACTTCACTTTCTCGACCGCACCCTCGATTTCGGACTCAACCGCATCCTCGACCTCGGATTCGGCCTCCGCGTGCAGCTCCGCTGCCTTCTCTGCGGCGTCGGCCTCGGCCGTCGCCAGCTCCTCCGCGGTTGGTGGGGAGCCCGTGATCAGTGCGTTGGCCCACCGGGTCGACGGATCGATGTCGAGCAGGAGCGCCTTGGCCAGCAGCGTCATCGGAATGGCGAGCAGCGCACCGAGCGGCCCGATCACCCACGCCCAGAACACCAACGCCAAGAACGTGAGCGTCACCGACAGCCCGACGGCATCGCCGACGAACTTCGGCTGGATCACCGACTGGATGATGACGTTGATGACGCTGTAGACGACGATCACCCACAGCATCAGCATCGGACCGCCCTCCAACAGTGCGATCAGTGCGGGCGGGATCACTCCGATGACGAACCCGATGTTGGGGATGTAGTTGGTGATGAAGGAGAGCAGTCCCCACAGGATCGGCAGCGGGATGCCCAAAGCCCAGAGCGCGCCCGCGTCGATCACGGCGACGATGAGGCCGAACACCGTCGAGACGATGAGGTAGCTGCGGGTACCGCTGGCGAAGGAGGAGAACGCGTAGGCGATGTCCGCGCGGGAGTAGGCCATCGCGCGCATCCGCTCGCCGAACGAGCTCGCGTCCATCGCCATGAAGATCAGGAGAGCCAGGATGAAGAAGAGATTCGAGAAGACACCCAGCAGCCCGAGCAACACGTCGTCGACGACACCGATGATCTTGCCGAGATCGACGCTCGAGAGCGCCTTCTCCACCTGTTCGGAACCGATGTTCAGCTGGGCGAACTGTTTCTGCACGTTGGCGATCAGCTCGTCGGCCTTGTCCGAGTACTGCGGCAGCAGCGTTGCCAGCTGGGCGATCGAGACGACGAGCGCCGCAACCAGACCGAGCAGGATCAGGTAGACGGCCGTCAGCGTCGAGATCACCGCGACCCATTTGGGCGCGCCCTTGCGCTGCAGCCAGTCGCCCAGCGGCTGCACACCCACCACCAACATCAGCGCCAGGAACACCGGCCCGATGATCCCGGCGAAGGCCTTGGTGCCGGCAATCGCGACCACGGCGCCCGCGAGGCCGAGCAGCACGATCAGCCCGCGCGGCAGGGTCGAGGGGGGCACCGGGGACGACGGGGTGGGCACGAGCACTGTGGCGACGGATCGACTCATTTCCACACCGCGGCTCGACCGGCGACACCGGGCAACAGCCCGAGGATCGGCAGGCCGATGGCGAGGTGGACCAGACTCGTGGCGATCCGGTCACCCATCACCGCGTCATAGGCGAAGGGCAAGATGGCCAGAGCAAGCGTGATCAGGCCGATGATCCAGCCGAAGAACGAGTCGCCGCCCGGGGTGGTCAGCAGCAACAGATAGAGAAGCCCGGCGGCGATGAGCGCCCCGACGAACCCGATGATCGCGAACCGGACCGCGACGGTGGTCTCGGGCATCCAGTTCGGCGAGAGCGGCATCAGGTCGAAGACCCGGAGGATCACCGTGGCCACCAGCGCGCTGAGCGCGGTGACCAGCGCGGCCGCGGCGGCACCCGCCCAGAACTTGCCCCCTGCGATGCCGCGCGTTGGCGCTCCTTGGGTGCCGGACATGCCCGGCTGTCCCTGATAGTTCGTCATTGCTGCTTTCCTCCCTCGATCTCACAGTCGATCACAGTGAGCGTCGCACCTACCGCGCCGTGCACGCTTCACCCACGACGGATGAGGCACAAGTGTCTAACGGGACTCACACTGCTTGTCGAAGCACCACTCCCATTTCTGAGAGAGGAACAGCTATGACGGCAAACCGCGCGGACAACAGCGTCAAGCAGGGATTCGCGGCCGGAGGCTCGATCGCGGCAGCGGTCCTGCTGCTGACCGTGGGCATCCTCCAGGTCTTCCAGGGAATCTCCGCGCTCGCCAAGGACAGCGTCCTGATCGTCGGGCCGGAATACTCCTACGCGCTCAACACCACGGGCTGGGGCTGGATTCACCTCATCGTGGGAATCCTCATCGCGCTGACCGGCTTCGGTCTGCTCACCGGTGCGACCTGGGCGCGGATCGCGGGCATCTTCCTGGCCGCCCTCTCGATCATCGCCAACTTCATGTGGCTGCCCTACTACCCGTGGTGGTCGATCCTGATCATCGCCCTCGACGTGGTCGTCATCTGGGCCATCGCGACGTGGGACAACGACTAGCCACGACGCTGTGCTGAAGAGGGTGCGGGCCATGGGCCCGCACCCTCTTGTCGTCATTCCTGCGGGCGCAGGTGCGTGATGTCGCCTGCCGAGACCGCGACCGGTTCCCTGCCACCGTCCGGGCTGATCACGATCCGGCCCTGCGCATCGATCCCGCTCGCGGTGCCCAGCAGTTCGCCGCCGCCCGGCAGTTCCGCGCGGACGCGCTGCCCGATCGTGGCGCACCGATCCCGGTACGACTCGGCGAGCGCCTTTGTGTCCCAACCATTCCGCTGCCATTTCGTCCACTCCGCCGCCAGCGCACGGAGCAATGCGCGCACCACGGTGTCCCGATCGGTTGTGGCGGCACCCGCGAGCGCGAGCGAGGTGGCGGTCGGCACCGGCAGTTCCGACTCGGTGAGGCTGACGTTCAACCCGATTCCGAGCACGACCGACGGGACCGGTGCGGTCGCGGCGACCTCGGCCAGGATGCCCGCCACCTTCTTGCCACCGATCAGGACATCGTTCGGCCACTTCAGCACGGCATCCACCTCGGCGACCGATCGCATTGCATCGACCACCGCGACGCCCGCGAGCAGCGGGAGCCACCCCAGATCGGCGGGATCGATCCCCGGCATCCGCAGCAACACCGAGACGGAGACAGCCGACCTCGGCGGTGCCACCCAGGAGCGGGCGTGCCTGCCCCGGCCGTGGTCCTGGAACTCCGAGATCAGCACCGCGCGGTCGAGGGCGGAGTCCGCCGCCCTGGCCAACAGGTCGGCGTTCGTCGAACCGGTCTCGGTGACGACGTCGAGACTCGAGTAGAAGGCGTGGGGGTCGCCGCCTGCCATCCCACGCACCAGCGCTCTGCGCAGTGCGTCGGCGACGAGCGGGGGCCGATTCAGATCGGTGTACATGCCGATCAGACTATGGGCTCCGGCCGCTGCGGCGGGGATCACAATTTCGTACTGGCCAGTAGCTTGGGTTCAATGATTGAACGCAACCTGACCTCGGTCAACAGGCACCGAGAGCGGCTGGATAAGCTCTGTCCTCATGACCAGTGTCCAGGAGCCCACTGCGCCAGAGGCGACAAACACCCCTGATATCCACACGACGGCTGGAAAGCTCGCCGACCTGCGTAGACGTCAGGAAGAGGCGAAGTACCCCAGCGGCGAAGCCGCCGTCGAGCGGGTGCACGCGAAGGGCAAACTGACCGCCCGTGAGCGCATCACCGCGCTGCTCGACGAGGGCTCCTTCGTAGAGCTCGACGCTCTCGCCCGGCACAGGAGCGTGAACTTCGGTCTCGCCGACAACCGCCCGTTCGGCGACGGCGTGGTGACCGGCTACGGCACCATCGACGGCCGCGACGTGTGTGTCTTCTCCCAGGACGCCACCGTGTTCGGCGGCAGCCTCGGCGAGATCTACGGCGAGAAGATCGTCAAGGTCATGGACCTGGCACTCAAGACCGGCCGCCCGCTCGTCGGCATCAACGAGGGCGCGGGCGCCCGCATCCAGGAGGGTGTGGTCTCGCTCGGCCTCTACGGCGAGATCTTCCACCGCAACGTGCAGGCCTCCGGCGTCATCCCGCAGATCTCGCTGATCATGGGCCCGGCCGCAGGCGGCCATGTCTACTCCCCCGCGCTGACCGACTTCGTCGTGATGGTCGACCAGACCAGCCAGATGTTCGTCACCGGCCCCGACGTGATCAAGACCGTCACCGGCGAGGACGTCACCATGGAGGACCTGGGCGGCGCCCACACCCACATGGTCAAGTCCGGTGTGGCCCACTACGTCGCCTCCGGCGAGCAGGACGCCCTCGACTACGTCAAGGACCTGCTCAGCTACCTGCCGAGCAACAACCAGGCCGCCGCGCCGCGACTGGCCCCGTCCGACCCGATCGTCGGCTCCATCGAGGACTCGCTGACCTCCGAGGACATCGAGCTCGACACCCTGATCCCGGACTCGCCGAACCAGCCGTACGACATGCACGAGGTCATCCGGCGCATCCTCGACGACGACGAGTTCCTCGAGGTCCAGGCCGAGCGTGCCGCGAACATCATCTGTGGCTTCGGTCGCGTCGACGGCCGCAGCGTCGGCATCGTCGCGAACCAGCCCACCCAGTTCGCCGGCTGCCTCGACATCAACGCCTCCGAGAAGGCCGCCCGCTTCGTGCGCACCTGCGACGCCTTCAACGTCCCGATCATCACCCTGGTCGACGTGCCCGGCTTCCTTCCCGGCACCGAGCAGGAGTACAACGGCATCATCCGCCGCGGCGCCAAGCTGCTCTACGCGTACGGCGAGGCCACGGTCGGAAAGATCACCGTCATCACCCGCAAGGCGTACGGCGGCGCGTACGACGTCATGGGCTCCAAGCACATGGGCGCCGACCTGAACCTCGCCTGGCCGAGCGCGCAGATCGCGGTCATGGGCGCCTCCGGCGCCGTCGGCTTCGTCTACCGCAAGCAGCTCAAGGAGGCCGAGGCCTCGGGCGCCGACGTCGACGCGCTGCGCCTCAAGCTGCAGAACGAGTACGAGGACACTCTGGTGAACCCGTACGTCGCTGCCGAGCGCGGTTACATCGACGCGGTCATCCCGCCGTCGCACACCCGCGGTCAGATCGTGGCGGCCCTTCGCCTGCTCGAACGCAAGCAGGTTTCCCTTCCGCCCAAGAAGCATGGGAACATCCCGCTATGACAGCGACGAGGGAAACGACACTCGAAGACGTCGAGGTGCTCTCCGCAGCCGCGGAGGCCATCGACTCCGCTACGGTCGAGGACGTGGCTGCCGACAGCAAGGGCTCTCAATTGCCGGTCATCACGGTGGTCAAGGGCAAACCAACCGACATCGAGGTGGCGGCACTGGTGACCGTCTTCGCCGCCGCTGCAGGCGCCGAGGAAACACCGGCCGACACTCGTCCGGCCGAGCGGTGGGGCGACCCCGCAGGCATGCACCGGGGCGCCGCCCCCCTGTCCCCGTACGCGTACTCGAACCGTCGGTGACCACGCTCGTTCTGGCCTCGGCCTCGCCGGCACGGTTGACCGTGCTGCGCAAGGCCGGGGTCGAGCCATTCGTACGGGTCTCCGGAGTCGACGAGGACGCGGTGCAGGAAGCGCTCGGCCCCTCGGCAGCGCCATCGCGGGTGGTCACCGAGCTCGCGCGGGCGAAGGCCACCGCCGTGCTCCCCGGGCTGCCGGCGGAGGTCTCCGCCGACGCGGTGGTGATCGGCTGCGATTCGATGCTGCTGATCGACGGCACCCTGCAGGGCAAGCCGCACACCGCCGACGTGGCCCGGGCCCGCTGGCGTTCGATGATGGGTCGCAGCGGCACCCTGCTCACCGGGCACTGCGTGCTGCGGGTGCGCGACGGGGTGACCGTCGGCGAGGCCGGCGCGGACAGCGCGACGATCGTGCACTTCGGGACCCCGTCCGGGGACGATCTCGAGGCCTACCTCGAGTCCGGCGAACCCATGCAGGTCGCGGGCGCGTTCACGCTCGACGGGCTCGGCGGGTGGTTCATCGACCGGATCGAGGGTGATCCCTCCAGCGTGATCGGCATCGGCCTGCCGTTGGTCCGCCGACTGCTCGGCGAGGTCGGCGTCGGCATCTCCGAGCTCTGGGCCGCGACCCCGGCCACCTGAACTCGAAGCCCCGCCCACTGAAAGTCATCGCCCACCGAGACCGCGATCGCGGTGTCGGTGGGCGACTTCATGTCCCGACCGAGGCCCGTCCCTACCGGACCCGGTTCCCGCCGGTGTGCTCCTTCAGGACGGGTCCGACGACACGCAGTGCGGCTGGCGACGTCATTCCCCAGTGGGTGCTGGCGATGCGATGGTTCTGGACATCGCCACTGACGTACGACTGCCAGCCGGTGGCCGCGAACCGACCCGTGGGGTCGTCCTCGGCAGCGGTGAAGAACAGCAGGTCGCCCTCGAACACTCCGGGCCGGTACGACGCGGTGAGGCCCGCATTGTGCTCGGCAGCCGCGAGCAGGCGCCCGACGACCTCGGCGGCCTGCTCCTCGCTCTGCCCGGTCAGCTGACCGAACATGGCCACCGCCTGGGGCAGGGTGACGTCCGCGACCAGCTGATCACCGGCTCCATCCATTCCCATGCCGCTGAGGACCTCGGCCATGGTCACCGAGCCGTTCGGCGAGGTCGGCAGGGTCTCCGCGGTGAAGCTGTCGAGCATCGCCAGCAGTTCCACCACCTCGCCCTGTTCCTGCAGTTGCACCGCGATCGCATGGCTGATCGTGCCACCGAGGGACCACCCGAGCAGGTGATACGGGCCGGAGGGCTGC
Organism: Rhodococcus sp. PvR099; assembly: GCF_017833315.1. Taxonomy (NCBI): domain Bacteria; kingdom Bacillati; phylum Actinomycetota; class Actinomycetes; order Mycobacteriales; family Nocardiaceae; genus Rhodococcus; species Rhodococcus sp. PvR099. The sequence continues at coordinate 5,569,225 of NZ_JAFIBV010000001.1, read as the reverse complement.
ACCCGACGGATCTCGCGGAGGTAGAGCTCGGCGACGGCCTCGATCGAACCGGGCAGCTCACCGTCGCCCTGTGCCGCCGGGGTCTGCAGGCCGTAGATCGGACGATCCGCATCGATGTGCTGGGCCATTCCCACGTAGCACCACGCCAGCCCGACGATCGGGTGGACGCAGAACACCGGCGGCTTCGACCCCGCCGCGCGGATCGGGAACAGCATGTCGAAGGCCTGCCCGACGACATCGTCGGCGCCACGCTCGATCTGCCGGGCCAACGCCTCCGGCGTGGCATCGGAGAACAGCCACGGCAGCTGGACCACGGTCTCGAGTTCGGTCCGCAGCCGCCCGACCACCCGCATGCCGATCAGCGAATTGCCACCGAGCTCGAAGAAGTTGTCGTCCAACCCCACTCGCTCCACACCGAGCAGCTCCGCGAACACCGCCGCGACCGCCTGCTCCGTGGCGGACACGGGGGCCCGGTACTCGCGTGCCGCGATCTCCGGAACCGGCAGCGCCCGACGCTCCAGCTTGCCGTTCGCGCTGAGCGGGAACTCGTCGAGCACCATGATCGTCTCCGGGATCATGTACGACGGCAGTGCCGCGGACAGACCCCGGCGAAGCGCCGCGGTGTCGATCTCACCCTCGCCGACCACATAGCCGATCAGCTGCTGGCCCGAGGTCCCCGAGTGCACGACGACCACCGCCGCCCGCACCGACGGGTCCGCCACCAGCGCGGCCTCGATCTCGCCTAGTTCGATCCGCAGACCGCGCAGCTTCACCTGGAAGTCGGTGCGGCCGAGGAATTCCAGCTCGCCGCCGGAGTTCCACCGGACAAGGTCGCCGGTTCGGTACAGGCGCTCGCCGGGACCACCGCACGGATCGGCGACGAACCGTTCCGCGGTCAGGTCCGCCCGGTCGTGATAGCCGCGGGCCAGCTGTGCGCCCGCCAGGTAGAGCTCACCCGGCACGCCAACCGGCACCGGCCTCAGCCGTGAGTCGAGCACATGCGCCCGGGTGTTCCACACCCCGCGACCGATGGGCACCACCGCACCGACGTCGGGCCCGATCCGATGCGCGGTCGAGGTCACGGTGACCTCGGTGGGTCCGTAGGTGTTGTCGAGCACAGCGATGGACCGGGCCGCGAAGCGACGAGCCAGCTCGGCCGGGAGTTCCTCACCACCGGCCAGGACGTAGCGAAGCGACGCAGGCAGCTGCAGCTGCGGATCGGCAAGGAAGACGTCGAGCATCGACGGCACGAACTCCATGATCGTGACCGACTGTTCCTCCGCGACGGCCACCAGGTACTCGGGGTCCCGATGTCCGCCCGGCTTCGCGATCACCGTGCGGGCACCCACCTGCAGGGGCATGAACAGCTCCCACACCGACACGTCGAAGGTGACGGGGGCCTTCTGGAGCACGGTGTCGGACGGACCCAGTGGGTACTGGCCCTGCATCCAGGCGATCTGGTTCACCACCGAACCGTGTGTGACGGTCACGCCCTTCGGTCGACCGGTGGACCCCGACGTGAACATCGCGTACGCGACGTTGGCCGGCCGCAACGGTCGGAGACGATCCGCATCCGTCAACGCGGTGTCGGCGAAGCCGGACAGGTCGAGCCCGTCGATCTCCATCACGTCGACCGAGGCCGGCAGGTCACCGGCGTCCTGTGATCTCGACAGCACCACAACCGGATTCGCGGTCGCCACGACATACTCGGTGCGCTCGTCCGGATGCTCCGGATCGATGGGCAGGTAGCCGCCGCCGGCCTTGAGGATGGCGTACATGGCCACCATCAGGTCGACCGAGCGATACATGCCGAGCCCGACCAGCGTCTCGGGCCCGACACCGATCGAGACCAGGTGGCGCGCCAGCCTGTTCGCCTCGCGGTCGAACTCCCGGTAGGTCAGCTCCTGCTCGCCGAAGATCAGCGCGGTGGCATCGGGCGTGCGTTCGACCTGTGCCTCGAAGGCATCGGCGAGCGTGAGTGCGGGTACGACGACATCGGTCTCGTTCCAGCGTTCCATCTCGGAACGTTCCGTGTCGCTGCGCAGTTCGATCGCGTCGACACTCACCGTGGCGTCCTTGGTGACCGCCTCGAGGATCGCGGTGAACTTCTCCGTGAAGCCGACCACCGTCGACTCGTCGAAGAGGTCACGCGCGTAGTTGAACACCCCCCGGATCCCGGTGCGCCGCGCCTCCTGATCGAACTCGGTCGACAGCGTCACCTGAAGGTCCAGCTTCGCCCCGTCGGGTACCGCGTCGAGCGGGGTGACAGTCAGCCCGGGCAGCGCGACCTCCGCTCGGGCGAAGTTCTGCACCACGAGCAGCACCTGGAACAGCGCCGAGTAGGCGGTCGACCGCCTCGGGTTGAGCACCTCGATCAACTGCTCGACCTGGGTGTCGGCGTGGGCGAAACCGTCGATGTCGTTCGCGCGGACCTCGTCCAGGAAGTCGGTGAACGCGGTCGCGGCCTCGACCCGGTTGCGCAGAACCAACGTGTTGCCGAACATGCCGATCAGGTCGTCGAGGGCCTCCTCACCTCGGCCGGCGACCTGCACTCCGATCACGATGTCGTCGCTGCCGGAGAGCCTCGACAACAGCACCGCGAGTGCGGCGTGGGCCACCATGAAGAAGGTCGAGTTGTGTTCCCGCGCCATGCGGTCGATCCGATCCGCGAGATCCGCCGACAGCACGAAGTCGACGTAGCCGCCGCGGTTCGACGCGACCGCGGGACGCGGCCGATCGGTCGGGAGCTCCAACAGGTCGGGAGCCCCATCGAGGTGCTGTGTCCAGTAGCCGATCTGCTTGGCGGACAAGCTGTTCGGATCGTCCTGATCGCCGAGCAACGCTCGCTGCCACAGTGCATAGTCCGCGTACTGCACCGCCAATGGCGCCCAACCGGGCTCGAGGCCCATGCGTCGCGCCTCGTAGGCGACGAGTATGTCCCTCGACATGGGCGCCATGGACCCACCGTCGCTGGAGATGTGGTGCAGGACGATGGCGAGCACGAACTCGTCCTCGTCGAGCTGGAACAGGCCGGCCCGCAACGGGACCGCCGCGGCGACGTCGAACCCGCCGCCGACGATCCCGATCAGCCGAGACCACATCTGATCCTCGTCGATGCGCTCCGGCTCGAGCGGCGGCACCACGTCGGCAGCGGGCAGGATCACCTGCTGCGGTCCCTCCGCCGAGTCCGGGAAGACCGTGCGCAGCGCCTCGTGACGCTCCACCACGTCGGCGATGGCCGCGCGCAGCGCCGCGGTGTCCAGCGCGCCGCTCAGGCGCACCACGAGGGGGATGTTGAACGCGGGCGAACTGGTGTCGAACTGGTTGAAGAACCACATCCGCTGCTGTGCATGTGACAGCGGGATACGTTCCGGCCGAGGACCCGCAACCAGCGCGGGGCGCCCGCCCTCGCCTGCGTGACGCTCCACCGCAACTGCGAGCGCGCCGACCGTCGACGCCTCGAAGAGCACTCGAACCGGCACCTGCGCGTCCAGCGCAGCACCCAACCGCGAGATCACCTGGGTGGCGATCAGCGAGTTGCCACCGAGGGCGAAGAAGTCGTCGTCGACGCCGACGCGTTCGACCCCGAGCACATCGGCGAACACGCCCGCCACGATCTCCTCGATCGGCGTCGACGGCGCCCGGTATGCGACGGCCTCGAAGGCAGGCACCGGCAGCGCCTTTCGGTCGAGCTTGCCGTTGACCGTCACCGGCAGCGCGTCGAGGACCACCAACTGGGCCGGCACCATGTACGCCGGCATCGATCCCGACAGCTGGGTGCGCAGTTCCTGCGGGTCGAGTGCGATCTCCTGGTCGGCGACGACGTAGCCGAGCAGACGCTGTCCGGTGTGCGGGTCCTCGTGCACCGTCACCACGGCCTGCGCCACCCCGGCGCAGGCCAGGAGGGCGGACTCGATCTCGCCGAGCTCGATCCGCAGACCGCGAAGCTTGACCTGCGAATCGGCGCGGCCCATGAAGTCGAGCTCGCCGTCGGACGTCCAGCGCACCAGGTCGCCGGTCGCGTACATCCGCGTACCTGCCTCGCCGAACGGGTTGGCCACGAACTTGCCCGCGGTGAGCTCGGCGCGGTCGTGGTAGCCGCGCGCCAGCCCGGCGCCGGAGGTATAGAGCTCACCGACCACGCCGATCGGCACCGGCCGCAGCCGAGTGTCGAGGACCACCGCACCGACGCCGCCGATCGGCGCGCCGATGGTGATCGGGTCACCGGCGGCCAACGCCCCCGTCAGCGTGACGACGATGGTGGTCTCGGTCGGGCCGTAACCGTTGAAGAACCGTCGTCCCGGCGCCAGCCGCGCGACCAGCTCCGGCGGGCAGACGTCGCCGCCGACGCCCACCATCTCCAGGTCGGGCAGATCCTCGGCGCGCATGGTCCCCATCGCGGCGGGCGCGCTCATCAGGTGGCTGACCCGCTGCTCGCGCACCAGCCCCGCGAGTTCGTCACCACCGACGACCTCCGGCGGCGCCACCACCATCGTGGCGCCTGCGCTGAAGGAGGTCAGCATCTCGAACATCGAGGCGTCGAAGCTGGCCGAGGCCAGGCGCAGCACCCGCGACTTGGCGGTGATGACCATCTCCGGGTGGGCGTCCGCGGAGAATGCGGACAGCCCGGTGTGGGTGACCACCACGCCCTTCGGCAGGCCGGTGGAACCCGAGGTGTAGATCATGTACGCGCCGTTGCCCGCGGACAGCGGCGCCGTCCGGTCGCGGTCGGTGACCGGGGCGGACGAGAGCCCGTCGGCCGTCGCGCCGTCGAGCTCGAGCCAGTCGGTGGTGCCCGGCAGATCCTCGCGGACCCCGGCGACCGTCAGCCCCAGGACCGCGGCGGAATCGGTGAGGATGTGCTCGATCCGTGCGAGCGGCAGCGCCGGGTCCACCGGCACGAACGCGGCCCCGCTCTTGGCGACCGCCCACATCGCGACCACCGACTCGAGCGACCGCGGGAACGCCAACGCCACGAACGTCTCCGGCCCGATACCCCGCGAGATCAACAGCCGCGCAATACGGTTCGACGTCGCATCGAGCTCCGCATAGGTCATCTCGGTGCCACTCGCGGCCAGCGCGACCTTCTGCGGGTCCACTGCCGCGCCGGCGGCGAGCATCTCCGGCAGCAGTCGCGCCTGCAGCGGTCGTGCGAGCGCGCGCTGCGCCAGGGTCGCCCGCTCGCCCTCGTCGAGCAGGTCCAGCTCGCCGACCACCACGGCCGGTTCGGCCACGATCGATCCCAGCAAGCGCACCAGGCGCTCGACGAAGACTCGTGCCGTGCACTCGTCGAACAGGTCCGCCGCGTAGGTGAGCGAACCGGCCAGGCCGTCCGCGCTCTCCCGGAAGGTCAGCTCGAGGTCCATCTTCGCGACCGCGGCGTCCGCCTCGAGCGGCGACACCTCGATGCCCGGCAGCTCGAACGAGGCCAACCCCTGGTTCTGCAGCGACAGGGCCACCTGGGCCAGCGGCGGGTGCGCCTGCGATCGAGGCGGGTTCACCACCTCCACGACCCGCTCGAACGGCACGTCGGCATTGCCGAACGCGGCCAGGTCCACCGCGCGGGTGCGCGCCAGCAACTCGGCGAAGGTCAGGGTCGGGTCGACCTGCGTGCGCAGCACCAGGGTGTTGACGAACATGCCGACCACGTCGTCGAGCTCGGCATCACCCCGACCGGCGATCGGGCTGCCAATGGTGATGTCGGTGGACCCGCTCAGGCGGGCCAGCTGCACCGTCAGTGCCGCGTGCAGCACCATGAACAGCGTGGACTGACGCTCCCGAGCCAGCTCCGTCAGCTGCCCCAGCAGCTCCGCGTCGATTGTAAAGTCGGTACGCGCGCCGCGCATCGACGCCACCGGCGGCCGCGGGCGGTCCGTCGGCAGTTCCAGGAGTGCGGGCACCCCTGCCAGCTGCTCGACCCAGTAGCCGAGCTGGACTGCCGCAGGCGACTCCGGGTCGTCCTCCGACCCGAGCACCTCGTGCTGCCACAGCGCGAAGTCCGCGTACTGCACCGTCAGGGGCGCCCACGTCGGGGCCTGACCCTCGGTCCGCGCCAGGTACGCCACCATCAGATCCCGCGCCAACGGCCCCGCCGAGAATCCGTCGGACGAGATGTGGTGCACCACGAACGCGAAGACATGCTCCGTCTCCGAAACGCGGAACAGGCTTGCCCGCAACGGGATCTCCGCAGACACGTCGAAGCCCCGCAGCGCGAAACCGGTGAACGCGGCCATCAAGCCGTCCGCAGACACCGCCACCTCGTCCAGCTCCAACCGGACGTCGTCGATGCCGACGACCACCTGGGACGGGCCGTCCGCCGAGTTCGGGAACACCGTCCGCAGCGACTCGTGCCGCTCGACAACGTCACCGACGGCCGCCCGCAGGGCCGCGACGTCCAGCTCGCCCGACAGCCGCACCGCGACCGGAATGTTGTAGGCAGGCGAGGCGGTGTCGAACTGGTTGATGAACCACATCCGGGACTGCGCGGGCGAGAGCGGGATCCGCTCCGGCCGGGGGCCCGCCACCAGCGCGGGGCGCCCACCGGAGCCCGCGTGCTGTTCGAGGGCCACGGCGAGGGCCGCTACCGACGACGCCTCGAAGAGCACGCGGACCGGAACCTGGGCATCCAACTCCGCGCCCAGCCGCGAAACCACCTGTGTGGCGATCAGCGAGTTGCCACCCAACTCGAAGAAGTCGTCGTCTGCGCCGACCCGCTCCACGCCGAGCACATCCGCGAACACCCCGGCCACGATCTCCTCGATCGGCGTCGACGGCGCCCGGAAGGCCCGCACCTCGAACACCGGGGCCGGTAGCGCCGTCCGATCCACCTTGCCGTTGGCACTCAACGGAATCCGATCGAGCACCGTCACCGACGAGGGCACCATGTACGCGGGCAACCGCGTCGCCAGCGCCGACCTCAGGTCGTCTGCCGAGACGGTCTCACCCGGCACCGCCACCACATAGCCCACCAGCCGGTCACCGAGGTGTCGGTCGTGGTGCAGTACGACCACAGCCTGTCCGACCGAGCCGTGTTCGACCAGCGCGGCCTCGATCTCTCCGAGCTCGATCCTCTGACCGCGCAACTTCACCTGGAAGTCCGACCGCCCGATGTACTCCAGGTTGCCGTCACCGTTCCACCGCACCAGGTCACCGGTGCGGTACATCCGGGAACCGTTGTCCCCGAAGGGGTTGGCCACGAACCGGTCCGCCGTCAACCCGAACCGGCCACCGTAGCCGCGACCCACGCCGATGCCGCCGACGTAGAGTTCGCCCTCCACACCGGTCGGGACCGGCTGCATCCGCCGGTCCAGCACGAACAGGTCGATGTTCGCGATCGGGGATCCGATCGGTACGCCGGAGCCGTCGGAGACCGCCGCGTCGAACGCGGAGACCACGTCCGAGGCCTCGGTCGGTCCGTAGCTGTTGACCACCCGCAGACCGGAATTCATCAGCGTCTCGAACTTGCCGATCCGGATCGCCTCGCCACCGAGGAAGACCACCTCAAGGGCGGACAGGATCCCGTCGGCGTCGGTGTCGACGACCGCCTCGAACGCGCTTGGCGACATGTTCGCCACCCTGACACCCGACCCGACCGCGGCGCCGGCCTCGACAATCCGCAGGATGTCCCGCGCGTCGAAGCCGTCGGCGGCGAGATGGATCGCGCGCCCCTCCGTCAGCGCCGCCCACACGTTCTTCTGCGTCAGGTCGAAGCTCGGCGAGGAGGCGATCAACAGTCCACCGACGGCGGGCAGTTCACGTCGGTACCAGGCCAGGGTGTTCTCAATGCCTGCCATCGGCACCAGCGTCGGCTTCGGCTTGCCCGTCGACCCGGATGTCGAGATGACGTAGCCCAGCCGCAGCCCCGCCGCGGGCTCACGCCACCGGTCGACAGGACGCGCGGAAACCTCACCGGCCCCTACGAACTCGTCCATTGCGACGACCGGGATCGGCAGGTCCCTGGCCGACGCACTCACCACGCACCGCGCACCGGTGTCGTCGAGGATCGACTCGATCCGATCCGCCGGGTACGTCGGATCGATCGGCGCGTAGGCCGCACCGGCCTTCCACGCCGCCAGCATCGCGACGACCCACTCCACCGACCGCGGCAGCACCAGCGCCACCACATCGTCGACGCCGACACCCAGCCGGACCAGTTCGGCCGACAACGCCGTCGATCGTGTGTCGAGCTCCGCGTAGGTCACCGATTCGTCACCGGCCGCCACCGCGACCGCGTCGGGGAACCGGTCCACCCGGTCACCGAACAGCGACACCGGAGACGTCACCGACACCGCCGAGCGCCTGCCCCGCGACCACCCGAGCACGCGGGCGCTCTCGACCTCGTCGAGAATCTTGACGTCGCCGACGGCGACGGACATGTCGGCCGCCATCGCGGACAGGATCCGCTGAAGCATCTCGGCGAACGACGCGACCGTCGACTCGTCGAAAAGATCTGTCGCGTACTCGAACTCGGCCTGCATTCCCCCGCCCGCCGCGTCAACCTCAGACATCGTCAGCTGCAGGTCGACCTTCGCTGCCGCTGCGTCGTAGTCGACTCCCGAGATCGTCAGTCCCGGCAGCTCGAACGAGGCCTCCGCGAAGTTCTGGAACACCAGCATCACCTGGAACAACGGGTGACGGGCCTGCGAGCGAGCCGGGTTGAGCACCTCGACCAGCCGCTCGAACGGTACATCGGCATGCCCGAAGGCCTGCAGATCCGACTCCCGGGCGCGCACGAGCAGCGCTGCGAGGGACTCGGACTGGTCCAGCTCCGTCCGCAACACCAGCGTGTTGACGAACATGCCGACGAGGTCGTCGAGGGCCGCGTCGCCGCGACCCGCCACCGGGGTGCCGACAGCGATGTCGTCCGTACCGGACAGACGCGAGAGCAGGACCGCCAAGGCCGCGTGCACGACCATGAACAGCGTGACGTGGTTCTCCCGCGCCACCCGGTTCAGCCCGCGCTGCAGGTCGGCATCGAGCGAGAAGCGATGCCGCGCACCACGGTACGAGGCGACACTCGGCCGAGGCCGGTCACCCGGGAGGTTCAGCTGGTCCGGCAGACCCTCCAGCGCGTCCCGCCAGTGGGTGAGCTGACCGGCGATCAGGGACGTCGGATCGTCTTCGGAGCCGAGGACCTCACGCTGCCACAGAGCGAAGTCCGCGTACTGCACGGCCAGCGGTGCCCAGCCCGGTGCCTGTCCGCGACTGCGGGCCTCGTAGGCGACCATGACGTCGCGGGCCAGCGGCCCGACGGAGAACCCGTCGGCCGCGATGTGGTGCACGACGACGACGAGAACGTGCTCGGCGTCGGAGAGCTCGAACAGCCGCGCCCGCACCGGAGCGCCGGTCGTGACGTCGAATCCGGCCGAGGCCACCTCGGTCAGTGCCGGGATCAGCGTGTCCGGGGTGAGCGGGAGGCCGACAATGTCGATTCCGGCCTCGGAGGAGGTCAGGATCCGCTGCCGTGGGCCGTCGTCCGAGCCGGGGAAGACTGTCCGCAGGGACTCGTGCCGCTCGAGCACGTCAGCCAACGCGGCCCGCAGCGCATCGACGTCCAACTCGCCCGACAGACGCAGCGCGATCGGCACGTTGTACGCCGACGACTGCGGATCGAACCGGTTGAGGAACCACATTCGTTGCTGCGCAAGCGACAACGGGATTCGCTCCGGGCGCGGAGCCGCGACCAGCGCCGTGCGTCCGCCCGCACCGGCGTGCCGCTCGACGGCCACCGCCAGTGCCGCCACCGACGACGCCTCGAACAGGAGGCGTACCGGAACCCGGGCATCCAGCGCCGCACCCAACCGCGAAACCACCTGCGTGGCGATCAGCGAGTTGCCACCCAACTCGAAGAAGTCGTCGTCTGCGCCGACCCGCTCCACGCCGAGCACATCCGCGAACACCCCGGCCACGATCCCCTCGATCGGCGTCGACGGCGCCCGGAAGGCCCGCACCTCCAACTCCGGCACAGGCAAGGACTTCCGGTCCAACTTGCCCACCACCGTGCGCGGGAGCTCGTCGAGCACCACCACCTGCGCAGGCACCATGTACGTCGGCAGCACAGCGGACAGCCCATCGCGCAACACCTGCGGTTCGAGCGCCGAATCCGCCTCACCCACCACGTAACCGAGCAACCGCTGTCCGGTGTGCGGGTCCTCGTGCACCATCACGACCGCCTGCGCCACTCCGTCGCAGCCGGCCAGTGCCGCCTCGATCTCGCCGAGCTCGATCCGCAACCCGCGGAGCTTGACCTGCGAATCCGCACGCCCCACGAAGTCCAGTTGGCCGTCTACGGTCCAGCGAACCAGGTCGCCAGTCGCATACATCCGACTCCCAGGGGCGCCGAACGGATTCGCCAAGAACCGGCTCGCCGTCAGCGCGGAACTGCCGTGGTAACCCCGCGCCAGCCCGGCACCCGACAGGTACAGCTCTCCCACCACCCCGAGAGGGACCGGCCGCAGCCGCGCATCGAGCACCGCGGCGCCCGCTCCCCCGATGGGTGCACCGATGGTGATCCGGTCGTCCACCGACAGCGGCGCCGTCAAGGTGATGACGATGGAGGTCTCCGTCGGACCATAGCCGTTGAAGAACCGGCGCCCCGGCGCCAACCGCTCCACCAACTCCGGCGGGCACACGTCACCGCCGACACCCACCATCTCGAGATCCGGCAGGTCCTCGCCGCGCATGGTTCCCAACGCCGCGGGCGCGCTCATCAGATGGCTCACCCGCTCGTCCCGCAACAGCACCGCGAGCTCGTCGCCACCCATGACCTCCGGCGGCGCCACCACCATGGTGGCGCCGGTGCTGAACGCGGACAGCATCTCGAACAGCGACGCGTCGAAGCTCGCCGACGACAGTCGCAGCACGCGCGACGCGGCCGTGATCGCCAGCTCCGGACGTGCCTCGGCCATGAACGTCGCGAGACCGGTGTGGGTCACCACCACGCCCTTCGGCGTGCCCGTCGACCCTGACGTGTAGATCATGTACGCGGCGGTGTTCGCGGACACCTGCGCCGTCCGGTCCCGATCCGAGACCGGGCCGTCCGGCAGCCCCTCGGCCACCTCGCCGTCCAACTCGAGCCACTCGACGAGGCCGGGCAGCCCATCACGGACCCGGGTCATCGTCAGCCCCAGCACCGCACCGGAATCGGTCAACATGTGCTCGATCCGCGCGTCCGGCAGCGCAGGATCCACCGGCACGAACGCGGCCCCGGTCTTGACGACCGCCCACATCGCGACCACCGACTCCACCGTCCGCGGGAACGCCAACGCCACAAACGTCTCCGGCCCCACACCCCGCGAGATCAAAAGCCGGGCAAGACGATTGGACGACCCGTCCAACTCCGCATAGGACATCTCGGTGCCGCTCGCGGTCAGCGCGACCGCCGCCGGGTCGACGGCCGCTCCGAAGCCGAGGATCTCCGGCAGCAGCCGCACCGGCAGCGGCGCCGCGATCGCGCGCTCCGCGAGCACCGACCGCTCCCGAGGGTCGAGCAGATCGGCCTCGCCGACCAGGACCGACGGGTCGGCCGAGACCGCACCCAGCACCCGCACCAAGCGGTCGACGAACCGCTGGGCGGTGCCGCCGTCGAACAGGTCCGCCGCGTAGATGAGCGAGCCCGACATGCCCGCCTCGCTCTCGCGGAAGGTCAACTCGAGATCGGTCTTCGCGAGGTCGGTCTCCTGGTCGAGCATCGTCACGCGGACGTCCGGCAGCTCGAGCGAGCCGACGCCCTGACTCTGCAGCGACAGCGCCACCTGGAACAACGGCGAATACGCCTGCGAGCGAGGCGGGTTGGCGACCTCGACGACGCGTTCGAACGGCACGTCTGCGTGCCCGAACGCGGCCAGGTCGACCCCGCGGGTCTGGGCCAGCAGGTCCGCGAAAGTCGCGGTCGGATCGACCTCGGTGCGCAGCACCAGGGTGTTGACGAACATCCCGACCACGTCGTCCAGCGCCGCCTCGCCGCGGCCGGCGATCGGGCTGCCGACGGTGATGTCGGTGGAGCCGCTGAGCCGAGCGAGCTGGAGCGAGAGCGCCGCGTGCAGGACCATGAACAGGGTCACGCGGTGCTCGAGCGCGAGCCCACGCAGACGATCGGTCAACTCGGCGTCGACGACGAAGTCGACGCGGGCACCGCGATAGGAGGCGACCGCAGGCCGGGGTCGGTCGGCGGGCAGGTCGAGCACGGCAGGCACGCCTGCCAGTCGCTCGGCCCAGTAGGCGAGCTGGACCGATGCCAGCGAGTCCATGCGGTCCTCGGACCCGAGTACCTCACGCTGCCACAGCGCGTAGTCCGCGTACTGGACCGCCAGTGGCGCCCAGGCCGGGCACTCGCCGCGGGTCCGGGCCGCATAGGCGGTGACCAGGTCGCGGGCCAGCGGCAGCGTCGAGAATCCGTCGGCGCTGATGTGGTGGACCACGAGCACCAACACGTAGTCGCCTGCGTCGAGGCGGAAGAGGCCGCCGCGCAGCGGGATGGCGGCGGTGACGTCGAATCCACCGGAGACGAGCTCGACGATCGCCGTCCGTAGCGCGTCCTCGCCGTCGACGTCGACGGGACTGAGGTCGACGGGCATCTCGGTCGCCGGCAGGATCCGCTGTTGCGGACCGTCAGCGGAATCCGGGAACACCGTGCGGAGGGATTCGTGCCGGTCGATCACGTCGTGCACGGCGGCGGCGAGCGCGGCGGCGTCCAACTCGCCGGTCAGGCGCACCGCCAGCGGGATGTTGTAGACCGCGGACGTGGGGTCGAATCGGTTGAGGAACCACATCCGCTGCTGTGCCAGCGACAGCGGGATCCGGTCCGGCCGGGTCCCGGCCACGAGCGGGATCCGGTCCGCGGCCTCGTGTGTGTCCACCAGGGCGGCGAGGCCTGCCACGGTCGAGCTACCGAAGATCTCCCGAACCCGCAGGCCGGTGCCCGCGGTGGCGTTGAGCCGCGCGACAACCTGGGTGGCGCTGAGCGAGTTGCCGCCGAGCGCGAAGAAGTCGTCGTCCGCGCCGACCCGCTCGCTCCCGAGCACCTCGGCGAAGATGTCGGCCACCACCTGCTCGGTGGCCGTGCGCGGCGGCAGGTACTCGCGCACCTCGAACACCGGCGCAGGCAATGCCTTCCGATCCAGCTTGCCACCCGGTGTCAACGGCACCGCCTCGAGCACCGTCACCGATGCCGGCACCATGTACTCCGGCAACCGATCGCGCACGAAGCTCGTCAACGCGGAGGTCTCCACCGGGGCGCCTGCCCGCGGCAACACATACGCGACCAGCGACCGGCCACCGGCCGGGCCGTCGAACCCGACCGTCGCCGCGAAATCGACGTCCGGATGAGCGGACAGCACGGCGTCGATCTCACCCAACTCGATCCGGTGGCCACGGATCTTCACCTGGGCATCGGTCCGTCCGAGGTACTCGAGCGTCCCCTCCCGAGACCACCGCACCAGGTCACCGGTCCGGTACAGCCGCGACCCCGCGCCTCCGAACGGGTTGGCCACGAACCGCTCCGCGGTCAGCGGCAGCCGCGCGTGGTAGCCGCGTGCCAGCCCGGCTCCCGACAGATAGAGCTCTCCCGCGACGCCGACCGGCACCGGGTGAAGCCGGGCGTCGAGCACCACGACGTCGGTGCCAACGACGGGACCGCCAAGCACCACCGGCCGACCCGCGACCATCGGGTCCGAGTGCACCGCGACAACCGTCGACTCGGTCGGCCCGTATGCGTTGAACATCCGTCGGCCCGGCGCCCACCGCTCGACCAGTGAGGCCTCGCAGGCGTCACCGCCGACGACGACGACCTCGAGCTGCTCGAGCCCGGCCGGATCGACCGTCGCCAAGGCCGCGGGGGTCACGAACGCGTGTGTCACCCGCTGCTCGCGCAGCAGGTCGGCGAGGGCTTCGCCGCCGTAGACGTGCGTCGGCGCCACCACCATCGTGGCCGCGCCGCCCGCCGCCATCATCAGTTCCAGGATCGACGCGTCGAAGCTCGGCGACGCGAAGTGCAGGGTCCGCGAATCGGTCCGCACCCCGTACCGGTCGCGCTGGTCGTCCACGAACGCACCGAGACCGGCGTGGCTCACCACCACGCCCTTCGGGACACCCGTCGACCCGGACGTGTAGATCACGTAGGCCGGGTTCTCCGGCCGCACCACGCCCGACAGCTCGCCGCCGGTGACCGCCGCCGAGCTCCGGTCCGCGACCCGAGCCGCAGCACTGGCGTCGTCGAGCACCAACCAGTGCACCGAGTCTCCCAGCGCGGGCCGGTTCTGCCCGACGGTCACACCGACCCGCGCGCCGGAGTCGGAGAGCATGTGCTCGATCCGGTCGGCCGGATACGTCGGATCCACCGGCAGGAATGCGGCACCCGTCTTCGCCACCGCCCACACCGCGGTGACGGACTCGACGGACCGTTCCAGGGCCACGGCCACGCAGGACTCGGGCCCGGCGCCCATGCCGATCAGCTCACGCGCGAGACGATTCGAGCGCACATCCAGCTCGGCGTAGGACAGAGCTGTCCCCTCGAACACGATCGCGTCCCCGCCCGGGTTGCGGTCCGCCGCCTCCGCCAGCAGCGCCGCCAGGGTCACCCCCGGCCGCTCGGACCGCGACGGCGCGCCGCCCAGCGATCGCAACGCCGTCCGTTCGGACTCGTCGAGAATCTCGACGTCACCGACGGCTCCGTCGGGCCGTTCCACCGCAGCGGCCAGGATCCGCAGGAAGCGCGCCGCGAACTCGAGCACGGTGGCCTCGTCGAACAGGTCACTCGCATAGACGAACTCGGCTGCGGCGCCCTCCCCGTCAACCAGCTCGCCGACCGTCAGCTGCAGGTCGAACTTCGCGACCCCGAAGTCGAGGGGTTCACGGTGGATCTGCAGTCCGGGCAGGGCGAAACCGTCGACCTGCAGGTCCTCGAACGCCAGCACCACCTGGAACAGCGGGTGGTACGCGGTGGATCGGGCCGGGGCCACCACCTCGACCAGTCGCTCGAACGGCACGTCCGCCTGTCCGAACGCGGCGAGGTCGACATCCCGGATCTCACGGAGCAGTTCGTCGAAGGGCAGCGCGCCGTCGACCTCGGAGCGCAGCACCAGCGTGTTGACGAACATGCCCACGACGTCGTCGAGCGCCGACTCGCCGCGGCCGGCGACCGGGGTGCCGATCGCGATGTCGGTGGACTCGCTCAGCCTGGCCAGCAGAACCGCGAGCGCGGCGTGCAGCACCATGAACGGCGTCGCGTTGGCGCGGCGGGCGAGCTCGCGGACGCCGTGGTAGACGTCGGCGTCGATGCTGAACGGCACTCCGGCGCCGCGGTAGGTCGGGGTCGCCGGACGCCGGTGGTCGTGGGGCAGGGCCAGCAGGTCCGGCAGACCCGCCAACTGCTGCGACCAGTACCCGAGCTGCCGCGCGGCCAGCGACTGCGGGTCTGACTCCGATCCGAGGATCTCCTGCTTCCACAGCGCGTAGTCGGCGTACTGGACCGGCAGCGGCTCCCATCCGGGCGCCGTGCCGTGCGCGCGAGCACTGAACGCGGACATGACATCACGCGCCAACGCCTGCATCGACCACCCGTCGATGCTGATGTGGTGCACGACCATCGACAGGACGTGCTCGTCACCGGCCACCCGGAACAGGCGCAGCCGGATCGGCAGTTCGGTGGTGACGTCGAAGCCGCCCGCGACCTCCTCGCGGAGTCGGTCCGCGAGCTCGGCCGGCGCCATCGCCGCGACCGGCAGGTCGACCGCGACCTCGCCGACCGCCAGGATCTGCTGGCTTGGACCGTCGACCGAGTCGGGGTAGCGGGTGCGCAGGGACTCGTGCCGGCCCGTCACGTCCGCGACCGCGTCCCGCAACGCCGCGACGTCGAGGGTGCCGCTCAGCCGCAGTGCCACGGCGACGTTGTAGGCGCCGGAGCTGGTGTCGAACTGGTTGAGGAACCACATCCGGGACTGCGCCGGCGAGAGCGGGACCCGGTCCGGACGGACCGCCGGCACCAGGGGCGGCCGCACGCCGGCGCCGTTGGCGTCGTCGAGCCGGGCAGCCAGTGCCCCGACCGTCGGCGACTCGAACAGATCCCGCACGCTCACCCGCACACCCAGCTCCGAGTCGAGCCGTGCGAGCAGACGGGTGGCGAGCAACGAGTTGCCGCCGAGGTCGAAGAAGTTGTCGGACGCGCCGACCTGAGGCTTCCCGAGCAACTCCGCACTGATCCGCGCGACCACGATCTCGGTGGCGGTGGCGGGGGCGACGAATTCTGCGCCCGTGAACTCGGGTTCCGGCAGCGCCTTCCGATCGAGCTTGCCGTTCGCGTTCAGCGGAAACGCGTCGAGGACGATGAGGACCGAGGGCACCATGTACGCCGGCACGTCGCGCCCGACGGACTCGAGCAACGCCGCGCGGTCGATCTCCGCGCCGGCCGCCGGCACCACGTATCCGGCGAGGAACTCGCCGCCGGCGCCGCCGCGCAGCAGCACCGCGGCCTGGCCGACCGAGTCGTCACGCGTGAGCGCCGACTCGATCTCGCCCAGCTCGATGCGTTGGCCGCGCAGCTTCACCTGGAAGTCGGTGCGCCCCAGGTACTCCAACTCACCCTGAGAGTTCCACCGGGCCAGGTCGCCGGTCCGGTACATCCGCGCGCCCGGGCGGCCGAAGGGGTCCGCCACGAAACGGTCCGCCGTCAGGTCCGGCCTCTGGACGTACCCGCGCGCCAGCTGGACGCCCGCGAGGTAGAGCTCTCCCGCGGCACCGACCGGGAGCGGACGCAGCCTGGCGTCCAGCACGTAGGTCTGGGTGTTCCACACCGGTGCGCCGATCGGGACGACCGGCTCCGCTCGGTGCGTCTCGTGGAAGGTGACGTCGACCGACGCCTCGGTCGGGCCGTACAGGTTGTGTAGCCGCGCCCGGCTGCGCCGGTGGAACTCGGCGACCGCGCTGGGCGGGAGCGCCTCGCCGCTGGCGAACACGTGGCGCAGGGACTCACACCGGGACAGGTCGGCGTCGGCGAGGAACAGTTCGAGCATCGACGGCACGAAGTGCAGCGTCGTGATCCGCTGGTCGTGGATCACCGCCTCGAGGTACCGCGGGTCGCGGTGGCCGTCGGGTTCCGCGATGACCATGCGGGCGCCGGTCTGCAACGGCCAGAACAGCTCCCACACCGAAACGTCGAAGGTGACCGGCGTCTTCTGCAGCACCGCGTCGTCGCCGCCGAGCGGGTACCTGCTCTGCATCCACAGCAGTCGGTTCACGATGCCGGCGTGCGGGACCGCGACGCCCTTGGGCCGCCCGGTCGAGCCGGACGTGTAGATCACGTAGGCGGTGTTGTGACCGCGCAACTGCGCCCGCTCGGACTCCTGCAGCGGGGCATCGCCCTGGCCGGACAGGTCCATGGTGTCCACCGCCACCGTCGTCGCGGCGTCGGGCATGGCGGCGGCGTCGGCCGAGGTGGTCAGCACCAGCACCGGCCGGGCCTGGGACAGCACGTAGTCCGTCCGCTCGGCGGGCTGGTCGGGATCGATCGGCACGTACGCGCCGCCCGCGGCGAGGACCGCGTAGATGCTCACCATCAGGTCGACGGACCGTCGCATCGACACCGCGACGAACGACTCCGGCCCCACCCCGGCGGCGAGCAGGTACCGCGCCAGTCGATTGACCCGGCGGTCGAATTCGCGGTACGAGACGCACTCGTCCCCGGCCACCAACGCGACCGCGTCCGGGGTCGAGGCGACCTGCGCGGCGAACAGGTCGACCAGGGTGGCCGGGGCCACTGGGTGGTCGGTGTCGTTCCACTCCGCGACCACGAGGTCCCGCTCGCCCGGGGCGAGGATGTCGATCTCCTCGACCGCGAGACCGGGCTGCGCCGCCATCGTGTCCAAGATGCGGATCAGCCGGGAAGCCAACAGCGTCACGGCATCCCGATCAAAGGATTGCGGGCTGTACCGCAGGTTCAGTCGCAGCCGCGGGTCGAGGATCGACATCAGCGTCAGCGGGAAGTGCGTCGCGTCGTGTGCGTCGAGGTCGAGCACCCGCATTCCGCCGATGTCGGTGTTCTCGTCGAATCCGGACTTGTCGACCGGATACGACTCGAACACCGTCAAGGTGTCGAAGAGCTCCCCCAGACCGACCGCAGCCTGGATGTCACCGAGTCCGACGTGATGGTGATCGAGCAGGTCCGCCTGGTCGGCCTGCAGCCGGGACAGGAAGTCCGAGACCGACTCGTCCTGGTCGACGCGGACGCGGACGGGCACGGTGTTGATGAACAGGCCCAGCATGGACTCGACGCCTGCCAGCTGCGGCGGGCGTCCGGATACGGTGGCGCCGAAGGTGACGTCGTCGCGGGAGAGCAGCCGGGCAAGCAGCAGCCCCCACGCCGCCTGGATCACCGTGTTCACGGTCACCCCGAGCTCGCGGGCCATCCGGCCGATCCCGTCCTCCAGCCCGGCGGGCAGATCGACGACCAACTCCTCGGGCAGCGGTCCCTGCTCCCCCGGCAGCCGGGCAGGCGCGAGCAGGGTCGGTTCGGTGACGCCGTCGAGTGCGCGACCCCAGGCCGCGTGTGCGGCCGCGGTGTCACAATCGGCCAGCCAGGCGAGGTACTCGCGATAGGAGCGCGGCCGGGCCAGGCCCGCGATGTCGGCGCCCGCGGCATAGGAGATCAACAGTTCCCGCACCAGCAGCGGCATCGACCAACCGTCGAGCAGGATGTGGTGATTGGTGATGGCGAGCACGTACCGCTCGGGCGCCGTGCGCACCAACAGGATCCGTAGCAGCGGCGGGCTGTCCATCGGGAACCGAGCGGTCCGCTCGTCGTCCAGTAGCTTCTCCAGGCGCACGTCCCGCTCGTGCTCGGGCAGCGCCCGGACGTCCACCTCCCGCCACGGCAGGTCGACGCGCTCGACCACGATCTGCACGGCGGAACCGTCCTCCGCGTAGCCGAACGCGGTACGCAGATTCTCGTGGCGCCGAACCAGATCCGTTGCGGCGGAACGCAACCTGCTCGAATCGACGACCCCCGCCAGGTTGAGCCTCAGCTGCGCGGTGTACACGTCCACCGTCTGCTCCGACAGCTCGGCGTGGAAGAGCAGGCCACGCTGCAGCGGCGAGAGCGGCCACACGTCGGACAGCAGCGGGTACCGGCTCTCCCACCGCTCGATCTCGGCCTGACCCACCCGGACCAGCGGGAAGTCCGAGGGCGTGAACCCGCCCGCGGCGGGCAGCTCGGCGCGCGCCGCAAGCCCCACCAGTGCACGCTGCCAGAGTCCGGCGAGCTCGGCGACGTCGTCGGCGGTCAGCAGTCCGGTCGGGAAGGCGAAGGTCGCCGAGAGCCGCGGCCCGTCGACTCCGTCGTCGACCACCGCGTTGACGTCCACCACCGCCCCGACGGTCAGATCGGAACCGCTGGCGGCGTTGAGGTCCGGTGCGTCCGGGTCCGGGATCCACCCGAGACCCCGCATCGACTCGGGCACCTGGGCCGCGCCGGTGCGTCCGAGATAGTTGAAACTGACCTGAGGCACGCGCAACGACGCGAGCACCGGAGAGGTCGCGTCGTCGAGGTACCGCAGCACGCCGAATCCGACACCGCGATTCGGAACCGCGTGTAGTTGCTCCTTGACGGCCTTCATCACTGCGCCCGCCGCGGTGCCCCCGTCCACGGCGTCGGCGAGATCGACCCCGGTCAGGTCCAATCGCACCGGGAACAGGCTGGTGAACCAACCCACCGTCCTCGACAGGTCCGCACCGGCGACGGCCTCGTCCTCGCGGCCGTGACCCTCGAGGTTGAGCAGGAGCGAGGGCAACTCGAGCCCGCGATCGCGGCGCCATGCCGACACCGCCACGGCGAGTGCGGAGATCAGCCCCTCGCTGACTCCGCACCGGAAGGCAGCAGGCAGGGTGGTCAGCAGGGATTCGGTGACGGCGGTGGTCAGCTCCACCCGCACCCGGCCCGCGGTCTCCACCGTGTCCAGATCCGGGTCGAGGTCCCTGGTGCCGAGCGCCGGGTCCGGACCCGAGAGAACACCCGTCCAGTAGTCCATTTCGCCGGCGAACGTCTTCGCGGCGGCGGAATCGGCGACGCCGTGGGCCCACCTACGCAGCGAGGTCCCGATCGGCGTGAGTTCCGGCGTGGCGCCAGCGGAAGCCTGCATCCACGCCTGCGCGAGGTCGGGGACGATGGTGCGCCACGACACCCCGTCGACGACGAGGTGGTGGGCGACTATCAGGAGCCGGTCCGCCGATTCCGTTGTCAGCCATACGAACTGGATCATGATTCCGCCGGCGGGGTCGAGTCGGCCCGCGGCCGTCTCGCACTCCTCGAGCAGGGCTTCGGTCATGCCGGCCTGGGTCACGGTGACAGTGCGCAGCAGCCGTTCCGGGTCGAGCGAGTCGGCCCTGGTCTCGAAGACCCAGCCATCTCCGTCGGGCAGGAACCGCGCGCGCAGCGCGTCGTGACGATCGGTCAGCGCGGCGACGGCGGCGGTCAGCGAGGCGTGGTCGATGCCGTCGGGCAGGGTGAG
The DNA here is from genome assembly GCF_017833315.1 of Rhodococcus sp. PvR099. Classification (NCBI taxonomy): domain Bacteria; kingdom Bacillati; phylum Actinomycetota; class Actinomycetes; order Mycobacteriales; family Nocardiaceae; genus Rhodococcus; species Rhodococcus sp. PvR099. The sequence continues at coordinate 5,548,730 of NZ_JAFIBV010000001.1, read as the reverse complement.
GGCGATCGCCTGGAAGAACGTGCCCGGTCCTCCGCGGTCGAGCATCGAGTGCACGATCGGCGTCAGCGGCACCGCTCCGATGCCCCCGCCCGCGAGCTCCTCGAGCGCAGTGTTCTCCGCGCCCTCTGCCTGGACTGCGATCTTCGCGATCTCGGCGATTGTCTTGCGCTCGAAGACGTCCCGCGCCGAGAACCGCAGTCCACGTGCCTTGGCCCGCGCGACGAGCTGGATGGCGATGATGCTGTCGCCGCCGACCGCGAAGAAGGACTCGTCGACACCGATGCGCTGGACGCCGAGCAGCTCCGAGACCACCTCCGCGATCAGCTTCTCGGCCTCGGTGACCGGTTCGCGGTACTCCGCCGTGGCGGTGCCGAACACGGGGATGGGCAACGCGCGCCGATCCAGTTTGCCGGCGGTGGTCAGCGGGACGTGGTCGATCACCATCACCGCGGACGGCAGCATGTGACCGGGCAGGAACTCCCCGGCGCGGGTGATGACAGCGGCCGGATCCACCGCGTGACCGGTCCGGGGACGTACGTAGGACACCAGCGCGATCGCGCCGTTGCTGCGCTCGTGCGCGATGGTGACCGCGAAGTCGATCCCGTCCTGCGACGTCAACGCGGCGTCGATCTCGCCGAGCTCGATCCGGAATCCGCGGATCTTGACCTGGTGGTCGGCGCGTCCGACGAACATCAGCTCGTGATCGGGAGTCCACCTGACCTCGTCGCCGGTCCGGTACATCCGAGAACCGGGCTCCGCGAAGGGATTCGCGACGAAACGGTCGGAGGTCAGCCCCCGCCGGTCGTGGTATCCGCGGGCGAGCGCGGGGCCGGCCAGGTACAGCTCACCAATGGCCCCCACCGGCACCGGGCGGAGCAGGCGATCGAGCACAAGGGCGCTCGCACCCTGGATCGGCGCACCGATGGTGATCCGATCGTCCACCGAGAGCGGGCGGCCGGTCGTGATGACGATCGTCGTCTCGGTCGGCCCATAGCTGTTGGTGAACCTGCAGACGTCGGCGAACTTCCCGACCAGGTCCGGGGTGCAGACGTCGCCACCCACGACCACCGCCTGCAGGTCGACGAGACCCTTCGGGTCGACCGACCCGAGCACGGTCGGCGCCGAGATGATGTGGGTGACCCGCTCCGATCGCAGCAGGTCCACGAGGTCCTCGCCGCCGTACACCTCGGGCGGGGCGACCACCATCGTCGCGCCTGCGGTGAAGGCCTGCAGCATCTCGAAGACCGAGGCGTCGAAGCTGGCGGACGAGAAACGCAGCACCCGGGAGGCCGAGGTGATCCCCAGCTCCTGGCGCGCCGCAGCCGCGAAGTTGACCAGACCGGCGTGGGTGACCACCACGCCCTTGGGCAGCCCCGTCGATCCCGAGGTGTAGATGACGAACGCCGGGTTTCCGGTGCGCAGCGGACGTCGCCGGTCCGCGTCGGTGACGGGATCCGTCGGCAGCACCGAGTACCGGGCGGTCGTCTCCTCGTCGTCCGTGATCAGCCAGTCGACCGAGGACGGCAACACACCCCGCTGCGCCGCCGTGGTGAGCCCGACCAGGACGCCGGAGTCGGTGACCATGTGCAACTTGCGATCGACGGGCAGTTCCGGGTCGATGGGCAGGAAGGCCGCACCGGACTTCGCCACGGCCCACACGGCCACCAGCGCCTCGACCGACCGGGCGAAGGAGAGGGCCACGAACGACTCCGGGCCGACGCCGCTGTCGATCAGCAGCCGAGCGAGCTGGTTGGACCGGGTATCGAGTTCGCGGTAGCTGACCCGATCCTCGCCTGCGACGATCGCGAGGCCGTCCGGATTTGCCGTCGCACCGTCCGCGAACAGGTCCGGCAGGAGTCGGGCATCGGAGGCCGCGGGCCCACGCAGCGGCACCAACTCCGCGCGCTCGTCGTCGTGCAGCACGTCCAGATCGGACACCAGCGCGGCACGATCGGCCGCGGCGAACTGCGTGAGGTACTCCAGGAACCGCGCGTGGTGCCCATCCAGGTCCTCGGCGGTGTACAGGTTCGGGTTCGCCTCGAAGTCGATGTGGGGCCGGCTCCCGGCGACGCTCGGATAGATGTTGACGGACAGGTCCTCGACCGGCCCGGTGGTCAGGACCCGCATCTGCCCGGTCAGGGTGCCAAGGCGGATCTCGCTGTGGAACATCATGATGTTGATCGCGGGACCGAAGAATCCACGCTGTCCCGCACCCGAGCCGAGTCCGCGCCGGATGTCCTCGTGGCGATAGCGCTGGTGGCGCAGCGCCCCGGTCAATTCCAACTGCACCTGGGAGACGAGGTCCGAGACGGTCGTCTCGTTGCCGACCTGCACCCGCAGCGGGATCACGTTGGAGACCATGCCGCCGGATCGGCGCATCCGGGCGGTCGTCCGTGCCGACACGGGCAGGCTCAGCGCGACATCGCTCTCGCCGGTCAGCCGGGAGAGGAAGGCCGCGACCGCGGCGATGGCGGTCGGGGTGAACTGGGAGTCCTGTCCCTCCATGGCCGCCTCGGTCGCAGCGGCCATCGGCCCTCCGGCCACCAGCGAGAAGGCGCCGACCGCCGCGGTGCTGGCGGCGAGGCTGATCGGCTCGGGCAGGTCCCGGGTCCGCTCTGTCCAGTACTCGCGGTCCTTGGCGAACCGGGTGGACTCCCGGTAGCGAGCCTCGTCCTCGCAGATCTCACGGACGGGACTGGCGGTGAGCTCGGCGGCGGGCCTGCCCTCGGCGGTCGCCGTGTACAGCTCGGCCACGCGGTTCATGTACGTCATCGCGCCGAATCCGTCGAGCACGATGTGGTGGATGCGGGCGTACCAGTAGTAGTGGTCGTCCCCGAGCCGAAGGACGGCGGATTCGATCAACCGGTCCGTGAGCAGGTCGATCGGAGCGCTGTACTCGGCACGCATCCAGTCCTCGGCCGCCTGGGCCGGATCGGCCGCGGACCGCAGGTCGATGACCTTCATCTGGTCGTTGAGCGTCGCGTCGACGACCTGGGCGGGATCACCCTCGTGTTCGACGATCCGCAGCATGCCGGTGCCCATCTCCCGCGAACCAAGGGCCCCCGCGGCCCGCAGGGTCTCGACGTCGAGGTCACCGACCACCTCGACACACTGGGCGATCGTGATCGGCACATCCGGCAGCAGGTGCTGCGCGAACCAGATCCCGCGCTGCGCAGCCGACAGCGGGAACGCTTCGGCACTGCGGTCCGCATCCAGCTGCGGATGCGAGTGGCGGGGATCGGACTCACGGACAGCGTCGCGTGCAGGAACCACGGGTAGAACCTCTCGAGATGATTGCTAAGCCCGAAGAGACTCGGCGATTAGGCAAGTGTCCAGTTGATGGGGCGATGCGTGGGCAATGTGTGGTTTGCGGCGGGGTCCTTCAGTGCCGATGGCGAGTGCTGGGCACGCGAATTACGCACGCGGATCGGCGCGTGTCTGTGCGGGAGACTACGAGACACCGCGGGCATCGCGCATGCGAATGGTCCAATTGTCCGACAAATTACAAGGGAGCCCCCGGATCGATTCGACATCGAATCGATGCAGGTCAACGTGCCACAAGGCGGCTAACGACGATTCCCCTACCGGCGTTGTCCGGAGTCCGAAACCGCGAACTATACACTTCATCCCGCGCGAGGCCCGCGCCGATCGACGTCGGCGCGGGCGGCACACCCGGCGCCGTCAGCTTAGAATCGACGGCGACCCATTTGCCGCCTCGTCAGGAGATCCCCAGTGCCCGTAGCGCCCGACCCGAACCCCTCCTTCGCGGCGTACGCCCATCCCGAACGACTGGTCACCTCCGAATGGTTGGGCGCTCACATCGGCGCACCGGGCGTCAAGATCGTGGAGTCGGACGAGGACGTGCTGCTCTACGACGTGGGCCACATCCCGGGCGCGGTGAAGATCGACTGGCACCTCGACCTCAACGATCCGGTGACCCGCGACTACATCGATGGCGAGGCCTTCGCGGACCTGATGAGCCGCAAGGGCATCAGCCGCGATGACACCGTCGTGATCTACGGCGACAAGAGCAACTGGTGGGCCGCCTACGCGCTGTGGGTGTTCACCCTCTTCGGCCACGAGGACGTGCGACTGCTGGACGGCGGCCGGGACGCGTGGATCGCGGAGGACCGGGGCACCACGCTCGACGTGCCGGAGAACCCTCGCACCGACTACCCGGTGGTCGAGCGCGACGATGCCGCCATCCGCGCCTTCAAGGACGACGTCCTCGGGCACCTGGGCAAGGGACCGCTGATCGACGTCCGCTCGCCCCAGGAGTACACCGGCGAGCGCACCCACATGCCCGACTACCCGGAGGAGGGCGCCCTCCGCGGCGGCCACATCCCGACCGCGGCGTCGATCCCGTGGGCAAAGGCCGCGGCGCCGGACAGCCGGTTCCGCTCCCGCACGGAGCTGGAAGAGATCTACGCCGCCTACGCGCCGACCGACGACGTGGTCGCGTACTGCCGTATCGGCGAGCGGTCGAGCCACACCTGGTTCGTGCTCACCCACCTGCTCGGCTTCGACAAGGTGCGCAACTACGACGGTTCCTGGACCGAGTGGGGCAACGCGGTGCGGGTCCCGATCGCCAAGGGTGAGGAGCCCGGAGAGGTCCCGGCGACCGCATGAGCCTGCCCGAACCGCTCGCCGAGATCGTCGACGACTTCGCCGCCGTCGACGGTCAGCAGAAGCTGCAGTTGTTGCTCGAGTTCAGCCGCGAACTCCCCGATCTGCCCGCCGAGCTCGAGCAGGCGGCGATGGAACCGGTCCCCGAGTGCCAGTCGCCGCTGTTCCTCTCGGTCGACGCCGCCGACAGGGAGCACGTGCGGTTGTACTTCAGCGCCCCACCCGAGGCGCCGACGACAAGAGGCTTCGCGTCGATCCTGCACCAGGGCCTCGACGGCCAGAGCGCCAAGGCAATTCTCGATGTCCCCGCCGACTTCTATTCGGCGCTTGGCCTCGCGGAGGCGGTGAGCCCGCTCCGGCTACGCGGGATGTCCGCGATGCTGACGCGCATCAAGCGACACCTCACGGACTGATCGAGACCTGCACACCGACCCGCCCGCCGGTAGACTCCCGGACGGGCGGGTCAGTGTTGTCCTCCCCATCCATCAGCACACCACTCGCAAGAATTGGATGTTGCCAATGGAATTCACCGAACTCTCCGATTACCCCATCTCCGCGGGCACCCTCACCGAGTGGCTCCCGTCCGCGCCCTTCGACGACGGATCGTCGCCCTGGTTCGACGATCCCCGGCCCGCGTCGTACGTGCACGAGGCTCGCCTGCGTCAGGCCACCCGCACCACCGGTCCCGAACACGGATCGTGGCTCGGGACAGCATTCGAGATCACCGGACAGCTCGACACCGCGGCCCTCGCACACGCGCTGAACGAGTGGATCGATCGGCACGAGGCGCTGCGAAGTCACGCGAGCATCAGCCCGACCACAGGCGCGGTCAGCCGTCACACGATCGAGACGGGGCGGGTTCGGGTCACCGCCCGCAGCCACGGCTACCGGACCAGCGGTGCAGAGAACCACGCCGACCTGGCCGAGCTGTTCGACGGCTGCACGTCCCCGCTGTCCTGGCCCTCGTATGCCTTCGCCACGCTGGTGCCGCCCGGCCCCGACGATCGCTTCACCGTGTTCCTCGCGGCCGACCACGCGATCATCGACGGCCTGTCCGTCGTGATCGTCGCGCAGGAGATCGAGGCGCTGTACCGGCAGGCCCGCGGCGGCATCGACGCCGACCTGTTCCCGGTGGGCAGCTACGTGGACTTCGGGGCCCGTGAACGGGACACCGCGGCCGAGCTGGACCCCGGCCACCCGGTGGTCGAACTGTGGCGGTCGACCCTCGATCACTGCGGCGGGACCCTGCCCGAGTTCCCGCTCGACATCGGCGCCGCCGACCCCGGCCCGGTGCCGCAGAGCGGCGTGTCCGCGTGGGCGCTCGACGCCGACGGCGCGGACGCGTTCACGCTCGCCTGCCGCAAGCTCGGTCACAGCTTCTTCGCGGGCACCCTCGCGTGCCTCGGCATCGTCGGAGCCGAGCTCGCGGGCGAGCCGCGATTCGAGGCGGTCACCCCGATGCACACCAGGAACGACCCGCAGCTGGCCGCGTCGGTCGGCTGGTATGTGGGACTCGGCCCGATCTGCTTCGACGTGTACGGCGCCCAGTCGTTCGGCGAACTGGCGGCGCGCGCGCAGGCGCAGATCGCGGCGGCGAAGCCCGCGGCCCGGTATCCCTACGAACGGGTCAGTGAGGTCCTCACCACCGCGGCCAGGCCGCGATTCGTCGTCTCCTACATGGATCTGCGCTTCGTTCCTGCGGCGACGCAGTGGCCGGAATGGAACGCGCGGGCCCTGCGGAGCAAGCAGTACGAGCACGACGTGCACATCTGGGTGAACCGAACCCCTCGAGGTGTGAACATCGCCGCCCGGTACCCCGACACCGGTGAGGCGGCGGCCAACGTCCACCGCTATCTCGGCCGGCTCCGGAACCTGATGGAGGAGGTCGTGGGCACCGGTACCTGCACGCTCGCGGACCAGATCACCCGGTGACCGGAAGAATTACTGGTCAGTAGGGTTTGGCCGCCCCACGGGGCCTTCGCGACGAATTCGCTATCCGATTACATAGGGCCGGTGGGCGATGCCTACACTCCGATGTGATGCCCGTAACCACCCCGCCGGGTACGACCCCCGGAAGGGGATCGAACAGCGGGTACCCCTTGCGACAAACAGGAGGCTCAGTGCCCAGTCATGCCAGCGCGCACATCACCAAGGTGCTCGTCGCCAACCGCGGCGAAATCGCCGTGCGTGTGATCCGGGCGGCAGCGGACGCAGGCCTGGCCAGCGTCGCCGTGTACGCCGAGCCGGATGCCGACGCGCCGTTCGTGCGCCTTGCCGACGAGGCCTTCGCCCTCGGCGGCCAGACATCCGCCGAGTCGTACCTCGTGTTCGACAAGATCCTCGACGCAGCGAAGCGGTCCGGTGCCGACGCGATCCACCCCGGCTACGGCTTCCTGTCCGAGAACGCCGACTTCGCCCAGGCCGTCATCGACGCCGGGCTGATCTGGATCGGTCCCTCGCCGCAGTCCATCCGCGACCTCGGAGACAAGGTCACCGCCCGGCACATCGCCGAGCGCGCCAAGGCCCCGATGGCCGCAGGCACCAAGGACCCGGTCAAGAACGCCGACGAGGTCGTGGAGTTCGCCAAGCAGTACGGCGTCCCGGTCGCGATCAAGGCCGCCTTCGGTGGCGGTGGCCGCGGCATGAAGGTCGCCCACACCATCGAGGAGATCCCCGAGCTCTTCGACTCCGCCACCCGCGAGGCGATCGCCGCCTTCGGCCGCGGCGAGTGCTTCGTCGAGCAGTACCTCGACAAGGCCCGCCACGTCGAGGCCCAGGTCATCGCCGACCAGCACGGCAACGTCATCGTCGCGGGCACCCGCGACTGCTCGCTGCAGCGCCGCTTCCAGAAGCTGGTCGAGGAGGCGCCCGCGCCGTTCCTCACCGACGACCAGCGCGCCCGCATCCACTCCAGCTCCAAGGCAATCTGCAAGGAGGCCGGCTACTACGGCGCGGGCACGGTCGAGTTCCTGGTGCAGGGCGACACCGTCTCGTTCCTCGAGGTCAACACCCGCCTGCAGGTCGAGCACCCCGTCACCGAGGAGACCGCCGGCATCGACCTCGTCCTCCAGCAGTTCAAGATCGCCAACGGCGAGGAGCTGGAGTTCACCGAGGATCCGGCACCGCGTGGCCACTCCTTCGAGTTCCGGATCAACGGCGAGGACGCGGGCCGCGGCTTCCTGCCCGCCCCCGGTCCGGTCACCAAGTTCGTCCCCCCGACCGGCCCCGGCGTCCGCATGGACTCCGGCGTCGAGTCCGGCTCCGTCATCGGCGGCCAGTTCGACTCGATGCTGGCCAAGCTGATCGTCACCGGCGCCACCCGCGACCAGGCGCTCGCCCGCGCCCGCCGCGCGCTGGCCGAGTTCCACGTCGAGGGCCTCGCGACGGTCATCCCGTTCCACCGCGCCATCGTCGAGGACCCCGCGTTCATCGGCAACGGCGAGAGCTTCGACGTCTACACCAAGTGGATCGAGAACGAGTGGAAGAACACCGTCGAGCCGTTCACCGCCGGTGAGGCGCTCGACGAGGACGAGGCGCTGCCGCGTCAGTCCGTCGTGGTCGAGGTCGGCGGACGCCGCGTCGAGGTGTCGCTGCCCGGGCAGTTCTCGCTCGGCGGCGGCGGGTCCACCAACGGTGCCACCCGCAAGAAGCCGAAGCCGCGCAAGCGTGGCGGCGGCGCGGGCGGAGCCGCGTCCGGTGACGCCGTCACGGCCCCCATGCAGGGCACCGTCGTCAAGGTCGCCGTCGAGGAGGGCCAGGAGGTGGCCGAGGGCGATCTGATCGCCGTGCTCGAGGCCATGAAGATGGAGAACCCCGTCAACGCGCACAAGGCCGGCATCGTGACCGGACTGGCCGTCGAGCCGGGCGCCGCCATCACCCAGGGCACCGTCCTGGCCGAGCTCAAGTAGCTCGCAATCCAACGACGAACGCCCCGACCGCATCAGCGGTCGGGGCGTTCGTCATTACATCGAGAGACGGGAACGGCGAGTAGATGGAACCGATCGAGGTCAACGCGGGCGCCTGGTACCTGCGCGCGCTGCGCGCCGACGAGCGGGTCGACGACCGGCCCGCCCTCGCCGACGGCGGGATCGACGACCCTGACTACGTCGCCACCCGCACCGCGCAGTGGGCGTCCGACGAGCACTACTCGTGGGCGGTGTGCCAGCCGAACACCGGAGAGCTGCTCGCCGAGGTGGGCCTGACCCTGGACGGACCCAGGGCCGCGCTGGCCGGCTGGGCCCGTCCAGGGCACGAGGATGCGCTCGGTACTGCGACGACCGTCATCCGCCGGTTCGCCGAGGGCGCGTTGGAGCTGACTGTTACGTGAGCAGGTTCGTGCGCAGCGCGTCCCGGTCGGCCGCCGAGATCCCGAGGCCGTCCGCGAAGTAGCCCTCGAAGTCGCCGAAGCCGGAGCGAACCTGCTCGATCGCGGCCTCGAGGTAGGGCCTGCGCACGCCGAGGATCGGCAGGAGGAGGTCGGGGTTGCCGCCCGCGGCACGGAACTTGTCGAAGACCGGCTCGAACGAGGGCAGCAGCTGCTCGTTGGTCAGCAGGTAGTCCGCGAACGCGTCCTCCTCGCTGACCCCGAGGAACAGCAGCAGCGACGCCGACGCCCAGCCTGTCCGGTCCTTGCCGGTGGTGCAGTGGATCAGCGCGGGCGCGCCCTCCGCGCGCGCCAGGTCCGTGAACAGCATGCGGTAGGACGAGACCGCGCTGGGCAGGGTGACGAACTCTCCGTAGACCTTGAGCAGGAATTCGTTGGTGTCGCCGGTGCCGAGCAGCTGCTCCGCCACCTTCGGGTCGGTGAGGATGTGCTGCATCATCGCCGGGGCCGCGCTCGGGTCGGTGTCCGCGAGGACGTCCAGCGCCACCTCCTTCGCGCCGCTCGGGGCCCGGTCGGGCAGCAGCTCCCGCTCGGATTCGGTCCGCAGGTCGAAGACCGTGGTGATCCCCAGGGCGTCCAACGCGGCGACGTCACCGTCGGCCACGCGCCCGAGGTCGGTCGACCGGTAGACGACGCCGGTCCTGACCCGGGCCCCTTCTGCCGCCGGGTAGCCGCCGATGTCGCGTAGGTTGGGCACCGAAGGGATGGGAATGCCGGCGCCGACCGTGGAAGAAGTGCTCATATCAGCACGGTAGACCACGATCCCGCGCCGCTCTCAGGCCCGCCCGTAATTTCGTTCGATGTTTGAACGGATTTCATGGATGCTCGCCTTCTCGGCAAGCAGACGCGCGATACCCGCGTCCAACTGGCGACTGCGCTCGTCGAGCTTGGCCAGAGCGGCCTCGCGCTCGTCGTCCGATGGGTTCGGCTCGTCGCCGCACACGATGTGCAGCATCGCGGCCGCCTCGGACAACGTCAGACCCGATGCCAGCAGGCATCGGACATCGTCGACCGTCTTCGCGTCCTCGGGCGCGTAGCGGCGATAGCCGTTGAGGTCGCGGCCGGGCGAGAGCAGGCCGGCGCTCTCGTAGTGACGAAGCATCCGGGCACTCGCGCCCGTCACGGCACTCAGCTCACTGATCCGCATCAGCCCTCCACCCTTGACATTGACGTTAATGTCATACTTTACGTTGGCCGCATGACAAACGAAACGACTCGACCGAACGTGGTTCTCGTGGTTGCCCATCCGGACAACGACTCGGCCACCTGGGCCATCGGCCGCGCAATCGAGCAGGGCATCGAGACCGACGGGAACGCGACCGTCACGACGCACGACCTCTCTCGAGCGGGATTCGATCCCGTCTTCGGCGAGCAGGATCTCGCGCACTACCGGCAGGCCGGTGCCGTCCCCGCCGACGTGCTGCGGGAGCAGCGACTCCTTGATTCCGCGGACGTGGTCGTCGTCCTCTTCCCCGTGTACTGGTGGGCCATGCCCGCCCTCGCCAAGGGCTGGATCGACCGCGTGTTCACCCGCGGCTGGGCCTACGACGACGGCCCGGACGGCGGTCCGAGCGCGATCGACCAGCTGCACTTCGTCGGGGTCGCCGCCGTCGACGGCGGAACCTACGATCGGCGCGGCTACCGCGAGGCGATGACCACCCAGCTGCAGCACGGCATCGCGGGATACTCCCGAATCGAGGAGTCGTCCGTGCGGCTGCTCTTCGGAGCGGAAACCGATGACCCGCAGGTGCACGAGCACCTGATCGCCGAGGGCTACAAGATCGGCGCCGACATGGCGCAGCGTGCGCAGCTCGTCTTCGATCGGGCCGGCGAATCCTGAGCTGGGCGCCTACTACCCCCAAGCCCCCGCGACCTGCCGGGTGGCGGCGTTCACCCGATTCCAGACGTTCACCGTGGCGATCGACAGGATCAGCGACGCCAACTCCTGCTCGTCGTAGAGGTCCGCGGCCTCGTCCCACACCTGGTCCGGCACCGCGTCCGCCCGATCGCTGAGCCGGGTGACCGCCTCGGCCAGCGCCAGTGCAGCGCGTTCGGCGTCGGTGAAGTACGGAGTCTCCCGCCACGCCGCGACGGCGAACACCCGCTCGTCCGACTCGCCGCCCTTCTTCAGCTCGCGGGCGTGCATGTCGACACAGACGCTGCAGCCGTTGATCTGGCTGGCCCGCAGGTGGACCAGCTCGTGTGTGGTCTTCGGAACGGTGCCGCTCTCGCTCGCCTTGCCCAGCGCCAGCAACGCTTCCATCGCGCCTGGAACCACCATTGCCGGGTTGCCCATTCGTGCCTGCATAATGACCCCTCCAGTGTTGTCCGGGTTTTCGTCCGTCACAGTGATGACGGAACGCGACGGGAGAATGTGACAGATGGACGAGAACGACTCCTTGGCGCTGCGTTTCGAGGACCACCGCACCCATCTGCTGGCGGTGGGCTACCGAATGCTCGGCTCGTTCAGCGATGCCGACGACGCGATCCAGGAGACCTGGCTGCGACTGAGCCGGTCCGAGGCCGAGAGCCTCACGAATCTCGGCGGGTGGCTGACGACGGTCATGGGACGGGTCTGCCTGGACATGCTGCGCTCTCGCAAGGTCCGCCGCGAGGACTCCATCGACGACCAGCAGCTGCCCGATCCGATCGTCAGCGCGGTGGAGGGCACCGACCCCGAACACGAGGCGCTGCTCGGCGATTCCGTCGGCCTCGCACTGCTCGTGGTCCTGGACACCCTGACCCCCGCCGAGCGCCTCGCCTTCGTGCTGCACGACATGTTCGCGGTGCCCTTCGAGGAGGTGGCGGCCGTCGTGGGGAAGACCACCGCCACCACCCGGCAGCTCGCCAGCCGCGCCCGCCGCCGCGTCCAGGACTCGACCCCGGTACCCGATCCCGACCTCGCCCGACAGCGGGAGGTCGTGGACGCGTTCCTCGCCGCATCCAGGGGCGGCGACTTCGACGCCCTCGTCGCCGTCCTCGACCCCGACGTGGTGCTCAGGGCCGACACCGGCGTCGGAATCCTGAAGGTGGTTCGCGGGGCGGAGGCGGTGTCCGCGCAGGCGCTCAGCTTCGCGCGGTTCGCCCACTCGTCCGTGCCCGCGCTCGTCAACGGCACGGTCGGAATGGTCAACGCACCGGACGGCCTGCTGCAGTCGGTCATGGCCGTGACCATCACGAACGGCCGGATCGTCGAGATCCACATCCTCGCCGATCGCCCTCGCCTGGAGCGCCTCGAGCGGGAGGCAGCCAGGGGCTGACGCGCTACCGGCTCAGCAGCCGATCGAGCGCATCGACTGCGGCGTCGAGTTCGGCCACCGTCACCGTGAGCGGTGGCCGGAACCGGATGCCGCGCTCCCCCGTCGCCAGGATCAGCACGCGCTCGCGTTCGCGCATCTGGGTGACGAGGGCATCGCGCCTGGCGGTCGAGTCCAGGGTGCATGCGCACATCAGCCCCCGCCCGCGGGGGTCGGTCACGGTCGGGTGCCGCTCGGCCAGTTCGACGAGCCGCGAGAGCAGGTGCGCGCCGAGCAGCCGGGCCCGGTCGATCAGCCGGTCCCGTTCGATCACCTCGAGGATGCGGCGGGCCCGGACCATGTCGGCCAGGTTGCCGCCCCAGGTCGAGTTGATCCGCGAGGCCACCCGAAACACGTTGTCGGGCACCTCGTCCACGCGACCACCGGCCATGATCCCGCACACCTGCGACTTCTTCCCGAACGCGACCACGTCGGGCGCGAGCCCGAGCTGCTGGTACGCCCACGCGGTCCCGGTCAGTCCGACGCCGGTCTGCACCTCGTCGAGCAGGAAGAGGGCGTCGCGCTCGTGGCACAGCGCCGCCATCTGCTGGAGGAACTCGGGCCTGAAGTGGTGGTCCCCGCCCTCGCCCTGGATCGGCTCCGCGATGAAGCAGGCGATGTCGTCGGGATGTCGATCGAACGCCAGTCGCGCCTGTGCCAGCGCCCGCTCGTCGGCCTCGTCCGCGTCGCGGCCGGGCTCGAGGAAGGGGGCGTCGATGCGAGGCCAGTCGAACTTCGGGAACCGCGCGACCTTGTTCGGGTCGGTGTTGGTCAGCGACAGCGTGTACCCGCTCCGGCCATGGAAGGCGTGGGTCAGGTGCAGCACCCTGGTGCCGAGCGCCGGATCGAGCCCGCGGGCCTCGTTCGTCCGGCTCTTCCAGTCGAACGCCACCTTGAGCGCGTTCTCGACGGCGAGCGCCCCGCCGTCGACGAAGAACAGGTGTGGCAGTGCCGGGTCGCCGAGGACCCGGACGAAGGTGCGCACGAACTCTGCCATCGGCACGGTGTAGATGTCGGAGTTGCTCGGCTTGTTCACCGCGGCGGTGGTGAGCTCCGCCAGGAAGGTCTCGTCCGCCGCGAGGTCGGGGTGGTTCATCCCGAGCGCCGAGGACGCGAAGAAGCCGAACATGTCCAGGTAGGTGGTGCCGTCGCGCTGATCGACGAGCCGCCGCCCGTGCGATCGCTCCAGATCCAGGACCAGGTCGAAGCCGTCGACCAGCAGGCTCGCCCGCAGCACCTCGTGCACCTCGTCAGGGGCGAGGCTGGGGACGGGCCGAGAACGCCGGATCGCGGTGCTCATACCCCAAGATTATGTTAATAATCCTGTCAGAGTCACTAGTATGTGGAAAATTGTTCGGCACTTAGCTAGTCACCGTAAAATGTTTGCAGAATGATGGTGCTGCGCGTCCGTACGTTCGCGGTCGACCGGATCTCCTGCAGCAGCGCCTCGAGCGCCCGCGGCGACGCCACTCGCACCAGCAGGACGTAGCTCTCCTCCCCTGCGACCGAATGACAGGCCTCGATCCCCGGGATGTGCTCGAGGCGGGCAGGCGCGTCATCGGGACTGGACGGGTCGAGAGGGGTGATCGCGACGAACGCCGAGAGCTGGTTGCCCAGCGCTTCCGGATCGACCTTCGCGGCGTAACCCCGGATCACCTGACGGGCCTCCAGCCTGCGCACCCGGGTCTGGACGGCCGACACCGACAACCCCGCCTTCTCGGCAAGCGTCGCCAGCGTGGCCCTGCCATCGGCGATCAGTTCACGCACCAACAGGGTGTCGATCTCGTCCAGTGTGTCCGGCACCAAGGCAGGCTAACTCAGCGGACACTGGAGCAGGCACCGACAGGAGGAACACCATGGACCTTCCCGACACCGAGACCCTGCGGACGATGGCCGAGACGGCGTTGCGCGCATGCGGTGCCCGTGACGAGCACCCGTCGTCCGATGGCACCCTGCTCGCCCGCACCCCGATCACCGGCGGAGTCCTGTGCCGGCTGACGCCGTCCACACCGGCGCAGGTCGCCGACGCCATCACCGACGCGCACGACGGATTCCTCCAGTGGCGGACGGTGCCGGCACCGCAGCGTGGCGCGCTGATCCGACGGCTCGGCGAACTGCTGACCGAGCACAAGTCGGACCTCGCCACCCTCGTCACGCTCGAGGCGGGAAAGATCACCTCCGAGGCGCTCGGTGAGGTCCAGGAGATGATCGACATCTGCGAGTTCGCGGTCGGCCTGTCCCGCCAGCTGTACGGCAGGACCATGGCGTCCGAGCGCCCCGGACACCGCCTGATGGAGACCTGGCATCCGCTGGGCGTGGTCGCGGTGATCTCCGCGTTCAACTTCCCTGTGGCGGTGTGGTCCTGGAACACCGCGATCGCCCTGGTGTGCGGGGACACCGTGGTGTGGAAGCCGTCGGAGCTGACGCCGCTGACCGCGATCGCGTGTGATGCATTGCTGCGCAGGGCCGCCGAGGACGTGGGCGCGCCCGCCGGGGTCCATCGCCTTGTCCTCGGCGCCGGTCCCGTCGGTGAGCAGCTCGTCGACGACCCGCGGGTCGCCCTTGTCAGCGCGACCGGGTCGGTCCGGATGGGCAGGGAGGTCGGACCGCGGGTCGCGCAGCGCTTCGGCCGGTGCCTGCTCGAGCTCGGCGGAAACAACGCGGCCGTGATCGCGCCGTCTGCAGACCTCGACCTGGCCGTGCGGGGGATCGTGTTCTCCGCGGCAGGCACGGCAGGCCAGCGGTGCACCAGCCTGCGCAGGCTGATCGTGCACTCCTCGATCGCCGAGGAGACGATCGAGCGGGTCGCGACCGCCTTCCGGCAACTCCGCGTCGGCAACCCACTCGAGGCGGACACCCTCGTCGGTCCGTTGATCCGCGAACGATCGTGGGAGGCCATGACGGTCGCGCTGGACAAGGCCAGGGCGGACGGCGGCACCCTGGTGTGGGGCGGCGAACGGGTGGAGGCGGTCGGCGGCCACTACGTCTCCCCCGCGCTGGTCCGGATGCCCGCGCAGACCTCGGTGGTGCGCGAGGAGACCTTCGCCCCCATCCTCTACGTGCTCACCTACGAGGCCCTCGACGAGGCGATCGCGCTGCACAACGATGTGCCGCAGGGGCTTTCGTCCGCGATCTTCACCACCGACCAGCGCGAGGCCGAACGGTTCCTCGCGGCGGACGGCTCCGATTGCGGGATCGCCAACGTGAACATCGGCACCTCAGGAGCGGAGATCGGCGGTGCATTCGGCGGCGAGAAGGAAACCGGGGGCGGCCGCGAGTCGGGATCCGATTCGTGGAAGGCCTACATGCGGCGCGCCACCAACACCGTCAACTACTCCGATCAGCTTCCGCTCGCGCAGGGGGTGAAGTTCGGCTGATCGACTTCACCCGTTCGTCATAGTCTGCTCGCCCTGCCGGGTCGACGGACGTCACCGCCCGGTTCCCGCCGATCACCCGGCGCACCAGGGTGATCAGCGCTTCGGGGGCCAGCGCCAGGCCGACATCCAGTGCGGCCAGGTAGCCGGGCACCGGGGTCTGCGCGCGCCGCGTCGACACCGTGCGCACGACCGCCGCCGCGATGTCCTCGGGGTCGACGGTCGGCAGCCCCTTGCCGAGCGGGAGCCCAGAGGTCAACGTCGTCCGCACGGCACTGGGCAGCACCGTGGACACGCTGACGCCCGCCTCCGCGAACTCGAGGCGGGCCGTCGAGGAGAGTCCGACGGCGGCGAACTTGCTGGCGTTGTACACGGCCAGCCCCGGGATCGCGATCTTGCCCGCGAGCGAGGCGACGTTGACGATGTGGCCGCGGCCGCGTGCGACCATCGCGGGGGCCACCGTCCGCATGCCGTGGATCAGCCCCCACACATTCACGTCGAGGGTGGTCTCGCCGATCTCGTCCGGTTCGTCCAGGAAGGCGGCCACCGGCATCACGCCTGCGTTGCCGACCAGGATGTCGATCGGGCCGAGATCGGCGATGACGCCTGCGACGCAGGCATCCCACGACGCCCGGGTCCGCACGTCGAGCGTGTAGGCCCGTGCCGCCGAACCGATCTCGGCCGCGACCTCGTCGGCCGCGCCGCGATCGAGGTCGGCGACCGCGATCAAGGCGCCGCGCGCGGCCATGGCGTGTGCGGTCGCACGGCCGATGCCACGGCCCGCTCCGGTGATGAGGACGACCGCACCGCGCAGATCGATCTCGGGATACTTCATCGCGTCTCCATCTCGTATGCACGCTCGTCGAACTCGCCGAGCCTGGTCTTCATCCGCGCCGTGGACCACGGCCAGTTGAAACTGTTGCGCCCGTTCACGTCCAGGAAGTAGCTCTGGCATCCGCCGGCGTTGTAGACGGTGGTGGCCAACGCCTGCTGCACCTCGGCATTGAAGGCCGCCTGCACCTGCTGGCGGGTCTCCATCCGGGTCCAGTTGCCGTCCTTGGCCGCGGCGATCGCCTTCGCCAGGTATCCCAGCTGCGCCTCGAGGATCATGAACGCCGAGGTGTGGCCGGTGCCGAGCGCCGGGCCCAGCAGCACATAGGCATTGGGGAAGCCGGCGATCGTGGTGCCGAGGTAGGCCTGCGGGCTGCCCTTCCAGTGCTCGTCGAGGCTGCGGCCCTCACCGTCGAAGATCTTGCCGCCGATCGGCATGTCGAGGATGTGGAAGCCGGTGCCGAAGATGATCGCGTCGACCTCCCGCTCGGCACCGTCGGCCCCGACCACGGTGTTGCCCCGGACGGAGGCGACCGCGTTGGCGTGCACCTCGACATTGGGGCGGGTCAGCGCCGGGTAGTAGGTGTTCGACAGCAGCATGCGCTTGCAGCCGAGGGTGTAGTCGGGCGTGAGTGCCTTCCGCAGCTCCGGGTCGCGCACCTGGGCACGCAGCTGCACCTTGCCGATCTGCTGCACGATCCGCAGGATCCACGGGTGCCGGAATCCGAGCCCGAGCGCCTCCATGATCGAGTACTCGATCGCGCGCAGGGCGCGATGCGCGCCCGGGACACGGCGCATCACCCAGCGTTCAGCCTTCGGCACGTGATGGTCCGGCTTCGGCAGCACCCATTGCGCCGTGCGCTGGTAGAGGTGTAGCTCCCCCACGGTCGGTGCGATCGCGGGCACGAACTGCACCGCGGAGGCGCCGGTGCCGACGACCGCGACGCGCTTGCCTGCCAGGTCGTAGTCGTGATCCCAGCGCGAGGAGTGGAACACCTTGCCGCCGAAGGTGTCCAGGCCGGGGATCGGCGGCACCAGCGGCTCGTTCCATGGCCCGACGGCCGCGACGACGGAGTTCGCGGTGAGCGTGCCCGTCGAGGTCTGCAGCACCCAGCGGTGGGCGGGCTCGTCCCAGTCCGCGCGGATCAGCTCGGTGCCGAATCGAACGTGCGCGTCGACCCCGTGTTCAGCGGCGGTGCGGTCGATGTAGCCGCGGATCTCGTCCTGACCCGCGAACAGCCTGGTCCACTCCGGATTCGGCGCGAACGAGAACGAGTACAGGCCGGACGGGACGTCGCAGGCGCACCCGGGGTAGTCGTTGTCGCGCCAGGTGCCACCGACCGAGTCGCCCTTCTCGAGGATCGCGAAGTCCGTGATCCCCATCCGTCGCAGGGTGATCCCGGCGCCGATGCCGGAGATGCCGGCCCCGACGATGAGGACCTCGAAGTGCTGTTCCTGTGTCATGCGAGCGCCTTTCGGGTCGTGCGGAGGGCGGCCTCCAGCGTGGCCAGACGCCTGCGGTCGTCCATGAAGTTCGGGCCCATCACGGCCAGGTCCTCGGCGGTGGCGTCGAGCCGGATGACCCGGGTGCCGGCCGCCTCGACGGTGGTGATCTCCGCGTCCAGGCCCGCGCTCATCCAGCTCCGCAGGACCAGTCGTTCCGCGCGGGCGGCTCCCCTGGCGCGGACGGGGCCGGTGGAGGCCATCGGCGCCAGCACCACCAGTTCGTCGAGTTCGAGCGGGGCGAGGACGTCCGCGGACGCGGTCGAGGCGGCGCCGCCGTCGACGTAGCGGCGGCCCTTGATCCGGACGGGTGGCATCCAGCCCGGGATCGCCCAGGACGCGCGGAGCGCCTGCGACAGTGTCGCTTCCGGCGCACCGGGCGAGCCGAACGCGACGCGGGCTCCGGTGTCGTAGTCCATCGCGACGAGCCAGGTCGCGGGGTGCGGGACCCAGGAACGGTCGGGGTTCAGTCCCACCGCGAGCCGGTGCAGCCAGGACGCGTCACCCCCGCCGGGCGGCAGCAACCCGCTCAGTGCCGTCACCGGCGCCACCTCATGGCGCAGGCCCGCGCGCACCAGCTTCGGCGAGCCGAGCCCGAGTCGAGGCAGCGGCGGCACCCGGCCGGGGGCGTCCGCCAGGTGATCGCGCAGCGCCGGATGGGTCGGCTGCTCCCCCAGCTGCATGGCCAGGATCTCGTCCACGCCAACCCCGCTGCCGAGCATGGTGACCAGTTCCGCGCCCGCCGAGGTGCCGACGAGAACGTCCGCCTCGCGGGGGTCCCAGCCGAGGCTGTCGCGCACCGCCACCAGCGCGGCAACGGTCCAGGCCGCGCCGAGAGTTCCGCCGCAACCGATGACGAGGCCGCGACGGAGTTGTCTGTCACTCGAAGTCATATTCAGAAACTAACAGTATTTGGATACGATGGGTATACCAAGAGTGAGAATTTTCGAGAGGACCGCAAATGGCACGCTTGACCAGGTCGGAGAGCCAGGCCCAGACCAGGACCAATCTGATCGCGACCGCCCGCGACCTGTTCCTCGCCGACGGGTTCGCCGCGACCTCGCTCGAGAAGGTCGCCGAGGAGGCCGGCTACTCCAAGGGCGCGGTGTACTCGAACTTCCGCAACAAGAACGAGCTGTGCCTGGAGGTGCTCCAGCTGATCCACGTCACCAAGGGCGCCGAGGTGGCCGAGGTGATGTCGCGGCAGGCGCCGCTGGAGGAACGGCTGACGGCGTTCGAGGACTGGGCGCAGCGCACCCTCGGCGATGTCGGCTGGACGACGCTCGAGTTCGAGTTCATCGTGCTGGCGCGCCACGACCCGGAGCTGCGGGCCGCGCTCGTGGCCAGTCTCGACATGGCGCGTGGCATCGTGGCGGCCCTGCTCGATGCGCTCACGGCGTCCGGGGAGGTCACGCTCCCGATGTCGGTGGACGACGCCGCGACCAGCGTGCTGAGTATGGGCGTCGGCCTCGGCATCCAGCGCGCCATCGACCCCACGATCTCGACCGGCATCGTCACCCGAAACCTCCGCGCGCTTCTCACTGCTGCCGGCCCCGCGGATCTACCCTCACAGGCGTGACGAACTGGCCCGAGCTCGCGCGCGAGATCGCCGACGACGTGCTGTACCCCGCCGCCGACAGCGTCGATGCCGACGGCGAGATCCCGCTCAGTCACTTCGAGGCGCTGGCCGCGGAGGGCTTCTACGGCCTCGCCGCACCGACCGAGTTCGGCGGACCCGGTCTCGGTATCGACGACCTGGTGGCGGTGGTGGAGACGCTGTGCGGCGGCTGCCTCGCCACCTGTTTCACGTGGATGCAGCACCACGGCGTGGTCGCGGGGCTGGCGTCGAGCCCGAATCATGATCTGCGCGATGAATATTGGGACGGGTTGATGGACGGGTCGGTCCGGGCAGGCGTCGCCTTCGCAGGCGCCATCCCGCAGCCGCCGCTCCTGTACGCGCGCCGCGTCGAGGGCGGGTACGTGCTCGACGGCGTCGCGCCGTTCGTGACCGGCTGGGGCATCGTCGACATCCTGCAGCTGAGCGCCCGCGACGAGTTCGACGATTCGATCGTGCACGCCATCGTCGACGCGGCCCCCGGCCAGGGCGTGTCGGTGGAAGAGCTGCCGCTGATCGCCGCGCGCGGGAGCAACACCGTCCGGATGCGGTTCGACGGCTTCGAGGTGCCGGACGAGCGGGTGAGCAAGGTGGTGCCCCAGGAGGAGTTCGCCGCCGGTCAGGGATTCGGGTCCTGGCTCAACGCGTGCATGGCGATGGGCGTCGCCCGGCGCTGCCTCACCGAGCTCGGCGAGCGGGGCGTGGACACCACCGGATTCGCGTCGGAGGCGACGGCGGTCCGGGCGAATCTCGATGCCGCACTCGGCGGCCGGTTCGACCTCTTCGCGGCGCGGGCCCAGGCCTCCGAGCTCGCGATCCGGGCCGCCGCCGCGCTGGTGACCGCGACGGGCAGCTCCGCGGCCGTCAGCGGCGCCACCGCCGAACGGCTGATGCGCGAGGCCACATTCACACTGGTGGCGGCGTCGAGGCCGCAGATGCGAGCGGCCTTGCTTGGCGAGCTCGGGGCTGACGCCGCCGGCGTCTGAACCGTCTCGACGCGGCGGCCGATCGCCACTACCCGCCGGTGCCGATGACGGTCCTGAGGGTGGCGAGCTGCTCGCCGGTGAGATCCACGGGCTGCAGCACCGCGTTCCATCCGTCGACGTACTCGGACGTGTACTTGTGGCCGTGACCGCCGGGAACGCCGGTGGAGAACGGCAAGTCTGCGGTGATCTGCCAGAACGTCACGAACGGTATCCAGACCATTTCCTCGAGCACGTCCCGCCCCGGCGGCTGACCGATCCAGTCCGGCTCACTCAAGATCAGGTTCGGACTCCACCAGACGATCGGGTCCGAGGGATGCATCAGGTACAGAACGCGGCTGCCGTCCCAGGGGCTCCCCTCGGGGGGAATCCCGGCCTCGGGGTCGTTGCTGAATCGCACCGTTCGCCCGTCCTTGTAGACGGGCTCGACCTCCGGGCTCCCCGGCTCACGCCGGTCGCTGAACTCGCGGAACAGCGTGTTGAAGTTGGGAGGGCCGGCGAACAACGTTCCCGAGGTCCGGTTGCGCAGGTCGTACTCACCGCTGAAGGCGGTCTCGCCGCCGAACGAGCCAAGGCTCTCCCCCGCGACGAACAGCCGGGGACGGGCATCCTGCGGCAGTTTCGACCACACGTCGTAGACCGCGTCGAACAGATCGCGGCCCGCCTCCCTGGCCTTCGATTGATCGACCAGGTAGGAAATCCACGACGGCAGGTACGAGTACTGGATCGCCACGGTCGCCGCGTCGCCACCGGTGAGGTACTCGAAGCTGTCCACCAGGGCCGGATCCACCCAGCCGCTCCCGGTCGTCGTCACCACGAGCAGGTTGGCGCGCTGGAAGCCTCCGGCACGGCCGAGGTCCTCGACCGCCAACGCCGCCCTCGACTCGGAATCGTCCGACGACGCCAGCCCGGCGTAGCTGCGAATCGGTTCCAGGGCCGGGTGGTCGACGAACTGGCCGATCTGATCGGTGGTCGGACCTGCGCCGATGAAGCTGCGTCCCTGCCATCCCAGCGAATCCCACGGCACCACTGAGCCGGGGCCGCCTGACCGGAGGCCGGTCGCGGGCTGCTGGACACCTTCCGGAGTCATCGTGTCGCGCAACGAGAACGCCCCGTTCGCGACGCTGACGAGGCCTCCGAGCAGCACTCCCGAGACCACCGCGTAGACGATTCCGGCAATCAGGAACCACCCGACAACGCTCGCCGCCCGCTGGCCGATCCACCGGTCGAGCCGCCGCGCGCTCCAGCGATACATGCCGCGAATGCCGCGCCCGATCGCAATGAGGAGACAGAACACCACCGCCGCGACGACGGGCGCGAGCACCACCAGCGGAACGTTGTACTCGGTGACACCCATCAACGCGCGGATCTGGTGCTGCCAGTACTGCCCTGCCGCGAACGAGACTGCGAACAGCACCACCGCACTGACGAGGAAGACCAGCCACGAGCGACGTCCCGGGCGCCGAGCAGCTCTATCGGCGAACGCGCGCCACACGAAGGCCGCGAACACGCCCAGCCCGTACCCGATCGCGGCGGTGATTCCACAGACCACCCCTTGCAGCACACCCCCGCGCGGGAGCAGCGACGGCGTGAACGACAGGCACGCGAAAACGAGTGCACCCCAGCACCCGGGCAGCGTGACATAAAGCAGCTTCCTGTGCTCACCGGACTCGGGCGTATCCACGACCGTCGACACCATGGCCACCTCCGCCTACCGCAACGGCTTCTCCCAGCCGGAGCTCGGAATCCAGGTCCATACCGCCCAGATGACGAATACATCGAGGACGATGATCAGGCCGGCCCACCCCGGGGCGTAGGGAAGCCACAGGAAGTTGACCACGATCGACAGTGCCGCGATGACGATCGCCAACGTCCGCGCCCATATCCCGGCCCGGAACAAGGCGACACCCACCAGCGCGATCACCACACCGAGGGCGATGTGGATCCAGCCCCACGCGGTCAGATCGAGCTCGTAGGTGTAATCGACGCCGACGGTGAAGACCTCGTCGGTGCCGACCGCAGCCAACCCCTGAAGAACCTGGAGCACGCCGACGGCAACCAGAAGCACCGCGGCCCCGATCGAGGTGCCGGCGGCGACCTCCTGCTTGACGCTCGACTTCTCGGACACGACGGTTCACCTCTCCGGACTCGGATGCAGTACGCCTCCCTCAGTGTGCGCCCAGTGTCGGGGGCCCGAGGCACTATGGACACCATGGACACGGTGCTCGGCAGGTTCTCCGCCCCCACCCGGGAGTGGTTCGCCGGCGCCTTCCCCGCGCCCACCGCCGCCCAGCTCGGGGCCTGGGACGCCATCGCCGACGGCTCGCACGCGCTGGTCGTCGCGCCGACCGGATCCGGCAAGACACTCTCCGCGTTCCTGTGGGCGCTCGACCAGCTGGCCGCCCGCCCGCACGACGATCAGCGCCCGCCTGGCACCACCGTCCTGTACGTCTCGCCGCTCAAGGCGCTCGCGGTGGACGTCGAGCGGAACCTGCGCGCCCCGCTGGTCGGCATCACCCAGACCGCCAAGCGCCTTGGCCTGACGCCGCCGGAGATCACCGTCGGCGTCCGTTCCGGCGACACCAGCCCCGCGGATCGCCGTGCCCTGGTGCGCACACCCCCCGACATCCTCATCACCACGCCCGAGTCGCTGTTCCTCATGCTCACCTCGGCGGCCCGCGAATCGCTCGCCACCGTGCAGACCGTGATCGTCGACGAGGTGCACGCCGTCGCGGCGACCAAACGCGGTGCACACCTGGCTCTCTCGCTCGAGCGGCTCGACATGCTGCTCCCCCGTCCTGCGCAACGGATCGGGCTGTCCGCGACGGTCCGCCCGCACGAGGAGGTGGGCCGCTTCCTCACCGGGTCCGCGCCCATCCACATCGTCTGCCCACCCTCCCCGAAGACCTTCGACCTGACCGTGCGGGTACCGGTCGAGGACATGACCGAACTGGGGGTCACGACACCGGACGAGAATTCCGTTTCCCCGGCCCCACAACAGGGTTCGATCTGGCCGCATGTGGAGGAGCAGATCGTCGACCTGGTCCTCGAGCACCGGTCCTCGATCGTGTTCGCCAATTCCCGCCGGCTCGCGGAGCGGCTCACCGCCAGGCTCAACGAGGTCTATGCCGACCGCCTCGGCGCCCCGGTCGAGACCGTGCACAAGCCGGCCTCGCTGATCGGCTCCACCGCCGAGGTGGGGCACGGCGCCGAGGCGCTGCTCGCCCGCGCCCACCACGGCTCGGTGAGCAAGGACCAGCGCGCGCTCATCGAGGACGACCTCAAATCCGGGCGGCTGCGCTGCGTGGTGGCCACCAGCAGCCTCGAGCTCGGAATCGACATGGGCGCGGTCGATCTCGTCGTGCAGGTGGAGGCGCCGCCCTCGGTGGCGAGCGGGCTGCAGCGGGTCGGGCGAGCCGGGCACCAGGTCGGGGAGATCTCCAGGGGGGTGCTCTTCCCCAAGCACCGCACCGACCTCATCCACTGCGCGGTCACCGTGGAACGGATGACCGCGGGCCGGATCGAGGCGCTCGCGGTCCCGGCGAACCCGCTCGACATCCTGGCCCAGCACACCGTGGCCGCCTGCGCCCTCGACCAGCTCGACGTCCAGTCCTGGTTCGACGCGGTCCGCCGCACCGGGAACTTCGCGACACTGCCCCGGTCCGCGTTCGACGCCACCCTCGACCTGCTGGCGGGCCGCTACCCGTCCGACGAGTTCGCCGAGCTGCGCCCGAGACTCGTCTGGGATCGCGACGCCGATGTCCTCACCGGCAGGCCCGGCTCACAGCGGCTGGCCGTCACCTCCGGCGGAGCGATCCCGGACCGCGGACTGTTCGCCGTGTACATGGTGGGTGAGAAGGCCTCCCGGGTCGGCGAGCTCGACGAGGAGATGGTCTACGAGTCGCGGGTGGGCGACGTCTTCGCGCTCGGCGCCACCAGCTGGCGGATCGAGGAGATCACCCACGACCGGGTCCTCGTCAGCCCGGCCTACGGCCTGCCCGGCCGGCTCCCGTTCTGGCACGGTGACGGCCTCGGCAGGCCCGCCGAGCTCGGCGCGGCTCTGGGCGAGTTCCTGCGCGAGATGTCACTCGGCGCGGACACGGATCTGCGGGCCCGCCTGGCCGACCAGGGCCTCGACACCAACGCCACCCAGAACCTGCTCGCCCTCGTCGAGGAGCAGCGCACCGCCACCGGACAGGTCCCCACCGACCGCACCCTCGTGGTCGAGCGGTTCCGCGACGAGCTCGGCGACTGGCGACTCGTGCTGCACTCGCCCTACGGGCTGCCGGTGCATGCGCCCTGGGCCCTCGCGGTCGGCGCCCGGCTGCAGGAGCGGTACGGGATCGACTCCGCGCCGACCGCATCCGACGACGGCATCATCGTCCGGCTACCGGACACCGAGGACGCCCCGCCCGGCTCGGAGCTGTTCGTCTTCGATCGCGACGAGATCGCGGACATCGTCACCGAGCAGGTCAGCAACTCCGCGCTGTTCGCGTCCCGATTCCGCGAGTGCGCCGCCCGTGCCCTGCTGCTGCCGCGGCGCAACCCGGGCAAGCGGGCGCCGCTCTGGCAGCAGCGACAGCGCTCCGCCCAGCTGCTCGACGTCGCGCGCAAGTTCCCGACCTTCCCGATCCTGCTCGAGACCGTCCGCGAATGCCTGCAGGACGTCTACGACCTGCCCTCCCTCACCGCCCTGTTCGACGGCATCGGCCGCAAGCAGATCAGGCTCGTCGAGGTCGAGACGCCGTCGCCGTCGCCCTTCGCGGGGGCGCTCCTCTTCGACTACGTCGGAGCGTTCATGTACGAGGGCGACAGCCCGCTCGCCGAGCGACGGGCCGCCGCCCTGTCCCTCGACTCCACCCTGCTCGCCGAGCTGCTCGGCCGGGTGGAGCTGCGCGAACTGCTCGATGCCGACGTCATCGACCTCACCGAAGGCGAACTCCAACGCCTCGTCCCCGATCGCAGGGCAAAGGATCTCGAGGGGGTCGCGGACCTGCTGCGCCTGCTCGGGCCGCTGACCGACTCGGAGATCGCGAACAGGACGCACGGTGATGCCGCGCTCTGGGTCCGCGAGCTCGAAGCGCAACGTCGGGCCATGCGGGTCGGCTTCGCCGGCGAGCAGTGGTGGGTGGCGATCGAGGACGCGAGCCGGATGCGCGACGCGCTCGGCGTGCCGCTGCCGATCGGCACCCCGGCCGCGTTCATCGAACCGGTCGACGACCCGCTCGGCGACCTCGTCGCGCGCTACGCCCGCACCCACGGACCGTTCTCCCTCGCCGACGCGGCCGCCCGGTTCGGACTCGGGACCTCCGTGGTCCGGGACGTGTTGCGCCGCCTCGCCGCCGACAAGCGCGTGCTGGAGGGCGAGTTCCGGCCCGCAGCCGCGGGCAGCGAGTGGTGTGACGCCGAGGTGCTGCGGCGGCTCCGGCGCCGCTCCCTCGCCGCCGCCCGCAAGGAGGTCGAGCCGGTCGAGCCGTTCGCGCTCGGCCGCTTCCTGCCCGACTGGCAGCACATCGGCGGCGGCCTGCGCGGAATCGACGGGGTGGCCGCGGTGATCGAACAGCTTGCGGGCGTACCGATCCCCGCCTCCGCCTGGGAACCGATGATCCTGAGTTCGCGGGTGCGCGACTACCAGCCGGCGATGCTCGACGAGCTGACCGCCACGGGCGAGGTGCTGTGGTCGGGCGCAGGCGCGATCTCCGGCAGCGACGGCTGGGTGTGCCTGCACCCGGCCGATGCGGCGCCGCTGACGCTGGCCCCGCCCGTCGACACGGAGCTGTCCGAGCAGCAACGCCAGATCCTCGACGCGCTCGCGTCGGGTGGCGCCTACTTCTTCCGGAACCTCTCGGACCTGATCGGCGGGACCGACGACGCCGCCCTCGCGGCCTCGCTGTGGGAGCTGGTGTGGGCCGGCCACCTCAGCAACGACACCTTCGCTCCCCTGCGTGCCCTGTTGTCGGGGCCCTCGCGCTCGACGCCGAGCCACCGGGCGCCGCGCCGGGCACCGCGAGCCCGGCCCTACCGCGCCCTCGCCCGTCCGGCGTTGCCGAGCCGGACCGGGCCGCCCACCGTCGGCGGACGGTGGTCGCTGCTGCCCGAACTCGAACCCGACCCGACCATCCGGGCACACGCGCGGGCGGACGTGCTGCTGGACCGGTACGGCGTGCTCACGCGGGGATCGGTGGTCAGCGAATCGGTCCCCGGTGGCTTCGCCCTGATGTACAAGGTGCTGCGGGGTTTCGAGGACAGCGGGCGGTGCAGACGTGGGTACTTCGTCAACACCCTTGGCGCCGCACAGTTCTCGACCTCCGAGGTGGTCGACCGGCTGCGGGCCTACGGCGACCGGGTCGGCCCGGCCAACGCACCAGCCGCCGTGACCCTCGCCGCGACGGACCCGGCGAACCCGTTCGGCGCCGCGCTGGCCTGGCCCGCCACCGCGGGCGGGCACCGGCCCGGCCGCAAGGCGGGCGCCCTGGTGGTGCTCATCGATGGGGAGCTCGCGCTGTACGTCGAGCGCGGCGGCAAGACCGTGCTCACCTTCACCGATGATCCCGGCGCATTGCACGGTGCGGCCGGATCGCTGGCCGCCGTGGTGGACCACGGCGGCGTCGACAAGATCGTCATCGAGAAGGTCGACGGCGAGTCCGTGCACACCAGCCCCCTCTCGCCGGTCCTCGTCGAGGCCGGTTTCGCGGCGACTCCGCGCGGCCTCCGCAAGCGGGCCCTCCATGCCCGAGGGTGACACCGTCTGGCAGGTCGCGGGGCAGCTCCGCGCCGCGCTCGCGGGCCGGCCGCTCACCGTCTGCGACATCCGGGTGCCGCGCTTCGCGACCGTCGACCTCACCCCTGGACCGGTCGACGAGGTGGTCAGCAGGGGCAAGCACCTGCTGATCCGGGTGAGCGGGCAGACCGTGCACACCCATCTGAAGATGGAGGGCGCCTGGCACGTCTATCCCGAGGGCGGACGCTGGCGGAGGCCCGCGTGGCAGGCGCGGATCCTGCTGGGCACCACCGACTTCCTCGCGGTCGGGTTTCAGCTCGGCATCGTCGAGGTCCTCGCCAGGGACGAAGAGGAGCGGGCGGTCGGTCATCTCGGGCCGGACCTGCTCGGCCCCGACTGGGACCCCGACCGCGCCGCGACGAATCTCGCCGCCGACCCCGCCCGCACGATCGGCCTGGCCCTGCTGGACCAGCGCGTGATGGCGGGCATCGGCAACGTCTACCGCAACGAGCTGTGTTTCCTGCGCGGAGTGCACCCGGCGACCCCGGTGGCCGCCGCAGGTGAGCCGCACGCGTGGGCCGAACTCGCGCACCGACTACTGGTGGCGAACCGGGACCGCGTCGTGCGCATCACCACCGGAGACCGCCGGCGCGGCCGCAGCACCTGGGTGTACGGCCGTTCCGGCAGGCCCTGCCTGCGCTGCGGCACCCTCGTCAGGGGCGGGGTCCTCGGCGACGGAACCCACGAAAGCGAACGGCAGATCTTCTGGTGTCCGCGCTGCCAACCGTCGGCCTGAGCTACGGACGGCTCGCCCGGTCCAGCAGGCCGAGGCAGTGCCGGATCAGCGTCTCGCGGGGCACGGTGACCGTGCCGTCGAGGTAACCGATGAACAGACTCGTCAGGGCCCCGACGAGACCGAGCGCACGCAGGGTCCGTTCGTCGGGATCGGCGACGCCTTGCAGTTGATCCTGCACCAGCACAACGAAACTCGGGGCGAGTTCCAGGCCGCGCCCGCCCAGTGCGGGTTCCCGCAGCGGCGCCAGCAGCAGGACCCGGCCTGCTTCGGGGTGGTCGAGGACGAGGGCAACGAACGCGCGGACGGCGAGTTCCGCGATCTCCGTCGGCGTCTCGGCGCCCGCGACCGCGGACACCAACGCGTCGCGGGCCCGCTCACCGACCTCCGCGTACACACCGCGGATGTAGGCGTCGCGGTCGTCGAAGCTCTCGTAGAAATACCGCTCGGTGACCCCGGCCGCGCGGCACGCCGCGCGCACGCTCACCGCGGGCCCGCCTGCCACACCGAGCAGATCCACCCCGACCTCGAGCAGGCGCGTCCGTCGCTGCAGACGGCGCTGATCGAGGCCGGGGCGGTCGGTGGTGCTCATCGGACCCAGTGTATTCGGGCCCGGTCGATCACATGTGGGTGCCGCCGTCGATGCGAATCTCGGTCCCGGTGACGAACTTTCCGTCGTCGGAGGCGAGCATCGCGATCACGCCTGCGACGTCCTCCGGCGGCGCGAAGCCCTCGCCGATCCACGGGTAGAGCTTGCCGATCAGAGTCGGGTCCAGGTCGTGCTCCGGGAAGCCCGGGTTGCTGGTCATGCCGGAGGCGATGCTGCCGGGCTCGACCGCGACAGCGCGCAGGCCGGCCTTGGCGTACTCGAGGGCGATGGCATGGGTGAAGGACCGGATGCCGCCCTTGGTGGCCGCGTACGCCGCCATGTACGGGTGCGCGAACGACGCCGAGGTGGAGCTGAAGTTCACCACGACACCCTGACCGTTCTCGACCAGCGCGGGCAAGGCCTCGCGGGTGACCAGGAAGGTGCCCGTGAGGTTGACGCCGATCACCTTGTTCCAGAAGTCGAGGCTGGTCTCGTGCGTGTGCGAGGCGCGCAGGATGCCCGCGGCGTTGATCAGCACCTGCAGCCCGCCGAGGTCCTTGATCGCGCCGCCGATGGCCTCCTGTACCGACGCCTCGTTCGAGATGTCGACGACGACGGTGGTCAGGCGGTCCGCGGCCCCGGCCTCCTCGGCGCGGGCGCGCGTGACCGCGAGCCCCTCCTCGGACACATCGGCGGCGGCGACCACGCCGCCCTCCGCGAGAATCCGGGCGACCGTCGCCTGACCGATGCCGGATCCGGCCCCGGTGATGAGCGTCTTGCGGCCCTCGAAGCGGTTCATGAACTGATCTCCTTCTACTGGGTAGTGGTGTGTTCCCGGTCTCAGCTGCACGTTACGCCGAGATGGCACAACGTGCCATGATGGTGTCCATGGCGGACCCCGGCGCACAAGCCCCCCTCCCTCTCACCGAGCGACGGCGACTCCAGACCCAGCTCGAGATCGCACACTGCGCGGCCGAGCTGTTCGCCGCGCGGGGCGCGTCCGCGGTCACCGCCGAGGACATCGCGACCGCCGCCGGAATCAGCTTGCGGACCTTCTACCGGTACTTCCGGACAAAGGAAGAGGCGGTCACCCCGATGCTCGCCGGCGGGGTCCGGGATTGGATCCACGACCTGGCCCGTGGCCCCCGCGACCTCCCGGCGGCCGAGGCACTCGAGCGGTCCGCGCGCCGCGCCCTCTCCCGCACCGACCGGGCAGGCGTCGATTCACTGCGGCTGACGCACGAGCTCTTCCGGGCGATTCCCGGCGACCCCGGACTCGAGTCCGTCTGGTTCCGGATCGTCCACGACACGGAGGAGTCGCTCGTCGAGGTCCTGCGCGACCTGATGGGCCCCGAGGCCGACCCGCTGGACGTGCGGCTGATGGCGGTGGCAGGCAACACCGCGATGCGCATCGCCATCCAGACCTGGGCGGATTCGGATGTGGCCGCCGGAAGCGACGGCACTCCCGCCGAGATCGTCGCGCGATGCATCCGGACGCTCACCGCCGGTCTGCGTACTCCTCAGGGATGACACGACTCTCAGCGAGTTCACACCTGGCGCTGATGTGCGTCAAGGGTTCGCTCGCGATCCTTGAGACATGATCACATTCCCGCTCGTCTTCATCGTCCTGACCGCCATGGCCGTGTCCGGCCTCGCCGCGCGTTCGGTTCCCTCGACCGTGGTCCGCACGCGTTGACCCGACCGGACGTGGAAAGCTCTACGTCCATGGAGCGAACCCCCTTGGACGTCGAGGACTCTGCGAGCCGGATCAGCGCGTACGTCTACGGCAACGTCCTGGTGCTCGCCGCCCTCATCCCGCTGCACGACGCCAGCACCTCGCACGCCGCCATGGTGGTCATCGGCACCGTGCTGTCGACCTTCATCGCGCACGCCTTCGCCGAGTCGGTCGGCAGGAGCGCCCGAATCGGGCGCCCGCTGACCCGATCCGAGCACTTCGAGGAGCTCCGCGACTCGGTGCCGGTGCTGACCTCCGGGCTCGTCCCGGCAGCAGTGGTCGGGCTCGACGCCCTCGGCGTGCTCGAGGGGCAGACCGCGCTGTTGCTCGCCGAAATCTGGGTGGTCAGCCGCATCGCCGGCCTCGGCATCGTCATGACCCGCCTGCGCGGCGAGAAGCTCAGCAGGCACACCCTGGTGGCCTGCAGCCTGCTGGCCTTCGTCGCGATCGCCGTGGTCGCAGTGAAGCTCGTGCTGACGCACTGACCCCCGGCGCAACCGATCAGCGCGAGATCGGCACCGGCTCCAGGATCTCCGCCCTCGCCTCGGGCGCGGCGGCCCGCAGGGCGTCCGCCGCGGAGTCGTCGGGCTCCGCCTGCGAGTGGACCTCCGCCTCGACCCGCGCCCGATAGGTCTCCACCTCCCGGTCCACGGTGGCCGCGTCCCAGCCGAGGACCGGCGCCACCAGCTGCGCGACCTGCTCGGCGCAGTTCACCCCGCGGTGCGCGTACTCGATCGAGATCCGGGTACGCCGCGCGAGGATGTCCTCGAGGTGCAGCGCGCCCTCGGCTGCGGCCGCGTACACCGCCTCGACCTGAAGGTAGTCGGGCGCATCGGTGATCGGTTGCAGCAGTTCCGGGGTATCCGTCGCGAGCCCGAGCACCTCGTGGATCAGCGAACCGTACCGGTCGAGCAGGTGCTTGACCCGGTACGGGTGCAGCCCGTACTGCTCACCGACCGCTGTCGTCTGGTTCACCAACGCGAAGTATCCGTCCGCCCCGACCAGCGGCACCTTCTCGGTGATCGAGGGCGCGACGCGGGCCGGAATGTCCTCGGAGGCCATGTCGACGGCGTCCTCCGCCATCACCCGGTAGGTCGTGTACTTGCCACCGGCGATCGCCACCAGTCCCGGCGCGACCCGCGCCACGGCGTGCTCACGCGAGAGCTTGGACGTCTCGTCGCTCTCCCCCGCGAGCAACGGCCGCAGCCCGGCGTACACGCCGTCGATGTCGTCGTGGGTAAGCGGCGTGACCAGCACCTTGTTCACGTGGCCCAGGATGTAGTCGATGTCCGCCTTGGTGGCGGCCGGATGGGCGAGGTCGAGATTCCAGTCGGTGTCGGTGGTTCCGATGATCCAGTGGTTTCCCCACGGGATCACGAACAGCACCGACTTCTCCGTGCGCAGGATGATCGCCGCCTCGCTGACCACCCGGTCGCGGGGCACCACGATGTGCACGCCCTTGCTCGCACGCACGCGGAACCGCCCACGCTGGTTGGAGAGCGCCTGGATCTCGTCGGTCCACACACCGGTCGCGTTGATGACGACGTGACCGCGGACCTCCGTGGTGCTGCCGTCCTCCGAATCCCGCACCCGCACACCGGAAACCCGGTCGGCCTCGCGCAGGAATCCGACCACCTGCGTCGAGGTGCGGACCACCGCGCCGTAGTGCGCGGCGGTGCGGGCCACGGTCATGGTGTGGCGGGCATCGTCGACGACGGTGTCGTAGTAGCGGATCCCACCGACCATCGAGTTCCGCTTGAGGCCGGGTGCCAGGCGGAGCGCGCCCGAGCGGGTGAGGTGCTTCTGCGCAGGCACCGACTTGGCGCCGCCCATCGTGTCGTAGAGGAAGATCCCGGCCGCCATGTACGGACGCTCCCACACCCGGTGGGTGATCGGGAACAGGAACTTCAACGGCTTGACGAGGTGCGGGGCCAGCGTCGACAGCGAGAGCTCGCGCTCGCGCAAAGCCTCACGCACCAGTCCGAATTCGAGCTGCTCGAGGTAGCGCAGGCCGCCGTGGAACATCTTCGACGACCGCGAGGAGGTGCCGGAGGCGTAGTCGCGCGCCTCGACAAGGGCGACACGCAGCCCCCGGGTGGCGGCGTCGAGCGCGATGCCCGAGCCCACGACTCCGCCACCGACGACGACGATGTCGAATTGCTCGGATCCCAGCTGGTCCCACGCATCCTTGCGCTGTTGCGGGCCCAGAAACTGTGCTCCCGATTGCTTGCTCAACGCATGCTCCTGTGAGTTGTCGACGAATCAGCACCAAGGCTAGGCCATGTCGACCGGTCTTCGCTGCCTCGAACGGGTGGTATGCAGCACCGGGACGACGCCTGGGAAGGGCGCCGTCTCACGATCGACGTGAATTGTGAGGCGCGCTTTAGTAGCTTTTAGCCGTGTATGTCGCCGCGATCGACCAGGGCACCACCTCGAGCCGATGCATGATCTTCGATCATGACGGGCTGGTGGTCGCCTCCGCTCAGAAGGAACACGAGCAGATCTTCCCTCGTGCGGGGTGGGTCGAGCACGATCCGGAGGAGATCTGGCGGGCCACCCGCGAGGTCGTCGCGGCCGCCCTGGCCAAGAAGGATCTGACCCGGCACGACATCGCCGCGGTCGGCATCACGAACCAGCGCGAGACCACCGTGGTCTGGGACCGCCGCACCGGCAAGCCGGTGTACAACGCGATCGTCTGGCAGGACACCCGCACCGACGAACTCTGCACCGAACTCGCCGGCGACGAGGGCCCCGGACGCTACCGCGAGCGCACCGGGCTGCCCCTGTCCACCTACTTCTCCGGCCCCAAGATCCGCTGGATCCTCGACAACGTCGAGGGGGCCCGCGAGCGAGCCGAGGCGGGCGAGCTCTGCTTCGGCACGATGGACACCTGGATCCTGTGGCACCTCACCGGCGGCGCGGACGGTGGGCTGCACGTCACGGATCCGACCAACGCGTCCAGGACCATGCTGATGGACCTGCGGACGCTCGAATGGGATGAACAGATCTGCGCCGAGTTCCGGATCCCGACCTCGATGCTGCCGCAGATCCGCAGCTCCTCCGAGGTGTACGCGCAGGTTCGCGAGCGCGGCATCCTGGCCGGGGTGCCGATCGCGGGCATCCTCGGCGACCAGCAGGCCGCCACCTTCGGGCAGGCCTGCCTGAGCGTCGGTGAGGCCAAGAACACGTACGGCACCGGCAACTTCCTGCTGCTCAACACCGGCACCACCCCGATGCCGAGCAGCAACGGGCTCCTCACCACCGTCTGCTACCGGATCGGCGACGCGCCCGCCGTGTACGCGCTCGAGGGTTCGGTGGCGGTCACCGGATCGCTCATCCAGTGGCTGCGCGACAACCTCGGGATCATCAACTCCGCCAAGGAGATCGAGGGACTCGCCGCCAGCGTGGAGGACAACGGTGGGGCATACTTCGTGCCCGCGTTCTCCGGTCTGTTCGCGCCGAGGTGGCGCCCCGACGCACGCGGGGCGATCGTGGGGCTGACCAGGTTCGTCAACAAGGGGCACCTCGCGCGGGCCGCGCTGGAGGCCACCGCCTTTCAGACCCGTGAGGTCCTCGAGGCGTGCCTCGCCGACTCCGGTGTCGAGCTGACCGCCCTGAAGGTGGACGGCGGCATGGTGCTCAACGAGATCCTGATGCAGTTCCAGTCCGACATCCTCGACGTCCCGGTGATCCGGCCGGTGGTCAACGAGACCACCGCCCTCGGCGCCGCCTACGCCGCGGGGCTCGCGGTCGGGTTCTGGGCGGGCGAGGACGACATCCGCAAGAACTGGGCCGTCGGGCGCACCTGGAAGCCCACCATGGCCGCGGCCGAGCGTGATCGGCTGTACCGGGAGTGGAACAAGGCCGTCGAGCGGACCTACGACTGGGTCGACTAGGCCCCCCTGCGCTCAGCGGCCTCTGTGCGCCGCCGCCAGCCGGCCGACCGCATCGCTCAGGGTCGACTCGTCGTTGGTGGTGAAGCACAACCGCGCGGTGCCCCGATGGTCACCACCGACGGCAAAGGCCGATCCGGGCACGAACGCGACGCCGTGGTCGAGTGCGGCAGGCAGCAGCAGCCCGGTGTCGGTGCCGTCGCGGAACTCGAGCCAGCAGAACATGCCGCCGCCGATCTCGGTCGCGGACACGGCGTCACCGAACGCGCCGGTGACCGCGGAGGCGAGCGCCCCGGCGCGGGCGCCGTACACGGCGCGGATCCGCGCCAGGTGCCCGGCCAGCCACGGTCCGTCGGCCAGCATGGTCGCCGCGATCTGCTGGGTCAACGCCCCGCCGCACAGGTCCGCGCCCTGCTTGACCAACTCGACGGCGTCGCAGACCGCGCGCGGGCCGCGCAGCCACCCGACCCGTAGCGCGGGTGCCAGGATCTTCGACGCGCTCGAGAGCCGGATGACCCGGTCGGAGTGGTCCGCGACCGGTGCGGGCGGCGCGCCGTCGAACCAGATCTCGCCGTACGGGTCGTCCTCGATCACCCAGAATCCGTACGCCTCGGCGAGTGCGGCGAGGT
Organism: Rhodococcus sp. PvR099; assembly: GCF_017833315.1. NCBI lineage: Bacteria > Bacillati > Actinomycetota > Actinomycetes > Mycobacteriales > Nocardiaceae > Rhodococcus > Rhodococcus sp. PvR099. The sequence goes on along the minus strand of NZ_JAFIBV010000001.1, from coordinate 5,513,758 downwards.
GCCGCCTGCGCGCGACGGACATCGTCGCGCTTCCGGGGTTGTGGAAGTTGCTCACCGTGTGCACCAACGTGGGCCGTTCGCCCGCGGCGAGGAGCTCCTCCAGGTGGTCGGTGCGCATCCCGTCCGCGTCGAGCGGCACCGTCAGGATCCTCGCCTCGGCGAGGCGGAGCACCTGGAGGGCCCCCGTGTAGGCGGGTTCCTCGACGACGACCGTGGCGCCGGGGTCGAGCAGCACCTGGGCGAGCAGGCTCAGCGCCTGCTGGGACCCGTGGGTCACCACCACCTCACGCGGGTCCACCGAGCGCGATCCGGCTGCGGACTCCCGCGCCGCGATCACCTCGCGCAGGCCGAACCAGCCCGCGGTCTCGGTGTACTGGACCGCGTCGGGTCGCGCGAGCACCGCCTCGCTCGCCTCGCGGATCCGCTCCCGAGGGATGAGCTCTGGGTCGGGCAGCCCGCCTGCCAGGCTGACGATCTCCGGGCGGGCGGTGATGGTGAGCAGATCCCGGATCGCCGAGCTGCGCAGCCCGTTCATACGGCGTGCGAACGCGGGGTGCGGGGACGGGGACATGAGACCTCCCGGGGCAGGCGGGGACAGGACGAGGCAGAAACACCTGGTCGTCCCGGGTCTGCGGGGCGGGAGGCGCCGAAGCGGGGGGCCGATGGTCGCGGCCGGCACCATCGACTATCACACAGGCGGGCCCACGATATGAACCCTCTGTTTCATATCGTGGGACCAGCGAGGTCAGTCGAGGTCGTCGTGGCGCATCAACTGGCGGGCGGCCTCGGTGATGGATCCGGTCAGCGACGGGTACACCGAGAAGGTCTGCGCCAGGTCGTTCACCGACAGGTTGTTCTGGACCGCGATGGCGATCGGGAGGATCAACTCCGACGCGGTCGGGGCGACCACGACCCCGCCGATCACCACGCCGGTGGCCGGGCGGCAGAAGATCTTCACGAAGCCGCGGCGCAGTCCCGACATCTTGGCCCGCGGGTTGGTGTTCAGCGGGAGCATCACGGTGCGCGCCGGCACCTCGCCGTCGTCGATCGAGGCCTGGCTGACACCGACGGTGGCGATCTCGGGACGGGTGAACACCGCGGAGGCGACGGTCTTGAGCTTGATGGGGCTGACCCCCTCGCCAAGGGCGTGGTACATCGCGATCCGGCCCTGCATCGCCGCGACGGAGGCCAGCGGCAGCAGTCCGGTGCAGTCGCCCGCCGCGTAGATCCCCGACACCGAGGTTCGCGAGACGCGGTCCACCCGCAGGTAGCCGCCCGGGTCGAGCTCGATGCCCACCCGCTCGAGTCCGAGATCGTTGGTGTTGGGGATGGAACCGACCGTCATCAGGGCGTGGCTTCCGGTGACCACCCGACCGTCGGCCAGCGTCACCGCGATGCCGTCCGCGGTGCGCTCGACGGAGTCGGCGCGGGCGTGCTTGACCAGCGTCACACCACGCTCGGACAGCGCATCCTCGAGGACGAGGGCCGCGTCCGCGTCCTCGTGCGGCAGCACCCGGTCGCGACTGGAGACCATCGTCACCTTGACGCCCATCTCGGTGTAGGCGGAGACGAACTCGGCGCCGGTGACGCCTGAACCGACCACCACCAGGTGCTCGGGCAGCGAATCGAGGTCGTAGAGCTGACGCCAGTTCAGGATGCGCTCGCCGTCCGGCTTGGCGGTCGGCAGAATGCGGGGGCTCGCGCCGGTGGCGATCAGCACGACATCGGCGTCGAGTACCTGCTCGCCGCCGCCGTGCAGCGTCGCCTTCACCTGGTGCGCCGCCATCCCGAGCTCCTGGTCGATCAGCTCCCCGTGCCCCGCGAGCAGCTCGACGCCGACGGTCTGGAGCCGATCCCTGATGTCCGAGGACTGGGCCTGCGCGAGGCTCTTGACCCGGGAGTGGATCTGCGGCAGCGAGATGGTGGCCTGGGACGGCTCGAGGCTGATGCCCAGGTCGGTGGCCCGGCGCATGTCCGTGCGCACCCCGGTCGAGGCGATGAACGTCTTCGACGGCACACAGTCCCACAGCACGCAGGCACCGCCGACCCCGTCGCAATCGATCAGCGAAACCGACGCACCGTGCTGGGCGGCGACGAGCGCCGCCTCATACCCGGCCGGTCCGCCGCCAATGATCACGATCCGGGTCATTCATCCTCCAGTTGTTCGGGAGCTGTTACGCAGGGTGTCGGTGCGTTCCACGCTATTGCACCGGCCCCTTCCGACGCACGTTGGCACGGGTTCCCTGCGGCGAACGGGTTTCGTTTTGCTGTGTGCGGTTCTGCAGTCACCCCGACACGGTTTAGGCTTTCGCCGTGCCGATCTACGCCGCTTACGGATCCAACATGCATCCGGAGCAGATGCTCAAGCGCTGCCCGCACTCGCCGATGGCGGGAACGGGCTGGCTGCACGGTTGGCGATTGACCTTCAGCGGCGGCGACATCGGCTGGGAAGGCGCACTGGCCACCGTCGTCGAGGACCCCGACTCCAGCGTCTTCGTGGTGCTCTACGACGTCCCCGACGAGGACGAGGTGAGCCTCGACCGGTGGGAGGGCTCCGAGCTCGGCATCCACCGCAAGATACGGCTCCGCGTCGACACCGACGGCGAACCGGTGCTGGCCTGGCTCTATGTCCTCGACGCCTACGAGGGCGGGCTGCCCTCCGCGCGCTACCTCGGCGTGATGGCCGAGGCCGCCGAGATCGCGGGAGCGCCCGCCGAGTACGTCCGCGATCTGCGAACCCGCAACAGCCGCAACGTGGGCCCCGGGACTCCCGGCTACCCCAGCTAGAGAACGCCCGCCGCGGCCAGCGGCAGGTTGGCCAACACCCGGACACCGACCCCGAGCGCGCGCTCGTCCAGATCGAAGGTCGGCTGATGGATGTCGAGCTGCGGCCCGACTCCCGACCACACCCCCAGGCGGGCCATGGCGCCGGGAACCTCCTCGAGATACCAAGAGAAGTCCTCGCCGCCGCCCGACTGCGGGGTGTCCGATCTCGCGTCCGGTCCGATCGCGGCGATCGCGCTCTCGAAGATCCGGGTGGAGTCCTCGTCGTTCACCACCGGCGGCACGCCGCGCCGGTAGTTGAGCTGATAGCGCACCCCCGTCGGCGCCAGCAGACCGTCCACGATCTCGTGGACCATCGGTTCGAGCAGCGCCCAGGTGTCGTGGTCGCCGGTCCGGACGGTCCCGATCAGCCTGCCCGACTGAGGAATCGCGTTCGGTGCCTGACCCGCGGTGACCGCGCCCCACACCATCACGGTGCTCGTGCGCGGATCGATCCGCCTGCTCAGCATTCCCGGCAGTCCGGTGATGACCGTGCCGAGGGCGTACACCAGGTCGGTGGTCAGGTGCGGTCGGGACGTGTGCCCGCCCGGGGAATCGAGAATCAGTTCGACGGTGTCCGCCGCGGAGGTGATCGCACCGAGCCGGACGCCGACGCGGCCCGCCTCCAGCCGTGGGTCACAGTGCAGCGCAAAAATTCTCGACACCCCCTTGAGGGCTCCGGCCGCGACCGCCTCCAGTGCGCCGCCGGGCATCACCTCCTCGGCGGGCTGGAAGATCAGCCGCACCCCGACCGGCAGGTCCGGCGCCTGGGCGAGCGCAAGGCCCGCGCCGAGCAGGATGGTGGTGTGTGCGTCGTGGCCACACGCATGGGAGACCCCGGTGACCGTGGACGCGTAGGGCGCTCCGGTGGCCTCCTGGAGCGGCAGCGCGTCCATGTCGGCCCGAAGCGCGACCCGCGGGCCGTCCGGGCCGATGTCACAGGTCAAACCGGTTCCGCCGGGAAGGATCTCGGGTGCCAGGCCGGCCGCGATCAGGCGGGTCGCGACGAACTCGGTGGTGGCGTACTCGTGCCGGGCCAGCTCCGGGTGCGCGTGGATGTGGCGCCGCCACGACGAGAGGTCCGCGGTGTGGTCGGCGACCCAGCGGTCGATCCACTCGGTCATCGACCGCCCACCCCCCGCCGCTGTGCGCCGTCGAGCAGACGCGCCCGCTGTTCGGGGTCGGTCGCCGCACGGATCGCGGTGCCCGCCAGCGCCACCGCGCCGTCGGTGACCGCGCGGTCGGCGGACTCGGTCACGCACGCCGCGGCGAACGCCGGCTGATGGGTGGCCGCACCGCCCGACTCGATCCCGATCACGGGGTGGATCCCCGGCAACACGTGCGTGACGTTGCCCATATCTGTGCTGCCCAAGGGACGCGATCCTTCCAATGCCGGGGCCAACGGACTGCGCCCCATCTCCACTATCAGTTCACGATAGGACCGGACCAGCCACGGATCGGGCCGCAGTTCGGTGTAGTTCGGTGAGACGGTACGAATCTCGTGCGTGCACCCGGCCGCCAGCGCGCCCGCCTCGAAGCAGGCCAGCGCCCGTTCCGTCAGTTCGGTGAGCGAATCCGCGGTCTGCGCCCTCAGGTAGTAGTGCATCTCGGTCCTGGCGGGCACGATATTCGGCGCGATCCCGCCGTCGCTGACGATCCCGTGCATCTGCTGGCCCGCGGACAGGTGCTGACGGAGCAGCCCGAGACCCACCTGCGCGATGGTGGCCGCATCGGCCGCATTGCGCCCGAGCTGCGGCGATGCCGAGGCGTGCGCCTCGCGGCCGCTGAAGACGACGGCCAGATCGGCCATCGCGAGTGAGGTGGCACCCGCGATGTCCTCCGGGCCAGGGTGGACCATCATCGCCGCACCGAGGTCGTCGAAGACACCACGCTCGAGCATCAGCACCTTGCCGCCGCCGCTCTCCTCGGCAGGGGTGCCGAGCACCCGGACGGTGATACCGAGGCGGTCCGCGAGCGGCGCGAGCGCAAGGCCCGCGCCGACCGCGGACGCCGCGATGATGTTGTGCCCGCAGGCGTGTCCGATCTCCGGCAGCGCGTCGTACTCCGCGAGGATCCCGATGACCAGCTCGCCGCTGCCATAGCTGGCGGTGAACGCCGTCGGCAGTTCGGCAACCGGCGACTCGACGTCAAAACCCCGCTGCGAGAGCAGTTCCGCGACCTTTGCGGCGCTGCGATACTCCTCGAAAGCGAGCTCCGGCTCCGCGTGGATCGAATGCGACAGCGCGACGAGGTCGGACGCCGCTGTCGCGACCGTACCGACCACTTCCGAATTCACGGCTCCAGTATCTCATCCGTGTCCGGCGTCACCCGCCGCTCGAGCCCGATGGCTACCCGAAGCTGAGGTTCGACGGATCCGTCGGCACGGCGAAAGCCTCGAGGACCGGCCGGTGGATACCGGACTTGATCCCGGCGAGGTTCGGCCCGTGCAGCGCCGTCGACGCCGCCGCCCGCGCCACCGCGGCGGCCAGCACGCCGTCGCCGTCCGCCGTCTGGTTCACGATCCCGGCCGCCAGCGCGTCCGGACCGCCGTACCTGCGGCTGGTGGTCATCGCCTCGACCGCGGTCTGGCGGGGCAGGGCGGTCGTCATCAGCGCGTTCATGCCGATGGTGAACGGCATGTTCAGTGCCGCCTCCGGCAGGCTGTAGAAGCCCCGGTCCGCGCGCATCACGCGCAGGTCCTGCGAGGTGGCGAGCATGGCGCCCGCCCCGAACGCGTGGCCCTGCACGGCGGCGACCGTGACCATCGGGAAGTTCAGCAGCCGGGTGAACACGGTGTGCACCTGGTCCAGGTACCAGTGCGACTTGTCGAGGTTGCCGAACAGCCAATCGGTGTCGAGACCATTGCTGTAGAACTTGCCGGTGGCGTAGGTGACCAGGGCAGCGGGACCCTCATGGGCCTCGACCTCGTCCAGCTTCGCGTGGATCTCGGTGATCCAGTCCGGATGGAAGCGGTTCTCGCTGTCCGTCTGACCCTCGGCACCGAGGTACAGGATGAATACGTCGCCGTCGCGCTCAAGAAATGGCATATGGGCACAATAGCGGCCATGGACGATTCCGATTTGGTCGCCGACCCGTTCGGCACCGCGGCGCGGGCCGCGAGTGTGCTCGCCGAACGCACCGGTGTACCCGCCCACGACGTGGCGGTGGTGCTCGGCTCCGGTTGGCAGGCCGCCGCGGATGCGTTCGGTGTCCCGACCGCCACGGTGCCGATGGCGGAACTGCCCGGCTTCGCCGCTCCGTCCGCGTCCGGGCACGCCGGGCAGGTGCGCTCGGTGCGCGTCGGCGACACCCGGGTGCTGCTGCTGCTCGGTCGCACGCACGCGTACGAGGGGCACGACCTGACCCGGGTGGTGCACCCGGTCCGGACGGCCTGCGCCGCGGGCGCGGGGACCGTGATCCTGACCAACGCGGCGGGTGGGATCCGGGAGGGCATGAGTGTCGGTACACCGGTCCTGATCTCCGACCATCTGAACCTGACGGCCAGGTCGCCGCTGGTCGGCGCCGAGTTCGTGAACATGGTGGACGCGTACTCCCCCGATCTGCGCGCGCTCGCCAGGCGGATCGACCCGACACTGGCCGAGGGCGTGTACGCGGGCCTGCCGGGACCGCATTACGAGACCCCCGCCGAGATCCGGATGCTGCGGGTGCTCGGCGCCGATCTGGTCGGGATGTCGACCGTGCACGAGGCGATCGCGGTCCGGGCGATCGGCGCACGGGTGCTGGGGCTGTCGCTGGTGACCAACCTGGCCGCAGGCATCACCGGCGAACCGCTCGACCACTCCGAGGTGCTCGCGGCGGGTGCCGCGTCCGCCGCCCGGATCGGCGAACTGCTCCGCGACCTGGTCGCCCGGCTGTGACGGACCAGACAGTGACGGACGAGAGCGGGACACCGCTGACCTTCGGCACCGCCGGACTGCGCGGACCGCTGGGTCCGGGTCCGGGCGCGATGAACGTCGACACCGTCGTCCGGACCACCGCCGGGCTGGCGTCCTGGTTGCAGGCCCGCTGCCTCGGCGGGTCCACCGTGGTGGTCGGCCGGGACGCGCGGCACGGTTCGCGGGAGTTCGCCGCCGCGACCGCGGAGGTGCTCGCAGCGGCTGGATTCGACGTGGTGGTGCTGCCCCGACCACTGCCGACACCGGTGCTGGCGTTCGCCGTCCGCAGGCTCCGCGCCGCCGCGGGAGTCCAGATCACCGCCTCGCACAATCCCGCAACGGACAACGGATACAAGGTGTACACGGACGGCGGGGCACAGCTCATCGCGCCCGCCGACCGAGAGATCGAGCACGCCATCGCGGCGGTCGGTCCGGCCCTCGCGGTTCGCAGGGCCCCCGCCACTCCCACCGACGACGCGCTGCTCACCGAGTACCTCGCGCGGGTGGCGGCGCTCCCACACGGGAGCAACCGGGACCTGCGCATCGCGCTGACCCCGCTGCACGGAGTCGGCGGGGACACCGCGATCGCCGCCCTGACCGCGGCCGGATTCACCGATCTGCACACCGTGACAAGCCAATTCGATCCCGACCCCGACTTTCCCACCGTGCGGTTCCCCAATCCCGAGGAGGACGGGGCCACCGACGCCCTGCTCGAGCTCGCCGAGAGCGTCGGCGCAGACCTCGCGATCGCGCTCGACCCGGACGCGGATCGGTGCGCGGTCGGCGTCCCAGGACCCGACGGGTGGCGGATGCTGCGCGGCGACGAGACCGGCGTCCTGCTCGGCGACCACGTGCTGGCCACCGCGGGGCCTGATCCCCTCCTGGCGACCACGATCGTGTCCTCGCAATTGCTCGCGAAGGTGGCGGCGGCAAGGGGCGCCCGGTTCGCCGAGACGCTCACCGGCTTCAAGTGGCTGGTCCGGGCGGGCGCCGGCCTGGTCTACGCCTACGAGGAGGCGCTCGGGCACTGCGTCGACCCGGAGGCGGTCCGCGACAAGGACGGGATCTCCGCTGCCGTGCTGATGGCCGATCTGGCGGCGGGGCTCAAGGCGCGGGGCCGATCCCTGCCCGACGTCCTCGACGACTACGCGGTCGAGTTCGGGGTGCACGCGGGCGACCAGGTGTCGCGGCGGGTCGGGCACCAGGGTGAGCTCGCGGACCTGATGGCCCGCCTGCGTGCCGACCTGCCGCGGTCGCTGGCCGGCGACGTGGTCACCGCCGAGGACCTGCTGGCCCGGCGCGGCGCGCTGCGCACCGACGCGGTCGTGCTGCGCGGTGAACGCACCCGAATGGTGGTGCGGCCGTCCGGAACCGAGCCCAAGCTCAAGTGCTACCTGGAGGTCGTCGTGGACGTCGACGACCGCGCCGGCCTTGACCGAGCGCGGGCCGAGGCCGCGCGCCGACTGAGCGAGCTGCGCGACTACGCGCGCGAACTCTGACGCTCAGATCCAGCGCGGGCCGAACTGTCGGTCGCCCGCATCGCCGAGACCGGGGACGATGTACGCGTCGTCGTTGAGTCCCTCGTCGATGCTCGCGGTGACCAACCGGACCGGGAATCCCGAGTCCTTCAGGGCCGTGACGCCTTCCGGGGCGGCGACAACGCACACCGCGGTGATGTCGGCCGCTCCCCTGGTGACGAGGAGTTCGATGGTGCGCACCATCGAGCCGCCGGTGGCGAGCATCGGGTCGAGCACGTACACCGGGATCCCGGACAGGTCGTCGGGCAGCGATTCGAGGTACGGCACGGGCTGATGGGTCTGCTCGTCACGGGCCATGCCGACGAAGCCGACCTGCGACTGCGGGATCAACGAACTCGCCTGCTCGACCATGCCGAGCCCGGCACGCAGCACCGGCACCAGCAACGGCGGCGTGGCCAGCCGGACCCCGCGGGCGGGTGCGACCGGGGTCTGCACCTCGAACACCTCGATCTCGGCGTCGCGGATGGCCTCGTAGATGAGCATCTGGGTCAGCTCGCGCAGCGCGGAGCGGAAGGTCGGGTTGTCGGTGCCCGCGTCGCGCATCGTGGTCAGCAGCGAGGCGGCGAGCGGGTGATCAACCACATGGGTGTCCATGGCGAAAAGAATATGCGGGGAATTCGCGTCGATGGAACCGGAACGACGTCGGCGGCGTCCAACCATGTAACGCACAGTTCTGACCCCGGGGGAACGACATGAGTGAATTTTCGGCCGTGACCGAGGGCATCCGCGCCTACGGCGCGACGGCCTCGTCGATGGCGGCGCAGGTCGAGACCGCCGCGATGGGGACGGCGGCGGCGGGCCCCGTTCTGCTCGGACCCGCCTTCGGGCTGATCGGCGGCGATTTCGTCGCCGCCTTCGCGACGGCGCACGGCGGCCACGCGGCCGCGCTGACGAACCTCGCGCGGACACTCGGCAGCATGAGCGAGGCCGCGCACGCCTCGGCCGCGGCGTACGACTCCGCGGACCTGGGCGCGGCCACCGGCCTCAGCGCCACGGGCAACGGACTGGAGGCCTGAGCATGATCGGGATCGACCTCCTCGCCCGCCCCATCATCGAACTCGTGGAGACGTTCGGCACCGGCGTGATGCCGTCCGGCGGACCGGCCGATGCCATGAAGATCGCCTCGATCGCGCTGGACTCCGCGTACGCGGTCGGCAAACTCGGCATCGCCGAACTCGGCGGCGTGTGGACCGGTGTCGCGTCCGATGCCGCCGTGGCGAAGGCGGACCAGGCCCAGGCCCAGCAGGTTCAGCTCTCCGACCGGGGCAACGAGATCGCCGGGGTCCTCACGGTCGCGTCCCGCGACGTGAACACCGGGATGGTCGAACTCGAGGGCATCCTGCAGTCGTTCATCTCGGTCGCCGTCGCGGCGGGCCCCACGCTCACCACCCCGCCCGGCCAGATCATGATCATCGCCGCCGCGATCGATCACCTCTCCCGTGGGCTGACGGTCGTTGCCCGCGTCCGTGCCGAGCTGACCGCGCACACCGCGAAGATGACGGCGCTGACCGCACCCGAGCAGTCAACGGATCCCGCGGACCCCGGTGCCGCGCAGGCCCCGATCCGCCCCACGGCATCCGCGGGCGCCGGCACCACTCCCGCGTCCTCGCTGCAGCAGCGCGGCGACGCCTTCAGCGGCTTCGGCAACAGCTTCGGCAACGCCGCCTCGTCCGCCCCGAGCAACGCCTACTCCGGCTTCAGCGGCGCGATGGGTCAGCCCGGACGCGGGCTCGGCGGCGGCAACCCGCTCGGGCGGGGCGCGGGCACCGCTCCCCCCGAGATCGGCAAGGCCCCCACCCGCCAGCGAACCGGCAGCAGCTCGGACCCGCTGGGCAGCAGCGAGGGCGTCGAGATCTTCCTGCCCGACGGCAGCACCGCGATGGCACCGAACCGGGAGGCCGCGGACGCGGTCCGCAACGCGCTCAGCCAGCAGGGCGTGCCCTACGAGTGGGGTGGCACCACTCCCGGCCAGGGCCTGGACTGCTCCGGGCTCACCCAGTGGGCGTACGGCGAAGCAGGCGTGGAGATCCCCCGGCTCGCCCAGGAACAGAACGTGGGCGTCCCGGTGAGCCAATCCGACCTGCAGCCCGGCGACCTCGCCGTCTGGGACGGCCACGTCGCGATGGTGATCGGAAACGGTCAGATGGTCGAGGCCGGGGATCCAGTGCAGGTGAGTTCGGTCCGCACCGAGAACATCGGCATGGGCTTCCATGGCTTCTACAGGCCGACCGAATGAACGCCGACGAGGTCGCGGTCGCGACGGCCGAGGAGGTCGCTGTCGCGACGGTGGGAAACCGCGCGGGAACCGTCACCGTGCGCGCCACCGATCAGGGCATGCCCCTGGCGATCCACATCGACCAGCGCGAACTCCGTTATGGCGGAACGCAACTTGCCGCCTCGATCCTCGAGGTCTGCACGCGCGCCACGGCGGAGGCGAAGGTCCGCAGACGCGCCGACCTGACCGAGCAGGGCGTGCCCGCCGAGGTGCTCGACGCGCTCGGCCTGCCGACCAGGAACGAGTTGGCCGCCGCCGCGTACCAGGAGGACGAGGAAGAAGCCGCCCCCACGAGTTGGATGCGGCAGCTGTGAACGAACGAAGGACAACGCCGTGAACAGCGGACACCAGATGGACCTCGTGGTCGAGCGTGCCACCGGCCTGGCCAACAGCCTCGAGGACGCGCTGCACGACCTCACCCGCGCGCGGGCCCGGGTGACCCACGAATCGGGTCTGGTCAGCGTCGAGGTCGACCAGAACGGCGGGATGAGCGGCCTGTGGATCTCCGAGTCGATCGCCCATGTCGACTCCCGCGAGCTCGCGGCGATGATCACCGCCACCGCGGCAAGGGCAGCCCAGATGGTGGCCGACCGCCGGGAACGGATACTGGCGTCGCTGCAGGCCGCGTTCACCGACTAGGCTGCCAGCCATGGCAGGAGACATCGTCCCGATCCAGCTCGGTCTCACCGATGGTGACCTCGTCACGCTGTGGGCTCCCCAGTGGCGCGAGGGGGACGACGAGTGGGAGGCGTTCCTCGGTCACGACGAGGACCTCTACGCCTTCGAATCGGTCGGCGAACTGGCCGCGTTCACCCGCACCAACTCGGACAACGACCTGGTCGAGCACCCGTCCTGGTCGACGTTGTCGGCCTTGGGGGCCTCCGAGCTGGAACCCGACGAGACGCACGTCTACGACCTGGTCGGCGTGCCCGAGCTCGCCGCGGGGGATCCGGACGCCCTGACCATCGCCGAGCTCGAGGAGACCCTCGAGATGGTGCGCACCATCGGCGAGGTGTGCGAGCTCGACGCCGTCACCAAGTTCTTCGGCGGCCATCCCGTCCTCGGGGCACTGCCCGGCGGGGTGAACGCGTTCGCGGGCCGCGACGGCGAGGAGCTGTGGGTCCAGATCGGCACCGCGGTCGCGAGCGGTTGGGACGACGTGCTCGACGCGATCGATGCGATCGTCGCGACCCCAGAGGTCGACAAGGCCGCCGTCGCGGTCGCCGAGGCCGAAATCCTTGCCGCCGAGGAGAACATCGTCGACGCAGAGGACGCCGCGGAGGAATCCGACGAGGACGAGGACGACCTCGAGTTCATGACGGTCGACCTCGACGACGACACCGCCGACCCGATCGCCCTTGCCGCGGAGGACGAGTCGTTCTGGGCGTCCGTCGGCATCGACCCGATCAAGATCATCACCTCGGGCGCGGAGTACTACACGCTGCGGTGCTACCTCGACGACGATCCGATCTTCCTCGGCAGGTCGGGCCGCATCCTGGTCTTCACCTCGGAGCGCGCGCTGGCCCGCTACCTGGCCGACAACCACGACCACGACCTCGCACAGGTGAGCACCTACTCGGACGTGCAGACCGCGGCGGTCGACGGCGCGCTCGAGATCGAGGTCACCGACGAGAACGTCTACGTGTTGCCGGGCCTCGCGGACGATCTCGCGCAGGGACCCCAGTCGGTCGACGCGGACCAGCTCGACCTCGCGGTCGAACTGTTCACCGACGCAGCCGATTACGCGGACGACGACTCCACCGAGCAGGCTCTCGCCGCATCCACGCCGCTCGGCTGGTACGTCTCGTACACGCTCAACCCCGACCCCACCCGAATGGCACCGAACCCGCCGTTCGACGCCGAATCGGAGGCCTGGCGGGTGCTCGAGCGCGAGTTCGAGGCGCGCCTGCGGGTCGAGTGATCGGCTAGCCGATCAGCACCGCGTAGCCGGGTTTGACCACCTCGTCGATCAGGCGCAGACGCTCGGGGAACGGGATGAACGCGGACTTCATCGCGTTGATCGTGAACCGCTCCAGGTCGCTCCAGCCGTAGCCGAACGTCGTGACCAGCTTCAGCATCTCCTCGCTCATGCTGGTCGCGCTCATCAGCCGGTTGTCGGTGTTCACCGTGACACGGAAGCGCTCCCTCGCCAGCAGGTCGAAGGGGTGCTTCTCCAGGCTCTCCACCGCACCGGTCTGCACGTTCGAACTCGGGCACAGCTCCAACGGGATGCGCTTGTCCCGCACGTAGTTCGCGAGCCGGCCGAGGCTCGCGGTGCCGTCCGAGGCCACGGTGATGTCGTCCGTGATCCGCACCCCGTGGCCCAGCCGATCCGCGCCGCAGAACGCGATGGCCTCGTGGATGGACGGTAGCCCGAACGCCTCGCCCGCGTGGATGGTGAAGTGCGCGTTGCTCGTCCGCATGTACTCGAATGCGTCGAGGTGCCTGCTCGGCGGATGCCCGGCCTCGGCGCCCGCGATGTCGAATCCGACCACCCCGCGATCCCGGAACCGCACGGCCAGTTCGGCGATCTCCCGCGACCTGGCGGCGTGCCGCATGGCGGTGAGCAGACAGCCGATCCGGAGCTCGCGTCCGAGTTCGCGTGCCGCGGCCACACCCTCCTCGAACCCGAGCAGCGTGTGGTGCACCACCTCGTCCAGGCTCAGCCCCGCCTCCAGGTGCTGCTCCGGGGCGAACCTCACCTCGGCGTAGACCACCGAGTCCGCGGCCAGGTCCTCGGCACACTCCCTTGCGACCCGGGCGAGCCCCTCCTGCGTCTGCATCACCGCGACCGTGTGCTCGAAGGTCTCCAGATAGCGCACCAGGGAGCCGCTGCCCGCGGCCTCGGCGAACCACTCCGCCAGCGAGTCGGCGTCGGCGGCGGGCAGGGCGTCGTAGCCGACCTGCTGAGCCAGCTCGAGCACGGTCGCCGGCCGCAGTCCGCCGTCGAGGTGATCGTGCAGGAGTGCCTTGGGCGCGGTCCTGATGTGGGCGAGATCGAGCGGTGTCGGGCTCATGCTCCGACGCTAGACCCGCTCAGGCCGATCCGCTCGAAGACCAGCGGCGTCGACGGCGGCGTGTCGCCGACGCTCCACGCGTCCGCAAGGGCGGCCAGCGCCGGGTCGAACAGCCGCGGCGTGTCGCTGTACAGCGTGAACAGCGGCTGACCAGCGGCGACGGTCTCCCCGGGTTTGGCGTGCCAGCGCACCCCCGCGCCTGCCTGCACGGCCTGACCCTGACGCTCGCGGCCCGCGCCGAGCCGCCAGGCCGCGACACCGACGGCCATGGCGTCGAGCCGGGTCAGCACGCCGGACTCGGTCGCCCGCACGACCTCGTGATGGCGGGCGGTCGGCAGGGCGGCGCGTGGGTCCCCGCCCTGTGCGCGGACCATCGACCGCCAGCGATCCATCGCCCGCCCGTCGCGCAGCGCCCGCTCCGGGTCGATCCCGTCGATGCCTGCCGCCGCGAGCATCTCCCTGGCGAGCGTCAGCGTCAGTTCCACGACATCGGCGGGCCCGCCGCCCGCGAGCACCTCCAGTGACTCCGCCACCTCGAGGGCGTTGCCCGCGGTGTTGCCGAGCGGGCTGTCCATCGCGGTGAGGAGGGCGACCGTGCGGACCCCCGCATCAGCGCCGAGATCGACCATGGTGGACGCCAATTCCCGCGCGTCGTCGAGGTTCTTCATGAAGGCACCGGAGCCGACCTTCACATCGAGCACCAGCGCCCCGGTCCCCTCCGCGATCTTCTTGCTCATGATCGAGCTGGCGATCAGCGGGATGGACTCGACGGTGCCGGTCACATCGCGGAGCGCGTAGAGCTTGCGGTCGGCGGGCGCCAGGCCCGAGCCCGCGGCGCACACCACCGCGCCGACGTCGGGGTCCGACAGGATCGAGTGAATCTCCTCGGCCCCGAGATCGGCTCGCCAGCCCGGAATCGACTCAAGCTTGTCGAGGGTGCCCCCGGTGTGGCCGAGGCCGCGCCCGGACAGTTGCGGGACGGCCGCCCCGCAGGCGGCCACCAGCGGGGCCAGCGGCAGGGTGATCTTGTCGCCGACACCGCCGGTCGAATGCTTGTCCACCGTCGGCCTGCGCAGGCGCGAGAAGTCCATCCGGCCGCCCGAGGCGACCATCGCATCCGTCCATGCGGCGGTTTCCGCCCTGGTGAGTCCGCGGAAGACGATCGCCATGGCCAGCGCCGACATCTGCTCGTCCGCGACCTCGCCCCTGGTGTACGCGTCGATCACCCAGTGGATCTGCGCCGCGCTGAGCTCACCGCCGTCCCGCTTGGCTGTGATGACGGAGACGGGATCGGTCATGACCTCGCCCCTCCGTCCTGCCGCACCCGGTCCAGGTCCTGCGGCCCGAACGCCGCAGGTAAGAGCTCTGCGAGCGGCACGGCTCCGCCGGGAGCATCGACCAGGAGGTCGCCGCCACCGTGCTCGAGCAGTAGTTGCCTGCAGCGTCCGCACGGCATCAGCGTCTGCCCGCTGCCGTCCCGGCAACTGAAGGCGACGAGGGTCCCGCCGCCCGTAGAGTGCAAGTTACTGACCAGTCCACATTCGGCGCACAGGCCGAGTCCGTATGAGACATTTTCCACATTGCATCCGACGACGATTCGTCCATCGTCGACCAGCGCCGCCGCGCCCACCGGGAACCCCGAGTAGGGCGCGTAGGCGGATCTCATGGCGCGATCAGCATTGTCGCGCAACGTTTTCCAATCGATTTGGGCCACGGTGAGCCATCCTGGCACGCCCACTGAATGGATGCAGAAGATCCCCGAGATGGCCCCTCGGGCCATTGGGCAGGCAAACCTAAGAAGGTCGCCACCTCGTCGTACGAACCGCCTCTCGAATTAGTTCCCCGATTGGACGGGGATTACAGTTCAGTCAGTCGGTTCAGGTACACGTCGCGCCAAGGCTGAAAACTCCAGGGTCGTCCCAGATGAAACAGCCAAACGGGGTGCGGCACGTCCACCAAAGACGTTGGAGGCACAGCACTCGATGAGTAGCACGACTGAAGCCGCTCCGGCGAAGGAGCGCACACGGTCGCTATACCGGGGCGACCCCGGCATGTGGTCCTGGGTTCTACACCGGATCACCGGAGTCGCGACATTCTTCTTTCTCTTCGTTCACGTTCTCGACACCGCACTGGTGCGAGTCAACCCGGACACCTACGACCGGGTCATCGAGACCTACAAGAACCCGCTCGTCGGGCTCATGGAGCTCGCCCTGGTCGCGATGGTTCTCTACCACGCACTCAACGGCGTCCGCGTGATGCTCGTCGATTTCTGGTCGAAGGGTCCGCAGTACCAGCGCCCGATGCTCTGGATCATCATCGCGATCTGGTTCGTCGTGATGATTCCCGGCGCCGGTCGCATCTTCTACAACATGTTTGCGGGGCACTGACATGACTGAAGCCAAGACTCTCGGCACGTCCTACGACCGTCCCGCCAGCCTGGAGAACCCGCGTTCGCCGCGCCGCGTCGCGAAGAACAACTTCGAGCTCTACGCCTGGCTGTTCATGCGCCTGTCCGGACTCGCGCTGATCGTGCTGGTCCTGGGGCACCTGTTCATCATGCTGATGGTTGACAACGGCGTGCACCGCATCAACTTCGCGTTCGTCGCGGGTCGCTGGTCCAGCCCGTTCTGGCAGTTCTGGGACCTCACCATGCTCTGGCTCGCCCAGTTGCACGGCGGCAACGGCCTGCGCACCGTGATCGCGGACTACTCGCGCAAGGATTCGACGCGCTTCTGGCTCAACACGGTTCTCGTGGTGTCGATGATCCTGATCATGGGCCTGGGCACCTACGTCATCTTCACCTTCGACCCCAATATCGTCGCGAGCTAGGGGAGCAGAAACTTCATGCAGGAACATCGTTATGACGTGGTCATCGTCGGTGCCGGCGGCGCCGGCATGCGCGCAGCCATCGAGGCCGGCCCTCGGGTGCGCACCGCGGTCCTGACCAAGCTCTACCCCACCCGCAGCCACACCGGCGCGGCCCAGGGCGGCATGTGCGCCGCGCTGGCGAACGTGGAGGAAGACAACTGGGAGTGGCACACCTTCGACACCGTCAAGGGCGGCGACTACCTCGCCGACCAGGACGCGGTCGAGATCATGGCCAAGGAAGCCATCGACGCGGTCCTCGACCTCGAGAAGATGGGTCTGCCGTTCAACCGGACCCCCGAGGGCAAGATCGACCAGCGCCGCTTCGGTGGGCACACCCGTGACCACGGCAAGGCGCCCGTGCGCCGTGCGTGTTACGCCGCGGACCGCACCGGTCACATGATCCTGCAGACGCTCTACCAGAACTGCGTCAAGCATGACGTCGAGTTCTTCAACGAGTTCTACGCGCTCGACATCGCGCTGACGGAGACCGAGGAGGGCCCCGTCGCGACGGGCGTCATCGCCTACGAGCTCTCCACCGGCGAGATCCACGTCTTCCATGCCAAGTCCATCGTGTTCGCCACCGGCGGCTCGGGACGCATGTACAAGACCACCTCCAACGCCCACACCCTCACCGGTGACGGCATGGGCATCATCTTCCGCAAGGGCCTGCCCCTGGAGGACATGGAGTTCCACCAGTTCCATCCGACAGGCCTCGCGGGCCTTGGCATCCTGATCTCGGAGGCCGTCCGAGGCGAGGGCGGCATCCTCCGCAACGCGGACGGTGAGCGCTTCATGGAGCGCTACGCCCCCACCATCAAGGACCTCGCGCCCCGCGACATCGTGGCCCGTTCCATGGTGCTCGAGGTGCTCGAGGGTCGCGGCGCAGGCCCGAACAAGGACTACGTCTACATCGACGTGACCCACCTCGGCGAGGAGGTGCTCGAGGAGAAGCTCCCCGACATCACCGAGTTCGCCCGCACCTACCTGGGCGTCGACCCGGTCACCGAGCTGGTGCCCGTGTACCCGACCTGCCACTACGTGATGGGCGGCATCCCCACCAAGATCCGCGGTGAGGTGCTGCGCAACAACGACGACATCGTTCCCGGCCTGTACGCCGCGGGCGAGTGCGCCTGCGTCTCCGTGCACGGCGCGAACCGTCTCGGCACCAACTCGCTGCTCGACATCAACGTGTTCGGCCGTCGCGCCGGCATCGCGGCCGCCGAGCACGCCGAGAACACCGACTTCGTGCCGCTGCCGGAGAACCCGGCGAAGATGGTCGAGGAGTGGCTCGCGGTCATCCTCTCCGACCACGGCAGCGAGCGGGTCGCGGACATCCGCACCGAGCTGCAGCAGACCATGGACAACAACGCGTCCGTGTTCCGCACCGAGACCACGCTGAGCAACGCACTCAAGGACGTCCGCGCCCTCAAGGAGCGGTACAACCACATCACCGTGCAGGACAAGGGCAAGCGCTACAACAGCGACCTGCTCGAGGCCGTCGAGCTCGGCTTCCTGCTGGAGATGGCGGAGGTGACCGTCGTCGGCGCGCTCAACCGCAAGGAGTCCCGCGGCGGCCACGCGCGCGAGGACTACCCGGACCGCAACGACGCCGAGTACATGCAGCACACCATGGCCTACAAGGAAGGCGACGGTCTGCTCTCCGACATCCGTCTCGACTACAAGCCGGTAGTCATGACCCGCTACGAGCCGATGGAGCGTAAGTACTGATGTCCGCACCCGTTGTAGACAAGGACGCCCCCGCGCTGCCGCCCGTTCCCGAGGGCGCCGTGATGGTGACCCTCAAGATCGCCCGTTTCAACCCCGAGGACGGCGAGGGCCAGCACTGGGACAGCTTCCAGGTCCCGACCCTGCCGACCGACCGCCTGCTGAACCTGCTGCTCTACGTGAAGGGCTACCTGGACGGCACGCTGACGTTCCGTCGCTCCTGCGCGCACGGCGTCTGCGGTTCCGATGCCATGCGCATCAACGGCGTGAACCGGCTCGCCTGCAAGGTCCTGATGCGCGACATGCTGCCGAAGGACCCCAGCAAGACCCTCACCATCACGGTCGAGCCCATCAAGGGCCTGCCGGTGGAGAAGGACCTGCTCGTGGACATGGAGCCCTTCTTCGACGCGTTCCGCGCCGTGAAGCCGTTCCTCATGACCACCGGCAACGAGCCGACCCGCGAGCGCATCCAGTCGCAGGCCGACCGCGCGCGCTTCGATGACACCACCAAGTGCATCCTCTGCGCGTGCTGCACCACCTCGTGCCCGGTGTACTGGAGCGACGGCAGCTACTTCGGCCCCGCCGCGATCGTCAACGCGCACCGGTTCATCTTCGACAGCCGCGACGAGGGTGCCTCGGAGCGTCTGGACATCCTGAACGACAAGGATGGCGTGTGGCGCTGCCGCACCACCTTCAACTGCACCGACGCGTGCCCCCGTGGCATCCAGGTGACGAAGGCGATCCAGGAAGTCAAGCGCGCTCTGCTGTTCGCGCGCTAAGCGATTCAGACACCGAAGGCGCGGTTCCCGGCAACGGGAACCGCGCCTTTTGTCATTCCCTCCCCCGGTCCGGACGGGCGAGGAGGGCGCCGCCGCCTGCCGCGTCCACCCGGGTTCCGAGGTCGCGACCGAGTCCGTCGAGGACCCCGCGTAGCCATTCGGTGTCGGCCGCGCAGGCACGGCGCAGCCGCATCCGCCGAGATTGCATCGGCACGATCCGGAACTCGCGAAGCTCGTGCGTCCCGGCATCGAGAGTGACCAGATACAGCGGCCTGAGGTCGTCGCGGAACCGTTCGTATCCACCGATCCCCTCGTAGTCGTTGATCAGGTCACCGCAGCCGTACAGGATCGGCCTGCCTCGGTAGATCTCGACGGGGCGCGGGTGGTGCGACGAATGACCGTGGACGATGTCGACGCCGCCGTCGACCAGCCGGTGTGCGAATCGCACCTGCGCCCCTGGCACACCGAAACCCCAGTTCGACCCCCAATGCACCGAGGCCACCACCAGGTCGCCTTCGCGGCGCGCCCGCAGCACCCGGTTGATCACGGCGTCGGCGCCGCTGTTCGACAAGTCCGCGAGCAGCGCCAGACCCGGGCGGCCGCCCCTCGCCGCGTCCAGGGGCGAGACACCGGCGGACTCGGCGCCCATCGACCAGATCAGCGCGCGGCCCGCCGCGGTGTGAACCGCAACCGGAGCCCACGCCTGCCGGGCCGTCCGGCCCGCGCCCGCGTGCCGGACACCCGCGCGGCGAAGCGTGCGCAGTGTCTCCTCGAGACCGCGGACGCCGAAGTCCAGGATGTGGTTGTTCGCCAGGACGCAGACATCGATGTCGGCGGCGGTGAGCACCCCGACATTCGATGGGTGCATCCGATAGTTGATCCCCTTGGGCGCGTAGTCCTCGGAGGTGGTGACGGCGGTCTCCAGGTTGATCACCCGAAGGTCGGGCCCTGACTCCTCGAGGACCTTCAGCGCCGCACCCCATGGCCAGTCGTAGTCGACCGGTGCGGCGATCGCGCCGCTCACCCGCTCGGCCAACGAGACATACTCGCGCGCGTCGCGAACGCAGCGCTCCCGCAGCGCAGGCGAGCCCGGACACGGCAGGATCTGGTCCACGCCCCTGCCGGTCATCACGTCCCCGGCGAGGAACAGCGTGATCGTCTCGGCCATTCGTCCATCACCCAGATCCACGGTAGTCACCTCGGACCACCGCGGTCGGCGGCTACCGGTCGACCACGGTCATGTCGAAGTGATACATGGTCGCGCGGTAGACGTGGCTGCCGAATTCCACCACCCGGCCCTCGTCGTCGAACGCGGTGCGGTTCATCGTCAGCAACGGCGCCCTGATCTTCTCGTCGAGCAGCGCGGCCTCGGCCCGGTCGGCGGCCTTGGCCCCGATCCGTTGCCGCGCGAGGCGGATGTGCACCCCGCGGGTGCGCAGCGACTGGTACAGCCCGTGCGTCTCCAGTTCCTCGGGGCCGGGCGCGAGGGCCGCGGGCAGGTGGTTGGTCATCAGCGCGAGCGGCTCGCCGTTGCTCAGCCGCAGCCGGCGGATGGTCGCGACCTCTTCCTGGCCGAGCAGGTTCAGCTCCCGCGCGACGTCCTCGGTCGGCGCGCCGACCCGATACTCGAGCAGCGTGGTGGTCGGGTTCTGGCCGGCCTTGGCGAGGTCGTCGAAGAGGCTGGTCAGCTCGATCGGCCGGTGTACCGGGCCCTGCACCACCTGGGTTCCGACGCCGCGCTTGCGCACCAGCAGCCCCTTGTCGACCAGTTCCGCGATGGCGCGCCTGGCGGTGGGCCGGGACAGGTTCAGCCGCTTGGCGAGATCCAGCTCGTTCTCGAACCGGTCCCCCGGCCCCAGGTCACCGACAAGGATGGCGCCCTCGATCGCCTGCGCCAGCTGGAAGTACAGCGGCACCGGACTCGACCGGTCGAGTTCAACGGCAAGCGGTGCAGCCACTCTCGGCTCCGATCATCGACGGCGACCGCGCCCGTGCGGCCACCGAAAGGCAGGCTGAGGCGAAGATTAACACCAGTCGACCGAAAGTTAGAATGTCAGGACAAATGGTTGACATTCCCCCGCGGAGTGGCGCAGAGTTTGCATCAGAGATCAGTCTCCATCAACGTCGGGAGTCCCTCTTGGCAAACACGGGAAATCGACTGTTCGACGTGCTCGCCATCGGGCGATGCGGCGTCGATCTCTACCCGATGCAGACCGGTGTCGGCCTCGAGGACGCTCAGCTCTTCGGCAAGTTCCTGGGCGGCAGCGCGGCAAACGTGGCCGTCGCGGCGGCCCGCCTCGGCCTCCGCAGCGCGCTGATCTCCGGCGTCGGCAGTGATCCGTTCGGCGCGTTCGTGCGCGCGGAACTCGCCCGCCTCGGTGTCGACAACCGGTACGTCCGCACGGATCAGGAGTACCCGACACCGATCACGTTCTGCGAGGTCTTCCCGCCCGACCGGTTCCCGCTGTACTTCTACCGCCGCCCCGCCGCGCCGGATCTGCAGCTGCGCGCGGACGAGATCGACACCGCGGCCGTCCGGTCCGCGGCGCTGTACTGGTCGACGCTGACCGGCCTGTCCGAACAGCCAAGCCGCGACGCTCATTTCGCCGCGTGGCTGGCGCGGGGCCGCTCTCGGCACACGGTGCTCGACCTCGACTACCGGCCGATGTTCTGGGACTCCCCCGCGGCGGCCACCGCCGTGGCGCGGCGGGCGCTACAACAGGTCAGCGTGGCGGTGGGAAATCTCGAGGAGTGCGAGATCGCGGTCGGCGAGTGCGATCCACGCCGGGCGGCCGACGCGCTGCTCGACCTCGGCGTCGAGCTCGCGGTCGTCAAACGCGGGCCTGCAGGCGTGCTCGCCAGGACGCGGGACGAGACGGTGACCGTGCCGCCCGTCACGGTCGAGGTGGTCAACGGGCTCGGCGCGGGTGACGGCTTCGGCGGCAGCCTCTGTCACGGCCTGCTCGCCGGCTGGCCGCTGGAGAAGACGCTGCGCCATGCCAACGCGGCGGGTGCCATCGTCGCCTCGCGCCTGGAATGCTCCACCGCGATGCCGACCTCGGACGAGGTCGCGGCCCTCGCCGAACAGTCCGCCGTGGGTGCCGTCGATGCCTGACCCGAACCACCTCCCCGCGGGCACCGCCGCCGACGGCCCGTTCGCGCTGGCCATCACCCCGGAGTCGGCGGGCTGGAGCGCGTCGAGCCTGTGGATCCTCGAGCTACCGCCGGGCGGGCGGGTCGACCTCGACTCCGGCGACGACGAGATCATCGTGCTGCCGCTGTCCGGGTCCGCCGCGGTGGGCTGCGAGAGTCGCGAGATCACCCTCGCCGGTCGGCGATCGGTGTTCGACGGACCGAGCGATTTCGGCTACGTGGGGCGGGGACGTCCGTACGCGGTGGGCAGCGTCGACGGCGGGCGCTTCGCCCTGTGCGGCGCGCGGGCGGCAACCGACCTCCCGTTCCGCCACGTCGCGGCGGCCGCGGTCCCGGTCGAGCTGCGCGGCGCCGGGCACTGCAGTCGTCAGGTGCACAACTTCGCGATGACCGACACCTTCGACGCCGATTCGATCCTCGCCTGCGAGGTGATCACCCCGGCGGGCAACTGGTCCTCGTACCCCAGCCACAAGCACGACGAGGACACCGCACACGAGTCCGCACTCGAGGAGATCTACTACTTCGAGTTCGGCGAGACCGGAGGGCGGGCGGTGGATCGGGGCCGTCGCGGGTTCGGGTTCCACCGGGTGTACGGCACGCCGGACCGACCGATCGACGTGCTGGCCGAGGTGCGTACCGGGGACGCCGTGCTGGTGCCGCACGGCTACCACGGACCGTCCGTGGCCGCGCCCGGCTACGACATGTACTACCTGAACGTGATGTCCGGGGCCGGCACCGGGCGGTCCTGGCGGATCGTCGACGATCCCGCCCATGCCTGGGTCAGGCAGACCTGGCTCGGCCAGGACGTCGACCCCCGGCTGCCCATCCCCCGGACCACAGGAGCGTGAGCGTGGCTGAGCGACAGGACGTAGCGAACACCGAAGCGACGGTGCGGCTCTCGGTCGGCCAGGCCGCCGTGCGGTTCCTGGCGAACCAGTTCACCGAGCGCGACGGCGACCGCGTCCGGCTGTTCGCTGGCTTTCTCGGGATCTTCGGCCACGGCAACGTCGCAGGACTCGGGCAGGCGCTGCTGGAGGCCGAGCTCGAGGATCCGGGCCTGATGCCGTACGTGCTCGGGCGCAATGAACAGGCGATGGTGCACACCGCCGCCGCGTACGCCCGGGCGCGCGGCCGGCTACAGACATGGGCGGTGACGACGAGCGTCGGACCGGGCGCGACGAACATGGTCACCGGCGCCGCGCTCGCCACCATCAACCGCCTGCCGGTGCTGCTGCTGCCCGCCGACACCTTCGCCACCCGGGTCGGCGCCCCGGTCCTGCAGGAGCTGGAGCTGCCGTCCAGCGGCGACGTCACGGTGAACGACGCCTTCCGGCCGGTGTCGCGATACTTCGACCGGGTGTGGCGGCCCGAGCAGCTGCCCGCGGCACTGCTCGGCGCGATGCGGGTGCTCACCGATCCGGTCGAGACCGGCGCGGTGACGGTGGCGATCCCGCAGGACGTGCAGACCCAGGCGCACGACTGGCCCGAATCGCTTTTCGCGGAGCGGGTCTGGCACATCGGACGTACCCTGCCGCAGCGCGCCGCGCTGGCGCGCGCGGTCGAGGCCATCCGTGCCGGACACAGACCGCTCATCGTCGCCGGCGGCGGCGTCCTCTACTCGGACGCGTCCGAGTCGCTGGCCCGGTTCGCCGGGCTCACCGGGATCCCGGTGGCGGTGACCCAGTCCGGCAAGGGCGCTCTGGCGTCGGAGCACCCACAGTCCGTCGGTGCGATCGGCGCCACCGGGACCACCGCCGCGAACGAGCTCGCCGCCGCGGCGGACGTGGTGATCGGGATCGGCACCCGGTACACCGACTTCACCACCGCCTCCCGATCCGCGTTCGCCCATCCGGACGTGCGGTTCGTCAACATCAACGTCGCCTCCGCGGACACCGCCAAGCTGTCCGGCGTGAGCGTGGTCGCGGACGCCAGGGAGGCGCTCGATGCCCTCACCGCGGAACTGCACGATCACCGGGTGCCGCAGGAATACCGGATGCGGGCAACCGAATTGGTGACGATCTGGGATGCCGCCGTCGACGCGACCTATCGGTCCACGGGCGCGGGTCTCACCCAGACCGAGGTGATCGAGCTGGTGAACACGCTCTCGGACCCGACGGATGTGGTCGTGTGCGCGGCGGGCTCGCTACCCGGTGACCTGCACAAGCTGTGGCGGGTGCGCGACCGCGCGGGCTATCAGGTGGAGTACGGCTACTCCTGCATGGGATACGAAGTGGCAGGCGGTCTCGGCGTCGCGATGGCATGCCCCGGGCGCGATGTGTTCGTGATGGTCGGCGACGGTTCGTATCTGATGATGGCCACCGAACTGGTGACGGCGGTCCAGGAAGGGATCAAGGTGATCGTCGTGCTGGTCGACAACCACGGGTTCGCCTCGATCGGAGCGCTGTCGGAATCGGTTGGCTCGCAGCGCTTCGGCACCCGATACCGGTACCGGTCGCCGGACGGCCGACTCGACGGCGGCCCGCTGCCGGTCGACCTCGCGGCGAACGCCGCCAGTCTCGGCGTCGACGTCATCTCGGCCCGCACCGCGAGCGAGTTCACCGACGCCGTCAAGACCGCCAAGGCGAGCGCGCGCAGCACGGTGTTGTATGTCGAGACCGACCCGCTGGCCTCCGCGCCGGACAGCCGGTCCTGGTGGGATGTACCGGTTTCCGAGGTCTCGACCCTGCCGTCCGCCCGGCAGGCCCGCGCGGGGTACGAATCCCGCAAGCGGGCCCAGCGGCACCACCTGCGCCCGTCCGAGAGCTGAGAGAGTCGCACCGAGCGGCTGGAGAGGAGCCATGATGAGCGTGATCCGGGTCGGATCGGCGCCCGTCTCCTGGGGTGTGTGGTTCGGTGCGGACCCGCGACAGGTGCCGTACGGGCGGTTCCTGGACGAGGTGTCCGCGGCCGGCTACCGGTGGATCGAGCTGGGCCCCTTCGGGTACCTGCCCACCGACCCGCAGCGGCTCCGTGACGAACTCGGCGCCCGCGACCTCCTGCTGTCCGCCGGGACCGTCTTCGAGCGCCTGCACCAGCCGGGTTCATGGGATGCGGTGTGGGATGCGGTCCGCCGAGTGGCCGCGCTGACGGCCGGGGCCGGCGGGCGTCAGGTGGTGGTGATACCCGAGATGTGGCGCGATCCCGCGACCGGGACCGTGCGCGAGGACAGCCACCTCACCCCGGAGCAGTGGCGCGCCAAGATGTCAGGGGTCGACCGGCTCGGCCGGGCGATGTTCGAGGAGTTCGGGGTGTCGCTGCGTTACCACCCCCATGCCGACAGTCACGTCGGCAGACAGGACGAGGTGGTCCGGTTTCTCGAGGACACCGACCCGAGGTTCGTGAACCTGTGCCTGGACACCGGCCACATCAGCTACTGCGGCGGCGACAACCTCGCGATCATCGGCGACCATCCCGACCGCATCGGCTACCTGCATCTCAAGCAGGTCGATCCGGCCATCGTCGCCAAGGCCGCCGAGCAGGATCTGACGTTCGGCGAGGCCGTCATGCTCGGGGTGATGGTCGAACCGCCGCGCGGCGTCCCCGAACTGCCCCCGCTGCTCGCCGCGGTGGAGAAGCTGGACGTGGACCTGTTCGCGATCGTCGAGCAGGACCTGTATCCGTGTGCGGGCGACGTGCCGCTACCCATTGCCGCGCGCACCCAGAAGTACCTGTCGGGATGCGGTGTCCCGGCTCTCCGGTTCGACTGATCAGGAGGAGCACACCATGTCTGGTACCGAGGGCCTGCGGGTGGCCGTGCTGGGAGTCGGCGTCATAGGGGCCGATCACGTGGACCGGATCAACCGGCGGATCAGCGGCGCGCGGGTCACGGTGATCAGCGACACCTCCGCCGAACGGGCCGCGGAGGTCGGTGCGAGCGCACCGGATGCGCAACTGGTGGCCGATCCGTTCGAGGCCATCGCCGTCGAGGACGTGGACGCGGTCCTGCTCGCCACGCCGAGTGCCGTGCATGCAGAGCAGGCACTCGCCTGCGTGAACGCGGGCAAGCCGGTGCTCTGCGAGAAGCCGTTGGCCACCGACTCCGAGAGCGCACTCGAGATCGTCAGGCGGGAAGCGGAACTCGGTCGGCGGCTCGTGCAGGTCGGGTTCATGCGCCGGTTCGATCACGAGCACCAGCGGCTCAAGTCCCTGATCGATGCGGGCGAGCTCGGCCAGCCCCTCGTGATGCACTGCGTCCATCGGAACCCGGCGGTGCCGCCGCAGTGCGACAGCGCGGCGGTGATCTGGAACTCGGTGGTGCACGAGATCGACGCGACGCGGTACCTGTTGGGCGAGGAGATCATGGCGATCACGGTGCTGCGGCCGACGCCGAGCTCCCATGCGGCGGAAGGACTTCAGGATCCACAGCTGGTGATCCTGGAGACCGAGACCGGCCGGATGGTGGACATCGAGGCCTTCGTCACCAGCGGCGTCGGCTACGAGGTGCGAACCGAGGTCGTCGGCGACCGGGGCAGCGCCATGATCGGCCTCGACGTCGGGCTGGTGCGGCGGACCGACTCCGGACGGTGGGGCGGTCAGATCACGCCCGGCTTCCGGGAGCGGTTCGGGCAGGCCTACGACAGCGAAGTCCAGCGCTGGGTGGACGCCGTCCGGGCAGGCGGCGGATCCGGCGACTGTGTCGACGGCCCCGGCGCCTGGGATGGCTATGCCTCCACCGCGGTGTGCACGGCCGGGATCCGATCGCTGGAGACCTGGGACCGGATCGAGGTGGACATGGTTCCCCGCTCGACCGTCGACGGCTTGTGAGGATCGTCGCCAGGTCAGCCGCGTGTCGCGCTGATCTGCAGCCGAACGTAATCGACGACCGGCTCGGGCAGCCGTTCGGCAACGGCGTGCACGAACGGCCTGCGTTCGTCGTCGGGTAGCTCACGCAGCTGGGCGCCGAGCAGAACGGTGGCGACGAATGCTTCCAGTTGTTCGCCGCGCTCCAGGGTCGCCGGGTCCTCGACCAGGCGGACGTCGATGTCGGTGAATCCCGCGTCCCGTAGGCGATCGGTCGTTTCGGCGGCACCGGCGAAGTTCCAGATCTCGCTGCCGTCGGCGCCGCTCACGGCTCGCAGGGCAGTACGGAATGTCGCGAGGTTGCCTGCGCCTCCCGCCTCGGCGACGAACCTCCCACCTGGCCGCAGCACCGCGGCCACAGTGCGAAACACCGCCGCGTGGTCCGGCAGCCAGTGCAGGGTTGCCACGCTCAGCGCCGCATCCGCCGGTCGCGGCAGGACCATCGGTTCGCGGACGTCCGCATGAAGGACGTCGATTCGATCCAGCTGCGATTCCAGCCGGGTGCGCAGCTCCCGCAGCATCTGCGCGGAGCCGTCCACGGCGATCACCCGGCCTTGCGGGAGCAATCCGAGAAGCCGTTCGGCATCCCGTCCCGTCCCGCAGCCGAGATCGAGAACGGTCTCGCCGCCGTCCAGCTCCAGCCGCGCGATCGCGGCGGCGCCCCACCGCTTGTGCGGCAGCGGTAGCGCGTCGTAGGTTCGGGCGTCCCACTCCAGCAACTCCACAACAGCCCCTCCCTGTTGCCTACATTCCAACACAGTCGAGTCCATTATTTAAGAAATTGAATCCATATATTGGGATGCGATGTAGATCCCCGTGCGCACTTGCCAGGCCCGCCGGCCTCTCAAGCCAGGATGCCGTGCAGCAGCAAGTCCGTCAGCGAGGTGGCGAGGCGTTCGAGGTCGTCGACCTCGCGGATCGACAGTGCAACGATTGCCGCACCCGCCAACGTGTCGAGCAGAGTTCCCGCGTCGATTCCCGGTCGCACCTGCCCAGCCCTTGCCCCGTCGGCGAGGGTCTGCGCGAGGCCTTCGCGGGCCCCCGCAAGCAGGCGCTCGGCCAGGACCTTCTTCAGGGCAGGATCCGACCGCATGTCGCACATCAAGCCCGGGACTGCCTCTCGGGTGACCGGGTCACCGAAAAGCGCCACCGCACCGAAAACCAGTCTCCTGACTTCATTTTCGACCTGATCGTCAGACACCCACTCAGCCGTCAACGGGGGAAACACAGCCTCGTGAACGATGTGAACCTTGGCCGGCCACCGGCGGTAGACGGCGGGTCGACCGACACCGGCGGCCGCCGCGATCGAGTTGATCGTGATATCGGAATAGCCGACTTCGACCAGCAATCGGCGAGTCGCGGAGAGTATCGCGGCGTCGACCGCCGGGTCTTGATGCGGCCCCAACTTGTGCGTAGTGCTTCCCCGCGCCACCCAACTTCCCCCTTGACGTCGATGTGACTGGCGTTACATGCTGTCACGGCTTCAGGCGATACACCATGTAACGCCTAATTGTACGGGAGGTGCTAGTTGCTGAAATCGACATGGATCACTCGCAGGTCCGCGACCGTCCTCGCCTGCGCCGCGCTTGCGGCTACGGGAGTTGGCGCACCGAACGCGGCCGCGGACACACCTGGCATCGATGCGTACTACGCGCAGACCGGCTGGGCGACCCTGCACGGCGACGCCGGCAACCGGAAATCGGTCCCGGTCTCGCCGAGTGATGAGTACAAGTCCGCATGGTCCGGGCTGGCGAACGCTTCGGTGCTCACAGCCCCCGTGGTCGGCCCGGATGGGACGACCTATGTCACCACCGGACTCGGACCGGGTCAATCCAATCTGTACGCGTACGCACCCGACGGAACGCTGAGATGGAAGTCTGCCGAGTGGCAGAACTCCGAGGACTTCGACAGCTGCGCCGTCCTTCAGAGCCCGCTGGTAGCCCGCAACGGCGAGCTCTATGTCAGCGACTGCAATCAGCTGTGGGCGTTCCGCCCGGATGGTCAGGTGAAGTGGAAGATTCCGCTGCCCGATGCGGTCCCGGGCGCCCCCTGGCAGGAACCCGCCCGGGCAACCCCGTTCCGACCACTGGTCACCGCCCAGTTCCTCGCTGACGGCTCCGTCATGGGTGTCACGACGTGGAACAAGGTGGTGGTGGTCGACCCGGCGACCGGAGCGTTGCGGGCACCCGTGACGCAGTTGCCTGCCACCGCGGCGCCGGCGGCGAGCCAACCCCAACCGCCCACTCTCCTCGGCGGCGGACTACTCGATCCCGAACTCAAAGCCCCGGCATGGGAACTGTTCTGGGGCGGCACCATGCCGCAGGCCAACACGCCGTCGGTGTCGAACAAGACCGGCCGGATCTTCACCGTCGCATCGGACATGACGAAGGGGTACGTCTACGGAATCGACTACGCCCCCGGCGCGGACGGTGCGCAGGGCACGATCACACTCGCCTTCAGCGCACCCGTCGGCAGCGGCAGCGGCTCGAGCCCGTCGATCTCGGCGGACGGAAGCGCTGCCTACGTGACCGACAACGCCGGAATCCTCTACGCGGTCGGGGCCAACGACGGGGCGATCCGCTGCACCGCAGATGCCGGCAGTAACGGGGGCTCACCGACCGCAGGTCCTGACGGACACATCTACCTGCTCGGCGATCAGGGCGCGAGCCTGACCTCCTACGATGCTCAGTGCCAACGGCGTTGGAGTGGTGACTATTCGGCGCTCGCGAAAGATGTCCTCCCGGTCAGCCCGACGGTCGGGGAACCCACCTGGAGCGCGGGAGGCCCTCCGACCATCACCCGCGACGGACTGCTCGCACCGATCTCACTCGGCTACAAAGTCCCGCTGGGGCCCGGCCGCGCTCCATTCGTGGCAACAGATTTCCGGCTCGTGAAGATCGACCCAGCGAACGGCATGGTCGAGAAGGTGCTCGCAGCCGAAACCGGCGAGAGCGACGGATTCACGGTGCCGAACACGATGAACGACCTCGTCGTCGCCGGGTACGGCGCGATAGGCACCTCTGCACTCGAACCGGCCCGTGGCGCAATCGATCCGCGGTTGCCTGACGGGCACAAGATGCCCCCGCTCCGCGGTGGGATCGAGGCCTTCCTCCCCGCCGGCGCCCCAGGGGCCGGATCCTCGGGATCGAGTGGCTCCTCCAGTAGTTCAGGACAAGGCATCGGCAGCGTTTTCGGGAGCTGAGCACCGATACGTACGGAAGGACTCGTCGGCAAACACAGAGGACCTCGCGGCCGGTCTGGCGCGGGGTCCTCTGCGCTGACGATGTCCTGCATCGACGCCATCGTTCGTGGCTTCTGTGTCAAGAATCGGCGACTGCGGCACCCGACCCCAGACGGGGAAAGGGCTCCGTGGAGAACACGACCTCCACCGCCACCTCGAAGTACGCCGCGATCCGCAACGCCAGGTGCAGGCTGGGGCTGTATTCGCCGCGCTCGAGGTAGCCAACGGTCTGATAGTGGACCCCCAGCGCCTCGGCCAGTTCCCGCCGCGAGATGCCCCGCTCGGCGCGGAGCATCGCGATGCGGTTGTAGATGACCTCAGAAGGCACGCTGCATCGCCTTGTCCCGCCGCTCGGCCATGCTCGATCCTGATTCGTGACGCGCCATGCGTCGCAACACTACCGGCGCGATCATCAGGCCTACGACGGCCCAAACACCCAGCACCGCCGCGGTCTCGAGGTGCCGCCAGGACTGGCCGATCTCGATTGCGACCGCCTCCTCGGGCAGCAGCGCCGAGCGCATGCCGAGGCCGAGCCAGTACATCGGGAAGAACTGGCCGACGGCCTGCAGCCAGCCCGGCAACGCGGTGATCGGGTAGAAGATGCCCGAGATGGCGATCAATCCCATCAGCGGCATCGTCAGCAGAAATGCCGTCCGCGTGTCGAGCACGCTGCCCAGGATCGCGCCGAATGGCAGCACGGCCAGCAGCCCCAAGGCCACCACCCACACGAAAGTCACCACCGCGCCCGGTCCGGACAGCGAGGAGCCACCGATGATCACCATGCCCACCCCGAGCACGACAACCACCTGCACGATCACCGACCCGGCGGAGGCCACGATCTTGCCGACGAAGTAGCCGGTCATGCCCCGCGGCACCGCCTTGGCGCGCAACAGCGTCCCGTCCTCGCGGTCCAGCACCAGCACGTTGAGCAGGGCATACATGCCGTTGAACGCGATGATGCTGCCGAGCAGACCCGGCACGGCCAGCTCGGCGACGGACAGCCCGCTGTCGCCGTACATACGGCCACGCAACAGGAACAGTACGGCGAGCGCGATTGCGGGCGTGAGGAACTGGCCGATCAGGTCGGGGCCGTTGGTGTACAACTGCCGCAGTTCGATGCCGCCGCGGGCGAGACCGGCGCGGGTGGCAGTGGCGTTCATCGGGTGACCTCCGCGAGGGTGTGGACGGGCTCGGTCGCTTCGCCGGACTCGGCGCGCTTGACCAGGGTCATGTAGGTGTCTTCCAGCGAGGCTCGGCGCACCTCGAGGTCGGCGATGCTCTCGCCGTGCTGCTTGAACAACTCGTGCACGTACTTGGTCGACTCGGTGGTGGTGTGGACGAAGCGCCGACCGTCGACGGTCCAGCTCACCTGGGCTTCGCCTGCGATCGACCGGGAGAGTTCGTCGGGTGAGCCGTCGGCGATGATCCGGCCGCCGGCCAGGATCAGGATCCGGTCGGCCAGGATCTCGGCCTCGTCGAGGTCGTGCGTGGTCAGCAGCACGGTGGTGTCCTCGAGGTCGGCGAGCCGGTGCACCAGATCGTGGAAGTCGCGCCGTGCCGCCGGGTCGAAGCCCGCGGTCGGTTCGTCCATGAACAGCAACTCGGGCCTGCCGACGACGCCGATCGCCACGTCCAGCCTGCGCCGTTGACCGCCGGACAGCGTGGAGATCTTGGCGTCGGCCTGCTCGGCGAGGCCGACCAGCTCGATGAGGTCGTCGGTGTCCCACGGGCGTTGGACCCGGTCGGTGGAGAAGGGGCGGTAGTACGAGCCGAGATGGGCGAGCAGTTCACGCACCCGCCACTTCGCGTGATCGCGCCAGGACTGCAGCACGACGCCGATCCGAGCGCGCCACTGTTCGTCGCCCTGTTCGGGGTCGACACCCAGGACCGCGACGCGGCCGGCCGAGCGGCCACGGAAGCCCTCCAGGATTTCGATGGTGGTGGTCTTGCCCGCCCCGTTGGGGCCGAGCATGACCAGCACCTCGCCGCGCCGTGCCTGGAATGTCACGTCACGCAGAACCTCGTTCGTGTCGTACTGCATTCGCAGCGTGTCGACATCGAGAACAACCCCATTGTGCGAAGTCATGAACCCTCCCTGTCATCGGTCTTCGATGATTTGTAGCATACCTACTACATTTCAGGGCAGCAATGCTCCACCACTACGGTGTCAAACGCGTTTAGGAGGCTTCGTCCCGGAGCGACCGCTCCCTCGCCTCCTTGGCGCGTTCGACGAAGGCGGCGAAGGCCGGGATCTGCGCGGCAGGCACCCTGAACGGCAACACCTGGAACGGAATGCTCACCCCCGTGGTCTGGAGCCTCACCTTCCAGTCCTCCCCCTTGGGGACGACGTGCACCTCGAGGAGCTCCGCGTGCACGAAGAAGATCCCCGGTGCGAATCGGGGCGTCGCGATGGTGACGATGTCGCCGTCGAGCGTCAGCAGAATGTCCCCGTCGATGCGCACCCGGTGCCGGTTCGTGGTCATGACGCTCATTCGAGCACGACCACGGCCGGCACGGCCGCTCTCGACCCGATTCGATCACGGGCCGGTGTGGAAACTTGGACCCCAGCACCGGGTCGAATACCCTGCATCCTCGATGAACGCGCCCGCACGAGCCCTGACCGCACTGGCCGCCGTCGCCTCGATCGCCCTGGTCGGCGCGCCGGCGGTCGCGCAGCCCTCCCCCATGCCGCCGGATTCGAGCACGACCACCACCACGCCGTTCACCACCCCGAACACCGACCACTGCCCGCAGCGAAACTCCCCGCCGCAGGCCATCGATCTCTCCGAGGTGCCTGCCCCCGGACAGACCGCGCCCGCCGCGCTACCCGTCCCCGCCCGGCCGGTCGGTGGCGCCCGCCTCGGCGAGTGCGGCGCCATCGCTCCCGACGGCGCACCCGGTCTGCCCGCCGAGATCTCCGCGACCGGGTGGGTGCTCGCCGACCTCGACTCGGGCGCCGTGATCGCGGCCAAGGACCCACACGGGCGCTACCGCCCCGCGAGCACCATCAAGGTGCTCCTCGCGATCCTCGCCCTGCGCGAGCTCGACCTCGACACCACCGTCACCGCCACCGCCGACGACGCGAACGCCGAGGGCAGCGCGGTCGGCCTCGGCAAGGACGGGCGATACACCAACCGCCAGCTCATGCAGGGCCTGGTGATGGCCTCGGGCAACGATGCCGCGCACGCGCTCGCCGCGCAGCTCGGCGGCGACGAGCGCACCGTGGAGAAGATGAACGAGCTGGCCCGCTCGCTCGGCGCCCTCGACACCCGCACCGCCACCCCGTCCGGCCTGGACGGGCCCGGAATGTCCAGCTCCGCATACGATCTCGCCGTCATCTTCCGTGAGGCCATGCGGGACAAGACCTTCGCCGATTTCATCCATACCGAGTCGGTACCGTTCCCTGGATTCCCGAAGGACCCCACCGACCCGGAGGACAAGGACCACCCCGGGTTCACCCTCGCCAATGACAACAAGCTGCTCTACAACTACGACGGAGCACTCGGAGGCAAGACCGGGTACACCGACGATGCGCGGCAGACCTTCGTCGGTGCCGCCGAACGCAACGGCCGAACGCTCGTGGTGACCCTGATGGCGGGTGACGTCAAACCGATTCGCCCGTGGGAACAGGCCGCCCGACTCCTCGACTACGGTTTCGCGCTCCCGGCGTCGGAAACGGTCGGCACCCTCACGGACTCGACCGAGGCGCAGACAGTCGCACCGGTGACCCTGGCCGCACCACCGTCCAGTCCGGTCGGCGGTCCGATCGCCGCGGCCGCGCCTGCGGACTCCAGCCCCGGGTTGTCGAGAACAGCTGTCGCGGTGGTCGGTTCGGCAATCGTCGGCATGCTCCTCGTCGCGGCCGCGCGGCTCCGACGTCGGCGCTGACCGGGCCGAGACCGAAGGTCAGTCGCGGCGCCTGCGCCGACGAATCAATCCGCCGAGTCCGACCGCGGCCGCCGCGCCCACCCCGACCAGGGCGAGGGCCTCGGACATCGTCGGCCCCCTCGCCGGCGCCTGCTTCACCTCGATGATCGCCGGATCCGGCGGCGGCACAAACGCCTTCACCTCGTTCTCGTGCGCCGTCGCCGCCCATGCCGTGGAGAAGAGCACCAACCTCGCAGTGAAGTAGATGAACACCAGGAGGCCGATGATCGGGCCGAAGGCGGAGCCCGCCGGACCGTTGGTGACCGCCTTCAGGTAGATCGCGCCCAGCCGCTTGAACAGCTCGAACCCCACCGCCGCGAACAACGCCGCCTTTGCCGCACTGCGCAGGGTGATGGGCTCGCGGGGCAACCGTGAGATGACCCAGACGAACAGTGCCCACGTCGCCACCACTGCGAGCAGGCTCGACAGGACCCGCACCAGGGTGCCCACCCAGCCGATGTCGTCGATGCCGAGCCATCCCAGGACCCGCCCGGTGGTGCTGCCCTCACCGATCACCGACAGACCGACCGAAACGATCAGGGCCAGTACCAGACCCACCAGCTTCGCGAGGTCCTTCAGCTTGGTCCGCAGGAACCCTGCAGTGGGATGGCGCTGGTCCCACATCGCGCTGAGCGCCTCGCGCAGGTTCGCCATCCAGCCCAGGCCCGAGTACGCAGCGACGACCAGACCGATGACACCCACCGTGGTGCGTGCGGCGATCGCGGCATCGATCAGCTGGTTGATCTGGACGCCCAGGTCTCCCGGCATCGCCTTGCTGACCGCATCGTGGATCGTGGTCAGCAGCTCGGGGTGTCCGACCAGGATGAAACCGGTGACCGCGAAGCCGACCATCAACAGCGGGAACAGCGCGAACACGCTGAAATAGGTGATCCCGGCCGCGAAGTAGTCGCCCTTCTGCGCCTGGTACCGCCCGCCCGCACGGATCAGGTGATCAAGCCACGGCCGCGTCGCACGGAGACGCTCGAGAAGCGCTTTGACGTCCGGCACCGCGGATCACCCCTTGTACTTCAGGAACCCCACCTTGTCATAGACCGTCGCCAGAGTCCGCTCGGACACCTCGCGGGCCCGTTGCGCGCCCGCATCCAGGATGCGGTCCAGCTCGGCCGGGTCGGCCATGTACGCGTCGACCTTCGCGCGGAGCGGGGTCACGAACTCCACCAGTACCTCGGCGGTATCGGACTTCAGGTCGCCATAGCCCTTGCCCTCGTAGCCCTTTTCCAGGTCCTCGACGCTGGTGCCGGACAGTGCGGACTGAATGGTCAGCAGGTTGCTCACGCCCGGCTTGGTCTCCCGGTCGAAGCGGATCTCGCGCTCGTTGTCGGTGACGGCGGACTTGATCTTCTTCGCCGACACCTTCGGGTCGTCGAGCAGATTGATCAGTCCGGCGGCCGACGCCGCCGACTTGCTCATCTTCGACGTGGGGTCCTGCAGGTCGTAGATCTTGGAGGTGCCCTTGATCATCTGCGCCTCGGGGATCACGAACGCCTTGCCGAACCGCGTGTTGAACCGCTGCGCCAGGTCACGCGCCATCTCCAGGTGCTGGCGCTGGTCCTCGCCCACCGGTACCCGCTGCGGGCGGTACAGCAGGATGTCGGCGGCCATCAGCACCGGATACGTGAACAGGCCCACCGTCGCGGACTCGGTGCCCTGCTTGGCGGACTTGTCCTTGAACTGCGTCATCCGGCTGGCCTCGCCGAAGCCGGTGATGCAGTTCAGCACCCACGCGAGCTGCGCGTGCTCGGGCACCTGGCTCTGCACGAACAGCGTCGACCGATCCGGGTCGATGCCGAGCGCCAGCAGCTG
The DNA here is from genome assembly GCF_017833315.1 of Rhodococcus sp. PvR099. Taxonomy (NCBI): domain Bacteria; kingdom Bacillati; phylum Actinomycetota; class Actinomycetes; order Mycobacteriales; family Nocardiaceae; genus Rhodococcus; species Rhodococcus sp. PvR099. The sequence goes on along the minus strand of NZ_JAFIBV010000001.1, from coordinate 5,477,892 downwards.
GGCGGCGGCGATCTTCGTGCGGCGCCGCAGCTCCTTGGGCTCCTGCGGGACCGTGATCGCGTGCAGGTCGGGAATGAAGTAGAAGGCGTCGAAATCATCCTGCAGGGGCACCCACTGCTGCAGCGCCCCGAGAAAGTTGCCGAGATGGAACGAGTCGGCGGTGGGCTGGATGCCCGAGAGCACCCGCTGGCGGGCGGCGGTGCCGGGCGCGGCGGGGGCGGTGTTCACCGGGGCGGTGTCCGATGACGGTGCGGACGGCGACGATGCGGAACTCGACATGGCCCCGATCCTTTCATGCCCGGTCACCCACCTGGAATTCGATTACGGCTCCACCCACGCGAGCTCCCCGCCCGCCGACGTCCAGCGGCGGGCCAACGCGCTCGCCGACGGTCGATCCGCCTGCAGGATCACCCGCAGCAGACCGTCGGTCCGGTCCTTCGCGCCGTCCTCGACGGCGTCGACGAACCAGCCCAACTCGCCGGGCTCGTCGGCCAGCAGGTCCGCCGCGTCGCGGATCATCAGCACCAGTCCCGGCGACTCGCCCAGCCAGTCGTCGGCGTCGCGCAGGCACTCGTCGAACGCGTCCTTGTTGGCACCGAAGTAGTACGGGAACTGCAGGGCCGCGGCGAATTCGTCGAACAGGGCGTCGGTCGTCCGCATCTTCGGGGCTCGCACCACCCGCACGGTGTAGCCGCGCTCGGAGAGCGCGTAGGCGAGGGTGTCGCCGACCGGCGCGGTACCGGTCAGCATGCCCGCCACCGGACCGGTTCGATCGGTGATGAATCCGTCCACCGTTGTCATCAGCGCATCCTCACAAATGTCGTGTAGTGATCACCGGTGTACCAGGCCGAACCGTCACTGCCGGTGACGATGCGCTGCGCGTCCCTCGGTTTTCCGCGCTGCTTCGGGTTCACGTCCCACTCGCGGTAACCGACCGCCCGACCCCACCCATCCGTGGTGGGCAGTTGCCGCTCCCTGTTGCCGAAGCGGTCACCGCCCTTGGTGCCCGGCGCCACGGCCGAGTCCGGCCAGGTGCCCTCGTCGATCATCTGCAGGGTCGCGACGGCTGCCGCGGGAACCCCGGTCTGCGCCGACGAGCCCGATTTGTCCTGGCCGGTGGTCAGCAGCAGTGCCGCCACGATGGCGACCAGCACCAGCACCGCCGCGGCGATCACACCGCGGGACCTAGTGGACATTGACCCGCTCCCTCAACCGGACCATCGACGCGGGCGCCCACCAGTTGGCCTCGCCCATCAGCTTCACCAGCGCGGGCACCAGCAACATCCGGACCACGGTGGCGTCGATGATCAGCGCGACGATCATCCCGACCCCGATGAACCGCATCACGGACAGGTCGGAGAGGGTGAAGGCACCGGTCACCAAGATCAGCAGGGTCGCGGCCGCGGTCACCACCCGCCCCGTCTTGGCCGCGCCGATGCGCACCGCCTCCTCGGTGGTCGCCCCGGCCCGCCGCGCCTCGACCATCCGCGAGATCAGGAACACCTCGTAGTCGGTGGAGAGACCGAAGACCATCGCGATGATCAGTACGACCATCCCCGAGATCAACGGTCCAGGGGTGACGTTGAGCAGGCCCGCCAGGTGGCCGTCGTAGAAGATCCAGGTGAGGATGCCGAAGGTCGCGCCCAGGCTCAACGCCGCCATCAGCACGGCCTTGATCGGCAGCACGATCGACCCGAACGCGAAGAACATCAGCACCAGCGTCGCGATCACCATCACCGCGATCATCACCGGCAGATAGTGCAGGACCGAATTCACGCTGTCGACCGACAACGCGGTGATCCCGCCGAGCAGCAACTCGGTGCCCGCGAGCGCCTCGATCTCGTCGAGTCTGCGGACCGTGTCGACCGCGGCGACCGAGCGGTCCGGGTCCTCCAGAACCGCGCGGACCGCGACCATCCCATCGGCGGTACCCACGGTGATCGCCTGCTGGACGCCGTCGGTCGCCCCGATCGCCGCGATCACCTCGGTGACCGCCGCATCGTCGGGTGGCGCGCCGTCCTCGCCGCGGATCACGACGGTCGCGCCGCTGCTCGCGATCGGGAACTGCGCGGTGAGCTGCTCCACCGTCGTGCGCGTCTCGTTGCCCGGCGGCAGCGCTGTGTGGTCCACATCGCCGAAACGGGTCCCCAACAGCGGCAGCGTCAACAGCAACAGCACGGTCACGATGGTGACGGCGATGACGACCGGCCTTCGCATCACGGCGGTCGCGAGCGCGCCCCAGAAACGTTGCGCGCGAGCCTCACCCCGCTCGAACGCCCCGCGGCGCCAGGTCAGCGCGTCGATCCGAGGGCCAAGGATGGCGAGCAGCGCGGGCAGCGCCGTCAACGAGAGCACCGCGGCCAGCGCGACCGCGGCCATCGCGCCGAACCCGAGCGATTTGAGCATCTGCTGCGGGAACACCAGGGTGCCCGCGAACGCACACAGCAGCAGCACCGCGGAGAACGCGACCGTGCGGCCCGCGGAGGCCATGGTCCTGGTGACCGCCTCGTCGGTGCCCGCGCCTGCCGCCAACTCCTCGCGATAGCGGCTGACGATGAAGAGTCCGTAGTCGATCGCCATGCCGAGCCCGAGCAGCGAGGCGATGTTCACCGAGAACACGCTGACCTCGAGGAACATCGAGAGCAGGCGCAGCGCGGCCAGCGCGCCGAACATCGAGAGCGCGCCGATCGCGACCGGGATCGCCGCGCCGACCAGCCCGCCGAAGACCAGCACCAGCACCAGCAGGGTGACCGGCAACGAGACCATCTCCGCGACCACCAGGTCGCGCTTGGACTCCTTGTTGACCTCGTCCGCGATCGCGCTGAACCCGGACAGCTCGGTCGACACCCCCGGCACGGTCAGCTGCGGTTCGAGTTCCGTGAACGACTCGATCCGCTCGCTCTCGCTGCCCGCCACGAAAACCACTGCCAGCGCGGTGGATCCGTCGGCGCTGCGCAGCAACGACCGGATCGGGCCCGTCGCGCTCCAGTAGTCCTCGATCGGCTCCGCCAGCAGGCCCCGATCGACCTCGGCGAGCCGGGCCGACACCGCGGGGCCGATGTCGTCGACGGTCTTACCGTCGGGGGCACGGTAGATCGCGACGATGTCCGGGCTGCGGATCCCGAAATGGTCGGCCAGCAACTCGTCGACGAGCGCCGCCTCACTGGACGGGTCGATGTCACCGCCCTGGCTGAGCCGGTCCAGCACACCGGATCCCCACAGGCCCCCGAGGAGCATGGCGCCGACCACGACCGTCAGCACGGCCCAACGGCGCCCCAGCACGAACGATGTCCACCGCGTCACGGTGGAAGACTAGCGGTATCGGACTGGCGGTATCGGACTAGCGATACTGGACGGTGACCGGCGCGTGGTCCGACCACCGCAGGTCGTAGGACGCGGCCCGCTCGACGACGGCCTGCTTCGCCCGCTCGGCGAGCACGGGCGTCGAGACCTGGTAGTCGATCCGCCAGCCAGAGTCGTTGTCGAATGCCTTGCCGCGGTAGGACCACCAGGTGTAGGGACCCTCGAGGTCCGGGTGCAGCCGGCGCATCACGTCCACCCAGCCGAACTCGCCGAACACCGAGCCCATCCACTCGCGCTCGTTCGGCAGGAAGCCGGAGTTCTTCTTGTTTCCCTTGTGGTTCTTCAGGTCCAGCTCGGTGTGCGCGATGTTCCAGTCGCCGCACACCACCACGTGCCGGTCCGCCCGCTCGGCCGCCGCTGCCGTCGCGGCCAGATACGGTCCGAAGGATCCGAGGAACCGTTCCTTCTCCACCTGCCGCTCGGTCTCCACCTCCCCGGAGGGGAGGTACAGGCTGGCCACCGTGAGGTCGTCGAAGTCGGCCTCGATGTATCGCCCGGCCTCGGCGAACTCCTCGTCCCCGTGCCCGATCCGCACCGCGTCCGCCTGCCTACGCGACAGGATCGCCACCCCGTTGCGGCCCTTGGCCGACGGCTGGGCGGAGGCCAGGTGCCAGCCGGCCTCGAGGGCAGCGGCCAGGGTGGTGGCGAGTTGCTTGTCGTCGGCGCGGGTCTCCTGCAGGCAGATGACGTCCGCCTCGGTGGACTCGATCCACTCCAGCATGCCCTTCTTGGCTGCGGCGCGGATCCCGTTGACGTTGACGGTGGTGATGATGTGCGGCACGGGTAGGAACCGTAGCCCAACCGGCCGACAGCGCCGCTATCGCAGCGGGGCCGCCAGCGCCTCGAGTCCGCCCTGCTCGTCCACCCAGTCCTTGAAGGCGGCGAGCCCCTTGTCCCGGTCCACCACCGGCCGGTAGCCGAGGTCGCGCCGCGCGGCGCCGGTGTCGAAGGTCGCGCTGCGCGTCATCAGCGCGATCACGTACCGCGACAGCGGCGGCGACCAGCGCTTCGCGATGTAGGGCACCCGCCAGATCGCCTCCGCGACCGTCACCACGGCGGCCAGCACCCGAGGGTTGGGTCTGCGGCTGGGCGGGGCGAACCCGAACATCCGTGACACCACCCCGACGAACTCCCACACGTTGGTGGTCTCGGCGTCCGCGATGTAGTACGGCCTGCCCCCGACCTGGTCCGAGCCCGCGGCCCGCACGCACGCGTCGACGATGTTGTCGACGTGGCAGAGCGAGGCGTAGACGTCCTTGCCGCCGGAGATGTCCGGCAGGGAGCCCTCGGATGCCTTCGCGAGCAGCCGGACGATCGGACCGGACCGGTCGCCCGCACCCCAGATCGCCCGCGGCCGCAGCGCGCAGGTGATCAGGTCGGGGCCGTTCGCCTCCAGCACGAGCCGCTCGGCGGCGGCCTTCGTCTCGGAATACAGGTTGAGGTACCTGCTCGGGTACGGGACCGACTCGTCGACGTCGATCTGATCGCCGCCGTCGTACTCCATCAACGCGCTCGGGCTGGAGATGAACACGAAGCGCGACACACCGTTTCGGCGGGACGCCTCCAGCAGGTCGACGGTCGCCTGCACGTTCTCTTTCCAGAATTGTTCGCGGACACCACGTTCGTCCACCCTCGCGGCGCTGTGGAACACCACGTCCACTCCCCGCGTCGCCTCGAACAGGGAGTCACGGTCGGTGAGGTCGCCGTAGACGAGGGTCAGCTTCGAGGTGTCGCCGAGATCGGTGAGGTTGCTGCTGCGGCGCACCAACACGGAGACGTCCATCTCGCCGTCCGCGACCAGTCGACGGGCGAGTGCGCCACCGAGGAATCCGCTCGCACCGGTCACCAGTGCCCTCACTGGGTCCGCCACCAGGTCGCACCGAGCAGCATCGTCATCGCGGCGATCTTCACATCCGAATGCCCCCGTGCGCGGCCTTCCTTCAGTGCGGCCGGGATCTGCGCGGCGTGCGCTCCGACACTGAGCACCACGTCGATCCACCACAGCGCCCGCGCGACACGGTTGCCGGAGGGCCGGATGAGCCCGGCCACCAGGTAGATCCATCCCAAGACCGGGATGACACGCAGCAGCATGACCTTCGTATTCATCGTTCCGCCTTCACCAATTGCGATGCCGCCCAGACCGTCAGCTTCTCGCGCCCGATCTTCGCGTTGTGCCGGATGTCGACCGGGAAGCCGGGATGGAAGAGGAAGTCGTGGATTCGATCGGTGGTGTGGCTCTGTCCCCCGAGCTCACGCAGTTCCTCCTCGATCCGCGCCCGTTCGCTCTTCCTGACCCCGGGCATCAGCTCGACACAGAGCACCGGGCGGGTGTCGCTGTCACCACGGACACCGACCAGCGCGGTCCGGAACACCTCCGGGACCGTGTTGAAGATCTGCTCGCACTGGACGGTGAACAGCGCTCCGTCCGCGGTGCGGACCCGCTGACTCTTGCGCCCGCAGAACCAGATCCGGCCACCCTCGTCGATCCAGCCCAGGTCGCCCGTCCGGTGCCAGGTACGGTCGCCGTCCCTGATCTTGCCGAGCGCGTTCGCCGCCTCCGGCCACGCGTAGCTGGTGCTGACGTTCGGCCCGGCCACCACGATTTCGCCGATCCCACCCGCGGCCGTCTCGTCGGACCTGGTGGGGATCGGCTCGTCGGTGATGCCGACGACCCTCGCCTCGAGGCCGAGCGCCGGTCGCCCGATGCACGTTCCCGCGCCTGCGTGGGCCCGGGCGACGAACTCCCCGAGCAGCTCGCGTGACTCGATCGCCGACATCGGCAGCGCCTCCGTCGACCCGTAGCCGGCGATCACCTCGGCCTCGGCTGGCAGGATCGAGCGGAGCGCCGCGATGGCGTGGTCCGGCACCGGCGCGCCACCGGAGTAGATGGACCGCACGGACGGCAGCCGCACGTCGTGCGTCTGCGCGTACCGCACCAGCGGAACCAGCACGGCAGGCGAGGCGAACATCGTCCGTATGTCGAACCGGTGGATCGCGTCGACCACGCGCGCGGGATCCGTCGAGCCCACCTCCCCCGGCACGATCGGCGGCAGCACGCAACGGGATCCGAGCATCAGGTCGAGCACCCCGAAGATCGGCAGCGTGATCAGGGACGTCTCGGGCGGCACCCGCTTGCGGGCGTCGTCAACCTGGTCCAGCATCGCGGCGAGGTTGCCGTGGGTGAGGTTGACGGCCTTGGCGGGGCCGGTACTGCCCGTGGTGAAGGCGATCATCATCACCTCGTCGGCCGGTGCCTCCTGGCTCGCGGCCACCGGCCGGTCCGGCGTCCGGCCCCAGGCCCGAAGGGAATGGCCGCCCCACAGCTTGCGCCCGACGGTGACCTTGACCCCCACCGTCGCGAACGACGAACGGAACACCAACCGCAGCAGGTGCGCCTTCGAGATGCCGATGAACGCCTGTGGGGAAACGGATTTCAGGCAGGTGAGCATCGGACGCAGACCCATGCCCGGGTCGATCACGACGGGCACAGCCGCCACCTTCAGCAAACCGATCATGATGGCGTAGAACTCGGGCCCAGGGGTGACCAGCAGCAGGGTTCGCACCCCGCGCCGGATCCCGATCTCCTCGAACCGCTGGGCGAGCAGATCGGACCAGTCGTCGAGCTCCCGATAGGTCAGCCGACCGTACGTCGGCACACCCGCCTCGCCCTTGCCGTCCGGTGAGATCACCGCCTCCAGATCCGGGTGCGCCCGCGCGATCGCCCGGATCCGTTCCACCGATCCGCAGTGCGCCGCCGGGCGGGCGGGAACAGCGGTCGTGGTCGTCGCCCTGCTCACGCCGTCGGTGCCAGCCGGTACACGGTGGCGGCCGCGCTCGGCCCGGCGCCCGCGGCCACGAACAGCACGGTGTCGTAGCCGGCCAGGATCGCCTCGTCCACCTGGTGATACGCCGCCGTCAGCGCGGCGGTGTGCGCGTCACCCTCGACCACACCGCTGCCGAGCACCGCCTCCGGTGCGATACCGAGCTGCGCGGCCAGGGCGGCCGGGAACCCTGCGGTCGGCCGCGAGCTGATCAGCGCGGTCCGAGACAGGTCCAGCCCGCCCTCGTGCGCTCCGATCGCCTTACCCGCCGCGACACCTGCCACCTCGAGCAGACGCTCCTCGAACCCGTCCTCGCGCTCCACGGTCACCAGCGAGCGACCGTGGACACCCATCTCGGCGATATTGGCGAACCCCCTCGTCGCCGGGGTCCCCTCCAACTCCGCGACGTGCACGGGGCCGAATCCCGATGGGGTGTCGGTCTTCTCGAGCAACATCGCCGCCCCCGCCGTGACGAACGGGAAGTCCGCGGCGGGCCTGCGTCGCTGGAGCGAGGGGTGGGTGTCCCCGGAGACGACGAGAACGTACTGCGCACTGTCGGTTTCGAGAAGGGCGGTCGCCACCTGCACCGCGTTGAGCACACCACAGGCCCCGTTCATCAGGTCGAACGAGAACGACCTGCTCACGCCCTCCGGATACTCGAGGCCGATGCCCGCCTCCCGCTGGATGAGCGCCGCGATCGCCGGCTCGAACAGGTTCGAGTCGCGGTAGACGCCGGTGTTGATGAGCACGCCCACCTGCTCGGGCTCGACGCCTGCACTGCTCATGGCGCCGCGCGCCGCGCGAGCGGAATGCTCGATGGCGCTCGTCGTCGCGGTGGCCACGCTCATCCCGGTGGACTTGATCGAGATACCCATGTTGCTCAGACCTCCAGGGACGTGATCGTGGCGGACACGTAGCCGGTCACGATGCCGGATGCCGCAGGAACCATCAGGATCTTCGATCCCTTCGGGACCGCCTTGTCCTTCAGATGGTCGTGCAGCACGATGAAATGCGAAGTGCTGGAGGTGTTGCCGTACTTCTCCACCACGTTGAGCGCGGGCGGCATCGGGGTGCCGAACTCCTTCTCACCGAGCGCGTTCATGTACACGACGGCCGAGGCGCCGAACTGGTGGTGGATGACGAAGTCGAACTCCTCGTCGGCGAAGGTCTGGCCGCGGGCAGCGAGGAACTCCCGCTGCGCGTTCGTCCACAGCAGGAACCGTGATTCGTTGTGCATCTTGCGGTTGTCGGTGTACAGCGCGATGCCCGGCGACTGGTCACTCGGCATACCCATGCACAGGTCGGAGTACTCCGACGCCGTCATCAGCTCGATGTAGTCGATCTTGTCGGCGTCGTCGACGGATCGGTCCATGATCACGGCAGCGCCCGAATCACCCACGGACAGCGAGGCGAACTGCAGGTCGTACTTCTCCGAGATCTCGCGCACCGCGGTCTCCGAGATCGGGGTGATGTGCTCGCCGCTCACGACCATCCCGTTGCGGACCGCGCCGGAGCGGATCATCCGGTCGAGCACGTAGACGCCACTGAGCATCCCCGCGCAGGCGTTGGACAGATCGAAATGGATGGCGCCCTTGACGCCCAGCTCCTTGCCGAGCATCGACGCGAAGGACGGCTCCAGGTACATGAAGTCCCTGTCCTTGCTCCGCGAGATCGAGGTCGAGATGATCACGTCGAGATCGCCCGCCTCGTAGCTCGAGCGGGACAGCGCGTCACGGGCGGCGTTGCAGGCCAGCGTGAACGAATCCTCGTAGTTGTCCGCGCTGGAGTCGTACACCCGGCGGTCCACAACTCCCGTGATCGCCTGCAGATCGAAGCTCGGCGGCACGGCGAGCTTGGCGAGCAGGTCCTTCGTGCTGAGTACCGCGGACGGGAGGTACGCGCCTATCGATTCGAACCTCGACTGGGTCATCTTGGATCCTCTTGGGGGTCGGTAGATCTGGCTGGTGGTTCAGCGTTCTCTTGGTGGAGCGTCACATCAGTGCGGCGGCCTCGAGATCCGGCACGGCGCCGCCTGCCGCCGCGGCCGCGATCGCCGGGTAGCGAGGAGCAAAGACCCCGAGCGCGGTTGCCCGCTCGAAGTTCGCGTCGCCGCGGTGCCCCGGCAGCTCGCGAATGCTCGCCGCACCGTAGTAACCGCCGGGGACGACGGCTGCGGGCGCCGACGGTGCCGGCCCGGTCATCACCGCGTCCAGGCTCCGCTCGAACAACTCGTGGCAGGCGCGCAATCCGTTCATCATGACATCCTGGAAGCGGTCGTCGGGTGCGATCGCGAACCGCTCGACGTCGACCACAGCTCCGGTGTCGATGCCGGAGTCGACCCGGTGCAGCGTCGCCGCGTACTCGTCGCGGCCCTGGAGAATCGCGTGCACGATCGCGGCGGCGGGCAGTCCACGGAACTCCGGCAAGGGGCCGTTGTGGATGTTGTAGATCCGCAGGTCGGAGTTCACGAGCGCGGGACCGAAGATCATGGGGTTGTTGATCGACCACACCACCGAGTCGGTGCACGCCTCCGCAAGCACTGCTGCCTCGGCGTCGACATCGGTGGTCTCGAGGTGCGCTAGTCCCTCGAGCCCAGCAGGCGCGGCATCGCCGGGCCCGGTGCACACCAGGTCAACCGTGAAATCCGATGCGGACGCGAATCGCGCAGCGCGCCAGAGCAATGCGCCGCTTCCCACCAGGATCATCCGAGCTCCCCCGCCCGCTTCGCATAAACGGCGGCGGCGCACACCCTGCCGAGGGTGAGCTGGTGCACCAAGTCCTCGAGCTCGGCGACGAACGCCGCTTCGCCTGCGCGTCCGACCACCGTGCGCGAGACCTGCGAGAGCATCTCCACCGACGCCAGTGAATCCCCGCCGAGGGCGAAGAAATCCGAATCCGCGCGCAGGGTGCTCACATCGACCATGAGGACCTTCGCCCAGATCGCGGCGATCTCGTCCTCGATCCGCCGGTCGGGCTCGGCCGATCCGGGGCCCTTCGCGGTGTCGGTCGCCTGCTCCGGGATCACCGCGTCGGCGACGCTCAGTCCCGCGCTGTCGAGCTTCCCGTTGGCGGTCAGCGGAATCGCGTCGACGATGTGGATCTCGGCCGGGATCATGTACGTGGGCACCTTCTGCGCCAGGAAGTCCCGGAGCTGCTGTGCATCTGGCGCGTCCGTCTCGCCAGCGCCCACCACGTACGCGGCCAGGACGTTGTCGCCGCGCTCCGCGCGCCGGACCGCCGCCACCGCGGCCCTGCCGACCAGGGGATGCTGCTCGATGGCGGCCTGGACCTCGCCGGGCTCCACGCGATTGCCCCTGATCTTCACCTGGCTGTCGACGCGACCCGCGAACTCGAGCGCACCGCCGGGAAGTCGGCGGCCGAGGTCACCGGTCCGATAGCACCGTTCGCCCGTGGACAGGGTGACGAAGCGTTCGGCGGTGACGTCCGGCCGGTTCAGGTAGCCGCGCGCCACCTGGGGGCCGCCGAAGTACAGCTCACCGATCTCTCCGTCGGGCACCGGCAAGCGATCCGGGTCGAGCAGATGAACCGTGGTGTCTGCGGCAGGCCCACCGATCGGTACCGGCTGGGGCGCGGCCGACGGCTCGTCGTCGAGGACAAGGGCGGTACACACGATCGACATCTCCGCGGGCCCGTAGCTGTTGAGCAGCCGGCAGTCCGGGCCGAACAGTTCGCGGGCACGCGCGGCCAGCGGCCCGTGCAGCGCCTCGCCTCCGATGCTGACCGCCCGCATCCCCACCGGCCGCAGCTCCAGCCGGACCATCACTTCCAGCAGGCTCGGCGTCACCATCATCGTGTTCACCGTGGAACCCTCGAGCATCTCCGACAAGACCAGGTGATTGATGTCGTCCGGCACCAACACCACCGCACCGCCGCTGAGCAGCGGGAGCAGCAGCGCCGCGCACGCCATGTCCGCCGCCTGCGTGTGATAGTGCGCGTAGCGGGTCTCGGGCCCGAGCCGGTACCAGTCGGTGGCCGAGCGCATCAGGTTCACGATGCCCCGGTGTTCGACCTGGACGCCCTTGGGCCGTCCCGTCGAGCCCGAGGTGTAGGTGACGTAGACCAGATCGTCGGCAGTGGCGAGGTCCGGCAGCTTGTCGGCGCCGGAATGGGGCAGGTCGTCGACCACCAGGACATCGGTTTCGCCGAACGCGGCCCGCCCCTTCGACGCCCGCTCGGTCACGCAGTCGCGCACACCGGAATCCGCGAGGATTCCGAGAATCCGCTCGTCCGGGTGCTTGGGGTCGAGCGAGAGAAAAGCGGCGCCCGCCTTGAGGATTCCCAGATGTCCCACCACTGCGTCGAGCGACCGACGCGCCAGCACCGCGACGACGTCGCCGTGCCGCACACCCCGGCCGCGCAGTTCCGCTGCCACCACGTCGGCACGGGCGTCGAGCTCCGCATAGCTGAGCTGACCGTCCGGGCCGATCGCGGCAGGCGCGTCCGGCGCGCTCCGGACCAGGCCGTCGAAGATGCTCGTCACCGTTCGCCCCGGCCCGGGGGCCTGTGCCCCGATCGGCCCCGGCTGCACCTGGGCTCCGAGTGCGGTGGCGATATCGTCCAGCAGTCGCTCGAGTCGAGACGCGATCCCCGCACCGTTGCGGCAGGAGACCACGAGTTCGGTTCGCCCGCGAGCCTCCAGCACCGCGATCGAGAGCGGCACCATGCCCGTGTGGACCGGCAGGCCCCACACCTCGGTGGCGGCGAATCCGGGAAAGCTCAACTCGTCGAGATCGACTGTCCCCGTATGGGAGACGATCGCCGACACCAGGTTTCCCCCGGTACGGGTGCCGATGGACATGCCGGCGCGCAGGATGGACCGTGCCATCCACACCGGCATCTGCTGCAGCCCACCGTTGTTCATCTCACCGAGCTCGCGGGACTCCACCATCCCGCGCAGCAGTTGGGCATGGATGCGCGACCAACCGTCCCCCGGCGTCGCGTCGAGGAACAGCGGCAGCGCCAGGTTGGCCGTCGACCGCAGGTCCTTGTCGTGCCGACGCAGATCGACGGGGACCATGATCCGGGTCTTACCCCCGACCGCAGCCGTGATCAGCTCGGCGATCCGGGCGACCACCGCGGGCGAGGTTCCCTCCACGGTTCGCCTGCGCCAGAGGAAGTCCGACTCGCCGGGGGCCGGGCGGGCCCGCCCGAACGGCGAACGCGCGGTGGGGATCAGCGCGGTCGGCTTGCCGTCGATCCCGAGCGACTCGACGAGGCCGTGGTCGGCGATCGCGTCCCGCGCGCCGACCGTCCGATCGCCGCGCAGCAGGCGGAACACCTCGGCAGCCCACAGATGCAGGCCCTTTCCGTCCATCACGCCATGAAAAGCCCTGAACACCAGAATATTCCGAGTGTCTCCTAGCAGCAGGACCTCACAGGTCGGTCCATGCTCCGGGTCGAGCGGACGACTCAGCATCGGATGGTCGTCGAGCGGGGTGTCCACCAACGAGTGTTCCGTTGCCACCACCACGGGGGGCGCGATGCGGCTGTCCACCCATCGCTCGCCGCGCCGCACGAGCCGGGCACCGGGGCAGGATTCGGACGCGCCCGCGACCGCGACCGCGAGGTCCCGCTCGTCGACCGAGCCCGTCCCCTGGATCACCAACTGGATGGCGAAGGGAGGGGCAAGCGTCTGCATCGCCAGATACAGACGCTCGGTGGGTGAGATCAGTCGTTCGAAAAGGGGCACAACGGAAGACAACGTCGCTCCTAGCCAGGGGGGTGCCGGAATAGTATCGGTTCGACGGTGACTCTGCATGGGGTTGCTCGAGTCGGTCCCTGACAAACAAAAAGTGGGACCCGCCCCGACCTGGGGCTGGTCCCACTTTCCGACTCCCTGCGGCCTCCGCTATCGGCTGGCCTTCTGCATGTTCTCGTCCAGCGCACCGAGGAACTCCTCGGTGGTGAGGTAGCCCTGGTCGCCGCCGACGAGGGACGCGAGGTCCTTGGTCATCTGACCACCCTCGACGGTCTTGATGACGACGTCCTCGAGCTGCTGCGCGAACGCGATCACCTCGGGGGTGTTGTCCAGCTTGCCGCGGTGCTCGAGACCCCGGGTCCACGCGAAGATGGACGCGATGGGGTTGGTCGAGGTGGGCTTGCCCTGCTGGTGCTGGCGGAAGTGCCGGGTGACGGTGCCGTGCGCGGCCTCCGCCTCACAGGTCTTTCCGTCCGGCGTCAGCAGCACCGACGTCATCAGTCCGAGCGAGCCGAAGCCCTGGGCGACGGTGTCCGACTGGACGTCGCCGTCGTAGTTCTTGCATGCCCAGACGTAGCCGCCCTCCCACTTGAGTGCGGAAGCCACCATGTCGTCGATGAGGCGGTGCTCGTAGGTCAGGCCCGCCGCGTCGAACTCGGACTTGAACTCGGTCTCGTAGACATGCTGGAAGATGTCCTTGAACGCGCCGTCGTACGCCTTGAGGATGGTGTTCTTCGTGGAGAGGTATACCGGGTAGTTCTGCTGCAGGCCGTAGTTGAGCGAGGCCCGCGCGAAGTCCGTGATGGACGAGGTGAAGTTGTACTGCCCCTGGACGACGCCGCCGCCCTCGGGGAAGTTCACCAGCTCGTGCTCGATCGGCTCGCTGCCGTCCTCGGGCGTGTAGGTGATCATCACCTTGCCGGGACCGGGCACCTTGAAGTCGGTGGCGCGGTACTGGTCACCGAACGCGTGACGGCCGATGATGATCGGCTTGGTCCAGCCCGGAACCAGTCGCGGAACGTTCGAGATGATGATCGGCGCGCGGAAGATCGTGCCGCCGAGGATGTTGCGGATGGTCCCGTTGGGGGAACGCCACATCTTCTTGAGGCCGAACTCCTCGACGCGAGCCTCGTCCGGCGTGATGGTGGCGCACTTGACGCCGACGCCGTGCTTCTTGATCGCGTTCGCGGCATCGATCGTGACCTGGTCATCGGTCTTGTCGCGGTACTCGATACCGAGGTCGTAGTACTCGAGATTCACATCCAGGTACGGATGGATCAGTTTGTCCTTGATGAACTGCCAGATAATGCGGGTCATCTCATCGCCGTCGAGTTCGACGACAGTGCCTTCAACCTTGATCTTGGACATGTGGTATTCGCGTCCTCCTAGGAAGTTTCCCCTGGTCACACGGCTCGGGCCCCGCTTTGTGAGCGAGACCACGAACGACTCAATCAGTAATCTATACAACCCGTGCGAACCGGGTCGATCCGCACCAAACAAGACGAGCGTACTGCTAAGCGACTCGGACGCAACCGCTGGCCCGGCCCCGGCGAACCTACCGATCGGTAGCTTTGCGCAGCTCAAGCGCGGATTCGGGCCGTGACCTCGGCGCCGATTCCGCCGAACTCTGGCCAACCCGGTTCCGACGGAGTGTGATGAGTGGGCGGACGTCATCGAGGGGAGATCGAGATGACCGAACGTGCCGACGCCGGTCCACGACCGGTCCGCGCCCCGCGCGGCAACACCCTGACCTGCCGGGGGTGGCAGCAGGAGGGCGCCCTCCGGATGCTGATGAACAACCTGGACCCGGAAGTGGCCGAGCGCCCCGACGACCTGGTCGTCTACGGCGGCACCGGCCGCGCCGCCCGCAACTGGGCGTGCTTCGACGCGATCGTGCGGACGCTGCGGACGCTGGCCGACGACGAGACGCTGCTGGTGCAGTCGGGCAAGCCGGTGGGGGTTCTGCGCACCCACGAATGGGCACCGAGGGTCCTGATCGCCAACTCCAACCTGGTCGGCGACTGGGCGAACTGGGAGGAGTTCCGCCGGCTCGAGGCGCTCGGCCTGATCATGTACGGCCAGATGACCGCAGGCTCCTGGATCTACATCGGCAGCCAGGGCATCCTGCAGGGCACCTACGAGACGTTCGCTGCGGTCGCCCGCAAGCTCGCGGCCTCTGGTCGGTATGAGCACAGAGGGGGCTCGCTGACAGGCACGATCACCCTGACCGCCGGGCTGGGCGGCATGGGCGGGGCGCAGCCGCTGGCGGTGACCATGAACGGCGGTGTCGCGATCTGCGTCGAGTGCGACCCGGACCGGATCAATCGCCGCATCGCGCATCACTACCTCGACGCGAAGACCGAGAGCGTCGAATCGGCGCTGGAGATGGCCGTCCTCGCCCGCCACGAGCGCCGCCCGCTGTCGATCGGACTGCTCGGCAACGCGGCCGAGGTGGTGCCGCGACTGCTCGCGATGAACGCGCCGATCAACATCGTCACCGATCAGACCTCCGCGCACGACCCGCTGAGCTATCTGCCGGTCGGGATCGCCGTCGAGGACTGGCACAGGATGGCCGAGAAGGACCCCGACTGGTTCACGACCGAGGCCCGCGAGTCCATGGCCGCGCACGTCGAGGCCATGGTCGGGTTCAAGGACGCGGGCGCCGAGGTCTTCGACTACGGCAACTCGATCCGCGACGAGGCGCGGCGCGGCGGCTACGACCGGGCGTTCGATTTCCCCGGCTTCGTGCCCGCGTACATCCGCCCCCTGTTCGAGGAGGGCCGTGGCCCGTTCCGCTGGGTCGCGCTGTCCGGCGACCCCGCCGACATCGCGGCCACCGACAGGGCCGTCGTCGACCTTTTCCCGGACGACGAACACCTGCGTCGGTGGATCACACTCGCGGGCGAGAAGGTCCGTTTCGAGGGCCTGCCCGCGCGCATCTGCTGGCTCGGCTACGGCGAACGCCACCGGGCCGGCCTGAGATTCAACGAGATGGTCGCGTCCGGCGAGGTGTCCGCGCCGCTGGCCATCGGCCGTGACCACCTCGACGCCGGCTCGGTGGCGTCCCCGTACCGGGAGACCGAGTCGATGGCCGACGGATCGGACGCCATCGCCGACTGGCCGCTGCTCAACGCGCTGGTCAACACCGCGTCCGGGGCCTCGTGGGTGTCCATCCACCAGGGCGGCGGAGTCGGTATGGGACGGTCCATCCACGCCGGCCAGGTGTGCATCGCCGACGGCACCGAACTGGCCGCGCGCAAGCTCGAGCGGGTGCTCACCAACGACCCGGCCACCGGCGTCATCCGGCACGTCGACGCCGGCTACCCCGCCGCGGCCGGGGTGGCGGCCGCCCGCGGCCTGCGCGTCCCGATGTGGGAGGGCTAGTGCCGTGAGCATCAGCCCCTGGGTGGTCGTCGACAACATCGGCACCCTGGTCACCAACGACCCGGAGGCCGGCGAGGGCAGGCTCGGGCTCATCCGTGACGCCGCCGTGGTGCTGGGTGACGGCGTCGTCCAGTGGGTGGGCGCACGCGCCCACATCCCGCAGGGCAGCGCGGACGCCAGCGTTGACCTCGACGGCCGGGCCGCGCTGCCCGGGTTCGTCGACAGCCACGCGCATCTTGTCTTCGGCGGCGAACGGGCCGAGGAGTTCGCCGCCCGGATGGCGGGCACCGCCTACGCCGCGGGCGGCATCCGCACCACCGTCGCGGCAACCCGCGGCGCGACGGACGCCGAGTTGAGCGCGACCGCCGCGCGACTGGTGGCCGAGTCCGTCCGCTCGGGCACCACCACGATCGAATGCAAGTCGGGATACGGGCAGTCGGTCGTCGACGAACTGCGGAGCCTCGAGGTGGCCGCGGAGGTCACGCCCGAGACGACGCTGCTGGCCGCGCACCTGACTCCGCCCGAGTTCGAAGGCGACACCGATGCGTACGTGCGGATGGTGTGCACGGAGATGATCCCGGCGTGCGCGCCGAACGCCAGGTGGATAGACGTGTTCTGCGAGACAGGGGCATTCGACGAGCACCAGTCGCGGGCGGTGCTCGAGGCGGGCATCGCCGCCGGCCTCACGGCACGGGTGCACGGCAACCAGCTCGGCCCCGGCCCCGGGGTCCGACTCGCCGTCGAGCTACGCGCCGCCTCCGTCGACCACGTGAATTTCGTGACCGGCGAGGATGTCGAGGCGCTGGCATCGGGCGAGACGGTCGCGACGCTGCTGCCGTGCGCCGACTTCTCCACCCGCAACCGGTATCCCGACGCCAGGACCCTGCTCGATGCAGGCGTCACCGTCGCGCTGGCCTCGGACTGCAACCCCGGCACGAGCTACACGACCAGCATTCCGCTGTGTATCGCCCTTGCGGTACGCGAGATGCACATGAGTCCGGACGAGGCAGTCTGGGCCGCGACGGCGGGCGGCGCCGCGGCGCTGCGGCGCAACGACATCGGACACATTCGGGTCGGGGCCAGGGCCGACCTGATCGCGCTGGACGCGCCCACGCACCTGCACCTGGCCTACCGGCCGGGTGTGCCGCTGGTCCACGAGGTGTGGAAGGACGGGTACCGACGATGACGAAGGTGGACCTCATTCCCGGCGCCTGGTCGGGACGCGACGACGGCCCCGGCCCCGAGCACCTGCGCTGGCATTCGGCGATGTCCGCTTTCCATGCCGACATCGCGCCGGGGGCAACCGTTCTGGTCGGCTTCCGCAGCGACGAGGGCGTACGGCGGAACCGAGGCCGACCGGGGGCCGCGAGGGGTCCGACCGCCCTGCGCCACGCGCTGGCGTCGATGGCACTCGCGGCGCCGATCCGGGTGTTCGACGCGGGCGATGTGGCGGTCGCCGTCGGTCACCTCGAGGACGGGCAGCGGCGGCTCGGCGATGTGGTGGCCGGGCTGCTCGACGCAGGCCATTTCGTCGCGGTGCTGGGCGGCGGGCACGAGGTCGCCTACGGAAGCTATCTCGGGCTGTCGACCTCGGCTGCGGGCATGTCCGGCGCGCGGCTCGGGGTGCTGAACCTGGACGCGCACTTCGATCTCCGCGACGATCCCGCGCCGAACTCCGGGACACCGTTCCGGCAGATGGCCGACGCCGAGGCGGAGCGCGGTCGGCTGCTGAACTACGCGGTGCTGGGCATCGCGCAGCCGAGCAACACCGCGGCGCTGTTCACGCGCGCCGTATCACTCGGCGTGCGGTACCTGCTCGACGACGATTGCGGCACGGCGAACCTGCCCGCCGTGGAGTCGTTCGTCGACGAGTTCCTCCGGACGGCCGACCTGGTGCACCTGACCATCGACCTGGACGTCCTGCCCGCGTCCGTCGCACCCGGCGTCAGCGCCCCCGCGGCGTTCGGGGTGCCGCTCGAGGTGATCCAGCGGGTGTGCGACATCGTCGCGCGTAGCGGCAAGCTCGCAGTGCTCGACATCGCGGAGCTCAATCCGAAGCTCGACTTCGACAACCGGACCGCACGAACCGCGGCGAGGCTGATCCATCGCGTCGTCACCTGGCGGGCGCCGCCGGCCGAGGCCTAGGGCGTGTCTCCTAATCCGCAAGCTGCTTGAGCCAGATACAAACTGCTGAGAGCATCACGCTGGCTCGGTATGTGAGTGCGAGTTTGTCGTAGCGGGTGGCCAGGGCTCGCCACTGCTTGAGGGCGGCGAAGGATCGCTCGACGACGTTGCGGCCCTTGTACTTCTCGGCATCGAAGCTGACCGGACGGCCACCACGACTGCCTCGCCGGAGGCGATTGCGCTTCTGGTCGTCCGGTTCGGCGATCACCGCCTCGATGCCCCGTGCGTGCAGCAGGGTCCGGTTGGTTTTCGACGAGTAGGCCTTGTCGCCGAGCACCGCGTTCGGCCGGGTCCGGGCCCTGCCTGGCCCGATCCGTGGCATGGACAGTTCCTTCATCAGCAGCGGAAACACCGGAGAGTCGCCGGCCTGACCTGGCCCGATCAGCAGGACCAGGGGCCGGCCGTTGCCATCGCTGAGTTGGTGGATCTTCGTGCCGAGCCCTCCGCGGGACCGGCCCAGGGCGTGGTCAGCGGGCTCGGTCCGCAGGTTCGTGTAATTCGACAGATCCCCCTGTACCGCGTGGGAGGTTGGTGCCGTGCTGGTGGGCTCGACAGATCGTCGAGTCCACCGAGACGGTCCAGTCGACGAGTACGCTGGCGTCGGCGTGGGTCAGGAGTGCGGCCAGGATCGTGTCCCAGGTCCCGTCGCCGGCATAGCGCCGGTGACGCTTCCAGATCGTCTGCCACGGACCGAATTCGGCCGGTACGTCGCGCCACGCGATCCCTGCCCGATACCTGTACACGATCCCCTCCACGACCCGACGGTTGTTGCGGAATGGGCGCCCCGCGCACCGTTAGAGGACAGCAGCATCGGTTCGATCAGCGACCACTGGGCATCAGTGAGGTATTCGGTCCGAGACACGATGCCCAGTGTCGCCGACTCCGGTGACACTATTTAGGAGGCATGCCCTAGTCCTTCATCGGTAGTGAGTCGTCGATTCGGGAAGCTGAGTGGGAACCGGAAGTACAACCACACGCAGTGGCTGATGATTTCACTTGGAACCGGTGCACCTTGTACGAGGGCGTCGGGGTGGTCACGACACGGATCCTGCCAACCGCCCGGTCAGCTCGCCTACGTGACAGTGCCGTTTGACGGCCCAGTGCAAGTGTTTCCGGCGGTGATGGACACGGCGCGACCTACACGGTCAACACCAGCAGCCGCCGAACGACGAGGTGTGCTCGTCGGTCTCGATCGACTCCTCGCGCACCACGGTGGACCCGCCCCGCGGGTCGAAGTGCAGCACCGAGCTCACCGGGTCATGCCGGATCCACACGGCCACCGACAGCGGATGCCCCGGGCGGAAAATGTAGGAGACCAGCTCGATCTCGCCCGGCTTCCCGAGGCTGCGGACATCGGACACCGCCGCCCGTATCCGCGGCCCCGACAGATCCGCCGCGGCGAACGCCGTCTCGCCCGGATGCAGGTCGGTGATCGAGTCCATGTCCTCCACCTCGCCGTCGCGCACCCAGTAGAGGTGAAGCAGACCGTCGGCGGCGACGGCCTCGACGGAGATGAGGTTGGAGGTGACGTCCATTCGCCGAATCGGCAGCCCGCCGAGTTGGGCGCGCACCACGTCCAGTTCCGAGTCCAGCCGCGGCGAGGAGAACAGGTCCTCGAGCGACGTGCCACTCAACGCCCGGCTGATCCGACCCGGCGCGTCGACGGTTACGGCGATCACCGCGCTGAACGCGACGGTGATCGCGACAGCAACGGCCGCGATGTACTTCACCCGATAGGGCGGGCGAGGTGCGCCCGATTCGCTTTCCATGCCGCTCACCTTCCGTCTCCCGCGTATCGAGTCATCGTCTGCCACGGCCCGAATTCGGCAGGCACGTCACGCCACGGCACACCGACCCGGTACCGATAGACGATGCCCTCGACGACCTGGCGGTTGTTGCGGAACGGACGTCCACCCTGTTCGCCGACAGACGGCGGCAGCGGCTCGATCAACGCCCACTGGGCGTCGGACAGGTACTCAGTACGTGACACGACGCCCAGTGTCGCTGATCTGATCTTGCTACTGCCAGTTGGGAGACACGCCCTAGTCGACGTCGGGTCTTCGCTCGGACCACTTGGCCATCCAGCTCGCGTTCTCCGCCGAGATCGCGCCCTCACAGTCGTCGACGAAGGCCTTCCACGCGGCCGGGTCGGTGGGCGATCCGCTTGTCCGCCACTCGTTCACGCGCCTGCCCAGCCGACCCGCACAGGCGGAATAGCTCATCGCGAGGTAGTCGTACCTGCTGCCGGCCCGGTGAGCCGCAACCGCTCCCCCGAGCGTCGTCAGCACGGCCACCCAGGGTGCGAGGCCGGATGACGGTTGGTCACCCGCCGAAGTGTCGGCGTCGCCGGCGAGAACCGTGACAACGGCGGCGACGCTCGCGGTCGCCACGCTCAACCCGAGCGCCACCCGTCGCAGGCGCCGGGCCCGCCCCGCGTACGCGCAGGCCCTGGGTCGGTAGTACTCGGTGATCTGACTCTGCACCCGATCCCGGACGTAGTCCCCCGGTGTCATCGGTCCAGGAACCACCGCGTCGCGGACCTCCGCGTCGTCCTCGCCGAACTCGGCGAACTCGGCGAACTCGGCGAACTCGGCGACAGAGGCCAACAGGTCCTCGACGGCCTCCTCGATCTCCGCGACCTCCGCTGCCAGTCGCGCGGGCGCGTCCGCGCCGTCGAAGGGAACCGCCCCGGCCCGAAACCTCAGCACCAGTTGCTTGATGCCCTCCGAGGCGGCCCGAGCCCTGGTCCAGCGACGGACCGCGTCGGGCGTGAGCAGGAAGGCCGTCACGACGGCCGCGATGGCCAGGCACACCGCGCCGAACGCCGCCACCGGGACCCTGGCCACGTCGGCCGTCCTCAGGAAGGTCGCGGTCGACGTCGCTGCGATCGCGCCCGCGGCGCCGAGGTAGAGCACGGCCGCGCGGGCGATGTCGATACGCCTCTTGAGACGGTCGGCCACGAGGGACCAGCGAACGCGTGTCACCCAGATCGAGGCGACCAACGCTTCCTCATCGCTCGTCGCGCGCTCGGTCGGCACGGCGCGGGAAACAGCCATGACGACCACCTCGTTCACAACGACTCGGGTCCGCCCGCATACCCATGCTGTGCCCCGGCGCCGTGCAGGTCACGGGTAGTCGGCTACCCGATCCCGGTCGACTCAGGCGAGGTCCCCGACCAGCATCTCGGCGCTGCGCAGCAGCGCACCCGAGGCCGCCAGCTCGACGGCGGCCCCGATCTCGGGGGCGAGGAACCGGTCCGGGCCGGGTCCGCCGACGCGGGCCCGGATCGCGTCCCGCACCGCGGCGGTCGCGGGCGACGGACGCAGCGGGGCCCGCAGGTCGAGCCCGCGCGCCGCGGTGAGCGCCTCGATCGCGAGCACCCGGGTCAGACCGTCGATCGAGTGGCGGAGCTTGCGCGCGGCCGACCATCCCATCGACACGTGATCCTCTTGCATGGCCGAGGACGGGATCGAGTCAACGCTCGCAGGCGACGCCAGCCGCTTGAGCTCCGAGACGATCGCGGCCTGGGTGTACTGCGCGATCATGTGCCCGCTGTCCACCCCCGGATCGTCGGCCAGGAACGGCGGCAGCCCGTGGCTGCGCGCGGTGTCGAGGAAACGGTCGGTGCGGCGCTCACTCATGCTGGCCAGGTCGGCGATGACGATCGCGAGGAAGTCCAGCACGTAGGCGACCGGCGCCCCGTGGAAGTTGCCGTTGGACTCGACCCGGCCGTCGAGGGTCACCACCGGGTTGTCGATGGCGCTCGCGAGTTCGCACGCCGCGACCCGTTCGGCGTGCGCGAGGGTGTCCCTTGCGGCGCCCGCGACCTGCGGCGCGCACCGCAGCGAGTAGGCGTCCTGGACCAAGGGGCAGTCGGGGGTGGCGTGGCTGGCGACGATCTCCGAGCCCGCCAGCAGCCGGACCATGTTCGCCGCCGCCGCGGCCTGTCCGGGATGCGGCCGCAACGCCTGGAGATCGGCGGCGAACACGCGGTCCGTGCCGAGCAGCCCCTCGACGCTCATCGCGGCGGTGATGTCGGCCAGCGGCAACAACCGGCGCAGGTCGTCGCAGGCGAGCACCAGCATGCCGAGCATCCCGTCGGTGCCGTTGATGAGCGCGAGGCCCTCCTTCTCCTCGAGGGCCAGCGGGTAGATCCCCGCCGCTGCCAGCGCATCGGCGGCAGGCAACTGCTGCCCCGCGGCGTCTCGGACCAGGCCCTCCCCGGTCACCGCGAGCGCGATGTGCGCGAGCGGTGCGAGGTCGCCCGAGCAGCCGAGGCTACCGAATTCGGGGACCACGGGCGTGATCCCGGCCGACAGCAACGCGGCGTAGGTGTGCGCCACCGCGGGTCGTGCGCCGGTGCGCCCGGTCGCCAGCGTGGCCAGGCGCAGCAGCATCATCGCGCGTACCACCTCGCGTTCGACCTCCGGACCGCTCCCCGCGGCGTGCGAACGGATCAGGCTGCGCTGTAGCTGGGCCCGCAGGTCCGGCGGGATGTGCCGGGTGGCCAGCGCGCCGAAACCGGTGGACACGCCGTACACCGGACCGAAGTCCCTCGCGAGCGCCTCGATGTGCGCCCTGGTCGCCGCCATGGCCGAGACGGCCTGATCCGACAGTCCCACCGCGGCGTCGGAACGGGCCACACGCAGCACCTGGCCTGGCGTCAGGGGGCCGACGCCGACCAAGACCGGTCCGGGACTGTCCACCGCGGGCTCCTCCGTCGGGAAGCGAGCTGCTGCTCACATCCTCCCGCCGAATCGGGCGCGGCGCAGGGGAATCGCCGTCAGGACGGCTGATGCACGAGTTCCGGCTCCGATTCCGGCTGCGGACGGACGAAGCGGAAGTAGGCGAGGGTGAGCAGGATCAGCCACACGGCCCCGACCACCAGCGCCACCCTGGTGTCCGCGGAGAAGGCGAGGACGACGATCACGAAGACCAGGAAGGCGATCGCCAACATCTGCCCGTACGGCCAGAACGGCACCGGGAACTTCAGCTCCGCCGTCTCCTCCGCGCTCATCCGGCGCCGCGACCGGTATTGCGACAACAGGATCATCAGCCAGACGAAGATCGTGGCGAAGGTGGCGATGGAGGCGATCACGAGGAAGACGGACTCCGGGATCGCGTAGTTCAACAGCACCCCGACCAGCAGGGCCACGATCATGATGACCACCGTCATCCACGGCACGCCGTTGCGCGAGACCCGCCGCATGATCGCGGGCGCCTGCCCGCGTTGCGCCATGCCGAACATCATCCGGCCTGCGCCGAAGATGTCGCTGTTGATCGCCGACAGCGCCGCCGTGATCACCACGATGTTCAGCACGGTCGCGGCGGGGCCGATGCCGAGGCCCTCGAAGATCTGCACGAAGGGGCTGCCGTCGGTGCCGATGCTCTGCCACGGGTTGATCGCCATGATCACCGCAAGTGTGAGCACGTAGAACAGCATGATCCGGATCGGCACCGTGTTGACCGCGCGCGGGATGGTCCGCTCGGGATCCTGCGCCTCGCCCGCGGTGACACCGATGATCTCGGTCCCGCCGAAGGCGAAGACGACGATCGCGAAGCAGCCGACGAAGCCGCCGAAGCCGGTCGCGAAGAACCCGCCCTCGGACCACAGCTGGCTGATCCCCGTACTGGTGTCGTGGATCCCGAAGCCGAAGATCAGGATCGCCACACCCGCGGCGATCATCGCCACGATCGCCGCGACCTTGATCAGCGTGAACCAGAACTCGAGCTCGCCGAACACCTTGACGCTGAGCAGGTTGATCGCGCCGATGAAGAAGACGATCGCCAGCACCCAGATCCACCGCGGCACGTCGGGGAACCAGAACCCCATGTAGACGCCGAATGCGGTCACGTCCGCGAGGCAGACGACGATCATCTCGAAGGTGTACGTCCACCCCGTCATGAACCCGGCCAGTGGCCCGAGGTGCTTGCTCGCGTACTCGCCGAAGGAGCCCGACACCGGATTGCTCACGGCCATCTCGCCGAGGGCGCGGAGCACGATGTACACCGCCAGGCCACCGATCAGGTAGGCCAGCAAGACCGACGGACCGGCCTGTTGGATCGCCGCGGCGGAGCCGTAGAAGAGTCCCGTCCCGATCGCGGAGCCGAGTGCGATGAACCGGATGTGCCGGGCGGTGAGACCTCGGGTCAGCGCCGTGGCGGCGGCTTTCACTATCGGTCTCCCTGCGAGGTACTCGAAACTCGGGCGATGCCAAGAACTTGATGATGGCGACCAGGAGCCTAGCCCTGTAATGCAGGTCACCCGCCGTCGCCGTGTCTCGCAGGGGCCTCGGTCACACCGAAACGCCGCCCTAGCTGTCGACCGTTCGATCCGAGCCGCTAATATCGAGGGCGGTCATGAGTGCCAGCATCAAGCCCCGGCTAGCTGGTCGGCAACCCTCCATCCGCGGTGGGGTGCCCCGGGTGATGACCGGGTTGTCCGAGAAACAGTTCGGATGACAAGCGCGGGTCCGTCGGGACGGACCCACAAACCGGGCCACGACCCACCGGAGGTTCACCATGTGTTGTTGTCGCAGATAGGACCCACTCTTGCCCCCTGGCGCCTGAGCTGCGCCGATCTCCCCAATTTCTTGGAGTAGACAACACATGAGCGAGAACACCCCCGTCACCGACCCGACCGCGGCCTGGAGCTTCGAGACCAAGCAGATCCACGCGGGCCAGACGTCCGACGCGACCACCAACGCCCGCGCCTTGCCGATCTACCAGACCACCTCGTACACGTTCAACAACACCGATCACGCGGCGGCACTGTTCGGTCTGGCCGAACCGGGCAACATCTACACCCGGATCATGAACCCGACCCAGGACGCGGTCGAGCAGCGGATCGCCGCGCTCGAGGGCGGTGTCGCGGCACTCCTGCTGGCCTCGGGTCAGGCCGCGGAGACCTTCGCCATCCTCAACCTGGCCGAGGCAGGCGACCACATCGTCTCCAGCCCGCGCCTGTACGGCGGCACCTACAACCTCTTCCACTACACGCTGCCCAAGCTCGGCATCACGGTCAGCTTCGTGGAGGACCCCGACAACCTCGAACAGTGGCGTGCGGCCATCCAGCCGAACACCAAGGCCTTCTTCGGCGAGACCATCTCCAACCCGAAGAACGACGTCTTCGACATCCCCGGTGTCTCGGCCGTGGCGCACGAGAACGGCATCCCGCTGATCGTGGACAACACGGTCGCCACCCCGTACCTGATCCGGCCGCTCGAGCACGGCGCGGACATCGTGGTGCACTCCGCGACGAAGTACCTCGGCGGCCACGGCACGGCGATCGCGGGCGTCATCGTCGACGGCGGCAACTTCGACTGGACCCAGGGCAGGCACACGAACTTCACCACGCCCGATCCCAGCTACCACGGCGCGGTGTTCGCGGACCTCGGCGCGCCCGCGTTCGCGCTCAAGGCCCGCGTGCAGCTCCTGCGCGACGTGGGCGCAGCGGTCTCGCCGTTCAATGCCTTCCTCATCAGCCAGGGCCTGGAGACGCTGAGCCTGCGTATCGAGCGGCACGTCGAGAACGCCCAGCGGGTCGCCGAGTTCCTGCAGGCCCGGCCCGAGGTCACCTCGGTCGCCTATGCCGGCCTGCCCTCCTCGCCCTGGTACGAGCGCGGCCAGCAGCTCGCACCGAAGGGTGCGGGCGCGATCGTGGCGTTCGAGCTGGCCGGCGGGGTCGACGCGGGCAAGAATTTCGTCAACGCCCTCACCCTGCACAGCCACGTCGCCAACATCGGCGACGTGCGTTCGCTCGTCATCCACCCCGCCTCCACGACGCACTCGCAGCTGACCCCCGAGGAGCAGCTGGCATCGGGCGTGACCCCGGGCCTGGTGCGGCTCGCCGTCGGCATCGAGGGCATCGACGACATCCTGGCCGATCTCGAGGCCGGTCTCGCGGCGGCGGCATCTTGACAGTGCGCTCCGAGTCAGACGCCCGTTCGGCGCGGCCTTCGCGGGGAGCCCGACCGGCCCTCGCGGGGTTCCCGCCGCCGAACGGGCGGTTGACGGGCATCGGTATCGGCGCACTCCGACTGGAGAACGGCGTCGTCCTGCCCGATGTCACCCTCGCCGTGCAGGCCTGGGGTGAGCCGAACGCCGACCTCGACAACATCGTGCTCGTCGAACACGCCCTGACCGGCGACTCACACGTCTCCGGTCCCGTCGACGACGAGCACCCGTCGCCGGGCTGGTGGAACGGCATGATCGGCCCCGGCGCCCCCATCGACACCGACGAATGGTGCGTACTGGCCACCAACGTCCTCGGCGGCTGCCGCGGCACCACCGGTCCCGCCTCGCTCGACCCGGACGGCCGGGCCTGGGGATCACGCTTTCCGGAGATCTCCATCCGCGACCAGGTCGAGGCGGAACTCGCGCTCGCAGACGCGCTGGGCATCGACCAATTCGCGGCGGTGGTCGGCGGCTCGATGGGCGGCATGCGGACCCTCGAATGGACTGTCGGCCACCCCGACCGCGTCCGGTCCGCCCTGATTCTCGCGGTCGGGGCGCGGGCGACCGCGGACCAGATCGGCACCCAGACCACCCAGATCGCCGCGATCACCGCCGACCCCGACTGGCAGGGCGGCGACTATCACGGCACGGGACGGGTGCCACGCGCCGGACTCGGGATCGCCCGACGGATCGCGCACCTGACCTACCGCACCGAGGACGAACTCGACACCCGATTCGGCAACGCCACACAACCAGGCGAGGACACCTGGCAGGGCGGCCGCTACGCGGTGGAGAGCTACCTCGAGCACCAGGCCGACAAGCTGGTCGCCCGCTTCGACCCCGGCACCTACGTGCTGCTCACCGAGGCGATGAACCGTCACGACGTCGGCCGCGGCCGCGGCGGCATCGAGGCCGCACTGGCCTCCACCCCCGTCCCTGTCATCGTCGGCGGCGTCGACTCCGACCGGCTCTACCCACTGCGCCAGCAGGAGGAACTCGCCCAGCATCTGCCCGGGTGCGACGGGCTTCGCGTGGTGAACTCCCGCTACGGCCACGACGGCTTCCTCACCGAGGCCGAATGGGTCACCAAGCTGCTCGGCGAGACCATGGCGCTGGCCCGGGCGGGCCGTAGCTCCGCTGAATAGGGCGAATCTCGCGGGGCCGTACGGATGGACTGTCGGCCACCTCACCGAGGCCGAACGGGTCACCAAGCTACTCCGCGAGACCGCTGGCTCTGGCCAAAATCGACAGCATCGGGGCCGCGGGCGGCCAACCCGGATTCATGCCAGCGAAAAGTTTCCGGATTGCCCTCATCCTGGACGCTTGATCGATAACATTCCCGCCGTGTCAACACCAACGATCAACCTCAGCACCCCCGTCGAGCAGCTCGCGACCGACGCCACCGTGATGGCGGTCACCGCTGAGTCGGTCACCCGCAGCGTCGTCGCGTTTCCACCGACGAACGGGTGTCTGACCGAGATCCGCATCGGCACGCTCCAGCTGGAGGGCGGTGGTGTCCTCCCGGACGTCACCGTCGCCCTGCAATGCTGGGGCACCCCCAGCCCGGAGCTCGACAACATCGTGCTCGTCGAGCACGCCCTGACCGGCGACTCGCACGTCACAGGGCCCGCCGACGACGAGCACCCGTCGCCGGGCTGGTGGAACGGCATGGTCGGCGCCGGTGCCCCCATCGACACCAACGAATGGTGTGTGATGGCCACCAACGTGCTCGGCGGCTGCCGCGGCACCACCGGACCGAGCTCGCTCGCACCCGACGGAAAGCCATGGGGATCACGCTTCCCCCTGATCTCCGTCCGCGACCAGGTCGCGGCCGAGGTCGCCGTGGCCGACGCGCTCGGCATCAGGCAATTCGCCTCCGTCGTCGGCGGTTCGATGGGCGGCATGCGCGTCCTCGAATGGACGATCGGCCACCCCGACCGCATCGGCTCGGCCCTTGCCCTTGCGATCGGTCCGCGCTCCACCGCGGACCAGATCGGCGGCCAGACCACCCAGATCGACGCCATCACCACGGATCCGAACTGGCAGGGCGGCGACTACTACGGCACCGGCAGGAGCCCGGATTCCGGGCTGAGCATCGCCCGCCGGTTCGCGCATCTGTCGTACCGCGGCGAGGAGGCCCTGGACCTGCAGTTCGAGAACGCGGCACAGCAGGGCGAGGACATCTGGCGCGGCGGCCGGTTCGCGGTGCAGAGCTACCTCGAGTACTGCGCGGACAGGCTGGTGTCGAGCTTCGACGCCGGCTCCTACGTTGCGCTCAGCGAGGTCGTCTGCCGATATGACGTCGGTCGCAACCGCGGCGGGATCGCGGCCGCGCTGGCGTCGACCCCGGTCCCGGTGGTCGTCGGGGCCATCGACTCGGACCGGATCATGCCGCTGCGCCATCTCCAGGAGATGGCGGACCTGCTGCCGGGCTGCGCAGGCCTGCGGGTCGCGCGGTCCGACGCCGGGCACGACGGCTTCCTCACCGAGGTCGACTGGGTCACCTCGCTGGTCGACGAGACCTTGACGCTGGCCAGGGCCAGCAGGGTGAACACCGCAGTGGCGTGATGCGGTGCTGCCGCCGTGACGGCGGCAGCACCGCGCTCGCGGCGCCCGCAACCACGGGCGCCCCGATCAGGGCACCCCTCAGTCGGTGCCCAACGGATCGATCGAGACCGCCAGCCACACGATCGCGGCGCCGACCGCGGTCAGCGCCCCCACGTCGAAGCGCTGACCCCGGACCGCGAGCAGCCCAACCCGCTCGGTGGGCAGGCACAGCCGGAATCCGGCGGCCAGCAGCGTCGCCAGCCCGAATACGAAGGCACCGCGACGCCATCGGTCGGCGAGCACGAAGACCACCGCGACGAGCACCACAGTGAACACCGCCAACAGGGGCAGGTTCTTACGAGCGAAGCGCACCCAACGGTTCGCCGTCGGTGCGGACGTCTGAGCGGTCATCGCCGGGTTCTACTCGGAGCCCGCTGCGAGCCGCTCCGCGCGCTCCACGACGTTGGTCAGCAGGAAGGCTCGCGTCAGCGGCCCGACGCCGCCCGGGTTCGGTGAGATGAACCCCGCGACCTCGCGGACGCTGTCGTCGACATCACCGCGCAGACCGTCGGCGGTCCGGCTGACACCCACATCGAGCACCGCGGCGCCCGGCTTGACCATGTCCGCGGTGATCAGTCCCGGAACCCCGGCCGCCGCGACGATGATGTCGGCGCGCTCGACCTCGGCCGCGAGGTCCTTGGTTCCGGTGTGGCAGAGGGTGACCGTGGCGTTCTCGCTGCGACGGGTCAGCAGCAGACCGATCGGCCGGCCGACGGTGATGCCACGGCCGACGACCACCACGTGCGCACCGTTGATCGGCACCTCGTAACGACGGAGCAGGTGCACGATGCCGCGGGGGGTGCAGGGCAGCGGTGCCTCCTTGCCCAGCACCAGCCGGCCCAGGTTCACCGGGTGCAGCCCGTCGGCGTCCTTGCCCGGGTCGATCCGCTCGAGCGCGGCGTTCTCGTCCAGGTGCTTGGGCAGCGGCAGCTGCACGATGTACCCGGTGCACTCGGGGTTGGCGTTGAGCTCGTCGATGGTGGCCTCGAGCTGGGCCTGGGTGATGTCGGCGGGCAGGTCGCGCCGGATCGAGGTGATCCCCACCTTGGCGCAGTCGTTGTGCTTACCGCGCACGTAGGCGGCGGATCCGGGGTCGTCGCCGACCAGGACGGTGCCCAGCCCGGGCGTGATGCCCTTTGCCTTGAGCGCATCCACTCGGGCTTTGAGATCGATGAAGATCTCGTCGCGGGTTGCCTTGCCATCCAGGATCGTCGCAGTCACGGCCACCATTGTTTCAGGTATGACTGGATGGCATGGCAACGACTCCCGAACAGGCACCCGATCTCGTCGGCCCGAGGGTGGTGCTGACCGCGATCCGCCCCGAACACCGCGACCGGCTGCGCGAGATCCACCGCCAGCCCGACGTCCGCAGATGGTGGCAGATTCCCGACGACGACTGGCCCGAGGTCGAGGAGCCGGACACCGTCAAGTACACCGTGCTGGAGGACGACCAGGTCATCGGCTTCGCCCAGTGGTACTGCGAACCGGACCCCGACTACCGGCACGCCGGGCTGGACCTGTTCCTCTCGTCGGGGACGCAGGGCCGGGGCCTCGGCACCGAGGTGGTGCGGGTCATCTGCGCTCATCTGATCGATGACCACGGGTTCCACCGGCTGGTCATCGACCCGAAGCTCGCCAACACCCCCGCGATCGCCTGCTACCGCAAGGTGGGCTTCAAGGACGTTGGGGTGATGCGCGAGTACGAGAAGAACAAGGAAGGCACCTGGGACGACGGGCTACTGATGGACTTGCTGGCGCGCGAGTTCGTGCGCTGAGGCGCAGGGCCCGTCAGCCCTCGGGGTACAAGACGGGCTTCAGCTCCGCCCAGGTCCGTCCGGCCGTCAGTAAGCGGGTGTCGGCGACTTCCTGCTCGTGCTGCGCGAGGCGCATTACGGCGTGACGCGATTCGATGAGATGCGGGCGGACCTCGAGATCCCCCAGGCCGCGTTGAGCTCGCGATTGAAGGGGCTCGTCGACGAGGAGCTGCTCGAGCGGCGGCCCTATCAGGAGGAGGGTTCGCGCACCAGGGACGAGTACGTGCTCACCCCCAAGGGCCGCGCACTGTTACCCGCCCTGATCGCCTTGATGCAATGGGGCGACCGCTACGCGAGCACGGGCGGCGCTCTCCGGTTCCACCATGCCAGGTGCGGCGGGACCGTGACCTCTCGTCTCGTATGCGACTGCGGGCATCTCGCCGAACCGGCGGACCTGGTTGCCATCGCGACCGAGGACGCCGACATCGCGGCGGACGGGAGTCGCTAGGGCTCGACGATCAATCCGTGCGCGGCGGCCATCGCAATCGCCTGCGTCATCTCGATCTTCGCCTGGTCCAACTTGGCACTTGTCCACAGCGCGGCGTCGACGTGCGCACCGCGCAGGTCCGCACCCTCGAGCCGGAGGCCGCTGGTGCGGGCGCCGAACAGGTCGACGGACTGCAGCACGGCCTGCCGCAGGTCGGCATCGACGAGGTTGGCCTCGCGCAGTCGACAGTCGGTGAGGTTTACCCCGCGGAGGTCGGCCTTGCCGAGCGAGGCGAGCGTGAAGTCCACCTCGTCGAACTCGATCGGCCGGATGCGGCAGTCCTGGAAGTTGGAACCGAGCAGGCTGGAACTCCGGAACACGCTGTGCCACAGCCGCGTCCGAGTGAAGGTGCAGGACCGGAACGCCGTCACGGTGTGATGCGAACCGGACAGGTCCGCGCCGGTGAAATCGCAGTCGGTGAACACCACCCGTTCCGTGCGCAGCTCACTCAGGTCCGCGTCACGGAAGTTGCAGCCGGTGTAGTGCCGATCCTGCCAATTCTGACGCGGCAAACGCGCGTCCGAGAAGTCCTCGCCGACGAATTCCTCGGGGTGTTCCGATGCCATGTGGCCATCCTGCCCCCACCCAGCGACGCGGCGGTGCGGCGGTGGCCGCCTGCCCGCCGCACCCGGTCTGCTACTCGGCGCCGTCAGGCCGGAGGCGTCAGGCGCACCCGGGTCGGCGTGATCCGCAGTTCGGTGCTGTAGATCCGGTCGATCTCCTCGACCGTGGTCCCCAGCTCGCCGGTGATGCTGGCCTCGTACTTGTCGAGGTAGGCACGCAGGCCGCTCGACTTCTTGTTCGGCGTCGCCGACGCGGTGCCGTTGATGACGACGATGTCGGCGCCGTGCGGGTCGGAGTTGAAATTCAGGGTGACCGTCGGTCGCTCGGCGATGTTGTGCACCTTCCGCGATCCAGGGGCGCTGAACACCACCAGATCGTCACCGTCCGGCACGAACCAGACCGGGTTCGGTGCCGGCGCTCCGCTGTCGGTAACGGTGGTCAACCAGGCGATGTGATCCTCTGCGATGTGGCGACGAGCCTCGGGCGGCATGTCCATGTCGGCCTCCAATCGGGGTCTGTCTCGACGATACGACCGATCGGCGGCCCGGGGCGCTGAACGGCCCGCCACCTGTACCCGGGATCAGTAGGGATTCGCTATGCCCCCCTATCTGACCGCTCAGATGTATTCGACCAGCATCTTCTCGATGTGGCCGGTGAACGGGAACGGCGCCCGGTCGTAGTAATCCAGAGACACCGGCGAGCCGAGACAGGTGCCGATGTCGAGGCATTCGTTGGCGGTGAAGATCAGGGGCACACTGATCGGGACGATGCCGTCGGCGACCTGTTCACCATCGACGCAGACGGTGATGTGCAGCGGCCCGCCGGGCCGCGGTTCGGTGAATTCGGTGATTGTCTCGATTGTCTTCCTGCCGGTGGTCACTGCGGTCGCCGACCGGATCTTGGTGCGCATGAGGATGAACAGGTTGTACTCAAAGCAGAGGTACCCGTCGTCGAGGTAGCAGGTCAGTCCGCCGCCGGCGCCGCCGAGCGCGTAGAGGACACCGTCCGCCTGGTCCGGGATGCTGACTTCGAGGGTGACGCGGTTGTTCTTGTTGCCCAACGCGGGGGCACAGAACTCGGGCATCCGAGTGATGGGCCCGGGGAACTCCCACCGTGTGTAGGGCGGGGTGATGCGTTGGTCCGGGTGCAGGACCGGCACCCACAGTCCGCCGCCGATCGGGAGTGCGTGGTTCTTCGCCGCTTCGATCGCGAAGATCTCCTTAAGCTGGGCGAGTTTGTCTGGGCGTTGCGCGGCGAGATCGTGGTTCTGGGTGAAGTCGTCGTCGAGGTGGTAGAGCTCCCACACGTCGTCGTCGGGGGTCCAGTCGGTGATGCCTGGCGGCAGGCCGGGCAGCCACGGCACTCGCGGGCCGAATGCCGACGCCATCCAGCCGTCGTGGTAGATGGCGCGGCTGCCCATGACCTCGAAGTACTGCGTGCGTTTGCCGCCGGGCGCGTCGCGGTCGAGGAGGGTCTCCGCGAAACCGGCTCCGTCGAGGGGGTCCTGCGGGAATCCGTCCACCACCCGGGGCGGGGCGATCCCCACGATGTCGTAGATGGTGGGGACGATGTCGTTGCAATGCAGGAAGCGGTCGCGTGGCACCGGGTCGGGGGTGATGGTCGCCGGCCAGCGGACCGCCAGCGGGTTGCGGGTGCCGCCGAGGTGTGAGGCAAGCAGCTTGAGTCCCTTGAACGGCGTGCTGCCCGCCCAGGCCCAGGCGGCGTGGTACTGATTCTCGGTCTTCGGGGACCCCAGCGCGTCGAGTCCGCCTAGTTGGTCGAGCGCGGCGATGTGCTGCGCCGCGGTGGTGGGGATGCCGTTCTGGGCGATCAGTTCGCAGATGGTCCCGTTCTGTCCCTCGCCGGAGGATCCGTTGTCGCCCCAGATGTAGAAGACCAGGGTGTTCTCGCCATATCCGAGCCGGTCCACCTCATCGACGAGGCGACCGACCTGGACGTCGCAGTGTTCTGCGAACCCCGCCGCGACCTCCATCAGCCGCCGCTGGAACGGTTTCTCGTCGTCGGGGATGTCGTCCCATCCCGCCATGTCCGGGTGCCGTTCGGTCAACTCCGCCTCGGGTGGGATCCATCCCTTGTCCTTGGCCCGTGCGAAGACCCGCTGCCGGTAGGCGTCCCAGCCGTCGTCGAACTTGCCCGCGTACCTGTCGGCCCAGTCCTTCATGATGTGGTGCGGCCCGTGTAGGCAGCCGCTCGCCCAGTACAGGAAGAACGGCTTGTCTGCGTCGAACGCCTTGTGTTTGCGCAGCCAGTCGATCGCGTCGTCGGCGAGGTCCGCGCTCAGGTGGTAGCCCTGTGCGGGGGTCTTCGGGGGCGCGACGAGGGTCGTGTTGCGGACCAGGTTGGGTTCGTACTGGGAGGCCTCCCCGGCAAGAAATCCGTAGAAGTAGTCGAAGCCCAGCCCGGTCGGCCAGTTGCCGAACGGACCAGCGGCGGTGGTCTCCTCCGCGGGGGTGTTGTGCCATTTGCCGAACGCGGCGGTGCTGTAGCCGTAATGCCGCAGGACCGTCGCGGCGGTGGCGCTGGAGCCGGGAATGTGTCCGGAATAGCCGTCCCAGTCGTTGGCCAACTCGGCGATCTGGCCGTTGCCGACGCGGTGGTGATTGCGGCCGGTCAGCAGGGACGCCCTCGTCGGCGAGCACATCGCAGTCGTGTGGAATCGGTTGTAGGACACCCCCTCCGCGCAGATCCGGCTCAGGGTGTCGGTGCGGACCTCGCCACCGAAGGTGTCCGGCAGTCCTGGTCCGGCGTCGTCTATCAAGACGATCAGCACGTTGGGTGTGTCTTCGGGCAGTCGGCGCACCTTCGGTCGTGGCCGATATGTCGATTCCTGCATCGTGCGTCCGGCGATGCTGCCGGGTGGGGGTGGTGGGAACGGCAGCGTGTCGCCACCGGGGATTGGATCGGCGATGATGCCCATCGTTATGCCTTCCGAAGGCCTACCAAGATCGCCGCCGTGACCCAGCCGGCAGCGCCGTCTGACACAAACAATCACAGCACGAATCGGTCCATCCCGCGATCATCCTTTCCCGACGGAGGAACTTCGCCGGCGCGTCCCGATCATCGGCCGTTGGCGGAACTCGCTGACCAGCACCGTCCCGGTAGCCCCGTCCAGTGAAGATCTTTATCCCGGGGCGGCGATCGGGACACCTGGGTCCGTGAACGGCCCGCCACCGACGTGGCACCGACCGAACCCGAACGGTTGGTGCCACGTCCCATTTCCTCAGCTGACCGGAGTCAGTTCACCCTGACCTGCATACTCGCGGATGACGGTCCTGATCTGCTCGGCAACGTTGTAGATGTCCACGACAGATCCGATATCGTGCCGAACTCCGGCCTTGTTGCCACCCTCGAAGGTCATCACGTACTTCACGCTCTTGCCATTCAAGTACAGGCGGATGATCGGCTTCCGGTTATTGTCGTCGAGCAGGACCGCGAAGTACGTCTTGGCGTCCCGGTGGACGATCCGCTGCGGAGCGACCTCGGAAACAGCAATAGCCCGAACGATGTTGAACCCTTCGAGTTCCTCGTCGGTGGTCGTGATATCGGGATCCGGGGCACTGCCAAGTACTGCCTCGGCTTCCGCCACAACCGATTCTGCCGGCGCGGGAGCCTCTACCCCGTCAAAGCTGGGCGCATCGCCTCCGAGTGCATTCTTGAGCCGGTCATTCACCTGGTCACCGATGTACTGACTGGTGGCCTTGGTGACCAAGGGCCGGAACTGTTCCACAACCTTTTGAGTGGCCTTACCGTCGTAGGCCCGCGACACGAAGTACTTGATCCAATCGTCGCTGGGGTTCTTGACCTCACCTGCCAAGACCCGTTTGATCATGCCGATGTACTTGAGCTCCTCAGCTGCGTTGACCACCGAATCCAGGTCGAACGACTCCTTCGACAGCTTCTGCATCTCGGGGATCAGAGTGCGGTCGATGTCCAGAAGGTCGAAGACCAGGAACGGCTTCGCATCCATCACATTGGGGGCATCGCCATCGGTGTACACCTGGTACACCTGACCGTTCGTCAGGATCGCAATACGCGCCTGAGTGACCGCAAAGTACCGGAACAACTGAGACGCATGGTTCACGTTCAGCGGCTCGCCGACTTTCTTGCACTCGACCAGCATCCGAACTTCGCCGTTCTTCAGAATGGCGTAGTCGATCTTCTCGCCACGCTTCACGCCGACGTCGGCGACGAACTCCGGGACCACTTCGCTGGGGTCGAAGACGTCGTAACCGAGTACCGATGAGATGAACGGCATGATGAAGGCATTTTTCGTCGCCTCCTCGGTCTCGATACCGGCCTTCTTCTCGCGGATCTTTGTGGCTAGGGCGTTGATGCCCTCGGCGAAACTCATCCGGACTCCCCTGGTCGACGTGCAACGGATGCTAACCCAGGGCAAGAACTTTCACTGCCGAAGCAGCACCAGACAGCGCTCTCCGCCCGCCTGCAGTTTCTATCGATACCAGCGTCCATCGCGCTCGACTCCATTCCCCACTATGCGCCACCACGAAGTGCTATCGTGCGGCCCGCCATACCGTCGGGCTGGATCCGAACTCAGTTCGAAACCATCGCGAGAACGCGGAGAGTTCGGAAAATCCAAGCAGTCCTGCGATATCCGTCAGGGAGCGCGCCTGCTGGGTGACATACTTTTGGGCCAACTCCGCCCGGGTGGTGTTCACAATCTCCGAGAATGACGTGTTCGATCGAGCAAGAAGTCGATGTACCGTGACGCGGTTGACTCCGAGGGTCTTCGCGACGTGTTGCAATGAGCACCGACCGGTCGGAAGAGTCGTCTCGATCAATTCACGGACGCGATCGAGGTCACCGACTGGGCGCGGGCTAGCGATCGTATCAATATAATCCTTCGCGAATGATTGAAATAGCGGGTCATACTGACTGTTCAGGATATCCAAATCGCACGCATGGAATTCAAACCCATTGAAATTATTGCCAAATTGGACCGAGTTGCCCAAGGTTCGAAGGTGAAGGGTCCGGGCGACCGGCGCGGCGTGCGTAAAGCAAATGATTACCGGATTCCAATTTTTGCCGACAACGATCCTGATTAGACGGACAAGCGCCCAAACAGTCATCTCAGAAAACTGCCTGTATACGCCATCGGGGCGAACGTCGAAGCCAACCCGGACCTTCGCGATGCCGTCCGCTTCCGCGATTCGGATACTGATGGCCTCGCTGCGAATGTGCTGGTAATTGCCGAGCAGCATCAGAACGCCACGCATATCCGGTTCGCCCTGCGCGGCGACGCTGATCGGACCCAAATTGGTCATCTTGCGATTTTCAGCCAGACGAATTCCAAGATCCTCGAGGCCCGTTGCCTCCGCAGATCGCTCGAGCAGTTGAGTGGCTGCGTCGATGGCGATCCACTGATTCGGCATAGCCAGATCAGCCGCCTGGAGTCCTACAGACCTCAGCAATGGAAGTGGGTCAACTTTCCGAGACCGAATGAAATCCAGATAGCCGGTCAGAGCGGCATTGCGAACAAGCAGTGTCATCGCGGCGTCTTTCCGATAATCGTCGAACGGCAGAGTGCCTTCGCCTTCAGTCTGATCCACGGAGTTGCCCTATTGCGGCACAATAAGAGAGTTGCCTCCTGCGATGGGATTATGCGACTTCGAAGGTTCACGTATTGGCAGTCGAGAGTACCTCGTGGATGCGATTGTGGATAGCCTTGATTTGCCGCGCCGAGCGCGTGACGGCCTGTGACCGTTGGCGGATAGGCAGATACCGGTCCCCAAGCAGTGAACCTTGCAATCGGGATCTGCCTTTCCCTCGACAGATCGGCTCCCACAGGCCGAGGCTGGACGGGATACAGCAGGCCACTGGGCATGCCAGGACTTCGATGGCCATCAGCCATGGCATGGGACAACCACCACCTCCAGCAAGCCTGCCATGACAATCTGACCAGGATCTGAAGCTGCGATACCGCGGGCACTCAGTGAACTCGGTGTCCGTGAACTCGGTGTCCGTCGCGTTCATATCAACCTTTGGGCGCCGGAACTGCCGGCGATGCCACAGCGCTGATCCGCTAGGCCGCCCGAACCCGCCGTTCGTCGCGGGCGAGGTCCGCGCCCCGAGCAATAGCGCGTCAAGCGAGATGCAACACGAGGTCAAATTCTAATCGCGACTGACCGCTACAGTTTCGACATCTGAAGCTGCGAATCCACCCATTGTTGGCCCGCAACTGATGAGCATCCAGCCGGCGATCCCGGCATCACAGGCCAAGCTGAAAGATTATCCCGCCGCCTGAAATCGAAGGAGTCACGTCCATGCACAACGCCGTCAAAGTCGAGGAATCAGCGCAATCCGAGAAGCCCCTGATCCAAGTGAAGCAGTTGACACGTCACATCGGTGCCGAGCTGTTTGACGTACAGATCCCGGACATCACTCGCAACGATGCGCTCTTCGCCGAACTGAGGACGCTCCTCCTCAAGCACAAAGTGCTATTTCTCCGAAATCAGGAAATCACACGTGCCGAACACGTAGAGCTTGCGAAGAAGTTCGGATCGCTCGAAGACGGACACCCAAACACCGATGCTGACTCGGGTGTGGTTCTCCTGTACAAAGATAATTCAAGCGAGGGGCACTACGAGAACGCCTACCATAGCGATACCAGCTGGCGCGAGCACCCCTCCATGGGCTCCGTCCTCCGTTGCGTGGAAAAGCCAGAAGTCGGTGGCGACACCATTTGGGTCAACATGGTCGAGGCGTATCGGGAGCTTCCGGATCACGTCAAGGATGAGGTGCGGTGCTTGCGTGCCCGGCACAGTTTTGAGGCAGTCTTCGGTGCCGCTAAGCCACTGGAAGAAAGACACCAGCTGCGAGACCGCTTTCCCGATGCCGAGCATCCGGTTGTGCGCACG
Source organism: Rhodococcus sp. PvR099 (assembly GCF_017833315.1). Taxonomy (NCBI): domain Bacteria; kingdom Bacillati; phylum Actinomycetota; class Actinomycetes; order Mycobacteriales; family Nocardiaceae; genus Rhodococcus; species Rhodococcus sp. PvR099. The sequence continues at coordinate 5,439,097 of NZ_JAFIBV010000001.1, read as the reverse complement.
CATCCCGATACGGGGGAAGAGATCCTCTATGTGAATGTTTTCGCCACGCACTTCACCAATTTCCACACCCCGGACCGCGTGCGTTACGGCGCAGATTACTCACCCGGCGCGAGCGATTTGCTCAACTACCTGAAAAGTCGGGCGGCGATTCCCGAGTATCAGGTCCGTTGGACCTGGACGAAGGACAGCGTCGCGATTTGGGACAACCGATCCACGCAGCACTACGCGGTGCAGGATTACTGGCCGGCAGTCCGGAAAATGGAGCGCGCGACAATCGCGGGCGACAGGCCATTCTGAGACCTCCCCTTCTGAGGTATTCGCTGCAGGCTGGACACAACCAGAGTGCATACCCATTTTCAGCTTCTGAAAGGAATCACAATGAGCAGGTTCGACGTCACCAAGACAAATATCGCGGTCGCGCAGCTGATCGAGCGGACCGACAACCCGCGGCACAAGTACCTGCTGCATGCTTACAACCGGCACCGCAACCTCGAGGTCGCAGGCCGCTGGGAGGAGATCTTCGCGCCCGACATGATGGTCGAGAACCCTGTCTACAACTTCAACACCTTTGGACGCACGATCAGGCTCGAGGGTGCCGACGCGATCAAGAGCATCTACAGCGAATGGGCTGGCACCGGGGAGTGCATCTTCTACGTCGAGCACGAAAAGATCGCTGTCGGCGACAACCTGATCTGCACCGACTTCGTGCTCTACCAGCAGACTCCAGGATCCTCGCTGGTGGCTGAGGGTATCGACGTCGACCCGCAGGCGACCTACCTGATGAAGAACCGTCAGTACATGAACTGGCCCTACGACGACGAGGGCCGCCTCATCGGTGAGGACGTGTGGGAGGTCGACGCATCGACCCGGGAGTACATCCGACTCGCCCCTTCCGAGGTGCTCACCTGTGCACAGTCGGCGCCCCTGCTCGAACACCTGATCAAGCCGCTGCCGCACCGACCCTTCTAGGGGATTCCTCGTCTACGCCCGCCGGAGACCGTGCCGCCGCCACCGGCGTACCACTTCCTCAGGCGCCCGCGCAGACCTGCCCACACCCGGCGGCCCGGCGTTGACATGGTGACCGCCGGGCCGCTCGTGCGCCGCCGCGGGCCGACTGAAGACACCGCCGGCGGAAGCGCCAGCCAGCCAAGAGAGACGCCACATGCTGAATATGTCCATGTTTCTAGAAGATTCCGCCCGGCGGTACCCGGACCGTGACGCGATCGTCCACGGCGAACGGCGGTTCACCTACGCCCAGGTCGACGCCGCCTCGAACCAGGTAGCCAACCTGCTCGTGTCACGCGGGATCCAACCCGGCGACAAGGTGGCGCTTTCCCTCCCGAACGTGCCGTGGTTTCCGATTCTCTACTACGGAATTCTCAAGGCCGGCGCGGTTGTGGTGCCGCTGAACGTCCTGCTCAAGGGTCGTGAGATCGCTTATCACCTGGCCGATTCGGATGCCAAGGCGTATTTCTGCTTCGAGGGCACATCGGACCTGCCGATCGCCGAGTTCGCCCGGGAAGGCTACGAATGGACCCCGACCTGTGAGGATCTGTTCGTAATCAGCGCGGACGATGTGCCTGTCACCGGGGGCAGCACCACTCTGGCGCAGGCGTTGGCGGACCAACCCACTACATTCGCGAGTTCGCTACGGGAGGCCACCGATACCGCGGTGATCCTCTACACCAGCGGCACCACCGGCCGGCCCAAGGGCGCCGAGCTCACTCACTCGAACATGGTGCTCAATGCGCTGGCGTCAAACCGCCTTTTCGACTCCCAGCCAAGCCGGCACGACACGCATTTGACCGCGCTACCGCTCTTCCACACCTTCGGTCAGACCGTGAACATGAATGCGGCGTTTTCGGTGGCCGCGACGTTGATCCTGTTGCCGCGGTTCGACGCCAAGTCTGCCTTGCAGATCATGAACGAACAGACCGTGACTGTCTTCGCCGGCGTACCGACCATGTACTGGGGTTTGCTCGATATTCTCGGCACGCTCGACGACGGAACCGACGTGGAACGAATCGCGCAGAATCTGCGCAAGGCGATCTCCGGCGGAGCGTCGATGCCGGTAGAGATCCTCAAGCAGTTCAACGAGCGATTCGGGGTCCAGATCCTCGAGGGTTACGGACTCTCGGAAACGTCACCGCTTGCGGTGTTCAGCGATTCCGAGCGCGACGCCCGATCAGGGTCGATCGGCACGCCGATATGGGGCGTGCAGGTCCGATTGATCGATACCGATTGGAACGTTCTCACCGGAGCGGACGTGGTGGGAGAGGTCGCAATTCGTGGCCACAACGTGATGAAGGGCTACTACAACCGGCCCGCGGCCACCGAGGAAGTGATGCGCGACGGCTGGTTCCGGAGTGGGGACCTAGCCCGCCGCGACGAGGACGGCTTCTACTACATCGTCGACCGGGCCAAGGACATGATCGTGCGGGGTGGTTTCAACGTCTACCCCCGGGAGATCGAGGAGGTGCTCATGGCGCACGAGGCGGTTTCGCTGGCGGCGGTGGTCGGAGTACCACACGAAAGTCATGGCGAGGAGGTCAAGGCCTTCATCATCCTCGACAAGGATGCGGATATCTCCGAAGGTCAGCTGATCGACTGGACCAAGACGCAGATGGCCGCCTACAAGTACCCGCGGCAAATCCAGTTCGTGACGTCGTTGCCGATGACCGCCACAGGGAAGATTCTCAAACGCAGCCTCGCCTAGTTGCGTATTCACATCCGACTGCGCCGGCACTGGTGGCCCATCGCGAAATGCGACCCGGGACGGCAGCCAATTACCTGATGATCACTGGCCCGATGGGGCAACGCTACCTGGAGAAGACAATGCTTGAAGAGATGCAGATTGTGGTAGGAGACGTCCGGTCGCCGGTAAAGACCAACTGCCACTTGGGTTCCGAGGAGGTCGTGCTCTTCGTGCACGGAAATCCCGGTTCGGCCGGCGACTGGGATCCGATTCTGATGAAAGTCGCAACATTCGCTCGGGTGATCGCCCCCGACATGCCAGGCTTCGGCGACGCCGAGCGCCGAGCGGATCAAGCTTACGACGTGCAGTCGCAGGCAGCACACCTCGACGGCATCGTCAAGCAGTTCGGGGTCAAGCGTGCGCACCTGGTCCTCCACGATTTCGGGGGTCCGTGGGGGCTCGCCTGGGCCGCCGCTCATCCGCAGCAGGTAGCCAGTGTCACGATCATCGACACCGGGATCAACAGGGACTCGCATTGGCACGGGTTCGCTCGTCTGTGGCGAACCCCGTTCGTCGGCGAACTGGTGCAACTGCTGATGACCAGGCAGGTCAACCGGGCGATAATCGGGCGCAAGAACCCCGCCTTGCCCGAGAATTGGCTGAACCAGATTGCGGACCACGCCGCCCCGGGTGGTACCAAACAGGCAGTGCTCCAGATGTACCGGTCGATGGATCTTTCCGTCCTCGAGAGCAGTTTGACGGGCCCGCTACGAGATCTGGAAGTTCCGGCGCTCGTGGTGTGGGGCGCGGACGATCCCTTCTTCCCCGTCGACTTTGCCCGGCGGCAGTTGGAGAGCTTCCCTGGCGCGCAGGTCGCAATCGTGCCTGGGACTGGGCACTGGCCCTGGCTGGATGCGCCCGACAAGGTCAACGAAATTGTGTTGCCGTTCCTTCATGCGCAGCTCGGCGATGCCTCATCCGATGCGGCTGGCGCCACGTGCCGCGACCTGCCCGAGGCCACGATCGGCCACTAGTTTAGGAGCACCAATGGGACTGCGTGCCCAATCCCCCGAACACCTGGCCGGCGCTCCCTTCGTCGGGCCGGGCGCCCGGTCGACGAGGTATCCGTGGATCGTCTTCGCCCTCACCTTCGGTCTGCTGCTCGCGGACTACATGTCCCGGCAGGTTCTCAGCGCCGTCTTCCCGTTCTTGAAAACCGAATGGGCTCTGTCTGATTCCGAGCTCGCCTCGCTTTCCAGCATCGTGGCGCTCATGGTCGGCCTCCTCACCCTGCCGCTGTCGTTGCTGGCCGACCGGTTGGGCCGGGTCAAGAGCCTGATTCTCATGGCGGTTCTCTGGAGCATGGCGACATTGTTGTGTGCGGTGGCCACCAGCTACGAGCAGATGCTCGGCGCCAGGTTCCTCGTCGGAGTGGGCGAGGCCGCCTACACCAGCGTCGGCATCGCGGTCGTGCTCAGCGTCTTCGCCCCCCGATTGCACGCCACCCTCAGCGGGGCCTTCATGGCCGGCGGATCATTCGGGTCGGTCATCGGTGTCGCACTCGGCGGGATCATCGCCGTCCACCTGAGCTGGCGTTGGTCATTCGCTGCCATGGCGGTCTTCGGTTTGGTCCTGGTGGCGCTGTACCGGGCACTGATCACCGAACGCAAACTCGCCCAGCATGCCGCCGACGACTTGCACCAAGCCACTGCTGCGACACCGGCGAGGTACCGCGCGCCGGTCTCGAGCCTGTTCACCAATCCAGCGGTCCTGTGCGCATACATCGGCGGTGGACTGCATCTGTTCACCGCCGGAGTGTTGCTGTCATGGCTCCCAAGCTTTTTCAACCGCTATTACGGCTTCGCCCCTGCCAACGCCGGGGTGATGGCGTCGATCTTTGTGTTGCTCGTCGGCAGCGGAATGGTGATCTGCGGCATCATTACTGACCGCGTCGGTCGTATCGACACCAGCCGCAAGTGGACCGCCGCGATTGTCTTCTGCATGATCTCGCTCGTATTCCTGACGGTTGGATTTCGCGTCGGTACCGGGGCCGCTCAAATGGTCCTTGTCGGAATCGGCGCCTTCTTCTCCGGTGGGGCGTCCGGCCCATCCGCGGCGATGGTAGCCAATCTCACGCACTCCTCTGTCCGAGCCTCCGCAATGGGTACGCTCGCCGTTTCCTACAACCTGCTGGGAATGGCACTGGGACCATTCGTCGTCGGTGTCCTCGCCGACCGCGTAGGACTGCTCGGGGCTATGCAACTCACCCCGCTGGTCTACCTCGGTGCGATCGCCGCGCTGGTCGCCGGCAAGCGTCTCTACCCTGCAGGCGTGCGAAAGCTCGCCGCACTGAGCACGGAAATACCACGTCCGTGAAGTGAACTTCCCGCCCCACGTGGAGCAGACATCGTCGGCGTCGTCGGCAGATCCCGTTCGTCGTCAGCGCCCATCACCCCGGCCGGACGTCGGGCCGGCCGGCGCATGATCGGGCTATCGTCGCTACCGGCTGCGCGATGAGTTGCCCCAAGGTTCCGGGCCAGTGCGAGCAGTTGGCCACCAGAGTCTTGGGTGAGTACCTCTGTCAACCAATCCAGTCCGCGTGAAGCCCAGTCGGGCCCGCCATTGGTGATCACCGCCCTCGACTTCGAGGACGGCGTCATCACATTGGGCTCGGAATCGATCCGGCGAAAGAGACGAGATCATTCGCTGGCGACTTGGTGGCCATACGCGCGTGCCGACCCACCACTGCATGATTCTCTGTCATGGTCGATAGGTGAGGTCGACTCATCCGCGGCCCGCGACGACCGCAGCTGCCGACATCACGACCGTTGTTCATGGGCGGTGCGACATGCGAGTACCGTACCGATGTTGTGTTCCGATTGATGTTCCACGAGCCTCGCATCCCACCGAATACCGGCAACGCGATCCGACTTGTCGCGGGCACCGGGTGCGAGCTGCACCTGGTCGGTCCGCTCGGCTTCGACCTGTCCGAGCCGAAGCTGCGCCGGGCGGGCCTGGACTACCACGACCTGGCCTCGGTGACCGTGCACGAGAACCTCGAGGCGGCGTGGGCCGCGCTGGCACCCGAGCGGGTGTACGCGTTCACCGCGCACGGGCAGACCTCGTTCGCGGACGTCGAGTACCAACCGGGCGACGTGCTGCTGTTCGGCCCCGAGCCGACCGGGCTGTCGGCAGAGGTGCTCGCGGACCCGCACGTCACCGCCCAGCTGCGGATCCCGATGGTCCCGGGCAGGCGCTCGCTCAACCTGTCCAATGCCGCGGCCGTCGTCGTGTACGAGGCCTGGCGCCAGCACGGCTTCGCGGGCGGGAGCTAGCGTGGCCCGGTCGCCACGGCGAACGCCACCCGCATCTGGGTGAACCGGAACAGGCCGGGACCGCCCGAGACCTCCTCGTAGGCGCGCACCACGTCGTCGACGAACCGCGGCACCCGGTCTTCGTCCAGCCGGGCGGTCCAGGCCGCGAAACCCACCGCGCACCAGCGGGAGAACTCGTCCCGCGATCCGAAGTCCCAGTCGAGATCCGAGGTCCGCAGGTCGGTCACGACGAGGCCGGCCGACGCGGCCAGCTCCGGATAGGCGGCAGGGTCGACGTGGGTGAACGGCGCCTCGAACTCGGCGAACGAGGCGGCCCACGCCTGCTCCCGGCACACGCGCATGGCCACCGACTCGAGGCTCGGCCGCTCGCTCGCGCACACCATCTGGATGATCCCCCGCGCGCTGGGGTGCGCGGCGCGGGCGATGCCGGCCAGCGCCCGGCGCTGCTCGCTCACCCAGTGCAGCGCGTTGAACGAGACCACGACGTCGAACTCGTCCTCGAACGGCAGCTCGCGCGCGTCCGCGACGAGGAAGGTCGCGGACGCCCCATCGGGCACCGGCCTCGACCGGGCCTTGTCGATCATTTTCGCCGAGACGTCGACACCGACCACCGACCCCCGCGGCAACCGCCGGGCCAGGGCGAGCGTGATGAACCCGTCGCCGCACCCGACGTCGAGCAGACGCTCGGTGCCGGTCAGCTCGAGACCGGACAGCGACCTCTCGGCCAGCGTCCGCTGCAGGCCACTGACCTCTGCGTACCCCTCACCGTCCCATTCGGACACGGGTCAATCCTGCACCTCGAAGCGCTTGTGGCGGGAGGTTTGCCCGGATATCAGCCGCACAGACCTCTTCGGCAGGCCCAGATGCGCGGCGAGCAACTCCTCGGCGGCCTTGTTGGCCTTGCCCTCCACCGCCGGTGCGCGCACGTACAGCAGCAGGGTGCCGTCCTCGAGGACCTCGACCAGCGGCCCCTTCTTGCTGTTCGGCTTGATCTGCGCGGCGACGACGCGGGGTCCGGACACCGGCGCCCTCACCCCGCCGCGATGTCGAGGAAGTCGCGGGCGGGCCCGCGCAGGCCGCGATCAGCGGACCACACCGCGAGCAGCCGGCGCGGCAGCCGAAGGCCCTGCACCTCGACGGACACCAGTCGTCCGTCCGTCAGGTCCGCCGCCACCGCCAGCGAGGACACCACGGCGGGCGCGTTGCCCGCGACGACGGCGGCCTTGACCGCCGTGCACGAGGTGAGCTCGAGCAGCGGGTCCACGCACCCGGGTACGGCGTTCTCGAGCGTGTTCCTTGTCCCCGAACCGAACTCGCGCTGGATCAACGGTGTCCTGGCGAGTTCGATCGGGGTGATGGGCGCCGCGCTCGCCCACGGGTGCCCGGGAGGGACGACCACCACCAACTCGTCGCGCGCCACCTCCCGCGCATGGAGTCCGGCCGGCACGTCCGGCCCCTCCACGAAGCCGAGGTCCGCCTCCCCCGCCAGCACCTGTGCCGCGACGTCGGTCGAGTTCAGCAGCCGCACCGAGGTCACCACGGTCGGGTTCTTGCGCCGCATGGTCACCGTCCAGCCCGGCACCAGGTACTCGGCGATCGTCATGCTCGCCGCCACCGTCAGGTTGGCCTCGCGCTCGCCGCGCAGCGCCGAGATCCCCGACGCCAGCTCCTCGGCGGCGGCGAGCGTGCCCGCCGCCCACTCCAGCACGAGCCCGCCCTCGTAGGTCGGGGTGACGCCGGTGGTGGCGCGGTCGAACACCCTGATCCCGAGCAGCCGTTCGGCCGAGCGGATCCGGGCGCTGACGGCCTGTTGGCTGAGTCCGTGTTCGCGACCCGCGGCCCCCATGCTGCCGAGCCGGGCGACGGAGACCAGGACGTCGAGGGCGGCGAGTTCGGGGACACGCGGGGACAACGGCATACCAACAGAATAGGCCGCCACAACCTGAAGTTGTGACAAGCCAACCACAAGCCGTCTACCGGCGCCGACGTCCGGACGGCAGTCTTTAATCATGCTCACGACCGCCCCCGCCCCCGCCACAACCGCCCGCCGCAGCCCCGCGTTGGCGCACCTGACGCCGAACTGGTTCGCGGTGGTGATGGGCACCGGGATCATCGCGGTGGGCGCGGCCTCGCTCCCGGTAGATCTGCCGGGCCGCGACTCGATCGCGCGGGGGTTCTGGGTGCTGGCGACCGCCGCGTTGCTGCTGCTCTCGGTCGCATTCGCGACCCACTGGGTGCGCCATCGCGAGCAGGCACTCGGCTACGCCCGCAATCCGGCGATGGCGCCCTTCTACGGCGCACTGCCGATGGCCGTGCTGACCGTCGGCGCGGGCACCGCGGCCGTCGGCACCGAGATCTTCGGCCCGTCCGCCATCGTGGTCGCCGCGGTCCTGTGGGCGCTCGGCACCGTGGCCGGGGTCACCGCGGCCGTCGTCGTGCCGCCGCGCATGTTGTCCGGCGGCACTCCCGGTCCCGTGTGGCTGATGCCGGTGGTGCCGCCGATGGTGTCCGCCACCACCGGGGCCGCGCTCATCCCCCACCTGCCGGAGGGCCAGGCCCGGCTCGCCATGCTGATCGGCTGCTACGCCCTTTTCGCGATGGCCCTGACCGCGGCCGTCGTGACGATGGCGGTGGTGATCCGGCATCTCGCCCGCACCGGGCTGCCCGCCGTGCAGGCCATCCCGACCATGTGGATCCCGCTGGGCATCATCGGGCAGTCGATCGCCGCCGCGAACCTGCTCGGACGGGTCTCCGACACCACGGTCTCGTCCGGCGCGGCCGCCGGGCTCCGCGCGTTCGGCATCGCCTACGGCACCGCGATGGCGGGTGTGGGCGCGCTGGTCCTCGGCTACGCGTGTCTGCTCACCGCACGGGCCGCGGGCCACGGGCTCCGGTTCTCGATGAGCTGGTGGAGCTTCACCTTCCCGCTCGGTGCCTGCGCCGTCGGCGCGGGAGCGCTGGGGATCGCAACCGATTCCGTTGCCGTCCAGTGGTTTTCCGTGGCCCTGCTCGCATCGCTGCTCGCCATCTGGGCCGTGGTCGCCGCGAACACCGCGCGCGGGGTGTGGACGAGGGCACTGTTCGTCCCCGCCCCCTGAGCCCCGCCGTCGCGCGGCGTCAGAGCAGGAACACCAGCACCGCACCGATCAGGGCGACCGCCGCGATGAGCGCGAGCGCGCCGGCCAGCATCACCGGCCTGCCACCTCCCGAGGGTGCATCCGCGTCCGCGTCGCCGTCGGGATCTGCGTCCGCGTCGCCCTCCCGAACGGCCTGGATCGCCCCGACCGCGGATGCGGTGAGCAGGCTCGAACGTTCGTGGGCGTCGGTCACCTCGCGCACCGAACCCGGGATCGCGCTGATCACCTCGGTGACGTCATACGACGGCGGCAGGCCGATCCGTCGGATCGCCATCGCCGGGGTCTGGAATCCGGCGGCCAGGATCGCCGCACCCAGCGCGGCGGCCTGCTCCGGACCCGGGCCCACCACGCTGTGCACGCCGAGCCGGTCGGTCAGCGCGGTCGCGACGCCCTTCATGGCAACCGTGTCCCGCGCCACCAGTCCGTCCCCGGTCACGATCACGGCGTCGAGGTTCGAGGGCAACCACCCGAAGGCCCCGAGCGCGGTGGAGAGCTGCGCGGTCGGCGACGTCCCGCTGCCCGCGGGGAACCGGAAGGAGCGACCGACCAGGACACCCGAGCGCACCAGGCTCACGGTCGTTCCCGCGTCGTCCGCGTGATACGTCCCGATCAGCTGGCCCGGTGTCTCCGCGACCTCGGATTCGAACCAGGCACACGTCGCCTCGGCGTCGGACACCAGCGTGATCTGCGGCATGCCGCCGTAGTCGAGCGATTCGCGGAGGTCCGCCACGGACTCGGAATCCCAGTTGGACGGGTAGGTCGCCCAGACGTGCGGCGTGCCGCCGTCCCGACCACCGTGGTCCGGCAGCGGCTCACACTCGTGCAACAGGCTGCTGATCGCCGTCGCGACCACGTCCTCCGCCCGATAGCGGGTGCCGTCGCTCGCCGCGACCCCCTCGGGGTCGCCCACTCTCGACAGGAACCCGGACAGCGTGTGCTCCGTCCCACCGTCCTGTCCGACACCGCCGAGCACGGTGCTCCCATCCGAGCCAACATGCAGCACCGTGTCGCGGACGATGACTATGGGGTCCGGGGTTCCCACGCCGTTCGACGCGATCACCGTGTGCGACACGATGCTGCCCACCCTGAGCCCAATTCCCACGGACACGCCAACACCTCATTCGGTATGAACAGATCACCGCCCGCGCGCCGAATCATTCAGCGCGCGGCCGGGTTACATCTTGCTATGCCGACGTTCAGGTGGGCGTTGCGACACGACGGCAAGAGCGCCCGGTTCCCATTTCTTTACGACGCCCGAGCGGGCGTTCGGGGTCCGGCGGACCGCCGGTGGCGCGGCCAGGCGTCAGGCCAACGCCAGGAAGAGCTTCTCGAGCTCCGCCTCGGTCATCGGCTCCTGGTTGTCCCGGTTGGTTCCGGACAGGCAATCGCGCAGGCCGGTAGCGACGATCTTGAAGCCGGCGCGGTCCAACGCACGCGAGACCGCGGCGAGCTGGGTCACCACGTCCTTGCAGTCGCGGCCGCTCTCGATCATCGAGATGACGCCCGCCAGTTGGCCCTGCGCGCGCCGCAGCCTGTTGAGCACCAACGCGATGCTCTCCTCGTCACCCGTCATTGCGCCACTCCCTGCTCTCACGTCCGGATCCGTCGACTCCAATGGTACCCGCCGGGGTATGTGAACGCGGGCGGGTGCGGCCCTGGCCTGCACGGATGCTAATGTCAGCCGTGTTGAGACACGGGGTGCTCCGCAAGTCGCGGGGCTGAGAGCAGACCCGAGAACCTGGCCAGGTAATGCTGACGAAGGGATGTCATGGTTTCGCATACGCCCACCACGGGGGGCACCGCTGGCGACTGCTTGCAGGTCGCTCGAAACAACACCGCTGGCGACTGCTTGCAGGTCGCTCGAAACAACACCGCTGGCGACTGCTTGCAGGTCGCTCGAACTGACCGCTTCACCGAACACCTCTGGGATCACACCAAGGCGCTGCGCGTCGCGATCGACGAGTTGGAGTTCCTGCGCCGTCTGGGCGACGGCAGCCTGCCGCTGGATGTCTTCCGCTTCTACGTCGAGCAGGACTCGCTGTACCTGAGCGGGTACGCCAAGGCGCTGGCCGTCCTCGCCTCGCGGGCACCCGACCCGGCGTCCGCCGCCTTCTGGGCCACCTCCGCCGCCAGCGCGGCCGTGGTCGAGACCTCGCTGCACGAGGACCTGCTGTCGGGCGGTGTGCTGCCGCCCGCCGAGCAGGAAGCCCGCCACTCCCCGACCTGCCTCGGCTACGTCTCGTACCTGATCGCGGCGGCGGCCACCGAGCCGTACCCGGTCGCGGCGGCGGCGATCCTGCCGTGCTTCTGGATCTACGCCGAGGTCGGGCGCGACCTGGCCGCGAGCGCGGCGAAGGTGCTGGCCGCCGATCCCGGACATCCCTACGCGCAGTGGGTGTCCACCTACGACGCCGAGGAGTTCCAGACGGCCGCGGCGACCGCCCGCACCCTGGTCGACGCGGCCGCGGCCGCCGCCACCCCGGGCGAGCGCGAGGCGATGGTCGAGGCGTTCACCGTCGCGACGCGGTACGAACTCCTGTTCTGGGACACCGCGCTCCACCCGCAGCCCTGGCCCGCGCCGTGAGCGCCCGGATCCGCCGCGCGCTCGCGGGCGCCGTCGTCGCGCTGTCCTCGCTGTCGTTGCTCACCGCGTGTGGCTCCGACACCGATTCCGGGGAGACCATCCGGTTCGCCCTCGACTGGACCCCGAACACCAACCACACCGGGCTCTTCGTTGCGCAGCAGCAGGGGTACTTCGCCGACGCCGGGCTGGACGTGGAGGTGTTGCCGTACAACAACACCGCGGTAGACACCCTCGTCGACGCAGGCAACGCCGAGTTCGGGATCAGCACCCACGACGCGTCGACGTTCTCCCGCGCCTCCGGCGCGCACACCATCTCTGTCCTGGCGCCGCTGCAGCACTGGGCGACCGCGATCGGCGTCCGCGCCGACCGGGCCGACATCGTCAGCCCCAAGGACCTCGACGGCAAGACCTACGCCGGGTTCGGCGATCCGGGAGAGAACGAGACGCTCCGCCAGGTGATCCGAAACGACGGCGGCACCGGCGATTTCAACTCGGTCACCCTCGGCACGTCCGCGTACGACGCCGTCTACTCGGGCAAGGCCGACTTCACCGTCTCGTACTTCGCATGGGAGGGCATCGAGGCCGAGCACGCGGGCACCCCGATGCGGTACTTCCGCTACACCGACTACGGGTTCCCCGACGCCTACGCCATCGTGGTCGACGGCAACGAGGACTGGCTCGCATCGCACCCCGAGCAGGCCCGCAAGTTCGTCCAGGCGCTACAGCGGGGCTACCAGTTCGCCGCTGACAACCCGGACGAGGCCGCGAAGATGCTCGTCGAGGCCAACCCGGGCGCCTTCAACGACGAGTCACTGGTGGTCGAGAGCCAGCGGATGCTCGCCTCGCAGTACATGAAGGACGCGGCCGGGAAGGTCGGCACCCAGACCCTGCCGCAATGGGCAGGCAACTCCGAATTCCTCTACCAGCACGGACTGCTCGCCGGCCCGGACGGCAACACGTTGACCACCGAACCCGACTGGTCGACGTACTTCACCAATGACTACCTCGGCCCTTCGTAGACTGACCCCCGCCCTGGTGGTGGTGGCGGCGCTGGTCGTCGCCTGGCAGATCTATGTCGATGTCAGCGGGATCCGTCCGCAACTGTTGCCGTCACCGGTGCGCGTCGCGCAGCAGGGCTGGGGGCACCGCGAGGAGATCGCCGTGCACGCGGGCGCCACGCTGACGGTGACCCTGATCGGGTTCTCGGTGTCGCTGGTCCTGGCGTGGGCGCTGGCGATCCTGGTGGATTTCTCGCCGTGGTTGCGCCGCGCGTTCGTGCCGTTGTTCGTGGCCTCGCAGACGCTGCCGATCATCGCGATAGCCCCACTGATGATCATCTGGTTCGGGTTCGGCCTGCTGCCGAAGGTCCTGGTGATCGCGCTGGCCACCTTCTTCCCTATGGCGATCGGGCTGATCGAGGGGTTCGCCTCGACCGAACGGGAGGCAGGCGCGTTGCTGCGCAGCATGCGCGCCACGCGCTGGCAGGTGTTCCGGTACGTCCGGCTGCCGTCCGCGCTGCCGCGGTTCTTCACCGCGCTGCGAATCGGCATCACCTACGCCGTCGTCGGGGCGGTGTTCGCCGAGTACGTCGGGGCCAGTAAGGGACTCGGCATCTACATGAGCCTGCAGAAGAACTCGTTCCGTACCGACCTGGTGCTGGCGGCGGTGCTGATCACCGCCGTCATCAGCATCGCCCTCTACCTGCTCACGTTCGCGGTGGAGCGGGTCGTTGCCCCGTGGTCCCGGATGGAGCACGGCCATGGCTGAGGCACGGGGATCGAGGATCTCGCTCGAGGCGATCACCAAGTCGTATCCGCTGCCCGGGCGCGGCGGCGGTGCCGCCCATCGACTCGGCGGCGGTGCCGCCCGTCGACACGGCACCGGTTCGCGCCTCGTGCTGGACCGGGTGTCCTTCGACGCCGCCCCAGGCGAGTTCGTCTCCGTCATCGGCCCGAGCGGCTGCGGCAAGAGCACGGTGTTCAACATCCTCGCCGGGCTGGACTCGCCGGACTCGGGCCGGGTGCTGGTCGGCGACGGGGCCGCGTCGGGAACCCCGCACAGCGCATACATGCCGCAGAAGGACCTGCTGTTCCCGTGGCGAACGGTCCTCGACAACACCGCGCTCGGGCTCGAGGTGCAGGGGATCGACAAGCGGGAGGCCAGGCGCCGCGCCCGCGAGCTGTTCCCGATCTTCGGCCTGTCCGGGTTCGAGGACGCCCGCCCGTTCCAGCTGTCGGGCGGGATGCGCCAACGAGCCGCGATGCTGCGCACGGTCGTCCAGGACCGCGAGCTGCTGCTGCTCGACGAGCCGTTCGGTGCGCTCGATTCGCTGACCCGCACCGAGATGCAGGACTGGCTGCAGCAGGTGTGGCAGCGGTACCGGTGGATGGTCCTGATGATCACGCACGACATCCGTGAGGCGGTCTACCTCTCCGATCGGGTGATCGTGCTGTCGGCCCGGCCCGCCACCGTGCGCCGGGAGGTGCGGGTGAACCTGCCGCGGCCTCGGGAGCTGTCCGTCGTCACCTCGCCGGAGTTCGTCGCTCTGGAGCAGGAGCTGCTGGAGGTGCTGCACGAGGAGTCGCGCCGCGCGCTCGCCGAACAGGAGTCCGCGCCTCGATGACCCGCGGGCCTGGCGCCACCGACGCGCTGCGGCCACACTGGAGTTGAATCCCGGGTCGACGACGAGCCGGGGCGACACCGCAGGAGAATTGCCATGGGTAGCAGGGGACCGTTCGGCATCGATCCGGAAGACATCGAGCGCATCGCCCGCGAGGCCAGTGCGGGACTGCGCGACGCGGCCGAGAAATTCGGCAGGTTCCTCGACGATGCGGGCATCCCCTACTCGCACTCGTTCAATGTGGGAACCAGCACGTCGTGGCCCCGACCGCGGCCGGAGACCACGGGTGATGCCGGCGACGGCGTGTGGGCCATCTACACCGTGGACGAGGACGGGTCCGCCCGGGTGGACCAGGTGTTCGCGACGGAGCTCGAGGCACTGCGGATTCACAAGAACAACACCGACCCGAGGCGACTGGTGCGGTTCCTGCCGTACGGGGTGACGGTGAGCGTGCTCGACGAGGACACCGCCGATGCCTCCGACTCCGCAGCCTCGGCAGACTCCACGGACGAGCCCCCGACCGGCGACACCGGCCGGGCACCCACCGACGACGAGAGCTAGCTAGACCAACTCGGCGACTGGCGTCCGCCCGGCCTGCCAGGTGCGATAGCCGCCGTCCAGGTTGCGCACCCTGCGCCCGAGCTGACGCAGCAGCTGGGTCGCCGTGTGGCCGCGCTGGCCGACCTGGCAGACCGCGATCAGCTCGCCCTCCGGCAATTCGGCTGCGCGCGAGCGCAACTGGTCTAGCTCGATGTTGACCGCGCCGGGGATCGAGCCCAACGCGAACTCGGCAGGGGTGCGCACGTCCACCAGCACCGCACCGGCCTCGACCAGCGCGGGCAGCTCGTGCCACTGCACCGTGGTGGTGGTGCCGGTGCGCAGGTTGTCGGCGACGTAGCCGAGCATGTTCACCGGGTCCTTCGCGGAACCGAACTGCGGCGCGTATGCCAGTTCGAGGTCCGCCAGTTCGGCGGCGGTGAGGCCGCCGACCATGGCGGTGGCGATCACGTCGATGCGCTTGTCCACACCGTCACCGCCGACGCCCTGGGCACCGAGGATCGCGTCGGTGTCCGGGTCGACGAGCAGCTTGAGCGACATGCCCTGCGCGCCCGGGTAATAGCCGGCGTGCGACTGCGGGTGTGTGTGGATGGCCCGATACCCGCGGCCCGCGGCGCGCAACCGCTTCTCGTTCCAGCCCACCGCGGCCACCATCAGCGAGAACACCCCGACGATCGCGGTGCCGACAACGGGACGCGCCCTCACCGGCCTGCCCGCGATCACGTCCGCGACCAGCCGGCCCTGCCGATTCGCGGGGTTCGCCAGCGGGACCAATCCGGCGCCGCCGGTGAGCGCGTCGGTCTTCTCGACCGCATCGCCGACCGCGTAGACCCCCGCCGCGGAGGTGCGCATGCTCTCGTCGACCACGATGCCGCCGCGGGGCCCGATCTCGATGCCCGCGCCGACGGCCAGCGCTGTCTCCGGCCGCACGCCGATCGCCATCACGACGATGTCGGCCGGGACCAGCCTGCCGTCGGCGAGGGTCACGGCGTCCGCGCCGATTCCGGTCACCTGGGTGCCGAGCTCGAGCCGGACGCCGTTGCCGCGCAGCTCATCCGCGACCGGCGACGCCATCTCGGGATCGAGTGGGGCCAGCACCTGGTCGGCCAGCTCGACGACGGTGACCTCGAGTCCTCGGCGTCGCAGGTTCTCGGCGAGTTCGACGCCGATGAACCCGGCCCCGACGATCACCGCGGTGCGGGCGTCGGCATCGAGCGCGCCGACCAACCGGTCCACGTCCTCGACGTCGCGCAGGACCAGCGCGCGCCCCACGCCCTCGATGTCGGGGACGATGGGGCTCGCGCCGGGGCTGAGCACCAGCGAGTCGTACGGCTCCACGGTCTCGTCGCCGGTCCGCAGATCGCGGACGGTGACCGTCCCGGCGACGGGGTCGACTGCGACCACCTCGCTGCGCACCCGGACGTCGAGCCGGAACCGGGCGGCAAGGCTCTCCGGGGTCTGCAGCAGCAGCGCCTCCCGGTCCTCGATCACCCCTCCCGCGTAGTAGGGCAGCCCGCAGTTCGCGAACGACACGTGCGCACCGCGCTCGAAGACGACGATCTCCGCCTCCTCGTCCAGGCGACGCAACCTGGTCGCGGCGGACATACCTCCGGCGACCCCACCCACGATGACGACCTTCACTGCGACTCCTCTCAGTCGACCCAAATTATACCCCCTAGGGTATCTGTTCGGCCGTGGACGTGACCGGCCACACCGGGACGCCGGGGGTCAGCGCCTGCGTACCAGCCGCACGACGGCGTACCCGACGAGGACGACCAGCGCGGCGAAGCCAATCCAGGGGACGGCCCGGCCGAGGAAGACGATCAGTCCGTGCAGCGCGGACAGCAGCGCGTGCCACCCGGCCACGACGCCGTCCAAGAAGCTGTCCGGGTCCGCGCTGTCCGGCCCGTCGGTGGTGATGTCGATCGAGATGGTCGCGAGCTCGACCTGGTCGGACAGCGCGCGCCGCTGCGCGACGAGGCTGTCGAGTTCCGCCTGCCGCTCCGCGAGCGCGTTCTCGGCTTCGATCAGATCCGCAGTGTTCGCGGCGGTCACGATCAGCCCCTGCAGTCGCGTGACCGAGGCCTGCAGGGCACCGATCCGCGCGTCGAGATCCTGGGTCTGCATGGTGACATCGCTCTTGCTGACGCTCACCCCGGTCACCTCGCCGAGGTCCGAGATCTCGTCGAGGGTGGCGGTGAGGCGGTCCGCCGGGATCCGAACCGTCAGCGAACTGCTCGGCTCGGTGTCGTCGGTCCGCGGCCGCTCGGTCCGGTCGTCGACCCGTCCGCCCGCATCCTCGACGATGCGCACGACGGCATGGCCGGTGTCGACGGGATCGGCCGAAGTGAGCGAGACCGTGCCGGTGGTGACCTCCTGACGTTCGGCGAGGCCCTCCGCGGGCGCCGGGGCGAGCTTCGCATCGGGTGCGGTGCCGGCATCGGCACCGGCCGCGAGCGACGACTGCGACTCGGACTGCGACTGCTCGGGTTCGCCGCCACTGCACCCCGCCAACAACGCGATCAGGATCAGGATCGTGGCGAGCGCGGGAGCCTTCATACCGGGATGCTAAGCCGGTGGGCGCCGGCGGACGGAACTCCGACACGCCGCTCGGCGATCACTCGGTTCGGTTCACCGGAAATCCCTCGACCTGCCCGTCATCCGCAGGTCCATCCGCTGCAGCCGGTCCGCCACCACCGTCACCGCACCCTCCGCGTTCTGCACCTTTCCTCGGACCAGCAGCGCGGGCGCGGTGTGCGCGAGCGTGCGGTATCGGGCCCACAGCCCCACCGAGCAGACCACGTTCACCATCCCCGTCTCGTCCTCGAGGTTGATGAAGGTGACTCCGCCCGCGGTGGCCGGGCGCTGGCGGTGGGTGACCGCTCCCCCGACCAGCACCCGGTCGCCGTCGGGCACCGCCAGCAATCCCGATGCCGGGGTCACGCCCAGCGCCTCGAGCTGGGGGCGCAGGAACTCGGTGGGATAGGAGTCCGGCGAGACCCCGGTCGCCCACACATCCGCGGCTGCGAGCTCGACGTCGCTCATCCCGGGCAGGGTGGGCGCGACGGTGGAGGCACCCATGCCCGGCAGCCGGCCCGGCCGCTCCCCCGCGGCCGCCCCCGCCGCCCACAGCGCCTGCCTGCGCGACCCGGAGAAACAGCCGAGCGCGCCCGCGGTGGCCAGCGACTCCGCCTGCGGGGTGGTCAGTTCCACCCGACCGGTCAGGTCGAGCAGAGAGGTGTAGGGACCGCCCTCGCACCTGGCCGCCACGATCTTCTCCGCCAGTGCCGAACCGATGTGCCGCACCTCCCCGAGACCCAGCCGGACCTCCAGTCCGTCGCCCTCGAGCGTGGCGTGCGCCAGGCTGGCGTTCACGTCCGGCCCGTGCACCCGGACCCCGTGCCTGCGGGCGTCGGCGACCAGCGACTGCGGGGAGTAGAACCCCATCGGCTGGGCCCGCAGCAGGCCTGCGCAGAAGGCCGCCGGGTGGTGCAGCTTGAACCAGGCCGAGTAGAACACCAACGCGGCGAAGCTCTGCGAATGGCTTTCCGGGAAGCCGAAATTCGCGAAGGCGTACAGCTTCTCGAAGATCCGGTCCGCCACCTCCCCTGTGACGCCGTGCAGTTCGCGCATCCCGTCGTAGAACCGGCCGCGCAGCCGTTCCATCCGCTCCGGCGACCGCTTGGACCCCATCGCCCGGCGCAACTGGTCGGCCTCGGCCGCGGTGAACCCGGCCACGTCGACCGCCATCTGCATCAGCTGTTCCTGGAACAGCGGCACCCCCAGGGTCCGCGCCAGGGCCTTCTCCAGCGACGGGTGATCGTAGGTGACCGGCTCGATCCCGTTGCGGCGCCGGATGTACGGGTGCACCGAGCCGCCCTGGATGGGCCCGGGACGGATCAGCGCCACCTCCACCACCAGGTCGTAGAAGTTGCGCGGCTTCAGTCGCGGCAGGGTGGCCATCTGGGCGCGGGATTCCACCTGGAACACGCCGACCGAATCGGCGCGCTGCAGCATCTCGTAGACCGCCTCCTCGGACAGGTCCAGCCTGGCCAGATCCACCTCGAGATTCTTGTGCTCGGCGACCAGGTCGATCATGTAGTGCAGCGCGGAGAGCATGCCGAGCCCGAGCATGTCGAACTTGACCAGCCCCACCGCCGCGCAGTCGTCCTTGTCCCACTGGAGAACGCTCCGGTTCTCCATCCGCGCCCATTCCACCGGGCACACGTCGGCGATCGGACGGTCGCAGATCACCATGCCGCCGGAGTGGATGCCGAGATGCCGGGGCAGGCCCTCGATCTGGCCCGCGAGCTCCAACACCGCGGGCGGGATGTCGGTATCGGTCTCCTGAGAGACGCCGGTCCATCGGCTGACCTGCTTGCTCCACGCGTCCTGCTGGCCCTGCGAGAAGCCAAGTGCCCGAGCCATGTCCCGCACCGCCATCTTGCCGCGGTAGGTGATGACGTTCGCGACCTGCGCCGCATAGGCGCGGCCGTAGCGGTTGTAGACGTACTGGATCGCCTCCTCACGGCGATCCGATTCGATGTCGACGTCGATGTCGGGTGGGCCGTCTCGTTCGGGCGAGAGGAACCGCTCGAACAGCAGCTTGTTCCCGACCGGGTCGACGTTGGTGATGCCGATCGCGTAGCAGACGGCCGAGTTCGCCGCCGATCCCCTGCCCTGACAGAGGATGTCGTTGCGGTGGCAGAAGGACACGATGTCGTGCACGACGAGGAAATACCCCGGGAACCCCAACTGGGCGACGATCGTCAGCTCGTGCTCGATCTGCCGATAGGCGTCTGGCCGCTGCTCGGGGGTGCCGTAGCGCCGCCGGGCGCCCACCATCGTCAGTTCGCGCAGCCAGCTGTTCTCGTCGTGCCCCTCGGGCACCTCGAACGGCGGTAGCTCGGGCGCGATCAGCCGCAGGTCGAAGGAACACTCGCGGCCCAGCTCGACCGCGCCCGGCACCGCGGTGGGATGCGCGGCGAACAGCCGGGACATCTCCGCCCCGGACCGCAGGTGCGCGCCGCCGGTCGGCCCCAGCCATCCGGCCGCCTCGTCCAGGCTCTGCCTGGCGCGGACCGCCGCCATCGCCATGGCCAGGCGTCGGCGCGGCGGACCGGCGAAATGCGCTGCGGTGGAAGCGATGACGGGCAGCCCCGCCGCCCTGGCGAGCTCGGCCAGCGCACCGTTGCGTTCATCGTCCTCGGCCACGCCGTGGTGGGTGAGCTCGACGGCGACCCGGTCCCTGCCGAACCTCTCGATCAGTCCGCGCAGCTCCGCCTCCGCCGCCGAGGCGCCCCCGGAGTCGAGCGCCATACGCACGTGCCCCTTGCGACAGCCGGTGAGAATCTGCCAGTGCCCACCCGCCGCCTCGGTCAGCGCGTCCAGGTCGTAGCGCGGCTTGCCCTTTTCGCCGCCCGCCAGGTGCGCCGCCGCGAGCTGCCGCGACAGCCGCCGGTAGCCCTCCCGCCCGCGTGCCAGCACCAACAGATGAGTGCCGCCCGGGTCCGGCGTCCCGGTCCGCGAACCGGCCGAGTCCGCATCGTGTGACGGCAGGGACAATTCGGCACCGAAGACGGTGCGCATGTTCAGCTCCTTGGCCGCCTCCGCGAACCGCACCACCCCGTAGAGCCCGTCGTGGTCGGTCAGCGCGATCGCCTCGAGCCCCAGCCGGACCGCCTCCTCTACCAGTTCCTCGGGCGGGCTCGCGCCGTCGAGAAAGCTGAAGGCCGAGTGCGCATGCAGCTCCGCGTACGGCACGGTCGGCGTCTCGTCCCGGGAGATCGGGCCGGCGCGGTACTCGCCGCGCTTGCGGGACCAGGCCGGGCTGTCGCTGCCGTCGCCGGGGTACATCGCCTCCGGCGGGTTCCGTCCCGGCCTGCCGGAGAGCACCCGCTCCATCTCCGACCATGTCGGAGGCCCGTTTCCCCAGCCCATCGCGTTCACCTTCCCTGCGCATCCGGCCGCCGGGGATTCGGCGTCGGAGCCCGAGCGGGGAAGTCGCATCGAACGTGTGTTCTATTATGGTCCGAGCCGGGCGCAGGAGTCAACCGGCTCACACGATGAGCACCGCCGCGCCGGTCACCCGACCCTCCTTCAGGTCCGACAGCGCCCGGTCGGCCTCGTCGAGCGAGTACCCCATCGCACTGACCAGCAGCCGATGCGTCCCCGCGAACTCAAGGAACTCGCGGGCGTCGGCGCGGGTGTTGGCCGTGACCGATCGCAGCGTGCGCTCCTGGAACAGGTGCCGCTGATAGTTCAGTGGCGGGATGTCGGAGAGGTGGATGCCCGCGACGGCCAGCGTGCCGCCCCGATCCAGGGCGGCCAGCGCGGTCGGGACCAGCTCACCGACCGGGGCGAAGAGGATCGCCGAGTCCAGCGGCACCGGCGGCGGATCCGCGGCACCGGATGCCGAGGAGGCGCCGAGCTCGAGCGCCAGCTCCCTGGCCCGCTCCCCCCTCGTCATCACGTGGACCTCGGCGCCCCGAGCCAGCGCGACCTGAGTCGCGAGATGGGCGCTGCCGCCGAAGCCGTAGATCCCCAGTCGCCCGCCCTCCGGGACGTCCGCACACGTCAATGCCCGGTAGCCGATGATCCCCGCGCACAGCAGGGGCGCCAGTTCCTCGTCCAGGTAGCCGTCGGGCAGCCGGTGCGCGAACGCCGCGGGCACGGTGGCGAACTCCGCGTACCCGCCGTCGACGTCCCACCCCGTGTACCGCGAGTGCGGGCAGAGGTTCTCCCGACCCCGGCGGCAGTACCGGCACTCGCCACAGGTCCGCCGGAGCCACCCGATCCCGACCCGGTCGCCGAGGCCGAAGTCCGAGCCGGCCTCGTCGCCCCACCCGACCACCTCGCCCACCACCTCGTGGCCGGGCACCACGTGGCTGCGATGGACGGGCAGATCGCCCTCGGCCACGTGCAGGTCGGTGCGGCAGACCCCGCACACGCGCACCCGCACCAGCAGCTCCGAGGGGCCCGGTTCCGGCACCGGCAACTCGGCGAGCTCCACCGGCTCGCCGCGCATCGGCCCGGGCTCGCGGACCCGCCATCCCGACATGAGATCCGGAATGCCCATGGGTCCACTCTCCGCGTTTCGACGGTCGGACACCAGGGGAAGTCCCGCGCAGGCCATCGGTAGAGTCGGGGCGCATCCGACCCCCCCGATCCGAGAGAGTCCTACATGACGCGCTGGGCCAAATTCGTCGTCTCCCGGAAATGGTGGGTCCTGATCCTGACGGTGCTCGCCGTGCTGATCAGCGGACTCTGGGGACTCGGGGTGTTCAGCAAGCTCAGCCAGGGCGGCTATATCGACCCGAACAGCGAAGCGGCACAGGTCAGCTCGCTGGTCAACGAGAAGTTCGGCCCGCAGGCACCGGACATCGTCGCGATCTACACCGCGCCCGAGGGCAAGACCCTCGCGGACATCGGCCCCGAGGTCGAACAGAACCTGGCGGCCTTCCGCGACCAGGTACCCACCCTCGCCACCGCCTCGTACTGGTCCGTCGACCCGAACACCGCGAAGCTGATGACCTCGAACGACGGCACCAAGGCCCTCGCGACGATCTCGATCGACTGGGACGCGGGCGCGGAGTTCACCGAGCTCGACAAGATGACCGCGGCACTCACCCCGCCCGGCATCGACACCGAGTTCGCGGGCGGCACCGTCGTCGGGTACTCGTTCAACGTCCACCTGCAGCAGGACCTGGTGCGCGCGGAGGCCATCGCGCTGCCGATCACCCTGCTGCTCCTGGTGGTCGTCTTCGGCACCGTCACGGCCGCGGCCGTGCCGGTGTTCGTCGGAATGCTCGCGGTGCTCAGCGCGCTGGCGATCCTGCGGCTGCTCACCACCGTCACCGAGGTGAGTTCGTTCTCGATCAACGTCGCCTCCCTGCTCGGCCTCGGCCTGGCCATCGACTACGGCCTGTTCATCGTCAGCCGCTTCAGGGAAGAACTGGCCTCTGGCACCGAACCCGGTGCCGCGGTGCGCCGCACGGTCGACACGGCCGGCCGCACCGTGATGTTCTCCGGATTGCTGTTGGTCTGCGCCTTCGCGGGCATGCTGGTGTTCCCGCAGGCGGTCATCCGTTCGCTCGGCTTCGGTGCGATCGCCGCCGTGACCGGGGCCGCGGTGCTCTCCCTCACCGCGGTGCCCGCGCTGCTCGCGGTCCTCGGCCACCGGATCAACTCGCTCGCGTGGCGGCGCGGAACCGTCGAACGCGGCGAGGAGCGGGCCCGCAAGTTCTGGGGTGGCGTGGTCACCAAGGTGATGCGCAGGCCGGCCACGGTGGCGGTGACCATCACCGCGGGCCTGCTGCTGCTGGCCGCCCCGCTGTTCGGCGCGAGCCTCGGCGAGGTCACCTACACCGCCCTGCCGCCGAACGACCCGGCCCGCACCGCGGCAGACACGCTGTCCACCGAGTTCCCCACCACCGGTGAGGCCGCGACGGTGATGGTGCGCGGCGAGAACGGGGCGCCGCCCACCACCGCCCAGCTCAGCGAGGTCGGCGCGCAGGTGCGGGCCGTCGACGGTGTCGCCGCGGCGCGGATGGTCGCGGCGGCCGACGATTTCGCGGTCCTGTCCGCGACCTACGCCGAGGGGGCGACCCCGGGCCAGGTCGTCCGCGATGTGCGGGCCATCCCGGCCCCGGCGGGCGTCGACGTGTTGGTCGGCGGCGGCGCCGCCCTCGTCGACGACGGCAACGACGCGGTCACGGCGAAGCTGCCCCTGATGCTCGCGATCATGGTCGGCTCGACCCTCGTGCTGCTGTTCCTCGCGTTCGGGTCGGTGGTCCTGCCGATCAAGGCTGTGGCGATGGCCGGGCTGAGCATGGCCGCCACGTTCGGCGTGCTGACCTGGATCTTCCAGAACGGTCACGGCGCCGAACTGCTCGACGTGACCCCGGCTCCGCTCGAGGCGACCTTCGTGGTCCTGATCCTCGCGGTGGTGTTCGGCCTCTCCACCGACTACGAGGTGTTCCTCATGTCGAGGATGGTCGAGGCGCGGGCGAACGGGGCGACCACCGAGGAGGCCGTGCGCTTCGGCGCCGAGCGGACCGGCCGGATCGTGACCACAGCCGCGGCGCTGCTGATCATCGTGACCGGCGCCTTCACCATCTCCGGGCTGTCGATCATGCGGTTCCTCGGTGTCGGCATGATCCTGGCGCTGATCATCGACGCGACCGTGGTCCGGATGCTGCTGGTCCCGTCGCTGGTCAAGCTGATGGGCGAGGCGAACTGGTGGGCGCCGGCCTGGATGCGCAAGCTGCACGAGAAGGTCGGCATCGGGCACTGATCGGAAGGCGGGCACCGTGACCGGTACACCGGTGGTGCCCGCCGACCCGTCGACATGCGTTCAGGGCACCCGCTTGGCGAGATGAACCAACGCGTAGCCGCCAGGAGTCGGCGTGCGATGGGTTTCCTCATATCCGAACCGGGCGTAGAGCCGGAGGTTGCCCAGGCTGCGCTCCCCCGTGAACAACCGAATATCGGTCACCGACGCGGGCAGGTGCTCCTCCACGATGGTCAGCAGGCGACTGCCCAACCCTCGTCCCTGCACATCCGGGGCTACGACCAGCCTGCCCAACTCGGCGACATTCGGCTCCACCGACGAGACGCGGAAGCGAACGGCGGCCACGAGGCGATCGGCCTCATCGCGTAGACCGACTGCCGTGACACCGGGTTCGGAGAGTTCGCTCGACAACTCGCCGAATGACTGAGTCAGCGGAGGTAGATCCAGATCGTGGTGGGCCTGGGCCTCGGTCACATAGGCGGCACGCTGCAGGGTCAGCAACTCACCCGCCGCCCCCACCGTCAACCGCACCACCGATTCCATGGACTCCATGGAATCCACTTTTCCAGGTGCCGACCATCACCCCTTCCACAAGTTATTACTTCGGAGTAAGTTAACCGGCGTAGCCCTATGTAGGAGGAGAGCTGATGTCGACCTACATCGTGACCGGCGGGACCGGGTTCCTCGGCCGCAACGTGCTCGCGCTGCTACTGCGCCGCGACCCCGACGCCCAGGTGCACGTACTGGTGCGACCGGCCTCGATGGCCCGGCTCGAGCGCCTGGCCGCCGACTGGGAGGGCGGCGACCGGGTGCACCCGCTGATCGGCGACCTCACCGAGCCCGGGCTCGGCCTCGAGGCCACACCGCCCGCCGCCGACCACCTCCTGCACCTCGGCGCGATCTACGACATGACCGCGGGCGACGAGCAGGCGAGCACCAACGTCGAGGGCACCAGGTCGGTCATCGAGCTCGCCCAGCGGACCGGCGCCACCCTGCACCACGTGTCCTCGATCGCGATCGCAGGCGACTACAAGGGCACGTTCACCGAGGACGACTTCGACCTCGGCCAGGGCTTCCCCACGGCGTATCACCGGACCAAGTTCGAGGCCGAGAAGCTCGTGCGCGAGGCCCCAGGGCTGACCTGGCGGGTGTACCGCCCCGCCGCGGTCGTCGGGGATTCGACCACCGGCGAGATGGACAAGATCGACGGGCCGTACTACCTGTTCCCCGCCATCGCCGGGCTCGCCAGGCTGCCCTCGCGACTCCCGGTTGCGGTGCCCAGCCTCGGCGCCACCAACCTGGTCCCCGTCGACTTCGTGGCCAAGGCCATCGTCGCGCTGATGCAGGCACCCGGCCACGACGGCGAGGCCTTCCACCTCGTGAACCCCGAACCGCAGCCGATGCGCGAGGTGTACGCGGCCCTGGCCCAGGCCTCCGGCGCCCCGCATCCGGTGGCCGACCTGCCCGGCGTCGTCGCCGCCCCGGTGATGCGACCGCCGTTGCGCACCGTCAAGGCCGCCAGGAACGTGGTGCTGGGCCGGCTCGGCATCCCGCCGGTCATCCTCGACCACCTCACGCTGCCCACCACCTTCGACTCCGCCAAGACCCAGGAGGCGCTGCGCGGTACCGGGATCACCGTGCCGCCCTTCGGTTCCTACGCAGGCACCCTGTGGTCCTACTGGGAACGCAACCTCGACCCTGCGCGCAACCGCCGGTCCGGCCTGCTGGCAGGCAGGCACGTGATGATCACCGGCGGGTCGTCGGGGATCGGGCGCGCCTCGGCGCGCGCGGTCGCCGCCAAGGGCGCGACCGTGCTGCTGCTGGCCCGCGGTGCGGAGGAACTCGAGGCCACCGTCGCCGAGATCCGGGCCGAGGGCGGCACCGCGTTCGGGTACCCCTGCGACATCACCGACGGGGAATCGGTCGACCAGACCGTCAAGACCATCCTCGACGAGCACGAGCACGTCGACATGCTGGTCAACAACGCCGGCCGATCGATCCGACGCAGCGTGTTCGCCTCCACCGACCGGCTGCACGATTACGAACGCACCATGGCCGTCAACTACTTCGGCGCGGTCCGGCTGGTCCTGGCGCTGCTCCCCCAGATGCGCGAGCGCGGCTTCGGGCATGTCGTGAACATCTCCAGCGCCGCCGTGCAGAGCCATACGCCCCGGTTCTCCGCCTACGTCGCCAGCAAGGCCGCCCTCGACGGATTCACCGACACCATTGCCTCCGAGACGCTTTCGGCCGGCATCACCTTCACCACCATCCACATGCCGCTGGTCGAAACCCCGATGATCACGCCGTCGGGGAAGGCGAACATCGGCAAGGTCATCAGCCCGGAGAAGGCCGCGGCGATGGTGGTTCGCGGGTTGATCGAGCGCCCCAAGCGGATCGACGACCCGCTGGGCACCCTCGGCGAGTACGGGCAGCTGTTCGCGCCCGGCGTCAAGGACCGGGTGCTGCACCGGATGTACCGGGCGTTCCCGGACTCCCCCGCCGCCAAGGGTGTGACCGAGAACGGCGGCGCCGTCCCCGTCGCACCGCCCGCGGCGAAACCGAGGCATTCCACCGTCTCGAAGGTGGGACGACGGATCGCCCGCGTGGTGCCCGGCACCCACTGGTGACGCGGGGCGATCGGGCTAGCGCGGACGGATCAGCGCCTGCGCCACGATGACCCGATCGCCGTCGAAGGTGACGGCGGGCGATCCGTGCAGGTCGTAGCCGGCGTCGAGGGCGGCACTGACCCGCAGACAGAACTCGGCGTCGTCGGGCCCGGTGAGGACGCGGTATCGCGGCAGGTCACTGTTCTCGGCCATGCACCCCAGTGTCGCAGGGACCGCGGCGATCACGAGGCAAGCGGCCGGACCGATTCCGCGACCAGCGCGACGACGGCCTTCGACGCGGCGCCACAGCTCGGTGGGCGTGCCTCCAGTTCGGTCCGCGACAGCTCGACCACCCAGGCCCGGCCGTCACGGTGGCGGACCACCGGCAGCACGCCGGACTCGTCCACCGTGAGGTCCGAGGCGCTCGCCGAAACCTGCTCCCGCACCGCGATTTCTGCGACCTGGCCGGCCGAGTCCCAGCAGCTGCGGCCGCGCAGCCCGTCGAGCTGGACCTCGCCGCGACCGGCCGCGAGCACCGCCTCGACGCTCTGTCGCGCGCCGAGCCGTCCGTAGGTGTACCCCGTCGGGAGCAGGATCATCGACGGCGCGAACCGGTGACCGCCGGTGTGCGAGCACTCCCACACCGAATCCCCGAACCGCGCGGACAGTTCCGCCGCGATCGGCCTGCCGAGCACCGCGCAACACTGATCGCGCTTGCCGTGCGCACACACCAGGGTCACCGGGTCGGTCACCGGACGCCCGATCCCCGGCGCCGAGGCGGGCAGCTCGAGATCGAGGTCCAGCAGTGCGGCCGGATCGGCCACCTCCAGCCGCTCGCACCAGGCACCGGACGGATCCGACCGCCCGATCAGCACGGTGCGCCTGGCCGGCGGGGCCGTGGCCCGGCCCGGCCTGCGGATCAGCAGCAGTCGCACGCCCGCGGCCTCGGTCCGTCGTTCCAGTTCCGCGGACAGCTCGGGCCCGAGTGCCTCACCGCCGAGCACGTCGCGGCCCCAGGCGCCGGGGTGTTCGAGACACAGCCAGCCGGTGACGCGCGCCGCGGTCCCTGCAAGCGGCTCGTCCGTCGCGGAGAGCGCGGAGCAGGTCGGCGTGGGGGCTGGGGCGGTCACCCGACCATTGTGCCCGCGGCGTCACCCATGGATCTTCTTGCCCTCGGCGAACATCTGCACGAACTTCTCGATCCGGCGGGCGCGGGTCTCCGGCTTCTTCGCCTCCTGCAAGCGGTAGCAGACCGCGTAGCGGTTGACCTTGTTCAGGGTGCCGAAGAACTCCTCCGCCGCGGGGACCAGTGCCAGCGCCTCCAGGAAGTCCTGCGGCACGGTCGCGGTGGACTGCGCCTCGTAGGCCCGCTCCCAGCGGCCGTCGGCCCTGGCTGCCTCGATCTCCGCCAGCCCCGACGGCTGCATCAGGCCGTCGGCGATCAGCCGCTCGGCCTTCTCCCGGTTCCGCTTGGACCACGGGCTGCGCCTGCGCCGGGGGGTGAAACCGCGCAGCGAGAAGTCGTCGTCGCACTTGCGGGCCTGACCGTCGATCCAGCCGAAGCACAGCGCGACCTCGACGGCCTCGTCCCAACTGGGGCTGGTCTGGGCCGACCCCTTCTTCGCGAACTTGAGCCAGATGCCGGGTGAGCTGTCGTGGTGCGCGGCCAGCCACTCGCGGAAGCTCACCTGGTCCGGGAAGTGCTCGATGCTGCGTTCTGCGGGGCGAGCGGAGCGACGGGGGGTGTTTCCAGCCATGGTTCCAACGTAGGCGGCGACCACGACAGGGTCTTGAACAAACGCGCCGCTATCGGCGGCCAGTCGCCATGCCCGCCCACACCCGCACGAAGCCCTGCGACAGGTACGCGAGGGTGCCGAGGCTCAGCACCCACTTGGTGATGCTGACCGTCGACGTCGCGCGCACCACCGGGTCGGTGATGCGGTCGCGGTGGTCGAGCAGGTACAGGTCGACCACGTTCTCCACGTAGTCCGCGGCCGCGGCGACGACCGGGGCCGCGTACAGCGCGCGCCGGGTGGTCGGGGACAGATCGGAGAGCTGGCCGAGCCGCTTGGCACCGGTGCACAGGGCGACCCCGTAGATGACCGGATGGATCATGTCCGGCCCGAAATGACTGCGGAACCGGGCCGTCTCCGCCTCGTCCATGCTGTCGAGGACGGCCCGATAGGAGCCGGCGGACATCGCGGTCTGGGTCTTGAGGAGCTTGGGCCCTGCGGGGCCGAGCAACCGCGCGATGTTGGCCTGCGAGAGCAGATATGCGGCGGACCAGCCGATGAGCTTGCCGTCGAGCGCAGTCAGTGTCATATCCCGATCGTAGGATCGATGGCGATGACCGAATCGACCCCACCCCACGGCACACCGGAGGCGGTGCTGCACCCCGACGAGGCCGCCGAGCGCTTCACCGTCGCACGGCGGCACCCACGAGAGTCACTGGCGCCCTTCGTCGAGTACATCTGGATCGTGCACTGGGCGGTCGACGGCACCCACGAACAGCAGGTGCTCCCGCAGCCGAGGATCCACCTGGCCGCCGAGGAAGGCCGACTGCTCGTGCACGGGGTGAGCCGCGATCCGTTCAGCCGAAAGCTGATGGGAACCGGGCACGTGATCGGCGTGGCGTTCCGGGCGGGAGGGTTCCGTCCGTTCCTACGGTCGAGCGTCGGCGCGCTCGAGGGCACCGTGCAGCCCGCTGGGGACCTCCTCGGTCGGGGCGACGGCCCGGTCGCGGCCGCGGCGCTCGACACCGTCGACGACGACGAGATGACCGCGCTCGTCGAGGACTACCTCGAAGCCCTACGGCCGGAACGCGATCCGTCCGCTGAGCGCGTCGCCGCGCTGATGGACCGGATCGAGCACGACCCGAGCATCCACCGGGTCGACGAGGTGGCCGCGCTGGCCGGGATGAGCGTGCGCAGTCTGCAAAGGATGTTCACCGAGTACGTCGGCATCGGGCCCAAATGGGTGATCCAGCGTCACCGCCTGCTCGACGCCGCCGAGCAGGCGCACAGCGGACACCCCGTGGTGTGGGCGGAGTTGGCGGACCGGCTCGGGTACAGCGACCAGGCGCACCTGATCCGCGCGTTCACCGCGGCGGTCGGGACCCCACCCGCCACCTACGCGAGACAAGCCGGGAGCTGGCGGCCCCGCGGGTAGGCTCCGGTTCGGGTCGGGCCGACGACGGGGGGCTGCGGATGCGGCAGTGGTTGGCGACGTTCTGGGATCGGCCGCCGGGATGGTCGCTGCTGGCCACCACCGCGCTGGTGTGCGGGGCGGCGTTGTGGGCGTTCACCTTTCCTACGCCGAACAGCTGGATCCTGATCCTGTTCTGTCTCTGGCCCGCGGCGCTGATCGCGATCTGCTGGACCGCCAAGACCGCGACCTTCCTCGCGCGCCGCAATCCCTGGTCCCCTTGGATCCTCGCGGTGCCCTTGGTCGCGCTGATCAGCGCCGCGCTGCTCGTTTTCGACGCACCACTGCAGGCGCGCTGGCAGTTCTCGCAGTCGGACTTCGCGGCGTCCGTCGAGGAGATCCGGTCCGGCGCCAACCGGAGCGACTTCGACGGCGGGATCGGCGGTTACGACATCCGGGACGTGCGCACGCACGGGGACAACGTCTACTTCGTGGTCTCCGACAGCGGCTTCCTCGATGACGACGGTGTGGCCTATCTGCCGGACGGGGAGCCCACGACGCCCGACCCGGTGGGCGAGGGCGTGCAGGTCTGGCACCTGCGCGGCCCCTGGTATTCGTTCAGTGCGGGGTGGTGACCCGGCGGCAGGCGATCAGTCCGCGAGGAACGCCGTGACGGCGGCCTCGAACTGGTTCGGCCGGTCGCGGTGCACGCTGTGGCCGACCTTGATGGTGATGGCCTCGCACCGCGAGATGGCGGCCGTGGCAGCGGCCAGCCGGTCCGGATCGACCATCCCACCCGGACCGCCGCTGATCACGAGGGTCGAGGCGGTGATCCCGGGCAGATTCTGCCACCACACCGGGTTCGGTTCGCGGAACTGGGCCAGCGCGCTGCGGGTCATCGACCGGTCGAACGCGAGGACCGCACGCGGGTGTCGGACCACCCCGGTCACCGCGTGCCAGAGTTCGACCGGCGTCGGCAGCCTGCTGCTCATCCGCCCCAGCGTCTCCCCGGTCCGGAGCGGGAGGGGCGCCTCCTCGAGAACCAGCCGCCGCACCAGGTCCGGGCGCGCCTGCGCGACCAGCGAGGCCGTGTGCCCGCCGAGCGAGTGCCCGACCAGGTCCACCCGTTCGAGCCGGAGGTGGTCGCACAGATGCAGGAGGTCGTCGCCGAACTGGGGGAACAGATAGGACGGTGCGTGCGCGCTGCGGCCGTGGCCACGCAGGTCGAGGGTGACGACCCGGCGCCCACGGCCGACCAGGGTCCTGGCGAACCGGTCCCAGGTGTGACTGTCGCCGCCCATGCCGTGCACCAGGATCACCGGAACCGGGTCGGCGCCACCGGAATCGCGAAAGGAGAGCTCGACGTCGTCGGCGGTCGTGGCGGTCATCAGCATCACCGTGCGCAACCGCCCTTCGCAGCCTCGGCCATCTCGTCCGAGGCCACGTGGTGAGGTTACCCAGGCCGCTTCGCGAGGACAGCCGAGGGCCGCAGGTCCAGCCGCCGCAGCAGCTGCGCGTTGATCGCGACGACGACCGTCGAGGCCGACATCAACAGCGCCCCGACCTCCATCGGGAGGGTGAACCCCCACGGCGCGAGCACCCCGGCCGCGAGCGGCACCGAGATCAGGTTGTATCCCGCCGCCCAGCTCAGGTTCTGGATCATCTTCCGGTAGGTCGCACGGGAGAGTTCGATCACCGACAGCACCGAGCGGGGGTCGTCGCTGGCGAGCACCACACCCGCGGACGCGATGGCCACGTCGGTGCCCGCACCGATCGCGATCCCCACGTCGGCCTGCGCCAGCGCGGGCGCGTCGTTGACGCCGTCCCCCACCATCGCGACCTTGCAGCCCGCGGACTGCAGGGCCTTGACCTTGGCACCCTTGTCCTGCGGGAGGACACCGGCGAAGACCTCGTCGATTCCCAGTCGCTGCGCGACCGACTGAGCAACCGCCTCCGCGTCCCCGGTGATCATGGCGACGTGCACGCCACGCTCGTGCAGGTCGTCGATGGCCTGCTTCGATTCGGGACGGATCTCGTCGGCGAGGGCCACGGCCCCGGCGACCGCACCGTCTCGGATCACGTGCAACACGGTCGAACCCTGGCCGGACCATTCGTCGGCCTGCGTCAGGGCGGCGAGGCCGTGGCTCGCGAGCATTCCCGGTCCACCGACGCTGACCTCCGCGCCCGCGACGGTGCCGGTCACCCCCACCCCGTTGCGCGCGTGGAAGGCGGTTGCCGCCCGTACGGCGAGTCCGCGCTGCTCGGCGGCGGCGACGATGGCCCCGCCGAGGGGGTGCTCACTGTCGCGCTCGACGGCGGCGGCCAGCTCGATGACCTGGTCCTCGGTGTGCCCGGGCGTCGCCGCGACGGAGACGACGGCGGGCTCCCCCTTGGTAAGAGTGCCGGTCTTGTCGAACAGCACGGCGTCGACCGTGCGCATCGACTCGAGGGCCCTGCGGTCCGTGATCAGCACACCGGCGCGGGCCGCCCGCTCGGTGGCGATGGAGACGACCAGCGGGATCGCCAGGCCGAGCGCGTGCGGGCAGGCGATGACGAGAACGGTGATGGTGCGGGTGACCGCGGATTCGGGGGCGCCGAGGATCAGCCAGGCGACGGCGGTGAGCACCGCGGCGCCGAGCGCGAACCAGAACAGCCAGCCCGCGGCCCGGTCCGCCAGCACCTGGGCCCGCGACGACGAACTCTGCGCCTCGCTCACCAGCCGCTGGATACCTGCGAGCGCGGTGTCGTCCCCGACCGCGGTGATCTGCACGCGCAGAGCCGAATCGGTGGTGACCGTGCCCGCGACGACCCGGTCGCCCGGCGCGCGGCGGACCGCCGCCGACTCACCGGTGATCATCGACTCGTCCACGTCGGCCGCGCCGGAGACGACCGTTCCGTCGGCCGGGATCCGGCCGCCGGGCCGGACGATGACGAGGTCGCCGGCCGTCAGCTCGGAGGTCGGCACGGTGACCGGCTCGTCGCCGTCGAGCCGCTCCGCCTCGTCCGGCAGCAGTGCCGCGAGGGATTCGAGTGCGCTCGACGCCTGCCCCAGCGAGCGCATCTCGATCCAGTGCCCGAGCAGCATGATCACGATGAGGAGCGCGAGCTCCCACCAGAAGTCCAACTCGTGGTTCAGGATTCCGAGGCTCGCGCCCCAGGACGCGACGAAGGCCACGGTGATGGCCAGCGCGATCAGCAGCATCATCCCGGGCTGGCGGGCCTTGATCTCGGCGACCGCGCCCGTGAGGAAGGGTTTGCCGCCCCAGACGTACATCACCGTGCCGAGGACCGGCGAGATCCAGGTGACGGGTCCGCTGTGCGGCAGCCTGTACCCGATCAGGTCGGCGAACATCGCATTGGCGAGCACAACCGGAACGGCGATCGCGAGCATGATCCAGAACAGCCGCCGGAACTGCCCGACGTGGTCGCCGTGACCGGCGTGGCCCGCGTGACCTTCCTGGCCGCCATGGCCGCCATGGCCGCCATGACCTTCGTGGCCGTTGCGGCCGTGATCGTGCACCTTGTGGCCGCCGACGACGGTCGCCTGATCGTGTCCGCGCCCCGCATGTTCGGCGGGTGCCCGATGTCCGGCATGAGTTCCGCGACCCGAAGCCATGACCCGACGATATACCCATAGGGGGTACCCTGCAAGGTGGCGAACAGCACCCGGACCTCACTCGTACACGCCCTCCACGGTCCAGACCCCCTCGGCGCAGATCAGCAACAACGCCCTCGGCT
This sequence comes from Rhodococcus sp. PvR099, assembly GCF_017833315.1. Lineage (NCBI taxonomy): Bacteria > Bacillati > Actinomycetota > Actinomycetes > Mycobacteriales > Nocardiaceae > Rhodococcus > Rhodococcus sp. PvR099. The sequence goes on along the minus strand of NZ_JAFIBV010000001.1, from coordinate 5,405,388 downwards.
CGTCCAGCAGCACCTGCGCCCTGGCCGCCCGCTGTGCCGCCGCCGGATCCCACCAACGCTCGTCCACCGGCCACGGCCCCGCCCAGCCCTGCAGCTCCCACTTCCGCCTGCCCCAGCGCAGCCGGACCGGCGCCGCGCTGAACGCACCGCGCTCGGTGACCAGCACGGCCGCGCCGTCCGCCCCCTCCAACGCCACCCGCGGCCGGCCCGACAGCACGGCCGAGGGCGACGGTTCGGGCAGCCGCCCAGGCCAGGGCGCGGAGGGGTCCGCGGCCGGTCTCAGCTCATCCCCGAGAGGCAGCAGGGTGACCCGCTCGAACGGCCCCCTGCCGCCGCTGAGCACCGCCACCTGAACCGCATCACCCCCGAGCAGACCCTGCACGCGCACCAGCGCCCGCCTGGCCCGCTCGTCCTCGGCGCCGACCCCGCCCCACAACCCCAGTTGCAGCGCGCCCGCCGCGACCACCTCCACGGGCTCGAGGCGCAACACCTCGATGCCCGCCGTCGGCCGCGACTCGCTGCGTCCGGTGAGCCAGCCGTCCAGCTGCCAGCGCACCCGGTCCGCCGTGCCCTCGGGCGTGAGCGGTTCCGCGCACCGCCAGGTCCGCGAAAGATGTTCCCCGTTACCAGTGCTCGCATGGACCAGCAGCCTGGTGCACGCGACCGACGCGGCGGACAGCTTGGCGTGCAGCCGCTCGGCCAGTGCCCGCCCCGCGAAGGCAGCCACGTCCACCCGCTCGATCGGTGGATCACAGCGCTGTTCGACGTCCAGGTCCGGTGGCAGCCGCCGTGCCGATGGCGGACGCTCGGGCTCCCCGCGCGCACTGCGGTGCGCCGACACCGCATCGGAACCGAACCGGGACGCCACCGCCACCGGGGTCAACGCCGCGAAGTCGCCGATGGTCCGCAGCCCCAACCGTTGCAATAGATCGACCAGGTCCGCGCGCCCCTTCGCCGCCAGGCTCGGCTCCGCGGCGAGCTCGGCCACCGGGATCGGGGCGAGGAACTCGGCACCCTCTCCCGGGGGGACCAGAGCGGCCCTGCGGGCGGCGATCACCGCGGTGGACAGCTCGTCCGCGATCCCCACCTGACACTCCACCCCCGCCGCCGAGGCCTCGTCGATCAGCCGCTCGGCGGCGGCGGGCTCGGAGCCGAAATAGCGGCTGACCCCGCGCGCGGCGAGCACCAGCAACCCAGGCCGCAACACCTCCACGCCCGGCGCCACCGCATCGATCGCCGCGGCAACCGGCTCGAACAGCCGGGCGTCCCGGCCCACGTCGACCACGAACACGTGCAGCCCCGGGCAGCGCCCCTGCGCCTCCCTCTTGCGCAATCCCCTGCGCACCCCCTCCGACCGCGCCGTCGCCGAGCAGGCCACGACACGATTTCCCAGCGTCACCGCGACGGGTTCCGTCGGGGGCAGATCAGCCGCCGCCGCGGCCGCGATCGCGGGCCAGTCGGGACACCAGAGCGCCAGCACCCGCGCGGATTCACCGGGGGTCACAGCGACACCGCTTCCTGGAACGCCCCTGGCTGCCGCACCGTCTCCGCCGTCCACTCCACCCGGCCGCGAACCGGCCGCAGATCGAGATGGGTGGTGCGGGGCTGGAACGCCCGACCCCTCGCGCTGACCGCCAGCCGCAGCGCGCGCAGCCGCCCGCGCCCCAGTTCGGCGCCCTGCCCCATCCCGTCGTAGCCGCACACCCTTGCCTCGAGCCGGACCTCCGCGCCGTCCCAGTGCCCGTCCGTCACCACCAGGGTCGAGCCCTTGCTCCGCGCCCTCGCCACCACCGCACGCGCCCGCGAGGGCGGCACCGCGAGCCCGCCGAGACCCAGCACCACCAGGTCCAGCCCGTCGAGCAGGACGGCCGCGACCTCCACCGGGTCCGGGCCCGGGTCCGGGATCAACGCGAGCCTGCCGAGCTCGGCCCCCATCTCCGTTGCGGCCAGCAGACCCAGCCGGGGCAGGCCGATCACCGCCGCGTGACCGCCGGCCTCGGTCACCGAGGCGAGCAGGCCGAGCAACAACGAGCCCGCCCCCGACACGGACACCACCGAACCCCGCGCCAGCCCCCCGCGCGGCAGCAGCGACGCCAGCGCGGGAGGAACGGGGAGGATGCCCGCGGACCCGGCGGGCTGCGGGAGCCCCTGGTCCTCGGCCGGCTGCGGCACGGGCCGGGCCGCAACCGATTCGCCCCGCGCGGGCACGGCAGCCATCCGGCGCCGGAGCTGCTCGAGCCGTTCCTGCCTCGACAACCCGGCCAGGTCCGACCGTCCCGAATCGGCCACCTCGGACATCGCACCAACCACCGACACCACCGTCTCCCACCTTTGCTCCACCGCCGTCACGGCCGGTCGATCACCCACGGGGAAGACGCGGTTATCGAACACGCATTCGAACTCTTCTCAGTAAAGACCCTCCTCCCGACATCCGTCAAGACGAGGGGAAACCGCCAGTTCAGCGTCCGCTCGAGACGTCCGGTCGCGCCCTCCACTAACCTCTCGGATGTGACGGAGCAAGAACAGTCGAAGCGGATCGCCGGACCGGATTACCTGGTGGCGGGCCGCTACCGACTGCGCTCCAAGCTGGGCAGCGGCGGCATGGGCGCGGTCTGGCTGGCACAGGACACGCTGCTGCACCGCGAGGTCGCCATCAAGCAGGTCACCTCGACGGCCGGGCTGACCGAGGAGGCCGCGCAGGAGATCCGGGCGCGGGCCATGCGCGAGGGCCGGATCGCGGCGAAGCTGTCGCACGACCACGCGATCGCCATGTACGACGTCGCACTCGAACACGGCGACCCATGGCTGGTCATGGAGTACCTGCCCTCACGCAGCATGGCCCAGGCCCTCAACGTCACCGAGACACTGCCGCCGCTCCAGGTCGCACAGATCGGGGCCCAGGTGGCCGACGCCCTTGTCGACGCGCACGAGGCGGGCATCGTGCACCGCGACATCAAGCCGGGCAACATCCTCATCGCCGATCGGGGGCGGGCGGCGGGCACGGTGAAGATCAGCGACTTCGGGATCTCCCGGGCCAAGAGCGATGCCACCCCCACCCAGTCCGGCGTGATCACCGGCACCCCGGCCTATTTCGCGCCTGAGGTCGCGCGCGGGGGCGATCCCACCGAGGCCTCGGACGTGTTCTCGCTCGGTGCAACGCTGTACACGGCCACCGAGGGACAGCCGCCGTTCGGGATCGACGAGGACTCCATCGCCCTGTTGCACCGGGTGGCGAAGGCGGAGATCATGCGGCCGGTCAAGAGCGCCGAGATCACCGACGCACTGCTGCACATGCTCGAGCCGGACCCCTCCCGCAGGCCCACCATGAGCGAGGCCCGCGATCTGCTCGCCTCGCTCGCGGCAGGCGCGGGCGGCAACCTCTCCTATGTCCTCGACTCGCCGCTGTTGGAGGCCGACGGCACGGTCCCGTTCTGGGCCAGGCGCGGCGCCGCGGGCGGGCAGGTGCGCCGCTCGAACCGGCTTCCCACCAGCACCATCGCGGGCCTGCCCGCGGTCGACCAGAACGTCCCGCTCGGCAATGTCCCCCGCCCCGGACCCCGGGTGCCCGGGCCGCCGAGCCTGGCCGTGAACCCGGCGGCCCCTGCGCCGTCGCGCCGGTCCGTCCCCACCCCGCCGATGGCGCTCGTGCTGACGCTCATCGCGATCGCCGCCATCGCCGTCGTGGTCCTGACCATCGCGCTGATCACGATGTGACCGGCCGGTCGACGGACTCGCTTCGAGTCAGTCGATCTGACGCCGGTGCGCCCACCGGGTGAGCGCGTTCCTGTTGGACTGCTGGGTCTTTCGCAGCACGTTCGAGGCGTGGGTCTCGACCGTCTTCACCGAGATCACCAGGTCCTCGGCGATCTCGCGGTAGGTGTACCCACGGGCGAGCAGCCGCAGCACCTCCAGCTCACGCGGGGTGAGCGAGTCCAGCTCGGGATCGAGCGGCGGCTCCGGGGCGGCCGACTTCCCCGTGAAGGAGTCGAGCACGAAGCCCGCCAGACGGGGTCCGAACACCGCGTCGCCACCTGCAACCCGGCGTACCCCGTCCGCGAGCTCGGATCCGGAGATGGTCTTGGTGACGTAGCCACGAGCGCCGGCCCGGATCACCGCGATGACGTCCTCCGCCGCATCGGACACGCTCAGCGCCAGGCACACCGGCCCCGCCGCGATGCCACCGAGCACGGCCACCCCGCCGCCGTCCGGCATGTGCACGTCCAGGAGCACCACATCGGGTGTCGTGGCGTTGATGCCCGCGATCGCCTCGGCCACCCCGCCCGCCTCGCCGACGACCTCGATATCCGGTTCCGATCCGAGCTCGGCCCGCACCCCGGACCTGAACACGGCATGGTCGTCGACCAGAAATACGCGATACGCGGTGGTGGGGGTGCTCACCTGGGCTGCTCCTCGGGACGGGACTGGGGATCGGACTCGGGCTGGATCTCGGGATGCGGCATCAGCTGTCGCGACCACTCTAGAACAGCGGCCTCCTCGGCCGTGGGCCCCGCGCCCTCGTCGCTCGGAGGCCCGTCGTGCCCATTGCCGTTGCGGGGCATCTGAATCCGTACCTCGGTCCCGCGTCCCACCGTGGAACGCACCTCCACCACGCCGCCACGGCGTTCGATCCGGGCCCGGATCGACTTGGCCAGGCCCTGCCGATCCTCCGGCACCGCGTCCACATCGAAACCGGTACCGCGGTCGCGCACAAACACATTCACCTCGTCGGCCTCCGCCTCGGCGAACAGGTCGACATTCGTCTCGCCGGAATGCTTGGCGGCGTTGACCAGTGCCTCGCGGGTGGCGCCCAGCAAGGCCGTGATGCTCTCCTTCGACAACCCGGACTCGGCAGGGCCGACGTCGAGCCGGACATCTCCGACGGTGACCGGGCGCACCGTGATGCCGTGCTGGTCCTCGACCTCACCCGCGATGGTCCGCAGCGCCTCGGCCAGGCTGGCGTGCGCGGCCTCCCCGCCGTCGAACAGCCACTTGCGCAGCTCGCGTTCCTGGCCGCGCGCGAGGCGTGTGACCTCCTGCGGTCGGTCGGCCTGCTTCTGGATCAGCGCCAGCGTCTGCAGCACCGAATCGTGCAGGTGCGAGGCGATCTCCTCGCGCTCCTCGTTCCGGATCCGGGCGGCCCGCTCGTCACCGAGATCCCGCCACATCCGCAGCCACAGCGGCACGGTCAGCAGCCCGGCGCCGATCAGCGTCACCAACACCGCCAGCAGCGACGACCGCAGCGAGTTCAGGTCGACCCGCGCGATCACCACCACGCCGAGGCCGATCACGATGAGGCTGGCACCGCCGAGCACCCGCGCCCAGGTCAGCACCGTCGGCCGCTGTGGCAGCCCGAGCGCCGAACGCGGCCCGCCCGAATCGAACTCGCGCCACACCAGCGCAGCACCGACGGCCACCACGATCACCGGGGCTATCACCGACGCCGCGCTGCCGCTGAACAGCCAGGCCAACGACGCGGACAGCGCCAGTCCGATCACCGCGAGCCCGAGGGCCCGGCGTCGCTCGACGGGGCTCGGCGGCTCGGTATCCGAGCCGGGAGGGGTGAAGATCCACAGCAGCCCGTAGGCGACGATGCCCGCCCCGGCCAGCGCGGCGAGGAACACGAACGCCACCCGCACCTTGAGGACGTCTATGCCGAGATGGTCGGCGATCCCGCCCGCGACACCACCGACCACCCGACCGCCGACACGGCGCTCGAGGCGGGAGTAGGGCGCCTCTCCGGTGGGGAGGGCACGCGGGACCGGCTGCACAACATCGATGGTGGCACGCCGACCGCCCGACGCGCATCAGGGTCCGACCCTGAACCGACCGCGGGCACCCCGACCTGGTCCCCGGCGAAAGATCAGGGTTTCTCCCGATGTGCACGGCGGCCTGCGCCGACGACGATTGTCATCATGAGCAATCCGAACTTCCAGGAACAGCTGCACGAGTTGTGGCGCACCCGTCCGGTGCGGTTGCCCAGGCAGGGGCCGATCGCGGGCGTCGCCGCGGGAATCGGCCACCGCTACCGCGTGGATCCCGTGCTGATCCGGGTCGCCTTCGCGGTGTCGACCGTCTTCGGCGGGGTCGGCATCGTCCTCTATCTCGCCGGCTGGCTGCTGCTCCCCCAGGCGGGCGACCAGACGTCCGCGGCGGAATCGCTCGTCGGCCGCGGGCACAGTTCGGAGTCCGGCACCAAGACGGTGGTGCTCGCTGTCGCGCTGATCATCGCGCTAAGCACGCTCGGTCCCGTCGGCGTCGGGGCGGGCGGCTCCGGCCTGATCAGCCTCGCGCTGATGCTCGGCGGCCTGTGGCTGCTCTACCAGCGCACACCGGTGCCACCGGGGCTGCCCGCGGATGCTCATCCGGCGACCGCTCACCCCGGCGCGATGTTCCCGCCGAGCCCGTTCCCGTCGACCACGTTCCCGTCGACGACGCCGTACACGGTCGGCGCGTACGCGACGCTGCCGCAGACCTACGAGCCCTCCACACCGCCCACCGCCCCGACGCCGGAGCCGGCAGCGGCAGCACCCGCCGACGCGGCCGAGGCCGCCGCAGCTCCAGCTCCCGAGGCAGCTGCTGCTCCCGAGGACATGGCCGCCGCTGCCGGCCCGGGCGCGAGCACGGACACCGGCGCGGTCACGACCGACGTCCCCCAGCCGCCGGCCTGGGACCCGCTCGGCGTCGCCCCCTTCGCGTGGGATCTCCCCGAGCCCACCCCGCCCGCACCGCCCGTGCTCCCGAAACCACCGAAGTCCCGCCTCACCACCACGGTGCTCGGCCTGGCCATCATCGCGGCCGCGGCCACATGGGCGGTCAGCTCGGCCACCAACGCGGAGTGGCTGACCCCCGCCCGGATCGGGGCCGTCGCGCTCGCCGTGATCGGCATCGGGATGCTCATCGGGGCCTTCCTGCGGAGGGGCTACGGACTGCTCGTCGTGACCGGTCCCCTGATCGGCTTCGTCCTGTTGGCCTCGCTGATCGGGCCCATCGACTGGAACGCCGAGAACATGGGCGACAAGACCTGGACACCCACGGCCGCCGACCTCCAACCCGAATACTCGGGCCGGATGGGAGATTTCACGCTCGACCTGCGTTCCGTCCAGCTCGACAAGGACAGAACGGTGGACGTGGACCTCAACTTGGGTTCGTTCACGGTTCTCGTCCCCCCGAACATGGACGTGAAGAATACGTGCTCGATGGCGTTCGGGGAGGCCAACTGCCTGCCCGAGGGCATCAACGGTGGGGCCGACGGAACCGGCGGCCCCGTACTGACACTCAACATGGACGGAACGTTCGGAGAGATGCGGGTGGATCGTGGCTGAGAACACCGAAACCACAGACAAGGCGGGGCGCCGCCCCTCGGCACTGCTCTTGCTCTCGGGACTGGCCGCGCTGCTGGTCAGCGTGTGGGCCCTGATCGGGCCGTTCCACTTCGAATCCCTCGGCGACGCCCAGTTCCGGTGGATCGTCGTGATCGCCGCGGTGGTCGCCGGATTGATCCTGGTCTTCGCCCCCGGCCGTCGTAAATAGTGCAGGCGATCCCCGACTCCTACGGCGCCCGGGTGCGTTCCTACGCCCCGGACGCCGAGGAGTGGTTGCGGCGACTGCCCGGGCTGATCGCGCGCCTGCTGAACGAGTGGGGGCTCACCAGGGACGGCTCCCAGCTCTGGCACGGCAATGTCGCCGTCGTGATCCCGGTACTGCTGCCCGACCGCACGCCTGCCGCGCTGAAGGTGTCGTACCCTGCCGCCGAGTCCGCGAGGGAGTCGGCGGCACTCGCGCGCTGGGACGGCAGCGGCGCGGTCCGCATGCTGCGCGCGGACCCCGACGAGCAGGCGATCCTGCTCGAACGCCTGGATCCGACTCGGTCGCTGCTGAGCGTGCCGGTGCCGCAGGCGATCCCGATCTGGGGCGAGCTGATGCGCGGACTGTCGATCATCGTGCCGGACGGCGAGTTCGACACCCTGCCGGACCTGGCCGCGCGCTGGGAGGAGGAACTGCCGGACCTGTGGCGCCGCCTCGGCAGGCCGTGCTCGCAGTGGCTCATCGAGGATGCCGTCGCCGTGTGCCGGGAGCCGGCGGGCAGTGCGGTACTCGTCCACACGGACCTGCATTTCGAGAACATCCTCGCGGGCCCGGACGGCTGGCGGGCCATCGACCCCAAGCCGCTGTCCGCGGTCGGTGAGTTCGCGGTCGCGCCGATGCTGTGGAATCGCTTGGCGGACTTGGACGGCAGGCGCGGCGCGGGACTGCGGACACGCTGTGACGCCCTCGCCGACTCCGCAGGGCTCGACAGGGAACTGGCCCGGCGATGGTCGATCGCGCGCGAGGTGGACAACCATCTCGACTATCTGAGCAACGGCGAGGCCGCAGACGCGCAGCGTTCGTTGTGGGTCGCGACCGCGCTGTCCGGGCGCGAGGACCCCCATGTCGACCCGGCCGCGCTGGCCGCACCCTGAGACGCCGGAGCGGAGCCTGCGCAGCGACCCTGACACGGCCCCGAGTCCTCCCGACGAAAGATCGGGGTGCTTCCCGATGGTGCGCGCCGCGGCCGGTCGACAGTATTGATCACATGATCACGAACGAGACCGCGACGCCGAAAAGCACTTTCCTCCAGGACCTTCCGCAGCGACTGCCCGATGAGGGACTGATCGCGGGCGTCGGCGCCGGGATCGCACGCCGACTGAACGTGAGCACGACGAGCGTCCGGCTGGCCCTACTGCTCTCGCTGCTGTTCGCCGGCGCGGGTGTCCCCGTCTACCTCGCCGCCTGGCTCCTCATGCGAAAGCCGGACGAGACGAGGTCGATGGGCGAGTCGCTGCTCAGCACGGATACCGGCGAGTCCAAGACCATGCCGATCGTGCTGGCCACCGCGACCGTCATCACCGCGGTCGGCTGCGCCCTCCCGGTCGGCGCGGGCCTGCTCGGTATGATCGCACTGGTCGGCGGCTACCTGTACCTGGACGGCCGGAAATGACTGTGCGCGTGTTGCACCCCGGTCGGGGTGCAACACGCGCACAGGGCGGCGGAGCCGCCTACTCCCACTCGATGGTGCCCGGCGGCTTGCTGGTCACGTCCAGCACCACCCGGTTCACCTCGGCCACCTCGTTGGTGATGCGGGTGGAGATCCGCTCGAGCACGTCGTACGGCAACCGCGTCCAGTCCGCGGTCATGGCATCCTCACTGGAGACCGGGCGCAGCACGATCGGGTGACCGTAGGTGCGGCCGTCGCCCTGCACACCGACACTGCGCACGTCGGCGAGCAACACCACCGGGCACTGCCAGATCTGCCCGTCCAGGCCCGCGGCCGTCAGCTCTTCGCGCGCAATGGAATCCGCCTGGCGCAGCGTCTCCAACCGGTCCTGGTCGACCGAGCCGACGATACGGATCGCGAGGCCGGGGCCGGGGAACGGCTGCCGGGCGACGAGCTCCTCCGGCAGGCCGAGCGCGCGGCCGACCGCACGGACCTCGTCCTTGAACAGCAGCCGCAGCGGCTCGACCAGCTTGAACTGCAGGTCCTCCGGCAGACCGCCGACGTTGTGGTGACTCTTGATGTTCGCGGTGCCGGTGCCGCCGCCGGACTCGACGACGTCCGGGTACAGGGTGCCCTGGACCAGGAAGTCGACGGTCTCGCCGTGCGCGGCGCTCTCGCCGAGCACCTCGGAGACCGCGCCCTCGAAGCTGCGGATGAACTCGCGGCCGATGATCTTGCGCTTGGTCTCCGGATCGGTGACGCCCTCGAGCTCACCGAGGAAGGTGTCGACCGCGTCGACGGTGATCAGCTTCGCGCCGGTCGCGGCCACGAAGTCCTGCTGGACCTGCTCGCGCTCGCCCGCCCGCAGCAGGCCGTGGTCGACGAACACACAGGTGAGCTTGTCGCCGATCGCGCGCTGGACGAGCGCCGCCGCCACCGCGGAATCGACGCCGCCGGACAACCCGCAGATCGCCTGTCCGTCGCCGACCTGCTCGCGGACCTGCTCGATCAGCGACTCGGCGATATTCGCGGCGGTCCAGCTGGACGGGATGCCCGCGATCTCGTGCAGGAAGCGGCTCAGCACCTGCTGGCCGTGCGGGGAATGCAGCACCTCGGGGTGGTACTGGACGCCCGCGAGGCGCCGGGCGCGGTCCTCGAACGCGGCGACGGGCGCGCCCGCGCTGGTGGCGGTCACCTCGAAGCCCTTGGGCGCATCGGTGACCGCGTCGCCGTGACTCATCCACACCGGCTGGGTGGTGGGCAGGCCCTCGTGCAGCACGCCGCCGTCCACGCTGAGCTGGGTGCGTCCGTACTCGCGGGTTCCTGTGTGGGTGACGGTGCCGCCGAGCGCGCCCGCCATCGCCTGGAATCCGTAACAGATGCCGAACACCGGGATGTCATGGTCGAAGAGCCGGGCGTCCAGCTGCGGGGCGCCTTCCTCGTACACGCTCGACGGTCCGCCGGAGAGGATCACCGCGAGCGGCTTGCGCTCGACGATCTCCTCGATGGTCGCCGTGTGCGGGACCACCTCCGAGTAGACGTTCGCCTCCCGCACCCGGCGAGCGATCAGCTGCGCGTACTGCGCCCCGAAATCGACGACGAGAACGGGCTGCTGCTGAGCTGGGCCGGAGTGCTGGGTATCTGCCACGTGGCCAGTCTAATCGGCCCAGCTCCCCCGCCCCGCGCACCCCATCACCGGCTACGCCTGCCCCGAACGCAGGAAGCCCCCGACCGCACGAGTCGGGGGCTTCCTGGAGTCGAACGGCGGTCAGGCCGCGCCGGTTCCGGTCTTCTCCTGAGCGGCACCGCCGCTGCCCTCATGAGCGGCACCGCCGCTGCGGATCTCCACGATGGGCAGCACCAGAGCCGCGGGGGCGCTCGCAGGAACCACCGGACTGTTGGGCGCGATCGGGTTGATCCGCCGGTAGCCCTCGCCCTGCGCCGGACGCAGATCCTGCTCGCCCTTGTTCGGCCACAGCGACGCCGCACGCTCGGCCTGCGCGCTGATCGTCAGCGACGGGTTCACACCCAGGTTCGCCGACACCGATGCCCCGTCGACCACGCTCAGGGTCGGGTAGCCGTACACCCGGTGATAGGGGTCGATGACCCCGTGCTCGCGGTCCGATCCGATCGCGCAGCCACCGAGGAAGTGTGCGGTCAGCGGGATGTTGAAGATCTCGCCCCAGGTGCCACCCGCGATGCCGTCGATCTTCTCCGCGATCCTTCGGGTGGCGTCGTTGCCCGCCGGGATCCAGGTCGGGTTCGGTTCGCCGTGACCCTGCCTGCTCGTGACCTTGCGGCCGAAGACACCGCGCTTGGTGTAGGTGGTGATCGAGTTGTCCAGGTTCTGCATGACCAGGGCGATGATGGTGCGCTCGCTCCAGTTCTTCACCGTGAGCATGCGCAGCATCTGCATCGGGTTCTTCGCGACCACGCCGAGGAATTTCACCCAGCGCGGAGTGGTGCCACCGCCGTCGGTCATCAGCGTCTGCAGCAGACCCATCGCGTTCGAGCCCTTGCCGTAGCGCACCGGCTCGATGTGGGTGTCCGCGGTCGGGTGGAACGAGGAGGTGATGGCGACGCCCTTGGTCAGGTCCATCGCCGGGTCAACCTTCAACTTGCCCGCGCCGACGATCGATTCGGAGTTGGTGCGGGTGAGTTCGCCGAGCTTGTCGGACAGGCGTGGCAGCGAGCCGCTGTCCTTCATCTCGTGCATCAGATGCTGGGTGCCCCAGGTGCCTGCGGCGAGCACGACATTCTGCGCGGTGTAGGTCTTGTGGTTCTTGCGGATCTTGGCGCCGGTGCGCCGGGTCACCACGTCCCAGCTGCCGTCGGAGGCCTCGTGCAGCCCGGTCACCGTGGTCATCGGGATGATCGTGGCCCCGGCCTTCTCGGCGAGGCCGAGGTAGTTCTTCACCAGGGTGTTCTTCGCGCCGTGCCGGCAGCCCGTCATGCACTCGCCGCACTCGATACACCCGGTGCGGTCCGGGCCCGCGCCACCGAAATAGGGGTCCGGGACGGTCTTGCCCGGCTCGCCGAAGAAGACGCCGACCGGGGTCTGGATGAAGGTGTCGCCGACGCCCATGTCCTCGGCCACCGACTTGATGACCTCGTCCGCGGGGGTCATGTGCGGATTCTGCACGACACCCAGCATCTTGCGGGCCTGGTCGTAGTACGGGCTGAGCTCGTCGTGCCAGTCGGTGATGTCACGCCACTGCGGGTCCTCGAAGAAAGAGGCAGGCGGCTTGTAGAGGGTGTTGGCGTAGTTCAGCGATCCGCCGCCGACGCCTGCGCCCGCGAGGATCAGCACATCGCGCAGCAGGTGCACGCGCTGGATGCCGTAGCAGCCGAGCGCGGGCGCCCAGAGGAACCGCTTGAGGTCCCAGCTGGTCTTCGCGAAGTCCGCGTCGGCGTACCGACGGCCGGCCTCGAGAATGCCGACCCGGTACCCCTTCTCCACCAACCGCAGCGCCGTCACGCTGCCTCCGAAGCCGGATCCGACGATCAGGACATCGAAGTCCGTTGCACGCTTGCCCATCTGGACACCTCCACCATGAACCTGGATTAGTTACTCGTCAGTATGCACCGGATCCCTGTGACCGATGCCACAAGGGTTGCCTAAGTGTAACGACAGGTATCAGGAACAGGCAGAATGCCGCCGATGACGGTCAGGCACGCACCGTCAGGCCGACCTTCTGGAACTCCTTGAGGTCCGAGTAGCCGGACTTCGCCATCGAGCGACGCAGTCCACCGACCAGGTTCAACGAACCGTACGGATCGGCCGACGGTCCGGTCAGAACCGTGTCGAGCGACGGGCGGTCACCGAAGGCGACCGGCAGCAGTGCGCCACGCGGCACAGACGGATGCGCGGCAGCCGAAGGCCAGTACCAGCCGCCGCCCGGCGCCTCCGCCGCGACCGCGAGGGGCGCACCGAGGACCGCGGCGTCCGCGCCACAGGCGATGGCCTTGGCCAGGTCGCCCGAGGTGGTGATGTCGCCGTCCGCGATGACGTGCACGTAGCGCCCGCCGGTCTCGTCGAGGTAATCGCGACGCGCGGCCGCGGCATCCGCGATCGCGGTGGCCATGTGCACCCCGATGCCCAGCACCTCGCCGGTGGTCGTGGCGCCCTCGGTGGAGCCGTAGCCGACGATGACACCCGCGGCACCTGTGCGCATGAGGTGCAGCGCCGTGCGGTGATCGCTCACGCCGCCCGCGATCACCGGGACGTCGAGCTCGGAGATGAACGTCTTGAGGTTCAGCGGCTCGCTCTCGCCGTGCGCGACATGCTCGGCGGAGATGATCGTGCCGTGGATCACCAGCAGGTCGATCCCGGCCTTCACCAGCTCAGGCGTCAGTGCGCGCGCGTTCTGCGGGCTGACCCGGACCGCGGTGGTGACACCGGAGTCGCGCACCTGCGCGACGGCCGCCGCGAGCAGGTGCGGCTGGATCGGCGCCGCGTGCAGCTCCTGGAGCCGGGCGATCGGTGCGTCCGGGTCCTCGTCCGTCTCGGCGAGGTGCACCAACTCGGCGAGCTTCGCGTCGACGTCGGCGTGCCGACCCCACAGGCCCTCGCCGTTGATCACGCCGAGCCCACCGCGCTTACCGAGCTCGATCGCGAACGAGGGCGAGACCAGCGCGTCGGTCGGGTGCGCGAGGACCGGGATGTCGAAGCGGTACGCATCGAGCTGCCAGGCTGTCGACACCTCCTTGGAGGACCTGGTCCGGCGGGAGGGGACGATGTCGATGTCGTCCAGCTCGTAGGTGCGACGGGCGGTTCTGCCCATGCCGATTTCAACGAGGTCGCGCACGCGCGCCCCTTTCTTCGTTGTGGCTGATGCTTGCCTGGATCTTCGCTGGAAACTATCCCGCGCGGCTACCGCGCGGCGTAGTTCGGCGCTTCCACCGTCATGGTGATGTCGTGCGGGTGGCTCTCCTTGAGACCCGCGGCGGTGATCTGCACGAACTGCGCCTCCTGCAGTTCCTCGATGGTCGCGGATCCGGTGTAGCCCATGGCCGCGCGCAGGCCGCCGGTGAGCTGGTGGATCACCTGCGTCAGCGGGCCACGGAACGGAACCCGACCCTCGATGCCCTCGGGAACCAGCTTGTCCTCGGCGAGCACGTCGTCCTGGAAGTACCGGTCCTTGGAGTAGGACTTGCCCTGCCCGCGGCTCTGCATCGCGCCGAGCGAACCCATGCCGCGGTAGCTCTTGAACTGCTTGCCACCGACCAGGACCATCTCTCCCGGGGACTCGGCGGTGCCGGCGAGGAGCGAGCCGAGCATGGCGGCGGACGCACCGGCCGCGAGCGCCTTGGCGACATCGCCGGAGAACTGCAGGCCGCCGTCGGCGATGACCGGGACGCCGAGCGCCTTGCACGCCGCGGTGGCCTCGAGGATCGCGGTGATCTGCGGGGCACCGACACCGGCGATGACGCGGGTGGTGCAGATCGAGCCGGGACCGACACCGACCTTGACGCCGTCCGCGCCCGCCTCGACCAGTGCGAGGGCACCTGCCCGGGTCGCGACGTTGCCACCGATGAGCTGGACGCGATCGCCGATCTCCGCCTTGAGCTTCGCGATCATCTGCAAGATGTTGACCTGATGGCCGTGCGCGCTGTCGACGACGAGCACGTCGGCCCCGGCGTCGGCCAGCGCCATCGCGCGGGCCCAGGCATCGTCGCCGACACCGACGGCGGCGCCGACCAACAGGCGGCCGTCCCGGTCTTTGGTGGCGTTCGGGTGCTGCTCGGTCTTGACGAAGTCCTTGACGGTGATCAGTCCGGTGAGCTTGCCCTGGCCGTCGACGATCGGCAGCTTCTCGAGCTTGTGCCTGCGCAGCAGCCCGAGCGCGGCCTCGGCAGTGACGCCCTCGCGCGCGGTGATCAGCGGGGCCTTGGTCATCACTTCGGCCACCGTGCGGTTCTGGTCGACCTCGAAGCGCATGTCGCGGTTGGTGATGATGCCGACCAGCTGACCGGCGTCGTCGGTGACCGGTAGCCCGGAGATCCGGAACCGCGCGCACGTTGCGTCGACCTCGGCGAGCGTGTCCGACGGCTTGCAGGTGACCGGGTCGGTCACCATGCCGGCCTCGGACCGCTTGACCGTCTCGACCTGACCGGCCTGCGTCTCGACCGAGGAGTTGCGGTGCAGCACGCCCATCCCGCCCGCACGCGCCATCGCGATCGCCATCCGAGACTCGGTGACAGTGTCCATCGCCGAGCTCACCAGCGGAACCTTGAGCCGGATCTCGCGGGTCAGCTGGCTCGAGGTGTCCACCTGGTTGGGAACGACGTCCGACGCGGCGGGCAGCAGCAGCACGTCGTCGAAGGTGAGTCCCAGCATGGCAACCTTGTCGGGGCGGTCCCCTCCGGTACGCACGTGCCCTCCGGAAATACTCATGCGGCTCGGGACCCTTTCCTGGAACTGTGGTGCGCCGCCGTGCGGGGCGTCGAATCCCCGCGGCGCGGTCAAGTCGTGATTGCTTCGGGACTGAGAAGAATGCTCGGTCGAGGGCGAACTATTCCCTCAGCCCGTCCACCATGGTATCGGCTGGACACGGGTGCGAGCGAACGCGGTTCGTGTGACGGCTGGCGCAGACCCGCCTGCGCTGCGTACCGTGGACCTGTGCGTGATCAATTGCCCCCCGGTCTGCCGCCGGATCCGTTCGCCGGCGACCCCTCCGATCCGTCGGCCGCGCTGGACGCGATCGAGCCGGGTCAGCCCCTCGACCCCCATGAGCGACTGGCCGTGGAAGAAGACCTCGCGGACCTCGCCGTCTACGAGGCCCTGCTCGGCCACCGCGGCATCCGCGGGCTCGTCGTGTGCTGCGACGACTGCCAGCAGGATCACTACCACGACTGGGACATGCTGCGCGCCAACCTGCTGCAGCTGCTCGTGGACGGCACCGTGCGCCCGCACGAGCCCGCCTACGACCCGGTCCCCGAGGCCTATGTCACGTGGGACTACTGCCGCGGCTACGCGGACGCGTCGATGAACGAGGCGCTGCACGGCGACGGCTTCGACGCCTGACCCACCCCCGACACGACGAAACGGCCCGACAAGGAATTCACCTTGTCGGGCCGTTTCGTGTCTGGGCTCGGATCAGCTGGGGGCCAGTTTCGACGTCAGGTCCCGCGGCGTTGGCGTGTCCTGGGTCGGTGGCTCGATCCTGGTGGTGGTCGGCGCGGGCGGGACCGTCGTCGGCACCACCGGCGGGCTGGTGATCACCGGCGGGACCGTCAGGTCGACCGGCGGGATCGTAGTCGGCGGTACCTGAGTCGTCGGCACCCCCGGCTCGACCGGCAGGATAGTCGGCAGGCTCGGGAGGTTCGGCACGGTGGTGGGCAGCACCGGCGCGGTCACCGTGGTCCCGTCCAGCGTGACACCCGGCACCACGGGCAGTCCGGGGACAGTCCCGGCCGCAGAGGGCAGCGTGGTCGTCGTCGGAGGGGTCTTGGCGGCATCGGCCACCAGTCGCTCCCGCCAGGCCGTCAGCTCGTCGTGCTTGGCCGACTCGTTCACGCCGTCGACCCGCTTGCGTGCGGACTCGAGCACCACCAGCGCCGCCTGCGGGTCGCCTGCGCGGATGAGGCGCTCGGCCTCCTCCAGGTTGGTGGTCGTGTCGATGCCCGCGACGGTCGAGTTGGCGCGCTCGGTGAACACGACCTCCTTGACCTTCCACAGCGGATCACCCGGAACGGCGTTGTAGGAGAAGACCGTCAGCCCGGCCATCACGACGGCGACGGCCGCGGCAGCGCCCGCGATGGGCCGGAGCAACCGCAGATTCGAGCGGCGGGGTGAGCCGATCGTCGCGAGTTCGCGGTCAACGGCGGCGGCCACCTGGTCGAGGTCGGGCTCCACCGGCATGGCGGGGGCGAGGATCTCGGCGCGCCATGCGGTCAGCAGGGTCGCGAGCTCGAACTCCTCGGGGCTGTTCGTCGCGATCGGGCCGTCACCGGCGATCGCGTCGATGAGGGCGTCGTCCCGCGCGATGGCGGCGAAATCGACGGCGGTCGCATCCGCGGACTCCTCGGCGTCGCCGAGGGACGACGCGTCGGTGTCACCGAGGGACGACGCGTCGGTGTCACCGAGGGACGACGCGTCCGGGGTGAGATCGGCACCGGACGTGTCCCGCTGCGTTCCCTCGTCGTCCCCACCACGCTTGCTGCCCCTAGCCATACATCTCACCCGCTTTCGCAACTTCGTTCTTCAACTTCGCGAGCGCCCTGTGCTGGGCGACCCGTACTGCTCCGGCCGTGCTGCCCACGGCAGCTGCCGTCTCCTCCGCCGACAGGCCGACAACCAAACGCAGGACCAGGATCTCCCGATGCTTCTCGGGGAGGGTTCCCAATAGTGCGCTCATCTGCCGGGTGGTCTCCGAGTCCAGAGCGAGCTTCTCGGGTCCCTCGTCGGTGGAGATGACATCTGGTACCTCGGCCATCGACTCGGCTTTGTTACGCCCGGCGTTCCGATGTGCATCTGCCACCTTGTGCGCGGCGATGCCATACACGAATGCCATGAAGGGACGGCCCTGATCCTGATACCGCGGCAATGCGGTCATCACTGCCAGGCATACCTCCTGCGCCACGTCGTCCGCGGACAGTTGTCCCCTTTCCGCGGCTCCGACCCGTGATCGGCAGTAACGCACAACCAAGGGTCGAACACTCTCGAGCACTCGAGACAAGGCAACTCGATCGCCCTGCGCTGCCGCAGCGACGGCTGAGTCCAACTCCTCGCTCGTATTAGTCATCGTCAGAGTGATTCCTGGCGTTACAGTGGCGCCCGCTCCAGAGCGCTCCCACCTGGCGGTGGAACGTTTGAAGGATAGCGACAGACACTCACAGATCCCTGAATCGGCCACCGCGGTCGGAGATTTGCCGTCGACATTCATCCCGGATCGCCACCGCGTCCGCACCGGGACGGACTCCATTGACAAGCATCGCCGCGGCCCAGCGCAGTGGCAACAGCCCGTGCTCGGCACACCGGTCCAACACCTGTTCGCCCAGATCAAGTGCCGCGGCGGGATCCGGGCCTGCGCTGTGGGCGGCCGCCAGCAGGAGGTCCGACTTCACCTGGTGCCGAACCGAGTCGACGCCCCGGGCGAGTTCGACGGCCGCGCTCGCGTGCCGACGCGCCGTGACGGGATCCCCCGACGCCAACGCGATCTCGGCGGTCACCCAGTTCAGGCGGATGCGCTGCCGCCACAGCCCTTGGTCGTTCCCGACCAGCGGCGCGCACCGCTCGAGCAGCGCGGAACCGAGTGCGAGCCGCCCGCAGCCGAGCGCGTCCGCGGCCAGCCCGGTCAATGCGTCGCATCGAGCGGCGGTCAGCGCCGACTCCTCCCCGCCCGCCGGTCCGGCGAGTGCCGCGAGCGCGCGCCCGTCGAAGCCCGCAGCCAGCCGATGCCACCCGAGTTGCCTGAGCAACGAGGCCTCCGTGCTCAGCGCGAGCGAGGCGACGACCGGGCTCGGGCGCCCCCGTGCGATGCGCAGGAGTTCGGTGCGGGCCGCGGCGTATCGCCCCTGTCCACCGAGCGTCACCGCCATGAGCCAGCGCTGTTGGTTGTCGTCAGCGGCAGGCAACGGAGCCAACCCGGGCTGGTCGCCGAATGCGGCGTTGATCAGTGTCCCCACCAGGCCAAGAGTAGGGCCGGCCCGCGCGCCCCTGCGCCGCACCCACCCTCGCCCGAATACCCATTCGCGTCGCGTTTGTCGAGAGTTACGGGCGCGTCGACGTATTTCAAGGTTGAATCAAAGATTGAATCAGGCAACTGATTCAGAGTCCGGTTTGTGGCAATTGCGTTAACCAAGAATCTCAACCCCGCTCCGCGCGCCGACAGGGCACACACCACGCCCTCCTACCGCATCGGACCAGCAAAAGTACTCGTCAGCACCCACAACAGGACACCGAGGCCGAGCCGGAGGACCGGCGCAGCGACAGCTGATCACGGCTACATGTCCTTGTCTATGAACAGAACGTTAAATTCTCGTGCGAACACTATGGAAATCCCCACTTGAAGAACTATTGACTCGTTTTCCGCAATACCTCTAACGTTGCCGAGACGAATTGATTTCAGACCTGGAGGCTCTTCAGGTGTATGGATGGACAGGAGATGGCATGCCTCAGCCGAATCACCTCCCCGGACCGAACGCCGATATCTGGGACTGGCAGATGCACGGCCTGTGCCGCGGAGTCGACTCCGCGATGTTCTTCCATCCGGACGGTGAGCGGGGCCGGGCACGCACCCAGCGTGAGACCCGCGCCAAGGAGATGTGCCGTCAGTGCCCCGTGCTCGCGCAGTGCCGCAGCCACGCCCTCAGCGTCAGCGAGCCGTACGGGATCTGGGGCGGCATGTCCGAGACCGAACGTGAGATGCACGCCCGCAGGGGCCGCCACCGCATCGCGGTGTAGACGACGTCGTCTCGGCGCGGCCCCGGCTTCCTGGGCCGCGCCGAGATGCGTGACCCATCCTCTGCACCACCCGCTCCGAATGCCTTCCCGACAGCACTCGCACAACTCGGGAAGGCAGTCCATGAGCATCAGCACCACGCGCATGCGAACCCTCGCCATCGCGGCCACCGCGTCGGTCGCCCTGATCGGCGTCTCGGCGTGTTCCTCCGCAAACAGCGACGACTCCGCGCCCTCCTCCCCCTCGTCCGGTGACGAGATGTCACCGGCGATGACGGCCGACCCCGCAGTGAATCTGGTCGGGCCCGGCTGCGCGGACTACGCCGAGGCCGTGCCGCAGGGCGACGGCTCGATCTCGGGGATGGCCCAGGATCCGGTGGCCGTCGCCGCCTCGAACAACCCCCTCCTCACCACCCTGGTGGCCGCGGTCTCGGGGCAACTCAACCCCGACGTCAACCTCGTCGACACCCTCAACGGAGGGCAGTTCACCGTGTTCGCACCCGTCGACGACGCATTCGCCAAGGTGGATCCGGCCACCATCGACACGCTGAAGACCGACGACGCGCTGCTGACGAAGGTCCTCACCTACCACGTGGTGCCCGGCCAGATCACGCCGGACGAGATCGCCGGCCGGCACCCGACGGTCGAGGGCACCGCGGTGACCGTGACCGGATCGGGGGACGCCCTCAAGGTCAACGACGCGAATGTGACCTGCGGCGGCGTGAGCACCGCGAATGCCACCGTCTACCTCATCGATTCTGTGTTGATGCCGCAGTAACGTGACTATCGATGAAGGAAAACGGACAGTCGTGACGGACCCGGGGTCCACGGATTCCGGCGCCGCGCCCGATCACGGCATCGACGAGGCGGCCTGCCCGGCTGACGTCGGGCAGGCCCTTGCCGTGCGCGCGGCCGAAGCGGCCGAGCTGGCCGCCCTGCTTACCCGCGCCGCCGACGGCGATTCGGGGTCGTTCGCCGAGCTGTACGACCGGACCTGCGCCCGCGTCTACGGAATGGTGCTGCGGGTGCTGCGCGATCCGGGCTTCGCCGAGGAGACCACCCAGGAGGTCTACCTCCAGCTCTGGCGCACCGCCGACGACTTCGACGCGACAAGGGGCTCCGCGGTGTCCTGGCTGATGACCCTCGCGCACCGCAGGGCGGTCGACCGGGTCCGGTCGGAACAGTCGCACTCGAACCGCGAGGTGGTCTACGAGTCACGCAACCGTGGCAGCGAATTCGACGAGGTCGCCGAGGAGGTCTCCGGGCGCCTGGACAGGCAGGCCGTCATCGAGTGCCTCGACACCCTCACCTCGGTGCAGCGCGAGTCGGTCTCGCTCGCCTACTACGGCGGACGCACCTACCGCGAGGTCGCCGCCCAGCTCGGGGTCGCGCTGCCGACCATCAAGACCCGGATCCGGGACGGGCTGGTCCGGCTCAGAGGATGCTTGGGGGTGGTGTGATGGACGACGACCAGATCGACCTGGCCCACGCCTACGCCCTCGATGCGCTCGACGCGGACCAACGCCGTGCGGTCGAGCAACTCCTCGCGACCTCCGACGACAACCTGCGGGTCGAATTCGAGGCGGTGGTACGCCAGGGCCGGGAGACGATGGCGGCCACCGCCGCCGCGTACGCGACCCCTCCGCCCGCACACATCCGTGAACGCCTGCTGACGCAGATCGCGCGGGAGCCCCGCCTCGGCCCGGGTCGGGCGGCGGCGCCGGTCTCGCTCACCGATCGGCGGCGCGCCACCCCCCGGTGGCGTCTGGTGGGCGCCGCGGCGGCCGCCGTCGCGCTGCTCGCGGGCGGCGTGTTCATCGGACAGCAGCTGCGCGAGACGACGCCGCCGCAGCCGGTGGCGGCCCAGGTGATGAGCGCCCCTGACGTCCGGACGTCCTCGACGGAGGTGCCAGGCGGCGGCTCGGCGACAGCCGTCTACTCCCGGTCGACCGACGCCGCGGTGCTGATGATGAACGACGTCACCCCGCCCGCTTCGGACTCGGTCTATCAGATGTGGCTCTTCGCGGGCACCGGTGCGCCGGTCTCGGCGGGCATGATGGCGCCGGATCAGGTGTCGCCCTCGACCGTGGCCGTACTCGACGACCTGGACGGCGCCTCACTGCTCGCCTTCACGGTGGAACCCGCGGGCGGCTCGGAGCAGCCGACCACGGACGTGTTCGCCTCGCTGCCACTGGGATAGAGAAAGCGACAGGCCCCGGACGAGGATCCGTCCGGGGCCTGTCGCTGCTGTCACCAGGGGGCGACGGTGGTGCTAGTGGCTGTGGCCGTGGCCGTGATCCGCATCGGCGGCCTCGACCGGCTTCTCGACGACCGTGGCCTCGGTGGTGAGCACCATCCGGGCGACCGAGGCCGCGTTGACCACCGCGGAACGGGTCACCTTGACCGGGTCCACCACACCGTCGGCGAGCAAGTCGCCGTAGGTGAGAGTGGCGGCATTGAAGCCGTGACCCTTGGGCGCCTCGGCGACCTTGCTGACCACGACCGAGCCGTCGACGCCCGCGTTCGTAGCGATCCAGAACAACGGGGCCGACAGCGCCGCGCGCACGACCTCGACGCCGGTCGCCTCGTCGCCGGAGAGCGATGCGGCCAGCGCGCCGAGCGTCTGGCCCGCCTGCACCAGTGCGGAGCCGCCGCCGGGCACGATGCCCTCCTCGACCGCGGCCTTGGCCGCGTTGACCGCGTCCTCGACGCGGAACTTGCGCTCCTTGAGCTCGGTCTCCGTTGCGGCACCGACCTTGATCACCGCGACGCCACCGGACAGCTTGGCGAGGCGCTCCTCGAGCTTCTCGCGATCCCAGTCGGAGTCGCTGTTCTCGATCTCGCGACGCAGCTGACCGACACGGGCCTCGATGTCCGCCTCGGTGCCTGCGCCGTCGACGATGGTCGTCTCGTCCTTGGTGACGACGACCCGACGGGCGCTGCCGAGCAGCTCCAGGCCGGCCTCCTTGAGGGTCAGGCCCACATCGGAGTTGATGACCGTGCCCGCGGTGACGACCGCGAGGTCGTCGAGGAACGCCTTGCGCCGGTCACCGAAGAACGGCGCCTTCACCGCGACGGCCTTGATCGTCTTGCGGATGGAGTTCACCACCAGGGTGGAGAGCACCTCGCCCTCGACGTCCTCGGCGATGATCAGCAGCGGCTTGCCCGCCTCGGCGACCTTTTCGAGCAGCGGCAGGAAGTCCGGCAGCGAGCTGATCTTCTCGCGGAAGAGCAGGATCAGCACATCCTCGAAGATCGCCTGCTGCGCATCGATGTCGGTGACGAAGTAGGGCGAAAGGTAGCCCTTGTCGAACTGCACGCCCTCGGTCACGACGAGCTCGGTCTGCAGTGTCGAGGACTCCTCGACGGTCACGACGCCGTCGACGCCGACACGCGTCATCGCCTCGCCGACCAGCTCACCGATCTCCTCGTCGCGCGAGGAGACGGTGGCGACCTGAGCGATCGCGTCCTTGCCCTCGACGGGGGTCGCGGCGGCGATGAGAGCCTCCGACACGGCATCTGCGGCCTGGCTGATGCCCACACCGAGTGCGATCGGGTTGGCGCCGGCGGCGACGTTCTTCATACCGCCGTGGATCAGCGCCTGGGCGAGCACGGTGGCGGTGGTGGTGCCGTCGCCCGCGACGTCGTTGGTCTTGGTGGCGACGCTCTTGACGAGCTGGGCGCCGAGGTTCTCGAACGGGTCCTCGAGATCGATCTCACGGGCAATGCTCACGCCGTCGTTGGTGACGGTGGGGCCGCCGAACGCCTTGGCGAGCACCACGTGTCGACCGCGGGGGCCGAGGGTGACCTTGACCGCGTCCGCCAACGTGTCGACGCCGCGCTCGAGAGCCCGGCGGGCGGTCTCGTTGAACTGGATTTCCTTGGACATTTGCTCAGCTACTCCTGGATTGGGAGGGTCCGCAACGCGATCCGCCCCGGGCCCATGTGTGGGACGCCGGGGCGGTTCGCAAGTGGCTTACTTGGAGATGACAGCCAGCACGTCACGTGCCGAGAGGATCAGGTACTCCTGGCCGGCGTACTTGATCTCGGTTCCGCCGTACTTGCTGTAGATGACGGTGTCGCCTTCCTTGACGTCGACCGGGATGCGGTTGCCCTTGTCGGTCACACGCCCTTCGCCAACGGCGACGACGGTGCCCTCCTGGGGCTTCTCCTTGGCCGTGTCGGGGATGACCAGGCCTGAGGCAGTCGTCGTCTCGGCCTCGTTGGCCTGGACGAGGATCTTGTCCTCGAGCGGCTTGATGTTCACGCTCGCCACGATGAGCCCTCCACTTTCAGGGGTTTATGCGTCCAGGGCTGTTCCCAGGACGTGATGGTGTGTTCGTACGCTTGCGGCATCTCACTCGAGCCCCGTCGTCGCGGGTGCCGAGGCTCGGTCAGCGCCAACTAGCACTCTATACATGCGAGTGCCAGCGCTCAAGGTCGGCGGGTACTTAGGTGCTCGATGCGAGATTTGTGTGGATTGGGGGGTCAGGACCGGAGTTCACCATGTTCGTCGCCACCGTCATCGTGACCGTTCTGCTCGCCGCACTCCTCGGGTACGCGGCCATCCGGAAGCTGAGCAACCGGGAGGCGGTGGTTCGGGAATACGCCGAGCTCGGTGTGCCCGAGAACCGCCTGAACTCGCTGGCGGGAGTCCTCCTCGCCGGCGCCGCCGGCCTGGCCCTCGGCCTGGCGCTGGCCCCGCTCGGCGTCGCCGCCGCGATCGGGGTGATCTGCTACTTCACCGTGGCCGTCGTCGTCCACATCCTCGCCCACGACCCGAAGCACCTCCCCGTCCCGCTCACGTACGCGGCGCTCGCCGTCGCCGCGCTCGTTCTGCGCCTCGCGTCGAGTTGATCGACCGGCCGCGCAGTCGCGGCCGATGTCGCGGGACGGCGGCGTGAACCCGAGGTGTACGGCAGGTGACCTAGAGTCGTCGCCGTGGCAAACATCAGCAGGCGCGCATTCATCGGACTGGCCGGACTCGGAGCCGCGGGAACCCTCGGGGCCGGCGCATTCGGGAGAGCGCCGTGGGGTACCTGGTACGCCGCGGCCGACACGCTGCCCGCCTCCTTCGCAGGCACCACCCTCGAGGCCGTCGCAACTCCGGTCGGCGGAACCGGCTACCGGACGCTCACCGCGGGCCCCGGGTGGCCGATGATCGTGCGGGGCGAGCTCGCCGAGGCACGGTCGGGACGCGAGGAGCGCAGGACCGCCCTCGCGTCCGTGGTGCAGCTGACCGACCTGCACATCCTCGACGCCCAGTCCCCCATGCGTTTCGAGTACGTGCATCCGCTGAACGGGTCGGCGTTCCGACCGCACGAGACGCTCACCACGCAGGGCCTGGTCTCGCTCGTGTCGCGGATCAACTCCCTGCCCGGCGGCCCGCACACCCGCCGCGCGTTCGACGCCGTGGTGACCACCGGCGACAACACCGACAACAAGGAGCACGCGGAGCTCGGCTGGCTGCTGACCGCGCTCAACGGCGGCACCTTCATCCCGAACACCGGTGCCGCGGATCGCTATGAGGGCGTACAGAACTCCGGGGCGGACCTGTACTGGAACCCCGAGTCACCGATCCGCGACATCTACAAGAAGGCCGGCTTCCCGGAGATGCCGGGACTGCTCGGCGCTGCGGCCCTCACCCCCGTCACGAGCCCGGGCCTGCGCACCCCCTGGTACAGCGTGTTCGGCAACCACGACGACTCGATCCAGGGCACCATCCCCAGCGGAATCGGACCGCTCGAGGCCATGTACACCGGCTCGATCAAGATCGAGGCGCCCGATTCCGAGCAGGCCCGCGCGATCGGCAGCGCCGCGAGCTCGGATCCGGCTGCGCTGCCAAGCATCCTCGCCGCGGTCACCACCCCGCCGCGCATCGTCACGCCCGACGGCAACCGGGCACCGTTCACCCCGCGGCAGTACATCGCCGCCCACCTCGACCCCAGGAACGCGGGCCCCGGACCCGTCGGGCACGGCTTCGCCCCCGACGCGGGCGAGACCGGCATCGGCTTCTACTCGTTCGAGATCGCGCCGGGCGTGGTCGGTATCAGCATGGACTCCACCAACCGCGCCGGTTTCGTCGACGGCTCCCTCGGCGAGGCCCAGTTCCGCTGGATCGAACAGACCCTGCAGGCGGGCAGCAGCCGCTTCTTCGACGCGGGCGGCCGCCCGGTGACGCAGTCCCGGCAGGACACCTACTTCCTGTTGTTCAGCCACCACACCAGCGGCACGATGGACAACCTGATCCCCGACCCCGAGAATCCCGGCGAGCGCCGTCACTCCGGCGCCGAGCTGCTGGACCTGCTGCACCGCTTCCCGAACGTGCTCGCCTGGGTGAACGGGCACACCCACGAGAACAAGATCACGCCGCACCCGGGTGCAACTGCCGCACAGGGCTTCTGGGAGATCAACACCGCCTCGCACATCGACTTCCCGCAGCACGCGCGGCTGATCGAGGTTGTCGACAACACCGACGGCACGCTCTCGCTGCTGACCACGCTCGTCGAGTCGGACAGCCCGTACGAGGTCCGGCACGGGGACTTCAGCCAGGAGGGCCTGGCCTCGCTGTACCGCGAGTTGTCCTTCAACGACATCCACGCCGACCCGAAGCTGCTGGGCGGATCCGTCGATCACAACACCGAACTGGTGCTGGTCTCGCCGCGCGCATGACGGTTTTGTTGCATCTCAGATGCAAGTATCATACGGTCGGTACGTGCAGCTGACGCGTTTCACCGACCTTGGGCTGCGCGTGGTGATGCGCCTGGCCGCCTCCCCTGGAGGCGGCGGCCTGACGACAAGTCAGGTGGCGGATCAGATGTCGATTCCGTACACGCACACGGCCAAGGTCGTTGTCCGGCTACGCGAACTCGGCATGGTCGAAGCCCGCCGCGGTCGGGGCGGCGGGCTCACGATCACCGAGGCGGGTCGGCACACCTCGGTGGGCACGCTCGCCCGCGCCCTCGAGGGCGACGAGGAGGTCGTGAACTGCGAGGGCGACCATCCGTGCCCGCTGCGCAGCGGCTGCCGTCTCCGCAGCGCACTGCGCCGCGCCCAGATCGCCTTCTATGACTCCCTCGACGGGGTCACCATCGACGACCTGCTCCGGGCGCCGACCGGGCTGACCCTGCTGGAGTTGTCCGCCCCCGTCAGGGCCTGACGCCGGCGCTCACGTCGCGGCGTCCTTGCGTCGCTGTCCCAGCCGCACCGCGGCCGTGATGATGCGGACACCGACCGCGAGCAGGAACAGGTTCCCCACGATCTGCGCCGAGACGACGGCCCTGGAGACCTCGGTGGTCGCGGTGATGTCCCCGAACCCGACAGTCGAGAAGCACACCAGCGTGAAGTACACCGAATCGATCTTCGTCAGCGGCTCGTTGAAGTTCTCCGGCCCCGACAGGGACATCAGGTGGTACAGCGTCGCGAACGCGAGCAGGTACCCCGGCAGCATCAGCCCGAGGCCCTCGATCGCCTGCAGCCCCGGATGCTCCGCGCGCACGATCTTCCGGATCTGCCAGGCGAAGAGCGCGCCGACGAAGACCAGCCCCAGCACCAGCCCGCCGATCGCGGAGGCGGATTCCAGGTTCTGCATCGGGATGACGAAGTACACGAACACCAGCGCGGCCGCACTCAGGAGCGTGCGGATGGCGACGCGCCGGATCAGCCTGCGCCGCTGCTCCTTCGGCAGCTTCTCGATCCGGTCATCGACCATCGCTCGCCGTCCGTGACTGGCTGACGGTCACCGAGAGGCCCGGATCCGTGGCGACCGTCAACGGAGACGGCGTGGCGCCCCCGGCGATGACGTGCGCTCCCAATGCGGCGATCATCACCCCATTGTCGGTGCACAAGCGCGGCTTGGGGATGCGAAGGGTCAAACCGGCCTCGGCGCAACGCTCCTCGGCGAGCGAACGGATACGTGAATTGGCGGTTGCCCCGCCGCCGAGCACCAGCGTGTCGACGCCGACGTCGGTCGCCGCTCGCACCGCCTTCATGGTGAGCACATCGGCCACCGCCTCCTGGAAGGACGCCGCGATGTCGGGGATCGGGAGCGTCTCCCCCGCCCGCTCCTTCGACTCCACGAAGCGCGCGACCGCCGTCTTGAGCCCGGAGAACGAGAAGTCGTAGCGGGCGTCGCGCGGTCCGGTCATGCCGCGAGGAAAGGCGATAGCCCGCGGATCCCCTTCCTGCGCGGCCGCATCCAGTGCCGGGCCGCCGGGGAACCCGAGTCCGAGCAGCCGGGCCACCTTGTCGAATGCCTCACCCGCGGCGTCGTCCACTGTGGTGCCGAGCTCGACGATCGGCCGCGCCAGGTCCTCGACGTGCAGCAGGTGGGTGTGACCGCCCGAGACCAGGAGGGCAACGCACGGCGGCATCGGGCCGTGCTCGAGGGTGTCCACCGCGACGTGCCCGCCCAGGTGGTTCAGCGCATAGAACGGCACATCCCAGGCCGCGGCGTACGCCTTCGCGGCGGCCGCGCCGACCAGCAGCGCCCCGGCAAGCCCCGGTCCGATGGTCACCGCGAGCGCGTCCGGCTTCGCGATCCCCGCCTGTGCGAGGGCCCGCCGCATGGTCGGGACGATCGCCTCGAGATGGGCACGCGAGGCCACCTCCGGCACCACGCCTCCGTAGCGGGCGTGCTGATCGACGCTCGAGGCCACCTCGTCGGCTAGGAGCTCACAGGTGCCGTCCTCGTGCCACCGGACGATGCCGACGCCCGTTTCGTCGCACGAGCTCTCGATCCCCATCACGATCATGACAGCTGCCCCTCGACCCGGGCGGCGGGCCTGCGCATGGTGTACGCGTCGGCGCCGCTGGGCTGGTAGTAGTTCCTTCGGGTCCCGACGATCTCGAAACCCGTTCCCCGGTACAGGGCGATGGCCGGCTCGTTGTCCGTGCGGACCTCGAGGAACACAGGACCGCCGTGTTCATCGGCCTCCCGCAGCAGCGCGTCGAGCAGTTGCGCGCCGAGGCCCAGTCGCTGGTGGGCGGGATCGACCCCGATGGTGTGCACCTCGGACTCGGCGTCGGCCCCACGCCCGAGCAACGCGATCCCCGCGTAGCCGAGCATGGTGCCGGACTCGGCGCGGGCGACGAAGTAGCGGTTGTGCTGCCCGGTCAGCTCCGACCGGAACGCCTCCGCGCTCCACGGGCTGTCACCGGGGAACAGCACCGTCTCCAGCTCCTCGCAGCGGGTTGCGTCGGCCGCGGTCATCCCGACGATCCGCGCGGTCATTTCTTCCGGTCCGCGATGGCGACCGCGTCGGGGCGACGCAGGTACAGCGGCACCAACGGCGCGGGCTCCGCACCGGAACGCAGTGCTGCCACGGCCACCGCGACCAGACCCGAGGGCGACGGCGTCTCGACCGGCTCCACGGGCAGGTCGAACAGGTCGACGTGACCGGCCGATCCCGCGATCGCCTGGGAAGGAGTCGGCTCGAGGTCCGCGGGCTTGTTCACCTCCGGGCCCTGCACGCGGGCACCGCCGCTGTAGCGCGCCCAGTACACCTCGCGGCGACGGGCATCGGTGACCACCAGCAGATCCCGTCCCAGCGCGGCCTCGATCGCGATCGCGTCCAGGCTGCAGACACCGTGCACGGGAATCCCGAGGGCATCGCCGAACGCGGCCGCCGTGGCCATGCCGACCCGCAGGCCGGTGAACGGGCCGGGGCCACAACCGACCACGACGGCATCGAGGTCCGACGGGGCGAAGCCCGCCTCCGCGAGGCATTCGAGGATGTGCGGGGTCAGCACCTCCGCGTGGGCCCTCGCGTTGACCGTGATCCGGGTCGCCAGGGTTCGTGGGGTGTCGCCCTCAAGGCGCACCACCCCGGCTGTTACGGCAGGCGTGGCGGTATCGACCGCGAGTACGAGCACGGTTACCGAGGATACCTAGGAGACCCAGGCCCATTGCGCCGTGCGCACGTCCGACTCCGGTTCGCGCCGCAACCGCACCAGCAGATGCCGCTCGGCCAGGTGCTCGACGACGCCCTCGCCCCACTCGACCACCACGACGGCACCCGCGAGGTCCGTGTCCAGGTCCAGGGCGTCCAGTTCGTCGAAGGTCTGTCCCGGATCGGCGCCGATGCCGAGCCGGTACGCGTCGACGTGCACCATCGCCACCGGCTCACCGCCACCGGGCCGCTCGCCGCCCGCGCGATGCTCGCGGGCGATGATGAACGTCGGCGAGCTGACCCGGCCCTGCACGCCGAGCCCGGCCGCGATCCCCCGCGAGAGCGCAGTCTTACCAGCACCGAGCGGGCCGTCGAGCACCACCAGGTCGCCCGCGTTCAGCTCCAGGGCGAGGCGCCTGCCGAACGCCTCGGTGTCCTCGGTCGTCGGCAGGTGGATCGTGCGCGGATCGTGGTCAGCCACCGACAACCGTCCGTTCGGAATCGCCCTGCTCGGCGATGGAGCGGCCGACGAGTCGGTCGATCGCGTCCGTCACCCGGATCGGGAACTCGAGCTGCACCAGGTGCCCGCCGCCGACCACGCGCACCAGCTCGGACTCCGGCAGCTCGGCCGCCATGGCCTCGGACTGGGAGAAGGGCAGGATCATGTCCGCGTCCCCGCAGAGCACCAGCGAGGGCAGCTCGGCGATGACCGGAAGCGCCGCCGATTCATCGTGCAGCTCAAGTGATTTGAGGAAGTTCACGATCGTGGTCACCGACGTCTGGTTGAGCATCCACTCGGAGAACCGCATCAGCGAAGGACTGACATCGGTGCCGTACGAGGCGGAGCGCAGGATCGGGGAGATCAGCATGCGTGCGGCGCCGCGCCCGAACTGGACCAGACCCGGCGAGGTGCGGACCGCGAGCCGGAACGCGTCGATCACGGGGTTCTGCAGGTTCCTGCTCAGCCCGGTCTTGTTCAGGCCCTCGGCCGCGGTGGAGATGAGCCCGACCCCGATCACCTTGGTGCCGAACAACTCCGGCACCTGCCTGGCCAGCGCCAGTATCGTCATACCGCCCATCGAGTGTCCGACGAGCACCACGGGGCCCCTGGGCGCGACGGCCTGGAGGATCACATCGAGATCCCGGCCCAGCTGACCGATGGTGCAGCTCGCGGATGCGGGGACCGCGGACCGGCCGTGCCCACGCTGATCGAAGAAGACCATTCGAACGGCCTTGCCCCAACGCTTCTCGAGCTGGCGCCGTTGAAAATGCCAGGACTCCATGCGCAGGCAGTAGCCGTGCACGAAGACCACCGTGAGGGGTGCGTCCGCGGGACCTACCTCCCGGACCGCGAGCGCCGTGCCGTCCTCGGCCGCGACGATGCTGCCGCGGTCGGCGCTCATCAACCGGAAGTCCTCCTTGGCGTACCGGTCTCGCCTGCCACCGCGGCGGGCGGCCGGACGGTGCCCGACGGTGACCCCCGCGAGCGCGCCGAGCGCGGCGGCGCTGACCGCACCTCCGACGAGGCCCGCCTTCCCGAACGGATTCATCGCAGGTCCTCCCTGCCGGTGAAGCCCCGGACGATTCGCCCCCGAACCCCGGTCACCACTTCGTAGTGGATGGTGTCGAGTGCGTCGGCCCAGTCCTGGGCCACCGGTTCGCCGTCGTCGCCGCTGCCGAACAGCACCGCCACGTCGCCCTCCGCGATCCCCGCAGGATCCGGTCCGAGGTCCACCACCACCTGATCCATGCACACCCGGCCGATCTGTGGGTGGCGCCGA
This sequence comes from Rhodococcus sp. PvR099, assembly GCF_017833315.1. Taxonomy (NCBI): domain Bacteria; kingdom Bacillati; phylum Actinomycetota; class Actinomycetes; order Mycobacteriales; family Nocardiaceae; genus Rhodococcus; species Rhodococcus sp. PvR099. Next base: position 5,374,338 of record NZ_JAFIBV010000001.1, on the reverse strand, counting down.
CCACCGATCTGCACCTCGAAGCGGCCGCCGAGGGCGCGCGGGATGCCGTCGGCGTAGCCGACCGGCAGCAGGGCGACCGTGGTGTCGCGGGGCGCGATCCAGGTGTGCCCGTACGACACGCCCTCGCCCGCGGCGATCTTCTTCACCAGCGCCACCCGCGCCCGCAGTGTCATGGCGGGCCGCAGTCCGAATCCGCCGAGTTCCGGCACCGGAGAGAGCCCGTAGATCGCGATGCCGGGACGGACCATGTCGAAACGCAGGTCCGGCCGGGTCAGCACGGCGGCCGAGTTCGCCAGGTGCACCAGCTCCGGACGCAGTCCCACCCGCCTGGCCTCGGCCACGGCGTGCTCGAGGCGGGCGGCCTGGGTGTCGATCATCGGGTGGTGCGGCTCGTCGGCGTGTGCCAGGTGGGAGAACATCCCGCGCAGCCGCACCGCACCCTCGGCCTCCGCCCTGGCCAGATCCCGAAGGGTGTCCTCGAGTTCGAACGGCGAGACACCGTTGCGCCCCAGTCCGGTGTCGACCTTGAGGGTGACGGTCGCCGTGGACCCGAGCGCACGGGCCGCCGCGACCACCGATCCCAGGTGCCGGGGCGAGGACACGCTCAGTTCGATTCCTGCGGCGATCGCGGCGGTGAAGTCCGTGTCGGGAGTGTGCAGCCAGGACAGGATCGGCGCGTCGATGCCCGCGGCCCGCAATTCCAGGGCCTCCTCGACCGTGGTGACCCCCAGCTCGGCGGCCCCGGATGCGAGCGCCGTGCGCGCCACCGCTGCCGCCCCGTGGTTGTAGGCGTCGGCCTTGACCACGGCCATCACCGCGGCGTCGCCCGCGTGTTCACACAACAGGCGGACGTTGTGGGCGATCGCATCGAGATCGATCAGCGCTTCCGCCTGCGGCGCGTACGGGCCAACCGCGGAAGTCATGCGCAGATCGTCCCATACGGACAAGTCGGAGGTCACGATCCACGATCCTGCCATTGACCACCGAAAGGCCAAATGATTTCCATCACTAACGAGGTCACATTTAGGGCACCGCTTGGGCACGAAGCACCCTCACCGCCGCCCTGACCTGGCACAACAGTGCATCGGCCGAGATGGGCGCGGCCGTGCCCGAGCCCTGCCCCGCGGCCAGGTTGGCGGCCAGCGAGTGTGCGCGGGCGCCCATCGCCGCGGCGGTCAGCGGCGCAAGACCGGTCGACATGAGGGCCCCGATGACGCCGGACAGCACGTCCCCGGCGCCGGCGGTCGCAGGTGCGGAGCCACCGGCCTCGTTGAGCAGGACCGATCCGTCCGGATCTGCGACCACCGTGCACCGTCCCTTGAGCAGCACGCTGATCCCCCACTCGGCCGCCAGGCCGCGGGTCGCCGCCACCCGGTCGGCCGCCAATCTCTGCGAAGCGGAGGCGTGCCCGGTGAGCCGGGCGAACTCCCCGGCATGGGGGGTCAGCAACGTCGGCGCCGACCGGTCCGTGACGAGCCCTGGCTCCGCGGCCACCAGAGTGAGTGCGTCGGCGTCCACCAACACCGGCAGGTCGGTACCGAGGACCGCGCGCAGCACCGTCAGCGCTTCCTCGTCGACCCCCATCCCCGGGCCGACCACCCAGGCCTGCACCCGGCCTGCGGCGTCGAACCCGTCCACCGCGACCACCTCCGGCCAGCGCGAGAGAACCTGCGGTGCAGCGGTTCCCGCGTACCGAACCATGCCGGACGTGGCGGTGACCGCGGCTCCCGCACACAGCACGCCCGCACCGGGATAGCGCGCGCTGCCCGCGATCACCCCGACCACGCCCTGGCTGTACTTGTCGTCCGCAGGTCCAGGCATCGGCCAGCGGGCGCCGACCTCGGCCGCGGTCGGTGTTCGCACCGAGGCGTCCGGGAGGTCGAGGCCGATGTCGACGAGTTCCACCCGGCCGCAGTGCGCGGCCGCGAGGGCGTGCACCGGCTTGAGCGCCCCGAACGCGACCGTGACCGAGGCCGTCACGGCGGGCCCCGCCGTGACCCCGGTGTCGGGATCGACCCCGCTCGGCAGGTCCACCGCGACGATCGGCACGCCGACCCTGGCCACCAGCGCGGCGGCGGGCGGCCGCAACGGCCCCCGGCCCGAGATCCCTACGATGCCGTCGACCACCAGGTCGGGGTCGCCGAGATCGGCGTCGGCGCCCACCTCGACCCGCCCGCCGACGGCGCGCAACGCCGCCAGCCCCGCTGCGTGGGCCCTGACCGGGTCGAGCAGGATCGCCTGGACCGCGACCCCGCGCCTGCGCAGCATCGCTCCCGCCCACAGCGCGTCCCCGCCGTTGTCGCCGGAGCCGACGAGCAGAGTCACCCGCCTGCCCGCCACACCTCCAGTGCGAGAACGTAGTTCGGACGCCACCACGGCGGTCAACCCGTACGCGGCGCGGCGCATCAGGGCGCCGTCGGGAAGCGCGGCGAGCAGCGGGGCCTCGGCGGCCCGCACCTGGTCGGCCGTGAAGTAGTCGCGCATCGAATCACCGTATCTCGCCACGGCCGTCGTTCGGGGCTACCCTTTATCCATGCGCGCACTCGGCGCCACCATCGCAACCGGACTGCTCGTCGCATCGGTACTCGTGGGTAGCGGCAGTCCGGCGCAGGCGCGGGACAAGACCGTCGAGATCAACAACAATGCCTTCTGGCCGTCCACCTCACGAATCCTCATCGGCGACACCGTCACCTGGGAGTTCAACGACGAGGGCACCGAACACAACGTCACCGCGACCGGGAAGGGCACCGCAGAGGGCGACTTCGCCAGCGAGACGATGTCCGAGGGCGAGTTCAGCCACACGTTCATGAGGCATGGCACCTACCCGTACGAATGCACCCTGCACCCGCAGATGAGCGGCACCGTCATCGTGCGATGACGGCGCCACGCGCATCTATTCGACGGTGACCGACTTCGCCAGGTTGCGCGGCTTGTCCACGTCGTAGCCGCGGGTCTGCGCGACCTCGGCCGCGAACACCTGCAGCGGGACCGTGGACAGCAGCGGCTGCAGCAGGCTCGGCGCCGCCGGGATCTCGATGAGGTGATCGGCGTGCGCGCGCACCGCCTCGTCGCCCTCCTCCGCGATCACGATGGTCCGTGCGCCGCGCGCCTTGATCTCCTGGATGTTGGAGACCAGCTTCGAGTGCAGGACCGCGCGGCCCTTCGGCGACGGCATCACGACGATGACCGGAAGGCCCTCCTCGATCAGCGCGATCGGCCCGTGCTTGAGCTCGCCCGCGGCGAATCCCTCGGCGTGGATGTACGCGAGTTCCTTGAGCTTGAGCGCACCCTCGAGTGCCACCGGATACCCGACGTGGCGTCCGAGGAACAGCACGGTCGGCGAGTGCGCCAGTTCCCGCGCCAGCGCCCTGACCGGTTCGACCGTCTGCAGCACGCGCGCGACCAGGTCCGGCATGGCCTCGAGATCGCGGTACTCCCTGGCCACCTCGTCCGGGTACTTGGTGCCGCGCGCCTGCGCCAGCGCCAGCCCCACCAGATAGTTCGCGGTCACCTGGGCCAGGAACGCCTTGGTGGACGCGACACCGATCTCCGGTCCGGCCCGGGTGTAGAGGACGGCGTCGGCCTCGCGCGGGATCTGGGACCCGTTGGTGTTGCACACCGCGAGCACTCGCGCCTTCTGGTCCTTCGCGTGCCGCACCGCCTCGAGGGTGTCTGCGGTCTCACCGGACTGCGAGATCGCGACGACGAGCGTCGAGCGGTCGAGAACCGGGTCGCGGTAACGGAATTCGCTCGCCAGCTCCACCTCGACCGGCAGCCTGGTCCAGTGCTCGATCGCATACTTGGCGAGCAGGCCGGAGTGGTAGGCGCTGCCGCAGGCCACGACGAACACCTTGTCCACATCGCGGAGCTCCTGATCGGAGAGCCGCTGCTCGTCGAGAACGATGCGACCGGCATCGAAATGCCCGAGCAGGGTGTCGGCCACCGCGGCCGGCTGCTCCTCGATCTCCTTGAGCATGAAGTAGTCGTGGCCGCCCTTCTCGGCGGCGGCGAGGTCCCAGTCGATCCGGAACGGACGCGTGGGGACGTCCTCGTTCCCGTCGAAGTCGGTGACCGTGTAGCCGTCGGCGGTGATGACGACGACCTGGTCCTGGCCGAGCTCGACCGCATCGCGGGTGTGCTCGATGAAGGCCGCGACGTCGGATCCGAGGAAGGTCTCGCCCTCGCCGACGCCGATCACCAGCGGGGTGGACCGGCGGGCCGCGACGATGGTGTCCGGGTGGTCGGCGTGCGTGAACACCAGGGTGAACGCGCCCTCCAGGCGGCGGATCACCGTCCTGGCGCTCTCGACGAAGTCTCCGGCGGTGTCACCGGAGGCGTAGGCCCGCGAGACCAGGTGCACCGCCACCTCGGTGTCGGTGTCGGAGGCGAACTCGACGCCGTCGTTCTCGAGCTCGGCGCGCAGCGGCGCGAAGTTCTCGATGATGCCGTTGTGCACGACCGCGACCTTGCCCTCGGCGTCCCGGTGCGGGTGCGCGTTGCGGTCGGTCGGCCTGCCGTGCGTCGCCCAGCGGGTGTGGCCCATGCCCGTGGTGCCGACGAAGCGCTCGGTGCCGGTCTCCGCGAGCTCGGCCTCGAGGTTGGCCAGCCGGCCCGCCTTACGCTCGATCGCGACGCCGCCCACACCGTCGAGGACCGCGATACCGGCCGAGTCGTAGCCGCGATACTCCATCCGGCGCAGCGCCTCCACCACGACGTCCAGCGCCTGGCGGTGGCCGACGTATCCCACGATTCCGCACATGGGTCACCAGGGTACTGGGCTGCCGAACCCCTGCCGACCGGGAGGGCGTGGGCGCCGGGTGACCTGGGTCACGGTGCGACCGGCCCGGTGCCGAACAACGCCGTGCACACCCCGTTGTGCAGTTCGACGGCGACCTGCAGAACCCTGGACCCACCCGCGACCGGCAGCAGCGGAGAGCTGTAATTCGCACAGGTCTTGTTCTTAGCGCTCGGCGCCGCCACCGGCGCCGGGATCTCGAACCAGTTGCCGGCCCCGAAGTTGTCGTTGGCGAGCAGGACCCTGCCGTTCTTCGCCGACGGCTTGCCGTCCTTGCCGACGTAGGTCTGGCCGCCGAGCACCAGTCGGGTGCCGTTCGGCCCGCCCGGCACGGACTGCAGGTACGGCGAGTGCTGGAAGTAACTGCCGTCGGCGGTGGTCACCCTGACCCCCGGGTCGGTCGTCGCACCCCAGTTGACGCCGTCGTGCGAGACCTTGACGTACGGGCTGCAGTACTCGGCGCCGAAGTTGCACATCTCGTAGGTCGAGGCGAACCGTCCGTCCGCCAGCCGGGTCACCACGGCCATGCCGGGACGCACGCGCTGCGGATCACGCGCGAGGATCACCTGCTTGTCGACCCAGTCCAGGCCGTTGACGGAGGACACCCTGCTCAGCACCTGTGAGTGCCGCGGCATCTCGGTCTCGTCGGCGTAGTACAGCCACAGGGTGCCCGCCGCGTCGACGACGAACTCGGGCTCCCAGACGCCCTCGTGGTTCGGGGACCTGGCAGCGACGCCCAGCGGCACCCAGTCCCGGCCGCCGTTCAAGCTCGCCCACACCTTGATGGCGATCCGCCTGTCACGGCCCGCCTCGTACCCGACCGTGCCCGCCCACAGCAGCGTTCCCGGAGGCAGCAGGCCGGCCTGCTGCGGCACCTCGAAGAGGGTGCTGCAGCACAGCCCCGAGTTGGCCTCGGGGTCACGGACCGCGCCGATCGGATGGAAGCTGGCGCCGTCGTCGGTGCTCTCGAGGATCGGAGAGAAGTAACCCTGCGCATCGCGGCTGGTCATCGACGCCAGGATCGTGCCCGACTGCTTGAGCCGGACCAGGCGCGGATACTCCCCCACCCCGAGCACCGAGGGACCCGGTTGCGCTATGGCGGGGGTGGGACCGGCGACCAGGAGAAACAGGAACGAGAGTGCGAGACAATATGCTGCTCTGCGCAAGGTGCACCGTCCGGATAGTCGGGAAGTCCCGCGAATTCAAACAGACCGGAACCCCCGATCGTGATGCTTTCGCGACATTCCGATTCCGGGTGCGCAACCGGCAGTTATTGTGCTGTGATATCCGGCTCGGACCTGGTCAGGAAGTCGGCCAGTGCGGGCCACATCGTCTCGCGGGCCGCGCGACCGGTGAGCACGCCGAGGTGCCCGCCGGGGAACGCACCGAAGCGGACCGATGGCGCCCCTGTGAGCAGTTCGGTGAGGTGATGGACGGCCTTCACGGGCGCGAGCCCGTCGCCCGCGCCCGCGATGACCATGGTCGGTACGTCGATCTCGCTCAGACTGACCCGCCTGCCCCCGATCTCCATGTGGCCGGTCGCGAACTCGTTCGACCGCATCACCACGTGATAGAGCTGGCCGAAGGTGCGACCCGGGTACGCATACATGCTGTTCATGAAGCGGTCCACCGCCTCGAGCTGCTCGAGGTGGTCCCTGTCGTCGAGGTTCGCGAGAACGGTGAACGGCCTGGTCAGATACTTGTCGACACTCGCCGCCTTGAAGCCGAGGCTGGTCAGCGGGGCCGGGATGTTTCCGAGCGCCCGATAGAGGGGCGCAACGGTATAGGGACCGAACAGCCGGTCGAGCGGACGCAGGGTCGCGAACAGCGGAACCTGCCGCAGGTCGAACGGGCTGGCGATCGGGGTCAGTGAGGCCAACGGCAACTCCGGATGTGCCGCGGCCGCATAGACGGCGAAGATCCCGCCCAGCGACCAGCCCGCGAGGTGCACGAGCGCGCCGCCCGCGTCGTCACTGACCACCTGCACCGCATCGGGGATCACGTCGTCCACCCAGTGCTCGAAGCCGCGGGTCCGGTCCTGGAAGTTCACCGGGCCGTAGTCCACGACATACACGTCACGACCGGTTTCCATCAGGTATTCCACGACGCTGCAGCCACGGCGCAGGTCGAAGGCGACAGAGGTGGCCGCCAGCGGCGTGACCAAGAGCAGGGGCACACCCGTCGCCGCACGGTCGGCGGAGCGGAACCGGCGGATCGTGCGCTCGGCGTTCGAGTCGACGACCTCCGACGGCGTCGGCCGCAGGTCCGCCAGCCCGTTCGACCCGAGTCGGGCGCACACGTTCTCGAACGCGCGGGTCAGATCGCGGGGCACCGGTACCGGAATGCCAAACACTTGTCGCTTCTCCCTCGTGGTTCTCGATCGGATACGGTCATCCTCGTGGCGCCGACTCCTAAGACCCTGGCCTCTCAGCTATCTAAGCGCGGTCCGCACAAGGTGCTGCGCGGCGACCTCTCCCTCGCGGGCCAGCCCGGTGTGGTGTACACACCGGCGGAAGGCTTCTCGCTGCCCGCGGTCGCGTTCGCGCACGGCTGGATGACCGGCGTCGACCGGTACGCCCAGACCCTCACCCACCTCGCGTCCTGGGGCCTGGTAGTGGCCGCACCCGCCACCCAGCGCACGCCGGTCCCCTCGCACCTGGGCCTCGCCGCGGATCTGCGGACCGCGGTCGACATCTGTGCGGGCGTGCGCCTCGGCCCCGGGAAGATCAGCGTCGACGCGACCCGGGTGGCCTACGCCGGCCACGGCATGGGGGCGGGCGCTGCGGTGATCGCGGCCGCCCAGCACGGCCCGGCCGCGGCCGTCGCCGCACTGTTCCCGGCACCGACCTCGCCGTCGGCCGAGAAAGCCGCAGCCACCCTCGCGGGTCCCGGGCTGATCATCGCGGGCGACGAGGACATCGATTCGCTGAACTGCAATGCCCGCTCGATCGCCGAGGCCTGGGGCGGACAGGCGATCCTGCGGACGGTCGACGGCGGCTCGGCCGGCGGACTCCCCGAGGGCCGCAGGATGCTCGGCGCGCTCGGACTCGGCGGTTCCGAGCGCCGGACGCAGAAGACGACGCGCGCGCTGCTGACCGGATACCTGCTCTATCACCTGCTCGGCGAGACCCGGTACGAGCAGTTCGCGCTGCCAGGCGCCCACCTCCCTGGCTCCCTGGCCGTCGAGCTGGCCGCCGATCAGACGAGCCAGCTCACCGGGTAGCCGTCGGCCGGCTCCGTCTCCGCGGCCGGTGAGTCCACTGCCGCGGAACACAATTGACGCGAACGCGCCTCGGCGGCGAGGTTCGCGTCCGCGATGGCGACCCGGATCCGCTCGAGCGCGGCGGAATGCTCGGCGAGCACCGATTCCGCCCTTAGCCGGTTCCTCACAGCGGACCGGCCTCGGCCAGTTCGGCCCCCGATTCCGGCGCCGGGTCGGCGGGGCGCTCGTCGACGGTCGACGCGGGGGCCTTGGACCTGCCGTCGCGGGCCTGCCGCGGGGTCGGTACTGGCGGCATGGGTTCGGGCGCCGGGGCATCCGACACCGGGGGTTCGGGCACCGGGTGATCCCCCTGGTCGGCGGCGGGATCGGGCGACGCAGGCGGTTCCGGCGGTTTCGTGATCGGCGCGGATTCGGTTGCCCGCGAATCGCATTCGCACAGATTCGGTTCACCGTCCGCTCCGATCTCGACACGGTAGGTTCTCGGCTCGCCATCCTCCCGCACCAGCTGCAGGGTCTGGCCCTCGGTGGTCTCGACGACGACCATCGTCACCGTCGGTTCGGCGGCCGCCACCGGCGCGACGGGCGACTGCGCGGGAGCCGCCGGGGTGAATCCGGCGACGGGATCGTCCACCCGGTCGACCGCACCGAATCCGTCCGGATCGGAGCCGGCGAGTTCCATTGCGTCCGAGACCAATCGGTGCGCGCCGTCGATCGCCCTCGCGGTCGCGTCGCACAGCTCGAGGACACATGAGAGCTGCGCCTGCACGTGCGGCACGAACACTTCACTCAGCCACGTCGAGGTGAGGTCGACGGCGACGTCGAGAAGCCGGTCGCCGACCAGCGCCCCGGAACGCACCACGGACGGGATCATCGGGGTCAGCTCGGCGAACAGACCGGACGCCTGCCGCAACAGCCCCCACGCGTTGTCGCCGGACTCGAGCCGCACGACCGCGATCATCAGGTCGATCTCCGCCGGGGTGCGCCCCGCGATCTGCGTCGCGTCGAGTTCGTCCATCACGGTGGCGTTCGCCGCGACCACCGTCGCGATGACATCGGCGGCCGCCAGCAGGGCAGCGTGCACGCCTGCCATGGCCTCGGTGCTCGCGCGGGCGCGATCGAGGTCGGCGTCGAGCGCCGCCAGCGCCGAGTCGGCCGCGACGCCCTCCCACCCGGCCGCGAGGCCGAGGATCAGCTGCTGCTGCGCGTCGCACTGCGCGCGCATCGTGTCGACCGCGGCCCCGACGACGTCCGCGTCCGCGCGCAGCGCCGCGAGATCGCTCACGGCGAGTCCGAAATACCGCTCGCTGAGCTGGTCGTAGTCGATCGTCGGCTCGGTCACGGACCCCAGCCTCGGCAGGAACCGGGCGAAGTACGCCAGTTCGTCCGAAGCGGCCGGATTCACCGGTCCGCCCCGCCGACGGTCCCGGCGTTCTCCCTTTCCTGCCACGCATACGCGGCGATCGCCGCATCCAGCCGGTGCGCGTTCGACCTCGTCGCCTCCGCCCAGGCCAGCACGGGACCGGCGAGCCGTTCGTCACGGCTCCGCAGCGCCGCCGCCGCCGCGTCCAGCGCTGCCGCGGAGGTGACGAACCCCGCCGTGACGGTTCGCAGCGCCGCCACGTCCAGTTCGAAACGCTCCCCCACCACGACTCCCCCCGCCGGATACACCTGTCAGGAGTACAGACGCAGCCGGTGCCCGTTCGGTTCCCTCCGGTGACCTAGAAGGCCTCTTCCTCCAGCTCCATGATCTCGTTGTCGATCGACTCGAGGATCACCTTCGTCGCGGCCAGGTGCGGCAGGACATTCTTGGCGAAGAACGACGCGACCGCGACCTTGCCGCGATAGAACGACCGATCCTTGGCCGGTGCGCCACCGTCGAGGGCGGTCAGCGCCACCTCGGCCTGAGCCAGCAGACGCCACGCGATGAGCAGGTCTCCCACGGCGTACAGGAAGCGCACCGAGCCGAGTCCGACCTTGTACAGCTCGGACGGCTGCTGCTGAGAGGCCATCAGGTAGCCGGTCAGGATCCCCGCCATCTCCTGCACGTCGGTCAGTGCGGTCTCGAGCAGCGCCCGTTCGGTCTTGAGGCGGCCGTTGCCCGCGGCGCTGTCGATGAACTGGCGCACCTGACCCGCCACGTGGGCGAGCGCGACCCCACGGTCGCGGGCAATCTTCCGGAAGAAGAAGTCCTGTGCCTGGATCGCCGTGGTGCCCTCGTAGAGGGTGTCGATCTTGGCATCGCGGATGTACTGCTCGATCGGGTAGTCCTGCAGGTAGCCGGAACCACCGAGGGTCTGCAGGCTCTCGGTGAGCAACTCGTAGGCCCGCTCGGAGCCGACGCCTTTGACGATCGGCAGCAGCAGATCGTTCACCCGCTCGGCGAGCTCGGCGTCGGCACCGGACACCAACTCGGCGACATCGGCGTTCTGATGCGCCGCGGTGTAGAGATACACCGCGCGCAGGCCCTCCGCGTACGCCTTCTGCATCGCCAGGCTGCGGCGCACGTCGGGATGGTGGGTGATGGTCACCCGGGGCGCGGACTTGTCCGTCATCTCGGTGAGGTCCGCGCCCTGCACGCGCTCCCTGGCGTAGGCCAAGGCGTTCAGGTATCCGGTCGACAGCGTCCCGGCAGCCTTGGTGCCCACCATCATTCGAGCGTTCTCGATCACCTGGAACATCTGGGCGATGCCATTGTGTACCTCGCCGACGAGCCAGCCGACGGCCGGTACATCGGTGGCTCCGAAGGTCAGCTCGCACGTGGGTGAGGACTTGATGCCCATCTTGTGCTCGACACCGGTGACGTACACGCCGTTGCGATCGCCGAGTTCGAGGGTGTCCGGATCGAAATGGACCTTCGGGACGTAGAACAGGCTCAGGCCCTTCGTCCCCGGGCCCGCACCCTCGGGACGGGCCAGCACCAGGTGGAACAGGTTCTCGGCGGTGTCCCCGACGTCGCCGCCCGAGATGAACCGCTTGACGCCCTCGATGTGCCAGGTGCCGTCGGTCTGCTGGATCGCCTTCGTGCGGCCCGCACCGACGTCAGACCCGGCGTCCGGTTCGGTCAGCACCATGGTGCCCGCCCACCCACGCTCGAATCCGGCCTTGGCCCAGTGCTTCTGCTGTTCGGTCCCGACGGTGTAGAGCACGCTGGCCATCAACGGCCCCATGTTGAAGAAGCTCGCCGACCCGTTCGCGGCGACCAGCATCTCGCCGATCGCCCAGACCAGGGGGGCCGGAGCGGGCACACCGCCCATGCCCTCGGGCAGGCCGAGGCGTGACCACCCGGCCTCGTTCACCGCCTCGACGGTCTTGCGCAGTGAATCGGGGACGACGATCGCGTGGTTCTGGGCGTCGAACTCGACGGGATGGCGATCCGCGTCGACGAAGGACGCGGCGACCGGCCCCTCTGCCAGCCTCGCGACCTCCGCGAGGATGTTGCGCACGGTGTCGGCGTCGAGGTCGCCGTAGGCACCACCGTCGAGCAGCTTTCCGATCCCGAGCACCTCGAACAGGTTGAACTCAATATCGCGCACGTTGCTCTTGTAGTGACCCATCTCGCCGAACCCTCCCTAGTCGTCGATTCGCAAAGAAGCCTGCCCGACAAGAGATTCAGTACGCAACCGTAGGTAGCGGGACGCCCGCTCAGAACTCGCTCTTCGGGATGAAGATCCACATCGCCAAGTAGATGAGGAACTGCGGGCCCGGCAGCAGACAGGAGGCGACGAAGAGCGCTCGCACCAGCCACGGCTTCCAGCCGAGGTACTGGGCGAGGCCGGCGCAGACGCCGCCGAAGATGTTCCCGGTGCGGGCACGAGTCAGGCGACGGCTGGTGGTCTGGGTGGTCATGGTGCTCCCTTTCGTCGGACGGTGCAGCGGCTCGCTGCGTTGTCCTCCACTATTCGGGAGTCGATGTCCTCACCGCATCGCGCTGAGGGTTGATTTCGGCATCGGGGTATCCCCTTGGAGGATGAGTCGAAACCCCTGGCCGGTTCGGGGTTCACCCCTAGTCCGCGACCACGGACGCCGCGCCCTAGACCGAGGCGACACGGTCCGCGAGCCCATCGGCCAGCTTCTGCGCGATCTCGATCTCGGTGGCCTCGACCATCACCCGCACCAGCTGCTCGGTGCCGGACGGGCGGAGCAGCACGCGGCCGGCCTCGCCGAGCATCGCCTCGGCCTCGGCAACCGCCTCGAGCACTGCGGGCGCGCAGGCGACCGCGGCCTTGTCGGTGACCTGGACGTTGACGAGCACCTGCGGCAGCGTGCGCATCACCGCGGCCAGCTCACGCAGCGACTTGCCGGTCTGGGCCATCCGGCCCATCAGCCTGAGCCCGGTGAGGACGCCGTCGCCGGTGGTCCCGAAGCCGGGCAGCACCACGTGTCCCGACTGCTCGCCGCCGAGGCTGAACGAACCGTTGCGCAGCTCCTCGAGGACGTACCGGTCGCCGACCGCCGTCGTGCGGACCTCGATACCCGCCTCACGCATCGCGATGTGCAGGCCGAGGTTGCTCATCACCGTCGCGACCAGGGTGTTCTGGGCCAGTTCGCCGGACTCGCGCATCGCGAGGGCGAGCACGCTCATGATCGCGTCACCGTCGACCACGGAGCCGGTGGCGTCGACGGCCAGGCACCTGTCCGCGTCCCCGTCGTGCGCGATGCCCAGGTCAGCGCCGTGTGCGAGCACCGCGGCCTGCAGCTCTTCGAGGTGGGTGGAACCGCAGCCGTCGTTGATGTTGAGGCCGTCGGGATCGGCGTGGATGGCGATGACCCGCGCGCCCGCCGCCCGGTAGGCCTCCGGGCCCACCGTCGAGGCGGCGCCGTTCGCGCAGTCCACCACCACGGTCAGCCCGTCGACACGGTGGGTGGTGGCGCGAGTGAGGTTCTCGAGGTACCGCTCGGCCGCGTCGGTCGCGGTGCGGACGCGACCGATGCCGGCGCCGGTCGGCCGCGGGATCAGGTCGCGGTCGGCGATGGCGGCCTCGATGCGGTCTTCCGACTCGTCGTCGAGCTTGTGACCGCCCGCCGCGAAGATCTTGATGCCGTTGTCCGGCATGGGGTTGTGCGAGGCGGAGATCATCACGCCGAGCGCGGCGTCGTAGGCGCCGGTGAGGAAGGCGACGGCAGGAGTGGGCAGCACGCCGACGTTGATGACGTCGACGCCCGCCGCGGTGAGCCCGGCGGTGACGGCCGCCTCGAGCATCTCACCGCTCGCGCGGGGGTCCCGTCCGAGGACGGCGATCGGTCGGGGCGCGCCCCGCTCGGAGAGCGCCAGCACAGAGGCTGCCGCCCCCGCGATCCGCAGCGCCAACTCGGCGTCTAGCTCCGCATTCGCCAAGCCGCGCACGCCGTCCGTACCGAACATCCGACCCATGTAAACAGACCCCTCTGTCTTTGCTACGACAAGAGCAGGCGTCCGGTACTGCTGGACGCCTGCTCTTGTTGGTGAACAGGTGCCGATGCCGACCCTCGGGGCCGGCATCGGCGACACATCAGCGCTTGGAGTACTGAGATGCCTTACGGGCCTTCTTCAGGCCGTACTTCTTGCGCTCGACGGCGCGGGCGTCACGGGTGAGGAAGCCGGCGCTCTTGAGGGCCGGGCGATCCTCGGGGGTGACCTCGATCAGGGCGCGGGCGATGGCCAGACGCAGGGCGCCTGCCTGTCCGGACGGTCCGCCGCCGTGCAGGAGGGCAACGATGTCGAAGGACTCGGTGCGCTCCACGGTGACGAGCGGGGCCTTGATGAGCTGCTGGTGCACCTTGTTGGGGAAGTAATCCTCCATGGTGCGGCCGTTGAGCTTGAACTCGCCGGTGCCGGGGACCATGCGGACGCGGACGACCGCCTCCTTACGACGGCCGACGGTCTGGATCGGACGATCGATGTAGATCGGGGCTGCGGGGGCGACTGCCGCCTCGGCCTCGAACTCCTCGACGATCTCGGGCTGATCCGCGGAGTCGAACTCCTCCACCACGGTCTCCTCGACAACGACCTCAGCGGTCTCGTTCTGCTCGGTCACTGGGCCACCTGCTTGATCTCGAACGGAACCGGCTGCTGCGCGGCGTGGGGGTGATTCGGGCCTGCGTAGACCTTCAGCTTGCCGGCGATGGCGCTGCCGAGCTTGTTCTTCGGGAGCATGCCGACGACGGCCTTCTCCACGAGGCGGTCGGGGGTCCGCTCGAGGACCTCGCCGACGGTGCGGGACCGCAGGCCACCCGGGTATCCGGAGTGGTTGTACAGGAGCTTGCCGTCGCGCTTGTTGCCGCTGATCGCGACCTTGTCGGCGTTGATGATGACGACGAAGTCGCCGCCGTCAACGTGCGGTGCAAAGGTGGGCTTGTGCTTGCCGCGGAGCAGGTTCGCTGCCTGCACGGCAAGTCGGCCGAGCACCACGTCAGTGGCGTCGATGACGTGCCACGTGCGGGTCACATCTCCGGCCTTCGGGGTGTACGTAGACACAGAACTTCCTCGTCATATCGTGTAGCTGCTGGCCACAGCGTGTGGTCCGGATGATCTCGGCGGCCAGTGGAGACCCGAGAACCCGCACTACAACGGGCACGTGAGTGCCGCGCCGTACCGCACGCCGACGTAGAACCATACCGCGCAGGTCAGGGCCTGGTCAAAGTCGGTCCCGGTGGCTCACCGATCCCGTGGCTCACCGCTGGCCGAGCGCGTCCGCCAGCTGCTCGACCGCCCAGGTGATCTCGTCGCGCTCGATGACGAGCGGCGGCGCCATCCGGATGGTCCCCTCGTGCGCGTCCTTCGCGAGTACCCGGCGGGCGAGCAAACGCTCGCAGACGACCCGGGCGCCCGGCTGACCGGCCGCCAGCTGCACGCCTGCCCACAACCCGCGCCCGCGGACCTCCGAGACCTGTTCCTGCGGCAGCTGCCCGAGCAGATCGTGCAGATGGGCGCCCAGTTCGCGGCTGCGCTGCTGGAACTCCCCCGTCTCCAGCAGCCGGACCACCTCGCTGCCGACCGCGCAGGCGAGCGGGTTCCCGCCGAAGGTGCTGCCGTGCTGACCGGGGCGGATCACCTCCATCACCGACCGGTCCGCCACCACGGCGGAGACCGGGATCAGCCCACCACCGAGCGCCTTCCCGAGGATGTAGACGTCGGGGACGACGTTCTCGTGATCGCAGGCGAAGGTGTCGCCGGTCCGGCCGAGACCGCTCTGGATCTCATCCGCGAGCATGAGGATCGAGTGCTCGTCGCACAGCGCCCGGACCGCGGCGAGGTAGCCGTCGGGCGGGACCAGCACACCTGCCTCGCCCTGGATCGGCTCGATCAGGACGGCCACGGTGTTCGGGGTGACCGCGGCCGCGAGCGCGTCGAGGTCGCCGTAGTCGACGGTGAGGAAACCGGGTGCGTACGGGCCGAAGCCGTCGTGCGCATCGGGGTCGGTGGAGAACCCGACGATGGTGATGGTCCGGCCGTGGAAGTTCCCGGCGAAGGTGATGATCTCGGCGCGGTCGGCGGCGACACCCTTGACGTCGTACCCCCAGCGCCTTGCCAGTTTCAGCGCGGTCTCGACGGCCTCGGCCCCGGTGTTCATCGGGAGCACCGCCTCCTTGCCGCACAGCCGGCTCACGTCCTCGCAGAACCCGGCGAACGCCTCGTGCTGGAACGCGCGGCTGGTGAGCGCGAGCGTGCCGAGCTGCGCACGGGCGACCTCGACCAGTCGCGGGTGCCCGTGCCCGAAGTTGAGCGCCGAGTACCCGGCCAGCATGTCGAGGTACTCGACGCCGTCGATGCCGCGCGCCCAGGCACCGCGCGCCGAGTCGATGACCACCGGCAGCGGATCGTAGTTGTGCGCGCTGTGCGCCTGGGCCCGCGCGAGTTCCGCGAGCGTGCCCGCGGTCACCGGCACCCGCGCGTTCATCGGGCCGCCTGTATCTCGCGATAGCCGCGGAGTTCGAGGGTGCAACATTTGATCCCACCGCCGGACTTGAGGAACTCCGAGAAGTCCACCGGGACCGGGGTGTACCCACGCTCGGCGAGCAGGCCGGCCAGCCGCTGCGCCTGACTGGGCAGCACCACGTTGCGGCCGTCGCTGACCAGGTTGAGGCCGAGCCACCGGGTGTCGGCCTCCTCGGCGATGACGGCGTCGGGGAACAGGTCTCGAAGGACCGCGAGGCTCTCGGGGGCGAATGCCCCCGGCAGGTAGGCGACGGTGCGATCGTCGAGGACGCCGAGCGCCGTGTTGAGGTGGTAGTACCGGGGATCGATCAGCCGCAGGGTGACCACCCGGCGGCCCAGGTGCCGGGCCACCTCGGCGTGCGCGCGCTCGTCGGTGCGGAACCCCGTTCCCGCGCAGACGATGTCGCCGACCACCAGCAGGTCGCCCTCACCCTCGTTGATGTACCGAGGACGGGTGGGCCGGAACAGTCCGTTGGCGCGGAACCAGCGCAGCACGTGGTCGGCCTCCGCGGCCCGCTGTTCGGTTCGGTACCGGGCACCGAGCGCGACCCCGTCGATGACGAGGCCGCTGTCGGTCACGAAGACCATGTCCGGGAGCCCCGGCACGGGATCGATCGTCAGGACCTCGTGTCCGAGCCGCCGATAGGTCTCGACCAGGTGCTCCCACTGCGACATCGCCAACGCGGTGTCGACGGGATCCTCGGGTCGCATCCACTCATTGATGCTGTAGACCACGTCGAAGAAGGTCGGGGGGCACATCAGGTAGCTCCGCGGCCGCGCGCGGCGGGCGTCCGTCGGGCCGGGATCGGCCCCTGCGGTCTGCGTCATCCCCTGCCCCTTTCGGCGAAGGTGCTACGAGTATCCGCGCCAGGCGAAACCGAATCAATGACCTGGCCCCGAACACGAGAATTCCCCGGTGGCTCTCCTCCACCGGGGAATTCTCATGGCATGAACGCAACCAGCGCGCCGATCTCAGGCCCAGCTGGCGGCCGCACTGTTGTTCGTCGCGTTCATGTCGTCATTACCGGCGCCGACGGCCCGACCGATGGCCTCGAGGACCTGGTTCAGCTCGTTGGCCGCGGAATCCCACTTGGCCTGCTGCGCCTGGTAGGCCTCCGACGCGGAGCCCTCCCACTCGGCGACGAGCGGCGCGAGGTAGCTCTTCAGGTCGCCCAGCTTGCCGTTGATGTTGCCGCTGGTGGCGGCGATGTCCGCCCTGGCGCCGTCGATGGCGCCGAAGTCGTAACGCATGGTCCCGCTCATGGGTCCTCCTACTGTGTGGATCGAAGCAGTCTGGTTCGAAAAAGGGTGTCGCCCACCCGGGTCCGGCCCGAGCGCGCGGGACTCAGATGTTGAGGCCGCCGCCCGCGTTGTTGATGGCGCTCGAGTGGTCGTCCTGCACCGCGGCGTAGGCGACGCCATTGGCCTTGATGTTCTCGCTGATCGCGAGCAGCGACTCGTTGAGGCGCTTGGCGCTGGAGTCCCAGCGGACCATCAGGTTGTCGAACGCGACCTTGGCTGCGCCTTCCCAGGCACCGTTGACGGCGGCGAGCCGACCCTGCAGCGAGGACAGCTGCCCCTGGATGTCCGCGTTGACATCGCCCACGTGCCGCGACGCGGTCTCCATGGTTTCGGTGGTAGTCCTCATCTGACCGCTCATGACCAGCTCCTTAGAAATCGTCCGCGTCCTGGATTTCCAGCCCCCTCTGGACTGAGACGGACCGCGCCTACAGATAGTTGGACGCGCGCGCCCAGCCGTTCGGTTCCATCGAATCCGAACCAATTTCCGCGAGCAGGCAAGCGCTCAGCGGCCGGCGATCACCGTCGAGCGAACTGCCTGCTCACACGGGTCTGCGAGGTCACGCCACCGATCCGGCGAGGTCTGGCAGCCGACACTGACCTGCAGCCCGTCCTCGACGAGGACAGACCACCGGACCTCGGTATCGGGGTCCGGTCTCTCCCGGTACAGAAGTCCCGGCCGCCCGTCGACGGCACCGCGCTCGATCGCGCTGAAGGTCTCCGGCCGCATCTCGGCGCGCCGACTCAGGGTGTGCGCCACCGCCTCGAGATCCGCCCCAGGCGTCAGTTCCTGCGCCACGACCAGGATTCGTGCGGCTGCGCCCTTCTCCGGCACCAGCTCCACCCGGGCCGCGTCGCCGCGGTCGGCGCGTTCGCGCCACCCAAGGGGAACGGTCACGCTCACCCGGCCCGCGCGTGCGGATGACTGCGCCTGCACCTCCGTGTCCGGCTCCGCCGATGCGCGAGGATCGCCGCCTCCCGCGACGACGACAACCGCGGTGATCGCCGCGACCACGAGCACACCGGCCGCGACAAGCGGGCCCCACCGGCCGACGGTGGCCCACCGCGACCGGCGCACCACCGGCGCGATCGTCTCGGGCGCGGCCGGCGTCTGAGCCACCATGTCGAGCCCACGGGCCAGCGCACCCGCCGCGACGGCGGAGCCAGAGACCACCCTCGCCACCACCGGCAGATCCCACCCCGCCTCGATCGCATCGACGATCGAGAGTCCAGCCGTTCCCGGCAGTTCGCCGGTGACGAGGATTCTCGGCGGTCGTTCGGGGCACAGTTCACGCATCGCCGCGGCGAACTCGCCTGCCACATCCGGGTTGTCACGCAGATCCGACGAGCCCAGTTCCGCCCGGTGTACGCAGTCGTCGCTCTCGGCACCGGGCACCGAGGCCGTCGTCTCGAGGAACCCGACCTCGAGCACCGCGCTTCCGGTCGGCATCGGCTCGGGCGACCACCGCGCCAGCGCCTCCGGGACACCGATCAGGAGCACCCCCTTGCCTATCCCACGGCCTGCCTTGACCAGGGCCCGCCGACGACCGCGACCCCAGTGCGCCGGGTGGGTGAGCACCACCAGATCCGGCGCGGTGCGCACCCCGAGTCCTGCCACCAGGTGCCCCAGCATCCCTGCCAGCACCTCGTCCATCGGAAACACCCGATCGCCGAGCGAGAGGTACTCGTCGTCGACATACCGGATCGGGTACGGCTCGAAGGACTCAGGATCGGCGATCCCCGCGGCGAAGGCCCGGTCCCCGAACCGCAGGCCGAACGAGTCGGCGAACACCGCTGCCGGGCAATCGAAATGCACGCCCGCGTGGCACCCCCACACCGTCGACTCGGTGAGGTGGATGGCCAGCGCACTGTTGTCGGTCACAGCGGCGGAAGCCACGCCACCTGCACCAGGGAGGCACCCGCCCTGGTGACCAGAGTGCCGCGGCCAGGTGGCATCTCACCGGGGCGGACGGTGCCGATCAGGTTGCCCTCGTCGCGGCTTCCGCTCATCACGAGTCCCGCCGGGACGAGGTCGCGCAACCGCGCGATGATCGGCTCGTACAGCGCCCGGGCCGCGCCGCCGGAACGGCGGGCGATGACCAGGTGCAGGCCGATGTCGTTGGCGTGCGGCAGGTACTCGAGCAGCGGGGTCAGCGGGTTCCCGCTCGAGGTGGCGACGAGGTCGTAATCGTCGACCACCACGTAGATCTCGGGTCCGGTCCACCAGTTCCGTTCGCGCATCGCCTGGATGGTGATGTCGGGCGCGGGCATCCGGGTCTCCATGATCGATGCGAGCTCGTTCATGAACTTGGTCGCCGTCACAGAGTTGGGCGCGTACCCGGCGAGATGATCGCCCTCGACGACCCCCAGCATGGTCCGCCGGTAGTCGATCTGGATGATCTTGGCCTGCGATGGGGTGTTCGACTCCATGATGCCCGCGCAGATCCCGCGCAGCAGCGTGGTCTTACCCGACGCGCTGTCGGCGAACGTGAGCATGTGCGGCTGTTCCGCGAAGTCGACGAAAGCCGGCGCCAATTCGGCCTCGTCGATGCCGATCGGGATCCGGAGACACCCGCCATCGCCCGCGGGCAGCCTGCCCGGCGCCGCCATCGCGAGCAGTTCTGCGCGCGGGAATCGTTCGGGGAGCATCCGCACCGGCGGTGCGGCGCGCCCGACGGTGACCGCCGAGATCCGCGCGACGGCATCCGCGACGCCGGCGGTGAGGTCGGCACTGGTCGGGTTCCCGTCCACCCGCGGCAACCCCGTCAGCAGGTGCAGTCCCTCCCGCGTCATGCCGCGGCCCGGTCGCCCTTCCGGCACGCGGGATGCCTTGGGCCTGCCCACGTCCGAATCCGACGGGTCGCCGAGCCGGAGCTCGATCCGGGTGCCCAACTGATCCTTGAGCGCCGGTCGGATCTCGCCCCACCGGGACGCAGTGAGGACCACGTGCACGCCGAACGAGAGGCCCTGACCGGCCAGGGCACCGATCTGCGCCTCGAGGGGTTCGAAGTCCTGCCGGATGCTGGGCCAGCCGTCGATCACCAGGAACACGTCGCCGAACGGGTCCCCGGACACGCCGAGCACTCCAGGCTCTCGGGTCACTCCGCGGGCTCCGCTCTCGTGGCCGCCGGTGGCCGGATCGAGCGAACGAAGCCGCCGGAACTCGGCCATCGAATCGATGCCCAGCTCCCGGAAGCGGTGTTCGCGCTGACGCACGATGGAGTTCATCTCGGCGACGGTGCGCCGCACCCGGTCCACGTCGAGGCGGTTCGCGACCGATCCGACATGCGGGAGTCCGGCCAGGCCTGCCAGGGTGCCGCCGCCGAAGTCGAGGCAGTAGAACTGCACCTGCTCGGGGGAATGGACAAGGGCCATCGACATGATCACGGTGCGCAGCACGGTCGACTTGCCCGACTGAGGTCCGCCGACGATCGCCATGTTGCCCTGGGAGCCGGAGAGATCCACCACCAGCTCGTCGCGCCGCTGGTCGTAGGGCCGGTCCACGATACCGATCGGCGCCCGCAGCGTGCTGACCGCGGAGACCGGCTCGACCAGAACGGATCTCGGCAACAACGAGTTCAGGGTCGGCGGGTCCTCAAGCGGGGGCAGCCACACGTTGTGGGCGGCGGGACCGCGTCCCCGGATCCGGCCCACCACCGTCTCCAGGACCGTCAACCCGCTCGGTTCGGGCGCCACGTCCGCGGCACTCGGCGGCAGCGCGGCCGGGACATCGACGATCAGGTCGGACACCGGCGCGGCGGTGAACGGGCGCGGCCTCAGGTCGATCGGGGACGCGGCGGCCTCGATCGCGGCTCGCGATCGGCCACCGAGGTAGGGACCGGAGACATAGGCGGCCGCGAACCTGACGATCTCGGCGGAGTCGCACTTGAGGTAGCCGGAGCCCGGTGTGCCCGGGAGGTGGTACGCGTCCGGCACACCGAGGACGGTGCGGGACTCGTTGGCAGAGAACGTCTTGAGGCCGATCCGGTAGGAGAGGTGACTGTCGAGCCCGCGAAGCTTGCCTTCCTCGAGCCGCTGGCTGGCCAGCAGCAGGTGCATGTGCAGTGACCGGCCCAGCCGCCCGATCGCAACGAACAGGTCCGCGAACTCCGGCTGCTGACTGAGCAGCTCGGAGAACTCGTCGACCACGATGAACAGCGCGGGCAGCGGGGCGAGGTCGGCTCCGGCGGCACGCGCCTTCTCGTAGTCGGAGACGTTCGCGAAGTTGCCCGCCGAACGCAGCAACTCCTGCCTGCGGTTCATCTCTCCCGCGAGGGCGTCCTTCATCCGGTCGACCATCGCCAACTCCTCGGAGAGGTTGGTGATGACCGCGGAGACGTGCGGTGCCCCCTCGAGTCCGAGGAAGGTGGCGCCGCCCTTGAAATCGACGAGCACGAGGTTCAACGATTCCGGCGAGTGGGTGGCCAGCAGCCCGAGGACCAGGGTGCGGAGGAACTCCGACTTCCCCGATCCGGTCGCGCCGATGCACAGGCCGTGGGGGCCCATGCCGTTCTCGGCGGCTTCCTTGAGATCGATCTCGACCGGTGAGCCATCCATACCGACGCCGATCGGTACGCGCAGGCGCTCGCGCGCGGTCCTCGGCGCCCACGCCACCCCCGGGTCGAGGGTGGCGACATCCGGGATACCGAGCAGGTGATGCCAGCTCGCCACCGGCTGACCGTCCTCGACCGCATCGGTCGTCTGCTGGGTCGCCGTTCGGTAGGGGGCCAGTCGCCTGGCTGCGGTCTGCGCCTGATGGGTACTGAGCTGATCCGCCACCGCGAAGATCTCGATCCCGGAACCGCTTCGTGCGCCGATGGATTCGCCATCCATCACCAGCTGGATCCCACGACTCGCCGCCAGCTTGGGGCAGTATCCGCTGAGGTCGAGCACCGTCACGGAATCGAGGCCGCCGTCGATGATGGACTCGCCGTCCAGGATCCCGCCGTCGATCACCACGATCATCTGCGCCACCCCGGGAGTGGCCGGGGCGTTGCGCGAGTACCGATTGCGGACGGCCAGCTGCGGCCCGAGCGAGGCCTCGAGCTCCATCAACGAACCGAAGAACATCCTGCTGGTGCCTGCCCCGTCCTGCGCCTCCGGATGCTGCGAATGCGGCAGCCATTTTGCCCATTCCCACTCGGGCGCGGTGTCGGGACCGCAGACGACCGCGACCTGCAGCTGATCGGGACCGTGGAAGGTGCACAGCTGCACCAGCATCGAACGCACCATCGCCCTGGCCGCCTGACGGTCACCGTCGACCCCGATGGCAGCGAAACCGCGCACCGATACCGCGGTCGGCAGCTCGTGGACCACCGAATGGGTGCGCACGAATCGTCGCAGCGACACCGCGGCGACCGGTTCGAGGTCCTCCACGGGGCCGGTCTCCGGCGCGATCAGGCGGGTCGCCAGCCGTTGGCTGCCTCGGCCGACCCGAACGTGGCAGTAATCCGGATCGGCGACCCGCCGCTCCCACATACGCGCGGTCCCCGCGAGCGTCCACAGGAACCTCGGATCCGGGTGACTCCACTCGAGCGCCGCACGCTGCTTGTCGCCGGTGTCGTAGACGTCCCGTCGCAGCTGATCGAGGTAGCGCAGATAGTCCTTGCGGTCCTCGTTCGCCTCCGCCGACCTGGCGCCCCCGCCCTTTCCGCCCCCGCCCGCGAGCATCCCCAGCATCGAGACGACCATCATCACCGGGAACAGCAGCGACATCGGGTTGGCTGCCATGCCGGAGGTGAACATCAGGGCGACCATGCCGAGCATCGCCACCACCATCACCACCGGCAGCAGCTTGGTGAGCAGGTTGCCCGGAATGATCTTCGGGATCTCGGGCGGCGCCTGCAGGCTCAACTCGCCTCCCGGCGTGCGCGGCACCTCTCGGCGCGCCCTACGTACGAATCGCACGGTACTCACGCGCGTTCACCCCCCAGATTCCGCTTTGGCAATCCCGAAATGGACCCCACTCCCCTGGGTCGACACCTCGAGCCATGAGAGGTTAGCCCATCCCGCGGGCGCCCCACGGCGCCGGGCCGAGGAGCCCGATGTCGTAGAGTGCACCCGTTAGGCGAGGATCGGTGCAGGTGGGGCCCTGCACACCGAGTTTCTTGGGGGGAAACGAACAATGACCGCTGCGCGCGTGGATGCGTCGCCGGCCGACGCACATCGGGGTGGCCGCACCGACCTGTGTCGCCTGACGATCCTGGCGGATCACACCCAGGTGGACCTCGCGGTCCCGTTCGGGGTGCCGCTGGCTCTGATCATTCCCGGCATCGTCGACATGATCGAAAGCCACAGCATCGCAAACGACTTCGCCACACCCGCCGAGCCGTTCGAGCCCACCGAGTGGGTGCTGGCACGGATCGGGCAGTCACCGCTGTCGGCCACCCTCAGCCTCGGTGAACACGGAGTTCGCGACGGCGACCTGCTGGTCCTGCAGTCCGCGCCGACGAGCGCCCCGGCACCCCTGTTCGACGACATCATGCACAATGTCGCTGCCCTGGAGGCCGACCGGTACCGGCGCTGGACCCCGCTCTCGGCACGGGTGATGGGCAGCGCCGTCGCGGTTCTCGCCACGGTGGCAGGCGCCGGGGCTCTGCTGCTGGCGCGCGCCGAATCGGACAGTCTCGTCGGCGCGTTCGCGGCCCTGTTCGTCGCCGCCCTGCTGATCACGGCGGGCACCGTGGTGAGCCGGATCTATCTCGACCGTGCCGCGGCCGCGGTGCTGTGCGCATGCGCGATGCCCCTCGCGTTCACCGCGGGCGCCCTGATGGTGCCCGGCCGACTCGGCGCGCCTGGCCTACTACTCGGGGTTGTGACCTGCGGTGCGGCCGCCGCACTCGCGCTGCGGATCAGCGGCGTCGGTCTCTCCCTGTTCACCGGGATCGCGGCCGCCGCGCTGCCGGTGTCCGCCGCCGCCGCGGTCGGCACGCTGACCGAACAGCCCACCTACGCGATCGGTGCGGTGCTCGCGGCCGTCGCCCTCGTCGGGCTCGCTGCCGCCCCGCGCATCGCGATGTTGTTGGCCAAACTCCCCCTGCCACCGGTGCCCGCACCGGGCTCGGCGGTCGATATCGAAGAGGAGGCACTGGAGCCGGACGCCGCGCTGCCCTCGTTCGCCTCCCTCGCGTTGCGAGCGGCCCGTGCGCGGCAGTACCTCACCGGCCTCGTGTGCGCGATGACCGCACTGACCGCGGTGGGCACCCTGGTCGCCGCCAGGGTCTTCGCCGATGGCGGGATCTACTGGCCCGGGACAATTCTCGCGACCGTGTGCGCGGGAGTCCTGATGCTCCGCGGCCGCACCTACGCCAGTGCCGAGCAGGCGGCACCCCTCATCGGCGGCGGTGCGGCCATCGTGCTGATGCTCCTCGTCGGCGCCGCCGTCACCAATCCCGGACAGTCCGTCGGCGTCTTCGCGCTCGCGATCGTCGTCGCGGGTCTCGCGCTCACGCTCGGTGTCATCGCGCCGAACCAGACCTTCTCGCCGGTCCTGCGTCGCTGCGTCGAACTGCTCGACTACGCGGCCATCGCCGCGGTGGTCCCGCTGGTCTGCTGGGTGTCCGGGCTGTTCACCATGATGCGCGGCCTGTGAGCGGCCAGGCACGACGGATCCCGATCGCGCTCGCCGGCGTCGCCCTCGCGGTGTCACTCGGTCAGGCGACCGCGATCGCGGTCCCCCCGCCGTCGATCGACCCCGGCCGGGTGCCGCCCAACTCGGCGCCGTCCGGACCGAAGACCGAGCTCAGGGACCCCTGCTCGACCACGCAGCCGGTCGCCGATCTGGCACAGGTCCCGCCGCCGCAGCGCGCACTGGACCTGGAGTCGGTGTGGCCGCTCAGCACCGGGCGAGGTCAGACGGTGGCGGTGATCGACACCGGGGTCGAGCGGCACAGCCGCCTGCCCGGACTGATCCCCGGCGGGGACTACGTCTCCACAGGCGACGGCACCCAGGACTGCGACGCGCACGGAACCCTGGTGGCGGGCATCATCGCCGCGAATCGCAACGGTCAGACCGGATTCGCAGGCGTCGCTCCCGATGCCCGGATCCTGAGCATCCGGCAGTCGAGCAACATCTATCGGGAAACCGACGGCCGCAAGGACGCCGAGGGCCAGAACGCGAAGGGTGTGGGGAACGTGAGCACCCTCGCCCGGGCCATCCGTCACGCCGCGGACTTCCCCGGTGTCACGGTCATCAACATCTCCGAGGTGGCGTGCGTCCCCGCAGGCGCGGGCGACAGCGCGGCGCTCGGCGCCGCCGTCGACTACGCCGCCCGCATCAAGGACATCGTCGTGGTCGCCGCGGCAGGCAACCTCGACAGCGAGGCCTGCAAGGCATCGAACCCGCCACCGGACCCCGCCACACCCCATGCGAGTCCATGGGATTCGGTGACCACCATCGCGACCCCGGCCTGGTACGACGATCAGGTGCTCGCCGTGGGCTCGGTCGACCAGGACGGCGCGCCGTCCCCCTTCACCGTCCCCGGACCCTGGGTCGACGTCGCGGCGCCCGGCACCGAGATCACCTCGCTCGACCCGCGCCGGCCGGAGCCGACCGGGCTGACTGATTCCGTCAACGGCGGCTCGGTTCAGGGCACCAGCTTCGCCGCCCCCTACGTGGCCGGCACCGCTGCCCTGATCCGGGCTCGGTTCCCGCGGTTGACCGCCCGGCAGGTCATGGACCGGATCGAACAGACGGCGCACGCGCCGGCCGACGGATGGGATCCGTTCGTCGGACACGGCGTCATCGACCCGGCGGCCGCCGTGACTGCGGAGCTTCCCGGTTCCGTACCCGCGGACGAACCCCAGTCCACCGCGATCGCCATTCCCGAAGCGCCTGCGCCGCCCGACGACCGTCCACGAAAAGTCGCCGTGGCGGGAGCGGGCGGCGTCGTTGCGCTGCTCGGGCTCGGGTTACTGGCCTCGTTCCCGTTGCGCCGCAGGCTTCACCGGGACGGCGGCGAAACGTCGACCGGCTGATCGTCGGGGGCGACCCCGTCGTGCGCCAGGAAGGCCGCTTCCCTGCCGAGCATCGGGCCCGGGGCGAGCAGTCCGACGATTGACCACGGTGCTGCGACGCTCCCGTCGGTGAACCCGAGAACCTTTGCGGCGTCCACGTTCTCGACGCCATAGCGGACACCCGTGTCCGCCACGAAGAACAGCGCACCCTTGCGTTCGCTGGACGGGTCCATACCTGCGGCCTGAACCAGCCCGCCGCTACCCGGTTTCAGGTATGCGGTGTCGACCATGGGGCCGGTGCCGTCCGCCTGCGCCAGCGAGACCATCTCGGCGTCGCGCGGGAGCGGGAGCGCGTTCCCCGTGATCACCGTGACCGTGGCGTTGAGACCCCCGTCGGATTCGTCGGCCCCCTCGATCGGCTGCCAGGACAGGCAGCTCACCGGACTGCTGTCGATGTCGACGATTTCCGGCGCCGTCTCCGGGAAGGTGGACACGGCAAGGTCGTTCACCTGTGGAGGTCGCGACACGACGTCGAGACTGACCTCGTCGGCCTCCGCGCTGCCCTGCGAGTCGGACGCCCGGATCAAGTCACTGGTGGCTTGGCTGATCCGCTGCAACCCACCGCGCAGCACCACGTAGGACTTGCTCCCCTGGGCATCCTTGGCCCGGATCACCGATCCGATCGTCTTGCCCTGCACCGGATAGTCCGGCTGCTCGCCCGCCCCACTGATCTCGGGCGGCGCGATCGCCTGCGCCTCCGGGATGGCATTGAGCAGGCCGGGGCTCACCGGCCGCGGCTCGACTCCGTCCAATCCGAAGGCGAGGGACACCGCGCGATTGTTCGGGTCGATCCGGGCTCGCTTGCCGTCGTAGACGAGAAAGGTGCCGTCCGTCCCCGTCACCAGCAGCGCTTGGCCGTCGGCCAGGGTCGAGACGTTCTCACCGAGCTCGGGATCTCCCGCGATGACGGCGGTCCTGATCGCCTTGGTGCCACCGGAGGCGATGGAATCGCACACCGTCCACGCGGTCGGCTCACCGTGCGGAAGTGCCGATGGCGCACCAGGAATGCCCATCAGGGCGCCGCGCGGACGAGTGCCGAGCTCCGACTCCTTGACGATCACCGGCGTTGCAGCGTCGCCCGCGATCAATCGGGCGGACGCCAGGTTCAGCACCGGATGGAGTGTGTCCTCCACCATCACGAACATGGCCCCGGAATCCTTGCCGACGACGATCTGCGCGTCACCGATCTTGTCCTGCGGCCGGATCAACGCCAGCGCTCCGCACCCGGCGAGCCCGATGACGGCCAAGACCGCCCCCACGGTCAGAGCCCGAGACTGGGTTCGCATCGGGTCGTGCAGCATCCGCACATCCCGGCGAACCAGGGCGTGTTCCATCCGACGAACCAAGAAGCGATACCCGTTGACCTGCCAACGCGTGGTCGGCTGTGCTGCCATGATCCCTCCCCCGTTTGGCGCGCACTACGGAGGGACACAGTACAGTTCTGTCGAAGAACCGAGCGGCGGGGACCGCACGGATCAGGGGGGATGGGGGAAGACTGTGTCTCGACGGCGGGGGCGGCGTCTGCGTGTGGTGCCGAGGGTGTCGATCCGAAATCTGGTCATCGCGCAGCTGTTGGGTGCAGGCGCGGGCGCAGCGGCGGCAGGCTTCGGTGCGACCTGGTGGCCGGCCGTGGCCGTCGGAGCGGCCGTCGCACTGCTCGGCCTGATCCCGGTCGGCGGACGCTGCGTACTCGACTGGGCGGCCACCGGATGGCGGTATCTGCTGCGGCGCGAACGCCGCCTCGGGGAGACATCCGACTTCCGCGCCCCGTCGGGTCCCGTGGTCGGGCTGCACTGGGACGACGGGTCGGTGGTCGCGGTCATCGAGGTGCTGCCGATTCCCGGCAATCTGACTCAGGTCACCCGCGACGGATTCGAATCGGTCCACCGGCTGCCGGCGCTCGCGCTCGCCGAATCGATGACACAGCACGACATCAGTCTCGGTGGCATCGACATCGTCAGTCACGGCTATCGCGCGAGCGCGGGCAGCCCCGCCACCGAGGTGTACGACCAGCTGGTGGGTCCGCTGCCCGCGATGGCCCAGCGGACGGTGTGGCTCGCGGTTCGATTCGACGCGACCGCCCAGTCCGATGCCGTCACGCGGCGCGGCGGCGGCACCACCGGTGCCGCGCGGGCCGCATCGGTCGCGGCACTGCGGATCGTCCGCGCACTGTCCGAGGCGGGCTGCCCGTCTCGGCTGCTCACCGCGGGCGAGATCACCTCCGCCGCAGCGCAGATCACCCGTGGCGTCCGGCCCGACTCGTTCGCCCGTTCCTGGTCCCACACTCCGCTGCCTGGCGTGTGCAACACCGGCTATGCGATCGATCCGCGGGTGCTGTCCGACGACTTGCTGGCCAAGCTGTGGGTACCGTCGAGCCTCGGTACCACGGTGACCGTGCGGCTGCGCCCCGGCGCACGCGCGGGCGAGGTCCGGGTCGCTGCCTCCTGCCGGATGACCACCCGCACCCTGCCGGAGCGGCTCGACCTCCCCGGACTCATCTCGATGCAGGGCAGGCAGGCCGACGGACTGATCTCCAACCTGCCGTTTGCCTCGGCCGATCTCGACTCGCTGACCCCGTTCACGGACTTCTCCGCAGCGCAGCTCGATGCTCTGGCCCTGCCGCTGTCCGGGTGCGGGCAGCTGATCGGCTCGGACAACTACGGGCACGGACTGACGGCCCGGATCGTGGGGCCCGAGATCGAGTACGTGGACGTGCTCGGCGAGTTGTACCTCGCGCAGCAGTTGGTCTTCCGCGCCATCGCGACGGGAGCCCGGATCCAGATCCACTCGGACCGTCCCCAGGTGTGGGGTTCGCTGATCGACTCCATCGCCACACCCGACCGGTTGCGGCTGATCGACGACCCCACCCGGCTCGACCCGACCTTCACGGCGGTTCTGTTCGACGGGGTGGAGCCGGTGCCGCCGCGCGCCGGGGTCACCACCATCCGGATACGCGACGTGCACGAGCCCGCGTCGGCGATCGATCCGCAGATCTCGATCGTGCAGCCCGGCGCGGGCGGCGACCGTGTCACCCTCCGAGCCGACGGCAATCAGGTCGACCTGGTGTTGGTCACCATCGCGCAGGAGACCGCGTTCATCGGCAGGCCGAGGGCCACGCGCCCGCTTCAGCCGGCCCGGTGAGCAGCGGTCAGCCGGGATACGGATCGGCGACGCGCGCGGTCCGGAGCGCCTCGGCCCACCACGCCAGCTGATCGAGCATACGGACGGAGCCGTCGATCGCGGCTCCGTCCTGGGTCTCGCCGTCCGGACCGAATCGCTTGCGCGCCTGGTGAAAACTGACGGTCTGCCGGATCGAGACCATGTGCACCTCGGCCACCACCTGACGTAACTGTTCGGTGGCGCGCAGTCCGCCCGACAGCCCGCCGTAGGAGACGAAACCGACCGGCTTGGCCCGCCACTGCTGCTTCGCGGTGTCGATCGCGTTCTTCAGTGCGCCCGGATAGCCGTGGTTGTACTCCGGGGTCACCACCACGAACGCCGCTGCGGCGTCGACCCGTTCGCGAAAGACGGCCGCTTCGGGGCCGTCGGACAGATCGGCGGGCAGCGCGATGTCGGCGAGGTCGAGCACACCGACGTCGAAGGCCCGATGCGCGCGCGCCCGACGCACGAACCAGTCGGCGACGACGGGTGCGAACCTCCCGACGCGGACGCTGCCGATGATCACCTCGAGCCGGATCGGTTCCGTTGCCACGCCTCATCGAACCACGTGCCGCGGACGTCCTCGGCACCCCCTTGCCCCAATATCCGAGCCCGTATACTCTGAGTCGAGTATTTGAGTCGGGATCCAACGGGAGGGCGACGATGGCCAGAACACGGGCGTTCTCCCGAGGCAATCCGCTGGCGCTGGCGATCCTCGGGCTCGTCTCCGAGCGGCCCATGCATCCGTACCAGATGTCCCAGACCCTCAAGGACCGCGGCAAGGACGACTCCGTCAAGCTCAACTACGGATCGCTCTATTCGGTGGTCGAGTCGCTGGCCAAACAGGGAATGATCGAACCGGTCGGCACCGAGCGGGACGGAAACCGGCCACCGCGGACCGTCTACGGCATCACCGACTCCGGCGCCGCGGAGGTCGAGGCGTGGATGCGTGAACTCCTCTCGAGCCCGACCAAGGAATACACCCAGTTCCTCGCGGCGCTGTCGTTCATGCCGCTGCTGAGCCCGGACGTGTCGGTCCAGCTGCTGCGACAGCGCCTGGCCCGGCTCGACGACCGGATCGGGCAGCTCGACGCGACGATCGCCGCGACAGCGTCCTTCCTGCCCGAGCTGTTCGTCGTCGAGAACCAATACGAGCTCGCGCTGCTCCGGGCCGAGCGGGACTACGTCGCGAGCCTGGCCGGGCGCATCGCGGACGGCAGCCTCGGCGGCGTACGCGGCTGGCGGTCGCTGCACGAGCGGCTGGCCCAGGGCCCCATTCCCCCCGACGAACTCGATGCGATCTTCCGATCCGAGGGGGTACCGCCGCCACAGCACTAGCGACGAAACAGCAACGGCCCGGGTGCGCCAACACCCGAGCCGTCACCGGATCCGAACCGACCGACACTCGCGCATCGATGCGTTTCGTCTGCACCGATCAGCATAGACGCGCGAGGCACGCCGGTTCACCCACCACTCATGAGTGAGGAACCAGAGATGCACGCAGTGAACCCGGTCGCCGTCGAAGCGACCGACCTGGTCAAGACCTATCCGGGCGGCCGGAAACAACCGGACGTCAAAGCCCTTGACGGCCTGTCCTTCTCCATACCGGCGGGCACCGTGTACGGGATGCTCGGCCCGAACGGGGCCGGCAAGTCCACCACGACCAAGATCGCCGCCACGCTGTCGACCGCGACATCCGGCACCGTGCGGGTCGCCGGCTTCGATGTCGGCTCCGCCCCCGACGCGGTCCGCGGCCAGATCGGTTACGTCTCGCAGGGCACCGGTGCCGATCCCCGGCAGACCCCGTTGGAGTCGCTGATGATGGCCGCACGGCTACGCGGGGTCCCCCGGGCAGCCGCGCGCGACCGCGCGACCGAACTCCTCGCGCAGTTCGACCTCGCCGATGCCGCCGACCGGCGGGTCGGCACGCTGTCCGGCGGGATGCGACGCAAGCTCGACGTCGCGATCGGACTGATCCATGCGCCGGCGGTGCTGTTCCTCGACGAGCCGACCACCGGGCTCGACCCGGAGGCGCGGGCCGAGATGTGGGCCGAGATCCGCAGGCTCTCGGCCGAGACCTCGCTGACCGTCGTGCTCACCACGCACTACCTCGAGGAGGCGGACGAACTCGCCGACCGCCTGGTCATCATCGATCACGGCCGTGCGGTCGTCGAGGGCACGCCAGGTGAGCTCAAGGCCACGCTCGACGGCGACACCCTGTCCGTCGATCTGATCGAACCGGACCCCGCGTCGGTCCGCGCGGCGGCCGGCTCGATCGCCGCCCTGCGCGACGTGGTGGTCGAGGCCCGCGGCACCAGCGGCAGGCTCATCGCGAGGGCCGATGACGCCCCCGCGGTGATCGGCTCGGTCATCTCGGCCTTCGATTCGGCCGGAATCGGCTTCGGGGCGGTCTCGGTCTCGCGGCCGTCCCTCGACGACGTCTATCTCCACTACGTCGGCCACGCCTTCGAGGTCGACGCCCAGAACGGGAAGGCGGCCCGGTCATGACCACAGCGGTGCTCACCCACTCCCCCGCCCGCACCGACCATCGTGCCCGCTGGTCGGTCGCCGCGGGGCAGATATTCCGGCGCTGGAGCGTCAACACCATGCGCGAGGCCTGGGGCGTCGGGGTCTCGCTGTTGCAGCCGGTGATCTGGATCCTGTTGTTCGGTCAGGTCTTCACCTCGATCGGGACCATCCCCGGCTTCGGCTCCGACGGCTACATCACCTTCCTGGTGCCGGGAATCCTGATGATGACGGTCCTGTACTCCGGCGCCTGGGCGGGCACCGGCTACATCGAGGACATCGACAACGGCGTGATGGACCAGCTCCTCACCGCCCCGGTCCGTCGATCCGCGCTGGTGGCCGGCCAGCTCGCGCAGCAACTGGTGGTGGGGCTGCTGCAGTCCGCGATCGTGCTGGTGATCGGCTTCGCGGGCGGGGCCCGGTATCCGGGCGGAGTCTGGGGCGTCGGGCTGGCACTGGTCGCGGCGACCCTGCTGGCCGCCGCGTTCTGCTCCCTCTCGACCGCAGTCGCGCTGACGACCAGGAGTCACCTCGCGCTGATCGGCATCGCCCAGATGGTGGTGCTGCCGGTGACGTTCCTGTCCACCGCGATGATGCCGCGGGACCTCATGCCCGGGTGGGTGCAGGCCGTCTCTCGGTACAACCCGATGACATGGTCGGTAGAGATCGCCAGGACGGGCCTCGCCGGCACCGCGAACTGGGGCGAGATCGCCTGGCAGCTGGGCCTTCTGACCGCATTGGCCACCGCGGCGTTCGCCTGGTCGATCGCGGCGTTCAACAGTTACCGGCGCGCGCTCTAGATCCCGCTCCGCCCCCGAACACGACAGGGCCCCGCCGAGCTTCGGCGGGGCCCTGTCGCTTACGCGTCTAGGAGCCGAAAGGCAGCCCGGCCGAACCGGTTCCGCCGCCGCTACCGCCCGACACGTTCACGGACAATGTCGGCGAGGCCGACCCGAGGAATCGACCCGCGCCCGAGTACACCGCGGTGATCGGGTGACTCCCGTTCGTGTCGAAGGTGTGCGGGAGCGTCGCCTTGCCGTCCACGACGTTGACGGGTGCACCGATCGGGGCATCACCGTCCTTGAACTGCACGGTGCCTCCGGTGGGAACCGGGGCCACCGTCGCCGACAGCTCGACGGCGGTGCCCGCCGACGCCGAACCGGGCACGGTGAGCCCGGTCGTGGTCGCGGTGTCCGGCGTCTCGACGGTCGCGAAGACGCCGATCGGGTTGAACACCTGCGTCGAACCGAAGGTGTTCACATCGAACGTCAGGCCGCTGTCGAACGTGCCCGCGGGCGCGTTGTCCGGAACCTTGTACGACAGCTCCAACGACACCGTCCGGTTGACGTTCTTCGACAACATCCACGCACTGAGCGAATTCGACACCGACACCCGGTTGTTCGCCACATCCACGCTCGGCGTCACCGCCGACGTCGACGCCGCCGAGACCTTCGCACTGCCCGGCACGTACTCGAACCCGGCCGGATGCACATCGGTGATCTTGTTCAGGTACCGGTCGATGATGCTGTTCACCGAGAACTCGGTCCGATACGTCACCACCTCACCCGGGAACACCGAACCATCACCGAGCAACGTCTTCGTCGCCACGATGTTCGTGGACGTCACCGTCGCCGACTGCTGCGCCGCCGACGCGACACCACCACCGACCCCGAGACCGAGGGCGACAACGGCCGCCGCGCTGATCGCGGCCGCCGCGCGGCGCATCACCGTCTGAGACATGAGAATTCCTCCAAGGTGCTTGTGTGGAACTGAATGCGACCGGGCCCTGGTGATCAGGAGCCGAACCCGAGCGACCCGGTGCCGCCGGTGTTCGCCCCGGTGACCTTGAGTGCGGTGGCCGCGGAGGTCGACGCCTTGAAGCCGGGCGCACCCGAGTACACGCCGGTGATCTGATGATCACCCGCGGTGTTGAACGTGAACCACAGCGTGGCCTTGCCGTCCACCACGCCCACCGGGCCGCCGATCGGGGTGTCGCCGTCCTTGAACTGCACCGTGCCGCCTGCCGGGGCGGGGGTCACTGCGGCGACCAGGCTCACCTGGACGCCGGTCTGCGCGTCGTTCGCGAGGCTGAGCACCGTCGAGGTCGCGACGTCGGGCATCGACACCGCCACCGTCGAAGGCGCGGAGGTCGAACCCGCGAATCCCGGTACGCCCGAGTAGACCGCGGTGATACTGCGCGGGCCCGCCGTGGCGAACGCATGCGACAACGTCGCGGTGCCGTTCACGACATTGGCAGGCGCGCCGATGTTCACATCGCCGTCCTTGAACTGCACGGTGCCGCCCGCGACAGACGGGGACACTGAGGCCGACAGGTCAACCGCGACACCCACGGTCGCGGCCGCGGGAGCCGTCAGCTGCGTGGTGGTCGAGGCCGGGCCCTGCACGTCGATCGTCACGCCGATCGGGTTGAACACCTGCGTCGAACCGAAGGTGTTCACATCGAACGTCAGGCCGCTGTCGAACGTGCCCGCGGGCGCGTTGTCCGGAACCTTGTACGACAGCTCCAACGACACCGTCCGGTTGACGTTCTTCGACAACATCCACGCACTGAGCGAATTCGACACCGACACCCGGTTGTTCGCCACATCCACGCTCGGCGTCACCGCCGACGTCGACGCCGCCGAGACCTTCGCACTGCCCGGCACGTACTCGAACCCGGCCGGATGCACATCGGTGATCTTGTTCAGGTACCGGTCGATGATGCTGTTCACCGAGAACTCGGTCCGATACGTCACCACCTCACCCGGGAACACCGAACCATCACCGAGCAACGTCTTCGTCGCCACGATGTTCGTGGACGTCACCGTCGCCGACTGCTGCGCCGCCGACGCGACACCACCACCGACCCCGAGACCGAGGGCGACAACGGCCGCCGCGCTGATCGCGGCCGCCGCGCGGCGCATCACCGTCTGAGACATGAAAGTTCCTCCATTTGCAGCACAAAGCATTGTTGGATCGAAACAGAACTGAAGACTCAGGAACCGAACTGGCTGGAACCGAACGACCCGTCGCCACCGGCACCGGCCACCGTCACCGTGCTCGCCTGAGAACCCGCACCCGAGAAACCAGCGAACCCGGAGTACGTCACCGAGATCGAATGAGCACCCGGCGAATCAAAGGTATGCGACAGCTTCGCCTTACCGTCGACCACATTCACCGGACCACCGATCGGGGTCGCACCATCCTTGAACTGCACCGTGCCACCATTCGGAGTCGGCGACACAACCGCCGAGAACTCCACCACGACACCACGATCCGCAGTCGCAGGCGCCGTCAACACGATCGACGTCACCACATCCGGAACCGGAACCGACACCGACTGCACCGCAGAGGTCGAACCCAGGAAACCGGGAGCACCCGAGAACACAGCCGAAATCGCATGCGAACCAGCAGCAGCGAACGTATGCGACAGCACCGCCTTACCGTCCACCACATTCACCGGAGCACCCAGCGCCAGATCACCATTCTTGAACTGCACCGTGCCACCGGCGGGAGCGGGCGAGACCGTCGCCTTCAACTCCGCAGGCGCACCCACGAACGCCGTCGCAGGCACCGTCAGCTGGGTCGACGTCGCGACATCGGCAACCGACACGGTCACCGTCGCGGCAGGAGAGGTCGAACCGGTGAACCCGGCACCGCCGGAGTAGACAGCGGTGATCGACTTCGCACCCGCAGCATCAAAGGCGTGCGACAAGGTCGCCACACCAGCGTTCACCGCAACCGGACCACCGATGTTCGCAGCGCCGTCCTTGAACTGCACCGTCCCGGCCGCGGCAGCCGGAGCAACCGTCGCCTTCAACTCAACCGCAGCACCCACATTCGCCGTCGCAGGCACCGTCAACGTCGTGGTGGTCGCCTCATCGGGCACCGACACCGTCACCGTCGCCGCAGCCGAGGTCGAACCCGTGAAACCAGCACCACCCGAATACACAGCGGTGATCGACTTCGCACCCGCAGCATCAAAGCTGTGCGACAACGTCGCCACACCAGCGTTGAGAGTGACCGGACCACCGATGTTCGCAGCGCCGTCCTTGAACTGCACCGTGCCACCCGCGGCAGCCGGAGCAACCGTCGCCTTCAACTCAACCGCCGCACCCACATTCGCCGTCGCAGGCACCGTCAACGTCGTGGTGGTCGCCTCATCGGGCACCGACACCGTCACCGTCGCCGCAGCCGAGGTCGAACCCGTGAAACCCGCACCACCCGAATACACAGCGGTGATCGACTTCGCACCCGCAGCATCAAAGCTGTGCGACAACGTCGCCACACCAGCGTTGAGAGTGACCGGACCACCGATGTTCGCGGCACCATCCTTGAACTGCACCGTGCCACCCGCGGCAGCCGGAGCAACCGTCGCCTTCAACTCAACCGCCGCACCCACATTCGCCGTCGCAGGCACCGTCAACGTCGTGGTGGTCGCCTCATCGGGCACCGACACCGTCACCGTCGCCGCAGCAGACGTCGAACCCGTGAAACCCGCACCACCCGAATACACAGCGGTGATCGACTTCGCACCCGCAGCATCAAAGCTGTGCGACAACGTCGCCACACCACCGGCAACCGCAACCGGACCACCGATGTTCGCGGCACCATCCTTGAACTGCACCGTGCCACCCGCGGCAGCCGGAGCAACCGTCGCCTTCAACTCAACCGCCGCACCCACATTCGCCGTCGCAGGCACCGTCAACGTCGTGGTGGTCGCCTCATCCGGCACCGACACCGTCACCGTCGCCGCAGCAGACGTCGAACCCGTGAAACCCGCACCACCCGAATACACAGCGGTAATCGACTTCGCACCCGCAGCATCAAAGCTGTGCGACAACGTCGCCACACCACCGGCAACCGCAACCGGACCACCGATATTCGCGGCACCATCCTTGAACTGCACCGTGCCACCCGCGGCAGCCGGAGCAACCGTCGCCTTCAACTCAACAGCAGCACCCACATTCGCCGTCGCAGGCACCGTCAGCGTCGTCGTGGTCGCCGCGTCGGGAGCCGACACCGTCACCGCCTGGGCGGCCGACTGCGAGCCCTCGGCTGTGGCGGTCGGGAGGAACTTCGCGGAGAGGTTGTGCGCGCCGGCGGTGGACGGCGTCCAGCCGACCGTCACTGCGCTGCCGACGAGCGGTCCCTCACCGATCTTGGCGGCACCGTCGTAGAACTCGACGACATTGCCCACGGCGCCGCCCGCGACGGTCGCGGTCAGCTGCACGGCCTGCCCGACAGTCGCGGCCGGCACGGGGGCAAGCGTCGTGGTCGAGGCGTTCTTGCGGACCGACACCGTCGGGCCCTTGCCGTCATAGGTACCGCTGCCGAGCGTCCCGGAGTAGTGCACCGTGGTCATCAGCGGCACGCCTCGGGCACAGTCGGCACCCACCTTGTACGAGAACTCGAAGGTTCGCAGATTCGGCGAGATGCTCGGGTACAGCGCCCAGCTGCCGGACACCTTCGCGAAGTCGGCGCCCTGGCTGT
This sequence comes from Rhodococcus sp. PvR099, assembly GCF_017833315.1. Classification (NCBI taxonomy): domain Bacteria; kingdom Bacillati; phylum Actinomycetota; class Actinomycetes; order Mycobacteriales; family Nocardiaceae; genus Rhodococcus; species Rhodococcus sp. PvR099. Next base: position 5,336,913 of record NZ_JAFIBV010000001.1, on the reverse strand, counting down.
CGAGTCCCTGTCCGGAACCGTCGACCTTCGCGGAGCCGTCCACATAGGTCAGGCACGGCGGATGGATGTCCTTGACCTGCTGGATGTACTCGACGACTCCGCCGGTCCGGTCGAAGACGGTCTTCGAGGTGATGGTGTCGCCTGCGGCCGGGGTGACGTCGCTGATCGTGCGGGTGATCCGCTCGTTCCCGTCATCCCAGGTCACCGAGCCCGGCGCCGCCGAGGCGACCCCGACCCCGAGACCGAGCACCGCGAGGGCGGCACCACTCACCGCCGCCACCGCGCGGCGCATCATCAGACCGGACATGAAAGTTCCTCCATTTGCAGCACAGAGCATTGTTGGATCGAAACAGAGCTAGAGACTCAGGAACCGAACTGGCTGGAACCGAACGACCCGTCGCCACCGGCACCGGCCACCGTCACCGTGCTCGCCTGAGAACCCGCACCCGAGAAACCTGCGAACCCGGAGTACGTCACCGAGATCGAATGAGCACCCGGCGAATCGAAGGTGTGCGACAGCTTCGCCTTACCGTCGACCACATTCACCGGACCACCGATCGGGGTCGCACCGTCCTTGAACTGCACCGTGCCACCATTCGGAGTCGGCGACACAACCGCCGAGAACTCCACCACGACACCACGATCCGCAGTCGCAGGCGCCGTCAACACGATCGACGTCACCACGGCGGGAACCGGAACCGACACCGACTGCACCGCAGAGGTCGAACCCAGGAAACCGGGAGCACCCGAGAACACGGCCGAAATCGCATGCGAACCAGCAGCAGCGAACGTATGCGACAGCACCGCCTTACCGTCCACCACATTCACCGGAGCACCCAGCGCCAGATCACCATTCTTGAACTGCACCGTGCCACCGGCGGGAGCGGGCGAGACCGTCGCCTTCAACTCCGCAGGCGCACCCACGAACGCCGTCGCAGGCACCGTCAGCTGGGTCGACGTCGCGACATCGGCAACCGACACGGTCACCGTCGCGGCAGGAGAGGTCGAACCGGTGAACCCGGCACCGCCGGAGTAGACAGCGGTGATCGACTTCGCACCCGCAGCATCAAAGGCGTGCGACAAGGTCGCCACACCAGCGTTCACCGCAACCGGACCACCGATGTTCGCAGCGCCGTCCTTGAACTGCACCGTCCCGGCCGCGGCAGCCGGAGCAACCGTCGCCTTCAACTCAACAGCAGCACCCACATTCGCCGTCGCAGGCACCGTCAACGTCGTGGTGGTCGCCTCATCCGGCACCGACACCGTCACCGTCGCCGCAGCCGAGGTCGAACCCGTGAAACCAGCACCACCCGAATACACAGCGGTGATCGACTTCGCACCCGCAGCATCAAAGCTGTGCGACAAGGTCGCCACACCACCGGCAACCGCAACCGGACCACCGATATTCGCGGCACCATCCTTGAACTGCACCGTGCCACCCGCAGCAGCCGGAGCAACCGTCGCCTTCAACTCAACCGCAGCACCCACATTCGCCGTCGCAGGCACCGTCAACGTCGTGGTGGTCGCCTCATCGGGCACCGACACCGTCACCGTCGCAGCAGCAGACGTCGAACCCGTGAAACCCGCACCACCCGAATACACAGCGGTAATCGACTTCGCACCCGCAGCATCAAAGCTGTGCGACAACGTCGCAACACCAGCGTTGACCACAACTGGGCCACCGATATTCGCGGCACCATCCTTGAACTGCACCGTCCCGGCCGCGGCAGCCGGAGCAACCGTCGCCTTCAACTCAACCGCCGCACCCACATTCGCCGTCGCCGGCACCGTCAACGTGGTCGTGGTTGCGGTCTCGGACACCGATACCGTCGGGCCCTTGCCGTCATAGGTGCCGCTGCCGAGCGTCCCGGCGTAGTGCACCGTCGTCATCAGCGGTACGCCGCGGGCGCAGTCGGCGCCCACCTTGTAGGAGAACTCGAAGGTCCGCAGGTTCGGCGAGATGTGCGGGTAGAGCGCCCAACTGCCCGCCACCTTCGCGAAGTCGGCGCCCTGGCTGTCGAGCCCGCGCGGCGAGCCGTCGACCTTCGCGGAACCCTCCACATAGGTCAGGCACGGCGGATGAATGTCCTTGACCTGCTGGATGTACTCGACAACCCCACCGGTCCGGTCGAAGGCGGTCGTCGACGTGATGGTGTCGCCGGCGGCCGGAGTGACGTCGCTGATCGTGCGGGTGATCCGCTCGCTCCCGTCGTCCCAGGTCACCGAGCCGGGCGCCGCCGAGGCGACACCACCGCCGATCCCCAGACCGAGCACCGCGAGGGCCGCACCACTCACCGCCGCCACCGCACGACGCATCACCGCATGTGACATTCTTGTTCCTCCATGCATCCAGGGACCGCGCGAATGCATAGCCAGACCTAGAACCGGTTACAGATCGCACGAAATGCGGCAACCATAACCAACCGCCATCGCGCTGCGATGCCAAATTGAGATGATTGCCGTCGCGGACATTCGTCCAACTGTGAAATTGCAGGTCAGAGGTTCACACCGCGAGACCATGGGTGAGCAGCGCCGCCAGTTCGAGATACGCCTGGGCGTCCGGGAGCCCCGTTGACTCCGCGACCCGGCGCTGCTGGATGCGCACCATCATCGCCGCGGCCACATCGGCGACGAAGGCGGCATTGACGTCCCGGAACTCGCCCTCCCGGACCCCCTCCGTGATCAGTTCCTGCACCCGTCGGGCGGCGAACCGAGTATTGCGCTCGTAGATCTCGCGGGCCGCGGCATTGCTCGCGAGGTCGTCCATGAAGCGGGTCAAGGCCGGCCGGAGTTGCTCGCCCACCGCCTCCAGGTAAGTCCCGATTCGTTCGCGCGCGCCGACGACACCGTCGAGCCGGGACTCCACGCGCTCGGTGGCACCCCGAAAGAAGTGCACCGTCGCGGCGCGGACCAGCTGTTCCTTGCTGTCCGCGAGCGCGTACAGCGTCGACTTCGAACACCGCAACCTGCCCGCGATGTCGTCGAGCGTCAGGTGGGCGAAGCCCTCCTCCAGGAGCAGGTCGACGAGCTGATCAAGCAGCTGCGCTCGGCGCGCGGCGCCACGCACGGCCGGAGCACTGGAGCGGGTTGCCATACCGCTAACTGTACTGCAGTATCTTTTCTAGTACTACTCACCGGAGGAGACCGCCGTGCCCGTCGAACGCCTGCTGCCCAGCCAGGAAGCCCGCGACCTGATCGAACTGACCCGCGACGTCGCGGACAAGGTGCTGGCACCGAAGGTGAACGAGCACGAGAAGTCGGAGACCTTCCCCGAGGGCGTCTTCCCGGCCCTCGGCCAGGCCGGGCTGCTGAGCCTGCCGTATCCCGAGGAGTTCGGCGGCGGCAACCAGCCGTACGAGGTGTACCTGCAGGTGCTCGAGGAACTCGCCGCGCGTTGGGCCGCCGTCGCCGTGGCGACCAGCGTGCACAGCCTCTCCTGCTTCGCACTTGCCACCCACGGCACCGACGAGCAGAAGTCCCGGTGGCTCCCGGACATGCTGGGCGGCAACACCATCGGCGCATACAGCCTCTCCGAGCCGCAGGCCGGCTCCGACGCCGCCGCGCTGAGCTGCAAGGCGACGCCCGTCGAAGGCGGTTTCCGGATCAACGGATCCAAGGCCTGGATCACCAACGGCGGCCGGGCCGACTTCTACACCCTGTTCGCGCGCACCAGCGACGACGGTCCGCGCGGCATCTCCTGCCTGCTTGTGGACTCCGGCACCGAGGGTTTGAGCTTCGGCAAGCCCGAGGAGAAGATGGGGCTGCGCGCCGTCCCCACCACGTCCGCCCACTACGACGATGCCTTCGTCCCGCAGGAGCGACTGATCGGAGCGCAGGGACAGGGCCTGCCGATCGCCTTCAGCGCGCTCGACTCGGGCCGCCTCGGCATCGCCGCGGTCGCGGTGGGGCTCGCCCAGGGCGCGCTCGACGACGCCGTCGCATACGCCAAGGAACGCAAGGCCTTCGGCAAGCGGATCATCGACCACCAGGGTCTCGGATTCCTGCTCGCGGACATGGCCGCCGCGGTCGACTCGGCCCGCGCGACCTACCTGGACGCGGCGCGCAGGCGCGACGCCGGCGTGCCTTACTCGCGCAACGCCAGCGTGGCGAAACTGGTCGCCACCGACGCCGCGATGAAGGTCACGACCGATGCCGTCCAGGTGTTCGGCGGGTACGGCTACACCCAGGATTTCCCGGTGGAGCGGTACATGCGCGAGGCCAAGATCACCCAGATCTTCGAGGGCACCAATCAGATTCAGCGCCTCGTGATCGCCCGATCACTGGCTGGCTGACCGGAGCAGGACCACTTCGGTGCTCTGTACACGAAAACCCGATGTGTCGCCCATCACGTTGCACTTACACTTCCCCCGCTGTCACATTGGTTGAACGATCCACAAAGTTGGATCGAGTGCGTGCGCAGACCAGTCGGGAGGTCGCGGGTGTCTTCGAATTCCGTGAGTGCGATCAGTGGTGCCCACTATCGGTCACTCATCCACAACGTCAACATGCCGGTGATCGTGCACAAGAGCGACGATGACGTTGTCGACGTCAACCGGGCCTTCGCAGACCTCCTCGGGTATTCACTACCCGAGGCGCGCACCCTGGGCCCTCGCCAATTCGTCCATCCGAGCCTCATCGAAGAACACGATCGCGGACACACCCAGTTGATCAACGGCGAGCAGCTCGGCCTGTCAGCCGACGTCGATCTGGTGCGCAAGGACGGCGGCGTCATCCGGGTCAAGGTCAACAAATCGGTCGCCCGGCACAACGCCGAAACCGTGGTGATGACCGTGATCGAGGGCGTCGCGCAGCTGGGCTGACCGCCGCCTGTTCGCCCGGTTCCCACTATTTCCCGTGCCGCAATACGCCGGGACCTGTTGCGGGACAGGTCGATCGGCAACCGATCACGCTCGGTTGCCGCGCAGTGATGTGCCGGTCGAGGTCGCGCCTTCGCCTCCCGGTGCACCAGCGTTCGCGATCTGCGCCGCGTCGCGGTCGCTGCCCGACTGCGACAATTGTGCTGATCATCATTCACCCATGACAGGAGGCGCCGACGTGCACAGCAGCGCGGCCGTGGCCATCAGGACCGGTACCGCCCTGAGCGTGCTCTCCGCCTTCACCTTCGGGATGTCGGGCCCGTTCGCCAAGTCGCTGATGGGTGTCGGCTGGTCCCCCGGCGGCACGGTGCTCGCACGGATCGCCGGGGCCGCCGTCGTGATGCTGGTCATCGCCGCGATCGCCGACCCGTCCGGACTGCGCACCGCACACCGGCACGCCAAGACGATCGTGCTGTACGGCCTGATGGCGGTGGCGGGCGTCCAGGCCAGCTTCTTCCTGGCGCTGCAGTACCTCTCGGTCGGCGTCGCCCTGATGATCCAGTTCCTCGCGCCGCTACTGGTCATCGGCTGGGCGTGGGCGACCCGGGGCGAGCGCCCCGGCCCGGTGACCCTGCTCGGCACTGCTCTGGCGCTGGCGGGCGCGGTTGGCGTGCTCGACCTGTTCGGGTCCGTCGAGGTCAGCCTCGCGGGCGTCGCGTGGTCGACCATCTCGATGGTCTGCCTGGCCTGCTTCTTCGTCATCTCGGACCGGACCTCCGACACGTTCAGCCCGCTGGTGCTGACCGCGACCGGGATGAGCGTCGGCGCCGTCGCGATCGGCTGCGTCGGACTGATCGGAGTGCTGCCGCTGAGCGCGACGGCCGCGGACACCACGCTGGGGTCGGTCGAGTTGGCCTGGTTCGTCCCGCTCGCCCTGCTGATCCTCGTGAGCACCGTCGTCGCCTACCTGTCGGGCAGTGCCGCGGTCGCCCGGATCGGGCCGACGTTGACCTCGCTGATCCTGCTGACCGAGGTGCTGTTCGCCGTCATCGCCTCGTGGATCCTGCTCGGCGAATCGATGACGCCCGTCCAGATCATCGGTGGTGCGGGGATGCTCGGCGGCATCGCGCTCGCCCGGCTCGGCGGCGCCGGCGGCCGACGACCACCGTTGCCCGCGCCGCAGCCCGCCGAGTGTGCAGTTACCGACCTGCCCTCTCGGCCGATGCCTCGGTAGCTGCACACTCGGCGATCAGTCGCCGCAGCAGCCGCCCGGCACCGCCCGCACCTCACGGGTGACGGCGTTGCGCTCGGCGAGATCCTCGTCGGCCGGGTAGTCCACCCGCACCAGGCTCAGCCCGTGCGCGGGCGCGACCAGCACCGAACTCGACCGCTCGCGCTGCTCCAACAGCCCGACCGTCCACTCGACGCTGCGGCGGCCCTCACCCACCGCCAGCATCGCGCCGACCAGGCTGCGGACCATCGACCAGCAGAAGGCGTCCGCGCTGACGTGCGCGATGACGATGTCGCCGTCGCGCACCCAGTCGAAGCGCTGCAACTCGCGGACCGTCGTCGCGTTCTCCTTGCGCCTGCAGAACGCGGCGAAGTCGTGCAGACCCAGCAGCCCGGCCGACGCCCGGCTCATCGCGTCGAGGTCCAGGTCCTTCGGCACCGAGACGGTGTCGCGGGCCCGCAACGGCTCTACGCCGTACTTCGCGGTGCTGATGCGGTATTCGTAATGCCTGCGGATCGCCGAGAACCGGGCGTCGAATTCGGCTGGCACCGCGGTGACCGCCTTGATCCGGACGTCCGGCGGCAGGAACCGCGCGAATCGGCGAACCAGCCGGCTGGGGTCGTCCAACGGCGCCGCGAGGTCCATGTGCGCGACCTGCCCGGCCGCGTGCACGCCCGCGTCGGTCCGTCCGGCGACGGTCAGTTCGACCGGTTCGCGGAACACGGTCGACAGTGCCTGCTCGAGCACCCCACACACCGTCCGGAGCCCGGGCTGGCGCGCCCAGCCGGAGAAGTCGGTGCCGTCATAGGTCACATCGAGGCGATAGCGAACGAACCCGCCACCCCCGGAGGGGGCGACGGGTTCGTTGCGAGGTTCTGACGCGTTCAGCGTTAGTCCTTCTTGGCCTCGTCCGCGTCGGCGGCGGTGGCGGTCTCGTCCTCGAGAGCCTCCACGACTGCGTCCGCGTTCTCGACCTCGGCCTCGGTCGCCTCGGCCTCGACGGCCTCCACGACGTTCTCGGCCGGGGCCTCCTGCGAAGCCTTCACGCGACGCGCGCGATCGGCCTCGGAGGTGACGGTCTGCTCCTTGACGAGCTCGATGATCGCCATCGGAGCGTTGTCACCCTTGCGGGGGACGGTCTTGATGATGCGGGTGTAGCCGCCATCGCGCTCCGCGTAGAACGGACCGATCTCCGCGAACAGGGTGTGCACGACATCCTTGTTGCGGATGACCTTGAGCACCTCACGACGGTGAGCCAGCGTACCGGCCTTCGCGTGCGTGATGAGCTTCTCGGCGTAGGGCCGCACGGCCTTGGCCTTGGCCTCGGTGGTGGTGATGCGACCGTGCTCGAAGAGCGCGGTGGCCAGATTGGCGTAGATCGCCTTCTGGTGCGAAGCCGACCCGCCGAAGCGAGCACCCTTCTTGGGCTTGGGCATGATGAATCTCCTAGTAAGGAACCGGTGAGCTGACTACAGCTGTTCGGTCTCGGCGTAGTCCTGGTCGTTGCCCTCGGCGTCGCTGAAGGCTCCGGCGTCCGTGTCGCTCCAGGTTCCGGTGGCGGCGTCGTAGCCGGCAACGGTGGTCGGATCGAAGGAGGCCGGGCTGTCCTTGAGGGCAAGGCCGAGCGAATGCAGCTTGACCTTCACCTCGTCGATGGACTTCTGACCGAAGTTGCGGATGTCCAGCAGATCGGACTCGGTGCGACCAACCAGCTCGCCGACGGTGTGAACACCCTCGCGCTTGAGGCAGTTGTAGGAACGGACGGTGAGGTCCAGGTCCTCGATTGGCAGTCCGAAGGAAGCGATGTGATCGGCCTCGGCGGGCGAGGGTCCGATCTCGATGCCTTCTGCTTCGACGTTCAGCTCACGGGCCAGGCCGAAGAGCTCAACCAGGGTCTTGCCCGCCGAGGCGAGCGCGTCCCGAGCAGTGATGGAGTTCTTGGTCTCCACGTCCAGCACGAGCCGATCGAAGTCGGTGCGCTGCTCGACGCGGGTGGCCTCCACCTTGTAGGTGACCTTGAGCACCGGCGAGTAGATCGAGTCGACCGGGATGCGGCCGATCTCGGCGCCGGACGCCTTGTTCTGGACGGCGGGGACATAGCCGCGACCGCGCTCGACGACGAGCTCGATCTCCAGCTTGCCCTTGTCGTTCAGGGTGGCGATGTGCAGATCCGGGTTGTTCACCGTGACGCCGGCCGGGGGCACGATGTCGCCTGCAGTCACGGCACCGGGGCCCTGCTTGCGGACGTACATGGTGACCGGCTCGTCCTCTTCGGAGCTCACGACCAGGCCCTTGAGGTTCAGGATGATGTCGGTGACATCTTCCTTCACGCCGGGGACGGTGGTGAACTCGTGCAGGACGCCGTCGATACGGATGCTGGTGACAGCAGCGCCGGGGATCGACGACAGCAGGGTGCGGCGAAGCGAGTTGCCGAGGGTGTACCCGAAGCCGGGCTCAAGGGGCTCGATGACGAACTTCGAGCGGTTGTCAGCGATGACCTCTTCGGTCAGCGTGGGTCGCTGAGAAATGAGCATGTGGTTTTCCTCCTGTACGGACGTCCGCTATTTGACGCCCACGATGGATGGCGCCTCCGGCACCCGTGCGCCTTCCCCCAGCCGGGGCTGTCGGAAAGGCGCACGGGGCACAAGGCATTACTTCGAGTACAGCTCCACGATCAGCTGCTCCTGCAGCGGAACGTCGATCTGCGCGCGCTCGGGCACATTGTGGACCAGGACGCGGAGGCGACCCGGAACGACCTGCAGCCAGCCGGGAACCGGACGGTCGCCGACGGTCTCGCGGGCAACCTGGAACGGCAGCGTGCTCAGCGACTTCTCCTTGACATCGATGATGTCGTACTGAGAAACGCGGTAGCTCGGGATGTCGACCTTCTTGTTGTTCACGAGAAGGTGGCCGTGGCTGACGAGCTGGCGGGCCTGACGACGGGTACGGGCCAGGCCGGCGCGGTACACGACGTTGTCGAGACGGGTCTCGAGGATGCGCAGCAGGTTCTCGCCGGTCTTACCCGGGCGACGCACCGCTTCCTTGTAGTAGCGGACGAACTGCTTCTCCATGACGCCGTAGGTGAAGCGAGCCTTCTGCTTCTCCTGCAGCTGGAGCAGGTACTCGCTCTCCTTGATCCGCGCGCGGCCGTGCTGGCCCGGCGGGTAGGGGCGACGCTCGAACGCCTGGTCTCCTCCGACGAGGTCGACGCGCAGACGACGCGACTTGCGGGTGATGGGGCCGGTATAACGTGCCATTTTCTAAACCTTTCCTTCCCGCTAGACCCGACGCCGCTTGGGCGGACGGCAGCCGTTGTGCGGCTGAGGGGTGACATCGGAGATGGTGCCGACCTCGAGGCCAGCAGCCTGCAGCGAGCGGATCGCGGTCTCGCGTCCCGAGCCGGGGCCCTTGACGAAGACGTCGACCTTCTTCACGCCGTGCTCCTGCGCCTTGCGGGCAGCGCTCTCGGCGGCCAGCTGAGCGGCGAACGGGGTCGACTTACGCGAACCCTTGAAGCCCACATGGCCCGAGGACGCCCACGAGATGACGTTGCCGGCCGGGTCCGTGATGGACACGATGGTGTTGTTGAAGGTGCTCTTGATGTGAGCGGCGCCGTGCGGGACGTTCTTCTTGTCCCTGCGACGTGCCTTCTGGGTCTTCTTCGGACCGGTGCGTGACTTAGGGGGCATTACTTCGCCTTCTTCTTGCCGGCAATGGTGCGCTTGGGGCCCTTGCGGGTGCGCGCGTTGGTCTTGGTGCGCTGTCCACGCACGGGCAGACCACGACGGTGGCGCAGGCCCTGGTAGCAGCCGATCTCGATCTTGCGACGAATGTCCGCCTGAACCTCGCGGCGAAGGTCACCCTCGACCTTCAGCGACTCCTCGATGTACTCGCGGAGCTTGGTCAGATCCTCGTCACTGAGGTCCTTGCTGCGCAGATCCGGGTTGACACCGGTGGCCGCGAGGATCTCCTTGGAGCGGGTACGGCCGACGCCGTAGATGTAGGTCAGTGCGATCTCCATACGCTTTTCGCGAGGAAGATCAACACCTGCGAGACGTGCCATGTTGGCATTTCCTATCGGTGTGCGGAGGTCTGCTCCCAGTCCGTCCCCTGTGTCCTCTGATCGCTCAGAGCGTCTTTCAACTAACTCAGTGGGGCCCCGGCCTCCGTGCCGGGGGTGCACCCGGATGTGCTGCTCGGGCCGAAACCCGTTGGCCGTCATCCTGGCTGGTGCTGAGAGGTCTTCTTTTCAGTTGCGTCGGACAAGCCGATCGCAAGTCGTGCAGGTGGTTATCCCTGACGCTGCTTGTGACGCAGGTTGTCGCAGATGACCATGACCCGGCCGTTACGACGGATCACCTTGCACTTCTCGCAGATCTTCTTGACGCTGGGCTGAACCTTCACGTCTGTCTAATCTCCTGTGTGGTCGCCCACCGGTGGGTGGACATGGTTTCCCCAGGCCAGATGTGGCCCGGGAAGTGTGTGTTACTTGTACCGGTAGACGATGCGACCGCGAGAGAGGTCATAGGGCGACAGCTCTACGACGACACGGTCTTCCGGCAGGATGCGAATGTAGTGCTGACGCATCTTCCCGCTGATGTGCGCGAGGACCTTGTGGCCGTTCTCGAGCTCAATGCGGAACATTGCATTGGGCAGCGGTTCGACTACGCGTCCCTCGACCTCGATGGCCCCGTCTTTCTTAGCCATATCCTCCGCGATCCGTTGGTGGGCATCGTTCTCCGTTACGGTGATGCGCAAGCGGTAGAGAACCGGCGAGCCGCACAGACGCACGAAACGACCGGCACGCAGGGCGCACCGTTGATCTAGCTTACCGGAGTTCGCTCACCAGGCCAAATGCGGGTTCAATCCCCCCGAACCCCAGAAGGGACGTGAAGAGTGCGCGCGGTGGTGCAACGGGTCACCGAGGCGGCCGTCGAGGTCGACGGTCACACCGTCGCCAGCATCGCGCCGGACGGCCAGGGGCTGCTGGTCCTGCTCGGCGTCGGACACGGCGATGATCTCGCGGTCGCCGGCGCCCTCGCCGCGAAGGTGTGGAAGCTCCGCATCCTGGACGACGAGCGCTCGGCCTCCGACATCGGCGCGCCGATCCTGGTGGTCAGCCAGTTCACGCTGCTCGCGGACACCCGCAAGAGTCGGCGCCCGTCCTGGTCGGCCGCCGCGCCGCGCGCCGTGGCCGAGCCGCTGGTGGACGCGTTCGCCGACGCGCTGCGCGGGCTGGGCGCGGACGTCCAGACCGGACACTTCGGCGCGCACATGCGCGTCAGCTCGGTCAACGACGGCCCCGTCACACTGCTGCTCGAGGCCTGAGGAGGCTCGTTCGGCTCCTCACCCGTGCCAGCGACGGTAGGCCTCGGCCGCACCCGGGTGCAGCGGAACCCCAGCGGTGGTGATCAACGAGCGGCCGTCGAGGAACTGGGTGCCCGACGCCTCCGGGGGCACCAGATCGGCGGCCCGGTACAGCAGCAGGTCGACCACCTCGGCCGCGAGCACATCAGCCAGACCCTCCGCCGCCAGCAACAGGTTCGCGACTCCGACCGTGCCGACGGCGGGGCCGCCCGGGTACGCGTCCGCGGGGATCGTCACCGGGTCGTACACCTGCCCGAACCGGTCCCTCATAGGCGAAACCAGCTCGGACAGGTCTACCAGTCGCATGCGGGCGGGAATGTCCAACGCCGCGGTCGGCACCCCGCCCGCCCAGAGCAATGCGTCGATGGAGCCCGCCTCGAGCTCTTCGGTCGCCGCATCCAACGGCAGGTGGGTGACGGTGAGCTCCGAGGCGGGATCCAGCCCGGCCGCGATCATCAGGCGCTCGCCGGTCAGCGCGGCACCGGAACCCTCCGCACCCAGGTTCACCCGCATTCCCCGTAGGTCCCCCGCCGCCCCGACCGGGCTGTCCGCACGGACCACCAGCTGGAGATAGTTCTCGTACACCCGGCCGATGGCCACGGCGTCCACCGTCATCGGATCGACCGAGTCCGCGAGCGTGAGGGCCAGGTCCACCTCACCGCGGGCCAGCAGGTCGAGGTTCTCGCGGGATCCGCTGGTGACCACCGGCTCGATCCGCAGGTCGTCGGTTTCGGCGGCCGCCCGCGCCAGCAGTCCGGCGAAGGCGTGATACAGACCGCCGTACTCGCCGGACGCGATCCGCACTACCGCGGGACCCGATCGCGAGCCGCACCCGGCCGCGGCGGCCAGCGCTCCCGTGGCGGCCAGGGCGAGGAACCCGCGGCGGGTGATCACGACGCCGACCCGTCGCCAGACGCGTTGCCTGCGCGTCCCGGGTCCGTCGCGGGCAGCCGCACAGTGACGGCGAGCCCGTGCGGAGAGACCCTGGCGATCGTCATCGTGCCCCGGTTCGCCCGGGCAAGGGCCCGCGCGATGGGCAGGCCGAGCCCTGAGCCCCCGGCGGGCCCTCCGGCCGCACTCGTGCCCCGGAAGAACCGGGTGTCGAGGCGGTCGACCTCCGGGGCGGACACGCCGACCCCGTCGTCCGCGATCTCGATCCTCGTCCATCCCGGCTCCGTGGACACGGTGATCCGGGTGTGCGACCCTGCCCCCGCGTATCGGCACGCGTTGCTCAAGGGGACATCCAGGATCTGCGCCAGGACGTCGGGCGAGACCGCCGCCTCGTGTGACGGCCCGGGTTCGACCAGGGTGAGCTCCACCCCCGCCCGCGCAAACGCCTGATGCCAGGCGTCGACCCGTTCGTGGGCAACCGAAGCGGGATCGCAGCGTTCAGTCACCGTCGAGGCCGGGTCGGCAGGGGCGAACCCGGACGCGCTCGGCGACCGCGAGTGCCAGTAGACCGTCGAGAAGGGAGGTGAGCCGGTCGACCTCGGCGGCGGCGCCGCGGAAGGTGGCGGCCGCGCGGTCCGGGATCGAGGTCTCCAGCGAATCCAATCGGATCGTGAGGGCCGCCAGCGGATTACGCATCGCATGCGCGGTGTCCGCCACCAGCTGCCGCTGCGCCTCGGCCGAGTCGGCGACCGCCGCCGCCATCGCATCGAAGGACTCGGTCAGTTCGCGGACCTCCGGCGGCCCGCCGTAGCGACGCGCGATCGAGGCGGGCGCACCCTGCCCGTGCCGGGGGGCCGGCAGGGTCGCGGTCAGCGCGGCGACCCCGTCGGACAGTTCCCCGAGTGGTCGCAGCACCCACCGGCTCAATACCAGCGCCAGCGCCGTGAACACGGCCATCGCGACCACCGCTCCGGCCGTGATGACCGCCCACGCCCGCGCGATGTCCGTTCGCGCGCGTTCGGTGGACGCCTCGATCACCACCGCGCCGTCCACCTGGACGCCGGTGCCGACCGGCCGGGCCACCAGCATGGCGGGCGCGCTCCACGGCATCAGCCGCTCGGTCACGGCGGGCCGCTGGTTACGGCGGGCGGCCGCGACGGCGTCCCCGATGGCGGGATCGCTCCGCTCGATGCCGGCCTCGACCACCACGGCGCCCCGCGCGTCGACGACGAGCACTCCCTCGGAGTAGAGGTCCGAGTACCGCGCGACCTCGTCGGCAAGGGCTCTGGGGTCACCCGATCCCACCGCGTCGCCGGAGAGCAGGGCGAACCTGTCCGCATCACCGCTGCGCGCCAGCACGAGCTGTTGCGTGCGGTTGGTGGCGACGGTCAGCGTCAACGGCACCGCGAACGCCAGCACCGCGAGGGCGGCGAATCCCGTCAGCGCGGCGAGCAGCCGTCGGCGCATCGCGGGATCTCCCTTCCGGTCACGAACCCCACCGGTAGCCGAATCCTCTGATCGTCGTGATCAGTCCCGGCCGGTTCAGCTTCGATCGCAGACCGGTCATGTGCACGTCCAGCGACCGTGAGACGGCGACGAACGCGTCGCCCCAGATCCGATCCATCAACTGCTGCCTGCTCACCGCGGACCCCGGCCGCTCGACGAGCACCTCCACCAGTGCGAACTCCTTCTGGGTCAGCCCGATGTCCACCCCGTCCACCTCGACGACGCGAGCGCGCCGGTCCACCCGGACATCGCCGGTGACCACCACGTCTGCGGCGCGGGCCGGCGACGGCGCCTGCGCCGCGCGCCTGGTGACGGTGTCCAGCCGCGCCGTCAGCTCCGCGATGCGCGGCGGCTTGACCAGGTAGTCGTCGGCGCCACCGCGCAGACCGCGAACGATCGACCGCTCATCGCTGCGCGCGGTGAGGATGAGAACCGGGACCGAGCTCACCTCACGTAGCTGCCGCAGCACCTGCAGGCCGTCCGCATCGGGTAGGCCGAGATCGAGGATCACCGCGTCGAATCCGCGGTGCGCCACGAGCAGGTCCGAACCGCGCCGCATGCGCTCGGCGACGTGGCCGCGGGCCCCGAGGGCCTCGATCAAGGCCTCGCCGACCCCGTCGTCGTCCTCCACCACCGCTATCCGCACGCGCCGACCCTCCCCCCGCTCCGGAGAAGGGTCGGCGGGCGCAGCGCGCGGTCAGTTGTGGACGCCAACGATCTCCCTGTCCCGTGCATCGGCTCCGGCGGCGGCACCGGCCTCTGCCTCAATGGTGGACTGCGCCGATGTTTCCCGCATGAAGAAGTAGGTGATCAGTGAGATCGCCACGCAACCGGCGACGTACCAGAAGAACAGCGACTCGTGGCCGGCCTTCTTCAGTCCGAGCGCGATCAACTCGGCGGTGCCGCCGAAGATCGCCACGGTCAACGCGTACGGGAGCCCGACGCCGAGGGCCCGGATCTTCGTCGGGAACAGTTCGGCCTTCACGATCGAGTTGATGGAGGTGTAGCCGGTGATCAGTACCAGCGCGAGCATCATCAGACCGAAAGCGGCGAACGGGTTGGTGGTCTGTGCCAGCACCGTCATGATCGGCACCGTCAGCACCGTGCCGCCGACGCCGAAGAAAATCAGCAACTTGCGCCTGCCGATGCGATCCGACAGCGCACCAGCCAGCGGCTGCAGCACCACGAAGGCGAGCAGCGCGACGAAGTTGATCCACGCGACCGTCGTCTTCGAGATACCGGAGGTGTTGATCATGAACTTCTGCATGTAGGTGGTGTACGTGTAGAACGCGACGGTGCCGCCGATCGTCAGACCGACCACCAGCAGGCACTCACGCGGGTACTGCAGCAGGACCCGCAGCGAGCCGCGGGACTGCGCGGGCGTCTGCGCGTTTCGCGCGGTCTCCGCCCGGAACGACTCCGATTCGTCCATGCCACGACGAAGCAGCATCACCACCACCGCACCGGTGGCGCCGATCAGGAACGGGATCCGCCAGCCCCAGCTGTACATCTGCTCGGAGGTCAGCACCTGCTGCAGCACGATCTGCACGCCGAGGGCGGTCAGCTGGCCTGCCACGAGCGTCACGTACTGGAAGCTCGAATAGAACCCGCGCTTGCCGGGCGAGGCCACCTCCGACAGGTAAGTCGCGCTGGTGGCGTACTCACCACCCACGGAGAGGCCCTGCAGCAGGCGCGCGAGGAGCAGCAGCACGGGAGCCGCGATACCGATCGTGGCGAAGCCCGGAGTCAGCGCGATCATCAGCGACCCCGCCGCCATCACCGTGACCGACAGGGTGAGCGCGGACCGCCTGCCGAACTTGTCCGCGTAGCGACCGAGCGCCCAGCCGCCGAGCGGGCGCATCAGGAATCCGACGGCGAACACGGCCGCGGTTGACAGCAGCTGGGCGGTCGGCTCCCCCTCCGGGAAGAACGCCTTCGCGAAGTACACGCTGAACGCTGCGTAGACGTACCAGTCGTACCACTCGACCAGGTTGCCGATCGACCCACGCAGCACGTTGGCGACGACTCTCCGCTCACCGACGTTCTTTGTCGTGCTCATCAGATCTCCTTCCGGACGCCCCATTGCGCCGCTCGGAGATACTGTGGTCGCTGTCACACAGGGCGGGAAGGCCTGCGCGGCTTTCCTAACACTCCCTTAGGCAAGTCGCGCCCGAGCCCGGATCCGTTGCCCCGAAACCAGAACGGGCACCCACGGTCGGGAGTCGACCGCGGATGCCCGCTGGGATGGTGTGTGCCTACTCGGGACGGAGCGTCAAGATCCGCGGGCCGTCCTCGGTGACCGCGACGGTGTGCTCCCAGTGCGCGGCCCTTGATCCGTCGGTGGTCACGACGGTCCAGTCGTCGTCGAGCACCTCGGTCTCGTGGGTCCCCAGGGTCAGCATCGGCTCGATGGCCAATACGGAGCCGATGACGAGCTCGGGTCCCTTGCCGGGCGCCCCCTCGTTCGGCAGGAACGGATCCATGTGCATCTCACGGCCGATGGCGTGACCGCCGTACCCGTCGACGATGCCGTACTTGCGTCCGTGGGCCTTCGCGGCGGCCAGGGTGCCCAGCTCGATCGCATGCGAGACGTCGGTGAGGCGGTTGCCTGCGATCATGGCCGCGATTCCGGCCTCCATCGACAGCCTCGTCGCCTCGCTGAGCAGCTCGTCCGCCTCGATGATCGTGCCGACACCGAAGGTCCATGCGGAGTCGCCGTGCCAGCCGTCGAGGATCGCGCCGCAGTCGATGGACACCAGGTCGCCCTCGACCAGAACGTCCTCGGCCGACGGGATCCCGTGCACCACACGGTCGTTCACCGACGAGCAGATCGAACCGGTGAACCCGTGGTACCCGAGGAACGACGGGACGGCACCGGCGTCACGGATGGTCTGCTCGGCCAGCTGATCGAGCTCGAGGGTGCTCACGCCGGGTTTCGCCGCGTTGCGCACCGCGACGAGTGTCGCTCCGACGACGGCGCCTGCCGCCGCCATCGCGTCCAGCTCGCCCGCGGTGCGGAAGGGAACTACCTTCTTACGACGAAACCCCACGACTGCCTCTTACTTACCGAGCGCGGCGAGTGCGCGCGCGTTGACCTCGTCGACCTCGCCGACTGCGTCGACGGTGACGATCTGACCCGCGTAGTGGTCCAGCAGCGGCGCGGTCTCCTCGCGGTAGACACGCATCCGGTTCCGGATCACGTCTTCGGTGTCGTCCGCGCGACCACGGGCGAGCATCCGCTCCACCACGACATCGTCGTCGACCTCGAATGCGAGCACGCCGTCGAGCTTGGCGTTCAGCTCGCCGAGGATGCCCTCGAGCGCCTGCGCCTGATCGACCGTGCGGGGGAAACCGTCGAGCAGGAAACCGTTCACGGCGTCCGGCTCGGAGACCCGGGCGCGAACCATGTTGTTCGTGATCTCGCTGGGCACCAGGTCGCCCGCGTCGAGGTACTTCTTCGCCTCGAGCCCGAGCGCCGTCTGCTGCCCGATGTTGGCGCGGAACAGGTCGCCCGTGGAGATGTGCGGAACGCCGAGCTTTTCCGACAGGATGGCGGCCTGAGTGCCCTTACCGGCACCGGGAGGACCAAGGAGGACAAGTCTCACTTGAGGAACCCTTCGTAGTTGCGCTGCATGAGTTGACTCTCGATCTGCTTGACGGTGTCGAGGCCGACGCTGACGAGAATCAGCACCGCCGCACCACCGAAGATGCTGGCCCCGGCATTCCCCGAGAGGAAGAAGTTGGGCAGCGTCGCGATGAGACCGAGATAGATGGCGCCCGGCAGCGTGATGCGGCTGAGCACGTAGTTGAGGTAATCCGCCGTCGGGCGGCCCGGCCGGATGCCCGGGATGAAGCCACCGAACTTCTTCATCTCGTCCGCGCGCTCTTCGGGATTGAAGGTGATCGCGACGTAGAAGTAGGTGAAGAAGACGATGAGCAGGAAGTAGATGAGGATGTAGACCGGGTTGCTCGGGTTCACCAGGTACTTCTGGATGATCTCCTGCCACCAACTCGGATCGGTGGACGTGCTGGCACCGGTCAACTGGGCGATCAGGTTCGGCAGGTACAGCAGCGAGGACGCGAAGATCACCGGGATGACGCCGGCCTGGTTGACCTTCAACGGCAGGTACGTCGACGAGCCGCCGTACATCTTCCGGCCGACCATCCGCTTGGCGTACTGCACCGGGATACGCCGCTGGCCCTGCTCGACGAAGACGACGCCTGCGATGAGGGCGAGGGCCGCGACACAGACCATCGCGAAGACCAGACCGCCTCGGCTGTCGAGGACGGCCGTGCCCTGAGACGGCATGCGCGAGGCGATGCCCGAGAAGATCAGCAGCGACATGCCGTTGCCGACGCCGCGCTCGGTGATCAGCTCGCCGAACCACATCACCAGGGCCGAACCGGCCGTCATCACCAGGACGATGGTCACCAGGCCGAAGATGGACTGGTCGGCGATGATGTCTTCCTGGCAACCCTGCAGCAGCTGGCCGCGCGCTGCGAGCGCAACGATGCCGGTGGCCTGGAGGATGGCCAGCGCGATCGACAGGTACCGCGTGTACTGGGTCATCTTCGCCTGGCCCGACTGGCCCTCCTTGCGGAGTTCCTCGAACCTGGGGATGACCACCGTCAGCAGCTGCACGATGATGCTCGCCGTGATGTACGGCATGATGCCGATCGCGAACACCGTCAGCTGCAGCAACGCGCCACCGGAGAACAGGTTGATCAGCGAGTAGATGCCCGCCGAGTCACCACCGGAGATCTGATCGATACAGGTCTTGACGTTCGCGTAGTCGACACCGGGCGACGGCAGTGTCGCACCGAACCGGTACAACGCGATGATGCCGAGGGTGAAGAGGATCTTCCGCCTCAGGTCGGGAGTCCTGAGGGCCGAGACGAAGGCGGAAAGCAAAGATCCTCCTGGCACTGGCAGAACGCGAGCGGGATCGCTCACGAGGCGAAATGAACTTTAGAACACTAGCAGTGACACCCGTTCACTCAGCCCCGATAGACCATGTGAGTCAGGTTAGACGAATGGCCGCAGCACGTCCCTTCGGGATGCGCTGCGGCCATCGGTCTCGAACTACTGGTGGATCACAGCTCGGTGGTCGTCCCACCGGCAGCGGCGATCTTCTCCTTGGCGGCACCGGTGAACTTGTTCGCGGTGACCTGAACGGACACCGTGAGCTCTCCGTCGCCGAGGACCTTCACGAGCTGGTTCTTGCGAACCGCGCCTGCCTCGACGAGCTCGGCAACGCCGATGGTCCCACCATTGGGGAACAGCCGGGCGATATCGCCCACGTTGACGACCTGGTACTCGGTCCGGAACGGGTTCTTGAATCCCTTGAGCTTGGGCAGACGCATGTGCAGCGGCATCTGTCCACCCTCGAAGGCTGCGGGCACGTTCTTGCGGGCCTTGGTGCCCTTCGTGCCGCGACCTGCGGTCTTACCTCGCTTGCCGCCCTCGCCTCGACCGACGCGGATCTTGTCGGACTTGGCACCGGGGGCGGGGCGCAGGTGGTGCAACTTGATGGTCATGGTTAGACCTCCTCAACTGTGACGAGGTGGCGGACCACGTTGACCAGGCCACGGTTCTGCGCGTTGTCCTCGCGGACGACGGTCTGACGGATGCCCTTCAGACCGAGGGTGCGCAGGCTGTCGCGCTGGTTCTTCTTGGTACCGATCGAGCTCTTTACCTGGGTGACCTTAAGTTCAGCCATCTCAGACTCCCTGTCCCGCACGTGCACGCAGCATGCCGGCCGGGGCCACGTCCTCGATGGGCAGTCCGCGGCGAGCGGCCACCTCCTCGGGACGCTGGAGGCCCTTGAGGGCGGCGACGGTCGCGTGAACGACGTTGATTGCGTTGTCGCTACCGAGCGACTTCGACAGGATGTCGTGGATACCCGCGCACTCGAGCACGGCACGCACCGCGCCACCGGCGATGACACCGGTACCGGCGCTGGCCGGACGGAGCATGACCACACCGGCAGCCGCCTCACCCTGGATGGGGTGAGTGATGGTGCCACCGATCATCGGAACGCGGAAGAAGCTCTTGCGAGCCTCCTCGACACCCTTCTGGATGGCCGCGGGAACTTCCTTGGCCTTGCCGTAGCCGACGCCAACGAGCCCGTTGCCGTCGCCCACGATCACGAGGGCGGTGAAGCTGAAGCGACGACCACCCTTGACGACCTTCGACACGCGGTTGATGGTGACAACGCGCTCGATGTGGTCCGACTTCGGGGCCGCCTGGCCGCCACGACGATCGTCACGACCGCCGCCACGACGATCGCCGCCGCCGCGGTTGTCCCCGGTGTTGGGGCCATTCTGTCCGGCGGGTCCGCTGCCGCCGTCACGCCTCTGACGTCCCGGCATCAGACTGTCCTTCCATTCGTGAACTTCATCATCAGAACTTCAACCCGCCTTCGCGAGCAGCGTCCGCCAGGGCCGCGATGCGACCGTGGTAGCCGTGGCCACCGTGGTCGAAGACCACGGCCTCGACGCCGGCTGCCTTCGCGCGCTCGGCGATCAGCTGACCGACCTTCGCGCTCAGGGCCTTCTTGTCGCCCTCGGCCGCACGCAGGTCCGGCTCGATGGTCGACGCGGCGGCCAGGGTGCGGCCGGCCAGGTCGTCCACGAGCTGGACGTGGATGTGGCGCGAGGACCGGTTCACGACCAGGCGCGGACGCTCGGGCGTGCCCGAGACCTTCTTGCGCAGACGGAAGTGACGACGCGTCTTCGAGAGACGACGCGTGGTGGACGCATCCTTGCCCAGCGGAATCCGCTTGGCTTTCTGGTTTGCAGTCTGGCTCATATCACTTACCCGTCTTTCCGACCTTGCGGCGGATCTGCTCACCCTCGTAACGCACGCCCTTACCCTTGTACGGGTCCGGACGGCGAAGACGACGGATGTTGGCCGAGATCTGGCCGACCTTCTGCTTGTCGATACCCGAGACCGAGAACCGGGTGGGCGTCTCGACGACGAAGGTGATGCCCTCGGGGGCCTCGATCGGCACCGGGTGGCTGTAACCCAGCGCGAACTCGAGGTCCTTGCCCTTGAGCGCGACGCGGTAACCCACGCCGTGGATCTCCATCTTCGTGGTGTAGCCCTCGGTGACACCGGTGATCAGGTTGGCGACCAGGGTGCGCGAGAGGCCGTGCAGCGCGCGGCTGCGACGCTCGTCGTCCGGACGGGTGACCAGAAGGGCACCGTCCTCGCTCTTGGCAACGCTGATCGGCTCGGCGATCGTCAGCGCCAGGGTGCCCTTGGGGCCCTTGACCGAGACGTTCTGGCCTTCGATGGTGACGTCAACGCCCGCGGGGACGGTGACCGGAATCTTTCCAATACGCGACATTGTGGTGGCCTCCCTTACCAGACGTAGGCGAGGACTTCGCCGCCGACGCCCTGCTTGGCCGCCTGACGATCCGTGAGCAGGCCGGAGGACGTGGAGATGATCGCCACGCCGAGGCCGCCCAGGACCTTGGGCAGGTTGGTGGACTTCGCGTAAACCCGGAGGCCGGGCTTGGAAACGCGCCGGACACCCGCGAGGCTGCGCTCACGGCTGGGTCCGTACTTCAGGTCGACGATGAGGGTCTTGCCCACCTCGGCGTCCTCGGTACGGAAATCGGAGATGTAGCCCTCGCGCTTGAGGATCTCGGCGATGTTCGCCTTGATCTTCGAGTGGGGAAGCTTCACCTCGTCGTGGTACGCCGAGTTGGCGTTGCGCAGACGCGTCAAGAAGTCTGCGATTGGATCGGTCATGGTCATGGGGTTGACCTGTTCACCTTTCTCGCAGCGGTTCCCATGCAACACCGGGTCCGGCACTCGTGGAGCGCCTGCCGGTCGTGGGCCTACAGCGAAGGGGTTTTCCTTTGGACTGGCTCACGGATGCAAGCCAGAAGTGTTGTGGCTACCAGGAGCTCTTGTGAACGCCCGGAAGCTCGCCCGCGTGCGCCATCTCGCGAACGCAGATTCGGCACAGGCCGAACTTGCGGAACACCGAGTGGGGACGGCCGCACCGCTGGCAGCGGGTGTAGGCGCGCACCGCGAACTTGGGCTTCTTGTTGGCCTTGTTGACCAGTGCCTTCTTCGCCATGGCTCAGTTCTCCTTGAACGGGAAGCCGAGGTGCTTGAGCAGGGCACGGCCTTCTTCGTTGTTGGTCGCGGTCGTCACGACGGTGATGTCCATACCGCGCGGGCGATCGATCTTGTCCACATCGATCTCGTGGAACATCGACTGCTCGTTGAGACCGAAGGTGTAGTTGCCGTTGCCGTCGAACTGCTTGCCGGACAGGCCGCGGAAGTCCCTGATACGGGGCAGCGCGATGCTGACCAGGCGATCGAGGAACTCCCACATGCGGTCGCCACGGAGGGTGACGCGCGCGCCGATGGGCATGCCCTCACGCAGCTTGAACTGCGCGATGGACTTGCGAGCCTTGCGGATCTCGGGCTTCTGGCCGGTGATCAGTTCGAGGTCGTTGACCGCGCCGTTGATCAGCTTCGCGTCGCGGGCGGCGTCTCCGACACCCATGTTGACGACGACCTTGACCACGCCGGGGATCTGCATGACGTTCGCGTACTCGAACTCCGCGTTCAGCGCGTCCTTGATCTCGGCGCGGTAGCGGGTCTTCAGACGGGGAACGATCTTGTTCTCAGTGCTAGTCATCTCAGATGTCCTTCCCGTTCTTACGGGAGATCCGAACCCGCTTGCCGTTCTCATCGGTGCGGTAGCCCACGCGAGTGGCGTTACCGTCCGAGTCCACGACCTGCACGTTCGACACGTGGATCGGGGCTTCCTGCGTCACGATGCCGCCGGAGGAGGCGCCACGCTCGTTCGCGGAGACCGCGGTGTGCTTCTTGATCCGGTTCACGCCCTCGACGAGGACCTTCTCGGTCGCCGGGAAGGCCTGGATGACCTTGCCCTTGGCGCCCTTGTCCTTGCCGGCGATGACCAGAACGGTGTCACCCTTGTGCACCTTCATCACAGCACCTCCGGGGCGAGCGAAACGATCTTCATGAACTTCTTGTCGCGCAGCTCACGACCCACGGGTCCGAAGATGCGGGTGCCACGGGGATCGTGATCAGGCTTGATGAGAACGGCAGCGTTCTCATCGAACTTGATGTACGAGCCGTCCGGACGGCGGCGCTCCTTGGTGGTACGGACGATGACGGCCTTGACGACCTCGCCCTTCTTGATGTTTCCACCCGGGATGGCGTCCTTGACGGTGGCGACGATGATGTCGCCGATCCCGGCGTAGCGACGAGACGAACCGCCGAGAACGCGGATGCAGAGAATCTCCTTGGCACCCGTGTTGTCGGCGACGCGCAGTCGCGACTCCTGCTGAATCACTGATCTCTCCTAAGACCTGGATTTTCGTACGCACCGGATTACCGACCCGATGCGCGCGGTCTGTTACCCGGCCGTACCCACATGCGGGCATGCGGAGGCATAGGCAACCGCTCTAGTGTAGGGAACACGCCGAGGGAATCCAAATCGCGCGCTATCGGCGTCGATTGTGGTTGTGCACTCCCCCGCTGGTGGCACACACAAAACGGCCCGCCCCCAACCGGGGACGGGCCGTTTCGGTGTAGTGCTCTTCTTACTTGGCCTTCTCGAGCACCTCGACCAGACGCCAGCGCTTGGTCGCCGACAGCGGTCGGGTCTCCATGAGCTGGACGCGGTCGCCGATGCCGGCGATGCCGTTCTCGTCGTGCGCCTTCACCTTGGTGGTACGGCGGATGATCTTGCCGTACAGCGGGTGCTTCACACGATCCTCGAGCTCGACAACGATCGTCTTCTCCATCTTGTCGGAGACGACGTAGCCGATGCGGACCTTGCGGGTCCCACGCTCTTCAGTCACTGCGGTGTCCTTCTCGTTCTCACTCATGCCGCGTCTCCCGCACTCGGGGCGGCTGCGAGGCCGAGCTCACGCTCGCGCATGACGGTGTAGACGCGCGCGATCTCGTGGCGGACAACGCGCAGACGACGGTTGTTGTCCAACTGACCGGTCGCCATCTGGAAGCGAAGGTTGAACAGCTCTTCCTTCGACTCGCGGAGCCGGGTGACCAACTCTTCTTCGCTGAGCTCACGGAGCTCTGCGGCTGGGGTTCCAGTAGCCATCAGAACTGCTCCTCCCTCGTGACGATCCTGCACTTGCACGGGAGCTTGTGCATCGCGCGACGCAGGGCCTCGCGAGCAATCTCCTCGTTGGGGTAAGTCATCTCGAACATGACCCGACCGGGCTTGATGTTCGCGACCCACCACTCGGGCGAACCCTTACCGGAACCCATTCGGGTCTCGGCCGGCTTCTTCGTGAGCGGGCGATCCGGGAAGATGTTGATCCAGATCTTGCCGCCACGCTTGATGTGGCGCGTCATGGCGATACGAGCGGACTCGATCTGACGGTTGGTGATGTAGGCGGGCTCGAGAGCCTGGATGCCGTAGTCACCGAAGGTCACCTGGGTTCCGCCCTTGGCGGCACCCGAACGGCTCGGGTGGTGCTGCTTGCGGTGCTTGACCCGACGGGGGATCAACATGCGTCAGCCCTCCTGATTCGTCTCGGTCGAAGCCGGAGCTTCTGCGGTGGCGGTCGCAGCGCGGCCGGCCTCGGTGCTGGTCGCCGTGGTGCCCGAGGCACCGGAGCGACGCGGACGGCTCGGACGCTCGCGACGGGGGCGATCGCCGGCCGGGGCTGCAGCGCTGGCGAGGGCTTCACGCTTGCCGCCGACGATGTCGCCCTTGTAGATCCAGACCTTCACGCCGATGCGGCCGAAGGTGGTCTTGGCCTCGTAGAGCCCGTAGTCGATGTCCGCACGCAGCGTGTGCAGCGGAACCCGACCCTCGCGGTAGAACTCCGAGCGGGACATCTCGGCGCCGCCGAGACGGCCCGAGCACTGAACCCGGATGCCCTTGACGTTCGGCTGACGCATGGCCGACTGGATGGCCTTGCGCATGGCGCGACGGAAGGCAACACGGTTCGACAGCTGCTCCGCAACACCCTGGGCCACGAGCTGGGCCTCGGCCTCAGCGTTCTTGACCTCGAGGATGTTGAGCTGCACCTGCTTGCCGGTCAGCTTCTCCAGCTCGGCGCGGATGCGATCGGCCTCGGCGCCGCGGCGGCCGATGACGATGCCCGGACGCGCGGTGTGGATGTCGACGCGAACCCGGTCACGGGTGCGCTCGATCTCCACCTTCGCGATGCCGGCCCGCTCCATGCCGGTGGCGAGGAGCTTGCGGATGGCGACGTCTTCCTTGACGTACTCCGCGTACTGCTTGTCTGCGTACCAGCGAGACTTCCAGTCGGTGGTGATGCCGAGGCGGAAGCCGTGCGGGTTGATTTTCTGGCCCACTACTGAGCACTTCCCTTCCGGCGATTGCGGGTCGAGGTGCCGGCCTTGGGCAGGCTCTCCACGATCACGGTGATGTGGCTAGTGCGCTTGCGGATCCGGAACGCACGGCCCTGTGCACGCGGCTGGAACCGCTTGAGGGTCGCACCCTCGTCCACGAACGCCGTGGCGACGACAAGCGTGCTCGGGTCCAGGTCGAGGTTGTTCTCGGCGTTGGCCGCTGCGGAGGCGATCACCTTGGCGACCGGCTCGCTCGCTGCCTGCGGCGCGAACTTCAGGATCGACAGCGCGTCCTCGACGGAACGCCCGCGAACCAGATCCACAACGCGACGCGCCTTCATCGGCGTCACACGCACGTGGCGCGCGACGGCCTTGGCGGTCGGGTTGGCGGTTTCGGTGTTACTCATCGCCTCTTCGCCTTCCGATCATCCTTGATGTGACCCTTGAACGTGCGGGTCGGTGCAAACTCTCCGAGCTTGTGTCCGACCATCGAGTCGGAGACGAACACGGGGACGTGCTTACGGCCGTCGTGGACCGCAAACGTGTGTCCGATGAAGTCCGGGATGATCGTGGAACGACGGGACCAGGTCTTGATGACCTGCTTGGTTCCCTTCTCGTTCTGCACATCCACCTTCGCGAGGAGGTGGTCATCGACGAACGGGCCCTTCTTCAGGCTGCGTGGCATTCTGAACTCCCTCCTAGCGCTTGTTCTTGCCGGTACGGCGGCGGCGGACGATGAGCTTGTCGCTCGGCTTGTTGGGCTTGCGGGTACGGCCCTCAGGCTGTCCCCACGGGCTGACCGGGTGGCGACCACCGGAGGTCTTGCCCTCGCCACCACCATGCGGGTGGTCGACCGGGTTCATCACGACACCACGGACGGTCGGGCGCTTGCCCTTCCAGCGCATACGGCCGGCCTTGCCCCAGTTGATGTTCGACTGCTCGGCGTTGCCGACCTCGCCGACGGATGCGCGGCAGCGCACGTCGACGCGACGGATCTCACCGGACGGCATACGCAGGGTCGCGTAGGGGCCTTCCTTGCCCAGCAGCTGGATGCTGGCGCCTGCGGAGCGGGCCATCTTGGCGCCGCCGCCCGGACGCAGCTCCACCGCGTGGATGGTGGTACCGGTCGGGATGTTGCGCAGCGGCAGGTTGTTGCCCGGCTTGATGTCGGCTCCGACACCGGACTCGACCTTCGCGCCCTGCTTGAGGTCCTTCGGCGCGATGATGTAGCGCTTCTCGCCGTCGGCGTAGTGCAGCAGGGCGATGTTCGCCGTGCGGTTGGGGTCGTACTCGATGTGAGCGACCTTGGCCGGCACGCCGTCCTTGTCGTTGCGACGGAAATCGATCAGCCGGTAGGCGCGCTTGTGACCGCCACCCTTGTGACGGGTGGTGATACGACCGTGGGCGTTACGTCCACCGCGACCGTGCAGCGGGCGGATAAGCGACTTCTCGGGAGTCGACCGAGTGATCTCGGCGAAGTCCGAGACGCTCGAGCCACGACGGCCCGGGGTAGTCGGCTTGTACTTACGGATTGCCATGAGTCTTCTCGTCCTCTATGTCTCGTCAAGTCCCGCCCGCTTACGCGACCGGTCCTCCGAAGATCTCGATGGGCTTGCTGTCGGCGGAGAGGGTGACGAGCGCGCGCTTGGTGTCCTTGCGCTTGCCGTAACCGAACTTCGTCCGCTTGCGCTTGCCCTGACGGTTGGCGGTGTTGACACTCGTCACAGTGACGCCGAAGACCTTCTCGACGGCAATCTTGATCTGCGTCTTGTTCGAGTCCGGGTGCACCAGGAAGGTGTAGGTGCCTTCCTCGATCAGTCCGTAGGACTTCTCGGAGATGA
Organism: Rhodococcus sp. PvR099; assembly: GCF_017833315.1. NCBI lineage: Bacteria > Bacillati > Actinomycetota > Actinomycetes > Mycobacteriales > Nocardiaceae > Rhodococcus > Rhodococcus sp. PvR099. Next base: position 5,309,916 of record NZ_JAFIBV010000001.1, on the reverse strand, counting down.
CCGGGGCCAGCAAGATGTCGCGGGGATCAGCGATGGTGCTCACTTGCTCTCCTCCTTGCTGTCTGCCTGGGCGGACTCGGCCGGCCCGTGGATGAACGCGTTGAGCGCCTCGACGCTGAACACAATGTCATCGCTGTTGAGCACGTCGTACGTGTTGAGCTGGTCGGGTGCGATGGGATGCACGCCTTCCAGGTTCTGCACGCTCTTCCATGCCGCGATGTCTGCACGCCCGACGACGAGCAGGAGCTTCTTGCGATCCGAGATCTCGCCGAGGAACGACTTCGCGCCCTTGGTGGACGGGGTCTGACCCGACACCAGTTCGGTGATCACGTGGATGCGCTCGTTGCGCGCCCGATCGGAGAGGGCACCGCGCAGGGCGGCTGCCTTCATCTTCTTGGGGGTCCGCTGGCTGTAGTCACGCGGCTGCGGGCCGTGGACGACGCCACCACCGGCGAACTGCGGGGCGCGGGTCGAGCCCTGACGGGCGCGGCCGGTGCCCTTCTGACGCCACGGCTTCTTGCCACCGCCGCGAACCTCGCCGCGGGTCTTGGTGGAGTGCGTGCCCTGACGTGCAGCGGCGAGCTGCGCGACGACGACCTGGTGCATCAGCGCGATGTTGGCCGTGACGTCGAAGATCTCAGCGGGGAGATCGACGGTGCCGTTGGTCTTGCCGCCGGCGGCCTTGACGTCGAGGGTCAGCTTGGTTGCGGTCTCGGTCATGCGGACGCACCACCCTTCACTGCGGTCTTGACGATCACGAGACCACCCTTGCGGCCCGGGATCGCACCCTTGATGAGAAGCAGACCGTTCTCGGCGTCCACCTTGTGGACCGAGAGGTTCTGCGTCGTGATGCGGTCGCTACCCATGCGGCCCGACATGCGCATGCCCTTGAACACGCGGCCGGGGGTGGCGCAGCCACCAATCGAACCCGGGCGACGGTGCACGGCCTGCGCGCCGTGGGAGGCGCCCTGGCCGGCGAAGCCGTGCCGCTTCATGGTTCCGGCGAAGCCCTTGCCCTTGCTGGTTCCGGTGACGTCGACGTAGGCGCCGTCCTCGAAGACCTCGGCGGTGAGCTCCTGGCCGACCTCGTACTCGGAGGCATCCGCAACGCGGAGCTCCACGACGTGGCGACGGGGGGTCACACCGGCCTTGGCGAACTGGCCGGACTCCGGCTTGTTGACCTTGCGCGGGTCGATCGCACCGAACGCGAGCTGCACGGCGCTGTAGCCGTCGCGCTCCTCGGTACGAATCTGGGTGACCACGTTCGGTCCGGCCTTCACGACGGTGACCGGGACGACCCGGTTGTTCTCGTCGAAGACCTGGGTCATGCCGAGCTTGGTGCCCAGGATTCCCTTGATCTTGTTCTCAGTCATTGTTTTTGTCTCCGCCGCGCTCACTGGATGTTGACATCAACGCTGGCCGGCAGATCGATGCGCATGAGCGCGTCGACTGTCTTGGGCGTCGGGTCGAGGATGTCAATCAGCCGCTTGTGGGTACGCATCTCGAAGTGCTCGCGCGAGTCCTTGTACTTGTGCGGCGAGCGGATGACGCAGTACACGTTCTTTTCAGTCGGCAACGGCACCGGTCCAACGACACGGGCCCCGGTACGGGTCACCGTCTCGACGATCTTGCGCGCTGACGCATCGATCGCCTCATGGTCGTAGGCCTTGAGCCTGATGCGGATCTTCTGTCCCGCCACGCTTGTGTCCTCTTCCTTGCCCGTTATGAATTAGGCCCTTGTAGACCCTGGGGGGCTACCTCGTTCGTGTAGACCCGTCATGGGCTACCTCGTTTGCACAGTTCCTGCCTTGCCCATGACTGTCCGAACGTTGGCGACCGGGCAAGTACCCGATCCGCTGCCGCTGTTCATCTGTCATGGTTCTCCGGTACACGCGGTCGGGCGTGTCGCCCTACCTCTCACACTCAAGGCACAATTGTCCCCTGAACATGAATACCGAATGCGCTCGCAAGTGAGCGCAGGTACTGCTTCCGTCCTGCATTGGCCTCGGCCCCGCACTGACTGCCGGAGCTTCGGTCATCTCTCGCCCGCCGCCAGACGCAGTGGAACACGACCGGGGTCTAGGCAACCCGAACAGTATGCCGCAGACCGGCCAGGAGTTCAAATCCGATCCGGGGCGACCGGACGCCAAGTAACTTACTCCAAAGTAAGATAGTGCTCATGACGACTCAGACACCCACCTACCGCGGCTGGCTCAAGCTCCCCCGAAACCGCATCGGCGGGGCGCTGTTCTCGCTGGGCATGTGCCTGCGGGTGCCCTACTTCGCGACAGTGCTCCCCCACGTCACCCGCCTCGAGCCGGGATGCTGCGAGGCGCGGGCACCCAAGTGGTGGGGCGTGCACAACCACATCGGCACCTTCCACGCCATCGCCGCGTGCAACCTCGCCGAGGCAGCGATGGGCATGCTCGCGGAGGCAACGGTGCCCACCTCCCACCGATGGATCCCGAAGTCGATGAACACCCGATACCTCGCCAAGGCCGACACCGGGCTGCGCGCCGTGGCGACGGTGCCGGACCTCCCGGACTTCACCGAGATCACCTCCGGCACGGACCTCGTGGTGTCCGTCGCGCTCTACGACAAGGCAGGCACCGAAGTCGTGCACGCGGACATCACCATCTGGGTGAGCCCGAAGTAGCCGCAGGCGGCTGCGCCGCTCAGGCCGCGAGAGAGCCCCGCGAGCGCAGCCGCCTACGCATGTCCCATAGATAGACGGACCTGGGCGCGTGCCGGATCGCCCTGGGGATGCGGGGGTAGACCCAGGAAGCGAGCGTCATCACCCGATCGAACCTGCGCTGGTCCCGCTCGTTCCATGGCAACTCGAACTGCTGCCGCAATCGCTCGGGCAGCAGCCCCGTCGTGAGCCACCGATACGCGGGCAGATTCGCGCGAATGAGAAACGGCGCCCGGACCGGGTGGAAGAGGTCCCTCGAGACGGCCCGGACCTTCGCGTCCACCTCGGCACCGTCGATCTGCTGCTTCCAGTACGCGGCGAATTCGGCACGATCGCGCGGCCAGAGTCCGTCCGGCACCTGCAGCGCGGTGCCCAGGATCGCGTACTCGCGGTACAGGGCGTCGGCATTGGCGTCGTCGAGCGTGCCGAAGACGCGTTCGTACAGGGTGACGGCGCTCTCGTAGAGGGTGGCGGCCACCCACAGCTGAAGCTGCGGATCAAAGGCGTTGTAGTCATCCGAGCGCACCTTGGCGTGCGCCTTGTTGACCATCCTGATGACGGCCGCGCGTTCCTCGTCGGTGCCGTAGACGACTGCATATATATAGGTCATCGTCGTCCGCAGCCTGTCGACTGCCCGATAGGCGAAATCACTGTGGTCCGCGACCCCGTGACCGACGCCACGATTCGCCACCTGGAGCAGGATCGCCCGCCCGCCCGCCGCGAGCATGATCCCCTCGCCCGCCAGATCCTGGATTGTCACTGCCGCCCGCCGAGTCATGATCGTCATGCAACCACACCGCCGCCCTGTTCACCAGACCTTCCAAAATGTAGATAAAAAGCGGTGGTCAACAGCAGTATACGAAATCGGAGAAGCGTCATTTCGACTCAATTTGCTGTTAACTTAGCGGCAGAACGCCCAGGTGAGCGACCGGCTGTACACCGGGGTGGACGAACTCGCCGCGACATCGAGTCAACGAGACGGGAAACCGGACCCCGACATGTGACGAATCCAGCGCTGTCGACCACCCGCGAAGTGGACGCATGACATACTCGCGTGCATGCCTTCACCCCACTCTGCCGTCCTGGTCGAGGGAATCACGAAGTCGTTCGGCGACGTGCATGCGTTGCGCGGCGTCAGCTTCGAGGTTCCCCGAGGGACCGTGCTCGGCATCCTGGGCCCGAACGGCGCAGGTAAGACCACCACGGTCAATGTGCTCTCGACGCTGCTGCGCCCCGATTCGGGCCGCGCGTTCGTTGCCGGCCATGACGTGGTCGAGCAGGCCGCCTCCGTGCGACGCAGCATCATGACGACCGGTCAGTACGCGGCGCTGGACGAATCACTCACCGCTCGAGAGAACCTCGTGCTCTTCGGGCGGCTCCTGGGCTTGACCAAGCAGTCCGCCAAGGCCCGCGCGGAGGAACTGCTCCGCCAGTTCGATCTGGGGTACGCCGCCGACCGCAAGGTGTCCGGATTCTCGGGCGGCATGCGGCGGCGCGTCGACATCGCCTGCGGGCTGGTCACCCGTCCCGAAGTGGTCTTCCTGGACGAGCCGTCCACCGGTCTCGACCCGCGCAGCCGTCAGGGCGTGTGGTCGCTGGTGTCCGACCTCAAGGCACAGGGCATCACCATCCTGCTGACGACGCAGTACCTCGAGGAGGCCGACGTCCTCAGCGACAACATCGTGGTCATCGACAAGGGCACCGTTATCGCCGAGGGCACCGCCGACCAGCTCAAGGAGCGCACCGGCGGCAGCTACTGCGAGGTCGTGCCCGTGCAGCTCGCGGATCTGCCGCGGGTCTTCAATGTGCTGATGAGCCTGGTCCCGCCCGAGTACATCACCGAGACCGGACACGACCGGCTCTCGATTCCCGCGCAGTACGGCGCGCAGACCCTGGCCGAGGTGCTGCGCCGGCTCGACATCGCGCGGATCCCGCTCGCCGACATCGCGCTGCGCCGACCGTCGCTCGATGACGTGTTCCTGGCACTGACAGGAACGAGGGCCGAGGACGAGGAACCCGAGCAAGCGAGCGTTGCGTCGTGACCGCCGTCGCCGCGAGCCCGGTCGTGATCGCACGCACCGGGCGGCACCGCAAGCCGCAGCTGTCCAGCATGCAGCAGTGGCTGGCGCTGTCCGGGCGCAACGTGCACACCATGTGGTCGCACGGCCAGATCTTCGTCGCGGTCCTTGCGCCCCTGATCTTCACGCTCGGCTTCTATCTGCCGCTGAAGTTCGTCATGAAGGTCCAGGGCATCGACTACGCACAGTTCGTGATGCCGATCATCGTGCTGCAGGCGATGGCGTTCACCGCGATCTCGGCCGCGGGCCGCGCCGCGACCGAAGCATCCAACGGGATGAACGCGCGTTTCCAGACCATGCCGATCTTCTCCGCCGTCCCGCTGGCCTCGCGGGTGACCGCGATGTTCATCCATGCGGTGATATCCCTCATCGCCGCCGTCACCTACGGCCACGTCATCGGGTTCGAATTCGTCGGCGGTACGACACTGGCCGTTGGCTTCTGTGCGTTGGCGCTCGCCGTCGGCATGACGCTCGCGATGGCGGGCGATGCCCTCGGCACCCTGACCAAGAGCCCGGAGATCACCAGCCAGTCGCTGACTCTCCCGCAGCTCATCCTCGGCATGTTCTCGAGCGGGTTCGTCCCGGAATCGCAGTTCCCCGAGTGGTCCCAGGGCTTCGTCAGGAACCAGCCGATCTCGCAGTTCTCCGTCTCGATGCGCTCGATGGCCGAGGGCGGCATCACCCTGCACCAACTGACGCCGTCGCTGCTGTGGATCGGTGGACTGCTGCTCGTCTCGGTCCCGCTGTCGATCTGGGCGAACGTGAGGCGAGGATGACCGACCTGCAGACCCGGGAGGCCGGCCCCCTCACTCACAGCTTCCCGGTCGTGACCGACCCGCCGTCCGAGACCTCCTGGCCCGCCCTCATCGAGCACAGCAAGCTGCAGGCGGGCAGGCTGCTCCGCGGCTGGCTCCGCGACCCCTTCACCATCCTGCAGGCGGTCATCTACCCCGCCGTCACCATGCTGATGTTCTGGGCCGTGCTGGGGATCTCGATCACCAAGGCGACCGGGGTGAACAGCATCTTCGGCACCGCCCCGATGATGACCCTGGTCGGCGCCATGTTCGGATGCATCGCCAGCGGCCTGTCATTGAAGCAGGAGTGGAAGAAGGGGCTGCTCGCACGCTTCTGGATCCTGCCGATGCACCGGGCGGCCGGATTGGTGAGCCGCCTGATCGCCGAGTCGATCCGCATCATGATCACGACGGTGCTGATCGTGCTGGTGGCGATCCCGCTCGGTTTCCGATTCACCCAGGGCCCCCTCGCCGCCGTCGCGATGCTGTTCGTCCCGCTGCTGCTAGGACTGGGGTTCGCGACACTTGTCACCATGCTGTCGGTGATGGCGGCCAAGGCGCCGCTGGTGGAGCTCCTCTCGCTGCTGTGCACCCTGTTGATGTTCTTCAATTCCGGGTTCGTGCCGACCGCGGCCTACCCGGTGTGGCTGCAGACGTTTGTCGAGAACCAGCCCATGTCGTGCGCGATCGACGCGATGAAGGGCCTGACACTTGGCGGCCCGGTCGCGGAGCCGCTGATCAAAACGGTGTTGTGGTCGGTCGGGGCCATCCTGGTGTTCACCTACCCCGCCATCAAGGGCTACCAGAGGGCCGCACACAACCCCGCCTCCTGATCCCGGCCCCAACACCATCTCCGCCGTACTAAGAAGGCCCCGCCCTCACGGGCGGGGCCTTTCTCGTTTCCTGTCGCTACTCGACCGGGCCGGCCAGCAGTTCCCGGAGGACCGGCGCCATCTCCTCGAGCGCGGCGGGGCTCATCATCGCCCAGTGCGTGCTGTGCACGGACCGGTGCCGGACCGTGCCCGAGACCGCCTGGCCCCATGACCGCGCCGCGATGGTGTCGTCCTGGCGTCCCTGCGCCGCGGTGAACAGCACCAGGTCGCCGTCGAAGCGGCCGGGGACGTAGCGCCGCATCAGTTCCGCCGAGTTCGTGGCCGAAGCGACCATCTGTCGCAGCCACTCCTCGGACACCGCGGACAGCGGGCCCCCGGTGGATGCCCGGATCAGGTCCAGCACCTCGTCGATGCCGGCCTCCGACGGATCGAGGTCGGCCGTCGCCGCGATACCGAAGCCGCCGAGGATCTCCTCCGCCGTCACCGCCGCGCCCTCACCGAGTGCGTCGGCCGCGTCGCCCGCGAAGCTGTCGAGCATGATCAGCCGCTCGACCGACTCCCCCGCCGCCTGGAGCTCGACGGCCATGGCGTGCGCGATGACGCCGCCGAGCGACCAGCCCAGCAGCCGGTACGGCCCGCTCGGCTGAACGGCCCGGATCTCCGTCACGTAGCGGTGCGCGATCTCCTCGATCGAGTCCGGCAGCGTGGCGTCGCCGGACGCGGCGGGCGACTGCAGACCGTAGACCGGCGTCTCACCGTCCAGCACCGGGGCCAGGGCGGTGTACGCCCACGACAGCCCAAGCACCGGGTGCACGGCGAAGACCGGCGACCGCTCACCCGCGGCGCGGATCGGGAGCAGGACGTCGAACATGTCCGCCCCGGTCCCGCTCGCGCCCTCCGCGCCGGACTCCGCGTCGATCGCGGCCGCGATGCCCTCGGCCGTCGGGTCGAGGAACACGGCCCGCAGCGGCACCGTGACCCCGAGCACCTCGGTCAGCCTGGACATCACCCGGGTCGCGGTCAGCGAGTTTCCGCCCAGATCGAAGAAGGACGCGTCCACCGACACCTTCTCGATCTCGAGGACCTCCGCGAGCACCTCTGCCACGGCGGCCTCGGTGGCCGTGCTCGGGGCCCGGTACTCGCCGGTGTCCTCGAACTCCGGCACCGGAAGCAGCTTGCGGTCCAGCTTGCCGCTGGGGTTGAGCGGGAACTCGTCGAGTCCGACGACCGCGTTCGGCACCATGTACACCGGCAGCACCGTCGCCACGTACCGCTTCAGTTCGTCCGGGTCCACCGTGGCGCCGTCCTGCGGGACCACATACGCGACCAGGTGGTCGCCGCGGTCGTCGGACTGCACCAGGACGGCTGTCTGCCGAACCCCGTCGAAGCCCCGCACCGCCGACTCGATCTCCTCGAGCTCGATGCGCTGGCCGCGCAGCTTGACCTGGAAGTCGGTGCGCCCGATGTACTCGAGGACCCCGTCCGCCCGTCGCCGGACCAGGTCGCCGGTGCGGTACATCCGGTCGCCCTCGGCGCCGAAGGGGTTCGCCACGAAACGGTCCGAGGTGATGCCGGGCCGGGTCAGGTACCCCCGCGCCAGCTGCGGGCCTGCCAGGTACAGCTCGCCCGCCACCCCGGCCGGGGTGGGCCGCAGCCCCGCGTCCAGCACGTGCACCCGGACGTTCCACTGCGGCAAGCCGATCGGCGTCGTGACCGTGTCCTCCGGACGCGCCTCCCAGTTGGTCACCGAGACCGCCGCCTCGGTGGGCCCGTACATGTTGTGCAGGCCCGCGTCGGTCAGCTCACGCCATCGTGCCGCCGTCTCGGGCGGCAACGCCTCGCCGATCACGAAGGCCCGCTTGAGCGTTCGCAGCGACGGCGCGTCGACGACCGCGACGAACACGCCGAGTGGCGACGGCACGAAGGTAGCCGTGGTGATCCCGTGCCCGGCGATCAGCCCGGCCAGGTACTCCATGTCCTTGTGTCCGTCGGGCTTGGCGATCACCAGGCGGGCACCGTTCTGCAGGGCCCAGAAGAACTCCCATACCGAGACGTCGAACGTCATCGCGATCTGCTGCAGCACCACGTCGTCGGCACCCAGTCCGTACTCGGACTGCTTCCACACCAGCTGGTTCACGATCGCCCGGTGCGTCAGGACGACACCCTTCGGCTTTCCGGTCGATCCCGACGTGAACATCACGTACGCCGTGTTGTCCAGATGCAGCGGCGCACGCCGGTCCGCGTCGGTCACCGGGGCATCGTCGTAGGCCGAGGTGTCGAGCTGGTCGATCTCGAGCACCTCGAAACGCGGGTCGACGTCGATCCGGTCGCGCCGTGTGCTCAGCACGCACACCGGGTCGGCCGTCTCCAGCACGTAGGTGGTTCGCTCGGCCGGATGATCGGGGTCGATCGGAACGTAGGCACCGCCGGCCTTGACGATCGCGTACATGCCGATCATCAGGTCGAGCGAACGCCGGATTCCCAGGCCCACCATCGACTCCGGGCCCACGCCCAGCTCGATCAGGTACCGCGCCAACCGGTTGGCCCGCGCGTCGAATTCCGCGTAGGTCAGTTCCTCGCCCTCGAAGACCAGCGCCACCGCATCCGGGGTGCGCGTCACCTGGGCATCGAAGAGGTCGGCAAGGGTCGCGGCCGGGATCTCGTGATCGGTCGCGTTCCAGCGATCGAGTTCGGCGTACTCCGCATCGGAGAGCACGTCGAGATCCCCGACCTTCGCGTCCGGGTTCCGCTCGATCGCCGAGAGGATCCGATCGACCCGGTCCAGGATCGACTCGACCTCGTCGGGCGCGAACAGGTCGGTCAGGAACTTCGCGTCCAACTGCAGGCGATCACCTGCCTCGATGTACAGCGACAGCGGGAAGGTGTTCGCGTCCACACCGCCGACGCCGAGCAGGCGCATCCCGTCGATGTCCGCGTCGCCGGTCGCGCTCGCGGCGTCGACCGGGTAGGACTCGAACACGGTGATGGTGTCGAACACGGAACCGGTGCCGGAGCGCTGCTGGATCGTCTGCAGGCCCACATGGTGGTGTTCGAGCAGGTCCGACTGCTCGCCCTGCAGCCGGAGCAACAGCTCGGTCACCGTCTCCGCCCGGTCCACGCTGACGTGCACCGGCAGCGTGTTGATGAACATGCCGACCATCGATTCCACGCCGGTCAGCGCGGGCGGGCGCCCGGAGACCGTGGCACCGAACACGACGTCGTCGCGGCCGATCAGGCGCGAGAGCACCAGGCCCCATGCCATCTGCACGACGGTGTTGAGCGTGACGCCGAGCTCACGTGCGAGTCCCGACAGCGCCCCGGTGCGCTCGGCCGACAGGTGCAGGCTGACCTCGCCGGGGAGCGAGGACTGCTCGCGTCCGCGGTCCGCGGGCGCGAGCAACGTCGGCTCCTCGGCACCGAGCATGGAGCCCGCCCACTGCTCCAGCGAGGCCTCGGCGTCGCGGGTTGACAGCCATTCGAGGAAGTCCCGGTAGGACCGGACCGGCGGCAGCACCGATCCGTCGCCGCGCGCCGCGTACAGCACGATCAGGTCCTTGAGGAGCAGCGGCATGGACCAGCCGTCGACCAGGATGTGGTGGCTGGTCATGGCCAGCGAGTACGTGCCGTCCGCACGCCCAACGAGACTGAACCGGACCAGCGGGGGCTCGGACATGTCGAACCGGCGCTGCCGGTCCTCGTCCAGGACCCGCTGCCGCTCCTCGTCACCGCGGTGACCGAGATCCACCTCGCGGAACTGAACCGGCGCGCCGTCCACGATCACCTGGACGGCATTGCCCGCGTCGTCGTGCCGGAACCCGGCCCGCAGGTTCGGGTGCCGGTCGACCAGTGCCTGAGCGGCCGCGCGCAGGCGGCCGGCGTCGACGAGTCCGCCGAGTTCGATCACCACCTGCGAGGTGTAGACGTCGAGCGAGGTGGAGGTCTGCGCCAGCATCGAGTGGAAGAGCATGCCCTCCTGCAACGGCGTCAACGACCAGACGTCCGCGAGGGTCGGGTACTCCGCCTCGAACCGCTCGATCTCGTTCTGTGACAACGACACCAACGGCAGATCCGAGGGTGTGAACTGCGCCGACCCGGTCGCCGCGGCCCACCGGCCGATGGCCTCGAGGGCCCGGGACCAGAGTTCGGACAGCTCGCGCACCTCGGACTCGTCGATCAGGCCAGGGGGGAACGCGAAGGTGGCGCTCAGCCGTGCGCCCGTCACCGAGGCGTTGATGTCGACGACCGCGGCCGCGGGCAGGTCCGCGTCCGGAGCCGCCGACACCGAGAGCTCGCCCTTCGGCGCGGGCAGCCACCCGATCGGTGCGGAGCCCGTTGGCTCCTCGCCGCCGAGCTGGCCGAGGTAGTTGAAACCGATCTGCGGCAACGGCTGAGCGGCCAGCTCGGCCGCGGTCCGCTCGTTCAGGTACCGCAACAACCCGTACCCGATGCCCTTGTTCGGCACGGCCAACAGCTGCTCCTTGACCGCCTTGACGGCCGAGCCGACGGCGGGTCCGCCTGCAAGGGCCTCGTCGAGGTCGATCTCGGGCAGGTCGAGTCGGAGCGGGAACATGCTGGTGAACCAGCCGACGGTCCTGGTCAGGTCGGCACCGGGAACGGTGTCTTCCTCGCGACCGTGGCCCTCGAGCTTGATCAGCGTCGAGGACTCGTCGACGCCGCGATCACGCCGCCACGCCGAGACGGCGAGCGCCAGCGCGGCGAGCAGGCCGTCGTTGACGCCGCCCCGGACGGCCGCGGGCACCGCGGTCAGCAGGGCGTCGGTGGCCTGCTCGGACAGCACGACCTTGACCTCGGCGATGGACGCGAACAGATCGACCGCGGGGTCGAGCGGGCGCGATGCGAGCAACGGGTCCACCCCGCCCTGCACCGTTCGCCAGTACGCCATCTCGGCTTCCCTGGCCGGGCTGTTCGCCTCCTCGGCCAGTCCGTGTGCCCAGCGGCGCATGGACGTCCCGACGGGCGGGAGCTCCGGAGTGGCGCCCGTGGTGACGGACTGCCAGGCGGCCACCAGATCGGCGACCAGGATGCGCCAGGACACACCGTCGACGACGAGGTGGTGGGCGACGATGAGCAGTCGTCCCGACCCGTCGGCATCGGGCTCGGGATCGAACCAGACGAACCGGACCACCGAACCGGTGGCGAGGTCGAGCTCCGCGGCGGCGTCCTCGAAGGCGGGTGCCGCGAGTGCGTCGAACTCGGCGCTGCCGGGCAGGGCGCCCGCGCCGAACTCGACCCGGGCGACCATCGCGTCCACGTCGACCGAACCCGCGTCGCCGATCGACAGGATCGGCTCCGCGCCGGTCTGCGGGATCGACGACCTCAGCATGTCGTGCTGGTCGAAGACCGCACGCAGGGTCGCCACCAGCCCGGCCCTGTCGATGCCCTCGGGCAGCGCCAGGAAGGCGGGCATGAGCATCCGGTTGTGGCCGCCGGGCCGCTCGGTCATCCACCGCATGATCGGGGTGAGCGGCATCTCGCCTACTCCCCCGCCCTCGAGTTCGGCGAGCACCGTCGCGCCACCGGACTCGGACATCAGCGTGGCGACCTGAGCCAGTCCGGCAACGGTCTTGCGCTCGAACACATCCCGCGCCTTGAGCACGACACCGGCGGCCTTGGCCCTGGTCACCAGCTGGATCGAGACAATGCTGTCGCCGCCGAGCGCGAAGAAGGAATCCGTGACGCTGACCCGCTCGACGCCGAGCACCTCGGCGAACAGGCCGGCCAGGATCTCCTCTACCGGGTTCGTGGGAGCCACGAACGATTCGAGCGAGGAACCGAAGTCGGGCTCGGGCAGCGCCTTGCGGTCCACCTTGCCGTTGACGGTCAGCGGGATCGCATCGAGGACCACGATCGCCGACGGCACCATGTGCGCGAGCAGCGAGCGCCCGACGAACTCGGTCAGTGCGGCCACGTCGACCGTCGCGGACGCGACCGGGACGACGTACGCCACCAGCACCGTGGCGCCCGACGGTCCCTGCCTGCCGACGGTGACCGCGAAGTCCACCGACTCGTGTGCGGACAGCGCCGCGTCGATCTCGCCGAGCTCGATGCGGAAGCCGCGCACCTTGACCTGGAAGTCGCTGCGTCCGACGTACTCGATCTCGAGCCTCGACCGGTCGCCCGCCTCGGATCGATCCACCCAGCGCACCATGTCGCCGGTGCGGTACATCCGGGATCCGGCCTCGCCGAACGGGTTCGCCACGAAGCGGTCCGCGGTCAGCGCGCGGCGGTCGTGATAGCCGCGTGCCATCTGCGCCCCCGCGAGATAGAGCTCACCCGCGACCCCGACCGGCACCGGACGCATCCGGCGGTCGAGCACCGTCGCGGACATGCCGCGGATCGGCCCACCGATGGTGAGGATCTCGCCCGGGGTCAGTGCCCCGCTGATCGTCGCCATGATGATCGTCTCGGTCGGGCCGTAGCCGTTGTAGAAGCTGCGGCCGGGCGCCCAGATGTCCACCAGGTTGTCCGGCACCGCCTCGCCACCGGCAACCAGGTGCTGCAGGCAGTCCAGGCCCTCCGGCGAGACGGACGCGAGCGCGCCAGGGGTGATGAACGCGTGGGTGACGCCTGCCGAGGAGATGATGTCCGCGAGCTCGGTGCCGCCGTACACGCCGGGAGGCACGATCACCATGGCCGCGCCCGCGCCGACGGCGAGCAACAGCTCGAGCATCGATGCGTCGAAGCTCGGCGACGAGAAGTGCAGGGCGCGCGACCGGGCGGTGACGCCATAGCGCTCGCGCTGCTCCGCGGCGAAGTTCGCCAGGCCCTGGTGGCTGACCACGACGCCCTTGGGCAGTCCAGTGGAGCCGGAGGTGTAGATCACGTAGGCCGCGTGCCGCTCTCGAACCGGCGCACGGCGATCCGCGTCGGTGACCGGATCGGTCGACCCCAGATCCACGGCCGCCGCGAACTCGGGGTCGTCCAGGACGAGCCACGAGACGGTGGTCGGCAGGTCCGCCAGGTGCTCGGCATCGGTGATGCCGACGAGGGCGGACGAATCGGTGGTCATGTGCTCGATCCGGTCCGACGGGTACGCCGGGTCCATCGGCACGAAGGCACCGCCGGACTTCGCGATCGCCCACAACGCAATCTGCGATTCAACGGACCGCGGCAGCGCCAGCGCCACGAACGACTCGGGGCCGACGCCGCGGTCGATCAGTACCCGCGCGAGCGCATTCGAGCGATCGTCGAGTTCGCCGTACGACACGGTCCGGTCGCCCGAGACCAACGCCGGGGCATCCCGGTCGGTCGCGGCGGCGGCCAGCAAGTCGGGCAGCATGCGGGTGGCAGGCTCCGCGGCCGGGCCGGACACCGGCGACAGCGCAGCGCGCTCGTCCGGATCGGTGACCTCGACGTCGCCGACCGGGGTCGACGGCGCCGAGACGACGGTGCCGAGCACCCGCAGGAAGCGCTCGGACAGGGTCCGGACCGCGTCCTCGTCCACCAGTTCGGTGGCGTGGATGAACTTCAGGTGCAGCGCGCTGTCCAGGCTGGCCGTCATCGCGACCGGGTAGTGCGCGGCATCGATGCCGTCCATGCCGAGCACCCGCATCCCGGCGATGTCGGTCTGCGAGGTCGCACCCGCCATGTCGACGGGGAACGACTCGAACACCGCGAGGGTGTCGAACATCGCGGCTTCGCCTGCGGCGCGCTGGATCTCGGCCAGGCCGACGTAGTGATGGTCGAGCAGGTCGGCCTGCTCGGCCTGCACCCGGGTGAGCAGCTGCGCCACCGACTCCGACGGGTCCAGGTGCACGCGCAGCGGCACGGTGTTGATGAACAGGCCGATCATCGACTCCACGCCGGGGATCTCCGGCGGCCGGCCCGAGACGGTGGCACCGAAGACGGTGTCCTCGCGGCCGGTCAGCGACCCGAGCAGGATCGCCCAGGACACCTGCACGAAGGTGTTCGGCGTGACGCCGAGTTCGCGTGCGCGGGCGACGAGTTCCGCGGTCTCCGCAGCACCCAACTGCGTGAGGTACTGACCGGAGGTGCTGTCCTGCTGACGACCCCGGTCGCCGGAGATGAGCAGCGTCGGCCCCTCGACACCACCGAGCGAGTCCTCCCACGCCTGCAGCGAGCGCACGTGATCACGCTCGGCCAGCCACGCCAGGAAATCGCGGTAGGAGCGTGCCTGCGGCAGCAACGAGGCGTCGCCGTCCGCTGCGTACAGCACCAGCAGTTCCTTGAGCACCAACGGGGTGGACCAACCGTCGATCGCGATGTGGTGGTTCATCACCACCAGCTCGTACTCGCCCTCCCCGAGGGTGATCAGCGTCAACCGCATCAGCGGCGGCGCGCCGAGGTCGAACTTGGCCAGTCGGTCGTGCTCGACGATCCGGGCCCGCTCGGCACCCCGGTCGGCCTCGTCCATGCCGGACAGGTCGACGGTGACGAACGGGATCTCGGTGCCCTCGAGCACCACCTGCGCCGCGATGCCCGTGTCATCGGTGACGAAGGCGGTCCGGAAGCTGGGGTGCCGATCGATCAGGGCCTGAGCGGCCCGGCGCATCCGGTCGGCGTCGACGACGCCACCGAGCCGCAGACACAGCTGTGCCGTGTAGACGTCGACGGCGGACTCTGCCAGCGCCGCATGGAAGTACATGCCGTACTGCAGCGGTGAGAGGGACCAGATGTCCGACATCGTCGGGAATCGCGCCTCGTAGCGCTCGATCTGCGACTGGGTCAGCGAGACCAGCGGAAGGTCGGAGGGGGTGAACCCGCCCGCGCCCGGGCTGCTCGCATGGCTCGCGATCGCGTCGAGCGCATCGGTCCACAGCTCCGCCAGCTCGTCGACGTCCGCGGCCGACAGCACGCCGGTCGCGAAGTCGAACACCGTCGAGAGTGTCTCGACGCCTTCGGAGTTCGACACGACAGCGTTGATGTCGAGCGCGGCGACCGGCATGTCCGGGTCGAGTGCCGACCCGAGAACGCCGCCGTCGCCGACCGGCACCCAGCCCATGTCGCGCATCTCGTCGGTGACCTCGAACGCGCCGGTCCTGCCGAGGTAGTTGAACCCGATCTGCGGGGCGGCGAAACCGCTCAGCTCCTGGGCCGTGTCGGCGTTCAGGTA
The DNA here is from genome assembly GCF_017833315.1 of Rhodococcus sp. PvR099. NCBI lineage: Bacteria > Bacillati > Actinomycetota > Actinomycetes > Mycobacteriales > Nocardiaceae > Rhodococcus > Rhodococcus sp. PvR099. The sequence continues at coordinate 5,294,425 of NZ_JAFIBV010000001.1, read as the reverse complement.
CCGCAGCAGTCCGTATCCGATGCCCCGGTCCGGGACGGCGAGGAGCTGTTCCTTGACCGACTTGATCGCCTGGCCCGCGGCCGGGCCGCCCGCGAAGGCGTCGTCGAGGTCCACACCCGACACGTCGATCCGCACCGGGAACAGCGAGGTGAACCAGCCGACGGTGCGGGACAGGTCCGCGCCCTCGACGGCCTCTTCCTCGCGGCCGTGTCCCTCCAGGCCGAGCAGGGTCGCCGACGCGGCGACGCCGCGCCGCTCACGCCAGCGCGCCACGGCGAGGGCAAGGGCGGCGAGCAGTCCGTCGTTGACACCGCCGCCGAACGCCCGCGGTACCGCGGTGAGCAGCCCCTCGGTGGTCTCGGCGGATACCTCGACCCGGACCCCCGCGGTCGCCGACACCACGTCGAGAGCGGGATCGACCGGACGCGACCCGAGCGTCGGGTCGGCCCCCTCGAGCACGCTGCGCCAGTATCCGAGCTCCTCGGTGCGCCGCTCGGACACCGCGGCCTCGGCGAGTCCGTGGGCCCACCGTCGGAGCGAGGTACCGACCTCGGGCAGCTCGGGCTCCGCACCCGACTGCACCTGACCCCACGCAGAGGCAAAGTCCGGCAACAGGATCCGCCAGGACACACCGTCGACGGCCAGGTGGTGGATCACCATCAGCAGGCGACCGTTGGTGTCACCGGCCCCGGCGGACGGGTCGAACCAGACGAACTGGGCCACGATCCCCGCCGTGGGATCGAGCCGGTCTGCGGCCGCCTCGAACTCGCCACGGACCAGCGCGGCGAACTCCTCGGTGCCGGGCCGCGATGCGAACTCGACGCGATGGATCAGCCGTGCCGACGGGACCGACCCGGCCTCGGTGACGGTGAGCCCGGAGCCGTCGTCGTTCCAGCGCAGACGCAGCGCGTCGTGCCGGTCGAGGACGGACTGGATCGTCGATTCCACGGTGGCACGGTCGATTCCGTGCGGCAATGTCACGAAGCTCGACTGTGAGTACCGGCGCAGCAGTCCGCCACGCTCGGCGGTGGCCCGCATGATCGGCGTGAGCGGCATCTCGCCGACGCCGCCGCCCGGCAGCTCCGCCAGGGTGATGGCAGCCGCGGCGGCCTCGCCCGCGACCGCGGCGAGTGCGGCGACCGTGCGGTGCTCGAAGACCTGCCGGGCGGTGAAGGCCAGGCCTGCGGCCTTCGCCCTGGTGACCAGCTGGATCGACATGATGCTGTCACCGCCGAGGGCGAAGAACGACTCCTCGACGCTGACCCGCTCCAACCCGAGCACCTCCGCGAACACCGCGGCGATCGTCTGCTCCGCGGGGGTGCGGGGCGCGACGTAGGTGTCGGCGACGGATGTGAACTCCGGTGCGGGCAGCGCCCGCCGGTCCAGCTTGCCGTTGCTGGTCACGGGCATCGCCTCGAGCACGATGAGGGCGTCCGGCACCATGTAGCCGGGCAACGCCTTGGCCACCTCGGCCCGCACGTCGCCGGTGTCGACGGTGACGCCCGTCGCGGCCACCAGGTAGGCAACCAGGCGCTGACCCCGTTCGGTGTCCGCCGCGATCACCACCGCCTGGTCCACCGACGGGTGGTCCAGCAGGGCCGACTCGATCTCGCCGAGCTCGATCCGCTGACCCCTGATCTTGACCTGGAAGTCGGTGCGTCCCAGGTACTCCAGCTGCCCGTCGCGACGCCAGCGCCCGAGGTCACCGGTCCGGTACATGACGGAGCCGGGTGCACCGAAGGGATTCGGCACGAATCGCTCCGCGGTCAGCCCCGACCGGGCGTGGTAGCCGCGGGCAACCTGACCGCCCGCGAGATAGAGCTCTCCCCTTGCGCCAGGGACCACCGGGTTCAGGCGCGAGTCGAGCACATAGGCCTGGCTGTTCCACACCGGGATGCCGATCGGCATGGTGCCGGTCTCGGTGCCGTCCGCCCAGTAGTGCACCGAGGTCAGTGTGGTCTCGGTCGGCCCGTAGGCGTTGTTGATCCCGAGCGACGCGCTTGCCAGCGTGCGGGCCGCGAGCTCGGGACTCAGGGCCTCGCCCGCCAACTGGAGCGAGCGCACCGACTGCGGGAACGCCAGCTCGGGGCTGGACAGGAAGGCCGCCAGCATCGACGGCACGAACCCGAGAGTGGTGACGTTCCACCGACGGGAGACGTCGATGAGGTACTCGGCGTCGCGGTGCCCGTCCGGCTTCGCGATCACCAGGTGACCGCCGGAGATGAAGGGCACGAACAGCTCCCACACCGACGGGTCGAACACGATCGGCGTCTTCTGCAGCACAACGTCCGAGGCCGTCATCTCGTACTCGCCGATGAACCAGCTGAGCTGGTTGACGATCGCGGCATGACTGACGGCCACGCCCTTGGGCACACCGGTGGAGCCGGAGGTGAAGATCACGTACGCGGGATTGCCGCGGCGTAGCGGACGCAACCGCTGGGCATCGGTGATCGGGGCGGCATCGAGATGACCGGTCGGAGCCGAGTCGATCTCCACGACCGGAACACCCGCGGGCAGCTCGACCCCGTCCCACGACGTGGTGAGGACGGCGACGGGCTGCGCGATCGAGAGCACCAGCTCCAGTCGTTCGGCCGGCTGATCGGGGTCGACCGGCACGTAGGCGCCGCCCGCCTTCATCACGGCGTACATCCCGACCATCATCTCGAGGGACCGGCGGGCCGCGAGGACGACCAGCGTCTCGGGTCCGACACCCTCGGAGATCAGGTGCCGGGCCAGACGATTCACGCGGGCGTCGAACTCGGCAAAGCTGAGGGTGGTGTCCTCGAAGGTCATCGCGGGCGCATCGGGCGTCCGCGCGACCGAACGGTCGATCAGCTCCACCAGGGTGGTCGGCTCCACCGGAACCGCGGTCTGGTTGAACTCGGTCAGCACGCGCTCACGCTCGTCCGGCTCGAGCAGGTCGATGTCCCCGACGACGACCTCGGGGTCGCCGACGGCCGTGGTCAGGATCCGGACGAACCGCTGCGCCATCCGCTCCACGCTCTCGCGGTCGAACAGCGAGGTCGCGAATCCGAACACGCCAGCGAACCCGGTGTTCCCGGCCTCGTCGGACTGCTCGGAGAAGGAGAGCTCCAGGTCGTACTTCGCCTGGCCCAGGTCGGTGGACAGGCCGCTGACCGTCAGGCCGGGCAGCTCGAAGACCGGGGTGTCGACGTTCTCGAAGCCGAACGACACCTGCACCAGCGGGGCGTGTGCGGTCGACCGTTCCGGGTCGAGGATCTCGACGAGCCGCTCGAACGGCAGATCGGCGTGCGAGAAGGCCTGCAGATCGCCCTCGCGGACCGTCTCGAGAACCGACCGGAAGGTGTCGGCCGACTCCATCTGCGTCCGCAACACGAGGGTGTTGACGAACATGCCGACGATCGGGTCGAGTGCCTCCTCGCCACGCCCGGCGACGGCGGTGCCGACCGCGATGTCACCGGTGCCGCTCATGTGCATCAACAGCACCGCGTAGGCGGCCTGCATCACCATGAACGAGGTGGTGCCCGTCGTCCGCGCGAGCGCATCGATCTGAGTCGACAGCTGCGACGGGACCTCGAAGTCCACCCGCTCGCCCAGCATCGACTGCATGGCGGGCCGGGGGCGGTCGGTGGGCAGCTCCAGCAGGTCCGGCAGGCCGGACAGGGCATCACGCCAGTGGTCGACCTGCTTGGCGATCACCGACTCCGGGTCCGATTCCGCGCCGAGGACCTCGCGCTGCCAGAGCGCGTAGTCGGCGTACTGCACCGGAAGCGGTTCCCAGTGCGGCGCCTCGCCCTGTGCGCGTGCCACGTAGGCACTCATCACGTCCCGGGCGAGCGGCGCCATCGAGGAGCCGTCCGCGCTGATGTGGTGCACCACGACCAACAGCACATGCTGGTCGGCTGCCAGTTCGAACAGGGCCGCGCGCACCGGCATCGAATCCGTGACATCGAAGCCCCGGCCGGCGAAGTCCGCCGCCCTGGCCATCAGCTCCGGCTCCGTGACGGCGATCCGGTCGAGCTCGATCGACGCCGCGGCCACCTCGATCACGCGCTGTTCCGGTCCGTCCGGGCCGGAGGGGTAGATCGTCCGCAGCGACTCGTGCCTGGCCAGCACGTCGAACATGGCCTGCTGCAATGCCTCCACGTTCAGCACACCGGACAACCTGACCCCGAGCGGGATGTTGTACGCGGCCGAGGCGGTGTCGAACTGGTTGAGGAACCAGATCCGCTTCTGTGCCATCGACAGCGGGATCCGGCCGGTCCGCGGACGCGCGACCAGCGCGGGGCGGTTGACGTCCCTGCCGGACATCGATGCCGCGGCCACCGCCAGCGACTCCACCGTTGGGGCGTCGAACAGCTCCCGCACGCCCATCGAGATGCCGAGCGCGGCGTTCACCCGTGCCACCACCCGGGTGGCCACCAGTGAGTTGCCGCCGATGTCGAAGAAGTCCTGATCCGCCGAGACCCGGTCCACGCCGAGGACGTCGGCGAAGACCCCCGCGATCACCTCTTCCACCGGGTTGCGCGGGGCGCGGTACTCAGCGGCCGACTCGAAGACCGGCTCGGGCAGTGCCCTGCGATCCAGCTTTCCGTTGGGCGTCAGCGGGATCGAATCGAGCTCGACGAAGGCCGAGGGCACCATGTGCGCGGGCATCTCGACGCCCGCGTACTCGGCGAGGACCGACCTGTCGATGCTCCGACCGGTGCCTGCGAGCACGTACGCCACGAGCACCGTGTTGCCCGAGGCGGTCTTGTGGCCGATCGTCGCCGCGAACTCGACGCTCTCGTGCCGGGTGAGAACCGCGTCGATCTCGCCGAGCTCGATGCGGAAGCCGCGCACCTTGAGCTGGAAGTCACTGCGGCCCACGTATTCGATCGCCAATGCGGCGGTGTCATCCCCCGTCGCTCCGTCGGTCTCGATCCAGCGCACCACGTCGCCGGTCCGGTACATCCGGGACCCGTCCTCCGCGAACGGGTTCGCGACGAAGCGGTCCGCCGTCAGCGCGAACCGCTGGTGATAACCGCGGCCGAGCGCGGGGCCCGCGAAGTACAGCTCGCCCGGCACCCCTACCGGGACCGGGTGCAGGCGACCGTCGAGCACCATCGCGTCGGCACCGCGGACGGGACCGCCGATGTTGATCGATCCGCCCGGCACCATCGGCCGGCTCATGGTGATCACCATCGACGTCTCGGTGGGACCGTAGACGTCGAACAGTCGCCTGCCGGGCGCCCACCTGGCGACCAGCTCGGCCTGCACGGCCTCGCCGCCGACCGCGACGTCGGTGAGCTCGTCGAGCCCGACCGGGTCGACGGTCGCCAGTGCGGCCGTCGTGACGAAGGCGTGGGTCACCCGCTCCTCACGCAGGAAGTCACCCAGCTCCTGGCCGCCGTAGATGCTCGGCGGCGCGATCACCATCGTGGCGCCCGAGCCGATCGCGAGCAGCAGTTCCAGCACCGCACCGTCGAAGCTCGGCGACGCGAAGTGCAGGGTCCGCGAGTCACGGGTCACCGAGTAGTGCTCTCGCTGCGCCGCAGCGAAGTTCGCGAGGCCGGTGTGCGTGACGAGCACGCCCTTGGGCTTACCGGTGGAGCCCGAGGTGTAGACCATGTAGGCCCCGGACTCGACCTTCAGCGGCCGAACCCGATCGGTGTCGGTGATCGACTCGGACGACTGTTCGTCGACCGAGGCGGAGAACTCGACGTCGTCGAGCGCCAACCAGGTCACCGAGCCGGGCACGGAGTCGATGCTGGCCAGGTCGGTGAGTCCGACCCGAACGCCGGAATCCGCGGCCAGGTACTCGATCCGCTCCTGCGGGTACGACAGGTCGAGCGGCACGAAGGCGGCACCGGTCTTGGCGATCGCCCAGACCGCGAGCACCGATCCGGCGGACCGGGACAGCGCCACCGCGACGAAGTCCTCGGCGCCGACGCCTGCTCCGATGAGCCTGCGCGCCAGCCTGTTCGAGAGTTCGTCGAGCTCGCTGTACGTCATCGCGAGGTCACCGAACTCCACCGCGTGCGCATCGGGGTTCAGCGCGACGGCCGCGGCCAGCAACTCCGGCAGGGTGGCCGGCGCGATGCTCGGGGTTCCTGACACCGGCGCGAGTCGTGCCCGCTCGCGCGAATCGAGCAGGCTCAGGTCGCCGACCGCCTGCGCCGGAGCCGCGACGACGGCCTCCAGTACCCGAAGGAAGCGAGTGGCGAAGTCCCGGACCGTCGACTCGTCGAACAGATCTGAGGCGTAGGTGAACTCGGCGGTCAGCCCGCCGCCACCCGCGGGGTCGCTCTCCATCATCATCAACTGCAGGTCGAACTTCGCGACCTGCAGGCCGCTCTCCAACGCGCTCACCGTGAGCCCCGGCAATTCCAGCGCGGCCTGCTCGAGGTTCTGGAATCCGAGGATCACCTGGGCGAACGGCGAATGCGCCCGCGAACGGGTGGGGTTGAGCGCCTCGACCAGCTGCTCGAACGGCACGTCGGCGTTGCCGAAGGCACCGAGGTCGGTCTCCCTGACCTGCGCGAGGAGCTCGGCGAAGGAAGCATCCGCATCGATGGCCGTACGCAGCACCAGCGTGTTGACGAACATGCCGACGAGATCGTCGAGCTGACGTTCGCCGCGTCCCGCGACGGGCGTCGCGATGGCGACGTCATCGGTGTTGCCGAGTCGAGACAGGAACACCACGAGCGCCGCGTGCACGGCCATGAACAGGGTGGCCCCGTGTTCGCGGGCGAGCGCGTCCAGGCGTGCACGCAGCTCGGGGTCGACGGCGAAGGAGACGCTGCCCGCCCGGAAGGACTGCTGCGAGGGCCGCGGGCGGTCCCCCGGGAGTTCGAGGACCTCGGGGATCCCCGCGAGTGCCGTTGTCCAGTACTCGATCTGCTGCGCCGCCAACGACTTCGGATCGTCGGGGGTGCCGAGGACCTCGCGCTGCCAGATGCTGAAGTCCGCGTACTGGACCTCGAGCGGGGTCCACCGCGGCGCCTCGCCCGCGGTGCGCGCGAGGTAGGCGGTGACCAGGTCCCTGGCCAGCGGCGCGGTCGAGGCGCCGTCGGACGAGATGTGATGGATCGACATCGCCAGTACGTGCTCGGCGACATCCGTGTCGGCGATCTGGACGATCTTGACCCGCAACGGGATCCCGGTCGTCACGTCGAAGCCCTTGGAGAAGAACGCGACCAGCTCGGCCGCGAGGCCGGACTCGGAGACGGTCGCGGTGCTCACGTCCAGGTCGACATCGGCCGCGGGCACGATCAGCTGGTGGGGACCGTCGTCGGTATTCGGGAACAACGTCCGCAGGGACTCGTGGCGTTCGAGGACGTCACCGAGCGCGGCGCGGAGGATGTCGGTGTCGAGTGCGCCGGTGAGCCTGATCGCCATCGGGATGTTGTAGACCGGCGAGGAGGTGTCGTACTGGTTCAGGAACCACATACGAGACTGAGCCAGCGACAACGGGATCCGGCCAGGGCGCGGTCGGGCCGACAGTTCGCTGCGCGCCTCGGCGCGGCCTTCCCCGAGTTCGATCCGGGCGGCCAGTTCGGACACCGTCGGCGCCTCGAAGAGGTCGCGCAGACGGAGCGCCGCCCCGGTCCCCGCGTTGACCCGGGCCACGACCTTGGTCGCGACGAGCGAGTCGCCGCCGAGGGCGAAGAAGCTGTCGGTCGCGGACACCCGGGGCACCGACAGCAGCTCGCCGTACACGGCCGCGACGATCTCCTCGACGACATTCGCGGGCGCCCGGTAGGACTCCTCCGCGGAGCCGAAATCGGGATCCGGCAGCGCCTTCCGATCGACCTTTCCGCTGGGGGTCAGCGCGAACTCGTCGAGGACCACGACCGCCGAGGGCACCATGTAGTCGGGCAGGGCACGTCGGGCCACCTCGGTGACCGCGTCTTCGAGTCCGTCCGCGGTGTCGGCGGGGACCACGTAGGCGACCAAGCGGTCGATCCCGGTCTCGGTGGTCTTGACCACCACGGCGACCTGGCCCACCCGCGGGTCGGCCAGCAGCGCCATCTCGATCTCGCCGAGCTCGACCCGCAGACCACGGATCTTCACCTGGAAGTCGGTGCGGCCGACGTACTCGAGTTCGCCGTCGGTGTTCCAGTACACGACGTCGCCGGACTGGTACATCCGCTCGCCGCCGCCCCGGAACGGGTTCGCCACGAACCGGGCCGCGGTGAGCGCGAACCGGCTTCCGTAGCCGCGGGCGAGCACCAGCGGACCACCGATGTACAGCTCGCCGGGCACCCCGGGCGGCACCAGGCGCAGGTGCTGGTCGAGCACATACAGCTCATAGTTCGGCAGCGCGGGTCCGATCGGGACCCGGCCGTCGGGATAGCCGGTGGTCACCGAGCTCAACCGGTGATCGGTGATCATGTCGGTGGCCTCGGTCGGCCCGTAGTTGTTGTGCAGCCGGGTGCCCGCCGCCTCGAGGTGCGCGAGCCTGGCCGGGTTGAACGACTCGCCGCCCAGGTGCAACGACCGCAGCGCGGGCAGCACCGACTGGTCCGTGTCCGCGTCGAGCAGCGTGGCGAAGGCGCTCGGCGCCAGGTTCGCGTTGACCACCGAGCCGCCACCGATGATCTCGAGGATCTCGACCGGGTCGAAGGGGTCCCCCGCCAGGTGCAGCACGCCACCGTCGGACAGTGTGACCCACACGTTCTTCTGCGTCTGGTCGAAGACCGGCGAGTTCGCGACCAGCGCACCGTCACCCGGCTCGAGGCGGATCTCACCGCGGTACCACTCGGCGGTGTTGAGGACGCCGGCCATCGGCACCAGGGTCGGCTTCGGCCTGCCGGTCGATCCCGAGGTGGTGATCACGTAGGCGAGGCGGTGACCGGCACCGGGTTCGGTCCAACGGTTCGGTGGGGCCGTCTCCTGCCTGCTCGCGAGCCGGGCCTCGGTGTCCGCATCGCCCAGCCGCACGAGCGCTCCGGAGTAGGCGAGCTCCTCGCTCCACCCGTCCGCGAGCACCACGGCCCCGACCTCGCAGTCCTCGAGAACGGCTGCGATCCGGTCCGCGGGCGCCTTCGTGTCGACCGGCAGGTAGGCCGCGCCGACCTTCCACGCGGCGAGCATGCCGACCACCCAGTCCACCGAACGCGGGACGACCAGGGCCACCACGTCATCGATGCCGACGCCCGCGGCGATCAGCTCATGCGCCAACCTGTTGGCGCGACGGTCGAGCTCGCCGCGCGTGACGCTCGTGCCCGATGCCACCACGGCGATCGCGGACGCGTCCTCGGCGACCCGTGCGTCGATGCGTTCGAGCAACGTCTCGGGGGTGCGGGCGAGTTCCGTGCGGTTGTACGAGTCGAGCAGCTGCAGCTCGTCGTCGGTGATCAGGCGCAGCGAACCGACGTTCGCCTCCGGACGCGCCACGAACTCGCGCAGCACCCGGATCGTGCGGTCGAGATGACCCGCGACGGTCGCCTCGTCGAAGGCCTCGTGCTGGAACTCGGCGGCGAGGTGCAGACGGCCGTCGACGGGAGCGGCCACGATCGAGAGCGGGAAATGGCTCGCGGCCGCGGATTCCACACCCATCAACCGCATCCCGGCGATGTCGACGTCGCCGCCAACACCGGAGGTGTCCACCGGATAGGACTCGTAGATCACGGCGGTGTCGAACAGCGCGGCGTCACCCGCGGCCCGGTGGATGTCGGTCAGCCCCACGAAGTGGTGGTCGAGCAGCCCCGCCTGCTCCGTCTGCAGGCGTACGAGCAGCTCGCGCACCGGCTCGTGCGGAACGAGCTGCACGGCAACGGGAATGGTGTTGATGAACAATCCGGCCATCGACTCCACGCCGGACAGGTCCGACGGCCGACCGGACACGGTGGCACCGAACACGACGGTGCCGCGACCGCTGAGCATGCCGAGCACGACGCCCCATGCCGTCTGCACCAGCGTGTTCAGCGTGACGCCCAGCTCCGCCGCGAGCGCCTCGGCACCCGCGGTCTCCTCGGCGGAGAGCGAACCCTCCACCTTGCCCGGCACCGCAGCGTGGTTGACGCCCTGCACCGCAGGCGCCAGCAGGGTCGGATCATCCGCTCCGGCGAGCGCGTCGCGCCAGGTCTCCAGCGACTGCGCGCGGTCCTGTCCGGCGAGCCAGTGCAGGTAGTCCTTGTAGTCCCGGGCCCGCGGCAGCGCCGAATCGTCGCCGTCCATGGCGTAGAGCGCCATCAGCTCGCGGATGACCAGCGGGGTCGACCAGCCGTCCAGGATCACGTGGTGGTTGGTGAACACGAGCTGCCAGCGATCGGCCGCCAACGCGAGCAGGGTCAGCCGGACCAGCGGCGGCGTCGCCATATCGAAGCCCGTCGCGCGGTCCGCATCGAGGATCCGCTGCCGCTCGGCCGCCCTCGACTCCTCGTCGAGGCCGCTGAGATCGTGCAGGGTGAGCGGGGCCCGGGTGTCGCCGACGACGACCTGGACCGATCCCACGGCCTCGTCGACCAGGAACACCGAGCGCAGGTTCGGGTTCCTGACCAGGAGCCGGTCGGCGGCGCGCCGCAGCCGATCTGCATCGACCGATCCGGTCAGGTCGAGCACGAACTGCGCGGTGTAGACGTCCACCACGTCCGGCATGCCCTCGATGAGCAGTGCGTGGAAGAGCAGGCCGTGCTGCAGCGGGGACAGGGACCACAGGTCCTCGACGCTCGGGTACCGCGACTCGAACAGTTCGATCTGGTCCTGCGACAGGGACACCAGTGGCAGGTCGGACGGGGTCAGACCGCCGGCCGCCTCCGTGCGCGCGTGCGCGCTGATCGCGGTCATCGCGGCGCGCCAGAATCCGGCGAACTCCTCGACCTCCGCCTCGCTGAGCACACCGGTCGCGAACGACAGGGTCGCCGACAGGCCGCCGCCCGGCAGCACCGACGCGTTGATCTCCAACGCGGACTCGGGCGCCATGGCCGGATCGGCCGCGCCGCCGAGCGCGCCGCCGTCGGTGACCGGGATCCAGCCGAGGCCACGGATCTCGTCGGTGAGCTCCCCGGTCCCGAACCGGCCGAGGTAGTTGAAGCTGATCTGGGGAACCGCCCCGGAGCTCAGCTCCGCGCCGGTCTCCGGGTTGAGGTACCGCAGCAGGCCGTACCCGATGCCGTTGTCCGGCACCGCCAGCAGCTGCTCCTTGACGGCCTTGACCGCAGATCCTGCCGCTGCCCCGCCCGCGAGCGCGTCATCGAGGTCGGCCCCACCGAGGTCGAGCCGAACGGGGTACACGCTGGTGAACCAGCCGACGGTCCGCGAGAGATCCGCGCCCGGCACGACCTGGTCCTCACGGCCGTGTCCCTCCAGGGTGATCAGGGTCGAGGACTCCGCCGCTCCGCGTCCGCCGCGGGCTCGCCGCCACGCGGCGACGGCGACGGCGAGGGCCGCGAGCAGTCCGTCCTGGGCGCCGCCCCGGAATCGGGCGGGCACCCCGGTGAGCAGCCCGTCGGTCACATCGGCAGGCAACTCGAGAGAGACCTGTCCCCTGGTCGCCACGGTGTCGAGCCGCGCGTCGAGCGGCCGCGATCCGATCGGCGCCTCCGGCGTCGCCAGAACCTCACGCCAGTAACCGAGTTCGGTCACCCGGGAGTCCGAACGTGCCTCGTCCGCGAGGGCGTGCGCCCACCGACGCATCGAGGTGACCTCGGGCTCGAAGCTCGGCGTACCGCCTGCGACGATCTGGCCCCAGGCCGAGGCGAGGGCGGGCACCAGCAGGCGCCAGGACACGCCGTCCACCACGAGGTGGTGCAGTACCAGGAGCAGGCGTCCGTTCGCCTCGCCGAGCTGCGATGCCGGATCGAACCAGACGACCTGCACCATCGCACCGGCGGCGGGGTCGAGTCGGTCCGCGGCCGCGTCCAGTGCCGCGGCCGCAATTCGCTCGAATCCCGCACTGCCGGGGGCATTCTCGGAATCGAACTCGATCCGGTCGATCACCGAGTTCGCGTCGACCGAGCCGAGCTCACGGGCGCGCAGCACGGGCGCGTCCCCGTCAGCGGAGGCCAGCACCGACCGAAGCATCGGATACTGGTCGAGCACCGCCTGCACCGTCGCAGCCAGGGTGCCGCGGTCGAGTCCGAGCGGCGCCGTCAGCAACACCGCCTGGGAGAACCGTGACCCCGCGCCGTTCTCCAGCGCCCAGCGCGCCACCGGCAGCAGCGGCATGTCGCCGACACCGCCGCCGGGAAGCTCCTCCAGCACCGCGACGCCCGCCTCGGCGACCGTCGTGGCGACCAGGGCAAGACCGGTCACGGTCTTGCGCTCGAAGACGTCCCTTGCCTTGATCAGCACGCCCGCGGCCTTCGCCCTGGCCACCAACTGGATCGAGACGATGCTGTCACCGCCCAGCGCGAAGAACGAGTCGGCGACGCTGACCCGGTCGACGCCGAGCACCTCGGCGAACAGGCCGGCCAGGAGTTCCTCCATCGCATTCGACGGAGCGACATACGATTCCGCGGCCGAGCCGAAGTCCGGTTCCGGCAACGCCTTCCGGTCCACCTTGCCGTTGATCGTCACGGGCAGCGCGTCGATCACCACGATCGCCGACGGCACCATGTGCGGGGCCAGCGAACGGGACACGAACTCGGTCAGCTCGCGGTCCGCGAGCGCGGCACCGGGCACCGGCACGACGTAGGACACCAGCACGGTGGCACCGGCCGGTCCCTCCCTGCCGATCGTGTATGCGGTGTCGACGGACTCGTGCGCCGCCAGTGCGCCGTCGATCTCACCGAGCTCGATCCTGAAGCCGCGCACCTTGAGCTGGAAGTCGCTGCGCCCCACGTACTCGATCTCGAGCCGGGACCGGTCACCCGAGACCGACCGGTCGACCCAGCGGACGAGGTCACCGGTGCGGTACATCCGGGCGCCAGGCGCTCCGGACACGTCGGCCACGAACCGGGACGCGGTCAGGTCGAAGCGGCCGTGATAGCCGCGGGCCAGCGCCGGGCCCGCGAGATAGAGCTCACCCGTCACACCGAAGGGGACGGGGCGCAGTCGCCCGTCGAGGACCACAGCGGACACCCCGCGGATCGGGCCACCGATGGTGACGGGCGCGCCCGCGACCATCGGTTCCGAGATGGTCGCGATCATGGTGGTCTCGGTGGGGCCGTACAGGTTCCGGAAGGGATAGGTGGGCGCCCACTTGGCCACCAGTTCAGGACTGACCGCCTCACCCGCGACCGAGATCGACTCCAGGTCGACCAGGCCGGTGGGATCGACGGTGTTCAACGCGGCGGGTCCCGTGTAGCCGTGCGTGACCCGCTGCTCGAGCATCACCTCGCGCAGCTCGTCGCCGCCGTAGATGCCCGGTGCCACGATGACGGCGGCCGCGCCCGCGACCGAGGCCATCAGCAGTTCCCACACCGCGCCGTCGAAGCTCGGCGACGCGAAGTGCAGCACCCTGGACGTGGCCTGCACGCCGAACTTCTGCTGGTGCTCGGCGACGATGTTGACCAGGCCGGTGTGCGTGACCGCGACGCCCTTGGGGAGGCCGGTGGAGCCGGAGGTGTAGACCATGAACGCCGGGTTGTCCACGTGCGCGGCCGTGGTGCGATCGGCGTCGAGGATCGGATCCGTACGCTCGGCGTTCCAGTCCGCGAGGAAGCCCGGGTCGTCCATCGCCAGCCAGCGCACACCGGACGGCAGTCCGGCGAGCGCCCCGGTCGTGGTCAGGCCGAGCGTCGCCCCCGAGTCCGAGGCCATGTGCTCGATCCGGTCGGCGGGGTAGGCGGGATCGATCGGCACGAACGCCGCGCCGGTCTTCGCGACCGCCCACACCGCGACCGCCGACTCGATCGACCGCGCGAGGGAGAGCGCCACGAAGGTCTCGGGGTCGGCCCCGTGCGAGATCAGCACCCGGGCAAGGGCGCTGGACCGGTCGTCGAGCTCCCCGTAGGACACCACGCGGTCGCCGGAGACCAGGGCCGGGGCACCGCGTTCCGCGGCTCCGGAGGTCAGCAGCTCCGCCAGCGAGACCGGGGCCGCGGAATCCGCGCCACGCACGGGCGTGAGGGCCCTGCGCTCGTCCGGGCTGGTGATCTCCACGTTGCCGACCGGAACCGACGGATCGGCGGTGACCGCCTCGAGCAGGCGCACGAACCGCTCCCCGAGGGTGCGCACGCTGGTTTCGTCGAACAGGTCGGTCGCGTAGACCAGGGTGCCGGTCATCCCCGAGTGATCGGCCTTCTCGCCCACCGAGAGCTGCAGGTCGAACTTCGCGAAGGTCACGCCCGGGTCGACCTCGCCGACCACGAGGTCGGGCAGTTCCAGGACCGCGGCCTCGGTGTTCTCCAGCGCGATGACCACCTGGAAGATCGGCGAGTGCGCGGTCGACCGCTCGGGCGCGAGGAGCTCCACCAGGCGTTCGAACGGTACGTCCGCGTGCGCGAGCGCACCGATGTCCGATTCCCTTGTGCTGCGCAGCATCTCGACGAACGACTTGGCCGGGTCGACCACGGTCCGCAGCGCGAGGGTGTTGACGAACATGCCGACGAGGTCGTCGAGTTCACGCTCGCCACGACCCGCGGTTGGGGTACCGAGGACGATGTCGTCCGTGCCGGACAGCTTGGAGAGGAGCACGGCGAACGCGGCGTGCACGGCGGTGAACAGGGTCGCCTCGTGCTCGCGCGCCAGCTCGAGCAACCGGCCGTGCAGATCCTGACCGATCTCGAACTCGACCCGGGCGCCCTCCATGGAGATGACCGCGGGACGCGGGCGATCGGTCGGCAGCGGCAGCACCTCCGGGATCCCGGCGAGCTCGTCGACCCAGTAGCCGACCTGCCGCGCCAGCAGCGACTCCGGGTCGTCCTCGACACCGAGCAGCTCGCGCTGCCACATCGCGAAATCCGCGTACTGGACCTCGAGCGGCGCCCAGTCCGGGCCATGACCGCTCGCCCAGCTCGAGTACGCGATGACGACATCCCTCGCCAGCGGCGCCATCGACGCGCCGTCCGAGGAGATGTGATGCACCAGGAACAGCAGGACGTGCTCGTTCTCGGTCAACCGGAACAGGCGCGGCCGGACCGGGATCTCGACGGTCACGTCGAAGCCCCGCGACGCGAGGTCCGCGAGCGTCGTCATCAGGTCGGCCTCGTCACGGACATGGACCGGGGTCAGATCGATGTCGAGTCCGTCGGCGGGCAGCACCACCTGGTGCGGACCGTCCCCGTCGTCCGGGAACACGGTGCGCAGCGACTCGTGCCGCTCGAGCACACTCGCCACCGCGGCCGCCAAGGCCTCGGTGTCGAGCGACCCGGTCAGCCGGATACCGAGCGGGAGGTTGTAGGCGGGCGACGAGGTGTCGAACTGGTTGATGAACCACATCCGAGACTGAGCCAGCGACAACGGGATCCGCTCGGGTCGCGGCTGCGCCACGAGTTCCGGCCGATGACGACCGGTCCCCGCCCCCGCGGCCGCGAGGGCGGCCAGCCCGGCCACCGTCGGTGCGTCGAACACCTCGCGCAGATTCACGTCCGAGCCGAGTGCCGCGTTGGCCCGCGCAACCACCCGGGCCGCCGACAGCGAGTTGCCGCCGATCTCGAAGAACGAATCGTCGGCGCCGACCCGCTCGATGCCGAGGATCTCGCCGAAGATCTGCGCCACCACGATCTCGGCCGGGGTCGACGGCTCCCGGTAATGATCGGAATGCGACTCGAACTGCGGGCGCGGCAGCGCCTTCCGGTCGATCTTTCCGCTCGTGTTGAGCGGCATCTCGTCGAGCACGAGCAGCAGGTCGGGAACCATGTACGCAGGCAGGGTCCGGCCCACGTCGGCAAGCACCTGATCGGTGTCGATCGTCGCGCCCGCGACCGCGGTCACGTACGCCACGAGTCGCTGCACCCGGTTGTCGTCGTGCACGACGACAATGGACTGCAGGACATCGGCATTCGCGACCAGTGCGGATTCGATCTCACCGAGCTCGATCCGCAGACCTCGGATCTTGACCTGGAAGTCACTGCGCCCCAGGAACACCAGTTCGCCGTCGCTGCGCTCGCGCACCAGGTCGCCGGTCCGGTACAGCCGGGCGCCGCCGGAGCCGAACGGGCTCGCGACGAATCGTGATGCGGTCAGGGCGGTCATGCCGCCGTAGCCGCGGCCGACCGCGTTGCCACCGATGTAGAGCTCACCCGTGATACCAGCGGGCACCGGCCGCAGACGGCCGTCGAGGACGTGGTAATCCACTCCCTCCCAGGCGGTACCGATCGGGATCTGGCCCTGTTCGACGTCAGGGGCGGAGAGGTCCAGCTCGTAGATCGACGTGACGTCGGAGGCCTCGGTCGGACCGTAGCTGTTGATCATCCGCGTCTGCGTGCCGATCAACCCGTTGTACGCGGCGGGCCGGATCTGCTCACCGCCCAGGATCACGGCGCCCAGGTTGGTCAGCACGCCCTCGGTGTCGAGGTCGGCCAGCACCTCGAAGGCGCTCGGCGCCATGTTGGCGATCTGGACGTCCCCGGTACCGATCTGACGCAGGATCGGCTGCGGGTCGAAGCCGTCCTCGGACAGGTGCAGCGTGCCGCCGTACGCGAGCGCGACCCAGATGTTCTTCTGGGTCAGGTCGAACAGCGGCGAGTTCGCCATCAGGACGCCGGTGCCTGCACCGAAGTCCAGCATGCGGCGGTAGGCCTGGAAGGTGTTGGAGACGCCGCGCATCGGCACCAGCGTCGGCTTCGGACGGCCGGTCGATCCCGACGTCGAGATGACATAGGCCAGTCGCAGGCCCGCGTCGTCGTCCGTCCACGGATCCCGATCCGGATCCGTCGCCTCGTGCGCCTCCAGGCGCGCCACGGTGTCGGGATCGTCGAGGACCGTCACCCCGAAGGGAGCGTCCGCCAGCGCGGGCCACCCGCTCAGTGCGACCACGGCCCTTGCCCCGCTCGCCTCGATGAGCCCCTCGGTCCGCTCGAGCGCCCACGCGGGGTCGAGCGGCGAGTAGGCGGCGCCGAGCTTCCACGCCGCGAGCATGCCGACGATCCACTCGAGTGAACGGGGAACGATCAGGGAGACCACATCGTCGGGTCGCACCCCACAGGAGGCGAGTTCCCGCGCCAACTGGTTGGCCCTGCGGTTCAGCTCACCGCGGGTGGTCGGGCGGCCGTCCTCGACGACGGCGATCGCCTCGGGATCGCGCTCGACCCACTCCTGCCACAGGGCGACGGCCGAGACCAACGGCCATCCGTCGGCGGGCGCCTCGGCGGCCACCTCGGGAAGGTCGAGGGTGGAGGCGTCGGCGTGGATCCTGTCGAGCACGCCACCGATGCCGCCCTCGGCGGCAACGATCGTCGGAACCAGACCGGTGAGGACCACGGACACGATGGCATCGGCATCCATCCCGCGATCGGACAGTGCCCCCGCCAGCAGCTGCAGACGCTCATCGAGCTCCCGATACGTCACCGACATACCGTCGACCGACACTACGATCGTGTCCGGGCGGTCCGAGGCGAGAGCGGCGATCGATCGAGTCAGATCCGCAGCAGACAACAGTTCCTCCGAAGCATTCGAGCTAGTTCGTTCGTTTACGCATCACAGAACAGCGAGCCGTCCGATGCGACGAATCACCGCAGCTAAACATACGGGACCGACACAACGAGGCTCGCTGCTGTGGATCAGTGACCGGTCACAAGGCGAACCATCGGATCCTTCGAATGTCGTGCCGCCGCTGCCGCGGCGTCGGCGACCAGCCGGTCGACCACGTCGGCGAAGCCGTCGCCCGCACCGCTGCCGCCCGCGGCGAGCAGGATGGTCGGCACCAGGCTGGTCAGGGCCGTCGTGACGATGGCCTCGACCGCCATGCCGCGGTCCGCGAGCGACGCGGTGAGCAGCTTCAGGCGCTCGTCCATCTGCCCGTAGGTGACGCTGATCCCGTCGTGCTCGAGAGCGATCTCGGCGGGCACCACCTCGGCCACCGCGGCGACCAGCACCGGCAGGTCGTCGACGGTGGGCCCCACGATGCTCGGCGACTCGTCCACGGGCGCGCTCCAGATGTCGATGTCGCCGACGATCACCTCGGCGTCATCGGCCACGGCCGTCACGATCCGCAGGAAGCGATCGGCGAAGCTCGAGACCGTGGCCTCGTCGAAGAGGGCGGCCGCGTAATTGAACGAGGCGGACAGGCTGGTCACCTTGCCCTCCGCGTCCCGGTTCTCCACGAGGGTCAGCTGCAGGTCGAGCTTGGCCGCGACCAACCCGCTGTCGAACTCCGACGCCGTCAGGTCCGGGAGCTCCAGGGTCGGGCGTCCCAGGTTCTCGAACGAGAGCATCACCTGCGCCAAGGGCGAGTAGGCGGTCGACCGCTCCGGGTTGAGCCGCTCCACCACGCTGTCGAAGGGCACGTCGGCGTGCGCGTAGGCCTCGAGGTCGACCTTCTTGGCTTGCTGGACCACATGGGTGAAGGTCGCGCCCGGGTCGACCCCCGCCCGCAGGACGAGCGTGTTCACGAACATCCCGACCAGACCGTCGAGCTCGGCCTCGCCGCGCCCGGCAACCGGGGTGGCGATCGCGATGTCCTCGCCGCCGGTCAGACGGGCGAGCAACACCGCGAGCGCGGCGTGCGTGACCATGAACAGCGTGGCGTCGTTGCCGCGCGCGATCTCGTGCAGTCGGGCGAGCAGATCCGCGCCGATCTCGAAGTCGACCTTGCCGCCGTCCATCGACTGCCGCGCCGGCCGCGGCCGGTCGGTGGGCAGCTCGATCAGCGCAGGCATGCCGCTCAGCGTCCGCTCCCAGAAGTCGAGCTGACGCGAGGCCAGCGACTCGGGGTCGTCCTCGGCGCCGAGGACCTCGCGCTGCCACAGCGCATAGTCCGCGTACTGCACCGGGAGCGGCTCCCAGCCGGGCTCCTGCCCGGTGACCCGCTGCCCGTAGGCGAGCATGACGTCCCGTGCCAGCGGCCCCATGGAGGCGCCGTCGGCGCTGATGTGGTGCACGACCAGCGCGAGCACGAACTCCTGATCGCCCACCTGGAACAACCGCGTCCGCAGCGGCGGCGACGAGGTCACGTCGAAGCCGTGGGAGGCGAACTCGACCAGCCCGCTGGTGAGCGCCTCCTCCGCGCATTCCACCGGGTCGAGATCGATCGGGACCGAGGAGACCGGGAGCACGACCTGCCGCGGCACCCCCTCGTCCGCCGGGTAGACGGTCCGCACCGATTCGTGGCGCGCGAGCACGTCCGTCACGGCCGAGCCGAGCGCGTCGAAATCGAGGCTGCCGTACAGCCGCACGGCGATCGCGATGTTGTACACCGGCGACGCGGTGTCGAGCTGGTTGATCAGCCACATCCGCTGCTGCGCGAGCGAGAGCGGGAGGCGATCCGGCCGATCCCCCGCCGCCAGCGCGGGCCGCGGCGCACGTCCGTCCGTGCTGACCGCGCGCGCCGCGAGATCCCGCACCGTGGACGCCTCGAACAGGTCGCGCACCCCGAGTGCCGCGCCCGCCGCCGAGTTGACCCGGGCAACCACCCTGGTCGCGGACAACGAGTTCCCGCCGAGGGCGAAGAACGAATCGGCCGCCGACACCCGATCCAGACCGAGCACCTCCGCGAAGATCCCGGCCACCAGTTCCTCGACCGGAGAATCTGGCGCGACGAATTCGCTCCCGTCCGAAACGAATTCGGGTTCCGGCAGCGCCTTGCGATCGAGCTTGCCGTTCACCGTCAGCGGCAGCGCGTCGAGCAACACGATCGATGAGGGCACCATGTGCCCCGGCAGGCTCTGACCCAGGAACTCCTTCAACTCGGCGGCATCGACCGCCTCCTCGGAGACCGGGACCACGTACGAGGCCAGCAGGATGTCGCCGGACGGACCGGGACGCCCGACCGTGACCGCGAAGTCGACCGATTCGTGGGCGCCGAGCGCGGCGTCGACCTCGCCGAGCTCGATGCGGAAGCCGCGCACCTTCACCTGGAAGTCGCTGCGGCCCACATACTCGATTGCCAGGCCGGTGTCCGTGCCCGGCGCCTCGATCCACCGCACCACGTCCCCGGTGCGGTACATCCGGCTACCGGGCCCACCGAACGGGTCGGCCACGAAGCGCTCGGAGCTCAGGGCTGCCCGGCCGTGGTAACCACGGGCCAGCGCGACCCCCGAGACGTACAACTCGCCCGCGACGCCGACCGGGACCGGGCGCAGTCGCGCGTCCAGGACCACGGCCGACACGCCACGGATCGGTCCGCCGATGGTGACGGGCTCGCCCGCGACGAGCCGGTCGCTGATGTTGGTCGCGACCGTGCCCTCGGAGGGGCCGTAGGCGTTGAACATCGCCCGGCCGACGGACCACCGCGCCACCAGGTCCGGGCTGCAGGCGTCGCCACCGACGACGACCGTGCGGACGGTGTCGAGTCCGGACGGATCGACGGTCGCCAGCGCCGCAGGGGTGACGAAGGCGTGGGTCACGCCCTCGGTCGCCAGGAGCGCGCGGAGTTCCTCGCCTCCGTAGATCTCCGGTCCTGCGATCACCATCGTCGCTCCGGCACCGACCGCGAGCAGCAGTTCGAGCACCGAGGCGTCGAAGCTGGGCGAGGAGAAGTGCAGCGTGCGCGAGGACGCGGACAGCGCATACCGCTCCCGCTGCTCGCTCGCGAAGTTCGCCAGTCCTGCGTGGGTGACGACGACGCCCTTCGGCAACCCGGTGGAGCCGGAGGTGTAGATCATGTAGGCGCTGTGCTCGAGCCGCAGCGGCGCCTGCCGCTCCTCGTCGGCCACGGCGTCCACCGCGAGGCCCTCGCAGCGCGCGATGAACTGCGGATCGTCGAGCACGACCCAGGTGACCGACTCGGGCAGCCCGGCGCGGTGCGCGGCGACGGTCAGCCCGATGCGCACACCCGAATCGGACACCATGTGGGCGATCCGGTCCTCGGGGTAGCCCGGGTCGATCGGCAGATACGCGCCGCCCGCCTTCGACACCGACCACACACCGAGCACGGATTCGACCGAGCGCGGCAATGCCAACGCCACGAACGTCTCCGGGCCGACGCCTGCCGCGATGAGCGCGCGCGCCACCCGGTTCGAGCGCTCGTCGAGCTCGGCATAGGTCAGCTCACGGCCGCCTGCGACCAGCGCCACCGACCGCGGGTTGGCCGTTGCCGCCGCCGAGAGCAGCTCGGGCAGAGTCGATCCCGCGACCGCACCGGTGCCGCGCACCGGTACCAGCCGGGCGCGCTCGTCTGCTCCGAGCAACTCGATCCCGCCGACGCGCGCATTCTGGTCCGCCGCGAACGCCTCGAGCACCCGCACGAGGCGGCCGAGGAAGCCCTCGACCGCGGCACGGTCGAACACCGACGGCATGTACTTGAGGTTCAGCTCGAGCGTCTCGCCGAGCAGTCCGACGACCGCGAGCGGGTAGTGCGAGCCGTCACGGACCCCGACATCGAGCAGACGCATGCCCGCGATGTCGGAGTGCTCGGTCAGCCCCTGCCGATCGACGGGGTAGGACTCGAGCACCACCAGGGTGTCGAACAGGTTTCCCTTGCCCTGCGCCGTGAGGATCTCGCTGAGACCCATGTGCTGATGGCCGAGGGTCTCGGACTGCTCACGCTGGACGCGGGAGAGCAGCTCCGCGACCGACTCCTCGGCGTCGAGCTCGATCCGGACGGGGACCGTGTTGATGAAGAGACCGACCATCGATTCCACGCCTGCCAACTCCGGCGGACGACCCGAGACGGTGGCACCGAAGACGATGTCGTCGCGGGCAGTGAGCTGGCCGAGCACCACACCCCATGCCGCCTGCAGCAGCGTGTTCGTGGTGACCTCGAGGGAGCGACCCAGCTCGGACAGGCGCCGGTCGAGGTCGGCGGACAGCGCCGCGGACACCTCCTCGGGCACCGCGTCCTCCGCGGCCGCCTCGCTGCGGGCCGCCAGCAGGGTCGGCTCCTCGATGCCCGCGAGCACCCGATGCCACCTGGCCGTGGTGGCCTCGGCATCCTGGGCCGCCAGCCACGAGAGGAAGTCCCGGTACGAGCGGGCCCTCGGCAGCACGTCGGACGAACCGGCCGCCGCGTAGAGGGTCAGCAGATCGCGGATGATCAACGGGGTCGACCAACCGTCCATCAGGATGTGGTGGTTGGTGACCGTCAGCAGCCACTTCGCGGGCGGCGACTTGATCAGGTGGAAGCGGGTCAGCGGCGCCGAACCGAGATCGAATCGGGTGGTCCGATCCGCCTCCAGGATCCGCTCCACCTCAACCGCGGCGGCCTGCGGGTCCATCGACGACAGGTCGGTGTTGGTCCAGGGCAACTGCGCGTCGTGCAGCAGCACCTGCAGGACCTCGCCCCCGTCCTCGTCCTGCACGAAGGCGGTCCGGAAGTTCTCGTGCCGGTCGATCAGTGCCTGGCCGGCCGTCCGGAGACGATCGGCATCGACGTCGCCGCCGAGCTCGATCAGGATCTGCGCGGTGTAGACGTCGACGTCCGAGGACAGCAGCGAATGGAAGTACATGCCGTGCTGCAGCGGCGCCAGCGGCCACACGTCGGTGAGCTTCGGGTACCGCTGCTCGAGCCGGTCGACCTGCTTCTGCGACAGCTCGACGAGATTCAGGTCGGACGGTGTCAGTCCGCCCGCGTCGCTTCCGCTCGCAAAGGTCGCGATCGCCTCGAGGGCGCACGCCCACCAGTGACCGAGCGACCGGGTCTCGTCCTCGCTGAGCAGTCCGCCCGCGAACGTGAACGAGGCGGCGAGGTGTGCGTTCGGGCCCTCGCCCTCGATGCCTGCGTTGATCTCGACGGTCGCCGACAGCGGGGTCGTGCCGTCGGTGGTCGACATGAATCCGCCGATGCCGACGGAGTCGTCCGGCGTCCACGGAGCGCCGATCAGGTGCTCGCCGACCGACGCCGTGCGTCCCAGGTAGTTGAAGATGATCTGCGGCTCCGCCATGGCGGCCAGCCGGGCCCCGGTCGCCTCCCCGAGGTGACGCAGCATGCCGTAGCCGAGGCCGCCATCGGGAACCGCGAGCAACTGCTCCTTGACCGCCTTGACCACCGCACCCGCGGCCGGACCCGCAGCGAGCGCATCGTCGAGATCCGCACCCGCCAGGTCGAGGCGAACCGGGAAGATGCTGGTGAACCAGCCGACCGTGCGGGACAGATCGGCCCCGGCGATCACGTCGTCGTCGCGCCCGTGGCCCTCGAGGGACAACAGGACCGAGGACTCGTCGACGCCGCGGTCGCGGCGCCAGCGGGCGACCGCGAGCAACAGTGCCGAGAGCAGTCCGTCGTTGACGCCACCGTGGAACGCACGGGGGATGCTGGTCATCACGGCCGAGGTGACCTCGGGCGAGATGTCGATCCGGACCGTCTGTGCGGTCTCCGCCGTGTCTACGGCCGTGTCGAGCGCGCGCGAGCCGAGCACGGGGTCCGGTCCGTCGAGAACCTCTCGCCAGCGGTCGAACTCGTCCGCGCGGGCATCGCTGCCCGCCTCCTCGGACAGGCCGTGCGCCCACCGGCGCATGGAGGTGCCGACCGGCTCGAGGGCCACCGGCTGTCCGGCGGCGGTGTTCGACCACGCGATCGCGACGTCGGGAATCAGCACTCGCCAGGAGACACCGTCGACGGCGAGGTGATGGATCACGATCAGCAGGCGACCCGCACCGGACGGAGAGGTCGTCCTGACCACGGCCAGCATCACCCCGGCCGCGGGGTCGAGCCGGTCGGCAGCCGCGTCGAGCAGTTCGTCGACGGCGGCCTCGAACTCATCGGTACCGGGCTCGACGGTGAGGGAGACCGCGCGCATGAGGTCTCCGGCACGCACCACACCGGGCTCGCCGACCCGGAAGATCCACTCCCCGTCCGCATGTCGCGACAGGCGTGAACGCAGCGCATCGTGGTGATCGAGCACGGACTGCAGCGCGTCCCGCAGGTGTCCGTCGTCGACGGCATCGGGCAGCGTCAACAGGACCGCCTGGGCCAGCCGATCGAAGCGCCCCCGATCGACCATCCACCGGACCACCGGCAACAGCGGGAGGTCACCGACGCCGCCGCCCGGCAACTCGTCGAGCACGAACTGGACGTCGTCGCTGAGCTGACGGCGCGTGACCACCTCGGCGAGGCCCGCGACCGTCTTACAGTCGAACACGTCGCGGGTGGTGAACACCGCGCCGGCCTCCTTGGCGCGGGAGACCAGCTGGATCGACATGATGCTGTCGCCGCCGAGGGCGAAGAAGCTGTCCTCCACGCTGACCTCGTCGAGGCCGAGCACCTCGGCGAACACCGCGGCGATGGTCTTCTCCATCGCGGTGGCCGGTGCCACGAACGCGGAAACCGGGGTCCGGAAGTCCGGTTCCGGCAATGCCTTCCGGTCCACCTTCCCGTTCGCGGTCAGCGGCAGCCGATCCAGGACGATGATCGATGCGGGCACCATGTAGCTGGGCACCAGCTCACCGACGTGACCGATGACGGCGGCGACGTCGAGGTCGGCGCCCGCGGCGGGAACGGCGTAGCCGATCAGTCGCTGCCCGAGATCGCTCTCGTGGACCAGCACGGTGGCCGCCACCACGTCCGGGTGCGCGAGGACGGCGGCCTCGATGTCGCCCAGCTCGATCCGGAGTCCGCGGATCTTCACCTGGAAGTCGCTGCGGCCCTGGAACTCGAGCTCGCCATCGGAGTTCCACCACACCACGTCGCCGGTGCGGTACATGCGCGTCCCGGCGCCGCGGAAGGGGTCCGCAACAAACGTCGACGCGGTGAGGCCGAACCGGTTGCCGTATCCACGCGCGACACCGGCACCACCGACGTACAGCTCCCCGGTCACCCCCGCGGGGACGGGCCGCAGGTGCTCGTCGAGGACGTACAGATCGACGTTGGGCAGCGGCCCACCGATCGGGATCCGCCCATCCGGGTAGCTCGCGTGGTCGACAGACACCTCGTGGAAGGTCGTCATGTCGGTCACCTCGGTGGGACCGTAATGATTGACCAGTCGGGTGCCTGCCGAGGCGAGATGACCCAGCCGGTCCATGCGCATGGCCTCGCCACCGAGGAAGACCGCATCGAGCTTGGGCAGGACACCCCTGGTGTCGTGATCGAGCAGGACGTTGAACAGGCTCGGCGCCATGTTCGCGACCCGCACGACCTCGCTGTCGACGATGTCCAGGACCTCGACCGGGTCGAACGGATCGCCCGCGAGATGGACCGACCAGCCCTCCGACAGTCCCACCCAGACGTTCTTCTGGGTGGCATCGAAACTGGGTGAGCCGGCCACGAGCAGGCCTTGGCCGGGCTGCAGCGCAACCTCTCCGCGGTACCAGTCCACGTTGTTCGCGAACCCGTGCATCGGGACCAGCGTCGGCTTCGGCCTACCGGTCGAACCCGAGGTCGAGATGACGTAGGCGATGCGCTCGCCCGCGCACGGCTCGGCCCACCGATTCGCGGGGGCGGTGGGATCGAGTTCGGCGACGGCGGCCTGCGAGATCGGATCGTCGAGCAGGATGATCTGGCCGTCGAATCCGGCCCGCTCCCACGCGCTCGTGGCGACCACGCAGCTCACCGCGCAGTCCTCCAGGATCGACTGCACCCGATCGGTGGGCAGCGTCGGGTCGACGTAGGCGTACGCGGCCCCCGCCTTCCACGTGGCCAGCATCCCGACGACCCAGTCCACCGACCGCGGCACCATCAGCGCCACGATGTCGTCGGCCCCGACGCCCCTGGTGATCAGCTCGCGCGCGAGCTGATTGGCGCGCCGGTCGAGGTCGCCCCTGGTGACGGACTTTCCGGACCCGACAACCGCGACAGCGCCTGCGTCCCGCCGAACGCTCTGTTCCCAGCGATCGATGATGTTCGGTTCGAAGGGGGCCGACCCGCCCGCGCCGAGGGATCGGAGGTGCTCCGCCTCCCCCACCTCGAGGAGGTCGATGCCGCGCACCTCGGAATCGCGCGCCGCCGACAGGAAGCGCTCGAGATAGCTCAGGAATCGGTGGTGGTAGGCGTCGAGATCGGACGCGCTGTAGAGGTTGGGGTTGCCCTCGAAGTCGATCTGGACGCTCTTGCCCGCAACGCTCGGGTAGAGGTTGACGGCCAGGTCCTCGACGGGGCCCGTGCTGAGCACGGTGAACCGGCCCGTGAGATCACCGAGCCGGATCTCGCGGTGGAACATCATGATGTTGATCGACGGTCCGAAGAAACCGCGCTGGCCGTCGACGGTCCCGGCATCGCGGCGCATGTCCTCGTGCCGGTACCGCTGGCGCCGCAGGGCGCCGGTCAGCTCGAGGTTCGCCTTCCCGATCAGGTCCTCGACGGTGGTGTCGCCCTCGATCCGCAGCCGGATCGGGACGACATTGGACACCATGCCACCCGACCTGCGCAGAACCGCGGACGATCGTGCGGAGACCGGCAGGCTCAGCACCACGTCGGCGTTGCCGGTCATCGCGGCGAGGTAGCCGGCGAAGGCGGCGACGATGGCGGGGGTCTCGCCGACGACGCTCGCGGACGCCGTCGCGCTGAGCAGCTCGGCCGTGGACGGCGGTACCTGCTTGCCCGCCACGGTGGCATGCGAGTCGACGGGCGCGGTGCGGCCCGCGAGGCTGGGCGCCGCAGGCAGGTCGACGACGCGCTCGATCCAGTACTCCCGGTCCCGCTGGAAGCGGTCGGAGTTGCGGTAGGCGAGCTCGTCCTCGTAGATCTCGACGAGATCGGCAGCCTTGCCCGGAGTGATCTCCCGACCCTCTACGAGCGCTGTGTACACCTCCGCGGCGCGGTTGAGCATGTTCATCGCGCCGAAGCCGTCGATGGAGATGTGATGGAAGCGGCAGTACCAGTAGCTGCGATCGTCGGCCAGCTTCAGAACCGTCGACACGTTGAGGCGCTCGACGAACAGGTCACGAGCGGATCCGTAGTCGTTGCGCATCCAGGCCTGCGCCGCCGCGATCGGGTCCTCGTGCCCGGAGAGATCGATGAACTCGACGCGATCGTCGATCGTTCGATCGACGATCTGCTGGGGAAGACCGTCATCGGCGATCAGTCGCAGGTAGGCGGAGCCGAGCTCCATGCCGGCGAATCGGCATGCCGCTGTGAGGACGTCCACGTCGAGGACACCGTCGACCTCGACGTACTGAGCGATGTTGAGCGGAACATCTCCTGCGGCCTGCTGAGCGAACCACATGCCACGCTGCGCGGACGAGAGCGGAAACGGTGCGGCATCCTGCGGGTGTGCGCTCACCTGCGCCCCTTCATCCGAAGATTCAGCAGGTCCGACCGTACCCAGGGCGTCCAACGTTCGCTCCCCCATCTCGACGACACTCCGTCGCTGTATCCCGTCATGGCCCCGCCCAAGCGGCGAAATGGTCTTCCGTTCAGTCCACCCATCACATCGCCGCTCGAACGATCCGCGTTAGCCGTTTTCCCGAAGTAACCCGGCGCCGCACACATAAGTCCACGTCAGCGAGGGTGCCCGCCATCGGTGAACAGCGCGCACGGCCCATCGACCGCGTCGAGGATCGCTCGATCGGCCTGTGCAGGTTGCGGAGCCTGCCTCCACCTCCCAATGACCCCCGTCACAGCACGCAGTCCCTGATGACCTGCAATACAGCAACCGAAATCATCGCACACCAAAGACGGGAGACCCATTCAGCCGACACGCGTTACGCGCTATTTGCTACCAGCACCCGACTGTTACTAGCGAGTAACTTATCGTTCATCACATTTCGGCGAAACCCGCCCCCGCGGACTAGATCAGCGCCCGTCCGGCGCCGATCCGCCGGCGAATGTCGCGCATCAGCACGTAGTTGGCTCCGTGCCGGACGAACCGAGGCAGGAACCGATTGACGAACGAGACGAATACGAACAGGTGCTCGAATCGCCTGCGATCGTCCTCGTTCCACTCGACCCGGAGCTGCTCGCGGAACAGCGGCGGCAGGAAACCGACGGTCAGGAACGTCAACAGGTTTCCGAAGACGAGCCGCAGCGGCCACCCGATCATCCGCAGGTTCACCAGGGCCATAAGATAGGCGCGGACCGTGTCGTCCATCGACACCCGCAGGCAGGCGTTGTTCCAGTAACGGTCGAAGTCGGCCCGGGTGGCCGGCCACATCTCCTCGGTGACCTGCAGGGTCGTGCCCAGTGTGCTCGACGATTGATAGAACGACTCCTTCTGTTCCTCGGACATCGCTCCGTGCAGGAGCTGGTGGGTGTCCTCGAACCCGATGTACAGGCAGGCCGCCACCCACATCTGGAGCTCGCGGTTGAAGGCGTTGTACTTGACTGGGCTGTTCTCGCCCGAGCGCACCTGCCGGTGTGCGACGTTGACCGCCTCCCGGTAGGCCAGGCGTTCTTCGTCGGTTCCCAGAATCGCGACGGTGAGGTACTGAAAGGTCGTCCTGGCCCGCTTCCAGGGATGGCGCATCAGGCTGCCGGACTCCACCTTGCTCTCGATCACCCCGTAGGCCACCTCGGGCCTGCTCAACTGCATGACCACGTTCGCCGCGCCGCCGGCGAAGGACCAGAAGTCCAATGCCTCGGAGATGTGCGCGGGTCGCCGCGTCCACCTGCGCGCGGACGAGGTGATCCGGATCCGGGTCTGTGCCGCGGTCAGGGCCGATCCGCCGGCCGGGGCACCCGAGTGGTGAGTGGGCATCGCTTCCCCAGTCCTCGTCCGTGACTATTTGGTGTCGACGTTGTCGACGATCCATCGGTCGCCCTCACGGACGAGAGAGACCACCATCCGGTACTTCTGGGAGTTGCCGTCGGGCGAGACGACGTTCTTCGCCTGCTGGTCCACGAAGACGAGCACCAACGCGGATGAGTCGTCGATGCGCTCGACCGCCACGTGGTCCGCGGTCGCGGTCGCCTGGCCCTTGCCCTCCGTGACGATCTGCGCGAGCGCGTCGACCATCTGGCTGTACTTGTCCGCGAAGGCCGGGGTCGACATCTCCATGATCGCGTCCCGGTTCGCATCCAGGCTCTGGAAGTCGAACGAGGACATCGCCACCGAGTACTCCCGCGCGATGTCGACCGCCTCGGCGCGTAGCGCGTCGACGTGCCGGGCACGGAGTACCTGGATCGTCAACACCGCCGTCGTGGCGAGCAGCGCGAGCACCAACAGCAGCGCCACGAGCGCCGACGGTCGACGCAGCGAAGCGATCGCGCGACGTGGCGGCACGGGCCCGATCTCGCTCTCCGCGGTGGGCGGGGGTGCGTCGGACTCCCGCGGCGTAGTGGCTGTGATGCTGTCGGTTGTCATCGTCCGAGATCCTCCAGAAGCGATTTCCAGTAGTTCAATGCCTCGACCCCGGTGGGGATGAGGATCGGGTCGGCGACAACGGGGGGACCGATGGGGGTCCCCGGCGTTGTGGCGTTCTGCAGGCCCAGCTCGTCGGGACGGGGTGCGTTCCTGGCGCCACGCTGAGCGATGTTCGATCCCGGCGGGCAGTAGTAGGTGAGATCGGTTTCGGTCGGACTCACGTCGCCGACCGCCCTGCGCACGGTGTCGTAGCTGCAGACCGGCCCCTGCGTGGCGACGAGAGCGAAGTTCGCCCGGTCCCCGGTGACGATCGACTCCAGCTTGCCCAGGCCCTGTGGAATACCGACGAGACCGGCAGCGAGGGCATCGCTGCGATCCGAGATGATCGGCTCCACGGTCACCAGGTTCGCGAGCACGGCCCCGAACGTGTCGTGGTAGCGGTCGAACAGGGTCCTGGCATTGCCGAGCGCCTGCGGGGAGGTGTCGGCGAGGTAGACGAGAACCGGCGCGTTCGAGTCGAGCTGCTCGGTGAAGTTGCGCGCGGCCGCCATCCCCCGCCCGAACGAATCGGACTGTCCCGCCATCGCTCCGATCAGACTCGTGGTCCGCTCGAGAAGGGCCTTGAGCATCGGAGCCTGCTCGTCGAGCTGAGCCGACAGCCGATCACCGTGATCGATCATGCTCGCCATCGCCGGACCGAGACCGTCGAACGACGCGCCGAGCTCCGTGCCGATATCGCTGACCGCCTGCGGATCGATGTCCTCGAGCAGTCGGGCCGCCTGCAACATCATCTGACCCATCTGGACCGGCTGCGCGTCGGCGGGCGCGGCGAGCTCGTCACCCTCCGCGAGGTACGGACCCAGCTCGGTGTTGGGGAAGATGTCGACGTTCTGGATTCCCGCGGCTGTCCCCATCCCGACCCGGGCGACGCTGTCCCGCGGGATCAGGGTCCCCGGGTCCAGGTCGAACTCCACACGGGCACCGCGGATGTCGGGGTCGAGCGACACCCCCGCCACCTTCCCGACCGTGACCCCCCGGTAGGTGACGCTGGTGCCCGCGGTGAGCCCGAGCGCGTCCGTCATCGTGGCATGCACCCGGACCGGGTCCCCGAACGCCTGCGGCCCGAGGACGTAATTGATACCGAACGGGATGACGATCGCCGACGTGAGGGCGAACAGCACCAGCTGGACGAGCACCAGGCGTCTCATCGGACACCACCCGGGACCGGCGCGGACAGCGGGACACCGCCGGTCAGCAGCGATGTCAGCGTGCCCGCGGGCGGGCTCGCGGCGCCGCCGGGCAGCGCTCCTCCGGTGATCAACTTGTCGATGCCCCCCGGGATGTCGAGCGCGCCATCGAAGTTCAGGTAGTCCCCGTGCACCGAGCGCCCGAAGTTCCCCAGGAAGGTGTTCATGTTGTCCAGCGTCGTGGCGATCCTGCCGTTGACGCTGTTCAATGCCCCGATCACCGTGCCGGCATCGGCAAGCATGCCGTCGATGCCCTGCGGCGACGCAGCGAGGATGGCGTCGGTATTGGTCGCGAGCGCGGTCGTCGAGGCGAGCAGCGACGCGATGGAATCCCGTTGCTGCGTGAGCAGTTCGACCGCACCCGGCATCGCGTCGAGGTAGCCGTCGACGACCCGTTGCTGATCTGCCAGCTGCTGCGAGACCCGTGCAGCGAGGTCGATGGCGGCATCGAACTCGCTCTGGTTGGCTGTCGCGCCCGCCATCAGCGAGGCCAGCGTGTCCATCAGTCCCCGAACCTCCCCCGACCGGCCCGCGAACGCCGTGTTCAACTCGCCGACGACGGTCTGCAATTGACTCAGCCCGCTTCCGCTGACGATCGTGCCGAGGGTGGCCAGCGCACTCTCGATCTGCGGACCGATCGTCGTGCGGGACTCGGCGATGACATCGCCGTTCCGCAGCGGCCGCGATGAGGGCTGCGTGGGTTCGGTGAGCCGGATGAACGGGTTCCCCAGTGCGGACGGCAGTTCCACGGACGCCTCGACGTTGTCCGGCAGTTCGGTCGCGAGTTCGAGACTCAACGAGACCCTCGCGCCCACCGTGTCAGTCGCAAGGCCCGCGACGCGACCGATCACCTTCTGCCCACCCCGCACATCGGCACCCGGCAGCAATCCATCCGCGGTGGCGAGCTGCAGCGTGACCGTGTAGCCGGGACCGTCCGCCGAGCGGCCAAGCGGCAGGTCCGCGATGCCGACGCCACAGCCCGACAGGAGCAGACTGCCTGCCAGCGTGGCGCAAGCGAGACCCACCGACGTGCGGCGCATCAATTCCCCCTCGGCGCCTGCGCGGCCCCGGTGACCGCCGAGACGATGCCCAGCGGGTCAGACGCACTGACCGGGAACGAGATCGGATTGGTGAACCCGGCCCCGGTACACAGCGGCAGCGGGTAGGCGTCACAGAGCGGCTTCGCGACAGCGAACTGGGTCAGCGACGTCGAGACGTTCAGCCGGATCCGGCCCCGATTGTCGGGCCCGACGGTGTTGGAGAGGTTCTGCATCAGCAGCGGCACCACATCCATGAACTCGGCGAGGCCGGCCTGGTTCGCGGCAAGCGTGTCGCCGAGCACCCGCGTGTTCTCGGCCATCGTGCCGACATCGTCTCCGTGTCGGGTCATGAAGGCGTTGACCTGATCGAGCACCACGCGCAGGTCCTGCAGCGGACCGGCGATGTCGATCTTCCGCGCCGACCATTCGTCCCCGAGCTCGCCGAGGTCAGCGACGAGGGAGTCCAGGCTCACCTGACGGGCATCCAACGCCACCATCAGCGTGTTGATGTTGCGCACGAGCGCCCCGATGTCCTCGGCCCGCGCTCCCACCACTCCCGTTGCCGCACTGAGGCTCTTGATGGCGGAGTTGAACTGGTCGCCGTTGCCGCGCCAGTTGTCCGCGACCTCGGTCAACAGGTCGCCGGTGCTGCCACCAGGCCGGTCCGGTGCACCGCCACCGAGGGCATCCGCGAGCGTGCTGATGCTGCCCATCAGCCCGTCGAAGTCGATCGGGGCGTGGCTGCGTTCCATGGGGATCTCGGCACCGTCCGCGAGCATCGGCCCGCCACCGTAGGTGGGTCCGAGTTCGACGTGCCGGTCGCTGATCACCGACGGGTTGAGCACATAGGCACTCGCGTCTGCGGGCAGCTCGACCTCGCCGGGCACCGTCATCGTCACACGCACCGAGGTGCCCTGCGGCTGTACCGCGATCACCGACCCGACCGGGACTCCGAGCACGGTGACCTTGCTACCGGGGTAGATCCCGTTGACGTAGCTGAAGTTCGCGTACACCGTCTTCGAGTCGTCGGTGCGGGCGAAGACGAACCATCCCGCCGTCACCAGCGCGACGGCGAGTGTCAGCGCGGTCGCCACTCGCGACCATCGGGCGGCGGTCATCTGCACCCCTGCATCACTCCGAGGGAACACAGCATGTTGTCCGGGATCACCGCGGCAGGCGCGTTGACATCTGTCCAGGCCCCGTTACCGGTCGCATCGGTCGCGGATCGGAGGGCGGGTGGCAGCCGGTCCATCAGCACCTCGATGTTGCCCGCGTTCGCCTTCAGCGTGTCGGTGATCGACACGAGGTTCGTGACCAGCTGTCCGAACTCCTCCTGATGGTCGGACATCGAGGCGGACAGGGTCGACACCACCGCGCTGAGGTTGTCCACCAGTTCGGTCAGCGCCTGCTTCCTGACGGCGAGGATCTGCACCACGGTTTGCGCGTTCGACATCGTCGTCGCCAGCGAATCACTCTGACGGACAACGAGATCGGAGAGCGAACGGGACATGACGAGAAGTTCGTCTATTTGCTGCCCATTCTCGGCGAACGCGGCCGATGCGCCGCTGAGCCCGGCGAGGGTCTTCCCGAGTTGGTCCGAATCGGCGGGCATGATCTGGGACAGCGTGGTCATCATCGCCTGAATCGAGTCGACATCGACACCCTCGGCAGCCGCCGTCGCGTCCCTGCTGACGTCGTCGAGGCTGTACGGAACGGTGGTGCGGGAGCGCGGGATGACGGTGCCGCCGTCGTCTACCCCGGCGGGCACGATCTCGAGGTACCGTTTGCCGAGTACCGTCTTGAGCCGCACGGTTGCGGTGCTCTGATTGCCGAGCGGCTGCTGCTTGTCCAACCGGAAGTCGACCCGGACGTGGTCACCCGACAACTCGATTCCCTCCACCCGGCCGGCGGGGACCCCTGCCACGTAAACGGGGTCACCTCCGGACAACCCGGCGGCGTTGTCGAGTTCGGCGACAAAGGGACCGGTCCGCGCCAGATACCACGCCTTCGGCGCGCCGATCGCGATCCCGAGGCCCGCCACCAGTGCGATGATCCCGAGGGCGCCCAGCACCATCGGCGTGCCGCTGCCAGGCCGTCGCTCGCCGGTGAACAGAAACTGCGTGGCGCCGACGACCACGTCGATCAGCTTCACCAGGAACATCATGAGCACACCGGCGAATGCGTGCTGCCGAAGATGTTTGCTTCCACATCGCCCGCCTTCAGGGTGAAGTTGCAGAGGTAGAGATTGACGAATCCGCCGTAGCTGCCCATCCGGTTGATCGCGGCCCCGAACTCCGGCATCTTGGCCACGAAGGCGTTGAACTCGTCGGTGCTCGCGACCCAGCTGTCGGTCACCGCCTTCAGATCGGTCACGGACCTCCCGAAGGCCCCGTTGGACCGGGCCATCGCCTGCGCCATCTGAGCGACCGCCCGGTTCCCGTCGCCGAGCAGTGCGATCAGTTGGTCGCTGTTGCCGGCCACCGAAGTGCTCAGCCCGCTGAGCCCCGCGAGCAGCTGCTCGAGCTGAGGGGCCCTCGCTTCGACCGAGCCGAGCAGCGAGACCAGGTTGTCGACCAGCTGCTCGATCACGTCCTGCCGATCGACCAGCCCGGTGCTGAGCGAGCCGATCTGTGCGAGCAGGGTGGCGATCGTCTGCCCCTGTCCGCTGAAGGTCTCGACGAATCCACGGGTGAGGGTGTTGACCTGGTCGGGGGCGAGCGCGTCGAACAGCGGACGAAACCCGTTCATCAGAGCGGTCAGGTCCACCGGCGGCGTGGTCTGCGCGACCGGGATCAGCCCACCCGGTTCGAGGGCGGCCGGGCGCTGCCCGATCGCCACGGTGTCGATCGCGGCGCCGTCCGGTTGGGTCAGCGCGATATAGCGCGCGCCCAGCATGTCGCCGTATCGGACCGCGGCGGTGACGTCCGTGGCCAGTCGGTGCTCCGATTCGACCTCGATCCGGACCACGGCCTTGCTGGTGCCGCCGCCCGCGTCGGCGAAGTCGATGGTCTCGACGCGCCCAACCCGAACACCCGCCATGGTCACCGGGTTGCCTGGGCTCAGGCCCTCCACGTCGGTGAATTCGAGCGTGTACCGGTCGGTGGCGCCGCGCACAGGAACCGTCAGCGTGTTCACCACGAACGACCCGCACAGCAGGCCGGTCAAGCAGAATCCGACGGCCTTCAGCGCGGGCACCCAACCGATCTTCATCGGACGGTCACCTCACTGCCGCGCACCATCGGTCCGAGCATGACGACGGTGGCCGGGTTCGGGACGGCATCGGGGTCGGCGGTCGCGCGATTCTCGCGCAGGCCGGCCTCGAGAAGGTTCAACACGGGGGCCTCGCGTCCCACATCGACCACGGCCTGGCGTCCCGGTTGGGCGGACAAGACCTGGGCCCCACCGCAGTCGGCGCCGTACTCGTCGCCGTAGCGCGGGCAGTCGGACGCCGTGTACGGCAGCGGGCCCTGAAAGGTCGGCACCGCGGTGATGTTGAACTTTCCCGTGGCGAACACCCGAGCGCCCGCCGCCCCGAAGGTCTCGGCCCCGGACAGCGTGTCGACCAGGCCGGCCGGGTTCGCCGCGGTGGTCGCGAGGATCGTGCCTGTCGAATCGACCACGGTGATGATCTGATCGCGCTGCTCGCCGACGAACGACGCCGCCACCGAGGCGAATCCCGCCGCGCTCCCGAGCATGGCCGCCACCTGATCGCCGTGATCGACCATTCGCTGCGATACCGATGTCGCCGCGGTCAGGGTGGCGAGCACGTCCGGTGTCGCCGTGTCGAGCGCCGCCATCACCGAACGGAAATCGGGAGTCGCCCCGACGAACTGCTCGGCGGCGGGGCCGAGCGTTCGCGATGCCGAGCCGAGCCGGTCGACGATGCGGCCGACCGTCTCCCCCCGCCCGTCGAGCGCCTGGCCCAGCGCGGTCAGCGCGGTCTGCATCTTCTGAGGCTGCATGTGGTCGAGGACGTCGACCATCTTCGTGTAGATCCCGTAGAGGGCCACCGCGTCCGGACCGGCATCGACAGCGATCGCGTCACCGTCCGCGAGCGCGACCCCAGCCAGGGCGTTCGGGTCGTCGACCAATTGGATGTAGATGTCCCCGAAGAACGTCCGGGGTACCACCCGCGCTCGGACCGAGGACGGCACCTGCCCGATCGCGGCGGCATCGATCTGCAGGCGGACCACGGAAGACTTTGTGCCCGATTCGATTCCGGAAATCCTGCCGATATTGACACCGGAATAGCGCACCGGCGCCTCACCGGTGATCAGGCCCGCCGACGCGGGAATGGCGACGACCACCTCGGGATCGCGCTGCAGGTTCCCCGATCCGCGTAGCACCAGCGTCACCACGACGAGCGCACCGACGAGCACCGCGACCGCCCCGCGCAGCGCCAGCCACCCACGCGATCGTCCCGTGAACTGGTCCACCTCAGACCCCCATTCCGGGGATCTCGGGGACCAGGCCCCACAGCGCGAAGGTCATCAGCACATCGAGGATCCCGATCGCGAGGATCGCGGTGCGCAGCGCGCGGCCCGCGGCCTGCCCGACCCCCGCGGGTCCGCCCGAGGCGTAGTAGCCGTATGCGCAGTGCACCAACGAGACCACCGCGGCGAAGACCACCGCCTTGAGTGCGGCGTAGACGAGGTCCTGTGGGGACAGTGCCAGGTGGAAGAAGTAGTCGTAGGTACCCGCGGAGGCACCGCCCCAGAACACGATCACGAGCCGCGTCGAGAGGTAGCTCGCGAGCAATCCGACCATGAAGATGGGGAGGACGCAGACCATGGCGGCCAGCACCCGGGTGCCGGCGAGGAACGGGATCGAGCGAATTGCCATCGCGTCCAGCGCGTCGATCTCATCCGAGATCCGCATCGCGCCGATCTGGGCTGTGAATCCGGTGCCGACCTTGGCCGCCAGCGCGATGGCGACCACGACCGGTGCGAGCTCGCGGGTGTTCGCGATGGCGGAGAGCATTCCCGACATCGTCGTCATCCCGACCAGTTCGAGACCGCGCTGCGTCTCGACGCCGAGCATCATCGCGGCGGCGAGGGACATCGCGAACACGATTCCGATGGTGCCGCCCCCGGAGAGCACCGAATTGGTACCGAAGCTGACCTCGCTGATCTGACCGAGGACATGCTTGCGATACCTCGTGAGCGCGAACGGGATCGATGCGACGGTCCGCGCGTAGAAGGTCACGTGCCTGCCGACGTCGACCAGAGCCCCGTAGACCGCTCTGGCGGGCACGGTCGACTGACGCCGGACGCGGACCATCGTGTCGAAGCCGACCATCAGTAGGACCCCACGGCCGGGACGATCACGGTGTAGAGCGCGGAGAGTGCGGCGTTGACGATGAACACGAGGGCGAAGGCGATCACCACCGCCTCGTTGACCGCATCCGCGACTCCGCGGGGCCCACCCTTGGTGTGCAAGCCCTTGAAGGTCGCGACCAGGGTGGACGTGAGACCGAAGACCGCCGCCTTCACCAGTGCCATCACGAAGTCGGACATCCGTCCGTACTGGCTGAAGGTCGACATGAACGTTCCGGCCGGAAGATGTTGAACATAAATGTGATAGAGGTAGCAGGCCATCACGCCGCCGAAGGTCACCATCGAACACAGCGCGAGCGAGACCACCACCGCCGCGACCAGCCGGGGCGCGACCAGTCGCTCGACGACGTCGATGCCCATGACCTCCATGGCATCGATCTCCTCCCGGATCTTGCGTGACCCCAGGTCGGTACAGATCGCCGAGCCCGCCACGCCCGCCATCATCAGCGCACACACGAGCGCGGCGGCCTGCCCGACGATGATGAATGCCACCACCGCACCCGAGTACCCACCCGCACCGATCCGGCCCGCGAGCTCGCCGACCGACACCGCGATGAACACGCCGATCGGGATCATCAGCAGCAGTGAGGGGCCGGTGCTGACCCGGCCGATGAACAACGTCTGAGTGATGGTCTCGTGCAGGGACAATCGGCGGCGGAACAACGCTCGGGCCAATGCCACGAGCGAGAGAACCGCGAATCCGATCAGGTACCCGCCCTGGTTCGCGACGTCACGAACCGGCCCCTTGGCGACCGGCAGTTCGTATGTCATCGCCAGAGCCCCCTCTCAACCGGTTCGCGGTCGAAACCGCGGACGTCGAATGTGTGAAGCCTCTCACGGCTCGCACTCCGTCGCAAGGATTAAGTGAACGGCGATTCTCATATAATTCGATGAGAGGTCCTCGCCGGGAAGCCGCCAATGGGGACTCTGTTGATCCTCTATACCAATGGATTACGTGTCATCCGGTACGACTTCTACCGAAAAGCCGTGTTAGTGAATATTCCGCTCTATCGCGTCGAGCAGGGGACCGGAGGTCCCGCGAAGCGAGAGCGAGGCATGGACGACCCTCCCCGTCGTCCATGCCCCCGAGCGGGTGTCAGCCCGCTCTGACCGACATCGATCCGTGGCCCTTGCGCAGCTCGCCCTTGACCACCTTGCCGCTGGCGTTGCGCGGCAGCGCGTCCACGATGACCAGCTCCTTCGGGTGCTTGTACCGGGCCAGCCGACCATCGAGGAACTCGGACAACTCGCCGAGGGTGAGATCGTCACCCCGCAGCGCCACGACGGCGACGGGCACCTCACCCCACCTGTCGTCCGGTCGCCCGATCACCGCCGCTTCCAATACCTTCGGATGTGCGAACAGCGCGTTCTCGACCTCGGCGCAGTAGATGTTCTCCCCACCGGAGATGATCATGTCCTTCTTCCGGTCGACTACGAAGATGAACCCCTCCTCGTCCTGCCGAACCAGGTCTCCGGAGTGGAACCAGCCGCCCGCGAACGCATCCGCGGTGCCCTGCGGGTTCCGCCAGTACTCGCGCATCATGGTCGGTCCCCGGTAGACGATCTCGCCGACCTGCCCCGCGGGCACGTCGTTCATCTCGTCGTCCACGATGCGTGCCTGGATCGTCGGGATGACCTTTCCGACCGATCCCAGCTTGCGCACCGCGTCCTCGCCGTCCAGAACACACGTGATCGGCGACATCTCGGTTTGCCCGAACACCGCAACGTTGACCGCGTCGGGAAAGGTGTCCGCCATCGCGTGCAGTACCACGTCGGAAGCCGGCGCAGCACCCCAGCTGATCACCCGCAGGGCCAGATCACGCTGGCGGACAGTCGGTTCCGCGCACACCGCCTGCCATTGCACCGGCACGAGGAAGGCTGTGGTGACCCGCTCCGCCTCCCATACGTCCAGCAGTTCCGTTGGGTTGAATGCGCCGAGCGGATGGATCACCGTCGGCACTCCGAGCACGAGGGACGGAGCCATGCTCCCGAGCGCGGCGATGTGGAACATCGGCGAGGCACAGAACCCGACGTCGTCGCCACCCGACATCCGCAGGGCCCGGATACAGGTCAGGGCCTGCGCCTGCATGTTCGCATGCGAGAGGACCGCCCCCTTGGGGCTGCCCGTCGTGCCGGAGGTGTACATGATCAGCGCGGGGGTGTCCTCGATCAGGTCGATCGGCGCGTGCGCCGCGCCGTCCTCGTCGACCAGTTCTTCGTAGCCGAGCACGCCGTCCGCGCCCGGCTGCCCCACGACGACACAGGTCGACAGGGCAGGAACCTGAGCTCGCACAGCAGCGACAAGGGGCGCCAGCGGCACGTCGGTCACGACCGCGGTCGCGCCGCTGTCGGTCACGATGAATGCGATCTCGGGCGGAGTGAGGCGGAAGTTGACCGGAACCGCGATGGCGCCGAGTGAATTGACGGCGAGGACCGCCTCGAGGAATTCGGGGCGGTTGAGCATGACGAGCAGAACCCGGTCGCCGAACCCGACACCTCGCCGAGCGAGTGCGTCCGCGAACGACTCCGAGCGCAGGTGCAGCTCGGACCACGTGGTGGTGGCTCCCTGGAAACGGAGCGCCACCGCATCCGGCCGCATGGCCGCGTGGGTGGCGACCTGATTGTTCCAATGGTTCCTACGGGCCTGCAGCGGCTGCGAGAGCAGATCATCGCTGAGTGACATCCTGGTGTTCCTTCCCTGTCACGGTGTGGCTGGCTGACGTACCCTCACGGATGCGCCCAGTATGGCAACACGCGATCCAGCGCGCGGCATTTTTGTTAACACAGATTCGCATCGCGAAAGCCAGCCCTGACTGGACGTTTGTTCAATCAGGGCCGGGCCTGTCCGGGATGCACGGCGGGCAGGCCAAGCCGTGCGTCAACGGCCGAATTCGGGCGCCCGGCCACCGAGCATCGCTGCGACACCTTCCCGGAAATCGGGTGCCGCCAGAAGTTCGATCTGGCCCTCGGTTTCCCGTTCGAGCGTCTCGTCGATTCGGGCGAGGGTGGTGGTGGTCAGCGCGCGTTTGGTCAGTTCGATCGCGCGCCGGGGACCGCGGGACAGCTTGGCCGCGACCGCTCGCACATGAGACGACAGTTCGTCCTCGGGGAGCACCCGGGCGATCAATCCGGCGGCTGCGGCGTCCGTGGCTCCGAGTTTCCTCCCGAGCAGCGCCATCTCGCTCGCCCTTGCCCGCCCGATCGCCGCAGGGACGAGCAGACTCGATCCGCCGTCGGGCATCAGCCCGACGTTGACGAAGGCCAACAGGAAGTACGCACTCGGCGACGCGAATGCCAGATCGGCCGCGAAGGCAATGGACGCACCGACTCCGGCCGCCGCCCCGTTCACCTCCGCGATCACCGGGATCGGCAGGGTGAGGATCGCCCGGACCACCCGGTTCGCCGAGTCCATCACGACACGCGGGTCCGCCTCGGGACCGTCGGCCGCCGCGGCGAGGTCGGCGCCGGTCGAGAAGGTCGCGCGCGCTCCACCGATCACCACGACCCGGACCGACGGGTCTTTCGCGCGCCCGGTCAGCAGGTCGCCCATGGCGTCCATCGTCGCCAGGTCGATCGCGTTCATCCGCTCCTGCCTGTCGATGGTGATCCGCAGGATCCCATCCCCGAATTCGACCCGCAGCCCGGCGATCACCTCGAGCTCGGGGGTCGCCGTCATCGGAGGGCCCCCACAGGTCGGGACACGGTCATGCTTCCCCTTTCGATTCGGCGCACATGCCGGCGGTCGACGTGCGGGCCACGGCCGGCGCCAGTGAGCACGCTCACACCGTGCGAATTGCGGTTTACTTTTATGTACCCGTCCGACGTTGTCAATAGCGAATACCGTTGCTAGTCCGGACTTTGCGATGACGATCTACGGGGAAGCGTCGGCGTCGGCACCGGAAACCAGAATTCGCTTTCGGGCAGAAGCCACCAGGCTCTCGGTTAGGATTGCTGCGACCGAAGTCAGGAGACGTCGATGCCCCAGACGACCACCGGCCGGCCGGCTTCGGCCGCCGCGCCCGTTCGGCGACGACCGAAGGACCGCAAGGCGCAGATCGCCTTGGTGGCGGCGCAGGCCTTCAGTGAACGGGGCTATCACGCGGTCGGCGTGGACGACATCGCCGCCACTCTCGGTATCTCCGGCCCTGCCCTCTATCGCCATTTCCCCAACAAGTACGCCTTGCTGGTCCATGCCGCGATGGGAACGGTCGGCGCCCTCCGATCGGCCTCCGATGCCGCCGCCGAGTCCGACGATCCGGACCGCACCCCTGAGCTCCGGTTGGATTCCGTGCTGCGAGCACTGATCGTGACGACCGTCGAAAGCCGCAAGACCGGTGGGCTCTACCGGTGGGAGGGCCGCTACCTCCGACCCGACGACCGGGACCTGATGCGGACCGAGTTCGTCGCGGTGACCCAGAACGTCGCGGGGCCGCTGCGCGAGTTGCGACCCGACCTCGCCGAACGCGAATCGGTGATCCTCGCTGCAGCCGCGCTCAGCGTGATCGGGAGCATCACTGCCCACAGCGCCGCGCTGGCGAACCGCAAGATCGAGAAGCTCCTGCTCGGCACCGCGTGGGGCGTGTTGAGATGCGACCTGGCCGGCGCGCCGCCCGCGACGACGACGATCGACGATCCCGCCGCACAGCGCGGACTCGCCGTGACCTCCAAGCGTGAACTACTGCTCGCGGAGGCGGTGAAGATCTTCCACGACCGCGGCTATCACGAGTCGAGCATCGAGGAGATCGGCGCCGCAGCGGGCATCAACGCATCCAGCGTCTACCGACACTTCCCCAGCAAGGCGGACCTGCTGGCTGCCGCATTCCACCGGGCAGCCGATCGCCTGGCCATGGCGACGGCCGCGGCGCTCGCCGCCTCCACCGACCCGGACGAGGCGCTCAGTCGACTATCGGCCACCTATATCGACCTGGCATTCACGCATCCCGAGGTGCTCTCCGTGTACTTCTCGGAGATAGGCAACCTGCCCAAGCAGGAGCGCACCAACCTCCGCAACGTGCAGCGCCTGCACGTCGAGGAGTGGGTCCACCTGCTCACCGCGGTACGGCCAGAGCTGTCCGCGGTCGAGGCCAGGTTCCTGGTGCACGCGGCTCTCGGCCAGACCCTCGACGTGGGCCGGCTACTCCATTTCGACACCGGCGCACAGGCCCGCGGCCGGATGCAGACCCTCATGCTGACGGTGCTGCACAGCTGACCGGCCGCGAGCCGTCGCCTCAGGCCGTGGCGCCGCTCATGATCGCCGATTCGAGCTCGTCGTACGACTCGTGCAGC
Source organism: Rhodococcus sp. PvR099 (assembly GCF_017833315.1). Classification (NCBI taxonomy): domain Bacteria; kingdom Bacillati; phylum Actinomycetota; class Actinomycetes; order Mycobacteriales; family Nocardiaceae; genus Rhodococcus; species Rhodococcus sp. PvR099. Next base: position 5,252,393 of record NZ_JAFIBV010000001.1, on the reverse strand, counting down.
AGTTCGACGTATCGATCGTCGTCCGGCAACTGCAGCGGATCCGCGGTGACGTTGATCGTGAGGACGTCCCCGACGCTGTCGACCCGGTGCGCAAGACCGGCGAGCCCCGAGAGCGGGCACAGGCCGAAACTCGCGACCACCGTCGCATCGCCGAGCTTCATGTCCGCCGGCCCCTTGGGCACGTTCGAGACGAGCGCGTTCCCCAGGCTGACAGTCGACGACTCCGGCTTGGGCAGCGCGCCGAGAACCGCAAGGCCCGCGCGAAGGAGGGCGCCGGGAACGGCACCGGGGAGCTCATCGAGCGTCAGCGACGCGGGAGTGGTCGTGCGGACCCGTTCCTCGAGGACCGAATCGTGGATCTCCCGCACCCGCTCGACCGGATCCTCGGTCTCGGTGTGCAGATCCACGTACATGGTCACGAACCGGTTTCGCGACGTCGCCTCCACTGTCGAGCGGGTCGACATCGGGACCCCAGCACCCAGCGAACCGGCAGGCACCTCGCCTGACGCGTGCAGGTAATTCCGCATCGCCCTGCCGATCACGGCGAGCACCAGGTCGTTGACCGTGACCTCGCCGAGCCTTACCTTCATCGCACGCAGGCCGCCGAGCGGGAGTATCGCGGTGTTGAAAACCCGGTCAGGGCCCAACGGCTGGTTGAGCGTCGTGCGCGGGCGAACGGCGGTGGGCGTCCGGTACAGCCCCAGATCGCTCCCGAGTTGCATTGCACGCTGCGCCGAGCGCGCCCTGAGGAGTTCCTGTGCGAGCCGACCCAGATTCCGTGGGGTCGATCCGAGCGCCCGCGCCAGCATTCCGACCTGCGACGGCGGCGCGGCCGGGTCCACGACCTCGACGATTTCGTCCTGCTCGTCCGGCTCCGCCGCGAAGAGGCGGCGTGCGATCGCGGCGCTCAACATGCCGTCGGCCGCCGCGTGATGCAGCTTCAGCGCCGCCACGGTGGCCTCACCCGCGATGCCATCGATCCCGCGGACGCCGGAGATCACGTGGAGTTCCCATGGCGGCCTTGACTCGTCCATCGGGCTCTGCAGCAGGTCGGCGAGCAACGTCCGCACGTCCTCCCAGCGCTCGGCCGTGTGGAAGACGAGGTGATTGTCGACGGAGAACTCCGGGTCCTCCGCCCAGTACGGATGGTCGAGGTCCAACGGCACGCGGACAACCCGCTGTCGCAGGATCTCCATCCCGCCCGCGCGGTCCGCGATCCACCGGGTGATCTCGGCGGGATCCGGACGTCGATCCGAATCACGTTCGGCCACAAAGGCATACGCGGTCATGGTGGCCTGTTTGGCCTGTTCCTTCTCCACGTACAGAAATACGGTGTCTCTCGGATGCATCTGCTCCATGTACCGCCTCATCCCCAACACGCGCCGCTTCACCCCGAGGCGACGCTCCCGATGTCCAACCGTACCGGCGAACCATTCCCGAGGCAGATCTGGTCCCTTAGCTCGGCAAACGACTCGAGAAGGAGTTCGCGATAGCGGCGGATGTCGGCCAACTGCACTGGATCGGCGGTGACATTGACGGTGAGGGAGTTGCCCACCGAGCCGATGGCGTGGGCCACCCCGCCCAAACCCACGAGCGGCGCGAGGCCGAAGCCTGCGACCACGGTCGCATCGCACAGGCGCAGGTCCGCACCGCCACTGCGCACGCTGCTGACCAGAGTGTTGACGTAGTGGATCGAGTCCGCCCGTCGCTTCGGCCGTCCGTAACCGATCCGCAGCGCGGCTCGAATCGCCCATCCGGGTATGACCCCGACGACATCGCAGGAAGCCGCAACGGCCTCGGCCGGAATGCTCAACCGCTCGCGCTCCTCCAGGACCGACCGATGGATCGCGCGGGCCCGCGCGATCGGATCGACCGTGGCGGTGTGCAGGTCCACCGCCATCGTGAGGAACTGATTTCGTGACTCGGAGGCGCGGGTGCGGCGGATGGACATCGGAACCGCGGCGGCCAGCGAACCCGCAGTCGGGCCATCGATCTCGTGGAGGTACCTCCGCAACGCGCCCGCGATCACCGTCAGTACGAGGTCGTTGACGGTGACCTCGCCGAGCGCGGCCTTCATGTCCCGCACTTCGTCGAGCGGGAGGAACGCCACGTCGAACACCCGATCGGGGCCGAGCGGCTGGTTGAGCACGGTCCGCGGCCGCTTCGCGACGGGCAGGGTGTGCGTGCCCTCCTCGCGCTCGACCAGGAGTCGGTGGCGCGTCGCGCGGAACTCTCGCAGGCCGCCGACGAGCTCGCCGACCTTGCGCGGGCACGCTCGGACGGCGGAGGCGAACAGACCGGCCGGGGCCGGTATCTGCAGGGCGGCGACCGGCCCGCCGGGGCGAACAGCCGGAACCGGGCCTGCCGCGAACAGCGTCCTGGAGATGGTGGTGCTCAGCTCGCCGTCCGCCATCGAGTGATGGAACTTCATCACCGCGACCGTGGCCTCCCCCCCGACGCCGGGGATACCGCGGACCCCGGTGACGACGTGGAGTTCCCACAGCGGCCTGGACCGATCCATCGGCTGCTGTACGAGCTGCGCCATCCATTCGCGCAGCTCCTGCCATCCCGAGCCGTCATGGAAGAAGAGGTGATCATCGACGGAGTGCTCGGGATCCTCGACCCAGTAGGGATGGTCGAGGTCGAACGGGACGCGGACCAGTCGTTGGCGCAATACCGCGATCCCGCGAGCGCGGTCGGAGATCCACCGGGCGATCTCCCGGCGATCGGCCGGGTGAGCCTGCGAACCATCGGGGACGAACGCGTAGGCGGACAGAAAGGTCTGCCAGGCGACGGGACGCTCCACATAGAGGAACACCGCATCCCTCGGATCGACCTGCAGCACGTAACTCCCCGTTCGTCGACCCCTGCCGGCGAGACGGTACCGTTTGACACTAAGCCCCGCGCATCGAGGCTCCCGCAGCGCGGGACGACGCGCGTTCCCCGCCGGTCAGCCCCGACCGTGGTTCTGGTCCACTCCGAGATCGCTCGGCCGGTAGCCAACCGGGTATCCGGGATAGGTCCGGTTGTGCGGGTCCCTTGCGGCCTTCGACCTCCTGCGCGGCGGCAGCAGCCGGACAGCCTTGGACCGGGCAACCAATCCGCGCTGCGCGACGCCCGTCATCCAGGCCGGTGCGGCCGGGAACCCGAAGGCCGAGCGCATCTGCTGATCCAGCATCGCGTAGACCCCCTGACGCACGGCAGGCCGAAGCGGACGGGGGAACCACGCACAGAACAGGTCCCGGGTGTAGACGCCGATCAGGTGATTGTCCTCGGTGTACCGGAAGCGCTCGGCCTCGTACTCGATCTTGAACCGGTAGAACTCCTGAAAGTCCTCCGGGATGTCCTTGATGCCCATCCGCAGTCCGACCTCCCGATAGAAGAGGAAGGAGGCAAGCCGTTCGTTGGGGTGCAGTGGGCGCCATCCGTAGCGGTCGATCCAGTCCAACGGATCGAAGGCGAAAGTGCTCAGCACGTACAACATGTCCGAATTGTCGATGTCGTACTTCGCGTGCATCCGGTTCACCATTCGCAGCGACTCCGTGCCGCGGGGCGAGTCGTAGCCGTGCTCGACGAGTTCTGCCATCAGCAGCGCGGTGTCGTCATAGCGCTTCTGCGGCCGCTTCTCGAACTCCCCGGTCCGGCGCAGCAATGCGGAGATCGTCGGCACGCAGTAGGTCCGGAACAGCGCGAACTCGAGCGCGCGCTGGTAGTCCCACGGAAACTCGAAGCCGGCGGTGATCCGATGGATCTCGTGGTTGTCCGTTGCCGGATCGAGTTGCTCGATCCGGTGGAGCCAGCCATACCTGCCGCGCGGTCGGGACGGGTTCTCGTTCACCAGCAACATGGTGCCCTCTCAGCTCCGGCCGTGCCGCGTCTTGAGCAACCACGCGGCGATCTTCATGTCCCGGGGTTTACGTTCCATCGACAGCAGGTTCAACGGCGCCCGGTACTTCTGCCGGGCAACCGACTTGGCGCGGCTGAACTCGCGCAGTCCGTCGGCGCCGTGGATCCGGCCGAAGCCCGACTCCCCCACCCCGCCGAACGGGAGCGCGGCCACGCCCGCGAATCCCAGCACCGAGTTGATCGTGACCACTCCGGCTCGCAACCGCTCGGCCGCCTCCACCGCCCGCCTGCGGTCACCGGTGAAGATCGAGGCACCGAGTCCGTACTTGGAGGCGTTGGCCGCAGCAATCCCCTCGTCCAGGTCCGCGACCCGATTGATCACCACCGTCGGACCGAAGGTCTCCTCCCGGACGGCGCTGCTGTCCTCCGGAACATCGACGAGGATCACCGGTTCGACGAAGGGCCCGCGGATCGACTCCTGGCCGCCGAGCACCGCGCGACCGCCCCTGGCGAGGGCATCGTCGATCTGCCCGCGCACCACCTCCGACTGCCGTGCCATCGTCATCGGCCCATACGAGGAGTCCGGGGCACCGCCGGGTCGCAACCGCTTGGCCTTCTCGGTGACCTTCTGCACGAACGTGTCGAACACCCCGTCCGCCACATAGATTCGTTCCACGCCGACACAGGTCTGGCCCGCGTTGCCCATGGCGCCGAAGACGGCGAAACTCGACGCCTCCTCCAGATCCGCATCTGCGTCCACCAGCATCGCGTCCTTGCCGCCGCACTCCGCGACCATCGGGGTCAGGGTCTCCGCGCACAAGGCCATCACCTTCTTGGCGGTCGGCGTCGAACCGGTGAACGCGACCTTGTCGACCCCGGCCCTGCAGAGCGCGGTCCCTGTGCCGCCGTCACCCGTGATCACCTGCAGCACAGGCTGGTTGGGGACGAGCGCTTGCCACTTGTCGGCGATCCACACTGCGACACCCGGCGTCAGCTCACTCGGCTTGAAGACCACCGCGTTGCCCGCCGCGAGTGCGTACGAGATCGAACCCATCGGCGTGTACAGCGGATAGTTCCACGGCCCGATCACCCCCACCACGCCGAGCGGCTGGTATCGGACGGTCGCCTCCTGATTGGCGCTCACCAACCCGGCGGGCACCTTCTTCTTGCCGAGCACCTTGGCGGCGTTGCGGGCGGCCCAATCCAGGTGCTCGACGGTGAGCATCACCTCCAGCAGGGCGTCGCCCGGCGGTTTCCCGGTCTCGCGGGAGATCACGGCAGCCAGGGCCTGCGCGTCGGATGCGATCGCCGTCTTCCAGTCCAGCAGCCATCGCTTGCGTCCGTCGAAGCCCAGCGACTCCCACCACCGCGCGGCGGGGCGAGCCCGCTCGACGACCCTCGCGACCTCGTCCGCATCCGCGACCGGGTAGCTGGCGATGACCTCGTCGGTGCGCGGATCCAGCGACTCGATCACCCCCGCCCCCGCGGGAGACCCGGCTGTCTCGGTGAGCTCGTGCTTCTTGGCCGCCTGCTGTGGCATGGACAGTTCCCTCCGTCGCCGATCGCCTCTAGATACTTCGCATCAAATATATTTGATGTGATGTAGTGTTATGGACATCACATTAGGCGGCGGCGGGCCCGCCGACAAGACCACATCGACACTGATCCCCCGGCGCGCACCGTGCGCCCACCCAACCAGCGGGAGCCAACGAAGATGAGCGTTGAATTCACCACGGAACAGAAGGCATTCGCCAAGGCCGTCACGGACTTCTGCAAGCGCGAGGCCGGCACGCGCGAGAAGCGCGATCAGTTGACGGATCACGGCGCGCACAATCACAACCAGGGCGTATACGAGAAGATGGCCGAGCTGGGCTGGCTCGGGCTGACCATCCCCGAGGAATTCGGCGGCTCCGACGCGACCATGGTCGACATGTGCATCCTGCTCGAGCAGACCCAACGCGGGATGTTGCCGATCGGCGCGATCGGGCCGACGCTCATCACCGGCGGGGCATACGCCAAGTTCGGCACCCCGCAGCAGAAGGACGAGGTGCTGCGCGGCATCGTCCGCGGTGCGTCCCAGTCGATCTCGATGTCCGAGCCCGAGGCCGGCTCCGATGTCGGGAACCTGAGCACCAAGGCCGAGCAGACCTCGGACGGCTGGCTGGTCAACGGCCAGAAGACGTGGTGCTCCAACGCCCACATCTCGGAGAACATCCTGCTCGTCGCGCGTACGAGCCGCGGCGAGAACAAGCACGAGGGCATGACCATGTTCCACGTGCCCGCCCGCACGGACGGCCTGAAGATCAGCCCGATCGAGCTGATGGGCGGCCAGAAGGAGACGAACGACCTCTACTTCACGGACTGCGTCCTCCCCGCGGATGCGGTGGTCGGCGAGGTGGGGAACGGCTGGCGTCAGCTGATGACCGGACTGAACTTCGAACGGCTGATCCTTGCCGCGATGATCCTGGGGACCGCGGAGCGGGCCTTCGACGACACCCTCGGGTACATCACCCAGCGCAAGCAGTTCGGCCGGCCGATCGGCAGCTTCCAGTCGCTGCGGCACCGGATGGCGGACCTCGCCACCGAGATCGAATGCACCAAGCTGCTCGTCTACAACGTCGCGCGCGAGGCGGACGCCAACCCGGACAAGGTCCTCGCCCGAGAGGCCTCGATGGCCAAGCTGAAGGCGACGGAGACCGCCAAGCGCGTCGCCCTCGAGGGCATGCAGATGATGGGCGGGTACGGCTACGCCACCGAGTTCGACATGGAGAAGCACGTCCGCGGGGCGCTGGTGTCCACCATCTTCGGCGGGACCAGCGAGATCCAGCGCGACATCATCGGCAAGACGTACGGCTTGTAGCCGCTGGCAGGCGTTTAAGCTGATTGCCGTCAGAAGGAGACTCGATGACCTCGTCCGCCACACCACGCCCCAAGGAGGCGCGCGCGCTCCGTCGCCGCCCCCAGCTCTCCGATGACGTCGCGGTGCACGTCCGCAACCTCATCATGTCGGGCGGGGTGCGGCCGGGCGAGTTCATCCGTCTCGACGAGACCGCCGCCGAACTCGGGGTCAGCGTCACCCCTGTCCGCGAGGCCCTGCTGACACTGCGCAGCGAGGGCCTCGTGGAGCTGGTGCCGCACCGTGGGTACGTCGTCGCCGCTCTCAGTCGTGGCGACATCAACGACGTCTTCTGGCTGCAGGGGCAGATCGCCGAGGAGCTGACCTCGAGGGCCACCGCGGCAATCGACAAGGAGACCCTCGACGAGCTCCGCGCCATCAATGTGAAACTGGCACGTGCCGTGGAGGATTCGGATGCGGCACGGATCGAGGACCTCGAGTTCGGCTTCCATCGGATCCTCAATCGGTTGGCGGGTTCCGCCAAGCTCTCCCGGTTCCTGCTCAATGCGACCCGGTATACGCCGGTGCACTTCTACTCGGCGGACCACGGCTGGGGCGATGCCGCCATCGCGAGCCACGACCGGCTGATCGACGCGATGGCCGTGGGGGACGCCGAGGAGGCCGGGCGCGAATCCCGGGCGCACTTCCTCGACGGGGCGCAGCGACTGATCAGCCACCTCGAAGACGTCGGGATCTGGGACTGACGGTGTAGTCGTCACCGAGCGCTAGCGGGTCACCGCCTCCGCGCCGGACCACCAGCCGTCGAGGACGCGGGCGATCACGGCCAGTGCCTCGGGCGAGGCCATCCCCCAGTGCGTCGATTCCACCGGATGATTGTGGATCGCGCCGTCCACCACCGACCGCCAGGTCGAGGCCCCGAGCGACCCGCTCCTGTCTTCCTGCGCCGCGGTGAAGTACACGACATCTCCCGCGAACGACTTCGGACGATGCGCGGCCAGCAGCACGAGGGATTCCACCACTGATTCGACGGCCTGTGCCCGGTCGTGGAGGCGGATCCCCTCCGGGACCAGCCCGCCGAGCAGCTCGTCCGGTGTCGGCTCATCGAGGACCGACCGTGCAGGCGCGGCCTCGTGATCGGCGAAGCTGTCCATCATCGCCAGTAGCGCGACATCCTCGCCCTCTGACTGCAATTGGACCGCCATTGCCTGCGCGATCACGCCACCGAGCGACCACCCCAGCAGGTGATAGGGCCCCTCGGGTTGAATCGAACGGATCTCGCGCACGTACCTGTCGGCCCATTCACCGATCGAACCCGGCGCCCAGCCGGAGCTCCCGAGCGCGGGCGACTGCAGGCCGTAGATTCCGCGGTCGGACTCGAGGTGCCGGGCCAGGCCGGCGAACGCCCACGAGAGCCCGCCGATCGGGTGCACGCAGAACAGGGGCGGCTCGGATCCACCGACGCGGATCGGGAGCAGCACCTCGAAGGACTCCTCACCGTCCGCGTCGGCCCTCGTGCCGGAGTCGATCCGGTCGGCGAGCCCCGCCGGGGTCGGCTCGGAGAACATCCATTGGAGGCGAACCTCGGATCCGAGTCGGGCCGTCAGCCGAGCCACCACGCCGGTGGCGATCAGCGAGTTGCCGCCGAGCTCGAAGAAGTTGTCGTCCACACCGACCTGGCCGACACCGAGCACCTCGGCCAGCACCTCTGCGATCGCGACCTCCGTCGCGGACACCGGTGCGCGATACTCGCGGGCGACCGGCACCGGCGCGGGCAGAGCCGAGCGGTGAAGCTTGCCGGACGCGTTCACCGGCAACGCCCCCAGCCTCACGAACACGCTCGGAATCATGTACTCCGGCAGGGCGCGGCCGAGGGAGGCGCGGGCGACGCCCGGATCGAACGACGGGTCGCCGACCACATACCCGACCAGTTGTGGATGCCCCAGGCTGTCCTGCCGGACCACGGCCACGGCCTGCTCGACCCCGTCGAGCCCGAGCAGGGCCGCCTCGATCTCGCCGAGCTCTATCCGCAGACCACGCAACTTCACCTGGAAGTCAGTACGACCGATGTACTCCAGCTCACCCGCGGCGCTCCAGGTCACCAGGTCACCGGTCCGGTACATCCGCGCACCCGCACCACCGAACGGATTCGCCACAAACCGATCCGACGTCAGATCACTACGACCCACATACCCGCGGGCCAACTGCACACCCGCCAGATACAACTCACCCGGCACCCCCACCGGCACCGGCCGCAACCGCGAATCCAACACGAACACCTGCGTGTTCCACACCGGCGCACCGATCGGCACCGACACCTCATCCGCCGCAGTGACCTCATGGAAGGTCACGTCCACCGCGGCCTCCGTCGGCCCATACAGATTGTGCAAACGCGACGACGGCAACACCTCACGCAACAACGCCGCGGTCTGCGCGGGCAACGCCTCACCCGAAGCGAACACCCGCCGCAACGACACCGCCTCCACCACCGACGGCTCCGCCACGAACACCGCCAACATCGACGGCACAAAATGCGCCGTCGACACCGACTCCTCCACGATCACCCGAGCCAGATACGCCGGATCCCGATGACCATCCGGCACCGCGATCACCATCCGGGCACCAACCTGCAACGGCCAGAACAACTCCCACACCGACACATCGAAGGTCACCGGAGTCTTCTGCAACACCACATCATCAGCCGACAGCCCGTACTCGCCCTGCATCCACAACAGACGATTCACGATCGCCGCATGCGAAACCGCCACACCCTTGGGCCGACCCGTCGAACCCGACGTGAAAATCACATACGCCGTATTGGACGGCACCAACGGCGCCAACCGATCCGCATCAGTGACCGGCGCATCGGAGAACGACGCCAGGTCGACCGCGTCGATCTCCACGACCTCGGCCGCCGCGGCCGTGAAAACGTCGCGAGAGGTGCTCAACACACAGACCGGGGACGAGGATCCGAGTACGTGCGCCACCCGCTCCCCCGGCTGGTCCGGATCCACCGGCACGTACGCGCCACCCGACTTGATCACCGCATACACACCGACCAACAGATCGATCGACCGACGCATCGCCAACGCCACCAGCGATTCCGGACCGACACCGATGGAAATCAATTGCCGCGCAAGGCGGTTCACCCGAGCATCGAACTCGACATAGGTCAGAGCCTGGCCCTCGAACACGAGCGCCACCGAATCCGGCGTCCGCGCCACCTGCCCGTCGAACAGATCGACCAATGTCCGCGGCGCCACCGGATGTGCGGTGGCGTTCCACGCGCCCAGGATCGCCTCGCGACCCTCCTCGCCGATGAGGTCGATATCGCCGACCGGGCATTGCGGGTCGGCCGCCATCGCGTCGAGAATCCGGCCGAACCGGCGCGCGAAACCGTCCACCGTCGACCGGTCGAACAGGTCCGTCGCGTAGACCAAGGAAACCGACAGTCCGCCTGCACCTGCCTGTTCCACGACCGTCACCTGCAGGTCGAACTTCGCCACCTCGACCGCCGCGCCGACCCCCGATACGTGCAAGCCCGGCAGCTCCAGGTCCGGCTGCTCGAGGTTCTGGTAGGACAGCATCACCTGGAAGAGGGGGTGCCTCGACATGGACCGCTCCGGATTGAGCACCTCCACCACACGCTCGAACGGGACCTCTGTGTGCCCGAACGCACCCAGATCCGATTCACGCACGCGCGCCAGGAGTTCCGTCGACGATTCCGCCCCCTCGACCGACGTCCGCAGCACCAGGGTGTTGACGAACATGCCGACCAGATCGTCCAGTTCGGCTTCGCCGCGACCGGCCACCGGCGTGCCCACCGCGATATCGGAGGTACCGCTGAGCCTGCTCAACAACACCGCGAGGCCCGCGTGCACTGCCATGAACAACGAGGCATTGTGCTGTGCGGCCCAATCGGACAGTCCGGCCCGGGTGCGCTCGCTGATGGGGGTGTCCACCCGGGCACCCGCGTGTGTCCGGACCGCCGGACGCGAACGATCCGATGGCAGATCCAGCTGTGCGGGCAGCCCGGACAGCGCGCCGCGCCAGTACCCGAGCTGCCGCGCCACGAGCGACGAGGGATCGGACTCGTCACCGAGAACCTCACGCTGCCACAACGCGAAGTCGGCGTACTGCACGGCCAACGGCGACCACACCGGTACCTCGCCCCTGACCCGCGCGACATAGGCCGCCATGACGTCTCGCGTCAGCGGCCCCATCGAGAAGCCGTCGGCACTGATGTGATGCACCACGATCGCCAGCACGTGCTCGGTCGTGGTCACATGGAAGAGGGCCACCCGGATCGGGACCTCGGCCGCCACGTCGAAACCCGCCACCACGAGTTCGGCCACACGATCGGACAGGTCGCCCGTCGACACCTCGACCGGGACCAGATCCGGGACCACCCACGCCGCGGGCACGATCACCTGAGAAGGACCATCACTCGACTCCGGATACATTGTGCGCAACGACTCGTGTCGCTCGAGCACGTCGCGAATCGCCGAACGCAGCGCCGCGACATCGAGTGCACCCGACAGCCGCACGACGACCGGGATGTTGTTCACGGCCGACTCCGGATCGAACCGGTTCAGGAACCACATCCGCTGCTGCGCCAGCGACAGCGGAATGCGATCCGGTCGGGGCCTCGGCGCCAGCGCCGCTCGCGCCGACCCGGAGTCCCGCTCGACCCGCACCGCGAGCGCCGCCACCGTCGGGGACTCGAACAACAGCCGAACCGGAACCGTCACGCCCAGCACGGAGCCGAGACGCGCCGCCACTCGCGTCGCGATCAACGAGTTCCCACCGAGGTCGAAAAAGTTGTCGTCCAACCCGACTCTCGGAAGACCGAGCACCTCCGAGATCGTCCCGGCGACGATCTCCTCGACCGGTGTCGACGGTGCGCGGAACGCCGTCGACACGAATTCCGGCGCAGGCAGAACGCCTCGGTCGAGCTTCCCGTTCACCGTCAACGGGATCTCGTCCAGCACCGTCACCACCGACGGCACCATGTGCGAGGGCAGGGTCCTCGCGGCGAACGCGGTCAGCTCCTCGGGGTCTGCCGACGCTCCGGCGGCCGCCACCACGTACGCGGCCAGCACCGTCGCCCCCGACGGGGCGGGACGGCCCATCGTCACCGCGAAATCCACCGACGGGTGCGCGGTCAGCGCCGCATCGACCTCGCCGAGTTCGATGCGGAAGCCGCGGATCTTCACCTGGAAGTCGCCGCGCCCCACGTACTCGAGTTCCAGATCCGACAGTCGGCCCTGTGCCGCTGGGGCGAGCCACCGCACCATGTCGCCCGTCCGGTACATTCGTGCACCGATCGACGAGAAAGGGTTCGCCACAAAGCGATCCGCGGTCAGACCCGATCGGTTGTGATATCCCCGCGCCATCGCCGGACCCGCGACGTACAGTTCGCCGACCACCCCCACCGGCACCGGGCGAAGCCGTCGGTCGAGCACCATCGCGGTCACCCCGCGGATCGGGCCGCCGATCGTCACCGCCTCGCCGGGCACAAGCGCCGCGCTGGCCGACACCATGACGGTCATCTCGGTCGGCCCATACGCGTTGTACAGGTCCCGGTCCGCACCCCAGCGGATCACCAGGTCCGAGCTCAGTGCCTCGCCGCCCATGACGACCACCCGCAGCGAATCGAGTCCGTCGGGCGCGAGCGCGGCCGCAGCGGACGGGGTGATGAAGGCATGGGTGACCCGCTGGCAATCGATGACGTCCGCCAGCTCACCGCCCCCGTACACGCCGGGGGGCACGATCACCAGGGCCGCTCCGGCCGCCGTCGCCATCAGGATCTCGAGGATCGATGCATCGAAACTGGGCGACGAGGAGTGCAGTACCCGAGATGAGGCCGTCACCGAGTACCGCTGCCGCTGCTCGAGGGCGAAGCTCGCGATGCCCTGATGCGTGACCACCACGCCCTTGGGAACCCCGGTCGAGCCGGAGGTGTAGATCATGTACGCCGGCTGGGCCGGGAGCATCGCAGCGAGCCTGTCCCGATCGGCGACCGCCGCCGTCGAGAGCGCAGCCCACTCCACCACAACGGCGTCGGCGTCGAGCGCCACCCAGTCCGCGTCCGGCAGGGCGTCCGTGTACCCGGCGACGGTGAGGCCGACCACCGCACCAGAGTCGGCGAGCATGTGTCCGAGGCGATCGACGGGGTAGGCGGGGTCCATGGGTACGACGGCTGCGCCGGTCTTCGCCACCGCCCACAGCGCCAGCATCGACTCGACCGATCGGGGCAGGGCGACCGCGACGAACGACTCCGGTCCGACACCGCGCGCGATCAGCAAGCGCGCCAGAGCGTTCGAGCGGGTGTCGAGCTCGCCGTAGTTCACGGTGCGGGAGCCGAACTCCAGTGCGGGCGCCGTCCGTTCGGTGACAGCCGCCGCCAGCAGCTCGGCAAGGGTGACCGGCGACTCCGCGGGGCGGCCGGCGACCGGGCACAGCGCCGCGCGCTCACGGGCGTCCATCACGTCGGCGTCCCCGATCGGCGCCGATGGATCCTGCGCCACCGCGTCGAGCAGCCGGACGAACCGTGCGGCCAGTGTGCGCACGGTCGACTCGTCGAACAGGTCCGTGGCATAGATGAAGGTGCCCGCGATTCCCGATCGGTCGGCCCGCTCCCCCAGTGCGAGCTGTAGATCGTATTTCGCGTACGCGAACCCGGGATCGACCTCGCTCACCGCCAAGCCAGGCAACTCCAGGACCGCGGGCTCGGCATTCTCCAACGCGAGCACGACCTGGAAGATCGGCGAGTGCGCGGTGGACCGTTCCGGTGCGAGGACCTCCACCAGTCGCTCGAAGGGCACCTCTGCGTGCGCCAGCGCACCGATATCCGATTCCCTTGTGCTGCGGAGCAACTCGGCGAAGGACACCGAGTGGTCCAGCACGGTCCGCAGGGCGAGCGTGTTGACGAACATGCCAACCAGGTCGTCGAGTACGTGCTCCCCGCGGCCGGCCGTCGGCGTCCCGATGACGACGTCGTCGGTGCCCGAGACCTTCGACAGCAACAACGCGAACGCCGCGTGCATGGTGGTGAACAGGGTCGCCTCGTGCTCGCGGGACAGCGCCGACAGCCGGCGGTGCAGGTCCGCTCCGATCTCGAACTCCACCCGTCCACCCTCGAGCGAGGCGGCGGCCGGGCGTGGGCGGTCGGTGGGCAGTGGCAACAGATCGGGAATGCCGGACAGTTCGTCGAGCCAGTACCGGACCTGGTGCGAGAGCAGGGATTCCGGGTCGTCTTCGCTGCCGAGCAATTCGCGCTGCCAGATCGAGTAGTCCGCGTACTGCACCGAGAGCGGCTCGGGCTCATATCGACCGCCGGCCACCGCGCTCGTGTAGGCGGCCACCACCTCACGCGCGAGCGGCGCCATCGAGACGCCGTCGGCCCCGATGTGGTGCAGCAGGAACAGCAGCACGTGCTCGCCCCCGCCGAGCTGGAACAGTCGCACCCGGACCGGCGGCTCCACCGTCACGTCGAATCCGGCCGCCGCAGCCGCGGCGAACCTGCCGCGCAGGTCCGCCTCGTCCGCGACCAGAATCCGACGGAGATCTGCATCGACCCCGGCGACCGGGATCACCACCTGCCGCGGTCCCTCGCCGTCGTCCGGGAACACCGTGCGCAGTGATTCGTGCCTATCCAACACGCTCTGGACCGAGGTTTGCAGCGCCTCATGGTCGAGTTCGCCGACCAGCCGGATCCCGAGCGGGAGGTTATATGCGGGCGATGAGATGTCGAACTGGTTGATGAACCACATCCTGGCCTGTGCCAGGGACAGGGGGACCCGATCCGGGCGTGGCCCGGCCACCAGTTCGGGCCGACGACGCGCGCCGTCGGCCCGAACCGACGCCAGGGCGGCGAGCCCCGCGACGGTCGGCGCGTCGAACACCTCTCGCAGACTCACGTCGCATCCGAGTGCCGCGTTGACCCGGGCCACCACCCGTGCGGCGGACAGCGAGTTGCCGCCGTGATCGAAGAAGGAATCCTGGGCCGCGACCCGTTCGACCCCGAGGATCTCACCAAAGATCCGCGCGACCACCACCTCGGCCGGGGTCGACGGCTCACCGTGCTCACCAGGTGCGGATTCGAAGTCCGGCCTCGGCAGCGATTTCCGATCGAGCTTGCCGTGCACCGTGATCGGAAACTCCGCGAGTGTCAGCACGGTGATCGGCACCATGTACTCGGGCAGCGAACGGCCAAGGAACGCACGCAGCTCATCGCCGTCGATGAGCGCCTCGGCGGCGGCGACCGCGTAGCCGACCAGCTGCTGGTTTCCGGGAACGTCCTCTCTGACCACCACGACCGCCTGCGCCACCGTCGGGTGTGCGAGCATCGCGGACTCGATCTCGCCGAGCTCGATC
Source organism: Rhodococcus sp. PvR099 (assembly GCF_017833315.1). Lineage (NCBI taxonomy): Bacteria > Bacillati > Actinomycetota > Actinomycetes > Mycobacteriales > Nocardiaceae > Rhodococcus > Rhodococcus sp. PvR099. The sequence goes on along the minus strand of NZ_JAFIBV010000001.1, from coordinate 5,237,314 downwards.
CGCAGGCCGCGCAACTTCACCTGAAAATCGTTGCGTCCCAAATATTCCAGCTCGCCGGATACATGGGATCGCACCAGGTCGCCGGTCCGGTACATCCGCTCACCCGCGGCCCCGAACGGGTTGGCCACGAACCGATCCGACGTCAGATCACTACGACCCACGTACCCGCGGGCCAGCTGCACACCCGCCAGATACAACTCGCCCGGCACCCCCACCGGCACCGGATGCAGGCGCGAATCCAACACCAGCACCTGCGTGTTCCACACGGGCACACCGATCGGCACCGACACCCGATCCGCGGCTGTGACCTCATGGAACGTCACATCCACCGCGGCCTCCGTCGGCCCGTACAGATTATGTAATCGCACCGACGGTAGAACCTCACGCAGCGACCCAGCCGTCTGCGCCGGAAGCGCCTCACCCGAGGCGAACACTCGTCGCAGCGAACTACAACCCGCCATACCCGGCTCCGACACGAACACCGCCAACATCGACGGCACAAAGTGGGCGGTCGACACCGACTCCTCCGCGATCACCCGAGCCAGATACGCCGGATCCCGATGACCATCCGGCACCGCGATCACCATCCGAGCACCGACCTGCAACGGCCAGAACAACTCCCACACCGACACATCGAACGTCACCGGGGTCTTCTGCAGCACCACGTCGTCGACGGTCAGCCCGTACTCGCCCTGCATCCACAACAGACGATTCACGATCGCGGCATGGCTCACGGCCACACCCTTGGGCCGGCCCGTCGAACCCGACGTGAAGATGACGTACGCCGCGTTCTCCGGCGCCAGCGGCGCCATCCGATCCGCATCCGTCACCGGCGCATCCGAAAACCCGCCGAGGTCCAACTGCTCGAGGACCACACCCGGTGATCCGGCGGGCAGAGCCGCGCCGTCGGCGCCGGTGGTGAGTACGACAACCGGCGCGGTGGTCTCGAGCACGTGCGCCGTGCGCTCGGCCGGGTGGTCCGGGTCGAGGGGGAGGTAGGCGCCGCCTGCCTTGACCACGGCGTACACGGCGACCAACAGGTCGATCGACCGACGCATCGCCAGCGCGACCACGGTGTCCGGACCGACCCCGTCGGCGATGAGATGGCGCGCCAGCCGGTTGGCGCGGGCGTCGAACTCTGCGTAGGTCAGCGCGTGCCCCTCGAACACCAGAGCGACCGACTCCGGCGTCCGCGCCGCCTGCTCGTCGAACAGATCCGCAAGGGTGCTCCGGGCAGGCGGGGCCTCAAGCGCCTTGGCGTCCCGCTCGATGGTGTCCAGGACCGCGCCCAGGCCACCCTCGGCCGCGACCACCATCGGTGCCAGTCCGGACAGGGTCACCGAGACGATGGCCTCAGCGTCCAATCCCCTGGCAGCGAGCGGTCCGGCCAGCATCTGGAGGCGCTCGTCGAGTTCCCGATAGGTCACCGACACATCGTCGACTTTCACGACGACCGCGTCGGGGCGAGTAGCCGCGACGGCGGCGACCGACCGGGGGAAATCCGACAACACCTACTCCGAAACTATTGAGCCCTCGCCATGCCCGAATCCCCCCTGCACCATTCGGCATGACCATCGCGTAGTGCGACACCGAGGGAAAAGACTACGTGACCGGCACACATCCCGCCCGGACTCGGTCACGGCCACGACCGCCCTCCCCGACCCACTCCTGTGGCGTCTCCTGAGAGCCCTGGCAGGCCGCACATAGGGCGACCGAAACCGTTTGCCGTGCCCCGGCTCTCGCGATCCAGCGGAGGTCTCGTTTCGTAACAAAAACCGACCAGATGGTTTATCTTGCTTCGGCGGATTGTCGTTCACAGCAAAGGAGCCCGCAGGACACGCACCACCCGGTTACTCACAGGCTTGCTCGCCACCTCGGCCCTACTGCTCGGCCTGGGCGTCGCGTCCGCCCTTGCTGACCGAGTTCCGGGCCCGGCCGTACCACCCGCAAAGGTTGTCGGACCGGGCACCACGATCACGTTCGACGACTACACGGAGTACGGCTACTGGTGCACACGGGGCGCCGGCACCGATTCCGCCGGTCGCAAGGTAGGCATCACCGCAGGCCACTGCAACCCGCAGGTAGATCCCGACAACCCAACCAACGACCCCGATCACACCGACGCCGACGCCGACGCCGACGGCAACAAGATCCACACCGCGATCGTGGGTCCCGCGCGGGGCACGCACACCTGATCGATTCCGAAACGAGAAACCGGCCCGAGAGCTGAGCTCTCGGGCCGGTTCGTCGTTCGGTGACGCCTACTTGTCGGCGTCCCCCGCCATCGCATCGATCAGGCTCTTCGGCCGCATGTCGGTCCAGTTCGCCTCGACGTAGTCGACGCACTCCTGGCGCGAGGAGGGGCCGTGCACCTCGTTCCAGCCCGCCGGGACCTTCGCGAACATCGGCCACAGCGAGTGCTGACCCTCGTCGTTCACCAGCACGAGGAACTGGCCGTCCTCGTCATCGAAGGGGTTGCTCATAGATCTACCTTTCTTTCGTCATGTCCTGAATTCACTTGCGCTCCTCGGTGTTCCACGCCTCGTGCAGCACCTCCCCGATCAGGGAGAGAGAGCTCGGGCCTGCCATGCCCCAATGGGTGGCCGGGGCGCCGTGCGTGATGATGCGGCCGTCCACCCCGTCCCGCCAGGTGGCTGCACCGACGGCGCCGCTGGGATCGTCCTCGAGCGCCGCGAAGTAGTGCAGGTCGCCCTTGAACCTGGGCGGCACATAGCCCTCGATCAGCGTGACGGACTCATCGATCGCCCGCACGGCGGCCGCAACGCGTTCGGCCCCGATGGCGTTGAACGGCGCGGGCAGATTCTCGATGATCCCGGCCAGCATCTCCTCGGACAACTCCTCCAGCAGCGGGTTCTCGCCTGCCTCCAGGCCACCGTCCGCCGTCAGGGCCGGGACCAACCCGCCCAGCAGGTCACCGACGGTCAGATCCCGGTCCACCAGGGTCCCGTCCGCCGGCTGCTGCGCGAAACTGTCCATCATCGCCAACAGTTCGACCTCCTCGCCCACCTCCTGCAGCTGCGCGGCCATGGCGTGCGCGATCATGCCGCCGAGAGACCAGCCGACCAGGTTGTAGGGCCCCTCCGGCTGCACGGTCCGAATCGTCTCGACGTACAACCGCGCCCACGCCTCGATCGACTCCGGCAGGTCCGCGGTCCCGGAGAGCACCGGCGACTGCAGGCCGTACACGCCGCGCTCGCGATCGACGTGCTGTGCCAGTCCGGCGAACGCCCACGAGATTCCGATGACCGGATGCACGCAGAACACCGGCGGCTTGGACCCTCCCGCCCGCAGGGGGATGAGGACATCGAAGGCCGCGTCCTCGGCCAGGTTCTCGAACCCGAGACCGGCCGAGTCGATCCTCGCGGCCAAGGACTCCACCGTCGAATCCGTGAACAGCCACAGCACCGGAACCCGAAGGTCCAGTTCGGCGCCGATCCGAGCCGTCACCTGCGTCGCCAGCAACGAGTTGCCGCCGAGCTCGAAGAAGTCGTCGTCCGCGCCCGCCCGCTCGACCTCGAGCACCTCGGCGAACGCGTCGGCAACGACCTCCTCTGTCCTGGTCGTCGGGGCCCGGAACTCCCGGACCGCGAAGACCGGTTCCGGAAGGGCCTTCCGGTCCAGCTTGCCCACGGGGGTGATCGGGATCTCGTCGAGAACCATGATCGCCGCAGGCACCATGTACGCGGTCAGCGACTGCGCCGCGAACTGGGTCAGCTGCGCGGGATCCACGGTGCGGCCCGCAGCCGGGAGCACATACGAGACGAGCGACGTCGAGCCCGAGGCGGTGGTGTGCCCGATCGTGGCCGCGAACTCCACGTCCTGGTGCGACGACAGCGTGGCGTCGATCTCGCCGAGTTCGATTCGCAGTCCGCGCACCTTGACCTGGAAGTCGGAGCGCCCGAGGTGCTCGACCTGACCGTCTTCGGTCCACCGCACGACGTCACCGGTCCGGTACATCCGCTCGCCGGACGCCCCGTACGGGTTGGCCACGAACCGGTCCGCGGTCAACGCCTGCCGGCCACGGTAACCCCGCGCGAGCCCGACACCGGCAAGGTACAGCTCACCGACCACGCCGACGGGGACCGGCTGCATCCGGTTGTCGAGAACCATCAGGCGCGTGCCCGCGGCGGGCCCGCCGATCGTGATGGGGCCACCCGGCACGAGGGCGCCGGTGCACGTGGCGACGATCGTCGCCTCGGTGGGACCGTAGGCGTTCACGAACCGGCGGCCGACAGCCCACTTCTCCATCAGATCCGGCGGACAGGTGTCCGCCGCCACGATGAGGACCCGCAGCTCGTCCAGCCCCGTCCGATCGACGGAGCCGAGCGCGGCGGGTGTGATCAACGCGTGGGTCACCCTCTCGTGGCGCAGCAGATCGGTCAACTCGGATCCGCCCCACGCGGTCGGCGGCGCGATGACCAGCGTCGCACCCACTCCGACCGCCATGAGCATCTCATAGACGGAGACGTCGAAGCTGGGAGACGCGAGGTGCAGGATCCGCGAGTCCCTGTTTGTCAGGTAGTCGCGCTGCAGGTGGTCACGCACGTTGGCCAGGCCCGCGTGCGTCACGACGACACCCTTGGGCAGACCCGTCGAACCCGAGGTGTAGAGCACGTAGGCCGGGTGCTCGAGTCGCAGTGTCGCGAGCCGGTCCTCTTCCGTGACCGGCGCCGCGGACAGCTCCCGCACACGAGCATCGACCGCGGCATCGTCGAGCGCAGTCCACGGCACCAGCGGCGACAACTGGTCGCTGAACCGCTGCATCGTGACGCCAAGGACCGCACCCGAATCGGCCAGCATGTGTGCCACCCGGTCCGTCGGATAGTTCGGGTCCACCGGCACGAAGGCGGCGCCGGTCTTTGCCACCGCCCACACCGCGAGCACCGAATCAGCCGACCTCGGAATCGCTACTGCCACAGTGGTCTCCGGGCCGGCACCCTGCTCGATCAGCATTCGTGCCAACCGTGAGGAATGCTCGTCCGCCTCCTGGTAGGTCCACCGCTCGCCCTCGAAGGACAGCGCGGTCGCGTCGGGGTCGATCCGCACACCCGCGACGAGGATGTCGGGGAGCAGACGCGGCGCACCGTCGCGCTCGGCGGCAGGCGTCGTCGCGATCGGATCGAGGCGGCTCAGCAGATCCGCCCGTTCCTCGGGTGCCAGGATCTCGATCTCACCGACCGGAACGGAGGGGTCGAGCCGGATCGCCGACAGGATCCGCAGCAGACGCTCCGCGAATCGCGACACCGTGGCCGCGTCGAAGAGGTCGGTTGCGTAGAGGAACTCCGCCGACAGTCCGCCGGCCGCACCGTCCTCGTCGAACAATTCGGCGACGGTGAGCTGCAGGTCGAACTTTGCGACCTGGTCGTCGATCTCCAGTTCGCTCAGCGTCAACCCCGGCAGCTCGAAGCTCGCCGAATCCGCGCTCTGGAAGCCCAATGCGACCTGGAACAGCGGATGCCGCGACGTGGAGCGGGCCGGCTCCAGCACCTCGACGAGCCGCTCGAACGGCAAGTCCGCGTTGGCGAACGCCGACAGATCGGTGTCCCGGGCGCCTTCCAGCAGTTCGCCGAAGCTCGCGCCCGCGGCCACGGTCGTCCGCAACACGAGGGTGTTGACGAACATGCCGACGAGATCGTCCAGCTCCCGCTCGCCCCGGCCGCCGATGGGCGTACCGATCGAGATGTCGTCGGTCCCGGACAGCCGCGCCAGCAGCACCGCGAGCGCCGAGTGCAACACCATGAACAGGGTCGAATTGTGCTGGTGCGCGATATCGGTCAACGCACGGTGGAGGTCGGCGTCGATCGTGAATGCCTTCGTGGCACCGCGGTTCGACGACTGTACCGGCCGCGGCCGGTCCGTGGGCAGGTCCAACTGATCCGGCAGCCCGGACAGCTGCCGAGTCCAGTAGGCCAGCTGGCTCGAGATCAACGACTGCGGGTCGTCCTCGTTGCCGAGCACCTCCCGCTGCCACATCGTGTAGTCCGCGTACTGCACCGCCAGCGGCGTCCAGCCGGGCGTCGTGCCTGCGGACCGTGCCGCATACGCCACCATCACGTCGCGAGCCAGCGGACCCATCGAGAGAGCATCGCCTGCGATGTGGTGAACCACCAGCACCAGCACGTACTCGGGCATTTCGGTTGCGGTGTGCTCGACCCGCAACAGGGCTGCGCGCACCGGAACCTCGGCCGTCACGTCGAAGCCCGTCGCCACGGTCCTGATCACCCGATCGATGAGGTTCGACTCCGGTACCGTCGCGACGACCAACTCGGGAACAGCCTGCTCCGCGGGAAGAATCACCTGGTGGCCGATCCCGTCCACTGCCGGGTAGACCGTTCGCAGCACCTCGTGCCGCGCGACCACATCGGCGATCGCCGCGCGCAGCGCCGGGACGTCCAGCTCACCGGACAGCCGCACGGCAGCCGGAATGTTGTACGCCGCCGACGTCGTGTCGAACTGGTTGACGAACCACATCCGCGACTGCGCGGTCGAGAGCGGAATCCGCTCAGGCCGCTCCCCCGCCGTCAACGCGATCCGGCCGCCGCTCCTCGCGGAGACGTCCAGCCGCGCGGCGAGCAGCTCGACGGTGGTTGCCTCGAAGAGCTCACGCACCGCAACGCGCGTGTCGAGCGCACCGCCCAGGCGTGCGGCGACCTGCATCGCGACCAGCGAGTTGCCGCCCAACTCGAAGAAGTCATCGTCCAGGCCGACCTGTTCGAGCCCGAGCACCTCCGCGAAGGTCGCGGCCACCAGTCGCGCGGACGCGGTCTCCGGTGCCCGGTACGCCCTGGCCTCGAACAGCGGCGCAGGCAGCGCCTTGCGGTCCAGCTTGCCCGACGAGTTCAGCGGGAACTCGTCCAGCACCACGACGGCCGCCGGAACCATGTAGGTGGGCAGCGAGGTCGACGCGAAGCCGACGAGGTCGGCGGGCACCACGTGGGCGCCCTGCGCGGGCACCACATAGGCCACCAACTGATCGCCGGTGGCGGTCGAGACCACCAGCACGGCCGCCTGCAGCACCGACTCGTGCGACAGCAAGGCCGTCTCGATCTCGCCCAGCTCGATGCGCTGGCCGCGGAACTTGACCTGGAAGTCGGTGCGACCGATGTAGCCGAGTTCGCCCTCCGGTCCCCAGAACACCAGGTCGCCGGTGCGATACATCCGCTCGCCACGCTCGCTGAACGGATTCGCCACGAAACGATCCGAGGTCAGGTCGACCCGTCCGTAGTAACCGCGCGCCAGCTGGTCACCCGCCAGGTACAGCTCGCCCGGCACCCCGACGGGGACCGGCCGCAGCCGCGAGTCGAGCACGAACACCTGCGAGTTCCATTGCGGCCGTCCGATCGACACCGCGGCCGCGTGGCCGTCTCCGGTCACCTCGCGGTAGGTGATCGACACGGCGGCCTCGGTCGGCCCGTACAGGTTGTGCAGCCGGGCCGGGCTGATCTCCGCGAACGCGCGCACCGTCTCGGCAGGCAACGCCTCACCGATCACGAACACGTGCCGCAGGGAGGCGAGCGCCGCACCGGATGCGTACTCCGCGAACACGGTCAGCATCGACGGCACGAAGTCCGTGACCGTGACCGAGTGCTCGGCGATCTTCTCGGCGACGTACACGGGGTCGCGGTGACCATCGGGCGTCGCCACCACGAGGGTGGAGCCGACGCGCAACGGCATGAACCAGCCCCACAACGACACGTCGAACGTGGTCGCGGTCTTCTGCAGGTAGACATCGGAGCCGTCGAGCAGGTACTCGCCCTGCATCCATTCCATCTGGTTCACGATCGCGCCGTGGCTGACCGCGACACCCTTCGGCTTGCCGGTCGACCCGGACGTGAAGATCACGTACGCCGGGTGCGAGGGCAGCAGGACCGACGAGCGATCCGCGTCGGTCACCGGCTCGGCCGAATACCCCGACACGTCCACCTCGTCGATCCGCAGGACCGACCTGTCCCCCGGAACCTGGAAATCATCCCGCGCGGTGGTCAGGACGCAGGCCGGACCGGCGGTCTCGAGGATGTGACCGATCCGCTCCACCGGATGGTCCGGATCGACCGGCACGTAGGCACCGCCCGCCTCGAGCACCGCATAGATGCCAACCACGAGATCGAGCGAACGACGGATGGACAAGGCCACCAACGACTCCGGCCGAACGCCCTCGGCGATCAACAGCCGCGCCAACCGGGCGACCCTTGCTCCGAATTCTGCGTAGGTCAGTGACTCGCCCTCGTACACCACGGCGGTGGCGTCGGGGGTGGCGGCGGCCTGACGACGGAACCCGTCCAGCAAGCGCTGCCCGGTGGGCAGCTCGTACGCCGAATCGTTCCAACCCTCGAGCATCACCGCGCGCTCGGCGGGTTCGAGCAACTCCACATCGCCGACCCGTGCCGACGGGTCCGAGGCGATCGCCTCGAGCATCCGGGTGAACCGTTCGCCGAACCGGCGGATGGTCGACTCGTCGAACAGGTCGGTGGCGTAGGCCAGGTGCACCCGGATCCCGCCGGGCATCCCGTCGGGGCCGTGGTTCTCCGACACCGTGACCTGCAGGTCGAACTTGGCGATCTCCTCGTCGAACTCGACGCTGGAGACCGTGAGCCCGTCCAGCTCGAGGCTCTGCTTGGCGAGATTCTGGAAGAACAGAGCCACCTGGAACAGCGGATGCCGCGCCTGCGACCGCGTCGGGTTGAGCACCTCGACCAGCCGCTCGAAGGGCACCTCCGAGTGTCCGAACGCACCCAGATCCGTCGTCCGGACACCTGCGAGCAGCTCCGTGAACGACTGCGCCGGATCGACTTCCGCCCGCAGCACCAGCGTGTTCACGAACATGCCGACGAGATCGTCCAGCGCGGCGTCGCCGCGCCCGGCGATCGGCGCACCGATCGCGATATCGGTGGTCCCCGACAGCCGCGCCAACAGCGCCGCCAGCGCGGCGTGCACCACCATGAACACGGTGGCGCCCTGATCGCGGGCAACGGCACCGAGCGCGGCATGCAGATCCGCGTCGAGGTCGAAGCCGATCGCCGCACCGCGGTTCGAGGCGATGGCCGGCCGCGGCCGATCGGACGGGAGATCCAGCTGGGCGGGCAACCCGGCCAGTGCCTGCGTCCAGTATCCGAGCTGACGCGAGATCAGCGACTCCGGATCGTCCTCCGAGCCGAGCACCTCCCGCTGCCACAGGCTGTAGTCCGCGTACTGGACCGACAGCGGCTCCCACGACGGCGCTACGCCCATGGTCCGGGCGGCGTAGGCCAGCATCAGATCGCGCACCAGAGGGCCCATCGAGAACCCGTCGGCGGCGATGTGGTGCACCACGAAGACGAGGATGTGCTGGTCGGCTGCGGAGGCGTCGTCCACGACGCGCAGCAACGCGACCCGCAGCGGGACATCGACGGTGACGTCGAATCCGGTGGTCACGATGGACGCCGCGCGTTCGAGCAGTTCGCCCGCCCTGACCGGAACCGGGGTCAGGTCAGCGGTGATCTCGTCGACCGGCCGGATCACCTGATGTCCGGTGCCCCCGTGCTCCGGGTACACCGTGCGCAGGATCTCGTGCCTGGCCACCACGTCGGCGAACGCCGCCCGCAGCGCCGCCACGTCGAGATCGCCCGCCAGCCGGACCGCGGCCGGGATGTTGTTGACCGCGCTGGCATGGTCGAACCGGTTGAGGAACCACATCCGTTGCTGCGCAAGCGACAGCGGGATCTGCTCCGGACGCTCCTGCGGGGTGAGCGCAATCCGTCCGCTGCCCGCCTGCGTCCCGACGAGTACTGCGAGAGCCTCGACGGTCGATGCCTCGAACAGCGCGCGCACCGGCACCGTGGTGTCGAGCGCCGCACCGAGCCGCGCCGCGGCCTGGGTGGCGATCAGTGAGTTGCCACCGAGTTCGAAGAAGTCGTCCTCGGCGCCGACCCGCTCGGCACCGAGGAGATCCGCGAAGGTCGCCGCGACGATCTCCTCGATCGGTGTCGCCGGGGCACGGTAGACCCGCGCCTCGAAGGCCGGCGCGGGCAGGGCCTTGCGGTCCAGCTTGCCCGACGCGTTGAGCGGGAACTCCTCGAGCACCACGAACGCCGACGGCACCATGTACGCGGGCAGCGTCGCGGCCAGCGCGGTCTTCACCGCACCGGTCTCGACCACCGCGTCCGGTGCTGGCACGACGTAGCCGACCAGCCGCTCACCCGCGATCGGATCCCGGAGCAGGACGACCACCGACTGGGCTACCTCGGGCAGGTTGGTCAGCGTGGCCTCGATCTCGCCGAGCTCGATGCGCAGACCGCGCAGCTTCACCTGGAAGTCGGTTCGCCCGATGTACTCGACCTCCCCGGCGCCGTTCCACTTCACCAGGTCACCGGTGCGGTACATCCGGGAGCCCGGGACGAACGGGCTCGCCACGAAACGATCCGCGGTCAGGTCGGGCCGCTCGACGTAGCCGCGGGCCAGCTGCTCGCCGGCCAGGTACAGCTCACCCGGCACCCCGATCGGCGTCGGCCGCAGTCGACCGTCGAGCACGAACACCTGGGTGTTCCACACCGGCGCACCGATCGGCACGCTCGTCCGGTCCGCCTCGGTGACCTCGTGGAAGGTGACGTCGACGGCGGCTTCCGTGGGCCCGTACAGGTTGTGCAACCCGGCCTGCGGCAGGGCCGCGCGCAGCCGGTCCGCGGTCTCGGCGGGCAGCGCCTCACCCGAGGCGAACACCCGCACGAGCGAACGTGCCTGTACTGCACTCGGTTCGGCGGCAAAGACCGCCAGCATCGACGGAACGAAGTGCATCGTGGTCACCGACTCGGCCACGATCGTCCGCGCCAGGTACGCGGGGTCGCGGTGACCGTCCGGCACGGCGATCACCAGGCGAGCGCCCACCTGCAGCGGCCAGAACAGCTCCCACACCGACACGTCGAAGGTCACCGGGGTCTTCTGCAGGACGACGTCGTCGCCGCCGAGCCCGTACTGACCCTGCATCCAGACCAACCGGTTGACGATCGCGCCGTGTGAGACCGCGACACCCTTCGGACGGCCGGTGGATCCGGACGTGAAGATCACGTAGGCCGAGTGGTCCGGCCGCAACGACGCAACCCGCTCCGCGTCCGTGATCGATCCGCCGTCCACATCACCGAGTTCCAGCTCATCGATGCACAGGATCGGCCGCGCACCCGCGCGGTCGAAGCCGTCCCGTGACGTGGAAAGCACGCACACCGGCTTCGCCGTGTCGAGGATGTGGCCGATCCGCTCGGCCGGCTGATCCGGATCCAGTGGCACATAGGCCGCGCCCGCCCGGACCACCGCGTAGATCGCGATCATCATCTCGAGGGAGCGGCGAATCCCGATCGCCACCATCGACTCCGGGCCCACGCCCATGCGGATGAGGTGGCGCGCCAACCGGTTCACCCGGTCGTCGAACTCCGCGTAGGTCAGCGAGGCGGACTCGAAGGTGAGCGCGATCGCATCCGGCGTGCGGGCGACCTGCTCGTCGAACAGGTCGACCAGCGTCTGCGGTGCGACCAGCTCGTCGGTGGCGTTCCAGTCGAAGAGCACCCGCTCGAGCTCGTCCTCGCCGAGCAGCTCGATGTCACCGACCAGTGTCCCCGGCGCCACGACGACGGCGCGCAGGATCCGCACGAGCCGCTCCGCGAAGGTGGACACGGTCGCCGCGTCGAACAGGTCGGTGGCGTACCGCAACGCGCCACCCATCGCGTTCGTCTCGTCGATCCCCTCGGCGATCACCAGGGTCAGATCGAACTGCGTCACCTCGACCTCGTGTGCCACCGGGCTGATCGTCAGATCAGGCAGCTCGAAGCTGGTGTCGGTACGGGACTCGAACGTCATCGACGCCTGGAACAGCGGCGAATGGGACTGTGAGCGAGCCGGGTTGAGCACATCGACGAGGCGCTCGAAGGGCACCTCGGCGTGTTCGAACGCCGCCAGGTCGGCCATGCGGACCTGGCCGAGCAACTCAGCGAAGGCCACGTCGGACGCAACGTCGGTGCGCAGCACCAGGGTGTTGACGAACATGCCGATCAACTCGTCCAGCGCGGCGTCGCTGCGCCCCGCGATCGGCGTGCCTATCGCGATGTCTGCGCTGCCGGTCAACCGGGCCAACAGCACCGCGTACGCGGCGTGCACGACCATGAATGTGGTGACGCCGTGTGCACGGGCCAACGCCTCGATGCCCGAGGCGAGCTCGGCGTCGATGTCGAACTCGAGCCGCGCTCCGCGGCCCGACGACACGGCCGGACGGGGCCGGTCGGTAGGCAGCTCGAGCACGTCCGGCAGGCCGGCAAGGGCATTCTTCCAGAACGCGATCTGCCGCGCGGCCAGTGACTGTGCGTCGTCCTCCGAACCGAGCACTTCGTGCTGCCACAGCGTGAAGTCGGCATACTGCACCGGCAGCGGCGCCCACACCGGGGGCTGTCCGGCGGTGCGAGACGCATAGGCCAGCATCAGGTCTCGAGCCATCGGCCCGGTCGAGACGCCGTCCGCGCTGATGTGATGGACGGCCATCAACAGCACGTACTCGTCGGATCCGACATCGAGCAGCGCACCCCGCACGGGGACCGCGGCGGTCACGTCGAAACCGGCGCCCAGGATCTCGATCACCCGGGCAGACACGTCCTGCGGGTCGACCCGCACCGGCGCCAGGTCGAGCTCGACCTGGTCCGCGGGCACGACCACCTGTACCGGTCCCTCACCGTCGTGCGGGAACACGGTCCGCAGCGACTCGTGCCGTTCGAGTACGTCACGAACCGCGAGGTCGAGCGCCTCGACGTCGAGGCTGCCCTGCAAGCGGATCGCCAGCGGGATGGTGTACGCGGACGAGGACGGATCGAACTGATTGAGGAACCACATCCTGTTCTGCGCCAACGACAACGGGATACGGTCCGGCCGCGGCCGGGCGACGAGGGCCGGCGCCGAGGACGACGCCGCGGCCGCCTCGGCCCGCTCGGCCAGTCCGGCCACCGTCGAGGCCTCGAACACCGCACGCACACCGAGCCCGCAGCCGAGCGCGGCATCGACCCGCGACACGAGTCGCATCGCCAGGAGCGAGTTGCCACCGAGAGCGAAGAAGTCGTCATCGGCGCCGACACGCTCGACTCCGAGCAGTTCCGCGAACACCGCCGCCACCGCGACCTCGGCGGCGGTGCCGGGCTCGCGGAACTCGACGGTCGCCGTCGTGAAGTCCGGCTCCGGCAGCGCCTTGCGGTCGACCTTGCCCGCACTGCTGAGCGGGAACTCGTCGAGCACCAGGATCTGCGACGGCACCATGTACGCGGGCAGTTCTGCCGCCACTGCGGCGCGCAGTTCGGACGCCGTAGCCGACGCCCCCGGTCGCGCGCTCACGTAGCCGACCAGGTGCTCACCGGCGTGCCGGCTGCGGACCACGGTCACGACGGCCTGCGCCACCGCCTCGGACCGCATCAACGCCGACTCGATTTCACCGAGCTCGATCCGCAGTCCGCGCAGCTTGACCTGGAAGTCGGTCCGGCCCAGGAACTCCAGCTGACCATCCGCGTTCCACCGCACCAGGTCGCCGGTGCGGTACATCCGCTCGCCCGGGTCACCGAACGGGTCCGCCACGAACCGCTCCGCGGTGAGATCCGCGCGGCCGAGATAGCCGCGAGCAAGCTGGACTCCCGACAGGTACAGCTCACCAGCGGAACCCACCGCAACCGGGTGCAGGCGGGTGTCCAACACCACCGCACGGGCGTTCCAGCTCGGTCCGCCGATCGGCACCGTCACCCGGTCACCGGCCAGACGTTCCACGTCCGGCTCGAAGATGATGCCGACCGTGGTCTCGGTGGGGCCGTAGGTGTTGTCGATGCTGGTCCCGGTCGCAGCGGCGAAGTCCCGCAACAACGCGGGCGAGAGTTCCTCGCCACCGGCGATCACGTACCGCAGCGACTCCAGCGACGAGGCCGCCCCGGCCGACAGGAACATGCTGAGCATCGACGGGACGAACTCGGCGATCGTGATCGACTGCTCGCCGATCAGGCGCGCCAGGTATTCGGGGTCGCGGTGCCCGTCGGGCGTGGCGAGCACGACGCGGCCACCGACCTGCAGGGCGGCGAAGCACTCCCACAACGACACGTCGAACGTGGCGGGGGCCTTCTGCACCACGCGATCCGCCGCGGTCATCGAGTACCGGTCGATGAGCCACGCCAGGTAGTTCGCGATCGACTCGTGACTGACCGCGACGCCCTTGGGCCTGCCGGTCGAGCCCGAGGTGTAGATCACGTAGGCGGTGTTCTGCGGCCGCAACGGCGAACGCCGTTCGGAGTCGGCGACCGGCGCGCCGTCGTAGTCGCTCAGATCCGCCTCGTCGATCACGATCACCGCCTGGTCCGCCGCCAGGCAGCCCCGGTCCCTGCTGGTGGTCAGCACGCACACCGGTGCCGCGGACTCGAGCACGTACTCGGTGCGCTCGGCCGGGTGGTCGGGGTCGATCGCGACGTACGCGCCACCCGCCTTGACGATCGCGTACATGCCGACCATCAGCTCCACCGAGCGGCGCACCGCGAGGCCGACCAGCGCTTCGGGGCCGACTCCTTCGGCGATCAGCCTGCGCGCCAATCGGTTCGCCCGCTCATCGAACTCGCGGTAGCTCAGCTCTTCGCCCTCGAACACCAAGGCCACCGAGTCGGGGGTGCGCGCCGCCTGGCCGTCGAACGGGTCGATCAACGTCATGGGCCCGAGATCGACCGCGGTCTGGTTCCACTCCCGCAGCACCCGCTCGCGCTCGTCGGCCCCGAGCATGTCGACGTCCCCGACCACGGACTCCGGATCCGCGACGGCGGCCCGGAGCACACGCACGAACCGGTCGGCGAAACCGGCCACCGTGGACTCGTCGAACAGGTCCGTGGCGTAGGTGAAGTCGGCAGCCATGCCTGCGGGCTCTCCGTCGGTCGAGATGGCCTCGCCGATCGTCAGATCCAGGTCGAACTGGGTCACCCGCACACCCGGATCGAGGGCGCCGATAGTCAGTCCGGGCAATTCCAGCTCGGTCTGTTGCTGGTTCTGCAACGTCAGCGACACCTGGAACAGCGGCGAGTACGACTGGGACCTCGTCGGGGCGAGAGACTCCACGAGCCGTTCGAACGGCACGTCGGCGTTCCCGAATGCGCCGAGATCACCGACGCGAACCCGCCCGAGGACCTCCGCGAAGGTGTCGGAGGGCTCGACCCGAGTGCGCAGCACCAGGGTGTTGACGAACATGCCGACCAGGTCGTCGAGGGCCGCATCGCCGCGGCCCGCGATCGGGGCGCCGACAGCGATGTCGGTGCTGCCGGACAGTCGGGCGAACAGCACCGCCAGGGCGGCGTGCAGCACCATGAAGGGTGTCGCGCCGTGTTCGCGGGCGATCCGCTCGACACCGGTCCGCAGGCCGTGATCGATCTCGAAGGGCAGCCGCGCCCCTCGGTTGCTGGCGATTGCAGGACGCGGCCGGTCCGTCGGAAGCTCCAGGAGCTCCGGCACGCCTGCGAGAGCGCTCCGCCAGTAGTCCAACTGGACGCTGATCAGGGAGTCCGGATCGTCCTCGGCTCCGAGCAGCCGACGCTGCCACAGCGCGAAGTCTGCGTACTGCACGGCCAGCGGCGACCACGCAGGCGCCTGCCCGGCGCTGCGGGCGACGTAGGCAGCCATCACGTCACGCGTCAGCGGTGCGACGGACCAGCCGTCGCCGCTGATGTGGTGCACGGTGAGCACCAGGACGTGGTCCCGGTCGCCGACCTCGAACAGCGCCGCGCGCAGCGGTACCTCGGCGGTGACGTCGAAGGGCGCGGACAACACTGCCACGATGCGCTCGAAGATCTCCGCCTCGGCGACGGCGACCGGACGCAGATCCGGGACCGCCTGTGCCGCAGGCACAATGAGTTGCTGGGCCTCGCCGTCGACCTCGGGGTAGACGGTGCGCAGCGACTCGTGGCGTTCGAGCACGTCCACCACCGCGGCCTGCAGCGCATCGGTGTCGAGGTCGCCGGCGAGCCTGATCGCCACCGGGATGTTGTAGGCCGCCGAGTCGGGCTCGAAGCGGTTGATGAACCACATCCGCTGCTGAGCCAGCGACAGTGGCAGTCGCTCCGGGCGCTCCTGGGCGACCAGCGCCGCCCGGGCACCACGACCACTGATCTGCTCCACGGCCCTCGCCAGGCCGGCAACCGTCGAGGCGTCGAACAGCGTAACGACCGGCACCGAGGTGTCGAACGCCACGCCAAGCCGCGCGGTGACCTGGGTGGCGATCAGCGAGTTGCCGCCGAGGTCGAAGAAGTCGTCGGCGGCGCCGACCTGCTCGAGATCGAGCACGTCGGCAAAGACCTCCGCGACGACTCGCTCGGCTTCGGTGCTCGGCGCAACGAACTCGCGAACCGCGAAGACGGGCTCCGGCAACGCCTTCCGGTCCAGCTTGCCCACCGGAGTACGCGGGATCTCGTCGAGAACCATGATCGACGCCGGCACCATGTGCGCCGGCAGGATCCGGGCGACGGCCGCCTCGAGCGCGACCACGTCGACGTCGCCCGCTGCCTTCACGTAGGACACCAGCACGGTGGTACCTGCCGGTCCGGGGTGGCCGAGGGTGACCGCGAATTCGATCTGGGGCTGGAGGGCCAGCGCCGCGTCGATCTCGCCGAGCTCGATCCGGAAACCTCGCACCTTGACTTGGAAGTCGGTGCGGCCCAGGTAGTCCACTTCCCCGTCCGCGGTCCAGCGGGCCAGGTCGCCGGTGCGGTACAGCCGCGATCCGGGCTTACCGAACGGATCGGCGACGAAGCGGTCCGAGGTCAGGGACGGACGGGCCCGGTAGCCCCGTGCCAGACCCGGGCCGGACAGGTAGAGCTCACCGACGACGCCAACCGGCACCGGACGCAGCCGGCCATCGAGGATGGTGCTGCGGATGCCCGCGGTCGGCCTACCGATGGTGATGTGCTGGCCCGGGGTCAGTGCGTCGGTGCGCGTCGCGATGACGGTGGCCTCGGTCGGACCGTAGGCGTTGATGAACCGCCGACCGGGCGCCCAGCGCGCCATCAGCTCCGGCGGGCAGGCCTCACCTGCGACCGCGACGGTCACGAGTTCATCGAGGCCGCGGTGGTCGACGGTCGCCAGCGCGGCGGGCGTGATCACCATGGTGGTGACCCGCTCACGGCGAAGCAACTCGGCCAGCTCGACGCCGCCCCAGACGTCCGGCGGCGTGACCACCATGGTCGCGCCGACGCCGTATGCCAGCAACAGCTCGTAGACGGAGACGTCGAAGCTCGGCGAGACCACGTGCAGGGTCCGGGACCGCGCATCGGCCCGGAACGTCGAACGCAGGTGGTCCCGCAGGTTGGCCAGTCCCTCGTGCGTGACCACGACGCCCTTGGGCAACCCGGTCGAGCCGGAGGTGTAGATGACGTACGACGGATGCTGCGGCCGGAGCGGCCGGGTCCGGTCCGCGTCGGTGACCGGAGCCGCGGACTGCGCGGCCGCACCCTCCTCCAGTGTCTCGAGCGCCAGCCACTGCACGGACGCGGGCAGCGTCGGCAGATACGCCTCGGTGGTGACACCGAGCACGGCGCCGGAGTCGGTGACCATGTGGGTGATCCGGTCCGCCGGGTAGTTCGGGTCCACCGGGAGGAACGCGGCACCGGTCTTCGCCACCGCCCACACCGTCAGGATCGAGTGCACCGAACGACGGATGGCGACCGCGACGGTCGTCTCCGGGCCGGCACCGTACTCGCGGAGCGCACGCGCCAGGCGCGAGGAGCGCTCGTCGAGCTCGCGGTAGGTGAGATCGCCGTCCTCGCCGACCAGTGCGATCGCCGCGGGGTCGAGAGCCGCAGCGGCCGCGAGGATGTCCGGCATCAGCTGCGGGCCGACCGCACCCGACGCCCCGCCGGGGCGCCCGACGGTCTCGGCGTCATGGCGGGCGATCAGGTCGGACCGCTCCGAAACGGTGAGGACCTCGAGATCACCGACCGGGCGCTGCGGATCGGTCAGCGCGCCGTCGAGGATCCGGACGAAGCGGTCCGCGAAGCCCCGCACTGTCGCCGCATCGAAAAGGTCGGTGGCGTAGCCGAACTCGGCCAGCATCTCGGTCGGCTGTGCACCGGGCCGGAGGGTCAACT
The DNA here is from genome assembly GCF_017833315.1 of Rhodococcus sp. PvR099. Taxonomy (NCBI): domain Bacteria; kingdom Bacillati; phylum Actinomycetota; class Actinomycetes; order Mycobacteriales; family Nocardiaceae; genus Rhodococcus; species Rhodococcus sp. PvR099. Next base: position 5,219,198 of record NZ_JAFIBV010000001.1, on the reverse strand, counting down.
GCAGGTCGAACTTCGCGCCGCCGATCCGAGCGTCCTCCGCGGACACCGTCAGACCGGGCAGCTCGATCTGGGACTCGCCCATGTTCTCGAACGAGAGCGCCACCTGGAACAGCGGGTGCCGGGCCGTCGACCGAGCCGGGTTCAGTGCCTGGACCAGCTGCTCGAACGGCACTTCGGCCTGGCCGAAGGCCGCCAGGTCTCGGCTGCGGACCTGGCTGAGCAGGGCGTCGAACCCGACGGCCGGGTCGACCTCGGTGCGCAGCACGAGGGTGTTGACGAACATACCGATCACGTCGTCGAGCGCCTGCTCGCCACGACCGGCGACGGGGGTGCCGACGGCGATGTCGGTGGTGCCGGACAGCCGCGACAGCAGCACGCTCAGCGCCGCGTGCACGACCATGAACGTGGTGACGCCCCGACGTCGGGCGTAGTCGTGCAGAGCCTCGAGCGTGGTCGCGGGGATCTCGAAGGCGACCCGGTCACCGGCGAACGTCTGCGCGGCCGGACGGGGTCGGTCCGACGGCAGGTCGAGCTGGTCCGGCACTCCGTCCAGCGCCTCGCGCCAGTGGTTGATCTGGCGGGCCAGCAGGCTGTCGGGATCGTCCTCGTTGCCGAGCACCGCGCGCTGCCAGAGGCTGTAGTCCGCGTACTGCACTGCCAGCGGAGCCCAGTCCGGCGCCGCCCCGGCCGTGCGGGCCGAGTAAGCCAGCACCACGTCACGAGCCAGCGGGGCCATCGAGAATCCGTCCGCGGCGATGTGGTGAACCACCACCAGCAACACATGCTCGGTAGGACTGACCCGGTACAGGCGCACGCGCAGCGGCACCGCGTCGGTGACATCGAAACCGGTGCCCATCTCCGTGGCTGCGGCCGTCACCAACCCGGCCTCGTCGACGTCGATCGGGACCAGCTCGACGGCCACCTCGGTCACCGGCAGGATCACCTGCGACGGTCCTTCCGGCCCGTCCGGGTACACGGTGCGCAGCACCTCGTGCCGGGTGAAGACGTCCGCGACCGCGGCCCGCAGCGCGGCCAGGTCCAGGGTCCCGGTGAGTCGGATGCCGGCCGGCACGTTGTAGGCCGCCGAATCCGGAGCAATCCGGTTGAGCACCCACATCCGCTGCTGTGCCAGCGAGAGGGGGATCCGTTCCGGACGCTCCCCTGCCACCAGTGCGATCCGGTCGCCTGCACCGACGTGCGCCTGCACCCGCGCGGCCAACTCGACCACGGTCGGGGCCTCGAACAGCCAGGCCACCGGGATCTGGGTGTCGCGCGCGGCGCCCAACCGGGCGGCGACCTGGGTGGCGATCAGCGAGTTGCCGCCGAGAGCGAAGAAGTCGTCATCGAGACCGACGGCGTCGAGGCCGAGCAGGTCGGCGTAGACACCGGCCACCAGCTGTTCCGCCTCGGTGCCGGGCTCCCGGAACTCCGCAGCCTCGAACTCGGGCTCCGGCAGCGCCTTTCGGTCGATCTTGCCGTTGATGTTCAGCGGCAGCGCCTCGAGGACCACGAATGCCGCCGGAACCATGTAGCTCGGCAACGCCCCCGCCACGGCGGCCTTCAGGTCGGCGGTGTCGAGCACCGCACCGGCGGCAGGCACCAGGTACGCCACCAGACGGTCCCCGGTGCGCTCGTCCGATCGCGCGGTCACCACGGCGGCGGCGACCGACGCCTCTCGGGTGAGGGCGGACTCGATCTCACCGAGCTCGATCCGGAAGCCGCGCACCTTGACCTGGAAGTCGCCGCGCTCGAGGTATTCGAGTTCGCCGTCCTGGCGCCAACTGACCAGGTCGCCGGTGCGGTACATCCGCTCACCCGATGCCCCGAACGGGTTGGCCACGAAGCGATCCGCGGTGAGGTCCGCACGGCCGTGGTAGCCCCGTGCGAGCTGCGCTCCGGCCAGGTAGAGCTCCCCCGCGACCCCAACGGGAACCGGGTTCAGGCGACCGTCGAGCACGAACACTCGGGTGTTCCACTCCGGGACGCCGATCGGCACCGACGCGATATCGGCGTCGGTGACCTCGTGCGCAGTCACCGACACCGCGGCCTCGGTCGGGCCGTACAGGTTGAACAGGCGGGCAGCGTTCGCCGCCAGGAAGTCCTGCGCCGCGGCAGCGGGCAATGCTTCGCCGATCGCGAGCACGCGACGCAGCGAATCAGACAACGCCGCACCGGAAGCCGCCGCCGAGAGCATCGACACCGTCGAGGGCACCGCGTGCAGCGTGGTCACCCGCTGGGCACGCAGTAGGTCCAGCAGGTAGCCGGGATCCTGCTGGCCGCCCGGCTTTGCGATGACCATCCGGCCACCGGAGACCAGCGGGGACCAGAACTCCCACACCGACAGGTCGAAGGTCGCCGCGGTCTTGAGCAGCACCGAATCCGACCCGTCGAGCCCGAAAGCGTTGTTCTTCCACACCAACTGGTTGACGATCGCGGAATGACTGACCGCGACGCCCTTGGGCTTGCCGGTCGAGCCGGAGGTGAAGATCACGTACGCCGGGTGCTCCGGACGCAGCGGACGGATCCGCTCGGCGGCCTGCACCGGTCCGGCGGGGAATCCGGTCAGGTCGGCGCTGTCCAGGAAAAGGACAGACCTGTCCCCTGCATCGCGGAAATCATCTCGCGCGGTGGACAATACGCAGACCGGTGCCGCGGTCTCCAGGATGTGACCGGTCCGTTCCGCCGGCTGGTCGGGATCGACCGGCACGTAGGCGCCACCGGCCTGGACCACCGCGTACATGCCGACCACCAGGTCGATCGACCGACGCATGGCGAGGACGACCAGGGATTCCGGTCCCACGCCGAGCTCGATCAGCGCGCGGGCGACGCGGTTGACGCGCGCGTCGAACTCGCGGTAGCTCAGTTCCGTGCCGTCGAACCACAGCGCCGGTGTATCCGGGGTCGCCAAGGCCTGGGCACGGTAGAGATCGGCCAGGGTCTGGTCCGCGACGTCCGCACGGGTCTCGTTCCAGCCCGTCAGCACCTGCGTGCGTTCGGCCTCGTCGAGGACCTCGATGTCGCCGACTGCGGTGTCCGGCTTCGCGACTCCGACCTCGAGCACCCGCACGAACCGGTCCGCAAAGCGCTCGACCGTCTGCTGGTCGAAAAGGTCCGTGGCGAAGTGGAACAGCGCCTCGACACCGTCGGGAGAACCGTCGGCGGCGAATCGTTCGACGAGGAACAGCTGCAGGTCGAACTGGGTGATGCCGTTGTCCACGTCCAGTGCCGACACTGTGAGACTGGGCAGTTCCAGACTCGTCTGTGCGAGGTTCTGAAACGAGAACCCGACCTGGAACAGCGGGTGCCGGGCCGTGGACCGGGTGGGGTTGAGGACCTCCACGAGGCGTTCGAACGGCACGTCGGCGTTGCCGAAGGCCGCGAGGTCCGCATCCTTCACCGTGGCCAACAGCTCGGCGAAGGACTTGCCGCCGTCCACCGCGGTTCGCAGGACGAGGGTGTTGACGAACATGCCGATCAACCCGTCCATCGCGGCCTCGCCGCGACCGGCCGTCGGTGTGCCGACAGAGATGTCGTCGGTTCCGGACAGCCGGGCCAGCAGCACCGCCAGCGCGGTGTGGGTGGCCATGAAGACCGTGGCCCCCTCGCCGCGAGCGAACTCGGCAAGGTCCTTGTGCAGCTGCCTGTCCAGCTCGAAGACCACCCGGCCGCCCCGGTTGGACCGCACGGCGGGCCGGGGCCGGTCACTCGGAAGGTCGAGCTGGTCGGGGCTGCCGGCGAGCGTGCGCTGCCAGAAGTCGAGCTGCTGCCCGGCCACCGACCGCGGATCCGATTCGTCCCCGAGTACCCGTCGCTGCCAGAGCGCGTAATCGGCGTACTGCACCGGAAGCTCCACCCAGGCAGGCGCAGTCCCGCCGAGCCGGGAGGTGTACGCGGTCATGATGTCACCGACGAACGGCGCGATCGACGAACCGTCTGCCGCGACGTGATGGATGACCGCGGCCAGGACGTACTCGGTCGCCGACAGCTGGAACAGGGCGATCCGAAGCGGGATCTCTGCCGTCACGTCGAACCGGGTGGTCGCGAGTTCGTACAGCCGCTGGGGCAGTTCCTCGGAGTCCACCCGGATCTGGGTCAGAGCCGGGACCGCGTCCGCGGGCGCCGCGATGACCTGAATCGGGCCGTCCTCGGTCTCCGGGTAGTGGGTACGCAGCGACTCGTGCCGCGCGGCCACGTCCGCGAGTGCGACCTCCAGCACCGCGATGTCGAGCGCGCCGGTCAGTCGAATCGCCATCGGGATGTTGTAGGCAACCGACTGCGGGTCGAATCGGTTGAGGAACCACATCCGCTGCTGCGCCAGCGACAGCGGAATCCGTTCCGGCCGGGGCTGGGCCACCAGTTCCGGACGCGCTCCACTGCCCGCGAGGCCTGCGACTGCGGACGCCAGAGCGGCGACGGTCGTCGCCTCGAACAGCAGTCGCACCGGCACCCGGGCCTCGAATGCGGCACCCAGTCGCGCCGTCACCTGCGTGGCGATCAGCGAGTTGCCACCGAGCTCGAAGAAGTCGTCGTCCAAACCGACCCGCTCGAGACCGAGCACCTCGGCGAACACGGTCGCGACAAGCTCCTCCTCACGCGTCGACGGAGCCCGATACGCGGTCGCCTCGAAAACCGGTGCGGGCAACGCCTTCCGGTCCAGCTTCCCGACCGGAGTCAACGGAATCCCGTCGAGCACCATCACCACCGCAGGCACCATGTGCCCGGGCAACGACTCCGCCAACGCCGCCTTCAACGCAGCCGGCTCCAGAACGACCCCGTCCGAACCGAGCACATACGACACCAACGACGTCGTCCCACCCACACCCTGGTGACCCACGGTGACCGCGAACTCCACACCCGACAGCGCCGACAGCGCCGCATCGATCTCACCGAGCTCGATCCGGAACCCACGCACCTTCACCTGGAAGTCACTACGACCCAGGTAGTCCAGATCACCATCGGCAGTCCACCGCACCAGATCACCGGTCCGGTACATCCGATCACCCACCACCCCGGTGGGATCCGCCACAAACCGGTCCGCCGTCAACCCCGGCCGACCCCGGTAACCACGAGCCAACGCCGGCCCCGCCAGGTACAACTCACCGACAACACCGACCGGAACCGCACGCAGGCGACCGTCCAGCACCATCGCCCGCACTCCGCGCACCGGGGGTCCCAGTGTGATCGGCTTTCCGGGGACCAGTGGGGCGGTGGTCGTGACGACGATGGTGGCCTCGGTCGGACCGTAGCCGTTGAGGAAGATGTGGTCGTCGGCCCAGCGTGCCATCAACTCCGGCGGGCAGGCCTCACCACCGACACCGACCACCCTCAGGTCCGGCAACTCCTCCGGCTCGACGCTGGCGAGCGCGGCCGGGGTCATCATCACGTGGGTCACCCGTTCGCGGCGCAGCAGGTCGACGAGGTCGGCGCCGCCGTACACGGTGGTCGGCGCGATGACCAGCGTCGCGCCGGCGCCCGCGGCGAGGAGCATCTCGTTGACGGAGATGTCGAAGCTGGGCGACCCGATGTGCAGCGTCCGGTCGTCGGCCGAGATCCAGTAGTCCGCCTGCTGGTAGACGCTGAAGTTCGCCAGACCGGTGTGGCTGACGACCACGCCCTTGGGCAACCCCGTCGAACCCGACGTGTAGATGATGTAGGCGGGGTTCGTCACCCGCAGCGGGCGGAGTCGGTCGGCGTCGGCGATCGGCGCTGGCGACATGCTCGCGCATCGGCTGTCCATCTCGGCGCCGTCGAGCACCAGCCACGGCACCGAAGCGGGCAGCCCCTCGACATGTGCACCGATCGTGACACCAAGCACCGCACCGCAATCCGTCACCATGTGGGTGACACGGTCGGTCGGATACTTCGGGTCGACCGGCACGAACGCGGCACCGGACTTGGCGACGGCCCAGACCGCGAGGACGGATTCGATCGAACGGGGTATCGCGATCGCGACCGCGGTCTCCGGCCCGGCACCGGCCTCGATCAGGACGCGAGCCAGCCGTGACGACCGCTCGTCGAGTTCCTGATAGGTGACGTCGACGCCCGACAAGGTCAGGGCGACGGCCGACGGCCGCAGCGCCACCGCGGTGGTCAGCACGTCCGCCAAGTTCCTCGGCTCGACATCGGCCCCACCGGTGCGAACCGGAAGGGTGGCGCGTTCCGTGTCGTCGAGGATGTCGATGTCGCCGACGACGACCTCCGGGACGGAGGCCACGGCCGCCAGCACCCGAACCAGTCGACCACCGAACCCGGCCACCGTGGCCTCGTCGAACAGGTCTGTGGCGTAGCCGAGTTCGACCGCCAGCCCGGCGGGGACGCCGGCCTCGTCGATCGACTCCGACACCGTCACCTGCAGGTCGACCTTGGCCACGTGCGCGTCGAACTCGACCTGGGTCACCGTCAGACCGGGCAGTTCGAGACCGGGGAGCCCCAGGTTCTGGAAGGAGAGCGCGACCTGCGCCAGCGGGGCCCGCGCCTGCGAGCGGGTCGGGGACAGGACGTCCACCAATCGCTCGAACGGTACGTCGGCATTCCCGAACGCGGCGAGATCGACCGACCTGGTCCTATCGAGCAACTCGGCGAATGGCGCACCGGAATCCACCTCGGTGCGCAGCACCAGGGTGTTGACGAACATGCCGACGAGATCGTCCAGCGCCGCCTCGCCGCGACCGGCGATCGGCGCTCCGACCGCGATGTCGCTGGTTCCCGAGAGCCGTGCCAACAACGCGGACAGCGCCGCGTGCACGACCATGAACATCGTCACGCCGCGGTCCCGGGCCAGACCGGCCAGTGCCGCGTGCAGGTCGGCGTCGACCGTGAGGTGGTGCGCTGCACCACGGCCCGAGGCAACCGCAGGCCGCGGCCGGTCACTCGGCAGGTCCAGCTGGTCCGGCAACCCGGACAGCGCGGACTTCCAGTAGTCGATCTGCTTCGCCGCCAACGACTCCGGGTCGTCCTCCGAGCCGAGAACCCCGCGCTGCCACAGCGCGTAGTCGGCGTACTGCACGGCCAGTGGGGCCCAACCCGGCTGCTGACCGGCGACTCGGGCCGAGTAGGCGACCATCAGGTCACGCATCAGCGGCCGCATCGAGAACCCGTCGCCTGCGATGTGGTGCACGACGAACACCAGCACGTGTTCGATGCCGGGTTCGAGGACGAACAGTCGGACGCGCAGCGGGACCTCGACGGTGACGTCGAAGCCGGTGCCGGCCTCGCGCAGGATCTCCGCGAAGAGGTCATCCTCCGCCAGTGGGGTCGGCGCAAGGTCCGGGACGGACTGCTCGGTGGGAACGACGACCTGGATCGGACCGTCGACGGTCTCGGGGTAACGGGTCCGCAGGATCTCGTGGCGATCCACCAGGTCCGCCACTGCGGCCTGCAGGGCCGCGGCGTCGATGGGGCCCGAGAGTCGAATCGCCGCCGGAATGTTGTTCACCGCGGATGCGGTGTCGAACTGGTTCAGGAACCACATCCGTGACTGGGCCGGGGAGAGCGGAACCCGTTCCGGCCGAGGCTGCGCGACCAGTGCGGGCATGGCTCCGCCACCGGCCAGCGCGTCGACAGCGCCGGCCAGTCCCGCCACGGTGGGCGCCTCGAACAGGACGCGCACCGGCACCTTGGTCTCCAGTGCCGCACCGATCCGCGCGGCGACCTGCGCCGCGATCAGTGAGTTGCCGCCGAGGTCGAAGAAGTCGTCGTCCAGACCCGCCCGGTCGAGTCCGAGCACCTCCGCGAACACCCCGGCCACGACGACCTCGCTCGTCGACACGGGGGCACGGAACTCGCGTACTTCCACGGCAGGCGCGGGCAGCGCTCGCCGATCGAGCTTGCCGTTCACGGTCAGCGGAATCTCTTCGAGTACAACGAAGTTCGACGGAACCATGTACTCGGGCAGCACGCCGGCCAATCCCTCGCGCACCGCCCGCACATCCAGACCGGTGGTCTCCTCGGGCACCAGGTACGCCACGATCCGGGCCGAATCGGCGGTATCCTCGCGCACGATCACCGCCACCTGTGCCACGCCCGGCTCCGCCAGCAGCGCGGCCTCGATCTCGCCGAGCTCGATTCGGAAGCCGCGCACCTTCACCTGGTCGTCGGCACGTCCCAGGTACTCGAGCTCCCCGTTGCGGTTCCACCGAGCGAGGTCACCGGATCGGTAGAGCCGGCCCGATCCGAACGGGTTGGCGACAAAACGAATTGCGGACAGATCCGGCCGGCCCAGGTAGCCGCGCGCCAACTGAACGCCGGCCACATACATCTCACCGGGAACTCCGATCGGCACCGGCCGCAGCCGGTGATCGAGCACGAAGACCTGCAGGCCGGCGATCGCCTGACCGACGACGCTGCCGGCGGCCTCCGCGACCGTCCTGGCGTCGAGCGCCCGGAACGACACGTGCACGGTGGTCTCGGTGATGCCGTACATGTTCACCAGCACCGGGGTCTCGCCGCGGCGCCGGTACCAGTCGGACAGCCGAGGCAGCTCGAGCGCCTCACCACCGAAGATCACGTAACGCAGCGCGAGCTCGGCCGGGTTCCGCCGATCGGCCTCCGCCAGCTGGTAGAACGCCGACGGAGTCTGGTTCAGCACCGTCACCCGCTCGCGGGCCAGGAGGTCGAGGAACTGCTCCGGCGAACGCGACGTGTAGTAGTCGACAACCACCAGCGTCCCGCCGTACAGCAGCGGACCCCACAGTTCCCACACCGAGAAGTCGAATGCATAGCTGTGGAACATCGTCCACACGTCGGAGGAATCGAATCCGAACCGGCCCTCGGTGTTGCGCATCAGACGGGTCACCGTCCGATGCGGCACCTGCACGCCCTTCGGGCGTCCCGTAGACCCCGACGTGTAGATCACGTAGGCCACGTTGGCCGGGCGCAGCGGCGCGATTCGGTCCGAATCCTGCACTGCGGCCGACGAATGCGACGACACGTCCACCACGTCGATCTCGACGACCGGCAGGTCAGTCGGCAGATCCATCTCACGGCCGACCGTGGTCACCACGCACACCGGTGCCGCGTCGGCGAGCATGAACGCGATCCGGTCCGCCGGATACGTCGGATCCACCGGCAGGTACCCACCACCGGCCTTGAGCACCGCGAGCAACGCCACCACCAGGTCCGCAGACCTCGGCAGCGCCACCGCCGCGAGCGTCTCCGGTCCCACACCCATCGTGATCAACTCGCGTGCCAGCTGGTTGGCCCGCGCATCGAGCTCCCGGTACGTCAGGGACGCACCGTCGAACCGAACAGCGACGGCATCGGGACGAACCACTGCCGCGGCATCGAATGCCTCGACCAGGGTCGCGTCGACACCCTCGTCGACTCCGGAGGAGTTCCACGACGACAGCAGGGATTCCCGCTCGACGGGCTCGAGCAGGTCGATGTCGCCGACGACGACGGCGATATCGGCCACCACCGCCTCGAGCACTCGCACCCACCGGTTCTCGAACGCCCGCATGGACGGCTCGTCGAACAGGTCGGTCGCATAGGTCAGTTCGGTGACGATCCCAGCGAACTCATCTGCACTGTCAAAGGACTCAGTCAGGTCGAGCTGAAGGTCGAACTTTGCGACCTGCTCGTCGTACTCCAGCGCACGGATGCTGAGTCCGGGGAGTTCCAACTCGGTCTGTCGCTGGTTCTGGAAGGCCAGCGACACCTGGAACAAGGGGTGACGTGCCTGCGAGCGCGCCGGGGACAGCACCTCCACCAACCGCTCGAACGGGACGTCGGCATTGCCGAGGGCAGCCAAGTCGGTCTCCTTGGCCCGGGCGAGCACCTCCGCAAAGCTCGCACCGGGGTCCACCTCGGTGCGCAGTACCAGGGTGTTGACGAACATGCCGACGAGATCGTCGAGCGCCGCGTCACCACGGCCTGCCACCGGGGTACCGACCGCGATGTCCGTGGTTCCGGAGAGCCTGGCAAGCAACACCGACAGGGCCGCGTGCACGACCATGAACAGGGTCACGCCCTGCTCGCGAGCGACCCGATGCAGTTCCCGCTGCAGCGACGGCGCCAGCGTGAAGCGGTTCGTGGCGCCCCGATACGAGGCAACCGCGGGCCGCTGCCGATCGGCCGGCAGGTCCAGCTGGTCCGGCAATCCCGACAGCACGGACTTCCAGTGGTCGAGCTGCGTCACCGACAAGGACTCCGGGTCGTCCTCGGAGCCGAGCAGCTCATGCTGCCACAGCGCGAAGTCGGCGTACTGCACCGGCAGCGGCACCCACGCGGGCTCGACGCCCTGCGTCCGCGCCGAGTAGGCGACCATCACATCGCGGGCCAGGGGCGCCATCGACCAGCCGTCACCACTGATGTGGTGCACCACCATCGCCAGCACGAACTCGCCGGCGGCGCCGTCCGCACCGGCCACCCGGAACAGGGCGACGCGCAGCGGAACCTGCACGGTGACGTCGAAGCCCTTGGAGAAGAAGCCGACCAGCGTCTGGGGCATTTCGGAGGCCGCGACGACGACCGGTGCGAGCTCGGGAGCGACGTCTTCGGCGTCCAGGATCATTTGCCGCGGGACCGAATCGACCTCTGGGAACAACGTCCGCAGCGACTCGTGCCTACCGATGACGTCGGCGATGGCGGAGCGCAGCGCAGCGACGTCCAACTCACCCGAGAGAGAAAGGGCCAACGGCAGGTTGTACGCGGTCGACTCGGGATCGAACTTGTTGAGGAACCACATCCGCTGCTGCGCGGCGGACAACGGAATCAGGTCCGGGCGGGGGCCCGCTGCCAACGCCTTGCGGCCGACTCCGGCCAGGTCCTCGACGCGGGCGGCGAGTGCCTCGACGGTCGCCGCCTCGAAGAGCAGTCGAACCGGGACGACGGTGTCCAGTGCGGCACCCAGTCGCGCCGTCACCTGCGTGGCGATCAGCGAGTTGCCACCGAGCTCGAAGAAGTCGTCGTCCAAACCGACCCGCTCGAGACCGAGCACCTCGGCGAACACGGTCGCGACAAGCTCCTCCTCACGCGTCGACGGAGCCCGATACGCGGTCGCCTCGAAAACCGGTGCGGGCAACGCCTTCCGGTCCAGCTTCCCGACCGGAGTCAACGGAATCCCGTCGAGCACCATCACCACCGCAGGCACCATGTGCCCGGGCAACGACTCCGCCAACGCCGCCTTCAACGCAGCCGGCTCCAGAACGACCCCGTCCGAACCGAGCACATACGACACCAACGACGTCGTCCCACCCACACCCTGGTGACCCACGGTGACCGCGAACTCCACACCCGACAGCGCCGACAGCGCCGCATCGATCTCACCGAGCTCGATCCGGAACCCACGCACCTTCACCTGGAAGTCACTACGACCCAGGTAGTCCAGATCACCATCGGCAGTCCACCGCACCAGATCACCGGTCCGGTACATCCGATCACCCACCACCCCGGTGGGATCCGCCACAAACCGGTCCGCCGTCAACCCCGGCCGACCCCGGTAACCACGAGCCAACGCCGGCCCCGCCAGGTACAACTCACCGACGACACCGACCGGAACCGCACGCAGGCGACCGTCCAGCACCAGTGCGCGGACGCCCGTCACCGGGCCGCCGATGGTGATCGGCTGACCGACCGCGAGCGGTCCGGTGGTGGTGGCGATGATCGTTGCTTCCGTGGGACCGTAACCGTTGACGAAGTCACAGACAGGACTCCACCTGGCGACCAGTTCCGGCGGGCATGCCTCGCCGGCGACCATCACCATGCGCAGGTCGGTCAGGTCCGACGGGTCGACCGCGGCCAGCGCGGCCGGGGTGACCGATGCATGTGTCACCCGCTCGCGCCGCATGAGCTCGGCGAGTTCGGCACCGCCGTAGATCGTCGGCGGAGCAATCACGACGGTGCCGCCCGAGCCGTAAGCCAGCAGCATCTCGTAGATGGACACGTCGAAGCTCGGTGATACGAAGTGCAGGATCCGTGAATCGCGCGTCGTACCGAAGGACGCGCGCTGATCGGCAACGACGGCGGCCAGCCCGTCGTGTGTGACCGCGACGCCCTTCGGCCTGCCGGTGGAGCCCGACGTGTAGATCAGGTAGGCGACGTTGGCGAACTGCAGCGGACGCACCCGGTCCGGGTCGCCCACCGGTGTCAGTGCCAGTGCGGCGAGTTCGTCCTCGACTGCGTCTGTTCCGAGCGCCAGCCACGCGATGCCAGAGGGCAACTGACCGAGGAAGGTGTCGACGGTGACGCCGACGACGGCAGACGAGTCCTCGATCATGTAGGCAATACGGTCGATCGGGTAGTTCGGGTCGACCGGCACGAACGCGGCACCGGTCTTGGCCACCGCCCACACCGCCAGCACGGATTCGAGCGACCGGGTCAGCGCGACGGCAACTGTGGTCTCGGGCCCTGCGCCGCGGGTGATCAACAGCCGGGCCAGCCTCGACGACGCCTCGTCGAGGTCATGGTAGGTCAGTTCACGCCCCTGATCGGACACGGCGACACCGGTCGGATTCACGGCTGCAGCACTCTGGAGGATGTCAGGCAAGAGCCGCTCGGGCTCCCCCTCACGGCCGGAGCGGCTCAACAGGTCGATTCGCTCCTCGCCGGAGAGGATCTCGATGTCACCGACCGGGCGACTGGGCTCGCGCAGCGCCGACCGGAGGATCCGGACGAACCGCTCCGCGAATCCGGACACCGTCGACTCGTCGAACAGATCTGTGGCGTAAATGAATTCGGCGTCCATTACGGAATCGGAACCGCCGCGCAGGGTCAACTGCAGGTCGAACTTGGACAGATCGACCTCGACCTCGCTGGCGGACACCGACAGCCCCGGGAGCTCGAGGGTGGTCGCGCCCATGTTCTCGAACGACAGCGCCACCTGGAACAGCGGGTGCCGGGAGGTCGAGCGCGCCGGGTTGAGCACCTGGACGAGTTGCTCGAAAGGCACGTCGGCATTGGAGAATGCGGCCAGGTCGACGTCGCGGACGCGGGCAAGCAGATCGACGAAGGACGAACCGGCATCTACCTCGGTGCGCAGCACCAGGGTGTTGACGAACATGCCGATGACGTCGTCGAGTGCCTGCTCGCCTCGACCGGCGACCGGGGTACCGACCGCGATGTCGGTGGTACCGCTGAGGCGTGCCAACAGCACGCTCAGCGCCGCGTGCACAACCATGAAGGCGGTGACGCCCTGGGCCCGGGCCAGCGCGCCCAGCGCCCGGACCGTGTCCTCCTCGATGGTGAAGCGGACCCGGCCGCCGTCGAAGGACTGGACAACCGGGCGGGGTCGGTCCATGGACAGGTCCAGCTGGTCGGGCAGCCCCGCCAGCACCTCACGCCAGTGGCTGATCTGCTTGGCGGACAACGAGTTCGGATCGTCCTCGGATCCGAGCACCTCGCGCTGCCAGACGCTGTAGTCCGCGTACTGCACTCGCAGCGGCGCCCAGTCCGGTGCCACACCCGTGGCCCGGGCGGTGTAAGCCGTCATCACGTCACGAGCCAGAACCGCCCACGACATGCCGTCCGCGGCAATATGGTGAACGACCAACGCAACGGCGAGTTCGTCCGCCCCGACCGCGAACAGTCGCACCCGGAAGGGGATCTCCTCCGCCACGTCGAATCCGAGGGACGCGAAGTCCGTGAGCCGAGTCGCCAGTTCGTCCTCGGTCACCTCCTGCGCGACCACGTCCAGGTCCACTTCTGCGAGGGGCAGGATCACCTGGAACACGCCGGCCGCCGACTCGGGGAACACCGTGCGCAGCGCCTCATGCCGGCCGAGCACGTCGAGCAGGGCCGCGCGCAGGGCAGGCACATCGGTGCGTCCGGCGAGCCGGACGACGAGCGGCAGGTTGTAGGTGGCAGCTGCGGTGTCGTACTGATTGAGGAACCACATCCGCTGCTGCGCAAGCGACAGCGGAAGCTGCTCCTGCCGAGTCCTGGCCACCAGTTGCGGGCGCTGCTCCCCCTTGGCGCTGGCCTTCTCCGCCCGGTCCGTGATCGCCGCGACGGTCGGGGCCTCGAACAGCGTCCGCACGCCGAGCCGGATGCCGAATGCCGCGCCAATCCGGGCGACCACGTGGTTGGCGTTGAGCGAGTTACCGCCCAGCTCGAAGAAGTTGTCGTCCAGGCCCACCTGATCCGCGTCAAGCACGTCCGCGAACACCGAGGCGACGATCTCCTCCGCGGGAGTCCGCGGGGCACGATAGACCCGCTCACCGAGCGTGAACACGGGCGCGGGCAGCGCCTTGCGATCCAACTTGCCACTGGCGTTGAGCGGGAACGCCTCCAGCACCGTCAACGCCGACGGCACCATGTATGCCGGCAGCACACGCTCGACTGCGGATCGCAGCTCGTCGACGTCCAGCACGGCGCCCGCCGACGGCACCACGTAGCCGACCAACTGCTCGCCGGCCGCCGAATCCGCGCGCACCACGACCACACACTGCGCCACCTCGGGCAGCGCACAAAGCACCGCCTCGATCTCGCCGAGCTCGATCCGCAGACCGCGCAACTTCACCTGGAAGTCGGTGCGGCCGATGTAGTCCAGCTCGCCGGAGTCGTTCCAGGACACCAGGTCACCAGTCCGGTACATCCGTTCACCGGACGCCCCGAACGGGTTCGCCACGAACCGATCCGACGTCAGGTCACTGCGACCGACGTACCCGCGAGCCAACTGCCCACCCGCCAGATACAACTCACCCGGCACCCCCACCGGCACCGGCCGCAACCGCGAATCCAACACGAACACCTGCGTGTTCCACACCGGCGCACCGATCGGCACCGACACCTCATCCGCCGCAGTGACCTCATGGAAGGTCACGTCCACCGCGGCCTCCGTCGGCCCATACAGATTGTGCAAACGCGACGACGGCAACACCTCACGCAACAACGCCGCCGTCTGCGCGGGCAACGCCTCACCCGAAGCGAACACCCGCCGCAACGACACCGCCTCCACCACCGACGGCTCCGCCACGAACACCGCCAACATCGACGGCACAAAATGCGCCGTCGACACCGACTCCTCCACGATCACCCGAGCCAGATACGCCGGATCCCGATGACCATCCGGCACCGCGATCACCATCCGGGCACCAACCTGCAACGGCCAGAACAACTCCCACACCGACACATCGAAGGTCACCGGAGTCTTCTGCAACACCACATCATCAGCCGACAGCCCGTACTCGCCCTGCATCCACAACAGACGATTCACGATCGCCGCATGGCTCACGGCCACACCCTTCGGCCGACCCGTCGAACCCGACGTGAAAATCACATACGCCGTATTGGACGGCACCAACGGCGCCAACCGATCCACATCCGACACCGGCGCATCCGAGAACGACGCCAGGTCGACCGCGTCGATCTCGACGACCTCAGCCCCCGGGGCCGTGAACTCGTCACGCGACGTCGAGAGAACGCACGCGGGCTCGGCGGTGTCGAGGATGTTCCCGATTCGATCCGCTGGCTGATCCGGGTCCACCGGCACGTACGCACCACCGGCCTTGACCACCGCGTACACACCGACCAACAGATCGATCGATCGACGCATCGCCAACGCCACCAACGATTCCGGACCGACACCGATGGAGATCAGATGTCGCGCAAGGCGATTGACCCGAGAATCGAAATCCGAGTAGGTCACCGACTCGCCGTCGAACGACAATGCGACCGCACCGGGCGACCGCACCACCTGAGCGTCGAACATCGACACCAACGTGCCGTCCTCGACCACCCGATCGGTGGCGTTCCAACCCGACAGTGCGAGGGTCCGCTCGGCCTCGGTGGTGACGGTCAGGTCCCACACCCGCTGGGCCGGGTCCGCGGCGAGGAACTGATCGAAGAAGGCGAGGAACCGGTCGTGGTGCCCCTTCGCCTGCTCCTCGGTGTACAGGTTCGGGTTGGTCTCGAAATCGACGTGCGTCCGGGTGCCTGCGACGCTCTGGTAGAAGTTGACGGCCAGGTCCTCCACCGTGCCGGTGGACAGAATGCTGAGCTCACCGACGACGGGACCGAGGGCGAGCTCGTTGTGGAACAACATGATGTTGACCAACGGGCCGAGCAATTCGCGCTGCATCGTGCTGTTGGACGAATCGCGCCGGATGTCCTCGTGACGGTACCGCTGGTGGCGCAGCGCCCCGGCGACCGCGACCTGAACGGACTTGAGCAGCTCTTCGACGGTCGTGCCCGTGCCAACGTGCAGCCGCAGCGGGACCACGTTGGAGAGCATGCCGCCGGACTTGCGCATCGAGGCCGTCGTCCGAGCCGTCACCGGCAGGCTGAGGATCACGTCGCCGGCATCGGTCATCTGGGCCAGGTACGCGGCGAACGCCGCGATGAGCATCCCCGACGGCGAGGAGTCGTGCCGGGCCACCGATTCGGCCATCAGCGCCTCGGTGCCGGCGGACAGCGCCGCGCTCGCGATGCCGTTGAGCGCGGCGGGCGGCGCGGTCCGCTCGGTCAGGCTGGTGCCCTCCTCCATGCCCTTGACGCGGTCGGCCCAGTAGGCGGCGTCGGACTGGAACCGGGTGCTCTCGCGGTACGCGACCTCCGATTCGTAGAGGCTGCGCAGCGTGCTCGCCTTGGACGGGGTGGGCTCGTGCCCCTCGATCAGCGTCGAGTAGAGCTCGGCGACGCGG
Organism: Rhodococcus sp. PvR099; assembly: GCF_017833315.1. Lineage (NCBI taxonomy): Bacteria > Bacillati > Actinomycetota > Actinomycetes > Mycobacteriales > Nocardiaceae > Rhodococcus > Rhodococcus sp. PvR099. The sequence continues at coordinate 5,202,621 of NZ_JAFIBV010000001.1, read as the reverse complement.
GTCATGTAGGCCATCGCACCGAAGCCGTCGAGCGCGATGTGATGCACGCGGGAGTACCAGAAGTACCGCTCGTCCTCGATCTGCAGCACGACCGCGGCGATGAGGCGGTCCTCGAGCAGGTCGATCGGTGCGCTGAATTCGGCCTGCATCCAGTCCTGCGCGGCACGTTCCGGGTTCTCGTAGCCGCGGAAGTCCTGGTAACCGACATGGTCGTCGATCGTCAGGTCGATCACCTGTTGCGGGGTGCCGTCCACCTCGATCAGGCGGAGGAACCCGGTGCCGAACTCGGCGGATCCGATCTGGCTGGCGTCGTCGAGAATCTGCAGATCGAGCGGGCCACGCAGGTCCACGAACTGCGCGATGTTGATGGGGACCTCAGGGTCGACATGCTGCGCGTACCACATTCCGAGCTGCGCGGGCGACAGCGGAAAGACATCGGACTGGCACTCGATCGAGCTGCGGCCGTCGTTGTCTTCGTTGAGCATGATCGGCTTCAACTGATACCTCATTTTCCGGAACACCGCGGAGTCCCAAACAACCACTTGAATCCCCTCGCCCCCAGCCCATGGGCGCAGCAAAGACAGGTAAGGATCCAAATCAGATTCGACAAGGAAGAGACCGCATCGCCGATACGCGCGAGCGGGAACGGGTGCGCGCCGAGCGCACTGAGAACTATCGTCTGGTCATGCGACCTGTCACGTGGTCACACAACTTCCCGCGGTTCGCGCGATCGCCGAACTGCGACGAGGTCTCAACCTCATCGTGAAGGACACCGAAGCAGCCCCCTGCGCACCGAGTCCATGGATCCACCCTGCGCTCATTGATCGCCCTCCCGAGGAACAATCACGCCGCCACGAGTGGCAACGTCCCGAAATCGCGGCGAGTTCTGCCCGCACCGCAGGATGTAATCTACATCTCAACCAGGTCCGCTCATGCCCTTTTGGTATTTCTTCTAACAAGCGTCCAAGACCTGGCCCGGATTGTCGCGATCCGCACGCTCATCCAGCGCTTCGACGCGGCGGACGCTCGATCATCTTCCCAGCTCAGCGGCGTTTCACAGCACGCGAACGCACCTTGTGCGCTAGTCACAGCGGTATTGTGATTCGGTCACAGGCCGTGACCTTGGGACACGATCCGGTCAGCCGGTGACGTCCAGATCGGCGATCACCTTGGTCGGACGGAGCCGCACCACCAGCTCCCCTGGCACGCCGTTCCGACGTCCGAACTCCTCCGCCCGGTCCGGCCCCATGTACCGGCCACCGATCGCGGTCGCGATGCGGATCAGCTCCTCGGGGTCCTCGGACACGGTGGCCACGCCCTGCACCTGGACGAAGGCATACGGCGGCTGTTCGAGGTCCACGCAGAGCACCACCCGGCCGTCGCGCGCCACGGCGCGGCCCTTGGCGGAGCCGGTGCCGGTGTTGAAGACCAGATCGTCACCGTCGACGACGAACCACACGGGAGCGACCAGCGGCCGGCCGTCGGACGCGGTGAAACCGAGCTTGCCCGTCCGGGTGCCCGCCGACAGGAACTCGCGTATCGCGGGATCGGCCAGAGTGATCACCCGCGGGAGGCTACGCGGTCGGGCCGTCGCGCGCGCGACTTTCAGGCGCGATAGCCGTCGGTGCCCGCCCTGGCCATGATGATATTCGGGATCACGGCCCGCGACGACAGCCTCAGCAGCGCGTCGACCACCTCGACGACATCGTTGACCTCGAGCATCGCCCCCGGCGGCACCTGCTCGTGGGTCCACGCGCTCATATCGGTGTCCACGAACGCGGGCGCAATGGTCGTGGCGCACACCCCGCGGCCGGACTCCTCGGCGTTCAACGTCGCCGCCATGCTGATCAGCGCCGCCTTCGTCGCGCCGTAGACCGCGAGGCCCTGCTCCGCGTACACACCGGTGATGGACGCGAGCGCGATCACCTTGGCACCACGGCCCGGGTTCGCGGCGGCGCCCGCCCGCAGCAACGGCAACGACTCCTGGAGCAACTGGAACGGCCCGCGGAAGTTCACCGCAACGGTCTTGTCGAACCGGCGCAACGGAAAGTCCCCGATCTCCCCCGCGGTGCCGACTCCCGCGTTCAGGATCAGCGCGGTCATCGGGCCGAGCCGGTCCGCGTGTGCGGCCGTCACCCTGGCGATATCGGTCTCGTCGGCCATGTCGCCCGCGATCGGCACCACCTCGGGCGCCCCTGCGGCGCGCAGCCCATCCGCGACGGAGTCGAGCCGCGCGGGGTCCCTTGCGGTGATCGTCAACGAGTGTCCCGACTGCGCGAGCCGAGTCGCGATCCCGAGCCCGATCCCCCGCGAGGCCCCCGTGACCAGGGCCGTCCTATTCTCGCCGCCGCTCACAGCGTCACTCCCTTCAGTGCCCGCAGCCCCGCCGCGATGAACTCGGGCGTCGCCTCGGCGGCCCGCACCGCGCCGGCGCCGGAGTCCGATCCCTGCAGCGCGCGATGGGTGATGCCCTCACCGATCACACCCAACTTGAAGTTGGCGAGCGCGAGATAGAAGTTCCAGTCCCCGAGGTCGCGGCCGGACGCGACGGCGTAGCTCTGCGCCAGCGCGCCCGCCGACGGCAGCCGATCGCTGGTCCAGGCCGCCTGGGATCCGAGCACAAGGTCGAACACCGGGTCCCGGTACACACACATCAGGGCGACGTCGGTCAGCGGATCACCCAGCGTCGACATCTCCCAATCCACCACCGCCCGGACCCGCCCCGGGTCACGGGGATCCAGGATCGTGTTGTCGATCCTGAAGTCGCCGTGCACGATCGACGCGGCCGAGGTCGCGGGCATGGCCTCGGTGAGCGCGGCATGCAGGACCGCCACATCGGGAAGCTCCCTCGTCTTGACCCGATCCCATTGTCCCGCCCAGAGTTTCACCTGCCTCGCGACGAAGCCGTCGGGCCGCCCGAAGTCGCCCAGCCCCACCGCCCGGTAGTCCACCGCATGCAGATCGGCCAGGACTCGCACCAGCGTGTCGGCACTGGCCTCGACCTGATCGTCGGAGAGCCCGGCGAGGTCGGCCTGATCCCGGACCACCGTGCCCTCGACGAATTCGACCACCGTCATCGGCGCGCCGAGGGCAGAGCCGTCGGCATCGAAGGCCACCGTCCGCGCAACCGGCACGGCCGTGCCCTGCAGCGCCGAGGTCACGGTGTACTCCCGAGCCATGTCGTGCGCCGACGGGGTCAACCCACTGGTCGGTGGCCGTCGCACCACCCACGACGACCGGTCGTCCCAGGCCCGGTAGGTCAGATTGGATCGGCCGCCGCTGATCAGCTCGACGTGCAGCTCCCCATGCAATTCGATGCAGCTGTCGGACAGGAACCGCTGCAGCGCAGCGATGTTCATTCCGGGAAGGCTCACTTCGCACCCCTCAGCTCGCGCTTGGCTGCCCCGACGACCCGCTTGGCGATGGCCCAACGGTGCACCTCGGACGGCCCGTCGTAGACCCGGAACGGACGGACCTCCCGGGAGAGCCGCGCCAGCGGCAGGTCGCCGGAGACCCCCATCCCGCCGCACATCTGCATGCTGCGGTCGACGATCCGGAAGACCGCCTCGGCGGCGTAGGTCTTCGCGATCGATGTCGCGTTCGACGCCGGGTCGCCGCTGTCGAGCTCCCAGCAGGCCCGTATCAGCAGAGCCCGGGTGGCGGCGATGTCGATTTCGTTGTCCGCCACCATCTTCTGAACCATGCCGAGGTCGCCCAGCCTGGATCCGAAGCCTTCCCGCTCGGCTACCCGGGCAACCGCGACGTCATGGCCGCGGCGCGCGGCGCCCAGCCAGCGCATGACGTGGGTCATCCGGGCCGGGCCGAGCCGCACCTGGGCGTACTCGAAGCCGCGGTCGACCTCGCCGAGCACCGCGGCGTCGGGAACCAGCAGGTCCTCGAAGAAGACCTCGCAGTGCCCGCCGATCATCGCCCGGTCCAGGGTGTCGATGTGTCGCCCCACCCGGATCCCGGGACTGTCGGCGGGCGCGAGGAACATCGTGGCCCCGCCACGCTGACCGGGCTCGCCCGAGGTGCGCGCCATGATGATGAAGAATCCGGCGCCGTCGGCGCCGGTGATGAACCACTTGTGCCCGTTGATCCGCCAGCCGCCATCCGCTCGGACCGCGCGGGTGGTCAGCGCCGACGGGTCCGATCCCGCTCCCGGTGCCGGCTCCGTCATCGCGAAGGCCGAACGGACGTCCCCGTGGGCCAGTGGCGCGAGGAACTGCTGCTTCTGCTCCGGGTTGGCGATGTGCGCCAACATGTGGACGTTGCCCTCGTCGGGCGCCGCGATGTTCAACGCGGTGGGACCGAACAGTGAGTAGCCGGCCTCCTCGAACACCGGGGCACGGTCCGACATGTTCAACCCGTGGCCGCCGAACTCGAGCGGGGCGTGCGGGGCGAACACCCCGGCGGCCTTGGCCGCCTGTTGCATGCCGATCCGCAGCGCGTCGCCGCCGCCGGCCGTGATGTCCCCGGCGTGCTCGTCCTCGATGGGCAGGATGACGTCGCGGGTGAAGGTCCTGGTGCGGTCGATGAGGTCCTGGACCTCGGGGGAATAGGTCAGATCGATCGACACACTCACTCCTCCTTCGTCACGTAGCCGAACGATCGCTCGGCAGCTGATTTCCACACGATCTCACAGGTTTGTCTGCCCGTCAAAGGAGTTCAGTAGATGCCAACGTGTAGCATGTTCAGCATTCCTGAACAGATTGGATCGAGAGTTGACCAAGCCGGAGCACCTGCCCGACACGATCAGGCGGACGCGCCGGTCGGCGGGCCTGACATTGCGAGAGCTCGCGGGGCGGATGGCGATCAGCCCGGCGACGCTCAGCGCCATCGAGAACGGCAAGACCGGCGTCTCGGTCGAGCGACTGCACGCCCTCGCCGGGGCGCTCGACACCACCGCCGCACGGTTGGTGGGCGATGCCGGCACCACCCTCGCCCGCGGACCCTCCACCGCGGACCGCCGAGTGCGCACTTCCCGGCGCGAATCCCCAGGAGCGACGGCGGCAACTGCACAGTCGACGGGTGACTGGCGTTTGTTCCCGTCACTGCGCGTCGACCCCGTGCTCGCGGCCGCGATCGACTCGTTCGTCGAGACCGGGTATCACGGCGCGACCATGCGCTCGATCGCCGAGCGGGCGGGCATGAGCGTTCCCGGCATGTACCACCACTACCGGGACAAGCAGGAGCTACTGGTGCGGGCGCTCGATCTCACGATGGACGAGCTGCACTGGCGGGTGCGGGCGGCACGGGACCAGGGCACCGGCGGGATCGAGCGCGTCGGCCTCATCGTCGAGGCGCTCGCGCTCTATCACACGCACCGCAGGGAACTCGCATTCATCGGCGCCAGCGAGATGCGTAGCCTCGAACCGGCGAACCGGGCGCGGATCACCGACTCCCGCAATCAGATCCAATACCTTCTCGACGACGAGATCGACGCTGCGATCGCCGAGGGAAGCCTCATGACGCGGCATCCGAGGGATGCCGGACGGGCCATCTCGACGATGTGCACATCACTGCCGCAGTGGTTCCGGATCGATGGACCGTCCTCGCCCGAGCAGATCGCCGCGGAGTACGCGAGCTTCGCTCTCGATCTGCTCGGGCGGGGGTGAGTGCGGGGCTACAGGCCCTGACGCGAGTTCTCGTTGCGCGACTGCCCGGCCATGTCCGAGTTCGGTCGCGCCTCGGCGACCAGCGCCGGGATGACCTCCCCCAGCTCCGCCGGATCCCAACGGGCGTTCTTCGACACCCCGGGGCCCGCCACCCAGGTCTCCGCGACGCTGATCGAACCGCCGTGCACATTGAAGATCCGGCCGGTGATGCCGTCGGACTCCGGCGATCCGAGCCAGACGACGGTCGGCGAGATGTTCGCCGGTGCGGCGGCATCGAAGCCGGTGCGTTCCTTCTCGGCCTCCATCGCAGCGACGAAACCCTCTAGGCCCGCGGTCATCTGGGTGAGAGCGGTGGGGGCGATCGCGTTGACGGTGACGCCGAGCCGGGCCAGCTCGTCGGCGAGGATCACGGTGAACGCCGCGATGCCCGCCTTCGCGGCGCCGTAGTTCGCCTGCCCGATGTTGCCGTACAGGCCCGAGGGCGAGGAGGTGTTGATGATGCGCGGGTGCGCGACAGGGGTGCCCGCCTTGTGCTGCTCCCGCCAGTACGACGCCACGTGCTGCGACGGCGCGAACGTCCCCCGCAGGTGCACGCGCATGACGTCGTCCCACTGATCGACCGTCATGTTGACGAACATCTTGTCGCGGAGGATGCCCGCGTTGTTGACGAGCACGTGCACGGTGCCGAACGTGTCGATCGCGCTGCGCACCAGCCGGCCTGCGCCGTCGAAGTCCGAGATGTCGTCCTTGTTCGCGATGGCCTCGCCGCCGAGCGCCTTGATCTCCTCGACGACCGCCTCGGCGGGCCCGAGGTCGTTGACGACGACCTTCGCTCCCTGCCTGGCGAACTCGAGCGCGTGCTCACGGCCGATGCCGCCCGCGGCGCCGGTCACGATCACGACGCGTCCCTCGTTGATGCCCATCCGTGCAACTCCCTCGCAGCTTGTCGGTCAGTCCCTCGGCCAGCTGAGACCCTGTCGGTCCTCGATCTGTTCGTTCAGCCGCCGCAACAAGGTAACCAGATCCCGTCGATCCTTCTCGTCCCAATCGGCGACGAGGGAGTTGATGCCGTCGACGTTGTGCTGCCGGTCGGAACGCAGCGCGCGCAGTCCGCCCTCCGTCGGCCGGAGTTTCCTCGCCGTGCCGCCCTGCGGGTCGGGAATTCTCTCGGCCAGTCCCTGCCGGACGAGCGCGGCGGTCTGCCGGTTGATCGTCGAGACGTCGAGGCCGAACGAGTCCGCCAGCTCCTTCAACGTCATCGGCTCGCCGATCTCGAGGCGACTCAACAACAGATACGCGGATCGGTCGAGCGCCTGCTGTTCCAGCCATCGCTTGGTCACCAGGGTGGTGTGGCGGGCCATCAGCGTGATCTCGCGCTCCAACCCGCGACCCGGGTCGATCTCCTCGGATTCCATCGGGGTCATCCTCGCATCACGCCGCCATACTCCCACCGATTGTGCACGATACATACGATGTGTACCGTACACATCTATTGCTTTCTTCGAACTCGATCAGCGCATAGAACACAAGAGAAGAGGTCCGTCGTGACCATTGCTGCCGACAGCGCGACGCGGCGCACCCGCTCCTCCACCTGGATCCTCGCCACGCTGGCGTTCTCCGGCATCGTGGTCTCGCTCATGCAGACCCTCGTCGTGCCGCTGATCCACATCCTGCCCGAGCTGTTGAACACCTCGGCCTCCACCGCGTCCTGGGTCATCACCTCCACCCTGCTGGCCGCGGCCGTCGTCACGCCGGTCTCGGGCCGCCTCGGCGATATGTTCGGCAAGCGGCGAATGATCCTGGTCAGCATGGCTTTCCTGGTCGCGGGATCGGTGGTGTGCGCGCTGAGCGAGACCGTCCCCCTTGTGATCATCGGCCGCATCCTGCAGGGCGCGGCGACCGGGGCGATCCCGCTCGGCATCAGCATCCTTCGCGACGAATTGCCCGCCGAGAAGGTGGGCGGCGCGATCTCAGTGATGAGTTCGACGATGGGCGTCGGCGGTGCGATCGGCCTGCCGCTGGCCGCGGCGACGGCACAGAACTTCAACTGGCACATGCTGTTCTGGGCATCCGCGGTGCTGGGCGCCCTGGTCGCGATCGCGGTCGCGATCCTGGTCCCCGAGTCATCCGTCCGCAATCCGGGCCGGTTCGACTACCTCGGCGCGGTGGGGCTCGCGGCCGGCCTCGTCTCGCTGTTGTTGGCGATCACCAAGGGCGCCGAGTGGGGCTGGACCAGTGCGACCACCCTCGGGTTGCTCGCCGCGGCCCTCGTCGTGTTCCTGGCGTGGGGGTTCGCCGAGCTGCGCACAGCAGCGCCCCTCGTCAACCTCCGGGTGTCCGCCTCCCGACCGATCCTGCTGACCAACCTGGCCTCGGTCATGACCGGATTCGCCATGTACGCAACGTCGTTGACGGTTCCGCAGCTGCTGCAGTCACCGCCGGAGACCGGCTACGGACTCGGCCAGTCGATGGTCATGGCCGGGCTGTGCATGGCGCCCGCAGGCATCGTGATGATGCTGCTCTCGCCGGTCTCGGCCCGCATCACCAACCGGTACGGCCCGCGGACGACCCTGATGGTCGGCACCGTCGTCATCGCCGTCGGCTACCTGATCGGCGCCGTGCTGATGAACGAGGTCTGGCAGATCGCGCTCGTCTCGACCATCATCGGTGCGGGGATCGGCGTCGCGTATGCGGCCATGCCCGCCCTGATCATGCGCTCGGTCCCGCTGCACGAGACGGCGGCCGCGAACGGCCTCAACTCCCTGATGCGGATGGTCGGAACGTCCTTCGCGAGTGCCGTGATGACCGTGGTGCTGGCCAACATGACCATGTCGTTCGGCCCGGCCCTTGTGCCGACGCACCGGGCGTTCGTGGTGACATTCCTGATCGGCGCCGCGGCCGCGTTGCTGGCGCTGCTCATCGCGGCCTTCATCCCGCGTCGGGTCCCCGCGTCCGTCGTTGCCCCCACGCCGGCCGCGGACCTGGAGCCCGAACCGGCTCGCTGAGCACCGCGCCCGAGGTCCCGTAATAGAGCCCGGCCGCCCCACCGAGTGCTTACGATGTGTGCGTGGCCACCGTCATCGCCGGGCAGGCCGCACGGTCTGCCCGACGAAGCACTGTCGCAAGGACCGGTCCACGTGTGGGACACGTGCCGGGTCGATGGCTCGTGGTCGCGTGTGCCGTGGTGGTCGCGGCGTGTTCGAACGGACAGGAGACCCAGCCGCGGCCCCTGGCGCTGGACCGGGTGATCTCCGACGGCCGGTTGCCCTGGACCGACCGCCTGCTACCCCCGCAGATCCCGACGGTCGTCCCGCCCGGTCCGCCCGGCGCCGACCTCCCGAACGCGGACGCAGGCGTCAGCGTCTCAGGCGATCGCGTCGGTCTGTACGGCGGAAGCCTCGACCGGGTCCTGTGCGACCGGGAGCGGCTGGTCGCAGACCTCGAGAGCGATCCGGTCAAGGTGGAGGCCTGGTCCGGCGTGCTCGATGTCGACGACGTGCGGAGCTACGTGCGCACCCTCACGCCCGTGCTGCTGCGCGCGGACACGAGGGTGACCAACCACGGCTACAGCGGACAGCGCGCGACGTCGTATCAGTCGGTCCTCGAAGCCGGGACCATCGTGCTGATCGACGACCACGGAACGCCGCGGGTCCGATGCGCGCGGGGAAGCCCGCTGAGCGATCCGCGCTCGAGTTCGGAGCCTGCCGCGGCGGAGGACGAGTGGCCCGGCTACGACGCCGAGCGACTACTGCTCGTACAACCCGCCCAGCAGCCGATGGCGCAGGTCACGGTCGTGGACCTGACGACCGGCGGCCTCGCGGCCGTACCGATCGGGGCGGGACCCCAGCAGCCGGCGGATCGGCCCGGCGCGCTGCCCCCGATGCCACCCCCGGGCCCGCCCCCGCCGCCTCCGCCCGCGGCACAACTAGAGCCGCTCGCGGTCGCGCCGCCACCCGTCCAGAGACAGGCGCCCGCTCCGGCGCCCGAGCCACCACCACCGGCGCCCGCACCGCCCCCACCCGCGCCGGAACCACCGCCGCCCGCGCCCGCGCCGGTTCCCGCGGCCCCACCCCCACCGCCGCAGATCCAGGTCCAGATACCCGGGCTGCCGCCGCTGGTGATCCAGGTGCCCTGATCCCTACGGTCTACAGAGCTACGACAACACCTCGACGAGGGTCGTCTCGGTGTCGCCGATCATGTACTTCTCGATCGCGTCGAGGTGCTTGCGCCAGAACTCCTGAGCGGCGGTGGCATCGCCCTCGCGCAGCAGCCCTAGCAGCTTGAGATAGGCGCGATGCGCCGCACGGGCGGCGGGACGCTCGTTGCCGCCGCCATGCGAGGCGATGAAGAGGGCGTTGTGTGCATCGATGATGTGCACCAGCATCCCGCCGAGCACCGCGAGCGTCTGGTTTCCGGCGAGGTCGATGAGCGCCTGGTGGACATCGACGTCGTGGCGGGCGAACCCGGCGGAGTCCTCCACGAGGTCGGCACCCGCCTCGATCAGTTCCGCGAAGGTCGCGAGTGCCTCGCCGCGGTTGCCCTCGGCCAACATTCCCACCGCGGACACCTCCAGCGATGCCCGCGCCCGGTACACGTCGATGAGCGGTGTGCCCTGGTACTGCAGCAGCAGGCCGGTGTACCGCGCGGCCACCGATGCGTCGGGCGCCAAGACCCTCGCGCCCCCGTGTGCGCCGCGCAGCACCGTGATGATCGATTCGGATTCGAGGATCCGGAATGCCTCGCGCAGGGTCGGCCGCGACACCCCGAACTGTTCCATGAGCACGGCCTCGTTGGGCAACGGGTCGCCCACGTTGAGTTCGCCGGTGATGATCCGGCGCCGCAGGTTGGCTGCCACCAACTCACCGGCCTTCGGCACCCGGACCACCGTCGACTTCGTTCCGGACGTCACTCGCACCCCTCGCTCCTTTTTGGGTCACGCCCCGCGCTGACCAGGACAGATGACCGACCAAGGGTACAAGAGTTGACCGAATTGCTTGTTAACCACTCTCCCCCGGCTCACCCGACGAGAGATAGGCCCGCTGAACCGCGTCGAGGTCCGCGCCGATCTCGGCGGCCGTCCCCTCCAGCATCACCTGACCGCGGCGCATCACGTACACGCGATCCGCGACCCGCAGGACCTGGCGAACGTGCTGCTCAACCAGCAACACCCCGAGATTCTGGGTGTCCGCGGCCGCCCGCACCACGTCGAGGAGCCGCGCCACGATCTGCGGTGCCAGCCCGAGCGACAGCTCGTCCGCCAACAGCAGCTTCGGGTTCCTGGCCAGCGCCCTTGCCAGGGTGAGCATCTGCTGCTCGCCGCCGGACAACAGGCCGGCCGGTCGCCCGAGCAGCGCGCGCAGTTCCGGGAAGATCGCGCACGCGGCATCGGCCTTGACGCCCGCCAGCCGCAGGTTGTCCGCGGCTGTCAGCCCCATGATCACCGACCGCTCCTCGGTGACATAGCTCAGGCCGCGCCGCGCCAGGGTGGCGAGCGATGCCTTCTTGTCGGAACCGAGCACGGACACTCGGCCCGAGATCGGCGCCAACTCGCCTGCCACCGTCAGCATCGTCGTGGACTTGCCTGCGCCGTTGGCTCCGATCAGCGCCACCACCTCCCCCGAACGCACGGTGATGTCGAGGCCGCGGCACACCACGGTCCCGCCGTAGCCGGCACTGAGGCCCTGGCATTCGAGCACCGTCGTGGACGGCACGGCCTTCTCCTGGGTGGTGGTCATCGTGCTGCCTCCGTCGTGTCGTCTTCTGTGCCCAGGTAGGCGTCGCGAACCGCCGGGCTGGCGGCGATCTCCTCGGGCGTGCCGGCCGCGAGCACCCGGCCGGCTGCGAGCACCACGATCCGGTCACAGGTGGACATCACCAGACCCATGTCGTGTTCGATCAGGAGCACCCCGGCCCCGCGTTGCACGGCCAGGTGCCGAATGGCGACCGCGAGTTCTCGACTCTCTGCGTCGTCCAGTCCGGCCGCCGGCTCGTCGAGCAGGATGACGGAGGGAGCGGAGGCAACGGCGCGGGCGATACCCACCAGCCGGCGCTGGCCGTATGACAGCTCGCTCGGCAGCACGTCCAGGTCGTTCTCCAGCTCGAAGTCCCGCACCACCGCCGATGCACTCGGTGAGAGGGGATGGCGGCCCGGGGTGACGAGGTCGGTGAGCCGGGCGAGCCAGGTGGACTCGTCGGCGCCGGCGTGGATGTTCTCGCCGACCGTGACGTCCTCGAACAGCTCGAGCGACTGGAAGGACCGGCGCAGGCCGCCCTTGGAGCGCCGCGCGGTGGACCAGCCGGTGATGTCCTGGTCCCCCAGCGTGAGCTTGCCGGCCGCGGGGCTGACGAATCCGGTGATGGCGTCGATGACGGTGGTCTTGCCTGCGCCGTTGGGCCCGATCAGGCCCACTACCTGCCCGGGCGCGATGTCGAGGTCGACGCCGTCGACGGCGGTCACACCACCGAACCGGACTGTCAGGCCGCGCACCGTCAGTGGCGTCGGGGTGACCGACCCGGTGGGCGCCTCGTCTGACAGCTCATGTCCACGGCGCTTCTTGCGCGCCAGCACCGCAGCCAGTGCGGGGTTCTTCCGCACCCCGCGGGAGATCATGTCGGCGATGCCGTTCTGGTTGGTGAGCAGGGTGACGATGAGGATCACGCCGCCGAGCAGCGCGGCGATGGCCAAGCCCGACAGCAGCCGGCTGAAGACGGCGCCGGGCGCCATGAGCGAGCCGATGAGGCTACCCGTGACAAACCCGAGGCCGCCGGTCACCGCCTGGACCACGGCGTTGATCGACGCGAACACGTTGAACTCGAGGTAGGTGACGGCGGTGTTGCGCAGGCCGAGGAGGATGCCTGCCACCGCGGCGAGGCCGGACGCGAGCGCGAAGGCGTAGATCTTGACCCCGAACACGCTGATGCCGAGGGAGGCCGCGGCCCGCTCGTTGGTGCGCACGGCGATGAGCCGTCGCCCGGTGCGCGAGCGCCGCAGGTTCGCGACAATCAGACCGCAGACGACCAGCGCCACGAGGCACACCGTCGCCCACCGCTCGGGATGGACACTGGGCGTCACATCGAGTCCGAACAGGCTCAGCTGATGGATCTTCACCGAGCCCTCGAGCTTGTCGCCGGTGAAGGTCGGGTTGTTGAACACCATCTCCTGGATGGTGAACCCGAGTCCGAGGGTGACCACCGCCAGGTTCACACCGCGCGTCCGCAACGCCGGCAGTGCGAACACCACACCGATCGCGATCACCGCCGCCACGCTCACCAGGGCCGCGGGCACCAGTGGCCAGCCGGCCTCGCCGACGAGTCGCGCGGCGAACAGCGCGCCCAGGCCGCCGACGGTGTACTGGGCGAGCGAGAGTTGGCCGGCGAAGCCGGTCAGCACCACGATCGAGAGCAGGAACACCGCCGCGGCCAGGGTCAGTGTCAGCGACCGCAGCCAGTCGCCACCGCCCAGGATGATGCCCACGGCCACCAGGATCCCGAGGACGACGAGCGGCCAGCGGATCTCGCCGGAACCGAGCTTGGGCAGCCGCTCTGAGACATGGCTGCGCAACGGCAGCCCCTTCCCCCGCACCACCAGCACCACCAGGATCACCAGGAACGGCACAGCCCGGTTGACGCCGGTGAGCGTTTCCATCCCGAGCAGATCCCGCAGGTCGTCCTGGTACAGGACGACCAGGCTCTCACCCACGCCGAGCAGCAGGCCGCCGATCAGGGTCAGGGGGAAGGAACGGAAGCCGCCGAGCAGCGCCGCGGCCAGCGCCGAGACCGTCACGATCACCACGAAGGCCGACGGGGTGAGCCCGGTCAGGGGCGCCACCATGATGCCGGCCGCACCGGCAAGGGCGCCGCCGACGGTCCAGGTCAGTGTGGCGAGCCGCTGCGGCGACCAGCCGAGCGCGGCGGCGGCCCGCTCGTTCTCGGCGGACGCGGTGATTGCCAGGCCCACCCGGGTGAAGTTGGTCCACGCCCATAGCGCAGCCGTCGACAGGATCGCGATACCCAGCAGGATCATCCGATCCTGCTGCACCACAACGCCTCCCCAGCGATACGCCTCGTCGGGCAGGAAGGTCTTCACCCGGATCGACGTACTGCCGTAGTACTGCTGCACCCCCGCCTGCAGGATCACCATCAGGCCGAGGGTGGCGGCCAGCCGGACGATCGGCGCGGCGTTGGCGAGCCACCGCAACACCAGCAGCTGAAATGCCAAGCCGATCAGTCCGGCCACCACGACCGCCACCAGGAAGGCCGGCAGCAGCCCCCAGTGTTGGTCGTGCCGAAGGGTTTCCAGGCATATGTAGGCCCCCACCATGGCGATCGCGCCCTGGGCGAAGTTCACCACTCCGGATCCGCGGTAAACCAGCACGATGCCCTGCGCCAGGAGCGCGTAGGCGGAGCCCGCTCCCAGGCCGAGAATCGCGAACTGCAAGAACTCAGTCATTCGTCAATCTCCATGGTGGGGCGTGAACTAGGCGGTGGGGGTGCGCAGGTCGTACTGCGTGGGATCGGTGACAAGCACGTCACCGTCGAACGACATCTTGTACATCATCGAGTTCGAGATCCGCGGGAAGATCCCGAACTGCTCCACCGCTCCCGGAGTCCAGGCCGGGATCAGGCCGGCCATGTCGATGTCCTTGGCGTTCTCGAATCCCTTCCAGATGTCCGCGGCGTCGATCGTCCGGTTCTTTGCCACCTCGCCGAACGCGCGCACCGACAACCACGGGTTCACCGCATCGCCGGTGAGGTTCTGCAGCTCGAGCTCCTCCTTGCCGGACTTGTCCATGTCCGCCAGGAAGTCCTTGAGGCCGGGGAAGTCCTCGGTGCTCGACGAGGGCGCGGGGGTCGGGCTGGTGTACGTCGAGCTGGTGGCGAAGGTGCCGAGGTCCTGCAGGTCGGCCTGGGTGAAGCCCGCCGTCCCCAGCGCGAAGGTCAGCTTCGACCCGAGCTGCTCGAACGCCTGGGCGATCGGGTTGGCGTCGGTGGCGCCCAGCGCCATGATCACGCCCTGTGCGTCATTGCGCTCGGCCGCGGCGATGAACTGGGTGTAGTCGGTCGCGCCCGCGCCCACCGCCACGTCGTTGACGATCTCGGCGCCCTTCGCCTGTACCGCCGGGGTCAGCAGGCCGACCAGCTGCGCGGTGACCGGCAGGTCGGGACGCATCAGGGAAAGCTTGGTCTTGCCCTGCGCCACCAGGATGTCGATCATCCCGTACAGGTTGAGCAGCGAGCCGGAGAACGGGGTGTAGACATTCGTGGCGGTGAAGTCCGCCATGTTCACCGGGTTCAGCCCGACCCGGGCGATGCCGGCGTCGAACAGGATCTTCGACGTCGCCTCGGACGAGGCCGGCGTGAAGTCTGCGAGGGTCGCGACTGCCCCCTCGGAGACCATCTTGTTCGCGCAGTCGACCTCCTTGTTCGGATCGCCCATGGAGTCGCACTGCAGCAGTTCGAGCGGGCGTCCGTTCACGCCGCCCCGCTCGTTGAATGCGTCGACCGACGCGACCGTGCTCGCGGCGTAGGTGGCGGATCCGAGGCCCGGCGCCTCGATGGGCACGATCTGACCGACCTTGATCGGATCACCGGTCGCGGCGTTGTCGGCCGCGTCTGCGCCGCTGTCGCTGCTACAGCCCGCGGCGAGCAGGCTTGCGGTCGCGAGAGCGGCGATCGCGGGGGCGATTCTCTTGAAGTTCACGGCGCGTCCTTTGCATGTGGGCAGCTTCCATCTCGGACGCCAACGCAGTTCCACCCCGTTGAACTGCGGTTACCCGCTCGCCCTCCGTCGCGGAACCGCGCTGCCGCCCGCCTTGGCTGCAGCGTATGGGAACGCGATGCAAAATATGGCGAACTTCACAAAAATTCAGTTACATGATGAGACGCAATTATCTCCCGCCCAGGTCAGGGCCTCTGCTGGAGATACCAGTCGATCAGCTCGGGGGCGTCGATCGCGCTCCGATCGAGGATCCGGTCCGCGTCGGCGCCCTGGAACATCCGCTTGATCGGCACCTCCAGCTTCTTGCCGGTGCGGGTGTGCGGGACACCGGGCGCCGCGATGATCTCGTCGGGCACGTGCCGCGGCGACGCCTGCTCGCGGATCGTCGACTTGATCCGATCCTCGAGCGCGCCGTCGAGCACCGCCCCGTCCGCGAGCACAACGAACAGGGGCATCCAATACCCGCCGTCCGGCTGCTCGGCCCCGATGACGAGCGCCTCGGCGATCTCGGGCAGGCGTTCGACGGCCTGATAGATGTCGGCGCTGCCCATCCGGATCCCGTTGCGGTTGAGCGTCGAGTCCGAGCGGCCGTGCATCAGCACGCTTCCCCGCTCGGTGATGGTGATCCAGTCGCCGTGCCGCCACACTCCGGGGAAGTCGTCGAAGTACGCGTCGTGGTAGCGCTTTCCGTCGGGGTCGTTCCAGAATCGGATCGGCATGGACGGCATCGGCTTGGTGATGACCAGTTCCCCCACATCACCACGGATGGGCACGCCGCCCTCGTCGTAGGCCTCGAGCGCGACGCCGAGGAAGGGCGCGGACAGTTCGCCCGGCCAGACCGGGACGGTGCGCGCGCCGCCGATGAATGCGGAGACCACGTCGGTGCCACCGGTGATGGAAGCCACCGGCACACCGACGTTCTCGGCGATCCAGAGCGAGGAGGACGCCGGCAGTGTCGATCCGGTGATCCCCACCGTGCGCAGCGCACTCAGGTCGTGGTCGCGACGCGGGACCACGCCCGCCTTCGCGCAGGCGAGCACGTAGCCCGGACTGGTGCCGAGCACGGTGGCCCGGTGCCGCGCGGTGAGCGCCCACAGCGAATCGACGTCCGGGTACCCGGGGTTGCCGTCGAAGCAGACGATGGTGGCACCGACCAGCAGTCCGGCAATCTGGAAGTTCCACATCATCCAGCTCGGGCTGGTGTACCAGAAGAAGGTGTCCTCGGGCCCGATGTCCATCTGCAGGGCAACCGATTTCAGGTGCTCGAGGAGCACACCGCCGTGCCCGTGCACGATCCCCTTCGGCAGGCCGGTGGTGCCCGAGGAGAACACCACCCAGAGCGGATGGTCGAAGTCGACGCCCACCGGTTCGAGCGGCGCCTCGCCCGCGGTCGCCGCGGCCCAGGACAGGACTCCCTCGGGCTCACCGGACTGGGAACCTGCGTCCGCACCGAGCCGCCGCACCAGCACGGTCGTCGTCAGGCTCGGCATCCCGGCCCGCAGTTCCGCGATCGAGTCGCGGCGGTCGTGCAGCTTGCCGCCGAAGCGGTAGCCGTCCGCGGTGATCAGCACCGACGGTTCGAGCTGGCCCAGCCGGTCCAAGGCGGCGGGGGCCGAGTAGTCCTGGCCGCAGGCCGCCCAGATCGCGCCGAGGCTCGCCGTCGCGAGGAAGGCCACGACGGTCTCCGGGATGTTCGGCAGGTAGCCGACCACCCGGTCGCCCGGACCGACGCCGTTCGCCCGCAGGGTCGCGGCCAGCGCACCCGCCTGCCTGCGCAGCTCCGCCCAGGACATGGTGACGTCCTCGGCGGCCGTCTCACCGGAGTAGACGATGGCGGGCCGGTCCGAGCGCTCGTTGCGCAGCACCTGGTCGACGTAGTTGAGCCGGACCCCGGGGAACCACACCGCACCGGGCATCCGGTCCTGCGCGAGCACCTCGCCGACCGGCGTCGCGGACCTGAGCCCGAAGTAGTCCCAGACCGACCGCCAGAAATCGTCGAGATGCTCGACCGACCATCGCCAGAGCGAGTGGTAGTCGGGCACGGACACCGAGTACTCCCGCTCCACCCATGAGGCGAAATCGGTGATCCGGGCGTTCCGCACGTCGTCGCGTGTCGGTTCCCACTGCGGCTGAAGCGATTCCATGCGGTTCGTCCTCTCTCAGTCAGTCTGTTTCGGCCCGAGGTCCTCGGTGAGGACCTCCTGCACCACGCGCATCGCGGCGAGCGCGGCAGGCGCGCCGCAGTACCCGCTGGTGTGGATGATCGCCTCGGTGATCTCCTCGCGGCTCAGGCCGTTCCGGAGTGCACCGCGGACGTGCCCGCGCAGCTCCGATTCCGCGCGCAGCGCCGTCAGCATGCCCAGGTTCAGCAGGCTGCGGTCCCGCCGGCTCAGACCGTCGCGGGTCCAGACCGAACCCCATACCGTCTCGGTGATGTGCCGCTGGATCGCCTCGCTGTCGGTGCCGAGGTCGCGGGTCAACGCGCGATCGACGAAGTCGTCGCCCATCACCTCACGCCGGACGGCGAGGCCGGCGTCGAACCGGCCGCCGCCCTCCCCTTGGCCCTGGCCTGTCACTTCTTCGGGACCCGGATGATCAGGGCGTCACCCTGACCGCCGCCGCCGCACAGCGCGGCCGCGCCGACGCCACCGCCGCGACGCTCCAGTTCCAGCGCCAGGTGCAGCGCGATCCGCGCACCGGACATGCCGAGCGGGTGTCCGACAGCGATCGCACCGCCGTTCACGTTGACCTTGGCCGGGTCCAGACCGAGCTCGCGAGTGGACGCGATGCCGACGGCCGCGAAGGCCTCGTTGATCTCGACGAGGTCGAGATCGGTTGGTGCGATGCCCTCCTTCGCGCAGGCCTTTGCGATCGCGCGTGCGGGCTGCGACTGCAGGGTGGAGTCGGGGCCGGCCACCACGCCGTGCGCGCCGATCTCGGCGATCCAGCTCAGGCCCAGCTCCTGCGCCTTGGCCTTGCTCATCACGACCACGGCGGCGGCGCCGTCGGAGATCGGCGAGGCCGAGCCGGCGGTGATCGTGCCGTCCTTGCTGAACGCAGGGCGCAGCGTGCTCAGCGACTCGACGGTGGTGTCGGCCCGGATGCCCTCGTCCTCGGCGAAGACGATCGGATCGCCCTTGCGCTGCGGGATCTCCACCGGCACGACCTCGTTGTCGAACAGGCCGTTCTTCCAGGCGCGCGCGGCGTTCTGGTGCGAGGCCGCCGCGAACGCGTCCTGCTCCTCGCGGGTGATGTGGGTGGCTTCCTGCTGGTTGACCTGCTCGGTCAGCAGCCCCATCGCCTGGTCGGTGAAGATGTCGTGCAGGCCGTCGTACGCCATGTGGTCACGCATTGTCACGTCGCCGTACTTGAAGCCCTCACGGCTCTTCTCCAGCATGTGCGGTGCGCGGCTCATCGACTCCTGGCCACCGGCGACCACGATGTCGAACTCGCCCGCGCGGATCAGCTGGTCGGCCAGCGCGATCGCGTCGACACCAGAGAGACACACCTTGTTGATCGACAGGGCGGGCACGTCCATCGGGATGCCCGCGGCGACGGCCGCCTGGCGCGCGGGCATCTGACCGGCGCCCGCGGTGAGCACCTGGCCCATGATCACGTACTCGACACTCTCGGGCGCGACGCCCGCCTTCTCCAGCGCGCCCTTGATGGCGATGCCACCGAGATCGGACCCGGAGAAGCCCTTCAGCGAACCGAGGAGCCGACCCATCGGGGTACGGGCTCCGGCGACGATGACAGTGGACTCGGACATCAGCTTGCTGTTCCCTTCACATTTCTCAGCCACTTCGGATTTCTCGGCGACTGAACTGTTCACAACGATTCACTCCGGCGGACGATCGCCTCCGCGTGCCGAAGCACCGGCGCGTCCACCATCTTCCCCTCGAAGGCGAAGACCCCGCGCTCCTCGGACACCGCGGCGAGCACCCTGCGCGCCCAGGCGAGGTCCTCCGCGCTCGGTTCGTAGGCGGCCCGGATCACCGCGACCTGGCTCGGATGGATGGCCACCTTGGCGTCGAACCCGACCGCGACCGCGTCGAGGGACTCCGCGCGCAGACCATCGAGGTCTTTGATGTCGAGGTAGACCGAGTCCAGCGCGAACCTGGCGTGTGCCTTGGCCGCCAGCAGTGAGCCGGAGCGCACGTGCCTGGCCACATCGCGATAGGAGCCGTCGGTGTGGCGGCTGGCGTTCCCACCGAGCGCCGCGACCAGGTCCTCCGCACCCCACATCACCCCGATCGCGTTCGCGACCTGTGCGGACTCGGCAACCGTCAGGGCGCCGAGCGGGGACTCGATCAGGCCGATCACCTGGCGCGGGGCGAGGGAGCGCACCTGTTCCGCCGACTCGCACTTGGGCAGCATCACCCTCGGGTAGCGGGTCTGTAGCAGCGCCTCCAGGTCGAGCGCCTGGTCCTCGGTGCCCGCCGCGTTGATCCGCACCACGGTGCGCTCGGGGTCGAGCGGGGTGTCGATCAGCGCGCGACGTGCGGCCGCCTTGTCCGCGGGGGCGACGCCGTCCTCGAGGTCGAGGATGACGACGTCCGCGGCGGCCGCGGCCTTCGCGTAGCGCTCCGGCCGATCCGCCGGGCAGAAGAGCCAGGCCGGGCCGGGCGGTGTCCACCCCGAGGAGTGACCGGAGTTCGCTGTCATGACGGCCTCTTCCTGACCAGCGTCTTGCGCACCGCGATCGCCACCACGTCGCCGTGCTGGTTCCGCGCGGTGTGCGCCAGGGTGATGATGCCCTCGCCCGGCCTGCTCTTCGACTCCCGCTTGTCGGTGATCACCGTCTCGGCGTACATGGTGTCGCCGTGGAAGAGTGGCTTGGGGAAGGAGATCTCGGAGAACCCGAGGTTCGCGACGATCGTCCCCTGGGTGAGCTGGGCGACCGACAGGCCGACCAGGGTGGACAGCGTGAACATCGAGTTCACCAGCCGCTGGTTGAACGGCGGCAACTGCTCGCTGAACGCGGCGTCCAGGTGCAGCGCCTGAGTGTTCATCGTCAGCGTGGTGAACAGGACGTTGTCCGCCTCGGTGATGGTGCGACCGGGGCGGTGCTCGTAGACGACGTCGGTCTCGAACTCCTCGAACCAGAGCCCGCGCTGGACGACCCTCTTGCGGTCCGGCTGGCTCACAGCCCGGCCTCGCGCGCGATCAGCATCAGCTGCACCTCGGTGGTGCCCTCGCCGATCTCGAGGATCTTGCTGTCCCGGTAGTGCCGGGCGACCGGGTACTCGTTCATGAAGCCGTAGCCGCCGAAGATCTGGGTGGCGTCGCGGGCGTTGTCCATCGCGGCCTCGCTGGCGACCAGCTTGGCGATGGAGGCCTGCTTCTTGAAGGGCTTGCCCGCCAGCATGAGTGCGGCCGCGTCGTAGTACGCGGTGCGAGCGACGTGCGCGCGCACCTCCATCCGCGCGATCTTGAAGGCGATGGCCTGGTTGGCGCCGATCGGCTTGCCGAACGCCTCGCGCTCCTTGGCGTACTTGACCGACTCGTCCACGCAGCCCTGCGCCGCACCGACGCTCAGCGCCGCGATCGCGATCCGACCCTCGTCGAGGATGCGCAGGAAGTTCGCATACCCACGCCCGCGCTCGCCCAGCAAGTTCTCCTGGGGCACCCGAACATCCTGGAAGGTCAGCGGGTGGGTGTCGGAGGCGTTCCAGCCGACCTTGTTGTACGCCGGCTCCGCGGTGAATCCCGGCGTGGAGGTCGGCACCAGGATGGTGGAGATCTCCTTCTTCCCGTTCTCCTTCTCGCCCGTGACCGCGGTGACGGTGACCAGGCGGGTGATGTCGGTGCCGGAGTTGGTGATGAACTGCTTGTTGCCGTTGATGATCCAGTCGCCGCCGTCTTCCTTCGCGGTGGTCCTGGTGCCCCCTGCGTCGCTGCCCGCTCCCGGCTCGGTGAGGCCGAACGCGGCCAGCGCCTTTCCGCTCGTGAGCTGCGGCAGCCACTCCTGCTTCTGCGCCTCGTTGCCGAAACGGTAGATCGGCATCGCGCCGAGCGAGACGCCCGCTTCCAGGGTGATGGCCACGGACTGGTCGACCTTGCCGAGCTCCTCGAGGGCGAGGCACAGCGCGAAGTAGTCGCCGCCCTGTCCGCCGTACTCCTCGGAGAACGGCAGGCCGAACAGGCCAAGCTCGGCCATTCCCGCGACGACCTCGTACGGGAAGGTGTGGTTCGCGTCGTGCTCGGCGGCGACCGGCGCGACGACGGTCTGCGCGAAGTCGCGGACCACCTTCGCGAGCTGCTGGTACTCGTCGGGCAGCGATCCGGAGGAGAGGTAATCGGTCATGACGCGGCGCCCTTCGTTGTCGTCTCTGCGAGTTCGGGTTGTCCTGAGTTATCGGAAGTTTCGGATGCATGTGGGATCACGCGAGCGAGGATCTGGTCGACCTTCACCTGGTCGCCCGCCGCGACGAGCAACTCGACGGTGCCGTCGATGGGCGAGGTCAGCGAGTGCTCCATCTTCATCGCCTCGACCACGACCACCGCGGTGCCCGCGGCGACGGTCGCGCCGTGCTCCACGCCGACCGCGATGACCGCGCCCGGCATCGGGCTGGTGATCTCGGCCTCCCCCGCGTGCGCGTCACCCGTGCGGACGCTGACCTCCCGAACCTCGCGAAGGACCGCGGTCCCGTCGGTGCCCGAGAGCCAGATGTGACCGTCGTGGGCGGCCACCAGGTAGCTCGCCCGCAATCCGTCCACCGCGACGGACAGCGTGGAACCGTCCAATGATGCGGTCAGCCTTCGTGTTTCGCCATCCTCCATCGACACCAGCGCGTCGCCGGGCGTACCGATGATCCGCACGTGGTCGGTGCGGGCAGGCGAGGCGAGCCGGATGCTGGTCGGCGCCGGGGTACCGACCCGCCAGCCGGTCGGTCGCTCCCACAGGTCGGCCTCGGTGCCCTGGGGCCAGCGCGTCAGCCACCGGTAGGCGCCCGCCGCGATGAACTGCGCATCCGAGGCGTCGGCCGCGACATAGTCCTCGAGCCTGCGGTCGAGCAGACCGGTGTCGAGGCGGCCCGCGACGACGTCCGGGTCCGCGAGCAGGAACCGCGCGAAGTCGATGTTGGTGACCACACCGAGCACCGCGGTGTCGGCGAGCGCCCGGTCGAGCTTGCGCAGCGCCCCGGCGCGGTCGGCGGCGTGCGCGATGACCTTCGACAGCATCGGGTCGTAGTCGCTGCCGACCTCGGTTCCCGCCCGCAGGCCCGAATCGATCCGGATACCGGGGCCGGACGGCTCCACGACGTCGAGGACCAGTCCGCCCGTCGGCAGGAAGCCGCGGGCGGGGTCCTCGGCGTAGACGCGGGCCTCGATGGCATGGCCGGTCATGGTGATCTCGTCCTGGGAGATGCCGAGCTTCTCGCCTGCGGCAACCCGGACCTGCCACTCGACCAGATCGAGCCCGGTGACCATCTCGGTGACCGGGTGCTCCACCTGCAGGCGCGTGTTCATCTCCATGAAGAAGAACTCGTCGGGGCGGTCCGCGGAGACGATGAACTCCACAGTGCCCGCGCCGGTGTAGTCGACGCTCCGCGCGGTGTTGCAGGCCGCCTCGCCGATCCGGGCGCGGGTGGCCTCGTCGAGCAGCGGCGACGGCGCCTCCTCGATGACCTTCTGGTGACGACGCTGCAGGCTGCACTCGCGCTCGCCGAGGTGTACGACGTTGCCGTGGGTGTCGGCGAGGATCTGCACCTCGATGTGCCGGGGGCGCAGCACGAACCGCTCGAGGAACAGGGTGTCGTCGCCGAAGGCGGAGGCGGCCTCTCGGCGCGCGCTGGCCAGCGCGTCGGCGAGCTTGTCCGGCTCCTCGACCAGCCGCATGCCCTTGCCGCCGCCGCCCGCGGACGGCTTCACGAGAACCGGGTACCCGATGTCCACGGCCGCGGCGATCAGCTCGGCGTCGGTCAGTCCGGGCCTGGCGATGCCGGGCACCACAGGGACGTCGAACTCGGCCACCGCGTTCTTGGCGGTGATCTTGTCGCCCATCACCTCGATGGCCCGGGCGGAGGGCCCGAGGAAGGCGATGCCCGCGTCCTCGAGGGCGGCCGCGAAGGCCGCGTTCTCAGAGAGGAATCCGTAGCCGGGGTGCACCGCCTGGGCACCCGTCCGCTTCGCCGCGTCGACCACCTTGACGATGTCGAGGTAGCTCTCGCGCGCCGCCGCGGGGCCGAGCAGGACCGCGGTGTCGGCCTCGCGCACGTGTCGCGCGCCTGCGTCCGCCTCGCTGTACACCGCCACCGAGCGGATGCCCATGGCACGCAGGGTGCGGATGACGCGGACCGCGATCTCGCCGCGGTTGGCGACGAGAACGGTGGAAAATTCAGTCATCTCACTCACATCCTGAAGACGCCGTAGGAGACCGGCTCGAGCGGCGCCTGAGCGCACGCCGAAAGTGCCAGTCCTAGAACAGTTCTGGTGTCCGCGGGGTCGATGATTCCATCGTCCCACAGTCGGGCGGTCGAATAGTAGGGGTTGCCCTGTGCCTCGTACTGCGCCCGGATCGGCGCCTTGAAGGACTCCTCGTCCTCGGCGGACCAGGGCTTGCCCGAGGCGTCGAGCTGGTCGCTGCGGACGGTGGCCAGCACCGAGGCCGCCTGCTCGCCGCCCATCACCGAGATCCGCGCGTTCGGCCACATCCACAGGAACCGGGGCGAGTAGGCGCGGCCACACATCGAGTAGTTGCCCGCGCCGTACGAGCCGCCGATCACCACGGTGAGCTTCGGGACGCGTGCGCACGCCACCGCGGTCACCATCTTGGCGCCGTGCTTGGCGATGCCGCCCGCCTCGTAATCGCGGCCGACCATGAACCCTGCGATGTTCTGCAGGAACAGCAGCGGCACGCTGCGCTTGTCGCACAGCTCGATGAAGTGGGCGCCCTTCATCGCGGACTCGGCGAAGAGCACGCCGTTGTTGGCGACGATGCCGACCGGGTGTCCGTGGATGTGGGCGAAGCCGGTGACCAGGGTCTTGCCGTACTCCGCCTTGAACTCCTGGAAGCCGGATCCATTGCCGGCACCGCCGGCGCCACCGTCCACGATCCGGGTGATCACCTCGTGCACGTCGTACGGGGTGCGCGGGTCCGTCGGGACGACGTCGTAGAGCTCCGCCTGCGGCGCGGTCGGCTCGACCGTCGGGATCACGTCCCATGGCCGGTCCGTGCGCGGGCCGAAGGTCGCGACGATCCGCCGCACGATGCGCAGCGCGTCCTGATCGTCCTCCGCGAGGTGATCGGTGACGCCGGAGACCTTCGAGTGCAGGTCACCTCCGCCCAGGTCCTCGGCCGTGACGACCTCGCCGGTCGCGGCCTTCACCAGCGGCGGGCCACCGAGGAAGATGGTGCCCTGGTTGCGCACGATGACGGCCTCGTCGCTCATCGCGGGGACGTAGGCGCCGCCCGCGGTGCAGGAGCCCATCACCGCGGCGATCTGCGGGACGCCCTTGGCGCTCAGGTTGGCCTGGTTGAAGAAGATGCGCCCGAAGTGCTCGCGATCGGGGAAGACGTCGTCCTGGCGAGGCAGGAAGGCGCCGCCGGAGTCGACCAGGTAGAGGCACGGCAGGTTGTTCTGCAGCGCGATCTCCTGCGCGCGCAGGTGCTTCTTCACGCTCATCGGGTAGTAGGTGCCACCCTTGACGGTGGCGTCGTTGGCCACGATGACGCACTCGCGACCGGAGACCCGACCGATGCCGGCGATCACGCCCGCGCCGGGGCACTCGTCGTCGTACATGCCGTTCGCGGCCAGCGGCGAGAACTCGAGGAACGGGCTGCCCGGATCCAGCAGGGTGTCCACCCGCTCGCGCGGCAGCAGCTTGCCCCTGCTCACGTGGCGTTGTCGCGATTGCTCACTGCCGCCGAGCGCAGCGGTCGCGAGCCGCTCGCGCAGCTCGGTCACCAGGCGTACGTGCTCGCCCCGGTTGCGCTCCCCGTCGATGGTCATGTCGTCGCCCTGTCTGCTCAGATCGGTTCGCGGTCAGTTAATTGCCAATAACCGAATCTAAGATAACTATGATTAACTGAGTTGTCCAGACCCACAGGTTGAAGGGAGGTGCCGACGTGACAACCGATAATTCGGCGCTGACCAAGCGCGGCCGCGCGAAAGCAGATCGCCGTCGGCAGCTCCTGCAGGCCGCCGCCCGCCTGATCGCCGAGCGTGGTTTCGCCGGGGTTCGCCTCGAGGACCTCGGATCCGCGGTCGGGATCAGCGGCCCCGCCGTCTACCGGCACTTCCCCAACAAGGAGGCGCTGCTGGTCGAACTGCTGGTCGACATCAGCCGTCGCCTGCTCGAGGGCGGTATCTCCGTCGCCGACGTGGCCTCGACCCCGGACGAGGCGCTCGCCGGCCTGATCGAGTTCCACCTCGACTTCGCGCTCGGCGAGCCCGACCTCATTCGAGTGCAGGACCGCGACCTGGAGTCGCTGCCCGCGGCCGAGCGCAGGCAGGTCCGGCAGTTCCAGCGCCGCTACGTCGAGGTGTGGGTCGAGGTCCTCCGGAAGGTCGACGCGGACCTGGCGGAGTCGGATGCCCGGATCAAGGCGCACGCGACGTTCGGCCTGATCAACTCCACCCCGCACAGCGTGAACCCGTCCGCTCCCGCCCACACCAGGGCGGTGCTGCGCGCGATGACGGCGGCGGCGCTGGCTCCTGGGGTCTGAGGCCTCGGCGCCCTCGCCGTGAGGACGCACACCCCTTCACAAGGTCGCACCCCCTTTGGGGCGCCAAATCCTGTGCGTTCTCAACAAAAGCTGTGCGCGGCCGGCTCCGGCCTACGGCCCGATCGACGGGATGTCACGCGCCGCGCTGAGGCGATCCCGCGCAAACATCACCGCGAGCAGCAGCGCCAACGCGACCGCGGCCCACAGGCCGGCCAGCCCGACCCCGCGGTGCACCGCCGCGCCCGCGGCCACCCCGAGCACCAGGCCGAGCCACAGCCCGGCGAACCGTACCCACTCCCACCGCGGCCCGCCGGTCAGCGCCGCGGCGATGCGCTGCCCCAGCTTGACCAGCGTGCCGGTCATGTAGGTGAGGCTGATCGAGGACTCGCCCGTCCGCTCGAACACGGTGTTCTCCGCCCCCATCGCCAACGCAAGCGCGGCGACCACGACCTGCCGCGGGCCGATAGCCGAGGCCGTCACCGCCGCAACCAGCAGGCCCGCGACGAGGCACATCACAATCGATCTGCGGCGCGCGTGAGCAATCCGCCCCAACACCGAACCCAGCACCACACCGAGCACGAACAGCCCGATGACCGCGGCGCCGACCGCAGCGACATGCCAGTGGCCGTCGACCGCACCGACCGCCATGCGAGTGGAGTTCCCGCTCATGAACGAGACGAAGAACCCGCCAAGGGTGATGTACCCCATGGCATCGACGTAGCCGGCCAGGGCCGCGAGTAGCACCGCGTAGACAAACGTTCGGCGCCCGACATCGACTACCACTGAGTCCCTACCCGGATGGGGTCGGCCGCAGACGCCGCGGCGGCACGCCGGTCGCGGCTACTCCTTCCTCGTCAGCGCGGTGTAACCGAGGGTCAGCACGGCCGCTGCCGCGATGCTGATGATCCAGCGCCACCAGTCGATGCCCTTCGTGTCGCCGGTGTCGCTGATCATGCCCCAGATCCAGTACCCGATGAGTGCACCGGCGATGCCGAGCAGGACGGTGATGACCCATCCCATTGCCTGCTTGCCAGGGATCACCAGGCGTGCGAGCACGCCGATGACCGCGCCGAAGATGATGGTGCCGATGATGTCGCCGATCATTGTGGGCTCCTCTCGTGCCACCTCAGTCGCGCGATCGCGTGCTGGGTTGTCGATCTTGATAGTGACACGGTGACGTCGTCGGAGGAACCCCTGCCGCCCCAGACCGGCGGTGCCCCGCTCTCCTGTGGTCCGGAGAGCGGGGCACTCGGTGCACGGCCGGTCGGGGGAACCGGCGTCACCGGTCAGGCGTGCACGATCACCCCGCGGATGTTCTTGCCGCTGCGTAGATCCTCGTAACCCTGATTGACGTCCTCGAGGCGGTACCGCGTGGTGATCAGCTCGTCGAGCTTGAGCTGACCCGCGTCGTAGAGCCGCAGCAGCTTGACGATGTCGTACTGCGGATTCATGGACCCGAACAGCGAGCCCTTGATGGTCTTCTGGTTCAGCGTCAGGTCGCAGCCGGACACCTGCACGGTGAGCTTCGCCGGATCGGCCAGCCCTGTGATGACGACGGTGCCGCCCTTGCCGATCACCGCGGTCGCCGCGGACACGACCTCCGCGTCCACGGTGCCGACCAGGATCAGGGCGGCGTCGGCGCCCTGGCCCCAGGTCAGTTCGTTCACCTTCTCGGCGGCACTCGCCGCGTCGGCGAAGGCATGGGTGGCGCCGAACTTCAGCGCGGTCTCGCGCTTGAGGGCCACCGGATCGACGACGACCACGTACTTGCAGCCCGCGCTGACCGCTCCCTGCACGGCGTTGATGCCAAGGCCGCCGATGCCGTAGATGACGGCGGTGTCACCCGCGTGCAGGTTGCCCGCGTTGACCGCGGTTCCCCACCCCGAGGGGACCCCGCAGCCGACCAGCACCGCGGTCTCCAACGGCAGCCAGTCGTCCACCTTGACCACCGAGTGCTGCGAGATGGTGGCCCGCTCGGCGAACGTGCCGAGCATGCACATGGCACCGAAATCGGTTCCCTTGGAGTGGAACCGGAAGGTGCCGTCCGGCATCGAACCCTCCAGGATGGTGGCACCCATGTCGCAGAGGTTCTGCCTGCCCGTCGAGCAGTAGCGGCAGGTGCCACAGTTCGGGATGAAGCTGCACACCACGTGGTCGCCGGGCTTGACCTTCGTGACGCCCGGCCCGACTTCCTCGATGATCCCCGATCCCTCGTGCCCACCGACGATCGGATAGCGCGGCGGCAGGTCACCGTCCGTCAGGTGTAGGTCCGAGTGGCACAGGCCAGCGGCGGTGTACTTGATCAACACCTCACCGGGGCCGGGGCCGTCCAGATCGAGCTCCATCAACTCGAACGGCTTTCCGGGCTCCAGGAGCACGGCTGCGGTCGTCTTCATGGTTTCTCCTCGTAAGTTGTTGTCAGAGCGCGATGTTGACGGACTTGGTGATCGTGTAGGCGTCGAGTCCGGCCGCCCCCAGCTCGCGGCCCCAGCCGGACTGCTTGTATCCACCGAAGGGCATCGCGGTGTCGAAGCCGTTGTACTGGTTGATCCACACGGAGCCGGCCTTGATCTGCCGCGCGGTGCGGTGCGCCTTGGAGATGTCGCGGGTCCAGATTCCCGCGGCCAGGCCGTAGATCGAGTCGTTCGCGGCAGCGGCGACGCCGGCCTCGGCGTTGAACGGCAGCGCCGCGACCACGGGGCCGAAGATCTCCTCGCGGACGATGCTGAACTCCGGCTTGACGTCCACGAAGACGGTCGGCTCGACGAAGTAACCGGTCTCGCCCCACCGCTTGCCGCCGGTCAGCGCCCGGGCGCCGTCCGCGAGGCCCTCGCGCAGGTAGCCGGTCACCTTGTCGAACTGTTCCTGCGAGACGAGCGGGCCCAGTTGGGTCGCCGGGTCGAGACCGGGTCCGATCTTCACCTGGCTCGCCGCGTCGGCGACCGCCTGGGTGAACTCGTCGAAGATCCTGTCCTCGACGAACAGCCGCGTCCCGGCGACACAGCACTGACCGTGGTTGAAGAGCCAGGCATTGAGCGAACCCTCCACGGCGGCATCGAAATCGGCGTCCGCGAAGACGATGTTCGGGCTTTTGCCGCCGAGCTCGAGGGAGACCTTCTTCAGGTTGCCCTTGGCGGCCTCGACGATCTTCTTCCCGACCTCGGTCGAGCCGGTGAAGGCGATCTTGTCGACGTCGTCGTGCGCGGACAGCGCGGCGCCCGCGTCGCCGAATCCGCTGATGATGTTCACGACGCCGGGCGGGAAGCCTGCCTCCTGGAACACCTCACCGAGCAATAGCGCCGTCAGCGGCGTCTGCTCGGCGGGCTTGAGGATGACGGTGTTACCTGCGGCGAGTGCGGGCGCCAGCTTCCACGAGGCCATCAGCAGCGGGAAGTTCCACGGCACGATCAGCCCGCACACACCCACCGGCTCGCGCAACGTGTAGGCGTGGAACTGGGCACCCGGTGCAAAGGGCATCGACACGTTGACCGTGCTGCCCTCGATCTTGGTTGCCCAGCCGGCGTAATAGCGGAACACGTCCGCGGCCCAGGCGACATCCACCGCGGACGCGATGCCCGCCGACTTGCCGTTGTCGAGCGCCTCGAGCTGACCGAACTCCTCGGCCCGCTCGCTGAGGATGTCGCCGACGCGCCAGAGCAGGCGCTCGCGCTCGTTCGGCTTCATGCCGGGCCACGGGCCGTCGTCGAACGCCACCCGCGCGGCGCGAACCGCCCGGTCGACGTCCTCGGCCTGACCGTGTGCGACCTCGGTCAGCGCGTTCCCGGTCGCGGGGTCGTAGGTCGGGAAGGTGCGACCCGAGGCGGCCGGGGTCCATTCGCCGCCGATCAGCAGCTTCTTCGGGCCGCCGGTCAAGAACCCCTGCACCTCGGTCTTGAGCGGGAAATCGGCGATCGCCGTCATCGGTTCCTCCTGCGAGAGTTGGTGTGTGATGCACGCCATACTTCGCCGGTTCCGATACGGATAACTGTGCGACTTCCGGACAGCCCTAGGGCGTCACCTCGAGCGCACGGATTCTCGAATACAGTGTGCTACGGCTGATTCCGAGCTTCGCGGCGGCATGCACCTTGTTTCCGCCGCATTCCTGCAATGCATCGATGATCGCCTGGCGTTCCGCACGCTCGCGGCCCGCGAGGCGGGAGACGCGCGAGCTGGTCCGGTACGCATCGGGCAGATCCGCGAGCCCGAGCCTGGTGCTCGCGCGGTCGCGCGCCGTCCTGGTCAGCACCACCCGCAACTCGGTCAGGTTGCCCGGCCACTCCCCTGCCACCAGTGCCTCGAGCGCGGTCGAGGTCAGGCTCAGCCCGGGCTCGATCTCGTCGAGCATCGCCTGGGCGATCTCCGGCAGTTCGCCGAGCCGCTGACGGAGCGGGGGCACCGCGATGCGCTCGGGGCACCGCGCGATCATCGCCGCCGCGGCCGGGGGGAGTTCCTCGATCGGGCTGCTCGTCAGCACCATCCGAGGTCCGCCCTCGGCGACCAGGAGGTCCGTGACCACGGGAAGTATCGACGCGGGCAACAGGTGCGCGTGTTCGACGGCCAGCACGCCACCCGACGTCGATGCCTGCTCCAGCAGCGCCGACAACCATCGACCCTGCCCGACTATCGGTATCCGCGAGGCATCCGTCCAGTGCACGGCGTCGACGCCTGCGAGATCGCGCACGGCCGTGGTGCGGCCCGAACCGGACTCGCCGACGATCGCAACGGACTCGGCGGTCGCGCGCACCCGTCGCAATTCCGAGCGCGCCCGGTCCACGACCCCCGCACGGTCGGCGCGGCGCCTGATCGGCACGTGCTGTCGGTGCACCTGCTCGACCAGAAACAGTGTGCCCCCGTTCGTTCCGGCGATCCGGTCGGCCTGCACCTTCGCCAGCTGGCCGGAGGCCAGTTCGAGGTTCACCGTGCGCGATTGGTCCGGCAAAAGGTCGGCCGCGAGCCCGCGCAGCGCGGCGTGGTCGGCCACGTCGAGGAGATCGAGCGCGGTCCGGTTGCTCAGCAGGATGTCCTCGCCGATCGCGGCGACGGCGACATGGCGTTGCGGCGATACCCGCTGGAAGGCGTCCACCAACCGCTGCTCCGACGCCCGCGAACCCTCGAGCAGGCGCCGCTCGATGTCCGCCGCGGCGCGCTGCAGAAAGGGCGCGAACAGCGAGTTCGCCCGCGGGGCAATGCAGGTCATGTCCAGGATCCCCTCGACCCTGTGCGTCACCGGATGCAGGATCGGATGCCCGTAGCAGCTCAGCCCCTTCAGGCGCTCCAGGTAGTGCTCCTCGCCGTTGATGACGATTCCGCGCCGCACCTCGACCGGGGTACCGATCGCGTTGGTGCCCGCGGTGTCCTCACCGAACCTCGAGCCGATCACCGCGCCGAGCTTCTCCATCTTCCGCTCGACCTGATGGTTGTCGAACACCCGCGCCACGATCCGGCAGTCCCGGTCGGCGAGCAGGAGGCACAGCCCGGTGCCCGCGATCTGGATCGCAACCTCGTCGAGGATCGGGCGCGCGGCCCGCAGCAATCGGCTGGAGAGGTCCAGGTCGGTTGCCGGGTCAGCGTCGAAGCCGTCCCCCGGGCCGACGCCACTCAACGCGGATCGCTTCCAGGACAGCGCTATCTCGGGCCGGACCGGTTCCCGCCCGCTCGTCTCGCCGGGGTTCATCAGCCGGCCCGCCTAGCCCCGCCCGATCAACTCGACGGACTGCTCGCGCATGTCGATCTTGCGGATCTTGCCGGTCACCGTCATCGGGAACTCGTCCACGACGTGGACGTACTTCGGGATCTTGTAGTGCGCCAGCTTCCCCGCGCAGAAGGCCCGCACCGAGTCCGCGTCCAGCTCCGGCGCGCCCTCACGCATCCGGATCCACACCATCAGTTCCTCGCCGTACTTCGCGTCCGGCACGCCGATCACCTGGGCGTCGAGGATGTCCGGATGCGAGTAGAGGAATTCCTCGATCTCGCGGGGATAGATGTTCTCGCCACCGCGGATCACCATGTCCTTGATCCGGCCGGTGATGGCGACGTAGCCGTCGGCGTCCATCACTCCGATGTCGCCGGTGTGCATCCACCGTGCGGTGTCGATGGGCCCCAGTTTGTATGGTCGCTCCGCAGGCTCCGCTCCGGCAGGCTTCTCCGGGGTGTTCTCCCAGTAGCCGAGCATCACCGAGTACCCGCGCGTGCACAGCTCGCCCGCCTGTCCACGGGGCAGCGTCAGCCCCGTCGCCGGGTCGACGATCTTCACCTCCAGGTGCGGACCCACCCGGCCGACGGTGGACACCCGTTGCTCGATCGTGTCGTCGGATCGGGTCTGCAGCGAGACCGGCGAGGTCTCGGTCATGCCGTAACAGATGGACACCTCCGCCATTCCCATCTGCTCGATCACCTGCTTCATCACCTCGACCGGGCACGGCGAACCGGCCATGATCCCGGTGCGCAGGCTGGACAGGTCGTAGCTCGCGAAGTCCGGGTCGGCGAGCTCGGCGATGAACATCGTCGGCACCCCGTACAGGGAGGTGCACCGCTCGGCCTGCACGGCCTCGAGGGTGGCCTTCGGATCGAACGCGGGGCCGGGGATCACCATGGTCGCGCCGTGGGTGGTGCACGCGAGGTTGCCCATCACCATGCCGAAGCAGTGGTAGAACGGCACCGGGATGCACACCCGGTCCGCCTCGGTGTAATGGCACAGCTCGCCGACGAAGAATCCGTTGTTGAGGATGTTGTGGTGACTGAGCGTCGCACCCTTCGGGAATCCCGTTGTACCCGAGGTGTATTGGATGTTGATCGGGTCGTCCGCGGAGAGTGCGGACTGCGCCGTCGCCAGCCTCGACGGGTCGGCGGACTGGGCTGCGGTCCCGTCCGTGACCAGCGCCTGCCAATCCGTGCTGCCGAGCAGGATCACCGATTCCAGGTCGGCGCACTGCGGCCGGACCGTCTCGATCATCCCGGCGTAATCGGAGGTCTTGAAGCTCGGCGCGGCCACCAGCATCTTGATGCCCGCCTGCTCGAGCACGTACTGCAATTCGTGCGACCGGTAGGCGGGGTTGATGTTCACCAGGATCGCGCCGATCTTCGCGGTGGCGAACTGGATCAGCGTCCACTCCGGGCAGTTCGGGGCCCAGATGCCCACCCGGTCACCCATGCCGACCCCGCGCTGCAGCAGGCCCGCCGCGACACCGTTCACGTCGGCGGCCAGCTCGGCATAGGTCCATCGCCTGTCTGAGGGCCGGTCCACGAGCGCGTCACGGTCGCCGTGCGCCGCGACCGTCCGATCGAAGTTGTCCCCGATGGTGTCGCCCAGCATGGGGGCATCCCAGACTCCCGAGGCGTAGCTGGGCAGTGCGGTGCTCATGTGATTCCTCTCCTGGGCGCCGGTGAGCGCCTCGGGGAGGGCCCGCCGGTGCGGGCCCTCCCGTGGTCGAACCTACTCGTGCGGATGTGACCTACGACATAGTCGGCGGTGCGGGGTGACCGTAACTGTCCAAGGTCCGGACACCCCGCCCGCGGGTGGCTAGAGCGCGTGGTCCTTGGTCTCGACCAGCGCCTTGGTGCAGAAGAAGCTCAGCACCGACAGTCCGGCGAGCATCAGACCGATCGCGAAGCTGCCGTAGGTGGAGGCGAGCGGCGCGGCGATCAGCGGCGGGATGGCGCCACCGAGCACGCCCGCCAGGTTGTAGCCCAGGCCCGCGCCGGTGTAGCGGTACCGCGTCTGGAACATCTCGGGCAGCAGCGCACCGCAGGGGCCGTAGGCGATCCCGAAGATGGCGAGCGTGCCGAACATGCCGATCACGAACGCGACGGGCGATCCGGTGTCGAGGATGGGGAACAGGGCAAGCGCCCAGACCAGCGCGGCGACGCAGGACGCCATGATCACCTTGCGGCGACCGATCCGGTCCGAGTAGAGCGCGGAGACGATGATCGCGATACCGAAGACGACGGCGGAGGCGATGCCGACCATCAGCACGAACGGACGGCTGAAGCCGAGCGTCTTGGTTCCGTAGCTGGTGAGGAAGGCCGTGCCGAGGTAGAAGAAGGCGAACAGCGTGGCCAGGGCCCCTGCGGAGAGCAGGATCTCCTTGCGCTGGTAGCGCCAGGCGTCGAGGAACGGCAGGGTCCTGGGCGCCGCGTCCGGCCCGTCGAGTGCCCGCTGCGCCTGGTTGGCGCGGAAAACCGGGGTCTCCTCGATGGCGAGGCGCATGTACAGGCCGATGCCGACCAGGACGATGGAGAACAGGAACGGCACACGCCAACCCCAGGTGAGGAAGGCCTCGTTCGAGTCGCCGAGCACTGCCCCGGTGATGAGGAAGGTGCTGCTGGAGAGGATGAAGGCGATGGCGGGGCCGAGCTGCGGGAACATCGCGTACAGGCCGCGCTTGCCCGGCGGTGCGTACTCGGCGGTCAACAGCGTCGCGCCTGCCCACTCGCCGCCGACCGCGAAGCCCTGCCCGAAACGGAGCAGCACGAGGATCAGCGGTGCCGCGACCCCGATCGTGGAGGCGCTCGGCAGCAGACCGATGAGCAGGGTCGAGATGCCCATCAGGAGCAGCGTCGAGATCAGGGTCTTCTTGCGGCCGATCCGGTCGCCGTAGTGGCCGAACAGCATCGCGCCGACGGGCCGGGCGATGAACGCGACGGCAAAGGTCGCGAACGAGGCGACTGTTCCTGCTGTCGATCCCAATGCCGGGAAGAACACCTTCGGGAACACCAGCGCCGCTGCCGTCCCGTAGATGAAGAAGTCGTAGAACTCGATGGTGGTGCCGATGCAACTCGCGATGGCCACCCGGCGCACGCTGGTGCGCGGGGGCGCGGCGATCACCGTTCCTTCTACTGGCGACACTGTCGTCATGTGTTCCTCTTCTCGAGCCAGGAGTGATGCCCGGTCGGGCGTCACTGACTGCGAGGAAAGGTAGTGACGTGGCTCACGTGACGACTACCCCCGAAAGGGGGGGTGGCGTGAGCCACGCCACTGTCGGCCTACTGCGCGGAGGCGCTGAGGATCTCGCGGCGCAGCTCGGACCACACCACCGCGTAGGTGTCCGAGAACGAATCGCCCGACTTCACCCGGTCGAGGGAATCCGCGAGCAGCTCCTGGTAGCGGGCCAGGCGGGGCACGTACGCGGAGACGTCGTCGAACACGTCCGACGCGCGGCGGTCCAGGTCGACGAGCGAATCGATGTCATCCTCGGTCAGCTCGGCGAACTCCTCGTCGAGCGGCTCGAAGCGCTCGACGACCTCCGCGAACAGGTCCTCGTCGATGGAGACGCGCTCGGCGTCGAGCTGATCCTCGAGCTCGGTCACCCCCGCGTCGGTGAGCGAGACCCCGGCGTCGCCGGAATCGGAGGCGCGGCCAGCCGCGACCAGCGCGTCGAGCGCGGCCTGCGCCGAGGACTCGGTGACCCCGAGCTGCACGGCCAGTACCGGTGCCGACACCGAACCCTTCAGTCGCACCGACTGCAACAGAGCCAGCTCATCGACATTGCCTGCAAAGGCCATTGCGTATCTCCTTTTGGTGCCCGGAACCGGGCGTCGTCACCGCCCCGAGGGTCAGGGGCGAGCTACATCCTTTTGGATGACCGTCACCGGCGTCAACACTTACGCCAGGCCGTCGAGAAAGCCGCCGACCTCCATGGTGAACACGGCATTGTCGTCCCCGTCGACCATGTGCCCCGCAGCGGAGACGTTGACGGCGGAGGCGTGCGGGATCAACCCGAGCAGCTCCTCGACCCCGTCGGTGCTGACGATGTCCGACTTGCCGCCGTGCACCAGCAGGGTGGGCACCTCGACGGCCCTCGCCGCCGCGACCATCCGGCCGTGGTGGTCGGAGGTGATGACGTCGCCAACTCCCCCCGGCCGGGCGAACGCGGGATCCCAGTGCCAGTACAGGCGACCGTTCGACCGTTCCCGGACGTTTCGGCGCAGCCCTTCGATGTTCGACGGCCTGGTGCGGTGCGGCTGGTAGGCGGCCACCGCGTCGGCGACCTCGTCGAGGCTGGCGAATCCGTCGGGATTGCCCCGCATGAAGTCGGCGATCCGCCTGACGCCCTCGGGTTCCACCTTGGGCGTGATGTCGACAAGGACCAGGCCACGCATCAGTCCGGGGTTCTCACCCTCGGCGATCAATCCGGTCATCCCGCCAAGGGAGGCCCCGAAGAGCACCGGCATCTCGCCGAGCTGGTCGATGACGCCGCGCAGGTCGTCGACCAGGCCGTCGACCCGGTAGTCGCCGTCCGGCGCCCAGTCGCTGTCGCCGTGACCGCGCGCGTCGAGGGTGTAGACGGTCCAGCCGTCGCGCGACAGGGTCGCCGCGGCCCGGTTCCAGGAGTGACGGGTCTGGCCGCCGCCGTGCAGCATCAGGACCGCACCGCGGCCGGCCAGCCCGTCGTCTGATGTCCAGCGGTCGGCGGCGATGGCCCCCGCTCCCCCGCGGAACTCGATGGTTTCATTCACGCCTCACACCGTAGGAAGCGCCCGGCACCGCCGTGTGGGCGGTGCCGGTGGACGTGCCCGGATCAGCGCGCGGGTTCGGACATCGCCGCGAGTTCGCGCTTGAGGATCTTGCCGGTGGCGGTCATGGGCAGGACGGTGGCGAACTCGATCGAGCGCGGGTACTTGTAGCTCGCCATCTGTTCCTTGCACCAGGCGATCAGTTCATCCTCGGTGATCTGCGCATTCGGCTCGAGGATGACGAACGCCTTGATCTCCTCGCCGTGGCTCTCGTGCGGCACGCCGATGACGGCGACGAGGGAGACGGCCTCGTGGGTCAGCAGGACCTCCTCGATCTCGCGCGGGTAGACGTTGAACCCGCCACGCACGATGAGGTCCTTGGCACGGTCGACGATGTAGTAGAAGCCGTCCGCGTCGCGGCGGGCGAGGTCGCCCGTCCGGAACCATCCGTTGTGCATCGCCTCGGCGGTGGCCTCGGGACGATCGAGGTAGCCCGCCATGATGTTGTGCCCCCGCAGCGCGATCTCCCCGACCACGTCGGCGCCCGACACGGTGTTCCAGTTGTCGTCGATCAACCGCGCCTCGACGCCCCAGACCGGCACGCCGATCGACCCGGGACGCGGGTCCCGCTCGGGGTCGCTGAAGAGGGCCAGCGGGGAGGACTCGGACAGCCCGTACCCCTCGAGGATCTGGACGCCGAACCGCTCGGCGAACCGGGTCAGGATCTCGACGGGCAGCGCCGCACCGCCCGAGATGGCGCGGCGAATGGTGCCTGCGATCCGGTCGACGTCCACCGTGCCGTCGAGCGCGCCGAGCAGGGCCCAGTACATGGTCGGGACCCCTGCGAATACGGTGATGGCCTCGTCGACCATCAGGCGCAGGGCCGCGGCGGCCTCGAATCGGGGCAGCAGCACCAGGGTGGCACCGACCGACAGGCCCGCGTTCATGGTGACGGTCTGCCCGAAGGAGTGGAACAACGGGAGGGTCACCAGGTAGTTGTCGTGCCGGACCGGGTTGCTGTCGAAAAGCCGGTTCGCCGTCGCAGCGTTCATCACCATGTTGGAGTGGGTGAGTTCGGCGCCCTTGGGCTTGCCGGTGGTGCCGCTGGTGTACAGGATCACCGCGGCGTCGCCCGCCTCACGGACCACCGACTTCGCCTCCGTCGACACGCCGTCGAGTGCGGCGGTCAGCGTGGTGACGCCGTCGACCGGTGCCACCGCGCCTGGTTCCGCGGTGATCAGGTACATCTGCCTGCACCCGTCCGTCGCGTCGAACCCGGCGCGGCCGAACTCGCCCATCGGCAGGTCCGCTGTGCCCTCGAAGCAGAAGTACGCCTTCGCGCCCGAATCGGCCAGGTGGTAGGCGATTTCGCGGCCCTTGAGCATCACGTTGAGCGGGACGACGACCGCACCGGCCTTGAGGATCCCGTAATAGACGATCGGGAACTGGGGCAGGTTCGGGCAGGAAAGCGCCACCCGGTCTCCCGGCTCGATGCCCCGCGACGTCAACAGATTTGCCACCTGGTTCGCACGGGCGTCGAGCTGCGCGTAGGTCAACCGCTCCCCGTCGAGGACAAGCGCCGCCCGGTCGGGGTACCGGCGGGCGGAGTCTTCGAGGAGCATGGACAGGTTCAGCACGCTGAACTCACTTTCGGTTGTCGTGGTGGAGGTGGTCGGTGGCCTATGCGAGCGGCGCGTCGGTGGCCGCGCGCACCGACTCCTCCGTCACGCCGGGTGCGCATTCGCGCAACACCAGACCCGCCTCGGTGACGTCGAGGACGGCGAGGTTGGTGATGATCCGGTGCACCACACCCTGACCGGTGAGCGGAAGGGTGCACTCGCGCACGATCTTCGATGCCCCCGACCTGTCGGTGTGTTCCATCAGCACGAGGACCCGGCGGGCGCCGTGGACGAGGTCCATCGCGCCGCCCATGCCCTTGACCATCGCGCCGGGCACCATCCAATTCGCCAGGTCGCCGGTCTCGGACACCTGCATCCCGCCGAGCACGGCGGTGTCGATGTGCCCGCCACGGATCATCCCGAACGACAGCGCGGAGTCGAAGAACGAGGCGCCGGGGTTGACCGTGACGGTCTCCTTCCCTGCGTTGATCAGATCCGCGTCCACTCCGTCCTCGTCCGGATATGCCCCGGTACCGAGGATCCCGTTCTCGCTGTGCAGGACCACCTCGAGCCCGGGCGGGAGGTGGTTCGGGATCAGGGTCGGCAGCCCGATGCCGAGGTTGACGTACTCGCCCGCCGAGAGCTCCGCCGCGGCCCTGGCCGCCATCTGCTCGCGGGTCCAGCCGACCACTGTCAAGGTCGAGGTCATGAGGGAAGGTCCTTTCGGAGCATCGCAGCGAGGAACGAGCGAGGAGCGAATGGAAGGGCCGTACCGGGTAACACGGTCATACCACTGCCGCCTTCCGCGCCGTCACCGTGCGCTTCTCGATCTGCTTGTCCTGCACGCCCGTTGCGACGATGCGGTCGACGAAGATCCCCGGCAGATGGACCTGCGCCGGATCCAGCACACCGGGCCGCACCAGGGTCTCCACCTGCGCGATGCACACCCGGCCCGCCATCGCGGCGAGCGGGTTGAAGTTGCGTGCCGCCATGTTGAACACCAGGTTGCCCTCGGTGTCCCCGATCGCCGCGTGCACCAATGCGAAATCGGTGGTGATCGATTCCTCGAGCACGTACCGCTTGCCCGCGTACTCGCGGACCTCCTTCGGCGGGGACGCCACGGCGATCGATCCGTCGCCGTCGTAGCGCCACGGCAGCCCACCCTCCGACACCGGGGTACCGACCCCGGCCGGGGTGAAGAACGCAGGAATGCCCGCACCACCGGCGCGGAGCCGCTCGGCCAGTGTCCCCTGCGGCGACAGCTCGACCTCCAGCTCACCGGCCAGGTACTGCCGGGCGAACTCCTTGTTCTCACCGACGTACGACGCGATGACCCGACGAATTCTCTTCTGCTCCAACAGCAGACCGAGCCCGTGGCCGTCTGTTCCGCAGTTGTTCGAGGCGACCTCCAGATCGGTCGCCGACCCTTCCGCGATCGCGGCGATCAGCGCGTCGGGGATCCCGCACAGACCGAACCCGCCCACCGCCAACGAGGCACCGCTGCGGATGTCGGCGACCGCATCCGCGGCCGAGACGAACACCCGGGTCACGAGGCGACCTGCTTCGCACGAGTCAGCTCGAGGAGGAGTTCCTCGGCTTCCGGCCAATACCCGTAGCCGGAAGCGGGGTTGAGATGTCCGACCTCACCGAGATCGACCAGGCGGCTGCCCCACGTCTCGGCCATCCCCGCGATCCGTCGGTGGCTCCCGAGCGGGTCGTTGCTGCTGGCGGCGACGATGCTGGGGAACGGCAGCCGGCGCCGCGGGATGGGGTTCCAGCCATTGCGCTCGAGGTCCTCGATCACCGGGTAGCCCTCGGGCAGAGGCTGTTCCAGGTCGGCGGGGGTGGCGAGCAGAGCGCCCTGGATCGTCCGGGTCGGCTGCTGGGCCCAGTGCACGGTGATCATGACGCCCGCGCTGTGGGCGACCAGGACGACCGGCCCCGGGATCTCGGCCAGCACGGCGTCGAGCGCCGCGACACGCGCGCTCAGGCTGAGCTTGTCGTGTTCGAGCGGCGGCACCGTGCGCACTCGGTCGAGCTTGTCTGCGAGCAGGGTCTGCCAGTGGTCGGCGACGTGGTCGCGCAGACCGGGCACGATCACCACGGTCGGATCGGCGATGCTGTTCAAGTGGACTCCCGAAGCTGCTGTTTCACAATGAGATCGGGATCCGGATCGGATCCCTGTCGGGTCGGGGCGCGGCACAAGCAGGTGCCGCGTCCCGACCCGTCCGTCGATCGTCGAGCCGGCGCTGCTGCCTCGGCTCGACGATCGGTTGGGTGGCCGGATCAGGCGTGCTGGGTGAACCCGACCTGCCCGGGCTTGCGGTTCGGCGCGTAGCCGAGCTTGGCGAGGGTCTCATCGGCATCGGCGTAGGTCTCGCCGATCCGGTAGATGTCGCGGGCCTCCTTGGCGGTGGCGACCTCGCGGCCGAGCTCGTTGGCGACACGCACCAGCTGGCGGACCTGCTCGGCGGAGGTGATCTTGACCTCGCCGCTTGGCGCCCACAAGTTGTCCTCGTTGCCGCAGCGCGGGTGCAGGCCCATCGCGATGGCCATCGTGTTCACCGGCAGCACGCTGCGCATCAGCGTCTCCAGCGTCAGGCAGGCGCCGTCCGGGACCCTGTTGATGAACTGCATCATGTTGTACGGGTTCGGGCCGTCGAAGCCGCCGCCGATCGCGACCCAGGTCAGGTTCAGCGGGCCGGTGTAGAAGCCGCGGCGGATCAGGCGCTCCACGGTCTCGAGCTGGGGGATGCTCGAGAGCTGGAAGTGCGGCTGGATGCCTGCGGCCTGCAGGCGGCGCAGGTGCTCCTCGACCCACTCGGGGCCGGCGGGGACGGTCATCTCGCGGTAGGTGTGCGCCAGTTCGGCGTTCTCAAGGGAGGTGCCCTTGATGTCGCCCGGGGTCATCAGGTCCATGATGTTCATCTGGCTGGTGTTGATCGCGATGGTGACCTGGTCCGGCTTCGGGTCCAGCTCGGCGAGCATGTGGCGCACGTCGTCGGAGAGCCACTTGGCGTCCGCACCGTCGCCCTCGGGGGCGAAGGAGATAGAGCCGCCGACCTGCAGGATCATCTCCGGGACTGCCTCGCGGAGGCGGCCGAGGAGCTCGTTGAACTTCGACAGGCGCTTGGAGCCCTTGCCGTCCTCCTCGCGGACGTGGATGTGCAGCACGGTGGCGCCGGCCTCGAAGCAGTCGACGGCCTGCTGGACGTGCTCGTCCATCGTCAGGGGTAGGTCCTCGGGGAAGTCCTCCACCGCCCACTCCGGGCCGTACGGCGCAACGGTGATGACCAGCTTGTCCTGGTTTTCCGGGAACAGCGCGTCGTCGTGAAAGTGCATGTCTTTTCTCCTGTCGATTTGGCTGGAAAAGCCTGGAGTGGAAGAGAATTCGTATGGATCAGAAGGGACGGTCGCCGACGATGCCCGCGCGTTCCATCTTTCGGACCGCGGGCCAGTAGTCCTGGACCGCATAGTGCTGCGTCGACCGGTTGTCCCAGATCGCCACGCTGTTGCGCGTCCACCGCCACCGCACCTGGTACTCGGGGATGGAGGCCTGGCTCTGCAGGTAGCGCAGCAGTTCACCGGCTCCTGGCGCGTAATCGATTCCCCAGCGCACGTTCTCGGCGGTGTGGAAATTCGTCAGGTGGGTGGTGAACGAGTTGACGAACAGGATCTTCTCGCCCGTCTCGGGGTGCGTACGCACCACCGGATGCTCGGCGTCCGGGAAGCGTTCCTTCAGTTCGAGTCGCTGCTCGATCGGCAGCCGCGCTCCGAAGGTCGCCTCGATGCTGTGTCGCGCCCGCAGGCCCTCGATCTGCTCCTTGACGTGCTCGGGCAGCCGGTCGTAGGCCAGCGCCATGTTCACCCACATGGTGTCGCCGCCCACCTCCGGTCCCTCGATGCACCGCAGCACGCAGCCCATCGGCGGGTTCTCCCGCCACGTCGCGTCGCAGTGGTAGGCGTTCTCGAACCGCTCCGGCGGGCTGTCGAGGTCCTTGTAGATCCGCACCAGGCCCGGGTGATCCGGGTCGCTGCCGAGTGCGGGGTGGTCCTCGAGCGACCCGAACCGCTCGGCGAGGGCGACGTGCTCTGCCCGGCTCATGTTCTGGTCACGGAAGAACAGCACCTTGTGCTCGAGCAGCAGCGACTTCAGTTCCGCGAAGCGCTGGTCGTCGCGCGCGACATCGGCGAGATCGACGTTGTGGATCTCCGCGCCGATGCTGCAGGTCAGCGGTCGTGCATCCATCGCCGCGGCGGCGATGTCGGTTCGACCGGTCACGCGGTCGATGGTTGTGGTCATGACGCTCTCCTGTTCGTGTTTCGGGTTCAGACCGAGAAGACCGAAGAGCCGATGCTGATACCGGCCTCCAGGTCGCGATGAGCCTTCTCGGCGTCCTCGAGCCCGTAACGCTGGTTGATCTCGATCGAGATGCGGCCGGCTGCGACATGACCGAAGAGCTCACCCGCGAGCTCCGCCCGCTCGGCCGGATCGGCGATGTAGTCGGCGAGCGCGGGCCGGGTCACGAACAGCGACCCCTTGACCGCGAGCTGCATGGCATCGATCGGCGGGATCGGGCCGGAGGCGGTTCCGAAGGCCACCAGCAGACCCCGGCGGGCCAGCGAGTCGATCGAGGTCTGGAACGTGGACGCCCCGATGCTGTCGTAGACAACAGGCACGCCCGCCCCGCCGGTGAGCTCACGCACCCGCTCGGCGACGTTCTCCCGCGTGTAGACGATGACCTCTCCGCACCCGTGAGCACGCGCGACCGCCGCCTTCTCGTCGGTCGACACGGTGCCGATCACGTTGACGCCCAGCAACTTCGCCCACTGGCAGAAGATCAGCCCGACGCCACCCGCGGCCGCGTGCAGCAGCACCGTGTCGCCTGCCTTCAGCGGGTGGATCCGGCGCAGCAGGTACGAGGTGGTGAGGCCGCGCATGGTCATCGCGGCCGCGGTCTCGAACTCGATCCCATCCGGAAGTGCGATGAGGTGTGCGGCGGGCATCACGCGCTCGGTGCTGTACGCACCGAGCGGGCTACCCGTGTACGTGACGCGGTCACCCTCCTGGAAGTCGGTGACACCGGCACCGACCGCCTCCACCACGCCCGCACCCTCCACACCCATGCCTGCGGGCAGCGGCGCGGGATACATCCCCGTACGGAAGTAGGTGTCGGCGAAGTTCAGGCCGACCGCCCCGTGGCGGATCCGCACCTCACCCGGCCCCGGGTCGCCGACCTCAACGGATTCCCACCGCAGAACCTCCGGGCCGCCGGTTTCGTAGAAGCGGATCGCCTTTGCCATTGCCTTCTCCTTGATCGTGATTCCACCCCTGGTCGGGCATCTCGCTGCGCTGTGGCGCAGCGGTCGATGTGCCCTTCGCGGGGCCCGCAACCGGAGGCGATCGACGCATCCGGTGTGACTCAGCTGACACAACAGTAGCCACGCGATGGGGTTCACACTTATCCTGACGGGACATATTTGTTTCCCGTTCGGGACACCCCACTGCAGGGCGCCGAGCGGGACACCCGAGATGGAAGGCGACGCGAATGGCCAAGCCGCTCGCCCGGTATGCCTCACTGACCGGCTACATCGAATTGAGCCGTGCCCTGTCGCTCGACCCGGTGCAGCTGCTCAGGAGCGCTGGGCTCGACCCGGCCGGGCTGGACCTGCAAGACCGCTGGGTGCCCGCGGCCTCCGTCGCCCGTCTCCTCGAGTTGTCCGCGGCGACCTCGGGTCGCCAGGACTTCGCCCTGAAGCTGGCCGAGCGCCGTCGTCTGTCCACCCTCGGCCCACTGAGCGTCAGCATCCGGGACGAGCCGGACGCCCGAAGCGCGCTCCGGATGCTGATCCGGTACCAGCACACCTACAACGAGTCGCTGAACATCCGGCTGTCCGAGCGCGACGGCCTGGCCACGATCCGCATCAGCATCGATCCCGGCGAACCCGTACCGGTCCGGCAGTCCGTCGAACTGGCGGTCACGGTGACCCACCAGCTGCTGAGGCACCTACTGGGCGAGCGGTGGCATCCGGTGTCCGTCAGCTTCG
Organism: Rhodococcus sp. PvR099; assembly: GCF_017833315.1. NCBI lineage: Bacteria > Bacillati > Actinomycetota > Actinomycetes > Mycobacteriales > Nocardiaceae > Rhodococcus > Rhodococcus sp. PvR099. The sequence goes on along the minus strand of NZ_JAFIBV010000001.1, from coordinate 5,158,494 downwards.
AACACGACCGACCGGCCGACGACACGACGCACCGCCAGGTCTTCGACGCGCCGCTGCACTTCAACAGCGAGTTCACCGGAATCATCACCTACACAGGCGATCTGGACGAGCCGAACAGGCTGTCCGACCCACTGCTGCGCTCCTACGCGAAACAGTTCCTCGACACGCTCACCACGCCCGAGGAACCCACGCTCACCAATCGCGTACGCGAACTCGTCGAACTCCTGCTGCCGAGCGGACGCTGCTCGATCGAGCAGGTCGCGCGCAGCCTCGGCGTCGACCGTCGCACGGTGCATCGGCACCTCGCGAAGTCAGGACAGACCTTCACCTCGGTCGTCGACTCGACCCGGGCCGAACTCGCGAAACGCATGGTCGCCGGCCGCCGCTACTCGTTCACCGAGATCTCCGAGCTGCTCGCCTTCTCGACACCGAGCAGCTTCTCCCGGTGGTTCCATCAGCAGTTCGGCATGAGCCCCCGCGATTGGCGCAAACAAACCGAGGGTTAGGTCGGTTTCCAACGGCAGGTGCCCCCACCCCGGGAGTATGTCCCGAAATGCAAAGAATTCCGTCCCGCACGGGCAATTATTCGACTCACGAGCGACGTAACGTGATCCAGGCCACTATCGGGCCGGGCCAATAGCCCACATCACACCCGATTCGTTCTCCGTGAAACGAGCAGCCATGACCGCTGAGCCGATACCCACTCCGACGCTCGACCGAATGAAGCAGGCTGGAAGCTGGAATCCACTGTGGGACACCTTGTCCCAGTGGGATCCGGAGTGGACCGAGCAGTTCATGGCGATGAACGCCACGCCCGTGCGGCGTGGGGTGTTCACACCCGAGTTCGTCGAACTGCTGAGCATCGCCATCGATGCCGCCGCCACCCACATGTACGCGCCTGGAGTTCGTCGGCACATCCGAGCCGCACTCGAGCTCGGCGTGTCCAGGGAGGAGATCCTCACCGTCCTCGAGATGGTGAGCGTCCTCGGGATCCACGCCTGCAATCTCGGCGTGCCGATCCTCGCGGAGGAACTCGACGCGTACGAGTCCCGCCGCGCGACCAACTGAGCGCCGGCCCCACACCTTCCCCCTGCCAGCCGCACCCCCAGGAGCATCCATGGGACTGACATCCACCACGCCCGAACTCGAGATCGCAGCAACCGATCCGCCGAGTTCGGTGACAGCCACCGCACGCCGCAGCCGGCGCTCGTACTACCCCTGGCTCGTCTTCGCCCTCACCTTCGCGTTGCTGTTGTCCGACTACATGTCTCGCCAGGTACTCAGTGCCGTCTTTCCTTTCCTGAAGACCGACTGGGACCTGTCGGACTCGCAGCTCGCGTCGCTCACCAGCATCGTCGCGCTGATGGTCGGCCTGCTGACACTGCCGCTCTCCCTCCTGGCGGACCGATGGGGCCGGGTCAAGAGCCTGGTGCTGATGGCCACGCTGTGGAGCATCGCGACGCTGTTGTGTGCGGTCGCATCCAACTACGAGCAGATGCTGGCCGCCCGCTTCCTCGTCGGTGTCGGCGAAGCCGCCTACGGGAGCGTCGGGATCGCCGTCGTGCTCGGAGTCTTCGCGCCGCGAGTCCATTCCACTCTGAGCGGCGCCTTCATGGCCGGAGGCTCCTTCGGCTCGGTTGTCGGCGTGTCACTCGGCGGCGTCATTGCCGTGCATCTGAGCTGGCGTTGGTCCTTCGCCGCGATGGCGGTGCTCGGCCTCCTGCTCGTCGCCCTGTTCCGTGCCCTCGTCACCGAGCGCCGGTTGGCGGAGCACGCCGCCGACCAGAATGTCGCGACGGTCGGAACGACGGGAACCACCATCCGGGTCCCGGTGTCGAGCCTGTTCACCAATTCCGCGGTGTGGTGCGCGTATCTGGGCGGCGGCCTGCAGATGTTCACCGCCGCGGTGCTGCTCGCCTGGACCCCGAGCTTCTTCAACCGGTACTACGGCATGGCTCCCGACAAGGCGGGCGCGATCGCATCGGTGTTCGTGTTGCTCATCGGTACCGGCATGATCGTGTGCGGCATCATCACCGACCGGGTCAGCAGGACCAACCCGGCCATGAAGTGGTCCAGCGCCGTCGCCTTCTGCCTGATCTCGTTCCTCGCGCTCGGAGTGGGACTTCGCCTGGACACCGGGGCCCCGCAGCTGGTCCTGCTGGGAATCGGAGCCTTCTTCGCCGCGGGATCCTCGGGCCCGTCCGCCGCCATGGTGGCCAGCCTGACCCACCCGTCGGTGCGGTCGTCCGCACTCGGCACCCTCACCGTGGCCAACAATGTCCTCGGCCTGGCATTGGGTCCCTTCGTCATCGGCATCCTCGCCGATCGCCTGGGCCTGCTCGAGGCCCTGCAGCTGTCGCCCCTGGTGTACGTCCTCGCCATCGTCGCCCTTGTCGCAGGTAAGCGCCTCTACCCCGCCGGGCTCCAGAAGCTCGCGGCACAGAGCGCAGCCGCGGCGGCCTGAACGCAGCGAGTGGGGTCGGTCACCGAACCGACCCCACTCGCTGCGTTCGCACGTCAATAGACGGTGTCGGCCTGGTCCTCGATCACCGATCCATCGGCCCGGTGGACCGCTCCCTTGCCGCCGTCCGCAGCGGTGTAGGCCTTGGTCGAGCAGGGGTAGGGCTCCTCCGCACGGTCCTTCGGATCGAGGAACATCGGATTGACCAACCACCGGTCGTCGCTGTTGTCGTAGGCATTGCACATGAGCTCGGCATTGTTGCGGTTGATCACCAGGCGCGCCCCGGTCGCGTCCCCGAGGAACGTCACGTCGGTCACCGAGTCGCCTGCCGCGAAGACCTGGCGCCGATCCGCGGGCAACTGATCGAACGCCGCTGGGCCGTTGACCCCGAACACGACCTCGTTGACCTGGCACCGTTTGCCGTCGATGTACGGGATGACCGAGTCCTCGCCGTCGGCCACGCCGCCACAGCCCTGGAGGTGCCTCGTGAGGACACCGTTCTCGACCACCGGACGGACCCCCATCGCCCGTTCGGGCGTCAGGCCCAGTTCCTCCGACCACACCCGCACCACGGGCTCCGCCGACGCCGAGATGATGCGGACATCGAAGCCGTTGGTGCGCAACACCTTCACCAGGTCGGCGATCTGGGGGTAGTACCTGACGTACCCGTCGACCTCGGTGGTCCCCACGGTCTGTTCGGCGCCCTCGGGGGCGGCGAGGTTCTCCGTTCTCGCCGCCCTGGCGTACTCGGTCACCTCGTCGACCGAATGACCACCCATCAACTGAACCGCCCAGGCGTACGCGGGCTTCGTCCGCCGATGGTCGTACCCGGCGAAGGCCGGCTTCCCGGAGGTGGTCTCGTCGTCGAGCACGGCGACGATCTCGTCGGCGCAGTCGAGATCGGAAGCTGTCGGCAGTGGGAGACCGGGCGGCACCTCGTTGCCGCACGCCGCCCCGAGTGCCGCGATCGCATCCGGGGCCAGGAATCGGCTCGTCGACGCCCAATCCGCGCCCTCGGGCTGAAGGATCTTGTCGTTCCTGATCATCCAGTAGGCGGTCGCGCTGCCGATGTCGTTCTTGACCACGGTGTTGTCCCAGTCGAACAGCGCGAGCGGGGCGCCCTTGGCGGCGTCTCCGTCGACGCCACAGGTGCCCTTCTCCGCGATCATGCGGTCCAGCAGCTGCCGGTTCTCGCCGAACCATTCGAGCCCCGCGTCGAGGGCGGCGCAGCTGCTGGTGTCGGGCGCGGCAGCGGCGGCTCCGTCACCGCCGGACGAACAGGATGCGGTCAGCGCGATCACACCGGCCAGGGCACCCACCCAGGCTGCGCGGGTATGGAAAGACTTCACCAGGAATCCTCTTTCTCGAAGGATGCGGGCGCGCGGAAGCACACCGGCACACGAACCACGCCGGTACACACAGCGGCGACGAAGGGAGAACCTCTCGGCCGGAGCCCGAGCAGGTCAGTCGAGGGTCAGGACCTCTCCGGAGGACAACGCGTCGGACCGCGAGGTGTCCTTGAGGTCCACACCGGAGCGTCCGAGCTTGCGGGCACCGGACACCAAGCCCGCCACCACCTTTGCGGCCTGGGCGTAGCCGAGTCCCTCCGGCGGGTGGATGTTGGAGACGCAGTTCCGATCGGCATCGGTGCGGCCGGCTCGGGGCAGGTGCGTCAGGTAGATGCCGAGGCTGTCCGCCACCGACAATCCCGGCCGCTCCCCGATCAACACGATCAGGGTGCGCACCCCCATCGCCTCGGCGATGTGGTCGCCGAGCGCCACCCGCGCCTCCGTCGCGATCACCGGCGGCGCGAGCGAGTACCTGTCCGAGAGTTCCTCGGCCAGCGCCCCCAGCAGCCCGGCCCCGTGATCCATCAGGGCACGGGGTGAAAGCCCGTCCCCGAGAACGAATCCCAGATCGGCACCGCTGTGCGGCACGCCCGCCAGATCGGCAGGCAGTCGTCCGAGATCGGGCCTACGCAGGTACTCGGCGCGGCTGCCTGCCCGGCTCGTCACCCGCACGGGGCTGCCGAGACCGAACGCCTCGACCTGCCGGGCCAGCTCGTCGGCGTCCAACGGTAGGTGCACCGCATCGCGGGCCGCGGCGTGCGCGGCACGGAACTCGAGCACCCGGTCGGTTGGCAGCGAGTCCCCGGCCCTGCCCAGCCCGATCCGTGACTGGGTGCTGAGCCGCAGCTCGTCCCAGAAGTCCGGTGGATCCGTATCGGTCCGTGCGGTGCCCGCACGCTTCTCGAGGCTCACAGCGCCCCCGTCAGTGCGCGCAGCGGTGAGGCCGCCGCATCCACCGGGAGCACCCGGCCCGCCGCGTCGGTCATGCCGAGCCTGTGCAGCCAGGCCTCGAACTCCGGGGCTGGACGCAGCCCCAGCACCTGCCGGACATACAGCGCGTCGTGAAAGCTCAGGCTCTGATAGCCGAGCATCACGTCGTCCGCCCCGGGGACCGCGATGACGAACGCCGTCCCCGCCGCACCCAGCAGGGTGAGCAGGGTGTCCATGTCGTCCTGGTCGGCCTCGGCGTGGTTGGTGTAGCAGACGTCGACGCCCATCGGCAGCCCCAGCAGCTTCCCGCAGAAATGGTCCTCCAGCCCGGCCCTGATGATCTGCTTGCCGTCATACAGGTATTCCGGACCGATGAAACCGACCACCGTGTTGACCAGGAGCGGTTCGAGGTCGCGGGCCACCGCGTACGCGCGCGTCTCCAGCGTCTGCTGGTCCACGGGACGGCCGCCGGTGCCGAGGTGGGCACCGGCACTCAGGGCCGAGCCCTGGCCGGTCTCGAGGTACATGACGTTGTTGCCGACGGTGCCCCTCCCGAGCGAGCGGCCCGCGGCGTTGGCCTCCCGCAGCAGGGGCACGGTGACACCGAAACTCGCGTTCGCGCCCTCGGTGCCCGCGATGGACTGGAACACCAGGTCCACCGGCACGCCCGCCTCGATCAGGTCCATCGTCGTGGTCACGTGGGAGAGCACGCAGGACTGGGTGGGGATCTCGAACCGCTGCCGGATCTCGTCGAGCAGGTGGAGCAGGTCCGAGGTGGCGTGCGGAGAGTCGGTTGCCGGGTTGACCCCGATCACCGCGTCCCCGCAGCCGAGCAGCAGCCCGTCCAGGGTGGCGGCCGCGATGCCGCGCGGGTCGTCGGTCGGATGGTTGGGCTGTAGCCGGGTGCTCAGCCTGCCGGGCAGCCCGACCGTGGTCCGGAACCCGGCGGTGACCACGGCCGCCCGCGCGACCGCGATGAGGTCCTGGTTCCGCATGATCTTGCTGACCGCCGCCACCATCTCCGGCGTCAGGCCCGGCGCCACCGCCCGCAGCGTGGCGGCCGCGCCGTCACCCGCGGCCACCTCGAGCAGCCAGTCCCGCAGACCCCCGACCGTCAGGTGCGAGATCGCCTGGTACGCAGCGCGATCGTGCGAGTCGATGATCAGCCTGGTGACCTCGTCGGTCTCGTACGGCACCAGCAACTCGTGCAGGAACCGGTCGAGTGGGACATCGGCGAGGGCCCACTGCGCGGCCGCCCGCTCGGCATCCGAGGCGGCCGCGCATCCGGCCAGCTCGTCGCCGCTGCGCAGCGGGGTCGCCTTCGCCATCAGCTCGACGAGCCCGTCGAAGGTGTGGGTGGTGCCGCCGATCTGCTGGCTGTAGAGCGTCATTCGAGTTCTTCTTCCGCCTTCGCGAGAATCGCGAACTCCTCATCGGGCGAGTTGGCCACCAGGTGGTGCCGGCTGTAGAAGCCGAAGTAGGCCATAAAGGCGCCGAACGCGACCACGGTCCACATCGCCGCCGTCGGATCGACCAGGAAGGTGGCGATCACCGCCGCGATGGCGATCACCAGCGCGAAGGATGTCGTGACGATGCCGCCCGGGGTTCGGTACGGACGCACCATGCCCGGCTCGCGCTTACGGAGCACGATGTGGCTGACCATCATCAGCACGTAGCTGACCGCCGCACCCAGCACCGCCATGTTGAGCAGCATCGCGCCCTCGCCGGTGAGCGAGAGGATGAAGCCGATGACGCCGGGGACGATCAACGCGAGGGTCGGGGCCTTGCGGGAGTTGGTCACCGAGAGCCTGGTCGGCAGGTACCCTGCGCGCGAGAGCGCGAAGGTCTGGCGGGAGTAGGCGTACATGATCGAGAAGAAGCTGGCGACCAGGCCCGCCAGGCCGATGTAGTTGACGGCCTTGGCCGCTCCGCCGTCGCCGAGCGCTTGCACCAGCGGGTTGCCCGAGGTCGACAGGGCCTCGGCTCCGAGCGCGCCGGTGGCGAGGAAGAGCACGGCCGCCCCGGTGACGATCAGGAGCAGCATGCTGATGATGATGCCCTTCGGCACGTTCTTCTCCGGCTCGCGGGCCTCCTCCGCGGCGAGCGGAACACCCTCCACCGCAAGGAAGAACCAGATGGCGAACGGCACCGCCGCCCAGATTCCGAACCAGCCGAAGGGCAGGAAGCTGGAACTGCCCGCCGCGCCTGGGTCGGCCGCGATATCGGTCAGGTTGCTCGCGTCGAACAGGCCCCAGGCGGACACCGCGAACACCACCAGCCCGACCAGTGCGATCGCGGTGATCACGAACATCGCCTTCAGCGCCTCGCCCGCACCGGTGAGGTGGATGCCGATGAAGATGGCATAGACCGCGAGATAGACCCACCAGCCGTCGGTGATCCCGAACAGGTTCAGCGACTCGACGTAGCCACCGATGAAGGTGGCGATCGCGGCGGGCGCGATCGCATACTCGATGAGAATCGCTGTGCCGGTTGCGAATCCGCCCCATGGCCCGAGCGCTCGCCTGGCAAAGGTGTAGCCACCGCCCGCGGCGGGCAACGCGGAGGACATCTCGGCCATGCCGAGCACCATCGCCAGGTACATGCCTGCGATGACGACGCCCGCGATGAGCAGACCACCGAAGCCGCCCTCGGCCAGCCCGTTGTTCCACCCGGCGTAGTCACCGGAGATCACGTAGCTCACGCCGAGCCCGGCCAGCAGCAACCAGCCGGCGGAGCCCGACTTGAGTGTCCGCTTCGCGAGGTACTCGCTGTCCTCGTTGTGGAAGTCCTCGTGCGAGGCCTTCTTGGTGGTGATCGCCATGGCGACCTCCTTCTCCTAGTGAATGATCACACGACACCGGCGGCGCCACCAGGGGCGGCGCGGCTGCGCATAGTGTTGAAGATCTACGTCATGGATTGATGTCCACGGAGTTACGACTGATCGGCCCTCGGGCCGCCAGGGACGGGACAGGCGTCGACGGCCTCGGCGACCACCTGGGGTTCGGCGGGCGGCTCGGGCCGCCTGCCCTCTTCCCAGCTCTGCCCGGTGACCGGTTCGACCTCGGCGAGCGCGCCGTTCTCCTCGGGGGTGAACGCGCGAGCCCGGCTCAGGAAGCGCACTCCCTCCGGCGTCTCGAGGCTGAACCCCGAGCCGCGCCCCGGGACCACGTCCAGCACCAGCTGGGTGTGCTGCCAGGCCGCGAACTGTGTGCCCGAGATCCACACGGGCACCGCGTCGTCACCGTCGGGAACCGAGCTCGGCACCTCGCCGACACCGAGCCGAAGGTCGAGCAGCCCGACCAGGACGTCACGGTCGCCGACGATGAATTCGCCTGCGGGATAACACATCGGGGCCGAGCCGTCGCAGCATCCGCCGGACTGGTGCATCATCAGGGGTCCGTGGACCACGCCGAGGCGACGGAGCAGATCCATCGCCGCCGCGGTCGCGACGATACGGCCGGGCACCGTCATCGGGTCGGCCATGGGGACCTCCGTCTCGGCGAGAAGTGGAGACACGGCGCCCGCCTCGGGGGGATGAGCGGGCGCCGCGTCATGGTCACGGCGCCCGCCGCAGGGGGGCATTGGCGGGCGCCGTGAGATCGGGGGCTCGGGCCGTGAGAGGCCCCGAGCCTGCGGGTCAGAAGAAGCCCTGTGCCTTCGGGGCGTAGCTGACGAGCAGGTTCTTGGTCTGCTGGTAGTGGTCGAGCATCATGTGGTGGTTCTCGCGGCCGATCCCCGACTGCTTGTAGCCGCCGAACGCCGCGTGCGCGGGGTACTGGTGGTACGTGTTCGTCCACACCCGCCCTGCCTGGATGTCGCGGCCGGCGCGGTAGGCCACCCCACCGTCGCGGGACCAGACCCCGGCACCGAGGCCGTACAGGGTGTCGTTGGCGATCTCGATGGCTTCGTCGTAGTCCTTGAAGGACGTCACCGACACCACCGGCCCGAAGATCTCCTCCTGGAAGATCCGCATCTTGTTGTTGCCGGTGAACACCGTCGGCTGCACGTAGAAGCCGCCGGAAAGGTCGCCACCGAGCTCGGCGCGCTCGCCACCGGTCACCAGCTGGGCGCCCTCGGCCTTGCCGATCTCGATGTAGGACAGGATCTTTTCCAGCTGGTCGTTGCTGGCCTGCGCGCCGATCATGGTCTCGGTGTCGAGCGGATCACCCTGGCGCACCGCCTTGGTACGGACGGCCGCCATCGCGAGGAACTCGTCGAAGATCTCGCCCTGGATGAGCGCGCGGGACGGGCAGGTGCACACCTCGCCCTGGTTGAGCGCGAACATGGTGAAGCCCTCGAGCGCCTTGTCCTGGTAGTCGTCGTTGGCGGCGAGCACGTCGGAGAAGAAGATGTTCGGGCTCTTGCCGCCGAGCTCCAGGGTGACCGGGATCAGGTTCTGCGACGCGTATTGCATGATCAGCCGGCCGGTGGTGGTCTCGCCGGTGAAGGCGATCTTCTTGATCCGCGGGCTCGAGGCGAGCGGCTTGCCCGCCTCGGTGCCGAAGCCGTTGACGATGTTGAGCACGCCTGCGGGCAGCAGGTCGCCGATGATGCCGATCAGGTGCAGGATCGACGCCGGGGTCTGCTCCGCGGGCTTGAGCACGATCGCGTTTCCTGCGGCCAGCGCAGGCGCCAACTTCCACACGGCCATCAGGATCGGGAAGTTCCAGGGGATGATCTGACCGACCACACCGAGCGGCTCGTGGAAGTGGTACGCGACGGTGTCGCTGTTGATCTCCGAGAGCGAGCCCTCCTGCGCCCGGATGGCACCCGCGAAGTACCGGAAGTGGTCGATGGCGAGCGGGATGTCGGCGTTCAGGGTCTCGCGGATCGGCTTGCCGTTGTCCCAGGACTCGGCGAGCGCGATCGACTCGAGATTCTGCTCCATCCGGTCCGCGATCTTGTTCAGGATGACCGCGCGCTCGGCCACCGAGGTCTTGCCCCATGCCGGGGCGGCGGCGTGCGCGGCGTCGAGGGCGAGCTCGATGTCCTCGGCGGTGCCACGGGCGATCTCGCAGAACGGCTGACCGGTGACCGGGGTCGGGTTCTCGAAGTACTGCCCCTTGACGGGCGGCACCCATTGTCCACCGATCCAGTTGTCGTAGCGGGACTGGAAGGACATGACGGAATCGGGTGAACCCGGACGGGCGTACACGGTCATCGAAGGCTCCTCGTGGTGTGCTGTCTCTCCCCTGCCGGCGACGCGAGTGTCGCCATGGGGTGTGATTCAGAACACTAGGATTGCGAGGGTTGCAACAACGTTGCGTCCGATGGAACTCAGACTCCCAGCCGCCGGTCGAGCGTCTCGATCCTCGACTTGACCTGGTCATACATCGGCGATCGGCGGTCCATCGAGGACAGATAGGCGGCCCACGCGCCGGTGTCCTCGCGGCCATCGACCGTGCTCGTCCACTTGGCGAGCAGGCCCTGGTCGCCCGCCCGCAGCAGCGCCGCACGCATGCGGCCGCGCAGGTCCGCCCTGATCTCCTCGACCCCGGGCGCGACCGAGCCGGGCAGGACCGGACCGCGGTAGACCCGCAGAGCGGCCGCGGCGTCACCTCGATCGAGCGCGTGACGGACCTCCTGCACGTCCGAGCCGAGTTCGGTCAACAACCGATACGGACGGGAGCCGAGGCCCGCGGCGCCGAACACCTTCCGCAGGCGCGACATCTCCGCCCGGATGGTCACCGAGTCCAGCTCCGACTCGTCGAGCAGCACCGCGAGGTGGTCGGAACTGAGACCCTCTGGGTGTTCGGCCAGCAGCAGCAGGATCTCGGCGTGCCGCTGCGAGAGGCTCGTCCGGTCGCCGTCCCGCACGAGGGTCGGCCGTTCGGATCCGAGCACCTGGAGACGCGGTGAGGCATTGCCGAGGAGCCGGGGCGAGTTCAGCAGGTGCAGGCGGAGCTCGGACTCCGCCGCGGCGACGGTGGCCCTGATCAACGAGAGCACCTCGGGCACCGCAACCCGCGGTCCGCCGGTGATGTCGATGGCGCCGAGGATCTGCCCGCTCATCGGGTCGTGCACGGGAGCCGCGGAGCAGCTCCAATCGTGGACCGTGCGGCTGAAGTGCTCGGCCTCGAAGATCTGTACGCAGTGGTCGAGCGCGAGCGCGGTGCCGGGGGCATTGGTGCCGACGCGGTCCTCGCTCCAATCGGCACCCTCGACGAAGTTCATCGCGAGCGCCCGGTCCTTGGCCTGCGAGTCGCCCTCCACCCAGAGCAGGCGCCCCTCGGCGTCGCTGATCGCGACGAGCAGGCCGGTGTCGGCGGCATCGTCGACCAACAGCTTGCGGACCACGGGACGGATCAGCGCCATCGGATGCGCGGAGCGGTACCGCTCCAGTTCGATGCCGTCGAGGTCGACGCCGTCGCCGACGGCATCGGGGTTCACGCCCTTGTTCCGGCTGCGCAACCACGAATCGAGCACCACCGACCGGACCGGATCGTGCCCGACGCCCGCGGGATCGACGGAATGTCCCGGTCCACCGTCGACGAACGACCTGTGGGCAGACGACATCAGCCGCGCCAGCTGCGCGACATCATCGCCCGGCCGTACGGCAATCCAGGGGTTGCCGTGCGTTGCTCTGGTCAATCGAGTTCCTCCGTGACGTCCTCACAACTGTAACGCCGGTCACACTCTGCCACTTCCCTGGGCATCATGGGTGGGACTCGTGCCGCCCTCGATCAGCGCGGACACCCGTTCCGCGATCATCACCGCGGTCGCGTGCGGGCCGCGCGAGGTCACCACGGGCATCACCGAGGTGTCGGCGACCAGGACCCCGTCCACGCCGATCACCCGGCAGCGGTCGTCCACGACGGCGTCGCGGTCGGCCTCCGACCCCATCCGGCAGGTTCCGGACAGGTGCAGGGACGTGCCGAGGTTCTCCAATGGCTCGATCGGCGACCCCGCCCCCGGGGCAGCGGCCACCCGCCCGAACGCCGCCGAGGTCAGCAACCCCCGCGCCAGATCGAGGCCGGACCGCATCGCCGCCCGGTCGGCTGCGGACGTCAGGTACCGGTACCGGATGACCGGCGGGTCCGCAGGGTCGGACGACCGCAGGGTGAGCTCGCCCCTGCTGTCCGGGCGCATCAGCGCCACCCCGAGCCGTGGTTCCGCGTCGAGCACGCCGGGAATGATCTCCGCGAAGGGCGCGGTGTACGGGCGGATCTCGATGTCGTCCGCCTCCAACACCGCCTCCAGGACGGCGGTGTGCTCGTTCCTCGGAACGAGCAGGCGAGGGCGGTAGGCGAGCGTCACCTCGGGATGGTCGCCGAAGTCGCGTCCGACGCCGCGCCGATCCGCGACCACCGTTAACCCGAGTCCCGAAAGATGTTGTGCCGGTCCTATTCCGGAGTGCATCAACAGATGGGCGGTACCGATCGCACCCGCACACAGCACCACCTGTCGGGCCCGCAGCAGGCGCCGCTCACCCGCGATCTCGGCCTCGACTCCCACCGCCCGCGCGCGGTCGAACACCACGCGGCGGGCGACGACGCCGGTCCGCACCCGCAGGTTCGGTCTGGCGAGATTCGGTTCGAGGTATGCGGACGCAGTGCTGATCCGACGCCCCGCGACCGCGTTGAGCGGCACCGGACCCGCACCGTCCGCGTTCGGCTCGTTGAGATCCGCGGCATACCCGAACCCCTCAGCCTCACAGGCATCGAGGAAGGCCGAGCTGACGGGATGCATGTCCTCGCGACCGATCCTGGTCACCGGCATCGGACCGTCGTCACCGTGCCAGCGAGGGTCCCCCGCCCGGTCCGTCTCGAGCTTCCGGAAGTACGGCAGCACTTGGGAATACGACCACGTCTGCGGCCAGCTCCGAAAGTCGGATTCGGTGCCGCGGATGAAGTAGCCGCCGTTGACCGCCCCTGACCCGCCGAGCACCCGGCCGCGGGTGATGGTCGTGCTGCGGCCCGGCCGCAATTCGACCGGATAGGTCGCGGCGACATCGCTGCGCGGTCCGACCGGCAGCAGCCCGAGTGGCCCTGGATCGCTCGAACCGGGTCCCGCCTCGATCAACAGCACCGCACGATCGGGGTTCGCGCTCATGCGCGCCGCCACGACGCACCCGCTGGACCCGCCGCCCACCACGATCACATCGGCCACCGGATCGGGGGCCGGCACCGGTCAGCCCCGCAGCCGAGGCTTCAACGCGGCGAGGCTGCGCTCCGCGATCGCCCCACGCCACAGGCCGGTGCCGTAGGCGATGTCGTCCATCCGCTTGAACACGGTGTGCCGCACCGGCCCCAGCCCTCCGGGCTCGCGGTGCGTGTACCAGTCCGCGAGGCCCTCGGCCACGGCCACCGCCAGCAGGGCGCGACGGACTCGGGACGAGACCAAGGCGGCCAGCAGCGTCACCGGCCAATAGTGCCTGCACATCGCGGATGCGAGCTGCCAGACTCCGCCCGCGAAGCCCTGCGCGGTGAGGACGACCGAGATCCGGGTGGGTTGGTCGAGCTCCCGGAACGTCCGGCGCAGGCGGATGACGGTGACGAGCTGCGCGACCAGCGAGCCGGCGAGGCCGAGCCTGGTGCAGGTCGCGGCGAGCAGGACGGCCAGCAGTGTCAAGGGCGACATCGCGACGGGCGGCACCAGCCCCTCGTGCCGGAGCGCGAGCGGAGCCGCACCCGTGCCGTAGAAGAGCTTGCGGCCGAACCACTTCCGGAACGAGACGCGGTGATCATGGGCGACATTGGCGATCGGCTCGTAGCGCAGCCGCCAGCCGGCCGCGTGCAGCCGCCAGCAGAGGTCGACGTCCTCGGCCACATGCATCTCCGCGTCGAAGCCACCGCACTCCTCGAGGGCGCGCCTGCGCACCAGCATCGCCGCACTGGGCACGTAGGACACCGGGCTCCCCGCCCGCACCGCGCCCTCCTTGCGGCCCAGATCGAGGGAGGATCGAGCGTGCTCGTAGCGGCCGATCGAGCCCGCATCCGGCTCGAGAGCGACGATCCGCGGTGCGGTCATCGCGACCGCCGGGTCACTGAAGTGGCCCAGCATCGCCTCGAGCCAGCCGAGCCGGGGTACCACGTCGGAATCCAGGAAGGCTACGTACTCCGTTGTCGCGGCGGCCATTCCGGTGTTGCGAGCGGCAGCAGGCCCGAGCGCTGTCGGGTGCCGGAGAACCCGCACGTCGGCCCGCCCGTCGCAGCACGGCGGAGTCGTCACCGGATCGTCGGAGCCGTCGTCGACGACGATCACCGAGAGTCCGCGCAGCGCGGGCAGCAGTCGGTTCAACCCGGTGATGTTGTTGTGCAGGGGGATGACGACCGTGACGTCGTGATTCGACGGCGAGCTCATCGGCCGGGGGTTCGCCACGCCGGAATCGAGAAGGTGCCGGGCAACCTGTGCGGACTGGGTGTCGACGACCTTCAGGTATCCGTCACCGATCATCGCCGCAGCGGTCGGGGCGAGCTTGAGCATCCGGGTCGGGGAACCCCCGATCAGTACCCGTCCACCCGAGAAGGTGCGCACCTTGGGATCGATTCTCACCCCGAATCCGTCGGGCAGTCGAGCTTGGCGCATCAGGTGATCGTATTCGGATCTGCTCTCACCGCAACATGCCTTTGCCATCTGGTTGCCATCGCAACACCGCCGCAACACAACGCGCCAGCATCTGCTCGAACATCCGTTCACCCTCGGCCGCACTCGCCCCTGTCGGATCGCCGAGCACCCCGTTCGCACTGACGGACGCGATCCCACCGGCCCGCAACCCGTCCATCAGCGCACCGATCGGTTCGGTGATTCCCGGTTGCGCCCTGTCCATCCGCACGTCACCTGGCGAAAGGTGCAGCAGCAGGGAGGTTTCAGTGCGCCCCGCGTGGGCATCGGCCCCCGGCACCGCGCAGGGCAGCCAGGCGACGTCCCTGCCCTCGTAGCGCAGCAACGCGACCGCCTTGGCGAGAGTGGGCGCGTTGCCGCCGTGCCCGTTCACCAGCAACACGCGCGGGGACCAGCGACACGCCGAACGCCCGTATTCGACGACCACCGCCTCGAGCGCGGGCGCGCCCAGCGAGACGGTTCCCGCGAATCCCTCGTGCTCACCGCTGGCCCCGTAGGCGATGGCGGGGGCGACCGTCATGCCGGGCAGCGACCGCGCCACCGCGACCGCGATCCGGGTGTCGGTGTCCAGCGGCAGGTGCGGCCCGTGCTGCTCGACCGAACCGACCGGCACCGCGAGGACGGGTGCGTCGGCGTCGATGTCGGGCCAGGTCGCGCCCGCGAGGTCCAGTGGCATGCACCGATGCTATTCCGACGGGAGTCGCAGACGGTCCGACGACTACCATCGACTCACCCACAGGACCCCTCGGCTGGAGGATGGCGTGACGCTGGACCGGATGCCGCTCAGAGGATTTGGCGTCGTCAACTTCGAACTCATGCTGCTCCGCCGGATGCACGACCATCAGCAGGCCCTGGTCGGGGCCGCCCTCAAGAACCTCGGCAAGAGCGCCACCGACCTGCGCACCGCGCACGCCCAGTGGCAGCGCGGCCTGCGGGGCGGCTTCCCCGGTGGCGCGGCGCGGTATCGGCTCGCCCTCGGCAAGCCCGCCGTGGTGAGCTCGCGCACGGTGCCCGTGGTCGGCGAGCTGGCCGTCGAGGCCTGGCCGATGCCGCTGTGGCCCGGGCTGCAGTTCCAGATCGCCTTCGGGCCGGGCGGGGACGTCGTCGACGAGCGGTTGGCCAGGATGGCCGACTCGACCGCGCCCGCCATCGCCTCGGTGGCGGACCTACGACCGTGGCTACTGGTCATCGACGACGTGGAGGCGGCCTGCTCCCCCGTTCGTTACCGCATGTCCGGCGGTGCAGTCGCCAGCCATGCGGCCGCCGCCTTCACCACTCCTGACGGTGCGGCCTGCGAGGCTCAGTTCTCCTGGGGCCTGCTCCAGTACGCCGCGGATACCGGGAACCAGCGGGCGGACTGACCGGCAGAAGGGCAGGATGACGCCATGGCCGAGGACGAGGCGACGCGCGCGACGACGATCATGCTGATCCGGCATGCGGAACGGCCCGAGGGCGACGAGCCACCCTTCGGCGTGGACCGCGCCGGGTCCCGGTGCGACGAATCGCTCACCCCGGTCGGCTGGCAACGCGCCACCGCCCTCGCCGCACTCTTCGCGCCCGACGGCGGCGAGCCACCCACCGGGCTGGTGCGCCCGCGGGCCCTGTTCGCCTCGACACCGCGCAAGAAAGACGGCAGCAAGCGCTCGCTGCAGACGATCTCGCCGCTCGCCGACAAGCTCGGCCTAGAGGTGGACACCGACTTCGGCCGTTCCGACGTCAAGGCACTCGCCGAGCGGGTACTGCGCACCCCCGGCCCGGTCCTCATCTCCTGGCAGCGCGAGTACCTCCCGGAGATCGTCGATACGCTCGGCGAGGTCGATTCCACACCGCCCGACCCGTGGCCCGAGGACCGCTTCGACGTGATCTGGGTGCTCACCCGGAACGGCGCGCAAGGCTGGGTGTTCAGCCAGCTGCCACAAGGCCTGCTGCCGGGCGACCGCGCCACCGGCATCTGACACGCGTCAGAGCGCGACGGCGACCCGGTGGCCCTCCCGCACCGCCGCGTCCGCGCGCCGCGGGGTCAGCGCGTCACCTATCCGGTGAACCTCGAACTCGCTCCCGGACAACTGCTTCCAGAGTCGGTCCTCGGGCTGCTGGTGCACCGCACACACCACCCAGTCGAACTCCGACTCGGAGGTGATCCCGGTCGGATGATGCAGCAGCGCGACCCTCACCGCCGACCCCGGCGCGTCGGCGACCGCCATCGGCACCAGGTCCGTGAGCTGCGCGATGCCCTTGCGGTGCGCCCTGCGCTGCCAGCCCTCCATGTCCAGCGTGAGGCCAAGGTCCTGGCCGACGATCATGCCGTTGGTCGCGACTGTCACCACACAGCCACGGTCGGCCAGCGATTCGGCGACCGACGTCGCCTGGTGGAAGCCCAGCTCGTCGATCACGAGCACCCGGCCGCCGGGTTCGACCCGGCCCTCGAGCACGTCCCGCACGTCCACCACCCGCGCCGACTCGCCCGCCCACCCCGGCCGTCGCGGCCGGGCCCCGGTCGCGACGATCACCGCGTCGGGCGCCAGTGCCCGGAGCAGGTCCGCGTCCACGTCGACGCCGGTCATGACCTCGACCCCGGACCGCACGCATTCCGCCTCGAGATTCCGGACCAGCTCGCCGAACTCGGCCCGGCCTGCCGCACCCGCCGCGACGCGGACCTGGCCGCCGGTGCGGGCGTCCCGCTCGAACAGCGTCACCCGGTGACCGCTCTGCGCGGCGGTGGCCGCGGCCTGCAACCCGGCCGGTCCGCCGCCGATCACGCACACCCGCAGGCCGAACCGTCGGGGCATCGGCAGCGGCACCGATTCCCTTCCGGCCCTGGGATTCTCGACACAGCCGAGCCAACGGCCCAGACCGACCCTGCCGATGCACTCCTGGTTGCAGGACAGGCAGGTCCGAATCTCACCGGATCGTCCTGCCGCTGCCTTGGCCGCGAAATCAGGGTCTGCGATCTGCCCGCGCACGACCCCGATCAGGTCGCAATGGCCCTCCTCGATCGCGAGATCCGCCTGCTCTGGGTCCGTGAACCGGCCGACGCCGATCACCGGCAGCGTCACCCTCTTGCGGATCGCGTTCGGGATGAACAGGGCGTATCCGCGCGGGACCGCCATGGAGCCCTCGATCAGGTGCAGGGTCTGCGTCGCCATGCCGATCGAGGTGTTGATGTAGTCGACCTGCCCGCAGGCCTCCACCATCGCGGCGACCTCGACCGCCTCGTCGAGATGGATGCCGTTCTCGATCGACTCCTCACCGGTCAGCCGCACGCCCAGCACCGGCTCGGGCCCCAGCGCCGCGCGCACCGACGCCACGATCTCGAGCAGGAATCGGGCACGATTCGCCAGGGCGCCCCCGTACCGATCGGTGCGCCGGTTGGTGTCGGGCGAGAGGAAGGCCCGCACGATCGAGGCCTGTGAGCACTGGATCTCGACACCGTCGAAGCCGCCGCGCCTGCAGTGCTCGGCGGTCGTTGCGAAGCCGGCGACGAGCTCCGCGATCTCGGCCGGGTCGAGCGCCTTCGGCACCTCGCGGAACAGCGGGTCGGCCACCGGGCTCGGCGCCAGAACCGGCCGCCGCGAGTACATCCCGGAGCCCTGCCCGCCGTTGTGGTTGAGCTGGGCCAGGATCACCGAACCGTGGGCGCGCACCGTGTCGGTGAGCGTCCGGTAGTGCGGGATCACCTCGGGTCGGTAACCCTGGATCAGCTTCTCGTACGGCCAGTCCGACGGGTGGGTGCTGTGTTCCTCGGTGATGATCAGTCCCGCGCCGCCCTTGGCGCGCGCCTCGTAGTACGCGATGTGCTGCTCGGTGGGAAGGCCGCCGCGGGCACTGTTGGTCAGATGCGCCGAGAACACCACCCGGTTACGCAGGGTCAGCCGCCCCAGGGCCAACGGGGTCAGCAGGTGCCGGTGGGTCATGGCCGCGTCTCCCGGCGAAAGGCCACCACTGCCGCCGCCCGGCCCTCGCGGATCGCTTCGGCGGCGGTTCGCGGTGCCAGGCAGTCCCCGATCCGGACCGATGCGGGCGACGGCAGGACCAGGGATTCCTCGGGAAGCCGGTGTGTGCAGTCGATCAGGGTGGCGGCGGCCTGCAGCCGCCGCTCGCCGGTGTGGACGTTCTCCAACAGGACACCGCCGGCGGCGATCGAGCGAACGGTCGTGCTCAGGTGGCGCGCGATGCATGCCCGCTGCAGCCGGGCATTGGCGGCGGAGAGGTCACCGGTCCGGCCCAACTGAACGCCGACGACCTGGTCCGGTGTCGCGATGGACACCTCGCGGCCGCGGGCGGCGAGCCATTCGGCGACCCCGACGGCGGCCTGGTCCCCCACCGGGTCGAACACCAGGATCGGGCCGTCCCGCAACGGCTTTCCGGCCAGCACCTCCTGGGGGCCCACGATCTCGACGCTCGCGTGGCGGTCACCGGGCCACGGGCTCGGCACGCTTCCTGTCGCCAGGATCACCGCGCGGCCCGCAGATCTCGCCGCGTCGATCTCCTCGGCCGTGATCGCGCGGCCGGTCTCGACGTGGACGCCCAGCCGGCGGCATTCGGACTCCAGCCAGTCGACCAGGGTCGCGAGCGAGTCGCGACCGGCACCCACCGCGGCCACCCGCAGCATGCCGCCGAGCCGGGAACCGCGCTCGGCGAGGGTGACCCGGTGGCCGCGCAACGCCAGCACTCGCGCGGCCTCGAGACCCGCGGGCCCGCCACCGACGACCAGGACGTCACCCGGATCCGGGGCAGGCAACGCCTCGTCGGGGTCGACGCTCTCGTGCCCGGCCGATGGATTCCCGACGCAGGTGATGATCGGATTGCGCGGGTCGCGGACCTGACAGGTCTGGTTGCAGAGCAGGCACGGCCGGGGCGGGGCCTCCGCCTGCTTCCGGGCCTCGCCGCCGCGGCGCGCCTTGACCACCAGGTCCGGTTCGGCGATCTGCGCGCGGGTCATCTCCACCACATCGGCGACGCCGTCCGCGAGCGCGCGCTCCGCCTGTCCGGCCTCGATCACGCTGCCCTGCAGCACGACCGGCACCGCGCCTGCCACCGCCGAACGGACAGACGAACACAGTTTCACGTTGAACACCGGCGCCGTGTGCGCGTCCGGCCGGTATGCCTCCACCGACATCGGACCGCCGCGGACGACCACCAGCAGGTCGAGCGATTCCGCCAACTCGCGGGCGTGCCGTGCGGCGATCTCGGGGGTGATCCCCGCCCAGGGCGCGAGTTCATCGCAGCTCAGCCGCAGCGACAGCACCCGGTCCGGACCGAGCTCGCCGCGGACCGCCTCGATCACCTCGCGGGTGAGCCTGAGCCGGTCGACGCCGTACCCGTCGCCGCGCAGGTTCGTCAGCCCGGAATGGAACTGCCGCAGCAGTGACCGCGGTCCCGCGTCGAGTTCGACCCCGTCCATCCCGGCATCCCGGGCCGAGACCGCGGCCGACCGGAATCCCGCTATCAGCGAGTCGATCTCAGCCCGTTCCATCTCCATGGGCAGCTCGCGGGTGACGACGTCGGCCACGCGCGAGGGTCCCCACAGCGCCGATTGCGAGTACGCGCTCGAGCCCTGCAGCCCGGTGTGGCCGAGTCCGGCCAACACCAGCGTCCCGTGCGGCCGGCACGCGGCCGCGATGTCCCGCCAGCCGGGAGCGCTGTCCGCGGCCAGCGGCGCCCGCTCGTACGGCCAATCGTCGGCGTGCACCGAGGCGACCTCGGTGACGAGGATGCCCGCGCCACCGCGCGCCCGCCGCTCGTAGTACGCGACGTGGCGCCCGGACAGGGCACGGTCGCTGCCCAGGTTCGTCTCATGGGGCCCGAACAGCACCCTGGACCGGGCGGTGCGCCCGGCCAGGGTGAGTCCTTCGGTCAACCGCTGCGTCACGACCTGCGACGCCTACACCTGGCTCAGAGGCCGAGCGGGCGGGCGAATCCCGGCGGGATGACGATGTCCGCGGCGGTCAGGTCCTGCACGGATGAGTGCCCGAGACCCAGTAGCGCCGAATCGATTCCGCCGCGGAGGATGTCGAGCACGTTCTCGACACCCGCCTGGCCGTTGGCCGACAGGCCCCACAGGTAGCCGCGACCGATCATCACCGCGCGGGCACCGAGGGCGACCGCCTTGACGACATCGCTGCCGCGCCGGATGCCACCGTCGAGCAGGACCTCGATCTCACTTCCGACGGCCTCCGCGATCGCGGGCAGCGCCCGGATCGGCGCGGGGGTGCCGTCGAGGTTGTTGCCGCCGTGGTTCGACACCGAGATCGCGGTGACGCCCGCGTCGGCCGCGCGCTTGGCGTCGTCGACCCGCATGACGCCCTTGAGCATGAACGGACCGCCCCACTGCTCACGCAGCCATGCGACGTCCTCCCAGGACGGCAGCGGCGTGCCCATCCACTCGCCGTACGCGCCGAAGAAGGTCGGGGGCTGCTCGCCGGGCGCGGCGAGGTTGGGGGTGGTCAGGTCCGGCACCCGGCCGGTCTTCGCGAACTCCCACAACCACTTCGGCCGGGTGATGGCCTCGGGCGCGAACCGGACCATGGCCTTGAGGTCCATCTTCTCCGGGATCGCCGGGCTGCCCCAGTCGCGTCCGTGCGAGAACGACCAGTCCAGGGTCATGATCAGCCCGGTCGCCCCGGCCGCTCGCGCCCGCTCCATGCGCTGCAGCAGCACCTCCCGGCTGCCGACCCAGTACATCTGGAAGAAGGTCTGCGGGTTGGCCGCCGTCACCTCTTCGATCGACTTGCTCGCGAACGAGCTCAGCCCCATCGCGATGCCGCGGGCGGCGGCGGCCCTTGCGACCGCGACCTCGCCGTCGGGGTGCACGGCCTGCACGCCGGTCGGCGAGATCAGCACCGGCATCGAGATCGGCTGTCCCATCACGGTGGTCGACAGATCACGCTTGTCCGACAGCCCCGCGACGTGCGGGGCGAATCCGAGCTCACCGAAGGCAGAGGTGTTGTCGTCGAGGGTCAGGCCCTGCTCCGAACCGGCGATCAACGCGCCGTACACCGACTTCGGCAGCCGCTTCTTGGCCCGCCGCTGCGCCTCGGCAACGGTTTCGAACCAGGCATTCTTGGCCATCACTGAACCTTTTCTACTGAGTGAACGAGTCTCGTTAATTCATGCCCGCGAGCGGGTTCTCGTCGCAGACCTTGGCGGGCGGGCGCACCATCAGCTGCAGCGGGACGGGCGCCCGCGGGGTGCGACGGTTCCCGGTGCGGGAGTGGTCGACGCTCGACTTGGGGATCTCGCCGCGGGTGCCCGCGAGCGCGGCCTCGCCGTAGCCCTGCACGCACTCGGGGTCAGGACCGTCCATCGGCAGGCCGGTGAAGAACTTGGCCGCCATGCAGCCGCCGCGGCAGGAGTCGTAGTGGTCGCACTTGCTGCACGCGCCGCCGGTCTGCGGGGAACGCAGCTCGGTGAACAGCTCGGAGTGCTGCCACACGTGCTGGAAACCACCGTCGGCCACGATGTTTCCCGCGAGGAACTGCTCGTGGATCGCGAAGGGACACGCGTACACGTCGCCGACCGGGTCGATCAGGCACACCACCCGTCCGGCGCCACACAGGTTCAGGCCGGGGAGCGCGTCGCCGTAGGCGGACAGGTGGAAGAACGAGTCGCCGGTCAGGACCCCTTCGCCGTTCGCGACGAGCCAGTTGTACAGCTCGCGCTGCTGCGGCTGCGTCGGGTGCAGCTCGTCCCAGACGTCGGCGCCACGGCCGGACGGGCGGAGCCGGGTGATCCGCAGCGTCGCGCCGTACTTGTCGGCGAGCGCCTTGAACTCGTCGAGCTGGCCGACGTTGTGGCGGGTGACGACGACAGAGATCTTGGCGTCCTTGAAGCCCGCCTCGGCGAGATTCTCGAGCGCACGGACCGCCATCGCGAAGGAGCCGGGGCCGCGAACCGCGTCGTTCACCTCCGCGGTCGCGCCGTCGATGGAGATCTGCACATCGACGTAGTCGCTGGCCGCCAGCCGCGCGGCGACCTTCTTGTCGATCTTCACACCGTTCGTGGAGAACTTGACGCCGACCTGGTGCTCGGTGGCGTAGTCCACGAGCTCCCAGAAATCGGACCGGACGGTGGGCTCGCCGCCGCCGATGTTCACGTAGAACACCTGCATCCGCTGCAGCTCGTCGATGATGGACTTGCACTGCTCGGTGCTCAGCTCGCGCGGATCGCGCCTGCCGGACGACGACAGGCAGTGCACGCAGGAGAGGTTGCAGGCGTAGGTGAGCTCCCAGGTGAGGCAGATGGGCGCGTCGAGTCCGAGTTCGAACTGGTCGACGAGCCGGCCGACCGGGGCGGGTGCGGGGCGATCGAGCATGGAGGTCATGGGCTGTGTCCTCGAGGAGTGGGGTGGCGGATCAGGCGAGCTCAGGCCGCGGACGCGCCGGGCACGATCATCTTCGAATCGGCCAGCGTGGCGAGCGCGCGGGCGTAGGTGTCCACCTGCGCCTCGTCGATACCCGCCGCGCGGATGGCGGTCCTGGCGTCGGAATGGTCGGGCAGGGCCCGCACGATCTCGACGATGGTGCGGTTCTTCAGGAACGAGAGCTTCCTGGTCCCAAAGTGGTAGAGCAACGCCCCGAAAGGTTCGGGGCGAAGCGCCACCTGCGGGTGAAGCTTCCACCCGGTGTCGAGATCCACGGTCAGTACACGCCGCACATGCCGTCGATCGAGACCTCTTCGACCAAGGCCTCCTCGACGAGCTCGGTCCCGGCAACGACGCTTTCGCGATGCTCAGACATCTACATACCTCCTGTGTCAGGGTTGGCGTCAGTCACGGCGATCAGTTCGCTGTGACTCGGCTCACCACACTAATGGCATCGAGTGCACAATGAAAGGTCCGGAGGGGAAATTGACGCAGGCCGGTAGCAAACCCGCAGGTCGCATAGGTCGTCGGCCGTCGACGACGCGCGATCGGATCAGCAATATCGGCATCGAACTGTTCGCCGAGCACGGTTTCGAGGAGACCAGCGTCGATCAGATCGCGGAGGCAGCCGGTATCGCCAGGCGCACCTTCTTCCGCTACTTCCCCTCCAAGAACGCAGTGCCGTGGGGCGACTTCGACCTACATCTGGCGAACATGCGCGAGCAGCTCGCGGAACTCCCCCGCGACATCCCGCTGGCGGAGGGACTCGCCTCGGCGCTGCTCGAGTTCAACAGCTTCTCGCCCACCGTGGCCGCGCTGCACCGCAAGCGGATGGAGATAATCCTGCAAGCCCCGGCGCTGCAGGCGTATTCGATGGTGATGTACGACGGCTGGCGCGGCGTGATCGCCGACTACGTGGCCGACCGGATGGGCTGCCGACCCGGCGATCACCTGCCCCGCACGATCGGCTGGATGGTCCTCGGCATCGCCCTCTCGGCCTATGAGCAGTGGCTCACCGACGACTCCCTCGAGCTGCCCGATCTGCTCCGCGCGGGGAGCGAGGTCCTCTCACACGGGCTCGGCACCTCCGCTGCCGGACGCGACTGACCAGCCCGATCGCCGCCGCCGGGTGGCGCGGCCGACCATCCCTGAGCTGCCGCATCCCGATTATCGGGATCGCCACTCTGCAATTTACGATCCACCTGGTTGCATGTTTTCCTGCTACATTTGAAAACTAGAACACGTTCCAGATTCACCCCCGAGAGGATCCGCCGCGATGACCACCGTTGACATGCCGCACAGCTCCAGGTCGGTTGTCCTCACCGTCTCCGGGGTCGTCGAGGAGACCTCCGACGCCAGGTCGCTGGTCTTCACCGTCCCGGACGAGCATCGCGGCAAGTTCGACTACAAGCCCGGCCAGTTCCTCACCCTGCGCATTCCCAGCGATCAGACCGGTTCCGTGGCCCGCTGCTACTCCCTCGCCAGCTCGCCGTTCAGCGACTCCGAGCCGAAGGTCACCGTGAAGCGGACCATCGACGGATACGGCTCCAACTGGCTGTGCGACAACGTCAAGGCAGGCGACACCATCGAGGTGCTGCCCCCGTCCGGTGTGTTCACCCCCAAGTCGCTCGACCACGACTTCCTGCTCTGGGGCGCGGGCAGCGGGATCACCCCGGTGATCTCGATCCTCAAGTCCGCGCTCACCGAGGGCACCGGCAAGGTGGTTCTGGTCTACGCCAACCGCGACGAGAAGTCGGTCATCTTCGCCGACGAGCTGCGCGGCCTCGCGGCCCAGTACCCGACCCGCCTGACCGTCGTGCACTGGCTCGAGTCCCTGCAGGGCCTGCCGACGCCGGACCAGTTCGCCACCCTCGCCAAGCCGTTCGGCGGCTTCGAGTCCTTCATGTGCGGGCCCGGCCCGTTCATGGACACGGTGCACAAGGCGCTCGCCGAGGCGGGCGTCCCGCGCAACTCCGTGCACGCCGAGGTGTTCAACTCGCTCGCGGGTGACCCGTTCCAGGACGTGGCGCTCGAAGAGGTCACCGAGGAGGAGGCCGCGGACGCCGCCACCGTCGAGGTGCAGCTCGACGGTGAGACCCACACGATGAGCTGGCCGCGCAAGCAGACCCTCGTCGACATCATGCTGTCGAAGGGTCTCGACGTGCCGTACTCCTGCCAGGAGGGCGAGTGCGGCTCCTGCGCCTGCACCGTGCTCGAGGGCAAGGTCGAGATGGAGAACAGCGAGATCCTCGACCCCGAGGACATCGCAGCCGGCTACATCCTCGGCTGCCAGGCCCGCCCGGTCACCGACCACCTCAAGATCGAGTTCTAGGCGGCTTCGCCGCCCGTGCGCGGTTACCGAGTCCCCACACTCGTCGAGCGCTCACGGGCGGCGTAGCCGCCTGTACCGCGCGCGGGTGTCCGCGTCCAGGTGCTCGGTGGCGTAGCTGAGCGCGGTCGCGCCCATCGCGGCGGCGTGCTCGTCGAGGAACCCCGTGAGCAGCTGCCGGTCCACCTGTTTGCCGACCTCGCGCAGCATCCAGCCGAGCGCCTTCTGGGTGAGGTCGCGCCGGTCCTCGAGCAGACGCGGCGCCAGCTCCAGTGTGGTGGTCGCGTCGCCTCGGCGGATGAACCCGAACGTGGTCAGCAGCGCCACCCGGCGCCGCCACAGGTCGGGGTCCGCGCCGAGCTCGTGGACCAGGTCCCGCGGCCGGTCGAACAGCCACCCGCCGAGCACCGTCACCGCCGAGGTGTCGACCAGGTCCCAGTTGTTCACCCGACCCCGGAGCACGGCGGCCAGATAGAAATCGGCGATCCGCTCGCGCTCGGCCTCGTCGCGCGTCCGCGCTCCGGAGGCCCGCGTGAACCGGCCGTTCAGTATGACCAGCGCGGCCAGGCGGTGCTCGTGCACCTCGCTGTCGAGCAGCGCGTCGACCTCGGCCAACGGCAGGTCCGCGAACCGCTTCGCCACCGTTCGGGTGGCGGGCACCCGAACACCCATGAAGACGTCACCCTCGCCGTACTCGCCAGGGCCGGTCTTGAAGAACCGCTGCAGCTCGACGACATCGGCCGGGCTCGACACCAGTGCCAACGCCCTGGTCACCGCCGCCGCATCGTCCATGCCCCGACCTTGCCAGACGGCGGGGCCGGGCGAATCAGAACCGACGTCGCGCAGCTATTGATCGGCCGGTCAATCAGGGTTATACCTGAGGTAGCGGGGTTCCCTCGTCGAGGAGGCAGGAAATGAAGGCAGCAATGGCTCGGTGGCAGGATTGGGCCGCCGTGGTGATCGGCGTGGTCGTGGCGCTGTCCCCGCTGTGGATGGACACGAACGACGCCGCGATGTGGTCGATGATCGTGCTGGGTGCACTGGTGGCGGTCGCGGGGTTGGCGCACATGATGTCGGCAGAGATGCCGGCGCTCCCGTGGGCGATGGGCGTTCTCGGCGTGCTGATGTTCCTCTCTCCGTGGGTGATGGGCTTCGCCGACATGGCAGGCGCCGCCTGGACCTCATGGATCGGCGGAGTGCTGACGGTGCTCACGGCGATGGCCGCGATGCCGGAGGGCTCGAGGCTGCACATCGGACACGGCGGCGGATTGGCGACGCATCACTGACGGACCGTCGATCCCTGACAGAATCGAACAACAGTCCCGTGCTGGAGCGAAGGCCGTCGGCCTCGCTCCAGCCGGTCGGACATCCGGGCTCGGTCAGATGATCGCGCCTGACGAAACACGTGTGGAGGCAACCGAATGCCAGGTCCGCGCCAACGCCGGACCGCCAGCGTGGATGGTGACGCGAGGGAGCTGATCCTCGACGCCGCCGAGGAGTTGATCGCCGAGTCGGGCTTCGACGCGACCTCGACCGCGGCCATCGCGAAGCAGGCGGGCGTGCCGAAGGGCCTGGTTTTCTACTATTTCCCGACCAAGTCGGCGATCCTCACCACGCTCATAGCCGAGCGACTGCCCGCGGAACCGCTGGCCGACGTCGCCGGGCTGGTGGTCACCGGCGAACCGGAGTCCACCCTGGTCAACCTCGAGGCCGCGCTCAACCTCAGGGACCACCACTCCTCGGTGATGCGGGTGATCATCTGGCGCGAGGCGGAGACCCACCCCGCCGTCCGCGCGCACCTGCGGCGATTCCGCACCTACCTGCACGATGCGACCGTCGAGGTCCTGCGCGCGAGCTCGCCGGTGGCGGTGTCCGCGCGGGTACTCGATTCCTGCGCGACGATCTGGGTGGCCGCGATGTTCTCCGTCGCCAGCATCGACCGGCTCCGCGATCTCGACGGCACCCGCGAGCACCGCGAGGACCTGGGCGGCGTCGCTCGCGTGGTGGCCGCGGGCCTCGAACAGCTCGGCACCGCCGGGGCCTAGCGACGTGCGTCAGCCGAGCAGGCGGCCGGCCTCGAACGCCGCAGCACCTGCGGGCAGCTCCCCCGGCCTGCCACTGAGCAGCACCTTCACCGAGCCGCTTCCGCTCGCGTCCCGGCCGAGCGCGTCGATGCGCCGGAGCGTCTGGGCCGCGACGGCCTCCGCGCTGTCGAAGAGGGTGACCCCGGCGGGCAACTGGTCCGCGATCTCCTCGGCCATCAGCGGATAGTGCGTGCAGCCGAGGACCACCCCGTCGCAGTCGACCGGGGTGCGAGCCACGGCGTCCGCGATCGCCCGCTTCGCCAGGTCGGTGTCGCCAAGGTCGATCGCCTCGGCCAGCCCGTGACACGCCACCCCGACCACGGCGGTGCCGTTGGCGAACCGCTCGATCAGGTCGGCCTGGTACCGACTGGCGGTGGTGGCCGCGGTGGCCCAGATCGCGACCGAGCGACTGGCCGCGGCCGCCGGCTTGATCGCGGGCACGGTCCCGATCACCGGGATCGCGTCGCCCAGCCGGTCCCGGACATGGTCGAGGGCGGTCACGCTGGCGGTGTTGCAGGGCAGCACGACGACCTCGGCACCCAGGTCCACGGCGTGCTCGGCCGCCCCGACCACGCGATCGATCACCCACTGCTCGGGCTTGGGCCCCCAGTGCGCGCCGTCCGGGTCGAGTGAGAGCAGCAGGTCCAGTTCGGGGCGGAGACGCCGCAGCCAGGCCGACGTCGGCAGCAGCCCCAGGCCGGAGTCGATGAGCGCAACAATCACCCGACAAATCTATCCCGACGCCGCGGCCGGGCCGTCCCCCCGTCCCCCCGTCCCGCCGACCCGCGCTACCCGGTCCTCCCACGCTCCTCGCTGAGGCGTCGGAACATCGCGTTGACTCCGACCTTCCCCGCGATCCGCTCCGCTAGACGGGGGGCCAGC
Source organism: Rhodococcus sp. PvR099 (assembly GCF_017833315.1). Classification (NCBI taxonomy): domain Bacteria; kingdom Bacillati; phylum Actinomycetota; class Actinomycetes; order Mycobacteriales; family Nocardiaceae; genus Rhodococcus; species Rhodococcus sp. PvR099. The sequence goes on along the minus strand of NZ_JAFIBV010000001.1, from coordinate 5,130,533 downwards.
GCGGCAAACGACAGCAGCGGGCGGATCGGGGCGCCACTCTCGATGACCTCGGGCAGGTCGCGTCGGATGGCCGTCACCACCCTGTCCGCCACCTTCGACGTGGTGGTCTCGCCGATCACCCGATTGGACCGGAAACCGCGCTCGACCATCCGCTGGTACATGCCGTCGCCGCCGATGAATCCCGGACACACCACGGAGAATCCGACCGGCGACTGCCCGTACTCGGCACGTAGCGACTGGGCGAGCCCGATCAGGGCCGCCTTGGTCGCGGCATACGGCCCACAGAACGCCGGCCCGTACTTGCCCGCCATCGAGCTGATGAACACGACATGGCCGCGGCCGCGCGCCAGCATGCCCGGCAGCACGTGCCTGGTGAGCAACATCGGCGCCGAGAGGTTGACCTCGACCATCGCCGTCAGCTCCTCGGGAGTGAGCGCGGTGAACGCCGCAACATTCTCGACACCGGCATTGTTGACCAGGACGTCGATCGGGCCGAAGGATCGCTCGACGTGCTCGATCAGGGCCCCGGTCGCATCCAGGTCCGCGAGGTCGGCCGGCACCGAGTCCGCCCGCGCTCCGGTCGCCCGCAGGGCCGCCGCCGTGGCGTCGAGGGCGTCCACCCGCCTGCCGGTGACCACCAGGTCCATGCCCTCACGTGCGAGCGCGCGGGCGATGACGGGGCCGAGCCCACCGGTCGCCCCGGTCACCAGCGCGACGCGGCCGCGCAGCGATTCCATGGACCCGAGCCTTCTCCGGCCACGGACCGGATGTCAACGACTCCCGTCGGTGCCGCCCGCCGCGGATCCGACCGCCTCGTTCATCACTCCGAGAAATCGGGTCACCGCGGCCAGCTCGGCCTCGTCGAACTCCCCGATCGAGGCGATCATGCGCCCGATCAGCGGTCCGAAGAACGACCAGCCCAGGTACTTCGCCTGTTCCTGCACCCGCAGCAGCACCCGGCGGCGGTCGCCGGGGTCCGGTGTCCTGCCGATGTGGCCCGCCCGTTCCAACCGGTCGAGCAGGGCGGTGGTCGCCGCCGAGCCAAGACCCAGCTGCCCGCCCAGCCAGCCCGGCGTCGCGGCGATCCCGGCCCGGTCGGCATCGAGCAGTGCGATGAGCGCGCGGAGGTCGGTCGCGTGCAGGCCGTTGCGGCTCGCGAACGCGGCACCGAACCGGTCCAGTTCGACGGTCAGCCTGCGCAGCTCGTGCACGAGCTGCAGTGCCGCGCCGGGGTCGTCGGTCGCGCTCACTGCCCTGCTCCCACGATCACTCCTTGATTCATATCTCTCGATGAACAATTATCTCTATCATCGAGATTATCTGATGCCGAGAGAACCAGGGGGCGGTCCATGGACGACGACACGCAGATCCGCACGAAAGGCCGGTTCGACGCCGCCTACGACGCAGTTCTCGCCCGCTGGGGCGGGGTGACCGCCCTGGAGACCACCTCCGAATTCGGCCTCACCCGCGTCCACGCCTGCGGACCGACCGGGGCGCCGCCGGTTCTCCTGCTCCACGGCGGCGGTGCCACCTCGACCGCCTGGTCCACGGTCGCGACCGCGCTCGGCCGGACGCACCGGGTGTACGCCTCGGACCTGATCGGGGACGTCGGACGCAGCGTGCCCGGCGACCGCCGGCCACGCACCCCCGCGGACCTGATGACATGGCTCGATGCAGTGCGCGCCGAACTCGGCCTACAGCGGGCCACGCTGATCGGACACTCCTACGGCGCGTGGATGGCCCTCGCCTACACGCTCGGCCACCCGGATCGGGTGGACCGGCTCGCACTACTCGACCCGTCGGACTGCTTCTCCGGATTTCGGGCCGGATATCTGCTGCGGGCACTCCCGATGTTGCTGCGCCCCAATGAGAACCGGGCACGGCGCTTCATCGAGTGGGAGACGGGCGGGCGGGCGCTCGACCCGGACTGGCTGACCGTGTACGCGCTCGGCGCCGCGGGGTCCCCGCGGCCGCGGATCGTGCTACCGAAGCGGCCGTCGAGGACCGCGCTCGGCGAGCTGCACGTCCCGACCCTCGTTGCGCTCGCCCAGGATTCGCGGGCGATCGATGTCGACCGGGTGGCCGCGGCGGCGCGCGGCGCCCTCCCGGACGTCCGGATCGAGGTCCTGCCGGACAGCAGTCACCACAGCCTGCCCGGACACGAGCCGGGCGAGCTGACCACGATCCTCGCGGATTTCCTTTCCTAGCAGCGCTTCTCGCGTCAGCGCACCAGCAGCATGCAGCCGGCGACGGTCGCGCCGCCGACGCCGACGACGGCGACCTCGGGCGGGCCGTCGAGCTGGGCGGTCGACTCGCCCCGCAGCTGTGACGCCGCCTCCGCGACGAGCTCCAGCGCGGCCGATCGTCCCAGCCCCAGTTGGCCGCCGTGTGGGTTGAGCGGCAGCGCGCCCGCTCTCGAGATCCGCTGTCCCCCGGCGACGAACGCGCCCGCCGTCCCCGGCCCACAGAACCCGAGCGCCTCCAGCCACATCAGCGCCAGAATACTGAACTCGTCCTCGAACAGTGCGACGTCCACATTCTCGGGGACGAGTTCGGTGCCCTCCCAGAGCCTTTCGCCGGCATCGTGGATCGCCATTCCCGTCAGGTCGGCACGCTGTTCCCACAGCGGGCTCACGTTCCGCGCCGCCGCGACGGCCTCGACGGTGACCGCGGGGCCGGGCAGATCTTCCGCCAGGTCGCCGGGACTGATCAGCACGGCGACCGCCCCTCCCGCGGGGAGCGCGCGGTCGTACTCGCAGAGCGGATCGGCCAGCATCGGGGCGTCCAGGTACTCCCGAAGCCCGAGGCCCCGCCCGCTGTTTCGGCCCGCGGTCAGCGCGATCTGGGCCAACTCGACCCGGGTGAGCCCGAACGCCTCGATGTAACTGCGCGCCGCGAGCGCCGTCGTCACCAGTTCCGTTCCGGCCCCGTATGGTGCGTGCCACTGTGCCCACCCGGACACCGACGGCCGGCCGGCGAAACGCCGTGCAACCCGCGCGGGCGACGGCGGGTCGCACGCCTCGATACACAGCACGTGGGTGGCCAGGCCGGAGATCACCGCCGCCACCGCGGCCGAGACCGCGGTCAGCACGCCGAGCCGATTTGATTCCGCTGTGCGCCAGGCGAGTTCGAGACCGAGGGCGTCCGCGACATCGACCACGTCCGGCAGCCCGCAGGTGACGAGCCCGTCGACGGCGCCACCGGTCAGGCCCGCATCTGCCAGCGCGCCGCGGGCGGCCATGGCTGCGACTCGAACATCGGCGGACCCGGGTCCGCGTGGCACCCGGCCGATCCCGCTCACCACGGCCCCCCTGGTGATCACGACACGGCCTCCAGCCGGTCCTCCGGCAGCTCCAGCTCCTCGATCTCGGCGAACGGAAGCCAGAAGTCGCCGCCGAGGTGCTCGAAATACAACCGGATCGGCGTGTCCACGCGCAGGGCGCCCGGCTCGGTCCCGGTCAGGCCCAGCAACAGCCGGATCCCCTCCTCGAGCTCGACCACGGCGACGAGGTAGGGCTGCGCTGCCGGGTCGCTCCGCGGGCTCCGCTCTTGGTCGTTCACCTCGGTCCAGGTGAGCAGCACGCCCTTTCCCGTGACCGGCTCGATGGTGAAGTCGGCCGACCAGCAGTGCCTGCAGCATCGCGACGGCGGGAACGACCAACGCAGGCAGTGCTCGCACCGCCGCACCGACAACCGTCCGGACGCGCCCGACGTCCAGTGCGCTGCGGTCAGATCCGTCAGCTCAGGCAGCGCCCGCTGGTCATGGACCATACATTCACGTTAGACGCCCGCGGCCTCGATCACCTCGGTGATCGGCACGCCACTCGCGATCTTCGCCCTGGTCTTCATCACCGCTCCCGCGAGACCGCCGCCGACCACGGCGACGAGAACGCCGTCGCGCTCGTAGTACGCGAGGAACTTGCGGCCGTCGTCGCGGACCAGGTGCACGGTGTCCGTGGCGGACGGCTCGCCGAGCGCCTGGATCTTGATGTCGTACTGGTCGCTCCAGAAGTACGGGACCTGGCCGGGTCCGGTGGGCGCGTCGGCGCCGACCAGCGCCAGTGCCAGCGCCTTTGCCTGGTCGCCCGCGCTGGTCCAGTGCTCGACCCGCCGATGGCCCTCGGGATGGCGCCAGGCGGCGACGTCACCGACCGCCCACACGTTCGGGTCACTGGTCCGGCCGCACTCGTCGGCGAGCACGCCGCCGCCCGCGCGCGGCTCGGCGACCTGCACGCCCGAGCCGTCCAGCAACTCGGTGACCGGGACGGAGCCGATGCCGATGACCACCAGGTCGGCCGCGACCTCGGTGCCGTCGGAGAGCACGGCACCGGTGACCCTGTCCTCGCCGAGCAGGGCGGCGAGGCCGACGCCGGTGCGCAGGTCGACACCCTCCTCGCGGTGCAGTCGGGCCACGAGGCCACCGATCCGCTCGCCGAGCACGGAGGCCAGCGGGGTGGGCTGCGGCTCGATCAGGATGACCTTCATGCCGCGTGCGCGCATGCTCGCGGCGAGTTCGCACCCGATGAACCCGGCCCCGACGATGAGGGCGGTCCGATCGGCGGCGAGCTCGGAACGCAGCGCCATCGCATCCTCGAACGAACGCAGCACGTGCACGCCACCCAGTTCGGCCAGTCCGGGGATCCGGCGCGGGACGAGCCCGGTGGCCACCACCAGGTGGTCGTAGTCGACGGTCGATCCGTCGGCGAGGGTCACCGTGCGGGCGCCGGTGTCGACACCGGTCGCGGCCGCGCCGAGCCGCAGCTCGATGCGCTGCTCCTCGAAGAATTCGGCCGGCTTGAGGGTGACGTCGTCGCGCTCACCGCGGACGACCTCCTTGGACAGCGGGGGCCGGTCGTAGGGCAGGTGTGGTTCCGCGCCGATCAGCGTCAGTTCGCCGTCGAAGCCCGCCCGCCGCAGTTCCTCGGCGGTCCGCAGACCGGCCAACCCGGCACCGACGACGACGACCCGTCCAACGCTCATCCCGCTCAACCTCTCACCCGATGGATCGTTGTGCGCCCAGGTGGGCCACGCACACTTCATACCAAACTGACACGTGTTCTAGATAGCGTGCCCTAAGGAGCCGAGGAATGCCACACCCCGGGATCGCGACGGGCGACGGGAACGGTGCGAAGGCGCTCAGCCGACCCCGGGAACCGGGACCTGGGCGCCGGTCATCGCGGCCGAGGACTCGCCGATCAGGAACGCGATCACCTCGGCGATCGCCTCGGGTGCGACCCAGCCCTTGCGGCTCGACCCTGGCTGGCTCGCCCGGTTGCCGGGGGTATCGATCACCGAGGGCAGCACCGCGTTCGCCCGGATGCCCTCGTCGCGGTACTCCACCGCCAGTGCGCTGATGAACGCCAAGACCGCGGCCTTCGACGTGACGTAGCCCGACGCACCCGAGAAGGGTGCGAAGACCGCCTTGGTGGACATCGCGACCACCGACCCGCCACCGGCGTCGATCATGAACGGCAGCGCGGCCTGGGTGCACAGGTACAGCGGGCGCAGGTTCAGCCGCAACATGGCCTCGAAGTCCTCGATCGGGCTCTCGTGGACCCGCGCGCCGCTGGCGAAGCCGCCGACCAGGTTCACCACCGCGCGCAACGGCGCCTGTTCGTCGCCTCCCGCCAGGGCCGCCACCTCGGCGACACCCGCCGGGTCGAACAGGTCGGCGCGCGCGAGGACGAGCCTCGGGTGCGAATCCAGACGCTCGAGTTCCTTCTCCGTGATCCACGGAACCACCACGCGCCACCCGTCCGCGAGCAGCCTCTTGGTGACCGCGACCCCTAGCCCGCCGGTGCCGCCGGTCAGGAGCACGCTCCGTCCTGATTCGGTCATGATCCGCTTCCTTCCAGAGTTGTTGTCGAGGTTGAACTCTCGCGCGCGGGCCCGATCACCTCGCGTCGAACTCGGAGATCAGCCAGCGACCGTCCACCTTCCGCAGCGCCACCTCGGCACCGACGGTCCTGTCGACCGGCGCCTGCTCCGCCGCTGACGTCGTCGACTGCTCGACGAACACCAGCACCTCGGCGCTGTCGTCGGTCAGGGAGGTCAGTCCGGTCCCGGTGACCGTGGCGGTCGCGGTGATCTTCTTGTCCGTCGCCGCGGGCACGATCACCCCCTGCGCGAGCCGGTCGTGGTAGTCCCTGAACTCCCCCGTCAGCAACTCGCGCGCGGCGGCCATGTCCGCGAAGACGGTCTCCGGCGTGTAGGTCAGGAGAGCCTTCGCGCCGTCCGCCGCAGCCTGCTGGACCTCGGCCCTTGCCCGATCGTCCACCCGCTGGTCCGGCCGGTACTGGGCGAAGTACAGGAACCCGGCAAGCGCCGCCAGCACCAGGACCGCTGCGGTCAGTCCGACCATCAGCCTTCGCTGCGCACTCACGACAGGTACTCCACCCTCGAGATCTTCGACTGTTCCCGATCGACGGTCACCCGGAGCCGCTGGACGCGCTGCTGGTCCTGTGCCCCCGTTCCGTTGCTGACCCGCGACGCTACCTGCACAAGAACCGTGGCGGAATCCGCCGCCTCCGTCTCGATTCCGGCGGCTGCCGACTCACCGACCGTGGTCACCTTGGCGTCCCGCACCACCGTGATGAAACCCTGCGATCGCCGATCGAAATCGTCGTAGAACTCGCCGGTCGCGCCGTCGAGCACCCGTTGCACGTCGGCCTCGGCATTGTTGTGGTCGATGGTTGTCAGGTTGAGCGCACCCTCCCTGGCGACCCGCAGATAGGTTTCCCGTTCGGACTGCAGCTCCGATGCCGAACGGTGTTGCCAGACCATGACTCCGCACGCGGTCGCCAGCAGCACGGCGACCACGGCGAGCAGCGCCGGTCCCGCCACGAGCGCTCCCCGCGGCCGGGATCCGGTCGCGACGGCGGGCGACGCGGCCCCCGCGGGATCCGCATCCTGAACTCCTGCCATCGGGTCAATTCCTTCGTCGACGGTGCGGTGGACTGCTCCACGTTAGGTGAATCGGCGCACGGGCGTCGCAGCGCGCCCACACTCACTAGAGTTGAGTGCGTGACCACCGATCCGAACAGGGGCATCGCCCCAGTGCACTACGGCACCTCCACCACCGAGCTGGTGAGCTCGCAGGGGCGCACGATCATCGCCGACGCGGTCGTGGCGAAGATCGCCGGTATCGCCACCCGGGAGATCAGCGGCGTGTTCGATGTCGGCGGCGGCACCGCCCGCGTTGTCGGCGCGCTGCGCGACCGCATCCCGGGCGCCCGCGTCAACCACGGCCAGGGCGTCGCCGTCGAGGTCGGCGAGAAGCAGGCCGCCATCGACATCGGCATCGTCGCCGAATACGGCGTCGCGCTGCACGAGCTGGCGGCCGGCATCCGGCGCAACGTGATCGCGGCCGTGGAGCGGATGACCGGACTGGAGGTCACCGAGGTCAACATCACCGTCTACGACGTCGTCCTGTTCGACGAGAACGAGCAACCGGGCGAGACCGACGGCAGACCGAGAGTCCAGTGACACCGGAGCGGAGCCCGCGCAGCGACCCGGGAGCACAGGAGCGGAGCAGCGACCCGGAGGTGGAGCCCGCCGAGCTGATCGCGGACGCGGTGCTCGCGGTACCGGGAGTCGCGGGGCTGCACGGCGGGATGTTCGGCGAGGTCGCGACGTACCTGCCGGGCCGGCGGGTGCTCGGTGTCGCGCTCGGCGACGACTCCTGCGCCATCCACATCAGCGTGCGCTATCCGGCGCACGTCATCGAGACGGCGGAGCGGGTCCGCGCGGCACTCGTCCCGATGCTCGACGTCCCGGTCGATGTCACGGTCGAAGACGTACTCACGGAGAGGACAGCGCCATGAACAGCACAGTCGTCGGTCTGATCGCCGGCCTGCTGCTGGCGATCGCCGTAATCCTCGGTGGTTTCAGCGGTTTCGTGTTCGCCGTGCTGTTGGGCGGCTTCGGTATGGCCATCGGGGCCCACCGTGACGGGCACGTCGATCTGGGCGCGCTGTTGCGGAGCCGGGGCCGTGGCTGACGGCACGAGCGAGGCGGGCGGAGCGACCCGGCAACGCACCGCGGAAGCCGACCTGGACGAGGAGCGCAGCACCAGGGGCCAGCTGATCATCAAGGATCGCGCGGTTTCACGGATCGCCGTGGCGGCTGCCCTCCAGGTGCCGGGTGTGGTCCGCCAGCGCGGCGGCCTGTCCCGGCTCACCGGCCGCGACCTGCCGCGAGCAGAGGTGTCGATGGGAACCGAGTCGGTGGCCGTCACGCTGTACATCGCGGTGGCATGGCCGTGCCCGATCGCCCTGCTCTCCCGCGAGGTGCACCGCGAGGTGGGCGATCGTATCGCCGCCCTCAGCGGCCTGCCCATGGACCAGCTGCACGTCGTCGTCGCCGCTGCGGTGCCAACCGCGGCACCGGAGGGGGCCGAGGTCGACAGTCAGCAGTTCGCGGCGCCCGGCGCCGCCCTTGCACCCCTGGTCCCGTCGCGGGCACCGATCACCCGGCCCGCGGCGGCCCCGGTCGCGCTGCTCTTCGCCTGCGCCCTGCTGGTGCTCGCGGTGCTGACCGGACGCGAGTTCCTGATCGCGCACGAGGTCATCGCTCCCGCCGCGTGGCTGCGCAATTCGATCGAGTGGTCCGCACGCCAGCACTGGGAGCCGTGGATGGTGCCTGCCGCGGCCGCGGCCGTGTTCGCCGGCCTGGTGCTGATCTTCGTGGCGGTCAAGCCGCGGATCCGCACCCATCTGCCGCTCGGCGACGCGGGATCTGCGGTGGTGTGGGTGCGTCCAACCGATGTGGCGAGGATGTGCAGCGCGCAGGCACGCACGGTGGCGAGTGTCCGGTCGGTGCAGACCATCGTCGACGGCAAGCGGACCACCGTCCGCATCTCCCCCGACGGTGAGGTCGCGGCCCCCGCGCTCGAATCGGCCGTGCGCGACGCGGTGGAGCCGGGGCTGGCGACGCTCGCAACGCCCCGTCCGCTGCGCGTCCGGATCGGCAAGGTGCGAGGGTGAGGCGCCGCACGTCGGTCATCGACAGGTCGATAGCGCTCGGCGCCGGCCTCGCCCTGGTTGCTGCGGGCGCACTGGCCCTGACCTGGAACATGGACCTCGATGTGTCCCAGGAGTTCTGGCGACGATTCGACCGGGCCGAGTACGCGGCGATCCCGACCAGGGACTGGTGGCCGACGCTGCTCGGCGTCGCCTGCGTCGCCAGCCTCGTGGCCGGGGTCACGCTGCTGGTGATCAACCTCCGGCGCGGCCGGACCTCGACGGTGCAGATCGGGGACGTCCTCGGCGACTCCGACCTGTCGGTCGACCTCGGGCCGATGGCGGTCGGGCTGGCCTCGGAGCTGTCCACCCTGGAGGGGGTCCGCTCCGTGCGGGCCGCCGCCGTGGACGATCGCGGTCTGCTGACCCTGCGGGTGACGGTGATCGCCGACCCCGCGGTCGATATCGCCGAGTTCACCCGCGACGCCGAGTCCCTGGCCAGGTCCATGGCCGCGGCTCTGCCCGATGCCCCCGTCGCCACGCAGGTGCTGCTTCACCTCGACCGCGCCGATCTACCGGGCTGACCAGCCCTCTTCGCCATCCCGGGGGTGCCCCGGCCCCGAGCCAGCGCCGGGCCGTACATGCACGCCCGGGGCGAGCAGGAAACTCCGTCCTGGCCCGGCTCAGGTCCCCGGAAACGCCGAATGGCGCCCACTCCCGAGGGAGTGAACGCCATTCGGCTTTGGTACTGCTAGATCAACAGGTGAACTAAATCACTTGTTGATCTTGGTGACGCGACCGGCGCCAACGGTGCGGCCACCCTCACGGATGGCGAACCGCAGGCCCTCGTCCATGGCGACCGGCTGGATCAGCTTGACGGACATCTCGGTGTTGTCACCGGGCATGACCATCTCGGTGCCCTCGGGCAGGGTCACGACGCCCGTAACGTCCGTGGTACGGAAGTAGAACTGCGGGCGGTAGTTGTTGAAGAACGGCGTGTGGCGGCCGCCCTCGTCCTTGGACAGGATGTAGGCGTTGCCCTCGAACTCGGTGTGCGGGGTGGTGGTGCCCGGCTTCACGACGACCTGGCCACGCTCGACATCTTCGCGCTTGATGCCACGAACCAGCAGACCGACGTTGTCGCCCGCCTGGCCGGAGTCGAGCAGCTTGCGGAACATCTCGATGCCGGTGACGGTGGTCTTGGTGACCGTCTCCTTGATGCCGACGATCTCGACCTCTTCGTTGACGTTGACCACGCCACGCTCGATACGACCGGTGACAACGGTGCCACGACCGGTGATCGTGAAGACGTCCTCGACGGGCATGAGGAACGGCTTGTCGGTCTCACGGACGGGGTCCGGGATCGAGTCGTCGACGGCCTGCATGAGCTCGAGAACGCTCTCGCCCCACTTGGCGTCGCCCTCGAGCGCCTTGAGCGCCGAGACCTTCACGACGGGTGCGTTGTCGCCGTCGAACTCCTGCGACGACAGCAGCTCGCGGACCTCCATCTCGACGAGCTCGAGGATTTCCTCGTCGTCGACCATGTCGGACTTGTTGAGCGCGACCAGGATGTAGGGAACACCAACCTGGCGGGCGAGCAGCACGTGCTCGCGGGTCTGCGGCATCGGGCCATCGGTGGCCGCGACCACGAGGATGGCGCCGTCCATCTGCGCCGCACCCGTGATCATGTTCTTGATGTAGTCCGCGTGGCCCGGGGCGTCGACGTGCGCGTAGTGGCGCTTCTCCGTCTGGTACTCGACGTGGGAGATGTTGATCGTGATACCACGAGCCTTCTCCTCCGGCGCCTTGTCGATCTGATCGAAGGCCGAGGCCTCGTTCAGGTCCGGGAACTTGTCGTGCAGGACCTTGGTGATCGCCGCCGTCAGCGTGGTCTTGCCGTGGTCAACGTGACCGATGGTCCCGATGTTGACGTGCGGCTTCGTCCGCTCGAACTTCGCCTTCGCCACTTGATGGCCTCCTGTATTCGTGCTTGCGCTATGCAGCAGTGCGGTTGGTTATTACTTGGTCGTGCTCAGCTGGTGAAACTCGCCAGCGGTCGTGCTCCCAGCTGGTGTTACTCGCCGGTCGCCTTGGCGATGATTTCCTTCGAGACGTTCGCGGGAACCTCTGCGTAGGAATCAAACACCATGGAGAAGTTCGCCCGACCCTGGGTCTTCGACCGAAGGTCTCCGATGTAGCCGAACATCTCCGAGAGCGGAACCAGCGCCTTCACGACACGGGCACCACTGCGTTCCTCCATGGCCTGGATCTGGCCACGGCGGGAGTTGAGGTCGCCGATCACGTCGCCCATGTACTCCTCGGGCGTGGTCACCTCGACAGCCATGAGCGGCTCGAGGATGACCGGACCGGCCTTGCGGGCGGCTTCCTTCAGTGCCTGCGAACCGGCAACCTTGAAGGCCATTTCGGACGAGTCGACGTCGTGGTACGCACCGTCGAGCAGCGTCAGCTTGAGGTTCACCAGCGGGTAGCCGGCGAGCACGCCGTACTGCATGGCGTCGCGCGCACCGTGGTCGACGGAGGGGATGTACTCACGCGGAACGCGGCCACCGGAGACCTTATTCTCGAAGGTGTAGGGCTCGCCTTCCTCGCCGATGTACGGCTCGAGCGCGATGATCACCTTGGCGAACTGACCCGAACCACCGGTCTGCTTCTTGTGGGTGAACTCGTGCTTGTCGACCGTCTTGGTGATGGTCTCGCGGTACGCGACCTGCGGCTTGCCGACGTTGGCCTCGACCTTGAACTCGCGACGCATGCGGTCGACGAGGATGTCGAGGTGGAGCTCGCCCATGCCGCCGATGACGGTCTGGCCGGTCTCCTCGTCGAGCTCGACGGAGAAGGTCGGGTCCTCTTCGGCCAGCTTCTGGATCGCGGTGCCCAGCTTCTCCTGGTCGGACTTGGTCTTGGGCTCGATCGAGACCTGGATGACCGGGTCCGGGAAGCTCATGGACTCGAGCACGATCGGGTCGGCCTGATCGCAGAGGGTGTCACCGGTGGTGGTGTCCTTCAGACCGATCATCGCGTAGATGTGGCCGGCCACGGCCTCGTCGACCGGGTTCTCCTTGTTGGCGTGCATCTGGAAGAGCTTTCCGATGCGCTCCTTCTTGCCCTTGGTGGCGTTGAGCACCTGGGCGCCCGGATCGATCCGGCCGGAGTAGACGCGAACGAAGGTCAGCTTGCCGAAGAACGGGTGCGACGCGATCTTGAAGGCCAGCGCCGAGAACGGCTCGTCCTTGCTCGGCTTACGCGTGATGATCTCGTCCTCTTTGTTGAGGACGTGACCCTCGACCTCGCCGATGTCCAGCGGGGTCGGCAGGTAGTCGATGACCGCATCGAGCATGGGCTGAACACCCTTGTTCTTGAACGCGGAGCCACAGAGAACCGGGTAGATCTCGGAGTTGACCGTCAGCTTGCGGATGGCGCCCTTGATCTCCTCGACCGTGAGCTCCTCACCGCCGAAGTACTTCTCCATGAGCGCGTCGTCGGTCTCGGCGACCGTCTCGAGCAGCTTGGTGCGGTACTCGTTGGCCTTCTCGACGAGATCCGCGGGGATCTCCTCGATGGTCGGCTCGGCACCGGTCGGCACCACGCCGCGCCAGGTGACGGCACGCATCTCGACCAGGTCGACGACACCGTCGAAGTCGTCCTCGGCACCGATCGGCAGCTGGATGACCAGCGGCTTCGCGCCGAGACGATCGATGATGGTCTGGACCGTGAAGTAGAAGTCCGCGCCCATCTTGTCCATCTTGTTGACGAAACAGATGCGCGGAACGTCGTACTTGGCGGCCTGACGCCAGACCTGCTCGGACTGGGGCTCGACGCCCTCCTTGCCGTCGAAGACGGCGACGGCGCCATCGAGCACGCGCAGCGAGCGCTCGACCTCGACCGTGAAGTCGACGTGGCCCGGGGTGTCGATGATGTTGATCTGGTTGTTGTTCCAGAAGCAGGTCACGGCGGCAGACGTGATCGTGATGCCGCGTTCCTTCTCCTGCTCCATCCAGTCCGTCGTCGACGCACCGTCGTGCGTCTCACCGATCTTGTAGTTGACACCGGTGTAGAACAGGATGCGCTCGGTGGTGGTGGTCTTGCCGGCATCGATGTGCGCCATGATGCCGATGTTGCGGACCTTGTTCAGGTCGGTCAGCACTTCCTGTGCCACAGGATTCTTCCCCGCTCGTAGCTCGTGTCGGTCCTTCGCGGACCACGTCTTTTTGTGTTGTCAGCCGGCCCGTGAGGAACCGACACATAGTGGCAACGCCGGTGCGGCACATTAAGTGCCGCCCCGGCGCCAGATCACCAGCGGTAGTGCGCGAACGCCTTGTTGGCTTCAGCCATCTTGTGGGTGTCCTCGCGACGCTTCACGGCTGCACCGAGGCCATTGCTGGCATCCATGAGCTCGTTGGCGAGACGCTCGACCATGGTCTTCTCACGACGTGCACGCGAGAAGGTCACCAGCCAGCGCAGGGCCAGCGTGGTGGAGCGGCCGGGGCGAACCTCGACCGGCACCTGGTAGGTGGCGCCACCGACACGGCGGCTGCGCACCTCGAGGGCGGGCTTGACGTTGTCCAGCGCGCGCTTGAGGGTGACGACCGGATCGGTGCCGGTCTTCTCACGCGCCTGCTCGAGGGCTTCGTAGACGATGCGCTCGGCGGTGGACTTCTTGCCGTCCAGCAGGATCTTGTTCACGAGCTGCGTGACCAGCGGCGACCCGTAAACGGGGTCGTTGATCAGCGGGCGCTTGGGAGCGGGGCCCTTACGTGGCATTAGCTCTTCTCCTTCTTGGCGCCGTAGCGGCTGCGTGCCTGCTTGCGACCCTTGACACCCTGGGTGTCGAGGGAGCCGCGGATGATCTTGTAGCGAACACCCGGGAGGTCCTTCACACGACCGCCACGGACGAGCACCATCGAGTGCTCCTGGAGGTTGTGGCCCTCACCGGGGATGTACGCCGTGACCTCGACCGAGCTGGTCAGGCGGACACGCGCGACCTTACGGAGCGCGGAGTTCGGCTTCTTCGGGGTGGTGGTGTACACGCGGGTGCACACACCACGACGCTGCGGGCTTCCCTTCAGGGCAGCGGTCTTGAGCTTCGCGACCTTGTCGCGACGCCCCTTTCGGACCAGCTGGTTGATGGTTGGCATATACCGGCTTTCTTCTGTCGACCGATCTGCGCTTGGCAGGTCTGGTCGTTGTGTAATTAGGGATCTAGCAGTTGGAGCAAGAAAACGCTGCTCCTCACCCGTCCCTCGACCCCGAGGTCGGGCGTGTCGCATACCCCCACACAGGCAGCCGAATGCTCGTCTCTGAGGAGAGCGCGCGCGCGGCCTTACCTTGCTAGGCACACAAATCGACCCGGGCAGGCCGGGCACGACCCACAACGATACCCGGCGGCGCGCCTTCAGGTCAAAGCGAGTCGATCGGTGGTAACGGCCCGCGCCGGGTCACGACAGGGCCACCGGTTGCTGGTCCCCCGACCGCCTGCGGTGCAGGACCGAATCGAGATCCGCGGCCCACTGCTTGATCAGCTCGGCCCGCCGTTTGGAGTCGTCGGTGAGGACATCGGCCAGGCCGAGCCCGCGCGCCAGGTCGAGCGTGAGCTGCACCCACCGGTGCGCGATGAGGTCGCCGTCCTCCACCCCGAGCATGGCGACGGCCGTCCGGTGCGCGACCCGGCCGAACTTCTCCTCGAGCGGCAGCACCCGCTCGCGCAGCGCCGGGTCCGAGGCGGCGGCGGTCCACACCTGCAGGGCCGCCTTGAACAGGGTGCCGGTGTAGTACTCCACGAGGCGGGTGACGATCGCCTCGGTGCGGCCGGGGCCGGCGGGCAGGCCGGTGGCCTCCAGTCGGGCGGCCTCCATCCGGCTGTCGAACATGAACTCGAGCGCGGCCGTGATCAGGTCCTCGCGCGTCGGGAAGTGGTGCTGGGCCGCGCCGCGGGAGACCCCCGCGCGCTTGGCGACCACACCGACAGTGGTCGCGGCCCAGCCCTGGTCGGCCAGGCAATCGATGGTCGCCTCGAGCAACCGCTGCCGCGTCAGCCGGCTTCGATCCTGCTGCGGTTCACGCATTCGGCACCTCCCGCCCCCATGTAAATTTCCGTTATCTTTACGTTATCTTCGCCACAAAGGCCTTGCCTCAGCCGTTACCTGCCGGTACGAAGGTTCCCGGTGCACCTGATGCGCCCCTATGAGAATCACCGAACACAACCAAGGAGCACATCATGGGTTCTGCAGAATTCGCTTCCGCATTCGACGCCATCAGCACCTTCGCCGGCGCGATCGGCGACCTCACCGGTGGACTGGGCACCCTCGTCGGTTCCGTCGACGGGCTCGTCAACCCGAAGGCCTGATCGCCTTTACGTAACACCCGACAGGACCCGCGCTCGACTCCTCGAGCGCGGGTCCTGTCGTATCCGGCCACCACGTACTCCTCGACGTCCTTGCTATTCGCTGGGTACCCAGGCAGGCGGGCGGCGCTGGAAGAAGGCGGTCATGCCCTCGACGGCCTCCGGCGATCCGAACAGTCTCGCCGACTGGGCGGCGAGCTCCTCACCGTAACGGTCGAAGTCGGCGAGCATCCGCGCGGTGGTCAGCCTCTTCGACTCCGCCAGTCCCTGAGGGGACGCCAGCGCGAGCTCCGCGCAGACCTCCGCGACGGTCACCGCGGCGTCCTCGGACGCGATGGTGATCAGGCCGAGGCGTTCGGCCTCCGCCGGACCGAACTTCTCCCCGGTCAGGAAATACCGGCCCGCTGCCCGGGAGGTCATCCTGGGCAGCACCGTGAGCGAGATGATCGACGCCGCCAGCCCCAGCCGCGCCTCGGTGAGCGCGAAGGTGCTCGACGGACCGGCGATCGCGATGTCGCACGCGCCGACCAGCCCCATGCCGCCTGCCCGGACGTGACCGTCGATGCGGGCGACGATCGGCTTCGGCAGTTCGAGGAACTCCCGAAGCAGCTCGGTCATCTGAGCCGTGCGCCCCGCCGCCAGCTCCGCCGGGTCGGCATCCGATGCCCCGCCCGCCTCCGACAGATCCGCGCCGGCGCAGAAGGTGCCGCCGGTGTGGGTGAGCACCACCGCGCGGACCGAGTCGTCGGCCGCCGCGTCCGCCAGCGCCTGCCGGAGTTCGCCGACCAACCGCGAGGAGATCGCGTTGCGGTTGCGCGGCGAGTCCAGGGTGACGGTGGCGAACCCGCCCGCGACCTCGGAGCGGACGTACGGCGCGCTCGTCTCGGGAACCGTCATGGTCAGTACGACCTCGGCAGCCCGAGCGAGTGCTGGGAGACGAAGTTGAGGATCATCTCCCGGCTCACCGGCGCCACCCGCGCGATCCGGGCGGCCCCGAGCATGGCGGCCAGTCCGTACTCCTTGCTCAACCCGGCGCCACCGTGCGTCTGGATGGCCTGGTCGAGCGCCTTGATGCTCGCCTCGGCCGCCGCGTACTTCGCCATGTTCGCGGCCTCGGCCGCGCCGAAGTCGTCGCCGCTGTCGTAGAGGAACGCGGCCTTCTGCATCATCACCTTGGCCAGCTCGAGCTCGATCTTCGCCTGGGCGAGCGGATGCGCGATGCCCTGGTGCGCCCCGATCGGGGTCTTCCAGACGGTGCGCTCCTTCGCGTACTTCACCGCGGCGTCGATCGCGTACCGGCCCACGCCGATCGCCATCGACGCACCGAGGATCCGCTCCGGGTTCAGGCCGGCGAACAGCTGCATGAGTGCGGCGTCCTCCGATCCGACCAACGCCTCACCCGGCACCCGGACCTCGTCGAGGAACAGCGTGAACTGGTGGTCCGGCTCGATGATGTCCATTTCCATCGGCGTCTTGACGAAGTTCTCGGTGTCGGTCGGCACGATGAACAGCGCAGGCTTGAGCTTGCCGGTCTTGTGGTCCTCGGTCCGCGCCACGATCAACACCGCGTCCGCCTGGTCCACACCCGAGATGAAGATCTTGCTCCCGGTCAGGATCCAGTCGGCGCCGTCGCGGCGGGCGGTGGTCGAGATCTGGTGCGAGTTGGAGCCCGCATCGGCCTCGGTGATCCCGAACGCCATGATCTTGCTGCCGTCGGCGAGGCCAGGGAGCCACTGCTGCTTCTGCTCATCGGTGCCGTACTTGCCGATGATCGTGCCGCAGATCGCGGGCGAGACCACGACGAGCAGCAGCCCCGCGCCGTGCGCGGCCAGCTCCTCCTGCACCAGGGCGAGCTCGTAGATGCCCGCTCCCCCGCCGCCGTACTCCTCCGGCAGGTTGACCCCGAGGAAGCCGAGCTTGCCCGCCTCGTTCCACAGCTCGGTCAGCGGCTCGCCCCTGCGCGACCGCGGCAGCACGTAGTCGACGTAGTTGAAGCGCTCGCCGAGCTTGGACACCGCCGCGCGCAGTGCCTTCTGCTCGTCGCTCTCGATAAAACTCATGCCGATTCCTCTTCCGTCTCTTCAGGTTCAACAATGGCAAGGACAGACCCGACGTCGACCTGCTGGCCGACCGAAACCGGGAGCTCCACGAGCACACCCGACGCGGGGGCGGTGATGGTGTGCTCCATCTTCATCGCCTCGAGCCAGACGATCGGCTGGCCGAGCGTGACCGAATCGCCCTGCGCGGCGCCGAGGCGGATGACCGCGCCCGGCATCGGCGCGAGCAGCGAACCCGCCGCGACGATCGTCGCCGGATCCACGAACCGTGGGGTCGCGGTCAGGGCGACCGGTCCGAGCGGCGAGTCGACGAACACCTCGTCGCCGTACCTGGCGACGTCGAAGGTCCGGCGCAGGCCTGCGACCTCCAGCACCACCACGTCCGGGGTCGAGGACACCAGCGAGACGTGCTCGAAGCCCTCGGCCCGAAGGCCGCCCCGCCCGAGCAGGTATCGGATGTCGTACTCCCCCGACGCGCTGGTGTACTGCTTGAACTGCGGCTGCGACGTCAGGTTCCGCCATCCGCTCGGGATCTGGCCGTCGACGCGAGCCGCCGCCCGGTTCGCCGCGGCATCGGCCAACGCCGCCGCCAGCGCGGACAGCGCCTCGGCATCCGGATCGGCCAGCGGCCGCGCCAGGGTGTCGAGCCCGTGGGTGTCGAAGAAGGCGGTGTCGGTGTCCCCGGCCAGGAAGGCCGGGTGCCGCAGGATGTTCACCAGCAGATCCCGGTTCGTCCGCAGGCCGTGCAGCGCGGTGCGGGCCAGCGTCGAGGCGAGCAGCTGCGCGGCCTGTCCTCGGGTCGGCGCGAACGAGATGACCTTGGCGAGCATCGGGTCGTAGTGCACCCCGACCACCGAGCCGGCCACCACGCCGGAGTCCAGTCGCACGCCCTGCCGGTCCAGGACCGCGAATTCCTCCACCGTGCCGGGGAGCTCGATGCGGTGCACGGTCCCGCTCTGCGGCTGCCAGTTCTTCGCCGGGTCCTCGGCGTAGAGACGGACCTCGATCGAGTGTCCGCGCAGCGCCGGGGGTTCGGCAGGCAGCGCGACGCCTGCGGCGACCTGCAGCTGCAGGTCCACCAGGTCGAGTCCGGTGGTGCACTCGGTGACCGGGTGCTCGACCTGCAGCCGGGTGTTCATCTCGAGGAAGAAGAACTCGCCGCGCTCGTCCGCCAGGAACTCGACGGTGCCCGCACCCTCATAGCCGATGGCGTTCGCCGCCAGCCGCGATGCCTCGAAGAGCCGCTCACGCATGCCGGGGGTCCGCTCGACCAGAGGCGACGGGGCCTCCTCCACGACCTTCTGGTGCCTGCGCTGGATGGAGCACTCGCGCTCGCCCACCGCCCACACCGTGCCGTGCTTGTCGGCCATCACCTGGACCTCGATGTGCCTGCCGGTCTCGAGGTAGCGCTCACAGAACACCGTCGGATCGCCGAAGGCGGACTGCGCCTCGCGCCGGGCCGCCTCCAGTTCGCCTGCCAGCGCTGACAACTCGCGCACCACGCGCATGCCGCGGCCGCCGCCACCGGCCGACGCCTTGATCAGCACGGGCAGGTGTGCCTCGGTGACCTCGTCGGGCGCGAGCTCGACCAGGACGGGAACGCCCGCGGCGTCCATCAGCTTCTTGGACTCGACCTTGGAGCCCATCGACTCGATGGACTTGACCGGCGGACCGACCCAGGTGAGGCCCGCGTCTTCGACCGCCTGCGCGAATCCCGCATTCTCCGAGAGGAATCCGTAACCGGGGTGGATCGCGTCGGCGCCCGCGGCACGCGCCGCGTCGATGATGAGGTCGGCCCGAAGGTAGGTCTCGGCCGGGGTGTTGCCGGGGAGCCGGATGGCGGCGTCGGCCTCGGCCACGTGCGGGCTTGCCGTGTCCGCGTCGGAGAACACCGCGACGGTGCCGACGCCGGTCCGACGCGCGGTCGCGAACACCCGCCGCGCGATCTCGCCGCGGTTTGCCACAAGAACGGACTGGATCGCCGGTCCGAGCGAAGCGTTAGGGGAAGTCATCACGGTCTGCCTCACATGCGGAAGACGCCGAAGTTCTCGGTGCCTTGGATCGGGGCGGAGGCAATGGCCGAAAGGCACATTCCCACCACCGTGCGGGTGTCACGCGGATCGATGACGCCGTCGTCGTACAGCCGGCCGGACAGGAACATCGGCAACGACTCGGCCTCGATCTGGTTCTCGATCATGGCGCGGATGCCGGCGTCGGCTTCCTCGTCGAACGCCTGTCCGCGGGCCTCCGCGGAGGCCCTGCTGACGATGGAGATGACGCCCGCCAACTGTGCGCCACCCATGACCGCGGACTTCGAACTCGGCCAGGCGAACAGGAATCGGGGATCGAAGGCCCTGCCGCACATTCCGTAGTGGCCGGCTCCGTACGAGGCGCCGAGCAGGATCGAGATGTGCGGCACCTTCGAGTTCGCCACGGCGTTGATCATCATCGAGCCGTGCTTGATCATCCCGCCCTCCTCGTACTCCTTGCCGACCATGTACCCGGTCGTGTTGTGCAGGAACAGCAGAGGGGTGTTGGAACGGTTCGCCAACTGGATGAACTGGGTGGCCTTCTGGGACTCCTCGCTGAACAACACGCCTCGGGCGTTCGCGAGGATGCCGACCGGGTAGCCGTGCAGCTCCGCCCACCCGGTGACCAGCGAGGAGCCGTACATCGGCTTGAACTCGTCGAAATCGGATCCGTCGACGATGCGGGCGATCACCTCGCGCGGGTCGAACGGGATCTTCAGGTCCGCCGGGACGATGCCGAGGAGTTCCTCCGGGTCCGCCAGCGGCTCGATCACCTCGGCCCGGGGCGCCGGCCCCTCCTTCTTCCAGTTCAACCGCTTGACGATGCTTCGGCCGATGCGGATCGCATCCTGCTCGTCGACGGCGAAGTAGTCGGCCAGACCCGACTTGCGCGCGTGCATCTCGGCGCCGCCGAGCGACTCGTCGTCCGACTCCTCGCCGGTGGCCATCTTCACCAGCGGTGGGCCGGCGAGGAACACCTTGGAGCGCTCCTTGATCATCACCACGTGATCGGACATGCCCGGGATGTAGGCACCACCCGCGGTCGAGTTACCGAACACCAGGGCGATCGTGGGGATCCCGGCCGCGGAGAGCTGGGTGAGGTCGCGGAACATCCGACCGCCCGGGATGAACACCTCCTTCTGGGTCGGTAGGTCCGCGCCACCGGACTCGACGAGCGAGATCACCGGCAGTCGGTTCTGCATCGCGATGTCGTTGGCCCGGAAGCCCTTCCGCAGCGTCCACGGGTTGCTGGTGCCGCCACGGACGGTCGGGTCGTTCGCGACGATCAGGCACTCGATCCCCTCCACGACGCCGATGCCAACCACCGTGCTCGCGCCGACCGGGAAGTCGCTTCCCCACGCCGCGAGCGGGCACAGCTCCAGGAACGGCGAATCCGCATCGATCAGCAGCTCGATCCGCTCACGGGCGAGCAGCTTGCCTCGCTTATGGTGCCGCTCCACGTACTTCTCACCGCCGCCTGCCAGCGCCTTGGCGTGCTCGGTCTCGAGCTCGGCGAGTTTGGCGTTCATCGTCTCCACCGCGGTCGCGTACACCTCCGACCCGGTGTCGAGGGTGGACCTGAGAACCGTCATGACTGATACCCCAATCGCTTTGCCGCCAATCCGGTGAGGATCTCGGTGGTGCCACCGCCGATCCCCAGGATTCGCATGTCCCGGTATTGCCTTTCGACTTCGCTTTCCCGCATGTAGCCGAGCCCGCCGAACAACTGCACCGCCTGATTCGCCACCCACTCGCCCGCCTCAACGGCGGTGTTCTTCGCGAAGCAGACCTCGGCGATGAAATCCTGATCCGATTCCAGCGAGCGCTCGACGAGGGCGCGGGTGTACACCCGCGCCACGTCGACCCGACGAGCCATCTCGGTGACGGTGTTCTGCACCGGCTGCCTGCTGATCAGCGGCCTGCCGAACGTCTCCCGGTCCCGGCACCATTGCAGGGTCAGGTCCAGGCATCGCTTGGCGCTCGAGTACGCCTGGGCGGCAAGCGCGATCCGTTCGGTGAGGAAGGCCTGCGCGATCTGCTGGAACCCGCTGTTCTCGCCACCGACCAGGTTCTCCGCAGGAACCCGGGCGTCCACGAAGGACAGCTCCGCGGTGTCTGAGGCCAGCCAGCCCATCTTCTCGAGCTTGCGCGTGACCTCGAAGCCGGGCGTGCCCTTCTCGATGACGAGAAGCGACACCCCGGCCGCCCCTTCCCCACCGGTGCGGACCGCGGTGACCACGAAGTCGGCGCGGCAGCCGGAGGTGATGAACGTCTTTGCCCCGTTGACGACGAAGTGGTCGCCGTCCCGAACGGCCTTGGTCCGCAGGTGCCCCACGTCCGAGCCGCCACCGGGCTCGGTGATCGCCAGTGAGCCGATCAGCTCGCCCGCGAGGGTGGGCCGCACCCAGCGGTCGATCTGCCGCTCGTCGCCGGCCGCGACGAGGTGCGGCAACGCGATGCCCGAGGTGAACAGGGAGGCGAACAGGCCACCCGACCCGCCCGCGTAGTGCATCTCCTCGCAGATGGTCACGGCGTCGACGAGGTCGCCGCCGGACCCGCCGACCGACTCGGGGAACCCTGCGCCGAGCAACCCGAGCGCGCCCGCCTTCTTGTGCAGCTCACGCGGCAGCTCGCCGTGTCGCTCCCACTCGTCGAGGTGGGGCAGCACGTCCTGCTCGGCGAATCGGCGAACCGTCTCGCGCAACGCCTTTCGCTCGTCGGTGGTCCACACGCTCACAGTGTTCCTCCCAGGGGTTCGCTACCGAGCAGAAGTTCTTCCGGAATGTCGATGTGCCTGGCGCGTAGCCACTCCCCGAGGCCCTTGGCCTGCGGATCGAATCGGGCCTGCGAGGCGACGCCCGCCCCGAGGATGCCCTCGATGACGAAGTTCACCGCGCGCAGCTTCGGGAACAGGTGGCGAGTCACCGGCAGCCCCGCCGCCTCAGGGAGCAGCCGCCCGAGCTCCTCGACCGTGAGAGTGTTGGCCAGCCAGCGCCACTGTTCGTCGGTGCGAACCCAGACTCCGACGTTCGCGTTGCCGCCCTTGTCGCCACTGCGGGCGGCCGCGATCGTACCGAGCGGGACACGGATCGTCGGCGTCGTCGGCAATGCTTGCGGCAGTTCGGGATCGGCCGCAGGCGCCAGTTCCAGCGTCGGCCCGCTCGGGGCGATCGGGATCCTGGTGCCGTCGGGCAGGACCGCGGTGTGCGGCACCTCGGCGGCGTCGACGTAGCCGGGGGTGAACACGGCGTACGGCTGTCCGTTCGACGGCGGCGCCGTCAGGCTGAAGCCCGGGTAGCTGGCCAGCGCGAGCTCGACCGACACCGACGAGAAGGCTCGACCGACGACGTTCGGATCCGGATCGCGAACGACGCAGCGCAGCAACGCGCTCGCCGTCTCCTCGGTGTCCGCATCCGGGTGGTCGGTGCGCGCGAGGGTCCACGTCATCTCGGCCGGCTTCGTGGTCATCCACGCCTCGAACTGCGTGCGGGCGAGCTCGGCCTTCGCCGCGATGTCCAGGCCGGTGAGGATCATCGTGAACTCGTTGCGGAACCCGGCCAGGGCGTTGAGGGAGACCTTCAGCGTCGGCGGCGGCGCCTCACCCCGCACCCCGCTGATGCGGACCCGGTCGGGTCCGTCGGAGGAGAGTTCGAGGGAATCCATCCGGGTGGTGACGTCCGGTCCGGCATAGCGGCCGCCGGTGATCTCGTAGAGCAGCTGAGCGGTGACGGTGCCGACGCTGACCGCACCCCCGGTGCCCGCGTGCTTGGTGATGACCGAGGATCCGTCCGCGTGGATCTCCGCGATCGGGAATCCGGGTCGCCCCATGTCGGCGATCTCGGTGAAGAAGGAGTAGTTGCCCCCGGTCGCCTGCGTGCCGCACTCGATCACGTGCCCGGCCGCGACTGCTCCGGCCAGCTGATCGAAATCCGTTCGCTCCCAGCCGAAGTGCGCCGCCGCGGGTCCGACGATCACCGACGCGTCGGTGACCCGGCCGGTGACCACGACATCCGCGCCCGCGCCGAGGCATTCGACTATGCCCCACGCGCCGAGATAGGCGTTGGCGGTCAGCGGAGCGGGCGCGCCCGACGCACCGGCGAGCCCCAACTCCGCCGCCCTGGCGATCAGGTCATCGCCCTCGACATGGGCGATGACCGCGCCGAGACCGAGCCGCTCGTTCACCTCGCGCAGCGCCCGCGCCAGCCCGCCCGGATTCAGCCCTCCCGCATTGGCGACGATCTTGACGCCCTTGTCCAGCGCCAGCCCCAGGCAGTCCTCGGCCTGGCGGAGGAACGTCTTGGCATATCCCCGGGAGGGATCCTTCATCCGGTCGCGACCGAGGATCAGCATCGTCAGCTCGGCGAGGTAGTCGCCGGTGAGGTAGTCGAGTTCGCCGCCCTCGAGCATCTCGCGCATCGCCGAGATGCGGTCTCCGTAGAAGCCGGAACAGTTTCCGATCCGGACCGGGTTTGTCATGCGTCCACCTTCGGGTCACGGCCCGCGCCGGGAGGACCGGCGAAGACCTGGGCGATTGCGATCCACGCGGTGGCATCGGGTCCCACCGCGGTCAGGTCCAGATCCGCCGGGTTCGCTCGCTGGGTGACCAGCAGGCAGAAGTCCGCGGCGGGGCCGGTGACGCGCTGCGCGGCGTCTTCGGGGCCCCAGGTCCAGACCTCGTCGCCCTCAGGGGCCGTCAGCTCGAACCGGAACTCCCCCGCGGGCGGGGTCAGTTCGTTCACCGCGTACGCGAAGTCACGGGTGCGCACACCGAGATGGGCGATGCTGCGCAGGCGGTTGGTCGGCGGGACGTCGACGCCGAGCGCCGCGGCGACGTCCTGCCCATGCGCCCAGGTCTCCATCAGCCGGGCGGTGGCCATCGACATCGCACTCATCGGCGGGCCATACCAGGGCAGCTTGGTACCGCTCGGCACCGCAGCGAGCGCTTCGGCCAGTGTGGACCGACCGGTGCGCCAGTCCGCCAACAGTTCGGCGGGCGGCCGGGCGGCCTCGATCTCGGCGGCCTCGTCGACGAAACCGAGGGGGTTCTTCCATGCCTCGGCCAGCGACTCGGCGAAGGCCTCTGGATCGATGACCGCCATCAGCGAGGCGCGATCGGTCCAGGCCAGGTGCCCTATCTGGTGGGCGATCGACCAGCCCTTGGCGGGCGTCGGGCCCGCCCATTGTTCGTCGGTCAGGCTCGCGACCAGCGCGTCGAGCTGATCACCCTCCACCCGCAGGTCCCCGATGGTGGTACCCAGATCGGCCATGAATGCTCCCTTGAGAAGTGCTGCGACCAGCATCACACCGCGAGCCATAAAAATCAAGCACGCTTGCTTGTTATTGGCTCCCAGCCTGCCCGTCATGAACGCCCAGAGATTTTCCCGCGATTCTCGCACCCTGCGCGCGCCGATGGGGTTTGATGCTCGGAAAGCAAGGCGAGCGTCCAGTTTGCTTGTGGCCGGCCGCCACCCCTCGGCGATTCGCGGCTGCCGCACCCCGCCGCCCCACCCTGCGCACCGACGGACATACGATCCACGAACCCCTTTGCGCCACAATCGATTACGCCAAAGAATGGTCATCCGATTCCGCTACACCGGAGGCATCCCGTGCGGTAGAACTGGTGCGCGCCGAGCTCTGGGGTGCACTTTCCATCCATCGACACGAGGAGACATCTATGCCCGCGTTCGACTTACCGACCCTGTTCTCCCTGCCGGCGCAGGACATCTTCGCCGGCATCATCATCGGCCTGCCCTTCGGCATCGAGCTCCCGATCGGCAGCTGATCCGCTAACACCGGCGCCCCATTGGACGAGGCTGAACCCAAAGAAATGAGATGTAGGTCACGACAGTTGCCGGTTTGTGACCTGACCGAGATCTCGTGCGGTAGAACTACAACACGCGCGCAATTCTCGGCGCATCACCATCGAGAAAACAGGGAGCACTCATGCCGTCTTCGTCCGAACTCTCCACCCTCTTCGGCGCCCTCAGCACCGTCTTCGGCATCCTCGGGTCCTCGGAGACCTCGGGTGGCGGCTCCAGCGAGTAGTCATGTGAGCACACTGTGGGGGCTGCCGGCGACTCGGCGGCCCCCACAGTGCTGCCCGGGGTCGATCATTTCGATGTCGAATTCACTCCACAGCAACGCATTTCGGCGCAGCGGAGGTGGATTGCGGAATCGAACCCACGCCCGCGGCGCGTGCGGTAGAACTGGACGCGCGCCCGGTCCGAGGGCGCATCTCCAGCACATGAGAAATCACCAGGAGCCGAAGCTATGAACCTGAGCGCGTTGATCGCCACCCTGTTGGGCCTCGTCGGCCCCGCCGAGACCACCACCGACGGAAAGTTTGTCGGCAGCAGCACCGGGAACGTCGGCAGCACCTTCCCCTGATCGACACGCGCGGGTCTGCGCGTTGAGCGCGCGGACCCGCGCACCAGCCGGGCGACCCGGTCAACACCCCCGGCGCAGCAGCCGTGGTGTGCTCGGCACCGGGATCTCCGAACCCGCGCCCGCCAGCCCGTCCAGCACGCCCTGCGACCAGGCCACCAGGCCGGCGACATCGAGACCGTGCGGAGCGTCCGTCTCGAACCCACGGATCCGGTCCTGGCCGCGACGCAGCAGCGACTGGGCGCCGACGATATTGCCGCGCAACAGATGCGTCAGGCCCACCGCGAGCTGCGCAAGCCCCTGCCAGAGCTCGCGTTCGGAATCCGGCGCCGCCTTCCACGAACCCTCGAGCACCTCGTGTGCATGGAACGGCATGCCCTCGTCCAGCAGGCGCTGGGCCTCGACAATCGCCTCCGCAGGGGTCAGCAGGAACTCCTCCTGCACCCGCGCGACGCCCTCGGCGCCGCGCGGCAACGGCCTCCCCAACCCGTCGCGGGGGCGCGCATTGAGCGGCCTGCCCCGGCCGTCCCGTTCACGCTGCTGCATGCCTCCAACTGTAGTGAAGCCGATGGAACTCACAGCCGAACCCCTGTCCAGGTAACTGTGAAAGCTAGTACCGTCTACGTAGGCCGACAGGGCCGACATCGGTACGAGGAGAGACATGGGCACCATTCACATCACCGCGGTCGCGAAGGTTCCGGTGCACGCCGGCTTCTCCTATGTGGACGACTACAAGAATGTGCCGGCGTGGATGTTCGGGGTGACCCGGTTCGAGCCGGTCGGCGAGCAGACCCAGGGACTCGGGGCCACCTTCGACGCCACCATGCAGCTCGGCCCCAAGGCCATGAACTCCAGGGTCACGATCACCGAGTGGGAGCAGGACCGGCTGATCACGCTGGCCTCGGTCGACGGGATCTCGAACTCGTCGACGTGGCGATTCGCTCCGGCGAGCGACGACACCACCGAGATGACGGTGGACTTCGAGTACTCGCTGCCGGGCGGACTCGCAGGCAAGGTGCTCGCGAAGATCGTCGAGCCGATCGTCGGAACGGCCATCAAGCACACCGAGTCCACCCTGCGTCGCCGGGTCGAGGAGCTTGCGCGCACCGGCGCCACCGGGTGATCCCACCTCCGTCGCGTGCTTCACCCGGCGAACGAACGGTGACAGCGCGCCACGCTCGGACGACGATGGTCCGGGAGGGACGCATCCGTCGTCTCCGAGACGCGGGAGGGGGCTCATGTCCACAACGCAACCGGTCGCCGAGGCCGACGCTCTCGCCCAACGCCTCGTCGAGGCCGCACTCGGCACCGTCGATCTGCTGTCCATCCACCTCGGCGACCGCCTCGGCTGGTACCGGAGTCTGCGGGTCGACGGCCCGGCGACGCCGGAAGAACTCGCCGCCCGCACCGACACCCACCCTCGGTACGCGCGGGAATGGCTGGAGCAACAGGCCGTCACCGGTCTGATCGAGGTCGATTCCGACGGACCCCGACGATTCACGTTGCCGCCTGCGGCGGCGGAGGTGCTCACCGACGGGTCCAGCCTCGCCTACCTCGCGCCGCTGGCCCGGATGCTCTGCGCCGCGGCCGAACAGATGCCCGCGCTGCTCGAGGCGTATCGCTCCGGCGGAGGGGTCGGCTGGGCACAGTACGGAGCCGACGCCCGCGAATCGCAGGCCGAGATGAACCGCCCCTGGTACGAGCGGGCCCTGCCGGAGGCCCTGCGGTCGGTTCCCGACCTGGACGCGCTGCTTCGCGAGCCGGGCACCCGGATCGCCGACCTGGGCTGCGGCGGCGGCTGGTCGACGATCGCACTCGCCAGGGCGTACCCGGCTGCCACCGTGGACGGGCTCGACATCGACGCGGCCTCGGCGCGGCTGGCCTCGCGCAACGGCGACGCGAACCCGGACGTCGCGTCCCGCGTCTCCTTCCACTGCGGCGATGCCGCCCGGCTACCCGCGTCCACCTTCCGCTGCGTGTTCGCCTTCGAGTGCGTGCACGACATGCCCGATCCCGTCGGGGTGCTCGCCGCTGCCAGGCAGTCGCTGGTCCCCGGGGGCCGCGTTGTCATCATGGACGAGGCGGTCGCCGGCTCCTTCGACCCTCCCGGCGACGAGACCGAGCGACTGATGTACGGCTTCAGCCTGCTGATCTGCCTGCCGGACGGCATGAGCCACCGGCCCACCGCCGCCACCGGAACCGTCATGCGCCCGGACACGCTGCGCGGCTATGCGTTCGAGGCGGGATTCACAGGATTCGAGATACTCCCGATCGACGGCTTCGGGTTCTGGCGCTTCTACCAACTGACGGCCTGACGACCTCGCCGCCGCCACCGGAGATCGGTGACGGCGGCGAGGAAGAATCGGAGAGAGTTCGCCGTTGCGGCGCTGGGTCAGGCGCTGAGCAGGCCCTTCGCGATGTGCGTCACCTGGATCTCGTTGCTACCCGCGTAGATCATCAGCGACTTCGCGTCACGCGCGAGCTGCTCCACCTTGTACTCGGCCATGTAGCCGTTACCGCCGAACAGCTGAACGGCCTCCATGGCGACCTCGGTGGCGGCCCGCGAGGAGTACAGCTTCATCGCCGATGCCTCGGCGAGGGTCACCTTGTTGCCTGCGGCGGTGCGCTCGATCGCGTTGAACACCATGTTCTGCACATTGATCCGGGCGACCTCCATCTCGGCCAGCTTGAGCTGGATGAGCTGGAACTGAGCGATCTCCTTGCCCCACAACTTGCGGGTCTTGGCGTAGTCGATGCACAGCCGGTGGCACTCGTTGATGATGCCGAGCGCGAGGGAGGCGATGCCGATTCGCTCGGCCGCGAAGGACTCCTTGGCACTCTCCTTGCCGTCGCCCTTTGCCGGGTTCTCGGTCTCGCCGAGCAGCCGGTCCTTGCTGATCCGCACGTTGTCGAAGAACAGCTCGCCGGTGGGCGAGGAGTTCATGCCCATCTTCTTGAACGGCGGGCTCTGGGTGAAGCCCTCCATGCCCTTGTCGAGCACGAAGCCGAGCACCTTGCGGTCACGGCGGTCCACGGAGGAGTCGCCCTCGTCGAGCTTGGCGTACACGATGGTCACGTCTGCGTACGGGCCGTTGGTGATGAACGTCTTCTGGCCGTTGAGGATGTAGTCGTCCCCGTCGCGCCGGACGTAGGACTTCATGCCGCCGAACGCATCCGAACCGGAGTCGGGTTCGGTGATCGCCCACGCGCCGACCTTCTCCATCGTGACGAGCTCGGGCAGCCAGCGCTTCTTCTGTGCCAGCGTGCCGCGGCTGCGCAGCGTGCCGACCGTCAGGCCGAGGCTCACGCCCATCGACGCGACCAGGCCGAGGCTCACGCCCGCGAGTTCGCTGTTGAGGATGACGCCCATGCTGCCTGCGCCGCTGAAGCCGCCGCCCTTCTCGCCGGACTCGGGGACGGTCTCGCCGCGCTCGCGCGCTTCCTCCTTCGCGAAGGCCTTCTCGAGCGCCTCGCTCGCCATCTCGTCCATGCCGAAGGTCGAGTACATCTTCCGGATGATCTCGAACGGGGGCAGCTCGCCGCTCTCGAGCTTGTCGACGTGCGGCTTGATCTCCTTCTCGATGAAGCCACGCAGGGCGTCGCGGAACATCAGGTCGGTGTCAGACCACTCGTACATGTCGGGAACTCCCATTGATCGGCGGATCGTGCGCAACGTGCGGCACGCGAAGACGGCGCCGCGACTGCGCGGACACTCACCCCCAAATATAGAACACGTTCTTGTTTTCTGACAGCATCCTGCCGCATGCGCCAGGACCCGATGGCGACCGCGGGCACGACCGTCGACCCTGGACAGACCGATTTTCCGGGGAGCACACTGGCACCGGCGAGAGGATCCACGATGGCCGAACCCCGAGTCGAACCCGACGTGCCGATCGTCGACGCGTGGGGACAGCCGAGAGGGCGGGCGTGATCACCTGGTACCGGCTGGCCTACCGGCTCGGCCTCACGCCGTGGGAGTGGGCGGGCCAGTCGATCGGCGCGCAGCTGACCGCGTTCCTCGACAGCCGGGACGCGCAGGCGGGACCGCCTGGGAAAGCCCTCGACGCGGGGTGCGGTACCGGCTCCCACGCCATCGAATTGGCCCGTCGCGGCTGGCAGGTGACCGGAATCGACGCCGTGCCGCTGGCGGTGACCCGGGCCCGGGCGCGGGCCGAGGAGGCCGGGGTCGAGGTGACATTCGTGCTCGGCGATGTCACCGAACTCGAGAAGTCGGTCGGCCGCGGATATCGATTCGTGCTCGACATCGGGTGCTTTCACGGTCTCACCGCCTGCGAGCGGGACCACTACGCCGACGAGCTCACCCGGATCACCGAGCCAGGGGCGAGTCTGCTGATGTTCGCCTTCGGCCCCGGCCGACGGGGACCACTCCCCCGCGGCACGGACCGCGCCGAGGTGGAGCGTACGTTCGCCGGGTGGCGGCTGATCTCCGACGCCGCGGACAGCGGGGCGCTGCCGCGACCGGTCCGACGGGGGAACCCGCGCTGGTTCCACCTCGCCCGGTCATGAGGTGGTCGGGCGTCGACCGCGCCGTCAGGCCACTGCGGGCCGGTCTCGCCTGCTGGTCTTCCGATGGTGCTTACGCCCGGTCAGCGCCCAGCGCCGATCGGCCACCCGCGTCGTGCGGTGGTGGCGCTCGATGGTGAACTCCGTGATCGGTAGCCGCTCCAGCAGGCGGATGTCGGCACACGGGTCGCCGTTCACGCCCTGCTCGAGCAGCGAGAACGCCGTGTGGTTGACGGCGTGGATCGCGAGCCGGAGCGCGTCGAGCGCGCTCGGCCGCGGTCCGAACCTGGCCAGGGTGTGCCTACCCTGCACGGTGGTTCCGACCACCGCATAGAAGTGCCATTCCCCGGCGTGCTCCGAGTCGCCCGAATCCACGGGCTCGCCTGGCTGGTGTGTGGGACCGGATACAGTGCCCATCTTGCGCCTTCTTCCGTCTTCCGGTGTGGCGTCTCTACGACGGTAACGCGGGCCACCGACACTGTCCGTGTGCCTCGCCGTTGCGCGGGATACGGGTATTCCCCGACTTTTCCCGGCGAACCGGGGAGCCGTCGACGTGGCACCATCGCATTCACGCACCACATGTGATTCGTCACCGACACCGGGAGTGATTGCTCGTGACCCTTTCTCTCGACGAGGCCGCGGAAACCCTGGCCGCGCAGCCGTTCAGCACCCTGGTCGGTGCCCGGTTGACCGCCTTCACCGACGGCGCCGCCACCCTCACGATCCCGATCCGCCCGGAACTGCTGCAGCAGCACGGGTTCGTGCACGGCGGTGTGCTGTCCTACGCGGCGGACAACGCGCTCACCTTCGCGGCGGGCAGCGTGCTGGGGCCGAGCATCGTGACCTCCGGGTTCACCATCACCTACCTCCGTCCCGCGATGGGGACCGCATTGCGCGCGGAGGCGACGGCGGTGAGTTCGGGCCGCAGGCAGGCACTGTGCCGCTGCGAGATCTATGCGGACACCGAGAACGGGCCGGTGCTCTGCGCCGCCGCCCAGGGCACAGCCTCGGTCATCGACCTCGGCCGGACCATCACCTCCTCATGAGCACCGAGGCCACCGTGATCGGCGGCGGTGTGACCGGGCTGACCTGCGCACTCGAACTCGCGCGGGCAGGCCACGACGTCACCGTCCTGACGGCCGATCCGATAGCGGAGACGACCTCCGCGGTCGCCGCGGCGATCTGGTTCCCCTACGAGGCGGCACCCGCCGACGCCGTGCTGCGCTGGTCGACCGAGTCCGCGGCGGCGTTCGTCGGCCTCGCAGCGGACTCCTCGGCAGGCGTGGCCCTGCGAACCGGCACGGTGCTCGAGCGGTCCACTGCGCCGGACCGCTGGTGGACCCCGGCGGTGCCTGGACATCGGGTGATCCCGGGCGAGGAATTGTCGTCCGGCGTGACGAGCGGGGTGCGCTGCACGGTCCCGGTGATCGACATGGGCCGTTACCTGCCGTGGCTGGCCCGCCGGTGCGAAGCCACGGGCGTGCGGGTGATCAGGAGGCGGGTCGACGACCTAGCGGAGGTCACCGGGGAGCTGATCGTGCTCGCGGCCGGCCTGCGGTCGGCCGCACTGACCGGGGACGCCCCGCTGATCCCGCTGCGCGGCCAGGTGGTGCGCGTGGCCAACCCCGGGCTGACCGACTGGCTGATCGACGACGACAACCCGGCCGGGATGACCTACGTGGTGCCGCGCTTCGAGGACGTGGTGTGCGGCGGCACCGCCGAGCCCGGATCCTTCGACACCGCCGTCGATCCCGAGACCGAACGCGCGATCCTCGAGCGGTGCTACGACCTGGTGCCCGAGCTGCGGGGCGCGCCGATCCTCTCCCGCGGCGTCGGCCTTCGTCCGACCAGGCCCTCGGTGCGACTGGAGGCGCTCCCCGGCGCGCGCCGGATCATCTGCTGTTACGGGCACGGCGGCGCCGGGGTGACCCTCTCCTGGGGCTGCGCTCGGGAGGTGGCCGCCCTGGCGGGCCGAGCCTGACTACTGTTGCGCCAGTCGCAGTTTCGTCGTCAACCGCTCGAGCTCCGCGAGCTCCTCTCGGTCGAGCGCGGTGCCGACGTGGCGCCGGATCTGCGCGGCGTGCCGCCTGCCGATGCTGCGCTGCATGGCTCGCCCCTGCTCCGTGAGCGCCACGATCGTGCCCCGCCGGTCGTGCGGATCCGGCAGCCGGTCCAGCAGCCCGGCCTGCTCGAGACGCTCGACCATGCGGCTGAGGGACGGCTGGGTCAACAGGATCTCCCGGTTCAGCTCGTGCAGCCGGGCCCGTCTGTCCGGGCAGCGGCTGAGGGTGAACAACACGTCGTACTCGCGGCGGCCGAGGGGATCCCACGCGTCGGCCGACTCGAACCGCCGCATCAGCGCCACCTGGGCACGGAACAACGCCTCCCACGCGTCGGCGGCCAGCTCGGTGGTGCTGCGCGGCCGCCCGCCGACGGGCGGTTCAGTGGGCGGCATCGGTCGACGCCTCGAGGGTGCCGACGCGACCGTTCCGCTGCGCCAGCAGGCTCGCGTGCGTCGGCGGGTTCTCCGGCACGTGGGCCGGGCGCCGGGCCGCGAACTCGCGGCGCAGCACCGGGGCGACCTCGGAGCCGAGGAGGTCGAGCTGCTCGAGCACCGTCTTCAGCGGCAGGCCCGCGTGGTCGACCAGGAACAGCTGGCGCTGGTAGTCACCGAAATAGTCCGCGAAGGCCAGCGTCTTCTCGATCACCTGCTCGGGCGTGCCGACGGTCAGCGGGGTCTGCTCGGTGAAATCCTCCAGCGAGGGTCCGTGACCGTAGACCGGCGCGTTGTCGAAGTAGGGCCGGAACTCCGCGACCGCGTCCTGCGAGTTCTTGCGCATGAACACCTGCCCACCGAGGCCGACGATGGCCTGGTCGGCACTGCCGTGCCCGTAGTGCTCGAACCGCTCGCGGTACAGGTTGATCAGCGCGATGTAGTGCTCCTTGGGCCAGAAGATGTTGTTCGCGAAGAAGCCGTCGCCGTGGAACGCGGCGATCTCGGCGATCTCCGGGCTGCGGATCGAGCCGTGCCAGACGAACGGCGCGATCCCGTCGAGCGGACGCGGCGTGGAGGTGAAACCCTCCAGCGGGGTGCGGAACCGGCCCTGCCAGTTCACCACGTCCTCGTCCCACAACCGACGCAGCAGCTGGTAGTTCTCCAGCGCGAGCGGGATCCCCTCGCGGATGTCCTTGCCGAACCAGGGGTACACGGGCGCGGTGTTGCCGCGGCCCATCATCAGGTCGACGCGGCCGTCGGCGAGATGCTGCAGCATCGCGTAGTCCTCGGCGATCTTCACCGGGTCGTTGGTGGTGATCAGGGTCGTCGAGGTGGACAGGATCAGGTTCTCGGTCTTGGCGGCGAGGAATCCGAGCATGGTCGTCGGGGAGGACGGCACGAACGGCGGGTTGTGGTGCTCGCCTGTCGCGAAGACGTCGAGGCCCACATCCTCCGCGTGCTTGGCGATGGTCGTCATCGCCTTGATGCGCTCGTGCTCGGTCGGCGCCCGCCCCGTGGTGGGGTCAGGCGTGACGTCGCCGACGCTGAAGATTCCGATCTGCATGGTGACTCCCTCGAGCTGGATTGAACACGTCCGCTATTTCAATGCGTTTGCATGAATTTCCAACCGCGTCGGGGTCCGGGGTATTCCGCCCCCGCACAGCACCCCCGGGCGCGGCGGATAGGGGATGTCGGGCCAACCGGGGCAGCCGCAGGCCTGCCCCGATCGGGATCCCCTATTCACCCCCTAATCCGCCGTCACTCGCACCGATCGGCGGGGTGTCCGGCGTACCAATGGGACTCGACGCCGACCGGCGTCGCTCACCACGCGACAGGAGTACTCATGTCCTTCTCTGCCCTCTTCTCGTCCCTGTTCTCCTCGATGTTCGGTGGCCAGTTCGACAGCGGCTCGCTCGGCGGCACCATCGGCGGCGGCGCCGGTGGCGGCGCGAACGGCGGCGGCGCAGCCGGATTCGAGTCCTGATCCGCCCAGCGGCCGCGACCTAGGGCCTGGGGCCTGGGGCCTGGGGTACCAAACGACGATGGCCCGCACTCCCCCTCGGGAGTGCGGGCCATCGTCGTGAGAGTCGAGTTGCCCTCTAACTCAGCGAGTAACTCAGTGAGCCATCACCTGGGTCGCGTCGACCGGGGCCGCGGGCTTGCTCCTCGGCAGCAGGAACGCCGGGATCAGGGTCAGCAGGAGCAGCACCAGCGCCACCGTGAAGGTGTTGCCGAACGCGTCCGCAGCGGCGTCCAGGCCCTGCTCCACCGCTCCGGGCGGCATCTGCTCCGCGATCGAGGGATCCTGCCCGGCCGCGATGGCCGGTCCGGCGAGCGGGCGCGACAGCATCTGGTTGGTGAGCACCACCGACATGGTCGCGGTACCGACCGAGCCTGCGACCTGCTGGACGATGTTCATCAGCGTCGAACCGCGGGCAACGGTCTCGTTGGTCAGCGTCTGCATCGCCGCCGTCATGATCGGCATCATGGTGCCGCCCATGCCCAGGCCCATCACGAACAGGGCACCGAGGAGCACGACGTACGAGGTGTCGGCACCGACCTGGGTGAACACCGCCATGCCTGCGGCGATCAGGGAGAGGCCGCACAACACGATCTTTCCGGGACCGATCTTGTCGACGAGAGTGCCCGCCAACGGCATCGTGAGCATCGCGCCGATGCCCTGCGGGGCCAGCAGCAGACCGGCCGTGAGGGTGGTCTCACCGCGAACCTGCAGGAAGTAGCTCGGGAACAGCAGGCCGGCACCCATGAACGCGATCACGAACATCGTCGACGTGATGACCGCGATGGTGAGCTTGCGGTTCTGGAACAGGTGCAGGTCGATCAGTGGGTGGTCGGCGCGGAGCGCGTGGAACACGAAGCCGATCACCAGCGCCAGGCCGATCACAGCGGGGACCAGCACCCGAGTGGCCGCAACGGTGCCGGTCTCCGGGATCGAGGAGACGCCGAACAGGAACAGCGCGAGACCGGGCGAGAGCAGCAGCATGCCGAGGAAGTCGAAGGACTCGGACGGGCTCGGGTTGTCCTTGGGCAGCAGCACGAACGCGGCGGTCAGGGCGATGATGCCGATCGGCAGGTTGATCAGGAAGATCCAGTGCCAGCTGGCGCTCTCGATCAGCCAGCCACCCAGGATGGGTCCGCAGATGGGTCCGAGCATCATCGGGATGCCCAGCACGGCCATGACGCGGCCGACGCGGTGGGGACCCGCGGCCTTGGTCATGATCGTCATGCCCAACGGCATCAGCATGCCGCCGCCGAGGCCCTGCAGGACCCGGAAGCCGATCAGCGACTCGATGTTCCATGCCATAGAGCACAGCACCGAGGCGCCGACGAACAGCACCAGCGCCGTCATGTAGAGGCGCTTGGTGCCGAACCGGTCAGCCGCCCACCCCGTCACGGGGATGACGGTCGCCAGGGCCAGGGTGTACGCGGTCATGGTCCAGGCGACGGTTGCGTAGGTCGCGTTGAACTCGGACATGAACGTCGGCAGCGCCACGCTCACGACCGTCACATCGAGGATCGACATGATGGCA
The DNA here is from genome assembly GCF_017833315.1 of Rhodococcus sp. PvR099. Classification (NCBI taxonomy): domain Bacteria; kingdom Bacillati; phylum Actinomycetota; class Actinomycetes; order Mycobacteriales; family Nocardiaceae; genus Rhodococcus; species Rhodococcus sp. PvR099. The sequence goes on along the minus strand of NZ_JAFIBV010000001.1, from coordinate 5,094,670 downwards.
CCGATCACCACCACGCTGGCGATCTTCAGAACTGCGCCGTCGATCTTGTCCGAGGCCGCGGGGGCGCCCGGAGGTGTCGGCGTCGTCATGGGTTCTCCTGACAATTGGCTCGCAGAACATCTCCCGCGAGAATGGGTTTGAGCGACTCGTACAGCCGGTCACGGTCCGAGTCCGAGAGGCGGGCCGCGAACGCTCGCAGCTCGCCCTTCTTGCTGTCGATGTGGCCGGAGGCGATGGCTCGACCGGCCTCCGACAACGAGATCCTCTTGATGCGGCGGTCCTTCGGATCCTCGCGGCGCTCCACCAGACCCTGATTGACCAGTTGGTCGATGTTGCGACCCGCGGCCGCGACGGACAGGCGCAGCCGCTCTGCCACCTCGTTGATCGCAACCGGCTTGCCGTGCTGCGCCAGCATGAACAGAGTTCGCACCTGCGAGAACGACAGGTCCACGGCGATCAGCTTGTCCATGGACTCCGACTCCCCCACCCCCAGCAGCCGCATGATGAACTCGTCGAGCGCCTGATACAGGTCTTCGGGGGAAGCGGCCACTCGTGCAATAGTAGCGATCGCGCAACTATTGCCCAAACGATATTAATGTGAAGGGCATCACGTCCGCCGCCGAGGCTCGAGCGCCCGCAGAGAGATCCGACCACGGTCTCAGGTCGCCGGGCAATCGAATTTCCGGCCGCCGACCGGCTCGCTCTGTCGGGACATGCCCTCGAAGGTTCTGATCCTGCTCCGACACGGCAAGTCCGCCTACCCCGACGGCGTGGCCGACCACGAGCGTCCGCTCGCGCCGCGCGGGCAACGCGAGGCCGGGCTGGCGGGCGACTGGATCCGCCTGACCCAGCCCCCGGTCGACGCCGTGCTCTGCTCCACCGCCACCAGGACCAGGCTCACCCTCGCGGCCAGCGGCATCGACGCTCCCGCCCGCTACGCCGACACGCTCTACGGGGCGAGTGCCGCCGAGGTGCTGCGCGAGATCGCGAGTACCGACGCGGCCGTGCGGACCCTGCTCGTCGTGGGGCACGAGCCCGGCATCCCGGACACGGCACTCGCGCTCGATCCGGGCGGCCCGCTCGCCGAACGGATCGCGGACCGCTTCCCGACCTCGGCCATGGCGACCCTGGCGGTGACGGGGTCCTGGGCCGACCTCCTCGTCTCACGCGCGCGCCTGACCGACTTCCACATCCCGCGCTGAGCGAGGCCCGCTACTCGCGGACGAGCACCGCCTTGCCGAGCACCTGACCGGCCTCGAGGTCCGCCAGCGCGCGGGCCGCGTCGGCGAGTGGATACCGGGCCTTGACCAGCGGCCGCAGGCCCTTCCCCACCAGTTCGGTGAGGTCCGCATGGGTGCGCGCCAGCGCCGAGGGGTCGGTGCGCAGGAACTCACCCCAGGCGGCGCCCACGATGCTGATGTTGCGGAACAGCACCCGGTTCACCTTCACGGACGGGATACCGCCGCCCGCGAACCCGATCACCAGCAGCCGGCCCTCCGGCGCCAGCACCCGGACGGCATCGTCGAAGGCGTCGCCGCCGACCGGATCGACCACCACGTTCGCGCCGCGGTTCTCGGTCAGCTCGCCCACCCGGGCTGCCCAGCCCTCGTCGAGCGCCACCACCTCGTCCGCGCCGAGTTCGCGGAGGAACTCGTCGGCCCCCGCCCGTCGGACCACCGCGATCACCTTCGCGCCGTGTGCCTTCGCCAACTGGATGGCCGCGGTGCCGACACCGCCCGCGGCACCGAGCACCACCACCGTCTCGCCCGCCACCAGGCCCGCTCGCCGGGACAGCGCGAACTCCATCGTCTGATAGTTGATGATGAGCGAGGCAGCCTCCTCGAAGCTCAGATCGGCCGGTATCGGCATCACCCGGGAGGCCGCGATCGCGACGCGCTCCGCGTAGCCACCGAGATCGGACATCGCCAGCACGCGGTCCCCGACCGCGAAGCCGCTGTCGTCCGGAGCGGACACCACCACCCCGGCCACCTCGGCGCCGGGGACGAAGGGCGGCTCCGGCCGCAGCTGGTACTTGCCGTAGCTGATGAGCAGGTCCGGGAAGCACACCCCTGTCGCGCGCACGTCGATCAGCACCTTGCCCGTCGCGTCCGGCTCGGGCACCTCCTGCAGGGCCATCCCTGCGGGCCCGGTCAACTCCGAGACCACAACTGCTTTCACCACAGACCTCCGTGTTCGCGCGCCATCGCAATCTCTTCTGCGATCCGACGCCCTGACGCTAGTCCTTGTCTCGCCGCGCCTGCGCGGGAAAGATACTGTTCGCGTCACGCCGGTGATCACCGCAGAGGAGCGCAGTCTTGGACTTCGATCAGCCGCTCGCCGTTCCCCCCGCCGACGGGCTGGGGTTCGCCACCTCGTGGCCGGTCCGTACGGGCGACGTCGCTCCTGACAACCGGCTCCGGCTCGACGGCATCACCCGGTACCTGCAGGACATCGGGTCCGACAACCTGGACGCCTCCGAACTCGCCGATCTCGACCCGCTGTGGATCGTGCGGCGAACCGTGATCGACGTCGTCCGCCCCGCACTGTGGCCGGACCGGATCCATCTGCGCCGCTGGTGTTCCGGCCTGTCGACCCGCTGGTCGGCGATGCGAGTGCAGCTCACCAGCGAGAAGGGCGCGCTGATCGAGACCGAGGGCTTCTGGATCAACATCAGCCCCGACACCGGGATGCCGACCCGGATCAGCGACAAGGGCATCGCCCTGCTGTCGCGGACCACCGACGAGCACCGACTCAAATGGCGCCCGTGGCTCGGCGGGCCGCCGCCGGAGGACGACGGCACCGACGCCCGATTCCACCTGCGCTCGACCGACCTGGACCCGATGGGCCACGTGAACAACGCGGCATACTGGCACGCCGTCGAGGACCACCTCGTGGCCCGGCCCGACCTGCTCGCCGGCCCGCACCGCGCCGTTCTCGAATACAACGCGCCCATCACCGGAGGCGAGGACGTCCACGTCCGCGCCACGCAGGACGCCGAGTCGATGAGCCTGTGGTTCCTGGTCGGCGGCGAAGTGAGGGCCGTTGCCCGGGTCTCGGGCATCGACCACTACTGAGCCGCCGACCGGCGGCCCCTACTTCTTGGCGATCGCCACCATCTCGGCGAGGTCGAGCAGCTTGACCCGCGGCCGACCGGACGCCTTGCCGAGCTCGCGCTCGCGGGCGTCGATCGCCTTCCACCCCGCCCAGTCCAGCGCCTCGGGCTGACGGTCCGCCAGCAGCGCCTCGAGCGCCTCGCGGTCGCCCTTCGGCGCGGGCAGCCGGTCCGCGGCGAGGTCCTCGATGACCAGCGCGATGGTGTCGTGCGCGCACTGCCGGTTGGTGCCGATCACGCCGGAGGGCCCGCGCTTGATCCAGCCTGCGGTGTAGGTGCCCGGCATCGGCTCGCCGGACTCCGGGTAGGTGACCCGGCCTGCGACGTTCGCGATCGTGCCGCGCGCGTCGTCGAACGGCAGGTCCGCGACCGGCACGCCCCGGTAGCCGACCGAGCGCAGCACCATGCGGGTCTCGAGCAATTCGGTCTGATCTGTGCTGCTCGCCCGCAGCGTGCCGTCCGGGCCCTCGACCATCTCGTTGCGCGCCACCACAACCCCGCTGACGTGGTCGTCGCCCTGGATCTCGACGGGCGAGGCCAGGAACCGCAGCACGATCCGCTTCACGTGGCCGGCAAGGGGACGCTCCGCGTACTCGCGCAGGATCTCCATCTTCAGCCGCTTGGCCGGGTTCTCCGCGACCTCGGCCGCGCTGTGGCTGTCGAGCTCGAGCTCGGCCGGGTCGACGATCACGTCCACGTCGGGCATCTGTCCGAGGGCCAGCAGCTCCGGGCTGGTGAAGGCCGCCTGGACGGGTCCGCGCCTGCCCAGCACCACGACCTCGCGGACGGCGCTGCCGCGCAGCGCTTCCACCGCGTGCTCGGCCATGTCGGTGCGGGCCAGCTTGTCCGGGTCGGTGACCAGGAGACGGGCCACGTCGAGCGCGACGTTGCCGTTGCCGACGATGACCGCGCGCGTGCCGGACAGGTCGAAGGTGTGGTCCGCGTACTCGGGGTGTCCGTTGTACCAGGCGACGAACTCGGTGGCGGCGAGGCTGCCGGGAAGGTCCTCACCGGGGATGCCGAGGTGCCGGTCGCTGGGCGCACCGACCGTGTAGAGCACCGCGTGGTGGTGCTCCATCAGGTCCTCGTGCGTGAGGTGCTTGCCGACCTCCACGTTCAGGTGCAGCCGGAAGCCGGGACGCCGCGAGACCTCCGCGAACACGTCGGTGACCGCCTTGGTCTCCGGGTGGTCGGGCGCCACGCCCGCGCGCACCAGGCCCCACGGCGTCGGCAGGCGGTCGAACATGTCGACCTCGATGCCCGAGCGCTTGAAGGAGAGCAGCTCGCGGGCGGCGTAGAAGCCGGACGGCCCGGCGCCGACGATCGCGACGCGGAAGGGTTCCTGGTCGGTCTTGGGGAACTTCAGCGAGGGGGCGGGATCCGCGTACTCGATCTCGGTGCCCGCGAAGTAGTCGGCGTTGATCTTCGAGTACCGCGCCATCGCCTCGGGCAGGTCGTCGTCGCGGAAGATCGCGTCCACCGGGCACGCATCGACGCAGAGCCCGCAGTCGATGCAGGTCTCCGGATCGATGTAGAGCATCTCGGTCGACCTGAATCCGCGCTCGTCCGGCGTCGGATGGATGCAGTCCACCGGGCACACCTCGGTGCAGCTAGCGTCGTTGCAACAAGGCTGGGTGATCACGAACGCCACTGTCGGCCTCCTCCAAAACTAGAACCTGTTCCTGCGACAATACCCGGCTGGTGCGAGCAAAGTCACAGAGGATCAGAGGATAGCCGCGCTGCCCCGCTCCCGACCGGATTCGGGCAGGTCGCGGGCGCCCCGATGGACCTGTCGGCGGGTCAGCCGAGGAACTTCTTGCCCGCCACCACGGCCACGCCGAGCAGGATCGCCAGGATCAGCGCCCAGCCGAAGCCGAGCAGCCACCAGGCCACCCCGAAGATCACGATCGCGGGCGCAGCAGCAACCAACGAGATCGCCGGATTCTCGCGGACCACCTCGAGCGCCGACTGCGCCTTCGAGCGGTCGATACCCTTGCCTGCCATCGAATCCTCCGTGGTGGTCGCCCGAACCGATGCCGGGGAATGTCCCTCCAACAGTAGACGCGAAACGGCCCCCGCACCCATTGCTGGGGGCGGGGGCCGTTTCACAGGCGCAAGAAGCGCTTACCGGTAATCGGTGCTGAAGCCGTAGTCGTCGAGCGGAACAGCAGCTCCGGTCCCGGTGCCGAAGCCTTCGGGGCTGTAGTACTGATCGTCGTACGACGGCACGGCGTAGGCCGCGGCGCGCGCCTCTTCGGTCGGCTGAACCTGGATGTTCCGGTAACGGTTGATGCCCGTACCGGCAGGGATCAGCTTGCCGATGATGACGTTCTCCTTGAGACCGATCAGCTTGTCCGAGCGGCAGTTGATGGCCGCATCGGTCAGCACGCGAGTGGTCTCCTGGAAGGACGCCGCCGACAGCCACGAATCGGTCGCCAGCGAGGCCTTGGTGATGCCCATGAGCACCGGACGACCGGCTGCGGGCTCACCACCCTCGGCGACGACGCGACGGTTGGCCGCCTCGAACTCGGAACGCTCGGTGAGCGAACCGGGCAGGAACTCGGTGGCGCCGGAGTCGATGATCGTCACGCGACGCAGCATCTGACGAACGATCGTCTCGATGTGCTTGTCGTGGATCGACACACCCTGGCTCCGGTACACCTCCTGAACCTCGTTGACCAGGTGGATCTGCACCTGACGCGGGCCCATGACGCGCAGCACCTCGTGCGGATCGGCAGCGCCCTCCATGAGCTGCTGGCCGACCTCGACGTGGTCACCGTCCGCCAGCAGGCGCTCGGAACCGTCGTCGTGCTTGAAGACGCGCAGACGCTGACGCTTGGACAGCTTGTCGTAGACGACCTCTTCGCCGCCATCGTCCGGGACGATGGTGATCTTGTAGAAGCGGTCGCCGTCCTCGAGCTGCACCCGTCCGGTGACGTCGGCGATCGGGGCCTTGCCCTTGGGGACGCGGGCCTCGAACAGCTCCTGGACACGCGGCAGACCACCGGTGATGTCCTCGCCTGCGACACCACCCTGGTGGAAGGTACGCATGGTCAGCTGGGTACCCGGCTCACCGATGGACTGGGCGGCGACGATGCCGACAGCCTCACCGATGTCCACCAGCTTGCCGGTCGCCATCGAGCGGCCGTAGCAGGTGGCGCAGACGCCGGTGCCGGTGGTGCAGGTGAGCACGGAGCGCACCTTCACATCGGTGATGCCGGCCTCGAGCAGTGCGTCGATGGCCGGGTCACCCAGGTCGGCGCCGCGCTCGACGATGACCGTGCCGTTGGCGTCGACCGCGTCCGCGGCCAGCGTGCGGGCGTAGGTGCTGGTCTCCACGTGTGCATCCCGGATCAGCGAGCCGTCGGCCTGCTTCTCCGCGATCGTGGTGACGATGCCGCGCTCGGTGCCACAGTCCGTCTCGCGAACGATGACGTCCTGCGAGACGTCCACCAGACGACGGGTCAGGTAACCCGAGTCGGCGGTACGCAGCGCGGTATCTGCCAGACCCTTACGGGCGCCGTGCGTGTTGATGAAGTACTCGAGAACGGTCAGGCCTTCCTTGAAGGAAGACTTGATCGGACGCGGGATGAACTCACCCTTCGGGTTCGTCACCAGGCCCTTCATACCGGCGAGCGACCGAACCTGCGTCATGTTGCCGGCGGCGCCGGACTTCACGATCATCGGGATCGGGTTGTCGTCGGGGAAGTAGGCCTCCATGGCCTTACCGACCTCGTCGGTGGCCTCGGACCAGATCTTCACCAGGGCGCTGTTGCGCTCGGTGTGGTTGAGGGCACCGCGCTGGTACTTCTTCTCGATCTGCTCGGCCTGGCCCTCGAACTTGTCCATGATCTCGGACTTGCTCGGCGGCACAAGGACGTCGGAGATCGAGACCGTGACGCCCGAACGGGTCGCCCAGTAGAAGCCGGCGTCCTTGAGCTTGTCCACGGTCTGCGCGACCACGATCATCGGGTAGCGCTCGGCGAGATCGTTGATGATCGTCGCCTGACGCTTCTTCGGCATCTGCTCGTTCACGAACGGGTAGTCCGCGGGGAGCAGCTCGTTGAAGAGCACGCGACCCAGGGTGGTCTCGGCGATCCAGCCGTCGCCGTAGTTCCAGCCGCCGTCGGGGAACAGCTCGTCCTCGAGCTCGCGCGGCGGACGCTGGGTGGTCAGGCGGACCTTGATCTGGGCCTGGACCTTCAGCGCGCCACGATCGACGGCCATGATCGCCTCGGCGGGCGACGAGTAGGCGCCGACCTCGGGACGATCCTTGCCTGCCGCGACGAGCTCACCGACGACACCCTCGTCCAGACGGGTCAGGTGGTACAGACCGGTCACCATGTCCAGACGCGGCATGGCGAGCGGGCGACCCGACGCGGGCGACAGGATGTTGTTCGAGGACAGCATCAGGATGCGGGCCTCGGCCTGCGCCTCCGCGGACAGCGGGAGGTGCACGGCCATCTGGTCACCGTCGAAGTCGGCGTTGAAGGCCTCACACACCAGCGGGTGCAGCTGGATGGCCTTGCCCTCGACGAGCTGCGGCTCGAAGGCCTGGATGCCGAGGCGGTGCAGCGTGGGTGCACGGTTCAGCAGCACCGGGTGCTCGGCGATGACCTCTTCGAGGACGTCCCACACCTGAGCGCGCTGACGCTCGACCATGCGCTTGGCCGACTTGATGTTCTGCGCGTGGTTCAGGTCCACCAGGCGCTTCATCACGAACGGCTTGAACAGCTCGAGAGCCATCAGCTTCGGCAGACCGCACTGGTGCAGCTTGAGCTGCGGGCCGACGACGATGACCGAACGGCCCGAGTAGTCGACGCGCTTGCCGAGCAGGTTCTGACGGAAACGACCCTGCTTGCCCTTGAGCAGGTCGCTCAGGGACTTCAGCGGGCGGTTGCCCGGACCGGTGACCGGACGTCCACGACGGCCGTTGTCGAACAGCGCGTCGACGGACTCCTGCAGCATCCGCTTCTCGTTGTTGACGATGATCTCGGGCGCGCCGAGATCGATCAGTCGCTTGAGGCGGTTGTTGCGGTTGATCACGCGGCGGTACAGGTCGTTCAGGTCGGAGGTGGCGAACCGGCCACCGTCGAGCTGAACCATCGGACGCAGCTCCGGCGGGATCACCGGCACGGCGTTGAGGACCATGCCCATCGGCGAGTTGCCGGTGGACTGGAAGGCCGCGACGACCTTGAGGCGCTTGAGCGCGCGCAGCTTCTTCTGACCCTTGCCGCTGCGGATGGTCTCCCGGAGGATCTCCGCCTCGGCGTCGATGTCGAAGTTCTCCATCAGCTTCTGGATGGACTCCGCGCCCATCGCGCCGGTGAAGTACTCGCCGTAGCGGTCCACCATCTCGCGGTAGAGGCCCTCGTCGACGATGAGCTGCTTCGGGGCGAGCTTGGTGAAGGTCGTCCAGATCTCCTCGAGCCGGTCCAGCTCGCGCTGGGCCCGGTCACGGAGCTGACGCATCTCGCGCTCGCCGCCGTCCTTGACCTTGCGGCGCACGTCGGACTTGGCGCCCTCGGCCTCGAGCTCGGCGATGTCCGACTCGAGCTTCTGTGCGCGGGCCTCGAGGTCGGCGTCGCGCTGGTCGGCGACGGACTTCTTCTCGACCTCCATCTCGGCCTGCAGGGTGGAGAGCTCGTTGTGGCGGAGCTCGTCGTCGACCGCGACGATCACGTAGGCGGCGAAGTAGATGATCTTCTCGAGATCCTTCGGCGCCAGGTCCAGCAGGTAACCGAGACGGCTCGGCACGCCCTTGAAGTACCAGATGTGGGTCACAGGAGCGGCGAGCTCGATGTGGCCCATGCGCTCACGGCGCACCTTCGCGCGGGTCACCTCGACGCCGCAGCGCTCACAGATGATGCCCTTGAAGCGGACGCGCTTGTACTTACCGCAGTAGCACTCCCAGTCCCGGGTGGGGCCGAAGATCTTCTCGCAGAAGAGGCCGTCCTTCTCGGGCTTGAGCGTGCGGTAGTTGATGGTCTCCGGCTTCTTGACCTCGCCGAACGACCACTGACGGATGTCCTCAGCGGTGGCAAGGCCGATGCGGAGTTCATCGAAGAAGTTGACGTCGAGCACGTAACTTCCTTTCCCCAGAGGGATTATGGTGTGCGCTTCTCAGCGCCTACCTGTCTGCCAAATTCAAATGTGGGCTACGCCCCCGGGCCACATCAACGACGTGGCCCGGGGACCAAACACCTAGTTCGCGAGATCGTCCACGGTCGCCGCCTCGTTCCTGGACAGGTTGATGCCCAGGTTCGCTGCCGCACGCTCGAGATCCTCGTCGTCGCCGTCGCGCATCTCGATGGCCGCGCCGTCCGAGGACAGCACCTCCACGTTGAGGCAGAGCGACTGGAGCTCCTTGAGGAGCACCTTGAACGACTCGGGGATGCCCGGCTCGGGGATGTTCTCGCCCTTGACGATGGCCTCGTACACCTTCACGCGGCCGACCACGTCATCCGACTTGATGGTGAGCAGCTCCTGCAGCGTGTATGCCGCGCCGTAGGCCTGCATCGCCCAGCACTCCATCTCACCGAAGCGCTGGCCACCGAACTGGGCCTTACCGCCGAGCGGCTGCTGGGTGATCATCGAGTACGGACCGGTCGAACGAGCGTGGATCTTGTCGTCGACGAGGTGGTGCAGCTTGATGATGTACATGTAGCCGACCGAGACCGGGTACGGGAACGGCTCGCCGGAGCGGCCGTCGAACAGGGTGGCCTTTCCGTCCGGGCCCACCATCTGCTCGCCGTCGCGGTTCGGCAGGGTCGCGCCAAGCAGACCGGTCAGCTCGTCTTCCTTGGCACCGTCGAACACCGGGGTGGCGATGTTGCTGTCGGCCGGGGCCGAGAGCATCTCCTCGGGCAGGGTCGAGGCCCAGTCCGGACGGGTGCCGTCGCTGGCGATCTGCACGTTCCAGCCGGTCTTGCCAATCCAACCCAGGTGGGTTTCCAGGATCTGACCGATGTTCATACGACGCGGCACGCCGTGGGTGTTCAGGATGATGTCGACGGGGGTGCCGTCGGACAGGAACGGCATGTCCTCCTGCGGGAGGATCTTGCCGATGACACCCTTGTTGCCGTGGCGGCCGGCGAGCTTGTCGCCGTCCTGGATCTTGCGCTTCTGTGCCACGTAGACGCGGACCAGCTCGTTGACACCGGGGGGCAGATCGTCGTCGTCATCGCGCGAGAACACGCGGATGCCGATGACCTTGCCGTTCTCACCGTGCGGGACCTTGAGGGACGTGTCGCGGACCTCACGGGCCTTCTCACCGAAGATGGCGCGCAGCAGACGCTCCTCCGGGGTCAGCTCGGTCTCGCCCTTCGGCGTGACCTTTCCGACCAGCACGTCGCCGTCACGGACCTCGGCACCGATGCGGATGATGCCGCGCTCGTCGAGGTCGGCGAGGACCTCGTCCGAGACGTTCGGGATGTCGCGAGTGATCTCCTCGGCACCGAGCTTGGTGTCGCGGGCGTCGATCTCGTGCTCCTCGATGTGGATCGAGGTCAGGACGTCCTCTTCCACGAGGCGCTGCGACAGGATGATCGCGTCCTCGTAGTTGTGGCCCTCCCACGGCATGATCGCGACGAGCAGGTTCTTGCCCAGCGCCATCTCACCGGCTTCGGTGCAGGGACCGTCGGCGATGACCTGGCCGGCCTCGACCCGGTCGCCCTCGTCCACGATCGGACGCTGGTTGGCGCAGGTGCCCTGGTTCGAGCGGGCGAACTTGCGCATCCGGTAGGTCTTGCGGCTGCCGTCGTCCGCCATCACGGTGACGTAGTCGGCCGAGACCTCCTCGATGACGCCGGTCTTCTCGCTGACGACGACGTCGCCCGCGTCGACCGCGGCGCGCAGCTCCATGCCGGTGCCGACCAGCGGCGCCTCGGAACGGACCAGCGGCACTGCCTGACGCTGCATGTTCGCACCCATCAGGGCGCGGTTGGCGTCGTCGTGCTCGAGGAACGGGATCATCGCGGTCGCGACGGAGACCATCTGTCGCGGCGAGACGTCCATGTAGTCGACGTCCTCGGCCGGGATCAACTCGACCTCGCCGCCCTTGGTGCGGACGAGGACGCGGTCCTCGGTCAGGCGACCGTCCTTGTCGACCACGGCGTTGGCCTGGGCCTTGACGTGGCGGTCCTCCTCGTCGGCGGTCAGGTAGTCCACCTGGTCGGTGACCTGTCCGTCGACGACCTTGCGGTACGGGGTCTCGATGAAGCCGAACGGGTTGACCCGCGCGTACACCGACAGCGAACCGATCAGGCCGATGTTCGGGCCCTCAGGGGTCTCGATCGGGCACATGCGGCCGTAGTGCGACGGGTGCACGTCTCGCACCTCGAGGCCGGCGCGCTCACGGGACAGACCACCGGGGCCGAGCGCCGAGAGACGACGCTTGTGGGTCAGGCCCGACAGCGGGTTGTTCTGGTCCATGAACTGCGAGAGCTGGGAGGTTCCGAAGAACTCCTTGATCGCGGCCACGACGGGACGGATGTTGATCAGGGTCTGCGGCGTGATCGCCTCGACGTCCTGGGTCGTCATCCGCTCGCGCACGACGCGCTCCATGCGGGACAGGCCCACCCGGATCTGGTTCTGGATCAGCTCGCCAACGGTGCGGAGACGACGGTTACCGAAGTGGTCGATGTCGTCGACCTCGACCGGGACCTCGACGCCGTCGGGCGCCGTCATCGCGGTGTCACCGGCGTGCAGGCGCACCAGGTACTCGATCGTCGCGACGATGTCTTCCTCGGTGAGGGTCGACGCGGTGATCGGCTGGCCGTGGTTCAGGCCCAGCTTCTTGTTGATCTTGTAGCGACCAACGCGGGCGAGGTCGTAGCGCTTCTCCTTGAAGAACAGGTTCTCCAGCAGGGTCTGCGCGCTCTCCTTCGTGGGCGGCTCGCCCGGACGCAGCTTGCGGTAGATGTCGAGCAGCGCCTCGTCGGTGCCTGCCGTGTTGTCCTTCTCCAGGGTGGCCATGAGGATCTCGGAGAAGCCGAAGCGCTCCGTGATCTGCTCGGTGGTCCAGCCGAGGGCCTTGAGCAGCACGGTGACCGGCTGACGACGCTTGCGGTCGATGCGGACGCCGACGGTGTCGCGCTTGTCGACGTCGAACTCCAGCCACGCACCGCGGCCGGGGATCACCTTGACGCTGTGCAGGTCCTTCTCGGTGCCCTTGTCCACGGAGTGGTCGAAGTAGACACCCGGGGAGCGAACGAGCTGCGAGACGACGACGCGCTCGGTGCCGTTGATGATGAAGGTGCCCTTGTCGGTCATCATCGGGAAATCACCCATGAAGACCGTCTGGCTCTTGATCTCGCCGGTGTTGTTGTTGATGAACTCCGCGGTGACGAACAAGGGCGCCGCGTAGGTCATGTCCTTGTCTTTGCACTCATCGGTCGAGGCCTTGACCTCGTCGAAGCGCGGGTCCGAGAAGGACAGCGACATCGATCCCGAGAAGTCCTCGATCGGGGACAGCTCGGTGAGGATGTCCTCCAGACCGCCGGTGACACTGCCGTCGCCGCGGGCGGCTGCCCGCTCACGCCATGCAGGCGATCCGATCAACCATTCAAAAGAATCCGTCTGTAGATCAAGTAGCCCTGGAACTTCGAGAGGTTCGCGAATCTTCGCGAACGAGACCCTCTTCGGGGCTCCGGGGATTCCGGCATTTGCCTTGGTCTGGCTAGAGACTGCCAAGATGCGTCCTTCCAGCACCTCACGCGGGCCGCTCGTGCTGCGCGACCGCCGCTGTATCTGCTTCTTCATGTGGGGCGAATTCGCTGGTCACAACCCGAACGAAACTCGCCAACAGACGCAGGAAGCGAACGCTTCACAGGCGGTGAGGTGGAGAGGTGGACAGGAGGCAGCCAGCGCAACGTCCAAAGGTACCCGAAGTCGACGCAGAATACAACTGGACAGGGCAGCCCAAACGGTGCCCAAGCCTGGCGTCCGTGCAATCCCTCGCGCCCGGTGCCTCCATTTGCGCCGGCGCGATCTTGCGCGGACCCGCTCCTACAGAAGGAGCGATCTCGCATGTCTCGCCATTAGAGTGACGCCTCAACCCCGCCGCGTCAAGACACGTCTCGGCGATTTGCCCCGCGGACACCGCCGGGACACCCGATCCGAGCCCCGATCAGCGGTCCCGGATGTCCGTGATCACCCAGTGGTCGCCGGACTTCGCCATGGTCACCGACAGCGGTCCCTGTGCGCTCCCCTGCGCCGCACCGTCGTTGGTCGCACTCACGTTCATGCTGGCCACGAGCTCGGCGCGGTCGTCCGAGAGCAACTTCAGACCGATGTCGGTCACCTCGGCGTTGGTGGCCGTCTTCGTCTGGATGACGGCATCCTTGGTGACCGCGGCGGTCTTGTCGAACTGTTCGCGCATGGCGTCGTCGAGGACCGCCCGCGCGTTCTCGAAGTCCTGCTCGACCGTGTCGAACTTGTACGTGTAGAGCGTCTGGATCGCATTTTTCGCGTCGGCCGTGACCTTCGAGGTCTCCGAGGTGTCGACCCAGGCCTGGTTCGGGACGTCGGCACCGGGCCGGAACGCGGCGACGAGCGCGAAGACACCGAGCCCAAGCGCCACCAAGCCGATCGTGGTGACCCGCTTCCAGCCCGCCATGACCATTTCCTGGTCGACCACAGGCTCGTCGACCGATTCTCCGTCGACCGCGGCCTCGGGAGCGGACGACGCGTCGGCGTCCGCCCCGGTCGCGCGCGGGCGCAGGGAACTGGTCCGGTTGATCGTCTTCGGCGCCTGCTCCGGCTCGGTCGCGGCGCTCTCGCCGCTCGCGTCGGCCACTACCGCTGCGGTGGCCTCCGTGTCGCCCGTGGCCTCCGCGGCGGCGACAGGCGTCCCTGCGGGCGGGCTGACGACATCGGGGCCCACTGCCACGACCTCGGTCTCGGTCGCGGCCGAACTCGCGGGCGGGGTGGCCTCGGGTTCGCTCACGGGTCCGCGGGGCGTACCGGACCCGGTACCGGCCACGCGGGGGCGACGCCCCTTGGGCTGGGGCGTGCTGGTGGTGCGACGACGTGGGGGCACTGTTCGATACTCCTTAGCTGTTCCGCTGCCGGATTGCCGCTGGTGCGGGGCCGAGGCCCTACTGTCCGCCGGACTCGGGAGCGGGGGCAGGGGCCCCTTCGGGCACGGGCGCCGGGGCCGGGGCGGGTGCCGGGGTGCCGGGGTCCATGGCGAGAGGCTGGCCGACGTTCTCGACCTTCGAGGCCTTCCAGACGCCGTCGACATCGGTCAGACCGATTCGCATCGTTATCTTGACCTTGCTGGTCGGCTTGTTCGGCCAGGTCGTGGTCGTGGTGAGCACGACGAGCGAGTTCGCGGTGCCCTCGTCTCGGCTCATCGCGGTGAGCGCGGCGTCGAGCACGTTCGCCTCACTCTTCGCGCCGGTCTGCTTGACCTGCTCGGCCATCTGATCCTTGGTCTCGGCCAGCGCATTGAGCATCTCGTCGCCGGTGATAGACGACTCCATGTTCGCGAACGTCTGGTCCAGATTCCCCGAGTCGACGGTGTTGAGATTGATCGCTGACTGGCGCGCGCCGGTCAGCGCGTCGTCGCGCGCGGCGGCCGCCGGCTTGTCCGAGAACAGGGCATGACCCCAACCGAACCCGAACCAGACGGCGGCCACGAGGGCCCCGATGGCGAGCACACTCACCGCAGCGAGAACAGGCTTCAGCAGTTTCGTGCTACGCATCACTTTTTCTACCCTACTACTTGGTAACTTCTGCTCGACTCCGCCGGAGCGGCATCACTTCGGGGTGATGCCGAGCAAGGGCGCGAGCTGCGTCGCGATCGGGTTGAGGTTGAGCTTGTCCGGATCGACCTTCGGCTTGTTGTCCCACGGCTGCGGTGTGGCCGGGTCCGCGTACACGATCCGGTTGGCGCTACGCACGCCGGTGACGCTGCCCAGCGGCGTGGTGCAGTTGGCCTGCATGTTCAGCGGGAACTCGTCGCGGGTCGGGTCGAAGTCGGGGTTCTCCCGCTTCATCTGCGCGAGGATCTCGTGCGTCCCCTCGTAGCCCTGGGTGCACGGCGGCGGGTTGTTGGTCTCCAGCAAAAGGCCCTGGTGCAGGGTGCCGTCGCCGGGTGCCGCGGTGCTCGCTCCCGCCGCCAGTCCCGGAAGGAACATCAACAGGGCGTTGAGTGCCAGGGTCCGCGGACCGAGGGCCGCCGTCACCAGCGCCAGGTTGTCCAGGTCGGTGGTCAGGGCCGGGCCCGCCGAATCGATCAGCGAACCGACCTCGTTGCTCGCGGCGGTGCCGGTCTCGATGAGGCGCCGCAGGTCCGGATCGCTGGCCCGGAGCTGGGCAGCCACCAGGTCCAGATCGGAGCTGAACTGGCGGATCGCCGAGGACTGCTCCGACTGGGTGTCGAGCACGGTCCTGGTGTCCCGGATCAGCGTCAGCGTCTGCGGCAGGTTGTCGATCCCCTCCTGCGAGAGGGTGTTGAGCGAATCCACCAGTACCTGCAGGTCGTCACCCTTGCCGTTGAACGCCTTGCCCAGCTCGGTGACCGTGGTGTTCAGCGCCTTCAAGGGCACCGAGCGCACCAGCGCGTTCGTGCTCGCCAGCACCTCCTCCACCGGAACCGGGGTGGCGGTGTCCTGGCGGACGATCAGCGATCCGTCCTCCAGGTAGGGGCCCTCGTCACTGCTCGGCTGCAGGTCGACGTACTGCTCACCGATCGCCGACCGGTTCGCCACCACGGCCTTGGCCGAGGACGGGATCTCCGGGGCGCTGGTGTTGATCTTCAGGTCGACCAGCACGCCGTCGTCGGTGAGGTGCAGGTCCCCCACCGTGCCGACCGGCACGCCGCGGTAGCTGACCTCGGCGTTGGTGAAGATGCCGCCGGAGTCGGCGAAGTCCGCCTGCACCGTGTACTGGCCGAATCCCAGCAGGTTGTCGAGCCGCACGTACTTCGCGCCGACGTAGAGCAGGCCGACGATCGCGACCAGCGCGAACGCCACCAACTGCCAGCGCACCAGAGCCGACCTCATCGTCCACCCACTCCCAGCTTGTCGAGCAGACCGCTCAGCGGATTCTGGTCCTTCTTCTCGGCGACCGGCTCGGTGCCGGGCGCCACCGGGGCGCCAGGAGCGGGCGCGGGCTTCGGGACGATCGGCGGCAACGGCAGGATCGAGACCGTCGGCCAGCCGGGCCGCGGGCCGTTCCCGTTGTAGTACGGGTTCGACGGGTCCACCTTCGGGACGTATCCGCCGTATCCGGGCGGCGGCGGAACGTAGACCGGGTCGGGCAGTCCCACCCCGAGCGCCTCGAACTGCTGGCCGAGTCGCATGTCCAGCGAGAGGAAGAGGTTCATCGAGTTGCCGTGGATGACCTTCTCCGCACCGTCCGGGAACGGGAACGTCGGGATCAGCGGGAGCACGGTCACCAGGTCCTCGCTCGAGTCGGCGAGCGCCTGCAGGGTCGGCCGCAGCGCGCGCAGGTCGGCGATCAGGTTGTCCTTGGACTGGACCAGCACGTCGGTGCCGACCTGACCGAGCCGATCCAGCTGGGTGAGCATCTGGATGAACTGCGGTTCCTGCTCGTTCAGGACCTGCACCGCGGGAGGGATCTCCGCGAGGATCTTCTCGATCTGATCGGTCTGCTCGTTGACCCGACCGGTGAGGGTGTCGAGCCCGTCGAGCGCCCTTGTGATGTCGTCGCGCTGCTTGTTCAGCCCGTCGATCAGCGTGTTCGCCTGGTCGAGCAGACTGCGTGCCTTGGACTCGCGGCCGTCCAGGGCCGTGGTGAGCTCGTGGATGATCGGCTGCAGCTGGGCGACCCCGCCGCCGTTGAGCAGCAGCGACAGCGCGCCGAGCACCTGCTCGATGTCGGTGGCGTGCCGGGTCCGGTCCACGGGGATCGTCGACCCGTCACTGAGCCGGGCCGCGTCGGCGTTGACGGGCGGGGCCTTGAGTTCGATGAACTTCTCACCGAGCAGGCTGGTCTGCTGCACCGACGCAAGCGCGTTCGCCGGCAGATCGACCGCGGAATCGACGACGACACCGACGGCCGCCGTCCAACCGTCGTCCGGGACGTCGATGCTCTCCACCCGCCCGACCGGGACGCCGTCGACCTTCACGGTGGACTGGGGCACCAGGTCGAGCACGTCATCGAACTCCACCGTCAGGTGCATCGGGTCGCTGCCGAGGTCGGCGCCACCGGGCAACGGAATGCCGTAGATGCCCTTGGACCCACAACTCGCGACCGTCAACGCGACGACGCATGCGCCGACACCGATCGCAACCGAACGCTTCACTGACCGTTCCTGCATCACTGGCCACCCCGCGGGATGTTCTGGTCGCTGAGGCCGGGGGCCTGCGAGTTTCCGAGTCGGGGCGAGACGTTTCCTGGGACCGTACCGGGCTGCGAGGGCCGCTGGAGGTTGTCGCCGCTGAGGATGCCGAACGGCAGATTCAACGACGGTGTCTTCACGCCCGCGGTCACCTGGTCCATGATCATCTTGCAGTTCTGGATCAGCGGCGCCATCTGGCGACCGAGCGCGTCGAACTTCGGGTCGCCCGGCATCAGCTTGCCGAGGTCGATCAGCTTGCACAGGGTCCCGAACGGGTCCTGCGTCTCGGGCAGGTTCACCCTCGAGGCAAGCGTTCCGGACTCCGCGTCGTACGAGTTCACGACGTTGCTGATGGCGATCGGCAGGGTGGTCAACGCGTCGACCAGGTCCTGCCGGTTGTCGGCGAGGGTCTGCGTCACCTGGACCAATCCTTCCGCGTTGCTCGTGACGGCCTCCTGGTTGTCGCGGACGAACACCGCCACGTCACCGAGCGCGAAGGAGAGCTGGTTCAGCGCGTCGCCGAGGTTCTTCCTTTCCCCGGCCAGGAAGCCGCTGAGATCGGAGAGCTGGGAGTTGAACTGGCGCACCTGCTCGTCGTTGGCCGCCAGCGCGCTGACGAAGGTCTGCAGGTTCCGGATCGTCTCGAACAGGTCACCCCTGTTGAGATTGAGGGTCTCGGCAGCCTTGGACAGCTCGGTGATGGTGGCGCCGAGCGCCTCACCGTTGCCGTCGAGGTTCTTGGCCGCGGTGTCGACGAACTCGGACAGCGCGCCGTCCTTGTTCGCCCCCTCCGGCCCGAGCGCCCTCGACAGCTCGTCGATGCTCGAGTAGAGCTGATCGACCTCGACCGGGGTCGCGGTCCGCTCGCGGGGAATGGTGGCGCCGGACTCCATCGCCTCGCCGCCCGAGTACGCGGGGGCGAGCTGGATGTACCGGTCGGACACCACCGACGGGGTGATCTGCGCGGCCTTGGCATCTTCGGGGATCTTCACCCCGCGATCGACGCGCATGGTGACCCGGACCTGGTCACCCAGTGGCTCGACCTCGTTGACCGAGCCGACCTTCACGCCGAGCACCCGGACGTCCGAGCCGTCGTAGATGCCGACCGACTTGTCGAAGTACGCGGTGATCTTGGTGGTCCCCGCTCGGGTCAACAGCCACCAACCGCCGAATCCCAGCACCAGCAGCCCCACCAGTACCAGCGCGGTGGCCACGATCTGACGGCTGCTGAACTTCTGCATCCTTCCCGAGGTCACGCCGGTCATCAGTTGCCCCCAATGGTTCGAACGGGATCGCGGTAACCCGGGATGAGCGGGAGCGCGGGCGGCGTCAGGTTCACGACCACCTGGTCGAACCAGCGACCGTTGCCGACGATGTTCGCGTACAGCCGGGTGAACGGTGCGTACAGCTTGATCGCCCGGTCCAGGTTGGCGTTGTTGTCCTGCAGGATCTGCACGACGCCGCGGAGCTGCTCGAGCGCGGGACCGATCTGCGCCTCGTTGTCCTTGACCAGCCCGGTCAGCTGCTGCGAGAGCCGCTGGGTCCCGGTGAGCAGCTGGGAGATCGCCTGCTGGCGGCTGTTCAGCTCGCCGAGCAGCAGGCCTGCGCTGCCGATCAGCTTGGTGAACTCGGCGTTGCGGTCGGCGAGCACCTTGGAGGTGTCCGCGGTCGCGGCGAAGAGCTTGCGCAGCTCCTCATCCCGGCTACCGATGGTCTTCGACAGCCGCGTCACCCCGTCGAGCGAGGCCCGGATGTCCGCGGGCGTCTCCGAGAACGCCTCGGACAGCGTCTTCATGCTCTGCGCGAGCTGCGGCGTGTCGATCGCGTCCAGCGTGGTGGTCGCGTCGCCGAAGGCGTCGAGCACGTCGTACGGGGAGGTGGTGCGCTCCAACGGGATCGTGTCCCTGGCGTCCAGGGTGTCGGATCCGCGCGGGTCGAGGGCCAGGTACTTCTGGCCGAGGACCGTCTTGATCTGAATCGACGCGGTGGTCTGGTCGCCCACCCAGGCGTCCTTGACCTTGAACGCGACCTCGACCTTGTCGCCGTCGAGCTCGACGGCGGTCACCTTGCCGACCTTGACGCCCGCGATGCGGACCTCGTTGCTCGGCTTGAGCCCGGCCGCCTCGGTGAACTGGGCCCGGTAGGTGGCGCCCGCACCGATGATCGGCAGGTCATCGAGGAAGAAGGCCGACACCGTGGCGAGCAGCGCCACCACGATGCCGAGCGCTCCGATGGCGGCTGGGCTACGACGTTGCTTCACTGTCCGGCCCCGTTCGCCGAGCACCGCGGTGCGGAGTTGGTGTAGATCGGCTGATTGACGGTCGGGAGTCCCGTCGGCAGGTTGAGATACGGCGACTCACCGGGACCCGCGACGACGTCGAGTCCGCACAGGTAGAACTGGAACCACGACCCGTAGCTCGCGATGCGGGACAGCTTGTCCAGCTTCACCGGCAGGGTGGCCAGGATCTTGTTCACGTCGTCGCTCTGCGCGTTCAGCGTTCCTGCCAGCGTGTTGAGCGCGGACACCGAGCCCTGGATCGACGGCCTCGTCGGTTCGAGCACGTCCGCGGTGGCATCGGCCAGCCCGGCGAGCGAGGTCACCGCGCTCCCGACCACGCCGCGATCGTTGGCCAGCCCCGTGACGAGCTGCTCGGTGTTGACGATCAGCGAGCTCAGCTCCTCGTCGTGCTTGTTGACGGTCTCGAGAACCCCGTTGAGGTTGTTGATCACGTCGCCGATCACTCGGTCCTTGTCCGCGATGGTGTTGGTCAGGCTGGCCGTGTTGCGCACCAGTTCGGAAATCGTGCCGCCCTCGCCCTGGAACACCTGGATGATCTGGAACGACAGCTTGTTCACGTCGTCGGCGCTGAGCGTCTGGAACAGCGGCCGGAAGCCGTTGAAGAGGGTCGTCAGGTTGACCGCGGGCTTGGTGCGCTCGATCGGGATGGTCGCGCCGCCGGACAGCTTCATGCCCTGCGCGCCCTCGCCCTGCTCCAGCGCGATGTAGCGCTGGCCGACCAGGTTCCGGTAGCGGATCGTGGCGGTCGAGCTGGCCGGGAGCCAGTCGCGGTCGGTCAGCGAGAACTGGACCTTCGCCTCCCGCTCGTTGACGATCGCGATCTCGTTGACCTGTCCGACGCGTACGCCCGCGATTCGGACCTCGTCGCCCTTGTTGAGCGACGCGACGTCCGTGAAGATCGCGTTGAACTTGGTACCACCGCCACCGCTGGTGTTCGCGATGGTCAAGGCCAGCGTCGCGGTCGCCAACACTGTGACGACGGCGAAGATGATGAGCTTGATCAGGGGAGCCGCGAGACCTCTCATCGGACACTCACCTCCGTTCCCCTCAATGCCGGCGCGCCCAGCAGCGTCGTCCAACCCGGCACCGCCTCCGGCAGGGTGCCGGTGCCCTTCCCGTAGATGACTGCCAATGTGTCCTGCTCGAGTGTCGATCCGGTGTAAGCGGCGGGCGTATTCTGCCCGGTCGCGGGGCTCGGGACCACCGAGTACTGCGGGGCGGCGGGCGACGGCACGAACGAGGGGCCCGGGTTGCGCGAGGGCACCTGGTAGGAACCGTCGTTGTACGAGCCGCCCGGGTACTGGCCGAACTTGTAGCCGGGCGCCGCAGGCTGATAGCACTTGGCGCCGCGGTTGTCGAAGAGCCGGGGCTCGTCCTGGTTCGGCAGGTAACGCCCCTTCGGGTTCACGAACACCGTGGCCGCGCGGGCGCCCGGGTGGTCCTTGAGGCTGCCGTCCGGGTTGAGCCCGAGGATGGCGCTTGCGCTCTCCACGATCGGCACGAACTGCGAGAAGGTGCAGCCGAAGGTCGGCGATGCAGCGGCCAGGACCTCGAGGGCCTCCCGCGAATCCGCCGCGATGGAGATCAGCGAGTCCTTGTTGACCTCCAGGAAGTCCGCGGTGCTGCCTGCGGTGGCGGTGACCGAGGACATCAGCGCCCGGATCTGGTTCTGCTGCTGGACCACGGTCGCGCCGGTGGTCCGCAGGTTGTCGAACGCATTGATCAGGTCGGGAGCGGCTTCCGAGTAGGTCTGCGAGAAGTCCGCGAGACCGCGCAGGCCCTCCTGCAGGTTCGGCAGCTCGGTGTTGACCCCGGCGAAGATTGTCTCGAGTCGCTCGATGCTCAACCCGATGTCGTTGCCGCGCCCCGCAAGTGCCTGCGACAGCGCACCGAGGGTGTTCGCCAGGTCCTGCGGCGGAACGGCCTGCAGCAGCGGCAGCAGCCCGTCGAGCAGTTCGCCGACCTCGATCGCGTTGCCGCTCTTGTCCTGGAGCAGCGTGTCGCCCTGCGAGATCGGGGCGGCGGTGTCGCCTGTCGGCACGATCAGCGAGACGTAGCGCTCACCGAACAGGGTCTTCGGCAGCAGCCGCGCCGTCGCGTTGGACGGGATCAGCTCGGCCTTGTCGGGGTCGATCGCCAGGACCGAGGTGACCTTGCCGTCTTCGGTCGAGGCCGACCGCACCTCACCCACGATCAACCCGCGCACCTTCACGTCCGCGTGGCTGGGCAGCGAGTTGCCGACCGAGTCGGTCACGAGGTTGACCTTCACGACCTCTTTGAACGACTTGTTGTACATCCCGATCGTGAACACCAGGAACAACGCGAGAACGAGAAAGAATGCCAGGCCAAGAATGCGTCGGCGCAGCACCGAACCACCGTCGGTCATCCGGCCACCCTCACTGTGGTCGTGGTGCCCCAGATGGCGAGGCTGAGGAAGAAGTCCAGCACCGCGATCGTCACGATCGCGGTCCGCACCGCCCGGCCGACGGCGACGCCCACGCCCGCCGGTCCGCCGGAGGCGTTGTAGCCGTAGTAGCAGTGGATCATGATCAGCACGAAGGCGAAGACCAGCACCTTGCCGAAGGACCAGAGCACGTCCACCGGCGGTAGGAACAGGTTGAAGTAGTGGTCGTACGACCCGCTCGACTGCCCGTTGAAGACGGTGTTGATCAGCCTCGATGCCAGATACGCGGCCATCAGACCGACGATGTAGAGCGGCACGACCGCGATGAACCCGGCGATCATCCGGGTGGTGACCAGGAACGGCACACTCGGCACCGCCATGACCTCGAGCGCGTCGATCTCCTCCGAGATGCGCATGGCACCGAGCTGGGCGGTGAAGCCACAGCCGACCGTCGCCGACAGCGCGAGGGCAGCCACGAGCGGGGCGATCTCGCGGGTGTTGACGTACGCGGAGAGGAAGCCGGTCAGCACGGAACTGCCGAGCTGCTCGAGCGCCGCGTACCCCTGCAGGCCCACGACGACGCCGGTGAAGCCGGACATCATCACGATGACGCCGATCGTTCCGCCGATGACGGCCAGCGCACCGCTGCCGAAGGTGACCTCGGCGAGCAGCCGGAGGACCTCTCGGCCGTAGTGCGTGAGCGTCCGCGGAATCCAGCCGATTGCCCTTGCGTAAAAGGACATCTGGTCGCCGGCGCGATCGAGAACGTGCAGCGGCGCGCGGGTCACCTTGCGCGCACGCATCAGTGTCCGGTCGCCGCGACCCTTGGCGATCGTCATGGGTTAAGCCCCCTTGGCAGGAACGACTTGCAGGTACACCATCGTGAGGATCAGATTGGCGAAGAACAGCAGCAAGAAGGTGATGACGACCGTCTGGTTCACGGCCTCGCCAACGCCCTTCGGCCCTGGATTGGGGTGCAGGCCCTTGTAGGCCGCGACCACGCCCGCGATGACGCCGAACACGGCGGCCTTCGCCTCCGCGATGTAGAGGTCCGGCAACTGCGCGAGCGCGGAGAAAGAGGACAGGTAGGCGCCGGGGGTGCCACCCTGGAGGATCACGTTGAAGAAGTACCCGCCCGCGATGCCGACCACCGAGACCAGCCCGTTGAGCAGCACCGCCACCAGGATCATCGCCAGCACGCGGGGGACCACGAGGCGCTGGACCGGGTTGATACCGAGCACCTCCATGGCGTCGATCTCCTCACGGATGGTGCGCGACCCGAGATCGGCCGTCACCGCCGAGCCTGCCGCACCGGCGATCAGCAGCGCGGTCACGATCGGACTGCCCTGCTGGATCACCGCCAGCACGCTGGCCGCACCCGTGAAGGACTCGGCGCCGAGCTGCTTGATCAGCGATCCGGTCTGCAGTGACACCACCGCGCCGAACGGGATCGCGACCAGCGCTGTCGGCAGGATCGTCACGCTCGCGATGAACCAGGCCTGTTCGATGAACTCCCGGAACTGGAACGGCTTCCTGAACGTGTTCCGCACGACATCGACGAAGAGCTGAAATATCAACCCGGCCTGTGTCAACGCGGCCGTCAGCGGACTGAGCAGCGTGCTCTTGGTACCCCCCATCGGCGCGTGCTACCCGCGTCCCCAGGAAGACGTCTCCATGCCGGAGTCGTCATATGCGGGAATCACCTGAGTGTTGTCCTCGGTGTCAAGGCTCTCCTGGATCGCGATCTGGGCATTGTGCGGCAACGTGTGCATGATCTGGCGGACGCGCTCCTGACGGCGGGCGACGGCCTGACGGAACGGCATACCGGGGGTGGCCTTCATCTGCGGGACGATGCCCTCGACGTCGTCGACACCGCCGTGGTGGTGGCCTGCATCGACCATCGCCTGCTCCTGCGCCATCTGCGCCTCGTCCTTCTCCTCGGACATGCCGATCGGGCCGAGCATGCTGCCGTTGAGGAACTGCTTGACCACCGGCTCGTCGCTGGTGAGCAGCACCTCGCGGGGACCGAACATGACGAGCTCCTTGCGGAACAACATGCCGATGTTGTCCGGCACGGTGCGCGCGAGGTTGATGTTGTGCGAGACGATCAGGATCGTCGCGTCGATCTGCGAGTTGATGTCGATCAGCAGCTGGCTGATGTAGGTCGTGCGGACCGGGTCGAGGCCCGAGTCGGGCTCGTCGACCAGGATGATCTCCGGGTCAAGCACGAGCGCCCTTGCCAATCCGGCGCGCTTGCGCATACCGCCGGAGATCTCACCGGGGAGCTTGTTCTCGGCACCGATGAGTCCGACGAGCTCCATCTTGCCCATCACGATGTTGCGGATCTCGGACTCGGACTTCTTGGTGTGCTCACGCAGCGGGAAGGCGACGTTGTCGAAGAGGTTCATCGACCCGAACAGCGCACCGTCCTGGAACAGCACACCGAACATCTTCCGGATCTCGTAGAGCTCTCGGCTGGAGCACTCCAGGATGTCGGTGCCGTCGATGACGATCGAACCGCGCTCCGGACGGAGCAGGCCGATCAGCGACTTCAGGAACACCGACTTGCCCGTACCGGACGGGCCGAGCAGGGCCGTGACCTCCCCCGGGGGGAGCGTCAGGGTGACGTCCTGCCAGATCTTCTGCGAGCCGAACGACTTGGTGAGTCCCTCGACTACTACCTCTACTCCCACCGAAAACCTCCACGCTTTTCGACACACTGACCCAATGTGGGTTGGGTCACTCTATCGCATCGAAGTGGTACCTGTGACGCTGAATGCTACTCATGAGTAGGGTTCGGGTGCAATCCGGCCCCTCCATGTCC
The DNA here is from genome assembly GCF_017833315.1 of Rhodococcus sp. PvR099. NCBI lineage: Bacteria > Bacillati > Actinomycetota > Actinomycetes > Mycobacteriales > Nocardiaceae > Rhodococcus > Rhodococcus sp. PvR099. Next base: position 5,069,720 of record NZ_JAFIBV010000001.1, on the reverse strand, counting down.
GATTTATCCCCTCTGAACTGCATCGATGCGTCGCCTCAACGCTGAACAACCGTCCACTTCTAACGCGCTCGAGGTTCGGAATCCGGGCACCAAAAAGGGCCGCTCCCCTGACGGGGAACGGCCCTTTTGTCGAGCGTGAGCGCTGCGTTGTTACGCGGCGGTCTTACTTGACGGAGATGGTGGCGCCTGCGGCGACCAGCTTCTCCTTGGCGGCCTCGGCCGCATCCTTCGAAACCTTCTCGAGGATCGCCTTCGGCGCACCCTCGACGAGGTCCTTGGCCTCCTTCAGGCCCAGGCCCGCGACGACCTCACGGACGACCTTGATGACCTGGATCTTCTTGTCGCCGGCCGACTCGAGGACGACGTCGAACTCGTCCTGCTCCTCAGCGGCGTCCGCGGCGGCGGCCGGGGCACCGGCGGCGGCAACGGCGACCGGCGCAGCAGCGGTGACCTCGAAGGTCTCCTCGAACGCCTTCACGAACTCCGAGAGCTCGAGGAGGGTGAGCTCCTTGAACTGGTCCAGCAACTCTTCGGTGGTGAGCTTCGCCATGATGGCGGTCCTTCCTGTAAGTCCCATGTCGCTGATCCGCGACGAGGTGGGAGTGGTTTGGTACGTGATACGCAAGACCTTGTTCGCACCCGCGAGGGCGCCCGTCCGGTCTCGTGCGGATCAGCTTTCGGCTGCGGAGCCTTCCGCGGCCTTCTTGTCCTGCAGCGCAGCGGCCAGACGGGCCATCTGCGAGGCGGGGGCATTGAACAGGCCAGCGGCCTTTGCCAAGTTGCCCTTCATCGCGCCGGCGAGCTTGGCCAGCAAGATCTCGCGGGACTCGAGGTCCGCGATCTTGTTGACCTCGTCCACGGACAGCGCATTGCCGTCCATGTAGCCGCCCTTGATGACAAGCGCCTTGTTGTCCTTCGCGAAGGCCTTGATGGCCTTCGCTGCGTCAACCGGCTCGCCCTTGATGAACGCAATGGCGGTCGGTCCGACGAACAGGTCGTCAAGGCCCTCGACGCCCGCCTCTGCGGCGGCGCGCTTGACCAGGGTGTTCTTGGCGACGGAGTAGGTTGCGCCTGCTCCGAGCGCGCGTCGCAGCTGCGTCAGACTGGTCACCGACAGACCACGGTATTCGGTGATCACGGCGGCAGTCGAACCCTTGAACTGCTCAGTGATCTCCGTGACTGCGGAGACCTTTTCGGGCTTTGCCATACTTCGCCTCCTCTCGTGACATCGTGTTGGTGCACCCTCGGGATGCGGCCGTGACAATGCAAAACGCCCCGGTGCAGGCACACGGGGCGTTACGAAGAGATCCGGACCCAGCTCGCGCGAAGGCCCACCACTCCCCTACCTCGTCCTCCTGCGTGGGCCGTCGGGCTGTGTCCCGAACCTTCAACCAATGCCTCACGACATCGGTGACCAACGGTCTTGGGTAGAACTTCTTGGGGTGAACTCGAAATAGATCGAACTCTTCCGGAGAGAGTACCCGAACGGGCCTGACCATCCAAAACGAGCCGCCACGGGAAGCCTGGATCGTGACAGCCATCACATCTAACCCCCTAGGGTGACGGACCAGTCCCAAATTGACTGTTATATGTAGTTACACATAGCGAGTACCGTCACAACTCATGACCACGCTGGAACGCACCAACCCACCCGACAACAGGGTCGAGCTGATCTCCTCGCGCGCAGGGCGATTCGCGGCACTCGCCGTGATCTGCCTCGCGGAACTACTGGTGGTTCTCGACAACACGATCGTCAATGTCGCCCTGCCCTCGATCGGCGTCGAACTCCACACCGGGGTGAGCGGACTGCAGTGGGTGGTGGACGCCTATACCCTCACGTTCGCCAGCCTGCTGCTGGCCTGCGGCAATCTCGGAGACCGGTACGGCCGCCGACGCATCATGATCATCGGCCTGATCGGCGTCGGGGTGATGTCCGTGGCCGGCGCCAACGCCGAGACCCTCGGGCAGGTCATCGCCGCCCGGGCCGCCATGGGCGTGTTCGCCGCCGCGGTCTTCCCCGCCACCCTGGCCCTGATCATCAACATCTTCACCGACACCCGCGAGCGCGCGCTTGCCATCGCGGCCTGGACCGCGATGGCCGGCTTCGCCATCGCCATCGGACCGATGTCCGGCGGCTGGCTGCTCGAACACTTCTCCTGGCACTCGGTGTTCTGGATCAACGTCCCCGTCGCCGCGGTCGCGATCATCGCGACGCTGCTCCTCGTCCCTGAGTCCAAGGCCGCCGTCGTCGGCCGACTCGACCTCCCCGGGATCGTGCTGTCCATCGTGGGCATCACGCTGTTGGTCTGGTCGATCATCGAGGCCCCGCGCTACGGCTGGCTCAGCCTCGCCACCCTCGGTGGGATCGCGGCGGCGGCGGTACTCCTCGGCGCGTTCGTCTGGTGGCAGTTGCGCACCCCGACACCGATCCTCGACATGCGCCTGTTCCGGATCCGCAGATTCTCGCTGCCCGCGCTGGCGATCGCGATCGCGTACTTCTCGATGTTCGGGTTCCTGTTCCTGATCACCCAGTACTTCCAGGGAGTGCGCGAGTACACCCCGCTCGAGTTCGGCATCGCCTCGCTCCCCTTCGCGGTGAGCGTGGCGGTCGGCGCGCCCATCGCCACCCTGCTCGCGCAACGCATCGGCACCACCGCGGTCATCGTCTTCGGTCTGCTGCTGACCGGGCTCGGGCTCTACCTCGGCGGACTCGTCGACGTCGACAGCACCTACCTCGCCGACGTGTTGCCGTCGATGGTCTCGATGGCGCTCGGCCTGGCGATCGTCCAGGGCCCCGCCACCGAATCGATCATGTCCTCGCTCCCCCTCGACGAGGCCGGTGCCGGCTCGGCCGTCAACGACACCACACGCGAGATCGGCGGCACCCTCGGCGTTGCAGTGCTCGGGTCCATTGTCGCCTCGTACTACTCGACGACGATCTCGCCGAACATCGACCGGGTGCCCGCGATGCTGATGAACGAGGACGAGAAGGGATTCGCGCGGGCGACGGTCCTCAGTGTTCTCGAGATCCGCAAGCGGGAGATCCCGACGATGCTCGAACCGCAGCGGGAGAACCTGATCACGGCGATGAAGTCGGCGGTGCTGCAGGGCTCGCAGACCGCCTCCCTTGTCGCGACCGGTGCGGTGGTGGTCTGCGCGATCATCGTCGCGATCTTCCTGCCATGGGCGCCGTCGAAGGAGAACGCCGTCCTGCTCGCCTGGCGGAAGGACGAGGCAGACCCACAGGCGTAGGGACCGCAGACACGAAGAAGGCCGGTACGGAGATCCGTACCGGCCTTCTTGTCGAGCTGTCCTACTCTGCAGCATCCTCGAGGAGGTTGCGGGTGCGGTTCGGGTCCACCGGGATGCCCGGTCCGGTGGTGGTCGAAACCGTGACCTTCTTGACGTAACGGCCCTTCGCGGAGGACGGCTTCGCACGCAGGATCTCGTCCAGCGCGGCGCCGTAGTTCTCCACCAGCTTGGCGTCGTCGAAGGACGCCTTGCCGATCACGAAGTGCAGGTTGGCCTGCTTGTCGACGCGGAAGTTGATCTTTCCGCCCTTGATCTCGTTGACGGCCTTGGTCACATCGGCGGTGACGGTGCCCGTCTTCGGGTTCGGCATCAGGCCACGCGGTCCGAGGACGCGGGCGATGCGGCCGACCTTGGCCATCTGATCAGGGGTCGCGATCGCGGCGTCGAAGTCCAGCCAACCGCCCTGGATGCGCTCGATCAGGTCCTCGGCACCCACCGCGTCCGCGCCGGCGGCCTCGGCCTCGGCGGCCTTCTCGCCCACGGCGAACACGATCACACGGGCGGTCTTACCGGTGCCGTGCGGGAGGTTGACGGTGCCGCGAACCATCTGGTCCGCCTTGCGGGGGTCGACGCCGAGTCGAACGGCGACCTCGACGGTCGCGTCCATCTTCGTGGAGGAGGTCTCCTTGGCGAGCTTCGCAGCCTGCAGTGGGCTGTAGAGCTTGGCCTGGTCGACCTTCTCGGCGGCGGCGAGGTACGCCTTGCTGCGCTTTGCCATGTGTTCTGTCCTTACTAATGGTTCAGTTGTGGTTTCGGGCCTGGCCGGCCCTCCCACGCGATCTGGAGCTGCTTAGCCCTCGACGGTGATACCCATCGAGCGTGCGGTGCCGGCGATGATCTTCGCGGCCTGCTCGATGTCGTTCGCGTTGAGGTCTTCCTGCTTGGTCTTCGCGATCTCGCGCACCTGGTCCATGGTCACCGTGGCGACCTTGGTCTTGTGCGGCTCGCCGGAGCCCTTCTGCACGCCTGCGGCCTTGAGCAGCAGTCGCGAGGCGGGCGGGGTCTTCAACTTGAAGTCGAAGGTCCGGTCCTCGTAGACGGAGATCTCCACGGGGATCACGTTGCCGCGCTGCGACTCGGTGGCCGCGTTGTAGGCCTTGCAGAACTCCATGATGTTCACGCCGTGCTGACCAAGCGCGGGACCCACGGGCGGTGCAGGGTTAGCCTGACCGGCCTGGATCTGAAGCTTGATGAGCCCGGCGAGCTTCTTCTTCTTGGGGGGCATCTTTCGTTCCTAATTTCTTGTGTGTGTCTTGCTACTGCAGTGCAAGTTTTTGTGGCTAGATCTTCGCGACCTGCGTGAAGGACAGCTCGACCGGCGTCTCGCGACCGAAGATCGACACGAGGACCTTGAGCTTCTGCTGCTCGGCGTTGACCTCGCTGATGCTGGCGGGCAGCGTCGCGAACGGGCCGTCCATGACGGTGACCGACTCACCGACCTCGAAGTCCACCTCGATGAGGGGCTTCGCGACGGAGGCTGCGGCTTCGCCGGTTCCTGCGGCAGCGGCGACGGGCTTCTTCGCGCCCTCCTGCGGCATCAGGAACTTGACGACCTCGTTGATGGTCAGCGGCGACGGCCGCGAGGTGGCGCCGACGAAGCCGGTGACACCGGGCGTGTTGCGGACCGCGCCCCACGACTCGTCGTTCAGTTCCATCCGGACCAGGATGTAGCCGGGCAGCACCTTGCGATTGACCTGCTTGCGCTGGCCGTTCTTGATCTCGGTGACCTCTTCGGTCGGGACCTCGACCTGGAAGATGTAGTCGCCGACGTCCAGGTTCTGCACGCGGGTCTCGAGGTTGGTCTTCACCTTGTTCTCGTACCCGGCGTACGAGTGGATCACATACCAGTCGCCGGGCGCGCGGCGGAGCGCGGCCTTCATCTCGGCAACGGGATCGACCGGCTCCTCGGAGTCGGCGGCGATGGCGTCGTCTGCGGAAGCTGCTGCCTCTTCGACGGGAGCGTCGGCCACGGGAGCGTCACCCTCGCCGAGGACTGCCGCGTCAGCGGACTCCGCGGCGACCGCGTCATCGGCAACATGCTCTGCGGCTGCAGCCTCAATTGCGTCGTTCTCGGGGGTGCTCACTGGCGCACTCGCTTCCTCTCATCACGTTCGGTGTCCGGCGTCAGCCGAACAGCCAACTGACGCCCTTGATGAACGCCAGGTCCAATCCACTGATGAACGCGACCATGAAGGCCACGAACGCCAGTACAACGGTGGTGTAGGTGATCATCTGCTTGCGGTTAGGCCAGATCACCTTCCGGAGTTCCGTGATCACCTCACGGAGGAACTTCCTCAGGCGCTTGAAGAGATTCTCCTTGCGCGGCTTCTCCGGCTTGGCCTTCGTGGCCAAGGGGGTGCCTGCGACCTTCGCGGCCTGCGACTCGGTCGCGGCGGCATGGGTACGACGACCCGGACGCTTTCCAGTCGGACGAGAGGCGACGGGAGCTGAATCACTCGCGCCGGCCGCGGTGGCGTCGACGTCCGGAGACCCCGCCGCGCTATCGGCCTTTCCGCGATCCTCGCTCACCGTCGTTCCTCTCAGTCGCTGACATCCGGGGCAGGGGCGACAGGACTTGAACCTGCAACCTGCGGTTTTGGAGACCGCTGCTCTGCCAGTTGAGCTACGCCCCTCTGGTTGACCGACGCGTCCCGATCATCATGATCCGGACCGATCAACCTCTCCGTGACCACACAACACGCGCGCTACCCTCAGCGGCCCGAATGGGCACGTAGGGCAGCGCGCAGCGCTGGTTGATCCCAGAAATCTCAGTGTACTGCACGGTAGTCGAACAAACCGAATCGGCTGGTTACTCAGCCGAAGCGCACGGTCGCGGTAGCGCGACCGAAGATCTTCTTGTCGTCCACTTTGGCGACGATGGCGACCACGGCGGAGCGGGCCTCCTCGTCGACGGACTTCACCTTGCCGGTGAGGACGATAACGGCACCCTTGCCGTCGTTGGGCACGACGACAGGGCTGGTGAAGCGAACGCTGTATTCGGTGACCGCACCCGGATCGCCGAGCCAGGAGGTCACATAGCCGGCGCCGATGCCCATGGTGAGCATCCCGTGCGCAACCGCACAGGGGAGGCCGAGCTTCTGCGCCGTCGCGTCATCCCAGTGGATGGGGTTCGGGTCGCCGGAAACGCCTGCGTACTGCACCAGGTCGGACCTGGTCAGGGGCACGGTCTCTTCGGGCAGTTCCTCGCCGACGGAGATCTCCGCGAAATCGCGAACGGACATCACTCGACCTCCTCGGCATGCCGACCGACCAGTGTGGTGTACAGGGTCTGGACGACCTGGCCGTCCTGATCGGTGATCTCGTTGCGGGTCACGATGATGTCGCTACCGCCCATCGTTCGGATCGAGTCGACATACACGTCGCAGTACAGACGGTCGCCGACCTTGACCGGACGGTGGTAGACGATGCGCTGATCGGTGTGCAGGACCCGGCTGAGGTCCAGCTCGACGTCCAGGGCCTTGAAGAACTCTTCCTGCGCGAGGAAGCCGAAGACAGCAATGAAGGTCAGCGGGGCCACGAGGGTGTCGTAGCCGATCTTCCTGGCGGCCGCTTCGTCGCGGTAGACCGGGTCGTCGCTCTTGACGGCGCGCGCATACTCGCGCACCTTCTCACGACCGACCTCGTAGTAGTCGCTGAACCTGTGATGCAGGCCAACGAGATCAGGACTCAACTTCACAGCAACGCAACCTATCTGCTTGGGACGCAGCTAGGCCAGGAAGCCGGGAACCGACCCCTACGATCTCCGCGTCGACTCGAAGAGTACTAGCGCGACTCGCGGTGCGCCTGATGCGTTCCGCAGTTCGGGCAGAACTTCTTGATCTCGAGACGATCGGGATCGTTACGACGGTTCTTCTTGGTGATGTAGTTGCGGTGCTTGCATACCTCGCAGGCCAAGGTGATCTTGGGCCGAACGTCAGTCGAGGCCACGGGATGCCTTCTTTCGGATAAATCTGATCGGGGTCAATCAGGGAGTGTTCTATGTGTCCACTTGTGTAGCGATGGCCGGACTTGAACCGGCGACACAACGATTATGAGTCGTTTGCTCTACCAACTGAGCTACACCGCCTCGGTGCATCGGTGCCAGTCTATGGACACCCAATCCAGCGAGCCCCCTAACGGAATCGAACCGTTGACCTTTTCCTTACCATGGAAACGCTCTGCCGACTGAGCTAAGGGGGCATGCTTCCGCGCACTTCGTTCATGCGCTGAAGCCTCCAAGAGATTACACAGCGGCGGGGCCGAGTGCCAAACCCGCAGGTCAGGAGCTCTTTCCATCCGTGTAATCAACGAGCCCCGGCGAGCTTGCGCTCACCGGGACCCGGAGGTGGCAGGTGTAGGATTCGAACCTACGTAGGCATAAGCCGACGGATTTACAGTCCGCTCCCATTGGCCGCTCGGGCAACCTGCCTGGTGTCATCCAGATCAGATCCGAAGTACTCCGGACCATCTCTGGCGCGGACAAGAGAATACCTCTACCGGGGCGGGTAAATGCAAACCGTGTGGTTATCGTGGGGTTCTCACGCGCTGGCGCAGGCCCGCGCACGATGAACTAGGAGTTGCCGTGGCGGATTCGTCCTTCGATGTGGTGAGCAAGGTTGACCGGCAGGAAGTGGACAACGCGCTGCACCAGGCGGCCAAGGAGCTGTCGACGCGTTTCGACTTCCGCAACACCGGCGCGAGCATCGACTGGTCCGGCGAGGAGGCGATCACCCTGACCGCCGACACCGAGGAGCGGCTGCTGGCGGCGCTCGAGGTGTTCAAAGAGAAGTTGATCCGCCGGGACATCTCACTCAAGGCGTTCGACGCCGGCGAGCCCGCGCAGTCGGGCAAGATCTACAAGCTGTCCGGGACCCTGGTCCAGGGCATCACCACCGAGAATGCGAAGAAGATCTCGAAGAAGATCCGCGACGAGGGCCCCAAGGGCGTCAAGGCGCAGATCCAGGGCGACGAGCTCCGCGTCAGCAGCAAGAAGCGCGATGACCTGCAGGCCATCATCTCGCTGCTCAAGGGCGAGGACTTCGGCATCGCGCTGCAGTTCGTCAACTACCGCTGATCACCCGATAGCGCATCGAGGGGACCGCGACGGCCGCACCGGCCGCGCGGTCCTCTCTGCGTCGGCGGCGGCCCGACACGATGGGGCCGATCCGCATTCACCCAGACTGACCAGCGAACAACCTTGTCCCCCAGCGATATCCGTCACTCAGGCAGTCGTCGGCCCGCCATCTTCTCCAAGCGGTCGATCCGCTCCGCCATGGGCGGGTGGGTGGAGAACAGCCGGCTCATCTTGTCCCCCGCCCGGAACGGGTTCGCGATCATCATGTGCGACTGCGCGGCGATCTTCGGCTCCGGCGGCAGCGGGGCGGCCTCCACGCCGCGCTCCAGCTTGCGCAACGCCGAGGCGAGCGCCAGCGGATCACCGCTGAGTTCCGCGCCGGACTGGTCGGCCTGGTACTCCCTCGAGCGCGAGACCGCCATCTTCACCACCGAGGCCGCGATCGGACCGAGCAACGAGACGAGCAGCAGCGCCAGCGGGTTCGGCCTGCCCTCGCCGCGGCCGCCGAACATCGAGGCGAACATCGCCATGTTGGCCAGGCCCGAGATGACCGCGGCCATCGCACCCGCGACCGAGGAGATCAGGATGTCGCGGTTGTACACGTGCGAGAGCTCGTGGCCGAGCACGGCCCGCAGCTCCCGCTCGTCGAGGATCTGCAGGATGCCGCTGGTGCAGCAGACCGCCGCGTTGCGCGGGTTGCGACCCGTGGCGAAGGCGTTCGGCGCGGCCGTGGGGCTGATGTAGAGCCGGGGCATCGGCTGGTGCGCCGTCGTCGCCAGTTCGCGCACGATCTTGTAGATGACAGGCGCCTCGACCTCGGTGACCGGCTGCGCGTGCATGGCCTTGAGCGCCAGCTTGTCGCTGTTGAAGTACGCGTAGCCGTTCATCCCGACCGCGAGGACGATCGAGAAGATGAGGATGCTCCTGTTGTTGAACAGCGCCCCGATGAACACGATCAGCGCGGACATCCCCACCAGCAACGCGAAGGTCTTCAACCCGTTGGAATACCGGTGCACGTTGGGCCCCTTTTCTCGCCGGACACTCAGTTGAACAACGAAAGAGCCCGGAGGGACGTTCCCCCGCACGCAGCGCGTCGGCGAGCCACGTGGACCCGAGCCGAGACGTTACCGTCAGCCGACCCGCGCGATCGTGTAATCCACCAGCCGTCCCAGCGCGTCGTTCGCCGGCCCCTGCGGCAGCTCCGCGAGCTGCGCGTGCGCCGAGTCGGCGTACTCCGCCAGCTTGGCCTTGGCAGCCGCCATGCCGGGGGAACGCTCCAGCAACGCCAGCGCCTCCGCGACGGCGTCGTCGTCGGTGACCGGGCCGTCGAGCAGCACCCGCAGTCGATCGGCGTCGGGGCCCTCCTCACGCAGCGCGTAGAGCACCGGCAGGGTGTGCACCCCCTCGCGCAGGTCGGTGCCAGGGGTCTTGCCGGACTGCGCGGCGACCGAGGAGATGTCGATGATGTCGTCGGAGATCTGGAAGGCGGTGCCCACCGCGTCGCCGAGCCGCTCGAGGCGGACCACGTCGTCGGCGCTCGCTCCCGAGAAGGTGCCACCGAACCGACCGCAGGCCGCGATCAGCGATCCCGTCTTCTCCCACACCACCTTCAGGTAGTGGTCGACGGGATCCTGCTGCTCCTTGACGCCGATGGTCTCCCGCATCTGCCCGGTGACGAGCTCGGCGAAGGTCTCGGCGATGATCCGCACCGCCTCGGGTCCGAGCGTGGACACCAGCCGGGAGGCGTGCGCGAACAGGTAATCGCCCGCCAGGATGGCGATGGAGTTGCCCCAGCGCGAGTTCGCACTCGGGGCGCCGCGTCGCATCGTCGCCTCGTCCATCACGTCGTCGTGGTAGAGCGTGGCCAGGTGCACCAGCTCGACGACGGTGGCCGCGGTGATGGTCGCCGGGTCCGTCGGATTGGGGCCCAGCTGCGCCGTGAGCAGGGTGAACAGCGGCCGGAACCGCTTGCCACCCGCCTTCGCCAGGTGCAGCGCCGCCTCGGTGAGAAAGTCCTCGCCATCCGAGAGCTCACTCACCAGCAGGCTCTCGACCTCGGCGAGACCCCCACGCACCACCTCGGCCAGCGCCGGATCCCCCAGATCCACGCCGGCAACGACCGTGCCCATCGCTTCGCTCGTGCTCACGATCTCAGTACCCATCCCGTCTCGCGTGATGCCCAGCAACCGATGCCATAACTGTCACGGTAGTGAACCTATCGGGTTCGCGGCCCGTCGGGCTGACCACAGCGGTCCACCCCGGCCTGAGAAGATACTGGGGTGGTGCCATCGCCTGTCGACCCCGATCCCTCCGCCGCCCGTTCCGAGGCGCCGGATGACGTCCCCGCGCAGGCCGAAGTGGTGGTGATCGGCGCAGGTCCCGCCGGTTCCGCGGCGGCGGCATGGGCGGCGCGCGCGGGCCGCGAGGTGCTGCTCGCCGACTCCGCCACCTTCCCGAGGGACAAGACGTGTGGCGACGGACTCACCCCGCGCGCCGTGGCGGAACTCGTCCATCTCGGCCTCGGTGACTGGCTCGCCACCCGCGCCACCAACCGCGGCCTGCGGCTGAACGGGTTCGGGCAGGAGTTGGAGCTGCCGTGGCCAGGCGGCTCACTGCCGAGTACCGGCAGCGCCGTCCCGAGAACCGAACTCGACGACCGGATCCGACAGGTCGCGCTCGACGCCGGTGCCCGGATGGTGCAGGGCGCCAAGGCCGTCGATGCCGACCGGGAGGGAAACCGGGTGCGGTCGGTGACCCTCCAGACGGCCGATGGGCCACGCACGGTCCGATGCGAGCACCTCATCGTCGCCGACGGCGTGCGCTCCACCCTCGGCAAACGTCTCGGCCGCGAGTGGCATCGCGACACCGCGTACGGGGTGGCGGCCCGTGCCTATGTCCGCTCGGCCCGCAGCACCGACCCGTGGATCACCTCGCACCTCGAACTGCGCGACCGCGAGGGGACCCTGCAGGCCGGCTACGGCTGGGTGTTCCCGCTCGGCACCGGCGAGGTCAACCTCGGCGTCGGCACCCTGGCCACCGCGAAGCGGCCCGCGCCCGGCGCACTCCGGCCGCTGATCGAGCTGTACGCGGAGCAGCGCCGCGACGAGTGGCGGCTCGACGGCCCTGTGCGCGCGGTGGCATCGGCTCTGCTCCCGATGGGCGGGGCGGTGTCCGGGGTGGCGGGGACCAACTGGGCGATCATCGGCGACGCCGCGGCCTGTGTGAACCCGCTCAACGGCGAGGGCATCGACTACGGCCTGGAGACCGGCTCGATGGTGGCCGAGGTGCTCGGAGCCCCGGACCTCACCGAGCTGTGGCCGACCCTGCTGCGGGAGCGGTACGGGCAAGCCTTCTCGATCGCCCGTCGGCTCGCAGGCCTGCTCACGGTCCCGCGGGTGCTGCCTGCCTCCGGGCCGCTGGCGATGCGTTCGCGTGCGCTGATGACGATCGCGGTCCGGGTGATGGGCAATCTCGTGACCGACGCAGATCGCGACCTGACCGCGCGGGCGTGGCGGGCGTCGGGGTCGTCCTCGCTGCGACTCGACTCCCGGCCGCCGTTCAGCTGATCGCGACCCGATCTGCGACAGCCTGCCGAACGGCGAAGACGGGGAACCGCTCCCCCGGTTCCGCCAGCCGGAACTCCACCCGCACCGACCGATCAGGATGCGCCGGCAGCTCCCCCTCGATCCAGGTGTAGATCCAGGGCCCCTCGTCGAGCTCGACGATCGCGAGGGTGCACGGCACCAGCGCCAGCGGGAGGGCGGCGGACGAACAGTCCACCACCGTCCACGACACCACGGTCCCCGTGCCTGCGGCCCGCACCCGCTCGAGCTCGTCCCGTCCACACGAGGTGCACTTCGTCTCCTCGGGGGCCAGCAGCGTCGCGCACGCCTCGCATCGCAGGATCATCAGCGCCCGCCGCCGGACACGGACACTTCTCGCACCTGTGGATGTGCACTGCACCTGTCGCTCGAACATCGGGGACCTCGGCTTCCTGAGCTGATGACGACTCAAGTGTCCCTTTTGCCCGGCTCCCCGGCGACGGTGGAACCACCCGGGTGGGTACCTGTTTTCTCCGCCGACCGACCCCCGACGCGGGCGTCAGAGCGATTGGGTGCCGACCTGCGCCTGCTCGACGACCCACGCCGCGATCTGCGCCCGGGAGGTGAAGCCCATCTTGGCGAGAACGTGCTCGACGTGGCCCTCGACGGTCCGCGGGGCGATCACCAGTTGCTCGGCGATCGCCCTGTTCGTCAGGCCCTGCGCGACCAGGTCGGCGACCTGCCGCTCACGTCGGGTCAGGGCCGAGGCGACGCCCGAGGTCGGCGCCCCCTGGAGTTGCTCGTCCAGCGCGTACGCGATGCCGTCATCGAAGCTCAGGTTGGCGCCCTGCTCGAAAGCCGACTCGTAGGCGCGCTTGGCGAGCGCGCTGCGGACCTGCAGCTCCGACTCCTCGCGGTACGCAAGCAGGGGTGGTATCACGACCCCTGCGCTGCCGACGACCCGCCACAGCGAGTTGGCGATGCCGAACAGCACGGCCGCGCGCCTGGCGAGCCGATCGCCCGCGGCGACCCAGGCCAGCGCCTCGACACAGATGGCGGATCCGAGCGGATCGTCCACGACGCGGCTGAGCCGAAGGCCCTGCTCGAGCAGCCCGGCCGCCCGCCGGGGATCGCTCTGCCACAACGCGAGCCCGAGGGTCGACAGCGAGTAGGCCCGGTACACGGACTCGCCGCGGGATTGGGTGATCTCGAGAGCCGCCTCCTGGCAGGCGATCGAGCGCTGCGTGTCCCCGAGCAGCCCGCAGGCCAGCGCGAGGCCGAGCAGCGTCGCGAGCCGTAGCACCAGCTCCCTGCCCGTGTGGAAGGCGTCGGTGATCTCCTCGAGGGAGGAAACGGCCAGCCGCATGTCTCCGCTGCACACCGCGAGCTGCCCGACGGCGAGGGTCACGAGCGCGTGGGCCTGAGCGTCGTCGAGGACCTCGGCGGCCTCACGCGCCCGCTCGACCAGCGCCGCGCCCGCCTCGATGTCGCCCTGGTTGCCTGCCAGCACGCTGTTCGCGTACAGCCCCCACAGCCACTCCACGGTCGGCTGCCCGTCCTGGCGGTCGAGGAACTGATCGAGCCAGTGCCTGCCCTCCCCGAGCAGGCCCCTGGACAACCAGAACGGGGCGAGGGCATCGGCGATACGCAGGCCTGCCGCCTCCTCTCCCGGCTCGGTCAGGCAGAACTCCATCGCCTCGCGCAGGTTCGGCTGCTCCCGCCCCAGCCGTGCCATCCACTCCATCTGCCGCGGACCGATCCACTCGGCCTCCACGCGGATCACGAGCTGCTGGTACCAGTCCCGGTGCCGCCGCCGCATCGAAGCGTGTTCACCGGATTCCGCCAACTTCTCACGGCCGTACTCGCGGAGGGTCTCGAGGAGCCGGTAGCGCACCACGGCACCCGCTTCCTCCCGGATCAGGATCGACCTGTCGACCAGCGCCGCCACCACATCCAGCAGGTCGTCCGGGCTCAGGTCCCCGGCACAGATGCCCTCCGCCGCATCGAGCTCGAAACCACCGGTGAACACCGACATCCGCCGCCACAGCATCCGCTCCGGCTCGGTGCACAGCTCATGGCTCCAGTCGATGCACAGGCGCAGCGTCTGTTGCCGCGTCGGCGCGCCGCGACTACCCCCGGTCAGCAGGCTGTAGCGATCGTTCAACCGGTCCAGGATCTGTTCCGCGGACATCGCCCTCATGCGCCCCGCGGCCAACTCGATGGGCAGCGGCAGCCCGTCCAACCGCTGACAGATCCGGGCCACCGCGACCTGGTTGTCCTCGGTGAGCCCGAACTCCGGGACCGCGGCGGACGCCCGTTCGGCGAAGAGCGCCACGGCGTCGCCCCCAGCCGAACCGCGCCCGGACGAGCGCAGATCCGGATCCGGGACCGACAGCGGCGGCACCCGCAGAAAGGCCTCAGCTCCGATGCCGAACGGCTCGCGGCTGGTCGCGAGGATCCTGAGGTCCGGGCAGCGCCGCAGCAACGCTTCGGCGAGCGCCGCGGCCGCGTCGAGCACGTGTTCGCAGTTGTCCAGCACCAGCAGCAGCCGTCGATCGGCGAGGTACTTTGCCAGCGAGTCCTGCGTGCGATTCGTCGACTGCTCCCGCAGCCCCAGCGTCGCGGCCACCAGGTCGGGCAGCAGCGCCTCCTCCCGCAGCTCGCCGAGCTCGACCAGCCACACCCCGTCCTCGAACGACCGCCGCGAGTCCTCGGCCACCCGGAGCGCGAGCCGGGTCTTGCCGACCCCGCCGATCCCGGTCAATGTCACCAGGCGCGAGACAGACAGCAGCCGCCTCGTCTCGGTCACCTCGCGGCGACGGCCGACGAAACTGGTCAGCTCGAGCGGCAAGTTCCCGACCTTGCCCCGGACAGCGCTAGCCATCGAACCGTCACTCTCAACACGCCGGTCCCCTGCCCAATCGACGCTACCCCCGGAGCGGGGTGGCGGGGGGCCGTGTCAGGCGACTCGAACGGCAGGCGCGTGTTGGCAGCCGTGGAACACCGGGTACCGCTCGTCGGACTCCAGGTGGTCGAACTCCACCCGGACCGGGCGGCCGGGGCGAACCGCGATCTCACCCTCGATCCAGCTGCAGATCCAGGGCCCGTCGTCGAGCGCGACGACGGCCAGCATGGACGGCAGGGCGTCGTCGTCCGCACCCGCCCGCGCACGGTCGGCCAGCTTCCAGGTCACCATCGACCCGAGCCCGGTCGACGGCACCCGCGACAGGTGGTCGCTCCCGCACGAGGAGCAGGTCACCGCGACCGGCGCGAGGAGCAGCCCACAGCACTCGCAGCGCCGGATCATCAGCGTGCGCGCGGACAAGCCGGCCCACAGGTGGGTCCCGCCCGCGACCGTCACAATGTCACCGCCGCGGGTGTGTGCGGCTGCGTCTGCTCCGCGCCGAACACGGTCCCCATCGCGGTGCCGAATCCGTGCGGGTCGTCGATCAGCCAGCCGTGGTTGCCCGCGACGGTGACGACCGTGGGATTGCGGAGCGCGATGCGAAGGGATTCGAAGCTGGCGCGCGGGATGAACGTGTCGTCGCCGCCCCAGAGCAGCGTCACCGGAAGGCCGCGCTCCGCCAACTCGTCGAGTTCGCCGCGCAGATCCGCGTTTCGGGCCAGGTGCGAGAGGCGCCACATCGCGAGCGGATTGCGCAGTACGTTGCCCACCGCGTCCGCGGTGATCGCCAGCAGGCCCGCGACGGACGGCCGAATGGCTAGGGCGTCGCCGGTGGCCGCCGCGCCCCAGTCCCACAGGGGCCGCTCGCCGATCGGGCGCACGTCGCCGCCCCCGGGGGACCATGCGGCCCCGCCCACGGAGTTGACCAGCACCAACCGCGCCACCCTTGGTCCGAGGTCGTGTGCGGACTGGATCGCGACCCCACCTCCGAACGAGTGGCCGACGAGCGTCACCGGTCCCGCGATACCGATCGAGTCGAGGAACTCGCCGAGCCAGCGCGCGTACCCGGCCAGGTTTCGCTCCTGCGGGGGAAGTTCCGCGGTGCCGCCGAATCCGGGAAGCGAGGGCGCGAACACCCGCACTCCCTGGGCTGCCATCCGAAGCAGTGCGCGGTCGTAGGCGCGGGGGGTCAGCGCGTATCCGTGCAGGAACACGACCGGAGCGCCTGCACCCGCAACCGCATAGGACGCCGCCCGACCCTCGACGAGGGTGTTCTTCCAGCTGGTGTTCCTCGCCTGGCTGACAACGTAGGGGTGGCTTGTCGGGTGCTGCAACATCGAGGGCCTCGGCTTCGCGGTCGCGGATATGACCCAGCACACATTGCCGCTTGCGCCCGGTGACCGTCAGGGCGGAACTACCCGGATGTATACCTGTTTCTGATCAGGCCCCCCGTTGCGCGTCCGGCTCCTGCTCCCGCGTCCGCTCGAGATACCAGGCGGCGATCTGGGTGCGCGAGGTGAACGCGAGCTTGGCCAGCACCCGCTCGACGTGTCCCTGGGCCGTCCGCGGGGAGATGACCAATTTCTCGGCGATCGCCCTGTTCGTGAGGCCCTGTGCGACCAGCTCGGCGACCTGCATCTCACGCCGGGTCAGGCTCACGGCCTCCTCTACCGCAGGCGGCCCGGCCGGGCGGCGTTCACCGAGCGCGTAGCCGATCGCCTCGCGGAAATCCATTCCCCTGCCGCGGCGCCGTGCCTCCTCGAAGGCTCGATCGCCGAGTGCCGCTCGTGCCCGCTGCTTGCACTCCGCGTGGTGGCTGAGCAGGTTGGGCAGTGTGACGGTGATGCCCCCTTCCGCTTTCGCCAGCGCGTTTGCGGCCCCCAACAGCACGGCGGCCCGGTCCGGCGCGTCCTCGACTGCCGCGATCCACCCCATCGTCTCGAGGCACCACGTGGCGATGATCGGGTCGTTGACCCGTCGGATCAGGCGCAGGGCCTGCGCCAACTGTGCGGACGCCCGGGTCACGTCGCCCTTGTGCAGGGTCGCAAGGCCGAGCCCCCACAGTGCGTACGCGCGATAGTAGGACTCGCCACGCGACGCGGTGATGGCGAACACCTGCTCGTAGCAGGCGACCGACCGGTCCTCGTCGCCGAGGAGTCCGCTGGCAACCGCCAACCCGAGCAGGCACCCGATCGCCCGTTGGAGTTCGCCGGTCGGCCGACTCGTCTGCAGTGCGTCTTCGAACGAGCTCCGCGCGCCCTTGAGCTGGCCGCTGAACAGTGACCGGAAACCGGTCGCGTACCCGGCGGCGGCCCGCAGCATCGGATCGCCCAGCTCCTCGGCGAGCGCACCGCATTCCTCCACGAGGGCGGTGGCGGTGGCGAATTCTTGCTGCATGCCGGTCATGACGCTGGCCCCGAACAGCGCGAGCACCCGGTCGGCCGTGCGTCGATCGCCCGACCGCGCCAGCGCGCGATCCAGCCAGCGCCTGCCCTCGCTGATCAGCCCGCGGCAGATCCAGTACAGGTACAGGGAATTGACCATCCGGAGGCAGGCGTCGGCCTCGGCGTCGCCGGGCGCGGTGAGGCTGAAATGCAGCGCCTCCCGCAGGTTCGACGTCTCCCGCTCCAGGCGGCCGATCCACGACACCTGGTTGGGCCCGATCCACTCGGTCTCGGCCGTGTGGGCCAACCGCGCGTACCAGTCCCGGTGCCCGCGATGCAGCCCGTCGCGGTCACCCGATTCCCGCAACTTCTCGTTCCCGTAGGCGCGGAGGGTCTCGAGCAGCCGGTACCGCACCGCGGGACCCTGCTCCTCGCGGATCAAGATCGACTTGTCGACCAAGGACGCCAGGACGGCGCGCAGGTCGTCCGAGGACAGCTCCCCCGCACAGATCCCCTCGGCGGCGTCGAACTCGAATCCACCCGAGAACACCGACAGCCGGGCCCACAGCTCCTGTTCCCGGACCGAGCACAGCTCGTGGCTCCATTCGATGCTGGACCACAATGTCTGCTGACGGGTCGGAGCGCCGCGGCTGCCAAGGGTCAGCAACCGGAATCTATCGGTCAACCGCTGCAGAACCTGTTCGGCCGTCATCGCGCGCAGCCGCACCGCCGCCAACTCGATCGGCAGCGGCAGGCCGTCCAGCCGGTGGCAGATCCCGGCGACCGCACGCCTGTTGTCCTCGGTGAGGGTGAACTCGGGTACCGCGGCGGCGGCCCGCTCGGTGAACAGCGCCACCGCGTCGTATCGGGGAAGGCCCTGCAACGAGGGCGCCTCGTCGCTGCTCGGGGCCGTCAGCGGCGGCACCCGCAACACCGCCTCGCCGCTGATGCCGAGGGCCTCCCGGCTCGCGGCGAGAATGCGCATCTCGGGGCAGGCCGTCAGCAACGACTCCGCCAGGCCCGCGACCGCCTCGACGAGGTGCTCACAGTTGTCGAGCACCAGCAGCAGGCGGCGGGTGGCGAGGTGGTCCGCCAACACCTCCTCGGGAAGGTGGGCGAGCTGGTCCCGAAGTCCGAGCGCGGCGGCCACCGTGGCAGGCACCAGCGTCGGGTCGTACACCTCACCCAGTTCGACGAGCCATACCCCGTCGTCGAAAGCACGCCGGGAATCCTCGGCCACTCGCAGTGCCAGCCGGGTCTTACCGACCCCGCCGATCCCGGTGAGCGTCACCAGACGGGACTCGGACAGCAGCCGTCGCGCCTCGGTCACCTCATGGCGACGGCCGACAAAACTGGTCAGCTCGAGGGGCAGGTTCCCGACCTTGCCTTGCACGGTGGGCGGCATCGAAGCGTCACTCTCATCACACGGTCCCCTGCGCTTTCCACGTTACCCGCCGCGATCGTGCCGACGGGCGGGTTGCCGTGGGCTGGACTACCGTTCGGCGCGGTGCAGCGCCACGACGCCGCCGGTGAGGTTGCGCCACTGCACGTTCTTCCAGCCGGCCGCCTCGATCTTGAGGGCCAACTCCTCCTGCGTGGGCCAGGCCCGGATCGACTCCGCGAGGTACACGTAGGCATCGGGGTTGCTGCTCACCGCGCGCGCCACCACCGGCAGCGTCTTCATCAGGTACTCCATGTAGACCGTGCGGAACGGGCCGAACGTCGGGGTGGAGAACTCGCTGACCACCAGCCGTCCGCCGGGCTTCGTCACCCGGGCGATCTCCCGCAGTCCTGCCTCGAAGTCGGAGACGTTGCGCAGGCCGAACGAGATGGTCGCGGCGTCGAACACCGCATCCGCGAACGGCAGTGCCATCGCGTCGCCCGCCACCATCGGCACCCGACGGTCGGCGCCTGCCTTCAGCATGCCCTTGGAGAAGTCCGCGGCCACCACCCAGGCACCGGAACGCCCGAGCTCGACCGTGGACACACCGGTGCCCGCCGCAAGGTCGAGCACCCGCTCCCCCGGCTTCAGGTCGAGCGCCGCCCGGGTCGCCTTGCGCCAGGTGCGGTCCTGCCCGAAGGAGATGATCGTGTTGGTGAGGTCGTACCGCTTCGCGACGCCGTCGAACATGGACGCGACCTCGTGCGGTGCCTTCTCCAGTGAGGCCCGAGACCCGTGTGTTGTTGCCACACCGTTGACGTTACAGGCGCGCACCGGGCGCCCCGCGCCCAGTTCGCGCGCGGGTGGCTCAGGCCGAGCGCTGCGCCGGGACACCGCGCGAGCCCGTCACGTCCTCGTAGTGGCCCAGCAGTTCGCCGCACACCGAGGACCACGTGCGGTGCAGCACCGACCTCCTGGCGGACGCTCCGAACCGGGCGCGCGTTGCCCGGTCCCGCAGCGCGATCACGGCGCTGGGCAGCAGCTCCTCGAAGCGCTCGACCGGCAGCAGGTAACCGTTGCTGCAGTGCGCGACGAGATCGCGTGGTCCGCCTGCGTCCGGACCGATCACCGGGACACCGCTGGCCAGGGCCTCCTGCACCGCCTGGCAGAAGGTCTCGTGCTCGCCCGGGTGCACGAACAGGTCGAGGCTCGCGTAGGCGTTGGCCAGCTCGTCTCCCCCGAGTTGCCCGGTGAACACCGCCGACGGCATCAGCCGCTCCAACCGCGCCCGTTCGGGGCCGTCGCCGACGATCACCAACTGCAGGCCGGGGTCGGCGGCCAGCACGGCCAGCCGCTCGACGTGCTTCTCCGGGGCCAGCCGTCCGACGAACCCGATCACCAGCCGATCGGCGTCGCACCAGCTCGCCCGCAGCTCCGCGCTGCGCCGGGAAGGCGCGAACCGCGTGGTGTCCACCCCACGACCCCAGCGGAACACCCGTGGCACACCTCGCGATTCGAGCGCCTCGACGGCGGCCGTGGACGGGGCGAGGGTGCGGGCGGCCCCGCGGTGCAGGCGGCGGGTCCACCGCCACGCCGCCCTGCTGGTCAGTCCGAGGCCGTAGCTCTGCGCGAAGCCGGCCACGTCGGTCTGGTAGACCGCGACGGCGGGCACGTCGAGCCGGTTGGCGGCGGCCAACCCTCCCGCGCCGAGCAGGAAGGGCGACGCCAGGTGCACGACGTCCGGGTCGAAGGACCGCAGCGCCGAGGTGATCCCCGGCTGCGGGATGCCGACGGGGAGGGAGCTGACCCGCGGGATCATCACGGCAGGCACGCGGTGCACCGGGAACCCGTCGTGTGAGGTCGGGGCGGCCGGGCGGCCGGCGACACTGTCGGGGGCCACGAGCAGCGCCTCGTGTCCGTGGCGCCTGAGGTGCTCGAGCACCCGGATCACCGAGTGGGTGACCCCGTTCATGTTCGGCAGGAACGACTCCGCGACGATGGCTACTCGCACCCGCCCAGTGTCCGCGCCGCGCGGGCCGGGACGGGAAGGCCGAGGTGTCCGGGCGGCGAAGTTCCGGCGAAACCTGGGCTACCGGGTCAGTCGGGCGGGGCTGCCGTCACATCAGGCGGCTCGGCCGCCGTCACATCAGGCGGCTCGGCCGCCGTGCGCCGCCGGACCAGCCACAGCGCGGGCAGGGTGATCAGCCACGTCACCGCGATCACCGAACCGGCGGGGACCAGCGCCACCCGGACATCGCGACCGGACACCCGGACCAGGTCCGGATCGGACCTCGCGTACTCGACGTCGATCCGCTGGCCGACCATCAGCTCGGTCGGGTACAACACGCCGAGCCGCGGGTTCTTGGTGACCCCGTCCGGGGTGACGAAGCTGATCGCCGAGCGCAGCCGGCCGGCGGAGAGCACCTCCGCGGTGGCCACGCCCTTGTCGGACTCGATCGTGAGGTCGTTGCGCCAGGCCGCGACCACCAGCAGCACCGCAAGCACCGAGATCCCGATCGCCGCGACCAGGATCCCCTTCCTGACCCGGCCCGCCACCGTCGGCGTCACAGCTGCGCCCGCACCGCGGCGTGCAGTTCGCGCAGCCCGGAACGTTCGGTCGCGACCTCGAGGACCCTGATCCCCGCGGTGTTCGGCTCGGTCAGCGCCGCCGCCAACTGCTCGGGGTTCACCGCGTGGTGCTCAACCCGGTAGGCGGCGCAGAGCGCGGACAGGTCCATCCCGTGCGGGGTGCCGAACACCCGCTCGAAGACACCCGCGTACTGCGGGTCGCCCTGCTCGAGGAGCTCGAAGATGCCGCCGCCGTCGTCATTGGCCACCACGATCGTGAGGTCGCGCGGCCGCGGCTCCCCGGTGCCGATCAGCAGGCCGGAGGCGTCGTGCAGGAAGGTCAGATCGCCCATCAGCGCGAGGGTGCGGGTGTTCTCCCCCTGCGCGGCCATCGCCGCACCCACCGCCGTCGACACGGTGCCGTCGATACCCGCGACGCCACGGTTCGACAACACCCGGACGCCCGGCCGCGGATAGCTGACCAGGGCAGCGTCCCGCACCGGGTTGGACGCACCGAGCAGCAGCTGGTCGCCCTCGCACAGCGCGTCCATCACCACCTTGGCCACGTGCAGACCGGTCGGCTTCGGATGCGCCGAGAGCTGTTGCCGCACAGCCTTGTCCGCATGCTCGGTGAGGTGCCGGCAACGCTCGAGCCAGGCCGCGTCGGGGGCGCCGGACACGACGGCGCGGGTGCCGGTGGCCAGCACGTTGCCGGACACGTCGGGCCAGCGCGGGCCGGTGGTGAGCGCGAACACCGACACCCGGGGGTCGGCGAGCAGCTTGGCCACCGGACGGTGCAGCGTCGGCCTGCCGGTGATCACCGCCTGCCGGGGCTTGAGCTGGGGCAGCGCAAGCGGGTGCAGCGGGATGCCGTGCATCGGCGCGGTCGGCTCGGCGACCGTCGGCAGACCGGCGAGCTCCGGCCGATGACCCGAACCGTGGCCGGAGATCACCACGGTGTCCGGCGTCAGGTCCAGCTCGAGCGGCACGTCGAGGGTCGCGTGCGTTGTGGTCGTCCACGGGGCGCCGTCGGGCCTGCCCTCCGGCACGGGGCCCTGGACGTGCGCGCCGGGCACCAGCGGTTCCCGCAGCGGCACGTCGAAATGCACAGGTCCCGCGTTGCCGGACCGTGCACCCCTGGCAGCGGCGAGGACCCGGCAGACCGCCGACCGCCACTGACTGTTCTGGTCGACGCCCTCCTCGGCGAGGCCGAGGCTGATGGTGGCCCGCACCTGGCTACCGAACAGGCCCAGCTGCTCGATGGTCTGGTTGGCGCCCGTCCCGAGGAGTTCGTAGGGGCGGTTCGCGCTGAGCACCACGAGCGGGACCCGGGCGTAGTTCGCCTCCAGCACCGCGGGGCCGAGATTCGCCACGGCGGTGCCGGAGGTCATCACGATCGGCACCGGATGTCCGCTGCCGATGGCAAGGCCGACCGCGAGGAATCCGGCGGTGCGCTCGTCGATCCGCATGTGCAGCCGCAGCCGTCCGGCCGTGTCCGCGGCCTGCAGCGCGAAGGCCAACGGCGCGTTGCGCGAACCCGGGCAGAGCACCACGTCGCGCACCCCGCCGCGGATCAATTCGTCGACGACGGCGGTGGCCTGGGCTGTGGACGGATTCACGGTTCCAGGGTGTCAGACGGCCGCCCGCCGACGGGCGGCGGTCCGGGCACACCGTCAGTTAGGATTGCCTGAGCTAACCACCCCGCGAGGAACGAGACCATGGCCAAGCGCAGCAAGTTCGTCAAACCCGAGGACCGGCACATCACCAGGGCCCGGGTGCTCGGCAGCAAACAGGTGAGCCCCAACTTCATCCGCGTCACCATCGGCGGCGAGGAGCTGCGCAGCTTCACCCCCATGGGGTTCGATCAGTGGTTCCGCATGTTCATCCCGCAGGATGGCCAGACCACGCTGCGGGTGCCGAGCGCGACCAACAACCTGTGGTACGCCCAGTACCTGGCGATGTCGAAGAGCACCCGGCCGGTGGTCAGGAACTACACGGTCCGCGGATTCCGCGGCGCGGACGAGGCGGTGTTCGGTGAGAACATCCCCGAACTGGACATCGATTTCGTCTCGCACGGCGACACCGGACCGGCGTCGGCGTGGGCCGGGTCGGCGACGCCGGGGGACGAGGTCGCGCTGCTCGACGAGGGCCTGATCTACAACCCGACCCCGGAAGCGCAGTGGCAGCTGTTGGTAGGCGACGAGAGCGCGCTGCCCGCCATCATGGGCGTCCTGGGCTCGGCGCCTGCCGATCTGCGCGCCGAGGTCTTCGTGGAGATCCCGCACGCCGAGGACGCCCAGCAGGTGACGACGCCCGAGGACGTGAACCTGCACTGGCTCGTCCGCTCCGACCCGCACGATCGGCCCGGGGTCCTCGCCCTGGAGACGGTGCGGGAGGCGGAGCTGCCCACGGGGCCGTCCTACACGTTCGTCGCGGGCGAGAGCGATCTGTCGACGGGCCTGCGACGGCATCTGGTCAACGACCGCAAGGTGCCCAAGTCCGATATCGCCTTCACCGGCTACTGGCGCCACGGGAAGTCCGCACCCTAGGCGGCTGCGCCGCCTGTGAGTCTTTCTGGCCCCGTGAAGGACCAGAAAGACTCACAGGGGTGGCTACGGACGCCCGGTCAGGTACATCCCGCTGTGGTCCTGCCCCGCCGTGTTGCGGCAGGTGAAGTTGCCACTCGGCTTGGCGTACAGCAGGTCGATGCAGCGGCCGAGCGCGAGCTGGCCGAAGTAGTTCGGGTGCATCGACTCCTGACGGTTGCCCTGCGTGGTCCATCCCATGTCCAGCCAGCGCATCCACTCGCTGGTCGCCCCTGACGGCGCCGACGAGGCGCTCACCTGCTTGGCCGCCTTGGCGCAGACCTCATGCCCGTCGAAGGCATCGCCGAGGTCGAGGAACTGCACACCCTTCGCGGCAGCGACACCGGCGAGGCGGTTGGAAATCTGCGGCACCAAGGAATCTCGGGCCCAGTTGGCGTCGCCGTCCCAGAGCGGGCAGCCGCCGGTGTTCGCCCGCGCCCAGCCGCTTTCCGAGTACCGGTTATCCGCCGCGCGGGGGGTCGGCGAGGGCGCCGACTGCAGCACCACGCGATAGTCGGCGGCCGCGTAACCGGCACCGGACATCACGGCACGGATCTCGTCGATGGACTTGGCGACACCGTCCATCGCGGCATTCATCTTGCCGTCCACCGCCGCCTGCTGGTCGTCGTTGCAGTAGGAGTACCAGACCAGGTAGTCCTGAACGCAGGTCGAGATGACGTCGGCGAATCCGAGGTCGTTCCCGCCGATCGAGAGGGTGATCAGCTTGACCTTGTTGGCCGCGGCGACCGCGGCCAACTGATCGGCCTGCGGCGCCTCACCCTTGAAGGCCTGGCCGCCGTTGGCGGCCCGGAAGATGTTGGCGGTGACGGCGCCCGAGCAGGCCAGGTTGATCCTGGTCTGCGCGACGGACGCGGCACTGTTCACCTCGGCCGAATCGGAGCGGTCGCAGCCGTTGGCGTAGGTGCTGCCGTACACACGGGTGGGGTCGTAACCGCTGCCCGTCCAGGCCCGGTCGGTGCCGTCGCGGCTGCCGGAGGTGGTGAGGCTGTTGCCCTTCCACCGTCCCGCCTCGCCGGACATGTAGCTGTCGCCCATCGACACGCTCGCCGTCGGCCCGGCGGGAGCAGCAACCGCGGGTGTGGCGAGCACCGACAGACCGGCGGCGGCCAGGGGTACCGCCAGCAGGGCGGCGAGCAGACTCCTGGCGCTGCGGCCGGCGGCAGATTTGTTGCATGTTTCGACCAACACGGGCTCCTGGGGATGGGCACACCTGTCCTACGAGGACAGGCACGCATTCGTACGTGGGGAGGTCGCCGGCCGGTGACGCGAGGGAGTCTGGCACGGGCCAGCTTGCTACCGCCGGGTAATCGCAATTTTTGCGTTAAACACTTCGGCGACGACCCGACGGCGCCGAGCCCACATACGACAGGTGGGCCGGATCCCCCAGGGATCCGGCCCACCGTCTACCACTGTGGCGTGGTGACTAGCTTGCGTGCTTCTCCACGAGCGCACCGAGACGCGGGAGCGCCTCGATGACGTTCTTCTTCGCCGACGGGCGCATCGTCGAGTAGACCTTCTTGATGGCGGACTTGCTGGTGCCCTCGATCTTCTCGTCGGTCACGCCGAGGAGCGCGTCCGCAACCTGCTCGCTTCGCGCGCTGAGGAAGTCGCCGAAGCCGGCGCCACCGGCCGCGCCGAAGTCCTGCCAGAACGGCTCGAGGCGGGAGATGAATCCGGGCAGCAGTCCCTCGACGGCCTCCGGCACGATCGACGGTCCGACCTTCTTCACGGCTCCGTAGCCGCCCTTGACCGCGAGGCCCGAGGCGCCCGTCTTCTCCGAAACCTCGGCGTCGATCAGCTCCTGCACGTCCGCGACCACGGCGGGCAGCCGGGACGGGTCGAGAAGGGTGTCATTCAGTGCTGCAACCACTTTCAATGCCTCCGATGTTGACTTGGGTGTCGCGCCAGACCTTATACGACGCGGAGCCCAACCGGCTTACTCAGCATCCGCCGAGAGCAGCTCGTGACACCGCTCGAGCCTCGCGAGCCACCACCGTGTGCGCTCCGGTGAGGCTGACAGCCCGGCCACCCGCTCCGGGTCCGGCACGACCGCAGAGGCAGGCAGCGCCCCGTCCACCATCGCGCGTGGCGCCGCGACATCGGCCTCGAACAGTCCGCCGGTGCCGAGCCCGCAGGCGTACTCCAGCTCGGGCAGCGCGGCCGCCGCCGCCAGCCCCGCACCCATCCCCACCGCGGAGTCCAGCGCGCTCGAGACCACCACCGGCACACCGTGCTCCGCCAATTCGGCGGCGAGACTCAGCAGTGCCCGCATGCCGCCGAGGGGCGCGACCTTGACCACCGCCACGTCGGCACCGCCCGCGCGCACGACCCTCATCGGATCCTCCGCCCGGCGGATGCTCTCGTCCGCGGCGATCCGCACCCGCGCGCGACCGGACGCCGCCGCGTGATCGGCCAGGCGCCTACGCAATTCGACCAGTTCGGGGACGGAGGCGCACGGCTGCTCCGCGTACTGGAGCGGTCCATCCGAGGACAGCGCCAGCAATGCCTCCTCCGCCTCGTCGAGACCCCACCCACCGTTCGCGTCGACCCGCACGTGCTCGATCTGCGCACGGACCGCCTCGACCCGCGCGAGGTCCTCGGCGAGCGACCGCCCCCGCTCGGCGACCTTCACCTTCGCCGTCCCCGCGCCGGGGAACCGGGACAGGATCTCGGGCACCCGCGCCGCCTCCACCGCGGGCACGGTCGCGTTGACGGGCACCATCGCGCGCAGCGGCGCGGGCGGGCCCAGCCAGGCGGCCTCGATCGCGGAGCGGAGCCAGGAGGCGGCCTCGGCGTCGGCGTATTCGGGGAATGGGGCGAACTCGCCGAAGCCTGCGGGCCCGCGCAACAACAGCACCTCGCGAGTGGTGATGCCGCGGAAGCGGACTCGCATCGGAAGGCTCACCACGACGGCGCCCTCGCGAAGCTCGGACAGTGGCGGCAGCGGCACCGGTTCGCCGCTCATGACGCGGCGTCCACGAACGCCTCGCCCCGCAGCAGCGGGACCACGGCGCTGGTGTCGAGCTCGGCGGCGATGTCGACGTCCTCGCCGAATCCCTTGTCGACGAGCTCCCGGCCGCTCGCGCAGTCACGCAGCCTGTCCCTCAGGTCGCCCTCGGCCGCGGCGAAGGCCTCGGCGGCCGCGCGGGCCTCCGGAGACGCCGCCCCCGCACCCAACGCCCCGAGCGCACGGAGCACCGCGCCCGCACCCCACAGATCCTCCAGGCCAGGGCGGATGTCCCCATCCGGCCAGCGCTCCCCCGCCGCGATCACCGCCACCCGCGGCGGCCGGGCCGCTCCGCCCCGAGCCGAGAGCCAGTGCGCCACGGCGGTGGCGTTGCGCAGCGAGGCCCCCACCACCTCGACCCCGGCCTCGGCCAGCCCGAAGGACAGCGCGGATCCGTTCGGGGACGGCAGCACCAGCCTGTGCCCGCGCGTATCCGGCAGCCGACCAGGGCCGAAGGCGGCCCGGACCGAACCGGGCGAGAGGCTCACGTCGCCCGGCACCGCCCGTGATCGGCCGACCGCAACGGTCGCACCGCGTTCGGCGGCGTAGCCGGCGGCGGACGCGGGGTCCCATCGATAGGGGTACACGCCCACGCCGCCGTCCAGCGCGACGGTCAGCGTGGTGGTGAACGACAGCACGTCGACGACGACCGCGACGTCGCAGTCCTCGATCAGGGCAGCGGCGCCCGCCGGTCCCCAGTCGAACCGGAGTCGGTACGCACCCTGACGGTGAGCGGGAAGCATGCCGTCATCCTCGCACCTGACCTCATGGCCGGCCCGGCAGCAACACCACCATCGGCGCCTCGCGGTCGGGCGGGGCCTATCCTTGGCGATCGTGACCTTCAATCCGCAGCTGTGGCGTCCGGTTCCCGGGTTCGAGAACCTCACCGATATCACCTATCACCGGCACATCACGCAGGGCACCGTCCGCGTCGCCTTCAACCGTCCGGAGGTGCGCAATGCGTTCCGGCCGCACACGGTCGACGAGCTGTACGCCGCCCTCGACCATGCCCGGATGACCTCCGATGTGGGCGCGGTGCTGCTGACCGGCAACGGTCCCAGCCCCAAGGACGGCGGCTGGGCGTTCTGCTCGGGAGGCGACCAGCGCATCCGCGGACGCAGCGGCTACCAGTACGCCGCGGGCGAGACCGCCGACACCGTGGACAAGGCGCGCGCGGGCCGGCTGCACATCCTGGAGGTGCAGCGCCTGATCCGTTTCATGCCGAAGGTGGTGATCTGCCTCGTCAACGGCTGGGCCGCGGGCGGCGGGCACTCGCTGCACGTGGTCTGCGACCTGACACTGGCCAGCCGCGAACACGCACGGTTCAAGCAGACCGATGCGGACGTCGGCAGCTTCGACGGCGGATACGGCAGCGCCTATCTCGCGAAGATGGTGGGGCAGAAGTTCGCCCGCGAGATCTTCTTCCTCGGTGATGCGTACACCGCCGAGCAGATGCATCAGATGGGCGCGGTCAACAAGGTCGTCGACCACGCCGAGCTCGAGGACGTCGCGCTGGAGTGGGCCGAGAAGATCAACGGCAAGTCCCCGCAGGCGCAGCGGATGCTCAAGTACGCGTTCAACCTGGCCGACGACGGCCTGGTCGGCCAGCAGCTGTTCGCCGGCGAGGCCACCCGGATGGCCTACATGACCGACGAGGCCGTCGAGGGCCGGGATGCGTTCCTGGAGAAGCGCGATCCCGACTGGTCGCCGTACCCCTGGTACTTCTAGGCGGCCTACAGCCCGAGCGCCTGACGCAACGTGGGCCATGCCTTGGGCAGCTGGTCCTTCCAGTACGCCCAGGCGTGGACGCCGGTGGGCTCGTAGTCGACGGTGGCCGGGATGCCCAACTCCCGCAGCTTTCGGTCGAGCCGCTTGGTGCACTGGTTCGCCGCCGCCTCGATGGCCCCGCCGACCACGATCCGCTCGGCATCGGTGCCTGGGCCCTCGTGCCTGCCTGCGATACCCGTGGCGACCGACATGTAGATGGGCTTGCCGCGCAACGCCTCCGCGTGACGCACCGTGTCGTGCGCTTCCCACTCGGGACCACCAGGAACACCCCACAGGTTGGCCGGGTCCCCGCCACGCGAGGACACCGTGACCTGCGTGCTCAGCCGACCGATGTCGTCGGTGGTCGAGTAGCAGCCGCTGAAGACCGCGATGCCGCGGTACAGGTCGGGGTGCCGGTGCGCGAGCATCATCGCACCCTGGGCGCCCATCGAGTTGCCCGCGATCGCGTTGACGCCGTTGGTCTTCAGCCGGGCGTTGATCAGTGGCGGCAGCTCCTTGGTGATGAAGGTCTCCCACTTGTGCAGCCCGATCTTCGGATCGCGCTTGTCCCAGTCGGTGTAGAGGCTGGCCACCCCGCCGTTGGTCATGACCACGTTGGCGTTCTTGTCGGCGAAGAACTTCGGGGCATCGGTCATGTACATCCACCCGCTCTGGTTCTCGTCGGCACCGACGCCCTCGAGCATGTACAGGGTGGGCCGCGGGACGCTGCCGTCCGCGGGGAGCAGCACGTCCACGCCGACCTCGCGGTGCAGCGCGGGCGAGGCGATGAGGAACCGCGCGACCCGTTCCGAGGTGAACTTCTCCGAGACGATCGACGGGGTGACGATGTCGTCGCGCAGCGGGGGTATCGGCCCCGGATCGTCGCGCCCCCACTCGGGCATCGTCGATCCGGAGGTGACGCTGCCCGAGTCCGAGCTGCCGCCCGCGCTGCCCGAATCCGAGCTGCCCGAACTGCCCGCGCTACCCGAGTCACTGCCCGTGCCCGGTGCCGCGACGGCCTCGCCCGAGCCTGCCAACACCGCGATCGCGACCAGGGCCACACCCATTGCCCGGCCCAACGCAGGACGACGACACGCGAAATTCATGGACTCCCCCAGCCTCGACGTTGTCGATCGGATGCGGGCACCAGACGGCCCGGACCGCCGGCCTCCTTGGCGGCGGCACCGATCGCCGAGACGGTACCGCGTTCGGGTGGGCCGCGCAGGGGAATTCGTTCGCCACTGTCACGAATCTCGCGCCCGCGACCGACACCGGATCGGGCACACTGAACGCATGGGCGTCGACCGCGAAGAGCCTGCACCCGAACACCGTCGGCCCGACGGTGTCACCGACGCCGAGATCGCCGCCGCCGGGCGGGTCTCCGAGGCCCTCGAGACGGTCGAGCGGGCCCGCGGGCACCTGTACGGGTTCCACCAACTCATCGGGCACGCGCACCTGCAGCTCGCCGAGGCGGTCGATATGCTGCGCGCGGCCGGCCACGGTGAGCGGGCCGACAAGCTCCTCGAGGAGCTGGTCGGCCGGAACGTGCTGGCGGGCCGCTGGACCTTTCAGGTGGTGGAGGAGTTCGACGACGGGTACTGGTCGGAATTCCGCGAGCACGAGCAGGCGGTGCGCGAGGAGCTGCTCGGCGGGCGCAGGCACCTGTACGAGGCGGAGATGAAGCAGCGCAGACGGACACCGGGCAGGCCCGGGCACGAGGCCCGACCCGCGGAGCAGGAGTGAGCATGGAGATTCTGAGCAGCCGGACGATCCTGCGGCCGGCCGACTATCCGACCACCCTGGCGTTTTACGCGCAGACCCTGGAGCTCGCGGTCGCGCGCGAGTATCCGGGCGGCACGGTGTTCTTCGCCGGGCAGGGATTGATCGAGGTCGCCGCCCACGGCGCATCCGGGGTGAGCACCCGCTTCGACGGTGCCCTCTGGTTTCAGGTTCGCGACCTCACGGCCACGCAGACGGAACTGGTGCTCAAGGGCGTGCAGATCATCCGGGAGGCGCGGCAGGAACCGTGGGGCCTGCACGAGTTGTGGATAGCCGACCCCGACGGCGTCCCGATCGTGTTGGTGCAGATCCCGGCGGACCACCCGATCCGGAGGGACGGCCGCCCGGCCCCCTAGCCGGTTGCGGCACCGATTCTCTCGGCGCGGCGCCGTTGACGACCGAGGCCCTCGCAGCGGACGATTCGTGCACGCGGAACCCATCGACCCCGAGGTCACCGATGAGCACAGCTGCTCGGCACACGTCCTCCACCCGAACCGGCAGCGGCCTGGTGCTCGCGGTGCTGGCCTCCGGCCAGTTCCTGATGACGCTGGACAGCTCCGTCATGAACGTCTCGATGGCCACCGTGGCCGCAGACCTGAACACCACGATCACCGGGATCCAGACGGCGATCACGCTGTACACCCTCGTCATGGCCACGCTGATGATCACGGGCGGCAAGGTGGGCAGCATCCTGGGCCGTCGCCGCGCCTTCGGCATCGGGCTGGTCATCTATGCAGCAGGGTCCTTCACCACGGCCGTGGCACCGAACCTGGCCGTGCTGCTGATCGGCTGGTCACTCCTGGAGGGCATCGGCGCCGCGCTGATCATGCCCGCGATCGTCGCCCTGGTGGCGAGCAACTTCCCGGCGGAACGTCGCCCTGCGGCCTACGGCCTGGTCGCCGCGGCCGGGGCGATGGCCGTCGCCGCGGGCCCCCTCATCGGCGGCGCGGTCACCACGTACGCGTCCTGGCGCTACGTCTTCCTCGGCGAGGTCGTCATCGTCGTGTTGATCCTGTTGGTGCTCAGGAGGATCGAGGACACCCCGCCGGCCAAGGTGCACCTCGACCTGGTGGGATCGGCCCTGTCGGTGCTGGGGTTGGGCATGCTCGTGTTCGGGGTGCTCCGCTCGAGCGAATGGGGCTGGATCCGGCCAACGCCCGACGGCGTCCAGTTGATGGGAGTGTCCGCGACCCTGTGGTTGATCCTCGCCGGATTGCTGGTCGCCTATGTGTTCCTGCTCTGGGAAACCCGGCTGTCCAAGGCGGGCGCCGAGCCACTGCTCGATCCACGGCTCCTGCAGAACCGTCAGCTCAGCGGCGGCCTGACGATGTTCTTCGCGCAGTTCATGGTGCAGGCCGGGATCTTCTTCGCGGTCCCGCTGTTCCTCTCGGTGGTCCTCGAACTCGACTCGCTGCAGACCGGTCTGCGGCTGCTCCCGCTCTCGGTGGCTCTCCTGCTCGCCGCAGCGGGCATACCCAAGCTCTGGCCTCGTGCGGCTCCCCGCCGGGTGGTGCGGTGCGGTCTCGGTTCGATGATCGTCGGGATCCTGGTCCTCGTCGCCGGGTTGGACCCCGGCGCCAATGCCGCGATCGTCGCCGTCCCGATGCTCCTGATGGGACTCGGGCTTGGTGCGTTGGCGTCCCAGCTCGGCGCGGTCACCGTGTCCGCGGTGCCGGACTCGCAGAGCGCCGAGGTCGGCGGGCTGCAGAACACGGCGACCAACCTCGGCGCGTCACTGGGGACAGCACTGATCGGTGCGGTGCTCATCACGACGTTGAGCGCCGCGACCGTCGACGGGATCCAGGACAACCCCGACGTGCCCGTCGCCGTGCAGCAGCAGGCCACCACCGAGCTGGCCGCCGGGGTCCCGTTCCTGTCCGACACCCAGCTGACCGCGGCGATGGACGAGGCCGGGGTGAGCGGCCCGACCGCCGACGCCGTTCTCGCGGTCAACGCGGACGCACGACTGGAGGCGCTGCGGGTGGCATGCGGCCTCGCCGCGCTCCTCGCCGTCCTCGCGCTGTTCTTCACCGCGAACATCCCCCGCGAACCGGTCGGGTCGAGCGGCCCATCGCGGCGCGAGGAGTGACGGGTCCTGGCCCGGTGAGCTTCGACACATTTCGTTCCTGACCCTGACGGTTCGCATGGCGACAGGGCGGTGCGCACGCCGTTCGGGGCCCGCCCGAACCGCCAGGACCTGGCCCGACGGGCGGCGGCGCGGCGTGCTCGAAAGCACGCGCGAACAGCGGGTACAGACTCGACTTTTACGCGTTCGTAACGGAGGATCGAGGCCGTGAACGCGGAACTCATCGTTCTTCTTGTCGTAGTTGTCACAGCCCTCGGGTTCGACTTCACCAACGGCTTCCATGACACCGGCAACGCGATGGCGACGTCGATTGCGACCGGGGCACTCAAACCCAAAGTCGCGGTTGCGCTTTCCGCAATCCTCAATCTGGTGGGCGCGTTCCTCTCGGTGGAGGTCGCGGCCACCGTCGCGAAGGGCGTGGTCAACCTCAACTCCGTCGGCGGCGAGGATCTGCTGTTCATCGTCTTCGCCGGACTTGTCGGCGGAATCATCTGGAACCTGGCCACCTGGCTGTTCGGCATCCCCTCGAGTTCCTCGCACGCGCTGTTCGGCGGCCTGATCGGCGCGGCCCTCGCCTCCCTCGGGATGAACGGCGTGGAGTGGGGCGGCGTGCTGAGCAAGGTGGTCATCCCGGCACTGCTGGCGCCGGTCGTCGCCGGCCTCGTCGCCACGGCAGGAACCTGGATGATCTACCGGATCACCCGCGGCGTCAGCGACGAGACCAAGGATTCCGGGTTCCGGCTCGGCCAGGTCGGCTCCGCGTCGCTGGTGTCCCTCGCTCACGGCACCAACGACGCGCAGAAGACGATGGGCGTGATCTTCCTGGCCCTGGTCGCCCACGGCACCCTCAACGCCGACTCCGACATGCCGTTCTGGGTGAAGCTGAGCTGCGCGGTCGCGATCGCCCTCGGTACCTACCTCGGCGGCTGGCGCGTGATCCGCACCCTCGGCAAGGGTCTGGTGGAGATCGCGGCGCCGCAGGGCATGGCCGCGGAGGCGTCCTCGGCCGCCATCATCCTGACCTCCAGCCACCTCGGGCTGCCGCTGTCCACGACGCACGTCGCCACCGGCTCGATCATGGGTACCGGCGTCGGCCGCCGCGGCGCCGAGGTGCGCTGGGGCGTCGCGGGCCGGATGGCGGTCGCCTGGCTGATCACCCTGCCGTCGGCCGCGCTTGTCGGCGCCGTGTGCTGGGGCATCGCGCAGCTGATCGGCGGCCTGCCCGGCGTGCTGGCGGTCTTCGCGATCCTGCTGCTGCTGGCGGGCTGGATGTATGCGCGTTCGCGCAGGCAGCCGATCGACTCGAGCAACGTCAACGCGGAATGGGACGGCGGCCTGATCCCCGCCGAGGACATCCCCGGCCCGCCGGCGAACCCGACCCCCGCGCCCGCACCGGCCGCGGAGCCTGCCCCGCGCGACAACGTGACAGCCTGAGGAATACAGCACCATGGATCTTCTCTCGAAAACCGTCGATTCGCTGTGGCAGGTCGTCGCGGTGGGGCTACTGCTCGGGGCAGGCCTGCCCGCGATCTTCGCGCTCGGCCTGCGGGCACTGGACTCCGGTTCGACCACCGATCCCGCCGCGGCGACGACCACCCGCAAGCCGGCTGCCGTCATCGCAGCCGGTACATGCTTCGCCGTGGTGGTCGTGGCGATCATCACCGGCATCCTGTTCGTCATGCAGGGCTTCCTCAGCCACACCTTCGGCATCGAGATCTTCTAGCGTCGGCCCACGAGTCGAGAGGCAACAGTTCGTGTCCTCAGCAAAATCAACGTTCCCACTATCCGTGCTGACCTGGCTGCAGGACGGGTACCCGCAGGGCGTCCCGCCGAAGGACCGCATCCCCTTGGTGGCCCTGCTCCACCACGAGCTGACCGCCGAGCAGATCAAGGACGTGGCCGTCGCGCTCGCCGAATCGCGGGGCGAGGGCGAGGACCCGACCGTCACCCACGCCGAGATCGGCGAGCTGATCGAACAGATCACCCACGAGGCCCCGTCGGATCACGACATCGCCCGGGTCCGGTCCGTGCTCGCCGCGGCCGGGTGGCCGCTCGGCGACGAGCCGTAGGGACGCACCGTCGTGGCCCTTCCACCGTTCCTCACCTCGATACTCGGGTGGCTGCGTGCCGGGTATCCCAACGGTGTGCCCGAACAGGACTACATCCCGTTGATCGCCCTGCTCCGCAGGCGCCTGTCCGACGAAGAGGTCCATGCGGTCACCGACGCACTGGTCGAGCAGTTCCCGCCGCCGATCGACAAGATCGACATCCAGGTGCTCATCACCAAGGTCACGGACGAGATGCCCGTCGAGTCCGATGTGGAGCGGGTGCGCGCACACCTCGCGGCCGGGGGCTGGCCGCTCGCCGACGAACCCGGTGACGGGCCGAACGGGGCGACGACCCTGCGCGCGCTCGACCGTGACGCCGAGTCGGCCACCGGCGACGGGGCATCGGCGGACGGGGACACTCCCCCGGAATCCGGCTAGGCGATCAGCCCATCGATGATCCCGCGGGCGATCGGCGCCGCCTCCGATTCCCCCATCTGTAGGGCGGTGTTGACCGCACTCATCAGCGCCTCGATCTCGAAGGCCAGCGCCGCGGCGTCCCTCCCCTCCGCCGCGCCCTGATCCTTGGCCCGCCGGATCTCGCGGGTGAGCAGTTCGCGCAAGTCCCGCTGATCGGCCGCGATCGCGTCACGCACCGGCCCCGGCCTGCTGTCGAACTCGGATACGGTCGCGACCCGGAAGCAGCCGCCGGGGAACACCGGCGCCGACACGAAGTCGAACCAACGGTCGATCAGGGCCCGTAGCCGGGGCAGCCCGCCGGGCTCCTTCAGGCTCGGCCGGACGACGTGCTCGATGAACACCTCCCTGGCCGACTGCACCGCGGCGACCTGAAGGTTCTCCTTGGTGCCGAAGAGAGTCGCGACGCCACTCTTGCTCAGCCCGAGATCGGTGGCGAGCCTGCCGATGCTCAGACCGGTCAGTCCCTCGACCGAGGCGACGTCCGCCGCGTGCCGGGCGATCGAGGCGCGGGCCAGCGCCCCCTTGATCAACCGCTGATCGGAAGTCTGAGCCGTATCCACCATCGCTTCATTCTCTACGAGATCTTGCGATTGCACGAACGGTCGTACGTTCGACATGACGGCCTGAGGCCCACACCTGGCGATCGTCGTCGCAACCGCGCTGCGGGGGGACGTGACACCTCAGTCGTGGTTCGCGCCGTGATCGGCGAACTCGGCAAAGCTCCCCACCTGGTCTACGTCCGGATCGAGGGCGCGGGCTAGCCAGAGTTCGTACCAGTCGAGGAACGTCAGCGGCTCGCGGGTGTCTGGGTGAAGCACCGGCAGCGCGGCGGCGTGCTCGTAGCTGTGCCACCACACCTGCCCCGCGGCCGGGCCGCGCAGGATCAGGAGGTCGTACATGCCGCACCCCTCGTTCGCGAGGAAGGTCGCGCCTCGGTGGATCCGGCCGATGTTCTCTGACCACTGGAACTCGGAGTCCTCAGCGGCGGGCGCGCAGGGTCGCTCGGCGGTGAAGGGGAAGTCCGCGGCGTAGTCGATCGCGGCGTCTTCGGCCTCCTGCGCCAGCGGGAGCAGTCCGAGCATCGGTCCGGCTCCGCCGTCGCCCACCCGGGTGATCCACTCGAAATAGTCGGCAGGAAGGCCGACGCCGAGCCGGTTCTCGAATGCCGCCAGAACGTCCGGGTCCGCGGGAGCAGCGTGCTCGTAGCGATGCACGGCTGCCCCGTGGATGCCGCATCTGTAGCCGATGACCTCCCGGTCGCCGAGCGAGACGACCGTGGTCCTCAGATCGGCTACTCGAAGTCGGTCGAGGCCGGTCAGGATCCCGGCGATCCGGTCCGCGTGCATTTGCGCGTGTTTCATAGTCACATCCTGACGGATGCGACGACGTGTCTCTGGGTTCGGTGACACACCTACATTGACAGGCGCGACCTACACGCCCGACCTCGGTCAAAGTAGCCAGGCGCGTCCTGTCGATCTTCGCTGCAACTCGACACGGCCGGACGCTACGGGAGACCGTCTGAGGCCGATCCTTCGCCCCGCGCATCTCCCCACGGCCATGACCCATCCCGCCTGCGCATGCCGGTCTCCCTGCGGGCGTTGGCCTTTCGTCGGGCGCGGTCGAGGAGCTCTTTCGGGTGGTGGCGGTGGTTGACGCGGGGTTTCTGTTCGGGGTCGATGTGCGTTGGTGGGCTCCATTCGGTGCGTCCGGCGTATTCGGAGTCTTTGGGTGCGGTGCGGGTTTTCCAGTCGCCGGGCCCGTCGTGGATGAGGGCGTGGCAGCCATCGCATCCGAGGGTCAGCGCGCCGATGTCGGTGGTGCCGCCCTTGGACCAGTCGTGGACGTGGTGGACGGCGGTCATGGTGGCGGGGGCGTCGCAGCCGGGTCTGGTGCAGCCGCGATCGGCGGCGATCAGAGCCAGTCGTTGGTCGGCGGTGGCGAGGCGTTTGCTCCGTCCGAGGTGCAGTGGTCGGCCGTTGTGGTCGAAGAGCACCAGCACCGGATGTGACCGTTCGGCGAGCTTGAGGGCGTCCTTGATGGGGACGATCCTGCCGGAGGCGGTGGTGACCACACCTGTCTGTTGTTCGAGTTGATCTATCGTCATCGTCAGGATCGTCGTCACCGGCAACCCGCGGTGCGAGCCGAGGACTCCGGAACCGAGGAGGGCGCGCAGCGCTTCCTTGACGGCGTCGTGGTTGCGTTGCGCGGCGGTGCGGGTGTCGCGGCCCGCGGCGGCGGCAAGCTGGTCGCGGTCGACACCGGGGTGTTCGGCGGCGCCGGTGGGTGATTCGGGGTCGTCGGGATTGTTCATCCCTGGCCGCGCCCATTTCGCGAGGATCGGGTCGAGCAACGCGCGGGCCTGGGGGTCGAGGTGCCCGGAGATCGGTGTCGTCAAATTCTGATCCTGCCGGCCGAGGCGGATCCCGCGAAGACGCTTGCGGTCCTTGTCGTCTGTGAGGTTGCCGTCAGGGTTCAGGTGCGCCAGCAACTCGTGCCCGGCTTTCTCGACGTCCTCGGGCGTGGCCGAGCGCGCCAGTTCCGCGAGGATCTGCTCCGCGACTGCGACGTCGGAACTGCTGACGGTGTGGGGGATCTTGCGGATGACTTCGCGTATCGCGCGTGCGTGGTCGGCGCCGATGTCTCCGTCGCGTTGCGCGGTAGCGGTTTCGGGCAGGTCCACGGGAAGCGGCTGGCCGGAGAGCGCATGCCAGGTGCCGAGCGATTTCGCCGCGGTGATCCGCGCGGAGGCGTCGGCCGCGGAGATCCGCAGCACTCCGATGAGTAGCTTGTTGAAGGTTTTGTGGCCGAGCTTCCCGGGTAGGGAACGTTCGGCCGTTTCGACGATCAGGTTGTGGCCGACCGCCGAGGCCCGGCGCAGCGTTTTCTCCAACCGGCGCATGGTGTCGGTCAGCTCGGCGTCGGAGAGCCCGGTCAGATCGCTGTCGCACAGTCCCTCGATGGCATCGGCGATCGTGGACAGGTGTTCCTGCACTTGTCCCGAAGCCCCGACCTTGTCGATCGAACTCATGTTCGAATTCTACCGCCGGGGTCCGACACACTCCCCGGGCCGAGGATCGCACCTCACACAGAGGTAATACGGAGCACCGCCGCGGCGACTGCCGCCAGTCCCAGCACGACCGCCGGCGCGATCGCATAGTCGCGGGCTCGCACGTGCGCGACGACGGCGCCGAGAAAGTACAGGGCGACACCGATCGCCGCCGCTACGCCGATCACCGGCACCACGAGCCCGATCAGCAACCCGGCGGCGCCTGCAGCCTTGGCGAGGGCTAGACGCGGCAGCCACGCATCGGGAACACCGAGTTCCGCGAAGCCCCCGACCAACTTCTCGTTGCGAGTGAAGGTGAGAAATGCCGAGGTACCGAGGGCCAGGGCGAGGACCACAGCGATGGCGGCATAGGCGATGAACATGAGCGACCTCCAATGGTTAATAAGGCAAGATCGTTGAAGCGTAACAATGATTGACGAGGCTCCAAAATGTAGGTGCTGATACGGTGACTGAATGGCTGCAGAACGGGTCGACGGCGCCCCCACCGACCGCCTCGGGTTCCTCCTCGCCTGGCGCGGCGAGGCCACCAGCGCCCGGATTCGCGGTGCCCTCGGGGTAACCGGACTGCACCCGCGCCACGCGATGACCCTGATGCACCTCGGCACCGGCCCGGTGAGCCAGCGAGCGCTCGCCGACATGCTCGAGGTCGACCCCAGCCAACTCGTCGCGATCCTCAACGAACTGGAGAGCGACGGCCTGGCCGAGCGGCGCCGCGATCCGGCCGACCGGCGGCGACACATCGTGGAGATCACCGAGGCAGGCACGGCGGCGCTCCGGAAGGTCGACTCCGCACTGAACGAGGCCGAACGCGAACTGTTTGCCGCCTTCTCCGAGCGCGACCTCGTGTCACTGAGGACCATGCTCGACCGGGTCGACGTGGCGTCC
This sequence comes from Rhodococcus sp. PvR099, assembly GCF_017833315.1. Lineage (NCBI taxonomy): Bacteria > Bacillati > Actinomycetota > Actinomycetes > Mycobacteriales > Nocardiaceae > Rhodococcus > Rhodococcus sp. PvR099. The sequence continues at coordinate 5,030,832 of NZ_JAFIBV010000001.1, read as the reverse complement.
GTGCAGCACGAGTGCTCGGAAGACTGAGACGGTGACCGGCACGCTCGAGGTCCTACCCGTCCGATCCGGCCCGGCCACCCGAGAGACACTCCCCCAGCTCGAACGCGCGCTCGCGGGCGACGGCCCGGCGCTGCTCCCCGTGCCCGCCGACGACGACCGCGAGATCCGGCGCCTGACCGATGCCCTGCACCCGGGTGAGCCGATCGACGGATCAACCGCTCTGGTCGTCGCGACATCGGGGACCACCGGGACCCCCAAGGGCGCTCTGCTCACCGCCGCCGCGCTGCGCGCCAGCGGCGAGGCCACCCACGCCCGCCTCGGCGGTCCCGGGTCGTGGTTGCTGGCGCTCCCCGCACACCACATCGCGGGGATCCAGGTGCTGCTGCGCAGCCTGCTCGCCGGCACCGAGCCAGTAATAGTCGACGTCGCAACGGGTTTCGACCCCACCCTGCTGCCGGGCGCGATCGCGGCGATGACCGGACCGCGCCGCTACACCTCGCTGGTGCCGACCCAGTTGATCAAGGCGCTCGAGCACCCGGCGGCGACGGCCGCGCTGGCCGAGCTCGACGCGGTACTGCTCGGGGGTGCCGCGACCCCGGCGCCGGTGCTCGAACGGGCACGCACCGCGGGCATCAACGTCGTCCGTACCTACGGAATGAGCGAGACCTGCGGCGGCTGCGTGTACGACGGGGTACCGCTCGACGGGGTACTGGTGCGGATCGAGAACTCCCGCGTGCTGTTGGGTGGACCGGTGCTGGCCTCGGGGTACCGCGGACTGCCCGACCATCCGGCGTTCGCGGAACCGGGATGGTTCCGCACCGACGACGCGGGCCTGTTGTCGGACGGCGTGCTCTCGATCACGGGCCGGCTGGACGAGGCGATCTCGACGGGCGGGCTGACGGTCGTCCCGCAGGTGGTGGAGGCGGCATTGTCCGCCCATCCCGCGGTTGCCGAATGCGCGGTGTTCGGGGTTCCCGACGCGCGGCTCGGCCAGCGCGTGGTGGCGGCGGTCGTGCCTGCCGCGGGCACCGCGCCCACCCTCGTGGATCTGCGCGCCCACGTGGAGCGGACCGTGGACTCGACCGCGGCACCCCGCGAACTGCACCTGATGCCGGCGCTGCCGCTACGCGGACCCGGCAAGGTGGACCGCCGGGCACTGGCCGAGCAGTTCACCGGCCCCGCGACGGTATAGCGCTCTCACTCGGCGCGCTCCGATCCCGTCGAGGACTGCTCGCACCAGCTCGTCGACCAGGGTTGAGTCACCGGCCTTGCACCGCGACAGCAACGACTGTCGCGCCCCGGCAGTCCCCGCATGCGCGACGCAAGGCCCGTGCAAGGGCGGCCCCGCACTGTTGTGTCATTCGAATTCCACGAAAGGACACCGCATGAACCTCTCGGTTCCCCCCGCCATCGAAGCGGTTGGGTTGGTCAAACGATTCGGAGACGCCACGGCCGTCGACGGCGTCAGCCTCACCGTCCCGACCGGTTCCGTCTACGGCGTGCTCGGACCCAACGGCGCAGGCAAGACCACCACCGTCCGGATGCTCGCCACCCTGCTGCGACCCGACGGCGGGCAGGCCCGGGTCTTCGGCCACGACGTGGTGCGCGAACCCACCGCCGTCCGCTCCCTGGTGGGGGTCACCGGCCAGTACGCCTCCGTCGACGAGGACCTCACCGCCACCGAGAACCTGATGATCTTCTCCAGGCTGCTCGGACTCTCCCGATCGGACGCCCGCCGCAAGTCCGCCGAACTGCTGGAGGAGTTCGACCTCGTCGAGGCCGCAACCAAGCCACTGAAGAACTTCTCCGGCGGCATGCGCAGGCGTCTCGACCTGGCCGCCAGCCTGATCGCACACCCGCCGCTGCTGTTCCTCGACGAGCCCACCACCGGCCTCGACCCGCGCACCCGCGCCCAGATGTGGGAGACCATCCGCCGGCTCGTCGCGGAGGGCTCCACCGTCCTGCTCACCACGCAGTACCTCGACGAGGCCGACCAACTGGCCGACCGGATCGCGGTCATCGACCGCGGCAAGGTCATCGCCGACGGCACCGCCGACGAACTCAAGGCCTCGGTCGGGATGTCCGCGCTGCAACTCAAGCTCGTCGACAAGACGCGCGTCGAGCAGACCCGATCGCTGCTCGCCGAATCGCTCGGCGTCGAGGTCGCGATCACCCCGGAGGCGGGCAGGCTCACAGCCCCGCTGACCGACCCGTCGGTCATCCCCGAACTGCTGATCAGGCTGCGCGAGCACGGGATCGCGGTCGACGAGATCACGGTCAGCAAGCCCAGCCTCGACGAGGTCTTCCTCACCATCACCGGCCACGGAACCGACGAATCCGATTCCGCCGCAGCCGAGTCCGACACCGAACGGAGCGTCGCATGACCACCGCCACCCTCGCGCCCGACACCAGGAGCACCCATCCCGGACCGCCGCCCGCGGCTCGGTCGATCAGCCTGAGCGAGACCGTCGCACAGTCGATCACCATGGCCCACCGTGGCCTGATCAAGCTCAAGCACAATCCCGAGCAGCTGTTCGACGTGGTGATCCAGCCGCTGATCTTCACGGTGATGTTCACCTACATCTTCGGCGGCGCCATCTCCGGCGACGTCAAGTCCTACCTGCCGATCATCATTCCAGGCATCCTCGTGCAGACCGTCATCACGGCCTCGATCGTCACCGGCACCCAACTGCGCGAGGACATGGACAAGGGTGTGTTCGACCGGTTCAAATCCCTTCCCATCGCCCGCATCTCACCGCTCGCGGGCGCGCTGCTCTCGGACATGGTCCGCTACTTCATCGCCACCACCATCACCTTCGCCATGGGCCTGGCGATGGGCTACCGACCGGGCGGCGGCGTGATCGGCGTCGTCACGGCCGGACTGCTGGTGATGGTGTGCGCCTTCGCCATCAGCTGGATCTTCGCACTGATGGGCGTGCTGATGAACAAGGCCTCGTCGGTGCAGGGCATCTCGATGCTCATCCTGTTCCCGCTGACCTTCATGTCCAACGCGTTCGTGCCCTCCCACACCATGCCCGGCTGGATGCAGGCCTTCGTGAACGTGAACCCGGTCTCGCACCTGGTGACCGCGGTGCGCGATCTGGCCAACGACGGCCACTTCGGCATCCAGGTCGTATGGGCCCTGCTCGGTGCCGCGATCATCGTCGCGGTGATGGCACCGCTGACCGTCCGGACCTACATGCGCAAGACCTAGCCGCGGCGGTCGCCGCTCGAGAGATCCGTATCCCGTTCGGGGTACGGATCTCTCGTGTCGCGGCTACTCCGAATCGCTCGCCTCGGCGGTTCCCGAGCTCCCCGGGCGCGGCCACGGCCGCCCGGCCAGTCGCTCGATGTCGGTGTTGAACCGCTTGAGCCACCCGGCGAACGCCTCGACGTCCTCCGGAGCCCAGTCGGCCATCACGCTCCCCAGCGCCCGGACGTTGTAGGACCGTTCCGCCTCGAGGCGGCGCTCCCCCTCGGCGGTGATGGCGAATTTGCGGGCCATGCCGCCGTCGGGGTCCGGGATGCGTTCGACGAGTCCGGAATTCAGCATGGCAGAGGTCTGGCGATGCAGGGTCGAGGTATTGAGCCCGAAGGCATCGCTGAGCTCCCCGATGGACATCGGTCCGCCCATGCTGATCCTGCTGAGCAGCGTGTAGGCGCTGCGGTCGAGCTGATATTCGTCGCGCCGGGGCCGCGGGTTGTGCAGATTGAGATGCCGCCCGAGCAGCATCGTCTCGAACTCGATCAAGTGCGTGGGCTTGTCCATGCGGCCTTCCGTCGATCCCCGTGTCGCCCGCCGGTCCGGGCTTCCAGAGCGGGAGTCGCCTCGGTTGCACGATACCCATCGCATGCACGGTGCAGGGGATTTGCATAATGCAATTGATATGTATTGTGCATACTCTGTGTATCGAGCACATCCAGTGCTTTCGCGAAGTCGAGGAGATGGTCCGTGTCAGGTCCGAGCCCCACCGTCAACCCGAATGGCCTGGTCGGGGTGCTTGCCTTCACCGGCATCGTCGCCGCGCTCATGCAGACACTGGTCGTCCCCCTGATCGGGGACCTGCCGCGCCTGCTCGACACCACCGCGTCCAACGCATCCTGGGTGATCACCGCGACACTGCTGGCGGGCGCGGTCGCGACCCCGGTCACCGGACGACTCGGAGACCTGTACGGCAAGCGCCGCATGCTGCTGGTCTGCTCGGTACCGCTGATCGCCGGCTCGATGCTGTGCGCGGTGGCGTCGTCGGTACTGCCGATGATCGCCGGACGGGCCCTACAGGGCATCGGGATGGGCATGATCCCGCTGGGCATCAGCGCCCTGCGGGACCTGGTGCCGCCCGCGCGCCTGAACTCCTCGATCGCCCTGATGAGCGCGTCCATGGGAATCGGTGGCGCGGTGGGCCTGCCGCTCGCCGCGGCCGTTGCCGAGGGCACCAGCTGGCGCGTGCTGTTCTGGGGTGCCACCGCGTTGAGTGTCCTGGTCGCCGTGGCGATCTGGCGGTTCGTGCCGGGCACACCGGTGCTGGGCGCGGGCGGCCGCTTCGACCTGCTCGGCGCACTCGGGCTCGGCGTCGGCCTGGTGTGCCTGCTCACCGCTGTCTCCAAGGGCGCCATCTGGGGCTGGACCAGCGGCACCACCATCGGCCTCTTCGTCGCCGCCGTCCTGGTGCTGCTCGCCTGGGGCTGGTGGGAGCTGCGCACCGTGGATCCGTTGGTCGACCTTCGGGTGACCGCTCGGCGGCAGGTGCTGCTGACCAATATCGTCGGCGTGGTGATCGGCTTCGCGATGTACGCGCAGTCGCTGATCATCCCGCAGTTGCTGCAGCTGCCCGAGTCCACCGGGTTCGGCCTGGGTCAGTCGATGCTGGCGATGGGCCTGTGGATGGCGCCCGGCGGCCTGGTGATGATGCTGGTCGCCGCCCTCGGTGCCCGGCTCTCCACTGCGCGCGGACCGAAGATCACCCTGCTGGCGGGCAGCCTGGTCATCGCCACGGGCTACGGGTCCTCGATGCTGCTGATGGGCTCGACCTGGGGCCTACTGATTGTGGTCTGCATCTGCAGCGCAGGCATCGGCCTCGCCTACGGGGCGATGCCCGCGCTGATCATGGGTGCGGTACCGCTGTCCGAGACCGCATCCGCCAACAGTTTCAACACCCTGATGCGCTCCCTCGGCACCTCGATGGCCGCGGCCGTCGTCGGCGTGGTGCTCGCCCAGATGAGCGTCCAGGTCGGGGATTACACCCTGCCCACCGAGAACGGGTTCCGGACCGGACTGCTGATCGGCTGCGGGGTCGCCCTCGTCGCCGCCGCCGTCACCGTGGCCATCCCCGCACGCCGCGCGAGCACCCCGGTGCCGAGCCCCACCGCCGCCGAACCACACGAGCTGTCGAAGGCCTGATAGTCATCGGCTGCCCGCGCCCAGGCGCGGGCAGCCGATTCACAGTGGCGTTCTCTCCCCATCCGTACGGTCACGCAGCGCCACCAGGATCTCGTCACGCGCGACCCTCCGCGGCATCCGCTCGACCCGTGCCAGTTCCGCGTCCACCCGTTCCACGCCGAGCGCCTCGCGTGCCACGCCCAGGTGTCGCGACGACTGCATCGACGGAAAGTCCTGTCGGGCGGCGACCCTGGTCGACAGGGCGATCATCCGCAACCCGCCCGCGGGGTCCCGCCCGGTCGCGATGTCGAAGCTGCCCACCGCACACGCAACCCCGCCGGTCTGCGGAAGATCCGGGTAGCCGTCCGGCCCGAGATGTGTCATGACCATCCCCGCGTAGGTGTCGACCAGGTCCGCGATCTCGTCGCCGCGACCCGCCAGCGCGTGCGCGGCCACCGTCGCCGCCAGCAGCATGAAGCCGAACGGATCCGGGGTCACCCCCGTGTTCTCCCAGCCGACCAACTCCAGCGCGTGCCGGTACCCGCGCAGCCCCGCATCCACCGAGCCCTCGGCCAGGTCCACCTCCGCCATCGCCGCCGCGATCGCGCCCGCGCTCTGCCTGGCATCGCCAAGGCCGAACGTCGACCGGTCCCCCGCAATGGACAGTTCCACCTGCTCAACGGCCGACCCGCCCGCCACCAGTTCCCGTCGGGCCTCCTCGACACGGCCGGCACCGACCAGCGCGGCCCCGATATAGCTGCGCAGCGTGGTGCTCTCCTCGTACGCGTGCAGGTCCCAGAGCAGTTCGGCGGCCCGCCGGTAGTACCCGACCGCCTCCCCGTATCGCGCGGACTGCCCGGCGAGGCTGCCGAGGTGCTGCAGCACCATCGCCAGGCCCCAGACGTCTCCGCCTGCCTCCGCGATTTCCCTGGCCGCCATGGCGTCGGACCAGGAGCCGTACAGGTCGCCGCTGTTCTCCCGCAGGTTGGCCCGGGCCATGTAGGCCGAAGACCGTGCCGACGGGTTCTCGGACCGGATCGCACGAGCGAGCTTGCGGGCCAGACCCTTTCCCGATACGGGCATGGTCACCAGCGAGGCGTTCATCCGTACCGCCTCGTCGATGTCCGTCCGAGAGGCCAGGATCGCCCGGAGCCGCAGCCGGGTCACGGCCAGCGCCCTGCTGACACCGACGAACGCGGTGTGACCGACGATGACCAGGTAGGTCAGCGCCAGGCAGTTCCCCGACAGCGACTCCGGGCTGTACCGCCTGGGGTCGATCTCGAGGACCCGGGGCGCGAGTGCGATCACCTCGGAATGGGCCCCGCGGAAGGACCACGTGACACCCAGCACCGGGAACACGGTCAACGCGCCCACCCCGTCGCCGACGGACAGCGTGTGGCGCAGCACGGCGAGCAGGTTGTCGTGCTCGGCCTCGATCCGGAGGGCGGTGGCGACCTGATCGCCATCGAGGAAGTCCCGCACCGCATCCAGACAGAACGATTGTGCCCAGGCGACTGTGCGGGCAGCGACCTCGTCCGACTCGTCCGCGCCGGCCAACTCCCCGTCGCCGAATTCCCGCACCGTCTCGAGCATGTGGTAGCGCAGCGCCGAGGAATCCGCCCCCTCGACGACCGAGAGCATCGACTGGTTCACCAAACCGTCGAGGGCATCGGCGATATCGGACACCTCGCCCCACTGCGCCACCTCGACGGCCGCGGCGAGAGTGAAACCCGCAGGGAACCTGCACAATCGGCGCAGCGCAGCCTGCTGATCCGCTTCGAGCAGATTCCAACTCCACTCGATCACCGCCCGCAGGGTGCGGTGTCGCTCCGGCGAGGTCCGGTCACCGGAGCGCAGCAGCGCGAACCTGTCGTCGAGCCTGGCGTTGATCTCCGCGACGCTCATCGTGCGGACCCGGGCGGCAGCCAGCTCGATGGCGAGCGGTAGACCATCGAGCGTCCGGCACAGCCGCGCGACCTCCACCGGATCGAGCCGAGCCGCCGGACGCACGGCCAGCGCACGAGCCCGAAACAGATCCGTTGCGGGCGAACCGGACTCGTCGATCAGCAGGGGCGGCAACGGGTACACCGCCTCGGCGGTGATCGCCATCGGGGCCCGGCTGGTGGCCAGCACGGTCAGGTTCACGCTTGCCGCCACCAGGTCGGCCACCACCTCCGCGACATCGTCGATCAGGTGCTCGCAGTTGTCCAGGATCAACAGCGTCGGCCGGGCCGACAACGCCTCCCGGAGCCGGTCGCGAGCGTCGTAGATGCGAGCCCTGTTCAACGCGGTGCCGGGGGTGAGTTCGGCCTCACTGAGCCCGAGCGTGCCGCTGATCGCCGTGACCACGTCCTCGCCGCTGCGCAGCGACGCGAGCTCGACGAGGGCGACCGGAACCCGCTCCGCGGCCCGCGAGCCGAGCGCGTGCGCGACTCGGGTCTTTCCGGTTCCACCGGGACCGAGCACGGTCACCACCCGGGAGGTCGTCAGCAGGTCCTCGATCACGTCCAGGTCCGCCTGGCGTCCCAGCAGCGCGTTCGGCGCCGCGCGCAGGCCGACCGCCATCAGGGCAGGCCGGGGCGCGGCGCGGGCGGGCTCCGGCGCCGAGTCCGCCGGGAGCGCACGTACCGGCAGTTCCCCGCTCAGCACAGCGGCATTGAGCCGCACCAGTCGCGGCGACGGGTCGGTGCCGAGTCGGTCCGCGAGCCGGCGGCGGAGTCCGGCGAACACCTCCAGCGCGTCGTTCGCGCGGCCGAGTCCGTTCAGCACCACCATCAGCTGTTCGTGCGCGCGCTCGTCGAGCGGGGCGCGCGCTGCCATCTTCTCGGCCAGCGGCAGCGCCTCACCCAGTTCACCTCCCTCGATGAGGGCGACGACCTCCACCGCATCCAACGCGGCCAGTCGCGCCTGACCCTCGTCGACCAGCTCCCGCGCCAGCTCGCCTGCCGGCAGGTCCGCGCCGGGTTCGCCGCGCCACAGCGCCTTGGCCCGGCGGATCGTGTCGATGGCCCCGCGCGGGTCACCCTCGGAGATCAGCTGCTGCGCCTGTTGCTCCCACATCCGCGCGAGCGTGAGGTCGACCTGCGCACGGGTGAGGTCGAGCCGATACCCGGCGGGCCCCATCTCGATCGCACCCTCGGGCAGTGCCCCACGCAACCGCGAGATCTGGGTGTGCAGCGCATTGATCGGCGAACGCGGCGGCGTGTCTCCCCACACGTCCTCGATCAGGGCCTGGGCACTGCGGCTGCGGCCGGGCCTGCAGGCCAACGCCACCAGCAGGCTGCGCGCCCGTGCCCCCGGCAACGGCACCAGCTCACCGCCTCGGCGCGTCGAGATATCACCCAAAAGGGACACGACAATCAGTGGCCGGGGATCAGCGGTCACTGCGGAGTCGCTCGTATCGGGTTGCACCGGCGACAATGCTAATCGGAGCGGCGGTCCGCATGCGGAATGTGGGTAGGTGCAAGGATCGCTTCATGGCTTCTGTCTCGCAGTGGATCGAGGGTGCCCGACCGCGCACCCTGCCGAACGCGATTGCCCCGGTGCTGGTCGGTACCGGCGCCGCGGCCTCCCTGGGCGGCGCGGTGTGGTGGAAGGCCGTGCTGGCCCTGGTGGTCTCGGTGGCGCTCATCGTCGGGGTGAACTACGCCAATGACTACTCCGACGGAATCCGCGGCACCGATGACGTCCGGGTCGGGCCGCTGCGGCTGGTCGGCTCGAAGCTCGCCTCGCCCGCCGCCGTGAAGCGGGCGGCCTTCGCCTGTTTCGCGCTCGCCGGGGTGGTCGGGGTGGTGCTCGCCCTGACGTCCGCCTGGTGGTTGATCCTGGTCGGTGCGCTGTGCATCGCCGGCGCCTGGTACTACACCGGAGGCAGGAATCCGTACGGGTACAGCGGGTTCGGCGAGGTCGCGGTGTTCGTCTTCTTCGGACTGATCGCCGTGCTGGGCACCCAGTTCGTCCAGGCGGAGCGGATCGACTGGGCGGGCGCGGTCTCGGCCGTCGCGGTCGGGTCGTTCTCGAGCGCGGTGCTGGTGGCGAACAACCTGCGCGACATCCCGACCGACACCGAGTCCGGCAAGCGCACCCTCGCGGTGCGGCTCGGCGACCGGGGCACCCGCACCCTGCATCTGGCACTGCTGGTGGTGCCGTTCGTGGTGACCCTGGTCCTGGTGGCCCGCACCCCGTGGGCGCTGGTCGGATTGGTCGCACTTCCGTTGGCGGTCAAGGCCAATGCCCCCGTGCGTTCCGGCGGACAGGGCCTGGCCCTGATCCCGGCGCTGGCCGGAACCGGGCTGGCGATGCTGGTGTGGGGCGCGACGACCGCGCTTGCACTCGGCCTTGGCTGAGCTGAGCTGAGCTGAGGGGGCACCCTAGAGCGCCGAGCAGACGAACGGCGCGGCACCCGCGTACAGGTTGTCGAACGGGTTCGCGTCGAGCCCGACTCCGAAGGCGGACGCGCCGACGGGGTTGAGGATGAGCGCGGTGGAGAAGGTGTCGTTGTCGTAGACCACGGTCTTGCCCGGCGCGATCTCGGCGGCATGGTTCGTCACCGCGTACGTCAGCGGAATCCACACCGAGGTCCCGACCCCGCGCACCGGCGCCGACCCGACATTGGTGACCGTCGTGAAGACGTGCGCGGAGGTACGCCAGTCCGCGGGGCCGGTGCCCGTCGTGCGGCAGCCGTAACCGACGCTGACCGGCTGCCTCAGCGTTTCGCCGAGGGCACCACCGCGGTGAGCACGAAGTTCACGATCGAGATGATCAGGGCACCCCAGACCGCCGTCCAGAACCCGTCCACGGAGATACCGAACTCGGTCGTCTCGGTGATCCACGAGGTGAGCATGAGCATCAGCGCGTTGATCACCAGGGTGAACAGGCCGAGGGTGAGGATCAACAGGGGCAGCGACAGCAGCTGCACCAGCGGCTTGATGAAGGCATTGATGACAGTGAACACGAACGCGATGAACAGGATCACCAGGATGTCGTTGCCCGTCCCCCCGTCGGAGGTGGCGATGTCGATGCCGGTCACCCAGGAGGAGGCCAGCCAGATCGCGATCGCGTTGATCGCCAGACGAATCAGCAAAGTCATGCGTGCATGCTGGCACACCGGAGAGAAGCAGGCGGCGCGGCGGCGGCCCAGCGGCTAGAAAGGACGGGTGATCCGTTCGGCCACCGCCACAGACCTCGTCCGCCTGCCCGCCATCGAGATCGCCGCGGGCGTGCCGTTCCGCTCGGTCGGGATGGACGCGGTGGCCGACGACGCCCCGCCCACGGTGAGCGAGTTGGCCGAGTATCAGCGCGCGGGCCGGGCCTGGGTCGCGACGACGGACGACGACAGCCCGATCGGTTACGCGCTCGCCCTGGTGGTCGACGGCGCCGCCCACATCGAGCAGGTGTCCGTCGACCCCGCCCACGCCGGGCGTCGACTGGGGGCGGCGCTGATCGACGAGGTCGAGCGCTGGGCCGCCGAGAGACGCCTCCCCTGGCTGACCCTCACGACGTTCACCGAGGTGCCCTGGAATGCCCCGTACTACGAGCGGCTGGGGTTCCGGGTGGTGCCCGCCGACGAGCTGACGTCCGGGCTGAGGTCCATCCGCGAGCACGAGGCGGAACACGGCCTCGACGCCTGGCCGCGGGTGACCATGCGGCGCATCGTGGGATCGACACTTCCCCCGCAACCGAACCGGCGCGATACTGACTGAGGGAGGGCCCCGGCCGGGTTCGAGCACGCGGACGACCCGGGCGGCGCAACGCCGGGGGCACGAGGAGCCATCATGAGCGTGGTCGTCATCCTGCATTTCGACGTCGCGGATGTATCCGCGGCCAAGCAGTCACTCGCCGACAACGCCGCCTTGCTCGACGAGATCGGCGGCGACGCCAAAGGCCACGGTGCTCGACATCACCGGTTCGCGGCGAACTCGGGCGGACTGGTCGCGGTCGACGAGTGGGACAGCGCGGAGGGCTTCCAGAAATTCTTCGACGGTAACGACAAGGTCGCACGGGTCACGGCGGCGGCGGGCGTCCAGGGCCCACCGACGATCGAGGTCCTGGAACCGGTCGAGGCGGCGGGCACCTTCTGACCGAGCGGGCCGCCCCCCCAAGGCCCTAGGCCGCGCGGTCGAGCAGTTCGAGAATCTTCCCGCGCAGTTCGTCCGGGTCGACCTGCGCAGCCATCACGTCGCGGGCGCCCGCGTCGTCGCCGCGGAGAAGGCCGAGCAGGATGTGTTCGGCACCGATGTGATCGTCCTTGCGTGCCAGCGCTTCACGGAGCGAGAGCTCGAGGGCCTTCTTCGATGCCGCCGCGAACGGGGTGTGCCCGCCGACCAGCCGGCCGAACCAGCCGCGCCGCTCGCCCGGTTCCGCACGATCGAGGGCGTTCTCACCGAAGCCCGCCTCGAGGCTCTCCCGCACCGCATCGAGATCGATGCCGATCGACCTGAGCGCCTCGGCGTCCTCCGCGCCGAGCGCCTGGCCGCCCCGAGCCTCGGCTGCCGCGGCACGCGTCGCCTCGAGGGTGAGTCCGGCATCGTCGAGCGTGCGCCCCAGCGGGGTGCCTACCGCTGCCGCGACCACGCCGAGCAGCAGGTGCTCGGTGCCGATCTGCGGGGCCTTGAGCGCCTTGGCCTCCGCCTGCGCCCCGATCACCGCGGTGCGCGCCTCGGTCGTGAACCGTTCGAACATCCCGCTACCTGCCCTTCCTGTTGTGTTTCTGGTGAACTGCCTGCCTGCTGACCTCGAGCGAGTCGGCGATGGCCTGCCAGGACCAGCCCTGCCTGCGGGCGTTCTGGACCTGGATCGTCTCCAGTCGTTCGAGCAGCCTGCGCAGCGCGAGCACCGCCCGCAGGCCCACCTTGGGGTCGGGGCTGCCCGCCGCGGCCGCCAGATCCGTTGCTTCGGTCATGTTTGTCAATTTAAATTGACATCTCGAACCTGTCAAGCGGGGTTGACACGAAGGGCCGCGACCGGACAGCGGCTACCTTGGTGATGAGTTGACGTCGACCCGAGGAGCATCACCGATGGCATTGCCCAAGACCGCCGTATCCGCGCTCGCCGCAGGAGGACTCGTCGGCGGTTTCGCCGTCGCCCAGCAGACCGGCAACCGCCCGCTCGGCGGCGCCGTGCTGGCCGCGGTCGGCGCAGTGTGCACCACCAGCTGGGTGCAGGGATCGGGACCCGCACGGGGTGCCGCGCTGCTCGCCACCTACCTCGGCGCGTTCGGCGCCTCACATCCGCTGGCGAAGAAGATCGGCGCGTGGCCGTCGGTGGGAGCGGTGGCGGCGGGCACCGCCCTCGCCTCTCAGCTGATCAGCAAGAGCTAGGTCGGGCTCAGCCCGCCTGTCGCCCGCTCAGAAGAGCGACTTCGGCTTGATGTGCGCGACGATGGCGTGGATGGTTCCGTCCGGTACCTCGAAGGTCTCGGTGATCTCGACGGTCATCAGGCGCAGATCGCCGACGCCCGCGTCCAGCAGGTACGTGGTGGTGACGACGTCGCCGGACTCGGACATCCGCAGGTCCCTGATGCCCCGGATCACCCGGTACTGCGGGCCGTGCTCGAGGTCCCTGGCCATCTGCGGGCCGTTGAAGCCGGTCTTGAGCCCGGCCTCGACCCGGGTCGCGTCGGGGGCAAACTTCACGGCGGACGCATCGTGCGAGATCAGCGCATCGATGTAGGCCCTGGCCACCGCCTCGCGCTCGGTATCGACCCGCGCCGGGTCGGCCGATACGGCCGGGCCGGCGGTCGCGGGTCCGGCCGCGATCACCGCGACTGCCACCGCAGTGGCGATTCCGGCGGCCGACAGGGCGAGAATTCGACGAGTGCGCATGCGCGAATCCTAGCTAGAACCTGTTCCAGATGCGACGAGTTCCGGCCGCACGCCAGACGATCGACCCGACCGTTCCGTCGCGGAATCGGCCGGACTGCGGGACGATCGACACAGGCGAGAGCCGTGCCGCGGGCAATCCCGCCCCGCCACCGCCCCGGTTCTCCGAACCGAACGGATCCGGACATGACTGCCGTGACCAAGTTCGCCCGACTGGCCGTACCCGCCGCCCTCGCCACACTGTGCGCGGTGAGTGTCGGCGCGCCCGCACTGGCCACGCCGCCGTCGGGCGTGACCGCGGAGGATCTCGCCGAGCTCGAACTCAACCCGTCGTTGCTCCCCCCTCCGCCGCCAGGGCACCCGCCGGTCCCCGGCGAGGTGGAGGGCACCCTGCGCCGGATCGTGATCGCCCCCGGCGGCAGCACGGGATGGCACCACCACAACGGCCACGTCCAGGGGATCGTCGCCGCGGGCACGCTGACCCGCGTGTTCGCCGACTGCTCCCGCCAGGTCTCCCCCGCCGGCTCGTGGGTCACCGAGGACCCCGGCGGGGACCACGTCGGACTGAACCTGGGAACCGAGCCGGTGGTCCTGCTCGTGACGTATCTGCTCCCCGACGACGAACCCTTCGCCGAGGACGCGCCCGCGCACTGCCCATGAGGACCATCGAGCGGTGACCGGCACACCGGGCTTGACCTCAAGTTCACTCGAGGTTCTACGGTCGGTGCAGACGGGCGGGCAATCCGGGTATGTCGGACCCCCTCCGTAGCGTTGCACCGGTCACACCAACCCGAGAGGTCCACCATGAGCATGGAATCCGTCGCGTGGAGCTCGATGTACCGCATGATGAACTCCCACGACGAGAAGCGGCCGTTCTCGATGGCGACGGTCCGTCGAATCCTCGGCTTCGCCAAGCCACACCACCGCAAGCTCGCAAAGTTCCTGCTGATCAGCGTCGTGACGGCCGCCCTCGCCGTCGCCACGCCCGTGCTGGCGGGACGCGTGGTCGACGGCATCGTCAACGGCTCCGACGCAAGCGTCGTGATCAGACTCGCGGTGTTGATCGCGCTGATCGCGATCGTCGAGGCGGGCCTCGCGCTGTACAACCGCTTCCTGTCCGCGAGCATCGGCGAGGGCCTGATCCTCGACCTGCGCACCGCGGTCTTCGACCACGTGCAGAAGATGCCGATCGCGTTCTTCACCCGCACCAGGACCGGGGCGCTGGTCAGCCGCCTCAACAACGACGTCATCGGCGCCCAGCGGGCGTTCAGCGACACCCTCTCCGGGGTCGTCGCAAACCTGGTCACCCTCACCCTGACACTCGTCGTGATGCTCAGCATCTCCTGGCAGATCACCGTGCTCTCGCTGCTGCTGCTGCCGGTCTTCGTGTTGCCCGCCCGCCGGATCGGATCCCGGATGGCGCACCTGCAGCGCGAGGCGGCGAACCACAACGCGACCATGAGCACGCAGATGACGGAGCGGTTCTCCGCTCCCGGCGCGACGCTGGTCAAGCTGTTCGGCCGTCCCGCCGAGGAGTCCGCCGAGTTCGCCACCCGCGCAGGACGGGTGCGCGACATCGGGGTGCGCACCGCGATGGTGCAGTCCGCCTTCGTCACCGCGCTGACCCTCGTCTCCGCCCTGGCCCTCGCGCTGGTCTACGGGCTCGGCGGCTTCTACGCACTCAAGGGTCAGCTCGACGCGGGTTCGGTTGTGGCCCTGGCGCTGCTGCTGACCAGGCTGTACGCACCGCTGACCGCCCTCGCGAGCGCACGGGTCGAGGTGATGAGCGCGCTGGTCAGCTTCGAGCGGGTCTTCGAGGTGCTCGACCTCGAGCCGCTGATAGCCGAGAAGCCGAACCCGGTTCCGGTGCCGGACGGACCGGTGTCGGTGGAGTTCGACAAGGTGCGCTTCGCGTACCCGTCCGCGGACAAGGTGTCGCTGGCCTCGCTCGAGGAGGTCGCGCAGCTCGACAACCGCGGCGGTGTCGAGGTCCTGCACGAGCTGTCGTTCCGCGTGGAGCCCGGCCAGATGGTCGCGCTGGTCGGCTCGTCCGGCGCGGGCAAGTCGACCATCGCGCAACTCGTGCCCCGGCTCTACGACGCCGACTCCGGCGCCGTCCGGCTGTCGGGGGTGGACGTGCGGGACCTGTCCGCGGCGTCGATCCGCGGCGCGGTCGGGATGGTCACCCAGGACGGGCACCTGTTCCACGAGTCGATCCGGGCGAATCTGCTCCTGGCCCGGCCGGGAGCGACCGAGGAGGAGCTGTGGGAGGTGCTCGGTCGGGCCCGCCTGACCGAACTGATCGCGGCCCTGCCCGACGGACTGGACACCGTCGTCGGTGAGCGGGGATACCGCCTCTCGGGCGGCGAGCGTCAGCGACTGACCATCGCCCGCCTGCTGCTCGCGCACCCGCGGGTGGTGATCCTCGACGAGGCCACCGCACACCTGGACTCCACCTCGGAGGCCGCGGTGCAGGCTGCACTCGGCGAGGCACTGGCCGGCCGGACCTCGGTGGTGATCGCGCACCGACTGTCCACGATCCGGGCCGCGGACCAGATCCTGGTCATCGAGGAAGGCCGGGTCCTCGAGCGCGGCACCCACAACGAGCTGCTCGCCGCCGGCGGACGGTACGAGGAGCTGTACCGCACCCAGTTCGCGGACACCGACGCCGACGCGAAGGTCACCGCGAGCTGAGAGTCCGGGCAGGCCGCGGTCGACGATCGCGGCCTGCCCGGTCACGGCGCTCGGATCGGGCCGGACCTATCCGGTCGCGGTGACCGCGGCCAGCACCGACTCGAGCGCCGACGCGGTGACCGAGGAGTCCAGCCCGACGCCCCACCGTGTGGTCCCGTCGATTCGGCACTGCGCGAACGTGATCGCCCGGCCGTCGCCGCCCTCGCCCACCGACTGCGCCGCCAGGCTCAGCACCTCCACCTCCCACCCGCGCTCGGACAGGATCCTGGTCAGCGCATCGACGGGTCCGCTCGCAGTCGCAGCCCCCACGACGGGTGCGCCGCCCACCGCGGCCTCGATCCGCAGCTCATCACCGGCCTCCCGGTGCTCGACCGTCCACCGCGCGAGCTCACCGCGGTTCCCGTACTCGGCGAGCAGCAGGTCCCACAGCTGCTGCGCGGTCACCTCGACCCCACTGTCGTCGGCGGTGCGCTGCACCCGACGCGCGAAGTCGATCTGCAGACCCCTTGGCAGGTCGATGCCGTACCCGCTCTGCAACAGGTACGCGATGCCACCCTTGCCGGACTGGCTGTTCACCCGGATCACGGCCTCGTAGTCGCGGCCGACGTCGCGGGGGTCGATCGGCAGATAGGGCACGTCCCATGACGCCCGGTCCGGATCCGTCCCCGCAGCCCGTGCCGCGGCGTGATGGTGGGCGAAGCCCTTCTTGATCGCGTCCTGATGAGTGCCCGAGAACGCGGTGTACACCAGGTCGCCGCCGTAGGGATGGCGCTCGTGCACGTCGATCCTGTTGCAGTGCTCCACCGTTCGGCGCACCGCGTCGAGGTCGGAGAAGTCGATCATCGGGTCGACGCCCTGGGCGTGCAGGTTCAGGCCCAGCGTCACCAGGTCCACGTTCCCGGTCCGCTCGCCGTTGCCGAACAGGCAGCCCTCCACCCGCTGCGCGCCCGCCAGCACCGCCAGTTCCGCGGCCGCGACGCCGGTGCCGCGATCGTTGTGCGGGTGCACCGAGAGGATCACCGAGTCCCGCCTGGCCAGGTGTCGGTGCATGTACTCGATCTGATCCGCATAGACGTTCGGGGTGGCGATCTCCACCGTCGCGGGCAAGTTGTGGATCACCGGCCGGTCCGGGTCGGCGTCCCACAGTTCGGTGAGGCTGTTGCACACCTCGAGGACGAAGTCCGGCTCGGTCAGGTTGAACACCTCGGGCGAGAACTCGAAGCGCGTGCCGGTCGCGGTGTCGCCACACCGGGCCACGTCCTGCGCCGCGTCGAAGATCAAGCGGTGTAGCTCATCTCGATCGCGTCCGAGCACGACCGACCGCCAGGTCGGCGCTGTCGCGGTGTACATGTGCAGCACCACGTTCGGCAACCCGCGCACCGATTCGAAGGTTCGCTCGATCAGGTCGGTGCGGGCGGCGGTGAACACCACGATGGTCACGTCGTCGGGCACCAGCCCGAGCGTCGCGAGGTCGCGGACGAAATCGAAGTCGGTCTGGCTGGCGGAGGGGTAGCCGACCTCGATCTCCTTGTAGCCCATGGCGATCAGTTGCTCGAAGAAGCGGCGCTTGCGCGCCGGGTCCATCGGCTCGGCCAGCGCCTGATTGCCGTCGCGCAGGTCGACGGGCACCCAGAGAGGCGCGATGGTGGTCCGGTTCGATGGCCACGTGCGTTCGGTCAGCGGCACCGGCACCCGGTCGATGTACGGCCGGTAGCGGTGCGAGGGCATCGGGGACGGGGCTTGGGGGTTCCAGTTCACGGTGGGTCTCCTGTGCGGATCGAGATCGATCGACCGGCACGGCCGAACCCCGCGGCGGGGAGCCGGTCCGGTCAGACCCCGCCGCGGCGTCCGAGGAGCAGTCCGCGAATGGCCACGTCGGCTAAGCTAGACGAAACCAACTTGTCTGACAACCTGAGGAGTTTGTGTGGTCGCAGCGCCCCTTCGAAATCTGCTCGCCGACCAGACCGCCGAGCTGCTGCTGGCGCGACTGAGCGCGGGCGAATGGGCGGTCGGCGCCAAACTGCCGGGCGAGACCACCCTCGCAGCCGAACTCGGCGTCGGCCGATCCACCGTCCGTGAGGCGCTCCGGATGCTCTCCGGACAGGGATTGCTGCGGTCGCGGCAGGGCGCGGGCGTGTTCGTCGAGCGCACCGAACCGGTGCCCGCCGACGGCTGGGACGGCGTGCTCCGCGCCGAGGCCATCGCCGCGGTCGTCGAGGTACGCAACGCGATCGAGGTGGAGGCCGCCCGATTGGCCGCGCAGCGCGCCACCGCGCGGGACGTGACGGCGATGCGGCGTGCACTCGGGCTGCGCTCGGCCGCCGTGACGTCGGACCATCACGCCTTCGTCGAGGCCGACATCGCGGTCCACCGCGCGGTGGTCGCGGCTGCACACAACCGGGTTCTCAGCGAACTGTTCGAAACCTTCGTGCCACGGCTGACCGAGGCGCTGGTCGAGATGATCGAGCTGTTGGACCTCCGCGAGACGGACCAGGAACCGAACTCGGACGAGCACCTCGCCCTGGTGGAGGCGATCGCGGCGGGCGACGAGGAGGCCGCCGTCCGGGTCAGCCGCGCGCACCTCGGCGCGATGCTCGCGGCGGTCCGGACGCCCCGCTGACGGCGGCGATCGGCACCACCCGGCGAGGGGGCGTCAGGCGGACCAGCGCCCGGTGGCCGCGAAGGCCTCCAGCACCGCGGTCGGCTCGGTCAGGTCCATCCCCTCGCCGCGCACCCACTCGTCGTTGAAGTACGTTCCCGCGTACCGTTCCCCGCCGTCGCAGAGCAGGGTCACCACGCTGCCCGTGCGGCCGGCGGCCAGCATCTCCGCGATCACGCCGAACGCGCCCCACACGTTGGTCCCGGTGGACCCGCCGACCCGTCGGCCGAGGACCTCGCTCACGTGCCGGGCGGCCGCGATCGACCCCGCGTCCGGCACCGGCACCATCCGGTCCACGACCTGCCCGACGAACGAGGGCTCGACCCGCGGCCTGCCGATGCCCTCGATCCGCGACGGCATCCCGGTCTCGTAGGCGGCGGACGCGGTCTCATAACCACCGATGAACGCGGAGTTCTCTGGATCGACCACCAGCAGCCGGGTGGCGTGCCTGCGGTACCGGATGTATCGCCCGATGGTGGCGCTGGTGCCGCCGGTGCCCGCACCGACCACGACCCAGTCCGGGATCGGGTGCTGCTCGAGCGTCATCTGCTGGAAGATCGACTCGGCGATGTTGTTGTTCCCGCGCCAGTCGGTGGCCCGCTCCGCGTGGGTGAACTGGTCCATGTAGTGGCCGTTGCACTGGGACGCGAGCCTGCTCGCCTCCGCGTAGATCTCCGAGGGGCGATCGATGAAGTGGCAGCTGCCGCCCTGCGCCTCGATGAGCGCGATCTTCGCGGGGCTGGTGCTCCGCGGCATCACGGCGACGAAGTCCAGGCCGAGCAGCTTCGCGAAGTAGGCCTCGCTGACCGCGGTCGACCCCGACGACGCCTCGATCACCGTGGTGCCCTCGGTCACCCACCCGTTGCAGATGGCATACAGGAACAGCGACCGCGCGAGCCGATGCTTGAGGCTTCCGGTGATGTGGGTGGACTCATCCTTGAGATAGAGCTGGATGTTCCACTCGGCCGGCAGCGGATAGCGCAGCAGGTGGGTGTCCGCACTCCGCTGGGAATCGGCGTCGATCAGCCGAACCGCGTTGTCCACCCAGTCCCTGGGCGCGCTGTGGTCGACGACCCCCATCGCGGCGGTCACTTGCGGCCGTCTGCGTCACCGGATCCGTCGCCGCGCAGCTTGGCCCGCAGATCGTCGCGGTCCGCCCGGCGCTGGGCATCCACCGCGGAGATCTCCTCGTTGACCCGGGTACGCAGCTTGCCGAACAGCACGAGCGAGAGCGGCAGCGCGATGATCACCGCGAAGATCAGTGCCACCAGCAGCGGCACGTCCACGTTCAGCAGCGCACTGACCCCGAGGATGATCGCCGCGATCAGGACGACGAGACCCAGTCGGGCCACGGTGTACAGACCGAGGTCCCGCGCCAGCGAGCGTTTGGCGTTCGACGGGGCGGGGTTCTGCGAGGAATCAGTCACCCTCCCAGGTTACCGACCCGCCGATCACCGGCCCCGGGTGCCGGACTTATCCGATTTGCGAATTACCTCCGCTTTACCAAATCGGGATCGTTCGAGTACCCGGGGCACCGGGTGCCAGGATGTCCGCACGTTCGTACCGCACAAGCGCATGGAGGATTCTCGATGAGCGCCCCGTCGTTCCGCGCCGCCCAGGAATCGCTGCTGACCCCAGGTCAGGTTGCCGCCCTGTTCCACGTCGACCCGAAGACGGTCACCCGATGGGCTCACGCCGGACGCCTCGGCTCCCTGCGCACCCCCGGCGGTCACCGCCGATTCCGCGAGTCCGAGGTGATGGAGCTGCTGCAGTCGCTGACCACCGAGGCCACCACCCGCTGACAGAGCCCGGCCCGCCGCCTCACGTCCGCTCGGGTTCCGGCGGCACGGCCGCACCCTCGCGTGCATCGCGCTCGGCCCACTCGAGCAGCGGCGCTATGTCGAACGTCGCGTCGTCGATCCCCTTGTGCAGGTCGCCGAGCTCCGCGAATCGAGCGGGCATCGTGCCGATGGTGAAGTCCTCGGGCCGCGCATCGTCGACCTCGTCCCAGCGCAGCGGCGCCGACACCCGCGCGTCCGGGACACCGCGCACCGAGTACGCCGCGGCCATCGTGTGGTCGCGGGCGTTCTGGTTGTAGTCGACGAACAGCGCCGCCGGGTCCCGATCCTTGCGCCACCAGGCGGTGGTCACCTCCTCGGGCGCGCGCCGCTCGACCTCCCGCGCGAACGCAAGCGCCGCCAGCCGGACGTCGCCGAAATCGTGCTCCGGCGCGATCCGGACGTAGACGTGCAAGCCGCGCCCGCCGGACGTCTTCGGCCACCCGGTCGCGCCGATCTCGTCGAGCACCTCGTGGACGACGGCCGCGACGCGGCGCACCCGACCGAAGTCGCACTCCGGCATCGGATCCAGGTCGATCCGCCATTCGTCGGGCTTCTCGGTGTCACCGCGACGGCTGTTCCATGGATGGAACTCGACCGTACTCATCTGCACCGCCCAGGCAACGGCTGCCAGTTCGGTGACGCACAGCTCGTCGGCATACCTGTCATAGCGCGGGAAATGCAGGCGGACCGTCTCCAGCCAGGACGGCGCGCCGCGCGGGATCCGCTTCTGGTGCACCTTCTCCCCCGCCAATCCCTCGGGGAACCTGTGCAGCATGCACGGCCGCTCGTAGAGCGCGCGCACGATGCCGTCGCCTACGGACAGGTAGTACTCGACGAGGTCGAGCTTTGTCGCCCCGGTTGCGGGAAAATAGACGCGATCCGGGTTCGAGACACGCACCACCCGGCCGTCGACCTCGATCTCGACGGCCGGACTCCCGCCCTTGCCGGCAGCCATGGTTCACAACGTATCCGGATCCGACGCCCGCTGGGCGGGATCTCGCCCTCGACATCGCCGATCCCGTGCGATACTGCAACACGTTCTACTTCGGGACACCGGTCCCGACCGTCCGATCAGGCTCGACAGCAGATGAGGTTTGCATGAGCGACACCGCCACACAGGCCGCCGGCGACAGCGTCACACCAGCAGTAGCGGGCTGGTTCACCACCGGCCCGGCACCGGCCCTGATCGGCACCTCGTGCCAGTCGTGCGGCACGATCTCGTTCCCGCGGGAGACCACCTTCTGCAAGAACCCCGCCTGCTCGGGCGAGGAATTCGAGGACGTCGAGCTCTCCCGCCACGGCAAAGTGTGGTCGTACACCGACGCCCAGTACCAGCCGCCGGCCCCGTACATCCCGACCACCGACCCGTACGTGCCGTTCGCACTTGCCGCGGTCGAGCTGCCGGAGGGCCTCGTCGTGCTCGGACAGGTGGCCGACGGCTTCGGCGTCGACGACCTGAAGGTCGGCGACGACGTCGAGTTGGTCGTCGAACCCCTCTACACGGACGAGACCGGCGTGCGCACCATCTGGCGCTGGAAGCCGACCACCACCGACACGAACGCGAACGGAGCACAGGCATGAGCGGCGCAGGATCCAACAATGACGTCGCGATCCTCGGCGTCGGCATGCACCCCTGGGGCAAGTGGGGCCAGTCGTTCGTCAAGTACGGCGTCGCGGCGGCCCGTGCCGCCCTCGCCGACTCCGGCGTGAACTGGCAGGACGTCGACTTCATCGTCGGCGGCGAGACCGTCCGCAACGGCTACGGCGGATACGTCGCGGGCGCGACCTTCGCCCAGGCCCTCGGCTGGAACGGCGCCCGCGTCGCCACCTCGTATGCCGCGTGCGCCACCGGCGCCCAGGCCCTGGACACCGCCCGGGCGCGGATCCTCGCCGGCCTGAGCGAGGTCGCCCTTGTCGTCGGGGCCGACACCACCCCGAAGGGCTTCCTTGCCCCCGTCGCAGGCGAGCGCTGGGACGACCCGGACTGGCTGCGGTTCCGCTTGATGGGCATGACCAACCCGGCGTACTTCGCGCTCAATGCGCGCCGCCGCATCGACCTGTACGGCGCGACCGCGGAGGACTTCGCCGCGGTCAAGGTCAAGAACGCCAAGCACGGCCTGAACAACCCGAACGCCCGCTACCGCAAGGAGGTCACGGCGGCCGACGTGCTGGCCTCCCCCGTGGTGTCCAACCCCCTCCATCTGCTGGACATCTGCGCGACCTCCGACGGCGGCGCGGCGATCATCCTCACCTCGATGGAGTACGCCCGCAAGATGGGCATCGCGGAACCGGTTCGGATCAAGGCGATCTCGACCGTCACGCCGACGTTCCCGCAGACCATCATGGACATGCCGAACTTCTCCACCGACTCGGCCTCCGCGGTGCCCGCTCCTGAGCGGACCTTCAAGGAGTCGATCGGCTACGCGGCCTACGAGGAGGCAGGCATCTCGCCGGAGGACGTCGACGTCGCCGAGGTCTACGACCTGGCCACCTCGGTCGAGCTGGACTGGATCGAGGACCTCGCGCTGTGCAAGCGCGGCGAGGCCGAGCACCTGCTGCGCGCGGGCGAGACCACCATCGGCGGCCGGATCCCGGTCAACCCGTCCGGCGGCCTGGCCTGCTTCGGCGAGGCCGTGCCCGCCCAGGCGCTGGCGCAGGTCTGCGAGCTCACCTGGCAGCTGCGCGGGCAGGCGGAGGGCCGTCAGGTCGAGGGTGCCCGCATCGGCATCACGGCGAACCAGGGCCTGTTCGGCCACGGCTCCTCGGTGATCGTCTCGGCCTGACATCACACGCCTGTCACGAACGGGCGGTCATCGGAGCATCGGTCGACAGACCTGCCCGAAGACCGCCCGTTCGTGTGTTCAGACAATGGTGCCGCCGCGCCGTGACGCGGCTACGCTCGAATCAAGGAGGTGCGTCGTGATCTATCTGGTGACGCTGATAGCGCTGGTGATACTGGCGGTGCTGTTGTGGAAGGCCTTCGGCCCCGACACCTCCGCGCCGCCCGCGGGACGTGTTCTCGGTCCGGACGACGACCCGGAATTCCTGTGGCGGATGAACCGCCGGGCCCACCCCACCACGGGCGAGAACCCCGAGAGCGGCCCGGTCGACCCCAAGGAGTGAGCGGCACGCCAGGTGATCAGGACGGCGTGATCAGGACGGCGGCGATCAGGGAGTCGGCGGCTTCGCCATCTCCTTGAACAGCTTGCTCGTCATCTTCACGGCCTGGTCCGAGCCGTCCGCGTCCTTGACGAAGACCGCGAACGCCAGATCGCCCTTCGACCCGTAGAACCACCGGTCGTCCTCGAACGAGCCGGTCATCCCGATCAGGTCGCCGTGCTCGGCCAGCATCGAGGCGGGCCCGCGGTGCACGTTCTCCCACATCATCGTGCGCAGCCGGTCGTTCACCTCCCGTGGCATCGGTGCGGGCGACTCATCGGTGGTGGCTGGCTGACCTGCGGCGATCACCGGCACTGCGGTCGATCCGCGAGCGACCGAGGCCGCGACGAGGGTCATCCCGAGGGGGCTGACCTTCACCTGCTTGTCCGTGTCGGGTCCCGACTCCGTCCGCATGAGGTTGGCGCCCTTACCGTCGAGGTCGTCGGTCCGCTGTTCCAGGCCGGGCATCTTGTAGTCCATACCGAGGCCGAGCTGGCGGGCGGCGTGCTGGATGTCGGTGTTCTGCGCGGTCGCCGCGGCGCCGACGAGATCGAGGGCCGACCCGGCCGGGAACTGCCCGGTGAACGCCACCGGACCCATCTCCGCAGCCTGATTGTTCTGGGTGACCGCCAGCACCGCTCCGGTGGAGGGCTGCATCATCACGATGACGGCGGGCGTGCCGACGCTGACCACCGCCTCCTCTGCGGCCAGCTGCACCCGCGGGTCGAGGGTGGACCGGATGTCGGGCCCGGGCGGCCCCTGGAATCCGGTCTGCCGGATCAGCGTGCCGTCGGGGTCGACCGCGTGCACCGCCCAGCCCGCGGTCTCGTCTCGGTTGAGCTGCCAGACGTTGCGCATGGCGTCGACCATCGGCCCGGACACCCGGCGGTCGTTGCTGATCAGCTTGAGTCTCTGATCGATAACGACGCCGGGAACGGCCCGCAGGTCGTCCTCGAGCACCGCGAAGTCGTCGTCGCGCAGGCTCACCGCGGTGATCCGCTGGCCCGGCGTCGCGGCCAGTTCCTGCATCAACGTGGGCCCGGTGATGAGCGGCGCGACCGGCTCGATGACCTTGGCCAGCCTGTTCGTGCTGAGCACCGGGTCGGGCATGGCGCCGGGGTCGAGGGTGACCGTGTTGATGCGCTGCTCGGTCATCATCAGGTTCCCGGCGATGTCGAACACCCGCGGGGGCGCGGCATCCGTGCGGTCGTAGCGGAGGGTCCGGCCGTGCCCCAGCCCCGGCGCGAGGGTCTGCGGTTGCCACGAGACCCGCCAGCCGATGCTGAGCTTCCTGACGCGGCCATCGATGTTGTACTGCCAGTTCTTTCCGTCGCCGAAGCTCCAGTCCGCGGTCGCGTTGAAGATCCCGGCGTCGTCACCGAGCGGGATGTACTGGTTGACGTCGAACGTGGCCTTCTCGGCGTGCAGGCCGTCGAAGGCCTGGGTGATGGCCGCCTCGGCCGCCGCCGGGTACGAGGTCAACTCGGCTGCCTCGCCGATGTCGCCCTCGGTGAGGGCGGCGGCGAAGCGCTCGACCACGGATTCGGGGTCGGTCTTGGGCCCATCGAAGAACCCGCTCACCACCCCGACCGCAAGCGAGAGTGCCGTGGCCAAGGCAATGCCGTTCCACATCCGAAGCTTGTGCCGGACCGCGCGCATGTTCCGATCATCCGCCCGAAGACCGTTATCGCAGCGAACACGGGGTCACAAGTCCGCCACAGTTGGGTGACGTTGCGCGAACGCTGAGGCTGACCTTCAGGGTCGGGTCACGCGATGCTCACGGCCCGATCACGAGCAAATCGCTTGCGTCAGAGCCGATCTTGCATCGCAAAACTCGACGTCGGGAAGTCCGCGGCGACCGCCGCGGCCAGCTCGAGCAGGGCGTTCCTGGTCTGCGGGCGGAGCCGGTCGAGGTCGATCTCGGCGCCCTCCTCCAGGTGCGGGTCGAACGGGATCAGGCGAACCGCCCGGCAGCGCTGCTCGAAGTGCTCGACGACCTTCGCGAGGTCCACCTTGCCCGACCGCGGGCGCACGGCATTGACCACCGCCACCGACTTGCTCACCAGGTCCGCGTAGCCGTGCGCGTCGAGCCAGTCCAGCGTCGCCGACGCGCTGCGGGCGCCGTCGACGGACCCCGAGCTCACCACGACCAGCGAGTCGGCCTCCTCGAGGATGGTCTGCATCGCCGAGTGCATGAGTCCGGTGCCGCAATCGGTCAGCACGATCGAGTAGAACTTCTCGAGCATGTCGATGGTCGTCGAGTAGTCCTCGGCACTGAAGGCCTCGGAGACGGCCGGGTCGCTGTCCGAGGCGAGCACCTCGAGGCGATGCGCGCTCTGCGAGGTGTACCCGCGCACGTCGCTGTACTTCTCGATGCTGTCGGCGTCGCGCAGCAGGTTACGCACGGTCGCGGGCGTCTCGAGCGGGATCTTCTGGCTCAGGGTGCCGCGGTCCGGGTTCGCGTCGACCGCGATCACCCGGTCGCCGCGCAGCGAGGAGAAGGTGGACCCGAGCGTCGCGGTCGTCGTGGTCTTGCCGACGCCGCCCTTGAGGCTGAGCAGCGCGATCTTGTAGCAGCCCTGCAGCGGCTGGTTGACCTGTTTGGTCAGCTCCAGGCGGCGCTGTTCCTTGGCGCTGTTGCCGACGTTGATGTACCGGCCCGACAGTTGGTAGAGCGCCTTGCGCCACCCCGCGGTCGGGGCCGGCTTGACCTGCTTGAGCAGCAGCGACGTCGACAGGTCGCGGGCCGAGACGACGTGGTGTCGCTCGGGTGCTTGCTGGGCGGCCGCGGGTCCGGCCTGCGCGGACGGCTGTGCCGCCTCCGGACTCACGGACTCCCACGAACCGACGTTGTTCTGCGCCACGGCGGCACTCCCCCTGTTGCTGACACTTCCCCCAGGACTCGCCCCAGCGCCGAGTCCGCGCTGGACAATAGCAGGCCGCGCGGTCTGGTTCCTATCGGAGAATCAGTTGAGACCGGCGTAGGAGTGCAGGCCGGAGACCACCATGTTGATGATGAACAGATTGAACAGCATCGCGACGAACCCGGCGATGTTGATCCACGCGGCCCTGGTGTCGCGCCAGCCGGAGGTCGCCCTCGCGTGCAGGTAGGCGGCGTAGATCACCCAGGCGATGAAGGACACGGTCTCCTTGGGGTCCCAGCCCCAGAACCGGCCCCAGGCCGCTTCGGCCCAGATGGCGCCGAGGATCACGCCCGCACCGAACAGCGGGAAGGCGATGATGGTGGTCTTGTAGGCCAGCCGGTCGAGGGTCTGCGCGTCGGGCAGCCGCTCCGCGACCTTGCCCCAGAAGCCGTCGCCCTCCTCGCCCTTCGGCTGCCGCATCCGGAGCAGGAACATCAGGCTGGCGACGCCGGAGACCAGGAAGATGCCGCTGCCGGTGGCCACGATGGTGACGTGGATGGGCAGCCAGTACGAGCGCAGCGCGGGCACGACCGGGGCGGCGTCGGCGTAGAGCACGGTGGCCGCGAGGAACATCAGCGGGATCACCACGACGAGCACGAACACCCACAGCGAGCGGTAGGTCTGCTTGCGCAACAGCACCAACCCGATCAGCATCGCGGCCGCGGTCGCCATCGTGACGAACTCGTACATGTTGCCGAGCGGGAACCGTTCGGTGGCGAAGCCGCGGAGCACGATCGAGCCGATGTGCAGCGCGACGCCGACCACCAGCAGCGAAAGTGCCATGTTGCCGAGCCGCTCGGACCACGGCTTACGTGGCGCCTCGACCACCTTGCCGGGCACGGACGGCGCCGCGGGAGCGGTGACGCCACCCGCGGCCACCAGCTCGCGCGCCTCGCGAGCCTGGACCTCGTTCGCCCGCGCTGTCGCGTACTGGGCGATCAGCAGCACGAAGGCCAGGACGTAGATCGCGAACGCAGACTCGAACGCCCAGTCGCTGTACTGGGCAATGGTCTCGTTGATCGGCATGGTTTTCTCCTGCGCCTCAGGCGCGGTTCTCCGAGGTGATCTTCGTGTTCAGGTCCGCGAGCAGACGGCTGCTCAACCGGTCGAACTCGTCGCCCCAACCGGCCTGGTCGGTGCGGGCGAGCCCGCCCAGCTCTACTACGGTACGTCGTCGATGCGGATCCAATGTATCCGACACCGTGTCGGCATCCGGATCGGCGGGGTACACACGCACCCAGATCCGGCGCCGCTTGATCAGCAGCGACACCAACAGGCCCGCCATCATCGAGATCGCGAACACCAGCACCCACTGCTGCGCGGGGTCGTGCGAGACCTGGAGGTTGACGAATTCCTTGGCCCCGTCGAACTGCACCTTGGTGCCGTCCGCCAGGGTCGCGCTCTCGCCCGGCCGCAGGTTGACGCGGTCCTGCTTGGCCATCCGGCCCTGGTTGACGAGCTCCTTGCTGAGTGAGAACAGCGACTGGGGGTTGCCGGTGTCGAGCCCGGTGTCGCCCTTGTAGATGTCGATCGCGACGGCCGGGTCGGTCATCGCCGGGTAGCTCGAGGCCAGCAGGTTGCCGTGGAACAGCGCGGTCGGCGCGAACAGCCCCTCGATGCCGATCTGGTTCTTGCGACGCTCGGTGGAATCGGGGTACATCCCGCCAGGCGGGTCGAACCGCATCGCCCCACTCGAGAGGAAGGTGGTCGCGTCGTCGGGACGCCACTGCAGCGTCTCGGTGCGCGTCTCCCCGTTCGGGAAGGTCACGGTGAACGTCGGCGCGTAGCCGTGGCCCTGCAGGTACACCCGGTCGCCCGCGACCCGCAGGGGGTGGTTCACCTGCAGCCGCTCCTCGCGCCAGGTGTTGTTCGCCAGGTCGTCGCCTGCCTGGTACTCGATGTTGGAGGTGAACATCTCGGCCTGGCCGTTGTCCAGGTAGTCGGCCTTGAAGTCCTTGACCTTCACGCACAACGGCGTCAGACCGGTGCCGTCCTCGGAATAGCCGGCCCGGAACCCATCGAACGCGGCTGGCGAGGTGGTGCAGAAGCCCGGGCCGCCGTCGGCGATCACCACGACGTTGCCCTCGTAGCTCATCAGCTTGCCGATGGCTATCGCGGCGAGCAGGCCGACCAGCGAAAGGTGGAAGAGCAGGTTGCCCGCCTCGCGCAGGTAGCCCTTCTCCGCCGACACCGTGACCTCGCCCGGCTTGCCCGCCCGCAGCTCGTCGCCAGTGCGGGTGACCGTGCGCCAGCCGCGCAGCTGCCCGCGGACCAGGGCCGCGACGGCCTCCGGCTCGTCGGCGACGGTGACCTCGGTGTGGTGCGGGAGCCGGGCCAGGTTGCGCGGCGCCGCGACCGGCTTGGTGCGCAGCGCCTTGTAGTGCTCCCAGCAACGGGGCGTGATGCAGCCGACCAGCGAGATGAACAGCAACGCGTACACGGCGGTGAACCAGAAGCTGCCGAACACGTCGAACAGTTCCAGCTTGTCCATCAGCGGACCGAGGGTGGGCCGGTTCGCGATGTACTCGTCGACCTTGCCCGCGTTCAGGCTGCGCTGCGGCAGCAGCGCGCCGGGGATGGCCGCGAATGCCAGCAGGAACAGCAGCACCAGCGCGGTCCGCATGGAGGTGAGGCCGCGCCAGGTGTTGCGCACCAGCGCGACACCTCGTCCGGCGAGGGACTGGCGCCGCGGCGGCGTCGAGGCCGGCCTGTCTTCTGTCACCGTCATATCGGCAACGTCACCTCCGAGATGAACGCGTCACGAACCCAACCAACGAAGACGTCCCAGGCGCCGGTGACCAGGGCGATGCCCACCGCCACCAGCATCAGGCCGCCGAAAATCTGAATGGCGCGCGCATTGCGGCGCAGCCAGCCGACCCCACGCAGCGCGCTCACCGAGCCGAACGCCAGGATCACGAACGGCAGCCCGAGGCCGATGCAATACGCCACGATCAGGGCCACGCCCCTCGCGGCGGTCGCACCCTCGGTGCCCGCCGCCACGGACAGCACCCCGGCGAGGGTCGGTCCGAGGCACGGCGTCCACCCGAGCCCGAACACCGCCCCGAGCAGCGGCGCGCCGATCAGCCCGGACACCCGACGCGGCTCGAAGCGCACGTCCCGCTGCAGCGCGGGCACCAGCCCGATGAACACCAGGCCCATCGCGATGGTGATCACGCCGCCGACCCGCTGCAGCACCTCCCGGTTGACGGTGAGGGCGGAGATCAGGCCGAACACCGAGGCGGTCGCCAGCACGAAGACCACGGTGAACCCGAGCACGAACAGCCCGGCGGCGCCTGCGACCCGCAGGCGCGCGGCGGACCGGGTGTCGGCCTCGGTCTTGAGGGCACCCGCCTCGGCCGCGGTCACCGCGGGTGCGTCCGCGCCGACGATTCCGGCGAGGTAGGACAGGTAACCAGGCACCAGCGGCACCACACACGGCGAGGCGAAGGACACCAGTCCCGCGAGCATGCAGGCGCCGAAGGCGAGCAGCAGCGGCCCGGAGGCCGCGGTGTTGCCGAAGGTCTCACCGATCCCGGCGGCCAGGACGGCGTCGTTCATGGTGCTCACTGTTCCCGCGCAACCCTCTCCACCACCGGCTGGAGATCCTCCGCCAGCAACGCCTTGAGGTACACCGCGGCGACCCGGTGCTCCTTGTCGAGCACCAGGGTGGACGGGATGACGCTCGTCGGGAACTTGCCGCCGAGCGCGGTCAGCGTGCGCATCGACGGGTCGTAGACCGACGGATAGCCGACGTTGTTGTCGGTGACGAAGTCCTTGGCCTTGTCCTGCTGCAGATCCCGGACGTTGATGCCGAGGAAGGCGACGCCGAGATCCTTGGTGTTCTCGTAGACCTTCTCGAGGTCGTCGGCCTCACCGCGGCACGGTCCGCACCACTGGCCCCAGAGGTTGATGACCACCGGCTGACCCTCGAAATCGGACAGCGACGTGGTCTTGCCCTCGACCATGAGGTCGGGCCCGGAGATGTTGCCGATGGTCCCGCGTTCGCTGGGCGGGTCGTAGAAGATCTCCGTCTGCCCGCCGGGCGAGACGAAGTCGAACGTGCCGCCCTGCGCGACGGCGTCGGTGCCGGTGCCGCAGCCGGCGGTGACGGCGGCGACCGCCAGCACCGCGGCTGCCACCCGGGCGACCCGCCTCATGCCCCGGTCACCCTCGGATCGGATGCGCCCGCGGGCTCCGAGTAGACGATGTCGACCAGGGTGTCGCCCTCGTAGACCAGCGAGGTCAGCGAGGC
The DNA here is from genome assembly GCF_017833315.1 of Rhodococcus sp. PvR099. Classification (NCBI taxonomy): domain Bacteria; kingdom Bacillati; phylum Actinomycetota; class Actinomycetes; order Mycobacteriales; family Nocardiaceae; genus Rhodococcus; species Rhodococcus sp. PvR099. The sequence continues at coordinate 5,000,103 of NZ_JAFIBV010000001.1, read as the reverse complement.
CAGTCCGCACTGGCGGTGCCGCGGGTCGTGCCAGAGCCGCTCGCCCTGCAGGAAGCGGCGCAGCGTCCACACCGGCAGCTGGTGGCTGACGCACACGGCCTCGTGCCCGACGGCGGCGACGCGCGCGGTGTTGACGGCGGCGAGCATGCGGTGCGCGATCTGCAGGTACGGCTCGCCCCAGGACGGGGTGAACGGGTCGCGCAGCTTCCACCAGTGCCGCGGCCTGCGCAGGGCACCGTCGCCGACCGAGACCTTGAGCCCCTCGAACTCGTTGCCCGCCTCGATCAGGTTGTCGTCGGTGACGAGGGTCAGCCCGTGCTCGCCCGCGATCGGCGACGCGGTCTCCTGCGCGCGCTGCAGCGGCGAGGCGACGACGTGGGTGATGTCGTGGTCGGCGAGCACCGAGGCGACCGTGCGGGCTTGCGCCTGGCCGGTCACGGACAGCCGGTAGCCGGGCAGCCTGCCGTACAGGATGCCCTTCGGGTTGTGCACCTCGCCGTGACGAAGGACGTGCACGATGGTGCGCGACTCGGCGGGGTCGGGCGTCGGCGTCTGCTGCAGGGTGCTCACGTGGATTGGCTCCGTGATCTAGGGGTTGCTGGATCTAGGTGGTGGGTGCCTGCGCGGCCGCGGCCGCCTTGGCTGCGGCCGGCAACGCGGCGGCGATACGGTCGAACGCGGCGTCGTCGAGGGCCGCGGAGACGAACCAGGCCTCGTAGGCGCTCGGGGGTGCGTAGACGCCGCGGGAGAGCAGCGCATGGAAGAAGGCGGGGAAGCGCCAGGTGTCGCTCGCCTTCGCCTCCGCGTAGTTGGTGACAGGGCGGTCGGCGAAGAACACGCTCACCATGGTGCCTGCAAATTGCACCTGGTGCCGCACGCCTGCCTCGGTGAGGGCGTCGCCGAGCATCCGGCCGAGGGTCGCGGAGTTGCGTTCGAGGGCGTCGTACACGCTCTGATCTGCGGCGCGGAGGCTGGCGAGGCCCGCGGCGACGGCGACGGGGTTCCCGGACAGGGTACCCGCCTGGTACACCGGGCCGGCGGGTGCGAGGTGGCCCATCACGTCGGCGCGGCCGCCGAACGCCGCGGCGGGCAGTCCCCCGCTCATCACCTTGCCGAAGGTCATCAGGTCGCCCGCGACGCCGTCGATCCCGTACCAACCGGCCGAGCTGACGCGGAAGCCGGTCATCACCTCGTCCATGATCAGCAGCGCGTCGTGCGCGGTGCACAGCCGGCGCAGGCCCTCGTTGAACCCGGGCTTCGGCGCGACGGCGCCCATGTTGCCCGCCGCGGCCTCGGTGATGACGCACGCGATCTGCTGGGGGTTCGCGGCGAAGGCCTGCGCGACCGCGTCCAGGTCGTTGTAGGGCAGCACGATCGTGTCGGAGGCCTGCGCGCCGGTGACGCCGGGCGAAGTGGGCAGCCCGAGGGTGGCGACGCCGGAACCCGCGTCGGCGAGGAGGGCGTCCACGTGGCCGTGGTAGCAGCCGGAGAACTTGATGATCTTGGAGCGGCCGGTGAACCCGCGGGCCAGCCGGACCGCGCTCATGGTGGCCTCGGTGCCGGAATTGACCAGGCGGACCTGCTCGACGGGACCGACCCGGTCGACGATCGCCTCGGCGAGCTCGATCTCACCCTCGGTGGGGGCTCCGAACGAGAGCCCGGTGGTCGCGGCCTTCTGCACGGCCTCGACGACCGCCGGGTGCGCGTGCCCGAGGATCATCGGTCCCCATGAGCAGATGAGGTCGACGTAGTCGTTGCCGTCCACGTCGGTGAGCGTGTAGCCGGACGCCTTGGCTATGAAGCGGGGTGTGCCGCCCACCGATTGGAACGCCCGCACCGGGGAGTTGACGCCCCCGGGGATGACGGCGCCCGCCCGCTCGAAGAGCTGCGCTGAGGTGCTGGCGGGCTGAAAAGAGGCGCTGGTGGGAGCAGTCACGGCCTCCAGTGTCCCAGTTCGCGAGAATTTGCCAACGACAGGGTGTAGGAGAGGAGCCTGCGGAGCGACCGAGGTCACAGCGGAGGGGACCGACATCACAGCGCAGCGGGCCCCTAAGCCGTGATGTCAGGATGTTCGGCATGGAACCCATGCTGGACGCACTGCAGGCGCACCGACACGAGCTCTACGAACACTTCCAGGCCGCCCGGGTCGCCGTGTCCTCGGACGGCAGGGAGGTCTCCTTCATGGCCCCCGTCGAGACCGGCGTCGAGGTCGGCGGGTTCGCGGTGATCGAGTTCGAGGGCGCGCGCCGGGTCGCGGTCCAGGTGCGCGAGGTCCGCATGGTCGAGCGGGAGGGTCCGCAGCTCGACTTCGCGGTGCGCGACCAGATGGCCAAGCTCGGCGTCGTCGCGGCCAGCGCCCGTCCGATGATGCGATCGCTCAGCGGCAATGCGACCACGCTCGGCGAGTTCGACGGCGACTTCTTCCTCGAGCGGCATGCGGTCGAGCCGTTCGGCGAGCGCCCGATCCGGCCCGCGACAGAGGACGAGGTCGGCCTGATCGCCGGCGGCCTGACCGGGACCGCCGCCGCCATCGAGATCGGGGTGCTGCGGCAGGCGTCGAGCGTCCCGGCCCGGCTGCGATCGACGGGGTTCGCGCGTCACACCTTCATGTGCGGGCAGTCCGGCTCCGGCAAGACCTACACCACCGGGGGCCTGCTCGAACGACTGCTGGGCTCGACCGAGCTGCCGATCATGGTGCTCGACCCGAACTCCGATCACGTCTTCCTCGGATCCTGTGACCCCGAGGACTGCTCGCCCGCCGCCGCCCGTCACCGTGAGGTCGCGGCCGGGGTGCACGTGGCGCGGGCCCGTGGCTACGGCGCCGCGCACACGCTGTGCCTGGACTTCAGCGACCTCGACCTCGACGTCCAGGCGCTGCTGCTTCGGATGGACCCGATCCGCGACCTCGACGATTTCCGTGCGCTGCGACAGGTCACCGAAACGTTGACGGCGCCGTACTCCGTCGATGACCTGGAGGCCGCTGCCGCCGCCCACCACGACACCGAGCGACTGGCCGCCCGGATCGGCAACCTCCGGATCGGCGAGTGGGACCTGTGGCGGCGCGGCGACGAGCGCTCCGCGATCGAGTACGACGTGAGCCTCGCACGCTGCATCGTCGTCGACATCGGGAGCCTGTCGCGTCCGGACGAGCGGACCGCGGTCGCGCTGGCGATCCTGGGCAGGCGGTGGGCGGGCCGCCGTGACCGCGAGCCGGTGCTGCTCGTCATCGACGAGGCGCACAACGTGCTGCCCGCCACCACCGAGGACCCGCTGCTGGCGGCGACCGCCGAACTCGGCGCGCTGATCGCAGGCGAGGGCCGCAAGTTCGGGCTGCACCTGTTCGTCGCCACCCAGCGGCCGGGCAAGGTGCACCCCAACGTGGTCTCGCAGTGCGACAACCTGGTGCTGATGCGGATGAACGGCGCCGCCGACATCGAGGACCTGAGCACCCTGTTCTCACACGTGCCCGCGCCGATGCTGCACCGCGCGACCGGATTCGGGCTCGGTCAGGCGCTGTTCGCCGGGCCGATCGCGCCGGTGCCGCTGCTCGCCCAGGTGGGTACCCGGGTCAGTCCCGAGGGCGGCGGCGACGTGCCGACGACCTGGGCGGGCTGAGGCCCCGCCTCAGAGGACCGGGCTGGGGCTGTCCACGATCAGGCCGTGGCAGACGCCGGTCGGCAGGCAGACCTCGTTGATCCGGACCATCCCGATCCGGGCGCCGTCGACGAGCCGGTAGAAGGAGAAGTTCCGGCCGTCGATGCTGTGCGCGCGGACGCCGGGCACCGAGGTGAAGTCCTTGTTGGTGTTCAGCACGTCGTCCTCGGTGAGCACCGGGTTGACCTGGTACTCGGTGTGACTGCCGTCGACGAGCAGGGTGTACGGGGCGGCGGACGCCGCGGGGGCTGCCGTGGCCGTCGCGGCCGTACCGGCGGCGATGGCGATTGCTCCGAGTGTTCCGGCGACGATGCGGGTGACTGAGCTCATAAGTAGTCGATAGAACACGACTCGTGCACGGTTCGCCAGCGCAACGAGTACCGATCCGGTCACGGCAATGGCGTCAGAGGTTTCCGCGTGCCGCCTGCTCGCGCTCGATCGACTCGAACAGGGCCCGGAAGTTGCCCTTGCCGAAGCCGAGCGAGCCGTGCCGCTCGATCAGCTCGAAGAACACCGTCGGCCGGTCGCCGAGCGGCCTGGTGAAGATCTGCAGCAGGTAGCCGTCCTCGTCCCGGTCCACCAGCACCCCGCGGCGTTTGAGCTCGGCGACGGGCACCCGCACCCGACCGATCCGGGCCCGTAGCTCGGGGTCGTCGTAGTAGGCGTCGGGGGTGTCAAGGAACTCGACGCCCTCCGCGCGCAGCGCGTCGACGGTGCGCAGGATGTCGCTGGTGGCAAGCGCGAGGTGCTGGCAGCCGGGTTCTCCGTAGAACTCGAGGTACTCGTCGATCTGCGACTTCTTCTTTCCGGGCGCCGGCTCGTTGAGCGGGAACTTGACCCGGTGGTTGCCGTTCGCGACGACCTTGGACATCAGCGCCGAGTACTCGGTGGCGATGTCGCCCCCGACGAACTCGGCCATGTTGGTGAAGCCCATGACCCGGTTGTAGAAGCGCACCCAGTGATCCATCCGGCCCATCTCGACGTTGCCGACGGCGTGGTCGAGCGCCTGGACGAGGCGCTCGGGCGCACCGGGGCGGCGGACGAATCCCGAACTGCGCGGGGCGAATCCGGGCAGGTACACCCCGCCGTAGCGGCTGCGGTCGACGAGCGTGTGCCTGGTGCTGCCGTAGGTGGCGATGGCGGCGCGGCGCACCGTGCCGAAGTCGTCGGTGAGGTCGTGCGGTTCCTCGAGGACCGTGGCGCCCTGCGACCGCGCCCGCTCGATGCAGCGGTCCACGTCGAGCACCTCCAGCGCCAGGTCCACCACGCCGTCGCCGTTTCGGCGGTGCCGGTCGGCGAGCGGGCTGTCGGGGCTGACCGCCCCCTCGAGGACGAACCGGACGGAGCCGGACTCGAGCACGAACGACTTGTGGTCGCGCTGACCGGTTTCCGGCCCCGCGTACGCGACCAGGGTCATGCCCCAGGTGGAGACGAAGTAGTGGGCGCTCTGGGTGGCGTTGCCGCAGACGAACACCACCGCGTCGATCCCGACCACCGGGAAGGGGTCGGCCGCGTCGTCGTGTTCGACCAGCCCGACGAGCCGGTGCAGATCGTTCGCGCGCAGGTGCGCGGCGCGCTCGCGCGGGGTCAACCGAATGTCCGCGATCGTCATGAATTCACTGTGACCTCGGCCCCCAGGCTGCGCAACGATGAGGATTGACGCTGCTCAATATGTACAGAATGCTGGAGCGCGACGGTGAATTGTTGGACAAAGTGACCAGGAGCGCACCGATGAGCATCGATCGCCTCGACGCCGACCTGCTGGAGCTCCTGCACGCCGAGCCGCGCGTGGGGGTGCTGGAGGCGTCCCGCCGGCTGGGCGTCGCCCGTGGCACCGTGCAGGCCCGCCTGACCCGCCTCGAACGCGAGGGCGTGATCGAGAGCCTGGCCCCGACCCTCAATGCCGAGGCCCTTGGCTTTCCTGTCACCGCGTTCGCGACCCTGGAGATCGTCCAGGGCAGGGGGCACCGCGCGGTCGTCGAGCACCTCGCCGCGATTCCCGAGGTGCTCGAGGCGCACACCACCACCGGCGCGGGCGACGTGCTGATCCGGGTGGTGGCGCGGACGCATTCGGACCTGCAGCGCGTGATCAACCAGATCGTGGACGGGCTGAACGTGCTGCGGTCGTCCACGGTGATCGCCCTGGAGAACCAGATCCCGCTTCGCCACCTGCCCCTGGTGCGGGCCGCGGTGCACTGACCGTCGAGTGTGCAGTTGCGGTCGCCCGCACTCGGGCGATGCCCCGGCAACTGCACACTCGACGGACGCCCCGGCCGCCACCGCTCGCTAAAATATGTAGACCGGTCTATATTGAGCCTCATGAAAAAGGGCGAGGAGACCAGGCTGCGGATGATCACGGTCATGGCGGCCGCAGTCGAGGAGAAGGGCGTGGCCGCGACCGGCGTCACCGAGGTACTCGAACGAAGCGGGGCGCCGCGCGGCTCGCTCTACTTCCACTTCCCCGGCGGCAAGGACGAGCTGGTCGAGGCCGCGCTCCGGCAGAGCGCGGGCACCCTCGACGACCTGATGGCCGGCTCCCTCGGCGGCTCCCCCGCGGATGTCATCGCCCGGATCCTGGAGGCGCTCGCCGACCGGCAGGTCGCCTCCGACTTCACCAAGGGCTGCCCGATCGCGACGGTCGCCCTCGAGACGGCGGGCACCGACCCGCTCGGCGGGGTGTGCGCCGAGATCTACGCCGACTGGGAGGCCTCCCTCACGGACCTCATCGGCGACGCCGCGCTGGCCACCGAGGTCTTCGCCCTCATCGAGGGCGCACTCCTGGTCGGCCGGGTCCGGCGGTCCCGCGAACCCATCGACGCCGCGGTCCGCGCGGTCCGCAAGTTACTGGAGGCCTCATGAGCACACCCGACACCCTCGTCATCGGCTCCACCGGACTGATCGGCCGATGGCTGATCCCCGAACTCACCCGCCAGGGCAGGCACGTCGCCGCCATGGTCAGGAACGCGGCCGAACGCGGCGACGAGCTCCGCGGCTGGGTGGCCGCCCACGGCGGGAACACCGAGCTGCTGACCATCGTCGACGGGGACCTGACCGCGCCGGGTCTCGGTCTGGACCCGTTGCCCACCGTGCGCGACGTCTACAACCTGGGCGGCCGGTTCGCCTTCGGGCTCACCGAGACCGAGGCCCGCGCGGTCAACGTCGACGGGGCCGTGGCCGCGCTGCGCTGGGCGCAGGAACTGCCGCGGCTGCGACGGTTCGTGCACATCAGCGGGTACCGCGTGGCGGGCGCCACCGTGAACTCCACGCTCTACCGCGACAAGGGCGCCTACGAGGCCAGCAAGGTCGAGGCCGACCACGCAGTGCGCGATCACGCCGAGGCCAACGGCATCGCATACGCGATCGTCAACCCGTCGACGGTCATCGGCGACTCCGTGACCGGCGAGACCACGCAGTTCATCGGGCTGGCCGACATGGTCCGCGACCTCCACCGCGGCAAGCTCCATGTGATCCCCTGCGGCAAGGACGTCTGGGTCCCCGTGGTCACCGCGGACTACTTCGCCCGGTTCCTCGCCGCCGTACCCGAGCACGCGGAACCCGGTGCGGCGCTGTGGGTTCTCGACGAGGACACGCCGCTGCTGGGCGACCTGCTCCGCGACGTCGCGCAGACACTCGGCGTGCGACCCCCTCGATTCCACGTGCCGGTCGGGCTGATCCGGCGGCTGCCCGCGCGGCTGACCGGCGCGGATCCGGAGACGCTCGGCTTCCTCTCCGCCGACCGGTACCCGACCGAATCCGCACGGGCACTCGCCGAGCGGGCGGGACTGGCGGCGCCTCCCCTGCCGCAGGCCATCCGGGCCTGGGTCGGCTACCTGGTCGCGAGCGACTTCGGGAAGCGCATCCCGGCTCCGACGCCGGTTCGCTAGTCCACCAACCACTCCCGCCGGGTCAGCGGCATCCCGCGGACACCGGTGGCGTCGGCGCGGACCGCGAGGACCTGGTGGATGGTGATCCGGCCCCGCTCGAAGGACAGCGCGCTCGCCGCCAGGTACAGCAGCCAGGTCCGCGCCCGCGCCGCGCCGACCAGGCGCACCGCCTCGTCCCAGTCGCGGCGCAGGTTGTCGACCCACTGGCGCAGGGTGCGCGCGTAGTGCTCGCGCAGCGCCTCGGAGTCCCGAACCTCGAGACCTGCCCGCTCCAGCGCGCCCGCAACGTGACTGAGCGGCAACAGTTCCCCGTCCGGGAAGATGTAGCGGTCGACGAAGGTCGGCTTCGGGTGTTTCTCGGTGACCAGCGGCGCGACGGAGGCGATCGCGTGGTTGAGCAGGCGTCCGCCTGGCCGCAGCAGGCTCGTCAACCGGTTCGCGTACTCGTCCAGCCGGGAGTCGCCAACGTGCTCGGACATCCCGATGCTGGAGATCGCGTCGTACGGGCCGTCGTCCACGTCCCGGTAGTCCTGGAGCCGGATCTGCACCCGGTCGGACAGCCCCGCCTCCGCGACGCGGGCGGTTGCGCGCTCGCACTGCTCCCTGCTGATCGTCACGCCGACCACGCTCACCCCGTGCTCGCGTGCGGCGTGGATGGCCATCGAGCCCCAGCCGCAGCCGACGTCGAGCAGGCGCATGCCCGGGGCCAGCTCGAGTTTGCGGCAGATCAGCTCCAGCTTCGCCCACTGCGCCTGCTCCAGGGTGCCGGAGTCGCGGTCGGTCCAGTAGGCGCAGGAATAGACCATGCTCGGGCCGAGAAACAGTCGGTAGAAGTCGTTTCCGACGTCGTAGTGATGCGAGACGACTGCGGCGTCGCGCGCCTTGCTGTGCTTGGACCCGCGCCGCCTGCCGATCTCCTCGGCGGGTGGAGCAGGCGGCGGCCCCACCGCACCGAGCCGCAGGAAGCTCGACACCACCCGCCGGATTCCGGCCCGGTCGAGCGTGCGCAAGTCACGGCGGGCGACCCGCTCGATCACCTCCGGACCATCGAGCAGCGCGAAGATGTCCCCGTCGATCTCCATGTCGCCCGCGACATAGGACCGGCCGAGCCCCAGTTCGTTGGGGGACCACAGGATTCGGCGCAGCGCCCTGCGGTTCCGGAAGGCGACCGTGACCTCGGCGTCCGCCGAGCCCGCGACGGACCCGTCCCAGCACCGCACCCGCACCGGGAGCTGGCCACCCGCGATCGTCTCAAATGCCGACAGCAGCCGCGCGGCAGCGGTTCTCGAGCCCGGTTCGGTACGCGTTGCACTCATCGAGCCTCCAATGAGGTGTGCACTCCGGTCCCGTTCACCCTAAAACGCCCGCCGAGTGTGCGCCTCCCGACACTCCCACTCGGCCGATGCCCCAGCAGATGCACACTCGGCGGCCACGGCTCAGCGGCGGCGGGCCAGCTGACCGCAGAGCCAGGCGGTGTAGGCGAACAGGCCGACCGAGCCGAGGACCCGGGTCCGGCGGTAGACGATCGCCAGTCCGAGCAGCAGCTCCGTCGCGCCGTTGCGGTAGGTCCACTGCCGCGTCTCGCGGGGGAAGGCCTTCGCGGTCAGCCCGTCGAAGGCGCGTGGTGCGGTGAAGTGCGCAGCACCGGTGCCCGCCAGGGCCACACCGAGCACCCGCGCGGGAATGCTGTCCGCGCTGCGGGCCCGGATGACGACCGGGTTCTTCGGCTCCCTTCCTGCCACCAGAGCCTGTGCTGCCCTGCGCTTTCTGCGACTCATCTGTCCTCCTGGGTGTGTGGATGGGGCTAGAGCAACTGGACGTTGGCGAACTTCCACTCGCCGCCGTCGCGGACGAGGGAGAGCTGCATGCGGTTTCGGTCCACCCACGGTTCCTGCGAGTTGGAATTGGTGACGGTCTGGTCGAGGAACACGACCACCTCCGCACTGTCAGGGCCGGTCTCCGCGAGTCCGGCCGCGATGATCTCGGCCGACGAGGTGGCCTTGTACTGCACGATCATGTCCTTGAGGTTCGACGCCACCTGCGTGTACTGCCCGGCGAACTCGCCCACCGAGTTCCCCCGGACCACGGACAGGCTGTTGTCGAGGTTCTCGAAGCTGTACGTCGCCAGGTCGGTGGCGAATCGCCGACCCGCGTCGAGGGCCTCCATCCTGGCCTGCTCCTGCTGGTGGTCCGCCCAGATCGTGTACGAACCCCAGCCGAGAAGGCCGAGCAGGACCACCCCGGCGGCGATCGCCGCCAGCGCGCGTCGGGTGAGGCGCCTGCCCTTTCCGAGTGTGCACCTGCCGGCGCATCGCCCGAGAGCGAGCGCCGGCAGGTGCACACTCGGCGATCAGCGCGGGGTCAGGCGGCAGGCAGATGCGGTTCCAGCGCCCGCATGATCGCCGCGCGGGGCTTGGCGCCGACCATCGTCGTGACCACGTCTCCGCCGATGAACAAGGCCATGGTCGGCATGCTCATCACCTGATACTCCCTGGCGATCCCGGGATTCTCGTCGACATCCAAGGCGATGACGGCGAGGCGACCGGCCTCCTCGTCGGCGATCTGCTCGAGGACCGGCGCGACCATCTTGCACGGCGGGCACCAGCTCGCGGTGAACTCGACGAGGACTGGCGTCTCGGACGAGAGCACGTCGGCGGCGAAGGCGGCATCGGTGGTGGTGGCCAGGGACATGGAGCACTCCTTTGTCTCGGTACTTGCTGAACTCGGTACGTGCTGACTCGGTACTTGCTGTCTCGATATCTGCTGCGGGGTCGAGCGTCGAACTCAGCGGTTGACCTGGGCGATGACTCGGTCGTGCACGTCCGCGTCCCCGCCGCATTCACACACCAGGCGCGCGGTCACCCGGCCGCCGCAGCCCGTGTGCCGGTAGACCACCTCGGGCACCCCGCCGTCGGCGAGGTGCTTCTCCCCCCAGTCGGAGAACGCGGCCAGCACCGGCAGCAGGTCCAGCCCCGCATCGGTGAGGACGTACTCCTGCCTGGCCCGGCTGCCCGGGACCCGGTAGTCCCTGGTGGCCAGCACGCCCGCGGCGATGAGCCGCTGCAGGCGGTCCGACAGCACCCCGCGCGGCGCGCCGGTGGCGGCCCGGAGCTCGTCGAAGCGGCGGAGGCCGAGCGCGACCTCGCGCACGATCAGCAGGGCCCACCGCTCGCCGACCACGGCGAGGGTTTCGGAGAGGGTGCACGTCACAGTGCTGAGTCTAGACCCAGGACTTAGCTATCTGCCAGGCCAGCGGCGATATAGTGGCGACTGATGTGATCCGCATCACATCACGGGGCCGAGGGGGCGGTCCGAAGCGCGACGCCGGGAGGAACGCCATGCCCTTCTACCGCCAGGTCGGCCAGGTGCCACCGAAGCGACACACGCAATTCCGCGCGCCCGGCGGCGACCTCTATCGCGAGGAACTCATGGGCGAGGAGGGCTTCTCCTCCGACTCCGCGCTGCTGTACCACCTCGGCACCCCCTCGGCGATCGTCGACTCGACGGCATGGGAACTCCCCGACCAGTCGCTGACGCCCAATCACCCCCTCCGGTCGCGGCACCTCAAGCTCCACGAGCTGGCGCGGAGCCCGGGGGACACCGACCCCGTGACCGGTCGACGGCTAGTGCTCGGCAACGACGACGTCCGGATCTCCTACGTCGCGGCGCAGCAGGATTCGCCCCTGTACCGGAACGCCGTCGGCGACGAGTGCGTCTTCGTCGAGTCCGGATCCGCCACCGTCGAGACCGTGTTCGGAGCGTTCGGCGCCCACCGCGGCGATTACGTCCTGCTCCCGCGCGGCACCACCCATCGGTGGCTGCCGAACCCCGGTGAACCGTTGTGCGCGTACGCGATCGAATCGAGCAGCCACATCGGGCCCGTCCACCGCTACCTGTCACGATTCGGACAGCTGCTCGAGCACTCACCCTATTGCGAACGCGACCTGCACGCACCGACCGAGCCGCTGCTGCGCGACGGCACCGACGTCGAGGTGCTGGTCAAGCACCGCGGCAACACCGGGCTGGTCGGCACCCGCCTGGTCTGCCCCACCCACCCGTTCGATGTGGTCGGGTGGGACGGCTGCCTCTACCCGTACACCTTCAACGTCGCCGATTTCGAACCGATCACCGGACGGGTGCACCAGCCCCCGCCCGCCCATCAGGTGTTCGAGGGAGCGGGGTTCGTGATCTGTAACTTCGTGCCGCGTAAGGTCGACTATCACCCGCTCGCCATCCCGGTGCCGTACTACCACTCCAACGTGGACTCCGACGAGGTCATGTTCTACGTCGACGGCGACTACGAGGCGCGCAAGGGCTCTGGCATCGGTCGCGGCTCGATCTCCTTGCACCCCGGGGGAATCGCGCACGGACCGCAGCCGGGGGCGGCCGAGGCCAGCATCGGCGCCGAGTATTTCGACGAGCTCGCCGTCATGGTCGACACGTTCCGGCCGCTCGCGCTGGGCGAGGGCGGGCTGGCGGTCGAGGATCCCTCGTATGCCTGGTCCTGGTCGGGTCGGGGGCCGTCGTCATGACCGCCCTACTCGCGCACCTGGTCGACGACGCAGGCCTGTTCGAACCCGCCGGGCTCGACATGGCGGCGGCGGTGACCCGCCACCGCCGCGACCTCGCGTCCGGTCAACCGATGCTCACGCACCGGTTCGTGTGCCCCGCGTCGCGGATCCCCGAGCTGCTCGGCCACCTCGATGCCGACGACCGGTTCGCGGTGCTGATCACCGCGGACGTGCCGGTACTCGCGGATGCCCTTGCGGCACTACACCACTCCCCCTGCACCGAGCTGGTGGGCATCGAGTCGAGGCTGATGGCGGGACACGGGGACCTGGCTGCGTTGATCGATGCCGCCGGGGGCGCGAAAGCGGCGGTGCCCTTGTTCGTGGAGCCAGCGACGTTCGCCGACACCGCCGGGGTGATCTCCGCGCTGGCCGAGCGCCGGGCCGGAGACGGGGCGCCGCTCGGGGTGAAGCTGCGCTGCGGCGGGACCGACGCCGAACTGTTCCCGACGCCGGCCGCGCTGGCCGTCGCGCTGGTCGCGGCCGCGGGCGCGGGGGTGCCCGCCAAGGCCACGGCCGGGCTGCACCACGCGATCCGGCAGATCGACCCGGCGACCGGCCTCACCCATCACGGGTTCCTCAACCTGGTGCTGGCCGCGGACGCCGCGCGATCCGGATCGGCCGCGGCGACCGCCGCGATGCTGGCCGACGAGGACCGGGACCGGCTGCGCGGGGTCGCCCGCGCGCTGCACGACCCGGTGCCTGCCCGGGCGGTGCTGACCTGTTTCGGGTCGTGCGACACCGAGACCCCGATGCTCGAGGCGGTCCGGCTCGGCCTCGCGCCCACCCGATCGGGCGGCGGCCCTGCCACTTTCGGACTGGGAGGGGCCCAGGAATGACCGACGGTGTTGTTTCGAGCGACCTGCAAGCAGTCGCAAGCGGGGCTGAACTCCCGTACGGCGTGTTCTCCACCGGCGCCCTGCACCGGCACATCGGCGTCGCGATCGACGACCAGGTGCTCGACCTCACCTCCGTCATCGACGAGGCCGCGCTGCGGTCGACCACCCTCAACGCCTTCCTCGCCCTCGGTCGCGCCCGCTGGGCGGAGGTACGCGCCGAGATCACCGCGCTGGTGACGGACCCGGCGAACCGGCAGCGGATCCGGCCGTATCTGCACCCGCTGTCCGAGGTGCAGATGCACCTGCCGTTCGACGTCGCCGATTATGTGGACTTCTACGCGTCCGAGCAGCACGCCACCAACCTGGGCCGGATGTTCCGTCCCGGCGAGCCGCCGCTACCGCCGAACTGGAAGCACCTGCCGATCGGCTATCACGGCCGCGCCGGCACGGTCGTACCGTCCGGCACCGCCATCGTGCGGCCGACCGGCCAGCGCAAGGCCCCGGACGAGTCGTCGCCAACCGACGGTCCGACCCGCAGGCTCGACATCGAGGTCGAGCTGGCTTTCGTGGTCGGTACCCCGAGCGATCTCGGAACTTGCATCCGGACAGCGGACTTCGCCGATCACGTCTTCGGCGTCGTCCTGCTCAACGACTGGTCCGCCCGCGACCTGCAGTCCTGGGAGTACGTGCCGCTCGGCCCCTTCCTCGGCAAGTCCTTCGCCACCTCGATCTCGCCGTGGGTGGTACCCCTGGCCGCGCTGGAGGCAGCCCGGCTGCCCATCGGGCCGCAGCACCCGGAGCCGCTCGAATACCTGCGCGACACCGAGAACTGGGGCCTGGACATCGATTTCGAGGTCCAGCTGAACGGGCAGGTCGTCTCCCGGCCCCGCTACCGCGGGATGTACTGGTCGCCCGCACAGATGTTGGCGCACCTGACCGCCAACGGCGCCCGCCTGCGCACCGGTGACCTGTTCGCCTCGGGGACCGTCTCCGGGCCCGGACGCGACCAGGTCGGGTCGCTGATCGAGCTGACCGACGCGGGCCGGGCACCGATCACCCTGGCCGACGGCAGCACCCGCGCCTTCCTCGAGGACGGCGACGTGGTGACCATCGCGGCCACCGCGCCCTCCCCCGCAGGCGGACGGTTCGGGCTCGGCGCGGTGACCGGGACGATCCTGCCCGCGGTGCCGCGCAGGAGGTGAACCGCTACCCGTCGCCCTCGACTCGTTGACCGACGGTGTGTTGCACCACCACGGCCGGATTCCAGGGGACGATCTCGTCCACCGAGGCTTGGAGGTCGTCGATCGGTGGTAGGTCGGCCGGGCTCGTGACATCGACGAGGACGGTGTCCGACTGGACCGTGACCGTGCCGACCTCGGCGGACGGGGTCCCGCTGAGCCACTGCTCCGTGGCATCGCGCACCTGGCTCGCCCAGAGACTCGAGAGCGAATTGAGCACCATCGGGACGGCCACGACGACGGACGCCGCGGCGATGGCGAGGTAGGCGCGAGTGCGCCGAACCGTCCCGGGGGTTTCGGCCGCATCACGCGCGTAGCCCGCGAGCATGAGGACCATCGTGCAGGCGGTGACGAGGGCCAGCATGTTCGACAGGAACAGCACCAGCGCCCCGGCGGCGAGGGACGGCGCCCCCGACCCGAGGCAGACCCCGACCACTCCCAGCGGCGGCACGAGCGAGATCGCGATCGCCACGCCGGGGAGCACGTCACCGACGTCGCGCCGGGCGATGGCGATCGATCCGGCGAACCCGGTCGCGATCGCGGCCAGCAGATCCATCAGGGTCGGCGAGGTCCGCCCGGTCACCTGCGAATTGGTCAGCACATTGGTGGGATTCGGGAGAAGCTGCGCGATCAACGCGCCGAGCGCGACGACGGCGATGGCACTGACGAGGACGTACAGCAGGCTCCGGCCCACCGCCCCGGCCCGCGCGGTGACGATGCCGAGCCCGATGCCCAGGATCGGCGTCGAGAGCGGGGCCACGATCATCGCTCCGATGACGGTGGCGGTGGAGTCGCTGATCACGCCTGCGACGGCGATCGTCGCGGACAGCAGCAACATCAGCCAGTAGGCCGACCGTTTCGCGGTGACATCGCCGACCTCGAGGTCCAGGCGATCGCCGAGCTCGTCGAGGGTGCGGCGTTGGTTGTCGGGTATCAGCGTGATCATCGTCGTCCTCGCGCATCGGCATCTCGACCCTGACCTGGCGAGGTCAGCATAGGACTGTGGGCACCCTCCGAGCGGCACCGTCGACCCGCGCGCCGGAACGCGCCGCGACGCCGGCGCACGGCGGCCATCGCTGCGCTACCGTCGGACTCATGGCCACCACAGCGGACCACCTGCGGACCACACTCGACGGGCAGTGGCGGGAGGTGCGCGAGAAGGTCCGGGTGGACCTGACCCGCGAGGAATTCGCCCCGCACTTCACCCCCGACCTCAAGGCCGCCAGGGCCACGGCGCTCGAGCAGATGCGGATTCTCGCCGAATCCGGCTACGCGGCCAACGGCTTCGCGGCCGCGCACGGCGGTACCGGCGACGTCGGCGCCGCGGTGACGAGCATCGAGATGCTCGCCATGTCGGACCTCTCGCTGATGGTCAAGGCGGGCGTCCAGTGGGGTCTGTTCGGCGGCGCCATCGAGAACCTGGGCACCGCACGCCATCACGCGGCCTACGTCAAGCCGCTGATCGATCTCGACCTGCTCGGCTGCTTCGCGATGACCGAGACCGGCCACGGCAGCGACGTCCAGGCACTGGAGACCACCGCGACCTACGACCCGGCCACGCAGGAATTCGTGATCGACTCCCCCACACCGTCGTCCCGCAAGGACTACATCGGCGGCGCGGCCCAACACGCCCGGATGGCAGCGGTATTCGCCCAGTTGATCACCGCGGCACCGGGCGAGGAGGCGACGTCACGGGGCGTGCACTGCTTCGTGGTGCCGATCCGCGGCGAGGACGGCGCCGACCTGCCGGGGGTCACCACCTCCGACTGCGGCCACAAGGGCGGTCTGCCCGGGGTCGACAACGGCCGGATCGTCTTCGACCAGGTGCGGGTGCCGCGGGAGAACCTGCTCAACAAATACGCCGACGTGGCTGAGGACGGGACGTACTCCTCCCCGATCGAGAACCCGAACCGGCGCTTCTTCACCATGGTGGGCACCCTGATCCGCGGCCGCGTCACCGTCGGCGGGGCCGCGGGCGCCGCCGCCCGGGTGGCGCTGAGCATCGCGACCCGATACGCGTTGCAGCGCAGGCAGTTCGACAAGCCCAAGAATGATGACGAGGTCCTCATCATGGACTACCTGGTACACCAGCGCCGGCTGCTGCCGCTGATCGCGAAGTCCTACGCCCTGCACTTCGCGCAGAACCAGCTGGTGACCCGGCTGCACGACATCCAGACCGCGGACGAGGTGGACCCGCAGGAGCAGCGCGAGCTGGAGGCAAGGGCCGCCGGGCTCAAGGCCGCAAACACCTGGCACGCCACCCGCGCTATCCAGGAATGCCGCGAGGCCTGCGGCGGCGCCGGGTATCTCACCGAGAACCGGCTCGTCGCGCTCAAGGCCGACACCGACGTGTTCACCACCTTCGAGGGCGACAACCACGTGCTCACCCAGCTGGTCGCGAAGGAGCTGCTCACCGCGTATGCCGACGAGGTGCGCGGCATGAGTCCCGTCGACTGGATGCGCTTCGCCGCCACCACCGTCTCCGACGTGGTCAAGAAGCGCACCGCGGCCCAGCAGATCATCCAGACCATCCTCGACACCCGGCAGGACAACGAGGAGGACGGCAGCCTGTTCAACCGGGGCACGCAGCTGAAGATGTTCGAGGATCGCGAGGAATACCTGCTGTCCACGGCGGCCCGGCGGCTGCAGGGCGCGCAGAAGCGCGAGGACGACCCGTTCGACGCCTTCAACTCCGTGCAGGACCATGTGCTGCGCGCGGCCGAGGCGCACATCGACCGGGTGGTGCTGGAGGCGTTCGTCGCGGGCATCGACTCGTGCGAGGACGAGGAGGCCGCCGACCTGCTCGGTGACCTGTGTGACCTGTACGCGCTCACGGTCATCGAGGACGACAAGGCCTGGTTCATGGAGCACCGGCACCTGTCCGTCGAGCGCGCGAAGGCGGTGACCCGCGGCGTCAACGAACGCTGTCGGACCCTGCGCCCGCACGCCCTGACCCTGATCGAGGGGTTCGCGGTGCCGGAGTCCACGCTCGGCGCGGCGATGCTGGGCGGCTGATCGGCGGCCCGCCCGCGGCGTCTCGTCACGGACACAGCGTCGTCACCTCGCCGCCGATCGATGCGGCCACGCAGCCCGGCTGCACCGCGCCGAGGTCGGCATCCTCGAAAGCGCGGTCGCCGAAGTTCGCCGTGACCTCGAGCGTTCCGTCGCCAAAGGTGGTGCGCTGCACCGTGCGATCCTCGGTCAGCCGGCGGAAGTCGGTCATCGGCTCGGTTCCGGCGGCCTCCTGGATGGTGGCGAAGAACTTCTGCATGGTCGCCATCCGCGGACCCTCCTCCGCGATGGTCTGTGCGTTCAGCGCGTAGTTCAACGGCGTGTTGTAGAGCATCGCGAGCAGCGCGCGGGTGGTCTGCTCGGACGGCAGCTTGTTGAAGGAGAGCTCCCACCGATCCGTGCTGACCACCGAATCGTGCAGCACCGTCTCGTACAGCGGCACACGGTACTTCGGGTCGAACATCCCGGTTCGCAGCTTCGCCGGCAACTCGACCGGCTTGAAGAAGGCCGCCGGTCCGTTCTTCCCCCAGTACGCACCCCACGTCGCCTTGTCCCGTTCCACCTTCCAGAGGTCGTTCAGCACCGGGGTGCTCGAGCCGTGACTGAAAGCCACGACGCCGTTGGCCCACGACCCGACCGTCTCCGATCCCAGCACCAGGTCCTCGCCGATCACCCCCATGCGATCGAGGCGGTTCTGCCGGTCCCCGGACTGGGTCATCCGATGATCGGGGCTGTGGTCGTCGAACACCTCACCCGTCGCATCGACGTCGAGGAAATAGCTGTTCGCACCGTTGTCCACCTTTGCGGCGACCCGACTCGCAAACAGGTCCGGACGCGCGGCCAGCGCCTGCGAGCTCAGGTAGCAGCCCCTGCCGCCGAATCCGCCCACCCGCTCGCCGTTCTCGTCGACGACGCAGTCCCCCGGCCATACCCCGTCGGGCCATCGGGACGACGGATTGTCGACCTCGCCCGCCGGGTCCTGCGCGTTGCCGAAGGTGTCGTACGGGCCGACGAGATAGCCCGCGGCCGTTGCCGTCTCGACGGCCTCTCTGCTCATCGGCTGCTCGTCCGAGTCGTAGCCCAGCCACATTCTCGAGAGGCCGAGCTCCTCGAGCCTGCGCATCGACTCGGGGGTGCGGCCGTCGCCCCACAGGTAGGCGTGGAAGGCGCCGACGAGCTTCTCGGTGTCCGGGTTCTCGGCGATCTTCTCCTTCAGGGTGCGCAGGCCGCCCTGCTGCAGCAGCAGCGCGCGGTAGTCCTTCGCCGCTGCCACCGGCGATCCGTCGGTGACCGACAGTGCCACGGTGTACGTGCCGGTGCCCCTGGCCTCACTGAACTCGTGCACGGACGTGCCGCGCAGCCGGCCATCGACCGAGCTGAACCCGAGGGTGGTGCCGATGTCGGTCGGGACCAGGTAGCTCGCACCGAGCGCGCCTGCGCTGTATCCCCAGAACGGCATGGTCAGGTCCTGCAGCCGTTCGCCCTCCTCCCCGACCAGGCCGGTGTCGGGGTCGTTCCAGAAGACGTCGTCGACCGGGATGCTCAGCCCCTCACCCCGCGGCAACTGCAGGTCCCGCGCACCCGCGCCCGTCACCGGCCACGCCAGCTCCTGATCGCCGCCGCCGGTCATGTCGACGACGAGCCGACCGTCCCGCACGCTCGCCGTGACGTCGAGACCGCGTTCGGGATACGACCAGTGCGCGCGGTCGGCGTCCACCGAGATCTTCCCTGGTGCTCCCAGGTCCGTCGCAGCGGCGGCGGACAGCTCGACGGGGCCGCGAACGGTCAGGTCGTTCACGTCAACCCGCGCCTCACCGCCCGCAATCGGCACGATCACCGAGCTCCCGTCCACGCGTATCGCCGAATCAGACTGCCCTGCAGAACATCCCGTTGCCGCGAGCGCCAATGCCACGGCGCCCACCGTTGCCGTGGCGACAGCTCGAGTCGATTTCAGTGCTCTCATGATCAGCGAAAGTAGGCGCCGAACGTTAGAGAAAGATCAGAGCAGCCCGCCGAGCGGCAGACGGGCTCACCGGGAGGGTGGCAACCGCACCGCGAAGAGCGCACCGCCGTCGGATGCGTTTGCCGCGGTGATCATCGCCCCGTGTGCTCGGGCGATCTGCTGCGCCATGGCGAGACCGAGCCCGGACCCCGCGGTGCCCCTCGAGCGCGCCGATCGGTAGAAGCGCTCGAAGACCAGACCCAGGTCCGCCTCGTCGATGCCGGGGCCGTGATCGCGCACCGTGAGGACGCCCTCCGCAAGGGCGATGTCGACCGCGCCGCCTGCCGCGCTGAACTTGGCCGCGTTGTCGACCAGGTTCGAGACGAGCTTCGCCAGCCGCGCGCGGGTTCCGTGCACGGTGTGCGCGCTGACCGAAACCCGGAAGTCGATCTCCGGCCAGTGCGCGCGGGCGGCCTCGACGACCTCCGCCACGACGTCGTCGAACGCCACGTCCTCGGCCGCGATATCCGGTTCGGATCCCTGTGCGAGGTCGACGATGTCGTCGATCAGCGTGCGCATGTCCGCGGTGCTGCGTGCCAGCGCCGCCCGCACCCTTGTCTGCTGCTCGTCGGTCAACCCGTCGCCTCTCGCCAGCAGTTCGGCGTTCGCGATGATCCCAGTCAACGGTGTCCTCAGCTCGTGCGAGGCGTCGGAGACGAGCTGACGCTGCGCGCGGAGAGCGTCGTCGAGGGCCCGCAGCATGGTGTTGATCGATTCGCCGAGCTGCGCCAGTTCGTCGGAGCCGTCCACGACGATCTCCCGACTCGGGTCGCGTTCCTTCGCGACCCACTGCGCCTCGCGGGAGAGTCGGGCGACCGGCCGGAGCGTGTAGCGCGCCACCGCGTAGCCGAGCGCAGCGCTGATCACGATGCCGACGCCGCACAGCAACGCAAGGAACCTGGCGATCCGGTCCAGCGCCCGGAATTGCTGATCGGCGCGGACGGCGACCAACAGCGCACCGCCGTCCAGCAGCGGGGTCACGTACATCCGACCGGGAAGGCCAACGAGATCGATGTTCGTCAGGAATGGATCCGACTCGCCTCTGATGACGGCGTCGACGCCCTCCGGTTCCGGCAGCACGACGGGCCGCTCGTCCACGGTCTCGAGCACCTCGAAGCACGCAGGCGAGGCGAGCGTCGCGCATTCGGTCCCATCGCCCAGGTCCTTGCCCGCGTGCAGTTGCAGCTGCAGCGCGGTCGCCTCCCGGATCAGTCCGAGATCCAGGCTCCGGTACACCTCGCGGGAGGAGATCCAGTAGGCCCCGGCCGCGCAGGCGAGCACCACCGCCGCCACGGCGAGCGACGTGACGATCGCCATGCGCGTCCGGATGGGCAGGCGGCCCCGCCTCACGGCGGCGCCAACCGATAGCCGAGGCCGCGGACGGTCTGGATGATGCGCGGCTCGCCGCCCGATTCCAGCTTCGTGCGGAGATAGCTGACGTAGACGGCCAGCGAATTGGACTGGGGTCCGAAGTCGTGCCCCCAGACCCGGTCGGTGATGACCTCCCGCGTCAGCGTCTGACCTGCATTGGCCAGCAGCAGCTCGAGCAGCGCGAACTCGGTCTGCGTGAATTCGATGCTCCGACCCGAACGGACACCGCGCCGGGTCTCCGGGTCGATCGTGAGGTCCCCGAATTCCACCGCCTCGGGGGGCGCCGCCCGGCGCAGCAGCGCCCGCACCCTGGCCGCCAGTTCATCGATGTCGAAGGGCTTCGGCAGGTAGTCGTCCGCGCCGGCGTCGAGCCCGGCGATCCTGTCGCCCACCTCGGAGCGGGCCGTCAGCACCAGGATCGGGATCCGATCGCCCTGCCCCCGCAGCAGCCGGCACACCGACAGCCCGTCGACACCCGGCATCATGACGTCGAGCACCATCGCCGCAAAGGTGTCCTGCGCGATCGCCGCCAGCGCCGCGCTCCCGTCGCCCACCGACCGCACCTCGTGTCCATCGAGTTCGAGCGCGGTCACGACGGCCTCCCGCACCGAGGGATCGTCGTCGACGACAAGGATCATCTCCCCATCGTGCCCGACATCGGTCCGCCCCGGCCACGACTGTCGCCGGTCGACCTCAGAGGAGATGGTGGTCGCGCCTGCTCACCCGCCGGGTCCGCAACCAGTACTGCCACGAGAATCCCGGCCACACAGAGTGGTTGGTTCCGTTGGCGTCGACGTACCAGCTCGAGCACCCACCCGTGCTCCAGACCGCGGTGCCCAGGCGCGCGTGCAGGTCATCGTGGAAGGCGGCCTGCGCGTCCGCGCGGACGTCGAGGGCGCTCACACGCTCGCGGTCGACCAGTTCCATCGCCCGCAGCGCGTACCGCACCTGTGACTCGATCATGAACACCACCGAGTTGTGCCCCAGCCCGGTGTTGGGCCCGGTGAGGAAGAACGCGTTGGGCAGGCCCGAGACCGAGATGCCCAGATGGGTTCGGATCCCGTCCCGCATCCACCGCTCCTGCAGGGTCACCCCGTCGCGGCCGGCGAGGGGTAGCCGGGCCAGCGAGCCGGCCACCCGGAAACCGGTCGCGTACACGATGACGTCCGCCGCGCGGGTCGTCCCGTCCGCGGTGACGATGCCGTCCGGCGTGATCTCGGCGATCCGGTCCGCGATCAGCTCCGTGCCCGGCCGGGCCACCGCCGGGAAGTAGTTGTCGGAGCGCAGTATTCGCTTGCAGCCGATCCGGTAGTCCGGGGTGAGCTTCGCCCGCAGAGCGGGGTCCGGGATCTGGCGGCGGAGGTGCCGCTCGGCCCGCCACTCCATCGGCCGGGTCAGGGCTGGGCGCCCGTTGAGGCCGATGGCAAGCAGTTCGGCGTTCCAGTAGGTCAGGCTCCTGACGAGTCCGCGGAGGACCGGTACCCGCCCGACCGCGCGCGTGAGCCGCCCGGCCTCCCGGCGCGGCAACACCCAGGGCGGCGTGCGCTGGTACAGCTGGACCGAGCCGGCCACGGCCGCGAGCTCGGGCACCATCTGGATCGCGCTCGCGCCGGTTCCGATGACCGCGACCCGCTTGCCGGTGAGGTCGACGCTGTGGTCCCATCGCGCCGAATGAAACGCGGGCCCACCGAAGGACGCGGCCCCCGGTGTCTTCGGCACCTTGGGCAGATGGAGGGCTCCGGTGCCGACCACCAGGTATTGCGCCACGAACTCCAGGCCGGTGGTGGTGAACAGGTGCCACCGCCCGTCGACCTCGTCCCAATGACCGCGCTCGACCTCGACGCCGAACTCGATCTTGTCCCGGAGGCCGTACTTGACGCTCACCTTGCGGAGGTAGCGGAGGATCTCCGGCTGCGATGCCCGGACTCCGCCCCACGCCTGCTGTTCGAAGGAATACGAGTAAAGGGCGGACGGCACGTCGCACTCGCAGCCGGGGTACGTGTTCTCCCGCCAGGTGCCGCCGACGTCCTCGGCCTTCTCGAGCACGATGAAGTCGTCATGACCCGCTCGGGTCAGGCCTGCCGCCATGCCGAGCCCGGCGAAGCCCGCCCCGATGACCACCACCCGGGTGTGCCGGACCTCTCCACGACCTGTCACTGCCTGCTTCACCGATCTCCCTGCCCTCACGTCAACTTGAACAGTGTTCAAGTTGACGTGAGGTCAGCGCAAATCGGCAGGGCTGGGTGTCAGCGGAATCTCCGCAACCGCAGACTGTTCCCCACCACGAACACCGAGGACAGCGCCATCGCCGCGCCCGCGATCATCGGGTTCAGCAGGCCGAGCGCGGCCAGCGGGATGGCCGCGACGTTGTAGGCGAACGCCCAGAACAGGTTCGCCCTGATGGTGCCGAGCGTGGCCCGCGAGAGCCGGATCGCCTGCGGCACCGAGCGCAGGTCGCCGCGCACCAGGGTCAGATCGCCCGCCTCGATCGCGGCGTCCGTCCCGGTTCCCATCGCCAGCCCGACGTCCGCGGTGGCGAGCGCCGCCGCGTCGTTCACGCCGTCGCCGACCATGGCGACGACGGCGCCGTCGCGCTGCAGGCCCGCCACATGCGCGACCTTGTCGGCGGGCAAGACCTCCGCGATCACCCGGTCGATGCCGACGCTCCGCGCCACCGCGTGCCCGACCTCGGCACGATCGCCGGTCAACAACACGGGGGTCATGCCGAGCGCCACGATCTGCGCGACCGCCTCCGCGCTGGTGGGCTTGACGGCGTCGGCGACCGTGATGGCGCCGCGAATCGCGCCGTCCCAGGCCACCGCGACGGTGGTGCGCCCGGCCGCGAACGCCGACCGCAGCTCCGCGGGGATCGGGCCGTCCGGCCGCCCGACACTGACCCGGACCCCGTCGACCAGTCCGACGACGCCGATCCCGGGGCGGTTCTCGAACTCCGTCACCGACGGCGCCGGGCCGCCCGCGACGGCGATCGACCGGGCCACCGGATGTTCCGACGCGCCCTCCACCGCGGCCGCAAGCGCCAGCACTCGATCGGGGCTCTCGCCGTGCGCCGCGACCACCTCGTCGAGCGTCATCCGGCCCGTGGTGACGGTGCCGGTCTTGTCCAGCACGACGGTGTCGATCCGCTTGGTCTGCTCGAGCACCTCGGGCCCCCTGATCAGGATTCCGAGCTGGGCGCCGCGACCTGTGCCAACCAGAAGCGCCGTGGGCGTGGCCAATCCGAGCGCACAGGGGCAGGCCACGATGAGCACCGCGACCGCGGCGGTGAAGGCCTCCGTCGCTGCGTGCCCGGTGACCAGCCAGCCCGTCAGTGTCGCCGCCGCGATGACCAGCACCACCGGGACGAACACCGCCGACACCCGGTCCGCGAGCCGCGCCACCGCGGCCTTGCCGTTCTGCGCCTCGGTGACGAGCGCGGCGATGTGGGCCAGCTGGGTGTCGGCGCCGACCCTCTCGGCTCGCACCACGAGCCGCCCGTTGGTGTTCACGGTGCCGCCGACGACGGCGTCACCGCCGGACACCTCGATCGGCACCGACTCACCGGTGACCATCGACGCGTCCACGGCCGCGGCGCCCTCGAGCACCCGCCCATCGGTGGCGATCTTCTCCCCCGGCCGCACCACGAACCGGTCCCCGACCCGCAACTCGCCCACCGGGATTCGTCGCTCGGCGTCGGCTCGCAGCACCGCCACGTCCTTGGCACCGACCTCGATCAGCGCCCGCAGCGCGGCGCCGGCGCGGCGCTTGGCCCGTGACTCCGCGCACCTGCCCGCGAGCAGGAAGACGGTGACCGCGGCGGAGACCTCGAGATAGATCTGTCCCGACGGATCGTGCGCGCCCAACCGCAGCGCGAACTCGTGGGTCATCCCGATATGCCCAGCGGTGCCGAACACCAACGCCCACACCGACCATCCGTATGCGGCGAGGGTGCCGATTGAGACGAGCGTGTCCATCGTCGAGCTGCCGTGACGGGCGTTCGTCAGCGCCGCCCGGTGGAACGGGTAACCGCCCCAGAACACCACAAGGGTGGTCAGCGCCAGCGCCACCCATTGCCAGTAGTCGAACTGAAGCGCCGGGATCATCGAGAGCGCGACGACCGGGACGGCGGCCACCGCCGAGATCGCCAGGCGCCTGCCGAGGTGATCCGGCGGCGGTTCCGCGGGTCCGGCAGCGGCGGGGCCCGCGGGGACCGACACGGCCGCGGAGTAGCCCGCAGACTCGACCGCGGACACCAGTTCGGCGGGCTGTACGCCCGCCGGATAGCGAACGTGGGCCCGCTCGGTGGCGAAATTGACGGTGGCGCGGACGCCGTCGATCTTCGCCAGCTTGCGCTCGATCCGGTTCGCGCAGGAGGCGCACGTCATCCCGCCGAGATCGAGGTCGAGCTCGCGCTCCGCGACGTCGACGGTGTCCAGCGCGTCACGACCCGCGGCGGCGGTCATGACGCCAGCTCGTAGCCCGCCTCTTCGACCGCCTCCGCGACGGCCCGCGGGTCGAGCTCGGACTCACTGGTCACGTGGACCTCCCCGCTGGCCAGGTCCACGAGCACCTCGGTGACACCGGCGATGGCGCCGACCTCCTCGGTGACCGAGGCGACGCAATGCCCGCAGGTCATGCCCGTGACGGTGTATGTGCTCTGCATCAGAATTTCTCCTACGAGCGGACGAGACGGGCGATCGCGTCCGAGGCCTCTTTGACCTTGGCGTCGGCCTCCGGGCCGCCCTTCTTGGCCGCCTCGACGACGCAGCCCGCGAGGTGCGCGTCCATCAGTTTCAGCGAGACCGACTGCAGTGCCTTCGTCGCCGCGGACACCTGGGTCAGGATGTCGATGCAGTAGCGGTCGTCGTCGACCATGCGCGAGATGCCCGCGACCTGTCCCTCGATGCGGCGAAGCCGCTTGAGGAGGTCGTCCTTCTCCGGGGAGTATCCGTTCATGCCCCTACCATACCCCCCGTGGGTACTAGCCGCCAGGGCGGGCCGCTGTTCGACCGGTCACTGCGGACCGCCGCGGTGCCGCCTCCTGACCACGTCGATCACCAACAAGCCGGCCACGATCACCAGCGCGGTCGCCGCCCCGATCCAGGTGCCCGAGTAGTGCGTGCCGGTGAACGCGGGCGCGCCGTCCATCGCGGGCGCGAAGTCCGAGGTCTGCACGCCCCTGCACCAGCACCAGACCGCGGCCGCGGTAGCGAGCACCGCCAGGACCAGCTCCAGGATCCGCGTCATCCGTTCGCTCACCGCTCACCGTCCTCCGCCTCGTCCGCCACCAGCCGCTCCAATTCGGTCCGCAACCCGTCACCGTCCCGCGCCCACGCCCGCACCACCGAACCGTCCCGCAGCCGCAGGCCGATCGCGGTACGGCGTCGCGGCACCCCGGACAGCTCCCCGAGCGACGGGGCGCTCTCCCACGGCTCCAGATCCTCGGCGAACGGATCCGCCTCGGGCAGGACCTGGGCGATATCGGCCACCCCGAGGGTCTCGGCGCCGTTGCGCAACACCGCCGGGGTGAGCAGCACGCTCGCGTGCCGCCGCGCCGCCACCACCTGAAGGGCGACCAGTCCCGCGAGCAGCACCGAGAACAGCGCCAACCCGAGCCAGTGGACACCCGAACCGATGATCGCGTCCGCGACGAGCACGACCAGGCACAGCGCGGGGCCGAGCGCGACCAGCCACCACCGTCCGCCCGGTTCCTCGAACAGGATCCGCTCGGCCGCGTCACTCACCGGCAAACCACTCCGCCGAGGACCTCAGGTAGACGAGCACGCTGGCCACCAGCGCGAGCAGCGAGACCAGCAGCGTCGGCACCTGACCCAGACCGGTCGCCAGCAGCCCGAGCTGCAGCACGAAGAACACCGCCGACAGCGCGACGACCGCCCGCCGAAAACGCGGATCCCCCGCCCTCGTCGGCCCCGCCATCAGCCCGACGCCGAGCCCGGTGAGTAGCGAGACGGCGCCGGAGCCACGCAGCAGCACGATGAACTCGTCCACGCTGTCGGGGTTTGCACCGTGCTCCACCAGCTGCTCACGTATCGCGGTGCCGGGCGACGTCAGGGCCAACAACCCGAAGAGCACCAGCAGCGCCGCACAGACCAGCCACAGCCCGTACGCGACATCGACAGGGCGAGGACGGGCCCGCGCGTCACCCATGACGGCTACTGCGCCTTCGGTCCGGGCACGAAGTACCGGTTCGACTCGCTCCGGTGCATCAGGATCACCGCACCGACGGACAGCACCGCCTGCAGGATCCCCGCCCCGCCCGCGACCATCCCGGCCACGCCGCCACCGGCGCCGAGCCCGAACAGCGCGGGGATCGCGAAGAAGACCATCGTCACGCCGATCATGGTGACCAGCATCCGGGCCCAGTTCCTGCCGCTGCGCATCTTGAACACGAACAGCAGGTACAGGCCGGTCAGCGCCAGCCCGAGCAGCGCGGTGACGCCGAGCCCGACCAGCAGCAGACCCTCGGCCGCCGAGGTGCTGATCTCCACCGTCGGATCCTGGGCGTGCACGTCCTTGATCAGCTGATCGGCAAAGGTCTTCCGATCCGCGGCCACCATCGCCAGGGTGGCGAACAGGTTCACCACACCGAGAGCGGCGACCCCGCACAGCAACTGGAAGGCGGTACCCACGTCGACGGGCGCCGCGGGTCGCTGGTCCTGCGCGGCGGGGCCGGTCGGGGGCGCTGGCGGCCATGGGGCGGTCATGACACCACCGTAACCATCACAACCGGGCTGCGAACTCGGCGGCCCAGTAGGTCAGCACGATGTCCGCACCCGCGCGGCGGATGCCGAGCAGCGACTCCAGCACAGCGGCGTCGCGGTCGATCCAGCCGTTCTGCGCGGCGGCGGTGATCATCGAGTACTCACCCGAGATCTGGTAGGCCGCAACGGGAACCGTGGACATGTCGGCGACCTCCCGCAGCACGTCGAGGTACGACATGGCCGGCTTCACCATCACCATGTCCGCGCCCTCGTCCAGGTCCAGGTCGACCTCGCGCAGCGACTCGCGCCGGTTGGCGGCGTCCTGCTGGTAGGTGCGGCGATCCCCGGACAGCGACGACCCGACGGCCTCGCGGAAGGGGCCGTAGAAGGCGGACGCGTACTTGGCGGAGTACGCCAGGATGCCCGTCTGCTGATGGCCCGCGTCGTCGAGACCCTCGCGGATCGCGGCGATCTGTCCGTCCATCATTCCGCTTGGCCCGAGCAGGTGCGCCCCGGACTCGGCCTGCGCAACCGCCATGTCGACGTAGCGGGTCAGTGTCGCGTCGTTGTCGACCCGACCGTCCGCCGCGAGCACCCCGCAGTGGCCGTGATCGGTGAACTCGTCGAGGCAGGTGTCCGCCATGATCACGGTGGAGTCGCCGAGCTCGGCGCGGAGCACGCGCAGGGCCCGGTTCAGGATGCCGTCGGGATCGGTCGCA
The DNA here is from genome assembly GCF_017833315.1 of Rhodococcus sp. PvR099. Taxonomy (NCBI): domain Bacteria; kingdom Bacillati; phylum Actinomycetota; class Actinomycetes; order Mycobacteriales; family Nocardiaceae; genus Rhodococcus; species Rhodococcus sp. PvR099. The sequence continues at coordinate 4,972,097 of NZ_JAFIBV010000001.1, read as the reverse complement.
CCCGAACCGTTGGCGTCCTTGTCCTCGGTCCTGGGGACGCCGAAGAGCATCAGCCCGCCGACACCCGCCTCGACCGCCTCGGCGGCGGCGCGGGTCAGTGAGTCGAGGGTGTGCTGGAAGACGCCGGGCATCGAACTGATCTCGCGCGGCTCGCCGATGCCGTCCGCGACGAACATCGGCAGCACCAGATGCCGTGGTTCCAGCGAGGTCTCGGCGACAAGGCGACGCAGCGCCGGGGTGGCGCGCAGGCGTCGGGGACGTTCGGCGGGAAAGATGGATGCCCTCCTTCGTCGGCTGTGAGCGGTTGGCGAGTCCCTGGACTCGTCAACCGCTCACGGGCGCGTCAGCGCCTACGGGACTTCTTGCGCGGGGGCGGCAGCGCACCCTCGGCACGCAGCCGGGCGGCGTGCTCGGCGAGCGCCTCCACCAGGGGGCCGACCTGAGCGGTCTCGGGCTGCACGTCGACCCGGAGGCCGAACTCGATCGCGGTCTCCGCGGTCTTCGGCCCGATGCACGCCACCAGCGTGCGGGCGTGCGGCTTGCCGGCGATGCCGACCAGGTTGCGCACGGTCGAGGACGAGGTGAAGCAGACCGCGTCGAACCCACCGGTCTTGATCATCTCGCGGGTCTCGGCCGGCGGCGGCGCCGCCCGGACGGTGCGGTAGGCCGTGACGTCGTCGATCTCCCAGCCGCGCTGGCGTAGGCCCTCGGCCAGGGTCTCGGTGGCGATGTCGGCGCGGGGCAGCAGCACCCGGTTGACCGGATCGAAGACGTCGTCGTACGGCGCGAACTCGGCCAGCAGACCCTCGCTGGACTGCTCACCGGACGGCACCAACTCGGGGTTGATACCGAACGAGCGCACCTTGTCCGCGGTGGCCTCGCCGACGCAGGCGATCTTGACGCCGGAGAACGCGCGGGCATCGAGCCCGAACTCCTCGAACTTCTCCCAGACCGCGCGCACCGCGTTGGTGGAGGTGAAGACCACCCACTGGTAGCGGCCGTCGACCAGGCCCTTGACCGAGCGCTCCATCTGCGCGGGGCTGCGCGGCGGCTCGACCGCGATCGTGGGCACCTCGATGGGGATGGCGCCGTGCGTGACGAGGCGATCGCTCATCTCGCTGGCCTGCTCCTTGGTGCGCGGCACCAGGACGGTCCAGCCGTACAGGGCGCGCGACTCCCACCAGGACATCTTGCTGCGCTGGCTGACCACCTTGCCGACGGTCACGATCAGCGAACCGACCAGCTCGGAGCCTGCCTCGTTCAGCGTCGCGAGGGTGGCCTCGACGGTGCGCTGCTGGCAGGTGGTGCCTCGGACGGTGATCGCGGCGGGCGTCTGCGGGGCCAGGCCGTTCTCGACCAGCTCGCTCGCGGTCTCCGCGAGGTGGCCCGCGGTGGCGTGCAGCACCAGCGGTCCCGGCGCCGCGGCCAGCGCGGCCCAGTCGACCTCGCCGCGGACGTCGACCTCGGTGTGACCGGAGCCCAGCGGCATGCCCGCGTAGCTCGGCACCGCGGATCCGGCGGGCAGGCCCGGCAGGATCTCGAACTGCACCTGGGTCCGCGCCACCGCGGTGACCTCGGCGATCACCGAATCGGTTGTGAGTGGGTCGCCGGAGACCAGACGGACCACGTCGTGCCCGTTCTTGGCCTCGGCCACCAGGGTCTTGGCGACCTCGGCCGGCTCGCCGAGCGCGGGGCGCACCTCGAACGGCGGGTTCTCGGGGTCGATCTCCTCACCCTTGACCAGCAGTCCGGTGCCGACCAGCGCGGTCACGCCCTTGTCGACGTCGGGATCCGTGAACGCCAGGGTGGCGGCCGCGAGGACGTCGCGCGCCCGGACGGTGAGCAACGCCGGGTCGCCCGGGCCGGCGCCCACGAACAGGATCCGTCCGGGGGTGTTCTTGCGGACTCGGCTCATCGGTTGTTCTCCAGTGCGTTCATGTGTCTAGCAATGTCAGGGACATGGGAATGGGCGCGCGGTTTCGATGAGCGCGCCGACGGCAATGGCTCACTCATCGGTCGGTCCGCCCTCCGGATCGCTTTCGGTCGCCTTGCCCATCAGGGCGCGGGCGCCCAGGTCGAGCAGTTCGCGGGCCACCTCGCGACCGAGTTCCTCGGCGCGATCCGGCGGTCCGACGGTCGAGGCCCTGATCGAATCGGAGCCGTCCAGCGCGGCCGCACAGCCGCGCACCGACAGCTCGTCGAACACCCGGCCGTCGTCGTCGATGGACTCCACGATCTCCGCGATCGTGCCGACCGGGGCCGTGCATCCGGCCTCGAGCTCGGCCAGCAGCGCGCGCTCCGCCGTGACGGCGGCGCGGGCGCTCGCGTCGTCCAGCTCGGCGAGGATGGCGATCAGCGCGGTGTCACCCGCGCGGCATTCGACGGCCAGCGCGCCCTGCGCTGGGGCGGGCAGCATCTGCACCGGCTCCAGCGACTCGGTGATCACGTCGAGCCTGCCGATCCGCGAGAGCCCCGCCCGCGCGACGACGACCGCGTCGAGCTCGCCGTTGGCGACCTTGCCGATCCTGGTGTCGAGGTTGCCGCGCAACGGCTGGATGTCCAGGCCGAGGCCGAGGGCCCGCAGCTGGGCGATGCGCCGCGGCGCGGAGGTTCCGATCCGGGAGCCGGCAGGCAGCTCACCGAGCACCATCCCGTCGCGCGCCACCAGCGCATCGCGCGGATCCTCGCGTTCTGGCACGGCGGCGATGACCACGCGCTCGTCGGGCGCGGTTGGCAGGTCCTTGAAGGAGTGCACGGCGATGTCGACGTGCCCGGCGGCGAGCTCCTCGCGCAGCGCGGCGGTGAACACGCCGACGCCGATCTTCTCGACCGGTCCGGAGAACTGGTCGCCCGCGGTCTTGACGATCACCAGCTCGGCGGGGTGGCCCGCGGCGATCAGCGCGTCCCGGACGGTGCCGGCCTGAGTGGTGGCCAGCAGGCTGCCCCTCGTGCCGATGCGCAGGGTGGCCGTGGGGGCCTGCTCCGCGGTGGTGTCCCTGGTGGATGCGGCGGTTGCACTCATGACTGCATCCCCTTCCATACGTCCATCGCCTCGGCCTCGTGGCCTGCCGTGAAATCGTCCGCGAGCTCGACCGCGCGGATCTCCATCGGCGTCGCGACGGCCTCGACGGACCCGGGGGTCAGCTCGAACAGCTCACGCAGCGCGGCCGCGTAGGAGTCGCCGCCTGGGGCGCTGGCCAGCTGCTTGACCCGGACGGTCGGCGCGTGCAGCAGCTTGTCGACGACGCGGCGCACGGTGCGCGCGACCTCGTCGCGTTGCGGATCCTCGAGCCCGGGCAGGCGCGAGTCCAGCCGCAGCAGCTCGGCCTCCACCACGTCGGCGGCGCGTTGACGGAGGGCGGTCACGGTCGGGGTGACCTCGGCCAGACGCTGTCCGGCCAGGTAGGTGGCCAGCTCGCCTGCGACGATCTCGCGGGCCGCCTCGGTGTCCGCGGCGGCCGCGCCAGCCGCCGGATCGCGCTGCAGGGCCGCCATGTCGAAGATGCTCACGCCGGGCAGTCCGGCGATCGCGGGCTCCACGTCGCGGGGCAGCCCCAGGTCGCAGATCACCAGCGGTCGCTGCGCGGAGTCCCGCTTCGCCAGCGCGAGGTGCGCGTCGGCGAGGGTGACCACCGCACCGACCGCGCCGGTACAGGTCACCATCACGTCCGCCTCGGCCAGCGCGGACGGCAGGTCGGCCAGGTCGACGGTCGTGCCGTCCACCCCGGCGGCCCGCACGGTCTCGGCGAGGCGCTCGGCCCGCTCCCTGGTGCGGTTGGCGACGATGACGCGGCCGATCCCGGCCCGCGTCAGGTGCGCGACGGACAGGCCGCCCATCGAGCCCGCGCCAACCACGACGGCGGTACGCCCGGCGAGCCCGTCACCGAGCAGGTCCGAGGCGCGGTCGAGGGCGACCGACACCACCGAGGCGCCCGCGCGGTCGATCCCGGTCTCGGAGTGCACCCGCTTGCCGACCCGCAGCGCCTGCTGAGCCAGCTCGTGCAGCACCCGGCCCGCGGCCTGCTGGTTGTCGGAGATCGCGTAGGCGGTCCGGATCTGGCCGAGGATCTGCTGCTCGCCGACGACCATCGAGTCGAGGCCGCTGGCCACCGCGAACAGGTGCTCGGCCGCCGCCTCGCTGTAGCGCACGTATGCGTGCTTGGTCAGGTCCGGCAGCTCCATGCCGGAGTGCCCGGCGAGCAACTCGCCCACGTCGGAAAGCGCGCCGTGGAAGGCGTCCACCACCGCATAGATCTCCACCCGGTTACAGGAGGAGACGATCATGACCTCCGAGACATGGTCCGAGCTCATCATCTTGTCGATCAGCTTCGGCCGATCGGTGTCGCCGATGGCGACCCGCTCGAGGACGGAGACGGGAGCGCTGCGATGCGAGATCCCGACCAGGAGAACACTCACGGTGCCATCACCGATCCATTCGTTGTCGAACCAGAGCCTGACGAAGCCGAGCGTGCCGTGCGGAGCCCCACCGCCGCCGAGGCCGCAGCGGGCTCGGTTTCGGCGTTGCGGGCGCTGTGGAAGGACAGCACCTGCATCTCCACGGCGAGATCCACTCGGCGGATCTCGACGTGTTTCGGGACATCGAGCGGCGAGGCCGCAAAGCTCAGGATGCAGCGCACACCGGCATTCACCAGCAGGTCGCACACCTCCTGGGCAGATTCGTCCGGGGTCGCGATGACCCCGATGGTGGCGTCCAGCTCGCGGCACGCGGCCTCGAGCTCGGCGACGTCGCGAACGGTCAGCGCGTCGACGGTACTGCCGATCCGGTCGGGATTTCGGTCGAACAGGCCGACCATCGTGAATCCGCGACGGCCGAACCCGCCGTAACGGGCCAGGGCCTGCCCCAGGCTGCCGACGCCGACCAGCACCACCTGGTGGCCGCGGTCCAGTCCGAGCGCGGCCTCGATCCGGGCGCGCAGCTTGGTGACGTCGTATCCGACGCCGCGGACCCCGTTCGGGCCGAGGAACGAGAGGTCCTTGCGCAGCTTCGCGGAGCCGACACCGGCCGCGGTCGCGAGTTCCTCGCTGGAGACGATGAGCGTGCCGTCGTCGGCCATCACACCGAGCACCCGCAGATAGGTGGCGAGCCGGGTGACGGTGGCCTGCGGCAGGTCCCGCACCGTTGTGTCCGCGCGGGCGACGTCGGTTCCGGAACGAGACGCGTTCTCAGCCCCTGCGACGCCACGGGCAGAGAACCCATGCGGCTGGTGCTGTTCGGTCACGTTGGTGGCTCCTCGTCCGGCCATGCACATGGCCGGTTCTCACGCTGATCCGGGGGGACTGTTCACACCACGGTAACTGCTTGTGAACCCATGCACAAAGTCGCCGGATTCCGGATTCACCCGCTGCGACCTGCGCGGCGTCCGGATGCGAGGGGTGTCAGGTCGGCCTCAGATTGTCAAATCCGATCGCAGCCGAGGCTCGTCGACCTCCCAGTAACTGTGCTCACGGCCGTCGAGCAGGACGACCGGCAGCCGGTCGCCGTACTCGGCGCGCAGCTCGGGATCGGTCGCCGCGGCCACGTCGACGTCGACCGATTCGAGTTCGAGGCCGAATTCCCCACACAACCGCAGCAGCTGAGTGCGCGCTACGTCACAGGAGCCGCAGCCGGCCCGGGTCAGCAGGGTGATGGTGTGTGCGGGGTCGGTCATGGCTCCACTGTGCCACCGCCACCTGCGCCTTCCGCGGGCCGCCCGCGGAGACGCAAGTCACAGCGGCCACGCGGCGGCGATCCACCCGGTGCGCCCCCGAGGCTGGGGATAGGGTGGGCCGCAGTTGGACGAACACAGGAGGTATGAGTGCCTGGTCGATCTGGTCCGACCGGCTCGGGAGTGGGCGCCGGCTGGCTCGACGCCAAGCGTCCCCGCCGACGCGGCAGGAACCCCTTGGGGCCCAGCGACGCCCAGCTGCGGGCCAGTCTCGCAGGTGAGGCCAGCGCGGACGCCGCCATCGCCTTGCACGAGGCGGCGACGAGCGAGGCCGAGGCGGGCGGCGAACTCGGTGCCCGAGGGACCGAGGGCGGCGTGCCGCTCGACCTGACCGCGGCGGCGTTCTTCGACGTGGACAACACCATGGTCCAGGGCGCCTCGATCATCCACTTCGCCCGCGGCCTCGCCGCCCGCAAGTACATCTCGCTCGCCGACATGGCCAGGTTCGGCTGGCAGCAGCTCAAGTTCCGGGTGACCGGCAAGGAGAACAGCGACGACGTCGCCAGCGGCAAGGAACGGGCGCTGGCCTTCATCGCGGGCCGCGAGACCGCGGAGTTCTCCCGCCTCGGCGAGGAGATCTACGACGAGCTGATCGCCGACAAGATCTGGCCGGGCACCAGGGCGCTGGCGCAGATGCACCTCGACGCCGGTCAGCAGGTGTGGCTGGTGACCGCGACCCCGGTGGAACTGGCCCAGGTCATCGCGAAGCGGCTGGGGCTGACGGGCGCGCTGGGGACCGTCGTCGAGAGCGAGGACGGCAAGTTCACCGGCCGACTGGTCGGCGACATCCTGCACGGCGCGGGCAAGGCACACGCGGTCCGGACCCTGGCCGTGCGCGAGGGCCTGAACCTCAAGCGCTGCACGGCGTACTCGGACAGCCACAACGACGTGCCGATGCTCTCACTCGTCGGCACCGCCGTGGCCATCAACCCGGACGCCGACCTCAAGGAGGTCGCGCGCAACCGCGGGTGGGAGATCCGCGACTACCGCACCGGACGGAAGGCCGCGAAGATCGGCGTCCCGACCGCGCTCGCGCTCGGCGCGGTCGGCGGCGCGCTGGCCGCCGTGATCAGCCGCCGCAAGCACTGACGCAACCGTGCGCGAGTCGTACCCCGGCCGGGGTACGACTCGCGCACGGGCGGCGGAGCCGCTACTCCCTCGACAGCATCGCCGCGGCCGTGTGCTCGAGGTCGATGTAGGCCTCGCCGCTGACGTCCACGACCACCCGGTTCAGCGCGCCGCCGGTGAAGGCCCACGGGGCTTCGCCCGGGTAATCGTCGGTGACCGGTTCGCCGACGTCACGGCCGATGGTGAGCCCGGTGCCGCCCAGGCCGAACACGCCCGGCTGGGTCCGGATCCGGCCCTCCCCGACCTGGTGATCTCCGTAATAAAGGCGGAGCAGTCCTCGCGCGGTGCCCGGCGGGTCCTCGCCGTCCTTGTCGAACGAGGCGCCGAGGACCATCCGGTCGCCGGTGGGCAGCTCCTCGGTTGCGCTGATCCGCTGCTGCTCGCTGCCGAGGAAGTTGTAGACGTAGTGCAGCCGGTTGTCCCGGACGTACAGCGCGTGCCCGCCGAAGCGGCCGCCCTGCGCGAACAGCACCCCGGATACGCCGGGGGACGGCAGGCCGACGAGCGCCCCCAGCGAGTACGAGCGGTTGCGCACGGCCACCGCCACCGACTCGGGCACGGCGGCGCCGCCGGGCCGGTACACATACCGGGTGCGGAGCGGGGCAGGCCGCGGGCGCGGCGTCATGAGGATCTCGACCGGATAGCGGTCGTCGAGCGGCAGCGCCCCGTTGGCGCCCGCCTCGTGGAACCACAGCCCGACCAGTTCCGCGAGCCTGCCCGGCTCGGCGTCGGCGAGGTCGTGCAGCTCGGTGCGATCGACGTCGGTGTTGTAGAGCTCCCAGGTGTCGTCCTGGAAACGACCCCAACCGCTGATCGCCGGATGGGTGGTGACGGCCTTCCAGCCGTCGTGCCAGATGCCGCGGGTGCCGAGCATCGAATAGAACTGGGTGTGCCGAGCGCTGGGGATGCCTGCGGTGTCGAAGCTGTAGCGCATGCTCACGCCCTGGATCGGGTGCTGGGTGTACCCCTTGACCGTCTCCGGCATCTCGACGCCGAGACAGTCGAGCACCGTCGGCATCACGTCGATGGCATGGTGGTACTGATCTCGGATCTCGCCGCGGGCGGCGATCCCCTCCGGCCACGAGATGATGCACGGATCGCACGTGCCGCCGTTGAACGAGTAGCGCTTCCACATCTTGAACGGGGTGTCGAATGCCATCGCCCAGCCGTTCGGATAGTGGTTATAGGTCCGGTACCCGCCCAGTTCGTCGAGCATGGCCATGTTCTCGGCCAGGTCGTCGGGCACGCCGTTGAAGAATTTGTTCTCGTTGACCGAGCCGTCGGGGCCGCCCTCGCCGCTGGCGCCGTTGTCGGAGACCAGCACCACCATGGTGTTGTCGCGCTGCCCGATGTCCTCGAGGTAGTCCAGCAGGCGCCCGATCTGGTCGTCGCAATGCGAGACGAAGCCGGCGTACACCTCGGCCATCCTCGCGAACAGCCGCTTCTCGTCGTCGGAGAGCGTGTCCCAGCGCCGGGTGTGATCCAGCATCGGGAACGGCTGGCCGTCGGGTCCGCGGCGGGACTCCGGGGTGCCGATCGGGTTCAGCGGCGGCAGCTCGGCCTCCGGCGGGATCAGGCCCATCTCCTTCTGCCGGGCCAGGATCTCGTCACGCATCGCCTCATAGCCTGCGTCGAACCGGCCGCGGTAGCGGTCCGCCCACTCGCGCGGCACATGGTGCGGTGCGTGCGCGCAGCCGGGCGCGTAGTAGAGGAACACCGGCCGGTCCGGCGCGATCGTCTTCACGTCGTCGAGGAACTCGATCGCCCGGTCGGTGATGTCGACGCCGAGGTGGTAGCCCTCCTCCGGCCGGGAGGGCGGATCGACCGGGTGGTTGTCGTGGACCAGATCCGGGTGCCACTGGTTGGTCTCGCCGCCGAGGAATCCGTAGAACCGCTCGAAGCCCCGGCCGATCGGCCAGCTCGCCTTGCTGGAGGCCAGGTTCATCTCGTCGGCCGCGCACAGGTGCCACTTGCCGACCATCGCGGTGCTGTAGCCGCGTTCGACGAGTACCTCGGCGAGGGTGGCGCACTCACCTGGAACATGGGCGTTGGCGCCGGGGAACCCGATCGACGCCTCGCTGATGCAGCCCATGCCGTTGACGGTGTGGTTACGGCCGGTGAGCAGACAGGAGCGGGTCGGCGAGCACAGGGCGGTGGTGTGCCACTGGCTGTAGCGCAGCCCGCCGGCCGCGATCCGGTCGATGTTCGGCGTCTCGATCGGACCGCCGTAGCAGCTCAGCGCCCCGAAACCCAGGTCGTCCAGCACGATGTACAGCACATTCGGGGCGCCCTGCGGCGCCCTCGGCTGCTCGTACGGGCCCCAGTCGGGAACCGAGTCACGAATGTCGAGGTTGGTGATCCCGCGGAATGACCTGGCCATGGTGTGGCTCCCTGTCGAGCCCCCCGTCCCACCAAAGCACAACGACGGGGCGATCACCAGGTCCGCCAGGGGACCCGGCGATCGCAACGCGGGCTCGCTTGTCGGACAACCGATCCCGGACGAGACTCCCCGATTCAGCCCAGGAACACGTTGCGCCGCTGGGCGAGCAGCCGGTACAGGGTCTGCTGAATGGTCTCCCGAACGTGGTCGGTCAGCTCGAAGGTCACCATCGGGTCCTCCGCGCACACCGCGTCGTAGGAGTCGGTCTGGATCGGCTCACCGAACTCGATGTACCACTTCGACGGCAACGGGATCAGTCCCAGCGGACCCAGGTGCGGGAAGAACGGCGTCACCGGGAAGTAGGGCATCCCGAGCAGCCGCGCCAGGGACTTGAGGTCGCCGATCTTCGGGTAGATCTCCTCCGAGCCGACGATCGAGCACGGGATGATCGGGGCGCCGGTGCGCAGCGCGGCGCTGACGAACCCGCCCCTGCCGAAGCGCTGCAGCTTGTACCGCTCGCTGAACGGTTTGCCGATCCCCTTGAATCCCTCGGGGAAGACCGCCGCCACCTCGCCGGTCCGCAGCAACCGCTCGGCATCCGGGTTGCAGGCCAGGGTGTGTCCGGCCTTGCGTGCGATGTTGCCGACGACCGGCATCTCGAAGGCGAGATCGGCGGCGAGCATCCGCAACGGGCGATGCGCCGGATGGTGGTCGAACATCGCCACCGAGGTCATCAGCCCGTCGATGGGGACCACGCCTGCGTGGTTCGCGACCACCAGCGCACCACCCTCGGAGGGCACGTTCTCGATCCCGCGCACCTCGACCCGAAACCAGCTGTCGAACAGCGGTCGGAGTATCGGCAGCCAGACGTTCTCGGTGAAGTGCGGGTCGAAGCCGAATTCGTCGACCTGGTAGTCGCCGGTGAGCCTGCGGCGGAGGAACTCCGCGATCGCGACCACCGGGTCGGCGACCAGGTCCCTGGCCGACTCGAGCACCACACCGGGCAGCGACGGCGACGCCTGCTGCGGAACACCGAACAGCGGGCGCGGCTCGGGCAGTGATTCGCCGCCCTGCGGCACGCCAGGCGCGGGCCGAGCCCGCCGCCCGGCGGCGTCGTGCAACGGGATCACCTTGGCCACATCACTCATTGCTGCTCTCCCCCGACTCCGACCAACTGCTGTACCCGTGATTCGACCGACCGAAGCCAGTCCTCGCTGATCATCGGGCTGATCCCGGCCCCGTTGATCAGATCGTCCAGTCCCTGCATCGTCGTCCACCGCGGCTCGAAGCCCAGTTCCGCCCGCATCCGGCCGGTGTCGAACCCACAGCCGAAATGGAAGTAGTCGAGCTGCTCCTTGGTGAAGTCACGCATCGAGGGTCCCATCAGTGCCCGCCCGAGGGTCCTGAACAGCTGTGAGGGCACCGGCACCGCGAGGCCACCCGCCCGCCGGACCGCCTGGGAGAGCATCACGACGCCGTCCGCCGCGATGTTGAAGGTTCCCGCTGGACCGGAGACCGTGGCGAGCTCGAGTGCGGCCAGCGCGTCCTCCTCGTGCAGGAGTTGCATCCGGGGATCCCGGCCGAGGACCGTCGGCACCACCGGCGAGTTCAGGTACCGCGACACGGGCCCGCTCATCCGCGGACCGATCAGCGGCGCCATCCTGAGCAACGAGACCGCGATCTCCGGCCGTCTGCGCCCGAGGCTGCGCGCGTATCCCTCGATCTCGATGATGTCGCGGGCGAACGCGCCGCGCGGGGGCGTGCGGGCACTCATCTCCTCGGTGAACTTCGCCGGGTCCCGCGCGCTGCCGCCGTAGACCGCACCGGACGAGCGCACCACCACCTTGCGGACGTCAGGAGACTTCTGGCACACCGCGAACAACTGCATGGCCCCGAGGACGTTCATGTCCTTCATGGCGGCCCGGCTGCCGGACTTCGGGGCCTTGGGGATCGAGGAGGCGTGCACCACGGTGTCGACCCTGGCGTTGCGGATCACCTTGCCGATGAGCGGGTTCCTGATGTCGGCCCGTACGAACTCCGCGCGCCCCATCCGCCGCAGCATGTCCTTGCTCGGCGACACGGCGTCAACGGCGATGACCCGCTCGATGTTCGGATTCTGCGCCAGCCTGGCCACCAGGTACCCACCGAGGAACCGGCTGGCGCCGGTCACCAGCACCACACCGGGCGGCTGCACTCCGCGGTCGCTCATTACCTCCACACCCCACCCCTGCCTCTCGGGCCACACCTGCGAGCCTAGCCACACCCGGCCGGAACCGCACGGCTCTTAACGAGTCCGAAACACCTGTTTACCTGCAATTTTACGACCCCGAAGGAGGAATATTCATCCTCCCGATGCTGGACGTACGCCTAGTCGCCCCCGAATGCAGCGATGCCCGCCACCTCTCGGTGACGGGCATCGGAGGGACTGGGTCCCACACCTGCGAACTCGGCGATCTACTTACCGAGCTTCCTACGCTGCACTCGCGTCCTACGAAGCAGCTTGCGGTGCTTCTTCTTCGACATGCGCTTGCGTCGCTTCTTGATCACTGAACCCATGGCGGGTATCCCTCACGTTCTTCTCTAGCGGTCCTGCGCACGCCGGTGACGTACGCGTGCGTTACGAATCTGGCGCTCGGCCTCGTATCTGCTAACCCAGCGCCTGATGACACCGGCTGGCTGGCACGACAAGTGATCATCGTACCGGTGCGGCCTCGCTCCGCAGAAACCGAGCTTCCGTTATCCCCCGGATACCGCATCCGGGGGACATCAGGACCGGTTCAGCCCGCGTCGAAATACGAGGTTTCCAGGTAGTCGTGCACCGCCTTCGCATGCACTCGAAATGACCGGCCCACCCGCACCGCGGGCAGCTCGCCGTTGTGCACCAATCGGTACACCGTCATCTTGGAGACCCGCATCAGCGCCGCCACCTCGGCGACGGTGAGAAACTGCGTGCCGCCGACCATGGGTTGACCGTCGGGGTTGGACCCCTTCGACTTACTTGTAGACACCATTAATCCACATACCTCCGGCACGTCTCGCGCCGCCGGCTTCCCCTCCGGCGGAACAGACACGCACGTGCTGTAATCAGCTTAGCGGGACGGATGGGGTTACAGCGACGGGTGTGGAGTACCAATATCTATTCGGTACCTCCACCGAGAGCGGCGGACCTGCTCTTCGCCGCCACCAACGCTTCGTAGAACGCGGTCCGGACCCCGCCCCGCTCGAGCTCGCGCAATGCGGCCGCGGTGGTGCCACCCGGCGACGTCACGGCGGCACGCAGATCCGCGGCGGACTCGCCGGACCGGTCGAGCATGGCCGCCGAGCCGAGCATCGTCTGCACGACCAACTCGGTCGCGGTGGCCCTGGTCAGGCCGATGCCGACACCGGCGTCGACCATCGCCTCGGCGATCAGGAAGAAGTAGGCGGGCCCGGACCCGGACACCGCTGTGACCGCGTCCATCTGCGATTCCGCGACCGCGATCACCTTGCCGACCGACGCGAGGATGTCGGTGACCAGCGCGAGGTGCTCCGCCTTCGCGTACCGCCCACCGGCGATCGCGCTGACCCCCTCGCCCACCAGCATCGGCGTGTTGGCCATCACGCGCACGACAGGGAAGCCGGCGGGCAGCTTGGCCTCGTACCGGGACGTCGGCAGGCCTGCCGCCAGCGTGACCACCAGCTGTTCGCGGTCGCCGTCCAGCTCGACCGACGTCAGCTCGGCCATCACGGAATCGACGTCGTTCGGCTTGACCGCGATGACCACGACATCGGCACCCTCGGCGGCATCCGCGATCGTGGTCGCCCTGATCCCGAACAGGGCGGTCAGCTCGGCCGCCCGCGCGGGGAAGGACTCCGCGACGACCAGATCCTTCGGCGCGCGACCCGACTGAAGCAGACCCGCGATCAGCGCCTCGCCGATCCTGCCGCCACCGATCACTGCAATTCTCGTCATGCCCGCAAGCCTGCCATGTAGCCGTCGGGGGGCCGCGACGGAGGTCCGGCCCCGGTCAGCCCTTCGGGATCATGGCCAGCTGACGGCTCTGCACCACGGCGTGCCCGGCCTCGTCGAGGACGAGATGGTCCTCCTCGAACCAGGTGTCGCCCAGCACGGTGGCGCTGGCCATCACCCGCAGCCATCCCGGCGCGGGGAGCCGGCGCAGGTAGGTGGTCAGCTGGACGGTCGGCGCCCACCCGAACATGCCGCGGTTCATCGTCACCGGGGCGCTGATGTCGCCGGTCATCAACGCGAACAGCACCGCGACGTCGGTGTCGACCTCGTCCTCGGCGAACGGGCGCACCCACATCCGGTTCACCGGGTCACCCTGCTGCCCGGACAGGAACAGCGCGGCGGACGGATCGACCCGCAGGTCGCAGCCCTTCGCGACGTGCACGATCTGCCCCATCGGATGGTCGGGGGTGATGTGGACGGCGTCGGCGGGCGGCACGGCGGGCAGATCGGCCAGCGCGAGGGGCTCCTGATGCCGCGGGTCGGCGATGTCCGGCACACCGAGCGTCACCGCCGCGGACACCGCGACCTTCTCACCCTGCATCAGGTCCACGTCGACCAGGCACACCTGCCTGCCGCGCTTGCGCACGGTGGTGATCAGCCGCACCTCGCCGGGGTCGGGTGCGTTGAGGTAGCTGGCGCTGACCGCGATCGGCTGCATGGCACTCGTGTCGACGGGCCGGGCCGCGCCTGCCTCCTCGCGCGGCGCCCGGATCACCTCGCGCGCGGCAGCGGCGCACAGCGCCATCATGCAGCCGCCGTGCACCTTCGGCCCGATGGTCCAGATCGGGTCGATCAACGCGGCGAAGGCGCCGCCGCCCAGGTCCGTCAGCGTGGTCAGGTCCGCGAAGGGGCGGGTCGAGGTGAGGGTGGCGGGCGGGGTCATCGGGTTTCCTCTCGGGGGTCCTGTGCGCTCGGCGGAGCGATTCCGGCCGGCGGGAAGCTTCTGGAAGCGATGTCCTGGTGGGCGAGCCTGCGCATCGCGGCGATCACCGGCTCGTAGATCGCGGTGCCGAGCACGGCGTACTCGACGGCCGCCTGGGTGGATCCGGTCGGCATCAGCGCGAGGTCGACCTCCGCGATCCCCATGATGTGCCTGCCATAGGCGTCGATGCGTTCGTCGGTCATCGGGATGCCGACGTCCTCGACCGCCTTCAGCGCCCGCTCGAGCTGTCCGACCGCAGGGAAGGCCGGGTCGTAGACCTGCCCCAGCCGTTCGAGCAGGCGACGGGCGCGAGGCTGCTCGCGCGCCTCGGCATCCGCGGCCTCGTCCGGGTATGGCGGCAGCGTGGCCACCGCCCGCCCGAGGGTGTCGTAGAGCCCGTCGACGGGCTCGTCGGTCAGGCGGATGATCGCGCGGATCTTGTGAATCGGCAGCCCCGCCCCCGCCAGCGCCTTGATCAGCGCGAGCCGCCGCAGGTGCTCGGGACCGTAGCTGGACTGGGTCGCGCTGGTCGGTTCGCCCGACATCAGGACGCCCTCGCGCAGGTAGTACTTGATCGTCGCCAGCGGGAGACCCGACCGCTCGACGAGCTCGGAGACGCGCATCGGTCCTCCCGGTTGACGGAAAGTTTGGATACTTCTACTATCCAACTACTGGATAGTAACGCTATCCAGGCAATCCCGAGAGTACCCCCCGACCCAGGAGACCCGCTATGGACCCCATCCTCACGATCGTCGTCGGCGTCACCCTCCTCACTGTCGTCGGTATCGCCTTCGGGGGCACGTTCATGCTCCGGATCGTCACCGGGAAACAGGGCGCCAACGCCCTGCAGAAGTCGATGTTCCGCGCCGGGCACGCACACGCAGGGGTCCTGGTGACCCTCGGTCTCGTGGTCGCCCTGCTCACCCAGGCCGCGGGCGTCTCGCCTGGGTGGTCGGCCTCGGGTTCGATCCTCGTGCTGTCAGCGGCGATCTTCGTCCCCGCCGGGTTCTTCTTCTCCGTGATCGGCACTGATCCCGTCCGCCCGAACGCCTGGATGCGATCGGTGTGGGTCGGCTTCGGGGTGCTGGTCGCCGGGCTCATCGTCGCGGGGATCGCGGTGATCACCGCGGGCGTCGGCGCGCTCTGACGACCGTCGCTAGGACCGGGCGCCCACCGACAGGTGTTCGCGGGCGAAGGCGAGCGACTGCGCGAGCATCGACGACCGCTCGGCCTGGGTGCGCGCGTTCTGGGTGTTGATCTCCAGCACGGCCTGTCCGTCGAAGCCGCTGTCGACGAGGTGCCTGCACAACTGCGCACACGGCTGATTGCCGTGCCCGGGGATCAGGTGCTCGTCGACCGACGCGCCCCGCCCGTCCGCCAGGTGCAGGTGGGTCAGGCCCGAACCCATCCGCCGAGCCAGGTCGAGGGCGTCCATGCCCGCCGTCGCGGTGTGCGAGAGGTCGAGCGTGTAGTGCGCGTGATCGCTGTCGGTGGGGTCATAGCTCGGCGCGAAGGCGGACACCCCCGGGCCGGGCCCGCCCCGCTTCTCGAGCCGTTCGGCCGACTTCGCGCGCTTGCCCCAGAAGCGATCCGCTCGCATCGGGAACATGTTCTCCACCGCGACCGCGACGTCGCTGCGCTCCTCGAGCTCGCGCACCTGGTCGGCGAAACCCTCGGAGTACTTGCGCTGCCAGCGGAACGGCGGGTGCACGACCACGGTGCGCGCGCCGAGTGCTTCGGCGGCGCGGACCGACTTCTCCAGCTTGGCGGCCGGGTCAGCGCCCCACACCCGCTGCGAGATCAACAGGCACGGGGCGTGCACGGCCTGCACGAGAACGGCGTACTTGCGGACCAGCGCCTTGACCGCGTCCAGGTCCTGGCTCACCGATTCCGCCCAGACCATCAATTCGATGCCGTCGTAGCCCAGTTCGGCGGCGTACTCGAACGCCGCCTCGGTGTTCTGCGGATAGACCGAGGCAGTCGAGAGTCCGACGAGGATCTTGCGTGTCCCGGTTCGAGTGCCGTCCATCGCCACCCTCGGTCAGGTCGTGAGCAGGAAGGCGAGCGGACCGATCGTCACGAACACACCGACGATGATCGCGATCAGCAGGCTCACCATGTCGTCGGTCTGTCGCAGGATCCGGACCACCGCCACCAGGCCGGCGATCACCAGCACCGCGAGGACCAGCGCCACCCAGGGCAGCACGTCCCACAGCTTCTCGAAGCCCTTGAACAGCAGCCCACCGACCAGCAGGGCGACGATGCCCTGACCGATCAGTACCGCCCACTCGCGGGCCGCGTGCTTGTCGTCTCGATCGGAGGGCGCGTCCTCGACCGCTTCGTCCGGCTCCCGATCCGCGAGGTCCTCCGGCTCCGCGGAGCCGGGCACCGAGTCCTTGCGCGCCGCGCCGTCGCGCACCGGGACCTCGGGCGCCGATTCCCTGAGCGCCTGTTCCTTGAACGTGGACGTCTTCGGCACCACGATCCTCGGGATCTCGCCGGTGACGTGCACCAGCGCCCTGGCCTCCTCCAGCGTCTCCCGACGGGCGGTGCCCGCGGCCCTGGCCTGTCGCATGAGGTCGCCCTCGAGGCTGGACCCGGACAGCATCGCGGGCTCTCGGATGGGGGTGTATGGGACGAACCCGGGGCGCGGGGCGGGCGGAGCCTCCGCGACCGGCATGGCCGCGGTCTTCGGCTGCTCGGCGATCGGGGCGCGCATGGAGGTCTTCGGCTTCTCGGCCTGCGCGGGCTGGGCGTCGACCTGGGTGAGGGCGCCGGACCGGTATTGCGGGGGCAGGGCGGCCGCGGTGGCCGCGGGCGTGACATCGGGAGCCGCGGTCACCCGGTACTGCGACGGCATCACGGGGGCCGGAGGAGCGGGGGGCGCAGGCGCGGGGGTCGGTGTGACGGAGCCGGATGGGGGCGCGACTCGTTCGTACTTCGGAGCCTCGAACTTCGGTGCCTCGACCCTCGGCTCCTCGAACTTCGGTGCCTCGACCCTCGGCTCCTCGAACTTCGGTGCCTCGACCCTCGGCTCCTCGGCCTTCGGCGGCTCGGGAACCGGCGGGATCGTGCGGCGTTCCCTTTCGGGGACGGTGTACCGCGCGACGACCGACGGCACCGGAGTCCGGTCAGCGCGCCGGGACCGGGGCTGAGCGGGAGGCGACGGGGTGACGGCCGGTGCGGGGGCGGGCGCAGGCGCAGGCGGCGTGACCGGCGCGGGCGCGGGAGCGGGCGGCGTGACGGATACCTCGGGCACCTCGGGGATCGTGTGCCGCGAATCCTCGGGAGGCCTGACGACGGGGATCTCGCCGGTCAGTTCGGCGACGCTGATCCCGCCGCCTGCCACTCCCCTACGCCGACGTCCACCGCGGGACTCGACCTGCTGGCCGTTCCTGGCGAGCAGCTCGGCAACTGAGACCTGCCCGGTGTCCTCGGATCCTTCGCTCATCGCGCACTCACCACCAGTTCTCCGCCCATCTCGGTATCCAGCTTCCGCAGGATCAGCCCCTCACGCAGAGCCCAGGGGCAGATCTCCAGCGAGTCCACCGACAGTGCCCGCATGCTTGCCTCCGCAATAAGTGCGCCCGCCACGATCTGCTGGGATCGGTCCGAGCTCACACCCTCCAATTCTGCGCGGTCCGACGTCGTCATCCTAGAAATGAAGGCGATCAGTTGGCGCAGACCGCTGGCAGTCAGTGTCCTCTGTACCCGGGGTCCGGCGGCGGAGGGCGCGGCCCCGGTGAGTCGTGCCAGGGACCGGAACGTCTTGGAGGTCCCGACCACCCGATCCGGTGCGCCCGCGGCACGCAGGGCCTTGGCCGGCTCGACCAGCTCGGCGTCGAGCCAATCGCGCAACACCGCCACCCTGCGCTTGCCGGGCGGGTCGGCCTGCAACCAGTCCCGGGTCAACCGTCCGGCACCGAGCTGGAGGGAGAACGCGACGTCCGGGTCCTCGTCGCCGCCGGAGGCCAGCTCCAGCGAGCCGCCGCCGATGTCGAAGTTCATGATCCGGCCTGCGCTCCAGCCGTACCAGCGCCGCACCGCGAGAAAGGTCAGCCGGGCCTCGTCGACGCCGGACAGCACCTCGAGCGCCACCCCCGTCTCGTCCCGGACGCGGGCCAGCACCGCCTCGGAGTTGGTCGCGTCGCGGACCGCCGAGGTCGCGAAGGCCATCAGCTCGCCGCATCCGGAGGTCGAGGCGATGCTCGCGAAATCCCGCACCGCCGCGACCAGCTTGTCGGCCCCGCCCGCGGTGATGTCGCCGCGGTCGTCGGTGTTCTCGGCGAGCCGCAGCGTCGACTTGGTGGAGCTCATCGGCGTCGGGTGAGCGCCCCTGTGGGCATCCACCACGAGTAGATGAACCGTGTTGCTTCCGACGTCGAGTACCCCTAACCGCACGTGACCACGGTACTGGGTCTACCGTCGAGACTTGTGACAGCAGGCAACACCACGCCCGATTCGAAGATGGAGCCGACGCCGGAAGTCGACCCCGACTTCCCTCGCGAGTGGATCGAATTCGTGGACCCCGCCAACGCCGAACATCTCGTGGTGGCGGACCTGACCTGGCTGCTTTCGCGCTGGACCTGCGTGTTCGGCACCCCCGCGTGCCAGGGCACCGTGCCGGGACGTCCGGACGACGGCTGTTGCTCGCACGGCGCCTTCCTCTCCGACTCCGACGACAAGGCCAAGCTCGACCGGTCAGTGAAGCTGCTCACAAAGCGCGACTGGCAGTTCATGGAGAAGGGCCTTGGCAAGAAGGGCTACGTCGAGGAGGACGACCTCGACGACGAGCCCGCGCTGCGCACCAGGCGGTACCAGGGCGCCTGCATCTTCCTCAACCGGCCGGGATTCGAGGGCGGGATCGGCTGCGCGCTGCATTCGATGGCGCTGCGCAAGGGCATCGAGCCGCTCGAGGTCAAGCCTGACGTCTGCTGGCAGCTGCCCGTCCGTCGCACCCAAGACTGGGTGGAGCGGCCGGACGGCTCGCAGATCCTCAAGACCGTGATCACCGAGTACGACCGACGCGGCTGGGGCGAGGGCGGCGAGGACCTGCACTGGTACTGCTCCGGATCGCCCGACGCACACGTCGGTTCGAAGCCGGTGTGGCAGAGCTACGCCCCCGAGCTGACGGAGCTGCTCGGCAAGCCCGCCTACGAGGAGCTGGCCAAGCATTGCCGTCGCCGCGCGGGGCTTGGCCTGATCGCCGTGCACCCGGCGACCACCGCCGCGCAGGAGAAGGCCGACCAGCCCCGACCGTAACGGCCGGTCTGCGTTGTCCCGATAACGGATCAGGAGGGTGCATCGGCCCTCCCCGTCGTAGGGGGATGCTCATGTTCACTCGCACACTCGCAACGGCCGCGCTGGTCGTCGGCGCCGCACTGACACTGGCCCCTGGCGCGTCGGCCGCCGAGCCCGACGACCCGTACGGCTTCAACGCGGTCCGCGACCGGACCGACTATTTCGTCGCGCCCCTCGACGCCGGTGCGCTGATCGGCCCGAACACCTATAAGCCGATCATCCTCAGTCCGTACGGCGCCACCCGCAAGATCGAGTGCCGCGGCGACGGTCACTACGTCCAGATCCACGAGTGCAAGCAGTACGACACGAACAACGTCGCGCACGACCTCCAGCTGGTCGCCAACCCGATCCGCCCGGTCTACGTCTACAACCCGTTCTAGCCCCCGAGTCCTCTGGCGCCAGGAACTGTGCCGTGCGCCGCGATCCGCGGCGCACGGCCCGGTGTCAGCCCTCCAGCTTGTATCCCAGCCCGCGCACGGTGACCAGATGCTCCGGCTTGGCCGGATCGGCCTCGATCTTCGACCGCAGGCGCTTGACGTGCACGTCGAGGGTCTTGGTGTCGCCGACATAGTCCGCGCCCCACACCCGGTCGATGAGCTGGCCGCGGGTGAGCACCCGGCCGGAATTCCGCAGCAGGTACTCGAGGAGGTCGAACTCCTTGAGCGGGAGCATGACCGTGTCGCCGTTGACCTGGACGATGTGGCGCTCGACGTCCATCCGCACCGGGCCCGCCTCGAGCACGCCGTCGTCGGCGTCGTTGTCGGAGTCGTTGTCGGCGCCGCGCCGCAGCACCGCCCGGATCCGGGCGATCAGTTCCCTTGCCGAGTAGGGCTTGGTGACGTAGTCGTCAGCGCCCAGTTCCAGTCCGACGACCTTGTCGATCTCGCTGTCGCGGGCGGTGACCATGATGACAGGAACGCCGGAGCGCGCCCGGAGTTGCTTGCACACGTCGGTGCCGCTCATCCCGGGGAGCATCAGGTCCAGCAGGACGATGTCCGCGCCGGACCGGTCGAACTCGGCGAGGGCGGACGGTCCGTCCCCCACCACCGTCGCCTCGAACCCCTCCTTGCGGAGCAGGAACGCGAGCGGGTCGGCCAACGACTCCTCGTCCTCCACGATCAACACATTCGTCACCGGTTTGCCTCCAGACTCGGCGCAGCCTCGTGCTGCGTCACTTCGTGATCGATCGATGCGGTCTTGTTCGCTGCGGACGTCTCGTCCGCAGCCGAGGGTGCGTCCGCGATGGGCGCTGACCTGAGCTGGGCCACTGGGCCCGAGATCGCGCTCCTCACCGGGGCGTCATCGGCTTCGTCGGAGAGTTCCTCGTGCCACGGAATGTGCAGCGTGAAGGTGGACCCGGTGCCGACCTTGCTCCACAGCGTGATGGAGCCGTTGTGGTTCGCGGCCACGTGCTTGGCGATCGCGAGACCGAGCCCGGTGCCGCCGGTGGACCGGGACCGCGCCTTGTCGACGCGGAAGAAGCGTTCGAACACCCGCTCCTGGTCCTCGCTCGCGATGCCGATCCCACGGTCGGTGACGGCGATCGCGACCTTGTCCCCTCGCCTGGACCGGCTCACCGACACCGGCGATCCCTGCGGCGAGTACGCGATCGCGTTCTCGACCAGGTTCGACAGCGCGGTGATGAGCAGGGTCCGGTCACCCCGCACCTCGAGTCCGCTCGGCCGGTCGGCGGTGACCGTGATCCCGGCCGCCTCGGCGGTGAGCCGCGAACGGCGCATGGCCTCCTCGACCACCTCGTCCACGTCGACCACCTCGAGGTCGGGCAGCTTCTCCGCGCCCTGCAGGCGGGAGAGCGCGATGAGTTCGCTGACCATGTTCCCCAGCCGCTTCGATTCGCTGAGCACCCGCTCGCCGAAGTGCCGCACGGATTCCGGGTCGTCGGCGGACTCGAGGAGCGCCTC
Source organism: Rhodococcus sp. PvR099 (assembly GCF_017833315.1). NCBI lineage: Bacteria > Bacillati > Actinomycetota > Actinomycetes > Mycobacteriales > Nocardiaceae > Rhodococcus > Rhodococcus sp. PvR099. The sequence continues at coordinate 4,950,709 of NZ_JAFIBV010000001.1, read as the reverse complement.
GGCCAGCAGGCCCATCGCACCGACCGGGGTCTTGAGTTCGTGGCTGACGTTGGCGACGAAGTCGCGGCGAGTGGCCTCCATGCGGACCTGCTCGGAGTCGTCGTCCGCGAACAGCACGACGAACCGGCGGTCCTGCTCGCTGAGCAGACGGGCCACCCCACGCACCGCGATCTTGTTCCTGCCGCGCGCCGGGTTCTTGATGCTGAGATCCATCTCGACCGGCACCCCGGTCGTCAGCACCTGATTCGCCGCCTGCCATGCCCGTTCCTCGACGGTGCGGTTGCGCACCAGGCCCAGCTCCTCGGCGCGCGGGTTGAAGAGCACCACGTCGTGGAACCGGTCCACCACCGCGATGCCGCTGTGCGAGGCGAGCACGATGAGGTCGAGGACCTGAGACATGGTCAGGCCGGCCTGTTCGGCTTCGCGCCTGGAGAATCGATTCTTCAGGAACGGGACCAGTACCCCGCCGACCAGGTATCCGCCGAACGCGGCGACCACGGCCAGGAGTACGGCCTGAACAACACTCACAGCGCAATCGTACGGTCGGGTAAAGCCAGACGGACGCAGGGTGGAGGCATTTCACCGCACGTCATGGCCCCGCGGCGCCCCGTTCTCCGGCTGTTCACCCGGTGTTGGCCCGAGATCCCGCCGTGGTGGCGGCGGGGTCCCGGGCCGACATCGGAACTGCTACTTCGCGCCCTGGCTGGCGACCGCGGCAGCGCCTGCGGCGGCGGCCTCGGGGTCGAGGTAGGTGCCACCCCGGTTGAGCGGGGTGAGGCTGCCGTCCGCCGCGACCTCGAGGTCGTAGCGCAGCGGGATGCCGGTGGGGATGTTCAGCCCGGCGATGTCCTCGTCGGAGATGCCGTCCAGGTGCTTGACCAGCGCGCGCAGCGAGTTGCCGTGCGCGGTGACCAGGACGGTCTTGCCCGCCTTGAGGTCCGCGGAGATCGTCTCCTCCCAGTACGGGATGAGGCGCTTGACCACGTCGAGCAGGCACTCCGTCAACGGGACCTCGTCGAGGCCCGCATAGCGCGGGTCGGCGTCCTGGCTGTACTCGGTGCCCGCCTCGATCGGCGGCGGCGGGGTGTCGTAGCTGCGACGCCACAGCATGAACTGGTCGTCGCCGTACTCGGCCTTGGTCTGAGCCTTGTTCTTGCCCTGCAGCGCGCCGTAGTGCCGCTCGTTCAGACGCCAGTCGCGCACGACCGGGATCCAGTGCCGGTCGGCGGCGTCGAGGGCGATGTTCGCGGTGCTGATCGCCCGGCGGAGCAGGGACGTGTACAGCACGTCGGGCAGCACGTCGTGCTCCTTGAGGAGCTGACCCGCCCGCTTGCCCTCACCGATGCCCTTGTCGGTGAGCGGCACGTCCACCCAGCCGGTGAACAGGTTCATGGCGTTCCATTCGCTCTCGCCGTGGCGGAGCAGCACAAGGGTTCCGGTACTCATGCCCACAATCCTGGCATGACGGCCGACGGCCGACGGCCACCGCCCGCGGCGCCGCCCCCGCAGGGTCGATTGGGCAGTCGGGGTTGACTCCTATCGCAACTAATGTAGCTTTAAGAAACCGGCAATCACCGAACCAACGCAGCAGGAGTTGTCTTTGGAGCCCCAGAAGCGCCCCGGCGGCCGCAGCGCACGGGTCCGCGACACCGTCCGCACGGCCACCCTCGCCGAGCTCGCCCTCCACGGCTACCAGGGCTTGACGATCGACAACGTCGCCCAACGCTCCGGCGTCCACAAGACCACCGTCTATCGCCGTTGGGGCACCCCCGAAGGCCTGATCGCCGATGCCCTCGAACTCGCCGAGTCCGAACCGTGGCCCATCCCCGACTCCGGCTCCATCGAAGGCGATCTCCGTGGAATCACCGACCTCGTCCGCACCGGTTTCGCCGACCCCGAAGCCGGCCCCATCGCGTCCGCCTTCATCGCCGCGGCCACCCAGAATTCGGCCGCCGCGCAGGCCCTCCGCCGCTTCTACGCCGCCCGCCACACCCAATCCGCCGAGGTGGTCCGCCGCGCAGTCGCCCGCGGCGAACTCCCGGCCACCGTCGCCGCCGAGGACCTGATCAGATTCGCGGTGGCCCCGGTCTACTACCGACTCTTCATCGCCCACGAGCCGGTGACGGAACAAGACGCGCACCGCGCTGCTGACGCTGCGCTGGCGGCCGCACGGGCAGGCGTCATCTGACGGCTGCCCTCGCGGCCGCGACCATTCCAACCCCGACACGCACGTCGAGTCCGATCGCCGCAGCAACTCAACTCAACTCAGGAGAAACGTATGACTGACCAGCAGATCGGCCGCACGATCGACGCCTCTTTCGAGATCACCGATTGGGACGAGACCGTCTACGAAGAGCCGGACGAGGGACCCAAACTGACCAGGGTCCGAATTCGCAAGCGCTACCACGGTGCGATCGAGGGCTCGGGCGTGGTGTCGGTTCTCACGGCCCAGGGAGCTGCCGGTGCAGGCTATGTGGCCTCCGAACGGGTCGAGGGCACACTCGACGGCCGTGCCGGCACCTTTGTCATCCAACACGGCGGTCTGGCCAACGGCACCGAGCAGAGCAGCTTCGGGTCCATTGTCCCTGGTTCCGGCACCGGAGAGCTCGCGGGGATCTCGGGCCACGCGAAAGAGGCTCAGCAGGAGGTCCTCTCCCTGGTGTACACGCTCTAGTTCGCTCGACATCCGCGGCCGTTCAGCTGCGCACCATCCCGACCCGCCGACACCGAAGGACCCAGCGTTGTCACCTGATCCGACCACTGTTCACCCGCTGCCTGCCCACGACCGCGTGGTGTTCCTCAAACCGCTGGTCAGCTCGCCGCAGATCGTCGTGGGCGAGTACACCTACTACGACGACCCGGACGGCGCGACGGACTTCGAGCGTCGCAACGTGCTCTACGCATACGGACAGGAGCGCCTGATCATCGGCAAGTACTGCGCGATCGCCGCGGGGACGAGGTTCCTGATGGCAGGCGCCGAGCATCCGACGATGGGTGTGTCCACGTTTCCGTTCACCATGTTCGGCGGCCCGTGGGCCGAGCAGACTCTCGACATCGTCACCGCCATGCCCAGTCGCGGCGACACAGTCGTCGGCAACGATGTGTGGTTCGGCCACCAGGCGACCGTGATGCCCGGTGTGCGAATCGGCGACGGCGCCATCATCGCGGCCGGCGCGGTGGTCACCGTCGACGTTCCGCCGTACACGATCGTCGGTGGCAATCCGGCCAGACCGATCCGGCGACGCTATGCCGACGCGGACATCGACCGGCTGCTGCACGCCGCATGGTGGGACTGGCCTGCCGAACTCGTCACCGAACACGCCCGCACCGTCATGGCCGGAACGCCGGCCGACATCGAGCGCATCGCCCTCGACCACCAGGAGAAGGCATGACGACCCACGTCAGCATCGACGAGCACGCGGTATCCGGCGGCGGCCCGTACGCGATCACTGTCGGCCCGGACCGCGCGCTCTGGTTCACGCTGGTCCACAGCGGTCAGATCGGCCGCCTCGTGCCCGGCGAGCGGCCCACGAACCACCAGCTCGACCCGGACAGCGGGCCGACGATCATCGTCACCGGACCCGACGGTGCACTCTGGTTCACCGAATACCGGTCCCACCGCATCGGACGGATCACCACCGACGGCGTACTCGACGAGTTCGCACCGCCCACACCGAACTGCGGGCCGTTCGGCATCGCCGCGGGACCCGACGGTGCGCTCTGGTTCACCGAAACCGCAACCGACCGAATCGGACGGATCACCACCGACGGCCAGGTCACCGAGTTTCCCCTCCCGACCGCCGGCGCGTTTCCCTCCGCGATCACCGCCGGCACCGACGGCGGAATGTGGTTCACCATGAACCAGGCCAACGCGATCGGCCGCATCGGCACGGACGGCGACGTCACCATCCACCCGCTCCCCACCGAAGCCGCAGGACCCGTGGGGATCACCACGGGCCGCGACGGAACCCTCTGGTTCGTCGAGATCAACGCCGGCCAGATCGGCCGGATCACCCCGGACGGAACGATCGACGAGTTCCCGCTGCCCGACCGCGCCGCTCGACCGCACGCCATCGCCAGCGACGACAACGGCGGGTACTGGTTCACCGAGTGGGGCGCCAACCGCATCGGCACAATCAGCCCGGACGGTGCGATCTCGGTACACGAGCTGCCCACCCCGGGATCCGAGCCACACGGGATCACCCTCGGCCCGGAGGGTGCACTGTGGACAGCCCTCGAAACCGGCGCCCTCGCTCGCATCACCAGGTCGACCCACACCAACGCCTAGACAACGAGCCTGCCTGCGATCGGATCGGGGCGTGGCGCGCCGGCAGCGGACATCCTCGGCCCGCACACTGGGTGAATGAGTACCGCGCCGCGCGACCGGTGGGTGCTGCACGTTGACCTCGACCAGTTCGTCGCAGCCGTCGAGGTCCTGCGACGGCCGGAACTACGTGGCAGGCCGGTGATCGTCGGCGGGCGCGGCGACCCCACCGAACGCGGCGTGGTCTCCACGGCCTCGTATGAGGCCCGCGAGTACGGGATCGGATCGGGGATGCCGCTGCGGGTCGCCGCGCGCAAGCTCGCCACGCGCGAGATCACCGACGCGGTTTTCCTCCCCGTCGACGGCGAGGCCTACTCCGCCGCATCGCAGCGGGTGATGGACACCCTGCGCGGGCTGGACGCGGTGGTCGAGGTGCTGGGCTGGGACGAGGCGTTCCTCGGCGTCGCCACCGAGGATCCGGTCGGCTTCGCCCGCGCCGCCCAGTCCGCCGTGCTCGCGGCGACCGACCTGCACTGCTCGGTCGGCATCGGCGACAACAAGCTGCGCGCCAAGATCGCGACCGGCTTCGGCAAGCCGCGGGGCGTGTACCTGCTCACCGCGGACAATTGGTTCGACGTGATGGGCGACCGCGCCACCGACGCGCTGTGGGGAATCGGGAGCAAGACCGCGAAAAAGCTTGCCGCCCTCGGCATCCACACCGTCCGCGAGCTGGCCGACGCCACCGACGGCGAGCTCGCCGCGGCCTTGGGTCCGACCACCGGGCCGTGGCTGCACCGGCTCGGCCGTGGCCTCGGCGGCGAGACGGTCACCGCCGAGCCATGGGTGGCCCGCGGCCACGGCCGGGAGACGACATTTCAGCACAACCTCACCGACCCCGAGCAGGTGGCGGCCGAGGTGCGCCTGCTCGCCGAGCGGGTCACCGAGGACCTGCGGGCGGAGGGGCGAGCGGCGGTCCGGATCACGCTGAAGGTTCGGTACGCACCGTTCGACACCCACACCACCGGTGCGCCGCTGGCCGAGCCGACGCTGGACCCGGCGGTCATCGCGGACGCCGCCGCGGCGCTGACCGGGCGACTCGATCCGGGCCGCGAGGTCCGGCTCCTCGGCGTCCGGCTCGAGATGACCCCGCCCTCCACCGAGAGCTAGCCGGACCCGAGACGCGGCATGCGCGCGGCCGCACCGAGTGCCACCGCGCGCATGCCGCGACGATGTGAGTCCCTGACCTCCCGACGCCAGGCTCGCGCTGCGCCTAACCCCTCGTCGCTTCGCTCGCACGAAGGTCCTTGCGGAGGATCTTGCCCGCCGCCGACTTCGGCACCGCGTCGATGAATTCCACGATCCGGACCTTCTTGTGGGGCGAGACCCGCTCGGCGACGAACGCGATGACCTCGTCGCCGGCGAGCTCGGCATCGGGCTGACGGACGACGAATGCCTTCGGGACCTCCTCGCCTTCGTCGTCGAGCACGCCGATCACCGCCGCGTCGGCGATCTGCGGGTGGGTGAGCAGCAGCGCCTCCAGCTCGGCGGGCGGCACCTGGTAGCCCTTGTACTTGATCAGCTCCTTGAGCCGGTCGACGATGTACACGACGCCCTCCGCATCGACGGTGGCGATGTCACCGGTGTGCAGGTAGCCGTCCGCGTCGAGGGTCTCGGCGGTCGCGGCGTCGTTGCCGAGGTAGCCGACCATCACGTTCGGGCCCTTGACCCACAGCTCGCCCGGCGCGCTGACGCCCGTCGTCGGGAGCTCGACCTCCTCTCCGGTGGCCGGGTCGACGAGCTTGTTCTCGGTGTTGGCGATCGGCTTGCCTACCGAGCTGAGCGGGACGTGGTCGTCCTCGAGCGCGATCGCGTGGCTGACGGGGCTCAGCTCGCTCATGCCGTAGCCCTGGCGGACGCGGCAGTTCAGCCGGTTCGCCACCGCCTTGCCCAGCTCCTCGTCGAGCGGCGCCGCACCGGAGAAGATGGTGTGCACGGAGGAGAGGTCGTACTGGTCGACGAGCGGGTGCTTGGCCAGCGCGACCGCCACCGGCGGCGCCACGAAGATGTAGGTGCACTTGCGCTCGGAGGCGTTGCGCAGGAACTCGACGAGGTCGAACTTCGGCATCGTGACCAGCGTGGCACGCTCGAACAGCGCCGCGTTGAGCAGCACGGTGAGCCCGTAGATGTGGAAGAAGGGCAACACTGCCAGGATCCGGTCGTCGGCGCTGATGCCCATCCGCGGGTGGATCTGGCAGACGTTCGCCACCAGGTTCCGGTGGGTCAGCATCACGCCCTTGGGGCGGCCGGTGGTGCCCGACGAGTACGGCAACACCGCGAGGTGGGTGGCCGGGTCGAAGCTGACCTCGGGGGCCGGGGCGCCCTGGGTGAGCAGGTCCCGCAGCGACGGGTGCCCCTCGGCGCCGTCGAGCACGATCACCCGGTCGGCGGGGATGCCGACCTGCTCGGCGGCCGCCCGCGCCTGAGGCAGCAGCGGCGACACGGTGAAGAGGAAGGTCGCCTTGGAGTCGGTGAGCTGCTTGGCGATGTCCTCGGCGTTGTAGAGGGCGTTGATCGTGGTGGCCGTGCCGCCCGCACGCAGGATGCCGTGCAACACGGACGCGAACGCCGGGACGTTCGGCGAGTGCAGCGCGGCGACGTCGCCGACGGCCAGACCGCGCGCCGCCAGCGCGCCCGCGACGGCGTCGACCTGACCGATGAGCGCGCGGTAGGTGGTCTCCGCGCCCGAGCCGCCGTCGATGAGCGCGGGTCGGTCCAGGTCGGCGTCCGAGACCTGACCGAAAAGGAAGTCGTAGACGCTCAGGTTCGGGATCTCGACGTCGGGATAGGGGCTCTTGAAGCTCACGGGGGCCTCTCCTCGAGTGGTGCGGCGACAGGGTGGACGAACCAGGTAACTGTCACAGATGGAAACAGTTAAATCACCTGTGACAGCCGTCACAGGATCGCCGAAACCCTACCCCGAACCGCGGCGCCCCGCCTCAGTCAGCTTTGGCAGCCCTGACCTGGTCAGCGGACATCAGGTGCACGAACGGCTGCAGGTTCACGAGCGACTCACCGCGCGAGACCCGCCAGTCCCACTCCCGCCGAATCGATGTGGCGAAACCGAGCTCGAGCAGGGTGTTGAAGTCGCCGTCCGCGGCCTCGAGCACCTGACCGAGCACCCGGTCCAGTTCCGACCCGGTGACGGCGTGGGTGGAGATCTGTCCGAGCAGGTAGATGTCGCCGATCTTGTCGATCGTGTAGCTCACCCCGTACAGCCGGCGGTTGCGACGGAGCAGGAACCGGTAGACACCCTCGAAGTTCTCGTCGGGCTTGCGGCAGACGAAGGCCTCCACCCGGACGCCGTGCGCGCCGACGGTCAGCAGGCAGGTGGTCTTGAGCTTGCGCTCGCCGGGCAACTCCACGACGAACTGGCCCTCGCCCTTGCGGGTGTACTCGAGCTCCCGCTCGGCCAGTTCGGCGTCGATCAGCTTCGCGATGTCGGTCACGCTCGCACTCCCCCCATTCGGCGCAGCTTCCACAATCCCCTGCCGCGGCGCGGCGCGTGTTCGGGCTGCCTGCGGTAGCTGGCGTTCGCCCGCTTGTAGCTCTCGAGCAGGCCGTCGGCGGTGTGCTCCCAGGAAAAGTCCTCCGCGTGCAGCGGCGCGCGGCGCGCCATCTCGGCCAGCCGGCCGGGATCGGCGAGCAGCGAGTGCAGGGCATCGGCCCAGTCGTCGGTGCGGTGACCGGGCACCAACAGCCCGGTCTCTCCGGACCGCACGGCGACCCCCAGTCCCCCGACATCGGCCGCGACGACCGGTGTCCCGCAGGCCTGCGCCTCGATCGCGACCAGTCCGAAGGACTCCGAATAACTCGGCACCGCAACCAGATCCGCCGCGCGGTACACCTGTGCGAGCCGATCGGGCGGCTGCGGCGGCAGGAAGGTGACCCTGGCGGTGATGCCAAGCGAGGCGGCCAGGTCGATCAGCGAATCGGGCCGGTCCAGCCCGGTGCCCGATGGCCCGCCGACGACCACGATCCGCAGCGGCAGCGCCGGCTCGCGCTCGATCAGGGCGGCCGCGGCGCGCAGCAGCACGTCCGGCGCCTTGAGCGGCTGGATCCTGCCGACGAAGGTCACGATCAGCTCGTTCGGATTCAGCCCCAGCTCGGCCCGCGCCGCCGCGCGATCACCCGGCCGGTACCTGGACAGGTCCGCGCCGGGGGCCACCACGTCGATCCTGCCTGCGTCCGCGCCGTAGATGTCGATCAGCTGCTTGGATTCGTCGGCGGTGTTGGTGATCAGGCGATCGGCCTCGGCCACCACCTGCTGCTCGCCGATCTGGCGCGCGGCCGGCTCCGGGACGTCCCCCTCCGCCAGGGCGGCGTTCTTGACCGCGGCGAGGGTGTGCGCGGTGTGCACCAGCGGGACGCCCCAGCGGTCGCGGGCCAGCCAGCCGACCTGGCCGGAGAGCCAGTAGTGCGAGTGCACCAGGTCGTAGTGCCCCGGCTCGTGGTGCGCCTCCTCGCGCAGCACCCCGGCCGCGAACGCGCACAGCTGGGTGGGCAAGTCGTGCTTGTCGAGACCCTCGAACGGGCCCGCGACGACGTTGCGGACCAGCACCCCCGGCGCGGCCTCGACGACCGGCGCGTCCGACGAGGAGGTGGCCCTGGTGAAGATCTCCACCTCCACCCCGCGGCGGGCGAGCTGCAGCGCGGTCTGGAGCACGTACACATTCATGCCGCCCGCGTCACCGGTCCCCGGCTGCGCCAATGGAGAGGTGTGGACCGAGAGAACGGCCACCCTCCGCAACCGGTGGTTCTGCGCTGGGGTCACGGCTCCATCTTGCCCTGTGGCGATCACGCGGGGCGAAGCCGACCTGAGGACGTCGGCGGCGACCCGGCCGTCAGCGCCCTCGGTCGCGCCCCCTTGCCGCGTCACAGCCCGTCGACGAACTCGCTGACCTCGGCGACGAAGCGTTGCGGGTCCTCGACGAACGGGCCGTGGTCGCAGCCTTCCCAGTACGACGCGGTGGCCGCCGGGATCAGCCCGGCCGCATGCCTGGCGGCGGAGACGTCGACAACGGTGTCCGCGGTGCCGTGCAGGATCAGCGCGGGGACGGTGAGGCCCGCGAGCAACTCGTCGTGCCCGACCGCGCGGTTGAACAGCGCCGCGCGCACGCGAGGCGGCGTCGACAGGCTGGCCCCGAACAGCGCCTGCGAGGCGACGCCCTTGCCCTCGGCCGGGCCGGTCAGGGCGGTGCCGAAGCTGCCGAGCGCGCGGATCGACTCGCGCGGATCCTCGGACATCGCGGCCGGGATGGCCGCGCGCATCGACGATCCGACGCGGCCGCCCTTCTGCCCGGGCCCGATGCTGGTGATGGCGCCGACCAGCACGATCGCGTCCACCGCGGCCGCACCGAACTCGGCGAGGTAGTCGCAGATCACCAGGCCGCCGTAGGACCAGCCCAGCAGCACCGCGCCGGACTCGATGCGCTCGGCGGCAAGCACCGCCTCGATGTCAGACGCCCAGATCTTCGGGTCGTCGTATCCCTCGGCCGGCGCGCCGGAGTAGCCGTGACCGCGCAGGTCGACGGCGATCACGCGGTACTTGGCGGACAGCGCGTCGAGCACGCCGTCGCCCCAGCACCGCAGCGACTGCGCCCAGCCGTGCAACAGCACCAGCGGACGCGCGGCGGCGTCGCCCTCGACGCGGTAGACGATGGACGTGCCGTCGACGCTGACGGTTTCCCGGATAGCCATGCCGGCCATTCTGCGCCCCCGGCGCCTGTGAGTGAATTTCACCCCGGTCGGGGTGAAATTCGCTCACAGGTGCGAAGCGCATACTCAGTTCATGTGCCGCTTGTTCGGGATGACCAGCGCACCGTCACGGGTCACGGCCACGTTCTGGCTGCTCGATGCCGCGGACAGTCTGGCCGTGCAGAGCCGACGCGATCCCGACGGCACCGGCCTCGGCACCTTCACCGCCGACGGCGAACCCCTCGTCGAGAAGCAGCCGCTGCCCGCCTACGCGGACGTGAGCTTCGCGACGGAGGCGAGGGAACGCAGATCCGAGACCTTCGTCGCCCACATCCGGCACGCCTCCACCGGCGGGCTCGCGATGGTCAACACCCACCCGTTCAGCATGAGTGGGCGCATCTTCGCGCACAACGGCGTGATCGAGGACCTGCCCCGGTTGGACGAGGAGCTCGGACCGTACCGATCGGCGGTAGCCGGTGAGACCGACTCCGAGCGCTTCTTCGCGCTGATCACCAAGCACATCGACGGCCACGGCGGCGACGTCACCGCAGGCATCACCGAGGCCGCCCACTGGGTCGCCGAGCACCTGCCGATCTTCGCCGTCAACATCGTGCTGACCACCCCGACGGAGCTGTGGGCGCTGCGCTACCCCGACACCCACCAGCTGCTGGTGCTCAGCCGCGCGCCGGACACCGGCCGCCACCTCGAGCACGCCAGCCTGGCCGGCACCGTCCGGGTCCGGTCGGGTGAACTGGCCTCGGCACCCGCGGTGGTGGTGGCCAGCGAGCGGATGGACGAGAACCCCGCGTGGCGGCCGCTCGCGTCCGGCGAACTGCTGCACGTCGATGCGGAGCTCAACGTCGACAGCTCCGTGATCCTCGACGGCCCGCCCGCGCATCCGCTCACGCTGGCCGACCTCGGCGCCACCGCCGCCGCGTCGCAGGCGAGCCGCTGATCGACCTCAGCCCAGCGCCGCGACGATCTCCGCCGCCGTGGCGTGCACCGCGCCGATCCGCCCGGCCTCCTCGAGGTGGCGGTCGTCGACGCCCGAGATCGCGTCGGCCGCGATGAGCACCCGGAGGTCGCGTTCGCTCGCGTCGACGATGGTGGCCCGCGGGCAGTTCGGGTAGTTGCAGCCCGCCACCACCACGGTGTCGATGCCGCACTCGCGCAGGTGCGACTCGAGCTCCGTCCGGTGGAACGCGCTCCAGCGCGGCTTGAACAGCACGACCTCGGTCGGCGTGACCTGCTGCAGCCCGCCGCCCAGGAGCAGGTCCGGGTCGAGGTCCGGGGTGCCGAACTCGGGGACGATCTGCGACCCGACGGTGCCCGGTCTCGCCGTCTGCGCGCCCGCGGCGATCGCGGACCGCCGCACGAGGTCGACGTCGTCGCCCGCGTAGAGCCGGACGATGTGCACGATCGGGCGCCCCGCGGCCCGGTACGCCTCGAGCAGGCGCGCAATCGCGGGCAACACCTGCGTGGTGCCGGGGATCGGGCTCGATCCGCCGTCGACGAAGTCGCGTTGCGTGTCGACCACGAGCAGGGCGGAGGTAGCCGGATGCGGGGCTATCCAGGGGTCGAGACGCTCCTCGAGGGTGCTCACGGCATCACCGTATCGCCACCTCGACGGTGGACGGCGGGTCTAGCATCGAGCCATGGAGCTTGACGAGCTGCTGGCAACCATGCCGTTCGCGGTGAAGTCGGGAATCGAGCTGGTCTCGGCGACCCCTGGCGAGGTCGTCGGCCGACTGGCGTGGAGCGAGGACCTCACCACCGCGGACCACATCATGCACGGCGGGGCACTGACCACCCTCGCGGACAGCGTCGGCGCCGTGTCCGCGTTCCTCAACATCCCGTCGGGCGCCGCGCGGGTCACGACGGCCTCGAACGCGGTCTACGCGCGCCAGGTACGCCGCGGCATCGTGACCGCCGCGGCCCGCCCGTTGCACGTCGGCCGCAAGACGATCCTGGTCTCGATCGACCTCACCGACGACGACGGCAGGCTCGTCTCACAGGTCACCCAGTCGCACGCCGTCGTGGGCGACTCCGGCTTCTGAGCCGCAACCCGCCCATTGATCGGGTTGGTCCCGGCTACCGTTGGGCGATGTCGCGCTTGCTCGACGCCTACCGCGCCACCGGGGCCGACCTGCCTTTCGGTGATCCCCTGGCCGCCCACGGCGTCGCCATGGAGGGTTACTTCTGGCGGTTCACCCAGCCGGAGTCGGGCCGGGTCGTGATCGCACTGTGCGGGATCAACCGGGCAGCCGACGGCAGCTGGGCCACCCTGGGCCTGGCCGCGCATCCGAGCGGTTTCCTGCGGACCGCCGCGCATCCGGTCGCGGCCGCCGACCCCCATCGGCTCGGGGTAGTCGCCGGGGAGTCGTTCCGCGGCGAACCCGACCGGCTGCGGGTGGACCTCGGTCCCGACGCCAGGCTCGACGTGCGGATCACACATCCGATGCCCTGGCCGCGACGCGCATTCGGCGGTTCGGGTGTCCTCCAGACGATCCCGGCGCTCAACCAGTATTGGCACCCCTGGCTGCTCGGCGGGCGCGCCGAGGGAACCGCGGTGCTCGGCGGCGAGAACTGGGACCTCACCGGGGGCCAGGTGTACGCCGAGAAGAACTGGGGCCGAGGTGGATTCCCCGATTCCTGGTGGTGGGGCCAGGCTCAGGGCTTCGCCGACCCGGCAGCCTGCGTGGCGTTCGGCGGCGCCGTGGTCCACGCCGGAGCGCTGCGCACCGAGATCACCCTGATCGTCGTGCGACTGCCGGACGGACGGGTGCTGCGCCTCGGCGATCCGGTGGTCTCCCCCGTCCGGGCCCAGGTGACCGACGAGCACTGGACGCTCCGCGGCCGGAGCCCACGCTGGAGCGTGGACATCGAGGGTCACGGGGCGATCGGCGACGCCCACGTCCTACCGGTGCCGCTGCCGGCCGAGCGGCGCAACGTCCCCGGCGCGCTGGAACACCTGGGTGCGCGGATGTCGGTGACGGTCCGGCGGGGGCACCGGACGGTCTGGTCCGGCGAGTCGGCCGTGGCGGCGCTGGAGCACGGCGGGCTGGCGCGCGCCAGGGCCGAGGCGGACCGGCGCGGCGCCGCGCCGGAGGCCACCGACGCGCCACCGTGCGCCCGGTGACCGGCGATCGCGCGACTCAGCTGGCCGCCGACAACGCCTGCACCGGCCGCGGGCCGGACGCCACCCGGTCTTCCCGGCGGCGACGCTGCTCCACCGGGTCCGGAACCGGCACCGCGCCGAGCAGCCCGCGGGTGTAGTCCTGCTGGGGATCGCCGAACACGCTTGCGGTGGAGCCGATCTCGACCATTTCACCACCACGGAGCACGGCAACCCTGTCCGCCACCCGGTTCACGACAGCGAGGTCGTGACTGATGAACAGGCAGGCGAACCGGAACTCCTCGCGCAGGTCCGCGAAGAGGTCGAGAATCTCCGACTGCACGGACACGTCGAGGGCACTGGTCGGCTCGTCAGCGACCAGCAGCCGCGGCGCCAGCACCAGGGCCCTCGCTAACGCCACCCGCTGCCGCTGCCCGCCGGACAGCTCGGCAGGCCGCCGCTCCGCAAACGAGCGCGGCAGTCGCACCGCCTCGAGCAGATCGCCCACCCGGGCGCGTAGCAAGGCGCCGGAGGCCGCTCGATGCACGACCAGCGGCTCCGCGACCGAGTCCCCGATGCTCCGGCGTGGGTCCAGCGATGCCGCCGGGTCCTGGTGCACCAGCGCCACCCCCTTTCGCAGGCCACGGAGGTCCCTGCGGGACACCGTGCCGAGATCCGTCCCGTCGAACACGACCGACCCCGAGGTCGCCCGCACCACGCCCAGCGCCGCGCGCCCCAGGGTCGTCTTGCCAGAGCCCGACTCGCCGACCAGGCCAAGCACCTCACCCGCGCCGACCTCGAACCCCACACCGCGCAGCGCGTGGAACTCCTTGTTGCCCAGCCTCGCCGGGTACACCACATCCAGGTCGCGCACCACCAGGACCGGCTCGGCGGGCACCGGGCCGACCGGGCCCGCGTTGTCCCCGAGCCGCGGCACCGCCGCGAGCAGCTGCGTCGTGTACTTCTCCCGCGGCGCCGAGAACAGCTCGTGCACACCGCTCTCCTCGACCAGCTCGCCGCGGCGCATCACCGCCACCCGGTCCGCGATGTCGGCGACCACCCCCATGTTGTGGGTGATGAGCAGGATCGCCGCACCCCGCTCTGTCCGCAAGCCGCGCAGCAGGGTGAGGATCTCCGCCTGCACCGTCACGTCCAGCGCGGTCGTCGGCTCGTCCGCGATCAGGAGGTCCGGGTCCCCGGACAGCGCCAGGGCGATCACGACCCGCTGCTTCTGACCGCCGGACAGCTGGTGCGGATACCAGTCAACCCGCCGTTCCGGATCCGGGATCTCCACCAGGCGAAGCAGTTCGACGGCCCGCGCCCTGGCCTCCGCCCGGCCGACCTTTCCGTGCGCCCGCAGGGCCTGCGCGATCTGCCAGCCCACCTTCTGCACCGGGTTCAGCGCGGTCTGCGGTTCCTGGAACACCATGGCCGCCCTGGTCCCGCGCAGCCGGGCGAGCGTGCCCTCCCCTGCCCCGACCACCTGGGCGCCGCCGAGCCGGATCGACCCGCTCGCCTCGGCGTTGTCGGGCAGCAGCCCGAGCACCGCCTTCGCGGTCATCGACTTTCCGGAACCGGATTCACCGACCAGCGCGAGGATCTCACCGCGGCCGACGGTCAGGTTCAGCCCGTCCACCACCGGGTCACCGGTCGCGCCGAAACGGATGCTCAGGTTCTCGATTTCGAGGATCGGGTCTGTCTGGGTCATCGTCTACTCCTGAGATGTCATGGCGTGTCAGGCCCGACGCGCGGATCCGAGCGCCTGGGCGATGAGCAGGAATCCGAGCACCAGCGCCGCCACCACCACCAGCGGGCCGATGGCAAAGGCCGGGTTGGCATCGAGATTGGGCACGGAGTCGGCGATGATCGACCCGAGCGAGGGTTCGGGTGGCCGGACGCCGATACCGACGAAGCTCATCGCGGACTCCACGAACACCGCCACCGACATGGACAGCGCCAACTGCACGGCCAGCGGCTCCAGCGCGTTCGGCAGCACGTGGGTGCGCAGCACCCACCACCGACCGGCCCCGATGACCTCCGCCGACTCGACGTACGGCAACTCCCGGATCCGCAGCACCTGGGTGCGGATCATCCGCCCGAAGATCGGGATCTCGACGACCACGATCACTGCGATCACCGTCACCGCGCCGGGTCCCACGATCGCGGCGAGCGCGATCGCCAGAATCAGCGCGGGAAACGCGAGCACCACGTCGAAGGCGCGCTGGGCGATCACGTCCGTCACCGGGTGCAGGCTCGATGCCAGCCCCAGCAGCGCGCCGACCAGCGCCCCGATCGGCACCGCGATCACGATGATCTCGAGGTTGATCCGGATGCCGTGCAGCACCCGGGAGTAGACATCCCGATTCACCTGATCGGTGCCGAACCAGTGCTCGGCGCCGGGGCCGAGGAGGTTCGCCCCGCCGATCTGCTCGTTCGGCCCGAAGGGTGCGATCCACTGGGCCAGCAGTCCCGCCGCCGCCACCGCGACCACCAGCACCAGGCCGAGCAGGCCCTGCCCATGGGTCAGCGCGGCCCACGCCGGGTGCCTGCGCGCGGGCGCCGGCTCGGGAAGGGACCGGTCGGCGACCGCCGGGTCCTCGATGGGGGTGACGCTCATGAGGTTCCCCCGATCCGGATCCGCGGATCCAGGTAGGCATGCACGACGTCGGTGACCAGCTGAACGAGCACGAACACCGAGACCGAGAGCAGCAGCAGCACCTGGACCACCGGGTAGTCGCGGCGGCTGATGCCCTGTTCGATGAGCTGCCCGATCCCGGGCCAGGCGAAGATCGCCTCGACCAGCACCGCACCACCGAGCAGCTGCCCGGTCTGCAGACCCAGCGCGGTCACCATGGTGGGGAGTGCATTGCGCAGTGCGCTGCGGGTGACGAGATTCCACCGCGAGACGCCGAGCGCCCGTGCGGTCAGCACGTACGGCTGACTCAGCTCGGTGCGCAGCGACTCGGTGAGGAATCGGGTCAGGGCGGCGGCCACCGGCAGGGCCAGGCACACGGCGGGCAGCAGCAGGTACTGCGCCGAGATGTCGGGCCTGACCCAGAACCCCTGCGGGGGAACCCCACCCGAGGGGAGCACCGGAAAGAGCACCGCGAACACCAGGACCAGCAGCACGCCGCTGACGAAGGGCGGCAGCGCCACGGCGAGGGTGTTGAACCCGGCGACAGCGCCGGTCAGCCACCGCTTCGGCCAGACAACGGCCGTGACGCTGAGGATCAGGCTGACCAGCACCGCGAGCACCAGCGCGGTCACGGCGAGCACGACGGTGTTGACCAGACCGGAGAGGACCAGATCGGAGATCTGACCGCCGATCACATACGACCTGCCCAGGTCGAAGGTCAACACCGAGCCGATCCAGGACACGTACTGGGCCGGGATCGACCGGTCCAATCCGAGCGAATGTCTGATCGCGGCAATGGATTCCGCGGAGGCATCCGGACCGGCCAGGCTGCTCGCCGGATCGCCGGGGACCAGCCGAAGCACGAAGAAGATCAGCAGTGAGGCCAGCAGCAGCACAGCCACGGCCGACGGCAGCCGGCGCGCGAGGTATCGCACCATGATGCGGGCTCCTCTCGGTCGGGGCCGTCAGGCCAGATAGGTGTCCGTGTAGACGATCTCGGAGCGTTTGGTCCAGTCGATGCCCTGCACCCTCTGCGCCGTGGCGAGTTGGTTGAGCACCACGCCGATCTCCACCAGGAACAGCCCGTCGAGCAGTTGGTCGCTCACCGCCCGGTACCTGTCCTTCGCCTCCGCGCCGGTGCCGTCCGCGACCCGCCACGCCGCTCCCGCGGCGTCGACATAGGCCGGGCTCTCGTAGTGCGAGGAGTTCTTGAGCGCGTTGAACGGGTATGCACTGACGGTGAGCGTGGACGGAACGTACTGGGCCCACGAATGGAACGTCACCCACAGGGCCGGAATGGTGCCGCCGATCAGCGCCTTGATGAAGGTCGCGCCCTCCTGCGGATCGAGCTCGACCGGGATGCCGATCTCGGCGAGGTTCGCCTGCACGATCTGCGCGGTCGCCTCGTAGAAGGGATTCCCGGCCTGGTAGGTCAGGGGCAGGGTCGGGACCGCGATCCCCGACCCGGCCAGGATGGCCCGCGCCTTGGTCGCGTCCCGGGTGAAGGTCGTGTTCCTCGACTCGTCGTAGGCGGGCGAGCTCTTGGGCCACGGCAGGTTCACCGGGTAGCCGGAGCCGCGGAACACCTCCGAGATCACCCGGTCCCGATCGATCGCGTACGCGATCGCCTGCCGCACCCGGACATCGGCGAGCGCCGGGTGGGTGACGTTCGCACCCACGTACACCTGCAGCTCGGCCCCCTCCAGCGACACCGCCTGGAATCCCGCTGTCTCGCCGAGGGTTTCGGTGTCGCGATAGTTCAGCCCACCCGCAACCGCGACCTGGCCGGACTTGAGCGAGCTGAGCAGCGCCTGCGAGTCGGGGATCACCGAGACCTCCACCCGGTCCAGGAAGGGCCGGTCCGGGATCCAGTAGTGCTCGTTGCGCTCGAACACCAGCGCGCTGTTTGGCGTGCGCGAGACCAACTTGAACGGCCCGGTGCCGATGAAGGCGTCACCGGTGGCGAGCTTGTCGATGGACTCGCTGTCGAGGATCGGCACGGTGTCGAGCAGGTCGAAGACGTTCCCGAGCGGATGCGCCAGCGTCAGCACCAGGCGGTGCGGGTCGCTGGTGTCGAACGCCGTGATCGCGGCCGCGGTGCTGCGCAGCTGAGCGGTCCACTTGGGGTCCGCGTAGGTGCGGAGGGAGAACTCCGCGTCCTTCGAGGTGAACGGGCGACCGCTGTGGAAGGTGACGTCGTCGCGCAGCTCCAGGGTCAGCGACAGCCCGTCGGCGGCGAGCTGCCACGACTTCGCCAGCCGAGGTTGCGGCTCCACGTTGTCGTGCGGATAACGGACGAGGGTGTCGTACGCCAGCCCGATCACGGTGGTGGCGCCGCTGGTGTTGGTCAGGAACGTCGCCGGGATCACGTCCGCGGTGATACCCGTCTTGAGGGTGCCACCGCGCACCGGTGTGCCGGACGCGCCCGTGGCCGCCCCCGCCCGCTGCTCGTCGACCGCGGAGGAGCAGGCCCCCAGCAGCCCGGTCCCGAAGATGGCGGCGGCGGTCAGACCCGCGCCGCGGAAGAAGGTACGACGATCGACGATCGACCGGTTGACTGAGGAGCTCACTGGGAGACAACCCTTCGAATGGAGGTGAGTGGATCTGAGTAGAGGGTGCTGAGCGAGACCACGCCTGCCGCGAACTCCTGGACGCGGTTGCCGAAGCCGGTGATCCGGATGTCCTTGCGGGCCAGGCTCGACGTGCGCGCGAACGCCTCGGCGACGTGCGGGATTCCGGCGGGGTACTCGGTGAATGCCTGACCGCCGAGGATCACCCGGTCCGGGTTGAACAGGTCACGCAGCATCGCGACGGTGCGGCCGAGCACCCGGGCGCGCTCGACCAGGAGTTCGTGCGCCGGAATGGAACCCGCGGCCGCCGCCCGGTAGACGGCAGCGATGGCGGGCCGTTCATCGGTCTCGGTGAGGATGCCGGCCTCCTTGGCTGCGGCGATGGTGGCGCGGTCGCTGACCGTGGCCTCGAGGCAGCCGCGGGCACCGCAGGCGCACAGCGCCGAGGAACCGGTGGACAGGTGCACGATCGAGCCGGGGCCGGACGAGGGCGTGTGCACCCGGCCGTCGATGGTGACGGCGACTCCGGCCGTCTCGCGGGCGTAGAAGTAGAGGCTGGTCCCGTCCGTTCCGCTGTCACCGGGGCGCTGAGGGGCGAGCAGCAGCTCCGACGCCGCCATCGCCTCGACGTGCGCGGCGACCGACACCGGCAGCCCCAACCCTTCGCCGATGATCGCGCCGACGGGGGCGCCCAGCCAGCCGAGCCGTGGGTGGTCGACCCGGCCCGTGGTCGCGTCCACCCGGCCGCCGAGCGCCACCCCGACCCACAGGGGCCGGCGTCGATGCCATCTGGAGGCGAACAGCTTTGCACTGCGAGAGATTTGGGAGAGCGCCCGGTCTTGTGGGCCTGCCGGTGTCGGAACCTCGACGGAGCCGAGGATCTTTCCCCGGAGGTCACTGGCGACGATCCCGGTCACCACCGCACCGATATGGATACCGATGGTGAGATAGGGCTCGTGGTTGACCTCGAACGGCACCCGGGGTCGACCCACCGCTCCCGACGCGGTGAGATCCGCGCGCTCACGCAGCAGGCCCTCGGCGAGCAGCGCCGAGACCTGGCGGTTCACCGTGGCGGTGGACAGGCCGGTGATCTTCGCCGCGATGTCGCGGGCGATCGGCCCGCGGGCGCAGGCCACCCGGAACACGGCCGCGGCGGGGGCGTCCGCGACGCGCAGTTCCGGCGGCACGATCTGGGCGCGGGTGGGGGTACGGGTGATCGGCCGGGTGAGGACGGCCGCAGACGACAAACTGGTGATGGACACGCGAATTCCTTGCGCTTCGTCCCCGGCGGGGGACAGACCTACACGGCGTGGGCGAGCGCTGACCAGGTCAAACGGCGCGAGACCGACCGCCGTGACGCCCCACAGGGGCGTCCGGGATCAGGCGTCGAGGTACGAGGAAGTGGCAGCGCGGACTAGCGAGAGATACCGCGAGGGGAACAACAGAGTTCCCGCGTCAGGGGCAGGCGTGAGCCCAGTGCGGCGGTCACATAGGTGACCCGCATGGGGTGAGGCCTGCCGGAGTTCATGGCGTCAAGCTAACACCTCGCCGAATTCTCCACCAGCCGAGGGGAAATACCCGTCGGGGCGACGATCCGGAACACGGTTGCGATCAGCATGACGGAAACCCTTGGCCACCGCAGGCATCGCTGGTTGCCTGGCACAGGTACCACAGCGAGTCCCGTCAGACTACGAAAGGCCAATCATGTCAATCGATTTCGAAACCCAAACGACCGCGACGGGAGCCTCCGTCGCAAAGCTCGGCGCCCACATCGGCGCCCGCGTCGACGGCGTCACCCTCGGCGGCGACCTCGATCCGGCGACCGTCTCACTGATCCGGCATGCCCTGCTCGAGCACAAGGTGATCTTCTTCCGCGGCCAGCAGCACCTCGACGAGGACTCCCAGTACGCGTTCGCCCAGCTGCTCGGTGAGCCGACCACCGCGCACCCCACCGTCACCTCCCGCGGTGAGCGGGTGCTGCCGATCGACTCCGAGTACGGCAGCGCCAGCAGCTGGCACACCGACGTCACCTTCGTCGACCGCATCCCGAAGGCCTCGATCCTGCGGGCCGAGGTGTTGCCCTCCTATGGCGGCTCGACCACCTGGGCGTCCACCGTCGCGGCCTACGACACCCTGCCCGAACCGCTCAAGGCCCTGGTGGAGAACCTGTGGGCGACACACACCAATCTCTTCGACTACGCCGCGAGCACCGCCGCGACCGTCGACGGCAAGGGTGAGGAGTACATCCGGGAGTTCCAGTCCACCTACTACGAGACCCAGCACCCGGTCGTGCGCGTGCACCCGGAGACCGGTGAGCGCTCGCTGCTCCTCGGCCACTTCGTCAAGGGCTTCGTCGGCTTCGGGCCCGCCGAGTCGCAGGCGCTGTTCCAGTTGCTGCAGGCGCGCGTCACGAAGCTCGAGAACACCACCCGATGGAACTGGGAGGACGGCGACGTCGCGATCTGGGACAACCGCGCCACCCAGCACTACGCCGTCGGCGATTACGACGGGCAGCGCCGTCGCCTCACCCGGATCACCCTCGCAGGCGATGTCCCGGTCAACACCCACGGCGAGCGCAGCCGCATCGTCACCGGCGACGCCTCGCACTACTCGACCATCGACCAGCCGGTGCGGGTCGCGAGCTGATGACCGTCCCGCCGCACGCCAGGGGCTACGAGGGGTTTGCCGGCCGGATCGGCCGGACCACCGACGACTCCACCCCGTCCTGGGCGCCCGTCCCGTCGGCCGCCCCGGGTTCACCGAATGTCGTCGTCGTGTTGATCGATGACATGGGCTACAGCGACATCGGGCCCTTCGGCTCCGAGATCGACACGCCCAACCTCGATCGCCTCGCCGCCTCGGGCGTGCGGCTGACGAACTACCACACCACCCCGCTGTGCTCGCCGTCGCGCGCGGCGCTGCTCACCGGGCTCAATCCGCACCGAGCCGGCTACGGCTTCGTCGCCAATGCCGATCCCGGTTACCCGGGCCTGCGACTCGAACTGGCCGACGACGTGCTCACCTTGCCCGAGATCCTGCGGGCAAGCGGCTACGCCACCTACGCCGTCGGCAAGTGGCACCTGGTGCGCGACGCCAACCTGCGCCCCGGCGCGAATCGCGATTCCTGGCCGACGCAGCGCGGGTTCGATCGCTACTACGGGTCTCTTGAGGGCCTCAATTCCTTCTACTATCCCAACCAGCTGGTCTCGGACAACTCCGCCGTCGACGTGGACGATTACCCCGAGAACTATTACCTCACTGACGATCTAACGGACAAGGCGATCGGCTACCTCAAGGACCTGCGCGCCCACGATGCCGACAAGCCGTTCTTCCTCTACTTCGCACATGTGGCCATGCACGGACCACTCCAGGCCAAGCCCGCGGACGTCGCGAAGTACCGCGGCCGCTACGCCGAGGGCTGGGATGCGCTCCGGGAGAGCCGCTTCGCGGCGCAGCTAGCGCAGGGACTGTTCCCTCCGGGGACCGAGCAGGCGCCGCGCAACTCCGAGGCCGGATTCGATGTGCCCGAATGGGACTCGCTGACGCCTGAGCAGCAGCGCCGCTTCGCCCGCTATATGGAGGTGTACGCGGGCATGGTCGACAGCGTCGATCAGAGTGTCGGGCGGGTCCTCGACACCATCGAGCAACTCGGTGAACTCGACAACACCATCGTGGTGTTCACCTCCGACAACGGCGGCACCGCGGAGGGCGGGCCCGAGGGCACCCGGTCTTACTTCTCCCAGTTCGCCCACGTCACCGACCCGGACTGGGTGGGCGACGTGCCGCACGACGAGGAACTGATCGGGACCGCGAAGCTCGGCGTGCACTATCCGCGGGGCTGGGGCCAGGCGTCGAACACCCCGTTCCGCTTCTACAAGGGACAGTCCTTCGCCGGCGGCGTCCGGGTGCCGTTCGTACTGTCGTGGCCAAACGGACTGCGAAAGCAGGACGGCGACACCGGAATCCGCGAGCAGTTCACCTACGTCACCGACCTTGCGCCGACCCTGCTCGGGCTCGTCGGCATCGACCCCCCGACCGTGCGGGGCGGACTACCGGCCAAGGAGTTCGACGGGGTGGATGCCTCCGCGGTGCTGCGAGACGGGACCGTCCCGTCCTCGCACACCGAGCAGTACACCGAGATGACCGGCAACCGCGGCTACTACCGCGACGGCTGGAAACTGCTCGCCCTGCACCCCGGCCCGGACGTGGACGCCCCCCGCTGGCAGCTGTTCGACGTTCGGACCGACCCGACCGAACTCCACGACCTGGCGGACCGGCTGCCGGAGAAGGTCGACGAGTTGGCCGCGGCATGGGACGAGGCGGCCTGGGCGAACACGGTGTTCCCCTTGCTGAGCGGCGGCGCCCTCGCCGTCCGCAGGCCGGCCGAGCAGGCGTTGTCGCGGCCGGTCCGGATCCTGGCGGGCACCCCGCCCCTGGAGCGCTATCGGTCCTCGAAGCTGATCGCCTTCCGCGACTTCGAGATCGCCGCCGAGTTGGGTGGATCCGGATTCGCGCGGGGCGACGAGGGCGTCCTGGTGGCGCACGGCGACCCACAGGGCGGCTACCTGCTGTACATCGAAGACGGGCACCTGGTGTTCGGGCTGAACAGCTACGGCCGGTACACCTCCGTCGACGCCGGTCCGGTGCCCGTGGGCGCCAGCAGGCTCGAGGTCTCCGCGACGGTCGCCCCGCGGCTCCGCTGGGACTTCACCGTCCTGGTCGACGGCGTCGCCGCCGGGGAGCTGCTCGGGCAGGTGCAGCTGGTCGGCATGGCCCCCTGGACCGGCATCTCGGTCGGGGTGGACGCCCACGGCCCGGTGTCCTGGGATCTGCGGCAGCGGCGCGGCCCCTTCCGGTACACCGGCGCACTGCGTGCGGTCACCTACACACCTGGCCCCGTCCAGGTGCCGGGCGGGGCCATCGAGCGGATCGAACGCGAGGCCGAGTACGCCGCCGATTAGGCAGCTCCGCTGCCCGTGCGCGGTTGACGAGTCCAGGGACCCGCCAACCGCGCACGGGCGCCGCAGGCGCCTAGGCTGAGCCCATGACCATCTCGCCTGATGCACAAGTCGCCGTCGTCACGGGAGCGAGCTCCGGAATCGGTGAGGCCACCGCGCGCACGCTCGCCGCGCAGGGGTTTCACGTGGTTGTCGGCGCGCGGCGGATCGACCGCCTGGAGAAGCTGGCCGAGGACATCGGCGGCACCGCGCTCGAACTCGATGTCACCGACGAGGACTCGGTGGACGCCTTCGCCGCGGTGCTGCCGAGGGTCGACGTCCTGGTCAACAACGCGGGCGGCGCCAAGGGCCTGGCCCCGGTCCTCGAGGCGGACCTGGACGACTGGCGGTGGATGTGGGAGACCAACGTCCTCGGCACCCTGAAGATCACCAAGGCCCTGCTGCCGAAGCTGATCGCCTCCGGCGACGGGCTCATCGTCACCATCACCTCGGTCGCCGCGTTCGAGGCCTACGACAACGGATCCGGCTACACCTCGGCCAAGCACGCCCAGGCGGTGCTGCACCGGACGCTGCGCGGCGAGCTGCTCGGCCAGCCCGTGCGGCTCACCGAGATCGCCCCCGGCGCAGTGGAGACCGAGTTCTCCCTGGTGCGCTTCCACGGCGACGAGGACCGCGCCAAGAAGGTCTACGAGGGCATCACGCCCCTGGTCGCCGCGGACGTGGCCGAGGTGATCGGGTTCGTCGCGTCCCGCCCCTCGCACGTGAACCTCGACCAGATCATCATCAAACCGCGCGATCAGGCCGGCCCCGGACGCTTCTCGCGGACCTAGGCGTGCAGCACCGGCTGACCGCGGGCCCGCTGCTCGACGAGCGTGGCCGGCTCGCCGAGGCGGGCTGGTCCACGTCCGAGGTCCGCCGGTACGACCGGGCAGCCGTCGCCGCACCCCGGTTCCGGATCAAGGAGTGGGACTACTACTGCGTGCTCACGCAGGACGTCGGTCTCGCGCTGACGGTCGCGGACAACGGCTACATGGGCCTGCTCGGGGTCTCGTGGCTCGATCTCGGGGCGCGCGCCGAGGTGACCGAGAACGTGATGCTGCCCTTCCCGATGGGCTCGATGGCGTTGCCCGCAAGCGCCGATGCCGGCGACGTGCTGGCCTCACACAAGGGTCTGCGGATCTCGTTCCGGCACACCGAGGGTGGCCGGTTGCTCGCGATCGATCACCCGGGGTTCGACGGCGGGCGCGGGCTGAGCGGTGAGCTCCTGCTGTCCCAGCCCACCATGGATCGGATGGTTGTCGCCACGCCGTTCCGCAAGGCCCCCAAGGCCTTCTACTACAACCAGAAGATCACTTGCCTTCCCGCGAGCGGTGAGGTCGTGGTCGGCGGGCACTCGTTCGCGTTCGACCCCGGGTCGGCGTTCGGCGTGTTCGACTGGGGCCGCGGCGTCTGGACCTACGACAACACCTGGTACTGGGGCTCGGCGTCCGGGCTCGTCGGCGGAAAGCCGTTCGGGTTCAACATCGGTCACGGTTTCGGCGACACCTCCGCGGCCACCGAGAACATGGTGTTCGTCGACGGTCGCGCGCACAAGCTGGACCAGGTGACCTTCCACCTCCCGGCGGGCACGTTCGACGGCGCACCGTGGACCTTCACCAGCAACGACCGCCGGTTCGAGATGACGTTCGAGCCGATCCTCGACAGGGCGGCCAGCACCGATCTCTTGGTCCTGCGCTCCATCCAGCACCAGGTGTTCGGGCGATTCAGTGGTCACGTCGTCCTCGACGACGGCAGCACGATCGAGATCGCGAACCTGCTCGGGTTCGCGGAGGAGGTCCGCAACCGCTGGTGAGCTCAGGCGCCGCGGCCCGGCCCCGGGTCGAGGATCAGCAGGGCGTCCAGCTCCCGGTTCCGGCAGCGGCGGACGAACTCGGCCGCCGAGCCCGGGTCGGCGGCGAAGCGCTCGTGCGTCGGCCCGTCGATCTCGTAGAACTCCTCCGCCTCCGCGACCCCGTTGGCCGCGGGAATGGCCAGGTAGTGGCGCCCGGTGGTCTCCTCGATTCCCAGCGAGAAGCGCAGTTCGAGGCAGATGAACTGGTCCCGGAAGCTCGGCGACGCGACGGCCGTCTCGGTCCGGTCCTGTTCGCGCCGTACCTGTCTCATCGGCCGACGGCCCCTGAGCGCGCGACGCCGACGAGCCGCTGCACCTCGGCGGCGATGTCCTCACCGCGGGCGGGCAGTGCGCTCACGATGTCGGAACCCCGCACGAGGTAGCGCCCGTCGTCGGCGAAGTCCATCCAGTGGAAGCCCTGTCCGTCGCCGGTCGGCCGGTTGTCGTAGGCGGGGCCCGCGAAGACCGTGATCTCGCCCAGCCCCGTGCGCGGGCGCCGGAAGAACTCGTCCCGTTCCTCGTTCCCGCGTGCCCGGCTGGCCGACTGCATGAGGGAGCCGCTCGCAGGCGCCACCGACCGGGGCACCGACACGCCCCGACGCCGACCCGCGGCTACGGCCGGGATCGATTGGGCCACAAATGTTCCCACCTGCGCGACGGGAGCGGATGCCAGCAGGACGTCGGCGCCCGCGTGCAGGTCAGGCCCCGGCAGCTGAACGGCCACGGCCGCGACGGACTGCCCGATACCGGCGTGCATCCTGATCATCGACTCGAGCCCGGCGCCGCGAAACCCGCACAGCTCGATCCGGACCACCGGCTCGGCCAGCGCGACCAACGCCTCGTACAGGCGCTCGTCGAGCATCGGGACGACGCTCTGCGCGGCCGCCCGCCGGTCCGCCCGGAACTCGTCTTCCGTGGCCGCGGTGCCGCGGAACTGGAACGGGTAGGGCAGGCGGTCCCGGCCGAATCGCTCCCACAGAACCGTGAACTCGAGGGCGGTCAGGCGCCACCGACCGTCGCTCATCCGCCGATGACCGGCGGCGCGACCTTCGGGAGCCTGCCCACCAGTTCGTTGCCGTTGTCGACGTTGACGAGGTAGCTGGGCGTCTTGTGCTCGGTGTCGTCATCGCCGTTGGCGCGGGCGCCACCCGGCGCCATGCCGCCGCCCATCGCGCCAGGACGGCCCGCGGCGCCCGCCGTGCCACCGCCGGCTCCACCCGCGCCCGCCGCACCACCGGCCGCGCCCGGCACGCCCATCCCGCCGCCGAGGCCACGCGAGGAGCCACCCAGCCCGCCGGTCGCGCCAAGGCCTCCGCCCGCGCCCGCGCCGTAGGACGCGCCGGACCCAGCACCCGCGCCGAGCCCCGAGCCGGAGCCCGACGCGCCGTGGCCTCCGGATCCGGTGCCGCTGCCGGTACCTGTGCCGGAACCGAGCCCGCTACCGGTCCCGTCGGCACCGCCTGCGGCCGCGGGAGCGGTCCAGGCAGAGGACGGATCGGTCTGCGCGAAGGGCGAATTCGAGCCGTCGGTGCCGGAGGCGGCGCCGTCCGGCGACAGCGGGTTCGCGCCCGCGTTCGGGTCGAAGGGGTCGGCTCCTGGCGATCCGGGCGCCGGATCGTTCCCGACTCCCTGCCGCGTCGGGGGGACCGGGGCATCCCCCGGTCCGGTGTAGCCGGAGGGGTTGTAGCCGGACGGTCCCCCGGTGTTCGTTTCGCTGCGCGGCGAGAACGTGCCGTCGCCCTCACGGTCTATCACGTTCTTTGGCTTCGGGAGGATCGGGACGTTGGTGTCGGCCTGCTGCATCACCGGCGTGTATACGGTCTTCATGATCTGGATCGCCTGCTGGCGGGCCTCGTCCTTGCCGTGCACCAGCTGCTTGACCATCCCGACCGAGGGCAGCGCGACGTTGACGAGTGACTCGAGCGCGGAGATGGCCTCCACGGCGGGCATGGTCGCCTTGACCTGCGAGATCCCGGTCGCCGCCTCGGCCACCTTGGTCCCCACCAGCTGGCCCGCCACCGCCAGCTTGTCGGAATCGGCGACATAGGCCGCCGTGGCCGTCACCGCGGCCTCGGCGGCGACGCCCTCCCACTTGCCGTCGATCTCCTTCGAGATGAAGTCCTTGAACTCGGCGAGGCCCTCACCGAGCGAGGATCCGATCTTCGCCCAGCCCTCGGCGCTCGCCCGGATCGGATCCGCACTCATCGCGTCGACGGCGGACTTGATGGCCTCGTGCGACATCGAATCGAAGCTGTCGGGCACCACAGACGGCGGTTCGTAGCCACCACCGAACTCAGCCTTGAGACCGTCCTGCCGGCTGTAGAGCTCGGAGCGCTCGGTGTTGCCGGCCTCCTGCCGATCCTCGACGCGGTCGCGCTCGTCGATGTCGTAGCCGGACACCACATCGATGATCTTGTTTCCGGGGTCGCGCGCCAGATCGCTCAGGTCGTCCAGGGCACCCGTGGCCAGGTCGCCCATCGACCCCTTCAGCTCGTCCAGGCTCGGCAAAATCGACATCTCAGATCCCCCTCGCCGTGCTGAACATCGTGGTCAACGCACCACAGGCCGCGCCAACGGCGACCTGGCTCCCGAACCTCTTCCGCACCGACACTCCCCCACTGGTCCCGACCGATACCGGTCCTCCCTAGATAGACGCAGCACCGCACCCATCCGTTCCATCCGGATCACGACAAACCCGGCGAGGCAGCTCACCCCTCCATAGCTGCCCCGCCGGCCACCGTTCCGAATCCGGCCCGAGGGGTATCAATGCGCCGCAGGCCGCACATTCGCAGCCCGCGTCCACCCCCGTGTGCGCGATACTTCCCACCCGGCCCAGTTCTCACGGCTTACCTGGAATAGACGCACCACGGAGCGAATCGGTTCCGTGGTCTACTGGGAAAATCCGTACCGAAACCCGGCAGCACGGCCAAACTGGTCCGACCACTACTGCGGTATGGCGTTCTACCCCCACCAGTTCCCCGAACTGCCCCAAAATCGGCGACCGCCTGCTCGTGTCAGCACACGTGATCAACCAGCCGCCGCTCAGACGAAATCATGCGGTCCCCCGCGCGAATCTCCGTCTCGTCGGAAGCAATCGAACCTCTCGTCACAATGCATCAGGCTTGGAAAGAGCACGCAGCCTGGATATTGCGGCATCCACTCCGCCGTGGGAATCGAAGAAGTACAGGCATGCATCGTGCTCTGAATTGAAGACCTTCCGGTCATACTTTGATCCGCGTTCGCTGTAGAACACTTCCCACTGACCGGCGGGCGTTTCGGAAACCGAGAAAGAGTCATGGGTCATCCCATTGACCACCACCGGAACACGTATACCGGCCAACTCGAGCGCTTCGATCAATTCAGAACTCTTCACTTACTACCTCTCTCAAGTAACCCGCGTTGATCAGATCCACGATCGAATGAGTTGTGTGGTACTGGATTCCACCACCCGGTTGCGCCATCGCTTCGGCGATCCGGCCCATGAACACCGGAATTGGCCGAACAACCTGATACTGATGATAGCCCTGGTCGAGCGAGGTAAAGGGAAGGCCTCGCTCCGGAAACGGCACGCCCGGCGGCGAAGCGAACCGCCCGTATGGCGACCCAAATCTGTCCATCGTCTCGCCGGGTTGGAGGACGACCGGACGCCTCTCATCGGGTGACTCAAACCCATCGGGGTGGAGGCCGGGATCCGGCCATCCCTCGACCATCGGCGTACCCCACGCGTCTATCCTTGTTCCTGGCGGATGATCCTCATCTCCGGGCCAGTGCGCCTCAAGCCATTGATCCCGGGTTAACAACGAGCCGTATGGATTCCAGTCCTCAGGGATCAATTCCTGAACGTGCGGATCCGACTGTAGTAGTCCCCGGTTCTCGAGGACCAGGTCTTGGAGATCCTGCCGCGAATGAACCGCCTCGATTTCACTCGAATCGATCAAATGCAGCAGGGGATGATTACCGAGGGTGGCTTCTCCGGCCTCGATCACCCCCGCGGGCGGATGTCCCGTGGTCGATTCCAGATAGTCATCTGGGGCGGTGATCTCTTGGACTGGAAGTGGATAGCTCTCGAATGCAGGCTCAGGATCTGTGGGGCTTCTACCGTCGAACCCCGCATCTTCCGACAGCGAGTCCAGTCCATCGGACGTGTCGAATGGAGGCTGTCCATGACCGGCCGGCGATGCGGAATGCGGACTTACCTCTGTCGACTGCTGAACGGCGGTGCCCATGTTCAACCCACCCGGCCTCGCCGTGGGCGATGTCGCAGTGGATCCCACCCCGCCGCCCGCCGTCGGTTCCGTGATCCCCATGTTCAATCCGCCGGTGCGCGGGGCCGGCCCCGCCGACGCCGCATCCGCGACCGAACCCGGGCGCGGCGCGGCGTCGGCCGAACTGGGCACCGTGCTCGCGGGCGTCTCCAATGGCGAAAAGCGGGGCGTGTCGACCGACGAGGTGGGACGCGTGGCGGTGTCCCCGTCGCCCGCCGCCCCGACGCCGCCGCCGATCGCGCCCGACGCGAGGTCCTGCCAGGACACACCCTGACCCGACGCCGCCGCGCTGGCCGCTGACCCGGCCGCCCCGGCTATCGTCTCCGTGCCGATCTGCCCGAGCGGTGACCCCGAGCCGAACCGGCTCACCCCGCCGGAGACCGCGCCCTCGACGAAGCCCTCGATCGCACCGGACGCCAGGCTGCCGGTGTCCAGCCGGTCCCGGTTGCCCTGCAGGATCTGCAGCGACTGGATTGCGCCGTCCAGCAACACATTCTGCGCCGCGCTCACCGCGGCGTGCTGGAGCAGCTTCATGATCAGCTGCCGCACCACCATCCGCACCGCGACCTGGGTGGCGATCTGCGCGGCGGGGATCGCCGCGGTGCTCGCGCCAAGGGTCGGGATGGCCGCCGCGGCGAGCGCCGCAAGCTCGGCCGCCAGCAGCGCCAGCGCCGCGATGATCGTCAGCTTCGCGTACTCGACGTCGGTTGCGGTGGTGTCGCACGATTCGGACAGCTGATCGCACAGCGCGACCAGCGACAGGAACGCCCCGTCGGCACCGTCGAAGTTCTCCCAGTACTGCGCCATCGCCGCGTTGACGTCGCCGAGCACGGCCGCCAGCGCCTTGTCCATCGCGGCGTCGCCGTCCTGGGCGATCAGTTCCACCGCCGACGAGGCCGAGTCCCAGGCGTCGGCCAACCGGCGCAGGGAGGTCTCGTCGGCCGCCGGCCAGTCCGCCCCCACCGCGATCGAGGCGACGCCGCGGAGCCACCCCGGGATCTGGATCCCCATCAGGCCGGTCCGCTGAGGCTGCCCGCGAATCCCCGATCCGAAC
This sequence comes from Rhodococcus sp. PvR099, assembly GCF_017833315.1. Classification (NCBI taxonomy): domain Bacteria; kingdom Bacillati; phylum Actinomycetota; class Actinomycetes; order Mycobacteriales; family Nocardiaceae; genus Rhodococcus; species Rhodococcus sp. PvR099. Next base: position 4,920,203 of record NZ_JAFIBV010000001.1, on the reverse strand, counting down.
CGTCGAAGGCGTCCGCGGTCTCGGTGACCGCGCCCGCGATCGCCCGCATCGCCTCGGCGACCTTGAGCAGCCCGTCCACCGCCGAGTCGGCGCCGGGCACGTAGCCCTCGGCGAAGGCCGCACCGGTCTCGTCGGAGCCCCAGCTTGCGCCCTCGGCCTGCAGCGCGCCGGACAGCTGGGTCCGGGTGCGGTCCAGCGCGTCCGCGACCGCCTCGAACCGCGGTGCGGCGGACCGCAGCCCGTCCGGGTCGACCCAGACCGGGCGGCTCACTGGTCGGCCCCGCGCAGGATGGACGCTCCGGGTTCCCACCCGGATTCCTCCGAGTCCCCGTCGGCCACAGCCACCTCCGGCGCCGCCGGCACCAGGTTCCGCAGGCTCGGCGCACCCGGGATCAGGTCGGGCAGGTCGGGGAGGTCGACGTCGGCCTGCGACACCGGCGCCATCAGGTCCTGCACGCGGCGGCGTGCGGTCGCCGCCGCGTCGCGGGCGGTGGCGGCGATGGCCTCCCCCAGCCGGGACGGCGTGGACCTCGCGAACGCCTCCGGTGCGAGGTCGACATCCACGACCGCTCCGGCCGAATCGACGGTGACCGTGGCCAGTCCGTCCGGCGTCCGCGCCTCCACCCGCAGGGCCGCGACCTCGGACTGCGCCCGGGACAACAGGTCCGACCGGCGGTGCAGGTCCTCGAGCATGCCGTCGATCTGAACCCGCAACGCCTCGTTGCGGGCGCGCAATTCCTCGCGCGCACCCGGATCCCGCACCCGTACCCCCACCGAATCACAAGGGCCGCAGCTTCGGCCCGTCATCCTTCTAGACGCGGCGCGGGCCGATTCGGTTCCACCTCGAATCAGACCGCCGCGAGCGCTGTTCGGAGTTTCGCGAGGTCCGGCGCGGGCGTTTCGAGCAGGGGCATGCGGACCGTCGCGTGCGGGATGATGCCCAGTTCGGCCAGCGCCGCCTTGGCCATGATGGCGCCCTGCGAGGTCCGCATCACGGCCTCGGTCAGGCCGAGCAGGGACCGCTGGATGTCCCGGGCGGATTCGAGGTCTTCACTCCGGACGGCTCGGATCAGCTCCGCGTTCCGGTTGGCGACGATGTTGCCCACGACGCTGACCACGCCGCAGGCGCCGATCGACAGGTAGGGCAGGTTGAGTTCGTCGCTGCCGCAGTAGTAGGCCAGCGACGAGCCGGCCATGACGGTCATGGCGTCGAAGAGGTCCTCCTTGGCGTCCTTCACCGCCCGGATCCGCGGGTGCCGGGCGAGCTCGATCAGCGTGTCCGTCGCCAACGAGATACCGGTCCGCGCCGGGACGTCGTAGAGCATCACAGGCAGGTCGGTGGCATCGGCGACCGCCAGGCAGTGGGCCACGACCCCGGCCTGGGTCGGCCGGGAGTAGTACGGACAGACGACGAGCAGGGCGTCGGCGCCTGCGGCCTCGGCCTGCCGCGCCCGCTCGACGCTCGCGGCCGTGTCGTAGGTGCCGACGCCCGCGATCACCCGTGCCCGGCCCCTGGCCCGGTCGGCCACCGCTGACACCAGGTCGACCATCTCGGCCTCGGTCAATGTGGGCACCTCGCCCGCGGTGCCGCCCACGACGATCCCGTCGCACCCGGTGGCCAGGAGGTGGTCGACCAGGCTCGCGACCCCCTTCGCGCTGACTGCGCCGTCGGGCCGCATCGGGGTCACCATCGCGACCAGGTTCGAGCCGAACAACGCCTGGGCAGTCTCACGGGAATCGGTCATGAGGCGATCCTGCCCACCCCATTTCCATCGGTCCAGCGATGCTTTTTTACCAATAATGCGTAGCCTGGCTTCATGATCGATGTCGGGTCTCTCAGCGCGTTGCGATCGGTCGCCGTGCTCGGGACCATCGCCAGCGCGGCGGACGAGCTCGGCTACACCGCCTCGGCCGTCTCCCAGCAGATCAAGCGCCTCGAACGCCAGATCGGTGTCGCGCTGCTTGCGCCCGCCGGGCGCGGGGTCGTCCTGACCCCGGCCGGTCGGGCGCTACTCGACGCCGCCCCCGAGGTCTTCCAGTCCCTGGAACGCTGCGCCGAAGCGGCCCGCTCCGTCGCCGACGGCACCCCCACCGGGGTGTTGCGGGTGGCCGCCTTCTCCACGGCCATCCGCGGACTCCTGGCCCCGCACCTGCCGGACCTGGCAGCCGAGTGGCCCGACCTGCACCTGCAGGTCACCGAGCAGGACCCCGACCAGGCGCTGCACTCGGTCGCGGCGGGCGCAGCGGACCTGGCGATCATCCACGACGCCGACGGGCTCTCGCCCCGGCTGCCGTCATCGCTGACCTACCGGCATCTGCACACCGATCTCGGCGACCTGGTGATGCACCGGAGCCACCCGCTTGCCGCCGACCGGCAACCGCTGACCAGCGCGGACGTCATCGCCCATGCCTGGGTGACCAGTCCACCCGGCACCGTGTGTCACCAGTGGTTCCGACGCCTGGTCGCGGACCAGCCCGGTGAACCAGACGTCCGCCACCTCGTCGACGACTTCGCGACCCAGCTGTCGCTGGTCGCCGCGGGCGAGGTCATCGCCCTGGTTCCCCGCCTCGCCAGGCCCGCACTCGGCGACGACCTCGTCACCCGCGTCCTTCAACCACCGCCCATGCGCGAGGTCTCGGCCGCGTGGCGGCGCAGCGCCGACGCGAGCCCGGCCATCCGAGCCGTGGTCGCCGAGCTGCTCCCAGGCGCCGACGTCAGCTGACCGGAACCGCCGCGCCACCGGCGGGCAGCGCCGACATCTCCTGCCACGCGGCCCAGTCGACCGCCCAGTCGTAGATGTCGCCGTCCGCGGCGGACAGCGGGATCCGGGTCCCGGTGACCTCGACCGGGTCGCCGTACAGCGCGGTGCCGAAGTACTCCTGGGCGTCGCTCAGGGAGAGGTTGATGCAGCCGTTGGTCACGTTGGCCGCGCCCTGCACGCCGGTGGTCTCGGGGTTGGCGTGGATGAACTCGCCGTTGTTGGAGATGCGCACCGCCCACCGCTCGCGGACGTTCTCGTAGAAGGGCGGGTTCGACATGAGGAAGTCCTCGTGCTTCTCGCTGACCACGTGGACGCCGCTGCGGGTCACGTTGCGGTCCTCGTTGCCCTCGCCGTAGCTGACCGGGAGGTCCATCACGGTCGCGCCGTCCCGCACCACCTGCATGCGGTGGCTCGGGGCGTCCGCCTTGACGATCTGGCTGCGGCCGATGGTGAAGTTCAGGCTCAGGTCCTCGGCGCCGTACGCCCCGTCCCCGTAGTCGACGCCGTACAGGTTCGCCGCGAGGTTCACCGTCGTGCCGGGCGCCCAGTAGTTCTGCGGGCGCCAGTGCGCGCGGGACCCGTTGTCGTCGGGCAGCCAGGCCCACGACCCGGGGGTCGGCGGGTTGGTGGTCACGGTCAGCGCCTTCTCCACCGCCGCCTTGTCCTCGACGTGGTCGCTGAACTTGAGGATGATCGGCGCCGCGATGCCGACTTGCTGACCGTCCGCGATGTTCGTGTTGGCGGACGTCGTCGACTGCGGGGTCACCGTGGTGAGCGAACCCTCCACCGGCACGGTCTTGCCGTCGGAGCCGACCGCCCCGCCGGACCAGGTGTAGCGCGCGCCGTAGCCGAGCGGCTCGGAGACGGTGAAGGTGGTCTTGTCCGGGGACAGCACGCCCTGCACGGGCCTGCCCGCCTCGTTGGTGAGCGCGACCCCCTGCAGCGTGCCGCGGGCCGCCGTCACGGAAACCGGCGCCGTCGGGCTGACGTCCTCGGCGCCCGCCGCGGGGACCTGGGTGACCGCCGCGACCGGCCCGCTCGCCGCCACCGGGTTACCGCCCCCGCCGCCGATGGTGCAGCCCGCGAGCACCGCGACCGCCGCGAGCAACACGGCTATCGACGAGAACCCGCGGACCTTGTTCGTCCGAACACGCTGGATTACCACGCAGGCCACGGTACCTGCGCAGATGATGTGGCCCACGTCGCGCCGACCGCTGGACCTGGGAAAGGCCAGGGGAAGGCCTGGTCAGATGGTGCAGCCCACGGTCACCGGCTCCGGTTCGAGCCGGACCCCGAACGCCTCCTGCACCCCGTCCCGCACCTCTCTGGCCAGCGCCAACAGGTCCTCGGTCGACGCGCTCCCCCGGTTCGTCAGGGCCAGCGTGTGCTTGGTGGACAGCCGCGCCGCCGCGTCCGCTCCCGGGTGCCCCTTGGTGAACCCGGCCCGCTCGATCAGCCAGCCGGCCGACAGCTTGGTGCCCGCGTCGCCGGGGAACTGCGGCACCCGCACGTCCTCGCCGAGCCGCCCCGCGATGGCCGTCAGCACCGCGGGCAGCCGATCGTCGGCGAGCACCGGGTTGGTGAAGAAGGAGCCTGCGCTCCAGGTGTCGTGGTCGGCGGGGTCGAGAACCATGCCCTTGCCCGCACGCAGACCGAGGACGACCTCCCTGACCTTCGCCGCCGGACGGCGTTCGCCCTCCTCGGCACCCATGGCGTGCGCCAGCTCCCGGTACCGCAGCGGCTCGCTCAGTCCGTCGGGGCGCAGGTCCAGCTCCAGCGCCAGCGCCAGCGCCGCGTCCGAGTGCTTGAGCACGCTGGTCCGGTAGCCGAGGCCGAGCTCGTCCGGCGTCACCCACCGCACCTCACCGGTCGCGCGGTCCAGCAGCTGCACCCGCCGCAGCAGGGTGCCGACCTCCACGCCGTAGGCCCCGACGTTCTGCACCGGCGTCGCGCCCGCCGACCCGGGGATCCCGGACAGGCACTCGAGGCCGCCGAGGCCCGCCTCGACGGTCCGCGCGACGACGTCGTCCCATACGGCGCCCGCCTCCGCCAACACCGAGTCGGGGCCGAGCCGGATCGCATCGTTGGCCACCCGCACCACGACGGCGTCGACGCCCTCGTCGGCGATCACCAGGTTGGACCCGCCGCCGAGGACGAGCGTGGGGGTGCCCGCCGCGTCGAGCGCGCGCACCACTCCGACGATCGCGTCCGTGTCGCGGCAGGTGAGCATCGCCCGTCCGGGCCCGCCGAGCCGCAGCGTGGTGAACCGCGACAGCGGCACGCCCTCACTCAACTCGGCACCGAACTCCGCCGCGATGTCACTCAATGCCTGCACGGGGTCAAACGGTAGCCTGCCGACATGGCCCGCAGCATTCCGCATTCCGCGTCCTACCCGCAGCCCGTCGACCAGGTGCACCGGGCCCTGACCAGCGAGCGGTACTGGCGCGACCGCCTGGCCGAGGTCGGCGGCGAGGGAGCCGAGCTGGGTCATGTCGTCACCGGCGAGGGCACCATCGACGTGGAGATGGCGCAGGCCATCCCGGCCGAGCACCTGCCCCCGATCGTGTCCAAGATCCGCCCCGGCGACCTGATCATCACCCGGACCGAGACCTGGGGCGCCCTGGACGGCGGGCGCGCCACCGGCACCTTCAGCGCGCGGGTCGACGGGCTGCCCGGCGAGGTCACCGGCACCCTCACCCTTGCCCCCACGGGCACCGGCGCGGCCATCACGCTCGACGGTCGGGTCGAGGTGAAGCTGCCGCTGATCGGCGGCAAGATCGAGGCCGTCATCGCCGAGCAGGTCGTCGAACTCCTCGACGCCGAGCACGGGTTCACCGAGGGCTGGATCGCCGCCAACGGCTGATCCGGATGGGGCAGATGTGACCTGGGTGATACCAATGTAAATTGCGGGGCATGTCACGCCGAATTGAGTTCACCGCCAACTACACCCGCCCCGCCGCCGAGATCCACCGCACGCTCACCGACGAAGGATTCTGGCGCAACCGCGTCGAGCAGGGCGCAGACAAGGGCCTCACCCTCGCGCACCTCACCGCCGGTGAGGGCACCATCGACGTCGCCCTCGCCCAGGACATCGACAAGGCCGCGCTGCCGGGCGTCGTCTCCAAGATCCTCAAGGGCGAACTGTCCATCACCCGTGGCGAGGTGTGGGGCCCGCTGACCGACGGCAAGGCCGAGGGCACCTTCAGCACCACCGCCACCGGCATCCCGATCAACGCCTCGGGCACCGCGACCCTGGTCGACACCGCCGAGGGCTCCACCCTGACCGTCGAGGGCGACGTCGAGGTCAGCGTGCGCCTGATCGGCGGCACCATCGAGGGCCTGGTGTCCGAGCAGATCCTCGGCATCCTGGCGAAGGACCAGGAAGTCGTCGAGGAGTGGATCACCGCCAACAGCTGACGCGGGTGTTGTCGGTGCGCCGAGCCCGAGCCGGTACCCTCCGGGTCATGGCTCGACGCATCGACTACTCCGCCCGTTACACCCATCCCGCCGAGAAGGTGTACTCCGCGCTGACGAACCGGGACTACTGGGAGGCGCGGATGGTCGAGCTCCGCAAGTTCTCCGACAATCACGTCGAGAGCTTCGAGGTCGGCGACGACGGCATCGACCTCGTCTTCCACCACATCATTCCGCGGGACACCCTGCCCGACATCGCGCAGACCGTGATGAAGAAGGACATGGTGATCACCCGCAAGGAGCACTACAGCGTCTTCGGCGACGAGGTCACCGGCACCTACTCGGCCTCCATCCCGGCCGGCCCCGGCAGCCTCAGCGGCACCATGGCGCTGTTCGGCACCGACACCGGCTCCACGCTGCGGACCTCCTCCGAGGCGAAGGTGTTCATCCCCTTCGTCGGAGGCAAGCTCGAGCAGCTGATGCTGGTCAACCTCGTCGACCTGTTCCGCACGGAGGCCCAGGTCACCGCGGACTGGCTCGCCGAGCAGTAAAAAAACCGAACCTCGTGTCCCGCCCGAGCGGAACCCGAACGGGTTCCGGCAAACCGGACGGCGTCATCACCCGCGGCACCACCGGCATCAACCGGCTGCGCCGCAGCGACCGCTGGCTGATGCACCGGGCCGCGGTCGCCGACACGCTGCACGCGGCCGGCGACCCGCTGGTCGTCGACCTCGGCTACGGCGCCCGCCCCCACACCACCTTCGAGCTGGCGTCCCGGCTGCGCACCGTCCGCCGCGACCTCCGAGTAGTCGGCCTGGAGATCGATCCCGCGCGGGTGGTCGAGGCCCGCGACGGCGTGAGCTTCGCGCGCGGCGGCTTCGAGCTGGCCGGGCTGAACCCCGTGCTCATCCGCGCGTTCAACGTGCTGCGCCAGTACCCGGAGGACGCGGTCGCAGGCGCCTGGGCCAAGCTGCAGTCCGGGCTGGCGCCCGGCGGCTTGCTGATCGACGGCACCTGCGACGAGTTGGGCAGGCGCTGCGCCTGGGTGCTGCTCGACGCGGACCGCCCGCTGTCGCTGACCCTCGCCTGGGACCCGTTCGACATCGAGCGGCCGAGCGACATCGCCGAACGGCTGCCGAAGGCCCTGATCCACCGCAACGTGCCGGGCGAGCCGGTGTACGAGCTACTGCAAGCAGCCGACCGGGCGTGGGCGACGGCGGCCCCGCACGCCCCGTTCGGTCCGCGGGTGCGGTGGCGGGCGGCCGCCCAGCTGCTGCGACAGCAGGGCGTGCCGGTGGAGGTCCCACGCCGACGGCTCCGCGACTGCGTACTGACGGTCCCGTGGTCGCTGGTCGCCCCTTCGATCTAGCCTTGTCGTGACCGAAGCACCTGCGAAGGGACCTGTGAGAATGCGTTCGACCCTGCTGTCGCGGAGAGATCTCGACTTTCTGCTCTACGAATGGCTCGACGTCGAGGCGCTGACGGACGACCCCCGCTACCAGGAGCATTCCCGCGACACCTTCGACGCGGTGCTCGATCTCAGCGAGCAGCTGGCCACCCGGCACTTCGCCACCCACAACAAGAAGGGTGACGAGCAGGAGCCGAGCTTCGACGGCACCCGGGTCACCATCATCCCGGAGGCCAAGCAGGCCCTCGACGCGTTCGTGAAGGCGGACCTGATGGGCGCGGGCATGGCGTACGAGGCAGGCGGGCTGCAGCTGCCCGCGACGGTCACCGGAGCCTGCTTCGCCTGGTTCCAGGCCGCGAACGTCGGCACCGCCGCCTACCCGATGCTGACCATCGGGAACGCGAACCTGCTGCTCGCGCACGGCAGCCCGGAGCAGATCGAGACCTACGCCAAGCCGCTCGTCGCGGGCCGCTTCTTCGGCACCATGTGTCTGTCGGAGCCGCAGGCGGGGTCCTCGCTCGGCGACATCGTGACCCGCGCCGAGGCGCAACCCGACGGCAGCTACCGGCTGTTCGGCAACAAGATGTGGATCTCCGGCGGCGAGCACGATCTGGCCGAGAACATCGTCCACCTGGTGCTGGCCAAGATCCCGGGCGCGCCCGAGGGCACCAAGGGCATCTCACTGTTCGTCGTGCCCAAGTTGCTGGTCGAGTCCGACGGCAGCCTCGGCGAACGCAACGACGTGACGCTGGCCGGGCTGAACCACAAGATGGGCTACCGCGGCACCACGAACACCGTGCTGAACTTCGGCGACGGCACCCACACCCCCGGCGGCGCGGCGGGCGCCGTCGGATACCTGGTCGGCGAGCCCGACAAGGGCCTGTCGTACATGTTCCACATGATGAACGAGGCCCGGATCGGGGTCGGCCTCGGCGCGACGGCGCTCGGCTACACCGGCTACCTCAAGTCCGTCGACTACGCCCGGCTGCGCGAGCAGGGCAGGCCGGTCACGGCGAAAGATCCTGCCACCAAGCCGGTCCCGATCATCGAGCACGCCGACGTCAAGCGGATGCTGCTGGCCCAGAAGTCCTATGTGGAGGGCGCGCTGGCGCTGGAGATGTTCTGCATGCGGATGGTCGACGAGCAGCGGATCGCCGAGACCGTCGCCGCCCGTAACCGGATCGGCCTGCTGCTCGACATCCTCACCCCGATCGCCAAGAGCTGGCCGTCGCAGTGGTGCCTCGAGGCGAACAACCTGGCGATCCAGGTGCACGGCGGGTACGGCTACACCCGCGAGTACGACGTCGAACAGCACTACCGCGACAACCGGCTCAACCCCATCCACGAGGGCACCCACGGCATCCAGGGCCTGGATCTGCTGGGCCGCAAGGTCACCCAGCAGGGCGGCATCAGCCTGCGGCTGCTGAGCGAGTCCATCGGGCGCACCATCGCGGACGCCGAGGAGACCGACGGCGAGCTCGCAGAGCTGGCCGAGCAGCTCGGCGAGGTGCTCGGCCGGGTCGGCACGATCACCGCGGGGTTGTTCGCGTCCGGCGACGTCGAAGCGGCCATGGCCAACAGCTCGGTCTATCTGGAGGCGGTCGGGCACGTGGTCGTCGCGTGGATCTGGCTCGAGCAGATGCTCGCCTGTGAGGGCAAGACCGGCGACTTCTACGACGGCAAGCGGCAGGCCGGCCGGTACTTCTTCCGGTACGAGCTGCCCAAGACCGGCCCGCAGCTGGCGCTGCTCGCCTCGCTCGACCGGACCACGCTGGAGATGCGGGACGCCTGGTTCTGATCGACCCGCCGGGTCAGGCCCAGGCGGACAGCGCCCGGCCGACCCGGCGTTCGACCCGGACCGACTGCCCCGCCGCGCCAGCCTCGAGCGCAGGCCGGTCGAGCCTGCCGATGGCCAGCGCGTCGCCGACCACCTCGTCGAGCACCCACTGCGAGACCCCGCTCTCGGCCAGGTCGAGCACCGTCCGCAGCGGGGTGGTGATCAGGAAGGCACCGGTGTGCTCGCAGTCGGCGGGCCCCAGGTCGGCGCGGTGCACCGCGACCCGGTCGGTCCGGACGTGCACGGGCGCGCCTGCGGTCACGTGCAGGAACTGCGGGTGCAGGTGACCGAGGCCGTACAGCTCGGCCGCGCTCTGATGGGAGACGACGGCCCCCTGTAACTGGACGCACCGCCTGGCCACGTCCTCCAGGTCGGTGTGCGGCCACGGCGACAACCGGAACAGGTCCCTGTCGACGCGTTCCCACGCGCCCGCGCCGAGCGCGCGGCCGATCTCCCCCGGCGAAAAGCCGAGCGTGCGCGCCTGTCCGGCGGTGAAATACCCGGCCTGTTCGAGCGCGCACTCGAACAGACCCCGCTCGCGCTCCTCGTGGCGCCGCACGACCCCGTCGTCCATGACGTCACAGTACGTGCGACTGTGGCATGGATCACAGGGAATTCTCGCAGCGCGTTCTCAGATCCCCCACAGACTTCTGGGGAAGAATCCGTGCAATGGCCTCCCCCGCGAACACTTCGTACCGGTCCGCGAACTCCGGACCGAAGCGCAACCGCACCCTGCTGATCGTGCTGATCGTGATCGCCGCGCTGGTCGCGGTCCTGATCTCGGCCGAGCTCTACGTCCGGCACAACGTCAAGCAGTGCATGGCCCAGCAGCTCGAGAGCGAGCTCGGCTCCCAGGTCGACGTCGGGTTGAGCTGGAAGCCGGTGCTGCTGCAGGCGATCGACAAGAACGTCCCATACATCACGGTCACCAGCGACGACTCCAGCTTCGGCCCCGCCAAGGACATGCACGTCACGGCGAAGGTCAACGACATCGAACTGACCGACAAGGGCGGCGGCACCATCGGCAGTTCCACCGCAGACGTGGACTGGTCCACCGCCGGCATCCTCGCGACCATCCAGGCCCAGCCCTTCGGCCAGCTGGTCTCCGGCGTGACCGCCGACCCGACCGCGGGCACGCTGTCGTTCCAGGTCATCGGGCTCGCGGAGCTGACCGTCCGGCCGCAGGTGGTGGACGGAAAGGTCGACATCGAGACCGTTGAGGCCTCCGTCCTCGGCCTCGGGCTGCCCACCGACCTGGTCAGCGGCATCGTGGACGTGCTCGGCGACAGCCTGCAGACGCTCCCGCTCGGGATGTCGGCGACCTCGCTGACCATCACCGACGGTGGACTGCAGATGTCGATGGCCGGCGGCGCCTACACGATGCCGGAGGCCTCCCCCGAGGCGCAGGCCACGGGCGGCGGCTGTTCCCTGCTGTGATCCGCGCTCGCGGTGGCCGGGTGGCGGTTCGCGCTATCCGGCCGCCGCGAACCCGTCCAGCACGGCCCGGGTTCCGGACAGGCCAAGCCTGGTCGCGCCCGCCTCGATCATCTCCCGCGCGGCGTCCGCGGTCCTGATCCCGCCGCTCGCCTTGACGCCGAGCCTGCCGCCGACGGTGGCCGCCATCAACCGCACCGCGGCCGCGGTGGCACCGCCCGCCGGGTGGAAGCCTGTCGAGGTCTTGACGAAGTTCGCCCCGGCCAGTTCGGCGGCCCGGCAGCATTCGACGATCGCCTCGTCGGACAGCGCAGCGGTCTCGAGGATCACCTTGAGCACGGTGGCGTCGCCGATCCCCTCCCGCACGGTGAGGATGTCCGCGAGCACCGCGTTGTAGTCGCCCGCGACCGCCGCGCCCACATCGATCACCATGTCGATCTCCCTCGCGCCCTGCTCCACCGCGAGCCGCGCCTCCGCCCCCTTGATCAGGGAATGGTGCTTGCCCGACGGGAAGCCGGCCACGGCGGCGACGGCCAGCCCCTCGGCCCGCACCGGCAGCATCGACGGCGATACGCAGATGGCGTACACGCCGAGGTCGCGGGCCTCCGCGATCAGCGCGTCGACATCGGCGGGCGTTGCCTCCGGCTTGAGCAGGGTGTGATCGACCATCTGGGCGACCCGGTCTCGGGTCAGCGGGGCGTCAGGCATACCGAAGAGCTTGGCACAGCGCGGTATCCGAGCGGGGAATCCGGTTGCGGCCGCCACCCGCGGCGGGGCGCCCCTGCCCGCGGGCGAACCTATGGAGGTCGGGCTGGTCGCGAGGTTGCGGGCGTCCGAGGCGTGGCTGCCTGCGCTGTCACTGGTCGCCGAGATCGACGGCGAGATCCGCGGCCACGTCTGCCTGACCAGGGCCACCGTCGCCGGTCGGCCCGCGCTCGCGCTCGGTCCGATCGGGGTGCCGCCCGAACACAAGGGCCACGGGATCGGCGCCGCGCTGATGCACGCCGTCCTCGGGGCGGCGGACGCACTCGACGAACCGCTGGTCGCCCTGCTCGGACACCTCGACTACTACCCGCGGTTCGGGTTCGTGCCCGGGTCGACGCTGGCCGTCGACCCCGGCGTCCCGGACTGGGTCTCGCACTTCCAGATTCGGCCGCTGCCGGCCTACACCCCTGACCTCGCTGGCGGATTCCGGTACGCGGAACCGTTCTACGAGGAGTGAACGCGCGGTGACACGTTCCATAATGTGAACCGTCGCGGCTACCGTGTCGGTATGAGCGCCGACGAGCTGGCCGCCGTGTTCAACGCAGGCGCGGCCGAGTTCACCTGGCTGACCCCACAGATCTGGGGCCCGGCCGGGCAGGCACTGGCCTTCCAGTTGCGGCTGGGGCCGGGCAACGCGGTGCTCGACGTGTGTTGCGGCGCAGGCGCCTCGGCGCTGCCCGCGGCCGCCGCCGTCGGTCCGGGCGGCCTGGTACACGCCGTCGACCTCGCGGACGACCTGCTGGAGGAGGGCAGGCTGCTGGCGTCCGATCGCGCCCTGCAGAACATCGACTTCGTGCACGCCGACGCCACGGAATGGGAGCCGCCGAGCACGGTCCCCGAGGCCGGCTACGACGCGCTGGCCAGCTCCTACGGGGTGTTCTTCCTCCCACGCATGGACGAGTCGGTGAACCGGCTGGTGAACCTGGTCCGCCCCGGCGGCAAGGTCGGCGTCACGGCCTGGCGCCGCGGCGCCCTCGAGGACTACGCCAGGGCGTATTTCGATGCGGTCGGGCGGCACGTGCCGGGCTTCGACGTCGGTGCCCGCGACAACCGCGATGACCCGCTCAAGAAACTCGATACGACCGACGCGCTGAGCGCCTGGCTCGCCGGTTTCGGCACCTCCGCCGTCGAGATCAACGAGCTGTCCAACTGGCTGCCCGCGACCCCCGAGCTGGCATGGGGACTGGTGCTGGGCAGCGCCCTGCGCGGCACCCTGGTCGGCCTCGACCCCGGCACCGTCGAGGCGATCCGGCTCGAGTTCCTGGCGCTGCTCACCGAACGCGACATCGAGACCCTCGACCTGGGCACGCTGGTCGCCACGGCAGTCGTCGACCGCTGACCGGTACCTGCGACACTGGGTCCATGAGCTCGCCTACCACCGACGACGACCGCCGTTTCGTGCTCTCGCTCGGCACCCCGGACCGCACCGGCATCGTCGCCCGGATCTCCACGTTCCTCGCCGAGGTCGGCGGATCCATCGTCGAGGCCGCGTACCACGCGGACGCCGACAGTGGCTGGTTCTTCACCCGGCAGGCCGTGAGCGCCTCCTCGATCGACATGAGCATCGACGAGCTCCGCACCGCGTTCGCCGCGGTCGCCGCCGAGCTCGGCCCCGACACCGAGTGGACGCTGCAGGATTCGTCCGAGCGCAAGCGCGTCGTGCTGCTGGTGAGCAAGGAGGCACACTGCCTGCACGACCTGCTCGGTCGCGCCGCGGGCGGCGAGCTACCCGCGGACATCTGCGCGGTCATCGGCAACCACATGGACCTGGCGCCCGTCGTGGAGGCGCACGGGCTCACCTTCCACTACGTGCCGTTCCCGAAGGACCCGGCCGAGCGCGGCCCGGCGTTCAACCGGGTTCGCGACCTGGTCGACGCCCACGACCCCCACGCGGTGGTGCTGGCCCGCTTCATGCAGGTGCTGCCCGCCGACCTGTGCGAGCACTGGGCTGGGCGCGCGCTCAACATCCACCACAGCTTCCTGCCGTCCTTCGTCGGCGCCAGGCCCTACCACCAGGCGTTCGCGCGGGGCGTGAAGCTGATCGGCGCGACCTGCCACTACGTGACAGCCGAGCTGGATGCCGGGCCGATCATCGAGCAGGACGTGATCCGGGTCGACCACGCCGACGAGGTCCGCGACATGGTGCGCCAGGGTCGCGACATCGAGAAGCTGGTGCTCGCCCGTGGCCTGCGCTGGCACCTGGAGGACCGGGTGCTGGTGCACGGCCGCAAGACCGTCGTCTTCAGCTAGGCGCTCCGCGCCCGTGAGTCCTTGTGGTCCCCCTGCGGCCCAGAAGGACTCACAGTCGGGCGAGGCGGCGGATCTCGTCGTTGACCGGGCCGGGGGCCTCGACGGTGCTCATGTGGCCGATCGCGGGCAGCCGGATCAGGCGCTGCAGGTGCCCGGCCTCGTCCAGCACGTCCGAGATCCGCCGAGAGTGCGACTGCGGGGTGAGCCGATCGGCGGTCCCGACCAGCACGGTGGTCGGTACCTGCAGGTTCTCCAGCGCGGCGCGGATGTCGAGCATGCTCAGCGCGGCGCCCCAGCCGCCGCGGGTCCGGCCGTGACAGTCGAGCACGATCCGGGTGCAGAACTCGACCTCCTCGCGCGTGGACCCGGGCGCCATCGCCGCGTACTGGATGACGCGGCGGGTGGCGGGCGTATCCACCCGCACCGAGCTGCGCCAGCCCAGGAGAACCCGGCCCACCGGCGGCGGGATCGTCGGCAGCCGCTGCGAGAGCGGGATCAGCGTGGACTCTGCGACCAGGCTGTCGGTCGCGGTGCTCGCCAGCATCACCGCGCGGGCCTTCGCCCGGACGTGCTCCGGGTACCTACCGGCCCACGACATGATGCTCATGCCACCCATGCTGTGGCCGACCAGGACGGCCTTCTTGTCGCCGGTCACGGTGGCCTCGAGCACCGCGGCCAGGTCGTCGGCCAGCAGGTCGGTGCTGAGCGGGTTGCGACCGAGCTCGGTACGCCCGTGCCCCCGCTGGTCGTAGGTGATGACGCGGAAGTCGTCGGCCAGCGCGTTGATCTGCGGGTACCAGTAGGCGGTCGAGCAGGTCCAGCCGTGGCTGAGCACGATGGGCTGCGCCTCGGGATCGCCGTAGGCCACCACGTGGATCGGGTGCCCGTCCGCCGAGGTGACGGAGATCGTCTCGGGCCGGTGCACGGGATCGCTCAGCGCGGGATTCGGCTCGGCCACAAAGGGTGCGCTCGACCTGGTCCGCCGGGAGAGCACGACCGCGCCCACACCGATGATCGCCGCTCCGGCCGCCGCTCCGACGAGGATCCGTCGCTTCGAACCCCGTGACTGTGCCGTCACCTGTCCACCTCCGTGATGTGCTGTTCATTGTCGATTGGGAAGCCGCCCTTGCCCTGACGTCACACGATGCCGTGGTCGCGCCGGGTCCCGGCGGCGCTAGATGATGTGTGCCCGGCGCAGCAGGAGCTTCGACGGCCCGCCGATCAACCCGACCTCGCTCAGGAATTCGACGGTCTTCGCGCTGCCCTCGCGGAGCATGTCGTGGTAGTGCTTGTTGGCCTTCGCCGCCGCGCGGGCTCGCTCGGGGTCCAGCCCCGCGGCCTCGTACACCTTGTCGTTGACCAGGCTGGTGACGATGAAGTAGGCGGTCACGCCGAGCATCAACCGGACCCGCGCCCTGGTGAACCAGGAGATGCCGTCGACGCGCCGGACGGTCTCCTCGCGGGCGAACTTGATGTGCCGCGCCTCCTCGAGGACGTGGATCCTGCTCACCGTCCTGGTGAGCGGCTGCACCCGCTCGTCCTTCATGAAGTCGCGCTGCATCATGTCGAGGATCTCCTCGGCGAACAGCGTGCCGCCGTAGGCGAGCGAACCGGAGGCCGTCGCCTTGAAGGCGCGCGCCGACTCTCGGATCCACCGCTTGGGCCGGTAGGACGGGACGCCGAAACGCTGCGCCGACCTGGCGAACATCGTCGAGTGCCTGCACTCGTCGGCGATCTCGGTGAGCGCGAACTGCACGTGCGGCTCGGACGGGTCGTGGCTGTAGATATCGCGCAGCAGCATCTGCATGAGGATCATCTCGAACCAGATTCCGGTGCCTGCGACACTCGCGGCCTCGTGCTTGGTGAGCGTGATCCGCTGGTCCTCGGTCATCGACTCCCAGAGGTCGGTGCCGTAGAGGCTGGACCATTCCGGCGTCATGCCGTAGAGGCCCGCCGGAATGGGCGCCTCCCAGTCGACCTCGATGAGGGGGTCGTAGGACTTCCTGGCCGCCGAGGCCAGTAGTCGGCTCGCCGTGTCCTGCCGCTCCCCCGCCCTGGCCAGGCGGGATCCGGACCTGTTCACGGCCTTGCGTACGTGAAGGATCGACATCGCCACTCCTCGGCATCGGATCCGGTGACACGCGCCGGTATCGACTTACCTCAAGAATGCGTGGCGGGAATGACCGTTGTCAAGGGTTATATGTAACTGATATTCGCAGACAATTTGGGGGTGCGATCGACGCCCCCAACGCGAGGGCGACCGACTACCAGCGCGGCCCGCGCTGGACCTCGTCCACCCGCGGTCGCACGTCGACCAGGTACACGCAGATCGCCACGACCGCGATCATCCAGAAGAGCATTCCGAAGGGCAGCAGCAGCACCAGCAGCGCGACCAGCAGGATGCCCAGCCAGATCGGCTTGCTCAGCTTGTCGACCGCGGTGAAGGCGTCGGTGCGCTGCCGGATCGCGTGGAAGACCGCGAAAACGCCCGCCGCGATGGCGGCGAGCTGGAGCGCGAGCATGATCAGGCCGGTGAGGCCGTTGACGGTCGGCATGTATCCATCCTACGAGTTCGGCCCCCGCACACCGTGATGCGCGGGGGCCGAACTCGATTCAGCTGTGCGAACCGTCAGCTGGTGGCCTTCTTGGCCGGGGCCTTCTTGGCCGGAGCCTTGGCCGCGGTCGCGGCGGGCTTCGGGGCGGCCGGCTTGGCCGGAGCCTTCTTGGCCGGGGCCTTCTTGACGGGCGCCTTGGTGGCGGCCGTGTCGACCTTGGCCGCGGCCGTCTTGGTGGTGGACTCGGCCTTCTCGCCCGCGCCGACGAAGCGGCTGGCCACGTTCTCGCCCGCCTCGGTCACGGCGTCGCTGACCTCGTCGGCGACGTCGCTGATGCGCTCCGCGGCGCGGCCGGCCAGCTTGGCGGCCTGCTCGCCGACGGCCCGGGTCTGACGGGCAACGGTGCCGAGGGCCTCCTCGGTAAGGGTGGCGGCGTCGCCGAGAACCGACTCGGCGCGCTCGATGCCCTCTTCGACGGCGGGCTGCTTGCGCAGACGCTCGACGGTCTCCTCTCCCCGCTCGGCGAGCGAGGTGTAGATGTCGGATGCGACCTTCAGGTACGCCTCGGCGACCTTGCGCAGCTCCTCGGCGGTGAACTTCTCGCGCAGCTCGGCGAGCTCCTCGGGCAGCTCGGACGGCAGGCCGGCAAGCCGCTCGCGGAGGCTCTCGACACCCTCGGTGAGGTCGCCGGTCAGCTTCTCGAAGCGCTCGCGGGCGGCGTCGACCGTGAGGGCCTCCTCGCCGTTGGCGGTGGCACGCGAACGCACCTGGGCGACGACGTCGGCGACGGCCTGGACGACCACGTCGCCCGCGCCGACTGCGGCGTACAACGGGGTCTTCACGCTGTCGAGACCTTTGAGTTCAGTCATTCCTGGTTCTCCTTTTCGGGCTGGGGGTCGAGGCGCGGATTGTTCTCGCGCCGAAACGATTCGTAGATTTCAAGGAGGACCTGCTTCTGTCGCTCCGTGACGGAGGTATCGGAGAGCAGGGCGTCCCGCACCGGACTGGCTGGGCGATCTTCGAGAAATCCAGCCCGCATGTAGAGCACCTCCGCGGACACGCGGAGTCCCTTCGCGATCTGCCCGAGCACCTCTGCCGAGGGCTTGCGCAACCCACGCTCGATCTGACTCAGGTAGGGGTTGCTGACGTTGGTGAGTTGCGAGAGCTGCCGCAACGACACCTGCGCGGCCTCCCGCTGCGACTTGATGAAGCTGCCGATGTCCTGCGCCGCGGAGCTGACCACCCGCGCGGCCACATCACCGGCACTGTCGCCAGTGGGCGTTTCGTCGGCCATCACACTCCCTACCTGGTGGGTGAATCCCACGGTACGGGAGCGTGCTAACTATTGCAAGCACTCTTGTTAGCAGCGGGCTGCGGTCAGGTGAACAACACTTGCGAGACGGTGTGGATGGTCAGCCCGGCGAGCGCACCGACCACGGTGCCGTTGATCCGGATGAACTGCAGATCCCGCCCCACCTGCAGCTCGATCTTGCGGCTGGCCTCCTCCGCGTCCCAGCGTGCCACCGTGTCGGTGATGACGCCGGTGATCTCCTCCGTGTAGTTCGCGGCGATGTAGCGGGTTCCGCTGTCGAGCCAGCCGTCGACCTTGGCTCGCAGTTCCCCATCGTCGCGCAGCCGCTCCCCCAGCCGGATCACGGTGTCGCGGATCTTGGCCCGCAGCGTGCTGTCCGGGTCGTCGACGGACTCGAGGATCATCCGCTTGGCCACCTTCCACGCCGCCTCGGCGGCTCCGGTGACCTCCTTCCGGCCCATGATCTCCGCCTTGACCTTCTCGGCCTTGGCCATGGTCGCCGGGTCGTTCTGCAGGTCGTTCGCGAAGTCGACGAGGAAGCGGTTGGCGGCCAGCCGAACCTCGTGCTCCGGGTTCGAGCGCACCTTCCAGGTGAACTCCACGAGCTCCTTGTAGATCTTCTCGCCGAGCAGCGCGTCGACGAACTTCGGCGACCAGGCCGGACTGTCCCGGTCGATGATCCGGTCGATCGTGTCCTGGCTGCCCAGCGCCCACTGATGGGCCCGCTCCGCGAGCAGGTCGAGCAGCGGCAGCTGTCGGTTCTCCTTGATCAACTCCGCGAGCACCTTGCCGATCGGCGGCCCCCAGGCCGGCTCGGCGAGCCTGCGGACGATCGTGCTGTCGATGATCTGCTGGACGTCCTCGTCGCGGAGCACCGAGACGAACCCGCGCAGGATCGTCGCGGTCTCCGCGGCCACCCGCGTGGCGTGCGCCGGCTCGGCCAGCCAGGTGCCGACCCGCAGCGGGACCTGCGCGGCCTCCACCTTCTGCGACACGACGTCGGGCGCGAGGAAGTTCTGCCCGACGAAGCTGCTCAGGTTCGAGCCGAGCTGGTCCTTCTTCTTCTTGATGATCGCGGTGTGCGGGATCGGCAGCCCGAGCGGATGCCGGAACAGCGCCGTCACGGCGAACCAGTCCGCCAGCGCGCCGACCATGCCCGCCTCGGACGCGGCCCGGACATAGCCGACCCATTCCGGCGCGCCCTTGCTCTCCTGCCAGCGGGCGACCAAATACACCACGGTGGCCAGGACGAGGAACCCCGTGGCGAGGGCCTTCATCCGGCGGAGGTCACGCTTCTTGGCGGCGTCATCGACGGTGAGCAACTGCACCAGGCCCATTGTGCCGAATCTCCGGGCCACGCCGGGTCAATCGTCGGCTCCTGCTCGAACCCCCGCCTAAACTGTGCAGGAGATCAAACCGAACGGATGTGGCGAACCCAGTGCCCAAGAACTCAGTGCCAACAGCACAGGACCCCGAACAGACCGAGACTGCGACCAAGCCCGAGAGATCCGAGGAGGCGGCCAAGCCCGAGAAGCCGGACGGCCGCAAGCGGCGGTGGCGCGAACACAAGATCGCGCGCCGCGAGGAACTGGTCGACGGCACCATCGCGGCTATCCGGGTGCGCGGGCGCGACATCGGCATGGACGAGATCGCATCCGAGATCGGCGTCTCCAAGACCGTCCTGTACCGGTACTTCAACGACAAGAACGACCTGACCAGCGCCACCATGATGCGCTATGTCGAGACGGTGCTCGCGCCGCGGATGTACGCCGCGATCGGCAGCGACATGGACGAGTACGAGCTGGCGCGGATGGCGATCACCGCGTACGTCGAGACCGTCGCCGAAGACCCAGAGGTCTACCTCTACGTGATGGCGAACAGCGCGGGCGGCAACCGCGACGTCGTCGCCGAATCGGAGCGGATGATCGCCGAGCTGCTCTCCGCCGTCCTCGGCGAACGGTTGCGCCTGATGGAGATGGATTCCGGCGGGTCGCTGCCGTGGGCCTACGGGATCGTCGGCGCCGTACAGCTCGCCACCCACTGGTGGATCTCCAACAAGTCGATGACCGCGGAGAACCTGATCGACTACCTGACGATGATGACGTGGGGCGGGATCACCGGGATCGCGGAGGTCGCAGGCTCTCCCGCGCGTTTCAACGCCAATCCGCATCCGCTGCTCCGCGGGGACGCCGCCGAGGGCCTCTGACGGTCTTGTGTTACCTGAGGTAACAGGTATTCTTGCGGGGTGAGCGACTTCAGCGCCGAGACCGGCGAGGACCACGACGAACCGGACGGCTACTCCGGAAGGGCGCTGATCACGGTCGGTTCGCACCCCACCCTCGCGCTCGACGTCCAGCTGGTCGGCCATTTCGAGCCGATCAGCGGTCGCTACCTCTGGCAGGGCCGGGTCCGCCGGCTCGCGGAGTCGATGCG
This sequence comes from Rhodococcus sp. PvR099, assembly GCF_017833315.1. NCBI lineage: Bacteria > Bacillati > Actinomycetota > Actinomycetes > Mycobacteriales > Nocardiaceae > Rhodococcus > Rhodococcus sp. PvR099. The sequence continues at coordinate 4,900,033 of NZ_JAFIBV010000001.1, read as the reverse complement.
CGACGGCGCGACGGTCGGGCCCGGCGCGGAGCTGGAGATCGAGACCCCCGAGGGCTCGGGCATCGCGACGGTGTCCTCGATCGACCTCTGGGGCAGCCACATGATCGAGGGCCGGTCGGGCAGGCCGTTCGCCGCGATGGAGGACACCGAAGGCCTGCTCTGACCGTTCCCGCCTGTTCCGCGGCCCGGCCGACCTACACTCTTGCGCCATGGAGCTGCAGACCCGCCAGCTGAGGTACTTCGTCGCCGTCGCAGAGGAGCTGAATTTCACCCGCGCCTCCCAGCGTCTGCACATCGCGCAGCAGGCGCTGAGCGCGCAGATCAAGCAACTGGAGCAGGACCTGGACGTGATCCTGCTGACGCGGACCACCCGCAGCGTGACCTTGACCGCGGCAGGCGCCGCGTTCCTCGAGGATGCGAGCGCGGTGCTGGCGGCCATGGACGCCGCGGCCGAGCGTGCACGCTCGCTGCAGCGCAGCGAGCGTGCACGCCTGGTGTTGGGCTTTCTCGAGGGCGCGGCGCTGATCCTGACCGAGCCGATCCTCTCGGCCTTCCGCACCCGCCATCCCGGCGTCACGGTGGAACTGCGTCAGTTCAACTACGACGACCCCTCGGCCGGCCTCGCCGACCGGTCGGTGGATGTGGCGTTCGTGCGGCGCCCGATCTCCACGGACGGCATCGACTTCGTCCCCCTGTTCAACGAGCCGCTCATGGTGGGGCTCCGCACCGACCATCCACTGGCCGATCGCCCCGCGGTTCGCGCGAGCGAGCTCCTCTCCGAGCCCATGCTCGGGGCGGCCTGCACCGACCCGGTGTGGAACGCATTCTGGGAACTCGATGCGCATCGAAATGGCACACCCGCTCCGCCCGTCTCCCGCTCGACCACGTTGCTGGAGGAATATCAGAAGGTGGCGGCCGGGGTCGGAATCGTGGTGACGGCCGCCGCGGCCCGCTGGGTTCCCTTTCCCGGGGTGGCGCTGGTACCGATCCTCGACGCCGCCCGCAACGAGGTCGCGGTGGCACGCCACCGCGACAACGATTCGGCGCTCGTGTGCTCGTTCATCGACACCGCTCGACGGGTGCGCGACGCCCGCCCCGATCTCGTCGCGAAGCTGAGCGAACCGGATTTCGACGACCGCACGATGCCGACGTTCATCCCGTACTGACAAGCGCAGCTTGTGAATCCGTAGCGAACGGGTGTTTCCGTTCGACTCTCCCCAACCCTAAGGTTCCTTGGACGTCCGAACGTCGCTCGATGAAGGGTAGAGAATGAGCTGGTCACGGGGCCGAGTCCTGATGCGCATCATGACTGCACCGGTGCTCGTTGCCGCCGCCGTGGCGCTGCAGGTACCCGCCCAGGCCGCCGCCACCCCCACGAGCGACTGGACACTGCCCCGGTTGACCGTCACCGACAGCTCCATCACCGACGTCACCGGGCGGACCGTCCTGCTGCGCGGGGCGAACGTCAACCAGCTCAACGACTACGCCGAGAACGACCCCGCGATCCCGGCCACCGCACCTCTCGAACGCGCCGACTTCACCCGGATGGCGACACTCGGCTTCAACGTCGTTCGGCTGACCGTGGCATGGTCCGCCCTCGAACCCACCCCCGGTGCATTCGACATGGCCTACGTGGCCCGGATCCGCGAGGCCGTGAACGACGCCAAGGACCACGGCATCTACACCGTGCTGGACATGCACCAGGACGCATGGGGCAAGGCGGTCGGCACACCCCCGGGCGAGGCCTGCCCCGCACCGCTCAAGCCCGGCATCGGATGGGACGGCGCCCCCGCATGGGCCACCATCACCGACGGCTGGAGCACCTGCACCCTCGGCGGGATCCGCGAGACCTCCCCCGCCGTCGCCCGCTCGTTCCAGAACTTCTACGACGACACCCAGGGGATCCAGGGTCACCTGGTCAACACCTGGGCGCGACTGGCCGCCGAATTCAAGGACGAACCGGCGGTCGTCGGCTACGACCTGCTCAACGAGCCCAACCCCGGCCTGCGGGACCCCATCACCGCCGCCGACCAGATCGGCCGGTACTACCAGCGCGCGATCGCGGCGATCCGGCAGGCCGAGCAGGGTGGGTTCGCACACCTGGTGTTCTTCGAGCCGAGCGCGATCTGGTCCGCCATCGGTGTCGACGCGCTGCCGCCGCCGCACTATGTGAACGATCCTCTCGTGGTGTTCGCGCCGCACCTGTACAGCGGATCGATCAACGTGAGCAGCGAGATCCCCTCGATCGAGGAAGGCTTCCGACTCGCGCTCGACGGTGCCGCGCGATACCGGGCACCGCTGTGGACCGGCGAGTGGGGTTGGTTCGGCGCCCCGGACGCCGACGCCGACCAGGTCGATCGATTCGTCGACGCGATGAACAAGCACCGGATCGGCGGGGCCTGGTGGTCCTGGACCCAGGCCTGCGGTGACCCGCATGCGGTCCGCGACGGCAACACCCACAAGCCTCAAGGCAACCTGAACAAGATCGACTGCCCCTCGGGCGAGCAACTCGGTCTGGTCGAGGGCTTCGCCCGCCCACTCTCGCGCGCCTACCCGCGGGCTGCCCCCGGCGCCCTCACGGAGGTGACCGCGACCGGGTTCGCCGGCACCGGCACCGGACGCCTCGAGGCCTGGTACCCCGGCACCGCACGCCCCGACCTCGACACCGCCGGCGTCACCGATCTCGGCCTGACCCAGATCGACGGCGGATGGCGCATGATCGGGAACACCGCGGGGGCTTATCGGGTGACCCAACACTGAATCACGTCGTGCGTATCCGGCAACAGTAACGAGCAGATTTCCCACTCCGATAGAAATCACGGGCCGGAATCCAGCAACGCGGAACAGCAGATTCGACAATCTGTGAACCGACCCGGGAGAACACTTCATGAATTCCCGACCCGAGCCAGCAAACAATGACCGAACCTTTTATTTACTGAAGGGCACCGAGGTTACCGGCGGTCAACCCGGCCCGGATTTTCCCTGACCGCAATAGCGGAAACGATGCACCCCTGAGCTGGATCGATGCTAAGTACAGAGCCTGTCGGCGACGCCATCCCTCATCAAGAAAGTAGCGATCGCGCTCAGTGTCCGTGAGGCCGAACGGACCCCCGGCAACACAGATTGAAACCTCGACTGATTTCGTTTAAGGTTCCGCTCCCGCAACTGCGGTAGACGTGGTAGAAATTGTCGCGGCCGCAACCGCATCCTGGTTGCGGCCGCAGCATTTCAGGAAATCAAGTTCAAGGAGAAAACAATGGGAACCCTCTTCACCGTGCTCGGCGCAATCGGAAGCACCATCTCGATCGCGACCTTCATGCAGTCTCTGAGCTGACGGCTCGGGGCCGGTGCGCTCCCGAGGTGCACCGGCCCCTTTGACCGCCACGCAGGCGGTCGCCTTCAGGTCCTGCCCCGGCACTCCCGGGGCGGGCGCTCCGGTAGATGCGACGCCGGGACAGGCCCTGCGTCGGGCAGAGTACGCGGCCACCACCCTGTCGTGACCGCAACAGCGAGAACTAGGGAGAACATGTCTTCGAACACCGTCCGCCGCATCGCCGCCCTCGCGGCCGCCACCGCCCTCCCCGCCGGCCTGCTCATGGCAGGCGCCGGAGCGGGCGTCGCGAGCGCAGCCGACCCGGCCTGCGTCCAGTCCAGCCACGACACCAAGAACGACTGGAGCACCGTGTGGATCACCCACACGTACGACAAGTCCGTCTCGGCCGCCGAGGTCGCCGCAGGCACCAACGTCACCTACAAGATCGTCGTCGGCACCACCAGCATCGGTAACCCCTACGTCAACACCATCCGCGACTACCCGCCGGCCGGCTTCGGCGCCCCCATCTCGACGAAGGTCACCGCCTACCACTTCGCGCAGGGCCAGGTCACCGAGGACGTCACCCCCGAACCGACAGGCGACGGCGGCTGGCGCGCGAGCAGCACCGGATGGTTCGTCAACTCCGGCAACCCGGTCACCGCCGAGTTCACCTACCGCGTCCCCGACAACACCCCGGCAGGCACGAAGGTCACCAGCGGCGGCATCGACATCAGCGGCACCGTCGGCGTCGGAGTGAGGCGCGAGAACCTCACCGCGTGCTTCAACGTGCGGGCCAAGAACCCGGGCGAGGCCGTTCTCGGCAGCGCAGACGGCGCAGGCGTCGGCTCCGCCGAAGGCCAGCTGAGCTCCACCGGCTCGGTCAGCGACGTGCTCGGCGACGCCATCACCCGCGTCATCAACAACGGCAGCTAGTCCCCGTGTGCTCGGCGCCGCGACCGCCGCGGCGCCGAGCAACGAAACCCCCACCCCCACGCTGCGGCCTCGATGGCGACGGTCGCGCACTGGCCACCGAAGGATCACCATGACATCACGAGAGATCACCCGCGGCGTCGCCGCAGGCGCGGCAACGACTCTGGCCATCGGCGCGCTCGCCTTCCTCGGCGCGGGCGTCGCCGGTGCGGCCCCGGCGTCGATCACCTGGGACGACGGCAGCTCCCGTTTCACCAGGACGGTCAGCAACACCTCCCCCGCCGTCGGCGACACCATCACCGTGACAACGAAGTTCGACCGGACCAGCTGGGTCGACGAGTTCATCTACAACGTCAAGGACCGGCATCCGTCCTGCCTGACCTACGTGCCCGGCTCCGCGAAGATGGGCGGCTCCCCGACCAATACGGACGACGTCAATGCCGACGAGGGCAACGGCACCGGCTACGTCCGTTCCTCATGGGGCGTCACCTCCTGGGTGGTCCAGAACCGCCCGGGCTTCCACGCCTCGCCGGAGTACAGCGTCGACTACAAGGTCGGCCCGAACTGCCCCCGCGGCGTCGCCCTGACGACCGGCATGGACTACGGCGGATCCCTCGGCAGCGGCGGCTACGGTCAAAAGGGCCCGTCGCTCAACATGGCCAAGACCGCCACCACCACCACGCTCGGCGCCGTCACCGGCGCCCGCGTCGGCGTGCCGAGCAACCTCACCGCCAACGTCACCGGCGGCGCAGCGGGCGACACCATCGAATTCCGCGACGGCACCGCCCCGATCGGCACTGCCGCCCTCGACGGCGCGGGCACCGCGACCCTCGCCTGGACCCCCACCGTCCGCGGCGGCCACACCCTCACCGCCAGCTTCCCCGACACCGCATTCGCCACCGCCTCGCAGTCCGCGCCGGTCACCGTGCAGGTCGCCGAGCAGAACGCCACCTCCACGATCGCGCTCGCACCGATCACCGGCGCGCAGGTCGGCCGCGCCTCCACCGTCACCGCCACCGTGAACCCGGCCGCTGCAGGCGGCACCGTCGAACTCCGTGACGGCGCGGCCTCCCTCGCCACGCTGCCGGTCGGTGCCGACGGCAAGGTCACCTACCAGTGGGTGCCCGCCGCGGCAGGCGCGCACACCCTCACGGCCACCTTCTCCGGCCGTGACGGCGTCGTCGGATCCACCACTACCGCATCGGTGAACGTGGCCGAGGCACCCGCCTCCTCCACCGACTCGACCACCACCCTCAACCCGGTCGGCGCCGCCGCCGTCGGCACCGCCACCACCCTCACGGCCAAGATCAACCCCGCCAACGCCGGCGGCACCGTCACCTTCAAGGACGGCGGCACCGTCATCGGCACCGGCACGGTCGGCGCCGACGGCACCGCCACCGCCGCGTGGACCCCGGCCACCGCGGGCCAGCGCACCATCACCGCCGAGTACTCGGGTGCAGGCACCGTCAACGCGTCCTCCGACCAGGAATCTGTGATCGTGGGACCGGGCGACGGCACCGGTGGCCCCGGAACCGGCAGCGGCGCCGGCAGCCTCGGCTCGCTCTTCGGCTCCTGACAACCGATACACCGTGAAGGGGCTGTCCCCGGCCACATCGGCCGGGGACAGCCCCTTTTCACAACCCGGCCACCGGCACGACGAACAGCGTCAGGGCCGGGCCGCGACGGGCCCGCCGATGCCCGAGCGCAGGAAGTCGACGAGCGGCGCCGCCAGATCCTCTGCCGTCGCGGGCCCGTGCAGCGGGAACACCGCGGAGGCGAGCAGGATCGAGCCCATCGCCTCGCCTGCCACCCCGAGGTCAACGGCGCCGGGCAGATCTCCGCTCCGCACCCCGGACGCGAGGAACTCCGCCGCGACGTCGCCGAACTCTCCGAACACCCCGAGCAGCCGGTCGATCAGGACCGGATCGATCGACGGCGCCTCGAACACCACGAAGCGGATCAGTTCCGGCTCCTGCCGCACCAGCTCGTGCAGGCGATCGACGATGTGCCGGTACCGGTCGAAGAACTCGTCGAGGTCCGCCGACCGTCCGAGCGCGTCGTCGACGATCCGCTCCCTGATCAGTTCGAAACCGTGGTCCACGACCGCATCCAGCACGTCACGCTTGCTGGTGAAGTAGTTGTAGAACGTGCCGTGGCCGACGCCGAGCGCGGCCACGATGTCGGCGACACCGCAGTTCGCGTAGCCGTCCGCCACGAACACCTGCGCGGCCGCCTGAACCAGCTCGCGGCGCCGCTCCGCGCTGCGCCCGCCCGCGACCCGGTCGTCGGCACCCACCCCGAGGGTCACCGCGCCTGCCCGTCCATGCCCGGCCGACACAGGCCGAACGACACCAGCGCGACGATCGTGTCGGTGTACCGCGCCCGGTCGGCGGCGCATTGGCCGACGCGCAGCCCGCGCAGGAGACCGGGCCAGGTCAGGGCGATGATCGAATGACCCACCGCGTTCGGGTCGAGATCCTTGCGCAGCCAGCCGCCCAGTATCCCGTGCTCGAGCACCTCCGCGACCAGACCGGCCAACACCTGCTCGCCGCGCATCACCCGCCTGCCGAGCTCGTCCTCGATCGCGCTCGCCTCGACCATCAGGAGCTTGAGGACGTTCGGTGAGTCCTCGACCAGTCCGAACAGCGCGTCCGCGAGGTCCCGAATCCGGGCGATCAGCGATTCCAGTGTCTCCGGCGGCTCGAGCAGCGCGGGCGCGTCGACGACATCGATCAGTTCCCGCAGGCAGCGCTCCATCACCTGATCGAGGATCTCGCGCTTGCTGTCGAAGTACCGGTACACGGTGCCGAGGCCAACCCCTGCGCGCTTGGCCACCTGCGCTGCGGTCGTCGCCTCGTAGCCACGCTCGGCGAATTCCTCGATCGCCGAGGACACGATCTGCTCGCGTCTGGTCTCGGACAACCCCGGCTGCGGTGGCCGTCCGCGCCTGGCTGGCCCCTCCTCGAGCACTGCGACGAGCGGCACCGCATCGCTTGGCGTCGACGGCAAGCCTGGCTCCTTCGGCATCGCGGACTCGGGAACTCACGACAATGCGCCCGCATCGGCGGGCGCATTTCCCGGATCGGTCGGTGACCGATCCATGATCAGGATCTTACCAACCGCCGGGCCTCAGCCGGTGGTCTCGGCGACCTCGACGGCGGTCTCCGCTGTGGTCCCGACCAGCTCGAAATCGGACGGGTCGAGCCTGCGGGTGCGCAACCAGTACTGCCAGGTGAACCCGGGCCAGATGGTGCGGTTGACGCCCTTGGCATCGAGGTACCAGCTGTTGCAGCCACCGTTGGTCCACACGCCCTTGGACAGCTTGGCCTGGATGTCCTCGTTGAATCGATCCTGGACCTCGGGCCGCACCGCGATCGCCTCCGCGGCGCTGCCGTCGACGAGCGCCATCGCCGCCAGCACGTATCGGATCTGCTGCTCGATCATGAACACCACCGAGTTGTGCCCCAGGCCGGTGTTCGGGCCGAGCAGGAAGAAGGCGTTCGGATAGCCCGCCACGGTGATCCCCAGGTGCGTCTGGATGCCGTGCTCGTTCCAGTACGGCACCAGTTCCCGGCCGCCGACGCCCGCGAGGTTCACGCTGTCGAACCCGTCGGTCACGTGGAAGCCGGTCGCGAAGATGATGGCGTCCGCCTCGCGAACGGCGCCGCCCCCGGCCACGATGCCCGACTCGGTGACCCCCTCGATGCCCTCGGTGATGATCTCCACGTTGGGCTTGGCCAGCGCCGGGTAGTAGTCGCTCGACCCGAGGATGCGCTTGCACCCGATCCGGTACTCGGGCGTGAGCTTCCGCCGCAGCACCGGGTCGGCGATGCTGCGCGCGATGTTCTTCTTCGCGATCGTCTCCAGCGGCCGCATCAGATTCGAGTGGCCGTTGAGACCGATCGCCAACGATTCCGACACCCAGTAGATGCCATCGCGGAATGCCCTCCTTACCGGCGGCACCAGGTCGAAGACCCGGCGCAGGCGCGTGCCGATCGAGAGGTTCTTGCGGGGCACCACCCATGCCGGGGTGCGCTGATAGAGCTGCAGTTCGGCCACCGCGTCGACGATCTCGGGCACGAACTGGACGGCGCTGGCGCCCGTGCCGATCACCGCCACCCGCTTGCCGGTGAGGTCGTAGTCGTGGTCCCAGCGGGCGGAGTGGAACGCGACACCGCCGAAGTCCCCCATCCCTGGCAGGTCGGGGACGTTCGGGACGTGCAACGCACCGACACCGGCGACGAGGTACTGCGCGACGTACTCGTCGCCCTCCTCGGTGCGGACGTGCCAGCGGTTCTCGGTCTCGTCCCAGTACCCGCCGTCGACGGTGCGACCGAAGTGGGTCTTGGCACGGAGCCCGTACTTGTCGGCGAGGCCTCGCAGGTAGTCGAAGATCTCCGCCTGCCCGGACCACAGCTCGGACCAGCCGGGGTTCGGCTCGAAGGAGAACGAGTACATGTGCGAGGGCACGTCGCAGGCACAGCCGGGGTAGGTGTTCTCCCGCCAGGTGCCGCCGACCTCATCGGCCTTCTCGAGAATGACGAAGTCAGGGCGGCCGGCCTTCAGCAGCTGGATCGCCATGCCCATCCCGGAGAAACCCGCGCCGATGATGAGCACCCGGGACCGATGCTGCTTCGTCTGCGATGCCATGTCCGACCTCGACTCTCCTGTACCTATCGTCAGGTTAACCTCGCGTGACGGCGCTCACCATCGCGTCGCTGAGCCGAAACGCCGCAGGCGGAGCCGCCCGAACCCGCCGCGCCCTGACTACAGTCACGACATGGCCAAGCTTCCGAAGGAACCAGTCGGCAACTGGGAGATCCCCGCGGTCGAGGCGCTGCGGGCGACGCCGGACATCCGGGTTGCCGACATCGTCACGAAGGGCACCCCCGGCTTCGTCGGCGACAAGGCGGTGGGCGAGCGACTGCTCGAGGAGCGCGGCGCACGCCTGTCCGCCCTCCAGGAGCTGCTGTACGCCAACGGACGGTCCGGCGACACCCGCTCGGTGCTGCTGGTGCTGCAGGGGATGGACACCGCGGGCAAGGGCGGGATGCTCCGGCACGTGATCGGCCACGTGGACCCGCAGGGTGTCGACCACGCCTCGTTTGGGGTCCCGACCGCCGAGGAAAAGCGCCACGACTACCTGTGGCGCATCCGCAAGGCCCTGCCGCGCAACGGACAGCTCGGCGTCTTCGACCGGTCCCACTACGAGGACGTGCTGGTGGTGCGGGTGCACAACCTGGTGCCGCCGGAGGTGTGGGAGCCGCGCTACGAGGAGATCAACGCGTTCGAGCGGGAACTGGTCGAGTCCGGTACGACGATCGTCAAGGTGGCGATGTTCGTGTCGCTGGACGAGCAGAAGGCTCGCCTGGCCGAACGGCTCGAGCGGCCCGACAAGTACTGGAAGTTCAACCCCGGCGACATCACCGAACGCGGCTTCTGGCCGGAGTATCAGAAGGCCTACCAGGCCATGCTCGACCGGACCTCCACCGAACACGCGCCGTGGCACGTGGTGCCCTGCGACCGCAAGTGGTACAGCAGGCTTGCCGTCACCGAGTTGCTCATCGACGCACTGGAGAATCTCGACCTCGACTGGCCGCCCGCCGATTTCGACATCGACGAGCAGAAGGCCCGGCTCGCCGAGTCCTGAGCGCCGACCCATGGGCGCTCAGGGGAAGTGCGGGGTGTCCCGGCCCAGCTTGTGGTCGTGGTGGATGGTGCCGCCCACCACCACGATGGCCGTCGTGATCACGAGAACCAGCGCAGACCCGGCGACGATTGCCCAGCCAGGGTGACCGGACCCCGCCGCCACGAGGAACATCCCCAGGGTGAGCGCGGTGAGCAGGACGCCACCGAAGCCGACCCACCCGGCGAAAATGTTCAGACTCATCGCTGACTCCTCTCGGCCGGCGGCGCCCGGCGTCGTCGTCATCGCACGGGCCAGCGGTCGCCGCCGGGCAGCGGGAACCGGGGGGTGTGTTGGTGCACCCGTCGATCGTGGACAACGGCGCTGCTCACGATGCTCGATCCGATCAGCACGCAACCCGCGCAGACCAGGGCCGCCACGATCGCCCAGCCGGTGAAGCCCGACGCCGCGGCGACCACGCTCAGAGCAAACGTGAGGACGGCAACGAGCCCTAGGGCATAACCGATCCATTCGGAGAACAGACTCAACTTCTCGGGGAACCGACGCACCCGCTCCGGGAACTGTCGCAGCTGATCAGAGAACATATTCAGCCTCATGTCGGCGAACAGATTCTGGAACATGCTCACTCCTCCTCGACTCGAGGATCAACCTTTGTGTTCGACGCTACGCCCGGTTCTCGCGCCTCGACAAGGCGTCAGAGGGGCTCAACCGGCTGCGGCATCTGTGTGAACTTGCCGACGATCGCGGCGCAGAACCAGTGCAGGTCCGCCGGTCCGCGGCTGGTGATCAGGTTGCGATCCACCACGACCTTCTCGTTCACGTGGCTGCCGCCCGCGTTGATGATGTCGGTGCGCAGGCTCGGCCAGCTGGTCAGCGTCCGACCTCCGACCACGTCCGCCTCGAGCAACATCCACGGACCGTGTCCGATCGCGCCGACCGGCTTGCCGACGTGCACGAAGTGCCGCACGAACGCGACCGCGTGGTCGTCGACCCGGAGCCGGTCCGGGTTCATCGTGCCGCCGGGCAGGATCAGTCCGTCGAAGTCGTCGACGCTCGCGCGCGAGACCACCAGATCGACCGGGAAGCGGTCCGCCTGCTGCACATCTGCACGAAATGCCTGGATCTCCCCCGGCTCGAGGGAGATCAGCGTGACCGCGGCGCCCGCCTCCTCGACCGCGCGCCGCGGCTCGATCAGCTCGTCTTGCTCGACCCCGTCTGTCGCCAGGATCGCCACTCGGTGACCCTCGAGTTGCCTAGACATCGCCCCGACTCCTTCTGCGCTCGCCTGCGGCGCCCGGATCTCCCCGGGCACCCGCCACCGCAGCGAACGCACCCGGGCATGCACCGAGTATGGCGCCCGATCGGGACGACGACCAGGGGTGCTCCTGGCGTCAGCTCACGAGCAGGACACCCACCAGCGCTATCGACGCAACCCAGACGGTCGACAGGCTCGCCAGCACGAAGGGACGGGGGCCGACGTCTCGGATGACCGCAAGGCGCACCCCGGCGCCGAGGGCGAACATCGCGGCTGTCAGCAGCGCCGTCTGCGCCAGCCCCGCCACGGCAAGGACGGATCCGGGCAGCAGCCCGGTCGACCGCAGCCCTACACACGCGATGAAGGCCAGCACGAACAGCGGCACGAGCGGCGGGCGCTTCGCGGCACCGGCGCCACCGGCGGGCCTGCGCCGACTGCGCACGCTCAGGTAGGCCATCACCGGGGCGAGCATGAGCACCCGGGCGAGCTTGACTACGGTGGCGACGGCCAACGCGGCCCCGCCGATCGCTCCTCCGGCGGCGACCACCTGGGCGACCTCGTGGATCGCACCGCCAGCCCACATGCCTGCGGCCTCCTCGCTGAGCCCCATGGCGCTCGACAGGAGCGGGATCGCCGGGATCATCAGGGTGCCGAAGATGACCACGAGGGCGACCGCGGTGAGCAGCTCCTCCTCGCGGGCGTCGATGACGCCGTCCGCGGCCGCGACCGCCGCCGCGCCGCAGATGGAGAATCCACAGGCGATCAGGACCCGCTGGGTCCACGACAGCCCGAGCAGCTTGCCCGCGTACATCGTCCCGGCCATGCCGAGGCACACGATCGCCACGACAACCGCGATGACGCCCCAGCCGAGCCCCAGGATGTCGCTGAACATCAGCTGCAGCCCGAGGAGCGCGATGCCCACGCGGAGCAGGCGCTTGGACGAGAAGGCCAGCCCGGGGCGGAACCTGGGCGCGATCGTGAACAGGTTCGCCACGAGCGCCCCCGCCACGATCGCGATCAGCATCGGGCTCACGGTGGGCACGAGCCGCCCCACCCCCATCGCGACCAGCGTGCCGACCACGCTGAGCGCGATGCCGGGAAGGACATCGGTCCGCTCGTTGCCCGGCTGCGCGGGAGGCGTATCCGCGGCTGCCCGATCGCGAACGAGATTCGACCCGCTCAGTTCTCTGCTCATGCATCGACTGTCCGTTACCCGAGCTAAGTACGGTAGCCGGTGATTTACCAACACCTCATATCACAGTGATATGGAGATCCCGTTGGGCATACCATGCGCGTATGACCCGCCGTTGGCCCGAGATGGGCGTCCTCGAACTGCTCGTCGGCGTCGACGACCACGGGAGCCTCAGCGCCGCCAGCCGGATCGCGGGCATCGCGCAGCCGAACGCCAGCCGATCCATGAAGCAACTCGAGCGGCAGTTCGGAATGCCCCTGCTGCAGCGCAAACCGACCGGTTCGACGCTGACGCCCCAGGGAACCGTCATCGCCCACTGGGCACGCCAGGTCCTCGCCGACGCGAACCAACTGCTCGATGTCGCCGAGGGGATGCGTGCCGAGCGCTCGGCGGAGCTGACCATCGGCGCCAGCATGACCGTGGCGGAGCACCTGATGCCGGGATGGTTGGGCCTGTTCCGGGGTTTGAATCCCGATGTGACAGTCCATCTGCAGGTCCGCAACTCGGCCCAGGTGTTCGACTGTGTCACCGACGGATCCTGCGATGTCGGTTTCGTCGAATCCCCCTCGGTCCCGTCCTCGCTGCACAGCATCACCGTCGCTCGTGACCGGCTGGTGGTGGTCGTTCCGCCCGACCACCCGTGGACCCGCCGACGGCGGCCGCTGACCATCGCCGAACTCGCCGCCACCTCGCTCCTGGTCCGCGAGCCCGGGTCGGGCACCAGGACCACGCTCGACCTGGCCCTGCAGGAATACGAGCGCGCGAAGCCGATCCTCGAACTGGGCAGTGCCGCCGCCATCCGGACGAGCGTGCTCGGCGGGGTCGGACCCGCCGTCCTCAGCACGCTCGCGGTCAAGGATCAGGTACGAACCGGCGAGCTTCGGGTGATCCACGTCGACGGCCTCGAGCTCGGCCGGACCCTCCGGGCAGTCTGGCGACCACCACGCCAACTCGACGGTCCCGCAGGCGATCTCGTGCGACTCGTGCGAAGGACCGCGCAGCAGCGCGCCGACTGAACCGACCCGGACCGCGTCAGGAGTGAAGCGACGCGGACCGCGTCAGAAGGTCCCGGCGTCGACGACGAATCGGTAGCGCACATCGCTGCGCACCACCCGGTCGTAGGCCTCGTTGATGCGGTCCGCGGGGATCACCTCGATCTCCGCGCCGATCCCCTGCTCGGCACAGAAGTCCAGCATCTCCTGCGTCTCGGCGATCCCGCCCACCATCGACCCGGCCAGGCTGCGCCGGTTCGACGCGAGCGAGAATCCGCTGACCCGAATCGGCTTCTCGGGCAGGCCGAGCTCCACCAGCGCCCCGTTGACCGCGAGCGTCGACATGTACAGGTCGATGTCGAGGTTCACCGAGACGGTGTTGAGGATCAGGTCGAACCTCGACCGCAGCGCCTTGAAGGTCGCGGGGTCGCTCGTCGCGTAGTAGTGGTGGGCACCGAAGCGCAGGCCGTCGTCCTGCTTGCTCAGCGTCTGACTCAGCACGGTCACCTCCGCACCGAGCGCGGCGGCGATCTTCACCCCGACGTGCCCGAGCCCGCCCATGCCGATGATCGCCACCTGCTTGCCGGGACCCGCGCCCCAGTGCCGAAGGGGCGAGTACAGCGTGATGCCCGCGCAGAGCAGCGGCGCCGCGACATCCAGCGCGAGACCGTCCGGGATGCTGAGCACGAACCCCTCGGTGACCACGATGTGAGTGGAGTACCCACCCATCGTGTACTCGCCGTCGCCGATACGCGAGTTATAGGTCTGTACAACTCGTTTGGTGCAGTACTGCTCGTCCCCGGACGCGCAGGCATCGCATGCGCCACAGGAATCGACAAAGCAGCCGACGCCGACGCGCTCCCCGACCTCGTGCAGGGTGACCTCGGAGCCGACGGCGGCGACGACGCCCGCGATCTCGTGACCCGGCACCACCGGATAGTGGGTGCCGCCCCACTCGTTGCGCGCGGTGTGGATGTCGGAGTGACAGATGCCCGAGTACTTGATCTCGATGAGCACGTCGAGCGGACCCAGGTCCCGGCGCTCGATGCCGACCTTCTCGAGCGGTCCGTCGGCACTGGTCGCGGCGTAGGCGGAAACTGTGAGCATGCGTAAGTTTCTATAGGCCGAGCCGATTCCGCGCAACGCGACCGACCTCGTCGCAGGTCTGGCGGTCACGACTCAGCCGAGCCCAGACCGATCGACCGTGATCCGCCGCAGCAACGAGTCGGCGGCCGATTCGAAGACCTGCGGAAGATCGATGTCGTCGGGGACGGTGGCCCACTGATCGCGGAGACCCTCGTTCAGGGCCAGCAGTTCGAGGATCACCTGGCGGGCATCGACGTCCGGCCGGATCTCCCCCTCCTCGATCCCCCGCTCGACGACGGGTACGAGCATTCGCAGCGAGACGATCAGGTTGCCGCGCAGGCGCTCGCTCGCGGGGTTCGATTCGAGCAACGCCTCCCCGCTGAGAACGGCACGGAAGCGCACCAGTTCGGGACGACGCATGCTGTTGCGAACCGCAACGGTGAACTGATGGAACAGATCCCGCACCGTGCCGGTCGCATCGAAGGCGTCGGCATAGGGATCTTCCCGCAGTGCGATGGCGGCGAGGAAGAGTTCCTTCTTCGTCCCGAAATGGTGGAGCAGTCCGGCATCGCTGACGCCGGCATCGGCCGCTATTCGCGCCAGCGACGAATTCGCGTACCCGAAGCGGGAGAAGTGTTGGACGGCGGCCATCAGGATGCGTTCGTGCCTGTCCTCACCCGGCGCGTATCGGCGGCGCGGGCGAGGCCGACCCCTGGGTGACTCGTCGTCTGGATCTCGGTCCGGCCCCTCGGCTGTCATCACGATCTTTCTGCGAGTGTCGGGCACTGATCGCTCGAGCCTATTCGGTGACCGAGCCACAGAAGACGTTCATGCCGCGTCTTCTCGAAAGTCATCCAGAAGACCTAGTGGCCACTTAGCATTTGCCTCCAAGCACGGCGGCCCGACGGCCGCGAAGCGCTGAACAGCAGATATGCCGACAAGGAGAAGGAGAGTTCACTGATGACCACTCAGCAGCGATTGCGCCGGCGGATGCCCGCGCGGTCGGCAACCGTGGGGGCACTCTTGCTGGCGCTCGTCGCCGCACCGGTGACGGTGGCACTCGCAGACGAGGCACCACCGGTCGCGGAGTCACCGGGGTCGACCCAGGTACTGGACGGCACTGGTTCCGGCGATATGTGGGCGGTGCCGACCCTGCCGGCCGACCAGCTCACGCTGATCATCGCCTTCAGCTTCGGCAACAGGATGCCGGCGGGGGCGGATCCCGCACGAACCGAGGGTGAGCCGGGGCTGGTCAACGAGGCGCTCGCGGACACGGTCGTCGCGGCGCGCGGCGATCGGGACATCCCGGTCTACGCACAGACCCCGATCGCGGACGTCCTGCGCACCAAGTACGACATGGACGACGTCGTGGCCATCGCGGCCGACGTTCGCCCCGACGGCACGCTCGCGTATCTGTCGACCGATGGGGCCGCGGCGAAGGTCGCCGCCCTGCGCGGCGCGTCACAGGCGACCGACCTCGCCGGCGTGGTGGCGTTCGGAGACCACCAGTGGCGGGCCACCCGAACCGCGGAGGCCAACGGCTTCCGCGCCTTTGCGCCGCTGGGGATTTCGATGCCCACCCAGTATGACCCGGAGTCGGCCAGGTGTGGACGAGGAGCCGCGAGGTCTACCTGCCGACCGACTACGCAGGCAGGATCCCGCTGCTCATCGAGACCGGCAGCGGAGCCGGCCGATAGGCACTATGACCGCTTCCGCGGCCACGATGGGGCGGGTTACACCCGCCCGCCCCATCGGATCACCGAAAACCCGCGTGGACACCTGGCGCTCCCCTAGAATTCACCAGTTGGACAATCGTCCAACTGGGTCGGTGAATCCCTGAGGAGTGACATGCGCAGATTGCTCGCGACAAGCATCGCGGTGCTCGGAACGCTGTTCGCATCAACACCAGCGGTGGCCGCCGCCGACGAAGCCCCGTCGACGCCGATCAGCCAGGTCCGCATCGACGGACGTTCCCTCGTCGACGGGTACGGACGCACGGTCCTGCTGCACGGGGTCAACAACGTCGACAAGGAACCGCCGTACCTCACCCCGGGGGACGGACTGACCCTCACCGCCGCCGACGCCGACCTGCTCGCCCGGCACGGGTTCAACACCGTCCGCCTCGGCGTGTCCTTCGACGGCCTGATGCCCGAGCAGGGCCAAATCGACCCCGCCTACCTCGACCGGATCGCCGACACGGTCGACGTCCTCGGCACCCGCGGCATCCACGTCCTGCTCGACAACCACCAGGACGGACTGAGCCCGGCCTGGGGCGGAAACGGCTTCCCGGAATGGTCCATCAAGGCCAGACCCTTCCCCGGCGAACCGAACCCGGGATTCCCGATGAACTACCTGATGCCCAGCATGAACATCGGCTGGGACGAGGTCTGGACCAACAAGAACGGGGTACTCGACCACCTCGGCACCGCCCTCGCAGCGCTCGCCACCAGGGTGGAGGGGAAACCCGCCGTCCTCGGCATCGAGCTGATGAACGAACCCTGGCCCGGCTCACCGTTCCTGACCTGCTTCCCCGGCGGCTGCCCCGGCTTCGACCGGACCTACCAGGCCGCGATGCAGAAGCTGACCGACCACATCCGAGGCGCGAGCGCGACGGTGCCGGTGTACTGGGAACCCAACGTGACCTGGAACCAGGGCATGCCCAGCTACCTGGGCAGCCCACCGCAGACCCCGGCGATCACCGACCCGAACATCGCCCTCTCCGTGCACGACTACTGCATCCCCAGCCAGATGAGCATCTACGGCGGGGTGCCCGAGAAGGCCAAGCTGGCCTGCCCTGCCCAGCACGAGCTGACCTGGGCTCACATCGATTCGCTGACCTCCCGCACCAACCGGCCGGCCCTGGTGACCGAGTTCGGCGACATCGACCCGAACACCCTGGCGGCCACGATGTTCCGCGCCGACGAGCGCTTCACCGGCTGGCAGTACTGGCACTACTCATCGATCTTCGGCCCCGGCGGCGGCGCGGATCCGTTCCACGGACAGGTCGGCGACCAGCTGGTGCGCACCTACCCGCAGGCCACCGCAGGCACCCCCGGCACCCTGAAGTTCAACCCTGACGGCGGCGACTTCAAGTACACGTACACGCCGCGGCCGTCGAGCAAGCCGACCGAGATCTACGTCTCCGACCGGCACTACCCCGCCGGCTACGTCACCGAGGTCACCGGCGGCCACACCACCTCCCCCACGGGCGCCCGCACGGTCACCGTCCATGCAGACGGCACCGGCCCGGTCACCGTCAAGATCCACCGACCCGACTCGGACGGCAACAACCTGCCCGACAAGCCGGGCTTCGGCTCGGGCTCGGCCGGCAGCTCGGGCTCCTGACCGGCCCGCTTCATCACCCGAATGCACGAAGGCCCCGGACCGTGAGGTCCGGGGCCTTCCGCGTGTCCACGCCTATTCGGCCGCGGCGGCCTTCTCGGCGCGGCGGCGCAGGCGGCGCGCGGCCGCCACCAGGTTCCGCAGCGAGGGCTCGAGCTGCCAGTAGTGCCTGGTCTTGAGGCCGCCGTCGGGATTGGCCCACAGTCGGTCCAGCTCCACCGATTCCGAGGCCTCGGTGAGCAGCTCGTCGAGCTCATCGATGTCCGGGATTCGGGCCGAACGGCTCTCGTACACACCGGGTCCCACGCCGTGGGTGAGCTTGCGCTCCTTGATGGCGTCGAGCACCCAGGTGATCGAACGGGTCGCCACGATCGCGGTCACATCGCAGTCCATCCGCTCGATCGCGTCCACCACCGACTTCTGGGTCGTATAGGTCAGGTGGGTGTGGATCTGCGTCTCCGGCTTGGCACCGCCGGTAGCCAGCTTGAACGCGTCGACCGCCCAGTCCAGGTACTCTTTGCGCCCGCCCGCCCGCAGCGGCAGCAGTTCCCGGATCGCCGGCTCGTCAACCTGGATGATCGAGATGCCCGCGGCCTCAAGGTCGGCCACCTCGTCACGGATCGCCAGCGCCAGCTGATCAGCGGTCTCGTGCAGCGGCTGGTCCTGCCGGACGAACGAGCGCGCCAGCATGGTGATCGGACCGGTGATCATGCCCTTGACCGGCTTGTCGGTCAGCGACTGCGCGTAGCCGATCCACTCCACGGTCATCGGCCCCCGCCTGCGGACGTCACCGAAGAGGATCGGCGGACGCACGCAACGCGACCCGTACGCCTGCACCCAGCCGTTGTGCGTGGACGCGAATCCGTCCATCAGCTCGGCGAAGTACTGGATCATGTCGTTGCGCTCGTGCTCGCCGTGCACGAAGACGTCGAGGCCGATGTCCTCCTGCAGCCGGATGGTGCTCTCGATCTCGGCCTGGATGCGCTTGACGTAGTCAGCCCACTCCAGCCGTCCCTGACCCAGCTCGTACCGCGCCTGGCGGACGGCATCGGTCTGCGGGAACGAGCCGAGAGTCGTCGCGGGCACCTTCGGCAGGTTCAGCTTCTCCTGCTGAGCCAGCCGACGGACCTCGTACGGAGCCCGGATGCGGTCTTCGGCCTTGATGGCGTAGACCCGTTGGCGCACTTCGTGCTTCTGCTTGAAATGCACTTTCGTCGGCTTCTTGCGCCAGCGCTCCGACGGGCCCTCGGTGAGCGCCTTGGCCAGTGAGACCACCTCGCCGACCTTCTGCTTCGCGAAGGCGAGCCGGTCCGCGACGTCGCCGTCGAGTTCCCACTCGGCCAGCACGTCGTACGGCACGTGCATCAGCGAACAGGACGTCGAGACAACCAGATCCGGGATAACGTCCTTGAGCGAGGACAGGTAGGTGAGCGTGACGAGGTTGTCTGCCCGCCACACGTTTCGGCCGTTCACGACGCCCGCGTAGAGGCGCTTGCGCTTGAGGCCGGGGATCTTCGCCAGTTCGTCGGCCGCGACCTTGCCGTAGACCAGGTCGAGTCCGAGCGCCTCGATCTTCGTGGCGGCCAGGATCGGCAGTGCCTCACCGAGATTCCCGTACGGGCCGGTGACCAGGATCCGCGGGCGCAGCGGCGCGTGGGACAGCGTGGTGTACGCCCGGCCGAGCGCGGCCAGTTCCTCCTGCGTGCGGTCCTGGGTGAAGGCGGGCTCGTCGAGCTGGACGCAGGTCGCCCCGGCCTTGGCGAGCAATTCGAACAGCGCCTCGTACTGCGGCAGCAGCGAATCCAGCAGGTCGAGCACCGAGAAGTCGTCCGCCGCATCGGCGCTCGCCTTCGACAGCAGCAACAGCGAAACGGGGCCAAGGAGCACGGGGCGCAGTTCGATGCCGCGCGCCTTGGCCCGTTCGAACTCGTCCATCAGCGCGTCTGCGCGCAGGGTGAACACTGTGCGCTCGTCGAGCTCGGGCTGACGGTAGTAGTAGTTGGTGTCGATGAACCGCACCAGCTCCAGCGGCGGGAAGTCGGGCCTGCCGCGGGCCATGGTGAAGTAGAAGTCGAGTTCGTTGAGCTCGCCCTCGAGCGGGGCGAACCGGCTGGGCACGGCGCCGAAGAGCAGCGCGTTGTCCAGCACGTGGTCGTAGTAGGAGAAGGTGTTGCCGGGAACCTGCGTCAGGCCGGTCGCGGCCAGCTCGCTCCAGGTCTGCTCCTGGAGCTCCCGGCCGACGGCGATCAGCTCGGCCTGGCTGGACTTGCCGTGCCAATACGCCTCGAGTGCCCGCTTGAGTTCGCGTCGGGGCCCGATCCTGGGGTACCCCAGGACGCTGGAGCCGTAGGTGGCGGCGCTGTTGGACATCGTGTCGACCTCTCCCTCGATGCGCTTCGCGCCCGTGCGCGATCGGTACCCCGGCAGGGGTGAAAATCGCGCACGGGCGCCGAAGGTGCGTACTGGTGAAGCTGGCTAGCTTGCTTTCTTCGTGCTCCGACCGTTCTCGCCGTACTCATAGAAGCCCGCGCCGGACTTCTTGCCGACGAGACCGGCCTCGACCATGCGCAGCAGCAGCGGCGGCGCCGAGTACAGCGGCTCCTTGAACTCCTCGTACATCGAGTCCGCGATCGACTTGACGGTGTCGAGGCCGACCAGGTCCGTCAGGGCCAGCGGGCCCATCGGGTGGTTGCAGCCGAGCACCATCGCGCGGTCCACGTCGTCCTTGGTCGCGAAACCGGACTCGACCATCCGGATCGCCGACAGCAGGTACGGCACGAGCAGCGCGTTGACGACGAAGCCGGAGCGGTCGGCCGAACGGACGACCTGCTTGCCGAGGACCTCGCTGGCGAACTGCTCGGCCCGCTCGGAGACCGCGGCGCTGGTCTTGAGGGTGGTGACCAGCTCGACGAGCGGGAGCACGGGCACCGGGTTGAAGAAGTGCATGCCGATCACGCGCTCGGGCGCCTTGGTCGCGATGCCCAGCTTCATGATCGGGATGGAGGAGGTGTTGGACGCCAGCACCGCGTTCGGGTCGGTGACGACCTGGTCGAGCTCGGCGAAGATCGCGCTCTTGACCTTCTCGTCCTCGAGGACGGCCTCCACGACGAGCTGCCGGTCGGCGAAGTCGCCGAGATCGGAGGTGAAGCGCAGCCGCCAGGCGGCCTGCTCCCGCTCGCGCTCGGTGATCTTGCCGCTGCTCACACCGCGGTCCAGCGACCGCAGGATGCGGGCGCGGCCGGCAGCCGCGAGCTCGCGGGTCTGCTCGAACACCAGAACATCGACATGTGCGCGGGCGCACACCTCGGCGATTCCGGCGCCCATGATGCCTGCGCCGATCACGCCGACGCGCTGAATCTTTTCGCTGGTCACGTCAGCTCCTCATCGTCTAGTGGAGTCGTCCGCACCGCGGGGCCCGGGCTGTGGGCCCCGCGGTGGGTGGGACGGGTGGTGCAGGTGAAGCGGGGGTTCCTAGTGGAACTGGCCCTCTTCGGTGGAGCCCTTCAGCGCCGCGGTGGACGTGTTGGGGTCGACCGTGGTGGCGATCTTGTCGAAGTAGCCGGCGCCGACCTCACGCTGGTGCTTGATGGCGGTGAAGCCACGCTCCTCGGCGGCCTTGAACTCGCGCTCCTGCAGGTCGACGAAGGCGGTCATGCCCTCACGGGCGTAGCCGTGGGCCAGGTCGAACATGCCGTAGTTGAGCGAGTGGAAGCCGGCCAGGGTGATGAACTGGAACTTGAAGCCCATCGCGCCGAGCTCCTTCTGGAACTTCGCGATGGTCGCGTCGTCCAGGTGCTGCTTCCAGTTGAAGGACGGGGAGCAGTTGTAGGCCAGCAGCTGGTCCGGGAACTCGCTGCGGACGGCCTCGGAGAACTTCTTGGCGACCTCGAGGTCCGGCACGCCGGTCTCCATCCAGATGAGGTCGGAGTACGGCGCGTAGGCCTTGGCGCGAGCGATGCAGGGCTCGATGCCGTTCTTGATGCCGTAGAAGCCCTCGGCCGTGCGGGTGCCGTCGAGGAACGGGCGGTCACGCTCGTCCACGTCGGAGGTGAGCAGGGTGGCGGCCTCGGCGTCGGTACGCGCGATGACGACGGTGGGGACGTCCGCGACGTCGGCCGCGAGACGCGCCGAGGTCAGGGTGCGGATGTGCTGCTGGGTCGGGATGAGCACCTTGCCACCGAGGTGGCCGCACTTCTTCTCCGACGCGAGCTGGTCCTCCCAGTGCGAGCCGGCGACGCCGGACGCGATCATGGCCTTCTGCAGCTCGTAGACGTTCAGCGCGCCACCGAAGCCGGCCTCGCCGTCCGCGACGATCGGGGCGAGCCAGTTCTCGACGGAGGTGTCGCCCTCGACCTTGGCGATCTCGTCGGCGCGCAGCAGCGCGTTGTTGATGCGACGGACGACCTGCGGCACCGAGTTGGCCGGGTAGAGGCTCTGGTCCGGGTAGGTGTGACCCGAGAGGTTCGCGTCACCGGCGACCTGCCAGCCGGAGAGGTAGATGGCCTTGAGGCCGGCGCGCACCTGCTGCACTGCCTGGTTGCCGGTGAGGGCACCGAGGGAGTTGATGTAGTCCTCGTTGTTCACGAGGTCCCACAGGATCTCCGAGCCACGGCGGGCCAGGGTGGCCTCCTCGACGACGGAGCCCTGGAGCTTGACGACCTGCTCGGCCGTGTAGTTACGGGTGAGTCCCTTCCAGCGGGGATTGGTGTCCCAATCCTGCTGGATCTCAGCTGCGGTCTTCGGGGTGCCGGTGGTCGACATCGAGGCTCCACTCTCTTGTATCTGCTGGTCCGGTACGGATGTACTGCTTCACATCCTTGCCAGGCCCTTCGTATGTACTTAACGAGAGTGGCATACACAAAAACTGCCGTCTACCTGTTGCTAATGCCAATCTTGGCTAGGTTTTCAACCCGGGTTGCTAACTTTGCAAAGTTCATACCGGCCAAGCGAGCGCTTGGCTACCGGCAAGTAGGTTGGCGATCTACCGGCAAGTAGGTTCCGACCTGCGGATTGTTCGAGGCACGCGAACTGCCGCGGTCGCGCCGACATCCCGGCTCCGCGGAGGACCGCGCCGACGCCCGATCACGGTGGACCCGATCCGGCTGTGAGGGCAATCACGTCGCCCGAAGGTCGCCGAACGACTCGTTCCACCGTCGCGACGAGGTCCGCGACGGTGGCCACGCCTCCGGCTAACGTGCCGGCATGAGACTGCGGCTCGGACGCCCCGACATCAACCGGTACGCCGATCGATTCGATCTCACCCCGGCGACCGATGGGCTCGCGGTCACGTTTCTCGGCGTCGCGAGCCTGCTCCTCGACGACGGCTCGTCGGCGATCATGACCGACGGGTTCTTCACCAGGCCGGGCCTACCGAGGGTGTTACTGGGCAGGATCGCCCCCGACCCGGACCGGATCGACGCCGCACTCTCCATGGCGGCCGTCACCCGACTCGACGCGGTCATCCCGGTGCACACCCATTTCGACCACGCGCTGGACTCCGCGGCCGTCGCGGAGCGAACCGGCGGGCTGCTCGTCGGCGGCGAGTCCACCGCCTCGATCGGTCGTGGGCACGGGCTGCGGCCGGATCGCATCGCGGTCGTCGCCGACGGGGCCTGCCTGCGGCTCGGGGGCTTCGAGGTCGCCATGGTCGCGTCACATCACTGCCCGCCCGATCGCTTTCCCGGTGAGATCACCGAGCCGGTCGTTCCGCCGACCCGGGTGTCGGCGTACCGGTGTGGCGAGGCCTGGTCGATCGTCGTCGGCCACCCGGCCTCGGGGAGGTCGCTGCTCGTGCAGGGCAGCGCGGGGTACGTGCGTGGCGCGCTGGCAGGCAGGCGGGCCGAGGTGGCCTACCTCGGGGTGGGTCAGCTCGGCATCCAGCCGGAGGAGTACATCGAGGAGTACTGGCGGGAGACCGTCCGCGAGGTCGGCGCCAGGCGCGCAGTGCTGATCCACTGGGACGACTTCTCCCGGCCGCTGTCCGAACCGTTGCGCGCGCTCCCCTACGCGGGCGACGACCTCGACCGCACGATGACGGTGCTCACCAGGCTTGCCGACGCGGACGGCGTGGCGCTGAGCTTCCCGACCGTCTTCGCCCGCGAGAACCCCTGGGCCTGACCGCCGGCCACCGCTCGGTGGTCACCCTTGCGCCGTCACCGCCGCTTCCTGCGTCTCCAGGCTGGCCGACGGGGTGCGGAGGGCGGCCACGGCGCCCGCGTACAGCGAGCCCTTGATCTCGCCGAGCGTGCGCCCGCGGGTGTGCACCAGTCCCTGAGCACGGCCGACCGCCTTGGCGAGCACGTCGTCCCCGGCCGCGAGCTCGTCGACGAGTCCGTGGGCCAGCGCGTCGGTCCCGCCGTATCGGCGACCGCTCGTCAGCGCGGCGTGCACCGCCCGCGCAGGCAGCCGTGCGGTCAGCAATTCGAGGACCCCCGGCGTGTAGCTGATGCCGACCGTGATGCCCGGCAGACAGAAGAACCCGCGGTCACCGCGCATCACCTGATGGTCGTGCGCGGTGGCCAGGATCGCTCCACCGCCGAACGTGTGGCCCGGCATCGCGGCGACGGTCGCCATCGGAAAGGTCAACACCCGCGCGAAGAGCGCGTGCACACGATCCATGTACGAGTTGAGCTGCCCCAGGTTCTGCGCGACCCAGACGGTGTCGAGGCCGGTGGAATAGAACTTCCCGACCCCGGTGGTCACCAGGGCGGCCGGGCCCTGACTCGCCTCGACCTCGTCCAGCAGCGCCTCGGTCTCGTCGAGCCATCGCGGATTGAACGCGTTCTCCTCGTCCCGTTCACCCTCGGTTCCGAGGTAGAGGACGAACACGTCTCCCGAGCGCTCCATGTAAGGCATGGCGAGACGATAGCCCCCGATCGCGGACACCGCCTGACGTCAGACCGTGCTCCGTACCAGCAGAGCCTGCGCGGGCGCCGAAACCCGCATGACACCGACGGCCGTGATGGCCGCACTCGCCGCGGCCGCGAGCCCCGCGGTCACCGCCGGGCCGAGCGGCGCCTGCAGCGCGCCTGCGACCATGAAACCGATCGGCATGCATACATTGGCGAGGGTCGCACCCAGTCCGGCGACGCGTCCGAGCATCGCTTCGGGCACCTGGGTCGCCACGAGGACATCCGCCCAGACGCTGCCCAATCGAATCGCGGCGCCGACGAGGAGCGCCACCCCTGCCATGACCGCAAACGGCGGAAAGAGGCTCAGCGCCACCAGGCCGATGCAGATCGCCCCCTGCGCCAGCAACGCCGACTGCGCTGCGCGAGAGGGAATCCGCCGTCCCAGCAGCCTCGTTGCGACGATGCCGCCGAGCGCGAACAGGGCCATGAGATAACCCTGGGCGCCCGCGAACCATCGATCGCCCGACCCCGCGTTCACGATCAGGAGCCAGGCCGGGACCGGGAGCGCTGTTTGTGCCGCCGACACCAGGATCACGGTCCGCAGCCACTGGCTGTCCCTGATGAATCGGAAACCCGCGCGCGTGTCCTGGACCAGCCCCGCGGGGGCGTCGGTTCGCGTCGGACTCGGAGCGAGCGCACCTGCGGCAGTGGCACCCACCGCAACGGCCGCGACAAGAAGAAATGCCGACACGGTGGGTCCGGTGGCCGAGATGAGCAGAGCCGCGGCCGCGGGCGACACCACCTGCACGGTGAGGCTCAGCGAATGCCAGGTCGCCAGCTGACCGGCCCGATCGTCGCGTGGAACCGAAAGATAGACCGCGGTTGCCGCGGCAGGCTGCGACAGCCCGCTACACACGCCCAGCGCGATCATCACGAGCAGAATGTGCAGCCCGCCTGCGAGCGCGGGAAGTACGGCAATCAGCGCGCAACGACCGGCATAGGTCGAAAGAATGATCGCCCGTTTGTCGAGCCTGTCCGCCAACGTGCCTGCAATGATCCCCGCTCCTAGGATTCCGACGCATCGAGCGCCGAACGCCAACGCAAGGAGCGCCGCATCTCCCCCGGCCGAAACGACCAGCGCCGCCGTTGTCACCACGATGGCGGAATCTGCGACGGGGCCGGCGAGAAGGAAAGCGAACCCCAGCCTGGACCGGAGTTGTCCGCGCATTCACGTGCCTTCCGGGAGGTAAAACCTCATCGAGAATCCTTCGGGGGTGAGGGTTCTGCGCTCGTTCACCTTCAGTTCGGCGCCCGACAGCTGAATTCGCATCGTGGAATTTCGGACGATCTCACCCAACACGGTCGACATCTCCCGCTCCGCGAACTTCGCGCCAACACACCATCGCGGCCCACCGCCGAATGGTATGAACTCGCCGCGCTCCGGCGCGGCGTCGATCCACCGCTCGGGCCTGAAGTCGCCACCGGTCGACGCGAAGGTGGGCGATACCCGGTGGGTGACCCAGCTGGACACCATCACCACGCTTCCCGCCTTCATTTCCCAGTCCCCGAAAGGGATGTCCTCGGCCGCGTCACGGCCCAACATCCACGAGGGCGGCCACAGGCGGAGCGTCTCCGACACCACGCGCGTGAGCGCGCCTGCGCCGCCCTCACCCCGCAGCTGCTCCTGGAGGGCGCTCCGCGCCCCGAGCTCGACCATCCCCCACAGGATGGCCGACGCCGGCACGCCGTGCGCAGCAAGGAGTGTCGAAATAATCATCTGCACAACATCTTTGAGCGGGAGGTCTGCCTGTCTCAGGTCATCACACAATCCGTCCGATCCGGGCGCCAGCGCCAGTTTCGCCACCGCCGATTCGAGAGTGCGCAACGCCCTGCGGACCCGCAGATCGGACGGCCGCCAGCGCAACCATCGGGGGAGGACGAAGGGACTCGCCGTGATCGGGAAGAGCGCGTCGAGAAGTTCTTGTGCGAGAGCAGGAATCTCGTCAGCGTTTCGAGTTCCAAAGCAGTACCGGGTGATAGACGTGGACGTGAGGATCTGCAAGGTGTCGATCAGCTCTCGATCGCCGACCGCCCTGCCCAACCAACTCCCGACGATCGCGTTTGTGTCATGTGCGAGTTCGACCTGGTGGTCCTCGAGACGCTGGCGCGATGCCAACGCCGCGGAGGCCGCCTTGCGTGACTTCATCCACCGCTGCACCGATTCGGATCCGAGGTCGCCCGACACCTTGCTTCTGAGAAAATTCTGGGTCGACAAGAACTTGCGATTCGACCCGACGAGTACGTCGTGTACCTCACGATGACCCGACACGAGGAAAGTTCCCGGCCAGAGTTCGACTATCGGACCGAGCGCCGCGGCGTCGAGCAGAAAGGCCAGCCGCCCGCGATCGTACGTCTCCGCCAGCCCGGCTCGCGATGTACCGAGGATTGGTGGCCGTGCCATTTACATCTCCTAATGAAAGTGCGGGCGGTCAAATCGAATTCGACCGCCCGCACTGTTGACCATTGTCAGGACCATTCGTACATGCCCGGCGCTTTTCGCGGCACAAAGCCGACGAGAGCGGCGACGGTGAACTTGATTCGACGCATTTCCTTACCTCCTTTCCGTTCTCGAAGTGACATGAACAAGATTGAGCCATCGGCGCGGGGACCAGAAGACACCCAAGGTGTCGGATCTACCCACCCATCACCGGGCTAGTTCGGGCGCCTCGAGGGGTCGTTCGGTGAACTACGCGAGAATGGTCGGCGCTTCACCGCGAGTTCTGAAGGTAGAGAACGGAATCCGCGCACGGCAACGAGCCCGCGCGGCATCGGCGTCCGGGCGGGAGGGTCAGGGAAAGCGGGCGTGGGTGCGACCGAGTGGTCGCCGAGCGGAGGGGCGGACTACGGCGCCCTGTGCCCGAAGGTCAACGCCACGTCCCACGGCGCGACGCCCCAGGACTCGATGGCGGTCACCGCGAAGATCCCCGCGGCCTCGATGGTGTCCTCGGAGGTGGGCGAGGACACCGACGTTCCCGGCCTGCCGTCGTCAGGCACCTCCGGCCAGACCCCGGTGTCCCGCGGCACCGGCGCCGTCTCGATCACCGCCACCCGCTCCCCCTCGTCGTCGACGATCCCGAAGAAGCAGTACGGCTCGGGCGGCGCATCCCAGCCGCCGAGTTCCACCACCCAGTACTCGCCGCGCTCGACGGCGGACGCCGCGGCGGCGGCCAGGAACTGATCGAGGTCGGTCCAGGGGTTGCTCTCGGGGCGGACGGGGTCGCCCAGCCGGAACGCCCGGGTCTGAGCGTCCTCCTCGGATCCTGGGGACCCGTCCTGCACCAGCAGGGTGCCCGCCGCGGCGTCGAGGAGCACCGTCTCACGGAAGCGGTCGTCCGGCACGGAGGTACGAGCGATGAGCCCGCGCCCCAGCAGGTCACTGAGCCCGTCCGGGTCGTCGACGCTCCACAGCCTGGTCCCCTCCTCGGTCCACGTGCGCAGCAGCCCGCCCGAGACGGGGCTGAGCATCGCGGTGGCCAGGCCCGCCCCGACCTCGAGGCCTGCGGGCTGATCGTTCGTCATCGGCCCAGTGTCCCAGCGCGCCGCGTCGCCTCCTGCCCGGCGTGCCCCCTCGCGCGGAGCTAATCCTGCGAACCCATTGTTGCCAACCCCCGACACCCCTCGTAACCTGGAGAAATGGCGAAGACCTATGTCGGCGCGCGACTGCGTCAGCTACGCACCGAGCGGGCCATGAGCCAGGCCGCCCTGGCCCAGACGCTGGAGATCTCGGCGAGCTACCTCAACCAGATCGAGCACGACGTGCGGCCGCTCACCGTGCCCGTGCTGCTGCGGATCACCGAGGTCTTCGGGGTGGACACCACCTTCTTCTCCTCGCAGGACGACACCCGGCTGATCGCCGAGCTGCGGGAGGTCGCGCTCGACCAGGAGATGGGTATCGACTCGGATGCACAGGAGATCGCGGAGATGGTGTCCGCGCACCCGAGCCTGGCCAAGGCCATCGTGAACATGCACCGTCGCTACCGCAACACCACCGCGCAGCTGGCCGCGGCAACCGAGGACCGGTACAGCGACGGCAGCGGTAGCGGGTCGATCACGATGCCGCACGAGGAGGTGCGGGACTACTTCTATCAACGGCAGAACTACCTGCACGAGCTGGACACCGCCGCAGAGGAGCTCACCTCCCGGATGCGTTTCCACCGCGGCGACGTCGCAGGTGAGATCGCCAGGCGGCTCGAGAACGTCCACGACGTGCAGATCGTGCAGCGCATCGACCTCGGCGAGGGTGTGCTGCACCGCTACGACCCCGAGTCCCGCGTGCTGGAGATCTCCCCGCACCTGTCCGGCGGGCAGAAGGTGTTCAAGTTCGCCGCCGAGCTGGCCTACCTCGAGTGCGGGGATCTGCTGAACAAGATGGTCGACGAGGGGAACTTCACCTCGGAGTCGTCCCGATCGCTCGCCATCCTCGGGCTGGCCAACTACTTCGCCGCGGCAACCGTGCTGCCGTACACCCAGTTCCACGACATCGCCGAGGAATTCCGCTACGACATCGAGCGGTTGTCCGCCTTCTTCTCCCAGAGCTACGAGACCATCTGCCACCGGCTCTCCACCCTGCAGCGCCCGAAGCTCCGCGGCGTGCCGTTCTCCTTCGTCCGGGTCGACCGGGCGGGCAACATGTCGAAGCGGCAGTCCGCCACCGGCTTCCATTTCTCCTCCAGCGGCGGCACCTGCCCCCTGTGGAACGTGTACGAGACGTTCGGGTACCCCGGCAAGATCATGACCCAGATCGCGCAGATGCCGGACGGCCGCAGCTACCTGTGGGTGGCGCGGACCGTCGAGCGCAGAGCGGCCCGATACGGCCAGCCGGGCAAGACCTTTGCCATCGGCCTCGGCTGCGAGCTCCGGCACGCGCACCGCACCGTCTACGCGGATGGCCTCGACCTGGACAACCAGGCGGCTGCCACCCCGATCGGCGCCGGCTGCCGGGTGTGCGAGCGAATGAACTGCCCGCAGCGCGCCTTCCCCCCGCTCGGCAAGGAACTCGACATCAACGAGCACCGCAGCTCGGTGTCGCCGTACCTCATCCGCTGACTCCCGGCCAGCCCACCATCTCGACTGCCTCCCCTCACCGCCGCCGCCCGCCGAGTGTGCAGTTATCGACGCCGCACTCGGCCGATGCCCCGGAAACTGCACACTCGGTGACGGCCCGAGCCGGCGAAACCGCTGCTCGGGCAGACCTGTTCACCTGCCGGTAATCCGGGACACAAACAAGTCACGCAGTGACATTCAGGCGCAACAACGCGCCCATATCGTCTGCGCTCACACGAATACAGCCCTGTATACGCATCGCGGATACAGGGCGTGTTCGGTGTGCGGCGCGCGCTGTCCGGCGGCCGCCTCCCCGACGAAGGAAAGGCAGTACATGTCCGTTTCTCGTAGGACCACGATCTCCAAGCGCGCCCTCGTTGCCCCGGCGGCCCTGGCCGCGGTCGGCCTGGTGCTCAGCGCGTGCGGCAGCAAGGCGGGCGACGAGACCGCCGCGTCCGGCACCACCGAATCCTGTGTGAACACCTCCGGCGACACCATCAAGGTGGGCTCGCTGAACTCGCTGTCCGGCACCATGGCGATCTCGGAGGTCACCGTCCGTGACTCCATCGCACTCGCCGTCGAGGAGATCAACAACTCCGGTGGCGTGCTGGGCAAGAAGATCGAGATCGTCGCCGAGGACGGCGCCTCCGAGCCGACGGTCTTCGCGGAGAAGGCCGAGAAGCTGATCAGCAGTGACTGTGTCGCAGCGGTTTTCGGCGGCTGGACCTCCTCGAGCCGTAAGGCCATGCTGCCCGTGTTCGAGGACAAGAACTCGCTCCTCTACTACCCCGTCCAGTACGAGGGCCTCGAGGACTCCAAGAACATCTTCTACACCGGCGCCACCACCAACCAGCAGATCATCCCGGCCCTGGACTACCTGAAGGAAAAGGGCGTGAAGTCGCTCTACCTGGTCGGTAGCGACTACGTGTTCCCGCAGACCGCGAACCGCGAGATCAAGGCCTACGCCGCCGCCAACGGCATCGAGATCAAGGGCGAGGACTACACGCCGCTCGGCTCCACCGACTTCTCCACCATCGTCAACAAGGTCCGGTCCGCGGACGCCGACGCCGTGTTCAACACGCTCAACGGCGACTCCAACGTCGCCTTTTTCCGCGAGTACACCAACGCCGGCCTCAAGGCCGCCGACATGCCCGTGGTCTCGGTCTCCATCGCCGAGGAGGAGGTGGCCGGCATCGGCGCGCAGAACATCGCGGGCCAGCTCACCGCGTGGAACTACTACCAGACCATCGACAGCCCGGAGAACAAGAAGTTCGTCGACGCCTACAAGGCCAAGTACGGCGCCACCAAGCCCACCTCGGATCCGATGGAGGCGGCCTACACCTCCGTCTACCTGTGGAAGAACACGGTGGAGAAGGCCAACTCCTTCGCCGTCGAGGACATCCAGAACGCCGCTGACGGAGTCACTTTCAACGCTCCCGAGGGACTCGTGACGATCGACGGCGACAACCACCACATCACCAAGACCGCCCGCATCGGAGAGATCCGGCCCGACGGCCTCATCTACACCGTCTGGGACTCGGGCAGCCCGATCGCCCCCGACCCGTACCTGACCAGCTACTCCTGGGCCGAGAGCCTGGCCAGCAAGTAGCCGACCCGAGCAGCCGACGACAGAGAGTAGAGAGGACGGGCATTCGACATGGATGTCGTGATCGGACAGTTGTTCACCGGCCTGAGTATCGGGTCGATCCTGCTGCTGGCAGCGCTGGGACTGTCACTGACCTTTGGCCAGATGGGCGTCATCAACATGGCCCACGGTGAATTCATCATGGCCGGGTCGTACACCGCCTACGTTGTGCAACAGGTGTTCTCGACGGCAGGGTCGTCCCTGCTGATCTCTCTGCTCGTCGGTTTCTTCGTCGGAGGGGCCATGGGGGTGCTGCTCGAGGTGACCCTCGTGCAGCGGATGTACCACCGCCCGCTCGACACCCTGCTGGTGACGTTCGGCGTTGGCTTGATCCTGCAGCAGCTCGCCCGCGACATCTTCGGGGCACCCGCCGTCAACGTGGTCGCCCCGGAGTGGCTCTCCGGCGGTGTCGACATCCTCGGCGCCGTCGTCCCGAAGACCCGCATCTTCATCCTGGTGCTCGCCGTCGTCTGCGTCGCGGTGCTCTCCGTCGCACTCAAGACCACCCCGATGGGGCGCCGGATCCGGGCCGTCGTACAGAACCGCGACCTCGCCGAGACGAGCGGAATCTCCAGCCGCAGAACCGACATCACCACCTTCTTCATCGGCTCGGGCCTGGCGGGCGTCGCGGGTGTGGCGTTGACCCTGATCGGCTCGACCAGCTCCACGGTCGGCCAGTACTACCTCATCGACGCGTTCCTGGTCGTGGTGGTCGGCGGCCTCGGACAGATCAAGGGCGCGGTGATCGCGGCGTTCGCCCTCGGCATCCTCAACTCCTACATCGAGTACTCGACGACCGCCTCGATCGCGAAGGTCATCCTGTTCGTGATCATCGTCGTCTTCCTCCAGGTGCGCCCGCAGGGCCTGTTCGCCGTGAAGACAAGGAGTCTCGTATGACCGGCATGCTCACCCGCTGGCGGCCGCTCGCCGGATTCGGTCTCGCCGCTCTGGTGCTGTTCGGCCTCGCTCCGGCTGTGCTCAGCGACTTCCGGCTGAACCTGCTCGGCAAGTTCCTCTGCTTCGCCATCGTCGCCGTCGGGATCGGATTGGCCTGGGGCCGAGGCGGAATGCTCACCCTCGGCCAGGGCGTCTTCTTCGGACTCGGCGCCTACATGATGGCCATGCACCTCAAGATCGCGGACGCCGAGCTCAAGGGCAACGACGTGCCCGACTTCATGCAGATCGCCGGCATCAGCGAGCTGCCCGGCTACTGGACGCCGTTCACCTCGCCGTTCGTCACCATCCTCGCGATCCTCGTGGTGCCCGCACTGGTCGCCTTCGTGCTCGGCCTCGGCGTGTTCAAGCGCCGGGTCAAGGGCGCCTACTTCGCCATCCTGTCGCAGGCGCTCGCAGCCGCCTTCGCGATCCTGCTGGTCGGCCAGCAAACCATCGGAGGCAGCAACGGGCTCAACAGGTTCCGTACCTTCTTCGGCTTCAACCTCAACGACCCCACGAACAAGCGGATGTTGTTCTTCATCGCCGCCGGTGTGCTG
Source organism: Rhodococcus sp. PvR099 (assembly GCF_017833315.1). NCBI lineage: Bacteria > Bacillati > Actinomycetota > Actinomycetes > Mycobacteriales > Nocardiaceae > Rhodococcus > Rhodococcus sp. PvR099. The sequence continues at coordinate 4,867,184 of NZ_JAFIBV010000001.1, read as the reverse complement.
CTCCTGGTCGTCGCGCTGACCCGGCAGCTGATGTACAGCCGCTACGGCGAACTGCTGGTCGCGGTCCGGGACCAGGAGGAGCGGGTCCGGTTCCTCGGCTACGACCCGGCGAACATCAAGGTCGTCGCGTACGTGGTCGCGGCCTTCTTCGCCGGCATCGCCGGGGCCCTGTTCGTCCCCATCGTCGGCATCATCTCCCCCGCCGACGTCGGTATCGTCCCCTCGATCGCGTTCCTCATCGGCGTCGCGATCGGCGGCCGCGCCACCCTGCTCGGTCCGGTGCTCGGCGCCATCGGCGTCGCATGGGCGCAGTCCACCCTGTCCGAGAACTTCCCCTCCGGCTGGATCTACGCCCAGGGCTTGCTGTTCATCGTGGTGGTCGGCTTCTTCCCCGCGGGCGTCGCCGGACTGATCGAGCTGATCCGGCGCCGAAAGCCGCGCGCCGACGCCCCCCGTGACGAGACCCCCGATGCCCTTCCCGAACTCGAGGTGGCCCGATGACCAACGCGACAGCTCCCGTGTTCGGCGGCAACGCCGGAATGTCCAGCCAGTACCTCGAGGTCCGGGACCTGCGGGTGACGTTCGACGGGTTCACCGCCGTCGACGGGGTGGACCTGACCCTGATGCAGGGCGACCTGCGCTTCCTCATCGGCCCCAACGGCGCGGGCAAGACCACCCTGGTCGACGCGATCACCGGCCTGGTGCCCGCGACCGGCTCGGTCGCCAAGTCGGGCGTGGAACTGATCGGCAAGAAGGTGCACAAGATCGCCCGGCTCGGCGTCGGCCGAACCTTCCAGACCGCAAGCGTTTTCGAGCAGCTCAGCGTCCTGCAGAACCTTGACATCGCAGCGGGCGCGGGTCGCTCCGCGCTGACCCTGCTCCGTCGCCGCGGCTCCGTCAGCCCGCAGATCGAGGAGGCGCTCGAGATCACCGGCCTCGGCCACCTGCGCGACAAGCCTGCGGGCATCCTCGCGCACGGGCAGAAGCAGTGGCTCGAGATCGGCATGCTGCTGGTGCAGAACGCCGACGTGCTGCTGCTCGACGAACCCGTCGCGGGTATGAGTCACGACGAACGCGAGGAGACCGGAAACCTGCTGCGGCGCATCGGCGGTGAGCGAACGGTTGTCGTCGTCGAGCACGACATGGACTTCATGCGCGCGTTCGCCACCTCCGTCACCGCGCTGCACGCGGGCAAGGTCCTCGCCGAGGGCACGGTGGAGGAGGTCCAGGCCGACCCGAAGGTGCAGCAGGTCTACCTCGGCACCGCCTCCGCCGCCGAGCCCGAGCCCACCGCCACGAAGGAGACCGAGAATGCTTGAGCTGAGGGACGTTCGCGCCGGCTACGGGCGCACCGAGGTCATCCACGGCGTGACCGTCGAGGTGCCGGCCGACGGGGTGGCCGCGGTGATGGGACACAACGGGGCAGGCAAGACCACCCTGCTCCGGTCCGCGGTCGGGCTGCTGAAGATCAACTCGGGCCAGGTGCTGTTCGACGGCGAGGACGTCAGCAAGCTGCGCCCCAGCGCAAGGGTGGCCCGAGGCCTGGCCTATGTCCCGCAGGGACAGCAGTCCTTCGGGCAGCTCACCACCGCGGAGAACCTGCAGGTCGTGGCCGACGGTCGCAAGCGGGGACGGGCGCTGATCGACGAATCACTCGACCTGTTTCCCGCCCTCAAGGGCCTGCTCACGCGGCGGGCCGGGCTGCTCTCCGGCGGCCAGCGCCAGCAGCTCGCGATCGCCCGCGCCCTGATCACCGAGCCCCGGATGCTCATCCTGGACGAACCGACCGAGGGCATCCAGCCGTCCGTGGTCGCCGAGATCGAGAGCACCATCGTCGAGCTCACCGGCCGTGGCGGTCTCGGTGTGCTGCTGGTGGAACAGCACATCGGCTTCGCCCTGCAGGCGGCGCAGAGCTACTACGTGCTCGAATCCGGACGGATCACCTCGACCGGCGAGGGCGGCCGCGGCGTCCGTTCGCCAGGCGCGGAGTCCGCAGTCCGCGCGGCGATGGCCATCTGACCATGGCCGCGAGATCGCGGGCGCGTCAGGAACATTCACACCTGGGAGAGCAGGTGTACCGGGCGCTCCGCGATGACCTGGTCTGTGGGCGGTTCAGCCCGCTCGACCGCCTGGGCGAGGAGCGCCTCGCCGAGCTGTACGGCGTCTCCCGCACCCCCGTGCGGGAGGCGCTGGCCAGGTTGCTGTCGGAGGAGCTCGTCGCCCGCGAGGACGGCGGGCTGTTCCCGTACCGGCCGAGGTTCGAGGACCTGCACGGGCTGTACGAGCTCCGGATGACCGTCGAGCTGAGGGGCATCGACCGGGTCATCGAGGACCGCAGGCTCGAACACGCGCAGGACATCCTGCGCGCCGAGCTCGAGCGCTGGATCCGGATGCGGGCGGAACCACCGGCGTCGGGCCCGGACTTCATCGCGAGCGACGAGGCCTTCCACACCGCGCTGCTGCGGGCCTCGGGCAATCCGGCACTGAGCGAGGCGCTCGACTCGGTGCACAGCAAACTGCGCCCGGTGCGCCGGCTGGACCCATGGACCCCCGAACGCGTCCGCGCCACCATCGACTCGCACCTGAAGATCGTGCGCGGCCTGCTCGCCGGGGACCTGGGGCCCGCGGCCGGGGAGCTGCACCTGCACCTGATCCGGTCCAGGGACCTGGTCGTCGAGCGCACCGGCCAGGCGGTGGCCAGCTCCGCGATGGCCCGCGCGATCCGCGAGTAGCCGCCCGCGAGCGTGCACCTACGGTCGCCCGCTCCCGGGCGATGCCCCGACACCTGCACACTCGGCGGGACCGGCCGGACCGCGAATGTCCGCCGCTCGCGGGGACGTCCGGTGTAGCGTTTTACTACCGTTGAGTAAGGACACAGAGGGTGTGGAACGCGATGGCAAGAAGTCTCGAGGAGGGGCTGGCTGGGCGCCGCGTCCTGATCACCGGCGCGGCAAGGAGCATCGGGGCCGCCCTCGCCAAGCGGCTGCACGCCCACGGCGCGAAGGTCGGCCTGCTGGGACTCGAGCGTGAACTGCTCGAGCAGGTGGCGACGGCATGCGGGAACGCGCCGTGGCGCTACTGCGACGTGCGCGACCACACCCAGGTCGACGCGGCCGTCGCCGGGATCGTCGACGAACTGGGCGGGCTCGACGTGGTGATCGCCAACGCCGGTGTGGGGGCGCAGCTGCCGATGCTCGGCGGCGACCCGGCCGTCATGCAGCGCATCGTCGACGTCAACCTGATGGGCACCTACTACACCCTGCGCGCGGCGGGCGAGCACATCGGACACCGCGACGGGTACGCGCTGATCATCACCTCCGGGGCCGTCGGGGCACAGCTCCCCCTGCTCGGGGCGTACAGCGCGACGGCGGCCGCGGCGGAGGCGCTCGGCAACACTCTGCGGGTGGAGATGCGCCACCTCGGTACCCGCGTCGGCGTCGGATATCTGGGTGAGATCGACACCGACATGATCTCGATCGGCTTCGACACGGCCGCCGCGGACAAGATCAAGTGGTCGGGCATGTTCACCGCGATGTCTCCGCTCGAGGTCGCGATCACCGCCTTCGAGAAGGGAATTGCCCGGCGCCGCAAGCGGATCTACGCGCCGGGCTGGGTCGGCGGGCTGCTGCACTGCCGGATGGCGGCGCAGCGGATCGTCGAGCTCCGGCCGCAGCCGCACATGGCGCAGGCGCTGGCCATCGCGCGGACCGAGCACACCAGGTACACCACCGCGCAACCCGAGCTGCCGCTCCGTCTCTCGGACAGCGCCCGGTGAGCGCGCGGATCACCCCGGGCCGGCTGCGCCAGCTCGGGCCGATCAACTGGGTGGTGTGGCGGGTGCTGTCGACGGTCTCGGGCACCCCTGACGCGCAGCTGTTCAGCACGCTCGGCCGCACCAAGGGCACCTTCCGGGGCTGGCTGCACTTCGGCGCGGGACTGATGCCGGGCGGCCGGATCTCCCGGCACGAGACCGAGCTGATCATCTTGCGCGTCGCGCACCTGCGCGGCTGCGACTACGAGATGGACCACCACATCCGGCTGGGCACGCGGGCCGGGGTGACCCCCGAGCTGCTCGACCGGGTGCTGGCCGGGCCGGAGGCACCCGGCTGGAGCAATCGGCAGCGGGCGATGCTGGCGGCGGTCGACACGCTGGTCGCCACGAAGGACCTCGACGACGCGCACTGGTCGGCGCTGGCCGCGCATCTCGACGAGCGCCGGATGATCGAGTTCCTCCTGCTGGTCGGCCAGTACGACATGCTCGCCACCACGATCGGCACGCTGCGCCTGGACCGGGACACCTTCCGCCGGTAGTCCCGCAGTGTTCACACCCGCGTGCCCAGGGCAAGCCCGGACGGCCCCGATGTGACGATGACAACCCGACCAGCCGTTTTCATTGACCGTCGATTGCGGCCGTCGGTAGCGTCCGGCCTCTTGGGCCGAGACGCGAGTCCGTGCCTCCTGACGGCGGGAATTCAGCATGTCCACTGGCACACGGGACCTCGACGACGACGTCGCGGGATCCGCGATCACCGACAACCCGAACCACGAACGGCGCTGGCTGGTGCTGTGCATCGTCGCGCTCGCGCAGCTCACCGTGGTCCTCGACGGCACCATCGTCTCGATCGCGCTGCCCGACGCCCAGGTCGAGCTGGGCATCAGCGACTCCGACCGCCAGTGGGTGGTCACGGCGTACGCGCTCGCGTTCGGCGCGCTGCTGCTGCTCGGCGGCCGCGTCGCCGACTACTGGGGGCGCAAGCGCTCGTTCATGGTCGGCATGGCCGGCTTCGCGATCGCGTCCGCGATCGGCGGCTTCGCCCAGAACGGAATGCAGCTGTTCACCGCCCGCGCCCTGCAGGGCGTGTTCGCGGCGCTGCTCGCCCCTGCCGCGCTGGCCATCCTCACCACCACCTTCATCGGCGAGAAGGAACGTGCCAAGGCCTTCGCCGTGTTCGGCGCGATCTCCGGCGGCGGCGCCGCCATCGGCCTGCTGCTCGGCGGCTTCCTCACCCAGTACGTCGACTGGCGCTGGTGCCTGCTGGTGAACATCCCCGTCGCGATCTTCGCGATCGCCGTCACCGCGCCGATCGTCCGGGAGACCAAGGCGCACGGCGATACCAGCTACGACATCCCCGGCACCGTGCTCATCGCGATCGGCCTCGGCTCCCTGGTCTACGGCTTCACCCAGGCGGAGAAGCACGGCTGGGCCTCCACGCAGACCGTCGGGTTCATCGGGCTCGGGTTGGCCGCGCTTGCGGCCTTCGTGCTGGTCGAGAAGCGCTCGAAGAACCCGTTGTTGCCGCTGTCGGTGCCGTGGCACCGCGACCGCGGCGCCGCGTTCATCGGCTCGATGCTGGTGGGTTCCGCGCTGCTCGGCGGCACCCTGTACCTGACCTTCTACCTCCAGATCGTGCTCGGCTTCAGCCCGGTGGCCGCCGGCTTCGGCTCGCTGCCGATGGCGATCTTCATCGTGATGGCCGCGGGCATCTCGGCCAACCTGAGCACCAAGATCGGGCCGAAGCCGCTGATGATCGCGGGTCCGCTGATCGCGGCGATCGGGCTGACGCTGCTGACGCAGATCGGGGTGGAGACCTCGTACTGGACTCACGTCTTCCCCGGGCTGGCGACCTTCGGGTTCGGCCTGGGCCTGCTGATGGTGCCGATGCAGAACCTGTCGCTGATCGGCGTCAAGGATCACGACGCCGGGGCGGCGAGCGCGCTGGCCAACGCCACCATCCAGATCGGCGGGGCGCTCGGCACCGCGCTGTTCACCACGATCTACGTCTCCGCGAAGTCCGCGTGGAGCGCCGCCAATGCCGCCCCGACCGCGCCCGCGGGCGTACCCGCGAGCGCGATCCCGGCGGACCTGGCCACGGCCGTGCCGCCGACCGCGGAGGAACTGGCGGTGCTGCCGGCCTCGGTGCAGGAGTTCATCGGCTCGCTCAAGGAATACGCGTTCACCGCGGAGGTCTCCGGCTACGCGCAGGTCTTCGGCTGGGCAGCTGCGCTGATCGCGGTGATCACGCCGCTGGTGGTCGTGCTGGTCCGCGCGAAGAAGGGCGATCTGCCCGACGAGGCGCCTGTCGGGATGCACTAGGCGGCTGCGCCGCCTGTGCGCGGTTGACGAGTGCAGGGACTCGTCAACCGCGCACGGGCGCGGAGCGCCTCAGCACCTCGGCGACCGGGGTGGACGAGCGGCCGATCAGCGTCTGCAGGTCGCCGCTGGTGGTGTCCAACGCCCCGGCCTTGATGCCTGCGTCCGAGTTCGCGAGCATCCCCGCGTAGACCGCGGGCAGGCCTGCGCTCTCGAGGACGGCACCGAACTGGTCCTCCGAGAGATCCTGGTAGACAACGGTCTTGCCGGCCGCGTCGGAGATCTTCGCGGCCAGCTCGGCGAGGGTCAGGCGCTCGTCGCCGCCGAGCTCGTACACCTTGCCTGCCTGGCCGTCCGCGAGCAGCACGACGGCCGCGGCCTCGGCATAGTCGGCCCTGGCGGCGGCCGCGACCCGGCCGTCGCCCGCGGCTCCGGCCAGCACCCCGCGCTCGATCGTGCCCGCGAGGTCGGTGGTGTAGTTCTCCCAGTACCAGCCGTTGCGGAGCAGGGCGTGCTCGATACCCGAGGCGGCGAGGACCTCCTCGGTGGCCTTATGCTCCTGCGCCAGGGTCAGCGCGCTGTTCGCGGCGTCGAGCACGGAGGTGTAGGCGACGAACGCCACGCCCGCGGTCTTGGCCGCCTCGATGACGTTGGTGTGCTGCGGTAGCCGCTGACCGACCTCGCTGCTCGAGATCAGCAGCAGCTTGTCGACACCGGCAAGCGCGCTCTCGAGAGCCGCCCGGTCCGTGTAGTCGGCCGCACGCACCTGCACGCCCTTCGCGGCGAGGTCGGCGGCCTTGCCCGGGTCGCGGACCACGGCGACCAGGTCGCCCGCGTCGGCTCCGCGCGCCAGCAGGGATTCGACGACGAGGCGGCCGAGGTGTCCGGTGGCGCCGGTGATGGCGATGGTCATGTGCACTCCTGGGTGTCGCGAGTCAGTTGAGTTGACGCTTCAAACAAACCGTCCGCGTCCATCATGCACTTATTTTCAGTAAGTGCAACCGATAGTGTTAGCGCTGCGGTATCGGTGGGTAGTAATCTGGCGTCCATGACCGCCCCCGACCTGCCGCGCCCTGCCGACGCGGACCCGAGCCTGGAATCCGACGTGTTCGCCCGTGGCTGCACCTCGCGCCCGGTTCTCCAGGACATCACCGGACGGTGGGGAACGCTCGCCCTGGCGGCCCTGGCCGAGGGCCCGTTCCGCTTCAGCGCGTTGCGGCGACGCGTGGACGGGGTCAGCGAGCGGATGCTCTCCCAGACGCTGCAGGCGCTCGAGCGGGACGGCCTGGTGCTCCGCGAGGTCCTCGGGACCATTCCCCCGAAGGTCGAGTACAGCCTCACCGACCTCGGCGCCGAGGTCGCGGCGCAGCTGACCAGCCTGATCCACCTGGTCGAAACCCGGATGCCGACGATCACCGAGGCGCAGGCGCACTACGACGCCCGCTGACCCGCTCCGGCCGAAACGACAGAGGGGGCGTCCGGCACACGGCCGGACGCCCCCTCTGGGTCGGAGCTGGGTCAGAAGTTGATCATGTGTCCCGCGAGGCCGTGGATGGCCTCCTGCAGGGCCTCGCTCAGCGTCGGGTGCGTGTGCACGTTGCGCGCGAGCTCGTTGACCGTCAGGTCCCACTTCTGGGCGAGGGTCAGCTCGGGCAGCAGCTCGGACACGTCTGGGCCGATCAGGTGGCCGCCGAGCAGCTCGCCGTACTTGGTGTCGGCGATGAGCTTGACAAAGCCGTTCGGGTCGGCCAGGCCGTGGGCCTTGCCGTTGGCGGTGAACGGGAAGGTCGCGACCTTGATGTCGTACCCCTCCGCCTTGGCCTGCTCCTCGGTGAGACCGAAGCTGGCCACCTGCGGCTGGCAGAACGTGGCGCGCGGCATCATCCGGTAGTCGCCCAGCTCGAGGGTCTCGGCGTTGCCGATCGTCTCGGCCGCGACCACACCCTGCGCCTCGGCGACGTGGGCGAGCTGCAGCTTCGCGGTGACGTCACCGATGGCGTAGATGCCGGGCACGTTGGTGCGCATCCGCTCGTCGATGGCGATGGCGCCGCGGTCGGTGAGCGCGACACCGGTGCTCTCGAGGCCGTAGCCGGTGACGTTCGGCGCGAAGCCGATCGCCTGCAGCACCTTGTCCACGACGACGGTCTCGACCTCGTCGCTGCCGTTCTTGGCCATGGTGACGGTGACGCCCGCCGCGCCGTTGTCGGTGACCGACTGCACGCCGGTCGAGGTCTTGATCTCGATGCCGTACTTCTTGTAGCGCTTCGCGATCTCCTTGGAGACGTCCGCGTCCTCCATCGGCAGTGCGCGGTCGAGAAACTCGACGATCGTCACCTTCACGCCGTAGTTGTGCAGGACGTAGGCGAACTCCATGCCGATCGCGCCCGCGCCGACGATGAGGATCGAGCCGGGCAGCTCGCTGGTGAGGATCTGCTCCTCGTAGGTCACCACGTTCGCGCTGACGGCGGTGCCGGGCAGCATCCGGGTGGTGGTGCCGGTCGCGATGATGACGTTGTCGAACGTGACGGTCTCGGTGGTCCCGTCGGACTTGGCCACCGAGATGGTCTTGGCGTCGGTGAAGGTGCCGCGACCGTCGTACTCGGTGATCTTGTTCTTCTTCATCAGGAAGTGCACGCCCTTGACGCGGCCGTCCGCGACCGAGCGGCTCCGCGTGAAGGCGGCCCCGAAGTCGAAGCTCACATCTCCCGAGATGCCAAAGGTCTTGGCCTCGTTGTGGAAGATGTGGGCGAGTTCCGCGTTGCGGAGCAGCGCCTTGGAGGGGATGCAGCCCACGTTCAGGCAGACACCGCCCCAGTACTTCTCTTCGATGATGGCGGTTTTCAGTCCGAGTTGTGCCGCGCGGATAGCAGCGACGTACCCACCGGGACCGGCCCCGAGAACAACGACGTCATAGTGTGAGGTCACGATTGCCCAGGGTAGACCCGCGACGATTCGCTGTCCCGCCATGGTCTGGTTACCCATCGGTAGCAGGCCGGGAATCCCCCCGAGATCCGCCCTACCTGCGAATTCACTCGGCGCGGTGGCTGGCGACCTGACCCCTCGGGTAAAAAGGAGATGGCCCCGTCCGACGTGGCCAGGTGAACGACGTCCGATTTACCCGAATCGCGTAACGCCCGAGTTCGGTGAACCGACGAATCAACAGTGAAGGTTTCTCGCATGCGTCCTCAGACATCCCGCCGCGGCCGCCTCGTCGCGGCGGCGATCGCGCTCACCGTGTTGCCGATGCTGGTGAGCCCGGCCCTCGCACCCGCGGCGCCGGCCACCGCGCAGTCGGAGTCCGGATCGAAGCTCGAGCGGATCGAGAAGAACTCCGACCGCAAGGTGACCGCATACGTGTACTCGGCGGCGATGGACCAGGTGATCCCGGTCGAGGTGATCACCCCCGCCGACACCAGCGCGCCCCGCCCGAGCCTGTACCTGCTCAACGGCGCGGGCGGCGGCGAGGACCGCGCCACCTGGCAGAAGCAGACCGACGTGATGAGCTTCTTCGCCGACAAGAACGTCAACGTGGTCACCCCGATCGGCGGTGCCTTCAGCTACTACACCGACTGGCAGAAGGACGACCCGAAGCTGGGTCGCAACAAGTGGCAGACCTTCCTGACCAAGGAACTGCCGCCGATCATCGACGACGCCTTCGACACCACCGGCGTCAACTCGATCGCGGGCATCTCGATGGCGGGCACCTCGGTGCTCAACCTCGCGATCGCGGCCCCGCACCTGTACAAGAGCGTCGGCGCCTTCAGCGGCTGCGCGGAGACCAGCACCGACGCTGGCAAGTTCTACGTCCGCACGGTCGTCGAGTCCCGCGGCGGCGCCGAGGCCACCAACATGTGGGGCCCGTACGACGGCCCGGGCTGGGCCGAGAACGACCCGGTCGTCAACGCCGAGAAGCTGCGCGGCATCAAGCTATTCGTCTCCTCGTCGAGCGGCCTGCCCGGCGACCACGACAACCTGGCGAACCCCGCCGTCAACGGCAGGGTCGACACGCTGGCCAACCAGGTGATCGTCGGCGGCATGATCGAGGCCGCGGTCAACCAGTGCACGCACAACCTCCAGGGCAGGCTGGGCCAGCTGGGCATCCCGGCGACCTTCGACTTCCGCCCCGCGGGCACCCACTCCTGGGGTTACTGGCAGGACGACCTGCACGAGTCGTGGCAGATGCTCGCCGAGTCCATCGGCCTGTGACGCCCCGCGCCTGACCGAGAAAGGGCCCCGCACCGTGTGGTGCGGGGCCCTTTTCATGCGCTACGCGGCGCGCAGCTGCGGACTACGCGGGGGTGGGGACGACGCGCTCGATGATCGGCGCGAGGTCGAGGCCGGTGGGCAGGGTGCCGTAGACCGTGCCCCAGTCGCCGGCGAGGCGGGTGGCGAGGAAGGCATCGGCGACCGCCGGATTGCCCGACCGGACCAGCAGCGAGCCCTGCAGCGCCAGTGCCAGCCGGCCGACCACGACGCGGGAGCGGTACTCGAGGTCGGTGAGGTCGGTGAACTGCGCCTTCAGTGCGGCGACGTAGGCGTCGTACCGGGGGTCCGCCCCGGCCGCGGCGTCGAGCTCGTCGAAGAACACCCCGAGGACCTCGGGCTGCTTGGCCAGGGCGCGCAGGGTGTCCAGGGCGGCGACGTTGCCGCTGCCCTCCCAGATCGATCCGAGGGGGGCCTCGCGGTAGAGCCGCGGCATCCCGGACTCCTCGATGAAACCGTTGCCGCCCAGGCATTCCAACGCCTCCGCGGCGTGGCCCGGACCGCGCTTGCAGACGTAGTACTTCGACACGGCCAGGCCGAGGCGGCGCAGCAGTGCGGCACGCTGGTCGCCCCGGAGTGCGGCATCGGTCTGCGAGGCCAGCCACAGCGCGACCGTGGTGGACGCCTCCGCCTCGACGGCGAGGTCGGCGATCACGTTGCGCATCAACGGCTTGTCGATCAGCAGGCCACCGAACGCGCTGCGATGCGCGGCGTGGTGGGCGGCCTGCCCCACCGCCTCGCGCATCAGTGCCGCGGCGCCGAGCGTGCAGTCCAGGCGGGTCATGTTGACCATCTCGATGATGGTCCGCACCCCACGCCCCTCCTCGCCGAGCCGCCACCCGATGGCGTTGTCGTACTCGACCTCGCTGCTGGCGTTGGACCGGTTGCCCAGCTTGTCCTTGAGTCGTTGCAGCGCAATGGTGTTCATGCTGCCGTCCGGCAGCACCCGCGGCAGCACGAAGCAGGTCAGCCCGCCCGGCGCCTGCGCGAGGGTGAGCAGGATGTCCGACATCGGCGCCGAGGTGAACCACTTGTGCCCGACGATCCGGTAGCTGCCGTCCTGATGCGGAGTGGCGGTGGTGGTGTTGGCCCGGACGTCCGAGCCGCCCTGCTTCTCGGTCATCGACATGCCGGCGATCAGACCCCGCTTGAGCGCGGTCGGGGCGACGGACGGGTCGTACTGGTCGTTGGCGAGCAGCGGCTCGAACTCGGATGACAGCTTCTCGTCCGCCCGAAGCGCCGGGACGGCGGCATAGGTCATCGAGATGGGGCAGCCGTGTCCGGCGTCGGTCACCTGCCAGGCGGTGAACTTCGCGGCCCGGATCAGGTGTGCGTTGTCGCGCTTGTCGCGCCACGGTGCGCCGTGCAGACCGAACCCGATCGCGTGCCGCATCAGGTCGTGATAGGCCGGGTCGTAGTCGACCCGGTCGACCCGGTTTCCGTAGCGGTCGTGCGTGCGCAGGATCGGCGGGTGCGCCTCGGCGCGGTCGCCGAGTTCCTTGGCGTACGCGCTGCCCGCGAGGGTGCCGACCTCGTGGACCTCGGCAAGCGCGTCGGCGGCGCCCGCGGCGGTCAGGATCTCGTCGAACAGCGGGTGCCCGGCGGTGTCGTAATCCACCAGCGGCGGAACCTGGTTGGTCACCTCGTGTGTCTTCACAGCTTGCCCCTCACTTCCTCGCGCATGGCCAGTTCGGCGAACTGGGTGCGGTAATCGTCATAGGCCCAACGCAATTCGTCGGCGGGCCAGTTCTCGGGGAGCAGCTCGTCTGGCAGTGCCGGGTCGGTGCGCAGGTGCCGCACGGCCGCGGCCGCGGCCATGAACCGCTCCTGGGACTGCCCCGGCACCGACAGGGCGCCGAGGATGAGCCCGGCCTCGGCAGACCAGGCGTCGAGGTCCCACAGTTGCCCGATCAAGGCGCCGGGATCCTCGGGGACCGCGGCGAACCGGTGCACCTCGTCGAGCCGCGGCAGGTCGTGCCCGGTCAGGTTGGCCGGTCGCATCCACACCCCTTCCCGCAGCTCGGCGTACCGATGCTCGGCGAGGGTGGTGCGCAGCATGCCGCGCGCCCCGGCCTCCCGGCCGGACACCACGACGACCACCATGTCCCAGCGGCCGTCGAACGGGACCCGCCTCGGGTTGACCAGCGCCTCCTGCAGGGCCTGCCGCTCCAGGTGTCTGGCCCCGAGCAGGTACATCGAGTCCTTCGTGACCAGGTCGCCCGCCGCCACCATCCGCGACAGCGCGGCGCGCATGGTCGACGGCGCGACGCCGAACATCTCCCCGGTGCGGGTGATCTCGCGCGCCGACATCCGGGCCGGACGCATGCCGAGGAGCAGGCTCAGCGCCACCGACCGCGCGGTCATCGGCGGCGTGAGCTCGACGAGCGTGCGGACCGGCATGGGACCTCCTCGCTGCTGTTGCAGAATCACAACAGCTGTCTCAAATGTGTAGCACTCCGAGGGGCGGATGGGAACCCCCGCCGACGCGCGGTCCCCTCCTGCGCGCGGATCCGCACGTCAGGGGTATCAATGAACAATGGCTTCCGACCTGCACGACCCCTACCTCTGGCTCGAAGACGTCACCGCCGAGCCCGCACTGGACTGGGTACGCGAGCGCAACGGCCGCACCACCGGCGAGTTCACCGAGAACGCCGGGTTCGAGGACCTGCAGACGCGGATCCGGGCGGTGTTCGACACCGATGCCCGCATCCCGTACGTCCGGCTCCGCGGCGAATACCTCTACAACTTCTGGCGCGACTCCGAGCACGTTCGCGGCCTCTGGCGACGGACGACGATGGACGAGTACCGCACCGACGCCCCGAACTGGGACCTGCTGGTCGACGTCGACGAGCTCGCCGAACGCGACGGCGAGAACTGGGTGTGGTCCGGCGCGCGGGTGCTGCGCCCCGGCCAGGAGCGCGCACTGATCAGCCTGTCGCGGGGCGGCGCCGACGCCACGGTGACCCGCGAGTTCGATCTGGAACGACGCTGCTTCGTCGAACCGTCCGAAGGCGGCTTCTTCCTGCCCGAGGCCAAGACCGACATCGGCTGGATCGACGTGGACACGGTGTACGTCGGCACCGACCTCGGGCCGGGCACGCTCACCGATTCCGGCTACCCGCGGATCGCCAAGCGCTGGACCCGCGGCACCGACATCGCCGAGGCCGTCACCGTGTTCGAGGGCGAGCAGACCGACGTCGCGGTGTCCGCCTGGTACGACCGCACCCCCGGGTTCGAGCGCAGCTTCGTCGAGCAGTCCATCGACTTCTACAACTCCCGGCGCTTCCAGCTGATGGGCGACGGCACCCTGGTGCGGATCGAGACGCCCGAGGACGCAGGCCTCTCCGTGCATCGGGAATGGCTGCTGATCCGCACCAGGTCCGCCTGGTCCGTCGCCGGGCACGAGCACCCGGCCGGCACCCTGCTGGCCGCCCGGTACGAGGACTATCTCGCCGGATCTCGGGACCTGACGGTGCTTTTCGCGCCCGACGCCCACACCTCGCTCGAGCAGTACGTGTGGACCCGCAACCACCTGCTGCTGGTGACGCTGTCCGACGTGCAGACCCGGCTGCGGGTGCGGACACCGGGACCCGCCGGCTGGACGGACGTGCCGCTCGAGGGGGTCTCCGAGCTCACCACCACCGACATCCTGGACGTGGATCCGGTCGAGGGCGACGAGTTCTTCCTCAACTCGAGCGGGTACCTCACGCCCGCGACGCTGCTGCACGGCATGGTCGGCGAGCAGATCGAGGTGCTCAAGCAGTCGCCCTCGTTCTTCGACGCGGATTCGCTCGCGGTCGCCCAGCACTTCGCGGTGTCCGAGGACGGCACCCGGATCCCCTACTTCGTGGTGCGCGGGAAGGACGCCGAACCCGGACCGACGCTGCTGTACGGCTACGGCGGTTTCGAGAACTCGATGACGCCTGCGTACAGCGGCTCGACCGGCCTGGCCTGGCTGGAGCGGGGCGGCACCTATGTGGTCGCCAACATCCGCGGCGGCGGCGAGTACGGGCCCGAGTGGCACACGCAGGCGCTGAAGGCCGGGCGGCACAAGGTGTTCGAGGACTTCGCCGCCGTCGCGCGGGACCTCGTCGAACGCGGGATCACCACGCCCGCCCAGCTGGGCGCCCAGGGCGGCAGCAACGGCGGGCTGCTGATGGGTGTGATGCTCACCCGCTACCCGGAACTGTTCGGTGCCATCGTCTGCCAGGTTCCGTTGCTGGACATGCGCCGCTATCACCTGCTGCTGGCGGGCGCGTCCTGGATGGCCGAGTACGGCGACCCCGACGACCCGGCCGAATGGGAGTACATCTCCCGATACTCGCCGTACCAGAACACCGACTCGGAGGCGGCGTATCCGCCGGTCCTGATCGCGACGTCGACGCGTGACGACCGGGTGCATCCCGGCCACGCCAGGAAGATGGCCGCGCGACTCGAGGAGCAGGGGCACCGGACCTGGTACTACGAGAACATCGAGGGCGGGCACGGCGGCGCCTCCGACAACGCCCAGCTGGCGTTCAAGACGGCGCTGACGTTCACGTTCCTCGGGTCACAACTGGGGCTCTGATCGTGCGCTCATGCCGGGGCGTCTGGACAGACTCCGGGGCCTCGATCTCGGCGGCATAGCCGCGGGCGCCGCCCAGCGACACCACCCGGGTCAGCGCCCGCAGGTCGCCCTCGACCCACCGGAACAGTTGGTACACACCGATGAACGCGATGATGCCGCCGATGCACAGCGCGCGGACTGTGGCGTTGACCGTGTTGCCGGGCTCGGCCCCGACGAAGCTGAGCCCGGCGACGCCCACCAGTGGAACCGATGCGGCCACCGCGACGTAACGGGTGGTGATCCGGCCGAGCGCCCGCAGGTCGCGACCGTCGGCGCTGCCGATCTCCCCGTGCGACAACAGGATCGGGTACACACAGCGCACCGCGTAGAAGGTGAGGATGAAGAACGGGTACGCGACGGCCACCGCACCGCAGACCGCGAGCGAGGCGATCAGGTGCGAATAGGCCTGCGACGGAATACCACCCGCCGCGGCCTGCAGGACGATCGGGTAGCCGACCCCGGCGACCACCCAGAGCACGAAGGCGACCACGACGGCCCGGTGCCCCAGATTCAGGGTCGCGGTGCGCACCCTGGCCAGGATCTCGGGGGCGTACCGCTGCCCCCGCCGTAGACCGCGCGGGACGATCAGCGCGAGCCGGCACCAGTAGAGGATGAGGAACGCGCCGAGGGGGAAGGCCAGGCCGCCCACGATCAGGTGGACCTGTTCGAGATGGTCCTGGGCCTCCGGCGAGAGCTCGGAGATGATCAGCGCCTTGTTGTAGTAGTAGTTGTAGCCCGCGGCCAGCAGGTTCGGGATGCCGATCGCGGCCAGCAGGATCGGGAGCGACCACCGCGACAGCGTCGACCGCCAGCTCCCTGGACGCGGATCGACGAGGTCGCGGGCGTGTGGATCCAGGCACAGCGCGAACTGGCGTGCCAACTTACGGCCGCTCGACCAGCGGTCGGCGGGATCGAAGGCCAGGGACGTCATCAGCACCCGGCGCAGGGCGGCCGGGCAGTCGGCCGGGAGCCGGGCCCTGGCGTCCGGATCGACCCCGCCGCGCCGGATCGCGAGCACCTCGCCCGGCGACACTTGCGATCCGCCCGCAGGGGCGTCCGCGAACGGGCGGACCCCGGTCAGCAGCTCCCACAGCATCACCCCGAGCGCGTAGATGTCGCTGCGGGTGTCGATCGGCGGCGCGCTCGCGGCCGATTCCGGGGACACCGCGGCCAGCTGCTCCGGCGCCATGTACGCGACAGATCCGCCGACGAAGCCGGACCGGCCGGCCGGGTCGGTGCTGTCGCTGGAGCTGACGTTGAAGTCGGCGAGCTTCGGGACGCCCTCGACGCTCAGCAGCACGTTGGCCGGCTTGATGTCGCGGTGCAGCACGCCGTGGGCGCACGCGTACTCGAGCGCGTCGGCCAGCCGCAGCCCGATCCACGCCACGGTCTCCGGCCACGAGAGCTCCGCGATCTCGGCGCGCACGCTGGACTCGCTCGGCCCGATCTCTCCCTTGCCCGCGAGGACCTTGTCGATCGAATCGAGCAGGAGCTGACCGCTCCGTCGCTCGGGCGGGGTCGCGCGGACGAGTTTGACCACATCCAGCAGCGTGCCACCGGACACGTACTCCATGACCAGCACCCGCAACTGCCGGTCCTCGAACAGCCTCTGGTCGAAGACCCGGACGATGTACGGGTGGTCGAGCTGGGCGAGGGTCTGTGGCTCGCTGCCGACGTTGCGGGAGATCTTCAGCGCCGCGGGGCGCAGCATGGACAGCTGCCGGGCCAGGAACACCCGGGCGAACGCACCGTGCCCGAGCTCCGCGATCAGTTCGAAGTCGTCCAGCTGCTGCCCGACCGCGAACTCGGCGTTCTCGGGCAGGTCGATCGGGACGGGCGCACCGCGGCGTCCCGGCAGATCGTGCTCGCGCAGCCATTCGAACCGGTCGGCCTGCTGCGGGAAGCCGCGCAGGTACTCCTCCGGCTCGACGCTCGCCCCGCTGGCGCGGCGCACCCGATACTCCTCGTACACGAGCTCGGGCGGCAGCGGCTCCGCGAGCAGCTCGGGGAACTCCCGGCAGTAGTCGGCGATTCGTTTCGGCTGGCCACCGCGCAACCACCGGTACTCGAGATCGACCATGATCAGGTCGATCAGCGCCGCACGCCGGATCGCGGCCGCGTTCGGCAGGTAGTCCGACAGGTCGGACGGGGACCGGGTCGACTCCCAGTCGGCGACCAGGCGCCGCACGCCGGTGTCGACGACCAGCCCCGCTTCCGGGCGGGTGCCGGTCGAGTCGGAGACGGCCGAGCTCACGTACACGGCGGTGCCGGGGGCCTCCTCGGTCAGCGGCCCGCTTGCGATCGTCGCGTCACTCGGGGGAACGGGTTCATCCATGGCGGATCGGTTCCGAGCCGACCGCACGGTGCGGGCGGGTCGTGGTGATCACATCCAGGGTATCCCCGCCGAGTGTGCAGCTACGGGTACATCGCCCGGGCGAGACGGACCGTAGGTGCACACTCGGCGGGTCAGGCGCGGTCGTGCAGCCACTCCACGATGCGGCCGACGGTGCTGTCCGGACTGCGGATCCAGCCGTTGTGACCCAGCGGCTCCGGCTGATGCCAGGTGGTGAGGTCCGCTTTCGGCATCTTCGCGACCAGGTTCTTGATCGCCTGCCGCGGTGCCAGGTCGTCGTCCTCCATGGAGATCGACAGCACCGGCAGGGTCAGCCGGCCGATCCGCTCCTCGTAGTCGATGTCGGCTCCGGTCGGCTCGATGGTGCCGGTGCGCGCGAACCTGGACCAGTCCCCGATCAGCACCTTCGACTGCCTGCCGAACCCGCCGACGTCCAACCGGTCCCCCGGCCAGAACCCGGCGACGTTCGCCGTCACCGACATCGCCGCCGTTCCGGCCAGCAGCGCCGCGCCGCGCACCACCCCGTGGCCGCGGTGATACGGCGAACCCGACGCCACCAGGATCAGCCCGCCGAGCTTTCCCCTGGCCCTGGCCGCGTACATCACCCCCAGCTGCCCGCCCATGCTGTGCCCGAGCAGGTACGGGGTGCTGTCCGGGAACCGCTCCCGCACGACCTCGAAGGTGGCCGGATAGTCGACGGACGCCAGTTCCTGATACCCGTAGCTGCTGTCCGCGCCCGGCCGGGGCCTGCTGTCGCCCTGCCCGCGGAGCTCACCGACCGCCGCGTTGAATCCGTGTGCGACCAGCGCCTCGGCGACCGGATCGTAGAACCCGCCCGGCACGCCGAGCCCAGGGAAGATCACCACCACCGGCGCCGCCTCCCGGCCTGCGAACAGCCGTACCGCGATGGTGGTGCCGTCGGGCATCTGAATCGGAATGGTGTCCACGGTTCCCATACTCTCTCGCCGCGGCGCCTGCCGACAGGATTCGGACATCGCAACCGCTGATCCACTTGTCAGCTGCCCACATTCGGGGTCTGCCATCCCGAGGAGCTCAGCGAGTTCCTCGCGCCGGAGTTCACCCGTGGTGGGACCTCCCGCCGGGCTCGGGCCGGTCAGTCCCCCAAGGAGTCTCGCGCCCGGCAGACGATGCGCGGATCCGGGGTTCCGACCACCTCGTCGTCCCGGTTCTCGTAGTCGAAGCGGCTGAGCACGTGCCGCATCGCGTTGATCCGGGCGCGCTTCTTGTCGTTGCTCTTCACGACGGTCCACGGCGCGATGTCGGTGTCGGTGAACCTGATCATCTGCTCCTTGGCAGCCGTGTACGACTCCCACTTGTCCAGCGACGCAAGGTCCATCGGGGAGAGCTTCCACTGCCGGACCGGGTCCACCTGCCTG
Organism: Rhodococcus sp. PvR099; assembly: GCF_017833315.1. NCBI lineage: Bacteria > Bacillati > Actinomycetota > Actinomycetes > Mycobacteriales > Nocardiaceae > Rhodococcus > Rhodococcus sp. PvR099. Next base: position 4,848,474 of record NZ_JAFIBV010000001.1, on the reverse strand, counting down.
ATCGCGAACCGGGTGCGCTGCTCGTTCCTGGACACCGAGAACCACAGCTTGGTGAGGCTGATCCCCTCGTCGACGAGCATCTGCTCGAAGAGCGGGGCCTGCCGCAGGAAACGCGCGTGCTGGTCGTCGTTGCAGAAGCCCATCACCCGCTCGACGCCCGCGCGGTTGTACCAGGAGCGGTCGAAGAGGACGAGCTCCCCGGCCGCGGGCAGGTGCTCGACGTATCGCTGGAAGTACCACTGGCCCTGCTCGCGGGCGGAGGGCTTCTCGAGGGCCACCACCCTCGCGCCGCGGGGGTTCAGGTGCTCCGTGAACCGCTTGATGGTGCCGCCCTTGCCGGCCGCGTCCCGACCCTCGAACACGATCACGTGCCTGCGGCCGGTCGCCTTGGACCAGTTCTGCAATTTGAGCAGCTCGATCTGCAGCAGCCTCTTCGCCATCTCGTACTCGGCGCGCTCCATCCGCTCCGCGTACGGGTACCCCTCGCGCCAGGTGTCGACGGCCCGCCCGTCCGCCGCGTTGACCAGGATCGGGTCGTCGTCATCGTCGTCCCGGACCGCGAACGCGGAGGTGTCGGCGAGATCCACTGGGTGGTCGAATTCGGTCATCCGCGGACGGTAACCGCCGCGCTCGTCGGCGCGGTGTCGCCCAGATGAACGCTTGCACCGCATCTCGGCGCGCTCCGCGATTCCACCTGATCCAATAACGGACGCATAACGTCGATGCATCAATCAATTGAGTCGGCAACGAAAGCCCGATCGCGCCCGTCGCCGACGCTCATCCTGGCGACATGACCACCTCGAGTCCGACCCCAACCAAGCTCTGGGTTCCCCGCATCCTGACCGCACTGGTCGCGAACGGTGTCGTGCTGTGGATCGCCGATCTGGTACTCGGCCCGTTCCACATCACCTATCCCCTGTGGTTCATCGTCGGCACGATCCTGTTCACGTTGGCCACGCTGTTCGTCAAGCCGCTCATCACCCGCCTGCTGAGCACCGTGCCGGGCCTGCGCGCCTACACCTGGGTCGTCAACCTGGTCGCGACGTACCTCGTCCTGCTCATCGTGGTGCTGCTGACGAACGACTTCCAGATCCGGGGCTTCTGGACCTGGGTGTGGGCGACGCTGATCATCTGGATCGGCTCGGTGGTCTACGACGAATTCGACGACAAGCTCGAGTCGACCATGAGTTCGGGCCTGCACAGGGCCTCCGGTAACCAGGTCGACTGATCACCTCGTCGGGGGCAGACCCCGCCCCCGACGACAAGACGGCGCCGACCCCGCGTACTCCGCGGGATCGGCGCCGTCACTGTCGCATGAGCTGTCGGGTCTGCTACAGACCGATCGACGCGGCCAGCATCGGCCACGACTTGTGCAGGTCGTCCTGCCAGTAGCCCCACGAGTGGGTGCCGTTCGGCCGGAAGTCGACGACGGCCGGGATGCCGAGCTCACCGAGCCGCTTGGACAGGTTGTTGGTGCAGACCAGGGTCGCGCCCTCGATCACGCCGCCGAGCAGCGCCTGGTTCGCCAGACCGGAGATGCCACCGGTCTCCTCCAGGTTGTCGTGCGCTCCGGGCAGTCCGTTGCCGGAGGAGATGTACAGCTGGGTCCCGCGCAGCTTCTCCGCATTGACGACCGGGTCGTTCGCCACCCAGGCCGCGTCGTTCTTCGCGCCCCACATGTTCTCGACCTTGGCGCCGCCCCGCGACTCGACGACCATCTTGATGTAGGCCCGGCCCATGTCGGTGCTGGTCTCGGCACACCCGCTGTAGGAAGCGACGCTCTTGTAGAGACCCGGGGCTGCGATCGCCAGGTTGAGCACCGAGGTGCCGGTCATGGAGATGGCCGCCATCGAGTTCACACCGTTGGCCTTGAACTCGGAGTCGATCAGCCCCGGCAGTTCCTTGGTCAGGAAGGTCGCCCACTTGTTCCGGCCGAGCTTCGGGTCGTCCTTCTGCCAGTCGGTGTAGTAGCTGAAGGCGCCACCGACCGGGGTCACCACGTTCACGTTCTTGTCCGCGAAGAACGTCGCGACGTCCGTGCGACGCTGCCAGGTGGCGGAATCCTCGCCGCCGCCCGCGCCGTTGAGCAGGTACAGGGTCGGCCGCGGCACGCTGCTGTCCATCGGGCGCTGAACCTTGACCGGGATGGTCTTGCCCATCGAGGCCGAGTACACGTACGCGGTCACCTGACGCCCACTGCCCTCGACCCGCTCGATCTTCGAGCCGGACTGCTCGCCCGAGGGTGCGGCGGTCGCGAGTCCGCCCGCGCCGATCAGGGGAAGGATCATCAGGGCCGCAGCGGCTGCTGCCAGCCGCGCCTTGCGGGCGCCGGATCGACGAAGGTTGCTCATGTGTGCTGCACCTGACTGTCTATGGGCCGAGATCGGTGGGTGTTCGGTACTTCTCTACAGAACGGGGGTCCACGCGCAGGTACGCATGGACCCTCGGCTTGCTGCGGGTGATCTTACGCAGGCACAGCGCCTGCGTTGTCAGCGATCCCGCGCCGACAGTCTCACCCGGAAGGCGTACGACTGTCCCCGGAATCGCAAAACTGACCCCACGGCAGACAGCGGCCGGGCTCCACACGGGAGCCCGGCCGCCATCCAGGGGGATCAGCTGAACTGGCTCAGCAGCTGGTAGAGCTCGAAGAGCGAGATGATGGTGCTGATGGAACCCATGTGATCCTCCAAGAATTGACCTACCGCAGAAACTGCGTGTGACCCCTCGCCACAGGAAACGAACTTAGTGGACCGAGCGTCCGTAACGGTGACCTACGTTGGTCGCTCCGGTGAACACCGTGTTTCCGCAGGTGACCCCGCCCACGAGCGAGGCCCGGGCCACCCTGATCGGGTGACCCGGGCCTCGCCGGGTGGAACTGGTGTGGCTGTGGACTAGAAGTCCATGCCGCCCATGCCGCCGGTCGGATCGCCAACGGGCGCTCCGGCCTTCTCCGGCTTGTCGGCGACAACGGCCTCGGTGGTGAGGAACAGGGCCGCGATCGAGGCTGCGTTCTGCAGCGCCGAGCGGGTGACCTTGACCGGGTCGTTGATGCCGGCTTCGAGCAGGTCGCCGTACTCGTTGGTCGCGGCGTTCAGGCCGTGGCCGGCGGGCAGGTTGCGAACCTTCTCCGCGACGACGCCGGGCTCGAGGCCGGCGTTGAACGCGATCTGCTTGAGCGGGGCCTCGAGGGCGACACGAACGATGTTCGCGCCGGTGGCCTCGTCACCTTCGAGCTTCAGGTCGTCCAGCGCGGGGGCGGACTGCAGCAGGGCCACGCCACCACCGGCAACGATGCCCTCCTCGACGGCGGCCTTGGCGTTGCGCACGGCATCTTCGATGCGGTGCTTGCGCTCCTTGAGCTCGACCTCGGTCGCGGCGCCGGCCTTGATGACGGCGACGCCACCGGCCAGCTTGGCCAGGCGCTCCTGCAGCTTCTCGCGGTCGTAGTCCGAATCCGAGGACTCGATCTCGGCGCGGATCTGGTTGACGCGACCGGCGATGGCGTCGGCGTCGCCTGCACCCTCGACGATGGTGGTCTCGTCCTTGCTGACGACGACCTTGCGGGCGCGGCCGAGCAGCTCGAGTCCGGCGGTCTCCAGGGAGAGGCCGACCTCTTCGCTGATGACCTCGCCACCGGTGAGGATGGCGATGTCGGCGAGCTGCGCCTTGCGACGGTCACCGAAGCCGGGGGCCTTGACGGCGACCGACTTGAAGGTGCCACGGATCTTGTTGACCACCAGGGTGGACAGGGCCTCGCCCTCGACGTCCTCCGCGATGATGACCAGCGGCTTGCCGGACTGGATGACCTTCTCCAGCAGCGGCAGCAGGTCCTTGACCGTGGAGATCTTGGAGCTCACGAGCAGGATGTAGGCGTCCTCGAGGACCGCTTCCTGACGCTCGGCGTCGGTCGCGAAGTACAGCGAGATGAAGCCCTTGTCGAAGCGCATGCCCTCGGTGAGCTCGAGCTGCAGGCCGAAGGTGTTGGACTCCTCGACCGTGATGACGCCTTCCTTGCCGACCTTGTCCATGGCCTCGGCGATGAGCTCACCGATGGACGGGTCGCCAGCCGAGATACCGGCGGTGGCAGCGATCTGCTCCTTGGTCTCGACCTCCTTGGCGGTGTCGAGCAGGCGGGCGGTGACGGCCTCGACGGCCTTCTCGATGCCGCGCTTGAGACCGAGCGGGTTGGCGCCGGCCGCGACGTTGCGGAGGCCCTCACGAACGAGAGCCTGGGCGAGCACGGTGGCGGTGGTGGTTCCGTCGCCGGCGACGTCGTCGGTCTTCTTGGCGACCTCCTTGACCAGCTCTGCGCCGATCTTCTCGTAGGGGTCCTCGAGCTCGATCTCCTTGGCGATGGACACACCATCGTTGGTGATCGTGGGGGCGCCCCACTTCTTCTCCAGGACGACGTTGCGACCCTTGGGTCCCAGCGTCACCTTGACTGCGTCGGCGAGGCTGTTCAGGCCACGCTCGAGGCCGCGACGTGCCTCTTCGTCGAACGCGATGATCTTGGCCATTGCGAAGTGATCCTCCGGATTGGGGTGACACACCAGGCGACCGCTCGTCGGGTCGCCTCATGACGCATTTACGCCTACGGCCAGGCTCGGCGCCCGCGACGGACGACCAGGGGTGTCGATGGGATCCCGATCTCACCGTCCCGACCTGGCACTCGCATGACGCGAGTGCCAAGTGCCTTTTTAGCACTCAGGTGTGGCGAGTGCAAGGTCGGGACGGCTCGGTCAGCGCATCGCGCAGACGGCGCCGGTGTTCAGATTCACGGCGAAGGACAGCGGGCCGACGCACTTGACGCCGGACGCCTCCGCGGTCGCTCCCGAGCCCCAGCCCGCCACCGAGATGGTGGTGTGGCCGTTCGAGGCGTTCGAGTGCGAGATGCCGCCGCCGATGGCGTACGCATGCGCGGCGCCCGCGTCGCGCGAGGAACTGAGCGCGACACCGAAGCCGGTCGCGACGCTGTTCGCGGATCCACCGTTGGCCACGCTCACCGCGGTGCCGCTGTCCATCGCGGTCGCCCCGGCGTTCCCGACGGTCGCGGTGGCGCCGCAGCTCGCGTCACCGATGACCCTGATGTCGTTGGCCGAGGGCGGGGAGACGCAGCCGACCTGCGCGGCGGAGGCGATGCCGGAGCCGGCGACCGCCATGCCTCCCGCGATCGCGATGCCGACCGCCAAACTCGCGCCCGCGCGGGTGATCGAAGGGATGAGGGCGTGGACGCGGGGCATGAGCTGAATCGACACGGAACTCCTCGAAAGCAGAACGAACAGATACCGACGCGACGGTACCGAAGACTTGCCCGACAACGACCGGATCGACATATCTCGATTCGGCACCGGTTTCCTGGGCTCGAGCCGGGTGGCGACGGCCGCGGCCCCGGACGCCTCGATCACATCTCGGCGAGTAGGCCGGGAAGGTCCGCGACCGAGTCGAGCACATGCCCTGGAGCGGCCTCGGCCGCCTCGAGGACGCACTGGCGGAACTTGCCGGTACGGACCAGCACCCCGACGAATCCGGCGCGCTGCGCCGCCAGCACGTCGTTCTGGAGATCGTCGCCGATCATCACCGTCCGCTCGGGCCTGCTCCCCATCAGCCCGGCGGCCGCCAGGAACCCGGCCGGAGAGGGCTTGCCGATGACGGTGATCCGCGCGTTTCCCGCCGCCTCCAGTCCCGGCAGGTAGGCCCCGGTGTCGATGCGGATGCCCTCCGCGGTGGCCCAGGTCAGTCCGCCCTGCATCGCGACCACCGGCACCCCGTCGAGCATCAGCTCCACCACCCGGCTCAGCGCGGCGTGGTCGAACTCGGGCCCGGCCCCGCCGAGGACCACCACCTCCGGCCGCTCGGCGTCGAACTCGATGTCCGTCATGTCCCCGGCGATGTCGCCGTGGTTGATCAGCAGGCAGCGCTCCCCCGGGTGCGTCGAGCGAAGGTGCTCGGCGGTGAGCGCGGCGGCCGTGACGATCTCGTCCGCGTCCACCGCCATGCCGCAGTCGCACAGCGCCGCCGCGATCTCGGCCCGCGTCCTGGAGGTGGTGTTGGTCAGGAAGGCGCGCGCGATCCCGCGCTCGCGCACAGTTACGAGGGCTTCCGCGGCGCCCGCGATCGGCTGCCAGGAGGTGACCAACACCCCGTCGATGTCGAACAGCACGCCCTCGACCGCGGGCACGGTTCACGCCCCCGGCTTCTGCGCGACCACGAAGGTCCGGAGGAAGGGGAAAACGGTCCCGAACGGGCCACGCGGATACACCTGCCGCAGGCGGGACCCGTACTCCGCCTCGAAGTCCGCCGTCTCGGCGGCGGACAGCCGATCGAGGACCGGCCGCAATCCGGTGCCGCGCACCCACTCCAGCACGGGATCGGGCCCCGGCAGCAGGTGTTGATACTCGGTCCGCCAGACCGCGACCCGCAGTCCCGCACCCAGCAGCAGCTCGAGATACTCGGCCGGTTCGGCCACCGGGCCGTCGTGTCGCAGCACCCCGCCGAGTCGGTCGCGCCACGGCGGCGACTCGGCGAGCTCGCGCATCAACCGGTGCGAGGGCGAGCCGAAGTTCGCGGGCACCTGGAAGGCGAGCCAGCCGCCGGGCTCGAGCTCGGCCGCCCACCCCGCGAGCAACTCGCGGTGCGACGGCACCCATTGCAGCAGCGCGTTGCTCACCAGCACGTCGACCCCCGCGGCGGAGAAGTCCTCCGCGCCGCCAAGCGCGAACTCGACGCGTCCGGGGCGGCGGCCACCGAGGGCCTCGGCGATCATCTCCAGCGAGGAGTCGATGCCGAGCACCTCGGCGGTCGGCCACCGCTCGGCCAGCGTCGCGGTCAGCGTGCCCGGCCCACAGCCGAGGTCGACGACCCGGCGGGGGCCGACGGCCCCGACCTGCCCGACCAGATCGAAGAACGGCCTGCGACGCTCCGCCCCGAACAGCGAGTACTGCGCCGGATCCCACTGCATCGCACCCGCGGGCGGCGGCGAGGCCCCTCGGTCCGGATCGGTTCGGCCGGCGCTAATGGACGTGGTCCTGCCAGTCCGCGGGCACCCGGCCCGCCGGGCCCGGCACCGGCTGGTCGACCGGGTGGTGCCGCGGCGGGGCCAGCTCGGGTCCGTCGTACATCTGCTCGGTCTGGAAGTTCCAGAACCAGTCCTCGCCCGGCTCGAAGCTCTGGATGAACGGGTGCCCGGTCGCCGCCGCGTGCGCGGTCGCGTGCTGCCCGGGCGAGGTGTCGCAGCACCCGACGTGCCCGCATTGGGCACATCGGCGCAGGTGCACCCACCAACCTCCGCCCGCGTCGCAGTCGACGCAGCCCGGCCCGCTCGGTGCGACGTCCGGATCGATCCCGGCAATCTCGGTCATCGTGATCCTCCCGTGCGTGCGACGGTTCGGTCCCTGGGGTCGAGTATGCCGCGAAGTCAGCGCGGCGTGCGCCCCTTGGCGGCGAGCGCGTTGAGGACCGCCGCGGCCTGCTCGGCGCCGTCGACGGTGACGGTGAACCGCGAACCGTCACCGCGCGTGATGCGCAGCGCGGGCCCGGGCCGGACGATGAGCCCGGTGCCGTCGGGGCCCACCCGGTAGCCGAAACCGCCGAACCTGTTCAGGATCCCGACGGCGACGACGTCGGCCTCCGCGATCTCGTCGAGCGGGATGCGGGTCGGCCTGCCGGTGATCGGCGTCCGGGCCGTCAGCCCGGTGGCGTCGACCGTGACCCGAACCGGCGCCAGCACCAGGGCCATCAGCGCGGCCGAGACCGCGGCGACCACCAGCACCAGCACGAACGAGCTCGATCCGAAGGCGACCAGCCCGAGCACCACCGCGACGGGGAGCACGCCGACCACGGCGGCCAACCAGGGCGGCATCGCTGCCGACCCGGACCAGGCGACCTTCTCGCTGTCCGCCAGCGCGATGCGTGGCGCGTCCTCGCGGGGCGGTCGCTGCGCGGTGGCGGGTCCCGGCGAGGGCGACGCCGCGTACCCGATCGCGGCCGCGGCCAGGCCCGCCGCCACGGGCAGCACCATCCACCAGCCGCTCAACGAGGCCTCGGCGGCATCCGCCAGGCCGCGCTGCGGTGCGAGCAGCGCGACCGGGAGGGCCGCGACGAAGGCCCCGGTGCCCGACCCCACGGCGGCGCCGACCCGAGCCGACCGCAGGTCCCGCCGGGTCAGCAGGAGCAGCAGCAGGCACAAACCGAGCGCGAACGCGAGGCCGATCAGCGGAGACCACCGCGCGGCGCCCGTCGAGCCGAACCCGTCCGCCGCGCCACCCGGGCCGAAGTGCACGGCCACCGGGTCCGGCAGCTCGGCGAACCACGCCCGGATCAGGGCAACCGCGCCCACCGCGGTGAGCGCGGGCGGCAGCACGGTGGCGGCGAGGGCCCGGAGCCAGCCGACCCTGGGGAATGAGTTCGAGGCGGTCATTGCATCTCCTTTTTGACGAGTGCGGTGAGTTCGGTGGCGCCCATGCCGATCCGACGGGCCTCCGCAACGAGGTCGCGGAGCGCCTCCTGCAGCCGGCCGCGGGTGGTCGCGTCGGCCGTGACCACCGCGCCGCGACCGCGCCGCAGTTCGATCAGGCCCTCGTCGCGCAGCAGCTGGTAGCCCCGCAGCACGGTGTGGACATTGAGATCGAGCGAGGCCGCCAGGTCGCGGGCCACCGGGAGTCGCTCGCCCGGTGCCGCCTCGCCGACGGCGATGGCCCTGCGCACGCTCGAGGCGACCTGTTCGTAGAGCGGTTCCGCCGCGGTCTGGTCGATTCGTATCAGCACGCTTTGATTATATTGTTCTAGTTCCAATAGAACAACTTGGCCAGGCGAGAGTGCACCTACGTGCGCGTTCACCGGGAAGGGGTGGCGGAAACTGCACACTCGCCGCCGGCGCCGTGGGTCAGAACAGACCGCGCTCGATGTCCTCGATCTCGCCGTCGGTCAGCAATCGCTCGAGCTGTTCACCCGGCCACGACTTGGGACGACCCTTCATCCGGGCCGATTCGAGGATCGGGACGGATTCATGTCGTACGTGCTGGAGAACGACTGGGATCTTCACGACGGATCACTCCGGTGTCTGCGTGGTTCAAGTACTGCGTGGATACCAATTTCATCGTCAATCATCCCCCCGGCATTACAGCGAAATCCACCCCTGAGGGGCGCTCATTTGCCGCGCTCGGCCCCCGCCGCGCCCTACGGGAGGGTCCGGCGGCGGCGATATCCTGGAACCAGCTCCTATCACCGGAAGATCCGGAGGTGGCCCGTGCGCGATCGATACGCCGCGCTGGCCCTCGCCCTGCTCCTCGCCGGCTGCGCGAGCGCCACCGACACGAGCTCCCCCGAGACCTCCGCCGCCCGCAGCGTGGTCGCGTCCGCCCCGCCCACCGTCGAGGTGACCGAGCTCCTGACCGGGCTGAACAAACCGTGGGATGTCGCGGTCGCGCCGGACGGCACCCTCCTGACCGGGCAGCGCGGCGGCGGCTTCGTAGCGCGGCGGCCCGACGGCTCGGTCACCAGGCCGACCGCCGACCTTTCCGATCTCTACGTCTCCGGGGAGACCGGCCTGATGGGCATCGCGCTCGATCCCGGGTTCGCGAGCAACCGCCGGGTGTTCACCTGCCAGGGGCACCGGACCGACGGGCCGATCGACGTCCGATTGCTGTCCTGGACCGTGGATCCGGAATGGACCGCGCTGACCAGGACGGGCGTGGTGCTCTCCGGCCTGCCCAGCACGGGCGGGCGGCACGCGGGCTGCCGGATCCTCCCCGCACCCGACGGCAGCCTGTTCGTCGGCACCGGTGACGCCACCATCCCCACGGCCCCGCAGGACCCGCACTCGCTGGGCGGCAAGGTGCTGCACATCGACACCGACGGATCCCCGGCGGCGGGGAACCCCGATCCGGCCAGCCCCGTCTACACCCTCGGCCACCGCAACGTGCAGGGACTGAGCTTCCGCCCCGGCAGCGGGCAGCTGTACTCGGTGGAGCAGGGAACCCACCGCGACGACGAGGTGAACGCACTGGTGCCCGCGGGCAACTACGGCTGGCGGCCCGACCTCGAACCCGGCCGGTACATCGAGGCCGTGCCGATGACCGACCCCGACAGGGTCCCCGGCGCGCGCGGGGCGGTGTGGAGCTCGGGCACCCCCACCCTCGCCACGGCCAGCGGATCGTTTCTCCTCGGCCCCGGCTGGGGCGACTGGTCGGGCGCGCTCGCGGTCGGGACGCAGCAGGGCGAGAAGGTCCTGCTACTGGGGCTCACCCCGGACGGTCTCGGCGTCGAGCGGCAGGCCTCTCTCCTCGAAGGTCGGTACGGCCGGATCCGCACGGTCAGCGGACAGCCCGACGGGACGCTGCTGGTCACCACCGACAACGGCCGCGACGACGTGGTGCTCCGGCTGACTCCGCGCCCCTGACCCCGAGCCATGCCAAGATCGGGCCTTGACGAACGCCAGCGATCCGGCAAGATATCCGTAACGGTGCGTAGCACTAATCCTCGTAGAACCGGAGAAAGCCCAGTGACGAACACCCTCGAAGCGAGCATCGAGATCGCCGCTCCCCCCGCCGCGGTGTGGGCCGTGGTCTCGGACCTCAAGCGGATGGGCGAGTGGAGCCCACAGTGCAGGCGGATGCACGTCTTCGGCGAGGTCACCCACGGCACCAAGACGTTCAACCTGAACAAGAAGGGCCTGTTGGTCTGGCCCACCACCTCGAAGGTGGTCCGCTTCGAGCCGAACAAGACGATCGCCTGGCGGGTCGTGGAGAACCACACCATCTGGACCTACGCGCTCGAGGCCACCGATACCGGCACCCGCCTCACCGAGCGTCGCGAGGCGCCGACCGGCACCACCAAGATCTCGTCCTTCCTCATCGACAAGATGATGGGCGGCACCGCCGACTTCGAGATCGACATGGTCGCAGGCATGAACACCACCCTCGCCCGGATCAAGTCGACCGTGGAAGCGGCGACCACCGCACGGGCCTGACCTTCAGCGTTCTTCCCCTAGCAGCGCCGCGACCGCTCGTTGGTCGCGGCGTTTCGCGTTCTCCAGGGCCGTCCGGCCGTCCGAGTCCTCGATCGAGGGGTCGGCGCCCGCCGCGAGCAGCTGCCCGATCACGTCGAGGTAGCGGGCCGATCCGTCGCCGTAGACGACCGCCTCCTGCAGTGCGGTCCAGCCCGGTTCGTTGACGTGATTCACCGGCACGCCCGCCCCGATCAGCATCCGGACCGTCGAGACGTGTCCGTGCTCGGCCGCCGGGATCAGCGCGGTGCCGCCGAACCGGTTGGTGGCGGACACGTCCGCGCCGTGCGCCAACGTCAACGCCAGGATCTCGTCGTACCCCTCGGCCCCGGCGTACAGGAACGCCGAGTCCTCCATGTCGTCCTTCGCGTTCACGTCCGCGCCCGCCGCCACCAGCACCCGGGCCGTGTTCACCGAGTTCGACTTCGCCGCGGCCACCAGCGGGGTCCGGCCGCCGTCCCCGCCGGCCTCCAACGCCGCGCCACCCTGGAGCGCCGCACGGGCCGCGTCCGCATCATCCGCCCGGACCGCCGCGAACAGCGACCCCTCCAGCTCCGGGGTCGAGGCGGGCCTGATCTCGGGCGACGGCGCGGGCGCGGGTTCCGACGCGGGGACCTGGGTGGTGGCAGGCCGGGCGCCGACCGCCTGCTCCTGGCCGCCGCAGGCGGCACACGCGACCACCGCCGCGGCCAGGACGACGACGGCCGACGCGCGCCTCATGTGGGCGTTCACCGCTACCGCAGCGCTCATGCCTACTGCAACGATGTGGCGATGGCGTCGAGACCGGCCGCGGCGCAGGCCTGATCGGCCATGCCGTCCGGGGCCCCGCCAACGCCGATGCCGGCGATGGACGCGTTGCCCGCCTTCACGGAGACGCCGCCCGGCAGGAACAGGGTGCCGTCCAGGTCCGCGACGGTGGCGCCGTCACCCTTGGCGCGACCGGCCAGATCGCTGGTATTGGCACCGAAAGCCGCTGCCGTGTAGCCCTTCTGGCGGGCCGCCTCGACGGTGTGCTGTGCCGCGTTGTCGCCGCGCAGCATCGCCTGCACGTTGCCGTTGCGATCGACCACGGCCACGGTGACGAAGCCGAGCCCGTCTGCCTGGCACTTCGCGAGCGCGGCCTGCGCGGCCGCGCCTGCGGTCCCGACGGTCAACCGGTTCGCGGTCGCCGTGCCCTTCGTGGCCTGGTCGCCCGCGGCAGGCGCCGCGACCGCGGCGGTGGTGACCGGGGCGGCCGACGCCGCCTTCTCGTCGATCCCGCTGCCGCAGGCCGCGGTGGCGAGGACCGCCGCCAGCGGGACGGTGACGGCGAGGGCCTTGGGCAGTCGGCGGGAGAGGTTCATCATGGTTGGCCTTTCGGTGGCGAGGTGACCGACCGTGCGCGTGTCTCACCCCGATGGGGGTACCGATCGCGCACAGTCGGGCTGACGGATTCCAGCCTCGCCGCCGCGCCAACCCGCCCGCATCGGGCCGATGTCTGCCTCCCGATCAGCCGTCCGGGGACGCGGAGATCATCCGAATGGCCGATCCGGCGGCGGCGCCCGCTCCGTAGGATCGACCCGATGTCCAGTCCTGTCACCGCCCGCGGCGACCAGGTCCCGGCCGACCGGGACTCCCACGGACCGCTCGACGTCGCGATCCACGTCTCGTTCTACGTGCTGCTGGCGACCTCGACCGCCCGATACCTGACCTATCACGGCGTCAGCGGCCGGTTCGTCATCGTCGCGGCCCTGATCGTCGCGCTGGCCGCGCTCTACACCGTGACCGTGGCCCTGTCCCGCCGGGCGGGCGTCTGGCAGCCCTGGGTGTGGCCGGTGCTGACCACCTGGGCGGTGCTGGTGTGGCTGGCGCCGAGCTTCGCATGGTGCGCGTTCCCGATGTTCTTCCTCTGCACCCGCGCGTTCTTGAGCAGGACGGCGTACTTGATCGTCGCGGGGCTCGCCGTGGTCACCAGCGTCGCCTTCTTCAACTTCAGCGGCCGCACCGAGTGGGCCGTGCTGATCGGACCGATCTGCACCGGCGCCCTCGTGGTGATCGCGTACGGCCAGATCGAGCGGGACAGCCGGGAACGGGTTCGGCTGCTCGAACAGGTCGCCGAGGCGAAGTCGCGGCTCGCCGAAACCGAGCGCGCGGCGGGCGTGCTGTCCGAGCGCGAACGGCTCGCCCGCGAGATCCACGACACCGTCACCCAGGGCCTGACCAGCAGCCTGCTGCACCTCGAGGCCGCGGACCTGGCCTGGGACCAGCCGCACTCACCCGCGCGCGAGGAGGTACGGACCGCGACCGCGTCGCTGCGCGAGAACCTCGCCGAGACCAGGAACCTGGTGCACTACCTCGCCTCCCCCAATCTCGAGACGCAGAGCCTGGACGCGGCCCTGCTCAGCGCCGCGCGCGGGCACTTCCCTGCGGCTCAGCTGCGGGTGGTCGGCGTGCCGGCCGCGCTGCCTGCCGAGGTCGGCCACGCGCTGCTGCGGATCACCCAGAGCGCGGTGTCGAACGTGTCAAGGCACGCGGACGCGCAGACTCTGGGGGTGACCCTGACCTACCTGCCCGGCGCCGTCGCCCTCGATGTGTTCGACGACGGTCGCGGCTTCGCGGCCGATGCCGTCGGCGACCATTCCACGGCAGGCGGGTTCGGCCTCCGCGCGATGCGGCAACGGGTGCAGGCACTCGGCGGCACGCTCATCGTGGAGAGCGCCCCCGGCGAGGGCACCGTCGTCGCCGCCCAGATCCCCTACGGAGGCGAGCGATGACAGCGACGACCGTGATGCTGGTCGACGACCACCTGGTGGTGCGGGCTGGGCTGCGGGCCCTGCTGGACTCGCAGCCCGACATCGAGGTGATCGGCGAGGCCGATTCCGGCGAGCAGGGCGTGGACATGGCCGCGGCGCTCGCCCCGCGGCTGGTGATGATGGACCTCGCGCTCGGCGCGGGCATCGACGGTGTCGAGGCGATCCGCCGGATCCGCGCCGCCTGCCCCACGCTGCCTGTGTTGGTGTTCACCACCTACGACACCGACGCCGACGTGGTCAGGGCCATCGACGCCGGCGCCATCGGTTATCTGCTCAAGGACTCGGCGCCGCAGGAGATCTTCGCCGCCATCCGTGGGGCGGTCGCGGGCCAGAGCGTGCTGTCGCCCCCGGTGGCATCGCGGTTGCTGCAGCAGATGCGACGCCCCGACGAGGCGCTCACGGCACGCGAGGCCGAACTGCTCACCCTGCTCGCCGAGGGCCTGACCAACAAGGAACTCGGCAAACGGCTGTTCATCAGCGAGGCCACCGTCAAGACGCACCTCGCGCACATCTACGCCAAGCTCGGGGTGGACACCAGGGCGGCGGCGGTCTCGGTCGCGTTGCGCCGCGACGGGATTCGCTGACGGCCCGCTGTCGGTGGCCCGGCCTACCGTCGTGCTCTCACCCGACGGAAGGCAGACGATGAGCGAAGCGGACCCGATCATGACCGGCATCATGGCCGCGCAGGAACTGGCGAACGGCGGTGATCGGGCGGGCGCCCGCGCGGCGTTCGCGACGTTGTGGGAACGGACCGGGCCCGACGGGGATCCGCTGCACGCCGTCACGATCGCCCACTACATGGCCGACGTGCAGGACGAGCCGGCGGACGAGCTCGACTGGGACCTGCGCGCGCTCGAGGCGGCGGATTCCCTCACCGACGAGCGCGCCCAGCGACACCACTCGTCGCTGCATGTGGCGGGCTTCTATCCGTCGCTGCACCTGAACCTCGCCGCCGACTACGCCAAGCTGGGCGAGGACGACCGGGCGCGGGCGCACCTCGAGCTCGCGGAGGCGTGCGTCTCCACGCTGTCGGACGACGGCTACGGCGCGACCGTCCGTGGCGGCATCGCCCGGCTGAGGGAACGGCTCTCACAGGCCGGGTGAGACAACCGGCGGCGGGCTCGTTCACCCAGCTCAGCGGCGGCCGGGTCCCCCTTCCTTGCCCGTCTCGGCTAGCCTGTGGGTGCCCGAGCCCGGCCTCGAAGCCGCCCGGGCGCACGTTCTCGCCGGACAGCAAGACGAACAGTAAGAGGAGCCCGTGGCCCGCCGCCCCATCCCGATTGGCACCCCGCAAACCACCGGTATCGCGCACGTCGCGGAACTGGTCCGCAACACGGTTCCGCCGCTGCATCCGGCCGGGATCCCGTTCGTCGTGGCGCCGCTGACGGTCGCGCTGCTCGGACGCAACCGCAAGTGGGTCCGCCGCGCGGGTCTCGCGGCCGCGGGCGCCAGCGCCGCCTTCTTCCGCCACCCCCACCGGGTGCCGCCGAACCGCGCGAACGTCGTGGTCTCCCCCGCCGACGGCGAGGTCGCCCTCGTCGACACCGCCGTCCCGCCCGCCGAGCTGAACATGGGCGACGCCCCGGTCCCCCGGGTGAGCATCTTCCTGTCCGTGCTGGACGTGCACGTGCAGCGCAGCCCCGTCGCGGGCGAGGTGCTCGCCGTGGTCCACAAGCCGGGCAAGTTCCTCTCCGCCGACCTCGCCGAGGCCAGTGACGCCAACGAGCGCAACTCGATGCTGCTGCGTACCGAGGCCGGTCACGAGATCGCCGTCGTCCAGATCGCCGGACTGTTGGCCCGGCGCATCGTGTGCGACGCCAACGTCGGCGACCGGCTCCCGATCGGCGACACCTACGGCCTGATCCGGTTCGGGTCCCGGGTGGACACCTACTTCCCCAAGGGCACCACCTTGATGGTGGAGCGGGGACAGCGCGCCATCGGCGCCGAGACCGTCCTCGCCCTGCTCCCGTGAACACACCGAAGCGCACCGTCGCCGCGGCGGTGACGGCCAGGAGGACGGCGGCGTCCGGGCTGTTCCTGCTGCCGAGCACCATCACGATCCTGGCGCTGTGCGGCGGCCTGTCCGCGGTCAAGTTCGCCCTCGACGGCAAGCTCGGCATCGCCCTCGCCATGATCGGTGCGGCCGCGGTGCTGGACTCGCTGGACGGCCGGATCGCCCGACTACTCGACGCCACCAGCAAGATCGGCGCCGAGCTCGACTCGCTGTCCGACGCCATCTCGTTCGGCGTCGCCCCGGCGCTGGTGCTGTACGTGACGCTGCTCGACGCGGGCAGCGCCGGCTGGATCATCGCGCTCGTCTACGCGGTGAGCATCGTGCTGCGGCTGGCCCGCTTCAACACCCTTCTCGACGACGACTCGGCGCCCGCCTACGCGAGCGAGTTCTTCGTCGGTGTGCCCGCCCCGGCGGGCGCGCTGATCGCGCTGACCCCCCTCGCGGCCTTCGTGCAGTGGGGCGAGGGCTGGTGGTCGTCCTTCTACGTGGTCGCCATCTGGACCATCCTGTCCGCCGCGCTGATCGTCAGCCGGGTACCCACCCTCGCGATGAAGACCTTCGCCGTGCCGAAGCGGATGGCCGCGGCGCTGCTGGTGGTCGTCGCACTGGTGGCGGCCGCCCTGGTCACCTACCCGTTCGTCCTGATGATCGTGCTGGTCTTCGCCTACCTCGTGCACATCCCGTTCGCGGTTCGCTCCAAGCGGTGGGTCGCCGCGCGCCCCGAGGTGTGGGACGTCAAACCGGCCGAGCGCCGGGCGATCCGGCGGGCGCCGACGGGCGACGGCGGCCGGGTCTCCGCCGCGCGCCTCGGACTGCGACGCCCCCGGTAGCCCGGCCGCGTCGTCGGCGTCACCAACGCCGACGACGCACCCTTTTTCGCCAGATCGCACAGCCGTTGCACCCCCAACCGCTGTGCGATCTCGTCATTTCCGGCGCGAACCTGTCGGTACCTGCGCGGAATCCGGCAGACCCGGCCGCGCACTAGGCTGGTCCACGTGAACTCTCCGGAACTCGCGCTCACCGCCCGGTTGAACACCTCCGCCTCCGACGCCCGCCGCGGCGTGGTGCGACTGCACCCCGAGGCGCTGGCCGCGCTGGGGCTGCGCGAGTGGGACGGCATCGCCGTGATCGGCGCCAGGCGGACCGCCGCCGTGGTCGCGCTGGCGCCCGCCACCACCCCGACGGGCACCGCGCTGCTCGACGACGTCACCCTCTCCAACGCCGGGCTCAAAGAGAATGCGCGCGTGGTGCTCTCACCCGTGACGGTGTACGGCGCCAGGTCCGTCACCGTCACCGGGTCGGCCCTCGCGGCTGCGTCGATCCCCGACACCACGCTGCGACAGGCACTGCTCGGCAAGGTGCTCACCGTCGGCGACACGGTCTCGCTGCTCCCCCGCGACCTCGGGCCCGGCACCAGCACCGCGGGCGCGACGCAATCGCTGGCGCGCACCTTCGGTGTCGCCTGGACCTCGGAACTGCTCACCGTGACGAGTGTCGACCCCACGGGACCGGTGAGCGTGCAACCCAATTCGGCGGTCAGCTGGGGCATCGGTGTCGCGGTACCCGGCGCGGGCGCGGTGCCGTCCGTCGAGACGCCCGCCGCACTGGCCGCCGCACCTGCGCCCGCACCCGTTCCGCTGGCCGACCTGGTCGGCGTCGACGCCCAGGCCGCCAAGCTCAGCGAGTGGCTGAAGCTGGCGCTGGACGAGCCGGAATTGCTGCACACGCTCGGGGCGTCGCCGCATCTCGGCGTGCTCATCACCGGGCCCGGCGGGGTGGGCAAGGCGACGCTGGCGCGGGCTGTTCTCGCCGAGCGCACCGTGGTCGCGCTGGACGGCCCGGGGATCGGCGCGCTCGATTCGGCCACCCGGCTGCAGCGGGTGTCGGACGCGGTTGCCCGCCTCACCGGCGCCGCGGCCGGGGAGCCGCACGAGCGCGGGGTGCTGCTCATCACCGACATCGACGCGCTGCTGCCCGCCGAGCCGGAACCGGTCTCCACGCTCATCCTCGACGAGTTGCGGCGCGCGGTGGACACCCCGGGCTGCGCGTTCGTCGCGACCACCGCACATCCCGATTCGCTCGACGACCGGGTCCGCGGCCAGGACCTGTGCGACCGCGAACTCACCGTTGCGCTCCCCGACGGCCGGCTGCGCAGGGCGCTGCTCGAGCTGATGCTGCGCAAGGTCCCGACCACCGACCTCAAGCTCGATGAGATCGCCGCGCGGGCACCGGGTTTCGTCGCCTCCGACCTCGCCGCCCTGGTCCGGGAGGCGGCACTGCGGGCCGCGGCGCGGGCCAGCAGCAGCGGAGAGGACCCGAACCTGATGCAGGAGGACCTGGTCGGCGCCCTCGACGTGATCCGCCCGCTGTCGCGGTCGGGCACCGAGGAGTTGGCGATCGGCAGCGTCACCCTCCACGACGTCGGGGACATGGTCGAGACGAAGCAGGCCCTCACCGAGGCGGTGTTGTGGCCGCTGCAGCACCCGGATTCCTTTGCCCGCCTCGGGGTGGACCCGCCGCGCGGGGTGCTGCTGTACGGCCCGCCCGGGTGCGGCAAGACCTTCGTGGTCCGCGCCCTCGCCAGCTCCGGCCAGCTCAGCGTGCACGCGGTCAAGGGTGCCGAGCTGATGGACAAGTGGGTGGGCGCATCGGAGAAGGCGGTGCGTGAGCTGTTCCAGCGGGCCCGCGACTCGGCCCCCTCGCTGATCTTCCTCGACGAGGTGGACGCGCTGGCCCCGCGCCGCGGACAGAGCTCCGACTCCGGCGTCACCGACCGGGTGGTGGCGTCGCTGCTCACCGAACTCGACGGTGTCGAACCGCTGCGCGACGTGGTGGTGCTCGCCGCGACCAACCGGCCGGACCTGATCGACCCGGCGCTGCTGCGCCCCGGCCGGATCGAGCGGCTGGTCTTCGTGCCGCCGCCGGACGCCGAGGCGCGCAAGCAGATCCTGAAGACCGCCGGGAAGTCGATCCCGCTCGAGGCGGACGTCGACCTCGATGCGCTGGCCGAGGCTCTCGACGGGTATTCGGCGGCGGACTGCGCGGCGCTGCTGCGGGAGGCGGCGCTGGCCGCCATGCGTCGCAGCGTAGACGCGGCGGACGTGACCGCGGCGGACGTCGCCGCGGCCAGGAAGGCGGTTCGCCCGTCCCTGGACCCCGAGCAGGTGGCACACCTAGCGGCGTACGCCGAGAATCGCTGAGGCTACCGGCCGGGTGGCCACGGGACTAGCATCCGTGAGCATGCCGAGCCGCCGCCCGTTCCGCCCGCTCGCCCGCGCCTGCACCACCCTGCTTCTGCTCGTCGGAGCCTTCGCGATCGCGGCTCCGCACGCCTCGGCCGCACCGCCGCAGGAGTCGGCGACCACCTGGCTGTGCAGGCCCGGCCAGACCGACGACCCGTGTGGCGGACGATCAGGCGCGCCGATCGACTGCTTCTACGTGTATCCCACCGCGTCGCTCCAACAGTCCGTGAACGCGAACCTCGACGCCTCACCCGAGCTGCGCACGGTCGCCCGCACGCAGGCAGAGCCGTTCGGTGAGAAGTGCAACGTGTGGGCTCCGGTGTACCGCCAGGTCACCCTGCGCGCGCTGTTCACCGGGACGGCCGAGGAGCGCAGCGCCGCGCTCGATGTCGCGTACGACGACGTGGAAAGGGCGTGGGACGACTACCTGGCCCATCACAACAACGGCCGCGGGGTGGTGCTGATCGGCCATTCGCAGGGCACCCGGATGCTGCGGATGCTGATCCACAATCGCATCGACGGGAAACCCGTCCAGCCACAGCTGGTCTCGGCACTGCTGCTCGGCGGTGACGTGCTGGTCCGCAAGGGCGCGACCGTGGGCGGCGACTTCGACTCGGTGCCCGCCTGCACCGACCCCGCCCAGACCGGGTGCGTCATCGCCTATTCGGCGTTCTCGCGGACACCGCCGCCCGACACCCGCTACGGACTCTCGCCGCGTAACGCGGGGACGTCGGGCACCCGCGCGAATCTGCCGTTCGGCCCCGAATACGAGGTGCTGTGCACCAATCCGGCCTCGCTGCACGACAACGCCGAGGCCCCGATCCGCGGCGTCGTCGCCGGGCGCGAGGTGGATGCCTTCCGCGCCCGGTGCACCGGGGGCGACGGACCACACGTGCTGATGGTCGAGGGCCGAGGCGCCGCCCTGCTGCCCGCACTCCCGACGGAGAACTGGGGTCTGCACCTGCTCGACGCAAACCTCGCGCAGCGGGACCTGGTCGACCTCGTCGGCGCCAAGAGCGCTGTCTACACGCGCTGACGCGCTGCGCGTCGCGATGCACTCGCGGTGGTCCGCGTGGATACTCGAGTAACCGGCGACGACACCAACCATGAAGAGAGCGAATGGCACCCATGGAGAATCCGTCTCAGCTGATAGATGCGAGGATCGAGGAGCTCGGTGACTGGCGGGGCGAAATGCTCGCTCACATCCGAACTCTCATCAAGAAGGCCGACCCGGATGTGGTCGAGGAATGGAAGTGGCGCGGAGTCCCGGTCTGGTACCACGCCGGAATGATCTGCACCGGTGAGACATACAAGAAGATCGTCAAGGTCACCTTCGCCAAGGGAGCCTCACTGGACGACCCGTCGGGCCTGTTCAACACCGGCCTCGACGGCAACACCAGGCGGGCCATCGACATCCATGAGGGCGACACGATCGACGACAAGGCGTTCATCGCGCTCATTCACGAAGCCGTGGCACTGAACACGGCCTAGGCCGGCGAACACCGGGCGTCGGACAGGTGCTCGCGTACCTGTCCGACGCCCGGTGTCGTTGACGGGATCACCCCGCGGAGAAAGACGCGCGCTAGATCCAGCGGGCGAGGAGCTGGTTGGCCCGCACCGCCAGCGCGGCCTGCAGCAGCGGGCCGAAGCTGACCCGGCCGACCCCGAGGGAGGCGTAGCTCGCCTTCTCGCCGCGCACCGGATCGGCGATCGCGTTGACAGGCAACGGCAGCTCCGAGGTCAGCCGCTGGTACACCTCGTCGCTGTGGAACCCGACCGGGTACAGCGAGTCCGCGCCCGCCTCCGCGGCCAGCTTCAGCCGCGCGATCGCGCGCTCGACGCGATCGGACTCGTCGCCGACCTGCTTGATGAACAGGTCGGTACGGGCGTTCACCACGATGTGCACCCCGGCGGCGTCCGCCGCCCGGCGCAGCCCACCGACGAAGTCCGCGTGCTCCTGCGCCTCGCGCAGCCTGCCGCCCTCGCTGTGCACAGTGTCCTCGATGTTGAGCCCGACGGCGCCCACCTCGATCAACCCGGCGATCAACCGTTCAGGGGTCTGCCCGTAGCCGGACTCGATGTCGACCGAGACCGGGACGTCGACGGAGGCGGTGATCTGCGCGACGCGGGTCAGCAACTCCTCGAAGCTCATGCCCTCGTTGTCGGGCTTGCCGATCGAGTCCGCCACGGGGTGGCTTCCCACCGTCAGCGCCGCAAACCCGCCCTCTGCGGCCAGGTTTGCCGACCAGGCGTCCCACACCGTAGGCAGGATCACCGGATTGCCGGGCTGATGCAGCTGCAGCAGGGTGGTCGCCTTGTCGTTGATCGAAGTCATGCGCGCTCCTCGCGTCGTAGTCGGTCGTCACGATCCTGGCATGCGGGGACCCCGATCGCCCGGTTGCCGCCGCGGCGGGGCGCGGTCGGTTAGCGTCGAAAAATGCCCGTCGAACCCCGTGAAGTCCTCTCGGCCCTGACCGCCCTGTTCGGCGGGGTGCTGGCCGCGTTCGTACTGACCAATCCCCCGGGCGGCGGCTGGGCGGTCTACACGTCCGATCGCGAACTGAGCCGCTGGGTCTCCAGCCAGCCGACCGGGGTCGCGGTGGGAGCCGTCGTCGCGGTGCTCGCGTACGCCCTGCTGCAGCGCAACGGATCCCGGCGGATCGCTTGGATCGCCATGGCCGGTGCCGCGGTCGTGATCCTCGGCGCGCGGCTCGTCGTCCCTGGAGTCGGCGGCATCGACGCGCTGATCGCCCTGCATTACGTCAAGACGGTGGCCGCGGGCGTGATCCTCGGCGCAGCGGTGGCGACGGTGTGGGGGCGGCGGGCCGGGCAGCTCGCGCTGACGCTCGGCGTGCTCGCCACCTTCCTCACCGCCCGCGCCTTCGAGCTGGTGTTCCCGGCGCAGACCACCTCCACCATTGGCGAACCGTCCTGGTGGCTGCTCGGACCGACGCTGGCGCTGGCCGTGGTGGCAGCAGCAGTTGCCGACGGCTCCACCCGGATCCAACGCGCGACCGGGCGCGAACTGCGCCTCGCGGTCACGGCCGCGGCGTCGATCGCGCTGGCCAACCGGGCCCTGCTGTACTGGATCGACCGGCAGGACTACACGTCTCGGGTCAGCTCGTGGATCGTCATCGGGCTCTCCATGGTGTTGGTCCTGGTGCTCACCTGGTTCGCCGCGCAGACGATTGATCCCTCCGACGGCCGATTCCTGTTGGCCGCGACGGGCGTCGCGGCGGCGGCGATGCCGGTGCTGGTGGACCTCGGTGGGCCGTTCCCCGACGTCGAGCACTGGCAGGCGATCCTCGTCGGCGCGGTCGCAGTCGCGGTCGGCCTGCGCGTGTCGATGACGTGGCGGTCGACGATCGGCGGCCTGTTCGTGGTCGCCCTGATCCCGATGGTCGGTGCGATCTGGCCCGATCTCGGACAGGACGGCCCGATGCTGCTGGTGCGGCTGGCCGTGCTCGGCGTCGGTGCGGGACTGTCATTCGGGTCGTCGCTGCCCGGCACGGCGGCCTTCGCCGCGGTCGGGCTGGGGATCCCGTTCGTGTCCATGGTCTTTCACTCAGCGGCAACGGTCTACAGCGGTGAGGTCGCGTACGGCGGTTCGATTGATGGCGCGTATGTGCCCCTCACTGGCGATCCCATGAACAATCCACTCGAGTCCATGCCGGAGATGAGGCGGGAGCCGACATTCACCGGCGGCAGTTTCGTCGACATCTTCGACATCCCGGCCTACGACGACCGGGTCGCGGGTATCGCCCTGCTGATCGCGGTGCTGGCCTGCGCGGTCGGCATCCGTACGCTGGCCCGGCCGACGGCCACCACCGAGCCGGAACCCGCGTGAGCAGGCGCTGGGTCGCCGTCCTCGACACCACCGCAGCGTTTCTCGTTGCCGCTACCGCCGGTTGGGCCCTTGTCGCGCCGGTGGCCGAGCAGTCCGGCATCGCCGGGAGCGAGAGCCAGCTCCGACTGGTTCTGACCAGTCGGCCGCTAGCCGCCACCCTGGGCGTGGTGCTCGCGGTCGCGGTCGCGGGGGCCATGGCACGCCGCGGCTCCCGAGCAGGCGCCTATCTGGTTGCGGTCTCCGGACTCACGGTGCTGGGCCTCGGCGCCCTCGTGAATGTCCATGTACATCAGCTGGAGTCGGGGATAGCGCTGATCTATCTGGCGGGAATCGGCTCCGGGCTGGCGATGGGCGGCGCAGCCGCCGTGGCGGCGGGTACTCGGTATCCGACTGTCGCGCTCGGCGCGGGCGCGTTCGCGGCATTCATGCTCGCCTACCCAGCCGCGCATCCGACGGTGGAGTCCAGTTCATTCGGCTGGACGGCCTACAGCCTCCCCATCAGCGAGGCAGCCATGTTCACCGATCCACCGTGGTGGCTGTTGCTGCCCGCGCTCGGGTGCTGCGTGGCGGGCGCCGTGCTCGCGAGGGGTTCCGCGACAGAGCCTGCGGGCTCGTCGCGAAATCCGCTCTACGCGGTCGCGATCGTCGTCGTCGCCGGGCTGACGAGCAACGCCGTCCTCGGCGAGCACCGCAGCGACTGGTCCGTCGCGGCTCCGATGCTCGCGCTGCTGCTGGTGGCGATCGTCATCGCCGCGTTTCTGCTCGATGGCCGTGACGGGGTGTTCCTGCTGACCGCCACCGCAGTGCTTGCCGCGTCCGCACCCCTCCTGGTGGCGACCGGCCCCGACCCGATCTGGATCGCGATCCTCCTGACGCTGCTCCTCGCGGGCGCCGCCGTCGGAAGTCGCTGGGCGAAACCGACTCTCGGGCTCGTATTGCTCGCGGTCAACGCCGCGGCCGGGCTGGCCGGACTGAACGACGCCTGGGCAGTCGAGGGGATCCGGTACCTCGCGCTGGCGCCGATCGCCGGCTATGCGCTCGCCTCGGCCGTGCCCCGGCGCGCGGCGTCAATCCCGGTGGGCCTGTCCGTCCTGTTCGTCCCGAGCGCGCTGACCATCGCAGGACAGGGCACGGGCAACTGGCACTGGGACACGCTGTCCGTGTTCGATGATCTTCCGCGTGGGGTATTCGAGCCCACGCCGCCCGACCCCTTCGCGCTCAGCCTCGCGATGACGCTGGTGATCCTCGCCTGCGCCGAGGCCGCCCACCGGCTCCGGCAGCGGGACCAATCCTCCTAGCGGGGGCCATGCCGCGACGACTTCCGCATGTATGACGAGCGAAAGCCGTTGTCGTGCCACCGCATGCTCCCCGCCGATAGCGGGGAGCATGCGGTGAACTCACTCCGTCAGACCTTCATCCAGCCCCTGCGCCGCATCACGACGTACAGGGTGGCGCAGATGATCGCCAGCACGCCGAGGAAGACGGGCCATCCGTACAGCCACCTGGTTTCAGGCATCCCGCCGAAGTCGCTGAAGTTCGCGGCGTAGATCCCGCCGAACGAGATGGGCACGAGGCCCACCGCGAGCCACCCGGAGACCACCCGCTGACGCCTGGTCTCCACGACCAGGTCCACCGACTTACGGTGCAGCCGAGAGAGCCCCGCCCGGTAGTCGCGGACACCCGCGAGAAAGGCGTGCAGTTCCTCGGTCCTGCGCTGTTCCAGGTCGCGGGCGCTCAGCCCGCGCAGACTGGCCGGGATGTGTTGCGTGGCCATGTGTTTCCTCCCTTCCGTGCTCGACAGCCGGCTCACAGCCAGCCCTTGCGGCGCATCCCGAAGTAGGTGGCCAGCGCGCTGGTCGCCAGCACGCAGAGGAAGATCGGCCAGCCGTAGTAGAACTTGAGCTCGGGCATGTGCTCGAAGTTCGAGCCGTACAGCGACCCGAGGGCACCGGGCACCACAGCGACCGCCGTCCACGCGGTCACCCGGCGGGTCTGTTCGGTGACCTTCAGCTGGTCCTGAGTGATCTCGCAGATTTCTTCCATCTCCGAGTTCAGTCCGCGCAACTCAGTGCTGATGTCGCGTAGCAGCCCCACGTTCTCGGCGCTCGGCGCCATCGGGTCGGCGGTCGTCTGCGCGTAGTCGTTGGTCGGCATCGTGCTGCTCATGGGTGAATCCTTCTTTTCTCGGCATGCCGAAGGGCTGCGCGGTGCGCAGCGGGCGCATCGCGCGGGCAGGCCCGGCGCATGCCTCGATGGGAACGTATTTCGCTGGGAGATCAAGCGGTACGGCACGCGTCAAGGCCGCACCTCCCGGCGGTCGAGGGTGAGCGAAAGCCCAGGCACGACCGCGTGGCGGTGTCGAGAAGAGCGTGGTCTAGGAAAAGCAGGGAGGCGCGAGCACCGCGCAACCGATCGGCGAAGGCACAAGGTCCGGAGGATGGGCCTGTACACGCGAGTCGCCACGCCACGGGGCGTCCGACGGTGCCGTCCCGCGGCACCGGGGCGTTGCTACCGGGCGTCGAACGGGATCGGTAACGGAACCGGTGACGTCTGCGCCTCGGATCTGAGACCAGGCACGCCTACCACCTCCCGCAAGTTGGGGCACGGGCTCGGCACGCGCCGCAGACAGGTTAAACGAATAGCAAAGCAATGCCAAAATCGACGGCCTGGCCGCCCCGCTCAGCCGCGGGCGCGGGCGGTCTTGGCCACCTCGACCTGTTCGTCGGTCAGCGGCGCCAGCGGCAGCGGGTCGCGCGTGGCCCCTTCGGCACGCATGCCGTCGAGCACCAGCGAGAGATACCGCCGCCAGGTCTCGGGCGAGACCGCCCGGTTGAAGTCGATGACCGCGTCGAGCATGCAGCTGACCGCGAACAGGTCGTTGACCTGGATCTCGGGGCGCAGCGCACCCGCTTCCTTCGCCCGGTCGACGAGCTGCTGGATCGCAGGCGTGATCCGCTGTCGCGCGCACGCGACCTGCTCGCGGCCCTCGTCGTTGGTGAAGAAGACATCGCCGAGGCCCCTGCTCAGCGACATCCATTCACTGGTGAGCCCGATGAAGTCGACCAGCGCGGCCCAGGGGTCCTCGCGCCGCAACGCCGACTCGGCCGCCTCGGCGATCTGGTCCATGCTCTGCTCGAAGACACCGTCGACCAGTTCCTGCTTGCAGGTGAAGCGCCGATAGACGGTGCCGATCCCGACCTTGGCGTGCCGCGCGACGTCGTCGAGGGTGATGTCGATGCCGCGGCTCGCGAACAGCTCCATCGCGGCGTCGAGGATCTTGCGTCGGTTGCGTTCGGCGTCGGCGCGCAATGGTCGTGCTGCTGGGGCGGTACTCACAATCGTCGATTCTGCCATTCCCGAAATCTGCCATCAGGGGATTTGTCGTAGCGACCAAATTAAGTGGAGACAAGTCCTCCGCTTAGTGCTACCGTTCCCTAAGTGGAGAATACTCCTCCACTTCAACCTCCACCACTCCACGAGGCGAGGCTCGCTCATGACCACGACCACGACCGAACGCCCGCAGACCGGGCCAGGAGATACGACGCGGGAGCACCAACTGCGCTGGCTGATCCTGGCCGTCATCGGCCTGGCCCAGCTGATGGTGGTGCTCGACGCGACCATCGTGAACATCGCCCTGCCCGCGGCGCAGCAGGACCTCGGCTTCTCCGACGCGGACCGGCAGTGGGTCGTCACGGCCTACGCACTCGCCTTCGGCAGCCTGCTGCTGCTCGGCGGCCGACTCAGCGACCTGTTCGGACGCAGGAACACCTTCGTCATCGGCCTCGTCGGCTTCGCGGGCATGTCCGCGCTCGGCGGCGCCGCGGTGAACTTCCCGATGCTGGTGGCCGCGCGCGCAGGTCAGGGCGTCTTCGCTGCCCTGCTCGCGCCCGCCGCACTGTCGCTGCTGGCGACCACCTTCACCAAGCCGGACGAGCGAGCCAAGGCGTTCGGCGTCTTCGGCGCGGTCGCGGGCGCGGGCGGCGCGGTCGGGCTGCTGCTCGGAGGGATCCTCACCGAGTGGACGTCGTGGCGCTGGAGCCTGTACGTCAACCTGATCTTCGCGGCCGTGGCGCTGGTCGGCGCGGTCCTCATGATCGCCCCGCACCGGTCGGACCACCGGCCCAAGCTCGACATCCCGGGCACCATCACGGTCTCTGCCGCGCTCTTCGGCATCGTCTACGGGTTCTCGCACGCCGAGTCCCACGGCTGGTCCGACCCGATGACCATCACCTGGCTGGTGGCGGGCGGCCTCCTGCTCGCGGCGTTCGTGGTCATCGAGACTCGCGTCGCCCACCCGCTGCTCCCGCTCCGGATAGTCCTCGACCGCACCCGCGGCGGGTCGTACCTGGCGATGTTCGTCACCGGCTCCGGCATGTTCGCGGTGTTCCTGTTCCTCACCTTCTACATGCAGACGGTGCTGCAGTACACGCCTATCATCACCGGCGTGGCCTTCCTGCCGATGGTCGCAGGCATGGTGACCTCCGCGACCACCGCGACCGCGGTGCTGCTGCCGAGGGTCGGGCCGCGGGTGCTGATCACCACCGGCCTGGTCGTCGCCGCAGTCGGGCTGGCGGTGCTCGCCCAGATCGAGGTCGACAGCTCCTACGTGACGATCATCCTGCCCGGACTGGTGCTGCTCGGCCTCGGCATGGGCATGGTGTTCGCACCCGGCATGCAGGGCGCCATCACGGGCGTCGACCCCGACGACGCGGGCGTCGCCTCCGCGACGGTGAACACCATGCAGCAGGTCGGCGGATCGATCGGCACCGCATTGCTGAGCACCGTTGCCGCGACCGCGGCCACGAGCTTCATGAACGGGCGGGTGCCGTCCCAGGAGAACGCGGCCCTCGCCGCCGTCCAGAGCTACACGACGACCTTCTGGTGGGCCGCAGCGATTTTCGTGGTCGGCGCGGCGATCTCGGCGTTCCTGCTCCCCCGCGGTCTGCTGCCCGCCCCGGCCGAGGGGCAGCCGGCCATGGCGCACTGACCCGGATCGCAGCCACGGGCCGTGCTCGACCGCTACGCTCCGACACGGCCCGTGGCCACCCAGGCGACAAGGAGCACAGATGCCGAAAACCGTTGTGGTCACCGGAGCCAATTCCGGGATCGGCCTCGCGATGGCGCACGAACTGGCGGCCCGCGGGGCCACGGTGTGCCTGGCCTGCCGCAATCAGGCAAAGGCGGAGGCCGCCCGCGAGGAGATCGTGCGCCGGACCCCCGGTGCCGAGGTGGACGTGCTCTCCCTCGACCTGGCCTCGTTCGAGCACATCCACCGATTCGCGACGGACCTCGCCGCGCGCCATGAGCGCGTCGACGCGCTGATCAACAACGCCGGCGCCTCCCCGCTCAAGCAGCAGTTCACCGCCGAGGGTTTCGAGTTGCAGTTCGGCGCGAACTACCTCGGCCCCTTCCTGCTCACCCACCTGCTGTTGCCGCAGCTGCGGCGCGCGGCCGAGCAGACCGGCGACGCGCGAATCGTGCACGTGGCGTCCGTCGCCCACAACATCGGCCGCATCGATCCCGACACGTTCCGCGGCCGCTCGAAGTACCGGCCGTTCCCCGCGTACGCGCAGTCCAAGCTGGCCAACCTGATGTTCAACTACGCCCTCGCCCGGCGACTGCCCGACGGACTGAGCACACATGCCATGCACCCAGGGGGCGTCGACTCCGACATCTACCGGGAACTGCCGCGGCCCGTGCACGCGGCGCTCCGCCCGTTCCTCATCTCCGCCGACCGGGCCGGCCGCCTGGGCACCGAACTGGCGCTCTCCCCCGAATACCGGGACCGCTCGGGCGAATACCTCACCGCGCAGCGACCGAACCCGGTCAGCCGACGGGCCCGCGATGTCGCGGCGCAGGAGGCGCTGTACGCCGAGAGTGCCGTGCTCGCCGGCGTGGAGCCGCTCCCCCGACGCTGATCACACCGAGATGCACTGGGTCCGACGCGAATCGGCTGCGGCGCGCCTTGACCTCAGCCACGGTTGAGATAGCAAGATCTTTCTCATGAAACGCGCACTCGTACTCGGTCCCGGTGGCATCGTCGGTACGGCGTGGCTGGCCGGACTTGCCGTCGGCCTTCGCCGTGCGGGCGTGGACCTGGCCGGTGCCGACCTCATCATCGGCACATCGGCGGGCGCGATCGTCGCCGCGCTGCTCGCCACCGGCCAGGACCCGAACCGCCTTGCCACCCTCACCAGATCCGGGAACGGCGCGGCCGACCCTCGCACGCTGACCGAGGTGCTCGCGACGCTCCAGGATCCCGCCCTGGAGCAGGGCGAGAAGTTGCATCGGGTCGGGCGGATGGCCCTCACCGCCGACGTGCCCTCCGAACAGACCCATCTCGACCGGACCGCAGCCCTGATCGTCGCCCGCGACTGGCCCGAACAGCGCCTCCTGATCACCGCGGTCGACACAGAATCAGGCGAACCCGCGCTCTGGGATCGGCACGGGGATGCGTCGCTGCTGCAGGCCGTCGCATCCAGTTACGCGGTGCCCGGCCTCTACCCGCCCATCACGATCAGCGGCCGCCGCTACATGGACGGCGCCTTCCGCGCCGGATCCGACGCGGACCTGGCGGCCGACGCGGGCACGGTGGTCGTCATCGAGCCGCTGGGTCATCTCTACCCCAGCGGAGCCCCCATCTCGATCGCCCCCGACCGGGCGAGCTTGGACGCTTTCGGCCCCAACCTGCACGACATGTCGGCCTGGGAGACGTGCTTCGAGGCCGGTCTGCGGCAGGCGGTGCCTGCCGCAGACCTCATCGGTGGGCCGTGGAACGGCAACGGCTGAGGAGCCCGCTCACGCAGTCGCCGCTACCCCTGATACTCGGACTCGAGCACCAGGTCCCTGAGCACCCGTTGGTATTCGACGTGGGTGGGGTGCTCCGTTGTCCGCCACCGCCCGCCCTCCTCCGAACGCATGAAGGCCAGGTAGTCGGGGGCGCCGGGGAACCTGACGTTGTCCGCGACCACCCGGCTGCCGGGGTGGAGCCAGCCCTCGTCCACGATGCGGAGCAGGTCCGGCAGGTAGGCGCTCTTGAGGTGGTCGACGAACACGAAATCGACTGTGCCGGTATCGATACCGTATTCATCCCGCAGTCGCCTCATGGTCTCGCCGCCGTCTCCGATCGACCCGACCACCGAGGTGATGCGTTCGCCGACCCCCGCGTGCTCGAAGATCCGCCGGGCGATCGCCTCGTTTGCCGGGTTGATCTCGACGGTGCAGATCGTGGCGTTCGGGGGCATCACCCGCGCCATCCGCAGCGCGCTGTACCCGCAGTACGTCCCGAGCTCGAGCAGCAGCGCTGGCCGGGCGCGCCACACCGCCGCGTCCAGGATCTCGCCCTTCTCGTCGCCGACGTTCATCAGGAACTTCCGGGTGTGTGCGAAGTCGTCGATGGCGCGGATCACGTCGTCGAGGTCCCCGCGACGGGCCGTCGCCAGCACGTGCGCGGCCAGCGCCTCCTCCCGCCCGTCACCGACCTGCCCCTCACCCAGCAGGCGCCTGGCACCGAGCGCGAACCGGATCACCGACCACCGCAGAAACGGCACGGGCTTGCCTGCCAGCCGGTTGGCGATCACCGCCGCGCCGACGAAGGCGGCGGCGAACGTCGCAACCACCACCGGTCTCGAGGTCATCTCATCCCCTTCGCCGCTCCCCGCTCAATCGTCGACCCCACGCCGCCACTCGGCAACCGCGCACGCCTCAGCCGTTGGTGGCCAGGAAGTGGTCCATGCACCGCTCCGCGACCGCCGTGATCGTCAACGACGGGTTCACCAGCGCGGTGGAACCGGGGATCAGCGAGCCGTCGACGACGTACATGTTGTCGTAGCCGGCGACCCGGCCCTCGAAGTTGCACGCCTGGCCCATCACCATGCCGCCGAGTCCGTGGAAGGTCGCGGCGCTGCCGAATCCGGCGAGCCGCGGGTAGATCGGGATGCCGTTCGCCGGGTACCCGTGCGCCACGTCCGCCCGTTCGTGGAACCGGCCGGCGAACCGACGCCCGCGGGCGTCGACATCGCTGTCGGCCTCGCCGTGCGGGTAGTTCAGTTCGGCCCGGCCAAGCGCGGGGTTGTAGTCGATCGAACCCCGCTCGCTCGTGATCAACTGGATCAGGTTGGTGCTGGTGTTGCCGCCCGCGATCTCCGGGAACGGCGCCGCCTGCCACGACATCGCCACCGTCCCGTCGGGTGTGTCGTCGTCGTAGAGGGCCGCGACGCCCGGGCCTGCCTGCTTGGCGCCGTACTCGCGGTGCGTCAGGGTGCGCGAGATGAGGAAGTCGCCGTTGTTGCCGAAGCCCTTGCCCACGTGCTCGTTCAGCCTCGGCAGCGCGCCCTTCGCCTTCGCGGTCACCAGCAACGCGCTTGTATAGAACGAGCCGGCCGCCATGAACAGGTAGTCAGCGACCAGGCGTTTGTGCTCGAGGACGAGCCCGTACTCGTCGATGCGCTTGACGGTGACCTCGAACCCGCTCTGCCCCTGCACCTCCCGGATCTCGACGACCTCGTGCAGCGGCAGCACCGTGACGTTGCCGGTCGCCTCGGCCCTCGGCAGGTAGTTGTGATCGACGCTGTTCTTCGCCCCGGAGTTGATGCCGTAGGGACCCTCGCCGACGGTCACCGACGGGCGCCGCGTCCCGGCCAGCTCTTCGCGCACCAGGTCCCAGTCGACGCAGAAGTCGTGGAAGGACGGCTGACCGCCGTAGTCCGCGACGTCGGCGAGCCACGCCCGCGCGCCCTTGTAGGCGGGGTGGGCGAGCAGATCGGCGGGCAGCGGCGAGGTGCCGAGCGACGCCCGCGCCCGCGGGTAGTACACCCGGTCCAGCTCGCCGTAGTCGATCTGCCGCGGGAAGACCTGGTCGAAGTCGCGCCGTCGCGGCTGCGGGGTGTAGGTGCCGAACACCAACGAACCGCCGCCCACGCCTGCGCCGTAGACCGAGTTGATGCCGTTGCCCCTGACCTCGTCGACGACGCCGACGTAGCGCTGGATCGGCTGCAGCTGGGTCAGCGGGTTGATGTACGGCCGGTCGTGCAGCCAGGACGCGCGGCCGTCCGGCGCGTCCAGGGTGGCGAACGTGTTGCCCGCCGGATCGATCGGCCAGCGCCTGCCGCGCTCGAGGACCGTGGTCTCGATGCCCGCCATGCCCAGCCGCAGGCCGGCCACCGCGCCGCCGAAGCCGCTGCCGACGACGATCGCGGTCTTGCCGCCCGGCGGCGCGGCCTGTGCCGCGGCGGTATGGGTGGCGAGCGGGCCGAACGCCGCGGCGCCCAGGCCGAGCGCGGCACCGCGCAGAACGGTACGACAGGACAAGCGAGGCGAGTCCATCTCCGGAATCTAGCCCTCCCGACCGCGGGCGGGAGGGGGAATCGTCAGGCGCCCTCGCCGTCGGCGAAGACGGTGTCGAGCACCCTCCTGCCCCGCGGGCTCAGCCGGTAGCCGACCTCCAGGCTCTCGGTGAGCCCGAGTTCCTTGAGCCGGCGCACCCGGATCTTGAACGGCTGCCGCTCCATCGACATCGCCTCCGCCAGCTCGGTCGAGACCACCGCGGGCCGTTCGCCGATCAGGCGCAGGGTGGCCTCGGTCCAGGCCCCGTTCGCGTCCATCCGCGCCAGCCGCCGCCTCAGCTTCTCCAGTTCGGCCTCCGACAGCTCGGCGTTCTCCCGTAGCGCCTGGCGCGGATCGGCGCCGCCGTAGCGCAGCGCGATCCGGTACAGGATCGGACCGTGCGCCTTCTTGTCGACGAAGGCGAGCATCTTCTCGGCCGACGGGAACCCGGCCGCCTCCGCGTCGGCGTCCGAAACCTCCGCGGGCGTGATCTCCTCGACGGCGTCGAACGCGATCACCCCCACCGCAGTCCGCTGGCTCGACCCCGCCCGCACCCGCGCGCGGTCCCACCGCCGGAACGCGAGCGTCACCGCGCCGGACCTGATGCCCTCGAGGTGCGCCGCGGCGAAGATCACGGGTCAGTCCACCAGACCCAGCGCCCGCAGCCGCTCGAACACCAGCCGCGAGCCGGGCGCGGTCTCCGGCATCGCGGCGTACTCGTCGACGGTGAAGTACCGGAGCTCTGCGATCTCGCTCGTCGCGGTCGGCTCATCCGTCAGGTCCGCGAGGAAACACGTCATGTGCAGCCGGGTCCCGGCCGGGTGCCCGAAGGCCTCCGCCTCGAAAACGCCGAGCGTGCTGAGCGTGTCCTCGACCACGCCCGCGTCGAGCTCCTCACGAATCTCCCTGTGCAGGGCCTCTTCCGGGGTTTCGCCCGGGTCGATCTTGCCGCCTGCCATGTAGAAGGCCGACTTGCCTGCGGAGCGGGCCTGCAGCATGCGGCGGTCCCGGATGTGGGCGAGGGCGACGGTCCTGATCTCGGCCATGCGGACACGGTAGGCGCTCACGCGCCCGTGCGCACATAGCAAGTCCAGGGACTCGCCAACCGCGCACGGGTCGCGAAGCGGCCAACGGCATCCACTAAACTCGGACATCGAGCCCCGGGTACCTCCGGGGCGTATTGACACCCCGCCGCCGCACACGAACAAACGACGGAGTGCCCATTGCTCGCTGTCCTGCTTGCCCACGCGATCGCCGCCGTCCTGGCGCCGCTTGTGGTGCGAGCGATGGGCCGCAACGCATTCCTCCCGCTCGCCCTGGTGCCGCTGGCGAGCCTCGGCTGGGTGATCAAGAACTGGGGTACGCAGCAGAGCCTGCACATACAGTGGGCGCCCGGGCTGTCGATGGACATCGACATGCGGTTCGACGCCCTCGCCGCGATCATGTCCGCGCTGATCCTCGGGATCGGCAGCCTCGTGCTGGTCTATTGCTCGCGGTATTTCACCGACGACGAGCCCCGCCTCGGCATCTTCGCCGCCGAGATGGTCGCGTTCGCCGGCGCCATGTTCGGCCTGGTCACCAGCGACAACATGCTCATCCTCTACATCTTCTGGGAACTGACCACGGTGCTCTCGTTCCTGTTGGTCGGGCACTACGCGGAGCGGGCGTCGAGCCGCCGGGCCGCCACCCAGGCGCTGCTGGTGACCACCGCGGGCGGCCTCGCGATGCTGGTCGGCTTCCTCATCCTCGGCCAGGTCGGCGGCAGCTACCTGATCTCCGACCTGCTCGCCGACCCGCCCGGCGGCTGGCTCGCTGGCGTCGGTGTGGTGCTGGTCCTCATCGGCGCGCTGTCGAAGTCCGCCATCGTGCCGATGCACTTCTGGCTGCCGGGCGCGATGGCCGCCCCGACACCGGTCAGCGCCTACCTGCACGCGGCGGCGATGGTGAAGGCGGGCATCTACCTCGTCGCTCGGCTCGCGCCCGGGTTCGCCGACTCCGCACCGTGGCGGGTCACCGTGATCACGCTCGGGCTGGCGTCGATGCTGCTCGCGGGCTGGCGGTCGCTGCGGGCCTTCGACCTGAAGCTGATCCTCGCCTTCGGCACCGTCAGCCAGCTCGGCTTCCTCATCACCCTGGTCGGCATCGGCGACCGGAACGCCGCGCTGGCAGGCATCACCATGGTGGTCGCACACGCGATGTTCAAGGCCGCGCTGTTCATGGTGGTCGGCGTCATCGACCACACCACCGGCACCCGAGACATCCGCAAGCTCGCCCACCTGGGCAAGCGCGCCCCCGCGCTGTGCGTCATCGCGGTCCTCGCCGCCGCCAGCATGGCGGGGCTGCCGCCCTTCCTCGGCTTCGTCGGCAAGGAGGGCGCCCTCGAGGCGATCGCCACCACCAACGCGCTGAGCCCGCCCGTGCGGACCCTGGTGCTCGCCACGGTCGTCGCCGGCTCGATCCTGACCGTGACGTACAGCATCCGGTTCATCTGGGGCGCGTTCGGCCGCAAGCAGCTCAAGCGGCCGAGCCCCGCCGTCCAGGGCATGCACGCCGCCGGCCCGCTGTTCCTGTTCGTCCCCGCCCTGCTCGCCGTCGGCGGACTCGCCGCAGGCCTGGCGGCCCCGGTGATGGACCGCCTGCTCAGCCCGTACGCGCAGACGCTGCCCGCCGACGGGAACGCCGACTACCACCTCGCGCTGTGGCACGGTTTCGGCCTGCCGCTGTATCTGACCATCCTGGTGATCGGCTGCGGCGCCGTGCTGTTCGTCGCGCACCGCTGGGTCAGCCGGCTGCGCTTCGAGCATCCGCCGCTCGGCAACGCCGACCGCGTGTACGACGCCACCCTGCGCGCGATGGACACCATCTCGATCAAGCTGACCGGCACCACCCAGCGCGGTTCGCTGCCGCTGACGCAGGCGTCGATCCTCGTCACCCTGGTGCTGCTGCCGACGATCCTGCTGGTGTTGAACACCGACACCGGGGTCAATCTGCGGCTGTGGGAGTCCCCGATCCAGTTCGCGGTCGGGCTGATCATGATCGCCGCCGCACTCGCCGCGACCGTGATGCGCAACCGCCTGGCCAGCGTCATCCTGGTCGGCGTCGGCGGCTACGGCTGCGGCGTCATCTTCGCCCTCGACGGCGCGCCGGACCTGGCCCTGACCCAGTTCCTGGTGGAGACGCTGACCCTGGTGATCTTCGTGCTGGTGCTGCGCAAGCTGCCCGCCGAGACCGACGAGCGGCAGTCGGTCGGCTTCAAGGTGCCGCGCGCCCTGCTCGGCGCCGCGGTCGGCGCCACAGTCACGGCGCTCGGTGCGTACGCGATGAACGCCCGCAACACCGCGCCGATCTCGCTGCAGCTGCCCGAGGCCGCCTACACGATCGGCAACGGCAAGAACGTGGTGAACGTGCTGCTGGTCGACATCCGCGCCTGGGACACCCTCGGCGAGATCTCGGTGCTGCTGGTCGCCGCGACCGGCGTCGCCTCGCTGGTGTTCCGGACCCGTCGGTTCGGCACCGCGCCGCGCGTGTCCGACGCGCCGGGGGCCGAGGAAGCCGCGTCGAGCTCGGAGACCACCTGGCTGCGCGGCGGCGACCTGATCGACCCCCGGCACCGGTCGCTGGTCCTGGAGATCACCACCCGGATGATCTTCCCGACGATGATGGTGCTGTCCGTCTACTTCTTCTTCTCCGGCCACAACGCGCCGGGCGGCGGCTTCGCGGGCGGGCTCACCGCGGGCCTGGCGCTGGTGCTCCGATACCTGGCGGGCGGTCGCTACGAGCTCGGCGAGGCGGTCCCCATCGACGCGGGCAAGATCCTCGGGCTCGGCCTGATGTTCTCCGCGGGCACCGCGATGGCGTCGCTGTTCCTCGGCGCCCCCGCGCTCTCCTCCGCGACCCTGGAGGTCACGCTGCCGCTGCTCGGCCACATCAAGATGGTGACCGCGATCTTCTTCGACCTCGGCGTGTACCTGATCGTGGTCGGACTCGTGCTCGACGTGCTGCGCAGCCTCGGCGCGCGTCTGGACGCAGAGGTCGAGGTGAACGCCTGATGAGCGCGAACTTCGGCATCCTCATCGTGGTCGGCGTGCTGATCGCGTGCGGGGTGTACCTGCTGCTCGAGCGCAGCATCACCAAGATGCTGCTGGGGCTGCTGCTGTTCGGCAACGGCGTGAACCTGCTCATCCTCACCGTCGGCGGGCCCCCGGGCAGCGCGCCCATCGTCGGGCGGACGAACGCGGTGTACGACAACATGGCCGACCCGCTGGCGCAGGCGATGATCCTGACCGCGATCGTGATCACGATGGGCATCGCGGCGTTCGTGATGGCGCTGGCCTACCGGTCGTACAAGATCAACACCAAGGACGCGGTCGAGAACGACCCCGAGGACACCAAGGTGATCCGCCGCCGCAGCCCCGCCGAGGCACCGGATCACGACCGCTCCGACGACCCGATCACCGGCGACTCCACCTTCGGCGGCGACGCCTTCGACGACAAGGGCAATCCGATCCCGCTCGAACAGCTCAAGAACCTCGAGGACCTCGAGTGCTACGAGGACCTGCGGGAGGGCGACTTCGACGAGTTCGACTCGGATGGCGACGAACCGCTCCGAGTTCCTGGCGGTGATCGCGAATGACCCTGTCCCCCGATCTGATCCACACCCTGATACCGCTGCCCGTGCTGGTGCCCATGCTGGCCGCGGCGGTCACCCTCATCGGCGGCCGCAGACCGCGGTTCCAGCGCGCGGTCACCATGTCCGCGCTCGTGATCGGCCTGGTCGTCGCCTGCCTGCTGCTGTACCTCACCGACCGCGACGGCATCGCCACGCTGCAGGTCGGCGGTTGGGACTCGCCGATCGGCATCACCCTGGTGGTGGACCAGCTGTCGGCGGTGATGCTGGTGGTCTCGAGCATCGTGCTGCTCGCCGTCATGGGATTCGCGGTCGGGCAGGGCATCCACGACGGCACCGAACGCCAGCCGGTGTCGATCTTCCTGCCCACCTACCTGGCGCTGACCGCGGGCATCTCCAACGCGTTCCTTGCGGGCGACCTGTTCAACCTGTACGTCGGGTTCGAGGTGCTTCTCGCCGCGTCGTTCGTACTGCTGACGCTCGGCGCCAGCGCCGACCGGGTGCGCGCGGGCGTGTCCTACGTGATGGTCTCGATGGTGTCCTCGCTGATCTTCCTGGTCGGCATCGCCCTCGCCTACGCCGCCACCGGCACCCTCAACCTGGCCCAGATGGCGACCCGGCTCGACGGCATCCCGGTCGGCACCAGGACCGCGGTCTTCGGCGTGCTGCTGGTCGCGTTCGGCATCAAGGCCGCGGTGTTCCCGCTCTCGACCTGGCTGCCCGACTCGTACCCGACCGCGCCCGCCCCGGTGACGGCTGTGTTCGCGGGCCTGCTCACCAAGGTCGGTGTGTACGCGATCATCCGGGCACACACCCTGCTGTTCCCGCAGGGCGAGCTCGACAACGTGCTGATGATCTGCGGCCTGCTCACCATGCTGGTCGGCATCTTCGGCGCCATCGCGCAGACCGACATCAAACGACTGCTCTCGTTCACCCTGGTCAGCCACATCGGCTACATGGTGTTCGGCATCGCGCTGTCCACCCAGCAGGGCCTGTCCGGCGCCATCTACTACGTCGCCCACCACATCATCGTGCAGACCGCCCTGTTCCTGGTGGTCGGCCTGATCGAGCGGCAGGCCGGGTCGTCCTCGCTGCGCAGGCTCGGCGGGCTGGCCGCGGCCAGCCCGGTGCTGGCGCTGGTGTTCCTGGTGCCCGCGCTGAACCTGGCGGGCATCCCGCCGTTCTCCGGCTTCATCGGGAAGGTCGCCCTGCTGCAGGCGGGCGTCGCGCACCCGAGCGCGTTGTCCTGGGTGCTGGTCGCGGGCGGCACCGTCACGAGCCTGCTCACCTTGTACGTGGTGGCCCGGGTCTGGACGAAGGCATTCTGGCGCTCGCGCGCCGACGCCCCCGAGGGCGACCTCGCCGACGTCAGTCCGTCCGCCCTGATCGACGAGTCCGAGGAGGACATCGCCTTCGACGACCGCGCCGACGTCGGCCGGATGCCGGCCCTGATGCTGATCCCCACGATCGGCGTGGTCGTGGTGGGCCTGGCCCTGACCCTGTTCGCCGGCCAGTTCATCGCGATCACCGACCGCGCGGCCGCGGACCTGCGGGACCGCTCGATCTACATCGACGCCGTCCTCGGACCCGGATACGCCGAGCAGGCGGCCGCGGCGGGGGGTACGCGATGAACCGGGAACGGGTGCTCCGCGTCGGGGTCCTGGTGTGGCTGACCACGGTGTGGATCCTGCTGTGGGGCAACATCAGCGTCGCGAACATCCTCGGCGGCCTGGCCGTCGGGGTGCTGATCATGGTGCTGCTCCCGCTACCCCGGGTACCGGTCGAGGGCCGGATCCACCTGTGGTCGATCGCCAAGCTGGTCGGGCTCTGCATTGTGTACGCGGCGCAGTCGAGCGCGCAGGTGGCCTGGCTGGCGGTTCGTCCCGGTCCGCCCCCGGTGACCGGTGTGTTGCGCGCCCGGTTGGCCATCAAGTCCGATCTGGTGCTGACCCTGTGCATCGACGTGCTCAACCTGATCCCCGGCACCATGGTGCTGGAGGTCGATCAGGTCAAGCGGATGGTGTACGTGCACGTGCTCGACGTGGGCACCGACAAGGCCGTCGACCAGTTCTACCGGACCGTGCGGCAGCTGGAGCGACTGTTCATCGCCTCGTTCGAGCGCGACGAGGAGTGGAAGCCCTCGCCGTGGCACGTGGACAACCCCGTCTTCGACCCCTCCGCGCTCAAGCCCACCGACCGAAAGGATCTGCCGTGACGACAGTGCTCGTGATCGCCGGGGTGATGCTGTCGGTGGCCGCCGTGATGACCTCGTTCCGACTGCTCGACGGTCCGTCCACGCTGGACCGTCTGGTCGCGATGGACACCCTGGTCGCGGTGGCCATCTGCGGGCTCTCGGTGTGGGCCGCCTACAGCCTCGACACCACGCTGGTGCCCGCCATCGTCGCGCTCTCCCTTGTCGGCTTCGTCGGCTCGGTCAGCGTGGCGCGGTTCCGGGTGCGTGACGACCAGTGAACACCGTGCTCGAGGTCGTCGCCGCCGTTCTCATCCTGCTGGGCGCGCTGCTCGCCATGACCGCCGCGATCGGGATCGTGCGCTTCCCGGACACCCTCTCCCGCATGCACGCCGCGACCAAGCCCCAGGTGATCGGCCTGGTGCTGGTGTTGATCGGGGCGGTGATCCGGCTCCGCGGCAACGTCGACATCTGGATGCTGGTGCTGGTCGGGCTGTTCACCCTGCTGACCGCACCGGTCATCGCGCACACAGTAGGTCGGGTGGCCTACCGCGAGCAGCGCAGTCGCGACGGGCTCGGCATCGTCGGGGACCTCGACCGCAAGGACGGGCCGGAGTAGGTCAGTCGCTTGAGCCGCCCGGTGGGTCGAGCCGGACCGTGCCGCCGCCCAGATCGATCCGCATCCGGGTGCCGTCGCCGCTCGACGCGTCGTGCCGCAGCGACTTCTGCGTCCGCTGCTCGTCGACGACGTGCCGGTGCGAGGGCGACAGCAGCGACTGGATCTCCCCGAACGCGCCGGTGACCGCACCACCGTCGACCGGCGGTCTGCGCTTGCGCCAATAGATCCACCCGCGGCGCTCTGCCCACAGCCCGACCTGGTCCAGGGCGACACAGGCGGCCACCAGGGCTGCAATCGCCACCACAGCATGCATCCGCGTCCCCCCTTCCAGCTCTCGCCCAGGCTACCGACGACCGTTCCCCGCCGGCAGGTCCGTCGCGCCGCCTGCCCGTAGCGCCGAGGCGACCCGCTCGAGCAGTTCATCGGGGTGCCGCAGGACCATCTCCTTCGTGGCCACCACGACATCCCACCCGAGACGACGAATGCTGTTCGTGCGGCGGATGTCCCGCGCGTAGCGGTCCCGTTCCCGGTGGTGGTCACCGTCGTACTCGAGCACCACCCGGTACGTCGGCCACGCCATGTCCACCTGCGCGACGAGTCGGCCGTCCCCGTCGACCAACAGCAC
Organism: Rhodococcus sp. PvR099; assembly: GCF_017833315.1. Taxonomy (NCBI): domain Bacteria; kingdom Bacillati; phylum Actinomycetota; class Actinomycetes; order Mycobacteriales; family Nocardiaceae; genus Rhodococcus; species Rhodococcus sp. PvR099. Next base: position 4,808,191 of record NZ_JAFIBV010000001.1, on the reverse strand, counting down.
CTGGGTCTCGGGCTTCTCGAATCCCGCGCGCACCATCAGGAGTCGGGTCCGCGTCTCCCACGGGGACTCCGCGCCGCCGTCGGCCAGTTCGACGACCCGACGCAACTGCTTGAGCCCCCGGTCTCCGCGATGCCGCTCGATCAGCGCGTGCAGCCCATCGGGGTCGCAACGACCGAGGTTGCAGAGCCCGTCGACCGCCTCGACGGCCCGGTCGAGCGGCAGTCGGCGGCCCAAGTCGTACGCGGTCCGCAGATGTGAGGTCAGCTCGTACCCGTAGACGTCCTCGTGCTCGTCGACGGCCAGCGCACCGTATCCGAACCGCACACCCACCCGACGCCTCGCCGGGCGCGGCAGGATCAGCTCGGGTTCTACCCGCTCGGGGACGTACCGGTACCCGTGCAGCGCGGCGGCCGACCACCCGGACAGCACCCCGTCCGGGAACGCGACGCCCAGCGCCCGCGACCGCTGCGGGTAGTCGACGGGCTGGTCGGACCGCACGTACACCCCGTTCAACACGGGCGTGTAGTCGCGCGAGATCTGCCACGCCGTCATCGTCTGCAGCAGCGTCGCGCGACGGATCGGCCCGGCAGGAAGCTTCGGTACGCGGCCCATCCGCGGGAACCTATCCGCGAGCTAGTTGTTCTCGGGCAGTTTTCGGCACTGACGCCACCAAAACGACTAGCTCGCGGCGCGATTCATGTGTTACGCGACGAGTGCGAGCAGTTCCGGCGACGCCAAGACCGGAACAAAACCGTCGACGAGGACCCGGCGGCAACCATCGAGCTCGATCAGGACGGGTACCGGCGCGGTGTACTCGGGACCCAACAGGGACAGACTGGTTCCCGCGGCCGCACTCGCCGTCGACGTGCAGGGCGGAGCCGGTTCGAGCGCCTCGAAGTACGGGTCGAGACTGTCCCACTGGCTCTCCGCCCCGGCGAACGCGACACCAGCGGCATCGAATCGGTATCGACACACCGAACTCCGCACCGAGTAGTCGCCTGGGACCAGAACGCCCGCTCCAGCCACAGGCAGGGCAGGAACCGTGCCGCACCCCATCAGCTGCTCCACCCCATCGGGCCGCAGCTGGACGCGATGATCGACCCGCCCGACGTTCTCGAGCGCCTCGACCGCCCTCAATCCGCCGATACGCTGAAACTTGCATTCGTCGACCGGATACGACGGCCGGATCGCCCGACCCGCGGCGTCGATCAGCCACAGATCCGGAATGGCCACCATGCTGGCGATCCCGCAGGTGCCCTGGTCGAGGCGGCTTCCCTCGGACGGCGCGTTCAGCTTCGCGATCGCCCCGGAAAAATCTCCCTCCCACCGATGCTCGGCAAAACTGGCCGTCAGATCGGCGTTGATGGTTCGAGCTGAGGTCGGGTCGCAGGTGATGGCCGCCACCGGCTCGAAGTCGTCGGGAACGGTGCCAGGTCGCGGCTGCATCGCCACGAGATCCGGCGGTGTCGTCGCTATCCCATCAAGGTCCACCGGCATCCGGCACGTCGCCGCGCTCACGATCTCCGCAGGCTCCCGGACGGGCGCGGGCCCGTGAATGTATTCACACCCTGCCAACACGGCGGCCGACGCCAGAAACACCGCAACGCGTCGACTCATCACCGATGCATGGTTGCGCGAGCTAGTCGTTTTTGGGTGGTTTTCGGCGCGGACGCCACCAGAACGACTAGTTCGCGGTTGATATCCGGGTTAGCGGCCACACGGGTCGGTCGGTGAGGTCCCCGGGGCACCCGGGGCGCCCGGCGTACCGGAGGCCCCCGGCGTACCGGGAGCCCCCGGCGCACCGTTGGCACCGGGAGCACCGTTGACACCGGAAGCACCCGGCGTGCCCGACGCTCGCGGCTTGTGTGGCGCCGGCAGGCCGGCCGGGTCGGGCTGCGACGGGTCGGGGTCGCTGACCAACCGCACCGAATAGCTGAGCCCGCCCGCGCGCCAGCTGGCCGGCGCGGTGGTGGGTCCGGGTGCGCCGACCCGCGCACAGGGGTCCACGGGGAGACCGGGCGATTTCAACTCGGAGACATCGCTGCGCTCGGGTGTGGTCGGCGCGACCGGTCCCTGCGTCGACGTGGGGGACGGAGCCGGCGTCACCAGTACGGCCGTGAGACCGGCGAGCAGGACCGCGACGACCGCGGCCGCACCGGCGAGCACCTTCCCCTTGGGAAGTGCCTTCGTCTCCCCCGCCGCCGTCGCCGCGAACGCGGCGGGCACGGACGTCTGCACTTCCGCAGCGCTGATCGCGGCGCCGGTCGCCAGATGCCACCGGCCGGCATACGGGACAACGGCGGCCAGCCCGAGCGCAGCGGCGGCGGAACGGATCACGCTCGTCTCGGACGGCCGGATTCCCAGCACGACGACGGCGACCTTGCCACGCGGGGCACCCGACTGCATGTCCTCCAGCAGCGCGGTGGTGAAGGACACCTCACTGAACGTCCCCGCGGTCACCCGCTGGACGCCTGCCTGCGCCGCACCGGACCGTAGGTCGACCGCGTGGGCGAGCACCTCGCCCGGCCACTCGGCGAGAACGAGAGCGGTACGGGCGCCTGCCAACTCGGGTATCGAGCGAAGGAAGGCCAGCCGGGCCTCGGCCGCACCGACCACCGTGACGGCCGGCACGCCGTCGCTGCCCAGCTTCGCCTTGATCGCCTCCGCCGCAGCCGGGTCCGCGGCGACGATCCCGACCGCCGTCGGGTTCAGTCCGATCCGCCTTGCCCGGTCCACCATCTGCTCGGTGGCCCAGACGGCCTGCCCGACATCGTCTCCGGCGCGGTCCTCGAAGCGGCTGTCCACCGGCCCGAGACCGGGCACGTGGGTGTCGATGAGGACCGCCCGCACGCCCTCCTTGCCGAGCGTCACTCCCACAGACTCCCGCACGCGTCCTCCACCGTTTCCCGTCGACAGTGGCTCGCGGGTAACCGGAAGGGACGCCTGTGGTTGCGGCCCGCCGAATTCCTCACTCAGTCCGTCGAATCGAGGTCACCGTAGCGGACCGACCCCGAGACGTGCAGCCGTACCCCGCCCGCGGCGCGGTTCGGACCCGCCGAGCGGCCTCGTCCGCTAGCTCGCGGCGCGCACCGGAACCGGGTCTGCCTCGACCCGTCCGCCCCACCGACCGAGCGCGGTCCCCGGTGCGGCGAAGAAGCTCGCATAGAACCCGAGCACCACGGCGCCCATGACACCGAGGATCAGCGGACCGAAGAACAGCGGGTACTCCGCGATCTCGACCGCGAGGTACCGATAGCCGAGCAGCAGCGCCGCGAACGCGACCGCCCCGCCGACCACGAGCCGCACGCGGAACCGGCCCCAGCCCCGCTCGGGATCGCGCAGCGCGGACTCCAGGGTCAGGCACAGCACGACGCCCGCGACCAGGTCGACGCCGTAGTGGTAGCCGAACCCGAGGGTGGCCATCAGCGTGCACACCAGCCAGAAGGTGCCACCCCAGCGCAGCCACCGCGGACCGCTCCGCGAGTGGATGAATATCGCCAGCGCCCAGGCGGTGTGCAGGCTGGGCATGCAATTGCGCGGCGCCGGGCTGTCGAACGGGATCGCAGCCGGGTCGACGACATTCGGCACCACGGCGGGCCAGTAGTTGCCGAGCTGGGAGCCCGCGCCCGCGGTGCCGAAGGCGAAGTCCGGGCCGACCACGGGGAAGAGCAGGTAGAACAGCGGACCGATCAGCCCGATGAGCAGGAAGGTGCGCACCAGGTAGTGCGACGGCCAGCCGTTGCGGAGCTGATACAGGGCGACGACGATCGCCGCGACCGGCAGCTCGATGTACACCCAGTGCAGAACCCCGTAGCCGACGCTGCCGAGCGAATCGACGACGCCGCCCATCACCCAGGACGGATTGCCCAGCGCCCGGTCGGCGAGCTGCACGTATTCGTCGAGCACCAGCGGGCGGGTCAGCACGGTGATCTGCAGCCAGACGTCGCCGACCTTGGTGGCCAGGATCAGCAGCGCGCCGAGCCCGACGCCGCGCAGCGCGCTACGACGCTGTTCGCCGGTCCAGGCCACCGTCGCGTAGAGCCCGATCCCGGTCAGTACGAGGGTGGGGCCGTTCCCGATGGCGACGGGCCCGTCGAACAGCAACCGACCCGCCGCGAACAGCAGGTCGAGGACCACCGCGGCGGCCAGCGCGCGGATCCGCTGCGGGTTCGTGAGCCCCACCAGCGCGAGCGCGAATCCCGCCCACGGCAGCGACATCGACTTGGGAGTGCCGACGAAATCCTTGGCCAGGCTGTGCAGCGGTCCCTCGAAGCCGTAGCGCATCGCGGCCAGTTGCAGCGCGACCAGGGCCGCGACCAGGACCACGCCCGCCGAGATGAGGATGGGGTGCGACCGCAACGAGAGCCGACCGGTCCCTGAGACCGGTGAGTCGTTGATCAGCACCGGTCCATAGTAAACGGAGCATGAACGCGGCCTTACGTGTCGAGCTCGTTCACCAAGGAATCGACGACGAGTGTCAGGTCACCGCCGGAGGCCGCGGCGACCTCGCGCTGACGGAGGTAGGACGCGCCGCGCCGCGGGATGTCGGCCACCCGCGCCAGTTCGTCGGCGCAACCGAGCGACCTCGCCACCGGCATCAGCTGTTCCAGCAGATCGTCCAGGTCGTCGGTGACCAGTCGCTCGTTGCTGTCGGCGTCGAGGATGATCTCCGCGTCGAGCCCGTACCGCGCGGCCCGCCACTTGTTCTCCTGCACGTGCCACGGCGGCATCCCCGGCAGCTCCTCGCCCGCGTCGAGCTTGCGGTCGAAATACACCACCAGGCAGTGGATGAGGGCGACGATCGCGCCCAGCTCGGTCCGGGTGGAGACGCCGTCGCAGACGCGCACCTCGATGGTCCCCCACTGCGGTGCGGGCCTGATGTCCCAGTGCAGCCCACCGAGCTTGTCGATGACGCCGGTCTTGATCTGATCGTGGGCGAATCCCTCAAACTGCGACCAGGTTTCGAACTGGAACGGAAGACCGGCCGTCGGCAGCTGCTGAAACATCAATGCCCTGTTGCTGGCGTACCCGGTGTCCACGCCGGTCCACATCGGCGACGAGGCGGAAAGCGCAAGCAGGTGAGGGTACTTCACCAGCAACGCGTTGAGGATCGGGAAGACCCGATCGGCCGAGGAGATCCCGACGTGCACGTGCACACCCCAGATCAGCATCTGACGTCCCCACCACTGGGTGCGCTCGATCATCTCGTCGTAGTGCGGGCTGCGGGTCAGCTGCTGGGTGGACCATTCCGCGAACGGATGGGTGCCCGCGCAGAACAGGTCGACGCCGATCGGGTCGGCGACCCGGCGCACCAGGTGCAGGGTCTCGCTCAGGTCGTCGATCGCCTCGCCGACGGTGTCACAGATCCCGGTGACCAGCTCGACGGTGTTGCGGAGCAGCTCCTTGTGCAGGCGCGGTGACTCACCACCCGCGAGGGAGTGCGCCGCGTCGAAGATCTGTCCCGCGGTGTTCGAGAGATCGCGGGTGGCCTTGTCGACCAGGGCGATCTCCCACTCGACGCCGATTGTCGGCCGGGGCGAACCGGCGAAGTGGACTCCCACACTGGGAATCCAACCACAGCGATCCGGCTGCCGCCGTCACCGGGACCTGCACCGGCGAACACCAGAACGACCCCCCACCGTGGCGGTGAGGGGTCGTTCTGAGCGATCAGTGTCTACTCGATGACGCCGCAGGCGACGCGGCCGCCGGCATCACCGGTGGCCAGCGTGGCCTGGTCCGGCACAGGAGCGTTCTCCGGGAGGGTGTACCGCGTCGGGATGTTGGCGAAGTTGTCCGCGCCGGCATGCACCATGATCGCGGTGCCCTTGCCGTGGTTACGCAGGTCCTCGAGGGTGAAGGCGTCGGTGGTGGTGACCAGCTCCGCGGTGCCGTCCTCGCGCACCTGCAGCGAGGTCAGGTCGCCGCTCGCGGGATGTCCCGTGTGACCCTCCGCCTGGAAATGCCCACCGGCGGAAAGGAAGTCGCCGGGCGCGCCGCCGGACGGCGCCACCGAGTTCGCCTCGCACTTGGCGACCTCGTGGACGTGCAGTCCGTGGAAGCCGGGGGTGAGGTGCTCGGCCTCGACCGAGACCTGGACGAACCCGTCACCCTCGGTGAAGCGGACGGTACCGACCTCGGCACCCTTCGCGTCCTTGAGCTCGACGGAGATCGCGCCCTCTTCGGCCGCCGATCCGTGGCCACCTTCTGCCGCGCCGTGGCCCGGCACGGACGCTCCCGTCCACACCGGAGGGGTGGTACCGGGGACGTCGCTCGGCTCCTGGCCGTTGGAGCACGCGGTGAGGCCAACGGCCGCGATCGCGACCATCGGGGCGACGACGCGCCAGGACACGCGGGCGGGACGGCGTGCATTCTCGGCACCGCCGAGGTGCGAGTCGCGTCGGGTAAGCAGGGCCATCAAACCGCTCCTTCTAGATGGGCTGGCAGTGAACTGATCATAGACGCGCGCGCGGAACGGTTGTCCGCTGGTGCGTCCACCTAGGGCGCGGTGACGATCACGATGACGCCGGGCGACGCGCTCGTGATGCCGGGGAACCGTGGCTCGGCGGACACACCCAGCGTCGCGGCGATCTCCGTCGCGGCCGCCTTCTCCGCAGGCGACGAGGCCGAGTAGTAGACGGTGGTCGAGCTCACCGAGCCGTCGCTGTAGTTGCCGGTCTCGCCGACCGTCCAGCCGTCGGACTCGATGGTCCTGGCGGTCTGCGCGGCCAGGCCGCTGACCGTGCTGTTGTTGAGCACCCGGACCGACACGGCCGACTTGTCCAGCACCGGCGCCGTCGTGGTGGTGGCGGCAGCCGTGGTCGACGTGATCGCGGCGGGCGGCCTGGCCGAGGTGACCGCGGCAGGCGGCTTGGCGGAGGTGACCGAGGCGGCCCCGTTGCCCGCCGCCCGCGCCACGCTCGAGGTGGTCTCGGGCTGCTCCGACTCGGAATCGTTTCCGGACAGCGCCATGGCGCCGATACCGGCAAAGGCGATCGCGAGCGCAATCAGGACCATCGCGAACGCACGCAGCGGCGGTCCGCTCGGTGGCTGCTCAGGAGTGCTCACTCGAATGACCTTAGAGGCCGCGCCGCGTCCGCCGACACCTAGGTGATGTCGAATCCGAGGCGACGTGCGGCTCGCGCCTTCTGTCTACTCGCCCTCAGCCGGCGCAGTCGCTTGACCAACATCGGGTCGGCTGCGAGGGCCTCGGGGCGGTCGACCAGCGCGTTCAGCACCTGGTAATAGCGGGTGGCGGACATGTCGAAGAGTTCCTTGATGGCCTCTTCCTTGGCGCCCGCGTACTTCCACCACTGGCGCTCGAAGGACAGGATGTCGTGGTCGCGGCGGGTCAGTCCGTCCTCGCCGATCGCGTTCGCGTCCTGCGGGTCGGTCTGCTCGGAATTCCGGTTACGCGCCGCTGCCCCGTCCATCTCACTCCCTCAACTTCGAGCTCTCGCCCAACGCCACTGCTCTCGCGTGATGCATCGAAACCAAAGTTCCCCGACGACCCGGCTGGCTTCACGATTACCGGGCAACGAATTACATATCTGTTCTTCCGGGGATTATTCAACCATGATCCGCACGGGCGCGGCCTGGTTGCGGTGCTGGCGCGTCGCGTCCGGGCGCCCCACTATCCTTGCTCAAATGGCAATACTTCCGATCCGGATCGTGGGCGATCCGGTGCTCCATGAGCCCACGCGGCCCGTCACCGAATCGCCGGCGGAAATCGCCGAGCTGATCGCTGACATGTACGAGACGATGGACGTCGCGAACGGCGTCGGTCTGGCGGCGAACCAGGTGGGCGTCCCGATGCGACTGTTCGTCTACGACTGCCCCGACGTCGACGGCGACGGGAACTCGATCCGCCGTCGCGGCGCCGTGGTCAACCCGGTGCTCGAGACCTCGGAGATCCCCGAGACCATGCCGGACCCCGACGACGACGAGGAGGGCTGCCTCTCCGTTCCCGGCGAGCAGTTCCCGACCGGCCGCGCCGACTGGGCCAAGGTGACCGGCACCGAGGCCGACGGTTCGCCGGTGGAGATCGAGGGCACGGGGTTCTTCGCCCGGATGCTCCAGCACGAGGTCGGACACCTCGACGGATTCCTCTACGTCGACGTGCTTATCGGCCGCAACGCCAGGGCCGCGAAGAAGATCATCAAGCGCTCCGGTTGGGGCGTCCCGGGCAAGAGCTGGGTGCCGGGCACGGTCGAGGATCCCTTCGGCCACGATGACTGACATCGTGCTCGGTAGCCGGGTGGTGTTGCGATACGAATTGCCGCCCGGCTACCCGCAGCCCCTGACCGACATCATCGGGGAGTTGGTGTCGCTCACACCGGCCGTCGTGGTCCGCGCCCCGGACGGACGGGTGGTGCAGGTCGTCCCCGACAAGGTCGTCGCGCTCAAGTCGATCGGTGCCCGACCGATCCTGAGCCGGGAGATCCGCGCGCTCGAGCTGGCCGCCGCCGATGGCTGGCCCGGCCTGGAGCAGAGCTGGATCAACGGCTGGCTTGCCCGCTCCGGTGGCGGGTTCACAGGCCGCGCCAACTCGGCGTCTCCCCTCGGGAAGGCCGACCGGATCGGCGACCTCTACAGCGGCGACACCCTCGAGCGCCTGCAGAAGTGGTACGCCGACCGCGATCAGCCGCTGCGGCTGTTGCTGCCGGACCGCCTCGGCAACGCCCCCACCGACTGGGAGACCTCTGACGAGGTGCTGGTGATGGCCGCGGAGATCGCGAACCTCACGCTGCCCGAAGGCGATTCGCTGGTGACCGTGTCCGGCGAGCCGGACGATCAGTGGCTGCCGCTGTACGACCACAACGGGGCAAAGCTGCCGGACTGTGCCCCTGAGGTGCTCGGGTCCGTCCGCGACGGCGAGCTCGGCTTCGGCCGGCTCGGCAGCCCGAGCACCGAACTGCTCGCCATCGCGCGGGCCGCCGTGACCGAGGCGCCCGACGGCCGACGCTGGGTCGGACTGAGCGCGGTGGAGGTGGCGCCCGCCCACCGCAGGCGCGGGCTCGGGATGCTGATCTGCGCGGAGATGATCCGCTGGGGCCGCGACCGGGGCGCGACGCACGCGTACATCCAGGTGGTGGCCGACAACGAGGCGGCGATCGCCCTGTACCGCACGATGGGGATGCTCGACCATCACCGGTACCGCTACGCGGCGGCACCCGGCACCGCCTGGTAGCCGCACGAGCCCGCACGAACGACGGCGCCCTCCGGACCCACAGGGGGGCGCCGTCGTCGTCGCCGCCGTCGCACTAGGCTGCCTCGAATGCGATTGGCGACGTGGAATGTGAACTCGGTCCGGGCCCGCACCGATCGGGTCGTGGACTGGCTGGTGCGTACCGACACCGACGTGCTGGCGATCCAGGAAACCAAGTGCCGTGACGACCAGTTCCCGACGGAACGATTCACCGAGCTCGGCTACGAGGTGGCCCACGTCGGGCTGAGCCAGTGGAACGGCGTCGCGATCATCTCCCGTGTCGGGCTCGAGGACGTGCAGGTCGGCTTCGAGGGGCAGCCGGGCTTCGCCAAGCCCGCGGCGGACAGCCTGGACATCGCGACCCCGGTCGTCGAGGCCAGGGCCATCGGCGCCACCTGTGGCGGGGTCCGGGTGTGGAGCCTGTACGTGCCGAACGGGCGCGAGCTCAGCGACCCGCACTACGAATACAAGCTGGACTGGCTGGCCACCCTGCGCGACGACGCCGCGAAGTGGGTGGCGCAGGACCCGACCGCCCAGATCGCGCTGGTCGGCGACTGGAACGTGGCACCGACCGACGAGGACGTCTGGGACCCGGCGCTGTTCGAGGGCAAGACGCACACCTCGCAGCCCGAACGCGACGCCTTCGACGCCTTCCAGGACGCGGGCTTCGTCGACGTCGCCCGCCCGTTCACCCCCGGCCCCGGCGTCTACACGTACTGGGACTACACGCAGCTCCGGTTCCCGAAGCGTCAGGGCATGCGGATCGACTTCGTCCTCGGCTCCCCCGCACTGGCCGAACGGGTCTCCGGTGCGTCCATCGACCGCGAGGAGCGCAAGGGCAAGGGCGCCAGCGACCACGCCCCGGTCGTGGTCGAGCTGGACTAGCCGGAGACGCGGCGAGCGCGCAGCAGTTCGGCGGCCAGCCACAGCGCGCCCGCCGCCACCAGCACCCCGTGGGCGACGCGCATCCACGGGCTGCCGAAGAACTGCGGGATGAACAGGGCGAACCCGACCGCGAGCGGGACCCCGCTCCATCGGGCCAGCACCCCGGACCGCCAGATCCCCACCGCCGCGGCGACCGCGCCCGCGGCGACCAGCAGCAACCCGACCGTGAACATGGTCATCTGGGTGCCGCCGCCGCGCACGCCGTCGACCAGGTCGAGCAGCTCCGGCGTCCCGTCCGCGACCGCGCGCCCGCCGATCGCATGCAGGCCGAAGTCCTCGGCGCCGTAGTAGGGCAGGGTCAGGCCGACCCCGACCCAGGTCAGCACGGTCGCGGCGATGCCGGCACGGTCCCCCTCGGTGCCGCGGAGGATCTCCCGTAGCGCCTGCACTGCGAGGCCGAGCAGCAGGAACCCGATCATCCCGAAGAAGTGCGCCGAGACCCAGGCGCCGGACGCGTAGGCCCGCGCGCCGTCCATGGTGGCCTGGTTCAGGTAGTCCGAGTAGGGCCGGACCGCGGGGTAGAGCAGGAACAGCACCCCCGCCACACCGAACAACGCCGCCGCCGCGATCCGTGCGCGATCGGTGCCCACCCTCTGTGCCGTGTCGATCATGCTTGCCTCCTCCAATAACGAGAGCGGCGCTCTCTCTTATGAGCAGTGTTCACCAACGCGCGGGAGAAAACAAGAGCAGTGCTCTCAAATTTCGGGCGCTCCCCCGCCCGGTCTACGATTCATCCACCGTGTCCGCCCGGTCCGGGCGTGCTTCGCAGGCGTCGCGCCGCCCCCATCGCTAGGAGTCCGCCGTGGAGACCCCGCGCGATCAGCCCGACCGCACCGAGGTCGAATGGTTCGAGGCGGGCGAACGCCACGCTGCGCCGTGGCGGTCCAACAGCAGTGTCAAGCCGCCGAAGACGGTCGAGACCTTCGGCGACGAGCTCCGCGCCGACGATGCGATGCGGCTCGCGTCGGAGGGCACCGCGATCCTCTGGCGCGGCGACTTCCTCGGCGCCCGGCAGCTACTCGACGCACTCAAGCGCCGGCTCGACCGGCAGCAGGTCAAGCCCGATCCCGACCTCGCCGTGACCTTTCACCGGCATCGGCAGGCCAGGGCGCACCGCACCCGCATCCTGAGCATGGTCCTGATCGAGCTCGGCACGGACTTCGGCATCGACCTCCGCCGCGCTCCCGACATCAGGGACGCGTGCCGGGAGGCGTACGGCGAGGCGACCGAGCCGAGTGTGGCCTCCCTGCAGGAGCTGCTCGGGGCGGTGGGCGCGCACGAGTGGCGGCGGCGCGGCGTGCTGGTCCCCGCCCTCGGGGCGCGGATCCACCCGCACTACGGCGTGTTCGCCCCCACCAGGAACGAGTACGTCGACCTGGTCGCGGAGGCGCAGTTACCCACTCCGGGAACGGCGTTCGACCTCGGCACAGGGACCGGCGTGCTGGCCGCCGTGCTGGCACGTCGGGGCGTCGGGCGGGTGGTGGCCACGGACATCGAGCCCCGCGCGGTGGCCTGCGCGACCGACAATCTGCAGCGGCTCGGGCTCGCCGACCGGGTGGAGGTGGTCCGCACCGACGTGTACCCGGCAGGCGCGGCCGACCTGGTGGTGTGCAACCCGCCGTGGGTGCCCGCCGCCCCGACGTCCTCGATCGAGCTGGGCGTGTTCGACCGCAAGGGGCACATGCTCACCGAGTTCATCCGGGGCCTGCCGGATCATCTCAACCCCGGCGGCGAGGGCTGGCTGGTGCTCTCCGACCTGGCCGAGCGACTCGGGCTGCGCACGCGGGCACAGCTGACGGACCAGTTCGAGCAGGCGGGCCTGACGGTGCTGGGCCGCACCGACACCCGGCCTCGGCACCCGCGCGCGAGCGGCGCCCGCCCCGAGGGACGCGGAACGGGCGGACGCGACCCGCTGGCCGCCGTCCGTGCTGCTGAGGTGGTCTCGCTCTGGCGACTCGCGGTCCGCGCGCACTGACGCGCAGACCGGCGATCACCTAGCGGACGAGCTCCCTGACCAGGCCGTCCGCGCAACCGCCCGCGAAGCCGGTCACCGCACCCGAGGCGGCACCCGCGGCCACCCCGCCGACCAGCCCGGCCGGCCCCGCGGCCACGCCCGCGGCGGACGCCGCGGTCACAGCGCCGGACAGCGCTCCCGCGATCGCGGGCTTCACCCCGGACTTCACGCACTCCTCGGCGAAGGCACCGGCCTGGTTGACGACCTCCGTGGCCACCACGACCCCGGCGTCGATCGCGGTGTCCACGACCGCCGACACGACCTTGCCGCCCTCGGCAATGGAGTAGGTGATGCCCTGCACTGCGCCGTCGACCTCGATACGCACCGGAAGGTTCTCCAGCACGCGGCCCGCCTCGTTCACTGCGGCGATGGCGTTCGTCTGGGTGTCTCGGACGAACCGTCCGGACTCGAGCTTGATCTGCGCGGTACTCGCCTCGACCTGGGTCGCGACGAACTTGGCGAACTCCCGGATCGGGCCCGCCTGCGCGGGCGGCGCGACGGCCACCGATGCGAGCGCGAACCCCGCGACGCCGAGCGCGACGACCAGCGAGGCCGTCCCCGCCCTGACATCGGCCGAGATCCCGGCCACCGACCCGCCCTTGGCGCTCTCGGACACGGCAGCAACGATCGTCATTCTTCCCCCAGTTACACGGCGCGTCGATACGCGAAGCGATGAGATGACGCCCGCCACGCGGTGCCGGGGGAAGCCGAAATCTGTTTCGGATCCACGTTTTCCGGCCCCGACCGCGACGGGTCAGGGGAAGCATAGGGTCAGTGCCGCTCTCCGTGTCGGACTACGGCGAATTCGGGGTCGGAGTGAAGTCCTCGTCGACGATCAGGTCCAGTTCCTCGGGGTGGGCGCCCAGGTAGCGCTGCACATACGTGCAGACCGGCTGCAACCGCCAGCCGCGTTCCCTCGACAGCGCCAGCACGTCACCGACCAGCACGGCGGCCCAGCCGCGACCGCCGTATTCCTCTTTGACGACCGTGTGCATGAGCGCGACCACCTCCCCGCGGCCGCCCGTGAACTCGGTCGACTCCCCTCCGCCGCGATAGCCGAGGATTCCGATCAGTTCGTCACCGACCCAGAGGTCGAAGCGGGCGTGCGAGGGGTTGTCCATGACGCGCGCGAGCGCCGGGTTCGCAAGGACAGGGGCGGGCGCAGTCACCACCGCTGCCGGGACGGGAGGTCGCTTGAAGATGTGAGACACCTCACCATGGAAGCAGTCCCGCCCCGGCCCGGTCGCCCGATTTGGGGCCGATGGTGCGATTTGTTGCCCAGTCACCATCGAATCGTGGCCGAATCGGCACCCGAAGTTCTCACACGGGGACGATGAGGTCCCGGTACTCGGGGTTGTCCGCGACGAATCGCTGGAGATAGGTGCAAACCGGCCGGATCTTCCAGCCGTAGCCCCGCGCGGCGTCGAGGGACCGGCGCACCATCACCGCGGCGAGTCCCCGGTGACCGAAGTCCTCGACGATCACTGTGTGCATGAACGAGACCACCGGCGTCGCGGCCGAGGACCGCTTCGCGCTCCGTGTGTCCAAGTCGTAATAACCGAGAATGCCGACGAGGTCCCCGTTGAGCCTCAGCTCGAACCGGTTCTGACCTGCATTGTTCGTCACCTCTGCCGTCGGCGATTCCGTGATCATGTGCCCGTCTCCTTGCCCGATCCGTAATCACAATGTGATTTCCGCCACTATAGGCACGCCGGTCGCTCCTGCGCCCCGATTTGCGCCAAGAAATCTCCGCGGCCCGCCCGCGCTCGCCCGCTCACGCGCTGTGCCCTAGGGTCGTGCCCGACAACTACACAACCCACGGGGGCTCGCACCAGCGGGCTGAGAGGACGGCTAGGGCCGTCGACCGTTGAACCTGACCGGGTAATGCCGGCGTAGGGAGAGCACGCATGAGGGACACCTCTGTTTCCGGAACCACCGTCACCACCGGCCCCATCGAGGGCAGCAGCAAGCAGTACCTGACCGTCGACGGCCTGTCCGTGCCGGTCCGCCGGGTCCACCTGACCAACGGCGAACACCTCGACCTGTACGACACCTCCGGCCCGTACACCGACGCGCGGGCAACCATCGACCTCGAGGCCGGTCTCGCGAAGACCCGTGACGACTGGGCCAAGCCCGATCCAGTCGATCTCGGCGGCACCAGCCGCAGCGGCGGACCCAATCTCGCGCGCACCCAGCTGGCCTGGGCCCGGGCCGGGATCATCACCAGGGAGATGCGCTATTGCGCTGCCCGCGAAGGTGTTTCGGCTGAGATCGTGCGCGAGGAGGTGGCCGCCGGACGGGCCGTCATCCCCGCGAACCACAAGCATCCCGAGTCCGAACCGATGATCATCGGCAAGCGATTCCTGGTGAAGATCAACGCGAACATCGGGAACTCCGCGGTCACCTCCTCCATCGCCGAGGAGGTCGAGAAGATGGTCTGGGCCACCCGATGGGGCGCGGACAACATCATGGACCTGTCCACCGGCAAGGACATCCACCAGACCCGCGAGTGGATCCTGCGCAACTCGCCCGTGCCGGTGGGCACCGTGCCGATCTACCAGGCACTGGAAAAGGTCAACGGCGACCCGACCGCGCTGACGTGGGAGATTTACCGCGACACCGTGATCGAGCAGTGTGAGCAGGGCGTGGACTACATGACCGTGCACGCCGGGGTGCTGCTGCGGTACGTGCCGCTGACCGCCAAGCGGGTCACCGGGATCGTCTCGCGCGGCGGCTCCATCATGGCGGCCTGGTGCCTGGCCCATCACCGAGAGTCGTTCCTGTACACACACTTCGAGGAACTCTGCGAGATCCTGCGCGAGTACGACGTGACCTTCTCGCTCGGCGACGGGCTGCGCCCCGGGTCCATCGCGGACGCCAACGACGAGGCCCAGTTCGCCGAGCTGCGGACCCTCGGCGAACTGACCAAGATCGCGAAATCCCATGGTGTGCAGGTGATGATCGAGGGCCCTGGCCACGTCCCGATGCACAAGATCGTGGAGAACGTCCGGCTCGAGGAGGAGCTGTGCGAGGAGGCGCCGTTCTACACCCTCGGCCCGCTCGCCACCGACATCGCGCCCGCCTACGACCACATCACATCGGCGATCGGCGCGGCCATGATCGCGCAGGCAGGCACCGCGATGCTCTGCTACGTGACACCGAAGGAACACCTCGGCCTGCCCAACCGGGACGACGTGAAGGTCGGCGTCATCACGTACAAGATCGCCGCGCACGCCGCCGATCTCGCCAAGCAGCACCCGCGGGCCCAGGAGCGCGACGACGCGCTGTCGAGGGCGCGCTTCGAGTTCCGCTGGCGCGACCAGTTCGCGCTCTCGCTGGACCCGGACACCGCCCGCGAGTACCACGACGAGACCCTGCCCGCGGAGCCGGCGAAGACCGCGCACTTCTGCTCGATGTGCGGGCCGAAGTTCTGCTCCATGCGGATCTCGGCGGACGTGCGCGAGTACGCCGAACAGAACGGGCTCGAAACGCAGGAGGACATCGACCGGATGATCGCCAACGGCATGGCGGAGAAATCCTCGGAATTCGCGGACCGCGGCAACCAGGTCTATCTGCCCGTCGTTCCGGCCGGTGGATAGGCTCTCACGCGTGAAGTTGCTGCCCCTGACCCCGGACGGACAGACCCCGATCCGCGTCCTCACCATCGCCGGAACCGACTCCGGCGGCGGTGCGGGCATCCAGGCCGACTCCCGCACGATGGCCATGTGCGGTGTGCACGCCTGCGTCGCCGTCGCCGCGGTGACGGTGCAGAACTCGGTCGGGGTCAGCGGCTTCCACGAGATCCCGCCGCAGATCGTCGCCGACCAGGTGCGATCGGTGGTCGGCGACATCGGGGTCGGGGCGGCCAAGACCGGGATGCTCGCGTCCACCGCGATCATCGATGCCGTCGCGGAGGTCTGCGGCGAGGTGGGCATCGGGCGCGGGCATGCGGTGCCACTGGTCGTCGACCCGGTGTGCGCATCCATGCACGGCGACCCCCTGCTGCACGCCGAGGCGCTCGACGCGGTCCGGCACACCCTGATCCCGATCGCCTCGCTGGTGACGCCGAACCTGGACGAGGTCCGGCTCATCACCGGGATCGACGTGGTCGACGACACCTCCGCCCGTCGGGCGGCCGAGGCGCTGCACGGGCTCGGGGCGCAGTGGTCGCTGGTCAAGGGCGGGCACCTGCGCACCTCGACCTCGAGCACCGACCTGCTCTTCGACGGCGACGTCTTCCACGAGTTCACCAGCCCGCGGATCGACACCGGGAACGATCACGGCGGCGGGGACACCCTGGCCGCGGCGATCGCGTGCGCGCTGGCGAACGGGTACCCGATGCCCGAGGCCGTCGCGTTCGGCAAGGAGTGGGTGACGCGATGCCTGGCCGCGTCGTACGACCTGGGCGCGGGCCACGGTCCGGTCTCCCCGCTCTGGCGCCTGCACTGACACGTCTGTGCGCGTCGCCCCTCCCGAACCGGGGCGACGCGCACAGCACGCGCAACGTCAGCGCGAGTAGTCCCGGAAGGTCATGACGCCCCCGACCAGGACCACCAACACCGCGAGGATGTAGACCGTGACGCGGAACCAAGCCGGCCCGTAGTAACTGACCACCATCGAGGCACCGAGCGCCGCGAGAATCATCACCACCCCGTAAAAGGGTGTGCGTTGCTCCCTGTCAACCATTCATCCAGTGTCCGCCGACGGCGCCACGGGTGGCAATGCCCGACCTCATCGCGCCTGGACGGTGAAGATGCGCAGGCCATCCGGGACCCCGCGCATCGGGGCTGCGAACAGCCCCCGCCGGTAGGGCTTGGCCGCGGCGCGCAGGTCCGCGAGGAACCCAGGCTGGAGCGCCGCCAGCGTGGTCTCGGAGACGATGACGTTGCCGTCCCCGCCGAGTTCCATCATGCGGGCGGCCACGTTCACGTCCACGCCGAGCCAGTCGGACGCCATCTGCCGGGGCGACCCGGTGTGCACACCGATCCGCATCCGCGGCCGGTAGCCCTCGACCTCCACCTCCGCGAGCTGGGCACGGGCGGCGAACATCGCCTCGACGGCGCGGTCCGGCCGGGCGAAGACCGCCATCAGCCCGTCGCCCATCCGTTTGACCACCTGGCCGCCGCGGTCGACGATCGGCGTCTCGACCGCCTTCGCGACCTCCCGCAGCAGCTCGAGGGTCACCTCGTCCCCCGCGCCGAGCGACCAGCTCGAGAATCCGATCAGATCGGTGAAGACGATGGTCACCTCGCGGGGGCCGCGACCGCGACCGGTCCGCTCGAGCAGCGCCTGCCACACCTGGAGCGCACCGAGGCTCACCTCGCGGGAGGCACCGGGGCCGTCGTCGAGGAACCGGTCCGCCGCCCTGGCCATCGCCCGCACGCCGCCGGGTCCCGCCGTGGACAGCGGATCGCCGAAGGACGGGTCGCCCGGCAGTGCCCGGCGGATCCTGCGGAACGCGTCGACCACCTGCGGTCTGGTGTTGACCCCGCGGACCCACCGGGCGACGGCCTCGGGCCTGCCGCGTCGCGCAGGCGCGGAGCCCGCGGAGCGCCCAGGCGAGGAGCCCGCGGAGCGCCCAGATGCAGAGCCGGCGGCGTCGCGTTCGCTCGCGTCGTCGGGGTCGCCGCCCGAGGTCGAGGGGTCCTCAGTCACAGGCCAAAGTGTAACTCAGAGTCACAGATACTATCGGGATCATTGTCCGGCACCCTCCCGAGCCTTCGCCCGGTCCGCCCGGGCGGGAACCCCGTCCGGGCCATCGACGGAGTTCGCGTAGGTACCGACGCCGAACGCCACCGCCGCCGCGTTCTGCGCCAGCGCCGCCCGGTCCACGTTCGCCAGGGTGTCCTCCGGCGAGTGGTAGCCGGGATCGAAGGTC
Source organism: Rhodococcus sp. PvR099 (assembly GCF_017833315.1). Taxonomy (NCBI): domain Bacteria; kingdom Bacillati; phylum Actinomycetota; class Actinomycetes; order Mycobacteriales; family Nocardiaceae; genus Rhodococcus; species Rhodococcus sp. PvR099. Next base: position 4,790,149 of record NZ_JAFIBV010000001.1, on the reverse strand, counting down.
TCGCCCGCCGTACCGCCCCACTTCAGTGCCTGCTCCTCGGACTTGCGGTCGTCCGCCCCGCTGTCAACCCCACCGGACGGAATCCCCATCTCGATGAACGGGCCGTAGTCGGATCGTCCGTCGAAATCGGTTCCGTCCGCCACGATCCCGCGCCAGGCGAGGTAGCCGCCCAGGGTTCGCTCGATCGCGTCGGAACCCTGCGGTCCAGGTCCGGCGCCCTCCCGGTCGGAATCGTCGCCGTCGAGGGTGAAGTACCCCGCGTTCCGCGAGCCGAGCATGTCGAAGTTCAGGTACAGCGCGATGTCCTCGCGTTCACCCTCGTCGAGCCCCTCGGCGTACCGCTCCGATCCGACCAGGCCCAGTTCCTCCGCGCCCCACCAGGCGAAGCGCACCGCGTTCGTCACGTTCGGCGCGCTGCCCAGCCGCAGCGCGGTCTCGAGCACCGCGGCCGACCCGGAGCCGTTGTCGTTGATCCCCGGGCCCTTCTCGACGCTGTCCAGGTGCGCGCCGACCAGCACCACGTTCTCCGTCGACCCGGTCGTGGTCTGCGCGATCACGTTTCGGCTCGTGGCGGCCTCGGTGACCGCCTCCAGCTTCAGCGACAGCTCCGGTGCGGCCGCGACCGCCGGACCCTCGGAGCCCGGCACGCTCACGGCGGGGATCCGCGGGTCCGTGTCCTCCCCCAGCGTGCCGCCTGCCAGCGGGCCGTCCTCGTTGTTGAACACGACGATGGCGACGGCGCCGCGATCGGCGGCCATCTGCTCCTTCGCCGAGAAGGGGCAGACCCCGCGCCGGACCACCACGATGGCGCCGGCGGCGTCGCGCCCGTCGTAGTCGGTCGCCTCGCAGCCGGGGCTGCCGTCGTCCGGCAGGGCGAGGGTCCGCGCCGTGATCCCCTCCGGCGGCGTCGGCGGCGAGTACTCCAGGGTGCCGGCGGTGAACTGGCGGTCACCCGCCCGCAGTTCCACCGGCCCGGCGATGAAGCGGTCCACATCGAACTCGGGGGTGGACACCTCGAAGCCCGCGTCCCGGAGCCGGTCGGCGACGTAGTCGACGCTGGCGTCGTAGCCCGCGGTCCCCGCGGCCCGGTTGCCCCCGTTGTCCGTGGCGATCCGCTCGAGCGCCTCCATGTGCGCGGCGACGGCGTCGCCACCGACGGCGGCCGCCAGCGACTGCCCGTCGACCGGCGGTGCGGGAGGCGACTGCTCCTCGTCCCGTCCGCACCCGGACACCAGCGCGATCCCGGCCAGCATCGCGGCGGTAGATGCTCCGACCCGTGCCCGAATGGACTGTCGCATTTGCCGAGCGTACTGCTCGCGAGCGGCGGATCGACCCCAAAACACACGTGCGCGCCCGGTACCCGAAATCGGGTACCGGGCGCGCACGCTCGTGGTGTGGCCGCGGATTCAGGCGTCGCGGCGGTTCACGGTGAACAGGGCGAGTCCGAAGATCACCGCGACGAAGGCCGCGAAGTACGCCAGGCTGCCCCACGGTCCCCAGTGGAAATCGACGCCCTGCGGCGCACCGAGGAAGTTGTTCGCGTTCATGAAGGGGAGGAACGGCTTGATGTTCTCGCCGAACCGCCCGAACAGGCCGAACAAGTTCTCGACCAGCAGCGGCCAGAGCAGCAGCAGCGCGATGGCGCCGGCCGACTGCCGGAGCAGGGTACCGACCGCGACGGCGAGCACCACGCACAGGAAGGCGTAGATCGGCACGCCGTAGATCGCCCGCCAGGCCTCGGAGCCGGACAGCTTCAGCGCCGCACCCGCGTCGGATCCCGCCGTCGCCTTGGCGATCGCGTAAGCGCCGAAGGTGAGCAAGAAGGTGAGCAGCGCACCGAAGCCGCCGATCAGGCCGGCCTTGGTGATCAGCACCGAATCGCGCTTCGGCACGGCCTGGAAGGTGGTGCGGATTATGCCGAACCGGTACTCGCTCGTCACCGCGAGGGCCGCGAGGATCATCAGGATCAGCACGCCGAACCCGGACACCCCGCCGACCGCGTCCGCGAGCGTGGGCAGGAAGGGCTCGAAGTCGGGCTTGTCGCCCTTCGCGACCTCGTCCACGAAGGCGTTGTAGCTCGCCTTGGCGCTCAGCCCGATCACCGCGGCCAGGCCGAGGCCGAGCGCGATGATCGCGACGGTGCACCACCACGGCGACCGGGTCGAGGTGAGCTTGATCCGTTCTGCGTTCACGACACCCATCAGAGCGCCCCTCCCATCACTTCGTCGATGCCTGCGGCGTGGTACTGCACGTCGTCCCCCGTCAGTTTCATGAAGGCGTCCTCCAGGGACCCCTGCTGGGCGGCCAACTCGTGCAAGACGATTCCCTGGCCGCCTGCGATCTGGCCGACGACGTCGGTGGTCGCCTCGAGCACGATGAGCGCCCCACCGAGCTCCGAGGTGCCGTCCTCGCGGACCGTGAGCCCCTGCGAGGTCAGCGCGCTCCGAAGCGCATCCAGCTGGGGGCTGCGCACCCGCACGGTCGATTCGGACGACCGGTCGACGAACTGCTTGACGGTCGTATCGGCGATCAGGCGTCCCCGGCCGATCACCACGAGATGCTCGGCGGTGAGCGCCATCTCGGAGAGCAGGTGGCTGGACACCAGCACGGTGCGTCCCTCAGCCGCCAAGCGCTGCATGAACTTTCGGATCCAGACGATGCCCTCGGGGTCGAGCCCGTTCACCGGCTCGTCGAACAGCAGGACCTTCGGGTCACCGAGCAGGGTGGCAGCAAGTCCGAGCCGCTGGGACATGCCGAGCGAGAACCCGCCTGCCTTCTTGCCCGCGACCTCGGTCAGGCCGACCAGCCGCAGCACCTCGTCGACCCGGGACATCGGGATCCCGTTGGATGCCGCCATCCACTGCAGGTGCGCCTTCGCGGACCTGTTGGGGTGCACCCACTTCGCGTCCAGCAGCGCGCCGACGGTCCGGAGCGGCTGCTTCAGGTCGTGGTACCGCTTGCCATCGATCAGCGCGGTTCCCGCGGTCGGCCGGTCGAGGCCGAGGATCATCCGCATCGTCGTGGACTTGCCGGCACCGTTCGGTCCCAGGAATCCGGTCACCATGCCGGGCTGAACCGTGAAGGTCAGGTCTTCGACCGCCTTCGTGGGCCCGAACTCTTTCGTCAAACCCCTCACTTCAATCATGACGTGAAGGATTCCTCAGACAGAGCCCGCGCACATCGCCCGCAGGTCGCGTCCCGTGTCATACCTAGGGATGACCCGACCCTGAGAGGGAGTGGGGGGTCGGGGTCAGAGGTCGGGTGAGGACGCCTGCGCCCAGAACCTCTTCGGGATCCGTCCGGCGCGACGGGCCAGGTAACCGGCGGTCACCGCGGACGCCATCGCCGACGCCATCAGCGCCGGGTCCTTGGCCCTGGTCACCGCGGTCGCGAGGAGGACGGCGTCACACCCGAGCTCCATGGCCAGCGCCGCGTCGCTCGCGGTGCCGATGCCCGCGTCGAGGATCACCGGGACCCCTGCTGCCGCCACGATCATCTCGATGTTGTGCGGGTTCGAGATGCCGAGGCCGGTCCCGATCGGTGCACCGAGCGGCATCACCGCCGCGCACCCGACGTCCTCGAGCCGCCGGGCCAGCACCGGATCGTCGGTGGTGTACGGCAGCACGATGAATCCGTCGTCGACGAGTTGTTCTGCGGCGGAGACCAATTCGATGGCATCGGGCAGGAGGGTGCGCTCGTCGGCGATGACCTCCAACTTCACCCAGTCAGTCTCCAGCGCCTCCCGGCCGAGCTGCGCGGTGAGCACCGCCTCGGCGGCGCCCCGGCAGCCGGCCGTATTGGGCAGCGGGGCGATGTCCAGCTTGCGGAGCAGGTCGAGCACCCCTGTGCCGCCCGCCGCATCGACACGGCGCATCGCCACGGTGGTCAGCTCCGTGCCGGACGCGACGAGCGCCTCCTCCAGCACCGCGAGGTTGGCCGCACCCCCGGTGCCCATGATCAGCCGGGAGCCGAAACTGCGGTCGGCGATGGTCAGACGGTCTGCGGCGAGCGGCTCAGCCACCCTGCACCGCCGTCAGGATCTCGATCTCCCAGCCCTTGCCGACCGGGGTATCCCAGGACGCCCGCGGGAACACCGCCCCGTCCACCGCGACCGCGATGCCCTTGCTGGGCAGGCCGAGGTGCTCCAGCAGCTGGGCCACGGTCAGCGGCTCGGACAGCTGATGGTCCTCGCCGTTGACGGTGATCCCGATGTTCACCGGTGTGTTCGTCATCGAGTCCTCACTCATCGTTGAAGGTGAAACGTTCCGGGGAGGCACTCTTGGCCTCCGCCAATGTCGCGCCGTCCAGCTCGGCGACCACCGCGTCCGCGGTCAGCGGGGTCAGCAGCACGCCGTTGCGTCCGTGCCCGGTGGCCAGCACCACCCGGTCCGACACCCGGCCGATGATCGGCAGGTTGTCGGGGCTCATCGGACGAAGTCCGGCGGCGCACTCGTGCAGCTCGTACTCCCCGATGCTCGGCATCAGCGTCTGCGCGTCGGCGATCAGGTCACGGACCCCGGCGACGGTGACCTGGGTGTCCTCCCCCGACTCGTGCTGGGTCGCGCCGACCACCAGGCCGTCGCCGCGCGGCACCAGGTACACCGGGCGCCCGTGCACGCTGCCGCGGATGGTCATGGTCGGGGCGGGTGCCACCCCTGGCCTGCGGTGCAGCCGCAGGATCTCGCCCTTGACCGGACGGACCGGCAGCCGTGGCCACAGCCGCGCGGATGCGGTACCGGCGGCCACCACCACCTGGTCGGCGGCCACGGCGGCGGGGTCGGTGACCGCCTCGGCGACGAACTCCACCCCCGACGCGACACAGGCCGATCGCAGCGCCGCGATCAGCGCGCGGTTGTCGACGGCGGACTCGGTGGCGGCGAGCAGGGCCAGCCGGATGTTCGGGGCGAGCGACGGCTGGGCGGCCCGGATCTGCGCCCGCGAGAGCAGTTCCAGCTCGTAGCCCTGGCCGGCGATCCACTCGGCCACGGTCCGCAGGTCCGCGGCGTCGGCCGCGTCCAGCGCGACGGTGAGCGAGCCATGGGAGGTGAACAACGTCTCGCCGGACAGGGTCTCGAGCTCGGCGCCGAAGCCGGGCCAGCGGGCCAGCGAGGCTGCCCCGACCTGCAGGACCGCATCCTCGCCCGGCCAGCCCTCCGACAGCGGTGCCAGCATCCCGCCCGCCACCCACGACGCTCCCGATGCGGGCGCCGGATCGTGGACGGTGACGCTCCAACCAGCCTGGGCGGCACGCCACGCGATCGACAGACCGATCGCTCCGCCACCGATCACCGCGACGGTTCTGCTCACTACTCCACCTCACTCCCTGCGCCGGCATGATCCGGGTCAGGTATGACGGTCGGGGCTCGCGGCCCCCTCTCAGCCCCGCGTTCGCCGGGACTCCCGTGTCACTTCTCTCTGCGTAGAGACTACCGTTGAGAACGTGCACCCCTCGCATTCCGGCAGGCACCTCACCCCTAGAGAACGCCTCGCCACCGCCCGTCTGTATCTCTGTACCGATGCCCGACGTGACAAGGGCGACCTCGCGAAGTTCGCCGAGGCCGCGCTGTCCGGCGGCGTCGACATCATCCAGCTGCGCGACAAGGGGTCGGCTGGCGAGCGGAAGCTCGGCCCCATGGAGACCCAGGAGGAGCTGGGCGCGCTGGCCGAGCTCGGCGCGGCCGCCCGCAGGCACGGCGCGCTGCTCGCCGTGAACGACCGTGCCGACCTGGCGCTGGCCGCGGGCGCCGACGTCCTGCACCTCGGCCAGGGCGACCTCCCGGTGCACTACGCCCGCCGGATCCTCGGCCCGAACGTGGTGATCGGCCGCTCGACGCACAGCCGCGCGCAGGCACAGCTCGCCTCCATCGAGGACGACGTCGACTACTTCTGCACCGGACCGGTGTGGGCCACCCCGACCAAGCCCGGCCGGACCGCTTCGGGCATCGAGCTGGTCCGCTCGACCGCCGACTCGCACCCGACCCGCCCGTGGTTCGCGATCGGCGGCATCGACGAGAAGCGGCTGCCCGAGATCCTCGAGGCCGGGGCCGAGCGCATCGTGGTGGTGCGGGCGATCACCGAGGCGCGTGACCCCCAGGCGGCGGCCCGTTCACTGGCCGACGCCCTGGCCCGCAACGCCGTCCGCCGCTAGTCGGCACGCGGCGCGGACTCAGTCCAGCCACCCCAGCACAGTCGACGGCGACAGCTGCACGACCGTCTCCGGCAGGCGCTCGCGCAGCCCACGGTCCGCGGTGACCACGGCGGTCAGGTGCTGGTCGACACCACCGAAGGCCGGGTGTCCGACGCCGCCGCCCGCAGCCATCGCCAACTCCGTGCCCGTGCCCGCCAGCAGGGCCAGTTCGTCGTCCCCGCTGCCCGCGGCCACGTGCACGGGCACCCGGGCGTCCACCGCGGTGACGGTGCGCGCCTGACCCTCCAGGACGGCCTCGATCCGCGGCAGCCAGCCGAATCCGCCGTCCGGCAGCTCGATGGTCCTCGGCAGCGTCGCGGCCAGCGCGGCGAGCAGTTCCCCGGTCGCCCCCGCCCGGTCCCGCCACCAGCCGTTCGGCCGCGAACCCAGCACGTTCGCGGTGTCCAGCAGCAGCCGGACCGGTGTGCTCCGCAACTGCGGCCAGCTCGCCGCGAATCCCGGGTGCAGCAGCAGCCCAGACACCTCGTCCTCGGGCACCCAGCGCAGTTCCGTGCTCTCACCGTTCGGCACCGTCGTCAGCGGACCGGCCGCGTCGGCGATCACCGTCGTGTAGCTCCACCCGCTGCTGGCGTTGGCGGTCACCCGTTCCGCACGGACCCGCAGTTCGCAGCCGGGGATGCCGGCCTCCTCCTCGGCCTCGCGGATGGCGGCGTGGACGGTCGACTCGTGGCTGTCGCGGGCACCGCCGGGCAGGGCCCAGGTGCCGCCCTGATGACTCCACTGGGCGCGGTGCTGCAGGAGCACGGTGGGGGTTCCGTCGGCCGTGGGAGCGCGGAGCAGCAGCCCCGCCGCGCCGAATTTGCCCCAATGCCGAATTCCGTCATCGCTCTTGGCCCAGCCGTCCCCGTCACCGCGCATCGACTTCGTTCACCTGCCCCACATCCGGCCACGTCACACCCCACGCGGTCCCTCACGCCTCGTCAACTCGTTCACGACCGAACTTAGGCCAGTCACGCACAACAAAGCTCAGTTACTGCTTATATGCTCCCCCTTGACTGGCATCCGGGCCAGCTGGGAAGGGTGCGTGGTGGCCGTTCGGGAAGCACCGTCGACGGAACCGCTCGGCGATGATCTCGCGCCGCGGTCCGTCGGGTCTGCCGATCCGCAGGGCCGATACGGCCGGCTGTCCGAGTTCCTCAGGACGACCCCCGCCAAGATGCTCGCGCTCGGGACCGCGCTGATCGTGGTGGCACTGGTCGCGGGCACCGTCGCCGCCATCCAGGTCGCGGACCGGCAGCGCACCCTCGACACGCTGCTCAACCAGGTCGAGCCCCAGGCGAACGCCACCCAGAACCTCTACAGCTCCCTCTCGATCGCGGACGCCGCCGCCACCACCGCGTTCATCTTCGGCGGCATCGAACCGGCCGTGGTCCGCGACCGGTACACGCAGTCGATCGGCGAGGCAGCAGCCGACCTGATCGGCGCGTCGAGCGGCATCATCGCGACGAACGCGTCGGGTCAGCGGCTGCTCACCGAGCTGTCCACCGGGCTGCCGGTCTACACCGGCCTGATCGAGACGGCCCGGTCCTACAACCGCAGCGGCTACCCCGTCGGCACCGCGTACCTGCGCGAGGCCTCGTCCATGATGCAGTCGACCCTGCTCCCGATCGCCGAGGAACTGCACAGCCAGCAGGCGGAGTCCGTCGTGCAGAACCAGGACGAGTTCGCCACCCCGCCCTGGCTGGCGATCGGCCTGCTCCTGCTGTCGCTGATCGCCCTCGTTGTCGGCCTGGTCCTGCTCGCCGGATGGACCCGGCGGATGCTGAACCCGGGACTGATCCTGTCCGCCGTCGCGATCGCGGCGCTGCTCGGGTGGCTGCTGATCGCCGGGCTGATCTCCTCGACCTCCACCGGGCGGGCCCTGGAGCAGGGCGCCCGGCCGCTGATGCAGCTGACCACCGGGCGCATCCTCGCGCAGCAGGCCAGGGCCGACGAGACCCTCGGCCTCGTTCGCCGCGACGTGAAGGGCGGCTATGCGGAGGCGTTCGGCACGCACCTGGCACGCCTCGAAGAGATCCTGGCCGAGTATCCGAATGACGGCCGCGTGAAGGTGGCCACCGATCTGGTCAGCCAGGCCGCCGAGGCCGAGAAGGACTGGTCCGCCGCGCACGAGCGGGTGCAGCGCCTGCTCGACAACGGCGACTGGGCCGGGGCAGCTGCCGTGGTCACCGGACCAGGAGAGGAGGACTCGACGGCACACTTCGCCAGGGCCGACGCCGCGCTCGACGACGCCATCGTGACGACCCGCAGCGAGTTGCGCGCCGATATCGACCGCGCCCACTCGACCCTGTACGGCCTCGGATCCGGTGCGCTCGTGCTCTCTGCCGTGGCCGCGGCCGGTGTCGGGGTCGGCCTGTGGCCACGGCTTCGGGAGTACCAGTGACGAGCCCTGCATCCGGATCGGCCGGGCGGCGCCCGACGCGACAGGGGTGGCGGACCGCCGGGGCTGTCCTGCTCGTCGCCGCGTCCCTGATGACGGCCGGCTGCACGCAGGCCGAGCCGGGCATCGTCGCGGACACCGGCGGCTACACCGAACCTCCCCTGCCCGAGGGGGCCACGATCGCGCCGCCGCCGACGGGGCCCCCGACGAACGGGGCGAACTGTGGGGACCCGACGGCGAGCCTGCGTCCCTTCCCCGGCGTCCCGCCCGAACCGCCGCCGCCGAGCGCCTCCCTCGCCGAGATCCAGACCAGGGGCAGGCTCATCGTCGGCCTCGACACCGGCAGCAACCTCTTCAGCTTCCGCGATCCGGCGACTGGCGCCATCGAGGGCTTCGACGCCGACATCGCCCGCGAGCTGGCACGCGACCTGGTCGGCGACCCGAACCGTGTGGAGTTCCGGATCCTGCCCTCCGTCGGCCGCATCCCGGCGCTGATGAACAGCACGGTCGACGCGGTGGTCAAGACGATGACGATCACCTGCGAGCGCCGCGAGAAGGTCGACTTCTCCACGGTGTACTTCGAGGCCAAGCAGCGGGTGCTGGCGGTCAAGGGGTCCGGAATCACCGGCGCCGCCGATCTGGCGGGCAAGCGGGTCTGCGCGGCCGAGGGCACCACCTCCGTCGATCGCATCCAACTGGTGCAACCCGAGGCGACCGTGGTGACGGTCCCGAACTGGGGCGACTGCCTGGTGGTGTTGCAGCAGCGTCAGGTCGACGCGGTGAGCACCGATGACTCGATCCTTGCCGGTCTGGCGGCACAGGACCCGTACCTGGAGATCGTGGGCGAGAGCCTGAGCTCGGAACCGTACGGGATTGGGATCAACAAGTCGGACGCCGACCTGGTGCGGATGGTCAACGGCAGCCTGGAGCGGATGCGCCGGGACGGCACCTGGAATCGGATCTACGATCGATGGCTGAGAGTACTCGGGCCGTCGCCGGGCCCACCGGTCCCGCACTACCTGGACTGAAAGCGGAGACAATGGCTGGAACGCAAGGAGATCCGGGACCGGAGCCGTCGGTCCCGGAGCCGCCGTCCGCGCCGACCGAACGGTCGATGCGGACCCAGGCCTCGATGCCGGAGCCGTCCGTCCGCACCCAGGCCTCCGCACCGGATGTCTCCGGCCGCACCCAGGCGTCCGTACCGGAAGCGTCCGGCCGCACCCAGGCGACCGCACCGGAATCGACCGCGCCCGCCCGCACCACCGGGCGAGGGAGTCGCTCGCAACGGTCGAGGACAAGTGTGCGCCGCCGCCTCGGCGCCGGCCTGGTCGAGGTCCCGCCGGTCACCGCCGTCGAGCCCGCCGACGCGGTGATGGTCGATCCCGTCGTGCCGGAGAAAAAGCGGTTCTGCTGGAAATGTGGAAAGCCGGTCGGCCGCAAGGGCCACTCCGAACCCGCGGCGTCCGCGGGGATCTGCCCCTCCTGCGGCACCATCTTCGACTTCACTCCGCTGCTCGGTCCCGGCGACCTGGTCGGCGGTCAGTACGAGGTGCAGGGTTGCATCGCGCACGGCGGGCTCGGCTGGATCTACCTCGCGATCGACCGCAACGTCAGCGATCGCTGGGTGGTGCTCAAGGGCCTGCTGCACTTCGGGGATGCCGAGGCGCAGGCCGTCGCGCTCGCCGAGCGGCAGTTCCTGGCGGAGGTGGCGCACCCGAGCATCGTGAAGATCTACAACTTCGTCGAGCATCCACGGCCCGACGGCAGCCCGATGGGGTACATCGTCATGGAATACGTCGCCGGGCATTCGCTCCGCGACGTACTCAGCACTCACAAACGGCCGGAACGGATTCCGGTCGAACAGGCGATGGCGTACGTGCTCGAGATCCTGCCCGCGCTCGGCTACCTGCATTCGGTTGGCCTGGTCTACAACGACCTCAAGCCAGAGAACATCATGATCACCGACGATCAGCTCAAGCTGATCGATCTGGGCGCGGTCGCGGGCATCGAGGACTACGGCTACCTCTACGGCACTCCCGGGTACCAGGCGCCGGAGATCCTCAGGACCGGTCCGACCATCGCCTCCGACATCTACACGGTCGGCCGGACCCTCGCCGTGCTCAGCCTCCAGATGCCTTCCGCCAAAGGCAAATACCTCGACGGACTGCCCGATCCCGAGCAGGCACCGCTGATCGCCGAGTACGAGTCCTTCCATCGGCTGTTGCTGCGGGCGACCGCCGCCGATCCCGATCACCGGTTCAGCTCCGCGGAGGAGATGGCCAGCCAGCTCACCGGGGTGCTCCGTGAGACCCTGGCCCAGCAGACCAACGAGGAGCGTCCGGGGCTCTCCGAACTCTTCAGCCCGCAGCGGACCACCTTCGGGACCGAGGAAGTGGTACGGCAGACCGATGTCTATGTCGACGGCCGCAAGCACGAGCCGACCATGTCGGGGCGTGACATCACCGCCGCGCTGGCCGTTCCGCTGATCAACCCGTCCGACCCGAGCGCCGCCCTGCTCGCGGCCGCGGTGCACGCCGAGCCGGATCAGACCCTGGACGCCATCCGCCACGCCAGGGCGAACGGGCTCGAGCGAACGGTGGACGGCCGTGCGGGGTTCACCGCCGAGATCGCGCTGGCCGAGGCGAAGGCACACCTCGACCTCGGCGACGCGACCGAGGCGTCTCGGGTGCTCGGTTCGCTCAGCGCGGCAAAGGGATCGAACTGGCGGGTTGACTGGTATGGCGGCATGGCCTCCCTGCTCGGCGCCGAGTACGAGCAGGCGATGAGCCAGTTCGAGTCCGTGCTCGAGGCGCTCCCCGGCGAGATGGCCCCGAAGCTGGCGTTGGCCGCCACCGCGGAACTCATTCTGCAGCACTGGGACACCGACCAACCCGAGCAATGGCGCAGGTTCGCCGAGAAGTACTACCGAACGGTCTGGCGCACGGACCGCAGCATGGTCAGCGCCGCCTTCGGGCTCGCCAGGCAGCTGGCCGACAAGGGCGACATCACCGGCGCGATCGCGGCCCTCGATCAGGTGCCGCCGAGCTCACGGCATTTCAACGTCGCCCGGATGACCTCGGTGCTCACGCTGCTCTCAGGCGGGCCGCTCGAGGAGATCCGCGAGACCGCCATCAGGGAGGCCGCGCGCCGGGTGAACGCGTTGCCGCCCAACGAGGGCCGGGCCCTGCAGATGCGCACGCTGGTGCTCGGCACCGCGCTGGACTGGGTGCTGCTCGGCCACGTCGCGAAATCCGAACACGAACCGATCCTCGGTGTCGCGTTCACCGAACGGGGACTGCGCGCGGGCACCGAGGCCGGGCTGCGGGCCCTCGCGCGCAACGCCGAGGACCGCAGACACCGGTACGTACTCGTGGACCTCGCCAACTCGATCCGGCCCAAGAGCCTGATCTGACCGGGCATCGCACGGTCCCCGCCCGATCGGACGGGGACCGTCGCGGTTCTAGCCCTCCGTGACCGGCCGGTAGGTGCACACGTGCACACCAGCCGGGCTGATGGCGGTGGAGACCAGCTCGAGGCTGTTCAGCTTGCCGCCGTCGGGGAAGATCTTCTTCCCGCCGCCGAGCAGCACCGGCATGACCATGAGCCGGAGCTCGTCGACCAGGCCCTCCTGCAGGAGGGTGCGCACCAGGGTGGGGCTGCCCATGACCACCAGGTCGCCGCCCTCGGTCGCGCGCAGCTCCCGGATACGGGCAACGGCCTCGTCGCCGGCGATCCGCGTGGTGTTCTCCCACGTCAGCTCGTCCTCGGCCAGGGAGTCGGACACGACGTATTTCGCGATGGCGTTCATCTTGTCGGCGAACGGGTCACCGGCCCGCTCGGGCCACGCCCCCGCCATCGTCTGCCACGTCCGGCGTCCGAACAGCAGCGCCTCGGCCTTGCTCAACGCATCGTCGAACGCACCGCCGACCACCTCCGGGTCGAAGAACGGGTGCGACCAGCCGCCGTGGGCGAATCCACCGTCGGTGTCCTCCTCGGGTCCACCCGGTGCCTGCACGACGCCGTCCAAGCTGATGAACTCGCTGATAACGATGCGCATGGGACTCGCCCCTCTTCGGTTGTTGTTCGTCTCTGGTGGGCTTTCAGGGATGTAGACCCGCGAGCCGCCCGAAAATCATCGCTGCCCTTGCTCGCCCGCGCCATCCGGAGCGAAGCTCCGCGCGGCCCTGGCGATGGCCAACTCCTCGTTTGTCGGCACCACCAGCACCGTGACCCGCGACGAGTCCGTCGAGATCACCCGGGCGGAACGGTCTTTCGCCGCATTGCGCTCGAGGTCGATCTCGATTCCGAGCGACTCGAGACCGGCGAGCGCGTCGGCGCGAACCTCGACCGCGTTCTCGCCCACCCCGGCGGTGAAGGCGATGGTGTCGACCCTGCCCAGGGTGACCAGGTACGCGCCGATGTACTTGCGCAGCCGGTGGATGTAGACGTCGTAGGCGAGCCGGGCCGCCTCGTCGCCGTCGGCGATGAGGCGGCGGAGCTCGCGAAAGTCGTTGACCCCACACAGACCCTTGAGCCCGGACCCGCGATTGAGCAGGTCGTCGATGGCGTCCACGTCCAGGTCCGCGCTGCGCCGCAGGTGCATCACGATGCCCGGATCGATGTCACCGCTGCGGGTGCCCATCACCAGCCCCTCGAGCGGGGTCAGCCCCATCGAGGTGTCCATCGCCCTGCCGCCCGCGATGGCCGAAGCCGAGGCCCCGTTGCCCAGATGCAGCACGATCTGGTTGAGCTCTGTGTTGTCCCGGCCGAGCACCTCCGCCACCCGGCCGGAGACGTACTCGTGCGAGGTGCCGTGGAATCCGTAGCGGCGCACCCCGTGTGCCGCCGCCACCTGGGCGTCGATGGCGTAGGTCCGGGCCTCCGCGGGCAGCGTGTGAAAGAAGGCGGTGTCGAAGACCGCGACGTGCGGGAGGTCGGGGAAAACCCGCATCGCGCTCTCGATGCCGACCACGTTCGCCGGATTGTGCAGCGGGGCAAGGGCGGACAGCCGGGAGATCTCGGCGATCACGTCCGCGGTGATCCGGGTCGGCCGGTAGAACACCTCGCCGCCGTGCACCACGCGGTGACCGACCGCGGCGATGCCCGCTGTCGTCAGATCCATACCCGCCTCCGCGAACATCGCGAAGGCCAGCCGCAGGCCCTCCGCGTGGTCGGCGATCGGACCGCGATGCTCGCTGTCGGTGCCGCCCTGCCGGTGCCCGATGACGCCGTCCGGCTCGCCGATCCGTTCGACGAGTCCCGAGGCGATGGCCTCGCCGCCGTCGGGGTCGATCAACTGGTACTTGATCGAGGACGAGCCCGAATTAATGACCAGCACCGGACCGTTCACCGCTGACCCCCTTCTTCGACGCCCTGCGCCTGGATCGCCGTGATGGCGACCGTGTTGACGATGTCCTGGATCAGCGCGCCGCGGGACAGGTCGTTGACCGGTTTCCTCAGGCCCTGCAGGACCGGGCCGACCGCGACCGCCCCCGCGCTGCGTTGCACCGCCTTGTACGTGTTGTTCCCGGTGTTCAGATCGGGGAACACGAACACCGTGGCCCGCCCGGCCACCTTCGAATCGGGCAGCTTCGTGCTCGCCACCGTCGGCTCGATGGCCGCGTCGTACTGGATCGGTCCATCCACCAACAGGTCCGGCCGCCGTTCGCGGACCAGGACAGTCGCCTCGCGGACCTTGTCCACCTCCGCACCGGAGCCCGAGTCGCCGGTCGAATACGACAGCATCGCGATCAGCGGGTCGATGCCGAACTGGGCCGCGGTCTGCGAGGAGGAGATCGCGATGTCCGCCAGCTGCTCCGAGGTCGGGTCCGGCACGACCGCGCAATCGCCGTAGGCCAGCACCCGGTCGGCCAGGCACATCAGGAAGATGCTCGAGACGGTCGAGACGCCGGGCGCGGTCTTGATGATCTCGAACGACGGCCGGATCGTGTGCGCAGTGGTGTGCGCGGCACCGGAGACCATGCCGTCGGCGATCCCCAACTGCACCATCATCGTTCCGAAGTAGGAGATGTCGGCCATCACCTCGCGGGCGCGTTCGACGGTCATCCCCTTGTGCGCCCGCAGCCGTGCGTACTCCTTCGCGAACTGGTCGGTGTACTCGCAGTTCGTCGGGTCGAGCACCGTGGCCGCACTCAGGTCGACGCCGAGCTCCGCGGCGCGCCTGCGCACCGGGCCCTCCTCCCCGAGGATGGTCAGGTCGGCGACCTTGCGCTGCAACAACCGTCCTGCCGCCCGCAGGATCCGGTCGTCGTCGCCCTCCGGCAGCACGATGTGTTTGCGGTCCGCCCTGGCCCGCTCGATCAACTGGTACTCGAACATCTGCGGGGTCACCACCTCGGGCCTGGCGACCTCGAGACGGGCCAGCAGGTCGGCCGCGTTCACGCGCTGCTCCATCAGGCTCAGCGCGGTGTCCACCTTGCGCTGCGAACCGACCCCGACACGTCCCCTGGCCTGCGCGGCCGCGCTGGCGGTGTCGAATGTCCCGAGGTCGGTGGTGAGGATCGGCAACCGCGGCTTGAGTCCGGCGACGAGCTTCGCAATGGCCGGGTGCGGTGCGATGCCACCGTTCATGATGATCCCGGCGAGCGACGGAAACCCTTCCGCCTCATGGGCATTGACCATCGCGAGCAGCACGTCGGACCGATCGCCCGGGGCGATCACCACCACGCCCTCCGAGAGCCGCTCGAGGATGTGCTCGGCCGTCATCCCGCCGACCATCACGTGCAGTGCCTCGCGCTGCAGCAGCTCGGGATCCCCGCTGTACAGCTCGCCGTCGACCGCGGTCAGCAGCTCACCCATGGTCGGCGCGACCAGCAGCGGGATCTCGGGCAGGGTCCATGCGGGCACCGCCATCGGCTCCAGCGCCGTGGTCACCTCGCCGAGCCGGGCGGGGTCGCAGCGGTTCGCGACGATGCCCACCAGGTGGGCGTGCTGCGCGCGCAGCTCGGCCGCGCAGATCTGGGCCAGCTGCAACACCTCGTCGGGGGTCCGGCCCGACCCGCGGAGCGCGAGCAGCACCGGTGCATCCAGGTTCACCGCGATCCGGGCGTTGTAGCTCAGCTCGCTCGGGCTGGCGACGTCCGTGTAGTCGCTGCCGATGATCACCACGGCGTCGCACTGTTCCGCGACATCGTGGTAACGCGAGACGATCTCGCTGAGCGCCAGCTCCGGATCGGCGTGTACTTGCTCGTAGGTGACGCCGAGGCACTGCTCATAACCGAGATCCGCGGACGTGTGGTCGAGGAGTAACTCCAGGATGTAGTCCGGCTCGTCGGTGGAGCGCGCGATCGGCCGGAACACCCCGACCCGGGCGGCCGAGCCGCTGAGCATCTGCAGCACGCCGAGCGCGATGGTCGATTTCCCGGTATCCCCCTCTGGGGAGGCGATGTAGATGCTCGAGACTGCCGACTCCGCGGATGCCATGGCGTCCACCCTAATGGTGCGGATCGCGGTCCGCCGTCGGCCACAGCCACGGCCGCGGGCACGCCGGACTCGGGTAGTCGACTACGCGTGCCCGGTCCGGAACCCGGTGGCAATGTCGTACTCAGGCCCGATCATGTGATTTGGCCACAGGGGATGAGTATCGATGCGAACTACATCCTGGTCGATGGCGTCCGTGCTCGCAGGCGTGGCCGTCGCAGTGGTGTTTACTCTCACAGCGCCCGGGTTCGAGGCGACTCCTGCGCAGGCGACCGCGCTGCCGGTGCCCACCATCCCCGATTTGCCGGATCCAAGGCGGGGCGGACAGGAATGGCCCCCGCTGCCGCCGCCGACCATTCCCCAGTGGACCCCTGGGCCTGGCCCCAGCATTCCCACATGGACGCCCCCTGTGTCGACGATCCCGAGCCCGCCCCCATGGACGGACACCGAAACGACGGACCCCCCGGTCACCACGGAAGCCCCTTCGAGCACCGGCGGCACCGGGGGCGCCGGCCCGCAGCGCGGTGCCTCGACGCTCACACCCGGCCCGACGGGTGCGCCGGCTGGAGGAACCGCGAACACGACGCAACCGGATCCGCGCCTGACGCTCACGCCCGATCGGGGGTCGCCTACCACCACCGGTCGGCCGATCTCGACCACCGACGAGTACGTCACCCCCGGCTCGGCGGGCTCCCCGCCGGTCGCCGTGATCGCCACGGCCGGGTTGACCTCCGTCGCCGCGGCCGCGGGCGCCGGGGTCGTGGTGCGGGCCCGGCGAGTCCGGCGGTGGCCGACCGAGCACGTGGACACCCAGCCGAAGCCGGCGCCCCCCGTCGTCGCGGTCGAACCGCCGCCGGGGCAGATGCACGGTCATGCCGTGCGCCTCGAACCCCGGGAGGACGCCGGCCACCAGTTCATCGAGGAGAACGGCCGTGACCAGAACTGAGATCGTGACCAGATCGACCCTGCGCGCCACCGTGTTCGGGCAGCAGTCCGACGACGCCCTGACCTCGCGCATGAAGCCCCACCTGCCGCCGACCGGGATGACCCCGGACCGGGTGTCCACCACCCGGGCGGTGCCGCGCTCGGCGCTGCGGCTGATCGACAGCCGCATCCTGTCCACCGCGTTGCGCTTCCTCGATCAGGACCCCTGTCCCCTGCTGCTGGCCGGGCTGAAGAAGTACCGGGCCCTCGCCGAGGCTGCGCGCGTCACCGCGGCCTCGCCCGGTCGCGAGGAGGTGGTGATGCTGGTCGATCCCTACCGCGTCATCTCCGAACACCGGCCGGAGGTCGCGCTGCTCATCGACGGCACCGAGGTCGCCCGGATCGGGTTCGACCTGCGGATCGCCTTCGGCATGTGTGAGACGGCGGTCGCGGTGCGGCTCGGGGCCATCGATTCCGTCGACTGCGAGGCCGGTGCGGTGTCCGTGGATCTGTCCGTTCCCGGCGGCGAGAAGCTGCTGCACGGGGAGGCGGAGTACTCGGTGCGGCGCGAGCTGCGGCCACCGATCGTGATTCCGGTCGATCCGCTGCCTGAACGTCGTCTGTGAGCGACTCAGCCGCGGGCCTCCGGGCGGTCCATGACCCGCAACCAGCTCCCATCCGGCTGACGACGCACCACCTGCACCCGACCGCCGGTGTCGTCCGCGGGCCGGGTGGAGGTCATCGCCAGGTCCCCGCTGCGCACCGTCGGCATCGGCTCCTCGACCTCGAAGTGCGGCCGGTTCGCCAGGAGCTGCTCGATGACGGCACGGATCGCCTCCCGTCCCACGGTCTCGCTGCCCGGCGGGAAGGCCAGCACGGCGTCGGGCTCGTACAGCTCGGCGATCCCGGCGGCGTCGCCGGCATTGGCTCGCTCGACGAACATCCTGGCCAGATCCTCTGGGGTGGTTGCCTTTTCGCGTAGGCTGGTCATCGCGGTCTCCCTCGTTCTCGCTCCGCGCGGAGCTGATGTTCCTGACCACTCCATCCTGCGAGGACCGCGTCGATAAGTCCAAGAACTGGTTTGTCTCGTAGCTAGAATCTCTGGTTATGGAACTTCGCCAACTGGAGTACTTCGTCGCGGTGGTCGAGGAGGCGAATTTCACCCGGGCGGCCGAGCGGGTGCACGTCGCCCAGCCGGGCGTCAGCGCGCAGATCCGCCGGCTCGAACGCGAGCTGGGACAGGAACTGCTGGACCGATCGGGCCGCACCGTCCGGCCGACCGCCGCGGGCGAGGCGGTGCTCCCCCACGCCAGGGCCGCCCTGGCCTCGGTGGCTGGGGCGCGGGCCGCCGTCGACGAGCTGGCCGGACTGATTCGTGGGCACGTCTCGGTCGGGATGGTCACCGCGGGCCCGACGGTCACCGTGGCGGACATGCTGGCCGGCTTCCACGCCGAGCACCCCGGCGTGGGTATCTCGCTCTCGGAGGACACCTCCGAGCGGCTACTCGGCGCGCTGCGCGAGGGCAGGCTCGACGTCGCGCTCGTCGGGCTGGCCGGACCGCCGCCACCGGGGGTGTCCGTTCACGTCCTCGTGGACGAGCCGTTCGTCGCCGCGGCCCCGCCGAGCGACCCACTGGCCGCCCGCGACAGCGTCACACTCGAGGCGCTGTGCGACCGTGAACTGATCGCCCTGCCCCGCGGTACCGGCCTCCGCACCGCCCTCGACAACGCCTGCGCCCGAGCCGGATTCACACCCCGCGTGGCATTCGAGGCGAGCGACCCGAATGTCCTGGCACGGCTGGCGGCGCGCGGGCTCGGGGTGGCCGTCCTGCCGACGACGGTCGCGGACGCGCACGCGGGCGCGCTGCGGGCCGTCACCATCAC
The DNA here is from genome assembly GCF_017833315.1 of Rhodococcus sp. PvR099. Taxonomy (NCBI): domain Bacteria; kingdom Bacillati; phylum Actinomycetota; class Actinomycetes; order Mycobacteriales; family Nocardiaceae; genus Rhodococcus; species Rhodococcus sp. PvR099. Next base: position 4,771,314 of record NZ_JAFIBV010000001.1, on the reverse strand, counting down.
CCGGCCAGGATTGCGCGGCCGCATCGCGCTCGCCTGGCGCTCGGACGGCCCGGCCAGTTCGGCGGCCGCGGCGCTGGTCGCGCACGCCCGGCTGAGCCTGCCCGCGCGTCAGAACACCGGCGCGCGATCGATGTCCGACACGTCCGCGCCTGCCGCCTCGAGCCGCCGGAAGAGCTGATCGGTCCCGTTGGCGGCCGAGAACTCGAGCTCGCTGTCGCTGATCGGCACCGCCTGCAGCCAGGTGTCGACGCTCTCCTCGGTGTCGACCAGGATCTCCAGGTCCGGCCAGATGAACGGCACCACCAGGAGCAGGTGCTTCATCGACCGCGCCGGGTCCACCTCGCGGATCGCGTTCGGGATGATGCAGTTCGGCGTCAGGTGGAACGAGCCGGATGCCACCGCGAAGGCGCACTGCGCGAGCACGTCGGCCAGCGCGCGGTAGTCGGCGCGCCCGACCGTGACCAGCTCGGTGCGGATCGGCCGGCCGTCATCGGTGGTGACATTCGTCGGGAAGCGGGACATGTCCAGCGTCGCGTACGAGGCGTAACCCGGACCCGGGCAACCGTCCCCGACCGCGATCGACACCTCGTCCGGGGTCTCGCCGTCGGTGTCCGCATCGACCGCAGCCCGGAATCGCAGCACCTGCGGCAGCCCGCCGAACACCGCCCCGATCCGGCGTGCTGCTTCCATGACGTCGTCGCTGGCATCCATGACCGGCAAGCCTAGTGCGCCTGCCTACCGGCCCGGCCCGCGCTATCCGAGCTTGCGCAGCCGCGGTGCCAGGTCGCGCTCGAACAGCTCCAGGAACCGGCGCTGGTCGTGGCCGGGGGCGTGGAAGACCAGGTGGTTCAGGCCCGCGTCGGTGTACTGCTTGACCTGCTCGACCGCCTCGTCGGGGTCGGAGGCGACGATCCACCGCTTGGCGACCTGCTCGATCGGCAGGGCGTCCGCGGCCGCCTCCATCTCGATCGGGTCCTCGATGGAGTGCTTCTGCTCGGGCGTCAGCGACAGCGGCGCCCAGAACCGGGTGTTCTCCAGGGCCAGTTCGGGGTCGGTGTCGTAGGAGATCTTGATCTCGATCATCCGGTCGATATCGGACGACCTTCGCCCCGCTTTCTCGAGTCCTTCGGACACCGCGGGCATCAGCTTCTCGGTGTAGAGGTCCATGCCCTTGCCCGAGGTGCAGATGAAGCCGTCACCCGCGCGGCCCGCGTACCGGGCGACCACCGGGCCGCCTGCCGCGATGTACACGGGGATGCCGCCCTCGGGGACGTCGTAGATCGAGGCGCCGGTGGTGCGGTAGTACTCGCCCTCGAAGTCGGTGCGCTCGCCGGTCCACAGCTGGCGCATCAACTGCACCGACTCGCGCAGCCGCGCGAACCGCTCCTTGAACTCCGGCCACTCGCCCTGGTAGCCCGTGGCGATCTCGTTGAGAGCCTCACCGGTGCCGACGCCGAGCATGATGCGTCCCGGGTACAGGCAGCCCATCGTCGCGAACGCCTGGGCCACGACGGCCGGGTTGTAGCGGAACGTCGGGGTCATCACCGAGGTGCCCAGCTGCAGCGTCGTGGTGCGCTCGCCGACCGCGGTCATCCAGGCGAGGGAGAACGGCGCGTGCCCACCGTTGTGCCGCCACGGCTGGAAATGATCCGACACCGTGGCCGAGTCCATCCCGTGCGCCTCGGCCAGCACGGCGAGTTCCACCAGCTCGCGCGGCCCGAACTGCTCCGCAGAAGCCTTGTACCCGAGCTTGAGAGCCACCGTTCCTCCTAGCGAGTGCTACCCGTCACAACCGAGACTCACTATGCACGGGACATTCTCGGCCCGCCACGGGGGGTCGGGTTCGCCTCGACGCCGCCCGCTCAGAGCGCGCCGATCACGGTCACCACCACGGTGAACCCCGCGACCAGCGACACGGCGACCGCGAACAGCCACAACTCCCTGGCCTCGGGCATCGGCGCTCCGCGCTCGAGCGCGTGCCGGACCTGCAGCCAGCGTCGCATCCCGACCAGCGAGGCCGCGACGGACAGCAGGATCAGCACGAGCCCGAGCAGGGTGCGCACCCACCCTGTGCTGAAGTCGGGCACCAGGTGGACCATGGCGATGCCACCGGCAAGGAACCCGAGCGAGGTCCGCATCCACGCCAGGAACGTCCGCTCGCTCGCCAGGGTGAACCGCTCATCGGGCCGCTCGATTTCCGCCACCGGGTGATCTTCGCACCGGCAGGCGCGCAGGCGTCGAATCCGCGCCGGTTCGCCCCCGGACTGTTGCGCTGTGGGCCACACTGTGCAGTGACCTGTAACACTCCGCGACTGTTCTGTGATCCAAGGTGTCAGAGATCTATTCCCAGGTGCCCCACCGAGGAGGACATTTCCGTGACCCCATCGACAACGAACGGCAGATCCGGGAAGTACCTACGCAGAGCACTCGCCGGGACGGCAGTGGCGGCCTGCCTCGTGACATTGCCCGTCGCACCGGCCCTGGCCCAGCCTGGCAGCTCCGGGAGCGCGGGCAGTTCGGGGAGCGCTGGCAGCTCCGAGTTCGCCCTGCCCGTCCCGAGCCCCGCGGGTCTCATCGCGCTGGCAGCGGCCACCACCCAGACCGGGAAGCCCTACCTCTGGGGCGGCACCGGCCCCAACGCCTGGGACTGCTCTGGCCTGACCCAGTGGGCGTTCCGGCAGGCCGGGGTGCAGCTGCCGCGGGTCAGCCAGCAGCAGGCGTGGGCCGGCAACTCCGTCCCCGCATGGGCGATGGCGCCCGGCGACATCATCACGTTCCGCACCGCGAACGACCACGTCGGCATCTACGCGGGCTTCGGGCAGGTCTTCAATGCCTACGGAGCAGGCGTGCCGATCGGGCTGACCCCGTTGTCCGAACTGCCCCCGATCAACCAGGTCCGCCGATTCTGACGACCGTCCGGACTCGGCGACAAACACGGGAGGGGCGCGCACAGGTCACAATTGACCCGTGACCACCGACGAGCAGACCACCGGCTGGACCTACCTCATGGACATGGACGGCGTCCTCGTCCACGAGGACCACCTGATCCCGGGGGCCGACGAGTTCCTGGCCGAGCTCCAGACGGCAGGCACCCCGTTCGTGGTGCTGACCAACAACTCGATCCGCACTCCCCGCGACCTGCGCGCCCGCCTCGTGCAGACCGGCCTCGACATCCCCGAGGAGGCGATCTGGACCTCGGCGCTGGCCACGGCGACCTTCCTGCGCACCCAGCGCCCGAATGGCAGCGCATATGTGGTCGGCGAGTCCGGGCTCACGACCGCGCTGCACGACATCGGGTACGTGCTCACCGATCGGGATCCGGACTACGTGGTGCTGGGCGAGACCCGCACCTACTCGTTCGAGGCGATCACCACCGCGATCCGATTGATCGAGCGCGGCGCTCGGTTCCTCGCCACCAACCCGGACGCGACCGGGCCGTCGCGCGAGGGTTCGCTGCCCGCGACCGGGTCGGTCGCGGCGCTGATCACCAGGGCCACCGGGCGGGAGCCGTACTACGTCGGCAAGCCGAACCCGTTGATGATGCGCTCGGCGCTGCGGGCGATCGGCGCGCACTCCGAACACACCCTGATGATCGGCGACCGGATGGACACCGACGTCGTCTCCGGCCTCGAGGCCGGCCTGCAGACCATCCTCGTGCTCACCGGCATCTCCACCCGCGCATCGGTCGAGATGTTCCCCTACCGGCCGACACGGGTCATCGAGTCGGTGGCCGACCTCGTCGGGCGGACGGCAAACCCCTTCTGACGCCGCTGCTCAGAGCCGTGACCTATCGCGAAGCCGGCTCCCCACCGCGACGAGCACCACTGGAATCCACGCAAAACCGTAGGCGGTCCGCAGTACCTCGTTGTCGCCGACGATCGAGCCCACCGAGACAAGGGCCATCGCCCACAGGGTGGCTGCGGCAACGCTCACCATAGTGAAATCGCGTCGGCGAAGACGCGTTCCGGCCAGGACGCGAGGCGCCAGCGTCCGCACCCCGCCGATCATGTGACCGCAAACGGCGATCGAACGCGGTCTCGAACCCGACTGCTCGTGCAGCCACCGCTGCCAGGCCGCGACCCGGTCAGGCAGCGGGCGGCCGAGTACTTCGGGGAGGACGCATGTCCCGTGCCGACGCGCCCGAGCAAAAGCCAGCTGGGCGCCCGCGCACGACGACACCGCCACCACGACCACCGCATGGACCGTGTGGAGAGCGCCACTCGCCACCAGCATTCCGAGGGTCAGCGGGATGCTGTTTCCCGGCAACACAAGTCCGATCAGGTACCCCGACTCGACTACCAACAACACCCCCACGACCAAGAACAGCAGCGGCGCGGGCGCCAACGTCAGGTTGTCCACGTCGAGCATGCGGCCGAGACCGGTCACCATCGACGGCAGGTCGGGAATGTCCATGGAACCAGCCTGTCCGAGCGCCGCCCCCGAATCTGCCTGGGACGCCCACGAACTCCTGGTATGGATTTCCCTACCAGGGCTCGTGGGCCCGCCCGCCAGACCCCGGTCGTGCGCGGCCCTATGGTGGGATCGAAGCATCGAACCGACCACGAGAGGCAGCGCTGTGACCGCACCCGGTTCGTTGCCTATCCGCCGCAACCCGCTGCGCGCCTGGCTCAGCGTCGACTGGTGGCTGTCCGTGCTCTCAGTGCTGTCCGCCGCGCTCTCCGGAATCGTCGGCCTGCTGTTGATCACCCTCCTCGCCGCCGCCGCACTCACCCTGCCGATGGCCTTGCTCGGGGTCCTCGTGTTCGCCTGCACCATTCCGGCGGTCCGGGGCGCCGACGCGGCCCAACGGGCCGCGGTCCGATTCCTCGGCGGCGGTCGAATCGCCGAGCCCGACCGTCCCGGCGGTCCCACCCGGCGGGCCCGGTTCGTCGCCGCAGCCCGCGACCCGGCACTGTGGCGTTCGCTCGCCTACTGGTTCCTGCGAATCCCACTGGGAGTCCTGCTTCCGATCGTGGTCGCCGCCCTGTTCACCGCACCCCTCACCCTGACACTGGCTCCCGTCGCGTGGCTGCTCACCGACCCTCGGGATTCCGAGCTGCGAGAGCACTTTGTTGGACTGCCGTCGTTGTTGGCCGTCGGCGCTGTCGGCGCTGTCGGCGCGGTATGGCTGATGCTGCTCACCCCGCTGCTCGTGTCCTCCCTTGCACGGGCCGATTGGTGGTGCACCCGAATGCTGCTGGGCGCCTCGATCACCCAGGAACGCATGGCGCAGCTGACCGAATCCCGCGCCAGGGTGATCGATGCCGCCGAGGCGGACCGACGGCGCATCGAGCGCGACCTGCACGACGGCGCACAGCAGCGATTGGTATCGGTGTCGATCTCCCTGGGGCAGGCGCGATCCCGCTTGGCAGCTTCCGAGGACGAGACGCTTCGCACGCTGCTCGACGACGCCCACCGGGAAACGAAGAACGCCATCGGCGAGATCCGGGCGCTGACTCGTGGACTGCATCCGCCGATCCTCACCGACAGGGGACTCGATGCTGCGCTGTCCTCGGTGGCGACGCTGTGTGCGGTTCCCGTTGACATCGACGTCGCCGCGGAGCTGGCCGGAGTGGGAAGACCGTCGGCCGCACTCGAGTCCAACATCTACTTTCTCGTCTCGGAGGCCCTGACCAACGTGAGCAAACACGCCAACGCCACCCGCGCGACCGTCGCCGTCAAACGTGTCGGGTCCGCGATCCGGGTCACCGTCGACGACGACGGCGACGGCGGCGCACGGATCCTGCCCAGCGGCGGACTCGCGGGCCTGGCCGACCGGCTCAGCGGGGTGGACGGCACCCTGCGGGTGGAGAGTCCGGCCGGTGGGCCGACCCGACTCCTCGTGGAGGTCCCGTGCGGGTGATGCTGGCCGATGATTCGGTGTTGCTACGCGAGGGCATCGGCCGTCTCCTCGCCGACAGCGGCGCGACGATCACCGCGAGCGTCGGCGACGCCGAGGCCCTGCTGCGCGCCGTCGGCGACGCCGAGGCGCCACCGGAGGTGTGCGTCGTGGACGTGCGGATGCCGCCGACTTTCCTCGACGAGGGGCTGCGAGCGGCGTTAGTGATCCGCGAGCGGTGGCCGCGGGTCGGGGTCCTGGTGCTCTCGCAGTACGTCGAGGAACGCTATGCGTCCGAACTCCTCCGTGACCGCATCGACGGTGTCGGCTATCTGCTGAAGGATCGGGTTGCCGACGTCGCGGACTTCATTGACGCCGTGGAGAGGGTGGCGGCGGGAGGCACCGTCATCGACCCCGATGTGGTTCAACAACTCCTGGCACGCACGCCGCGTAACGACACGCTCGACACACTGACCCCGCGCGAACGCGAGGTGCTCACCGCGATGGCGCAGGGGCAGTCGAACGCCGGAATCGCCGCCACGCTCGTGATCGGGCACGCCGCTGTCGAAAAGCACATCGGCAATATCTTCGGCAAGCTCGGCCTCCACCACGACGCCGCCGACCATCGGCGCGTCCTGGCCGTCCTGCGCTACCTAGGAGCGACATGAACAGGCTCGCGCCCTCCCGCCGGATCGCCGCGTTCGCCTGCGCGACCGCCGTCGCGGTCGGGGCGGGCGGCGCGGCGTCCGCAACGCTTGCATACTTGTTCGGGGTGCCAAGCCAGCATGAGTTCTCCCACACCGCGTCCGGCGATGCCTCCGGCACACTGACGGTCCGAGCACCGGCCGGTGGGGTCGACCTCACCATCTCACCCAGCCCCGATGACCGCCTGCACGTGTCGGCCTCGGGCACCTATCGTGGTGGTCCGCCGGTGGTCACGGTCGGCGAATCCGGTGCCGCGGTGGACATCGTGTGCCCCGAGGGCCAGTTCTGGAGATGCTCGCTCGGCGTCACCGTAGCGGTCCCGTCACGGGCCGACGTGACGGCGGAGGGCGTCGCCGGATCGATCACGATGACGGACCTGCACGGTACCGTGACGGCAACCACCACCACCGGTGACGTCACAATACGGCGACACCACGGTCCCGTCCGAGCGCAGACCGCCGAGGGGGCAGTCGAGATCGGGGCGATTGCGGCACCCGAACTGTCGGCCCGCACCGCCTACGGCAGCATTCGAATCGACGTGGATACCCCACCTGATTCCGTCGATGTGCGAAACACCATCGGCGACATCGAGATCGGGTTACCCGGTGGTGTCGCCTACCACCTGGAGACGACCGTCCGCGACGCAACCGCCGTGACCACCGCCGTTGCCGAGGACCCCGCCAGCCCGCACCTGGTCCGGATCGAGTCCTCAGCCGGGGCAGTGGCGGTGTTCCCCAACGACTAGCGGGGCGCCGCTCAGCCCAGAGCCCGTTCCAGGTCCGACAGCAGGTCGACCGTGTCCTCGAGCCCGACGGACAGCCGGACCACGCCGTCGGTGAGGCCAACGGCCGCACGGCCTTCCGGGCCCATCGCACGGTGCGTGGTGGTGGCCGGGTGGGTGATCAGCGACTTGGCGTCACCGAGGTTGTTCGAGATGTCGATCACCCGCAGCGCGTCGAGCACCTCGAAGGCCCGCTTCTTGGCCTCCCCGTCCGGCGCGTCGAGCTCGAAGGTGACGACCGTGCCGCCGCCGCTCATCTGCCGCTTGGCCAGATCGTGCTGCGGATGCGACTCCAGGTACGGGTACTTCACCCAGCGCACCGACTTGTGGCCCTCGAGGAACCGGGCGATCTGGAGCGCCGAGTCGACCGAGTGCCGCACCCGCACCGGCATCGTCTCGAGCCCCTTGAGCAGCGTCCACGCGTTGAACGGGCTCAGTGCGGGACCGGTGTGCCGCATCAGGTTCTGCACCGGACCCTCGATGTAGTCCTTGGGCCCGAGGATCGCGCCGCCAAGCACCCGGCCCTGGCCGTCGATGTGCTTGGTTCCGGAGTACACCACGATGTCCGCGCCCAGGTCGAGGCTGCGCTGCAGCAGCGGGGTGGCGAAGACGTTGTCCAGCACCACCTTTGCGCCGGCCGCATGCGCGAGCTCCGAGACCCGCGGGACGTCGACGAGCGACTGCATCGGGTTCGACGGGGTCTCGAAGAACACCGCGGTGGTCGGCACCGACAGCGCCTCTTCCCACTGCTCGAGGTCCTCACCGTCGACGAAGACCGTCTCCACGCCCCAGCGCGGCAGGATCTCGTTGCACACCACGAAGCAGGAGCCGAACAGGCTGCGCGCCGCTACCAGCCGGTCGCCCGCGCCGAGCAGCGCGCCGAGCGCCGTGAACACCGCGGACATGCCGCTCGAGGTCGCGAAGCAGGCCTCCGCGCCCTCGATCAGGCGCAGTCGCTCCTCGAACATCTTCACGGTCGGGTTGCCGTACCGGGAGTAGACGAAGTGGTCGACCTCCCCGGTGAACGCCTGCTCGGCCGCTCCCGCCGACTCGTAGACGAAGCCGGAGTTGAGGAACAACGCCTCGGAAGTCTCCTCGAACCCGGTGCGCATGATGCCGCCGCGCACGCCGAGCGTGCCGAGCCCGACATCCGGCGGGAGCTCGCGGTGGAAGGCCCCGCCCTGCGGGATGCCACTCACGACTGCCGCCACGGGAGTCCGAGGGCGCGCCAGCCGGCCGCCCCGCGGTGGCCGTCCGCGTCGATGCCGCCCTCGAAGCCGTCGAGGACGTTGTAGGCCGGCTCGATCCCGGCCGCGGTCGCGGCCTCGGCCGCACCGATGGAGCGCTGGCCGGATCGGCACAGGAAGACCGCAGGTCCGCCGGAGATCCCGGCCTCCTTGAGCTGGTCCACGAAGTTGTCGTTCCTGGACCCGGTGACGCTCACCCACTCGATGAGCACCGGCTGCCTGCCCAGTTCGGTGGTGTCGGGAACACCCACGAACCGCCATTCCGCGTCGGTGCGAACATCGACGAGAACCGCCTCGGGATGCTCGCGCAGCAGGTCCCATGCCTGCTGCGGGGTGATGTCGCCTGCGTAGCTCATGGCATCAGTTTTTCACAGCCCGAGAATCCGTTCACGCTGCGGCGGCACCTTGGCCGCGCGCCCTCGCCGACCGGCACCTGGCAATGATTCCGCTCAGCCTGATCCACAGGGTTGCGCACAGGGCGGCCAGCCCGTAGTGAGGGGGGACACAAGCAACAGTTGTGACCCCCCAACCGGGGGCTGCCTAGCGGTGGGGCGCCGGAGAGCGCAGGATTGACAGTTGCGGTTCGGGGCTCCCGCCTCGAACGACCGGTCGGGGTGTGCTTAGCCTAAGCTGGAAGCCGACCGGCGGGCCCGAGAACGGCCTGACCACTGCTCGAAACCGCTAGCGACTGCTAGCAGGTCGCTCGAAAATGACCGCTAGCGACTGCTTGCAGGTCGCTCGAAAATGACCGACTGTCCGCACATCGAAAAGGTAGTTCGCTCCCGATGACAGAGACCCGTACGGCGTCGACTCCCGCCCACACCCGCCCGCTGCGCGTGGCCATCGTTGGTGCCGGCCCTGCCGGTATCTACGCCGCCGACGCCCTCATGAAGTCCGATACTGCCTCCGGACGCGGCGTGTCGATCGACCTGTTCGAGCGGATGCCCGCACCGTTCGGCCTGATCCGCTACGGCGTCGCCCCCGACCACCCGCGAATCAAGGGCATCATCACCGCCCTGCACAAGGTGCTCGACAAGCCGCAGGTCCGCCTGCTCGGCAACATCGACTACGGCACCGACATCACCCTCGACGACCTGCGCACCTTCTATGACGCGGTCATCTTCTCCACCGGCGCCAACGCCGACCGGGCGCTCAACATCCCGGGCATCGAGCTCGACGGCAGCTACGGCGCCGCCGACTTCGTCTCCTGGTACGACGGCCACCCCGATGTCCCCCGCGCCTGGCCGCTGGAGGCCGAGAAGGTCGCCGTGCTCGGCGTCGGCAACGTCGCCCTCGACATCGCGCGCGTGCTCGCCAAGACCGGCGACGAGCTGCTGCCGACCGAGATCCCGGCGAACGTCTACGAGGGCCTGAAGAACAACAAGGCCGTCGAGGTCCACGTCTTCGGCCGCCGCGGCCCGGCGCAGGCCAAGTTCACGCCGCTGGAGCTGCGCGAGCTCGACCACTCGCCCACCATCGAGGTCATCGTCGACCCCGAGGACATCGACTACGACGAGGGCTCCGAGGCCGCGCGCCGCGGCTCGAAGCAGGTCGACATGGTCGCCAACACCCTGCAGGACTGGGCCATCCGCGACCAGGGCAACCGCCCGCACAAGCTGTTCCTGCACTTCTTCGAGTCGCCCACCGAGGTGCTCGGCGAGGACGGCAAGGTCGTCGGCCTGCGCACCGAGCGCACCGAGCTGGACGGCACCGGCAACGTCCGCGGCACCGGCAAGTTCAACGACTGGGACGTCAAGGCCGTCTACCGCGCCGTCGGCTACCTGTCGCAGAACATCGCGAAGCTGCCGTTCGACGACCAGGCCGGGACTGTCCCCAACGAGGCGGGCCGGGTCATCGGCGAGGACGGCAACCACATCGCGGGCACCTACGTCACCGGCTGGATCAAGCGCGGCCCGGTCGGCCTGATCGGCCACACCAAGGGCGACGCCAACGAGACCATCGCCTGCCTGCTCGAGGACGCCCCCGGCTTCGAGGGCGCAGCGCAGCCCGAGGAGGACGCGGTCGTGACGTTCCTCGAGGGCAAGCAGGTCCCGTTCACCACCTGGGACGGCTGGTACCGCCTCGACGCCCACGAGCGTTCCCTCGGCGAGCCCGAGGGCCGCGAGCGCATCAAGGTCGTCGAGCGCGAGGACATGTTGCGCGCGTCGCAGCAGTAGGCTTCTTCAGATCGAGGTGGCGTTCGGCCCGCTGAGCGGGCCGGACGCCACACTTTTGTCACCGACAAGGCATGCTCTTACAGTGTTTGACGCCCACGTACACATCATCGATCCCCGGTTCCCGCTGGTGGAGAACGACGGCTACCTGCCGGAACCGTTCACCATCGCCGACTATCGCAAGCGGGTCGACGGCTTCGGCGTGGACGGCGGCGCGGTGGTGACCGCGTCGTATCAGGGCACCGACCAGGCCTACCTGGTCGCCGCGCTGCAGGAGCTCGGCCCCGGTTGGGTGGGCGTGACCCAGCTCGCCGAGGACGCCACCGACGAGGACATCGTCGCGCTGGACAAGGCAGGCGTCCGGGCACTGCGCTTCAATCTGCGCCGCAGCGCCACCGACCTCAAACTGCTGGCCACGCAGGCTCAGCGGGCCTGGGACCTGGTGGGCTGGCACGCGGAGTTCTACGTGGACGCGGCGCTGCTGCTGTCCCTGGAGCCGGTGTTCAAGAAGCTGCCCGCCGTGAGCATCGACCATCTCGGCATGTCCACCAGGGGCCTGCCCTACCTGCTCAACCTGGTCGACCGCGGCGTCAAGGTGAAGGCCACCGGCTTCGGCCGGGCCACCATCGACGACGTGGGCGACGCGCTGCGCCGCATCCACGCCGTGAACCCCGAGTCGTTGATGTTCGGCACGGACCTGCCCGGGACCAGGGCCAGGCGGGCCTTCGAGGCCGCGGACCTCGACATCGTCGCGGACGCGGTGGGCGACGACCTCGAGGCGGTCCTCGGCGGCAACGCCCGCGCCTGGTACCGGCTCACCTGACCGGGCGACAAACGGATCGGGCCTCTGCCGCCACTCCTAGGTGGCGGCAGAGGCCCGTTCGCCCCACGGAGAGGCGGGGTGGAGCATGACTACTTCGACGATCCACCCGTCGGGGCGGACGAGCCGTCGAGGATGCCGAAGACGGTGGACAGCGCGCCGAACAGGTCGGACAGATCAGACGAGGACATCGGTGCTCCTTAGCGGTTGCGGGATTGTCGACGCCACGAGACCCAGCGTCCAGATAGTTGTACCCGACGTCCCGGCCGCTTTCAGTGCTCGGAGGGTGAACGCGGGTTGAAACCTTCCCGGTTCCCCTACGCGAAGATCGCTGCGGCCAACCAGATCCCGGACGCCAGCAGCGCGCCGAGCAGTTCCACCAGGATCGACAGCCCAACGGCCTTCGTCGCGTGCACGGTCGAACGCCATGCATCCGAGTGTGTGCGGTGGCGCTGTACCTCCGCCAGGTAGGTGCCGAGCAGGAAGCCGATCAGCAGGCCGACGACCGGGATCACGAAGAACCCGACGATCCCCAGCAGCGCGCCCGCGACCAGCGACCGCTTGGGCACGCCCGCGTCGCGCATCCGGCGTCCCGGCCAGGTGTACTTGACGACACCCGACACGACCAGCAGCACGGCCGCCGCGGCGAACACCGACCACCCGGTCCCGGTGCCTTCGAGGATCGCCCAGACCGCAATGGCCCCCAGGATCAGCAGCGCACCGGGCAGGATCGGCAGCACGACCCCCACCAGTCCCACCACGATCGCCAACCCGATCAGGACCTCAACACCGACGCTCACGGGCGACACTGTGCCAGACCGCGGACCGGTGCAGGCGCGCACGCCACAATGGCCGGATGGAACTGGGGATCGACACCACGCTGACCCTGCTCGCCGCCGGGCTGATCTTCCTGCTCGCACTCGGTCTCGGCGTGTGGAAGTACCGGCAGATGGCGCTGTCGGAGAACCACCTCGCGCACCCGTACGTGGACATCGCGCACCGGGCGGCACTGCTGTATTCCTTTGCGACCCTGCTGATCGCGGTGTTCGTCGAGCTCAGCGCCTGGCCGACCTGGGTGAACCTGGTGGCCGCGGCCGTGACGGTCTTCTTCTTCGTCGGCGCGATCGCGAGCTATGTCGTGCACGGCGCCAAGCGGGACACCACCAACCAGTTCGAGCATCCGGACCTGGGTCTGCGCCTGGCGATGATCGCGCTGATCGCCGGCGAGATGGGCGGTTTCGCGGTACTGCTGGCCGGGTTCGCCCGCGGGCAGCTGCTCGGCTGACCGCTACGCCGGGACCTGGTGCAGCGACAGCACGTTCGCGTGCGGGTCCCGGAACCACGCGATCCTGGTGCCGTCGGGGCCCGTCCAGGCGTCGTGCTCGTCCTTATCCAGGCCCGGGTACCGGCTGAACTCCACCCCCTTGGACCGCAGTTCCTCGACCGCCGCGTCCAGGTCGTCCATCTGCCAGCCGAGCACCGTGTACCCGGTGTCCGCCTTCGACTGCACCAGGGTGATCCGGAGTTCGACCCCGTTCCCACCGTCGACCACCAGCGCAAACGGGGTCCGTTCGGTGAGGGTGAGCCCCAGCGTGTCCACGTAGAACATCGCCGAGACGTCGAGGTCCGTGCTGGGCGCGAACGCCACGAGTCGACCGGGGAAGGCCATGGCCTCACTCTGCTCGGCCGGTCGCGAACAGGCAAGACCCCCGCCCCTACGGGCCCCTCTCGAGCCGATCCGTGACCCGCGGCACACACCCCATTGGCCACGGGTTAACGTCTGTTAATTCACGCAATATCGTGCTCAGAACGAGGAGAATCCGTGTCCGCAGAAGACGTAAGGAAAGGCCCGCTCGCGGGCGTCCGCGTGGTCGAACTGGCAGGCATCGGGCCGGGACCGCACGCCGCGCTGCTGCTCGCCGACCTCGGCGCCGATGTCGTCCGGGTACAACGCGCCGGGATGATCCCCGGCCCCGACAAGCGTCACGACCAGACCCAGCGCGGCCGCCGGATCGTCGAGGCCAACCTCAAGGACCCGGCCGACATCGAGAAGGTCCTCGGCCTGCTCGAGCGCGCCGACGTCCTGATCGAGGGCTTCCGGCCCGGTGTCACCGAGCGGATGGGGCTCGGCCCCGACGTGGTCCTCGAGCGCAATCCGCGCCTGGTCTACGGCCGGATGACCGGCTGGGGCCAGGAGGGACCGCTCGCGCAGTCCGCAGGCCACGACATCAACTACATCTCCCTGACCGGCGTGTTGCACGCCATCGGCCGCAAGGGCGAGCGCCCGGTGCCGCCGCTGAACATGGTCGGCGACTTCGGCGGCGGCTCCATGTTCCTGGTGTTCGGCATCCTCGCCGCCCTCGTCGAACGGCAGAACTCCGGCAAGGGCCAGGTCGTGGACGCCGCGATGGTCGACGGCACGCTGGCCCTCTCGCACATGATCTGGAGCTTCCGCGGACAGGGGGTGTGGTCGGATGAGCGCGGCGTGAACATGCTCGACACCGGTGCGCCCTACTACGACACCTACGAGACCGCGGACGGCAAGTACATGGCCGTCGGCGCGATCGAGCCGCAGTTCTACGCGGTGCTGCTCCAGGGATTGGAGCTCGATCCCACCGAACTGCCCGGCCAGAACGAGGCGAACGCGTGGCCGGAGCTGCGAAAGGTGTTCACCGAGCGCTTCCTGTCCAAGACCCGCGACGAGTGGACCGCGATCTTCGAGGGCACCGACGCCTGCACCACCCCGGTCCTGACCTTCGCCGAGGCCCCCGACAACGCGCACATCGCGGCCCGCGGTTCGCTCGTCGAGCTCGACAAGGTCACCCAGCACCGCCCGGCGCCGCGGTTCTCGCGGACCGAGACCGGCCTCCCGACCCCGCCGCCGAGCGCGGCCGTCGACGCGGCCGACATCTGGACGTAGCGGGTCGCGATTCGCACGCCACGAGGGCGGGTGGGGTCATCCTGTCGGGAAACCCCGCCCGCCCCTTTTCGGCACCGGAGCCGGATCACGCGGGCGCCGAGAGTGATTCGAAGATCTCCCGGTAATACCGATGCGCCATGAAGTGGCCGCCCGGACGCGTGCGCAGCCGTGCGCCGGGGATCCGCCGGGCCAGCTCCCTCGGCCATGCGCTCGGGACGAGTTCGTCGTCGTCGCCGTACCAGACGTCGACCGGCACTGCGAGGTCCTCGGGACCGAATCCCCACGGCCGCATCCAGGCTCGGTAGTCCTCCACCATCCCCCGGCCGCCGCGCAACGCCGCACCCGTCATGGCGGCGAAGTTCGCGGCGGGCTCGCCCAGGATCACCTCGGCGTCCGCCCTGCCGAGTCCCCTGGCCGAGACCCGGGTGAACAGCGTCGGCGCGGACCGTGCCGTCACACCCATCGCCTGGAACACGACCCGCGCCACCGGCGCGGCGCGCTGGGACAGCCGGGTGAACACGCGATCCATCGTGGGCAACCGGTCGAACACGCCGTCCTCGGTCAGCGGTAGTGCCCCCGCGACGATCGCCACCCTGTTCAGTCGCGGGGCCAACGCGAACCCGAGGGCCGCGGCGTACTGTCCGCCCATCGACCACCCCATCGCCGACATCCGGTCGACCTCGAGGTGATCGGCCAGCTCCTCGACGTCACGCGCCCAGTCCAGCGGCGTCCGTCCCGGCAGCGGATCGGAGAGCCCGATGCCGGGACGGTCCGGCGAGACCAACCGGATCCCTGCGTCGTGGGCGACGGCCGACGCGGCCGCCACGTCGAGCCGTCCCGCCAGCCCACCGTGGGCGTTCACGACGACGAATCCGGCCGGGTCACCGTAGTCCGCAAAACCCAACAGACGGCCGTCGCGCAGGCGAATGACGCGATCCTGTGGTCCAACGTGATCTCGGCGCACCGGAGCCTCCGTTGGCGTCAACGCTAGATCCGTCGACGTCAGATCACCAGGGCCGGACGTTCCACCTCCACGCCCCCGGAGAGCGCGCGGTAGGCGGCTGCGATGCCGGTGACCGCGGCCCTGAGCTCCTCCTCGCCGCGGGCGTAGGGCAGCCGGATGTACCGCTCGAACGCGCCCTCGAGCCCGAACCGTGGGCCGGCCGCGAGCAGTACGCCGTGGTAGGGCGAGGTGGCGGCGAGCGCGGTCGACATCGGAGCCGGCAGCTGCATCCACAGCGCCATGCCGCCGCTGCCCGGGGTGCACCGCCAGTCCGGCAGATCCGTCGCGACCGCGTCGAGCAATGCGGCGCGCTGGCTGCGGAGCTGTTCGCGACGCTCCGGCAGCACCTCGTCCTCGACCTCGAACATCGACACGGCGGCCAGCTGCTCGACCACCGCGGTGCCCAAGTCGAGGGCGGACCTCGACGCGGCGAGCGCACTGATCAGCGGGGCCTCCGCCCGGATCCAGCCGATCCGCAGCCCGGACCAGAAGGCCTTGGAGGTAGAGCCGATGGTGACGATGTCCGCCCGTCCCGCGCCGCGCGCGAAGGCAGCGACCGGCGTCGGAGTGGGCGCGTCGAGCCCGAGGTCGGCCATCGTCTCGTCGATGATGAGCGTCATCCGGGTGTCCCGGGCGATCGCGGCCAGTTCGGCGCGGCCCTCGTCGTCGAGGCAGAAGCCCGTCGGGTTGTGGAAGTCCGGCACCAGGTACGCGAGTTTGGCCGCGGTCTGCCGTGCGGTGCTGCGGATTCCGTCCAGGTCCCAGCCCCTGGTCTCCTGCCGGACCGCGACCGGTACCGGCCGGGCGCCCATCCTCTTGATCGCCTCGATGGCGTTCGTATAGGTCGGGTGGTCGATGAGCACCCGCTCACCCGGCGCGGCGAGCAGGCCCAGCACCAGGACCAACGCGTGTTGCGCGCCCGCGGTGACCATGATCTGCTCGGGGGCGGTCGGCAGGCCTCGCCTGCAATACCGTTCGGCGATCGCCTGGCGCAACACCGGCAGCCCGACCGGTTCGATGCCGTGCCCGCCCAGGTAGGCGGGCAACGCGTCGAGTCCCTCCGCGTATGCCCTTCGCATCGGCTCGACCGGCGCGGACATCGAGGCGCACGTGAGGTCGATGACCGGGTCCGTGCTCGCGCCTCCGACGGCAGATCCGCCGAACATGGTGCCGCGCAGCAGTTTACCCGTGGCACCGGACTCGGGCAGGGCGACCGTGCTTCGCGACCCCTGCCTACTGATCAGGTATCCCTCGTCGCGGAGCACCGCGTACGCGGAGGTGATGGTGGTCCGGCTCAGTTCGAGCACGCCCGCGAGGTCACGCTCGCTGGGCAGCGCCACCCCCAACGGGATCCGGCCGTCGGCCACCAACATCCGCACGTTGTCCGCCAGCGCGCGGTACGCGGGCCGGGAGACGCGGCGCCGGCCCCCGGACTCGTCGTCCTGCCATTTCCCGAGATCGCGCGCCAACGTGGTCGCTCCGAGCACCCTGATTGCCATGCAGTCCAGTATTCGCAAAGTGGATGTTTATTGCAATACCAGTTGGGCGCAGGATGGGGACATGTTCGCAGCACTGACCCTCACCATCCTGGCCCTCGGCTCCGCAGGCCTGTACGTCGCGGCGCGCCGGTCGAACGGCACGCGAATCTTCCACCTCGACCAGTTCCGTCCCGCCGCACCACTGGCCGGACTGCTGCCGGAGGGTCGCGATGCGGAGCGCGCCCACCGCGACCTGCAGGCCGCGCAGTCCCGACACGAGGCCGTCGTGGCGGGCAAGGGCGCGCCCCACCACTGACCCCCGGATCTACCAGTCCAGTTGACTCCAACTGGACTGGTACTCCGGGCGGATGTCGGCTACCTGACTCATACTGAACCCGTGTGCTCACTCGAATTCGCCCTCTTCGACACCCCGGTCGGCCGGTGCGCGGTGGTGTGGGGAGAGCAGGGGATCGTGGGCTTTCAGTTGCCCGAGGGCTCGGACGAGCTGACCCGTGAGCGGAACGCGCAGCTCTTCCCCGACGCCACCGAGGGGGATCCGGACTCGAGCTCCGCGGCCCGACGCGCGATCGACGGCGTCGTCTCGCTGCTGGCGGGTGAACCCGATCCCCTCACCGACGTGCAGCTCGATCTGCGCGCGGTGCCGGACTTCGACAGCCGGGTCTACGCGGTGACCAGGGCGATCGAGCCGGGGGCGACTCTCACCTACGGGGAGGTCGCCGCCCGGATCGGCAGCCCCGACGCTGCCCAGGCCGTAGGTCAGGCGTTGGGGCGCAACCCGATTCCCATCCTGGTCCCCTGCCACCGGGTGCTCGCCGCCGGTGGGAAGACCGGCGGCTTCTCCGCGCCCGGCGGCGCGGTCACCAAACGCGCGCTGCTGACGATCGAGCGCGCCCCGGGTTTTGACGAGCCAACACTGTTCTGATCGGGGCCATGACCGCCCCGACGCGTGGCCACCCTACGGCGCGCCGAACATCATCAGGCCGTCCCTGGTGCACTCGGGGAAGTTGTTCTCGCGCGGGTGGCAGTCCCAACCCCTGATGCTCGCGGCCTGCCCCGGCGCCCCGGCGTCGCGATGAACTCCTCCATGACGGTGAACGCCTCACCGCAACCCACCCGGCCCATGGGGGCACTCACCGCGGCACGATCAGCACCTGCCCCGGATAGATCACCGTATCCACACTCGGGAACCCGTTGAGCCGCAGGATCTCCCCGACATTGCCGCCGAACCGAAGCGCCACATCCGACATGCTTCCGCCCGGCTCCACGACGTGCATCTTGGTACCGGGCGGGTACTCGGACGGGATTGCCCGCGGAACAGGTAGTGCACTACCCGCGACTGTGAGGACTATCCACCGAAGAATCATGATCGAGTCAGTTTCGATGTCCGAACCGTCCGGGGGGCCCGCTCAATGATCGTTTCCGCACTGTTCCAGGGGGACGGCGTGCTCGCCGCCATCGCCGCGGGCCTCGACACCATGTCGCGGACCAGGAACGACGCAGGCGACGCGGTGGGGAAGGTCCAGACCGCCCTACTGTCCTGGGACCCGAACAGCCTGCCCGTGCACGGCATCGACAAGGCCTACGGCGGCGAGACCGAGGCGGCCGTGCGCCGGTTCCAGATCAGCGTGCTGAGGACCCCGGCCGCTGCGGCGACGGGAGAACTCGGGCCGCGGGCGGTGCTCGGGCTGGACCAGGTGCAGGCCACCGCCGAGAACCCGCCGACCCGATCGACGGAACGTATCCGGCGCAACGTGTGGCGCCTGAGCACCGGGCGCGGTTGGGACCAGACCCTGCTCGCCTACGCGCAGGCGGTGTGCACAATGCAGGCCCGCCCCGCCGACGACCCCACCAGCTGGGAGTTCCAGGCGAACCTGTACCGCGCCTACCGCGCCACCTTCGCCGATGCGCGCGACAGCCAGGACGGCAACCGTTTCTTCCTCCCGTGGCACCGGATGTACCTGTACTTCTTCGAGCAGATCCTGCGCGCGGCCGTCATCGACAACGGCGGGCCTGCCGATTTCGCACTGCCCTACTGGAATTACGGGAACCCGGAGCCGCAGAGCACGCTCCCCTACCCGTTCCGCGACACGGGGCTGGCCCTCCCGGACGGCTCACCAAATCCGCTGGCACTCGCCGCCCCGCTGCGCAACGCCGACCTCATGGCGGGGGATCCGTTGAGCCCCACCATCACGTCCTCGTTCACCGCGATGTGGCAGCCGTCGTTCGCCGGCGCCATGCGCACCGGGTTCTCCGGGCAGCTGGAGAACATCCCGCACGGCGCGGTGCACGCGGCCATCGGCGGCGATCCGGGCGGGGAGCTCGGCGCGCTGATGAGCAACGCCGACTCCGCGCCCCGCGACCCGATCTTCTGGCTGCACCACGCGAATCTCGACCGGCTGTGGGTGCAGTGGCTCGAGCGCCACGCGAATCCGACCGATGGGGATTGGCTCGACGCCGAGTTCCGGTTCTTCGACGCCGACGGCCGCCCCGTCGACTGCCCGGTCCGCGACGTGCTCGATCACGTCGATCGACTCGGATACCGCTACGACGACCAGGCCCAGCTCCCCGTCCGGCCGCAGAGGGTGGTCCCGGTCGCGCCGAATCCCACGCTGGTCGCGTCGTCTCCTGGACCGACCGAGCTGACCGGACGAACCACCGTCGGGCTCGAGGTCTCGCCGAGCAGCCTCCCAGTGGTCGAGCACGCCCCGGACACCGCGGCTGCGGCCGGCTTCGGCGCGGTGCTGCTGACGGTCGACGGCCTTGCGGCACAACGGAACCCGGGGTGCGTGTACCACGTGTACATGAACCTGCCCGACGCCGAGGTCGACGGTAAGCCCGAACACCACCTCGCCGGGACCTTCTCGCTGTTCGGCGTGGACGCCGACGGGCGACTGGGCTTCACCTTCGACATCACCGCCCTGGTGCAGGCGCTCGCATCCGCCTACCGGTGGGACCCGGCGGCGCTGACGGTGACGGTTCAGCCGGTGCGGCCCACCACGAAGACACACGCGGGCGCCGTGGAATCCGGTCTCCCCACGAAAACCACTCTGCCGCTACGGATCGGGCGCATCGGCCTGTTCGTCGGCTGATGCGCCCGGGCCGTGGGTCCTACCTGAGGACCTCGCGGCGGACGATGGTCTCGTCCCGGCCGGGGCCGACACCGATGCAGGAGATGTAGGCGCCCGAGAGCTCCTCGAGCCGCAGCACGTAGTTCTGCGCGTTCACCGGCAGCTCCTCGAAGGTGCGGGCGTGCGAGATGTCCTCCCACCAGCCCGGCATCTCCTCGTAGATCGGCTTCGCGTGGTGAACCTCGGTCTGCGACATCGGCATTTCCTCGTATCGCACGCCGTCGATCTCGTAGGCGACACAGATCGGCACGGTGTCCAGGCTGCTCAGCACGTCCAGCTTGGTGAGGAAGTAGTCGGTGATGCCATTGACGCGCGTTGCGTAACGGGCGATCACGGCATCGAACCAGCCGGTGCGCCGCGCACGACCGGTGGTGACGCCGACCTCGCCGCCCTGCTTGGCCAGGTACTCGCCGTGGTTGTCGAACAGCTCGGTCGGGAACGGACCGGAGCCGACACGGGTGGTGTACGCCTTGAGGATGCCGAGGACCGTGGTGATCTTGGTGGGCCCGATACCCGAACCGACCGCCGCACCACCGGAAGTGGGGTTGGACGAGGTCACGTACGGGTAGGTGCCGTGGTCGACGTCGAGCAGCGTGCCCTGCGACCCCTCGAGCAGCACGGTCTCGCCCGCCTCGAGCGCCTGGTTCAGCTGCAGCCGGGTGTCGGCGATCCGGTGCTTGAAGCCCTCGGCCTGGCCGAGCACCTCGTCGACGACCTGCTGCGCGTCGAGCGCCTTGCGGTTGTAGATCTTGACCAGGACCTGGTTCTTGTACTCCAGGGCCGCCTCGACCTTCTGGGTGAGGATCTTCTCGTCGAGGACGTCCGCGACACGCACACCGACGCGGGCGATCTTGTCCTGGTAGCAGGGCCCGATTCCGCGGCCCGTGGTGCCGATCTTCTTGGCGCCCAAGAAGCGTTCGGTGACCTTGTCGATGGCCACGTGGTACGGCATGATCAGGTGCGCATCGGCCGAGAGCAGCAGCCGACTGGTGTCGACGTTGCGCTCCTCGAGGCCCGCGAGCTCGGTCAGCAGCACGCCCGGGTCGACCACGACGCCGTTGCCGATCACGTTGGTCACGCCGGGGGTCAGGATGCCCGACGGGATCAGGTGCAGCGCGAACTTGTCGCCGTTCGGCAGGACAACGGTGTGACCCGCGTTGTTACCGCCCTGGTAGCGCACCACCCACTGCAGGCGTCCGCCCAGTAGATCGGTAGCTTTGCCCTTGCCCTCGTCGCCCCACTGGGCTCCGATCAGGACGATTGCCGGCATGACGTTGACTCCTACGGTTGACGGGCATCTGTGCATGTCGCAGCGCAGAGGCCAGCCGTCCATGGACAGTGGCCGAAAGGACAGTTTAGTCCAGCCGACCGACGCAGCTGCCAACCACGTCACCAGAACCCGGATTTCGCTGACAATCGGCCATGGTGAGGCAAGGCTAATCAATATTGTTGCCCACGCCTGGAAGGGCCCCAGGACGACACCGCCCGCTTCCTGTTCGCCACCGACTCCGGCCACATCTCCGGATGGACCGAACAGGGCGCCGACGGACAGATCGTCCGCCACAGCGGCCCCGACGAGTTCGGCGCACTGGCAGGCAAGCTCCTCGTCGGCAACTTCGCAGGCGCCGGCCACCTCGCCTTCGACGACGCCACCGGAGAATTCGTCGACTATGTCCGCGACGACGCCGGTGAGCCGCTGGCCGTCGAGGGCCTGCGGGGCCTGCTGTTCGGGAACGGCGAAAGCCTCGGCGACGCCGACGCGCTGTATTTCACCGCAGGCCCCGGGGAGGAAAGGACGGCCTGTTCGGCGTGCTGCGCGCAGCGAACTGAGCCCATGGGCTCGTCCGGTCATACGACGTGCGGCGCGTGCACCCACGGTGCGGTGCTGACCTCGACCTCGAGCGCGGACGGGCCTGCGGCGGCCCGGATCGAAGAGGTGGGCGGCGCCCAGACGGCACCGTTGAGCTGCATGAAGATCGCCCGGTCCGGATCGCCGCCGAGCAGATAACACAGGTCCGTGTCCGTCCGGAACTCGTCGGTCGCGTGCGGGCCGATCCGCCGTGGGGGTGGCGGCTGCACAGGGCTCGGCGGCCCATTGTCGAGCAGCAGTTCCTCGTTGGTCGTGTTGACCACCCTGACGGTCATGCATGTCATCGGAGTCACCTCGGTTCATCCGTCCCACATGTCTATCGTTCGCGCTGACTCCATCGTGACACTGCCCACCGACATCGGCACCAGTAGTCCACTACCCGCCCGTTCGCGCCGCGATCAGTCCTCCGCGAGCAGCAGGGCGACCGCGCGTTCCGCGACCGCGGCGATCGTCTTCGACGGGTTCCTGCCGATCGCCCGCGGTATCACCGCGCCGTCCATGACGTAGAGCCCGTCCTGCCCGAACACCCGGCACGCGTGATCGACGACCCCCGCCGCGGGCGACGCCGCCATGTTGCATCCGCCCAGCGGGTGCGGCGTCACCAGGGCCCGAAACCGCTTCCAGGTCAGCAACGGGTTGGGCTTGCCCCCGGTCGCCTCGGTCAGCAGCCCGTGCATCTCGGCCATGGCCCCGATCACCGTCTCAGAGCGGTGCGGATTCCAGTCCAGCTTCACCACCCGGCGCCACGGCCGCACCCGGCCACGACCGAGGTAGAAGGAGCCGTCCGCCGCGTCGACCGACTGACCGAACCACGGCATCACCGAGTCGAACGCGCCTGCCTGCGACAGGCGCAGCCACATGCGACGACGCAACGGGGAGCCGACGCCGTCGCGCAGCCGCTGCTCGAAACAGTTCCGCAGCAGGTTAGGGATCCCGCCGTCCTCCACGAAGTACCGCCCGCCCCGCGAACCGTCGAGGAAGTCGATGGCCGAGGTGATCGTGGGACCGGAGGTCGGCGCGACCGACGTGCGGCCGTACCCGGCGGGGGTGAGGAAGTCTCCGTTCGAGCTCCATCCGCGACCGAGGGCACGCGGCAGTTCCCGCACCGTCCGGTACTCGTCGCGCGAGCGCAGCAACAGTTCCGTCGACCCGAGCGACCCGGCGGCGAGGATCACCCGGCGTGCCGTCACCGAGTCGGGCCTGCGACGACCGCCGTCCAGGTGATCGAAATGCACCCGCCAGCCCTCGTCCTCCCGCGAGAGGTACCGCGCCAGGGACAGCGGCGCGATGACGGCACCGGCATCCTCCGCCGCCGCGAGATAGTTCAGGTCGAGTGTGTTCTTCGCCCGCGTGGGACACCCGACGTCGCAGCTGCCGCAGTGCACGCAGGTGCCCTGCTCGCGGCCCTGGGCGTTGGGCGCCGCGACCGACCTCTCGTACTCGGGTGTCTCCGCGGGCGAGGGCGTGAAGCCCGGGTCGAACCGGATCGCCAAGGGCACCTTCTGAAAGCGCTGGCCCTCGCCTATGGCGTCCGCTGCCCGCCGCATCAGCTCGAGCCGGGCGGTGTGCTGACCCGCGGGGATCTCCATCGGGGTCAGCATCTCGGCGACGTCGCGGTAGTACGGCGTCATCTCCCGCGCCGTGATCGCGGCCGGCCAGCCGGAGTCGAACGCCTCCGGCCTGGCGTCGATGCACACGTTCGCGTAGATCAGCGATCCCCCGCCGACCCCCGCGCCCTGCGCGACGACCATCTGATCCAGGAACCGCAGCTCCATCCAGCCGTTGCGCCGATGCGGGGCGCGGGGATCGAACAGCCACGCGTCGCCGGGCCTGCGCGGATAGTCCTCCGGTTCCCATCGCCTGCCCCGTTCGAGCACCAGCACGCTGCGCCCCGCCGCCGCGAGCCGGCACGCCGCGACCGCGCCGCCGAACCCGCTGCCCACGACCACCACGTCGTACATCACGGCGAACCGCCCGGCGCGCGCACGGCGGACGGCGTGGGATCGGGCACGGCGCCGTTGGGGATCAGGAACGGCGCCTCGATCAGGTGCGGGCGCAGCGGTTCGACCGGGTCGATGACCCGCTGACAGCCGTCCGGGAGGTCCAGGCTCACCGACCCGGTCCGGCGGAACCGACCCCGCGGTGCCGGGTCGTCGCGGGACTCCACGCCGGGCGCCGCCACCCAGCCGGTCGACGGTGCGCGCAGGCCGATCGGATGGACACGCAGCCCCTGGGCGGAGATGTGGATCCGGAGGAAGGACTTGTAACCCTCGATGCCCTGTGCGGAATAGACCTCCAGCTTGTGCATGCCCAGCACCTTGTGGCTCAGGAACAGGTACAGCCCGAAGAGCGTGCCGCAGTACATGTAGAGCGCGGCCAACGAGATCGGGACGCTGAACCACCAGGCGAGGCCGGCCTTCAGCACCGCCCGCACGAGCAGGAATCCGCCCGCCAGTAGGAGCAGCGCGTGCGCCCCGCCGACCGCGCCCGCGGCGGCCGGGGGCATCCCGGGTGCGCGGCCGCTGACCGCGAACGCCGAGAAGGCGGCGACGATGGCGAGGCACACCGCGGCCGGTCCGAACCCCTGCAGGGTGCCGAGAACGCCGCCCAGGATCCCCTCGTTGCCGCCGCCCGCTCCCAGCAGCATCGCGGCGAACCCGGACAACACCGTGAGCACGGCGGTGAAGAAGACGTTCGAGGCCGGAAAGCCCAACACCCCGCGTCGCAGCCGAACGGACTGTCGCTCCGTCGGGAAGGCCGCCTGCAATCGGGCCGAGCCGACGTAGGAGGGCCCGTCCGACATGGACACGTCCACCGGCGTGCCGATCGTGCCCTGGGTGAAGGCGCCGCCCCCGCCGCACACGATGTAGTGGCGTTCCTGCTCCCCCACCGTGCCGTGGTGGCGCACGTAGTGGTGGTGGTCGCCGCTGAGGACCAACGGCACCTCGATGTCGCGGTCGGGTCTGCGGGCCAGGTCCATGATGACGTCGAGCTTCGTGGCGGTCGCGGAATCCACTCGGCCACCGGGAGTTCCGGCCGCGGCATCGTCGATCCAGGTCGGGTTCGGGACGCAGAGGATCACCCGGTCGCCGGGCTCGAGCTGCTGCGCGCGGGCCCGGAAGTAGTCGTACTGCGGCGGGTCCAGGTCGTCCTCCAGAGCGGTGTCCACGCCCCAGACCCACCACCGGTGCGGCAACCGCAGCGCGTAGTAGCTGCGTCGCTGCTGTGCCTCCCAGGCGCCGAACCAGGTTCTGCCGTCGGGTGATTGACAGAACTGCCGGATGAAGCTGGTGAGGCCGTCGTACCAGTCGTGGTTCCCAGGGATGGCGAAGAGACTGCGCCCCCGCGGGTGCGCGATCCGGGCGCTGCGCATCGGATCGACCAGCCGGTGCTGGTACTCCTGACGCGATCCCGCGGGGTAGACCTGGTCACCACCCAGCAACAGCACCTCGCCCGCGGGCAGCACCGTCTGCCCGGGACCCGCGGTCGGCAGCCCCTCGGTCCGGCAGTCGGCCGGCACCGGCTGCGGTACCGGGGCGCCCGGTTCCGCGACGACCAGTCCGTCCCGGCCGAGCAGCCAGGCGACGGAGGCGGTGGCGTTCCAGCCGTCGCCGGTGTCCGCCATGTAGTCCAGCCAGATCTCTTCCGCGCCCGAGCAATCCGCACAGAATGCCGGTTCGGCCTCGAGCGCGGCCATGATCTCGCGGCGCCCGCTCATCGAACCGATCACGGACGCGGCGACGGCCCGCGCGCCGAGGGCGACGAGCTGCCGGGCCTCGAACCAGCCCACCTTGCGCTGCGGGCTGATCGTGAGCCGCCCGGCGTCCATCCGGTACGGCACCGTCATGCCCGCCGCCGCAGCAGGTAGGTGGAGATCAGTCCGCCCGCGAAGAACGCGGTGAACCGCCCCGAGGCCCCCCACCGGCGCCACATCGACACGCCACCGGTCACGGTCAGCGAACCGAGCAGCGCCGTGAAGGCGGTCAGGCGCAGCCGCAGCATGCCCGCCGCCACCACCGGTCCCTCGCGATCCCCCTCGTGCAGGGTCACCAACAGCGTGGTGGTGGCGGGCCACAGCCGCCACGGACCGGCGACCCGGATCTCCTTGTGGCCCCGGAACCAGTGCCTGACCCCACCGACGTCCACACCCAACTCGTAGACCATGTGGGTCATCCGGGCCTGCTCTGTCGGGGTGAACAGGCCGAAGCGTCCCGAGTCGGACTCGAATCGGCCACCGAGCGACGGGATGTCGACCTCGCCGGACAGCCGCGCCTCGTGGCGCGGGTCGTCGAGAAACGCGCCCAGGTCCTCGATGTGGATGGTCCCGCGCACCACGACACCGAACGCGCCCGGATTGCGATACCCCGACCTCGGGTCGGTCTCACCGAGCGTGATCTGCCCGGTCATCGTCTCCCCGAAGCGGATCCCGGCGACGGGCCGCTCCGACGGCCCGCTCACCGGTCGGCCCTGGCGTCGAAGGCGAGCCGATAGAACCAGTACGCCACCGCCGCCCACTGGACGAACCACAGGACCACCGCGACGGAGCTGAGCGAGTCGGTCTTGTACGCGATGGCCGTCGCGGCCACCCCCGCGACCACCGCGACCCGCGAGGGCCAGCCGAGGCCGCTGAGCCATTCGGTGCCCATCATCAGCAGCCCGGTCAGCAACGCGATCAGCCAGAGCGCGAGGAACCAGCCGTCGGGCAGCGGCCGCGGACCGGTGGCCTCGTCGGAGAGTTCTGCGGCCAGTCCGGCCCCCATGAGCAGCGAGGCGCAGAGCAACAGCAGCAGGTGGCTCCACAGCAGCGAACGCGGCATCGTCAGCCCCTGTTCAGTTCGTCGAGGATGAAGGGGAAGACGTCCCGCGCGGCGTGCCTGCCGAGGAACACGTCGAGGTGCCCGTACCCGTGCATCTGCTGGAACACGTGGCGCCCCGGCGCGATCCGCTCGAAGTAGTCGAAGGTCTTCGCCATTCCCGAGGGCAGGAAGGTGTTGTTCTGGTCGCCGGTCATGAAGGCGAACCGGGCATCGGTCTGCGGCTCCTGCGCGAACAGGTCGCTCGGCAGCACATCCGGGTAGTTGCCCATCGTCACCAGATGGCCTGCGGCGGCGCACTCGGCCATCTGCGCGAAGAAGGTGACCGGGACGAACCCGAACTCGCCCTTGATCCACTCGTGGGTCGCCTCGCCCAGGTTCTCGTGCGACCACAACGTCGGGAAGGCGCTGCCGTAGGTGAAGCTGCTGTGCTTGCACACCGCGTTGTTGCATTCGTGGTGCGTCGCCCGCACCGCCCAGTCGAACACCTTGGGCCAGAACCCGGGTGCGTGCAGACCCCACTGCGGATTGAAGTAGGGCATCACCTTGCCGAAGGTGGCGACGGCGAGTGGCAGCTTCAGGAACGACAGGGAGGTCAGTTGCGGGTGCAACGCCACCGAATTGCTCACCACCGTGGTCACTTCCGGGAGCAGGCCGGAGACGATGGACATCATGAAACTGGTCGAGCCCTGGCAGTGCACCACCGCCTTGAGGGTCTCGGCTCCGGTCCGCTCCAGCACCGTCCGTACCGCGGCGGGGTGGTCGTACACCGCCGCGTCGTCGAGGTGGTATTCGCTGGGGGCGAAGTCGATGCTGGCCCGCCAGTTGAGGATCCAGACGTCGTAGCCGGCGCGGGCGAGGAACTCCGGCAGCGTGTCCTCCGTCGGCGGCGAGAAGATGTCGGCGCGGACACTGGTGCCGCCGATCAACAGCACCGGCCCCTCGCCAGGGACGGTCGACCCCGGCAGCAGGTGTTTGAGGTTGAGCTCGCGCGGCTCATCCTCCGTGGTGTGGAAGGGGACGGTCTCGAACCGGGCCTGTCGCGAGACGGACTGCCCGGGGGCGGGCGTCGCGAAGGCGGCACCGTCGAGACGCGCAGGATCGAGCCTTCTGCGCTGGGATCGCCGCATTGCGGCTCCGTTCATCGGAAGGGGCGGTTGTTGTCCCTTCCATTGTGTCGCCTACGCCCAGGAACGGCGCGCGTAGTGCACTACTTGCTTCCCACCCCGACCGCGTCCGCCAGCGCGGCTCGGTCCGCCACGTTGAGCTTGGTACACGAGCGGTAGATGTGACCCTCGACCGTGCGGACGGAGACCACGAGGCGATCCGCGATGTCCTTGTTGGACAGGCCGAGCGCCACCATCGACGCGACCTCCCGCTCCCGCTCGGTCAGCGGCAGCGGCTTCGCGACCACCGCGAGTGCGGGCGTCGTGGCCCCGCAGAGGTCGGCGAGCCGCTTGGCGTTGGCGGTCGAGGCGAGTTCGGCGCGGCGGTTCCCGGCGTTGGCGTGTGCCGCCGCCGCCTGCGCCGCCGCGTCCGCGGCCGAGAGCAGGGCGCCCGCCTCCTCCACCTTCCCGGCGATGGTGTCCAGCGCCGCCCCGTCGCCGTCCGCCAACGCCCTCGCGTGGGCGGCGGCGGCCCTGATCAGGACGCTGGGGACCCGCTCGGCGAGCTCCGCCAGGCGCGGTGCGGTGGTGGCATCCCCGAACCGGGTGGCCAGGTACAGGCACACCGCCTCCTGCGCGAGCAGTTCCGACCCGGCCGCGGCGTCGGCGCCTGCCCGGGCATGGGCGATCGCGCGCCGGGTGTCCGACTCGCTGGCCGCGACCCATGCCCTGGTCAGCTCCAGGTCGGACCGGAACACCTCGGTGTTCGCGCCGAACAGGCGCTCGGCGCGCACCAACTCCTCGCGGGCGTCCGCGGCCCGGCCGAGCGCGGCGAGGGACTGGCACAGGAACGCCGCGGACAGGAAGGCCCACGAATAACCGGTTCCCTCGAGAACCGCTGCCGCCTGGCGGAATTCGGTCTCCGCCGCGGCCAATGAGCCCTTGACGAACAGCACCCGGCCCAGCAGCACGCCACCGAGCGAGCGGCCCGGCTGCTGCATCTCGGCGAAGTCGACATAGTGCCGCGCGAGCTCCTCCGCCGCGGTCAGCTCGCCAGACATCGTCTGCGTGTACACCTGGCCGAGCCCGATGGTGAAGCGCAGCAACCCGGTCTCGGACTCCGCCGCCGCCGCCAGCCCGCGCTCGGCGAACGAGGGGACCTCGTCGAACCGGCCGAGGTACGCGGTGGCCAGGGCCCCGCTCGCGCCCGCCCATGCCTTCGCGAGCGGCAGTGCGACGGGCGAGTCGATCACCCCGTAGATGCTCGCCGTCGCCGCCGCGGGTTGCGCTGCGTACACGGCGAACATCGCCTCGAGCGCATCCAGCAGGTTCACCGCCGCCGGATGGGTGAGCCTGGCACGCACCGAGGCCATCACCGAGGCGGCCTCGTCGGGTCTTCCGAGCATCCAGAACAGGTTCGCCGAGCGGGGCAGGCACCACAGCAGCAGGTCGAACTCGCCGAGCGAGCTGGTGTCGATCGGGCCGAGCACGGCCTCGGCCTCGGTGCCGCGGCCCTGCCAGGCCAGCGAATGGGCGAGCGGAAGGGCCGCCGCGAACCCGGCACCCATCGCCATCGCCCCGCGCGCGAGCCGCTCACCGAGGACCAGTTCGCCGAGCGTGAGCGCGTCCCTGGCCGCGGAGATCAGCAGCTCGGCCTCCGGGGGCGAGTCGCTGTCCAGCGCGAGGGCGGCCAACCTGATCCGGTCGCTCACGTGTGCAGGCGGATGATCCGCGATCTGACGCGCCATCTCACCGCGCAGCCGGCGCGCGGCGAGGATGCCGGTGCCTGCGCGCACCACCTCGCCGTACAGCGGGTGCGCGAGCTTCACCGTCAGCCCGGAGTCGTCGCGGCGGCGCACCCGCACCAGGCCCGCGTTCTCCGCCGCCTCGACCGTCTCGGGGGCACTGAGCTTCGAGAGCACCTCGAGCGAGAGGGGCTCCTGAAACGCCAGCAGTTCCAGCACGTGCCGGAGCTCGGGGTCCAGGTGATCGATCCGCGACTCGATCAGCGTGCTCAGGTGTGGGCTGATCACGGTCTCGCCGCGGAGCTGCCACACCCCGGCGACCTCGCGCAGCGTGCCCGCCTCCAGCGCGCCCTCGACGACGTGCCGCAGGAACAGCGGATTGCCCTCCGACATCACGAAGATCCGGTTCGCGCTCGATTCCTCGAGCGGCCCGCCGAGCACCGTCTCGACCAGCGAGACCGCCTCCGCCCGTGTGAACGGGGGCAGCTCCACGCGGGTGAGCAGGTTGTCCTTCCACAGGGCGGTGATCGCGTCCGGCACCGGCTCTCCCGTTCGGACGGTGACCACGAGGGGTGCGATCCGGTTGACGGCGAGCTGGTGCACGAACGTGGCGGACAGCCGGTCGAGCAGGTGTGCGTCGTCGACACCGATCACGATGTCGGCGCTGTCGGCGACGAGATGCTCACGGGCCGCGCGCAACACCGAGGCCGCGTCCATCGGGCTCGAAACGCCGACGAGGTGGGCAAACGCCCCGAGCGGAACGGCGCGCGCCGACTCCGTGCCCGCGGCCCAACGGCGTTCGCCTGCGAAGGCACCGACTGCCGCCCTGGCCAGGGTGGTCTTGCCGACCCCGGCGTCCCCGGTGAGCACGGCGCCCCACGGGCCCCGCCGACTGCGCAACGTGGACACCACGGTGCGGAGCTCGTCGTCCCGATTCACCGTGGGCCACGCGAAGACCATTGCGAAATTCTAAGCTCTGGCGCCGGAAACCCCGTTACTCAGCGATGAGAGTGCCGTTACTCCGCTATGAGAACGAACCCGGGCCGATGCGAAGTGCCCCCGTCGTCATCCGCGCCGTCGATCGCGGCGACGATCACCCCGACTCCGGTCCGCACCAGCGACGAGCGGCCTGCCGGCTCCGGTGGGTTCTCGGCCGTGAACTGATCGAGCGGGTGCGTTCCGCCCTCGAGGGTGGCCATGTTGAACCAGGTCACGGTGAGCGTCTCGTCCCACGATTCGGGGCCGGAACCAGGCGGGAGGTCCACTGTGAACCGCAGGGTGTCGGCCCGCGCGACGAGCCGGTCGGTCCTGGCCTTGCCGGTTCGCAGGCCGCGCGGCTGGACCTGGAAGCGCCGGGAGTTCAGTCCGGACGGCGTGCACATCTGCCCGATCCCGAGGTCGAGCAGGTGCCGGGCCGCCTCGAGGTCCGCCGCGCGTCCGGCACCGCCCTCACCGCGCAGCTCGGCAGCCGCCGCGACGAGGCCTGACCTGCAGAACCGGATGGTTCGGGCAAGGGTGTCGGGGTGGTCGCGGGTCGTCGGCATCGTGATCTGCATGGGGATCTCCGGTCGGTTGGTCGGCTGACTTCGACGCTATTGCCGTGATGAGCCGATGACACGAGTAGTGAGGTACTCGTTATGTCCGCGTGCCCGGTTTGGTCGACCGAATGACACCTTCGTATCGTCTGGTTGTACGAATGTGACCTCCGGTCGACCGCCGACCCGAACCGGGAGCAGAACCTTGACCTGTCTCGTGCTCGCCTGCGGTGACGCGCCCATTCCGCCCCGGCTGGCGGAGCTCGCCACGGTCACCGCGCCCGCCGTCCCCACCAAGCCGGACTTCGACGAGCTGCTCCCCCGGCTGGACGAGCTGGGCGAGCGCTCCCCGTCCGCGCCCCGACTCATCGTCGTGGGCGAGGACGCCGCCCTGGCCGCGGCGCTGACCCGGCTGATGCGGAGCGAGCGGCTCTCCGTCGAGCTGGCCTATGTCACCGCGACGAGAACCGCGGCCACCCGGCTGTACCGGCTCCCCACCGGCTCCCCCGCCGCCGACCTGGCCGTGCTGGGGCAGGCCGCGCCGCTGCCACTGGTCCGGGACGATTCGGGCACCGCGCTGGTCGGGCTCGCCTCCATCACCGGACCGGAGGGCGGCGAGCTCGTCGGCGAGACCTACGCGGACTCGACCCGACTGTTCTCCGGAACCGTCCGGTCGGTGCGGGTCGCACCGACCCTGGAGGCTCCCGGCGTCCGGGCCACCGTCGGCCGCGGCTGGGGATTCCTCGGCCCGAGGTGGACCAGCGCGCGCGCCGTACAGACGGGCTCGACGGCCGCGGTCGTCACCCGCGACGGCGTCACGACACCGCGCTCGCTGAAGCGGTGCAGCTTCTATCGGCATCCGCAGGACTGGTTGCTCGTCCGCTAGTCGCGGTAGTGCGGTTCGGGCGGCGCTGGTGCGGGCCCGAGCACGGACAGCCAGTGGTCGTACAGCTTCGTCCAGGTCCCGTCCGAACGCATCCGCTCGAGCGTCCCGTTGACGAAGCGGACCAGTTCCTCGTCCGCGATGTTGACCCCGACTCCGTACGGCTCGGGTTCCAGGCTGCCCCCGACGATCTCGAGGTACGGGTCCTGTGCCGCGAGACCGGCCAGCTCGGTGTCATCCGCGGTGGCCGCGTCCACCTGCCGTTGTTGCAGTGCGACAAGACAATCCGCCCAGGTTTCGGTGGCGAGGACGGTGGCGGCGGGCTGGATCCGCTGCAGGTTGGCCAGCGAGGTGGTGTTGGGGACGGTGCACACCCGCTTACCCGCGAGGTCCGCGACGCCGCCGATTCCCGACCCCTCGGTCACCAGGATCCGTTGCGCGGCGTTCAGGTAGACGGTCGAGAAGGCGATCCGCTCCGCGCGGTCACAGGTGATCGTCATGGCGTTCACGATGAGGTCCACCGAACCGTCCCGCAGCGCGGGCTCGCGATCGACGGTGTCGCGGACCTGGAACTCGACCTTCGACGGGTCCCCGAAGATGTCGCGGGCGATCTCGCGCGCGACATCGACGTCGAATCCGGCGATCTGACCCGAATCGGGATCACGGTAGCTGAACAGGTTCGTGGACTGGTCGACCGCGACGATGAGCCTGCCGCGTTCGACGATGCGGGCCAGCGGGCCGCCCGGCGGCATCGCCCCCGGCGGCATCGGCGGGCCGGGACGCAGGCTGGCGGTCGCGTCGCAGCTCGTCGGTGCAGGCGCGGCTGAGGGCTCGCCGCTGACCGGTGCGAGGACCTGCGCGCCGCCCGGCAGCGGCGGACCGAACGTGGGGGTTGCCGTCGCGGGCCCTTCGGGGGAACCGGAGGAGCAGCCCGTTGCCGCCAGGAGCACACCCACCGCGAGCACCAGGGCGACGAGGTGCGGCGGGTGTCCCGTTCCTCGTCCCGACATCACACCCCCAGCTGGGCAATGGTCGACGTTCGTACCCGCCATCTTTCCGCTCGGCGGCCCCGAGCGGAAGGAATCCGGCCACACCTCGCCGGCCGCGAGGCGGATGCGGGTGATACTGGGCGCATGACCTTTCCCGGTGCCCCCACTCGGAGGGTCGCGATCCGCCCGAGCCCGGTCTTCTACGGCGTGCTCGCGCTTGCCGTGCTCGGCGGCGTGCTGTCCTGGAACGCCGCGCCCCGCTCGACGCTCGCGCACTTCGGCGTCTTCCTGCTGGTCATCGCGGGTTGGGTGGTCACGGTGTGCCTGCACGAGTTCGGCCACGCCTACACCGCGTGGCGGCACGGCGACGACGAGGTGGAGGCCCGCGGGTACCTCACGCTGAACCCGCTCAAGTACAGCCACCCGCTGCTCTCGATCGGGCTGCCGGTGCTGTTCATCGCTCTCGGCGGCATCGGGCTGCCGGGCGGCGCCGTCTATCTGCGCACCGCGGGCCTGCCTGCCCGGGTGCAGCGGCAGATCTCACTGGCCGGTCCTGCGGTCAATGCTGCCGCGGCGGTGGTGCTGCTGGTGGTCATCCGGTTTTTCGGCCTCGGCAGCGACCACAAGGTCTTCTGGTACGGCCTGAGCTTCCTGGCGTTTCTGCAGGTGATGGCGACGGTGTTGAACCTGCTCCCGATCCCGGGGCTGGACGGGTACGGGGCGCTGGAGCCGTCGCTGTCCCCGCAGACCCGCCGCTCCCTTGACCAGTACAAGGGCCTGGGCATCCTGTTCCTGGTGGCGTTCCTGTTCGTGCCGTCGGTCAACCGGGTGTTCTTCGACGCCATCTACGGGCTGTTCGGCCTGTCCGGGGTGCCGTCGATCTGGGCCGAGTACGGCAACTATCTGATGCGCTTCTGGCTGTAGGCGGCTCCGCCGCCCGTGCGCGGTTTGCGAGTGCAGGAACTCGTCGAGCACTCACGGGCGCCGACGGCGCTCTTCGACATGGCGGCGATACTGCTCGCCGGGGCGGATCCGCAGCCCCTCGAGCGGCATCGCGCGTCCCGACTCGCCGCGCACCTCCACCCGTACCGGCTCACCGGTGTCGTTCTCGACCAGGTCCAGCGGCGCGCCCTTGCCGTCCTGCAGGTACTTGTCGCCCCACTGCATCAGCGCCAGCACCGCGGGCAGCAGATCGCGCCCCATCTCGGTGAGCAGGTACTCGTGCCGGGTGCGCTGCCCGGGCTCGCGGTAGGGGCTGCGCTCGAGCAGCCCGGCCTCTGCGAGCTCGCGCAGCCGCGCCGACGCGACCGCCTCGGTGATCCCGACGCGGGCCGCGAAGTCGTCGAATCGCGTTGTGCCGTAGTAGGCCTCTCGCATGATGAGCATCGCCGACCGGGTGCCGATGACCTCCATCGCCTTGCCGATCGAGCATCGCGTGGCCCGCCAGGCGTCCCGGTCGGCCAGCACACCCTCCAGGTGAATCGCTCCCATGGCGTCATCGTACCCCTGGCTTGCGTAATCCATAGTCAGCTCGTACCTTGCTGACTATGGAACTCCATAGTCAGCTATCGCGGCCGGTCCGCTCCGGACCTGTCCTCCTCGCGCTCTGCGGCGCGAGCTTCCTGGCAGGCCTCGACCTGTTCGTCGTCAACGTGGCGTTCGACGAGATCGGCGCCGACTTCACGGGCCACTCCCTCGCGGACCTGAGCTGGATCCTCAACGGCTACGCGATCCTCTACGCCGCGCTGCTGATCCCGCTCGGACGCTGGGCGGACAAGGTGGGCAGGCGCCGCGGATTCCTGCTCGGGCTCGGGCTGTTCGTCGCGGCGAGTGCGGCCTGCGCGCTGGCCCCGAACCTGTGGTCGCTCATCGGTTTCCGCGCCGCCCAGGCCATCGGTGCCGCGCTGCTCACCCCGGCCAGCCTCGCCCTGATCCTCACCGTCCTGCCCGCCGAGCGCCGCTCCGCGTCCGTCCGCATCTGGGCCACCGCAGGCGCCATCGCCGCCGCGGCAGGCCCCGTGATCGGCGGCGTCCTGGTCGCCGCATCCTGGCGCTGGGTGTTCCTGATCAACGTCCCGATCGGGATCGCGTTCCTCGTGCTCGCGGCCCGCTCCATCCCCGAGTCCCGCGACCGCGACGCCGACCATCCCGACGTCCTCGCCGCCGC
This sequence comes from Rhodococcus sp. PvR099, assembly GCF_017833315.1. NCBI lineage: Bacteria > Bacillati > Actinomycetota > Actinomycetes > Mycobacteriales > Nocardiaceae > Rhodococcus > Rhodococcus sp. PvR099. The sequence continues at coordinate 4,736,089 of NZ_JAFIBV010000001.1, read as the reverse complement.
CCTGCTCACCGTGGCGGTCGGGGCGCTCGCTCTCGCGCTGGTCGAGGGGCCCGACTGGGGCTGGTCGAGCGTGGGGGTCCTCGGCGCGCTCGGGGTCTCCCTCGTGTCGGGTGCGGCGTTCTGGATCCGGAACGGCCGCGGCGGCGCACCGATTCTCGACCCCGCCATGCTCCGGGTGCGCAGCTTCGCGTGGTCCAACGCCGCGATGCTGCTCTTCAGCGCCGGGTTCGCCGCCGCGCTGCTGGCGACCATCCTCTGGATGCAGACGGTCTGGGGCTACTCGGCGACGCGCACCGGCATGGCGATCGCGCCGGGCCCGCTGATGGTGCCGGTGTTCGCGATCGTCGCACAGCGGCTCGCCTCCCGGGTCGACGCGGGCCGGATCGCCGCCCTCGGCTGCCTGCTCTGGGGCGGCGGCGCGGTGCTCATGGCGGCGTCCGTCGGACCGGAACCGGCCTACGCGACGCAGGTCCTGCCCGGCTGGCTGATCGCGGGCGTCGGTGTCGGCCTGGCGCTGCCGACCATCCTGGCCACCGCCACCGCGGGCCTGCCGCAGGATCGCGCGGCCACCGGCAGCGCCGTGGTCTCCATGCACCGGCAGATCGGCGCGGTCATCGGCATCAGCGCCCTCGTCGCCATCCTGGGCACACCCATCGGATTCGAGTCCACCCGAACGGCTTTCACGCATTCCTGGTGGGCCGTCGCGGCGGTCTCGGCGCTCGCGGCCGCCGCCGCGCTCGGCATCACCGCCCGCACCTCGCCCCCGGAGCGCTCCGCCCCCGCCACCGAGCCCGCGGAGGTATTGCGATGACCACCACCACCACCACCACCGGGTTCCCGACGAGCTTCGACGAGTCCTGGCGGGGGTTCGGCGGCATCCACGGCGGCCTGGTCGTCGCCGCACTGCTCCGCGGCGCCGCCCGCGCCCTCGACGCCACCCCGGTCGCGGTCACTGCCCACCTGTACGCCCCGGTCGCCGCGGGACCGTTGACCGTCGACGCGGAGGTGGTCATGGGTGGACGCTCGGCGGGCGTCCGGGCGCGCCTCGGCGACGCCGCGACAGCGGTCGTTCGGCTGGCCCGGTCCCCCGGCACCACCGTGGCCTGGCCACCCGGTCCCGTGTCGCCGCCCGACGTGGACCCGGAAACACTTCCCCCGCTGGAGATCCCGGTCGAATTCGTGCCGTTCTCGCAGTACCTCGACATCCGGCCGATCAACTCGGCGCGGCCGTTCGCGGGCGGCGAGACACCGGAGTTCGACGTCTGGATCCGCCTGACCGCCGACATCGACCTCACCCCACAGGAGACCGCGGCGGTGCTGCTCGACGCCCTGCCGCCCGGGCTGTATGCCACCCGCACCGCGCCCGTCCCGATCCCCACCATCGAGTTCAGCGCCCACTTCCCACCCGGAACGCCACCCTCGCGCTGGTACCGGCTGCGGCACCGCACCGCGTGGGCGACCGACGACCTGTGCGTCGACGAGGCCGAACTCCACACCGAGACAGGTGAACTCGCCGGACAAGCACGCCAGCTCCGCCGAATCCTCGGCGGCGCCACCACGAAGGAGCAGTCATGAGAGACGCCGTCATCGCCGCCGCCGTCCGCACCCCGATCGGCAAGGGCAAGCCGGGGGGCGCCCTGCACGGGATCCACCCGGTGGACCTGCTCGCGCACAGCCTGACCGCGCTCGTCGATCGCACCGGGATCGACCCGGCGCTCGTCGACGACGTGATCGGCGGCTGCGTCACCCAGGTCGACCAGCAGGCCGCCAACATCACCCGTACGGCGCTGCTGGCCGCGGGTTTCCCCGAATCGGTGCCCGGCACCACCGTCGACCGGCAGTGCGGCAGCAGCCAGCAGGCCGTCCACTTCGCCGCGCAGGGCGTCATCTCCGGCGCCTACGACGTGGTGATCGCCTGCGGCGTGGAGTCGATGAGCCGCATCCCCATGGGGTCGAATATCCGCGCGGGCGCCGATCCACGTGGCACCCGGTTCGCCGAGCGCTATCCGGACGGGCTTGTGCCCCAGGGCATCAGCGCCGAACTGATCGCCGCGCGCTGGGGCATCTCGCGGGCCGAGATGGACGAGTTCGCGCTCCGGAGCCATGCGAAGGCGCACCGCGCCACCGTCGGCGGCGCCTTCGCCAAGGAACTCGCCACACTGCCCGAACTCGGCACCGACGAGGCCATCCGCCCCGGCGGCACGCCGGAGTCGCTGGCGGCGCTGCGTCCGGCATTCGCGGACGAGGCGATGGCGACGCGGTTCCCGCAGATCGACTGGGGAGTCACGGCGGGCAACTCGAGCCCGCTCAGCGACGGCAGCGCAGCGGTGCTCATCACCACCAGCGAGACCGCGGCCCGGCTCGGGCTCACCCCGCTGGCGCGGTTGCACAGCTTCGCGGTCGCGGGCGACGACCCGCTGTACATGCTCACCGCGATCATCCCGGCCACCGAGAGGGTGCTGCGGCGGGCCGGGCTCGCGCTGGCGGACATCGACCTGTTCGAGGTGAACGAGGCCTTCGCCTCGGTGGTGCTGGCCTGGGCACAGGAGACCGGCGCCGACCTCGACCGGGTCAACGTGCACGGCGGCGCGCTCGCCCTCGGTCACCCGCTCGGCGCCAGCGGCGCACGGCTGCTCACCACCCTTGTGGGCGCGCTGGAACAACGTGGCGCCCGCTTCGGTCTGCAGACCATGTGCGAGGCTGGCGGCATGGCGAATGCGACGGTGATCGAGCGGCTGGCGTGACATCAACCGAGGTCACGACCCGTCCCGTCACCTTCGGGTGCCGGGACGGCGTCGTGCTGGGCGGGAACCTGTTCGATCCCGCGGTCGCGGCTACGGACGCGCCGATGGTGATCGTCAATTGCGCCACCGGGGTGCTGGCCCGCTACTACCACCGGTACGCGCGGTTCCTGGCCGAGCTGGGCTCGCCGGTGCTCACCTACGACTACCGCGGCATCGGCGAGTCCCGGCCGCCCGGCACGCTGCGCGGCGCCGCGATCCCGTGGCGAGCGTGGGGCGAGCAGGATTTCGACGCGGCGGTCGAGTTCGCGCGGACGCAGGAACCGGACCGTCCGCTGGCCGTGGTCGGGCACAGCATCGGCGGGTTCCTGCCGGGGTTCGCCGCCGGTGCGGTGCACGTGGACCGGATGCTCACCGTCGGCGCCCAGTACGCGTACTGGCGCGACTACGCCCGCCGGAGCCGGGTGGGCCTGCTCGCGAGGTGGCACCTGGCGATGCCGGTGCTCACCGCCGCCTACGGGTACTTCCCCGGCCGCAGGCTCGGCTGGCTCGAGGACCTGCCCGCGGGTGTGGCCCACGAGTGGGCCTTCCGCCGGGCCGCGATGGAGTCCAGCTACCCGCGCGGCGAGCGGGCCGAGGTGCGGCGCCGGTTCGCGGCCGTGCGGGCACCGATCCTGGCGGTGGCCACCACGGACGACGAGTTCGGCACCCCCGCCGCCCTCGAACGGACGCTCGGGTACTACCGGGGCAGCGACCGCGCCCGGGTGGAACTGGACCCGACACTGTTGGGCCACGAGGAGATCGGCCACTTCGGGCTCTTCCACGATCGGCACCGGGACGGGTTCTGGCGTGGCACCGCCGAGTGGCTGCACCGCGGGGTGAACCCGTGGCCGGCGGCCACCGAACGCCGGGCCGAGGCCTGAGTACCCATCGGCGGGAAGGATCCGCCCCGGTTTCCGGGGCGGATCCTTCCCGGGTCGCCGATCAGGGGCGGTCGGTCTCGGATTCGATCTTCGCCCGGATCGCTTCCGCGGCTTCCGAATCCTGGGCCGCCAGCTTCTGGATGTAGTCGACCGCATCGCCGACGGTCCGCAGACCGGCAAGGTCCTCGTCGGGGATCTTCACGCCGTACTTGTCCTCGGTCTGGACCGCGATCTCCACCATGGAGAGCGAGTCGATATCGAGATCGTCGACGAAGGACTTCTCGATCGTCACCTCGGACGGCTCGATTCCGGTGACCTCCTCGATGATCTCGGCGATTCCCGAGACGAGTTCTTCCTGTGTTGCCACTTCCTGGCTCCCTTTCTCACGTGGACCGCTTCGATCGAGCGGTTGATTTCGGGTGGATCAGCGTCGACGGGAATCGGTCACGGGCACACCGTTTCCGGGCCGCGCCTGGTAACGCGGCGTCGTTCCCGGCCGTCGCCGCCGCTCGAGTTCCGGATAGGAGGGATCAAAGATCTCGTAGGTCTCTTCGATCGCCGCGGTGAGCAGCTTCCACACCTGATGTGCGGTCGGGCGCCGACCGGGCCAGCCGTTTCCGAAGAGGTCATCGCCGTCCCTGAGCCCGATCTCACCGAGCGGGAGCGACGTGTGGCTGCCCGCGCATCGCCCGTCCTCCAGGCCCGGGCAGCGCTCGATCAGGTAGCGGCCTCGCCGATCCCAACCGTCCTCGGTCGTCTCGTCGGGCCTGCCCTTCCAGCGTTCCTGTGAGTACACGAGGATCCGCTGGCCGGTTGTCACCTGCAGGTACTCGCGAGCGGCGGTGTCGGCGAGACCGGCCGAGCGGAGGAGTTCGACGTCGATACCGTGGCGGGCCATCCGTTCGTGGCTGACGAGCTGGTCGTCCTCGATGATGAAGTGCTGCCCGGACATGCCCGCGACGTCGACCCACACCCCGAACCTGAGCACCTCGACCTGACCGGCCGCCGACTCGTCGTCGACCTCGGGACCGATCGCCATCGCCCGGATCGACGATTTGCTGACGTCCAGTTCCGCCGCGATCCTGCGGTCGCTCAACCCCTCGGCACGCATGACGGCGATCGCCTCGGCGATCACACTCCGGTACGTCGCATCGGCGATCTCCGCCCGTTCCCGGGCGAGCCGGGCGGCCTCGACGGAGACGCCCACCCGGAACGAATGATGATCTTGCACGGCAGCAGCATGGCACGCAGGCGTCCAAGTGTCCAGCCAATTGGACACTTGGCCATAGCGTCGGACACTACGGCCTGACGGTCGCGGCCAGGTTCATCTGCCCCAGCCACGCGGGCACCTCCCGCGCAACCGAGCTCGGCCCGGAGATGGTGACCCGCCCCGACGTCAGCGCCTGCTCCCAGGACCGGTCCCCGCGCCAGACCTCGATCAGGGTGCGCAGGCCGGTGGCGACGGTGACGGTCACCTCGAAGCCAGGGTCGTAGTCGCAGGCGTCGGCCTCGTCGCCGGTCACGCAGAGCCACCACCGCCCGGCGCGGGCGGCGACGTCGTCGAACTCGAAGGCCACCACGGTGCGACCGCGCGGCCACCGGTCGATCGGCACCGTGCGGCGGATGTCCCACATCAGTAGGTGCGGGTCCAGGTCCTCCTCGCCGAGTTCGCCGATCCAGCGCACGCCCCACGCCCCGAGGGCCTCGACCACGCCGCCGAGCTCCTCACCGCAGGGCGTGAGCGCATAGCTGCTCCGGCCGTCCTCGACGGTCCGGCGGACCACCCCGGCCCGCTCCAGCGTCCGCAGGCGCTTGGACAGCAGCGCGGGCGACATCTTGGGGTTACCCCGCCGCAGGTCGTTGAAGCGGGTGCTGCCGGCCAACAGCTCGCGCACCACGAGCATGGTCCAGCGCTCGTCGAGCAGCTCCATGGCCTTCGCCACCGGGCAGAACTGGCCGTATTCCGACACGGCTTCCTCCTCGGTTTGCCCCCTGACCAGTACACGCCTGGCCCGGCGAGGACGCCAGTACAGATCGTGAACCGCCGGTGGTTCACATCTGGGACTAGAGCTCCCGCCGGGATGGGCCGACGCTGGAAACACCACCACATCCGAGGAGGACTTCATGAGCACACACACCACCGCCGCCCCCGACATCAAGGCCAAGCACCGGGCCATGTGGGCGCTGGGCGACTACCCGTCGGTCGCCGCCGACGTCATCGCGGCCCTCGGCCCGAGCCTGGTCGGGGCCTGCGGCATCAGGGCGGGCGACCGGGTCCTCGACGTCGCGGCCGGTTCCGGCAACGCCTCGATCCCCGCCGCCCGACTCGGCGCCGCCGTCGTCGCCTCGGACCTGACCCCCGAGCTGCTCGAGTCGGGCCGTCGGCAGGCCGAGTCGCTCGGCCTGACGCTGGACTGGCGTGAGGCCGACGCGGAGGCACTGCCGTTCACCGACGACGAGTTCGACGCCGTGATCTCGTGTGTCGGAGTGATGTTCGCACCCCACCACCAGCCGAGCGCCGACGAGCTCGTCCGCGTCCTGCGCCCTGGCGGCACGCTCGGGCTGATCAACTGGACGCCCGAGGGATTCATCGGCCAGATGTTCGCGACCATGAAGCCCTACGCTCCCCCGCCGCCCGCAGGCGCGCAGCCGCCGCCGCTGTGGGGCAGCGAGGAGCACGTGCGCACCCTCCTCGGCGACCGCGTGACAGAGGTCGTGGCGCGCCGCGAGCGGCTGACCGTCGACTGCTTTGACACCGCCGAGCAGTTCCGCGACTTCTTCAAGGCCTGCTACGGCCCGACGATCGCGGTGTACCGGGCGATCGCCGACGACCCCGAGCGCGTCGAGGCCCTGGACCGCGAGCTCGCCGAGCTGGGCCGACGCTTCGACCGCAGCGACGGCACCATGGAATGGGAGTACCTGCTGCTCACCGCCGTCAAGAAGTGAGCGGCTCCGCCGCCCGTGCGCGGTTGACGAGTCCACACACTCGTCAACCGCGCACGGGCGCCGCAGGCGCCTAGAGTTCCGTGACCCAGCCGTGCAGCTCATCGGTGCGCATGGCCGCCGCGTGCCGCTTGCGCAGGGCCTGACCGATCGGTCCCGCGGTGCCGTCGCCGACCACCCGGCCGTCCACCTCGAACACCGGGGCGACGCCCGCGGAGGTGCCGGTGACGAACACCTCGTCCGCGATGTACAGCTCGGTGAGGTCGACGGTGCGCTCGACGACGGGGATGCCGTCCTCCGCCGCGAGAGTGAGCAGGGTCCGACGGTTGATGCCGTCGAGGATGTCGCAGGACACGTCCGGCGTGATCAGGGTGCCGCCGCGGACCAGGAAGATGTTGGCTGCGCTGAGCTCGCAGACGTGGCCGTTCCCATCGAGGAAGATCGCGTCGTCGTAGCCGGCGTCGATGGCGTCCTGCTTGGCCAGCACCGAGTTCACGTACGCCCCGTTGACCTTGGCGCGGGAGGGGATGGCGTCGTCCGGGATCCGGCGCCAGGTGCTGGTCTTGAGCCGCATGCCGTCCTGCGGGACGATCGGCACCGCGTCGTAGACGAACATGCTGACGGTGGTGTGGCAGCCGCGCACCCGGGTGCCGGCGATCGACTCGTCGACGTGCACGGTGGCCCGGACGAACACGTCCTCGGTCGGCGCGTTCGCGGCGACGAGTTCGGTTGCCACCGAGACGAATCGGTCGTAGTCCCACTCGTCGGCGAACCGATCCATCCCGATGATCTTGCAGGACTCGACCATTCGCTGGAAATGGTCACGCAGCCGAAATGCGCTACGCCGGGACCCGTCGACCTGCACCGGGAACACCGTGTACACGCTGAGCCCGTACAGCACAGCCGAGGTGGCGACGCCGAGCGTCGCCTCCGCGACGTCGACGATCCGGTCACCGAAGTACACGCGGGGATGTGGGGTAGCCATGGCACGCCATGCTATCGACCAGGTCGGTACCCCGGAAACCGAATTTCGTGCCGGCCACCTCCCGCGACTTCCGCCTGACTCCCGGCAGACTGTCGGGATGCTCCATTTGCGGATCCTGGCGCCGAGCGACCTGACCGACGAGGCCCTCAGGATCCTCGACGCGGAACCGGCCGTCAGCGGCCTCGCGGTGATGCGCGGCGCCTCGCTGCGCCCGGAGGGCGACGTGGTGTACGCCGACATCGCCAGGGAGGCGGCCAACGACGTGATCGACGAGTTGCGGGCCACCGGGTTGCACCACCGCGGCAGCATCGAGATCGAACCGGTCAACGCGTGGCTCTCCCGCAGCGGATTCGACGCCGAACTGCGCACCCCGGGCAGCAGCGCGGACTCCGTGGTGTGGGCGGAGGTCGCGCAGCGCTCCTACGAGGAGACCGAACTCAACTGGACCTACCTGAGCTTCATGTCCCTGGCGACCCTGCTGGCGGCGATCGCGATCATCACCGACTCACAGATCCTGGTGATCGGGGCGATGGTGCTGGGGCCCGAGTTCGGGGCGATCGCCGCACTCGGGGTCGCGCTGGTGCGGCGCCGGTGGGTGCTGCTCGCGCTCGCGGTCCGCACCCTCGTCGTCGGGTTCGTGGTCGCGATCGCGGTCACGGCGATCCTCGCGGTGGTCGGCAGGGGGCTGGGCTGGGTGACGATCGACGACGTCACCGGTCCGCGGCCCGACACCGCGTTCATCTACAGCCCGGACAAGTGGTCGTTCATCGTGGCGGTGATCGCGGCGGCCGCAGGCGTGCTGTCGCTGACCTCGGCGAAGTCGGCCGGACTGGCCGGCGTGTTCATCTCCGTGACGACGGTGCCCGCCGCGGGAAACGTGGGACTGGCCCTGGCATTCGGCGCCGGTCACGAGATCTGGGGCAGCAGCCTGCAGCTGCTGCTGAACCTGTCCGGCATGGCGATGGCCGGATGGGCGACGCTGACGATTCAACAGGCACTGTGGTCGCGGGTGTCGGTGCGCAGGGCCCGTGCGCTCGACCGGGTCCGCCGGATGCTCTGAGACCTCAGCCGTTCCGTCGGGCCATCTCCGCACCGATCGCGCGCAGGCCCGCGCGCAGCGAAGCCGGCTCCAGCACCTCCACGCCCGCGCCGAGCGCCGTCAGCTGGTGCACCGCAACCTCTTCCGACTCGAGCAGCAGTCCCGCCTCGACCCAGCCGTCTGCGTCCGCCGGGCCCGGGGTCACCCGGGCGGCCTCCGGCCCGATAACGGCGGGCAGCGACCGCCACGCCGCGGGCGCGAGCCGCACCCGGCACGGGTACCGCAGCAGCGACCGGTCGAACTCGGCGGCCGATCGCGCCCACCAGGCCGCCAGGTCGAAGTCGTCCGGTCGTCGGGCGTCCCCGTCGAGGACCACCGCGGCCTCGACCCGCGAGACCCGGAAGGACAGCGCCGCGCCGCGATGCGCGGCGACGAGGTACCAGATGCCCGCCTTCGCCACCAGCCCCAGCGGGTCGAGGGTGCGGGTCACCTCCCGGCCGCCCCTGCGATAGCCGATCCGCACCCGACGGCCGTCGAGCACGGCCCGCGCCACCGTCGCCAGGTGTGGGGCGTTCGCCGCCCGCCCGAACCAGCCGGGGGCGTCCACGTGCAGGCGGCTGCGCCAGAGCTCGGCACCCGCACGCAGCGGAAGCGGCATCGCACCAAGGAGTTTGGCCTCCGCGGCGGCCGTCTGCTCCCCCAGACCCAGGTCCGCAGCCAGACCGGGGACTCCGAGCAGCATGAGCGCGGAGGTCTCGACGCCGGTCATCCCGCTGAGCTTGGACTGCCAGCCGTCGAGGAGCCGGATGCCGCCGCCCGGCCCGCTCTCCGTCCACAGCGGGACGCCCGCGGCCTGCAGTGCCGCGACGTCGCGGTACACGGTGCGCACGGACACCTCCAGCTGCTCGGCCAGCCGCTCGGCGGTGCTACCCGGGCCGCCCTGCAGCCGCAGCATGAGGTCGAGCAACCGACTGGAGCGCACCGGCGAAGCCTATCCCGTAATCACTGACAGAAGATGTCAGTGATTACGGTGCACACTGACCGTCATGACAACCTGGCAGCAGTTCTCCGACGAAGCACCGGCCTTGTCCGAATCCATCGCCGCGCGGCTGCGCGTACACAAGCATCACGTCCTCGCGACGCTGCGGGCCGACGGATCCCCGCGGGTCAGCGGCACCGAGGTGGAGATCTTCCGCGGACTACTGGTTCTCGGGTCGATGGCGGGCGCGATGAAGGTGCGGGACCTGCACCGCGACCCGCGCTTCTCGCTGCACTCCAATCCGGGCCACCACACCATGGAGGGCGGCGACGCGAAGATCTCCGGTCGCGCCCGCGAGCTGTTCGGAGACGAGAAGCAGGCAATCCTCGAGAGCTACGACCAGAACCCCGGCGACGAGGCGCAGATCTTCGAACTCGGCGTCGAGGAGGCGGTCCTGACGACGGTCTCGGAGGACCGGCTGCACGTCGACCTGTGGCGGCCCGGCGCGGGCGTCACGAGGCGCAGCCGGTGAGCGGGCCGGATCTGACCGGAAAGGTGGCGCTGGTCGCGGGTGCCACCCGCGGCGCGGGCCGCGCCATCGCGGTCGAGCTGGCCCGCGCAGGCGCGACCGTCTACGCGACCGGGCGCAGCAGCCGCGAGGCCGGTCGGTCGGAGATCGACCGACCGGAGACCATCGAGGAGACGGGCGATCTCATCGCGGCGACCGGCGGTGACGGTGTCGCGCTGCGGGTCGACCACCTCGACCCGGACCAGGTACGCGCGCTGATCGCCCGCATCGACACCGAGCACGGTCGGCTCGACGTCCTGGTCAACGACATCTTCGGCGGGGACAGATACGCGCAATTCGGCACCAAACTCTGGGAGCACGACCTGGAGGGCGGCCTGCGCATGCTGCGGATGGGCATCGACACCCACGCGATCACCAGCCATGTCGCGTTGCCCCTGCTGATCCGCCGACCCGGCGGCCTGGTCGTCGAGATGACCGACGGCACAGCGGAATACAACGTCGCCTACCGGCACCAGGTGGGCTTCTACTACGACCTGATCAAGGCCGCGGTGCAGCGGATGACCACCGCGCAGGCCCACGAACTGGCCCCGCTGGGCGGCGCGGCGGTCGCCGTCACCCCTGGCTGGCTCCGGTCGGAGACGATGCTGGAGATCTTCGGCGTCGCCGAGGACAACTGGCGCGACGCGCTCGACCGGGAACCGCATTTCGCCATCTCCGAGTCGCCGACCTTCGTGGGCCGGGCGGTCGCCGCGCTGGCCGCCGACCCGGATGTCATGGGGTTCAGCGGAACCGTGGTCTCGAGCGGGCAGCTGGCCGAACGGTACGGCTTCACCGACGTGGACGGCTCGCGGCCGGACTGCTGGCGCTATCTCGTCGAGGTGGCTGACAGGGACCTGCCCGCCAACACCGAGGGCTACCGCTAGCCGGCGTCACCAGGTGAGGTTCTCCTGGCAGTGGCTGCCCTCGACGCCCGACTCGATCTGCACGGTCGCGTGGCCGAGCCCGTGCGCGTCGAGCACGACCTTCGCCGCGCCGAGCACCTGCCGCGAATCCGCCTCGCTGGTCAGGTGCACGGTCGCGACGTCCATGCCGGTGGTCAGCGTCCACACGTGCAGGTCGTGCACGTCCGAGACCCCGGACAGGGCGCGCAGATCCGACTCGACGGCGTCGACGTCGACGTGCGCGGGCGAGGCCTGGGTGAGGATGCGCAGCGCGGCGCCCGCGAGCTTGACCGCGCGGGGCACCACCCACAGCGAGATCAGCACGCCCACCACGATGTCGGCGTACGGCCAGTTGAACACCAGCACCACGGCGCCTGCGATGAGGACGCCGACACTGCCGACGGCGTCCGCGAGCACCTCGAGGTAGGCACCGCGGACCGCGAGGGAGCCCTTGGCGTCGGCGCGCAGCATCAGCATCACGACGATATTGGCCGCGAGCCCGGCAGCGGCCGTCAGCATCAGCGGCAGGCCGGGTACCTCGGGGGCGTCGCCGATCCGTCCGATCGCCTCGTACATCACCCACGCCGCGACGGCCAGCAGCAGCACCGCGTTGGCCATCGCGGTGAGCACCTCGGCGCGATGCCAGCCGAAGGTGCGTGCGGCGGCCTTGGACCCCTGCCTGGCGAGCAGCAACGCCACCAGGCCCATCGACATGCCGACGACGTCGGTGAGCATGTGCCCGGCGTCCGCGAGGAGCGCGAGCGAGTTGATGGTCAGGCCGACCGCGACCTCGAGCGCGAGGAACGCGAGCAGGATCCCCAGCGCGATGACCATCCGGCGGATCCGGCCCGCCGACGGCCCCGCGGCGGTCGGCTCACCCCCGTGGCTGTGCCCGTGCCCAACTCCCATGACGCTCCCCTTCGTGTGGTTCGCGTCCATCATATGCATACATTCGCATATGTGGCTACATCGTCGCCGCTACTGCTCCGGCGGATAGTAGGGATGCGCGACCGTCGGCGGCAGGGTCGCGATGGCCGAGATCCGCTTCAGCCCCGCGACCTGCAGCAGGTCCACCGTCAGCGAGCGGATCTGCGCGAACACCACGGTCGCGGACACGCCCGCGTTCTCCACCAGTTCGGCCTTCGCCCCGGACGCCACCGAGCGCAGCACCCGGGCCGCGTCGGCCTGGTCGGGCTTCTCGCCGGGATCGGCCAGCATCATCCGGCGCAGCACCTCCAGCGCCTGCGCGAGCTTCTCCACCTCGTCGACCAACCGCGGATCGAGGATCTCGTCGTCGCGGACCAGCGTCAGCGACCGTCGCGCGAGCACCCGGATGTTGCGCATCGCGTTGTCGATCGGATCGGCGGTGGCGCTCAGCCGCGCGAGACGTTCGCGCGAGTTCCAGTACAGCGGCGATACCCGGCTGATCTCCCGGCCACCGATCAGGTTCGAGCGGAGCCCGTCGATCGCCGACTGGGTGTCGCGGGCCTTCTGCAGCGCCTTGACGATCGGTTCCGGGTCGTTCTCGACCAGCCCGTCCGCCACCAGCTGCAGCACCTCCCCCGCGGTGCCGAGGATCGCGGCGGCGTGCTGCCGCGCCCGCAGCACCGGATGGGTCGGCACGAACGCGACGACGAGGATCCCGACCAGGCCACCGATGAGGGCGTCGATCATCCGGTCGGGACCACCGCCACGTTCGGGCGGGATCAGCGTCGCGACCAGCACCGCGGAGGTGCCGGCCTGCATCGAGATGATCGGCCCGCCGTCGAGGAAGATCGCCGTCGACATGGCCAGCATCACCACCAGCACGATCTGCCAGGCGCCGGTGCCGATCTGGGAGATCAGCAGGTCACCGATCCCGATGCCGACGGTGACGCCCGCGAGCAGCTCCACCGACCGCCGCAGCCGCGCCCCGAGGGACAGGCCCAGCGAGACGACGGCCGCGATCGGCGCGAAGAACGGATTCGGGTGGTGGATCAGGTCATTGGCGATCCACCAGGCGAGTCCGGCGGCGAGCGCGCACTGCAGGACGGGAAACGCCGACCCGCGCAGCCGTTTGACCGAGGCCCTCAGTCGAGCGCGGCCCCGGTCGGCGGTGAAGAATTGAGGGCTAGCCGAGGCCAAGTGCTTCGGCGGCCCTGGGGTCGCAGTCCTCGAGCAGGTCCAGGCAGCGGGCGTGCTCGTCGGATTCGCCGATCGCCTTGGCGGCCTTGGCCAGTACCGCGACGCAGCGCAGGAACCCGCGGTTCGGCTCGTGGCTGTACGGCACAGGACCGAAACCCTTCCAGCCGTTGCGTCGCAGCTGGTCGAGCCCGCGGTGGTAGCCGGTGCGCGCGTACGCGTAGGCGGTGATCGTCTGATCGTCGGCGAGTGCGGCCTCGGCCAGGTAGGCCCACGCGATGGACGCCGTCGGATGGTCGGCCGCAACCTGCTTGGGGTCCGCCTTGTTCAGGAGTTCGGACTCCGCGTCGTCGTCTCCGGGCAGCAGGGTGGGCTGGGGGCCGAGCAGGTCACCGAAAGAGGTCATGCCGACCATTGTGCCCCGACCACCGGTCGCTCGATAGGCTGCCCACAGTCACGAACAGGAATGGCGAACGAGAGGGCGGACGTGTCGGACCCCAAGAACCCGGAACCCAAGGACTCTGCCGCCCAGAGCGCGGAACCCGGCAGCGACCGGGCAGCGATCGGCGCGGACGCGAAGGACACCGGAAACGCCTCGGTGACAACGCCGGAGACGACGGACGCCGAGGCACAGGAGACCCCCGAGGCCGAGACCCCGGCCACCGAACCCGACATCGCCGGCGATGCCGCTGTCGCTGTCGCTGTCGCTGTCGCTGTCGCTGACGAGGCGGAGGCGGCGGACGGGCATGCGGCCGACGACACGCCGGTCACCGACGCGACGGACGACGTCGCACCGGAGTCGGCGGAGCACACCGAGAAGGACGAGGACCCCGCGCCGGTCGAGACCGTGACCGAAGCGAAGTCCGAGCCCGGAACAGAGCCAGAGGCCGAGACGGGGGCCAAGCCCGAGCCCGACGCCGAGGCTGAGGCGGATGCCGAGGCTGAGGCGGATGCCGAGGCAGACGCAGAGCCTGAGGCGGAGGCTGAGCCCGAGGCGGACTCCGAAGCGAAGTCCGAGCCCGAGCCCGAGGCGGACGCCGAAGCGAAGTCCGAGCCCGAGGCGGACGCCGTGACCCAGGGCGAGGACGCACCGGCCGAGCCCGAGCCCGAGGCGGACGCCGAATCCAAGGCCGAGCCCGAGCCCGAGGCGGACGCCGAATCCAAGGCCGAGGACGTCCACGCACCGGCCGAGCCCGAGCCGACGGACACGGACACGGACACCGACGCCGATGAGGACGGATTCGCCGCGGTCACCGTCCCGGTGGAGAGGTCGGGCGCGGCATGGAAGCCGCAGGCTCCGACGGCCGCACCGCGAAAGGTCGTGCCCGCAGGCGCCCCGCCCGCGCCCACCACCGCCCCGCAGTCCGCACCCGCGGCCACCGCCGGGACCCCAGACGACGCCACCGTCGCCCTCCCGAGGGTCACACCGCCGCCCGCCGCCCCCGACGACGCCACCGTCGCCCTCCCGAGGGTCACCCCGCCGCCCGCACGGCCCAACGCCGTGGTGCCCCCGACCCAGGTCTCGCGCCCCAAGGCCGCGCCGGCCAAGGTCGGTCCCGGCCGACCCGCACCGGCGGTCCGGCCGCCCGCGGGTGCCTCTCCCATCGCCGCGCCGCCGCGCCCGGCACCTCCGGTCGCGGGGCCCGCCAAGATCCCCGCCCCGGAGCCCGCGTCGAGCGGCAAGAAGCGATGGCCGATCGTCGTCACCGTCGGCGTAGTGCTGGCCGCCGCGGCGGGTGGGGCCTACCTGCTCACCTCGACGGTCAGCAGCAACTCGGCGGAGGACCAGGTCAAGACCGCGATCAACACCTTCGTCGACGCGATCGAGGGCGGAGATCTCGCGACCCTGCGGACGATCTCCTGCGGCGACCTGGCGTCGTACTACGCGCAGATCCCCGATGCCGAGTTCGCCGACGTGTACCGGGTGGCGGTCGACCAGCGGTCGATCCCCGTCGTCGAGAGCATCGACACGGTCTCCATCACCGACGACACCGCGATCGCCCAGGCCACCGTCCACACCGGCGCGGCCCCGAACGAGAGCTCGGCGCGCTCGTTCAACCTGCAGCGCGACGGCGACGCGTGGAAGGTCTGCTGACCTAGCCCGGAAACGACGAAAGTGCAGCTACCGGGGCATCGGCCGAGAGGCCGAGCCGGTAGCTGCACTTTCGTGCGAGCGACTAGCTGCCGGAGACGGAGCGTCCGGCGGACTTGAGGTCGTTGCAGGCCTCGATGACGCGAGCGGTCATGCCGGCCTCGGCCTTCTTGAGGTAGCTGCGCGGGTCGTAGACCTTCTTGTTGCCGACCTCGCCGTCGATCTTGAGGACGCCGTCGTAGTTGGCGAACAGGTGTCCGGCGATCGGGCGGGTGAACGCGTACTGGGTGTCGGTGTCGACGTTCATTTTCACGACACCGAAGTTCAGCGAGTCCTCGATCTCCGACTTCAGCGAGCCCGAGCCGCCGTGGAAGACGAAGTCGAACGGCTGCGAGCCTGCGGCAAGGCCGAGCTTCGCGGCCGCGACCTTCTGGCCCTCCTCGAGCACGGCGGGCTTGAGCTTGACGTTGCCCGGCTTGTAGACGCCGTGCACGTTGCCGAAGGTGGCGGCCAGCAGGTACTTGCCGTTCTCGCCGACACCGAGCGCGTCGACGGTCTTCTCGAAGTCCTCGCTGGAGGTGTACAGCTTGTCGTTGATCTCGGCCTCGACGCCGTCCTCTTCGCCGCCGACCACGCCGATCTCCACCTCGAGGATGATCTTCGCGGCCGCCGAGAGCTTGAGCAGCTCCTTGGCGATCTCCAGGTTCTCGTCGATCGGGATGGCCGAGCCGTCCCACATGTGCGACTGGAACAGCGGGTTCTGGCCCGCGTTGACGCGCTCCTGCGAGATCGCCAGCAGCGGACGCACGAAGCCGTCGAGCTTGTCCTTGGGGCAGTGGTCGGTGTGCAGCGCGATGGTCACGTCGTACTTCGCGGCGATGACGTGCGCGAACTCGGCCAGCGCGACGGCGCCGGTGACCATGTCCTTGACGCCGAGGCCGGAACCGAACTCCGCGCCGCCGGTCGAGAACTGGATGATGCCGTCACTGCCCGCGTCCGCGAAGCCCTTGATGGCGGCGTTGATGGTCTCGGAAGAGGTGCAGTTGATGGCGGGGAAGGCAAAGGAGTGCTCCTTGGCCCGACCGAGCATCTCGGCGTAGACCTCGGGAGTTGCGATCGGCACGGAACTGACCTCCATTTAAAGAGTCGAGGGGCGCATCCCTTGATGTCAGGGGCGCCGGGGGTACATGCAGTATTGCAAACCCCGCCGCGCGTGCCCGACGACTCCTGACCGTCGCCGCCCACCGGCGACCTCACGATTGCCGCCGGCGCCGCGTGCGTTCACCCGGTTCCGACCGGCCGCGGGGCGCGGGCGGGCGAGCCCGCGCCGATCGCCGGTACTCTGGGCCGCGTGATTGTGCAGGCAGCCTCGGAGTCCGTGACCAACCTAGCCCTGATGCCCCAGTGGATGGACCCGATGTATCTGCTGACGGAGTCGTGGCTCAAGAACCTGGTGCTACCGGCGATCCTCACCATCGTCTTCATCGAGACGGGCCTGCTGTTCCCGCTTCTGCCTGGCGATTCGCTGCTCTTCACCGGTGGCCTGCTCGCCGCACAGCCGAACCCGCCGGTCAACATCTGGGTCCTGATGATCGCGGTGCCTGTCGTGGCGATCCTCGGCGACCAGACCGCGTACTGGATCGGTCGCAAGATCGGCCCCGCGCTGTTCAAGAAGGAAGACTCGCGCTTCTTCAAGAAGGAGTACGTGACCGAGTCGCACGCGTTCTTCGAGAAGCACGGGCCGAAGACCATCATCCTGGCCCGCTTCGTGCCGATCGTGCGCACCTTCACCCCCGTGATCGCGGGCGTCTCGAAGATGAACTACCGCACCTTCCTCGGCTACGACATCGTCGGCGGCATCCTGTGGGGCGGCGGCGTCACGATCCTGGGCTACTTCCTCGGCAATGTCGCCTTCATCCGCGACAACGTCGAGGCCATCTTCCTGCTCATCGTCTTCATCTCGATCCTGCCGGGCATCGCCGCGGTGGCCAAGAAGGTGTTGGCCTCGCGCCGCGAACCGGTCGCAGCGACAGCGCCCGAGGTCCCCGTGACCCAAGACGACCCGACGCCGTAGCCGATGACGCTCGCCGCCGGCAGTTTTGCGCCACTTGAAACCGCCGGGCCGGCGGTGGTGTGGCTGATCGTCCTCGCCTTCGTCTTCCTCGAGTGCGCCGTCATCATCGGCCTGTTCCTGCCCGGTGACTCCCTGTTGATCACAGCGGGCATCGTGCTGGCGGGCCACTCCTCGGGTTCGGCCCACGTGTGGGCGCTGTCCGCGGGTGCCGCCGTCGCCGCCATCGCGGGCAACCAGGTCGGCTACCGGATCGGCCTGCGCACCGGGCACCATCTGGTGGCGCGCCGCGGGGGCCGCTACGTGACGGCCGAGAACCTGCACAAGGTCAACGTCCTGTTGGATCGGCACGGCTTCCTGTCGGTTCTGGTGGCGCGCTGGATTCCGTTCGTCCGGACCCTGTGCCCGCTGGTCGCGGGCGCGGCGGGGATGAACCACCGCATGTACACGGTGGCCAGCAGCCTGGGCGCGCTCGCGTGGGCCCCGGTGCTGCTGCTGATCGGCTACTACGCGGGCGAGTTCCTCCAGCGCGTCCCGTGGCTGATGCCTGCGGTGCTCGCAGTGATGGTGGTGTGCCTGATCGTCGGCACGGTGCTCGGCATCCGGCATTACCGGCAGGAGATGGCAAAACCACCCGTGGACTACGCCGTCGAGTGACCGCGTCCCCACGGCTTGACCTCAATTGAACTTCAGGTTCAAGGATGTCTCTCAGGACCCGAGCCCCAGCGCCCCCCGAGAGACCGGAGATCAGCCATGAGCGTCGTCAGGAACCCCCACGCGCTGCCACGGATCACCCGTCCCGGTGCCGGCATCGTCAAGGCCAGTGCTTGGGACGTCGGCACGCCCGAGCGACAGCGGGCGGCGGTCGACGCGATCGCCGCGGCCTGGGGCAAGCGCGACTGGCCCGACGAGCACCTGCTCTCCTACAGCGTCTACATCGGCAATGACGGCGGGACGCTGTTCCACTACTCACAGTGGGCCGACGAGGAGAGCTACCGGATCTGGCTGACGGGGGCGCGGAGCGACACGGTCGCGGAGATCGACGCCGCGGTGCCCGGCATCGAGCGACTCTGGCTGCACACGTACGAGCTGTACCGAAACAGGGGCGGCTCCGCCGGGGACGCCGGCCGGGTGCCGGGCGCGATCATCGTCGTCGACATCGAGTTCGACGGTCCCGACCCCGTGCGCCAGCGGGCCTGGGTGGACGGCGTCTTCGAGGCGCTGGAGAACGACCCGGAGCCGGCCCCCGGCGGGATCTCCGGACACTTCCACGTCAGCGTCGACGGGACCCGGGTGCTCAACTACGCCGAGTGGGAGAGCGCGCAGGCGCACATCGATGCCCTCGCCGGGGGCGAGGGCATCGGCTCGGCGACGCCCGAGTGGCACCGGGTGCAGAGCTTTCCCGGCGTGACCGGTCTCGGCATGAAGCGGTACACGCCCGCGCTCAGCCTGAGCGGCGGCGTCGCGGGGGCGTGAACCGCCCCGCCTCAGTGCTCGTGGTCGTCGAGTTCCCACGCGGGCAACGGATCCGGGTAGCCGACCCACGCACTCGGGCCCGCGGCCAACTCGCCGTCGGTCAGCAGGGCGGTGTCGAGGATCCGCTTCGGCGCGTGCACGTCCAGGCGGACACCGATGAAGACGAGCTCCTGCCCCGGTGGCACCTCGGCGCTCGACCACAGCTGCGCGGGCTCGATCGTCAGGTTCGGCCCCGCCTGCGACCAGATCGCCGCGACCTCGGGCCTGCTGGCGATCCAGCAGAACCCCTTGCTGCGCAGCAACCCCTTCAGCTCCGCGAGCGCGACCTCGAGGCGCGCGGGATGGAACGGCCGGTCGGCCCGGTAGGTGACGCTGCGGATGCCGTACTCCTCGGTCTCCGGGGTGTGCCCACCGGCCAGCTCGTCGTCCCAGCCGGGAGCCCGGGCGGCGAGCTCGGGGTCGTAGAGGCCGGTCTCGAGGACCTCGTCGAGGTCGACGACGCCTGCCACCGTGCGCAGCAGTCGCGCGGACGGGTTCAGCCTGCGCAGCGTCGCCTCCACCGTCCCGGCACCCTTTTCGCTGACGAGGTCGGTCTTGGTGAGCAGCAGTACATCGGCGAATTCGACCTGGTCGACGAGCAGGTCGGAGATGGTGCGTTCGTCACCGTCCCCGGCGACCTCGCCGCGGTCGGCGAGGCGCTGGCCGCGGGTGAGCTCACCGAGGAAGGTCGACGCATCGACGACGGTGACCATCGTGTCGAGCTGCGCCACCTGGCCGAGGCTGAACCCGTCCTCGAACTCCCAGTCGAAGGTCGCGGCGACCGGCATCGGCTCGGAGATGCCGGTCGACTCGATGATCAGCTGGTCGAACCGACCGTCGCGGGCCAGTGCCCCGACCGCCTCGATGAGGTCCTCGCGCAGCGTGCAGCAGATGCAGCCGTTGGTCAGCTCGACCAGCTTCTCCTCGGTCCGGTCGAGGTGCCCCTGGCCGGCAACCAGGGCGGCGTCGATGTTGATCTCGCTCATGTCGTTGACGATCACCGCGACGCGGCGCCCGTCACGATTGGCGAGCACATGGTTGAGCAGGGTGGTCTTGCCCGCGCCGAGGAATCCGGACAGGACCGTGACGGGCAGTTTCTTGGTCGGGACTGAAGTCATTCCTTAATAGTAATGGTTACCATTTCCGTCTATGCCACCCGTGTGCGCGTCGCACCCCGATGGGGGTACAAATCACGCACCGCCGCCGGGCCCCGGCGTACCTTCACAGGGCACAGGCACCCCGCAGAACCAGACGAAGGGCGGCGATCATGTCCGAATTCCCTCCGATCGCCGACTACGCATTTCTGTCCGACTGCCAGACGTCTGCCCTGGTCGCCCCCGACGGTTCGGTGGAGTGGCTGTGCATTCCACGACCCGACGCCCCCAGCGTGTTCGGCGCGCTCCTCGACCGGTCCGCGGGGTCCTTCCGGTTCGGCCCGTCGCACGTCCAGACGCCCTCGCAGCGTCGCTACCTTCCTGGATCGATGGTCCTCGAGACGACCTGGTGCCTGCCCACAGGAACCCTGGTGGTGCGCGACGCGCTGGTGATGGGCCCGTGGAACGGCACCACCCGGTCGGACGAGTACCGGCGGCCACCGGCGGACCAGGTCGCTCAGGACATGTTGCTGCGCACCGCGGAATGCATCGAGGGCAGCGTCGAGATCACCGTCAATTGCATGCCGCTCTTCGAGTACGGCAGGTCGACCGGCGCGTGGACCTACTCGGGCGAGGGCTACGAGAGCGCGACCTGCTCCGCAGGCGAACTCACGCTGACGTTGACGAGCAACCTCCGACTCACCTTCGGCTCGGCGCGGGCGGGCACCAGGACCGAACTGTCCGCTGGGGATACCGCTTTCGTCGCGCTCTCCTGGAACGGACTTTCCGTCACGAGCCTCGACCAGGCCACCGGCCTGCTCGACGGGACCGACCGGATGTGGCGCGACTGGATCAGAAAGGGCGACTTTCCCGACCACCGGTGGCGCCCGTATCTCGAGCGCAGCGCGCTCACCCTCAAGGGCCTGACCTACGCCCCCTCGGGCGCCCTGATGGCGGCCGCGACCACGTCACTTCCGGAAACGCCTGGCGGCGAACGGAACTGGGACTATCGCTACACGTGGGTGCGGGACTCTGCGTTCATGCTGCACGCCCTGTTCGAACTCGGCTACGACTGGGTGGCCTTCGAGTATTTCGCGTTCCTGATCGACGCCGCGGCGAGCGGTCCGATGCAGATCATGTACGGCCTCGGCGGCGAACGCGACCTGACCGAGCACACCCTCGACCACCTCTCCGGCTACGACGCCGCCCGTCCGGTCCGGGTCGGCAACGGTGCCTGGAGCCAGCGCCAGCATGACATGTGGGGGATGCTGATCGAGTCGGTCGCGACCCACGTTCGGCACGCCAGCCAGCTCGGCCCTCCCGCCTGGGCCCTGGTCACCCAGCTGGTCGACAGCGCGATCGACGTCTACCGCAAGCCGGACCGGGGCATCTGGGAAGTGCGCGGCGAACCCCGGCACTTCACCGCGTCGAAGGTCATGTGCTGGGTGGCGGCCGACCGCGGCGCATCGATGGCCGCGGATCGCGGGGTGGGCGAGCTCGCGGAGCGATGGCGGCAGGCAGCCGACGAGATCCACGCCGATGTGTGCGCCAACGGCGTCGACGCCCGCGGGGTGTTCGTCCAGCACTACGACACCACCGCCCTCGACGCCTCCACCCTGCTGATCCCGATCATGGGTTTTCTTCCCCCGGAAGATGATCGGGTCCGGGCGACGGTACTGGCGATCGCCGACGAGCTGACCACCGACGGGCTCGTCCTGCGCTATCGGACGGAGGAGACGGACGACGGCCTCTCGGGCGAGGAGGGCACGTTCACGATCTGCTCGTTCTGGCTGGTGTCCGCCCTCGCGATGATCGGCGAGGTCGACCGGGCG
Organism: Rhodococcus sp. PvR099; assembly: GCF_017833315.1. Classification (NCBI taxonomy): domain Bacteria; kingdom Bacillati; phylum Actinomycetota; class Actinomycetes; order Mycobacteriales; family Nocardiaceae; genus Rhodococcus; species Rhodococcus sp. PvR099. Next base: position 4,714,284 of record NZ_JAFIBV010000001.1, on the reverse strand, counting down.
CGGATGCTGTGCGAGAAGCTGCTCTCGTTCGCCAGCCCACTGCACCTCTATGCCGAGGAGATCGAGTCCTCCAGCGGCAGACACCTGGGCAACTTCCCGCAGGCCTTCACCCACCTCGCGCTGATCGACGCCGTCACCAGCGTGATCAAGGCCGGGGGCTGACGACGGGACCTAGATCGCTCCCGACGCCACGTACGCGGCCTCCATCAGCATCCAGCCGCCGAGCTGCACCGAGAAATCCCGCTCGGCGATGTCGGACGACCGCACGGTGCCGCCGGTGAAGGTGGCGATCCCGTCGCCGAGACCGGGCAGGTGAGCCGGGGCCGTCCAGTCGCGCCCGAAGAGCGGCAGTCCCTCGACCTGGAGGCGGTTCTCCCACGCGACCTCCGCGGAGTCCAGCACGATCTGCGCCGCGGTCCGGCGCGCTCGCACATCGGCCGCGCGATCGCCCGGTAGCTCGGCGGCGACCAGCGCCAGGTAGCGCGCGAGGATCCCGTTGAAAAGGCCGCCGTCCCCTCCCCCGCCGCCGACGATCAGGCCGTCCTCGGTGAGCCGCTTGTCGATGGCCTCGACCAGCGCGTGCACCCGGTGCCGGTGCCGGGGCGCGCCGAGCCGCACCGCGAGCTCGACCTCGGTGCCGAGCGCCACGCCCTGGCAGTAGCTGTAGATCTCGCGGTCGAGCTCCCCAGGGGAATCCGCGTCGTCGGTCCGGATGCCGTCGAACATCAGGCCCGTGAACGGGTCCCGGAGCTTCTCGTCCATCCAGTCCGCGATGGCCTGCGCCCGCCACAGCCGTCCGGTCCGGGCCAGCATGATCGCCGCGGGACCGTTGGCCGGGGTGTTGTAGAAATTGGACCTCTTGCACCACGGGATGCCGCCGCCCTGGTCAGGGGCCCACGCATCGAAGAGCTGGGATTCCAGGTCCTGGATGGCGTTCCGATAGTCGAGGTGGTGCAGTCGCTGCGCACGCTCGAGTGCGATCCCGAGCCAGGCCATGTCGTCGTAGTAGTTGTTCGTCCATCCGCCGATGTTTCGGACCCGATGTGCCCGAGCAATTTTCGTTATGCGACGGCGACGCTTGGGGGTTGGATCGCGCAACGCCGCATCCACGACGCAGTCGAGGAGGTGCGCCTGCCACCAGTAGTGCCAGCTGAAGAAGAGCCGTTCGCGCCGCACCGGCGGCCAGGCCACCACGCCGAGGGCGGTGCCGGGCAGGGCCCACAACCGGCGCACGTGCCGGGAGACCATCGCTTCCTCGGCGGCGTCGGCTCGCTCGGCCCACTGATGCTGCATAACAAACGATCTTGCCTATATATGTGACGAATCGCTACCAGGCACGCCCCAGGTCGGCGTGCTGGCGAATCCACGCGTGCATCGCGATACCCGCGGCGACCCCCGCGTTGATGCTCCGGGTGGATCCGAACTGGGCGATCGAGACGGTCATCTCCGCCGACCGTTTCGCGTGGTCGGTGACGCCGGGGCCCTCCTGTCCGAACAGCAGGATGCACTCGCGCGGCAGGCTCGCGGTCTCCAGCGGCACCGAGCCCGGCGTATTGTCCACCGCCACCACGGCCAGGTCGCTGCGGGCCGCGTATTCGAACAGCGTCTCCACATCGGGGTGGTGGACGATGTGCTGGTACCGGTCGGTCACCATGGCCCCCCGGCGATTCCAGCGACGCCTGCCGACGATGTGCACCGAGGCCGCGGCGAAGGCGTTGGCCGTGCGGACCACGGTGCCGATGTTCGAGTCGTGCCCGAAGTTCTCGATCGCGACGTGGAACGGATGCCGCCTGCTGTCGATGTCCGCGACGATCGCCTCGCGGGTCCAGTACCGGTACGCGTCCACCACATTGCGCCGGTCACCCAGCGCGAGCAGCTCCGGGTCGTAACGGGGGTCGGTCGGCAGCGGGCCGTCCCGCTCCGTGTCCCATGGCCCCACCCCGTTGGGATGCTCTCCCCACTCGGTCGGGCCGGATTCGTCGTCGGTCATTGCCGTGTCCGCATCTGTCAGAACGTGTCGTTGGAGTCGGTCGCGATCCGGAACCCGTGCCCGGTGTCGTCCTTGACGCAGGTCACGCCCTTCGCCTCGGATTTGCAGGTGAACCCGAACGAGCTCACCTTGTCCCCCACCGGGAGCACGGAGTCAGCGGCCGAGACGCCGGAGGTGTAGACGGGACCACCCGAGCACAGGAACTCACCCGGTCCGTTGCCCGTCACCCTGATCCCGTTGCCCCAGTTCACCATGCAGTTCTCCGGCCGGGCCGGAATCGGGGTGGTGGCGCCCTGGCAGCCGGCCTCGGTCCGGGTGGGCAGCGAGATGATGCCGCACTCGAAGCCACCCACCGGCGAGCTGAAGTAGACCGCCTCGTTGCGCGCGTACTCGACCGCGGTGGTCGAGGGCGGCGCGCTGGTGGTGGTGGTGGTGGTGGTGGTGGTGGTGGTCGTCGTCGTCGTGGGCGGTGCGGTGGTGGTGGTCGTCGGCGCGAGGGTGGTGGTGGGCGCGGAGGCGGTGGTGGTGGGCACCGCGATACTGGACGGCGGCGCCTGACCGGCCTCGGAGGTGCCGCAGGCGGCCGCTCCGAACACCGCCGCGACCCCGAACACCGCTGCTACAACCCGACCTGAACGCACACGCACACCCTTCCTCGACAGTCGCCACAGAACTCTAGTGGCCGACGCGCCGAGGTCCACGCGGGCAAGGGATCGGGTACCGGGCTCCCCGGCCGGGCGACCCGCTAGCTGTGGCTGATCCGCCGGTTGATCTCCCTGGTCAGCCAGGCCGGGGAGAACCGCGACGCCATCATCATCGCGCCAGCCTGACGACCCACCGGGTAGTGCACCTTCGCCAGCATCCGGTGCGAGCGCCTGGTCGCCTTGACGACGACCTTCGCGACGTCGGTCGCGGTCAGCTTGATGCCGAGCGAGTCGGCGGTGCGCATGTCCAGGTTCCCGGTCATCGCGGTGTTCACGAACAGCGGCCAGACGGCGAGCACCCGAATGCGGTGCCGCCGCCACTCCAGTTCCAGCGCCTCCGTGAGGCCCCGGATGGCGAACTTGGTTGCGCTGTAGGTGGCGAGTTCGGGCTGGCCGTAGATCGCCGAGGCCGAACACAGGTTGACCAGCTGCGAACCGGGCGTCGCCTGCAGGTAGGGGAAGGCGGCCCGGCTGCCGAGCACGACGCCGCCGACGTTGATGTCGACCATCCGCCGATGCTCGGTCAGCGACATCTCCTCGAACCGGCCAGAGGAGAGCACCCCCGCGTTGTTCACCAGGATGTCGAGGCGGTGCGAGGCGACCTCCGCGAACTCGGCGAGCCGCGCATCCCACTGATCGGGGTCGGTGACGTCCAGCACCCCGGTCGAGATCTCGCCGCCACCCGCGCGGATCTCCCGCGCCAGGTCCGCGAGACCGGTCTCGTCGATGTCGAAGGCACCGACGAGGTATCCGGCCCTCGCGAACTCCAACGCGGTCGCCCTGCCGATCCCGGCCGCCGCACCGGTGATGACCACTGTCTGCTTCGCCATGTCGGCCAGGGTAGGCGGTGCGCCTACCCTGGGGGGTGGAGGATCCGATGTTTCACGAGCGCATCGTCCGCACGGTGCTGACCATCACCGTCGGCTACCTGATCGTCCTGGCGATCTGGCTGGGCTGGCTCGTCCAGCACACGCCGCCGGGCACCGTGCCGTACCAGATCGGCGGGCTCCTGGCCGCGTACGGTTCGGCGCTCGGGCTCGGGATGATGTGGGCCGACCGGCCGACCCGGGCGGACCGGAAGCTGGAGCGGCGAGGGCTGGAGGGCTGGGCGAAGATCGAGAGCACGCAGCGGCTCGCCGAGACCGCCGATCACGGACAACTCACCGAGCTGCGGCTCGCGCTCACCGTCCCGGGCGAGGAGTCGTATTCGGGCCGGGTGGTCTACGAGGTGCCCGCGTCGATGCGTGAGCGATTCGTGCCAGGCAGGACGGTGCCGATCCGGGTCGACCCCCACAACCGGGACCGGATCGTGCTCTGCCCCTGATCGGTTCGGGGGTTCGGCGGCCGGGTCCTAGCTGGTGCGGTTCTTCCGCCCGAGCGCGAGCATGCCCTCGACCAGGAGGAACTGCGCGGCCGCGTAGCTCGCCAGGACCACGCCCTCGGCGGCCCGGCGGCCCGACTCCGAGCGCACGAACAGTCGCCGCACCACGATCAGGCCATCCGAGCCGGTGAACAGCAGCCCGCCGAGCCCGAGCCAGCTCCGCCGGTCCGCGTTGGGCAGCGCCATACCCGCGGTGGTGGTGGCGCCGGGGGCCAGCGCCGGGTCGGCCGAGAGCATGGACGTGGTGGCCAGCGCCGCGCCGTACGCGGTGAGCGGGGTGGAGACCGTGCGAGCCCTGGCCCGCAGCAGCCCGGCCGCACCGAGCCAGCCCAGCTTCCGCGGGACAAGGGCGGGCAGGGTGGGGCGGGCCCCGCGTCGCAGCAACAGCGTCGTGTAGCTGGCCTGCATCACGGCGAACGACGACGCGCCGCGCACCAACCGGGCATCGTTGTCGGGGTCGATCATGAAGACGTCGCCGACGGTCGCGGCGGCGAGACCGCCGACGAGCAGCGCGGTGTCGGCGGCGTCGGTGTCGGCGCGCTTGCGCAGTACCCGGACCGCGAGGGACGGCGCGATCAGCGGCTTGGCGATCTGCTGCAGCCGTTCGTTCCCGATGACCGCGCCGAGCACGGTGGCTCCGGTCGCGCCGAGGAACACCGCATGCTCGAGCCGCATCTCTACCTCTTTCGGTGACGGTTGACGTGTGGCTCGAGCGTATCGGGTGCTCGAGCGGGGCCGGAGCGCCGGCGGCACCCGGGTGACATCGGGCCGGCGCACGAGCCCGCCCGGCACCGGCGATTCGCCTTGACGGTGATCGCGGGGTCTGTTGCCATGTGATCGAAGGCCTTGATCGCGATCGGATTTCGCCGGTCGGATCGGCTCACAGGGGGGGCGTTCCACATATGGCGATCAAGCATGGTGCCCGATCGATGTCGATGCGGCTGGGGATCCTCGGCGTGGCGCTCGCGGGGGTGCTCGCGATATCGGCGGCGCCTGCCACCGCCGCGCCCGACACGGGCTCGGCGGCTCCGGCGCCCCCGTCGGGAACGGTGATCGAGCCTGCGATCGATTGCCGTCCCAGCAGCGTCCGGCCCCGTCCGGTGCTTGTTCTGCCCGGAGCGGACGGCACCACCTCCGAGACGGCGTCCCAGTGGGAGGTCGTCGTCTCGGCGCTGCGGCAACAGGGCGCCTGCACCCTGGTGTTCCAGGGCGGGGTCGTCGACGGCCGACGTTGGGCGGGAGACATGGCCGCCTCCGCCGGCCAGCTGGCGCAGTTCGTCGAGAAGGTCAAGGACACCACCGGGGCACCCCAGGTCGACATCGTCGCCCACTCTGCGGGCTCCGTCGCCGCGAACTACTACGTCAAGGTGCTCGGCGGCGCGCCGGATGTGCACGACATGGTGCTGCTCGCGCCGGAGGCCCGCGGCTGCGACGGCGCAGGCTTCCTGGCCCAGTACGGAATCAAGGACTTGCCGGTCACCCCGGTGCAGGTGCTGGAGGCGCTGCCCTTCCTCGCACCGGCGCTGGCAACGCTGATTCCCGGGATGGCCTCGGCGCTCCAACTGACGCCGGTATCCGACATCTATCGGACTCTCATGGACGGGCCCATCGCCCAACCCGGCGTCGGCTACGCCGTGATGGCGACGAAGAACGATCAGGTCGCGACGCCGCCCGGCACGTGTTCCTTCATCACCGAGCCCGGCGTCACCAACGTCTTCTTCGAAGACGCCTTTCCCGGCGGCCCCGCCGTGGACCACTCGAGCCTTCGATCGAACCCGAACACGGCGAGCTGGATCGTGGATCAGCTCTATCGGTGACGCCGAGCGATGACCGAGTTCCCTCGGCCTGCCCCTATCCTCTAGCGGACGAGCACACGGAGGATCGGCGATCTCAATGACATTCATCAAGATGTGTGGCCTGCGTGACGAGGTCACGGTGGACCGCGCCGTGCAGCTCGGCGTCGACGCCGTTGGCTTCGTCTTCGCGCGGAGCCCACGCCAGGTGACCCCGGAGGTGGCCGCGCAGCTCAGGCAGCGTGTGCCCGAGGGCGTCCTCGCGATCGGGGTGTTCACCGGGATCGGGATCGCCGATATCGTCTCCGCAGCGAGGACCGCGGGAATCGACGTCGTGCAGGTGCACGATCTGCGCTCGGCCGACGAGGTCGCGGCCCTGCACGACGCCGGACTCCGCGTCGTCCGGGCGCTGAACACAGGGAGTTCGGGCGATCCGGCGACCGGTTTCGACGAGGACCTCCTGCTCGTCGACGGTGCCGTCGCCGGGGCGGGCGTCGCCTGGGACTGGCAGGACCGGTCCCTGCTGCCGAGCGGTCGGTGGATCCTCGCCGGCGGGCTCGACCCCGACAACGTCGCGCACGCGCTGGACGCCAGCGGAGCCTGGGGCGTCGACGTCTCCAGCGGTATCGAGTCGAGCCGCGGCGTCAAGGATCCGGAACTGATGGCTGCCTTCGTGACCGCGGTGCGTGGCCGCGGTTAGCGGCCACTGCTCCTGCCGACCTGCGGCCGATCGGAACTAGACTGGACGGTCAGGGGCATGTGTGTCAGTGCCCACCGAGGCGCGCATTGGGGTGGCCGTGAGCCAACTGGATGGGCCCCGTCTCAGCTATACCGACGACGACGGGATTCATCGCGAACTCGCATTGGTCGAGGACTCGCCCCGGGTCACCGTGGGGCGATCTCCGAAGGCCGATATCGCGTTTGCGTCGGACCACGACGTCGCGCTCCTGCACGCTGCGATCGAGTGGACAGGCACCCACTGGACCATCGTCGACGAGGGGCTCTCCCACACCTGCACGTTCGTCAACGGCGAGCGACTGAGCGGGCGCAGGCGCCTGCAGTCGGGCGACGGCATCGGGATCGGATCCTCGATGCTGACCTTCCACGACACACCTGCGGGTGGTGACCCTGCCCGGATCGCCGACGCCGTGCCCACCCGCGCCGCATTGACGCCCGCCCAGCAGGCGATCGTGGTCGAACTCTGCCGGCCCTTCAAGGGCAACGCCGCGGCCTGCAAGCCTGCCTCCAACCAGCAGATCGCGGAGCGGCTGTTTGTCAGTGTCGAGACGGTGAAGACCCATCTGCGGACGCTGTTCTCGAAGTTCGGCGTGGAGGATCTGCCGCAGAATCGGAAGCGGGCACAGCTCGCCGAACGCGCTCTGCAGAGCGGCGTCGTCACCGACCGTGATCTCTGAGAACCCGCCCCGCGAGGGGACTGCCCGATCGTCGCGCACAGACTGTGCGGTTGGTTTCGGGGCCGTGGTCTGTGGGAACATGTCCTCGGCCGACCCGCTGGCGCTTCGACGCCGGGGTCGCGGCCGGGGGAATGACACATCACACAACGGGGGATTCACAATGAGTATTCGTAGCTTTGCCGTGCGCGCGATCGTCGCGGGCACCGTCGCCGCGGCCGCCGTGGTCGGCCTGACCGGTCCGGCCTCGGCCGCGCCCGCACCGGCACCCATCCTGCACACGTTCTTCACCGGACCACTGCTTCCCGTGCTCGGGCAGAACGCGTTCTGCAACGGCGTCATCGACACCCTCGTCGAGACCGATCCCACTCGTCCGGGGCTCGCCACGGTGGTGCTCACCTCGCGCGGCATGCATGGGGTCGGCCCGGAGTGGGCAGCCAATCCGGTCTGCCGCATCAAGGCAGACATCGTGTGGGGCCTCGGCGTGCTGGCGGGCCAGGCCAAGACCGTCGAACTCAACTTCGGCGAGCGCCCCGGCGAGTCGGTCCGGACCGAGATCAACCCCGGTCCCGGCGTGACCGGACTGACCATCCAGGCCACCTTCATCAATCCCTACGTCAACGAGCTCCGGCCGCAGTACTCGCTGCCGGTCGGGGCGTACGCGATCATTCCCTGATCCGCGGCACCCACTGAACACCCACTGAGCGGGGGTTCGGCGGTCAGGTTTCACGCGAAACCGGCCACCGAGCCCCCGTTCAGCACGTGAGGGAAACGCGACGGGCAGGACCGGCGCAGGCCCGCAGCTCCAGGAAGCGCGGTTCGGTGAGCCCGCGGGACCGCGCGCCAGCCAGCACCTCGGCTGCCACGCGCTCCGCCGCACCGGCATCGATCAACGCGATGGCCGACCCGCCGAAGCCCCCGCCGGTCATCCGGGAGCCGAGCGCGCCCGCCGCGAGCGCCGAGTCCACCGCGCAGTCCAGCTCCGGGCAGGACACCTCGTAGTCGTCGCGCAACGAAACGTGCGACGCGGTCAGCAAGGGGCCGAGCTCGCGGTAGCGACCGGAATCCATGAGGGACAACACCTCCCGTACCCGGCCGATCTCCGAGACGACGTGCCGCGCACGGCTCCGCAACACCGGATCGGTCAGCGCCGACACGTCGGTCACCTCACGCAGCGAGGCGCCGAGCGCGGCGGCCGCCTCCTCCACCGAGGCCCGGCGCTGCGCGTACTGGCCGTCGACCAACCGGTGCGGGGCGCGGGTGTCGATCACCAGCAGCGCCAGCCCCTCCCCCACCAGCTCGAACGGCACCGGGGTGACGCCGCCGTCCCGCGAATCGACGAGCAACGCGTGACCGTCCTCGGCGCGCAGCGAGACCGCCTGGTCCATGCCGCCGGTGGGGGCCAGCGCGATGTCGTTCTCCGCCCGCACGCAGCACGCCGCCAGCGCGGCGCGGCCCGCGTCGTCGGTCGGCCCCCCGGACAGGTCCGCCAGGGCGAGCGCCAGCGCGCACTCGAGTGCGGCCGAGCTGGAGAGGCCCGCACCGATCGGCACCGAGGACTCGACCGCCACGTCCGCGCCGCCGAAATCGCTGTCCAGCAGCCCGTCTCGCCGCATCGCCCACACCACACCCGCGAGGTACGCCGCCCAGTCCGCCGGGTTGCCCGGCGCGATCTCGTCGACCCGTCCGGTCCAGGCACCCAGGCCGGACCGGCACCGCAGCATCCCGTCGCGCCGGCGCCCGACCGCGACCACGGTGCTGTGCGGCAACGCGATCGGCAGCGACAGGCCCTGGGCGTAGTCGACGTGCTCGCCGATGAGGTTCACCCGCCCCGGCGCGGCCCACACGCCCTCCGGGTCGGTGCCGAACTGGCCCCGGAACCGATCGACGACGGACGCGGCCAACGCCGAATCCGACGCGGACTCCACCCATTCGCTCACGGCGCGATCTCCCGAAAGCGCGCCGCGATCCGCTCCGGGGTGGTGTCGCTGACCCAGGCTCCCATCCCCGACTCGGAACCCGCGAGGAACTTCATCCGGTGCGGGGACCGCATCAACGAGAACAGCTGCAGGTGCAGCCTGCCCAGCGCGCGCTGCTCCCCGACCGGCGCCTGATGCCATCCCGCGATGTACGGAAGCCGTTCCACCCCTTCGAAGAACCGATCCAGGCGGCCCAGGATGTCGAGGTAGACGTGCGCCAGCTCGTCCAGCTCGACCGCCTCCAACGCGGCCAGATCGGGGACGTCCCGGTGCGGCGCGAGGTGCAGCTCCACCGGCCACCGCGCGGCAGCGGGCACGTAGGCCGTCCAGTGCTCGCCCTCGAGCACGACCCGGCTGCCCGCGCGCCGCTCCGCCTCCAGCACGTCGCGCAGCAGCGATCGCCCGGTCCGCGCCAGATGCCGCTCGGACTGCCGCAGCAGCGCACCGGTGTTCGCGGGCAGCATCGGGTACGCGTAGATCTGGCCGTGCGGGTGCGCCAACGTCACGCCGATCTCCTCGCCCCGGTTCTCGAAGCAGTAGACCTGCTCGATGCCCGGCAACGCCGACAGCTCCCTGGTCCGGTCGGCCAGCGCGCCGAGCACCGTGCGCACCCGGCCCACCGGCAGCTCCGCGAAGCTGCGGCCGTGGTCGCTGGTGAAGCAGACGACCTCGCAACGGCCGGCTGCGGCCCGCTGCGGCCAGAGGGACTCGCTGTCGACGTGGTCGGTCGGCGGCGCCACCGCGCCGGTCGCAAGGGACGGAAACCTGTTCTCGAAGACGGCGACGTCGTAGTCGTCGGCGGGGATCTCCGTCGGCGTGCGGCCGGGGCCGCTCGGACACAGCGGACACGCGTCGGCCGCGGGCAGGAAGGTCCGATCCATCCGGTGCGCGGCCATCGTCACCCACTCGCCGGAGAGCACGTCGTAACGCATGGTCGACTCCACCCGGATCGGCGACAGGTCACGGGTGTCGTGCAGTTGCCGGGTCGCCGCCCCGCTCACGTACGGCTCGGAGTCGTCGAAGTAGATCAGCTCTCGGCCGTCGGCGAGCGCCGTCGCCGTCCTCCGGATCGTCATCGGATCTCGTCCCCGCCCTTCACCCGTGTTCGCCGCCGCACAGATTGTGCCCCACGCGCCTCACCGGCCTGTTCGACCACAGGGTTCACATACATAGTTTGCCTATGCAATAATATGCACCCATGGCATCCGAACACCCGGCGGAGCGCCACCTGCGCGAGGTCCTCGCGGAGCTGGTGACCAACACGTCGAGATTCACCCGACTCGCCTCCTCGATCGCGACCGACGACCGGCCACGAGCCTGGATGCGGGCGCTCTCACACCTCGACGAGTACGGCGAGCTCCGCATCAGCGAGTTCGCCCGGATCGATCGCTGCTCACAGCCGACGGCCACCGCCCTGCTCAAGCAGATCACCGATGCCGGCCTGGCCCGCAGACACCGCGACCCCGCGGACTCGCGGGCGGTGGTGGTCGAGATGACCGAGGCCGGACGCCGATGGCTCGGCGAGGCCCGCGCCGAGATCGGCACCGCACTCGCCGCCCACCTCGGCGACCTCGAACCCGAACAGATCGAACGACTCTCGCAGAGCCTGGCCGACCTTCGGGCCGCGATCAAGGCGTCTACGCAGCGATGAGAGAACCAGCGACACAGAGGAAGAGCCCGTGACAGTCACCGACACGGCCACAAGCGCCGGCACCGAGAGCAAGAGCATCCTGCAGCAACCGAAGGCGGTCTGGGCGGTCGCGTTCGCGAGCGTCATCGCCTTCATGGGCATCGGCCTTGTGGACCCGATCCTCAAACCGATCGGCGAGCAACTCGACGCGACCCCCTCGCAGGTGTCGCTGCTGTTCACCTCGTACATGCTCGTGACCGGTGTCGCCATGCTGATCACCGGCGTGGTGTCGAGCCGGATCGGCCCGAAGAAGACGCTGCTCTTGGGCCTGGCGATCATCGTGGTGTTCGCCGCGCTGGCCGGGATGTCGGGCACCGTCGGACAGATCGTCGGATTCCGCGCCGGCTGGGGACTGGGCAACGCGTTGTTCATCGCGACCGCGCTGGCGACGATCGTGGGCGCGGCCAGCGGCGGCGTCGCGAAGGCGATCATCCTGTACGAGGCCGCGCTCGGCATCGGCATCGCGGTGGGGCCGTTGGTCGGCGGCGTCCTCGGCAGCGTCAGCTGGCGCGCCCCCTTCTTCGGCGTCGCCGCGCTGATGGCCATCGCCTTCATCCTGATCGTGGTGATGCTGCCCGCCACCCCCGCACCGAAGTCGGGCCGGACGTCACTGTCCGCCCCGTTCCTCGCGCTGCGGCACCGGGGCCTGCTCACCGTCGCGATCACCTCGCTGCTGTACAACTACGGCTTCTTCACCCTGCTCGCGTACACCCCGTTCCCGCTCGACATGGGCACCTACGCAATCGGTTTCATCTTCTTCGGCTGGGGCCTGATGCTCGCGATCTCGTCGGTGTTCCTGGCGCCGCGGTTGCAGCGGGCGTTCGGCACGCTGCCGATGATGATGCTCGCCCTCGCCCTGTTCGCGGTCGACCTCGCGGTGATGGCGCTGTTCACCGAGAACAAGACCGTCCTGATCGTCTGCGTGATCCTGGCAGGCCTGTTCCTCGGTGTGAACAACACCCTGATCACCGAGACCGTGATGATCTCCGCGCCGGTCGAGCGCTCCACCGCGTCCGCCGCGTACAGCTTCGTCAGGTTCGTCGGCGGCGCCGCCGCGCCGTGGGTGGCGGGCAAGCTCGGCGAGAGCAACGTGCACCTGCCGTTCTGGGTCGGCGCGCTCTGCACGGCCGCCGCCATCGTGGTGCTGTCCACCGGGCGCAGGGTGCTCGCCCACGTCGACGACCACGACCCGGCCCCGCACAGCGTCGACGAGGCCGCGGCCATCACCGCCGGTTCGGACTAGGCGACGCCGAAAGGGGCCGCCACCCCGGGGCATCGGCACTAACATCGACGGGTACGCGAATCACCACGGAAGCCGAGGTGCACGATGCGTCCACGGAGCCGGTTCCTGTCCGCCGGACTGATCGTCGCGTGTGCGACGCTGACCATGGCCGGGGGTACCCACGCGCCGGTGGACCGGCCCGCCGCCGTCGGAGCAGGCGTGTTCGACGGACCGACGGTTCGGGTCGGCGATGGCACCGCCCACAGCTTCGTCACCCTCGACGCCGCGGGCAATCCGACCGAAGTGGGCATGCGGCTGTCCGAGGGTGCGATGGACGGCCTGCCCGCGACCCACGCCGACGTGGCGACCTTCGAACTCGACCTGCCCGACGAGGCCGCGGCGACGGTCTTCGACCACACCACCCTCGACTGGAACGACCACGGTCACGGCCCGAGCGGCATGTTCGACAAGCCGCATTTCGACACGCACTTCTACATGGCCGACAAGGCCGAGGTCGCCGAGATCGATCCGGCGAGTCCGGATTTCGAGGCGAAGGGCTTGCGGCTACCGGACCCGCGCTACCTCCCGCCGGACTACTTCCCGATGCTCGGGCCGAAGCTCGTGCCGCAGGCGTCGCCCGCGATGGGGGTGCACTGGTTCGATGTCGCCGACGGGGTGATCCCGGGCCCCTACCAGTTCACGCTGGCATTCCTCAACGGAACCTGGGACGGCGACTACACCTTCATGGAACCGATGGTGACCCGCGAGTGGCTGCTGACCAAGCCGAACACCGTGCGGAGCATCAAGCAGCCGCAGGCCTATCAGCGCAGCGGCTACTACCCCACCACCGTCGCCGTCACGTTCGACGACACCGCGGACGAGTACGTCATCACGATGGGCGGCATGGTGCTGCGCCAGGCGTCGTGAGGAGGCGCGCTAGAGGCCCAGGTCCTCGAGGCCGAGCAGCGATCGGTACTCCACGCCCTCCGCGGCGATGACGGCGTCGGCTCCGGTCGCGCGGTCCACCACGGTCGCCACGCCGACGACGATCGCGCCTGCCTCGCGCAGCGCGCGCACGGCGGTGAGCGGCGAGTTACCGGTCGTGGTGGTGTCCTCGACGACCAGCACCCGCTTCCCCACCACGTCGGGGCCCTCGATCTGGCGCTGCATGCCGTGCGCCTTGGCCGCCTTGCGCACCACGAAGGCGTCGATCGGCCTGCCCTCGGCGTGCATGACGGCCATGGCCACCGGATCCGCGCCCATGGTCAGGCCCCCGACTGAATCGAAGTCCCAGTCCGCGACGAGCTCGCGCAGCAGCTTCCCGATCAGCGGTGCGGCACGGTGGTGCAGCGTCGCGCGACGCAGGTCCACGTAATAGTCGGCTTCCTTGCCCGAGGACAGGGTCACCTTCCCGTGCACCACAGCCAGCTCGCGTACGAGCCCTGCGAGCTCCGCCTTCTCCGTCATTCGACCGCTCCTCTTCGCGTCCAGTTTTCGACGCCTAGCGTAGTCGGCTAGAGCAGGGCGCCGGGAACGCCCGCATCCCGGCCCGAAGGGGCGACCGTGTCGTCATGGAGGGGCGCAGGCGAAACAACCTCGTCATGGAGGCGAGCCAGCGGCGGGACGTCGTGCAGGGCGTGCGCCTCCGCGGCCACGTCGGGGCCGACCGGCAACTCGACGACCGTCGCCTCGAACAGCGGCATCTGCTGCCCGCCCACCAGCCGCGCGACAAACCCGGCGGGAACCGAGCGCACCAGCCGGTTCACCGCGGTGGCACTGTCGTTGTAGACCCGGGCCGCTCCGATGATCCGCTGCTCGGTCACCTTGAGCTCGAGGGCGGGGCGCTGAATCGCCCAGTCGTGCTTGACATTCGGGTTGCACTCCACCTCGAACATCAGCCGGTGCAACGCGACCGACAGCGCGTTCTCGGAACCGGCCTGCTCGCCGAGGCTCATGCCCTGCTCGCGCAGCGCCACGGCCAGCGACCGAGCACCGACCAAGGGGGCCAGGATCTCGGACGGCATCGCCGCGGCCCGGGCAGCGGCGATCAGCTCAGGCGCCTGATCGCACCGTCGTTTCAGTTCCACATCGAGTAGGCCCCGGCTCGCGGTGAGGTTTCCCTCGAATCGACGCAAGCGTCGAACCACGGACACCACCCACGTCACAAGAAGAACAACAGCAACGACCGCCACAACCGTCACAAGAGTCACAGGCGTGCAATCTACTCACACCCCGGGGCGCGCGCACACCGGGTCCACCCACCGGCCGTACGCCGGGCCTGATTCAGCCGCGCGGGTCCTGGTCGACGTCACCCTCGTGCGGGTACGGACGTCCCGGATCGTGATTTACATTGCGCGCCATCGGGACAACGTTCGGCGGCGCGTAGTCGTCCACGTCCGGCGCCGAGTACGGCGAGCGCTCCCAGTCAGGCAGCTCGCGGGGGGCGGGGGCGGCGACCGGCGGAGCCTCCGGCTCGGAGTCGAGAACGGGGGGCAGCACGTGCAGGATGCCGGAGAGCCGGGCCACCGCGTCGATCGCGGCGTCCCACTCCCGGCCGTTGCTGGTGACCGGCATCGAACCGAGCGTCCACTCCCCCTCGCTCCACAGCATCTGCACATGCGGCGGAACCGACTCCGTGAAGTGCACCATGCGCTGATCGCAGACCCGTCGGGCGATCTCCAGATCGGTGGCGAACACCACCCGCGGCCCGATCGAGCCGAGCAGGTTCATGTCCGCATCCTTCGGCGGCGGCGTCGACCGCAGCCGGAGATCGATGTCGACGTCGGACCCGACGGTGCGCTGGACCGCGACGATCGTCGTCGTCTCCTCGACGTCGAACAGCACGAAGTTCTCACCGCGCCGGATGCCGTGCACCACGTCGACCGCCCCGAGGTACTCCTGCTTGGCCAGCGCGGCCCGGTGCCAACGCGACGGCAGGTGCTCATCCGACTCGTTGTAGGTGTAGCCCTGCGCCTTCGCCCAGATCTGCCGGACGCGACCGAACTGGTCACGCCTGCTGCGATCGATGGACAGGAGCACGATCGCGCCCACGAGCGCGATCGCTGAGAGTCCGAACCAGATAAGCGTCATCGCCAGTCACAATATCGACTGAACGGTCCCCGCGCGGCACTCGGCTCGCACGGGGACCGAAATCATCTGCCGAATGCCGTCAGTTCCCGAAGTTCCCGAGGTCCGGGAGCGTGGTGTTCACGATCACCTTGGCGAGGACGGACCCGTCATCGCCCTTCTCACCCTGGACCACCACGGTGTCGCCGGGCTTGAGGTCGCCGACCTTCGCGCCGCTGAGCGAGATGATCTTGGTGGACCCGTTGGTGACGACCGTGACCGCGGAGCCGCCGATTCCGTCGAGGATCAGCGTGGATCCGTCATTGGAGGTGATCGTCCCCACGGCCGCGCCTGCCGCGCCGATCGCCTCGCCGACACCGCCCGGGATCTGCGACAGGTCCGGGGCGCTGGTGGCGGGAGGTAGGGAGGTCCGCGGCGGTGCGGTGCTGGCCCGGGGCAGGGTGCTCGTCACCGGGGCCGACGCGCTGCTCGGGGAGTCCTTGCCGCCGCCACCGATCAGCATGACGCCGAGGCCGACGACAGCCAGGAGCAGCAGCCCCGCCACGACAAGGGCGACCGCCAGCACGCCCTTGCCGGGCCCCTTCTTCTGGTCACCGTCGAGGTACGGGTCCGCGCCGGTCGGCGGTGGCGTCGGCGGCTGATTCGGGTCGTACCCCTGATACGTCGGGTACGCCTGCGTCGCATTCGGCGGCTGATTCGGGTCGTACCCCTGATACGTCGGGTACGCCTGCGTCGCATTCGGCGGCTGATTCGGGTCGTACCCCTGATACGTCGGGTACGCCTGCGTCGCATTCGGCGGCTGATTCGGGTCGTACCCCTGGTACGTCGGGTACGCCTGCGTCGCATTCGGCGGCTGGTTCGGGTCGTACCCCTGGTACGTCGGGTACGCCTGCGTCGCATTCGGCGGGACCTGACCGTAGGCCTGGTGCGGGTCCGTGGTGTATTCCGGCGTCACCGGCCCGGCCGATCGGTCGAACTGCTGCGTCGGCTGATCGGCGCCGCGGGCCCAGACCTCGGTCGGTTGGTCCGGAGCCGCGCCCTCGGCCGCCGGAGCCCACTCCGCGGCGGGGTCGGGGCCGGCGTCGAACGGCTCGGTACCGTCGCCGGTTCGCTCCTGCGGTGTGCGCGGATCGTCCGTGTTGTTCATGTCTCGGGCCTGCTCTCTGCGCGGGCGATCGTGGGTCCCGCCGCTGGTCAATTCAGTCCGACCCGTCAGGATAGAGGCGGAACCTGAGACCGCGCTGAAGACGACGGTGGTTACCGCATCACATTCCAGGCGATCGGCCTTGACAGCTCGCCGGGGAAGTTGTCCCGCAGGTAGGCCGTCCACTGCGCGGCGTGCGCCCGCATCGCCGCTTCGGCCGCGTCAGGGTCGCCCTCGGCGATGGCCGTGAGGATCGCGACATCGTCCGCGAGCACCCTCGACCGCAACCGCTCCGAATAGGCGACCCCGACCCCGGCGCCGACGAAGACCCCGTCCATGGCGTCGACCAGATAGCCGTACAGCGCGTTCCCCGACGCCCACGCGATGGTGTTGTGGAATCGGCGGTTCGCCGCGAGGAACACATCGAGATCGTCGAGGTGCTCCTCCATCGCACGAACCGACTCGGTGAGGACCCGACGATGCTCCTCGGTTCGGTGCTCGGCCGCCATCCGCGCCATCAACGGCTCGAGGCCGACGCGCGCCTCCACGATCGTGCCGAAGGGCGACTCCTCGAACTGCAGCAACAGACCGAGGCCGGTCATCAGATGGGAGCCGTCGGGCTTCTGCACCGTCGGGCCCCCGCCCGGTCCGGGCTTGATCGAGAGCGCACCGGACAGCTCGAGATATCGCAGCGACTCGCGGAGCGTGCCCCTGCCGACCTGATACTGCTCGAGCATCACCCGCTCCGGCGGCAACCGGTCACCGGGCCGCAGACCCTCTCGCTCGATGTCCGCAATGATCCGCCTGGCGATGATCATCGCCGTCTTCTGCGGACGATCCGCCCTGTCCATCACCATCGCTCCGCCCCCTGCACAACCAGCACTTCCGTACAACCCCCAGACGCCGAATCCTACAGATGATTCGCAGGATTTGGGGTCAATCTGGACACCTGTCCTGCACTGTACGAGTCTCGCCCAGCCTGACCGCATGGTGTGAGATGAGTCTCATTTCTGCCTCGGTGTGGTCCATTGCATTCAATCGAATGATGCGGATAGTTTCTTGGGCGCAGCGTTCGGAAGCATGGCTCACGATCTGACCAGCCCTCCGGTCCCGTGCACCGCTTCCGACCACCACTGACCACCTCTAGAGGGGAACGAATGAGCGAGATCCGCAAGTCAGGCCTGCGCCGTGGCGCCCGTATGGCAGGCGCAGGCGCCGCCGCGGCACTGGCGATCGGCCTGATGTCGACGGGTGCGGCGCACGCCGACACCTTCGTGCCGCTGCCCGACGGGCAGAAGGCCGGACCGGGAGCGGTCGTCTCCCGCACCGGCGAGAGCGCCCTGATCTCTCCGTCGCTGGCCGCCAACGGCGCCGGCCGCACCGCCTGGGTCTCGGGCACCGTCACCGCGGACGTCACCGGCATCACCAAGGAAGGCGAGGTGGGGCCGTTCAACGGTGCCACCAACGACAAGGGCACCAACAACTCCTCGACGCACGGCGTCTCGCGGATCAGCACCGGCTACATCGTCGGGTGCCAGGTCGACATCACCGGCCTCGGCGGCTCCATCGGCGCAGGCATCGACCTCTCGGGACCGTCGGTCTCGGGTTCACTGACCGTCCCGGTCTCCGCCGGCCAGGTCAAGTTCGTCGGTGTCGCGGGCAAGGACATCAAGAAGAACGGCAAGTACGCCGTCCAGTACCAGGACACCCAGCTCGAGATCCAGAACTGCGGCGGCTTCGCCCAGGCCCGCTCCTACACCGTGGTCGAGATCGTCGGAAACGACTACTCCAAGACCACCCTGTACGGCCAGCCTTTCAGCATCGGATAGCGGCTGCGCCGCCCGTGCGCGTGTTGCACCCCGACTGGGGTACGACACGCGCACAGTCCACGCCTGAACTCGATACCTGAACCCTCAGAGGGGAATTCATGAAC
The DNA here is from genome assembly GCF_017833315.1 of Rhodococcus sp. PvR099. Taxonomy (NCBI): domain Bacteria; kingdom Bacillati; phylum Actinomycetota; class Actinomycetes; order Mycobacteriales; family Nocardiaceae; genus Rhodococcus; species Rhodococcus sp. PvR099. The sequence continues at coordinate 4,695,949 of NZ_JAFIBV010000001.1, read as the reverse complement.
GTCAACACCACCGGCCTGCGTCGCGGGCTCAAGATCGCGAGCGCCGGCAGCGTCGCCGCCATCGCCCTCGGCTTCTTCTCCGCGGGCGCGGCGAACGCCGACACCTTTGTCCCGCTTCCCGACGGCTCGATCACCGAGACCCTCGTCGACGGCACCGTCGTCACGGTCAGCCGCACCGGCGAGACCGCCAACATCTCCCCATCGATGGGATCGACCCCGCTGCACCGCAACGTGTGGGTCTCTGGCTCCACCAAGGTGGAACTGTCCGGCGCAGGCGCCGAGGGCGGGCGGATCGAGCCCGGCTACGTGGTGGCCTGCCAGCTGACCCTCGGCGGCAAGGGCGGCGCCGACACCGGAATGTCCTCGAACTGGGACGGCGAGAGCGTCAAGCAGACCGCCAAGAGCGCGGGCAACCTGTCCATCGCCCCCGGCCAGGCCAAGAACGTCAAACTCCTCGACCTGGAGAAGGCCGACGACTTCGGCGGCGAGCTGCACACCGGCGCCAACACCTTCAAGGGCAAGAGCGGCAGCGTCACCTGGGCCGACTCCACCATCGGCGTCGAGGGCTGCGCCGGCTACGCCCAGGCCCGCTCCTACGTGAAGGTCACCGTCAGCACTGCCAGCGTGACCAGCAACGTCACCCTCTGGGGCCAGCCCTTCAGCATCGGCTGATCCCACCCCCAACGCACCCGGTCCACTCGGCCGCGCCCCTCACGCGACCGAGCCCGGGTGGCGCCGAGCTCGACGGCGCCGCGGCTCCTGGCCTGCCCCCCGGTCCATGAGTCGCGGCACCCCGACCCGGCCACAACGCGACTGTGCGCGAGGTTCCTCTTCGAACCTCGCGCACAGTCGTGTGTGTCACACCTCTATCCCAGGACGAGCGAATCGCCGTCGACCGAGACGTTCACCGGCACAGTGTCGCCGTCGTGAATCTCCCCGGCCAGCAACAGCTTCGCGAGCTGGTCGCCGATCGCCTGCTGGATCAACCGGCGCAGCGGCCGCGCCCCGTACAGCGGGTCGTATCCGCGGTGCGCCAACCATTCCTTCGCGGGCCCCGACACCTCCAGGCTCAACCTGCGGGCCGCGAGCCGCTTCGCCAGCTGCCCGAGCTGGATGTCGACGATCGACTCCAGCTGCTGCTCCGAGAGCGGATCGAAGATCACCACGTCGTCGAGCCGGTTGATGAATTCCGGCTTGAACGCGTGCCGCACGGCATCCATCACCTGCTCCCTGGTGCCACCGGCGCCCAGGTTCGAGGTGAGGATCAGAATGGTGTTGCGGAAGTCGACCGTCCGACCCTGACCATCCGTCAGGCGCCCCTCGTCGAGAACCGCCAGGAGGATGTCGAACACGTCCGGGTGCGCCTTCTCGACCTCGTCGAACAGCACCACCGTGTACGGCCGCCTTCGGACCGCCTCGGTGAGCTGACCGCCCTGGTCGTAGCCGACGTACCCCGGAGGAGCACCGACCAGCCGCGCCACCGAGTGCTTCTCGCTGTACTCGGACATGTCGATCCGGACCATCGCCCGCTCGTCGTCGAACAGGAAGTCCGCCAACGCCTTCGCCAGCTCGGTCTTGCCGACGCCGGTCGGGCCGAGGAACAGGAACGAGCCGGTAGGCCGGTTCGGGTCGGCGACCCCGGCCCGCGCGCGACGGACGGCATCGGACACCGCGATCACCGCTTCGTCCTGTCCGACCACCCGCTTGCCCAGCTCCGACTCCATCCGGAGCAGCTTGGCTGTCTCGCCCTCCATCATCCGGCCCGCCGGGATACCGGTCCACGCGGACACGACATCGGCGACGTCGTCGGGCCCGACCTCCTCCTTGAGCATCACGTCACCGTCGCTGGCGCCGCCGGACGCCTCGACCGCGGCCTCGAGCTTGCGCTCCAGTTCCGGGATCCGGCCGTACCGCAGCTCGGCCGCCTTGCCCAGGTCGCCGTCCCTCTCGGCCCTATCCGACTCGCCGCGGAGCGCTTCGAGCTGTTCCTTGATCTCGCGGACGGAATCGATGGCCTGCTTCTCGTTCTGCCACCTGGTGCTCAGCTGACCCAGCTTCTCGCGGTCGTCGGCGAGTTCCTGACGCAGCTTGACCAGCCGCGCCTTGGACGCCTCGTCGGTCTCCTTCTCGAGCGCCATCTCCTCGATCTCGAGCCGCCGCACCGTGCGCTCGACCTCGTCGATCTCGACGGGCCTGGAGTCGATCTCCATGCGCAGCCGTGACGCCGCCTCGTCTACCAGGTCGATCGCCTTGTCCGGCAGGAACCGGGAGGTGATGTAGCGGTCCGAGAGTGTCGCGGCCGCAACGAGAGCCGAGTCGGTGATACGCACGCCGTGGTGCACCTCGTAGCGCTCCTTGAGGCCGCGCAGGATGCCGACGGTGTCCTCCACCGACGGCTCCCCGACCAGCACCTGCTGGAAGCGGCGCTCCAGGGCGGCGTCCTTCTCGATGTACTTGCGGTACTCCTCGAGGGTCGTGGCGCCGACCATCCGCAGCTCACCGCGGGCGAGCATCGGCTTGATCATGTTGCCTGCGTCCATGGCGGACTCGCCGGTCGCACCCGCGCCGACGATCGTGTGCAGCTCGTCGATGAAGGTGATCACCTGACCAGCCGAGTTCTTGATGTCGTCGAGGACGGCCTTGAGCCGCTCCTCGAACTCGCCGCGGAACTTGGCGCCCGCGACCATCGAACCGAGGTCGAGGGAGACGACGGTCTTGCCGCGCAACGACTCCGGGACGTCGCCCGCCACGATGCGCTGGGCGAGGCCCTCGACGATCGCGGTCTTGCCGACGCCCGGCTCGCCGATGAGCACCGGGTTGTTCTTGGTGCGGCGGCTGAGAACCTGTACGACGCGTCGGATCTCGGTGTCCCGGCCGATCACCGGGTCGAGCTTGCCTGCGCGCGCGGCCTCGGTGAGGTCGGTGCTGTACTTCTCCAGCGCCTGATAGGTGCCCTCGGGGTCGGGGCTGGTCACGCGCGCGCTACCACGCACGGCGGTGAAGGCCTCGCGCAGCGCCTGCGGGGTGGCCCCGTGGCCGACAAGGAGTTTCGCGACGTCGGAGTCCCCGGAGGCCAACCCGACCAGGACGTGCTCGGTGGAGACGTACTCGTCGTCGAGCTCGGTGGCCAGGTGCTGGGCGGCGGTGAGCGCGGCGAGCGCCTCGCGGCCGAGCTGAGGCGTGGTGGTCGCGCCGGTCGTCTGTGGCAACCGGTCCACCATCGCCTGGGCCTCGCGGTGCACGGCGGTCGGGTCGACGCCCACCGCCTTGAGCAGCGGGGCGGCGATGCCGTCGGTCTGGTCGAGCAGCGCGGCGAGCAGGTGCGCCGGACGGATGTCCGGGTTGCCCGCGGCGGAAGCAGACTGCAAAGCGGCGGTCAGTGCCGCCTGAGTCTTGGTGGTCGGAGAAAACGAGTCCACTGGTCACCCCTTCGGAAGACGTCGGTCGTTGCCGTCGAGCCTATGCAGGGCCACTCGGCGTTGTCACATGTTCCAACGCTCGGAAGGTTGAGTCTGTTCCGCTCAAGTTTGAGAATCTTGGGGCTGATGTGGTGGCGCTGGTCACAGCCCGAGGCCGACGCGGTACCGCTCGAGCCGCTCCACCAGCTCCGCCGGGTGCGCGAGCGCGGGCAGGTGGCCGCCGTCCATCTCGTCGGGTGTGATCCCCAGCCGATCCCGCACCACCCGGCGCTGGAACTCCGCGGGGAACATGCGGTCCTGGCGGCACAGCAGGAACCGCGTCGGCACGTCCGGCCACGCCGGTAGCGGCCAGGGCGCGAGGAACGGCGTCTCGGACTGTTCCCGCGCCCCGTCCGCCATCACGACCGGGATCAGCTCCGGCGGCACGTCGTGCAGAAAGACCGTGACCGGATCGAACTCGGCGTCGGGGTCACGACCGTCCGCCACGTCCTGCGCGCGGCGGGCGGCCCTCTGCCCGGTGTTCGCCCACCAGTCGCCCGGCGCCTCCCCCGGAACCGGGACCATCGCCGCGACCAGCACCATCAGCGACACCGGTACCCGCTCGCACACCAGCGGCGCGGTGAACCCGGCCATCGACTGGGCCACCAGGATCAGCCCGGTGCGGTCGCCGATCGCGTCGACCACCACATCGGTGTACTCCGCGAGCCCGGCCGAATCGTCGTCACACGGCAGGTCCGGCGTCACCACGTCGTGCTCGGCAGCGCGCAGCAGCGGCGCCACAAACTGCCAGTACGACGAGTCGGATCCGGCTCCGGGGATCAGGACGTAGGTGGCCATGGGCCGACGCTACGCCCGCGATCGCCGCTATACCGCGCGCGCCGCGCCCTCCCAGTAGCGCGCCCGCAGTGCTTTCTTGTCCAGCTTGCCCAGCGGGGTCAGCGGGATCGCGTCGACGAAGTCGATCGTCTTGGGCGCGTGCACCGCACCCTTCGCGGCCTTCACCCGCTCGACCAGCTCGGCGACCTCCACCGTCGCGCCCTCGCGCAGCACCACGCAGGCCTTCACGGCCTCGCCCCACTTCTCGTCCGGCACACCGACAACGGCGACCGAGGCGACCGCGGGATGACCGGAGATGACGTCCTCGATCTCCCGGGGGAAGACGTTGAAGCCGCCGGTGATGATCATGTCCTTCTTGCGGTCGACGATGTACAGGAATCCGTCCTTGTCCGCGCGGGCGACGTCACCGGTGTGCAGCCAGCCGCCGCGCAGCGCCTCGGCGGTCTCCGCCGGCTTCTTCCAGTAGCCCTGCATCACCAGCGGGCCGCGCACGCAGATCTCGCCGAGTTCGCCGCGGGGCACCTCGTTCAGGTCGTCATCGAGCAGGCGCACGTCCAGCCACGGCACCGGACGCCCACAGGAGGCCAGCCGCTCGAGGTTGGCGGGGTCGTGCTCCTCCTTGCGCATCACGGTGATGGTCATGCCGCACTCGGACTGACCGAAGTACTGGAAGAAGATCGGGCCCAGCTTCTCGATGCCCTCGACCAGGCGCGTGGGCGACATAGCCGCCGCGCCGTAGTACAGCGTCTGCAGGCTGGAGAGGTCCCGCTTGGCCAGGTCCGGGTGGTCGAGCAGCATGTAGATCATCGTCGGCACGAGCATCGTCACGGTGATCTTGTGCTTCTCGATCGCCTCGAGGACGGCACCCGGCTCGAAGGCGGGCAGCACCACCAGCGCGCCGCCGCGCATCAGCGTCGGCACGAAGAACGCCATGCCCGCATGCGAGAGCGGGGTGCAGGCGAGGAATCGCATCTCGTCCGGCCACTGCCACTCGGCCATCTGGATCTGCGGCAGCGTCACGCCCGACTGGAACGTGTTGATCACGCCCTTCGGCTTGCCGGTGGTGCCGCCGGTGTAGACGATGCTGCTCGGGTCGGAACCGGACACCTTCGCTGCGACCAGTGGCCCGGCGGTGAAATCCCCCACCAGCGCCAGCAGGTCGACGCCGACCTCGGACGGGCCGAGCGAGAAGAAGTTCTTCAGCGACGGCACCGAGGCCTTGAGCTCCGCCGCGCGCGCCTCGAACGCAGTGGGATCGAAGATCAGCGTCTCGATCTCGGAATCCTCGAGGATGTAGCGGTGATCGTCGAGCGATCCCATCGGCGCCAGCGCGGTGTTGCGGCAGCCGAGGATCATCGTGGACCCGACGCTGATGAGCACCTCGGGACGGTTCTTCGAGAGCATCGCGACCGTGGAGCCAGTGCCGATGCCGAGGGACTGCAGCGCCTGCACGAAGCAGCTGATCTGGTCGCGCATCTGCCCACCGGTGAGCACCACATCCCCGAGGTAGAGCGCGGGGCGGTCCGCGTTGCGCTCCAGCGCGGTGATCAGCAGGTCCGCGGTGTACTGCGGGCGGTGCAGGTCGGCGAGCTCATCGGTGGTCATTTTTTCTCCGCTCTGACTGGGGGTCACGGCTGGCGGGCCGCGGCCGTGCACGTGGCACGCCTCACATTAGAACGCAAACTGACACATGTTCTAGTGGCAATTGCATTTGTGCAGGTGCCAAACCCGTCGCGATACCCTCTGGTCATGCAGAACACGGGTGTCGAACAGCAGGTGTGGACCGCGACAGTGGTGGAGCACCATCGGCTGCGAACCGATCTCGCGGTCGTCCGGCTGGAGGGCGAGTTCGTCCCGTTCACCGCGGGGCAGTCGGTCTCGGTGACCGTGCCGCAGAACCCGCGGGTCTCGCGGCGGTACTCCCCCGCCCTCCCGCCCTCGCTCGACGGCAAGCTCGAGTTCCACGTCCGGACGGTGCCCGCCGGCTGGATCAGCAGCGCGATCGTCGGCGACACCGCCCCGGGCGACCAGTGGCAGATCAGCGAACCGAGCGGACGCCTGTCGGTCGACGATTCCGGCCGGGACGTCGTGATGGTCGCGGGCGGCACCGGACTCGCCCCGTTCCGCTCGATCATCCTGGAGCTCGCGCGGCGACCGAGGCCGCCGCGGGTGTACCTGTTCATCGGCGGCCGTCATCCCCGCGACCTCTACGGCTCGGACATGCTGTGGATCCTGGCCCAGCAGCTGGACTGGCTGACCGTGGTTCCGGTCGTGGAGCACGTGCAGGACCCCGAGTGGGCCGACGAGTGGTACGACCGGACCCGCGTCGACATCGGCTTCGGCCCCGACGACATCATCGCGGGCACGCTGGCCGAAGTCGTCAGCTCGTACGGCGCCTACACCGACCACCAGGTGCTGGTCTGCGGCTCCCCCGCCATGGTGCGGTTCACCCTGCGCTCGCTCATCGACAGCGGAACCCCCGCGGGCGCGATCCAGTTCGAATAGGCGCTCCGCGCCCGTGCGCGGTTGACGAGTCCACACACTCGTCAACCGCGCACGGGCGGCGCAGCCGCCTAGCGCCTGGTGCTGCCTGCGTCGACAGGCAGGGACACCGAGGTGATGTAGCGCGCCTCGTCGGACGCCAGGAAGAGCGCGGCATTCGCGACGTCCACCGGTTCGATCCACGGGATCGCGAGCATGTTCATCGTCGCGGCCGACTCCGCGAACTCCTCGCGCGTCGGCGGCCGGTCGAGATCGGGGCGGAACTTCGCGCGCACCGCGTCGTTCTGGATCATCGGGGTGTCCACGTTGGTGGGGTGCACGGTATTGACCCGAACCCGGTGCGGCGCCAATTCCTTTGCCATCGAACGCATCAGCCCGACGACGCCGTGCTTGGCGGCGGTGTAGTGGGCGACACCGACCAGGCCGCGCAGCCCGGCGATCGAGCTGGTGAGGATCATCGACCCGCCACCCCGCTCGATCAGGTGCGGCGCCGCCACCGCGCACGTCTGCCACACCCCGGTCAGGTTGACGTCGAGCATGGTCTTCCAGGTCTGCTCGTCGAGATCGAGCGCCGGGGCCGAGGAGGTGATCCCCGCGGTGGCGCAGACGATGTCGAGGCCGCTGAACGCCGCGACGCCGGCGTCCACCGCGGACGACAGCGCCGCCCGATCGCGCACGTCCACCTCGAAAGTCTCTATCCGCCCGCCCGTTTCGCGCACGAGTGCCGCGGTCTCGGCGAGGTCCGCCGCGCTCGACGGCGGCGTGACCACCGTGTCGACCGGCCCGCACAGGTCGACGGCGATCACGTCGGCGCCCTCCTGCGCGAACCGCAGTGCCTGCGCCCGGCCGATGCCGCGGGCCGCGCCGGTCACCAGCGCGACCTTGCCCGCCACCCGTCCGCTCGGAGTAGTCCCCGCTCGCGTCATCGTCACACCTTCTGTGTCAGGCCGGCGTCGACCACCAGCTCGGTTCCGGTGATGTACCGGGCTTCGTCGGATACCAGGAAGAGCAGGGCGTTGCTGACGTCGGCGGATTCCACCCACGGCACCGGCAGCAGATGGTTGCGCGCCAGCACCTCCATCACGTCCTCCGCGGTGGGGTCCGCCAGGTCGGGCCGTAGCCGGGCGAAGGTGGCGGGGTTCAGCGTCATCGCGGTACCGACCGCGCCGGGCAGCAGGGCGTTGACGCGAATCGACCTCGGCCCCAACTCGTTTGCGAGGGTCCGCATCAACCCGATCACCGCGTGCTTGCTCGCCGAGTAGTGGGCGGCGCCCGCGACGGCCTTCATGCCCGCGGTCGAGCTGACGATGACGACCGACCCGCCGCCGGCGCCGATCGACGGGGCCGCGGCCTTCACCGTGTGCCAGACGCCGGTCAGGTTGATGTCCAGGGAGCGCTGCCACACCGGGGCGTCGATGGTCCACGCCGGGCCCGGGTTGTCGCAGACGCCCGCATTGGCGACGACGACATCGAGCCGGCCCAGCTCGGCCACGCCCGCGTCCACGCCCGCCTGCACCGCGGCGAGGTCGCGGACGTCCGCTGCCCCGACCGCCGCACGCCGCCCCGCCTCGCCCACCAGCCGGGCGGTCTCGGCCAGGTCGGCCGCCGCGCCGGGAAGGTCGAGCGCGATGATGTCCGCGCCCTCCTCGGCGAGACGGACCGCATGGCTGCGCCCCATTCCGTTACCGGCGCCGGTGATGAGCGCGACCTTGCCCGCCATACGAGACATCGGTGTCTCCTTCCACGTCTGCAGCCGACGCTAAGGGGCACTCCTCATGGCCGACACAAGCTCTCCCGCGCAGCGGGAGGTCCGCACGAACTCCGCCTGTCGCGGTGGGCGTCCGGGGCAGTATTCGATCGACCCGACGATTGGAGACCCACATGGCGATCATCGATCCGACCCGCACCTGGGAGATGCTGCAGAGCCGACTGGCCGACACGACCAACCCGCGACATCGCGTGGTGCTCGGCGCCGTTCTGGAGCACATGCAGGCCGAGGAGGAGCCCGACCTCGACCGGTTGATGGGCACCCTCACCCCGGACCCCGCCTACCACTTCTGGAACGCCGGAAAGGACGTCGGCCCCAAGGGAACGGACGCCGTTCGGACGTACTACAGCTGGTTCATCGGGACCCAGACGAACGTGCTCGAGTTCGCGCTCGACCGGCTGGTCGTGGACGACCACTGCGTGGTCACCGAGGGATTCCTCAAGCAGATCTACCCCGGCGCGTATGCCGCATCCGTCGGCATCGAGGTCGACGACGAGAGCGCCGACTACCTGGTGGTGAACCGACAGCTGATCCTGTGGCCGGTGGACGCCGACGGGCTCATCGGCGGCGAGGACTCCTACCAATCCGGCCCGGTGAGCGTCACGAAGATCGCGTTCGAGGACCTGCCGCGCAAGTACGTGGACATGGTCCACGTCTCCACCTGAGACCACAACGACGACCTGAAAGGCACACCGTGCACACCGCTTTCATCCGCGTGAAGGTAGCCCCGGCCGCGGCCGACCGCGCGGCGCTCGCCATGCTCGCACTCGTCGAGCCGACGCTCGCCGAGCCCGGCTGCGTCACCTACGAGCTCTGGGAGTCCAACCACGCGTCCACACTCGCCTGATCCGCCACGCTCTGATCCGCCACCCACTGTTCACCCCGGCGTTGTCGACCGGCACGCCCGACCATGCCAACCTCGAAGACATGTACAGCCAAGTTATCGAGAAGAGGGCAATCGACGCGTCGGTCGTCGACGGCGACCTGCGTCTGACGGTCGACGGCAAGGTGGTCGAGGTTGCCGCGGTGTGGCTCCGCGACGCGTGCACGGACCCCGCCAGCCGCGACGCCGTGAGCGGTCAGCGACTGTTCAACATCGTCGACCTGCCCGCCGAACTCCGGGTCCGCGACGCCCGGATCCGCGGCGACCGCGTCGAGGTCGAGTTCGCCCCCGACGGCCACCGGTCGACCTTCGAGCTCGACGCGCTGATCGCAGCGGACGCGCCTGCGCCACTGGCCGATTCGCGTACCGAGCAGGGCAAGCGGCTGTGGCGTACGGCCGCCGAGGCGTCGCCGCTGCGGTCCCACGACTGGGCCGGCTATCTCGCAGAGCCGACGCCGGCACTGCGCGAGGTGGTGGGATGCGGATTCGCGCTGCTGCGCGGGGTGCCGACCGAGCCAGGTCAGGTCACCAAGGTGGCCGAGACGTTCGGCTTCGTCCGGGAAACCAACTACGGCAGGCTCTTCGACGTGCGGGTCGAGGAGAACGCGGTGAACCTCGCCTTCACCGGCCTCGCGATCAGCCCCCACACCGACAATCCGTACCGCGACCCGGTGCCGACGCTCCAGCTCCTGCACTGCCTGCACAACGCCTCGGTCGGCGGCGAGTCAGGCCTTGTCGACGGCTTCGCGGCCGCGGCAACCCTGCGCGAGCGCGACCCCCGCGCCTTCGAGATCCTCACCGGCACCGCGGTGACGTACCGCTTCGACTCCCCCGACGCCCATCTGAGCGCGGTCACGCCCCTGATCTCCCTCGACCAGTCCGGCCGCATCCGCGAGATTCGTTTCAACAACCGCTCGATGGCGGTGCCGCGCCTACGTCCCGACCTCGCGCGCGAGTTCTATCGCGCCTACCGCGCCTTCGCCGAGCTGTTGTACGCACCCGAGGCCCGGCTCGATTTCCACCTCGGCGCCGGCGACTGCCTGATCTTCGACAACACCCGACTGCTGCACGCGCGCACCGCCTTTGCCGCCAACGGTGACCGACACCTCCAGGGCACCTACGCGGACCTGGACGGACTGCTGAGCACCATCGAGACCTACCGGGAGATCCGATGACCCACGCCTACGATGCCCTGACCGCGCTGTTCGACGGAGAGGGCGGGCAGGAGTACCTCGGCGAGCAGGTGTCCATGGCCCAGCACATGCTCCAGACCGGGCGGGCCGCACGCGCGGCGGGCGCCCCCACCGAGCTGGTGGTAGCCGCGGTGCTGCACGACGTCGGCCATTTCTCAGGCGCGATCAGCGGCCGAGAACTCATGTCGGGCAACGACAACCACCACGACGCCGTCGCAGCCGAGTGGCTGACCACCTGGTTCGACGATGCGGTGACCGAGCCGGTGAGGCTGCATGTCGCGGCCAAGCGCTACCTGTGCGCCACCGACCCCACCTACTACGACAAGCTCTCCGACGCCTCGAAGTTCACCATGGCGGTGCAGGGCGGGGTGATGGACGAGGCGGAGGTCGCGGCGTTCGCCGCCGAGCCCTACGCCGAGGAAGCCTGCCTGCTACGCCGGTTCGACGACCTGGGCAAGGACCCCGACGCGCCCGCGGTCACCCTCGCGGACTTCCGCGTCGACATCGACGCACTGGACCGAACCCTCAGCGGGAACTGACCCGGCTGGTCGCCCCGGCGGCCAGCGAGTTGCGGACCACGAACGCGACGGCCTCGCCTGCGTACAGGTCGATCGAGCATTCGAGGACCTCGCCGACAGGGTCGGTGGTCCGCCGGACCGTCCGCAGCAGCGGCGCTCCGGGAGCGAGGCCGAGCAGCTCGGCCTCCCGGGGTCTCGCCGCGACGGCGTCGATGGCGTGCTCGGCGTCGGCGAAGACGATGCCGTGGTCCGCCAGGCGGTCGGTGATCGACTCGGCGTCCAGGTCGATCGCGGCGATCAGCGGCGCGAGCGACTCCGGGTAGTAGGTGCTCTCCAGCATCGTCGGCGCCGCCCCCAACAGCCGAACGCGTTCGACGTGAAAGACGTTGGCGCCCTCGGCGACTCCGAGCTTGTCCGCGACCGCCCCGGACGCCGGCACCGCGGCAGCGCCCAGCGTCCGGCTGCTCGGCGTCTCGCCGAGGCCCCGCGCCCACCGGGAGAAGCTGACCAGCTCGGTCATCGACTGCACCTTCGGGCCGCTCCGGACCTGCCGCCGTGCACCCCGTCGCGAGGACACCACCCCGGTGGAGCGCAGGAACGCGAAGGCCTGGCGGATGGTCCCACGGGAGACGCCATACCGCGCCGTCAGCTCGTTCTCCGACGGCATCGTGGCCCCGCCTGCGAAGTCACCGCGTTCGATCGCGGTCTGGATGTCCGCGGCAATCGACCGGTAGAGCGGCAGATCGCTTGCTCCCGCACTCATCTCACCACCGTACCGACCCGGCGGCTCACGCCAGCAGCACCGGGCGGTCGAGCAGGGACACGTGCACTCGGGTGCCGGGCGTCAGTGCCCCACCGCGATGGCTGGCGACGTCGGCGAGCAACTCCGCCCCGTCCGGCCGTGCCAGCCGCAGCCTCGTCGACGCTCCGTAGAAGGTCGCTGCCGAGACGACTGTGTCGCCCTCGGTGGCCTCGTGCACCAGCACCGCCTCGGGACGCGCCAGTACGGTCACCGGGCCCGGCCCGGGCCACGCTCCGTCACAGACCAGGGTCTGCTCGCCCACGCGGACGGTGCCACGGTCAACGGCGACCGCCGGGATGTGGTTCATCGTGCCGACGAACTCGGCGACGAAGGGCGTCGCCGGACGGCGGTACACCTCGCTCGGGGGCGCACACTGCTCGAGCCGGCCTGCCCGCATCACCGCAACCCGATCCGCGACGGCGAGGGCCTCCTCCTGATCGTGGGTGACCAGCAGGGTGGTCACGCCCAGGTCCAGCTGGATCCGGCGGATCTCCTCCCGCAGCTGGTACCGGACCTTGGCGTCGAGCGCCGAGAGCGGCTCGTCGAGCAACAGGACGCGGGGGGCGATCGCCAGCGCCCGCGCCAACGCCACCCGCTGCTGCTGTCCGCCGGAGAGCTGATGCGGGAACTTGGCGACGTGGTCGGCGAGGCCGACCAGGTCGAGCAGCTCCCGCGCCCGGGCCAGCCGCCCGCCGCCCCGGCGTCCGCCGCCGCGGCCGCGCAACCCGAGGCCGAATGCGACGTTGTCCTGGGCAGTCATGGTGGGGAAGAGGCTGTAGGACTGGAAGACCATCCCCATGTCGCGGCGGTTGGCAGGCAGGCCCGCCGCGTCGCTACCGCCGACCAGCACCTGCCCGCTGTCCGGCTGGTCGAAACCGGCGAGGATCCGCAGAGCGGTGGTCTTGCCGCAACCGGACGGCCCGAGCAGCGCCACCAGTTCGCCCGGGGCGACGTCGAGGTCCAGCCCGTCCAGTGCGTTCACGGCGCCGAAGGTGCGCCGGACGCCGACGAAGCTGACGGCCGTGCCGCCGCCGTTGACGGTGGCGCGAGGCGGGGTCTCGTTTCGGACGCTCGGATTCGTCATGGCTTTGCCTTTCGTGTTCGGCCCGCGACCGCCACCACGATCAGCAGCAGCGCCCAGGTGACTGCCAGGCTGAGCAGGGCCAAGGCGACCTGCAGCTGGCCGTCGGTGGCGCCGGACTGGGCGAGCCACACCGGGAAGGTCGGGAAGATCAGGATTTTCGCGATCGTGTACTCGCCCATCACCAACGCGAAGGCGAGGAAGCCCGCGTTGAGCAGCGACGTCCGCAGGGCCGGGAGCACGACGCGCCACAGCACCGTCGGCCAGCGCGCCCCCAGGTTCAGCGCCGCCTCGACCAGGACGGTCACCTTCGAGCCACGCAGCCCGGCATCGAGGCTGCGGTAGGTGAACGGCAGGGCGATCACCACGTACATCAGCGCGAGCACCAGGGGCAGGGACTTGTCCTGCAATGCGGTGAACACGGCAGAGACCTCGACGAACTCGCTGCCGTTGCCCCAGCCGAGCACACCACGGACGCCGACGACGAGGGCCACCGGCGGAATCACCAGCGGCAGCAGCGAGAACACCTCGACGTAGGGCCGCGCCCGCGGCAGCCGCAGGTGCACCAGCAGCATCGTCGGCACCATCAGCGCCAAAGTGATTGCCACCGAGATCAATCCGAGCAGCAGCGAACTCGTCATCGCGTCCACGAAGCCGGTCGCCGTGAAGATGCGGGTGTACGCCGCCAGACTCGGACCGTCGGCGCCGTCCACAGTGAACCAGAACGCCACCAGGACCGGACCGAGGAAGTACAGGCCCGCCAGCCCGAGGACCACCCCGCGCCAGAAACGCACCGGCGGCCCGGCCCGGCGCACGCGGCCCCGAGACTGCGGCGGGGCGGCGGTGGGCGCCGGCGCCCCAGCAGTTGGTGTCACCGTGCTCGGTGCCACCGGCGCGCCGATCACTGCAACCATCGCGAACTCCTCCGCTGCATCAGTTGGTAGAGCAGGGTCAGCGGGACCACCACCACGATCATGGACAGGGCAAGAGCCGCCCCCAGGTTCTCCTGCCCGGCAAGGACATTTCCGGACAGCGCGCCGTCGATCCGCAGCGGCGTGATCGCCAGCGTGCCGTTGGTGAGCGCCTCAGCGGTCGCGTACGACGAGAAGGCGGTGCAGAAGAGCAGCGCGATGCTGCCGAGGAAATGCGGCAGCAGGGCCGGGCCCGCGACGTGACGCCAGTATTGCCAGCCACGCGCACCGAGCCCCTCGGCCGCCTCCCGCCACTCGGGGCGAAGGCCCTCGATCGCCGGGGTGATGACCAGCACCATGAGCGGGATCAGGAAGTACAGGTACACGAACTGCACCCCGCCCCGCGAGTACAGGTCCAACCCCAGGTCGTCGCGAAGCGAGAGTCCCAGGCGCTCCTGCACGAAGACGGTGAGCACGCCGGCGTTACCGATCGCCGCGACGAAGAGGAACGCCAGCGGCAGCCCACCGAAGTTCGCGAGCACCGCGGCACTGGTGGAGACCAGTTTCTGCAGCAGCCCGCCCCGGCTGGTGGCCACCGCGTACGCGAGCACCATCCCGAGCACGGCAGCGATCACCGCACACACCAGCGACATCGTCGCGCTGTTCCACAACGCGTCCAGGTAGGCGCCGCCGAGCGCGGCGGACATGTTCGCGACGCCGAAAGTGCTGGCGCCGCCCTCGCCGCGCACCCGGAACGCCGAGTACGCGATGACCGCGGTGGGCAGCAGGAAGAAGACGCTCACGTAGCCGAAGAACGGCACCAGACCGAACCAGCTCCACGGCAGGCGCGCGCGGCGCGCGGCAGTCCCGGATCGCACTACTGGACCGTGCTCGCCCACGTCTGCGTCAAGGTGTTCTTCGCCGCGGTTGCCTGTGCATCCGTGGGGAATTCGGCCTTGACGTTCACCGCGGGCAGGTGCTCGGCGAGCGCCGGGTCGACGGTTCCCGCGGCCTGCATGGCCGGCAGGCGCGCCGGGCGCGCGTAACCCGCGAGGTAGCCGTTCTGGCCCTCGTCGCTGTAGAGGTACTCCTGCCACAGACGCGCGGCTGCCGGGTGCGGTGCGGTCGCACTGATCGCCTGCGCGTAGTACGAGCCGATCGTCGCGTCATTGGAGACGGCGACGCTCCAGCGCACCCCGGCGTTCGCGAGGTCCTTGGTCTTCGCCGCGTTCAGGTAGTCCCAGTCGACGACGATGGGGGTCTCGCCGGACTGGATCGTGGCCGCGGTCGCCTTCACGGGGACATAGTTTCCGCTGGCCTTGAGCTTGCCGAAGTAGTCGATCCCAGGCGCGATGTTGTCGACCGAACCCCCGTTGGCCAGGGCCGCGGACCAGACGGACATCAGGGCGGAGTTGCTCTTGAGGGGATCCCCGGTCAGCGCGACCTTGCCCCGGTACTCGGGCTTGGCCAGGTCCGCGAACGAAGCCGGGCACACTGCCACCTTCGCGGCGTCGCAGCCGATCGAGATGTATCCGCCGTAGTCCGCGTACCAGGTGCCGTCGGGCGACTTCTGCGTCTCGGGGATGCCGTCCCAGGTCGCCACCCGGTACGGCGCGTAGAGCCCCTCTTCGGCACCGCTGATGGCGAACGCGGTGCCGACGTCGACCGCGTCGGGCGCGCGGTCCTGCCCCTTGAGGGACTTGATCGCGTTGACCTCGTCGGCGCTGCTGGCCTCCGGGTTGTCGACGGTGACCGGGATGCCGTACTTGGCGCCGAAGTTGTCGATGAGATCGCCGTAGCCTGCCCAGTCGCGGGGCAGAGCAATGAGATTCAGCGATCCTTCCGCCTTGGCGGCGGCGATCAGCGCTTCCATCCCGCCGACGTCGGCGACCGATGTGGCGGTGGCCGCGGCGGCGGGTGACGCGGTCGCATCAGCCTTCTTGGTGCAGGCGGCCGAGCCGAGGACCACGGCCCCCGCGACGAGAATGATGCCCGCGTTGCGAATCGATGTTCTGCGCACGTGTCCGACTCCAGGGTGAGAGTGCCCATCCGCTGCGGCCGGTTGGCCGAGCAGGTCAGACTCTGCGTGCACAAGTTGTATAGCCAAGAGACCGATCGGGGCGGCCAGGTGAACACAACCTGAATGCCTGGTTGTGACCCGGCCCGCGGTCCGGGAATGCCTCCGCCGCCACAACGTTGACGGCGGTCCCGGAGGAGTCCCAATGCCCCCGAGACCGTCGACAACATCCTCACCCTGCTGTCCAGGAGACCGGCCCTAGCCGCCGACCCGCCCGAAGTACGCGTCCCGCAGGACCGCGAGGTCGTCGATGTCACCGGCGTCGGCGTCCATCACCACCCGTCCGATGTCGAGCACGGTGACGTGGTCGGCCACGCTCATCGCCGCCTCGACCGCCTGCTCGACGAGCAGCACCGCGAGCCCGGCCTCCTTGAGCACGCTCACCCGTTCCATCACCTCGTTGACGATCACCGGGGCCAGGCCGCCTGACGGCTCGTCGAGGAGCAGCAGCGTCGGCTCGGCCATCAGCGCCTGCCCGATGGCCAGCATCTGTTGCTGGCCACCCGACATCGAGCCCGCGAGCAGGCCGCGCTTCTCGCCGAGGATCGGGAACAGGTCATAGATCCGCGCGACCTCCTGCTTGAGCGCGGACCGCCGCATCTTGCGGACGTAGCCGCCGAGGATGAGGTTCTGCTCGACGGTCTGGCGGTGGAAGACCCGCTTGCCCTCCTGGACGTAGGCGATCCCACGTCGGACCCGCTGGTGGGCCGGGACCTTGGAGATGTCCTGCCCGTCGAACTCGACGGAGCCCGCCGAGATCTTGTTCAGCCCGGAGATGGCGCGCAGGGTGCTGGTCTTGCCCGCACCGTTGCGACCGAGCAGGGCCGTCACCTTGCCTGGCCAGACGTCGAGCGAGACGTCCCAGACCACCCGCAGGTCGCCGTATCCGGACTCCAGGTTCCGCACGCTCAGTAGCGGTGTCGGGGCGCCTGCGGTCATGACTTCACCTCCGTGGACAGTGCGGCCTCTTCGTCGGCGATGGTGCGGGCACCGGTCTCCTCGACGCTGACGCCGAGGTACTCGCTGAGCACCCGCGGGTTCTGCTCGATCTCGGCGGGGCTGCCGTCCGCGATGACGGCTCCCTGGGCGAGCACCACGATGCGGTTGGCGAGCTCGAGGACGAGCCGGAAGTTGTGCTCCACCAACACCACCGTGGCGCCGGCGTCGCGCAGGTCGCGGATCAGGTCCGCGAGCCGCTCGACCTCGTTCTCGTCCAGGCCGGAGGCGACCTCGTCGAGCAGCAGCACCCGGGGCTCGGCGACCACGGACCGCGCGACCTCGAGGAGCCTGCGCATGCCAAGGGGCAGCGCGGTGGCCGTCTCGTCGCGCAGGTGTGACATCCCGACCATCTCGAGGGCGCGCTGCGCCTCGGCGAGGTCGGCGGCGCGCACCCTGCGGTAGCTGGGCAGCCGCAGCACGGTGGCGACCATCGACACCCGATCGGTGCTGTACCGCCCGGAGGCCACCGCCTCCAGCACGGTGATGTGCTCCGGGATGTTCGGGGTCTGGAAGGTCCGGGCGACACCGACCCGGGCGACACGGTCCGGGGACAGGCCCTGGACCTCGTTGTCCCCGATCAGGATCCGGCCGGAGTCTGGCTTGTAGAACCCGCAGATCATGTTCAGCATGGTGGTCTTGCCCGAACCGTTCGGCCCGATCAGCGCGGTCACCTGACCCGGCTCGGCGCTCAGCGAGGCGTTGTTCAGCGCCTGATTACCACCGAACGCCTTGGAGATACCGTCGACGACGAGGATCCGGCCCTCCATCAGGTCCATCGCCGGTCTCGGCCCGTCCGCGGCCGGATCGGGGGTACGGGTGCCGGCCAATCCCGCCGCCCGGTCGAGCCGCGCCATCGCCGCCTTCCCGAATTTCGCCAGACCGCCGCTGAGCAGCACGCCACCGACGATGAGGAAACCGCCGTAGAAGACCAGCGCGTACTCCTGGAAGTCCGAGGCCTGGTTGGGACCGAACTGGATGATCGCCGCGCCGATCAACGCCCCGTAGACGCTCGCCGCGCCACCGAGGATGCAGGCCGCGAGAACCGCTGTGGCGAAGGTGAACCCGAACGCCTCCGGCGTGACGAACATGTCGATGTTCGCGAACAGGGCACCCGCGAGCCCGGCGGGGAGGGCGCCGATCGCGTAGCCGAGCAGCTTCATCCGGAACACCGAGACGCCGACCGACGAGGCCAGCACCGGGCTCTGCTTGAGGGTGCGGAAGGCGATGCCGTGGCGGGACACCACGAGGTTGCGCATCACCGCGAACCAGGCGATCGTCACCACGACGATTACCAGATAGAACTCGTTGTTCTCGGGGTCGAGCACGTGGCCGAAAAGGGTGGCCGGCTCGATTCCGATGAGCCCGCCGCGCCCGCCGGTGGTCTCGCCGAACACCGCGATGATGTCGGGCACGAGCAGCACCAGGAAGAACGAGGTCATGGCCAGCGACCAACTGCCCAGCCGCAGACCGGGGATACCGGTCACGACGCCGACCGCCAGCGCGACCAGGCCCGCCGCGACGAGCTGCAGCACGATGTCGGTGTAGCCCGCGATGGACATCAGTCCGGCCGTGTAGGCACCGGCCGCGTACATGGCGGCCTGGCCGAGCGCGAGTTCACCGGCGTAACCGAGGCTCAGGCTCAGCCCACTGACCACCAGCGCGAGGATGCAGGCGAGCTGCACCTGCCTGATAAGCGCGAAGTCGATCCCGAGCGCGGGCAGGAACAGCACGAGGACGGCGAGGGCGAGCGGATAGATCCAGCTCGGCACCGCACGGAGGGAACGCCAGATCTGCATCTCACACCACCCGTTCCCGGACTCGACCGAACAGACCCGCCGGCCGAACCATGAGGATCACGATCAGCACCACGAACACCGCGATGTTGCTGTACTCACTACCCAGTTCCAGGGCGGCGTAGGACTCGACCAGGCCGACCGTGAGCCCGCCGACCAGCGCGCCAGGCAGGGATCCGAACCCACCGATTGCCAGCGCAACGAAGCCCTTGATCGCGAGCGCCGACCCGAGCGTGGCGACGGCGAAAGTCTTGGGCCCCACGAAGAGTCCGAGGAAACCGGCAAGGGCGCCGGACGCGGCGAACGCAGCAAGCGCGAGCGCCCGGACGTTCACGCCCCGCAGCATCGCTGCCTCGCGGTCCTCCGAGATACCTAGCAGCGCAAGCCCGGTCACGGTCCGCTTGCTGAACTGACCGAGCAGCACCACCAGCACGATCGCGAGGACCAGCAGCGCGATCTCCACGGGATACGTGCGGCCACCGAGCAGGGTGATCGGCTCGTTGGAACCGAAGAACGGCACGGTCAACGGTTCGCTGCCCCAGATCAGCTGTGTCGCACCGCTGATCAGGGTCGCGACCCCCAAGGTGGTGACGAGTTGGTTCTGGTGGTCCTTCACTGGCCGGACCGCGATCACCTCCTCGAGCCCGGCGAGGATCATCACCGTCACGGTCGCCATCACGGCAACGACGAGGACGGGCAGCTTCAGCGTGACCAGGCCGGTGTACGCGACGAAGGTGCCGACCATCATCAGCTGCGCCTGCGCGAAGTTGAAGGTGTTGGACGAGACGAACACGATGTTGTAGCCGATCGCAACCAGCGTGTATACGGCGCCGAGTGCGAGGCCCGACCAGAGAATGGTCATCTGCTCCACTCCTCACGACTGTGCGGCCACCGCCAGGGCGACCGCACCGTCAGCAATCAGGGATCGATCAGGCGGCCGGATTGCCGTACTGACCGTTGAGCAACTTGCTCGGCGGAACGAACTCGTAGGCCGCGTCGCCGGGCTTCGACGCGTGCGACTCCGCCGTGTAGTGGTAGGCAGGCGCGAAGGCGGTTTTCGCGGTGTCGAGAACCTCCTGGTTCTCCAGTGCGTCGGCCAATGCCTCCGGGTCGGTTGACGATCCGACCTTGTTCGCCGCCGCCACCACGAGCGGAAGCGCGTCGTAGTTGTCCGCGAGAATCAGCGTCGAGGGGATGTCGCCGAGCGCCTTCATGTTCTCGACCATGGTGTTGACGGCCGCATCGTCCGGGTTGTAGACGGTGCTCGACAGCACGTGCATCACCAGGTTCGCGGTGGCCGGAGTGCCCAGCACACCCTCCGGCGCGGGCTTGGACACGAGCGACGTGCCCGAAACCGAGGTGTTGCCGATCAGAGGGATGTTCCATTCGAGCCGCTGAAGGCTGTTCAGCAGATAGCCGAGCGGTGCGCCGTAGGCATCGATGACGAGGGCCTGGGTTCCCTTGTTCTTGAGCGCCTGGAGCTGCGCCGTCATGTCGAGCGCGGCGACGTCATACTCCTCGGATCCCGTGCTGCTCACCCCTTCAGCGCCGAGCGCGTCCTCCATCGCCTCCCCGAAGACCTCGCCGTAGGCGCTGCTGCCGTGGATGGTTCCCACCGACTGGTAGCCCTTGCCCTTGATGTACCGCGCCATCGTGGCGGCGTTCTCGTCGGGGCCCGATGCCAGGTCGAAATTGAGCGGGAACTCGTTCGGGTCCGACGATTCCGCGGTCGGCCCGATGTTGAAGGACAAGATCTTGTTCTGCTTGAGGATCGGCAGGGTCGCGGCGGACACCGTCGACGGCCCCGAATTCAGGTACAGGTCAGGCTTCTTGCCGGAGGCGACGGCCTCGCGCAGGTTCGAGACCGCCCGCGTGGCGTCGCCACCGTCGTCGGCCACGGTGAGTTCGACCTGACGACCGCCGATGCCTCCGGCCTGGTTCACGGCCTCGACGCCCGCCTTCGCGGAGAGGATCGAAGTCTGGGAGTTCGCAGCCAGTGCACCCTGACCGCTGATGGCGCCGGTGACGAGAACCCGATAGGGACCGTCCGATCCGGTATCGGCGCCGGAGCTCGATCCGGAGCAGCCCGCGAGCGCGACCGCCGACACAGCGAGCGCCGCCACGAGGGCAGAATGCCGATTCTTCATGCAGGTCTCCTCGTTCGGATAAGCAAGCAGTTGCTCGGGGGAGCGTAAGGGTGTGATCTAAGTAACGTCAAGCCCGACACTGTGATCCAGATAACGAAACGGATTGAATTGCAACACGTTTCAGAAAAGGTCCTGCGGATACGACTAGACGCTGGGCGCCACCGTCTGGCGCCCAGCGTCTTTCAGTGCCCTCGACCTGGACGCCGTCGACTTGGACGTGTCCCAATCAGCACCGGGACGGTGTGGTCAGGCACCCGCCTCGATGAGCTCGAATCCCTTGTACCCGGCGGCCGCGACCTCGGCGATGATCTCGCCGTAGGCGCCGAAGCCGCCGACGAACGGCATGAACACCCGCGGCTTACCGGGGATGTTGGCGCCGAGGTACCACGAGTTCGCCGTGGTCATGAGCGTGGACGCGGCCCGATCGGTGCACTCGCGTCCCCACGCGGTGACCGCATCGGCGGTCGCCTCGACGGCGACGGCGCCGTGGGTGTCGAGGTGTTCGATCAGGTCAGCGACCCAGTTCACGTGCAGCTCCGAGTGCAGCACCATGTTCGCGAGCACCGACGGGCTGCCCGGCCCGGTCAGGTTGAACAGGTTGGGGAACCCGTCCGTGCCGAGGCCGAGGTAGGTCCGCGGGCCCTCCGCCCACGCCTGGTTCAACGTCCGGCCGTCGCGGCCGACGATGTTCACCTTCTCGAGCGAACCGGTCATCGCATCGAACCCGGTGGCCAGCACGAGGGCGTCCAGCTCGTAGCGCTCGCCGGTCGTGTTGACGCCGGTCGCGTCGATGCGGGCGATCGGGGTGGCCTTGAGGTTCACCAGGTTCACGTTGGCGCGGTTGTAGGTCTGGTAGTAGTTGGCGTCGGTGCAGATCCGCTTGGTGCCGATCGCGTGGTCCTTCGGGATCAGCAGCTCCGCGACCTCGGGGTCGTCGATGACCGCGCGCACCTTGCCCTCCCAGAACTCCCTGGCGGTGGCGTTGGCGTCGGCATCGAGCACCTGGTCCGGGAACGTCTTGCTGAACAGCACCCCGCCGAGCTGCCAGCGCTTCTCGTAGGCCTCGCGCCGCTCCTCCTCCGAGACCTCGAGGGCGTTGCTGGGGTGCGCCTGGTGCGGGGAGCCGCCGCCGCTGAGGAACGAGAGCCTGCGTCGCTCGGCGTAGCCCGCCTTCTGCGCGCGCCTGGTCTCCTCGTCGAGCGGCACGTTGCCCGCGGGCACGCTGTAGTTCGCGCTGCGCTGGAACACGTGCAGCTGCTCGGCCTGCTCCGCGATGAACGGGATCGTCTGGATGCCGGAGGATCCCGTCCCGATCACGCCGACCCGCTTGCCCGTGAAGTCGACGCCCTCGTGCGGCCAGTGCGCGGTGTGATAGACCCCGCCCTGGAACTCGTCGAGGCCCTCGATGGCGGGGATGTTCGCATTGGACAGCGGGCCGACCGCGAAGATGACGAACCGGGCGGAGATCGTCTCGCCCGCATCCGTGCTGACCTGCCAGCGCAGCGTCTGCTCGTCGAGCACCGTGTCGGTCACCCTGGTGCCGAAGGTGATGTCGCGGCGCAGGTCGAAGCGGTCCGCGACGTGGTTGACGTAGCGCAGGATCTCCGGCTGGGTGGCGTACTTCTCGCTCCAGTCCCAATCCTGCTGCAGTTCTTCGGAGAACGAGTACGAGTAGTCGACGCTCTCGACGTCGCAGCGCGCGCCGGGGTACCTGTTCCAGTACCAGACGCCACCGACCCCGTCGCCCGCCTCGAACACCCGCACCGTGAGCCCTGCTCCTCGGAGCCGATGGAGCGCGTAGAGCCCGGCAAAGCCGGCGCCGACGACGACCACGTCGACGTCGGCTGCTGTGTCGGCCTGAGGGGAAGCGGTCCCTGCGGACGAAGCTGACTGGGCGTTCACGGTGACTGCCTTTCGCTGGAGACTCTCTCTCCAGCGACGCTATTGCGGCGGCGTCATCGTGGCCTACCGCCTCTCCCGCTGACCGGGCGGTGCGATGCCCTGACCCGGATCAGTACAGGGGGTCGTGCCGCATGTTCTCGACCGGGACACCCTTGGCCTGCAGCCGGAACTTCGCGGTCTGGATCGTGGAGGCGGACCCGACGATCTGGATGTCGTGGTTCGACCAGTCACCGAAATCGGCGGCGACGGCGCTGACCTTGCCGGTGATCCGCTTGTACATCCCGGCGGGCGGGGACGGGATCGGGTCGAGGTGGAACCAGGGGTTGGTGTCCTCCTCGGAGACCGGGATGACGGTCAGCCACGGGTTGGTCAGCGACAGCTGCCACAGGGTCTCGATGTCGTACAGGTCGCACGGGTAGTTGCCGCCCACGAACACGTGCACGTTCGGGTTGTTCGCGCGCATCGCCATCTCCATCAGCTGCGCGCGCAGCGGGGCGATGCCCGTTCCCGACCCGATCATCAGCATGTCCCGGTTCTGGGTGCGGTCCACGCCGAGCGCGCCGAGCGGGGAACCCATCACCCAGGTGTCGCCGAGGTTGGTCTGGCCGACCATCGCCGGGCTCACCCAGCCGCCGGAGACGCGCCGGACATGGAACTCGATCTGCCCCTCGGGGTTCGCCGGGATGGCGGGCGAGAGGTAGCGCCACATGCGGGGACGGCCGGGGACGGTCACGCTCACGTACTGGCCGGCGCCGTACTCCATCGGCCGGTCCAGCTGCAGCCGGACCACCGCGACATCCTGGAGCACCTGCTTGTGCTCGACGACGGTGCCGGTCCAGGTCGCGGGGCCGGTCTCGGCGTTCGCGGCCTCCATCATCACCGAGGCGATCAGGGCGATGGCCTCGCGCCAGGCGTTGTCGACCTCGTCGGTCCACATCTCGTTGCCCGCGAAGTTCTTGAGCGCGAAGATCAGCGCGTTGCCGACGGCGGTGTAGTGCGCGTCGACCACGCCGTACTTGCGGTGATCGCGGCCGAGCTGAGCGAGGAACAGGAGAACCGGCTCAGGGTCGTCGAGCTGGTCGATGACGTAGGCGATCGCGTGGACCAGCCGCTCTCGCTGGGCCTCCATGGCGGCGGGGAAGAACTCGCGGACGTCGGGGTTGTTCGCGAACAACACGGAGTAGAACGACTGCGTCAGCCGAGCCGGTCCGTCGTCGATTGCCGCCACGGCCTTGAAGGTCGTTCGGACAAGCGAAATAGCCGTTGAATCCACTGCAGAGTCCCCGTTCCGCATACAAACGCGGCCTGCGGTGTCCTCTGCAGGTCGCGTGGCCCCTCCGGCTGGTTGCCGTTGGGTTTGGGGAAGTCTAGCGAGGAATCGCCACATCCGAAACACGTACTAGTAGAACGTCCGTTCAACTCGCAGACTGACGGTTCTCACACTAGGGTCTTCGTCGATGTGAGGCCGCCGCGGGGGCGGCAGAATGGAGTTCCGTCACCGTGGTCATAGCCTCCGGAGAGGAAGGGCTCCGCGACATTTCGGCCGCGAGCGCCCGGACGTCGACAACCGAGGACCTGGAGCGGCGGCTGCGCGAGTGCACCGAGTTCTTCGCGCAACCGGAGCTGGCGCACCTGCCCGCGGAACGGCACACCGCGGCACTCGACGAGTTCGCGCTCACCGGGCGCTACGAGCACACCGCCGAGGAACTCCTGATCGGGGCGAAGCTCGCCTGGCGGAACCACGCGCGCTGTGTGGGGCGCAATCACTGGCGCACCCTCAAGCTGATCGACGCCCGCCACGCGGTGACCGCGGCGGAACTGGCCGAGGCGTGCTGGGAACACCTGCGGGTCGCCACCAACGGCGGCGCGCTGCAGTCGGTGATCACCATCGGCCCGCGACCGCTCCCGGACGGCCGGGAGTTCCGCATCCTCAGCCCCCAGCTCATCCGCTACGCGGGGTACCGCAACGAGGACGGCAGCATCACCGGCGACCCGTGGCACGTCGCACTCACCGAACAGGTGACGAAGATGGGCTGGAAGGGCGAGGGCACCCGGTTCGACGTGCTGCCGTTGCTGATCTCGGTCCCCGACGAGCCGCTGCAGTGGTTCGAGGTGCCCGAGGACCTGGTTCTCGAGGTCCCGCTCGAGCACCCGAACTACAAGTGGTTCGCCAAGCTGGGCCTCAAGTGGCACGCGGTGCCCGCGGTGTCCGACATGGACCTGGAGATCGGCGGGCTCACCTACCCCTGCGCGCCTTTCAACGGCTGGTACGTGAGCACCGAGGTCGGTGCCCGCAACTTCAGCGACGAGGACCGGTACGACATGCTGCCGACCATCGCCAAGAAGCTGCGGCTCGACATGAGCTCGGACCGCACGCTATGGAAGGACCGGGCGCTGGTCGAGCTGAACCGGGCGGTCATCCACAGCTACCGGGAGGCGGGGGTGATCATGGTCGACCACCACACGGTGGCCAAGCAGTTCCTCGACTTCGTCGGCCGTGAGGAGAAGGCCGGGCGCACCTGCCCGACGGACTGGTCGTGGATCAACCCACCGATGTCCGCGGCATTGACGCCGACCTTCCACCGGCTCTACGACGACCCCGATCTCGATGTCCGGCCGAACTTCGTCAGCAGGACACCGGCTTCCGGCTGCCCGATCTGATCCATCAGGACGAGGGGACCGTCGCCACCACACGGGTGCCCTCCCCCGGCGCCGACGTCAGCTCCAGGGTCCCGCCCAGGTTCTCGATCCGGAGGAACTGCGAGGCCAGCCCGATGTGCCCCTCGGCGACCCGCGCGGGCAGGTCGTCCGGGTCGAAGCCGACACCGTCGTCGGCCACCTCGAGGGTGATGGCCGTGGCGGTGCGGGCCAGCAGCACCTCGACCCGGCGCGCGTGCGCATGCTTGTCGACGTTGCCGAGCGCCTCCCTTGCCACCCGGTAGAGCTGCGACTGACAGTCCGGCCTGCCCACCTCCTCCAGCCGCACCCGCATCTCGTAGCCGCCGCGGCGGCCATGCCCGTCGGCCAGCTCACGCAGCGCCGCCGTCAGGCCCAGCTGCTCGAGCACCTGCGGGTGCAGCGTGGTGACCGTCGAACGGAGCTGGGTGGCGGTCTCGCGCAGCGCGGCCTCCGCGGCCACCAGTGCGGGGTCCCGGTCGCGCTCGATCGCCTCCTCGAGGTCCATCCGGGCGGCGAGGACGTTCTGCAGCGGGCCGTCGTGCAGGTGCTCGGCCAGTCGCCTGCGCTCGCGCTCCTCCGCCCCCATCGACTCGGCGACCAGGCGTCGGCGCACGTCCAGCAGCGAGATCACGGTCCCCGAGCGGCGCATAAGGACGAAGGACAGCGCGGTGGTCGCGGCGGTGAGCCACAACAGGAAACCGAAGTACAGGAACACCACTCCCGGCAGGTCGACGAGGTCGTCTCGGACCGCGTAGAAGATCCACACCAACAGGTAGCCGACGGCCGTGCAGGTGCCGAGGGAGGCGGTCAGCGCGGGCCGGTACTGGAACGCCACCGCCACCGGCAGCAGGAAGAACACCGGTAGCAGCGAGGAGGTCGCGCCGCCGGACGCCAGGCAGAGCGCGAGCAGCGCCGCGATGTCGACGCCGGTGGACCCCCAGCCCGCCCACGGCCGCACCTGCCTGCGCAGCACCACCGCGAGCCACACCGCCGCCGCGACGGCGTACCCCAGCAGGACCAGCCGGAACAGCGTCGGCATCCAGTGCTCGATGCGGACGACCGGACCCAGCAGCGCGATCAGCGCGATCAGCGGGAGCCGAAGGACGGCGGTGACCCGCACGGCCTCCGTCGCGTACCGCTCGACGACACGGTCCCGATCACGGCCCGCCACGTCACTCCAGCAATCCCCGGCGCATGGCCTCGGCCACCGCCGCCGCGCGATCGCTCACCCCCAGCTTCTCGTACAGCCGCTGCACGTGGGTCTTCACCGTGGACGGCGCCAGGAACAGCTCCCCCGCGATTGCCGGGATCGTCAACCCGCGGGCGATGGCCGCCAGCACCTCCCGCTCGCGGGCGCTCAGCGCCGGACCGGTGGGCTCGGCGTGCCGCCGGACCTCGCCGAGCAGGCCCGCGGCCAGGCCGGCGGGGAGCACGTCGCGACCCTTCGCGCAGTCGAGGACCGCGGCCACGATCTCGGCCCGCGTCGACTCCTTCGGCAGGAACCCGGCCGCGCCCTCCTGCACCGCGTGGTACACGATCGCGGACTCGTCGTGCGCGGAGAGCAGCAACACCCGGGTGCCCAGTTCGTCGCGGCGCACGGCGGCCGCGACCTGACTCCCGTCGAGCTGCGGCATCCGGTAGTCGACCAGCGCGACCTGCGGTCGATGCTCCCTGATCAACGCCAGCGCGGCGGCCCCGTCGTCGGCCTCCCCCACCACCTCGACGGCGCCGCTCCCGACGAGCGCCCGGACGACGCCGTCACGAAAGAGCGGATGATCGTCGGCGACCACGACGCGTACCTTCTCGACCATCGCTCACCACGACCCGAGACCGGCCATGGCTCACTGTCTCACGAGGCTCCGACCGCGATCTGGCAATTCGCCGGATACCGGCGCAGCGGCCGGGCCAAAGGCCTGTCGCCTGAGTCGCCGACCATATTGAAGGTTTTGCGTCACTGTCCTGCCAATATCACTGGAAAGCTTCAACGGACAGTTCAACGATACGGTTGAGTGTCATGAATGTGGCTGACGAGAAACTGACGATAGAACTCAGCATGGCTGAACTGCGCGAGATCACGCGCTTTGCCGTGACCTGCGCGGAGCCCGCCTTGGCCATCTTCGAACGTGAACACCCTGACGATCGGCGCCCACGTGCAGCGATCGACGCTGCGCAGACGTTCGTGGAGGGAGCCAAGCGGACCAAGGCGATCCGGGACAACGCGTGGGCGGCAAACCGGGCCTATCAAGAGACACGTGATGCAGGACAGGCTGCGGCGAGCGCTGCTGCGCGGGCTGCCGTTGCCGCGGCCAGTGCGGCGTTCCTGCATCCGCTGGCAAAAGCGACTCAGGTCTTGCACATCCTCGGACCGGCCGCCCACGCGGCTCGAGCCTTTGAGCTCGATGCATGCGACGACCACAGCGTCGGCGCCGAATACATCGAGAAGGCAGAAGATCTGGCAAGCCCCGTCGTGGTGAGCGTCCTGACGCGTTACCCGAACGCCCCGAGCGGTCGCGGCCGTGTCGGAGCGCTAGTACGGGACCTGGACGCATCATTGCGACGACTGGCGACCGATCGCTAACCAATCGTCGCCATCAAACGGAGCCCGGCCCTGCATCGTTCAACGCCGCCGAACCGATCGCCCTGCGCTCGACTGCGCGACAGGGCGGATCAGCGCTCGTGCCTGGGCTTCCAGACGACCAGTGCGTTGTTGCGCGGGATCGGCACCAGGTCCCGCCGATAGCTGGCGTGCACCTGGGCGATCTCGGCGGCCATCTCGGTGACCCGCCGTTGCAGCGCCTCCACCTGATTGGTCAGCTCGATGATCCGCTTGATGCCCGCCAGGTTGACGCCCTCGTCCTGGGAAAGCCGCTGCACCTCGCGCAGCAGTGCCACGTCCCGGGGCGAGTAGCGGCGACCCCCACCGGTGGTGCGGTGCGGGGTCACCAGGCCGAGCCGGTCGTAGGTCCGCAGCGTCTGGGCGTGCATGCCCGCCAGTTCCGCGGCCACCGAGATCACGAAGACCTGGGCGTCCGGGTCCGCGGGCACGTCAGACCGGCTGTGGCCTGGTCCCCGGGGCGCGGTCATCACGCACCCGCCCAGCCCGCACGCGGATCGAATCCGCTGGCCTTCTCGGCCGACAGATAGGTCTGCAGCGCCTCGGTGGCGGTCTCGTCGAGATCCTGCGGCACCGCGACCTTGACGGTCACGAGCAGATCGCCCGCACCGCCGCTGCGCTTGGGCACCCCGCGACCGCGCACCCGGAGGATCCGGCCGTCCACGGTGCCGGCCGGGATCTTGACGCCGACCCGGCCCTCGAGGGTGGGTACGGAAACGGTGGTGCCGAGCACCAGTTCGCCGTAGCTGACCGGCACGGTGACGGTCAGGTCGTCGCCGTTGCGGCCGAACACCTTGTCCGCCTTGACGTGCACGGTGACGTACAGGTCGCCCGACGGCGCGCCGCGCAGGCCCGCTTCGCCCTGCCCGGCCAGCCTGATCCGCTGCCCGTCGCTCACGCCCTTCGGGATCCGGACGGTGAGGTTGCGGGTGCGGTTCTGCACGCCGGTGCCGTGGCAGTCGGTGCACGGGTCGTCGATGATCGAGCCGGTGCCGCGGCAGTCGTCGCACGGCTCGCTGAACCCGAACGCGCCCTGGTTCCTGCTGACGATTCCGGAACCGTTGCAGCGCGGGCACACCCGCGGGCTGGTGCCCGGCTTCGCACCGCTGCCGTGGCAGGTGATGCAGGACGCCGGACTGGTCAGCCGCAGCGGCACCGTGACGCCCGTCGCGGCCTCGCGGAACGGCAGGGTGGTCTCGGCCTCCACGTCGCTGCCCCGCTGCGGGCGGGTGCCCGCACCGGTCCGCGTGCCGCCACCTCGACCGCCGCCGAACAGGCCGCCGAAGATGTCGCCGATGCCGCCGTCACCGCCGGAGGTGTAACTGGTGCCACCGCCGAACAGGTCACCGATGTTGAACTCGCCGCCCCCGAATCCGCCGCCCGCCGTGCTGTACTCGGCGCCGGGGCGGAAACCACCGCGACCGAAGCCGCCGCTGGCGAACAGCCGGCGGGCCTCGTCGTACTCCTTGCGCTTGGCGGCATCCGAGAGCACGGCGTTCGCCTCGCTCACGGCCTTGAACCGCTCCTCGGCCGCCGTGTCCCCCGGGTTGGCGTCGGGGTGCAGATCCCGCGCCAGCTTCCGGTAGGCCTTCTTGATCTCGTCTGCCGAAGCATCAGAGGAGACGCCCAGCTCCTTGTAGAAGTCCTTCTCGATCCACTCCCGCTCACTCACCGGGCGTCTCCTCCTCTCGTTGCTTCCTGTGTAACTACTCCGGGGCCCCGTCCGGCGCAGGCGCGCCGTCCGTGACCGTCACCATCGCCGTCCGCAGGATCCGGTCGCCGAGGCGGTAGCCCTTGCGAAGGACCGTCCCGAGCACCGGATGGTCGCCGTCGCCCTCGACCTGCACGGCCTCGTGCAGCTCCGGGGAGAAGGCGTCGCCCTCGTCGCCGAACGCCGCGAGACCGAGACCCTCCAGCACCCCGGCGAGCTTGTCGGACAGCGCCTTCAGCGGGCCGGACTCCAGGTCACCGTGCGCGCGGGCCCGGTCGAGGTCGTCCACCACATCGAGGAACTTTCCGACCACCGAGGCCCGCTCCGCCGCGACCGCCTGGTCGATGCGGACGAGCGAATTCCGGCGGATGTTCGCGATCTCCGCCTTCGCGTAGCCCAGTTCGGTGCTGGCCTTCTCGAGCTCCGAGGTCAGCGTGAGCAGCTCGTCCACGGTGTCCTCGGTGTCGGCCGCGGCCCCGGCCGCCGCATCAGCGGCGGCCAGGGTCTCGGTGTCGACTACTGGTTCGCGGTCGGCGTCCCGTTCGGTCACTTCTTGTCCTGATCGGAGGGCTCGTCCACGACCTCGGCGTCGACGACATCGTCGCCCTGGCTCGGGGCGGCGCCGTCGGCGCCTGCCGCGGACTCATCGGCCTGCGCCTTGTAGATCGCCTCGCCCAGGGCCTGGGACTCGGTGGCGAGCTTCTCCACGGCGGACTTCACCGCGGAGATGTCGGTGCCGGCAAGGGCGGTGTTGGCCTCCGCGATGGCGGCCTCGACCTTCTCCTTGACGTCCGCGGGCACCTTGTCCTCGTTGTCCTTGATGAACTTCTCGGTCTGGTGCACCAGCGACTCGGCCTGGTTGCGGACCTCGGCCTCCTCGCGGCGGGCCTTGTCCTCCTCGGCGTGCGCCTCGGCGTCCTTGACCATCCGCTCGATCTCCTCCTTGGACAGGCCGGAGCCGTCCTGGATCTTGATCGTGTTCTCCTTGCCGGTGCCCTTGTCCTTCGCGGTCACGTGCACGATGCCGTTGGCATCGATGTCGAAGGTGACCTCGATCTGCGGCACGCCGCGAGGGGCCGGCGGGATGCCCGCGAGCTCGAAGGATCCCAGGAGCTTGTTGTGCGAGGCGATCTCGCGCTCACCCTGGAACACCTGGATCTGCACCGACGGCTGGTTGTCGTCCGCCGTGGTGAAGGTCTCCGAGCGCTTGGTCGGGATGGTGGTGTTGCGCTCGATGAGCTTGGTCATCACGCCACCCTTGGTCTCGATGCCG
Organism: Rhodococcus sp. PvR099; assembly: GCF_017833315.1. Taxonomy (NCBI): domain Bacteria; kingdom Bacillati; phylum Actinomycetota; class Actinomycetes; order Mycobacteriales; family Nocardiaceae; genus Rhodococcus; species Rhodococcus sp. PvR099. The sequence continues at coordinate 4,664,840 of NZ_JAFIBV010000001.1, read as the reverse complement.
AGGGAGAGCGGGGTGACGTCGAGGAGCAGCACGTCCTTGACCTCGCCCTTGAGCACGCCGGCCTGCAGGGCTGCGCCGATGGCGACGACCTCGTCCGGGTTCACGCCCTTGTTGGGCTCGCGGCCACCGGTCAGCTCGCGGACCAGGTCCGAGACCGCGGGCATACGGGTGGAACCACCGACGAGCACGACGTTGTCGATGTCCTTGACCGAGATACCGCTGTCCTTGATCACGGCCTGGAACGGCGCGCGGGTGCGGTCGAGCAGGTCGGAGGTGATCTTCTGGAACTCGGCGCGGGTCAGCTGCTCATCGAGGAACAGCGGGTTCTTGTCCGCGTCCACGGTGATGTACGGCAGGTTGATCGAGGTGCTCTGCGAGGAGGACAGCTCGATCTTTGCCTTCTCGGCGGCCTCGCGCAGACGCTGCAGGGCCATCTTGTCCTTGGTCAGGTCGATGCCGCTGGACGCCTTGAACTTGTCGACGAGCCAGGAGACGATGCGCTCGTCCCAGTCGTCGCCACCGAGGTGGTTGTCGCCGGAGGTCGCGCGGACCTCGACGACGCCGTCGCCGATCTCGAGCAGGGACACGTCGAAGGTGCCGCCGCCGAGGTCGAAGACCAGGATGGTCTGTTCCTTCTCGCCCTTGTCCAGGCCGTACGCCAGCGCGGCCGCGGTGGGCTCGTTGACGATGCGGAGCACGTTGAGGCCGGCGATCTGGCCGGCTTCCTTGGTGGCCTGACGCTGCGCGTCCTCGAAGTACGCGGGCACGGTGATGACGGCGTCGGTGATCTCCTCACCGAGGTACGCCTCGGCGTCGCGCTTCAGCTTCATGAGCGTGCGCGCGCTGATCTCCTGCGACGTGTACTTCTTGCCGTCGATCTCGACGTTCCAGTCGGTGCCGACGTGGCGCTTGACCGAGCGGATGGTGCGGTCGACGTTCGTGACCGCCTGGTTCTTTGCGGGCTGGCCGACCAGCACCTCACCGTTCTTGGCGAAGGCGACGATCGACGGGGTGGTGCGCGAGCCCTCGGAGTTGGCGACCACTACGGGCTCGCCGCCTTCGAGCACAGACACGACCGAGTTGGTGGTCCCGAGGTCGATTCCGACCGCACGAGCCATAGTGTTCCTCCTACTTGTCGCAGCACCCCCGGCGACGTTAGGCGCCGGGGCTGGTTGTGCTGGCATTTCTTGGCCATCTCACCCTAAGTGAGTGCTACACGCTCAAGTTTGCAACCCATCGGCGTGGGAGTCAAGCTCGAACTTGAGTCTGGTTCACTCAAGGCTGTCGAAGTGGTCAACGGGGGCGGTTCGCGTTTTGTTCCCTGGCGCACGAACTTTCTCCGGCGAGTTCCCGTCCCGTGTGGTGATGGTGCGGCGAGGGGTCCGGTCATAGCGTTGAAGGTGTCCTGCGAGCCTCGGCCGCACCCCCAACCACACGAACGGTCTGCCGTCATGTCCACCAACCGAATCACCGCGGCCATCCGCACCGCCGCCGTCGCCGCACTGATCGCCCTGCCCGCGCTCGGGCTCGGGGGCGCCGCCGTCGCCCACCCCGGTCCGCACCCGCCCGCCGCCGATCCGATCGTCGGATCCAAGGGCGGAGGATGCTCGGAGAATCGAGTCGGCGTCGACGGGGACACCGGCGAACAGCTCTCCTGCCGGCGCGGCCCCGACGGGGGCGTCTGGTCGGGTACCAACGGAGGGATCGTCGGCGTCCACGAGTTCGGGTCGCCATGCGACCCCGCGCTCGACGAGAGGTCGCAGACGCCGGAGGGCAGGGAGATCATGTGCACGCCCGCCGGTCACCAGTGGCAGTACGACGCCTAGTCCGGGATCCGCGGGGAACCCCTAGCCGGACGCCTACGATCCAGGCATGGACAACGCAGGCGAGCAGGAGTTCGGAGTCCCGCCCCAGGCCGCACCGCCGCAGCCGCCGCACCGCCCGCAGCCACCGCGCCCGGAGTTTGCCGCCACCCCGCTGCGCCCCGCGCCCACCGACGCCCCGCCGCGCGCTCTCACCGTCGCCCGGTCCGCCTGGATCGGCTCGTTCGCCGTCCTGATCGGCATCGGTGCCGCCACCGCGCTCGAGCTGACCGCGGTCCGCGACGCGCTGGAGTCCGCGCTGTCCGCCGAACGGCCGCGCACCGCCCACCGCGACATCGCCGACACCGTCTCGGTCACCCTGCTGGGCTGCGCGTCGGCCGCCGCACTGCTGCTGGTCGCCGGACTGATCTGTCTGCACCTGCTCGGTGGGCGTCGCAGCGCCGCCCGAATCGCCCTCGCCCTGGTCGGCGTCGTCTCCGTCGCCGCGGCCATCGTGTTCTTGTCGCTCATGGTCGACGCGGGCGAGGCCTCCGGCGGCGTGCTGGAGTGGGCCCCACTCGTCTACGCCGGACTCGTGACCATCGGCGTCGCAGCGCTTTTCGCGCCCGCTATGAGTCGCTGGTTGCGGCACTGACCGCCGCGACCCGCGGCCGGACGCCTAGCCCGAGAGCTCGGCGAGCACGCCCTCCGCGCTGCGCGCGCCGATCCCGCAGGCGCGCGCGGTGAACTGATCCAGCAGCGGATGTTCGGCCCAGGTCCGCCACTTGCGCACCGCCGCAAGGGCCGCGGCCCGCTCCGCGGCGACGCCGTCATCGGGGTCGAGCCCGAGCCGCTCGCTGCGCCCGATGCCGAACCCGCCGACCAGCCGCTGCAGCTGCGCGACATCATCGTCGGACAGGTTCGGCCGGGTCGAGCGCAATCGCCCGAGCAGCCGCAACTCCTGGAAGCCGTGCACATCGGCGAGCAGTCGTTGCGCCGCGGCGAGGATCGGCGCGGACTCGGCGCGGGGGTGGGCCGAGAGCACGCGGGTGAGCGCGAGCAGGGCCGAGTGTGTCTTGAGCTGATCCGCGCGCTGACCGAACTGCACGTCGATCACCTGCCGCAGCTCGTGGAGGCCACTGCGCTCGACGAGCTGCGTTGCGAGACTGGGCGAATCGGGCGTGCCGAGCTTGATCAGCGTGACCGCCAGCCGGATTCCGAACAACCCGAAACGGTGCGCCAACTGGGCGCGGGTGTGCGCGTCCACCGGCAGCGGGCTGTCCGGGCGGGAGAACCGGTCCGCGGACAGCATCGCCAGCTGCAGGTCCTCGGGCGGAACCTCGGCCAGCGCGCGGAAGGCCTCGTACTCGCGCTGCCGTAGCGTGCGCGCGCCGAGCGCGAGCAGCCCGGCGACCGGGACCACCGCCTGACACAGCCCCGTCAGCTCCAGCTCGGTGGCGAAGCGGGACGCGACCTCCTTGGCCGACATCATCGCGTCGAGGCGGCCCGCGCCCACCTCGTCCGCGCGCGAGACCACCCCGACCACCCCGAGGGGTCCGGACTCGCCGCCGACGTGCGAGCCGATCTGACCGAGGAATGCGACGTCGGTGGCGGCGAGGGTGCGCAGCAGGTACACCACGGCATCCGCCCCGGAGGCCGAGTCCTCCGGGGTCAGCATCTCCAGTGTGCGGGCGGAGACGTCGCGCGAGAGCGAGGACGTGCCGGGGGTGTCGATGATGGTGGTGTTGGTGAGCGCCCGCGCCGGCCACTCCACGTCCAGCCGGTCCACCTCCGCGGCCGTCATCGCGCCGAGGTCGAAGGTGAGGCTGCTGCCCTCTCGCCGCTGGACGGGCACGTTGAAGGACTGGTCGCCGTGGTGCCACGCGGTGACCGTCGGCGTCGGGCCCTGCCGGTACCAGGTGACGACACGGGTGCACTCCGTGGCGTCGGTCGGTGCGATGTCCTGTCCCACAAGCGCATTGAGCAGCGTCGACTTACCGGCCTTCAACGACCCGGCGAGCGCGACCCGGAGCGGCTGATCGATCCGCTCGGCGCACTCGTCGAGTTGCCTGCGTACCGTGGGATCGCCCGCATACACCTCACGTGCCGCACCGATCAGTGCCCGCGCCTGCGCCAGCGCGCCCGCGCTCACCGTTCGATCTCCACCGGGAGCATCTGTGCCGCAAGCTCCTTGAGCTCGCTCAGCGCGCGCATGTCCCGCTCGATCTGGGCGGCGCGCTGGGTACGTTCGGTGGTGGCCAGGTTCGCGGCCTCCTGCGCGGCGCGCAGCGAGTCGTTGAGTGAGCGCAGGGTCTGCTCGGCGATGGCGGTGAAGTGGTCGCGCAGCAGTCGCTGGATCAGCCGCAGCCGATCCTTCGACTCCTTGTTCACCTGGAAGCTGACGTCGTCGACGAACCGCCGGATCGCGACCTTCGCCTCGCTGCGGCGCTTGAGGATCCGCTGCTCGCGATCCTCCCGATAGGCCTTGGTGCCCAGCACCAGCCCGGCGCCCACGGAGATCGGGTTCACCAGGGCCATCCCCATCAGCGTGGTGATCAGCCCGAACATCAGCACGCCGCCGTACGAGCCGCGCATGCCGACGAGCATCTTCTGGGTGATGCCGATGCTCCCCGATTCGAGGTCGGCGAGGGAGCTGACGGGCTCGAGGACCCCGCCCAGGTCGGCGACGTCGAGGTGCGGCAGGTCCACCGACCCGGACTCCGCGAAGTGCCCGGCCACCACCTCGGCCAGCCAGATCGCGCGGTCGTGCGCCCAGACGAAGTTGTCGCCGATCGAGGTCGCGACCTGTTGCTCGAGCCACTCGCCGAGCTCCGCCCAGTCCTTGCCGGGGTCGCCCTCGTCCACGGACTCCTCGGCCTGGCGGGTGACGCGGCGCAGCCGGTCCCGCAGGTCGTGGTCGATGTCGGCGGCCAGGTCGGTGACGCCGTCGGACAGGGTCTGCTGCCACAGCGAGGTGCGCTTGTGCAGCTCCTCGGCCGCGACCTTGGCCTTCTGCAGCTCCGCAACGGCCGCAGCGCCTTTGGCCGGGTCACGAAGCGCGGCGAGCTCGCTGCCGAGCGCGAGGGTCAGGTGTTCGGTGACCGAGTGCACGTCCAGCGCCACCGCGCGGCGGGTGGTGAGGTCTCCCCTTGCCACCACCTGCTCGCGCAGGAACGCGTAGAGGTCGGTGAACCCCGACTCGACGTTCAGCTCCTCGTCCTGCAGTCGCACCGCGTGCGAGCGCAGCGCCGACGACACCGGGATCAACGGCACGCTGAGCCCGGCGCGGCCGAGGTGCCCGCGGTCCGCCTCGACGATCTCCCGCCAGTGCGGGTACAGATCGGTCTTGCTGATCAGGCAGGCCACGGCCGGGCACAGGCCGAGGACCTGCCGAAGGAACGCGACCTCCGGTTCGGTGAACTCCTGACTGGCATCCGAGAGCACCAGGACCGCGTCGGCAGCGGGAAGTAGGCCGAGAGTGCTTGCCGCGTGTGGGTTTCCGTGCCCGCCGACGCCTGGGGTGTCCACCAGCACCAGCCCGTCGGCGAGCAGCGGGCTCGGCACGTTCACCTCGACCCGCAGCACCTCGCGTCCGCCGGCCAGCGGCGTCGACGGCGTGACGGCGCTCAGTTCCTCCAGCGGCACCGCCACCCTGACGGCGTCGGCTCCCGGCTCGGCGAGGACCAACTCCGCACTCGCCGTCTGCGCGTTCTGCACGACCGTGGGCACCGCGGTGGTCTCGTCGTCGCCGACCGTGCACACGGTCAGGCCGAGCAGCGAGTTCACCAACTGGCTCTTGCCCTGCTTGAGCGGGCCGACCACGACAATCCGCATCCGCGGATCCAGCACCCTGGTCTTGGCCAGCTCAAGGCGGTCCACCAGATCGGCTCGCCCGGCGGTCCGGGCGATGACCCCGGTCCGCTCGAGCAGCGCCACCATGTCCGCGGCCGTTGCCTGTCCCGCGGCGGTGCGTTCGACTGCCGAAGCAGCTGCGTTGTCCATGAACCCGACCCACAATCCAATCTGCGCCGCGGGCGCCCGAACGGGCGCTCGCGGCGAGCGATTTCACTGTATCCAGCACGGAGCCGGCCCCACACGCAATAACGCGTACGGGGCCGGCTCCGTTACAGATCGATCAGGGCAGCAGCGGATCCGCGTGCGCGGCCGCCTCGCCGCCGATCTCGGCGGCGCCGGTCGCATCCGCGTCTCCGAAGAGCCCGCCGCCGATGCCGCCGAGCCCATCGCCGAACAGGCCGCCGTCCGCCTCGTGGGTCGTGGTGACCTCACTGCCGAAGGCGTTCGAGGCGTCCAGCGACGACCACGCGTTCCCGGTGGCCGCGGTGGCACCGCCGAGGCCGGAGCTGATCCCGCCGACCAGGTCGGAGGTGCCGCCGAGCTCGCCGCCCGCCGACGTCGCGCCGCCAACGCCCGCCCCGATGCCTGCATCGACCGCACCGGTGACCGCGCCGCCGAGGTCCGCGACGGCGTCCAGGCCGGTCGTCAGGTCCGTGGCCGCTCCCGCGGCACCCGAGAGGGCGCCACCGAGCTCCGCACCGGTGTTCGCGACCCCCGACAGTGCGCCGCCCAGGTCTGCGCCAGCGCTCGCCGCACCCGACAGGGCTCCACCCAGCTCCGCGCCCGCGTTGGCCGCACCGTCCAGTGCGCCGGTCAGGCCGCCGCCGAGCTCAGCACCCGCGTTGGCCGCGCCATCGAGCGCACCGGTCAGGCCGCCACCCAGCTCCGCACCCGCGTTCGCCGCACCCGACAACGCGCCGCCCAGGTCCGCGCCCGCGTTCGCGGCACCGTCCAGCGCGCCGGTCAGGCTGCCGCCGAGGCCGGCACCCGCACCGAACAGGCCACCGAGACCGCCGGCCAGGCCGCTGGTCAGGCCCGCACCGAGGCCCGCGACCGCGTCCAGTCCGCCGCCGAGGCCCGCTGCCGCATCGAGACCGGCGTCGAGGTCCGCGCCGACACCGAGGTCGAGGCCGACGCCCGCGCCGAGGAGGCCGTCGAGAGTGCCGCCCAGATCGAGGGCGCCGCCCGCACCGAGAAGTCCGTCGACCGCGCCGCCCAGGTCGAGGCCGCCACCGAGCGCACCCCCGAGGGCACCGCCGAGGTCGAGGTCTCCGCCGAGCGCGCCGCCCGCCCCGAGCGCACCCTCGAGGGCCGTGCCCAGCCCGCCTGCGAGGCCGCCGTCGAGATCGAGGGCGGTGCCGAGCACCGTGCCGAGCGCGCCACCGAGGTCGATCTCACCGGTGCCACCCGCCGCGCCACCGAGCGCCGCCTCGAGTTCCCCACCGAGATCGCCGCCCGCACCGAGCGCCGCGCCGAGCACCCCGCCCAGCGAAGCCCCCAGGTCCGTGCCGATCTCCCCGCCCGCACCGAGCACGCCCTCGAGCGCGGTGCTGAGCGATCCGCCGAGGCCACCCTCCGCACCGAGGTCGAGGCCGCCCGCGGCGCCGAGCGCCGCGTCCAGCGCCGCACCGAGCCCGGCAGTGAGGCCGCCGTCCACCCCGAGCGCACCGCCGAGCGCACCGGCCAGCGTGGCGCCGAGGTCCCCGCCGATCTCCCCGCCCGCACCGAGGACGCCGCCCAGATCCAGGCCCGCACCCGCACCGACCAGGGCGCCGAGCGTGCCACCCAGCGCGCCACCGAGGTCGGCGGCGACATCGCCGCCCGCTCCGAGCGCCCCGCCCAGCGCCGCGCTCAGCGTGGCGCCGAGGTCGCCGCCCAGGTCCAGGCCACCACCGAGGCCGCCGCCCAGGTCCAGCACCCCGTCGAGCGCACCGGTCAGACCGGAGGTCAGGCCGCCACCGAGACCGAGCACGCCGTCGAGGTCAAGGCCACCGCCCGCACCGAGCGCCGCGTCGAGCGCACCGGTCAGACCGGAGGTCAGCTCGCCACCGAGGCCGAGTGCGCCGCCGAGGGTGCCGCCCAGCGCAGCGCCGAGATCGAGGCCGCCCTCGAGCGCGGTGGACAAGGCGCCACCGAGTGCACCGTCCGCACCGAACGCGGCACCGAGCACCCCGCCGAGCGCGACGCCCAGGTCGGCGCCGATGTCGCCGCCGACCTCGAGTGCGCTGCCCAGCACCGCGCCGAGGTCGAGAGCCCCGCCCAGGTCCAGGTCGGTCACCCCGCTCAGCGCGGCGTTCAGCGCGCCGCCGAGCTCGGCCACCAGGTCTCCGCCGACTCCGAGCGCGCCACCCAGCGCACCGCTGAGCGCACCGCCAAGGCCCAGGTCCGCGTTCACGTCCACGGCGCCGCCCAGACCGAGCGATGCCTCCAGTGCCGCGCCGATGGCCGCACCGAGATCGGCGCCGATCTGGCCGCCGATCTGCAGGGCAGCCCCCAGCGCTGCGCTCAGAGCCGCGCTCAGATCGGCTCCCAGGTCGATGTCGCCACCGAGACCGAGTCCGCCACCGAGCCCCAGACCCGCGCCTGCGCCTGCCGCGAGGCCGCCACCCAGACCGAGGCCACCTCCCAGTCCGAGGCCACCACCGAGGCCGCCACCGAGGCCGCCACCGAGTGCACCGCCGACGGCCGTGTCGAGCCCCGCGTTCACGATGCTCGTCAACTCACCTGCGGCGCCGGCGAACAGACCCGACTCGGCGACCAACGGGGCCACTGCGGAGATGTCCGCGGCGCACACGCCGCCCAGCCCGGCGGCGGCCAACGCCGCGTCCGGGTTCTGGCAGTACAGCGCCCTCGCCTCGTCATCACGCAGGAGGCTGAGGATGAAGTCGAGAAGAGCGTTGGTGGTCATGTCGATCTCCTGAGGTCTGGTCGAACGGATCGCGATAGACGACGCGAAACGATTGCCCTCAACGCTAGGTACGCGGACACCCCGCCCCAACGGGGTGAACTCCCCTGCCTCGCGGAGCGCGTGGGGGGTGGGGCCGATAGGGGATCCCCGCCCGATAGGGGATACCTCCCCCATCTGCGCGTTTGTCTTCGAATCGGTAACGCTTCACGCGCGTGACCCGACACAGTGGGCAACAGCGGGGGCCACATTCGGCCCCCACCCCCGGCTCAGAACCCGGGAAATCGTCACCCGCCCCTGGCTCCGGCCAACGGGAGAATTGTCAGCCACTCCGGCGGCGGAAGCCGCGGGGCGAGCACGGGAGAACACTTCGATGACTGTTGGACTCGGACTCACCGTCGGCGCCGTGAACTCGGTGGCGGTCACCGCCCTCGAGCACGACGCGGACGCGCAGGGACCGTCGATCACGGCGAGTTCGACCCTGGCGCTCGGCGGGGACGCCCCCGCGGTTCTCGGCGTGCCCAGCAGGCACGAGGGGGACGTTCCACGTGGAACCGTCATCTCCGGTTTCGCCACCCGCGTCGGCGACCCCGTCGCGCTCGTCGCCGACGACGGCTCGACCCACACCGGCGAGGACCTCGTCGTCACCGCGATGCAGTGCCTGATCGAGGCGTCCTCTGCCGAACTCGCCGAGTTCCCCGCCGTGGCGGCGGCGTATCCGGCGGTCTGGCCGGGCCACACGGTGGACGCGCTGCGCTCCGCGCTCGACCGCGCCGGCCTGGGCGGGGTCACGCTCGTCCCCGAGCCCGAGGCCGCGGTCACATGGCTGCAGCGCAACGGATCCCGCGACTACGCAGGCACCTCCGACGACCTCGTGCTCGTCTACGACCTCGGCGGCACCAGCCTCGACGTGACGCTCGTTCACGCAGGCGACACTCCTCGGATCATCGGGAAGCCGATGCGGTCCGAGGACTTCGGCGGATCCGAGTTCGACCACCTCACGCTGCGGTACGTGCTCGACGGTGTCGTGGGCGAGGCAGGCGAACTGGACCCCTTCGACCCCGACACCATGAACGCCCTCGCCCAACTGCGGGCCCGCTGCTGCGCAGCCAAGGAGGCACTGTCCTCGGACACCGAGACGGTCATCGGGATCGACCTGCCCGGCGTGCACAGCGACGTCCGACTGGTGCGTGCGGAGCTGGAGGACCTGATCCGGGAGCCGCTGGCGGACTCGGTCGAACTGGTCCGGGAGACGCTGCGCAACGCGGGCGTCGACCTGTCCGACGTGGGTCAGGTCCTGCTCATCGGTGGCAGCTCGGCGATGCCGCTGGTCGCCGAGTTGCTCTCCGCCGAACTGCGGCTGCCCGTGGTCGCCGACGCCCATCCCGAGCGAACCGCGGCACAGGGCGCCGCGCTCCTCGCCGCCGCGGAGGGCGCCCACACGGTGCCGCTCGCGGTGGTTCCGGCCGCCGCGGCCGCCGCGACCACCGTCGTGGAGGTCGCGCCGGTGCCGCCCGCGTCGGCGGGTCCGCGTCCCGGCATCCGGCCCGCCTCCAGGGGCGCATCGCTCTCCACCCCCAAGAAGGCCGCGATCGTCGCCGCCGCGGCCGCCGCGATCGCCATCCTGGCCGCAGGCGGGCTCTCGCTCGGTACCGGCGCGCTGACGCCGTCCAACGCGGACACCAGCCGGGGTGCCACGACCAGCGGCCACAGCGTCACCACCACGGTCGCACCGGACGGCACCGTGCTGCCCGTCGTCGACGGCGTGGTCAGCCCGACCACCGGGGACTCCCCCGTCCGTCTTGACCCCACCGGCGCGCCCATCCGATCCGACGCCGGTTCGACCGCGCGGCAGGTCTCCGCCAATTCGGGCGGCGCCGCGGCACCCGCCCCGGCACCCGGCTCCCCCGCCGCCGCACCCGCCCCGGCGCCTGCACCGGGACCCGTTGGCGGCGGGACACCCCCGCCCCCACCTGCGCCTCCTGCGGGCGGCGGGTACACGCCCCCGCCCGCGCCCCCGCAGGGTGACGGCGGCGGCCAGATCGCGAACGACTTCGTCGACGGCGTCGGCGGCGCCGCCACCGGTGTCGGAAACGGCGTCGGCGGCGTGGTGGAGGGTGTCGGTAACGGCGTCGGCGGCGTGCTCGGCGGTCTGGGCGGCGTCGTCGGCGGCGTCGGCCAGGGCGTCGGCGGGTTGCTCGGCGGCGGGCAGTAGGAACCGTGACCGTGCTGACCTCCGAACCAACCGGCACCGCTGCGGCCACCCTCGCCGGAATGCCTGGGGCACAGGCGTTCCTCGCCGCCGCGCGAACGGGCACCCCGCACATGCTGATCCGCGGAACTGCTGGCAGTGGCAAATCGACCCTGCTCGCCACGATCCGAGACGAGCTGCGTGCCAACGGGACCGCCGTCGCCTCGACGGCGGGCGCAGACGTCGAACCCGGCGGCGCGCTGGTCGTCGACGACGCCCATCTGCTGCCCGACGCCGCGGTCGACGCGCTGACCCTGGCCGCGCACCGCCCGGACATCACCGTGATCGTCGCCACCGAACCGCGGCCGCACAGCCGCGCCCTGCGCTCGCTCGGCGATGCGCTCGGCTCACTGCCCCTCGACCCGATGACTACGCGGGACATCGTCGTCCGCGCGGAATCGACACTGGGCGTGCGACTTCCTATCGGTCTCGCCGCCGCGATCCTGCGGATCACCGGGGGCGGCGTGCAGAGCGTCGACGCGACGCTCGGCGCCCTGTCCCGCCTCGACCCCACCGAGCCGCGCACCCAGCCCGCTCTGGAACGGGCCCTCGACGCAGCGACGGCCGCACACCTGCGCCCCCGGCTCGCGGAGCTCGACGCGGACCTGTTGTGCACCCTGGCGATCGCCGCGATCGGCTCGGGGCCCGATCCCGTCGAACTCGTCCGGGTGCTGTCCGTCGACCCGACCGTGGCCCAGGACCTGATCGACCGGGCGCGCGGCACCGGACTGGTCACCCACACCCTCCTGCCCGTCGCCCGCGAACCGCTGGCCGCCGCGCTCGGAGCGCAGCGGCTGGCCCGGCTGCACGCCGACTCGCTGCGCGCGAAGCTGGCGGACGGCGCCCTCGATCTCCCCGCGGCCCGCGCCTACGGCGAGGCGGGCGTGACGGATCCGGAGCTGGCCGAGTTCCTCTGCAGCGCCGCCGAACACGCCGAGCCGCCGCTGGCCGCGAGCCTGTACGCGGAGGCCGTCCGCGCGGGCGCCGATCGGAACACCCTCGCCCTGCGCTGGTCCGAGGCGGCGGCGCTGAGCGCAGACTTGGACACCGCGGTCGGGCTCACCGACGGCCTGCTCGAACGGGCTGCAGACCTGACCGACACCGAACTCGCTGCGGCCGTTCGGATCGCGGCGAGCGTCGCCGCGCAGCAGGGCATGCTCGGCCGCAGCGCAGATCTCTACGAATGGCTCGGCCCGGCCCGCGTCGGCTCCGACGCACCCATCGCGGCCACGGTGCTGCTGGCCGCGGGACGGCCGGAGCGGGCCGAGGCGATGACGGACCGCCAGGCGGGCTCGCCCCCGACGTCGACGTCCGCGGGCGCAGCGCTGCTCGCGCAGGGCCTGCGACAGTCGATCGACGGCCGGGTTGCGATCGCGGTCAACTCGCTGACCCGTGGGCTGTCCCTGTCCGCCAACGGTTCCCGACCCCGGTTGCTACCCGACAGCGGTGCCGCCATCACCGCACTGGCGGGCATCGCGTGCGGCGAACTCGCGGGGGCACAGGCCGTGCTGCAGCGGGCACTGGACACCGAGCCTCGCGAGAGCATCACCCGTCAGCGGCACGAGTTGCTGCTGACCTGGATCGCCATGATCCGCGGCGACCTGGATGCCGCGACGGCCCGGCTCGATGCGATGCCGACGGACACCGAGCCCACCCCGCGCGACGCGCTGTTCATCGCGGCGCTGCGGGTCGGACTGGCCCGTCGCGTCGGTGACATCGGCGCCCTCACCCACTCGTGGGAGCGGGCACACGGCGTCATCGCAGAGCACTCGGCCGATCTCTTCAGCCTGCTCCCGCTCGGCGAACTGTGGCTGGGCGCGGCCAGACTGCGGGACACCGACCGACTCGCGCACCTCATCGAGCAGGCCAACGAACTGCTCACCCGGCTCGGCGAACCCACGCTGTGGGGCTCGCCCCTGCACTGGTACGGCGTGCAGGCCGCGATCCTGGCCGAGAGCCCGTCGGAACTGCTGCCGCACGCCAACGCCCTCGGTGTCGCGGCCGAGACCAGCCCGTACGCGGCGGGCCTCGCGGCCGCGGGCCGCGCCTGGCTTCGGGTGCTGCAGGGTGAGATCGACGCGACCGTGGTGGAACAGTCCGCGCGCACCCTGGACCGCATCGGGTTGCCATGGGACGGTGCCCGTCTCGCCAGCGAGGCCGCGCTCCGCGCCTCCGACACCAGGACCGCGACCACGCTGCTGCAGGTCGCGCGCTCCCTGCGACCCGCCGCGTCGTCGACGCCCGGCACGGTCGCGGGGACCGAGCGCGAACTCAGCGCGGGCCTGACCGACCGCGAGGCCGAGGTGGCGAACCTGTTGGTGATGGGCCTGACCTACCGGGACATCGGTGCCCGGCTGTTCATCTCGGCGAAAACCGTCGAGCACCACGTCGCCCGGATCCGCCGTCGCCTCGACGCCACCTCCCGCGCGGACATGCTGTCGATGCTGCGCGCCATGGGTCACGGCACGGAGAGCTGAGCACCGAGCCCGGGTCACGACCCCGACACAACCGGTGTCGTACCCACCTGTGACACCTATGATCACGACCTGACCTCTTCGCGTCAGACCCCGATCTGGGAGGGACCATGTCACCGGACCAGCACGTCACGCCCGCGCCGAGCCGGCCGCCGGCGAGCCTTCCCGGCGCAGACGTGGTTTTCGTGGCGATCGGCGCCGCGGTCACGGCGGCCGAGGTGGTGGGCGCGACGGCCCGTTTCGCCCTCGGCACCCTGCGCCGGGTGCCCGGATTGGCCCGGCGCCTCGACGCCACGACGGACGCGCTGCGGGCGCGCGGCGAGGAGGTCGCGCGGACCGCCGCCCCGACCGTCCAGGACCTGCTTCGCCTCGTGATCAGGGAGGTCGTCGCGGCGGCCCTGCTCGAGGTCGATCTCACCCGCCTCGTGCGCGAGAACGTCGACTTGAACCTGATCGCCGAGTCCCTCGATCTCGACCAGATCGCCGCCACCATCGACGTCGACAGCATCGCGGCCCGACTCGACGTGGACGCCGTGATCGGCAGGCTCGACCTGGACGGCATCGTCGACTCCGTCGACCTCGACAGGCAGATCGCGCGGGTGGACCTCGACGAGGTGGCGCGCCGGATCGACATCGACGCGATCATCGCCCGGATGGACCTCGTCGGCCTCGCCAACGACATCATCGAGGGCGTCGACCTGCCGGAGATCATCCGGGAGTCGACGGGTTCGCTGTCCTCCGAGGCGGTTCGCGGGGTCCGGAGCCAGGGCATGCAGGCCGACGACGCAGTCGCCGGCTTCGTGGGCAAGCTGTTCGGCCGCGGCTCAGGCCCGGACGACGAGGTGCCCATCGGCGGCGGCCGCCCCGGGGACCCGGCGCCGTGACCGAGCACCTCGATCAACCTCCGCACCGGCCCGCCGGGATCGTCACCCGCGCGATCGCCGCCGTGATCGACCTCGGGGTGGTCCTCGCGATCATCGGCATGACCTACCTGGGCCTGGCCCTGGTGCGATTGCTGTACTCCCCGCAGAACTTCCGGTTCCCCGAGCCGGCCTTTCTGGCCTCGGCGACCGTCACCCTCACCGTGTCGGTCGTGTACCTGACCGGCTGCTGGGTCACGACCGGACGCACCGTCGGCGCGGTGGCGATGGGGCTGCGGGTCGTCACCGCCAAGGGCCGGCTGCTCCGGTTGCCCCGCGCCGCCGTGCGGGCCGTGCTCTGCGTCCTGTTCGCCGTCGGCCTGCTGTGGGCGGCCGTCGACCCCAGGCGCCGGTCGTTGCAGGACATCGTCCTGCGGACCCGGGTCGTCTACGACTGGCGGAAGGAATCGAGCGAGCTCATCGGCTGAGTGGTGAGCCCTCGCGTCGTCGGGCTCAGCCGCCTGCCCCGGGTTCGAGCACCATCACCGGGATCCGCCGGTCGGTGGCGCGTTCTTTGTAGGCGGCACGGCTGGGATAGACCTCCAGGTCCATGCGCCACAGTCGCTCCCGCTCCTCCCCCTCCGCCTCGTAGGCGACCACCTGCCGGGGCTCACCGTCCGCGACGGTGACCGTGGCCTCGGGATGCTTGCGCAGATTGAAGTACCAGGCCGGGTTCGAATGCTGGCCGTAGTTCGAGGCGATCACCACGATCCGGTCCCCGTCCGGCATCCCCACCAGGGGGACGGTGCGGCTCGCCCCGCTCTTCGCCCCCGTGGTGGTGAGCATGACCAGCGGCAGTCCGGTGAGGAGGGTCGTCAAGGTGTTGCGCCCCTTGGTCAACCGGTAGACGGGGCCGTCGACGTGGTGAAGCGTGCGGGCGAAGAACCACGCCATCGGTTTGGTCCCGGCGAGGTCGCGCATCGCCCGGTACAGCAGGTTGACGTCGCGATACCTCGACGACCCCGACATCGGTCAGCGTCCCAGCACGACGGCGGCCTCCGCCGTCAACGACGAAAAGGTCAGCGTCTCTTCCAGGTACAGCGTCACCGACTCGGCGGTGTGGCTGTCGTACCCGATCGACAGGTCCGTCCCCAGAGTGAGCTGGTTGTCGCCGCCGCGGGTGGACAGCACGTAGCCGCCCGCCACCGCCGGGGCCCAGATGATGTCGCCGACGAGGTCCTTGAGGTGATGGAACACCGGGTGGCCCTCGTCCCTGGTCTCGCTCACCGCGGTGTAGGTATCCGCGTCGAGCACCAGGGAATACGGTCCCTCCACGCCTGCCAGTCGCAGCGCCGACAGCGCGGAGGCGACGGCGTCGGGGACCAGCAGCGGGTCCTCGGGCAGCGACAGCGGCGGGTTGCTGCTCGACGGCCCGAGGCCCACGATGCCGGCCTCCTCGAAGCCTGCGAAGACGGTGCGGTCCTCGGCGAACGCGATCGCCTTGGCCGCGTCCTTGACCGGCTGCCAGTCGGAGTCCAGAGACCCGCGGGCCACGTCGTCGATCTCCGCGCGGCTGAGCGTGAACGGGAAGCGCAGCTCGACGAGCGGGTGCACCTCGCGGAGCTGTGCCCGAATCCTGCTGTCCGATGCGGTGATCGAGCGCACCCGGCCGAGGTTGTGCGCGGAATAGGAGTACCCGAACGGCCCGGCCACGTCGACCACCCGGCGCCCGGCGACATGGCGCTTGAAGGTGCGCGCGGCCTCTTCGCCGATCTGCTCCCACGCGGCCTCGGTCACCGGCGCGAGGTTCCGGTGCAGATTGCTCGAATCAGTCATTGCGACACTCCTTTGAGATCACCGATTTTCAGGGACAGGTCGCGCGGCGCAACCTCTTCCGGCTCCGCTTCCTCGACGTCCGGCACGGGGACGTCGGCAAGCGCCTCCAACAGGTCCTGGCTCGGCACGAAGAACAGGGTGCCCGTCGCCGCCTCGGAGAAGTCCAGGATCCGGTCGTGGTTGCCGGGGGGATCGCCGAGGAACATGTGCCGCAGCATCAGCTCCGTGACGGCGGGGTCCTTCGCGTAACCGATGAAGTAGGTACCGAACTCGCCCGCGGAGAGAGAACCGAACGGCATGTTGTCGCGCAGGATCTCGTGCTCGGTCCCGTCGTCGTCGACGATGGTGTTGAGCGCGACGTGCGAGTTGCTCGGCAGGGCCGCGTCGTCGAGTTCGACGTTCTCGAGCTTCGTCCGCCCGATCACCCGCTCCTGCTCCTCGGTGCTCAGCTCGGCCCATGCGGCCATGTCGTGCAGGTACTTCTGGACGATCACGTAGCTGCCGCCCGTGAACGCGGGGTCCTCCGCCCCGATCAGGGCCGCCGCGCCCGCGCCCGCCCCTGTCGGGTTCTCCGTCCCGTCGACGAAGCCGAGCAGGTCGCGGGCGTCGAAGTAGCGGAACCCGTGCACCTCGTCCGCGACGGTCGCCGCGTCGCCGAGCGCAGCCAGGATCAGGCGCCCCAGCTCGAAACACAGGTCCGCACGGGAGGCCTTGATGTGGAACAGCACGTCCCCCGGGGTGGCAGGCGCGCTGTGCACCTCACCTCGCAGCGGGACGAAGGGATGCAGCCCGGCCGGTGTGGCGCCCGGCCCCACCCGATCCCAGAACTCCGAACCGAAACCCACCACGCAGGACAGGGACCCGGCGAGCTCCCGGAATCCCACCGCCCGGACCAGCGACCCCACGTCCGACGCCACGTCGCGGAGCGTGATCGCGTCCTCGGTGCCGGGGCCTGCCGTCATCACCAGGAAGAGGGCCGCCGCGCTGAGCGGCTCGAGGACCGGCTGCGGCACCGGTGGCGATTCGGGATCGGTCATATTTCTCCCAGTACCTCGCGCAGGGCCATGGGTCACCACCCCGCTTGCGTCGATGCTCTCCGGATCGAGCGTAGGCGAATAGATAGGCTGTCGCCCGAGATCGCGCGTCGGTCCGGCAGCGCGACGCGCGAACCCCCGGCGAGCGCGACAGCGATGAGATGGGGGAGAGACATGGCCGCGGGGCTTGGGCTGGGGGTCGGCGGCACCAACGCCGTTGCGGTCCTCCACACCATCGAAAGTCCTCGTACCGGCGCCGAGCCGGCCACCATCGCTCGCCGCGCGACGTTGCAGTTGACGGCGGCGGGCGAGGCGATACTCGGCTCACCCCTCGATGCGCCCGACGTCATCTCCGGGTTCGCCGCGCACGCAGGCGATCCGGCCGGACTCGTGATCGGCGACGGCTCCGCATACCTGGCCGAGGACCTGGTCGCCACCGCCATGCACAGCCTCGTGCACGAGGCGGCCGAGGCATTCCCCGGCCTGTCCGAACAGCCCGAGATCGTCGCAACCCACCCCGCACGCTGGTCCGACGCGACCGCGCAGTCGATGCGGGACGCCCTCGCACACGTCGGGCTGGCCGGGGTGACGCTGGTCCCCGAGCCGGTGGCCGCGGTGACCTGGCTCGAGGCGGCGCACGGCACGCTGGGCGACGCGATCGTCGCGGTCTTCGACCTCGGCGGCGCCGGGCTCGACATCTCCCTGGTGCGCACAGGCACGGATGCCGGGCTCCTCCGTCCGTCGACCTTCACCACCCGCTTCGGTGGCGACACCTTCGACCAGGCGATCCTCGAGCACGTACTGGGCTCGGCCGCCGGCGACCTCGGGCCGGTGGACCTGAGCGATCCGGCCACCCGGGCCGAGCTGTCGGTGCTGCGACGCCGATGCGCCGAGGCCAAGGAAGCACTGTCCACGGCGACCGAGACGCAGATCGCCGTCGAGCTCGCGGGCGCCACCGCCACCGTCACCCTGCTGCGCAGCGAGCTCGAGGAGCTGCTGGAATCGTCGATCACCGGATCGCTCGACCTCGTTGAGCAGACCATCAGCGCCCATGACCTGGCGCTGTCGGACGTGTGCGCGCTGCTGCTGACCGGCGGCGGATCCGCGATGCCGCTGGTGTCGCGACTGGCCGAGGCGACCGTCGGTCTGCCGACGGTGCTGCCGCCCCGGCCGGGATACACGGGCGCGCACGGCGCCGCGATCATCGCCGCGGGCGGTGCGGCGGGCGACGCTATCACCACGGCGGCCGCCGCGGCCACCGTCGCGGCGGTCCGCACCGACATCGATGGCGACGCCGACACCGTGATCATGCCCGCGGTCTCGGTCGCGGGCCCACCGACGGCGTTCACCGAGGCCGGCCCCGGCCGTCCGGTGCTCCCCGTCCTGTTGGACCCGGATCCGGTGCCGCTCGCTCCCGCCGCGGCGACGCCGATCGCCGCGGCGCCCCGCTTCCGGTTCCAACGCACCACGGCGATCACGGCGGCGGCCGGCGTGATCCTGGCCGTCGCGCTGGTCGGTCTGGTGGTGAGCCTGCGCTCCGCCGATGCCCCCGCGACCGCGGTCCCCGTCATCGCCCCGTCCGCGACTCCCAAGGTCACCGTCTCGCTTCGGCCGACCACCACGACGACCAAGGCGCCCGCGTCCACAACGGCCAGGAGCAGCAAGACATCGAGCCCCGCCTCGACCGCGCCCACCACCACCGTCGCCCCGACGACCCAGGCCCCGCCGCCCGTCGTCACGACGCCGCCCGCCCAGCCGAGCCCGTCTCACCGGCCGACCACGACCACCCCGAAGACGACCACGACAACCAAGCCCACCACGACGACCGAGGCGACCACCACAACGACCACGACCACCCCGGAGGCGACGGCCACCACGACCACCCCCGCCGACGGAGCGGCCGTCGCCTGACGCACCGGGCGCGAATTGCCTACGGTCACCCCATGACCAACACCCGTGCCACCACGCGTCTGGCGCTCGCCGCCGCCGGTGTCACCGTGGTCCTGTGGGCCTCCGCCTTCGTCTCGATCCGCAGCGCCGGGGCCGCCTACTCCCCCGGCGCGCTCGCCCTCGGTCGGCTGCTTTCCGGGGCTCTCGTCCTCGGTGCGGTCCTGCTGATCCGGCGGGAGGGGTTGCCGTCGCGGGCGGCCTGGAGGGGGATCGTGGTGTCCGGCCTCCTGTGGTTCGGCGTCTACATGGTGGCGCTCAACTGGGGTGAGCGGGAGGTCGACGCGGGTACGGCCGCGATGATCGTGAACATCGGGCCCATCCTGATCGCCCTGCTCGGCGCCCGGTTCCTCGGCGAGGCTCTGCCGCCCCGGCTGATCGCGGGCATGACGGTGTCCTTCGCAGGCGCGATCGCCGTCGGGCTGTCGATGTCCGGCGACGGGCAGTCCTCGGTCCTCGGCGTCCTGCTCTGCCTGTTGGCGGCCATCACGTATGCGGGCGGCGTCGTCGCACAGAAGCCCGCCCTGTCGCACGGCAGCGCGCTGCAGATCACGACCTTCGGGTGCCTCGTCGGCGCGGTGGCGTGTCTGCCGTTTGCCGGGCAGCTCGTCCACGAGGTGAGCCGGGCACCCCTCTCCGCGACGCTGAACATGGTGTACCTCGGGGTGTTCCCGACCGCCCTGGCCTTCACGACCTGGGCCTACGCCCTGGCCCGTACGACGGCGGGCCGCATGGGCGCGACGACCTACGCCGTGCCCGCTCTGGTCGTCGCCATGGCCTGGGTGTTCCTCGGCGAGCTGCCGGGGCTGCTCACGCTCGCGGGCGGGGCGCTGTGCCTGGCGGGCGTGGCCGTCTCGCGCTCCCGGCCGAAGCCCTCGAAGGCTCCGGCCGAGAGCGTCGAGACGGCATAGATGCGTTCGCCAACCGGTCTATCAGGCACACGGGCGGCAAAGCCACACTTGCCCTAAGGTGGAGCGCTGATACATCCGCGCTCTCGACGAAGGGTCTTCATGCGTCTCCCGCTGGCGTTCCGCGCCGCAATCCTCGCCTCGGCCACCCTGCTCCCGTTCTCCGCTATTGCACAGGCCGAACCGCATGAACCCCAGTCGAATTCGCCCGCCGAGGTCGCGCAGCAGCTGCCGGCAGAACTCGTCGACGCGATCGCCCGCGACCTGAAGCTGACCCCGCAGCAGTACATCGAGCGTGCCGAGGCCGCGCAGCGACTGGCCGGCTACGCGCAGACGCTGCGCGAGGGCAGCCCCGCCACCTACGCCGGTTCCTGGATGGGCGTCGACGGCGTCCCCGTCGTCGCGGTCACCACCACCGCCGAAGCGCAGCGGGTGGCCCGCGACGGCTATGCCACCCACCTCGCCGCGGTGTCCGCGAAGGATCTCGAGGGTTCGCTGGCAGAGGTCAACAAGTGGATCCTCGGGCTGCCGAAGGACGTCTCCTCGCAGATCAACTCCAGCTCGATCGACGTGCTGGAGAACCGGGTCGTCATCGACGTGGTGAACAGCCCCATCGGCCGGGCACTGAACCTGCCGACGCTGCTGGCCGGGCTGAAGGTCGTGCTGAGCCCCGGCGGCCAGCCGCCCGTCGACCCGCACGCGCAGGGCGGCGACACCTACATCAGCACTCCGCGCCCGATCGCCCGCGACATCGACCCGGGCGAGATCGGGGTCTGCTCGTTCGGCTTCAACGCCGTCGACGCCGCCGGTGCCCCCTACAACCTCAGCGCGGGCCACTGCGATCCCTCGCAGGAGAACACGAAGGTGCCCGCGGGCGCCCCGGTCTACCTGCCCGATTTCGCCGATGTCTCCCGCAGCACGCAGATCGGCGCCTTCCGGCACTCCGCGATGGGCGAGGCCGCGGGCGGCCTTGACTACTCGGTGATCAAGCTCAACGAGGCGGGCACCGCCGCCGGGCTGGACAAGCCGACCGTCCGCGGGGCCAACGGCACCACCGTCACCGTGACCGGCACGGCGCGTCCGGTCATCGGCGCGCCGATCTGCAAGTCCGGCCAGACCTCCACGTTCACCTGCGGCATGGTCCTCGCCGACAGCGTCGACGCCCCGCTGCACATGGCGGACGGCAGCACCCGCCTGGTCCGCGGGTTCGCGGGCTCCACCTGCACCCTCGGCGGCGATAGCGGCGGCGCCATCCTGACCGGGACCAGGGCCCTCGGCATCACCAGTGGCTCCAACTCCGGCGGTGCCCCGAATTGCACGGAGGCCAACCTCGTGCTGGCGCCCGAGGGCGGCACCGCGAGCATCGGCATCCCGATCGAGAAGATCGTGAACCACGCGAACGCGACTCTCGGCCTCGACCTGCAGGTCCGGGCCGGAAACGCGCGCCCCTGATACATCAGCGGCGCCGCCGCGGCGCCGAATCATCCGATGGTTTCCGGTAGGCAACGGCGGGCGTAACCCATATAGTCGCTACAACTGACCCGGCCTAAACGGATGGGTCATGCCCGCATGCCCTCAATCCGAAAGGTCCCCATGCGTAGCGTTCGCGCCCGCCGTGCCGCGATGATCGGCTCTGCGGCCCTCCTCCTGATCGCGCCCGGCGCGGCCCTCGCGCACGCGGAGCCCGCCGCCCCGGCGCCCGCGACCGCGCTGCCCGCCGACCTGGTTGCCGCGATCCAGCGCGATCTCGGCCTCAGCCCCGCCCAGTACCTCGACAAGGCCGAGGCCGGGCAGAAGCTGGTGGAGTTCGCCAACACGATGCGCGGGAAGTTCCCCGAGTCCTTCGCGGGCGCGTGGCTCGACCCGGCCGGCTCGCCGCTGATCGGTCTGGCGGACGGCCCGGACAAGGCAGCCGCCCGCGCGGCCGTCGAGGCAGCCGGTTACAAGGTGAAGGACCTGCCGCGCAGCGAGCGCGCGCTGCGCGATCAGCTCGGCCACATGAACAGCTGGATCGAGAAGCTCCCCGCACCGCTGTCCGGTCTCATCAGCGGCGCCGCGATCGACACGGTCAACAACGACGTCGTGTTGCGCGTCCAGAACACCGCCGAGGGCCAGGGTCTGCAGCTGCCCGACTTCCTGGAGTCCGCTCGCGTCGTGCTGGCCCCGGCGCTCGGCTCGTCCGCGCCGCCGGTCGCCGAGAGCCCCGTTGCCGCCGATGCCCGCCTCGGTGGTGACGCCTACGCCGCCGAGAACGCGGACGGTGCGTTCCGCTGCTCACTCGGCTTCAACGGCACGGACGGTTCCGGCCGCGCGGTGAACATCTCCGCCGGACACTGCGACCCGAACCGCGATGCCGCGGGCACCGGCGCCGCCTCGATCGCCTTCGAGACGCACGGCGCCGCGTTCGGCGATCGCTTCGGTACCTTCGCCAAGTCGACCGTCGAGGGCCTCGACTACTCGGTGATCAAGATCGACGACGCCGCCACCAAGCGGTTCGAGAACAACTTCGTCCGCGCCCCCGGCGCGAACCCGGTGCCGATCACCGGCACCGCCGATCCCGTGGTCGGGGCGCCGGTGTGCAAGTCCGGCCTCACCACCGGCTTCAGCTGCGGCACCATCAACTCCGTCAACCAGATCGTGGACGTCGGAACCCGCACCCTGAAGAACGGCTTCACCGCGAACATCTGTGCGCTGCAGGGTGACAGCGGCGGCGCCATCGTGACCGGCACCAGGGCGCTTGGCATCTCGAGCGCCTCCAACGTGGGCGACATGATGTACTGCGAGCTGGCCTCCGTGGTCACCACGCTGGTCGGTGACAGCCCCCAGCTGTACGGGACGCCGATCAACGCGATCCTCGCGGCCAACCCGGGCCTGAAGGTCCGCACGGGCTAGATCGAGGATTCACGGCCTCACGAAAAGGGGCCTCGGACGCAGACTTTCGCGTTCGAGGCCCCTTTTCGCATTCCGGGGTAACACCCCACCGAACCGCGGGTTAACGGTAGAATCCCGTTGTTCCTGGGGCGGGGAGGATTGCGCGCGCCAGCGACAACCTGACTGGGGGGCCCAGTCAGAACATTGCCGGGCACTCGCGCCGGCGTACAGAAGGAAGTTCCATGGAGGATCTGCTCCCTATCGTGATGAAGTCGTTCGGCTACATCGTCACCATCGCAACGAACGCGGGCACCGCGTCCTGAGCGACTGAGAGGGTGCGGACCGCTGGTCCGCACCCTCCACGCTCGCGACCTCGGCGACCCCACTCGGGCGGCGCCATCCACGAGGCCACGACAAACGAAAGCGGCCCGTCCCCTCCGTAGAGGTGACGGGCCGCTTTCGTTGCTCTGCGAGTACTACTTCTGCAGGTGCTCGGCGTACATGCTCGTGCCCGGCTCGGCGAGCAGGGTCTGGCCCAGGCCGATGCCGGCGGCGATCAGGGTCGGTCCACCGACGAGGATGGTTCCGGCGATGCCACCGATGCCTGCGCCCGCGACGGTCCCGACGGCGGGCATGATGAACGTGCCGACGACTGCACCGATGATGGTGCCGATCAGACCACCGGAGGCGGTGGCAACCGCGAGCTGCGCACTGAAGGTCTGCTGCGCACTCAGGTTCTCGGCCGGCGAGGCGATGTCCTTGATCGCGATGTTGCCGACGGTACGGTCGCCGCGATCGGCCGGGGTGACCGGCTTGGCCTTGCCCAGGTCGAAGATCGGGGTCAGGGTGACGGTCTTTCCGTCCTCGCTGATCTTCTGCTCCATCGGGAACTTAAGGCTGTTGAGCTGGAACGCCAGCGGCAGGCTGACGACGGCCTTGCCCGCGTTGTCCTGCAGCTCGATGTTCTGGCCATCGCCGGAGACCTTGAAGCCGCCCGCGTCGATGGTCGTCACGACCGACTGTCCCTCGACCTTCGAGCTCCAGTCGATGGTCTCGGGCGCGGGCGCAGCCGGTGCCGCGTACGAGGTGCCCGCACCCACACCCAGCGCCGCGATCGCCATAAGCGACGTCGCCGCGAACTTCTTCAGCCTCATCTACAAATCCCCTCTGGAAACCAAAATTGACACATGGGTCACAACACAGTCTCGGTGGACACTAATCTGTGATTCTTCTGAGAACAAGGCGCAGCAATTGCCCGCCGACCCCTTCGTTCCGCTCACTTCTCCGCAGGTCATCCAGCGAAGTTAGGTTGACCTGCACTGAACCCCCAAAAGGGGCACAAATTACGGTGAGCGTGAGAACTCCTGTGCCTCGCGTCGACCCCTCGGCGATGCGACCATGGACTCGACGTTGGCTCGGGATGCTACCGACGAGTAACTTAGCTGTGACAAGCCCCGAGGCTCCGCCCGAGAAGTTCGTTGGCGTTGCCGTCGTAGAAGGAAAGGCCGTGACATGAACGCCCTGACGATCACGTTGGGCACGATCGGCGCACTGCTCAGCCTTGTGTGTTGGGCCTCATTCTTGAGTGGGGCCTGGACCATGGGGAAGACGGTGCAGCTCGGTCAACCAGCCCCGGACCGCTGGCGCCCGTTCGTCCCCCGCTTCAAGCAGATGATCATCGAGTTCATCGCGCACACCCGGATGCAGAAGTTCCGCACCGTGGGCTGGGCGCACTGGCTCGTGATGATCGGCTTCCTCGGCGGCTTCCTGTTGTGGTTCGAGGCCTATGGCCAGACCTTCAACCCGGAGTTCCACTGGCCGATCTTCGGTGACACCTGGATGTGGCACCTCTGGGACGAGCTCCTCGGCATCGGCACCATCGTCGGCATCACGGTGCTGATCGTGATCCGCCAGCTCAACCACCCGCGGATCCCGGAGCGGCTCTCGCGCTTCGGCGGCTCGAAGTTCGGCCCGGCCTACTTCGTCGAGATCGTCGTGTTCGTCGAGGGCCTCGGCATGGTCATGGTGAAGGCAGGCAAGATCGCCACCTACGGCCACGCCAACCCGTGGACCGACTTCTTCACCATGAACGTCGCCAAGCTGCTGCCCGCCAGCGCGGTCATGGTCTCGATCTTCGCGTTCGTCAAGCTGATGTCCGGCATGATCTGGCTGTACGTGGTCGGTCGCAACATCACCTGGGGTGTCGCCTGGCACCGCTTCTCCGCGTTCCCGAACATCTACTTCAAGCGTGAGGACGACGGCGCCGTCGCCCTCGGCGCCGCGAAGCCGATGATGTCCAAGGGCAAGGCCCTGACCATGGACAACGTCGACCCCGACACCGACACCCTCGGCGCCGGTCAGATCGAGGACTTCTCCTGGAAGGGCTGGCTCGACTTCACCACCTGCACAGAGTGCGGCCGCTGCCAGTCACAGTGCCCCGCCTGGAACACCGGCAAGCCGCTCTCGCCGAAGCTGCTGATCATGTCGCTGCGAGACCACGGCTACGCGAAGGCGCCCTATCTTTTGGCCGGCGGCCGCAAGGACATGGGTGGCGACGAGGTCGGATTGGTCGACGCCGACGGCAACGTCAACGAGGCCGCGCTGGCAAAGATCCCCGAGGCCGCGCTCACCGAGGCCGGCCGCAAGCTGGTCGGCGAGACCGTCGAGGGCGAGCTGGCTCCGGTCATCGACCTCGAGACCCTGTGGTCGTGCACCAACTGCGGCGCCTGCGTCGAGCAGTGCCCCGTCGACATCGAGCACGTCGACCACATCATCGACATGCGCCGCTACCAGGTGCTCATCGAGTCGGAGTTCCCGTCCGAGCTGGCCGGGCTGTTCAAGAACCTCGAGAACAAGGGCAACCCCTGGGGCCAGAACTCCAAGGACCGCCTCAACTGGATCAACGAGATGGACTTCGAGATCCCCGTCTACGGCAAGGACGCCGACACCTTCGAGGACTACGAATACCTGTTCTGGGTCGGCTGCG
This sequence comes from Rhodococcus sp. PvR099, assembly GCF_017833315.1. Taxonomy (NCBI): domain Bacteria; kingdom Bacillati; phylum Actinomycetota; class Actinomycetes; order Mycobacteriales; family Nocardiaceae; genus Rhodococcus; species Rhodococcus sp. PvR099. The sequence continues at coordinate 4,639,111 of NZ_JAFIBV010000001.1, read as the reverse complement.
CCGGCGCCTACGAGGACCGCGCCAAGAAGACCACCAAGGCCGTCGCCGAACTGCTCGCCACCGCGGGCGTGAAGTTCATGGTCCTCGGCGCCGACGAAACCTGCACCGGTGACTCCGCTCGCCGCGCCGGCAACGAGTTCCTGTTCCAGCAGCTCGCGATGCAGAACATCGAGACACTCAACAACGTCTTCGACGGTATCGAACAGTCCAAGCGCAAGATCGTCGTCACCTGCGCGCACTGCTTCAACGCGCTCGGCAACGAGTACCCGGAGGTGGGCGGCGACTACGAGGTCGTGCACCACACCCAGCTGCTCAACCGCCTGGTGCGGCAGAAGAAGCTGATCCCCGTCGCCTCGGTCAACGAGGACGTCACCTACCACGACCCGTGCTTCCTCGGCCGCCACAACAAGGTCTACGACGCGCCCCGTGAACTGATGGCCGCCACCGGCAGCAACCTCAAGGAAATGCCGCGGCACGGCGAACGATCCATGTGCTGTGGCGCCGGCGGTGCGCGCATGTGGATGGAAGAGAACATCGGCAAGCGCATCAACGTCGACCGCGTCGACGAAGCGCTGTCCACGGATCCGAAGAAGATCGCCACCGGCTGCCCCTTCTGCCGCGTCATGCTCACCGACGGCGTCACCGCACGCCAGGAATCGGGCCAGGGCGAAGGCGTCGAGGTCGTCGACGTCGCGCAGATGATGCTCGAATCCATCACCCGCCTCGAACCCGCGACACTGACCGCGAACATCAAGGTCGAACCCCGAGAGAAGGCACCGGCACCCGCCGCCGAGACCGCCCCGGTCGCGGAGGCAGCTCCGGTTGCCGAGGCTGCTGCTGCTCCCGCCGCCGCGAAGCCCGCGGTCAAGGGACTGGGCATGAAGGGCCTCGCCAAGGCCCCGGGCGCGAAGGCACCGGGCGCCAAGCCCGCCGCTGCCGCTCCCGCCGCCGAGGCTGCTCCTGCCTCCAAGCCCCCGGTCAAGGGTCTGGGCATGAAGGGTCTCGCGAAGGCCCCTGGTGCGAAGGCTCCGGGCGCCAAGCCCGCCGCTGCCGCTCCCGCCGCCGAGGCTGCTCCTGCCGCCGAGACCGCTGCGGCTCCGGCCGCCGCTCCGAAGGGCCTCGGCCTCAAGGGTGGCGCGAAGGCACCGGGCAAGGGTCTGGGCATGAAGGGTGGGGCCAAGGCTCCGGGCGCCAAGCCCGCCGCCGCTCCCGCCGCCGAGGCCGCTCCGGCCGCCGCCGAGGCACCCGCTGCCGAGGCCGCTGCTCCCGTCGCCAAGCCGAAGGGTCTGGGCCTCGCGTCCGGCGCCAAGGCTCCCGGCAAGGGTCTGCAGATGAAGGGTGGGGCCAAGGCTCCCGGCGCCAAGGCTGCCGCTCCGGCCGCCGCCGCTCCGGCCGCCGCCGCACCGGCACCTGCCGCCGAGGCTCCGGTTGCCGAGGCTCCGGTTGCTGAGGCACCGGCACCTGCCGCGCCGCCGCAGCCGAAGGCGGGCGGGCTCGGATTCAAGGCCGGCGCCAAGGCCCCGGGTGCGCGCAAGGCCGCCCCGGCCGCCGCCGCGCCCGCGGCTCCGGCCCCGGCTGCCCCCGCCGCCGAGAGTGCACCTGCCGAGGCCGCACCGGCCGTCGAGAGTGCACCTGCCGACGAGGCTCCCTCCGCCAACGGTGCACCGGAGGCCAATGGTGCTCCTGCCGACAACGGTGCACCTGCCGCTGAGGCCGCTCCGCTGCCCCAGCCGAAGGCGGGCGGACTCGGGTTCAAGGCCGGCGCCAAGGCCCCGGGCCGCAAGAAGTAGCAACACCCAGCAACGCGCCCCCACCGACTCTCGGTGGGGGCGCGTTCTGTTTGGCCGCACACCTTTTGGCAAGTTCGCACCCCCGTTGGGCGCCCAAACCCAGTGCGACCTTGGCAACGGGTGTGCGCCCGACGCAAAACCAGCCGCCTGTGCACAACCCACGACCCGTGCACAGGCTGCTGGTTCGCCCAGCGCTCCGAACGCCGAACCCCCGAGCCGAGGTGCAGCCTTCATCGCATGGGGGCACACATCATCCGACGCCAGGAGGCACTGCGACGCGGCGCCACCGACCACGAACTGCAGCGCCAGTGCCGCACCGGGGCCTGGGAGCGGCTGCGGCCGGGAACGTATGCGCCCCGCGACGACCTGGACACGCTCGATCCCGTTGCGGTTCACCGGCTGGTGGCGGAGGCAGCGCTGCGGGTCGCGTCGCCGGATGCCGTGCTGAGCCACCAGTCCGCCGCGGCGGTACACGGCCTCGAGATGTGGAACACGCCCCTGCGTCGAGTCCACCTGACTCGCAACCGCACGGGCGGCGGGCGCAGGACCGGGCTGCGGCACGTGCACGTGGCGGAGCTCGCCGACCACGAGACAACCGAGGTCGACGGGCTGCGCGTGACCACGCTCGCCCGCACCGTCCTCGACCTGGCGCGCTCGCTCCCCTTCGAGGAGGCAGTCGTCGCTGGTGACCACGCGCTGCGCACGACCGCGCTCACCGCCGCCGAACTCGGCGAGGCCGTCGGCGGCCTGCCCGAGCGCTCGGGCCGCCGCAGGGCCCACCGCGTCGTGGATCTGCTCGACGGTCGATCGGAGAGCGTCGGCGAGTCACGCAGCCGAGTGCTGATGGTCAGGGAGCAACTCCCCGTCCCGGACTGTCAGCCGAACCTGTACGCCCCGGACGGCGCCCACCTCGGCCGGGTGGACTTCCTGTTCGAGGAGCTCGGAGTCGTCGGCGAATTCGACGGCCAGGTCAAGTACGGCCGCCTGGTGCCGGAGGGCCAGACGCCCGCGGACGTGCTGTGGGCGGAGAAGCAGCGCGAGGACGCCCTTCGCGCCGCGGGCTGGCAGGTGGCGCGGTGGACCTGGCAGGACCTGGCGACGCCGCGCGTGGTGGCCGGCCGCATCCTCGACGCGATCGAGCGAGCCCGCCTGTCGCCGCCGCCCCGCGGCCGGGTGGCGTGCACGCCGAAGCCGTGACCTCTCGCTCCCCCGCACACCCTCTCCCGAGATCGCACACCCTCTGGCACCGGAATACCCGTGCGACCTTGCCAAAGGGTGTGCAAGCAAGACGAAGCGCGACGCCGGCTACGGACGCCAGAGCTCGAGCCGCGGGATCCCGGGCGTCTCGAAGCCGAGCACCTGGCCGTAGAACGACAACTCCGCCTCCCGCGAGCTGACGATGGTCTCCACCTTCCGGAAGCCGTGCGCCTCCCCCTCGTACGCCAGGTACGCGTGCGGTATCGCCTTGCGGACCATCGCATCCCGGAACCGCTCCGCCTGCGACGGCGGGACGATCGGATCCGACAGGCCCTGCAGCAGCAGCACCGGGCAGGAGAGCCCGTCGACGTTGTTCACCGGCGCCCGCCGCGCGTAGAGCTCCTTGCTCTCCGGCAGCGGACCGATCAGGCCGTCGATGTACCTGGACTCGAAGTCGTGCGTCTCCTGGACGAACAGCTCGAGCTCGGCGACGCCGTAATACGAGGCACCGCAGGCGAACACATCGGAGGTCGTCAGCGCCGCCAGCACCGTCCAGCCGCCCGCCGAGCCTCCCTCGATCGCGAGCCGCGTCGGATCGGCCAGCCCGACGTCGGCCAACCCGCGGACGGCGGCGATGGTGTCCTCGACGTCCACGATCCCCCACTGCCCACGCAGCCGGTTGCGATACTCGCGGCCGTATCCGCTCGACCCGCCGTAGTTCACATCGATCACGCCGATCCCGCGGCTGGTGAAATACGCGAACACCATGCTCAGCGCGGGCGCGACGTGTGCGGTCGGGCCACCGTGCACGAACGCGACGTACGGCGGCAGCTCACCGTCCACCCCCGTGTAGTCCGGGTTGCGCGGCGCATAGGTGTACGCGTGCACCTCACGCCCTTGTGGCCCGGTGACCGTGATCGGTTGCGCGGTCGGCAGATACGCGACATCGGGCAGATCGTCGACGCCGAGCCGGACATCGGTGACCGCACCCGTGCCCAGGTCCAGCAGCCGCAGCCCGCCAGGCGTCTGCGCGCCACCGCTGCGCAGCAACACCCGATCGCCGTGTACGTCCGTGATGCCGAGGGAGGTGAGGTCGCCGAGGTCGAGGTCCCGGATCGAGCCGTCGGATGGGTCGACCAGTGCCAGCGTGTCCGTGCCGACGGTGCGGGTGGCGAGCAGGCGACCGTCCGCCAGCTCGGCGTACCAGCGGACACCGAGATGCCAGAGGGGCGCGCCGAAGTCCGCGTCCAACGGGCACACGGGTTGTGGCGGCTGAGCACCGAGATCCACCCGGTACAGGTTCCACCAGCCGCTGCGGTCGCTGATCGCGTAGAGGGAGCCGTCGTCGAACCACTGCGGCTGCAGCACCGACTCCTCGGGCCCGCCGAGCAGCACCCGGCCCGGGCCGCAGACACCGTTTTCGTCGAGCTCGGCGACCCGCAGTTCGGTGCCGTCCCATGGCATCTGCGGGTGGTCCCAGGCGATCCAGGCGAGTCGCCTGCCGTCGGGCGAGAGCCGCGGGTAGGCCAGGAAGTGCGAGCCGGACACCACCGACCGCAGCCGTGCGGGATCGCCGCCGCCGGAGCCGTCGAGCGGGATGGCGCAGATGTCGCGACGTACCTCGCCGTCGGCCGAATGGGTCTCGCGTACGCACCACACCTCGTCGCCGACAACGCTCAGCTCGCCGTACCGCAGCCCCGCGCGGACCGCGGGCGGCGGCGTGAGCGGGATCGGGTGCTCACCCGGACGGAGCGCGTACACGCGTTGGTCGCTGAACTCCGCGAACACCAGCCGACCGTCGTGGGTGACCGTCCACCCGCCGCCGCCGTACTCGTGCACCCGGGTGCGGGCGTTCCACGGCGGCGGCAGCACGTCCTCGGGCTCCCCGCGCCTGCCCGCGCGCCGGATCGAGGTCCGCCCGCCCTCGCTGGGACGCAGCTCGGACCACCAGATCTCCTCGCCGACAAAGTGGCCGGCGTCGACCGGGTGCCCGCTGGAGGCGAGGTCCGCGGCGGTGATGGGCGAGAGCCAGGAACCGTAGGGTGCGCGCTGTGGCATGCGGTCCAACTTAGGCCGAGTCGCCGACAATCGCGCACAGCGGCGGCCAGCCGGGTCGACTCGAAGGCGATAGTCCAATATGTATTCGTGGGGGATCAAGAAGCAGTCAAGCTGTCGACACGGGCACTGGCCGGTCGAGGGGTGCCATCAGCAGAGGCCTCGCATCGCAAGGGGCCATACCTCTATGTTCTGGAGGAGCGGGCCCCCCGAGCATGTTCAGCGCATGGGCTTCCGGAATCGCGACGCGTCAAGATGATGGTGAGGACGAAGCCGTCGGCGTCCAGAGCACCCGGCCGGCGCTTCGGCATCACCGCGAATATCTTCTCGACGGCCGCCGGCGTGTCGGAGGATTCTGAGCACGCTGTCCTCGTGAAGGCCCGTTGGCCGCTGTGCCGGCAATGCGATCTCCGCCGCCGCGTCTATTTCGGATCGTTCTTGCTGATGCTCGCGTCGGGTCTGCTGGCACTGATCGCTGTGGTCTTGATCCGCGCGACGGGCGATGCGAGCCCCAGCCTGATCTGGCCATTTCTGATCGGGCTGGCCCTTTTTTTGGGTTCAGTGGTTCCATTCGTCCTCGGCTCGCTGCCCAGATTGACGGGAACTCACGCTGCCGCCGATGGCTCAGGGCTCATCGTGGAACACCCGGACCCCAAGTTCATTCACGCATTAGCCATTCGAACTTGCTGAGACCTTCTACCAATCCGAGCTCAAAACTCCACGGGACCCATAGCCTTCATCCTCGTCCGCAGGTTCAAGATTCGGTGAAGTCGCGCCGAGCCGATCGAGTTGACGTTGACCTTCCACCGCCATCGCCTCTCGATCGGTGTCACTGAGCTCACGGTATTGCTCAGCGAAGGAATCGACCAATGGGCTGAGAACCCGCTCGAATGAATCCGACCCAACCAAGTCCCGCAGGCTTCGCTTGCCCGCGACCGCATCTGCGATGGCCGCCTTGAACTCGGCGTCCTCACTCCGTTCTGCAAGGAGTTGCATGCAGGCCTTCAGGTGGGACGAAAGTCCACGATCACCCCGGGCAATATCCACAGGTATGTCAGTTTCAGAGTTCATTCAAACCCCCGGGTGATCATAGGAGCGTGTGGGAAGGACATTGGCCTCCAAGTCCTGCAAGCCACCGAGACTGCCTGCGATGACCCCAATCGTGCCTTGTGCGGCATTCCAAGTATTCGAATGGAGAGTCAATACCTCGCCCCACACGCCCATCGCCTTGGCGATCGTTACGACCGCCGCGGCTCCCGCGAGTACCGGACCGATGACGGTCACCCCTGTCGCGGCCGCAGCTGCCATCTCCAGGGCAGCTGCGATGAGTAGATCCAATAAGAACTCCCACAAGCCCTTGATGGCCTGCGCCGTCTCATACATTCCGGTCGACATCATCTTCAATTGGTCGCCGATCTCACCAATGACATGTGCCTGGCCGTTCACAGAACCACTGAACCGCGAAAAGTACTCGGCCGCCGCGTCGGCTGCATGCCCATCCCACGAGTGGTCAACACCCTCCATCCCGATGCGGACTGCGGCAGCGTAGCTGCGGTTGAACTCGTCGAGGTTCGACAGCGCTTGTCCCGCTTTGTTGACGGCTTCCCAGTCCCCCGCAAACTGCTCTGCCACCCACTCCCATGGGTTGGTGCCTGTCGCCAATGCGGCCGCTTGACCCAGCCAGTACGACACGCTGATGTACTGGGATGCGCCGAGGATGTTCTCCACCAGGTCCGGTACGGGATCCATGGATGCGGGATCTTTGAGATGCTCGATCGGGTTTGGAGGCATCACGACTCCTGATACGTAGCGTCGAGTTGCCCTGCGGTATTAACATCCGTGACGCGGTACGAATTAGCGGCTCGGTCGAGCTCGTTGCCCGCGTCACCACTCAGCGTCGTCAGAGTCGCGTAGGCAGGCGTCAACGTCGACAGCACATCCGAGATCTTCTCGACCACAGGGGCAAAGAGACGACCCTCGGCGTATCCGATCTGGAGCCATTTGTTCAGGTACTCCTCGGCCTGCGATGCCTGTGTGGCCAGATCAGCCAATGTTGCTGCGAATTTATCCAGGTCATCCGGATTGACTCTGAAATCTGCCATTTCGCCCCCGCGCATTACCCCCTGCGCGCCCATTCGACGCGCTCCCGCGCCGAATCTATCAGTGACCGCGATACCGACACATCACGCGGGCAACCACGCCCCGTGCAGCCCGGCGGGCACCCGGAGCGGCAATCGCGCCCTGCCGAGCGGGCCCGATCCGGGGTCCTCCGCGGGGAACACACAGAACCACGACGACATGTCGGCGCGGTCGGTGCCGATCATCCCCCAGTAGCCGTGTTCCGCACCGGGCATGAAGATCGGTTCGCCCACCGTGAGGCTGCCCGGATCCCAGTGCGCCTCGGATCCGGACGGCCCGAAGAACCACAGCGAATCCATCGGGCCGTCGCGGCCGGCGAGCTTGCCGACGGTCGCGACGGTGCCGTGGCCCCTGGTGAGGCTGCGGTCGTCGATGCGGGGGAACTCGACGTCCCTGTCCGACAGGGCTGTTCGCTGCACCGCGCCGGTCTCCGGATCGATCACCGCCCGCATCAGCGTGCCGACGTTCGGGTGGTCGGCGTCCGCGAACCCGCCCGGGTACGACCATTGCGCGTAGTCGATGCTGACCCGCCCGTCGGGCAGGTCGAACCCGTTCGCGAAGTGCCACACCCAGAACGCCTCGCAGCTCGCCCACCGGACCGGGCCGCCGTCGCGCGGGATCAGGGCCACCCTGGTGCCGTCGTCCGGCCGCCAGTCCAGTACCGACCCGCCGGTGAGCAGGCCGGCCATGTCGAAAGCCAGCGGGCACACCAACAGCACGATGTAGCGCCCGGTCAGGGCCATGTCGTGGATCATCAGCGCCTTGTCCATCCCCGCGACCGGTGTGGGCGGGCGGGCGAGCGAACCGTCGGCCGCGACCACGGACCAGGTCAGGTAGGGCGGATCGAGCAGGTAGTTGAACAGCACCAGCTCCCCGGTCGTCGGGTCGATCTTGGGGTGTGCGGTGCTGCCGACCGCCATCGCGCCGTCGCAGTTCTCCGGCCCGAGGGTGCGCAGATCGGCCGGGTCGAGCCGATAGGGCCGGGTGGTCTCGGCCATCGCCATCAGCCGGCCGCCGTGCCGGACCACGTTGATGTCCGGCAGCTCGCGCGGCGTCCCGACCAGCTCGGGCCCGACCTCGGCCTCGCTCGGCGTGTACAGGTCGGTCACGCCTGCCCAGATCGCGTGGCCGACCTTCTCCTCCGCCACCACCATCGGCGTCCGGACGAACCGGTTGGTGTACCGGGCGGCACCGTCCGCCAGCTCGATCCGATGCACCATGCCGTCACCGTCGAGCGGGTAGACGTAGCGGCCGATCGGATCGAACCGGGGGTTGGGCCCGTTGCGCAGGTACGCGCCGTGCAGGTCCGACGGCAGCTCGCCGACGATCTCGAGGCCGCGGACGTCCACCTCCTCCCGCTGCGGCTCGAAGATCCCCGTCAGGTGCGAGTGGTGCGCGATGTCGACGGACGCGGGCCGGGGAAAGCTCGGTGCGTTCATGGGAAGGCCACCTCCGTGCGGAGTTCGTTCCGTCTTTCAGGGTCCTCTCCCCGGGTGCCGCCGAACAACGATTTGGCGGTGCGGACCGCGTCCGATCAGCCCGTTACCTGCGCCACATGCGGGGTAGCGGGAGAAATCCGCTTGAACCGGGGTGGCACCATGGACCGGTGACCGTCTCGGAGCCCTCCCACCACACCCACATCCAGCCGCGCGTGCTCAACCAGTCCGCGAAGCTGCAGAACGTGCTGTACGAGATCCGTGGACCGGTACACGCGCACGCCGCCCGGCTCGAGGCCGAGGGCCACCGCATCCTCAAGCTGAACATCGGCAACCCGGCCCCGTTCGGCTTCGAGGCGCCCGACGTGATCATGCGCGACATGATCGCCGCGCTGCCGACCGCGCAGGGCTACTCCGACTCCAAGGGCATCCTGTCCGCCCGCCGCGCCATCGTCACCCGCTACGAGCTGGTCCCGGGCTTCCCCGACCTCGACGTCGACAACGTCTACCTCGGCAACGGCGTGTCCGAGCTGATCACGATGACGATGCAAGCGCTGCTCGACAACGGCGACGAGGTGCTGATCCCGGCGCCCGACTACCCGCTGTGGACGGCGACGACCAGCCTCGCGGGCGGCACCCCGGTGCACTACCTGTGCGACGAGTCCGACGGCTGGAACCCGGACATCGCCGACATCGAATCGAAGATCACCCCGCGTACCAAGGCGATCGTTGTGATCAATCCGAACAACCCGACCGGCGCGGTCTACACGGCCGAGGTGCTGAGCCAGATCGTCGCGCTGGCCCGCAAGCACCAGCTGCTGCTCCTCGCCGACGAGATCTACGACAAGATCCTCTACGACGACGCCAAGCACATCTCGCTGGCGACCCTCGCCCCCGACCTGCTCTGCCTGACATTCAACGGCCTGTCCAAGGCCTACCGGGTGGCCGGGTACCGCTCGGGCTGGTTGGCCATCACCGGCCCGAAGGACCACGCGGCGAGCTTCCTGGAGGGCATCGACCTGCTCGCCTCGATGCGGCTGTGCCCGAACGTGCCAGCGCAGCACGCCATCCAGGTGGCGCTCGGCGGGCACCAGAGCATCGAGGAACTGATCCTGCCCGGCGGCCGGCTGCTCGAGCAGCGCGATGTCGCCTGGGAGCGGCTGAACATGATCCCGGGCGTCACCTGCGTGCGGCCGAAGGGCGCGCTGTACGCCTTCCCCCGGCTCGATCCCAACGTCTACGAGATCCACGACGACGCCAAGCTGGTCCTTGACCTGCTGCTGCAGGAGAAGATCCTCGTGGTCCAGGGCACCGGGTTCAACTGGCCCAACCACGACCACCTGCGGATCGTGACCCTGCCGTGGGCCCGCGACCTGGCGGTCGCGATCGAGCGGTTCGGCAACTTCCTGGCCGGCTACAGCCAGTAGCAGGAGCGCTTCGGTGCGGGCGTCAGCTCGAACCGAACATGATGAAGTTCGCCACGTCTGCGAAGGCGTTCCAGACGTTGCTGAGGAACACGATGGCGGCACCGGCGATCGGTCGCAGCGATTCCGGTACCCCCGCCAACGGGTCCGGCCCCGGAGGGTTCGCCGCCGCAACTCCCGAACCGAGGAGCGACAGCACGCCGACGAGCAACAGTGTCAAGGCAACTCGAATCCTGTTCACACTCGGTCTACCGACCGGAGCAGGCGAAGCGTTACCGGCGTCGCACAGCATTTGACGAGATCGCACACCCATTCTTCGCCCAGAACGTGTGCGATCTCGTCACCGTGTGTGCGTACTGGTCAAGGGTGCGCGACGGCGGCCGGGGCGTCCGATCGGCTACCGTCAGTGGGGTGTGCGCACCTCGGACTTTCCCAGCAGGACAGATCGCATGACCGGCGAGCCGCTCTCGGTCTATGACGCCATCCGGATGCGCCGCGACGTCCGCGCCGAGTTCACGGGTGAGCGGGTCTCCGAGGAGCAGCTGACCCGGATCCTGCAGGCCGGGCACTGCGCGCCCAGCGTCGGCAACACCCAGCCCTGGGACTTCGTCGTCGTGCAGAAGCCCGAGACGCTCGATACGTTCGCCGAGCACGTCGCGGGCTGCAGGCGGAACTTCGCCGACTCGCTGCCGCCGGAGCGCCGCGCCACCTTCGACCCGATCAAGATCGAGGGCATCCAGGAGTCCGGCACCGGCGTGGTGGTGACCTACGACGCCAGCCGCGGCGGCGCCAACGTGCTCGGCAGGCACACCGTCGAGGACACCGGCGTGTTCTCCGCGGTGCTCGCGATCCAGAACATCTGGCTGGCCGCGGTCGCCGAGGGCATCGGCGTCGGCTGGGTCTCGTTCTACGAGGAGGACTACCTCACCGAGCTGGTCGGGATCCCGTCCCCGGTGCGGCCCATCGCCTGGCTGTGCGTCGGCCCGGTGTCGGAGTTCCAGGAGACCCCCGACCTGGTGCGCTTCGGCTGGCGGGACGGCAGGCCGCTCTCCGAGGCCGTGCACCGCGAAAGCTTCTGAATCAGGCTCCGCCAAAAGCCACAAACAAGCGACAAAGCAATGGTCTCGATGTTGGTTGGGTGACCCAGACAACATAGGGTGCACTCATGGTCTCCGAGAGCAGAGCGCGCTTCGGCAGATTCGTCTCCGAACGCCGCCGCGCCCTGAACCTGACCCAGGACGAGGTCCGGGCCGCGGGTGGCCCGTCCGACGCGGCCCAGACGCGGGCCGAGAACGGCACCGGCCCCGAGCCCAGCCAGCGCACCCTCCGACGCCTCGACACCGGACTGAACTGGGCCGCGGGCAGCGCCGCCCGCACCCTGCTCGGCGGCGTCCCCGACCCGCTCGAGGCCGAGCCCGACCGCGCCCCGGGCAGGCCGCGCGGTGCCACCGAGTTCGGGCCCGACTCCGTCGCGGTATCGGTCGAGATGATCGCCGACCTCCTGGCCCCGCACGCCACGCTCAATTCGTTCCGTGGCCGGTGGTCCGAGGTCACCGAGGACGAGTTCGACAAGGCCACCGACGCACTCAACGCGGCCATCTCCCGGATCACCGGCGTGTATGTCACCGACATGCTCGAGCGCAACGGCGGCCCTGGCATCCCTGTGCCCGCCCTGATCGAGTTCGCCTTCGGCCACCACCTCGACGAACCTGTCGGTGAGGATCCGGCCGACGCCGAGGAACGGCTCTACCGCCGGTGGCTGGCCGGCCGGCCGATCGACGCGGACGCCGACCTCGATTCGAGGTTCCGCCGACGGTGGCAGGCACGACGAGGAGCAGACGCATGACCCACGCGGACGTACAGCCGATTCCCCTGTCCACCCGAGTCAACCGGTTGTTCGAGTGGGGACACCGGCGCGGCGACCCCGAGCAGACGAACGAGGAGGTCGCGCTGGCGCTGGGCGACCGACTCCGGCGCCCCGTCGAGCCGCGGATGGTCAAGTCCATCCGCGACGGCAGCCTCGCCGATCCGCCCCTCGACCTCCGCGATGCCGTTGCCGACCATTTCGAGGTCTCACGGGCGTACCTGTCCGGCAGCGACTACGGGTACGTCGACACCCAGGTCCGGCTCTGCATCAGCGCCCGCGACGCCGGGGTGAGGAGCCTGTCGATGCGCTCGCTCACCGACCCCGACCCGGCCGGCGGGGCGCTGCCCCGTCAGGCAATGGAGGAACTGATCGGGTTGCTGGCGCGGCTCGGCGGGGCGAGCGGAGCGACGGGGGATGTCACGGACGGACCCGGCGGCGCACCCGCAGCCGGAACCCATCCGGCTTGAGGGTGAGCTGCTCCTTGACCCTGAGCTGGTAGCCGGGTTCCGGCTCGAGGTCGTAGCGCTGCACGAGCAGAGCCAGCGCCAGCACCATCTCGTGCAGCGCGAACTGCCGGCCGATGCACGCCCGCAGCCCGGTGCCGAAGGGCTTGTAGACGTGGCCGGGGCGGGACCGCACCTTCTCCGGTAGGAACCGGTCCGGGTCGAAGGTCTCGACGTCGGGCCCCCAGACCGGATCGCGGTGCAGACCGAGCACCAGTACGAACGCCCAGTCGTTCTCCGCGAACCCGTAACCCCCACCATCGCTGTCACCGCCGATCGTCGTGTCGGCGACTGCCTCCCGGAAGTAGCCGGGAGCGGTCGGCCACAGACGCATCGTCTCGTCCACCACCCGGCGCACGTAGCGCAGCTTCGCGACCTGCTCGAAGGAGACCTCCGGCCGATCGGCGCCGGGCCACAACGACTCCACCTCGGCCCGCGCTCTGGACGCAATCTCCGGGTTCTGCGCCAGGAAGTGCAGCGCGAACGCCAGGGCATTGGCCGAGGTCTCGTGCCCCGCGACGAGGAATGTCAGCACCTGGTTGCGAATGTTCACCTCGTCGAGCCGCTCGCCCGTCTCGGGGTCGGCCGAATCCAGCATCAGGTCCAGCAGGTCGGGGCGACTTGTCTCGTCGGGGCTGGCGCGCCGCTCGGCGATCACCTCGTCCACGACGCCGGCCACGTACGCGATGTCGGCGTCGTTCTGCCGCTCGGCCTTGCCCGCGAACAGCGAGCGGAACGGGATCGGGATCGCGGTCTGTTCCGCGTGCCGCAGCGCCCGTAGCATCGCGCCGACGAACGGGTCCTCCTGATCGCCGTGCGCGCTGCCGAACGAGTCGAAGCTGTACCCGAACCCGGCGCGGCCGATCATCTCGAGCGTCAGTTTGCTCATCTCCGCGGGCACGTCGACGAACTCCGTGGTGGCGTGCTCGTCCCAGCGGCCGATCAGCTCGCGGGTGGTCTCCAGCATCGTCTGGTGGTAGCCGCGCATCGCCTCCCTGGTGAAGCCCGGCATCAGGATGTTGTGCGCCTTCGACCAGTTCGGCTCGTGGTGGAACGCAGTGAACAGGCCGTCGGCGACGATGGTCCGCAGCTTCTCCAGCGGCCGGCCGACGTGCTTGCGGAACCGCTTCTCGTCGTTGATCTCCTCGACCAACTCCGAACCGGTCACGAACGTGAGCTTGGTGCCGACGATGACACGCTGATAGATCGGTCCGAGCCGCTGATGCTGCCACAGCGTGCGCTGACTGGGGGCGCTGCGGTCCATCCCGAGGATGTCGCCCACGAGGGGGACTCGGCGCGGTGGGTGCGGGATCGGTCGTGTCTCCATCAGATGGCAGAACCCGCGCTCACCACTGGTGGGCCGGGGACCGCGCTCCTCTCTCGGGTGTCGGGGCGGCGAAGGCCTCGGGCCTCGCTCGGTTCGGTTGCTCGGGAGCCGGTCTGGTGCGCGATGGTCGCGGCGAGCCGCCAGCTGCGGGCCAGGCGCAGCAGCGCGCGTGTCTCGTCGACGAGGTCGTCGTGCGGGGTGTCCGCCTCCCCCGCGCCCGTCGCCTCCAGCGGGGGACCCCCGGTCCGCTTCCGCTCGCAGGCGCGCAGCAGCTGTACCGACCGGCGGACCGCCGACCTGGTGTCGCCGTCCAGCCCGCGGCGCTCCAGCTCATCCTCCAGATCCGCGTCGACGGCGGCCGAGGTGTACGGCTGCAGTTGCATGGTGGCGTCCCAGATCTCGACGACCGTCCGGTGCAGACGCTCCTCGAACCCTGATGCCGGCAGGACCACCTGGGGTACCGCGGCCGTCAGCGTCGACCACATCGGTTCGAGCTGACGCAGTTCCCGTCGGCGCATCCACATCGCGACGACGGGCACCATGCTGACCACGGCGATCAGGGCCACCTCAGGGAGGAAGAGGACGTCGTTGGATCCGGCCCGCCACCTCGTCAACGCGTTGTCCACCTGGGCGGCCGAGAAGAAGGCCGCGACCGGCCTCGCGACGTTGTCCACCAGGGAGAACATGCACATCACGCCCACAATCACGATCATTACCAACTCGAGCCAGCCGGGTCCGGACCGCAGGAACTCGTAACAGATCACCAGGGCCACACACACCGCGACGACAATCGGGATCGAGTACAAGACGAAGTAGACCGCGCACTGCCAGCCGCCCGCCGCCTCGATCGTGAGGCCGGCATCCCGGGACTTCTGACTCAGCATCAGCAGCGAGACGCCCAGCGCGAGCGTGATCGCGTACACCGCCGGCTGACGCCAGTACGGCTCGTCCGCACCCTCGTTGAGCGCTGTGGCAAGGCCGAGGATGGCGGCGCCTGCGAGCATCACGCAGAGGTGCGTCAACGGCCGTATGACCGCGATGTCGGTGAGATGTGGCGCGAGGGCGGACTGGACCTCCGGCACCCGCAGGGCCGCCGGCACCGCCCAGAAGAGCAGGACCAGATTGATCCGGCGCTGCGCCAGTGCCTCCCGCATCACGGCCAACCGGATCAGCGTGATCACCCAGATGCCGATCAGCAGCGGCCACATGATCGCCGCGGGCATGGTGGAGGTCAGCTTCGGCTCCAGACCACATTGTTCAGCCGCGACACCCGCACCGACTGCTTGGCGCCGGCCTTGGATCGCGCGCTCACCGCGCCCGAGTCGGCCAGGAACAGCCGCGTCGCGAGGAGCTCGGCTTCCTGCTCCACCTCGTCGTCGTAGGCAGCCCGGCCGAGCAGCGAGCGCACTGTCTCGGGCCGCACGTCGGGGGCCAGCTTCTGCAGCGTCGTCAGGTCGACGTTGAGGCCGGAATCGCCGCGGAGGATGTGGGCCAGTTCGTGGTAGATGATGTGCCTTCGCAGGTAGACCGAGGCATCTGCGGCGTACATTACGACATCGTCGTGTTCGCGACCGATCCACAACCCGCATGGAGCGCCCCTGATCACCGCGGCGTCGACCGGCTCCAACCGGATCGGTCGCCCGCGCTCGGCCTCCATCCAGCCGATGAAATCGTCGAAGGACCAGGGCCGCTCGATGGGCAGCGCATCCATGAACGCGTCCACCCGCCTGCGCGCGACTTCCAGTGATCGGGCCACCGGCGAACCCTATCGAACGGGGCTCGCGGTAGGCCCCGGAGGCTAACTGGACGGCCGACTACCCCCCACGATGACAGCCAGATCCGCGCCATGTACATTCACACAAGACACCTTGTGTGTCCAGCAAGCCCGATTGCCCCTCCCCCCCCTGTGGGCAATCGGGTCGGTGGCGGGGACACACCCCCCTGTTCCCCGCCACCGCTGCAAAACTTCCCCGAATTCGGCGCTGACCACTCGCGCTCCCGGGTCTCCCAACCGAGTAGGCGCTCCCCAGCGCTGATTTCGGTGTGTTTCCGCATCGCGTGCGCGGCACAATTGAAGCACACGAAGCCACAAAAAAGCCACACAGAGGCAACATTCTCAGGACGAAATCGCGACGGTGATGGCGGTGCGGTCGACCGACGCTTCGACCGTGACCGTGGGCGTACCGCTCCGTGTTCCCACGAAGGACTGCACCAGCGCGCTGCCGCTCGGGTAGCCGAGAACCTCGACCACGGAAGACGCCTCGCCCTCGGGCGATATCCGCATCGGCACCTCGCGCCGCAACGAGTCGATGTTCGAGTCCACGCCGGTCAGGTCGATCTGCAGAACGCACGCACCCGAGATCGACACGGGTTCATCCGTGCCGTGCAGGAGCGGCATCTGCACGAAGCGGGCGCTCCACCCCATCGATCCATCTCCGCCGAGACCGAACACGATGGTGTCCGCGGCGGCGGTCGGTTCGATCTCGATCGAATCCAGGGTGGGTAGAACGGGCGCGGGCGATGGCTGCGCCCCTGGTTCCACGGGAACCACGTCGGGCACGGTGGGCAGGGTGGGCACCACGTCGGGCACGGTCGGCAGCGACGGCGAATCGCCGACGAGGAGCCGCCCCGAGAACGACTCGAACTGTTGACACCGCAACCCGTGCGCCTCGCCGGCAGGGTGATCCGGGTCCGGCGCTCCACACGCGGTGGACACGGCCAGAGCCGGAAGGACCAGGGCCACCGCGCTCACCCAGGTTCGCGTGGGTACGTCCACAGTGCGGTTCCCCCATCGTCGGCATCGGCGGTCACCGGGTACATCGCCGTCGGGCACCGAGCCGTTCCACGCGGCGTTCCGGGCTCGGGAGCGGCCCGGTCTTCCGTCCACCCGAGGTCGGTACCCTGGCCGGATGCGTCGACAGGGCCGCGCGGCCACCATCCGGGCGAGCAGGCCAACGTGACAGAGCTGCGAACCGGCCACGGACATGGACACGGCCACGGGCACAGCGGTCCGATCCCGGTCGGCCCGGTCGCCGCCCGCGTGGTCGTCGGAGTGCTCGTCGCGATCGGCATCGCGGTGCTCGCAGGCGCGGTCGTCCTGTGGCCGAGCAGCCGCAGCATCGACATCCCGCTGCCCTTCCAGACCTCCGGCGGCGGCGCCGTCGTCACCGAGGCGGGCACCGTCACGCTGCAGGACATCGGACCGTGCGGAAGCGCCTCCGCCGGTAGGCCCTTCACGGGTTCGCCGCAGCCTCCGCCGAACGACTCCTACCACTGCCAGCGCAGCCTCATCGACATCGAATCCGGCCCGAACGAGGGCACGACGACGCTGCTGGAGATCGGGCCCGGCCCCGGGCAGCCGGATCTGCGTGTCGGGGACAGCATCCGGCTCGTGCGCCAGACCGATCCGTCCGGCGCCACCATGTACTCATTCGAGGACTTCGCCCGCGGGCTCCCACTGCTGCTGATCGTCGCGGCGTTCGTGATCGTCATCGCCGCGGTCGCCCGCTGGCGGGGCGTGCGCGCCCTGCTCGGGCTCCTCGTCGCCTTCGGCGTGCTCGTCGGGTTCATGCTGCCCGCCCTGCTCGACGGCCAGCCCGCGATCCCGGTCGCCCTCGTCGGCGGCGCCGCCATCCTCTACGCGGTGCTGTACCTGGCGCACGGGGTGAGCCTGCGGACCAGTTCGGCCCTGCTCGGCACCCTGGCGTCGATGCTGCTGGCCGCGCTGCTGTCGTGGGTCACGATCGAGATGACGCACCTGACGGGGCTGTCCGAGGAACAGAACACCAACGTGCAGACCTACATCGAGCACGTGAGCATCACCGGCCTGCTCTTCGCCGGGTTCATCATCGGCTCGCTGGGTGTGCTCAACGACGTCACCATCACCCAGGCCTCGACGGCGTTCGAGCTCGCGGGCATCGAGCGCGAGGCCACCCGCCGCCAGATCTTCGGCTCCGCGATGCGCGTGGGCCGCGATCACATCGCCAGCACCGTCTACACCCTGGTGCTGGCCTACGCAGGCGGCGCGCTGCCTCTGCTGCTGCTCTTCAGCGTCGCCGGCCGCTCGATCAACGACGTGCTGCTCGGTGACGCGGTCGCGATCGAGATCGTGCGCTCCTCGGTCGGCGGCATCGCCCTGGCCCTGTCCGTCCCGCTCACCACGGCCATCGCGGTGATGCTGGCCCGCCCGCCGCGGTCCGGCGCCGCGGTCACCGGGCGGTCGGGGGGAAGACACGCGCGCTGACGCCCCGGCCGGGGCGCCGCCTCGCGGCGTGCTCGGCGTCCGGCGTCAGCGGACCATGCCCGGCGGCAGCTCGACGCCCGGCGGCACCTCGATCTGGATGGGGTCCGGCAGGTTCAGGTAGCGCCGCGGCGGCGGGCCAGGAACCGGCGGCGCCGGGTTCGCCGATGACGACTCTGCGGCGGGCGACGGCGCAGGGGCGCGCGAGGGCGTCGACGTCGGCGGTGTCGTCGTCGTGGTGGTCGGGGGCGCCGAGGTCGTGGACGGCGTCTCGCGGTCCTCGGTCACGGCCGTGGCGCGGCCCTCGCCCTGGGTGGTGTTGGCACCGTCGCGCCCCATGGACAGGCCGATACCGGCGACGACGACCAGACCGGCGGCCGCAGCCCCCGCGATCGCGAGCTGACGCCGGGACGCGCCGCGGGTCCGGCGCGGGCTCGGGGCATCGGTGAGGATCCGCTTGGGCTCCGGCACCGAGACCGGTGTCGCCAGCATGGCCGCGCCCTGCGCCGTCACCATCTCCGGTTCGGCGGGCACCACCGTCGGAAGGTTGAGCCAGGTACGCAGGATGGACTGGACGAGCGGGATGTGCGCGCCGCCGCCGAGCAGGACCACCGCATCGGGATACCGGCCGGACGCCGCGATCACCCCGCGGGCGAACCGCGCAGAACCCTCGACGGGCACCACGATCATCGATTCGAAGGTCTCCCGGGAGAGCAGGATCAACCCGGCCTCGCTCGGCACGGCGATCGCCTCGCTGGCGGAGAGCTGCTCCTTCGCGAAGCGGCACCGCTCGTTGAAGGCGGTCGCCTCGTCGGCGCCCACCGGCGAGACGATGCCCTGCGCGCCCGCCTGGTGCTCGCTGATCAGCCAGTCGAAGTAGTCGCCGGCGATCTCGGTGCTGCGCTCGGTGGCCAGCACCTCCCCCGAGGCCCGGTCCACCACGCTGACCGTCAGGCCGGAGCTGCCCAGGTCATAGAGGACCAGCGTCCGGTAGTCGTAGATCTCCCCGGTGGCCTCCAGCCGGACGATCGCGGCCGTGCTCGCGGGGATCAATTGGTAGTTGTGCAGGCGCTGGCGCGCCATCGCCTGCTGCATCGCGTCGGCCTGGCGCTGCGTGGCGTACGCGACCCCGGTGGCGCCGACGGTCTCGCCGCCCTGCGCGAGCAGCACCCCGATGGACTGGGCGGCAGTCTCCTCGGCGCGATGCGGCACCGTCGCGATGACCTGGCGCTGGAACGCTTCGACCCCGCCAGGACCGCGGCGGGAGGCGACGTCGGGACGCGCCATCCGCACGGCACTGGACCCCACCGACACACCCAGAACCGCACTCATCGAGCCGCCTTAAATCGGGGTTGCACGCAGCCGACGCTCGAATCGCGCGCACTTGGACCACGTGAGCATAACGAACGAGTGTCCAGTCGCACCCTCCGCGCGGAGATGCCCCGGACGACGATCCGGCCGACTGTCCGGCTCACGCCCCTCAGCTGCGGCCGAGGCCCCGGTACGTCCACCCGGCGGCCGCCCACTCAGCGGGATCGAGGCAGTTGCGGCCGTCGATGAGCACCTTCGATCGCACCGTCCCCGCCAGGTCCGCGGGACGCAGCGCCTTGAACTCGTCCCACTCGGTGGCGAGCAGCACCGCATCGGCGTTGTCACACGCCTCCTCGACCGAGGTCGCGTAGTTCAGCGTCGGGAACAGCCGGCGGGAATTGTCGAGCGCCTTGGGGTCGAACACGCTCACCACCGCGCCGTGCAGCTGCATCATCCCCGCCACGTTGAGGGCGGGCGAGTCCCGGACGTCGTCGGACTCCGGCTTGAATGCCGCGCCGAGGACCGCGATGTTCGCGCCGAGCAGCGACCCGCCGCAGGCCCTGGTCGCCAGCTCGACCATCTTGGTCCGGCGGCGCATGTTGATGCTGTCCACCTCGCGCAGGAAGGTCAGCGCCTGATCGGCGCCGAGTTCGCCCGCCCGCGCCATGAACGCCCGGATGTCCTTCGGCAGGCACCCGCCGCCGAAGCCCAGTCCAGCATTGAGGAAGCGGCGCCCGATCCGGGCGTCGTAGCCGAGCGCGTCCGCGAGCTGGGTGACGTCGGCGCCGGTCGCCTCGCACACCTCGGAGATCGCGTTGATGAAGGAGATCTTGGTCGCGAGGAAGGCGTTCGCGGACACCTTCACCAGCTCCGCGGTCGGCAGGTCGGTGAGCAGGAACGGCACCTCGTCCTCGATCAGGCGCGCGTACAACCGACGGATCAGCGCCTCGGCGCGCCCGGCGCGGGCGGGGTCGACCCCGAGCACCAGGCGGTCCGGCCGCAGGGTGTCCTCGACGGCGAAGCCCTCGCGCAGGAACTCGGGGTTCCACGCGACCTCGACCTCCTCGCCTGCGGGCGCGAGTTCGCGGGCCCGCGCCCCCAGTTCGGCCGCTGTGCCGACGGGGACGGTCGACTTGCCGACGATCACCGCGGGCCGGTCCAGCAGCGGGGCGAGGGTGTCGATCACCGAGTGCACGTGACGCAGGTCGGCGCCGTACTCGCCCTTCTTCTGCGGGGTCCCCACCCCGAGGAAGTGCAAGTCCGCGAACGCGGCGGCGTCGGGGTAGGAGGTGGTGAAGTGCAGCCGACCCGCGTCGATGTTCCGCTTGAGGACCTGCGCGAGGCCCGGTTCGTAGAACGGCACCTCTCCCCCGGAGAGCTTGGCCACCTTGCCCGGGTCGATGTCGACCCCGAGCACCTCGTGTCCCAACTCGGCCATGCAGGCGGCGTGCGTGGCTCCGAGATAGCCGGTTCCGAAAACGGTGCAGCGCATAGGTAGTTGATAGGCGCCCAGGGTTAGCGCAGCGGATACCCGGCGCAAGGGTCGCGGCAACAGCAGGTGTACATCCGGCGACGGCGGCCGAGCGGCCGGTCAGGGGCGGTCGATGACCTCGGGTTGGTCGGCGGAACCCGCGTTGGCGCGCGGGAAACAGGCGGAGGTGCCCGAGACCGACAGGCTGCCCCGGCCGTTGTCGTGGGCAACGATCGCGGATCCGTCGGGCATGGTCGCGACCGCGGTCCGACCACCGCCCGTCGATCGGCGGACGAGCGGACGGTCGAGACCCTCCCAGTGGGCGGCGATCGCGTCCAGGTTCTGCGCGGCGCCGCCCTCCGGGATCCCGCTCACCCAGTAGTTGAGGGTGAGGAAGACCGGGCCGGCGGCGTCGCGGTCGTTGTCGTCGCAGGGCGTGACGCCGCCGGGGTTGAACGCCCCGACGGGCGAACTGGGATGCGCCAGAGTCAAACTGGTGCCCTCGGGCAGCGCGGACAGGGCCTCGCCGAAGTGCTCGACCAGCGCGGCGGAGGCGACGCCCTCGGTCAGTGCGGTGTCCATGTCGGGCTCCTCGTCTGAGCTGCAGGAGGCGGCGAGCAGCACGAGCGCACTCGCCACCAGCACCCTCCCGACGCCGGTTCTCGGTGCGATCTCGGGCCTCACGAGGGCCCGCCCATGCCGGCGATGATCTGTCCCATGCCCTCCAGCGACCGATTCCGCAGGTCCCAATATTCGCTGTGGACCCGGGGATTGGTCCCGAGGAGCGGGCCCGGATCGCCCGGGTCGCTGGCGAACACCCGACCCCCGAAGTCCGGGTCGGTCGGATTGGTGCCGTGCACGTGCCTGCCGGCCAGCGTCGCGTCCCCGAGGTAGGGCACCGGGTCCCAGCGGGCGGCGGTCGAGTACACGTGCGCGCCGACGTCACCTGCGTTGACGCCGTCGAGATGCAGTTCCGAGACGTGCTCCGCGTTGACCCCGGGGCTGCCGACGAAGACCAGCTCGTCGACATCCAGCGATCCGCCGCCGACCGCGGCCGTGCCGATCACGGTGCTCCCGTAGCTGTGGCCGACGATCACCTGGTGCGCCGCCTGCCCCTGGTGCGCGGCCCGCAGTCCGTCCTGGAAACTGTCCAGCCGGGGCGCGCCCCGCTCGGCGAACCTGTCGAGCCCGGCCTCGGGAATGCTCTGCGGCGCGTTGTAGCCGTACCAGGTGACGACGGAAGTCGTGGCGAGCGGATCGGCGCGGGTCGCGGCGTCGAGCATGCGGGCGGACCGGTCGATGTCGCCCCCGATGCCGGCAAGGTGCGAGCCGGTGCCCGGCACGAGGGTGGCGACATTGTCGGCGAGGTCCGGGTTGCCGAGGGCGATCGCCGCACGCCCGTCGCCGTCGATGCCCATGAGAAGTCTCGGCGGCGCCGACCCCGCGTCGATGGCGCGGTGCACGGCCCCGTACTCGTCGATTTTCGCCAGGAGCGGCTCGCGTTCGCCCCGCCAGGCGTTGTACTCGGCCCAGGCCTTCCATGCCTTCTCGTCGCGGGAGTTGGACGCCGGCTGAGCGGGCACCTGCTCCCCCGCCGCCCATCCGGGATGCCGCGCGTTCACCGCGTCGAGCGCCGCCGCCGCCCGGGTCTGCAGGTCCTCGAGGTGGATCCGGTTGTAGCGATCCTTGTCGGCGGCCGGGAGGCCGTCCCGGTTGCCGACCTCCCGGTCGTGCGCGAACAGCGCGTCCTTCTCCTCGCCGGTCAGGCTCGTCCAGAACTCGTGGAGCTCCGCCGCGCCCGCCGGCAGGGTGGATCGCCAGTCGACGATGTCCTGGACGCGCGGGTCGGGCGCCCGCTCCCCGGGCACCAGATCGAACTCCGCGAGGCAGTCGGTCAGCGTGGCGGCGGTGCGGCTGTCGGCGAGCGCGACCTCGTCCAGCGCCCGGGCGATGTCCTCGGCGAGCTCCCGGGCCCGGGCATCGAGGACCCGCTGTGCGAGGGCGGCGTCGCCCGCCGCGGCGACGGTCAGTCCCGGACCGGCCGCGGGCGCGGTGACGGCACCCTCGTCGGACACCGCGAAGCCCTCGCCGAGCGCGCCCTCGATCACCGCGATGGCGTGCGCGGCAGCGGATTCGATGGTCGCCGCGCCGCGCCGCAGCGATGAGGAGGTCTCCAGCAAAGCCATCGCGATCCTGTTGCCCGCGGACCGTTCCTCCACCGCGCGGTCCCAGGCACCGCGTGCCGCGTCGCCGTGCCAGGTGTCGAGGACACCGTCGACGCCGCGGACCACGAGGGCGATCTGCTCGTCCAGCTCGGTGGCGGCGCGGGCGAGCTCATCGGCGGAACCGTTGAGGCATTGTGGATTCCAGCCCCGAAGCTGGGTGAGCGCGGGGCGCATCAGCCGCCCCAGGCCGGGGCGAGCAGGCTCCTGTTCCTGGCCTCGGCGTCGTCGTACCGAGCGGTGTTGGCGGCCGCGATCTGAGACATCACCCGGACCCTCGACCCGATCGCGCGCACGCCGGCCTCGATCAGGTCGGCCCCAGCGGCGTAGGCCGCGGCGGTGGCAGACCCGACGAGCCCCTCGGCCGTGCCCCGAAACGCGGGCGCCGTGTCGATCTTTTCGATGGCCCCGGCCGCCGACTCCAGCGCCCCCGCGAGCCGTGCCAATGCGGCGGTGTCGACCGCCATCTCCCCTGACGTCATGGTTGCCCCCCAGCATTCAATCCACGTCATCCGCCAGCACCCTAACCCAGCCGACCGCGCGCCGGCGGCGCATTGAGAGAGGTAACCTCCGCCACATCCCGCTTGAGCGCTAACACGGGGTCAGTACTGATCGATAAGGTTCACGGCGGCGCTCCGGAGGGAGATCGTGCGCCGGCTGGGTCCCACTTCGGGCCACCGGCACGAGTTCAGGTGATAGGGGGTTCGGTGCCGGCATCCATCCGCATCGGGCAGGACGAGTTCGACACCGAGATTCTCGACCCGACGCGCCGGGATTCGCCCCGCACAGGCACAGGTTCGGCTGCGACAGTGGTGGATCCACACCGTCCCAGTGTTCGGAGCAGGGACACCGCGCCGCCCGTCGGCGCCCATCGCGGTCTCGATGAATGCGTGCGGGTCGCCGCGGTGTGGGCGGACGAGGTCGATCGCGAGGGGCGGTTCCCGGCGGAATCCGTCGCCGCGCTCAGATCTGCCGGGCTCTTCGGCGCAGCGGTGCCGACCGACCTCGGCGGCGCCGGGCTCTCGCTGACCCGGCTCGCCGCGATCACCCGCGCGCTGGGCCGGTCGTGCGGCTCGTCCGCGATGATCTTCGCGATGCACCAGACACAGGTGCTCAGCGTCGTCCGGCACGGTCGCAGCGCGTCGATGCGCGCGCTGCTCGCCGCCATCGCCGAGCACCAGCTGCTGCTCACCTCCGCCACCACCGAGATCGACGTCCGCGGCGGAGTCCGTTCCAGCGGCTGCGCGGTGGAGCACAGGGGCGACCGCGTCCGCCTGGCGAAGACGGCGCCGGTCATCTCGTACGGCGGGTACGCCGACGTGGTGCTGGTGACCGCCCGCCGCACCCCGGCCGGCGCGCCGAACGATCAGGTCCTGCTCGCCTGCCCGAGGTCGGAGATGAGGCTGACCCCGGTCGGCACCTGGCACACGATCGGCTTCCGCGGCACCAGGAGTCCCGGCTTCCGCCTCGCCGTCGACACCGGCTCCGGCGCGCTGCTCGACGATCCGTACGCGGAGATCTCGGCGCAGACGATGCTCCCGGCGTCGCACGTGCTCTGGTCCGCCGCGTGCCTCGGGATCGCCGACGCGGCCCTGCTGCGGGCCAGGCAATCGGTGCAGACGGCCCGACGCCGCTCGGCCGGCCCGGCGCCCCTCGGCTCGATCCGGCTCGCCGAGCTGGTGATCGCGCACCAGCAGCTCGTCGACACGGTCTTCGGGGCGGCCGCACGGTTCGAGTCCCTCGCGAAGAACCCGGCCGCGATGTCGACGGTCGGGGTGCTGCTGGAATTCAGCGCGGTGAAGGCGAGCGCCTCGACGCTCCTCATCGACCTGGTCGGCCGGGCGCTGACCATCTGCGGGCTCACCGGGTCCCTGCCGGGTCACGAGCCCGCGATGAGCCGACACCTGCGCGACGCCTACGGGACGGCGGTCATGATCAGCAACGACCGCATCCTGAACCACGACTCGCAGCTCGCCCTCATGCGCCTGGGACACTAGCGAGGGCCCGGCCAATTGCGTTGCGGCCGGCCCTTTTCCGGCGGCGCGGGGCTACTGCGTCGGGGACTTCACGAAGTTCAGGTAGGCCTTCGACGGCGTCGGCCCGCGCTGGCCCTGGTACTTCGACCCGACTGCGGCACTGCCATACGGGTTCTCGGCGGGGCTGGAGAGCCGGATCAGGCAGAGCTGACCGATCTTCATGCCGGGCCAGAGGGTGATCGGCAGGTTCGCGACGTTGGACAGCTCGAGGGTGATGTGCCCACTGAAGCCCGGGTCGATGAACCCGGCCGTCGAGTGGGTGAGCAGGCCGAGACGGCCGAGGCTGGACTTGCCCTCGAGGCGCCCGGCCAGGTCGTCGGGCAGGGAGCAGAACTCCAGCGTCGAGCCGAGCACGAACTCGCCCGGGTGCAGCACGAACGGCTCCCCCTCCGCCGGCTCGACGAGGCTCGTGAGCTCGTCCTGCTGCTGAGCAGGGTCGATGTGCGTATACCGGGTGTTGTTGAAGACACGGAACAGACGGTCCAGGCGAACGTCCACGCTGGACGGCTGAACCATCGAGTCGTCGAACGGATCGATGCCCAGCCGCTGGGTGGAAACTTCGGAACGGATGTCGCGATCGGATAGCAGCACAGCTAGAGGTTAGCGGTCTGCTAGAGTTGCCGCTCGCAGGGTCTTGCACTGCCACATTGGCGGCAAAACCCCTGCATGCCGATGTAGTTCAATGGTAGAACATCAGCTTCCCAAGCTGAATACGCGGGTTCGATTCCCGTCATCGGCTCCATCCAGTCTAGTCCCTGATCTGATCTGATCCGGTCTGTTCTGTGTTCTGTTGTGTCTTCCACTGCCCAGGCTGGACCAACGACGTCAGCTCCGCGGCGACGGAATGCCAACGCAGAACGCTGGGCCGGGAACCCCGGCCCAGCGTTGTGCATGACCTCTTCCCCACAGGACTAGCCACACAAGTGTTGATGACCCCTTGAAACCGCCCGAACCGGCGGCCATTTCCGTGCGGGAGGGGCGACTCAGCGGTTGACCGGCGACATGTCGCTGTACCGGTCGCCCGACGGGGCGGGCACCGCGTCGAGCGCTGCGAGCTGCTCGGAGGTCAGGGTGATGTCGTCGGCCGCGACGTTCTCCTCGAGGCGGCTCGCCCGCTTCGTCCCTGGGATGGGTGCGATGTCGTCGCCCTGGGCGAGGAGCCACGCGAGCGCAACCTGGGCGGGAGTCGCGCCCACCTCGGCGGCAACCGACTCGACGGCCTCCACGATGCGGAGGTTCCGGTCGAGGTTCTCGCCCTCGAAGCGCGGGGTGTCGCGCCGGGAGTCGCCCGGCGCGAGCGCGTCTGTCGAGCGGATCGCCCCCGTGAGGAAGCCGCGGCCGAGCGGCGAGTACGGCACGAACCCGATGCCGAGCTGGCGCACCGTCGGGAGCACCTCCTGCTCGGGATCGCGGGTCCAGAGCGAGTATTCGGTCTGCACTGCGGTCACCGGATGCACCGCGTGCGCGCGCCGGATCGTCGCCGGTGCCGCCTCCGAGAGGCCGTAACCTCTGATCTTGCCCTCGCCAATCAGCTCGGCCAGGGCGCCTACGGTCTCCTCGATCGGTGTCGCCGGATCCATCCGGTGCTGGTAGTACAGGTCGAGGTGATCGACCCCGAGTCGCGTCAGCGAGCCCTCGATCGAGAGCCGGACGTTCTCGGGGCTGCCGTCCAGTCCATGTGCACCGTCGGTGCGATGGCGGATTGAGCCGAACTTGGTGGCGATTACCACGTCGTCGCGTCGGTTCCGGAGTGCTAGCCCGAGCAATTCCTCGTTTGTGTAGGGCCCGTAGATCTCGGCCGTGTCGAAGAACGTGACTCCCAGGTCGATCGCGCGATGGATCGTGCGGATGGACTCGGCGTCGTCGGTTCCGGCCCCCGCGTAGTACGCCGACATGCCCATGCAGCCGAGGCCGAGGCGTGAGACGTCGAGCGTTCCGAGTGCGATGTGCTTCATTCCTTTTCGCTTCCCTTCGAGTAGATGACGATCTTCGCGTCGATGGCGGCGAGAGCCTGCGAGATGTCATCGAGTTTCGCGACGACGCTCACGCGATGCCGCTGGAGCATGTGGAGCCGTGCCACCCTGGTCGCTTCGCCGAGCCGGACGAGGTCGACGTACTCGCGCATCTGTGCGATCGGCATCAACGCGGACCGGAGCTTCGTCAGGAACCCCACCCACATGATGTCGTCATCGCTGTATCGCCGATGCCTCGATGAGGCGCGATCGACCGCCGTCAGCATGAGCCCGGCGCGTTCGTAGTACCGCAGGGTGTGCGTGCTGAGACCAGTACGTTCGGCGGCTTCGGCGATGGACAGGGAGTGTTCGACCGGTTTCACGCGCCCCACGATAAGACTTCGAGTGCGCTCTAAGTCAACCCCAACTCAGGGAATGCTCAGCGGTCGGAACTGGCGGCGTTCGAGCCGGGCACGGTGACGGTCTGTGCGGGCAGCGCGGCCAGGACTTCCTCGACCAGACGCGCGCCCATGCGGGGTGCGTGTTTGGTCGCGATCGCGGTGAGTCTGCGGCGGCCAGCAGCGCGGATTGTGTGATCAGGAGCCATCCTTAAGTGTGACTACCGACCGGTAGGCCTATCCAATCCGCATGCAGCCCACCACGCTCCGCCATTGGTGAACACCCCTCCATCCATCCATCCATCCACCCATCCAGTCCACGCGCAGGGTGTTCACCCATCAACGCCGATCGGGTTCACCTATCAACCCGCCAGAGGGCAGTTCTCTTCGACGTCCCTGATGACATGACTCCGTCCTTCTCCAAGGAATAGAGTCTCGGAAGCCTGGGGCGATTCGTACTCATCAGAACCCTCCATCGCTTGGTGGAACTAGATTCCTTGGCAACCGCTCACACGTGACGCCAAAGGACGCGAGATGGTCGACTAACCAGTCCGACACTCATGCAGACTGAACCGATGAGGAAACCCACCGAGTCCTACTCGTGGACGGTGATCATCGACGGCTCGCGGTATTCCAGCGTGTTCGAGGGTATCGAGGATTCGCGCGGCTCCGCCTTCTCAGCGTTGCTTCGATCCGCTCGCGAGGTTCACAGAGCACGACTGCCGGAGCACGTTGGCGGCCTCCGACTTGGCGTCGCTCGCGGGTCAGCACCTGATTACTTGCTGTGGCTCCCAGTGACCGATCTCCACAACGACGACGCCGACTTGATCGAGCGGATCGAATCCCACGCAGCCCTGGAGGCCGAGCGGGAACAGGCCTGGCGGCGTCGCATCGACGAGGCGGCCGCGGCCACGAAGCCGACCGCGCGGCCCACGCCTCCTAGTTCGCTTGCCATGCAATGGAATCGCCTCGTCCAGTGGGCGCGAACCAACGCACCGAAGGCCGCACAGCACGCCGTCGCGGGCGCCAGTCCCGACGACATTTCAGCTGCCCAGCCCACCACGGGTCTCGCGTGGCCGGCTGAGCTCGCCGAGTTCTACCGCCTCGAACACCCGAACGCACGCCTCACCCCACGCGGACGTTTCTTCGCGCTCGAGGAAATGCTCGCCATTCGACGGACCGAGATCGATGACTGGGTCGAGTTCCTACGAACACAGGACGACGAGGAAGACCAGCTCGCAGTACAGGCATCGAACTCTGAACCGGCCGGATCCGAAGCGTTCGCCTTCCTCGACGCCTTCGTGCCCCTCGCCGGCGACGACGGGGACTTCTACGTCGTCGACACCCGCCCTGGCCCCCTGCACGGCTGCGTCAGCGAGTTCCTGCGCGAGGGCGACAGCAGCATGCGGTGGCCCTCGCTCGCCGATATGGTCGCCGAGCTGGCACAGAGCCTCGAGACCGGGCGGCCGTTCGCCGACATCTGGGTGCCTGCGGTCGACGACGGCAGCCCAGTCTGGGATACACAGTGACTGTTGACATTTCGCCGATCACAGGCCATCAGAAACGCCCCCGGTCTCACACGGAGTGGGCTCGACATCGGCAGGCTCAACATCGGGTGGGTTAAGCAGCACAGCGACGGAACCACGTACTTCATTGACACCGACATCTCGTTCGGCACCACGCAGGGGTGGATCTACGCACCGAATGGGGAGGAGGGAAGCAGAATTTCATGTCGCTGAGAAACGTCGGCGATCCCTGGTACCAGTTCGAGGACGAGACGTGAGAGTGGCTACTCTCGCCTACTCGGCCAGGTAGGCCGGCCTCGGCCGATCCAGTGGATGCCGTCCGTGTCGGACACATACGGCTCCGGCAGGTAGCAGGGGTAGAACTCGCCCGTGTGCCAGGCGCCTGCCACGGATTCCGGCGCGTCTGGCTTGAACCCTGATCGCACCGTGGGTAGATGTTCCCGCCACCCCACCAGCCGCGAGACGTCACGCCCCCACACACGCACTACCAACGTCATCACCGAATCGGCCCATTCCAGCCGTTCGATCTCGTAAACGCCCGTGTCCCAGGGTCTCGCGGACAGCATCCGCGTCAGTGCGGACAGGAATCGCATGTCCCAGTCCACCTGTTCGAAGTTGCCATGTCGCTCGGCTGGCGGCTCCTGTTCGAACCCGCCGGTGACGTAATACTCGTGCCAGCCCCGCTGGTCGCTATCGGTGCGATCGTCGCCTTCCATGTCTGAAGTCTGCCAGCTGGGCGGCATCAAGCCGCGGTGGAGACGGCAGCTACGAGCGGATCGGGGAACGTTCACGCATCGTGGATCAACGTCGCGGTCCTCGCCACCACACTGTTCAACATGTTCGCGATCAACTTCGTCGTCTCGGGCCTGCACTCCTACGCAGGCCTCGACTAGCGTTCAGCGGACTCTGCGCCGACATCGGGTAAGCGGGATGCGACTGTCGCCGACTGCCACCGTGCAGCTCTCGCAATGAGAATGGGCTCCACGCGACCGATCCAGCCCAGCGTGTGCCGGCTGCGCATGTTCTGCCGGCGAGTGTGACGACACAGGCGAGGAGGTTCTGCGCCAGTTTGCCTCGCCCATACCGTCGGAAGGCTGGAACTCCTCCAGATTTGTGTGATCTGGAGCCATCCTTAAGTGTGATTACCGACTGGTCAACCTATCTAATCTGCATGCAGCCCAGAACGAATCGCCATTGGTGAACACCCCTCCCTTCCCTCCGGCCATGGGGTGTTCACCCATCAACGCCGATCGGGTTCACCTATCAACCCGACGGTGACAACATCCAGGCATTTTCAGCTGAGTTTCGGATCTGCGTCGAGGACCAGCCGGCGGCAGAGCTTCGGTTGGGCGCTTCTCGGTACGCGTGCCCCCGAATTCACGCCTCAATAGCCAGATTTCGGCATGTGACCCACGACACTCCCCTGGGGCCTTGGGTCCCAGTGCGGAGCGTGGTCGCTAGAGACTGTTCCCCTCGGCCCTCGCCCGACGTGACGCCCCTCGGCGAGAACCTCGCCGCCGCGAAGCGGCGTGCCGAGGATCGGGTTCCCCAAGTAGCTGTCCCCAGGGGTCGGGCAAATCGCGTTCGAGGTGCCAAGACCGCAAGGTCACCACATTCATCGCAGCCAGGGTGAAGCCGAGCAGCAGTCGGTGCGCGGTGAGGCCAAAAATCCGGAAGTACCCGCGTCGCAGGTGCAGCACATTGCTTTTCAGCCCACCGAACGCCGATTCGATACCCACTCGGCGGTAGTAAGACGCGAACCACTGACGGCTCCCGTGCGGGAACGGCATTCGGATCTGCGGCTGGTCCTCGTTGGTGAGCGTCACCGTCTTGCAGCAGGCGCAGGGGTCATCCGGATGGCGGCGGTCGCATTGCACAGTCGGATGCTCGTAACCAAGCCTCATCGATCGCGGAGACAAGGGACTGCGGATCCGTGCCGGCCACACCGCCGGCCCCCGGAAGCGCTGGGTTCCATCCGGCCTCTTCGCGCCGAGCGGCACAAATGCGTACGGGGCTCTAAGCGCACGCAGTTGCTATGCACGAACCTTGTCCTCCGCGTCCAAGTCCCGGGTGAGGCGCTGAATGCGACGCAGCCGCTGTGGCAGGCATTCGGTGTAGAGCGTGCCGTCGATCCAGATGGTTCCCTCGATCGGTCCGGGATGCACGCCGTACTGCTTGCTGTGTAGGTCCACGATCGGGGTGTACCCACAGCGGAGCAGCGGTAACGAGAAGAGCACCGCGCGAGTCCAGTTGTACGCGCGATCGCAAATCACCTCGCGTGGTTGAGGTAGTTCGCCCGCGACGAGAACGGCGATCAGCCCGGCGACACCGCGGTGGTAGCCAGCACGCACCAGGTGCACGGCACGGGCAATGTGTGGGACCGGGCCGGCGCCCGGCTTGGCGGGAACATCGGTGACCACATGCGCCTCGTAGCCGACGTAGATGTTGGATTCGGTCGCACCCGCACTACGGTGCGCGGCCCGCGCGTCCTTGTCGACCGGCTCCGAAGGAGATCGTGGACGGCGTAACAGCAGTCGGCCTTGCTGGTGCAATCCACGAGGCAGACAAGGCTGGAAAGCGTATGAAAGTCCTCTACGACTTCCCGTGGACGACTGTAGCCGGCATCCAGGGCGAGGAGGTTCTCACACTCGGGCACTACAGCATCTCGCCGTCGATCGCTGTGATCGCATCGCCAGGCACCCGGGCAATCATCAGCTGCAGTACCGGCTGCAAACGCACATGTACGACGTATACGATTTCGCCAAACCAGCAGGTGAGTACGGAGAGTTGAATCAGGCCGCTGTGCTGACCTCATACCAGGGTCTCCTACTCGGCTTGGCGAGGAAGTTCCTCGTCTTGGGTTCAGGGTCCGTCAAATCGTGGTCCGGAATTGGGTAGCAATGACAGATACAGGTCGGGTTCGTGAGCGGTGGAGCGCCGCAGTTGGGGTCTGCATCGGGTTCCTCGTCGGGGTGCTTCTGTACCTTCCCATCACCATGACCGCAATGCGCGTCCTTGACGTGCCGAGCCCAAACTTGATGCCGCCCCGGACGATATGGAACGGGCTCTACAAAGGTTCCCCGTCCTACTACGCCAGCTGGACCGCAGGTGTGCTCGTGTTTCTCGCTCCGGGAATCGTGTGCCTCGCATTCGACCGGTCTCGCCGATTCGGGGTCGGATACGCAATCACCGTGACGCTCGTATCCGTACTGGCCGCGCTTGCGGTCATCTCACTCGACCTCGGCGGCCCAATCGGACCTGACTAGGTCTCCAGTTCGCCACGAAGGGCCCCACCAGTAACGGTGGGGCCCTTTTCGTTTGATCAGAGCACGGGGGGTGGGGGCTCAGCCGGAGCGCGCACCTGAGGTTGAAGTCGATCTCCGAGAGGAACTCGGGGCGCGCTGGCGTCTCTGGTTCAGGCGTGATCAGAACTCTCGCGACTCTATCGACGGCCCTGCGTGTACGGCTGAGGGGGCAACGTACTGCTGCGGAGCAGACGGACAACCCGCCTGCCACGGCTGAGGCAGCCCGAGCTGCTTCTATAGGCGGCCCTTCCGGTTGCTCCACACGATGGCACCGCGGATCAGACCGGCCGCAGGTGCCGGCCACGGCACCGATGACCGCGAACAGCATCGCGATCGACATGAACTTTCCGCCGTCGACGTCGCTGAAATCGACGCCGTTCTGCTCGGAGTCCCACTGACAGCAAGACCCAGCACAGCACGAACCCAGCGGCACCGCCGGCCAGCGCGCCAACGATGGCACCGATGCGTATCCAGACTCGACTCCGTCACCAGGGTTGTCACTCTCACGAACTGCTCCGGCCAGGTCGGTTAGCGTGTGGCGATGCGCGCAGGTGTGAGGGGCCACTGGAAACTGGTAGTCGTACTCGGATTGGTGTTCGTGGTCGCGGTCGGGGCGCTCGTGACACTCCTTCGGGCGGACCGCTCCCCGACCGGCGGTGAATCGCCTGCCGGTGCCGAGCGTTCCGTCGTCACCACCCCACTCGACACCGCGCCGCAGCTCGTGTGGACGCTCGACGTCGGACGGCTCACCGATAACACCGGTGAGGTCCTGTTGGCGATGCCGTATCAGCTCGGCGCCTACTACGGCTACGGCGGAGTTCTCGACGGTGGCGACCTCGTGATCGCGGCCACCGCCCTGCCCCTCCCCGAAGCTCCGGGCGATTCTGGTCGTCCGGTCGGTGCCGTCACCCTCGTCGGGGTCCGCCCGACGGACGGATCCCCGAAGTGGAAGACGCGGGTTGGCCACGTCACTCAGTGCAGTCCGACGGTGGAGGGATCGGTCATCGCATGCTGGGAGGCTCGTCGGATAGCTTTCGTGGACACCATATCCGGGACCCTGCTGGCCGAACTCGGCACCGACTTCGACATCAACGGCGCACAATTCAGCGGCGACACCGTCTACCTGTCGGGTTCGACGACGGACGGCGGATCCACGACATCGGTGCTCACCAGTGGAACCGTCACCGACCTCACCGCGCATTTCCGGCGCACCTTCGAGACCCTCGGCGACTCCGCCTCGGTTCGCGCGGTGCCGGACACCGGCACGGTCATCGGCCAGGTGCGGGGCACTGGGGATCCGCAGTACTACTTCACCGTCTTCGATCTCGACTCCGGGGCCGAGCGGTTCACGTTCGAGGGCGATTCGCTCCAACCGGTCGGGGATGGCCTGTTTCTCGTCAGTCGCGGTTCTCGGTCGGGGACGGTCGGCACGCAGGACCTCCTCGCGGCCGACGGCTCACCTGTCCGTGCGATCCCCATCCCGGCGTTCGGCGCACAGATGTATCCCAGCAAACCCTCGGTGCAGGCGCCGATGTTCTTGGGCGACGGCGCCTACGATCCCGAGACAGGCGACGAACTGTGGCGGAGCCCGGCGCTGGTGCAGGACGGATGGTCCGGCAGATCCAGTGCCCTGGCCGCACTCGTCGGAAGCACCGCACTGGTCACCTCACCGGACTCGAAAACCATTACGGGCCTCGACGTGGCAACGGGCGAGCAGATGTGGCAAACCCCGTGGGAAGACGCGTACTGGGTGCGCGCCGGAGCCACTGACGGCGAGTACTTCGTATTCGGCGACTACACCGGCACGCATGCGATCCGGGCGAGCGACGGGACGATCATGTGGTCGCTTCCGCTACCGGACGGCGCCGACCCTCGACAGGTTCAGGTGTCGAGTGCCGGGGGAAGCCTCATGGTGTCGTGGCTCGACCACGTCACCATCTGGAGGTAGCTGTGGCGCTTCGCCACGCGTCGAGATCCTCCTCGCTGTTCGCAGCCTCAACATGACGGTCCGGGACAGCGGGACTACCTCGGACCCCAGAAGCGGGCTCCTCGTTCGCCACCTTCGGGATGAGTGTCAGGGCACTCCGCCAGCGCCACGTTCAGATTGCTCCAATCGGACACATGACCGCACCACGTGACTGAAACAAAGCTGGAACGCATCCAGATTGCTGTGTGATTAACGACCGTTGCTAAGTGTGATTACCAACTGGTCAACCTATCCAATCCACATGCAGCCCAGATCGAACCGGCATAGGTGAACACCCCTCCATCCGGATCCCGTCCATGGCAACGGCCGACCGACCGACCGACCGCGCGCGCGTGGTCCATCTCTCCTTCATCCATCCGCGCCCAGCCATCCATCCAGTCCAGTCCATCCACCACGACGGCACTGAGCGCTACTGTCCGCCATGGTCGATCGTGCTTTCGGTGATTGAATTGGGAGCATGGAACTGATCGATACCGGACGAATCCGGCTCGGGGTGGATCGACGAGGAGAAGGCCCGCCAGTCATCCTGGTCGGCGGGACGGGGATGCCTCCGATCGCATGGGAGGTCTCCGGGCTGACAACTGCCCTTGCCGACAGCGGCTTTGATGTCATCGCCTACGCCTCCCGAGGCGTGGCCCCCAGCGACGCTCCGTCACCCCAGTGCACCGTCGCGGACCTCGCCGAGGACCTCACGTCCCTCTTCGACACCCTCGCTCTCGATCGGCCGCCAGCATTGGTCGGCTACTCCCTGGGCAGTTTCACCATCGAACACCTGCTGTCTACATGCCCAAACAAGTTCTCAGCCGGAGTCCTCATCGCCGGCCCTGGGCCGACGACACCCCTGCTTCACTCAGTCGTGAATTGCGAAGCTGCACTGATCGATCGACTCGGTGCGCTGCCCGCCGAAGTGATGACGATGCAAACCCTTCTCACCGCACTGCCACCGACGGCGCTCGCCACGGCAGACCCACTAGTCGACCAATGGGCAAGCATGTGCGCCTACCAGGCCGACCAGTGGACATCGAATGACGGCGAGGTTGCTCAAGCACGTGCATCCCATGCCTGGCTTCGCGATAAGGAGCGTATGGATCGACTCCAACACATCGAGGCACCGGTCCTGGCGGTCGCGTTCGAGTTCGACCCGCTCCTCGGGCCAGCCCAGGCGCAGTCGGCCGTGGATCTGATTCCGGGCGCTGAGCTCTGCGTGATCCCCGAGGCTGGGCACGGTGGCGTGGTGACGCATGCTCAGGTTGTCGTTCCCCGAGTCGTGGAGTTCCTCGTCAAGCACCACAGCTGAAGAAGCGAATCAACGGCCGACAGCCTCCAACTACACCCTGGAACCCGTCCAGATCTGTGTGATCTGGAGCCATCCTTAAGTGTGATTACCGACTGGTCAACCTATCCAATCGGCATGCAGCCCTGAATGAGCCGCCATTGGTGAACACCCCTCCATCCATCCATCCCATTCCATCCATCCATTCCTCCATCTTCTCCTCCCTCCATCCATCCATCGATCCCATTCCATCCATTCGCCCATCCATGTCTACACCCCGCGGGCCAACCGAACCCGGGGCGGTCCTGAGGGTCTTACGGTGGTCTTTCCATCTGTCGGTCGATCGGATTCAGTACTGAATCGCACGGTGACCTCGATCCCGGGGGTTGAGCGATTTCGGGGCTACCTCAGGACTTTCGGTGACTCGGATGGCCCGGATGCCAGGCGGGAATCTGATCGGGCGGACGCGGGTACTTTTCGAGATCCGCCATGTACGTTTCATCCAAAGGCCG
Source organism: Rhodococcus sp. PvR099 (assembly GCF_017833315.1). Classification (NCBI taxonomy): domain Bacteria; kingdom Bacillati; phylum Actinomycetota; class Actinomycetes; order Mycobacteriales; family Nocardiaceae; genus Rhodococcus; species Rhodococcus sp. PvR099. The sequence goes on along the minus strand of NZ_JAFIBV010000001.1, from coordinate 4,603,140 downwards.
GATATGCCAGTCCGGTTCATTGTCGTAATCGAAGTCGAACGAGTACCGACCGTCTGTTGACACCCGGACCGTAGTCGTGAACCAAGCTCCGCGGCCAGGCTGCTCCGCCATGACCTCCCGTAGCCGGTGCCAGGCCATCCCGACTCGGCCACCACCCGAAATACTCGGAGATATACCGCGACCGGAGTCGACCACTCTGACTTCGTCTTCCCCAACGAAGCCAGCCGATCGGTAGACCCCCACGCAGTCCCCGCCGTGCTTCTGCACCACATTGTTGAACAATGCCCTCACGACTGCTTGCTGTGCCTCTACGACTTTATCCATGCTGTACGAGCTCGGTCAGTGTGCCCGCACCGCCGCGACAACGGAGTCCGTTCCGTTCCAGAACAGTCGACCGGCGACCGACATCACAAGGAAGAACCCCAGGTACACGGTGACGGTTCCGTGGGCGTCCGCCCAGCGGGTCAGGTTGGTCATATTCGCGAATGCGGCGATCAGCAGAGCGAGTCCGGCAAGTAGGGCCAGACATGCGCGGGTCATTTCAACCGGGGAGGAGGGCGCGGTGTCGCTGGTCGGGTTGTGAGTTGCAGTGCTGTTCATGGGTTCTGATCCTCAGGAGGTAGCAGGCGGGGAGGTCGTGGCGTGGTGGTCGGCGGCAGGAAGATGGCAGCCGGTAGTGGCCGTGAGATTCGTATTTCCGCGATGACCGAATTCGAGGAAGCCGCCGTCGGGGCTGTCACGCCGGATTTCATGGCGGCCAGGCTCGCTGGCGTAGACCAGTGTGGAGTCAAATCCGTACCGGACGGAGATCTCCTCGACCACCGCGAGGGCGGAGGGCCACACCTGGTCAGGAACCGGCCCGGCAGCATGCCAATCGGGGATGGCCACGGTTCGCCCGCCGAGATGGACGAGGTCATCGGAGCAGCCGGCGTGCGTTGCGGTCCGCCACGGTTCCCAGCGCAGTGTGGGGACGATCGGGCCGAGCGCAGTGACGATCTCCCCGAGCATTCTCTGGTAGGTGGCGACGGCTTCCTCACTGGTGGGACGGGCGAGGAGCTCGCGCATCCCTTCGTCGTGGGTGACGGGCTGGTTCATGCATCCTCCTGACAAGACGGCGACCGCACACACCGCCACGATCGCGGCGGCGGGACGCCGAAACCTGATGGTGTTCATCCGGTCACGACCAAATGTGGCAATCCGGCGAGGACGACGGCCATGTTGTAGAGGCTCATGGACTGATTCTTGTAGTACTCGCTGTGCCCCTCTGAACCGACCCGGTGCCCATCACCGGGTACCGCACCCTCGGAAGTCGACAGTTCGGTGATGCCGTCGACGGCAGTGGGGGCATCGCCGAACTGTCCGAGTGCCAGCAGTGGGTTGATTGCGAGCTGAGCGACGGGAGGAATCCAGGAGCGTATTTCTGCCTGGCCGGCGACCGGATCGCCGTCCGCGGCTAGCGCGTAGCCATGGGTGCCCTGCAGGTCGGTGGCGGTGTCGGTGCCGATGCCCGGGGAACCGAAGAACACGACGTTGTCGGTGGGGGTGTTCTGTTGCACAGCGAGCCCGGCGGTGTAAGAGCCGTAGGAATGTGCGAGCACCGTCATATTCGGGTCTGCGGGGCGCGAGGCTTCGACGCCGCGCAGGAACGACGTCAGCTGATCCGCACCGGACTCCGCCTTTCCCGACGTCGCCACGCCCAGCGGTGCGCTCATCTGCGGGGCCTCGTATCCCATCCACGTCACCACCGCCACAGTCTGATTCTCCCTACCCGGTTCACGATCGAGCTGGAGCTCAGCTTGGCTTTTCAGGTTGGCGGCATCGCTGTCCGAAGCTTCGATGCCACCGTCGACTGTGGTTGTGAAGCCGTGAACCCGAACCGCTACGTTGTCGGCGGTATCGACGTCGCCGACGGAGATCGCGGCCTTCGTCAGGTCGCCGGAGTTGTCAAGAAGAAGCAGCTGACGGGTTTGGCCATCACCGCGGTTGAGCACGTTCTCGATGGCCTCCAGAGAAGCGATCTTGTGCTCCGTTTCGGCGAGTTCACGCGCGGCCAGTTCCTGCCCAGGTGGCATGACCCCCGCGAACGCGTTACCCGGATGAGGTTTGCCGAGTTCGCTTCGGAGTCGGGCTTCTTCGGCGGTCAGGCGCGCGCGTTCGGTGGCCAGACGAGCCCGGTTGGCGCGGTCACGTGCGGAAGCGGGGATCCCGTCGTGTGTGCCGACCCACTCCGGGTAGGTCCGGATCACCCGCTCACGCTGCGCAGGGGTCAGCGCCGCCCAGTAGTCAGAGGCGGAGGTGACCCCGGCCCCCGGGTCAGCGTCCTCATCGGATTGTGGAGGGTCAGGCGGCGGCACCGTGACGATTTCCTCGAGCGCGCTGCCCTGGCCGCTGCCCTGCGTCGAGTTGTACGTCGTGGGCGCGGTGTTTCCGGCCAGTTCGTTGCCCCATTCACCGGCACCGATCTGCGGACTACCTGCCTGCTGCTCCTCGATGGCGTCCAGTGCGGTGCCGTCACCGGCGTTGGCCGTGTTGTACGTCGTGGGCGCAGTGTTTCCGGCCAGCTCGTTGGCCATTTCGGTGGCGCCGATCTGCGGGTTTCCGATGGCGGGCGCCTGTTCGGCTGTCGGCGGATTCGTGGCGCGGGGAACCGAGCGGCCGGGCGACTTGTCGACAGGGGTTCCGGTGCCAGAAGCTGCGGTACCGCCGCCACCGAACTTGCCCCCGTTCGGCGGGGGGTCGGCGAGGATCGGGTACGCGGTGTCGGAGTCTGCGAAGACCTGCTGGATCAGCTGTCCGTCACGGACGACGAACCGTGTCAGCACGGGTCGCCCGTTGGCGTCGTACGCCCACGGCATCGCGACGCCGCCGACCCGGTTGCCCCCGGCGTCGAGGATCGAGGCGGAACCGTCGAGCTCGACGACGATCCGCCCGCCCGGCGGCACCGCCATGATCTCGACGACCCCTTCGCGTGGCGAGGTGGGGTCGTTGATGAGCAGCAGAGTCCGGAATCCTCCGCCCTCAGCGATCGCGAGGCGCTCGACCCCGCCGGGCGCGTACTGCATGAGCGGTGCGGCGGCGGTCGTCACCAGTCGTGAGAGCAGGGCCTCCGGCGGCGCCGCTGCGATTCGCGAGGCTGCGGCGGTGGTTGAGGCTCGCCGACGGCGCCCCGCACCGAGGCCCCCGGCGGTGAAGGCGGCGGCAGCGATCACCAATGCCAATCCCACATCGTCGGTGTTGCCACCAGAGACGGGGGTCGGCAGCGCCCTCGCATCGTGATGGATCGGCGCCGGTGCGCTCGGCGGAGCGGTGTCCGTGCCCACTGGCGAGGAGACAGTACCTGTGGTCGGTGCAGTCAGTTGGGCGCTCAGGCCGTCCGGCGGCGCGTTGGTGCCCGCGGAATCGCCGGCCGCCCTGGTCTGAGGGCTCGCCAACATCGTCGACGGCGGCTGGGCGCCGGTGCTCTCAGGCGAGAGATCACTCGTGCCCCCGACCACCCCGATGCCGCCGACGTTTACGCCGATTCCGGTGCCGTTGTCGGTACCGGTCGGCACCGCACCCATCGTCGGCTGCGGTGTCGTCGTGGTGGGCTGCGACTGCCCAGGGTCCACGCACACGTACGGCGGGGACGGTGGCGGCGCGTCAGCCGCGGTGGAACCGGGATGCGCGGCAACCCAACCCTGCACCCACACCTGGTTGTACTGGGCCGTTTCTCGTGCGCAGCGCTCGGCGGGGGTTTCCTGTGCGTTGGCCGTGGCGGTGCATCCGAGCATCCCGATTCCCACCCCGGACATCGCCGCGAACACGGCGACCGCAGCGGCGCCCCGACGACAGCTGCTGTTCGTAATTCGGCGCGGTGTCAACGTAATTCGCCGCCCTCGCGCTAGAGCCACATCGGCTTGCTGTAGGCGTAGACGACCTCGTTGGACACCGTCGTCGACACCGTCAGCTTCGACACCAACCGCGTCGAAACCGGACCGAGGCAGTTGTTGACCTTGATCGGCAACTCCGCGACCCGCACCCCACCTAGGAACGGATCACCCGGATTGGTGGGCTGCTCGAGCTGCTTCTTACCCAGACTGACGGTCGAGATCGCACCTGGCTTGAGCTGAGTGCTCACGGACGGACCCACACTCGCGTTCAAACCAGGCGAAAAACCCGACACCGGACCGATATTCACGTTCGCCGATGCACCGACGCTGCCCTGCAACCCGACGGTCACGCCATTGGACACGTCAAGGCCGCACCCGATGTCAATCGACAACTCCACCTCGGCGCCATGCAGGGCGCCGGGTCCCGCCGCGCTGCACCTGCCCGGCCGCCAACACGGAGATGAAGCCCTCCCGCGTGGTGTTCGCAACCGCCAGATTCGGCACGGGCGTCACCGTCATGTCCCGCAGCGCGGCCTCCGCCCGCCACCCACCGAGCGTGGTTATCGAGCGCTGCTCATCGGCCAGTGGTGACACATCCGCCGAGCTGACACCCACCCCAACCGTGAGTGCCGCGGCCACCGCGACGGCCCCCGCCGCCACCGCTCCGCCCCTGATCCGAGACAACTTACGCATCAATACCCCTCCCCTGAGTATTTGCTAGACATTTGCCCAGCCCGCTTGACGTTGCCCCACGCCCCACATATCCGCAACCCGCCATCACAGAATCTCACGCTCACCCACCGGCCCGAGTAACATCATTTACCCTCGTCACGCCGCAAAAGCCGCCCTGCATACAAGCGCCGGCAGTGTCGTCCATCACAATCTGCGGTCCAACCCGTGCGGACCCAACCCCGACCCCGCCGTCCCTACGGAGGTAGCTTGGAATGAACCGATATCAGAGCGCAGCGATCGGCCTGTACCTCACGGCAACGATCGCGCAGGCACTGACCTGGAGCGACCTCAGCGGCGACGAGCGGAGCACGCGCATCGCCCTATTCCTCCTCGCCGGGTCGCTCCTGGCGGCCATCCTCGGCGCAGCCGCACGACCAAAGGACTGACACCGGAAGGGATACGCGAAAGCACTCACGGCCATCCGCCCACACCACACGCCAGACTTGCGAGTGTCATCGTGCCCGAATGTGCCACTCCCGCAGCCAGATACGAGCTGGGAATAGCGCTGCTCGGCGCGCGCCCGATGGAGACGGCAGCCCGGAGTGATCCCCCACACAAACGCCCACCGAGAGGTGGTGACCGCACGGCCGATGTGTTCGGGTGGGGTTCGTAGCTGCCGACACTCGGCAGCCAACAGGGGAGGAAATCGCCATGCGAAACACCATCACAAAAACCATCCAATTCACCACCGTCGCAGCAGGAATCGGCGCGGCCATGACCCTCGGCGCCGGCGCCGCATCCGCACTGACCGTCACACCGATCCCCGGCGGCACCGCCATCGAACTCAACGCAGCCGAAACGGCCGCGCTGGCAAACGCACACATCGCCGGCCCCGTCCTCAACCCGCTCTACCCGAACCTCCGCAGCGTCGACAACGGTCTGAGCTTCGGCGACAGCGTGCAGATCTCCGCCGACCGCGGCGCCGCCGCACACCGCGGCAGTGGAGCCGACGTGTATGGCCCGCTGCACTACCCAAACACGGTCCGGCTCTACCACTACGAGTAAACCGTCGGACCGCCCTGGGACCCTGACGAAGGCCCGCCCCAATCGTCACAGGGCGGGCCAGTCGCACCCGCCAGCCAGGACGAGAACCCGCTCACGAAACCGACCTGGGACCACGCTCCCCAGCAACCGCAACCTCCGGAGGATCGGGTCTGATGACCGAGACCAACGCTGAGTTCAACGCGCGGATGGCCCGCGAACTGTACGAGAAGGAACGCCCCCGCAAGGGCCGCGGTGCGGCGCGGAACCGGATCCTCGCCGGCGCCGCCGAACGCCTCGGCCCGGAGTGGGTGGTCATCGACAAGGGCATCAACGCATCGCTGCTGTGGACGCCGGTGCGGTGGTGGTATTGCGCGATCGGGAACACCGCCGCTCCGAATCGGGAGGAGTTGACGGTCTCGCACTTTCCGCTCCTGGTGCCACTACACCCGGGTTCCTACGTTTTCGATCAGGACGGCTATGCGAGTACGCGGTATTACTTGGGTGATACGGCCGTCTACCCGACCTCGATCAACCTGTTCGACCTTGATGCCGGTGTCGAGATGGTGTGTTGGTGGGCGCTCGGCCCGGCGATGGAGCGATTCACTCTGCACAGCGACCGCCGTATGACTGAGCTGCTCGAGATCACATTTCGCGATCACCTCAAACGCCGGCCTCTTCAGTGGCCGCAGTTGGCGGGGTGGCGGGCCCTCTACGGGACAGGTGACCCTATCGAGGTCATCGAGAAGATGATCGACGTCCTCATCAATCACGGAGGTTTCGAGGAGAATCTGCCGTTCTGGCAGGAGTTCCACGATGTCGCGGCGGTAGGTGACCGGGTGGCGACGGTGCGGTGGCTCGACGGGCAGCGCCGCCGCGTGCTCACCGACCTACTCGGCCTGCCTGACCGCTACGTCGCTGACGTGATCGACACCGACAGCCAACCCCTGACCTGACACGTCACTCGGACGGTTCACCCGACCGTCGCGCGCACGCTGGAACTCATCCAGATTTGTGTGATCAGGAGCCCTCCTTAAGTGTGATTACCGATTGGTTAACCTATCCAATCCGGCTGCAGCGCAGAACGAACCGTCATTGGTGAACACCCCTCCATGGTCCATCCATCATCCATCCACATCCACCATCCATTCCATCCATCTCGCTCGCGGCCCGCGCGCACAGAAGCGCTGGCGCGGATCTCTCTCTCCATCCATCCACCCACTCCACCAGACAGCTCCATCCACATCCGCTCCATCAGGCTCGGGTTCGCCGAGGATCTCGCCCCAGGAGTCGAGAATGCCGCGGGGGAGGTGTCAGTCACGCAGAGGAACCAGGTTCTGCGGAGCGATGCGGGATGCCTGAGTCGGCCGGGGCGCCGGGCCCCGAACGTCACCCACGACCCCACTCGGCGAGCACCTCGGCGGTCAGCCCGCCACCTGCCGAAGTTGTCACATGCCCGAGTACCCCATGTGTGCGGAGCATCGTGCGAACTGCCTTACCACGGTTGAGAAGAAACCGACAAAGTGACGGATCTAGTTCGATACTCGGCTCGGCGACAGAGGCGATGTCCCAGCCATGGAACACCAACTCCTGCACACGCATCACCAGCAGCGTTTGTGCGTCAACGTCCTGGAGCGGATGGTGCAGGACGATGCCCTCGTCGCGGTGGTCGACGAATTCGCGGCGAAGTGCGTCCGCCAGCTTGCGGTGTGCTCCAGCTGGGTCGTCCCCGACATGATCCGCGGTTCGGCTCCAAGCAATCTCGGCGGGATCAACACCGGAAAAGTAATGCGCGTAGCGGATCGCCCCGCCGAGAACGTGGTTGGCGACGTCATGCGTACTCCATCCCGGGCACCGGCTGGGCTGGGCCCCGATCGCGTCCTCGCCGCGGAGCACCCCCGCGAACGTTTCCGTGGCAAGGTCGAGCTTCTCCAGATCGACATCGGAGATCATTTGGTCGCGTCCGTCCTCTCACTATTCTGATGGGATCCGCAGCGCTAGGGGACGAAGACGAATTTGCTTGCAGCCCCGGCGGCCAGTTCGCTATAGGTTTCCACCGCTTGGTCCAGCGGACGGGGGATGATGTCTGCCGGTGCGTCGAGTGCACCGGACTCGAACAATGGCCGCAGGGCGTTGAGTCCGCCTGCACTGGTGATGGTGTCGTGGCGGGCGGAATTGACTCCAATAAGAGTGGCTCCACGTCGATAGAGTTCGAGCACCGGAACGCGCTCGTGACCGTCTGCGGGAGCAGCAATGATCGCCACCCGTCCACCGGCCGCCAACACCGGAATCGCGGCCGGCAGCCAGAATCCGGTCGTGTCGAACACGACCTCGGCACCGTCGTCAAAGTGGTCACGCACCCGCGCGTCCAGCCCGGTATCGAGCACGATCGCCTCGATGGCCCTGGCCCGTAGTTCCTCGGCGTGCTCGGCGCGGCGGACGGCCACCAGGACGCGGGCTTTACGGGCGGCCGCTAGAGCCTGGGCGGCGCTGCCGACCGCACCCATGCCGATCACAACCACTGTCGTCCCAGCGCCGATCCCGCAGCGCTCCACGGCCTCCCATGCAGTCAGGTGCGGCACACCGCTCGCCGCTGCTGCTGCGAATGACAGATTCTCTGGCTTGGCCGCCACCCCGCGTGCCGGCAGCGCGACAAATTCGGCGTGTGAACCGTCCCGGGTGAACCCGAGTTCTCGACCACTTCCCCACACATCGAGACCGAGCAGGTCGGCAGGGCCGGCGACTACGGTGCCGGCGAAGTCACGGCCCGGGGTCCGCGGCACCGTCGTGTATGGGAACTTGCCGAGCACATTCTTGAAATCGCTGGGATTGAGCCCGGCCGCACGGATCTGCACTACGACCTCGCCCTCGCCAACTTGCGGCCGGGAGACGCGGTCGAGATGCAGTGCGTCCAGCGAGCCGATGCTGTCGAACCGCACGGCGATCATGTCCGTCATCGGTGTGCTTCCTTCACTGTCGCGCTTGAGAGTTGCCGACGCGGCACGTCGCCCGTGCGCCGCATAGCGTTGTTCCTCCGTGACGGGCCGCGCGCCATCCATCCATGCCGGCCGCACCGATCGGACCGTGGTTGGGGCACGGCGAAGAAACGATCGATCGCGGTCAGGTGCTCCAGGAACGCCCCGATCGGCTCGACCACACTGAAGTCCTCGTCGAGGACGTCCACCACTCGTCAACACCTTTCGGCGGCAAGGCTGGCTGAGCACTCACCACAACCCCCAACCACTGCACCGACGTTCGGGATGGCTACGTCATCGCGTGCAATGTTGAGTGCCATGAACCCGAACGTAGAACACGTTCCAGCCCACGTCTAGTTAAACGAACCGATTGGTCCTTTTTGTGTCGATTCCCCATCCCGAGCGTTCGGCAGTCACAGTGCACCCCAGCCAGACGGAGCATCCGCACCTATCGAGGCCAAGGAACGACGCAGGAACCGACTCGCCTGCGCTTGGACCAACAGCGCCCCTCCTGGGACACCCGGATAGCACCGCTCGACTGCGAGCAATTGGGGACGCAGCGTCACCGCCCTGGTCCCGTGTCGACTAACCGATGAGGTCCTCGAGCGCCGAGCCAGCGCACTCAGGGCCTGACCACCACCGCCGCTGGGTAGGCGCGTAGACAAGTCGAATCCCGGGCGCGATGCCTGAATGTCCTGTTTGACGAGTCACGCCAACCGACAGCCTGGAACTCATCCAGATTTGTGTGATCTGGAGCCATCCTTAAGTGTGATTACCGACTGGTCAACCTAGTGAATTCGCGTGCAGCCCAGCGCGCTCCGCCATTGGTGAACGCCCTTCCATTCCATCCATCAATCCATCACCCACACCTATCGCTGTCGACTATTAGCGATCGTCAAGTAGGACACCCTTCGAACCCAATGCAATCCGGGTTGGGCGTGCGCTACGCCATAGCGACGAATCGCATGTCCATCCAGTGAATCCAGCTGCCAGTGTCGTCCTGCCGCTCCCATCGCGCCGTCATGGACGACTTGTCCTCGGACGGCCGGAGGGTGCTGCGCATCCCGTCGCCCAGGAACGTCCATGATCGGTCGGCGTTCAGGTTCGCGGTCATCCTCCCGTACGCGCCGGAGCCGTCGAACGCCCGCATGGCGTACGTGTCGGTCGCGGCGTCGTGGTCACCGATGAGCTCAAGGGCCTGCACGTGGTCGTCGCCCATCGTGACGTCAACACGATGGACGATCCATCGCCCGCCGGGCATCCACTCGTACTCGTCGGTGCCGTCGATTATCGCGGCGGGCTCCCCTTGCTCGTCGAACGCAGTGCCCGACGTCCTCCACCGTCCGATGATGGTCTCGAACGAGCGCATGTCGTCTGCTGTGACTGTCATGTAGTTCCCCTCGTAGTCAAGCGCGGTCGCGCACCGCCGACCTCCCGGAACCACCCTCTTCCCGGTCGTCTGGTGGCGGCGACGGCCCCGCCAGTGCGCACGGCGATCGGCGACTCCCTCAGGTAGACCCGCCGGCGCTCGAAAACTCATCGGTCCGGACTCTGCATTCACTCGGCGAGGAGCCTTCCGGTCGCCTGCGCAGAAGACCCGATTCCGCTGTCGCGCACCCTGGACACCGCGGACAATCGCTTACGACCCAGCCGTTTGTGTGCGCTAACGCCTCCGCCGTGGATCTGTCCGGCGCGGTGGTGCTGTACCCGAGATCGCAGCGGACGCAGCGAATGCTCCATCGACGGGAAGCTGCATCGTCAGATCGAAGCACTGCGATTGCCCTTCATCACGGCCTGCCACCACTCGTTGAGGGGGCTTGGATCCGGCCAATGGACCGGATCCTCAGCGGGGGGAACGGGGTCGCGGCTACGCATAGTCGACTCGCCGGCCCGGGGCTTCGTGTGATCATCTTCGCGGCGCACAGCTCTGCACCTCCCTGACGCCTGTGCGCCCGCCCAGTGCGAACGCGACTCACTGTGCACTTTCAAGCTAGCACCGGACGTCGCTAGGTTCCAGACTTCACTACCTTTTTCCTATGCCATACCGCATAGAAAAGTTGCTCTACTCATCAGAAGAGGAAGAATCGCTGGGAACCGCGAGAGGCACGGGTCGGACACCGCATTGATGGGCAGCTCGGCAGGCAGACCGCCCTAACGGACCTGCTGCCGAGGGGAAGTGGCCTCGCGCCCAGCACGCAGGTCCGCATTCTCGGACTCAAGGCGCAGATTGTCCGCCTCGAGCGACAGAATCCGCGCTACACCTGCGAGGTTCACGCCAGCGCCAACGAGCTCGACGACCCTCTGCAGGATTGCCAGATCGTCGTCGCTGTAACGCCGGGTTCCGCCTTCCGTCCTGGCTGGGGTGAGCAGGCCTCGCTGTTCATACAGGCGCAATGTCTGCGGGTCGATGCCCGACAACTCGGAAGCGACCGAGATGCCGTAGACACCCAACCGGGAGCGCGGGGTGGACTCGTTCACCATCCGCGGCCCTCCATCTTTTGATCCTCTTGCACCAGGTCAGCCATAGTGCCATCATAATCTATGGCGGGAACATGAGGTTACCTTCCCGCGTTGATACGGGTATCAACTGTTCATCTGTATGAAGTTGCCTGGAGGTGACGATGATGTTGATGCGTACTGATCCGTTCCGTGACTTCGACCGCCTCGCCCAGCAGGTCTTCGGGACGGTGGCGCGTCCGGCTGTGATGCCTCTGGATGCGTGGCGCGACGGTGACAAGTTCATTGCCGAATTCGATCTTCCCGGGGTGAAGGCCGACTCGATCGATCTCGATGTCGAGCAGAACGTGCTGACCGTTCACGCAGAACGCCCGGAGTTGAGCACGGATTGTGAACTGGTCTCCGCCGAGCGGCCACGTGGGGTGTTCAGCCGGCAACTGTTCCTCGGCGAAACCCTCGATACCGCCGGCATCGAGGCAAGCTATGAGGACGGGGTCCTGAGATTGTCCATTCCTGTCGCGGAGAAGGCGAAACCACGCAGGATTGAGATCGCGGGCAAACGGGAGCAAAAGGTGATCGACGCCTGACTCAACGTTCTGGCCCGGTCGCAGTCGATGGCGGACCTGGTTCGCCGTCCAATCCCGTGCCTGGGTACCACCCGCAACGCTCGGGACATGGGAAATATGGCCTCACTGCCGACATCGTTCCTGTCGGCACTGAGGCCACACTCTCGGGGCATGGCAGGGCGAGTTCGCGCTTGAATGTTCGATGCTTGACACCCACCCCAGCGGTCTTGAAAAAGGGTTTCACCAGGCGAAACACTCTTCAGATCCGCCATGCTTCTTGGTGAGCATGAACCCGGTAGAGAACACAGCCAAGCCGAAGCGCTGAGGGCGGCAAGTCCACGCCATTCTTCTCACCAGGGTCAATCCGGTTTCCTTCGAGCGACGACGTCCTCAAGACCGGAGGCCGTGACATGAAGATTCACATTCATCACTACAGCCGCTTGGACGACTGCCTGCGCGCAGGGCGGGATCGCCGCGGTGGGCCCGGGTCGACGGTCGTCGACATCAGAGGGGAAATCGACTACGCATCCGCCGAAACTCTGCGATCAGCCCTCGACGCCGGCATCGATTCAGCGGTCATGAGCCTGATAGTCGATCTGACTCACTCAACATTTCTAGGAGTCTCTGGCGCACAGGCACTGGCCCGCGCAAATATCCATGCGTCCGCCAATGGTCTACAGCTACTCCTCGTAGCGCCACCACAGTGTGTGGAACGAGCCCTTGAAGTGACCGGCCTGACGGACCAATTCCAAATCTTCCCCTCGCTCCAGAGGGCGGTGGATGAGAACCGACGGTTGCGGGCCGAGAAGGAATCAAGCGATACGCGAACACGCGCAGGATGATCGACGAGGCAGACGATGCGGACGGGTTCGACCATCAACGGCGGAGAGTGAGCGCAGACGATCCCCGCATCTATCCAGGACCGAACGTACTGCGCAACACGCAAGTTCGACCTCCGTAAGAGCGTGCGACTGGAACGTGTCCCAGTCTCCAGAGCCTGGTCGCCTCGCTCGGCTGCCGTCGCGCCAATTGAGGGAAAGCAGACTTCGCGCCACCGGCTGAAATGACTACGACACTCGGCGATCTCGTCAAGCTATCGAGGTAGCGCGCATTCCCTGGGCGGCCCCCACCAGCGCGGGCAGCAGCTTGATGGGGGCCGCGCCCGCGGGAGTGTGCGTTGCGGACGCACCGACCGTATCGAACATAAGGCCGCGTGAGGAGGGAAATCTACACCTCCGTCACTGGCCGGATCCTGACGGTCGATCGATACAGCGGGGCCGCCTCGGACTTGGCTGAAGGAACTGATCCACGGCCTGCGCAAGGACAGAGACCGTCGGCAGCCGACAGTTGCCTCCGACGGTCCCTGTTCGGCGTGCTGAATCCACGCAGCGGCACGAGCACGCCGAACCCCCACCACTAGCAATTTACCCCCGCAGCGCTGCAATGGATCTGGGTCGGCACCACCAGAGAAAGGGACCACCGATAGCGGCTTTCGCATGCTTCGAATGCGCGTTTCGGCGAGGTGAAGCAGTGGAACTGCTTGTCAGCGCCCGTGACGGAGAGGGCGCGCTCCACGCAGTGGGGACCGCCGACCAGGACGACGTCCACCCCCGCGCACCCGGCACGCCAATGCACCCGGGTGAGAGCTTCGATGGCCGATACCGCCAGGAAGGTAACTCTGGAGAGGTCCACGACGAGGCCGTATTCGGCGGCGTTGGCTCCTGCGTCGAGCCGCCTTTCGAGGTCGGGCAAGGTATGCACGTCCACCTCCCCCGATACCTCGATGGCGCCAATTCCGACGCTGGGTACACCTGCGGGGATTCGGCCAATTCCGGGGCCGTCTGGCATCGGCCGGCGGGTGAGTATGGGTGAAATCGACACAGCAGGCCTCCTGGTTCTTGCTGCACCTCCCGGGTCGAGTGCGCCACGCCAGGAAGCAGATGCTGATTGCTCACGGGCTCACGGGCTCACGTGAGAGGCAAGCGGGGGCGGCTGTGGACTCAACCAACTAGGGTCTACCACCCTCGTCGCGCGCTGTACAGGCCCCTTTTCGGCTCGATGCACCCGGGCCCCTTGGGCTATCGCCCGGCGGGACTCTGCGAGACGTGTTCGCTCAGGCGGCGCAGAAATCTCTCGCGATGCCCGTGCAGCAGTTCCGCCTCGGCCGCGTGCACGGCCTCTTCGTGCTGCTCGACCCTGCGCAGTTCGAGTGCGCGAGTCACGCGCGCCGGGGCCGTCTCCTCATGCAGTCGACAGGCGCGAGCTGCGGCCGACTCGTCACGCAGCAAATGAGCGGCCACGCGATCGCAGTCGATGAGGATTCGCTCGTATCCCAGGCGCAGCGCCGACTCTTCGGGGAGACGCACGACAGCGACATCCTCGATCAGCTGGAGCGGTAGGCGTACGAGCCTGTAGTTGAATCGGGCCATCGCCAAGGGCAGGCCGAACACGGCTCGATCGTACCGACCGCGTCGTGCTGAGGGCTGTGGACAGCCGTTGTGGAATTCGCTGTGTGTTTCCTGGGTGAGTTTCGTGCCCAGGCCCCGCGGGTAGGCCAGGTGTGGCAAATGACCGCGACACGGAAGGCCGAGCCGATGCCCACGACACAAATCCGATCGACCGAAGATGTGGTCCAGTTCCTGGTTGGCCAGCACCAACAGATCAAGACCCTGTTCCGCGAGGTCCTCGCCCAGTCTGGCCAAGCCCGAGAGGAAGCATTCTTCGAGCTCCGACGACTGCTCGCGATCCACGAGGCTGCTGAGGAAGAGGTCGTTCATCCCCGCGCCCGACGCGACCTCGACAACGGAGAGCCACTCATCGAGGAGCGGCTCGAAGAGGAACACGAAGCCAAGGTGGCGCTGTCCGAGCTCGAGGAGCTCGATGTCGACTCGGACGAGTTCACCGCGAAGATCAGGGAGCTACAGTCCGCGGTCCTCGAGCACGCCGAGCATGAGGAGAACGAGGAGTTCGATCGGCTGCGCAAGGCCCTGACCGACGAAGAGCTCGCCCGCATGACCAACTCGGTCAAATTGGCCGAAGCGATCGCACCCACACGCCCGCATCCAGGAGTCGAGTCAAAGGCAGAGAACATTCTCGTCGGACCATTCGCGGCCATGCTCGATCGGGCGCGTGACGTGATCGACGGACGTCGTACCTGAGCCGGGCCCCTGCGTGACTTGGCGGGCGACGACTTAGCTCAAGTTCCCCCACTCCGGTCGCTGTCGCTGTCGACGGCTCAGTCGATCGATCGCGATCGGCGCGCGGCTATGTGGTTGTCCCGCTGTTGTCACGCAGCTTCCGAAGGACCTGGTCGACTCAGCCTCGGGTGAGCGGATCATGAGGCGCTGACCTGATCCGCCGATGTTCGAGGACTACCAGGGCGACGCCGGCAACAAACAAGCTCAGGCCAGTGACACCGCTGATCCATGCCCAACCCTCGAACCCGTATCCGGCCGCCACCAGGCACAGCGCCATCAGCACCACGCCTGCCGCGACCACCGCGTAGCCGACCCAGCTGCGCGTGTCGATCACCGCTTCGCCGGCGTGCGGTCGAGCGGTCCTGGCGTCATCTCGAATGTCATCCCTGTCCTCGTTCACCGTGACTCCCTTCGCGTTCCTACCGTTGGATACCCCGGTCGCATACGCATACGCATACGGCGGGCAGAAGGGTTCGCGTTTCGCCTTCGTGCAGTCGGGTAGCCCGGTGTCGATGAAACCAAGTTCTGCCGCGGAGGCCACGACGATGAGCACCGAGCACACCCCCCACACCATCGACTATCCGGGCGAGACGGAGGAGATGGCCGAGGAACCGCACGACGAGATGCGCCGATACCGGGGTCGTGGCTTGCTCGAGGGCAAGAAGGCACTGATCACCGGCGGCGATTCCGGCATCGGCCGCGCGGTGGCGGTCGCGTTCGCCAAGGAAGGTGCCGATGTCGCCATCGCCTACCTCGAGGAGGAGCGGGATGCGGAACACACCACCGCCCTGGTGGCCGCCGAGGGACGCACCTGCGCCAGATTCAGAGGCGATCTAGCGGAACCGGCACACTGCCGCGCCGTGGTCGAACACACCGTTGACGAACTGGGCGCGCTGGACATCCTGGTCAACAATGTCGCCTACCAGAACCCGGTCGAGGACCTCGCCGAACTGTCCGACGAACAGTGGCGACGCACCTTCGCCGTGAACATCGACAGCTACTTCCATGTCACCAAAGCCGCACTGAACCATCTGCCAGATGGAGGATCGATCATCAACACCAGCTCGATCAACGGCCTACGCGGGAACCGGACCCTGATCGACTACTCCGCGACGAAGGGTGCGGTCATCGCACTCACCTACGCGCTGGCCCAGGCACTCCTCGATCGCGGTATCCGGGTCAACTGCGTGGCACCCGGACCGGTCTGGACCCCGCTCATCCCGGCTACGATGAGCGCCGACAAGGTCGCCGGGTTCGGTAGCCAGGCACCCTTCGGTCGAGCCGCGCAGCCGGACGAGATCGCCCCCTCTTATGTCTTCTTCGCCTCCTGCCTTTTGTCCTCGTACTACTCCGGTGAGGTGCTCGCCCCGATCGGCGGCGAAACGCTACCTGGGTGACCAGACACACGAAACCCGCGGAGCGAACACAGTTGAGCAGCGCGTCGCGCCACCAGAGAACCTCAGGAAACCAGCACCGAGCTACGGGAATTGCGCGAGCGGCTCGTAGCACCGAATGCGGGAAATCCTCGCCGACGATGGTGCGAGCACGTCTAGTCCGCGGCCCTACGCCAAACTTCTCTACCGTCCACCGGTGTCCGGTTTGACGATCGTTGGGCAGGACAGTTTTGTGCCTGCATGCGTCTTGGCAGCTGTCGTCGGCCGCTCTCGGCGTGAAACGCGCACAAGGGCATTCAGCTCCCCTTGCCGCGCAGTATTGAAATTGAACCCTTGGTTGGCACATCACCCCATGACGACGAGGAACCCGACGATATGTCGGTCAGTCTTCGAGTTCGTCGATGTTGTACTTGATGGCTGCGTCGCTGATCAGCAAGCCGAGCCCGAGGGCCGCGCTGCCGAGGGCGAGTCCGATGGTGAGGGCGAGTCCGATGGTGAGGGCCAAGCCCACACCCAGACCCAGCGCGAGGGCGGTGCTGCCCAGACCTAGAAATAGGCCGAGCATGATCTCTTCCAATTCAGTGGATTTGTTCCCGACATCGCCGGGAAATCCTGACATATCCATTCTCGTCCGGTAGCACCCGCAACAGAAGAACCCAGGGGTACGGAAAAACGGATGCTGGGGCGGCCATGCGTCTCCGGCGCTGGAGGCCCAGAAGGCCAGGACAGGCAGGCTCCGAGATCAGGGTTCGCAATAATCGACTGCGAGTGGCGCGAGTTCGGAATGAGGCGTCCACTGTCCACGCTGGTGCAGTAGTAGCACCAGGGAGACCAGCCGGTCGGCGCGCATAAACAAAAGACTTACCAGTAATCACGACAGGAGGTGTCGTGATTCGTTGAGACCTTGATTCTGCGCCCATCGGACAGCCCGATGGTCACTTCACGAAGGAGCGTCCAAGTGGGGTCTCAGGTCAATCCGTGCATCACGTTCAACGGCAACGCGCGGCAGGCAATGGAGTTCTATCGGCAGGTTTTCGGCGGCGAGCTGGAGATAGGAACCGTCGCGGACTTCGGCTTACCGGACGCACCCAACGCCGACAAGATCATGCACTCTCGTCTAGACACTTCGGCCGGCTACACGCTGATGGCATGGGATTTCCCCGACGACCGGCCAGGCCATCCGCCCTATCGTCCAGGGAACAACGTCGCGGTCTTCCTCGGCGGCGACGACGGCGAACTCCGCGACTACTTCCAGAAGCTGTCCGTCGGCGGCACCGTCACCCTGCCGCTGGAAATGCAGGTCTGGGGCGACGAGGCGGGCTCGCTCGTGGACCAGTTCGGGATCAGCTGGATGTTCAACATCACCGCCCAGCACAACTGAAACACGACGGAGTCGCCCGTGTTGATCGAAGAGTTGAACGCCAAGCTGGAACGGATCGGACAGCACCCCTTCCGCGCGAAGTTCCAGCTGCGCGGCCGGGACCGCGCAATGGTCGAACACCGCGGATTTGCGACTGTGTGCGCGGGCACACAGACGAACTGATCCGTGACCGGCTTGCCCCCGCCCAACCACACAACGACGGCCGGCAAACGCCCTACTGCGGCCATCCCGTCTTCGTCGCTCAACACGCGACCGCGACCTGCTGCCGCATCTGCCTGCAGCATTGGCACGCAATCCCAGCCGGCCGTGCGCTCAGCGACACCGAACGCAGCCATGTCGTGGAGGTGATCTGCTTCTGGATCGCGAAGCAGTGCGACCCAGGGCACCCTCCACCGTGACCACGCGGTTGCTGTCAACCTGCCGCGTGGATCACTGCCTCGCTGCGGCACGCCATCGGCGGCCAGCCACCGGCCGCCATGCCCAACCGTGGCGTCACCAACGTCATGGCCTCATACATCTACCAGCACCGACCATCAAAACGCCGTTGCAGTATTAGCGGAGGTTTGGGCTTGAGGCCGGGCTATGGTGCCGGATCTACGCAACGGTGAGCGGTGTTGCGGTGTAGGTGATTTCATGGCGCCGTGATGGATGGGGGCTACGGCCGGGTCGGTTCGTATTCACGTGTGGAGATGGAGCGGTTCTTCCACCCGGACGTTGAGGACCGGCGGCTGATCGCGGCCCGTCGCCGCGATTACAACCGGCTCGGCTACGCCGTGCAGATGATCACGGTCTGTCATTTGGGCATGTTCCTGACCTACCCGCTGGATGTGCCGCCGGAGTTGGTGGAGTACCCGGCCGAGCAGTTGGGCATCGACGACCCGGCATGTCTGAAGGACTACGCAGATCGGCGAATGACCCGGTTCGAGCATCAGGCCGAGATCACGCAGGAGTACCACTTGGCCGCGTTCGCGGACGTGGAGGCGGAGCTGGCGGCGTGGATCGCGGACCAGGCGTGGATGACCGGCGACGGGCCGAAGGTGATCTTCGAGGGCGCGGTGGCGTGGCTGCGGGCATGCCAAACCTGCTGCCCGGCATCACGGGGTTGGAGAGGCTGGTCGCCGCGGGCCGTGAGGTCGCTGACAAGCGCCTGTGGAATCAACTCGCGGGCAGGTTGGACCCGGCCGGGTCGGCGTCGCTGCTCGCCCTGCAAACCGCTCAACCCCACGAGTCAACCTGAGTGGGGGCAGTCCGACCGCTACCGCAGATAGTTTCCCGAGTCGTCCCCGCGGGTCAGGTGAATCGCGCCAGGACGACTCAGAGGTTACCGCACATAGTGAGCTGCTATGTGCGGTAACTCCTTTCGGGCCCATTGTTCCTGCACTGCCGTCCGAGTGAAGTCGACGGGGGCGGACCTCTAGCGAGAGCCTCCTCCGCGCGACCGACAGGTATCGGTTCGATAACTAGGGAATGGGACTGCTCCCCGAGCTCCGCGTCGTGAGTCCATGGCGCTATACAGCCGGGTCAGTCGGTGGTGGCTTCAGTGTTCGTGGCCTGGTCTGGGTGCTGCTGTGCCTGGCGGAATTCGGTATTGATCCGTTGGGCTTCGGTGAGTTGGTCTTCGAGGATGATGATGCGGCAGGCGGCGTCGAGTGCGGTGCCCTGGTCTATTAGTTCGCGGGCGCGGGCGGCGACGCGTAGTTGATATCGGGAGTAGCGTCGGTGGCCGCCTTCGGATCGCACCGGGGTGACCAAGTTCGCGGTGTCGAGGCTGCGGAGAAAGGCTTGTGTGACGCCCAGGAGTTCGGCGGCGCGTCCCATGCTGTACGCCGGGAAGTCCTCGTCGTCGATTCTGTCTCCCGGGCCGCGGTCGTTCGGTTTCGCCGGAATGTTCGTGGCACCTTTCGTATGCACGGACGGGGGCCCCGGCGCCTGTGCGGCGCCGGGGCCCGAGGGGATTCACTTGAACAGACCAGCCATTCGGCCGGCTTCCTTACTGGTTCCCCGCCTCGGCGGACGGGACGCGATCGTGTAACAGCTGACCGTGCACCACCTCCTAGTCGGGACTTTTCAATGTTCCTGCGCGGCGATCTTGCAACCGCCCAGGTGCGACGCCTGCGTGCGTCGCATTTCCTGCAACTTCCTGTTCCGCTCTACCAGGCTCATCTGACTGCCCGGTAGAGCGGCGGGACGCGTCGAGTCTTCCGAAACACACTCAACACATCTTCTCGACGCGTCCCGCCCTACTTACCGGTCTTCCTTCATGCGGGCAGTTCGTCCTCTGCCACGCCCCTTGGATCCGTCTCTCATCTACGGCTGGAAGATTACAACGGCGACATTCGATTGTCTACAGTCGCCACTACAGAATCTTCGTGAGCGCGGTCACTCACTCGAACCTGCAGTTCAGAGCGCTTGAAGCGGGTCTCGTGGCGGCGCGCGCGCCATCCGAGAGTGAGCTGTGCGCGCCCGGCCTCCCGATTTCCCGCTGGTGAACCCCGCACTGACAGAATGGAACCCATGCCACTACCCCTAGACGCAGCGTTCAGACGCCGCGTATATGCGGATCGACAGCGCGTGAAAGACGACAGGGAACGGGTGCCCGGAACAAATCGACGGTGGCCGGACGGTGGTGGGGCTGTGCAAGGGCGGGTGATCCCGCTCAGCCATGCCACCGCGATGAAATCCGCGCGCGCAGAACTCGCCACCCACGCGCGCAGCATCGAGAACCTTCACGGGGCAATTCATCCCTGAAATATTCTGCACTACAGAGGTTTCGGCGACGGTTCATGGCTAAAAACGTGACTGCTGCCGAGCAGCCTCTGTGTGGACACGAGATTCAGCCCCGACGGGTCTGCCGGTTACCGATGCTTGGCGAGGAATGGGCGGTGCACGACAACATCGTCTGCTGGCGCGAAGGTGATGGCGTCGATGCCCGGTTCGGCGAAGGTGACGCGGACTTCCGGATTGTGGGGTTCATTGTCTTGCCGACGCTCAACAGTTGTTTCGACCAGGTAGCTGCGGCGATATGTCCGCCCGGATTGTTCGCTGGTGTCCACCTCGACGAGGATCGGCCCTTCGCTGGCGAAATCTGGCAGGTCCGCCGCTTTGATAGAGACAGTCAGGATGCTGGTTGGCGCCTGTTGGGTAGCAGAAGACATGGCGGCCGTCGTTCCTTCACTCGGGTCTGACGCGCATCACTATCGGTGGCTTCCCGCTAATCCTACGCGTGGATGGTGCGGACCGATCTGGACTCCTCGTCTGTGCCTCGCGGCGTTACGTGGCGGTGTTCTCGCGTCACTTCTTGGCGTTTCCGAGGGGATGACTGCCGCCGCGGCTCTTCCCAATCCGCCGCGCACGGGTTCGCGGGTCCTGCATGACGATCGGCTACCAGTACGCCCTCAGGCTTGCGCGAAGCCGATTGGGCGCCCACCCAAGTTGGGCGTAACGCTCGGTATGTTTTGGGCGATTCTCCCGATATGAACAAGATGAGAGCAGCAACGCTCGTTGCGACAGTAGGGGTGCTCGGTCTTCTCGGGGGCGGGGTCGCAAATGCATCACCGGGTGGCTACGACCCGTACGCCGGCCTTCCGCTCGAGGTCCGAAATTGGCTGCAGCCGACTGTTGCCGCTGTGATGCACTTCTTCGGCATCGGGTAGCCAACCTCTTCAAACTGATCAGCCCCGGCCGAGATCCTCGGCCGGGGCTGATCTCGTCGTCCTCCATCGATAGGCGGACCCTATCGCTGTCGGCTGTCCTGCAAGGCGATCGCCAAGTCGGACGGCCATCTCGAATTGGCGTAGCAAATCCGAGATGGATCAGACGCCGGCGCAGGCGTCCCGGTAACCCGTCCTGCATCTCAGTCCGGGAAGGCTGGCCTATCCCGGACTCGAGCCCACCCAACGGTCAAAAGACTGGAACTTCTCCAGATTTGTGTGATCCGGGGCCATTCTTAAGTGTGATTACTGACCTGTAGACCTGCCCAATCTGCATGCAGCCCAGAACGCTCTGCCATGGTGAACACCCCTCCATCCACCCACCTCTGGCCTGCCGCGGTTGCAGCGACGCATCGCGTCGTAGGTAGCGTGCACGCCACCCCGAGACGGTCGCGTGGGCTACAGCCTTTCCGTTCACCATGTCGTGAAGTGGAGGCATGACCACTGCTTCGACCTTTCGGCCATCTGCAACCGTCCTCGATTCGTCCGTGCGCGCACGTGGAGTTCTCTGGTTCCTCGTTCTCGCGTTCGGGGCTTCCTGGGTTCCGTGGGCAATCGTGTGGGCCGCCGGCTACTCGCTCGACGACCCAGTCGTCCAACTTCTCACCGCCGCGTTCGTGCCCGCCGTCGCCGCGATCGTCACGCGCCGGTGGATCACCCGCGAAGGGTTCTCCGATGCGGGGCTGAGGCCCCGACTGCGTGGGGCGTGGTCGTCGTACCTGATCGCCGCGCTGCTTCCGGTAGCGGTTCTCGCGACCGCGTTGGCAGCGGCCGCGGTGGCGGGCGTGTGGGACGTCGCGGCGTGGAACTTCGGGCGGGACGACCTGACCTTCGTGGCGATCGCGGTGGTGGTCCCAATTGTGGCTGCGCCCGTGTTCTGGGGAGAGGAGTTCGGCTGGACCGCTTACCTGCGGGATCGTCTCGTTCCGGGCAGGCCGTTCGCAACGACGGTCGCGACCGGCCTGATCTGGGGTGTGTGGCACTGGCCTCTGCCCTGGGTGGGGTACTTCGGCGCCGGCGGTACCGCCACCGACGCGGTCGTGGCGATGCTGATGTGGCTTCCGTTGTCGGTGCTGCTGGAATTCGTGATCGGTTGGCTGTGGAGTCGTAGTGGGTCCGTGTGGCCGCCCGCAATCCTGCACGGCGGCAGCAACCTCGTCGTGGCCGTCGGTCTCGAGCGTTTCGTGGATCCCGGCGCCAACGCGAGTGCCGTTACGCTTCTCATGTGCGCCGCCTACGTTCCCGTCGTCCTCCTCATCGTCGGGACGACGAGGGTACGTCGGCGCGCGGCGATCGGGGCCGAGCAGTGAGGGGTGGCGTGTCGGCAGCACTGCGGTCTGGCCCCCGGTACCTCCGCACCGTGTGGCCCTGGCGGTCGTTGGCCTGCCTCGCCACCGCGGGCGTCCTCTCGGTTGTCACCGTGATCGGCATCCTCCCTGTCCTGCTGTTGGGCATGACGCGTCGACTGCGGACGGCGTTGTGGGAACCGATGCTTCGCGCGCACAGCGCGCGACTGAGGCTGGTCGATCGGTCGATCGCGGACCGTGCGGACGTGCAGGTGACGGCGTCCGCGAACGAGGAGCGACTGCCGACGATGCGGCATGTCGCGTACGTCCTGTGTGCGGCGATCTCCGGCGGCGCCGCCACCCTCCTGGCGATCTTCGGCGTCACCATTGTCGGGATGCTTCTAGCCGCGCCCGTGGTCATCCGCGACGACCACTTCGATCTCGGCGCGTGGACTGTCGAAACCAGTTCGGGTGCCTGGGGTTTGGCGCTGGCCGGGGCAGTCGGCACGGTGCTGCTGCTGGTGGCGGTCGGCGCCTGGGCCGCGTTCGAGGCGGCGATGGCCCGTCGTCTCCTCGGGTCCGACGCCGATCCGTGGCGTCTCGAAGCGGCCCGCCTCGAGACGACCCGTTCCGCGCTACTCGACGCAGAGGGCTCGGAGCGGACCCTCCTCGAATCGGAATTACACGACCGGGTACAGCACCGACTGGTTGCGCTGTCGATGAACCTCGGACTGGCCGAAGCAGCCGACTCGGACGGACCGACGGGCCGGCTCGCCGCCGATGCTCACCGGCAGGTGGACGAGACGCTCGCGGAGTTGCGGGCCGTGCTGCGCGGCTACTCGCCGCGGGCGTTGATCGAGCGGGGCCTCGCCCCCGCGCTGACGGACCTGGTGGCAGACGTCCCGCTCGACGTGACCATCGCGCTCGACGGTGTCACCGGTGCGGGGGAACGACTGTCGCCGCCGGTCGAGCACATGTCCTACGTGTTGGTGTCCGAGGCCCTGACGAACGCCGTGCGACACGCACAGACTCGACATGTCACCGTGCAGGGTGACCGCGTCGGGGACATGTGGCTGTTGACCGTCACCGACGACGGCGCGGGCGGCGCACACATCACTGCCGGTGGCGGTCTGGACAGGCTGCGTGGTCGTCTCGGCGCTCTCGACGGAAACCTTTCTGTGACAAGTCCGGTCGGGGGTCCCACGACAATTCGGATGGAGTGTCCGGTGTGAGTCCGACCGAACGGCCGCTGCGGATCGTGCTCGCAGAGGACAGCCCGCTGCTACGGGCCGGCGTGGAGAGCGTGCTGGCGTCCGCCGGACACGTGGTGTGCGCGGGTGTGGCGGATGCGCAGGGGCTCCTCCACGCGTGGGAGGCGCACCGACCGGACCTCGTGGTGACCGATGTCCGGATGCCGCCGACCAACACCGATGACGGACTGCGCGCGGCGGCGGCACTCCGCCAGCGCGATCCGGACCTCCCGATCGTCGTACTGTCCCAATACGTCTCGGTCGCCTATCTCGACGAGTTGCTCGGCGACGACACCGCACGGGGCGGCGTGGGATACCTCCTGAAGGAGCGCGTCGGACATGTCCGTCAGTTTCTCGACGCCGTGGATCGGGTTGCTCGTGGTGAGACCATCATCGATCCCGACGTCGTGCGGGCTCTCGTCAAGGCCACCCGCAGCCGCGCGCCGCTGGCGGTTCTCACGGACCGCGAGCGGGAGGTCCTCGCACTGGTCGCCGAGGGGCACACCAACTCCCTGATCGCACAGCGGTTGACGGTGTCCGAAGCCGCCGTGCGCAAGCACGTCGGGTCCATCTTCTCGAAGTTGCCGCTGCAGGATGGTGACAGACGCGTGCAGGCGACGCTCATCTACCTTCGGTCGCTGGGCTGACGACGGGGTGAGGCAGGTCTACGCTGCCCCGGTCCGACCACAGCCACCGCCGCAGGACTGCTCCAATCGACACCCGACTGCGGCACCTGCATGCCATCCATCTGGAATCCATCCAGATTTGTGTGATCAAGAGCCGTCCTTAAGTGTGATTACCGACTGGTCAACCTATCCAATCCGCATGCCGCCCAGAACAACCCACCATTGATGAACATCGCCGCGTTTCCAGTCCACGCTCTTCCAGGACCGGCCGTACGGCTTTGGCTGGCTCGTACGCAGTCGTCGGCCAGCCCGCTCGCTCCACGGCGGGCGTCCAAGCCCCGTCGACCCCGCACGCGCCGCCCGGCGCGGCGCGTCCACGCCCGCGACGTCGAGGCTGGGCTGCCCGGTTGTGATGTCGCGGCTGCCGCACCAATTTCTTCCTTGGCGTGTTTACCGTCCGACGTTGCCCGAGCTAGAGGCGAAGGCGAAACCTACTGGAAGCAAGGGCATCGGTGACGCGTTCGATTGTGCGGCGCGCATCGTCGCTCGACGTGTCGAGTACGTACGGCTCGTACTCACCCAGGGACGCGAACTGCGCCCACATCGTGACAATCGGGTGCTCGTCGACGAGCGCATCGGGCGCCGTGCGAGCCTGAGCGCGCGAGAGAGTGGTGCTGCGGTCGGGCCGGAGTACGACATAGTGGAGGGCGATATCCGTTGTGTGGCTGCGGAAGTGATCGAGCATCCACGGCCCGACGATACCGTCGAGTACCGTTGTGAATCCGCCTGCCGCGTACGTGAAAGCAGCTCCGGCGATGACGTCCATGACGGTCTGGTTCTGTGTAGCGGATGCTGGCTCGTACGGCGGGATCGCCCCGGCGACAATGTAATGCCAGAAGTCATCGGTATGCAGGTGCACGCCCCGCTCGAAGCTCCGGGCGAGCGCGGCCGCGACAGTGCTCTTCCCCGCTCCCGGCGGGCCGGTCAGAATGATCACGGTTCCGCTCATCCGATGAGCCCCCTTAGGTGCCGTCCTGTGCGCTCGGTCAGCAGATCACTCTTCTTCGACCCGACTGGCTCTGTCAACTGGAAATGGCGCAAGGTGGGGTCTGACCGTCCCGACCCCGACGGGTTAGCCGGTGGTCGCTGCTTCGGCGTGGGTGAGTCGATAGGCGTGGGTGCCGGTCTCGATGATGGTGTTGCGGTGGGTGAACCGGTCGATGATGGCTGCGCAGAGTCTGGGGTCGGTGAAGAGGGTGTGGGGCGCACGATTCGCTTTTCGCGGCGTTAACCGCGGCACCTAAAGGCCATCAATCTGGAATCCATCCAGATTTGTGTGATTAGAGGCGCCCGTTAAGTGTTATCACCGACCGGTCAACCTATCCAATCCGCATGCAGCCCAGAACGAACCGCCATAGGTGAACACCCCTCCATCCAACCATCCACTGTCCACATCCATTCATCCATCCATGTGTTGGAAGGGCATCCGGATTTTCGGGAAGTCCTCATCTCTCAGCGTGACCGTTTTGGCACATCCGCACTCCACACCGGGGCCGAGAAGGTCGCAGTGCGCCGTTGGGACTTCATATCGGCGACGCATCGATCTAGGAGCCCGCAGACTTCTAATCTACGCAGGGGCAAGCGCTGTCCCCCGGTAACGCCGGGTGCCGTTCGGCTTCCTGGGTCAGTGCGGGCGAAAGGCCCATGGCTTTCGCAGTCGGCGCTGGACTTCTGCCCGCTCACAGCCGGCACTCATGTCACGGGCGATCGGAATCGACTCGACAAGCCCGGGTGGAGTACTCCTCGCGGACGAGGATCGGGTGTTCACCCCGCGAATCCAGTCTTGGGTGGTGTCGGGCCGTGCCGTGATGCCGATAGACCCCTACGGGACTGGCAGTGGCACAGGGCAATTCGGGTGTAACAGCGACGGCGACGGATCGGCCGAGTCGGCTACAGGAGGCTGAGGCAGTACAAGTAGAAGCGGTGGACAACCAGCACTGCGACGGCGAGGAACCAGAATGTCACCGAGATCAGGTGGCTCCCGGCCGCGGTCATGGCTTTCGTACGGACGGGCCGGGCGAAGGTGCCGTTGTGCAGTTTCCGGAGGGTGACGTATCAGAAGACCTGGATGGTCGCGGCCCACACGACCATGCAGTACAGACAGAGGGCGCCGATGACGTAGAGCTCTGCGCGATCAGCCAGTGCACGAATGCCACGGCAGCGGTCGCACCGAGTTTCAGGCCCAGCCAATACCAGCGGGCGCCGGAGGCGAGTACGGCGCCGGTCGCCGCAAGGTCAGTCCGTCGAAGTCGTAGCGAAAGCAGTGGGCCTGGTCATGAATGTGACGCTGGGGCGCGGGAACCGGTAGGTCGCACACGCCACATCCAACGCGTCGTCCACCGCGGTGACCAACTCGAGCTCGTGTCCCGCCGGCCGTTCAGCAACCTCGATGACCAACTCGGTGAGGATTTGGCCGTGGTCACGGTGGACCTGCTCCATCAGCGAGACCATCAAGTCGACTGTCGCGCCGATGCTCCGCGGCGCGGCTACTTCACCGCTGACGGTGTAGCAGAGCCCGACCAAGGAGAGGTTTGGCTGCTCGATCACCTCAGTCAGCTCGCGCGTGATCGCGCGCCGGGTCGCCGCATCGGCCTGCTGGGGCACGTGAACCAGGGCGTTCCGCTTCGGCTGCGGCCGGGCCAGCCAATGGTGGCGTCGGTGCAGATGCAGGGTCATCGAGTGCCTCCTAGGACATCCGGGCGTCTCGGGTGCAGACTCCCTCTCCCCATATGTACCGCTGATAGCAGTCGACGCGCCGCCCCATTGACGAACTGCTTACATTGCCGCGCACATCGTTGACGCGACCTTCACGCCCCGGTCCTCAAGTAGTGGTCGCGCAGGAACCCGCCTAATCGGCTAACCCATGGCGCACCTTGTGGTTACGGCCCGTGCACGGCTGTGTGTGGATCGTTGCGCCACTCGGCTTCGAAGCGTTCACTCCCGCGGGCAACCCCGACAGGTTTCGGGCTGTACATCGCCAGAGCGGGATCGCTGTCCAAGAACGCCCTCCAGATGCTCGCCTGCCGGAACGCAGACAATCAAGTCTGGTCGCCTGGCGACTGGTTCTCCTGCTCCCGCCCAGAGGCGCCTACACGTCGATTCGGGAACCCATGATCACTATCCGCTCGCCCGGCAGGCCGAAGTACTCCGCAGCATCTACCCCTTGCGCGATCACTACTCAGCGCTACTATCTAGTGGTAGTCAGCAACACTGAGTAGTGGAGAGGAGGGGGGTTCCATGGGCAGGCAGATGACCGAGATGCTCAAAGGCACGCTCGAGGGCATCGTCCTCGCGATTCTGGCCGTGCGGCCGGCGTACGGCTACGAGATCACGGCGCGGCTTCGCGAGCAGGGTTTCTCCGAGATCGCCGAGGGCACCATCTACGCCCTGCTGGTCAGGATCGAGCAGCGCGGGTTCGTCGATGTGGAGAAGGTCCCGTCCGAGAAGGGGCCGCCGCGCAAGGTGTACTCGCTCAACTTGCTGGGCGGCGAGTACCTCGAAGAGTTCTGGAGGACGTGGAGCTTCCTCGCGGAACGGATCGAACAGCTCCACCAACACGTCGAACACCCGCAGAACGAAGGAGAGTAGTCATGGCCGCAGGATGGATCGAGCAGATCACGGGCTCGTTCGAGGACAAGAAGCGTTGGCGCGAGTACAAGGCCCGCAAGGAACAGCTCCCTACGAGCTACCGAACCGGGATCGACGGGCTTGAGCGCTATTTCATGTACGCCGGGTCGATCGTCAAGGGCGATGTCCTCATGCAGATGCACGAGGACCTCGCCGACCTGATCGAGCGCGCCGCTGCAGACGGCACCCCGATCCGCGACATCGTCGGGGACGACCCGGTGGAGTTTGCGGACACCTTCATCCAGAACTACTCGGACGGCCAATGGATCAACAAGGAGCGCAAGCGCCTGACGGACGCCATCGATCAGGCCGCCGACGAGGAATGAACCCGCCAAGAACGGAGAACCGGATATGACCACCGATCAGGCCCTCGAACCCGCGATCCGGGTGCAGGGCATCGTGAAATCGTTCAATGACCTACACGTGCTGCGGGGTGTCGACTTCGACGTGACGGCGGGGAGCATCCTCGCGCTGCTCGGCTCGAACGGTGCTGGCAAGACCACGCTGGTGCGGATCCTGTCGACGCTACTGAAGGCCGACGCGGGCGCCGCCACGGTGCACGGCTTCGACGTCGCCGCGAATCCCGGCAACGTGCGCGAGTCGATCAGCCTGACCGGCCAGTTCGCCGCGATCGATGAAGTGCTCACCGGCCGTGAGAACCTCGTACTGGTCGCCAAGCTGCGTCACCTGAAGAACCCGAGTGCGATCGCCGACGACATGCTCGCCCGCTTCTCACTCACCGATGCAGGCAGCCGCAAGGCGGCGACATACTCGGGTGGCATGCGACGTCGGCTCGACATCGCGATGAGCCTGATCGGGAACCCGCCGATCATCTTCCTCGACGAACCCACCACCGGGCTGGACCCACAGGCCCGGATCGAGGTGTGGCAGACGGTCAAGGAACTCGCCACGGGCGGCACGACCGTGCTGCTGACCACCCAGCACCTCGACGAGGCCGAGCAGCTCGCCGACCGCATCGCGATCCTGCACAAGGGCACGATCATCCAGAACGGCACCCTCACCGAACTCAAGAAACTCCTCCCGCCCGCCAAGGTCGAGTACATCGAGAAGCAGCCCTCCCTCGAGGACGTCTTCCTCTCCCTCGTCGGTGACACCGGCGAGACCGAAACCGCCGGCGACCGTACCGACGGCACTGTCCCGGCAGGAAAGGAATCCCGATGACCACCCACGTCCTCGGCGACACCGGCGTCCTCACCGGCCGCTCGCTGCAACACATCGTCCGCAGCCCTGACACGATCGTCACCACCGCGGTGACCCCGATCGCGCTGATGCTGCTGTTCACGTACGTGTTCGGCGGCGCGATCAACACCGGATCCGACGAGTCGTACGCGAACTACATGCTCCCCGGCATCCTGCTCATCACGATCGCGTCCGGCATCGCGTACACCGCGTACCGGCTGTTCCTCGACATGCAGGGCGGCATCTTCGAACGCTTCCAGTCCATGCCGATCGCGAGGTCGAGCGTGCTCTGGGCGCATGTGCTCACCTCCATGGCCGCGAACCTGGTCTCGGTCGCGATCGTCACCGGCGTCGCGCTGCTCATGGGGTTCCGCACCGGAGCATCCGTGGCCGCGTGGCTCGCGGTCGCCGGCATCCTGATCCTGTTCACCCTCGCACTGACCTGGATCGCCGTGATTGCCGGGCTCTCGGCGAAGACGATCGACGGCGCGAGCGCGTTCAGCTACCCGCTGATCTTCCTGCCGTTCATCAGCTCGGCGTTCGTGCCCACCGACTCGATGCCCGGCCCGGTCGCGTGGTTCGCCGAGAACCAGCCCGTGACTTCCATCGTGAACACTATCCGAGCCCTGTTCGCCCAGGAACCCGTCGGCAGTGACATCTGGATCGCCCTCGGTTGGCTGGTCGGCATCCTCGTCGTCGCCTACACCTTCGCGATCACCATCTACCGTCGCAAGATCAGCTGAGTCCGAGTGCCTCCCACGGAAGGCACACACCCGTGCCACACGACGTCGCCCGCTTCCCCGCACCGGGGCGGGCGGCATCGTCAATCAGCGGCGCGGTCCCCGAGGCTGGGCATGGTTGGGTGATGACGCATGCTCAGCATGTCGTTCCCGAGTTGTCGAGTTTCTCGTCAAGCACCACAGCTGAAGAAGCAAACCAATCGAAACGGTTTCTTCGACCCGAAGGCCAACCGCGAAGCAACCTGGAACTCATCCAGATTCGTGTGATCTATAGCCGCCCTTAAGTGTGATTGCCAACTGGTCAACCTATCCAATCCCCATGCAGCCCAGACCGAATCGCCATTGGTGAACACCCCTCCACCCACGCGCTCGCCTTCCATCCACATCCACCCACCTTCCTCCATCCATCCATGCCGCTCCATCTCGCTCGCTCGGTGCCGTTGCAGGAGACCCTCGACGCGGCTGGTGTCGCGGGCGATCGGCACGTCCTCGACCAAACCGGGCGGAACAGGCGGAGAACAGGGTGCCGTCGATCCAGACGGTGCCCCGAATCGGGCCGGGATGCACGGCGCACCGGCGGGGATGAAGGTCGACGATCAGGATGTCTCCCTGCCGCAACGGCAGGGAGAACGTCAGCGGGCGGCGCAGTTGTATGCGCGGTCGCACAGGGGCTCACGCGGCGCCGGCATCTCCCCCGCTCGACCGGACCAGTCCCGCCCTGCCGTCGCGTTATACAATCCTGACGATGCTTGCACCCAAAACGGCAGTAGTGCAATCGATTTCATCCGGCGGGCAATGGAGATTTCATCCGACCTGCAGCTTCCTCCGTCGCCGAAGCCTGCTTCTCGCGACCAGGCATCGACGCCTCCAGGCGTAATACGAGTGGCCTCACCGGGTGTACGCCACCTCGGGGAAGTCGGGCGAAGGGCCGTCCAGCAGGTGACCGATGCCGCGCAATTGCTGGTCGAAGAAGGCGAGTGGATAGGCTTGCTGGAACGCAAGCGCACGATCGGTCGGGATGGTGCCGACCATTTCTTGTATGTCCTCCGACGAAACGCCTGCGAACGGAAGAGCGATCGGTATGAGCTGAGCGTCATCGCCGAAAGAGTTGTGCGCCGCACCCTTCAGTGTCAGGTTGAGTCGCCATCCGCGCAGATTTGACCAGAACTTCTGTAGGAGAGGGTTGGTGGCCCTGCCGCCCTTGCCCTCGGTGTCCACCACGAGGAATGGTCGATCCAGGCCGGCCTCGACGACCGGTCCGACACCTCCGCCGTCCAGACCCATGCCTGCCTTGATGCGTCCGTCGGCGTACATTGCCGATGCTGTGGCCGCGGCACCGAGAGAATGACCCATCATGCCGACCCGCGTGAGGTCCAGTGCACCTGCGAGGCCTGCGGGAAGTGGCGCGCTGTCGACGTCGGGGTTGTGACCGGCCTCCAGCGACTCGAGCTGATCGAGTACGAATCGTGCGTCGTCCGTACGAACGCTGACCGCTTTGCCGAAGTCCGTGATCTCGCCCTCCGGATTCGTCACGACCCGATTGCCTGGGAATTCCACGACCATTGCGTCGTAGGTGTGATCGATGGCGACCACCAGGTACCCGCGGCTGGCCAGCTCCTGTACGACGCCGGTGCCATAGGCTCGTGATGCGTTGGCTCCAGGGGAATACAGCACCACCGGCAAGTCCCCCAGGCTCCGGTCGACAGGCGCTCCCACGAGGCCCCGAGTATTGCCGAAGGCAACCTTGCCCGGCTCCAC
Organism: Rhodococcus sp. PvR099; assembly: GCF_017833315.1. Classification (NCBI taxonomy): domain Bacteria; kingdom Bacillati; phylum Actinomycetota; class Actinomycetes; order Mycobacteriales; family Nocardiaceae; genus Rhodococcus; species Rhodococcus sp. PvR099. The sequence goes on along the minus strand of NZ_JAFIBV010000001.1, from coordinate 4,571,331 downwards.
ACCGGCGTGTTCCATATAGCTGTCAGCAGCGGCCTTCGGCAACCACGGGGCGCTCGGGTACTCGCCCTCACCTGCCCGCGTGGGATACCACAGGCTGACCATCAGTTCCCGCTTTTCGTTGGCCACCCAGGGATCTGGGCGTGACTCGTCGATCAGGTGCAGGGACTGTGTGCCGATCCGATTCGGTCCGGTCGGCGCTGCCGGCGAAAAATCGGCGGCTCCGAGACTGGACGCTGGGAGCGCCCCCGATGTTGTCGCGATGCGAGCTTCCGTGTCCGTACAGGCCGTGGTGGCGGTCGCTATGGCGACTGTAATCAGCGCTGCGCCAGAGATCATCATTGCTCGTCTGTTCATGCTTCCCACGATCGCGCACCGCAAGGCACCACACATCTGCGCACGGGAGGACATTTGCTCCGAGTTCCTCAGGGATAACCCCTACTGGCATCGCGGCGGATAATCGGAGTGGCGCGCGGTCCACCGCCGATACCCGGTCTTCGAGAGCGCCTACGCTGTTCAGGCCGGACCGGACGCGACGGGCCGCGCACCTGGTGGTCATCTCGAGCGCGATCGGCCGTAGGTCGCCATACGAAGGACCCACTCGACCGGGCCGTAGCGGTGGCGCCGGACCCACCACGCGCTGACAACCAGCTGGATCGCATAGACCGACGCGGCGATGCCGAGCACCGCCCAGTCGGACAGGCGCCCGACGAGCGCGAAACCGTATCCGGTGAAGATGATGGCGGTGACCACCGACTGGCCGATGTAATTGGTCGCCGCGAGCTTTCCGGCCGGCGCCAGCACCCGGGCGACCGATGGGTGCCGGTCCATGACCCGCAGCACGGTGGCCCCGTACGCCGCGGCCAGGACCGGGCTTGCGAGTGCGTTCGGGCCGGTCAGGATCGGCATCTCGGTCACCGCAGAGAGCACGGAGATCGGAGCCGCGACTCCGAAGCCGATCCACTGGACGGGGCGGAGCAACGGCCGGTAGCGCTCCGGGCGTTCGAGCAGCCGCACCTTGCCGGCAGCCAGGCCGACCAGGAACAGTGGCAGCACACTGAGCAGACTGATGAGCAGGAACGCGGCGATGTTATCGGTGAAGTTCTCCCATCGGTAGTGCGCGGCGTCCAACCATCCCGACTGCATCGCCGCCAACTCCCTCGCGGTCTCCGCATCCTCCGCGGAGCCGGTGGCCGCCGCGGATTTGATCATGCCCAGCACGGTCATCCCGATAACGGAGATTGAGAAGGGCACCGCCGCCGCGATCAGCGCGGTTCGGGGGCGAAGGGAACTGAGCGCCAACAGGATCAGGCCCATGACCCCGTAGCAAAACAGGATGTCTCCGCTGAAGAAGAACACGTAGTGCACCAGCCCGACCGCCATCAGCGCCAGGCAACGCCGCACTGTCCTGGCTCGCGGGCTCGCCCCGGCGCGCTTTGCCGAACGGATCTGCATCGTGAGGGAGTAGCCGAACAGGAAGGAGAAGATCACGTAGAACTTGTTGTGGAATATCGCCGCGATCAGCGACTGCGCTGGACCGTCGGCGAATCCGCCCGGGGTCGACATCACGGTGATGTTGACCATGAGGATGCCGCCGAGCGCGAAACCGCGCAGCACGTCGAGTGCTTCGATGCGAGAGACCGCAGGGGCCCCTATCTGGGTAGTCATACCGTGACATTAGGAGCGCATGCACAGTGTTCAGATCGCCCTGCGGGCAGATTCGGCCGCAAGCACACTGGGGAGCTTTCCCTAGGGGAAAACCCTGATTGCGGCGGGCGACGACCGGTCTGTGCCGTGCCGATCATCGGACCGTAGGGGGATGTCTCGGCGGGCACCACTTCCTACGATGGGCAGATGCCGGTCACGCCGCATCCACCCCTGATCACGCGGCTTCCGCCCGGATTCTGGCTCGTGCTCGATGCCGCATTCGGCGCGCTGGTCGCGCTATGGAGCATTGTCGAGCTGCAAGGGGAATCCCGCGATCCAGACCCACTCGGCCGCGGACTCCCACATCCGGGCCCGGCCGCCCTTGCGCTGGCCGTCGGAACCATCATCGCCTCAGGCATGGTGATCGCACTGCGCCGCCGCGCCCCGCTCGGTGCGTCCCTGGCCCTTCTGGCAACGTGGGTCGTCTTCGTCGCCGTGGACGGTCGGTACTGGATCGCCGTCGTCGTATGCACCACCACAATCGTCGCCGCGACCATGGTGGTGTACCTCCTGGCGTCGACCCGCGGCACCTGGATCGGCCTGAGGGCGCTCGGGGTCGCCGTCGCGGCCGGCGCCCTGGCGCTCTTCGGCCATGCCGACCTGCGACAGTTCGGGTACCTGGCCGCCATCGCCACGACGAGCGCGTGGGCGATCGGGTACGCGGTCGCACGGCATCGCGCATACCGCACGGACCTCGCCCGACACGAGCGCCGGCTCGTGCACGCCGAGTTCGTAGAACAGCGGCTCGAGATCGCCCGCGAACTGCACGACGTCATCGCCCACAGCATGAGTGTGGTCTCCATCCAATCCGGGTACGGGCTCTACGTGCTCGATCGAGACCCGGCGAAGGCACGCTCGGCCCTCGACGCGATCCAGGCCACGAGCCAGTCCTCGATCCGAGAGCTGCGGAACCTGCTCGCCGTGCTGCGCGCGGGGTCCGGCAACGACGGCACCGACGGTCTGGTCCCCACACCCCGGCTCGCGGACCTCGACACCGTGATCGGCCGGACCGAGGACGCCGGCGTCCAGGTGGACCTGCGGATCACCGGCACCGCCCGGCCCCTCACTGCGGGCATGGAGGTGTCCGTCTACCGGATCATCCAGGAAGCCCTCACCAACGTGGTCAAGCACGCGGATGCGACGACAGCCGTAGTCCGGGTGGACTACAGGGCGGACGAGTTGGCCGTCGAGATCTGCGACGACGGCTGCCTCGGGACCGCCGCTCCGGACGGGCACGGCCTGTCTGGGATGCGCGAACGGGTGGCGATCTATGGTGGACGATTCAGCGCGGGTGCCGGACCGGACACGGGCTTCCTGGTCTCGGCCCGTCTCCCGATGGGCGGACTCAGTTGAGATCACGGACGATTCGCGTGCTGGTGGCCGACGACCAGATGCTGGTGCGGTCCGGCGTGCGCGGCATCCTCGAGGCCGCCGACGGATTCGCCGTGGTCGGCGAGGCCTCCGATGGGCGGGAAGCGGTGGCCATCGCGCGTGCGACGGACCCCGACGTCGTCCTGATGGACATCCGGATGCCCGGCATGGACGGGATCGAGGCGACCCGCCGCATCACGGCGACCATGCAGGCACGGGTTCTGATTCTGACGACCTTCGACATCGACGACTACGTTTACGGCGCGCTTCGCGCCGGCGCGAGCGGATTCCTCCTCAAAGAGGCCACACCACAACAGTTGCTCGACGCAATCGAGGTCGTCGCCGCCGGCGAGGCCCTGCTGGCACCGAGCGTCACCCGCCGACTGATCGGGGAGTTCACCAGCCGGCCCACCGATGCCCCACCGGTCCCGATCGGCCCGCTCGCCATCACCGCCCGCGAGCGCGAAGTGCTCACCCTCATCGCGGAGGGCCTGACGAACAAGCAGATCGCAGATCAGCTGTACATCACTGAGGGCACGACGAAAACGCATGTCGGCCACCTACTCGCCAAGCTCGACGCACGCGACCGCGTACACCTGGTGATCATCGCGTTCCAGGCCGGCCTGGCGTGAGCTCGACCAGACAGTGACCGGCCCGGCCTCGTCTCCTCCCCCTTACCTTCTTCGTAGCCCCGGTATGTCTCCTTCCCTCTGTTATCAGACCGAGGAAGTCGAACACGTATGGGTCCTGGACCAGCTGCTGAGCGAGGTCCGACTCCGAGACAGCGAGCGTCATCGCGGGATGGCGGCCGACGAAACCTACTGGCTCACCGATACCGCCTGGATCGGCACCGATTCGCTCACCTGGGTGCTCGACGACCCTCGTGAGCAGCCCGCATTAGCCGAAGAAACGCATTAAGGACACCGAACCGCCCAACCGCCACTGGAAATGATCCGAACCTCGCGTCGGCCGCTGGGGCCGGTATGCCTCCGCACGGTGGCGGTGGCAGTTCCGATCCGGTCGGGAGCGTCAGGTCACTGTTCGGATCGTCAGGTCGAAACTGGCGCCCGCTGCTAATTCGCCCCGTCAGTCTGCAGTTCCAAGACTGTGGACTGACGGGGCGCGCCATCTGCGGTTCCCATATCCATTCTGAAACCGACATTGGCCGCCCGGTGAACCAGCCTTCCAGTCGGTGAGTCGCCCCAGCGTTCCTGGCTCTAGATCCGGGCAGGCTCGGGGTCGTGCAGTTGTTCGAGGAATGCACTCAATGACCGCGCCAGCCGGCCGTTGTCGTCGGCGAACCGGTCCAGGCCGCCGGCCTCGATGGCGCGGGTCATCTTCTGATGGGTGGCGAGTCCTCGCCTGGTGGGGAAGACGAGCACGCGCCGGCGGTCGGTGTCGTCGACTTTGCGGTGCACGAGGTTGTCGGCGATCATCGCGTCGATCAGCCGGGTCAGGCTGGCCCCGGTGAGCTGTGTCGCGTCGGCGAGTTGCGCCATCGGGTGGCCGGCGGAATCCGCCACGGCGGCAAGTACATGCCAGCGGGCGGTCGAGGTTTCTCCGAGGCAGGTTGAGATGGACCGTTCCAGTTCTTGTGAGGCTTGCCGCACCAGTCGCGTCAACTGCTCGAGCGCGGTGGCGCCGGTGCTATTGTCCACAACGACACTATACAGCGCCGTATGGGATTGTTTCAGATAGAAATATATGGCGGCGGTGAAACCCATGACGAATTCGATCTCGGCTTTCGGTCGCACTCGACAGAGCATCGACATTGCGCTGGTCGTGCCACGCAGCGGTGCGGCTGGAATGTTCGGCCCGTCCTGTGAGGCATCCGCGGACCTGGCCGTCGCAGCCCTCAACGCGGCACGTGGCATTCTTGACCGGCCCGTGAGGCTGCACCCTGTCGACGCCGGGGCGCCGCTGCCGGTATTGGCGGCGCAGATCGACGCGATGGTCAGCTCCGGGTCGATTGACGGCGTCGTCGGCTGGCATCTGTCCGATGCTCGCAAGGTGATCACACCGACGACCGCGGGCCGAGTTCCTTACGTCTACACCACCTTCTACGAGGGCGGTGAGGATTCCGACGGCGTCTACATGGTCGGCGAGACACCGGAGCAGCAGTTGTTCCCGGCAATGAGCTGGCTGCGCGCCGAACTGGGAATCCGCCGCTGGTGTCTGGTCGGCAACGACTACGTGTGGCCACGGGAAACAGCAAGGACAACACGGGAATTCGCCGGCTCAACCGGCATGGACATCGTCGGGGAATCGTTCGTCCCCCTCGGTGGACGCGATTTCACTGCGGCGCTCGAGATGGTTCGGCGCTCGCGGGCACAGGGCGTGTTGTTGTTGATGGTCGGCGCCGACTGTGCCGCCTTCAACGATGCGTTCGCACGGGCCGGCCTCGACGAGGACCGGATCCGGCTGAGCATGATGATCGGCGAGGACGTGCTCTACTCGGGCGGACCGGACAGCACACGCGGATTGTTCACCGCCAGCGGCTATTTCGAGGGCGTGATCTCGTCGGCAGGCATGGATTTCGGTGCCCGCTACCTCGAACACCACGGTCCGGCGGCGCCAGCGCTGAACAACATCGGCGAATCCTGCTACGAGGGGATCCTGCTGTTCGCGGCCTTGGCACAGGCGGCCCGGAGCCTCGACCTGCGTGCGATCGAACGTCATGCCCCCTCCGTTACCTACGGCGGTCCGCGCGGTGAGGTCCGGGTACGCGGAACCCACACCACCCAGCCCGTCTATCTCGCCGCCGCGGACGAACTCGAATTCAACGTGCTCGCCGAATTGACCTGAGATTTGTCGGTGCAAGCCCGGTCGTTTACGGCGGGGAGGATGACAAGCCCTGACCGGACAGTCCCAGCCAGGTCGGGTGAACGACCTGGCCAGGACGCCCATGCCGATCACACGACGCTGTGTGCTTGCCGAAGGCCGAGTCCGTCGGCGTCGACGTCATTCTTGTAGGACGCGGATTGGCACTGCTCGTGACAGTTCTTGGTGAGTGTGCAGCTGAGCGAGGAGATCGGTCCGCCATGGAACGGGCAGTCGTGCACCATGTCGGGTAGTTCGTAGCGCTTCCCGTCCACGATGTCGAGGAGGGTCTGCCCGGCCCACAGTGGTTCCTTTTCGATCTCTTCACGGAGCGGGTTCGGCCGGGCCAGGTAGTATTTGCCGCCGGTGAGGACCGCGATGAGTGGGGTCAGGACCAGTGCGATCGCCAGTGCCAGGTAGGGCGACCACGCCTGTAGGAAGGCGCCGAAAGCTCCGAAGTAGGCGACGATCGAGACCGATGATGCGACCAGCATCGAAACGAATCCGACCGGGTTGATCGGATAGAGGTAGGCCCGCTTGAACTCGATGTAGGGCGGGCTGATCTTGAGGATCCCCTTGTTGATGACGAGATCCGCGACGATGGCTCCGATCCAGGCGATGGCCACGTTGGAGTAGAACCCCAGGATCGTGTTCAGGACGGTGAACATGTTCGCCAGCATCAGTGTCAGCGCGATCGTGATGTGCAGGGCGAGCCAGACGACGCGGCCGGGGTGGACGTGGAGGACGCGGCTGAAGAAGTTCGACCACGACAGCGAACCCGAGTAGGCGTTGGTGACGTTGATCTTGATCTGGGAGAGCAGCACCATGACTGTGGCGATCGCGAGGGCCACGGTGGGGTTGTGGATCATCGAGCCGTAGCTGCCGAGGAACTGCTCGATCGGCTCGGTGGCCCGGGCGAAGCCCACTTCTCCAGCGACGTAGAACGCGAGGAACGCTCCGCAGATCTGTTTGGCGGCACCGAGGATCACCCATCCGGGGCCGGCGGCGAGTACGGCGGCCCACCACCGCAGCGGCGGGGTCTCAGACTTTTCGGGCATGAAACGCAGGTAGTCGACCTGCTCGCCGATCTGTGCGATCAGGGACAGGGCGACGCCGGCGCCCGCGCCGACCGCGATAGCGGTTACCCGTTCAGTGCCGCCGTCTCCGCCCCATGAGAGAAACCCGTCGAAGCCGCTCGGGTCGGCGATCGCGATCATCACCAGCGGCGCGGCGAACAGGATCAGCCACAGCGGCTGTGTCCACACCTGGAATTTCGCCAGTGCAGACATGCCGTAAAGGACGAGCGGAATGATGATGAGGGAGCCGAGCAGGTATCCGACCGGCAGCGGCATGTCAAAGGCCAAATACATCGCCTGGGCCATGATCGCACCCTCGAGTGCGAAGAAGATGAAGCAGAAGCTGGCGTAGATCAGGCTGGTCAGAGTGGACCCAAAGTAGCCGAACCCGGCGCCGCGGGTGAGTAGGTCCATGTCCAGGTTGTACTTCGCGGCGTAGTACGCGATCGGGATACCGGTCAGGAAGATGGTTACCGCTGCGACGAGGATCGCCACGATCGCGCTGGCAGCGCCATGGCTGACGGCGATCGACGCGCCGATGGAGTAGTCGGCGAGATACGCGATGCCTCCCAGTGCGGTCACGGAACAGGCCATCGGACTCCAGCGGCGGAACGACTTCGGTGCGTAGCGCAGCGAATAGTCCTCGATGTTGTCCTTCGCGGCCCACTCCCGGAACCTGGACCAGGTTGTTCGTGTGCCCGTGTCCGTCGGTTGATGCCCGGCGGGTGTTGGCGAGACGGTGCTCATCTGTGTCCTCTCTTGCTGTCGAAGCTGCGGCGTGTCCACGAGCTGCAGTAGGCAAGACGCTAAGGGGAATAGGCCCAAATGGAACTACTTCAGATGGAAATTAACGGGACCGCCACAAGACGCCGCGCACGTAACACGAAGCTCACCTGACGGATTCGCCGCGGTGACCTACCGCGACTTATATCGTCGCCATACGGAATAGCTCCGCATGAAACTAAAGGAGGTGGCCATGCCCTACTACCAGTTCACATGCCGAAGCTGCGGCAGCTTCGACAGCAACTACGCAATGGCCGACGTCCCACTCGAGTCCCCCTGCCCGCACTGCGCAAACCCCAGTGCTCGAAGCTTCGGCGGCGCCGGCCTGATCAGAACTCGGTCCGCGGCCACACGACTGATCGACCAAACGAAACGGACCGCCAGCGAACCCGCAGTCGTCAGCGCGCCACCGTCCAACACCGGAAGCCGGGCCTTCACCCGAAACCCTTTGCACCGCCAGCTCCCCCGCCCCTGATACCGAAAGAAGGTCCGCCATGCCCGAACTGATCTTCCCCCTCGACTCCACCAAGAAGTTCACCGATCAACACATCGTCGGCCACAACCGCTGGCACCCCGACATCCCCGCGGCCGTGACCGTCAAACCGGGCGACGAGTTCCGCGTACACGTCCGCGAATGGTTCGATGGCGCCATCCACAACGACGACTCCGCCGAGGACGTTCTCCATGCCCCGCTCAGCACCGTGCACTGCCTCTCCGGCCCGTTCGCGATCGAAGGCGCACAACCAGGCGACCTGCTTATCGTCGACATCCTCGACATCGGACCGATCCCCCAAGAAGACTCGGGTCCACTCGCCGGCCAAGGCTGGGGATACACGGGCATCTTCGCCACCGAGAACGGCGGCGGATTTCTCACGGAACAGTTTCCCGACGCCTACAAGGCGATCTGGGACTTCAGCGGCCACACCGCCACCTCCCGGCACATCCCCGGGGTCAGCTTCACCGGCATCACGCACCCCGGCCTCATGGGAACCGCCCCCTCCGCTGCGCTGCTGGCAAAGTGGAACACCCGAGAAGGCGCACTGATCGCGACCGACCCGCAGCGGGTACCGCCGCTCGCGCTGCCACCCGAGCCGCAAGACGCGATCCTCGGATCACTGACCGGTACCGCATTCGATCGGGCCGCAGCCGAAGCCGCACGCACCGCCCCACCGCGCGAGAACGGAGGCAACCAGGACATCAAGAACCTCACCCGCGGCAGCCGGGTCTTCTACCCGGTGTTCGTCGACGGCGCGAACCTGTCCGTCGGCGACCTTCACTTCTCCCAAGGCGACGGCGAAATCACCTTCTGCGGCGCCATCGAGATGGGCGGCTTCATCGACCTACGAGTCGATCTGATCAAGAACGGCATGGAGCTCTACGGCGTCGCCGAGAACGCAATCTTCCTGCCGGGCAACGAAGGTCCGAACTACACCGAATTCTTGGCCTTCTCCGGCACCTCGGTCACCCTCGACGGCAAACAGCGCTACCTCGACTCCCAGCTGTCCTTCCAACGTGCCTGCTTGCACGCTATCGACTACCTCACAAAGTTCGGCTACAGCCCGGAGCAGGCCTACCTGCTGCTCGGGGCCGCGCCGATCGAAGGACGCTTTTCCGGGGTGGTCGACATCCCCAACTCATGCGCCACCGTCTACATTCCGACCGCCATATTCGACTTCCCTATCGTCCCGACCGCCGCCGGACCCATCACTATCAACCCTGGCCCCGGCGCCCCCCGAGCCACCCGATAAGGGGTCTGAGGAGTATTGCCGACCGATCTACTGCTCAGCCTCAACCCGCCGACTCATCATGCCTAGAGTCCCAGAACATTCACTGCAACAATGTATTCAGACATGACTCACGCCAAGAACCCTGCATCGGACAGATGCAGGGTTCTTTCCGGCGAGATGCAGTGTCGGTCCCCGGAAGTGAGAGGCCACTGTCGAATTGGTCGCCGTGCTGGAGTGTTGTCAGCCAGAGCTGGATTGGTGACCTGAGGTCCGCGATGCCGGCCGTAGATCCGGGGAGGCGAGCGCGTCCGTCTGACTGCGGGCATCGCGGGGGTGGGGCGTGAATGTCATCAATCTGGAATCCATCCAGACTTGTGTGATTCGAAGCGCCCGTCAAGTGTGATCACCGACTGGTCAACCTATCCAATCCGCATGCAGCCCAGACCGAACAGGCATAGGTGAACACCCCTCCATCCATCCACGAACTGCGACGAACGAGATCGCAAACTCGCAAGAGCGGTGGCCTTCTTCATTTTCGTTGCACGGATCGGTCCGCTCGTCACGGCTGTCCCAGTCGGTTTCTCCGAATCAGGTGAGACTGCTACGAGGTCAGCGCCGACGCGAATCGGCCGTGCTCGCTAGGCTCGGCGCAATGCTCATATGGATCAACGGCGCGTTCGGTGCGGGAAAGACTCAGACTGCGTTCGAGTTGAATCGACGTGTCTCTCGCTCTCACGTCGCCGATCCTGAACTCATCGGATTCGCAATCCACAAGATGCTTCCGGCATCCGCGCGACGCGACTTTCAGGACCGACCCCAGTGGCGATCAGCTGTAGCCGCGACGCTCGCCGACACGGTGGCTGCCCACGACGGTCCAGTGATCGTCCCGATGACGCTGGTCAACCTGGACTATTTCGACGAGATCATGGTGGGTCTGTCCGCCGAAGGGGTTGACGTCAGGCACTTCTCCCTCGTCGCGTCACCAGACACTCTCCGACGTCGACTGCGAACCCGCGCCGGTTACTGGCTGGGTCGCGCTGTGGGAAACGATGAAACCTGGGCTATGCAACAGATCGGCCGGTGCGTGACCGCGCTAGCCACGGAACGATTCACTGAACATGTCGATACCGACGATCGCGCCGTCGACGACGTAGTCGAGCACATTGCGGCACGCACGGACTTACACCTGGCACACGACCGCCTGAACCCCGTCCGCCATCAGCTCCCGCCGGCCGCAGTCGGCATCCGTCACATCAGAAACCTGAGTGGCGATCGGCAAACAGGACGGAGTCGCAGCCGATCGACGAAGAGCGATCGACGCCCGGTGGTCGATCCGTACAGCACCTACCAGTTGGACGACGAGTTACCAGGTGGCGACGTGTAGCGGCCGGCCTTGCGTCCCGCGCGAGCACGACGTCCGGCCGCAAAGATGCCCAGCACCAGAATCCCTGCGAACAGCATCACCCCGCCTACATACGCGACAGCGATCATCTGGTTCGACATAGCTGGTCAACCTATCGCCGATCGCTGTCCCACGGATCGCTGCCCCACTCGTCATCGACGACGTCCAGCCAAGGATCGGGACTGGGATCCGGCGGCCGCGGCGCCTCGTCATCAGCCCGCGCGCTCCGCGGGCCCGGACACGAACTGCGACGGCCGCCCTGCCGCAGGACCTGTCCCCTAACGACCTAGCCCGCAGCATGCCCGAACAGCTCGGCCGCCCCGGCCGCCCCGTCCGCTACGAACGCCAGCCGCTCGACGAGCTGCATGCCACCCCCACTCCCTTCCGGAGGATGGAGAGTGAGTCTGCGACCGCGCAGGCGTGTTCGAACCGCCCGGTGAGTCCGGCGACTGATCCCGCCGCGACGACAAACGTTACGTTGCTCAGGCCACCGCGGTGCTGACCTGGGCGATGAGGTGTTCGACGAGCGTTATCAGTACAGATTTGCACGAATCGCGATCACGAGCGTCGCAAAGCACGATGGGGGTTTCGGTATCGAGGTCGAGTGCCTCACGAACCTCGTCAGTTGTGTAGGCCTGGGCGCTGTCAAAACAGTTCACCGCGACCGCGAACGAGACTCCCCGCCGTTCGAAGAAGTCGATGGCGGCGAACGAGTTCTCCAACCGACGGGTGTCTGCGAGAACGATGGCGCCGAGGGCCCCGCGCACCAGTTCGTCCCAAAGGAACCAGAATCGGTCCTGTCCAGGAGTGCCGAACAGGTACAGAACCAGGCTTTCATCGAGGGTGATACGACCGAAGTCCAGGGCCACGGTGGTCGTGGTCTTACCCTCCACGCCCGACAAATCGTCGATGCCGGTGGATAATTCGGTGATCGTTTCCTCGGTACGCAGTGGTGCGATCTCGCTGACGGAGGCCACCATCGTGGTCTTACCGACTCCGAAGCCGCCGGCTACGAGGATTTTGACCGAAGCAGCCAGGTCGGCTGAGGACGCATTGTCATGCATAGTTGTCTACAGCTTTCGGATTCCATCGAGCACTGCTTGCAAGATGTTCAGGTCGCCGATCCCGGCAATGTCGTTGTAGGAGTCGCTGCTGGCGGGAGCCCGGAAGTTCAGCATTCCCTCGGCGATGAGATCACCGACCAGGATTTTGGTAACCGCCAGAGGCAGATTCAGGTGCGCCGAGACCTCGGCCACCGACTGCGCAATAGAGCACAGCTGAACGATCTCCGCGTACTCCGTTTCGATGTGCTGCAGCCGCGGAGCGGGGGACACGGTCACTACGAGCGTGAGCATGTCGAGATCGTGTCCCGCGCCCATCGTGCGGCCCCGTGTGACGGCGTACGGGCGGACCAGAGGACCGGCCGCATCGTCGAACCACGATTGACCTATACCTGTCACGGCAACCTACGCTCCCTGCTCGGCCACACCGTTACGAGGATGGGCGGACAGATAGCTACCGACACGCTGCACAGTCAGGTTCATTTCATACGCGACCATACCCAGATTCGCGGTGTCGACGGCTTGCAACGCGATACATGCGTTGCTTCCGGCCGCCGTCACGAACAACACCGCCTTCTCGAGCTCGATGACGGCCTGGCGAACGCCGCCGCCTTGAAAGCGATGTCCCGCGCTGCGGGCCAGTCCGTACAGGGTGGCCGACATGGCGCCGAAGTGCTCGGCGTCCTCACGGCTCATGGACGTGGACCGGCCCAGCAGCAGACCATCGGTGGAAAGCACGACTGCGTAGCGCACCCCGGCAAGACGATTGACCAGATCGTCGAGAAGCCAGTTCAGATCACCTGTGTTAGAAGTCGTCACGTTCACCTTCCTTCACCTTCCATTTCGTCCCTCGTTGTATACCCCTGCGGTGGTTCCGAATGGCGAGCCTGCTGGGTACCGTACGCGATGGCGGACATCAGATCTCGCGCTTCCTCCGCCGATCGTGACGGCTGCTGCGCGTCCACCTCGAGTTGAGTGTCGTGCGCCAGCTCCGGCGCCAGACTGGCCTGCCGGCGCCGGCGAGGCAGGCTTGGGCGAACGCCACCGCCGTTGTCGGGCAACGGTTGCGGGGTGAGGGCCTCCGGCTCGACAGCGGGGGTCGGCGGCTCATGCCACGGCGTTGCCACAGAAGATTCCGTGTACTCGGTGTGCGGCGCGCTATCGATGCGCTCGACATTCGACCACGCCTGTGGCGGGGCCACCGACTGCACTGGCTGTTCGATGGGAGGCGCTGGAGCCGGGGGTGCCAGTGTCGCGACACCCGCTGCAGCCGAGACCGATTCGGATGAATCGAGGTCCGGTATCGCAGTGGCTATCCGCCTCTCGGGCCGATGTCCGGCGAACCGATCCGGCTGATGGCCAGCTACAGGTGTCGCATCGGCGGCGACCACCGAGTTCGGCACCAGCACGATGGCGCGAACGCCGCCGTACTCGGATTCGGTTAGCTGCACAGAGATTCCGTGCCGTCCACCCAGTTGTGAAACGATGAACAAGCCCAGGCGTGAAGTCGCAGAGAGCGTTTCGACTCCGAAATCCGGTGGATTGCGCAGCATCTCGTTGACGCGGTCGAGTTCTTCGACGGACATTCCCATGCCCTGATCAGTGATCTCGATCGCGACACCCTTGCCGACCACGTTGCCGCTCACCTCGACGCGCGACTGCGGCGGGGAGAACGCCGTCGCGTTGTCGATCAGTTCGGCGAGCAGGTGGATGAGGTCGGCGACCACATTGCCGACGATGAACACCTGAGGCATGCGGCGGGTGTGCACCCGCGCGTAGTCGAGGCTCTCGCCGGTCGCGCTACGCACCAGATCGACCAGTGGCACCGGACTCCGCCACTGCCGGCCGGGCTCGCCACCACCGAGGATGATGAGGTTCTCGGCGTTGCGGCGTTCGCGGGTCGCCAGGTGGTCGAGTCGGAAGAATGTCTCCAGCAGGGCGGGATCCTCTTGGCTTTGTTCGGCCTCGTCCAGGACCTCGAGTTGCCGGTGCACCACCATCTGGCTTCGGTGGGCGATGTTGAGGAACACCGCGCGCACGCCCTCGCGGGTGCGGGCCTCGGTGACCGCGGCGGAAACGGCTGCTGTGTGTGCACGGTTGAAGGCCTGTGCCACCGAGCCGATTTCGTCGTCACCGAAGTCCAGGTGCGCAGCTTTGGGATCGATTTGCTCGCCCGCACCCAGCTTGCGCATGGTTTCGGGCAGTTCGACCTCTGCCAGGTCCAGCGTTTCCTTGCGTAGGCGCGTGAGCCGCCCGATCAGTCGGTTGGCCATCCATAGCGACAGCAGGAACGCGACGAGCGCAAGCGCGAGCACAGCGGCACCCGCCCACAGTGAGTTCGCCGCGGTGCGTTTGCCCTCGTCGGCAGCGATCTGGTTCGCATGGTCGTTCAGGCCTTTCCATGCGCCGATCACCCCTGCAGACAGCTGTTCCTGCGCGGTCTGCCATTCGGCAAAGGTCATTGGCGGTGGCGGGACGTCACCGTTCTTGTCCGACTTCGGCGGATTGATGAGGTAGTCCTCCATCGCGGCCACCTGCTGCCAGCTGGGAGAGGCCAGCGCTGCCTGGATCTTCTCAGCTGCTGGATCAGCGCCCAGGTCGGCGGCGAGCTGCGGAAGTGCGGTCCGGTAGAACCCGACCAGATTTCGATAGTCGTTGCGCAGTGGACCGCTGCTGAGCTGCCCCTGTAGTTCGGCAGCGGTGAGCGCGGCGGAACGCGACATTCCCTCCATCGCGTGCAGGACGCGCACGCCATTGATCAGCGTGACGCCGACCTGGGCGTTGGGTGCGTTGCCGGTGATGAGGTTGGTGCCGAGCGCAACCGCATCGAGAATCGTGTTGTAGAGGGCGAATGTGTCCTCGATCGGCATTCTTCCTGCATCGATCTGACCGCGAATCTGGGGCAGGCGAGCCAACAAGGTGTCGAATCCACCCGTGTCGGCACCCATGGTGCCCTGCGACGCGCTCTGCAGCCTCGATGAGTAGGGGGCCAGCTCTGCGAACGCGGTGTCGAGCTTGTTCCGTGCTGCGGCGAGCGCGGCCGGATCGCTCTGTTCACCGGACAGATGCCACAGCGACAGCATCCGTTCCTGTTCTACCCCGGCAACCACGTCGCGAGCGAGGCTCACGGCATCTCCGTTCGCTGCCGCCCATTGTTCGGACTGTCGGCCCTCACGTATCAGGTATCCCGCCGTGCCTACACCGATTCCGAGCAACGCCAGGCTTGGAACCAATGCGATGGCCAGGATCCGGGCTCGGACACCGAGGCGCACTTTCAACATCGGGGGAATATAACTGGTCGAATTCCTACCGCGTACGTCGGCCTCGCCACCCCGAACTTTCTTGATTCGGCTGGGCCGCTTGGTGTTTAACCCTAAACTCGGGCGGGTCGAGGTGGGTTGCAAGGCTAACGAATTTTCTCTCTCTTCGTAGTGCCTCTAGAGACGATGGCGGACCTGGCCGATGGGGACTGCCCCGGCTGTGTCCCGTGCGGCCGACCTCATCGAAGCGATGCGCGCGAGTGCGTTGAATGATCGGCCGTTGGAACGCGGATGAAGGCGGATGAAGGCGGGCCCAGCCTGGCCACCTTCGTCGCCCACCGGCGAGGCGACTGAGCCGACGGTAGCCCAAATCTGCGCCACGGACTTCCACCTGGCACACGACCGCCTGAACCCCGTCCGCGATCAGCTCCGGCGGGCCGCAGATGCCGTCGACGAGGATGATGGCTACCAGTTGGACGACGAGTTACCAGGTCGCGACGTGTAGCGGCCGGCCTTGCGTCCCGCGCGAGCACGACGTCCGGCCGCAAAGATGCCCAGCAGCAGAATCCCTGCGAACAGCATCACCCCGCCTACATACGCGACAGCGATCATCTGGTTCGACATAGCTGGTCAACCTATCGCCGATCGCTGTCCCACGGATTGCCGCCCAGTCGTCGTCGACGGCGTCCATCCAGGGATCCGGCGGCAGCGGGAGCTCGTCATCCGTCCGCGCGCGCCATTCTGTGTAGAGAAATCGACACCGGGACAACGGGATTCTCGATGCCACCGATGCGATCGAATCAGCCACCAACCGGACGGGCGATATATATGGTTTCCACGACGTCACTCGGCGTCGAACAGCACTAGTGGAGAGGATCACCTTGAAGCGTTCAATCATCGTTGCGTTGGCCAGCGCAGCCATCGCCCTCGGCACCGCGGCTTCGGCATCGGCCGCGCCGGTCAACCTCGGAAATCCGGCTGATGTCGCCGATTCCGGCAGCAGCAACTTCTTCAATGCAACCCCTGGCCACAACTCCGGATCCACCGACCTCGCGAACAGTGTGGGACTGGCTCCGTTTGACTTGCTGTGCAGGCTGCTCACCGGCGAGCCGCTAATAGCCTGTATTCCACACGATTTGTGACCCCATGAATGGGTTGCGAAGCCGATGACACACCGTGCGTCCTCGCCCTGTCCGCACAAAACCTGGCTCCGCGCCGAGTCGCCACAATGGTGTTGGTGAACACTCCCCGCCCCTGCCCCGCCACCAATTCAGTGGTGTCACACAGCAACACGACATCATCACGGCATGGCCGCCCCTCGCCTCGCCTGCTGTCCAACCCCTTCGCCGACCACGGATTCCGGCTGGAGGACCAGCATGGCGGCGAGCAGTTGATCCCAGGCGGTGGCCGGAAGTTCGTGGCCGATGCCGTTCAGGGGGAGCAGGTCGGCGCCGGGGATCTCGCGAGCCATGGCCTGTCCGTTGCCGTACGGAAAGAACGGGTCATCGGTACCGTGGACGACGAGGGTCGGCACGGCGATGTCGCCCAGGCGCTCCCGCCAGCGGTCGCCCGCCTCGGCAAATGCCAGGTTGCGCATGCTGGAGGCCATGTTGGTGGTGCGGTCGACCATTCGGGTCATCTGCTGACGCGCCTCCTGTTCGTCGAATCCGAGTGCGCCCGCTCGTACCCGGGCCTGTTCGACGCCGTAGTCGATCACCGCAGCCCGGTCGGACCAGTCCGGATCGGCTGCCTTGGTAAAGAACTCCACGATCCGGTCCGAGTGTTCGGGTAGATCCGTGTCCGCCGGGCCCGGGGAGGTCGGACGGGTGTTGATCAGGGTCAGCGCCGACATACGGCCGGGATGGTCGAGGGCGGCAAGCTGACAGATCCATCCGGCCACCGAGAAGCCCACCAGGTGAGCTCGCGGAAGTTCGAAGACATCCATCAGTCCAATGATGTCCGAGACCAAGTCACGGAGGCTGTAGCCGGGAGAGCCGGTCGCATAACTAGTCGACCGGCCAGTGTCGCGGATGTCATAGCGCAGGACGAACCGACCAGCTCCGGCAAGCTGCTCGCAGAACCGGTCGTCCCAGAACAATCTCGATGTGCACGGCAGCACCACCGGCGGCTGCTTCCGGTCCCCAAATGTGGTCACACACAGGTCGGCGTCACCGACGGCGACCAGGCGCTCTGGCGATCGTTGAATATGAAGCGGCATGGCGACTCCTCCACGGTTGCATCTCGCAAGAAGAGACCACTTCCGCGGCTCTAACTCATCGGTCCGGGTGCCCTTCCATGACCAGCGACGAAGCCGAGCGCCAACCACGCTGGAAATCATCCATCCATCGCCGTCCACCGCCATCCAGCGGGCAGGTGCCGAATGGATGACGCTTCAAGTTTTGACAGTTACTACTAAATGCGAGACACTCTCATTATCGAGTAGAACCCAAATGATTGGAACTGCCATGAAAGCACCAGGCGTGCGCCGTTGGCTGGCCCTCGGCGCCCTGGCCGTCGCCATGCTGACCATCGGACTCGACGTCACCGTCCTGACCGTCGCCCTGCCCACCCTCGCCGTCGACCTGCACGCCGACACCGCCGCGCTGCAGTGGTTCAGCGGCGCGTACACCCTCGCCCTCGCCGCCTTCATGCTTCCGGCCGGCGCGCTTGGTGACCGCTACGGACGCAAGAAGTTCCTGCTCGCCGCCCTGCTGCTGTTCGGCGCGGCCTCGATCGCCTGCGCCTTCGCGGCCTCCTCCGGACAGCTCATCGCCGCCCGCGTGGTGCTCGGCGTCGCGGCGGCCGCCATGATGCCGCTGTCCATGTCGGTGCTGCCCGGCCTGTTCCCCGAACCGGCGCTGCGTCAGCGCGCCCTCACCATCTGGATCACCTCCACCGCCATCGGCCTGCCGCTCGGCCCGATCCTCGGCGGCTGGCTGCTGCAGAACTTCTGGTGGGGTTCGGTGTTCCTGCTCAATGTGCCCATGGTGGCCATCGGGGCGACCGCCGTCGCGCTACTGGTGCCAGAATCGAGCTCCGACAACAAGTTCCGGCTCGATCTGCCGGGTGTCGCCCTGTCGATCGCCGGAATGCTCGGTCTTACATACGGTTTCATTCGCTGCGGACAGGAGGGCTGGGATGATGGCCTCGCCTGGGCGGCCATTCTCGGCGGCGCGCTCGTGCTCGGGGCGTTCGTGCTGTGGCAGCGGCGCGCGGCCTATCCGCTGATCGACCTCGGCCTCTTCGGCGCACGCGGATTCCGCTGGGGCACCGTCTATCTGGTCCTGGTCAACTTCGCCATGTTCGGCATCTTCTTCACCATGCCGCAGTACTTCCAGTCCGTGCTCGGCACCGACACCCTCGGGAGCGGACTGCGGCTGCTGCCACTCATCGGCGGGCTCGCCGTCGGTAGCCGGGTGGTGGACAGGGTGCTGCCCAAGGCTGGGCTGCGCGCAGTGCTGACCGCCGGATTCGCGCTGCTCGCAGCCGGACTCGGCATGGGTGCACTGCTCACCGTGGACAGCGGCTACGGGCTCGCGGCCACCGCGCTGGTCCTGCTCGGCTTCGGCATGGGGCTGGTCATGCCCGCCGCCATGGGTCTGGCCATGGACGACCTCACCCCCGAACGCGCCGGCTCCGGCTCCGCACTGCTGCAGGCGCTGCGGCAGGCGGCGGGAACCATCGGCGTCGCCGTGCTAGGCACCGTGTTGTCCACGCAGTACCGTTCCAGCCTCGGCGAGCTCAACCACGACCCCGTCTCCGACGGTGTCAACGCCGGGATGGGAGTCGGGCACAAACTCGGCGATCCGGCCATGCTCACCCACGTGCAGACGGCGTTCATGGACGGCATGAGCGTCATGCTCTGGGTGTGCGCCGCGATCTGCCTCGCCGCCACCGTTCTGGCCGCGACGCTGACCCAGCGAAAGCCGGTGACACCGGAGCCCGAGACCGATGCTGCACAATCGGTTCATGCCAGCTGAGTCCACCAACGCTCTACATTCCGAAGAACCCGCACGTCGGCCCAAGCCGACGCTGCGGGAACGGAAGAAGGAACGCACTCGGCGCACCATCCGCACCGAGGCGTTCCGCCTCTTCCGGGAGCAGGGCTATACCGAGACCACCGTCGAACAGATCGCGGAGGCCGCGGACATCTCGCCCAGCACCTTCTTCCGCTACTTCCCGTCCAAGGAGCAGGTGGTACTCGCCGACGACCTGGATCCGGTCATGATCCAGGCCATCGAACGCCAACCGGCCGATATGCCGCTGCTCGCGGCCTTCCGCCAGGCCACCATCGAATCCTTCGAGGAGATCTCCGACGAGGACTACGCGTTCGAGAAGGAACGGATCAACCTGGTGTACTCGGTGCCGGAACTGCGCGGTGTCATCGCCCGGGAATTCGAGCGCAATATCGAACTGGTCGTGGGACTCGCGGTGGCGCGAACCGGGCGCAGCACAGAGGATTTCGAGATCCGCGCACTTGCGGGCGCGCTCACAGGGGCCATGCTGGCGCAGATGGGGCGCGACCCGTTCGATCTCGATCAGATCCTGCGCATCATCGATTTCCTGGGTTCCGGAATGCCGATCTAGACCGGCCGCACGCCGGTCAGGCTCGCCACCGTGTCGTCGCTTGGTGTCGAGAAGAATCCGCCCTCCACGTCAACGAGGCCGTGTCGTTTGAAGGCACGGGCGGCGTATCATTCGCCCGGTCGCCGAAGGGCGGCAGCGGTCTCGACGGATGAGGAAACGCGAATGGTCGAACGTCCTGAGCAGATCTGCGGACAGCGAGCCGGGAGCTCGGCACCCAAGCTTGTCGCAGCCTGCGTGCTGGCCGCCTGCATCACGCTGGGCGGCACGGGAGTCGCCGGGGCCGATCCCGATTCGGGTTCCTCGTCCGCACTGGACGCGGAATGGGAGGCCTCGTGGGCCGCCTACGAGTTCGAGGAGAGCCAGGCCGGTTCGGCACTGGTGACGGTGAACGTCGACCTGCCGGTCACCATCGACGCGCCCATCGATCGCGTGTTCCCGGCGTATTCGAACTTCTCCAACGGCTTCGGACGGCACCCGTTCCTGAAGGGCGTGCTCGATCGCCGCAAGTTCACCGAGGGTGGCGCCGACGTATGGGAGTTCATCGCCCTCGAGAACATCCCGGCAGGTCCGATGTCGATCCCGGGACGCACCGTCGGGCAGCAGCGGGTGTACGCCGCCGACCACTGGTACAGCACCGATACCTGGGACATGCCCGGCGTGATCACCCACCAGAAGGTCACCTTCGCCGAGGACGGCGACGCGACCACGGTCACCGAGCACCTGACGTTCTCGGCGCCGGCGGCGCTGATCGACTACACCGTGCAGAACGGCGTGTCCTCGCACATCGCGAACCAGCAGGCCATGCAACGCGACATCGAAAACGGCACGCTCTAGGCGCTGATCGCGCCGGCCGAGGGCCAACCGCGCTCATATCTGTGATCACGGGGCATCGAGGCGGTGATCGCCGAGCCGGAGTGATGCTCGCAGCCCGCAACGGAATGCTCAGCATCCCGCCGGCGGAGCCGGTGCGACTGCGGATCAACTCCTGGATCCGAGCCCAGCACCTGTCCGACAACGTCGTCGACAGCGTCAGATGTCACCGCCTGTCAGAAGCGACGCAGACTCGTCCGCACCGACGCATAGGAGCGCCTGGACTGCCCCGAGCTCCACTGACTCGTCAACCAAACCGGGGGCAATCCCCTGGCACTGGCACTAGTGCCTGCGAAGTGCTAAACCGAAAGGAGTACAGCCGAGCCGATATCCCACCACGGTGGCGGGGTGCGGCCCACCAACCTGTAGGAGGTGGTTGCTGTGCCACTTCGATTCGATCCATTCCGCGATTTCGACAGGCTCACCGAGCAGGTGCTCGGGGCGTCGGCCGGATCCGCCCGGGCCCCACGGTTCATGCCGATGGACCTCTACCGGTCCGGCGATCACTACGTACTGCACGCCGACCTTCCGGGTGTGGACCCAGGTTCCGTCGAGGTCAGCGTCGAAGGCGGCATCCTCACGGTGAAGGCCCAGCGCAGCGAGCGCACCGAACATGATGTGCAGTGGCTGGCCTCTGAACGTTTCGCCGGGGGTTACATGCGCCAACTGTCTCTCGGCGACGGAATTGACTCCGAGCACATCGCCGCGACCTATCAGAATGGGGTGCTCACGGTCACCCTCCCGGTGGTGGAGAAGGCCAAGCCCAGGCGCATCGAGATCACTCCCGGCGCGAGTGAGGAAAGGAAGATCATCGAGCCCGCCGACGCACCCGAGCAGGCCAACAAGACGTAGATTCTTCACAGGACGGGTTCAAGCTTGCCGGGGCGGTCAGCGCGGGTCGGCGGCGGATAGGCGTGCGGATCGACGACGGCATCCCCGTCAAGCGATCTCGACTGGCTTCGCCCTCGATCGCGTCTAGCTAAGTGCGCGTCCCCAGCTCCAAAGGACGTTTGCGTGGGCCCGCTCGAGTTCTCGATTCTCCGCCCTTCGAGCAGTTGCGGGGCGACGACCGGCTCGCTCCAGCGCTACTTCGCGCCCCAAGTTGTGATCCCCCTGACCGGTCCCCTTGCCGGTGCCTTCTCGTCGTGCTTGCGAGTGAGGTTTCTGGCGACCGCTAGGACAGCGCGCGCTGTCGTCGCCCTGGCTGACTTGTCGGCATCACCTGTGCGCTGAGAGTGCTGGCGCGGACGAGAGGCATTGCCGCTACTCGGACTCGACCACATGGCCGTCTGGGTTTACGCCCCACCATCCGCCGCAGAGGAGGAGCTCCGATCCGAATCTGCTGTCGCGAATCACGATCGTCCTGTTCGGATCAGGCCGCACAGGATCGTCGTCACGAGTGTCAACTCCTCATGAAGAAGCTGGGAACCAGCGAGCACCACAAGTTGACAGATTCGAAATATACCGAATGCCGTCGGGGTTTTTCGGTGCGCGAGAGTCGGTTTCAGATCAGGTTCGACTGCCATTAAACAGATCCCGCCGCACCCGGTCTAATATATGTGCGCCAAGTGCGAGTCCAGATCGGACGGGTCACGACGAGAATTCAGCGTCTTGCACGCGGCACGCATCGCGCGCGAGCCGTGCCCAGAGATTGCACGAACTTCTGCCGCTGGTCGTATGACAGGCGACTCGAGTCATCGACTGACAGGTTCCGGCGTCGACCTCTGAGACCGACGCCGGCTATGTCTATCCTCCGCCGTACCACCAACCACTGTGTCGCTACGAACCGCTACTCTCCTACCCACTGCGATCAACAAGGTCGGACTCGTGGACGAATGGAGCGATGATGGGCATCCAGGGATGCAGCGAGTCCGGAACCCCCGATGGTGCAGAAGCAGCGGCGACGAGTATTCCTGCACCGCTTCTTCGGGACTACCGCCACATCGGAGGAATCGAATCAATCGCGGTCGACGGCACTCGGTACTTCTTCGGCTACGACTTCAGCGAGGATCTGGTGCTTTCCCCACTCATCGACGACACCGAACTCATGTCGGTCTTCGCGGAGACGCACATGGAGCAGCGGGACGGCCTGCACGATCGCCAGTACTGGCGGGATCTCGTTGATGGATCACTCGAATACTCAGGGTTGGCGGAGCCGGAATCTTGCTCCTTCGAGTCCGACCAACTGCGCTTGATCGTCACCTCGCTGAACAATATTGCCGAGACCGGAGTGCCGGCGCCTGACTTCGACTAACCCTACCACCTGAGATTCCTGTTGTCCTCCGCCGGGCAGTGGGAAGAGCAATTCACCGCAACCGAAGAGGGCATGACGGCCCTCCAGGGCATCGAGAGCTCTGCCGGAGGGACCACGCTCGAGCAGATCGCTCGGGACGTTCTCCTCGAGACTCGGAATGCGATGAATGTTGCTGGGGGAAACTGGGCAGAGGTCTTCAACGCACTCGCACACTGACGACGCGGTACCGCTCCCCGACGCTGAATCCACCCGTGGATCGACGAAAGCTAGCATCGTCGCTGCCGGGCGATTTGCCCGGTTCCGCTCGTTATCCGGAGGTGGCGCTGTGAGCGCGTTGTCGAACCCGAACACGTTCCCGCCCTACGCCACCCTGCCCGACCTGCCCCTCGACGAGGACGGCCGCGTTGAGCTGACCCGGCAGATCTGGGATCAGCTGATCACCGGCCGCGGCGACGCCGACGATTTCGTCGACACCTACGGCGACGACTACGACCTCACCGACGAGCAGCTCCGGGCGGCGTTCGCCGCGCTCCGAACCGCACGGCTGCTCCAGCAGACGGAGATCGGCCCGTACACCTCCCGCACGATCGCCGCGTTCGAGGAGCTCAATGCCAACGGCGTGGTCGCCCGCGCGGACTTCTCCTGCTGCGGCAGCTGCGCGTCCGGCGAGATCTGGGGCGAGCTCGACGACAGCCGCCACTGGATGGGCTACGCCTACTTCCACCAACAGGACACCAGCGGTCTCATCGAGGACGGCGAGACCTATATCGGGTACGGCGCGTTCCCGCCCGAGGACTTCGACGAGGCCACCTACGACACGCTCAGCGATGACGCGAAACAAGACCTCTACACGGCCGACGTGACGCGCCTGCTCGACGACGTGATGTTCCCCGTCTTCCTGCGGCACGGCATCGAGCCGGAATGGAACCGCGACCTGGGCACGAGGGTGCTGCTCAAGAACGCCGACTGGTACAGCCCGATCGAGGCGTAGCGCCCGGTCGAGTGGGCGTAGCCGCACGTGGGGACCGAAATACGGCATGGACAGGTCGGGACCGGATCGGTCCGGAGCCGGGCGGACAAGGTTCCGAACGGTTTCCTAGGATCACGTGCGTGCCTGATCAGGTTTCCTCCACTCGCGCGCGCGATATCGATCGCGCCCAGACATGCGGGCTGCTCGACGCCGGCTACGGCGAGGGACAGCTCGACCCGGCCGAGTACGAGGCCCGCACCGCCGCGGCAATGAAGGCCAAGACGCTCGGTGAACTCGACGCGCTGGCCTCGGACCTGCAGATTCCCGAGCATCTCGTCGAGGCCGCACGCGCTTCCGCACCGGTACCACGCAGGCGCGTTCCCGGACGCGTCGTGGCCGCCGGTGTCGTCGCGGCCGTGGCGGTCGTCGGAACCGTCGTGTTGATGACCCGAGGCCACGACGCGGCACCCGCGACGGTCGTCGCAGCCGAACCGGTTCCGGCGCCCGTCGCTCCTGGCGAGCCGCAGCCGATCGTGATCGAACCGCTCGATCCGCGCTCTCCCGCCGCGATCCGTGACTTCCTACATCAGTACGAGCAGACGTTCGGGGATCTGCGGGTGGATGAAGTGCTGTTCTACCCGACCTACGTGTTCTTCACCCGAATGCTGCAGGACCAGCCGCACCGCGAGCAGAGTTGGAGCTTCCGCGCCGGCTTCTCCACGTCGGGGTCGCCGAGTTCACGCACCTCCGACACCGACACGGTCGATCTCGCAGCCCTCGACATCGACCGGCTCGGCGAGCTGATCACGACGGGGGCGGGCCTGGTCGGGATCCCGGCGGGAAAGGTGGAGCACATCTTCGTGCGCCCCGATTCGTCGACCGGCGAGGGTCTGGTCAGCGTGTTGTTCCAGGACAAAGACGATCGACGGGGAATGGTGGACACGCGCCTGAACGGCACGGTCGTCGACGTCTCCAAGGCCGAGGGACGATGACCACACCGAACAGCCGGCGCCCCCGGGCCTCGGCACTGCGGCTGCGCGCCCGCGACGTCGACCGCGCCGCGGTGTGTGACGTCCTCGATGCGGCGTATTCCGACGGCCAGCTGAGCGATGTGGAGCACCGACATCGGACCGAGGCGACCCGGTCGGCGCGAACGCTCGCCGACCTCGACCGACTCGTGCGGGACCTGCAGGTACATCCGGATCTGCACGATGCCGTGCCGACACCGCCATCACTGCGGGACGCCCGCTGGGCCGTCGCGCTCTCGGCAGCCGTGGTCCTGGTGTGCGGAATCGTGGTGGTCACGTCGGCCCGGGATCACGACGAGCCGGCCACCGCCGCCGCGACGACCACGGAGTTGACCACCGCGGCAGGACTCGGACGGATGCTCGACGAGATAGCCCACCAACTGGGCAACTCGGAGGTCGACCAGCTGACCGTCTACCCCGAGTACGCGACGTTCTCACGCCCGGTGCCCAGCAAACCCGGCCTCGCGCAGAGGTACGAGTACCAGGTCGAAAAGGGACAGGCCCGGATCACGGAAAACGGGACGTCGTCCAATCGCACCGAGGGCGTTCCCATCAACCTGGCGGAGCTGCGCCCGAACGTCCCGCGGGTGATCGGGCTGCTCCACGGCGCGGATCGCACGCTTCGCGTGGACGACCCGACCCGGATCCACATGGAAGCGAAGCGCGGCGATGACGGGCCGGTCGTGAGCATCCACTTGTGGAACGAGGACGCGGGCGCGCAGGGCTTCCTGACGGTCGGGTTCGACGGCGCCGTCCGCAGCGTCTACCGAAGCGACCAATAGTTCCTCGCCCTGCAAGCGACGCCAGGCCCATCAACTCGGCTACACGATCACCTGAAGCGGCGGATACGCCGACCCGTCGCGGTGGCGGCGCAACTGTGCAACTGCCCTGTCCGACACCGGGCAGTTCAATGACAAGGAGACCCCATGAACAGCGTGTCCCGGCGCACCCACCTCGCCGAGGTCGACTGGCCGACACTGGAACACGCCTACGGCGACGCGAGCGATGTGCCCGGCTGGATCGAGGGGCTCGCCGGCGCGGAGACGGTCGAGGAGTCGCTGCACGAACTGTGGGCGGCGGTGTTGCACCAGGGAACCCTCTATGACTCGACCGCGCCGGCGATGACGTCGATCGCGTCGGTGCTCGGCGCACGGCAGTCCGCGGATGCGGAGAGCACGGCGTGGTTGCTGCTGATGTTCGCCGACACGGTGCGTGCCTACGAACAGGTCGAGGTGGACGACGCCGAGACGGCCGCCCTGGTCCGGTCGGCCCGGGACTCGTTGATCGATATCGCGGCGCTCGTGCGACCACTAATCGTCGACGACGGCTCGGAGGCCGCGGCCGCGGCATTGCTGCAGGCCGCTGCGCGCACGGCCGATTCCGCTGCCCTCGACACGCTCGCGGCGCGGGCGTGCTCCCGCCCGGCGGAGCAGGTCGAGCAGGCATGTGTCGCCGCGCTCACGACTCTCGGTGTCGATGTCTCGGCCGCCCTCGCTGACGGGGATCCCGGCCTGGTGATGGCGGCGACGCTCGCGCGGATCACGGCCGGGGGCACTGAGACCACCGATCTCGACGCGCTCGTAGCGGGATGGGAGCTCGCCGTCGAGGTGGCGCCCCGCATCGCGTTCGGCGTCGGAAACCTCCCGGAATGGTTGAGCGAGGTCAACCCGGAGGCATCGGCTGTCGTACTCGCCGCGCTGCCGGCGCCGGACGAGACGACGATCGCAGGGCTCGTCGATGTCGTCATCGGTTCCCGGAGCAACGCTCCGGCGGCGGTCCGTCGCTTGCTCGCGCTGGCGGCGCTGCCTGAGGCCAGGCCGGAGGCGATGATCGCTGCGCTCCGGCAGTGCCCACCGACACCCGAGGTCTGCGACCTGCTCGTCGCCCTCGCGGAGCGGGTCACTACGGGCGACACCTCCGCCATCGGGTCGAGCACCGTCGACACGGATGCTCGGGCAGATTCCGCGCTCGCTCTGCTGCGGGCCGGCGACGGACGGTGGGCTCGCCCGATGGCTCAGGCCCTGCTCACGAACCCCGCCGCGCGCGGCCTCATGGTTGCCGCCTCCGCGTCGGGACGGTCCGCGCTCGGCTACGCGCTCGTGCGCGAACACGCACCGTCCGCCACCATGCTCATCGTCGGCATCCGGCAGGCGCTGCGGCAGCAGCCTCCTGCCGATCCGTCCCGCGACGGCGCCGGACACCTCATCGAGTTGCTCGCCTCCTGGCCCGCCGAGACTGCCGCCGAGGCCCTGCCCGAGGTACAGGAGATGCTCGCGGTCGCGCCGAAGCAGTCCGCCGACGCGCTCGCGACATGGGGCGACACCGCCGGCATCGACCGCGTCCGCGAGGCGAGCGTTTCCGGCGACGCGACCGTGCTGCTCGCTCTCGCACGCCTGACGAAGGACCCGGAGGACTTCCATCGCGTCCTCGACGCTGACCTCGAGTACAGGGAGTCCGCGGTGCTCGCGCACTGGGCTGACCGCACCGATCCGCGCTTCCTCGACTGGTGCCGCAGCCTCGTCGGCGAGGAGCCCGCGACGAGCGACTACCAGCGAGATAACCAGCTCGCCTCACTACGCATTCTCGCCGCCACCGACCCGGGCGAGGCCGCAACCGGCTGGCCCGTGCTTCGCAGCATCATCGACGAGGGGCGCGGCCCGATCGAAGAAGCCATCGGTCTCGCGCTCGAGTGGCGCGCCCAGCAGTTGCTACCGCCCAAGGCGCACACCGACTTCGAGGCGCTGCTCGCCGACCTCGTCGTCACCGACCGCAAGAACTACAACGGCCCGCTCATCAAAGCCAATGCCGCCGCCGCGATCGCCCTCCTCGACCTCGGGCTGCCCCTGCCCGGCACTCCCACACGAATCGTGAAGATCGTCGCGGGTGCCCTGACCGACCGGTGGGCACGCGATCTCGGCCTCCGACTCGCCGAACGGCTGGCGGCAGCACCGGCAACGGTCCGCCGCGAGGTCGCGAAGAAGCTCCGT
The DNA here is from genome assembly GCF_017833315.1 of Rhodococcus sp. PvR099. Classification (NCBI taxonomy): domain Bacteria; kingdom Bacillati; phylum Actinomycetota; class Actinomycetes; order Mycobacteriales; family Nocardiaceae; genus Rhodococcus; species Rhodococcus sp. PvR099. The sequence goes on along the minus strand of NZ_JAFIBV010000001.1, from coordinate 4,543,431 downwards.
TCCCTCGTGGACCGCGACGATCGCTTCGACTCCAGCGGCGACATCGCTGTCGAGGATGAACGCGCGCTTGCCCGCCTGCGCCCGATCCTGCACGACCTGGAGATCGACTGAACCCCGCCGTACCCACACGTCGTCAGGTGTGCCGGTCGTTGATGCGATAGGTGACGCGAAGCTGCTGGGGCCCGCGGTCGATGTGGATCTCTGCGATGTCGGACGGAATGAGGGCGGTGTCGTGCAGGACCGGGGTGCCGTCCTCGGTGACGTTCGTCCGGCGACTGAGCATCGCCGGGCTCTGCTCCGGGCGCGCCAGCAGTTCGGCTTCGGCAGCACCGAGCGTGGTGACGGTGATCGACTCGTTGGCCGAGGCGACCGGGTAACCGTGTTGTGCGAGAACCTGATACAGCGACGCATCGACCAGTTCATCCGGGGAGATGCCCATTCCCCGCGGTATGTAGGAGTACTGGAGCACGGAGGGATGCGTGTCGATCACGCGGTGGCGCGTGACCACGAGCACCTGCTCGGTCGGCCCGAGGTGCAGCGAGCGGGCGACCTCGGGTGGCGGAATCTCCCGCGCTGACCCGAGAATGTGCGTCTCGACGTTGGCACCCTGCGCCCTGAGATCATCCGCAAATCCCGATAGGTGGAGCAGGTTGTAGGTGTACCGCTTGTTCGCCGGGAAGGTACCCGCGCCCGGACGCATTTCGATCAGCCCGTCGTTCTCCAGCAGTTGCAGTGCCTGCCGGAGGGTCATGATCGTGACACCGTAGGACGCCGCGAGTTCACGCTGCGCGGGCAAGGCGTCGTCGGACTGCCATTCGCCGGTGTCGATCCTGGCCCGCAGGTCGTCGTAGATCGCCAGGTACTTGGGCAGTCGAGATTGCCTGGTCACGGAATTGCTGCCTCGTCGAGTCGTTGGCGGAAGTCTTGGACGGTTCCCATGATCGACGCCGCGGTCGCACCCTCGAGCACCGGGTCCATCAGCGCCGAGGCGACGACCACGCCGTCGGAGTACCGAGCGGCCCGTGCCGCGCGCTCGGGTGAGTCGATTCCGAACCCGATCACAACCGGCAGACCGTCCGCCGACCGGAGGCGTTGGGCGAACTCCCACCCGCTCTCGTCCGTGGTCCGGTGCCGCCCGGTCGGCGCCATCGCGCCCATCGAGTAGACGAATCCGCCACTGGCCCGGGCGATTTGCTGCGCCGTGTCCGCCGATGTCGACGGGGCCGCCATGAGCACCGGAGCCACGCCCGCGGTGTGGGCCGCCGCGAGATAGTCCGCCGATTCCTCGAACGGCAGATCCGCGACAATGGACCCGCTGATTCCGGCGGCGGCGATCGCACCCAGGTAGTTCGGGACGCCGCGCGAGACCAGGTGATTGCTGTAGGTCATGGCGATCAGCGGCACGGACACGTTCGGGAGTTCGTCCAGGATTCGTTCCACCTGCGCACCCCGCTGCAGAGCGGCGAGGGAGGCGCGCTGGATGACTGCCCCGTCCAGCATCGGGTCCGAGAACGGGAGCCCGATCTCGACGGCGTCGGCACCCCCGTCGATCATGGCCTGCACGAGATCGGTCCAATCCTCTCGGATCCCGCCCATGACATAGCCGATCAGGCATTTGGAGCCGCTGTCGCGGACCTTGCGAAGCGTCATCTCAAGCACGTTCACGGTCGAGTCTCCTGACTTGTTCGGCATCCTTGTCGCCGCGGCCGGACACCGTGACCAGGACGGTGGAGTCGGGAGCGAACTGTCGGTCGCGGGCGGCCTGCGCGACCCAGGCGAGCGCGTGCGCGGACTCCAGGGCGGGGAAGATGCCTTCGAGTCGCGCGAGCTGCCCGGCCGCGTCGAGGACCTGCTCGTCGGTGACGGTCACGTAGTCCGCGCGGCCGAGCTCGGCGAGGTGGGCGTGCTCGGGCCCCAGCCCCGGATAGTCGAGACCGGCAGCGACGGAATGCGCTTCGAGCACTTGACCCGCATCGTCCTGCAGGTAGAGCGACATCGAGCCGTGCAGCACACCCAGGGTGCCGTTGGTGGCGCCGGCGCCACCCGCACCCTCGACGCCGACGAGTCGCGCCTGCGACGAGGCGAACCCGGCGAACGTTCCCGCCGCGTTGGATCCGCCACCGACGCACGCGACGACGATGTCGGGGACGCCGCCGGCGAGCAGGTGCGCGCACTGCGCCGCCGCCTCGATCCCGATCACGGACTGGAACTCGCGAACGATCCACGGGTAGGGGTGCGGCCCGAGCACCGAGCCCAGGCAGTAGTGGCTCTCGTCCGCCCGAGTGACCCAATGCCGAAAGGCCTCGCTGGTGGCATCCTTCAGCGTCCTGGCGCCGGTTCGAACCGGAATCACCTGCGCGCCGAGCGTCTCCATCCTGTAGACGTTGAGCTCCTGCCGGGCCATGTCGACCTCGCCCATGTACACGGTGCACTTCATGCCGAGCAGTGCAGCGGCCGTTGCCGTGGCGACGCCGTGCTGACCGGCGCCGGTTTCCGCCATGAGTTCGCGCTTGCCCATCCTGCGGGCCAGGAGTGCTTGGCCCAGAGCATTGTTGAGCTTGTGACTGCCAGTGTGATTGAGGTCCTCACGCTTGAGCAGGACGCGGACGCCGAGTGCCTCGGAAAGCCGCAGTGCCCGCGTGACGGGCGTCGGCCGTCCGCAGTACTCGGCCAGGAGTCGGCTGAGTTCCGCCCGAAACTCCGGGTCCGCCCACGCATCGCGGAAGCCTGCTTCGACCGCGCGGCATGCCGGCGCGAGCGCCTCGGGGACGTATCGCCCACCGAACCGGCCGAACCTGCCGGACAACCCAGGGTCGCCCATTGGTGACATGGCCACACCCACCCCCAATTCTTTCCAGTGTTCTAGTGTTCTAGAACAATATCAAAGTAGCAGGCCGGCGAAGGCGCAGCGCAGCCAGAGTCACCTAGGTCCGGCTGGCTCAGGCCGCGCTAGCCGGTCATGGCGCCGATGGCCCCCGTGAAGTAGGGCACCAGCCAGATCGTCCACACGACCAGGCTGAACTGGTGGAACTTCGCCTTCTCCGAGGGGCGATCGCGGAGCAGGACAATGACGGCCCACACCAGGTGAATGGCCATGAGCACGATCGCCAAGGCTCCGGTGACGATCATGATCTTGTCGAAGGTGGATGTTCCGGTTTCCGATGACCCGTCGGAGATTTGGCTCATCAGGAAGGTACCGGTGGCGTCGCAGACCAGGCCGAGCGCGAAGGCGCAGGCGTGCCACCACTTCAGGGTCTTCTGGATCCGTTCCGACCACACGCCGATGGAATAGAAGACCAGGGCAAACGTGATGACGATGATCGCGGTGGCCAGCATGTCCCCGAGACTAGCCACCACCATGGAGGTGGTCATCGGAGGTAGCGCGGCCGCCCGGCGTCCACCCAGGCGCGGAAGCGTGCGGCGATCCGATCCGCGATCACGGCGTACGTCTCCCAGCTGTCCTCGACCCGGTAGATGTTCGCCGCTGTGGTGTCGAACGCGTCGAGATAGTCGTCGATGTACCGGGAGTCGTCGTTCTCGCCGGCGTAGTACGCGACGGCGAAGGCGTTGCCGTCGGCGGTGAGATCGTCGCTGACGAACTTCTCGTCGAGCACCTTCAACAGAAAGCCGCCGGGCGTCACCTCCCGAGACTCGAGTGGTTCGAGTTCATCCTCGACATCCTCCCCCGCGAAACCGCTCAGCAGGCACCACGCGACAAACATGCCGATGTGAGTGCCACCAGCAGCATTCGGCAGATCGTCGGGAAACCTGCCGCCGTAATGCCAGGCGGCGTCGTCGTATTTCGTCACGGATTCTCTTCCTTCGGTTCGGTCCACGTTGCAGTGCGCCACGAACTACATCGTCGCTCGGATCAGAGCTGTCGATTCTGTTGGTTCACGGCAATCCAGGCCACGATCTGGGTCCGCGAGGTGCGACGAGGTTTGCCACCTCGGTTTCGCGGCGGGTCAACACGGATACCGCGGATTTCGTCGGGGGCTTATCGGCGCGCTGGTCTCCGAGTGCGTACGCGACCGCGTCGTCGATGCTCACGGCGGCACCGGTGCGGAATGCGTCGCCGTAGGCTTGATTCCCGAGCGCGTCGCGGGTGAGCGCCTCACATTCGTCGTGGTTCCCGAGCAGGTGCGGTTGGGGCACTGAAACGCTCCCGAGCGTCTGCGAGAGGTTCTTCCGGCGGCACCCATCAGGACGGCGGCGCGCGTCGGCTTGTCTTCGCGTATCGCGATCCAGGCCAACGTCTCCAGGCACCAGCCGGCCACGAACGGGACGCTGACCTTTCCGATCAGCCGCAACGTCTGTTCCATCAGGGTTGCGGCCCGATCGGCCGCTCCCGCCCTCACTCCATCACCACGATAGATGGAAAGCTTTTCGGAACAGTGTTTCTGACGTCCGACAACCAGGACTGAACAACACGAACCAACCCCCGCCGTCACGCGTCGAGGTGACCCCCGCCCAGCGACCTGAGCCACGCATCGACCTCACGCTGTCCCGCGAGCCGAATCACTGGCCACCCCGACGCGACCCGCACTGCCATCCGTTGCCGAGTGACAGCGTGCTGTGTCCATGCCCAGAGAATGATGTTGTCCTGCGGATTGCGCTTCACCCACGACAACGGACTCTCACGGTTGCCGTGCCACAGCTCCTCGCGCAAGAGACCGCGCCGAAGCGTGCGCCGGATAACCCTGCCCATCACGACCGGCCGGGAGTGATCGAGCCACACGACCGCGTCGGCGCCACCCGGCGTGCCCGGGTCAAGTAAGCCATCCAAACGCGATGTCCAGTTGCCGTCGATCACCCACCCGCTCGGGTGATCGGCTGTGAAATCGCGAACAAGCGAACGCGCCTCGTCGAGATCGCGATACGTCCAATCAGCGTCCCAGAAGACCGCATCGAGCTCTAGGCGCGGAACGCCGAGAACCTCCGAAACTCGCGCCGCGAGCCGACTCTTGCCGGCCCCGGAGGTCCCCAGAACACGCAACCTGCGCGGGGCAGATGCGGCCGTCGAATGGGTGGCAGCAGCCTCACGGACCATCCACTCAATCTAGGGCGTGCCCGGAACCACGAACCACTCGATACACACGGCACGACCCGGATTGTGTAGCACCCGGAGGTCCAGCCCGCCCCGGTCGGGAATGGGCTGGACCTGCCGGTAGCGGACTCGATTGAGCGCTACGACATGGAGACGAGGCCGGCGCCACCCCAGATCGCGAGGAGCCCGACTGCGCCGACTCCCGCGATGGTGCCAATCTGACCGAGCTGTTCGTCTGAAGAACCCATGGATGTACTCCTTTGTTGATGGTCGGGTTGTCGTACCAGCGGGCAGCGAAATACGTTGCCCGACTGGACGACGCCACATTCATACATGCCGAGTCCCCCAGCTCGCATTCATGCACGTCGGGGCTGCACCAACGGGGCAACGCGAATAACTCGAGTTGCCTGCACGGCGGTCAGCGCGGGTGCGTCCGCGACTCGTACGCCTAGTCAGGAGCACGGTTTGCGTAGGGTTCGCTCATGACTGTCGCCGCCGAGTGGGCAAGGCTGCTTGACGTCCTTCGAGAGGTCGCGCCCAGCACCGCGAACTCGTTCCGCCCACCCGCCTCGCCCGAGGCGCCAGCCCGGATCGAAGCCCTGACGGGAACGGTCTGGCCATCTGAACTGCGCGAGTTCTTTTCGCTGCATGACGGTCAGATCGACAATTCTCCGGCGGGTGGCGGCTCGGGAGAGTTGCTCCCCGTGCAGCATCTTCTCAGCCTCGACGGGGTTGCAGACTGGCACGCGATGTCAGCCGAAGTGTGGCGCGAGCTCGCAGATGCGGACACCGACTATTACGAAGGCGGATACGACGGCGTGTGCGTTCAGCACCCGAACGCCGGCTCAACCGCCATGATGTTCCTCCCGAGCTATATTCCCATCGCCGAACTAGACGCCTACGCGTACTTCTGCGACACCCGCCCGGGTGAACACCACGGCTGTGTACGCGAATTCGACAAGTACTCCGCAGACAGCCACGGACCCGCCTGGTCATCCATCAGCGCGATGCTCGCAGGAGTCCGAACCTGCATCACCGACTCCCTCCCAATCGGATATTGGGTGCCAGTCATCGAAAATGGCATCCTGTTCTGGGAAGTCGTCGACAACAGCCAAGGCCCATAGCGGAGCCATACCCCATCGAGATCAGAGGCCCGCACAGCCGTTTGCTCGTTCAGGAGAATCCGCGATAGACCCCGTCGGGGCCGGCAGAATCGGCGAAGTCCTCGAAGTCCATGTTGGCGAGGGAGAGGTTGTTCTCGATGGACCACATCTGCGACGGGATCACCCTCACGGTCTGGCCTCTGCCATGACCTGAGTCTGCGGGTCCGGTGTCCACGGCGAGGATCGGATGTTCGGGGTCGGTGATCGTGGTGGTGTCTGCGATGAACACGTAGTACGGGGGCCGGTCACCGATCCGTTCGAGCAGATCTGAGATCGACAAGCCGTCGTTCGCAGGGTTGTCGATACAGGTCAGGCACGCCATGAATTCGGATTCGTCGCCTTCGCCGGCCGCCATCGCCGCGGCGGCCACCTCGCGCCAGGCGGCGCCGTTGCTGAAATCGGTTCGGATGAACAATGAATCCCCGCCTCGATCGCCGAGGTAGTCGTCGAGGTGGCGACCTGTCCCCAACATTTCACTGAGTTCGGCGTCGGCCCGTTCGGCTGTGTCACGGTCGAGCATCTCGCGGATCTGCGCGGCGGTGGTGGCCGGCGGGTCAGCCGGAACGATCGAGCCGATGATTCGTGCGCAGTCGTCGGAGTCGATCAGGTTGTGGCTGCGGATCTCAAACGTCCATGGACCGATTGCTTCGCGGTGACGCAACGGTGTCTGCCCTTGCATCCAGGTGATCTCGGGCTCGCCGACCTCGGTGACCCATTGGCGCAGAGTGAGGTAGCCGTACTGAGCCGTCACCTGCAGATCCATGGCCCCGGTTCGTGGATCACCGTCAACCGGTTGGACTTCGATGGTCCGCGGCAACCAGGCGACCTGCGGCCGCGGCATCTGCGCGAGCGCCTGTGCCTTCGCTTCATACTCGCGCTGAGCAGGGGTGATGAACCGATCCTCTTCCTCCCGGACCGGGCCGATCCAGGTGAACAACGCCGGATCGAAGTCTTCGTCGAAATGGGGTTTCGCCAGTTCCATCACCTGCGAACCTATGGACCTCGACAGGACGATGCCCAGTTCTGCGTCGATCACGTAGGTCACCTCACCACCTGGCATAGCGTCGGCGAGCTGGACCTGCCAGCCTGCGCGGCCGCGGACCTCCACTGGACGAGGCAGACCCGTAGGGACCAGCCGCTGCTCCGTCCCTGAATCTTCCAGTGGCCACGTGGCATACGCCTGCAGGAGTTGCCATGGCGCGGCACCGCTGGTCATGACAAACCGATTCGGAGATTTGGCCGTGTGGACCATCACTCCGTCGTCGGCGAGGCGGTACTCATCAGTGTCGTTCTCGATGTAGGTCGCTTCGCCGGCTGCGTCCTCGATACGCCACGTCGTGGGCGGCAAGAACCACACCCGCCCCGTGAAGGTGTCGTCGCACCACATGTCGGCGCGGACGGACCGCCCCATCGTGCTGTAATTCAAACCTCGTATCTGCGGCCACGTCATCGACATCCACCCAACCTAGGACGTTTCTCTACTCAGCCGGGTACTTGTCCACGAAGTCGCTTGTAACGCGGCACCCGCCGGCCCGTATTAACAGACTGTCGATCACCTTTGCTGGGGGAGGCAATTCGAGATGAACCGCACAGTGCTCGTCGCGGCTTGCGCACTGACAGTCAGCCTCGGGGCCGTCTTGGCACCCAACGCAGCGGCGCAAGATATCGGCTTGCGCGAGTACCCGTGCAGCGACCAATTCCGGTGCCGTGGGCACTCGACGCATGGAATGGCCTCAACAAGGTTGCGTTCAGCCCCTTCGGATCCGACAACATCCACTGCGTCACCTTCCACGGAATGACCGCTGTGTACCAGCTCGATCCACAAGGGAGAAGGCGCGCTCTCAATCCCCCAGCAGGGTTCTTGATCGGCGCATTTGCACGTCAGCTCTATTTCTGGGATCCCGCAACGTACTGACCAACAGTGACGCGTCTCGAGTGCGAGCGACCCGCTGAGCGCTACGCCCCGCCGCGGCAACCGCGTCACGGCGACCACATTCGGATTCGTTGAGGAGGTGCACCGGTGATAGCTGATGCAGAGTTGGATCCCGCTGCGGTCGAGATCGGCAGCTTCTTCCCGCATTCGCCAGACGCCGTTTGGCGTGCTCTGGCAGAACCGGCACTGCTCGAGCGATGGTTGATGCGATCGGTCGGCTTCGCCGCGTCTGTCGGGACGCACTTCACTTTCGCAGTACCGGGTCAGCCGACCGCCGAGATCGCCTGCGAAGTCCTGGCGGCTCGGCCAGGTGAGCAGTTGATCCTGAGTTGGGTCGATCTGCGAGCCGCGCATCCTGCGCGGTGGACCGTTGACTGGACGATCCGGCCACAGGGCGATGGCACGCGATTTCTGCTGACGCAAACAGGATTTGATATCGACGACCGTCGGCAGAGAATGGCGCGCAATGCCTTGGAGCGGGGATGGAAGGTGACCTTGTCGCGACTTCGTGAGGTACTCGACCACCTTGAAACCTGAGGTTCCACGGTCGGAGACCAGTCCGAGTCATCACGAACGCGCCGACAGCGCTCGTATCAGCGGCTTGCGCTGGAGTGCGCTCCAGTCGCTAGCGTGCCGCGGATGGCCACCACCACCGCACTGATCGAGATCGACTTCCAACACTGGATCGTCGCGCTGGCGCACGACCGCGAGGTCGTCGGCCGGGCGGCGTTGGCCCGTACCCGGTTTCGGACCGAGGGAGCGCTGGTCGTGTGTACCCGGTACCTGAGCACGGACCCGACCGATCCGATGCGGTCGGATCCGGCGGGCCACGGCGCGTCGTTTCATCCGGTGCTGGCGCCGGACGAGGGAGATCAGGTGCTGACGAAGTACGACCGCGACGTCTTCACCAACCCCGATCTGGACACGAACCTGCGCCTGCGTGGGATCACCGATGTCGTATTCACCGGCATCGCCACCGAGCACGGGGTTGCGCTCGCGGCGAGGTCGGCGCGCGCGCTCGGGTACCGCGTGTCCGTCATCGCCGATGCCTGCGCCGGCACGACGGTCGGGTCCCACCACCGGGCACTGGCCGCACTGGCGACGGAGGGAATCACCGTGGTCCGAGCCGACGCTTGCGCTGGAGTGCACTCCAGCACCTAGCGTCGGTACCCATGACGACGGCACTGGGCATCGCGCAGGTCTCCGAGGCGACCGGGCTGACCCGCGACACGCTTCGCTGGTACGAGCGTGAGGGTCTGATCCCGCGTATCGAGCGCGGGAGCGACGGGCGCCGCCGCTACGACGACGCCTCGCTGCGGACGATCCAGCTGATCATTCGGCTCCGCCGCACCGGTATGCCAGTGGCGGAGATCCGGCGGTTCCTCGAACTCTACGAGGAGGGTGCAGCCAGTCACGGACGCCGGATGACGCTGCTGCTCACGCATCGCGAACGAGTACTCGCCCAACTCGACCAGCTGCACCAGGACCTCGACGCGATCGACGACAAGGTCGAGCACTACCGAGGGCTGATCGACCGCGGCCTGGACTGCGGCAACGCGCCGATCACCGACCTCACCGTTCTCGAACGACAAGGAGATTCCCTATGAGTCAGGCACCGACGGTCGAACTCGGCCACGGGCTGGCGGTCAGCCGCATCGGCTTCGGCGGAATGGCGCTGAGCCACGTCTACGGACCGACCGATCCGTCCGAGGCGTTGACCACCCTGCACCACGCCCTCGACATCGGCGTCACCTTCATCGACACCGCCGACGTGTACGGCCGACCCCGCCCGGACGCGCTCGGGCCTGCCGGCACCAACGAGGAACTGATCTCCGAGGTGCTGCGCACCCGCCGCGACGAGGTTCAGCTCGCGACCAAGTTCGGCATCACCGGCAGGATCGGTGACCAGCCCGGGGACACGCCGACCCGCGGCGACCGCGACTACGTCCGGTCGGCGTGCGAGGCCTCGCTGCGGCGACTCGGCACCGACGTCATCGACCTGTACTACATGCACCGACGTGAGCTCGGCCGGCCGATCGAGGAGACCGTCGGCGCGATGGCCGAACTCGTCGAGGAGGGCAAGGTGCGGCACCTCGGGCTGTCCGAGGTGACCGGTGACGAGCTGCGCGCGGCCGCGGCGGTGCATCCGATCACCGCGGTGCAGAGCGAATGGAGCATCTGGTCGCGCGATGTCGAGCGTCAGGTGGTGCCCGCCGCGATCGAGGTCGGGGCGGGTTTCGTGCCCTACTCGCCCCTCGGACGCGGATTCCTCACCGGCACGCTGACCAAGGAGAGCGTGTCCGGTTCGATGCGCAAGGGACAGCCGCGATTCGACGAGAACTTCGAGGCGAACCAGGTCGTCGTGGACGTGGTGCGCGCGGTCGCCGGCGAGGTGTCGTCCACGCCGGCGCAGGTGGCGCTGGCGTGGCTGCTGGCACAGGGTGAGCGGCTCGGCGTGCCGGTCGCGCCGATCCCCGGCACCCGGCGGGCGGCGCGGGTCGACGAGAACGCGGGCGCGGTCCGGGTGGCGCTCAGCGACGACCAGATGTCGAGGCTCGACCGCGCGGCGGATCTGGTGACCGGCGATCGAAACCTGACGTTCAACGGACCGCAATGGATTTCGACGGGGCGAGAGTGACGTCGACGCCCGCTCGCGGCCTGCTCACACATCCACCCACCGTGCACCCGCCGGGACGAGCTCGCCTGCGCCGGCGGTGATCTCGGCGACCGTGTCGGCCAGCCGCGCGGGGTCACGGGTGGCGAGGGTGAGGGCGGCGGCCGCGCCGTAGGCGGTGTCGACGACGGCGACTCCACGACCGCGCAATTCGGCCTCCACCCTGCCGGCGGTGTCATGACCGACCTCGAGCGTCAGCAGCTCGAGGCGTTCGCGGCCGACCAGTGGCGCCGCGTCGACCACCGCCGCCACCGCCCCCGAGTACGCACGCACGAGCCCACCTGCGCCGAGCTTGACACCGCCGAAGTACCGCGTCACGACCACCGCGACGTCGACCAGGTCCCGGGTGCGCAGTACCTGCAGCATCGGCACCCCGGCGGTGCCGCCGGGCTCCCCGTCGTCCCCCGCGCGTTCGGCCAGCTCCGAGGGCTCGTCTCCGGTGATGTAGGCCCAACAGTGATGCCGCGCATCGGGATACCGGCGTCGCTGCTCGTCGAGGAAGTCCTGCGCCTCGGTTGCTCGGTCGGCGCGCCGCAGCACCGCGATGAACCGGGAGCGTTTGACCTCGGTCTCGGCCACGATGTCGGTGCCCGCAGGCAGCGTCGAAGGCATGATGGTCCAGTCACCAATTCCGGGCGCAGTCAGGCGACCTTGACGTCGCGGATCTCGCCGCGGAGTGTCGCTTGCACGTACCCCTTGTAGGCGTCGCCCTCCCTCACGTACACCGTGACGCGAGGCTCGGTGTCGGAGGCGCGGATCCCTACTCGATCAATGCGGCCGCTGGGCAGGCCAACCATACGGGGAGCGTCGGCAATCAGTTGGCCGATCCGGTCGACATCGAGTTGTTCGAGATCGACCGTGGCCTGGTCCCGATCCCGGTTCCTGGGCTCCGTCCATGGTTTGAATCCGCCGGTGAACATCCATCGCTGCGAGCGGTGCGGCTGACCGGGCATCACCCGGTCGACGACAGCATCGTCACGGTAAAGGTCGACATCGTCGGCAGTCGTGTCGCGAAATTCCTGCTCGAAGCGGCGCAGAAACTCGCGGATGCCGTCGGCTGTCAGGGTGTCGACCGGCTCACCAGCAGCCACAGGTTGTGCAGGGGTCGATCCGGACGCGCTGATCGACTGATCGCTGTCGGCGGCGCGGCCGAACAGCAGATAGCCGAAGCCGAAGCCGCCGAGGAGAACCACCACTGCGACCGCGACGACCAGTCCTCGCCCCGGCAGGCCGGAGTGGCGGGCCGGGGCCTCGGGTGCACTCGACAACTCGAGAAGGTGGGCGGGGATCTGCAGGTCAGCCGTCAGCCTGCTGAGGTCACCGATCGTTGCCGCGTGCATCGCGGCCGCGGTGCGGGCCTCGTACTCGTCCACACCGAGCTGGCCGTCGCTGTACGCGGTGTCCAGCAAGGTACAGGTCTGCGAACGGTCGAGGTCCCGTGCTCGGGTGGTAGCTGAATTCAAATCGGACACCCACCAATCCTAGGAAAGCGGTCAGCGGGCGGCCCGGGCGCGGCGGGCGCCGCGCCGGCGCTCGCGTTCGAGACTCCAGAGGTAGTGGTCGAAGTCGACCTCCATGGTGTGTCGCGGCGAGTCGTAGAACCGCCGCTTGGCGCGATCGTGCTCGGCCGTCATCTGCGACCGGATCTCGGCGTCGGGCGGCGGTAGGTACCGGCCGGCGAGGGTCTCCGCGATCCACACGCTCTGTGCCTCGGCAAGTGGCATCACCGCGCCGAGCGGCTGCAGAAGCCCGACGAAGTACAGGCCGGGAAGATCCGGGTGCACAGTTCGCCTCCACAGCGGCAGGTCGTTCTCGGGGGCGGCGACGAGCTCCGGGTCGAGGAACGGAAAGCTCACCCGGTAGCCGGTGGCCCACACGATCAGGTCGGCCCGGGACCGGGTCCCGTCCTCGAAAACGACTGTGTCACCGTCGAACCGGTCGATCTTCGGGCGTGGGATGATCGCACCGGCCTGCAGTCGCGCGCGGATCTGCTCGGACTGAACCGGGTGCGCTTGACCGGGCCGATGTGTCGGCCGCGGGAGCCCGTAGCGGGTCAGGTTACCGGCCGTGAGGGCGGTGACGCGGAGTCCGGCAGAGATCGCCCAGCCCGGCATCCAGCCCGGCATCACAAATCGGTCGGCGGGCTTGCCGAGCAGCATCTTGCGCATCACCCAGTGGCTGCGCCGCACCGCCAGCGTGGTGCTGCGTGCGACCTTGGACGCCTCGACTGCGATGTCGAGACCCGAGTTCCCCATGCCCACGACCACCACGTCGCGGCCGGCTAGCTGGTCGGCGGTGCGGTAGTCGTGGGAGTGGATCTCCTCGCCGGTAAAGGTTCCAGGAGTGGGGTCCGGCCAGCGGGCGTCCCAGTGGTGCCCGTTCGCGACCAGCACGGCGTCGTAGCTCTCCACGCGCTCGCCGGCGGGGCCGGTCGTACGCACCGACCATGTGCCGTCCGGTGCCCGCTCGACCTGCTCGACGGTGGTGCCGAAGGTGATGGTGTGCCGGAACCCGAAATGCTCCACGTAGGACTCGAAGTAGGCCCGGACCTGGTCGTGCCGCGCGTAGGGCGGATAGTCGTCGGGCATCGGGAAGTCCGAGAACGCCATCCGCGGGCAGGACGTGTTGATCTCGAGCGTCTCGTAGCAGGCAGACACCCCGTTCGGGTTGTCGTAGACCCAGTTGCCGCCGATCACGCTGCCCTGCTCGAAGCAGTCGAACGGGATGCCGGCGACGTGGAGCGCCTTCGCCGCGGCGATGCCCGACGACCCCGCACCGATCACGCACACGCGGGGCCGGGTCTCGACGTTCGGGGCCGGGACGCTCCGCCGGGATTCGACAGAATTGTGCATGGCGGCATGCTCGCACGCGCCCACGCTGGGTAGCATGCGATTTCGTGACGTTACGGCGACCTCTACTTCCCACCACCCGACGCACCCGGACACTGCTCCTCGCCGCGATCATCGCGATGCCGATGGCGTCCGGGTTCTCGGCACCGGCACTCGCATCGGCTCCCGCGCCAGGTGCCGCGGCGCCTGCGGCTCCCGCTGTTCCAGAAGGGCAATCCGTCAGCGAGCGCTACGCGGCCACCGGCATCCACGCCGTCGCATCGGTCGCGGTGCCCGGATATCAGGTGTTCCACCCCGCCGACATCGCCACCAGCCCCGACCGTCATCCGGTGGTCACCTTCGGTAACGGCAGCCACGCGACGTACGAGCAGTACGAGGAGTTGCTACGCCACCTGGCCTCCTGGGGATTCGTCGTCGTGGTCGCCGACAGCAGCGTCACCGGTGACGGGACCGAGATCCTGGCGGCAGCGCGCTACATCCTGGCGCAGAACGACAACCCGGAGAGCGTCTTTCACGATCGCATCGACGTCGCTCACGTCGCGGCGGTCGGACATTCGCAGGGCGCCGGGGGATCGATCAACGCCAGCACCGACTCCGACGGTCTCATCACCTCCACCGCCGTGCTCGACCTGCCCGATCCGTGGTGGGCCACCCGGCCCGTCGACGAGATCGACGTCGCCCGGCTGACAGGTCCGGTGTTCTACCTGACCGGGTCAGACGATCCGGTCTCGACGGCCATACCGCAGGCCGCCTATCACTCCGTCAGCCCGGGGCCCGCTGCCCGCGGCCGCCTGCTGGGGGTGGGGCACAACTGGCCCACCGACGGGGGCGGATTCCGCGGGTACCTCACCGCGTGGCTGCGCTTCACCCTCACCGACGACACCGACGCCGCGCGCGCCTTCGTCGGTCCTGCACCGGAACTGTTGGCCGACCCACGGTGGGACGGGACCGCGGTCAAGGGTTGGTGAGCCGAGAGCTTCATGAGTTCCGAATCAGCAGCCGCACGTGACTTGGTCAGCAACTTCGCGCAGTGGAGCGCGGATAGGCGTTTCTCCGCACTGCGAACATTCGTTCCCGAGGATGGCGACGGATCCCTGCTGGCCCATTTTCTGCTCGCGGTAGCGGCTGATGTGTCAGAAGACGACTTGGTGAGGATCGAAGCGGTAAGGGTCTTCGCGATCCTTCGGATCGATGACGATTCCCTTGCCGAGAGATGCCGCGGGGCACTGATCCACCTGGCCCGGACAGACGACGATTGGGATGTCCGCAACGCTGCTGGTTGTGCGGTGTTCGACCTGCCTGGCGCCGAGCGTGAACTCGAGACGATGCGCTCCGTGATCGCGGCCGAGCAAGAGGACTTCGTGCGCGAGAATGTCGGAGCCGCACTGGACATGTTCCTCCGGCGCCGTGATTCCGCTTGGTTCCACCCGTTGGACACCTGAACGCACACCCGCCGCCACACGAGAATGGAACACATTCAGAATTGTGGGATCGGGAGCCCTCCTCGAGCGTGATCAGCGCCTGGTCGGCCTGACCGATCCGCCTGCAGCCCAGGAGGACCCGCCATTGGTGAACGCCCATCCAGTCGGCCAGGCCGCATGCTCAGCTGAGTAATCCAATGCAAGCGCCGCATCCGGACCCGTGGGTCGGACACTGCAGTAACCCCTACTTCAGTGTGTACCTACGATTTCCGGGTAGTTCTTCAACTCGATATCATTCTTCGAGTTCTCCGCGGACTTCACCATCATGTCGAAGAACCTCGACTGCAGAAACCAGTTGCGCAAGCGCAGACCCAGCGCGGTCTTCGGCGCCAGGAACCGCCCGGGCTGCGCACCATTGGCCATCTTGCAGTAGCGCTTCATCATTTCCTGGTAGCGGCTGAATGCCACGGCGTAATCGCCGCCCGCGGTGGCCAGTTCACCGGCGAGCACATAGGCACCGACAACGGCGAGGCCGGTGCCGAAACCCGCGAGGGTGCTGCCGTAGCCGGAATCGCCGAGCAGTGCGACGCGACCCTTGACGAAGGTCTTCATGCTGACCTTGCTGATCGAGTCGAGGTAGAAGCCGTCCAGGCCGGGTAGCTCGGCCAGCATTCCGGGCACCTCCCAGCCCACGCCGGCGAACTTCTCCGCAATCAGGCGCCGCTGAGCATTGAAATCATCACGGTCGTAGTCGAGTTGTGGGGAGGCGAACAGATACATCTGACCGGCTTTGGAGCCGCCCACGAGAGCCAATCGCCCCGGTGCATTGTGACCGTGTGACACCGCGCGTTCACGCAGCCTGCTCCCGTCGAGCTCCCAGTGCGAGGCTCCGGCAATGCAGTAGTAGTAGCCCTGATGTTTGACGAAGTCCTGTTCAGGACCGAAGGTCAGCTTCCGCACCCGGGAATGGATGCCGTCGCAGCCGAAGACCAGATCGAAGGTGCGGGCGGGCGCGCGGGCGAATTCCACATCTACGCCGGCGGTGGTTTCGGTAAGGGCTGTGATGGTGTCGCCGAACAGGTATCGGCAATTGTCGGCGGTGCGCTCGTACATGACCTCGGATAGGTCGCCGCGCAGGATCTCGATATCGCCGCCGGTGAATTCACCCGAGATGAGGGCCTGCTGCCGACCCTGCGCATCGACGAGCACCATGTCGGTCTTGCCGGTCTGGCGGGCCTTGATGTCCTCGATGATGCCCATGCGCTCGAGCACTGCCATATGCGTGTGGCCGGTGAAATCGATCGCCTGGCCGCCGCCCCGCAGGGCGGGCGCCTTCTCCACAACGGTGACGTCGAAGCCGTAGCGGTCCAGCCAGTAGGCCAGGGCGGGACCGGCGACGCTGGCGCCGGAGATGAGGACGGTGGTGTTGCGCATTTCGAGGACCCCTCCATTAACTGTGTCTACCGGACGCTGTTTCGTGATTAGCGTATGCTGGACGCAGTTAAACGTCAAGAACTCCGAGAGGATGACGACCATGGCCGGACCGACCGCCGCCGAACTGCTCTGGGGAGTCCCTCAGGCGCCCAGGCGCGGACCGAAACCATCGCTCACCCTGGACCGAATCGTCGCCGAGGCCATTGCCCTCGCCGACGCCGAAGGGTTGGCCAATCTCTCTATGGCCCGCCTGGCCGAACGCCTGGGATGCGCCAAGATGGCGCTCTACCGCTATGTCCCCGGCAAGAGCGAGCTCGCAGCACTCATGCTGGACACGGCATTCGGACCCGCGCCGGAAGTGGCTGCAGCCCTGCCAGATTCACCGGAACCTTGGCGCGAGTACCTGGCAGTGTGGGCCGTGACCGCTTTCAACCGCTATCGCGCCCACCCCTGGGCGCTCGAGCTCACGACCGGCCCCCGACCCATCGGCCCCAATGAACTGAACTGGCTCGAGACTGCACTCGCCGCGCTCGACGGCAGCTCACTGACCGGCCCCGAACGCCTCGACAGTGCGGTGCTGCTGCTCGGTCACGTCCGCAGCCTGGTTCAGCAGGTGGGTTCGGCCACCGAGGACGACGATACGGAGGGCCAGCTGGCCAGGGAGATCGGCGCGATCCTGACCGCCCACGGCGACAGCTTCCCGCGCGTTGCGGCCGCGTTCGCCGACCAGGCCGAGCAGACCGATCCGAATGCCGGACGCAATGATGCCCTGCGATTCGGCATCGACCGCATCCTCGATGGAATCGCGGCCTACGTCAGCGCACGGAAGTAGGCGGATCCAAGCGACACAACCGATGATGGAGCTCGAAGTAGCCCGGATGCGAAGGAATCCCCTTGCCGGGCCTGCGATTTTCGATGGTGCGGCGCGTTCACATCAACCGACGATGATGCACTGAGCGACGGTCATTCAGATCCGAGGCCCGAGAAAAAGGCCGCCGCTCGCATCGAGCACCTGACCGGTGATCCACCGAGCATCGGGTGAGGCCAGGAACCCGACCACGTCGGCGATATCGACCGCTTCCCCCAGCCGGTCCAGTGCGGTCATCCCTGCCAGGAAATTCTCGATGCCCGGGGCCTCGAAGTAGGCCCCGTTCGTCGCCGTCCTGGTCGCGCCGGGCGCGACGGCGTTCACCGTGATGCCGCGGACCCCCAGCTCGTTGGCCAGCGTCCTGCTCATCGTCTCGATCGCGCCCTTCGTCATCGCGAACGAGGTCTGGGTCGCGTTGGCCATCCGGGCCGCCACCGAGGAGAGCGTGATGATCCGTCCGCCGGCGGGGAGCAACGGCAGAGCCCGCTGGATGATGAAGTACGGAGCCCTGACATTGACCGCGAACAGGCGGTCGAACTGCTCCGGCGTGGTGGCCTCGATCGGACCCGCCGGCTCCGCGGCCGCGTTGTTGACCAGGATGTCGAGCGGCCTCCCAGCCAGGCCAACGGCCAGCCCATCGAAGAGGGCGTCGATGTCGCCGTCCACCCCGAGCTCGGCACCGACCACGAAGCCTCCGCCACCCGCGGCTTCGATCTCGGCCAGTGTCGCCGTCGCACCGGCGCGATCCGTGCCGTAGTGCACGGCCACAGTCGCGCCGTCGGCAGCGAGCCGCAGGGCGACCGCCTGCCCGATCCCCCGCGAAGCTCCGGTCACCAGTGCGGTTCGACCCGTCAGCGGGCCGCCATGCTTCGAACTGTTAGTTAGTAGCATGATGGTAGTCTATACCACATGAGTGCTCCCCAACCCACCCTCCGAGACCGCCGGCGGGCCGAGATGCAGCGCGCGATCCAGGCCCACGCGATCCCGCTGTTCGCCGAACGCGGCTACGACGCGGTCACCCTGAGCGAGATCGCTGCAGCCTCCGGAATCTCGCCGATGACTCTGTACCGGCACTTTCCCACCAAGGAAGACCTGGTCCTGGTCGGTCAGCAGGACCAACTCATCGCCGACCGGATCGCGGCAGGCCCGGCCGACGGCACGCTGGTCCAGCGGATCGGGCGGGCCCTGATCGAGGCGGCCGACCTGATCAGCGGCTCCCGGACCGATGCCGACGATCTACTGCTCGACCGACTCCGTCTGATGATCACCGTGCCGGCGCTCCGGGCCCGACACCTGGACAGTCAGTACGCCACTCAGCAGGCCATCGTCGACGCCCTCCGCGGCGATGCCGCCGCCGACCCCGAATCGGACTTCCGCGCCTGGGCGGCGGCCGGCGCCTGCCTGGCTGCAATGAACGCCGCCCTCACGCGCTGGGCCACCGAGGACGGTCGCCCGGACCTGTCCAACCTGATCGCGGCAGCATTGACGGCCGCCTTCGGCCCCGACGTGACCGGCGGAAGTTGATCCACTGCAGAAGGATTCGACTCGCATGCCGCTCATCGGCCGTACCGCATTCGATCAACGCGGCGACAAATCCATCCCGGCCAAGCGCCGGTTCCGCCGCAGGCCACCGAAGTCGAACCCGCAGAACTTGCCGTAGCTCAGATCAGTTGCGCGGCACGTTCGGCCATCATCACGCAGCCGAGGTACGTGTTGCCCGCAGGCAGCACCGGCATCGCCGAGGCGTCCACGACCCGCAGGCCCTCGACCCCGCGCACGCGGCAGCGCGCGTCCAGGACGGCGTGCGGGTCTCCGTCCGGACCCATCGCGCAGGTACCGCCCATGTGGGCGTAGCTGATCACGCCGCCGTCGACCAGGCCTGCCGCGGCGCCTTCGGCGCTCAGGTCGGCCATCGGCTGGACGCGGGCGGCGCCGAGCTCCGCGAACGGCCCGGTCGACTCCAGTGCGGCAATGCGACCCAGGATCCAGTCGAGGCGTTCCAGGTCGTGCGCTGCCAGCGCCGGCATCGCCACGTCAGGTTCGGCGTCAGGATCGACCGAGGAGATCCGTACCGTTCCCCGCCCGGTGACATCGAGCAGGTACGGGACGACCGAGAAGTACGCGCCGTCTGCGGTCGGTTCGCCGATCGGCAGGTTCAGAACGTGGAAGTCGATCGTGTCCGACTGCGGCGTGCGGCCCACCCACACCGGCTGGACAGGACCGCCGCGCAGCGGCCCGCCGCCCGCGTGGTGATAGACGAGTGGGAAGCCGAGGTGATCCTGCAGGTTCGCCCCGACCCCGGGGATGTCGGCGACGACGGGGATACCGAGGCCGTCGAGCAGATCCTTGGGACCGATGCCCGACCGCTGCAACATGGCGGGTGAACCCGTTGCGCCGGCGCTGACGATGATCTCGCCTGCGGACAGTTCCCGGCCATCCGCGGTGAGGACACGGGTCGCCCGTCCCTCCTCGACGAGGACCCTGTCCACGGTCACCCCGGTCTCGACGGTCAGGTTCGGTCGCGACCGGACTTCCCCGGTCAGGTACGCCTGGCTCACGGTCAGCCGCTCGCCGTCCTCGGACACCGTCAGCGGGAAGATCCCGACGCCAGGGAGCTGCCCGGGGTTGTTGACGTCGTCGGCCCACGGCACGTCGAGTTCCCGCAGTCCCGCGAGGAACGCCCGCTGCGATTCGGTCTGTTGGTCGGGGGTGGAGCGGCGTACGACGAGTGGCCCATCGGAGCCGTGCAGCTCCGATGCGCCGCAGTCCAGGTCGTTCTCCATGGCCCGGAACGTCGCGAGGACGTCGGGCCAGCTCCACCCGTCGAGCCCCCGCGCGGCCCACGCGTCGTAGTCGGCCGGCTGGCCACGCATCGTGGCGAGGTAGTTCACGGCTGAGGTGCCGCCGAGGACGCGCCCGCGCACCATCTGGACCGTGGTGTGCCCCGCCTGCATCGGGAACGGCCGAGCGAAAGGCGTTCCGGCCCATACGTCCCCCGCCGCGGCGGGCCGCAGAACGGAGTCGTCGTATGCCGCATCGTCCGGGCCCTGCTCCAGCAGCAGGACGCGCCGATTCGGGTCCTCAGACAGCCGCGCGGCCAGTACCGCACCACTGGTGCCGCCGCCTACGACGATCACATCCGCGTCCATCGCCACTCCGCCTCGACTCGCTCGCCCGTTGCTTCACCTTGCTCGACTCTCGGTCACACTAATGGCCGTGGTCTGCTGATCATGCGTTCTGTCCTGGAGAGATTGTTGAAGTCAGCGCCCGGTGGTGTTGTCGATCAGTTCGCGGAGGATGTCTGCGTGGCCGGCGTGGCGGCCGGTTTCCTCGATCATGTGGGTGAGTGCCCAGCGGAGGCTGGGGGCGGGGCGTCCCGACCGCGACAGGGGAACAGGTGCGCAGAGCTCGGTGCACTCGTCGAGGACCTTGTTCGCAGCCGCGACCGTCTCGCGGTAGCGCGCGACGACATCGGACACGCTGTCCGTTGGCGCGGCCAGGAACGTCGCCTGCCAATCGGTCACGTTGTCTCCGAGAAACATCGAGCGCTCGACGAAGGTCAGATGATTGAGCAGACCGAGCAGGTTCGTGCCCGAAGGTACTGCCGCTGTACGCACCTGCGGTTCGGGGGCGCCGTCGACCTTTGCGGCAATCGCTGACCGGAGGTAGTCGAGGAAGGCGCGCAGGGTCTCGGACTCGCCGTTTCCGCTTCGGGGCGGCGGGGTGTCAGGGCGGCGCTTGCGACGTGAGGTGGTGGGCACGGTGGTCTCCTTCACGGGACGGGTCAGGCGGTGCGGCGGATGAGCAGGACATGGTCGGTGACCTCGGCGGTGTGCCCGCCTGGTCCGGTCGCAATCCGGCGGGGCGCCTCGGCCCGCTCGACCGTCCACGTCGTCGGATCCAGATCGAGACCGGCGGCGATCTCCCGCGGTGTCGGGTACCGGAGGTCGGGATCCTGGTTCCATGACCAGGGCGTGGTCGAGCCGTGGTCGACGACCAGCAGTCGCCCGCCCGGACGCAACGCGTGCGCGGCTGCGCGCAGGACGGTGGTTCTGTCCAGGTCGAAGGGCGTGTGGAGGTAGTGCGCGCAGATCAGGTCGAACGCGCCGGGTGGGAACGATTCGTGCAGGTCGTGACGCTCGGCGGCGAGGAAGTCACCCAGGCCGCACGCCACCGCCAGGTCGGCCAGTCGGGCGGCCGCCACCGCCGAGATGTCGACGGCGGTGACTCTCCACCCCCGGCGGGCGAGCCACAGCGCGTCGCCGCCGTTGCCGCATCCGAGGTCCAGCGCCTCGCCGGGCGGCAGGCCTGTGACTGTTTCGGCGAGAAGGTGATTCGGTTGCGGGTTCGTGGCTGCCGGTCGGGCCGCGTGGGCGCCGTCCCAGAACGGGCCCGCGTCGGTGGTGCTCATCATGGCTCCTCTGGTCGGGACACGCTCAGTCTCGCCGGGCGCACAACGATCTGGCACTACTTCTTGCGGTTCCGGCAAGATGGGCGCGTGGATCGCGAAACGGAGGACGTGCTCGAGGTGGTGGGGCCGCGGCTGCGAGCGCTGCGGCGCGCCCGTGGTTTGACGCTCGCTGATCTCGCGGCGAGGACCGGGGTGTCGGAGAGCACGCTGTCGCGGCTGGAGAGTGGTCAACGCCGGGCGACGCTCGAGTTGCTGCTGCCGCTCGCCCGTACCTACGACGTGCCGCTGGACGATCTCGTCGGTGCCCCACGCACCGGCGACCCCCGAATTCACCTGAAACCGATCCGGCGGGCCGGGATGATCTTCGTGCCGCTGTCACGGAGGCCGGGCGGGGTGCAGTCGTTCAAGATGGTCATCCCCGCTCAGCCGGAACCGCTCGAACCGACCCCGCAGACTCACGACGGTTTCGAATGGTTGTACGTGCTCAACGGTCGCCTGCGGCTCGTCCTCGGCGATCGTGACATGACATTGCCGCCCGGTGAGGCCGCCGAGTTCGACACGTCCATGCCGCATTGGCTCGGCAGTGCCGACGGCGGAGTGGTCGAGCTACTAATCCTGTTCGGCCCGCAGGGGATACGTGCACACGTGCGGGCCGATGCTGATCGGTCATCTCCTAACTGAATCCCCATTGGGACTCATTACCGAGAGTAGGAAGTCGGTGCGCAACAGCGATACTGGATGAGTGAGTATCACAAGGTGTGTTGACCTGTCGGCCGCGCGATGGATCGAGGAACGACAGGAAGATTGACACCGGCTGGCTGTTCGGGGCCCGGTCTGCTTCGACAAGTACGCGCGCCTGCGATTCATCCCGGACCCCAGCTATCCAGGCCAGCGGGAGGGCGAAGTTCGCGCAGATGATCCGACGCCGAAGCTGTCGATCCCGAACCGCGACTACTTTCTATTCCACGCAGCGCTGAACGACTTCACCGACTGGGATCCACAGGTTATGGCGCTGCTCGACGACATCGAAGCACCCACCCCTGCGTTCGTGTGGCAGGCCGACAGTTCCGTTTACCCCCGAGAAATTGAGCTGAACGGTCGACGATACGTTCACCGCCGTTCATTCAATCGGGTGCGAGACCCCGCCGGGCTCCGGAATCGAATCACTGGAAGTAGGACGCATAGTCGCTGAAAGGAACCTGGCCGGTGGGGCTCGACTTCACGGCGTCGGCAACCGCCGAAGGAATGGGAGCCCAGCGGGCAGGCATCGCGGCCGCCAGGGATGGATTCAATATGTAGAGCAGGGCGAAGTTCACTATCCAGAGGGGCGGCGCCATCGACATGCCCACCTCCGAACTCACACCCCCCTTGGTGTTGGTGACCAGTTGAGCTGCGCCCGAAATCTGTTGCGATGCGAAGCCATAGACCGCTTGTACCGTGTATGCCGACTGGTAGAGCGCTATCAGGGTCTGGGTCGCACCGTTGTTCCGCATCCATGTGCCCACAAACCCGCCGGGAGCGAGCAGCGGGTTCACCTGCCTCGTCGGCGCGTCCGCGTTGGCCGGGCTCTCCAGCTGTCCGCTGGGGTTCACGTATAGCCCGTAGCTGGCCAGAACCGACGGTGTGGAGTTGCCGTCGACGTTGGAATAGACGGGGCGGCCGTTCGTATTGGTCAGGATCTGGACGCATGCATTGATCACCTCGGCATCTTCCAAGCTGCCGCCGACTCCACCGCCGGAAGTGAGGTCGCGATACTGCTGCTCGGATAAGGCGTCGGCCCTGTTGAGCCCGATCTGGCCGGCAATCTCGTCCGCCGCTTGCCGACCGAGGGGCTGATTGAGCTGACCCGGGCTGGTCATCTGCGTCGGTGCGAGATGCTCGTAGCCGGGCGCCCCGGAGAAGGGGATCGCGAACCCGGTGGCGACGGTGTCCGCCGCTGGTTCACCGCTGGCTGTCTGGGTAACTGTCAGGGAGAGAAGGCACGCTCCAACCAGTGCCAGCAACGAAGTGGTCCTGCGGCGGGAAGTTGCTCCGCGCCGATGCCCCGAACCCGCGAATCTAATGACGCGCATACGTCAACCTCCCAGAACACCGTCGGGCGAGGCAACAAGCTTGCGTCCCAGTCAAACGCCGTGAATGACGCCGTGTCAAGACCCACGCCGGACCAGGCAAGATGCGCGCGTAGTTGACGAGGATGGCGCATTGCCTCAGGAATCCGTCGACGACACCCTGCCCACATTGACGGTTTCACTGTCGGCCACGTATGGGGAATTCCCGGGTTCTGGATCTGGCAGGACGCCTAGGCCGCCGGTGGCCAGGGACCTGATGTCGTCGACGGAGCGCAACGCCCGAATCACCTGCGGCGGCGGGCTGACGTGCAATGTCGGGAAGTCACGCTCCCCCAGTTCCGGCCGCACCGGCCACGCCAGCCGCTCGACGTCGAGGTCGAACTGTGCGTCGACACCTGCCTTGTTGCCTCGAGCATCCAGCCGATGCCAGCGCCCCTCCAGGCTGACGGCGACGAGCCCGTGCAGCATGTAGTACCCGTCATCGACGAGCCACTGGTAGCACAGCGCGGTCGGAACTCCGCCGACTCGCAGTACGGCCGTGAGGAGGTGAGACTTGGCGTAGCACAACCCGACCCGGCTCTCGAGGACCTCGCCTGCCGTCACCGTCACGCGGGGATCGTCGGCGTCCCATGAATGCGCCACTTCGTCCCGGACAAACTCGAACGCCCGTCGGGCATAGTCCGTTCGGT
Source organism: Rhodococcus sp. PvR099 (assembly GCF_017833315.1). NCBI lineage: Bacteria > Bacillati > Actinomycetota > Actinomycetes > Mycobacteriales > Nocardiaceae > Rhodococcus > Rhodococcus sp. PvR099. The sequence continues at coordinate 4,518,873 of NZ_JAFIBV010000001.1, read as the reverse complement.
CGACTGACTCGCCAAGTAGGCGGTCGGCAATCGACCGCACACCCGGGTCGTCCGTCTGTACGACGTCATCACCGAACAGATAGTCGGCAACCGGCGCGAGGGCCTGCAATTCCGGTACCTTCGAGTCGGCCATCTTGATCTGTCTCCGCTCTACACAGGTCATGGGTCGGACATCCAAAGGTTCCCATCACCAGGAACGAGGGTTCCACGATGAGCGACGATCCTCATACTCCCTCAGGTAGCGAGTCCCGCGCGGAGCGGCGCTGGACCGCATCGGCATTCGTCCTGGTTGCGATGGCCGTGCCGTTCCTGCTTCCCTCGCGCTACTCACCGGGCACCGACTGGGTGCTGCCCGCGATCGAAGGGTTCGTGCTCCTCACCCTGATCGTGGTCGACCCGGGCCGCATCGACCGGCCAGGACGGTGGGTGCGGGCGCTGTCGATCGCGCTCGTGGTGGCCATCGCCGCGGGCGCAGCGTGGGGTTCGGCGCGGCTCGTCTGGGATCTGCTGCACGGCGCCCCACAAACGACCGTGGCGACCGAGTTGCTGATATCGGGGGCTCTGGTGTGGTCGCAGACCGTCCTCGCATTTGGCTTCCTGTACTGGGAACTCGACGGCGGAGGACCCGTGAACAGGCATCTGCAGCCCCCGACCCACCCAGATCTGGCGTTCCCCCAGCAGCTTGATCCCGGCCTCGCGGCACCCGGTTGGCGGCCGGTGTTCGTCGACTACCTGTACCTGGCCCTGACCAACGCGACCGCCTTCAGCCCCACCGACGTCATGCCGCTCGCGCGGTGGGCGAAGCTCACCATGTCCGTGCAATCGATCCTGTCGATCGTCATTCTCAGCTTGGTCGTCGCCAACGCGGTCAACCTCCTCGGCTGAGACCGATTCATTGCACCGGATACCGGAGCGCCTCGATCTTGGCGAGGGCTTCGGTGGCGTCCGCCCTGGGATTCAGCGCGGCGATATGCTCCTCGGTGAGCGGGAGCGACGCCATGAGGTGGTGTGCGAGAGCCGGACTCATCTCGCACCCGTAGTAGGTCGCGTGGCCGAGGAAGTCCTCAAGGGTCCAGTCGGTCAAGGCCCCGAACATCCACGAGGCCCCGTCCGCGTAGACATCGCCATCGGGATAGGCGAAGTCCGAGCAGTTCCACGACGAGTCACCCACCGCCCACCACAGGCACACCGTCATCGTCGGCACGCCATCGAGAGTGAAATCGTCTATATAGGAACGGAACACAGCGGGTAGGTGGTCGGTGAGCCCCGGCCATAGGGCGGCATCAACCTGGTCGTAGGTGTTCATCTCTGATTCATGGTCGAATCCCCGAACGTAGGTTCCTTTGGGACCGAAGATGATTGAGTACTCGTCGCCGGCGCCGTTGTCCATCGAGGCCAGCGACTCATCTGCCCGCCAGCCAGGTCGATACACGTACTTGGGAGAGCCCGTGGTCATGACTGCGTCGAGTGCGGCCAGCACGATGCTGCGGCGCCGTAGTTCCTCGGGCGCCGGGAGCGATTCGAGGAGTTCACGGGTGGGCATGTGGAGACCTTCCTGTTGTCTCGATGTCGTTTGTCCTGACCGCCAAGAACCGCGCGATCCCGACAGTCAGCCCGATACCGACCACCACAACACCAGCGACGACCGCTACACCGACGAGGTAGGCCGCGAGAGACGTGAAGAAGTTCGTGGTCCGCATGATGACAACCACCGCGCCGGCACTGAACGCGGCACCTATCGGAAGCAATACAGCGAGCCACCGCACGGTCGACTTGGCGCGAGGATCACCGAAGTTGTGAAGGAACCGCCACACGAACAGCAGTGTGCCCAGATATCCCAGGATCCCGGACGAGACATTCAGCGTCTCTTCGTACTGTCCCATCTGGATCGCCGATAGGGGCGCGAGCACAAGCGAGAGCACGAGCCAGAGCAAAAGCGAAGGTGTAGCCAGACCAGCCACGAGGCCGAGAACGGCGGCTGGAATGGCCAATTCCAACCGCAACGCGCGACCGCACATGCCCCGCTCGAGCGCCCGTTCCTGGAGCATCTGCTCACTCACCGCTTCCGGGACCGCCGGTATACCGAGTCCATCTCGGCCGACGCCGCGGAGTTCAGCCTCGAGTTCCGTGAGCAGCGTCCGACGATCAGCCCCGCGGACACCGGCACGTCGCCAGAGGCTGTTCGCCTGTTGGATGATCTCGGCCCGTTCGGCGCTGTCAGCGCGTGCGATGGTGTTCATACGACGTCCGTTCCACTGTCAGCTGCCCGCGCCCAGCGGGCAGCTCCCCCCTTGAAGTGTGCGGTGGGGATCGTATTCGCTGAGCGCTTCTCCTGACCACGAATCCAGACGAGGAATTCAGTAAATGAGGCTGGCCGGAATGAGATGGACCGTGACGGTTGACACGGCACCGATGGCTCAAACCGGCACTTCGACAGGTCGGGAAGTCTCCATCTCCATCAGTTGGTTTGGGTAAGTGTTCCGATGACAGTGACTCGTTGGCGTGTTGCAGGGCCGTGGGCTCCGAGCGTGTTGAGGTCATCGTCGTCGTTGACGAGGCGCCAGAAACTCGATTCATCGACTGCGGTTCCGAGGACTAGCCACGTGGATCCGTATCGGGTTGGCGCCCACCAGAGCTCGGTGGACGGCACAGTGTCGTCGACGAGGATGTCGCCGACGGGGTAGCCCTCCAGCGCGCCTATGAAGGTGAATGGTCCGCACCCGGAAGGCAGGGCGTCCAGCAGGTCACGGGTAATGCGGTCTGCCTGGTCGTATGCGTGGTCTTCACTGTCAGCGTTCGCGGTCGAGAAGTCCGGCATCCGAAATCTGACAAGAACCGCGCTCCCGAACGCGGCGGTGAAAAGCCGGAACACGGGGAATCCGCCTGCCATTTCTCCACCTCCCCTGCACGGCATGTCCGCCGCACTCGTCAATTCAGGTGCGTCGCTGAGCGCTCGACCGGCACGAGGGCTGCCTCGATCTGCTCGGTCGGCAACAGTAGCTCGGCGACGGCGGTGCGGTCATCGTCGTGCGTATCCAGTTCCCAGAGGTCGGTGAGCAGCTTGCGGATGGCGGCCGCGAAGTCGGGGTAGGTGTCGAGCGGCTCCTCCGGATACTCGGCGCCCCACCACTGCACGGTGCCGTCGGGCGCAGCGAACACCGCGGTGGCGCCCGAGCTCCACAGCGGCACGAGCTCGGGATGCCGCTCGACGACCGACCAGGCCGGCGCCCACACAGAGTCGGCCCGGTTCTGCAGAACTGGGTGAACGGTCGCGCCGCCCTCGAGGGCGATGCGCACGACGACCTCCGGCAGTCCCAGCGAGCGGATACCGGCGGCGTGCTCCTCTGGCGTCATGCCTTGTTCCTATCGCATACCTGTCGCCACGAGTTGGGGCAATGGGCCGGTCGCCGCGCCGCTACGGTGGGCGCATGACCTCGCCGCTGTTCACCGAACCCCGGCTTGACCATATGGTCACCGATGCTGCGACAGGGCAGGCCATGCGCAGCACCGAGTACAGCGGTGTGGTGTGGATCGGCGGTCAACCACCCACCGGCGGCATGTATCTCCGTCGTACTGTCTTGGCATCCAAGCCCCGTGTGGCGTCCGTGTTCCTGCCCGACTCCCTGCCCTACCTGGACGCCGAGGCGAAGGTCGTCACGCACACGTGGGTGTCGAGCGGCCCGGACGCCTTTATCGTCGCCGGGCAGGCCGAACTCGCGCCCGACCCACGGGACGCTCAATTGCACTGGGTGCAACTCACCGTCCGCGTCGCCGGCAGTGTCCCCGTAGGCATCGGCTTCCGCATCATCGTGGAGGCCCGCCCCGACATGATCGGCCGATAGGCTCCTCATCCCTCGCGCCGCGCCACCTCGGCCAGTTGGTCGAAAGTCCTCACGAGGACCTCGCGTCGGCGCTCCTTGTGGCCGGGCTTGGGCTCCAGCCCGTCGATCGCCCCGTCCCAGACGGCCAGGAACCGGTCCTTCCAGCCGGCGATGGTCTCCGGGTCGGGCAGGATGACCCCGACGTAAGGCTGCTGCGCGATCAGGTGGAGCAGCTCCAGGTTGCACGGCACCGCGACGCCCCAGTATTCGTCCGGCTCGATCTCGACCGGGTCGCCGGACATCGCCTGGGTGATTTCATCGACGAGCCGGCCGGTCAGGTCCGAGAGATGATCGGCGGCGGTGTCGTCGTCGAAGTTGCCGCTGCCCCAGGTCCCCATGGTGTCCGCATCCTCCCGCGTCTGTTTCTGGCGACATTGAACCAGACAGCACCGACGTTCTCAGGGCTTACCGCCCCTGCTCGTTCGGTTCGGGATTGGCCTCCAGCACCCGATTCAGTGGCGGACAGACAACCAGTGCGCAGAGGTATGCGAGGCCGGCGACCGCCGCCTCGTACCAGTACAACGTGGCGGCAGCTCCCGAGCCGAGCAACGACACGGTGACGGGCAGGCTCAGGAGAAAGACGGCGGCTCCGACGCAGATCGCGAACAGCTGACGCCACATCCAACGGCGCGGGTTGATCTCTCGGGCAACAGCAATCGCGGCAAAAGCGCCGGCGAGCGCGCATCCACCGAGCAGCGCGCCAACGAATCCTGCGAACGGCAGCGCTACCAGCAGCGTGGCGGGCGCGGGCCGGACCATCACGGCCGCCGCCAGCAACGCGACCGCGATCGGGATGGCCATGAGCCATCCACGCCAGGTCATCGACGAGGCGGTATCGCTCGATGCGGCCTCCGTCGATCCCTCACCGGGTGCTCTGCCTGCGTGCGGTGATCGCGCCGTGAGGCCTGGTGCTGCTCGCCGTTCGGGTATGCGTCTCGATCACCTCGAAGCCGGCCGCGACCAACTCCTGGCTGATTTCAGCCACCGGCCATCGATAGGCAGTGGTTGCGGCATGGTCGAAAGGCCCTACTGCTGCTCCCTCGAAGAAGCCCACCAACAACCCTCCCCCCGGGCGGATCACTCGCGCGAACTCGGCGAGCGGAGTCTGGATGTCCTGCGGACTGTGGTGAATGAGCGTGTACCAGGAGAGCACGCCACCCAATGAATCCGTCGCGGCGTCCAAGGCCTCGAAGCTGCCGACTTCGAAGGAAAGCTCTGGATACTGCGCGCGAGCTCGTTCGACGAACTCAGGAACCAGATCGATCCCGCTCACAGCCGGCCCGCACTCGGCGGCCAAGAAGTCGGTCCACTGCCCCGGACCACACCCGGCGTCGAGTACGGGACCCGTCAGGGTGTCGGCCCAGCTGCTGACCAGCGCCCGATCGGACGGATGTGTCGAAGTCATCGAGCCGAACAGATCCACGTACTCCTGGGACCTGGCCGAGTACGACTTTCGGACGGTGTCGCCTGTTCGGGTGCTCGCGTTGATCTCCATGCCGTCGATGATCGCCGATGGGACGCCCCGACCGCCGGCAACTTGCCGGCAGGATCCGATGTTCAGTCGTCCAGCGCTTCCTCGATGTGCGGTTCGAGCGCTCGATTGGCCTCGGGGGAAAGGCTTTCGGTCAGGGCGTTGACGGCGTCGATGACCTCGTCGCGTTCCAGGGTGTAGAGGAATTGATGCTTGCGGTTGAGGGCGGCGATCGTGTCGAGGAACTCGGTGACCGCCGTGGTGACCGCTTCGGTGTGCGCGGGCTCGGCGGCGCCGGAGGTGTCGCGGACCTGACGGAGCGCAGCGACAAACGCTGTGCGGGCCTTCTTGGAGACCGCGCCGGGGATGCCGTCCCGGCCGTCCCAGTGGCGGAGCGGGTTCTCGAGGTTCTCGGCCAGCCACTCGGGTTTGCGAGGCTTACGGACGGTGAGGGCGACGCGGGGCACCTTCCGGTACTGGGCGCGCACGCCGGTGGCGGCGTCGGCGGGAATGCTGTCGAGGTCGAGGCTTGTGAGGGACGGGAGCTCGTCGGGGCCCGGGAAGTCGGAGGAGTCGTAGCCGAACAGGTCGCAGATCCACAGCGTCGTGAGCTGCGACAGCCCCCGCAGCTCGTCGAGTTCGTCGAGTAGGCCGGGGGCTCCGAACAAATGCAGCCACGAGACGCCAGGGAAATGCTCGACGATGTCGCCGATCTCGAGCTCCTCGATTGCACTGATCCGCAGCCCGTGCGCGCGCTCCAGACCGCGCACGGGCGGCACGGTGCCGGTGAGGTTCACGGTGATCCAGCGGCCGTCCTGCTCGGCGACCACCTGCAGCATCGGCTCCGCCGCGGGCTCCGCCGCGGGCTCCGCCGCGCTCAGCTCGTCGACCAGCGAGTCCAGCGAGTCGAAGCTGTTGACCGCGCCGTCGCCGCGCAGGATCAGGTGATCGAGGCTCTGCGGGAGCACGAGCCGGTGGAGACCGGTGATGTCGATCGTGAGTTGGTCGAGGTTCGTGCCGGAGAAGTCCAGTTCCCGTTGTCCGTGGCCCGTGAGGTTCAGCTCCTTCACCAGAGGTGATGACTCCAGGAACGGCAGGAGGTCGTCGCGCCACGCGTGGAGCTCCACCTGGTAGAGGGTGGGCCAGGCGCGAAGCGATTCCAGGCGGAAGTCGTCGCCGATCAGGTAGCCGGCGTCGTCGCTGAATCGGCGGGCATGGGCCAGGCGCGCTTCGTACCGTTCACCGCTGCGCGAGCACGTGAGGCCCGGTGTCGTCGCCACCTCTTCGCCGTTCAGCGCGGCCCTGAACGCAGTCCTCGCCTCGCTGGGAATCGAGTTCCAGCGGTACTGACGCTCGACGTCGCGGTCGAACTCCCACGAGAAGTACGCGCGGGAGACGGTCTCGCCGATCACGGGGAGCGAACCGATCCGAAGGTAGGAGGCGGGAACCGTGAGGGGGACGTTCCTCAGCATCTCCTCCGGGGTCCAGAACATGAAGTCCCGCACCATCCGCGGCACGCCGGCAAGCGTGGTGACGTCCGGAACCTCGGTGCCCGTCCAGGCGAGGACCGCGGCCGTCGCGAGATCCCGGGTCTCGTCGACCGCGACGACCTGGCACGCTCCGTAGCGACCGATCCGTTCGAGGGTGAAGGCGAAGACATCGCCGGGTGCTGCGACGGACGGGGATTCGGATGTGTTCACCGATGGGAACCCTAACCGGTAGCCGGCATGCGGTGGCCCAGCTGGCGACCCAACCGAGCCAGAACGGCTCCTGCCCCGGCAAGCATCAGCAGGTACCCGAGGGGCGCGAGCGCGAAGAACGGCTCGTGAAGTACGCCGTCCGGCCCCACCTCGCCAGGGTTGGCCACGTAGACCGTCAACGCGAGCACACCGATTCCGATCATCGCTGCACTGACCGCCCAGTACCGTCGTCCTGATCTGGATGAGAAGACCTGTGCCACGGCATAGCCGAGGATGGCTGCGCAGGCGGCGATCACGACGAATCCGAACGCGGTGATGTCAAACATGGTGATGCCCTTCTCCTGTCGGCCCACCGGGTGGGCATTTCGTGTCTGCACCGACATGGTTGCTGTGGCGGACGTGTCCCGTCATCAGACTGGGGTATGACATCCATGCCTGGTGGAGCCGACGGATCACTACTTGTCTGTCCCGTCCTGGAAAGCGGCCGCGCGGGCCATCTGCACGGGTCGACGGCGAACGATCGCCCATGCGACGCCCAGTACCGCAAACCACACGGGGGTGATCAGCAGCGCCTGGAGGGTGTCCTCCTTCTGGGTGAACGCCCAGATCAGGAATCCGAAGAAGGCCATCACGACATAACACATCGGGATGCCGCCGGGCATCTTGTACGTAGAGGCCTCGTGCAGGTGTGGGCGGCGCTTGCGGTAGACGATGTAGCTGATCAGGATGATCGTCCAGACGAAGATGAAGCAGAGTGAGGAGATGGTCGTCACGATCGTGAAGGCCTCGATGAGCGAGCTTCCGACGGCGACCATCACAACACCGGCCAACAGGAACACCCCCGAGAGATACAGGGCGTTGGCCGGGACGCGGCGCGAGGTGAGCTTGCTGAACGAGGCCGGCGCGTCACCCTGCTGGGCGAGGCCATAGACCATTCGCGATGTCGAGTAGATACCCGAATTCGCCGACGACGCGGCGGAGGTGAGGACCACGAAGTTGATCACCGACGCGGCGATGCCGAGGCCCGCGAGGGTGAACATGGCCACGAACGGGCTGCGGTCGGCGCTGATCTCCCGCCACGGGGTCACCGAGATGATCACGACCAGGGCGACCACGTAGAACAACATCACGCGGACCGGAATCGAGTTGATCGCCTTCGGCAGGTTCTTCTCCGGGTCCTTGGCCTCGGCGGCGGTCGTGCCGACGAGTTCGATTCCGACGAACGCGAACGTCGCGATCTGGAAGCCGGCGACGAAGCCCATGAAGCCGGTCGGGAAGAACCCACCGTCATTCCACAGATTGGTGAAGGAGGCCTCCGCGCCGCCCGGCGCGGTGAAATGGCTGAAAACCATCGCGAGGCCGACCACGATCAGGCCGACGATCGCCACGATCTTGACCAACGCGAACCAGAACTCGGTCTCGCCGAACGCCTTCACGGTGGGCAGATTGAGGCCGATCAGCAGCGCTACCGAGACGAGGGCCGGGATCCACAACGGCAGCGAACCCGACCAGTACGACACATATCCTGCGATTGCGATGACATCGGCGATGCCGGTGACGATCCAGCAGAACCAGTAGGTCCATCCGGTGAAGAAGCCGGCCCACGGTCCGAGCAGGTCCGCGGCGAAGTCCGCAAACGATTTGTAGTTTGTATTGGACAGCAGCAGCTCCCCCATCGCCCGCATGACGAAGAACAGCAGGCTGCCGATGATCATGTATACGAAGATCACCGATGGGCCGGCCAGGGAGATCGTCTTTCCAGACCCCATGAACAGGCCAGTGCCGATCGCCCCACCGATCGCGATCAGCTGGATGTGACGGTTGGACAATTGCCGGGACAGTCCCGGCTCGTGTGACTCATCGGCTGCGCCAGTAGGTGGCTCAGATGCGACTCTTGGCTTCGTGTACTCGGACACAAGATGCTCCTAGCTTGGGATGGGTGCTGCACAGCAACAGCTCTGGGCCCACGGGCGGGGCCGAAACACGGCCCGACTCGACCGGTCGGATCGATCGCAGCTGGGATGCCGTGAGAGAGCACGGCTACGCCTCCCAACTGCTCGGATGCCAAGGAACGGCCATGGTCCTCGACAACACCGGCATTGCCCCTCGCGATTTCTCCGGCATCTAGCCGATGGAGAATGGTCGCAAGCCATCACTGCGACTGAAGGACGTTCCGGCCCTTGGCCTCAGCGCCTCGCACCTGAGTCCTGTGCCGCGGATCACACTGTAGGGCGGGCGGGGCTGTAGCGCAACGGTCGATTCAAATCGCCAGGCCACATGGATTCACTGTGAACACACGGATGTTGCGCCCAATTCTAGCCAAATTCGCAGAGCAACAACGTCTTACGGCACCAATGACGGCGCCACTCGTTCCACCCCCAGCGACAGGTGCGGCAACCTCCCCGCAGCGGACCGATTTGGCCACAGGCGGCCGAATCGGGGTAGTCGCGGCCCGCATCTCCATAGGCGCATCGCCAAAGGGCGCATCACGCCGCTGCCGTAGACCTCGATCGTGTCACCGCTGGTCAGGGGACTGATTGTGCTGTCGGCACTGACTGCAGGCGAAGTGTTGGAAGGACAGCACCGTGACTTACCGCACGACCCACTCGAAGATTGTGTGACGGCCACCACGTTCGAGGAGAGGTACTTCATGAGGCTCAGTTCCACGGCCCCACAACGCGTCGGCATCGTTGGTGCAGGAATGGTCGGGCTGTCGACAGCATGGTTCCTGCAGGAGCGGGGAATCGAGGTTACGGTCTTCGACCGCAAGGGAATTGCGGCCGGCGCATCGTGGGGGAATGCCGGGTGGATCACGCCCGGCATCAGCACTCCGCTACCCGAACCTGCGGTGCTCCGATACGGCATTCGCGCCATGCTCAGCCCGTCCTCGCCCGTCTATGTGCCGCCTACCTTGAATCCTCGGTTGATTCGGTTCCTTGCATCGTTCGCCCGACACAGCACCGCCGCACGGTGGCGCGTGGCGATGGAGTCGTTGGTGGGAATCAACCGACATGCGTTGTCCGCGTTCGACGAACTCACGGACGGCGGCGTGACGGGAAGCGCATATGAGGCGAAGTCCTTTCTGGCTGCGTACCGGACGCCGGCGGAACGGGCCATCCTGCTCGAGGAGATCGAGCACATTCGGGCTGCCGGCCAGGGCATCGAATTCGACGTTCTGACCGGCGACGACGCGCGCGAAGTCGAGCCGTCACTCTCCGACGAGATCGGAGCCGCTATCCGGCTACACGGCCAGCGATTCATGAATCCCGGTGACTTCGTGAACAGCCTCGCGGAGGCGGTCCGCAAGCGCGGAGGCACGATCCACGAAGGCTACGAGGTCTCCGGTGTCGTCGATGAAGTTGGCGCCGTGCGTGTTTCGAGTCCAACTGGCGACGTTAGGCGATTCGATGCCGTCGTCCTCGCGACCGGGACGTGGCTCGGCGACACCGCCCGCGACTTCGGCGTCGGGATTCCTGTACAGGCGGGACGCGGATACAGCTTCAGCGTCGCGATCGATCACGTTCCGGCCGGGCCCGTCTACTTCCCGGCACAGCGGGTGGCCTGCACCCCCCTCGGAGACCGCCTCCGGGTCGCCGGAATGATGGAGTTCCGCGCCCCCGATGCTGCCCTGGATCGGCGGCGGATTGCCGCGATCGTGCGGGCCGCGCGGCCGTTGCTGCGTGGCGCTGACCTCGATGCGCGGCGCGACGAATGGGTGGGTTCACGACCGTGCACACCGGACGGACTGCCTGTGATCGGAGCGACCCGATCGCCGCGCGTGTTCGCGGCCGGCGGTCACGGCATGTGGGGGATCACCCTCGGGCCCGCGACGGGGCGTCTGCTTGCCGACACCATCACCACCGGGCGAATCGCGCCCGAGCTGGCACCGTTCAATCCCCTGAGATAAGTCGAGCGGCGGTGAAGTCCTATGCACATGCCGTCGCCCTCGACGCGCCTTCCGGCTTGGCGATCTCCCGTGCCAGGCGTCAGGTCGCGTCGAGGTGACGGCAGAATTCCGAGCTGAAACATGTGCCTGCGATCGGACCCCCGGTCCAGGAGTAGCGGTGTACGAGCGGACTACCGGCAGCGAGCCGCTGGGCACTACCGTAAGAACACCAGTTCGGCCGGCTGGGCTTCGATCATGACTTGCACCTTTGAGCGAATGAGAACAGGCCCAGCTGAGTTGCCTCCGGCACCGAGGAGTACCGATGATCCACGTCAGTGCATTGATCGACTCTCTCGGCGGAGCCCTGCTTCGCCAGGTTGTCGCCGGCCACCGAGACCAGATCAGCGACGTCACCCTCTCTGGCGACCCGTCCTTCGAACACTCCGGCGGCCTCGTCCTGGGACTCGGGATCGACAGCACGGCCGCCGCCGTCGACCTCCTCAATCGCTCAGACCGCACGGGCGCCGCTGCCGTGATCCTCAAAGCACCCTTCGCCGAGGACCCGGACGTGGCCGGCCTCGCCACCGAACTGGGCATCGGACTGGTCGAGCTGCAGCCGCAGGCATCGTGGACACACCTGGTCTGGTTGACACGCAGCGTCCTCGATCACTCCACGACACTCGCGGGATCGGAGATTCAGCGTGATCCCAGCGGCTACGGCGAACTGTTCGCGTTCGCCGACGCTGCCGCCGCGATCGTCTCCGCACCCGTAACAATCGAGGACGCCGACTCACGCGTCCTCGCCTATTCCGAACTCCAGGACACCGCCGACCCCGCCCGCATCTCCACCATCGTCGGACGTCGCGTCCCTGACCGCATCATCAGCCACTTTCGCTCCCGCGGAACCTTCCGGCGACTACAAAAGTCCGACGAGCCGATCTGGGTCGATGCCGGCCCCGACGGCGTTCTGCCGCGCCTCATCATTCCTATCCGCGCCGGACGCGAGCTGCTCGGCTCCATCTGGGCCGTGGACCCCGGACCCGTCCCCGACGACCAGGTACGCGAGCTGACCCGAACCGCTTCGGTGATCGCCCTGCACCTGCTGCGATTGCGCGCCCAGTCTGGTGCAGCACGACGCATGATGGCTGACCGTCTTCGTGCCGCATTGCTCACACCAGACCACGAAACCGGCCTGCGACTCCCTCCAGGCCCATGGCGGGTCGTCGCTTTGGCCGACACCGGTACCGATGAGCCGCCGGACTATCGCGTCGAACTGTGGGAGTCGGTCATGCGCCGGCATGGATGGACACAGCCACTCCTCACTGCCATCGATGGCATTCCGATAGCCCTGGTCACAGAAAATGGGGCGCCGCGTACCACGGGGAGCTGGGCATGGCTCCGTGCACTGGCCGCCGAGACATCCTCGTACGACAGTAGCGTGGCGGTCCTCGCCGGAAGGCCCGCGCACACGACGAAGGATCTCCCCCGATCACGTACCGAGGCAACCGAACTCATTGATCTGGCCCGCACCGGTCGCGTAGCGGCTCCGGCGACGACCTTCGAAGAAGCCTGGCACGAAATCGTTCTCGCGAGAGCCCGAGCAGCTCTACTCACGGGGAGAACGCCGCTCGGCGAGGGACCTGTCCAGACGCTGGTCGAGCACGATGCAGAGCGCGGAACCGAATACGTGACCACTCTGTCCACATTCCTCGCGCACTACGGCGAACCGAAGCGGGCCGCACACTCGCTCCATATCCATCCGAATACATTGCGCTACAGAATGAAGCACATCACCGAACTCACCGGACTCGACCTGACTGAGACCCGACTCCGCCTTGCTATCGCAATCCATCTCACCTCAGTCCTGGACGCCCGAAACGACACGAAAGCCAAGAAGGACCTCACAGCCGGGGACGTCACCGCTGGATCATCCGAAGATGGGGCGGTGTCTGAAGGTCCGAGTGACCAGACGTCCGAGGACATACCGTAGCGGCTACGTGCCAGGAACCCCGGACGCAACGCAACGCGCGCTTCAGATCAGGCGGGGCCCACTGCTGTACTGACCACAGTCGCCGGGTCCCGGACCAAAGCCCTTCTCATTGTTGAATCCGCACTAGATCTCCGCTGCGATTGGTGCCGACGGGACGATGCAATTCTGGGTGACGAGCAGCACAATTGACACATCGAACGACGGTCATGGGCGCTGAATGTTGAATGCCGCTCAGGCAGCACACGTCCTTCGCCAGAAGGCCAATTCCCTTAAATAACAACAATACTCGAGACAGGAGCAATGTATGTACGAGAACCTATCCGCCCCAGATGCGCCCCGCGACGCGACGAGTGCCGCCCCTGCACGCTTGACATCAGGAGCGGCGATCCTCAGCAAGTCCGGGTACACCCTGCCGGTAGCGTCGGCGCCGATCGGTGCATATGTGGCGGCCGTGCGGGCTGGCAATCTGGTCTATACCTCGGGACAGCTACCGTTGGTTCAGGGAATGATCGAGCGGCCGGGAAAGGTGGGTCGGGACGTCTCAGTGACTGATGCGTCGCGGGCGGCGGAGACCTGCACCCTGAATGCCCTCGCTGCCATCGATGCGCTCGTTGGACTCGACGCCGTTGTGCGTGTGGTGAAGGTGGTCGGGTTCGTCGCGTCCGCGGACGATTTCACCGGCCAGCCAGCCGTAATCAACGGGGCCTCGGAACTATTGGTGAATGTCTTCGGTGACGCCGGGGCACATGCGCGCTCAGCTGTCGGCGTCGCGGAACTACCCTTGAATGCACCCGTCGAGGTCGAACTCGTCGTCGAGGTCGCCTGACCCGCACATCTCGCAGGTCGCCCGCAGCCAGTCGGGCGGCCCGATCACTTGTCCGACACCGCCGTCCGGACGCCATTCACAGAACCGCTGGCATCGTAAGCCCCACGGAGGCACCATGACCGACAACGACCACCTCCTCGCATTCGCCCTGAAATGGAGGCATTGGGGAGGCGGTTCGGCAGGCGACATCCTGGTGGAGTTCGGCCTCACCCCGACCATGTACTTCCAGCGTCTCCGCCACTACCTGCACAGCGGCTCAGCCCCAAGTCTGCCGGAACATGTAGTGCACCAACTCGATACCCTCTGCATCACTCGGCTTGCTCAGTCCGGTCTCCGCCACAGCCACTGACGCGCAAACTCCACGATGCCACTATCGGTCCCGCAGCTCCCAGCCCCTGTCAGCGAAGAGTGGGACTGGCAACTCCGCGCACGATGCCGAAACATGGACACCAACCTGTTCTTCCCCCGCGATGACGAGGGACGCGGAGCGCGGGCCCGCCGCGAACGCGTCGCGAAGGCCGTCTGCGCTCGGTGCCCTGTCCTGCAGACATGTCGGCTCCACGCCTTCCGCGCTCGAGAACCGTTCGGAGTCTGGGGAGGCACCACCGAAGGTGACCGCACTCGATCTCGAGAGTAGGCAATCATGATCCACGAGAACAGATTCCCTGCGATGCCGGCTGCGCCGCAAGCCTGCGCCGTCATCGACCTCGATGCCATCCGCGACAACGTCGCGGCACTCCGGTCGCGGGCCCGCACCTGCGAGGTGATGGCCGTCGTGAAGGCCGACGCTTATTCCCACGGACTGGTTCCGTCCGCCCGTGCCGCCCTGGCCGGCGGCGCAACCCGACTCGGGGTGGCGGTGCTCGGGGAGGCGTTCGCGCTGCGCAGCGCAGGTGTCACCGCACCGGTGCTCGCCTGGCTTGCGGTCCCCGGCGCACCGTACCGACGGGCAATCGACGAGAACATCGACCTGGCAGTACACACCATTGATCAGCTACATGAGATTTCCAGTGCAGCAGCAGATTCCGGACACAGGGCCCAGATCCACCTCAAGGTGGACACCGGGATGGGGCGTGGTGGTGCAGCCACCGACGACTGGCCCGGTCTCGTCGAGCAGGCCCGAGCGCGTGAGCGCGATGGACTGGTGCGGGTCGCGGGCATCTGGTCACATCTGGCCAGCGCGGACGAACCTGGCGAACCCAGCATCGGGCGGCAGCTCATGGTGTTCGACGAGGCGCTGGAGGTGGCCGCGCGCGGCGGGGTGCGGCCCGACGTCCGGCACATCGCCAACTCGGCGGCGACGCTCTACCTACCGGAAGGCCATTACGACATGGTGCGTCCCGGAATCGCGGTATACGGCGTGGATCCACTTCCCACCGAACTCCGTTCGCCCACCGTCGCGCTGCGCCCGGCGATGACGCTGGAGGCCCGCCTCGCTCAGGTCAAGCGTGTGCCTGCGGGCACCCCGGTTTCCTATGGGCAGACCTACACAACTCCCGACGCCACCACACTCGCGGTGGTGCCCCTCGGGTACGCGGACGGAGTGCCCCGTTCCGCGAGCGGAATCGGGCCCGTACATGTCCACGGACGGCGCTGCGCGGTGGCGGGGCGGGTGTGCATGGACCAGTTCGTCATCGACATCGGCGACGAGCCCGCCGCGGCGGGTGACGACGTCGTACTGTTCGGCCCGGGCGACCACGGCGAGCCCACAGCCACCGACTGGGCAGATGCCGCCGGGACGATTGCCTACGAGATCCTCACCCGGATCGGCGGCCGTGTCACCCGGATCTACACCGGATCGACGCCGATGGATGCACCGCCCCGGGAGCCGGCACCGCACGGCACCACGCCAAAGGAGGAGCGATGAAGATTCCGCTCTGGATCGGCGGCCCTGCTTTGATTTCCCTCGCGGCTGTAGATGCAGCACTCGAACTTCAGGTCCGGGTAGTGGGCTCGCTGACGCGAAGCCTGTTACGCGGCATGGGAACTGACATTGCTGAACCCTCATCATACGAGGATGGTTCGGTCAGGATGGGTGGTCCTCACATGACAGGAGAATCAGGCCCCGCCCTCAGGTGATACGGGGAGACCGAGCCGAAGCCACTGGGTGTCGAGTCGAGCCTCTCTAACATTCCGATTGTCGGCGGGATCCCCGCCCGCGGTCCTGCGTACTCACGATCGCTGCCGCGGTGGCGGCGATCGTCCTTTCGCTGTCATCGGCCAGCCGCGCTAGGGCCTCCCGTGCCGATGTGCCCGGAATCTCCGCAAGGGCCTGCGTGATTCGCAACCGCGTCGTCACATCGTCCGCGTTGTCGAGCGTGTCCTGCAGGGCCCTCACGACGTCGTTGGCCGCCGGCGAGACCTCGGCCAGCAAGCCCAACACCTCGGCGGCCTCGACATCGCGCTGCCCATCGACGACCATGTCGAGGAGCACGGGCATCGAGTCGATGCTCCCCCGGGAGCCGAGGGCGAGGGCTGCGCGGCCGCGGACCGTGTCGTCGGAATCGGTGAGGGCTCGTCGCAACAGCACCGTCGCCTCCGCTGCGGGCACTGCGGCTATCGCCGACACCGCACGGCGCCGGACGTCGACGACTTCCGAATCCAGACCGACAGCCAGGTCGGCCAGTCCCCGGCCTGCAGCCCTCGCCAACGACCACTGCAGCGCCCCCGCCACATTGGGGTCGTCCTCCGACAGGACTGCCGCGACCAGCGCTTCGACCGGCAGCGGCGCGCTCTCGTCGTGGGACAGCACCGCTTGTTGACGGCGAGCCGCGGACTCCGATTCCAGCGCTCGCAACAGCGCGACGATGCGCAGGACGTCGTCCCACTCCGCCGGTGCGGCGGCGTCGACGCGCTCGAGCTTCGCGAGCAGTTCCTCTTCGGCGGCTATTCGCTGGCGCGTGTGCCGGATGAGGTCACCCACCAACTCGGTCGGTGCGAAATCGGCCTCGTCCAGCGCGCGCTTGGCGTCGTTCAACGACAGCCCCAGAGTTCGCAGGCTCTCGACATGGAAGAGCCGTCGGATGTCGTCGGCGGAGTACTCGCGGTAGCCGCCGGAGGTGCGGCCCGTGGGTTGCACCAGCCCCAGCGAGTCGTAGTGGCGCAACATCCGCGTGCTGACACCGGAACGCCGCGAGACCTCACCGATCAACATCCCATCTCCTCCTACGTGTCCGGACCGACGACCGCGACGCGCTTGGCCATCTCGAGCGAGACGGTGAACCCGCTGTCGGGGTCGTGGCAGAGCTGCTTCGTGGCCTCCGCATGCGCACGAATGTGCGGATCGGGACTCGTCCCGGCCGCGTCGAGGACCGGGAGGACCGTGTCCCCGAGTCCCGCCAGCGCTCGGCTCAGACTGAGCTGCATCTGGCGGTCCCCCCGTCCGAGCTCGGTCGCGAGGGCGGCCGCGAGAGCGGCCTCGTCGCCGGGCGGAACGAGTGCCACGGCCGCCCGCCACGCGCTGCGCGCGACCTCGTCGTGCTCGTCGTGCACCAGTGCCGACACCGCGGGCCAGGCGAGCCGGTCCCCGATCTTGGACAGGGTGTGCAGCGCCTGACTGCGGGCCTGCGCGGTGTCGGACCTGAGCTCGTGGACGAGGCGCGGCACCGTGATCTCGGCGGACAAGCGGCACAGCGCCCAGGTCAGCATGTCGCGGACGAAGAAGTCCGGCTCGACGGCGCACCGCGCGACGAGAGCCTCCGTCAGCTGGGGATCAGGGCGCGTGCCCGCAGCGAGCGCCGCCTGCAGCCGACCCGACGGGTCCGCGGCGGCCAGGGCGTCGACGAGATGGGCATTCGACCCACCGTGATTGGTTGTGTTCACGACAACCACCTCCTTCGTCGACCATTCGAGTCCTTGTCACTGTGTCAGGGTCAAGTCCTCACCGCCCGGAGGACAAGGCGGCACCTTGCGTGGCCGTGCAATGCTGGAGCAGGCGGGAAATGCGAGCATGGGGAGGCTGTCATGGGGTTCTATGGGGAGCAGATCGTTCCGCGGCTGGTGGACTGCTCGTGTGGGATGTCGCTGACCGAACGGTCACGGGAGCGGGTGTGCTCCGGCCTGCACGGTCGCGTGATCGAAATCGGGTTCGGGTCGGGCCTCAATGTCCCGTTCTACCCGGCCGCCGTCGAGTCCGTCAGCGCCGTCGAACCGGCGGACCTGGCCTGGAAGCTGGCCGGCAAGCGACTCGAGGCCTCCTCTGTCCCCGTCGAACGCTCCGGACTGGACGGCCAGGCACTTCCCTTCCCCGACAACACCTTCGACACCGCCCTGTCGACATGGACGATGTGCACGATCCCCGATGTCGACGCCGCGTTGCGCGAGGTGCGGCGGGTCCTGAAGCCGGGTGGCACCCTGCACTTCGTCGAACACGGTCGCGCCCCGCACGAGAAGGTCCGACGGTGGCAACACCGCTTCGAACCGATCCAGAAGGCCACTGCGGGCGGCTGCCACCTCACCCGCGACATCCCCGCTCTCGTGCGGGCATCCGGGTTCGAGATCCGCGATATCGACACGTTCTACGAGAAGGGCGCCCCGAAGATCCTGGGCGCCCTATCGCTCGGGGTCACCGCGCCCCTCGCGGATTGACCACCGCGCATCAGCAGCGGCGCCACATTCACCACACGCGGGCGGCAGCGCCTCGATGGGCGGCTGTCCCGCACCGGCCGGCGACCGCACCGGGAGCAGCGGCCGCCACGGCCAGTGCCGGCCGAGGCGGCCCCGCACATGCAGGAAGCCGAGGCCGAGGACCAGCCCGAAGATCAGGTGCCCGATCAGCGACAGCGTGATCGTCGTCGGCGTGAGCGGAAACATGTCGTCCTGACCGTGCGGCGACAGGGCAACCGTTCCGATGAGCCCGGACCATACGGGGAACACCGCGAACGCGACGAACGCGAGGAGGACGGTGCGCCGTGATCGGTGTTGGAGGCCGAGTGCGAGGGCGATGAGGAAGAAGGCGATTCCGATGCCACCGCCGTCGCCGAGGTAGCGCCACAGGTAACCGACGATCGCGCCGGTCCTGGGGTCGGTTCCCGTGTGGAGCCACGTACCCATCTTCGGGATGAAGTCGCCCCAGAGGCCGAGCAGATACACGGTGTCGAGGCGGAAGACGTCATAGACCAGACACGCGAACATCCCCCAGCCGAGGCCATGGCCGACGATGCGGTCGATCGGGTGCGGCGCGAACACGCACAACACGATGAGGGTGGCCGCGAGCGGAATGATCAGCAGCGGACCGGTGGCATTCATCGACACGACGCCGAACACGTGCGCCGAGATCGCGAGCAGCGGTAGGGAAGCGAGCAGCAGGTACATGCCGATCCGGGCGAAGGCCCAGTGGTGACGGACAGCCTTCCTGACGGATTCGACGGCGGGCAGGGCTGCGCCAGGCGGGCCGTGTTCGTGCACGTCGGGGGCGGTGGTACCGAGGATGCGGGGCATGGCAGCGGGTTCCTTTCGGCCGAGGGTCACTCTCGACGAGTGGTCGATTTCCGACTCCCAGCGTCCGTCGAACACCCGGCATGCGAATAGTGCCCCGAGGGGTGGTGATAGCCACCCCGCTTTGGCCCGGCTGGTTCATCTCGACCTTCGCAAGTCGGGCATAATCCCCGTCGAACCCACCCGAGACCAGGAGCGCCCCCGGTGATCAGCGAGCTGCAGAACAAGGTCCACGGCCTTCCCGTCGTGGAGTTCCCCATCGACACCGCCCCCACCGTGCCCGCGCAGGGCCCGGTCGCCTGGCGAATCTCCGTCCCCACATACGAACCGCCCTTCGAGTGGCCGGAGGCGTTCGCGAAGTTCCGTGCCGCGGTCGATCCGTCGACCGTGCAGGCGATCGTCGTCGGCGGCTGGTCCGATCCGTACGAAGACGACCACAGTTCAGCTCATGTAGTGGAGGCTCTCACCGCGGCAGCCGGCGAACTTCCCGCGTTGCGGTCGCTGTTCATCGGGGACATGACCTCCGAGGACTGCGAGATCTCGTGGATCGTGCAGTCGGACGTGACCGCCCTGCTGACGGCCTTTCCTCGGCTGGAGCACCTGGGGGTGCGCGGCGGCAACCAACTGGCGCTGAACCCGGTCCGGCACGAATACCTGCGCAGCCTGGTGATCGAGACTGGCGGCCTGCCCGCCGACGTGGTCAGGGCCGTCGCCGCTTCGGATCTGCCGGCCCTGACCGACCTGGAATTGTGGTTGGGCACAGAGGAATACGGTGCGGATTCGACCGTCGACGACCTCGCCCCGATCCTTGCCGGCGAGAAGTTCCCACGGTTGACCCGCCTCGCACTCTCCAACAGTGACCAACAGGACGCGATCGCGGCCGCCGTCGCGGCAGCACCGATCCTCCCGCAGCTGCGTGCCCTGGATCTGTCCAAGGGTGTGCTGCTGGACGCGGGCGCCGAGGCGCTGCTCGCCGGACAGTCGCTCACCCACCTCGAATCGCTCGACCTGCACCACAACTACCTCAGCGACGGTATGCGGGAACGTTTTCGGGCGGCACTCGAGCCGTCCGGTGTTGCCCTGAACCTCGACGCCGGGGACGCCGACGAGGACGAGTACGACGGAACGATCTACCGATCGGTCGCGGTCGGCGAATGACCCGTCCCCGCCTGGCGGTCGTGGGAAATCCGGAGAACCGACGCGTCACGCTGCTGCAGGATGCCGCGGCCCGCAACGGCATTCCCGCCCCGCGGGTGGTGTCCTGGCGCCAGGTGCTCGCCGAGCGCGGGGCGCGGTTCGACCCCGACGAGTTGGTGCGGCTCGACTCGCCCGGTGAAGACCCCGAGGTGGACGCACTTCTTCGCGGGCCAGGAGACCCGACCCGCATCGCCGGTGGCCCACGCTGGTACGCATCGCTGATCGCCGCGGTGGG
This sequence comes from Rhodococcus sp. PvR099, assembly GCF_017833315.1. NCBI lineage: Bacteria > Bacillati > Actinomycetota > Actinomycetes > Mycobacteriales > Nocardiaceae > Rhodococcus > Rhodococcus sp. PvR099. The sequence goes on along the minus strand of NZ_JAFIBV010000001.1, from coordinate 4,498,251 downwards.
AACGCTTCGCGGCGGGCGACGACTGACCGATCCGGACGATCTGGCCGTGCTGTTCGACAAGCGACGGTGCCACGCGGTCCTCGCGGCCGGGGGCGTCCCGGTGCCGACCTCCCCCACCTCGGGCGGCGACGCACCGGTGCCGCGGGATTGGCCGGCGGCGCGCGAGTTGGCCGCAGCGGCAGGGTTGCGGCGGTTCTTCGTCAAGCCGACGCACGGCTCGTCCGCGGCCGGGGTGGTCGCGGTGGAGACCGCGCCCGGTGGCCGGGTGCAGGCCCGCAGCAGCGTGGAGATCGCGCCGGACGGTGTCTACAACTCACTGCGCGTCCGCCGGCTCACCGGAGAAGCCGAGGTCGGCGCCCTGGTCGACGCTCTGGCGGGCGAACTCCTGCACATCGAGGCGTGGTTGCCGAAGCCGTCATTGCGGGGCCGCGCCGCCGACCTTCGGATCGTGGTGGTCGCCGGGCGGGCGACCCACGCGGTGCTCCGCACCAGCGCCCACCCCATGACCAACCTGCACCTGGGCGGGCAGCGCGGCGACCTGGACACTGCGCGAGCGGGTTTCGACTCCGCGGGATATGGCTGGGACAACGCGCTCGCCGTTGCGGAACGGGCCGCCGCCCGGTTCCCGCGCACCCTGTGCGTCGGGGTGGACCTGCTGCCCGCCGCAAACTGGCGCGGCGCTGCGGTCGGTGAGGTGAACGCCTTCGGCGACCTACTCCCTGGCCTGAGCGGTCTCCCGGGCCGCGCCGACGGTCTCGACACCTATTCGGCGCAACTGGCCGCGATCGCGGGGTGGACCGATCATGCCGCGGCCTGACGCGACGGCCGCCGCACAGTCGGAATCGACTGCGGCACGGCCGGACATGAACTCCGTCGTGGGATCCGACGACATCCTGATGATCACGCTCGACACCCTGCGCTACGACGTGGCGTGCGAGCTCGCGGCCGCCGGACGGATCCCGAACCTGGTGCGGCACCTGCCAGACGGCCGGTGGGAGGAACGCCACGCCCCCGGAAGTTTCACCTATGCCTCGCATCAGGCGATGTTCGCCGGATTCCTCCCCACCCCGGTCGGACAGGGGCCACACCCGCGGCTGTTCGCGGCCGAGTTCGGCGGGAGCGAATCGACTGCCAACGGGACTTTCGTGTTCGCGGAGTCGAACCTGCCCGCCGGCCTCGCCGCCGCCGGCTACCGCACGGTGTGCATCGGTGGTGTCGGCTTCTTCAACCGCCGGGGTGCGCTGGGCTCGGTGCTGCCCGACCTGTTCCAGGAGGCGCACTGGTCGCCCGAGCTCGGCGTGACCTCGCCGACCTCATTCGAGGCGCAGGTGAGTCTGGCGGAACGTGTGGTGGCCGAACTTCCCACGAAGCGTCGCCTGTTCCTGTTCGTCAATGTCTCTGCGCTGCATCAACCGAACTGGTTCCATGCCGAGGGCGCGACCGCGGATCACGGGGACACGCGGGAAACGCACGCGGCAGCCCTGGAGTACGTGGACCGGCACATCGGGCGGCTGTTCGCCGCCATGTCCGGCAGGCGCCGGTGTTTCGCGATCGTGTGCTCCGACCACGGAACCACCTACGGCGAGGGCGGGTACACCGGGCACCGACTGGGCCATCCCTCGGTGTGGACGGTGCCCTACGCCCACTTCTTCCTCGAGGGACCACGATGACCACCGTCGACCTGCCCCTGCCGACCGGCATGGCTCCGGCGGGATACGTTCCGCCATACCAGAACTACGTGTACGCGTACCCACACAAGACCGCGTACCGGCCGCTGCACCCGCGCCCGGCCCTGACCGACCTGTGGGCGGACGAGCCGCAGGACGCGCTGTCGCTGTATCTGCATGTGCCGTTCTGCGAGGTGCGCTGCGGATTCTGCAACCTCTTCACCCGCGTCGGCGCGCCGGGCGAGCTGACCACCCGATACCTGGACGCCCTGGAGCGGCAGGCCGAGGCGGTGCGCGAGGCCCTGGCGCCGTCCGCCCGGTTCGCGACCGCGGCGTTCGGCGGCGGCACCCCCACCTACCTGACCGCGGCGGAACTGGACCGGCTGTGCGACATCGCCGAAGGCATGGGGGCGGACCTGCGGGCGATCCCCCTGTCGGTGGAGGCGTCCCCGTCGACGGCCACCGCCGACCGGCTCGCGGTGCTGGCAGGGCGTGGCGTCACCCGGCTCAGCCTCGGGGTCCAGAGCTTCGACGAGACCGATGCCAGGGCGGCGGTCCGACCACAACGACGCGCGGACGTGGAGGCCGCACTGCAGCGGATCCGGGACGCGGCCATCGACGTCCTGAACATCGATCTGATCTACGGGATCGACGGCCAGACACCGGAATCCTGGATCGCCTCCCTCGACGCCGCGTTGGCCTGGCGCCCGGAGGAGTTGTACCTGTACCCGCTGTACGTGCGACCGCTGACGGGTCTGGCCCGCCGCGGCGGCGGGCCCGATCCGGAATGGGACGCCCGCCGACTGGACCTCTACCGGCGCGGCCGCGATCATCTGACCGCGTCGGGCTACATCCAGGAGTCGATGCGCATGTTCCGCCGCGCCGACGCGCCCGATCTCGGTCCGAACGACTACGCCTGTCAGACCGACGGCATGATCGGACTCGGCTGTGGCGCGAGGTCGTACACCCGAGGACTGCACTACTCATTCGACTACGCGGTCGACGCACACGAGGTGCGGGCCATCATCGACGACTACGTCGCGGGCACCACCGCGGACTTCCGCCGCGCCGTGGTGGGCCACGCGATGACCGGGGACGAGGCCCGACGCCGGCACCTGCTGCAGTCCGTGCTGCAGGCAACGGGAATGCTGTTGGCGGACTATCGTTCCCAGTTCGGTGCCGACCCGCACGAGCACTTCGGCGCCGAGCTGGACCGGTGGACCGAGCGCGGATGGCTGCTCTCCGATGGTGACCGACTGCGGCTGACCGCGCTGGGCCTGGCGTACTCCGACGCCCTCGGACCGGAGCTGTTCTCACCGGAGGTGCGGGCCGCGATGGCCGAGTACGAGGGCCGCTGACGGTGCTGACCATCCTGTACCGAGGCCCCCTGGCGTCATGCGACTACGACTGCCCGTACTGCCCGTTCGCCAAACGCCGGGACACCCCCGAGCAGCTGCGCACCGACCGGGCCGCGCTGGAACGCTTCTGCGGGTGGGTGGCGGGTCAGGATCAGGAGCTGTCGATCCTGTTCACGCCGTGGGGCGAGGGCCTGGTTCGGTCCTGGTACCGACGGGCCCTGGTGACGCTGTCTCGGCTCCCGCAGGTTCGCAGGGTGGCGATCCAGACCAACCTCAGCTGCCGCACCGGCTGGCTCGGCGACGCCGATCGCGACGCGGTCGCGCTGTGGTGCACGTACCACCCCGGCCAGACGCCTCACGATCGGTTCCTGACCAAGACCACCGAGCTGACGGCGCTCGGTGTGCGCTTCAGCGTGGGCGTCGTCGGACTGCCGGAGCACCTGGAGGCGGCCCGTCTGCTGCGCGCCGAACTGCCCGATTCTGTGTACCTGTGGGTCAACGCCGCCGAGGGCCACGAGTACACCGACGCCGACGCGGCCGGCTGGATCGGGATCGACCCGCTCTTCGAGTTCAGCCGGAGTCCGCATCGCACGCGGGGTCGCGCCTGTCGTACCGGGGACTCGGTGGTGTCCGTCGACGGTGCCGGCACCGTCCGGCGCTGCCATTTCGTCCCCGAGGTGCTGGGCAACCTGTACGACGGGTCCTTCCGGGACGCATTGCGGCCGCGGCCCTGCCCGCTCGACGTGTGCGACTGCCACATCGGCTACGTCCATGCCGAACAGCTTCCGCTGTACGACGTCTTCGCGGACGGTGTGCTGGAACGGATCCCGGCGGAGCCGGTGTGGCTACCGCTCCCTGCGCGGCGCGAGAACGACCTGGAGCTCATCCGATCTGCGTCCCACGGCCGCTCTGTTAATTGCGTTGCCGCGGGAGAGACAACTCATTAGGTTCTGTCGCATGCATTGCCTCCACTTCATCCGCATCCGCCACAGCCGGGCTCTGGCCCGCTAGCGGACTCCCGGTCGCGCTGGCGCGCCCAGGGCCCTTCGAGACCTTCATTCACTCGAGGACCCGGAAGGGCAGCAGCTGTGGCGTCACAGTCATTCGCACACGGAAACTACTCACACACGCAGAAAAAGGTACGGGCCAAGGGCGGTCGCACGCCAAGGGACCGAGCCAGGCGGGAGCTCTCGCAGAACTTCCTGACCGACCGGCACGCCGTCGACCTGGTGGTCAAGGCGGCCAGACCTGCCGGACTGGTCCTGGAACCCGGATCCGGCAAGGGCGCGCTGACCGTCGCCCTCGCCGGCTCCGGAGCCGATGTCGTCGGCTACGAGATCGACCCGCTGCTGGCCGTCACGCTCAAGGCCAGGACCGGACTCAAGGTGGTCACGGGCGACTTCACCGCCGCCCGGCCGCCGCGCGAGCCGTTCGCGGTGGTCGGCAACATCCCGTTCTCGATCACGTCGAAGATCGTCGACTGGTGCCTGCGGGCCCCGTCGCTGACCTCGGCGACACTGGTCACGCAATTGGAGTACGCGCGCAAGCGGTCCGGGGACTACGGCCGCTGGAGCCGGGTCACGGTGCAGAGCTGGCCGTGGTTCACCTGGGAGCTGCTCGAACGGATCGGTAGGGAGAGCTTCAGGCCGGTGCCCTCGGTCGACTCGGCGATCCTCCGGATCGAGCGACGGCCGGAGCCGCTGGTGCCAGAGGGACCCGCCTACCGGGACATGGTGGAGCTGGGGTTCTCGGGCATCGGCGGTTCCTTGCACGCGTCGTTGTCCCCGCGGTACCGCGGGGTGGACGATGCCTTCGCCCGGGCGGGGATCTCCCACGACACGGTGGTGGCGTTCGTCCATCCAGACCAGTGGATCGCGTTGGCCGACCTGTTGCTCGCCTGAGCGGGCACACCCGGGCATCGAACCCAACGATGCCCGGGTGTTCCGCTTTCGCTTGAGTAGGGGCGTCCGCGCCTCACCACCAGCGAAGGATCGCAGTTATCACCCGGCGCTGCGAGCGGCCAGGCGCTGCCGCCACTGCTCCATGGCCTGCCGGAGGGCTTCGCTCACAAGGAGAGTCAGTTCGGCGGAGGATTCGAAGCGGGCGCCCGCCGGGGTGGTGGGCCCGAGGATCTCGGCTGCGCGCTGCGATGCGGCCGCAAGGGCGACGCTCATCTGCACAGCGGTGAGAAGGTTCCGGAGCCCGATCTCATCGTCGATGACGTAACGTTCGCGACGCCCACCGGGAACCAGTTCCCGCCGGAGCATTCCCTGCTGTTCGAGGAATGCGACTGCGTGTGAGATGGATGCGGGGCTGACCCGAAGCCGCTCGACCAGGTCGGCGGCGGTGAGAGCGCCGGAGTCGGTGATCTGCAGGCATGCCAGCACCCTGGCCTCCATCCGGGGCAGCCCCTGCTGAATCAGGAGTTCGGTGAAGGATTCGGCGACTTCCTGGACCGCTTGGGGGTCACGCCCATGGCCGCCGTCGGGGATCGGCGGCGCCGGAGGCTGAGCCTGCTTCTGCCGGCGCGCGCGCTGGCGTGTGGCCTTCTGCGCCCGGTCCGCGCGGTAGTCGTCGGGTCCGCCGTTGCGGGTGACCTCCCGCATGATGGTCGAGGCGGGCCGCTCCAGACGGCGGCCGATTTCTGCGTATCCGAGCCCCTTGGCCAGCCCCGCCGCGATGTGCTGACGGTCCTCATTGGTGAGTCTGCCTCCGGGCATCGGTGCCGGTCCCCTCCGTATCGACATGCGCTGAGCGCGGCGCCCGCACCCGCCCCAGTATGCATTCAGCCCCACCCCATTGCAAAGATCGAACCGAACCACCCATTGCGTTCACCGTCATATTCATTGCAAAACAAGCCAATCATCTCCGTTTGAACTGGCTAAATAGACCAAAGTTGCATGTTGACGGATTAATAAACGCAACGTACTGTCTCAATCGTTCAGAAGTTACCGAACATCGACGGGGTGCCGGTGGCGCCGCAAGGAGATGAGAAGAATGACTGTTTCGAACTCGACCACTTTGAGCTGGACCGGCATGGTTCCCGTCGACGACACGGAGCTGGCCGTGACCGACACCGGTGGGCCCGGCCGTCCCATCGTCTACCTGAACGGCTCCTACGCCGATCAGAAGTCCTGGCGGCCGTTGCTCGCCGCACTCGGCCCCGACTACCGGCACATCACCTTCGACGAGCGGGCCCGCGGCAAATCGAAGCGGTCGGCGGACTACTCCTTCGAGGCGTGCCTGCGGGATGTCGACGCGATCCTCGCGGCGCGCGGGGTGGAGCGGCCGATCCTCGTGGGCTGGTCCTATGGTGCGCTGCTCGCGGCGCACTGGGCCGAACGGAACCCGGACCGCGTCGCCGGGGTGGTGTCGGTGGACGGCGCCATGCCCTACGGCATCACCGGCGAGGAGGCTCGTGAGCGGATCCGGAAGCTGTTCCGCCGGATGCGGTTTCTGATGCCGGTGGCGCGCCCGCTCGGTATGGCCGCACGGATGACCGCCGACCAGCATGCCGAGGTCAACATCGAGGCCAACGAGCTCCACGCCGCCCTCGGTCCGGTCCTCGACCGCGTGACCTGCCCGATGCGCTACGTGCTGGCCACCGGTGCCAACCTCGGCGGAGGCGAGGAGGAGATGGAAGCGGTGCGGGCCTCACTCGATCCGGTGCTCGCCCGGAAGCCGAACATCCAGGTCAGCGCGAAGGTCGCGAGCAACCACTCCCACATTCTCCGCAAGGACTTCCGGGCCGTCGCGGAGGCAGTACGTGAGACGGCAGCGGACTAGGCGGGTTGATCGGTCCGACCGCAGACGGGCTCAACACTTTTCACCATTGTCTATTCAATTCAGTTTCACCACAACAGATTCGAAGGAGAACACAACCATGTCCATCACCCTCACCGACCAGGACAAGATCACCCTGCGGACCGCCGCCTACGGCGCCGTCTCGCTGCTGGCCGCCGCCGGCCGCTCGCCCCACAAGATCGCCACCAACGGCACCATCGCCCTTTCCTCCGCGACCGGCCTCGTCGGGCGCGTACTCGCAGAGAAGTCCTCGATCAAGGACCTGAACGGCAAGTCCGTGGCCGAACTCGCCGACCACGTGCTCCCGGCACTGACGGCGGCCATGAGCCTGCTCGAGAAGCAGGCTCCGGCAGAGGCAGAGAACTTCCGCAGCACCATCAACGTCACCATCGAAGCCGCCCAGATCCATCAGGGCGAGCCCAGCCCCACGATGACCGAGATGGCCCGAAAGATCACCGGTGCCCTCGACGCCGCTTGATCGGATGCAGACCCACGAAGCCGCAGCGTGCCACGGGGTCCCTTTCCGGACCCCGTGGCACGGCAGCGGGCTGATCGACTCAGCTCAGCGCTCTGAGGCTCTCCAGCCTGCTCAGGATCGGCGCCCGCCACGCCTCGAGATCCTCCGGACCGTTCTCAGCCCACAACTCGTGCAGCTCCGAGGTGTCGCTGTCGGCGATCGTCCGTTCGAGCGTGGCGAGAATCCATCCGCGCTGCTCCTGGGTCAGGGACCCGGTGTACGCGGCGGCATCGATGCCCTCGAGCTGCGGGGGCATCGGCAAAAGTCCGTGGGCCACCGCGACGACCTCCGCAAGCGCGATGGCCGCCTGTGCGTCGTCCGCCTCGAGGTACCCCTCGTCGACGTGCCCGCTGAAGTCTTCGATCTCGAAGTCACCTGCCCGCAACGCCGCGAGCAGGTCGCCCGCTCCGTCGTTCTCGAACGGTCCCGAACCCCACGTCCCCACGCCTCGCTCCTCCTGATCCTCGGGCCGCTCGGCCCGTCGCGCCGACCCTACGATCGACCACCGACAGCCTGCACGTCAGGCTCCTCGGACAAAGAGACGCGTCGGTTGGTGGGATTCTCAGAACCTTCTTAGAGGACCACCGGGGATCGCTCTTGGACACCTGACCACCAGGGAATTCATCCTTCGCCGTGCACCTTCCACCGGTGGTTCGGTCGGCTGACCCCGCCCGGTCCGCAGTTGTCTGCCCTCCAGAACCGGAGACCTTGCGTACCGTGAGCCTCGCAGTGCCGAGCATGTCGAGGACCGGTGGGGATGTTGCCTCGACATGTTCGGGCATACCGGGCTCGGCGTTCGGTTAGCCCGGTACGTGCACCACCAGGGGGGAGCGCAGCAGGTGTTCGCTACGTGGGGACGGATCGCCTATCGCCTGCGGTTCACTGTGATCGGATTGATGGTCGGGTTGATGCTCGCGCTCGGGGCATATGGCCTCGGGGTCGAGAAGCAGTTGAGCCAGAGCGGCTTGGTCGACCCGGGATCTGAGTCCGTGGCCGCCGCAGAGTTGGCCGACGGCACCTTCGGTCGCGACACCCGCGCGGACGTGGTGCTCCTCTACACCGCGCCCGAGGGCAAGACCGTCGACGACCCGGCGTTCGGCGCGAAGGTCACCAAGAGCCTCGACGAGCTGGCGGCGAACAACCCGGACGAGATCCTCAAGGTCAACGCCAGCTATTGGCAGACCAAGATCGCTGCCGCCCTGATGGCCGATCCCGCCAAGAAACACGCCATCGCCAGCGTTGCGATCAACGGCGACAACGACACCGAGGTCGCCGCGAACTTCAAGAAGGTCCGCGACGAGTTCTACATCGACGGCATCGACGTCCAGCTCACCGGGCTGCAGCCGGTCACCGGCACGATCAGCGACACCATGGCCGACGACCTGCACCGGATGGAGATCCTGGCCATCCCGGCGGTCGGCGTCCTGCTCTTCTTCATCTTCGGCGGCGTCGTCGCCGCGGCCCTGCCGCTGATCGTCGGCGGCCTGACCATCATCGCCGCCAATGGTGTCGTCAAGGCACTGGCTCAGCTCACCGAGGTCAACGGGTTCGTCCTGTCGGTGGTCTCGCTGATCGGCCTCGGCCTGGCGATCGACTACGGGCTGTTCATGGTCAGCCGCTTCCGCGAGGAGATCGCCGAGGGCTACGACACCGGCGACGCCGTGCGACGCACCGTGATGACCGCCGGCCGGACCATCGTCTTCTCCGCAACGATGATCGTCGCCAGCCTCGGCGGCCTGCTGATCTTCCCGCAGGGCTTCCTCAAATCCATGGCATACGGCGCCATCGCGGCGGTCATCCTGGCCGCACTGATCTCGATCACGCTGCTGCCGGCAATCCTGGGGACCCTGGGCCCTCGTGTCGATGCGCTCGGACTCAGGTCGATTCGCAAGACCAAGACCACCGAGGAGATCGAGAACGGCGTCTGGGGCCGGCTGACCCAGTGGGTGATGAAGCGCCCACTGAAGGTCGCGATCCCCATCGTGATCGGACTGCTACTACTCACCATCCCGATTTCGGGGATCAAGCTGGGCGGGATCAACGAAACCTACCTGCCACCGGACAACCCGACCCGCCTCGCGCAGGAACAGTTCGACGAGTTGTTCCCCAGCTATCGAACTGAGCCGATCAAGTTGGTGTTCGAGGGCGCCCAGGGCACGCCGCAGATCACCCAGATCGTCAAGGAGGCCAACGGTGCGCCCGGTCTGGTCGAGACGTTCTCGGTGAACAACGCGACCAAGGATGGGGTGACGGTCTTCAAGGCCGGCCTTGTCGACCGCAACGACTCCGAGGCGACGATCGACTACCTCCGGGCCATGGACGTGCCCGACGGGGTCACGATGCTGGTCGGCGGGACACCCGCGATCGAGCAGGACTCGATCGCCGCGCTGCTGGACAACCTGCCGGTGATGATCGCCACGGTGGTACTGCTGACCACGTTGCTGATGTTCCTGGCGTTCGGATCGCTGGTGCTGCCGATCAAGGCGGTGCTGATGACCGCGCTGGGCCTCGGCGCGACCCTCGGCATCCTGACGTGGATCTTCATCGACGGAAACGGCGCAGGGCTGCTCAACTTCACGCCGGGACCGATCATGTCGCCGGTCCTGGTGCTGATCATGGCGATCGTCTACGGCCTGTCCACCGACTACGAGGTGTTCCTGCTGTCCCGGATGGTGGAGGCGCGGGCACAGGGTGCAAGCACCACCGAGTCGGTTCGGATCGGCACCGCGCACACCGGCCGCATCATCACCGCGGCGGCACTGATCCTCATCGTCGTCACCGGAGTGTTCGCGTTCTCCGAGCTGGTGATGATGAAGTACATCGCCTACGGCATGATCGCCGCGCTGATCATCGACGCCACCCTGATCCGGATGTTCCTGGTGCCGGCGACGATGAAGCTGCTCGGCGAGGATTGTTGGTGGGCGCCCGCCTGGATGAAGCGTATTCAGGAGAAGCTGGGCATGGGCGAGCCGATCCTCGCGGACGAGCGGATGCCATCCGACATCCCGGATCTCGCCGCATCGTATGGCCCGATGCCCGCACAGGAAGCCGCCCCGGAAACCGCGCCCTCGCTGAAGTCCGTTGCCGGCGAGTCATGTCCGTCCGTCTCGCCCGCTTTTGGGGCCACCCGAAATCGGCGTTCGGACGACGCACCGACGATCAGTGTTGCCGAACTGATTGCGCGGCAGAACCGCCTCCGGGCCCCCCGGAGCTAGCCAAGAGCGACCTCGCCGGCAGTGGCACTTCGGCGGCCGGAATTGCCCGAATGTGACACTTCCGCAAACAGATACGGATGCGGACAGACCTGACGTGGCTCGGGTCTCACCATCGCGAGTAGGCGGTGAACACATTCCCGTGGAGGTCGGGGGTTTGCAGGTACACCGCGACCCGACCCCCATGGGAGGCGGCTTCGTCGATGAACTGATCGCCCGTCACCGGCGTCCACTCCCCGGTGTTCCACACCGACTTCGGGTCGAGACCGACGGTCCAACGGTCCCCGAAGACCGCATTGATCACATTGCCTGCTTGGATGTCCGCGGCGACCCGGGTTTCGCTGGGATCGAGAACCGCACCGACATATTGGAGTTCGGGGTTCACCACCGGCGTCAGCGCCGACGCGGTACCGGCGCCGAGCAGCAATGCCCCCGCCGCCCCGACAACGAGCCCCGCGACCGCAGTGGTGGTCTTGACGATATTCATGAAATTCCCCTCCCGTGCCGGCGCCCTCGGCCCCAGCGAACGTGCGGGACCCGTCAGACAGCCAGCTAACATCAGGCTAATCAACGGCGGTCGATTCCGAAAGTCGGCCGGCGACCGAAGGTTCCGAGCAGTGCCCATTCCTCAAGGCCGGAATACGTAGGGTCCGCCGACGAGTGGGGAGTGCGACCGGCCACCCCAATAGCGGCGATTTCGGCGACCCACACCCACCCGAGCCGGCCGAGTCCGAATCAGCGGCTAGTATTCCGAACACGAGTGGTGACGTGAGTTATCATCTAGCTATCTCAGCCCTCTGACGCGGTAAACCCGCTGGAAGGACCCAGTCCCCGAAGATGGACTCCGATTTCGCTTCGCGCTTGAACAAGCTGTTCGAGACCGTGCACCCTCCCGGGCGAAAGCCGCACACCAACGCGGAAGTGGCGGATGCACTGATCGAGGCCGGGCACCACATCTCGAAGCCGTACCTGTCACAGTTGCGCTCGGGACAGCGGACGAATCCTTCGAACGAGACGGTGGCCGCATTGGCCAAGTTCTTCAAGGTCAAGCCGGACTACTTCTTCAACGACATCTACGCAGCGAAGATCGATCACGACCTGAAACTCCTCTCGCAGCTGCAGGGGTACGGGCTGCGCCGGCTCTCGAGCCGCGCGTTCGACCTGTCAGAGGAGTCGCAGACTCTCCTGACCGCGATGGCCGAGAAGCTCCGCGCGAGCGAGGGCCTGCCCGCGGTTCCCCCGGACTCGACCGAATAGTCCGCGCCGCGGGCGCGATCAGCGCCGGGCGAGCCGGGAATGCGCGCGGGCGATCTCCAGAACCCATCTGCGGTCCGAGACGCCATCTGGGGTGCTGATCCACTCCGGGTCGAACGGGACCTCGGGCGAGTGGTCCACCCATTGCGCGACAACCCGAGCGCGTTCGGCCGCACTCGACGGGACCGGCGAATCGTCCAGTCCACCCATTCCGAGACCGATCTGAAGGTAGAGCGCGTCGAGAATCTGTGACACCTGATCCGAGGCCCGCAGCACGCTGCTGGAGTGCGCGAGGTCGCCATCGACCACCTCGGGAAAGCGCTCGGTGACCAGGCGATGAACCTTCCGCAGCCGGGCAAGCACGATCCGCGCCCGCACCCACGCCTCCACCATGAACCACAGCGCACCCGAGGCCATCAACGCGGTGCCAAGCGCCCACGGCCAGCCGGGATCGAAAAAGGTCGATCCGTTGCGGACGATCGCGGCGACCCCGGCCACCACGATCACCGCGCTGCCCGCAGTGAACAGCGCGATCCCGCGACCGAGCGGGGTCGGCGCGAGGTGGCGGACACCGGTGACGGACACGACCCCGAACATCGCAACCACGACCGCGCAGGCAATCCACGGCGCATCAAGAACCCAGGCGGCGCCGACCGCGACCGCCGCCAGGGCGTACACCACCCCGGCGAACCGGCCGACGGCGCGCCGGGAATCGAGCGGCCACACGGCAGCGGCGATCACGAAACTCGAGGCCGCGCTGACCATCCACAGTCCGACCGAGAGCAGATCGACGTCGACGTGACGTCCCAGCAGAACGCGGAGTTCCGGGGTCGCGACGAATGCCCCGACCGCGAGCGACGCCACCGCTGCCACGATGGCGAATCTGACCATCGTGGGGGCGCGGACTATCGCGCGCCCCACCCGTGCTCCCGCCGCGATCCAGGCGAGCAGCGCAACTATCCAGTAACTCACCCGAGCGCCTCGTCGTATCGCAGCACCGACACGGGATTGCCGTGTCTGGACAGAATGGCCAGCCGGTGCAGAAGCAGGCCGGCGAAGGTCTCGGCCTCCCACTCCTGGATCTCGTGCTCGACGGACGGCGGGTCCACGCCGCGCGAGCGCTGGCTGAGCATGTATGCGATGAGGTCATCGTCGGCGGCCAGCGTCTCCTCCTCGATCGCCGCACCGGCATGACCGAAGACGACGTGCCCCAGCTCGTGCGCGAGCGTCCGGTCCGGGTTCGGCAAACCATCGGCGATGATGATCTCGTCATGATCGACAAAGCTGAGGTGTTGTCCATAGACACCGATGGGCAGCGGCTGCGTGCGGACGGTGATCTCGCGACCTCGCTCCGCAGCGACCCGCACGACCACCGACGCGAGGCTTGACGCCTCGGCCGACGCCGCGACCGCACACACCGCATCGACGGCCGCCGACACACGGCGATGAGACCTGATCGCCTTGGTCATTCGTCCCCCATCACAGGCCGCGACGCGCGGTCGGTCCGAAGAACTCTGCGTATGTCGCGTTCGCCCTCGCGCGCTGCGCACGCGCGCCCCGGGCCGAGAACACCGCAGACACCGCCGCGACGGTCGAGAGCCCGCCGAGGCTCACCAGCGCGCTCCCCCACTCGCCCAACCCAGACTGGGCCGAGGTGGCCTCGTAGCCCGGTTGCGGCGACCGAGTTTCGTCGAGCGGTGAGACATCGGGACGAACATCGGTCGAACCAGGCGCGATGGCGTCGGCGGCAGAATCCGGGACGGGCGCAGGGATCGCCGTCTCACCCGGAGGCGCCGGGACGGGTGCCGGGACCGACTCACCTGGAGTCACCGGGACGGGCGCCGGGACCACCTCGCCCGGAGGTGCCGGGACGTGCGCCGGGACCAACTCGCCCGGAGGTACGGAGATGGGAGGCGGTATCACCAGATTGTTGCCGGACAGCGTGGGACCACCGCCCTGGAGAGGGGGGACCGGAATCGGAATCGGAATCGGGACCGGGACCGGGACCGGGACCGGGACCGGGACCGGGACCGGGACGAGTCCACCCCCGGCCGTGGTGGACGGGGTCGTTGGCGCCGTGGTGGACGGGGTCGTTGGCGCCGTGGTGGACGGGGTCGTTGGCGCCGTGGTGGACGGGGTCGTTGGCGCCGTGGTGGACGGGGTCGTTGGCGCCGTGGTGGTCGGCTCGGGCACCACTGGCGTCACCAGCGGCGGGGCCGTCTGCGGAGCCGTTGGGCGGGTTCCGCAGGGAGGCCCGGACGCAGGGACTCCATGAGGACACTGGGGATGGTTCGGATTGCAGGGTCGATGCGAGTGTGACTGGGCGCAGCCCTGAATCGGGTCGGCGACCGCCGTCGCGGCGCCACCCAGGCCGATCCCGGCAAGGATTGCACCGGCATAGCACCAGCGGAGTACCGCCAGCGCCCGGTGGCCGCGGCGAAGGCGCTGTAACGAGCGTCCACCTGCATCACGTCCACCGATCGCCGGCACACCACTCTCGGCCGGCATCCTCACCATTGCGTCTCCAAGTCCGCCGCTCGCCGATCAAGCAACTCCGATACCCATGAAGGCCGTCGGACAAATCCCCATCCAGCGACGCACCTGCAACGATTCGTGAGTGGGCAACCACTGAGCGATCGGCTGGGTCGGCAGGCCACCACGGGTATGCTAGCTGTTTGCTGAAATCTGGCAAATGCCAGACTGCAAGGCAGGGCACCGATGCCCGTGAAACCTTCACTCACCCGCAATAGCGGCCACTTCGCGGCGCCGAACCGACCACACCCGGCCTGTTGCCCACAGACATCCACGTGACACCCCGACCGAACGCCGATTCGAGCCCGGCTCCGACAGCGCCCCCCACAACGCCGAAAGCAGCGCCAGCAAATCTACAGCCTCGCATCGCTTCCTCGGCCGCGAAGTCGGCAGGTGCCGTGCAATTAGAGTCAACCACCACAATCGACTAGGCATCCGAGCCGGCTCACCGCCCTCGGCCTTGACCAAGCCTAGAACTGCTATCTTCTAGCAACATCCTGACGGCCAAGTGCTGCGGATTAGCCGGATGCCTCCAGCTTCGATCAGTAGCCGAACAGCCCGGTCCATCTGCGCATGAAAACGAAGAGGGCAGTATGACCGCAGCAAATGGTCGAGACCAGCGTGACGAAGGCCAACCGATGGCGTTCAAGAATCGAGTTGCCGAACTCGCCGCAGGCATTGGCCTCACCTGCGGACTGGCCCTCGCGGCGCACTTCACCGAGTCCGAAGCGCTGATACTCCTGACAGCAGGAGCGTCCGCGGCCCTCATCGCCGTCGGACTTCTCTGCATGCAGGCAGGCCACTCGGCCCGGAGGTCCGTCGCCCCGCGGAGATCCGTCGCCCCCGTCAGTACACCTCTGATGGAGGCGGTGAACGACATGACCGACGAGGAACTGTCGGGGGCTATCGCCGCACTGCATTCCAACCAAGTCGCGATGGCCGCCGCCGGCCATCCGGCGCAGGCCCAAAGGATCGCGCACGACAAGTTCACATGCCTCGAGGTAGCCCGACAGCGCCGCGCGGCCGCCAACAGACAAGCCCGCCGACAGCGGCGTTTCATCGCCGCGGTGGTGGCAGCGGTCGCCGCGATCGGGTTTGCCGTCGGCATAGCCGGCATCGCCGACAGCATCGCGTCGGCGAAGGCGCAGGAAACCCCGGAGCAGTGGTACGCCCGGGAAACCCCGCAGCACAACGTCATCTGAGGCTGCGTTCGCGGAACCGGATGCGATGGGCAACCAGTTGAGTCCAGCCCCGATAAGTTAGCTAGAAGCTTGCCAGCAATCGTTCGCGTCGCTAGGCTTCACTCGCGCCGTTTTCGTCCCCCGACCGAAACGTCGCCGGTCCCGCTGGGTAGAACCCCCGATCCGCCCAGCGGGGCCGACCACCCGATCGGCAGACCTCGGTAGGTCGCCCGGCACGGACCACGATTCAGTAATCTTCCAGCTATGTCAGCGCCTACGAGGCGATGCATCTCGCCGACGCTGGCGGGCAACGAGACCTGAGGAGGAGCGATGAGGATTCCGCTGTGGATCGGCGGCCCTGCCCTGCTCGCACTGGCGGCTCTGGACGCAGCGCTCGTGATCCAGACTCGTTCGGTCGGCTCGCTGATGCGGGCGGTGATGCGTGGGATGGGAACTGACCTTCCTGAACCGTCGTCATACGACACGGTCACCCGGTGCAGTGCGCACCGCCCCGAGGTCGACGAGGTCGTCGCCACACCGAGTTAGCACCGAATTGCTGCGGCAGTGCACCTCGGTGCATGCGGGCATCGAAGGCCGAGCCAGGGAGGGCCGAGCGCGCACGGTGGTCGCCGCCATCGTTTGTAGGCTCGGCACCATGCCGAACACATTCCTGGTACCTGTGGGCGCCGAGTTGACGATGCCGGAGCGCAGCACGGTCACCTCGCATCCGGCCGGCTGGCTCGTCTCGTCGCCCGAACGGCTGGAGGTATTCGACGCGACCTTCGGGCGGTCTCTGTTCGCAGCCGAATTCGAAGGATGCGGTGCTTCGACGGTGTCCGGCGCGCTCGACTACGCGGCGGTCAGTCTTCGAGACCGAGCGCAGCTGCGCAGGCCGGACGGATCGGTCGTCTGGGAGCACGTCCACGACGGTTGGCCGGAGTGGGGAACCGGTTCCGCGTACTGGGATTCGGCCAGCGAGACATTCGCGTTCACCGAGCCTGGTGACGACAGTGATCGTTGGTGCCTTGTCCGCGCCGGGAAGATGGTCACCTCCGTCGAACTCACCGACCTGACGGCGGGAGGATCACACGTTTCCCGCACCCGCAGTGGGTATCTCGGGCTTTCGATCGGCGCGGGGCAGGATGGCTGTGCGGTCTATTGGATCGACCCGATTCGGCTCGGCGATCGTCTCGACCCGCTCGTGTACGACGAAGAGCTCGTCCTCGATGCCGGCCGAGGCGATTCGGTGGTGACGCTGACACACGAGTCGGACGTCATGCGCGTGCGGCCGTCCGTGGACTCGGATTCGTTCATGTCGATACGTTCCGCAGACATCGATTCCGGCATCGAGGAGGGCATCCCCTTCCACTGGGCGGTTGGCGCCGAGGATCGATTCGTTGTGTGCGTCGGCGACGACGATCACCAGGTATTCGCCTCCGGTGCAGCTGATCTCGGTTCCTGGATCCAACTCGATCTCCCCGCAGGCCTCGGTCCGGATGCCACTCTTGTCGGCGGTGTCAACGGATTGTGCGCGAGCTGTGACTGGCCCTCAGGCGTGGTACGCCTCTGGCACGGTCCGATGGTGTGATCCGCACGCGGATACCCGGGTCACACGCACTCATCCGGCCGCAGCGCCGAACCACGTGGGCAGCCGGCCGATCAGATCCTGTTGATCCTCACCGACCCAGGCCACGTGCCCGTCCGGCCGAAGCAATACGGCGGGCACGTCGAGTTCGTCGCTGACGTCGACGACGAGATCGACGCGGTCCGCCCAGCCCGTCACCGACAGCCGGCCGGTCTGGTCGAGCAGCAGCCCGCGGCCGGCGTGCATCAGCCCGTAGAGGCGGCCTCGCTTCTTCAGCGCCACGTCCCGCAGCCGCCTGCCGAGCAGCGCATGCCCCTCGCCGAAGTCGTAGCGGACCCCTATCGCGGTGACCTTCTCGGTCAGGAACCGATTCACCTCCTCGAAGTCCATCAGTTCCGACAGCAGCAGGCGCACGGACCGGGGACCCGGCTCGGTGGACAGCAGCTCGGACTGCACGCGGGTGTTGTTCAGCACGTCGGCGGCCACCGGGTGCCGTTCGGTGTGGTAACTGTCCAGCAGCCCCTCCGGCGCCCAGCCGCCCACCTCGGCGGCCAGCTTCCAGCCCAGATTGAACGCGTCCTGGACGCCCAGGTTGAGGCCCTGCCCGCCCAGCGGCGGGTGGACGTGCGCCGCGTCGCCTGCCAGCAGCACCCGGCCGACCCGGTAGCGCTCGGCCAGCCGGGTGGCGTCGCCGAAGCGGGACAGCCAACGCGGTGAGTGCACGCCGAAGTCGGTGCCGGCGAACACTCGCAGCTGTTGCTTGAACTCCTCGAGGGTCGGCGGGACCGACCGGTCCTCGGCCACCCCCGCGGCGGGCACGACGATGCGGTACACCCCGTCCCCGGAGGGTCCGGCGCCGAATCCCTTGTGGGTCTTGCGGACCTCGGACACCACGGCGTCCAGGATCTCCGGCGGCGCGGCCACCTCCATCTCCCCCAGCAGCGACTCGACCCGGGTGGGTTCGCCGGGGAAGCCGACACCCAGCAGCTTGCGCACCGTGCTGCGGCCGCCGTCGCAGCCGACGAGGTAGCGCGAGCGCAGCTGCGTGCCGTCGTCCAGCTGGGCGGTCACCCCGTCGTCGTCCTGGCTCAGGCCGACCAGTTCGCGGCCGCGCCGGATCGGGGCGCCGAGTTCGGCGGCGTGCTCGCTAAGCAGTCGCTCGGTGACGGGCTGCGGGATGCCGAGGATGTACGGATGCGCGGTGTCCAGCCGGTCGGGCCGCGGCTTGGCGATGCCGGCAAAGAAGCCGCCGACCGGGTACTTCTTGCCCAGCGCGAGGAACCGCTCCAGCAGACCGCGCTGGTCCATCACCTCGACGCTGCGCACGTGCAGGCCGAGCGACCGGACATGCCTGGTCGGCTCGGTCAGCTTCTCCAGGACGAGCGGCTGCACGCCATGCAGCCGCAACTCTGCGGCCAGCATCAGTCCGGTCGGTCCGCCACCGGCAACGATCACGTCGATCATTCGAAAACCCCCGTTCGACAAGAACCCGCGTGCTTCGCGAATCCCTGATTTCCGCAGGTCCTGGCCTCCGGCTTGGAGATTCTGCAACACGATGGGGGTCTTGCCGCAAGACCCCCATCGCGCTATATGTTGAGAGTGGCAGGGAGTTGGCAAACTCCTTGCCTTTCTTTCGTCGTCCGACCCCCACGGACAACCTCCTCACGAAGCCGCGGGAGCGCTGAGCGAAGCCCGACAGACCGGAAAGTTGTCCCGGCGTGGCTCGGCACCGTGCGGGGATCTCAGTGGGATGATTTCGCCTACGCTGCGGCCGACCGCTGCACGGGACTCCGCTGCGGTGCGTCTGCCCGGATACACGGGGTGGCTGGATCTTCGGGGGAGGACGGCTGGTCGGGGTGAACACCGTTGTCACTGCAGAGCGAGAACGCCGATCCGACGGTGACCGCCTCACCGATCCCGCTGCAACACGATCCAGGGATTTCCGCCCGGACATCGAGGGTCTGCGGGCCGTCGCCGTGGTCATGGTCGTCCTCTTCCACGCGGGCGTTCCCGGTGTGGGCGGCGGGTTCGTCGGCGTCGACATCTTCTTCGTCGTTTCCGGCTTCCTGATCACGGGGCTGCTGTGGCGCGACGTGTCGACCACCGGCACGGTCGGCCTCACCCGGTTCTACGGCGCGCGGGCTCGCCGGCTGCTGCCTGTCGGTGGCCTGGTGCTGGTCGTCACCGCGATCTGCTCGGCGGTGCTGCTGCCTCCGCTGCAGGCGCGGGACGTCCTCGGCGACGAGATGGCGAGCGCGCTCTACGTCGGCAACTATCGGTTCGCCCTGCGCGGCACCGACTACCTGGCCGCCGACGCGCCGCCGTCGCCGTTCCAGCATTTCTGGTCGCTCGGTGTGGAGGAGCAGTTCTACCTGCTGTGGCCCGCCCTCATCATCGGGGCCGCCTGGCTGGTTCGGCGCGTCTCGCGTCGCGGCGGCGCGGATGCCCCGACATCGCCGACGCCGTACCTGCTCGTACTCACGCTGGTTGCGGCGGCATCGTTCGCGGTCTCGTCGGCCTGGACCGACACGCTGCCGTCGTGGGCATTCTTCTCGCTGCCGTCGAGGGCCTGGGAACTGGCAGCGGGCGGACTGGTGGCGCTCTCGCTCCGCGGGTGGAGTCGGCTGCCCGCGACCGCGGCCACCATCGCCGGATGGGCGGGCCTGGTCCTGCTCGTCCTCGCGTGCACACGACTTGACGAGACGACTCCGTATCCCGGCACCGCCGCGCTGCTTCCGGTGCTGGGCACCGTCCTGGTGATCGGCGCCGGCTGCGCCGCACCGCGACTGGGGGTCGGTCGCGGACTCTCACTTGCGCCGATCCGGGCCGTCGGCCGGGTGTCGTACTCCTGGTATCTCTGGCATTGGCCGGCACTCCTGCTGATGCCTGCCCTCCTCGGTCATCCCCTCGGCCTGCTCGGGCGGCTCGGTGCGGTCGCGTTGTCCGCCGGATTGGCCATGCTGACCCTGTACCTCGTCGAGAATCCGGTCCGGTTCGCAGCACCGCTACGGGATTCGGCATCGCGCAGTCTCGCCCTCGGTGGCGCCATCACGGCCGTCGCCGTGTGCGCGGGGCTGCTGCTCCTCGTCGCACGCCCCGTCCCGGTCGGCCACGGCGCGGCGGCTGCGGATCTGACGGTCACCACCGCGCCCGCGCCCGCGGCGGCGGCCCCGTCCGTCGACCCGCACGAGGCCGCGGTGCAGCAGCTGACCGCGCAGGTGCACGCCGCGGTCACGGAGTCGGCCGCAACGCTCGCCGTGCCGTCGAATCTGTCCCCGACGCTGGCAGACGCACCGGCCGACAAGCCGGAGGTATTCGTCAACGGCTGCGTGCGGTCCTGGCTCGAGGTCGGTGCGATCGACTGTGCCGCGGGCGATCCGACCTCGACGACGACGGTGGCGCTGGTCGGCGACTCGCACGCCGCAATGTGGGATCCCGCATTCGAATCGGCTGCCGAGCAACGACATTGGCGGCTCAAAACCCTGGGCAAGGTCACCTGCCCGCTGCTCGACCTGCCGATCACCAGCCCCTACCTCGGTCGGGAGTACAGCGAGTGTGAGCAGTGGCGAGGCGAGGTCGTCGCGCGGCTACAGGCCGAGCGGCCACGGTTGATCGTGCTGAGCATGTCCCGGCGCTACGGCGGCGACTTCGGGTTCGACGTCTACGGCCCCGCCTGGCTCGACAGCCTGACCCGCATGGTGGCGCAGCTACGGGCCACAGGAGCGGCCGTCCTCGTCCTCGGTCCGGTCCCCGATCCACATTCGACCGTGCCGACGTGCTTGTCCGCCCACCTCGACGACGTGACCGCCTGCTCGCCGCTCCGCCCGGTCGCGGTGAATGCCGCGGGAGTCGCGGCGGAGGCCGCGGCGACCGCGGCAGGCGGCGGACAGTACGCCGACCTCACGGAGTTGTTCTGCACCGCGGACCGCTGCCCCGTCATCGTCGGCAAGGATCTGGTGTTCCGCGACGACAACCACCTGACGCTCGAGCATGCACTGGCGCTCACGCCGGTCGTCACCGCACTCGCGGACCGCGCACTCGCCCCGCGCTGAGCTCAGGACGTACACGCCATTCACTTCAAGTCATCATCGAATAGTGCAGGCGTAGAACCGGAACCAGGTCCCACCTGTCGATCACATTCGGTGCTAACTTCGTAGTGCACAATGGCCGCGCTCGCGCTCGGCGGTCGCACCGGTGCCAGGGAGGTGCAGCGCTGTGCCGCGCGAGGACGATCACCCGCAGACCCGGGTCGGCGAGTCGAATACGAGCCGCCGCGACCCCCACGTTCCGCCCGCCGAGGAGCAGATCCACTGGCCGGAACCAAGCCCCCTCAACGACTGGTGGCAGACCGTGATGAACGGCGGTCGAAACTCTCCTGCCTGACCGCGGGCGCATGCCGAGGAATCCGTGGTCACCGACAATCGGCCGCTTCGAAAACGGGGCGGGCGAACGAAGCGTGTGGGAGGGTGTGCGGGTCGAAACCGGAGGGAGAACCGTGAGCCGCAGGATCACCCGAAAGGCCGGCATCGCCGCCACAGCGTTGACGGCGGCCACCGTGCTGAGCGGCTGCCTGGCCCCTGGCACGCCCCCCGGTTGGTCGAGCTACACCATCGAGCAGGGCGCGCACAGTGCGTCGGTGGGTCGCCCGACCGGCGCAACCGGCCCGTTGGAGGGCTGGGTCAGCCCCGGTGGGGCGTCGCGCACCTACGACTTCGTGCTGACCCCGACCGCCGAGTACGTTCTCACCTCTCCCACCCAGCCAGAGGACCAGTTCGACTGGAACAAGCTGCCCGGCTTCTCTGACTGCGGCGACTTCGACCTTGCTCGTAACGGCGCCATGTTCGGCTGGCGGTGGCGTACCGACACATCGCCGCGCGTACTCGAACTCGTGCCGTACGCCAATGCGAATGGAGTGCATCAATACCCGGAAAGCGCGCTCGTCACCCTCTCCCACGACGATCTCGCTGCCACTGTGCCCCTGAGGTATTCGATCCAGATCGACGGGCCGGTATACCGTTTCGCCGTCGATGGCACCATCCTCGGCCGGGACATCCACGAGACGGCCACGCTCCCCCGGTCCTGCCCTTCCAACCCCACCAGCACCGGGAAGTGGTACGCCGGCTTCTACTTCGGCGGCACCTCGACCGCCCCGTCGCAGATGTACGCCTACGTGCGCGAGCCCGCAGGCGGCGCGGAGCCCGGTCAGCCCGGCGGGGAGGGTTCCGTTGGCATCGGCAGTCCTGCAAGCTGATTCATGGTCGCGCCAGGACGCCCACCGGGAACGTACGCCCGGAACGCGCCTCATGTTTCGCGAGCGAGGGCAGGTCGGGCGCAATCACGTTTCGCCAGAGGCTGTCTCGCTCGTCACCCGTGGCGATGCGTGCCGATACATCCCACTCCTGATCGGCGATCCGAATCCGAACGGAGTCGGCCGCCGCTAGGTTCCTCATCCAATCAGGGTCGGTTTTCGATCCAAATGCGGAACCCACCACAACGTACGAATCGCCGTGCTCGAGGTAGATGACCGGGGCGGTTCGCGGAATTCCGGTCTTGCGACCGGGCACCGTCAAGAGGAGAACGGGCAGTCCTACCGACTTCCCACCGAGACGACCGTCCGATCTCCGGTACAGGGCGGCGGTCACTCTGTTGACGAACGCCAATGCGGTCTTCACCGTCGGATGCATCGGTCAGCCGGCCTCCGTGCCGTCCGGCATGGTGACGCCGGTGAGATCGGCGCCGTCCAGGACGGCACCGGCGAGGTTCGCGCCCGTCAGGTTGGCCTTGCCCAGATAGGTACCGATCAGGGTGGCGCCGGTCAGGTTGACGTCACCGAGGAATGCGCTGGTCATGTACGCGCCGGAGAGATCCGCTCCGGTCAGATCCGCGTGCCCGAGGAAGGTTGACGTCAGAAAGGCCATCGTCAGGTCGACCTCCCGCAGGTCGGCCCGCGTGAGAAAGGCGCCGGTGAAGTTCGCGTCATGGGCGACTGCACCGGCGAGATCGGCCCTCGTCAGGACGGCCCCGACGAACTCGGCGGAGGTCAGATTCGCACCTGCGAGACTGGCATCGGTGAGGTCGGCTCCCGACAGGTCGGCGCCGGTGAGGTCGGCGGCGGCCAGGTTTGCACCGGCGAGATTCGCACCCGCCAGATCGGCGTCGACGAGGCTGATGCTCCCCGAGTCACAAACCGCCCGTTGGGAATTCCAGGCAGCAACATCCGAACAGAGTAATTCGAGCGGATTCGCCTGCGATGTCGATGTCATTGAGCCCCCATCTAGGACGAACCAGGTTGACGGCGTCAACCTAACAGCGGTTTGTTGACGGCGTCAACAAGCTTCTACCCTCAGGAGATGCAGGACAGAACCCGGGACACGCGCCGCACCCTGATCGCCGCGGCCAGCGACCTCTTGGCGCGGGGCGGACCGGCTCACGTCACGCTGCGGGCAGTCGGCGCGGCGGCCGACGTGTCGCGGACGGCGCCGTACCGTCACTTCCAGGACAAGGACGACCTGCTCAGCACTGTGGCCGCCGAGAACCTGACCGCCCTGAAGGCAGAGATGCAGCGCGCAGTCGCGGACACCGCGACGGACTCCACCCCGCTGTTTCGCGCCTGCCTCGCCTACGTCCAAGTCGCCTGGGAATACCCGAACCACTACCGACTCGAGTTCGGAGGCGACTACGCGATCAATCCGAGCCGGGCGCTGGTAGACGCCGCCCAGGACTTCACCGACTACTTCAACGAACTCGTGGTCGAGGCTCAGCAGAGCAACACCCTCATCGCCGGCGACGTCCGGGAGGTCGGCCCCCTGCTCTGGGTCCTGCTGCACGGACTGGCCATGTCCAACCACCTCGTCGCCGACCACACGTGCGAGCCCGGGACGGGCTATCAAACCGAGGACATGCACCGCGTTCTCGCCCTCGCCCTACGAAACCTGGCCCCGCGCTGAGCTTTAGACAATTCACCCAATAGCCCCTCTACGGGCCTGAGGCACGTAACGTCACCCACCACCTGGTCGATACCCAACCAGGCAGCCTCGCCTCCCGGTTCGAGGCGGTGCCAAGGTCCGGTCATTCTCCGATCGGCAACAAACATGGCCACCATGAGCCGGTCGGAAACCCGGCAGGCGTAGCGTTGAACACCGGAAGCCTGCGAGATGGGAGGCCTGCTCGATGACGACCTCCGTGATGGACAAGCCAGGAAACCTGCCGGCGGAATTGACGAGTTTCATCGGCAGGCGCCACGAGATAGCCGAGGTCAGGCGGCTGCAGTCCGCCTCCCGGTTGGTGACATTGACCGGCATCGGCGGCGTGGGCAAGACCAGGTTGGCCTTACGGGTCGCCGAGGATTCGCGTCGGGCTTTCGCCGACGGGGTCTGGTGGGTCGAGCTCGGCGAACTGCGCGACTCGGCCTTGTTGGCGGAGACCGTCGCTGCCACACTCGGACTACCGGATCAGCCGGGTCGGTCGATGTCCGACCTGCTGATCGATCACCTCGCCACCAGGCAGACGATGTTGGTCCTGGACAACTGCGAGCATCTGCTCAGCGCCGTCGCGGAGCTGGTGGAAAGCCTGCTGCGAGCATGTCCGGGGCTGCGGATCCTGACGACGAGCCGCGAGGTCCTCGGGGTGGACGGAGAGCGGGTGGTGCGGGTGCCGCCGTTGACGGTTCCTGACGCGGCGCAGACCCCACCGCTCGAGGCGATGGCCCAGTACGAGGCGGTGGCGCTGTTCGTCACACGGGCCAGCGCCCGGCAGCCGGACTTCGCGCTCACCGAGACCAATTGTGCTGCGGTGGCGGGCATCTGCGACAGGCTGGACGGGCTGCCGTTGGCGATCGAGTTGGCGGCAGTGCGGATCCGGGCGATGTCGGCCGGACAGATCATGGACCGCCTGACCGACAGGTATCGCCTCCTGACCGTCGGCTCGCGGGCGGCGCCGACCCGGCTCCAGACGTTGCGGTCGTGTGTGGACTGGAGCTACGAGCTGTGCGGGGCTCGGGAGCAGAAGCTGTGGGCGTGGCTGTCGGTGTTCGTGGGCGGTTTCGAGCTGGATGCGGCCGAGGGGATCTGTCCCGAGGAGCTGGTCGCCGGCGAGTTTCTGGACGCGGTGGCCTCGCTCGTGGACAAGTCCGTCCTGGTTCGTGAGCAGGTCGGGGACGTCGTGCGCCTGGGCATGGTGGAAACGATCCGCGACTATGGCAAGGAGAAGCTGCGCGAATCCGGCGACCTGCATCGGGCTCAGCGGCGGCACCTCTCGTGGTACGAACAACTGGTGCTGAGGGCGGAGTCCGAGTGGATCGGCCCCCGCCAGACCGATTGGATCGCCCGGCTCGATCGCGAACAGCCGAACCTCCGGGAGGCGCTGGCGTTCAGTCTGACCGAGCCGGTCGTCACCACCGATCCGGATGTGAACGCGCGTCTCACCAATGCCATGTTCGTTGCGTTCTGGTTGTGCCGCAGCCAGTTGGCGGAGGCCAGGCGTTGGATGGACCGCTCTCTGACAACCGCCGTCAACGCGCAGACCGAGGAACGCCTGAACTCGCTGTACGACGACACCGTGTTGGCGGGAATGCAGGCAAAACCCGACGAAGCCGCGGCGAGGGCTGCGCAATGCCGAACGCTCGCAGAGCAATTGGGTGACCCCGAGTCGCTCGAGACCGCGAACTACGCGAGCGGCTATATGGCGTTGTTCACCGGCGACCTCGCCGCCGCGGTGGAACCGTTCCAGGCCGCGCTCGCCAGCGCAGGAGTGCGATCCGAGATCGGGCCCCCTCCAAGGCGAGCCGGGTACGAGATCACCCGGCAGCTGGGTGGCCTCCTCGGCCTGGCGGGCGCGAGCGGACTGCTGGGAGACGAGGAAACGGCCGTCGCCTGCCACGAGCAGATCCTTGCGATCACCACCCCGCGAGAGGAATCCTTCTTCCGCGCACACTCCTCGTGGGCTCTCGGACAGACAGCGCTACAGGCGGGCGACTACGACAGGGCAGCCACCCTGACGGCACAGGCGTTGCGGCTGAGCCGGAAAATCAACGACCCGGCCATGACGGGCTGGTGCCTGGAGTCGTTGGCCTGGAACGAGATGCGCGAGGGCAAGGCGACGCGCGCCGCCGTCCTGATGGGTGCCGCGCAGACGCTGGCGAAGGCCGTGGGAAGCGACTCGGTGACCCTCACTTACCTGATCGGCCATCACGACCAATGCGAGCGACTCACCCGCGACGCGCTGGGGACCCGTGCCTACGGCGAGGCCTTTCGCACCGGCACCGAGATGAGTGTGGACGACGCTGTCGCCTACGCACTCGGGGACCGCCAAACCGACAAGCCCCGTGCGGCACCGGTCGCACCGCTGTTGACCCGCCGCGAAACCGAGGTGGCCGACCTCGTGGCAGAAGGACTGACCAACAAGGAGATCGCCGCGACGCTGGTGATCTCGCCCCGCACCGCGCAGGGTCATGTCGAGCACGTCCTTTCCAAGCTCGGGTTCACCTCGCGGACGCAGATCGCGGCCTGGATCGCCGAGAATCAGAAACCTCGACAGCCCTGATCCGAAGCCGGGAAGGCGGAGAGCATCCGGCTCAACGCCGAACTCAAGGCCACCGGCGAGGGCGACATCCTCGTCGACAGCAGCGCCAGCATCATCAAGCCACTCCTCTCGGCGGACCTACTCGACCGGCTGTATCTGATGATCTGCCCCGAGATCGCCGGGAGCGGGCAGCGACTGTTCGACGACGGCCTGCCCAGTTCGAATTGGACGCTCACACATCAGAAGACCGGCGAACTGGGCGAGATCGCGATGGTCTACGACCCTGCGCGCTCATGACCTCTGTGACGATGCAGACAACGCATCCTTCCGAGCGCAACTGCCGCTAGTCTGACGACGCACCTCAAAGGGGACGGGGTGGGGAAGGCAAGCGTGTCGGCGCCATCCCGAAATCGAGGGGAGCGTCTTCATGAAGTCGATCATCGTGTGCACCTCCGTATCTCACGGAAACACGAAGCGGGTTGCGGACGTCATAGGCCAGGTGCTCGATGCCCGCGTTGTCGCCCCTGACCAGGTCGATATTGCGGAACTGGCCGCCTACGACCTCGTGGGATTCGGGTCAGGGATCTACCTGGGGTCCTTCCACGCGCGGCTGCTCGAGTTCGTCGAGTCACTCCCGGAGGGGCAACGACACAAGGCATTTGTCTTCGCCACCAGCGGATTTCCCGATGCACGGC
The DNA here is from genome assembly GCF_017833315.1 of Rhodococcus sp. PvR099. Taxonomy (NCBI): domain Bacteria; kingdom Bacillati; phylum Actinomycetota; class Actinomycetes; order Mycobacteriales; family Nocardiaceae; genus Rhodococcus; species Rhodococcus sp. PvR099. The sequence continues at coordinate 4,470,927 of NZ_JAFIBV010000001.1, read as the reverse complement.
CCCATGCCTTCTCCCGCCCCCTCGTACGCCGTCTCGGACAGAAGGGCTTCGAGGTGATCGACACCTTCTCGTGTCGCGCGTTCGATACCTATCTTCCGTTCAAGCTGGTCGGCGGCATCCGGAAGGGACGACCGAACGCCGCGGACCTGGAGTCGGCCCGCGCCTTTGCCGAAGGGCTGCCGGCTCGGGCAGGCGCCAGGCCCTGACCGGTTCAACTCTGTAACGGCGCCGGCGACAAAACCGACCCACTGGTATGAATTCTTCGAGGATTGCCCGCGCCACCCCGCTCGCCGTGGCCGTCTGCGCCGCGGTGGTCACCATGTCCGCGCCCTCGGCCGCAGCGGAGGTAGTCGACGTCACCGTCGTCCCCGGGCTCAGCGGGGGCCCGACAACGCCGTACGGGGCCGGTTGCACCTACCTGGTCGTGGCCAGGACGGGCACTCTCGCAGAGCCCGGCGTGGGGATCGTCGACCTCAACCGCGCGTCGACCTTCTTCCCGCACGAGCTGATCTGGGACACCGTCGATCCCTACTACGTCCCGCCCGTCGTTTTGGGTCACGCCTTCTCGCTCTGGACACCGACCGCGCCCGGAGAACACACCCTGATGGCCTATCAGACATCGGCGGGCGGACCGATCGAGACGGTCACCGTCAACCCGGGTACGCCGATCGGACCCGGTTGCATCGTCGCGCCGTAACAAAACAGACGCGTTGGCCATGCGATCGGTGCGGATACGGCGCGGCGGACTCGGCCTCGCGCATCGTGTCAGACATGCAATACTGCTGGTCCGTGGCTCGTTCTTCTTAGTGCTCGCCCACGGTGACTGCCGAGATGGTGGGTGTCCGATGACAGAAGGATCAACTGACAGCGGCGCCGAGCAACTGGCGGGCACTCAACGCCTGCTCGCCGTCCTGCTGGCAATGGCGATGTTCGTTCTTGTCGTCGACACGTCCCTGATGAACGTGTCGATCTCGTCCGTGGTTCGAGACCTCGACACGACCGTGAGCGGTGTCCAGGCGGCCATCGCCCTCGAGGCGCTGGTGTCGGCGGCATTCATCCTGATCGGCAGCAAGGTCGGCGACCTGATCGGACGCAAACGTGCCTACGTGCTCGGCCTCCTCGGCTACGCCGTTGGTGCGTCGGCGATGGCCCTCGCGCAGAGCCTGACTGCGGTCGTCATCTTCTGGGCCGTGCTGGGTGGGATCGGCGCGTCACTCCTCCTGCCCGCCATGCAGTCACTCATCCACGGCAACTTCGAAGGAGGCGCCCAGAAGAAGGTCTACGCCCTCGTCGGGGCGGCGGCCGCGATCGCCGCGGCGGTCGGGCCGCTGCTCGGAGGGTTCATCACCACCTACCTGTCCTGGCGCATCGCGTTCGTACTCGAGGTCGTCATCATCGCCATCGTGCTGTCCGGCATCACGCTCGTCCGCGATGTCCCGTACACGGGGCCTCGGGGCATCGACACGGTCGGGGCGGCGCTCTCCGTGCTGGGCATGGGCGGCATCGTGCTGGGAATCCTGGTGTGGCAGGAGGGCGGCGAAGCAGTGGCCGCGCTCCTGGTGATCGGTGCGACAGCACTGGCCGGACTGGCGTACTGGCTGGTGCGGCGCAAGCGGCGGGGCGAACCAACCCTGCTGGACCCGGATCTGTTCACATCCAAGATCTTCAGGCTGGGGGTCTCCCAGCAAATGCTCCAGCAGATTGCGCTGGGCGGCACGATGATTGCGCTGCCGATCTACCTGCAGATGGTGCTCGAGTACAACGCGATGCAGGCGGGTTTGTCCCTCGCACCCCTCTCCCTCAGCATGTTCGCGGTGGCGGTGCTCGCGGGGAAGAGGGCGGGCGATCGGCGCCCCAGCGGCATCATCCGGTGGGGATTCTTCCTCCTCACGATCGGGATCGTTGCGCTGATCCCGATCGTGCCCCGGGCTGAGTTCGGCTGGGCACTGGTGGTCCCTCTGATCATCGCGGGGTCGGGCTTGGGATTGTTGGTGTCGCAGCTCAACGACTACACGCTCGCCCCGATCTCAGACGAGCGGGTCAGCGAGGCCGCAGGCACCAACTCAGCGGCAGGGTCGTTCGGGCTGTCGTTCGGTCTGGCGTTCGCCGGCGCCACCCTGCTGGCAACGCTGTCCATCGCGTTCACCTCGATGGCGCAATCGAGCACCGTGCTCCCGCCGGCAGACCAGCAGCACGTGGCGCAGGTGCTCGAGGACGACGCGGAGGTCATGAGCAACACCCATCTCGAGGGATTGCTCGTCGACCAGCCCCAGGAGATTCAGGACGAGATCATCCGCATCAACACGGAGGCACGACCCCTCGCCCTTCAGATCGCCTTGCTCGTTCCTATCCTCGCCGGCCTCCTCGGGCTGCTCAACTCGTTCCGCATGATGCGGATACCGGAAGCCCCGTCAACGACCTCCGACTGACCGCAGGAAATGCACCAATCGATCAGTTTCCCCGCAGATGGCCTGGAACGTGTTCTAGGTTCGGGTCATCGCCCTCGACATCGCGGACCGGTTCTGAAAGGAATGAAGATGCAGTTCAACCTCGCGGACGTTTTCGAGACGGTCGCCAGCGCAGTACCCGATCGCATTGCATTGACCTACGAGGGCGAGAACCTCTCCTACGCCCAGCTCGACGCGGAGGCCAACAGGGCCGCCCACCTGCTCGCACAGGCCGGCATCTCCCGGGGCGACCATGTCGCGTTGTTCCTGAAGAACGGCATCGAGCACGTCACATCCATCCTGGGACTGATCAAGATCCGCGCGGTGCCGATCAACGTCAACTACCGGTACACGCCCGCCGAGCTCGAGTACATCTTCACCAACTCCGACTCGGTCGCGGTGGTCATCGAACTCCCCGAGCATCAGCGCACCCTCGCCGCCCTCCTCGAGGCGTGCCCGATGCTCCGGACGGTGTTCGTGGTGGGCGAGGTCGCCGACGAGCTGCTCGCCGCCGCGGATGCGCGTGCAGTGTCCGTGGTCTCCTTCGCCGAGGCCCGCGAGCTGTCGCCCACGGCGGATTTCGACTCCCGCACGGGCGACGACCTGTACCTGCTCTACACGGGAGGGACCACCGGATACCCGAAGGGTGTCATGTGGCGGCACGACGACTTCTTCCGCAAGCCGCTCTCCGGCGGGAATCCATACGGCGAGGGCACCCGGCAAGACCTTGCCGAGATTGCCAGCGCTGCAAAGGAATTCCCCGAATTCTCCTTCCTCATCGCCGCACCCCTGATGCACGGCGCCGCGCTGTACTCACTGTTCACCTTCTTCACCCTCGGTGCTCGCGTGGTCCTCAGGCGGGACTTCGACCCGCAGAAGGTCGTCGAATCGATCGAGAAGGACTCGGTCCAGGTGATCCTCATCGTCGGCGACGGCATGGGGCTGCCGTTGGTCGACGAGATGGAACGACGCAAGGGCGAGGTCGACCTCAGCTCCCTGTTCTCGATCACCTCCGGCGGCGCGATCTGGTCCACCAGCGTCCGGGACCGCATGCTGGCGGTCAAGCCGGACCTGCTGTTGCGGGACAACTTCGGCGCCTCGGAGTCCGGGAACGACGGCGCCTTCACCATCGACGAGGCAGGCAATCTGCGAATGCCGCCCTCGCCGAACATGATCCTTGTCGACGAGCGGCTGAACGAGCTTCCCGCGGGCTCCGACGAGATCGGTTACATCGCCCGCATCGGCAACGTCCCCCTCGGCTATTACAAGGACGAGGAGAAGACAGCCCGGACGTTCCCGACTCGCGCCGATGGCACCCGCCTGTCGGTGCTCGGCGACATGGGCCGGGTGGAAGCGGACGGCACCATCGTCTTCCTCGGCCGCGGCTCGCAGTGCATCAACACCGGCGGCGAGAAGGTCTTCGCCGAGGAGGTCGAGGCCGCCCTGCACGCGCACCCGTCGATCTCCGACGCTCTCGTCGTGCCCTCGCCCGACGAACGGATGGGCCAACAGGTCGCCGCGGTCATCGCGACCTATCCCGGATCGCCCGAACTGACCCTCGACGAGGTTCAGGAGCACTGCCGCAAGACCTTGGCCGGCTACAAGATCCCGCGTTCGATCGTGCTGGTGGACGAGGTCAAGCGAACACCGGCCGGCAAGGCGGACTATCGCTGGGCGACGACGATGGCGTCCGCCTAGTCGCACACGATCCGATCCACGCCCGGCACGCGACGCCCGGGCGTGGATCGGATCGCCATGACCTTCTGTCACGTCGGTCGCTCAGCGAATCCCGCCGGCCGCGCGCAAAACCCTCAGCAGCTGTGTCGCATACTCCGGATCGAACCGGTACCCGCCGTCGACGGCGACGAGGTTCCCGCGTTCGACCTTCGCGTCCCACCAATCCCGCAGGAACCCTTCCGCGTAGCCGCCCGTGCAGAAACCGTACGGGTCGGCCACGAACGACGTGGTGACCATCAGGGTGTAGCAGGGCCGCTCATAGTCGTCCTGCCCCTCGGCCCGGTTCACGAAGTCGTCGAACGATGACGCGGTGGCCAGGTGTGAGTACAGCCAGAACATGACGTCGTACATCAGCCACGAGTCGCCGTCCGCGTGGAGCGCGTAGAACCCCTTCTCCGTCACGATCCGCTCCGCGAGGCCGCGGACCAGTGCCTCGCCGTCCGGCAGGCCCGCCGCCTCCAGGGCGCGGCGGACGATCGGCGAGAGCGTGCCGCGCCGCACCACCGCGAGATCGGCCTGCAGCGCCTCCTCGCTGTCGTCGAACTCGTCCTCGCTCACCAGGCCCCGGACGAAGGATGCGAAGTCGGGCGCGACCACGGTGATGCGGTAGTCGCCCTCCTGGTCGACGTGCACGACCCGAGGCTCGCCGCGGGGGCCGCACGCGCGGTAGTCGAGCATGATCTGCTCGTGCCCTGCGCTCGGGGTGTCGGCGATACCGACGCCGATGTCCGGGTACCCCCACTCATCCCGCATGAACGTCGAGCCGAGCTCCCCGCACAGCGACCAGGTGGCGGTACGGCCGATCGCGTACAGGCCGCTGATCTGGATGTAGTCCTCGGCCCAGCTCGTCGATTCGTCCATCGGGTGACACGGCCGCTCGACCATGCCGCCGTTGTGCATCCGCATCAGTTCCACGAAGGAGTCCGGGAGCCGGTACCCGCCCAGCTCCTCCTCGATCGACGCGATCAGCTCATCGGTCGGCGAGGGCTCGGCGTAGTTCTCCCGCGAATAGTCGCTGTCGTCCCAAAAGCCCTCGAAGTCGACGCCGCCGAAGTGGCCCGTGGTGCGCACGCTCACTGCTCTGTCCTTTCATCCGGATGCGACGATCGAACCATGAAGCACCCACCACCGGTCTTCGGCGGATTCGCTGACCTGGATTCGGCCGAGCCGGTTCTCGTTGCGGCACACCTCTTTGTGCGGACCTTCGGCGCGAAGCACACCTACGCGGCAGGCGCGAGACTGAAGTGGCACCCGATCATCACAGAGCTGGCGCGCCTCGGCGGATGCGAGTCCGAATTCAGACTCTTCGGCGGCGGCGAGAGATCCGACGCGATCGGTGCCATCGCCACGGAGTGCGTCGTGCTGTGGGAGTCCGCGTTGCTCGCGGCACGCCGAAACGAGGACGTTCTGCTGCTCCGAGCGGGGGTCACGGCACTCTCCTCCCCCGACCCGGTTCGGACCGTGCGGCAGAGGGTCACGGCGGTGTGGTCTCCACCGGGCTGACCAGGTGTAACCCAATTTCACAGTTACAGCGTGACAACTGACGTCAATGTGTAACACTCCCCCAGGGTTTCTGATGGTCTCGGGGGAGAGGGTTTGCTGATGACCGAGCACGCCAAGATGGCGCTCGAACTGCTGCGCGACAGCAGCCAATTCAAGTGGTACGTGATTCCGCTGCTACTCCTGGTCATCTACGTGTACGCCACGGAAGTGGAGCGCCGGAACTGGAACGTCTTCTTCGCCGGGCTCGCACTGTGGGGCATGGACCTGTTCAACGAGATCTGGAACTCGCTGGTCTTCCACGCCACGGGCCGCGCACCGGTATGGGCCGCGACCGGACCGACGGCCTACCAGCTGCTCATCGGCCTGAACATCGAGATCTGCTTCATGTTCGCCGTCATGGGCGTCGCGGCGGCGAAGATGCTGCCGCCCAAGGAGACCCGAATCTTCGGCCTGCCCAACCGGCCGATCCTCATCGCGATCAACTCCGCCGCCGCCGTGGGCGTCGAGGTGGTGCTGAACAAGATGGGCGTGCTGACCTGGGACTGGTCCTGGTGGCAGCCGGGCTTCCCCTATCTCATCTGGCTGATCGGCTACGTGCCGTTCTTCGCCGTCTGCTTCTGGGTCCACGACATGGCGACCGTGCGTGCGAAGGCCATCACGGTCGGCACGATCTTCGGCATCGATGCCGTCGCCCTCATCATCTTCGGAACGCTGGGCTGGGTGTGATGAAGCGACTTGCCACGCTAGGCGCCCTCGTCGCGGTTGCCGGAATCGCGTTCGCGGGTCTCACGGTGCAGCCCGGCGCGGTGGCGCACCCTTCCCCCTGGCACGCTCGACTGGACCTGGTCGGTTCTCTCCGCGAACGAAGACCATGTCTGGCGCGACGCCGTGGGCAACAACCACCCCGTGGGCCTGGCCAAGGTCTCCCACGTCTTCGCACTCACCGACGGCGGCACCCGCATTCGCTACGTGGACCCCTGGCTCCCGGTCGATCACAGCTACGAAGTCGGCATGCCCGCCGGAGGCCGCTTCCGCGCGGTCGCCCTCTCCACCAGCGGCTCCACCTCGCTGGTCGTGAATCGCCATGGGGACCTGTACACCCGGCTCTATGACTTCGACATCTCCGGCGCGGACAAGGTCTTCTTCCGCTACTCCTACGACGACCAGCCGGGCCTGCGGGAAGCCGCGGACATGCTCAGCGAGCGCATCGATGTCGGCACCGCCGCCATTGCGCTCCCCGCGCCCGACTGGCTGCGTCAACCAAAGGTCCCCGGCGAGATCACCGACCGCATCTCGATACACAAGACAGGCATCGGCTCCGACGCCCGCGAACTCCGCGTCGAGGGCGCCAGCGACGGCCGAACCGGTTATTGGACAAAGCAGCTCACCGCGGACGAGTGGAGCTTCGTCGCCACCGACCAGCCCCTCACCGGGGAGCGTCTGGCCAATACCGCCGACGACCGCAGCGTCGACCCGTCCGTACCGGCCTCGCCATACAACTACGCGGGCCGCTCCCCCGCGGGTTGGACCGCCGCCGTCGAATCCTTCGACATCGCGAGCTCCCCCACACCGCTGCGCGTGGACTTCGGCAACGGCGTCGGACTCGACCTGATCCTCCACACCGTCGACGCCCTCTGGCAGACACCGCAACCGGCAGGCCTCACCGGGCAGGCCCGTCACTTCGACGGCACGATCGAGGTGCCGGCGAGTGTCTCGAATTCCGGCGCCGCCCAGGCCGGTCCGATCCGCGACTTCGTCGCCGGCGCACTGGGCGGTCGGCGTTTCACCGATGTCGGTGTCGACGTCACCGATCGCGACTTCCGCATCGACGGGCTCGGCGTCACGCTCGCGCGCACGCCCTAGGAACCGGGTACGCACTTGGGGTGCGGCGATCGCCGGACCGGACGACCGCAAGCACAACCGCCTCCGACGAGGCGGCCGCGACGGCCGTCCGGTCCGATCAGCCGATCGGTCAGATCACTCCGCCACCGAACAGCACGCTCACGAGTCCGCCGACGACGAACGTCACGACGTAGAGCGGCCCCCGGATCGGGTCTCCTGCATTGGCTCCCTCGCGAAGCCACTCCATGATTTCAAGCGAACCCATGTCCCCACTCCTCATTTCGCGCTGACAGGTACTCCGCGTCGGTAACGCCTCCCCGCCCGCGAGCATTCCCGGGGCGCGGCCGCGGGCCGATCTCGACCGGTGGACCCGACGATCAACCCGAACGATATAAGGTGTAATCATCTAACTGATTAACGCATGCCTGAAGCGACCGAGGAAACGAGGAACCCGCGATGACCGAGGCCTACATCGTTGACGCAGTTCGCACCGCAGTCGGCAGGAAGAACGGCGCGCTGTCCGCCGTCCACCCGATCGACCTGGGCGCGACCGTGATCCGATCGCTCGCGGACCGGAACCCCATGGATCCCGCGGCCATCGACGACGTGATGTTCGGCTGCGTCGACACCATCGGTGGCCAGGCAGGAAACATCGCACGCACGTCGGCGCTGGCCGCCGGCCTGCCCGAGGGCGTCCCGGGCGTGACGGTCGATCGCCAATGCGGATCCAGTCAGCAGGCACTGCATTTCGCCGCCCAGGCGGTGCTGAGCGGGACGGCGGACCTGATCGTTGCGGGCGGCGTGCAGAACATGAGCCGGATCCCGATCTCCGCAGCCATGACGGCGGGCCGGGAATACGGATTCGACGATCCCTACTCGGGCTCCGAAGACTGGCGCCGCCGCTACGGCAACACGGAGATCTCCCAGTTCCGGGCCGCCGAGCTGATTGCCGAGAAGTGGGGCATCAGCCGTCTACAGATGGAGCAGTGGGCGTTGCGCAGCCACCAGCGCGCACGGGATGCGATCGCGGGCGGACGATTCGACGACGAGATCGTCCCGGTCGGCTCGTTCGAGGTGGACGAGTGCCCCCGCGACACGAGCCTGGCGAAGATGGCGGCGCTGCCACCGCTCCGAGAGGGCGGGCGCCTGACCGCGGCTCTGGCCAGCCAGATTTCGGACGGCGCCAGCGCCGTGCTCGTCGCGTCCGCGGCCGCACTCAAGACACACAACCTGGTACCGCGCGCCAGAATTCACCACCTGAGCGCTCGCGGCGCAGACCCGATCTACATGCTCACCGCTCCGATCCCGGCCACCGAGTACGCGCTCGGGAAGACGGGCATGAGCATCGACGACTTCGACGTGATCGAGATCAACGAGGCATTCGCCTCGGCCGTCCTCGCCTGGCTCGCCGAGTCCGGCGCAGACCCGGAGCGCGTCAACGTCAATGGCGGCGGCATCGCGCTCGGGCATCCACTCGGCGCCACCGGCACCAAGCTCTTCGGGACGCTTCTGAACGAACTCGAGCGCGCGGGTGGACGATACGGACTTCAGACGATGTGCGAGGGCGGCGGCACCGCGAACGTCCTCATCATCGAACGTCTCAGTTGAATCGGCTGGTGCAACCGTCGTCGTCCATGCCGGCGTCCGAACAGCAGGAATTGCCGAATTCGGTTGCGCGAGTATGGTCCAGATTGCACGATTTGTAACAAACCGTATGCCGCCTTCGGTATGAAAGGTGCGGCCGAAATGTCTCGGTTCTCGCATTGTCGGATCAAGGGGAGTGATCATGAGCAATAAGTTGGTGCGGCGTGGGTGCGCTGCGACCCTCACTGCTGTCGGGCTCGGTATCGCGGTGGTGACCGGTGGAGGCGTCGCGAACGCTCAGCCCGCGCCGCCGACGTCGACGACCATGACGTGCGGGAGCCTGAACCCGCTCTTCTGGGCACCGTCGTTCACGTGGACCGTCCATGCCGCGTCGGGAGCGTCGCTGCGTCCGGGCGCAGACGCGCTGGAGCCGGCAATTCTGCTGAGCGGCGGGAACGAACTGCCCGCGCCGCCCCCCGGTCTGCTGCCGAGCTTCGGAGTCAACTGGTACGGCACGCGGGTGCTGGTCGACTGGACCAACAAGACGACGGGGGCCTCCGGCCACAGCGTCAGCGACGAGACGGCCCTGCAGCAGAAGCCCGGGATCCCGATCAACCGAACCTGGACGGGTACCGGAGCGGTGGACTTCACCGTCACCGTCGAGACCGGTGGGGGCTGGCGGTTCATCAATACGCAGAAGGCCGTCTGCAAGGGCACGATCTCGGTAGTGCCGGCGTAGTCACTCGGGACCGTCCGGTTGGTGGCATGCCGCCAACCGGGCGGCACCACCGGCGCTCACCCGAGCGTGAGGTGATGGCCCATCAGAACGCTGAGCTGGGCGCGTGCATCGACGAAGGGCTGGCTCGACTCGAGCGCGCGGCTCTGCACGATGGCGCCCTCGATCACCGACAGCAGCAGCCCCGCCATCGAGCGCGCGGCCGTTCCCTCGATTCCGGCCGCGACCATGCCGTCCGCGAGCCGGGAGGTCCAATCGGTGAACGCCTGACCCGCGGCGGCCTGCACCGCCGGGTTCTGCTCGTCCAACGCGGCCGCCATCATGAACGAACCCAGCCGGTACTCGCTGGACTCGAGCGGCTCGCGCCAAAATGCGAACAGCTCGTCCAGCCACTGCTCCACCGACGGCGCGCTCGCCAGCTTCTCCGCCATGACGCTCACGTGCGAATGCACCACTCTCGACACGATCCGTGTCGCGGTCTCCACGAGCTGGCCCTTGCCGGCCGGGAAGTGCTGATACAGCGAATTACGCGACGCATTGCTGCGTTTGAGCAGCTCGGTGAGCCCAGCCGCATTCACCCCGAGCTCCTGCACCGTGGCGATGGTGCTCGAGAGGAGTCGGGCTCGCGGTCGTGCCGTGGTCATGCAAATCCTCCCGCGCTTGTGTGAACCGATCGGTTCATGTTAGATGATCTCAACTATATGGACCGATCGGTTCACATGGAGAGGATGCTGTGCCCGCCCCCATCGCCACCGCCAATCCCGTCACGCACACGGCCCTGCTGGGCCTCGGCGCGTACCGACCTCGACGCGTCGTCCCCAACGCCGAGATCGTCGATGCCATCAATTCCAGCGACGAATGGATCCAGACCCGCTCCGGCATCAAGTCCCGAGGCTGGGCCGACTCCGAGGAGACCATCGTCTCGATGAGCGTCGCGGCATCCCGCGACGCGCTCGCCGCCGCGGGTATCGAGGCCGGGCAGATCGACGCCGTGGTGCTGGCGACGTCGTCACAGATGGTGCTGGGACCGTCGGCAGGCGCTGTGGTGGCCACGGAGCTCGGCATGCACGACACCGCGGCCTACGACATCTCCGCCGGGTGCGCGGGCTTCTGCTACGCGCTCGGCAACGCCGCGAGCCTCGTCCGCGCCGGGCAGGCCCGCCACGTCCTGGTGATCGGCGTGGAACGGCTGTCCGACCTGCTCGATCCGACCGACCGGACCTGCGCGTTCATCTTCGCCGACGGCGCGGGCGCGGTCGTCGTCGGTCCAGCCGACGCAGAGGGAATCGGTCCGGTCGCCTGGGGTTCGGACGGAACCCAGACCGAAGCGATCAAACAGGACAAGGACTTCAAGCAGTACTTCGCCGAGGTCGCGGCCGCAGAAGCCAGCGGCGGCACCACGGAGCGGCCCTACATCCGGATGAACGGCTCGGCGGTGTTCCGGTGGGCGGTGACCTTCCTGGAGAAGGCATGCCGCGACGCCCTGGAGAAGTCCGGGATCACGGCGGGCGACCTGGACGCCTTCGTGCCGCACCAGGCCAACAGCCGCATCACCGACGCGCTGATCCGGACCCTGGGACTGCCCGAGACCGTCGCGGTCGCCCGCGACATCGTCGAGACCGGCAACACCAGCGCGGCATCGATCCCGATGGCAATGGAACAGCTGCTCCGTTCCGGCGGCGCCAAGCCCGGCGACACCGCGTTGCTGCTCGGCTTCGGCGCCGGACTGGCCTACGCCGGCCAGGTCGTCCGGCTGCCCGCGATCGTCTGAGTCACCGGGCCCTGGCGGGGCCGCGTCAGCGCGGTACCCGCCAGGTCAGCGTGGCGTCCGGATCAAATTCCCTTCCGCCTCGTACGCCAGACATGGAGTACACGGGCGGAAACCAACCAAAGAGATCAGAGGTCTGATCTCTTTGGTAGCCTGATGGTGCCACCGAAAGGACACCTGTGAACTCGCAGCTGAGAAGCGGCCCGCTCGTTCCACAGCTGGAACGCCTACTGCGCGAACGTATTTCTAGCGGCCACTGGGCAGCGGGGCAACGACTGCCCCGCGAGTCGGACCTGGCCACCGAGCTGGGGGTAGGCCGATCGTCGATAAGGGAAGCCGTCCGACTGTTAGCGCAGGACGGCCAGCTGATTGTGCGTCACGGCGTCGGCACGTTCGTCACCGAGTCCGGCGCCACACCGAGCGCCTCCGATCTCCCCCGCCTGCTTCGCCGCGCCCGCCTGCTCGAGGTGTTCGAAGTCAGGCGCGCATTGGAAGTCGAGGCTGCCCGACTCGCCGCTGCGCGCGCCCGATCACACGACCTCAGCGCCATCCGATCGGGACTCGCTGCCCGGCACTCCCTGCTGGGGAACGACATCGAGGACTTCGTCGATGCTGATCTCGATTTCCACGCCTCGATCGTGACACTGTCGGGCAACGCCGTCCTGGCGTCGCTGTTTGCCTCGGTCCGCCCCTTGCTCCGCGACGCGCTCATCGAACTCGAGAAGGACGAGCCCGACCATCCGGACACCTCGAGCGCGCACGACGACCTCCTGGCCGCCATCGAAGCGCAGGACGGAGCCGCAGCCATGGCGGCAGTCGCCGCAAACATCGACTCGGTGATCACGGCACTGCAGATAGAGGACAACGCATGACTTCGCCAATCGTCTCCACCGAGGCCGTCACGGTCGTTCGTGACGGGCGGGCCCTCATCTCGGATATCTCGGCAACAATCGAGCCCGGCCAGCACTGGGTCTTGCTCGGGTCCAACGGGGCGGGAAAGAGCACCCTACTCAGCCTGCTCGGCGCCCAAACCCATCCGACGACCGGCGTCGTCCGGGTTCTTGGGCATCGGCTCGGTCGGGTGGACATGCGCAGCCTTCGTGCCGCGATCGGGCATGTGAATCCGCGCCATCCTCTCCAGTACCCCCTCACAGTTCGCGAGGTCGTCCTCACCGGACTCACCAACACCACGGAACTGGTCCAACGCTGGGCACCAACCCCCCAACAACTCGACAGGGCCGACGGTTTGATCGCAACGTTCGGGGTAGCCGATCGTTCCGGTGCCCGATGGCCGAACCTCTCCCAGGGTGAACGGGGACGAGTGCTGATCGCCAGAGCCCTGATGCCGGAGCCACAACTCCTCCTTCTAGATGAGCCATCCACCGGTCTCGACCTCGCTGCCCGAGAACAACTACTGACGGCCCTCGACCAGGTTCGGCGCGAAAATCCCAGGCTTGCAAGCGTGCTCGTCACCCATCACATCGAGGAGATCCCGGCATCCACCACCCATGGGATCCTTATTCGTCGGGGCCAGGTCCTCGCACAGGGATCAATCGGGGAGGTCCTCACCAGCGACTTGATCACTGAGTGTTTCGAACACGGCATCGAGATCAGCGCGCATCATGGTCGTTGGGCCGCCCGAGCGTTGGCGTCCGTCTGACGGACACGGCCGGGTGGCCCGGACGCCCCTTTTACCCGATGGCCAGCCATCCGAGCAGGTCGTCGGTGAGCAGTTCGCCGTCGATGGCGAGGTTCCCGCCGATCGCGCCGAGGTCGAGCAGATAGACGCTGCGTCGGTCCCGTCCGCGGTGCCTCATGAACAGTCCCCGCCCCCCACTGTCGTCGCCGACCAGCACCCAGTCGGGTGCATACTCTCGCACCTCGAATGTCTCGTTGCGCTCCTGGATCTGGTGCGGTCCGTACAGCAGCAGGCCATCGTCGCGCAGGGCCCCGGCCGTCGACCGCCACAGCGCGGCGATCGTCGGATTCGGGCCGTCCCGGAGCCCGCGGGCGAGGGCGGCCTGGACAGCGAGGAATCCCGCGAAGTTCTCCGCCACGGGGTACTCGTCGCCGTCGAACGGGTCTCGGCGGACCACCGGCCACTCGCCGTCGATGCCCCGGCGATCGAGCGCGAAGTAGTGCGTGTCGCCGCCCTCCTCGGCGTGGAAGCACAGCCGAGTACCCGTCGATCGCCAGTCTGCCGTGATCGCCTCGTCGGCCTCCGCGGGCGCGGCCGTCGCGATCGGGGCCCCGCGCAGCCACCCGGCTCCGTACTCGCCGAGCCACCACCGGTAGGACGGGGGCAGCGGACCGAGGCGGGTCTGCACATTCTCGATCCGGTCCCGCGACGTCGGCCCGGCCGGGCGTTTCGCCAACCCGGGCGATGCATCGAGCAGGGAACGCAGCTGTTCGAGATCCGGTCTCACCGGGGTGAGCCTATCCGGGGCGTCCGTGCCCTCCACTACGGTCGGACGGGTGGACTGGGCGAGCGTGGAAGCGGCCGTACGGGATCAGATCGTGGCGTTCGTGCGCCTCATGCGCGTGGAACACCCCGACGACCGGATCTACGGCGCCGCCGTGCACGAGTTCTATGCCGAAGCCGGCGGCGTGATCGCGTGGCCGTCGATCGGGGTCGCCAGCGAGGAATCCCTCGCGTCGGTCGCGACCGACCACCTCGCCGCCGACGCGCTGCGGTGGAGCCCGGCGGACTGGCCGTGGCAGCTCGACCCAGGCGAGGCGGAGGACCGCTTGGCCGAGCGCGTCGAGGCAGCCGCGACGGCCGATGACGGCGAGCGCTGGCATGCCGTCCACCACCGATTCGAGCGCACGGTCGCCAAGGCCTGTAAGGCGGCGCGCCGCACACTGATCGACGAGGAGGTCGTCGGCCGGGAGTTCGTCGCGGTGGCCATGGACGAGGCGTGGGAGCTGATTCCGCTGAGCCTGACCAAGACCCAGGTACGCAGGCACTTCCCCGAACTCGACGAGGAGCAGCGGGCGCTCGACCGGCTGGCCGCGCTGCCGCCCGACCTGAGGGTGATCGAGTTGATCGCGATCGCCGACTCCCCCGTCCACGCGCCTCCGGGTACCGAACGCGCACGCGCCTGGCTCCGCGAGCTGGGAACCGACGCGGTGTCCGCGATACTGGAACATCTTCCGGTGGCCCGCGAGAAGTGGTTGTGGGCGAAGCTGCTCGGCGAACTCGGCATCCCCACAACGGAAGTGGTCGCAGCACTGGATGCGATTGTGGGCAACCGTCGACTGGGGGAACCCGATCGAGCCTGGGCAGCGGCGGCGCTCTCCCGTCTCGGCCGGATGGATCTGGTGACGGCCCGGCTCGATCGGCTGCCCCGGGAGGTCGCCGTCCGCGGGCTCACCGCCCCGTACACCTCCTTCCGGGACGTCGGTGTCCACCAGCCGTTGGACTACGGCCCGTTGGAGGCTGCGCTGACCGAGCATCCCGCGCTGCACGACGCGGTGTGCGATCGGCTGTCTCCGGGCAGCGGGTACTGCACGATCGACGCGGACGAGGCCGAGGCCGCGTTCGTGGGACTCGCTTCGCCCTGGGCCGCGGTGCGGCGGCACGGCGTGTTCGTGCTGACGGACACGGCGCTCACCCTGAACCTGCGAGAGCGGTACAACGCCGAGCTGCGCCGCCTGGCCAGGGATCCGGATGCCCTCGTCCGCGATGCCGTCGCAGCAGCCAGCGATCGCGGTCCAGCCGTGCATTGAGCCGCGGCTCTGGTGGAGCCCGGCCGACCGCGACAACGCTCGCTTGCACCAGCCGGGTCGGCCCGTCGTCGGCGGTCAGCTCCGGCGCGGACGGCGCAGCCGGAGCCGGCTGTAGGTGAAGACTGCGAGCACACAGCTGATGAGCACCAACATGGCGATGCTGAGCAGCCACCACGATGCGGTGTGCTGCCACAGCGTGTCCGGCTCGGTGCCGGTGGAATTCGTGACCAGGTCCACCGTCGAGGCCGCGGCCGCGAACCCCCAGCGGGACGGGAAGAGCCACGCGACCTGTTCGAGTACGGCGCGTCCGGTGATCGTGATCAATCCTCCGCACATCACCAGCTGCGCCATGATCGTGACCACCAGCATCGGCAGTACCTGCTCGTTCGAGCGCGCCACCGACGACAACGCCAATCCGACCAGCACACAGCAACAAGTGGTGGCGGCGATGTCCACGATCAGTTCGACCGAGCCCGAGGGGATCAAGCTGCCGCGACCAGGGAGACCCTTGCCCACGAAGACGATCAGCACCATGATCACCGACTGCACGATCGCGGCGGCGCAGAACACGACGATCTTCGCCGTCAGGTAGGCGGACGGCAGCAGCCCGGCGGCACGTTCGCGCTGATAGACCATGCGCTCACCGACCAGGTCGCGGATGGTCAGTGAACAGCCCATGAAGGCGGCGCCGAGAATCAGCACCACCAGGATCTGGGTGAGTTCACCGGATACGTCGGTACCCGACGGCCCGAACCCGGTGTCGCCCGGCACGAGCAAGGCCAGCCCGCCGAGCACGAAGGGCAGAAGCGACAGGAAGATCAGGTAGCCCCGGTCGGCGCGGATCAGCCGAACCTGGCGGCGGGCGACGGTGCTCAGCTGCTTGCGCCCCGACGTGTGTGCGGGGCGACCGAGAGGCCCCGGCGGGCTCGGTGGCGGCACCGCCTCGGGGCGGGTGGCGCGATATTCGGCGAACACCCCGTCCGGGTCGGATGCGACACGGGCGAAGATGTCGGCCCAGTCGGTACTGCCGAGCGCGGCCCCGACTCGGTCGGGCGGGCCCACATACGCGGTCTTGCCGCCCGGAGCGAGGAGGAGGACCTGGTCGCACATCTCGAGGTACGACAGCGAATGCGTGACGATGACGACGACGCGGCCCGAATCGGCGAGACGGCGCAACGTCGCCATGATCTGCCGGTCGAGCGCGGGGTCGAGACCCGAGGTCGGCTCGTCGAGGATGAGTAGGGATGGACCCGTCAGCAACTCCAGCGCGACGGATGCGCGTTTGCGCTGTCCGCCGGAGAGACGATCGACGCGGGTGTCGGCGTGCTCGGTCAGTTGCAGTTCGTCGAGTACCCCTGCGATCACCTCCTCACGGTCGGCCCGGCTCGTGTCCGGCGGCAGTCTCAGCTCCGCGGCGTAGCCGAGTGCCCTCCGGATGGTCAGCTGGCGATGGACGACGTCGTCCTGGGGGACCATGCCGATGCGGGAGCGCAGTACCGAATAGTCGGTGTGCACGCTGCGCCCTTCGAATTCGACGACGCCTTCCGTGGGGCTTCCCGAACCGGAGATGATCTTGGCGACCGTGGTCTTTCCCGCGCCGGAGGGCCCGATCACCGCGGTGAGGCTGCCGGGTCCCGCAGTGAAGGCGACCTCCTCGAGCAGTCGCCGCCCGCCTTCGATGACGAGTCCGACGCCGTCCACCCGCAGCCCGCCTGCGGTCGGGGCCACCACCTGCCGTGGAACGAGCCGGCCTTCCTGCACGCTGAAATCGGTGTTGCCGATCGTGACGACGTCGCCGTCGGTCAGCTGCGCGCGCGACACCCGGGCGCCGCCGACGAACGTTCCGTTGGCGCTCCCCAGGTCGTCGATCTCGAGGCCGGACGGCCCGTTGTGGACGATGGCGTGATGGCGCGAGGCCAGCACATCTCGGACGACGATGTCGCTGTCGGGCGACCGTCCCACCGTGAGGGATCCCGCCGGGACCGCCTCGTGCGGTGTCGGGGGCGGGCCGCTCGAGGCCCCTACCTCGATCGTCGACTCGTCAAATCGACCGCCCACGTCCAGTCGCGTCGCGTCGGGATCTTCGATCGAGATCCGCACGACGGGCCCCTCGACCGCGTCACCCAGCCGGACGAGGACGTGGCTCGTGACGGGGACCTTCTCTCGCCGCTCGCCGCCGACGTAGATACCGTTCTTGCTGCCGGCGTCGACGAGCTGCCATCCCTCGTCCCACCTGAGCCGTGCATGCTCGCGCGACACCAACGGATCGACAATCGTGATCTCCAATTGCGGATCCCTGCCGATGCGTACGGCTTTGCCTGCGCTGTAGCTTGCGCGGCCGTGATCGGTCTCGACCACGACCCGCTGGTGCTCGTTCCTCGCCCGGTCGTCCATCGCCACGGCCTCCGGTCAGCCTTATCGGGTGTAGAGCGTCGGCTCTTCCATGGTCGCACGTACGTCGACCCCCCTCCTCGGTGTCCGGGTGGGGCCGCTGGGGCCGCTGGGGCAACTGGGGCAACTGCGCTGCGAACTAGCCGGCGCGCTCGACCAGCACACACCGGGCGCCGGAGAAGATCGTCGGCATGCACTTGTTGCAGTGGATGCACAGCGACTTCGCACGGGCGTCCTCGGCGATGCGGTTGACCAGATCCGGCTCCCGCAGCAACGCCCGCGCCATCGCCACGAACTCGAAACCCTCGGCCATCGCGGTGTCCATGCCGGCCCTGTCGGTCACCCCGCCGAGCAGCACAAGCGGCAGCTTCACCGCGGCCCGGATCTGACGGGCCTGCTCGAGCATGAACAAATCCCGATACGGATACGCGTGAAACATCTGCTTGCCGATCAGCTGCACGCCGAGCCGCACCGGCTGCGGCATCGCCGCCGCGAACTCCCGCACCGGAGCATCGCCCTTGAACAGATACATCGGGTTGAGCAACGAACTGCCCATCGTCAGCTCCAACGCATCGACGCCACCGTCCGCCTCCAACCACTGCGCAACCTGGATCGCCTCGTCCACCCAGAACCCGCCCGGCACACCGTCATCCATGTTCAGCTTCGCCAAGATCGCGACCCTGTCACCGACCGCCGCCCGCACGGTGCGCGCAGTCTCGAGCACCACCCGCGCACGATTCTCCAACGAACCACCGTAGGAATCCTTGCGGTGATTGAGCTTCGGACTCAGAAACGAGCTCGCAAAATAGTTGTGACCGAAATGGATCTCCACCGCGTCGAACCCGCCGTCCACAGCCAGCTGAGCCGCCGTCCCGTGCGCCTCGGTGATCCGCGCGATGTCATCCTTCGACGCCGACCGGATCATCCGCATGCTCATCGGATTGAACGACCGGGACGGCGCCAACGCAGGCAAACCCGTCGACTTCTCGTTCGCCACCGGCCCGGCATGGCCCAGCTGCGCCGACGCCGCCGCCCCCTCGGCATGGATCGCGTCGGTCAACCGCCGCAGCCCCGGCAGGGCCTCCGGCCGCATCCACAACTGCCCGCGTTCCGTGCGCCCCTCCGGCGCCACCGCGCAGTACGCGACCGTGGACATGCCGACCCCGCCCGCGGCCGGACGACGATGAAACTCGATCAACTCATCGGTCACCAGAGCGTTCGGCGTCTTGCCCTCGAACGTCGCGGACTTGATGATCCGGTTACGCAGGGTGATCGGGCCCAGCTTGGCCGGGGCCAGGACATCGGGATGGGTCATGGGAGTCCTCCAATGTGTTCGGGGGGACCGCGGCGCAGACGACTGAGCCGGCTGTCGAGGTCAGGTGCGTGCACCAGATTGCGGCCGAACACCCGGACCCGATGTGACCCGTCTCACTCAGCGGGAAACCCCGTGGCACCGGAAGGCGGGCGCATAGAGTGTTACACGTGTCACCCGTTGGGCCAGGGGAAACATGACGAATCAACCAGGGAAGGGCGGCGCAGCTGTGCGAACTGATGGGCCAGATTCGACGTTCCGATCGACTCCGCCCGCCGACTTCGGGCAGCTGCTCGATCACCAGGCGGTGGTCGACAGCCTGCACCGGTTCCAGGCCCGACTCGACGCGAAGGACTGGCCAGGGCTCCGGTCGTCGATGACCGAGGACGCCCGCGCCTACTTCGTCGAGGGCGCCGACGCGGTTCTCGCCGTGGTCCGGGCCCACCTGGACGCATGCGGCCCGACGCAACACCTCATGGGCAACGTGCAGGTGCAGCTGGACGGGGACACCGCCCGGACTCGGTCGTACTTCCGCGCGTTCCACGTCGGCGCGGGCACGAACGAGGGCGCGGTCTACGAATGCCTCGGCGACTACGACGACTCGTGGACCCGGACCGACACCGGCTGGGCGTTGACGAGCCGGGTCATCGCCGTCCGCGCCGAAACCGGGGACCGGGCCGTCATCACCCCGCGGTGACCCGTCAGGCCGACTGCCGGACCACCACTCGCGGGGCGAAGAGATCGCCGAGCGGTTCGAAGGGGAGTCCGTCGACCAGACGGTGAATCGACTCCGCCAGGCCCGACGCGACAGCCGGCAGGTCGACGCAGGTCGTCGTCAGGTGCGGTCGCAGGATCGCGCCGAGCGGCAGGTTGTCGGACCCGACGACGGCGATGTCGTGCGGCACCTCCAGCCCCACCTCCCGCAGCGCCTGGATCAGCACCAACGCGAACTCGTCGTCGTACGCGTACACCGCGTCCGGGCGGCGTCCCGGATCGCGCCAGACCGAGAGGACGGGGAGCAGGCTGTCGATCGACAGGGCGCAGTCGACCCGTTCGACCGAGGCCCCTTCCTGCGCGGCCGCCGACGCGAACACCCGGAACCGGCGCTCCCCGAGCTCGGCGAGTTCGGCCCCCGGCACCAGGCACGCGAGTCGTCGATAGCCGCGTCGGACCGCGAGATACCTTGCCGCACAGTCGGCCAGCGAATCGAATTGGAACCGCGCGGTCGGCGCGTACGGGACCACCTCTGGTCCGGCGAGGAGCACGGCCCGCACCCCGGCCCTCCGCAGCAGCGCCGCCGCCTCGGCGTCGCAGCGCGAGGTGTCGGTGAAGACCGCTGCCGGGCGGAGCTGCGCCCACGCGCGGGCACCGGCCACGCCGCCCGAATTGCGGTCGCCGTGCAGGAGGAAGCGGAGCCCCCGCTCCGACAGACCCAGATCGAGCCCCTGCAGGATCGCGTCGACCGCGAACCCGAGCGGGATGTCGGGCATCGGCATCAGCACGATGTTGCTGCGACCGGCGCGCAGAGCGCTCGCCGTGAGGTTCGGCGTGTACCCGAGGGCGTCGACGCTCGCCAGCACGCGTCGCTTCGTCTGCTCGCTGATCGGGTGGTCGTCGCGACCGTTGAGCACATAGGACACGGTGGCCCTCGACACTCCGGAGTGACGCGCGACGTCTGCGCTGGTCGGCCGTCGTTCTCGCGCCCGGTCCACCGTCGTCCCCTTGACCTCCGACCGCCCGCCCCGGGTATCGGAGCGGGATACCCGGAACGCTACACGCGCGGCCGACCGTTGATGGCGGCGAAAGGCCGTCAACCGCCGAGCGCGCGCACCCGCTCGATGACCGGCGCGATCCGCAGGATCCGGTCGCCGGTGCCCCCGACGTTCAGCGGCGGTCCGAAGCCGCCGAATCCGACGCGCTGAGTGGGTCGGAGCACTGCGACCCCGAAGGCCTCCCGCAGTCCCGACTGCTGCTCGTAACCGGCGTCGGCGAACAGCAGGCGGAGCCGGTCGATCGTGGTGAGCAGCGACTCCGCCCTTGCGCCGAACGGTTCCCACGCGATGCCCGCCTCGTCGAACTCCCATTTCATGTGACCCGCGCCGAGGCCGACCTCCAGGCGGCCGCCGGTGAGGATGTCGGCGGTGACGATCTCGCGTGCCAGCAGCGCCGGATTCCAGAACGGGGCGTTGAGCACCAGCGTGCCGACGCGCAGCCGCTCGGTCGCCGCGGCCGCGGCGACCAGCACGGGGAAGGGTGCGGCGACGCCCAGGTGGTCCGCGGCGAACACCGTGTCGTAGCCGAGGCGCTCGGCGCGGCGACAACTGTCCACGAGGTCATTGCGCGAGCCGAGTCCGAAGATGTTGTACGAGAATCGGAATGCCCTCATGAGGGCCACGTTGCCACCGCGACGCGGATTCCGCCGCGGTTTCTGCCCGCGGCGGCCCTCCCCAAGGACGCGGGCGGCGCCCGGTCACCCGGTCGAGAACAGGTCCCGATGCGCCGACGGGCTGATTCCGAACGCGCGCCCGAAATGCAGCCGCAGCGACGCAGGCGACCCGAAGCCCGATTCGCCGGCCACCGCGTCGACGCCGAGCTCCGTCGTCTCCAGCAGCAGCCGGGCCCGATCCAGCCGCTGCACGAGCAGCCACTGCTGCGGGCTCGACCCGGTGCGCTCGCGAAACCGCCGGGTGAAGGTGCGCCTGGTCATCAGGACCACCCGCGACCAGTGATCGAGGTCGACGGGCTCGGACAGGTTCATCCGGGCCCACGCCATCGCCCGCTCGATCTCGTCCTCACCGTCCTGCTCGCGCACGGGGACCGGGATGAACTGCGCCTGGGTGCCGCTGCGGTGGGGAGCCAGCACCAGTCGACGGGCGAGCGCGGTCGCGGCGGAGACACCGTGGTCCGATCGGACCAGATGCAGGCAGCAGTCGAGCGCCGCGGCCGTACCGGCCGAGGTCACCACGTCGCCGAGATCCGACCACAGCACGTCCGATCTGACCGTCACCTGCGGATGCCGACGCGCCAGGTCCTCCGCGGCATGCCAGTGGGTCGCCGCCTCGCGCCCGTCGAGGATCCCGGAATCGGCGATCGGGAAGGCGCCCAGGCACAGTCCGACGATGCGCGCCCCGCGCCCGTGCGCCCGCCGGATCGCCTCGAGCAACGCATCCGACGGCCGGCGGGCCTGCACCCAGCTCGGGACCACCACCGTGTCCGCCTCGACCAGCGCGTCGAGGGAACTCCGCACCGCGACGTCGTAGCCGGCGTTGGTGGGCAGGATGCCCGGATCTTCGGCGCAGATGGTGACCCGGTAGCGCGGCGCCGTGCCGCGGTTCTCCGCGTGCCCGAAGACCAGCGACGGCACCGAGAGGTGGAACGGGCTGATGTCGGGAAAGGCAATCACCGCGACCGAACTGACCATGGCCCGATCTTAGCGAAACATGTCCTGAGGGCCACTGGTCCCGCCTGGGCGAACGGCCGATGCTTGGGGCATGACCTCGACAACAGCGAGCACGACATCGACCGGTTCCGCAGCGGCGCACGGCGTTCGGGCGGTCCTCGTGGGTGGCCCCACCCTGCACCTGAAGGTGGCCGGCCTGAGCATCCTCACCGATCCGACGTTCGACGAGCCGGGCAGCTACGAGGGCGGCGTCACCCTGACCAAGCTGACCGCGCCCGCGCTCCCCGCGGAGGCGCTCGGCCCCATCGACCTCGTGCTCCTGTCGCACGATCAGCACGCGGACAATCTCGACGACGCGGGCCGCCGACTGCTCGGCCGGGTCGAAACGGTGCTCTCCACGCCGGAGGCGGCCGGGCGACTGGCCGGGGTGACCGGACTCGCACCGTGGGACCACACGACGGTCACCGCCCCGGACGGCCGCGAACTCACCGTCACGGCGGTCCCGGCGCTGCACGGCCCCGCCGGATGCGAACCGATCACCGGCACGGTCACCGGGTTCGTGCTCAGCGCCAAGGGGATTCCCACGATTTACGTCTCGGGGGACAACGCGTCCGTCGAGCTGACCCGCGAGATCGGGGAACGGCTCGGCCCCGTCGACATCGCGGTCCTCTTCGCCGGGGCCGCGGATCCCGGCCGCTTCCCGGTGCCGGTCACCCTGACGTCGGCGGAGGCGGTCGAGGTGGCCCGGATCCTCAACCCGTCCGTCGTCATCCCCGTGCACACCGACGGCTGGGCGCATTTCACCGAGGGCGCGGACCGGTTCGCGGCGGCGTTCGAGTCCGCCGGACTCGACGCACGCCTGCACACGCCGGTGCCCGGCACGTACTTCGACATCTGAACTCGTGGGGCGCCGCGACCGCGGACACCCCCGAACACGGAAACGGTGGGTCGAATCCAGTGACTCGACCCACCGTTTCCGGAGTGGTCCTAGGTCTCGACGACCAAGTCGCTAGAACCGAGCGCACTGGCGATCTCGTTGAACAACGAGATGACGGGGTCGAACACCAGCATCGAGACTCCTTCTCACCGTTGGGATCTGCCGCCTCGACCGACTCGAGGGACGACCCATTTATACATAAGCGACCGAATCCCGGGGCCGGATTCCGAACAACACGACCCGATTCCCGTCACGTCAGGCCGGTGACGCACCGACCTGTCCGAGATGACGGGCGAAGAAGCGGGTCGCGCTGTCCATCTCGAATCTGGGCATGTCGACGTGCCCGCCGGCGTTGGCGTGCAACGACTTCTCCTTCGAGGCGAAGGCGTCGAACAGAGCGAGACCGGATTGACGTTCGACGTGCTCGTCGTCCCACTGGAGCAGGAACTCGATCGGGACGGTGATCTGTGCCGCAGCCTCGGTCAGCGATTCATGCCCGAGGCAACCGAAGACGGCCGCGGCGATCCTGGGCTCGGCCGCCGTCAACGGCACCCCGATCCCGGTGCCCTGCATGATGCCCCAGAAGCCGACCGGGACGTCGGCGCCGATCTCCGGCAACGCTAGGAGAGCGTCCAGCGTCGCCCGCCATTCCGGCACGGCGCGAGCTGCGAGGTCCTTGTGGATCTCCACGACGACCGGGCCGAGCGGCTCGCCCGCGGCCTGAGCCTGCCGCAGGACGGCGATGTGCTGCTCGTCCGCCGCGGTTCGGGGCCGCTCACCGTGCCCGGGCGCGTCGAGGGCGGCGACGTGGAAACCGCAGGCCCTCACGAACCGGTGCGCGCGGGCCAGGATTCCCGGAGCTCTCTTGTGCTGGCCGCCACCGTGCGCCATCAGCACCAGCGGCGCGGGCTCGGAGCCGGATGCCGGCGACCAGAGCAGGCCGGTGATGTCACCCAGAGTGAAATTGCGTTCGACGACACCGTTCGACGATGTCTCCGCAGTGAAATGCATAGGTCGTTGCCTTTCGGGATTGCCTTGTGGGGGCGCTCCCGGCGACGTCTATTTCAGTCGCCCGACCGTGAAGAACAGGGGGAGCACCCAGTGGATACAGCGTTCACGGGTCTCACCTCCTCGAATGTGTCACGGTCGTCTTTCGGCGACTCCCGGAGGCTATCAGCTAGGGATTCAGAACGCGGGCAAGCATTGCATCGACGCCTGCCGTGAACTCCGCGACGAAGCCACCGCCTCCGTGCCCCGCATCGTCGACGACCACGAGCCGACTCGCCGGCCACAGCCGGGCCATCCGCCACGCGGTGTCCAACGGACCGGACACGTCGTAGCGACCGTGGACGAGAACGGCCGGGATCGCTGCGATCCGGTTCATCGAGGCCATGACCTGCCCCTCCTCGAGAAAGCAGTCATTGCTCCAGTAGTGCGTGACCATACGTGCGAAGATGCTGCGGAACAACGGATCCGAGTACCGCTGGCTCGGTTGCCAGTCAGGCACCAGGGACACGTGCGCCTCCTCCCACTCGCACCATTTCCTGGCCGCCTCCTCACGAACCGCCGCATCCGGGTCGGACAGCAGCCGCGCGTAGGCCGCCGCGAGATCACCACCGCGCTCGGCCTCGGGGACCCCCTCGACGAATCGCTCCCACTCCTGTGGGAACACCCGCCCCATCGCGCGGGTGATCCAGTCGATCTCGACGCGGGTGCCGGCGGTCACCGCGCCGAGCACCATCGCCGGCACCCGGCCGGGGTGCTGCTGCGCGTAGGCCAGTGCCAGCGTCACACCCCACGACATCCCGCTCACGATCCACCGGTCGATACCCAGATGCTCGCGCAGCCGCTCGATGTCCGCCACCAGGTGAGCGGTGGTGTTCGAGGAGAGGTCCGCGTCGGGTCCGTCCGCGAGCGGGCGACTGCGGCCGCAGCCGCGCTGATCGAACAGCACCGCCCGGCTCCGCGCCGGGTCGAAATACCGTCGGGCACCGGCGGTAGCGCCGGAGCCAGGACCGCCGTGCAGGAACAGCACCGGCACCCCGTCAGGGTCGCCGACGCTCTCCCAGTAGAGGACATGCCCGTCGGACACATCGAGCAGGCCCGTCTCGTACGGCTCGATCGGCGGGTATCGCGTGGTCACCGAAACAGCATGCCGAACCGCCGACGTCCGATCCACATCCTCGAGATCGCGCCTACACTCGGACCGCATGGGGATGCTGTTCGCGATGACGATTCCGGGGCTGGTGTGCCTGCTCGTCCTGGCCGCGTTCGCCGAGACCCTGTTCAATCGCCTCACCGGCGGCCGTTTCCTGCCGTGGACCCGCCGCGGTGGGCGCGGCACCGTGTCGGCCACCGGCTTCGAGCAGGTCACGGCGATGTTCCAGGGCTCGAAGCATCACGAGTTCGAGCAGCGCCAGGTGTCCCTGATGCATCGCGAGGACGACGCGGACGGGGCACCGCCGCTGGTGCGCGTGGATATCGCATCGAACCGGGCTGTGCTGCGCAACGCGGGTGACGTCCCGCGCTGACGGATTCGGGACCGGGCCCCCTCTCGGCGGGTCAGTCCGCCAGCACGTCGAGGGCCGCCGACAGCTGTTCCAGCGCCTCCAGCGCACGGCCGAGTTCCTCGACCCCCAGCTGATTCGCGAGCCGGTCGGCGAAGGCCCGCTGGTCGGGCGTGATGCGCCGCATCGCCGCCCGACCCTGGGCGGTCAGACGCAGCAGCTTCGCCCGGCGGTGGGCGGGATTCGGCAGGTACTCCGCGAATCCCTTGTCCACCATCAGGTCCGCTATCCGCTGCACGCTCTGCCGGGTGATGCCCATAGCCCGCGCGATGCCCACGACCGGCAGTGGTTCGTCGACGATCGCGCCGAGCACCTGCCACCACGCGGCGGTGAGACCGGTCGGCCGGGCCAGTTGCTCCGCCACCGCCAGGAACTGGCCGTTGAGCCGGAACGCGGTCAGGGCGGCGCCGGCGAGCAGCTCCGACGGCTTCGGCTCGGTCATTGCGCGGTCGCCGCCTGCAGCACCTCGAACGCGCTCGCGTCCGAGTGCGCGTACAGCCGATACCAGGCGTCGAGCACCTCCGGGGTGTAGACATCGAGGCGCCCCAGGATCTCGCGGGCGAACTCGACGGGGTTCGTCGCGCCCGCGGTGATCAGGTTCCGATCGGTCACCGCGGGCTCGTCCCGGTACCGGCCGCCGCCCGCGTAGCCGGTCATGGCCAGGAAGTACGCGACGTTGCTGGTGTGGTCACGGTCGTCGAGCAGGCCCTCGCCCGCGAGCCCGTAGGTCGCGCCGCAGATCGCCGCGACCGGCACGCCCGCGTCGAGAAACGCGCGCGCCTTTGCCGCGAACGGCGCCAGGGTGTCGCCCCCGATCCAGGTATCGGCCCCGGGCAGGATCAGCATCGCGCTGTCCCCGGGGTCGAGATCGGCCAGGAGGAGGTCCGGGATCATGCGCACGCCGCCGCTGCTGGTCACCGGGTCCAGGGTCAGCCCGACGGTGGACACCGAGTAGCGACCCGGTTCGCGCTGCCACTGACGTTGGTTGATGTGCGCGATGGCGTGACCGGTCTCCCAGTCCGCGAGGGTGTCGTAGATGGCCAGGTGCACCACTTGGTTCCTCATGACAGCATTCTGTCATATAGACAGCATGCTGTCACTAGGGGTTTGGCCGATGGAGGTCGTCACACCCTCACCGCGGTGACCAGTCGGCGCACGGATTCCGGTTCCGGGACGCCCTCCCGCACCCACGGTGCGGGTTCCGGCTCACCGGCCACGGTCCGCAGCGGGACCACGCCCGCCCAGTCGCCGGAGGCAGCCGACGGCGCGGGCGGTGGCGCGTCGCGCACCTTGACCGTCCAGCAGCCCGGCTCGATCGGCAGGGCGATCGCCAGGGTCGCCGCGAGCTCCTTCTTCGTGTGGGTGCGCACCTCCGAGCTCCGGCCGGGGATCAGCGCATCGGACAACAAGTCGAGGGCATCCACCGCACCGTCCCCGCTGAACGCGGTCAGGCGGCCCCGCACGACGGCCGACCGATAGTTGGCCGTGGAGTCGAACAGGGTGTCCGCCACCACGATCCCGTCGAGCATCGTCACCGAGAACGCCACTGGCGCGCCGGCCGCGACGTGCCGCAGGGCGCCGGCACCCGTCGACCCGTGCAGCACGATGCGGTCACCGCCGCGGGCGTAGAGCATGGGCACCACCCACGGCAGTCCGTCCACCACGGTCGAGAGGGTGCCCACCGCAGCGGCGTCCAGCACCGCGTCGAGATCGGATCGGTCACTTCTGGCGAGGTCGGCGTATCTCCTGATCTGCTCCATGCACCGAATCGTGCCCACTTTCCGGAATCGCCGACAGGCCCAGAATCACTCAAATCAACAAGACCACAATTCGCCGGCTCAGGGCGCCTTGACGTGGTCGTCGAGGAAACGCTCCGTCAGCGCGGCGATCGTCGCCGCCTGAACGTGGAACAGATAGTGATGGCCGTCGAGGATCGCGACCTGCTGGATCGACGGATTGCTGATCGCCGCGCGGTGTGAGGGCCCCCACTCCGGTTCCGCCTCGAGCGAGGAGGCAGCCAAAATCGACAGGACCGGCAACGTCGGCGGGAACACGGCCCCCTCGACCGCTCGCACGTTCTCCGGCTCGCGGGCGACCTCGTCCAGCATCGTCGGGTTCAACACCCAGGAGTACGCCCCCAGGTACCGGTCCTGCTGGTCCGGGGTGTACTCGGCGGCATCGCCGAGACTCTGCCGATAGTCGGCCACCAGGCCCAGGTAATCGGTGCGCTTGTCCAGGGCGATCAGGTCGCGGATGCCGCCGACAGAGGTGACTTTGGACATCCAGCCCGGCCAGTCCGGGTCGCCCTTGGCGCCGTCCGAGGTGTAGCGCTCGTCGTCCAAGCCCACAACGGCGGCAACCTCGTCCGGCCGGTGCGTGGCCCACCACGTCGCATACAGACCCGAGATCGAATGGGGCATCAGGACATAAGGACCGTTCAGCCCCAGACCGCGCAGCGCGGCCCGCGTCTCGGTCACGATCGCCTCACTGGTGCGGGGGGCGTCGGTGCCGTCACTGAGGCCCAGCCCGAAGTACTCGACGGTGACGACCGTGTTCTTCTCCGCCAGGCGACGAGCCAGCGGGGCGAAGCCGAGGATGGGTTCCGGCGTGCCCAGTCCGGGCATCATGACGATGGTGCGCGGTCCCGATCCCTGGACCGCGACGCTCATCCGGCGCCCGTCCACCTCGACATAGCGGTGATCGGCACCAATCGCTTCCTCGATGGCCGCCTTGTCGCGCGGTGTCTGCCACCGATGGAAGCCGGCCGAGACCGCAACGGCGAGGACGGCCACAGCGACGACGCCGGCGATCACCCGCCCGACAACACGGAGGACGCGGCGCGGCCGCGATCGCTTCGACGTCTCGCTGTCCACCATGGCCTCCAGGCTCAATTGGTTTTGCAGGTCTGGTCTTTCGGCGGCAGTTCACCGGCCGTCAGGTAGCGGACGGCGATGTCCGTGGCGCACGAGCTGGTTCCCGGAACGCCGCCGGGGAGCCCGAACGGAGTCCGCTGGGGCAGGACGAGGTGGGCGGCTTTGCCCTCCACCGTGACCAGTCGCGAACCGGCGACCAGGTCGCGGAGGGCGCGCGCGCCGCCGGCCGGTGTGACGGCGTCACGCTCGTTGGTGATCAGCAGCATGCCCGGCACCTCGCCCCACTCCGACTGCGAATCCGCCCGCCCAGGAAACGGCCACTGCGCGCACACGGCGGAGAACCCCATCCCGAGGTACGTCAGCGGCGCCTGCTCGGCCGCCCACTGCTGCTCCGCGAGGACGGCATTGGTGTCGTGGCTCCATTCCGCGGCATTGCAGTTGTAGGCCGTCCACCAGCCCTGCCGCGGGGCGCCGGAGAGAACGGCACCCAGCTCGCGGTCGATCAGCGGCGAGAGCTGGAACTGGGAGACCATCGCGACGACCGCCTGGACCGACGCGGGTGACGAACCCCCTTGCACCGCCGCGCGAATCGTCAGAAGTTTCGACAGCACGGCCTCGTTGGCGGCGTTCCCGACACCGAACAGGATGGGGTTCAGGTCGTTCGCGGTGAACGCCTGGCCCCCGGGAAGCCGGATGGGCCGGACGGCGAGGTCGGCGCGGAGCTTCGTGATCGACGCCAGTACCCGATCCGCGTTGTCGCCGAGGACGGTTCCGCGGGTCGCGGCCCAGGGCGCGAACTCGGTCTCGACGGCCTGCTGCCGGGCCCGATACCGTTCTTGCAGAACCGCGTTCGGGCTCCTGAGCGGATCGACGACGGAATCGAGCACCCATCGGTCGACGTGGCCGGGGAAGGTCCGCGCCAGCTCTCGCCCGAGCGCGGTCCCCTGCGACACCCCGAGGTAGCTCCACTTGTCCGCGCGCAGGAGCTGCCGCACCAGGTCGAGGTCACGCACCGTCTGCCAGTAGGTGACGTAAGGTGCCGTCGACGCGCCATCCGGGGTCGTGGCCGCCCCGGCGAGGCATCGCTCGGTCCACCGCCGGGCGTCGTCCAGCTGACGGGCCACGGAGGGCGCCGAGAAGTCGAGGATGTCGTAGCCCTCCCGCGGCCCGGTCCCGAGGAGGCCCGGATCCCCGGAAACGGCCGGATCGCAGGACTGCGCCGTCGACGACGTGGATGTTCCCCGCGCGTCGAAACCGACGAGGTCGAACGATTCCCGGAGCTTCGGCATTCCGCCGGAGAAGCTGTGCGGATCGAGGAGGGTACCGGCGCCCGAACCGCCGGTGCTGGTCAGCAGCGGTGTGGTCGCACTGCCTGTACCGGGAAGCCTCGAGATCCAGAAGGTCGCCTCGCGCCCGTCGGCGGGATGCGCCCAGTCGAGCGGGGTGCGGATGCGTGCGCAGTCGAGACCGGGCAGTACGGCCGATCGGGCCGCCGCGTAGCCGCCGCCGGCCAGCGCGTGGTCGAGGAGGTCCGACGGACACGGACGCCAGCGGAGCTCCTGTTCGGCAAACCCAGGAGGGACACCCACCTCCGAGACCGGCGCCGCGGTGGCAGTGACGCTCCCGGCGAACCCGATGAGCACCGCGGACCCCGCCGCGACGACGACACGCGATCGCCGGGCCCGTCCCCCAAGGACCATGCGCACTGCAACCCCTCCCCTTGTAGCGAAGTCGGCCGCGTCGGCCCACTTCGCTTCCGCCGCGACCATTTCCCCCTGTCCGCGCCTCTTCCCATTGGAACATGCCACAGTCACCTCGTCGGCTTGGGGATGTGGAGCAGGGATCATCACCGAGGATTGGGCCGGAGGTCTGGTCGAGCGAGGCCGTCGACCTGGGACATGTAACAAACCATCAATGGCAGTTGATGTTTCATGTCGTGAGCATTCCTACCTATCTCGACGATGCCCCCCGATCGCGAGTTCGCACCGCCGTCGTGTGCTCGATTGCGGTTGTGGCGCTGACCGCGTCGGTGCCTGCCGCGATGGCCGCGCCCGCATCGAGCGCACCCGCCGACTGCGTCCCGTTCGGCACCGCGCAGGTACCGCCCGGCCTGCCATCATTCGGAGCCAGGGACGGGTTGGCGGGGCTGCCGGAGTTCGCGGGGTCGGGCGCGCCGGCGAGCGTCGAACTGCGCACCCAGACAACTCAGTTCAACAAGTTCTGGGACTACGCGCTGGCCGGAAACGCGTTGCTGACCCGGCCCCGGTCGTGGAACGGCGCCAATCCCGAGCCGTGGCGATACGCGCCGCTGCCGACGTGCCTGCGCGATCGCCTGGTCGGGATCTCGGTGGACGACGACGAGCTGATCGCGGTCGACGAGGACGGGTGGATCTACACCATGGACAACGCCTCGCAGGCGCCGGTTTTCTGGAACTGGACCTCCTCGTTCGGGGCACCGCTGTGGCTGGGCAAGGGCAAGCGGCTTCCCGGCGGGGATCCCGGCGCCTGGGCGCTGAGCGTCGGATCGCCCTGGGACAACCAGACCTACACGGACGTCGCCGGCCGGATCCACTACTTCGGGCTCGCGAAGATGACGATGGTGCCCACGCTGACCGGGGACGGCAGCCGCATCACGTACGCCGACCCGTGGTTGCCCGACGACGACAGCTACGAGATCGGCGGCCCCGTCGGCGGGCGCTTCCAATCGATCGCGCTGTCTTCCTCGGCTTCAACCACTTTCGTGATGAACAAGTACGGCGACATGTACACCCGCAACTACGACATCGACGGTACCGGCGGAGACTCGGTGTTCTTCCGATACAGCTGGGATGACGAGAGCGGCAAACCCACCGCCCCGAACTCGGCGTTCGAGTCGTGGTTCCACCACTTCGCGGCGATCCAGCTACCCGCACAGGACTGGGTGCACCAGCCCAAGATCCCCGGCGAGATCACCTCGGCCATCAGCGTGCACTCCACCGGCGTGGGTCCGGACCGTCGTGAGCTGCGAGTCGCCGGACGCCAGGACGGCAGGTCCGGGTTCTGGCACAAAGACCTGAACGACCCGGCCTGGTCGTTCGCGGCCACCGGTGCGCCCCTGCCCGGAATCCCGTTGAAGAACCCGCCGGCGGAACGGTCGTCGGACACCCTGGCCCCGCCCGCGCCGTGGAATCTGTCGGCGCAGCTACCCGCGCGCGACACCCTGATCGACGCCGAGCTGCTCGTCGAGGCGCAGGTTCCGTACTCGATCCTCGATCCGCGCCTGCTCGACGAGGCCGGCTTGCACGCCGGTCCGTCGGCCTACCGGCTGTCCGTCGAGCATTTCGATCCGGCCGCGACCACCCGGCCCGCCAAGGTCACCGCCCCCGACGGGAAGACGATCCCGGTGCTTCTACACACCGCGGACGGCCTGCGCTTGGGGCCGCGCGGTACCGGCCTCGACGATCAGCCGAGGCATCTGGTCGGCGCGATCGAGGTACCCCGCGCCGCCTACGACGCGCGTGGCGCAGACCCGACCCTCGACGCGTTCGTGCGGGACTGGTCGCGGGGCAAGCGCGTGGCGCCCATCACCCTCAGCGCCACCGATCACGACCTGGTCGTGCGGTAGCCACACGCGCAAGCGAGCACGGGAGCGGAGACGATCCCCAACTACGATGATCGCGTGTCAACGAGGAGAGAGACCATCCTGGCCGCCGCGACCCCCGTTCTGGCACGCGACAGGGGCGCATCCATGCAGTCGATCGCACAGGCAGCCGGGATCAGCCGCACCTCATTGACGCGATTGTTTCCGACTCGCGAGACACTCGTCACCGCATTGGCCGACCGCATTCATGCCAGGGCGGCCGAGGCACTCGACGCCGCCGAACTCGGCACAGCGGACTTCCAGACCGCACTGACCGCACTGACGAACAACTTTCTGCCGCTGGCCCAGATCTGGGGAGTCCTGTCCCTGGAACCGCATCTCCTGAGCCAGCCGGCACTGGTCGCGCGGGCCGAGGACCTGATGAACCGTCTCGACGAGTTCTTCGCCCGCGGCCAGCGCGAGGGCCACATCCGCCCCGAACTGCCGCCGCAGTGGTTGTCCTTCACCCTCTTCGGGCTGGCGGAGACCGCCTGGTACCTGGTCCTCGACGAGCAAATGGGCTCCCGGCAGGCACCCGATTTCCTCCTCTCGATGATCCTGCACGGGGCAGCCAAGCGCGACTGAGTTCTCGAGGATCGTTGGGCGCCCGGCACTTCAGGCAGCGCGATATCTGGTACATCGATGTACCATCAGGGCCTTAGTTGTACCGACGTAGAGGGTCCAAGGAAGGAACCACCATGAGTCCGAACCGACGGTCCGTGCTTATCGGAGCCGCGATCCTCGCAACCACATCGGCCGCAGGCTTCGGGCGCCGCAGCGCCAACGCATCGACGCCGGGCACCGGTTCTGTGCTGGTGATCGGAGCCGGCATCGCGGGGCTCACCGCAGCACGCGACCTCGCCCGAGATGGACGCCGGGTGACAGTGCTCGAAGCGCGCGACCGCATGGGAGGTCGATTGTGGACCGATCGCAATTGGCGAGACATGCCGCTGGACCTGGGCGCCTCCTGGATCCATGGCATCGACGGCAACCCCGTCACCGAGCTGCGCGACGAGTTCAAGCTCCCCACCGTGGTGCTCAATCAGAACGTCATCACCACCTACAGCGGCGGCGACCACCTGACCGCGGCCGAGATGGCGGAGCACGAAGCCGACGCAGCGGCGGCCCTGGCCGCAATACAGGTGCTGTCCGCGCTCCCACGGTTCGCGAACACCTCCTTCGCCGCCGCGATCGACCTGGTGCTGACGCAGCTGCGCCTGACCGGCATCCGTGCCGACCGCGTCCGAAACACCGTCCACCACTTCATCCAGGACTCTTTCGGCGCCGACCCCGAACAGGTCCCGCTGTGGGTCGGCCAGCACCACGTGAGCCACGGCGGCGATCAGGTGGTCTTTCCCCGCGGCTACGACGAGATCCCGACCCGGCTCGCCGAGGGCCTGGACGTGCGATTGGGTCATGTCGTCGATCGGATCGCCCACGACACCACCGGGGTTCGGGTGCACACCGACCACGGTGTCTTCCATGCCGATCACGTGGTCGTCACCCTGCCGCTGGGGGTGCTGAAGACCGATGCCGTCACCTTCGATCCGCCGTTGCCAGCGAAGAAACAGGAGGCGATCCGACGCCTCGGCATGGGCGTCTACAACAAGCTGTATCTACGCTTCGACACCCAGTTCTGGGATGACGCCGAGCTCATCGCCCAATTCGGCGTGCCGAACGATCCGATGGCCGCATGGTTTCCGCTACAAAGCGTCACCGGGGTGCCCGTGATCGCCGCGCTGCGCGGCGGGTCGGTCGCGCGCCGCATCGAAACCCTCGACGACACTGCCACCGTCGCCGAGGGGATGCTCGCCCTGCGCGCCATGTACGGCGAGAGTGTGCCCGAACCCCGCGACTATCGGATCACTCGCTGGTCGTCCGACCCCTACGCCCGCGGCTCCTACTCCTACCCCGGCATCGACTCCACCCCCGACGACCGGGACATCGTCGCCGAACCGGTTGGCAACCGAGTCTTCTTCGCCGGTGAGGCCACGCACGCCACCGAATCCTCCACGGTCCATGGCGCGCTTCTCTCCGGCCGGCGCGAGGCCGACCTCATCCGCCGAATCGGATGACCGTGTACGGCCGAGGCGCGCACCCTGGCTGACTCCGTATTCGAAGCACGACCCGTGGTGAACCCGCCCCGGTCCGATCCGGGGCGGGGCGGGGCGCTACGCGTACAGGGCGTCGAACACGTCGCCGTACTTCTCGTGCACGGCACGCCTCTTGATCTTCAGGCTCGCGGTGAGTTCGCCGCCTTCCGGGGTCCATTCCGTCGGAAGCACCCGATAGCGCTTGACCTGTTCCACCCGAGCGAGGTCCTCGTTGGCGAGATCGACCGCGCGGTCGATCTCCGCGATCACATCGGGATGTGTGGCGAGCTCAGCCGGTGTGGCGAAGGCGATGTCACGCGAGGTCGCCCACGCCGCAGCCGCTTCCTGGTCGAGAACGATGAGTGCGACCAGGTACGGCCGGCGGTCGCCGTAGGCCAGCGACTGACCGACCAGGGGGTGCTTGGTCAGCAGCGCCTCCACCGCGGCGGGCGCGATGTTCTTCCCGCCCGCGGTGATGATCAGGTCCTTCTTGCGGTCGACGATGTAGAGATGCCCGTCCTCGTCGATTCGTCCTACGTCGCCCGAGTGCATCCAGCCGTCGTCGTCGGTGACGGAGACGAGTGATCCGTCCTCCTGGAGGTAGCCCGGTGACACGATCGGACCGCGCACGAGGATCTCGCCGTCCTCCAGCAGCTTGATCTCGGTGCCCGGGATAGGGATACCGACCGAACCGAACCGGAAATCCTCCGCGCTGGTGGAGGTGACCACACCGGTCGCTTCGGTCATCCCCCACGCCTCGACGATCGAGACTCCCAGCGACCGGAAGTACTCCTGCACAGCGACCGAAAGCGGAGCAGCCGAACTGCAGGCCCACAGGACCTCGTCGAGTCCGACGTCCGCGGCAGACGAACCCGGCCGCGAACGCAGCGCCCCGGCGAGCTTCTCCCAGATTCGGGGGACACCGAAGAAGCTGGTCGGGCGAGTCCGGACGAGCTGCTCCACCAGCCGACTCGGATCGGGGCAGAAGGTCACGTGGCCTGCCTTGTGAACGATCATGTAGACCGACACCATGCGCTCGGCGATGTGCGCGAGGGGCAGGTAGCAGACGCTGCGGAAGTGTTCGGGCGTGGGCGCCGCCGCGTCCCTCGCCTCCGCATTGGCGATCACGTTGCGGTGCGTCAGCAACACCCCCTTGGGCACGCCGGTCGTCCCAGAGGTGTAAATCAGCGTCACCGGATCGTCCTCGGTGATCTCCCGCCAGACAGCCTCGAACGCCTCGAGGTCCGTCCCCTCCGTCACCACGTCGGACCACCTGACGAAGCGCTCGTCGCCGGCCACACACGCCTCCGGATCGAGCACGACGACGTGCTCGAGCTCGGGGAGTTGGTCGAGCACCGGGAGCCAGCGTTCGACCTCGTCAGCTCCCTCTAGCACCGCCACACGCGCCCGGCTGTGATTCGCCACGTAGGCGATCTGGGAGGACGGCATGGTGCCGTAGACCGTGGCCGGAAGGGCACCGAGGTGCACCGCCGCCTGGTCCGTCAACCAGTGCTCCGGGCGGCTCGACATCATGATCGCGACGCGATCGCCCTTCCGGACACCGAGCCGGGACAGGCCCAGCGCGATCCGGGCGATGCTCAACTGGGCTTCGCCCCAGGTGAGCGTCACTCCGTCATGGGTGAGCGCCGGCTTGTCGTGGAACAGGTCGGCATTGCGTTGGAACAGTTCGGGAATGGTCGTCATTGCGGGGCCTTTCTGAGATGAGTGAGGAGTCCGCTGGGATTCGGAACGAGTGCGTGCACCGTGCGGCTCAGCCGGTGGTGACGGACGGTTGTGAGACGGTGGCCCTGGCGTGCCGCAGATAGTCGGAACGCCGCACGAAGCGGGTGCGCAGCCAGTACGACAACGTCGATCTGGGCCACAGCAGCGTGTTGCGCCCGGTGGCGGGATCCTGGTACCAGCTCTTGCATCCACCGGCCTGCCACACGGTCGAGGAGAGCCGCCCCTGCAGGAACTGGTTGAAGCGATCCTGGGCGTCGCGCCGGACCTCGATCACGCCGCCGCGGCCCGCGTATCGCATGCACTTGGCCATGTACTCGGCCTGTGCCTCGATCATGAAGACCTGAGAGTTGTGCCCGAGGCCCGTGTTCGGGCCGCACAGCAGGAAGAGGTTCGGGAAGCCCGCCACGGTCGTTCCCAGGTACGCCTCCGGACCCGACTCCCACTGCGAACCGAGGGCCACGCCGTCGCGGCCCCGGATCGGCACCCGGCTGAGGCTGTTCTGCGCATCGAAGCCGGTGCCGAAGATGAGGACGTCGGCGTCGTATTCGGTTCCGTCCGTGGCGACCACGGACTGCGCACGGACCTCCTCGACGCCTGCGGTGACGACGTCGACGTGCGGCTTGGCGAGGGCCGGGTAGTAGTCGCTGGAGATGAGCAGTCGCTTGCAGCCGATCTCGTAGTCGGGGGTGAGCTTTGCCCTCAGCTCGGGATCACGGATCTGCTTCTTCAAATGGCTCGAGGCCAGGGCCTTCGTGGGCCCCATCTTCGAGGTATCCGAGACGAATCCCTTGGCCCGCTTCTCGTGGATCCAGAACAGACGCGCGCGGCGATTCCATCGCTTGATCGGGTTGCGGCGCATCTCTTCCCGTTCGTCCTCGCTGAACGCTCGATTGACCTTGGGAACGATCCACGGGGCGGTCCGCTGGAAGAGCGCGAGCGTGGCGGTCCGGTCGACGATGGCGGGAACGAACTGGATCGCGCTCGCGCCGGTGCCGACGACGGCCACTCGCTTGCCGTCGAGGTCGCACGAGTGATCCCAGTGCGCGGAATGAAACACCGGTCCCTGGAAGTTCTCGATGCCGGGCAGCTTCGGGTAGGAGGCGTGGTGCAGGACCCCCATCGCGGAAACCAGGAATCGTGCCCGGAAGACCGAGCCGTCCGCCGTGTCGACCCGCCAGGACCCGTCCTGCTCGTCCCAGTCGGCACCGGTGACCTTGGTGCCGAAGCGAATACGCTCGGTGATACGAAGTTCCGCGCTGGTGTCGCGGAGGTACTCCAGGATCTCCTGTTGCGGCGCGAAGAGGTGGCGCCAGTCCGGGTTCTGCCGGAAGGAGAACGAGTAGAGCGGCGAGGGGATGTCGCACGCGCACCCCGGGTAGGTGTTCTCGCGCCACGTCCCGCCGACATCATCGCCCTGCTCGAGGAGCAGGTAGTCGAGACCACCCGCGCGGGAGATCATCGCGGCCGCCGCGAGTCCGGAGAACCCGGCTCCGAGGATGAGCACGTCTGTCCGTGTCGAATCGTCTTGTTCGTTGGAGGAAGTCATCGTTGATCCTGTTCGAGTTGCGGCGCTCGTCGCGCCGGCGGCGGCGGGACGGTCTGGCCGAGTGAGCGGTAGATGGCATCTACGAGGGCCCGTCCGCGCTCGTTGAGCAGCGTCCCCTGGCCCTGCTTGTTCATGGTGTAGCCGACGCTGAGGCCGAGCTCGGGGTCGGCGAACCCGATCGAGCCGCCCGATCCACAGTGGCCGAACGCCTGGCTCCCGATTCGCATGCTGTGGCCGTCGCCGAGCTCCGCGCGGTTGTCCATCGACAGCATGAATCCGCCACGGAACCTGGTTCGCATCAGCAGTGTCGCGTCCAAGCCGTCGGACACCGGCATCGAGTGCGCCGGAGCCGATTCGAGACGTCCGAGACCTCCCACGACGGGATCGAGAAGGGCGTTCGCGTACATCTGCGCGAGGCCTCTCCCGTTGGTGACACCGTTGGCCGCGGGAATCTCCGCCGCCCGGCCGGCGCGGGTGTTCACCCCCTTGCGAGCCCAGTCCCCCGAGTTGAACACAAAGAGGTTCGGGATCGAACCGCGCTGGTGAAGGGCGGCATCGAGGAACGGTGTGGTGGTGACCTCGCCGGTGATCCCCTTGACGATCGGAGCGATACGCGGCTCGATCTCCTGCGGCAGTCCGATCCAGAAGTCGAGTCCCTGCGGACCAGCGATCTCCGCCGCGAAGAACCCGCCGATCGACGAGCCGGTGACGCGGCGAACCACCTCACCGAGCACAAACCCGAAGGTCACCGGGTGGTAACCGTGCCGCTTGCCCGGCCGCCAGAACGGCGCCTGGTCCGCGATCCGGCCGACCATGTACTCCCAGTCCTCGAGCATGCCGGATCCGAGCGGCTCGCTGAGCACGGGAATCCCCGCCGAGTGATCGAGCAACATTCCTATCGTGATGTCGCCCTTGCCGTTCGCGGCGAACTGCGGCCACACCTGTGCCACCGGCAGGTCCTCGCGAATCTCGCCGGACGCGATCAACAGCTGGATACACAGCGCGACGGCAGCCTTGGTGCACGAGAACACGACACCGACCGTGTCCCGTTCCCATTGCCGCCCCGTCTCGGGATCGGCGACACCGCCCCACAGGTCCACGACCGGCCTGCCGTCGACCAGGACGCACAGGGAGGCACCCACCTCGCCGCGATCGGTGAAGTTCCGCTCGAACTCCTCCGCCGCCGCGGCGAACGCGGGGTCGACCACGCCACGGTATTCCATTGCGACAGCTCCTTTCACGAGCTCGGGGGAACCTCAGGTCAGCGGTAGAGGCCCTGGGTGTTGATCCCCGCGCCGCCGTCGACCCGCAGCGACTGGCCGGTGATGGCGCCGGCTCCCGTCGACATGAGGAACAACACCGACGCCACCACCTCGTCCACCCCGACAAGGCGCTTCATCGCGACGTTCTGCAGCACTCGATCACGGGTGCTGTCCGGCATCGAGAGAACCTTGGGGGTCGCGACCAGCCCGGGGACGATCGCGTTGACCCGGATACCGGAGTCGGCCCATTCAGCGGCGAGCGTCCGGACCAGCCCGAGCACTCCCGCCTTGGCGGCCCCGTACGACACCTGCCCGGGCAGGCCGTCGAGGGCCCCCGTCGAGGAGAAGAGGACCAGGTTCGCGCAGTTGCTCTCGGCCAGGGCTGCGTAGGCGGCCTGTGCGGTCCAGAACTGGGACAACAGATTTGATTCGATATCCCGGCGGAAGGTATCCGCGGAGAACGACTTGGCGCGGTGCACGGTTGCGACGCTGGCGGCGGCGCCGATGAGGCAGTCCAGCCCCCCGAGCAGTGACACCGCCCGTTCGACCGCGGCCGCCGCGGCCGACTCGTCCGCGAGGTCGGCCTCGAGGAGCGGGATCGCCGCTACTCCATCCGGCAGCGTGGTGCCGGGGCGGTCGATCCCGACGACCTCACATCCGAGCGCCGCCAGGGCCGCGACAAGCGCTGCTCCGATCCCTCCAGCCGCACCCGTGACGATGACCTTCATCCCGGGGCCCGGGGCCGTTGCGGGACTGACCGATGACAACTCCATGGCGGATGACCGCCTTCCTATCCACGTCAATCGACTGGATGATGTTTGCGCCCAAAGACATTGGGTCGATCAATCGATCGACCGCTCGAATGCGGATCAAGTTACCCACGTCACCCCGAGTCCGTCAATGGGGTAGACAACCGCGTCGATCCAAAGCTAAAGTGAATTCACTTTACCAATGAGAGGTGGAAAATGTACGAGACTTTGATCTACTCCGTCGCAGGCCCCGTGGCCACGATCACCTTCAACCGCCCCGATCGACTGAACACCATCGTTCCGCCGATGCCCGACGAGTTCCAGGACGCCATGACGAAGGCGACCCGCGACACCGAGGTCAAGGTGATCGTCGTTCGCGGCGCCGGCCGATCCTTCTGTGCCGGATACGATTTCAGCGGCGGATTCAGCCACTGGGGCGATCAGATGAACACCGACGGGAAGTGGGACGCCGGCAAGGACTTCGTGATGGCGACCGCGCCCTCGGAAGCCCCGACCCAGAAGTTCATGAGCATGTGGCGAAGCCCCAAGCCGGTGATCGCCCAGATCCACGGCTGGTGTCTCGGCGGCGGCAGCGAGATGGCGCTCGGCGCCGACATCGTCATCGCCTCCGAGGATGCCCGGATCGGCACGCCGTACGCGCGGATGTGGGGCTGCCACCTCTCCGGCATGTGGATCTACCGTCTCGGGCTGGCGAAGGCCAAGGAGTACGCTCTCACCGGCAAGCCCGTCTCGGGTGTGGAGGCGGCGGAGATCGGACTCATCAACAAGGCGGTGCCGTTTGCGGAACTCGAAGCCGAGGTGGCACGGCAGGCCGAGCAGCTCGCCAGCATTCCTGTCTCCCAGCTCTCCGCGATGAAGCTCATCGTGAACCAGGCGTATGAGAACATGGGACTGGCCAGCACCCAGATGCTCGGACCGATCCTCGACGGGCTGATGCGAAACACCCCCGAGGCATTGGAATTCATCGAACTGGCCGACAAGCAGGGCGTCTCCGCCATGGTGGCCGTGCGGGACGCGCCGTTCGGCGACTACAGCACCGCACCCAAGGAAGAGCAGCCGGACCCGAACAATGTCATCGTCCCCTGACAAAGCTTCCCCCCACGCGCTGACGGCCAGGGGCGGAGCCACCCGGCTGCGCCTCATCGAGGCCGCCCGCGCGGAACTGCTGGAGACGGGCGGGGCCCTGGAGGTGGCGAAGGTCGCGGCACGCGCCGAGGCATCTCCAGGGCTGCTGTACCGATACTTCGGCGCCAAGGACGGCCTGGTCGCCGCCGTTGTCCACGCCTTCTACGACGCCTATGACGACGCGGTCTTCGCCGTCACGGTGTCCGAGGATCTGGGCTGGATCGAGCGGGAGCGGTTGCGCCTGTCCAGGGAGATCGACTTCCTGCGCGAGGATCCGCTCGCCCCGATCATCGTGGGCAGGCGGCTGCGCGAGCCGTCCGCTTCGCAGGCCGACGCCGAACGCCTCGCGACCCAGATCGACATGGCCGCGCGCAATATCGTGCACGCGCAACGGAGCGGCGAGGTCGATCCCACCGTCGATGCGCGACTTGCCGCGGCCGCGTTCCTCGGCGCGTTCCGCGAGCTCATGGCTGAGGCCATGAGCCGGGAGGTCACCCCCTCCCGACAGGAGCTGTTGGACACGATCTGGCGTCTCGGCACCAGCGTCATCCCGGGCACCTGACGCACCGTCGACGCACTGTGGAAGGGGGCGACCGGGAGGATCCTCGATCGCCCGCCGGGCGCCGACCGGTTCCGGGCGCCGGTTGTCCTGCTAGATTTCCCTGCAAGACGCCTGGAACCGGGTGGTGGTTCACGTCGGAGGTGGAAGTGGCGAGAAACCTTGGTCTCGAGGTCGGTGTCGACGTGGCCGAGCAGATCAGAGTCGAAGCGGCGCGACTCTTCCACCAACGCGGCTACGGCATGACCGCGATCCGCGAGATCGCCGAGGCCGCCGGGATCTCGTCGTCGACGATGTACCACCACTATCGGAACAAACAGGATGTGCTGTTCGCGATATCCCGGCAGTTCATGATCGACTTCAACGACGCGCTCCTCCCGGTGCTGAACGACTCGACGCGCCCGCCCCGGGACCGCCTGGACGACGCGATCGGCCTCCACCTGAAGATCAGCAGCGAGAGGCACACCGAGCTGCTCAGTATCCGGGGCAACCGCGGCGCCCTCTCCCCCGTCCAACTGGACACGATCGTGGGCCTGCAGGCCACCTACCAGCGGGCCATTCGCGACGTCGTCGCCGCCATCCAGGGCCCTAAGGCCACCCGCGGCGATGTCGCGATCACCACCCTGGCGCTGATGGATCTGATCAACGGGGTGTGCCAGTGGTTCGAACCCTCCGGACGCCTGTCGATCGACGAGATCGCAGACCACTACCGGCACCTCGCACGGTCATTGGTGATCGGCGCAGCCCCCTAGCCTGAGGACCGCCCCCGCCCCGGCCGCGGTGACGTAGAACTCCCCCGAACCCGTAGGACCACAGCAGATGTTGGTGGGCATACTGCCCGCGGGCAGACGGTGGCTCGCCTCGAGCGCACCCCCGGGACCGACGATGTCGATGCGGTCGCCGCTGGTGGTCGCGACCCAGAGTCGACCGGCACCGTCGATGGCGAGACCGTCCGGATGCCCGTCGGTCACCGTGTACACGTTCGCCCGATCGATGGTATGTCCCTGTGTCACATCATATTTCGACACCTGTCCGCTGACGGTCTCGGTGAGGTAGAGCCGGTCACCGTCAAAGGCGATCCCGTTGACGAAGACCGGGCCCTCGAGTTGCAGTTCGGCTTCGCCGCTGTCGATGTCGACGGCCCAGACGCGACCCGGCAGAGCCCTCTCCAGACGTGAGAAGTCGACCTGTTCCCGCGAGTCGGTGACCCACAACCGCCCGTCCGGCCCGAAGGCCAGGTCGTTCGGCGCGCCCATCCCCCTCGCGAGGTACGACACCTCGCCGTCGCGGATGACCTGGATACCCGGTTCCGCCGCGGCATGCGCCGCCCAGATACCACCGTTCTGGGCGACATAGAACTCACCGTCGGGACCGAGCGCGAGGCCGTTCGGGCCTCCCCCGACCCGGTGCTCGGCCACGACCGAGCCGTCCCGTTCGAGGACGATGACCGAGCCCCGACTCATGGACACCACGGCCATCCGGTTGTCGGGCAGGCAGATCGGGCCCTCGGTGAAACCGAGGCCATCCGCGAGCAGCGTGACGTTCATGTCAGCGCGGCAGGCCGAGCACGCGCTGGGCGATGACGTTGAGCTGGATCTCGATGGTTCCGCCACCGAACATGACGGCCGGGACTCCCAGGTAGTCACGGACATACGGCTCTTCCGGGCTGCCCACACAGCCGAGCGGTCCGAGCAGGGCGACCACCGCGCGGGAACCATCGCGCTGGGCGATGGCGTGGAACACCTTCTGCACGCTGTTCAGGGACCCAGTGGTGTCCTCCGATCCGTGGAGTCGCTGCAGCACGCTCCGCAGGTTCAGCGCCGCCACCGACAGCTCGCGGGCGGTGTTGCGGCCGAGGACACGCATGGCCTCGTCCCGGGTGCTCCCGTACTCGTCGCGGTCGAGCAGCCGACGAACCATGTTCGCCGATCCGTGGCCCAGCTTGGCCGATCCCATCTTCAGGCGCTCGTTCGACAGCGTGGTGACCGCAAGCCGCCAGCCGTCGCCCGGGCCGGCGACGACGCCGTCATCCGGCACGAACACCTCGTCGAGGAAGACCTCGTTGAACTCCCAGATCCCGGTCACCTGGCGAAGCGGCCGCACGTCGACGCCGGGAGCGTGCATGTCGATGAGGAAGTAGGTCAGACCGGCGTGCTTCGGCACGTCCGCGTCGGTTCGCGCCAGGCACACTCCCCAATCCGCCTCCTGCGCCTGGGAGTTCCACACCTTCTGTCCGGTGAGCACCCAGCCGCCGTCCACCTTGCGGGCACGGCTGGACAGGCCGGCGAGATCCGATCCCGCACCGGGCTCGGAGAACAACTGGCACCAGATGAGTTCCCCACGCAGGGTGGCCGGGACGAACCGCTTCTGCTGCTCCTCGCTGCCGTGCGCGACCAGGGTGGGCAGCACCCACTCGGCAATTCCCATGTCGGGCTGGGTGAGCCCGCGCCGGGCGAACTCGTCGCCGATCACCGCCTGCTCCACCGGTCCGGCGTCGAGCCCGTAGGGCTGCGGGTAGTGCGGCGCGGTCAGACCCTCCGCCGCCAGCCGGGCGCGACGGGATCCACCCCGGGCCGGGGCCCATCCCTCCGACGGGATCTCGTCGTCGGGAAGCGCCAGCACCTCGTCCAACGCACGCCCGACGCGCTCCCGCAACTCCGGCAGCGAATCCCCGTCGATGAACGAGAAGTCGCGTTCGGTGTGCAGGGCCGCATCTCCCAGTCGCGCCGCCCAGATATCCTGCGCGCCAACCGCGGAGGCGATGCTGATGGCACGGCGCCAGTACAGG
The DNA here is from genome assembly GCF_017833315.1 of Rhodococcus sp. PvR099. Lineage (NCBI taxonomy): Bacteria > Bacillati > Actinomycetota > Actinomycetes > Mycobacteriales > Nocardiaceae > Rhodococcus > Rhodococcus sp. PvR099. The sequence goes on along the minus strand of NZ_JAFIBV010000001.1, from coordinate 4,426,596 downwards.
TGCGCGTCATGCTCCCAGGTGAACCCGATCCCGCCGAGCAGGCTGATGCAGTCCAGCGCCTGGTCGACACCGGCAGGGACCGCGGTGAGCGCCGCCTGCGCCGCCGCGAGCCGCTGCTGATCGGCGCTCGCATCGGCTGCACGGGCCGCGTCCCACGCGGCGGCGCAGGCCACCTGGGACCGCACCAGCATCAGCGCCGCCTTGTGCTGGACCGCCTGGAAGCTGCCGACCGGGCGTCCGAACTGGTGGCGGGTGCGCACATAGTCCACGGCGGTCTCCACACACCACGCGGCGATCCCGCTGGCCTCGGCCCCCAGCAGCGAGGTGACGACAACGTCGACCCGGTCCGCATCGAGTCCGGACAACGCCCGCTCGTGAGGAATCCGGTGACCGGCGAGTTCGAGCCGGCCCACCGAGCGCGTCAGGTCGAGCGCCTCGCAGGGCGCCACCTTCGCGGTGGTCGCGGCCTCGTCGAGATCCGCCCGCTCGAGCCAGAACCACAGGTTCCCGCCGGAGGTGCCCTCGAGTGCGGCACGCACCAGCACCCGCTCGGCGCCCGGCAGCCCGATGGTGGGATCGGAGGTCCCCTCGACCGCCCAACCGCCGGCCACCGGCTGTGCGGTCAGCCGGCTACCGGTGACGAGCGCGCCGGTGGCGCCGCCGGCGAATGCAGCGAGCAGATCGTCGGCGCCGTTCGAGGCCGTCGCCGCCACGGCGCTCGTCAGGACCGTGGGCAGGTACGGGCCGGGGAACATCGCCTTCCCGAGCTGCTCGACCACGACCGCCAGCACCGGCAGCCCGCAGTCCGAACCGCCAACGGCCTCCGGCAGGTGCATGTTGTGCAGGCCCTGCCGCACCACCGCATCCCACATCGAGGCGGGGCAGGTACCGGCGGAGAGGGCGTCGAACTGGGTGCGGGTGGCGGCAATCGGCGCCGTCCGGCGGGCGAAGGCCGCGACGGAGTCCGCGAGCGCCCGCTGATCCTCGTTGATCGATAGTGACATGTGTCCTCCTGGAACGAAGTTCGGGTGGGTTAGGGCTGCCGCGCGCTGGGGGCGGTCAGCTCGTCCGACAATTCCCACAGGGCAGCGGCGGTGGCGGGATCGGTGGCGTGGTCTGCGGCCGCACCGACCACGCAGTCCGCGAGGTAGGCACCGCCCACCGAGTCGAGCTCGGGCGCGGTGGCTCCCCATACCGACGTCGCCGCGGCGGCGGGGACGGACTTGAGGTTCGTCAGCGCGTTCGGCGAGCCCGCCGACATGCGCTTCATCTCGGCCATGTCGCCGGAGGACATGTGGCGCGCGAGGCCGGTGGCGCACACACCCGGATGAACCGCGAACGCGTGCACACCCTGACCGCCGACCCGTCGCTCGAGCTCGACGGTCATCAGTACGTTCGCGGCCTTGGACTGCGCGTAGGCGACGAACTTGTCGTAGGTCCGGCTCTCGAAGTTCGGATCGACGAGATCGACGGGGTGTGCCCGATGCGCGTCCGAGGACACCGTGATCACCCGTGCTGGCACACCGGATCGATCGGCGGCGGCCGACAACGAGGGCAGCAGCGCCGTGGTGAGCGTGAAGTGGCCGAGATGGTTGGTGCCGAACTGGAGCTCGAACCCGTCGCGGGTGCGTTCGAACGGGGTGTACATCACCCCGGCGTTGTTGATCAGGATGTCGACCGCCAGCCGGCGCTCGGACACCCGATCGACCAGGGCACGAACGCTTTCCAGGTCGGCGAGGTCGAGTCCGAACACTTCCGGTTCCGACGAGGGATGCGCCTGACGTATCCGTGTCGCCACCGATCCTGCCGCGGCGGTGTCGCGGGCGGTGAGGACGACGTGCGCGCCCGCTCCGGCCAGCGCCCGGGCGGTCTCGGCGCCCAGACCGCTCGTCACCCCTGTGACTAGCACGGTGCGTCCGTTCAGGTCGACGCCGTCGAGGACCTCGTCCGTGGTGCTCGCGCTGCCGAGGGTTGCCCCCTGCTGTGTCATTCCGGCGAGACCTCCTCCCAGTCCGTGGACAGCCGCGAGGTCCACCGGGGGTCGCGCCGGTCGAGGTACGCGCGAACTCCCTCGGCCGCATCGGGTTTGCCCATCACTCGCAGATGCAGGTCCGTCTCGAGTATCGCAACCTTCTCCGGGCCGTACCCGTGCCGAGCGGTCTGCCACAGCAGTCGTTTGGACAGCGCGACCGAGATCGGCGCGGTGTTCACCGCGATGTCGCGAGCCACCTCAAGAGCGGCGGGAAGCACCTCGCCGGACGGCAGGCACCGGCTCGCCAGCCCCAGCCGGACAGCCTCGGCGCCGTCGAAGGTGCGGCCCGTCAACAGAACGTCTGCCGCGGCCGCCATGCCGGCGAAATGCGGAACGGTCCAATGGGACATCGCGTCTGGCAGCACCCCGCGGCGGACCTGCGGGATCGCGTACTTGGCGTCCTCGGCGACGATCCGGATGTCGGCCTGCATCGCGAGCGTGAACCCGATTCCGATGGCATGCCCGTTCACCGCGGCGATCACCGGTTTACGCAGATCGAAGGCCGGTGGATTGACCGGCGAGGCGGTGAACTCGGCAGCGGGAGCGTCGAAGGTGTCGGCGCCACCGGCGAGATCCGCGCCTGCGCAGAACGCGGGGGGCGCACCGGTGAGCACGATGACCCGGATCGAATCGTCCTCGTCGAGGGTCCGATATGCCTCGCCCAGTGCGCGGCCCATGGCGCTGGTGAAGGCGTTGCGCCGGTCGGGCCGGTCGAGGGTCACCACCGCGACTCCCCCATCCGTCCGCACGGACACCCCGCTCACGGCCGCGCCGTCTGAATGGCCGAGATCAATTCGGCGACATGCTTATTCGATACCGGATAGCCGGGGAAGTAGCAGCACACCCGGTCCGCGTGGTCGCCGAACCGGGCGACGATCTCCGCCGCGCACTGCTCGGGGGTCCCGTGCACCGCGAGCGTGGTCATCATGGTGGTGTCGATCAACTCCGTCATCGCGGCGACCTCGCCGCGCTTGGAGAGCACGTTGAGTTCCGGCTGCACGTCGGCCCAGCCCTCCACCTCCAGCACCGGCCGGTACGCCGGGGTCGAGCCGTAGAACGCGAGCAGGCGCCGCACGCCCCGCGCCGCCGCGTCCAGCTCGTCCGGGGTGCGGCCGGTTCCCACGATGATCTGCGGGTAGATCGCGAGGTCCGATCGTGAACGTCCGCCGAGTTCGAGGCCCTCCTCGATCGAAGGCAGGGTCCGTTCCCGGAAGTGCCTGGCGCTGTTGAACGGCATGACGAGCAGTCCGTCCGCGACTTCCGCAGCCGCCCGCGTCATCAACGGGCCCAACGCCCCGAGACAGATCTCCGGAGGCCCATACGGATTGGGCCCGGGGTTGAAGGTCGGGGGCATGAGGGTATGGGTGGTGAACTCGCCCTGGAACTTGAGCGGGGCACCGCCCTCCCACGCGGCGAAGATTGCCTTGATCGCGAGCACCATCTCGCGCATGCGGGCGGCAGGTTTCGACCACTCGGTACCGTACCGGCGCTCGATGTGCGGCCGGATCTGTGAGCCCAGGCCCAGCCGGAACCGCCCGCGGCTCAGGGTCTGCAGATCGTTGGCGGTGTGGGCCAGGTGCATCGGGCTGCGGGGCAGCGCGATGGCCACGTTCGTCATCAGATCGGCCTCGACCACACCCGACGCCGCGATCAGCGGGACGAACACATCGTGGGCCCCTTCGAAGGTGAACAGCCCGTCCGCACCCAGCGCGACGAGCTCACGCGCCCGCGCGGCCGCGTCCTCGGGCCTGCCGTCCAACTGCACGTCGACCTTCATCGGTTCACCGCCGTGACGTCCGACGCCTCGGTCGCGTGCGCGGCCAGCACGTACAGCGAGCCGGCGAGCGCGTCGACGAAGTCCTCCTCGTCCTCCACTCCCCGGGTGAGCCCGCGCATCGTCGTGGTGCCCGAGAGCAGGTCGAACAGGAACATCGCATTCACCCCGGCGGCGATCTCCCCCCGGGCGACGGCGCCGTCCAGCAGCTCCTGGAAGGCCTTGCGCACCGGCGCCCCGATCGCCAGCAGGCGCTGGCGCGCCTCTTGGGTCTGGGAGTCGGCAAGCAGGCCCGGCACGCCGGCACGCGCGGCGGGCCGCGCGGCACGAATCAGAAAGATCCGCACCCAGGTCGCGAGGTCCGTTCGCAGGTCACCCGACTCATCGGGCAGCGGGTGACCCCCGGTCCCGTGCACGGCCTCCTCGATCAACGCCTCGCGCGTGGGCCACCGCCGATAGATGGCTGGGGTGTTGACGCCTGCCATCCGCGCAATCGCGGCGACCGTCGTCTGCTGGTAGCCGACCTCGGACAGGAGGCGGCGGGTCGCGACAAGCGTCGCCTCGTCCTTGCTCAGATCGCGGGGACGCCCGGCACGGGGCGGAGTCTCATGCTTCACTATTACATAGTAACTCGTTACGTTAGTGTCCGCGGCACCTTCCCCCTCGAGGAGTCGTGACATGAGAAGAATCCGGCCGACCCTCGATTCCGCCCCGTCCGTGGTGGTTGCACCCAGGAGAAGACGTTGAACTACGAACTCGCGGATACCGCCCACACCGTGCGAACGCTCGACATTCCGAGGCTCGACCCGCGGCCGTCGAGTAAATCGCTGAGCAGCCTCAACCCCGCCACCCTCGGACAGATCGGTACCGTCGCGATCACCACTGCCACCCAGGTCGACGGCATGGTCGCGCGGGCACACGGCGCATTCGCCGCCTGGCGGACCGACCGCGAGGCCCGACGGAGGTTTCTCACCGACTGCGCACGCGAGCTCTATCGCTCCGCCGGCACGCTCGCGCCCCTCTTGACCATGGAACAGGGCAAACCGCTCGACGAATCCGACGGCGAGATCCGGTTGGCGGCGAAGTGTCTGGCCGAGGCCGCCCATGCCGATTGGGACGATGACGCCCCGGCACACACCTACGACGAACGCTCCGCAGTCGTAGAACACCGCCCGGTCGGGGTGGTCGCCGTCCTCGTCCCCTGGGACCTACCGATCCTCCGCATGGCCGCGAAGATCGGTCCCGCCCTCGTGACCGGCAACACCGTCGTCGTCGAGCCGCCGTGCACGGTCGCGCTGTCCGTCGCGCGTGCCGTGGACATCCTCAAAGCCGTACTCCCGGAGGGAGTGCTCGACATCGCCGTCGGTACCCGCGAGGCCCACAGCCCGCTGGTCGCCCATCCGAAGATCCGCCGGATCTCCTACGTCGGCTCCCGAGGGGGCGCGCGGACGATCATCAGCCACGCGGCCCGGTTCCTCACCCCTGTAGCGGCGACCACGGCCTGCGGCGGGACCGCACTGCTCCTCCCGGACGCCGACGTCGAGAACGCGGCGACCGCGCTGGCCGAATACGCCTTCACCAATTCGGGGCAGACCCGCTGTGCCCCCAAGTCCGCCTACGTACCCACCGACATCGTCGACGACTTCTGCGAAGCGTTCGCCGGAGCGATGCGAACGCTCACCGTCGGCGATGGAATGGACCCGGAGACCACGGTCGGCCCGCAGCACAGTGCGCACCAGCTGTCCATCGCCGAAGACCTACTCCGCCAATCCATCACGGCCGGATCGGCGCTCGTCGCAGGCGGTGGTCGGGGCACCGACCTGCCCGGCTATTTCCTGGAGCCGACCCTGCTGCGGGACACCGACGGATCGACCGACTTCGAGGACGCGGGGAAAGCCGGCCCCGTGTTCACCGTCATCGGGTACGACGACATCGACCGGATCGTCGACCGCATCAACGAGCACTCCCGTGTTCTCAGCGTGTCGGTGTGGGGAGCCGACCTCGACCGGACAGACCAGGTGGCCGAACGCGTCGACGCCGAATCCGTATCGGTCAACCGGCACGACACCACCGAGGCCCCAGCACCGCTCGAGTCGGCCACGGTCACCGAATTCGGCATGCGCGGTGGCCGCGCCGTCGACGAGTTCCTCCATTCCCGCGTGATCACACACTGACGAAACTCGCCGTCCACTCAGCACACCGCCACAGATCCCCAGACACGAGAGAAGGAACAACCATGCATGACGCCGTCATCGTCGACGCCGTTCGAACACCCATCGGGAAGCGAGGTGGGTCCCTGTCCGGCGTGCACCCGGCCGACCTCTCCGCACACGTCCTGGCGGCCCTCACCGGCCGCGTTGGCATCGATCCCACCGAGATCGACGATGTGATCTGGGGATGCGTCGTCCAGGCCGCTGAGCAGGCGGGCAACATCGCGCGCACCGCGGCACTGGCGGCCGGCTGGCCCGAGTCCATCCCCGGCACCACCGTCAACCGCGCCTGCGGCTCGAGCCAGCAGGCGTTGAGCTTCGCGGCGGCATCGGTGATCGCCGGGCACGCGGACTTCATCGTCGCCGGTGGCGTCGAATCCATGAGCCGGGTGCCGATGGGCAGCGCGGCCAAGGAGGGGAGCTCGGCCACGCCGCCGAGCGTGCAGGAGCGCTACGGCATCGAGAGCTTCAGCCAGGGACTCGGCGCCGAGATGATGGCCGAGCGCTGGAACCTCGACCGCCGTAGCCTCGACGAGTACTCGCTTCGCTCGCACGAGCTCACCGCCCAGGCCATCGAGACCGGCGCCTTCGACTCGCAGCTCGCGCCGATCGACGGCCTGCTCGCCGTCGACGAGGGCGTCCGCCGCGGCGGCTCGCTCGAGAAGCTCGCGACGCTGAAGACGCCGTTCAAGGAGGACGGGGTCATCCACGCGGGCAACGCATCACAGATCTCCGACGGGGCGGCGGCGCTGCTCGTCACCACCAGCAAGATCGCCGCGGACCGCGGCCTCGACCCCATCGCCCGGATCCACACCGTCGCGGTCACCGGCGACGACCCGGTGATGATGCTCAGCGGCCCGATCTCCGCCACCGCGAAGGCTCTCTCCCGCTCGGGCCTGTCCATCGAGGACATCGGCGCGTTCGAGGTGAACGAGGCCTTCGCCCCTGTACCGCTCGCGTGGTTGGCCGAGACCGGTGCGGACGAGAAGCGCCTGAATCCGCTCGGTGGCGCCATCGCCGTCGGGCACCCGCTCGGCGGCTCCGGCGCGATTCTCATGACCCGGCTCGTGCACCACATGCGCGACAACGGAATCCGCTACGGACTCCAGACCATGTGTGAGGCCGGCGGCATGGCAAACGCGACCATCGTCGAACTCCTCTGACCTCGAAAGGCCCTCCACCATGGAACTCAAGGGAATCTCCGTCGCCGTCACCGGCGGCGCATCCGGACTCGGCAACGCGACCGCGCGGCGACTGGTCGACGCCGGCGCCTTCGTGACCCTCGTCGACCTGCCGACCTCCGACGGCGATACAGCGGCACGGGATCTCGGACCCAACGCACGCTTCGCGCCCGCCGACATCACCGATCCGGAACAGTTCGCCGCCGCACTCGACGCCGCGACCGAGGACGGAGAACTCCGCGGCCTCGTCCACTGCGCGGGCAGCGGGCGCGGCATGCGAATCCTCGACAAGCACGGCAACGCCGGCTCGCTCGAGGACTTCGAGCACGTCATCCGGCTCAACCTCGTCGGATCCTTCAATGCACTGCGCCTCGGCGCCGAGCGCATCGCGAAGACCGACGAGGTCGACGGCGAACGCGGAGCGATCGTGATGACCGCCTCCGTCGCGGCCTTCGAGGGGCAGATCGGCCAGATCAACTACACCGCGTCCAAGGCCGGGATCGTGGGGATGACCCTGACCGCGGCCCGCGACCTGGCGACCCGACGCATCCGGGTGTGCACCATCGCGCCGGGAATCATGGACACGCCGTTGCTGTCCGGAATGCCCGACGCGATGCGGGCGGGCCTCGAGGCCTCGGTGCCGAACCCGTCCCGGCTGGGTCGTGCGGACGAGTTCGGCCAGCTCGCCGTGTCGATCCTCGAGAACCGCTACCTCAACGGCGAGACCATCCGGCTCGACGGCGGAATCCGCATGGCGCCCCGCTGACCTGCTGATGTATGCACAAAAGACGCGATCGGCTCCTGCCCGCCCTGTTCGGGTGGGCAGGAGCCGATCGCGTCTGGTGTTCGGGTTGCGTCCGACTCCGGTATCAGCCGGTGATGTTGCTGGCCTGGTTGCTCCAGGCCGTCTGGCCGAAGAGCTCACCGGTCCCGGAGACGAAGGCGCTGTGTGCGTGCGCATCGCCGCGCAGCTTGTCCATGTTCCAGGCGGTGAGAACACCGAGGAATCCCTGCACGCCGCTGACGCAGCCCGGATCGTTCACGGGACAACCGGGCTGGCCCTGAATGTCGTTGTGGTTCGGGCCGTTCAGCGTCGCCATCGCCTTCTGCATCGAGTCCGGGGTCGCGCCGAAGTAGCCCTGCGCGGACTGGGGTCCGATCTGCTCCCACGGAAGCGGCTGGGTGGACGGCGAGATGGGGCTGCCGGAGCCGTTGACGTACAGGATGGAGCCGGTGGTCAGTTGCCGGGGATCCGCGCAGACGGTCATCGCCGGGTCCGGCTTCGGCGAGTTGAGCGTGCACATGAACTGTCCGGGGAGCTCGATCGGGACCGCGGACTTGATGGCGCCGCCGGAACGGACGGTGGCATTGAGGGTGCCGACCGCGCCCTGCGAATGCCCCATCGCGCCGACGTTGTCGGTGTCCAGCGTCTGATAGAAGACGCTCGCGGGATCACTGTCCTGACGCTTGAGGAAGTCCACCGCGTCCAGCATCTCCTGGCCGGAGCCCGAGTTGGTGGTGTCGGGCGCGATCACCACGAAACCCCAGGATGCCAGGTGCGAGAGCAGGTAGTCGTACTGGAAGGGATGCGCAAAGGTGCCGTCGCCCCAGGTGATGATCGGGTGCGTGGTGCCGTCCGAGCCGAGGTCGGTGGGGTACCAGACGTCGAACTTGTGGCCGGTGGAGTCGCAGCAACCGAATCCCTGCTGCTTGGTCACCTCCCACGGTCCACGTTCGGAGTAAGTGGCCTCGACGGACGCGGTCGGCTCGTTGCCCGGTGCGGGCGCACCGGCCTGCGCCGTGGCGCCGGTACCGAGCACGGCCAGGGTTGCTGCGGCGAGGAGGACTGCGCCTCTACTCAAGCGACTTCTCATGGCCCGAGACTAACGACAGCACCTAACGACTTTAAGGCTTTGATACACAATCGTTATATATTCCGAACAATGCAGGTTGCCGCGCCGGAGCCGCACGCTCGTCGTTAGGCTCGCCTCGTGACGGAGCGACAGCGGGGCGGACGTGCGGCCAGGGCAGAGGCCAGGCGCGAGGCCATCCTCGACGCCGCGATGGCCGAGATCGCGGAGCGCGGATACCGCGCCACCACCCTCGCTGCGGTGGCCGAGCGCGTCGGACTGACGCAGCCCGGCGTGCTGCACTATTTCCCCAGCAAGAAACACCTGTTGATCGGCGTGCTCGAGGCCCGCGACCAATGGGATACCGCCGCCCTTCTCGCGAGGTCGACGGACGTGCGGCTGTCCCACCTCGAACAGATCGTGGAGTTCAACGCCGGACGCCCCGGCGTCGTCCAGACCTACACCGCACTTGCCGCGGAGAGCACGACCGGACAGCATCCGGCGCGCGAGTACTTCACCGAGCGCTACGCCGCCGCCCGCGATGCGTTCGCCCTGTTGCTACACAAGGAATTCGGCGACCAACTGCCGGGCGGACTCACACCCGAACAGGCGGCGCCGTTGCTCATCGCCATGCTCGACGGCATGCAGATCCAGTGGCTGCTGGCCCCGGACGAGGTGGACATGGCCGACGCCTTCCGCAACTTCGTCTCCCTACTCAGTGCGGGCGCCCACGTCGAAACCCGAACCGACCAGAGCTAGGCCCCCTCCCAGATCAGTCATTCATAACGTTTCGATAACAACACCTAGTGCTCGCAAGGTAGACTGGCAATATCGCCCAGACGGACCGGCGAGCCGACGGACACTTCTCCTGACCGGCACGTCGAGCACCCGGCCGACGACGAAGGAGTTCATGATGGAAGACGAAGCAACGCGCGAGGCCGTGGAATCGGCGCTCGCCAAGCTGGATCTGGACGCGAAGGCGCGACTGCTCCAGGGGCAGGACATCTGGACGCTGCCGCCGCTCCCCGAAATCGGTCTCGGCTCCCTTGTGATGTCCGACGGCCCGGTCGGCGTGCGCGGGGCCAGCTGGGGTCCGGAGGACCCGTCCGTTCTGCTGCCCTCGCCCACCGCGATGGCCGCGTCCTGGGATCCCGAGCTGATCGCCCGGGCGGGGACACTGCTCGCACAGGAGGCCCGCCGCAAGGGCGTGCACCTGCTCCTCGCCCCCACCGTGAACATGCACCGCACCCCGGTCGGCGGCAGGCACTTCGAGGCGTACTCCGAGGACCCGCTGCTCACCGGCGCCATCGGCTCCGGTTTCGTCCGCGGCGTGCAGTCCGGCGGCGTCGGCGCCACCGTGAAGCACTTCGTGGCCAACGACGCCGAGACCGACCGCATGTTCGTCGACAACATCGTCTCCCCCGAGGCCCTGCGCGAGATCTACCTCGCCCCGTTCGAGGCGATCGTGCGCGACGCCAGCCCGTGGGCCATCATGTCCGCTTACAACAGCGTCAACGGCACCACGATGAGCGAGCACATCGAACTGCTGCGCGGCGTGCTCCGCGACGAGTGGGGCTTCGACGGCATCGTGGTCTCCGACTGGATGGGCACCCGCTCGACGGTTGGCGCGATCCTCGGCGGCCTCGACGTCGCGATGCCCGGCCCGCAGTCGGTCTACGGCGAGCTTCTCGTCAAGGCGGTCCGGGACGGCGAGGTCGATGAGTCCGTAGTGGACGAGGCCGTGCGGCACGTCCTGCTGCTCGCGGCGCGCGTCGGCCTGCTCGAGGGCGCGCCTGCCGCCGTCACCGAGTTCCCCGCCGCGGTCGACGGTCGCGAGATCGCGCGCGAGGTCGCACGGCGCTCCTTCGTGCTCGCCCGCAACGCCGAGGTCGATGGCACTCCAGTCCTGCCGATCACCCCGGCCGAGACCACCGTCGCCCTCGTCGGCCTGGCCGCGCGCGACGCCCGTGTGCTCGGCGGCGGCTCCGCCATGGTCTTCCCCGAGACCGTCGTCTCCCCGCTCGACGGGCTGACGGCCGCGCTGCCCGAGGGCACGCTGAGCTACAACGTCGGTACGGTGCTGAGCGAAGACATGGGCGTCGCCGACCGCGGGTTCGACCTGCGCGCCCGCTGCCTCGCCGCCGACGGCTCGCTACAGCGCGAGCTCCCGATGGCGGACGGCAACATCATGTGGATGGGCGACCTCCCCGAGGGCATCGACTACCCGACGCTGCAGACCGTCGAGATCTTCGGAACGTTCACGCCGGAGCTGTCCGGCCCGCACCGCTTCGGCACCAAGGGCATCGGCCAGTTCACTCTGACCGTCGACGGCCAGACGGTGTTCGAGGGCGACCAGGCACTGGAGAGCTTCGACCCGTTCGAGATGTTCTTCGGCTCGCCGAAGGACCGCGCCGTCGTCGAGCTCGAGGCGGGCCGCCCCGTCGAGGTCTCCCTGCGGTATGACCCGATGAAGATGGAGGGCGCCCCCATCGCCATCGTCAGCTTCGCTCTGGGGCATCTCGAGCCGCAGCGCGACCCCGAGGAGCTCATGGCCGAGGCCGAGGCCGCCGCGGCCGCGGCCGATGTGGCCGTCGTCGTCGTGGCGACCACCGACAAGGTTGAGTCCGAGGGCTTCGACCGCACCACCCTCAAGCTGCCCGGACGTCAGGACGAGCTGGTCTCCCGCGTCGTCGCCGCCAACCCCCGCACCGTTGTGATCGTCAACTCCGGCGCCCCCGTGGAGATGCCGTGGCGCGACGACGTCGCCGCGGTGCTGCTGAGCTGGTTCCCCGGCCAGGAGGCGGGCTCGGCGCTGGCCGAGGTGCTCACCGGCGCGGCCGAGCCCGGCGGCCGGCTGCCCACCACCTGGCCCGCGACGCTCGAGGACTGCCCCGTCACCGAGGTCACCCCGACCGATGGCAAGCTCGCGTACACCGAGGACCTGTTCATCGGCTACCGCGCCTGGGACCGGTCCGACATCGCGCCCGCGTACTCGTTCGGGCACGGCCTCGGCTACACCACCTGGGAGTACGAGGACATCGAGTGGGACGGCGAGACCGTCACGGTCCGGGTCCGCAACACCGGGTCCCGGCCGGGACGCGAGGTCGTGCAGGTCTACCTCGCCCCGGTCGACGGCGACCCATCCCGGCCCGCTCGCGCGCTGGCCGGCTTCGCGAGCGTGGAGGCGGCTGCAGGCGAAACAGTGACGGCGACCGTCACCCTGCCGCAGCGCGCCTTCGAGACATGGGAGGAGACGAGCCGGAAGTGGGCCTACCGCCCCGGCGCGTACACCCTGCAGGTCGGCCCCTCCTCCGCAAACTGCCCTCTCAGCCTGCCCATCGAAGCGGCCGTCTGACAGTTCAACTGTCGAATACGGCCTAGACCGTGCCGGCCCACCGTCCCTCGCGACGGGCCGGCCTGAGACCTTCCCGATCCACCGTCCCTCGCGGTGGGCCGCCGGGATGGTCACGGAATGCCCCGCTACCGAGCCCGCTGCCTGAACAGAGCGGGCTCGGTAGCGGGGCCTTTTTTCGAATCGGGCACCTCGTTGAACACTTTGACGTAATTTGTTCAACATGCTCAATGAGAGCGAGGGGGCCCAGACGGCCGCACCCACCCTCGAACTGGTTCGCGTGGCCGCGGAATGCGTGCGGCGCAACGGGGTTCGGGGGTTTCGCCTGAGCGAGGTCGCCACTGCAGCTGGGGTGTCCCGGGGCACCGTGTACAACACCTTCGGCGACAAGCAGGCCGCCATCAACGCCGGCCTCGCCTACCTGTGCACCGCCTTCATCGACGGATTGGCCGCGGCCGTCACGCCCAAGGAGACGCTGCGCAGCCAGATCGGCGAGGCGGCTGCCCTCATCTACGAACACGCCACCACTCCGCAGGCCCTGGTGCCGCCGCTCCGCACCGAGAGCATCATCGCGACGTTGCTGGAGCACTACGGCGACCAGCTCTGCCGCACGTGGGCTGCGTTCTGGGCGTCGCTGGTCGCCGAGGCACAGCGACGCGGCGAGGTCGACCCCGGCCTTGACCCGATGCAGGCAGGCGACTGGATCGTGCGCGGTCTCCTGAGCTTGGAGATCCTACCGTTCTCGGTGGCCGGATTCAGCAACGCAGACGACGCGCGGAGCCGCATCGGTGACCTCATGCTCGACGGTCTGACACCACGTCGCTGACGACGAAAAGAAATGAGCCGCAATGACATACGAGTACGTCGACGTCGCCATCATCGGCGCCGGGCCGGGCGGCATCACCGCGGCCCACCATCTGCAACGCGCCGGCATCGAGAACTTCGTCATCCTCGAGCGCAGTGACGAGTTCGGGGGCAGTTGGCGCGACAACGTCTACCCCGGCCTGTCCGTGGACGTGCCCACGCTGTTCTATCAGTTCCCCTTCGCGCGCAAGCCCGACTGGTCACGCCTCTTTCCCACGGGCCCGGAGATCCAGGAGTACAACAAGCAGGTTGCCGAAGACCTGAACCTGCACAAGTACTTTCGCGGCAACTGCACCGTCATCCGGGAGGTGTGGGATGACGCGGAGCAGCTGTGGGTGCTGCACATCGAGGACGAGGCCCCCGTGCGCGCACGGTTCGTCATCAATGCTGTAGGCGGCTACGTCAACGCCAAATCGGCCAGCGACATCGAGGGAATCGGCGACTTCACCGGCACTGTCCTGCGCCCGAACTCCTGGGACCCGCACTACGACTGGTCCGGTAAAAGGGTCGCGGTGATCGGCACCGGCTCGAGCTCGGTGCAGATCGTGCCAACGATCTATCAGCAGGCCCACAGTGTCGAGATCTACCAGCGGACGCCGTCCTGGATCCTGCCCAAGCCCGACGTCGAGCTGTCCGCACGAGCACACCGTCTCCTCGCGATACCCGGCGCGGGCGCCCTCATCAACGGCGCCGCGCTGGCCGCCATGGAACTGCCGATGCAGTTCCTCTGCAATGTCCTGCCACTGCTCCCGCGCAAGCTCCTCGCCACGGTCATGCCGCAATACGACCGGATCTGGCAGTCGATCTACCGACGCATGTTGCGGCGCAGCGTCGATGACGCGAGTATCCGCGCCACACTGGTTCCCGACTACGGCATCCTCGCCAAACGGCCGGTGCTGTCGAGCAGCTTCTTCCCCGCTCTGGCGGATCCGTCCGTGTCGCTGGTCGCCGACCCGATCGAACGGGTCACCACCGACGGCATTCGCACGTCGGATGGCACCGAGCGCCCGTACGACCTGATCGTCGCGGCCACCGGATACGAGCTGTTCACCGACCCGGAGACGTATCGCAGCGGCACCATTGTCGGTCGCGACGGGTTCGACCTCGCTGACGACTACCGGCGCAACGGGCTGCGCAGCTACGGCGGCAGCGCGCACCCGGGCCTGCCGAACCGCTGGTCATTGGTCGCACCGCAGGGATACGTCGGCATCGCATGGCACACGTTCGTGGACCTGACCGCCCGGCACGCCGTGCGGGTGATCGCCGAGACCGGGCGGAGGGGCGCGACGGTGGCACAGGTCCGCTCCGAAGCGTTCGCCCGATGGGTGCGCAAGATGCGCCGTCACGGCAAGGCGATCAGCGCCTACACCGTCGACAGCAACCCCGGGCTGCGCACCTACTTCGTCAACTCGCAGGGCGAGGCGCTCTACTACCGGCCGCAGACCATCAGCGGCGCCTTCTGGTTCAGCCGGTTCTCATCGTTCGACGACTACGCATTCGACTACACACTCACGGAGGTTCAGACATGAGCTCACTGGCAGGGAAAGTCGCCTATGTGACGGGAGCGGCTCGGGGGCAGGGCCGTTCGCACGCGGTTCGAATGGCGCAGGAGGGGGCGGACATCGTGGCCGTCGACGTCTGCGCGCAGGTCGCCGAGTTCAGCGGATACCCGATGGCGGAGCCCGCCGACCTCGAGGAGACGGCGCGGCTGATCGAGTCCGAGGGCCGCAAGGTGCTGACCCGACAGGTCGACGTGCGGGATCTCGCGGGCCAGCAGGCGGTGGTGGCCGAGACCATCGAGACCTTCGGGCGCCTCGACGTCGTGGTCGCCAACGCGGGCGTGTGCAACTGGGGCCGAATCTGGGAGATCTCGGCCGAGCAGTTCCAGGAGACCGTGGACGTCAACCTGACCGGCGTCTGGAACACGATCAAGGCGACGGTGCCCGCGATGATCGAAGCCGGTAACGGCGGGTCCATCATCACGGTCGGCTCGTCGGCGAGCGTGAAGGCGCCACCCGGCTGCGGTCACTACGCCGCAGCCAAGTTCGGGGTCCTCGGCCTGACGAAGGCACTGGCGGTGGAGTTGGGCGAGTTCGGCATTCGCGCCAATGTTGTTCTCCCGTACGGCACCAATACGGCCCTCGGCAATGACACCTCGATGTACAAGCTGTTCGAGCAATACCCCACGTACGTCTACAGCTACCCGCCGAACCTGCTCAAGACCGATGCGCTGGTGGAACCGGAAGAGATCTCGGAAGCCGTCGTGTGGCTCGCCGGCGATGCCTCTGCCGTGATCACCGGTGCGCAGATACCGGTGGACAAGGGGTTCCTCGCGCGCTGACCATCCGGGCCCGGAGCGGCGGGGGTACAGCCCGCCATACCACCGCCGCTCCAGTCCGGTCCACCGCAAATACGGTGGTCAGCGCCATGGGAAGCGCCCGCCCTGGTCAATAGCGTTCTGGTCGTAGTGATCTCACCGCGAGGTCCGAACAACCAGGAGGACCAGTGCCGATGACCACCTCTCGACGTCGCGCCGTGCTCGCCGTCACCACCGCCGCCGCCCTCGCGTTGGGAGCGACCGCATGCGGTGACACCGCGCAGTCCGCCGCCCCGTCGCCCGACATCGCGGTACAGCAGAGGCTGGACGCGGTCACCGAGCGGGGGATTCCCGGCGCGCAGCTGGTGATCACCGACCCCGGCCGCGGCACCCGCGTCCTCCGCGCGGGGACAGGGAACACCGCCACCGACGAGCCGATCCCCGATGATGCGAGGGTCCGGATCGGAAGCAACACAAAGGCGTTCGTCGCGACGGTCGTCATGCAGCTGGTAGAGGAGGGACTGGTCGGCCTCGATGCGAGCGTTGAGCACTACCTGCCCGGAATCGTGGCGGGCAACGGGAACGACGGCAGCCGGGTCACCGTCCGCGATCTCCTGCAACACACCAGCGGACTGACGGACTACCTCGCACCCGGAGGCGCGAAGCCGGAGGACGTCAGGCCCGGGCAGCTGCAGGTCGCGACGGGCGAGGAGCCCATGGGGCACTACATGCCTGCCGAGCTCGTGAAGATCGCGATGTCCCTGTCGCCCGGCCCGGCCGCCAAGGACGAGGCCGTCTACTCGAACACCAACTACATCCTGCTCGGGATGCTCATCGAGAAGGTGACGGGCCGCCCCGCCGCGCAGGAGATCGCCACACGCATCATCGATCCGCTCGGGCTGAAGGACACCTACTTCCCTGATTCCGGGGAGACACAGATCCGCGGACCGCACGCGCACGGATATCACCGGATCGGCGAGCAGCAGGTCGACGTCACCGAGGGCGACGTGTCGTGGGCGGATACCGCGGGCGCCATGGTCGCGACCGGCGCCGATCTCAACACGTTCTTCACGGCACTGCTTCGTGGCGATCTCGTATCGCAGGACCGGCTCGCCGAGATGAAGCAGACCGTGCCGTTCGACCGCGGCCCGAAGGACGCATACGGCCTCGGGCTCGTCCGCGTGAACAGCTCCTGCGGGAAGGAGATCTGGGGGCACGGCGGGGGCATCCCCGGGTTCGGCACCTCCGGCGGCGTCGACACCAACGGCCGCGCGGTCACGCTCACCGTCAATCACATCCCGATGAGCGCGGACTCCGTCGACGCGGCGCAGCAGGTCGTCGACGCCGCGATGTGCGCGGACTGACCGAGAACGGCCCAGGACACGGTTCGAGGCCCGTCACACGCGACGGGCCTCGGGTCGTGTCTGCGCATCACACCGACCTATGCAGGCTGCGTCACCGCGCTCTCGCCCGACACGGGCTCACCGCCGTCCTTCGACTGCCCGCGCGGGACGGTGAAGGTGGCGGCAACGCACAGGATCGCGACGGCGAAGCACGCGATGGTGTACCAGAGGTTCCCGACCGGATCGCCGTTCGTGGTGAACCCGTCGACGGCGCCGAAGAAGTCGGGTAGCGCGGACATCCACAACACCGCCATCACAGCGAGATACACGATCGCGTACCACTGGGCGAAGCCATTCCGGTACCCGGGAGCATCCGACGGTACCTGCCGCAGGTGCGACCACTGCCGCACCAGGACCACGACCGCGACGACTGAGAGCACGGCCAACTCCGCGGCGTAGAGGAACCCGCGGACCGTGTCGCTCCCCATGCCGAAGACTGTCGCCGGAAGCGGGAGCACGAACACCCCGACCGAGGCGGCGAGGCCGATCACCACGGTGCGCCACACCAACTGCAGGCCGGAGAAGTGCCGGCCCGCATCGACGTGCCTGCCGACGAAGAACTGGACGCACAGCGCCAACGACATCGGCCACAGCGCCGCGAACACCACGACGCTCGGCAGCGGAACCGAATCGAAGAAGGGCAGGTTGACCTTGTTGTCGAGCGTCCATTCCCACCAGCGCAGCTGCGGTCCGAGCTGGTCGAAGATCTCGTAGAACGCGTGGTGCACGAAGCCGACGCTCACCGCGCCGAGGAGCACGCCGTACTTCCGGAACACGCCGAGCATCCGGACGATCTCGAACGCGATGGTGGCCATCAACGGGTAGATCGCGACGATGTACAGCGGCAGGCGACCCCACAGGAAGTCCACGGTGAACACGTTGTGCGCGAACATCGTGCCCAGGTAGTCCTCGGTGCCGAACGTGGCCGGGAAGTAGATCGGCGGCTCGATCACGAACAGGAACGCGGTGGCACCGAACCACAGCACCAGGTTGGTGGGATCACCGTGCCGACGCAGCCGCAGAACCGCGTAGACGAGCGCGAGCACCGCCCCGAGGACGATGGTGAACTCGAGGACCGGCAGGGTCCAGTTCTCGAGCGCGAACGGGTTGCGGACCTCGACCAGTCCACCGGCATCCTCGCACGAGAAGCCAAGGCGGCTAGCGAGATCCGAGAAGGTGGGAGAACAGTGGTCCGACATCAGTTCGCCCCCGCGGAGACCGGCTCGGCCTCGGGCTTCTGCGAGTCCGCGGTGTACCAGCGGGTGCAGTCGTAGCCGGCGTCGTAGCGGGTGAACCACTCGTCGGCGAGGACGGGCAGTTTCTCGTGTGCGGGCTTGTGCCCGGGCATCTGGCTGCGAACGGCGCCGGACAGAGCGGTGAGCTGCTCACCGATCGGCAGGCCGTCGAACGCACGAGGCATCGGCCCCTTGGTCAGGTACGGCGCGAAAGCGGTGAGCACCTTCTGCTTGGCCCGGTGCCGAGCGAACATCGACATCGAGTCGACCTTCCGCTCGGACAGCGGAACGTGCTGGTTGAAGCCGGCGCACGCAATCCGGATCGCCTTCATCACGTGCGCGAAGATCGACGCGGCCATCCGCATCCGGTAGAGCTCGTTGCCGACGACGGAGTTGTAGATGATCAGCGCCGAACTGCGGTGCTCGACCTCCTCGACGAAATGCCAGATGAACAGGGACGCGACCCGGTCGTCGCCGGGCCGGAACAGGGTGGCCTCGTTGTCGAGCATCAGCTTGAACACCGGAGTGAACGTTGCCTCCAGGTCGGCGGTGTACGCCAGCCTGTAGTTGATCGAGGTCCGCTCGGTGAGGAGGTCGAACTCGCCGGTCACGGCGTCGAGGGTGTTCTGCAGGCCGGGGTAGCGCCGGATCAGCGCGTTCACGTGCTGGCGGTGCGCGGTGGAGTGGTGGCCCTCCTGACGCATGAACGCGACTGCTTCCGCCGCGACCTCCGGATCGGCGATCAGCGGCTTCGCCTGCAGGATCAGCTTGACGATCATCTTCTCGAAGCCGATGGCCAGGAACGAGACCGCGTTGGACATGCTCGACCACGCCGGGTTGTCCGGGTTCCACAGGAATGGGACGTCCTCGTCCTCGAACCCGAAGTCCATCTTCCGGGGTTTCAGATCTGTCATGCGAGATTCCTCGTTTCCGTTTTGCGCCGGCGAACCCTGTCAGGGCAGGTGGGGGTCACATTCGCAGTGATCATACAAATACACGAACCTTTGTATGATCACATTCGTCGAATCCACCGCTGTTCGTGAGGCGGCCGGAGGCGGTGCTGGTACCGTCCGCTCGGTGGCGCGCAGACGTGGATGGGGTGGCCGGCCGCCGGTCGACGATGAGGAGGCCGCGCGCCGCATCGTCGACGCCGCGGTCGAGGTGATCTCGCGCACCGGGTCGGCGATCAGCATCGCCGATGTCGCGGAGTCGCTCGGGGTGATCCGCCAGACGGTGTACCGCTACTTCCCCAGCGCTGAGGCCCTCATGCGGGCCGCGGCCATTTCATCCGTCGACGGATTCCTCGATCGGCTGACAGAGCATGTGCATGGTCTCAATAACCCCGCCGAGGCGATGACCGAGGGCGTGATCTACACGCTGGACGAGGTGCATCGCATCCCTCATCTGGGCATCATGCTCTCGGGTTCCCATTCGAACATCGGCGCCTATGGGCTCACGTCGGACGAGGCGCGCGCCTTCGGCATGACGATGATCCGGCGATTCGACGTCGATTGGGAGGGCCACGGCTACGACGAGGACTCGCTCCGCGAGCTCGTCGAGTACGCCCTGCGGACGATGCAGTCGTTCTTCATCTCGCCCAGCGACCCGCCGCGCAGCGAGGACGAGCTGCGGGGCTACCTGCGCCGCTGGCTGGGAACGGCCATCAGCGCCCAGACACGTTCGCCCGCAGGCAGTTAGACGGCATACATATACGCAAGGCGTATCCAACAGGGGGGTTTGGCAGCGATGGTCGGTTTCTTCACCAGACGTGGAGATCTGTTCGTGGCGGAAGAGTTCGCGGTGAGTCACTGGACGCCGACCCAGGTGGGTGGTCACGCGGTGTGCGGCCTGCTCGCCCGGAGTCTCGAAACGCACTGTCCCGCTGGGTTCGTCCCCGCCCGGATGACCGTGGACCTGTTTAGGCCGGTCCTCAACGCCCCGATCGAGGTGCGCAGCGAGGTGGTCCGCCAGGGCACACGGATCACCGTCGCCGACGCCTCCATCGTGCAGGACGGAGAGGTGCGGACACGTGCCTCGGCGGTGTTCCTGACCACCGGTCCTGAACCCGCGGGCCGCATGTGGAGCCCGGAGACGGACCTGCCGGTGCCGTCGGAGGGGTGCGTGTCCCCGGACGGGGCGCCGCCGCTGTTCAAGAGCGGCGACCGGGAGTGGACACACGACTTCGCGGCGAACCAGAACGCCGACCGCAAGACCTCATGGCACAGCCTTCCCCCACTCGTCGACGGCGAACCGATCTCACCGTTCCAGCGTGCCGCGGTGCTCGGTGACACCACGAACCACGTCTGCCACTGGGGATCCCACGGCGCCGGCTACATCAACACCGACATGACCCTCACCCTGTCGAGACTCCCGGTCGGGTACGAACTCGGCCTCCGCGCCGAGAACACGGTCACCTCCGCGGGCGTCTCGATCGGCACCGCCACCCTCTACGACCGCACCGGACCGCTCGGCACCTGCGTCGTCACCGCGCTGTCCAACGGCCGCAGGCAGATCGACTTCGCCCGGTAGTTCACGCGAGCGCCGGGACCGCTCGGGCCGCGGCGAGGGCGCGCGCCCACCACTGCAGCCGGTCGAGCATGCCCCTGGCGGCGGCCGCGGGCTCGTCCGGTTCACGCAGGGCGCCGTCCTCGTCGAAGAGCAGGTAGTAGCGGGGGAAGGAAACGTACTCGCGCACCGTGTGCGCGTCGAGCTCGTTGAACACCTGACGCAATCCCTCGATGGCGAGCAGACCGCCGCTGGCACCGCTGTAGCCGACGAAACCGACTGTCTTGCCGCTCCACTGGGTGAAGTGCCAGTCGATGGCCGCCTTCAGCGCGGCCGGGAACGATCGGTTGTAGTCCGGGGTGACGATGACGAACGCGTCGGCCGCGTCCAGCCGCTCGGTCAGCTCGGCCATGCCGTCGGGGCGGGCCGGGTGCGGGTCCATGGCCGGCGGGACCGCGGGCAGCTGCAGCGGCAGGTGTGCCTCGGCCAGGTCGATGACGTCCACGTCGAACTCGCCGTGCAGGCGGGCCTGGTCGGCGAACCAGGACGCCACCACCGGGCCGAAGCGCCCCTCCCGGACGCTGCCGATGATCACCGCGAGTTTGAGATTGTCGGACACGCTGTTCTCCTCTCGGAATGTGCGACGACCGCACGGCCGCCGCACATCTCACCCTGGTGTCCGGCCCGGCCGGCAGGAAGGCCGCGGGAAGGGTGGTAGTGGCAGGGCCACCCTCCGCGCCGCGAACGCTTGTACCGTTCGAGGGGTGAGCGACAACGAGTTGGGGCTGTTCCTGCGCACCCGCCGTAATGCGGTGACTCCCGCCGCGGTCGGCCTGCCCGCCGGTCCACGGCGGCGCACCCCGGGCCTGCGCCGCGCCGAACTGGCCACCATGGCCGGGGTGAGCGTCGAATACATCACCCGGCTCGAGCAGGGCCGGGACCGCCGCCCCTCGCCGCAGGTTCTCTCCGCCCTCGCCGACGCGCTGCACCTGACTCCGAGCGAACGCGTCCACCTGTACCGCTTGACCAAGACGGCCGACGGCGGGTTCAGCTGCATGGGCGGCACCCATCCACTACGCGAGATCCGCCCGAGCGTGCGTGCGCTCCTGGACCATCTGGAACCGGCGCCCGCGGTGGTCGTCAACCGGCTGTCCGAGATCCTCGCTTGCACCGAGGGCTACCGGCGGCTGATGGCACCGACGGGGCTGCTCGCCGACGAGACCCGTTCCAACCTTGCCCTGTTCGTCTTCACCGACCCCCACGCCCCCGCCGTCTATCCCGACTGGGACCACGTGGCCGACGACCTGGTCGCCTCCCTCAAACAGGGACCCTTCCGCGCCGACCCGCACATCGCGGCCCTCGCTGACGAACTGGCCGTCGTCGCGGGCGCGGCATTCACCGACCGGGTCGCGACCGTGCCCAATCTGCCCACCGCCACCGGCATCACCCGGCTGCGCCATCCCGTTCTCGGCGAGCTCCGACTCGCCTACGAGACCCTCGATCTGCCCGCGGACGACGCCCTGCGCCTGATCGTCCATCTCCCCGCCGACACCGCCACCGCCTCCGCCCTCGATTCCCTGGTGGGCCGCCGCCCCGGCGGGCTGCGCGCGGTCTCGAGCTGACGGGACTCACCGCCGGGCGAGGAACTCCAGGATCCGGGCATTGACCGCCGCCGGCTGCTCGAGCTGGAGGAAGTGGCCCGCGCCCGCGATCAGGTGGGCCTCGCTACCCGGCGGGAGGTTCGGCCCCACCAGGGCGGCGAGCCGCGGATCGAGGCAGCCGTCGTCTTCGCCGTGGAGATACAGCATCGGGATCACCGGCAGCCGCATCTCGGCCCCGGCCCACCGCCGGTAGCGCGCGGGCAAGCGCGGAAACGGCCGGGCCGCGTTCCGGTAGTAGGCGAAGACGGCCCGGCGGTGTGCCCTCTCGGGGATCGCCGCCAGCACCGCCGGCAGGTCCTCGCTCGCGTCGTACCCGGGTGACCAGTCGGCCCACAACCGACGGACCAACGGTTCCGCGACGCGTTCCGGCAGGAGCGGGAGCTGGTTGAACAGGATGTACCAGCTGTTGCGCAGCTGCCGTGGGAGCACCCGCAGCGCGGCAGGCGTCCGCAGTGCCGCGAACGGCGGGACCGACAGCGCCGCCACGGCGACAAAGGGGTTGTCGGCGTGGGCGGCCAGCGCATTGGCGGTGACCGCACCCCAGTCGTGTCCGATCAGCGCAGCGTCGGACCCGCCGCCGAGCCGGGCGTGGATGGCGACGGCGTCGTCCATCAGGGCCGCGATGTGGCCGCTGCCGTCCCCCGGCACCGCCGAGGGGGCGTAGCCGCGGGTGAACGGCGCGACCACCCGCCAACCCTCTTCGGCCAGTGCGGGTCCCAGGTGCCGCCAGGTGTGCGCGGTATCCGGGAAGCCGTGCAGCAGCACCGCCAGCCGGCCGGTTGCGGGCCCCCAGGTCAGGGCCCGCAGCCGGACCTCGTCGAGGTCGAGGGTGATCTCACGCATGCGGACCATCCTGGCCCATCCGCTACCTCGTCACCGGGTCAATGCGTCCAAGACCAGGCCGGCCACGGCCGCCTGGGTCGCGGCCTGCGGATGGACCCCGTCCTCGAGCAACGATTCGGGTCCCGTGACGGCCGGGCTCGTGTCGATCACCAGATCCCGGTCCCCCGCGATCCGGCGAACCGCACCGGCGGTGCGTCGGACGTCGTCGTTGGACCAGTGCAGTCCGGCGCCGCCGAAGAACGGGAACGCGGCGACGGCCGCCTCGTCCACCGGCGGCGGGGTCAGCCAGATCCAGTGCGCCGCATCGCCGGACGCTCGCTCACGGAGCAGCCTCAGGTTCCGCTCGGTCTCAGCCTCGCTGACCAGCCGCGGCCCGTCGACACCACACCGCTGGATGTCGTTGCCGCCCAACAGGATGAACACCCGATCGGCCGGCTGCCTGCGGATCCCGGCCAGTCCGGCCAGCGTCCCCGTGGTGGACGCCCCCGACACCGCGAGGTTGATCAGCTCCAATCCGAGGTCCGGCCGGTGCCGGTCGATCAGCGTGCGCAGCACCTCGAACCAGGACAACCGGTCGGCGGTGGTGCTCTCGCCGATCGCCACGATGCGCTCCCCCGCGGTGAACGGCAGGCGGCGCAACCGATCCGCCACCCCCGCGTCCGCGGCCAGCCGGTCCGCGGCCTCGTCCCGCTGCCGATCCAGGTCGGCCAGTGCGGCCTCGTATCCCGCGAGGTCGGTGCCGAACACCGCAGCCTCGGTGGCCCGGTCCGGCCGCGCCCATGGCAGCGCCCGGTCCGGCCGCTGAAATCGCACCAGCTTGGGCAACATCGGATTGCTCATCGTGAACTCCCTTGATTCGCAGTGGTTTCGCCGCGCCTGGCCCGCCGGCGCGGTAGCAGGAAGGCCGCCGACACGATCCAGACGAAGGCCGGGAACCGGGCTATCGGCAGCAGGATCGACAGGCCCGGCAACGCCACGGACAGCGTCGCGACCATCGCCACCGCCGCGATCACCAGGCCCGCCCAGGCGTGCCAGCGGGGCAGCAACCGGGCCAGCAGCCCGGGCACGGCGATGCCGGCCACGAGCAGGCCAAGCGGCACCACGAACCCGGCCCCGCCGGTGACGAAGGCAAGATCGTGCAGCAGCCGGATCAGTTCGTCGTGCGCCAGGATCTCAGGCCGGGTCAATGCCCAGCTGAAGCCGGCCGACATCGCCAGCGCAGCCGCGGCCAGGACGCCACCCCCGAAACCGATCCGGGGACCGGGTGCCTGCACGCCGAGCCGGCCCAGCCGAACCGACACGACCGCGGCGAAGACGGCCAGCGGCAGCGAGGCGGCGAACTGCAGCAGGCTGGCGACCAGCACCTGGTCCGAGTGGTCCCGGAAGTAGGCGACGATCTCCTCCGCCGGGGCGAACGGTGACGGGTAGACGGCCCCGCCGCCCAGGACGATCGGTAGCACCAGCGAGGCCATGAACAGGGCGACGGCGGCGATCGCCACCGGTGGTAGCGGCGGTCCGTCCTGCTGCCGCCTCCCGGCCACCGGTCCCGGCGCCCGGTCGAGCGTCTGCACGCCGCCCGACGGTCCGCTCGGTCGCGGGCCGACGGCGCTCCTCGTATCACTCGCGTTCTCGTTCACAGCGTCATCCCTCCGGTGATGTCGATGGTGTTCCCGGTGATCCAGCCCGCCGCGTCCGAGACGAGAAACGCGACGGTCTCGGCGATGTCGGCGGGTTGACCGATGCGGCGCAGCGGCACGTGTCCGGCCACGGCGGCCAGCTGGGCGGCGGGCATTCGGTGCCGCAGCGTGGCGGTCTCCACGATGGACGGCGCCACGCAGTTGACCCGAATGCCGTTGCCTGCGTGCTCCTTTGCCAGGTGCTCGGTCAGCATGACCACGCCCGCCTTGGCCGCGGCGTAGGCGGCGTTGGCCTGCGAGGCCCGGCGTCCGGCGCTGGAGGCGACCGTGACGATCCGCCCGTCGCCGCGCTCGACCATCCCTGGCAGCACGGCCCGCAGGGTGAGGAACGTCGAGGTCAGGTCGAGATCGACGATCTCCCGCCAGCGCTGCGCGCCCATCTCCGCCGACGGTTCCGGCGCGCCCGCGCCGCCCGCCAGCGGGACCGCGATGTCGATCGGCCCGAGGTCCGCGGACACCCGTTCGGTCAGCTCCGCCAGGTGGTCGGGGTCGCGCACGTCGCCGAGGTGAGCGGTGGCCGTGCCGCCGGACCCGCGGATCTGCTGGACCAGTGCGGTCAGCCGATCCTCGGTACGACCGTGCACGGCCACCGCCGCGCCGCGGTCGGCGAGGGCGCGACCGACCGCGGCCCCGATCGATCCGGACGCGCCGGTCACCAACGCCACCCGACCGGTGAGGTCGGCTTGGTTGAGCTCATTAATTCCAGTCATGCAATCATTCATAGCACAGAATGATTACGTGTCAATGGTATGGTGCGGGCATGGCCACCGACCCCGCGGCGCAGCCGTTCCGACCGCCCGCGCAGCGGGTGAGCTTCCTGTTGTCCCAGCTCGGCATGTACGCCACCGCCCGATTCGCGGAGCGACTGTCCGCACTGGAGTTGCAGCCCAGCGACGTCGGCCTGCTGCGGCTGATCGCGACCGATCCGGGAATGAGCCAACAGGCGCTGGCGACCAAGCTCGGCGTGGTGCCGAGTCGGGTGGTGGCGCTGGTGGACGGACTGCAGGCCAAGGGGCTGGTGGAGCGTCAACGCAGCGCCCGGGATCGTCGCAACTACGAACTGCACCTGTCGGTGGGCGGCCGCGCGGTGATGGCGCAGATGCGCGAGATCGGCGAGGCACACGAGGCTGACCTGGTCGCGGCGCTGTCGGCCGAGGAGCGACGCACCCTCGGCGAGTTGCTGGCGAAGGTGGCCACCAGTCACGGCATCGAGCCGGACGTGCACCCCGGCTATCGCGCCCAGTCCTGAGCGGCCCGCGCCGGCCCCACCCGCCTGCGCCGCGCAACGGAAAGCGTCGCGCGGCGCAGGGCCGACGTTTCGGTCAGGCCGAGACCTCGACCGTGCCCTTCCAGGTCGTGGGGTCTTCCAGGATCCGCACCGCATAGTCGGCCAGGGCGGCGCGGCTGATCGACCGCGGCTTGTCCAGGTGCCGATTCACCGCCGCGCGGGCCTCACCCGTCGAGGCTGCGTCGGTCAGCATCGGCGGCCGGACGATGGTCCACCGCACGTCCTGCGCCGAGACGAACTCCTCCATCCGGGCCATGTCGGCGTAGCCGTGCCGGAACCGCGGCTGGATCACCAGCCGGGTCACCATCCGCTGGGCCCACGGGGTGTCGGGTGCGATCTCCAGGCCCGCCGAGGACAGACAGACGAGCCGCCGCTCCGGCCCGCCGTCCAGCGCCGCCAACAGGTTCGCGGTTCCCTGCGAGTAGACGGTGGTCGGATGCCTGCGATCCGTGCTGCCCAGGCAGGACAGGACGGCCCGGCAGTCGCCGACCTCCGATTGCCACCGCCCGCCCTGCAGCACGTCGCCCCCGATCACCCGCAGCCCCGGCCGGGCCGCCACCGCCTCCGGCCTACGGGCGACCGCCACCACTTGATGCCCGGCGTCCAGCGCCCGGTCCAACGCCAGCTTCCCCGTGCCGCCGGTCACCCCGGCCATCAACAGGTCCATCGCAACTCCGATCGCAGCAGTAAATGATTCACATTACTGAATCATAGACCGATCAATCACGCATGAGAACAGAGACAGCGTGCGGCGGGCAGCCCTGCGCTCGCATTCCGCCATTTCCGGATACCGGTTCAAGGCACCGCGTGGCGTCAACGGCACAGCCACCCACTCAGATATCGGGCGGTGAACGGGTTGATGACCCACACCATGGAAGCGACCGCAAACGACACGCTCACGGCCAACCGCACCGGCATCGGCGCACCATCCATGAGGGGCGTCAGGACAGTCCCGAGCACGGCCAGAATCGGGTAGATGCCACACACCGTCAGCAGCCACACCTTCCATCGGCGCGGTGCGCTATTCGTGGTCGTCAACAAAACCTCCAAGTTCATCGATGGCGTTCCTACGCACCCGAGTCTTGAACCTCACGCGATGATGTTGAAGACCGTGGCCTTCCTAGCAGTGACACGGCCAGGGACAGCGACCTTCATCTGTCGCTGGACTTGGCAGAATTCGGTGCGTGAGCACATCTGGGCCTCTCGGCGCCTTCCTCCGATCGCGGCGATCACTCGTTCTGCCGGCCGACGTCGGACTGTCTGTGGGGCCAGGCCTGCGCCGCACTCCTGGGCTGCGACGTGAGGAGTTGGCAACGATCGCGGGCGTCAGTTTCGATTACTACACGCGCCTCGAGCAGGGCCGGGAACGTCGACCCGGGCACGCCGTGCTGGAGAGTCTCGCCCGGGCACTACGGCTGAGCACCGACGACAAATGCCACCTGCACCGCTTGGCAGCGCACGCCGCCGAACCACGAGCAACCACACCCCCGGCGCCCGCCCCCTCAGTGCGTCCCGCCATCGATGCGATCCTGACAGCGTTGCGGCCTTCGCCGGCATACGTCCTCAACCGGGTCAGCGACATGATCGCCGCGAACCCCGAAGGCCTGTCTCTGTTCCACGGAATCGTCCTGTGGCAACCGAACCGACGCAACACCGTCCGCTACATTTCACTCACCCGGCAGCCCGCACGCTGTTCCGCGATTGGGAATCCACCGCACGCTCCAGCGTCGCGCAATTACGGACCATGAACGCTCACTGCCCGTCCGACCCCCACTTGCGCGAACTGGTGAAAGATCTCGAGTCAGCCGACCCGACATTCCATCGGCTCTGGAGGGACCATGCCGTCGGCCCACGACGGCACACAACCAAGTCATTCGACCATCCAGATCTCGGATCAGTCACCTTCGACTTCGAGACGCTGCACCTACCCGACGACGGGCTACGGCTCTCCATCTACACAGGCGCCCGTGACACCACATCCACCGAGTAGTGCACCGTCACGGGAAGCAACGGAATATCAGCTCGTTCCCGCGTAACCGCATGGGGTGCTTCAGGTTGGCTCATCGACTGCCGGAACCTGGCCTGCAACACTCGACGGCCGGCGGCCGACGCACGCTCCATCGCCTACCGCCCCCATGCCACCCCGCCCATCAACAGGTCAACCAATTATTGGCTACGCCAATACTTGACATCCCTATAATGCCTGCATGAGTTCGTCTGACCACTCCAGCACACCCCAGCTTTCGAGTCGGCCAGGGTACGTGCTGGTTAGAGCGGCTTTACGGGTTCGCCAATGCTATGCCGACACATTGGCAGGCACTGGGTTGCTGCCGAACCAGCACGCTATCCTCAGCACGCTGCACGAACTCGGCCCTTCACACCAAAAGGAACTCGCACTTCGCGTCGTAATCGACCCGGGCGACATCGTGTCCTATCTCGACGGCCTGCAACAGAGCCAGTTCATCGTTCGGGAGCGCGATCCCGCTGACCGGCGCCGCCAGATCGTGACAATCACCAAAGCCGGCCGCACCAAGCTGATTGAGGCGGACAACGCACTGGACGAGGTGGAAGCAACCATATTCGCTTCCCTGACCGCCCGGGATCGAACGTTCCTCGACAAGCTCTCCGCTCGAATCTATGACGCGGCCGCCGAGGTCAGCGCCGCACGATAGCTCCGTGCACCGCAGAGTTTGGCGACGTTGGACGCTCGGCGTGGACATCGGGCATGCCGAACGTCATTGCCGCTAGACACCAGCAGGGATGGGCTTGACGATTCCCGGCAGGCGAGACTTCGCGACATCAGAGAGCTTGTGCCCCCAATAGCTGGGCCTGCCGTAAGTCCTAGCAACCCAACTCAAGTCGTCGACCGTCAACCCCCCAAATCCATACTCGATCTGCAATCCCGATGGGCTCCCGATGTAGACAGAGGTCATGAGGTCGTTGGTGTGCCTGCCAAGGGACTGCATCACGTCGGTGTCGTAAGTGTCGAGTAGGTCGATCAGACGGCCAAGGTCATCCATATGCTCGACTTCGAGCATCAGATGATTGAACCCAACGTGACCAGGGAACTCCGACAACGCGAGCGAGTGATGGCGACCGTTGATGTGATAGAAGCGCACGCTGAAATACTTGGTCGTGATCCGATCCGAAAGCCGGAAACCGAGAACATCGACATAAAACTCATTGGCCTTCTCGATGTCCGGAACCTGAAACACAACATGCCCGAGCCCCTGATCGCCCGTGACGAATCCCCCGCGCATCGTCCGGCCAGTCGAGAACGACAGGGGCGTTGCCACCTTTCCCCACGTCAGCTCATGCCGAATCCCCCAGGGGTCTTCGAACCATGCCAGCTCGGCAACCTCTCGCTCTGCCAAGAGTTCGGGATCACCGGTATGGACCACCACCCCATGCGATTCGAGGTGGTTTACGAATGCGTGCAGATCTGTCTCATTCGCCATTCCCCATCCTGCGTAACGGAACTCATCCTCCTCGCCAGGGTGGATCGCAATCCGGTAGTTGATGTCGTCAACTGCGAGACGAACGGCGCCGTCTGCCCCGTCCGGAGCAAGCATCCCTCCGAGGAGCTCCGTCCCGTAGGTCCGCCATTCCTCGGACCGGGGCGAACCGATGCCGATGTAGGACAGCTCTTGAATCATGCGCCCGACTCCTTCACTCGAGGGCCGCGACCGCGTCAGTCCTACCTGCCCGACTGAGCAGTCGCCTCATGCCCGACGTTTGGTATGCCGAAAGCGACGGTACACATGCCAGCCAATGATTGGCAATGCCAATAGTTAACTATTTGCAGCCGGCCGCCGGACCATCGCCAACGGCACGGAACTCACACTGCCAACGGCTCGAGACGCATGCCGCCCGAGCCAACGGCGCGGTCGCGGACGGGAACAGACTTGAAGCCCTTGGTGATCAGATAGACGGCAAAGCTGACCTCCCACGCGAACACCGGCAGCGCGGAGATCGCATGGGCCGCAGGGCCGTAGAGCCCGAACAGCACGGCAATCGCGGAGGCGGTGACGAGCGGGCCACCGACGAGCCCGAGCACGGCGATGGGCCGGGGCGCGAGCTCGGACCGGTACACCAGGTAGGCCAGCAACAGGGTGTTCATGCCCAGCACCACGCTCGGGCCGAGCAGGAACGTCCAGTCATGGATTGCGACCAGCGCCTGCCCAACCGCGACGAGCGCGCCCTCGCCCGCGCCCGCGGCCGCGCCGTCCCGCCGCAGGGTCACCAGCGCCAGCACACTGACGATGCCGATTGTGATGATCGCGGCCTCGAGGATCCGGCCGGCGACGTGACCGAGGGCCATTCCCTCGCCCTGCCTGCGGATGACCGGATACAGCGTGACGGCCGTGCCGATGATGGCTGCGATCAGGATGAGTTCACAGAGGGCGCCCAGCAGCACCCGGCCGTCGGCACCGGCGCCGCCGACATAGCCGGGATCCGAGAGCGCCGGCTGATAGAGGGCTAGCCCCGCGATCGCCGAGACCTCGGTGACCAGGAACAACACACCGGCGGCCATTGCGGTCCTTCTTGCTGAGGTCATTGCGCCACTCCCTTGAGTCCAGAGGTGTACGTAGTACACCATCGGCCAGAACGCTAAGGTGTACGAAGTACACCTGTCAACCGATGGCGGGTGGCACGCAGGAGAGGACGGAGCCGATGGCCCGCAGCAAGGCGGAGACCCGCCGCACGCCCCTGAACCGAGATCGCGTGCTGGCCACCGCCATTGCCCTGGCCGACTCGGACGGGATCGAGGCGGTGAACATGCGCCGGCTCTCGCAGGAGCTGGGAGTGGTCCCGATGGCGCTCTACAAGCACGTGTCCAACAAGGACGAGCTCCTCGACGCGATGGTGGACACCGTCGTGACCGAGATCGATGTCCCGGACCCAAACCTGCCGTGGCGGAACGCGATCCGATCCCGCATCCTGTCCGCGCGCGCGATGCTGCTCCGGCACCCGTGGGCGCGACGCGTCATGGAATCGAGGACCGCCCCGACCCCGGCGGTGCTGGCCTACATGGACTCCACCATCGCGACCTTCACCGCCGGCGGCCTGTCCGTCGACCTCACCCATCACGTGATGCACGCACTGGGGAGCCGCATCTTCGGGTTCACCCAGGAGCTCTTCGACGAACCCGCCGATCAAGAAGTCCCCGCGGCCGCCGCCGCGCAGCTGGCCGAGGCCTACCCCCATATCGCGGCGGTCGCCGCCAGCCACCCGCACGACGAGCATTCGGTGGTGGGCACGGGCTGCGACGACCAGTTCGAGTTCGAGTTCACCATCGACCTCCTGCTCGACGGTGTCGAGCGGCTACACCGACAGGGCTGGGGCTCCGGCCAGACACCCGCCTAGGCGCGCCGTCGGAATCAGTCGGTCCCCCCA
This sequence comes from Rhodococcus sp. PvR099, assembly GCF_017833315.1. Taxonomy (NCBI): domain Bacteria; kingdom Bacillati; phylum Actinomycetota; class Actinomycetes; order Mycobacteriales; family Nocardiaceae; genus Rhodococcus; species Rhodococcus sp. PvR099. The sequence goes on along the minus strand of NZ_JAFIBV010000001.1, from coordinate 4,394,987 downwards.
CGCCGTGGCAACGTCAGCAGCCCGGTGACCCCCACACCAGCGTCTCGCCGTCGACGCGAACACTTGCGAAGAACCGCTGCTCGGCGTCCGCACCACCGCGGTTGTAGCCCTTCATGATCTCGGCCAACTCGTCGGCGAGCGCCCGCAACGCCGGGCTGACGGTCTCGATGCCGTCCTCGGACACCCACCCCCACTCCCGGGGGACGTCGTCGATCGTGATGACGACGCCGGCATCGTGCGGCGTCTCGACGAGGTAGGAGATCCCGGGAGGGGCATCGCGGATCGGATCGTGCACGGCCAGCTGCCCCGGCGCAGTAGCTGTCGCGAAGACCACTCGCGCAAAGGCGATGTCGTCGCGGATCGCGTCCGCGATGTGCGAGAGACCCGCATGCCGGCCGACTCGATCGTGCCGCGCACCGTGCGTGCGGTCGCCGGCGCCGTCCTTGACGAACTTCGTCAGGATCCGGTCGAGCATCCGCTGCGCCGCGGCTCGTTCGCCGGCGCCGGTTCGTGGATGCTCGATCAACGTTCTCAGGCGAGTGATTCGAAAGCTTGAGTTTCCGGCCACCCACCCAGGCTAGCCAGCGGGGTGCTCGGCATTCTCGCCGAGGGGCACCGCCCGTTCACCAGGCCCGACATAGGCGGCGAGCAGCGGCGGCGGCAGCGGCCCCTTGATGCGGCGACCGCCCTCGCGCTCTTCCCAGGAGTGCGCGAGGATCCCGACCGATCGGGACAGGATGAACAGGCCGCGGGCCAGCTCCGGCGCGAACCCGAGCTCCGCGTAGATGACCGCGGTGGCGCCGTCGATGTTCATCGGCACCGGGCGGTCATGACGTTGCGCGAGTTGCCGTTCGATCTCCTCGGCGACGACGAGATGCTCCCCGGAGACCGTGCCGAGCTCGACATGACGCCGCACCGCGGCGAGCAGGGGGTCACGCCTGGGGTCTCGTGGGTGGAAGCGGTGCCCGAAACCGGGCACGTAGCGGCGGTCGGACGCGAACTCGTCGAGGGAACGCCGCACCGCCTGCCCCAGGCCCGCACCTTCGAGGGTGGCTCGGCGGATACCACCGAGGACCTCCACGCATTGCTGCCCGGCGCCGCCGTGGTCGTCGCCGAGCAGGCCCACTCCCGTGGAGATGGCGCCGTGCAGGCCGACCCCGCAGGTCGCGGCCATGCGGGCCGCAGCGATCGACGGCGCCTGCGGACCATGGTCGACCGCGGACACCAGCGCCTTCTCCAGCAGCGACGCCTGCGCACGCGTCGGTAGGTCGCCGCGCACCATGAGCCAGATCATCTCGACGAATCCGATCCCGTCGATGAGCTGCTCGATGGGGTACCCACGCAGACGGATGACGCCCGGCTCGATGTCGCTGATCGCGGTGGACCACCAGTCGACGACATCACGGGTGCCGGTGCGGGACAGCGCGTCATCGCGCGCGGCGCTCATATCGCGTGATCCTCACGGAGACGGACGATCTCGGACCGACCGTAGCCGATCTCGGCAAGGATCTCGTCGGTGTGCTCGCCCAGCCTCGGCGCCGGAGAGGAGGGTGACACCGGATGTCCGTCGACATGTGTGGGAAGCCCGAGGACCTGCAGGGTGCCGCCGCAGGCAGCAGGCGACTCGACGGTCGCAACCAGGCCGCGACGGGCGACCTGCTCCGAACACAGGGCCTGGGGTACCGACACCACCGGGGCTGCGGGGACTCCGGCGCCCAGGAAGATCTCGTCCCATTCCGCGGCCGACTTGGCCTTGAGCGATGTCTCGAGCTCCTCGCGCAGCACGTCCCTGTTGAGCTTGCGGTCCTCGCGGGTGGCGAAGCGCGGATCGTCGACAAGCTCGAGACGGTCGAGGATTCGGCACAGGATCTCGAACTGTTCCTGCTTGTTCGCGGCGATGTTGAGGGCTCCGTCGGCGGTGCGGAAGGTGCCGGACGGCGCCGAGGTGATGTTCTCGTTACCCATCGGAGTCGGTTCGCGGCCTGCGATGAGGTGATCGGAGACCACCCATCCCATCGAGGTGAGGGCGGCGTCGAGCATCGAGGTGTCGAGGTAGGCGCCCTGCCCGGTGCGCTGTTGACGCACCAGCGCCGAGGACACGGCGAAGGCCGCGGCGAGCCCACCGAAGCTGTCGCACACCGGGTACCCGACCCGCAGTGGCGCGGTGTCGCGAGTGCCGGTGACCGACATGATCCCGGACAGCCCCTGGACGACCTGGTCGTAGGCGGGCCTGGTCCGCATGGGTCCGTCGGCGCCGAATCCGGAGACGGCGCAGTACACAAGACGGGGATTGATGGAACGTAACCGGCCCCAACCGAATCCGAGTCGTTCGAGCACACCGGGTCGGAAGTTCTCGATCAGGACGTCCGCTCGCGTCACCAGCCTCTCGAACACCTCCTTGCCGCCTGCGGTCTTGAGGTTGACCGTGACAGAACGCTTTCCGGAGTTCTGCGCCAGGAAGGAGGTCCCGAGACGCTCGCTGCTCAGCTCGGCGCTGTCGCCGAGCTGGCGGGCGAGATCACCGGTCCCTGGTGTCTCGATCTTGATGACGTCGGCGCCCATGAGCGCGAGTTGATAACCGGCGAACGGGCCTGCGAGGACGTTCGTCATGTCCAGGACGCGGATGCCCGCGAGCAGTCCGACGCTCGCGTCCGAGCCCCCGCCGTCGATGTCGTGTTCGTGCTCTTCGTTCACAGGAACGCCTCCACACTTCCCAGACCGATGCTGCTGATCTCCGCCGCGGACTCGGTGACCGCGTCGACATAGCGCCCCACCCGATCGGCGGTGAATCGGGAGGTGGGACCACCGATGGACAGCGCCGCCAGCACGCGTCCGTCGGCAGACAGGATGGGCGCCGCGACGGCCGAGGCGCCCAGTTCACGCTCGCCGTGGGTCACCGCGTATCCGGCCTGTCTGATGCCGAGCACTTCGCGGCGAAGCGAGTCGAGATCGCGGTCCGGGCGCCCGACGAGGTGACGCAGGACCGACTCGGACGCTCCGCCGAGGAGGACCTTCGCGGCAGCCCCTGACTCGAGGGGGTACGGGACGCCGGTCTTCACCACGCTGCGCACGGTTGCGGTTCCCTCGACCTGCGCGATCGAGACCCGGCTGAGGTCCCGGCGGATGTATACGTTGACCGTTTCACCGCACATGTCGACGAGACGGGTCATGACGCGCCGCGCGTCCGCACCGACTTCCCACAGCGACCCCGCGAGATCGACCCAGCGCAGGAAACCCGCGCCCAGGCTGCAGCTGGAGTCGCCTAGATCGACGATCAGACCGAGTCCGTCCAGGGTGGCCAAGACCCGCACCGCGGTGGTCTTCGGCAGGCCGGTCAGCGCCACGATCTCGCGCAGCGTGCGGCGCGGATGATCGAGGTCGAACAACCGGAGCACGTCGACCGCCCGGGCGATGCTGCGCACCCCGCCGTCCACTTTGTCCGCCGCCAGTCCCGCTTCGGCCATCACCTCACAGTAGACCGCTAGCCGGTTTCACAGAACCATTGTGCGGTTCTAAATTGTCGTCACCGCGGGTCGCGATCGGTCACTCGGTGACGGGTGCGCTCGCTCCGGGAGGCTGTAGCTCTCGCTCTTACGAGTAAATCACGACAATCCGGCCAACCCGGACACGTGGAGGCCGAGCCGTCAGCCGAGGCCGGCGAGCTTGCGTTCGAGCACCGCCCGCTCGCGCGCATTGCCGCACAACCGAACTGCGAGCTGGAGCTCGGTGCGTGCCTCCTCGGCGCGTCCCAGTCTGGTGAGCAGCTCGCCTCGAACGGTCGGCAGCAGGTGCGAGGTCGACAGCGCCCCGGCCGCTGCCAACTCGTCAACGATCGGCAGCGCCGCGGCGGGGCCCTGGGCCATCGAGACAGCCACCGCGCGGTTGAGCTCGACCACCGGCGACGGAGAGAGCCTGCCCAGCGCCTCGTAGATGAGCACGATGCGCTCCCAGTCCGTCGCGTCGACCGATGCTGCGACGGAATGACATTCGGCGATCGCCGCCTGCAGACCGTAGGCGCCCAGTCCCCTGCCGACCCGCTCCGCCCTCGCCAGGGCGGCGCGTCCCCGACGGATCGCGGCGCGGTCCCAGCGGCGGCGGTCCTGGTCTTCGAGCAGCACCGGCTCGCCGTCTGACCCGGTGCGGGCGGGAAAGCGTGCCGCGGTCAGCTCGAGCAGCGCCAGCAGGCCCTGGGCCTCCGGCTCGTTCGGCACCAGCCTGGCCAACACCCGCGCGAGCCGCTGCGCCTCGCTCGCGAGGTCGAAACGGATCAGGTCGCCACCGAAGGTGGCCGAGGACCCCTCGGTGAAGATCAGGTAGACCACGCTGAGCACCGAGCCGAGCCGCTCGGCGCGCTCCTGCGCCGACGGCACCTCGAACGGCACCCGAGCCGCCCCGAGGGTCTTCTTCGCCCTGGTGATCCGGGCCTGAACGGTCGCGGTGGGGACGAGGAACGCGCTGGCGATCTCGTCGCTGGTCAGGCCGCCGACCACCCGCAGGGTGAGCGCCACCCTCGCCTCCCGCGACAGCACGGGGTGGCAGGAGATGAACATCAGCGCGAGCACGTCGTCGTCGATCTGGTCCGGATCCCACAGCACGTCCTCGGCGTCCCGGGTCGGGTCGACCGGTGCGCTCCCCGAGACGGCGCCGCCCTCGCCCAGGTCCTTGGCAAGGGCGGCGTACCTGACGTCGAGGGCGGAGCGCCTGCGGAATGCGTCGATCGCGCGGCGACGGCCGACGGTGAGCAGCCACCCTGCGGGGTTGCGGGGTTCGCCGTCGCGCGGCCAGGTCACGAGCGCCTCGGCCAGCGCCTCCTGGGCGAGATCCTCGGCCAGCGCGAAGTCGCCGGTGTACCGCGCGAGCGCGCCGACGATCCGCGCGGACTCGATCCGCCAGACGGCGGCGACGGCCTCACGCCCGGTGTGATCCACCCTCGCCCGCCGATCCGCTCAGAGCTGGCCGGTGGCCTCGCGCCACGCCCGCTCCTTCTTGATCCACTCGTTGTCCTGCGGGAACTCGTCGATCGTAGGGACCCTGCGGATCTCGGTCTTGAAGCCGGGGCCGGTGATCGGCGACCGCTTCGCCCACTCGATGGCCTCCTCCTTCGACGCCACGTTGAGGAGGTAGAAGCCGCCGAACAGCTCCTTGGTCTCGCCGTACGGACCATCGCTGACCACGGGCTGCTCCGAGGAGTGGTCGACGACCACACCCTCGGCGGCATCGTCGAGCCCCTCCGCGGCGAGCAGCACCCCGGCCCTGATCATCTCGTCGTTGTACTTGCCGACGGTCTCGAGCATCTCGTTGAAGTCGGTGTTCATCATTCCCGCGAAGGCCTCGTCGGTGGCTCGCATGATCAGCATGTACTTCATCGTTGTCTCCCTCGGTGGTCCGGGTCCCTCTCGGACCCTCTCATCCATAGGTCGAACGGGGAAGGACGTGGATCGACACCGCCACGAACTTTTTTTCGCGGCGATCCGAGTTCGGGCCGGCGCAGGGTCGGTCAGCTCGACTTCCCTGCCGTCGGCGACACCCGGGCGACGAGGAGCACCAGCAGTCCGCAGCAGGCCACGAGGATCCAGCCGGGCCGGGAGGCATGAGCGAGATCCGCGGGGGCGGCGGTGGCGATGACGCCGCCCGCGAGGGCAACGCCGAGGGCGGCGCCGAATTGGCGTGCAGTCGAGGTGAGCCCACCCGCAACCCCCGAACGGTCGGCGGGCAGGCCGTTGACCGCGGTGTTGGTGATGGGGGCGTTCGAGAATCCGAACCCGATGCCGAGCAGCAGATAGGCCAACAGCAACACCAGGATGCTGGTGTCTTGGTCCAGGGACACCAGGCAGAGGCCACCGAGGGTGGTGAAGGTACCGGCGATCAGCAGCGGGCGCCGAGCGCCTACGCGTCCGACGAGGATCCCGGACAGCGGCGCGCAGGCCGTGGCGCCAAGGGCCATCGGCAGAGTGACGGCGCCCGCGGCGAAGGCGCTCATCCCCCGCGCATCCTGCAGGTAGAGCGTGCCGAGCAGCAAGGTCGCGTTCAACGCCACGAACACCACGACGGCGCCGACAACGGCTGCGGTGAACGGCTTTCGCCGGAACAGTCCGAGATCCATGAGGGGTTCGCGCCGCCGGGACTCGGTCCACACGAAACCTGCGGTGGCGGCGGCGACCACCGCGTATCCGATCAGCGCGACGGGGGAGACCCATCCGATTCGCGGGCCCTCGATGAGCATCGCCACCGTGCCGCCGACCATGACGATGAGCAGCAGCTGACCGGGCACGTCGAGCCTTCTTGGCCGCTGGCCCCTCGACTCCGGGACGAAGAACGCGGTCAACAGCAGGACGGCCACGACCACCGGCACGTTGATCCAGAACACCGATCGCCAGCCGAGGCTCTCGACCAGCGCGCCACCGGTCACGGGACCCGCGGCCATGCTGACGCCGAAGACCGCCGCCCACACACCGATCGCCCTGGCCCGCTCCCTGGGATCGGTGATCACATTGACCACGATCGCCAACGCGACCGGGCTGAGCATCGACCCGCCGACGCCCTGCACGACCCGTGCCCCGATCAGGAGACCGATGGACGGCGCCAAGGCACACGCGGCGGACGCGACGCCGAATACGAGCAGCCCGAGCTGGAAGACCCGTCGTCGCCCTACCCGATCGGCCACCGCCCCGGAGGAGATCAGCAGGCTCGCCAGGACCAGTGTGTAGGCGTTGACCGTCCACTCGAGGCCGGATGTGCCGACGTTCAGGTCCTGTCCGATCGCAGGCAGGGCCACGTTGACCATCGTCGTGTCCAGCCCGACCACGAACAGGCTCAGGCAACAGATGGCGAGCACCACCCAGCCCCTCCTGCCGCTGCTGCCCCCGGGGTCGACCGGTCCCGTCGAGGGGTCCTGCCGCGGATGCGGTGGCAGGTTCGTGGTGCTGATTCCAGGCTGAGGTCGCACGATCAGTTCCTCCGGTCGGTTCGTCCGGACCGCGCGCGGATCCCCCGCTGCGCCGATCCCCATTCGTCGGGGGGATCGTCGCAGTCGATCCCTCGAACCCGGTAGGAAATTTGCGAGGACTGCAAAGATGGGCGGCATGGACACCGAGCTGGAGCAGATGCTCGCCGACGTCGGACCGCGACTGCGCTCGCTCCGCCGCGATCGCGGCATGACCCTCGAGACGCTCTCCGCCGCGACCGGCATCTCCGTCAGTGCGCTGTCACGGCTCGAGTCGGGCAAGCGACGCCCGACCCTGGATCTTCTTGTTCCCCTTGGCCGGGTGCATCGGGTGGCGCTCGACCAGCTCGTCGGGGCTCCGGCCACCGGCGATCCGCGCGTCCACCTCACACCGCGGCGACGCCGCAACGGCAGCGTCGTCATCTCGCTGACCAACTACCCGGGCCGGGTTCAGGTCTTCAAGCAGGTGATCGGGCCGTGCACACCAAAGCTGGTCACCCATGCCGGGTACGAGTGGCTGTATGTCCTCGCGGGTGACCTGCGCCTGATCCTCGGCGAGCGCGAGGTGCTGTTGCGTCCCGGGGAGGTCGCCGAGTTCGACACCAGCGAGCCGCACTGGTTCGGCCCGGCTGGCTATCAGGCGGTCGAGATCCTCCACCTGTTCGGGCCGCAGGGCGAGCGGGCCCACGTGCGCGCACGGCCGAAAGAACATGCGGCCCAAGATCATCAGGATTGCTGAGGATCTACCGGATCGGTTTGGCCCCCAGCCCGCGCCGCAACAACCGCCACGCCCGGTCGGCCGTGTCACGGCGGGAGTCCTCGTCGCTCTGGAGCAGGATGGGCGCGAACATCGCCAGCGCCAACACCACGTCTGCCGCCTCCACCTCAGGCGCGATGGCGCCGGCCCGGCGAGCACCCTCGACCTTCCCGACCAGCAGGTCGGTGAACCGCACACTGACCTCGACGAGCCGGGGGTCCTCCAGTCCGGCAGGGATGAGCATCGCGACGAATGCCGTTGAGGCGGTGATCTGCTCGACGATGAACTCGAGGACCTCGTCGAGCGTCGATTCCGGCCGGGCTGCCAGTTCCTCGATCTCGGCGATGTTGTCCTCGAACACCGCCAGGATGATGCTCTCCCGGTTCGGGAAATGGCGGTAGAGGCTGCCCTGGCCGACCCCGGCGGCGCGCGCGATCAGGCTCAGCGGCGCGTCGACGCCGTTCTCGGCGAACACCCGTCGCGCCGCATCGACCAGCGCCGCACGGTTTCCCGCCGCGGCCTTGGGGCCTCGATTGACTCGGTGCGATGTGTTCACGCCGACCACCCTACGGAGGTGAACATTTCGGACATCGGCCGCCGCGAGCAGTGCACTGAACGGTGATTCGAAGCTTGACTCGACGACCGGTGTGACGCACACTACAGAACCATCCGGACAACGGTGTCCGGTTAGAGGGGAAACAAAGCGTGAACTCCAGGAATGTGGTGCGTGCCGGCCGAGCTGCCACTCTCGCCGCTGCCGCGGCACTGTTGCTGCCCATGGTCAGCGGCGCCGCCGCACCCCAGTCGGACGCGCCCGGCAAGGTGCTCGAGGAGCACGCCGTCGCCACCAACACGGCAGCGCTCGCGGACTGCGGCCCGGGTTCACTGCCGGAAACCGGACTGCAGGGCGACGTCCCCGCCGCCGAGCGCGACAACGGCCGCAGCACTCAGGGATACCGCTGCAACGCCTCCGCACTCGGTGGATTCGCGGGGCGTGGGGCAGGCATCGTCTCGGCCTCCTACGACCACTGCGCCTACCTGGGCACGATCTTCCCCGGCGACCTGCTCGGCCCCTCTCCCGGCGTACAGGTCCTGGACGTGTCCGACCCGGCCCACCCCGTCCCCACCGCGAACCTGACCGAACCCGCCATGCTCGCGGGCACCTGGGAGAGCCTGAAGGTCAACGAGAAGCGCAAGCTCCTGGTCGGCACCGGCGTCCCCGCGCTCACCGGCAACGGCCTGCTCTCGGTGTACGACATCTCCGATTGCGCCCACCCGCGCCTGCTGAACCCCGGCCCGGGCACCAACCTGCAGATGCCGCTGCCCATCACCTCCCACGAAGGCGGCTTCTCCCCCGACGGCAACACCTACTGGTCTTCGGGAATCGCCCCGAGTGTGGTCAGCGCCGTCGACCTCACCGACCCGGCCAACCCACACGTCATCTGGCAGGGCCTGATCGGCCAGTCCGCCCACGGGTTCGGCATGACCCCCGACGGCAACCGGATGTACCTGTCGGACAACGGCGGTGGCATCACGGTTCTCGACACCAGCGCGGTGCAACGCCGCGATCCCAATCCCCAGGTCCCCCAGCTCGCTCAGCTGACCTGGACCGATGGCATGGCGACGCAGCACAGCGTCCCGGTCACCTACGACGGCACGCCCTACCTGTTCACCCCAAACGAGGGCGGTTCCGGCGGGGTGAAGCTGATCGACGTCTCCGACGACGCCAACCCCCGGATCGTCAATACGATCAAGCTCGAGATCAACCTCCCGGAGAACCAGGACTCGGCCATCGGGTCCGCTTCCGGCGGTTCGGCATTCGGCTATGAGTCGCACTACTGCGCGGCGGACCGGCCGACCAACCCGACCGCCCTCGCCTGCGGCTGGAGCTCCTCGGGAATCCGGGTGTTCGATGTCAGTGACCCCTTCGACGTGCGGGAGATCGCCTACTACAACCCGCCCGCGATGAAGGGCCGCAACCTCGAACGCTGGAACTCTCCGCACGCGCTGGCGTCGGTCCTGGGAATCCCGGCGCTCAGCATCTCGGCCGCGATGCAGGCCAAGGAGCAGGGCAAGTTCAACATGGACGAGGCGCTCACCTCGCGCACCGGGATGATCGCGGGCGGCGACCTGACCACCGACTGGTGCTTCTCGCCGCCGCAGTGGCGCGGCACCCAGCTCTGGGTCACCTGCTCCGACAACGGATTCATGGCCCTGCAACTCGACAACGACGTCTATGACCCGCCCGCAAACCAGAAGTCCACGCTCGGATCATGACGAAGGCAACCTGCATTCGGGTCGCCGCGCTCGGGGCGGCGGCGCTACTCTTCCTCGCTCTGGGCGCGGCGCTCCGCCCACTCGTCATCGACGAACCACAGGTCTCCACAACGGTGTTGAACGACACCGAGATCGGCTTCATCCAGGATATGGCGGGGCATCACCAGCAGGCGCTGATGATGGTCCAGCGGCTGGACCCCGGGATCGATCCGGGCGTCGCGCGCCTCGCCCAGCAGATCGGTGACGCCCAGCGCATCGAGGTCGGCACTCTGATGGGCTGGCTCCGACTCGCGGGCGTCACCGCCGCCAACCCCGCGCCGATGGCCTGGATGGGCGCCGACCACGAAACCGGCGGCGCCCATACGCATCGCGCCACAGTCCCGCCCGCGGACCCGCCGGCGGACCAACCGGCGGCGCTCATGCCCGGCATGGCCACCACCGCCGAGCTCGATGCCCTCGCCACCGCCCGCGGCCGCGACGCCGAAACGCTGTTCCTGCAACTGATGCAACGCCACCACCTCGGCGGGATCGCCATGGCCCAGGCCGCAGACCATCTGCTCGACGAAGGCCCGGTCAAGCAAACCGCGCGCAGCATGATTCTGGAACAGGGCTCGGAGACCGGGCTGATGACGGCCCTGCTCGATCAGCGGGGTGCCCAACCCCTCGGATAGGCGAGCCGACCGCCGCTACTGGACGGCGTCGGGGTCCGAGCCGGAGCCGACCACGTCTCCATCGTCGAACCCGGCCGCCCAGTACCGACCCCGCAGGGACAGGTTCAGGAGCATCTCGGTGACCTCCTCGGGCGTGAGGGGTGGTGGGTCGAGGTCGAGCCACCACTGCAGCACGCCGACCACTTCCCCTACCCATGCCCGCGACAGCACCGTGAGATCCATGCGCGGGGTGACGCCGAGTGCCGTGGCCCTGGCCCCGAACATCTCCGCCGCTGCCGCGCTGCAGTCGTCGACGAACCGCCGCAATGCACGGCCGTCCCCCTCGCCCCGCAGGATCATTCGATAGATGTCGCGTTCCTCGGCTGCGTGCCGAAAGATCTCGAGTACCGGCCTTCCGGTGAACCCCACCGACGATTCTGGGGTCAGCGAGCGAAGGCGCTCCTGCAGATCATCGATCAGGCCGGTGACCACCTGTGCGAGCAGGGCGTCCTTGTCCGGGAAGTGGGTGTAGAAGGTGGCCCTGCCGAGGTCTGCTCGCTCGGTGATGTCCTCGACCGTGACGGCCGAGTACCCACGTTCCAGGGTCAATGACACCAGCGCGTCCCGTAGGAGTCCGCGACTCCTACGAACCCGACGATCTTCGCTTGCCACGCGATACTCCCTGGGTTGCCTGAGGTCGGAGCTGGACAGAGTACCCACTACCGTACAGAGCGTCGGTGCCGTCCCTACCCTGCTGACCACCGGGTTCACCCCGGGTTCTACCGGGATCGCCGCGGGATGCGGTGGACGAGGAAGGGATCGAGAGTGTCGATCGCCTCCTCTGGCTGGGTGCGGTGATTCCAGCGGAACATCGAGATGGTGATCGCTTCCGGGGTGAAATCGATCAGGGTGAACCCGTTCTCCTCGAGCGGTTGGACGATCTCCTGCGCAGTGAGGGTGGTCGAAGGTATCGGCGGTGTTCCCCGGAACGACGAGGGAAAGCCCGGGGTGCTGCTACCGGGCGTGCCCACGCACAGGCTCACAACGGGGTTTGCGGACAGATCGTGGTCACGGGTCCGGGAGATCGTGCCCAGCGCCGAGCAGTGCAGATCCCCGCTGACCCACAACGGAATTCGGTCCCGGCGCTCGGAGGTGGCGACGACGAGGCGGTCGTGCTGGTCGTGCCAGCCGCTGGGCCAGAACGGCTTGTCCAGGTCGGCCGAGAGTTCGCCGTCCTTGCCGAGCAGGTCCGGGTACCACTCGGCGAATTTCCCTGCGCCCCAGAGAATCGGCGAGCTGGGGATGTGCGCGATGTGGGACGCCGTGGTGCTGCGCGTGCGTTTGATCAGCCACTGCTCGATCGGCTTCGGTACCAGGCGGGCCTCGGGGTGGCCGTCGCGGCCCGGATTGTTGTTGTAGTCGGGCTGCGCCGGGTCGCGAGTGTTGTTCATCAGACCCTTGGCATTGTAGATCCAGCCCTCGAACAGATCGCCGTAGCGCAGCACTCCGAAGTCCGGTGACCGGCCGTCGGCGTTCGCGTATTCGGACGGCATGTCGTATCCCGCAAAGAGTTCCGGGTAGTAGAAGTCCTGCGTCGCGCGGGCGGTGTCGAAGGCGAACCGATCGGGCGGGAAGGTCCGCGCTGCATCGGTCGCCTCGTCGTTGTCGAGGTAGTCGTGGTCGTCGCGCACGAAATAGACGGGGGTGGAGCGCCACTCGACCCCGTACAGGTCGGCGATCTGCGGACCGAAATCCCGCTTGAGGATCTGCTCGTTCGCGGTGCCCTTGACCGGCTGATTGCGGTCGAAGTACCCGCCGCCGATCACCGCGGCCTGTGGCGAACGCCCCTGGGCGATGCTGCTCGGGATGGAGCGGGTGTCCCAGTAGATGTGGTCACCGTTGGCGTGCATGGCGTCCGGAGCAAAGGACCGCATGCGATCAAGCAGGCGACGCTTGACCCGAAGAGGCTGGAACTGCGGGACGAGCGGCGGGAACCCACCCGCGTTCGGGCCGAGGAACTCCTCCGGACCACCCGCGCAGGTGATGCACGCCAGACGGAAGCTCGACGCCCGACTGTCCGGCGCGGGAAAGGTCCGCAAGGGCCACGTCGAGGTCACCGCGGCGCCGGCGGAGTCCACGATCCGCAGCGTGTACTCGTGGTCGGCGGACAAGCCGCGAGCATCGAATTCGAAGCACTCGCCCATGGTGTCGGTCATCCGCCCGGGGACACGGAGGTCGTCGACCAACAACACCGGCTCGGCCTGCTGCGGACCGCGGAACGACACCTTCACCACGAACCGCTCATGGGTCGCCGACGGCAGGATGTGCCGGACACTGCCCGCCTCGAACCCCTCCACACCGGCCGCACCACCGCCGGGCACGCCCGCTTGCGCGCTCGCCGGGGCCGTGACCAGCGCCGCTGCCGCGGCTGCTGCCACCCCACCCGTCCGGGCGAGGAACGCCCGCCTGTTCCAGGACCCACCCTGCTGCTTCACGATCAATCTCTCTTTCCGCCGGCGAACATCCACTGATTCCGTCGCTCAGGCCTCTCCCGACGACTCCAAGACCATTAATAGACATGGTGTACAGCATTGGACATAGTGCCCTAGACCTAGGAAAGCAGCAAGGGTTGGCCGGCGAGGCTTCGAGTGGCCGGAAATTCGGTTGCGGCACGACCTCCTCCTCCTGCAACATCGGTGGGTCCGATCCGACAGTCGACTTCAGGGAGGGGAACCGCATGGCCGCATGGCCGTTCGGCGCCGCGTGCGCCGTCTCGCTCCCCTGCCCTCCCGCCTGACCGAGGCCCCACGTGACGTGACCCGGTCGGCGCCCTCGTCGAAGGATCACCCATGTTCACTCCCCATCACCTCGTCCGCTTCGGCTGGAACGAGGCGGTCTCCCACGCCTTCAGCACCCTCGACCTCGACCTCTACGAACCGGGTCGCGTCGTCCGCGTCGACCGCGGCGAATGCGACGTCGTCACCGCATCCGGGCAAATCCGTGCGCGCACCGGCGCCCAGTCGGTCTGCACCGGCGACTGGGTCACTGTCGGCGGCTCGGTCGTCGAGGACGTCCTGCCCCGACACAGCGCGATCGTGCGCGCCTCGGCGTCGATCCGCTCCGAGAGTCAGGTGCTCGCCGCCAACGTGGACACCGTGGTCATCGCGGCCGCGCTCGACACCGATGTCGACCTCGGCCGCATCGAACGCTTCCTCGCCCTCGCCTGGGAGAGCGGGGCGACGCCCGTGGTCGCGTTGACGAAAGCCGATGCGGCCCTGGATGTCTCCCGCGCCCTCGCGGATGTCGCGGCGATCGCGCCCGGCGCCACGGTGCTCGCGGTCAGCGCCAGGACCGGGGACGGCCTCGATGTTCTGATCGCGGCGGTCGACGGCACCGTCGCGCTCGTCGGGCAGTCCGGCGCGGGCAAGTCGACGCTGGCGAACGCGCTCCTCGGCGAGGACCTGTTCGCGACAGGCGAGGTCCGGCACGGCGATCACAAGGGCCGCCACGTCACCGCGCACCGTGAGCTGGTGCCGCTGCCGGGCGGCGGCACCCTCATCGACACCCCGGGGCTTCGTGGCGTCGGGCTGTGGGACGCGGCCGACGGAATCGGCCGGGCGTTCAGCGAGATCGACGCCCTCGCCGAGCAGTGCCGGTTCGGCGACTGCAACCACGACGCCGAACCGGGTTGCGCGGTACGCGACGCCGTCGAGCGCGAGGAGCTGCCGCAGCGCCGGCTCGACAGCTACCGCAAGCTGCAACGCGAGAACGAGTGGATGGCCGCGCGGACCGACGCACGCCTGCAGGCCGAGCGGACACGCCAGGTCAAGGTGCAGTCACGCTGGCTCAAGGAGCGTTACCGCAACCGGTAGATCGGCGCGGCCATGGGCCGTCGAGCGGGTGGCGGACGCCTGTTCGACGGCCCGCGCCCGCCTAGGTGGCGTCGGCGGCCGCGACGATCGTGTCGGCCACCACCCGTGGTTGGGAGACCAGCGCGACGTGCGAGGCCTGGACCTCGCTGGTGTGTGCGCCGATCCGGTTGGCCATGAAGCGCTGCGAGGCGGGCGGGATGACCGTGTCGCCCGCGGAGACCAGGTACCAGCTCGGTATGGCCGACCAGGAGGTCGGGCCGGACGGTTCGAGGTTGGCCCACAGCGCGATCGAGCGCTGGTGCGCCAGCATGGTTGCGGCCGTCGCGTCACTGACGTCGGGCGCGAAGACTCGATGGAAGGCGTCGGCGGCGATGTAGCCGTCGAGGTTCTTCCCACCGATCGCCTGGGCGTCGTCGACGACCTTCACCTGCAACGCAGGCGGGAGCAGCTGGCTGCCGGGGAATCGGATCGGGTCGAGGGCCAGCATCACCGGCTCGCCCTGCGCCGGCGCAAAGGCCGCGATATAGACCAGGGCCTTCACGTTCGGGTTCTGGGCGTTGGTGATGACGGCGCCACCGTACGAATGCCCGACGAGGACGACCGGGCCGGAGATCCCGGCCAGGGTCTTCTCGATCGCGGCGGAGTCGTAGCCGGGTCCGCGCAGCGGATTGTCGGGCACGACGACGGTGTAGCCGCGCCCCCGCAGGTCGGCAGCGACGCCATCCCAACTGGTGGTGTCGGCGAAGGCGCCATGCACCAGCACGATCGTCGGACGCGGCGCGGCGGACGCCGGCACCACGCCCGCCACGATCGTGGTCGCGAGCATGGCCAGCACCAACAGAACGGCTCGGGCGAATCGGGTGAATCTCATCGTGCCCCCTTCGACGAAGGTACCTGCGCTCGCACGAGTCGGGAGATCACGAGAGTCGTGGTGTCGCACCGCCGTTGGAGGTTGCGATATTCTTCGTCGCCGAGCTTTCTCGACGGCGATACGGTGAGGCCGGTGGCCGCGCAGGCGTTGCTGATCGGGACGTCGACGCCGCCGAGCCGGACCAGCGACCAGGGCGCACTTTCCCGCGAGGTTCATTCTTCACCATCCCGCCGGGAGAATCCGAGGTTCCGTCCGGCGGACCGCCCCGGATGCCGCCCCTACCGCGCACATCTTCTGGCATGGACGCACACTCGTTGCGGCGCCAGAACGGGTGCGACCCTGTCAACCGGTGTGCGCCCGGACGCGCCTACTGCCCGGGGGGAAGGATGCCGCGCAGGACGATGTCGGCCAGCGATTCGGCGAGCGGCCCGGGATCGTCGACGTCGCGGACGGACAGCGCGAAGATGGCCGCGCCGGCCATGATGTCGAGGAGGGTGTCCGCGTCGACCCCGTCGCGGATCTCGCCCCTTTCCCTCGCCGCCTCGAGCCGACGCTTCAGCACCACCCGCACCCCGGCGAGCTGTCGCACCACCAGGACCTCACGCAACTCGCCGTTTGTCCGCACCTCGCTCATCAGTCCGGGGGCCGCGGCCCGGGTGGCCGGGGATGCGAAGAGGGCGACCGCGCCCTGAACCAGCGCGCGAATCTGGTCCGCGATCGTGCCCTCGGTGCCGAGCTCGGTGAGGTCGGCGCCCTCCTCCGCGTCCAGCACCGGATAGATCGCCTCGTTGACGATGTGGGCCTTCGACGGCCAGCGCCGGTAGATCGCCGGCCGCCCGACGCCCGCGAGGGTGGCGATGGCGTCGATCGAGGTCCCCGCGTAACCCTTCTCCACCAGCAGCTGCCTGGTGGCCTCCAGCACCGCCGCGTCGATCGCCGGGTTTCGTTGCGGTCCGAGCCGGTGCTTGGCCTCGGGTTCCTTCGGCATTTTCTGCAAACCCCTTGCGTCCTCGTGTGATGGCCGTTACATTCTGTCACGACTTTAGTCGATACAAAGTGTATCGGCTAACGCCACGTGCGCATCGGCGCCACCCGAACCACGAGGAGTGGTGAATGACTTCTGACACTGTCGGCGTAGATCCCGATTACGCCGAGCTCGCCCGCCCCGGCGAATCCCGCACCGACCCCGCCGTGATGCGCAACAGCCTCGGACGCTGGCTCGCGACCGTGCTGGAACCCGGCACGGAACCCGAGGTGACCTCGGTCGACGTCCCGGCCGCGAACGGCATGTCCAACGAGACCGTGCTGTTCGACGCGACCTGGAACGAGGACGGACGCCGGACCGAGCACCGCCTGGTCGCCCGCATCGCCCCGCGCGCCAGCGCGACCCCGATCTTCCCGTCCTACGACCTGGACCAGCAGTTCCAGGTCATGCGCGCCGTCGCCGCGCACACCTCGGTGCCGATCCCCCGGGTGTACTGGTCCGAGAGCTCGCCCGACGCGCTCGGCGGCGAGTTCTTCGTGATGGAGCGGCTCGACGGGGAGGTCCCGCCCGACGTCATGCCCTACACGTTCGGATCCTGGCTGTCCGAAGCCTCGGCCGCGGACCGGTCCCGGCTCCAGCAGGCCTCGGTCCGGGTGCTCGGCGAACTGCACGCCATGACCGAGCCGCACCGGGCCTGCCCGAATCTGGCCCCCGGCGGCGCCGAACCGACCGGCGCGGAAGCGCTGCGCGCGCACGTCGAGGAGCAGCAGCGCTACTACGAGTGGGTGATCGCCGACGGCCCACGGTCCCCGCTGATCGAGCGGGGCTTCGACTGGATCGAGGCGAACCTGCCCGCCGACGCCGGTCCGGCGGTGCTCTGTTGGGGCGACTCCCGGATCGGCAACATGATGTACCGGGACTTCGAGCCGGCGGCCGTGCTCGACTGGGAGATGGCCGCGCTCGGACCACGGGAGCTCGATCTCGGCTGGATGATCTTCCAGCACAGGTTCTTCGAGGATCTCGCCGCGATGGCCGGCCTCCCCGGGATGCCCGATTTCCTGCGCCGCGACGAGGTGTCGGACACCTACCTGCAGCTGACCGGTCATCGGCCTGCGGACCTGGATTTCTACACGCTCTACGCCGCGCTGCGCCACGCCGTGATCATGTTCCGCGTGCAGAGCCGCGCCGTGGCATTCGGCCAGGCCGAGCTGCCGGCGAACCCGGACGAGATGATCCTGCACCGAGCAACGCTCGAGGCCATGCTCGACGGCACGTACTGGGCATCGATCGCATCCGGAGGCATCGAATGACGCTGTCCCCGCTCGACGACTACCCGGTGCACCAGATCGCCGAGACGATCCGGCACGTCGGCACCTCCGATCGGAACTTCTACGACCGCTACTACTTCAACTGCCATGCCGGCGTCGATGGCGACAGCGAGCCGCTGTTCCTCATCATCGGACTCGGCCAGTACCCCAATCTCGGTGTGTGCGACGGGTTTGCGGTGCTGCGGCGCGGCGACGACCACATCGTCTTCCGGGCGTCCCGCGCACTGGGCGACGATCGCATGGACCTGTCCGTCGGGCCGCTGCGGATCGAGATCCTCGAGGGCCTGCACCGCCTGCGGGTGGTGCTGGACCCGAGCCCCGAGGCACCCGACCTGAGCTTCGATCTCACCTTCGAGTCCGACGGGCCCGCCAACCTCGAGGCCCGACACTTCCACCGCCAGCTCGAACGGGTCACCTTCGACACCCAGCGGTTCGTGCAGACCGGCGCGTGGTCCGGCTCCCTCACGGTCGACGGCGAGGTCATGCCCGTCACCGCGGACACCTGGCGCGGCAACCGTGACCGCTCCTGGGGCGTCCGGCCGGTCGGCGAGGCGGAACCGCCTGGGCGCAAGGCGGATCCGGCGCTCGCGGGGAGCCAGAACTTCTTCTGGATCTACTCGATCATGCA
Organism: Rhodococcus sp. PvR099; assembly: GCF_017833315.1. Classification (NCBI taxonomy): domain Bacteria; kingdom Bacillati; phylum Actinomycetota; class Actinomycetes; order Mycobacteriales; family Nocardiaceae; genus Rhodococcus; species Rhodococcus sp. PvR099. The sequence goes on along the minus strand of NZ_JAFIBV010000001.1, from coordinate 4,376,676 downwards.
GTTCGGCGACTACAGCATCGTCACGGTCATCCAGGAGGACCAGCAGGGTCGCCGCATCGTCGAGGATGCGACCCGGGTCTGGTCGGACCACAGCCGGGAACCGGAGTGGCTGGGCCGACCCGACCACGAGCTGACCTTCACCCCGGGCACCCGCGAGGTCGCCGCCGCAACCCTGCACTTCCGACGCCCGGGCGCGCCCGACCGGGTCCTCTCGGTCGCGTGTGAACCGGTGCTGCCGAACTACATCGGCGTCGGCACCGGCTACGGCCTCGAGCAGGACTGGCGCCACGGGATGTGGCAGGGCGAGTTGGTGGTCCAGGGACTGCGGGAGAAGGTCCCGGACATCGAGCCCTGGAAGAAGATGCTGTGCCCGGTCGACAACCTCGCCCGGTTCACCGTCACCGAGGACGGCGTCTCCCGCACCGGGGAGGGCCTGTTCGAGGTCGCCGTCATCGGACCCCACCAGCGTTACGGGTTCACCGGGGTCGGTGACGTCGCGCCCTGATCGGCCCGGCCCTCGCCAGGGCTCGACCGCCGACCGGAATCCCTTCGGTCGGTTCGCTCCACACAGACAGAAGAGGCTCCATCACATGTCCACACGATCCCGAACACTGTCCACCCGCACCGCGAGGGCCGCCGCCTTACTGGTCGCAGGCGGTCTCCTGTTCACCGCGCCCGCCACAGCTGGCGCCTTCGATCTGAGCTCCATCGACACCGGGTCGCTCGGCGGGTCACTCGACCTCGGTTCGAGCAACCCCGTCCTCGCCCCGACGCCGAAGCTGGCCTCCGTCTCCAACTTCCGCGACGTCGCGGGCAACGACGGCGGCGGGTACGCCACCGCGGACGGCAAGCACCTCAAGCGCGGCGTCGTCTACCGTGCCAACGCACTCACCGCGACCAGCGACGCCGACAAGCAGACCCTCGCCACCCTCGGCCTTGCCGACGTCTACGACCTGCGCGGCGCCAACGAGATCAGCAACCCGCTCATCGGCGGCCAGGACAAGCTCCCGGACGGCGTCGCGTACAAGAACATCCCGGTCGAGTTCGCTGACCTGATCCAGCTTGCCCAGACCATCCAATCGCCCGAACAGGCCAGGCAGTTCATGATGGACGCCAACCGCAGCTTCGTCACCGATCCTCAGCGCCGGGCCGGCTTCACGCAGGTGCTCTCGGACATCGCCGCCGGCGACGGCGTCCAGCTCTTCCACTGCACCTCGGGCAAGGACCGGACCGGCTGGACCACCATGCTGCTGCACTCGATCGCCGGCGTCCCCGCCGCCACCACCATGAGCGACTACCTGCTGAGCAACACCTACCTCCAGGCGACCAACGAGAAGACCCTCGCCCAGATCACGGCCGCCCTCGGCCCGCAGGTCGCCACCAACCTGACCCCGACCCTCGGCGTCGACGCGACCTACCTGGAGGCCGGTCTCGCCCAGATCACCGCCGACTACGGCAGCGTGAGCAACTACCTCACCCAGGGTCTCGGACTGAGCCAGGACACCATCGCCGCGCTGAAGGCGAAGCTCGTCGCCTAGCCCTGCCTGACCCTTCCCTGCCGACGACCCCGGGTGCCCGCACGGGCACCCGGGGTCGTGGCGTGAAGCCCGGCGATATCGCGGAACTCGAGGCTCGGCGTCGTCGCGGTCACGGGCGGGCCTCGGCGGCGGCTGCGACGGCGACACCGTCGAGGATCAGCGCCACCCCGGCGGCGAAGCGGCGGTCGTAGTCGTGGTGATCGGCGTAGACCGAGACCGCCCGGCGCTCGGCGGGGACGGTGCCGAAGTCCCCGCGGCTGAGCCGGATGGCGACGTGCCCGGTCACGAAGTCGTGCAGCGTGGCGTAGGCATACGTGGCCTTTTCGTCTCCCAACCCGGCCTCGCGGAAGGCGCGGACCACGCGATGCGCGGTGTCGTCGGCGCCCGGCGCCTCCAGCGCGGCCTGCCGGTGCGCCTCGAGGACCAGCGGGTGCCGCATGAGCAGGTCGTGCAGGGTGTCGGCGAAGGTCCGCGCGACCGCTCGCCACTCCCCGGGCCACTCGATGCCGGCGACGGCCTCGCCCACCAGGGTGGACACCAGGTCGCGGCGCAGCGCGTCGATGCCACCCGTGGTGCGGTGCACGGCCATCGGCGAGATCCCGAGCCGGTCCGCGAGCACGCGGAAGGACACGGCATCGAGCCCCCCGTCGTTGGCGATCTGGGTCGCGGCCTCGAGGATCTCGCTGTGGCTCACAGCTTTTCGGCGTCCCACCCTTGCGGTGTCCCCGGATTCGGCTACCATGCATTCCACCATAACGATACGCGTAACGGAATGACAAGGTGGCCGCCGTGACAGATCTGCACCAGCTCTCCGCCGTCGAACTCGCCGAGGCGATCGCCCGTCGGCAGCTCTCCGTTCCCGAGGTGACGCGCCACTTCCTCGATCGGGCGACCACGCAGGACGATGTCGGCGCCTTCACCACGGTGGCGACCGAGCACGCGCTCGAACTCGCCGATCACGCCCAGGCCCGGCTCGACGCCGGTGAGGAGGGCCTGCCCCGGCTCTTCGGCGTCCCCACCGCGATCAAGGACCTCGAAACCACTCGCGGGATCCGAACGACGTTCGGCTCGGCCATCTTCCGCGATTTCGTCCCCGAGGTCGACGACGAGATCGTCGAGGCGATCCGCGACGGCGGGCTCGTCGACATCGGCAAGACCACCGTCCCGGAGTTCGGCGCCGCCTGTTACACCGAACCGGACGTGGCCCCGCCCGCGCGCGGCCCGTTCGATCCCGCCCGCAGCGCCGCCGGGAGCAGCGGCGGCGCCGCGGCCGCCGTCGGCGCGGGCCTCGTCCCGATCGCACAGGGCAGCGACACCGCGGGCTCCCTGCGGTCACCGGCCAGCGCGTGCGGCGTGGTCGGACTGAAGCCGAGCCGGGGACTGCTCACCATGGGGTACGCCGGGCACGACGGTTTCGGCTTCGCCAGCAAGGGCCCGATCGCCCGGACGGTGCGCGATACCGCCGCGCTGCTGGACGTGCTCGCGACCCGCCCCGGCGCCGGGACCCTGCATCCTCCGCGCCCGGACTCCTTCGAGGACGCCGTCGTACGCGGCGCCGACGGATCGTCGCGGAGGCTGACCGTCGCGCTGGCCCAGGGATCGGTGTCGCGGGGTCCCGTGGACCCGGAGGTGTCGGCTGCCGTCGCGCGGGTGGGCGCCGTCCTGGAGTCGCTGGGGCACACCGTGGTCGAGCGTCCGCAGGCCGTCGACACGGCGTTCTCGGACGCGTTCATCACGATGTTCTCGTCCCTGGCCGGCACCAAGCCCATCCCGCAGGAGTACGAGCACCTGCTGCGGCCCATCGTGCGGCACCTGCGGATTCGGGCCAGGGAGACGTCGTCGGGCGACCTCGCGGCCGCGATCGGGCTGGTGCAGGCGTGGTCGCGGCGCTGGAGCCTCGACCACGAGGACGTGGACCTGGTGATCACGCCGACCGTCACCCTGCCGCCCGTCGCCGTCGGCGAACTGCGCAACGACGCCGATCCGGCCACCGAGCTCGCGGACATGGTGGCCTTCACCGGCAACACCATCGTCGCGAACGCGACGGGCTTCCCGTCCGTCAGCCTGCCGCTGGGCTGGACCGACGAGGGGGTCCCGCTCGGCGTGATGATCTCGGCGAAGTGGGGCGCCGACGCGGACCTGCTGACGGCCGCGGCGATGCTGGAGGCGGCCATGCCGTGGCACAGCCGCTACCGTTTCGACAGGAGCTCGGTCTCATAGTCCGCCGCCGCCAGGAGGCCCCAGTCATGGATCCGATCGATCTCGACAGTCTCTTCGAGCCCTGGAACCGGACCCTGGGCGAGGACCGCACCGCCTACCGCAATCACGTCGAGCGCGTGCTGCGCCTCAGCACGACGCTCGCGGGCGGCGAACTTCCCGATCCGGTCGCGTTCCGCGTCGCGGCGGTCCATCACGACCTGGGCATCTGGAGCGACGGGACCTTCGACTACCTGGACCCCTCGACGACGCGCGCCGTCGAGTGGCTGCGCGAACACGGCCACGCCGACAAGACGGATCTGGTCACCGCGCTGATTCAGCAGCATCACAAGGTGACCGCTGCCGGGGCCGCGCGGGACGCCGTGGAGATCTTCCGCCGGGCCGACTGGATCGACGTCTCACTGGGCCTGCGCAACTTCGGCCTGCCACGCGGGCACTACCGCGAACTGCTGCGGGAGTTCCCGGACGCCGGCTTCCATCGCCGATTGCTCGAGTTGGGCGGCAGGCGGGCACTCACCAGGCCGTGGAGTCCGCTGCCGATGTTTCGCTGGTGACGCGGCGACCTATCCGAAGCGGATCACTCGCAATTCTGTAATCATGTAATCAAGCGTCTCGTCCCTCACCGAGGAGTGCCATGACAGCGGACAGGAACACCACCGAATCCCTATTCGAGCACGTCGGCGGCAGGGAAGGACTGCACCGCCTCGTCGCGACCTGGTATCCGCGAGTCCTCGCCGACCCGCTCCTGCACCCGCTGTTCGGCGCGGGCAGCCCCAGCCACATCGACCACCTGACAGATTTCCTCGCCGAGGTGTTCGGCGGTCCCACCGTCTACACCGACCAGTTGGGCGGATTCCCCGCGCTGTTAGAGGCGCACCGCGGCAAGCAGATCAGCGAGGAGCAGCGCCAACGGTTCGTCGACCTGTTCCTCACCGCCGCGGACGACGCCGGGCTGCCCTCCGACACGAAATTCCGCACCGCATTGCTCGACTACCTCCGCTTCGGCACCGAAGTGGCCGTACAGAATTCGCATGCGACCGGCGACGTCGACCTGCATCCCTGCCAGGAAGTGCCCCGCTGGGACTGGTGAGCCGACGTCGACTCGACGCCGATCCTCGCGCGTTCCCGCCCAGCGGATCGACCCGTTGACGCCCGGCCTGCGGATTGACACGGTTGCGCCTCCGAGCAATACGAAGGGACGCACCATGACCGCTGTCGAGACCGGGTGGCACTGCCTCGGACCGGCCGAGGACTACCGCGACGGCAGGCCGCACCCCATCGAGGCGTTCGGCACCAAGCTCGTCGCGTTCGCCGACCGCCGGGGCGAGATCCGGATCCTCGACGCCCGCTGCCCGCACATGGGCGGAGACCTGAGTTACGGCTCCGTCGTGGGCGACACGCTCGACTGCCCGATCCACCGCTGGCGCTGGGACGGCAACGGCGAGGCCGCAGGCGGATCCCCCCACCCGACGCCCACCCGCGCCTGGCCGACCCTCGAGCGGGACCACCTGTTGTTCGTATGGCACGACCCGGAGGACGGCCCCGCCCCATCGAACCCACGGTAAGCCGCAAGTTCATCCCACGGACAGCGGCCTCGCGGACCCAGGCGTTTGGAGTCTCGGTTCGCACTGTGTGGTAAGAATCGATTGGAAGCATCACAAGTTACCGATGGGTAACTTGCCGGGGGTGGGGACCGGTGGCGAGTTTCGACACCGGACCGGGAGGGACGCGACATGAACACTGTGACCGTGACTCTGGGCGTGATCGGCGTCCTCTTGAGCCTGCCGTGTTGGGCATCGTTCTTCGGCGGCGGGTCGACGATGGTCCGGACGGTCCGACTCGGCCAGCCGGCGCCGGATCGTTGGCGCCCCTTCTTCCCGCGCTTCAAGCAGATGATCGTCGAGTTCGCCGCGCACACCCGAATGGTGAAATTCCGGACGGTGGGCTGGGCGCATTGGCTCGTGATGATCGGCTTCCTACTGGGAATGTTCGTCGCGATGGAGGCGTACATCCAGACGTTCGACCCGGCGAGCGGGTGGCCAATCGTAAGCAGTTGGCCTATCTATCATTTCGTCGACGAGCTTCTCGGGATCATCACTGTTGTCGGCGTCCTGACATTGATTCTGATTCGCCAGCTCAACCATCCCCGCGTCCCGGCGCGACTATCCCGTTTCGGCGGATCAAACTTCCGCGCAGCCTATTTCGTCGAGGCCGTCGTCCTGATCGAGGGCGTAGGCATGATCATGGTGAAGGCCGGTCGCATCGCGATGACCGGTCACGCGGACCCGTGGACCGATTTCTTCACGATGCATGTCGCCGAACTGCTGCCCGCCAGTCCGAACATGGTGTCCGCGTTCGCTTTTGTGAAGTTGATGTCAGCGATGGTCTGGCTGTACGTGGTCGGTCGCAACATCACCTGGGGTGTCGCCTGGCACCGCTTCTCCGCGTTCCCGAACATCTACTTCAAGCGTGAGGACGACGGCGGCGTCGCCCTCGGTGCCGCGAAGCCGATGATGTCCAAGGGCAAGGCCCTGACCATGGACAACGTCGACCCCGACACCGACACCCTCGGCGCCGGCCAGATCGAGGACTTCTCCTGGAAGGGCTGGCTCGACTTCACCACCTGCACCGAGTGCGGCCGCTGCCAGAGCCAGTGCCCCGCCTGGAACACCGGCAAGCCGCTGTCGCCGAAGCTGCTGATCATGTCGCTGCGAGACCACGGCTACGCGAAGGCGCCCTACCTGTTGGCCGGTGGCCGTAAAGGCCCTGGGGGCAACGGGTCAGCCGGCGACGAGATCGGCCTGGTCGACGCCGACGGCAACGTCAACGAGGCCGCGCTCGCCGCAATCCCGGCGGCCGCCCGCACCGAGGCCGGCCGCAAGCTGATCGGCGAAACCGTCGAGGGTGAACTGGCTCCGGTCATCGACCTCGAGACCCTGTGGTCGTGCACCAACTGCGGCGCCTGCGTCGAGCAGTGCCCCGTCGACATCGAACACGTCGACCACATCATCGACATGCGCCGCTACCAGGTGCTCATCGAGTCGGAGTTCCCGTCCGAGCTGGCCGGGCTGTTCAAGAACCTCGAGAACAAGGGCAACCCCTGGGGCCAGAACTCCAAGGACCGCCTCAACTGGATCAACGAGATGGACTTCGAGATCCCCGTCTACGGCAAGGACGCCGACACCTTCGAGGACTACGAATACCTGTTCTGGGTCGGCTGCGCCGGCGCCTACGAGGACCGCGCCAAGAAGACCACCAAGGCCGTCGCCGAACTGCTCGCCACCGCGGGCGTGAAGTTCATGGTCCTCGGCGCCGACGAAACCTGCACCGGTGACTCCGCTCGCCGCGCCGGCAACGAGTTCCTGTTCCAGCAGCTCGCGATGCAGAACATCGAGACACTCAACAACGTCTTCGACGGTATCGAACAGTCCAAGCGCAAGATCGTCGTCACCTGCGCGCACTGCTTCAACGCGCTCGGCAACGAGTACCCGGAGGTGGGCGGCGACTACGAGGTCGTGCACCACACCCAGCTGCTCAACCGCCTGGTGCGGCAGAAGAAGCTGATCCCCGTCGCCTCGGTCAACGAGGACGTCACCTACCACGACCCGTGCTTCCTCGGCCGCCACAACAAGGTCTACGACGCGCCCCGTGAACTGATGGCCGCCACCGGCAGCAACCTCAAGGAAATGCCGCGGCACGGCGAACGATCCATGTGCTGTGGCGCCGGCGGTGCGCGCATGTGGATGGAAGAGAACATCGGCAAGCGCATCAACGTCGACCGCGTCGACGAAGCGCTGTCCACGGATCCGAAGAAGATCGCGACCGGCTGCCCCTTCTGCCGCGTCATGCTCACCGACGGCGTCACCGCACGCCAGGAATCGGGCCAGGGCGAAGGCGTCGAGGTCGTCGACGTCGCGCAGATGATGCTCGAATCCATCACCCGCCTCGAACCCGCGACACTGACCGCGAACATCAAGGTCGAACCCCGAGAGAAGGCACCGGCACCCGCCGCCGAGACCGCCCCGGTCGCCGAAGCCGCACCGGCCGCTCCGGTCGCTCCGGTCGCCGAGGCTGCTGCTGCTGCTCCCGCCGCCGCGAAGCCCGCGGTCAAGGGTCTGGGCATGAAGGGCCTGGCCAAGGCCCCGGGCGCGAAGGCACCGGGCGCCAAGGGCCTCCAGGTGAAGGGCGTAGCCAAGGTCCCCGGGGCCAAGGCTGCCGCACCGGCATCGGCAGACGAGGCCCACGCCGCTGAGGCACCCGCTACCGCGGCGACCCCGACCGCCAAGCCCGGCGGACTCGCCATGAAGAGCGGCGCCAAGGTACCCGGTGGCAAGGGCCTGCAGATGAAGGGCGGAGCGATGGCGCCAGGCGCGAAGAAGGCCGCCGCTCACGCCCCCGCTGTCGAGGCTCCCCACCCTGAGGCACCTGCCGCGGCCGAGCCGCCGCAGGCCAAACCCGGCGGACTCCAGATGAAGCGCGGGATCAAGACACCCGGGCGGAGGTAAGGGCACTTTCACCGGCTCGGTTCGAATCTGCCGACCTACGGCTTCCGCCCGCCCATCAACAAAGGTTGACAGCTCATGCCCATCAACCTAAGTTGATGGGCATGAGTGAGAGCCCAGACCAGGCGTTCGCGTCCGTGGTCGCCCTGCGGCGACGGGCCGATCAGCTCGAGATCGAAGCCGTCGAACAGGCGCTCGATGCCGGCTGGACCTGGGCCCAGATCGGGCTGGCGCTCGGCATTTCCGGCCAGGCCGCGCACAAGCGACTGGGCCCCCCACGCGCTCGGCGACTCAACCGCCACGCAGACAAGGAGTAGTCGATGAGGATCGCTCGCGCGCTACGTGACATGCGCACCATGAAGCAGCTGTTCGCGGAGACCGAGGCCGAGGCCGACCGTCTGGGCGATCAGAACCCGGGAGCCGAGCACCTGCTCCTCGCGGCCCTGTCCCTGCCCGACGGTTCCGCGCAGCGCATCTTCGACAGGGAAGGCGTGTCGAGAGACGCACTCCGCGACGCGATCGCTCGCGTGCACGAAGAGGCCCTCACCGCAGCAGGTTTGAGCGAACCCGGTCGCTCCGGCGCGCAGGCGCTCGAGCGGCCAAGGACCGGAGCGCTGCGACTGACCGAACCCGCGCAGGCCGCATTCAGGAGCGCGACCGCGCTGGCCAAGTCCGAGCGCAGGCCGATCTCGGGCGCCGACGTGGTCGCCGGAGTCGCGGAACTCGAGCACGGCACCGCCGCAAGAACATTGGAGCTGCTGGGCATCAGCCGATCCCGCCTGATCGAGGCGGCTCGGGCGCGCTGAGCGCGGGTCGCTACCGACGCCCCGGCGACGACAGGAGCTGGTCGTCGGCGACCCCCAGCCCGGACAGGTAGGCCGCGGCCGCCGGCGTGGGCCGCCGCGGGCTCCACACCAGGTGCTCGACCCGGGTCGGGGGATCGCGCAGCTCGACGGCACACAGGTCGGGGAACCCCGACACGATGGACGCCGGCAGCAACCCGATGCACAGGCCCTGCCGGATCAGCCGAGCGAAGAAGTCCACGGCCATCACCTCGAAGGCGACACGACGCTGGACACCGACCGCCGCGAACGCCTGATCGGACTGCGCTCGACCGGCGGAGCCCGCCGGAAAATCGACGAACACCTGGTCGGCCAGCCCCTGCAGGTCCAGACCCCTCGCCTCGGCGAGGGGGTGTCCCGGCGCCATCAACGCGACCAGTTCTCCACGCGCCAGTTCGACGCCACGGACGCCCGTCGGCTGCACGCCTGGCGGCAGGCCGAGGAAGGCGACATCCAGTGTGCCCTGGCGGATCTGGTCGATGTGATCGCCGCTCGCCCCCATTCGGAGACTGATCTGCACCTGCGGGTGACGTGCCGTGAAATCCCGTAGCGACGCGGCGAGGTCGACCGCCCCGACAGTCGGGATGGCACCGATCGCGAGCCGGCCCCGGATCTCGCCCGCGACGGCGGTGACCTCGGCCCGTGCCCGTTCCGCGGCCTCCACACTCTGCCGGGCCTCGGGGAGGAACGCCTCCCCGGCGGGCGTGAGCTCGACCCGGCGACTGGTCCGGTCGAACAGCTTTGCGCCCAGTTCTCGTTCCAGGCGCGCGATCTGGTGGCTCAGCGCGGACTGGACAACCAGGCAGCGTTCGGCAGCTCGGGTGAAGTTCTTCTCCTCCGCGACGGCGAGGACGTACCGCATCTGCTGAAGCTCCATCCATCTATCTTGAATCACGATCGTTGCGGTGACAAACATGTGTTGGACTCATTGATCTTTCTTGGCCAGGCTTTCGGTCATGACAAACCTGATGGCGCGAACGACACCGCGTGCCGCCGCTCCCGAGGCCGCGGGCGGCCTGAGCCGAGGACTGCTGCTCCTCATGTCGGTCTCGACCGGACTCGTGGCGGCGGGCAACTACTTCGCACAACCACTCCTGGACGTGATCCGCCAGGACCTCCAGCTCAGCACGTCGACAGCGGCGATGGTCGTCACCGCCGCGCAGGCCGGCTACGCCCTGGGGCTGATCCTGTTGCTGCCGCTCGGAGATCTCCTGGAGCGGCGCCGCCTCGCGGTGGCGATGTTCGGGGCCACCGCGGTGTTCCTCCTGATGTCGGCCGCCGCCCCCAACGGTGCGGTCCTGCTGGCTGGCACCGCACTCGCCGCCATCACCTCGGTGGCTGCGCAGGTACTGGTGACCTTCGCGGTGGCGCTCGCCGATCCGGAACATCGCGGCCGGGTGGTGGGCACCGTGATGAGCGGCCTCCTGCTCGGCGGACTGCTCGCGCGGACCGTCTCGGGAATGCTGTCGGAGTTCGGCGGCTGGCGCACGGTCTACTGGGTCAACGCGGTGCTGCTGACCGTGGTCGCGGTGTTGCTGTGGCGCGTCCTGCCCCGCCTGCACACCCCCGCCGGGATGTCCTACCCCTCGCTGCTGCGCTCGACCGTCGTCCTGTTCCGAACCGAACCCGTGCTGCGTTGGCGGGCGATCATCGCCGCGCTCTCGCTCGCCTCGTTCAACGTGTTCTGGACATCCGTCACGTTCCTACTGGTCGGGGACCACTACTCGTGGTCGGAGGCGGTGATCGGCCTCTTCGGTCTGGTCGGCGTCGCGGGGACGATCGCCACCCCTGTGGCCGGCAGGCTCGCCGACCGCGGCTACGTGCAGTGGGTGTCCGGTATCGGTACCGCACTGCTGGCGATGTCCTGGCTGGCGATCGCCGCGGGGGCGACATCGCTGGTGTGGCTGTTGGCAGGCGCGATCGCCCTGACGGTGGCGCAGCAGTCGGTGCTCAACAGCAATCAGAACGTCATCTACGCCCTGGCCCCCGAGATCCGCAACCGGCTGAACTCCGCATTCATGACGGCCTTCTTCGTCGGTGGCGCCGCAGGTTCGGCACTGACCGCCGTCGCCTGGGTGCGCGGCGGATGGGCGGGCGTGAGTGCCCTCGGGGGTGCACTCGCTCTCGCCACCTTCCTGGTCTGGGTCGCCGAGCGTGTGAGCACCACCAGGCGCAGCCCCGCCCTCCCGGCCTGACCACGGACCGCACGGACCACCCGACATTCATCGACAACCAACTGACAGGAACGAAACAACCATGCGCATCACAGTTTTCGGCGCGGCGGGACAGGTGGGCAGCAGGGCGGTGGCCGAGGCCCTCGACCGCGGCCACGAGGTGACGGCCGTGCTCCGGAGCCCCGCGCGAGCACACGAGGTGCCGGCGGGAGCAGAGGTCCGCATCGGCGACGCAGCCAGCATCGAGGACATCATCGACCTGAGCGTCGGCCAGGACCTCGTGATCAGTGCGACGCGGCCGACACCGGGCAATGAGGACGAGCTGGTCTCGACCACAAGGGCATTGCTCGCAGGGCTGGCCCGGACCCGGGTGCGGCTGCTGGTCGTCGGCGGCGCCGCGACCCTGACCGTGCCCGGCACGGCCGGGGTGACCGTGATGGACGAACCGGACTTCCCCGCCGAGTTGCGGGGCATCGCGCGGGCGTGTGCCGACCAGCTCGAGGTGTGCCGTGCCGACGCGTCGGCGCAGTGGACGTACCTCAGCCCGCCCGCACTGCTCGAGCCGGGAACGCGAACCGGACTGTTCCGGCTTGGCACGGACGACCTGCTGGTCGATGCCGACGGCGCCTCCGTGCTCTCCATGGAGGACCTGGCGGTGGCGCTGCTCGACGAGGCGGAACGGCCACGGCATCACCGGGTCCGGTTCACCGCCGCCTACTGATCCGCGCAACGCAAACCCGAGAGGACAACGACATGACGATGATCGGCTACCCCGACGACGTGATCGCCGCCCAACCGATGGGCTACTGGACCGACCTGGCGGCCCGCGCGGTCATCGGAGCCCTGCGCGGACAGCTCGCGGTCGAACAGCTCACCCAGCCGCACTGGTGGACCCTCAATCACGTGAGCGGGTCCCCCGGCACCTGGACCCGCACGACGCTGGCCGAGCGTCTCGACGAATTCGCCGACGAGGGAACAGATTTCGGCGCTGTCCTCGACGATCTGGCCGGCAGGGGCTGGCTGCGCGTCGACGAGGGCGCCGGCACCCTGACCCTGACCGACGACGGCGAGGCCGGGCGGCGGCGCGCCCACGAGCGGAATGCTCAGGCACACAGGCAGATGCGCGAGGGGGTGCCGACCGCCGACTACGTCGCGACCGTCAACGTCCTGCGGCGCATGGTCGCCAACCTGGACGGCCGCACGGATCTGCCCTGACCACCACGACCCCCACCTGGAGCACCGACATGAGCACCGATTCACCCGCACTGACCGCCATCCGCCGCCTCGTCGCCGACGCCGTGGAGTTCCAGAACAACGTGGACCGATTCATCCCGCTGCACACCCCCGAGGTGACCATCGTCAACTTCGGCGGACGCCGGGTCTCGGGCCGGGACGCGCTGACCGAGGCGATGCGGCAGGCGCTGGCGACACCGCTCGCGGACGTGACCACCACCGTCGACATCGAGGACATCCGATTCCTCCGCGACGACGTGGCGATCGTGGCCTGCGTCAAACGGGTCTTCGACGGAAGGGATTCCGCCGCAACGGCCCTGCCCGCGACCACGGGGCAACTCACTTACGTGATGGTCGAGGACGGCGACCGCTGGCGGATCGCCTCCGCGCAGACCACGCCGACCACGACCTGAACCGCCGCACCCATCACGTCTCGACAAGGGAGAACCACCATGAGCACCGACACCGGCTTCTACTCGATCATCGACTACACCGTCGACGGTCCCCGGACCCGGACAGAGCTCGTCGACGCCTTCGCCGAGATGCAGAACCGTTGGGTCAGTTTCTATCCCGGATACCGATCCGCGCGATTCCACGTGAGCACCGACGGATCCCGGGTGTACAACATCGTGCACTGGGCCAGCGAGGCCGACTACCGCAACTTCGTCGAGACCTCCGATACCGAGGGACGGATGTCGGCGATCGGCGCGGCACTCAAGGCGATCGCAGGCAAGGCCGAGCCCCGCATGAGCGGGATCCCCACCTACACCGTCGTGCGGGAGGTCGGCCCCAGGACTCGGGAGCCCGAGGATGCAGCGTGATCACCGCACTCGGCGCCCCGCGCTCTGTGCCCGATGGATTCGCTTTAGGCGGCGAAGGTGAGTTGGTTGCGCCGGTTGTGTGCCGGCATGGGTTGTCGTCGGGGGTCGATCCAGGTGGGTGGGGTGAACCAGGGGTGGCCGTCGGTTTTGCTGATGGTCACGGTCCAGTCGCCGCGGTGGATGGTGGTGTGGTGGAAGCGGCAGAGCAGTACCAGGTTTGACAGGTTGGTGGGGCCGCCGTTGGACCAGTGCTGGATGTGGTGGCCTTCGGTCCAGGCGGCGGGGCGTCCGCAGCCGGGGAAGGCGCAGCCGCAGTCCCGAGCATTGAGGGCGCGGCGGAGTTTGCGGGGGATGAGGCGGGTGGTGCGTCCGACGTCGATGGGGTTGCCGTCGGCGTTCATGGTGATGGGGGTGATGTCGGCGTCGCAGGAGATCTGGGCGGCGAGGTCGAGTGAGATGGGCCCCAACCAGGGCATCCAGGCCGGTCCGCGGCGACGCCCCCGGTGGCCGCGTTCATGGTGATGGTGTTGGTCGGTGGTGGCGGCGAGGTCGTCGGCGTCGACGAAGACGTTGATGTGGGGTCGTTCGCCGCCTTCGCTGGGTGCCTGCCCTGAGTCCAGATAGGTGCGGACGATGCGGGTGAGGGCGTCGGCTCGGCGTTGGGCGGGGGTGCGTTGGTCTTTGCTGGTTTGTCCGTCGCGGTTGTCGGCCCCGGGGCGGGGCTTGGACAGGGCGGAGAGTGCGGTGAGGAGGGCTTCGCCGGAGGCGGCGTCGAGGTGTCCTTTGAGGTGGACGCGGCCGCCGAGTCCGGGTGAGGCGTGGAATTCGTTGAGTTCGGCGTTCTCCGAATCGGGGTTCTTCTTGTCGCCGTTGAGGATCTGATCGAGTGCCTTGGCTCGGCGGGCGAGGGTGGTGGAGTCTTCGGTGCGGGCGGCGTAGAGGAGGTAGCGGGCGCAGGCCTGTGCGCGGGTGGAGTCGGTTCCGACGATGTCGAACACATTCTCGCCGTTGCCGTCACCGTCGGGTTCTCCGTCGCCGTCACTGTCGGTCTCGGCCGTGTCGTCGTCGGCGGTGTTGTCGGTAGAGCGTGCCGGGGCGTCGGGGTCGGGAACCTTGCTCAGGAGTTCAACGATCACCCGGATCTGGTCGTAATCGGTTTCGCCGGCGTCGAACGCGGCGGCCACCTCCGAGTGCTTCGCCAGCTCCCGTCCGAGTTTGACGATCCTGTTTGCCTGGCCGGGCGTCATGGTAGTCGCGCCGGCGAGCCAGTTGCCGGGGGAGGAGGCCCCGACCTGCTCGGCCACGCACCGCTGATCGACCTGATGCATCAGACGTACCCGCAGCGCCTCGAGCTGCCGCATCCGCAGCGAGAGCTCGGGAATCAGCCGCAGGAGTTCGGTGTCTGCGAGCTGCCACGCGGCCACATCCGGTGGCGCGGTGAGCATCTCGTCGAGATCCATGTTCGAAGTCTACTCGAACACACGTTCGATAATAATTGGGTTGAAAGTAAATAGCTCAGCCCGGCTTACGGCTGCCAGACGTAGACCTTGCCGCCCTCATACCCGGCCCCTGAGCCCGAGCCGAAGAGCCCCATGGCGGCGAGCGGGTTCTGCAGGCCGTGCACCTTGCCCTGCGGATCGGTCTGGCTCGCATAGAAGAACCCGTGCCACGAGCCGCAGGAGATGCGATCCGTGCCGTACGGGCTGATGACGACCATCTTGTCGGTGGTCCAGGCCTGCGGGTCGAGCGGCACCACGAACTGGTCACTGCACGGATGCGACTCCGGCCCACCCTGTCCCCTGACCGCCTCGGCCGAAGCGGCCGGGGCCAGCAGGGTTCCGAGACCGATCGCCAGGGCGCAGGACCCGGCTAAGAGCATGCGGTTCATCGTCGATTACCTCCCGGAGACGCGAAACAGCCCAGACAGTATGTCTGTCGGCCCGGGACCGGCCCCCGTTACCGCACCGTCGCGGGCACGGCGGCGAGCACGGGATCGCCCAGGACATCGGCGAGGTCGCGGGCGGCACCTCGGTCGAACTCCTCGGTGAACACCGCCGCAGACACGGCATCCCTGATCAGAGCCTCGATCCGGACCACGTCACCTCGCTCGGCGTCGGGTAGCGGCTGGCCCACCGCCTTCCTGGCCGCGGCGGCGGCCCCCAACAGCCGCGCGGCGAGCTCGGGGCGGCCGCCCGCCGCGTGTGCACCGGCGATCCCCTCCAGCGCCAGAGCGATCGCGCGGGGATCGCCGGTCTCCCGGACCGCGGCGAGACCCTCGTGGTGCAGCGCCAACGCCTGCTCGACCTCGCCGCGCTGCTCCGCGTTGAAGCCCAGTTCGGCGAGGATCAGCACCACGCCGTAGAACGGGATCCCCTGGGCGGACTCGAGCCGCCGATCCCACTCGAGCCAGTGCTGCAGATGCACCCGGGCGCCATCCAGGTCGCCCGTCCTTCGGGCCACCAGCGCGAGCCCGATCTCGGCGAACTGCTCGGCGAACCGGTGCGACTGCTCCGCGGCGACCCGCATCGCGCGCTCGTGTAGCTCCCTGGACTCATCGAAATCACCTGTGAGTAAGGCAATTCGACCGAGACCGGACAGCCGGTACGACACATCGGTCCACAGGTGGAGCTCCTCGGCGAGGCCGACCCCTTCCCGGTGCAGGCGGGCGGCATCCGAGTAGTCGCCGGCGATCTCCGCGAGTGTGGCCAACACATCGGTGGCCTGAATTCGGCCCCACCCGTCCCCCAGTTCCGCGAACGCGGCCATGCCCGCGGCGGCGTGACGCCCGACCGATTCCAGATCCCCCCGGAACAGCGCGGCGGTCGCGAGGGCATGCTCCGCCGCTCCGATGCCCCAGCGGTCACCGAGTTCACGGAAGGTCGAGATCGCCGCGTCGATCAGCTCGGAGCTCACGTCCAGCGCGCCCAGCCTCAGGTGGACATACGCCAGGAACCACTGCGCCCGCGCCCGCCCACCCCGATCATCGGCGCCGTCGAAGGCCCGCAACAACGCCCGGCTCCGCTCCCCCGGTTCGGTACCCTCGCCGACCAGCATCGCGAAGCCGGCGAGCCAGGCACCGGCCCTGGCCGTGCCTGCGACCGCGGCTTCCCCTGGGGCCGCCAGCGCCGCGCGCAGCGCCCTGTTCCCCTCCGACAACCGGCCACGAAGAAACCAGTACCACGCCATCGCATCGGCGATCCGCACCGCGAGGTCCGCCTCGCCTCGCTCCGCAGCGCCGTCGAGAGCGGCACGAATGTTTGCTGCCTCGGCGTCGAGCCGACGCAGGCCCGCGTGCTGGTCTCCGCCGCGCAGCCGCGACTCGGTCCGCTCGGCGAGCTCCGTGTAGAAGATGTTGTGCTGCAGGCGAACCTGCTCGAACTCTCCGGCCTCGTGCAGCCGTTCGAGGCTGTAGGCCGCAACTGATTCGAGCAGCCGGTACCTCGGCTCCGCCCCGTCGTCCACGACCACCACGAGCGATCGGTCGACCAGACGGCTCAGCAGATCGAGCACCTCGACGGTGCCGACGCCGACACCGGCACAGACGGCCTCTGCGGCGTCGAGGGCACAACCGCCCTCGTGTACCGCGAGGCGGCGCAACACGATTCGCTCCTGCTCGTCGAGGAGGCCCCAGCTCCAGTCGATCACCGCCCGCAGGGTCTGCTGGCGGGCCGGGGCGCCGCGCCTGCCGGCGGCCAGCAGTCGGAATCGGTCGTCGAGCCGGTCGGCGAGCTGGTGAATCCCCAACGCGCGCACCCGGCTCGCCGCCAACTCCAGCGCCAGCGGAATGCCGTCGAGTCGGCGGCAGATCGCGGCCACGGCGCGCGCGTTCCCGGCGTCCAGCACGAACCCAGGGGCGGTGGCCACGGCGCGCATCGTGAAGAGCTGCACGGCGGCGGACCGTTCGACGTCCGCGAGGTCCGGCTCCGCGTCGGGCAGGCGCAGCGGGGGTACGACCTGCAGGACCTCCCCGTCCACCGCCAGCGGTTCCTGACTGGTGGCCAGAACCCGCAGGCCTGGCGCCCGCCCCAGCAGCAGATCGACCAGCGTCGCAACGGAATCCGCCACATGCTCGCAGTTGTCCAGCACGAGCAACAACCGCCTTGATCGCAGTGCACCCGCGAGCAGGTCCGCCGGATCGGCGGATTCGATCGCCGGGCGGGGACCCGTGACGGCGTCATCGCGTATCCCGAGCACTGCGGCCACCGCGGCGGCCACCTCGCGGGCGGACGACGACTCCGGAACCGCAGGCCTACGCAGCTCGGCGAACTCGACGAACCACACGCCGTCCGGGAAGTCCTCGGCCACCGCCTCGGCGGCGGCCAGCGCCAATCGCGTTTTCCCCACCCCGCCGGGCCCGGTCAGCGTGACCAGTCGGGCGCCGGCGAGCCGGTCCCGGGCCTCGGCCAGCTCCCGCGCCCGGCCGATCAGGTCGTTGCGCGCCGCGGGCAGGTTGTCGCGGGCGCGCGCGGCGGCGTCCGGGGCCGCCAGAAGCCCCGGGTCCTGATCCAGGATCGAGTGATAGAGGGTGACCAGGTCCGGACTGGGGTCGACGCCGAGCTCCTCGGCCAGCACCTCCCGCAGCTGCCCGTAGCTCGCCAGCGCCTCGCTCTGCCTGCCGGCCCGATAGAGGGCCAGGACCTGCGCGGCACGGAGGCGTTCCCGCAGCGGATGGGCGGCGACCGACGGCCCCAGCTCGTCGGCCAGCAGGTCGTGCTCACCGAGCTCGAGGCGGGCCTCGGCGTGATCCTCGAGAGCGGTCAGCCGCAGTTCCTCCAGGCGGGTGATCGCCTCGCGCGCGAATCCCTCGTCGGCGAAGTCGGCGTAGGCGGACCCCCGCCACAACGCCAGCGCCTCCGCGAGCAGCCCGGCCCGCTCGCGCGGATCGACGGTGGCGCGCGCCCGCGCGGTCAGCGCGGCGAACTGCCCGGCGTCCACGGCGGCCGCCTCGACCCGCAGCAGGTAGCCGGGTGGGCTGTACCCGACCAGATCCCGGCCGCCCGGTTCCGCACCCTCGAGGGCCCGGCGCAGCTGGGAGACCTTGGTCTGCAGGGTGTTCGTGGGGTTACCGGGGAGATCCTCACCCCACAGGTCGTCGGCCAGCCGCGCGGCCGTCACCGGCCGCCCGTGATGCACCAACAGGTCCGCCAGCAGGGCTCGGACCTTCACCTCGGGGACCCGCACCGGGGTGCCGTCGGAGGTCCACACCGCGAGCGGACCGAGTACCCCGAAACGCATTCGGCCACAGTAACCCAGCCGTGCGTGACCCCCAGCGAACCCTGCGCGGATCGTGCGCGCCCGTCGGCACAGTGGTTCCAGCGAGGCCGGAGGAACCGACGAACAGCCGGTCACCACCTCGAAACCGAACCGCACACCGATCAGAGAAGAGAACCCCATGAGCGCGAACCAGAACGCCGCCCCCCAGCTCACCGGCCGCGAGATCCGCCTCGCCTCCCGCCCGGTCGGCGAGCCCGGGCCGGACAACTTCGAACTCGTCGAGGTCGCCGTGCCCCAGCCGGGCGAGGGCCAGATCCTGGTCCGCAACACCTGGATGTCCGTCGACCCGTACATGCGGGGCCGCATGGACGACGCCGAGTCCTACATCCCGCCCTTCCAGCTGGGCGCCGCCATGGACGGCAGCGCGGTGGGTGAGGTCGTCGCGTCCCTATCGGAGACGATCCCCGTCGGCACGACGGTGACCCACTTCCTCGGATGGCGCGAGTACGCGGTCCTGGACGCGGCCGACGCCACCGTCATCGACACCGCGATCGCGCCGGGCCAGGCCTACCTCGGGGTGCTCGGCACCACCGGCCTGACCGCGTACGCCGCCCTGACCGAGGTCGCACCGGTCCGGGAGGGCGACGTGGTCTTCATTTCCGCGGCCGCCGGGGCCGTGGGATCGGTCGCCGGCCAGATCGCACGGAAGTTGGGCGCCGCCACGGTGATCGGATCGGCGGGCGGTCCGATCAAGACCAAGAAGCTGATCGCCGACTTCGGCTACGACGCCGCGATCGACTACCGCGAGGGCCGCCTCACCGAGCGGCTCGCCGAGGCCGCCCCCGAGGGGATCGACGTCTACCTCGACAGCGTCGGCGGAGATCATCTCGAGGCCGCCATCGGAGCCGCGCGGGTCGGCGGCCGGGTCGCCCTGGTCGGCGCGATCAGCACCTACAACAACACCGCGCCCGCCCCCGGCCCCACCAACCTGTTCCAAGCCGCCGCGAAGGAACTGACCCTGCGCGGCATGCTGATCGGCTCGTACTTCCACCTGTTCCCGGAGTACATCCCGCTGGCGGCGGGCTGGCTCGCCGACGGCACCCTGCGCACCGAGGAGACCGTCGTGCACGGTCTCGAGCAGGCCCCGGACGCATTCCTCGGCGTGCTGCGCGGGGCCAACACCGGCAAGATGCTCGTCCGCCTCGGCGACTGACCTCGACCCTCACCGACCACCCCCGAAAGGACCCGCGCCATGTCGCACTCGATCATCAACCCCGAGAACCTGCACGACCCGGTCGGATTCGGCTACAGCCACGTCGCCCGCACGCGCGGGGACCTGGTGTTCATCGCCGGCCAGTACGCCTCCGACGGCGACGGCCACGTCACCTCAACCGATTTCACCGACCAGGTCGAACAATCGCTGGCGAACCTGCGGACCGCACTGGCCGCGGTTGGCCTCGACTACCGCCACGTCGTCGCGCTCCGCACCCACATCGTCGGCCACGACGCCGACAAGCTCGCGGTCATCGCCAGGCTGATCGGCGAGATCTGGGGCGACCGGCCGCCGACCCAGACGCTGACCGGGGTGGCCGCGCTCGCCCTCCCGGACATGCGGTTCGAGATCGACGCCGTCGCGGTCACACAGTGACCACCACCTTTCCCAGCGCCGCGCCCGAGGCGTAGTGGCGGTAGGCGTCGGGGGCGTCGTCGAAGGCGAACACTCGGTCGATGACCGGGCGGATCCCGTTCGCCTCGATGACGCGGTTCATCGCGAGGAACTGCGCGCGGCTGCCGACCGCAACGGCGCGCACCGTGGCACCGGAGGCGAACAACACCCGGGCGTCGATGAGCGGCGGTGCGTTGTCGGAGACGAAGCCGACGCAGGCGACGTGCCCCTCCGTCGCCACCGCCAGGAGCGACTGCTCCAGGTACCCGGTCACGTCGATGACGCGGTCGGCGCCTCGCCCACCGGTCAGGTCCCTGACCTCGCTCGACCAGTCGGGCGTTGCCCGGTAGTCGATCACCTCGTCGGCACCGAACTCGGTCAAGCGGGCGGCCTTGGCCGGGCTGCTGGTGGTGGCGATCACCCTGGCCCCGAGCGCCTTCGCGAACTGGAGCGCGAACAGCGACACCCCGCCCGAGCCCTGCACGACCACGGTCTGCCCGGCCCGCAGGCCGATGCCGTCACCGGTCAGGGCGTTCCACGCGGTGACCGCGACGCAGGGCAGCGTCGCCGCCTCCTCGAAGGACAGGTGATCGGGGACCGGCACGAACTCGTCCTCGCCGAGCACCACGAACTCGGTGAGCATGCCGTCCAGCGAGCCGCCCCGCTGCGGCAGGTGCTCGGCCCCGAACGGCCCGTCCTGCCAGCTCGGGAACAGGGTCGCTGCCACACGGTCACCGATCCGGGCCGAGCGGACCCCCGGTCCGACCGCGATGATCTCGCCCGCCCCGTCCGACACCGGCACCACGTCCGGCTTCACGGGCAACACGTACGTGCCGCGCAGCACCAACAACTCGCGGTAGCTGAGCGAGACGGCGCGCACCGCGACCAGGACCTGTCCAGGGCCTGGGACCGGGACCTCGTGCCGCCGGATCGTCAGGCCGTCGATCCCGGCCCCCTCGTCAACGTGATAGCTACGCATCGGTGTTCTCCCTCCTCTTCCTCAGTGCCCGGCGGCGGTGTCGATGGCCAGCGGAACCTCGCCCGCGGTCTTGCTGTAGCCGAGGGCCTCGACGATCAGTCCGTCCCGGACCCGCATGAGGTTCACCCCCTCCACCCAGTCCGCTTCGCCGTCGCCAAAGCGGTACCGCCAGCGGATCGTCGCCCGGTCCCCGGCCACCACCACCTCCTGGGGACGGAACTGGGTGGCGCGGTCCAGGGCCAGCGCGCCCCACCACGCCAGGCAGGCCGAGCGGCCCTCGACGCGCTCCCCGGTCGGGGCGGGCTGGACCGACTCCATCACGCAGTCCTCGCCGATCAGGTCGGTGAGGAGGCCGGCGTCCGCGTCGGTGAAGGCGCGGTTGAAGAGGTCGATGACATCGGTGGTGGTGCGGAGCGACATGGTGACAATCCCATCAGTAGATAGAACGTTCGGTCTCATCGGAATATATAGAACGGTTGATCTACCCGTCAACACCTGGAAGGCTGGCCCCATGACCACCCGCACCACACCCGGGCCACGAGAGCGCCTGCTGGACGCCGCCCAGGAGCTGACCTACAGCCAGGGCATGGGCGTCGGCGTCGACTCGCTCCTCAAGACGGCGAGCGTGGCGCGGCGTTCGCTGTACGAGCACTTCGGCGGCAAGGACGGGCTGATCGCCGCGGTGCTCGAGCGCAGCACCGCCGAGGACGAGGCCGACTACGAACGGACGATGCGCGCCGCGGGCGACAATCCACGTGATCGCCTGCTGGCCGTCCTCGACCGGCTCGGCGAGGTCATCGCCCAGCCGGGGTTCCGCGGCTGCCGCTACCTCGCCGCCGACCTCGCGCTGGCCGACCCCGACCATCCCGGGCACGCCGTCACCCGCAGCTATCGCGAGCGCGTGCACCTGCTCCTCGAGGCGGAATTCGTCGCCCTCGGGCACCCTCGGCCCGCGCACGCGGCCGATCAGTTCGCGCTGCTCATCGACGGCACGCTGGCGGCAGGGGTCACCCAGCCCGGCACCGACCCCGCGACCTCCGCCCGCGAACTGGCCGGGCCGATCCTCGACGTCCGGGGCTAGGACCGGCGCTCGCCCCCGTCACGGCGGTCGAACCGCCGTGACAGGGTGCGGCTCAGCGCAATCCGTGCCGACGGGCCACCAGCTTCTCGACCATCGTGCGCGGGAGCATCCGACGCAGCGCGAACGTCACCGGGGCGTTGCTGCCCACCGCGTAGAGCTGCTTGGGACGGTCTGCCTCGATCGCCTTCACGACGGTCTCGGCCACCTTCTGACCGGAGATGCCCGCGCGCTCGTTGGCGTCGAGCGCAGCGATCATCGTCCGGTACTCGGCCGTGTACGGCGACCCCTCGTCGAGGTAGTGGGTGCGGCGCTCACCGATGCCGGTGCTGATCGAACCCGGCTCCACCGTCGTCACGCCAACGCCGTATGGCGCGACCTCCCGCCTGGCCGCGGTCGCGAAGCCCTTGATAGCCGCCTTCGTTGCGACATAGGACGAGCGGTAGGCCAGCGGGAAACTCGCGAGCATCGACCCCACCATGACGACCCGTCCGTACCCGCGCGCACGCATCCCGGGCAGCACGAGCTGGGTGAGCCGGACGGCGCCGAAGACGTTGGTCTGGAAGAGCCGCTCGACCGCCTCCATCGGAAGCTCCTCGATCGGCCCGCTCTGACTCTCCCCGGCATTGTTGACCAGGACGTCCACCTCGCCCGCCGCGGCCGCGCACGACTCGATGCTCGCCGGATCCGTCAGGTCGAGGGCCAGGTACTCGACACCGGGGATGGGATCGCCGATCGACGCGGGGTTCCGGCTGGTACCGAACACCCGATATCCCCGGCCGACAAGAGTTTTCGCCACCGCAGCACCGATACCGGAGGACGCCCCGGTCACCAGCGCGGTGCGCGTACCGGTCACGCGAGCTCCCGCGCCAGCGCCCGGCCCGCGGCGCGGCCGGAGAAGATGCAGCCGCCGAGGAAGGTCCCCTCGAGGGCGTTGTAACCGTGCACCCCGCCGCCGCCGAACCCGGCGACCTCGCCCGCCGCGTACAGGCCATCGAAGGCCTCGCCGTCGGCGCGAATCACCTGCGAGTCCAGGTTGGTCTCGAGCCCACCGAGGGTCTTGCGGGTGAGGATGTTCAGGCGCACCGCGATCAGCGGTCCGTGCTCGGGATCGAGCAGCCGGTGCGGCTTGGCGACCCTGGTGAGCTTGTCGCTGCGGTACTGCCGCGCGTTGGTGATCGCCATCCGCTGCAGGTCTTTGCCGAACTTGTTGTCGAACTGGCGATCTCGGGCGAGGACCTCACCCTCGACCTGATCGAAGTCGAGCTGGGGGCCGCGGGCGATCTTGTTCATCCCGTCCACCAGCTCGCGCAGGTTGTCCGCCACCACGAAGTCGACGCCGTGCTGCTTGAACGCCTCCACCGGGCCCGGCGCCCCCTTGGCCAGCCGGCTGCGCAGCAGCAGCTTGACGTCCTTGCCGGTGACATCCGGGTTCTGCTCGGAGCCCGACAGCGCGAACTCCTTCTCGATGATCGACTGGGTGAGGATGTACCAGGAGTAGTCGTGCCCGGTCGCGAGGATCGCCTTCATGGTCTGGTTCGTGTCGAAGCCGGGGAAGTTCGGCGCGGGCAGCCGGCGCCCGGTGGCGTCGAGCCACAGCGAGGACGGGCCCGGGATGATGCGGATGGCGTGGTTCGGCCAGATCGGGTCCCAGTTGATGATGCCCTCGGTGTAGTGCCACATGCGGTCGCGGTTGACGATGTTGCCGCCCGCGCTCTCGGTGATGGCCAGCATCCGACCGTCCACGTGCGCAGGCACGCCCGAGATCATCGTCTCCGGCGCCGGGCCGACACGCTCGGTCGGCCAGTTCTTGCGCACCAGGTCGTGGTTGCCGCCGATGCCGCCGGACGTGACGATCACCGCCTTGGCGCGGAACTCGAACTCGCCCACGGCGGTTCGCGAGGACGCCTTGCCCCGCTCGAGGTCCGTCGGCTCCAGCACGGTTCCCCGGACACCGACGACCGCGCCGTCCTCGACGATCAGCTCGTCGACCTGATGCCGGAACTCGAAGTTGACCAGACCCCTCTTCTCGCCCTCGAGAACCGGCTCGGCGAAGATGCGCACGACCTCCGGTCCGGTGCCCCAGGTGAGGTGGAACCGGGGCACCGAGTTGCCGTGCCCGGACGCGCTTCCGCCGCCGCGCTCGGCCCAACCGACGGTCGGCACGACCTTGAGCCCGAGCTCACGTAGGTACTCCCGCTTCTCGGTGGCCGCGAAGTCGACGTAGGCGCGCGCCCACTGGCGTGGCCAGTGGTCCTCGCGCTCGCGGTCGAATCCGGCCGATCCCATCCAGTCCGCCAGCGCCAGCTCGTGGGAATCCTTGATCCCCAGTCGGCGCTGTTCGGGGGAATCCACGAAAAACAGGCCCCCGAGCGACCAGAATGCCTGTCCACCAAGGTTGTTGCGATTCTCCTGGTCGATCACCAGCACCCGGCGTCCGGCCTTCACGAGCTCGTGGGTGGCCACCAGTCCTGCCAGGCCCGCCCCCACCACGATGACATCGGCGTTCACGTTCACACTTCCTCGCTGTAGTTGCGCAGCACGCTCACGAACAGATTCGTGCGCGCCCGGCGGACGGTGTCACTTTCTGGTTCCATCAGGCATTGGACGGTGGTCCCGTCGTGCACGGCCACCAACGCCCGGCCGAGGGCTTGCGGGTCCGTCGCTCGCCGCCCGGCCCGCGCCAGTGCCGCTTCGACGATCGGCAGGATCGTGGCGAGGATGGCCTCTTCCCTGGCGGCCATCACCCGCTTGAGCGACGGATTTCGCAGGGCGTGCGCCGTGAATTCCGCGGTGATCCGGTACCACTGGTCGTCGATCGGGATCGCGTCGAGAATCCGTGCGGTGGATTCCACCACGCCGAGCTCACCCGGTTCCCCGGTGTACTCGCCCGACACCGCTTCGCGGAGGTCGGCGAGCATCTGCGCCGATCGTTGCTCCCACATCGCCAGGAACAGCTCATCGAGGGAGGCGAAGTTCGAGTAGAAGGCGCCCCGCGTGTAGCCGGCGCGTTCGCAGATCTGCTCCACCGTCGAGCGCCCGAAGCCCTCTTCGGCGAAGACGAGCAGCGCGGCGTCGAGCAGCCGCTCCCGCGTCTGGATGCGGCGCTTCGTCACGCGCTTGGGCGTCGCGGATTCGGCCGTGTCGTCCACACGCATCAGCCGCTCCTTCCCGAGACACCGCGCATTTCGATACATTTCTGCATCCGATGCGGAACCGTATCAGTTCGGCGGCCACACGTGTCGGGAATCGGGAGGCGGCCGCGCAGACGAAAGCCCCCGGTAGGTCCGGAGGCTTCGTGTGCGGCTGGAGATCGTCAGGTCCGCCGCGCGGTGACGAGCATCGGCTCGTGCAGGTCGAAGTACGACACCTCCCCCATCAGCCGGCCCTCCTCCTCGAACAGCGAGCGCAGGTCGTCGGGGATCTCGATCTTCTCGTGGGCGCGCGCCTCCGCTTCGGACGTGAAGTAGACGGTCTCGACGTATCCGCCGGAGCCGTCCGTCGCCAGCGTCCCACCGACGATCTCCGGGCGCAGCTCCTGGACCTGGTCGCCTGCCTGCGTCAGCACCTCCCGCATCCGGGTCTCGTCGCTGGTGTGCCCCTCCATGATCTGCACGAATCCGGCGTCGTCCGAGCCGCCGCCGAGCCATTCGGTCACCTCCGGGCAGTCCATGAAGGAGACCGGACCGTCGAAGCAGCGCTCGGTCTCAGCCCACCAGGCGCTCTGCTCGGGGCGCTCGCTGTTCCTGCGGGCCGCCGCCTCGGACTCGAACCGTGCCACCACGATGAAGGTCCCGTCCTCGGACATTCCGCGGGTCGACCCCAGAAAGCCGGTGGCCCCCGGCTGCAGTTCTTCCGCCCACCAGTCCATGCACCTGCGCAGGCCCTCCTCGTCAGACACCTTTCCTTGGACGACTTGGATGAACATCTCTGCCTCCTCGAGTCGGGGCCTGGACCCCAACTCAACGGATCACGGTGACCGACCGACGCGGTCCACCGATCGGCGGGCACCACCCGGCCCGCGCGGCGGCCACTACGGGTTCAATCCTTCGCCCGGCCCCCACCGCACGCAAGAGCCCGTCACGGGTCACAGATACAACTCCAGGCGGCGACGGTCGAGGAGTCGTGGTCACCCGGCACGCCCACGACAAGCAACACCGCGACTGTTTCTCTCATGGCGTTCTCCGGCGTGGATCGGCCCAGATCAGGCGGGCTCACCACTCAACCTTCCGGCGGGCGACCAATATCACGTGAGTAGCCGACTACTCGAATCGACGACGCCGGGCAGGGTTGCGCCTGGCACCCGAACGCGGTCGAATTGATTCGTGGACCCCGAGGAACGCTTCACCTCGCTGGTCGACGAGTTCGCCGGCCTCGCGGGCGTGTCGGTGCCCGAACAGTGCACCCGGCGGGGCTTCGGATCGGGCGCACTGAAGGTCAACGGCTCGATCTTTGCCATGCTCACGGGCGGTCGACTGGTGGTGAAGCTGCCGAGGACCCGGGTCCAATCCCTGGTCGGGAGCGGAATGGGCGGAACGTTCGAGGCCGGCAAGGGGCGGCCGATGAAGGAATGGCTGACGGTCACCGTGGACGACGACCTGACGTGGCTCTCGCTGGCCAGGGAGGCCCTGGAGTTCGTGGGAAGCAGGCGTCCCGCACCCCGTTGAGAGCGTCCTGAACCCCACAAAGTACAGCCCGCTGTGGACGCAGCGGCATCGAGGTGGCATCCTTACCGTGAGACCAGGGTTCTCGACCTGAGGATCCGGCTCGCAGTAACAGGAGTAATAACGTGGCACAGGGCACCGTGAAGTGGTTCAACGGCGAAAAGGGTTTCGGTTTCATCGAGCAGGACGGTGACGGACCCGACGTGTTCGTTCACTACTCCGAGATCCAGGGCAGCGGCTTCAAGTCCCTCGACGAGGGCCAGCGCGTGGAGTTCGAGATCGGCCAGGGCCAGAAGGGCCCCCAGGCCACCGGCGTTCGCACCGTCTAAAGCGACTTAGTCTCCGGGCGCGCGCCACACGGCGCGACCTGTCAGACCTTCCGAAGGGCGTCTCCGTTTACGGAGGCGCCCTTCGGCGCGTTCGCCCCAAGCGCGGGACTCGCCGTCCCCAGCGGCCCGCGCCTCCCTCCCGACGATGTCCTCGCTCGTCGACCCCGTGTGATCTCGGCCGCAAAATGGCGATTCAATGCCAGACTCGGGGCGCATAATCTATCATCTGAGGCTTTTGGCGCTGATTGGCGCTACTTCTCGCCCGGTGCCACGGCGAACAAACCCGAGGATTGGAGCAGAGATGCGAATCTTGCGTGCGTTTGTAGGAGCGGTCGGTGGGGTGATCATCCTGGTTCTGGCGCTATCTCTTCACGCACCCGTGGCGACCGCTCAGACCGAGTGCATGAGAATGCCGTACTTCACGCCGTTCGGATATGCCAATTTCGATTTCCCCCCGCAAATCGTCGGGCTGCTGAACGACAACGAGATCGCGGTCGAGGGCATCACGCCGTTCCAGGCCAAGCCCGCGAAGACCGGTCTCTATCTGCCGATCGGCTCGCACACCAACCACATCGACGCGTGCATGGGCGTGTACTACCCCGGCGGGCCGAAGTTCGTCAGCAAGACCGGGAACTCTGTTGCGGCCGAGAACATCTGGCTGCGGATGGACGGCGCCTACGCGACCGTGAAGATCAACGGGGTCGCCCAGGGCGAGAGGATGGTCGCCACCTACAACGTGGGTGAGATGATGCCGACGGTCATGACGCCGCACGGTGGCGGGATCGGCCCCACCTACTGGCCGTTCCGCTTCTCCCCCTATTTCGCGCAGGTCTTCAACCAGACCGCCGGCGCCAACCTCGTCAGTGCGGGTGAACTGTTCGCCAACCTCGACGCCGTCGGGAAATTTGCGCCCTGATCTGACACGCAGACAGACCGCTCGTGAACAGGCCGAAATCCCCCGAACAGGAATCTTAAAAAGCGTTCAATCAATTCCCTCATTCTCGTAACCACACCGGCCCGGTTGTGCTCTACTCGGATCTTTGGTCTCACCCCCCTCTCCGAAAGACCGGGTCACCATGCCTCGCTCAACCCTGCGCCGCTCCGTGGCGCCCGTCGGCGTCCTCGCCCTGACCGCCGGGCTCGCCCTCATCGGCGGGCCCGCGCACGCCGGCACCGTCAACTTCCAGACCGCCTGCCAGGCCACGCCGTCGACCTCGCTCGCCGGTCCGCAACACCAGGTGGTGGCGGCGTCGGCCTCGGTGACCGCGCCCGCGAGCGTCGCTCCCGGCGACACGTTCACCTACCGGATCCAGCCCGGCCCCGGCTCCTATCCGGACTCCCAGTCGGGTGGCACCACCGCCGGACTGTCGCGGCTGAAGTTCGACTTCGAGATCCCCGCGAACTCGTCGTTCGTGAACGCCGTCGTGGCGGCAGGCACCGGTGCCAACCTCGGCGGGGTCGCCCCGAACGTGCTTCGGGTGAACACCTCCGGCACCGTCGACGCCGCAGGCCCGATCCTGCGTCTCTCCGGCAACAACCAGACCATCGGAAACGGCCCCTCGTCCAGTGGCAACAGCGAGGGCGGCATCACCGCCCCCAAGCTGAAGAAGAACCTCGACGGCACCAACAATTCCGGCGGCAACAGCGTCTTCCAGCTGCCCGCCGTGGACGTCACTGTCGTCGCCGGGTCCGCAGGCACCATCACCCCGAAGCTGCGGGTGGGCGGGAACGCGGCCGCCTACAACAGCGACGAGAACTACAGCACCTCCCTGGCGAAGGCCAGCGCCCCGTTCGTCGGCACCGTGTGGGCGCCCACCCGCTGCGTGCCCAAGGACAGCAGCGGTGGAGCGCTCAACGCCGGCGGCGGACCGCTGGCCACCGTCAACGTCGTCGCGGCCGCCGTGACCACCGCCACGACCCTGACCGCGCCCGGCACCGCGACCACCGGCACCGCGATCGACCTCACCGCGGCCGTCGCGCCCGCCCCCAGCGGCGGCACCGTCCAGTTCAAGGACGGCGACACCAACATCGGCGCACCGGTCAACCTCACCGGCGGCAACGCCACCCGCAGCCACACCTTTGCCACCGCGGGCGCCCATGCCATCACCGCGATCTACAGCGGCGCGACCGGCTTCACCGGTTCCACCTCCGCGGCCGCGACAGTCGACGTCCAGGGCCCGGCCCCCGTCGACGTCGCCACCGCCGTCACCCTGACCGTCCCCGCCACCGCGACCACGGGCTCCGCCGTCGGCCTGTCCGCGACGATCGCGCCCGCCCCGAGCGGGGGCACCGTCCAGTTCAAGGCCGACAACACCCCGATCGGCGCACCCGTCGAGGTCGTGGGCGGCGTCGCCACCCTTGCGCACACCTTCACCACCACCGGGCACCGCAACATCAGCGCGTCCTTCTCCGGCAGCGCCGGATTCCTGGGATCGAACTCCGCCTCGCAGACCATCGAGGTCAACGCCCCGGCGCCCACCGACGTGGCCACGGTGACCAAGGTGACCGCGCTGAGCACGGCCACCGTCAACACGGCGATCGACCTGTCCGCGACGGTCACCCCCTCCCCGGCGGGCGGCACCGTCCAGTTCATGGACGGCACCACCCCGATCGGCGGACCGGTGACCGTGGTGAACGGGACCGCGATCCTGGCGCACACCTTCACCTCGGCGGGCGAGCACGGCATCACCGCCGTCTACAGCGGTGCACCGGGCTTCGTGGCCTCCACGTCCGCGACCTTCGCGGTGACCGCCTCGGCCGCAGGAACCCCGGGTGGCAGCGGATCGGCCGGCAGCCTGTTCGGTTCCTGATCACCTTCCTCAGACCCACCCCCTCAGGAGTTGCTTTGACATCCCCCACCCTGCGCCGCGGCGCGGCGGCCCTCGCGGCCGCCGGATTGACCGCGGGCGCACTGCTATTGGCGGCCCCGGCCACCGCGGCGCCCACCACCACCGGCTTCGATGCCGCGTGCTGGGGCAAGTTCAAGAGCCTGCTGGACAACACCCACAAGTCCATCGGCACCGGCGTGACCGTCGAGGCCCCCGCCAGTGT
The DNA here is from genome assembly GCF_017833315.1 of Rhodococcus sp. PvR099. NCBI lineage: Bacteria > Bacillati > Actinomycetota > Actinomycetes > Mycobacteriales > Nocardiaceae > Rhodococcus > Rhodococcus sp. PvR099. The sequence goes on along the minus strand of NZ_JAFIBV010000001.1, from coordinate 4,346,368 downwards.
CGTCACCGGCGATACCTTCACGTACCGGCTCCAGCCCGAGACGATGACGCTGGCGCGCAACGGCGAGAACCTCCGGATCCGCTCGAGCGTGTCCCGGATCAAGTTCGACTACGAGATCCCCGCCGGCGCCCAGTTCGTCTCCGCCACCGTGGTTCCCGGCACCGGGGTCAACCTGGCCGGATCGGCGCCGACGGTCACCCGGGTGGCCGAGAACGGTAGCCCCTCCGCCGCAGGCACGATCCTGCGCCTGTCCGGCAACAACGAGACCGTGGGCAACGGCCCGACCACCAACGACGGCGCCGAGGGCGGCATCGTCGTGAATGCCGCGGGCTCCGGCGACACCTCGTACCGGCTGCCTGCCATCGAGATCACGGCCGTGGCCGGTCCGGCCGGATCCGTGGTGACCCCGAAGATTCGCACCACCGGAGCGGCCGCGAACTACAAGGCCGACGAGAACTTCTTCACCTCGCTGGTCCGGGAGAAGGACCCGGTGTTCTCCGTGTCCTACTGGTCCGCCACCCGGTGCGTGCCGAAGAACGGCACCGACCCCGGCAGCGGCGTCCCGCTCAACGCGGGTGCGGGACCGCTGGCCACGATCAATGTCACCGCCCCACCGGACGCGACGACCACGACCGCGGTCGCCGCTCCCACGACCGCGAACACCGGTGCGGCCGTTGATCTCACGGCCACCGTCAGCCCCGCCCCCGCGGGCGGCACGGTCCAGTTCAAGGACGGCGCCGACAACATCGGCGGGCCGGTCACCCTCAGTGGCGCCACCGCCACGCTGAGCCACACCTTCGCGACCGCGGGCGCACACGCCATCACCGCGGTCTACAGCGGCGCTCCCGGGTTCGCGGGCTCGACCTCCGCGCCGCATTCGGTCGAGGTCGGCGTCGCCACCGTCGACACGACCACGGTGCTGACCACCCCGACCCACGCGAAGACCGGGGTGTCGGTCGGCCTGGCCGCGACCGTCGCACCCACACCGACCGGCGGCACGGTGCAGTTCCTCGACGGCGGTGCCCCGATCGGCGCACCGGTGACCGTCGCGGGCGGCGTGGCCACGCTGGCGCACACCTTCGACTCGGCGGGCAGCCACTCGATCACCGCGTCGTTCAGCGGTGCGCCCGGCTCGGCCCCCTCGACGGCGGCCGCGAAGACCGTCACGGTCTCCGTCCCGGCGCCGAACGAGGCGACCACCAGCACCACGCTGGACGCCCCGACCCCGGCCACCCAGAACCAGGCCGTGACGCTCACCGCCACCGTGGCACCGAGCGAGGCGGGTGGCACCGTGCAGTTCTACGACGGCGTCACCGCGATCGGCGTCGCGGTGCCGTTGTCCAACGGCACCGCGACGCTGTCCCACGCGTTCGGCGCCGTCGGCGCGCACGGCATCACCGCCGTCTACAGCGGCGCGGCCGGATTCCTGGGCTCCACGTCGGACGCGCACGTGGTCAACGTGACCGCGGTGGGCACCCCCGGCGGCGGTAGCGGCTCGGCAGACAGCATCTTCGGCTCCTGATCGAACCGCTCGCCCCACGGCGGGGGCGTCGCCTTCCGGTGACGCCCCCGCCGTTTCTCGTCCGGCGGGGCCTGTTCGTGGTGCCGCCGATGCGCCAGTCTGGAGAGGCCATCACCTCATTCGAGTAAGGACACGTGATGACTTCCGCAACCATCCGGGCGATGCAGGTCAGCGAGCCGCGCAGACCGGGGCGCGGGCCTGGATCGAGGAGGCTCCCCTCGCCGAGGACGGACAGGCCTTCGACCGGATGCTCACCGGCAAGGCCCGCTTCCGGATGGTCCTGACCACCGGCAACTGACAGGCGGACGCGAAGGGGCACCGCAAGCGCGAATTCGCGCGAGGATGCCCCCTCGGCCGGGCGCGGGGTGTCCCGCCCTTGTCAGCTCTCGGCCAGCACCGGCATCTTGACGACCTGGCCTGCGTAGGACAGGCCGGCGCCGAAGCCGAGCAGCAGCGCGGTCGCGCCGGCCTGAACCTGACCGGTGCGCAGCATCTTCTCCATGGCGAGCGGGATCGACGCCGCCGAGGTGTTGCCGGTCTCGATGATGTCGTCCGCGACCGGAACGCCCTCGGGCAGGTCGATCGACCGGACGATGACGTCGTTGATGCGCAGGTTCGCCTGGTGCGGCACGAACGCGTCGATCTGGTCGATCCGCACGCCTGCGCAGTCCAGAACCGTCTTGGCGATCTTGCCCATCTCGAATGCCGCCCACCGGAAGACGGCGGTGCCCTCCATGATGATCCAGGGGCGCTTCTGCTCCGGGTTCAGCGCGAAGCCGACCCAGTCCGGCTCCTGCCGGATCGAGCGGCCCTGCGCACCGTCGGAGCCCCACACCGTCGAGCTGATGCCGACCTCGTCGGAGACGCCGACGACCACAGCGCCCGCACCGTCACCGAAGATGGCCCGCACCGAGCGGTCGGTGGGCTCGGTCGAGTCCGTCATGCGGTCCACCCCGACCACCAGCACCTTGTTCGCGGTGCCCGCCCGGACCAGGTCCGAGGCCACCCCGAGCGCGTAGCAGAAGCCCGCGCACCCGGCGGCGACGTCGAAGGCAGAGGGGCCGCCTGCGCCCAGCATGTCGGCGAGGATCGCCGCGCCCTGCGGCGTCTGCATCGGGTAGGTCGACGTGGCCAGGATGACCACGTCGAGCTCGGCAGGCTCGACTCCCGCGGCCGCGAGCGCGGACCGGGCCGCCGACTCGGACATGTCCAGCACGGACTCCTCCGGGTAGGCCTTGGCGAACCGCCGCTCCTTGATCCCCGTGCGCGACTGGATCCACTCGTCGGTCGAGTCGATCGACTGGCAGATCTCCTCGTTCGTCACCACGCGCTCGGGTCGGTGCACCCCGAGCCCGAGCATGGCGGTATTGCGGATTTCGGTGGAGTTCGTGATCACTGCACCCATGGTCTATCTCCTCTTGTTCAAAGTTTCGCTTCGGGATGCTCGGGCGAAACCCACGAACTCTCCTCGCTCGACACCGTAGCGCCCAAAGAAACTGGACGGTGATCCAGCCCACAAGGGCGATGCGGTACGCAATCGCGTACCGGCGGCGCGGTTCAGCTGGTGTACCCCCAGCGGGCCGCCACGTCCGGGTGCGCGCGCACCCTGCTCTTCCACGCGTTCGCGCCGTAGGTGTCGAAGATGGGGTTTCCCGGGTCTGCGCTGACCCCGCGCGCCCGGCCGGCCAGCTCCGCGGGCAAGGTCAGCACCGGCACCACCGCGTCGAGCGCGGGGTTGAAGAAGTAGGGCACCGAGATCCGCTCGGGCGAACCCGGGGCCGAGAGCACCCGATGCCTGGTCGCCCTCAGGTATCCCGCGGTTGCCACCTCGAGCAGCTCGCCGATGTTCACGATGAACGCCCCCGGCAGCGGCGGGGCGTCGATCCAGTCACCGCCGCGCCCCTCCACCTGCAGCCCGCTCGACCCCGGCTCGACCAGCAGCAGGGTGAGCACACCCGAATCCTTGTGTGCGCCAACACCCTGGTCGCTCTCCCGTTCCGCCCCCTCGCCGACTCGATGGCCCGGATAGCGCACCACCTTGATCAGGGTCGCCGGGTCCGTCGCGAACGCGGGGTCGAACACGTCGGCACTCGCCCCGAGCGAGACCGCCCACTCCCGCAACAGTTCCAGGCCGAGCCGCGACAGTTCGGCGTCCCAGCGGATGATCGTCGCCCGTAGCTCGGGCAGCGCCCTCGGCCAGCGGTTCGGGCCCTGCAGGTTCCAGTACCCGACCGCGCCGGGGATCGCCGCGCGCTCGGGCCCGATGTCGATCTGCTCCCGCCAGTCGGTCCGTCCCTCGGTGAGCTCTCCACCGAGCCGCGTGTAGCCCCGGAAATGCGGACTGCCGAGCATCTCGATCGACATCTTCTCCTCGACCGGCAGCGCGAAGAACCTGTGGGCCACCCCGAGCACCTCGTCGATCAGAGCCCTCGGCACGCCGTGGTCGGTCAGGTAGAAGAAGCCGAGCTCGTGCGTCGCCCGGCGCAACGCCAGTCGCCCCCGCACACTGGTCAGTTCGCCGAAGTCGACCACCGGCAACATGAATCCAGGGTATCCCCGGTGAATCCCTGCAATACCGGCTAACCCTGATTAGGATCTACGTGGCGTGCGCGTTGCCGCTCACGCCACGGGAACTCGTGTTCCATGACCAAAAGTCACAATGGACGTCGATGGGGTGGTGTGATCATGGGAGCTTCGAAGCGATTGGTGCAGGTCTCGGCAATCGGGGCGGCGGCGATGCTCCTGCTGGCCGGGCCTGCCGCGGCAGATCCGAACACCGTGAACCCGATCCCTGGCCTCAACGGGACCAACGGGCTGCCGGTGTTGAACGGCCGCTCCTCGGCCATCGCCCAGGCCACCGGCCTGCTCAGCCCCAATCGAACCCAGGATGCCAACGTCCTCGGCACCGACCTCGGCATCATGTGGGACAACGGAAACGGCGAGGTACTCACCGCGTTCGGCGATTCGGCCGGGCTCGGCATCCCGAACCTCATGAACGGAAGCCTCTGGTCGTGGCGGAGCAACACCCTCTTCCGCAGCGCCGATCGAAATCTCGCCGACGGCATGAGCTTTGACAGCTCGCCGCGCGACTTCCTCGGCCAGGCCAAGGAACTGATCCCCAGCCCGAAGATCCCGTTCGTCGAGATCAGCAGGATCCCGACCGCCGGTGTCGCGGTGGACGGCGTCCAGTACATGTCGCTGATGTCGGTCAAGAACTGGGGCGAGCCGGGCCAGTGGGACACCAACTACTCCGGGCTCGCGTTCTCCACGGACAACGGGGAGAACTGGACCGTCGCCCCCGAGACCAACCGTCCCGCCACCGCCGGTAACCGGAACTTCCAGATGAGCGCGTTCGTCAAGGACGGCGGCTTCGTCTACCAATACGGCACCCCGCCGGGCCGCGGCGGACTCGTGCACCTGGCCCGGGTGCCGGAGAAGCAGATCCGCGACCTCGGCGCCTACGAGTACTGGAACGGCCACGAATGGAAGAAGGGCGACCCGAACGCGGCCGCGCCCATCGTGTTCGGCGGTGTCGCCGAGCTGTCGGTGCAGTACAACCAGTTCCTCGGCCAGTACCTGATGCTCACCACCGACAACTTCAACTCCGTGGTGATGCGCCGCTCGCCGTCACCCACCGGCCCCTGGGGCCCGCCGGAGGTGCTGCTCGAGGCCCGTGAGCTGCCGACCGCCTACGGCGCGTACATCCATCCCTGGTCCACCGGGCCCGATCTGTACTTCCTCACCACCGTGCACTCCAACTACAACGTCCTGTTGATGCGCACCACCCTCAATCGGTGAACGCCGGCCGGCAGCGCACGGCTAGCGTCACCGCGATGGACGCACAGGACTGGAACGAGAAGTACGCGGGCACCGAACTGGTCTGGGGCGCGCCCGCCAACGCCGTGGTCATGGAGTTCGCGACCTCCCTGCCGGCGGGACGGGCCCTGGATCTCGCCTGCGGCGAGGGCCGAAATGCGTTGTGGCTGGCCACTCGTGGCTGGCAGGTCACCGCGGTGGACTTCTCCTCGGTGGCACTCGAGAAGGGGGCAAGGGCCGCCGCGCCACTGCCCCGGTCAGTGCGCGAACGACTCGAGTGGCTGCACGCCGATGTGACGAAGATCGAATTCCGGCAGGAGTATGACCTGGTTCTCGTCGTTTACCTGCATCTTTCGCCGAAAGAGCGGCCAGAACTGCTGCGCAGGGCCGCGGCCGCACTCCGGCCAGGCGGCACGCTGCTGGTCCTCGGGCACGACGCCACCAATATCGCCGATGGCGTTGGCGGGCCACAGGACATCGAGATCCTATACACCCCAACGGAGCTGGTCGACGAGCTGGGCGACGCGGTGGACCCCACAGTCGCGGAACGGCGGCACCGGCACACCGAGACCGGCACCGCGATCGATGCGCTGGTCGTGGGAAGGCGCCCCTATCTTGGCAGCTAACTGAATGCCGAGTAATATCGGCTAAGTTACCGACGAGTAGCTACTTGGGCGGTACTTGACACAGCATGACCGCACCGTCTCACCGGGAGAAAAAGACATGGGCCATTACAAGAGCAACGTCCGTGACCTGGAGTTCAACCTCTTCGAGGTACTCGGTCTCGAGAAGCCGCTGAGCGAGGGCGCCTGGGGCGACCTGGACGCGGACACGATCCGCACCATGCTCAGCGAGGTCGCCAAGCTGGCCGAGGGCCCGCTCGGCGAGGCGTTCGCCGACGCGGACCGCAACCCGCCCGTCTTCGATCCCGAGACCCACACACTCGCGCTGCCCGAGTCGTTCAAGACCTCGTTCAAGGCCATGTGGGACGGCGAGTGGTACCGGATGGGCCTGCAGGAGGAGATCGGCGGCGTCGCCGCTCCCCGCGCCCTGGTCTGGTCCATCGCCGAGATGCTGCTCGGCGCGCAGCCTGCCGCCTTCATGTACGCCGCGGGCCCGTCGTTCGCGGGCGTGCTGTTCGAGAACGGCACCGAAGAGCAGAAGAAGTGGGCCGAGACCTGCGTCGAGCGCGGCTGGGGCGCCACCATGGTGCTGACCGAGCCGGACGCGGGCTCGGACGTCGGCGCCGGCCGCACCAAGGCCGTCAAGCAGGACGACGGCAGCTGGCACATCGAGGGCGTCAAGCGGTTCATCACCTCGGCGGTCTCCGACGATCTGTTCGAGAACATCTTCCACCTGGTGCTGGCCCGCCCCGAGGGCGCCGGACCGGGCACCAAGGGTCTGAGCCTGTTCTTCGTGCCGAACACCCACTTCGACTTCGAGAAGAACGAGCTGGGCGAGCGCAACGGCGTCTTCGTCACCGGTGTCGAGCACAAGATGGGCCTCAAGGCCTCCGCGACCTGTGAGCTCACCTTCGGCGGCCACGGCATCCCCGCCAAGGGCTGGCTGGTCGGCGAGGTCCACAACGGCATCGCCCAGATGTTCGACGTCATCGAGCACGCCCGCATGATGGTCGGCACCAAGGCCATCTCCACCCTGTCGACCGGCTACCTCAACGCGCTGGCGTACGCCAAGGAGCGCGTGCAGGGTGCCGACCTGACCCAGATGACCGACAAGGCCGCGCCACGCGTGACCATCACCCACCACCCGGACGTCCGCCGGGCGCTGGCGATGCAGAAGTCGTACGCGGAGGGCCTGCGCTCGGTGTACCTCTACACCGCCGCGCACCAGGACGAGGTGCTGGCGCAGCTGGTCTCCGGCGCCGACAAGGACCTCGCGTTCCGCGTCAACGACCTGCTGCTCCCGATCGTCAAGGGCGTCGGCTCCGAGCGGGCCTACCAGTACCTGACGGAGAGCCTGCAGACCCTCGGCGGCTCGGGCTTCCTGCAGGACTACCCGATCGAGCAGTACATCCGCGACGCGAAGATCGACTCGCTGTACGAGGGCACCACCGCGATCCAGGCGCAGGACTTCTTCTTCCGGAAGATCGCCCGCGACCGTGGCGTCGCCCTGGCCCACGTGGCGGGCGAGGTCAAGAAGTTCATCGAGCGCGAGGATGCCGACAACCGCCTCAAGTCGGAGCGTGCCCTGCTCGCCACCGCGCTCGAGGACGTCCAGACGATGGCCGCGACCCTGACCGGCTTCCTGATGGGCGCCCAGGAGCAGACCACCGAGCTGTACAAGGTCGGCCTCGGTTCCGTGCGCTTCCTGATGTCGGTCGGCGACCTGCTCATCGGCTGGCGTCTGCTGGAGCAGGCCGAGATCGCCATCAAGGCGCTCGACGCCGGTGCCGCCGACAAGGACAAGTCGTTCTACGAGGGCAAGGTCGCGACCGCGTCCTTCTTCGCGAAGAACGTGCTGCCCGAGCTGACCGCGAACCGCGCCATCATCGCGAACACCGACAACGACATCATGGAGCTCGACGAGGCCGCGTTCTAAACGGCACGAGCTCGGCCGCGCAAACGGGCCCGATCCGGATCAACGGCGATGCCGCACACCGACACGGTGTGCGGCATCGCCGTTTCCGTGCCGGATGGGCCGCAGGCGCCGGGCCGTGACCAGGTATTGACAACATGCGTTGTCATACTGCATGTTGGCCATGGGCCGGTACGCAGATCCGCGGGCACCGGATCCCCCGAGCGAAGGGCACACCGTGACCAAGAGCCTGTCGGATACCACCGGAGCACGGGCGCCGCAGCGGTTCATGCGGGATCCGATCGCCGCGCGCCGAGTCGCGGCGCCCCTGCGCCTGCTCGTCGGCGCGGCGCCGGACCCCACCGACGACGAACGCGACCGGCTCGGCCGGGCACTGATGGAACGCGACGAACCGGCCGACGCCCTGGTCCGGGCGATCCGCGAGGACCACATCGTGACGATGCCGATGTTCCGCCAGGCCCTCGAACACGGCATCGACTCGATCCCCGATCCGCCGGACCCGCTGCGGGACTTCTTCGAGACGCTGGCCCGGACCCCCGACTGGGTGGACGAGGCGAAGTTGACGCACGGCGCACGGGTGCTGCGCCGGGTGGGCCTCGATGCCTCCCTTGTCCTCGGTTACGGCTCACTTCTTGGCGGCTACAACAACTCCGGGCCGCTGCCGCTGTTGATGGCATCGGGCAAACTCACCGGCGAGCAGACGCTGCGCCGGGTATCCGAGACCAGCGTGTGGTGGCGCGCGGTCACCGCGCCGGACGGACTCGAGCGCTTCGGCGAGGGCTGGAAACTCACGGTGCACGTGCGGGCGATGCACGCGTTCCTCAACTACCATCACGAGCACGACCCCGCCTGGCGCAGCGACGTGCGCGGGCTGCCGATCAACCAGTTCGACCAGGCGGGCACCCTCGGACTGTTCTCGACCACCTTCCTGATCCACACCCGGGTTCTCGGCCTGCGCTACACAAAGGCGGACGCCGACGCCGCGATGCACCTGTGGTGTTACGTCGGCTGGCTGATGGGCGTGGACGAGCACTGGCTGCCGTTCACCGAGGCAGGCGGCCGCCGGATGATCTACCACATCGGGACCGCGTCACCGGCGGCAGACGCGAACAGCCTCGCTCTTGCCAAGTCGCTGATCGAATCGCCGAAGCTGATCCACCACAAGAACTTCCAGCGAGTCCGCCGCACCTACGACTACGAGCGCGGGCTGAGCCTGGCCACCACGCTGCTCGGCCCCGCGGGAGTGCGTGCGCTCCGGGTGCCGATGCGGCCGCCCTGGTACCCGGTGTGGCGGGCCGCTGCGAACACCGTCAAGCATCGCGTCATCGCCCGACTGCCCGGCGGGCAACGCTGGGTCGACGCCCGCGCGGAACGACAGCTGGACGACGCCCACCGCCGCCTGCTCGGCGGCGAGCGACCCCCGATCGGGCAGATCACCCACTCGGACTGAGCGGCCGCTACTCACATTTGACGATGGGCACCGGGTCGTACTTGACCGTGCGGGTGTCGCGCGAGATCTCCTGCCCGGTGGCGTGATCGGTGATCACCCTGGTGTCACTGGTGGTGAAGCCCTTCGCGCCGCTGGAGGCGATGCAGCCCGGCCCCTTGGGCAGGGTCACGGTGTTCGGGTCGGTTGGCGCGTACCGCTCCCCCGGGATGGACTCCACGTCCACCGTCTTGGTGCCCCAGAGCCGCACCGTCACATCGGATCCGGTGCCGACGGCCTGGATCAGCACACCGGTCGGCGAGTCATTCTTGAACTTCAGGTCGATCGCACCCTCGAACACGGTCGCCTCCCTGGCCGCGGGGTAGCGGGAGATGTAGTAGCTGTGCTCGGTGTGGCCCGCGTCTTCCATGCCCGCGAAGTAGGCGGCGTTGTAGAGCGTGGTGGCGAGCTGGCTGATGCCACCGCCGACCGCCTTCGCCGGCCGGCCGTTGTTGATCACCCCGGACTCGACGTAGCCCTCTGCCGATCCACGCGGACCGGTGTGTCCGTTGAGCGAGAACGTCTCCCCCGGCTTGACGACGGCGCCGTTGATCTCGCTGGCCGCCAGACGGATGTTGACCCCCGAGGCCGCCTCGAAACCGCCGCTGGTGAACTCGCCGATGACCTGCCGGATGCCGAGCTTGTCCGCGGCGGCCGTGGTCAACGCGGGCTGCTTCTGCTCGTAGACCGCGGCCGTGCTGCGCGGTCCCGTCTGCGCCAGCAGCGTGGGCAGCTGCTCGAGGGTCTTGCGCCACTCGATCATGTCGCCGGTCACCGCGGGCACCACCGTTGGCGCGCCGCTGGACAGGCTGAACGTCGCGTCCTTGGGCTGGACCTCGGTGCCTGCGAGTTGCGGCGCGAGCACACCGATCGCCGCGTCGACGTTGTACTGCGGGGTGAGTCCACCGTTCCCGTCGGGCGCAAAGGTGAGAACACCGCCGACCTGGTCCCGGCGCAGCACCGCGGACTTGTTGTCCCGGCCGGTCACCACGAGATCCGTCGCCACGGCCGGGACCGCGACCTCGCTCATCGCCCGATCCACGCCGTCCTGCCCCACCGAGACGGGCACCACGCTCACGGGCAGGTCCACGCTCTCCCCGTTCGCCCAGTTCTCGGCGAAGGCGGTCTCCGCGGCCTGTCCGTCGAGATTCTGGCCCTGTCGGGGCGTGACGGCGATCGGCGTCGCGCCCTCGAACACGACGTTGCCCTCGAGCGGTGCGCGGTCGGTCTGCAGCCGGATCCCGTCGATCGCCTCGGTCAGCTTCACCGGGTCCGTGGTGGTGACGACGCCGATCTCGCGCTCGGAGAACAGTGACGTCAGCCGTGTGACGGGGTTCAGCGGCTGGGAGCCGGCCCGGTCGAGCGTGGCCGACCAATCGACGGCGAGGCCCGCCTCGCTCGGCACGATCTCGGTCTGCACCTCCCCGGCCTGCACCGGGACCGGCTGGTCGGCCCTCGGCCCGATCTGTGCGCGCAGCTTCGCCTCCGCGTCGGCGGTGCTCAATCCACCGACGTCGACACCGGCCACCGTGACGCCCCGCGGGACCGAATCGCCGGACAGGACGTAGTCCGCCCCGTATGCGACGAGCCCGACCGCGGCCAGCGCCGCGGCGCCGATCGCGATCTTGGCGAGCGGGGATCGGCCCGGCGACCCGGGCTGCGACGACCCGGGGCCGTCCTGCGGGCCATTCGGCGGACCGACCGGCGGGACGGGCGGAGGTCCGGGCGCGGCGGGTTCCTGCCGCGGTTCGGCGGGCGGGCCGGACTGATGCGCGGCGCCCTCCCCTGCCATGAGCACGGTGTCGGGGTCGACCGGATCCGACGGTCCGGCGGCCGCGCCGGCTCCCGGCACATCGCTGTAGGCCTGCACCGGCGCATGGAAGGCCTCCGACGGCGCATCCGCCTGCTGATCGGGGCGCACGACGGGGATGATCATCGTCGCGGCTTCGTCCGGCCCGGCGTCGTCACCCTGGTCTGGCTGCGGCTGCTCCTGGCGCTCGATCCGCGCGGTCGGGGCCTCGGCTTCCTGTCCCGGGTCGAGGACGATGCGAACCGTCTTGGCGCCGTCGGCGTCGCCGACGGAATGGCCGGGCACCTTCCCGCCATCTTCGGTCGGGGGTGCGACATGCCCGTTCGCATGCCTACCGCTCCCGCCGTTACCGTCCGTCACCCTGGCCCCTCCTACCGAATTGCCGCTGGGCCAACCGCCTGTTTTCCGAGGTCCAGCGTAACGCGACGCTGATGGGGCTGCAGATTCGTCGCGTCGCCGGACCGGGGAACCGTCGGATTCCATCTCTGGTCACCGTCGGACCACGAGACGGCGTCATCACGAATGACTCAGCCCCTCGGTAACTTTGGCGAAAAATGTTGGTCGGGCGTCCAGTCAGGCGGACGCCAACACGCGGATATGGGTAGTCCCGCATTGCAACCGGGTCGGGGGTCAGGCTGCAACGCGGGACTACACGGGTATCGACCGGCGTCGAGATCCCGTTACACACCGAGATCAGAACCCTTCTCGGCCGTCCCAAGATTCGGGATGAAGCCACGCCACCTGCACAAATACCTGCACACTCGGCCATCCGCCGCGCAGAAGCCTGTCGCACCACGGCCGGATCCCTTCTCCGCGAGCACCTTTGCCGACGAGACCACACGGAACGACCGGACGGTGAGCGCTAAGGGCGGATGAGCACGTCCAGACCACGCTGGAAGTCCGCCACCCGCCGCTCGAGAGCGTGGTGACCACCGTTGACGAGCTCGGACACCCGGACGATTCCCGCGGAATCGGCAACCTGGTTGAGGTCCCTCGACTGCCAGTACCAGACCGCGGTGGTGAACGCGTTCTCCGGCGCCTCGACGAGCTCGGGGTGCGCGACGAAGTCGATGCCCGTGAACTGGCTCAGGCTCTCGTAGTTGTGGCGGCCGGTGATCTGGATGGCGCCGCGGCCCTTGTAACGCTCACCGTCGCCCGCCTGGGTGTTTCCGAGGTCGGCCCGACCCTCGTACGCCCCGCCCGATGCGTACTCCTCGAAGGTCCGGAACGAGTCGGATTCGACGGCGAGCTGCGCGATGAACGCCGCCTGGCGGACGGGGTTGTCGATTCCGCCGCGCTCCATCGCCGCGTTCAGGGGAGCGACATACTCCGCAATCTTCTCCGCCGGCATGCCGGGCACGATGCGTCCCAGCTCGTCGGGGGTGACGCCCGCAGGCGCCGGGGCAGGCGGCTGGGGCGCGGGCTCGGCCGCGGCAGCCGGCTCGGCGGGAGCCGGATCCGCGGGAGCCGGCTTGGCTGCACGAAGCGTCTCGACCCGAGGGGGCGCGGAGGCGTCGAGGGGACCGTAGAACCCGGCGGGCACTGCGGTGGCGGCGTTGGCGACACCACCGGGTCCGATGACTGCGGCTCCGGTGGCGATCAGGGTGGCTGCGGCGAGGGCGACACCGAAATGGCGCGAGCGTGAAACGTTCAAGGGTCGGGCTCCAAGATTCGACCGAATGTCGATCCGGCCTCCGAACGGTGCCGCGGGCGCTTGGACAAGGACGTCATCATCCTGTCAAGTCACCGTCAAGCAGCAATTAGGTCACAACCAGGTAACGTCGCAGGTGACCCAGATTTCAACCAATTGCGACGAGCGTCACAAACAGTGCTTTGGCGTGTCGGGTTGACATTTGATGCCGATCGGAGTTGGGCGACCCGCTCGGCGCGGCAGTCCTCCTCCACGGCCACCACGGCAGGATTCGCCCAGGAATGGACGGGCCGACGCGCGGCCGGCTTCCCAATGTCGGGGTACTCCAATGAGATTCATCCGCCGCATCGCAATGAACCGGCACGGCAGGGCCGGGTCGGTGTCGCGATCGACGACGGCGTTCCCGAGCGGTCCCGTGACCTGCAGGCATCGCCCTCGCGACCCCGCAAGCAAAACAGGGCGGTCGGTTGGTGTCCTACACAACACCCGTAACCGGGCCTGGTCGAACCTCGGTTGGACACAGAACGGCGTCCGCGAGCCCTGTCCGTGACATATCCGAGACCGGACTCCGGACGGGCGGCTCCCGTCGTCGAGCGGGCTCCCTCGCGGGGTGGTCCTACTCCCGGCCGGAGGACACCCAGGCCGGATCAGCCGACCGCGCCCCGACCGTGATCGCGGCCAGCTCGTCGAGCCGGGAGATGAGGTCGGCGGGCAGCTCGAGCGCCACCGCCTCCGCGTTCTCGGTGACCCGCGCGGCGAAACGCGTCCCCGGGATCGGCACCACCGGCAACGAGAACTCGCGCCCCTTGGCGTACAGCCAGGCCAGCGCGACCTGGGCCGCCGTCGCATCGGACTCGCGGGCGACCGCTTCGATCACCTCGAGCACCTTCGCGTTGCCGGGCAGCGCCTCGGCGTCGAAGCGGGGGAACCGCAGGCGCAGGTCGGACTCGCCGAGCGCGGCCGGGTCGTAGGTGCCGGTGAGAAAACCCCGACCGACCGGCGAATACGGCACGAAACCGACGCCGAGCTCGGCGGCGGTGGGGACGACGCTGCGCTCGACGTCGCGGCTCCACACGCTCCACTCGCTCTGGATCGCGGCGATCGGGTGGACCGCGTGGGCCCGGCGCAGCTCGTCGCCGGTGGCCTCGGAAAGCCCGAGGTGTCGCACCTTCCCCGCGGTCACCAGCTCGGCCATCGCGCCGACCGTCTCCTCGATCGGGACATTCGGATCGACCCGGTGCAGGTAGTAGAGGTCGACGCTGTCGACGCCGAGGCGGCTCACCGACGCCTCCAGAAAGCCCGCGACATGCTCGGGTCGGCCGTCTATGCCCCGCTGTCCCGCGGCGATGTTGCCGACGAGACCGAACTTGGTGGCCAACTGCACCTCGCCGCGCCGGGTGCGCAGCACCTCGCCGACGGCCTTCTCACTGTCGCCGTTCCCGTACACGTTGGCCGTATCGAGGAAGGTGACGCCGATGTCGATCGAGTGGTGCAGGGTGGCGAGGGCCTCGGCCGGGTCGACCGGTCCGTAGACGGGGGCCACCGACATGGCCCCGTACCCCAGGGCACTGACGTCGAGTCCTTCGGCGAGCGCAACGGTGCGAACAGTCATGGCTCGTATCCTCACGCACCACAAAGACAAACGCACGGTCTGGGATCAACGTGATTCCAGACCGTGCGTCGACAGCAGCAACAGGCTCGGCGGCCTGCCCGTTCGGTTTTACCGCTCGATGATCGCCGTGACGCCCTGGCCACCCGCGGCACAGATGGAGATCAGGCCCCGGCCGGATCCCTTCTCCGCGAGCATCTTTGCCAACGAGGCCACGATGCGGCCGCCGGTCGCCGCGAACGGATGCCCGGCCGCGAGCGAGGAACCGTTGACGTTGAGCTTGCTGCGGTCGATGGAGCCGAGCGCGCCGTCGAGGCCGAGGCGCTCCTTGCAGTACTCGTCCGACTCGAAGGCCTGCAGCGTCGCGAGGACCACCGAGGCGAACGCCTCGTGGATCTCGTAGTAGTCGAAGTCCTGCAGGGTGAGCCCATTGCGGGCCAGCAGGCGCGGGATCGCATAGGTCGGCGCCATCAGCAGCCCGTCGCCACCGTGCACATAGTCGACCGCCGCGGTCTCCGAGTCGACCAGGTGCGCGAGCACCGGCAGGTTCCGCTCGGCCGCCCACTCATCGGTGGACAGCAGCGCCGCCGAGGCACCGTCGGTGAGCGGGGTGGAGTTGCCCGCGGTCATCGTCGCGTCGCCGAGCTTGGTGCCGAACACCGGCTTGAGGGTGGCCAGCTTCTCCACCGTCGAGCCGGGCCGAAGGTTGTCGTCGCGGGTCAGCCCGAGGAACGGGGTGACCAGGTCGTCGAAGAACCCGCGGTCGTAGGCCGCCGCCATGTTCTTGTGGCTGGCCGCGGCGAGCTCGTCCTGGTCCTCCCGACGGACGCCGAACTCCTTGGCGGTGATCGCCGCGTGGTCGCCCATCGACATCCCGGTGCGGGGCTCGCCGTTGCGCGGGATCTCGAGGCCGAGCATGGAGGGGCGCACGTTGCCGAGCAGCTTGATCCGGTCGCCGGTGGTCTTGGCGCGGTTGATCGAGAGCAGGAACTCGCGCAGCGCGTCGTTGACGCCGATCGGGGCGTCGGAGGTGGTGTCGACGCCGCCGCCGATCCCGGCCTCGATCCGGCCGGAGGCGATCGCGTCGCCGACCGCGATGATCGACTGCAGGCCGGTGCCGCAGGCCTGCTGCAGGTCGTAGGCCGGGGTGTACGGGCTCAGCGCGCTGCCGAGGACGCTCTCGCGCATCAGGTTGAAGTCGCGGCTGTGCTTGAGCACAGCGCCGCCGACCACCATGCCGAGCTGCTCGCCCTGCAGGTTGAAGCGACTCACCAGGCCGTCCAGCGTCGAGGTGAACATGTCCTGGTTCGATGCCTGCGCGTACGCCTTGTCGGAGCGCGCGAAGGGGATGCGGTTGCCGCCGACGATGGCGACGGGGCGAAGCTGCTTGCCGCCCGCGCTCGGGGCTGCTGCGGCCGGCTTCTTGGCGGTTCGGGCTCTGGGGGTCACGTCGGTCTCCATGTATGTGGGATCCTGCCTCGACATTGAACTTACTCCAGAGTAAGTTCAATGTCGACACCGCACCCGAAATCCGGGTGCCCCGATTGCGACAAAGAAGGTGGACCGTGGCAGCCAGCAAGGGCGCTCCCGACCTCTACTCCCAGTTCCTCTCCTCCGCGCCGGGCGCGTTCATCGCCAAGCAGGCCGGACTGCCGCAGCCCGAGAAGCTGCGCCGGTACAAGGCAGGCGAGCCTGCGCTGGCAGGCCCGGTGCTGATCGGCGGCAAGGGCCGCCTGGTCGAACCGCTGCGGAACCTGCTCTCCGACTACCCCGCCGCCGCACCCCACGACGACCGCCTCGGCGCGCTCGTCTTCGACGCCACCGGCATCGGCCAGGTCAGCGAGCTGGTCCAGCTCTTCGAGTTCTTCCAGCCGGTGATCCGCAACCTCGCGCCCAGCGCCCGGGTCGTGGTCCTCGGCACCACCCCCGAGGAGACCTCGGGCGTAGACGAGCAGATCGCCCAGCGCGCGCTCGAGGGCTTCACCCGCAGCGTCGGCAAGGAGGTCAAGCGCGGCGCGACGGCGCAGCTGGTCTACGTCTCGCCGAACGCGTCGACCGGGCTGTCCGGCGTCGAGTCCACCCTGCGCTTCCTGCTCTCCGCCAAGTCCGCGTTCGTCGACGGCCAGGTCATCCGCGTCGGCGCAGCCGACTCCGTGGCCCCGGCCTCCTGGGACCGCCCGCTCGAGGGCAAGGTCGCCGTGGTGACCGGTGCCGCCCGCGGCATCGGCGCGACCATCGCCGAGGTGCTCTCGCGCGACGGCGCGAAGGTCATCTGCGCCGACATCCCGGCCGCGGGCGAGGCGCTGTCGGAGACCGCGAACAAGGTCGGCGGCACCGCGCTTGCCCTCGATGTCACCGCCGACGACGCGGGCGAGAAGCTGGCCGAGCACCTGCTCGAGCGCCACGGCGGCGCCGATATCATCGTGCACAACGCAGGCATCACCCGCGACAAGACGCTCGCGAACATGGACGATGCCCGCTGGAACATGGTGATCGCCGTGAACCTGGCTGCCCCGCAGCGGATCACCGACACCCTGCTCGCGAAGGGTGCGCTCCGCGGCGGTGGCCGCGTGGTGGACGTGTCCTCCATCGCCGGCATCGCGGGCAACCGCGGCCAGACCAACTACGGCACCTCCAAGGCAGGCGTCATCGGCCTGGTGCAGGCCACCGCCCCGGTGCTGGCCGAGAAGGACATCACCATCAACGCCGTCGCGCCCGGCTTCATCGAGACCGCGATGACCGCGGCCATCCCGTTCGCCACCCGCGAGGCCGGCCGTCGGATGAGCTCGCTGCTGCAGGGCGGCCAGACCGTCGATGTCGCCGAACTGGTCTCGTACTTCGCCAGCCCCGCGTCCAATGCCGTGACCGGCCAGGTCGTCCGGGTGTGTGGCCAGTCGCTGATCGGCGCCTGATGTCCGCGCGGAAGGGCGATCTCGTGCAGCTCACGGAACAGCCCAAGACACTCGAGATCTACGCCCGCGCTGCGCTCGGCGCGCTGCCCGTCGTCGGCAAGTCCGGCACCAGGCGCAGCCTGCCGAAGCAGACCCTCGCCCTCGAGGGGCTGCGGGTGGACCCGGACAACCTCGCGGCGTACGCGCGGGTGTGCGGGCTGCGGTTCGGCGACACCCTGCCGATCACCTACCCCTTCACCCTGGTCTTCCCGACCGTGATGAAGCTGATGGTCTCGGCCGAGTTCCCGTTCCCGGCAATCGGTTCCGTCCACACGGACAATGTGATCGAGCAGCTGCGCCCGATCTCCGTCAGCGAGCCGCTGGACCTGAAGGTGCACGCGGAGAACATCCGCAGGCACCCCAAGGGCACCCAGGTGGACCTCGTCAGCGAGGTGTCCGTCGGCCGCGAGCTGGTCTGGCGGCAGGTCAGCAGTTTCCTGAAGATGCACCCGACCGGCGAGCCGAAGGAACCGAAGCAGGTGCACGCGGACGAGGTGCCGCCGCGCCCGATGCGGACGCTGCGGGTCGATCAGTCGACCATCAGCCGCTACGCCGCGGTGTCCGGGGACCGGAACCCGATCCACGTCTCCTCCCTCGGCGCCAAGGCGTTCGGGTTCCCGCGCACCATCGCGCACGGGATGTGGAGCGCGGCCGCGGTGCTCGGTGCGATCGAGGGCCGGATCCCGGACCGGGCCACCTATAGCGTCAAGTTCGGCAAGCCGATCGTGCTGCCCGCCACGGTGAACGTCTACGCCGATCAGGTACCCGGACCGGACGGCACCGGCTGGGACCTGGCCCTGCGCCACCCGAAGAAGGGCTATCCGCACCTGACCGCGACCCTGCGGTAAGGCGGCTCCGCCGCCTGTGCGCGGTTGATGAGTCCAGGGACTCGTCAACCGCGCACAGGCGCGCAGCGCCTACTTTTTCTTGCCGGACAGACCGCGCCAGGCCAGGCGCTCGAGCAGATCGGCCGCGGCGTCCACGGCGATCTCCCCGCCCGCGATCCGGTCCGCGACGGCCTCGCCCGCGCCGACCAGTGCGACGGCCATGATGGAGAAGTCGGTCCCCTCGTCGGGATCCTTGGTGCTCGATTCGAGGAGCTTGGCGGTGAGCTCGATCAGCCGGTCGCGGGAGCCGCGCACCTGGCCTGCGAACGCCTGCTGACCGATCGCCTGCCGATAGAGCACCATCCAGGACGAGCGATTCTGATCGACGAAGCCGAGGAACCCGACCAGGGCGGCGCGCAGCTGCTCGCGCGGGGACAGGCTCGGGTCACCCGCGGGCGTGATCGCCTCGACGAACCGCAGGCCCTCGCGGTGGATACAGGCCGCGAACAGCTCCTCCTTGGAGCCGTAGTACAGGTAGAGCATCGGCTTGGAGATCTGCGCGGCAGCGGCGATTGCGTCCATCGACGTGTCGTGAAACCCGTTGACGGAAAACACCTCGACCGCGGCGTCGAGCATCTGCTGCTCGCGAACCGCCCGAGGTAGGCGTTTGGTCCCGCCAGCCATGTGTCCTCCAGAGGTAAGACCCTTTATCTTACTCTAGAGTAAGTAGATCGATTGACGTCCTACATTCTGCCGGATCCGCCCGGTGCGCCCGCACGCGGCCGGTTGCGCCCAGGAAAAAGCCGCCGCTAGCAGGTGACGACGCCCTTGGCCCGCGCCACCCGCAGCACGGAATCGTCCACCTGCTGCTGACTGAGCTTGCCGGAGGCCACCAGCGCCTCGAGGTGGTCGAGGACCTCGGGGACCTCGTCGGTGGTCAGCCATAGCGCGACGTCGGCGCCAGCGGTCAGGGCCGCAGCCACCGCCTGCGGGGTGTCGAGCTTGTCGGTGATCGCGCGCATGCCGCTGAGGTCGTCGGTGAAGATCGGTCCGTCGAAGGCGGGCGCGCCGTACCCGGTCCCCGTCCGCAGCAGGGTCATCGCGGCGGGGCTGATGCTCGCGGGCACGCCCGGCGCGGTCAGCCCCGGCACCTCCAGATGCCCGACCATCACCCCGACGCCGGTGTCCACCAGCTCTCGGAACGGCACCAGGTCGCGGGTCTGCAGCTGGTCCAGCGGCGGCGTGGTGACCGCACCGGTGTGCGAATCACCCGACGCCGCACCATGTCCCGGGAAATGCTTGATCACGGGCAGCAGACCCGCGTCGCGTAGGCCGCGGGCGTACTCCCCGGCGTATTCGGTGACGACGTCCGGATCGTCGCTGAACGAACGGTCCCCGATCACCGAGTTCGCGGGCTGGCTGCTGACGTCCACGACGGGGGCGTAGTCGACGGTGATGCCGAGGCCCCGCAGGCCCCGCCCGCGTTTCAGCGCCATCTCGTAGGTCTGCTCGGGCGTCATCGTCTCGGCCACGGTGCGCGGCGGCGGATCCTCACCGAGCAGGTCCGCGACCCGCGACACCCGGCCGCCCTCCTCGTCGATGCTGACCATCAGCGGCACCTTCGCCACGGCCTCGACCTGCGGCACCTGCTTGCCCGCCAGCATCGACTCGTCGGTCCAGCTGCCGATGAAGATGCCGCCGATCTGCTCCTTCCGCACCACGTCCACCGCGTCGGCGGTCCCGGTCACGCCCACGTTGAGCAGCTGCGCCAGCTTCTGCCGCCCCGTCAGGGACGCGAGGAAGTCGGCACCGCAGTGGGCAGGCAGGGTCTGGTCCCTTGCCCCGGTGACGAGGTCGCGCTCGGGTGCCGCCGACGGGGACGGCGAGGCGGAGGTCGACGGCGCGGTGTCGGTCGCGGTGCTGCCGCAGGACACGAGCATCCCGAGGCCGAGGACGAGGGCGGCGGCGCGGGGCACTCGAGTGATCTTCACCGTTCGAGGGTAGGACAGATCCCCCGTCCGCCACACCCTCCACCGGGTAGCGTGGGAGGTGGATCGCCCCCGAAACGAGGAGGTCTCGATGCCTGCAGACCTGATGCTCATCGCCTACGACGGCTCCGACGATGCCAAGCGCGCAATCGAATACGCCGGCCGCTTTCTCAGCGCCGAACGGGCAGTCGTGATGACCGCCTGGGAACCGATGGTCCGCCAGGCCGCCAGGATGTCCGGGCTGTCCGGCGTGATGCAGCCGGAATGGGTTCCGGACGAGGAGTCCGAGGACATCGCGCTGACCGACGCCAAGGCCATCAACATCGAGGGCCTGGACCTGGCGCGGGACGCGGGCCTCAATGCCGAGGGCCGAACCGTGGAGTGCGTCACCACCATCTGGACCACCATCGTCGAAGCCGCAGACGAACTGAACGCGGACATCATCGTCACCGGCACCCGCGGCACCACGGGGCTGCGGTCCCTGCTGCAGTCCTCGGTTGCCGACCACGTCCTGCGGCACAGTCACCGGCCCGTGCTGATCGTCCCGCCGGGCGCATAGGCCACCGGGCACCGAGCCACCGGCCGGGCAGGCCGTCGCGGGGGCGCGGGACTATCGTCGTGAACCGATGGACGGTTTCCTGCTCTCCCGCGCCGACCGGACCCTGCGCACCTCCGGGAGCCGGGAACGGTTCCACGAGATCGACGCCGCCGCCGAGGCTCTCGCGCGGCGTGACATACCGCTCGTGGTCGGCGCGCTGCCGTTCGACCCCGCCGGACCCGCCGCGCTGACCGCGCCGGAGACCGCGCGTGTCACCGACGGACCGTGGCGGCCGGACTCGCTGCCCGCCCTGCCCACCGTGCGCTTGACCGAGGAACTGCCCGAGCCCGCGGAGCACCTGCGCCGGGTGGCCCGCCTGATCGACCGGCTCCGCGACGGCGACCTGCAGAAGGTGGTCGCGGCGCGCTCGGTGGTGCTCTCGGCCGCCGCGCCCATCGACCCGTGGTCGCTGCTGGCCCGGCTGGTGTCGCGGGACCACGCGGGCAACGGCTTCGGCGTCGACCTGTCGCCCGCGGGCGACGGCTACGCCGGGCACGCTCTCGTCGGGGCCAGCCCCGAGCTGCTGCTGCGCCGCACCGGCCGCGGAGTCGAGTGCTTCCCGCTGGCAGGCACCGCCCCGCGCCACGCCGACCCCGACGAGGACCGCGCCGAGGGGCAGCGGCTGCTGGCCTCGGCGAAGAACCGGTCGGAGCATGCCTTCGTGACCGAGTGGATCCGCTCCGTGCTCGACCCGGTCTGCACCGAACTGACCGTGCCGCAGTCGCCCCGGCTGATCGGCACCCCCGCGGTGTGGCACCTCGGCACCCCGATCGCGGGCGTGCTGCGCGATCCGGCTCCGTCGGCGTTGGAGCTGGCCCGCCTGCTGCACCCGACGCCCGCCGTCGGCGGCACCCCCACCGACGGTGCGATCGTCGCGATCCGCGAGTGCGAGGAGCCGCGCCGGTTCTACGGCGGCGCGGCCGGCTGGTGCGACCACGACGGCGACGGCGAATGGGTGGTGGCCATCCGGTGCGCCGAGATCGACGCGGACGGCCTGCGCGCGCGAGCGTGGGCGGGCGGGGGCATCGTGGCCGCCTCCGACCCCGATTCCGAGCTGGCCGAGACGTCCGCGAAGCTCCGCACGCTGCTCGGGGCGCTCGGCGTCGACCCCGAACCGGCCGGCCGCGGCGCGTAACCGGTAAGCGAACCCGACCGTCGGGTCCCAGGTGATACCTTGACGCGAGACGTTTCCGGTCAGTAGCAAATGGGAGATCCGAGATGAAGTTCCTTGTCCCCGGTGTGGCAAGCGCAGTGATCGGTGCGGTGCTCGGTCTGGGCGCCGTCTTCGGGGTTACTGCGGCCGCGTCGGACAACACTCGTCCGGACATCGATCGCAGCGGCAACGCCGATTCCTCCCTGCTGAACCAGGTTGAGTACGGCAGCCGTTAAGAACGCTGGAAGCGCGAGTTCCCGCACTCCTTCTGTCTTGGCGTCCGAGGCGCCGAACAACGCCCCACTGACCCGTCGGTGGCTGTTCGGCGCCTCCGCCATAGCGTTTCTTCTTGCGTTCCTGCAGGCCCCCGGCCAGCTGGTCGCCGACACCAAGTTCGACCTCACCCAGAACCCGATCGGGTTCCTCGAGCGCGCGTCGCACCAGTGGAGTAGCCAGGCCCCGCTGGGCCAGGTGCAGAACCAGGCCTACGGCTACTTCTTCCCGCACGGCGCCTTCTTCAGCCTCGGCGAGCTCGCGCACATCCCACCGTGGATCACCCAGCGCATCTGGTGGGCGCTGCTGCTCATCGCCGGGTTCTGGGGCATCATCCGGGTAGCCGAGGCCCTCGGCATCGGCAGTCGGAGCTCCCGGATCATCGCGGCCGTGGCGTTCGCGCTGTCGCCGCGGGTCCTGACCACCCTCGGGTCGATCTCCTCCGAGACGCTGCCGATGATGCTGGCGCCCTGGGTGCTGCTGCCGGTCATCCTGGCGACGTCCTCGCTCGTGAGCACTTCCGGCCCCCGGGCGGACCAGAAGTACTCACCGGCGCGGCTCGCGGCCCAGTCGGCGCTCGCTGTCGCACTGATGGGCTCGGTGAACGCCGTCGCCACCGCGGCCGCGTGCCTGGTCGCGGCCCTGTGGTGGGCCGCGCACCGCCCGAACCGGCGCTGGTGGATCTTCACCGCGTGGTGGATCCCGCTCTGCGTGGTCGCGACGGCGTGGTGGATGGTGCCGCTGCTGCTGCTCGGCAAGGTCAGTCCCCCGTTCCTGGACTACATCGAGTCGTCCGGGGTCACCACCCAGTGGACGAACCTGGCGGAGGTGCTGCGCGGCACCGACAGCTGGACGCCGTTCGTCTCACCCGAGCGGATCGCGGGCGCGGTGCTGGTCACTCAGCCCGCCGCGGTCCTCGCGACCGGACTGATCGCCGCCGCAGGCATGGCCGGCCTGGCGATGCGTTCGATGCCGGCCAAGGGCAGGCTGGCGCTGATCCTGTTCGTCGGGCTCGCGGGCCTGGCCGCGGGCTACGTCGGCGACCTCGGCTCCCCCATCGCCGAGCAGGTCCGGGTGTTCCTCGACTCCGGCGGCGCCCCGCTGCGCAACGTGCACAAGCTCGAGCCGCTGGTCCGGCTGCCGCTGGTCCTCGGTCTCGCGCACCTGCTCGGCAAGGTCCCGCTGCCGGGATCGGTCCCGCGCGCCCGCTGGCGGACCGCGCTCGCGCACCCCGAACGCGAGCCGATGGTCGCGCTGACCAGCCTGATCCTGGTCGCGCTCACCCTGGCGACCTCGCTGGCCTGGACCGGCAAGCTCGCGCCCCGCGGGGCCTACCCGGAGGTGCCGAGGTACTGGCACGAGGCCGCGGACTGGCTCGGCGAGCACGTGGCGGGCACCTCCCCCGACGGGTCCGACGCGCAGCGCGCGCTGCTGGTGCCCGGCGCCCCGTTCGCGACCCAGTTCTGGGGGCTGACCCGCGACGAGCCGATGCAGGCACTGGCCGACACCCCGTGGGCGGTGCGCGACGCGGTGCCGCTCGTACCGCCCGGCGCGATCCGCGCGCTGGACTCCGTGCAGCGCCTGGTGGCGGACGGCAGCCCCTCGGCAGGCCTCGCGGAAACCCTGCTGGGACAGGGCATCGGCTACGTCGTCGTGCGCAACGACCTGGACCCGGAGACGTCCCGCTCGACCCGTCCGGCGCTGGTCCACCAGGCGATCGACGGGTCGCCGGGACTGGAGAAGGTCGCGCAGTTCGGTGAGGACATCGGCGCGGGCGAGGCCGACGGGCTGGTCACCGACAGCGACCTGCGGCCCAAGTACCCGGCCGTCGAGATCTACCGGGTCACCGTCCCGGCCCTGCCGAGCGCCGTCGGCTCCGGCCCGTACACCGTGGACTTGAACGGGACGCCGAGGGTGCAGGGCGGACCGGAATCGTTGCAGCGCTTGGCCGCACGACGCGACCTGGGCGACGCCGGCCTTGACCTGCCCGCAGGCCCGGTCCTGCTGGCCGCCGACGCCGAGCGCGCCGGACTGCCGGTGGACTCGGTGGTCGTGACGGACACCCCGACCGACCGCGAGACCGACTACGGCCAGGTCGACAACCACAGCTCGGCGCTGCGTACCCCCGACGACCCCCGGCGAACCCACAACCTGGTGCCGGACTACCCGGTGTCGGGAGCCCCGCTCGTCACGGGCGAATGGGACGGCGCGCGGATCACGGTGTCCAGCTCGGCCGCCGACGCCACCCAGCTCGGCGGCACCGCGCCCGGCAGCGGTCCTGCGGCAACCGTGGACGGCGACCCGGCGACCGGCTGGTTCAGCAACGGCCTGGAAAGTGCTCTCGGACAGTGGATCCGATTGGACTTCGACGCGACCGTGACCAGCGGCCTGCTGAAACTGCGGACCAGCCCCGGGGCGCTCGGCGTGCCCGTCAAGCAGCTCGAGGTGACCACACCCAACGGCAGCACCGCCGTCCGCGTCGGCAAGCCGGGCGAGGTGATCACGGTGTCCCTGCCAACCGGCAAGACGGACTGGCTCAAGATCACCGCGACCAAGACCGAGGACGGCTCGGTGGGCACCCAGTTCGGTGTCAGCGAGATCTCCGTCGAGGATTTCTCCGATCGCGATGCCCCCGTGCAGGTGCCGATCCGGTTCCGCACCGTGCTGCCGCCCACCCCGGCGGACGCGACCGTCGCGGGCTGGGACCTCGGCCAGGAACTGCCCGGCCGGACCGGCTGCGTCGAGGCGCCGGACCGGGTGCGGTGCAGCCGGGGACTCGGCCTCGCCCCGGAGGAGCCGGGCACCTTCCAGCGCACCCTGTCCGTACCGGCCGCCACCGCGGTGACACCGCAGCTGGTCCTCCGCTCCCGGCAGGGCCCGGCGCTCGACGCGCTACTCGCCGAGCCCGGCCGCGCACAGGCCGTCGGGCAGGCCGCCGTGGGCGACCTGCGCGGGTCCGCCTTCGCCGCCACCGACGGTGACCCCCGCACGGCGTGGACCGCATCCGAGGACACCACCAGCGGCAAGGATGCGAAACCGACTCTGACGGTGAATCTTCCGGAGCCGACACTGGTGACGGGGCTGAACCTGATGTCGAGCCTCGGCGCCCTCCCCGCGGCCCCGACCACCGTCGCGGTCGACCTCGGCACCGGCCCCCAGGTCCGGGAGCTGAGCGACGACGAACCGATCCGCCTCGAACCCGCCGTCACCGACCGCATCGTGCTCAGCCTGGTCGACTGGGAGGACGTCCTCGACCAGACCGCCCTCGGCTTCGCGAAGGTGCAGCCGGCCGGGCTCGCGGAGATCGGCGTCCTCACCACCACCGAGGACGGAACCGACCTGGTGGTGGCAGGCACCGGGGTGGAGGAACAGCCCACCGACCGGACCGTCACCGTCGGCTGCGCCGACGGGCCGACGCTCTCGCTCGCCGGGCGGACGCTGCGCGCCTCCGTCACCGCGACCGTGGGGCAGTTGCGCTCCGGCGCGCCGGTGCCCGCGACCGTGTGTCCGGACGACACCGGCGCGGTCGACGAAACCGAGAGCACCGCAGTCGATCCCGATGCGCTCGCGGCAACCGTGATCTCGCTGCCCGCCGGACGTCAGGACGTCACCGTCGCGCCCGGCGCCGCATTCTTCGTCGACGGACTGCAGCTCGCCGCCACCCCCTCGGCCGGAACGGCCCCGGTGGCACAGGACGCCGTCCGCGTGCCCACCGACGGATGGACCCCCAACCAGCGGGCACTGCGGGTGGCCGCCCCCGACGGCGACCGGCTGCTTGTGGTGCCGGAGTCCCACAACATCGGCTGGGTCGCCACCGCACCGAACGGCGCCGAGCTGACGCCGGTCGTCGTCAACGGCTGGCAGCAGGGCTGGATCGTGCCCGCGGGCACCGAGGGCACCGTCGTCCTCGAGTTCCCGACCGACCGCTGGTACCGGCTCGGTATCTTCGGCGGCCTCCTGCTGCTGATCCCGCTGCTGCTGCTGGCGGTTATCCCCGCCCGTCGACGCGTGGCCGCAGGCCCGGCGCCGCGGACCTGGCACGCCGTCACCGTCGGCTACCTCGGGCTACTCGCGCTGGCGACGGTGATCGCCGGACTGCCGGGCACGATCGTCGCGGCGCTGGTGACCGGCCTGGCCCTGATCCTTCGCGTCCGACGCGGGCCTGCCAGTGCCGCGCGCATCCTGGTCGGAATCGCCGGGGCGGGCAGCATGCTCAGCGCCGCCTTGCTGTCCACCGGTCCGTGGCGGGCGCTCGACGGCTACGTCGGCCACTCGGTGCTCGTTCAGCTCCCGGCGCTGATCGCGGTGGTCGCGGTGGGGCTGGCCGCGTTGCCGCTGGCTTCCTCGGCCCGCGCCGCCCGGGCATTGCGGCGTCTCTCCCAGTTCTTCACCGCGAGGCGGGTCGGCTCCTCGACCAGCGCGTAGCTCGCGGAGGCGACGGCCAGACTCAGGCAGGTCGTCACCACGAGCACGAACACGAAACTCCCGCTGAACGGCACGATGCCGAACACCGGGAAGATGATCGACAACACCGCGAGGTGCCAGATGAACAGCCCGTAGGACCAGCGCCCGATCGTCAGCGAGAGCGGGCTCGCCAGGATCCGGTGCTTCTCGGTGTCGCCGAGCACCAGCGGCGCCAGCAGCGCGAACGCGAGCACCGCGCCCAACGCGATCTTCACCGAGTACTGCCACGGCTCGGCGCGGGTGAGCCCTTCCGGCCCAGCCAGATCCGTGCACGAGAGCGCGAACGCGGCCACCGCGATCGCTCCCATCAACACGCGCCTGCGCGCCAGCCGGTGCACCGGGCCGTCGACCTGCAGCGTGAGTTCGGCCAGCACCATGCCCGCCGCGAACCACGGCAGGTATCCGGGCAGCCAGTTGTCGGAGTGGATGGCCTCCGGGGTCGGCACCGGCACGAACACCCAGCCCAGGCTGAGCGCCGCCGCGCCGAGCAGCACCGGGACCCGCAGTCGCGCGGTCGCACCGCGCAGGCCGACGAACGCCAGCGCGATCAGCGGGAGCAGCGCGTAGAACGCCACCTCCACCGACAGGCTCCACATCTGGGTCAGTCCGCCGGTCAGCGTCAGCGGCACGAACACCTGGGCAAGGCCGAGGTTCGCCAGCCACACCTGCAGCCCGCCGCCCGCCTCAGGGAGGAACAGCAGGATCAGCACGACTGCCACCCAGTAGGCGGGCAGGATACGGGCGGCACGGTGCATCAGGTACCGCGCGACCGGCGGGGTCGAGCCCAGTCCGCGGGCGGCCACCGCGTGCGGGCGCCACAGCAGGAACCCGGACAGCGCGAAGAACAACGCCACCGCCATGTCGAATCGGCCCCAGATGCGGCCGAGCACCGGATCACCCGTCGCGCCGGTCTGAAATGCGACGTGGGTGACCAGCACACCGAGCGCGGCGAATCCCCGCATGCCCTCCAACGCGGGGATGAACCCGCGCGGTGCTGACACGACCTGCTGCGGGTGGGAAGCCTCGGTACTCATTTGCCGACCAGTGTGCCCCAGCCCCGGTGTGTCCGAGGAGGACACCCGGATGCCATGACACGGAAATACGGCGTGCCAGCGCAATCGGACACTGGACACTGTTACTGTCTGGCTCACTGAGTGTCGCAACCCGGACGCTCTGCGATCGGTGCCGCCCACGGCAGCACCTCGGGCTGACAATGATTGACGAAGGAGATTCAGCATGGCGGGACGCTCAGGGCCGAGCAGGACACTTGCCTGCATCCTGGTGGGGCTCGGCGCTTTCCTATTGGCGGCCGCTGTCCTCATCCCGACGTACACCGTCGGCAAGCTGAAGAAGACACCGCTCGACCTCGAGGTCACCACGGTGGCCGAGGGCATCGGCGACGTCCTCGACTCGAAGTCCCTGACCGCAGGCAAGGCCGTCGTCAACAACAACGTGCCGCTGGTCGCCCAGCGTTACGTCACCGTCGTCGACCCGTCCGACGCCGAGAAGATCACCGTCCAGGCCGGACAGACGCTGCGCCGCACCGACAAGCAGGGCGACACCGGCCTGCTGACCGCGAGCGTCGACACCGTCACCCTGGACCGGGTCAGCTCGATGCCGATCCAGGACCCGATCGGGTCGATCCAGACGCAGCCCGACAAGCCGGCCGACGAGGTCGAGCACACCGGCCTGCAGTACAAGTGGCCGTTCGACGCCGAGCAGCAGGCGTACCCGTACTTCGACATCAACTCCCGGTCCACCCACGACATCAATTTCGTCGAGGAGACCGAGATCAACGGCCTGAAGGTGTACCACTACAACCAGAAGGTGGAGCCGGTCGACCTGTCCAAGGTCGTCGCCTCGCCGACGAACAAGCTGACCCTGCCCGCCGCCACCTGGGGCGTCGAGGGCGGCGACGCACCGGTCACCATGACCCGCTGGTACGCCAACGAGCGCGACACCTGGGTCGACCCGGTCACCGGCGTCGTCGTCAAGGGCCAGGAGAAGCTGTACCAGTACTACGCCCGCACAGCCGACAAGCCCGAGGTCACGGTCATCAAGGCCACACTGCCGTTCAACGAGGACACCATCGAGTACCAGATCGGCCAGGCCAAGGACGGCGCGGACAAGCTGTCCATGTTCGGCCGCACCCTGCCGATCATCCTCGGCATCCTCGGCCTGATCTCCCTGATCGCGGGCATCTTCCTCGGCGTCCGCGGAGGCAGCGGACCGAAGACCCCCGCCGCCGCGAACGGCGCGGACACCACCCCGAGCGGCCCCGCGCACGAGTCGTACGACTCCGGCAACGCGGAGACCGAGCAGTTCCCGCGTCACGACTGGACCTCGGACAAGACGGAGGAGTTCCCGGCCGTCGACACCCGCGACCAGGAACCGCCGACCACCCGCCTGTAGGCAAGCACGCAACGCGAAGGGCCCGCACTCATCTCGAGTGCGGGCCCTTCGCGTTGCCGGGCGTAGGTTGGGCGGTAGTCGAGAGTGCGCACATGAGTCCGTCCCGTCGCCACTGCGAGTTCCGCTTCTACGAGGAGCTGAACGACTTCCTGCCGCCCGCGCTGCGCAAGCGCGACGTCGCGCACGACTTCGACGGCACCCCGACGGTGAAGGACCGGATCGAGTCGCTCGGCGTGCCGCACACCGAGGTCGACCTGATCCTGGTCGACGGCGACTCCGTCGGATTCGGGCACCGACTGCACGGCGGCGAACGGGTCGCGGTCTACCCCGTGTTCGAGCGCTTCGATCTGGACGGCCTCACCCGACTGCGCCCGCTGCCACTGCGGGAGCCGCGGTTCGCGGCCGACGTGCACCTGGGCCGGCTCGCCTCCTACCTCCGTCTGCTCGGCTTCGACTGCCTGTACCGCAACGACTTCGCGGACGAGGAGTTGCTCGCGCTCTCGCTGAGCGAGCACCGGACGGTACTGACCCGCGACATCGGTCTGCTCAAACGCGCGGCCCTGCGCCGCGGCGCCTTCCTGCACGAGACCGACCCGCGTCGGCAGCTCCGCGAGGTGCTGGACCGGTTCCAGCTGGATGCGCGAATCGCGCCGCTGACCCGGTGCGCCCGCTGCAACGGGCCCGTCGCCCCGGTGCCGAGGCGGGTCGCGGCGGGACTGGTACCAGCGGGCGTGGCCCGCGAACAGCGCGAGTTCAGCCGCTGCGGTTCCTGCGGCCGGATGTACTGGCCTGGCAGTCACCTGGTGCGGCTGCGTCGGCGGCTGGGCGAGGTCGGGGTGTGGCTCTAGCTCTCCGCGGCGCCGTCGGCGCCGCGCAGGGCCGCGACGCTCACCACCGCCGCCGCCGATGCGGCCGTGACCACCGCGATCGTGATCAACTGCCGGATCGTCGAGGCGAAGCCCAGGATCAGGACGACCTCCACCGCCAGCGCCACCCACGCGGCCAACGCCAGCCGGGTGCGCTCGCGCGCGATCGCCGACAGGAGCGCCCCCTGCAGCACCGCGAGGCACGCCCCGTCGAGCGCGAACAACCACAGCAGGCCCTGCACCGGCGCGTAGGCCTGCCCTACCAGCATCGGCGCCAGCGGCGCGACCAACGCGACGCCCGCGACCGTGACCGCGCCGAGCCCCACCAGCACGCCGAGCGCCGAGCGCACCGCCCGCGCCGAGTGCGTCGGGCTGGCCATCCTCGGGTACAGCACCACCCCGACCGCGGCGGGCAGCCAGAAGGCCGCCTTCGTCGCCACCGCGCCCAGTGCGTACTGCCCGGCCTGCGCCTCGTCGAGCACGACCCGGGTCAGCAGCAGGTCCGCCGAGGACAGTGCGATCAGCGCCAGCTGGACCTGAGAGGCCCGCAGCACCGCCGCGACCCCGACCGGGACGGCCCGCTCGGCACCGGCGATCGTGCCCTCGCGGCCGACCAGCACCCGGGCGCCCGCGGCCACCGCGCCGGTCCCGATCGCCGCCACCGCCAGCGCGGCGCCCGCCCCCCACCCGAGCGCAAGGGCCGCGACCGCGGGCACCACCTTGGCGATGCCCGTGGCGGCCAGGATCACGCTCAGCTCACCGAAGCGGCCGCGTCCCTGCAGGAGTCCCTGTTCGGTGGCCAGCAGGACCAGAAGCGGCGCCGTGAGCAGCGCGGCGGCGGTCGCACCGACCCCGGTGTCCAGTACCGCCGCCACCGGGACCACGAGCGCCGCGGCGAGCACCGCGACGATCACCGCGCACCGGCGGCCGAGGCCGCGCAGCGCGGCGTCGCCCCCGCCGAGCACCACCTCGCGGGCGACCACAGTCTGCAGGGCGAGCGCGGGCACCGCGAGGACCAACTGGGCGGCGAGCAGGCTCGCGAACTCGCTGTAGCCGGCCGGCCCCAGCCAGCGGCTGGCGAGCAGAGCCAGCACGTACGAGGCCAGATTCGCGGTCATCGAGCCGACCGTCACCATCGTCATCCCGGCCACCGCGGAGGTGGCGGCGGGGCGAGGTGTCATCCGCCCATGATCGCACCCGTTATCGTCGGGACCATGATCGCGCGGCCCGCGGGGCTCACCCGGGCCGTTCCCGCGCTGTATTCGCTTGCGCTCGCGGCGCTCGTCCTCGGGCCGCTGCTCGGACCCGGATACCTCCTGCTGCGCGACGCGGTGAGCACCCCCCGCTCGTACCTGACCGATTCGGCATTGGGGCTGACCGACGCCGCCGCGCGCGCGGTCCCGCAGGACGCCTTGATCGCCGCGCTGACGTCGGTCGTGGACGGCGGTCTGGTGGTGAAGGCGATCCTGCTGTCGGCGCTGTGGCTCGCCGGGTGGGGCGCGGCCAGGATGGTCGCCGCGCTGCTCCCGACGACCGGACTCGGTCCGCAGCTGCTGGCCTCGACGGTGCTGCTGTGGAACCCGTACGTGGCCGAGCGGCTGTTGCAGGGGCACTGGAGCCTGCTGACCGGGTACGCGGCGCTGCCATGGACGGTGCTCGCCGCGCTGCGCCTGCGGCGCTCCCCCGTCCCGTGGTCGCCGCGGTCGTGGTGCCCGCTCGGGCTCACGCTGGCGGCCGCCGGGCTCACCCCGACCGGCGCGCTGCTGGCCAGCACGCTGGCCGCAGTGTTGCTGGCCCTTCCTGGCGGCGCGGGCGCGCGGTGGTCGCGGCTGGCGGTGACCGCCGCGCTGGCGGTGGTGGCGTCGGCGCCGTGGCTGACCGCGACGGCGCTCTCCGGCGCCGGGGCACAGGGATCGGACCCTGCCGGGGTGGCGGCGTTCGCCGCGCGCGCCGAGCCGGGACTGGGGACGCTCGGCAGCCTGGCCGGGCTCGGCGGGATCTGGAACTCCACGGCGGTCCCGGCGACCAGGACCGGGATCTTCGCCCTGGTCGGGACGGCGGTGCTGCTGGCGGTGGTCGCGTGCGGGCTGCCCGCGCTGTGGCGGCGCCGCGGCAACCCGGTGATCGTGGCGCTGGCCGTGGTCGCGGCCGCGGCGGTCCTGCTGCCCGCGCTGGCCGCCACCGGCTGGGGCCTGACCGCGGGCGAATGGGCGGCGACCCGGGTGCCCGGCGCCGGGCTGCTGCGCGACGCCCAGAAGTGGGTGGCTCTGGCGGTGCCGTTCTACGCGCTGGCCGCGGCGGCCGGGGCCGGAGCACTGGCCCGGCTCGGCGGCCGGGTGTTCGGCACGGCCACCGCCGGGCGGACCCGAACGGGGGTCGCCGCCGCGGTCGGGATCGTCGCGGTGCTGATCGCGCTGCCCGACCTGGCCTGGGGGGTGGGCGGGGCGCTGCGGCCGGTGCACTATCCGGCGTCCTGGGAGCGCGTCGCCTCGCAGCTGCGGACCGCCGACGAGAGCGGCGACGTCGCGGTGCTGCCCGCGGGGATGTTCCGGCTCTTCCCCTACAGCGGCGACGCCCCCGTCCTCGATCCGGCACCGCGGATGCTGCCCGAGGACGTGCTGCAGACCGGCGAGCTGATCGTCGCGGAGGGCACCGTCGAGGGCGAGGGCAGCAGGGCCCGCGACGTCGAACGACTGCTGCTCGCAGGCGGAGACGCGGATGACCTGGAAAACCTGGGGGTGCGGTGGGTGCTGGTCGAGCACAGCACCCCGGGCCCGCTTGCGCAGTCGCGCCGCACGCTCGATCAGCTCGACGAGGTGTACGCCGACGAGGA
Organism: Rhodococcus sp. PvR099; assembly: GCF_017833315.1. NCBI lineage: Bacteria > Bacillati > Actinomycetota > Actinomycetes > Mycobacteriales > Nocardiaceae > Rhodococcus > Rhodococcus sp. PvR099. The sequence continues at coordinate 4,313,553 of NZ_JAFIBV010000001.1, read as the reverse complement.
GTTGTCGCTGTACCGGGTGGCCGGGCCCGTCGAGATCACCGCCGCCGACCCCGCGCGCCGCGCGGCCTCCGTCGCGGCCCACCTGGTGTGGGCGGCGTTGCTAGCCGGCAGCGCGCTGGGATTTCTGGCCCACAGGGCCCGCGACCGCCGCGGCCGGGGCCGCACCGATCAGGCCTGAGACGGGCCGCCCGGCGGCCGACGCCGACAGCACCGTGCGCACCCCGGACGCGGTCTGCGCCCAGGAGAACTCCGCGGCCCGCGCGCGGGCCTTCTCGCCGAGCTCGGCGCGCTGCTCCGCGTCCGCCAGGAGGGATTCCACCGCCTCGGTCAGGTCCGCGACGTCGCTGTCCGCGACCTCGTCGCCGCCGACCAGCGACCCGGTGACCCCGTCGATGATCGAATCGGTCAGGCCCCGCGAGCTGCGGTAGCCGACGGTCGGGACGCCGTGCAGGGCGGCCTCGATCACGGCGAGACCCCAGCCCTCCTTGCGCGAGGGCATCACGTGCACCCAGGACCGGGAGAGCAGCTCGTGCTTGCGATCCTCGGGGACGTGCCCGTGGAAGGTGACGGCGTCGGCGATGCCGAGTTCGTGCGCGCGGTCCCGGAGGTTCTCCTCCCACCAGCCGCCGCCGATCACGTCCAGGTGCAGCTCGGGGGTGTCGCGACGCAGCGTCGCGACGGCGGAGAGGGCGTCCTCGATCTGCTTGTGCGGCACCAGCCTCGAGAGCACGCACACGCTGGGGTGTTCGGTGCGGGTGTCGTCGGACCCGATCCGCACGGCGGGCGGGACCGAGTCGGCGCCGTTGCGCACCACCGCGATCCGTTCCCGGTCGACGCCGAGCGCGGTGAGCTCCTCCGCGGAGGGCAGAGACACCGTCAGGTACTGGTTGCGGCGGTGTACCCGCGGCGACAGGGTGGACTCGACCCACCAGCCGACGCGCGCCATCAGCCGTCCGGCCACCGGCCACTGCTCGCGGTGGCAGTGGTGCACGAGGACCGTGACCGGGGCGCCCGCGACCGCGCGCGCGAAGAAGGGGATGCCGTTCTGGGTGTCGATCACCGCGTCCGGGCGCACGCCCTTGAGGGGGCCGATGCCGAGGCGGCCGAGCGCGATGGCGGCCAGCGCCCGCGGGTAGACGGTCAGCCGCCCGCCGCCGCGACTGATCGCGATGCCGTCGAGGGTGTCCGTGCGCGGCGCGCCCCGGTAGCGGGCGGTACGCAGCGTGACCTTGACGCCCTGCTCTGCGAGTCCGGCCCCGACCTGCTCCAGGTACCGCTCGCTGCCGCCGCCCTGCGGGTGCCCGCTGTCACGCCAGCACAACAGCAGAACCTCGCGCACGGTCACAACTCCTGTTTCGGATGCCTACGGCCGCGGTGGCGGTCAAGTGGACACAATAACCGCTGCGCAGCGCGATCGTGTCCGCTACGGTGATCCGTCGATCCGTGTGCCTCGGCGCGGCCGCTATGGTTCCTACCCGTGACCGCCCTTCCCGTGACCCGCATTTTCGCCCGTCGGGCCACCCTCCGCCGGTCCGTCGGACTGCTCGGCGACTTCCGCCACGAACAGGACGACCCGGACCTCTTCTACGGCGCGTTGGCACGAGATTCGCTGGAGCTGATCGAGGATCTGTACGCCGGGATGACCGGTCAGGACCTGACCGGCCGGACCGTGCTCGACGTCGGCGGCGGTCCCGGCTACTTCGCGGAGGCCTTCCACCGGGCTGGCGCGCGCTACATCCCGGTCGAGCCGGACCCGACCGAGATGCACGCGGCGGGGCTGACGGTCGGCGGCGCGATCAGGGGTTCCGGGATGGCACTGCCCTTCCGCGACGACAGCGTCGACATCTGCTTCTCCTCCAACGTCGCCGAGCACGTGCCCGAGCCATGGACGATGGCCGACGAGATGCTGCGGGTCACCAAGCCGGGCGGTCTGATGGTGCTCTCGTACACCCTCTGGTGGGGACCGTTCGGCGGGCACGAGACCGGTCCCTGGCACGTGTTCGGGGGCGAGTACGCCGCCCGCCGCTACGCGCGCAAGAACGGCCGCGAGCCCAAGAACCGGTTCGGGGTGTCGCTCTTCGACGTCGGGGCGGCCGACGGGTTGCGGTGGGCGCGTACGACTGCGGACGGCGAGCTGCTCGCGGCGTTCCCGCGGTACCACCCGCGATGGGCCTGGTGGATGGTCCGCATCCCCGGCCTGCGCGAACTGCTGGTGAGCAACCTCGTCGTGGTGCTGCGCAAAAGGTAGGCGCTTCGCGCCCGTGCGCGGTTGACGAGTGTCTGGACTCGTCAACCGCGCACGGGCGGCGCAGCCGCCTACGCTTCTTGGCCATGACCGGACTGGCCCTGGACATCGGCGGTACCAAGCTCGCGGCGGGACTGATCTCCGCCGACGGTGAACTGCTGGCCGAGGAGCGCAGCCCGACCCCGGCGACCGGGGTGTGGGACGCCGCCGCGACGCTGCTGCGCGCGGTCGCCGACGGGCACACGATCACCGGGGTCGGCATCGCCTCCGCGGGACCGGTCGACATCGAGGCCGGCACGGTCAGCCCGCTGAACATCCCCGACTGGCGCGGCTTCCCGATCGTCGGCGCGGTGCGCGAGCTGTTCCCCGGGGTGCCGGTGCGGATGGCGATGGACGGGACCTGCACCGCGCTCGGCGAGTACCGCTTCGGCGCGGGCCGCGGGACCGGCAACATGCTGGGCATGATCGTCTCCACCGGGGTGGGCGGCGGTGTGCTGCTCGACGGCAGGCCCGTCGGCGGCCGCACCGGGAACGCCGGGCACATCGGGCATGTCGTGGTGCCGGGCGCCGAGGACATCGCCTGCGCGTGCGGCGGCATCGGCTGCCTGGAGGCGGTGGCGAGCGGACCCTCGTCGGTGCGGTGGGCGAACGAACGGGGCTGGACGGGCTCGACCGGACTCGAGCTCTCGGAGTCCGCACAGGCGGGCGACGCGATCGCGCTGGCCGCGCTGCGCAGGTCCGGGACCGCGGTGGGGGTGGCGATCGCCTCCGCCGCCGCGCTGCTGGACCTGGACCTTGCGGTGGTCGGGGGCGGTTTCGCGCAGTCCGGCCCGCCGATGTGGGAATCGATGCGACGGGCCGCCGCGGCCCGGGCAGGCCTGTCCTTCACCCGGGGGCTCCGGATCGTGCCCGCGGAGCTCGGCGGGCGCGCCACCCTGATCGGCGCGGGCGCCCTGACACTCGGCGATCAGCCGGATCCCGGTTTCGTTCAAGCCTGACACGAAAAGGGGGCTGATTTGCGCCCGGAAGTTCTGTAACGTGTTCTAGTGTGCTTCTCACCACACCTCTGACGACGAATGAGGGCACCGTGAGTACAGCCGACATCACCCAGGACAACGGCGACAACTTTGCCGAGGTCGCCCGCCCAACCGGATCGCAGCGCGACACCGCCGAACTGGGCCGCGAGCTCCAGGAATGGCTGACGGGCCGGCTGCCGGACGGCGCCGATCCCGTGGTCTCCGACGTGCGACTCCCCGCCGCGAACGGCATGTCCAGCGAGACCATCCTGTTCGACGCGACCTGGACCGAATCCGCCACGGACCCGCTTGCCGATGCGGAGCCGGGTACCCGCCGCACCCACGAACTGGTCGCACGCGTCGAGCCCGGCGCCTCCTCGATGCCGATCTTCCCGAGTTACGAGATGGGCACCCAGTTCTCGGTCATGAAGACCGTCCGCGAGCTGTCCGACGTCCCCGTCCCCGCGGCCTACTGGTCCGAGCCGGATGCCGGGCCGCTCGGCGCCCCGTTCTTCGTCATGCAGCGGATCGACGGCGACGTCCCGCCCGACGTGATGCCCTACAACTTCGGCTCCTGGGTCACCGAGGCCACCGAGGAGCAGCGGCGCGCCCTGCAGGACTCGTCGGTCGAGATCCTGGCCGGGCTGCACGCGATCCGGGATCCGCTGGAGCACTTCCCGTTCCTGCGACTGCACGATGCGGGACCCACCGCCGAGCAGTCCTTCCGGGCGCACCTGGCCCGTCAGCGCGGCTACTACGAGTGGGCGACGGCGGACGGGCCGCGCTCGCCGCTGATCGAGCGCTGCCTCGACCGGCTCGAGGCGAACGTGCCCGCCGACGACTCCCCCGCCGTGCTCTGCTGGGGCGACTCCCGGATCGGCAATGTCATGTACCGCGACTTCACACCGGTGGCGGTGCTCGACTGGGAGATGGCCGCGATCGGCCCGCGCGAGATGGACCTCGCGTGGATGATCTTCCTGCACCGCTTCTTCGAGGACCTCACCACGATGGCGGGGCTGCCGGGCCTGCCCGACTTCATGCGCCGCGACGACATGGCCGCGCGGTACCGGGAACTCACCGGGCACCAGCCGGAGAACCTGGACTACTACAGCCTCTACGCCGCCCTGCGGCACGCAATCGTCATGTTCCGGGTGCAGAGCCGCGCGATCGCGTTCGGCCAGTCCGAGCGCCCGGCCGATCCGGACGACATGATCCTGCACCGCAAGGCACTCGAGGCCATGCTCGACGACACGTACTGGGCGCAGGTGCGCTGATGGACGACCTTCACCGAGGAGGACCCCCGACGTAACCCCGCGTTGCCCCTTCACGACGGACCCCCGAACAGACCAGCAAGGAAGCACTCATGACTGATTACGACAAGCTCTACATCGGCGGGGAGTGGGTGGCGCCCGCCACCGACGAGCGCCTCGAGGTGTTCTCGCCCGCGACCGAGGAGCGGGTGGGCAGCGTCCCGGTCGCCGCCCCGGCCGACATCGACGCCGCGATTTCCGCCGCGCGCACCGCACTCGAGACCGGCCCCTGGCCGCAGACCACCCCGGCGCAGCGTGCCGAGATCCTCGTCAAGGCGGCGAAGCTGATCGAGGAGCGTTCCGACGAGCTGTGCACCATGATCTCGGCCGAGATGGGCGCGCCGCGCGCGAGCGTCGAACTCATGCAGAAGACACCGACGCTTGCCACGATGAACAGCTTCGCAACGCTGGCCGAGACGTTCTCCTGGGAGGAGGAGCGCACCGGACCGTTCGGTGTCTGCAAGGTCATGCGCGAGCCGGTCGGTGTCGTCGCCGCCGTCATCGCCTGGAACGTCCCGCTGTTCCTGCTGGTCAACAAGCTGGCGCCCGCCATCATCTCCGGTTGCACCATGGTGCTCAAGCCCGCACCGGAAACCCCGATGAACGCCAACCTCGTCGCGGAGATCTTCGCCGAGGCCGGTCTGCCCGCGGGCGTGCTGTCCATCGTCCCCGGCGGCGCGGAGACCGGCGAGTACCTGGTCTCGCACCCCGGCGTCGACAAGATCACCTTCACCGGCAGCAGCGCCGTCGGCCGCAAGATCGGCGCGATCGCCGCGCAGAACCTCAAGCGTTGTTCGCTCGAGCTCGGTGGCAAGTCCGCCGCCATCCTGCTCGAGGACATGGACGTGCCTGCGACCATGCCGATGCTGGTGCTGTCGGGCCTGATGAACTCCGGCCAGGCGTGCGTCGGCCAGACCCGCATCCTGGCGCCGCGGTCGCGCTACGACGAGATCGTCGAGGCCATGGCCGCTTTCGTCGGGTTCTTGCCGATGGGTATGCCGGACGATCCGGCCGCGCAGCTCGGCCCGATCATCACCGCCAAGCAGCGTGACAAGGTCCTCGGCTACATCGAGAAGGGCAAGGAGGAGGGCGCCCGCCTCGTCGTGGGCGGCGGCGTGCCTGCCGGTCTGGAGACGGGCTACTTCGTCGAGCCGACCATCTTCGCGGACGTCGACAACTCGATGACGATCGCGCGCGAGGAGATCTTCGGACCGGTCCTGTCGGTGATCCCCTACGACAGCGTCGAGGAGGCCATCAAGATCGCCAACGACTCCGACTACGGTCTGGCCGGCTCGGTCTACACCACCGACATCGAGAAGGGCCTCGAGGTCGCCAAGCAGATCCGCACCGGCACCTTCGGGATCAACTGGTACGCCTTCGATCCGGGTTCCCCGTTCGGCGGCTACAAGAACTCCGGCATCGGCCGCGAGAACGGACCCGAGGGCCTGGACGAGTACTGCGAGCTCAAGTCGGTGCTGATGCCCCCCGGCTACGGCGCCTGATCGACAGACAACGCAGAACGGCCCCGCGAACCACTCGGTTCGCGGGGCCGTTCGGCTGTGTGGACTAGCTGCCGAACGGAAGGGCGGAGCTGCCGTCCGAGCTGCCGCCGGGCAGGAGCCCGACCTGCATGATCTTGGGGCTGTCGATGACGGGGTTCATCAGGTCGAGCAGGCTCACGCACCCGCCGATGACGCCGTACACCCCGGTCGGGATCTCGTTGGTGGTGCTGTTGACGGTCATGCCGGGGAGGGCGCCGAACAGCGTCAGCGGGTTCGCCACGTTCGGGTACACGACCACGCCCGGATCGAGGAGCTTGACCGGGTTCTCGACCACCGCGGGCACGTCCGCCGCGTTGACCACGAAGGCCTGGCATCCGGTCAGGCTCAGGATGGGGTTCGGGTTCTTGATGGACATGGTGATGCTGTTGCCCGACGACGAGGCGTTGACCTCGGGCGGCAGGATCGACGCCGCGGATGCCGTGGCCGGCATGGTCATCGTGACGGTGGCGACGGTGGCGACGGCGATCGCCGCACCGCCGGCGAGACGCTTGAGACCGCCCCGGGTTGCTGCCTGCATATTCGACCCTCTCAACTGAACGAATGTCCACATGAACACTGACAAACCGAAAGGGTAAGGCGTCCGGGGGGTCTCGCGTGGACGATCCGCGCAACGGTTGGACAATTCACACGGCTGGGGCGCGGCAACTATTGTTCGGGAGTGAGCCAGTCCGATACACAGCCCGACGCCGGTCCGGAGCAGAACGCGAATGCCGGCGACGAGAGCACGCTCACCGTGCTCCTCGCGTTCGGCGCGAATCTCGCTATCGCAGTGGCGAAGTCGGTCGCCGCCGCGATGACGGGTTCCGCCTCCATGGTCGCCGAGGCGACCCATTCCTGGGCGGATACCGGCAACGAGGTGCTGCTGCTGATCGCCAACCGGCGGTCCAGGCACGCGGCCGACAAGGCACACCCGCTCGGTTTCGGCCGCGAGGCCTACATCTGGTCGATGTTCGCGGCCCTCGGCCTGTTCGCCCTCGGCGCGGGCGTCTCGATCACCCACGGCGTCCAGGAACTGTTCAATCCGGAGCCGGCCAGCGATTTCGGGGTGGCCTATGCGGTCCTCGGGATCTCGTTCGTGCTGGAGGCGATCTCCTTCCGACAGGCGTACCGGCAGCTACGCACGGAGGCGTCCGACGCCGACCGGGATCTGCTCGAGCACGCGCTCAAGACGTCCGACCCGACGGTCCGCGCCGTGTTCGCGGAGGATGCCGCCGCGCTGATCGGTCTGGTGATCGCGTTCGCGGGCGTGCTGGCGCACCAGCTGACCGGGTCCCCGATCCCGGACGCCCTCGGCTCCATCGCGGTCGGCGTGCTGCTCGGCGTGATCGCGCTGATCCTCATCGACCGCAACCGGCGGTTCCTGGTCGGCGAGGAGGCGTCGCCGCAGCTGCGCGGCGCCGGTCTCGAGACGCTGCTGTCGCTTCCCGAGGTGAGCCGGGTGACGTTCCTGCGGATGGAGTACCTGGGCCCCCGGCAGGTGTACCTGGTCGCGGGCGTCGACCTGGTTGGTGACCTGGCCGAGCACACGGTGGCAGGCATCCTGCGCGACCTGGAGGGTCAGCTCGAGGCGCACCCGCACATCGTCAAGGCCGTGCTCACGCTGTCGAACGAGGACGAGCCGAGCCTGCTCGCCTGACGCAGGCCCGCGCCCATCCCCCCTGAACGACCCGATGCCACACCGGTTCACGCGAGGTGAACCGATGTGGCATCGGTGGAGAACTGGGTCGGACTAGCCCAGACGCTGCTTGAGCGCCTCGAACTCGTCGCGGATGCCGGAGGGCACCTTCTCGCCGAGGAACTCGAACCACTCGGTGATGAGCGGGATCTCCTGCTTCCACTCGTCGACGTTGACGGCCAGCGCCTCGTCGACGTCAGCGGCCTCGACGTCGAGCCCGGTCAGCTCCAGGTCGGCCGCGGTCGGCACGTATCCGATCGGGGTGGCCTGTGCGCCTGCCTTGTGCTCGATGCGGTCGATGATCCACTTGAGCACGCGGGAGTTCTCGCCGAACCCGGGCCACAGGAACCGGCCGTCGTCGCCGCGACGGAACCAGTTGACGTAGAAGATCTTCGGCAGCTTCTCCGAGTCGGCGTTCTTGCCGAGGGTGATCCAGTGGTTCAGGTAGTCACCGGCGTTGTAGCCGATGAACGGGATCATCGCCATCGGGTCGCGGCGAACGGTGCCGACCGCACCCTCGGCCGCGGCGGTCTGCTCGGAGGAGAGCGTCGCGCCGAGGAACGTGCCGTGCTGCCAGTCGAAGGACTCGCTGACCAGCGGGACGGTGGTCTTGCGGCGGCCGCCGAACAGGATCGCCGAGATCGGCACGCCCTGCGGGTCGTCCCACTCGGGGGCCAGGATCGGGCACTGCGACATCGGGGTGCAGTAGCGCGAGTTCGGGTGGGCGGCCTTCTCGCCGGACTCGGGGGTCCAGTCGTTGCCCTTCCAGTCCACCAGGTGCTGCGGGTCGCCCTCGAGGCCCTCCCACCACACATCGCCGTCGTCCGTGAGTCCGACGTTCGTGTACAGCGAGTTGCCCGCCTCGAGCGTCTTCATCGCGTTGGGGTTCGAGCCGTAGTTGGTGCCCGGCGCGACGCCGAAGAAGCCGAACTCCGGGTTGACGGCGTACAGGCGGCCGTCCTCACCGAAGCGCATCCACGCGATGTCGTCGCCGAGGGTCTCGGCGCGCCACCCGGGGATGGTCGGCTGGATCATCGCGAGGTTGGTCTTGCCGCACGCGGACGGGAAGGCCGCCGCGACGTAGTACGCCTTGTCCTCCGGCGAGATCAGCTTGAGGATCAGCATGTGCTCGGCCAGCCAGCCCTCGTCGTGGGCCATGGCCGACGCGATGCGCAGCGAGTAGCACTTCTTACCCAGGAGGGCGTTGCCGCCGTAGCCGGAGCCGTAGCTCCAGATCTCGCGGTCCTCGGGGAAGTGGGTGATGTACTTGGTGTCGTTGCAGGGCCACGGCACGTCGGCCTGGCCGTCGGCCAGCGGCGCGCCGACGGAGTGCAGCGCCTTCACGAACGGCTTGTCGGAGCCCAGCTTGTCGAGCGCGGCCTGGCCCATCCGGGTCATGATGCGCATCGAGACGACGACGTACTCGGAGTCGGTGATCTCCACGCCCAGCTTCGGGTCGTCGGCACCGAGCGGGCCCATGCAGAACGGCACCACGTACATGGTGCGTCCGCGCATGCTGCCGCGGTAGAGGTCGGTCATGAGGCCGCGCATCTCGGCCGGGTCCATCCAGTTGTTGGTGGGGCCGGCGTCGATCTCCTCGCGGGAGCAGATGTAGGTCCGCGACTCGACGCGCGCCACATCGGAGGGATCCGAATTGCCGAGGAACGAGTTCGGCTTCTTCTCCGCGTTGAGCCGCGTGAAGGTGCCCGCCTCGACCAGCTTGTCGGTGAGCCGCTCCCACTCCTCGTCGGAGCCGTCGGCGAACACGACGCGGTCGGGCTGGGTGAGCTCGGCAACCTCTTGCACCCAGGCGAGCAGCTCGCTGTGCGAGGTGGGTGCGGTGCCGTCAGTTCCGTTCAGACCGGGAATGGTCGCTGAGGTCATCAAACTCTCCTGGGTGTGCCGGAACCGTCCAACCACCGTCAGCTGCACGAATGCACTTGACGATGTAGTCGGTTTTCCCCTCTCGGCGGGGCGCATCCCGCTGCTCCGTCGACGCATGCGTGCGAACGCAGACGGCAAACGGAGGACACGGGCGCCGGGTGTCCTGGTACGAGGTTAACGCTGAGTGTCCCCCCGTAGGGAATCGGGTCTTGTCCGATGAGTCACAAGACCGATTCAGTGATCTCACGCGGGGCGTTCTCGGCCGCGCGCAGGCTTGAGACGGCCGGAGACAGCCGAACACCCCCGGAGGCGACTGAGGACCGAACGCTCGTCCTCGGAGGGGTCCCCGACGGTCCCCTCCCGACATCTCCGGGGGTGTTCGTGGTCTAGCTGTTCAGAAAGGACTAGCTGCCGTTCTTGAGGACGTTGCTGATGGTGTCGCCGAGAACGTCGCTGATCGAGCCGGTGGAGCTGAGCTGACCCTCGGCGGAACCGGTGCCGGTGCCGTCCGCGACGCTGAGCACGGCCTCACCCGGGTTGGGGATACGCACGGTGAAGCAAGCCGTCAGGTTCGGCAGTTCCGTGCCGACACCGACGGTGCCTGCGACGCCGGTGCCCCGGCTGGTGATCTGCGAGCCGGGGGCGGCATTGGCAGGAACCTTGTAGGTCGTCTTCAGGGTGACCGGGTTGCCGGAGTTGACGAACCAGCCGGTGCTGGTCACCTTCCAGCCGTCGCCGTTCGCCGTGGGGGTGACGTCAGCCTCGTGCTGGCCGGTCGGGATGCCAACCGAGAACGCCGTCACGGTCGCCTTGACGGGAGCGCCGAAGCCCACCGGCGGGATGTCGTTGATGGTGTTGACATACGGGTTTCCGATGCCGGTGGTGCCGACGACCGTCGTGTACGTGACGAGGGTGCCCGGGGCGGCCTGGGTGGCCGAGACCGTCTTGGAGTAGGTGTGGGTGACGCCCCACGTCGAGATGTCGTTCTTGGTGGCCGTGCTGGACTGGCTGCACTCGGCGGCGCTGGCAGTGCCGGCGCCGAGGCCGACGGTCAGACCGGCGGCGACGAGGGCGGCAGACGCGGCCACTGCCGCAGTGCGGCGCATCGGGGTGTGAGACATGTGGAGATCTCCATTCGATCAGTTACAGCGCCAACCACGTAGTGCCGGACTGTCACGGCCGACGGGCGCCGGATTTGCAGGGGGTGGGCGAGGTCATCGCACCGTGACCTTTATACGGACAAGCGTCCAACCCCACAGCCAATTGCGAAAAATCGCCCACGGCACAGCCGGCGACCCCTCGTGATCCACTCCGCTCCGGCCGCGGATCCAACGCTCGGCGCCTACAGGCTGCCGTGGTCGGTCCTGGCCCACCGGACCTCGCCGTCGGCCCCACGGTTGGCCTGCCATGACTCGTACCCACCGTCGCCCTCGATGGCGGTCACATGGTCGGCGAACCCGTCTTCGTCCAGGTCAGAGGCCACATACAGGGTCCCGCCCGTCGAGTAGGTCCTGGTGTCGAGGATCCCGTCGCCGTCGAGGTCCGCGGTGGGAGCGTGCAGCTCCATCTCGCCGGCGTCGGGGCCCATCGGGTGCTGGGCGGGGCCGAGCGTGCCGAGCAGCAGCATGTCGTCGTGCATCATCACCACGACTCCTTCCGTTGGCTGGACTGGTCGCTACTGATTGGACGCAGCGCCGCCGCGGGCGGTTCCACCGTTACCGAACGGTGACGCTCGCGTACACCTCCAGCACGGCGAGGTCACGGTCGCAGGCGGCCAGTTTCCCGGCCCTGCTGCCCGCGCGCTCCCGCAGCTGCCGATCGAGCGCCGCCAGCCGGTCCTCGGACTCGCGCGTCCGCTCCCGATGCCTCGCCAGGATCGCCTCCGCACACCGGGCCTCGGTGTCGACCAGCCGGCCGAGCACCCGCTGCTCCAACACCGACCGCACCGTCGCAAGGGTCTCCACCGCCCACTGGCGAAGGTGTGCGCGATCGGCGAGGTGCCCGCGGGCCCTTGTCAGCCACCACGCGGCGCCGCCACCGAGAAGCAGGGTCACCGGGATGCTGGCGAGGTCGAGCGCGGGCACGGTCGACAGCGGAGCCATCACCATCCGGCCGAGGCCCAGCCCGGCGGACGCCCCGAACACGATCATCATCCGGTCCTCGAGCCCGCGGTGCCGCGGCGCGGGCGGCTCGATCGCCGGCACGGTAGGCGTTCGGTTCTCGTCGTGCAGCGCCCCACCCAGCACCCGCGCGCTGACCTCGGCCAGGCGCGCATCCGCCGCCGCATCCACCCTCGCGGTGAGCGCCGCGACCGCGTCCCGCAGGTGTTGTGGGGATGCCGCCAGCGCGGTGCGGTCGGCCCGGTCGATGGCCTCCCGTGCCGCGGTGGACTCCGCCCGTACCTGGTCGCTCACCTCGTGCACCAGCTCCACCCGGGCCAGCGCGGTGAGCCTGCGCAGGACCGCGGCCCGATCGCCGCGCCACCCGTCCCGGTCTGCCACCAGCGCGGACCGCTCTGCCCGCAGGGCCGCGGTGTCGTCGGTCGCGCGCAGCGATTCGGCGGAGGCCCGGATCAGGGCGGCGGCCTGTTCGGCCGCGCCCGCGGCCCGCACGCGCAGCCGTGCCTGTCGCTCGGGGACGGCGGTGGTCGCCTCGAGGATCGCCGCACGCAGCTCCTCGATGCCGCGACCGTCCGGCACCGAGACCGGATGGATCACGACACCCGCGAATCGGGGCAGGTGCTCGGTGAGCAGCTCGGTGTTCCGCCGGGCGACCGCCGCCCAGTCGTGGTGCGCGTCGACCCCGGTGAGCGCGAAGAGCACGGTGTGCGCGGACTCGGCGCCGGCCCGCAACAGTTCGAGTTCCTCCCGACCGAGCGGTGCCGCGGCGTCGAGCACCATCAGGGCCACGCCTGCCGCGGGATCGGGTGCCTCGGCGAACCGCAGCTCGCGGCTCCCGGCCCCGCCCTCCGTGAGCGCAGCGATCAGATCGCCGCGACCACTGCCGGGCACGCCGAGGACCACCACCGTCACCGCGCCGCCCGGATCCGGCGCGGGCGGCGCGGGCCGCTCCAGACCGGGCAGCGCGCCGGGATTCCACCGGCGCAGGACGGCGGCCAACTCCGGCGGCACCGTCTCGTTCACCGGACCTCCCCGCGGACCCACTGCCGAACCGCGTTCCGGTGCAGCGTCATGGCCGCCCTTGTGCCGCGGGCGTCGAAGCCACCGTTCATCCGGCCCCGCCACGTCCGGGCCCGACGCAGCGCGAGAGCGGGATCGTCCGGCGGCGACTCCGCCGGCATCTCCCCTTCGTGCGGGAGGATCGCCGCGACCGCGACAGTCAGCGCCTCGTCGCCCGCCAGGTACTCCTCCACCGCGTCGCGGACGCTGGCGGTCCCGATCAGCGCCCGCAGGTCCGCCGACAGCGCCGCTGCCCTGGCGGCCAGGCAGGCCTCGAGCCGATCGGTGACCGCGATCCGCAGATCGGCCACCCCGAACTGCGACCGACTGTCCACGGGCAGACAGGGCACACCGAGGACCGCCGCGGCGCGCTCGGCCGCGACAGCGGAGTCGGCCAACGTGTCCGCCTTGTTCAGGACGGCCAGCCCCCGATCCCCCGCGATGCCCGCCGCGGCCACGTCGGCGCGGCGCGGCGGGTCGCACACCACGAGCACGATCAGTTCCGCGGTCAGTGCCGGGTCCTCGGCGCCAGGCACGTCCCAGGCGGGGGTCTCGACGACCTCGGCCCCCTGCATCGGCCCGAGCGCCGTGATGACCGCGGACCGACCGACCCCCGCGCGCCCGGTCACCTGTATCCGCACCGGAGCGCGATACCGCCGCACAGCCCGGCTCACCAGAGCCCCGGCCGCCGGATCCGCCTCCGTAACCGATCGTCGTAACCCGTCGACCGTCGCATCGAATTTCATCGACGCCATCGCGCCACCCCCCCCCAAAGAAAAGAACGCGCCCCCCGGCGCGCCCCGAATGATCGCAGCCTCCGTGGCCCGACGCACCACGAGGCCAGGAATTCGTCGATCACATCACCGAAACGCCAGGTCGCGACCTGTTCACCGGCGGCGGCCGCGGCGGCGCGACCCGCGTCCGGACCCCCACCCGGCGGCACCCGCCCGGGAAAGTCTCAACTTTCACTTCAGACCCACCTGCCACAACCCTCCGTCATGCGTGACAATGGTCGGGTGAATGACGCGAAATCCCGGGTGGCAGGGGCCACCGAACAGGGTTCCCGCCTGTACCCCCGGGTGACCAGTTTCCGCTCGCGCCGCGGCGCCCTGACCGACCCTCAGCAGCAGACCTGGGACCGGCTGTGGCCCGAGATCGGCGCCGATGTCTCCGACGCTCCACTGGACGTCGCCGGGTGGTTCGGCCGCGAGGCCCCGACCATCGTGGAGATCGGCAGCGGCACCGGCACCGCGACCGCCGCCATGGCCAAGGCCGAGCCGCACGCGAACCTGATCGCGATCGAGGTGTACCGGCCCGGTCTCGCCCAGCTGCTGCAGGCGATCGAGCGGGACTCGATCCCCAACATCCGGGTGCTGCGCGGCGACGCCGTCGACGTGCTCGAGAACATGCTGGGACCGGAGTCGCTGACCGGCGTCCGGGTGTTCTTCCCTGACCCCTGGCCCAAGGCCCGCCACCACAAGCGCAGGCTGCTGCAGGGGCCGACGTTCAAGCTGATCGCGGAACGGCTGATGCCGGGCGGCGTGCTGCACGTCGCCACCGATCACGCCGAGTACGCCGAGTGGATCGCCGAGGCAGGCAATGCCGAACCGCTGCTGACACCTCTCGACTGGGAGGATCTCGCGCAGGGTCCGGCCGATTCGCCGATGACCCACGAACGACCGGTCACCAAATTCGAGAACAAGGCGCAGCAGGTTGGCCGACCCATCACAGAGCTGATCTGGGGAAAGGTTCGAGCATGAGTGTGAGCGAGCGGTTACCTGACACGACACCGACCGACACCGTGGGGGCAAACTCACTCGCGGACGAGACTCGTGAGGTGCGGCACCAGAAGCGGGTGCTGCTGGTGTGGGACGCGCCGAACCTGGACATGGGCCTCGGCGCGATCCTCGGTGGCCGCCCCACCGCCGCCTACCGGCCACGATTCGACGCCCTCGGGCGCTGGCTCCTCGGCCGGACCGCCGAGCTGTCCGGCACCAGCGGGGTGCGCCTCGAACCAGAGGCGACGGTGTTCACGAACATCGCCTCGGGCAGCGCCGATGTCGTCCGCCCGTGGGTCGAGGCCTTGCGTAATGTGGGTTTCGCGGTGTTCGCCAAGCCGAAGATCGATGAGGACAGCGATGTCGATGCCGACATGCTCGACCACATCGCCCTTCGCGCTCGGGACGGCGGGCTGGCCGGGATCATGGTCGCCTCCGCCGACGGTCAGGCCTTTCGCGAACCGTTGGAGGACATCGCTGCAACCGGTGTTCCGGTGCAGGTTCTTGGCTTCCGCGAACACGCGAGCTGGGCGGTCGCCTCGGAGATCCTCGAGTTCGTAGACCTCGAGGACATCCCAGGGGTGTTCCGCGAGCCGCTGCCGCGGGTGAGCCTGGAGTCCCTGCCCGACGAGGGTGCCTGGTTGCAGCCGTTCAGACCGCTGTCGGCCCTGCTCATCGGGCGTCAAGGAGTTCAATAGTGTTCGCCACCTGGGGCCGACTCGTCTACCGCCTCCGATTCGCCGTGATCGGAGCGATGGTCGGGCTGATGCTCGCCCTCGGCGCGTACGGCCTCGGGTTGGAGAACAATCTCAGCCAGAGCGGCTGGGACGACCCCGGTTCCGAATCGGTGGCGGCGGCCAAGCTGGCCGACGGCACCTTCGGACGCGACACCGTCGCCGACGTGATCCCCGTCTACACCGCGCCCGAGGGCAAGACCGTCGACGACCCGGCGTTCGGCGCGAAGATCACCAAGAGCCTGGACGAGCTGGCGGCGAACAACCCGGACGAGATCCTCAAGATCAACGCCAGCTACTGGTCGACCAAGATCGCCCTGATGGCCGATGCCTCGAAGGAACACGCGTTCGCCAGCGTCGCCATCAAGGGCGACAACGACACCGAGGTCGCCGGGAACTTCAAGAAGGTCCGCGACCAGTTCTACATCGATGGGGTCGACGTCCAGCTCACCGGACTGCAGCCGGTCACCGGCACGCTCAACGACACCATGGCCAACGACGTGCACCGCATGGAGATCCTGGCCATCCCCGCCGTCGGCGTCCTGCTCTTCTTCATCTTCGGCGGCGTCGTCGCCGCGGCGCTGCCACTGATCGTCGGCGGCCTGACCATCATCGCCGCCAACGGCGTGGTCAAACTGATCACCCACCTCACCGAGGTCAACGCCTTCGTTGTGCCGGTGGTCTCGCTGATCGGCCTCGGCCTGGCGATCGACTACGGGCTGTTCATGGTCAGCCGCTTCCGCGAGGAGATCGCCGAGGGCTACAGCACCGGCGACGCCGTGCGGCGAACCGTCATGACCGCCGGGCGCACCGTGATCTTCTCGGCGACGATGATCGTCGCCAGCCTCGGCGGCCTGCTGATCTTCCCGCAGGGCTTCCTCAAGTCGGTCGCGTACGGCGCCATCGCGGCCGTCATCCTGGCCGCGGTGATCTCGGTGACGGTGCTGCCCGCGATCCTCGCCATTCTCGGTCGCCGGGTGGACGCGCTCGGACTGAAGTTCATGCGCAAGACCAAGACCACCGACGAGATCGAGAACAGTGTCTGGGGCCGGCTGACCCAGTGGGTGATGAAGCACCCGCTCAAGGTGACCATCCCGATCGTGATCGGCCTGCTGCTGCTCACCATCCCGATCTCGAACATCAAGTTCGGCGGCATCAACGAGACCTACCTTCCCCCGGACAACCCGACCCGCGTCGCGCAGGGCGAGTTCAACGAGCTGTTCCCCAACTCCCGTTCCGAGCCGGTCAAACTGGTGCTCGACGGCGCCCAGGGCGCAGAGATCACCCAGATCGTCAAGGAAGCCAACGGAGCGCCCGGTCTGGTCGAGAAGTTCACGATCAACAACCCGACCAAGGACGGGGTGACCGTCTTCAAGGCCGGCCTTGTCGACCGCAACGACTCCGAGGCGACGATCGACTACCTCCGGGCCATGGACGTGCCCGACGGGGTGACCATGCTGGTCGGCGGCACCCCCGCGATCGAGCAGGACTCGATCGCCGCGCTGCTGGACAACCTGCCGCTGATGATCACCATGGTGGTCCTACTGACCACCCTGCTGATGTTCCTGGCCTTCGGATCGCTGGTACTGCCGATCAAGGCCGTGCTGATGACCGCGCTTGGCCTCGGCGCCACCCTCGGCATCCTGACGTGGATCTTCATCGACGGAAACGGCGCAGGGCTGCTCAACTTCACGCCGGGACCGATCATGTCGCCGGTCCTGGTGCTGATCATGGCCATCATCTACGGCCTGTCCACCGACTACGAGGTGTTCCTGCTGTCCCGGATGGTGGAGGCGAGGGCACAGGGCGCCAGCACCACCGAGTCCGTCCGGGTCGGCACCGCGCACACCGGCCGCATCATCTCCGCGGCCGCGCTGATCCTCATCGTCGTCACCGGCGCGTTCGCCTTCTCCGAACTGGTGATGATGAAGTACATCGCCTACGGCATGATCGCCGCGCTCGTCATCGACGCCACCCTGATCCGGATGTTCCTGGTGCCCGCGACCATGAAGCTGCTCGGCGACGACTGCTGGTGGGCGCCCGCCTGGATGAAGCGCATCCAGGAGAAGCTGGGCCTGGGCGAGCCGGTTCTCGAGGACGAGCGGATGCCGTCCGACGTCCCGGTGATCGTGACTCCCCCGATGCCCGTCCCGGTCGAGCCGCGGCCCGCGAATCCCGTCCCGCTCACCAGGGCCGCGGTCGAGCAGGTCCTGCCCGCGCGCACCGCGGCTCCCACCGCGATCGCCGAGCACGAGGCGCCACTGTCGGAACCTCTGACCGAGCCGATCCCCCGGGCACACCCGCCCGTCGTCGCGCCGGAGCAGGCCCCGCGTCGGGCACCCGCCCCGCCACAGTCGAGCAGAGTTGCACCCGCCCCGGCGCAGGCGGAGCGAGACTCCCGTCCGATCGAGAGCTGGTTGGCCGAGCTGAAGGTGCCGCGGCCGCCGCAGGCGGCTCCTCCGATGACGGCTCCGATGCAGACAAACGGCTCGGACGAGTCCGCGGACGCGGACGAGGATCAGGGCAGGCACCGGCACTCGGCCGGCTCGCCGACGGTGAGCGTCAGCGAGCTGCTCGCCCGCCACCAGGAGGACTGAGGGCGGGGCGAGCAGCCAACGGTCGGGTGGCTATGTCTGCACCCGACCGCGCTGTGCGCCCTCGGCGAAGGCCCGGGCGTACCGGGTCCCCGCCGCCAGCAGCAACAGCCCGACCCCGATGAACGCCAGCACGCGGAACATCCCGTCCAGCGTCGCCAGGTCGAACAGGAAGAGCTTGGCCAGGGCCGCGAAGGTCAGGGTCAGGCCCGCACCGAGCGCGAGATGCGCCCGCTCCTGGTGCGCGAGCCCCCACCGCAGCGACACCGTCGCGAGCACCATCGCGACCAGGGTGGCCGCGCAGTGTCCGGCGATGAAGCCCCGGTCGGCACCCAGCACCGCGACACCGGTGGCCACCACCGCCGCGGTGCCCGCGTAGAGGGCGCCGATTCCGGCCGCGACCCAGGCCACATCGGCCCGCCGATCCTCGAGCAGACCCATCGAGTGCGCCTGCCCGACAACGAGAACCATCAGGACCGCCAGCATCGACCCGGACGCGATGACGGCGAGCGAGCCGACCGCGTCGGCCTGGTTCACCAGTGCCTCCGGCGGGGCGGCGTCGAGGAACAGCAGCGCGCCGATCGACCCGAACCCGATCCCGGCGCAGTAGGCGATCCGGGAACGAGCCTGACCGGCGACCGCGACCAGTCCGAGCGCCAACGCGAGCAGCACCACCGGGAGCGCGTCCCGGGGGCTGGCACCGGCGCTCGCCTGCAGCACCGCCAGGGATGCGACCGCCGCAACGGCGACCCGGGTGTGCCCGGGCAGCGGGCGCACCAACGCCGATACGGTGAGCAGCCCGGCCGCGAGCCCGCACTGCAGCGCCACCTCCGTCCAGCGGCCCGCGACGCCGCCCGAGAACAGCAGCGGCAACGTCGACAGCGCGAGCATCACCGTCGCAGTGACGTCAGAGGTGTTGCGACGCAACAGCACCAGCGCCGATCCGACACCGACCACGGCGACCACCACCGCAAGGGCCAGCAGCGCCACCGCGACCGGGCGGTGCCAGCCGGACCACGGCGAGGCCCCGCTCCAGCTGGCATCGGCGAGTGCGATCAGCATTGCGAGTACCGCCGGAATCGTCCGTGCCGCATGCAGATACGGCCAGTCCCTGCCGAGCTGGGGCGGGAACGCGGCGACCTGGAGCAGAACAAGGAAGACGAGCAGGGTGACGGTGAGTCCGTCCGCCAGGGCCGGGGCGAGCACCGCCACCGCGACCACGATGAGCGCGGCCAGCAGTTGCGACTGCCAGCGCGTCGCCAGCGTCATTCCGCCCGCGGCGATCCCGAAGGCGACCGCGAGGCCGACGACGGGCGGCAGCCAGCCGTAGTACGAGGTCACGGCGACCACGTCCAGGTAGCCACCCGCGACGCCGGTACCGACCAGGGCGAGGCCACCGACGCGTCCGCCTTGGCGCCCGAACACGCGGATGCCCGCCGCGACCAGGGCCACCGAGAACACGGCACCGGCGCTCACCCGGGCCACCGGGCCGAAGAACCCGGCCTGCGCGGCCAGCACCAGCAGCATCAGCACGCCGATCAGGGTCACCGCCGCGCCCGCGACGGCGAGCACCCGGCTGACCATGCCGTCACGCTGCCACCACGGCTCGCGGGGCGCTCGCCCGACGGCCTGCGGGCGAACCGGCGGCCACTGGGCGGGTTGCGCGAAAACCGGCGGAACGGACTGCGGCGCAGGCGGTGCCGGTGTCATCGGCCACTGTACCTGCGGCTGCGGAACCGGGGGCTGCGGTGCGTAGACCGGCGGCGGCGCGGGCGCCTGCGGCGCCGGCTGGGGCGCGGGGATCTCGAGCTGCGACCGGAGCCGCGTCAGATCCGCGGCGACACCGCGCATGTGCAGCCCGAGCGCGTCGAACTCACCGGACAGCCGCGCGACCAACTGCGGATCGATCTGGGGGCTTACGACAGAATTGCCTTCGAGATTGACCATGCGTCAACGATCGGCGCACGGGCCGTCGATCACATGAGTAGTCCTACCCAATCGGAATGGGGGTTTTGCGCGGGGTCCACACGGGCCCCCTCGGGGGTCAGCCGAGCATCCGCTTCCAGGTGGTGCCGAACGGGTGCTTGGCGGTCAGCGAGCCGAACCGCACCTTCCCCCGCACCACGACGTGCAGCGGGCCGATCGGGGGACCGGTGCGGACCTTGTTGGTGGCGCTGCCCGCGACCGTCTCGACGGCATTGAGGTCGACGGTGGCCTCCGGCGGGACGACGATCGAGATGGAGCTGAAGTAGTCCGACACGACGATCTCCACGACCTGGCTGGTCATGATCGCCTCGGTGAAATCCAGGGTGACGTCGGACATCATGCTGTCCACGTGCAGCGTCGGGGACACCTGCCACGGTCCCTGGCGTTTCACCGTCGACATCCGTCCGCGCACCACGCCGCCCTGGTGCCCGACCGTTCCCCGGTACGGCTCGGCGGGGGCGAAGTGCGGCTGAGGCTGGGGATGCGGCTGCGCGTACGGGGCGGGCTGGGGGTAGGGCGCGGCCTGCGGCGCGTGCTCCCCCACGAGCTGTATCCCGGGCAGGTCGACGAGCACCGCGTTCAGCTCGCCCCGTGTCTTCGCGGCGAGCGTGGTGTCCATGCGTTCGGTGAACTCACCGAGCGAGAGCATCCCCTGCCCGACCGCACGCTGGAGCAGCTGCCCGACGTGTTCGCGTTCCGCATCGGATACCCGCAGATTCCTCGCATCCATGTCGCCAGGATATGCGGCTCCGCCGCCCGGCGTGAAGCGGCTCTACAGCCCGCGTTCGATCGCGTACCGGGTCAGCTCGACGCGGTTCGCGAGCTGGAGCTTGCGGAGCGTGGCCTGGACGTGGTTCTCGACCGTCCGGTGACTGAGCGTGAGCCGAGTAGCGATCTGCTTGGCGCTCAGTCCCTTTGCCACCAACCGCAACACCTCCGTCTCTCGCTCGGTGAGCCGGGGCACCTCGGGGGCGCGGTCATCGGAGGGGCCGGATGCGATGCGCCGGTACTCGCCGAGCACCAGCCCCGCCAGGCCGGGGGTGAACACCGCCTGGCCCGCGGCGGTGGCCCGCACGGCGTCCACCAACTCGGCGGCCGAGGCGCTCTTGACCAGGTATCCGGTGGCCCCGGCCTTGATCGCTTCGAGCACGTCCTCACGCTCCGCCGACGCTGACAACACCAGCACGGTCGAGTCCGGCGAGGCCGCCAGTACCGCGGCCGTGGCCTGCGCCCCGTTTCCGTCGGGCAGCTGCATGTCCATCAGGACCACGGCGGGCCGGACCGCCGCGGCGCGCGTGCGCGCCGCCGTCACACCGTCCGCGGTGGCCACCACCGCAAAGCCGGCCGCCTCGAGATCGCGTGCCACCCCGTCCCGCCACATGGGGTGGTCATCGACCACCATGACCGTCAGCGGCTCCATCACGCTCTCCCCTTCCCCGACGCCTGCTTGCGCACCCTGATCTCCCATTCGACACCCTCGCCAGGGGTGTTTTCCAGCGTCGCGGCGCCGCCGAGGTCCGCGACCCGGCCGAGGATGGAGCGCGACACCCCCATTCGCCCCTCCGCTTCGGCCTCGGCGAGCCGACCGGGGGCGAACCCGACGCCGTCGTCGCGCACGGAGACGATCACCTCCTCGCCGAGGTCCTCCAGCAGCACATAGGCTTTCGCGCCCCCGCCTGCGTGGAGCTCGACGTTCGACAGGGCCGTCCGCACCACGGCCGCGACCTCCGCGGCCCGCTCCCGCGCCATCAGGACGGGGACGGCAGGCGCCGACACCCACACCGTGGTGCTGGCCTCGCCGCGCAGCAGCGGTCGCAGGTCCACGTCACCGTCGCTGTGCTGGGGGTACCTCCCGCTTGCGGGGGACGGTACCGCCTGCTCCGAGATCAGCTCCCGCAGCGCCACCTCCTGCTCACCCGCCAGCGTCGCCAATTCCAGTGTCGGGCCACCGATCTCGGTGCCGCGACGGCGGACGTACGCGAGCACCTGCAACACCCCGTCGTGAACCTCGCGTCCGAGCCGCTCCCTCGCCTCCGCGGCGGCGGTCAGCCGCGCGGCACGCTCGAGCTGCGCGTGCGAACGGCGCGCGGTGTTGGCGGCCAGCCCGAGCGCGAGCCCCACCGAGATCAGGATCGGTGCGGTGGCGTCGCGCCACAGGTCGAGATCGATCTGGCCCCGGACCAGCGCGCTGGCCACCGAGATCGCCGCCCCGGACGCGACCCCGAGCCATGGCCCACCGAGGATCGCCGCGGAGATCACCGCGTTCGTGGCCCACAACGTGGTGGGCAGCGTCTGATGCGTGGAGTACCAGTCCTGATCGGACACCAGCCGGGTCGAGGCCATCAGCGCCACGACCACCACCTGGTCGGCGGCGACCAACCACCGACGCGCCGCCGTGTTCCTGGACAGCCCGACCGCCGCGAGGCCCGACCACACCGCCATGAGCGCGACCATGACCCAGCTCAGCGTCGGCCGCGTGTAGTCCGATACCGACGCGACCTGATAGCTGACCGCGTACACCAGCGTGGCCAACCGGAACACCTGCGCGGCCCGCCACAGCGGCTCGGTGGCCCGTGAGTCTTTCCGGTCCTCCTGCGGGCCGAGAAGACTCACGGCGGCGGTGCCGCCCCGACTCACGGCGGCGGTGCCGCCCCGACTCACGGCCACTCGTCCGGGGTCGCCGGGAAGAGCGGAATCCGCGGGTCGGCGACCTCCACCTCGTCCGGCACCTCCTCCTGATCGGAGGCGAGCAGCGAGCGGATCGCGGTGTTGAGCACCGCGACGATCGGCACCGCGAGCAGACCGCCGACGATCCCGGCGAGCACGATGCCGGTGGTGATCGCCAGCACCACCGCGAGCGGGTGCAGCCGGACCGCGCGCCCGAGCAGCAACGGCTGCAGCACGTGCCCCTCGAGCTGCATGATCCCGATGATGATGCCGAGGGTGATCAGGGCGGTGATCAGTCCCTTCGTGACCAGCGCGACGAGCACCGCGACAAAGCCCGTGACGAAGGCGCCGACGATCGGGATGAACGCGCCGACGAAGACCAGCGAGGCCAGCGGCAGCGCCAGCGGCACCCCGAGGATCGCCAGCCCGACCCCGATCCCCACCGCGTCGGCCGCCGCGACCACGACGGTGGCCCGGACGTACCCGACGAGGGAGCCGAAGCCCTGGCTGCCCGCCAGCCGGACCCGCTCGCGCGAGGCGGTCGGGACCACCCGGGTGACGAACTCCCAGATCTGCTCGCCGCCGTACAGGAAGAAGATGACCGTGAACAGCGTCAGCGCGGCGCCGGTGAACAGCTCCCCGATCACCTTGCCGGTGGTCAGCGCGCCGCTGGTCACCGCCTCCTTGTTGTCCTGGATCGACTTGACCACCGAATCGCCGGCCTGCCGGATCTGGTCCTCGGAGAAGTGGAACGGGCCCGCGGTCAGCCAATCCTGGATCTGATCGATGGACTGGGTGAACTGGTCGGTCAGCTCCGGCAGGCCTGCGATGAACTGCTCGACGACGAAGGTCATGATCCCGGCGACGACACCGATCGCGACGACGAGCACCACCACCACGCCCGCCGATCGCGGCACTCCCCTGTGCTGCATCCAGTCCACCAGCGGGTAGAGCAGGGCGGCGGCCAGCAGCGCCAGACCGACGGGGATGAGCACCGTGTCCAGTTTGCTGATCAGGTAGCCGAGGGTGACCAGCCCGGCGAAGAGGACGAGCAACCGCCACGTCCATTCGGCGCCCACCCGCACGATGGGGTGCACCGCCCTGGCGTCACCGTAGGGCGGTGGATCCGATCGCGGCTCGTTCGCGCTCACCCCGGCGAGCCTATCGGCCGATGGGGCGTTGTGCGGGAGGCGGAGATCGGCGCGGCAGGGCGGGCGGTGAGGTCCAGGTCACGCCACGTCGACGCGGTGCGCTCGGCACCGGCACCGCACGACTAAGTTGGTCCTGTGCTGGCATCCTCCTATCGAGCGGTCGCGCTGACCATGCGTAGTCGATGGCCGCTCTACATGGGCTCGATGATCCTGGCCAACTTCTTCGGCGCGGTCCTCGTGCTGGCCTTCATCCGGTACGGCCTGCCCATCTCGGAGTCGCAGGCGATCATCGCGGATCGGGTCCGCAACGTCGTCATCTTCGGCATCTACCTGTTCTTCGCCGGGATCGTCAGCCTCGGCGCGGCCGCGATGATGCTGCGGTCGGTGATCCGCTGGCAGCTGCGCGGGGGTCCGCCGACCCGCGGCGAGCAGATGTCCGCACTGCACGCCCCGCTACGCCAGGCGATCGTGCACCTGATCCTCTGGGTCGTCGGCGGCGTGCTGTTCGTCTTCCTCACCGTCTGGGAGATGCCCGAGCTCGCCGTCGCCGTGATCGTGACGGTGTGCATGGCGGCGACCACCACCTTCGGGTTCACCTACATGCTCGGCGAGCGGATCCTCCGGCCGGTCGCGGCGAAGGCACTGAGCGAGGGGCAGTTCGACCGCCTCCTTGCACCTGGCGTCGGGCCCCGGATGGCGATGACCTGGGGTCTGGGCACCCTGATGCCGGTGATCGGGATCATCCTGCTGTGCGCCACCCAGCTGAGCACCGACCTCCAGTTCTCGACCAATGCGCTGGCCATCGCGATCATCTTGCTGTCCGGACTGGCCATCACCACCGCGTTCTCCCTCTCGATGCTCACCGCCAGCCAGATCTCGGATCCGATCCGGCAGCTCCGCAGGGCCATCGAGCGGGTGCAGCGCGGGGCCACCGATGTCCAGGTGGAGGTGTTCGACGGCAGCGAGATCGGCCGGCTGCAGGTCGGGTTCAACCGGATGATGAAGGACGCGGGCGAGCGCAAGCTGCTCCGCGAGCTGTTCGGCCAGCACGTCGGGGAGGACGTGGCGCGCCGGGCGCTGCAGTTCGGTACGGAGCTGGGCGGCGAGACCCGGTTCGTGGCCGTGCTGTTCGTGGACATGGTCGGCTCGACGGGCGCGGCGGCCGAACAGCCCCCCGGCGAGGTGGTCCGGCTGCTCAACGAGTTCTTCCGGGTGGTCGTCGACGTCGTCGACCAGCACCACGGATTCGTCAACAAGTTCATGGGCGACGCCGCGCTTGCCATCTTCGGTGCGCCTCTCGACCGGCCGGACGCACCGTCCGCGGCGCTGGCCGCGGCGAGGGAGTTGCGGTTCGCGCTCAACGACATCACCGGACTCGACATCGGCATCGGCGTGTCGGCGGGCCTGGCGGTGGCCGGGAACATCGGCGCCGCCGAGCGTTTCGAGTACACCGTGATCGGCGACCCGGTCAACGAGGCGTCGCGGCTGACCGAGCTGGCCAAGCTGCGGCCGAGCCGGGTACTGGCCTCGACCAGCGCACTGTATTTCGCCGACGACGAGGAACAGGCCGAGTGGGAGCTGGGCGATCAGGTACAGCTGCGCGGCCGCAACCGGGTCACCCACCTCGCCTGGCCGGTCCAGTATCCCTAGATGAGTGAAGTGCTTGGTTACGCTGGGCAGGTGGTAGCGCCGCAGCCCGACCGGAGCGAGGTCGTCCCCCACACATCGGAGGGGTCGACACCCGATCGCCCGCGCGGGCGGTTCTGGTGGGTCAAGTGGGTGGCGGGCGTGCTGCTCGTCGCCCTGCTCGTCGCCGAGGGCGTGTACCTGTGGCCGCGCCTGCACGAATCCTGGATCGCACTCTCCGAGATCCACTGGGGCTGGCTGGCCGCGTGCATCCTCGCGCAGGCCGTCTCGCTCAGTGGCTACGGACGCGTTCAGAAGCAACTGCTCCGGGCAGGCGGGGTGGCCGTCAGCCAGCGCAAGTCGGTCTCGGTGGTCTACGCCTCCACTGCTATGGCGGTGACGCTGCCCGCCGGTCAGGTCTTCTCGACGGCGTTCACCTACCGGGAAACCCGGCGGTGGGGCGCCAGCCCCGTCGTGGCGTCCTGGCAACTGGCGATCTCCGGGGTGATCGCGGGGATCGGGCTGGCGCTGATCGGGGTCGGGGGCGCGCTGCTGGTCGGCGGGTCGGTCAGTCCCTTCACACTGACCTTCTCCATCGCAGGCCTGATCGCGCTGATCTTCGCCGTCCGCTACGTCTCCGCGCATCCGAACTCCATCGAGGCCGCAGTCCGCTGGGCGCTCGTGCGCGTGAACGCGATGCGCAACAAGCCGGCCGACACCGGGATGTCCACGGTGCGGGAGATGCTCCAACAGCTCGAGTCGGTGCAGCTGGGCAAACGGGACGGCGCGATCACCCTCGGCTGGTCCGCGGTGCACCGCGTCGCGGACATCGCCTGTCTCGCCGCGGCCTGCTACGCGATCGGTGCCGACCCCGCCCTGTCCGGGCTGCTGATCGCCTTCGCGGCGGGCAAAGCGGTCGCGACCATCCCGCTCGCGCCGGGCGGCCTGGTGTTCGTCGACGCCACCCTGATCGCCACCCTCACCACCGCGGCCGGCATCAGCGCCTCGCAGGCCGTGGCGGCCGCCTTCGTGTACCGCGGGGTTAGCTTCATCCTTGTCGCGATGGTCGGCTGGATCGTCTTCCTCTTCCTCTTCCGCCGCCATCAGCACGAGGATCTGGAGTTCGATGTCGAGCTCGAACGCAGCGAACAGCGGGCGCTGCACGAGCCGCCTGCCGTCGAGATCGAGGGACTCGAGAGCCCGAAGGGCGAGCGGCAACGCCGGGAAAACAACTGATCAGCGGGTAGATCGAGCGCACTCATGCCGCGGGGGTGCCCATTACCCGAATCGGGCAATTGCCTTCTCCGCCGTGGCCGATCTCACATAGCCTAACTCTCATGCCATGTACGGGCGACACGCCGTGAGCCGCGGAGAGAATTGATCAGGCCCCTCTCCACCGCGGGATTCGAGTATGTCGACCGCCTCCTCTCACCCAAGGAGCCGACATGAAGTGGAATCGCCAAGTCCCGTCCGGTATGCCCTCGCACCGCTATCGGTCGCATTACGACCGGGTGCCGACGCCACCGGACGACGGCATCGGGCGTCAGTGGCCGTCCAACCGCCTCACCGAGGCACCGCTGTGGGCGCCAGTCGACCTACGGGACGGGAACCAGGCCCTTCCCGAACCGATGGACACCGCCCGCAAGCGGTTGATGTTCGAGCAGCTGGTCCGGATGGGCTACAAGGAGATCGAGTGCGGCTACCCGGCGTCCAGCCAGGCCGAGTTCGACTTCACCCGCGACCTGGTCACCTTCGACCTGGTGCCGGACGACGTCACCGTCGTGGCGTTCACCGCCGCGCGGCCCGACCTCATCGATCGAACCTTCGAGTCGGTGCGCGGCCTCGCCAATGTGGTGCTCCACGTCTACGTGCCCACCGCCCCGATGTGGCGATCCATGGTGCTGGGCCAGGACCGGAAGGAGTTGCTCGCCCACATCCTGAAGTCGGTGGAGTACGTGGCCCGCATCGGCGACACCATTCCTGGCATGCGGTACCAGTTCGCCCCCGAGGTGTTCAACCTGACCGAACCGGACTTCGTCCTCGAGATCTGCAACAGCATCACCGAGGTCTGGGATGCCAGCCCGGACCGGCCGGTCTCCCACAACTTCCCGACCACCGTCGAGACGGCAACGCCGAACGTCTTCGCCGACCAGATCGAGTACATGCACCGGCACCTCGACCGCCGTGAGTCGGTGATCCTGTCGGTCCACACGCACAACGACCGGGGCACCGGCGTCGCGTCATCGGAGTTGGCGATGCTCGCGGGCGCACAGCGCGTGGAGGGCTGTCTGTTCGGCAACGGTGAACGGACCGGGAACGTGGACCTCGTGACGCTCGGGCTGAACCTGCACTCGCAGGGCATCGACCCGATGATCGACTTCTCCGATCTCGACGCGGTGCGGCGAACGGCGGAGCACTGCAACAGGATCGATGTCCACCCGCGCCACCCGTACGTGGGCGACCTGGTGTTCACGGCGTTCTCGGGTACCCATCAGGACGCGATCAAGAAGGGGTTCACCAAACACAACGCGACGGCGAAGGCGGCCGGAGTGGAGCCCGTGCAGCAGCCGTGGGAGATGCCTTACCTGCCAATCGATCCCGCCGACATCGGCCGCGACTACGAGGCGATCATCCGGGTGAACAGTCAGTCCGGCAAGGGCGGCGTCGCGTACCTGCTGCAGACCGGCTACGGGCTCGACCTGCCGCGCGCCCTGCAGATCGACTTCGCGCGACGGGTGCAGCACACCACCGACGACGGCGGCGGTGAGGTGACCGCCGAGGAGCTGTGGAAGCTGCTGACGGCCGAGTACGCCCACCACGGCGCCCTCGACAAGTGGTCGCTCGAACACCTCGGGAACGGCGACCACCTGACGATCCGCGCGACGCTCGGCGATGTGCAGGTCAGCGGAGAGGCCTCGGCAAGTGGGCCGGTCGAGGCACTCACCCTGATCCTGGCCGACCACGGCTGCCCGGTGGAGGTGCTCGCGATGTCGCTGCAGTCGGTCGCCGAGGGCGCAGGCGGGCAGGCCATAACCTTCGCCCAGTGCCGGATGAACGGCAAGACGCAGTGGGGCATGGGCATCGAGTCGTCTGTCACGGCGTCGGCACTGCGGGCGGTGCTGGCCGCGGCGACGCTCGACTGATCCCTGGTGCTCATCGGGTGATCCCAGGAGGACCGCCGGCCGATTCCCTCGGCCGGCGGTTCTGTGTGGTGCAGGTCACATTGACTCGGAAATATTCGCGGCCGTGGCATCGTTGGACGGGGCACATGCTTGAAATTTGAACTACTTACGAGGAGTCCACATGACCACCGCCATCGCCCTCCCCACCCTGACCACCGGCACCTGGGCCATCGACCCGAGCCACTCCACCGTCGGCTTCTCCGTCCGGCACCTGATGGTCAGCAAGGTCCGCGGACGCTTCCAGGAGTTCTCGGGCGCCATCACCGTCGCCGAGGACGGCACCCCGTCGGTCACCGCCGAGATCCAGGTCGCCTCCATCACCACCGACAACGAGCAGCGCGACAACCACCTGCGCGCGGCCGACTTCTTCGACGCCGAGCAGTTCCCGACCGCCACCTTCACCTCCACCGGCGTGCGCGCCAAGGGCGAGGACTTCGTGGTCGACGGCGATTTCACCCTGCACGGCGTGACCCGCCCGGTCGAGCTCAAGCTCGAGTTCAACGGCGTCAACCCGGGCATGGGCCACGGACCGGTCGCCGGCTTCGAGGCCAGCACCGTCATCAACCGCAGGGACTTCGGCATCAGCATCGACATGCCGCTCGAGGGCGGCGGCGCCGTGGTGGGCGACAAGATCACCATCACCCTGGAGATCGAGGCCGGCCTGCAGGCCTGATCCCCCACGCGCAACAACGCCCCCGTCGCGACCCACCTCCTGGGGTCGCGACGGGGGCGTTCTCGAGTGGTTAGCTGCCCGCTGCCATGTCGAGCACGGCGAGGTGGCTGAACAGCATGCTGGTACCGATCGGGTTGCCGCCACCGGGGTAGACGGTGCCGCTCGGCGCGGCCATCGTGTTGCCCGCGGCGTACAGGCCGGCGATCGGGTTGCCCGACTGGTCGAGCACCCGCGCCGCGGTGTCGGTGCGCAGCCCGCCCTTGGTGCCGAGGTCGGAGATTCCGAACGCGGCCGCATGGAACGGCCCCTGATCGATCGTGACCAGCGGCGGCTCGCCGCCCGAGAACGCCCGGTCGTAGGCCTCGTCGCCGCGGCCGAAGTCCTCGTCGACGCCCTTGGGTACGAACTCGTTGAACCGCGCGACGGTGGCGGCCAGGTTCTCGGCGGGGACGCCGATCTTCTCGGCGAGCTCCTCGAGGGTGTCAGCGGTGTGCCACAGGCCCGCCGCCTGGTACTTCTCCGCCTCGACCATGGAGACGTTGGTGGCCTTGACCGGAGGAACCTCACCCTCCTTGTTGTCGTAGACCATCCAATACGGCAGCGTGACCGTGCCGTGCTCGAGCTGCCGGATCACGTCGCGACCGAGGCGGTCGTACGGCGCGGACTCGTTGACGAACCGCTTACCGTCCTGGTTGACGAAGATGCCGCCGGTGAACCACAGCGCGAACGCGGAGCGGCCATCCGGGTGGGTCATGCCCGGCGACCACCAGGCCTCGCCCATCAGGTCGGTGTCGGCGCCTGCCGCGATGCCGGCCTCGTGTGCCTTGCCCAGGTTGGCCCACGGGCCCATCGTGTCGCGGGCCTCACCGGGCACCCCGAACTTCTGCCGCAGCTCGTCGTTGCCCTCGAAGCCGCCGGCCGCGAGCACGACACCCTTGCGGGTGCGGATCGCGACGCGCTCGCCGTCGCGCTCGACGATTCCGCCGACCACGGCGCCGTCCTCGACCACCAGCTCGACCAGCGTGGTGTTCAGGTTCAGGGTGGCGTTCGGGTACTTCTCGATGGCCTTGAGGAACCGGGCGATCAGCGCGCGGCCGCCGATGAAGTAGTCGTCGGGCGCGGGGGTGCCGAGCCGGTCGACGTCCAGCGGTCCGCGGACCAGCTCGCGCAGCTCGGGGGCCTCCGACACCGGCAGCACCGACGGCATGGTGTGCCGCTGGCCGTCGAGGCGGGCCTTGGGGGCCTTGCCGAAGTAGTCGGGCCACGGCAGCATCTCGAACTTGAGGTTCTCGTCCTGCTCCAGGTACTCGATGAGCGGGCCGCCGCCGCGGACGTACGCGTCCTGCAGGTCACGAGGGGTGCGATCGCCGACGACTGCGTGGTAGTACTCGAGCGCGTCGTCGATGGTGTCGTCGGTGCCCGCGCGCCTGAGCACCGGGTTGCACGGGAACCACACCCCGCCGCCGCCGGAGTACGCCGTGGTACCGCCGAACTTGTCGGTTGCCTCCACCAGGATCACGTCCAGGCCCTCGCGGGCCGCGGTGTAGGCGCCGGTGACGCCGCCGCCACCCGACCCGACCACCAGCACGTCACACGTCTCGTTCCACTGCACCATTCTCTGCACCTCTCACACCGCCGCCCGCCAGGGCGGCATTCGTCGGCTCGACCGGACCGTCTTGGTATGCCCAAGGTAGGCGGCGGCGAGACCTGCATCACATCAACGTCCCAGTCAGAGGGAACATCCCGGTTCGGCGCCTGGGGATCCGCGGCTTACCCTGGATCCGTGAACAAGCGCCCGCCCGTCCTGGCCGTCCTGGCCGTCGACATAGTCCTGGTGGTCGTGTTCTGCGCGATCGGCCGACGGAGCCACGACGAGGCGAACGCGCTCGCCGGGCTGGCGACCACGGCGTGGCCGTTCCTCGGCGGGCTGGCGGCCGGCTGGCTGGCCAACGAGGCGCTGTACCGCAACAAGTCGTTCCCGGCCTCGGTGGTTCCGGCCGGGGTGATCATCTGGCTGAGCACGGTGGTGGTCGGGATGATCCTTCGGGTCATCGGCGGTCAGGGCACCGCGTTCAGCTTCATCATCGTCGCGACCAGCGTGTTGGCGGCCTTCCTGCTCGGCTGGCGCGCGATCTACGCCGCGGTCCGGAAGCGCTCGGCCGCCGCCTAACGAGTTGGCGTCGAGTCCCACCCCGCACCACCCACTCATGAGAAAGTTTGGCGATGAGCGAAATCACTTCGCCACCCCGTGATCCCAAGGCCGACCGCGGCTTCTTCGGCCAGCCAGTGGCGCTCGCGAACCTGTTCGGCGTCGAGATGTGGGAGCGGTTCTCGTTCTACGGGATGCAGGGCATCCTCATCTACTACCTGTACTACTCGGTGGCCGACGGCGGGCTCGGCATCTCCCAGGCCGCCGCGACCAGCATCGTCGGCGCGTACGGCGGCACCGTCTACCTCTCCACCATCCTCGGTGGCTGGATCGCGGACCGCATCCTTGGGTCCGAGCGCACCCTCTTCTACAGCGCGATCCTGGTCATGTGCGGCCACATCGCCCTGGCCGTGATCCCGGGCCTGGCGGGAGTCGGGGTCGGCCTGATCGCGATCGCCGTCGGCAG
This sequence comes from Rhodococcus sp. PvR099, assembly GCF_017833315.1. Taxonomy (NCBI): domain Bacteria; kingdom Bacillati; phylum Actinomycetota; class Actinomycetes; order Mycobacteriales; family Nocardiaceae; genus Rhodococcus; species Rhodococcus sp. PvR099. The sequence goes on along the minus strand of NZ_JAFIBV010000001.1, from coordinate 4,281,676 downwards.
CGGCGGACTCAAGGCGAACGCCACCTCCCTGGTCGGCGACCTGTACGCCGAGAACGACGACCGCCGCGACGCCGGGTTCTCGATCTTCTACATGGGCATCAATCTGGGCGCTCTGGTCGGTCCGCTGCTGACCGGGTGGGCACAGAAGGAGTGGGGCTTCCATGTCGGCTTCGCGCTCGCCGCGATCGGCATGGCGCTGGGCCTGATCCAGTACACGCTCGGCCGCAAGCGGCTCGCCGGGATCGGCGAGCGGCCGCTGAACCCGATGCCGCACGCGCAGCGGCTGCGGTACGCGGCCCTCGGCGCCGTCGCGATCCTCGGGATCCTCGTGCTCTGCCTGATCGGGCTCATCACCACCGACAACCTCTCCGACGTGGTCGTCGGCCTGACGATCGTCGCGTCGATCACCTATTTCCTGGTGATCCTGACCAGCAAGAAGATCACGAGCACCGAGCGCAGCCGCGTCATCGCCTTCATCCCGATGTTCCTGGCCAGCGCCGCGTTCTGGTCCCTGTTCCAGCAGCAGTTCACCGTCGTCGCGATCTACTCCGACAAGCGCCTGGACCGCAACCTGTTCGGCTGGGACTTCCCGGCCTCCTGGGTGCAGTCGATCAACCCGGTCTTCATCATCATCTTCGCGGGCGTGTTCGCGGCGATCTGGACCAAGCTCGGCCCCCGCCAGCCGTCCTCACCGCTCAAGTTCGCGGCGGGCACCATCATCATGGGCCTGGCCTTCCTCGCGTTCCTGCCGTTCGCGGGCGGCGGGCCGAACAGCACCCCCCTGTTGGGACTGATGTTCATCCTGCTGCTGTTCACCTTCGCCGAGTTGTTCCTCTCCCCCGTCGGGCTCTCACTGTCGACCAAGTTGGCGCCCAAGGCATTCCACACCCAGATGGTCGCGCTGTTCTTCCTCTCCGTGGCGCTGGGCTCGTCGATGGCGGGCACCATGGCGAAGTACTACAACGAGAACGACGAGGTGCCGTACTTCACCTGGGTCGGCGCGGCCTCGATCGCGGTCGGCGTCGTGATGATCCTGCTCGCGCCCTGGATCAGCCGGATGATGCGCGGGGTGCACTAGCAACCTCCTGCGGCCGCGCCCTTGTGCGTGGTGTCGCATCGGGCGGACGATGGTTGGGAGCCATGAGGGGTGGCTCGACCGCAGGTTCGTCCCAATCAAAAGGTGTGAGCACAATGTCCACCAAGATCACGAAAACCCTCGCTGCGACCGCAATCGCCCTGACAGTCGGAGTCTTCGCGGCCCCTGCCGCCTCCGCGAGCGACACCGTGGCCGCTACCCCCGCCCTTGGCTCGGTTGCCCTCTGCTTCAGCGTCCCGCTCGGGTCCGCCGCACTCGTCTGGTGCATCTGAGCCGCGCCGCGAGACGCCCCTGTCGAGCGATCCAGGGGCTAGATCAGCCGCAGAACCGCCGACCCGAACACACCCGTCGGCCGCATCGCCGTCACCGCGGGATCTGGGCCTGAATCGGTCGTAGGAACCGTCCGGCCGCATCGACCGCGGGGGCCGAGCTGTCCGCCCCCGCGACGAACACCGCGAAGGCCACATCGCCGTCGATGCCGACGAACCAGCCGTGCGCGGGGGCGTCACCGACCTCGGCGGTGCCGGTCTTGCCGCGCAGGTCGGCGATGTCCGCGAGCTGGGTGGCGGTGCCCCCTGTAACCGTTTCTCGCATCATGGTCCGCAACTGCTCGGTGACCTGCGGGGGCGCAGGGGCGGGAGTCGTGTTCGCGACGCCCGGCATCCCCGCGACCAGCATCGGCGCGGGCGTGGAGCCCTTGGCGATGGAGGCCGCCACGAGCGCCATCCCGAACGGCGTCGCCGTCACCTGCCCCTGTCCGATCGCGGATTCGACACGCTGCGCCGGGGTGTCCGCGGGCGGCACGCTGCCGGTGACCGTGGTCAGCCCCGGCGTCACGTAGTCCACACCGAGACCGAACTGCAGGGCGGCATGGGGCAGCGCGGTCGGCGGCAGCGCGACCGCGAGCGCGCCCATGGTGGTGTTGCAGGAACGGGCGAACGCGGTGTGCAGCGGCACCGAACCGAGGTCGAAGTTGTCGTCGTTGGGGATGGTGCGGCCCTCGATGTTTGCGCTGCCCGGGCACGGCAGCACAGTGTCGAGGGTGACCGAACCCGATTGCAGCGCTGCGGAAGTGGTGACCGTCTTGAAGGTCGACCCCGGCGGGTACAGGCCGGTCAGCGCGATCGGGCCCTGCGCGGTGGCGGCCGGGTTCTGCGCCACCGCGAGTACCGCCCCCGTGGACGGCCGCAGTGCCACGATCGCGGACTGCTGCGGGAGATCGGCGATGGCCGCCTGGGCTGCGCCCTGGATCGTGGGGTCGAGGGTGGTGGCGATGTCGGGCTGAACCGTGCCGTCTTCACCGGCCAGCCGCTGCGCGGATCCGTTGGCGGACACCAGCTGTACCGCCCAGCCGGCGGAGGCATCCTGGCCCTGCTGCCACAGCTCCCGGAGCCCGTCGAGGGTCGGTGAGGTCATGGCCTTGTCCGCGGTCAGCAGCCGGGCCTGCTTCACCAACTGCACACCGGGGATCGCGGCGAGCCGATCGGCGATCGGCTGGAAGTCCGCGTCCCGCAGCGTGATCGCGGTGACGGTCTTGCCCTGGGATCCGGCCAGGTCCGCCTGCAGCGAGGCCGGGGTGACCGTGGGGGCCACCGGCCCGACCAACTGAGCGACCGCGGCGGCGGTACCGGCCGGGTCTGGGATCGTCGCCGGGTCGAGATTGACCAGGGTGACGGTCTGCTCGGTCATCAGCGGGCGACCTGCGGCGTCGAGCACCTGCGGGGAGCCACCGGCGAGTGTGGTGTAGCGCAGCGTGCTGTCCGCCGTCAGCCCCGGCGCCAGCAGTTGCGGGTCCCATGGGATCTTGCCGCCGTCGGCGACGGCCTGGCCGCCGCCGGTCGTGGTGTAGCTCCATGACTGTGCCGAGTCGGACTCGGTGGCCGCCGCGGTGGTCATCGCCCCGGCGCTGGGGGTCGTGGTGGATTCCGCCTCGGGTTCGGGTTCGGCGCCGAGGGTCCAGTCCGCGTCGAGGGTGAAGGTGCCCGCGTCGCTGTCGGTGCCCGCGACCACGAAGGTCGCATCCCGGGCGGCGAGGCCGTCGAACATCTGGGTGATCGCGGCCGCCGCGGCCGCCGGGTCGCTGGTGAGGTCCGCGGCCGCCTGCGCGTTCCGCTGGGTGAGCGCGTCGGCGAACTGCTGCGCCGCGATCTCCGTTTCCGACTCGGTCTGCCCGATGGTGCATCCGCCCAGCACCAGCGCCGACACCGCGATCCCCGCCACACTCAGCTTCATCCGCATGGCCTCGAGGTTAGGCGGCCCCGCCGCCGGCGCGCAGTTTTCGCACCTCGCGCGGCCGGGGCGGCGCCGATCCTGGGGTGGCGAGGATCCATTCCCTGGGTGGCCTGCGCCGCACCCTTGGGTCGCTTCTGGGTGATGCCCGGACTGGGCAGAGTTGTCCCTGTCACCGACGCACCTCACCCCCATCACCCCAGGAGATACTGAATGTTCAACGCCCGTCGCACCTTTGCCGTCGTCGCTATCGCAGCCCTTCCGATCCTGAGCGCCTTCGGGGCGGCGTCCGTCGCCAATGCCGAGCCCAGCACCCCCATCGGTCCCAACGGTCCGACGGGGCCGTGCCCGATCGTCAACACCGACGATCAGGGCAACGAAACGGTGATCAACAAGAAGCCCGGCGATGTCAGCCACGGCCTGGTCTGCGGCGCGGACGGCGAATGGCACATGCCGGCGAAGGCAGGCGGCGCCGCCGGTGGTCCCGGGAAGATCCAGACGCAGCCGGGGCTGTCGCAGGGCTAGGAGATCGTTCGCCCCCGCCCCGATCTGCCAAGGACCCCGCATCGATACCGATGCGGGGTCCTTGGCGTCGGGCGACCGCTAGCGCATCCTCAGAAACAGGCGTATGACTGTAATCAAGTAATCATCGCAACCTTAGAGGTGAGCTCGATGGGATACACGGGACACGGCGGCCGCAGGTTCGGGCGGCCCGGCGGCTGGCAGCAGGCGGACACCCCCGACGCGAGCGACGCGAGCGAGTGGTTCGCCGGACGACTACCCGAGGACTGGTTCACCGGACCGGCCGCGGTGGTGGTGGACCGCGAGGAGATCGTCGTCACCGGCGAGCTGCCCGCACCGGAGGAGAACTCCCAGGCAGCCGTCGACGGCCGGATCTCCCGGTTCCGGGAGACCACAAGGGCGGACCGGATGCGGATCGCCGACGAGGCCGAGGCCCGCTACGGGCGCAAGGTGGCCTGGGGCGTCACCGTGGGCGAGCGGCACGTGCTGTTCACTCATCTGGCGGTACCGGTGATGACCCGGCTGCGTCAGCCCGAGCGCCGGGTGCTCGACACCCTGGTCGATGCCGGGGTGGCCCGGTCAAGGGCGGACGCGCTGACCTGGGCGGTCAAGCTCGCGGGCGAGCACAGCGAACAATGGCTCGCCGAGCTGCGCGAGGCGATGGGCCGGGTCGACGAACTGAGGTCCGAGGGGCCGAACATCTGAGGCGCCGCTCATAATTCCCTTGCCGAACGACCGGGGTCGTCCTATCGTGGTGGCCGTCTTGTTGTCGACGATCGGAGAAGGGCCCTTGCTCATTCAGAGGTAGTGAACGCATCGCGTCGCGTGCTCGTGCACGCCGTCGCCCCGCACCCACCTCTAGGAGCAACCATGGCCCAGCCCTATCTCGCCCTGTCCGATCTCACCTTCAGTTGGCCCGACGGCGACCCCGTCTTCGATGGCCTCGACGCCGCGTTCGGCAGCGGCACAACCGGGCTCGTCGGCCTGAACGGCGCAGGCAAATCCACGCTGCTCCGGCTGATCGCCGGCGAGCTGGCCCCCGACCGCGGTTCGGTGACCGTGCACGGGTCGTTGGCGTACCTGCGCCAGGACCTGGCCCTCGACCCGAACCGACGGGTGGACGCCATTCTCGGCATCGAGTCTGCGCGAAAGGCACTGCACCGCATCGAATCCGGTGCGGGAACGGACGAGGACTTCGCCGTCGCCGCCGGACACTGGGACATCGAGGAACGCGCCGTCGCCACCCTGGACCGACTGGGGCTCGCACACATCGCCCCCTCGACGGAGGCGCTCGGCCGGACCGTCGGCACGCTGTCGGGCGGGGAGACGATGTTGCTCGGCCTCACAGCCGCGCTGCTCGTCGACCCGCAGGTGCTGCTGCTCGACGAGCCGACCAACAACCTCGACCTGGCCGCGAAGGCCCGGTTGTATACGGCGGTCGGACAGTTCCCCGGCACTGCGATCGTCGTCAGCCACGACCGCGAGATGCTCGAGCGGATGGACTCCATCGCCGAGCTGCGCCGCGGGGAGGTGCGGATGTTCGGCGGCAACTTCAGTGCCTACCGGGCCACCGTCGACGCCGAGCAGGAGGCGGCCCGCGCGGCCGTCCGCGACGCCCGCAGCGACGTGCGCAAGCAGGGCCGCGAGCTCGTCGAGGCGCAGACCAAGATCGCGCGCAGGGTGCGGTACGGGAAGAAGATGGAGGGCAGTGTCCCGCGGATCCTGGCCGGCGAGCGCAAGCGCCAGGCCCAGGTGTCGGCGGGCAAGCTCCGCGGCAGCCACATCGACAAGCTGGAGGAGGCCAGGCAGACGCTCACCGAGGCCGAGGAGCTGATCCGCGACGACCGCGAGATCCGAATCGACCTGCCGGACACCGCCGTCCACCCGGGCCAGCAGGTGATCGAGCTCGAGGACGTCACGCTGGCCTGCGGTCCCACGGTGTCGCTCACCGTGTCCGGGCCGGAGCGAATCGCGTTGGTCGGACGGAACGGGATCGGCAAGACCACCCTGCTGCGCGCGATCGCCGATGCGGGCCCGCGGGTGCCATGGCGGTCCCTTCCGCAGCGGCTCGACATCTTCGACGGCGACCGCACGGTGGCGCAGAACGTTGCCGATGCCGCACCGCACGCGACGCCGGAGCAGATCCGGGCGCGGCTGGCCCGGTTCCTGTTTCGCGGCGACGCGGCCGACACACGGGCCTCGGCGCTGTCCGGCGGGGAACAGCTGCGCGCGGCGCTGGCGATGATCCTGCTCGCCGAGCCTGCGCCGCGACTGCTGATGCTCGACGAACCGACCAACAACCTCGACCTGCCCAGCCTCGCGCACCTCACGTCGGCGCTGGCCGAGTACCGCGGCGCGCTCGTGGTCGCCAGCCACGACCTGCCGTTCCTCCGGGAGTTCGGGGCGACCCGGTGGCTCGAACTCACCGAGGACGGGCTGCACGAGGTGGATCCGCGTTAATCTCGGAGTCGGCCGGCCACACCGCCTGCCTGCCGTGCCTGCAACCCCGATCCGAGGACACCCGATGACCGACGACGCACGCATCCACGCTTTCCGCGACGACGCCATCGGCGACCTCGACGCCACCGGCATCGCGGAGCTGATCGCCTCCGGGCAGTTGTCCTCCCACGAGGCGGTGCTGGCGTCAGTCGAACGCGCCGAGTCGGTCCGGGACTCGCTCAACGCGATCGCCTTCCCCGACTTCGATCGGGCCCTGACCCGGTCCGCTGGGCCGCACACGGGCGTCTTCGCGGGTGTCCCGACGATCGTCAAGGACAACATCGATGTCGCGGGCCTGCCGACGAATCACGGCAGCGCGGCGTTCGTGGCACGGCCCGCCCGCGCGGACAGCGACTTCGCCAGGCAGTTCCTGTCCACCGGCGCGGTAGCGATCGGCAAGAGCAGGCTGCCGGAGTTCGGGTTCAGCGCCTCGAACGAGTACGCGACGGCCGAACCCGTGCACAACCCGTGGAATCCGGCGTTCTCCTCGGGAGCCTCCTCCGGCGGATCCGCGGCGCTGGTCGCGTCCGGAGTACTACCGTTCGCGCATGCCAACGACGGCGGCGGATCGATCCGGATCCCCGCGGCCGCCTGCGGCCTCGTCGGCCTCAAGCCGACCAGGGGGCGCACTGTCGCGGATCCGGCGGACCGGTCGATGCCGATCCGCATCGTCGCCCAGGGCATGCTGTCGCGGTCGGTCCGGGACACCGCGCGGTTCTATGCCGCGGCCGAAAGCTATTACCGCAACCCGAAACTCCCGCCCATCCGGCTCGTCGAGGGCCCCGGCCGCACCCGCCTGCGCATCGGCGTGATCATCGATTCGATCACCGGCATCCCGACCGACGACGAGACCCGCGCCTCCGTCACCGCGACCGCGAATCTGCTCGACGAGCTCGGCCACCATGTCGAGGAGGCGCCACTGCCGGTCGATCGGTCGTTCGTCGAGGACTTCTCGAACTACTGGGGGTTCCTGTCGTTCGCGATCTGTGCGGGCGGAAAGCGGATGCTCGGCCCGGACTTCGACAAGTCCAAGACCGACAACCTCACCCGCGGGCTGGATGCGATGTACCGCAAGAACATCGCGAAGACGCCGCAGGTGCTGTACCGGCTGCGGCGCACCCATCGGCAGTACGCGGAGATGTTCCAGAAGTACGACGTGCTGCTCTCGCCCGTCCTCGCGCACACCACCCCGAGGCTCGGATACCTGTCTCCGGCACAGAGTTTCGAGGAACTGTTCACCAAACTGGTGAACTACACCGCGTTCACCCCGCTGAACAACGCGTCCGGCGGACCCGCCATCTCGCTGCCGCTGCACGAGACCGCTGCGGGGCTGCCGTTGGCCTCGCACTTCTCGGCCGACCACGGCGACGAGCGGACCCTGCTCGAGCTCGCGTTCGAACTGGAGCAGGCCCGTCCGTGGCGGCGGATCCAGGACTGACACCGACCGACGGGGCGCGGCTCACTCCCGCCGCAGCGGCTGGGTGGTGCACCGGAACGACCCGCCGAAGCCGCGGGTGATCGCGAAATCCACGTATTCGACGGTGACGCCGTGCGCGGCGATCCGGTCACCGATGCGTCGGAAGGCCGGATCGGTGACGTAGACCTCCGGGCTGATGGGCAGACCGTTGGTACCGAGGTCGATACCGTCTCTCTCGCTGATCTCGATCCGCTCCCAGCCGCGCAGCGCGGCGGGCAGGCCGTCGAGGAGTGCGTCCGGGCACGCGACCAGCAAGCCCTCCCTGATCAGGCCGAGCGCACAGTCGAGGTGCAGGAAGTTCGGCGCGAGACGAACGGTTTCCACGGTGTAGCCCAGCGGGGTGAGCAGCTTCTCCAGCCAGCGGATCCCGAGGGCGTTGGACGCCAGCCCGGAGTTGCCGACGAAGACGCGCTTGTCGTACACCAGCACGTCACCACCCTCCAGGAAGGGCCCGGCGCCCAGGTCGCCCGGCGCCCCGTCGGGAACCACAGGCTGCGGCAGCGCCAGGTAGGAACAGCGCCCCTCGAGCGCCCTGGCGGTGAGGAGGTCGCGGCTGGGCAGCACCTCGCGTCGGCGGTGGGGCAGCCTCAGGTTCCCCTCGATGACGATGTCTCCGATGGTGAACCAGGGGTCGCGGACGAAGAAGTTCGCGTAGCCCTTGGAGCCCCCGGCCGCCTTCTCGGTGTCGGTCAGCATCCGCGGCCGCAGGACCTCCACACCGTGGCGTTCGAACACCGAGCACAGGTTCTCGCGTTCGGCTTCCCAGAGCCGCTGGCGGTCGGGATAGACCTCACCGTGATCGCGTCCGAGCATGCGCTCGAGGATCGGCAGCGCCTCGGGAGCGAGGAACGACGCCTCGCTGTCCGACATCTCGTCCGGAGCGCGGAACTGCGACCGGGCGACGGCGACCGTCCGGAGCGGCGCGAACTCACTGCGCACCATGACTCGGCCATGGTCGGCCACTGCTGCGGTCGACTCCGTGACGGCTTCCATCGAGTCCCTCCACCCTCAGACATCGTGACCGGTACCGATGCTAGTTGGCCGCGGCGGCCTGGCACCCTGGTCGGGTGAACTCGTACTGGGCGCAGTGGTCGGCCTACCTCCCCATCGCCATCGCCGCCGCCATGGTCCTCTTCGGTCCGTTGTGGTCGTTGACCCGGCACGCGGTGACGCTCGTACACGAGGCCGGGCACGCGATCGCCGCTGTCGTGACGGGCCGACGGCTCACCGGGATCCGGCTGCACTCGGACACCTCGGGCCTCACGCTCTCGCGCGGCAAGCCACGCGGCCCCGGCATGGTGCTCACCGCTGCGGCCGGCTTCCTGGCGCCCTCGCTGCTCGGACTGGCAGGCGCGCTCCTGATCGCGGCAGGCCAGCTCCCGGTACTGCTGTGGGGCGCGGTCGCGCTGATCGTCGCGATGGTGCCGTTCATCCGCAACGTCTTCGGGCTGCTGGTGCTGGTGGTCTGCGGATCGGCGATCGGCGTCGTCGCGTACTACGGATCCCCCACGCTGCAGCTGCATTTCGCGTACACCGCGATCTGGCTGCTGCTGTTCGGCAACCTGCACACCATCGTCGAGGCCGCCCGCACCCGTTCCGGCCGTTCGGATCTCGACCAGCTGCGGTCACTGAGCCACCTGCCGCGGTTCGTGTGGGTGCTGCTGCTGGTGGCCGTCGCTGTCGGGACCGGGGTGCTGGCGTGGCGGGCGCAGTATCTCGGCTAGCAGCCGTCCCCGCACACCTTCTGGCGAGAACGCACACCCTTTGTACGTCCACAAGGGGTGCGACCTTGCCAAAGAGTGTGCGACGCCGACCCCGCGCTCACTCCGCCGCCTCGTACGGCCGCATCGTGTAGTCGTCGAGCGGGAAGCTCCTCGCCTCCCGGAACGCGTTGACCGTCGAGGTCGGGCGCAGGATCGCCGCCTCCCCGTGCTGGTTGAAGTAGTAGCTGCGCGCGGTCTGGCAGCTGCCGCCGTAGAACACCGAGTCGTCCAGCTTCTCGGTCATCCGGTCCAGGAAGCCGGCATTCGCCTGCTCGGTCACCTCGAAGACGTCGGCGCCGCGCCGCCGCAGCTCACCGAACAGCCGGTTCATGTGCGCCATCTGCGACTCGATGGTGGTGAAGTACGAAAGCCCGCTGTAGGAGTACGGGCTGGCCAGGCTCAGGAAGTTTGGGAAGTGCGGCACCGCCACCCCCTCGTACGCCTGGAACCGATTGTCCCGCCACCACTTACCGAGGTTGCGCTCCTCCCGACCGATCACCTCGATGGCCGGGAAGTTCACGTCCCACAGGTTGAAGCCGGTCGCAAGGACCAGCGTGTCGATCTCGGTCTTGCGTCCGTCCGCGGTGACGATGCCGTCGGGCTCGATGCGCTCGATCGAGTCCGTCTCGAGGTGCACGTGCGGCTTGGTGAAGGTGCTGTAGTAGCTGTTGGAGAAGGTCGGCCGCTTGCAGCCGAAGTCGTAGTCCGGGGTCAGCTGACGGCGCAGCTTCGGGTCACGGACCTTCGCGCGCAGGAAGATTCGCGAGACAGCTGCGGCGCCCTTGTTCAGCAGCTTGGTCTGCCGGTAGTGCAGCACAGCGCTCACCATCACCGCCTCGAGGATCCCCGAGCTCACCCCGCGGGCCGCGCGCTGGACCGCGGGCACCCGGGCGAACAGCCGCTGCACCGGACCCGGGATGGGGGTGTCCACCTTCGGCAGCACCCAGATCGGGGTCCGCTGGTACACAGTCAGGGCGGCGGCCTTGCGGGCCACCTCGGGGATGAGCTGGACCGCGGTCGCCCCGGTGCCGATGATCGCGGTGCGCGTACCGCTCAGGTCGTAGGTGTCGTCCCACGCCGTCGTGTGGATGACCTTGCCCTCGAACGAATCGATGCCGGGGATGTCGGGCTTGTGCGGCTGCGACAGGAACCCGGTCGCGGTGAGCAGGTATTTCGCGGTGACCAGTTCGCCGCCCTCGATCGCGACCTCCCACCGCTGCGCGTCCTCGTCCCAGCGGGCACCCTCGACGACCGCACCGAAGCGCATGTGGCGGCGCAGGTCGTACTTGTCCGCGACGTGCTCGGCGTACCGCTTGAGCTCGGCGCCCGGCGCGAACAGCCGCGACCAGTGCGGGTTCGGCTCGAAGGAGTAGGAGTACGTCACGGAGGCGATGTCGACGGCGAGACCCGGGTAGCGGTTCACGTGCCAGGTGCCGCCGAGGTCGTCCTCGCGTTCGAGGATCGCGAGGTCGGTCAGGCCGAGCCGCTTGAGCTGGATCGCGGCACCCATCCCGCCGAAGCCGGCACCGATGATCACCGCGTCGTACTGCACGTTCTGGTCCACAGGTCCACCCCTTCACCGATGTGCGTTACAGCCAGTATCACGCACTTTCCGCGGCGGCAACACCCCCTTCGACCCAACACGGGTTCCGAAACCGTCCTCGCGGTGGTAGGCAGAACCATGACCGCGACGATCGACGACCTCAGCCGGGCACTCGACGCGACGGGCACGCTGGTAGCCGGCGTCGCCGACGACCAGTGGTCCGCACCCACCCCCTGCGCCGAGTGGTCCGTCCGCGACGTCGTAAACCACGTGACGGCAGGCAACCACCTGTTCGCCTCGTCCTTGCGCGGGCGCCCGCTGCCCGTCACCGTCGTTGGCGCGCCGCCCGACCTGCTCGGCCCCGACCCTGCGGGCTCCTTTCACGCCTCGGCCGACGCACTGGTGCAGGCTTTCGCCCTGCCGGGGGTGCTGGACCGGGAGATCACCCTGCCGATGGGTCAGGTTCCGGCCGTGCAGGCCCTGAACATGCGCATCACCGAGATGCTCGCGCACGGCTGGGATCTCGCTCGCGCGTCGGGGCAGACGCCGCGCTACCCCGACTCGGTGATCGAGGACCAGATCGCCTTCAGCCGGGTACTGCTGCCGAATCTCCCGGCAGGACGTACCCCGTTCGCACCGTCACGGCCGGTGCCCGAGGACGCTCCGCCCCTCGACCGACTGGCCGCGCTCCTCGGCCGGACTCCATGACCCGTCGGTCGTTCAGCAGCCCCCTTGTTACGTTCATTTGAACAACTGAGCAATTGTTGAGATGGCTGGTTATGCTCCGCTCGTGAACAGCCCGAACGACGCCATCCTCGCGATGCACATGAGCGACGGCCTGGTGGACGCGCCGACCTCGCTGCTGTTCGGGTTCGTCGCGGTCGCGGGCATCACCGTGGCCGCATGGAAGGCCCGAACCGAACTCGACGAGCGGACCGCGCCGATGGCCGGCCTGGTGGCCGCGTTCATCTTCGCGGTGCAGATGGTGAACTTCCCGATCCTGCCCGGTGCCAGCGGCCACCTGCTCGGCGGCGCCCTCGCGGCCATCCTGGTCGGCCCCTACACCGGCGCGTTGTGCGTGGCCATCGTCCTCGTGGTGCAAGCGCTGCTCTTCGCGGACGGCGGCATCACCGCGCTCGGCACCAACATCACGAACATGGCACTGATCGGCGTCGGGGTCGGCTACGCGGCGGCCGTCGCCCTGCGGCCCCTGCGCCGCCGGTTCGGCGATGCCGGCCTCGCCGCACTGGCTTTCGTTGCCGCGCTGGCGAACACGCTGGCGGCCGCGTCCGGGTTCCTGCTCGAGTACGCGCTCGGCGGCGCCGGAGACACGACGCTCGACACCGTCGCCTGGTACATGCTCGGCACCCACACCCTGATCGGGGTCGGCGAAGGCCTGATCACTGCGCTCACCGTGGTCGCCGTCGCCAGGGCCCGGCCCGACCTGGTGTACCTGCTGCGCACCGCGCCCCGACCGACCACGGAGGTACCGGCATGACATCCCGAAGGTCTTGGTTCCTGGCCGGTTTCGCCGTCGTCGCCCTGTTGATCGCCGGCGTCGTCAGCTACCTCGCCAGCTCGAGTCCCGACGGCCTGGACTCCACCACCCTGCGCGGCTGCACCGTCATCGAGACGGCGGCGGGCGAGGAGTTGACCGGCACCTGCATCGCGCAGCACGCCGGGGAGCACCACCTCGCCGACGGACCACTCGCGGACTACACCGTCGCGGGCAACGACAACCTGTCCGGAATCGCCGGGATCCTGGGCGTCACCGCGACGTTCGCGGTCGCGGGCGGCCTGTTCTGGCTGATCGCCCGCTCTGGCCGCACGCGCAGGACCTGACGATGGGCGCCGGTCACGCCCACCCGCTGTACCGCGCGGACGACTCCCCCGTGCACCGGTTGCCGGTCGAGGTGAAGATCGTCGCGGCGACGGTGGGGGTCTTCGCGGTGGTCGCGACGCCGCGCGAACAGATGTGGGCCTTCGGCCTGTATGCCCTTGTCCTGCTGGCAGTGTGGCAGATCGCCCGGATCCCGCTGCGCTGGATCGCGCCACGGATGCTGATCGAGGCACCGTTCGTCGTGCTCGCGGCGCTGCTCCCGTTCGGAGAGGGCGCCGAGCGCGTGCGATGGGCGGGACTGTCGCTGTCGGTCGCCGGCCTGTACGCGGCGTGGGGCATCCTGATCAAGGGCACCCTCGGGGTCCTCACCTCGCTGACCCTCGCGGCCACCACCCGGACCGCGGACCTGCCGCTGGGGCTGACCCGACTGCGGGTGCCCGCCCTCGTCACCACCATCGCCGTCCTGATGCTGCGCTACGTGGATCTGCTTGCCGCGGAGGCGAACCGGATGAGGATCGCGCGGATCTCCCGCGGTGACGATCCCCGCACCCTGCGACAGATCGGCGCCACCGCACGCGGGGTGGGTGGGCTGTTCCTCCGGACCTACGAGCGCGGCGAGCGGGTCCACCTGGCCATGGCATCGCGCGGGTTCACCGGCGCCATGCCCGATCTCGGTGCACCCGCGGCCACCGCGCGCGGCTGGCTGCTCGGCCTCACCCCCGCCGTCGGCGCGGTCGCCGTCTGCCTGACGGCGCTGGCGGTGGCCGGATGAGCCCGACGGCGGCGGTGCGGGTGCGCGACCTGGGCTTCGCCTACCCCGACGGCCGGATCGCGCTACGCGGCATCGACCTGGAAGTCGCTGTCGGCGAGCGGATTGCGCTGCTCGGCCCCAACGGCGCAGGCAAGACCACCCTCATGCTGCAGCTGAACGGGGTGCTCTCCCCCACCGCGGGCCACGTCGAGATCGGCGGCACCCGGGTCGAGCGGAGCACCCTGCGCGAGGCCAGGCGTCGGGTCGGGATCGTCTTCCAGGACCCGGACGATCAGCTGTTCATGCCGACGGTCGCGCAGGACGTCGCGTTCGGTCCGGCGAACTTCGGCGTCACCGGCGACGAGCTGCGCGCACGGGTGTCCGATGCGCTGGCGGCGGTCGGCATGAGCGAGCACGCCGATCGGTCACCGTCGCACCTGTCCGGCGGGCAGCGTCGGCGGGCCGCCCTGGCCACGGTGCTGGCGTGCAGGCCGGACGTGCTGGTACTCGACGAGCCGTCCGCGAATCTCGACCCGGTGGCCCGCCGTGAGCTGGCCGAGGTGCTGCTCGGACTGGACACCACCCTGATGCTGGTCACTCACGACCTGCCCTACGCCGCGCAGCTGTGCGACCGCGCGGTGATCATCGACGACGGCCTGCTGGTCGCTGACGGCCCGATGCTCGAACTGCTCGCGGACTCGGAGCTGCTGGGCCGACACCGACTGGAGTTGCCGTGGGGGTTCGAGGTCCCGCACGGCTGACGGCGCCCGGATTGCCGAGTGTGCACCTGCCGGCTCGCCCTCTCGGGCGATCCCCCGGCAGGTGCACACTCGGCGAAGTTAGTTAGTGCGCGATCTATTCGTGTACGCTCTACTGCATGTCCACCGTCGAACAGTCAGCGGCGACCGGGGTCGACCCGCTCGCCCTCGACCGCCAGGTCTGCTTCGCGCTGGCCGTCGCCAATCGCGCGGTGCTCTCGGTGTACCGCCCGCTTCTCGAGCCGATGGGCCTGACGCACCCGCAGTACCTGGTCATGCTCGCCCTCTGGGGCGAGGCGCCGATGTCGGTGAAGGCGATCGGCAGCGCCCTACAGCTCGATTCCCCGACACTCTCCCCGCTGCTCAAACGGCTCGAGGGATCGGGCCTGATCACCAGGTCCCGCAGCAGCGAGGACGAGCGGCAGCTGGTCGTCGACCTGACCGAGGCCGGGCGGGCCATGCGCGCCCAGGCGGAGCTGATTCCGCCCGCGGTGGTCGAGCGCCTCGGCGTCGGCCTACCCGAGCTCGAGGAGCTGCACGACGTTCTCACCCGGATCAACCGGGCCGCACTCAAGGCAGGAGCACTGAATCAATGAGCGCCACCCGACCGAACCCGATTCAGTGGATCGCTTACGCCTGCGGCGCCAAGCTGCCCGCATCCATGAACGACTGGGTGCTCAACGACATCACGGGCGACCACTACGTCGCCCGGCACCTCACCCGCGCGATGGTGCCGTTCATCCCGCTGTTCGTGATCTTCATGCTCTTCCCGGGGCCGCTGTGGCTGCGGGGGTCGATGGTCCTGCTCGGAATCCTGCTGGCGTTGTTCTACTCGGTGGTCTACATCCACCAGAACCGCGCGCGGCGCCTGCAGAAGAACGGCCTGCCCATGGACCTGGACAACCCGCGCCGCAAGGCTGCCCGCGAGGCCGAGGAGGACGCCTACCGCCGCCTGTGGGCTCGGTAGGCGCCCGGCGGGTTATGCGCCCGACTCGACCGATCGGCCGGAGCTGATCCACGCGTCCGTGCCACCCGCGACGTTCACCGCGTTGATGCCCGCGGCCCCCAGCAGGGAGGCGCCGTGCGCACTCCGGCCGCCCATCGCGCAGATCACGTAGACGGTCGGCGCGGCGGGCACCTCGTCGA
This sequence comes from Rhodococcus sp. PvR099, assembly GCF_017833315.1. NCBI lineage: Bacteria > Bacillati > Actinomycetota > Actinomycetes > Mycobacteriales > Nocardiaceae > Rhodococcus > Rhodococcus sp. PvR099. The sequence goes on along the minus strand of NZ_JAFIBV010000001.1, from coordinate 4,266,052 downwards.
TGCGGGACACCAGCTCGCCGAGCGGGATCAGCCGGACCCCCGGCACGTGCCCGCGGGCGTACTCATCGGCTTCGCGCACGTCGATCACCGGCGCGCCGGCGGCCAAGGCGGCGTCGAGCGCCACCAGATCCACTTCCTGCATGAGGTTCCTCTCCTCGTCGAATGCCCAGATCATACCCAAGGGGGTATTGAGGGAGAGGTCAGTAGCGCGCGACCGCGCCGTCCACCGCGCGCTGCAGGCCTGCCGCCACCAGCCGCGCGATATCGGCGGGCTTCTCCGGGATCTCGGTGACCGGATTGTCGAGGTACACGCTCGCCCGTGTCTCCTTGCCGGGCACCGGACCGTAGCTGATCCCCATGTAGACCAGCACCGGGCGGACCCCGAGCTTCACCGCCCGGCTCATGATGTGGCCGATCCCGCTGCCGACCTTCTGCAGCCGGGTCGGATCCTCCAAGTTGCAGGTCCCCTCCGGGAAGATTGCCAGGTCATCCCCCCGCCGCATCCGCTCGGCGCAGACGTCCATCATCCGCTGCCCGGCCGCGTTGACCGCGCGCATCCCGTGGTTCTTGCCCCGGAAGACGGGGATCCCGCCCATCAGGTCCACCCGCTCGCGCCGCTTCGGCTCGAGGAACAGCTCGTCCTTCGCCAGCACCCGGGTCCGGCCGATCGCCGGGCGCAGCGCGCTGGCCGACGCCGCGGCGGCCACGGTGTACGGATCGCTCTGACTGAGGTGATTGACGGCGAGAACCAGCCGGGAATCCGACCGCACCAGGGCCCGGACCTGCTCCTTCGCCCCATCCGCGTATGTCACCCTCGGCCGGAACTTGAGCGCGAGCAGCCCGTAGGCGGCCTTCGCGCCCAGGCGGTTCTGCTGGTGACGCAGGTAGAAGTCGTAGACCTCGTCGCAGTTGTCAAGGGCAACCTCTGGCTTGTCCATGTCCACACTGTACGGAGATAACGGGTACCGCGCCCGATAGAGCGATCCCCTTGTATGACAACAGAATTCAGCCCTGAGATAAGGAGAACCGAACTGAACGCATGTCCGGATGGCCACGCCGGGGTGCGCCGAACTAGCATCATGGAATGAGCATCGCCTTCGTTCAGTCCACGTGGCACCGACCCATCGTCGACCGAGCACGAGACGCCTTCGTCGCGCAGTGGCGGACACTGGGCCACACCTCCGGCGAGATCGAGTTCTTCGAGACCCCCGGCGCCTTCGAGATCCCCCTGCACGCGCTGCGACTCGCCCGTACCGGCCGGTTCCAGGCCATCGTCGCCGCCGGACTGGTGGTCGACGGCGGCATCTACCGGCACGAGTTCGTGGCCTCCGCGGTCATCGACGGACTGATGCGGGTCCAGCTCGACACCGACGTCCCGGTCTTCTCCGCCGTGCTCACCCCGCACCACTTCCACGAGCACGAGGATCACGCCGTCTTCTTCGCCAACCACTTCGACAAGAAGGGCGCAGAGGTCGCTCAGGCCTGCTCCCTCACCCTCGCCTCGCTGGACACGATCAAGTAGTCAGTCCGCCGAGGAACTCGAGCATCGCCGAGTTCACCTCGGCGGGCTTTTCCATCTGCACGAAGTGCCCTGCGTCCGGGATCACGTGGGTGGAGACCAGCCCCGGGACCAGCCGACCCATGGTCGCGAACGGGTCGCTGCCCATCATCTCGAGCACCGGGTCCTTGGCGCCTGCGATGAAGGTGACCGGAACGTCCACCGGCTTCGCGTGCAGCGACTCGTTCTGTGCCCAGACGGCATCCTCGGCGCGGTACCAGTTGAGGCCACCGGTGAACCCGGTCCGCTCGAATTCCGTGACGTAATAGTCGAATTCGACCTCGTCGAGCCAGCTCCACGGCAGGGCGGGCGGCTCAGGGAGCACATCGAGGTAGCCGTTGCCCTCGGAGGGGAACTCCCAGCAGTCGAGGTAGCGGTTCGCACCGCTGAGCGCGTGGAAGATCTTGGCAAGGAACGCCCTGGTGTTGTCGCCGAGCTCCCGGTCCGCGACGCCCGGCTCCTGGAAGTAGTGCACGTGCGCAAAGTGCTTGGACGCCAGGTACTCGAACCCGACACTCGGCTGTACCGGCAGTCGAGGCGCGCGGGGGACGCTCAGCTGCATCAGCGCGGACACCCGACCGGGCGCCCAGGCCGGCAGATCCCAGGTCAGGTGGGCGCCGAAGTCGTGGCCCGCGAACACCGCCCGCTCGATGCCGAGCACGTCGAGGAGGCCGACCAGGTCCCCGACCGTGTGAGGCCGGTCGTACTCGGAAACCTGCGCGGGCGCGCTGGTCCGCCCGTACCCGCGCATATCCGGGGCGATGACGCGGTAGCCGGCGGCGGACAGGGCCGCGAGCTGGTGACGCCAGCTGAACCAGAGTCCCGGGAACCCGTGGCAGAGCACCACCGGCTCGCCCTCGCCCTGCTCGGCGAAATGCAGGTCGATCCCGTTGACCGCGACGGTCCGGTGTGTCGGCTGCCCCATGCTCGCTCCTCCTCGCCGTCGTCGGCAATTCGCCACCCTAGCGGGCGACTGCCCTCGACAGTGGCGATCGAAGGGGAACGCCGGTCACCCGGTTACGGCGCGGGCGGCGTCAGCTTGACGACAATGCCGAGAAAACTGGTGGCGTACAGCGCGTTCGGGTCCCAGCCTGGCCCCGAACCGAACCGGACCGACGAGACCAGCGGCAGGCCGGCGGCGATGGTGCACTGCGCGCCGGTGGCCGGGTCGAGTCGCACGACCGTCCCCGCCACGTTCAACGCGACGTAGACCGATCCGTCCGGTCCGACCGCGAGATCGTCGGCAGAGTTGATCGGGCCGACCCCCGGCAGGTCGAACCGCCGCGGCGACGCGTCCGGGTGGTCGATGTCGACGGCGGCGATGGTGGTGACCGGGTTGAAGGTCGTTGCGACATACAGTCGCCGGGTGGTCTCGTCGTAGGCCACTCCGTTGGTCGAACTCAGGCTGGGCGCGAACCCGGACGGGAGCTCGGCACTCCCGGGCACACGGGTGAGTCCCGTCGACTGCCCGATGTCCCGGCTGACGACGAAGTCCCCGTCGGGGAGTTGTGCGAGCCCGTTGGGCATGGTCAACCCGGTCTCGACCGTGGTGACGGTGCCCGTGTCCAGGTCGAGCGCGTCGATCGTGCCGTCGCCACGACCGAGAAGTCCCGAGACGAACCCGTTGCCGGTGGTGAAGTAGGCGGTGTCGCCCACGACCACGATCGCGCCCGGCGCCTTCACCTCGGGCACCGCGGTGGTGCGGGATCCGTTCGTCTCGAGTCGCCGGATCGCGCCGACCGCCCCGGTCAGCGACGACTCGGACAGCAGCATTCCGCCGCGGCCGTCGAACGCGAGGTTCTCGAGCGTCCCGTATCCCTCGGCCACCCGCTCGGTCGTCCACGGGACGCAGCCGGGTGCCGCCGCGGCGACGGCAGGACCGGAGACCGCGACCAGACCCGCGGCGACTCCGGTCCCCGCTGCCGCGGCCAACCGCGCGGCGATTCCTGCAACCTTCATCCGATCTCCCCCGTCTCGAAGCCAGCTGCGGTGGACCGACGGCCCGTGACGAACCCTAGGCGCCGAGTGGCTTTCCGAACAGGAGGGACGGGCACGAGCCAGTCGGGCTTGGATTGCCAGGTGTACAGGACGTGCGCAGCTCCGCCGCGCGCCCGGTGGGCATCGATCCACCGGAGTAGCCGATCATCCCGACCCTCGTCAACCGGCCGTCCAGCCCCATCGGCGCGAAGTCCTCGGCCATCTGGAAGGACAGCAGGGGTCTCGGCGTTCCATCCTCTACGTCGCCGCGGGGTTCGAAAGAAATCCCGGTGAACTCGGCCAACACCGCGTCCACCGGCCTACGGTAGAAGGGCGTGCTTGTCCCGGCAGAGCGTCACGTCGATGAGTTCCAAGACCGGTTGCTCCGCAACCGGGAGAGGAAGCGAGGCCCGGAGTTGAGCGTGAAGTTGCAGGACGAGTCGATCGGCGACCTGCTCGATACGGGCTTGTTCATCGACGGGACCTGGGTCCGCTCCAGTTCGGGCGACACCCGCGATTGCCGCAATCCGGCCGACGGTTCGGTGGTCGCCACGGTCGACGAGGCCGCGCCAGAGGACGCCACCCGCGCCATCGCGGCGGCCCGCGCGGCCTTCGACGAGGGCACCTGGCCCCGTACGCCCGTCGCGGAGCGCACCGCATTGCTCGCCACCATCGCCGACCTGCTCGAGCGCGACAAGGAGAAGTTGGCCAGGATCGAAACCCTCGACACCGGGAAGACCCTGGCGGAGAGCAGGATCGACATCGACGATGTGGTGTCGGTCTGCCGGTACTACGCGCGACTCGCCGCGATCGAGTCGGATCGGTTGGTCGATGTCGGTCGGCCCGACGTGATCAGCCGGGTGGTGCACGAGCCGATCGGCGTCTGCGTCCTGATCGCACCCTGGAACTACCCACTGCTACAGATCTCGTGGAAGATCGCGCCCGCACTGGCCGCCGGCTGCACGATGGTCGTCAAGCCGAGCGAGGTCACCCCGCTCAGCACCATCGCCTTCGTCAAACTCATCGAGGAGGCCGGGGTGCCCCGGGGCGTGGTGAACCTCGTGCAGGGCAGCGGCGCCGTCCTCGGCGGCGCGCTGACCGACACCCCGGACGTCGATTTCATCTCGTTCACGGGCGGACTGGTCACGGGACGGGTCATTCTCGAGACAGCCGCCAAGCATGTCACCAAGGTCGCGGTGGAGCTCGGCGGAAAGAACCCGCACATCGTCTTCGCCGACGCCGACGGTGACGACTCGGTCGACCAGGTGCTCACCGGGGTCTTCCTGCACTCCGGGCAGGTCTGCTCCGCGGGCACCCGCCTCATCGTCGAGGACTCGATTGCCGACCGCTTCGTAGCGGCTCTCGCCGCGCGAGCCGAGAAGATCCGGATGGGCGACGGCCTCGATCCCGCCAGCCGAACCGGGCCGCTGGTGTCCATGGCGCATCGGGAGAAGATCGAACGCTATGTGGCTCTTGGCATCTCCGAGGGCGCCGAACTGGTGACCGGCGGATCCCGCCCTTCGGACCCGGACCTGGAGCGGGGCAGCTTCTACCTGCCCACGATCTTCGACCGCTGCGACCGGGGCATGCGCATCGTGCAGGAGGAGACCTTCGGCCCCATCCTCACCGTCGAGCGGTTCACCACGGAGGAGGAAGCCCTCCGGCTCGGCAACGACACCGAGTACGGACTGGCCGCGGGGGTCCGGACCGCCGACAGCGCCAGGGGCGAACGCATGGTTCGCGGCCTGCGCCACGGCACGGTGTGGCTCAACGACTTCGGCTACTACACCGCCGCAGCCGAATGGGGCGGCTTCAAGAGATCGGGAAACGGGCGCGAACTGGGCCCCGCCGGACTGTCCGAGTATCAGGAGATCAAGCACATCTGGCACAACACCGCGCCGACTGCGGCGGGTTGGTTCGACAACGACTGACCGAACCTGGGGAGGGCGCACGGACATGACCACTCAGCGCGACATCGCGGTTGGGGACAGCGGACTCGGCGATTTCGGATACAAGGAGTCCCTCGACCGGAGCCTCGGCAAATTCGCCAGCTTCGCCGCCGGGGTCAGCTACATCTCCATCCTCACCGGCACCTTCCAACTGTTCTATTTCGGGTTCGGAAACGCGGGACCCGCGTATCTGTGGTCGTGGCCGATGGTCTTCATCGGCCAGCTGGCCGTCGCGCTGTGCTTCATGGAACTGGCGGCCAAGTACCCGGTGGCGGGTTCCGTGTACAACTGGGCGAAGCTCCTTGGCAGCCGGATCGTGGGATGGACGTCCGGCTGGCTGATGCTCACCGCCTCGATCGTGACCCTCTCGGCCGTGGTCCTGGCGTTGCAGCTCAACCTGCCGCGGATATGGAGCGGCTTCCAGATCGTCGGCGACGGCACCGGCGAGTACGACTTCGCCACGAACGCGGTCATTCTCGGCACCGTCATGATCGCGTTCACCACCTTCATCAACGCCTACGGTGTCAGGTTGATGGCGAGGATCAACAGTGCGGGCGTCTTCATCGAGCTGATCGCCGCGGTCCTCATCGCCGTGATCCTGGCGGCGAACATCACCAGGGGCCCGGAGGTGTTCTTCTCCACCCATGGATACGGCGCGGGCGAGAGCGGCGGATATCTCGGGGCCTTCCTCGTCGCCTCCCTGGCGTCCGGCTACGTGATGTACGGCTTCGACACCGCGAGTTCCCTTGGCGAGGAAACCGTCGAACCGCGCCGGACCGCTCCCAAGGCGATCTTCCGCGCGATCCTGGCTTCGTTCGTGATCGGTGGAGCGATCCTGGTGTTCGCCGTCATGGCGGCGCCCGATCTCGACGATCCGCTGCTCGGCAGCCCCGAGGGCAGCCTCCAGTACATCGTCGAGCAGGTGATGTGGGGTCCGCTTGGCACGATATTCCTCATCTGCATCGTGATCGCGATAACCGTGTGCTCCCTCGCCGTGCACGCCGCCGCGATCCGGCTGACATTCGCCATGGCCCGCGACAACGCGCTGCCGTTCGGGGAGAAGCTGGCCCGGGTGCATCCCAAGCACCAGACGCCCGTGGTCCCCGCGATCGCGATCGGCGTGCTCGCGGCCCTGATCCTCGTGGTGAACATCGGCCAGCCGCAGATCTTCACCGTGCTGACGTCGATCGCCATCATCATGATCTACCTCGCGTATCTCATGGTCACCGGACCGCTACTGAAGAAGCGACTGAAGGGCGAATGGCCGCCGCCCGATCTGAAGGAGGGCGGCTACTTCACCATGGGCAGGTGGGGCCTGCCCGTGAACATCCTCGCCGTGGTCTGGGGCGTGGGGATGGCACTGAACCTGGCCTGGCCGCGCCCCGAGGTGTACGGGACGCCCTGGTACAACACCTGGGGCGCCTTCGTCTACATCGGCGCGATCCTGTGCCTCGGCCTGCTCTGGTACGGCCTGAAGGGACGGCACCACCTCGGCACCCTGGCCTCACACGCGGCCGCCTCGCGCACCGCGGCACCGGAGGGCGAACCATCGTGACAGACACCGTCTTCGACTATGTGATCGCGGGTGGAGGCACCGCGGGATGTGTGCTCGCCGCCAGGCTCAGCGAGGATCCGTCCGTGACGGTCTGCCTTCTCGAGGCCGGCCCGTCGGACGTGAACGACCGCAACATCCTCGAGCTCTCGCAGTGGATGCACCTCCTCGACTCCGGGTACGACTGGGACTACCCGATCGAGCCGCAGGAGAAGGGCAACAGCTTCATGCGGCACGCCAGGGCCCGTGTCCTCGGCGGGTGCTCGTCACACAATTCGTGCATCGCGTTCTGGCCGCCTGCGGAGGGTCTCGACGAGTGGGAGGCGATGGGCGCCACCGGATGGGGCGCCGAGAGCACGCTGCCGTTCGTGGCCCGGGTGGAGAACAGCGATGTCCCCGGCCGGCAGCACGGTCACAGCGGCCCGGTAAGGCTACGCGATGTCCCGCCGAACGATCCGTGCGGCGCCGCCGTGTTGGAGTCGGCAGCCAAGGCCGGACTGCCCACCGTCCAATTCAACAGGGGCACAACAGTACTCAATGGGGCTGGCTGGTTCCAGATCAACGCCGGCGAGAACGGAAATCGCATGTCGAGCTCGCATGCCTATCTCCATCCCATCCTGGGGACACGGAACAATCTCGAGGTCAGAACCAACTGCTGGGTCAGTGAACTGCTGATCGACGACAGTCTGGCGGCCACCGGGGTGCGGTACCAGCGTCCGGATCTCACGGGCTATGACACCGCCACCGCCCGCCGCGAGGTGATCGTCACTGCCGGTGCGATCGATACGCCGAAGCTGTTGATGCTCTCGGGAATCGGACCCTCCGTGCATCTACGCGAGATCGGGATCGACGTGCGGGTCGACGCGCCCGGCGTGGGCGGCAACCTCGATGACCATGTCGAAGGCCTGGTGTTCTGGGAGGCGTCGAGGCCCATGGTGACGACGTCGTCGCAGTGGTGGGAGATCGGCCTCTTCGCCACCACCACCCCCGGGCTCACGCAACCGGACCTGATGATGCACTACGGCAGCGTGCCCTTCGACATGAACACGCTGCGGTGGGGATATCCCACCACCGACAACGGATTCTGTCTCACGCCGAACGTGACGCAAGGACGATCCCGCGGCACTGTCCGGCTCCGTTCCCGCGACTTCCGGGACCGGCCGAGGGTGGATCCGCGATACTTCACCGATCCCGAGGGCCACGACGAGACCGTGATGCTGGCGGGTATTCGGTTGGCGCGCAAGATCACCGAGCAAGACCCCCTACGGGGCTGGGTGGCACGGGAACTGGCGCCCGGGCCCGCGGCGGTGAGTGACGAAGAACTGCTCGACTATGTCCACAAGACGCACAACACCGTCTACCACCCCGCAGGAACCGCACGGATGGGATCGATCGAGGACCCGCTCGCCGTGCTCGATCCGCAGCTGCGGGTGAAGGGCATACAGCGCCTGCGGGTGGTCGACGCGTCGGCGATGCCGAAGCTGCCTGCCGTCAACCCGAACATCACGGTCATGACCATGGCGGAGAAGTGCGCGGATCTCATTCGCAACCCCCCGGGGTGACGGGCGTGGACCTCCAGCTCGACACCACGACCTTCCTCTCGAAACACCCACCGTTCCAGTACCTGACGCCGGGTGAGCTCAGCGGATTGGCGGGAGCGGCCGTTCTGGATGAATATCCAACGGGTGCAGTGATTCTCGGCTCGATACAGCGGCCATCTGATGTGATCTGGGTGGTGCGGAGCGGACAGGTCACGCTTCTGCACCCGCACGACGACGGGATCACCGGTGTCCCCATGGACACCGTCTATCCGGGTGGCGTGTTCGGCTACTCGGCGCTACTCACCGGCTCCGACGTCGCCTTCACCGCCAGGGCGAGCCAACCCACCACGGTGTACCGCCTGCCAGGGGAGCTCGTGCGGCCGCTGTTCGCCAGGCCCGCCGGCCTGGCCTTCCTCGCGGAGGCTGTGGCGAAGGCCACCGGCGCGACTCCCGTACCGGTCGAACAGATCCCGTCCCGACGCGCCGTTGGCGATCTGGTGCGGGGCGAACCGGTCCTCACCGCGCCGGGGACCTCCGTGCGCGACGCCGTCCGGCAGATGAGCGAACGCCGCAGCTCCTACATCCTGATCCCGTTGCCGGGTGGCGACCTCGGGATCTTCACGGACCGGGACCTGAGGACCAAGGTGGTGGCCGCCGGGGTGGACCTGAGCACCCCGGTGGCGGAGGTGATGAGTACGCCTGCCCAGACCGTCACGGAGGACAGGTTGGCCGCCACCGTGTTGATGGACATGCTCGAGAGCGGCCTACGGCACATGCCGGTACTCACGATCCGTGGCGCGGTGTTGGGTGTCCTCGAGGAGGCGGACCTGCTCGCCGCGGCCACCCGCAAGAGTTTTGTGCTGCGCCGATCGATCGCGCTGTCACCGAGCCCCGCTGCGCTGCAAGAAGTCTGCTCTGGGATCCCCGATCTGGTGGTGGACCTGTTCCGCGGCGGCACCGAGGCATCGGCGACCAGCGGGATCCTCTCGGTGGTCATCGACAGCGTCGTTCGACGCGCTGTGGAGTTCGCGTTGGCGGACGACGAGGGCCTGCCGCGGATGGGGTTCGCCTGGCTCTCGCTCGGCAGCATCGCGCGTCGCGAGGCGATGCCGTCATCCGACATCGAGAGCGCACAGTCCTGGGTGCCCGAGTTGTCTCCCCAGTCGGGACGTCTCATGGGGATGGCGGCGACCGTGCATGCCATCCTCGACGACTGCGGGCTTCCCGCCGACGCGAACGGTGCGGTCGCGAGCACACCGAGGTTCGCGCGGTCGGTCGCCGACTGGCGCCGCACCGCGGCACGGTGGTTGGACGATCCGCTGCAGGACCGCGGGCTCGTCATGTCGTCGCTGCTGCTGGACGGGCGCGTGGTGTGGGGTGAGCGCTCGCTGCACACCATCCCGACGGCCTACCGGAACATGCGGACCGACCATCCCGACGCCCTGCGACTGCAGCTGCGTGATGCGTTGGCCGGGCGCGCACGCACCCGCTCGCTACGGGACGTGCTCTCGCGACGCGGAGGCACCTTCGACCTCAAGACACACGCGCTGACACCGATCGTCAACCTCGCCCGGTGGGGTGGCATGACGGTGGGGGTCACCGCCGCCTCGACGCCGGGTCGGTTGCGGGCCGCGGCGGGGAACGGCTTACTCACAGAACGGGATACGACGATCCTCACCGAGGTGTTCACGCTGCTCCAGCGGCTGCGGTTGACCCACCAGGTGGATCAGATCACCGCGGGTCTCGCCCCTGGCGACATTGTCACCATGCCGGAGCTGTCGCCCCTGAACCGGAGCCTGCTCGGCGACGGCGTACGCGAGATCGCGGCCGTGCAGCGCAGGGTGGGGTACCTGGCATCCGACTCCGGAGTGCCGCTGCGCCCGTGACCACGGCTCTCATCCCTTGAGGCGCGACCCCAGCCACTCGACCACGTCGTCGAGCACCTGCTCACGCTCCGGCTCGTTGAACACCTCGTGGAACAGGCCGTCGTACTCGGTGTACGTCAGATCCTGGGAGCCAACGATGTCCGCGATCATCCGGCTGCCGTTCACGTTCGCCAGCCCGTCCTCGCTGCCGTGTAGCAGCAGCAACGGAACCTGCAGTGTCGGCAGCCTGTTGGGCAGCGACTCGGCGTTGACGATCATCCCGCGGGCGATACCGGCGGGAACCCTGCCGTGGTGCACCAGCGGGTCGGAGTTGTAGGCGGCCACCACAGCCGGATCACGGGAGACCAGATTGGCGTCCAGCGACTCGACGGGTACCCGCGGCGCGTACCGGCCGAGGAACTTGCCGACCTCGACCACCACCTTGGGCACCCCGGTCGTCACGTCCACCGCCGGGGCGGACAGGATCAGCCCGGCCAGGTCGCCGGGGTGATCGAGCGCGTAGGTCAGCGCGATCGCGCCACCCATGCTGTGGCCGAGCAGGTACCGGTCGAGCCCGGGATGCTCGGCGGTTGCGATCCCGAACAGCCGCCCCAGGTCATCGGTGAAATCCGACCAGTCCTTGAGCTCGACGCGCTTGCCGCCCGAGCGACCGTGACCGCGATGGTCGGGCGCGTACACGACGAGGCCCAGTCCCAGCAGGCGTTCGACGACATGGTCGTAGCGGCGGGCGTGCTCGCCGAAGCCGTGCGCGAGAACCAGGACCGCGCGCGGCTCGCCGTCCGGCGTCCAGACGTCGTAGTCGATCCGGGTGCCGTATTTGCCGGTGAACGAGGACTCGGTGTGGGCCACGGATCCGAGTCTAGTGTCTCGTGCCCGAAGTCCATCGATGGTTGCCGGGGATCCACGTGGATGCATCGCAAGGCGGAGGAGTCCCAGGTAGCGGGGTTCTACCTGGGACTCCGATAACGCAGCGAGGCGCCGCGTGGGCCACGGCAACCGCGAGAAGACTTCGGGCGCGGGGCACTCGGTGGCAGACTCGGATGGGCATCGACGATTCCGGGGAGCATTCACCGAGGGAGCCACGATGACCGAGACGACGGCGACCGACGCGTGGCCCGCGCTGCGCCTCGACGACTGGACCGACACCCGCGACACCCTGCACATGTGGACGCAGATCGTCGGGAAGATCCGGCTCCAGCACGCGCCGCTGCTCAACCACTGGTGGCAGGTGACGCTGTACGTCACCGCCAGGGGGCTGACCACCTCGGCCATCCCGTGCGGCTCCCGGCTCCTCGAGATCGAGTTCGACTTCTGCGACCACGAGCTGCGCATGCGCACCAGTGACGGCGGCGCGCGCCGGATCCCGCTCGAGCCGAAGTCGGTGGCCGAGTTCTACGCCCAGACCGTGGCGGCACTCAGGGAACTGGGGGTCGAGGTGCGGATCCAGGCCGCCCCCAACGAGGTCGTGACGGCGATCCCCTTCGCGGAGGACGAGGTCCACGCCTCGTACGACGCCGCGGCCGCGAACCTGTTCTGGCGACAGCTGGTCCAGGCCGACCGGGTGCTGACCCGGTTCCGCTCGCACTTCGTCGGCAAGTGCTCGCCCGTGCACTTCTTCTGGGGCGCGATGGATCTGGCCTGCACCCGGTTCTCCGGGCGCGGCGCGCCGGTCCACCCCGGCGGGGCCCCGAACTGTGCGGACTGGGTGATGGTCGAGGGCTATTCCCGCGAGCTGAGCAGCTGCGGGTTCTGGCCCGGCGGCGGCGATGAGGGCGGCTTCTACTCCTACGCGTACCCGGCGCCGGACGGTTTCGCCGACCATCCGGTCGGCCCCGCTCAGGCGCGCTACAGCGCCGAGCTGGGCGAGTTCGTGCTGCCGTACGAGGCCGTGCGCACCGCCGCCGACCCGGACGCCGCGCTGATGGAGTTCCTGCAGAGCACCTACGAGGCCGCCGCGTCCCTGGGCAACTGGGACCGGTCCGCGCTCGAATCCGACCCGGCCCGCTGGGATCGGAACGCCTGAACAGCGCTCCCCTACTGTGTTGACGGTGCGATCGGAACTCAGCGCCCGCCTCGTCGCGACGCATCCCCTGCCCGGTGTGCGCGCGGGCTCGGCTCTGGTGCGTGTCGGCGACCGCCTGCTGGCTGTCCAGGACGACGCCTTCGGTGCCGCCTGGATCGACCTGCCCGGACTCGGTGTCACCCAGCTGCCGCTCAGGGGCGACGGCGCGGCGCTCGCCAAGAGGGACAAGCCCGATTTCGAGTCGGCGCTCCGCGCCCCGGACGGCAGCATCCACCTGCTGGGCTCCGGATCACTGGAGAACCGCTGCACGCTCGCGCGCATCGACCCCGAGGACGGCTCCGTCGCCCTGCACGAGTTCCCGGCCATCTATGACAGCGTCAGACTCGCGCTCGGTCTCGCCGATAGGCCCAACATCGAGGGGGCCGCGGTAGACGGATCACGGCTGCGGCTGTTCCATCGTGGCGCCGGCTCCGCGGCGAGTGCGAGCGTCGATCTGCCGCGGGGTGTCCTCGACGGCGACCGTCCGGAGGTGCTCGGGTTCACCTGGTTCGAGCTCGGCACGCTGAACGGGGTCGGCCTCGGCGTCACCGACGCAGCCGTCCTCTCCCCCGACCGCACGATGTTCCTCGCCGCCGCCGAGCAAACGGACGATGCCATCGCCGACGGTCCGGTCGCGGGTGCGGCGGTCGGCCTGATCGAGGGTACGGGTGGCCCGCTCTCGGTGCGCTGGACCCGGCTGCTCGAATCCGACGGCCGGCCCAGCGTGCGCAAGGTGGAGGGCCTGGCCGTGGACGACGATCTGCGCGGCGGCTGGCTGATCACCGACCCGGATGATCCGACCCGGTCCGCCGAGTTGTGCCGAGTGGAGCTCGACGGGATCGCCTGACGGTCGACGCGATCCCGCCCCCGGTGTCAGGGGGTCGCGGGCGGACCCGACGGGCGCCGCCGCAGCGACCACACCAGCGCACCCGCGAGCGCCGCGGTGGTCGCCGCGAACAAGATCGCGAGGTTCCTGGCGGTGAACAGTTCGACCCCGCCGTCGGATCCGCTTGTCTGGACCACCGCGACCGGCGCGCTGAGCACGGTCGAGATCCGATCCTGCTGCGCGGCATTGCGGGCGGGAATCGAGTTGACCCCCTTCGTCAGCTGCTCCCCGATCTGCGTCGAAACGGATTTGAGCTGGCTGACGCCGGTGAGGATCTGGTCCTTGGTGGTACCCAGCAGCGCGGGCGCCTGCTCCGCGATGGGGCCGATCCCGGCCTGGAGCTGGTTGCCGGCATCGGTGAGCTGCGCGGACACGTCCTGCAGCTGGCCGAGCCCGCTGCGCAGCGCGCCGCCCAGGTCGGTGTCGGGCCCGGCGTCGGCGCTCAGCAGCCCGGTGATCGCCGTCAGCTGACCGGACACAAGCGCGAGATCGGTCTTGGTCTGCTCCAGCGTCCGCACCATCTCGGGCTGGAGCCCGGTGGCACGCAGGGCCGCGGCCGCGGCGTCGAGACCGCCTTGCAGCTGCTGGGTGGAGCGGGTGACGTCACCGAGGGTGACGCCGAGTTCGGTCAATCGCCCGGACACCTCGGTCGCGGGGCCGACAGCGCCGTCCACCATCGCCGAGACCTGCCCGGCGACGTCGACGAGCTGGTTGGCGCCGTCGTTCGCCGTGGCCAGGAGCGGCAACACCTGGTCGGCCTGACCGAGCAGCTGCTGGACCTGCTTGTCCGCGGCGGTGGTCGCGGCCGTCAGCAGCTGGGACGGCAAGAGCGTCTGCTGCAACTGCGCCCGCGCCGAGGCGATCCCGGCCAGGACGTCCTTGATGCCCTGCGCCCCTGTCTGATCCGAGACGGTAGCCATCAACGCCGACATCGACTCCGTGTCCGCCGGCGAGCCGTCACCGTTGTAGTGCACCGCGAGTTCCGCCTGCCGGGGCGCATTGGTGGAGAGCGAGTTCACCGAGTCGGAGAAATCCGCCGGGATCGTGACGGAAGCCAGGTACGTATCGGCCGACCCCTCATCGGCCGATACCGTCGCCCATTCGAAGTCACCCGATTCCTGCAGCGCAGCGACGACCTGGTCGCCCGCATTCATCGGCTTGCCGTCGACCACCGCGCCCGCGTCCTCGTTGACGATCGCGACGGTTCGCGTCGACTCCCCCTCCGGTGCAACCAGGAAATAGACCCCGACGGCGGCGGCGAGGAGCGCCGTCACCGCGGCGATCACCCACGGCCCACGTCTCGAACTCGCATGTGCGGCAACCATAGGCCCGGACCGTACAGGCAGTCTCTGGCACCAGGGTGGCGCGAGTGTGAGAAGACTGTGAGGAAAGGGCGCTCAGTCGATGTCGTAGACGACAGCGACCGACACCGTCAGCTCCTGGCTGCCCGGCTCGATCGGCGTCGAGGGGGCTCGGTCGAGAGCGGCGCCGGGGTACGGGGCCGGCCCGGTGGCGGGCACCTCGGTGATCGAGCGGACCTCGCCGAGGCCGACCCCGGCGGCCTCCGCGATCTGCCTCGCCTGGGCCTGCGCCTGCCGCACCGCGTCGGCCCTGGCCTGCGCGCGCAGGTCGCTGTCGTCGGCGATGGAGAAGGTGGTCTGCTGGACCCGGACGGCATCGCCCGCCGCGGCCGCGGCGGCGTCGATCAGCCCGCCCGCCGCGCTGACATCGTGCACGGTCGCGGTCACCTGGTTCGTCACCTGATAGCCGGTGATCGCCGAGGAGTTCGGGTCATAGGTCGGTTGCACGGACAGCCCGCTGGTCTGGATGTCCTCCGCCCGCACCCCCTTCTCCTTCAGGGTGTCGATGAGGGCGTTCGCCCTGTTCGCGTTGTCCTGGAGGGCGCCGGCCGCGTCCGGTGCCTGCGTCTGCACGCCGAGCACCACGCTCATGGTGTCCGGCGTCCCGCTGACCTTCCCGGTGGCCTGGGTGCTGATCCCAGGGGGAGCACCGGTCCCCGCCTGCGCGTCAGACCCATCTGTGCAGCCGGCGGCGAGCAGTCCGACGGCGGATACCCCCAGTGCCGCGGCGGCGGTGCGTGTTCGTTTGGCGGCCACGCACCCACTATGGCCGATCCCCGCGGGGAACCGTCGGGTTTCGCGTCGCCGCGCCGTGCCCCACGAGAAACAGGTACGTGCCCCCGTGTTTCCACCGTGGTCCCGCGGGCCGCCCGAGGGAACAGTGTGATCCACACCACTGCCGAGCACGTCGAGGTTCCGATGACGCACCACCAGCCCCCGCCCCCGCGCATCCTCCATCCCGATCCGCGCCCCACACTGACCTCGCTGGACTCCGAGCTCGACGGGCGTTCCCTCGCCTACGGCGTCGCGGGCGAGGGCCCGCCGCTGGTCTTCCTGCACGGATGGGGCTCGAGCCATCGCACGTACCGGCAGTCACTGGAACGGCTCGCCCGCAACGGCGCGCGCGTGTTCGCGCCCTCGCTCCCGGGGTTCGGCGGTACGGCCGAGCTCCCACGCGGTGAGCGGCACCCCGCCGGTCACGCCCGGTGGCTTGGCCGATTCATCGACTCCGTCGGCGTTGACGAACCGGTCACCCTCGTCGGGCACTCCTTCGGCGGCGGCGTCGCCATCCAGACCGCCCACGACCTCCCCGACCACGTGGCCCGCCTCGTTCTGGTCAACTCGATCGGCGGCGGCGTCGGCCCCCGCGCCGCGGAGAACGGCCACCCGATCCGGGCGGGACTGCCGCACGAATGGCGCGCCACGACCGGCGGCGGCGACCAGACACTCCAACTCGACCGCCTGGCGGAACGCGGTCTCCCGGTGACGCTGCTCTGGGCTCGCGGCGATCAGGTGATCCCGAGGGCAGGCCTCGAGTCGCTGCGCACGGCGCTTCGTCGTCCGCCGGTGTTCACGGTCGCCGGCTCCCACGAATGGCCGGTCGGCGACCCGCACGGCTTCGGACACGCCATGAGGACCGTGCTGGCGTGGCCGCCGAGGGTCGCGGCATGAGCGCGCAGGGCACCGCGCCGGCCCACCCGTCCTCGCTGATGATCAATCGCTGCGTGCGCTGCGCAGCACTGCTCGCGCCGCTGACCGCATCCTGCCCGTCCTGCCAGGGCTCCGAACTCCGCTCGGTACCGTCCTCCGGCGCCGGGTCGATCGTGTCGTGGAAGGTGGCCGATCATCGGCCGGACGAGGCGCGCGGGGACTCCGCGCCCTCGGCCGTCGGGATCGTCGAGCTCGACGACGGCCCGCGGATCTACACGTGGATCGACGGCGAGGTCCCGGCGGGAGCCGACCGGGACGTCCGCGTCGAGTTCCAGCCCACAGCGGAGGACGGCCGGTTCCCGGTGTTTGCCGTCCGGCAGGCCTCCTGAACGGCTCGCGCGGCGGACGGCCGCGCCGGGAATACCTCCACCCCGCTGGTGTTGAGTCAGATGCACTAGTTGAACAATCAACTAACTGAGTCGGAGGAGCACCCCATGCCTGCCGTGACCGTCGACAACATCCTCGCCCTGCCCCGCATCACCGAGACCGCGCCCGAATCCGCGGCAAGGCCGGTGCTGGCGGTGACCACCGCCCCCGTCGGCTACGAGGGCGAGGGCTTCCCGGTGCGCCGCGCGTTCGCCGGCGTCGACCTCAAGCACCTCGACCCGTTCATCCACATGGACCAGATGGGCGAGGTGAACTACGCGCCCGGTGAGCCCAAGGGCACCCCGTGGCACCCGCACCGCGGCTTCGAGACCGTCACCTACATGATCGACGGGATCATGGAACACCAGGACTCCAACGGCGGCGGCGGCACGATCGGCGGCGGCGACACCCAGTGGATGACCGCGGGTGGCGGCATCCTGCACATCGAGACCCCACCCGAACACCTCGTGATCAGCGGGGGCCTGTTCCACGGCGTGCAGCTGTGGGTGAACCTGCCCCGCGACAACAAGATGGCCGCGCCCCGCTACCAGGACATCACCGGCAACAAGGTCGCGCTGCTGTCCTCGCCGGACGGCGGCGCCCTGGTCCGCGTCATCGCGGGCGAGGTCGACGGCCACCAGGGCCCCGGCTCCACCTACACCCCGATCAGCCTGGTGCACGCGACCATCGCCCCGGGGGCGCGACTGACGCTGCCCTGGAACCCCGAGTTCAACGCGCTCGCGTACGTCCTCGCGGGCGAGGGCACGGTCGGTGCCGAGCGCAGGCCGGTCCGGATGGGCCAGACCACGGTGTTCGGGCGCGGCGACACGCTGACCGTCGCTGCCGCGGACACCCAGGACTCCCGGACCGAGTCCCTCGAGGTCTTCATCCTCGGCGGCAAGCCGATCCGCGAACCCGTCGCGATGGCCGGGCCGTTCGTGATGAACACCAAGGCGGAGGTCATCCAGGCGTTCGAGGACTTCCAGGCCGGACGGCTGGGCTCGATCCCCGCCGCCCACGAGACGCTGGCGTAGCGATGTCGTCGATGGCGGTCCAACGCGCGGGCGACCGCGCGCACCAGCGCTACGGCTGGCTCGAGTCCTGGCAGAGCTTCCCCTTCGCGGGCAACTTCGACCTGGCCGCGAACGCACACGGGCTGCTGGTTGTCAACAACGAGGACATCGTCGACGCCGGGTCCGGATTCGACATGCACCAGCACCGGGACGCTGAGATCGTCACCTGGGTGCTCAGCGGATCCCTGGTCCACCAGGACTCCGAGGGGCACTCGGGGGTGGTCCACCCCGGACTCGCGCAGCGGATGAGCGCGGGCCGCGGCATCCTGCACTCCGAGCGCAACGACCGCTGGCGGGCGGACGGCACCCGGGGTACCGAGCCGGTGCACGTGGTGCAGATGTGGATCCCGCCGGACGAGTTCGGCATCGAGCCGAGCTACCAGGAACTACCCATCGACGCGGAGCTCGACAGCGGCCGGCTGGTCGCGGTGGCGTCGGGGCTGCCCCGGCACCGCGATCACGCCGCGATCGGGCTGAACAACCGGCACGCGGGGCTACACGCCGCCAGATTGCAAACTGGACAGTCGGTAACAGTGCCGGACGCGCCGTACGTCCACGTGTTCATCGCGCGCGGATCCGGCGATATCGAAGGGTTCGGCCGCCTCGACCAAGGGGATTCATTGCGGCTCACCGGGATCGGCGGCCAGCAGTACACCGCGGCCGAATCCACCGAGCTGCTGATCTGGGAGATGCATGCCGCGCTCAGGTGAGTCCGCGACAAGGGCCGCGGAACAGGTTTGACAGCAACACTTTTCAAGGAGATCGAGCATGATCGACGTCCCGGTTCGCGCCCACCGAAACGGGTCCGTCGTGCAACGGTCCCGCATCGGAGCCGACAACTGTGCACCGAGTCCTTGACGCCCTCGTACTCTGGAAACCCGAAGCACCACAAAGGAGGACGCCCATGACGGCACCCACCACACCGCACGTCGACATCCACCGCGCGGGCGATCGGATGAAGACCCGGATCTCCTGGCTCGACTCGAAGCACTCCTTCTCGTTCGGGCAGCACTACGACCCGGACAACACCCATCACGGCGTACTGATGGTCAACAACGACGACATCGTGATGCCGGGCCAGGGCTTCGACACCCATCCGCACCGGGACATGGAGATCGTCACCTGGGTGCTGCGGGGATCGCTGGTGCATCAGGACTCGATCGGGCATTCCGGCGTCATCTACCCGGGCCTGGCTCAGCGGATGAGCGCCGGCACCGGCATCCTGCACTCGGAGAAGAACGACTCCTGGCGCCTGGCCGGATCCCAGCACGACGAGCACGCCGAGCCGGTTCGATTCATCCAGATGTGGGTGCTGCCCGACGAGCCGGGCATCAGCCCCGGCTACGAGCAACTCGAGATCGACGACGAGCTGATGCGCGGCGGGCTGGTACCGGTGGCCTCCGGCATGCCCGCACACCGCAACCAGTCGGCCATCACGATCGCGAACCGGGGCGCCGCGCTGCATGTGGCGCGCCTGCAGCCGGGCGGCTCCGTACAGCTCCCCGAGGCCCCCTACCTGCATCTTTTCGTCGCCCAGGGCGAGGTGTCGCTGGAGGGCGCGGGCATCCTGTCCGAGGGTGACGCGGTCCGGCTCACCGCGTCGGGCGGTCAGCGATTGTCCGCCGACGCCCCGGCCGAGGTGCTGGTCTGGGAGATGCACGGCCGCCTCGGCGGCTGATCGGCGCGCCGGTCGGCGCGGGCCGCTCACCGGGACCGCGCGGCCGACCGTCGCGGCCCCGGTGATAGAGAAGACGCATGACCACCACGGAGAACCAGCGGCTCGACCGGCTCAACGAGCTGATGGGCGTGCAGGCCGTCGAACTCGCCCCCGGCCTGATCCGGTTCCGGCAGGAAGTCGGCCCGCGGTTCCACGACCATCGCGGCCGGACGGTCCTCGGGTCGATCGGGGTGCTGGCCGACAACGTGCCAGGCCGTGCGATCGGGAACGCGGTCCCCGAGGGAACCCAGGTCGTGTTGTCGCAGGTGGTCGCCGCGCTCGCCGGCCCACTGCCCCCGACCGGCACCATCGAGGCGAGGGGCAAGGCGGTCCGGATCGACAGCGCGGCGGGCACCGGACTGGCCACCGGCGACATGCGCGGACCCGACGGCGAGGTGCTCGTGGCGTTGCAGACCCGCGGGATGGTGGTCACCCGAGAAGCCGCCAACGCCGAGGCCGTGCTCCGGGGCGACGCCCTGCCCGTCGAGGCCGCCGAACCGGTCGCGGACGCCGCCGAGCTCGCCGACCGCCCCGGGCTGGAGATCGTGGAGAGCATCGGACGCGGCGCGCTGGCACGGGGCCCGCTCGCCGGACTGCTGGGCATGGGGTTGACCGAGGTCGCCCGGGGGCGCGTGATCGGCGAGTTCGCGCCTCGGAGCTGGATGAGCAACCCACTCGGATCCATTCAGGGCGGGGTGCTCATCTCCGCGGCCGACCTGATCACGGGTCTGGCCGCACAGACCCTCACCGCCCCCGGTCAGGGCTACGAGGCGCTCGACCTGAGGATCGACTTCGTCCGTTCCCCCGCGTCCGACGGCCCTCCGATCCGCGCCGAGGCCGAGGTACTCCGGGCCGGGCGGCGGCTGGCGCTGATCGAGTCGCGACTCGTCGATCCCTCCGGACGCTTGCTCGCGCGGGCGGCAGCCAGCGTCCAGCTGCGCTGACCGGGGTCGCGGCAATACGGTCTATCGAACCTCCAACGCGACTAGTCTGCGGGTGACTTGGCTTTTCCGGTGCCCATGGGTGAATCCGAGGAGAGACGATGACGAACCAGCCGCCGAACGGAACCCCGCCGCCGGAAGACCAACAGCCGCCGAACCCGCAAGAGGGAACCCCGCCGCCGGAAGGCCAGCCGCCGTACCCCGGTCCGCCGCAGGGCGGCGGACCCCAGTACCCGGGCCAGCCGTCGTACCCCGGTCAGCCCTATCCAGGTCAGCCCTACCCCGGCCAGCCGTACCCAGGTCAGCCGTACCCAGGTCAGCCGTACCCAGGTCAGCCGTATGCGGCGCAGCCATACCCACCGCCGCCCGCGCAGCCCCGCAACGGCGCGGGCATCACCGCACTCGTCCTCGGCATCTTCTCGGTGCTGTCCGTGTGGACCATCGTCGGCGGGATCCTGCTCGGGGCCGTCGCGATCATCGTCGGCCTCGTGGGCCGATCGCTGTACAAGAAGAGGCAGGCCACCAACGGCGGGGTGTCCCTCGCGGGCATCCTGCTCGGCCTCGCCGGGCTGGTCATCTCGATCGTGCTGGTCGTGATCGGGGTCGGTCTGTTCAACCATGTCGGCGGCAGGGACTTCGTCGACTGTATGCGGGACGCGGGCAACAACCGGGCCGCCCAGCAGCGGTGCGAGGACGAGTTCCGCAGCAACCTCGAGGATCGTTTCTCGGTCACGTTCGAGGCGCCGATGACCATGGTCCCGCCGCGCTGATCGCAACCGGCACCCAGGCACCTCGCAGCCCGCTGCCAGGGTGCTCACAGCCACCCGGTCGACGATGGGGAAAACCATCTACACCGAGCGGAGATCAACGTGAACGAGGACATCGAGCGCAGCCGCGCCCGCGTCAGCCGACGGCGAGCACTGGCCCTTGGCGGGACAGTCGGGCTCAGCGGGCTGATCGCGGCCTGCACGGGGAACGGCTCCGGCGGGACCACGACGAGCGCCTCCGCGTCCGCCACCGGCACGGCGGTCACCGCGAGCGGCGATGTGACCGCCCTGCTCGCCCGGGCCCCTCAGTGCGTCATGACCACCGAGGAGACGCAGGGCCCGTACTGGTTCGACGTCGACTCGATCCGCAACGACCTGCGTGAGGACCGACCCGGCGCCACCCTCGACCTGGCCATCCGGGTGCAGGACCTGCAGAAGTGCACCCCCGACGGCTCGGGTGGCGAGGTGGCCAATGCCGTCGTGGAGATCTGGCACTGCGACGCGGGCGGCGTGTACTCCGGCTTCGAGTCCGGTTCGCAGGGCGCCAACGGCGCTCCCCCCGAGGGCGGCCCTGGCGGGCCTCCCGAAGGTGGCAAGGGCCGGCCTCCCGAGGGTGGGCCAGGCGGGGCGGGTGGGAGTGTTCCCGGCGGCAACGCGACGGACTACTCCGACGGCTCGTACAGCAAGGGTGACAGCGAGTCGGCCACCACCGACGACGGCACCTACCTGCGCGGAGCGCAGACCACCGACGCCGACGGCATCGCGAGGTTCACCACGATCTTCCCCGGCTGGTATCAGGGCCGCACCACGCACATCCACCTCAAGGTGCACGTGGACAAGGCCACCGTGCTCACCTCGCAGCTCTACTTCGAGGAGGCGCTCATCGACGAGGTGTACGCGTCGGCGCCCTACGACGAGCACACCGGGCGGGAGAACAACGTCGACAACGCAGGCGACGGCATCTTCGATGAGTCCGGAATGGTGACGGCCGTCCGGGACGGAGACGGATACCTCGGCGCCATCAACATCGGGGTGTAGCACCGCGCACCTGTGCACGTGTTTCACCCCCACCTGGGTACAACTCACGCACGGTCGGCGGGGTCGCGGTAGAAATAGAGGCATGACGACGCCCGCTTCCGGAATCGACCTCACCCACCTCGACCAGGGCATCCGCGCGCAGGACGACCTGTTCGTCCACGTCAACGGCAAATGGCTGGACGACTACGTGATCCCTGCCGACCGAGCGGTGGACGGTGCCTTCCGCACGCTCTACGACCAGGCCGAGGTCGACGTGCGGGCGATCATCACCGAGTCCGCGGAGGCCCGCGGCGCGGAGGGCACCGATTCGCAGCGCATCGGCGACCTCTACAGCTCGTTCATGGACGCCGACGCCGTCGAGCGGGCCGGGCTGGAACCGATCGCGGGCGAGCTCGCCGCGATCGACGCGGTGAGCGACCTGTCCGCGCTCGCGGGACTGCTCGGTGAGCTGCAGCGCACCGGCGTCTCCGGGGCGATCGGAAACTACGTCGACACCGATGCCAAGGACTCCACGCGCTACCTCGTGCACCTGACCCAGTCCGGGATCGGGCTGCCCGACGAGTCCTACTACCGCGAGGATTCCTACGCCGAGACCCGCGCTGCCTACCTCGACCACGTGCAGAAGATGCTCACCCTCGCAGGCAGGCCCGACCCGGCCACCGACGCGCAGACGATCCTCGACCTGGAGACCCAGATCGCCGCAGGCCACTGGGACGTGGTGCGCAGGCGCGACGCCGAACTCAGCTACAACCTGGTCACCCTGGCCGGCCTGTCCGCCGAGAATGATGGATTCGACTGGGCTGCTTGGGTGTCCGGCCTCGGCGGCACACCTGATACCTTCGCGGAGCTGGTGGTCCGCCAGCCCAGCTTCCTGACCGCGCTGACCGCACTCTGGACGCAGCGCCCCCTCTCCGAGTGGAAGGCGTGGGCTGCCTGGAAGGTGATCCACTCGCGGGCCGAATACCTGACCGCGGACCTGGTCGCGGAGGACTTCGCGTTCTACGGCACCACCCTGTCCGGTACCGAGGAGAACCGCGAACGCTGGAAGCGCGGCGTCTCATTGGTGCAGGACCTGCTCGGCGAGTCCGTCGGCAAGCTCTACGTCGAGCGACATTTCCCGGCCGAGGCAAAGGCCCGGATGCAGGAGCTGGTCGCGAACCTGCAGGAGGCGTACCGCCGCAACATCTCCGAGCTGGAGTGGATGAGCCCGGATACCCGGAGCGCGGCGCTGGCCAAGCTGGAGAAGTTCACCCCGAAGATCGGCTACCCCGACAAGTGGAGGGACTACTCCGGGTTGGTCATCACCGCGGACGACCTGGTCGGCAACTACCGTCGCGGGTACGCCGCCGATCACGACCGCGACCTGGCCAAGCTCGGCGGACCGGTGGATCGCGACGAGTGGTTCATGACCCCGCAGACGGTCAACGCCTATTACAACCCGGGAATGAACGAGATCGTCTTCCCCGCAGCGATTCTGCAGCCGCCGTTCTTCGACGCCGCCGCGGACGACGCGGCGAACTACGGCGGAATCGGTGCGGTCATCGGACACGAGATCGGGCACGGCTTCGACGACCAGGGCGCCAAGTACGACGGCGACGGCAACATGATCGACTGGTGGACGGACAGCGACCGCACCGAGTTCGGCAAGCGCACCAAGGCGCTGATCGAGCAGTACAACGAGTTCGAGCCGAAGGCGTTGCCGGGCCACAAGGTCAACGGCGAGTTCACCATCGGTGAGAACATCGGCGATCTCGGCGGCCTGTCCATCGCGGTCGAGGCGTACCGGATCGCGACGGACGGCAAGGACTCTCCCACCCTCGACGGGCTGACCGGCCTCCAGCGCGTCTTCTTCGGCTGGGCGCAGGTGTGGCGGACCAAGGCCAGGAACGAGGAGGCCATCCGCCGCCTCGCCGTCGACCCGCACTCGCCGCCGGAGTTCCGCTGCAACGGCGTGGTGCGCAACCTCGACAGCTTCCACGAGGCATTCGACGTCACGCCCGATGACGCGCTCTACCTCGAACCCGAGCGCCGCGTCCGCATCTGGTGATGCACCTGCGGCGCGGTGGTGCGGTCACGGAGCCTCAGGTCTCCGTGACCGCGCTACTGCGGCAACGCCGCACTTCCTCGTAGTCCAGCCGGTTCTGCTCGCCGTAGACCACCGCGAAGTCCGCGATGGCCTCATCGAAAACGGCTCCGTTGCCCAGGTATCCGGCAATCGCGGCCGGATCACCGGTGCGGGCGTGGGCTCTGGCCAGTGCAATCGCACACAGCCGCGCGTACGCCCGAAGCCCGGACGGGTCCATCGCCGCGATGCTGAAGGAGCCCTTCTTGTCCCGCAACTGCCGGACATAGAAGTCGCGGCCCAATGTGCCCGACCCGGGAAACCATCCGAGGAACGGGTCGCTCGCGCTCTGGATCAGCCGCTGTCCCTCGACCACCCGTCTGCCCTGGTCACGGTGCGGCGAACCGGGAACGTACGGCGCAAGCACGGACGGCTGCGCCTCCTTGATCTGCAGGAACAGCGGGTCCTGGGCGCTCTCGCCCACGAACAGCGCCATGAAGCCGAGCATGCCTACCGATCCGACCCCGACGACCTTGCTGGCGACGTCCTGGAATCGGTAGCGCTCCACCAGTTCCCGCCGATCCCCCGCCAGGGTCCCGAGATAGCGCTCGAAGGAGGCCCGGAGCAGATCCGTCACCTCCGCATGCCGCTCGTGCGGGAGCCGGGTGATCAGGGGTGGCTCGTCCTTGATGAGGAACCGGCCGTTCTCGTACCTGGCGAACCGCTTGAGCGAACCGAGCTGAGTTCGCCGCTCCGCCTTGGCCATCACGGCCTCGGCCGCCCCGACCTGACGAGCGGTGATCCGATCCCGCAGCCCGGCCAGCATCGCGTCCGCCTCGATCCGGAGATACCAGACGTCCAGCGCGGGCATCTGCGCCGCGTGACGGATCGTCTCCCGGTATGCGGCACCCACGATCAGTGCCGCGGCACGCGCGTCCGACGCACTGTGACCATTCGTCGCCGCGGCCACCAGCACCGAGGTCGCCAGCCGCTTGAGGTCCCATTCGAAGGGCCCGCGATGCACCTCGTCGAAATCGTTGAGGTCGAACACGAGCCGCCGGTCCGGGCCTGCGAACAGCCCGAAGTTCGCGAGGTGGGCATCCCCGTTCGCCATCACCGTCAGGTCAGTTCGCGCGCAGTGCGCCAGATCCCACGCCATGACGGCAGCCGAGCCACGCAGGAAGGTGAACGGCGAGGCCAACATTCGCTCGAATCTGAGCGGAACCAGTTCTGGAATCCGATTCGCGTTCTGCCGGTCGAGGATCGACACCGGATCGGGCCGACACGAGGACGGCTCCCACGAACCGTGCGCCCCGCGCGGGATCCGGGCACGCAGATGCTTGCCTCGCCGCCGGCGTTCGGCGGCGGGCTCGGACGTATCGAAGGCTGCGACGGCCACCGTCCGAGCCTACCGCCGCCCTAGACGGCGACCTTGAGGTCGACCCCGATTCGCAACGCAGTGACCAGTTCCCGGTAGAGCTGGTCCGACTCCATCAGTTCCAGGTGGGTACCGCGTGCCCGCACCTGGCCGTGCTCCATCACCAGGATGGTGTCGGCGTCGATCACGGTCGAGAGCCGGTGCGCGATGGTCACCACGGAACCCGTCTGCGACAGCTCCCGGATCATGTCGTGGATGGCGGCCTCGGTCCGGCCGTCCACCTGCGCGGTTGCCTCGTCGAGGAGCAGCACGTCCGGGCGGCGAACGATGGCCCGCGCCAGAGCGATTCGCTGCCGCTGCCCACCGGAGACGTTGGTTGAGGACAGGTCGCTGTCGAGTCCGTCGTCGAGCGCACGCACGGTCTCGTCGAGGTGCACCGCACGCAGCGCGTCCCACACCTCCTCCTCGGTCGCCTCGGGGTGGGTGAACAACAGGTTCGACCGGATCGTGCCCGGCACGATGGGCGTCTCCTGCTCCACATACGCCAGCCGGGAGCGAACCTGGTCGAACGGCAGCTCCGAGTAGGGCACGCCGTCGAGCAGGATCTCACCGCTCTCCGGGTGCAGGAACCGCAGCAACAACGAGAACAGGGTGGTCTTGCCCGCCCCTGACGGCCCGACGATCGCGGTGTGTCCGAGTGCCGGGATCTGCGCGCTGACCCCGCGCACGGACGGCTCGGTGCCGGGGGCATACCTCGCGACGACGTCGACCAGCTCGAGCACCGGCACGTCGGGGGACGGTCGCAGCGGCTGGACCTCGACGGCTGCGTGCTCCTCGACCTCCATGTCCTGCACCTCGCGGATCCGGCTCGCCGCGGCGATCCCGGACTGGACGAGCGAGATGTTCTGCGCCATCGCGGTCACGGGGGCGGTCAGGAGGAAGGCGTACAGCAGGAACGCCACCAGCCCGGAGACCGCGAGCGCGTCCGTGCTCACCCGGTACGCACCGAAGGCGAGGATCCCGATGATCGCGAGCTGCATCCCGCCGCCCGCGATGATCCAGACGAGAGCGGTGACCCGAACCGCCTTGACGCTGTGCAGCTGTGAGTCCTTCGCGTCGATGATGATCCGCTCCGCCTCGCGAGCCTCCGCGCGGCTGGACTTGACCGTCCGGATGGCGCGCAGCGCGCCCTCGAGCACACCGCCCAGCCGCCCAACCGATTCCTGCGCCTGCCGTTGCGACTTCGCGACCTGTGGCATGAGAACGAGGGCCAGGGCACCGACGACCAAGAGGGAGGCCACGGTCGCCCCGAACAGGACGAGGTCGAGCATCGCCATCAGGACGAGGGTGCCGATGATGCTGACGGCGCCGTTGAACAGCTCGACCAGGCTGGACGAGGTCGCCTCACGCAGCAGAACGGTGTCCGAGGTGACCCGGGTGACCAGTTCGCCAGACGGCCGCGCCGTCAGGCTGCCGACCGTGGAACGGAAGTACCTGCGCACGATGGATTCTCGCGCGTCGTAGACCACGCGCGCTGCCAGTGTGCCGAGCAGGATCCACTGGAAGTACCCGACGACACCGGTGAGCACGAGCACACCGAGGAGCGTGAGAACGGGCGTGAGCATCGAGCCGTCGCTGCTGAGCGTGTCCAGGATCTGCTTGATGATCATCGGCGTCGCCAGTCCCAAGGCGGTGACGATGATCCCCAGCACCAAGCCCAGGCCGAGGACCTTCCGGTGCGGGCGTATGAAGGACCACAACAGCCGCACGTTCGGCCAGCTCACAGACGCCGGGGAATCACTCATGTTCACCAGTGGAACATCCACGTCCCATTTCTGTCAATGAAAGTTCCATTTGGGAACAATCCACTGCTACCGTGAGGACATGTCGACCGTGACTGTCCCCGAATCGGGCACCAAAGCACGCACCCGTCGCGCCATCCTCGACGCGGCGGTCGACGTGCTCGGCCAGAACGCGGCCGCCTCCCTCAGCGAGATCGCGGCGGAGGCGGAGGTGGGTCGCAGCACCCTGCACCGTTACTACCCGGAGCGCATCGATCTGGTCCGCGCGCTCGGCGAGGACGCCCTCGACAAGCTCGGCGCGGCACTCGAACGGTCCCGGCCAACCGAGGGCCCCGCGGACGCGGCGCTGCGCCGGATGAGCCACGAGTGCTTCGACCTCGGGCCCCTGCTCTCGCTCATCTTCGGCGACCCGCAGGCATTGTCGAACTCGGCGTTCTGGGAGGGACTCGGCGCGGTCGACGCGCCGCTGCTCGCCCTGATCGAACGCGGCCAGGCCGACGGCACCTTCTCGTCGGAGCTCAAGGTCCGGTGGATCCGCCGGATGCTGTGGTGGTGCCTGCTGACCGGGTGGGAGAGCTTCAACAAGGAGGGCTACTCGCGTACCGACGCGATCGAGTCCATCGACCTGACGGTCGCCCGTATCACCAATCCCGATCTGTAGCCCGCCTCATACGAACGATGCGCGCACGATCACCGGGTGATCGTGCGCGCATCTCAGGCGCTGAAGACTCCGCTACCGGTTCCAGTCCCCCAGTCCGTCGGAGCCGTTGAGCGTCCCGCCACTGGTGTTCGTCACGATCACCGGGTCGCCCTTCTTCGCGTTCTCGAAGAACCACTTGCCGTCCTCGGTGCTCACGTTCAGGCAGCCATGGCTCGTGTTGCTGCTGCCCTGCTGGTTCACCGACCACGGCGCCGCATGCACGAAGATGCCGCTGTTGGAGATACGGGTCGCGTACTCGACGTAGGTGCGGTAGCCCTCCGGCGCGTCGATCGGGACACCGTAGGTCGACGAGTCCATGTACATGTCACGAAGCTGCTCGCCGACGATGTAGGTGCCGTTCGGCGTCTCGTGGCCGGTCTTGCCCATCGAGGTCGGCATGGTCTTGACCACCTCGCCGTTGCGGGTGATGGTGATCTGCTTGGTGTTGTCGTCGGCGGTTGCCACCAGCGCGTCGCCGATGTGGAAGGCCGAGCGCACTCCGCCCGCCTCGACCACGACGTCGGTACCTGCCGGCCAGAACTCGGCCGGCCGCCAGCGCACCTGGCTGTCGTTGATCCAGTAGAAGGAGCCGTCGACCTTCGGGCTGCTGCTGATCTTGATGGCCCGCTCCGCGGTGGCGCGGTCGTCGATGGCCTCGTCGAACCGGATGATGATGGGCTGCGCGACGCCGACCACCTCACCCTCGGACGGGTTCAGGCTGGGCGCGGAGAAGTTGGCGGGCCCGACCTGCGGCTCCACCGGAGGCAGCGGCGCGAGGGGCGCCGCGGGCGCAGGCAGTCCGGGCAGGGTCGGCAGGGTGGGCAGAGCGATGTCGGGACCACCGGGAAACAGCGGTACCGCCTGCGCGGGGACGACCAGCGCCGTGCCTGCTACCGCGGCACCGATCAGGGCCGTCGCGACCCGATTCGTCCAGCGCCGACGACTTGTGGTCCCGGTCTCGATCTTGCGCATTCACGTCCCATCATCCGACTGCAGAAGAGCTCGGCTGATCCCGCGTTCGCAGGCGTCGCCGATTCCAGTAGACACAACAGCTTCGCCATTGGCCAGGAGCCACTCCACCCAGACGGCCTGGTCGAACGGCTCCGGCCCAGGTCGCGCGGGTGGCGACCCCGGTAGGTGATCCGCCTCTCAGCCGCCGGATCACCGCGCCAGGCGGCCAGTCAGGGCACTAGCGCCCACGCACCGTTTTCTGCGCCACCGCGCCGAGCCGGGCCAAGCGCAGGTCGCCAAGAGCGGTCAGCGCGTTGCCCATCCGATTGGTGACGAAACCGAGGGCGAGGCCGGTCTCCGGGTCCGCGTACGCCCCCGACCCGCCGACCCCGTAGTGGCCGAACGCAGCCCTGGGCTGGGACCGGTTCGCGATGAACACCGGGTGATAGCCGAGCCGCCAGTTCACCCGGGCGCCGAGGACATAGTCGCGTCCGAAGGTCTGCACCTCGCCCATCCGCTCGATGGTGTCGGAGGAAAGGAAGCGCCTGCCGTCGATGACGCCGTCGTTCGCGATCGCCGCATACATCTTCGCGAGTGCACGCGAGGTGAACACGCCGTTCCAGCCCGGCATCACCGCGTCGTGCACTATCGGGTCGCGGACCAGCTCATCGAACCCCTCCGGCATGCCTGCCTCCGCGAGCCCGTTGAACGGGCGCAGCCGCGTCATCACCGAGGAGGCCATGCCCCAGGACACTGCGCCGGGGCTGAGGTGCGGGAACAGCTTCGCGATCCGGTGCCGATGCTCGGGCGGTACCCGGTACCAGAACTCCTCGACGCCGAGCGGCTCCGCGATCTCGGTACGCACCACATCGGTGAAGCCACGTCCGGTCGCCCGCGCCACCGTCTCCGCGACGATCCACCCGTACGTGACCGCGTGGTACCCGGGGCCGCTGAGCCGGCGCGGGTCCGGCCGCGCCGCGGCGAGCGCGGCGACCACACGGTCGTAGTCGAGGAGCCCGGTCTTGCCCGGCACCAGCCCCCGGATCCGGTGCAGGCCCGCCCGGTGGGTGAGCATGTCCCGGATCGTGATCCGCTCCTTGCCCGCCGAGGCGAACTCCGGCCAGTAGGTCGCCACCGGTTCGTCGTAGTCGACGACACCGCGGTCGGCCAGCCGGTGCAGCACCGTGCTGGCCACGCCCTTGCCAGTGGAGAAGGACAACGCGACGGTGTCGCGCCGCCAGCGTCGGTCGCGGTCCGCCCAACCCGCCCAGATGTCGAGCACCAGTTCGCCGTTCACGTAGGCGGTCAGGGCTCCGCCGCCGTTGTTCGGCTGCCGGTACATCGCGAAGAACCGATCGGCCAACGGCAGGAATTGTGCGTCGACGTGCATCTCGGTCGGTGCGCTCCCGCCGCCCGCGGGCAGGCGGGAGCGACCGCCACGCCTACTCATGCCGGTCAGACCACTCCCGCACGCTTGGCGGCGGAGCGGAGCTGGAATGCCCCGGCCACGAACACGATTCCGAAGATGATGGCGAAGAAGCCGACCAGCCAGACGAGGCTACTGACGCCCTCGACCGGGAAGATGACCAGCAGCAACCCGAACAGGACCGCGAGGATGCCGGCAATCAGGAGCCACACCCACTGTCCGCCGACGGATTTCACCTTGAACGAGCCCATGATCTCGAGGATGCCGACCAGGATCGCCCAGAATCCGATCACGTAAACGGCCACGAGCACGGTGACCTCAGGCCACGCGAAGGCCACGATGCCGGCGAGCACGGACACGATGCCGCCGATCAGCCACCACACCCAGCCGGTGACGATCTTGCGCGCCTGGATCGACCGGACCACCTCGACGAGGCCGTCGACGATCGCGTACACGCCGAAGACGACCACCATCGCCCACACGGTGACGCCAGGCCAGACCAGCGCAACGATGCCGAAAATGACGGCGAAGATGCCGCGGATCAGCAGCAGCCACCAGATGTCCTTGCCGATCTGCAGCATTGCCTCGTTGCTGTCAACGATAGGGTTCTCCGTCATCGCATCCTCCGATGCTCGTGCGTGCCTGAACAGCTGATTCGGAGCCTAGTACCTCGACCTCGAAGTCTCTCGACGATTCACGCCGGATCCGTCGGGGGCGCGGGCGTGACGCTATTTCCGGTCCCTGTCCTTGCTCGGCTGCACCCGCTTCGGTTCGCCCGGCATCTTCGGGTACTGCGGCGGATACGGCATGTCGCCCAACCCGTTCGCCGCATCCCGCTCCGCCATTTCCAGCAGCGCGTCCAGCGAGTAGGCGATGTCATCGATCCGGGCGGCCGGGTCGCCGCGTCTGGCCACCAACTCGGGCACGGTGGCGATGGTGAAGTCATCCGGCTCGACGTCCGGCAGTTCCGCCCAGGTGACCGGGGTCGACACCGTCGCCCGCGGGGTCTTGCGGACCGAGTAGGCCGACGCCACGGTCTTGTCCCTGGCCGTCTGGTTGAAGTCGATGAAGATCCGTTCGCCGCGTTCCTCTTTCCACCACGCGGTGGTCACGCGCGTCGGGTCGCGGCGCTCGATCTCCCTGGCCACCGCGATGGCCGCGCGGCGCACCTCGATGAAGTCCCAACGCGGTTCGATCCGGACGTACACGTGGACCCCGCGGCCGCCGGAGGTCTTCGGGAACCCGACCAGCCCCAGTTCCTCGAGCAGCGGTGCGAGGACATCCACCGCCACGGCCCTGGCCTCCTCGAACCCAGTGCCCGGCTGCGGATCCAGATCGATGCGCAGCTCGTCGGGCCGGTCGGGGTCGGCACTCCGCACCGGCCACGGATGGAAGGTGACATTGCCCATCTGCGCAGCCCAGACGATGTCGGCGGCGTGCCGCACCCGCAGCGCGTCGGCCGTGCGGCCGTTGGGGTTGGTGACCGTGCAGGTGTCCAGATACTCGGGCCGCTTGGCGGGCAGTCGCTTCTGGTAGATCTCCTCGCCCTCGATACCGTCCGGGAAGCGCTGCAGGTGCGTTGGCCTGTCCCGGAGGGCGGTCATGATCCCGGACCGTCCGCCGTCGAAGAGCGCGATGGTCCGGTAGTACTCGACCAGATCACGCTTGCTGCCGCCCTCCGCGCCGAGCTGTGGGAAGTAGATCTTGTCGGGACTCGAGAGCCGGACCGCGATGCCGTCCACGTCGAGTTCCATGGCCGGTGCCTTTGCCGCCATCAGTCCTCCCCCGCCAACACATCACTCAGGTCGTAACGCACCGGGACCTCCAGTTGCTCGTAGGTGCATTCACGCGCCTCGCGGTCGGGCCGCCATCGCAGGAACCGCGCGGCGTGCCGCAATCGATCCCCCTCCATCTGGTCGTACGCCACCTCCACCACCAGCTCCGGACGCAGTGGTACCCATTGGCGATCCTTGCCCGCCGACCACCGGCTGGCCTCGCCGTCGTACACCACGTCCTCACCCTCGCGGTAGGGCTGCAGCAACTCGAGCATCTCGATCCGCTTGGCCGCGGTGAACGCGGAGGCCCCTCCGATCATGTGCAGCTCGTCGCCGTTGTAGAGGCCGAGCAGCATGGATCCGATACCTGGCTGGCTCTTGTGTGGCCGATAGCCGATCACCACACAGTCCGCGGTCCGGGCGTGCTTCACCTTGATCATCTCGCGCTTGTTCGGAAGATATTGCCCCGCAAGCTTCTTCGCGACCACTCCGTCGAGCCCGGCGCCCTCGAAGGCGTGGAACCACTCCTGGGCGAGCGCGGCGTCGGTGGTGGCGGTCGTGACGTGGCAGGACGGGCCGCCGCCGACATGGTCGAGCAGGATGTCGCGACGCTCGCCGAACGGCCGCTTCGTCAGGTCCTCGTCCCCCAGCGCGAGCATGTCGAATCCGATCAGCTGCGACGGAGTCCGCTCGGCCAGCAGGGTGACCCGACTCTCGGCCGGATGGATCCGCTCCGACAACGCCTCCCAGTCCAGCCGGGTGCGGCCATCGATCTCGCGCGGCACCACCAGCTCACCATCGAGCACACAACGGACGGGTAGCTCGGCCCGCACCGCCGCGATCATCTCGGGAAAGTAGCGGCCCAGGTCCTTTCCGCTCCGGGAGCTCAGGACCACCTCGTCACCGTCACGAAAGACGATGGCGCGGAATCCGTCCCATTTCGGCTCGTACGACCACACCGGCTCCTCGCCGTCGGGCTGAGTCGGGACCGCGGGCGCGGCCTTCGCCAGCATCGGTTGCAGGGGCGGTGTCAGCGGCAGCTCCACGCACCCATACTTGCGCACCGGGCCGGTATTGGCGAGGGAACGCGCCCTGGCCGCCGCCGATCCTCCAGTAGGCGCGGTCACGCGCCGCGCTCCCGTCGGATCGGCGCCATCGTCGGCACCGGTTCGGTGGTCAGGAATTCCAGGATGATCCGGTTGCAGAGTTCGGGCTTCTCCACCAGCAGGCCGTGCGAGGTACCCGGTACCACCGCGAGCTCGGCATTCGGCAGGCCGCGGTACAGCTCGAGCGTGTGCTCGAGGGTCACCTCGTCGTCGTCACCGACCATCACCAGCGTCCGGCCGGTGGCCCGTCGCAGGTCGTCCACGGTCAGCGTCGGCTCCTCGAGGTGCAGCCGGCTCAGCTTCGCGACCACGACCGGGTGGTGCCCGGCACCGTCCGGTGACACCTCGGCGTACATGTCCGCGAGGAAGGCAGGCGACGGCTGGTCGGTATCCACGACCCCCGGTTCCCAGCCGTCCCGGTGAAAGACGCCCGCGACGCAGACCAGCCGCCGGACCAGGTCGGGCCTGCGCAGGGCCACCAGCAGTGCCACGGTGGCACCGTCACTGCACCCGAGCAGATGGACAGGCGCGCGTGGGACCGATTCGAGGAACGCGATGGTGTCCAGGGCCATCAGGTCGAAGGTGATGGGACCAGGCGTGTCCGGCGTGTGTCCGTGACCGCGACGCTCGGGGGTGAACAGCCGAAACCGGCGGGCCAACCCGTCGATGTTCGGCCCGAAGGCGCGCGCGTCGACGCCGCCCGGGTGCAGCAACACGAGCGGATCGCCCTCGCCGTGCTCGTCGTACCAGGTGTTCAGGTCCCCCAGTCGCACATAGCCCGCCACCGCCGGCCTCCCTCTGCATCAAGTCACGGCACCGCCGTGGTCGGCGTTGCCGTAACTATGACCACGCGGGGAGCCGGAACTCATCGGTCGGCGCGCGGGAACCCGCTCATTCGGCGTCGAGCCTGAACCCCAGTTTGAGGGTCACCTGGACGTGCCCGATGGCGCCGTCCTGGATGTGTCCCCTGGTGCCCACCACCTCGAACCACTCGAGATTGCGGACGGTCGTACTCGCCCGGGCCACCGCCTGCGCGATGGCGTCGTCGATCCCCTTGCTCGAGGAACCAACGACCTCGGTGACGCTGTAGACGTGATCGCTCATCGGTCTTCCTCACTCGTCGGTGACGGAAACTCCCCGACCAGCGTATGGCGGCCCCGCCGTCGACGGGAGGGGTTTCCCGGTGCGGACAGGACGAGCGGCGGCCGGGTCGGGGCCGGGTGATTCAATTGCACAATGACGCTCAACCGCCTCCAGCGTGGACTCGCCGCCGCGAGCCTGATGCTCGCCGCCCTCACGCTCGGCGCCTGCGGCAGCGACATCACCGGCCGGGCGGTGCCCGAGGCCGGCGGCGTCGTGGCCGACACCCTGTTGCCTGATGTACCGGAGGCGGACGCAGGGGGCACCGTCGAGATCGACGTCGAGATCGGCGAGTGCGTCGAGCTGACCGGCACGGTCGACGATGCGAACGTGGCGAAGGCCCCCTGCGGCAGCGCCCCGGCGAACTACAAGGTGATCGGTAAGGCGCCGACCAACGCGCAGTGCGTGAGCGATGCCGATTCCTACTACTACGAGACCCTGATGGGCGACGAGCAGGGCGCACTCTGCCTCGACATCGACTGGGTGGTCGGCGGGTGCATGGATCTGGCCGACGATCAGCCCATCCACATCGACTGTGCGACCCCCACCCGCGAGGGCGTCCGGGTGGCGGAGATCATCACCGACGTCACGGACGTCGAGAAGTGCTCCACCCCCAGCGGATTCGTCTACGACGAGCGCAGGTTCGCCGTCTGCACCGACGACCTGTAGCCGCTCCCTAGAGCCAGCCGCGGCGTTTGAAGATCGTGTACAGGGTGATACATGTGAGCGCCATCATCAGCAGCGCCATCGGGTAGCCGCCCACCCAGTGCAGTTCCGGCATGCTGTCGAAGTTCATACCGTAGACGGTGCCGATCAGCGTGGGGGCGAACAGGATTGCCGCCCATGCGGAGACCTTCTTGATCTCCTCGTTCTGTGCGTAGCTGGCCTGGGTGAGCGCCGACATCTCCTCGTTCTGGGTCTGCGACACCAGGGTCGCGTTCACCGTGAGGATGTTGCCGAGCAGCTGCCGGAACCCGTCCGCCCGCTCGACCACCGTGGTGGCGTGGTCGGTGACATCGCGCAGGTACTTCTGCAGTTCCTCGTCGGTGTTGTACTTCTCGAAACCCGCGGACAGCCCGCGCAGCATGTCGAGCAGCGGCTTGGTGGCGCGCTGGAACTCGATGACCTCGCGAGAGAGTTCGTAGATGCGCCGCGACACCTTCGGGTCGCCGCTGAAGACCTCGGTCTCGATCTCGTCGATGTCGTTCTGCAGTCCGGCGACGACCGGGGCGTACCCGTCGACCACCGCGTCCAGGATCGCGTAGAGCACCGCCTCCGGACCGAGCTTGAGCAGCTCCGGGTCGTTCTCCATTCGTCTGCGCACCGCGGAGAGGTCCGGCGATTCGCTGTGCCGCACCGTGATCACGAACGTCGGACCACAGAAGACGTGCAGTTCGCCGAAGTCGACCCGCTCGGTCTCGTCCAGGTAGCGGGCGGCCCGCAGCACCACGAACAGCGTGTCGCCGTAGCGCTCGAGCTTGGGTCGCTGATGCGCGACGATGGCATCCTCGACCGCCAGCTCGTGCAGCCCGAACTGCTTGGCTGCGGCCTGCAGCTGCTCCTCGTCCGGCCGGTACATCCCGATCCACGCCATGGACGACTCGTCCGGCAGGCTGCGCAGTGCCTCGGCCAGGCTGGCAGGCGTCTCGATCCGGGCGCCGTCGCGGTAGACCGCACTGTTGACCACGCTTGCCTCCACCGGCACCACGGCAGGGGCGGGCGGCGTCGGATGCGGTGCCATCGAGTGCTCGGGGACGATCAGATCGCTCGAGGGGTTGGCGGATCGGCTGGGAAGCAGCGGACGGAAGGGTCGCTTTTCACGCATGAGGGCGGCTTTCGCATGAGTCGGATGCACGGGCGCGTGCCGCGGACTGGAGCGGCGCGGGTGTGATCGGAGAAGTCGCCTGGCGTGGGCAGAGGGTGCCCGACGGGGCTAGCGGCGACTTCGGTAGGTACTCGGAGGTTGGCTCTTCACGGCAAGCCACACCTCCTCTTCCCTCGACTCTTTCGGACCCCGATACCTTACTCCCCCGAACACACCCTCGGCACACGTGCGCAATTCACCCCGCCGGGGGCGCCACAGCGTGCACACTTGTCCTGCGTTCAACGGACAAGATTGTTTAACCGAAACTGAACGCTTGGGTCACTCGCCACATTAGGCTCCGCGCCATGACCACAACCATCAGCGCACCCGGCGGCCTCAAGCGGCTGACCACTGCCTTTGGCGGCGCGATACTTGCACTGTTCCTGGCAGCGTTCGGTGCACTGGTGATGCCCGCAGCCGCGCACGCCGACCCCACTTCCCTTCAGTACTCCGCGGACAACTCGGTCTGGGGCGACATGTCCCTGATCCCCGACTTCCACGGCGAGCTGATCCCCGGCGGAGAACTCACCACCACCTTCTACGCCAAGAACCCGACCAGCCAGGGCGGCACCCTTCAGGTGTACCTCGGGAACTGGACTAAGACCGCCCCGGACATGCAGGCGTACGTGCGCGTGGAGGTCAACGACGCCTCGGGCGCCATCGTGGACCTCACCAACAACCTGGCCGCGCCGGGCACCGAGCTCCAGTCGACCCACCTCGGCGCCGGGCAGACCGCCAAGGTGATGCTGGTGGTCGGCATGCCCGCCGGGGCAGGCAACGAGTCCCAGAACCAGTCGGTCAACCCGGACTTCGCGCTCGACTTCGAGCAGGACGCCGCGGCGGTCGCAACCACCACCACGCTGACCGGACCGGCCACCGCCAACTCCACCACCGCGTTCGAGCTGACCGCGACCGTGGCCCCGGCCGGCGCAACGGGCACCGTCCAGTTCAAGGACAACGGCGCCATCATCGGTAACCCGGTGCCGCTGACCAACGGTGTCGCGAAGCGGACGCAGACCCTCACCACCGCGGGCGCGCACAGCATCACCGCCGTCTACAACGGCGCCGACGGCTTCATCGCCTCCACCTCCGAGGTCCTCACCGTCACCGTCACCACCACCCCGGTCGAGCCGGGCACCGGCTCCGCCGGATCCTCCTCCGGCTCGCTCGGCGATCTGGGCAGCATCTTCGGCTCGTAATCGGCCGAGCCCCAGGGCTTCACCGCAAAACGCCCCTCCCCGTCAAGGTGGGGGGCGTTTCGTGTGCGCTCCGATGGTTGCGCTTACCGGTCATCGCTCTATCGCCATGACTGTTCAAGGGAAATCCGGTCGGGCAACACCCTTGCCATAGAACATATGTTCGATTAGGCTTCGAACATGGATCTCGACGAGATGCTCACCGCGCCACCGGATGTGGCCGCGTGGCAGCTCGCAGACACCGAGCTCCTGAGGCTGATTCCCGAGCTCTCGCTGCGGATGCGGCAGCTCGAGGCGCTACGGGTGCGGTTGATGCATCAGGTCGATCAGCGGTGCGTGGCCGAACAGGTCGGGGCCTCCTCCCCCGGCAACTGGCTCGCCGGCGCGGCCACCATGACCCCCGGCCAGGCCAACAGGATCGTCAAGCTCGGACGGGAGCTG
Organism: Rhodococcus sp. PvR099; assembly: GCF_017833315.1. Taxonomy (NCBI): domain Bacteria; kingdom Bacillati; phylum Actinomycetota; class Actinomycetes; order Mycobacteriales; family Nocardiaceae; genus Rhodococcus; species Rhodococcus sp. PvR099. Next base: position 4,227,827 of record NZ_JAFIBV010000001.1, on the reverse strand, counting down.
TCGAAGCATCCGGAGGTGGCCGCCGCGTTCGACGCCGGTGACACCGACTGCGACCAGGTCCGGGTGATTGTCGAACTCTTGCACAAGGTGCCCGACCCCGATGCCCCGGCACGCAGCGACGACAACGTCGCAACCGAGACCGATGCGGACGGCGGCGGTGTCGATGACGGTGAGAATGTGTTCGACATCGTCGGAACCGACGCCACCCGAACCGAGGCCTGCGGCCGCTACCTCCTCTACGCCGCCCGCACCGAAGACTCCACCACCCTCGCCCGCCGAGCCAAGGCACTCGATCAGATCCTCAACGGCGACAAGAAGAACCCCGATTCGGAGAACGCCGAACTCAACGAGTTTCACGCTTCACCCGGACTCGGCGGCCGCGTCCACCTCAAGGGACACCTCGACGCCGCCTCCGGCGAAGCCCTCCTCACCGCACTCTCCGCCCTGTCCAAGCCCCGCCCCGGGGCCGACAACCGCGACGGACAAACCAGCAAAGACCAACGCACCCCCGCCCAACGCCGCGCAGACGCCCTCACCCACATCGTCCGCAGCTTTCTCGACTCCGGGCAGGCACCCAGCGAAGGCGGCGAACGACCCCACATCAACGTCTTCGTCGACGCCGACGACCTCGCCGCCACCACCGACGACCAACACCATCACCATGAACGCGGCCACCGGGGGCGTAGACGTGGACCGGCTTGGATGCCCTGGTTGGGGCCGATCTCACTCGACCTGGCCGCCCAGATCTCGTGCGACGCCGACATCACCCCCATCACCATGAACGCCGACGGCAATCCCATCGACGTCGGACGCACCACCCGCCTCATCCCCCGCAAGCTCCGCCGCGCCCTGAACGCACGCGACTGCGGATGCGCCTTCCCCGGCTGCGGACGACCCGCCGCCTGGACCGAAGGCCACCATATTCAGCACTGGTCCAACGGCGGACCCACCAACCTGTCAAACCTGGTGCTGCTCTGCCGCTTCCACCACACCACCATCCACCGCGGCGACTGGACCGTGGCGATAGGCGATGACGGACATCCTTGGTTCACCCCACCCACCTGGATCGACCCGCGGCGACAACCCGTGCCGGCACACAACCGGCGCAACCAACTCACCTTCGCCGCCTGAAAGGCGAAACCACCAGGCACCGCCCGACCACCCGGAAACGGGATGCGTCGGCGCGGTGCCCTGTGCCATGCAGCCACACCCCTGCTTCACGTGAACCGTGCCCGCCACGGCGGTCAGGAACTCGCGCCCAACAAAAAAGATCTCCCGGCCCTGTCACACTCCCGCCGCCCCGTTCGTCAGTGAGGTGTAGACGCCAACCGAAAGAGAGCAGCAACCATGACGAACACCACCTCCATCTCGCGGATGCCCAACCCCGGCGATTTCGTGCCGGAGCTGAAGGACATCAGCGCCGCCCTGTTCCGTGCCACGGGAAACCAGTCGGTCCCCCGCGCCACGATGAGCCTGGTCCACCTGCGCGCCGGGCAGATCGTCGGCAACACCTACCTGACCATCCTGAACACCGGATTCCTCCGTAAGGCCGGCGAGTCCGAGGAGCGCATCACGGCCGTGTCGTCCTGGCAGGACGCCCCGTACTTCACCGACGCCGAGCGAGCAGCACTGGCCCTCGTGGAGGCGGTCCTCCAGCCCGCCCCGCAGGGCAAGGAGCGCGTCAGTGACGAGCTGTATGCGGAGGCGGCCAGGCACTACGACGAGAAGGCACTGGCCACCCTCACCATCGCGATCGGCCAGATCAACTTCTTCATCGCCTTGGCCCTGATCGGCAAGCCTCAGCCGGTCGCCTCGCTGGCGGACGAGCAGTGGGACTGACCTGACCCCCGCTCACCCCGCTGACGAAACTACATCCGATCAGGAGACGCGCTCTGGTCGCGTGACCGTTCCCGGAACGCGCCGACGAACATCCATCCGGCGTAGAGGAACAGCCCGCCGACCACAACCGTGATCATCAGCGCGCGCTGCTTGCCGGTGATGAGGCTGTTGACGTAGCCCATGTAGGGCACGCTGTACCAGACCTTGCCTCGAACCTGCTCGGGAACAACCGGATTGGTGTCCGGTGATGGGTTCGCGTCACCCTGGGTGACGAAGGTGGTTTCGCCCTGCGAGTTCTTGCGCACCATGGTGATGCGATGGGTGACCACCTCGGGCTTCCCCGATTCCTTCTGGAAGGTGATCGCGTCGCCTGCCGTCAGTGCGGTCGGGTCATGAGGCTTCACCACGATCAGGGTTCCGGGCGGATAGGTGGGCACCATCGAGCCCGTGAGCACGGTGTAGGGCGTCGACCCGGTGAGCCGCGGGATGACGATCGTCAGCGCGAGGATCGCCACCAGCACAAGGAGCAGCAGCCACGAGACGATGCTCTTGACCCAACCCCACGCGCTGGTGTCCGGACCGGCGTCCTGCACCGCATGGCTCATCGGGATTCGGCCGCGAACGTGAACGTCGCGGTGGTGCTCGCGCTCGGAGCCGCGGCGGCCCCCACCGTGCCCCGCAGGCACAGCACCTCACTCGCACCCGGCTGCACCGTGCGCCACTCCGGCGCGGCCGGAGCCTGCGCACCGATCATCGCGCCGGCGTAGAGCTGCGTCGCGCCCGCAGGGGCACCCTGCGCGGGACACGCGGACTCGGAGCCCACCGTCGAGACCGCAAGCTCCAGCGGCACAGCGGCATTGGACTGTGCGGCATTCTGCAGCCGGTACTTCATCAGCACGTTGCCCGAGTTGTAAATGGTCACCGGCGCCTGGGCGTACGCGCCCGGCATCAAGTTCGCCCCCGCCAGGGCGGAGAACGGGTAGTTCGTGGTACCACCCTGTCCCACAGACAGATCCAGGATGCCCGAATGGATCGAGCCGGCGTCCACGGCCACGGACTTACTCCACAGCGCGCCGGTCTGCTGGGCCGACATCAGCGCCACTCCGACGACCGCGGCGCCACCGATCGCCAACCAACGAGTCTTGTTCGACATGGTGCCTACACCTGCTTCAGAGTGACGTTGAAGTTGGACAGATCGATCTGGGCGGTCTGTGCCGTGACTCCCGGGGTTCCCTGCGCGAAGTCGAAGGTCACCTTGACGTCGACGACCTTTCCGTTTTGCGCGGGCGTGATCACGGCACCCCCGGCGCCCGACGGGAGCGGTGCCCCGTTGACGGTCGCGGTGACGGCGGTCGTCATCGCGGCCTTGAGCGCCGGGTCGCCGGTGATGGTGGCGCCGTCGACGGCGAGGTTCGCCCGAAGGTTGGTGCCCTGTGCGGTGACCGTGAAACTAGCTGTATAGGTGACGACGTCACCCGGCACCGCTCGGAAACCGGTGATGGAGACGGCGCCGTTCTGGTCTTTCCAGTTCGGCGTGCCGCTCTGAGTGAGGGCGAGCGCACCGGCACCCACCCCACCGCCGCCGATGCTGGCCCCCGAGTTCCACGCCGCCAGAGTGCCTGCACCGCCGGCCAGCAGGACGGTCGCGGCCCCAGCCGCGATCGCGCCCTTCATCTTGTTGTTCATCTGATGATCAGCTTTCGTCGGAACCCCGTCGGGGGTTGGATAATTCGGCGCCGAAGCGGGCTGCTACTTGACGAGTTCCGCGATTGCGGCCGGCACGTCGCCGGTCTTCGGGTCGACCTTCGTCTTCGTCCAGCCCGACGAACCGTCGACCACGTACAGCGCATCGGCGTCGATGATCCACAGCCGATCGGTCCCGTCCTGCCACTTCACCATCGCGTTCGCACCCGCCGGGGTGCTGAACACCTCGGCGCCCGAGGCATCGGTCACCACCGCGTTCGAACCGGACACTCCGGCCTTGTACGTTCCCGACGGCGACGGATTGCTCAGATTCAGACCGCCGAGCTTCGGCGAGGACTCCTGTACCACAGCGGCTTCCGCCGCGGCGGGGGGTTCGGTCGTCGTGGTCGGCGCGGTCGTCGTAGTCGTCGGCACGGTCGTCGTAGTCGTCGGCACGGTCGTCGTAGTCGTCGGCACGGTCGTCGTAGTCGTGGTCGGCGGCACAGTCGTCGTAGTCGTCGGTGCAGTCGTCGTGGTCGGTGCAGTCGTCGACGGTGCGGTCGTCGTGGTCGGTGCAGTCGTCGACGGTGCGGTCGTCGCGGTCGTCGGCGCGGCGGTCGTCGTCGACGGCGCCGTCGTCGTTGTCTCGGGCGCAGCCGCTCGGGCCATCATCGCCTCGGCCCCACCGGGAGCCATCAGCGCCTGAGGTCCGCTGGAGAGATTGCCGTCACACTTGATGTTCCAGAGCGTGTAGGCCCAGATCTTCTCGCCGACCCAGCCGGTACCGACCTGCCCGTTCCGCACGGCCTTCACCTCGATATGGGACGAGGAGGCCGTCTCGTACACGTTGTTGTACGCGTTCACATCGATGTAGACCTGGTCACCCTTGTTCGGCGGAATCGTGGGATTCCAGCTGCCGCCCCACGCGTCATACAACTTGATGTCGTAGGTGTATCCCGGGCCGAGATGCTCCCACTTCATTCGGACGTAGCTGCTGTTGCTCTCGCAGCCCAACCACTTCGGAGCGGGCAGGAAGTCGACCGCCGACCCGAACGAGCTCGTGGCGGCCGACGTCTTGGCCCATGCGGCACTGGTGCCTGCGACCTGAGTCATGCCGAGCACCGCCAGCGACGCGGCACCAAGGGCCATCAGCGACCGAGCCGGCACCGCGAAACGCTGTGTCGGAGAGACGGTTCCGGCCTGCGTCTCCGGACTCGGCTGTGACACCTGATCCTGCTCCGGCACCATCTGGTCCTGCTCGGCCGAAGCGCCACCGGTGCCGGCATCCCCGTCGTCATCGCCCTTGCGACCCGAGGTGGGGCGGAAGGCGATGACCATCAGGCCGCCAACAAAAGCGCCACCGAGGAAGATCGCGATCGGCGAAGACAGCCACGCCACCACGTATCCCAGTCCGGGAAGGCTGAAGAACACCCGGTCGGCCTCGGTGACCGTGTACGGGGAGATGTCCGCGTCCTGGTTCGCATCGCCCTTGAGAATCAGCACAGAGCTGTCGCCGTCGGAGGACACGATCTCGTGCACGCGGTGGGTGATCCGCGTGCCCTGCTCGTTCTCGACACTGACGATGTCGCCGACGCTCAGCTCGGAGGCAGCCACGGGCTTCGAGAGCGCGAGGGCCCCGGTGGAGATCTCGGGAGACATCGAACCGGAGCGGAAGATCAGCGGCTTGATGCCGAAGAAGAACGACGCCGCGGCGGCCAGCACGCAGATCAGGCCCGCGATGGCGCCCACGTTAAGGGCGATGTCACGCCCGGAGCGAGAACTCGTGGAATCCACTGGATTCTGGTGGTCGGTCATGGCGCGCTCAGGCCGTCGTCGCGTTGAAGTTGAAGGAGGTGTTGACCGTCTGGTTCTGCGCGGCCGTCGGCGCCGCCGAGTCCAACACCACCTGGAAGCAGAGGGTCTCGCTCACGCCGTTGGCCAGTGAACGACCCGTACCGATCAGGTTGGCCGAGCCGCCCGACACCAGGGCGACGTTGTTCGCGATCACCGTGCCACCGCTGCACGCCGTACCGTTCGACGTACCGGTGGACACCGTCACCTTCAGGTACTGCGCCAATGCTGAGGACGTCGACGACGCCGCCATCGTGTACGAGAACGGACCCGAACCGTTGTTCTTCACCGGCAGCGTCGCCGCGACACTGTTGCCCGGCATCATCCCGGTCTTGGTCAGGGTCGTGAACCCGACGGTCGACCCGGAATCCCCGTTGAGCTGCAGATCGATCGATCCAGTGCTGAACACACCCGAGGTCGCCGTCGCCGTGTCACTCCAGGCCGCCAGCGTCCCGATCGCACCGAGACCCAACACGATCCCCAGCGACGCAAGCGCCCGCGGCTTTCTCCCCGACATCACAGAACGCGCCCGGGCGCCCAGCCCCGACACCGAACTCGAATCCTCATGACGAGACATTGATATGCCTTTCCTGCTCAGTCCAACGGGCGCCGCGGCGCCGAAAGTCGATGTGTGCGTAGCGATGCCGACGCGGGAAGCGGTTGATCACCCGACCCGCGATCCCCGCATCGGCATCGGCCGCCGGCCCGGGAGCGGGCCGGGCCGACGACCGACGCCTGCGGGTGCTCGCCGGATGGCGGCCAGGCGAGGTGGAGCTAGTTCTGCTGCAGCTTGACGGCGAAGTTGGACAGGTTGACGCTCTGTCCCTGCGCGGTGGTGCCGCTGGTCGCGTTGTCGAAGGTGAACTTCACCTTCACGTTGACCGTGCTGCCGTCGTTGGCCTCGGTGATTGCCCCACCGGCCAGCGGTGTGGCACCAATGGTCGCGGTGGTCTCCTGACCCAGAGCCGCGAGGAGCTCGGCGCCGCCGGTGATCGTGGCGGGGTCGGCCGTCAGGGTCGCGTGCAGGTTCTTACCCTTCGCACCGACGTTGAAGCTGGCGTTGTAGACAACGACATCACCGGGCACGGCCTTGAACTGGGAGATGTCGGCGATGGCGGTGCCGTTGCCCTCGGTCCATCCCGTGGAGCCCGTCTGCGTCAGCGACAAGGTGCCGGAGTTGACGGCGCCGCCACCAACGGTCTGCGAGGAGTTCCAGGCGGCCATGGTGCCCGCGCCACCGGCGAGGAGGAGTGCGGCCGCGCCGGCGGCGATGGCGCCCTTGGTCTGCTTGTTCATGTAAGAGCTCAGCTTTCGTCGGACCCCCGTCGGGGGTCAGGGAGAGTCGGTGATCGGATCTGGTTACGTGCGCCCGGTCGGGTGGGCTCGGTTTCGGACATCCGTGCTCGTTCAGAGGGTCTCGACATCGCGGCCGGTTCGCAGGTGAGGCGGTGCCTGACTCCGGTAACCGGTTTGCGATTGCATGTGTTTATCACAACGCTGTATCGAATTTCCGGCGTTTCGGGTCGATCGCCCAAATGATCTTGAACGGTTGTCCAGATGCCATTCCATTTTCCGATAGAGCGGGACAGATCCATCGCCTACCAGTCACTATCCGTTACACATGCCCCTGAATCGACTGTCCCTCATTCGGCGGATACCGCGCCTCAAATCGAATACGTAACGTAATTACACTTCGCATGGAATGGTGAATGCCGGTCGAGCCCTCGAGCGTCGAGGCCGGCTGTTAACGTCATCCGCAGCCCGCCCGATAACGCGATGGGCACGGTGCCGAGAACCCCCGGTGCGAGGAGCAGATTGACCGAGAATTCGTCGAACGCAGACCATCTCCCCGTGGCCGAAGTGGGCCCGCGACGCGTCGGCATAGTCGAGGACCACGAATCCGTCGTGATGGGCCTCGAGGCGATGCTGGCCGACCAACCGGATCTCGTGATCGTGGCGTCGGCCCCCACCGTGCCCGAACTGCTCACGCTCGGAGTCGATCTGGATCTGGTGATCCTCGATCTTCGACTCTCCGACGGCTCCTCCCCCAAGTCGAATGTCGAGCAGCTACGGGCCGCCGGACTCGAGACTCTCGTGTTCACGGGGGCGGAGAATCCCTACCTGGTGCGGCTCGCCGCCAAGGCCGGGGTACTCGGCGTGCTGCGCAAGTCCGAGCCAACCGCCACCGTCGTCGCCGCGATCACCGCGGCCGCGAACGGCGAGCAGGTGGTGACCACCGAATGGGCCGCCGCTATCGACGGCGACCCCGGCCTGCACGACGTCGGCCTGAGCCCTCGCCAACGAGATGTGCTCGCGCTCTACGCCTCCGGCGAGAAGGCCGCCCGCGTCGCCAGCCTGACCGGCCTCGCCCCGCACACCGTCAACGACTACCTGGCCAGGATCCGGGCCAAGTACGCCGAGGCAGGCAGGCCCGCCCGCACCAAAACCGATCTCTACAAGCGGGCCGTGGAGGACGGGTGGCTGCCACCACCGCTGCTGCACCCCGGCCGCCCGTGACCACACCGGCGAACAGTCGGCGCCACGAGTCCTCCGATCACATCTCGCGGATGGTCGCGCGGTTGATCAGCGCCGGCTACGCGGCCTACCTGATCCTGCTGTTGCCTGCCGCGATATCCATGGCGCCGCGGATGGACGCCTGGTGGACCCCCGTGGTCGTGGCCGGCGTGTACGGGTCGGGGCTGCTACCCGGCGCGCTGTCGTTCCGGCGCGACACCCGGCCCATGCGGATCGCCTCCGGGGTCGCGGCGACGGCGTTCCTGCTGGCGGTGTTCAGCTGGCCCCTTGCCTGGAACGGCCCGCCCCTACCCAGTGGCGAGCTCCTGTGGTTGGCCACCTTCCCCGGCCTGGCGAGCCTCGCGGTCGTGTCGACATGGCCGACATGGGTGATGTTCGCGCACTTGGTGATCGGGTGCGTCGCCGTCCAGATCGTCAACTTCGCCGCACACGAGGACGCCCCACGGGAACTACTGCTTCCGGAGATCACGTTCGCCATCATGTTCTGCACGCTCTTCATCGGCGCTGCGGTGATGGCGCTACGCACCGGCCGGGTCCTCGATGCCACCACCGATGCCACCCACGCTGCGGCGTCCGCCGCCGCCGCACGTCGCGCCCGCACCGTCGAACGGGAACGCTTCGACGCACTGATCCACGACGGCGTGATGTCCACCCTGCTGGCCGCGTCCCGGCTGGGTGCGACGCCCGCGGTCAGCCGCCTCGCGACCACGACGCTCCGCCAGCTCGACGCCCTGCGCGACGGTCGGGGTGCGCAGGAGCATTTCGGCTGCGAGGAGGCACTCTCCCTCCTCCGCGCGGCGGCGACCGATGTGGACGAGGGAGTCGCGTTGCGCGTCGAAAGGCTCGACGGCGCAGAGACTCTCACCGTCCTGGCCGAGACGACCCGAGCCCTGGCCGCGGCCCTGGCGGAGGCGCTGCGCAACAGCGACCGCCACGCGGGCGAGGCCGCGACCCGCTCGGTGGAGGTCACGGTGGCACGAGAGGGGATCACTGTCCTGGTCGCGGACGACGGGCGGGGCTTCGACCCCGCCGCGGTCCCCGCACACCGACTCGGGGTGTCCGTGAGCATCCACGGGCGAATGCGACAGCTCCACGGCGGGTCCGCCCGGATCGAGACCGCGCCGGGGGCAGGCACCCGGGTCCACCTGGCCTGGAGCTCGTCATGAGCATCGCGGGCGGAACCCGGGACGTCCGCGAGCTGCTCGGGTTGCACACGCGCGGCGCGAAGGCCCTCGTCGCCGCATATGTGCTGACCTTCCTGCTGCTCTCCCTCAGCTCGAGCCCGGGACCCGGCGCGGTGGGGGCGGAGCTGGCGGCCTGGCTCGTCGTCAGCGCGGGCGCGATCACCCTCGTCCGGATCGAGGGAGACCCCTTGCCGTTCCGCCCTGCGGTGGCAATGGCACTCGCAGGCCCGATCGCGCTCAACCTGGTGTTGTCCGTGGTCCCCGTCCCGGTCGACGGGCTGCTGCAGACCTGGCCGCTGGGCGCGGGAACCGCGATCCTGGCGTACATGTGCGTGCGCGGCCGGATCGCGCTCGGCTGGCTCGGCATGACGGCGATGCTCGGCAGCTGCGTGCTGTGGGCGATGCGTACCGGGCAGGGCGCCGGCTACGGCCTCGGCATGTCGGCGATCAACATGGCGCCACTGCTGATGGCCACCTTCGTCGCCTACACCGTCCGACCGGCCGCGAAGGAGATCTTCGAGCTTCGCGAGCAGACCGTCCGGCGCGTCGCCGCCGAGGCCGCCGACTCCGCGGTGCTCGAGGAACGCGACCGGCAGCTGCGGCGCCTCGACGAGCTGGCCAGGCCGCTGCTCGACCGGATCGCCACCGGCGTCGAACTCGATGAGGACGAGCGGATCGCCTGCCGACTACTCGAGGCGCACCTGCGCGACATCCTGCGTGCCCCTGGTCTTTCCGGACCCGTGGTCTCCGCCGCCGCTCGCGCCGCTCGGGGCCGGGGAGTCGAGGTCATCCTGCTCGACGACCGGGCCGTTGACGACGGGGGCGCGGCGCCCGACCGATTCCTCGGCATGGTGGCGGCCGAGCTCGCCGCGGCCACCGACGGGGCGATCACGGTGCGCGTCCTACCCCCCGGCCGCACCACGATGGCGACGGTGCTCGCCAGCAGCACCGACCGGGTTCGGCGCACCGAATTCGACCACGACGGCCACCCCGCGGACGCCGAAGCTTCGCTCGGCTAACCGTGCCCCTGGTTTCATGGGCAGGAAACTGCCGTCTCGGCAGATCGCGTCCCACCCCATAGCCTCGGTCCGCAAGGAGGGCCCGCGACGAGGGGTCGTGCCCTCGGCCAGCCGCGTACGCCCGGGGGTCGTGACATGAGAGCCGCAGTCGACGAACAGCACCACCATGCGCACGCACCCGCGGCGCGACCGGAACCGCGCAGCCTGCGCAGGCCGTCGCTGTCGCCGCGTGAGGTCGAGGTGCTGCTCCAGTGGCTGCGCTGCGATTCCAAGAACACCGTCGCCGCCGACCTGTATCTGTCCGTCGGCACCGTGAACACCCATCTCGCACGCATCCGCGCCAAGTACAACCAGGTCGGCCGCTCGGCCCCGACGAAGGCCGCGCTCGTCGCCCGCGCCGTGCAGGACGAGTTGATCTCGCTCGACGAGCTGTGAATCGGCCCACGGCAGTACCCGCGTTGATGACGGACCGCCGACGCGGATGACGAGACGCGTCAATCGGATCGGCACCGCCGAAGAAAAGATCATCCGCACCTTTGCCCGCGTGATCGGTGCCGGAGCGCTGGTCTTTTGCGTGGTGCTGATTCCCATCCTCATCATCCAGTCCCGTGAACTCGCACCGTGGTACACCCCGGTGGCCGCGGTTGTCGTCTTCGTTCCCCTACTCGCCCTGTGGCCCGCAAGCTTCGCCAAGGACCTCCGTTGGGTTCGCGGTCTCGGCTCGCTCTGCGCCGCGACCTACCTCCTCGCGGCAGCCGGCTGGCTGGTCGCGCTGCAGGGACAGATCTCGCCGACCCGCGAGGTGTGGATGTCCGCGATCCCCGGTCTGGTGGCGATGGCGGCGGCGCTGGGCTGGCGTCCGGCGCCGAGCGTGCTGTTCCTCGTGGTCAGCGCGAGCACTGCAGAGGTGATCCGTCACGTCACCCGCGGCGACTCACAGAGTCCACTGCTGGCGGAGACCTTCTACGTTGTGATGACCAACAGCCTGTTCGTCGTCGCGACCATCGCCGCCGTCCAGTCCGGACGCACCCTCGACCGCACCCTCGCCGCAGCCAAGCGCCAGTCCGCGGCGACCGCCGCCGCCTCCGCGCGGTACGTGGAACGCAAGCGGTTCGACGGGCTCATCCACGACCGCATCATGTCGACGCTGCTCGGCATCTCCCGGCACGGCAACACCGATCATCTCAGCGGGCAGTCGGCCGTCGCACTGGCCGAACTCGATCGGCTACGCGTCAGCGACGTCGCCACCGAGGACCTCGACGTGGACGCCGCGGTTGCGCTGATCCGCACCGCGCTGGTCGAGGTCGACGAGGACGCGTCCGTCGACCTCGAGGTCCGGGACGCGACGCTGACCGTTCCCAGGGAGGTCGCGCGCGCGATGGCCTCCGCCGCTGCCGAGGCGCTGCGGAACAGCCTGCGGCACGCCGACCACCCGGAGGTGGAGGCCGACCGACTGGTGATCATCGACGTGGACACCGAGGGCCTGCGGATGCTTGTCGCCGACAACGGCCGCGGCTTCGATCCGGCCCGGGTCCCGCAGTACCGCTTGGGGATCAGCGTGAGCATCAGTGCGCGCATGACAGCGGCCGGCTGCACCTCGGAGATCCACTCGGTCCCGGACCGCGGTACCCAGGTCACGCTCCGATGGGCGGCGCCGTGAGCGGGGCCCCGCCGCGCGACGTGCGCGACGTGCGCGTGCTGCTCGGCATGGACCGTCCGGCGGCGAAGGTGCTCGCCGCTCTGTTCTGCCTGAGCTTCACCCTGGCGGCCCTCGCCAATCTCGACGGGGTGCAGCATGTCTGGCCGATCGTCCTGGCAGCCGTGCTGGTCACTGCCGCGGCGGTGGTGATCATCGCCGTCCCCGGGGACCCGCTGCCGATGGCCTACACGCTCGCACTCACCGCTCTCGGACCGGTCGCGTGCGCACTGGTCCTGTGGCAGCTGCCCGTGCCGGGCTGGACTCTGGACTCCGCCTGGCAGATTCGCGCGGTGACCGCTGTGCTGGTCTACATGTCGGTGCGCGGCCGTGCGCCGTACGCCTTTGCCGGCGCCGCGCTGATGGTCCTCACCAGCGGGGCCTGGTCCGACGCGACCGGCCAGGGATGGGGCACCGGAATCCGTTTGGCTTCAATCAATCTCGCACCCGTCCTGATGTCGGTGTTCTTCGCGTTCAGCATCCGACCCGTTGGCCCCGCGGTGTTCAGGCTGCGCGAGCAGGAGTCCGAGCGGGCCGCGGACGAGGCGATGACCCAGGCCGTGCTGCGCGAACGCGACTCCCAGCTCACCCGGTTGGACCTGCTGGCCCGGCCGCTCCTCGAGAGGTCCGCGACCGGGGACGAGTTCGGCGACGGATGCCGCGAGGAATGCGGACTGTTGGAGGAGCGCTTGCGCGACACCCTCCGTGCTCCCGTGCTCGCGTCCGACGAGGGGGTCAGCCGCGCCGTGGAATCGGCCAGGAGGCGCGGGGCCAGGGTGATCCTCCTCGACGACGGCGGACTCCGCGACGGACCGGACGCCCTGGTGTCGCAACTGCACTCCGCGCTGATCGATGCCCTGCACGAGATCACCGCCGGGACGTTGACCGCCCGTGTCCTGCCCGCGGGGCGGGCGACCGCGGCCACCATCCTGTCCGAGAACGGCGCGCGGGTCGGCCGCGTCGAGCTCGGTCACGACGGCCGGGTGCGGACCGAGGTACGCCACGGCGGGATGCGCGAGATCGTTCCTCAGCGGTGATGCGGCGCGTCCGCTGCACCGCACCGCGGCACGATCAGGTGATCGTCAGTCCGCCGTCGACCGGGATGGTCTGCCCGGTGACATAGGCGGCCGCGTCCGAGGCGAGCCAGACGAGGGTGGCGGCGAGTTCCTCCGGGTCGCCGATCCGGCCGAGGACCAACCGCGGCGCCATGCTGTCGAGGTAGCCGTCCTGGTAGGAGTCGGTCATCTCGGACTTGAAGAAACCGGGCGCGATCGCGTTCACCCGGATACCCCTTCTGGTGCCCCACTGCTGGGCCAGGTCGCGGGTCAGTCCGATCAGCCCGGCCTTGCTGGCGGCGTAGGCGGCCTGCGGCAACCCCGCGGTGGTCAGGCCGAGGACGCTGGAGATGTTGACGATCGCCGAACCCGGCGCCATCACCCGGCCACAGGCCTGCGCGGCCCAGTAGGCACCGTTGAGGTTGATGTCGATCACCTGCCGGAACTGTTCCGGCGTCTCCCGCGTCGCGGGATGCGCCGTGCCGATCCCGGCGTTGTTGACCAGCACGTCCACCCGGCCGAAGCGCTCCATGGCGGCATCGATCATGTGCTGGGCCTGGTCCGGATCGGCGATGTCGGTCGACACGCACAGCGCCTCTCGGCCGGTGTTGCGCACGAGTTCGGCTGTCCGCTCGAGCTTGTCGACGCGACGGGCCGCGAGCACGATGTCGGCGCCCGCCTCCGCACAGGCGACCGCGAAGGCGACCCCCAGACCCGACGAGGCGCCGGTCACGACGACGACCTTGTTGTCCAGTCGGAACCTGTCCAGGATCCCCATCGTGTTCTCCTTCCGAAGGCTTCTAAGCGTCCGCTTAGTTTAGGGCATAGGGGCAGGGCCCCCGTGCGCGGTTGACGAGTCCAGACACTCGTCAACCGCGCACGGCAGCGCAGCTGCAACTGGTCTTACCACTTGACCACTGACCACATCAGGCCTAGCGTCGGTCACATGACCTTCGAGCCGATCGTGCGGCAGTCCGCCTCAGGCGCCGTGTTCGAACAGATCACCGCCCGCGTCCTCGGCGGCGAGCTCGCCGCCGGCGATTCGCTCCCGAGCGAGCGCCACCTGGCGGAAGCGCTCGGGGTCTCCCGTCCCGCCGTCCGGGAGGCGCTGCAGAAGCTGGCGCACTCCGGCCTCGTCGAAGTGCGGCAGGGGGATTCGACATCGGTCAAGGACTTCCGGCGCCACGGCGGCCCCGAGCTGCTGCCGAGGCTCCTCATCCGTGGCGGGCAGCCCGACTGGGCCGTGGTGCGCAGCGTCCTCGAGGCCCGCTCCATGATCGGCTCCCAGGTCGCCCGGTTGGCGGCCGCCCGGTCAGGGACCGAACTCGCCACACAGCTGCGGGACGCGGTTCACGCGCTCGGCACGGACGACGACCCCGTCGCCCTGCAACGGCATGCCCTGGCCTTCTGGGAATGCGTCGTCGACGGCGCCGACTCCATCGCCTTCCGCCTGATCTTCAACAGCCTGCGTCAGGCCTACGAACCCACGATGGCCGCCCTCGGCGAGGTGATGAAGGCCGAAGTGGGCCGAACGGACGCGTACATCCGCCTCGCCGACGCCATCGCCGAGCGGGACGAGGACGCCGCGGAACGCCTGGCCGTCGAGCTCCTGGAGCTGGGCACCACCGCGATCAGCACCATCATCGACAGCCTGGAGGGAACGAGATGAGCACGGATACACGGCCCGTGCGCGGCAGGAAGCCCGTCGATCTGCGGACCGCCGCAACGGAATTCTGGCGACATCCCTCCCCCTGGATGATCTCGGCGGTCCTGGTGACCGCGCTGATCGGCCGCCTCGTCGTCGGCGACTGGCAGCTGAGCGACGCCGTGCTGCCGGTCGTCATGCTGGCCGCGTTCCCGTTCGTCGAGTGGACCATCCACGTCTGCATCCTGCACTGGCGACCGAAGACCGTCGCGGGCATGACGCTCGATTCCCTGCTCGCCCGGAGTCACCGCGAACACCACGCGGACCCGCGCGACGTGCCGCTGATCTTCATTCCCTGGCAGACCCTGGTCTGGCTGATCCCGACCCTGGCCGTGCTCGCGGCGCTCGCCTTCCCCCGGCCGGGCCTCGCCCTGACCTTCCTCACCGTCATCGGCGCGATCGGACTCGTGTACGAGTGGACGCACTACCTGATCCACAGCGACTACCGTCCGAAATCCCGTATCTACCACGCGATCTGGCTCAACCATCGCCAGCACCACTACAAGAACGAGCACTACTGGTTCACCGTCACCACCGCCGGCACCGCCGACCGGGTCCTGCACACGTACCCGGATGCCAAGCAGGTGCCGACCTCGCCGACGGCGAAGAACTTGCACGCGGGCGCCGCGCGCGGCGCCTGAGCCTGAGCCTAGGACTCATCTCCTGACGAGCGGCCGGCCGCGTCGAGTGCCGCGAGGTAGCCGAACACGATCGCGGGACCGATGGTCGCGCCGGGACCGGCATAGGTGTGGCCCATGACGGGCGAGCTGGTGTTGCCCGCGGCGTAGAGCCCCTCGATGATCGACCCATCCTCGCGCAGCGCCCGGCCTGCGCTGTCGGTGTTGACGCCACCCTTGGTTCCCAGGTCTCCCGGCACCATCTTCGCGGCATAGAAGGGCGCCTTGGTCAGCTCGCCGAGGCTGGGGTTGGGCTTGTTGGTGATGTCGCCGTAGTAGTGGTCGTATTTGCTTTCCCCGCGGTGGAAGTCGGGGTCGGTGCCCGTGCGTGCGTGGGCGTTGAACCGCTCGATCGTCCCCGTGAGGGAGTCCTCGGGCACACCGATCTCGAGCGCCAGCTCTGCGATCGTCCCCGCGGTGACGATCGCTCCCGATCGCAGCCAGGATCGCGGCAGCGGCCTACGGGCGGGGACACCCGCGAACAGATACCGATTCCGGTAGGTCTGGTCGAAGATCAGCCACGCCGGGAGGTTTTCGGCCGGGCCGTCGCCCTGCCCATACGGGCCGCCGAACATCGCATGGGTCGCTTCGACATACGGGAGGGACTCGTTCATGAAGCGCTGTCCCCGGTCGTTGACCATCAGGCTGCGGGGCAGTGACCGCTCGGCGAGGGCGAACCACGGGCCCTTCGGCAACGGGATCGACGGGGCCCACCAGGCGTCGTCCATGTACGAGATCGCCGCACCCGACTGCAGCGCGGCATTGATCCCGTCGCCGGTGTTGGTGGGGGCGCCAAGAGTCCATTCGGCGCTGCTGGGCGCGCGGTGGTACCTCTCCCGCATCGCACCGTTGTTGTCGAACCCGCCGCACGCGAGCACCACCCCACGGCGAGCGAGCAGGCGCGATCGGGTTCCGTCGCTCTCGATGACCACACCGGCCACCCGAGCTCCGTCGGTGATCAGGTCCGTCATCGCCGTGTTGAGCCGCACGGGCACGCCCGCGGCGCGCACACCGATCATCAACTGCGACATCAGTGCCGGGCCAAGACCGAGCAGCTTCTGTCGACGCACCTTGGCCAGCATCGACCGAGCACCCACCTTCAGCATGCGCTGAGGGCCACGCCAGCTCCGCAGCCCGGTGCTGAGCCACCGGTAGTCGGACTGCTGGACCACGACATTGAGTGGCGCCTTCATATAGGGCGGATGCAGCGTGGCCAGATCCTCATCCGCCAGGGCGCGCGCATCGAACGGTGCCGGTTCACACGAACGCCCGGTGGCCCGGCCGCCGGGTGCTTCCGGGAAATAGTCGGAGTAGTCCTGCACCCATTCGAGCTTCAGCGCCGAGTTGTCGATCAGGAAGTCGAGGGCCTCGGGCCCGCGATCCACATACGCGGCAATACGATCCGCGTCGGCGTCCTCCCCGACAATGCTGGTGAGGTAGTCGCTCGCCGCCTCGCGATCGTCCGCGGGCGCTTGGCTGCGCAACACCGAGTTGCCCGGGATCCACACCCCGCCACCCGACCGCGCGGACGAGCCGCCCCAGAATTCCGACTTCTCGACGATCACCGTGGTGAGACCGTGCCTCGCGGCGGTGATGGCCGCAGCCATCCCCGCCGCGCCCGACCCCACCACGACCAGATCGACGATGCTGTCCGCGCTGTCTCGCGCCGCGACGGTCGACTCTGTCATTTCGAAACCTCCGTATGTCCGTTCACTGGAATCAGATTGCGAATCATCAGCTTTCGACCCCTTCACCCTCGGCGCCGTCCGCGGCTGCCCATCGGGGGTGGAGGACCGCGGTGAGCGCCCCCTCGACGCAGACGGGAAGCGACGCCCCACGGTTCTGCGGGCTGCGTATCCACTGGCGGTAGCCGAACTCCGCGGCGGCGAGCATCAGGTGCACGAGAAGGCCAGGGCGACTGTCGATCTTGGGATCACAACCCATACGCCGTGCGACGAGCTCGACGAGCCGAGCCCGGTGCTCGGGTGCGATCAGCGTGACGCGGTCCATCAGGTGGGGCGCGGTCCGAAAGGCTGCACGCCACGGATCGATCTCCGCCGCGGTGAGGGTGGTCGAGCGGGCCAGGATCGCCCGCGCGAGCGCCTCGTCGGCCGGCTCGGATTCCGGGCGCTGTTCCACGAGCGCCACGATGCCGGCTCCACCTTCGTGCACCGGCTCCAGCAGCAGGTCCTCCTTGCTGCGCACGTGGCGGAAGTATGTGCTCGGCGACACCCCCGCGGCCGTCGCGATCTGCTCGGTCGTCACGGCATCGAAGCCATCCCTGGCGAACAACTCGAACGCGGCACGCTGCAGGTCCGCACGAACCTGGAGGCGCTGCCTCTCACGTAGCGACATCGTCAATGCCTTCCACTCACGAAGAAACCCGGATACCGAACCCACCAGCGATGTCGTCTGCGATGTCATCGCTAATTGACAGCATCTCTAAACATGACAGTGTCTGTCAAGAGCGAAGATGGACTCATGCCCGGACTCGAACGGGTTGATCGGAATATGCCTCCCGGATCGGGAGGCACGCGTCAGGGCAGCAGCCCCCGGCGCCTTGCCTCGAACACTGCCTCGTGGCGGCTGCTCACCTCGAGCTTGGCCATCAGGTTGCGCATGTAGGTCTTCACCGTCTCCACGCTGAGCGAGAGCCGATCGGCGATCTCGGCGTTGCGGCAGCCGAGCGCGACGTGTGAGAGCACGTCGAACTCGCGCGCGGACAGCGTCACCGACGGATCCGGACCGCAGCCGGTCAGCGACCGCAGCGTCTCCTCGACCGCGCGCAGCTGCGCGGCGACCGCCTCGTCCTCGACCTCTCCGGCGAGGCCGCGCAGCGCGAGATAACTCTCGATGATCCGCTCGGACTCCGCCGCACCGCGCGGCGTCGCTGGCCCCGCACCGGCCGAGGCGAGCAGCGCGACACGGCGGTCCACCTCGTCGCGGATCTCGATCTCCCTCGCCAACCGGGACGCGGACCGCATCACCTCGCCCGCCATCACGTCGCCGATCGGCTGTCTCGACCGCAGCCCACCGTAGATCGCCGCCCGCGTCGAGCCGCGCACCACCACCGGGACCGCGAGCAGGGACTCGATGCCCTCCCTGGCGACCTGGACGTCGTAGTCGTGGGTGATGTGGCTGGAGTTGAAGTAGTCCGCGGCGGCCTCGGGACGCTGCTCGGCCATGGCGCGACCGCCGAGCCCGCAACGGGCGTCGATCACCAGGCCACGGAGCACCGCGCTGCGGGTCCCGGCGAACCCCGACAGCCGCATCCGGCCGTTCTCGACGGCACCGGCGAACAGGACGGGGAAGGCGGTGCGCCCGCGCAGGAGTCGCAGCTCGCCGCGCAGCGCGTCCTCGTCGCTCGGTCTCATCACGTCGTTCATCAGCACATACCCACTTCGTAGGGTAGCGGCCGCCGCAGAGTGGGCCATAGCGTCGTCGACAACCGTCTGTAAGCCCCGTCACTCGAGGTAGCCGCATGCCCACCACCCCGACCGCCCACCACTCCGAGCTCAGCCCGCTGCGCTTCCTGGAACGCTCGGCGGCCGTCTTTCCCGAGCGCACCGCGATCATCCACGGCCACCGGCACTACACCTACCGGGAGTTCGCGGCCGAGGTCGAGCAGCTCGCGCACGCGCTGCGCGGGCGGATCGAGCCCGGCGACCGGGTCGCCTACCTCTCGCCGAACACCCCGGAACTGTTGATGGCACATTTCGCGGTGCCGTTGGCCGGGGGCGTGCTGATCGCGCTGAACTCGAGGCTGGCGGGTCCCGAGCTCGAGTACATCCTCGAGCACTCGGGCACCCGCATCCTGTTCGTCGACTCGGAGTTCCTCGGATCGGTCACGACCGTCCGCGACCGGGTCCCGTCGGTGCACGAGATCGTCGAGATCCCCGACTCGACCATCACCCTCGCCGACCCGGTGACCGGCGTCGCGACCGCCGCCTACGACGAGTTCCTGCGCAGCGTCGACGCGGCGCAGGCGCAGCCGCTGGTGTGGGGCATCGACGACGAGCAGCGGACCATCGCGATCAACTACACCTCGGGAACCACCGGAAAGCCCAAGGGCGTCATGTACTCCCACCGCGGGGCGTACCTGAACTCCTTCGGCGAGACCTTCCACAACGGTTTCACGGGAAACACCAGGTACCTGTGGACGCTGCCGATGTTCCACTGCAACGGCTGGTGCACGCCCTGGGCCGTCACCGCCGCGGGCGGCACCCACGTGTGCCTGCGCGCGGTCCGGGCCGACGCCATCTGGGACGCCATCGACACGCTCGGCATCACCAACCTGTGCGGCGCGCCGACGGTGTGCTCGACCATCGCGGACGCGCCACAGGCGCATCCCCTCTCGACGCCGCTGCGGATCACCACCGCGGGGGCTCCCCCGTCCCCGACGGTCATCGGGCAGCTCGAGTCGCTCGGCGCGACGGTCGTGCACGTCTACGGCCTCACCGAGGTGTACGGGCCGTACACCATCTGCGAGTACCAGGAGTCCTGGGACGAGTGCTCGGCCGAGGAGCGCGCGGTGCTGATCTCGCGGCAGGGCGTCGGCATGCTGCAGGCCGAGACGGCGCGCATCATCGATCCGCAGATGCGCGACGTGCCCGCCGACGGCGAGACGATGGGCGAGATCGTGCTGCGAGGCAACAACGTGATGCTCGGCTACTACCGGGATCCCGAGGCCACCGCGGAGGCCTTCGCGGGCGGCTGGTTCCACACCGGGGACCTCGGCGTCATGCACCCGGACGGCTACATCCAGCTCAAGGACCGGGCGAAGGACATCATCATCTCCGGCGGCGAGAACATCTCGACCGTCGAGGTGGAGCAGGCCATCGTCTCGCACCCGGCCGTCGCCGATGTCGCGGTCGTGGGCGTGCCCGACGAGAAGTGGGGCGAGCGGCCGAAGGCATTCGTGCTGCTCAGACCAGGCGCCGAGGCGACGGTGGACCAGCTGGTCGCGCACACCCGTGGCCTGCTCGCCGGCTACAAGGTGCCAAGGGACATCGCCTTCGCCACGGACCTGCCGCGCACCCCCACCGGCAAGATCCTCAAGTACCAGCTGCGGTCCGGCGCCGAGGCCGCTCCCCGCGGGTAGCAGAATGACCCCCCGAGACAAGACGACCGACACGCGTTTGGAGATGACAGTGGAGCTAGTCGGAGTGATCGGTGGCGGCACGATGGGTGCCGGCATCGCAGAGGTGTGCGCCAAGGCCGGGAGCTCGGTTCTCGTCCTGGAGACCAAGCAGGAGTTCGCGGACGCCGCCAAGGCCAGGATCGCGACCTCGATCGGCCGCGGCGTCGCCAAGGGCAAGATCACCCAGGAAGAGGCGGACGCCGCCATCGCGCGGGTGCGCGTGACCCTCGACATCGAGGAGTTCGCGGACCGCGACCTGGTCATCGAGGCCGCCCCGGAGATCGAGTCGCTGAAGTACGAGATCTTCGGCAAGCTCGACAAGATCGTCAAGCCGTCCGGCATCCTGGCGACCAACACCTCCTCGATCCCCGTCATCAAGGTCGCGGGCGCCACCCAGCGCCCCGAGCAGGTCGTCGGCGTGCACTTCTTCAACCCGGTGCCGGTGATGCCGCTGGTGGAGATCATCTCCACCCTGGTGACCTCCCCCGACGCCGCCAAGGCCGTCACCGACTACGCCAAGAACACCCTGCGCAAGACCACCGTGCAGGCGGGCGACCGCTCGGGCTTCATCGTCAACGCGCTGCTCATCCCGTACCTCACGTCGGCGATCCGGATGCTCGAGTCCGGCTACGCCACCGCCGAGGACATCGACGCGGCCATGAAGGGCGGCTGCGGCTACCCGATGGGCCCGCTCACGCTGCTCGACACCGTCGGCCTCGACGTCACGCTGGCCGCGGCGGAATCGCTGTACGCCGAGTTCGCCGAGCCGCACTACGCCCCGCCTGCTCTGCTGCGCCGGATGGTCGAGGCCGGTCGCCTCGGCAAGAAGTCGGGCCGCGGCTTCTACGACTACAGCTAGGCGCTTCGCGCCCGTGCGCGGTTGACGAGTCCCTGGACTCATCAACCGCGCACAGGCGGCGGAGCCGCCTTGTAGCGTTCAGCGCATGGACGCGCTGGGTGCGACGGTCCGCCTGCGCTCGACCAAGGGCCGCTGGGTGGTACTCGCGACGGTCCTCGGCTCCTCGCTTGCCATGCTCGACGCGACCGTCGTCAATATCGCGCTGCCCCGGATCGGCGAGGACCTCGACACCGATGTCGCGGGCCTGCAGTGGGTGCTGAGCGGATACACCCTCACCCTGGCCTCGTTGATCCTGTTGGCGGGCGCGCTCGGCGACCGCCTCGGCAGGCGCAAGGTGTTCATCTGGGGCACCGTCTGGTTCGCCGCCTCCTCGCTGCTGTGCGGGCTGGCGCCGAGCATCGAGCTGTTGGTGCTGGCCCGGATCCTGCAGGGTGTCGGGGCCGCCCTGCTGACCCCCGGCAGCCTCGCACTGCTGTCCGCCGCCATCGACCCCGACGATCGCGGCGCCGCGATCGGGCTGTGGTCCGGCCTCGGCGGGGTCGCAGGCGCGATCGGTCCGCTGCTCGGTGGCTGGATCGTCGAGGTGTCGAGCTGGCGGATGGTGTTCCTGATCAACCTCCCGCTCGCGGTCGCGGTGGTGTGGGTGGCCGCGCGTCACGTCCCGGAGAGCCGCGACCCCCACGCCCACGGCCGGCTCGACCTGCTCGGCGCGGCGCTCGCCGCACTGGCCCTCGGCGCGCTGACCTACGGCCTGATCGGCGGGCGGTGGGCGCCCGTCGTCCTCGGGCTGCTGCTGTTCGCGGCGTTCGTCGTCGTCGAGCGGCGCTCCGACAATCCGCTGGTCCCGCCTTTCCTGTTCCGCTCGCGGGTGTTCGTCGCCGCGAACCTGGTGACCCTGGCGGTGTATGCCGCGCTCGGCGGGGTGTTCTTCCTCCTGGTGCTGCAACTACAGCTCGCAGCGGGCTACTCGCCGCTGGCCGCCGGTCTCGCCACGCTGCCCATCACCGCCCTGATGCTGGTGCTCTCGTCGCGGGCGGGCCGCTTCGCCCAGCACCACGGGCCGCGCGTGCTGATGACGGTCGGGCCACTGCTCGCCGCGACGGGCCTGCTGCTGATGCTGCGGATCGGCCCCGGCGCCTCGTACCTGACCGACGTGCTGCCCGGCGTCATCGTCTTCGGGCTCGGGCTGTCGGCGCTGGTGGCGCCGCTGACCGCCGCGGTGCTCACCTCGGTGTCGACCGACCGGGCCGGGATCGCGTCGGGGGTGAACAACGCAGTCGCGCGCAGCAGCCAGCTGCTCGCCGTCGCCGCGCTGCCGGGCCTGGCCGGGATCGCAGGCGCGGACTTCGCCGATCCGGACGTCTTCTCGCACGGATTCGGCGTGGCGATGCTGATCTGCGCGGGCCTGCTGGTGCTCGGCGCGGTCATCGCCGCGGCGATGATCCCGGCTGGGGTCGCCGAGGTGGTCGACGAGGAGTCCGTGGCCTGCCGACCGCACTGTGACATCTCGGCTCCCGCGGTACAGCCGGAGTCGGCGACCGGGCCATGAACGATTCGCGACGCCTGGTGCGACGAATCCATCTGACACCGGCCCGATTCGGGTCGGGTTGCCTCTTCCCAAACGTCGCGGGTGCTGGAACCGTTGTCCGTGGGGCGTCACGCCCGCACCGACCGAGAGGAGCAGCAATGCCCACCCGTTCGAGCTACAAGCAGGGAACCCCGAGCTGGGTAGACCTGTCCACCACCGACCCCGAGGCCGCGAAGGCGTTCTACGCCGGGCTCTTCGGCTGGGAGTTCGAGGACATGCCGACCGCCGACGGTGGCATCTACTCGATGGCGAAGCTCCGCGGCGAGTACGTCGCCGCGGCCTCCGCGATGCCGCCCGATGTCCCCGAGGACCTGCCGCCGGTCTGGAACACCTACCTCGCGGTCGACGACGTCGACGCGGCCACCGCGCGGGCGACCGCCGCAGGCGGCACGGTACTGGCAGGCCCCTTCGACATCGACCCGTCGGGCCGGATGGCCTATGTCGTCGACCCGGTCGGCGCCGCGGTCGGCCTGTGGCAGGCAGGCACCCACATCGGCGCTGGACTGGTCAACGAGGCGGGCACGTTGATCTGGAACGAGCTGATCACCGCCGCACCGGAAAAGGCCCTCCCGTTCTACGAGGCCGTGCTCGGCCTCACCGGGACGACCACCGACATGGAGGGCGGGCAGTACACGGTCCTCCAGGTCGGTGAGGATCAGGTCGGCGGCTGCGCCAAGCCCCGAATGCCGGGCGTCCCCGCCCACTGGCACGTGTACTTCGACACCGAGAACACCGACGACACCGTCGCGGCGATCAAGGCGGCCGGCGGCAAGGTGGTGGCCGAGCCGTTCGACGTGCCCGAGGTCGGCCGGATGGCCGTGGTCGCGGACCCGCAGGGCGCGGTGTTCAGCGTGATCCAGCCACCGGCCGGGCAGTGAGAACCGGAGGAGCGTGACATGGCGCTGGGATGGCTGGAGCTGCAACGCCGCTCCCACGTCGAGTTCGGGACCCGGATCGAGGCGGTCACCGACTGGTCCGCCCCCACCCCCGACACCGACTGGGACACCGAGCAATTGGTACGCCACGTGATCACCGAGCAGCAGTGGGTGCTGCCGCTGGTCGGCGGACTCACCGTCGAGAAGGCGCAGGCGCACGTGCACCCGCTCGGCGACGATCTCGTCGCGGAGTGGCGGCGCTACTCGGGACTCGCGACCGCGGCGTGGGCCGTGGCGCCGCCCGCCACCCTGGTGCACCTCTCGTACGGCACCGTGCCGCTCGAGCGTTACCTGCGGGAGCAGGTCTTCGACGTGACCGTGCACAGCTGGGACCTGGCCCGGGCGGCAGGCCTCGACGAGACCCTCGACCCCGAACTGGTCGCTGCGGTCTGGGAGGAGGCCGAGGCGCAGCGCGAGATGCTGAGCGCCAGTGGGCTGTTCGCACCTCCCGTCTCCGTGCCCGACGACGCCCCGCTGCAGGTGCGCCTGCTGGCACTGACGGGACGCGACGCCCGTTCCGCGCCCACAGCCGGACCGACCGGAGGATGATGATGACCGTGCCCACTGACCCGAACGCCCCCGACATCAAGCCCCGCAGCCGCGACGTCACCGACGGCCTCGAGAAGACCGCCGCGCGCGGCATGCTGCGGGCGGTCGGCATGGGCGACGCCGACTGGGGCAAGTCGCAGATCGGGGTGGCGTCCTCCTGGAACGAGATCACCCCGTGCAACCTCTCGCTCGACCGACTCGCCAAGGCCTGCAAGGACGGCGTGTTCGCGGGCGGCGGCTATCCCCTCGAGTTCGGCACCATCTCGGTCTCGGACGGCATCTCGATGGGGCACGAGGGGATGCACTTCTCGCTGGTCTCCCGCGAGGTCATCGCCGACAGCGTGGAGACGGTGATGCAGGCTGAGCGGCTCGACGGCTCGGTCCTGCTCGCCGGCTGCGACAAGTCGCTGCCCGGGATGCTGATGGCCGCGGCCCGCCTCGACCTGGCCAGCGTGTTCCTCTACGCAGGCTCGATCCTGCCCGGCATCGCGAAGCTGTCCGACGGCAGCGAGCGCGAGGTGACGATCATCGACGCGTTCGAGGCGGTCGGCGCATGCTCGCGAGGCCTGATGAGCCGCGAGGACGTGGACGCGATCGAGCGGGCCATCTGTCCCGGCGAGGGTGCCTGCGGCGGGATGTACACGGCCAACACGATGGCCAGCGCGGCCGAGGCGATGGGCATGTCGCTACCCGGCAGCGCGGCACCCCCCGCCACCGACCGGCGTCGCGACGGCTATGCCCGGCGCAGCGGCGAGGCCGTGGTCGAGCTGCTCCGACGCGGGATCACCACCTCGGACATCATCACGAAGGAATCGCTGGAGAACGCGATCGCGGTGGTGATGGCCTTCGGCGGGTCCACCAACGCGGTGCTGCACCTGCTCGCGATCGCACACGAGGCGAACGTCGACCTGAGCCTGGACGATTTCGCCCGCGTCGGCGCCCGCGTCCCGCACCTGGCCGACGTGAAACCCTTTGGCAAGCACGTGATGACGGACATCGATCGCATCGGCGGCGTGCCGGTGATGATGAAGGCCCTGCTCGACGCGGGTCTGCTGAACGGCGACTGCCTGACCGTCACCGGGCGCACCGTGGCGGAGAACCTCGCCGACATCACCCCGCCGGACCCCGACGGCAAGGTGATTCGGGCGATGAGCTCGCCGATCCACCCGACCGGCGGCATCACGATCCTGAGCGGGTCGCTGGCCCCTGGCGGCGCGGTGGTCAAGTCGGCCGGTTTCGAGTCCGACGTGTTCACCGGCACGGCAAGGGTTTTCGATCGCGAACGGGCCGCACTCGACGCCCTCGAGGACGGCACCATCACCGCGGGCGACGCCGTCGTGATCAGGTACGAGGGCCCCAAGGGTGGGCCCGGCATGCGCGAGATGCTCGCGATCACCGCGGCCATCAAGGGCGCGGGCCTTGGCAAGGACGTACTGCTGCTCACCGACGGCCGCTTCTCCGGCGGCACCACCGGCCTGTGCGTCGGGCACGTGGCACCCGAGGCCGTCGACGGCGGCCCGATCGCGTTCGTGCGCAACGGCGACAAGATCCGGCTCGACGTGGCGTCCGGCAGGCTGGACGTGATGGTCGAGGAGACCGAGCTGACGCGGCGGGCGGAGGGCTGGTCGCCGCTGCCGCCCCGCTACACAAGGGGCGTGCTGGCCAAGTACTCGAAGCTGGTCGGCTCGGCGTCACGCGGAGCCGTGTGTGGCTGAGGACACGGCCGGCGGCCGCCCCATCCCGCCCGAATACGCACTGATCCAGGCCGAGGTGGAGCGGAACCTGCTCGGCGGCGACGTCAAGTACACGCGCGGGCAGGCGACCGCGGCGGCCGGTGTGCCCCTCGAACGCGCGCAACGACTCTGGGTGGCGATGGGCTTCGCGGTGGACTCGAACCCGGACACGCCGATGTTCACCGATGTGGATGTGGACGCGCTGCGCACCATCACCTCGCTCGTCGACATGGGGATCATCGACCAGGAGCTGGAGGTGCCGGTGACCCGCGCGCTTGGCCAGTCCTTCGCGCGGCTGGCGGAGTGGCAGCTCGGGCTGCTCAACAGCCACATCCTCGACCGGGTCAAGCAGGCGGGCGGATCCGATCAGGCCGACGTGCTCGCCGTCGCGGCGCAGGCGACCCTGGTCGCCGAGCAGATGCTGCCTGCGCTGGAGAAGCTGCAGTCGTACGTGTGGCGCAGGCACCTCGCCTCCAACGCCGCGCGGTTCCTCGACAGCGCGGGCGACGGCACCGACAGCCGAACCCTGGTGATCGGATTCGCGGACATGGTCGGCTACACCAGCCTGACCCGGCGCATCGACATCGACGAACTGACCCGCCTGCTCGAGGACTTCGAGTCGACCGCGATGACCGTCATCAATCAGGGCCGCGGCTGGGTGATCAAGAACCTCGGCGACGAGGTGATGTTCGCGGTCGAGGACCCGGCCGACGCCGCGCGGATCGCGCTCGCGCTGCAGGATGCCGCCCTCGCCACCGTGGACCTGCCCGCCCTGCGGGTGGGCCTGGCCATGGGCCCGGTCCTGTTGAGGTTCGGCGATGTGTACGGGTCGGTGGTGAACATCGCTGCGCGCCTGACGAGTTCGGCCCGGCCCGGCGCCGTGCTCGTCGACGCCACGCTCGCCACCGCGTTGGAGGGCGACGACGACCTCCAGCTCAGGTCCCTGCGGTCGCTGCGCGTGCGGGGGTTCAGCCGCCTCAAGGCGTACGCGCTGCGGCGGGCTCGCGACACCTGAACCGGACCGACGCCGAGCGTCAAATCTGTATTCACCGGCCCGTCACCTCAGACCTGCACACTGCGGCCCATGCCAGCAGTACGACCCCCGGTTTCACCCCTCCGCGGCCGGTATATCTGTCTCGAACCCCTTTCTCCCGCAGACCTTCCCGAGCTCTGCACGGCGATCGCGGACCCCCGGGTGTTCGCGGGCGGCTTCGGCGGCGGCAGCGCGGGCTATCGGGCCGACCGGGACGACTTCCTGGCCTGGGCGAGGGAGTACCTGCAGTTCGACCGCTGCAACGTCTACGGCGTCCGGATCCGCGGTGGCGCGCACGACGGCGCCCTCGTCGGCACCACGTCCCTCGGCGACTTCGACGAGGCCACCGAATCCGCGCACATCGGCTGGACCGCCTACGACCCCCGGGTCTGGGGCAGCGCGGTCAATCCCGAGGCGAAGCTCCTGCTGTTCGGGCTCGCCTTCGAGAGCGGCTTCGGCCGAGTCAAGATCCAGGCAGATGCCGCGAACGTCCGCTCGCGCTCGGCCATCGAGCGGCTCGGCGCCGTGCTCGAGGGCGTGCACAGGCGGGACAAGCGGAGGGCGGATGGCGCCTGGCGCGACACCGCCATCTACTCGGTGCTCCACGCGGAATGGCCGGCCGTGCGGTCCGGACTGCACGCGCGGCTCGATGCGCTCGGCGGCGAACCCATCGGATACCGGACCGTCGACGAGGCGCTCACCGCCTGACCGACTCGGACCGTAGCCAACCGCCGCGGTCACTGCCCGCGCAGTCGCTCCCCCTCTGCCTCTAGGAGATCCTCGTAGGCCGCCGCCAGCTCGCGCAGCGCGCCTGCGCAGTCCCCGGTGAATGCGGGTCCGTGCATGAGCCCGAGTGTCCGGGGCGCGAGGTCGGCCAGCCCCCGGATGGTCGGGCCGAGGGCGGGGGTCAGCGCCGTCGCGTGGCCCATCTCCTCCCCCGCCAGCGCGGGGCCGACGATCTCGCTGTCGGTGACGGCGGGGTGCGGACCGAACGCCGTGAACAGGTCTCCGCACAGCAGGGTCGACGTCGTCTCCTCGTACACCAGGCAGGCGTCCCACCCGTGCGGCACGTGCGGGGTGTCGATGTGACGCACGCGCCGAGCGCCCACCTCGATCACCTCGCCGTCCTGCAACGGTCGGGGCCGCCGGTCCGCCAGGTCGTCGACCTGGACGAAACAGCTCAGTCCGCCATGGGCCACCTCCGCGTGGGGCGCCGCCGCGAGCCACGAGTTCATCGACCCGCACTCGTCGGCCTCGACGTGGCCGAACGCGATCCACCGCAACCGGTCGAGTGGGAGCACCCGGCCGACCGCCGCGGAGGTGAACGGGAACAGCGCGCGCTGGCCCATGTGGAACAGCAGGGGTTCGTCGCCGTCGATCAGGTACTGGTTCATGACCAGGTTGGCGTCGCTGACGTAGGTCGAGAATCGGTAGACATCCGGTGCGATCTCGGTCGTCTCAGTGTCCA
Source organism: Rhodococcus sp. PvR099 (assembly GCF_017833315.1). Taxonomy (NCBI): domain Bacteria; kingdom Bacillati; phylum Actinomycetota; class Actinomycetes; order Mycobacteriales; family Nocardiaceae; genus Rhodococcus; species Rhodococcus sp. PvR099. The sequence continues at coordinate 4,199,278 of NZ_JAFIBV010000001.1, read as the reverse complement.
TGTCCGGCTCCGCTCGCCTCACGGCCCCCTGGATCAGCGTGCGCGTCCGCGAGGGCGAGCACAAGGCCCGCCGCGGCTACCGGAACGCCGACTCGCCCGTCAGGGCCTGACCGATCACCAGTTGGTGCATCTCGGAGGTGCCCTCGTAGGTGAGCACCGACTCCAGGTTGTTCGCGTGCCGCAGCACCGGGTACTCGAGGGTGATGCCGTTGGCGCCGAGGATGGTCCGGCATTCGCGGGCGATCGCGATGGCCTCGCGGACGCTGTTGAGCTTGCCGAGGCTCACCTGCTCCGCCCGCAACCCATCGCGGTCCTTGAGCCGCCCCAGGTGCAGCGCCAGCAGCTGTCCCTTCCCGAGCTCGAGCGCCATGTCGGCGAGCTTCGCCTGGGTCAGCTGGAAGGCGGCCAGGGGCTTGTCGAAGACCTCGCGGCCGGCTGCGTAGTCGATCGCGGTCTCCAGGCAGTCGCGAGCGGCGCCGAGCGCACCGAAGACGATGCCGAACCGTGCCTCGCCGAGGCAGCTCAACGGTCCCGACAACCCACGCGCCTCGGGCAGCATCGCCGATTCGGGCAGCCGCACGTCCTCGAGTACGAGCTCCGCGGTGACCGAGGCCCGCAGCGACAGCTTGTGTTTGATCTCGGGCGCGGAAAAGCCGGGACTGTCGGCGGGGACCAGGAACCCGCGGATGCCGTCGTCGGTGCGTGCCCACACCACGGCGACGTCGGCGACCGATCCGTTCGTGATCCACATCTTGGTGCCGCTGAGCACCCAGTCGCCGCGGTCCCGCCGGGCGGAAGTACGCATTCCGGCAGGGTTGGAGCCGAAGTCGGGTTCGGTCAGCCCGAAACAGCCGAGGGCCTCGCCCGCGGCCATCTGGGGCAACCACTGCTGCTTCTGCTCCTCCGAGCCGTAGCGGTGGATGGCGAACATCGCCAGCGACCCCTGCACGGACACCAGGCTCCGGATCCCCGAGTCGACCGCCTCGAGCTCCAGGCAGGCCAGCCCATAGGAAGTCGCACTCATCCCGGCACAGCCGTAGCCCTCGAGGTGCATGCCGAGCAGCCCCATCCCGCCGAGCTCGGCCGCGAGCTCACGCGCGGGCAACGTGCCCGCCTCGAACCATCCCGCGATGTGCGGCCGGATCCGTTCCGCGGCGAACCGGCGGGTGGTGTCCCGGATCGCCAGCTCCTCCTCGTCGAGCAGCGTATCGAGCGAGAACAGCTGGGAGACGCTCTTGGGCACGGGCATCGAGTTACCTCCGCTGCGATCAGGCGCCCGTCGGCGCTGGTTCGATCAGGCGCCGTCGGCGCCGAGCGCAGCCAGCGTGCTCTGCGCCTCGGCGAGCTGCCTGCTCAGTTCCTCGACCCGCTTGGCGGCGGCATCACGGGCCGCGCTGAGCACGGACGCGACCGCCTGTTCGGCGGCGGGATCACCGAGCTCACGCACCGCGCGCTCCACGGCATCGGCCGACACGGGGGCCGCGCGGCCAGGGCGACGCTCACCGTGGGTCACGGTCACCGTCCACTCGTTGCCTGCCTCGGCGTGCAGGGTGACGCTCACGCTCGCCGGATCCTTCGGCCTGCGTGCACGTTTCGCCTGCGCGGCGGCCGGTCCGTCCGCGGGAGCCGACTCCGGCTTCGGCACCAGCGTCATCGATGCGGGGGTCTTCGGTGCGGTCACGGGTGCCTTCGGTCGGGTCGGTGTGGTTGCGGGTGCCACGGGCTCGGCCGGGGTCGTCTCGACGACGGCCTTCGCCGGGACTGCGGCCTTCGCGGGTGCAGCCTTCGCCGGCGCGGCCTTGGCGGGAGCGGCGTTCGCCGGCGCGGCCTTGGCGGGAGCGGCGTTCGCCGGCGCGGCCTTGGCGGGAGCAGCCTTGGCCGGTACAGCCTTGGCGCCCTTCGCCTTTGCCTGCACGGGCGGGATCCGGGTGAACCGGAGCTCGTCGGCCTCGAACGGCAACTCGTCGTTGACGCCCTTCGGCCGCAGTATCAGCGTCGTGCCCTGCACGGAGAGCACCCGCGCGGAACAGCCCGCGGCCAGGTTCAGGCTCGGGGTGGGTTCGATCAGATAGACGGTGGCGCGCTTGCCCGCGGCGAGTGCCTCGGTCAGCTCGATCAGGTTCTGTGCGGTGAGGCCGTCGCCGCTTCGCTTACGTGGTGGCATTCCGGGTTAGATCGGGCGATAGCCTGCGCCAACGCCACCCTGGGCGTTGATGTCGGCCATGATCACATCGATATTTGTGCCGAGTTCCGGTCCGATGCATGCGAATCCCACGTAGGCGTTGACCATGCCGACCAGGGTAGTGCCCCGCACAACCGGGCTTCCGGAGTCACCCTCGATAACGCACATCTGGGTCCATGTCTCGTGGGTCTGGACCAGGTCGCCCCAGGTGACACCGCAGGTGTTGCCGGTGCGAAGGCCTTCCTTGCACACGATGTCCGGGAAGTTGGCCGGTGCGCCGATGCCGGTGATGGTGACGCCACCGACCCGGTTGACCGGGGTCACCGCGGCCGGGTTGAACTCGATCACCGCGTAGTCCCACTGGGTGCTCTTGCTGACCATGTGACCGACGATGCCGGCTTCCTCGTTGTGCGAGGACACGATTGCCATGCCCGGCTCACCGCAGTGGCCTGCCGTGATACCGACCAGTCGACCCGCCCCGTCGTGCCCGATGGTGGTCAACGTGCACAACGCCTCACCGCCGACGATGATCCCGGATCCACCTCCAAGCACCGCTGGACCGGCGGCCGCCGCGGGACCGACACCGACGAGGGCAACCATGGCCGCCGCCATGGCAAATAGCACTGCAAGTCTTTTCAACATCGTCTGTCCCCTCCGGACGTCTGTCGTCGTCATGTCTCGGCCCCATCTCACCATTGAAGATCGACTGGTTTGTCGGCTGGGCCTCACGATCGAACCGTGGGGTGCCTTCGATCATAGATCCGCGACAGCGTCGGCACCCAGCCTTTAGAGGGGGGAGGATTCAGCGGGGGAGGGTTGTCCCGCCGATACTCGGGCCGCCAGGAAGTCGTCGACGATCCGCGCGCAGGCCTCCGGACCGAGCGGCCGCAGCGTCGCGAGTTTGGTGAACACCAACGGCCCGAGGAGCTGCGCCAGGGCCAATTCGTAATCGGTGTCCCCGAGCAGTGCCCTCGCCTCCGCACTCGCGAAGATCCGGTCGAACGGGGTCCGGTACTGCTCGGCGATCTGGCTGCGCAACGACCGCAGCTCCGGGCGATCGATGCCGCCCGCGCCCTCCCTGGCGGCACGTTCGTCGAGGCCGGGCCCCATCCCCAGCCAGCACAGCGCGGTCAGCTGCATCGGCGCGGCCTCGATCAGCCTCGCCTGGTCGGTGAGCAGTACGATGAGCTGCCCCCGGAGGTCACCGTCCTCCGGCACCGTCGCGGCCGGTGGGATCAGCCGCCCGAACGCGGCCGCGACCAGTTCGGTCCCGCTGTCGAAATGCCGGTACAGCGTCGCGCGGGCCACCCTCGCCGCCCTGGTCACCGCGTCGATGGTGACGGCCTCGGTGCCACCCTTGGCCAACAACGCGGTTGCCGCGTCGAGCAGTCGCGCCCGCGAGCGGACCTTGCGCGGGTCCTCGCGGGAATCGGTTTCGGCCGCCTCGGCGGGCTCGTCGACCATGTCACCTCCATTGACTGCGGGTATGCGGGGTTGTGGAACCGTCGGTCTTCAAACGATACTGACAGTCTTGTTTTCTCCCCCGGAGGTGCTGATGAACCGTCCGACCGAGTCCGCCGAAGCCAGGATGTCCTTACGAGAAGTATGGACGCTGACGGTGGTGTGCTCGGCGGTGGCGATGGTCATCGCCGCGGCCGCCGGACTGAACTCGGCGCTGCCCGCCCTCGCGCTGGACACCGGCGCCACCCAGAGCGAACTGACCTGGATCGTCGACGGCTACACCCTGACGCTGGCCGCGCTGCTGCTGCCCGCCGGGGCGCTCGGCGACAGGTACGGCCGTCGCGGGGTGCTGCTGGTCGGGCTGCTGATCTTCGCGGCGGCCTCCGCGCTGCCGATCTGGCTCGACTCCCCGCAATGGCTGATCGGCTCGCGGGCGATCGCAGGCATCGGCGCAGCACTGGTGATGCCCGCGACCCTGTCGCTGCTGACCGCGAGCTTCCCGCCCGAGCAGCGTTCCCGCGGCGTCGCGATCTGGGCGGGCGTCGCGGCGTCGGGGGGGATCGCCGGACTGTTGGTGTCCGGCCTGCTGCTCGAGAAATGGCAGTGGCAGTCGATCTTCGTCGGCTTCGCCGCGGCCGCGGTCGCCCTGTTCGCGATCGCCTGGACGGTGCCGTCGTCGCGGGAAGAGGACTCGCCGCAGTTCGACCTCCTCGGCGCGGTGCTCGCCGTCGCGGCCGTCGGACTGGTCGTGCTCGGCCTGCTCGAGGGTCCGGCCCGCGGCTGGCTCGACCCCCTGGTGCTGCTCGCCGTGGTCGGCGGAATGCTCGCGGCGGTCGCGTTCGCGGTCGTCGAGATGCGGCGCGCGCATCCGCTGCTCGACGTCCGACTGTTCGGCGTGCGCGGGTTCGGTGCGGGTGCGGCCTCGCTGACGCTGCAGTTCCTGGCCTCCTTCGGATTGTTCTTCCTGGTCATCCAGTACATGCAGCTCGTGCTCGGCTACAGCCCGCTGCAGGCCGGAATCGCCTTGGCCCCCATGGTCGTCCCGATGGTCGCGGTCTCCGCGATCACGCCGTGGCTGATCCCGAGGGTGGGCCAGCGCGTGCTGGCCCTGTGCGGACTGGGGCTGGCAGGGGTTGGCCTGATCCTGCTCGGCGGACTGGATATCGACGGCGGGTACGGCCAGGCGGTGGTGGCGTTGCTGATGTTCAGCACCGGCCTCGGTCTGTGCTCGGCGCCGGCCACCACCTCGATCATGGAGAACACCCCCGACGACAAGCAGGGCGTCGCGTCCGCGGTCAACGACACCGCGCGCGAGGTCGGCGCGGCGATCGGCATCGCGGTGGCGGGCAGCCTGCTCGCCGCCACCTACACCCGCGAGATCGCGCCCGCCGTCGCCGCGGTGCCGGAGGTCGCCAAGGATCCGGTCGGGGCGTCGCTCGCGTCGGCGCTCGAGGTCGCGAAACATGCAGGCCCGCAAGGCGAGCAGCTCGCCGAGTTCGCTCGCGACGCCTTCATGGCGGGGATGTCGCACTCGTCGTATGTGCTGGCCGCGGTGATGCTGGTGTCGGCCGTACTCGTCGGCATCTGGGCGCCGGGGCGCGAGCGGCCCGCCGGAACCGATGCCGAGGTAGCCGCCCCCAGCCTGGTCGCGGCGACCGAACCCGAGTGATCAAGGGGGCAGTGCTGGAACCACTTTCGGGGCGGGTGGGCGTCAGGCGCCGGTGACGGTGAGGACCAGCAGTGCGAGGTTCAGGGCGACGATGACGGCCGTGGCCGCCCAGGCCGCGACGGTGGTCCCTCGCCGGTTGAGATGCTCGCCCATCAGCCCGCGCTCGGATGTCATCCGCACCAACGGCACGAGCGCGAACGGGATGCAGAAGCTCAGCACCACCTGACTGATCACCAGCGACAGCGTCGGATCGGCGCCCATCGCGAGCACGACCAGCGCCGGGATGAGCACCAGGGTCCGGCGCAGCAGCATCGGGATCCGGAAGTGCAGCAGGCCCGACATGATCTCGGCACCCGCGGCGCAGCCGACCGAGGTGGACGCGAGGCCCGAGGCGAGCAGACCGATCGCGAAGATCACCGCGACCGCGGGGCCGAGGGCGCTGGATATGGCCGCGTGCGCTCCCGCGATCGTGTCGGTGCCCTCGATCCCGCGCAGCGCGGACGCGGCCAGCAACAGCATCGCGATGTTGACCGAGCCTGCGACGATCAGTGCGCCCACGACGTCGATCTTGGTGGCCTTGAGCAACCGGGGCAGCCTGCCCGGCTCGATGTCCCGTCCGTGCCGATCGCGCGCGAGCGCCGAGTGCAGGTAGATCGCGTGCGGCATCACGGTGGCGCCGAGCATGCTCGCCGCCAGCAGCACGGTCTCGGTGCCCTCGAAGCGCGGCACCAGCCCGGCCAGCGCCTCGCCGCCCGACACGTCGGTGAACGCCAGCCCGCTGACGAAGCCGAGCGTGATGATCGCGAGCATGCTGATCACGACGAACTCGAAGGTCCGCTGGCCGCGACTCTGGGTGGCGAGGATCGCCATCGACACGACGCCGGTGATGAGGCCGCCGAGCGGCAGCGGCACCCCGAACAGCAGGTTGAGGGCGATGGCGCCGCCGATCACCTCGGCGAGGTCGGTGGCGACCGCGGCCAGTTCGGCCTGGACCCAGAATGCCTTGCGCTGGGCAGGGCGGAGTCGGTCGCCGAGCAGCTCCGGGAGCGAGCGCCCTGTGACCAAGCCCAGTTTCGCGGAGAGGTACTGCACCAGTACGGCCATCGCGTTGGCCAGCACCAGTACCCACACCAGCAGGTAGCCGTACTTGGCGCCCGCGGTCAGGTTCGAGGCGACATTGCCCGGATCGACGTACGCGATCGCGGCGACGAATGCCGGCCCGGCCAGCGCGATGAAGCGGCCCTTGGCAGAGCCGGTGGCCCTTGGCGCGCTCTCCGGCGTCGTGACGCCGAGCTCCTCCACTGACAACGCCGTCCCCCTGTCTATCCGCGCATCCACCACTCTAGTTCGCTAGACCATATCAGGAAGTTTGGCGAGCCAAACTCTGATCTAACTGGACAGCTGTCCGGTGACAGTTGTCACACCACGGGGGTAGATGTAAAGTCGCAGTACCTGTTACCCGGTGTCACATAAATGGAGGACTGCCAATGACAACCGCGATGCCGCTGCAGCGCCCCGCGATCTCCGACCGCGAAGAGACGGCGAAGCGGTTGCTGGCGTCCTCGGCCCGCAAGTCCTACGACCCGATGATCGAGGTCGACTGGGAGGCTCCTGTACCGGACGACAAGTACGGCCTCACCCCCGAGTGGAGCACCCTCTACGGCACCGCGCTGTGGGAGGAGATGACCCTCGAGCAGCAGGTCGAGCTCACCAAGCACGAGTGCGCCAGCGTCGCAGGCGTCGGGTTGTGGTTCGAGATCCTGCTCATGCAGATGCTGCTGCGCGACGTGTACGGCCGCGACAAGCACTCCCGGCACGTCCAGTTCGCCCTCACCGAGGTCGCCGACGAATGCAGGCATTCGGTGATGTTCGGCCGCGCGGGCGAGCGGCTCGGCATGCCGAGCTACGGCCCGCACCCCGTCATCCACAAGCTGGGCCGGATCTGGGGCGGTTTCTTCAAGGGGGCCAACGCGTACGCCAGCGTGATGGCCGCCGAGGAGATCCTGGACATGATGCAGCGCGACTTCATGAAGGACGAGCGCGTGCAGCCGATCACCCGCACGGTCAGCAAGATCCATGTCCTCGAGGAGGCCCGGCACATCCGCTTCGCCCGCGAGGAGGTCGGTCGCCGCCTGCAGGGCGCGAGCCGGGCGCGGCTGGCGGTGGAGCGGGTGAACACCGCGGTCGTCGTCTACTTCGTGATGAAGTCGATGATCAACAAGGACGTCTACGCGAACGCCGGTCTCGATCCGGAGCGCGCCATCGCCGAGGCCAAGGCGAATCCGCACTACAAGGACAAGGTCCGCACGTCGGGCACCAAGCTCATGCAGTTCCTCGACAGTTCCGGCCTCGTCGGCGGCCCGTCCAAGCGCCTCTACAAGAGGGTGAACCTGCTCTGATCGCCGGTCGGGCCGCCCCCGACCGTCATCCGCCCCGCAGCCCAGCTCCCGCACCTAGGAACGACTCTCATGGCATACGTGATCACCCAGGCGTGCTGCAACGACGCCTCCTGCGTTGCGACCTGTCCGGTGAACTGCATTCACCCGACGCCGGACGAGGCGCAGTTCAGGACCACCGAGATGCTGTACATCGAGCCGGACACCTGCATCGACTGCGGGGCCTGCGTGGACGCCTGCCCGGTCGCCGCGATCTTCCCCGCGGACCAGCTGTCCCAGGCGGATGCGCGATACGCGGAGATCAACGCGAACTACTACGAAAAATACCCGCTCCAGGAGGGCTGGAGGCCCCTCAAGGCGACCGAGGCCAAGCGCGTGGACCTGGGCACCCTGCGCGTCGCCATCGTCGGTGCCGGGCCTGCCGCGTCGTATGCCGCCGAGCAACTCCTGGTGCACTCGGACGTCGAGGTCGAGGTGTTCGAGAAGCTGCCGACCCCGTGGGGGCTGATCCGCGCGGGTGTCGCGCCCGACCACCCCGGCACCAAGGTCATCACCGACGCGTTCGAGTGGACGGCGGCCAAGGACGGCTTCCAGTTCCACCTCAACGTCGAGGTGGGCAAGCACCTCAGCCACGACGAGCTGCTGGCCAACCACCATGCGGTGATCTACGCGGTGGGCGCCTCCAGCGACCGCAGACTCGACATCCCGGGCGAGGACCTGCCCGGCAGCCACGCCGCCACCGAGTTCGTGGCCTGGTACAACGGCCACCCGGACTACGCCGATCGCGAGTTCGACCTGTCCGGCGAGCGCGCGGTCATCGTCGGCAACGGCAACGTCGCGATCGACGTGGCCCGCGTGCTCACCATGGACATCGCCGAGCTCGCCACGACCGATATCGCCGATCACGCGCTGGAGGCCCTGCGCCACAGCAATATCCGCGAGGTGGTGCTGCTCGGGCGTCGCGGGCCCGCCCAGGCCGCGTATTCCACCCCCGAGTTCCTCGCCCTCGGTGAGCTCGAGAACGTCGACGTGGTGATCGACCCTGCCGAGCTCGAGCTCGACGAGCTCAGCGCCCGTCTGCTCGAGAGCGGCGAGTACGAACCGTCCGCCGAGTTCAAGGTGCAGCTCGCCCGCGAGTTCGCCGAACGCGCGAGCACCCCCGGCCGCAAGCGGATCGTCTTCCGCTATCTGGCCTCGCCGACGGCGCTGCTCGGCACCGACCGCGTCGAGGCCGTCACCGTCGCGCGCAACGAGCTGGTCGCCGGGACCGACGGTTCGCCGAGCGCCCGGCCGACCGCGGACTCCGAGACGCTGGGGGCATCCCTGGTCCTGCGCTCGATCGGCTACCGCGGGCGGCCACTCGCGGGCGTCCCGTTCGACGAGCGTCGCGGGACGATCCCCAACGACAACGGCCGGGTGCTCGAGTCCGCGGGCGGTGCGCCGGTCGACGGCGTCTACGTCACCGGCTGGATCAAGCGTGGACCGTCGGGGGTGATCGGGACCAACAAGGCCTGCGCCAAGGAGACCGTCCGCGGGCTGCTCGAGGACTTCCAGTCCGGCAGCCTCAGCAGGCCAGTCGGCAGCCGCAAGGACCTGACCAAGCTGGTTACGCAGCGCCAGCCCGCCCGGATCGACTACCGCGGCTGGCAGGCGATCGATGCCGCCGAGCGTGCAGGTGGCGCCGCATCCGGTCGGCCGCGCGTCAAGATCACCGATGTCGACGAGATGCTCGGTGTGGCCAGGGTCCGCCGCCGCCTCCCGCTGATCCGGCGCTGACCCGGAGGGGCGCGCACGCGCCCCTCAGTACCGGGGCTCGCCCGCCGGTACCCGGCCGCCGAGGCCGACCCTCCGCAACAGGTGCGCGGTCACCGGGGTCAACACGATCGCGACCGCCACCGCGATCGACGCGCCGAACACCAGACCCGCCGCCACGTCGTGCGGGTAGTGCACCCCGCTGACGACGCGCAGCATCGCGACCACGACCGCCGACGCGGCCGCGAGCACGCACAGCCATATCCGGCGCGCGGCGTAGCTCGCGAGCACCACCGCGGTCGCCAGCGCGGCGGCGATGCCCGAGTGGTTGCTCGGGAACGACCAGTCCCCCATCGGCGGACACTCGGCGAGGGCGTGCACCCCGGGGACCGCCGTGCACGGCCGCTCCTCGGTGACGACCGACTTCACCGCGAGCGTCGCGAGCGCCGACGCCGCCGCGCCCGCGCCGCCCGCGAGCCCGACCGCGAGGGTGTTGGCATCGCCGCGACCCCACCACAGCGCCGCCGCGAGCATGGCCGCGAGCGCGAACAGCAGCGCCTCCGCCGCCAGCTCGGTCAGGGTGCCCATCTCGCTCGGCCACGTGCTGGTGACGGCGTCGACCTGTCGGTACAGCGAGGTCGAGGCGCCGAACACCGGGTTGGTGGCGACCTCGGACGGGCCGAACACCGCGAGGATCCCCGCGGCGAGGATCAGGGCGGCAACGGCGAGCGGCCAGTGCCGCGGTGGGGAGGGAAGGCGATCACGCATCCGCGGGAATTTACCCAGAGAAACTGGCAGGAAACTGAGAGTGAACAACTCCGCCGCCCGTGGGTCCTTCTGGCCCCTATCCGGGCCGAAAGGACTCACGGGCGCCGAAGGCGCCTATCCCCAGCGGGACTGACCGCCGTCGAGCGGGATGGTGGCGCCGGTGAGGTAGCGGGCGTCCTCGCCTACCAGGAACACCACGGCCCGGCCGATGTCGGCCTCCGGCTCGCCGACGCGGCCGAGCGGGATGCCTGCGACGAACTCGGCGGCCTCCTCCGGGTTCTTGTTCATCCACCACTTCAGCGCGGGCGTGAGCGCATGCGGGGCAACGTTGTTCACCCGGATGCCGTCGCGGCCCCATTCGGACGCGGCGGCGCGGGTCAGCACCCGCATGCCCTCCTTGATGGAGCCGTACACGCCGTAACCGCCCGCGTCCCACCGAACCGCCGCCGAGGTCACCAGGTTGATGATCGAGCCACCGCCGCGCGCGACCATGTGCGGATGACAGGCCTGCATCAGCCGCAGCGTCGCGAGCGGTCCGGAGGCGAACGCCCGCTCGAACTCCCCGTCCTTGACGTCGAGCAGCTTGCCGGGCATGGCGTCGTTGGCGTTGTTGACCAGGATGTCGACGCCGCCGAGTTCGGTGACGGTCCTGTCCACCGCCGCCGCGATGTCGTCGCTGTCGGAGACGTCGCAGCGCACGGGGATCGCGGTGCCGCCGAACTCACGGATCGCCGCGACCGTGGTGTCGAGCTTGGATTCGGTCCGTCCGGCCACCGCGATGGCCACGCCCTCCTTGGCGAGGGCGAACGAGATGCCCTGACCGATCCCCTGACCCGCACCCGTGATCAGCGCGACCTTTCCGTCGAGAGTCCCCATGTGCAGTGCTCCGATCCTTGAGAATGCGTGTGGCTCAGCCGAGCTCGGGATGGGTTGCAATGTAGCGCGCCGGGTACTCGCCGCCACCGTGAACGGCGATGTCGGCGCCGTTCACATAGGAGGACAGCGGACCACCGAGGAACAGGCAGGCGCCTGCGATGTCCGCAGGCACCGCCATCCGGCCGATCGGCAGCGTCCGGGTGACCGCCGCTCCCCCGTCCGCGCCGTACACCGACGCGGCGGCCTCCGTGCGGATCAGCCCGGTGGTGATGTGGTTGACCCGGACCTTCGGCGCCCACTCGAGCGCCAGGGCCCTGGTCAGCACCAGCAGGCCGCCCTTGGCGGCCGAGTACGCGGCGGTGCCGGGCTGCGGGTCGTGCGCGGAGACCGAGCCGATGTTGATGATCGACCCGCCGTCCTCCTGCGCCTGCATCAGCCGGTTCGCGGCCTGCGCAACGTAGAAGGGCGCCAACAGGTTCAGCGCGACGATCTTCTCCACGAACCGGGGCGAGACCTCGGCTGCGCCCGCATCGGGCGAGCCGCCGGCATTGTTGACCAGCACGTCCAGCCGGCCCATCGCCCGATGCGCGTCCTCGACCATCGCCCGGACCGCATCCGGGTCGCGCACATCGACAGACCGGAACTCGGCCCGGCGACCGTCCGCCTCCGGTAGCGCGTCCGGTTCCGTGCGGGCGCACACCAGCACCCGCGCGCCAGCGGCCAGGAAGGTCTCGGCGACCACGCGCCCGATGCCCTTGGTCCCGCCGGTCACCAGGACGGCACGGCCGGCGAAGTCGGCGGGATTGGCGACACCCATCGCGGTCAGCCCGCGAATCGGGCGCGGGCGCCCGCGATCGCCACCGTGTCCGCGCCGACCTCGAACTCGACCGCGTCCCCGTCTCGCCAGCCCCGCACGGGCAGGACCTGCCCGGGGAACACCGGTGCGGAGAACCGCCCCGACAGCTCGACCAGGTCGGCGGGGTGCGCGCCGAGCGCGCGCGCCAGCGGCAGCGTGCTCGCGGCCAGGGTGCACAGCCCCTGCAGGATCGGACGCGGCTGGCCGATGCGCTCGGCGGCGGCCGGGTCGATGTGGATGTGGTGGAGATCGCCGGTCAGCCGGTAGAGCGCGGCCTGGTTCTCGAAGGTCGCCAGCTCCGTCGACAGATTCGGCTCGCCCTCCGGTGCCGGGGGCTTGGACGGGCCCCGCTCGCCACCGAAGCCGCCGTACCCGGGCGCGAACAGCGACCAGGTCGCCACGAAGTACTCGCACTCGACGCGCACCTCGAACACCGCCGCGGCGCCCTTGTCCCAGACCTCGCCAACGGAGGCCGTCAGGGTCAGCTCACCGCTGCGCGGCAGCGGCATGAGCACCTTCAAGTCCTGCGACCCGTGCAGCGCGGTCTTGGTGTCGAAGGCGCCGCGGGAGCCCAGCTCGTCGGGGGCCCACTGTGCAAGGGTCAGCGCGAAGGTCGGCAGCACGCGCAGCCGGTCCTCGAACACCAGGTCCAGCTCGCTCGCGGCGGCACCGACCGCGAGCGCGTAGACGATCGCGTCCCGCTCGGTGTAGCTGACGGTTCTGGTGCCCAGGTCCGCGCCGCGCCAGCGGCCCGCGTTCGAGGTGTTGGTCTCGGTGGTGCTCATCAGGCTGCTCCCAGTATCAGTCCGCTGGTCGGCACGGCTGTTCCAGCCGTCACCAGCACGTTGTCCACTCTCGTCGCACCCTACTGATGGATGTGGTGCCGGGCGACCATCGCGACCCACTGGGCGGGAACCACCCTCGCCGCGGTCATGCCCCCACCTCGATGCCCGATGCGAGAAGTGCGCCCAGACGAGCAAGGTCCGAGCTCGCGCCGCCGAGGGTGGCCGCGATCTGTTTGCCCCACAACAGGTGCCGGTGCACCGGGTAATCGGTGTCCACCCCCATGCCGCCGTGTACGTGGGTGGTCCGGTGCACCACGCGCTGACCGCCGTCGGTCGCCCACCACTTCGCGACCAGCACCGAGGTACCGGGTTCCGCGCCCGCGGCGAGCAGCACCGCCGCCTGCCACAGAGTGACCCGCATGGCCTCGAGGTCGATATAGCAGTCCGCTAGCTGGTGGCTCACGGCCTGAAAGGTCGCCAGCGGGCGCCCGAACTGCTTGCGCTCGTTGAGGTAGGCGACGGCCTGGGACACCGCGCCGGAGCCGACACCGAGCTGGATCGCGGCCAGCGCGAGCTCGGTGCGGTCCAGCAGCCAGGAGACCGCGGATCCGTCGGCCGGGCCGAGCAACTCCGCCGTGGCACCCGAGAACTCGATGTTGGCGCAGATCTCGTGGGTGGTGGACTGCGTCCGCACGACGCTCACGCCGTCGCCGGAGAGGTCGACGAGGAACAGGGCGGCGCCCGACCCGGTCGTCGCCGACACGACCGCCCGGTGCGCGAGGTGCGCCACCGGCACGGCGGCCTTCGCGCCGTCCAGACGCCACACACCGTCGGCGGACGACGCGGCGGTGGTCTCGGGGTCACCCGCGACGTAGGGCCCGAACTCCTCGAGACCGACGGTGAGGAAGGTGCTGCCCTCGGCGACGCCCGGCACGAGCGCGCTGCGCTGATCCGCGGTCCCGAACTCGGAAACAGCCAGCGCCGCAATGGCGGTCGGCCAGATCGGCACGGGCGCGACGTGGCGACCCTGCTGTTCGAGCAGGACGTACAGCTCGGCGACGCCCAGTCCCCCACCGCCGAGATCCTCGGGCAGGGCGATGCCGAGCAGTCCGGTGACCGCCAGCTCACGCCAGAGGTCGCGGTCCACGCGGTCCTCGGTGGCCTCCACCTCCTTGACCCGGTCGATGCCCGCCTTGCTCGTGAAAACCTCATCGGCGAGGGCGCGGATCGCCTCTTGCTCTTCGCTGAAGTCGAAGTCCATCAGTGCTCCTCGCTCATCTGACCCTCTTCTCCCGGACCAGGCCCAAACCGATGGTGCCGACCATGTCGCGCAGCACCTCGTTGACTCCGCCGCCGAAGGTGTTCACCACGCCCTGGCGGGAGATCTGTTCGATCTGGCCGGCCAGGATCGCGCCCGGCGACTCCGGCCGGATCCGGCCCGCGGCGCCGAGGATGCCGAGCAGGGTGCGGTACACGTCGACGTGCGTCTCGGTGCCGTACGCCTTGGTCGCCCCGGCGTCGGCGCCGGAGAGGGCGTCCCGAGCGACCGCCGAGGTCATCTTCCAGTTCAGCATCCGCATCGCCTCGAGCTTGGCGTGGGTGCGCGCGAAATCCTGCTGTACCCAGGGAATCTCGATGGTCCCGTTCGCGCGCGACCACTCCAGCACCTGGTTCCACAGCCCGTAGGTCCGGCCACCGAGGGCCGCCAGACCGATCCGTTCGTGGTTGAGCTGCGCGGTGATCAGCTGCCAGCCGCCGTTGACCTCGCCGACGACTTCCTGGTCCGTGACGCGGATACCGGTGTAGTAGGTGGAGGTGACCATGAGACCGCCCACCGTGTTGATCGGCGACCAGGAGAAGCCCGGGTCGTCGGTCGGGACGATCAGGATGGAGATGCCCCTGTGCTTGGGCGCCTCGGGATCGGTACGGCAGGCCAGCCACACGTAGTCGGCGGTGTTCGCGCCGGAGGTGAAGATCTTGTTGCCGTCGATCACCCAGCCGTCGGCGTCGCGGACCGCACGGGTCGTCAGCGAGGCGAGGTCGGTGCCGGCCTCGGGTTCGGTGTACCCGATCGCGAAGACGATGTCCCCGGCGAGGATACCGGGGAGGAACCTCTCCTTCTGCTCCTGCGTGCCGTACTTCATCAGGGTCGGGCCGACGGTGTTCACCGTGACGAACGGGAAGGGCAGACCGGCCCGCTGGACCTCGTCGAAGAACACGAACTGCTCCTCGATGGAGCGGCCCTGGCCGCCGTACTCGACCGGCCAGCCGATGCCGAGCCAGCCGTCGCGGCCGAGCAGCCTGACGATCTCGCGGAAGTACTCGCCGCCGACGCCCTGCTCACCGGCGGTGCGGCGCTTCTGCTCCGGCAGCAGCGTGGCGAAATACGCGCGCAGCTCGCGGCGCAGCTCGGTCTGCGCGGCCGACTCCCTCAGGTCCATCGATGGTCTCCCTATCTCGCGGCACTCGAGCAGGTCACGTGCGCTCGCGCCAACGGGACGCTACTGAGCGGCGCGGATCCGGTCCGGTTCAGTCTCACTCAGCGGCAGATCCTGCGGGCGGACTTCGTCGCCTGGGATGAACACCGCGACCAGCAGCGCGACAAGCGCCGCGGCCGATCCGATCCCGAACACCAGCGCGTACGCGCCCGCCGTCGGGAACTGCACGCCCGCGACCTGCATAATCGACGCCGTGGTGACCGCCGCGACGACCGCGCTGCATGCGGAGGTACCGATGGAACGCGCCAACGAGTTGAGGCTGTTCGCGGCCGCGGTCTCGGATACAGGAACGGCGCGCATGATCATCGCCGGGACCGCCCCGTAGGCGAAGGCGGCGCCGATCGCGGTCACCGCGATGCACGCGACGATCACGCCCAGCCGGTGCGGCACCAGCGCGCGCGTGAGATTGGCGACCAGCAGGATGACGGCGCCGAGCATGAACGTCGTCCGCGGCCCCCTGCGCCGTGAGATGTGCGCGGACACCGGCGAGAAGGCGATCATCATCAGGCCGCCGGGCAGCAGCGCGATCCCGCTGAGCGTCAGCGACATCCCGTATCCGTACCCCGTCGCGGCAGGCGCCTGGAAGATCTGCGCGCTCACCATGAATGAGGTGAACATGGCGAAGCCGATCAGGATCGAGGCGATGTTCGTCAGCAGCACCTGCCGTCGGGCGGAGACACGCAGGTCCACCAGCGGGCGCTTGACGCCGGTCGAGGCCAGCCGCAGCTCGTAGACGCCCCAGAGCAGGAACAATGCGGTCGACCCCGCGAACAGCCCGAGGACCACCGCGCTGGACCAGCCCCAGTTGTTGCCCTGCGTCACCGCGAGCAGCAGGCAGACCAGCGCCGCGGACAGCCCCACAGCCCCCACCAGGTCGAACCTCCCGCCGGTCCGCACCGGCGACTCGGGTACCAGCGCCCAGACGGTGACGATCTCGATGATCCCGAGCACGGCCGCGCCACCGAAGAGCCAATGCCAGCTCAGGTGCTCCGCGACCACGCCGGTCAGCGGCAGCCCGATGGCGCCGCCCGCGCCTAGGGTCGAGCTCATCAACGCGATGCCCGAGCCGACCCGATCCTCGGGCAGCTCGTCGCGCATGATGCTGATGCCAAGCGGGATGACGCCCATCGCGGTGCCCTGCAGCGCCCGGGCGACGAGCACCACCGCGAACTCGTCGGAGACCGCACCGAGGGCACTGCCCAGCACCATCACTGCCAGCGCGATCAGCAGCATCCGGCGCTTGCCGAACATGTCGCCGAGCCTGCCCAGCACGGGAGCGCAGACCGCGCCCGCGATCAGGGTCGCGGTCACCAGCCAGGCCGCGTTCGAGGCGGAGGTGTTCAGCAGCCGCGGGAACTCGGGCAGCAGCGGCATCACGATCGTCTGCATCAGCGAGACCGCGATGCCGCAGGAGGCCAGGGCGATGACCACGAGTCGGGCGGAAGTCGGCCTCCCGACAATCGGTTGTGCGGCCAACATTCCTCCAGACAGAGTTCTCGACCCCGATCATGCGCCCGCGCAGCCGGATCCCGGAGCACTTTTCCCGCTCAGCGGGCGCGGGCGCGGCCCGCACCCGCAGCAGGCGTCGCATACTCGGGGCATGAGCACTCAAAACCACGCCGACCGGCTCGATCTCGCCGATCTGGCCGGACGATACGCGTCGGCGGTGGACGGCCGTGACACCGCCGCCCTGGCCGCGCTGTTCACCACGGACGCCGAGTTCGTGCAGCCCGCCGCGCTCGTCCGGCGCGGTCAGAGCCCCACCGTCGCGGGTCCCGAGCAGATCGCCGCGACGGTGCTCGGGGCAGTCGGGCACCTGCACTCGACGCATCACGCGGTCGGGCAGCAGATGCTCTCCGTGGACGGCGACGCCGCGGACGGCCTGGTCTATTGCCAGGCGCACCACATCTACCGGGTCGAGGACGGATTCCGCGACAACAGCCTCGCCATCCGCTACCGGGACAGCTACCGGCGCGTGGACGGTCGATGGCTGGTCGCGCGCCGCGAGCTGACGGTCGACTTCGCGGAGGACCGACCGGTGACGGTGCCCGGCGCCTGACCGCCCTTCCCGGGACCGATCAGGGGACGCCGAGGAGGCGCAGTCCGGCCGCCGTGGCCGCGGCGGCGAGCACGGCCACGAGGAAGGGCGCCTTGCGCCAGGCGAGCACCCCGCCGACCAGCACGCCCAGCGGTCGTGCGATGCCGGCCGCGCCCTGGTCCTGGGTCAGCGCCGTGGTGGCGGCGACCGCGACCAGTAACACCACTGCCGCCGTGCCCATCAGCTTCTCCACCCGATCCGGCACGACCACCCGGGTCCGCAGCGCGGGGCCCGCGAATCGGAAGGCGAACGTTCCCGCCGCCAACACGAGTATCGAAATCATCAGTACCGCAGACACGTTCACCGAACCGCCACCTTTCGCACGCCGCCGGCGCAGAGCCCCACGAGCGCAAGCAACACCGGGATGCCCGCGGGCAGGAAGGGTGTCGCGGCGAGCGCCACGCCCGCGCCGACCAGTGCCGCCCGGGCGGTGGCCAGATCCCGCAGCGCCGGAATCACCAGCGCCAGTAGCACCGTGGGGAACATCGCGTCGAGCCCGAGAACGTCCGTGTCGCCGATGACGCTGCCCGCGGTCGCGCCGATCAGCGCCCCGGCGGGCCAGCAGACCAGGATCCCGATTCCGCACAGCCAGTAGGCGGCGCGCCTGCGGACCGCGTCGTCCTGACCGAGCGCGAAGACCGCGCTCTCGTCGTTGAGGACGTGGCTGCCCAGCATCCGTCGCCAGCCGCCGCCGGTCACGTCGCCGACCGCCAGGCCGAACGGCAGGTGCCGCGCGTTGACGAGCAGGCCCGCGGCGAGCGCAGCGAGCGGGCTGCCGCCTGCCGCGACGATGCCGACGAACAGGAACTCCGAGGCGCCCGCGAGGACGAGCCCCGCCATCAGCACGGGCAGCCACGGCGCGAACCCGAGACCGACCGCGATGGCGCCGTAGGACACGCCGACGATCCCGTCGGCGAGGCACACGAGGGCGATGTCTGCCCGGAGCCCGCGATCAAGTGTTCGCCATGTCGAACGCATGACTTTTATAATGAACAGGTGGCAAGTGTTCGTCAAGTCGAACAATACGACCGATACAGTGAACACATGGCACCGGAGGGGAAGGCCCCGCTGGACGCGATCGCGTCGGCGCTGCGGCAGGAACGCGAACGGGCCGGGCTCTCGCTCACCGAGGTCGCCCGGCGCGCAGGCGTGGCCAAGTCGACACTGTCCCAGCTCGAGGCGGGCACCGGCAATCCCAGCGTGGAGACGCTCTGGGCGCTGTGCACCGCGCTCGACATCCAGATCTCGCGACTGCTGGATCCGCCGCGACCGCGGGTCCAGGTGATCCGCGCCGACGAGGGCCCGGCGCTGCACTCGGATCGGGCCGACTACCAGGCGACGCTGGTCGCCTCCTGCCCGCCGAACGCGCGCCGCGACGTCTACCGGATCGCGGCCGAACCCGGTCCCGCCCGTGAGTCGCAGCCGCACCCGCCCGGTGTCATCGAGCACGTCGTGCTCAGCGCGGGCCGGGCCCTGGTGGGGGTGACCCCGGATCCCGTCGAACTCGGCCCCGGCGACTACATCGCGTACCCAGGCGATGTCGCGCACGTGTTCCAGGCACTCGAACCCGGCACCCGCGCTGTGATGATCTCCGAGCACACCTGAGCTCCACCACCCCAGCGCTCGACCGGAACCGAATCTCGTCGGCGTGCGTCCAACTGGTCATGACGCCGACTCACCTGAACCCGACCGCCCCCGCTTCCGGACTGGGCGAGAGGTGGATGTTCCGGTTCGATTTCTTCGCCCAGCACGGACTGCCCGGGTTATGGAAGAACAGCCCCGAGTGGGTCGCCGCGTTCAAGGCACTGCCCTTCGGTCGACGCATGATCCTCCAGTTCAACTGGCTGGCAGCATTTTTCGGCTTCGTCTACCTGTTCGCCAAGGGCCTGTGGCGAAAGGCCGTGGCATTCATCGCGCTCGGCGTCGCTTACGGCGTCGTCGCGACGTTCGCCGACACCCCCGTGTGGCTGGACCGGGGCGCCGCAATCGGCCTCACCGTCTTCTGCGCGACGCGGGCGAACGTGTACGTCTACGAGAAGAAGGTCCTCGGCAAGCACACCTGGTCGCTGTAGCAGGGCCTACTGGGTCGGTGCATCCTTGAGGCATGACCGAGCGCAAGCCGTGGGACGTCCCGTTCGAGTCGTGGGTCGAGCGTCAGATCCGGGTCGCCCAGGAACGCGGCGACTTCGACGACCTGCCCGGCGCGGGCAAGCCGATCCCGCACCTCGCCGACGACGACGAGCTGTGGTGGGTGAAGAACAAGCTGCGGGCCGAGGGCCTGTCCACCGAGGCACTGCTGCCGCCGTCGCTGCAGCTGCGGCGCAAGGTCGCGCGACTGCCCGAGACGGTCGCGGACCTGCCGACGGAGGCCGACGTGCGGGAGGCTGTCGCGGAACTGAACCGTCGCATCGCCGACTACCTGCGCGCCCCGAGCGCGCCGCGGGTGCCGGTGCACCGGGTGGACGCAGAGGCGGCGGTGGCCGGGTGGCGGACCGGCCGCCGCCCCCGAACCCGGTGACGGCTGCCGTCCCCGCGGCTCCGTACGACCGGTCAGGCCAGGCCCAGCCGCTTCGAGCACTCGGCCATCTCGTCGAGCACCGCCTCGAAGGTGGTCGCGTGGCGGGACGCGGACAGCAGGATCCGATCGGACCCGAGCGAGGTCGCCCAGTCGATCTTCGACCCGTCCACCCTCGTCAGCAGGTGGCCGAGCACCAGCGCGACCTCGGACGGGTCACGCCCCGCCTCGACGGCGGACGAGCGCATCAGCGCCACCGCCGCGTCGAGGTCCTCGCCGCCGAGCCCGAGCGGCTGAAAACCGTTGCCCAACCGCCCCGCTCGCCGCGCCGCCGCCTTGCTGTGGCCGCCGATGTACAGCGGCACGCCGGACGGGTGCGCCGGCTTCGGGAACGAATACGCCCGCTCGAACCGATAGTGCTCGCCCGCGTGGCCGACGCCCTCGGACCCACCGGCCCACAGCGCGCGCATCACCGCGATGGCCTCGTCGGCGACCTTCCCACGGCGGTCGAACCGGCCGCCGCAGGCCTCGATCTCCTCCCGCATCCAGCCGACGCCGAGACAGATCCGCAGGCGCCCGCCGGAGAGCCGGTCAAGGGTCGCGAGCCGCTTCGCCAGCACCACCGGGTTGTGGTTCGGCAGCACCAGCACCCCGGTCGCGAGGCCGAGTGTGGTGGTGGCCCCCGCCACGAAGGACAGCAGCTCCAGCGGGTCCGGGATGTCGCAGTCGTCGGGCAGGTGGGACTTGCCCGTCGGCGAGTACGGGTACGCGCTGTCGGTGTCCCCGATGACCACGGAATGCTCCACCGCCGAGATCTCGTCGAACCCGAGAGACTCGGCGGCCCTGGCGAACTCGAGGATCTTGTCGGGCTCTCCGGTGACACCGAGCTCGACCGGGATCACGACTCCCAGCTTCATGGAACATCCTTTCGACAGAGGCGGCTGCGCCGCCCGTGCGCGGTTGGCGAGTCCACACACTCGTCAACCACGCACAGGCAGCTGCCTATACATAGCGCTGGCGCCCATGCGAGGCGAACTCCGCCTCCAGTGCGACCTTGTCATCCTCGGACATCACCTGGTACTCCGGTTCGCCGCGTCCCTCCCAGCGGAACACCGGGTCGACACACCGCCAGAGCTCGGACTGCAGCTCGCGTTTGAGCACCTTGTTCGACCCGGTCACCGGCAGGTTCCTCGATACCCGGACGAAACGCGGGGCCGCCTTGGTGCCCAGGTCGTCCTGGGCCGCGAGGAAGGCGGCGAACTCGACCGGATCGAAGTCCGAGGTGTCGGCCACCTCGATTGCCGCCATCACCTGGTCGCCCGAGCGCGGATCCGGCACCGCGTACACCCCGGTCGCGATGACCTTCGGGTGCCTGCGCACGATCCGCTCGATCATCAGCGCCGAGGTGTTCTCGCCGTCGACGCGGATCCAGTCGCCCTTGCGCCCGGCGAAGTAGATGAACCCGGCTTCGTCCACGTAGCCGAGATCGCCTGTCCAGTACCAACCGTGCCTGATCCGGTCCGCCACGGCCTGTTCGTTCTTGTAGTACCCCTCGAACCGCTTGGCGCCGCCCTTGTCGACCATCTCCCCGATCGCCGCGTCCGGGTTCAGCACCCGGCCGTGCTCGTCGAGGCGGGCCCGCTCGCACTCCACCAGGCTGTCCGGATTCACCACCGCGATTTCCACGTGCGCCGGACGCCCGAGCGCGCCGTCGGGCGCGGCCGGGTCGAGGCGAACCGAGCCCGCGCCCTCGCTCGACCCGTAGCCCTCGAACAGTTCGGCGCCGAACCGGCGGACGAACTCCGCCCTGTCCTCCGTGGAGGCTTCCGTGCCGAAGCCGCGGACCAGCGTGTTGTCGTGGTCGTCCGGCCGCTCCGGCGTGGCCATCAGGTACGCCAGCGCCTTGCCCACGTAGGTGAAGTAGGTGGCGCCGAAGAACCGCACGTCCGGCAGGAACCTGGACGCGGAGAACTTACGCGTCAGGCAGACCGTCGCGCCGTTGGCCAGGGCAGGCGCCCAGAGAGCCATCAGGGCGTTGCCGTGGAACAGCGGCATGCAGCAGTAGTCCACGTCCTCGCGGACGTGACCGTACTTAGTGGTGTTCGCGTGCGCGAGGCGCGCGAGCCTGCCCTGGCTGCATCGCACGGCCTTGGACATGCCGGTGGTGCCGGAGGTGAACAGCAACAGGAACAGCGTCGACTCGGAGACCTCCGGATCTGCGGCGGGGTCCGCGACCCGATGCGCCGCAACGCGTTCCGCGTACGCGGGGTCGTCGACGAGGAGGAACCGGTCCTCGGTCAGCCCTAGATCGAGCCCGCGCAGCTGTGCCATGCCCGCCGCGTCGGTGACGATGAGCTGGCAGTCGACATAGCGAACCTCGGCCTCGAGCTCGGCGCCGCGCCGCGTCGGGTTGATCCCGACGATCGCGGCCCCGCTCAGCGCGGCGCCGCCGAGCCAGAAAAGGAACTCCGGGGTGTTCTCGAGCAGCACGCCGATGTGGAACGGACCGTCGACGCGCAGCGCGGCGGCCAGGGCGCCGCGGGCCGCGCTCTCGCGGACGGTCTCGTCCCAGGTCCAGTCCCGCTCGCGGGTGCGCACGCCCAGGTGCTCGTCATCGACGCGGTCCAGCAGCATCTCGGCGATCGTGGCGCGTTCCAACTCGACTCCTGTAACTGGGTGTCTTGGTGTTCACAGCTTCGGCGGCTTCGACACTAGCCACCCCGCCGCTGCTCGGCGTCCGAAGTCCCGGTCAGCGGTGCGACCACCGGTTTCCCTTCTCCCGGTGACCGGGAAGGTCATGACCCACGGACTGGCCCTGCGGTAGAACTCGTGAGCGCAAACGTGACGGGGCGACAGGAAGGGGACGGCGGTGACGGCGCTCGATGAACTCCTCGACAAACAGGCCATCTACGAGGTGGTGATGCGCTACTGCCGCGGCATCGACCGACTCGACTTCGACCTGGTACGCGGCGCCTATCACCCGGACGGCATCGATCACCACACGGGATTCGACGGCGGCGTCGAGGAGTACATCGCCTGGGTACGCCCCAAGCTGGAGCTTCTCGGCGGCACCATGCACCACATCGGGAACCACCTCGTCGAGTTGCACGGCGACCTCGCGATCAGCGAGTCATATTCCACGGCAACACATTGGGGCCACCCCACCGGGGGCGACTTCACCAGCGGCGCGCGCTATGTCGACCTGATGGAGCGCCGCGCGGGCCGGTGGGCGATCGCGGAACGCTGGGCGGTGCGCGAGTGGACCCGTTCCGACGAGGGTCGGATGATCACCCCAGAGGCCGACGGACCGCGCGGCCGTCGCGACGGCGCCGACCTGCTGGTCGAGCTGCGGTCGCGACTGACCGCGCGGTAGCGCGCTCGGGAGCCCCGTGGGTCAGCTTCCGGTCGGGGAGTCCGCGCTGCCCGAGGAGCTGCCGCTGCTGCCCGAGCCGCCGCCGACGACGACCCGCTCACCGCCGAAGGGGGTGAGGAACGTCAGGCCGTCGCCATCGGCGCAGAGCACCTCGATC
The DNA here is from genome assembly GCF_017833315.1 of Rhodococcus sp. PvR099. Taxonomy (NCBI): domain Bacteria; kingdom Bacillati; phylum Actinomycetota; class Actinomycetes; order Mycobacteriales; family Nocardiaceae; genus Rhodococcus; species Rhodococcus sp. PvR099. The sequence continues at coordinate 4,175,892 of NZ_JAFIBV010000001.1, read as the reverse complement.
CGGTACGTCCCGTCTCTGAGCGCCTGCGACCGATACGTGCCCGCGCCCGGCGTTCCGGTCAGTGAGACCGGATTGCCTTCCAACAGATCCCCCATGGGGTTCTTCACCTGAACCAAGCACATCAGCAGGCTCGGCGAGCCGACACCGGTGACGTCCACGATGACGCGCTGACCCTCGGTGTGTACGGCGGCGCTACCGGCGACCGCGGCGGAACCGAGCGCGGGGTTCGCGAGCAGGGCGATGGCGGCGAGTCCGGTGACGGCGCCGGCACGGGCGATGCTCTTACGGGATGTCCTCACTGCATGACCTTTCATATCGGTTTGTCCGGGATCTCCGACCTGGACAAACGGGGTTAGTCGAACTGCGGCTGCCATCATGCATGGGCTCTCGGGGCCACATCCGGACTTCCCGCATTTTCATCACCTGCGGTGATCCATCGAATTAATGTGCCTACCTCGATCATTCGGCGGCGAGCGCCCGACGCTGGCAGGAGCCTCTGCGGGAGCCGTAGTATCGGCAGGGTGTCGCAGATCAGCGGTACCGACGATCTGACCTCGGCGATCGCCGCGCTGCACGCGCGGGTCGCGGGCGAGGTGGACGACAGCACCCGGCGCCGGGCCGAGTACAGCACCGACGCCTCCAACTACCGTGTCGTGCCCGATGTGGTGGTGTTCCCGCGCTCCGACGAGGACGTGGCGGCGGTCCTGGAGGTCGGCCGCACCCACAACCTTCCGGTGACCGCCCGTGGGGCCGGAACCTCCGTGGCGGGCAACGCGATCGGGTCCGGATTGGTCCTCGACTTCAGCAGACACCTCGACCGCATCGTGGCGCTCGATCCTGACCTCCGGACCGCCGTCGTTCAGCCCGGCGTGGTGCTGAGCACCCTCCAGCGGGCGGCCGCGGCGCACGGGTTGCGGTTCGGCCCGGATCCGTCCACACAGGACCGCTGCACCCTCGGCGGGATGATCGGCAACAACGCCTGCGGACCCAGGGCCGTCGCCTGGGGCCGCACCGCCGACAACGTCCATGCCCTGCGGATCCTCGACGGCACCGGGGTCGAGCGGCGCCTGGCCGACGACCTCTCGGCCGCGCCCGGACTCGACCGTCTGGTGACCGACAACCTCGCGCTGATCCGCACCGAACTGGGCCGCTTCGAACGGCAGGGGTCGGGGTACGGGCTCGAGCACCTGCTCCCCGAGCGCGGGCACCACGTGGCCCGTGCCCTCGTCGGCTCCGAGGGCACCTGCGGCCTGATCCTCGATGCGACGGTGGGGCTGGTGCCGGTCCCGGCCGCCACCGCGCTCGCGGTCCTCGGCTACCCCGACATGCCTGCCGCGGCGGACGGTGCCGCCATGGTGCTGACCGGTCGCCCCCTGGCGATCGAGGGCATCGATGCCCGGTTGGTCGACGTGGTTCGCAGGCACAAGGGTGCCGGCGCGGTCCCGGACCTGCCTCGCGGCGCCGGCTGGCTGTTCGTCGAGGTCGACGGCTCGACGCCGGCCGAGGCACTGGCGAGGGCCGCCGAGATCTGTCGCGACGCGGGAGCACTGGACAGCCGCGTAGTGCCGACCGGCCCGGAATCGGCCGCGCTGTGGCGGATCCGAGCGGACGGCGTCGGTTTGGCCGGCCGCACCGTCGACGGGCAGCCCGCCTGGCCGGGCTGGGAGGACGCCGCGGTCCCCCGGCAGCGCCTCGGCGCCTACCTGCGCGATTTCGCGGAGCTGACCGGCAGGCACGGGGTGGACGGCCTGCTGTACGGGCATTTCGGCGACGGCTGCGTACACGTTCGACTCGACCTGCCCATCGCCGATGCCCCACAACGCTTCCGGGCATTCCTGGTCGATGCCGCCGCGCTGGTCGCGGGGCACGGCGGATCGCTGTCCGGCGAGCACGGCGACGGTCGTGCCCGCTCCGAACTGCTCCCGCTGATGTACACCGAGTCGGCCCTGGCCGCGTTCGCCGGCTTCAAGGCGGTCTTCGACCCGAGCAATGTCCTGAACCCGGGCGTGCTGGTGGACCCGGCGCCCGTGGACGCCGGTCTGCGGGTGGCGCAGGCGCCGCCGGTCCCCTTCGCGGGTGGCCTGTCGCTGACCGCGGACCGCGGCGACCTGAGCATGGCGGCGCACCGCTGCGTCGGCATCGGCAAGTGCCGCGCGGACACCTCGGGCGCGGGCGGCTTCATGTGCCCGTCGTACCTCGCGACCGGCGACGAGAAGGACAGCACCCGCGGCCGTGCCCGGGTACTCCAGGAGACCATCAACGGGTCACTGGTGACGGGCGGCTTCGGCTCGCCGGAACTGGAGGAATCGCTCGACCTGTGCCTGTCCTGCAAGGCGTGCGGCTCGGACTGCCCGGCCGGGGTTGACATGGCCGCCTACAAGTCCGAGGTGCTGTATCGGCGGTATCGACGGCGGCCGCGTCCGCGGACCCACTACGCGCTCGGGATGCTGCCGCGGTGGTCGCGGATCGGCGGACGGCTGCCGTCGATCGTCAATGCGGCGAGCGCAATCGGGCCGCTGCGCCGCACGGGACTGCGAGTGGCCGGACTCGACCCGCGACGCGGGGTCCCCCGCTTCGCCGACCAGACCTTCCGCCGATGGTGGCGGCGCAGGCCCGCCCCCGCGGGGCCCGGCCGCGAGGTGTTGCTGTGGATCGACACCTTCACCAATTCCTTCTCCCCCGCGGTGGGCCGTGCGGCGGTCGCCCTGCTCGAGGACGTCGGCTATCAGGTCCTGATCACGCGACGGTCGGCCTGCTGTGGACTCACATGGATCAGCACCGGTCAATTGGACGGCGCGCGAAGGCAATTGCTCGGTACCCTGGATCAGTTGCAGCCCCACCTCGAGGCTGGCCGCCCCATCATCGGCCTCGAGCCGTCCTGCACCGCGGTGCTGCGGTCCGACCTGCCCGAGCTGCTCCCGGACGATCCCCGGTCTGCCCTCGTCGCCGCGTCCACCCGCACGTTGGCCGAATTCCTGACCACCGCAACCGATGCCGACGGCAGGCCGTGGTCGCCACCTCGGCTCGACGGGGTCCGGGTCGTCGTGCAGCCACACTGCCACCAGCACGCGGTGATGGGCTTCGCCCCCGATCGGGCGCTGCTGGCGCGGGCGGGCGCCGAGGTCCGGGAGATCGCCGGGTGCTGCGGTCTGGCCGGGAACTTCGGGATGGAACGCGGCCACTACGACGTCTCGACCGCGGTGGCCGAGAACGGGATCCTGCCCGCGCTCAGGGAAGAGGGACCCGATGCCGTGCTGCTGGCGGACGGCTTCTCCTGCCGGACCCAGGCCGATCAGCTCGCCGGACGCGAGGGCGTCCACCTGGCGCAACTGCTTGAGGCGGCTGCGCCGCCCGTGAGTCCTTCTGGTCCGCCAGAGGGCTAGAAGGACTCACGGGTGGCGCGGCGGCCTACCGGGGGCGTGGCACCGCGGCGTCGATGAACAGTCCCTCCACCGAGACGCACACCTCGCCGTCCGCGGTGGTGATGCTGCCGACGGTGTTGATCTTGCGACCCTCCACGGACATCTGCTTCCCGGTGACGGTGAGCGGCTCGAACAGCGGGGTCGGGCGGTGGTACCGCACGTTCAGCTGCGCGGTCATGCCCGCCTGGCCGCCCCATGCGTTCGCGACGCCGAGCACGTGGTCCAGGATCAGCGCCGAGACGCCGCCGTGCACACACCCCGGCGGCCCCTGGTAGGGCATGGTCAGGGTGACCTCGCCCCGCACCGAGCCATCACTCAGACCCTCGAGCACGATCGGCGGCGCGATGGCGTTCTCTGGGCCGGTGACGGGGTCGTGCCGGGTCACGCCCTCGCCGTTCCACATGTCGATCAGACGTTCCGCCACGGCGGGAGCGTGCTCCTCGAGGTGATCGGCGATGCTGTTCAGCTCCTCGGCAACCCGGTCGAGGTTCGCGTTCGCGCGGTCGGTGCGCAGCATCGCGTCGACGACCCGGCGGGCCGCGGCGGTGGCCCGGTCCACCGGAGCGTCCTGCGGGGCGGAGGTGAGAACCGTTCCGTCGTCATGACTGTCGAAGGTGGGGTGGCTGCCGAGGTCCATCAGCTGAGCTCCAGGGTTCCGGCCCGGTACAGCGTGACCACGCACGCGCCGCCGAGGCCGAGGTTGTGCTGCAGACCCACACGGGCACCGTCGACCTGACGGGCGTCCGCCTTGCCGCGCAGTTGCCAGGTCAGCTCGGCACACTGCGCAAGGCCGGTGGCGCCGAGCGGGTGGCCCTTCGAGATCAGGCCGCCGGAGGGGTTGACCACCCACTGACCGCCATAGGTCGTGGCACCGGACTCGACCAGCTTGCCGCCCTCGCCCGCCTCGCACAGGCCGAGGCCCTCGTACGTGATGATCTCGTTGATCGCGAAGCAGTCGTGCAGTTCGATCACGTCCACGTCCTCGATCGTGAGCCCGGACTCGGCGAACACCTGCGCGGCTGCCGCACGCGTCATCGGGGCACCGACCACGTCGATCATCGACTGGTCGGCGAAGGCCTCCGCGGTGTCCGTGGTGAGCGCCTGCGCGACGATCTCGATCGCCTGGTCCTCGAGTCCGTGCTCGCGGACGAAGCGCTCGCTGACGACGATCGCTGCGCCCGCACCGTCCGAGGTCGGCGAGCACTGCGAGCGGGTGAGCGGCGCGTGGATCATCTTGTCGTCCAACACCTGCTGCAGCGTGTACTCGTCACGGAACTGCGCGTACGGGTTGTTCACCGAGTGCTTGTGGTTCTTCACCGCGACGGATGCGATCTGCTCGGCGGTGGTGCCGTAGCGCTCCATGTGCTCGAGCGCGGCGTTGCCGAACAGCTGCGCCGTCATGGGGCCGCGACCCCAGTCGTGCTTCGCCTTCATGACCTTCAGGTGATCGTCGAGCGTGGAGACCTTGGGCATCTCCCCGGTGCCGGAGAGGGCGGTCTTGGTCATCTTCTCGAAGCCCACTGCCAGCGCGACGTCGACGATGCCGCCCTGCACCCACTCGCGGGCCATCATCAGCGCCGACGAACCGGTGGCGCAGTTGTTGTTGACGTTGACGATCGGGATGCCGGTCAGGCCCGTCTCGTAGAGCGCGCGCTGGCCTGCGGCCGACGGCTGGAACACGTAGCCAACCGCTGCGCGCTGCACCTGGTCGTACGAGATGCCTGCGTCCGCGAGCGCGGCGCCGACCGCCTCGGACACCATGTCCGGGTACTCCCAGTCGCGGCTCTCGATCTTCTCGAACTTGGTCATGCCGACGCCGACAACGAAGGTGCGATTCATAACAGTTGCTACTTTCCGGGCTGGGGGTCTCGGGGAGACCCGGGATGCGCTCGCCGATGGTGTTCAGCTGCACATTGGTGGTATCACCCGCAACGGACACGCACTGCGAGTTCACGAACATCAGGGAGGGTTACCGGCACCCGGGGGTGGCAGGACCACTTTTTGGAATGTATTCCATTTCCTCGGGCCTGGCAACGGCATGCCCGGCTACGGCCGCGACGTACGTTCCCACCCGCGCCGGACGGTCGCCAGTCGCCGCCACCCGAGGTCCTCGAGGTACTCCATCTGCTCGACGTCCCCCCGCCCGAGAGCGATGAAGAGGTTCGCGACGCCGCCAGTTCGGAGCCAGTCCGCGACGATCCCCATGAGCGCACCCCTTGCCCCGGGATCCGGGGGCAGCTTCAGGTCTGCCAGCTCCGCCCATCCGGCGAGCCGCAACAGTGTTCCGCCCCTGGTGCAGTCGTCGATCGTCTCGACGCGACCCTGCCCCGTCCCGCCGTCGCCGAGCGTGAATCGAACCCCGCGTTCCCCCACCGATCGCCGAATCTGTTCGGACGCAGAATCATCCGACACCGGGAGGGTCTCGATCCCGCCCGCGAGGAGTATCTCGACGGCGCCCTCGGCGGGCAGGAACCCCGCGCCGAGCAGCAACTCCTCGAGGTGCGGCCAGCAGTCCGGGATTCCGAAGGTGACGGGCGTCGGAAGGTCGCCGTCAGCGAATATTCGTCGTGCGCCCCATGACTCGAACACGCGCAGCGCGGCGCCCAACAGCTCGGCTGCGGCGTCGGCCTGATTCGGCCAGCAGACCATCCAGGCGACCTCGCCCGAGCCGCGGTGGTCGGGCGCCACGTGCGGGGAATCCCGATAGCACCGCAGGTGCGCCGCGCCGACCACCCGGGAGTCGACCACGGCCACCAGGGTTTCGCGGGTCCGCACCAAGGGGTCGGTCACGCATTGACCGGGATCGGCCTCGAGCTGGGAGATCAGGGTGTCGGTCGAGATGGCCCATCCCGGCACGACGGCCGAGATGTGGGCGTTCACCACGTCGGTGACCTGCCGGCGGTCGGAGCGGCGGAACGGACGTATGTGCGGCATGCGGAGTGGTCCGCTAGTGGACGGTGCCGGTGAGGTCCGCGAGCAGCAGGTCGCACGCGATCCGCAGGTCGGATTCGATCTCGGGGATCGACGCCCGTCCGTTGAGGCTGGACTGGATCAGCCCGAACCACAGGGACACGATCAACCGGATCACCGTGGTGTCGCGGACGGAGGGGTTCGCGATGCCCGCGGCGTCGAGCAGCTGCGCGTCGAAATGCTGGTCGATCTTGGCGACGTCGGGAATCGTGGCCGCGTTGGAGGTGGCCGCGGACTGGATCATCGCCGTCGCCAGCATGGGCCTGCGCAGCAGCGCCCTGGTCGCGCGCAGCAGGATCTCGTAGACCGCGTCCGCGGGCGAGCCGGTGCCCTTCGGGCGCTTGGTCAGGCCGACGCCCATCTGGTCGATCTGGTCGACCATCACCGCGACGAACAGGTGGGTCTTCGACGGGAAGTAGCGGTAGAGGGTGCCGATGGCCACGCCTGCCGACTTGGCGACCTCGTGCATCTGGACGCGCTCGAGCTCCTTCTCGGAGGCCAGCACGGCGGCCGCGTCCAGGATGCGGCCGTACCGCGCCCGCTGTTCGACCGAACTGGGCTCGGCCGCGTCGCGCGCCTCCGCAAGCCTGGGCATGTCTCCCCGCCTTCTGTCCGCATTCCGTCCCCGCAGGATAGATCCTGACATCAAGCGCGGACCACCGTCCGGGTGACTCCGCTCAGTGGGACAAGTAGGCGGCTGCGCCGCCTGTGTGCGGTTGACGAGGGCAGGGACTCGTCAACCGCGCACAGGCGCGGAGCGCCTCCTAGGGTGTGCCCATGCCGACACGCCGGGAGCCTGTGCAGTTCGATTCGCTCGATGACGCCACGGAATGGCTGCTGACCAGCACCGACGGCCCGCTGCACGTGGCGGGTCCGCTCGGGCTCGGCAAGCCGCACCGCCTGCTGAACGCACTGTACGAGCGGGTCGAAGCCGACCCGTCGCAACGCCTGCACCTCTACACCGCGCTGTCGCTGGACCCGCCCGCCGCGGGCGAGGGCCTGCAGGCGCGCTTCCTCGGGCCATTCCTGCAGCGGCACTTCGGCGACGACTTCCCGCGGCTGGCGTACGTGCGGGCACTCAAGCGCAACGCGCTGCCTGCGCACATCGAGGTCGAGGAGTTCTACCTGCAATCGGGCGCGCTGCTGGGCTCGCCCCAGGCGCAGCAGCGCTACGCGAGCCTCAACTACACGCATGTCGCACGGGCACTCGCCGACCGCGGCGTGAACGCGGTGCTGCAGAAGGTCGCCCGCGAGCCGGGCGGGACCCGACTCTCGCTGTCCTGCAACACCGACCTGACCTTCGACACCCTCGACGAGATCGCGGCGCGCGGCCTGCCGCGGCCGGTGCTGATCGCCGAGGTGGACCCCGAACTGCCGTGGCTCGGCGGCACCGCGGCCGTCGATCCCGACTTCTTCGACGCAGTGCTGACCCCGCCGGGCCCGCACCCGAAGCTGTTCGGCCTGCCCCGCGAACCGGTCACCGACGCCGACTACGCGATCGGCTTCCACGCCAGCACCCTGGTGCTGGACGGCGGCACCCTGCAGATCGGCATCGGCGCCCTGGCCGACGCGCTGTGCCACGCGCTCGCGTTGCGGCACACCGACAATGCCACCTACCGGAGGGTGCTGCACGCCCTCGGGTCACCCCACGCGGACGACACCGCGCTGGCACCGTTCACCGACGGCCTGTACGGGTGCACCGAGATGATCAACGAGGGCTTCAAGCGACTGGTCGAGGTCGGTGTCGTCAAGCGCAGGGTGGTCGACGACGCCGAGGTGATGTCCCGCATCAACGCGGGCACCGCCACCGAGGACGACCACACGATCGTGGCGCGTGACGGCGAATTCCTCCACGGCGCTTTCTATCTCGGCTCACCGGAGTTCTACGGCTGGCTGCGCGATCTCCCGTACCCGGACCGCGACGGCATCGGCATGAAGCGCGTCAGCGAGGTCAACGAGCTGTACGGCGGCAACGAAACGCTCGAACGGCTGCAGCGCCGCCACGCGCGGTTCTTCAACACCTGCATGATGGCCACCGCGCTCGGAGCCGCCGTGTCCGACGCGCTGGACGACGGCCGGCTGGTATCGGGCGTCGGCGGCCAGTACAACTTCGTCGCGATGGCGCACGCGCTGCCGCAGGCGCACTCGGTACTGATGCTGCGCTCGACCCGAGGGGCGGGAGACAAGGCCGGCTCGAACGTGCTCTGGAACTACGGCCACACCACCGTCCCCCGGCACCTGCGCGACGTGTACGTCACCGAGTACGGGGTCGCCGACGTGCGTGGCCGCACCGACGAGGACTGCATCGCGGCGATGACCGCGATCACCGACACCCGGTTCCAGGCAGCGCTGATCGAGGCGGCCACCCGCGCAGGCAAACTGCCGCGGGACTTCGCCCTGCCCGCAGGCACCGCGGGGAACACCCCCGCGCGACTGCGATCCGCGCTGGCGTCCCTGCGCCGGGAGGGCACCCTGCCGGAGTACCCGCTCGGCAGCGACTTCACCCCCGTCGAGCAGCGCCTGGCGCGGGCCCTCGGCTGGCTCAAGGGCAGGACCGCCGACCGATCCGGACAGCTACGAACGGTGCTACGCGCATTGCCCGGCGGGGCCACGAACGACCACGAGGCGGCCGAGCGGATGTCGCTGCAGAACCCGAGCGGCCCGGGCGAGATCATCGAGTCGCGCCTGCTCGCATTGGCTTTGCGCGAGACGCGGGGTTGACCGCACTCGTGATTCTCGCCCGGTCGTAGGGTTCCCAAACCGGCGTCGCCGGAGGATACTCGCCAGTAACAACTGGCACGTCCTTCCAGGAGGCGGATCATGGTTGCACCGGCCGAGGTCACCGAGGAACAGGCGAGAGCGGTCGCCGAGGAAGCCAGGGAGAGCGGGTGGGACAAGCCCTCGTTCGCGAAGGAGCTCTTCCTCGGGCGGCTGCGGCTCGACCTCGTGCACCCCTTCCCCCAGCCGCCGCCCGCGGAGGCCGCCAAGACCGACCGGTTCCTCGCCGAGCTCGAGAAGTACTGCGCCACCCTGGACGGGGCGGTGATCGAGCGCGAATCCCGGATCCCCGACGACTACGTCAAGGGATTCGCCGAGCTCGGCTGCTTCGGCCTCAAGGTCTCCGAGGAGTACGGCGGGCTCGGTCTGTCGCAGGTCGCCTACAACCGGGCCTTGATGCTCGTCGCGACGGTGCACCCGAGCATCGCAGCGCTCCTGTCGGCGCATCAGTCCATCGGCGTGCCCGAGCCGCTCAAGCTCGCGGGCACCCCGGAGCAGAAGCGGGAGTTCCTGCCCCGCTGCGCGAAGGGCGCGGTGTCCGCGTTCCTGCTGACCGAGCCCGACGTCGGATCGGACCCGGCCCGGATGGCCTCCACCGCGACCCCGACCGAGGACGGCTCCGCCTATCTCCTCGACGGCGTGAAGCTGTGGACCACCAACGGCGTGGTCGCCGAGCTGCTCGTGGTGATGGCGCGAGTGCCCCGCAGCGAGGGGCGCCCCGGCGAGCCGGGCAGTGAGCACCGCGGCGGGATCACGGCGTTCGTGGTCGAAGCGGATTCACCCGGCATCACCGTCGAGCGACGCAACTCGTTCATGGGCCTGCGCGGGATCGAGAACGGTGTCACCCGTCTGCACCAGGTGCGGGTGCCGGCCGCGAATCTGATCGGGCGCGAGGGCGACGGGCTCAAGATCGCGCTGACCACCCTCAATGCCGGTCGGCTCGCCCTCCCAGCGATGTGCGCGGGCGCGGGCAAGTGGTCGCTGCTCATCGCGCGCAAGTGGTCCGCGGAACGGGTGCAGTGGGGCAGACAGGTCGGCAAGCACGGGGCGGTCGCCGCCAAGCTGTCGTTCATCGCCGCCACCACGTTCGCGCTGGAGGCGGTGCTGGAGCTGTCCGGACAGATGGCCGACGAGGGCCGCAACGACATCCGGATCGAGGCCGCGCTCGCCAAGCTGTGGTCGAGCGAGATGGCCTGCCTGATCGCCGACGACCTGATCCAGATCCGCGGTGGTCGTGGCTACGAGACCGCCGAGTCGCTGGCCGCGCGGGGTGAGCGGGCGGTGCCCGCCGAGCAGCAGCTTCGCGACCTGCGGATCAACCGGATCTTCGAGGGGTCCAGCGAGATCATGCGGCTGCTGGTGGCCCGCGAGGCCGTCGACGCCCACCTGGCCGCGGCGGGGGACCTCGCGGACCCCAAGGCGGACCTGCAGCACAAGGCCAAGGCTGCGCTCGGCGCCAGCGGCTTCTATGCCAAGTGGCTGCCGCACCTGGTCTCCGGCAAGGGCCAGCTCCCGACGTCGTACGGCGAATTCGGTGGGAACGCAACGCATCTGCGCTTCGTGGAGCGCAACGCACGCAAATTGGCCCGCTCCACCTTCTACGGCATGGCCCGCTGGCAGGCCGGGATGGAGAAGCACCAGGCGTTCCTCGGCCGGGTCGTGGACATCGGCGCCGAACTGTTCGCGATGTCGGCGAGCTGCGTGCGAGCCGAGATGCTGCGCGGGCAGGACCCCGGCCAGGGCGACGCCGCCTACGAGCTGGCAGACGCGTTCTGCCAGCAGTCCCGGATCCGGATCGATCGGCTGTTCGCGGCCCTGTGGGACAACAGCGACGAGGTGGACCACCGGCTCGCCGACGGCATCCTCGACGGCCGGTACACCTGGCTGGAGGCCGGGGTGCTCGACCCGAGCGAGGGCACCGGCCCCTGGATCTCGCAGTGGTCGCCGGGCGCGTCCACCGAGGAGAACGTCGCGCGCAGGTTCCTGCCGCCGACCCGAAGCGGTGGCTCTCCGACGACGAGCGGCTGAGAAGCCCGATCCTCTGGCCGGTGGCGGCCACACCCCGCGATCGGGGGTGCCGCCACCACCGTGTCAGCGGACCTTATCTGCCCGAACCATATGGCCGGGTGATGATCTCGAGAAAGTGCCCGGCAGGGTCGAGGAAGTAGGTCCCACGACCGCCGTCATTCTTGTTGATTCCCGTGGCCGATTGCCGGGGATCGGCCCAGTGCTCCATTTTCCGCTCGAGGATTCGACCGTAGATGCTGTCGAAGTCGTCCTCCGAGACCAGGAACGCGTAGTGCTGTGGGGTCACGTCGAGGTGGGGCGGTGGTTCGGCGAAGTCCAGGGTGACTCCGTTGTCGAGCTGAACCGCGAGAAAGAAGCCGGCCGGAACCGGATCCGGGAGGCCGAACAGCGTGGTGAAGAAGTACGCCGAGAGCTGCTTGTCTTTCGCGGCGACGATGGTGTGGTTGAACGAGATGGTCAAGGAAACCCCTTGCGGTCCGACGCCTCCATGCCTGACGCAGTCCGTCATCGACACGCGACGCTGTATCCAGAAATACCTCGACCGCGGCGCCCGCGCAAGTCCGCCACCGCTGCCACACCGAATGCGTGGACGGTCTGCTACAGCGAGTGTTGCTCCGGTGTAGTCGGTTTCCGCGAGATGATCGCCACCACAACCACCAACACGACGATCGCGACGGCATAGCAACCCCAGAGCATCAGAAAGGGCCGCAGCCAGCCCTCATCGATCGTCTGACCGCGATCTCCGATGCAGTAGAGCGTGAAGTCCGTCGAGGTGCCATCCCCCGAGGCGTAGGTGTCCGAGACGATGACGGCCTCAGCGGTGGGTTGTTCGCAGAACAACGGGGCGAGGTAGAGCGCCTGCCCCGGCCAGATCACCGAGGAGGTCAACGTGAGGAAGCCTGCGCCGAAGACGATCACCATTCCCCAGATCAACGCCCGCGCGACAACCGGTCGCCGCGCGCGCTCGGCGTTCACGCCGAGTTCCACGGGTTCGGTCACAGCGGATGTACCCCCGAGATCGCCCCGTCGGCATCGAACACGACAAGTGCCCGGGACCGCGGCGACTCGACCATGACCGTCGGCCGTATCGCCTCGGTTCTGTTGACCGAGATGCCGGTGACCTGGCCGTCGTCAAAGGCGGTGTCCGCAAGGGCGTCGTCGACCAGGCTCTCGACGCGGTCGAGCGCGGGAACCTCTCCGAGACTGAAGGATTGCGCGTCGAGATCGTCGTGGGCACTGACCGGTACCGGGGTCGGTTCACTCAGATATCGGCCGTCGAAGGTGAAACTGTCCAGCTGATCGGGACGCGCAGGGTTCCGTACGGTCACCTCGACCGTCTCGACCGGTCCGATGTTCACCGAGGTGACCTGCAACTCGGTGACGCCGTACTCGAGCGCGAGGGCGGCCATCGCGTCCCGGACCACGGCCGTGGTCATCCCGCCGCCGCGCGCTCGCATCGCCGCATCGAAGTCGGCCCGGTCCACGGCTCCGATACAGGCCGTGGCGCCGAAGGTCATCGCGATGGCCATAGCGGTCCACGCGGCCGATCGCCCCACCGAGGCCGCTGACGCCATGGCGAGAGGTTATCCCAGCGACACCCCCGCCGCAGCGGACGCTGTCAGCGGTAGTCGGGGTTCGCGAAGTCCGGCCGGCAACCGGCGTCCCACTCGGACCGCTGGTTCCCGTAGGCGGGGAACCCGCCGGCCTCCTTCAGCATCGCCGCCGCGTGCATCAGGTTGTAGGTCATGAAGGTGGTGTTGCGGTTGGTGAAGTCGTTCTCCGGCCCGCCAGACCCCTCGTCCAGGTAGGACGGACCCGGGCCCGCCTCGCCGATCCAGCCGGCGTCCGCCTGCGGCGGGATCACATAGCCCAGGTGCTGAAGGCTGTAGAGGATGTTCATCGCGCAGTGCTTGACGCCGTCCTCGTTGCCGGTGATCAGGCAGCCGCCGACCCGCCCGTAGAAGGCGTACTGCCCCCGGTCGTTGAGGATCGACGAGCAGCCGTACAGGCGCTCGATGACCTTCTTCATCACCGAGCTGTTGTCGCCGAGCCAGATCGGGCCCGCCAGCACCAGGATGTCCGCTGCGATGATCCGCCCGTACAGCTGCGGCCACTCGTCGCTCGGCCAGCCGTGTTCGGTCATGTCGGGGTACACGCCGGTGGCGATGTCGTGATCGACCGCGCGGATCTCGTCGACCGCGACGCCCGCGTCGCGCATCAGCCCGACGCTCCGGTCGATCAGCCCCTGAGTGTTACTGACCTCCGGCGACCGCTTCAGCGTGCAGTTGACGACGGCGGCCAGCAGGCCGTCGAACCTGGGCGCGATGCCCTGTGCCGATGGAATTGTCATCCCGGACTCCTCCGCGAGTGGCCCCCGGCAATCCACGATATGCGTCCGCCCGGCCCCCGGGGCGCCGAACGCTACGACTCGGGAGTGAACGCCGCGAGGGGCTCCGAGCCGGACCAGTCGTGACCCCAGTAGCTGTCCGCGGTGATCTCCTCCGCGGTGTAGTGGGTCTCGTCCACCAGCATGCCCTCGGTGCCGAACTCGAGGTCCCAGCCGCCGGGCGCGCGAACGTAGAAGGAGACCATCTTGTCGTTGGTGTGCCGACCGAGGGTGGACGAGATCGAGAACCCGAGCTTGCCGACCCGGTCCAGCGCCTGGCCCACCGCGTCGAGGGTGTCGACCTCCATCATCAGGTGCACCATCCCGGGGGCCTCCGACGGCGGCGCCGGACAGATCGCCAGGCTGTGGTGCCGCTGGTTGACGCCCAGGAACCGCACCCGCAGGGCCGGGCCGGGTGCGCCCGGCCCACCGAGGCGCATGGCACCGCGGGGCAGGAAGCCGAGGACCTCCGTATAGAAGTCGTAGGTCTCCTGGAAGTGCGGCGTCGGCAGCACGACGTGGCCGAGGCCCGCGGGCCCGGTCACGAACCGGCCGCCGTGCGGGGTAACCACCGGGCTGTGGTCGAGCACCGGACCGAAGAACACCTCGACGGTGGTTCCTGCCGGATCGGCAAAGGTGATCACGCGCTCCACGTCGCGCTGGTCCGCCTCCCCCTGCGACAGCTCGCGGACCTCCACGCCCGCCTTCTCCAACTCATCGTGCACGGCTCGCAGCGCGAACTGGTCACGCACCTCCCAGCCGACCGCGAGCACCTTGTCCACCTCGCCCGGCAACACCTGCAGCCGTGACCGGCGCTCGTCGATCCGCAGGTACAGCCCGTCCTCGTCGGGGCCGGAACCGACGGCCATGCCGAGGCCGTCGACCACGAGTCCGCGCCAACGATCGACGTCCTGCGTCTGCACCTTGAGATAGCCGAGCGAACGGATGTCAGACATGTTCTCCACCAATCCCTCTGCTGCGCGGGTGAGTGTGGTCTCGATCATCGTCCGATCGCCGCGATTGGGGAACACATGCTGCTGGGACTACTTGTCGGCCTCCGAGGCGATGCAGACCGAGTTCAGGACGTGGTGGTACGTCACCAGCCCATAGACGTTCGGCGCATTGATCAGAGGGAACGGCGAGGGAATCCACTCGAAGGGGTTGACGAGCGCGCCGACACCGCCGGAGGCACCGGTCCAGGCGGCAGACATCGCGTTCATGGATTCGTCGAAGACGAGTTCCATCACCTGGCTGGTCAGTGCGTACGAGAAGTAGGCGGCGGTCAGCGAATCCCCGACCGTGAGAGTGCCGAGCGGCACCAGCTTGCTGAAGTCCTTCCCGGCAAAGACATTGTGGCCCAACCCGATCAGTGCATCCGTCGCCGCGCCGCCGACCTTCGGGACCAATCCGAGGCCCATGGACAGGAACTTCTCGATCGACGAGAAGTCGTCCGGGTGCGCGGGGATGAGGCTCGCAGGCACCATCGCGTTGGCCATGATCCACTCCAGCCGCGAGCGCTGATCCTCGATCTGCGCACGACGGGCGGGATCGGCTTCGACGGAGGTCAGGTGGCTCGTGGTCCGCGACAGCACCCGAGACAGCGGCATGCCGGACACCGCCAGGCAGTCGGGACCGGCGATGTCCAGCTCGCTCGCCAGTGCCTCGACGAAGGCGGGGGCCCGGAACCCGTAGTCGAGTGCCGGGTCCGGCTCGCCTGCCCGGTCGGCGACGGCCTTGGTCGTCCAGACCACGCAGCTCGTCTCGAGCTGCTCGCGGGCCGCCTCGTAGATGGCGGTGAAGCCCTTGGTCCCCAGCTTCAGCGGGAGGCTGATGAGCGTCCCGGCGCTGACCGGCCCGACCGCGAACATCGACGGGATCATGCCGGCGACGATGTTCGCCGGGATGACGGCGGTGGTGTAGATGACGGCGTAGGCCGTCTCGATCGCCTGACCGAGGGTGAGGTTCTCGGCGCGGATGACCGCGCCTTCGCGCCCGGCCTTCACGTTCATGAGCTGCGTGACGATGTACTGGGTGATCGGATCGCCGTACTTGTTGATCCCCGCCTCGTCGTCGGTCGAGTAAACGGAAGCGGGATTCGACACGCTGAGGGTGCTGATGCCAACCGATTTGAGCCGCGCCTGCCCCTCCGCGCGGATGCCCTCGTAGTTGTCGAGGTACGGCTGGGGCAGGATCGGCTTCGACGCCTGCAGGACCGCGTCGAAGACCGCGCTCATCGTGGCCTGCTTGGATCCCACGCAGACCGGCTCGTCCTGGCGAACGGTCTCGGCGGCCTGCGCGGGCGAGGCGAGGGCGAGCTGCGAGAGCGGTCCACCGACCAGCGCCACCGCGACAACCCCCGCGGCCACCGCGGACCGAAACCCTCTATGACGTGAAACCCGGCTCATGCTCGTTCCCGACTGATCGAAGTGGAGGACTGCGGGCGATTGCGTCGGCAGCCTGCTGCCAGCGACGATGCCGCTCGGCCGGGGTAATCACACCCCTTCATGAACGATCGTTCAACTCAAGGACGGGGTGCTTCGCAACATTAACGAAGGGTTC
This sequence comes from Rhodococcus sp. PvR099, assembly GCF_017833315.1. Lineage (NCBI taxonomy): Bacteria > Bacillati > Actinomycetota > Actinomycetes > Mycobacteriales > Nocardiaceae > Rhodococcus > Rhodococcus sp. PvR099. The sequence goes on along the minus strand of NZ_JAFIBV010000001.1, from coordinate 4,159,749 downwards.
ACTCACCGGACATTCGACGCCGCCCCAAGCGATGCCGGACCCGCTAGCTCCAGCCGCGACCGAGCTCGGGGAACAGCGTTCGGGTGATCTCTCGGGCGGCCTCGGCCACCAGCGGCGCGACCCGCTCCAGCGGCGCCGTGCGCGCATCCCCACACAGCGAGAGCCCGGCCACGGGGCCATCGTGACCGCGGATGCCGACGCCGACGCAGGCCATCCCCCGCGCGGACTCGCCTCGTTCGAACGCCAGCCCCCTGCGCTGCCTGATCCGGCTGAGCTCCTGATGCAGGACCCCGAGATCCGAGATGGTCTGGTCGGTGCACCCGGTCATCCCGCTTCCGAACAGCGCATCGACCCGTTCGGGTGCGAGCCAGGCGAGCATCGCCTTCCCGCCCGCGGTGGAGTGCGCAGGCACCCGTCCGCCCACCCGGGAGGGAACGGACGAGGCGAGCGGGCCGCCGATCTTGTCGAGGTACACGGCCTCGTGCCCGTCCAGGACAGACAGGTGCACCACCATCCTGGTCTGCAGGTGCAGCTCGTGCAGCAGCGGCGCTGCCGCCTCCCGGACCTCCGCCTGCCCGCCGTCCCCGCCGCCGATCGCGAGCGCGCGGCGACCCAACCGGTACCCGAACGACGCGTGCTCCACCCAGTTCAGCTTCACCAGCGAATCGAGAATCCGATGCACCGTCGATCGGGGCAGCCGAGCCCGGCTGGCCACCTCCGCCAACGTCAACCGCGCCGACCGCCCGTCGAACGCATCGAGGATCAGGGTCATGCGTTCGATCATCGAGGGCGGCGCCTCACCGGCGTCGTTGCGCACCGCGTACTCGGTGACGACCGTCATGGGGATTCTCCTCCGGCCCTGATCGGGGGGCCGCCCGATCGCCACAACTGAAATCAATTCTGACTCTAGCAACCGACCTCCATCGTGAGGAAGGATTCATCCATGACCGATACCGAAACCCTGCTCATCGCCCTCGCCGCCCGGGTCCAGCTCCTCGAGGACCAGCTCGACCTGATGCGCATCATCAGCGCGTACGGGCCCGCGGTGGACAGCGGCGAGAGCGCGGCCGTCGCCGGGATGTGGACCGAGGACGGCGTCTACGACGTGGACACCGGTTCCCTGCGAGGACACGTCGAGATCGAGGCCATGGTGTTGTCCAAGCCTCACCAGTCCTACATCCAGGCGGGCAGCGGCCACCTGATCGGCCCGCCGCACATCGAGATCGACGGCGACATCGCGGTCGCCACCTGCCACTCACAACTGGTCCTGCACGAGCCGGAAACCGGGACCTACCGGGTCGCCCGGATCACCGCGAACCGCTGGGAGTTCGCCCGCGTCGACGGGCAGTGGAAGGTCACGCTGCGCACCAGCCGGCTCCTCGACGGGCGGGCGGAGGCGCGGGAGATCCTGGCCGCGGGCGTCAAGAACTGAAATCCGCTCTACCCTCGTGTTCGCCGGACCGGCGACCGCGGGGCCTCGCGGCGGTACCGCGGACGTGGGGTCGGGCCTAGGCTGAACCCACTCCAGCAACGTTGCTCAGTGCGTCGTCACGCGATCGACCGACGGAGGCCCGACATGCCCGGATCCACACCCCCGTTCACCCCAAGGCGGGCGGCACATCGGCGGGCTGGACTCGCCGCGCTCGCCATCGCGACCGGGCTCGCGGCCGCGTGTTCCTCCGACGGCGGATCCGAGCATCACCCGGACACCACGGCCGTCGCGCCCGACTCCGGGGCGCCGGTGATCGCCATCGAGAACTCCACCTTCACACCCCCGCCGTCGGTCCGTCCTGGCGAGGAGATCGTGGTGAGGAACGGTGCCGGACCGGAGCACTCGGTCACCTCCGACACCGAGGGCTTGTTCGACGTCCACGTCGACGGCAACGAGTCCGCCACCTTCACGGCCCCCACCACCGCAGGCGGGTACACCTTCCACTGCGTCTATCACCCCGAGATGCACAGCATCCTGATCGTCGAGTGAAGGCGCTGCGCGCCCGTGCGCGGTTGAGGAGTCCTGGGACTCGTCAACCACGCACGGGCGGCGGAGCCGCCTAGATCATCGCGCGGTGGATCCCCTGCGGCTCGCCGCCGAGCTGGGTGAGCGCCGACGAATGGAAGATCGAGCCCGGCACGTGAATCGCGTGGGCGATGCCCGCGTGCGCGTCCCGGAAGAAGCGCTGCATCGGGAACTTGTAGTGCAGGGCGCCTCCGCCCGAGCGCGCGAAGATCTCGTCCACCGCGCGCACCGCGCGCCAGGCCGCCGCGGTCTGGGTGCGACGCCCGATGGCACGCGCCTCGAAGTCGACCTCCTTGCCCGCCTCGGTCATGTCCCAGAACCGGTCGACGGTCTCGAGCAGCGCGGCGCGCGACGCGGCGATCTCGGCCGCGGCCTCGCCGATCGCGTAGAGGACGTAGGGATCCTCCTTGATCCTGGTGCCGGTGATCGCGACGCGATCCTTCTGCGCGGCGATGTGGCAGGCCAGCGCGCCCTCGGCGATGCCGACGACCGCCGAGGTGATGCCGAGCGGGAACATGCAGGAGAACGGCATGTTGTACAGCGTCTCCGTGCGGCCCGCCTTCTTCACCGCGGTGCCGTCCATCACCTCCGAGGCCAGCATCGTGCGGTAGCTCGGGATGAACGCGTCCTTGACGATCAGGTCCTTGGACCCGGTGCCGCGGAGTCCTATGACATCCCACGAGTCGGCAACGATCTGGTAGTCCGACCGCGGCAGGATCACGTGCAGCGGGACCGGCGGCATCACCGGCGCGCCGTTCTCGTCGCCGAGCAGGGCGCCGAGGAAAGCCCACTGACAGTGATCGGTGCCCGAGGAGAACGACCAGCGACCGTTGAGGACGTAGCCCCCGTCGACCGCCTTGGCGACGCCCATCGGCGCGTACGGCGACGCCACCCAGGTGTCCTGATCCGCGCCCCAGATCTCTTCCTGCACCTTCGGGTCGGCGAACGCCAGCTCCCACGGATGGACGCCGACGATGCCGGTGACCCATCCGGCGGCGCCGTCCATCGCGGCGATGCTCATGACCGTCTCGGCGAACTCGCGCGGGTGGACCTCGAGCCCACCGTGCTGCTTCGGCTGCAGCATGCGGATCGCGCCCGATTCACGCAGCCGCTTCGCGGAGGTGTCGGTGAGCCGCATGAGCCGGTCGCCCTCCACACCCTCGGCGCGGATCTCCTCCGCGAACTGCTCGATGCGTTCCTGGACCTGACCCATTGATTGCCTCCCACTGCCGTGGCGTCGGTAGCGCGCCGTCGTCAATCGAACACCATCGTGCACCCGGCCGTGCCGGTTCGGCGAGACGAAACCGCCCCATGGGAAAGAATCTCCCCGCTCCGCGAACTCAGCGCCCGCGGTGATCGGTGATCGGGGTGCGCGGCCCGAACTTGGGCTTGACCGCCTGGCCGCTCACCTGGAGCAGCCGGACCACCCGATGCCGGTGTGGCCGCACCGATTCGAGGTACTCGACCATCCCCGCGTCGTCCAGCGGGCGCCCGAGCAGCGACCACCCGACGATCGCGGACAGATGGAAGTCCCCCACCGAGAGCGCGTCGGCGTCGCCGAGGGCCCGCTGGGCGACCTCCGCCGCCGTCCACTCCCCGATCCCCTGGACCACCCGGAGCCGGGCCGCGGCGTCCGGTGCCGACATCGCTGCGGTCTCCTCCAGCCGGTTCGCCACGGCCGCCGCCGTGACGATCGCGCGGGAGCGGCGCGGATCCACCCCAGCCCGATGGAACTCCCAGGACGGGATCCGGCGCCACACCTCGGCCGGGGGCGGCACCCGCATTCCCTCCGGCGCGGGGCCAGGCGCGGGCGCGCCGTAGTGGGCGACCAGCCGCCGCCAGGACGCGCGGGCCGCGACGGTGTGCACCCGCTGTTCCAGGATCGCGGGCACCAAGGCCTCGAAGACCCGGCCGGTTCGGGGGATCCGGAGCCCGGGGAAGCGCCGATGGGCCTCGGCCACCTTGGGGTGCTCGGGCGCGAAGTCGGCGGTGTCGTCCGACTCCCCCAGCAGGCCGGCCAGGGTGGTCTCGAACTCCGCCGCACCCGGGCCCCAGGCGCGGCACGACACCGACGTCGCGCCTGCCTGGATCAGCCGATAGGTCACCGCGCCGGTCGGCATCAGCGAGGTCCGCCAGAGCGCGCCGTCGGCGGTGGTCCGGTGACAGGGGTCGTACCGGCCGCGGCCGAGCGGGGCGAGAGTGCCGGCCAGCGCCAGCGGTCGAGCGCTGACCAGCGTCGTCTCCACCACATCGGGATGCGCGGCGGGGATGGTCATCCTCTGACCATAGGTCGCCGTCAGCCGGCTGACGCGCGTGACCTCACGACCCGAGCCCGCTAGCGGGAACCGAACACCTTCTCGTACTTGACCGTGTCGCCCGCGGTCTGGATCTTGACGGCCTTCCCGTCCCTGAACGTGAGGGCATCGGCGGCGTCCCAGCTCTCCCCGCCCGCGGTCACCTGGGTCAGCACCACGACCCTCTCGTCATCGCCGAAGAAGTGCTGGGGCTTGGTCGCCAGGGCCTTCTCGGCCAATTTCATCCACAGTCCGCCGACCTCGGCCTTGCCGTGGTAGGTGCCACTGACCGCGCTGTCACCGGGCACTATCCACTCGATGTCGTCCGCGAGGGCTTCCATCGCCGCCTCAGCGTCCCCGGCCGAAAAGGCCGCGTATCCCTTCTTCGTGATCTCGATGTTCTGTTCAGCTGACATGAGACACCTCCCGTGTCCTGTCGTCCTCATATGAGACCGACAGGTCCAGTCAAACAACGGGCATCCAGCATGTACATGTCATCCACCGATTGGTCGTATCCGTCAGCCGTCGCCTCGGTACGACGCAGCCGACCGACCGTGGCCCGCCTCGCGGGTGATGTGATCGACCAGCGGCTGCGTCCGGTATTTCACCGGCGTCGTCAGCGCGAGCGTGGTGGTGGTGTGCGCGACGCCGTCGAGGCCGAGGATGCTCTCGAGCACGTGCAGCAACTCCTCGTGCGAGGGCGCCGCGATCCGGATCAGCAGGTCTTCTCGACCGGTCGTGGTGTGCACCTCCAGCACCTCCGGGACCCCGCGCAGGTCCTCGATGACGTCCTTGATGCGGCCCTGTTCCAGCTCGGCACCGACGAAGGCCTGCACCGGCAGCCCGAGGGTGGGCAGGTCGACGTCCGGGCGGTACCCGGTGACCACTCCGGTCTCCTCAAGGCGCCGCATCCGAGAGGCGATGGTGTTCCTGGCGACGCCGAGGCGGGCGGCCAGCTCCATCACCCCGGCGCGCGGATCGTCGGTGAGCAGTTTGAGCAGCGACGCGTCGAGTCGATCGATGCTGATCACAATGTCGACCTCATTCCAGTGTTGTGGGTCACAACTGATCATATCTTTCAGCTCAATTAGCGGGTGTTGACGGTCACACCACCTGGGCAAATCATTGCTACACCTGATGCCCGATTTATGCGCGCAACGTGATCCGATGCGGCGAAGAAACGGTGGACCGCGATGACTGAACTGGCCGATCGTCCCGTCACCCCGACGGCGGCGCTGCCCGCTCCCTACGACCTCGACGACCGTTACCGGTCCGGGTCGGGCCCGGTGCTGCTGACCGGCGTCCAGGCGATTGCGCGCCAGTTCGTCGAGCAGCACGTCCACGACATCCGCGCGGGCCGACGGGTCGCGACCTTCGTCTCCGGCTACCAGGGCAGCCCGCTCGGCGGCGTCGACAAGATGCTGCACGGGATGCCTCAGGTGCTCGCCGAGCACGACATCACCTTTGTGCCCGGCTTCAACGAGGAGCTCGCCGCCACCGCCGTCTGGGGCAGCCAGGCTGACCTTCCCGCTGGGCAGGCGACGCACGACGGCGTCATCGGTGTCTGGTACGGCAAGGGCCCCGGCGTCGATCGCGCGACCGATGCCCTGCGGCACGCGAACATGTACGGGGTCAACCCCAAGGGCGGCGTGCTGCTGCTCGTCGGCGACGACCCCGCCTCCAAGTCGTCCACCGTCCCCGCGGTCAGCGAACGGTCCCTCGCCGCGCTTGGGATTCCGGTGTTGTTCCCCCGCAACGCCGAAGAGATGATCACGATGGGCATGCACGGCGTCGCGCTGTCGCGCGCCTCCGGCTGCCTTGTCGCCCTCAAGGTCGTCGCGGACGTCGCGGACGGCGCCTGGACGGTCGACGGCCGGGTGTCGAACATCGACATCACCGTCCCCGAGATCGAATGGGACGGTAAGCCGTTCGTCTACAAGCAGCGCCCGATGGCGGTGCCGACGGACAGTGTCATCGCCGAGGCCGACCTGTACGGGCCCCGCTGGGAGGTGGTGCGCGCGTACGGCGAGGCCAACGATCTCGATGTGATCGAGGTCGACCCCACCGGCGCGACGATCGGCTTCGCGGCCACCGGCACCACCTTCGACTCGCTGCGCCAGGGCCTGCTCGACCTCGGCGTCGACGAGGCCGCGCTGCACCACGCCGGGATCCGGCTGCTGCGCATCGGCATGCCAACCCCGCTCGGCGCGAAGAAGGTCCGCGAGTTCGCCGCGGGACTCGAGCAGCTGATCGTGGTCGAGGACAAGACGGCCTTCATCGAGACGCAGATCCGCGAGATCCTCTACGGCAGCGAGCACACCCCGCAGATCCTCGGAAAGCGCGATGCCGCGGGCAGGCCGCTGATGCCCGTCGACGGCGAGCTGACCGCCGGTCGGCTGCTCGGCCCCCTCCGCCGGGTGCTCAAGAACCGGGTGGAACTGAAGAAGGCTCTGCCCCCGCAACTCTCGCTCGAGGTGCTCTCCGCCACCCGCACCCCCTACTTCTGCAGCGGGTGCCCACACAACCGATCCACGGCTCTGCCCGAGGGATCGATCGGCGGCGGCGGCATCGGCTGCCACACCATGGTCACCATCTCCAATCGCGAGGACAGCGCCGTCACCGGGCTGACCCAGATGGGCGGCGAGGGCAGCCAGTGGATCGGCCAGGCGCCGTTCACCGACGTCAAGCACCTGTTCCAGAACGTCGGCGACGGCACCTTCTTCCACTCCGGCCAGCTCGCCGTGCAGGCCTGCGTCGCGGCCGGGGTGAACATCACCTACAAGCTGCTCTACAACGACGTCGTCGCGATGACCGGCGCCCAGGACGCCGAGGGCGCGCTGTCCGTCGCGAAGCTCACCCACAAGCTCACCACCGAGGGCGTCAAGCGGATCATCATCTGTGCCGACGACCCCAAGCGGCACAACAAGAGACAGCTCGCCAAGGGCGTCAAGCTGTGGCACCGCGACCGCCTCGACGAGGCGCAGAAGGAGCTTCGCGAGGTCGAGGGCGTCACCGTGCTGATCTACGACCAGCATTGCGCCGCCGACGCACGCCGTCAGCGCAAGCGCGGCACCCTGCCGACCCGCAACACCCGCGTGATCATCAACGAGGCCGTCTGCGAGGGCTGCGGCGACTGCGGGACCAAGAGCAACTGCCTGTCCGTGCAGCCGGTGGACACCGAGTTCGGCCGTAAGACCCGAATCGACCAGACCTCGTGCAACACAGACTATTCCTGCCTGGACGGCGACTGCCCGTCGTTCGTCACGGTCGAGGTGGTGCCGGGCAAGAAGAAGTCCGCCCGGGTCGAGCGCCCCGTGCCGCCGCTCGTGGCCGAGCCGGATCTCGCCGAGCTGACCTCGACCCAGAACGTCTTCCTCGCCGGCATCGGCGGCACCGGCATCGTCACCGTCAACCAGGTGCTCGCCACCGCCGCCCTGCGCGCCGGCTACGAGGTGGAGTCCCTGGACCAGATCGGTCTCAGCCAGAAGGCCGGACCGGTGGTCTCGCACCTGCGATTCTCCCCGGGTGCGCTCGAGCCCTCGAACCGGCTGACGCCGGGCAGCGCCGACTGCATCGTCGCCTTCGACCTCCTCACCGCCACCGACAACAAGAACCTGGGCTACGGCAGCGCGGACACCACGGTCGCGGTCGCGTCGACCAGCCAGACCCCCACCGGCGACATGGTCTACGACAAGTCCGTCCGGTACCCGGACGAGCAGGGTTTGCTCGACCGCCTCGGCTCGGCATCCAAGTCGCTCAGTGCTTTCGATGCGTTGGCTGCCGCGCAGGAGTTGTTCGGCAACACCGCCGCCGCGAACTTCCTGCTGATCGGCGCGGCCTTCCAGAGCGGTGGCCTGCGGCTGCCCGCCGAGGCCATCGAGGAGGCCATCGGCATCAACGGCATCGCGGTCTCCGCGAACATCGACGCCTTCCGCTGGGGTCGAGTCGCGCTCGCCGATCCGGATGCGTTCGCCGCGGTCACCTCGCGGGTCGCCCGCACCCCCGCCGTCGCACCGGCACACCTGCTCGCCGACTCCACCTTCGACGGTGAGGTCCGCAGGCTCGTGGAGCTTCGCGCAGGCGAGCTGGTCGAGTTCCAGAACGCGAAGGTCGCGCGCCGGTACATCGATGCGGTGCAGTCCATCTGGACCGCAGAGCGTACGGTCACCGACCGGACGGAGTTCAGCGAGGCCGTCGCCCGCGGACTGTTCAAGTTCACCGCGTACAAGGACGAGTACGAGGTCGCACGGATGCTTGTCGATCCCGCCTTCCTCGAGGACGTCGCGTCCCAGGTCCCCGGCGGCGAGAACCTCACCTACAAGCTGCACCCGCCCGCCCTGCGGGCACTGGGCCGCAAGAAGAAGATCGGTCTCCGCCCGAAGTCGCATGTGGCACTGAAGATGCTGGCCAAGGGCAAGGTGCTCCGCGGGACCAAGCTCGACCCGTTCGGCTACGCCCACGTCCGCAAGGTCGAGCGCGAACTGCTGACGCACTACACCGCAATGGTGCTGCGGCTCGCGGACGAACTGGACTCGGCCAACTACGACAGGGCCACCACGATCGCCGCACTGCCCGACGTCGTCCGCGGCTATGAGGACGTCAAGCTCGGCAACGTGGAGCTCTACTGGGAGCAGCTGCGAGAGCTGGGAATCGAGCGGTAAACAACGGAGTTCCGCTCCAACAGAGGGCATCCGGTGGTCGACTTCCCCGACCGACCACCGGATGCCCTCTTTTGCGGTCCGGGTAGCAATCGGTGCGAACAACAACGAAGATGGTCCGAGCTGCCGATCGACATGCAGCACGGAATGAAACTCTGCGATATGCTGACCCCGGGCAGCAGCCCTCCTGACAGGCCTGAGCCACGGCGTTGACGCCGGCCCTGCCTCCTCTCCACGCTCCGCGCGCAATTCTCGCGACGAGCGGATCGATTGCCCTCCTTCTTCCCGGCCGTTTCCTGACACCGGACGCTTCGTGACTCTCCCGACACCAATCGGCGCTGCACCACCTTTGTGTCATTCAGCCCGACCGACACCCACCGCGACCTCAACCCACAACTAGATGGAGTGAAAACTATGACCACCGACCAGATTACCGACGACACCGAGCGAGCGATCATCGAGAACATGCTCGACAGCAACCGCGAAGCACTCATCGAGACCGCACGCGGCCTGTCTGACGCCGATGCCCGCCGACGACTCGTCACGTCGCTGACGACGCCGATCTCATTGATCAAGCATGCCGCTGCCGCGGAACGGATCTGGTTCCAACGGTTCTGGGCGGGACTCGAAGAATCCGAATGCGATGGATACTCGCGCCGCGACGAGGGCACCTTTGCCGTCGCCGACGACGAGTCGCTGGCAGACGTCATCGCCGAGTTCGAGCGCGCAAGCCAACGATCACGTGCAATCGTGTCCCGCTTCGACCTCGACGACACCAAGGACAATCCCCGCGAGGGAAAGGTCAGCATGCGATGGACGCTGCTCGCAATGATCCAAGAGTTCGCCAGGCACGCAGGTCACGGCGACATCCTCCGCGAACAGATCGACAAGCCCGTACTGCGTCAGCCGAACTTGTGACATTCGGCAGGATCCTTCGCCGGCAATCCCTGGATTCCGTAGGCAACCTTCGCTAGACTCGTACATATGTTCGATAGCGGGTCGGCATCGGGACTACTCGACGGCGTGCCGGATCATGAGCAACCGGCAACGCTGCAGGAACACCACGCCCACATCGCCCGCGAACAGTTCCGCGAGATCCATGCCCTCACCGCCCTCTACCTCACCCGCTGCGAGGAAGACGCCCGCCGCGGCAAGAACGAGGCCCACCATGGCGAATTCGCCCACGTCGAGATCGCCGCGATCCTGCACGTCACCGAAGGCGCCGCCGCCCGAATGATCGACCTCGGCTGCGAGCTTCGCTTGCGCCTGCACCGGGTCTCGGCCGCGTTCGCCGCGGGCACGATCGACCTCACCCAGACCCGCGCCATCGTCGACGCCCTGGCGAACGTCTCCGACGACAAACTCGACGACATCGAGAACCGACTGCTGTCCGACGGCGATCACCTGACCTCGACCAAGCTCAAGCAACGCGCACGGCGGTTGATCGCCCGATACGACCCCGACGGGGTCCACCGACGCCGCGAACGCGCCGAAGAGGATCGCGACGTCCGCACGCACGCCTCCGACGACGGCATGTCCACCTTGGAAGGACTGCTCCCCACCGTCGGTGCCCAACGCCTGTCCATGCGGCTACGCGAGATGTCGCTGCAGGTGTGCGCCGACGACCCCCGCACCCACGCCCAGCGCCGCGCCGACGCACTCATCTCCCTCACCGACGGCGCAGACCACCTGCCCTGCCACTGCCGACGCGAGCACTGCACCGCCACGAAGGTGACGGGACGACTAGGGACCGAGGACGTCACCACACGCGCACCACGGGAGAAGGCCACGATCATGGTCGGTGTCTCCGCCACCACCCTGCTCGGCCTCGACGACCTCCCGGGATACCTCCACGGCTACGGCGCCATCGACGCAGACCTCGCCCGCGACATCGCCGCCGACGGCACCTGGAAGCAGGTCCTGACGCTGGCCGACAAGGATCGCGCGCGCCTCATCGAGAATCTCCTCGATGAACTCCGTGCTGCCGCACCCGAACTGTTCGACGGCACAACAGAAACCGACGGACCATGCGTCTCCGGGCGCAGGGTCGCCACCGCCCCACACGGACCGATCCTCGGGGTCGGCAAAGCTCTCATGGCCGCAGGCATCACCCCGTCCAGCATCCGCAACCGGAGCAAGATCTCCCGCGAGGCCCGCACCTACCAACCCAGCAAACGCCTCGCCGAGATCATCCGCACCCGCGACGGCACCTGCCGCTTCCCGAACTGCACCGCCCGTGCGCAGGACTGCGACCTCGACCACACAATCCCCTTCGACCACACCAACCCGGCGAACGGCGGGCTGACCGTCGAACAAAACCTGGCCTGCCTCTGCCGAAAACACCACCGCCTCAAGACCGAGGGCTATTGGACCGTCACACAACTCGGATCCGGCCTACTCCGGTGGACCGACCCATACGGCTCCATCACCGTCACCGAACCGAACGGCCCCTTCACCGACCCGGACGACGAGCACAACCACGACCATCACGACACTGCGGACGACTTCACGCTCCGCGACCTCGCCTATAGCAACAGCGGCCGCACCGTCGAGAACGACCTCGCCTACTTACTCGACAGCCACGTGCCACCAGGCACACGGCACCCCGAACCCCGCAACCCGGCAGGACCGATCCTCGTCATCGACCTGGACGAACCACCGCCGTTCTGAACGCGAATCCCGTTGCACTACAGAGAATTCAGGCAGGTACCGCCAATATTGTTGTGCCCGTCGCGACGAGCTTGCTCGCTCCGTCGCGCTCCGCATACAACTCGGCCGTGGTGAACACCTGCCGCTTGCCTGCTTTCACCACCACAGCGCGCGCGACGAACTCGTCGCCGACGGCCGGGGACAGAAAGTTCACCGAACACTGCGCGGCGAGCACCTGCCCGACTACTGTCGCCGCCGCGAAACCACAAGCGGTGTCGATCATCCCGCGGTCTCGTTGACGCCGCGCAGCAGCGTCAACGAGTCGATCGATTCGGGGTCACCGTCGGCCATCAGTCGTTCCTTCCGATTCAGGGCTGGAACACGATCCGTCCCACGGTGGTGCCATCGCCGAGCCTGCCGATGCCGTCCGCCACCTCGGTGAGCGAGAGCCGCTCGCTGATCAGCGGCTTGATCACCCCCTCGTCGGCGAGCCGGGTCAGCTCGATGTGGCAGTCGTCGATCGCCTGCTGGTTGTACGCCTTGTACAGGCCCCAGTGCAGCCCGATGATCGAGTAGTTCTTGATCAGCGCATGATTGAGGGCCGGCTGTGGGATGGTGCCGCCCGCGAACCCGATCACGATGATCCGGCCCTCGAAGGCGATGCACTTCGTGGACTTCGTGTACGCATCGCCGCCGACCGGGTCGAACACCACGTCCGCGCCGCGGCCGCCGGTGAAGTCCTTGACCGCCGCCACGATGTCCTCGGTGTGTCGGTCGATCACCAGATCCGCCCCGAGTCGACGACAGTACTCGGCCTTGTCGGGCCCGCCGACCACACCGATCACCTTCGCGCCTGCGGCCTTCCCCAACTGCACGGCCGCACTTCCCACCCCGCCCGCGGCGGCGTGGACCAGCAGGGTCTCGCCCGGCAGCAGCTGGGTGCGGCGGTGCAGCGCGAACCAGCCCGTCTGGTAGCCGATGCTCAGCGCGGACGCCTCGGCATCATCCAGAGCGGCGGGTGCGGGGAAGGTGTTCGACTCCTCCATGACCGCCAGCTCCGCGAACCCGCCACCCGGCAGGCTCGGGTTGCCGATCACCCGGTCCCCGACCGCGAACCGGGTGACACCCTCACCCACCGCGACCACCTCACCGCACAACTCGACGCCGGGGGTGAACGGCAGCGGCGGCTTGATCTGGTACTCGCCGCGGCACAGCAGCACGTCGGGGAAGTTCGCGGGCGCAGCCAACACCCGGACCATGAGCTGGCCGGGGCCGGGCGCGAGGTCGGCGACCTCCTCGAGCCTCAGTACGTCGCGGGGTTCGCCGAGTTCGTTGACGCGCCAAGCCTTCATGATGCCTCTCCTGAGAACTACGTCGATGGATGGTGGGTGAGAATCGATCAGATCCCGGCGTCCGTCGCGACGTCGCGGGCCTTGCGGACGAGCGCTTCGATCTGTTCGGCGGTGGGTGTGCCCGCGGCCGCCCTGTTCTGCGGGTTCTCCATGGCCCGGCGCATGACACCCTCGGCGATGACGGCGATCTTCCACAGGCCCAGCACATGCCAGAACTTCAACGCCTCGGCGTCTCGGCCGGTCTCCTCCAGGTAGAGCCCGGCGAGCTCCGCTCGGGTGGGGAAACCCGTCACCGTGGATGCCGGGAAGTCGCCGATCGCGTCCTCCCCGGGCTCCGGCCAGTAGGCGAGCATGCTGCCCATGTCGGCAAGGGGCTCGCCGAGCGTGGACAGCTCCCAGTCCAGTGCCCCGATCACCTCGCCGGTCTCGTGCGAGACGATCACGTTGCGCAGGTGGAAGTCTCCGTGCACCAGCGCGACCTCGCGCTGTTCCGGGACTGCCGCGGCCAGCCGTCTGGTCAGGTCGTCGAGCTCGGGCAGTTCGCGGGTCTTGGTGACCTCCCACTGGCCGGCCCACCGCTTGAGCTGGCGCTGGGCGTACGGCTTGTGGCTGGCGAGGTCGGTCAGGCCGGTCGCCTCGAGGTCCACGGCGTGGATCTTGGCCAGGGCCCGCGGCAGCGAGACCCCGATGTCCCTGCGACGCTGCGGGGCAAGCGATTCCACGATCGGCATGGTGTCGACGACCTGGCCGTCGAGGAACTCCATCAACACCAGCGGCACCTCGGATATCGATGGGTCCTGGGCAACCCCGAAGATCCGGGGCGTGGGCACCTCGGTCTCGGCGAGCGCGGCCATGATCCGCGCCTCCCGTGCCACGTCGTGTGCCGAGGCGAGCAGGTGCCCCAGCGGCGGGCGCCGCAGGACCCACCTGCGGTCCTCGGCATCCCGGACCAGGAAGGTCAGGTTCGACTGGCCCAGCCCGATCCGGTCGAAGCGCAGCGGGGCGGTGAATCCCACCCCGAGCGAGCCGAACCACCGCGTCACCGCGGCCGGGTCGAGTCCGACGGTCTCGCCCACCTCAGGCCCCGGCGGGCCGGTGGGCCCGGTACTTGCGCAGTTCCTGCTTCGCGATGGCCCGCTTGTGCACCTCGTCGGGCCCGTCGGCGAGGCGCAGGGTCCGCAGGTGCGCGTACGCCATCGCCAGCGGGAAGTCGTCGGTGACGCCCGCCCCGCCGTGCACCTGGATGGCCCGGTCGACGATCTTCAGGGCCATCTGCGGGGCGGCGACCTTGATCGCGGCGATCTCGGTGCGCGCCTCCTTGTTGCCCACCGTGTCCATCAGGTACGCGGCCTTGAGCGTGAGCAGGCGGGTCATCTCGATCTCGATGCGCGCCTCCGCAATCCAGTCCTGGATGTTGGAGCGGTCCGCGATCGGACGGCCGAAGGTGACCCGGGACTGCGCGCGCTTGCACATCAGTTCCAGCGCCCGTTCGGCCATCCCGATCGCCCGCATGCAGTGATGGATGCGGCCGGGGCCGAGGCGGGCCTGGCTGATCGCGAAGCCCTCGCCCTCACCCTTGAGCACGTCCTTGACCGGGACCCGCACGTTCTCGAAGGTGATCTCCGCGTGGCCCTCCCGATCGTGGTAGCCGAAAACCGGCAGGTTGCGCACGACGGTGACACCGGGTGCATCGATCGGCACCACGAGCATCGACTGCTGGCGGTGGATCTCGGCCGTCGGATCGGTCTTGCCCATCACGATCAGCACCCGGCAGTTCTGGTGCATTGCGTTGGAAGCGAACCACTTACGGCCATTGAGGACGAACTCGTCGCCGTCGCGCTCCATCCGCATCTCGACGTTGGTGGCATCGGAGCTGGCGACGTCGGGCTCGGTCATCGCGAAGGCGGAGCGGATCTTCCCGTCCAGCAGCGGCTTCAGATACTTCTCGCGGTGCTCATCGCTACCGAAGATCTCGAAGACCTCCATATTGCCGGTGTCGGGTGCGTTGCAGTTGCATGCCTCGGAGGCGAGGTGACTGCGACCCATGATCTCGGCCAGCGGCGCGTACTCCAGGTTTGTCAGGCCGGCCCCGGTCCCGGGATGCGGATGGAAGAGATTCCACAGTCCCCGCTTTCGCGCCTCGACCTTCAACTCCTCGATGATCGGCGGCTGGAAGTGGGGGTCTCCCACGGCCCGCATCTGCTCCTCGTAGACGGCTTCCGCCGGGTAGATATGCGAGTCCATGAACTCGAGCAGGTCGGCCCGGATCTTCTCGGCGCGGTCCGAGACATCGAACAGGGACATGTGAACTCCTGACAGGTGGGGAGGAAGGAATCGTGGAGGGGCGATCAGGCGCCCGGCAGCAGTCCGGCCTGGAAGCGCCGCATCCCACGCAACCACCGGTCGTAGTCGGCCCCCTTGCGGCGGTACATCTCGAGCACCTCCGCGTGCGGGAGGATCAGGAAGCGCTCCTCGTCCATCGCGGCGAGCACGTCGTCGGCGACCTGCGCCGGTTCGAGCACGTCGCCCGCGGAGGTCACGGCCCGCGTCGCCGCGACGCCTCGGGCGTCCCCGGATTCCTCCCCCTCGTAGAGCAGCTTCGTGTTCACGCCCATCGGGCACAGGCAGCTGACCCGGATCCCGCGATCGCCGTAGGTCACGTTGAGCCACTCCGCGAAGCCGACCGCGGCGTGCTTGGTCACCGAGTAGGTGGCGGAACCGATCTGGGTCAGCAGGCCTGCCGCCGACGCGGTGCTGACGAAGTAGCCCCCGCCCCGTTCGAGCCACTGCGGGACCAACAACTGCGCGGCCCGGATGTGGGCCCGCAAATTGACGTCGATCGACAGGTCCCAGTCACTCTCGGTCGCCTCCAGCCCAGGCGCGCCGCTGATCCCTGCGTTCGCGAAATACAGGTCCACCGGCCCGAATTCGGACTCGGCGAGCGAGATCAGTCGCTGGATGGCGGACGTGTCGGAGACGTCCGCGCCCGAGCCGACCGCGGAACCTGGGTGCTCGGCGTTGACACTCGCGGCGACGGCGAGCGCGGCGGCCTCGTCGAGGTCCGCGACGACGACCCTCGCACCCTCGGCGGCGAGCCGTGCGGCGAGCGCGCCACCGATACCGCCCCCGCCGCCCGTCACGATGGCGACCCTCTGCGCAACCTTCACAACGATTCCTCTTCCTCGCGGTGCGACCTGATCCGAGCGTTGTCGAACTGTATAGTTGAATTCGGACTCAGATTCAACTATGCGGCCCGTTTCACCCCTTGACCAGCAGAGAAGCGTGGTGCGGCGTCAGCCGCGGGGGGCGATGCGGAGCGCGTTCACCCACAGGCGGTTGGCGGTGTCGACTATGTCATCGAGGGACGCCACCTCGCCGCCGGTCACGAAATACCCGAACGCGAGGCGGCTGATCATGCCCGAGAGCGCCGACGACGCCAGCAACGGATCGAGATCCCGGTCCGCGAGTCCGCGTTGCTGCAGATTCGCGATGCTGCGGGCGTTGCGGCGGATGAACGCGTCGGCCCGCTGCTGCCGCAGCACCCGGAACTCTGGATCGATGCTGGCGACCTGTTCGAGCAGGCCCATCAGCTTCGCGTTGCGTTTGTAGGCCTCGAAGTACGCCCGATTGCTGGCCGCGATGATCGCGGCGGGATCGTCCTCGGCCGCCACGTGCGGCATGCCAGGGTGCATCATGTCCTCTTGCGCCAGCTCGAGAACCGCGGCGAAGATCTCTTCCTTGCTCGCAAAGTAGGTGTAGAACGTCCCGGCCGAGCACTTGGCCGCCTTGGTGATGTCTATCAGGCGGGTGTCGAGGTAGCCCGAGCGCTCGAACACCCTTCTTGCGGCCGCGATCAACGCCGCCCGGGTCCGCAGCCCGCGCTCGGTGACGGGTAGCTCACGAAGCAGACCCGACCGCGCCATCGACGGTGGCGCATCGTCGCGATCATCCCCGGAAACCGATCCTGACATGCCGTATTTATACGGCAACGCGGGTCGTCGCCGTGCGTGGCCTGCTCCCCTCCGGCGGCCCATACTGAGAGGAAGGCGTGATGCCACGCGGAGCATGGGAGCGACAGACATGACGAACTCGAGCGTCGACCCGGTCCGGCCGAGCACCCTCGCCCAGCTCACCGCGCTGATCGGGACCGTGCTCGGCCCCACCGACTGGCACGAGGTGACGCAGCAGCGAATCGACGCCTTCGCCGACGCCACCGGAGACCACCAGTGGATCCACGTCGACCCCGAGCGGGCCGCCGACGGCCCCTTCGGCACCACCATCGCGCACGGGAACTACAGCCTCTCGCTCGGCCCGTTCTTCACCGGGCAGCTGATCGCCTTCGACGGCTTCGCGCACGCGCTCAACTACGGCTACAACAAGGTCAGGTTCACCGCGCCGCTACCGGTCGGGTCCCGAATTCGCATGCGCGCCACCATCACCGCGGTACACGAGATCGCCGGGGGCGCGCAGGTCCTGAACAAGCTGACCTTCGAGCGGGAGGGCGCGGCAAAACCGGTCCTGGTCGTCGAGGCGGTGGGATTCCTCGCGGAGCGCAAGGAGAAGCCTGGCCCCGTGGTGGCGGACGCCCTAGGCTCGGAACGGTGACGACGACGTTCTCGGCCTACATCGCACGCGACCAGGACGGGGAGATCACGCTCGCCCCCGGCACCCTCGACACCGGTGCGCTGCCGCCCGGCGAGGTCACCATCAAGGTGCACTTCTCGAGCGTGAACTACAAGGATGCCCTCGCCGTGACGCCGCGGGGCGGGGTGGTGCGCGAGTACCCGATCGTCCCCGGCATCGACCTCGCAGGCGAGGTCGTCGCCTCCGACGACGACTCGTTCACACCCGGCGACCTGGTCCTCGCGCACGGATACGAGATCGGTACCGGGCGTCACGGTGGATATGCCGAGTTCGCCCGGGTCCCCGCCGACTGGGTGGTCCGGCTCTCGGACCTCTCCCCCCGCGATGCGGCGACCATCGGCACCGCGGGCTTCACCGCGGCGATGAGCGTGCAGGCCGTCCTCGACCGCGGCATCACCCCGGCCGACGGGCCCGTCCTGGTCACCGGCGCAAGCGGCGGCGTCGGCACCGTGAGCGTCGACCTGCTCGCCGCTGCCGGGTTCGAGGTGGTCGCGTCGACCGGCAAGCCCACGGCCGCGGACCTGCTGTCCTCGCTCGGCGCGGCGTCCGTCATCGGTCGGCTGCCCGAGGACCCGGACGCGAAGCCCCGCCCGCTCGGCAAGGCGGAATGGGCGGCCGCAGTCGACTGCGTTGGTGGCACGACGCTCGCGCACGTGCTCAGCACCGTCCGCTACGGCGGCGTGGTCGCGGCGAGCGGGCTGACCGGCGGATCTGCACTGCCGACCACCGTGCTGCCGTTCATCCTGCGCGGCGTCTCCCTGCTGGGCATCGACTCCGTGCAGCTGCCGATCGACAAGCGCCGTGCGCTGTGGGCTCGCCTCGCGAGCGATCTGCGTCCACGGCATCTGACCTCGATCGCGCACGAGGTGCCGATCCGGGACGTCTCCCAGGTGCTGGACCGGGTACGTGCCGGGACCTACACCGGCCGTGCCGTGGTCCGGGTCGACGGCGGATTCTGAGTGCCGAACCGGGCATGACAGGGTGGGTCACGTGATCGACGAACCCGAATCCCGGCAGGCCGACATCGACGCGGTGACCGCGTTCCGCGAGCAGTGGAACCTGCCCGGAATCGTCGACGTGCACACGCATTTCATGCCCAAGAACGTGATGGACAAGGTGTGGAGGTACTTCGACTCGGCCGGACCGTTGACCGGCATGGAATGGCCCATCGCCTACCGGCACGAGGAGGACGTCCGGCTCGACCGGCTGCGCTCCTACGGGGTCAGGGCGTTCACGTCGATGATCTATCCGCACAAGCCGCACATGGCGGCGTGGCTCAACGAATGGGCGGTCGAGTTCGCGGCCCGCAACCCCGACTGTCTGCACACCTCCACCTTCTATCCCGAGCCCGGTGCCGCCGAGTACGTCACCGCGGCGCTCGAGAACGGCACCCGGGTGTTCAAGTCGCACATCCAGGTTGGCGACTACGCCCCGAACGATCCGCTGCTCGATGGCGTGTGGGGCGTCCTCGAGGACGCAGGCACCCCCATCGTGATCCACTGCGGGTCAGGGCCCGCGCCCGGACGCTTCACGGGCCCTGGACCGATCGCGGAGCTGCTGACCCGATATCCCCGGCTGCGTCTGGTCATCGCGCACATGGGCATGCCCGAGTACGCGGAGTTCCTCGAACTCGCCGAGCGCCACGACCGGGTGCTGCTCGACACCACGATGGCGTTCACCGACTTCATCAACGATGCCGCGCCGCTGCTGCCTGCCGACCTTCCGCGACTGCTCGACCTGCAGGAGCGGATCCTGTTCGGCAGCGATTTCCCGAACATCCCCTACCCGTATGCCCATGCCCTGGAGGCGGTTTCTCGGCTCGACCTGGGTGCGGCGTGGGTCAGCGCCGTGTGCCACGGCAACGGTGCGCGGCTGTTCGACCTCTGATCAGAAGAGGGTGAGCGACTCGTCCGATTCGGAGACCTCGAACAGCGTCGGCTCCTTCTCGTTCGGGACGACGGTGTGCGCCGCCACCGACTTGGCTCGCGAGACCTTCTTCGCCGGCGACACCGGCGCGGAGTGCGTCGTGGCCTTCGCCCGCGGGGCGGGCGCAGGGGCGGAAGCGACGGTGGCCGCGACGGCACGAGCGGCCTCCCCGGCCAGCTTGTCCGCCTCCTCGTTGTAGTGGTTGCCGACGTGACCGCGGACCCAACGGAAGCGCACCGGGCCGGTCCGCTCGGCGATCGCCTCGTCGATGGAGCGCACGAGGTCCAGGTTCTTCACCGGTTCGCCGGAGGCGGTACGCCAGCCCTTGCGCTTCCAACCGGACACCCACTCCGAGGCACACTTGATCGCGTACTGGGAATCGGACTCGATCAGCATCGGCTCGTCACCCGGATGGGCCCGGATGGCCTCCAAAAGCGCACGCAGCTCGGCAATTTGGTTGGTGCCCGACCGTTCGCCGCCGGAGCGGCTCGGCCCCATGTGGTTGACCCACGCCCAGCCGATCGCGCCGCCGGGGTTGCGAAGGCAGGAGCCGTCCGTGCTGACGATGATCACGTCCGACACCTTACGGTGGCCCCCCGACATTGCGAAGGGCCCGCGCCGGGTCCGCGGCGGGCACCCGGCCCCTGGCCCGGCTACGCCCCGGTGAACCGCGGCGGCCTGCGCTCGAGCATCGCGGCCACCGCTTCCTGATGATCGTGCGTGTGGTGCGCCAGCGCCTGCATCGAGGCGGACAGCTCGAGCAGGCTCTCCAGGCTCTGGTGCTGCCCCTCGCGGAGCAGCTTCTTGGTCATCCGCAGGGCCTGCGGCGGGTTCGCCGCGACCCGTTCTGCCAGCGCACGGGCGGTCGACAGCAGCTCATGCGGCTCCACCACCCGGGAGACCAGGCCCCACTCGAGGGCGGTCGCGGCGTCGATCGCGTCGCCGGTGAAGGCCATCTCGGCGGCCCGCGCCTGCCCGACCGCGCGCGGCAGGAACCAGGCACCGCCGTCGCCCGGGATGATGCCGAGCTTGACGAAGCTCTCCGCGAAGGTGGCCGTGGTCGCCGCGATCCGCATGTCGCACATGAGTGCAAGGTCACAGCCCGCCCCGATGGCCGGGCCGTTCACCGCGGCGATCACCGGCGCCTCGCAGTGATAGAGCGCCCGGGGGATCCGCTGGATGCCGTGCCGGTAGCCGCCGCGCAGTTCCACGGGTGAGCCGCCGAACATGCCCTCGCGGTCGCGCATGTGCTTGACGTTGCCCCCAGAGGAGAACGACGGCCCGGCCGCGGTCAACACCACCGCGCGCACTGTCACGTCCCGATTGACGTCCGCGATCGCCGCCTCGAAGGCCTCGATCATGTCGGGCTCGGAGATGACGTTGCGGGTCTCCGGACGGTTCAGCGTCCACGTGACGATGTCCCCGTCCCGCGCCACCACGATTGCCTCGGTCACTGCGCACTCCTTCCGGTCGCGGCCAAGGGTAGGCGGTGCGCGACCGTGCGCGTGTCCTACCCCAGGTCGGGTGTGACCCGCGCGCCGTTGGCGAAGCCGCGATAGCCGTGCGCGTCCGCCACCGCGGTGGAGAGCACCTCGCCGTCGTGGGTACTCAGCCCGGCGGCCAGCGCCCGGTCGGCGGCGGTTGCCCGGCGCCAGCCCAGTTCCGCGATCTCGAGGACGTACGGGAGGGTGGCATTGGTCAGCCCGAAGGTGGAGGTACGGGGCACCGCGCCCGGCATGTTCGCGACGCAGTAGAAGACGGAGTTGTGTACCCGGTAGGTGGGGTCGGCGTGGGTGGTCGGACGCGAGTCCTCGAAGCACCCGCCCTGGTCGATCGCGACGTCGACCAGCACCGAACCCGGCTTCATCCGGGACACCAGTTCGTTGGACACCAGCTTCGGCGCCCTCGCCCCCGGCACCAGCACCGCGCCGATCACCAGGTCCGCGCCGAGCACCGCCTGCTCCACCTCGAAGGCGTTGGACACCACGGTCCGCAGCCGTCCGTTGTACCGGTCGTCGAGCTCGCGCAGCCGCGCGACGTTCAGGTCCAGGACGGTGACATCGGCGTGCATCCCGACGGCCATCGCCGCCGCGTTCTGGCCGGCCACCCCGCCACCCAGGATCACCACGTTGGCCGGGCGCACCCCGGGCACGCCGCCCATCAGGACGCCGCGGCCGCCGGAGCTGGCCATCAGGTGGTAGGCGCCTGCCTGGGGCGCGAGCCGCCCGGCGACCTCGCTCATCGGCGCGAGCAGGGGCAGGGAACCGTCGGGGGCCTGCACGGTCTCGTAGGCGATCGCGGTCGTCTTCGCCGCGATCAGCGCGTCCGTGCACTCCCTCGAGGCCGCCAGATGCAGGTAGGTGAACAGCACCAGGTCAGGACGCAACCGCGAATACTCTTCCGCGATGGGCTCTTTCACCTTCAAGAGCAGCTCCGCGGACGCCCAGACATCGTCGGCGTCGGCCAAGATCTGCGCGCCGGCCGCGCGGTAATCGGCGTCGGCGAAGGAAGAACCGGCACCGGCCTCCTGCTCGACGAACACCTGGTGGCCGCGGGAGACGAGTTCGTGGACGCCTGCGGGTGTGATGGCGACCCGGTACTCGTGGTTCTTGACCTCGCGGGGGATTCCGATCCTCATGACACTTCCTCGGGTTTCGGGGGCGGTTCGGTGTGGGTGAGCGTGATCGACGCTGGGTCAAGTATGAATTTTCCTCGATTCCATGCACAGATTTGTGCTGATAATTCTTTAGAATCGGCACATGGTTGCGGAATCTTCGACTCAAGGCACCTCACGGGGTGCCCGCCCGAACGATGTTCGGGCGGTCAGGCTCGACGAGATCGATCACGTCCTGCTCGCCCAGCTCACCCGCGATGCCCGCACCCCGAACAACGCGCTCGCCGACCTGGCCGGGATCGCGCCCTCCACCTGCCTGGCCCGGGTGCGCGCGCTGGTCGAGAAGGGCGTCATCCGGGGCTTCCACGCCGACATCGACCCGGCGGCCCTCGGACGGGACCTCGAGGCGATGATCTCCGTCCGGCTGCGCGCCGACGCACGCCCACACATGGCGCAGTTCGCGGAACGGATGTCCGCGACGCCCGAGGTGCTCGACGTCTACTTCATCGCGGGAGCCGACGACTACCTGCTCCACGTCGCGATGCGCGACACCGGCGCGTTGCGCGACTTCGTGCTCGACCACCTGTCCGCGCGCCCGGAGGTCGCGGCGACCGAGACGATCCTGATCTTCGAGCACATCCGGCCCAGGTCGGGCCGGTAGCTCATGGCAGCAGTCTGTCCAGGAAGCCGTTGCTGAAGATCCGGTGCGGGTCATGCGCGTTGTATGCGGCGCGTGCCGTGTCCCAGTTGTCGCCGGAGGGCACCCCGTCCCGGTAGGTGTCGGGGATGACGGAGTCGATGGACGGCCCGTCGGAGTGCCCGGCCCGGTCGGTGAACGCCCAGCCCTTGGCCCATTCCGGCCGGAACGTGGCGTAGTCGCCGCTGTAGTTCTCCCTCATGAACAGTTCCATCTCGCGGAAGTACGCGGCCTGGCCCGGCGTGCCGGGCACGCCGACCACGTTCATCCAGATGGCGGTGTCCCACTCGGGGTGGTCGGGTCGGGGACGCAGCGCCGAGATGGTCGGCGCACCAGCGCTTTCCACCGTCACCTCGCCTTGGTCGTCGAGCCCACACAGTCGCACCTCGAAGGGCCCGTTGATCGGATACCGGCCTTCGGCCCGCAGTTCCTGCTGACGCCGGTGATGCCAGCCGGTGAACTCGTTGATCACCCGGGCGATGTTGGACCTGCGGGTGATCACCACACCGCCGCCCGCGTTCATCCGCAGGGTCGTCGCGCGGAGGTAGAACAGCACGTCCTTGGACCAGCCCCACAGGTCGGCGGTCCCGGTGGTGCCGAGACCGGACGCGATGGTCGCGAACTGCGCCTGCCCGAACAACGGTGTGGCGCTGCCGATCCCCCTGGTGATCAGCCCGAGTGGATCGGTGACCGCCTGTGGGAGGTTGTCCGAGTACCAGTAGTTGTAGGGCCCCGTGACCTCCCGGGACTGCGGCGGCTTGACCGGGGTTGGCGTCCACACCTTGAGCCACGGCGTCTCGGTGAAGGGGAACCAGATCGCCTCGACACGACCCGAGCGGGCCACGTAGCTCTCGAAGGTCCGGCCCGGTGACCCTGCCGGGGCGAACAGTTCGCGCCACGGGATGTCGGTGACGGACTCGCAGCGGAGCCGGTAATTGGGTCCGGCCTGCAGCGTCACCGAGGTGACGAAGGACCGGCCGAGGTGGGTGAGCAGCGGCCGGATGGCCGCGTCGGCCCTGCTGAACTCCCGCAGCTCGTACCGACCGGCAGCCTCGTCCCAGACCACCGCGGTCATCGCGGTCACCAGGTTGCTCAGCGACCCGAACGATGCCCCCGGGAGCGCGGATTCGCCGTCCGCGGGCAGCGTGGCCCCGTGCGCGTCGATCGCGAGCACCCCCGCGATGGTGAGCCCACCGATCGCGGGTGCGTTGGCCCAGCCGAGTCCGTGCGCCTGCAGCTCGGTGAGGATCGTCTCGACGGTGGCGCCCGCGCCCGCGGTGACCGTGGCACGACCCTCGGCGGCGCCGACGGCGTCGACCGCGATGGCGTTCAGTCTCGCCATGGTGTCCACCAGCAGCACCCGGTCGACGTTCTGGCCGGCCTCCAGGGTCAGCGGGCTCCACCCGTGCATGGTCCCTCGCGGCCGCAGTCGGTAGCCGTTGGCGTGTGCCCAGTTCGCGAGCCGGACCACGTCCTGCGCGTCCCGGGGCGTACAGGTCCAGACCTGGTCGAAGCGGATCTCCTGTGCCCAGTTCTCGTAGCCCTGCTGAACGAGGGCGATGCCGTCGGGGAAGTCGGGAGGTGTGGGCAGCGTCGCCCTGGCGTCGCCGAACGGGATCGCCTGCGCGGGCGTCCAGCCGAGTCCGGCGAGGGCGGCTGACCCCGCCACGGCGGTCAAGAAGCCTCTGCGCGAGACGCCCCCCGTCTGTTGATCCGAACGACCTGCGGTCATCGACTCTGTCCCCTCTCTCTGTGGTGGCGCGGTCGGCGCGCCGGAGCGAGGACCAAGTTAGAACATGTTCCCGTCACTGTGTCGGGAAACGTGAATCGGTCCGGGGAATCCCGGATCCCCCGACCCACCCCGTGGTCTACTTGAACCCGTTGGAGACCTGCGATGACGGGCATTCTCGAGGAGAACCGATGGCCGAACTCGACATCAGCGACGAGCCTTCGACGGTGACGCCCCGGAAGCCCCGGCGCGGCTGGCCGGTGTTCACCGTCATCGCGATCGCGCTCATCGCCTTCCTGGCCGGCGGCGTCGGCGGCTCATTCCAGGGCAAGCTCGCCGAGGTCCAGAAGAACGACAACGCCAGCTATCTGTCCGCCTCCGCCGAATCGACCATCGTCGCCGACGAATCCGCGAAGTTCGTCACGGTCGAGACCATCCCGGGATTCGTCGTGTTCCACCGCGACGGGCCGTTGACCGAGCAGGACAAGGAGTCGATCGCCGACGCCGCGACGGCGGTGACGCAGGTTCCTGGTGTCGACAAGACCGGCATGGCCCCGGTCCAGTACTCCGAGGACGGCACCACCGCGGCCCTGTTCGTGCCGCTGGTGGCCAAGTCCGACGGCACGCAGGTCCAGGGCGATGTCCTCGCCGAGACCGAACAGCATGTGATGGACGCGGCCCGCTCGGCCGCCGCCGCCGAACTCGAGGTGCTGCCAGCGGGCCCAGGCGGGCTACTCGTGGCGTTCATCGACGCCTTCCAGGGACTCGACGGCGCGCTGCTCGGCGCGGCCCTCCTCGTGGTGATCCTGATCCTGCTGGTCGTCTACCGCTCCCCGGTCCTCTGGATCTTCCCGCTGCTGTCCGCGATGCTGGCGCTCGGCCTCTCCTCGATGGTCATCTACTTCCTCGCCAAGCAGGACATCCTGACGCTGACCGGCCAGAGCCAAGGCATCCTGATGGTCCTCGTGCTGGGCGCTGGTACCGACTACGCGCTGCTGCTGATCGCGCGGTACCGGGAAGAACTTCACGCGTACCCCAACCGGTTCGACGCGATGATCCGGGCCTGGCGCGAATCGGCTCCCGCGATCACCGCTTCCGCGGTGACCGTCATCCTCGGACTGCTGTGCCTGACCTTCTCCGAACTGAACTCGAACAAGAGCCTCGGTCCGGTCACCGCCATCGGCATCGCCTGCACCTACCTGGTGATGATGACGTTCCTCCCCGTGGCGCTGGCGACCGCGGGCCGGTGGGTGTTCTGGCCGCGCGTGCCGCACGTCGACCACGCCGCCGATCTCACCGCGCACGGCATGTGGGGCCGGATCTCCACCGCTGTCGGCAACCGGGCCCGGCCCGCGTGGATCGGCACCACCGTGCTGTTGATCGCGCTGTGCGCCATCGGGATCGGCAGCCTACAGACGGATGGGCTCACCTCAACCGAGAACTTCACCAACAACCCCGAGGCCGCCCAGGGTCAGGCGATCTACGATGCCAAGTTCCCTCAGGGCACCGGCGCGCCGGCCGTCATCATGACCGACGCCGACGCCGCCGAGCAGGTGATCGCCGTCGCGGGCGGGGTCGAAGGTGTCGCAACGGCCCCGGGTTCGGTGTGCCTGCAGATCGACTACGCCAAGGTTGCGGGGCTGAACCTGGGCACCGGCGCCCCCGCGGCCGCGCCGACCGGCTGCCCGCCGCCACAGCTGACCGTGCAGCCGATCGACGGCCGCACCGTTGTCACCGCCACGCTCGCAGACTCCTACGACTCACCGGAGGCGTTGGAGACCATCGAGCGGCTGCGCACCGCGGTGCACGCCGTCCCCGGCGCCGACGCCCTGGTGGGCGGGAACTCCGCGGCCACCCTGGACGTGCAGACCGCCTCGGTGCACGACAGGAACCTGATCATCCCGATCGTGCTCGTGGTGATCTTCCTGGTGCTCGCCATCCTGCTCCGGGCGCTGCTCGCGCCGCTGATCCTGATCGCCACCGTGGTGCTCTCGTTCGCAGCCACACTCGGCGTGTGCGGGTTCTTCTTCACCCACGTGTTCCATTTCGCAGGCGCCGACCAGGCCTTCCCGCTGTTCGCCTTCGTATTCCTTGTCGCGCTCGGCATCGACTACAACATCTTCCTGATGACCAGGGTGCGGGAGGAGTCGCTCACCCATGGAACCCGCTCCGGGGTGCTGCGCGGGCTGGCCGTCACCGGTGGCGTGATCACCTCCGCTGGTGTGGTTCTCGCCGCGACGTTCGCGGTGCTGGGTGTGCTGCCGCTGGTGTTCCTCGCGGAGATCGGGTTCGCGGTGGCCTTCGGCGTTCTGCTCGACACCATCATCGTGCGCAGCGTCCTGGTTCCCGCCCTCTCCTATGACATCGGCAAACGAATCTGGTGGCCGTCGGCGCTGGCGAAGGCCGAGGACTGAAACGCCGAGGACGTCCTAACCGACATCTTGCGGTATCGCGTGTTTGAATGGCGGTCGGAGAGTGCAGATTTCCGAAAGCCCCAACACGGATACGGGTCCTAGTCCAGACTGAACCCCGTTCGTCACCTCCTGCGGGGGAGGAGCCGTTCGTCCAAAGGAGTGTCATGTCGTTTCGTTCGCCGTCTCTGCTCGCCCGCAGGATCCTCGCCGCCACCGCCATCGCCGCGGCGGCGGGCGCCGTCCTGCCCGCCACGGCGAATGCCGACGTGACACCGACCACGCTGGTGAACGGCGTGCTCTCGACCGTCGGCGGCTGCCAGACACCCTCTCGCGATGCGATCCTCGCCTGCACCCGGTTCGAGACCCTGACCACCCAGTTCCCGGTGGTCCTCGACCTGAATCCGTTCGGCACCAACATCGTGGCGCTCGGCGCGGGACTGTTCCCCAACGGCACGATGCGGCCGGTGCTCGAGTCCCGGATGCAGGCGACCCTGCAGGTCGCCCACCGCTACCCGCTGTCCCCGATCATCGTCAGCGGCGGCGTACCGCAGAACGGGATCACCGAGTCCCGCGCGATGCGCGACTGGCTGATCGGGCACGGCATCCCCGCATTCCGGATCACCGAGGAATACACCTCGCGCTCCACGGTCGAGAACGCGCGGAACACCAACGCGATCCTCGCTCAGCGCGGCGCCACCAGCGCCGTCGTGGTCACCTCGCCGGACCATCTGCAGCGCGCCATGGTCGACTTCCGAGTCGCAGTCGGCGGACGCATCCCGATCGCGGGCGTCGTCGCTCCCTGACCGTCAAACGAGTTTCCAGGATTCCGCACCGCGCCCTCGGCGCGGGTGGGAACCTGAATCGATGATCGCAATTGTCGATGGCGGACTGGGTGATCGGTGATGGCGCGGCCGGTACGGGTGGTGGTGCTGGGGGCCGGCTCGTGGGGAACCACTGTCGCCGGCCTCGCCGCGCGGAACACCCCGACGCTGCTGTGGGCCCGCGATCCGAACACCGCCGATGAGGTCAATTCCGAGCATCGCAATTCCCGCTACCTCGGCGACCGGGCCCTTTCGCCTGACCTGCGCGCGACCTCCGATATCGCCGAGGCCGCCAACGAGGCCGACGTCCTGGTGGTCGGGGTGCCCTCGCACGCGGTGCGCTCGACGCTGAGCGAGATCTCCAACGGGGTTCGCGCATGGGTGCCGGTGCTGTCGCTGGCCAAGGGGCTCGAGCCCGGGACCAGGCAGCGGCCCACCGAGGTGATCGCCGAGTGTCTGCCCGGTCATCCGGTCGGGCTGCTGGCCGGACCGAACATCGCAAGGGAGATCGTCGACGGCCTGGCCGCAGCCTCGGTGGTCGCGACCCAGGACGACCGGGTGGCCACCGCGCTGCAGCCGCTGTTCGCCTCGCCGGTGTTCCGCGTCTACCGCAACACCGACGTGCTCGGCTGCGAGCTCGGCGGCATCCTCAAGAACATCGTGGCGATCGCCGCGGGCATGGCCGACGGCCTCGGGGTCGGGGACAACACCCGGGCGATGGTGCTCGCCCGCGGGCTCGCCGAGATGACCCGGCTCGGCGAGGCGATGGGGGCCAACCCGCGCACGTTCGCCGGACTCACCGGCGTCGGCGACCTGATCGCGACCTGCATCAGCCCGGCCTCCCGCAACCGCCGCGTCGGCGAGGCGCTCGCCCGCGGGCTCACGATCGAGCAGACCCTCGCCGAGCTCGGTCAGGTCGCCGAGGGCGTCAAGACGGCCCCGACCGTGATGGAGCTGGCCCGCGACTACGACGTCGAGATGCCGATCGCCGCTGAGGTCGAGGCGGTGGTCGCAGGCCGCCGCACCCCCGCGGAGGCCTACCGCGGGTTGCGGCGGGTGACCCCCGGCGACGAGGACGACATGGCCTGAGCGGCAATGGCTCCGGATGGACCCATTGCCGACCGGCCGCGATCGGCTAGGAGCCGCTCGGTCCGAGCAGCCCGATCTTCACACCCATATCGGGCCATTCCTGGGCAGCCTGGCCACTGACCTCGATCGCGGTGCCGCTGTCGAAGACGTCGATGTCGAACGAGATGTCGGTGCGCACGCGGTAGGTCACCTCGAAGGTGACGGTCTTGTTGCCCGTCGCCGAGACGACCCAGCCGACATCCTCGGACACGGCGAGGCGCCCGTTGGCCTCGGCGGGGACGACACCCTCGGTCTTCATCTGGCCGTCCTGCCACGAGGTGACGGTCGCGCTCCCCGACACGTAGCTGAGGGCGAACGGGAAGATGTCGGCGATCTTGTTGATGAGCCGGTCCGGTCCGCCGGTGGCCGCGATGGTGGTCCGATAGGTGACCTGACCGGTGGTCGCGATCTTGTTGCTGCCGACGACGGCCTTGGTCACCGCGAGATTGTCGGTGGTCACAGTGGCGGAGGCGGGCAGCTCCTGACCGTTCGAGCTGGAGCCCAGATCCAGCTGAGCCGGTCCCCCCGCCGTGGAGCCGAAGTCGAACAGGCTCGGTGCGGCCGAGGCGGCGCCCGCGCCGAGGGCCAGGCCGCCGCTTGCGAGGAGGGCCGAGACAGCGACTGCGGATACGAGGCGGCTCATCGTGGGACGGGACATGCGGGATCTCCATTCGTCGGGGACAGACTCACGACACCTCGGTACCGCTGAGACCCAGGACCCGAACGTGCGTCGCGCCATCGTATGGACCGACACCCGCGTTCGCGCAGGATTTCGAAAACTCCTGTCGCACTTGATAAATCGTTAGACAAAACAAGGGGCAGTCCGGAGTATCCGGACGGCCCCTTGCTCAGGCACGTGCGACTAGCTGCCGACGACCCCGCGCAGCACATCCACGACGAAGCCCGTCGGGTTCTCGACGATCGCGGATCCCGCGGAGCCGGTGGTGCCACCCTCGCCGTCGGACGATCCGAGGCCCAGCTCCGAAGAACCGGTGGCGGCCGCCTCACCCGGGTTGAGACCACGGATGGTGGCGCTCACACCCATC
Source organism: Rhodococcus sp. PvR099 (assembly GCF_017833315.1). Taxonomy (NCBI): domain Bacteria; kingdom Bacillati; phylum Actinomycetota; class Actinomycetes; order Mycobacteriales; family Nocardiaceae; genus Rhodococcus; species Rhodococcus sp. PvR099. The sequence goes on along the minus strand of NZ_JAFIBV010000001.1, from coordinate 4,129,760 downwards.
GGGTTGAAGGTCTGGGTGGTCGTGAAGCCCGACACGTCGAAGGACACGCCACTGTCGGGCGCGGTGCCGATCTGCGCATTCTCCGGCACCAGGTAGGTCACCTCGAAAGTGACGGTCTTGCTGTCGGTCTGGGAGATCGCCATCCCGGTGCTGGGCACCGAGACCGTGTTGTTGTTGACGTCGACCTCGGGCGTCACGTTTTCGGTCTTCACGCCGCCGACGAGGTGCCAGGCGGTGAGCTTCGCGCTCCCGTTGACGTACTTGAAGCCGGCCGGGTGGAAGTCGGTGACCCGGTTGATGAACCGATCGGGATGGGCGGTGGTAGCGATGGTGGTCCGGTAGGTCACCTTCTGCCCCGGCGCGACCGTGCCGTCACCGACGACGCTCTTGGTCACCTTGATGTTGCTCGTGGTCTTGGTGGCCGAGTAGGGCGCCTGGGCAGCCGCAGCGGTACCCGCGCCGATCGCGAGACCACCGGCGATCAGTGCCGTGGCGGCAACCACAGACGCGATGCGACGCATCATGGGACGGGACATTGAGATCCTCCGATCGAGTGGAACAGGGGACACGAGGGGCGACGCCGAAGGGCTGTCGCCCGGGCCCGGCACAGGGCCGGTTCGCGCGTAGATACTTATATGAACAAACGTCCAACTATTTAACTACATATGGACAAGCGTTCAATTTCGCGGGGCGATTCTCTGCCACAGTTGCGTCATCGCGGTTTCGCCTCTACATTCGGACCCCATGAAGCGCATCAAGCTCGTATTCCGCCCGTAGCGGGGTCTGATTCGGACCGACCCCTCGCTGCGGGTCGTCGAGCTATCTGTTGGTCCTTCCTCTCCATCCAGGAAGACCGCTTCAATGAACTCTCTTCAGGCATTCGCCTCGCACGCCGCCACCACCCCTGCGTCTGACCCGTTCGCGCTGCGTTTCGGTCTCCCGCTCCCCCGCGCCCTGCGCACCGAGGCCGCCGGCATGAGCTGGCGCACCTTCCTCGCCACCTACTCGCCGACCGGCGGTCCGATCCGCTTCGGCCGATGGTCCGCACATGCCCTCGGCGCCGGCCGCTCCGAGTTCCGGGCCACCCTCGCCCTCGGCGACACCATCCACCAGGCAGAGGCCACCGCGGCCGGGCCGATCGCGGCGCTCACCTCGATGCTCTACGACGCAGGCCTGCCGATGGAGATCCTGTCCTTCCACCAGCTGAAGGTCGGAGGCGGCCGCACCGCGACCTTCCTGCTGTGCGAGCACGACGGGCGCAGGCATTGGGCGGCAGGCCTCGCGGACACCGCGACGGAGTCGTCCGTCGAGACGATGATCGCGGCCGCGAACATCCTGCACGGCTAGCGGTTCAGGGCATCTCCACGGTCTGCGCGCGGGCGACCTCGCCGATCGCCCGCCGGATGTAGCCCGACCCCGGCGCGTCCGCGGCCGCGAGCAGGTCCGCGATCACCAGGGTCGCGTACCGGGGCAGGTCCGCGCGGGCGAGCGGGCGCGGGTCCTCGTCTGGGTCGGTCAGTCCCAGCGCACCGGTCAGCACCACGACGAGCACCGACACGTCCAGATCGGTCACCCACGACGCGGCGGACCGGGCGCAGCGCTCGAGCACGGCCTGCACGTCGTCACCGGTCAGACCGTCGGGATGCAACTCCTCGAGCAACTCGCGCACGATCGACGCGTGCACCACGGTGACCTGCTCCTGATCGAGGGCGGCGAGCCGGGCGGATGCCTCCGCGAACGGCTCGGGTTCGGCGGTGCGGGCCGCGGCGACGGCAACGTCGGTCGCATCGGCGATCTCACGGGCGGCGGACGGCCATTCGGTGGGCCACATCGGGTGGTTCTGCTCCTTCGAATTCGTTGTGGCGGCACCATGTTCCGGTACCGCCACACTCCTGGAGTCCAGAGTGATCCGACTCAGTTCAGCTCGGCGCGCATGAGGAAGACGTTGTAGTCGGACCACGTCGAGATGGTGAAGTACAGGTCGTCACCTGTCGACCAGGGGTGGATGAAGCCACCGTACAGCTCGGGGTACTCGGTGACGCTGACCAGCGGCGCCTGCTCCGACCACTCCCCCTGCGGCGAGTCGGATTCACGCAGCACGATCGCGGTCCTGGCGGTGTCCAGATAGACCATCTGCCAGACCCGCCGGACCTCGTCGTACCGGACCGACACCTCGGCCACCGGGCCGCGCACCACCGGCGTCGCGGCCGCCTGTCCACCGACCGGCGTCCAGACCCCGTTCTGCCAGTACTGGTACGCCGACGTGTTGAGCACCTCCCCGACCGGCACCCGGGCCAGCCCCAGGTCGCCGAGCCGGGTGTTGGGGGTGCCGAACATGTAGACGTACTCGCCCTGCGGGACCATCGCACTCACCTGGAAGTTGGAGAGCCCGAATATGTTGTCCCACCGCGCATACGGATCCTTGGCCCAGGTCTGGCCGTGGTCGTCGGAGTAGGCGATGCCGCCGTGATTGGTGAACCAGGTGCCGGGGATGCTGTTCCACGTGCGGATGGACATATAGCTCATGTACTGCCGCTCACCGATCGCGAAGCCCGAGGTGGGAATGGTGGTGATCTCCACGTTGTCCAGCTTCCTGCTGCTGAGCAGCTCCGCCGCGTGACAGCGATCGTCCTGCACCATGGAGTCGAAACTCATACCGTCAGAAAGGTTCCCGTCGCTGCTGAAGGCAAGCACATTGCTGCGCCAGTCGCCGCCCTGGCCGCCAGGCGGGTGGAAGCCCCGGCCGACGGTGTCGCCGAACGCGACGGCGACCTCGCCGGGCGCGCTCTCCCACATGATGCCCAGATCGGTTCCGTTCACCTGCCAGCGCTTGTCCGTGCGGTTGATCGAGCCGGCACCCGTCAACTTCGCGACCCGGGTGACCGCGCCGACCTCTGGGATGGGGCGCGGGGCCGCGTGCGTCGCCGCCTCCGTCGGCGGGAACACCGGAACCGGCGCGACCGCCTGCTGCCCTTGATCCGGCCCGGGGACCGGAATGCCCAGGTGAAAAGGCTGGAACTTGAAACCGATCTCGGGGATCCGCAGCGCCTTCAGCAGCGTGTCCGGGCCGGCGGGCGCCTCGTCGGTCAGGTCCGGGCAGGGATCCGCACAGGGGTCCGACGGCAGCGCCTGCGCGGGAATCCGGGTCGGGGTGGTCGTCGGCGCCGGAAACGGCACCGCGGTGACCACCGGCAACGGCACCGGGATCTCGAGCTTATCCGGCAGCAGCGCCGCCGTGGTGGTCACCAGGTCGGCGGCACAGGATCCGCTGCCCTTCGCCCCCGCTCGGTCCGAACCCAGCGGAGCCGCGACGGCATCCGGTTTCTCCGCATAGACCACCGCACAGGAACCGATCACCACGGCCGCGACCAGAACGGCAAGCCTGCGTGTCAAAGGCACCTCCGCGTTGAGCTCTGCTCGGGCCCGCAGACCCGCCACCCGGGCTGACCACGTTGTGGTCGGAATCTAACATCGACGTGCGGGAACTCCGTGTCTCCCGGGCCGGGTGTCGACGGAATAGGCCGCCACCCCTACGCTGGCTGGACCCGAATCGAGGTGAACGGTGTCACAGTCCAACCATTCGAGTCCCGTCGGTCCCTACGCGTCGGGACCGCCCCCGGCCGCGCTGTCGGTCCACATGCCCGACCTCAACAAGTTCGGCCCCGCCCAGCTGTGGCGCGCCCTTGTGGTCGGGGTGGTGATCATCGCCTGCGCGGGGTACGCGGTGCTCACCAAGCCGTTCCTGCGGCGCGGCGAGACCTGGGCCGACGCCGCGTCGGAGGGTGTGGTCAACGCCTTCGAGGCGCTGGGCCCGACCTTCGTCAAACTCGGGCAGCTGATGGCTTCCTCCTCCGGGGTGTTCCCTGCCCCACTCGCCAACGCCTGCCTGCGCTGTCTCGACGACGTGCCGCCGGTGTCCGCGCAGAAGGCGAGGGAGGTCATCGAGGGCGACCTCGGCGGGCGCGTCGACGAGATCTTCGCGAGCTTCGACGACGAGCCCCTGGCCGCGGCGTCCGTCGCGCAGGTGCATGCCTGTGTACTCCACGACGGCCGCGAGGCCGTGATCAAGGTGCAGAGGCCTGGCATCTATCACCGCATGCTCGTCGACCTGCGCACCGCGTACGGCGGCGCCAAACTGCTCGAGCGACTCTTCGAGTTCTTCCGGATCGCGAACGCGACCGCCATCATCAGGGACCTGCACGCCGCCACCATGACGGAACTCAACAGCGCCGTCGAGGCCGACCGGCAGACCCGGTTTCGAGACGCCATCTGGTCATTCGGCGACAACAAGGGAGTGACGGCGCCGGAGGTGTACTGGGACTACTGCGGCCCGCACGTGATCTGCATGGAACGGCTGCACGGCGTCCCCCTCGACCGGTTCGTCCCCGACGCCGATCACGACACCACGATGCTGATCCGGCGCGGCGTCAAGGCGTGGATCGAGTCGATCACCGTCCACGGCCCTTTCCACGGCGATGTGCACGCGGGGAACCTCTGGGCGCTCGACGACGGCCGCATCGCCTTCCTCGACTTCGGCATCGTCGGCGAGCTGCCCGAGGTCTGGCGGTCGATCCTGCGGGACATGTTCTACGCCAACCTCATCGACGGCGATTTCGCACGGGTGGCGCGCGGCATCCGCGACCTCGGCTACACCGCGGACATCGAGGCAGGCGACGCCGAGATCGGCATGCAGGTGGCCGCCGTCCTGGCCCCGGTGTTCACCAATGACCTGGCCGAACTGAACCTCGGCACGCTCATCATGGCGCTGGTCCAGCTCGGCAAGCAGTGGGGAGTCGCCAGCCCGGAGGAGCTGGTCCTGTTCGGCAAGCAGCTCGGCTACTTCGAGCGGTACGCCACCAGGCTCGCCCCCGGATGGGTGATCGGCAAGGACCCCTACCTGTTCCGGAACGTCTTCCCCGAGGCGGTGGCCGAGCGGGCCGCGGCACTGGGCGTCGAGCTGCCCGAGGAATGAGCCACCGGGCCGCGAGGAACCCGTCGCCGGCCCGTCAGACCCCACCGAGGCGCCGCCGGAGCGCGATCGCGTCGAACGGTGCGCGACCGCGCGCGTCGTTGTCGAGATAGACGTACACGTCGAGCCCGTCGGCGCACCAACCCCCGATCCGCGTCGCCCATGTGTCGAGGACGTGGTCGCCGTAGCCGCTCGCATAGAGCTCGGTGTCACCGTGCAGCCGTACATACATGAAATCGCTTGTGCACCTGTCGAATATCGGGTACCGGCCCGCTGAGTCCGCGACCACCAGGGCCACCCCGTTCTGCTCGATCAGCGCTACCGCCTCCGGGTCACCGAAGCTGCTGTGGCGCGCCTCGAGGGCATGCCGGACCGGCCTCGGCGCATCGGCGACGGTGAGCACACCCCCCTCGGGCACCTTGTCGTCGTGGCGCCCGGCGAGCTCCGCTGCCGCCATCGTGGTCCGCGGCAGCGCGGCGAGGAACGGGGCGAGGCGGTCGGCGTCGAATGCGAGCGTGGGCGGAAGCTGCCACAGGATCGGGCCGAGCTTGGCGTGCAGCGCGAGCGGGCCGGACGCGAAGAAGTTGGCCAATGCGGTGTCGACGTCGCGCAGGCGCTTCATGTGCGTGATGTAGCGGCCGCCCTTGACCGCGAACACGAATCCGTCGGGCGTCGCGTCCCGCCACCGGGCGAAGGAATCGGGCGTTTGCAGCGCGTAGAAGGATCCGTTGATCTCGATCGACGCCATTCGGGACGCGGCGTACGCCAGCTCCCGCCGGTGCTCCAGGCCGGCGGGATAGAAATCGCCGCGCCAGCCGGGATACGCCCATCCGGAGATCCCGATGCGGACTTCCGCCATGAGCCGAGCGTAGATCCGTCGTCGTTTCCGCGATACCGCACCGGTCCCCGGCCGGGAGGAGGACGATGGATACGCCCCAGAAACCGAGCCGAGGGACATCATCATGCCCAAGTACCTGTGGCAGGTCGGCTACACGCACGATGGCGCACAAGGCCTACTCACCGAAGGCGGATCGCGACGCCGCGACGCGATCGTGCAGGCGGTCGAGAGCGTCGGCGGGACCGTCGAGAGCTGCCACTTCGCGTTCGGCGGCCACGACCTCTACGTCATCGGCGAGGTGCCCGACGAGGTTGCCGCGGCGGCGCTGAGCATCCGCACCGCCGCGAGCGGCGCGGCCCGCACCGTGACCGTCGCCCTGCTCACCCCCGAGCAGATCGACGACGCGGCCAAGCGCCCCGCGACCTACCGACCCCCCGGGAGCTGACCTCCGTGCCGCGTGCCGTGTGGGCCTACATCCGGCGCGCACCGGGCACGTTCATCTGGCTGGCAATCCTGCTCGCGACGACCGTGGTGAGCCGCCACCTGGCGCCGGACCTCCTGACCGACGTGCTCGGCAATCGGTCGACCAACCTGCACCACCTGGCCGAGGACCCGATACGGGTGCTGATCACCAGCGCGTTCTGGCTCGCGGGCGGCGGCTGGATCACCTACTTCGTCGTCTACAACGTCTTCCATGTGCCGGCCGAACGCTGGCTCGGCACGCTTCGGTGGCTCGTCGTCGTGGTGATCGCGCACGTCGGCGCCACCTACATCAGCGAGGGCGTCCTGTACTGGGCGATCCAGCACGGTCGCGCCCCGGAGTCCGCGGTCGATACCCTCGACTACGGAGTCAGCTATGCCCTCGCGGGCGTGGTCGCTGTACTGACGTATCGGATCGCCCCGCCATGGCGGTACGTCTACCTGGCCGGCGTGCTCGTCTTCTATGCGGTGCCGCTGCTCGGCGGCGTCACCTTCACCGACGTCGGCCACCTCACCGCCGCACTCCTCGGACTCGCTTGCTACCCCCTCGTACGGGCCCGCCAAGAGGTATGGGACCCGATCGCGACCGCGCGGGCGGTCGACCGGCGGATCCGCCGGCGAGGGTGACGCCCCCGCGTGGTCGTCAGCTCACCGCGTCCAGTAGCACGCGTGCGGCATCGCGGGCCTGCCGGGCGGGCAGCGGTGAGCGGGCGATCGCGGCGGTCGCCATCGCGCCGTTCGCGAGGATCGCGAGCTGGTCGGCCAGCGGCGCCGGTAGGCCCGCGGCGGAGACCAGCTCGCGCAGGCACTCGAGCAGTGCGGCCTTGTTCGCCTTGGCGATGTCGGCGACGGCCTGGTTCCCCCCGCCCAGCTCGCCGAAGGTGTTGATGAAGGTGCAGCCCCGGAAGTCCTCCCGCCGAAACCAGTCGTCCAGGTAGTCGAAAACGCCGAGGACCCGGTCACGGGGATCGTCGATCGGCTCCAGGAACCGGGCCAGCTCCTCCCGCACGACGAGGTCGCGCCTGCGCAGCACCGCCTCGACCAGCCGGTCCTTCGCCGGATACAGCCGGTAGAGGCGCTTGAGGGAGACCCCGGACCTCGTGCGGATCTCGTCCATCCCGACGGCCTGCACGCCGCGCTCGTTGAACAGTGCCTCGGCTGCGTCGAGCAGCTGGGTGTCAGCGGTATCCGGATCCACTCTCTCACCTCGACACTTGCGCGGAGAACCATCGTTCTCTACTGTACACGCCATGAGGGAGAACGCTCGTTCTCCCTAGAGAGTCAGGAGCCACCATGTCCAGCTTCGACACCCGCCACCGCACCGCGACCATCGACGGACTCGAGGTCTTCTATCGGGAGTCCGGCCACCCGGACAACCCGACCCTCGTTCTCCTGCACGGGTTTCCGAGCAGCTCACACATGTTCCGGAACCTGATCTCCGAACTCGCGGACGAGTTCCACGTTGTCGCGCCCGACCACATCGGCTTCGGGCGCTCCTCGATGCCCGCGGTCGACGAGTTCGACTACAGCTTCGACCGCCTCGCCGAGATCACCGATCAGCTGCTCGGCCGCCTCGGCATCGACCGCTTCGCGCTCTACATCCAGGACTACGGCGCACCGATCGGGCTGCGGATCGCCGCCAAGCACCCGGAGCGTGTCACCGCGCTGATCACTCAGAGCGGCAATGCCTACCGGGAGGGATTCACCCCGTTCTGGGACGTGCTGTTCGCGCACGCGCAGAACCGCGCGGAGCACGAGCCCGCGGTCCGCGAACTCCTCGAGCTCGACGCGACGCGATGGCAGTACACCCACGGCGTCCCCGCCGACCGGCTGGACCGGATCGCGCCCGAGACCTGGTTGACGGACCAGGCGGGCCTGGACCGGCCGGGCAACAAGGAGATTCAGCTCCAGTTGTTCTTGGACTACCAGTTCAACCTCGACGGGTACCCCGCCTTCCAGGAGTACTTCCGGACCCATCGGCCGCCCACGCTGGTCGCATGGGGCCGCGGCGACGAGATCTTCGGCCCCGCAGGCGCCGAGGCGTTCGCGACCGATCTCCCCGACGCGGAGATCCACCTGCTCGACGCGGGCCACTTCGCGCTGGAGACCCACGGACAGGAGATCGCCGAGCTGATCCGGGACTTCCTCCGTCGAAACCTCTGATCCCGCAACGCCTGCAAGAAGGAGCCCCATGTCCGTCCTCACCAACGCCTCCGCCACGATCGCCCGCCGCGGCACCACCGCCTCGGCCCTCAGCGCGGCCGCGGCGGCACTGACCATCATCGCGTCCCTGGCCACGGCCGAACACCTGCTCGGCCTCGCGGTCTTCGCGCTGCCGTTCGTGGCATCGGCAGCCCTGATCGCGCTCGCCCCCTCCGGACCGCCCGCGAGGCCGGGAGCGATCCTGCGGGCCTACCCGGCCGCTGCGGCGACGGCGCTCCCCACCACCGCGATCCTCGGACCGTCGGAGGCCGCCGTCGCGGCCTCGGTGGTCGCCGCGGTCGCGCTGATGGCCATCCTGCGCGCGCCGCACATCCCCGCGGCGCTGTGCGCGGGCAGCATCGGGCTCACCGGCCCCGGCCTGGGCTACCTCCCGCACACCCTGATACCCGCGGTGGCGATCGTGCTGGTGGCCGCCTGGGTCGCCGGGCGGCTCGTTCCTGGCTTCGAGTACCCGTTGCGCGGGTGATACTGGTCGACACACGATGGAGGTGAGGCCGTGAGCGTGGTGCGCAGGATCGTGGACCTCTCACACCCGATCGACACCGGCATGCCGGTGTACCCCGGCGACCCGGCAGCGAGGCTGACACCGCACTGCACCGTGGCCCGCGACGGCTACAACGTCCTGCGTGTGGAGATGGGATCGCAGTCCGGCACCCACGTGGACGCGCCGGTACACCTGCGGGACGGCGACACCCCGATCGACCGAATGGACCTGTCGCTCTTCGTCGGTCGCGGTGTCGTCTTCGACCTGCGCGGACTGGCCCCTCGGCAGCCGATCACCGCGGCGATGATCGCCGGGCCCGCCGAATCGGTGCGGACCGGCGACATCGCGCTCGTCCACACCGGGTGGGACCGGCACTACGGCACCGACGTCTACTACGACCACCCGTTCCTCGGCGCCGACGCCTGCGCGCTGCTGCTCGAGCGCGGGGTGCGGGCGTTCTGCCTCGACGCGCCGAGCGTCGACCCGTCCGGCGATGAGGACACGGACTATCCGGCGCACCACCTGATCGCGAAAGCGGGCGGCGTGATCGCCGAGAACCTCTGCAACCTCGAACTCGTCGACTTCCCGGACCCGCTGATCAGCATCCTGCCGCTGAAGCTGGCTGGCGGCGACGGTGCGCCGGTGCGGGCGGTCGCGATGGAGCTCGACCGGCCCTGACCATCACCGGCTGCGGCCGACCAGACCCACCGCCGCCGCCTCGATCTGCTCCTCGGAGACCAGCACCAGGCGCGCGGCCTCGCCGAGCGGGACGAAGCTGTCCTCGCTCGTGACCCGCGCGATCGCGCCCTCGAAACCCGAGTCGACGAGCGCCGCGATCACCCCCTCCGAGACACCGCCCGACCGGCGGGTCTCGTCGACCACCAGCACCCGCCCGGTGACCCGCGCCTCGCGGAGCAGGTCCGCCACGGGCAGCGGTGCCAGCCAGCGCAGGTCGAACACGCGCGCGTCGAGGCCGCGCGTGCGCAGCCGCCGGGCGACCCGCAGGCTCATCCGGAGTCCGTTGCCGAACGTCACGATGGTCAGGTCCGCTCCGTCCCCGTGGGTGCGTCCACTCCCGATCGGTACGTGCGCCGCAGCCCAACCGCCCGGCCCCTCGTACGGCGCCAGCCAGCCCTCGTCCCCGGGCTCGTGCAGGTCCCGCTCGTGGTACAGCGCGATCGGTTCGAGGAAAACGCACACCGCGCCTTCGGTTTTCGCGGCCGCGACACAGGTGCGGAGCATCGGGGCGGCGTCCTCGGGCCGGGCGGGGGAGGCCAGCACCAAGCCCGGGATGTCACGCAGCACGGCGACCGCGTCGTCGTTGTGGAAGTGACCCCCGAAGCCCTTCTGGTAGCCGTAGCCTGCGACCCGCACCACCATCGGGTTTCGGTAGCGGCCGGACGAGAAGAAGCCCAATGTCGCTGCCTCGCCCCGGATCTGATCCTCCGCGTTGTGCAGATAGGCGAGATATTGGATCTCCGGGATGGGCAGCAGCCCGGAGACACCCGCGCCGAGCGCGAGCCCGAGCACGGTCTGTTCGTCGAGCGGGGTGTCGAATACCCGAGCCGTACCCGCCCGGTTCGCGAGCCCCCTTGTGACGCCGTAGACGCCACCCTTGCGGGCAACGTCCTCACCGAAGACCATCGCCTCTTGGTACGCAGCGAGGGTGTCGAGCAGGGCACGGTTGATCGACTGCGCCAGGGTGAGACGACCCGCATACTCCGGCAGTGCACCGTCGAAAACCTGTGCTCGAGAACGTGTCTCGGCCGGTTTGTCGACCCCGGCGGACACCGAACCGGGGTCCGGTCCGCGCAGCGGCGACATCACAGCGTCCGCGGTCGTCAGCCGGGGGAGCAGGGCGACCTCGCGAGCGAGCGCCAGCACGTCGTCGCGCTTGCGCCGGTACCGGGCAAGCACCTCGGCAGGCGCAAGGGCCCCCGACTCGACGAGCAGCCGGGCGGTGCCGAGCAGCGGGTCACGGCGCTGTTCGGCGGCGATCACCGCGGGAGATCGGTAGGCCGATTCCACGTCCGAGCCCGCGTGCCCCATCAGCCGGACCGTGCGCAGGTGCAGGAACGCCGGGCGCCGGTGCTCGCGCACCCAGTGTGCGGCGCGCGTTGCCGCGTCGACGGCGGCGGCGAGGTCGCAGCCGTCCGCAGCGAAGTACTCGAGCCCCACCCGGCCCGAGTAGGCGGACTCGATCCAGCCCCCGGGGGTGGGCACGCTGACGCCGATGCCGTTGTCCTCGCACACCAACAGCAAGGGCAGCGGTAGACCCTCGTACGCACCCAGCGCCGCCGCGTTGATCGCGCCGACCGCCGTCGAGTGATTGGCGGAGGCGTCCCCGAAGCTGCACACGGCCACCGCATCCGCGGGCCAGGGCGTATCGACACCCAGCCTGCGGGCCCTGCCGATCGCGAACGCGACGCCCACCGCGCGCGGCAGGTGTGAGGCGATCGTGGAGGTCTGCGGGATCACCGCGAGGTCGTGGCGGCCGAACACCTTGTGCCGCCCGCCGGAGATCGGGTCGGCGGCGGCCGCGACCACCCCGAGCAGCACGTCCCGCAGCGGATCGCCGCCGCCCACCTGGCGCGCGCGTTCGAGGAAGAAGCCGCCGGACCGGTAGTGCAACAGCGCCGGGTCGGTCGGCCGCAGCGCGCCCGCCACCGCCGCGTTGCCCTCGTGACCCGACGAACCGATCGTGTAGAAGCCCGCGCCACCGGCCTGCAGCACGCGGGCGGCGAGATCGAGGTGTCTGCTCCCGAGCTGGGCATCGAAGAGCTCCAGGCAGCGGGCCACGGTGAGCACCGAACCCTCGCGGACGGGTTCCGTCGGGGCGGGCGAGCGCCAGGGGGTCGGGCTCGCCATCGCCCCGACGGACTCGATGAACTGCTCGTCGATCGGTTCGGCCATGCGGACCGTCCTGCCCGTGCGGGGTCTACGCGCAGTTCGACAATATCCGGTCAGCCGATGGCGGCGGGGTCCATCCACATGACCTCCCAGACGTGCCCGTCCAGGTCACGGAACGCGCGGCCGTACATGAAGCCCTGGTCCTGCGCCTCCATCCAGGCCGAGCCGCCCGCGCCGATGGCGGTGTCGACCAGCGAGTCGACCTCCTCCCGGCTGTCCGCGGAAATGCACAGCAGGGCCTCACGAGACTTCGAGGTGTCGCAGATGTCGTCGGAGATGAAGTCGCGGAACCGCGCCTCCTGCAGCAGCATCACCGTGGTCAGGTCGTTGATCACCATCGAGGCACAGTTCTCGTCGCTGAAGGTCTCGTTGAACCCGAATCCGAGTCCGTCGAAGAACTTCCGGGTCGCCTCGATGTTCTTCACTGCCAGGTTCACGAAAAGCATGCGGGACATTGTCTGCTCCTGTCATCGGTTGCGTCGCTGCGTCCTCGGCTTCCGAGGTCGTCGAACGGTTAGACCGCCGCCGATCGGAAAACTCATCGGTCCACGCAAACTATCTCCGTTGGACGCGGTCCGGGCACTGCGGACGCCGGTTGGACTACCGTCGAACCCGGCGCTCGTACCGCCATGAATCCACACGAGTTCGAAGGAGACAACGCCATGTCGCAGCAGGTTCGGGGTGTCATCGCCCGCTCCAAGGGAGCGCCGGTCGAGATCGCGACGATCATCATCCCCGACCCCGGGCCCGGTGAGGTCGTCGTCGCCGTCTCGACCTGCGGGGTCTGCCACACGGACCTCACCTACCGCGACGGGGGCATCAACGACGAGTACCCGTTCCTGCTCGGACACGAGGCGGCCGGCATCGTCGAGAGCATCGGCGCGGGTGTCGATTCGGTCGAGGTGGGCGATTTCGTGGTGCTGAACTGGCGGGCGGTCTGCGGTCAGTGCCGCGCCTGCAAGCGCGGACGCCCCCAGTACTGTTTCGACACCTTCAACGCGACGCAGAAGATGACCCTCCAGGACGGCACCGAGCTCAGTCCCGCCCTCGGCATCGGCGCGTTCGCAGACAAGACCCTGGTACACGCCGGTCAGTGCACGAAGGTGGACCCGTCCGCGGATCCCGCGGTGGTGGGTCTGCTCGGCTGCGGCGTCATGGCGGGCATGGGTGCGGCCATGAACACCGGCAACGTCGGCCGCGGCGACTCCGTCGCGGTCATCGGCTGCGGCGGCGTCGGTGACGCCGCGATCATGGGGTCCCGGCTGGCGGGCGCGGGCACGATCATCGCGATCGACCGCGACCCCCGCAAGCTCGAGTGGGCTACCGAACTCGGCGCCACCCACACGATCAACGCCGCCGAGGTCGACGACGTGGTCGAGGCCGTACAGGAACTGACCGGTGGCTTCGGCGCCGACGTGGTGGTGGACGCAGTCGGGCGGCCGGAGACCTGGAAGCAGGCGTTCTACGCGCGCGACCTGGCCGGCACGGTGGTCCTGGTCGGCGTGCCCACCCCGGACATGACGCTGGAGATGCCGCTCATCGACTTCTTCTCCCGTGGCGGGGCACTGAAGTCGTCCTGGTACGGCGACTGCCTGCCCGAGCGCGACTTCCCGATGCTCGTGGACCTGTACCAGCAGGGTCGGCTGCCGCTGGAGAAGTTCGTCACCGAGCGGATCGCGCTCGACGAGGTGGAGCAGGCCTTCGAGTCCATGCACCGCGGCGAGGTGCTGCGTTCGGTGGTCGTGCTGTGAGCGGCGCGCTGAGGGTCGACCGGGTCGTCACGTCGGGGACGTTCAGCCTCGACGGTGGCACCTGGGACGTCGACAACAACATCTGGCTGATCGGCGACGACTCCGAGGTGGTGATCGTCGACGCCGCACACACCGCGCAGCCGATCATCGATGCGGTCGCAGGCAGGCGGGTGAAGGCGATCGTGCTCACCCACGGGCACAACGACCACGTGACTGTCGCGCCGGAGCTGTCGGAACGTCTGGATGCCCCGATCCTGCTGCACCCCGCCGACGACGTGCTGTGGCGGATGACCCACCCCGAGGTCGCGCACCTGCCGCTCGAGGACGGTCAGCGTATCGCGGTGGCGGGCACGGAGATCCAGGCCATCCACACGCCCGGCCACTCTCCGGGCTCGACCTGCCTGTACCTGCCCGAGGCGGGCGAGCTGTTCAGCGGCGACACCCTGTTCTCCGGTGGACCGGGGGCGACCGGGCGCTCGTTCTCCGATTTCCCGACGATCATCGGGTCGATCCGCGACCGACTGTTCGCGCTACCGGCGGAGACCCGGGTGCACACCGGGCACGGCGACGGCACCACGATCGGCACCGAGTCGCCGCACCTGGAGGAATGGATCCGGACGGGATCCTAGCCCCGGACGGCGGGTCGGCCCGGTTCCCGGGTCCGACCCGCCGTGCCGCGAGGCTCAGGCGTCGATCTGCCACACCTTCGGCCTCCGGGCGTCCACCTGGCTAGTGTGGAGTCCGGGTAGGTGCCCCCAGCCGGGCACCTGCACGTCGGGGGCGAGCGGAAGCGAGAGACCGATCAGCACCATGCGCACGGCCGAGTATCCGCGCCCATCACACGTCCTACTCCACCTGAGCGATACCCACCTGCTCGATCGCCCCGGCGCGCTCTACGGCGGGGTCGACAGCGAGGCCCGACTACGGCAGATCTTCGCCGAGATCGAGGCGTCACAGGCGAGGCCCGATGCGCTGGTGTTCACCGGCGACCTCGCCGACAAGGGCGAACCCGGCGCCTATGCGAAGCTTCGCGCCCTCGTCGACCCCGTCGCGGACTCTCTCGGTGCGCAGGTCATCTGGGCCATGGGCAATCACGACGACCGCGCCCACTTCCGCGCCGTGCTCTTCGACGAGGATCCGCAAACCGGGCCGGTCGATCGCACCTACGATGTCGACGGCCTGCGCATCATCACCCTCGACTCGACGGTGCCCGGACACCACTACGGCGAGATCGGTGAGGCCCAACTACGTTGGCTTGCAGCCGAACTCGAGACGCCTGCACCACACGGCACCATCCTGGCGCTGCACCACCCGCCGGTTCCGTGCGTGCAGGATCTCGCGGTGCTCGTGGAGTTGCGCGACCAGACGCGGCTCGCCGAGGTACTGCGCGGCAGCGATGTGCGGGCCATCCTGGCAGGCCATCTTCACTACTCGACGACCGCGACGTTCGCCGGCATCCCCGTCTCTGTCGCCTCCGCCACCTGCTACACGCAGGATCTCACCGTGCCGCCAGGAGCCCAGCGCGGACGCGACGGCGCCCAGGGCCACAACATGGTGCACGTCTACCCAGGCACCATCGTTCATTCCGTCGTCCCGATGGGCGGCCATGACATCGTCGGCGAGTACGTCACCGCAGGGGAGACCGCGCGGCGACTCGCCTCGGCTCGGGTTCGGATCGCAGACAGCGAACTCCCGGTGGTGCCGGTGAGTGCCGACCGGGTGTAGCCGGCGCGCGACCAGCTACTTTCACGGCGACGTTCACTAGAGTCGGGGCATGGCTACCGTCTGGACAGTTCCGATCGACATCACACCGCGCTGGCTTGCCTCGCCAGAGGTCCAGACCTTTCTCGCATCCAACGACCTGGCCGACGCATCGCCGGATCCGCGGGTGCGGCTGGCGCAGTTCGCCGATGTGGCCACGGCCCTCGGGCGAAATGTGGGGCGGACGTTCACGTCGGTGCAGGCGGCATCGGCAGCGCTGTTCGATCGGATCGACGGTGACGGCCACGGTGTCCCGGTGGCCCTCAGGCTCGCGGCGCTGCGCCTGATCGTGACGACGGTTCATCAGACTCGTCCCGCCCCGAAACCACTGCCCGCGCGGGTGGCCGAACAGTTGGGCGTGTACGTGTACGCGCTGTTGGATCCACGCAACCGGTCGGTTTTCTACGTGGGGAGTGGACGCGGCAACCGCGTATTCGGCCACGTGTGGGCGGCGCTGGAGGAGACCGAGAGTCGTCAGTTGCTCGAGGGCCAGGAGACGGACCGCCCCGAGGTCACCACCGCGAGCATCAGGCGTATTCGCAGCATCTACGACGCCGGCCACGAGGTGGAGCACTACATTGTGCAGCATCAGATCACGGCCACCGACGACGATCGGGCCGCGGACGGGGTTCGCATGGCGCTCGCAGGCGTGCTCGGCCTGCTCGAGCAGGAGACCGAAACTCCCGGCCTCACCAACCTCGCAGGCGAAACTCTCGAGCTCACGGCTGCACCGGTAGATGATCTGGTGCTGCAGTATGCGGCGGAACCGGTGCCGGACCTACCCACGCCGTGCTTCCTGGTCGAGGTGAAGGGAGCGGCGAAACGGGGGGCGACTCAGGATGAGATCTACGCGATGGCACGTCAGTCGTGGGCGGCCGGGAACGCTGTTCGCGAGACCGTCAACATTCCGGTGATCGTGTTTGCGGACAACATTGTTCGGGCGGTGTACCGCGCCGAGTCGTGGGCGATGGCGCCACGCACGACCGACACCACGCTGTGGCGGTTCACTGGCGCCGCCGACCCGGAACTCGAGGCCCAGTTCGTGAAGAAGCGGGTCACGCCCGATCGCGTTGGGCTCAAGAAGTGGCCGGGGTCCGGATCGGTGTCCCACCTGACGCACGCGCGTCCGGGACGGTGAGACAGCCAAGGGTATAGAGCGCTTCAGGACTCCCAGGGTGCGGGGATGGGGAAGTAGTTCTCCAGGAACTGCGTCACCTTCGCGGTGCGCAGCTCGAGATCGATCTCGGGCGCGCTGCCGTCGTTGAGGCAGAAAAAGTCCATCGATCTTTTGGCGAGCAGCGAATCCATTTCCTTGAGACCGGATTTCATGGTGGTGTCCACGTACTTCACCCGGGCCGCGGTCTGTGCCACCGCGCGTCCGCTCATCAACGCGTAGTAGTGATACAGCGAGTTGGTGACCGAAATGTTGGAGCTCGCCCGGAAAGTACTTGCGGCCGTGGCCGCGAACTCGTCGGGGAACTCCTTCTCCATCTCGGCCATCACGCTCTTGCGCAGCGGAGTGGCCGCATGCTCGAGGTGCCGGGTGGTCATCAGACCGAAGCGCTCCTGCAGCAACCGACGGTTGACCCGCGCCGCGTTCTCGAACCCACTGCGCTCCCCGTCGTTGTGGCCCAATCCGATTCGCGTTGTCGCCTCGATGAACATGCTGACGCCGCCGGGGGAGAAGAACATCTGGGGTCCGACCGGCCGGCCGAAGAACATGTCGTCGTTGGAGTACAGGAAGTGCTCGGCAAGGCCGGGGATGTGGTGCAGCTGGCATTCCACGGCCTGCGAGTTGTGGGTGGGCAGCACCGACGTGTCGGCGAAGAACTCCTCGCTCGGCATGAATGTGACCCGGGAGTCGTTGGCCAGCCACGCGGGCCGGGCGGAATCGGTGGCCACGAAGATGCGCCGGATCCACGGCGCATACATGTGGACGGACCGCAGCGCATACTTCAACTCGTCGATCTGACGGAAGCGGGCCTCGGAGTCGTCGCCCTCCCCGACCACGTGGTTCTGCATGCGCTTGGCGCGCTGCGCCTGCCATTCCTTGGATGAGCCGTCCACCCACGAGAACACCAGGTCCACATCGAAGTTGATGTCCGACGCGTGGTCGGCAAACATGTTCTCGATGGTCGGCCACACCTTGCCGAACCGTTCGACCGTGCCCCGCACGGCCTCTTCGGGGCGCACTGTTCGTCGGGTCAGCGAGTTCTCGATGGGCAACACGATCTCGTCGTCCGATATCGACCACAGCTCGATCTGCACGCCCGTCGACGCCCCGTAGTTCAGTCCGCTCGCCAGCTCGACCCGCGGCCGGAACAACCGGAAGATGCGGGCCTTCGACGTGGTCGACAGCGTGCCGTCGGCCACAAGGACCGCCGGGCTGCGTTTGGCATCGACGGTCTTCGAGTAGAACGGGAGGTCCTCGCACGCCGCGACGAGAGCCGCGCGCAGGATCTTGCGGTCGGCCCAGTTGACGGCGATCACCGGGCGCTCGTCGTTGCCCCGCACCAGCAGGTATTCGATGCCGGCGGCGTCAAGGGTGTCGCGGATGAACAGCAGGTCCTCCACCACGGCCTCGTGTGGGGTCGTCGTGGTGATCGAGAGCGCGAAGCGGCCCTTGAACCGGACGACCTCGGGGCGATCGCGCAGCCGCGCCTCGGCTGCCGCGGACGCGTCCCGCACGGCGTCGCTCGTCTCCTGCTCCGGGGGAACGAAGTAGATGTCATTCGGGGCAGCAGAGTGTGTGATTGTGGTCCTTCCGGTGGTGACCGCGACAGGGCGGCCACCCGCCAGTCTAGTTCTCGCGGGCGCCGCCGCCGACCTGCGCCTTTTCCGGCCCTCGAGGACCGGTTAGCTCAGGTCCCACACCTTCGGCCAGTCCTTGCCGCGGGCCGCGGCATCGGTGCCACCGTCGACGAACACGACGGACCCGACGAAGTAGCTGGCCTCGGGGCCGAGCAGGAACGCCACCAGAGCGGCCACCTCCTCGGGCTTGCCGCCGCGCCCGGCGGGGATGGTGGACAGGAAATGCTCCATGCCCGCGCCGACCAGCGGGTCCTTGCGCCCCTCCTGGGTCATCGGGGTGTCGATCAGGCCGGGCGCGATCGCGTTGAGTCGGATGCCCTGCGCGATGTACTCGGCGGACTTCGTCCGGGCATAGTAGGCCAACGCGGCCTTGGTGGCCGGGTACGCCTGGATGGCGGCCCACTCCCCGAATGTCGCGGCGACAGCGTTGGCGCCCGATTCGTCGCCTGCCAGGCAGGCGTCGGCGAGATCGGTCGGCCAGTTCGGTTGGCTGGTGGTGGAGTTGGAGCTGACCAGCACCACGGACGGGTTCTTGCCCGCGGCCAACAGCGGGCGCAGGCCCTCGAGGAGTTCGATGGCGCCGAAGTAGTTGACCGCGATCAGCAGATTCGCGGGGCGGCCCGCGGCGGCGGCCAGGCCGGCGAACGGGACGTATCCGTCGATGCTGCCGTCGGCCAGCGCTGCCACCTGCGCGATCGCGTCGCGGCGCCCGTCGGCCGTGCTCAGGTCGACGTTGACGTCCGCGTTGTGCAGATCGACGCCGATGACGCGGTGGCCGTCGGATTCCAGCCGCGCCTTGGTGGCCGCGCCGATGCCGGAGGCACAGCCGGTGATGACGTAGGTCGCCATGAAATTCCCTTCGAACAGAAGATCCGATGCGATGCGGCCAGATGCCGAATCGGTCAATGGGCATGCACCGAGCGACACCCAGTTGCCGAAGATATCCCCCGAGCCGATGGCTGCGTCCAGGTTCGTCCGAATCGGAGGCTAGGTGCCGTGCCCCGACCACCGAACCGATTTGTCCCGCTGAGCGGGACCCGGATCGCGCACGTCAACTCAATCGAAGGCTCGCTCGTCGATCCAGTCGGCGTTGAACATCCGGGCGATCGACGCCAACGCACTGGTGTCGCCGTCGACACTGGCCGAGGTGACCATCAGCCGGTCGACCATCGTGGTGGCCGCGGACTCCTCGACCGTGTCGGTGGCGTAGAGCAGCGACCACGGGCAGACCTGATAGTCGCGGTGCCCGCGACCGATGGTCTGCCGGGCGGCGATGCCGGAATACCGGGGCTGGTGAAAGAACCCGATCCGCGGGGTGGCGGTGGCGCGACTCCCGTCGGCGAGGTGTTCGGCGGCGTGCAGGCTGATCGCGGAGGTCGTGTTGAACACGACCACCCTGGTCTCACCGCGCTGGAACCGCAGCCGCTCGTTCTCGGCGTCGCGGCGGCCGCCGAAGATCCGGGACACCGCGATGCCGCGATCCTCGAGCAGGTCGGCCACCGGCTCCGCGCCGGTGCTCACCATCTCCGTCGCGACCAGGCACTGGTAACCGCGTTCCACGGTCGCCGCCACCAGGTCCCCGGTGTGCGGCGCACGGATCATCCCGGCCTTCTGCCGGAACCGGATCAGCGCCGCCCGCCCGCGAGCGGTGTCGGAACCGGTTCGTGCGAGCTGCATCTCGCGCCGGTAGTCGCCCCACTCCATCTCGTACTGCCGCCGCTGCTCGAAGGTCAGGTCGACGCCGAGCCCGTCGATCGGGGCCTGGCCCCATGGCGCGTCGCGGTGCAGCATCACCGGCGGTTCGGCGGAGGTCATCGCGTCGCGCACCAGGGCGACGGCATCGGCCTGGACCCGACCGGACGCCTTCGCCTCCGCCGTCCACCCCCAGCGGCCCATGTACCGCTCCAGCGGCACCCCGAGCTCGACCAGCCGGGCGCCGAGCTCGTCCCACCGTTGCGGCGGCTCGCGGTGCACCTGCGCCAGCAGCGACGACAGGTAGCGCCACTCGCCGGGGTGGTGCCCGAGGGTCGCGGTCAGCGAGATCACGAACGGCGCCTTCTCGGGCGGGTCGAGGTGCCGGGTCACCCGACGCTGGTAGTCGGTGCGCTGCGAGTCGTGTCGGAAATTGTGCGCCTCGTCGTTGACGACGACATCGAACCGGTACCTCGGCCTGCCGTTGCGGGCGATGAGCTTCTTGAGTTGGTCGGGGGAGATGATCAGCCACCGGTATCCGCCGTCCCCGACGGCCGCGATCGACGCACGCCAGTGTGGGATGGTGATCGAAGTGGGACGGTCCACGGTGACGAGAATCGCCTCGCCACCGCGCTGTTGAGCAACTGCCTTCGCGCCGGCGATCGCGCTGAGCGTCTTGCCAAGGCCAGGGTCGTCCGAGAGGCAGAAGCCCCGGGAGTTCGCCTCGGCCGCCCGGGCGATCGCGGCGGCCCCCTCGATCTGTTCGGGTCGCAACTCCTTCCTGGCGGCCTCCGCGGACAGGCCCCTGGTGCCGTTCAGCTCGTCCTCGACCCACTGCTGGTACGAGTACGGCTTCGCCGCGTAGGGACGGAGCTCCTCGGGCAGGCTCGACCCGACGTAGGCGTGGGCTTTGATTCCGCCGTAGTACTTCGCGCCGGGGGCGTGCGCCCGGAACGGCACCTCGAGCACCCAGATACGTTCCCCCGCACCGGCGGCGGGGGAGTCGGACTTCGTCGACTGGCGGCTGGTCTTGCGGCGGGCCTTGGCGGTCACCGGTCAACCGTAGCCACAGCGTGCGACATGTCGGCGGCGCGGGCGCGGCGCGGGCCTCAACGCACCGCGGTCGCGATCAACCGACTAGACCGCTGCAACGCTTCGACGTACTCCTTTTCGATGCTCTCGACGATCGTGCTCACCGGTTCGATCGCCCGGATGGGCTGGAGCCCCTGGCCGGCAGCCCAGACGTCCTTCCATCGCTTCATCGATTCCGTACCGGCGGTGTAGTTCTTCTCCCCGGTCGGCGGCGTCAGATTGTCGGGATCGAGCCCGCAGGCGACGAGGCTGGGCTTGAGCCAGGAAGCCGGGGTGCCGGTGATCGCGGAGCTGACCACGAGGTCGTCGGGACCGTGGTCGACGACCATCTGCTTGTACCCGTCCGCGGCCATGCTCTCCGCGGCCGCCAGGAACCGGGTACCCATGTAGACCAGGTCGGCGCCTGCGGTGATCGCACCCGCGACACCGTGACCGTCGCTGATGCCGCCCCCGATGATGATCATCCCGTCGAAGAACTCGCGCACGGCAGAGGTGAACGCGAAAGGCGACAGGTGACCCGTGTGTCCGCCTGCGCCCGCCGACACGCAGGCCATGCCGTCCACGCCCGCGTCTGCGGCCTTGTGTGCGAGGCGAAGGTTCACGACGTCGGCGATCACCGTGCCGCCGTACCCCTTGACGGTGTCCATCACGGGCTTCGGGGACCCCAGGGCGGTGATGACGATCTGCGGCTTGTATTCGGCGATGAGGCGCAGGTCGTCTTCGAGGCGGGCGTTGCTGCTGTGCGTGATCACGTTTGCCGCCCACGGGGCGACGGGGACCGAGGCGGCCTCGGCCGCGCGGAGCTGATCGGTGATCGACCCCATCCACGTGTCGAGGTCCGCCGCGGTGCGGCAGTTCTGCGTCGGGAAGGAGCCGACGATGCCTGCGGTGCAGGCTGCGGTGACGAGCTCCGGGCCGGACACCAGGAACATCGGTGCCGCGACGACCGGCAGGCGCAGGGTGGACAGGAAAGAGTCGGTCATGATGTTTCCTCTATCGGGAGCTGTCGGTGTAAGTGTTTGCGTGAGTTCACGATGCGGCACGGACGAGGGCACCGAGAAGCTCGGCGGCCGCCGCCCGGTCCACCTTGCCCAGCGCGGTCAACGGAAGACGGTCGACGCAGTGCGCGGCCTTGGGGCGTTTGTAGTCGGGCAGTCGGCTGCGGCTCTCCGCCAGGACGATGTCGTCGTCGACCCCCGCGTCGGCCGCCGATGTGTACGCGGCGACGATGCGTTGCCCCCACACCTCGTCGGGCAGCCCGACGACCACGACATCGTCGACCCCGGGGATCGCGGAGATCGCCTCCTCCACCTCGCGGGGATAGACGTTGTATCCGCCGGTGATGATCATGTCCTTGCTGCGGCCGGTCAGGTGGATGTAGCCGTCTTGGTCGCGGTAACCGAGGTCGCCCGAGTAGAGCTCGCCGTCGACATGACTCTTGCCCAGATCTGTTCGCGTGCCCGCATTGTGATATCCCGGGCTGACCGCGGGGCCTGCGACCACGAGCTCGCCGACCTCCCCGTCGGGGACGGCATCACCGAGATCGCGGATGACAATGTCCGCCTCCGGGCAGGCCCGCCCCACCGATCCGAGCAGGTCGGGGTTCTCGAGTACGCCGCGCCGGTGGTCCGCCGCGGTCAGCACGGTCAGCGGCGGGATCGCCTCGACCATCCCGTAGTACTGAACGAGATTGGGCGTGATGCGGTGGTATGCCTGCCGGAGGTGCTCGACCGGCATCGGTGCGCCCGCATACGCGAGCATGCGCATGCGCCGCATCACCGACAGTCGGTCGTCGTCGAAGTCCAGCAGCCGGGCGATGACCGTGGGCACCAGCGCGGTGTGCGTCGCGGCGTGGGCCTCGACGGCGTCGATCAGACCCGCCGGACCGATGTGATCGAGCAGCACCTGGCGTCCGCCGGCCTCGAGGAACGGCAACACGAAGAGCCCGCTGGTGTGAATGACGGGGCCCGCATGCAGGAACACCGCCGGCTCGGCGCCGTCGAGGGTGCCTGCGAGCACGTGATCGCGCATCGCGCCCAGCGAAGCCAGCCGGTTCGCGTGGGTCCGTTGGGCGCCCTTCGGGACCCCGGTTGTCCCGGACGAATAGTGCAGCGCGCACAGCGAATCCAGCTCGGGCGTAGGCATCGCAGCGTGGCGTGCGGCACCCGTCGCCAACTCGTCGAGCGACGGCCCGGTCGACGTGGTCCCGTCGACGGTGATCACTGTCGGGGTGAGCGTCCGGGCGGCGAACTCGGCCGCGCCCTCGATCCGAGGGTCGACGATCAGCGCAGCCGGCGCGCAGTCGTGCACGACGCGTTCCCAATCCATCGGCCCGACACGCGGATTGAGCGCGACCCGGACGAAGCCGCCGATCGACAGCGCGAGATCGACCTCGACCGCCTCTACGACGTTGCCGAGCAGGACGACGACCCGGCCCCCCATGGCGAGCCCGAGGTCATCGAGGGCTCCGGCCAGCGCGTGCGCCCGGTCGGACAGTTCGGTGAACGTTCGAGACTTGCAGCTGTCCTCGATCGCGATCGCGGGCCCGTACCGATCGGCCGCGGTACGAAGCACGTCGGCTATCGACATGAGGCTCCTTCCATTCGCTACAGTTATTGAAGTAGACAACAGGCGGGCGAGTTTCCGCAAGGGCCGCACCCCGACCGCACAGGAGGAGTCCCCATGACCCAGAGCCTTTCCCCGTCGGACCGTCGCGCGCCGTGGGTGATCGATGCCGTCCGAACCCCGTTCGGGGCGGCCCGCGGGGCGCTCTCGCGCGTCAGGGCCGACGACCTGGCCGCCCTTCCGATCGCCGACCTGGTCCGCAGGCACCCCGCGCTCGATCCAGGCCGCATCGACGACGTCGTCTGGGGAAATTCCAACGGCGCGGGCGAGGACAACCGCAACGTGGCCCGGATGGCGCTGCTGCTGGCGGGGCTTCCGCACACGATTCCCGGGGTGTCGGTCAACCGTCTGTGTGGCTCCGGCGCCGAGGCGGTGTTGTCCGCGGTCAGGCGCGTCGCGGTCGGCGACGCCGAGATCACGATTGCGGGCGGCTCGGAGAGCATGAGCCGCGCGCCCTACGTGCTCCCGCCCGTGGACTCCGCGTTCCCCCGATCGATGGAGCTGATCCCCACCACGGTCGGGTGGCGGATGCCGAACCCCCGATTCCCCGCGGCCTGGGTCGAGACGCTCGGCAGATCGGCGGAACTGGTGGCGGAGCAGCTGGGCGTCGGCCGCCTCGAGCAGGACGAATGGGCGCTGCGGTCCCACGAACTGGCCGCCAGGGCGTGGACCGACGGCGTGCACGACGGCTTCGTCACGCCGCACCCGACCCTCGACCGCGACGAACCGATCCGCGAGACCGACGCGGCCACCCTGGCCGCCCTGCGGCCGGCCTTCTCGAGCGGCGGCAGCGTCACCGCCGGGAACTCGTCCCCGATCAGCGACGGAGCGGTCGCGGCGCTGGTCGGCACCGGAGCCGTCGCCGACGAACTCGGTGTCGAACCGCTCGGCCGGGTGCTGGCCTCGGCGGTCGTCGGCGCCGAACCCGACAAGTTCGCGCTGGCGCCCGTCGCCGCGATCGCAAAGGCCCTTGACCGCGCGGGTCTCGAGCTCGCCGACGTTCGAGTGCTCGAGCTCAACGAGGCGTTCGCCGCGATGGTCCTGTCCTGCCTGCGTGAGCTCCCTGGCATCCCGGCCGATCGCGTCAACCCCTTCGGCGGCGCCATCGCCCTCGGTCATCCGATCGGTGCGTCGGCGGCTCGGATGGTGGTCGACTGCCTGCGCCATCTCCGCCGACTCGGCGGGGGCATCGGGGTCGCGGCTGCGTGCATCGGCGTGGGACAGGGCATCGCTATTGTGTTGGAGGCCTGAACAAGCGATCTGCGGGACGCGATCGTCGCAGGCAGTACGGGAAGGTGGGTGACGTGGCCGAACCCGGCGCCGCCGCACCTCCTAGTCCGGTCGCCCAGACGATCGACCTGCTCGGCGACCGGCTGACACTTGCCATCCTGCGCGAGGTCTTCGTCGATCACGTGCGCCGCTTCAGCCAGTGGATCGACCGAACCGGCGCTCCGCCCGCCATGCTGACTGCACGACTGAACGCGCTGGTCGAGGCGGGATTGATGGAACGCAGGCCGCAGTCGAACGGCGGCGACCGCCACGACTACCTGCTGACCGAGCTCGGCCTGGCGACCTGGGAGATCCTGGCCAGTGTGTGGGCATGGCAGCGCGAATGGTCCCCGGAAGGGCTGCTGCAACCCGAGTTGGTGCACATCGACTGCGGCCACCGGGGGCCACCGGCGATGATGTGCAGGCAGTGCGACGGCGCCATCGGCGCGCGGGATGCACAGCTCGAACTGGACCGCGAATCGCTGGTCCTCGTGGCACGGGGCGGGCGAAGGCGGTCGACGCGCACTGCCCCCTCGGTGAGCCGGGCCGACCTGCAGTTCACCGAGGTCATGGAGGCGATCGGCGACCGCTGGAGCGCCATGGTCACGGGCTTGGCGCTGTCGGGGGTTCGCCGCTTCGGCGAGTTCCAGTCGATCCTGAGCATCTCGCCGACGACCCTCACCGAGCGGCTGGGACGGCTGTCCGAGGTGCAGATACTCACCCGGAGCGAACACGGCGGCGGCCGCGAGTACCTGCTGACCCCGCGCGGCAGGGGATTGTTCCCGATTTTCGCCTTCCTGTTGTCGTGGACAGAGGTCGCGCATCCCGGCGCCCTCCCGCTCGGTCCGAAGATCCGCCACCCCGAGTGTGGCTCCTGGTTGCTCCCGGCGCTGCGCTGCCGCGGCTGCGAGGCCAGGCTGGAACGCACCTCCGTGCGCTTCGAGCCGTTTCCGTTCGGCGCTCGGCTCCCGCGCTAGCCCGACGCACTCTCACCCTCGAACGGCCCGACATCGTCGACCGTTGACAACCCGCTGTGTGTCCTGGTTCACTTCAATAACAGTAGTTATATCGGTCAAAGCGGACGACCGCCCCTCGTCCGCACACCCCACCCACCCCGATGACTGACTGATCTCGCCACAAATCTGTTGACACAGGAACGAGCGCCCATGTTCTTCGAAACCCACCTCGAACTGCTGCAGGCAGCGGCAGAGGCCAACCGCACCCGCACCGCGTGGACCGGGTATGCGCCCATCACCCCGCCCGACGCCGCGCAGGCCGACGCCATCCTCGGCGCCTACGACGGTGCCACCCTGACGCTTTCGTCTCCCACAGGCTCGGTGATCACCGCCGACGAGGTCTCGCCGTACACCGCGAAGGCGCTCAACGTCAGCTACAGCGCACCCTCCGTGGACGAGGCGCTCGTGGGTGCGGCCGCCGCGGCCACCGCCCTCCGCGACGCCGACGTCGAACGCCGGATCGGTGTGTGCCTGGAGGCACTGCACCGGATCCACCAGCGCGGCCAGGAGTTCGCGGCCGTCACCTCCCACACCACCGGACAGAGCCTCAACATGGCCTGCAGCGGAAGCGGGACCAATGCACTCGACCGCGGCCTCGAGGCCGTGGCGATGGCCTGGTCGGCCATGACCCGGGTACCCGGACACGTGACGTGGCAGCAGCGATTCGGCAAGTCGGACGTGACCCTGCGGAAGCGATTCCGCGCCCGCCCGCTCGGCACCGCACTCGTCGTCGCCTGCGCCTCGTTCCCCGCCTGGAACGCCTACCCGGCGATCCTCGCGAACCTGGCGACGGGAAATCCGGTTCTCGTCAAGCCGCACCCGCGCTCGGTGCTCGCGACCGCGCTCGCGGTGGGCGTGATGCGTGAGGTGCTGACCGAGGCACAGCTGCCTGCCGACGCCGTTCAGTTGGTCGTCGACACCGTGGACGCCCCGGTCGCGGGGCAGCTGGCGACCAGCCCCGAGGTGCGGATCGTCGACTTCACCGGCAGCCCAACGTTCGGGTCGTGGCTGGAACGAAACCTCCCGAACACCCTGGTGTTCACCGAGACCGCGGGCGTCAACACCGTTGTCCTGGACTCCGTTTCCGACTTGTCAGCAGCCATGCGCACGCTCGCCGGGGGTCTCTCGCTCTTCAGTGGTCAGATGTGCACCACTCCGCAGAACATCTACATCCCGGACGCCGGTGTGCGCACGGACCAGGGTGTGATCGCACGAGACGACGTCATCACCGCACTCCTCGCGGCGATCGACGATCTGGCAGGCGCACCTCGCCGCGCCGGTGCCGTCTGCGGCGCGCTGCAGTCCGACGCGACGCTGCACTCGATCACCGCGCTCGCCGACGCGGCCGAGGCGAGCGGGACCCTGGTCCGCAGGCCGCTGCCGTACGCGCACCCGGACTACCCCCAGGCCCGGGCGGCGACCCCGCTGGTCATCCGGGTCGACCCACGCCGGGGAGACACCCTTCCCGAGGGCGAACAGTTCGGTCCGGTCGCGTTCCTCGTCGACGCCGCCGACACCGCCTCCGCGGTGGAGCACGCGACCGCGAGCGTCCGCAGTCACGGCGCTATCAGCTCGTACCTCTACTGCACCGACGACGCCATCATCGACGAGGTGGCCGACGCATACGCCGACGCCGGGGCCTCCCTCTCGGCGAACCTGGTGTCCTCGATGCCCATGCAGTTCGCGGCCGCCTACAGCGACTACCACGTCACCGGCCTCAACCCTGCCGGCAATGCGACCCTCACCGACGAGTCCTTCATCGCCGGGCGATTCCGCATCGTCCAGGATCGTCGCCAGATCGAAGGGGAGTAACCATGTCCCAGTTCACATCCGGCGTCTACATCTACGACGCGGTTCGTACCCCGAAGGCGCGGGTCCGGCGCCAGGGCGGCACGTTCGCCGACGTACCCTCACACGAACTCCTCGCCCAACTGCTGTCCGCCCTGCAGGAACGCGGACTCCCCGCCGACACGGTCGACGATGTCATCGTCGGCACCAGTACGGCTGTCGGCGACCAGGGCGGCGATGTTGCGCGTGCCGCTGTGCTCTGGGCGGGCTGGCCGGACCAGGTCGGCGCCGGGGTGGTCTCCCGACTGTGCTGCTCGGGGCTCGACGCGATCGAGTCCGCCTCGGCCAAGGTGGCCTCCGGCATCGCCGATGTCGTCGTCGCCGGCGGCGTCGAGTCGATGTCGCGGGTACCGATGCTCTCGGACAGGCCGGCCTTCGTCTCCGACGAGGAGCTCGGCGACCGCACGGGCTACGTGACCATCGGGGTCTCCGCCGACCTCACCGCAGCCGAATACGGTTTGACACGAAAGGATCTCGACGCCTACGCGGTGACCTCGCATCGCCGCGCCGCCGCGGCCCCGGCGTCCCGGTCCGTGATTCCGGTCCGCTCGGGCGCCACCACGATCCTCGAGTCGGACGAGGGACCCCGACCGGACATCAGTCTCGAGTCACTCGCCGAACTCGCCACCCTCTTCGGGGAGGATCCGTCGTGGAGCAGGGTGGCGATGCGTCTGCCCGCCGTCCGGCGTCCGGATGGCGGGCTGCACACCGCCGCCACCGCCCCGCAGATGGCGGACGGTGCGGCGATGGCGGTCTTCGGTTCCTCCGCCGCGCGCGATCGGATCGGCCGCGAACCGATCGCGGAGGTGGTTGGCGTCGCCCAGGCCGCCGTGCGCTCACCGCTGCTGACGGCATCCGTCGTCGCCTCCAGGCGTGCCCTCGAGAACGCGGGGATCACCGCCGGGCAGCTCGACGTGATCGAGGCGAACGAATCCTTTGCCGCATCCGCCCTGGTGATGACCCGCGAGCTGGGGCTCGATCCGACCAGGGTCAACCCGCTCGGCGGATCGCTCGCCACCGGCCACCCACTGGGCGCGGGTGGTGGAGCCCTCCTCGTCAACGCCCTGGATCAGCTCACCCGCATCGACGGCGAGTACGCCCTGGTCACCATCCCGGCAGCGCTCGGGCTCGGTGCCGCCGTCGTCGTTCGCCGACTCCGCTGACCCACTGCCCCCAGACCACTGCACGAAAGGACGCCATGAACGCCATCTCGGCAGGCCACACCGCCAACCGCTTACGCCCGTGCCATCCCGACAGCCGTGTCGACGACTACCTCGAACACCAGTGGTGGTCGCCGCTGACCGTGCTGGACCTCCTCGACGGCCAGGTGCGAAGCCGCGGAGACGCCCCGGCGGTGACCGATCCGACGAATCTGCCCGCGCTGTGCGGGATCGAGCCGGAGTCACTGACATGGCAGGAGTTGGACGCACGCGTCGACGACCTGGCCGCGAAGCTGCACGAGTCGGGAATCGGTCCAGGCGATGTCGTTGCCGTGCTGATGCCCAACTCCGTCGCCCTGACCGCGACCTACTTCGCCCTGTGGCGCCTCGGAGCGATCGCGGCCCCGATGCCGGCCTCGTACCGACGGTACGAACTGACGCGGATCGTCGAATCCGCTGCGGCCGTTGCGGTTGTCACCGTCAACAGCTTCGGCGACCGGTCGCCGTCCGAGGAGGCGCTCGGCCTGATCGGCGAGTTGCCCTCCCTGCGCACCGTGTTCACCTTCGGCCCGCCCGCATCGGATGGAGGACGGCCGCTGGACGCGGCCCCCGCCACCGACGGATCGCTCGATGCCGTGCGTCGCGCCTATACGGCGCTGCCCCGATCGGTGAACGACTGCATCACGATCTGCTGGACCAGCGGCACCGAGGCGGCGCCCAAGGGCGTACCCCGGTGTCACGGTGACTGGATCGCGGTCGGGCAGGCGGTTCAGGACGGACTGGAAACGGACGAGGCAACGGTCATGCTCAACCCGTTCCCGATGGTCAACATGGCCGGGTTCGCGACCTCGCTGCTGCCGTGGCTGCTCGGCGGCGGTCACGTGGTCCACCACCACCCACTGGACCTGGCCGTCTATCTCGATCAGCTCCAGCGCTACCGCGTCACCCACACGAGCATGCCGCCCGCGATTCTCACCATGCTGCTGCAGCGGGAGGACCTTCGGACCGCATACGACCTGTCCGCGCTCCGCCGGGTGGGTTCGGGTGGCGCCCCGCTGCCCCCCGGCGTGGTGCGCGACTGGCAGTACTCGCTCGGTGTCGAGGTGCTCAACTTCTTCGGCTCGAACGAGGGAGTATGCCTGCTCGGCGCTCCGTCGGACACGCCCGACCCGCTGATCCGCGCGGAGTACCTGCCGAACTACGGCGCACCGGACAGGTCGTGGGCCACCGGGGTGGCCGAGCGCACCTCGGTGCGCCTGGTGAACCTGGCGACGGGCGAGGAGGTGACTACGGTCGGCGGACGCGGCGAGCTCAGGCTGAAGGGACCGACGATCTTCGCCGGCTACCTGGAGGGAACCGCAGCATCGAGCCCGTTCGACGAGGACGGATACCTCTGCAGTGGAGACATTTTCGAGCTGTGCGGAGACAACGGCGAGTACCTCAAGTTCGTCGACCGCAGCAAGGAGATCATCATCCGCGGAGGCATGAACATCGCTCCTGCCGAGATCGAGGGGATTCTCATCGACCACCCCGCCGTCGCCGATGTGGCCATCGTCGGGTATCCCGATGACGTCCTCGGCGAGAAGTGCTGTGCGGTAGTTGTTCCCGCCAACAGTGACGGGGTCGCACTCGAGGACCTCGTGGACTTCCTGCGCGCGAAGGAGGTGGCGTCGTTCAAGCTGCCGGAACGGATCGTGACGGTCGACGAGCTTCCCAGGAACCCGATCGGAAAGCTGCAGCGGCGCGACATTCGCGGCGCGGTCGAGAAGGTCGGCTGACATGGCATCACCGGATGGCGACGGTGCACCGGTCGGCAGGCCACGCGAGACACCGACCGGGTCCGGCCGACCCATCGCCGACGAGATGACGGCGATGCTGGACGGGCGGTTCCCTGGCCTGGTCGGCATGCGCATCCTCGAGGCGTCGGCGTCGGAGGTCACCGGCGAACTGCAGGTTCGCGAGGAGCTGCTGGCACCGAACGGATATCTGCACGCGGCCACCGTCGTGGCACTGGCCGACACGGTGTGCGGTGTCGGCGCACGGCTGGCGCTGCCCGCCGAGGCATCTGGATTCACCACACTCGAACTCAAGACGAACTATCTCGGCACCGCGCGGTCCGGGACGGTCAGCGTGGACGCGACGCTCGTCCACAGTGGGCGGCGAACCCAGCTGTGGGACGCCACCGTCCGCGACGGCGCCGGGAGGGCGATCGCCCTCTTCCGCTGCACCCAGATGGTGCTGTACCCCTCAGCATCGCAACAACATTCAACTTCGCGATCAGAACACAGCAACACCGAAACGGAGCAGGCATGACTTCCACCCAGCCCCGCGCGAACGGCGACCCCATCGCCGTCGCTCGCCCGGTCGACGCCACCGACGACAATCCGTACACCCTCGGGGTGTTCGCGCCGGTCCACGACGAACTCACCCTCGACGATCTCACCGTCATCGGTGAGATCCCCAAGGACCTCAACGGTGTGTACCTCCGCAACGGCCCGAACCGGCAGTTCGAGGCACCGGGCCGCTATCACATGTTCGACGGCGACGGCATGATCCATGCCGCACATTTCGAGAACGGCAAGGTGCGGTACCGCAATCGGTACGTCCAGACCAAGGCCTTCCAGGACGAGTCCGAGGCGGGCCGTGCCCTGTGGACCGGTCTGATGGAGAACCCGCAGGACAATCCGTGGGGGAACGGACACGGCCTCGGGATCAAGGATTCCGCCAATACCGACGTCATCTACCACCGCGGCCAGGTCCTGGCGACCTGGTACCTCTGCGGAACACCCTACGCCGTGGACCCACTGTCCCTGGAAACGCTTGGTGCACAGGACTTCCTGGGCACCTTTGCCGGCGACATGATGGCCCACCCCAAGGTCGACGAGGCCACCGGCGAACTGATCTGGTTCGACTACGGCCCCGACCAGGACTTCCTCCGTTACGGCATCATCGGCGCCGACGGTCGTCAGACGCACCTCACGCAGATCGATCTGCCGGGTCCACGACTCCCGCACGACATCGGGATCACCGAGAACTACTCGATCCTCATGGACCTGCCGCTGGTGCAGGATCACGATGCGCGCCGGGCAGGCAAGTACCGGATCTTCTACGATCAGGAGCTTCCCGCTCGATTCGCGGTCATTCCCCGGCACGGCAACGGCAGCGAGGTGCGCTGGTTCGAGGTGAAGCCCTGCTACATCTACCACGTCGTGAATTCGTGGGAAGAGGGCGACGAGATCATCATGGACGTGTGCCGGGTGAAGAACCCTCAGCACCAGACGACTTTCGCTTCGCCGCTGTCCAACATGCTCGCGTACATGCGGCTCGACGCCCAGCTCTACCGGTACCGCTTCAACCTTCGCACCGGCACCACCATCGAGACCGAGCTCGACAATGCCAACATCGAATTCCCCAGCGTGGATTCGCGTGTCATGGGCCGCTCGCATCGGTACTCGTACAGCATGAGCCTCGGCAACGAGCCGACGCTGCTCTTCGACGGGCTCGTGCGGTTCGACTCACAGACTGGCATCAAGGAAGAGCACAAATTCGGTTCCGGGCGTTGGGGTTCGGAGGCACCATTCGCCCCGCGCGACGGATCGACGGGTGAGACCGACGGCTACCTGGTCTGCTTCGTCAACGACGAGGCCGAGGACAAGGGCGAGATCAACATCTTCGATGCCGAGGACGTCGCGGCGGGACCGATCGCGCGGGTGCTGCTGCCGCGCCGGGTTCCCTCCGGCTTCCATGCCACCTGGGTGCGCGCCGATCAGCTCATCGAGGCCCGCGCGTAGAAGAACGGAGGTCTCCCGGTGCGGGGCGGTCCGAGAGCCGCTCCGCCCGGGAGACCTTCGTCGTCTGCGTGGCTACGCTCCGCTTCCCCGGACCACGACCGTGGCCACCGCGGTCGTGAACGAACCACCGATGTTGACGGTGAGGGCGCGCCTGGCGTTGTCGACCTGATGGTCCCCCGCCCGGCCGGTGACCTGGCGAGCGGAATCGAGCACCATGCGGACGCCAGTGGCACCCACCGGGTGCCCCTGCGACATCAGCCCACCGCTGGGGTTCACCGGCAGCCGGCCGCCGCGCTCGATCGAACCGTCCATCACCACCTCGCCGCCCTTGCCCGGGTCCGCCAGTCCGATGTGCTCGAGCGTGACCAGCCCGTTGATGGTGAAGCAGTCGTGGATCTCGGCGACATCCAGGTCGGCGACCCCATCCAGTCCCGCGCGCCGGTACGCATCCTCGACGGCTCCGCGCAGGTGTGGGAAGAGGTAGTCTCGGTCGGCGCTCTGGGCGAGCTTGTCCGCGAGCAGCAGGGTCGCCGTACGGTGGCCGAATCCGGCGATGGTGGCCTCCTGGTCCAGGTCGGCTCCGGTCCGTTGCGCCCACGCCTGCGCAAACTTCGGCCCGGCCAGCACCACGGCTGCACCTCCGTCGGTGATGCGCCCGCAGTCGGTCTTGCGGAGCATCCCCTCCACAATCGGGTTCACCTCGCCGTTCTCGTCGAACGACCCCGCCGGGAAGTCCCAGTCCCTGGTCTGCGCAAGACCATTGCGCGATCCATTGCCGAAAGCGATCTCGGCGAAACGACCGAGATGTGCGTGGTCGAGGCCATAGCGCCGTGCGTACTCCTGTGCGATGTCGGCGAAGAGCGCGGGCCACGGGTACTTCACGCCCAGCGCCTCCCGCCCCGCCCACGCCGCGGTACCCAGGTACTCGGCGGCAGTCTGCGCGGACACGTTGCGCATCAGCTCGACCCCGACCACGAGCGCCACGTCGTACCGACCCGACTCGATATCCGCGCTCGCGGCGAGGATCGCGGTGCTCCCCGAGGCACACGCCGCCTCGTGCCGTGTGCTCGGCAGGCCGTCGAGGCCCGGGACGGCCGCAACCACCATGCCGCCGAGCTGCGCCTGGCCCGCGAAGAGCTCTCCAGCGAGGTTGCTCACGTGAATGACACCGACCTCACGGTCGTCGACTCGAGCGTCGGCCAGGGCGGCAGGCACGGTCTCGGCAAACATGTCGACCAGGCCGAGGCCCTCCTTCGACCAGTTCCTGGCGAAGTCGGTCTGAGCTCCTCCGAGCACGTAAACGGGGTTCGTCATCTTTCCTCCTTGTTGTCACATCTCAGGTTAGCCACGGCCTACCGTTACTACAAGATCCATAGTTGCTCCCACGACTGGGCTCAACAGTGAATCAACCAGCGGTACAACAGTTGGACGTAGGGAACGCGGACATACCCCTATGAAATGGGTGCTGTATGCCGATATCACTTCTCAATGAGAAGCCGAAGGTCCGGGAATGGAACCGGAGCGCCGCGGTTCCCGGCCACATGCTGTTTGCGATGATTGACGGCATGTCCCCAGTCCCGACGCACCCGGCATCGTCCGCGCTGGGGCACGCCCTGCTGATCGCGGGTGACCGATGGAATCTGCAGATCATCCGGGCGGTCTTCGACGGCGCCGAGCGCTTTTCGCAACTACGTGACGAACTGGGAATCTCGGACGCAGTCCTCTCGCATCGTCTGGGTCGCCTGATCGAGGACGGAATCCTCGATGCGCACCCGTACTCGACCGCGCCGCCGCGCAACGAGTACCGCCTCACCGACCTCGGTGACGACCTGTGGCTGGTCTTCGTCGCGTTGTGGAGTTGGGACCGCCACTGGGCACCGTGGGCACCCGACCGGCCGACCACTCACCTTCGTCACCTGCCGTGCGGGCACCTCATCACGCCGATTTTCGGGTGCGCCGCCTGCGCGGCGATCGGCGTGACCGCCCGCGACGTGCGGACCGAGGTCGACGCGCCGCTCCTCGTCGACATCGCCGACCGCCGATCTCGGCGCACTGCGAAGGGTGACGCGCCGGGGATGGACTCCACCAGCGTGCTCGCCGATCGCTGGTCGACCTTCCTGCTCGCCGCCGCACTCGAGGGCAACCGCCGGTTCGGCGACTTCCAGAACCGGCTCGGGTCGATCTCGCCGGTCACCCTGACCGACCGCCTCGCCTACTTCGTCGACAACGGAATGCTGGTCCGTACGCCGATCACGGATGGCGCACGGCGGCACGAATACCGCACCACGCCAAAAAGCCTCGACTTCTTTCCCGTGTTCGCCGCGCTCAACGCGTGGGCGGCGCGGCATCTGTCCGAAGACGGGCGATCCGGCCTGACCATCGTGCACAACGCAGGCGAGCACCTGCTCGAACCCCAGTACACGTGCAACGCCTGCAATGCCGTCTTGCGTCGGGCCGACACCGAGTTCAGGCGGGCGACCGCCGGTCACTGATGGGCCGACCGCGCGGGCAAGAGGACATCGTCAGCCCCGGATCAGCCCGTCGTGCTCGGTCACCTCGCGCGCGGCCCGTTCACCGGAGCGGACGGCCCCGTCCACCCAGCCGCACATCTGCGCCGAGCTCTCCGTGCCCGCCCAGTGGATGCGACCGCAGGGCTCGCGGAGCGCGTGGCCGAACTCCGTCAGCACCCCGGTCGGCGCGTGGCTGAGCATGGCACCGCCGGAGTATCGCTCCACGGACCAGTTCTGCTCGATGTAGTCGATCGGTGTGCCGGCCTTGTCGCCGAAACGCCCGGCGAGCTCGCCGAGGACCGACTTGCGGCGTTCGGCCTCGCCGAGGCGCCCGATCTCGCGGGCAATCGGGCCCTCGACGATGACGCACAGCACCCCTGGCGTGGCCGCGTCCGTGCAGGCGTCGATGGTGATGGTGGCGGGGGAGCCCGGTGCCGCCGACTGACCTGACAGCCCATCGGCCCGCCAGAACGGCTCCTCGTACACGACCGCGATCTTGAAGATCGCGCCGCTCGGCATCCGCTGGTGCAGGAAGGAGCGGTCGACGGGCAGCATCGGCTCGTAGAGGATCTGGCTCGCGATCGCGAGCGGCACCGCGACGATCGCCCGCCGGGCACGCACGGTCATGTTCTGGGAGCGAACGGTCACGCCGTTCCCGTCCTGCTCGATATCGCGAACAGGCTGCGCGAGATGGAGGGCGTCCCCGATCTCGGCCGCCATCGGCCGGTAGACGGCGCCCATGCCGCCGACCGGTCGCTCGTCCTCGGCCGCGTCCTTGACCCCCAGGACGAAGCTCGGACCTCCACCCGTCGCCATCTGGTACAGAACGAAGAGCAGCGAGACCTCCGAGGCTGCCGAGGTGTAGCAGCCGGCGATCGCCGTCTCGAGGAGATCGTGGGCCGGCCTTGAGTGGACGTTGTCGTCCAGCCATTTGGCCAGGCTGATCCGGTCCCACTCGGCGGCCTTCTTCGCCTCCCACGGGGCGTTGAGCGGGATCGTCTTACACATCGAACCCAGTTCCAGGAAGACCGCACCGAGATTCGCCGTCACCCACGGGCTCATCGTCAACGGAATGGTGCCCTCGTAGCGGTGCTGCTTGCCGCCGACCACCATCATGGCCTCGCCGTCGGTGTACTGCTTATAGCTCGGCACACCGAACTCGTCCATCAATGCGTAGATCCGGTCCTGACCTGGCCCTACCCAGGCACCGCCACGGTCGATCCACGACCCGTCCTCGCGCACTTCTGTGAAGGTTCGCCCGCCGACCCGGTCCCTCGCCTCGAGCAGCGCCACCGATTGGCCGCCTTGTTTGAGCCGCAGCGCCGCCGTCAGCCCCGCGAATCCCGCACCGACAACGCAATAGTCGACGTCGACGTCAGCCATGACAGCACCCTGCGTTCACCAGATCTGCGCGCACACCCCTCGCCGGGTGCACCACTCGGCTGCACTCGCGTAGCGGGGGTCGAAAACGCCTCGCATCTATGCGTACTCGCAGTGCACGTGCAGGTCAAGGGCGACGGAATGGCACCCGAAAGCCGTTGTCGCAGATATGAACCCGCGACATCACCAGGTATAGGTGAACTCGTACCAGGGGCCGCCGAGATGAGTCGAGGAGAACTCCCTGCTGTCGGATCCGTTGGGCGTCCGGTTCGGCGCGTATACCCACCCACTGGAGGCCCCGAACCCGTCGGCATCGGTGAACTGGACCTCATCCGCAGCGATCTTCCGAACGTAGCTGATCTCGAAGCCGTCGATCTCGATGTCCGCGAGCCGGGTATCGGGTTCGGCGAGTACCTGACGTGCGATGCGTTCGAACTCGGGGCGCGCCTCGTCGAACGTCGGTGGTGGCCAGGTCATCCCGACGGCGACGGCCGCGACCACTACGCTCGGCGCCGCCACGATCCACCAAGACCACCGCCGGTCCTCCCCGACGACGTACAGGCTGCGGATCGCCCAGATCAGCCCCGTCAGCGCGAGGACCAGCAGCGCCGGGACGCCGTATAGGAAGGCGTCAGCACCGGTCAGATTCCCGTAGCGGGCGGGCTGCCAGTCGTATTGGATGCAGAGCAGCACCGCAATCGGGAGAACCGTCATGGCCAGCACGATCGGGCCCGGCGGCTTGTTCCGCTGATCCCGCTCGACGTCGTCGGCTCTCGTCACCCAGTCACCGTAGCGGCCGGCGGGCTCCACGCCGGGGCACGAACCGGCGGTTCTCGGGCGACCCGCTCGGCCGATGATCCGATAACCGCCCGTTCGCGCCATCAGGGCGAACGGTCAGGCGCGCAGCTTCGCCAGTGGCGAGGGAAAGCGGGGGAGCACCTTCTCACCCTCGAGCCAGGCCGTCAGCTTCGCCGCCTCGTCGTCGAACGCGCATCGCGCCTCGGCACCGACGTCCTCGAGCAGGTGTACCACCACCTGCCCGGCCTCGTCCTGCCACCAGCCCCCGACTATCCGTCCGTCCCACCACGCCGTCGGGCCTGCGTTCCCGCTGGTGTCGAACAGCAGGTCCTTGTGCGGCCCGAGGTACCAGTCCCGGTCCCGCCAGCCCATCGTGGTGGGGTCGAGGGCGGGCAGCAGTGCCGCCCACGGTTCGACGGGATCGTCGTGTTCCTGGTCGTCGGCCATCAGGTAGCCGGTCTGGCCCTCCAGGTCGACCGCGACGACGTCCAACTCCGACAACGCCTTCCGCACGATGGACACCGTCGACCCGAGCCACCACTTGAGGTCGGCCTCGGTGCCGGGGCCGAACGCACGCAACCACGCCTCGATCAGCCAGGACGCGCCTTCCGTCTCGGTGCGGCGATCGATCGGCATGCCCAGCCAGGATTCGCTTGTCGCCCAGCGGTTCCGCGACGCCCTCCAGGGTCCGTCATTGGTCGCCCGCACGATCCGGCCCTCCGCCGACAGCACCGTCAGCACCCGGGGACCGACCGACACCTGTCCGCCCCAGCTCCGGCCCTCGCCGTAGGTCATCGAACCCTTCAACAGCGGGATCTGATCACGCAGCGACGTGTACGCCATCGGCGCGCTGCCCTCCAGCGCGTCGAGGACCGCATCCTCGGCCGCCCCGAGCCAGCCCGCCCCGTCCTCGAACAGGCCTGCCTTCTCCACCTCCCGGATCAGGCGCCGCCGCTCTGTGTCGGCGACCCGGTTACTGGCACCGGCCTGGACGAACGGCAGCGACTCGCTGGGGAACACGAACAGGGTGCGCCGCATCGCGAGGTGCTTGACCAGCGAACGCTCCTCGTACAGAGCACGTTCCAGGTCCGCCACCATCATGTCGTCGACCCTGGCCCTTGCGGAGAGGAAGATCGTCGCGGGGTCGGTGCCGTGCAGGCACACCAGGCTCGTCGCCGCCTCGGTCACGCTCTCGGCGCGGGCCTCGGGCGCGAGCCGGTGTCGGCGGGCAAGCCGGGCGCGGCGCTGCGCCTGGTCGAAGGGTGTGGCGTGATCGGTGGGCACGGGTGTCATTGTGCCCGCTCGCGGCAGGCGTGCACGGCTACCCCAACGCGGCCCGCACCCGCAGGTCCCGTGCCAGGTGGTCGCGCTGCTCGATCACCAGCCGGCACAGCGCGTTCGGTGCGTGCGGATTCGCGGCCAGCCAGGCGTCGACGGGGCCGAGTGAGTCGGCCGCAGGAAAGAGTCCCAGCACGATGCGCCGCGCGATCTCGATGCTTCGCCCTGCCCATACCTCGCCGATCGCCGCGAAGTACTCGTCGTCGTAGCGGGCGATGAGGTCGCGGCGGTCCCCGGTACGGAACCCGGCGATGACGGCGTCGAGGTGCTCGTTCGTCAATGACGTGTCACTGAGCGCGGACTCCCAGGCGCTCACCTTCACCTCCGCCTCCGGCCGCGCCGCCAGCGCCCGCAGGTGGGCGGTTCGGCCGGAGGCGGTGTCGTCGCCGCCGAGCTCGGCGTCCAGCTCCGCCGCGTCGGCGTGGCCGGTGGCGGCCAACGCGGTCCACAGCGCCCAGCGCAGGTCGGGGTCGAGCGCCAACCCGTCGGGCGCGGGCGCCCGCCCGTCGAGGATCGCCCCGATGTCGGCGGCCATGCGATCGTCGACGGCGGCCGCGGTCGCAGCCGCGCGCGCCCAGGCGAGCTGGGCGCCGGAGCCGGGCGCGGCGGATTGCATTGCGGCCCAGGTCGCCTCGAGCCAGTCACCGCGCCACCGATCCCGCTCCACGATCGGCAGGTAGTGGCCGATGACATAAGACGCATTCGACAGCACCGCGGCCAGCAGCGCCGTGTTCGACTCCGCCGGCGCGAACGCTCGGGCCATCGCGAGATAGCGGTCGGCGGCCAGTTCGCCGTCTCGGGTCGCGTTCCACAGCGCGGACCAGATCAGCCCGCGCGCGAGCGGATCGATGACGCGGTCGAGTGAACGCTCCACGGTGCCAATCGATCCGGGATCCAGGCGCACCTTCGCGTAGGTGAGGTCCCCGTCGTTCAACAGACGAAGGGGAGCGGGGTCGAGCACGATCGGCGTGCGTTCGGCGACGAGGTCCACCTCCACCCGCCCGCGACGGACCAGGTCGCCGGCATCGTCGAAGTCGTACAGCCCGACCGCGAGACGGTGCGGACGCGGGTCCGTCTGGACGATCACGTGAACGCCATCGGTCTCCTCGAGCGTCAGCGTCGACATCCCCGAGGTCTGTAGCCAGGCACGCGCCCACTCCGTGAGGTCACGACCCGACGCCGCCGACAGCTCCGCCAGGAGGTCCGCGAGGGTGGTGTTCCCGAAGGCGTGCGCGCGGAAGTAGCGGCGGGAGCCCTCGAAGAAGGCATCGCGCCCGACGTACGCGACCAACTGCTTGAGCACGCTCGCGCCCTTCGCGTACGTGATGCCGTCGAAGTTGAGCTTGGCCGCCTCCAGGTCGACGATGTCCGCGACGATCGGGTGCGTGGTGGGCAGCTGGTCCTGCGAGTACGCCCAGGCCTTGCGACGGCTCGCGAACGCGACCCATGCGTCGGTCCACTGCGTGGCCTCGGCGCTGGCGAGCGCGCCCATGTAGTCGGCGAACGACTCCTTGAGCCACAGGTCGTCCCACCACACCATCGTGACGAGGTCCCCGAACCACATGTGGGCCATCTCGTGCAGGACGGTGTTGGCTCGACCCTCGTACTGCGCGGCCGTCGCCGCGCCCCGGAAGACGTAGGCCTCGGTGAACGTCACGCAGCCGGGATTCTCCATCGCGCCGAGGTTGTATTCCGGCACGAACACCTGGTCGTACTTGCCCCACGGATAGGGGTAGCCGAAGTGCTCGGCGAAGAAGTCGAGGCCCTGCCCGGTCACCTCGAAGAGAGTGTCCGCGTCGAGGTACTGTGCGAGCGAGGCGCGGCACAGCAGACCGAGCGGAACCGTGAGATCTCCACGGCTCCAGATTGATTCGACCCGGGCATAGGGCCCGGCCACCACGGCGGTGAGGTAGGTGGAGATCGGCAGGGTGGGGGAGAACTCCACCGTCTGCCGGGAGCCGTCGTCCTCGCGGGTGGCGACCGGGCAATTGGACACCAGCTCCCACCCGACCGGGGCTGTGACGGTAAAGGTGAACGGCGCCTTCATGTCCGGCTGCTCGAAGCAGGCGAACACGCGGCGCGCGTCCGACGGCTCGTATTGGGTGTAGAGGTAGGTCTGGCCGTCGACGGGGTCGAGGAATCGGTGCAGACCCTCGCCGGAACGGCTGTACTCGCCGGTCGCCTCGACCACGACCCGGTTCGTCGCCCGCAGATCCCGGACCCGGATGCGGGCACCGTCGTACTCGACGGGGGCTGCCGTCCCGTTGACGGTCACCGACTCGACCGACTGCCCGATGAAGTCGATCCACGTCTCGGCGGTGGTGGCGTCGAACTCGAGGGTCGTGGTCGTCGGGAAGCCCGGCCGGGAGTGGTCGGGCGCGGCCAGGAGGTCGAGTTCGACGCGATAACCGTGGACGGTGACCACCGCCGATCGGGCGGCGGTTTCGGTGCGGGTCAGGTTCGCGATGGTCACGGATCGATCCTGCCAGGCGGGCCGCGCGCCAGGGCGGTACCGACGGCTTCTATGCCAAGCGTCATACTTGGGGTCGATCCGTCATCGCCTACGAGGAGCCACCGTGACCCGGACCATCGCCCCGCCGCACCCCTTCGACTCCGCCGTCGAGCTCACTCCCGCAGGCGAGGGACGTTTCAGCGGTCACACCTCCCCGGCCTACGCCAACATGGTCGGCCCGTTCGGTGGGATCACCGCCGCGACCCTGCTGCGGGCGGTGCAGCAGCACCCGGACCGGCTCGGCGACCCGCTCTCGCTGACCGTCAACTACGCCGGCCCCATCGCCGAGGGCGCATTCGAGATCTCCGCCCGGCCGGTCCGGACCAACCGCAGCACCCAGCACTGGGCCCTCGAGCTGTCCCAGGACGGGGTCGTCGCGACGACCGCGACAGCGGTGTTCGGCACCCGCCGCGAGACCTGGTCGTCCACCGAGATCGCCCGCCCGGACGTTCCTGCCGTCGATGACGTCGAGGCAGGCGCCTTCCCCGAGTTCATCGCCTGGTCCCGCAACTACGAGATGCGGTTCGTCGAGGGCGGAATTCCGACGGCCGAGGCCGCCCCGCACCCCGACACGGTCTCGACGCTCTGGGTGCGCGACACCCCCGCCCGTCCGCTCGACTTCGCGGCCCTGACCGCCCTGAGCGACGTGTTCTTCCCCCGGATCTTCCTGCGCCGCGGTCAGTTCATGCCTGCTGGCACCGTCTCGATGACCGTGTACTTCCACGCCGACGCCGAGGTGCTCGCCGAGCAGGCGGAGGACGCCCTGCTCGGTACCGCCCGCGCCCAGCAGATCCGCAGGGGCTATTTCGATCAGAGCGCGGAGCTCTGGGGACGCGACGGCACGCTGCTGGCGACGACCCATCAGCTGGTCTACTTCAAGGACTGAGGCGGCGGACGCCGGACCCGGTCCGGCGTCCCTCCGACACCCGCGCCTCACGCCAGGGTGCGCTGCTCCGCTTCGGCCAGCTCCTTCAGCGTCAGTAACTGCTTTCGCATCATGACCAGGTCGCCGAGCGCCAGCACCCGCGCGACGACCCACGGTGCACCGCAGTGCATCCGGACCACGAGGCGGGTTCCGCCTCCCTCGGGCCGGACCGCGTAGGTGACGCATATCTTGCCGGTGACAAGCGTGATGTGCCGATCGGGAACGAAGGACACCAGATCGAACTGGGACATGAAGCGTTGCCCCACTTCGAGTTCGGCCAGCTCCGGGTCGCGACGGCGCGGGCCGCGGCGGCCGAATCGGTCGAGCAGGTCGTAGCTGTAGGGCGCGACGCGCAGCTGACACAACCAGGCGTAGACCACCTGCGGTGATGCGTCGATGCTGATGGCCCGGTCCGCCTGCACCCCGCCGAAGGCCAGCTCGTCACACGGCAGGGGTTGCCCGCGCTCGACCTCGGTGGCGCCCCAGACGAGCCCGGGGATCATGCCGCGACCGCTATCTGGCGCAGCAACCGACGCACGACCACCTTGTGACCGCCGCTGCCGATCACCAGCGCCCGGTAGATCTTGCCGTGCAGGCCGGGGAACTCCGCCCACGACTGCGCCCGGACCCGAGTACGGCCGGGGCCCTCTTCGTCGAGTTCGAAGATCAGCGCGTAACGCGAGAACCAGTGCCTGCCCGACAGCGCCAACCGGGCAGGTGCTTCGGCCGATTCGAGCCGGAAGCCCCTCGGCGCGGACGGGTCGTCCGGGTCCTTGCACATGACCTCGAGCAACGCCGTCCATGCCCGATCCCGATTCGCGTCGATCGTTCTGGCATGCTGGTCGATGTAGGGCAATCGCTCCATATAGAAGGAACGTACTAGTAGTGGCACCACCCCGCAAGCACGACACCGATGCGATCCTCGACGCTGCACGCGCACTCGTGCTCGCCGACGGCCCCCGCGCGGCAGGCGTCGCGGCGATCGCCGCGGCGAGTGGCGCACCCGTCGGCACGCTGTACCACCGCTTCGGCAGTCGCAACGGCGTCCTCACCGAGGCGTGGTTGCGCGCGCTCGCCCGCTTCCAGGAGCGCGTGATGGGTGTCGCGGGCGACCAGGACCCGGTCGAGGCGGGCGTCGCGATGGCGGTGGCAGCCGTCCGGTTCGGTCGCGAGTTGCCCGACGATGCAAAGCTTCTGCTCAACCTGCGTCCGAGCGATCTGCTCGACGGCGGCCCCGATGCGGAGTTCCGCAGTCGCCTCGACCGGATGAACGCGCCGTTGTTCGAGCACCTGCGGCGCCTGGCGCGTGACCTCCTCGGCACGGACGGCGACCGGGAGATCGACGCCGTCAGCCGTGCCGTTGTCGACCTCCCGTACGCCGCGCTGCGCCGCCACGCCAACGCCGCCGAGCTGCCCCAGTGGCTCGACGCCGACCTGGCCGCGACGGCACGCACGCTGCTGACCTCGTACCGACGCTGACGCACCCGCTGGGCCGGCATTCCGCCGGCAACCGATAACGTGTTCTCATGAACGAACAGCAGGTCGGCGACTCGCTACCCGATCAAGAGCATCACGAGGGCGGGTTCCGGCCGATGTCCGAGCTGATCAACGCCCGCGAGGAACAGGGTGCCGACATCACCCGGGGTGGACCGCACTACGGCGAGTTCATCGAGCAGGTGCGCGGCCTGATGGATCGCGCGCGGCTGGCCAGCCCCTCCGACGAGCTGGCGCTGGAGACGATCGGCGCGCTCAAGCAACTCAACGACAAGCTGGACGCCGCCGTTGTGAACGAGTGGTCCGCGCCGACATGGACCAGGTTCGATCTGCCCGGTCGCGGGAACATCACCCTCCCGCCCTTCATGATCGATCACGCCGACGCGAGCGGCGTCGACGCCCGCATCACCTTCCGCACGTACCACCTCGGCGGCAACAATGCCGCGCACGGCGGGCAGGTGGCCGTCGGTTTCGACGACCTGCTCGGCATGGCCGCCGCGATGCACGCGGGGTCGGTGACCAGGACCGCGTCCCTCACCGTGGACTACCGATCCGTCACCCCGCTCGACACCGAGTTGACGGTCCGCGCCTGGGCCGAGCGCCAGGACGGTCGCAAGGTCTACGTGCGCGCCACCATGCACGACGGCGACCGGCTCTGCGCCGAGGCACACGGCCTGTTCATCGTGCTCAAGCCCGGGCAGGCCTGAGTCGATAGTTCCGTCGAGGATGCTCTCGGTGGGCCGTCGCGGCTATCCGCGAGCGACGCGAAACCCGACATCGTCGATCCGGTAGGTGGGGTGACTCCGCCGCCGGGCTGACGCCCGGCAGCTCCAGTGCTCGTCGAACCAGCCGCCTCCGCGCAGCACCCGATAGGTTCCGTACACCTCGGCGTCGTAGAGGTCCCAGCACCATTCCCAGACATTGCCCAGGGTGTCGTGCAGGCCCCACGCGTTCGGCTGCTTCCCACCCACCTCGTGCGGCGCGCCGTCGGAATTCTGTCGATACCAGGCGATCTCGTCGAGGGGTCCGTGCCGCGGACCGGTCGTCCCGGCCCGGCAGGCGCGT
Source organism: Rhodococcus sp. PvR099 (assembly GCF_017833315.1). Classification (NCBI taxonomy): domain Bacteria; kingdom Bacillati; phylum Actinomycetota; class Actinomycetes; order Mycobacteriales; family Nocardiaceae; genus Rhodococcus; species Rhodococcus sp. PvR099. The sequence goes on along the minus strand of NZ_JAFIBV010000001.1, from coordinate 4,085,018 downwards.
TCCCACTCGGCCTCGGTCGGCAGCCGGTACCCGTCGGCCCTTGTGTCCCAGGTGACGTCGTCATCGACTACGCGGTAGGTGGCGGCGAGGCCGGCCTGCTCGGACATGGTGTTGCAGAACGTGATCGCGTCCCACCACGACACGCCCTCGACCGGCAGTCGCGCACCCCGGGTCGCCCCGGGCCACTCGCCGGTCATCTCGGCGTACTCGCCCTGGGTCACGGGAGTGGCGGCGATCTCGAAGGCACCGACATCGACGCGCCAGCTGCGGCTGGTCCGCCGATCCGAGAGGGTGACGTCCCCCGCGGGGACGGCGATCATCTTCATGGCCGGTCGGCTCCTTGCAATTCGTTCATCGGGCGCTGTCACATTCTCGGCGTGGGGGCCGTCATGGAGGTGAGTCCATTCGAACCCGATGAGGAGACAATCCGATGAACACCGCCTTTGTCATCGTCACCATCCTGGCCGCAGCGTGGGTCGGCTACTCGGCCGCCGCCGTCTTCTTCCGCGCCGGATGGGTCGTGGAAGCCCTGACCGACTACGGCGTCCCCGAGTCGTGGTGGCCGTGGCTCGGCGCCGCCAAGGCCGCCGGGGCGGCGGGGCTGCTGGTCGGCCTGTTCGTGCCGGTGATCGGGGTCCTGGCCACGATCGGCCTGTTCCTCTACTTCGCGGGGGCGGTCATCGCCGTGATCCGGGCGCGCTCGCACGCCCACATCCCGTTCCCACTGCTGTACCTGGCGCCGGTGCTCGTCGCCGCTGCGCTGGGATATGCAGCCGCCTGAGCACGATCTCCCGGTCGGCACGGCGGGGCCGCGGCCGACCGGGAGGTCCGGGTCAGTGCTGCGGGATGGGGTGGCCCTCGGAGGCCTGCACGACGACGAATCCGTTGCCGGTGAGACACAACTGGTACGCCTCACCCGAACCGCGACCGATCGCGGCGGACATCTTCGCGGTCTTGCGGATGGTCGACTGCAGCCCGGTCGACCACACCACCGCGCTCTGCATGTCGACAAACGTGGGGGTGTCCACGTTCAGCACCACGGGCGTGCCGTAGACGTTGATCGCGAGCACACCGCGCCCGCTGAAGGTGGTGTTGAACAACCCACCGCTGAGCATCGACGCACCCTCGACCCGATTGATGTCCCAGCTCAGCGAGCTCTCGAAGGCGAGAACATTCGTCCCGTTGACGGTCACCGACTCGTCCTCGAGTTCCAGCAGGAAGATCTCGTCGGCGTCGCGGGCGAGGAAGACGTCGCCGCTGCCGGACACCTTCATCAGCGACATGCCCTCGCCGGTGAGTGCCTTCTTGAACAGTTTGCCGAGGCCGCCGCTGCCCTGATAGGCGAAATCGACGTCACCCTGGTAGGCGACCATCGACCCCTGGCGGGCGAGGAAGTGCCCACCCGTTCCGGCCAGGTCCACCTTGAGCATTCGGGAGTTCTGGAGCACGAAAGTCCCCGGCTCACCACTACGTTCCGCGTTCTTCATCAGGTCGCTACGCATGCTCCCGATGCTAGCCGAATACGATTCCGTCCGGGGCGGGCCAACTCGTCGCGACGACCGCCTGAACTCCAGAATCATTGGAGCACCACCTGTTTGGTTGAGCGCACGACTCCGGGGTAGAAGCTGCATCGCCTCCCACCCCGGGGTCGTGTTCGTAACCCGCCGTTCGGTCAGCCGATGCTGAAGGGCTGTCCCCAGAGGGTGACGGTGCCCTTGACGTTCTCCGTGTCGACGGTGACGTTGACGTAGGAGCGGGCCTGCGCGTAGCCGGCGCAGCCCTCGACGCCCATGGTGGAGTCGGCCCAGGTGACGCTGCCGGTGGCGCCCTCGAAGGAGTGCTCGCCGGAGTGCGACTCGCCGCCGAAGTCGTCGGCGGACTCGAGGTCGAGGATCGGGAAGCTCGCGGCCTCGCCGGGTCCGATCGAAACGGTGCCCGCGCCGCCTGCGGTGGGTTCGGCTGCGCCCGTCCACTCGGCCCCGATACCGGCGTCCGCTCCGGCCTCGCCGCCGAGGGTGAGCTGGCAGGCCACGACGTAGCCGGGCTCGATGTAACCGCCCTCGGCGCCGGAGCCGCCGGAGATCTCGACCTTCGCCGAGCCCGAGACCCACACGTTGCGGTGCAGGGGAGTCGACCCCATCGACGGCGACACCGTCGCCGACTCATCGGTCATGGTGACGGTCACCTCGGTGCCGTCCGCGAGAGTCTTGGTGATCGTGCCGCCGGGCAACGGGACGAAGGTGTCGGCATTCGCCGCACCCGCCGAGAAGAAGCCGACCGCAATCGCGGCGGCCGCGCCGACGGCGGAGATCCGCAGCCCGCGACGCAGGCCGTTCTTGCTGGAGTTCATGAATTTTCCTCTGAGGGTTCAGGTATCGAGTTCAGGCGGGGACTGGGTCAGCCGATGCTGAAGGGCTGGCCGTACAGGGTGGTCTTGGAGTAGTCGTTGCCGACGATCTCGACCACCGTGTAGGAGCGGGCCTGCGCGTAGCCGCCGCAGTTCTGGATCTCGATCTGGGTGTCCTGGTACTGCACGGCGTACTTGCCGTTCTTCTTGATGTCCTTGCCCGCGACACCGACGAACTTGACCTGGCCTGCGGACACCGGCACGGTCAGCGACCCCGAGACCGACGGTCCCGAGAGGTCGATGCCTGCGCCGATGGAGCCGCCGAGGCCGGTGATGTCGACCTGGCACCCGACGATGTAGCCGGTGCTGACACGGGAGACCCCGTGCGTGGACGAGTTGTTGGTTCCTTTCCCGTTGGTCGCACCGTTCGAGGGTCCGGCCTCGCCGTCATCCGGGGCGCCGGTGACATCGGCGGTGACCGTGCCCGAGACCCACGCGGTGCGGCCGGCACCGTTGGCGGCCAGCGACGGGGAGATCAGGGCGCTCTCCTCGGTCCGGGTGATGACCGCACCCGGACCTGCCTTCTGCCCGTCGGGCAGCGGCACGAAGGTGTCGGCATGGGCGGCACCGGTGGACATCAGTCCGATCGCGATGGCTGCGGCGGCACCGACGCCTGCCCGGTGGGCGAGACGGCGCGCACGAGAGTTGTTCGTGTTCATGAATTTCCTCTTGACGGTCCGCAGAACGGACATTGATGGGACATCGTGGGCGTCGGGTTGGCACGACGGCCGTTGCGGCTCACAGCCAGCCGCCGAAGCGGCGGATGAACCAGACCTTGACGCCCTGGGTGAGCACGCAGTACGCGGTCAGCGTCAGAATCAGCCACGGGAAGTAGGACCACGGCAGCGGAACCAGGCCCAGCGCCTGACCCCATCCGATGAACGGGAACACCAATCCGAAGACGCAGACGAGCCCGGTGGAGATCAGGACCGGCAGAGACGCCCTCGACTGGATGAACGGAATACGTCCCGTCCGGATGATGTGCACGATCAGCGTCTGCGAGATGATGGATTCGATGAACCACCCGGACTGGAACAGCGCGGCCTGCTCGGGGGTGTTCGCGGCGAAGACGAACCACATCAGCGCGAACGTGGTGATGTCGAAGATCGAACTGATGGGACCGATGAAGACCATGAACCGGGTCAGGCTGCGGGTCTCCCACTTGCGCGGCTTCTCGACGAACTCGCGGTCCACCTTGTCCCACGGGATCGTCAGCATCGCCATGTCGTAGACGAGGTTCTGCACCAGCAGCACGGCCGGGATCATCGGGATGAACGGAAGCAGTGCGCTCGCGACGAGGACCGAGAACATGTTGCCGAAGTTCGAGCTGGCGGTCATCTTGATGTACTTGAGGATGTTGCCGAAGGTGCGGCGCCCCTCGACTACGCCCCGCTCGAGCACACCGAGGTCCTTCTCGAGCAGGATGATGTCGGCGGACTCGCGGGCGATGTCGGCGGCGGTGTCCACCGAGATGCCGACGTCCGCGGTGCGCAGGGCCGGTGCGTCATTGACCCCGTCGCCGAGGAATCCGACGGTGTGTCCATTCCGCTTGAGCGCGTCCACGATCCGTGCCTTCTGAAGCGGGTTGGTCTTCGCGAAGACCGTGGTCTCTCCGACGATCGCATCGAGGCCGTCATCATCCAATCGGTCGATCTCGTCGCCGGTGATGATGGACCCGACATCGAGACCCACCTTCCCGCAGACGGTCTCGGCGACCAGCTCGTTGTCGCCGGTGACAACCTTCACCGCGGTCCCGTGGGCCCGAAGCGCTTCGATCGCGGCGGCGGCCGAGTCCTTCGGCGGGTCGAGGAACGTCAGGAAGCCGACGATCGTCATCTCGGTCTCGTCCGCCGTCGAGTAGTCGCGCATGGCACCGCCCGGGGCAGCCGGCAGACGCCGGGTGGCGAGGGCCAGGACCCGCTTGCCAAGCCCGTTCTGCTCGGCGACGAGCCGGTCGAGGGCCGAGAGCAGGCCCGGCGTCAGCTCGTGGGTTGCGCCGTTCATCTCGACCGAGGTGCACACGGAGAGCACCTCCTCGACGGCGCCCTTCATGATGATCAGGTCGGCGTCGCCGTCGTTGACGACCACAGACATCCGCCGGCGAGCGAAGTCGAACGGGATCTCGTCGACCAGGCCGTGCTCGCGGCGGATCCGCTCGACCAGGTCCGGGCCCGCGGCCTCGACGACGGCGCCATCGAGGAGATTGCGCAGCCCGGTCTGGAACACCGAATTCATCGTGGCCAGACGCAGCGTGTCGGCACTGAGCCTGCCGGCCGTGTCCAGGTGCTCCTCCAGCACGATTCGGTCCTCGGTGAGAGTTCCCGTCTTGTCCGTGCACAGCACGTCCATCGCACCGAAGTTCTGAATGGCATTGAGCTGCTTGATGATCACCTTGTGCCGCGACATGTACAGCGCGCCCTTGGCAAGGTTGGCGGTGACGATCAGCGGAAGCATCTCCGGCGTCAGCCCGACCGCGGTCGCGACACCGAACAGCAGCGCCTGGCTCCAGTCCTTGGTGAGCCCGTTGATGATGAAGACCGCAGGCACCATGATGACCATGAAGCGGATCAGCAAGAAGCTGACCTTCTTCACCCCGATGTCGAAGCTGGTCTCGGGACGGCTGGTGCCCAGCCCCTCGGTCATCGCGCCGAAGTAGGTGTCGTCCCCGGTGTGGACGACGACCGCGGTCCCCGAGCCGGACACCACCGAGGTGCCCATGAACGCGAGGTTCCCGGCCTCGAGGATCCGATCGGGTTCGAGTCCGGCCACCGGATCGCCCGTCTTCTCCGCGGACCTCGACTCGCCGGTGAGCATCGCGTGGTTGACCTGCAGATCCTTGGCGCGCACGACCCGCATGTCCGCGGGGATCATGTCGCCGGCAGCCAGCTGGACGACGTCCCCTGGCACCAACTGCTCGATGGGGATCTCGGCGGTCACCACCGTGTCGCCCATCTGGCGGGTGGTGGAGACCGTGGTGCTCACCATCGCCTTGAGCGCCTCAGAGGCCCGCCCCGACCGGTACTCCTGCCAGAACCGCAACGACACGCTGACCAGGATCATCACGCCGACCGTGCTGATCCCCATGTAGTCGGGGCCCTCTTCGGGGTCGGCCAGGTAGACCTCGGTGATGTACATGATCACGCCTATGAACAGCAGGATCAGGATGAACGGATTCTTGAAGGTGGCGAGGAATTGCACAATTGCCGGCGCAGGTCGGTCGTGGCGAACCTCGTTGCTGCCATGCCTGCGGCGCAGCGGGTCGATCTGGTCCGCTCTCAATCCCTTTGGAGTGGTGTGCAGTTCGGCATACACGCCCGGCTGACGCAGGCGGGTGATCCCGGCGAGTGCCGCCATCTGACGGTCGGGGAGAACAGCTTGACTATTTCGTTTGGCAGCATTGCCCGGACGCCTCGGTGGCGCCGAGACACTGGTTTCTGACATGACAGATCTCTCGGTCGTGCACGAACTCGCTAGTGTTCGGGCACGACGAAATAGGCTCTGCGACTATGACTGTCGCGAGCATGATCGCGGCAAGGTGCCGCGCGTGGAGGTCCGGCGATGTCCGCGACTAGCGGGCGCGATGGACACCGGCGGTGAGGAATCCGGGCGGGGCCGGATATCGACTCGGCGGTTCGTCCACGGTGGTCACCTCCCGGGTTCGGAATGCGGGCACGTCCAGGGGGACGAAGCTCCGCGATGGTGTTTCCACAGCACAGAAGGGCAGGATCGAGGTCGCGACGCGACCGCGTGTGAATACCGACACGAACGAGTCGCGCTGCCGAATTCGACACCCCCACGTACGAGTTTTGGCACTGCACGACGTGTCCCACCCCACTGCGGGAAGCCACTTTGGGTCACCCCTTAAGCCGGGGAGACCTGTCCTGACCTTGGGCGTCTCTCGACGTCGTGAGATCAGTGGCCTGTGTTCGTGCAGACGCCTCACCTAACGAGGTGCTGCGCCGACAGGCAATCATTGCGGGCGGAGGATGTCAACCTGCGTGCCACAGATCACCGCTCTGCACGACGCACCGGCGCACGCTTCAGGCGCTGTGTTGATCCAAATATTGTTGTGCAACTGTAGAATTGAACAAGCAAGAATCGAAATACATTTCGCAGCAATATTTTCCGCAATCGGAATGATCTTGGTGCACCGTCGCGCTTGCGGTTTGACATATATCGCGGGTGTCGGCACCATGGTCGGCGTAAGCACCTCGCTAGGCGAGGCTCCTGCATGAACACAGGCCACTGATCTGACGACGTCGACAGACGCCCAAGGTTAGGACAGGTATTCCCGGATTAAGGGTCTATCCCAAGTGGCTTCTCGATCGTATCGGGACACGTCATGCAGTGCCGAAGCTCTGACGAGAGGGGTGCCCGACCGGGACAGTTGTCGTCCCGGCGCCCTCCCCGTGTGCGAGTCGACGCCCGCGTGCGTCCTGTCTGCGAGGAGGTGAGGAACGCAGTGAGTATCAGCGATAGTCCGTATCCGTGTAGGACTTTCATTTCGTTCCGAACCGGCCCCGGCGCAGCATCAGCCTTCTGCGACCTGACGCCTCGGTAGCCCGATCCCGGCCTCGTCGTGAGCACTCCAGTTGCCTCGGCCGAGTTCCGGCACGGCGTCAACTCGACGGACCTGCATCGCCTCTGCCGTGGGACCGACTCCTCCGACAGGAGAAGACCGTGGCTTTTGTTATCACGCAACCTATTTCGTCGGCACGCGAGTCCGCGATGCTGCACACGATTCGACGCGCGGCAACCCGACTGTGGGGCCGGCGCAACCTGACCCCGCAGGAACGCGCAAACCTGTACGCGTCGCGAACACCGGTGGCGGTGATCACCGCCTCGATGGGCGGGCACCCGCACCCGGGCGAGGCACGTAGCTGGTGACGCCGCCGATCCCACCCGAAGGCTCCGCTCCGCCCCGATTCAGGGCGGACCGGAGTCAGCGTCAGGCGGGCTGACCTCGTCCGGCCGGCTCCGATCCGCGATCCGCGATAGCTTCCCATATGACCTGCGCCACACTTTGCCTCCTTGCGCATACCCCCGGGGGGTACTAACTTGGTCGACGGAACACCACACGACGAGAGGCCGAGACATGAGCACCAACACGCATGGCGACCACCAGGCTGCGCACGCCGATCACACTGCTCACCACCACCACGGGCATCCGGCGGCCGCGGCGCACGCCGGCCACGGCGAGGGCGACCACACCGCCCACGCACACCACACCCCGGCCGACCACCACGGTCACGGCGCGAGCGGGCCCGGAGGTCTCCAGATCACACAGGACGGATACACACTCGACCTCGCCGAGACCATCGTCGGCCGGGGCGACGTCGACTTCCGGTTCCGCGTCCTCGGCCCGGACGGCCGACCGGTCACCGATTACACCCCGATCCATGACCGTGACCTGCACCTGATCGTGGTGCAGCGCGAGCTGACCGGGTTCTGGCACGTGCACCCCGAACTCGCGGCCGACGGCACCTGGTCGGTTCGACTGAACCTGCCGGAGGCTGGGTCCTACCGCGTGTTCACCGACATCTCGCCCACGCTGCTCGGGCGGACGATCACGCTGGGCGCGGATCTCGCCGTCGCGGGCACCTATGATCCGCAACCGACCCCGAGCGAGACTCGTACCGCGGTCGTCGACGGCTACGAGGTCACCCTCGACGGGGATCTCGCTCCCGGAGACGGCGAACTGCTGACGCTCACCGTGCGCAAGGACGGCCGGCCGGTCACCGATCTGCAGCCCTACCTGGCCACCTTTGGCCACCTGGTGGTGCTCCGAGCCGGTGACCTGGCCTACATCCACGTTCACCCGAACGGCGAACCCGGCGATGGGGTCACTGCTCCCGGACCCGACATCACCTTCCACACCGCGGTACCCGGCCCCGGCACCTACCGACTCTTCCTCGATTTCAAGCACGGCGACACCGTCCGCACCGCGGCGTTCACCCTCGTGGCCACCGCCCACCAGCACTGAAGCACCATCCCCCGGAGGAGGACCCATGTGCACCTGCCGTTGTCGACGAACCCGTGACCCACCCCCGCCCATTTCAGACATTCGAAGAAAGTGTTCGCGATGCGAAAGCCGTTGATCACATCTCTGTTCACCAACCGCGACTACCTGCGACTGTTCATCGCCCAGGTGTCGGCACTGTTCGGTACGGGTTTGACCACCGTCGCACTGGGACTGCTCTCCTATGAGCTCGCCGGTGCGGACGCGGCCGCCGTGCTGGGCACCGCGCTGACAATCAAGATGTTCGTGTACGTCACGGTCGCGCCGATAGTCGCCGCCTACGCCGACCGCTTTCCCCGCCGGCTCTTCCTGGTCGAGCTCAACCTTATTCGCGCCGCGGTCGTGCTGGCACTGCCGTTCATCGACCAGATCTGGCAGATCTATGTGCTGATCGCGGTGCTGCAAACCGCCTCGGCCGCGTACACCCCCACCTACCAGGCGATCATCCCCGACATCCTGCCGGACGAGCGCGAGTACACCAGAGCGCTCTCGGCCGCACAGCTCGCCGCGACGATGGAGACCCTGCTGAGCCCGATGCTGGCCGCCGCGGTCCTGACCCTCATCAGCTTCCACTGGTTGTTCGTCGGCACCGCAATCGGATTCGCGGTATCGGCCGTCCTGGTGATCGCGACCCGCATCCCGAACGCCCGTTCCGCCACCGCGGACACCTTCCGGGACCGGATCGCGGTGGGCATGCGGATCTTCGCCGCCACGCCACGGCTACACGGTCTACTCGGCCTGAACCTGGTGGTCGCCGCCGCGGGTTCGGTGATCATGGTCAACACGGTCAACTACGTCCGCGACACGCTCGGCGGTACCCAGTCTGGAGTCGCAATGCTCCTGGCCGCCAATGGGTTCGGCACGATGCTCGTCGCGTTGTCGCTACCGCGATTCCTCGACCGCCTCGGCGCCCGGCCGGTGATGTTGACCGGTGCCGCCACCCTGATCGCGGGACTCGGAGCAGCTGTCGCCCTGTCGGTCGCCGATGCGGGCGACTGGCGCTGGGGCGCGGCGATCGCGGTGTGGGCCGTGGTCGGCGCGGGTACCGCGGCGGTGCTCACCCCGACCGGGCAGGTACTGCGGCGCTCGTCGCAACCCGCCGACCGGCCCGCGCTCTTCGCCGCCCAGTTCTCGCTGTCGCACCTGGCCTGGCTGCTCACCTACCCGATCGCAGGGTGGCTGACCGCCGCCGGTCTCACCACCACCTGGATGACGCTGGCCGTGATCGCAGGCATCGGGATCACCGTGGCCGCTCGGATGTGGCCGCGTCATGACCCGGCGGAGATCACCCACCTGCACGAGGCCGGGACCATCGACGACGCCCGGCTGGCCGACGCCGTCCGCGTGGGGGAGCGTCTCTACCGGCACACCCACGTGTACGTCATGGACGCCGAGCACAGGCGCTGGCCTACCGCTCCCTACCCTCGTTCGCGGTCGAGGATGGCCACGTCGTAGGAGTCCGCCGCTTTTCGGAACTGCTCCTCGAGGCGCGGCCAGCGGTCCTCCGCACCGAAACGGGACCGCGCTCTGATGTACTGCTCGCGCGCACCGGACTCGTCGCGGGTGGCGAGTCGATAGCGGAGGACGTCGAAGTCGATGTCAGACCCCACGGACTGGGCGATATCGTCGGGGCCGCGAAGCTGACCCATCACAGCCAACGCACTGGTGAGTGCCGCGCGGAGCTCGTCGGCGGCCGCGGGAACGTCGGTGTCGGCGTGTACGGTCACGTGCGGCCCGATCCCGGTCGCGATGCTCTCGATCCGGCGCCGGTACTGGCAGTCGACCTCGGACGGTCGCTGCTGGGGTGTCCGTCCGATGACCCGGTCGAACTCCACCGAGTAGACACCGCAGTTGACGTAGAACCGGATCGACTCGTGGCTGTTCCCCGCCGACCGCTGCAGGTTGACGACGTCGACAAGACCATCCCGCTCCCGCGTGAAAGTCAGCTTTCGCTTCCGGAACCCCTGCTCCTTCAGTAGCGGAACAGCACTCTCACCGAGAAGAGTGGCAAAGGCATGTTCAGCGGACGGTTGCTCCATTCGACCATGCTCGCAGACCCGGCGGCCGGCGGTCAGTCGACCACCGGCCGCAGACACCGTCAGAGTCCGTCGGCCGTGACAAACTGCTCGCGCAGAGTGAGCTTCTTGAACTTGCCGGTGGCCGTTCTCGGAATGGTCGAGACGAACTCGAACCGTTCGGGGAGCTGCCATCGCGCAAACTCGGTCGACAGATGCTCGCGCAGCAGCGCCGGATCCGCCGTCATACCGTCCCTGAGCACGAGCACCGCAAGGGGACGCTCGCCCCAACGCGGGTCGGGCACCGCGATCACCGCGGCCTCCGCCACCGACGGGTGCGCCATGAGATGGTTCTCGAGATCGACCGACGAGATCCACTCGCCCCCGGATTTGACCAGGTCCTTGGAGCGGTCGCAGATCCGGATGCAGCCGCGATGGTCGATGCGGACGATGTCGCCCGTGCGGAACCAGCCATCATCGGTGAAACTGTCTGCGCCCTTGCCGTTGTGGTAGCCGGCCGTCACCCACGGCCCGCGCACCTCGAGCTCACCCATGGCACGGTCATCCCACTCGATGAACCCGTCGTCCTCGCTGCGGGCTCGGATGTCGACGAACGGCATCGCGACACCCTGCCTGGCTCGGAACGCGTACTGGTCGTCTTTCTCGCTCTCGTCAAGGTCCGCGGGGAGCCGGCTGACGGTGCCCAGCGGTGCGGTCTCTGTCATTCCCCAGGCCTGGACCACCGTCAGACCGTGGCGGTCGTATCCCTCGAGCAGGCTGCGCGGCACCGCCGCCCCTCCGACGATCAGCCGGTCGAGGTGACGTAGGTCCCAGCGCTGCGGCTGCGCGTCGAGAGCGTCGAGCATCGCCATCCACACCGTCGGCACCCCCGCGGTCATGGTGACCTTCTCGTCCGCGATCAGGTCGAGCACGCTGACCGGGTCCAACTTCGACCCGGGCAGGACCAGCCGCGCGCCGAGCAGCGCGGCCGCGTACGGGAGACCCCAGGCGTTGGCGTGGAACATGGGCACGACCGGAAGCAGGGTGTCCTGCGTCGACACCCCCAACGCGTCGGGCAGTGCCGCGGTCAGCGAATGGAGCACCAGCGCCCGGTGCGAGTACACCACGCCCTTCGGGCGCCCCGTGGTGCCGGACGTGTAACACATTGCGCCGGCGCGTCGTTCGTCGAGAACCGGCCACTCCATCGACTCGGCCCCGTCGATCAGCGCCTCGTAGTCGAGCATCCCCTCCGGCGCCGACTCGCCGTGCGCGACGACGATGACGTGCTCGAAACGGTGAGCATCGCGGAAGCCTTCGAACGCATCGAGCAGCGATTCGTCGACCACGATCACCCGGTCCTGTGCGTCGCCGACGATGAACGCGAGCTCGTCGGAGTGCAGGCGCGGGTTCAGCGTGTGCACGACCGCCCCCATCGCCGGGACCGCGAAGTACAGCTCGAGGTGCTCGGCCTGGTTCCACAGCAGCGTGGCGACCCGGTCGCCGTCGCCGACGCCGAGTTCGGCCAGCGCGGTGGCGAGCCGGCGCGCCCGCCGGGCACACGCCCCGAGAGTGGTCCGGGCGATGCTGCCGTCGGGGCGGCGTGAGACGACATCCTTTCCGCTGTGGAATCGCTCGGCTCGCTCGACCACCGCGGTCAGCGAGAGCGGATAGTCATCCATGGTCAGGCCGTTGATCACGTAACACTCCTAGATGGGGGCAGAATTCGGCGAGGCGCTGTCGCTGATCAGGCGTGGTGGGTGAACCCGACCTGGCCCGGGCGGCGGTTCGGCGCGTAGCCGAGCTTGGCGAGGGTCTCGTCGGCGTCCGCATAGGTGGTGCCGATCTTGTAGATGTCGCGGGCGTCCTTGCCGGTGGCGACCTCGCGTCCGAGTTCACCGGCGATGCGGACCAACTGTTGGATCTGCTGAACCGAGGTCATCTTCTCGCCCTTGCGGCCCCAGATGGTGTCCTCGTTGCCGCAGCGGGTGTGCAGGCCCATCGCGATCGCCATCGTGTTGACAGGCAGCACGCTCCGCATGAGGGACTCCAGGGTAAGGGCCGCTCCGTCCGGGACACGCTGGATGAAGTTCATGATGTTGTACGGGTTCGGGCCCTCCATGCCGCCACCGATGCCGGTCCAGGTCACATTCAGCGGGCCGGTGTAGACCCCGCGACGGATGAGCCGCTCGACGCTCTCGAGGCCGGTGATGCCGGTCAGCGCGAACAGGGGCTGGATACCGGCGGCCTGTAGGCGGCGCAGATGCTCCTCGACCCAACCCGGGCCGGCCGGGATCGTCATCTCCCGGTACGTCTCCTGCAGCTCCGGACGCGCCAGGGATGTGCCCGCGATATCGTCCGCGGTCAACAGCTCTGCGATGTTCATCTGGCTGGTGTTGATCGCGATCGTGACCTGGTCCGGCTTGGGGTCGAGCTCGGCGAGCATGTGCCGGGTGTCATCGGAGAGCCACTTGGCCTCGGCGCCCTCACCTTCCGGAGCGAACGAGATCGAGCCGCCGACCTGCAGGACCATCTCCGGGACGGCCTCGCGCAGCCGACCGAGGAGCTCGTTGAACTTCGAGAGACGCTTGCTGCCCTTACCGTCGAGCTCACGGACGTGGATGTGCAGCACCGACGCGCCGGCCTCGTAGCAGTCGACGGCCTGCTGGACGTGCTCGTCCATGGTCAGCGGAAGGTCCTCACGGAAGTCGTTGGGCTCCCACTCGGGCCCGTACGGCGCAGCCGTGATGACCAGCTTCTCCTGGTTCTCCGGGAAGAGGGCGTCGTCGTGGAAGTGCATGTGTTGCTCCTGTCGGTGACTCTGGAAAGAGTTGGTGGGATGTGGTTTTCGATGGAACCGCGGGGCGGCGGCGGTCAGATGACGGTGCCACCATTGGGGCTGATGACCTGGCCGACGAGGTAGTGGGTTTCGCCGGCGAGGTAGACGGCGAGGGAGGCGTACTCCTCGGGAGTACCGAGTCGGCCAACGGGAACGATCTGGTAGAGGCTGCGCTTCTGCTCCTCGGTGGCCCCGTCGAGGTACTCCTGGAAGGGAGGCGTCAAGACGCCTCCGCAGGCGATGGCGTTGACGTAGATGCCTGCGCCTGCGACGTCGAGCGCAACAGTCTTGGTCAGGCTCACCACAGCGGCCTTGCTGGCGGAGTAGCCGGGACTGTGGGTGCTGGCCGCGGAGGTACCGGCGATCGATGCGATGTTGATGATGCGCCCGTAGCCCTGGGGCTCCATGAACTTCAATGCTTCACGGATGCAATAGAAGACGCCGTGCACGTTGACGCCCCACCACTTGAGCCAGTCGTCGTCGGTGAGGCTGCTGGTAATGCCGAGGGACTGGCGTTCCATCGGCGTGGTGATGTAGGCGTAGTGCTTGTTGCGACGCACCTCGTCGGCCGGGGAGTTCGGCACGCGGGCGGCGTTGTTGACGAGGATGTGGACGGTCCCGAACTGCTCGCCTGCGCGGGCGAACATCGCCGAGACCTCCTCCCGCGAGGAGACGTCGCACCGGATGGGCAGACTCTTGCGGCCGAGGGCCTCGATCTCCGCGGAGACCTCGTTCAGCCTGTCCTCCTGCACGTCGCAGAGCACCAGATCTGCGCCTTCCTGCGCCAGGGCCAGGGCAATCGACCTGCCGAGGCCCTGTGCTGCCCCGGTGACGACGGCAACCTTGTCGAGTAGCTGCTGCAACTTTCTGCTCTCCTTCAGTGGGTGGATAGACGAGCCGTCTCGACGCCCCTGGCGACGACAGGCTCCGATGAGCGTGGTGATCTAGGCCGGGGACACGAGCGCGTCTGCAGGGGCTTCCAATGTCTCGCCGGAGGTCTTCAGCGCCACCGAAGCAAGCTTGCGGAGACCGGCGGGGTAGAGCCTCACGCCGAGGACCAAGACCACGATCGACAGGACGGAGGCGAGCGGAACCCACTGCAACGCGCCGAGCAGACCCAGTCGATCGGACATCATCCCGACGACGAGCGGGCCGAGCGCCAGTCCGAAGACGTTGTTCGCGAGGGTGCCCACGCCGAAGGCCGAGGCCTGGATCGACGGGTGGCTCAGGCTGGCGACGACCGCCGTTGTGGCACCGGTGAATCCGGAGCAGAAGAATGCCCCGATTCCGATCAACGTCAGCTGCGCCGGCCCGTTGTCGAGTTGGAAGCCGATCATCAGGCACACCATCGAGATGGCGCCGTACGCGATCGCGGCACTCCACCTGCGTTCGGGTCGCCGTCGCCCGATCCGGTCGGCAGCGATACCACAGAGGACCGTTCCCGCACCGATCAAGAGCACGAAGACCGAGGCCGCCAATCCGGCATCCGCGGCCGCCATGTCGTGGTAGCGGTTGAAGTAGCTGGGAAGCCAGGCGAGCAGCACACCCGCGACGAAGAACTGCATTCCCGCACCGACATATGCACAGGTCAGAGACGCGTTGGTGAACAGACTCGAGATGGGGGCGCGTCCATTCCCTGGAGCACGTGTCCCGGGAATCTGCTGATCAGCGGCATGACGCGCCAGTCGCTGCTCGTTGACGAGGATCCGGAACAGGATGACCAGGCACAGACCGAAGGCCGCCATGATCAGGAACGCCCCTCGCCAGCCGAGCCGATCCGCGAGGATCCCGCCGAGCGCGACACCCACGACCGAGCCGAGAAACCCTGCGCCGATGACGGAGCCACTGAGCGAGGCATGCAGTCGTGGGGAGAAGACTCCCAGAATCACGGCCATGCCCACGCTCGCGTAGGCGGCCTCACCGAACCCGATCAGGAATCGTGCGCCGAACAACTGCGCGTAGTTTCCCGCCGCGGCGCACAGGATCGTGGCAGCGCTCCACATGCCGGCCATGACCACCACGCTCCTGACGCGACCCCAACGGTCGGCCAGCAGCGAAATCGGCAACGCCAACACACCGACGGTCAGGGCAACGACACTGGTCAGACCCGCGAGTTGCGAGTCCGACAGGTGCCACTCGGCCTTCAGTACCGGGAAGACCGAGCTGAGAACCTGGCGGGACATGTAGTCCGACATCATGAGGCCGAGGATCAGGGCGAAGACCACCCACGGATAGATCGTCGAGCGGTTGCCTGCGCCGGGAACCTCTCGGGACCGCGCGGACTCCTGGGGCTCCAGTTCCATGCGTGCTCCTGTTCTTGAAAGATCGCGTTGGGGCGACGCGTCTCGGATATGGCCGGTTCGGAGAGCTCGCTGCGGTCCTGAACCAGGGGTCTGCCCGCGAGAAGCGACCGTGTGGACGGATTCGACAAGTGCGGGTGACTCAGGTCACGCTATACGGATTGGGTCGACATCACTTGACCCATTGGGACACATTCTTTGGCAGTTTGGGACAGGGGAAATCGATGACGGCGCTGAAGGTGCGGAGTTCGGCTCTGACCGGGTACGTCGAGTTGACGCAGTCCCTCGGCTCGGACCCTGATCCGTTCATGCGTGCCGTCGGCATCGATCCGACGGCCTTGGCCCAGCCGAACACGTGGCTTCCCGCGGAGCGCGTTGACGAGCTGTTGGAGCGCACCGCACTGGCAACGGCCTGCCCGGCCTTCGCAGTCAGGATGGCGGACGGAAGGGGCGTGTCGATTCTCGGAGCTGTGGGTTTGGCCGCCAGGGAAGAGCCCGACGTCCGGAGTGCGATCGCGCTCATCCTGCGCCACATGCGGGTACACAACGAGGCGATTCGGATTCGGCTCGTCGAGTTGAACGGGCTTGCATCCCTTCGGATCGAGCCCGCGCCAGGGATGACACTCGGTCGCCAGTCCATCGAACTGGTCATCGCATCGTTGGCCCGGATCCTCAGCGCCTTCCTTCCGGAGGACTGGCGACCACTGTCCACGTGCTTCGTCCACGACGCACCGCCCACACTCGACGTCCATCACCGCGCGTTCGGGACGGACATCGCGTTCGAGCAAGACTTCAACGGCTTCGTGCTCTATTCGAGCGATCTGGACTCCGTCAACCCGCTGTCTGACCCGATGTTCCAGCCCTATGCACGGCAGTACCTGGATCTGCTCGCGCCACCGGAGGATGCCTCCGTCGTCGGACGGGTGCGCGACATCATCGAAGCCCTCCTCCCCGGCGGAAGCTGCACCGCGGCCCGTATTGCGCGCAGTCTCGGAATGGACAGGCGGACCCTGCATCGACACCTGTCCCAGGCGGGCGAAACCTACTCGTCCGTAGTCGATTCGGTACGCGGAGACCTCGCGCGCCGGTACATCACGCGCGGTGATAGGAACCTCACCGACATCGCAGGCGAACTCGGATTCTCGGATCTGAGCGCCTTCTCGCGCTGGTTCCGCCGACAGTTCGGCCTGAGTCCCACGGCCTGGGCTGCCAGGGAACGTGACCTCGGCCCGCGGCCGAGATAAGGACTCTCCGGCCTTGTAGAGCCCGGGTCGGCTACACGATCGGGTGCCAGGTCAGCGGGCGGCAGGCGATTCCTCCCAGGCTTCTCCGGTCCACGAGATCTCGATGGCATATTCACTGTTCACCCCGGTGGCCCAATAGTCCACGATGCCATGATGCGCTGAATCGAGTTCGATCCAGCCGATGCGGAACCCTCCTCGCAGGACACGTTGGGCTCGCCGGTCGATCTCGGCCAGCGAGGCGCAGAGGCCGCGGATTCGCGACTCGATCCAGTCCGCCGTGGGATCGACGACGGTGATCTCCAGGGTGTCCTCATCGCCGAGCGGGATCACGATCAGCAGCTCGCCGGAGCTCGGCCGAACCTCCCGTGTCGCATGATGCTCGTAGGCGCGCAACAGGTCTCGCGGTTCGTAGGGCGCATGAGCACCACCGGAGCGTCTGGGAAGAGCAAAACGGAACACCGGCCCATTTTGCCCCAACGAGGAAGAAGCGATCACTCACGGCTTTTCCCTTTTTCAAGATATAGCGCACCGGGGGGCTTGCCGCAAGACCCGGGTGATGCCGCAGAATCGCTGGCCTGAGTCAGAACTGAGGAAACGGGAGTCAACAAAATGCCAGTGACGGACACCGACGTGATCATCGTGGGCGCAGGCCCGTCCGGCCTGATGCTGGCGGGTGAGCTGCGCCTGGCCGGGGTGCGAACTCTGGTGCTGGAGCGACAGCCGCAGATTCGCGACATCCCGAAGGCCAGCGGCATCGGCGGGCGGATCCTGGACCTGCTGCGCTACCGAGGTCTGCTGGAACGGTTCGAAGCAGCCAGCAGCGACCCCGATATTGCACCCCGATTCCCCTTCGGCGGTATGTATTTGGATTTCACCGACATGGTGGATCCGCCGATGCGGGCGCTGCCGATCCCACAGATGGAGATCGAGCGACTGCTCGACGAGCACGCCCGCGAACTCGACGCGAACATCCGCCGCGGGCACGAGGTGGTCGGCGTGAGCCAGGACGCCGCCACGGTGACCGCGGACGTGCGCGGGCCGGACGGGCCGTTCCGGGTGACCGCCCGATACCTGGTCGGCTGCGACGGCGGACACAGCCGGATCCGGGACATGGCCGGTATCCCGTTCCCCGGCACCACCTATCCAGAGGTCAACAGGTTCGCTCAGGTCGCCCTGCACGATTCGGTGACCGTGCAGGGCAACGGCGATATCGATGTGCCCGGGCTGGGCAGGATCCAGGCCGGGTTCACCCGAACCGACCGCGGCGTGTTCGCCTTCGCGGCCGGCTCCGGCGTTCTGTCGCTCCAGACCACCGAAGGCGAAACCACCGAATACGACGATGACGAACCGCTGACCCTGACCGAGCTCGGCGACAGTGCCCGACGCGTGCTCGGCGCGGATCTCCCCTTGGGAGACCCGATTCGGCTGTCGCGCTATACATTCAAGGATCGGCAGGCCGAGCGGTACCGCGCCGGGCGCATCCTGCTGGCAGGCGATGCGGCCCATCTGTTTCCCGCCACCGGCACCGCGCTCAACGTCGGCATGCTCGACACGGTCAACCTCGCATGGAAGCTGGGGGCCGATATCCATGGCTGGGCACCGGCCGGACTGCTGGACACCTATCAGGACGAGCGCCATTACGCCGGCGGGCGTGCGCGGCTCCAGACCCGAGCCCAGGTGGCGCTGCGGCGCGGGCACGACGCAGCCGCCGACGCGCTTCGGCAGGTCTTCCAGGAACTGGTCGCCGACGAGCCGGCGCTGCGCCGCATGGGATCCCTCGTCGGCCACACCGACATTCGTTACCCGATGCCGGGCTCCGATCACCAAGCCATGGCCGGCACCTTCGCACCGAACCTCACCCTGCACACTGACCGGGGCATCACCAGCGTCGCCGAACTCATGCACCCCGGTCGGCCCGTCCTCCTCGACCTCGCCGACCGCCCCGACCTCCGCGAGGTCGCGCGGGACTGGGAGCACCGCATCGACATCCACACCGAAGAGACCGACGATCGACCGGCCGACGCCTTGCTGATCCGACCGGACGCCCACATCGCCTGGGCGGCCACCATCGACGAGCCCGCCGATGCCGCCGGGCCCGCGCTGCGGGAAGCGCTCTCGTCCTGGTTCGGCGAACCCAGCTCGGGTCGCTGAACCGGTTCCCGCTACGGTGCCGATTCCACCGAGGCGGCATACCGCCGGGCCAGCGTGCGCAGATGCGCGACCAGCTCCGGCGGTCCGTCGACGCGAAAGTCCATCATCAGCATGCTGAGGTAGACGGCGATGGTCTCGAGGGCGTCCGCGCCGGTCAGCAGGACGCAGGTGTCCGCGTCGACGGCCTCCACCACGCCGACGGCCGGATTGATGCGGGCGATCACCGTTTCGGCGGGCGCGAGCACGGTGACGCGGGCGTGCACCTTCCAGCCGGTGCTCGCGATGTGGCGCATGACGAACGCGACCAGGTCCTCGTCGGGCAGTGCGCGGGGCCCGAACCGGCGGCTGCCCGCGGCTGCCTGGCGCACCTGTGCGACGGGAATCGCTCGCCAGGAATGGGTTCCGATGTCGTAGGCGACCAGGTACCAGCGACGCTGCCAGTTGATCAGGCGGTACGGCTCGACTTCTACGGTGTCGCTCTCGATCTCGATGGACACCGCGGTCGTGTCGCGGATCGCCCCCGCAAGGGCGGTGAGCACCGCGGCAGGCACCGGGGCGTCCGGCTCCCGCGAACCGGTGGTCGCCGGCCCGAGTGCGGTGGCATTCCGTAGTGCTGTCACCTGACGCTGCAACCGCTTCGGCAGGATCTGTTCGAGCTTCGCCAGGGCCCGCGCGACGCTCTCGGTGATGTCCGCGATGCCGGTGGAGCCGTCCGCCGCGAGGTCGATCGCGACGGCGACCGCCACCGCCTCGTCGTCATCGAGCAGGAGCGGCGGCATCGTCGAACCGCGGCCGAGCCGGTAGCCGCCGATGGCGCCGCGTTCGGCGTGAACCGGGTAGCCGAGTTCGCGCAGTCGCTGGATGTCGTTGCGGAGGGTGCGGTCGGTGATGTCGAGCCGTTCGGCCAGCTCCCTGCCGGTGTGCGCGCGGTCCTGCAGCAGTGAGAGCAGGCGCAGGACACGCGTTGTGGTGGGCGCCACATTCACCTCCGAAATTATTAGGAACGAATCCAGCCTAATGGCCTCATAGGCTCAGGTCACGCCCAGGAAGTACGACGAAAGGTCCGCCATGAACCACATCACCAACGCCGACGCGACCGCGACCCTGCGCCCCGTGTGGCGCGACGTGCTCTCGACCTCCTACTCGGCGCTGGAAGGCGTCGTCGCAGGAGTCGGCGACCAGCAGTGGCAGCTGCCGACCCCGTGCTCGGAATGGAATGTCACGCAGGTGATCCAGCACGCCGCGGGCGACCAGCTCGCCTTCGCCCAGGCCCTCGGCGTCGGGGCCGGACCCGCCTACAACCCCTTCGACCCCTCCGGTGCCATCGACGGCTCGGCAGCGGCACTGGTGCGCGAGGCGATCGAACAGACCGGCGCCGCGTGGGCGACCGTCGCCGACGACACCGATTCCGTTCCGACCCCACTTCCGCACGGCGCGCTCGCGACCCCGGTCGCCGCCGTCATGGCCGCGCTGGACGCCGCCGTGCACGCCTGGGATATCGCGATCGCGACCGGCCAGCCGTCGCCGCTGACCGATGAACTCGCCGGATACCTCCTGACCGCGGCACGCACCGCGCATCCGGCGCCCGGCAGTGGCATCGAGGCGGAGATCGTCGAACCGCTGCGCCAGTGGGGCGCATACGCCGCGGTGCTCGAGGACGAGTCGGGCGATACCACCGTCGCCGAGCTGCTTCGCTACCTCGGGCGTGACCCGCGCGCCTGATCCGAGGCGGTGCCGGCGTGTGCCAAAGCCGGGGTCAAAAAACCGCCCCTTCCGCGATGGGAGGGGCGGCTTCGAGATCTGGTGCTGACGCGGGTCAGAAGGGCCGGCCCAGCATCGTCGCGATCAGCTGCAGCGGCATCGTGATGAACGACGCGCCGACGAAGAGCGCCGATCGCAGCGGATCACCGGCCAGGTATCCCTCGCGGATCCATTCCAAAGCATCAGTCGCCGAACCCATGCGCTTCCCTCCCTGTTTGTTTGCAATACAACAGAACTGTCGGCGGCAAAGCACGTTCCGTTACAGCACGAAACTGCTCGTGCCGCGCACACCGCGAGGCCACTTCTCGAGGGGATTTGTCCGTCCGGACGAAGAATGGAAAGGAGTCCGTACCCCTTTCCACTTTCAATGTATAGCGCACCGGGGGGCTTGCGGCAAGACCCGGGTGGTGCCGCAGAATCGCTGGCCGAAGCCAGGAACTGCGGAAATGGGGGGCACATGTCAACTCAGGGATACGAGGACGAGTTGCGCGCCGAACGGAGCCACGTGGCCGAGCTCTACGCGCGGCTCGACGCCGAGCGCGCGCGGGTGAAGGGTCGGCACAGCGCGGCGCTCCGTGGCCCGATCGACGCCGAGAACGGCGGGACACTCGTCGACCGCGATGCCGAGGTGCGCG
Organism: Rhodococcus sp. PvR099; assembly: GCF_017833315.1. NCBI lineage: Bacteria > Bacillati > Actinomycetota > Actinomycetes > Mycobacteriales > Nocardiaceae > Rhodococcus > Rhodococcus sp. PvR099. The sequence goes on along the minus strand of NZ_JAFIBV010000001.1, from coordinate 4,063,650 downwards.
CGCTGGCGAGGGAGGTGAATCGGCTGGAGGTCGCCGACAACGGGCTGTGTTTCGGCCGATTGGACGCCCTGTCGGGCGAACGTTCGTACATCGGCCGGGTCGGCATCTTCGACGAGGAGAACGAGTTCGAACCGCTGCTGCTCGATTGGCGGGCACCCGCGTCGCGCGCGTTCTACGTCGCCACCGCCGCCAGTCCGGAGGGCATGCGCCGGCGCCGCCAGTTCCATGCTCGTGGGCGTGAGGTCGTCGATTTCACCGACGAGGTGCTCGGCCGCCCGGATGGTGCCGCCGACGATGACAGAGGAGACTCCGCCCTGCTCGCGGCGGTCAACGCGCCGCGCGGTGAGGGGATGCGCGACATCGTGGCGACGATCCAGGCCGAGCAGGACCGGATCATCCGGCTCGACCACCCCGGGGTGCTGGTGATCGAGGGCGGCCCCGGCACCGGGAAGACCGTGGTGGCGCTACACCGCGTCGCTTACCTGCTCTACACCCAGCGGGAGCGGATGGAACGCCACGGCGTGCTCGTGGTCGGGCCGAACCCGGCCTTCCTGAACCATATCGGCCGCGTTCTCCCGTCGCTTGGCGAGTCCGACGTGGTGTTCATGACCACCGGCGATCTCGTGCCCGGTCTGCGCGTCACCGCCGAGGACGCCCCGGAGGCCGCCCGGCTCAAGGGTTCGCTGAAGATCCTGGACATCCTCGCCGCCGCGATCGCCGATCGGCAGCGACTGCCAGGGGATCCGCTGCCGGTCGATCTGTCGGACGTCACGGTGCGGATCGACGCCGAGACCGCGGAGTGGGCCAGGGAGGAGGCGCGCGCGAGTGGGCTGCCGCACAACGAGGCCCGCGCGGTGTTCGCTGACATCGTGGCCTACGTACTCACCGAACGGGCGATAGGCCGGATCGGCCGGGGCTGGCTGACCAGGAAGGACGAGCAGGCGTGGGAGGAGCTGCGGGCCGACCTGGTCGCCGAACTCGCCGACAACGACGCGTTCACCGCCGCGCTCGACGAACTCTGGCCGATCCTGACGCCGGAAACACTACTGGCACAGCTGTACACGTCACCCGAACGGCTGCGCGCGGCGGGCGCTGGCCAGACACTGCTTCGCGCCGAGGGCGATGCCTGGACGGTATCGGACGTGCCGCTGCTCGACGAACTGGTCGACCTGCTCGGCCCGGACCCGCGCGCCGAGCAGGCCGCCGCGCGGGAACGGAAGGCTGAGGCCGAGGCCGAGGCGGCGTACGCCGCCGGCGTGCTCGACCTCATGGTCGGCCGTGCAGACCACATGGACGACGACGACCATCTGTTCGCGACGGATTTGCTCTACGCCGAGGACCTTGCCGATCGATTCGTCGAACGAGACACCAGGGAGCTCGCCGAACGCGCTGCGGCGGACCGAGACTGGACGTACCGGCACGTCGTGGTCGACGAGGCCCAGGAGCTGTCTGAGATGGACTGGCGGGTGCTGATGCGGCGCTGCCCGGACCGATCCTTCACGGTGGTGGGCGATCTCGCCCAGCGCCGGTCGGCGGCTGGCGCGACCTCGTGGGACACGATGTTCGAGCCGTACGTGCCCGGCCGCTGGGTCTACCGGTCGCTGACAGTGAACTACCGCACCCCGGCAGAGATCATGACCGTCGCCGCCGCGCTGCTCGCGGAGTTCGCTCCCGGAGTCGAGGCCCCGGAATCCGTCCGAGCCTGCGGCGTCCAGCCCTGGTCCAGGCGGGTCTCGACGGGCGAACTGGCTTCTGCCATCGAAGAATTCGTTCGGGACGAAGCCGGGCGCGAAGGCACCAGCATCGTGATCGGGCCGGCGGACATGCCGGGCACGGTGGCGGCGTCGGAGACGAAGGGGCTGGAATTCGACTCCGTCCTGGTCGTGGAGCCGGAACGGATCCTCGCCGACGGCCCGCGCGGCGCGGCCGAGCTCTACGTCGCCCTCACCCGGGCGACCCAACGTCTCGGGGTGCTGCACCAGGGCCCGTTGCCGCAGGCCCTGGCCGAACTCGATGAACCCGGGACGTCCGCGCCCTCAGCTCAGGAACCCGACCTCCGACAGTTCGGTCCGGAAGCCTCCCTCACTGCCCGCCTGAGCTGAGATCCAGACGGTCAACCCGGAGTACGGCGCCGAGGCGACAAGGGCAATGGGCGTCACTCCCGATTGCAGGGTCGCTGCTCCCAGCACCGCGGTCTCTTCGAGAGCTCCGCCGACCGGGGGGAGGGTTCGTATCTCGACGCGGGCTCCCGCGGAGGGCGATGCGATCCACACCCCCCTCAGCGCGGTGTCCACGGGCAGCGCCACCGTCAGCCCGACACCGTTCTTGAATTGCGGGAACTGTTGCATGTACGTGTCCGTCGACCAGGCCGTCTCCAGGTTCCCGTCGATGGCCAGGCCGCCCGCGAGCGCGTTGTCCGGGTATTGCTGGGGCGAGTACACGGCCGCTCCGCCCGGAGCGACGGGGATCAGTGGAGGCGGCGGTGGCGGCGCGCCAACTCCGTTCGTTTCATCGGCCGAGGCGACGGCCTCGAAGGTGGGCGGATCGGCGATGGCCGTCCCGATGAGCCACCCGATCGCGCCGAGCATCGCCACGGCGACCGCTGCGATGCCGGCAAATGCGGCCAGAGCGCCCGGTCGCGTCGGGTCATCCTGCGTCGCGGGCTCTGCATCGGAGATCGGTTCGGGAACCGGAGCCTCCGGGGGGAGTGGCTGATCGACAATCCCCCGCAGCGTGTCGGTAATGGCGCCCGCGGTCACCTCCGGGCCGTCGCGCCTCGTCATGAGGCCCAAGGCGTCGGGACTCTGGACTCCCGCGGCCAACGTCTGGACCACGCGGCAGAAGCCCCGAACGTCACCGTCGCGCTCGCTGGACGCGGGCGTTCCGGGAAAGGCGACGTACGCGATGCCATCCAGGCTAACCCGCACGCGCCCGGCGTCTCCGATCGCCAGTACCGCCCCGGACTCGTGGAAACTGCGCATGGCGTCGGCAAGCTCGACGACCGCGCGGGCCACACCCAGGACCGACGTCGAGCCGGCGGACGCCTCGTCCACTGACACACTGGGTATCCACTCTGCGACCACCGCGCTGAACGAAGCCCCGTCGACCATGTCGAGAACGGAAGCGACAGCGGCAGTCCTGACCTGACCCAGCACCACCGTTCGCGCAAAGACCTCGTTGACGGACGAGCGGCCGAGTTGCGTACTGACACCATCGATGATGGTCAGCGCGACTTCGCGATCCAGGACCCGATCCATCGCATGCCAGAACTCGAAATCGGCGGTGACACCCCAACGCCGGAGTAGACGGTAACGACCGCCTCCGAGAACAGATCCCGCCGACCGGACCGCTCGACGTCGCGAATGTCCGTTCGGTGCAGGGCTTACGGCCTCAGTTGCGCGACTGCGGAGCTGACCGGCTTGCATTGCTACCCACCCCCACACAGACAGATCCCGCTCGGGCGCTCGCGAGAACGACGCGGCCCTCCATACGTACCAAGAGAAACGCTATCGGATGGCCAGGCCCACACCTGATTCGACCAAAGGTGCGCGTTTGGTCGAATACCCGTGCAGGATCTGGAGAGTCTGCCGAGCAGGCGCGATCTGGAATCTGCGCTCGCCGGGATCTTAGTGGCCCGGTAATTGGCTGGCGCTCAGACGAATCCGCCATCGAAGAACGCCAAAAGTGCCGGCGTCGGATCTGCCGCGGTGGTCGTGTTCGCCAAGCCGACAACGATCATGCCCAGCGACACCACCGCCGAGAGGACAGCGCACGACCCCAACATGCGCCTCGTTTCCCTGGCGGATGACTCCGTGCTCGCAAACCACTTCCACAACACCACGCTCAGGCCGACGAGGACGGCGGCCACCATCGCGGCGATCACGGCCATCACCGCGTGATATCGAGAAAAGTCGCTGATCATCACATCGAGGGCAGGCGGGATCCGGTCACCACCCGCACTCGGGGGGTCGGCCAGTTGCTGCCTGACCTGGCCGAGAGTATCGGCGAGCTCTCCGTCGGTTTCGCCGACCGGCAACATCGACATCAGCGAGGAGAAGGGCGCCACGGCACCCTGGACGTTGGCCATCACCACCACCAACGAGAACAGGGCGAGCATCGTGACCAGAACGCCGCCCGCCGCGAGCGCGGCACGCCTCACCGCCCCGGTGCCGCCTGAATTCGCGAACGACTTCCAGAGGAGAACACCGAGCACAACGAGCGCGACCAGCAGGATCGCAGCGATCGCACCCTTGGCCACGTGGTAGCGGACCCAGTAGTCGACAACCCCCTCCATACCGGGCGAGAAGTCCCGGTCGCCGGTGCTCCAATACGCAACGAACGTCTCTCGGACGGCGTCGAGGAGGCTGCTCTGGTCGGAGAACCCCTCGCCGGGCCCGATCGCCGCCAGGGTGCGCGGGGCGACGACGAAGGCGGCGACGAGCGCCGCGGCGAGCGCGACGAGCAGGGCGAGGACGCGACCGGAGACTCCCGCGGGTCGCGGCGGGGCGGCGTAGCGGTGCAAGAAGGCTCCTTCAGCTCGTTCGAGTGTGCGCTCGGGTGGCGTGACGCTGTCTACACCCGATCACCATTCAGCACCCGCAACGGTCCGGTCACTGGGGTTCGCCACCCATTTGGGGTGGGGGCCAGCCACACCTCCCTTGGCGTGAGAGCACCTACGCCAGTTCCGGACATCAGGCCCGCGTCATCGCAATTTCGGTACGTACCCTCTGTCCTCACCCAAGGTTGCCACCGCAAATGACGCCACGGCAGAAGTTCAACTATCAACCAAATCGATTGAGCCGCCCCGCATTTCTCGCGGAACATACATGCGGCGTTCCCGCGCGCTTCATCCGTGATCCCTAGGCTCGCCGAATGAAATTCAGCCTTCGAGCGGCAGCCGTCCTGCTCTTCTTGATAGCGAGCTATCTCAACGCGGCCCCCGCTGCGCTCGCTGCAGGAGCGTCGCCCGAACAGGTTGCCAAGGATTGCGCCGCGCCCATGCTCAAGCAGGCCGGCGACATGATCTACGAAGACCCCGAGTGCCATCTCACCTACAAGACCAGCAAGCAGGTCTGGGGCAAGGCCACCATTCCCAACAAGCTCGGCGGGAGCAACAGCCCAATGGCCTACGGCTGCACTACCAGTGGCAGCGTGGCCGTGTCCGGGACCAAGTCCTCCTCCACCAGCTTCTCCTTCGGCCTCGACCTGGGCGCGAAGAAGAAGTTCGGCGACTGGGAGGGGTCGATTGGACCCAAGCTCGGTTGGAGCTGGACCTGGAGCACCAGCGACACCCACACCCACACCGCCGTGGTCCCGCTCGGGAGCGTCGCCTGGATCACGGTGCGTGAGCCTCTGATCGAGGCGGTCATCGACATTGACGCCGATTACGACGGCAACAGGCACGAAAGCGCCAGGGGAGTAACCATTTTCGTACCGGATACCAGCCGGTCGTTCGCCTGGCAGTATGAGAGCCGTCCGATGACCGACACGGAGCAGAGGGACATCTGCGGCAAGACCCCGGCCAACAACGCCTACGGCATCTGGTCGGCCGGTTCCAGAGCTCCCTACAAGAACGAGCTGAGCGGCAAATGCCTCGCCCTCGGCGGCACGATCCCGAACGGCGGGCTCGTCGTGCAAAAGACCTGCGACGGCAAGGCCGGGCAGAAGTGGAACGCGGTCAAGGCGAGCAACGGCTATTTCACCATCCGCAACGACAACGGCTATTGCCTCACCACTCCGTACAACAACGGAACCCCGCCCGGCGCGAACACCCAGCTCATGTGGTGGGGCTGCGAGAGTCGTTGGGACTCAGGCAACCAGATGTGGTCGGTCAATCCGACAAAGGACGGAAAATACACGTTCAGCAACCAATGGACCGGCCTCTGCCTGGCCCCGCACCCGAACGATGTGACCAAGAACGGCGGCCGGGTGGTGATCCGCGCCTGCAACAAGTGGTGATCCGCACCTGCAAGTAGCCGCCCGATTACTGACGCCGGCATGAATCGTCTCGTCGGAGAAGGAGGCGGTGTAGAGTCCCTCTCTTCGTCTCCGGATGGAGTCCTCAGGAGTACGTAACGTGACGAGACATCGCGAACGGACCCATCCGGCGCACGAGCGCAGTGGTCACGGAAATGGATACCTCGACCCAGTACCCGCCGGGGAGCGCGGCATCGACGTCCCGGCAATCCTGCAGGGAAGCCGAATTCCCATCGGAGGGTATTCGACAGAAGTCGGCGGCGAGCCGATCCGGATCACGGTGGGCCGACACTGCGTCGACGACGACGGAACATTCGTTCCCGAGGCCGGAAACATAATGATCCGGTTTGGCGTCGTGGATATCGCCATGCGCCCCTGTAGCGCCGTTCGTGTCGTGCGACTCGCGGCGCCAGTGAACTTGGGCCCTGTCTACGTATACGTCCCCGAAGCCGGGGCTACGTGGTCGAGATATCTGGTTACCGCTTTCTTCTCGGGTTCGGGATCCATGCTCGAAGCTCCGCCGAATTTCGATTGGCGGAAGTACGCGAACGTATTCGGAGAATTCTCGGTATACCGAGCAGACGGTGCCCAGGACCAGCTGACGTCGATATACCGCTCGATGAACAGGAGTTTTTACCACTCGTATATGGACGGACGAGGCAGGTACTGGAAGCTGCACGTCACCCCGCCGCCCGAAAACTCAGGGCTCGGTGAGGCATTCGATGCAACGCTGGGCGCCCTGTCGCGCAGATCCGCCATCAGAAGCAACCTCAGACCCATAGCGCTCGAATGGCTACACGGCGGAATCGTCAAGTTCACCTTTCAGCGAATCCGGACACAGCGCTGCTTCTACTTGGAACTCGAGATTCCCAGCGTCAGCCAGATGAGGTTCGGCCGCTTCTTCCTGCCGGGAGACATGGTGCTCATTCGAGAGCCCGACCAGTTTGCGGCCGGACTGGTCTCAATGCTGCATGAGCGGTCGGCGGCATCACGTTCGTTGTTCGGTACTGAATGCGAGTGCGTGCAGGGGCTGGTATGAGGACAGTGGACCCGATTCATGTTGCGCCCGTGGATCCACGAGGGGAGGACGCATGGTGGCTGTGGTGACCGTAGACCTCTTCGGCTGGCTCAGTTCGGTCGACGGTCTGGCTACGACGCTGTCCGCCATCGGCCGCGACGTACTCGGTGAGGACGCCGGGTACGGCAGCATTGACCAGGAGACGGTGGCCAGACTCGAAGCAGAGTGGACCAGCGTGATCCCACACCGAATCGCGGAAACGACCAGCAAACAGTTGTGGTGGGCGCTCAACAACGACGACATCGAATCGCTGCGGAGCGCGTTGGAGCCTATCCTTGCCGCCCAGATACCGGGTCCCAGCGACGTGGAACCGCTACGGCGGGACCTTGTCGCCTGGGCGATCCACATTCACCGCTACACCGCGCGACACTGAACCCCAGGACGGCCGCAGTTACCGGACTCGTTGGCGCTGCCATGTTCGTTGCGGTGCCGGGCGTAGCCGGCGCCGCAGACGCGGCCAATCCTTGCCAGCTCGGGTGGGCCCGGGACGGGTTCAGCTCACCATGCGGACCGACCGCCCGAGCATTCCGGTTTCGACTGAAGTGGTCGTCCCCTGACGCACGTCGCCCCATAGGGGTCGGCCGCCCGGTCGACCGGCGACTTCTCTGACCAGTTCACCCTTTTGGCGTCTGCGTGGCCGTTCCGCGCTCGCCGCCGTTGCGAGCTTCGATGGCCTCGACGGACTTCCTGAGCCCCTTACCCAGGACGCGGGAGCCAACGATCCCGAGCACGCTCGCGAGCAGCCGCCCCTTGAGGTTCTTACCGTCGCGGACCACGACGACGTCCACGTCGGTCACACCCGTGGGCTCCTGCGTGAGGGTGTAGGTGTGGCCCGAGGCACCACCCCACAAGTTGGAGTCGGTCGTCGTCATCACGACACGATGGGGGTCGGTCCAGTCGTAGTGGAGTCGTTCCCAGATACCGCTCGAGCCCTCCGTGACATCGGCGTCATGAGGTCCTTCCTGATGCACCTTGAGGTAACTGTCTGCGCTTCTGCCGAAGATTTCCTCGCGACCCGGCCCGAAGTCGGTGAGGCCTGCAAGGACCTGCTCAGGCGTCGCGGTGGTCGTCTGGTGGAGATGGATCGTGGTCATGGCGCCTTCCCTGACACGTGGATGATCCGATCCGGCCCTGAGGCCGGGGTCGGTGACGCCCATCCAGAACATCACGCGCGCGAACGTCACGGAAGGGGACGGCTCGACCCGATTTGCTGGTCCTTGGAAGTGTCTAGCCCCGCAGGCGGGTGATCGCTTGCGGGGTCAGGTGCCGCGCAAGCTCTTCGAGGAGGCTGACGACCTCGGCGACCCGTTGCGGGTCGTCGGTGTCGATGGCGGTCGCGACGGCCGCGTCGATGGGGCTCGACCTGACCTCCTCCACCCTCTCGGACGGCTGGGGTGCGGCGTCGATGAGGAGGCGTCGTCGGTCGCGGGGGTCGGGCGCGGTGACGACGGCGCCCGCGTCGCGCAGCCGGGCGACCGCTGCCGAGACCGCGCTCTGGGGAAGGCCGGTGCGTTGTGCGATTTCTCCGACCGCACTACCGGGATGTGCGCGCACGTCGCTGACCACGATCAGCACGGACCGAACGCTGGTGGAGTGCGGACCGATGCCGTCGGTGGGCAGGGCCTCCTCGCCGATCTTCATCAAGGTCCTTCCCAGCAGGAACAGTTCGACTCCATCCATGCCCACAATCTACATCAGTTCTGATGTATCAATATTGATTCATCAAAACTGATGCTTTACGGTGGTTCTCGAACGGGCCGAGTCGCCCCAATCGAGAGGACCTTCGATGAACACCACCACGGCCCCGGGCCTGACGACCGGCATGCTCCGGGCTGCCGGCGCCACGCTCTACTACGAGGTGCGCGGCACCGGCCCGATGTTGTTGATCTCCCAGAGTGGCGAGGGAGACGCCGGGCGCAGCAAAGACCTGGTCGACCACCTCGTCGCCGATCACACCGTGGTGACCTACGACCGCCGCGGCCTGTCCCGCAGCACGCTGGACGACCCCGCGCAAGGGGTGAGCCTGGCCGAACACGCCGATGACGTGCACCGCCTGTTGTCCCACCTGAGCGATGAGCCGGTGCTCATGCTCGGCTGCAGCCTGGGCGCCTCCATCGGGTTCCACGTGGCTGTCGACCACCCCGGGCAGATCAGCACGCTCATCGCCCACGAGCCCGTCACGCCGCGGCTACTGCCCCCCGACCGGCGCGCCCACCACGAGCAGGAACTGGCGCACATTCAGCGGGTCCACCGCCGCGACGGACTGGCCGCCACCTTCAAGGTGGTCGCCGAGGTGCTCGGCATCGACCCCGCCAACCCCGACGCCGAGCCCGGCCTCACCCCGCAGCCCATGACACCCCAGCGGACGCGCAACTTCGACTTCTTCGTCGAGCACGACTTCACCGCTGTCATCGGCGACACCCTCGACGTCACCGCGCTCGCCGACACCCCGACCCGAATCGTTGCGGCCGTTGGGCGCACGACCCCGCGCACCGTCTTCGACAACAAGTGCGCCTTCGCGCTGGCCGACCTGGTCGGCGGCGAACTGCACGAATTCCCCGGCGGCCACAACGGCAACACCACCCACCCCCGCGCCTATGCCGCCGCCCTGCGCACCGCGTTCAACGCCCTCTAGCCGACCCGCGACATCGATATGTATCTCGGGGAGGTTCGTGATCAAGAGGGCGGAAGCACGCTCATGCGCTGCTTCTGTTCGAACCGGTCGATCAGAATCCGAGGCTGCCGGTATCGATGCTGCCGCCGCCCGAGCATCCCGGGGTCTCCGGAGTCGGCACCGGGGCGCCGTCGGGGGCTGGGTTGACCGTGACGGCCTCCGACACCGTTGTGCCGTACTGGGTGACACTGATCGTGTGGGTACCGGCCGTGGTCGGTACCCACGACAGGTAGCTGAATCCCGAGGGGGCTTGGCCCGGCAAAAAGGAGTAGACGCAGGTTCCGTTGTCGCTGAGGGTCACCCGCGACTGGGGGAGGGGGAACATCGAGCCGCCGACCCCCTCCACCGTGATGTCCACCCTCACACCCACGACGTATCCGCCGGGCGGCGGGAAGACATCCAAGGCCAGCCGGCCGTCGGGGGACGTGGCCGCCGACGCGGCCGGGACGGACATGCCGACCGCCGCGGCCACCACCATCAAACCCGATGCACCCCAACCGATCCGGCGAAGAAATGTCCTGCTCGCAGCCATCTGGATCTCCTGTTCGGGCCCCGCGTTGGGGCGTTACGCACACTAACGTTCGCAGTGTGTGAAATGAGGAGATTCCATTGGTTCCGGTTGGCCGAGATTTCCGGGGCAGCAGAGGCGATCGGATCCCGACCGCGAGGCCCTGGTGTGACGCCGTCGCGGCAGTGTGCCGATGACGCGTAGGGACTGAGCGTGCTCCGGCAGCTCACCGCCGCGGATCTGACGGGCGTGATCCAGATCCGCAGCGGCGAGATCACGTCAGCCGTCGACCCGCGCCCGCGCGGCCGCTGCGGCGTCGTGCCGGCCGAGAGCCTCGTGGGCGTCGCCCTCCATCAGCGCGACCCGGACCGCGAGCCGCGGTGCCTCGGTCACCCGCGGCGCGGCGTCGGCAAGCACCGCAAGGGCCTCCTCGTGGCGGTCGGTCGACAGCAACGCCTGCGCGACGACGATCAGTGCGCTGCCGGAGCCGACGACGTCCTCGGCTGCGGCGTAGGCGTCTGAGGCGGCGAGCCCCGTCCGTACCGCCTCCTCGAACCGGCCCAGCTGGGACAGTGCCCGAGCCGTCGAGTCCTCGATGTCCGCACGGGTCCACGGCTCGGCGTGCTCGGCCGCAGCCCGCAGGTCCTCGAGCCCGTCCTCATCGGCGAACTGGCACCGAGCCCGCCCACGTGCGTGCAGGAGGTCGGCGAGCGCGTCCGGCTGATCGGTGAGTTTCCGGGCGTCCTCGACCGCGCCGTCGAGGGCTTCGACGGCGTCCTCGTCGTCGAACTGCATCATCAGAAGCCCGAGTTCCTTGCCGACCCGTGCCGCCACCGCGTAGTCCTCGCCCGCCCGGGCCAGCTCCCGGCCCTCGGCCCACACCGCAACCGCTGCCCCCGGCTCGCCGGCATCGCGCCTCGCGTAGCCGAGCCACAGCAGGGTCAGGGCACGAGATGCGGGCTCGGTGTCCCTGGCTTTCTCGATCTCCGCCACCGTCGTGAGTTCGTCGACAGCCTCGTCGGGGCGTCCGGACCGCACGAGCGTCACGCCGAGCCGGTAGCGGTGGCCGACGGACTCGGTACCGGCCAGATCCGCCTCGCGCACGGCCAGGCGCAGTCGGCCGGCCGCCTCGTCCAGCCGGCCCAGGTCGTCGCAGATCTGGGCGCTCAGGGCAGCCAGCGGAGCGGTCACGGACCGGGCCGCGTGGGCAACGGACAGGTCGAGTGCGGCATCGACTGCGGTCAGCGCCTCCTCGAACCGGCCGCCGCCCGCCAGCAGCTGGGCCAGCAACCGCAACAGCACCGTTCGGCGTCCGGGGGCGGTCGACGGAGTCAGTTCGGACTCGAGCCAGGCGAGCGCCGCATCCCCGCCCTCGGCGCCCAGGATCGTGTCGACCTGCTCGTCCAGCGGGCCCGCCCCCGTCACCTCGTCGACGAAGGCCGTCGTCGCGGCCGGGTCCGCCGAGGCCGGAGGGGCCGGAGGGGCCGGCACAGCGTGTGTCGTGCCGATCGGCAGGTCCCAGCGTTGCCCAGCCAGAGTCCTTGCGGCGGAGACCTTCTCGCTGCGGCGCGCGGTTCCGTTGCGCTCGTCGAAACGGGTCGCGAGTTCCTCGGCGGCACGCCAGGACGCCTGTGCCAGTTCGGCGACGGTCCAGGGGCCGGTGTGCGCGCCGAAGAACCGGCGCAGTGGCTCCGCGTCGGCCCCGCGGACGTGCTCGTGGCCGATCCCGGCTCGGTCTGCGGCCGTGCACGTCACCGCGAAGGCGGTGAGGGCGTCGAGGTGCGCGACCGCGTTGAGGTTGTCGTGCGCCAGCCAGCCGATGTGCCGCTCGAGCATCTCCAGCGCGCGCTGGGCGTTCCCGGTGACCGAGAGGAAGATCAGATGCTGCCCGATCATGTCGATGTTGTCGACGTTGCGGCGCGCGAGTCGGTAGCCCCGCATGTGCATCTGCTCGGCATCGTCGAGACGACCGACCTCGAGCAGCGGCACCAGCGTGTGGGCAATCGCCCGCTCCGGTTCGTCGGCGCACCCCATGTCCTGGTCCAGCATCTCCTGGACGACGGCCAGTCCGGCCTCGAGGTCCCCGGTGGCGAGCCGGAACTGGGCCTCCTCGGAACGAACGCACGCCTCGCAGTGGCTGTAGTCGTCGCGCGGGGTCCGTCCCAGCTCCTCCAGGTAACGGGCGGCCTCCTCGATCCGGCCCGCCTCGAATGCCTGCCAGAACCGGGTCTGCACCACCCCGGACAGGCCGACGCCGGCCTGCCGGTACGCGGTCTCCATCTGTTCGATCGACTCGGCGATCGTCGCCCGCGGGAACATCGGGTTCGAGGCGAGCGCGTCGGCGATCCACTTGTGGAACCACAGCAGGTCGTGGTCGTCGACCTCGGTGGGGAAGGTGGCCGGGTCGGCGGCGTTTCGCCCGACGCACCACGCGAAAGCGGTGAGCAGGGCGTCGGTGTCGCCCGTGATGGAGGCGGACTGGATCAGTCGCATCCGCACGGCGTAGGCGGCGGCCTCGTCGCCGTTCTCCTCGGCGAGCGTGATCGCCCGCTCGATGAGTTCGCGTTCCGCCGGTCCGTAGGACGTCGAGTCGATCTCGCTGATCAGTGCGTCGAGGGTGGTCTCAGTCGGCATGGTCGTCCTTGTCGATGGTGGAGGGGGAGTGCGGTCCGGGATCGGTGACGACGCCCGCGTCGAGACCGACGGACAGGTGCACGATGTCGGTCATGGCGTCGGTCAGGGCCGAACGATCGGCCGCCCGCAGCGGCCGGTGCCCGGCGAGCAGTGCCTGGACGTAGAGGATTCGCACCGCCCGCGACAGCACCGCATCGTCGTCGACGGCGGCGAGTGTACGCACCAACCGATTTCGCCAGTTCAGGGCCAGCCGACCGGAGGCGTCGGCACCGGAGGCCGCAGCTGCATCCTCCACCCGGCCGAGGACATCGGCCCAGAATCCACCGACCGACTCGCCGGCCTGCTCGCGCCGCAGGTTCCGGAGCACCGCCTCGTCCGCGACGTACAGGGCAGGGACGGTTTCCGGCTGGAACGCCCGCACCGCGGTCGCGCAGTCGAGGTCCGCCAGGGCGGCGTCGGCACGCTCCTGCAGGCGGCGGGACGCAGCCCGCTCGGACAGCGGCGGCACGTCGAGGTGGTCGATTTCGTCTGCCACGGTGACGATCTCGACTGCGGCATCGGGCACGAACTCCGGCAGCCGGGCCGCGATCTCCGCGTCGTAGACGTAGCCGCCGTTGACGATCGGAGCGCCGGGGCGGGCGATCCCGGCCAGCTGCCGGAACTCGTCGACGGTCCGGGTGTACCGCACCGTGCCGCGGCGGGCGGCCTCGCCGAAGGTCGTCTGCCCCTCGGTGGTCTCGATCGGCAGGTGAGGGACGATGAACCGGGCCAGTTCGTCGTCGTGGAGGACGAGCGCCCGCAACGCCAGGTGGTGCACGGACAGGAACGCCGCCAGCCGGCGCGGCGACTCCGCCGCCAGACCGATGACCCAGCGGCGAACCGCGGCCCCCAGTTCGGCGCGAGTCTCCTCGAGCGCGGAGTCCTCGATCAGGGACTCGCGGGAGGCCGTCGGGTGCAGCCCGGTGGTGTCCACGACGGACCGCACGAAGAACGCCCAGTCCGGCAGGAGGTCGTCCATGCGCTCGGACAGCAGCATGCCGCCCAGGTAGACGCGGCTCGACTGCCGCTGGCCGGGGGAGAGCTGGAACGGCAGCACGAACGCGGTGCCCCGCGTGCCGGTGGACGGGACATGCAGCGGAATCGTGGCGAAGGGCTCGGCACCGACGATCTCCCGGCCGAGCTCGCGCAGCTCGGGCGACGGGACTGTCGTGCGCTCGAGGAACGGCGCCGGTCGGGTCACCGTCTCGCCGGCCACGGTCACCCGCACCGGCAGGTGCCGGCCGAACCGGTCGGCCAGCTCGTGCGCCCCCACGCGCGATACGAGTCCGGCGGAGTCCGGGCGGGGGAACAGTTCGACCCGGGTTCCGACCGGCAGTTCGTCGGCGAGCTCGGCCACCGTGAACGTGCCGTCGGCGCGCCCGACCCATTCGACGGCGGGCGCACCGGTGGCCGACCTGGACCGGACCCGGATCTCGTCGCTCACCATGAAGCAGCTGAGCAGTCCGATCCCGAACTGGCCGAGACGGTCGGTGCGGGGCAGATCGAGGATGTCGCGCTTGGAACTGCGGCCCACCGTCGCGAGCAGCTCACCCACCTCGGCCGCGGTCAGTCCGACGCCGTCGTCCTCGACCGCGAACACGGCCCCGGCCTCGTCTGCGGGCAGCACCCGGATGGTGCCGACGTGGCCGGGCTCGTGGTCGCGACGAGCCGCGATCGCATCGCACCCGTTCTGCAGGAGCTCACGGATGAAGACCTGCGGCCCGGTGTAGATGCTCGCGCTGAGAAGCTCGATGATCCCGCCGAGGTGTACCTGAAATGGACGGCTGTCGCCGTCTGCTCTAGTAGTCATCGGGGACAGAGCCTATCGAGCGAATACGACATTTCAGCCAGGGGCGATGCGGCCCCTTGTCCTCCTGCGCAATCGGCGAGTTCTGCGGCCAGTAGTCATCGCGGGGGTGCACTCGAGGTGGCCGTCGGAAGTAGTTCAGTACGTCGCCGGGAGGCGAGAGTGCCGGACTGACGACCGCGGGGCTACCGCCTGAATCCGCGCAGAGCGCCACGTGTGCGGAGCGGATACCGATGACTTCGTCCGCCCCGAGCCGTCGTCGAGCGCAAACAGATCGTCCAACACCACACCATGGCCCGCCGCGGCGGCCAGGATGGCTGCCTCGACGCCACCCTGCCACTTCGGCCTTCTCCGATATCCGTGTAGCCACAACAGGTTGAGTCGTTCGACCTCGCCAAGACCGGTCAAGACCTCGTACCGCGATCCGTCAGCCGCACACACTGAGCGGGTCCTGTCCGACTGCAGCGTGAACTCTTCATCCAGCCGTCGAGGATTCCGTACGTCCCAGAGGGTCACAGCGCCATCAGCATCGGTCGACAGCAGATCTGGCACGTGACGGAAAACCATGCTCGAGAACGGATTCCCCCTCATACTCGGCGCGCCAGCGGGCATGATCCCCCGCTGTTCCTCGCCACATCTGCGACGCCCCCTTCTTTGGGGCGACGCGCTGACAGCGCTGGTGCTCCCGGCCTTCGCGCTGAACGGAGAGTTCCTGAGCGCCATGGCCGTCGAGCCGCATGCCTGAGCCGACCGTGTCGGGGCCGCGCTGGGAGGCGACCGACTCGCAGAGCTGAGCGAGCTGAGCGCACAGGTGATCGCCGCCTCGCGCGACTACGCGGGCAGACCCCGGCCGAGTGACTCAGCGCGATCCGAACTGAGCCTCAGCGACCGAAAAGACGGCCGAAGAACCCGCCCCTACCCGACGCGAGCGGCGCCCACTCGAGGTTCCACAGCTCCTCGACCGTGATCCTGGCGAGGCGGCACACGAACTCCGTGACTACGATCTTCACAACGAGATGCACTCAATCGGTTGGGTACTCTCCTATATCTTCACGGGCAAGGAGTCGCTGAAATCGGGAAGCGACGAGGCGAGTCGGATCGTCGAGAAATGTGCTGCGACGCACGATATCTCGCATTGCCACGAGGCGGTGCGCGACATGATCGCGGATGTCGAACGCTTGGACGCGAGTCCGGCTGACTCCACTGCGTGAGCAGCGACTCTCTCCAAGGTCACCGGCCCGAGCGTCCGGCGGCACAGCGCCACTCGACCATCGATCCTCCAGCCGGAGTTGTCGCCAGCATAGGAGCGGCAAGAAGCCCGGGACGGTTCACAATTGCCCGATAGTTTTTGCGGGCCGCGGGGGTTCCTCCGTCAACGGAAAGCGATACTTCGGTAGCCAAGCGACCAACGAACATTCAGAATGGAAGCAAACAATGCACAACACCTCGCACGTGCCAGATGCGACTCGCTTGGCACGCGACGGATTTTGCGTGATGCGCAGCGAGCTCCCTGAGGACCTGCGCGCCGCCCTTATCGCGGATGCGGACCGACACACTTTCACGACGCCTCACGCTCACGTCGGTGGCGCCTTCGCTATGACCTCACTCGAACACCAGGACCGCGCGCCGAGCCGAGCGAGCGGATGGATCGGCGACGCTGCGAGCGCTGTGGGCCTGGGTCCCTTCGCTCCGAACGAGGCGAGCTACCAGCGCTACCTACCAGGCGGCAACGGGATTCCACCTCATCGCGACCAGCGTTACTACGCGTCGTACATCGCGATCGTCACCCTGCAGGGCACTGCGACGTTCGCGATCCATGCGTCCCGCAATCACAGAGATGTCATCGAGCAGTGGACCACCCACCCGGGCGAGGTGATATTCCTACGGGGTTGGCAACCCGGACAGCCTCACGACCCTCGGCCCTACCACCGTATCGACCCACCAGATGACGTGCCGCGCCTGATGTTCCAACTCCGCCACAACCTCGCCGCGAGCACTCCGCCGTCTCCGCTGCTCGCCGAGCTCACCGACACGGAAGTGCTCCAATCAGCTGAACTCGCCGCTACCCGGCCCGCTCAACGAACATGACGTCCGCCGTAGAGGTCTCGACCGCGGTCAATTCGCCGCGCAACAACACCCGAAGCTGCTACGACCCGACCGGTGACCGCACCCACCCACCGACCGAATGGCCACCGTTGCCCGTTCACGAGGAACTCATCGCGCGCAACGCCGCGACACTGTCGGCGTTCGTGATCCGTGCCCGCCGCGTCGCGGTGCCGTCATCCAGGTGCGGAACCTACAAGAGACGACGGGTGTCGAGATGCAGCGAAGATTGACGGGACGCGCCCGCTACTTTGTCGGATCTCGGGAGAGTCGGCGAAGCCCGTCAATATAGGTGTACCGCCGGATCGAAAGGTGGCGAATCCGCTACGCCATAACCCCACAACAGGCTCGTTCACGGACCGCACAGCAATGGATCCCACACCTGGCCGATTACATCGCGTCGACACGGCGAGAGACGATGCGCCTGTGAGTATCTCCGACAAGAAGACTGCCGACCGCGATGCACTCGCGGACGATGGCGAACAGAACGTAGAAAGTGCATCTCGTCCGATCCCGTACGTGCCCGAGTCGCTTTCGGACATCGATCTTCGCCATGTGTGACCACCGCTGAGAAGGCTGTGTTTAGTCGGGGGCGATGGGCAGACCCTGCGGTCATACGTCAACGGGGCATCCGGGTACTTCGAGCACTCCCTGAACGCCTACGGACGCGCCGGCAAGCCGTGCCCGCGTTGCGGCACGCCGATGGTGCGCGAGACCTTCATGAACCGCGGTTCGCACTGCTGCCCGAGGTGCCAGCGACGGCGCTGACGCTCGTGTTCAATGCCGGGAAGGATGTCGAGACTTGGCGCGTGAGCGCAGTCGCTTCTGGCTCTGTGGCTCAGGTCTACGTCAACGCGGAGTGAGCGAGCGATCGGCGTGTAGCGCGACGTGAACGTGTCCGTGGCTTGCAGGCGCTGCTGCTTGACGCCGGAGCGCCTCGGGTCGCGGTGGCGTCCCGGCGGATCTCAACCTCGAGCGGATCCGGATGAGCTGTGGGTCAGAGACGGGCAGGTCTCAGCGGCTCAATGACCTGGGCCTCGGAGCGCTCGCGCAGCTTGAGTAGCGCCTCGTCAAGGCTCGAGCCGAGCAGGTGGAGGGTGTTCATGCCGCGCGATTCCCACACCGGAAACTCCTCGTCGGCATTGCGGCTTGCGACGTCCCAGAGGAGAAGGTCGCCGTTCTCGCTCCAGCCGAAGACTTCGAGTCGCTCGGCGAGGTCCCAGCTACCGTCGGGCTCGATCATCCAGTCGAATTCCTCCTCTTCGCCGTCGCGGAACACCGTGTGGAAGTGCTCGGTGAGGTTCGCTGCACGGGCCCGCCCGTCTGCGAAACCGGGTTGCACGGGCGGGTAGATGAGCCACAGGCCGAACGTGCGGGCCCAGCCGCAGGAGCGAACAAACTCGCGGTAGCTCTGGGGGTACCCGCCGCCGTCCGGGAAACGGAACGAATCGAGTGCCTCGAAGTCGACATGCTCGAACGAGGGGGATTCAGGCGCGGGGACACTCATGACTCGATTATGGTCGGGTTGCGGGAGCCACACCCCTGGAGCCAGATGGAGTGAAGGCGGCGACCGTCAGTCCCACACCAGGAACACGACGCGTTCGTGTCCGGACACTGCAGGGATCCGGCAGTACTCCTCGCCCGACATCGGACGCCAGTTGACCGTAGACATCGCAGGTAGAGCTCAGGATCGCGTCGAACCGCGCTAGTTAAACTAGCGTCGCGTTTCGCTAAATCTTCGCTGCAAGTCGACACCAGCACCGGATCTGCTCTCAGGACGCGATCGGCCGTCCTGGTTGACGATCGTCAAACAGGACAGGCGAGTGAAGCAACCTTTCACATGCTCTCGAACGTCTACATGAATGAGGACGGTTGAAGGGAGGGTTGTATGGGTGTCGAAGATCTGGAGTCGTGGGTATCGGGACAGTTCGCTGGGGCGGCGCACCGGCTGCAGGTTCGGCTTGGTGGTTGGGCAGATGGCGAGGACGCGGTTCAGGAGGCGTTGGTCCGAGCCTGGCTGAGCACCGAGCGTGGAAGTCCCATCGGTTCGTTGGCGCCGTGGATCACGACCGTCGCACACAATGCGGGCCTGGACGAGCTGCGTCGCCGCAGAAGGGAAGAGGCTGCGCTGCGGCGTGCCGCGCTGTATGCGCAGTCGCCGGTCGTCGACGCGGATCGATTCTCGCGGTTGGACGAGGTAGCGGAGGCGGTCAAGGCGCTTCCGCCGCGACAGGCACAGGTACTCGTCTTGCACTACTACAGCGATCTGAGCGTCGCTGATATCGCTGCCCGCCTAGGGATCTCGGTGAGCACGGTGAAAAGCACCCTGCATCGAGCACGCGCGACGCTTGCGACCGTTTTGCCCCACCCCACACGAGACAGGAGCACAAGGATGAACGGCTGGACCATTGCGGGTAGCCACCCCGCCGATTACTCGTTCGACAAGACGACCGAATCTGTCGGTGGCAAAGCCATTGCTCGACTGCGGTGCACCGCTGATTCGCCACAGGGTTTCGGTACCGCGATGCAGAACATCGCCGCCGACGAGTACGTCGGGTGTCGGATCAGGTTCGCCGGCTCCCTCCGCGGCGGTGATGTTGGAGGGTGGGCGGCACTGTGGCTGCGCATCGACGGGCCCGCCGGGGTCGAGGCATTCGACAACATGCAGGACCGTGCGGTGCGCGGCTCTACCGGGTGGATGAGCGTGGAGATCGTGTTGGATGTTGTCCCGCAGGCCCGCGGCATCGCCTTCGGTGTACTGCTATCAGGTGCGGGAGCAGTCGATATTTCAGGCTTGACGTTTGAGAAGGTCGGAACCGATGTACCGACGACCGGCCCCACAATCACCGAACCAGTCAATCTCGACTTCAGCAGCTGACCACTGTCCTGATCCAGGTAGAACCGGCGATGCGGTGCGGACCTGAATCCGTCCCGCTCACTGGTCGTCAAACAGGACAGAGCAACGGCTAGATCGGCGAGGCGACCATGGAACAGGGCGAAGGTCCCAGCTAGCCGCCGAGATACCCAGTCTCAGGGTTGATCTGGCTGAGGAAGTCGCGGATTGACTCGCGATGTTCGTCAACCGTTATCGGCTCAAGTGCGGACGGGCTGCCTGCTCGATCTTGAATGCTGGGGTAGGCCACCCATTGAAAGCTTGAGAATCCGTACCCTTTGTTCGGTCCGGATACCCAGTCATAGTCACAGGCGCCTGGTTCCTCCGGGCGCAGTTTCACAGCGAAGACCTCCCCGTCGACCGTTAGGGTAAACGGCCCATCGTTTGCCGTCGGGCGCCGTGCGCCTGACGGCTCGTTGTGTTCGTCAGCATTCATGCTTCGCTCCTGTCATGCGAGTGAAATCTCTGCCCTGAACGCTCTCATTCCGAGTTGATCCGTGTTGCTCGCCGATCGTCGAACAGGCCACCTCGCGTCGGGATTGAGGCGCTATCGCGACGTGCCTGCCTGCCCGCCCGCCCGCCCGAGGAGAAGGGGGTACTGCGTGTCGGCAACGCCTTGTCTTTTCCGTTGTTCAACTGGACCAAGCTCAGTTGGGCTGCGCTCTGGAGCGGCCCCGCACGATGCCATCGTCCTCGTTCAGCTCGCCAGACATCAGTGCCCCGCGGTCCGGGGGAGCGTCGTCGATGTCGTTTTCGTCCAAGACTCCGGTCGTCATCGCTCTCTACTGTGAAATCAGCCGAGGACAACGGGTCCTCGCGGGCCGAGAAGGCCTGTTTCTTTCTGAGAGTTGGAGAATGTGATGACGCGCGAGTTGGTATGGACGGGTTTCATGTCGGTTGACGGTGTGGTGGACTCCCCGGGCGGCGAGGCGGAGGGGCACCCGAGCGGTGGGTGGGTCGCCCGTACGAATTTCGTGCCTGAGGCCTTCTCTCTGAAGGGTGAGGAACTGGAGGAGACGACGGCGCTGCTGTTCGGTCGGCGCAGCTATGAGGCGTTCGCCCCGCTCTGGGTGGAGTCCGAGGATCACGTGAGCTACAAGGACCTGCCCAAGTACGTGGTGTCGACGACGCTGGGCGACACAGCACTCGTCGAGGGGTGGGGGGACACAACCATCCTGCGTTCGGTCGAGGATGTGGCTGGCCTGAAGGAAACCCACGGCGGCGCAATTTTCATTCACGGCAGCGGCGAACTAGCGCGCGGGCTGGCCGACGCAGGTTTGATCGATCGCTACAACCTGCTGGTGTTTCCGGTGGTGCTCGGCGCTGGCAAGAACTTGTTCGGGCACATGAGTCGGCCTGAGCAGCGGCTCGAACTACGTGATTCAGCTGCCTATTCGAACGGTGTGGTCAAGGTCGTCTACGACGTCGTCCACTGATCCGCCCAGCGCGATCGCACCGCCGATGCCGCCCCTGAGTTGACCGGCTGTGCGGCCCACGAAACGACGCAGAGCGCGGGCGAGGTGTGGTTCGTCGTAGTAGCCCAACGACGCGACCACGTCGGCGACCGGCCGACCGGCCACGAGCAGTTCGCCAGCGCGTTGGGCACGTTGGATCTGCTCGACGCCACCGCGGGTGAGGCCGGTTGCGGCGCGGAACCGCCGCTCGAGGGTGCGGTTGGTGGCGAACGAGGGATTGCCGGCTAGATAAGCCGACACCAGTGGGTCTCTCGTGAGTGTCCCGTTTCGTACGAGGTGGCCGATGAACGTTTCAGCGTCGTCGGGGTGGGGGATCTCCCATCGACTGCCGTCGAGCCAGAACCGTCGAGAGGTGGTGTCGGGTAGGTCGATGCCGGAATCGACCAACGTCGAAGTCGGCGTCATCCGCAGAGAGGAGCCGACGGCGAGCTGGATGCCAGTGAACTGGGCGTTCTCGGGAACCGGAGCGGTGCTGGATCGGGTTTCGGGGCCGACGACAGCCGCGGAACGCACCCCGTCTTGCTCCCAGAACACCAGTCCCCACGTCTCGCACGCGACTGCCGTCATTTCGTTGACGTCTTCGCTGCGACTGGTCCATACCGACGATATCCACGGCGAGTCGGACGTGCGCGTCCCGTTGTGTAGCCCCACGGTGCTTACCCTACGATCAATGTGTCGCAACATCGATTTGTGTCGGTGACGAACCTTTCCGCCCCGCCAGGCCGAGATCGACGCGGCGGGCGATGTTCTCCCGCTGCGAGCATTCTCCGCCGGGAGTAGTCCGGCCCGGAAAGCCGCCACGCCAGACTCAGTCATCAAGCTCCGACAGCTGTCCTGTTTAGGGAAAGGTAAACGAGACGGTTGCTAGGGTCGACTGATGATCGAGATCCGACAGGCATGGCGGTGGCTGCTCCAGCAGCCCGTCTAACCATATCCACGGGCTGTACGCAGCCCGCGACGTCATCCGACTTGAACGAGGTTCGTACAGTCCCTGACCATCCAGGAGCCGTACGTGACTTCCCTCGCCACCACCGTCGAACGCAGCGAGCAGCTGCGCGCCGACGTCGCAGAACACCCGCATCGATACCGGATCCTCACCGGCGAACGACCCACCGGCCCACTGCATCTGGGGCACTACTTCGGGACCATCGCCGAACGGGTCCGCCTGCACAACCTCGGCGTCGACACCTTCACCATCCTCGCTGACTACCAGGTCATCACCGACCGCGACGCCATCGGCCAGGTCCAGGAGAACGTGCACAACGCTGTGCTGGACTACCTCGCCGCCGGCATCGACCCGGAGCGGGCGACGATCTTCACCCACTCCGCGGTGCCGGCGCTGAACCAATTGCTTCTGCCGTTCCTGAGCCTGGTCACCGAGGCCGAGCTGCACCGCAACCCGACCGTCAAGGCCGAGCACGCAGCGTCCGGTCGGGCACTGAGTGGCCTGTTACTCACGTACCCGGTTCACCAGGCGGCGGACATCCTGTTCTGCAAGGGGAATCTCGTGCCCGTGGGCAAGGACAACCTGCCGCACGTCGAGATGACACGGGTGATCGCCCGGCGCTTCAACGACCGCTACGACCACGTCTTCCCGGAACCGCAAGCACTGCTCACGTCCACGCCAGAAGTCCCCGGCCTCGACGGCAGAAAGATGTCCAAGAGCTACGGCAACGCGGTCACGCTGTCGATGACCTCCGACGAGACGGCGGCCGCGATTCGGCGCGCCCCGACAGACTCCGAACGACGCATCACCTTCGATCCCATCGGTCGACCGGGTGTCTCCGCGTTGTTGACCACCGCCGCACTGTGTTCCGACCGAGACGAACACGAACTCGCCGACGAGATCGGTGACGCCGGCGCCGGCGCACTCAAGAAGCTCACCACCGCCGCCGTCAACGAGTTCCTCGCTCCACACCGCCAACGCAGAACGGCCCTGGCCCAAGAACCAGGGCACATCCGCAGCGTCCTTCGGGACGGAAACCAACGCGCCGTCGAGATCGCGGAGCGAACACTCGACGAAGTTCGCACCGCGATGGGAACGACGTACTGACCCACCCTTGAGGCGGATGCCTGGGGTCCTGTTTGTCGATCGTCTTACGGGACACTGATCTCACGCGACTAGTCGGTGGCTGGGGCGGCGCAGTCGATCTAGGTGATGGTCGTGTCGGCCGGCGCGGGGTTACCGGTGCATTCGCGGCCGTCGCTTCCTTGCGGCGATCGGCGCCGAGGTTCTTGGATGCCGAGGCAGGGTCGTCGAACGGCAGCGGCAGTGGCCCGCCCGCGTGCAGGGCCGCCAATGCGGGTGCAACCCAGGGCAGGTCGGCGATGTCCCGAACTCGTACGCCTTGCTCGCGCACCATCGCGCGACCTCGCGCAGCCGAAGGTCCTCCATCTCGACGAGTGTGAGGACCGGGGCCCGGTCGTACATCGCAGGAGGGTGTCGGTCACGATCATCGTGACCGACACCCTCCGGTGCAGTGGCGTGACCTGAGCCTGTAACGCCAGCTACACCGAATCAGACAAACAGACCGTCCATTACTTTCACGGGGGTAGATCTGCATGAAGCGTTCAATGTTCGTCATATCTGGTGTACTGGCCATCGGATTGGGCACCGTCGTGGCTCCGACAGCAGCCGCCGAGTGATGAGACGGCTTCGCAGAGCACTGATTCCGGCGACCCTAGCGGCCTCAGCACTTGTCTTGTCGGCCCCCACTGCCTCCGCCCACCACCAGGAGTGGACACCCCTGCCGACGGCACACACCCTCGGCCGAGGCAACTCGATCCCGTGCAGCGGTCAGATCACCGGCACCGTGCAGACGCCACACGATCGGCCGGGAATCGCGCTGGTCACGCTGTCCTGGACGCCGTTTTTCACCAGCCCCTGCGCGATCACGGCCTACGTGAACTTCTGGAACACCGCCACCCATCAGGGCGGCACGATGCTGGCGAACCTGACCAATGAATCCAGTGGCCTCGCCACTCCCCGCGGGAACTGGAATCAGCAGATCAGCATCCCGATCGGCTCCGGCCCCGCCGGCCTGACCGTGACCACCGAGGCGTTCAGCACCGGCAGCTTCGACCCGAATCGGGTGATGACCCGGTTTGTGGTGGCCTGAGACGACGGGGGACCGCGTCCGCCCCAGCGCCGAGGCCGTTCAGAGGCGCCTCACGGCGGGCGTCGTGCGCAGCTCGAATCGCTGGAGTGGCCGGCGAATCCGCTGCATCGACCCGCATAGCGGGAAACGCTCGGTCTGACCAGGGCAAGCCAGAACCAGCACGCCCTAGTCGGCCCACCGGGGGTCGAAGTCCGGATGATCCGCGTATGTGGCCGCAAGTTGCACTAGAAGTGGCTTGCCCCCGTGGTTCTCCTCGTCAGCGCCCGGGCGAAGATCCCAGTTCGATTCTCGATACACGCGGTCGACCAGCCCCCGCTTGAACGAGACCTCCCGTAACGCGCGCGCCGACTGACTTCCCCCGTTCAACTCGGTGATCGCCGCGCGCTCATCTTCGGCGAGCCTTGCCTCGAGGAACTGGACGATGTTCATCGGTTAATTCTCCACACCGCAAGTCCGAGAATCGTCGGATGCGAACCATTCCAACGAGTGTCCTGTTTGACGATCGTCAAACAGGACACCGGATCTTGCACTCTCGCGGCGAGTCGACCGAGCCGATCGAACGGGCTTCCAGTAGGAGTGCGGTATGGCGCTCAATCCAACGCGCCCCGGAGAAGACAGCGTCATGACGTCGCTATCAGGGATAGTCCCAGCGGATCTCGCCGTCCTCAACGACTGGCACCCACCCCGCACAGTCCGTTCCTTGTTCAAGCGCCGAAGCAGTGCAGTCGAGCATGGCTTCGATCGAGTCCCACTGGAAGGCTGCACCCCCGTCCTTGTAGAACAAGATAACGCAGCCGCTGCGGTCGCCGCCACGGGTGTCGACCGCGAGGTAATCCCCGGCGCCGTCCTCTCCAATTGGGATGAAGGCAGGCAGGTAGGTCTCGACCCTAGTTCCCGCCGATTCCGCCATCAGCACGTCGGTGCCACCGAGATCGTCGGTGTTGTCCTGCGATGACCGAACCATCTCGTCGTGGAGCTCGACAGCCCAAGCAACGGAGATCGGCTGGTTGGTGGGAAGGACCCAAGGGCTTGGGGGGTTTGGATGACCGCCGTTATGCAGCGCGAACCACTCGTGTAGTTCCCCAGGCCAGGTCTGGCCCGTTGCCGCTTCGGCCGCGAGCACGGCCTGCGGGTCGGCCGGCGGAAGCAACCTCGTTGTGGTCGTCGGGGCATGCTGCTTGCACCATCGGACGATCCGGGACCAGTTTGACTCAACACTCATGCAGCCGAAGGTATCCGCGGAAGCATCGAACCTCAGCGAATCACACAGAACACGAACACTGAAGAGAACGGCTCCTTATTGCTGGCGGAAGTCCTGTAGCTCGTTCGTCAAACGGGACAGCACTTACGAGGGCTTGAGTCCCGGCACTGAACACGAGCGTCAGCGCCGTCGCTGGCACCTCGGGCAGACGTGCGAACCGCGGTTCATGAAGGCCTCCCGCACCATCGGCGTGCCACAACGCGGGCACGGCTTGCCGGCGCGCCCATAGGCGTTCAGGGAGTGCTCGAAGTACCCGGATGCCCCGTTGACGTATGACCGCAGGGTCTGCCCATCGCCCCCGACTAAACACAGCCTTCTCAGCGGTGGTCACACATGGCGAAGATCGATGTCCGAAAGCGACTCGGGCACGTACGGGATCGGACGAGATGCACTTTCTACGTTCTGTTCGCCATCGTCCGCGAGTGCATCGCGGTCGGCAGCCTTCTTGTCGGAGATACTCACAGGCGCATCGTCTCTCGCCGTGTCGACGCGATGCAATCGACCAGGAGTGGGATCCATTGCTGTGCGGTCCGTGAACGAGCCTGTTGTGGGGTCATGGCGTAGCAGATTCGCCACCTTTCGATCCGGCGGTACACCTATATTGACGGGCTTCGCCGACCCTCCCGAGATCCGACAAAGTAGCGGGCGCGTCCCGTCAATCTTCGCTGCATCTCGACAGCTGGACGAACGGCCCGCCCGGGGTCCCGCCTAACAGTCCTGCATGCAAGTCGCTGCGGTGTGCTTCCGGTGTCTCCTACGCGATGCGTCGTTCCTTCCGCAGACCTCGCAGACAAGACCGAATACCTGACTGCCGGAGTGAGTACGGGAGTCGACGGCTTCCTGCAAAGAAAATTCGATCGAGGAAGAACTCCGCACTTGTCCGGCCAATGCTCTGCGATAATCTTCGAGTGGGACAACCCGGGCACGACGGGGCGACACTGCTGGACGATGCAGGGATCGAACTTAGTCCCGGCTTGACCGACGCCGAATTCGACTCGATCGACGAACGCTTCGGATTCCGATTCAACCCGGACCACCACAGTCTCCTCGCGACAGCCCTACCGCTGGGCGACCGCTGGCCGGATTGGCGCAATGGTAGCGACCTCGAGTTAAGGACCTGGCTGGACAGCGTGGCCGAAGGGTTCATCTTCGACGCACTGAACCAAAATCCACCCTTCTGGCCTGCATCCTGGGGCGAGTTACCCTGCGCACCTGAGGATGTAGCCACGACCGTGCACCGAGAACTAGCGATGTGGCCTCGCCTCGTCCCTATCTTCGGGCACCGGTTCACCCCCGCAGCGCCCTCCCCGGCGGGATCGCCGGTGTTTTCCGCGTGGCAAACCGACATCATCTACTACGGGGCCAACCTCGTCGAGTATTTGACCAACGAACTGCCATTCGGCCAGGGACGAAAAGCGCTCTCACCTATCGTCGTGCGAGTGCCGTTCTGGTCACGGTTCGTCGAGTCGGCAAATAGCGCCGACTCGATTTGATCGGTCCACCAGGGCAATAATCGTTATCGAGATGCAGCGCAGACTAGCGGGACACGCCCCGCTACTTTGACGGATCTCGGGCGAGTCGCCGAAGTCCGTCAAAGTAGGTGCGCGGCCCGTGGGACGCGAGTTGCGCGGTGGTGACGACTTGCAGCGAGGATTGGCGAATCGCGCCGCTGGATTGACTGGTGGCCCCAGCTCGCTGCGATAGGAAGAAGGCATGACGCCGGAGTCACAGCGGCGCGCGAGAACCTCCCAGGCAGCTCGGTCCCGCCACAGGCTGTGGTGGCGGGACCGCCGCCGCGCTACAGCGGCGTGGTTATCGGTGCCTCCGGCGCCCGGGTGACCGCGGTGGTCCCGGTCAGCAGGTAGTCCGTGATTGCCGTATCGACCGTGGTGTTGCCGCCCTGGATGGCGGCGCCGTGGTCCCCGCCTTCCACGGTGACCAGGTGCGCGTCCATGTCGCGGGCATGTTGGGCTCCGCCGTCGTAGGGCGTCTGCGGGTCCCGCAATCCCTGCAGCACTAGGGGCGCCGTGGCCAAACCATGGTTGCCGATCTCCGGTAGCGCGGTCACCGGCGGCGCCCCTGCGCACCCCGGCCCCGCGCTGTAGCCGTAGCCGATGGCGTCGAACAGATCGCCGGTGACGAACGTCGAGAAGAGCCAGCCCGGGAGCCGCTCCGGGCGTGGCGCGACCGCGTTCTCGTTGCAGAGCACGACCGCCTGCATCATCTGGGTCCGGACAATCGAGTCGAGTTGGTCGGCAGTGAAGTCGCCGGACACACCCTCGGGAAGCGCCCCTGTGCCGTCCCGGATGACGCGGGCGACCATCGGCCAAGTGTTCCGGGCGGGCAGCACTTGGCGTGTGAGGGCATAGGTGCTCGACGCGGCCTGGGTGTGGGCCGAATCGCCGAGTCGTCGCAGGAACGCCTCGAACTGCACCCGGGCAGGGCCAGTCAGGTCCACACCGGCCCGGTACGCGGCGGCGACGCCTTCCAGGCCGGGTGGGACGTCCCCGATCCTGGCCGGCGGGGGCGCCAGGGTGGGATTGCCGCCCGCTTCCTCGACGATGCGGTCGGACCAGCGCTGGTACACCTTCAGCGGGGTGTCGCCGAGGCCGTAGGTCGCGTCGTTGGCCGCGATCCAGTCCATGAGGTCGTAGAAGCGCGTCTTGTACCCGTCGTTCTGGTGCCACAGGACGTCGTTCCACATCCAGTCGCGATCGACCGCCGAGTCGAGCACCATGCGTCCCGTGTGCTGCGGGAACAGGGTGGCATATGTCGAGGCGAGGATCGTGCCGTACGACAGGCCGTAGACGTCGATCACACCGACACCGAGCGCAATCCGCACCTGTTCCCAGTCACGGGCGGTGTTCTCCGTCGTGATGTGCGCGGTGGCGCCGGGCGTCGCGCCGTCGCACGCCAGCCGCGCCGCCCCACCCGCGAAGCCGACGTTCATCGCGGCGAAAAGCTCCGGGGTGACGGCGCATTCGACCGCCCCAGCATGCGCGAGACCCCGCGGCTGCACACCGATGAAGTCCCACTGCCGGCGGATCTGTTCGGGAAGCGCCTGCGCGAACATGCTGTTGGACGCGATCGCGTCGCCGCCGGGCCCACCGGGGTTGGTGAACAGCACGCCCCGCCGGGCGACCGGATCCTCGGCGCGGTGACGGGTGACGAGGACATCGATCGATCCGGCCGTCGGATTCGCATAGTCGCGCGGCACCGTCACGGTTCCACACTGGTCGGTGTCCGGATCGAGCGCGTACTCGACGGGGCACGGGCCCCAGGCCAGCTCCCCGCCGACCGGGTCGGCGGCAGCCGACGGTACTGCGACGGAAGCGAATCCGACCGTCACACCGATCGCGACGACACCGAAGCGAGCACCCCGACCAGTGCGGGACTGCGACTTCCGAATACTGTTCCCCAAGTTCAGCACATCCACGACGGTACTGCGCGCGAACGCTTTTCGGCCAATCGCTCGCCGCCGACATCGTTAGCCTATTCGCGCGATGGGCCCACGCGAACGCCACCCTGATATGGGGTCGGCGCGCGGGATCTCTCCCCCGAGCAGTGGTCTGAACTCTTTGCGATCGCCGATCAATGCGCTCCGGCCGCCGACCGGAAACGGATCGGGTACGGGCGATGACACACCCCAACGCCTCGTTCTCTGCCGAAGGGCGCTGACGGCTCGTCGACCGCTGCCAGACGCCCCGGCTGCCGCAAGTTGGCAACGGCGCCGGCGCCGGCGGTGAACGGATGACGTGATCGCTATTGCACTCCTCCCAGTCGTGAGCGGCCGGGCTTCCTACGCAGCCTCGGCTGGACAGTCGAGGTCTGTTCGGCGGGTTCCTGTTTCACCGGAATCTCCTTCAGAACCGCCAATGGACGGCGTTCAGTCATCCCTGCGCGGCAGGTTCTCCGATACCGAAGCCGTCCTCGACCCCGTACACCACCTGACGTGTGGATACCGGAACCAGGTCATTCGTAGAGCTAGGCGCAGGCCGCACTCTTGAACCGACACCACGGAGTTCGATCACCGCACACTGTCGGGCGCGCGTATGCCGACTACGCCTGACTCATTTCAGCAGTCGGCCCGCTGCCATCAAACAGTCCTTGTTACCCGTCCTGCTCGCTGATCCTGCGAGAGCACCCTATCCAGGACCCATTTCAGCGTGGTCCCATCGGCAGATCTCGCGATCGCGGGCTCTCTCGACGACGCCTCCGTCAGGCACGCCGGATGCACAACGAAAGTTAGCTCGCGATCACACCGGCGGGCCGTGCTGCGACCTGTTGAGCGGCCCGCCGGTGCGTGTTGTACAACGCCCACCAGGTGCGGCCAGGGGTTACAGCGCATGCGGATCCACACGCGAGGTCGCACCGGCCGCGAACCGGATCTACGACTTGTCACATGACGCCCGTCTCAACAATCCGTCAGATGTCCGATTTTGTCTCAAGTTTCGGTGTCCGCGGCAAATGTTGCCGCCCGCGCCGAAAGATGAGACAACGACCATGGGATACGCGGCGGTTGAGACGGTATCGATATCCCACGTTGAGACACGGTGCATAAAGTAAGGCTCAGTTACCTTCTTTTAGTGGCGCCGGCGCGGACATCTTGCCGCTGTTTCGTTCCGCGCATGCCGCTTCCGAACGCAACCCCACGGGCGGCATATCGTCCGCATATCGAAAATTGCATACACGCTGGCAACACCGCGTTGTCTTGACTTTCGGCATGTCCTACAGCGACCTGGGTTTGATCGACAGCGAAGTGATCGCGGAGCGACGCGTCCGAGCGCTCGACGATTCGTCACCCTCGGCCGTCCCGACCACTGGGGTCAGAGTTTTCGGATGCGGTCACGACGAAGCCGTTTTGTTCCGCGAGATGGGACCCCGCCTCGGGCTAACGCCAAGCATCACCGAGGAAGCGGTCAGTGAAACCAACGCTGAACTGGCGCGTGGCAACCGATGCATCAGCGTGAGCCACAAGACGCAGATCGACAACTCCACGCTGCTGGCGCTGAGCCGAGTCGGAGTGGAGTACATCTCCACCAGAAGCGTCGGGTACGACCACATCGACGTGGAATTCGCGGCGAGCATCGGCATCTCGGTCGGCAACGTCGACTACTCGCCCGACAGCGTGGGCGACTACACACTGATGTTGATGCTGATGACCGTACGCCACGCGAAATCAATTGTCCGCCGCGCCGATACGCATGATTACCGGCTGAATGAGACGCGCGGCAGGGAGCTGCGCGACTTGACCGTCGGGGTGATCGGAACAGGGCGCATCGGCACAGCAGTCATCGACCGGCTGCAGGGATTTGGCTGCCAAGTGCTGGCACATGACAGCGGGCCTCACGCCTCCGCCGACTACGTTCCGCTCGATGAACTGCTGCGGCAGAGCGACATTGTCACGCTCCACACTCCACTCACCGCGGACACACACCATCTCCTCGATCGCCAACGCATCGACCAGATGAAGCACGGCGCGTACATCGTCAACACGGGTCGCGGACCGCTGCTCGATACCGAGGCCCTCCTCTCCGCCTTGGAGAGCGGCCGGTTGGGCGGCGCGGCGCTCGATGTCGTCGAAGGAGAGGAAGGGATCTTCTACGCCGACTGCAGGAAAAAGCTCATCGAGAACAAGGCCCTGGTGCGGCTACAGCGCCTGCCGAATGTGCTGATCAGTCCGCACTCCGCCTACTACACAGACCACGCCCTGAACGACACCGTCGAAAACAGCCTCGTCAACTGCCTCAACTTTGAAAGTGGGAGAACAGCATGAGCAGATTGAAGGTCGGGGTCATCTTCGGAGGGGCTTCCGAAGAACATCCCGTCTCCATCAAGTCGGCGCGAGAGGTGGCAAGAAATCTCGACACGGAGAAGTACGAACCGTTCTGGATCGGCATCACGACCGGCGGCGAGTGGAAGCTCTGTGACGGCCCCGACGCGGATTGGGAGAATCGCAGCGCCCGTCCCGCCGTGCTGTCACCCGATCGACGTGTGCACGGCCTGCTGGTCATGGAGCAGGGGGGCTACGAAACCGTGCGCCTCGACCTCGTCTTCCCCGTACTTCACGGCAAGCTCGGCGAAGACGGCGCGATCCAAGGCCTGTTGGAGCTCGCCGGCATCCCCTACGTCGGCTGCGACATCCAGGGCTCGGCTGTGTGCATGGACAAGGCCCTGGCCTACACCGTGGCCAAGAGCGCGGGAATCGCCACGCCGACCTTTTGGGTTGTCGCGGCGAACGAGAAGGTCGACGCCGATCATCTTCGCTATCCGGTCTTCGTGAAGCCGGCCCGTTCGGGTTCATCTTTCGGCGTCAGCAAGGTCACCCGTGAAGACGAGCTGCCGAACGCGCTGAGCGCGGCGCGACAGTACGACTCGAAGGTCCTGATCGAAGAAGCCGTGGCCGGCAGCGAGATCGGCTGCGCGGTCATGGGTGAACTATTCGGCCTGATCACTGGGGAGGTAGACCGCGTCGACCTCTCGCACGGATTCTTCAGGATCCACCAGGAGGACTCACCCGAAACGGGATCGGAGAACTCGACGTTCATCGTTCCCGCCGACATCTCCGACGAATCGCGCCGGCTCGTCCAAGAGACCGCCAAGGTCATCTACCGCACCCTGGGCTGCAAGGGACTTGCCCGCGTTGACATGTTCCTCACCGACGACGGGCGGGTGGTCCTCAACGAGGTCAACACCATGCCCGGCATGACGTCGTACAGCCGGTACCCGCGGATGATGGCCGCCGCGGGGCTGCCGATCTCCGACGTGATCGACCGGCTCATCTCGATGACAATGCACGGGAAGAAGCGATGAACGACGACTTCGTCTACGTCGACGACTGGGTGCCCGGAGTCCGCTGGGATGCCAAGTACGCCACGTGGGACAACTTCACCGGCAAACCGGTAGACGGCTACCTCGCGAATCGGATCGTCGGCACCCGGGCTTTGTGCGCGGCCCTCGAGCAAGCACGCGAGAAGGCAGCTTCCCTCGGCTTCGGGTTGCTTCTCTGGGACGGCTATCGTCCTCGACGCGCCGTCGACAGCTTCCTACGCTGGTCAGAACAGCCGGAGGATGGCCAGACGAAGCAGCGGCACTATCCCAACATCGACAGACCCGAGATGCTCGAAAAGGGATACGTGGCAACCCAGTCGGGCCACAGTAGGGGCGGCGCCGTTGACCTGACGCTCTATCACCTTGCGACCGGTGAACTTGCTCCTATGGGTGGCGACCACGACCTCATGGACCCGATCTCACGTCATCGAGCGCGAGGAATCAAGCCAATCGAGTCCAAGAATCGTGAGCTTCTTCGTTCCATCATGGAGGACTGCGGATTTGATCGGTACGACTGCGAGTGGTGGCACTACACGCTGAAACGCGAACCATATCCAGATGTCTACTTCGACTTTCCGATCACGTGATGGGTCTCCATTGTGTCTCGCAGTGGGGGCGTTTGGCGACCAACGACGAGGTCGTGATGCGGCGCACACGCCCATCGGGGCTGGAGGTCTTCTTGCGACACACCGATCCATCGAAACTGTACGACTGGGCCTCCGACGGATACCCCTCGAGCGAGGAGTACCTGTTCTGGTCCCGCAAGGTCTGCGGCTTGGCGTGTCTCCAGTCCCTGCTCCACGGCTGGACTGACGTCCGACTGTCGATGGGCGAACTCCTTGCGCTGGCCGTCGAGTGGGGTTGCTATGTGGTGGAGCCTTCGGGCAAGGTCCACGGCCTGCTCTACAGGCCATTCATGGCGTGGGTCAGCACACAATTCGGATTCGACTGCCAACTGGTCGAGCACACCCCGATTCAGGTATCGGCCCGAGAGCTGCTGCCCGGGCAGGTCATGATCGCTTCGGTATCACCCGAGATTCGCGATCCCAACACCTACGAGCCGCGACGAGGAGGCCATCTTGTGCTGATCTATGCAGTCGATGATGGAGTGGTGCGGTTTCATAATCCGTCGGGCTACTCCCACAATTCAGACTCTGCATCGCTGCCCATGCATGTG
Source organism: Rhodococcus sp. PvR099 (assembly GCF_017833315.1). NCBI lineage: Bacteria > Bacillati > Actinomycetota > Actinomycetes > Mycobacteriales > Nocardiaceae > Rhodococcus > Rhodococcus sp. PvR099. The sequence continues at coordinate 4,030,075 of NZ_JAFIBV010000001.1, read as the reverse complement.
TTCGAGCGGTTTCATGCCAACCGAGGAATCTTGGTCAGAGGGGCATCGTGATGCTGGCTGGCGAACCCGCACCGCGCGTCGTTGTCGCGGGCGGCCATTCGGCCGGGCACATAGAGCCCACGATGAACTTCGCCGACGCGCTGAGCCTGCTGGAGCCCACGGCCGAGATCACCGCGCTCGGCACTGTCCGTGGCCTGGACACCACGCTCATCCCTGCCCGCGGCTATTCACTCGAACTTATCCCGCCCGTGCCACTGCCGCGCAAGCTGAGCCGCGACCTGCTGCACACGCCGGGCAGACTGCGCGACTCCGTCCGGGCGACCGGAGCCGTACTCGACCGCGTGCGGGCCGAGGTCGTGGTGGGCTTCGGGGGCTACGTGGCCATGCCCGCTTATCTTGCCGCACGCCAGCGGGGAATACCGATCGTCGTCCATGAGGCGAATGCCCGGCCTGGAGTGGCGAACCGACTGGCGGCCCGGATGACGACCCACGTATTTACCGCCGCGCCCCGTGTCCACCTGGCTCACGCCAGCGCGATCGGCATCCCGCTGCGGCCGGCGATCACCAGGCTCGACCGGGCCGCGCTGCGCGAGGCGGCTCGGCAACGGTTCGGCCTGCGCCTGGACGAGCCGGTACTGATGGTCACTGGCGGTTCGCAGGGAGCTCAAGCGATCAACGCCGCCGTGGCCGGCGCTGTAACAGCGTTGCGGGCGGCCGGCGTGCAGGTGCTGCACATCACCGGGCCACAGCGCATGGTCGAGCCGCCCGACGGCGACCCCGGCGACCCGCCCTACGTCGTCGTCCCGTACGTCGATGAGATGCAGTACGCCTACGCCGCAGCCGACTTCGCGATCTGCCGCTCGGGGGCGATGACGTGCGCCGAACTCGCCGCTGTCGGCTTACCGGCCGCCTATGTGCCGCTGCCGCTGCGCGGCGGTGAGCAGCGCTTGAACGCCGAGGCGGTCGTTGCTGCCGGCGGGGCAGTGATCGTCGACGATGCCGATCTCAACGCAGGATGGATCGAAACCACTCTGATCCCGCTGCTCGCCGATACCGAGCGGAGAGCGGTGATGTCGGCTCATGCGTTGGCAGCCGGCGCACCCGACGTGGGTTCGCTGCTGGCGCGGCACGTCCTTACGGTCGTCGCTGAGCGGCGGGCAGTCGCACTGCGACGGAGAGCCCGCCGGCAGCTCGGGGGCTGAGCGTGAGGGATCCGTCGTGTGCCTGAGTGATGCTCTTGACGATCGCCAGGCCAAGGCCCACCCTCGCATCGTCCCCGCGGGTGCGAGCAGTGCCGCGCTGAAACGGCTCGGTGAGTGTCGAGACCAACTGTGGACTGAGCTTGTCGCCTGTGTTCTCGACCGTGAGCATGACGGACTCGGGGCCGATGGCGGTGCTGATCTGCACGCTGCCGTGCTCGGGGACGTTGTGGACGATCGCATTGTGCAGAAGGTTCGTAGTCAACTGCAGCAAGAGTGCGTGTGAGCCGATGACCGGCGCGATGTCCCCGGAGGTCTCGATGCTGACGCCGTGCTTCTCCGCGAACGGGAGGAGCGTCTCGGCGGCTTCTTCCGCGATGAGCGACAGATCGACGTCTTCTCGGCTGAAGGACCGTTGGTCGGTACGGCTGAGCAGGAGCAATGCCTCGGTGAGCTCGATCGCCCGTGCGTTGACAGCGCGGAGGCGTTCGTCGAGCTCGCCGCCGTCGCGGTTCGGATCGTTGCGGGCGACATCGAGAAGGGTTTGTGTGATCGCCAGCGGGGTGCGCAGCTCGTGGGAGGCGTTGGCGGCGAATCGCTGCTGCGCGGCGTCTCGTGCTTCGAGCTGTGCGAGCATGGCGTCGAAGGCATCGGCAAGTTCACGGAACTCGTCGTTGCGTCCCTCCAGTTCGATCCGGTACGACAGCGAGCCACTCCCCGCCTCCCGCGCGGCGCGCGTAATGCGCGTCAACGGGGCAAGCATTCGGCCCGCGAGAATCCAACCACCCACAAGGCCGAACACCAGCAAGAACCCGAGCGCCAAGATCGCTGCTGGGACAAACACCACGGGACCGAAGTTGCTCGGGTCGAAGACCCGGGCAAAGTCGGCCAGATCAGGGAATTGGAAATTCGTTGACCGCCCTCTCAGCAGGAAGACCCAAACCGCCGCAAGGAGCAAGACACCGGCGAGCATGAGGAACCCGGCATAACTGAGAGTGAGTTTGAGGCGAACGCCCAACCCAGGCGCTCTATCCACCGTCGCCCCCGCCTCTGGCGTCCGGTTCGGTATCGATGCGGTACCCGACCCCCGGCACCGTGGCGATCAGCCACGGTTCGCCGAGCCGCTTGCGCAACGTCGAGACCGTGATGCGCACGGCATTCGTGAACGGATCGGCGTTCTCGTCCCACGCCCGCTCCAGCAACTCCTCGGCGCTGATCACACCGCCCTCGGCAGCGACGAGAACTTCGAGCACCGCGAACTGCTTCCGGGTCAGCGCGACGTACCGGCCGTCCCGGTAGACCTCGCGACGGAACGGGTCCAGCTGCAGACCAGCGATCTCCCGCACGGGCGGCCTGCTGTGCGCGCGCCTGCGGTCGAGGGCCCGGAGACGGAGCACGAGCTCCTGCAGCTCGAACGGCTTGGTGAGGTAGTCGTCGGCACCGAGCTCGAACCCGGAGGCCTTGTCGTCCATCCGGTCCGCGGCAGTGAGCATCAGGATTGGTATGCCGCCACCGGAAGCGACGATGCGCTGGGCGATCTCGTCACCGGAGGGGCCGGGGATATCACGGTCGAGGACGGCGATGTCGTAGGCGTTGACGCCCAACAGATCCAGGGCAGTGTCCCCATCACCGGCGATGTCGGCGGCGATCGCTTCCAGGCGCAGCCCATCGCGGATGGCTTCCGCCATGAACCGCTCGTCCTCGACGACCAACACACGCATGCTCGCCATGTTAGGCGGCCGCGTATATCGCCGGCGTATCAAAAATCGCCTTCGGGCTGGCAACAGCGCATTGCCTTGATTGAGCAGTGTGGGCCAGACCGCAGCACGACCGAAGACCCGCAGGACTCCCAGACCGACCATTGTCGGCCTGGTCCTCGTCATCTTCGCTGTGACCGTCGGGATCGTCGTAGACCGGTCGGCATCGCCATCGGGGACGACTGGACCTGGTGCAGTGCGGGTCTGAGGTAGGCGGCACCAGAGATACGCGGACCGATGCCGATGGCGACATGACTGAATCTGACGGAGCCCTCCCCGACGGCGCGACAGTCTTCGATCGCCAGCACCCTGGCATAGCGAACCTCAGCCAGCACTACTCCAGGCCATGCTCGCAGCCGCGAACGACGCCGCTGACGACGGCATCCAGCTCTAGCGAGGCGCACACCTTCGCGAATGCTGGCCACTGGGCAAGCTGTGTACGAGCACGTCGCTTGAGGTTCACAGACAATCGAGAGATGAGCAGCGCGAGTCAGATCAGTGAGCAGGCCGTGGTCCTGGCGATGGACTACGGACTGTTCAGTCTCTCCGGAGGCCTCGCGGATTTCGAGGACGAACTCGAACTGCTCGCGCAGGCGCAGGCTGCGCAGCCGTGCGCTGGTGACGGCAAGGCGCTGGTGGTGCTGAGCCCGCACCAGAACAACTTCGAGATCATTCGGGATGCGTCCGTCTCGTCGGATCACAAAACCCCAGGTTCTTGTCTCAACATCTCAACATGTCCGAATTCTGTCTCAAGATTCGGTGTCTGCGGCAGTGGGTGCCGCTGACGCGGAAATCTGAGACGAGTACCTGAGATAACAATGCGGATGAGATAGAAGTCGCCCCACATGGTGAGACGAACCAGGGTTTGCAAGCCTTCACTTGCTATCTGTTGCGGGCTGACCCGTCATCACAACGAACACTCGTGAACCTGTGTCCTGTTTGACGATCGCTGAGCAGGCCGCCCGCCGCATGCCCTAGGCGTGGGACCGTCGATGCAGCCGTGGAGAGCGCCGGGCGCCGCTACGCTCGCGGACGCAGGACGGACTCAAGGGAGCTCGGTGACGAAGATCAGCAGGACAAGAGGGATCCAGGTCGACGGCGGGTGGAGTGTCGACTCCAATGCGTTCGTCGACGAGCACTACAACGCACAGGACGTGCCGTTCGATGACACCGTGCTGTTCACCGCGGTGAACAGCATCACCGGCGAGACGGTTTCCCTCTCCTATGAGAACGCAGCCATCGGCTACTCGCTCGAGCAGATTCTGCTGTCGAGATCGTTGGGCCGATGGATGTACGACGAAGACAGGAGTGTCCACACGACGATCGCAGCCGGCCACGACATCGAGGCCATCTATGGCCTGCTCCTCCGGTTCCTCAACCCACTCAACAAGGACCTGATTCCTCTCCGGCTCTCCAGTTGGACGGTTGTCGTCAACAATCTGACTGAAACAGAAGCTGCGCACCACGACGTGGAACTGGTCTTCTCGGCGACTCGTGGGAAGCTCTTCATCGACGTCACCTACACCCGGATCGAAGATCGGCCGTACTGCGTCTACATGGGGATGTCGAAGCATCCCTACACCGAACTCACCTACAAGCTCGACAAGCCGACGACGACACGGAAGGTGATCCACCTGAACGGGGTGGACGCTGTTGCCGCGTTGATCGACGATTTACTGACGGGACTCGAGCCCTTCTATGCGAGCGTCGGCTGACCATGGACGCCCCGGGCATGCCCCGGGCATGGCACTTTGACCTCCCCGGGCGCCTTGTCGCGCAGCCCCTTCCAGCTCGGATGACGAAGGCTCCGCCGGTATGCTCGCGGTACTCCGCCTCGCATACCAGTAGCGGTTCCACCCGTGCACGCCCCGGATTCGCGGCCTCAACGTGCGTCCTTGTTTGACGATCGCCGGACAGGACGGCTGACGGCACCCTGAGAGTCATAGACGACCGTGCCGGAGCTGGTGAGAGAATTCCGGCCGCGGCGCTCAGGGCGAACCGTGAAGTGCCCAACCGATTACGGTTGGGCGCTTCACGTGTCAGGACGATCCCAGCGTCCCTGGGAGCAGGCCAGGCGGGGTCGGGACCGGATTGATGGTGTGCAAGTTCTGCGAGAACGGGACCCGCATCACCTGATGGGTCTGCCGCCACGGATCGAGCTGAAAGCAGTCGAGCGGAAGCGGGCCGGTCACGGCCCCCGGGTAGGTGTAGCAGTAGATGTCGATAGTGCCGAACGGACTGAGCAGGTTCGAGTTGTTGTCCCACGACCTGCTGGGCTCCCACGGCAGCTTGAACCACCTCATGTTCAGCTCGTACCCGGGCGGCGGAACGTACGCCTCCGCCGCACTCGCCTGCGGCGCCGCTACGCCCGCGCCGAGCGCCGCGAGTCCGACGGCCACTGCGCCAGCTCGGACGAGAAATGAGCGCTTCATTCAGATCTACCCCCTGCGAAAGAAACGGACAGTCTGTATGTCCGCTGGGGCAGGCGCATCGTTACTGGCGGTGGCCGCGAGGGCGCTTGAACTCTCGGGTTCCCCTTCTACCGGCCGTCCTGTCTAACGATCGCTGAACGCGACACGGGTTCGAGAGCTGCGGAATGGAGGCCCCGGGGAGAATGTTCACCGCCAGCCTCCTCATGCCAGCGAGTCGTCTTGTGCCCCGGCTGTGCGTGGGGACTGAGACCAGAAGCGAAGGACGACATGACCGGCAAGCACTTCGAGCTGACCGACGAAACGCGAAACTACTTCGGCCACAACCTGCATCGCATCCGCGCCACACGCGACATGACACGGTACTGCGTCCGCAAGGGCGACGTCGGAGGATGGGTTGAATGCGAGCGCAATGTGTCTGGGTACGCGTGGGTGTCAGGCGACGCGAGGGTGTTTGGCGACGCGTCGGTATCTGACAACGCGGAGATCTCAGGCAACGCGGAGGTCTCGAGCAACGCGAGGGTGTCGGGCAACGCGGAGGTCTCGAGCAACGCGAGGGTGTCGGGCAACGCGGAGGTCTCCGGAGACGCGCGGGTGCACGGCGACGCGCGGGTATCCGGCCGCGCGGAGGTGCACGGCCGAGCAACTGTCACCGAGCGCCAGGACATCCTCGTCGTATATCCCATCGGCTCCCAGTCCGTCACCGCGACTCTCACCCGCACCGCCGCCGGCCACAACTTATCGGTCGGATGTTGGCATGGCGGCACCATCGACACACTCCGTGCCGAGGTAGATCGGCGCTCACAGACGTGGCCAGGAACAGCGCAAGATCATGCCCGCTGGCGCGCCGAGCACGAGGCACTGGAGGCGCTGTGCCGGGCGCGTATCGCCGGGTGGAAACGTATGGACGAAGACCCTGCTACTGACTGTCCTGTTTGACGATCAGCAAACAGAGCGGGACTCCGGTGAGCGAGCCGATCGGATACGTCAGTCAACTGCCATCAACTAGTCCTGGTTACCCGTCCTGCACGCTGATCTTGCGAGGGCTCCCTATCCAGGACCCACTTCCACTCGGTCCCAAGTTCACCACAACGTCCCAGAGCCAGACTTGGCCAACCGACCCCCCGAGAACGCCCTCACACAATCTTTCGATTTCGTGACCCTCGCGATTCGGGCGATGGCGACCGAGGCCTTGTCTCAACAATCCGGAAATGTCCGATTTCTATCTCAAGTTTCCGTGTCCGCGGCAGTGGGTGTAGGTTCCGGATCTACTTGTCCGATCGGCCTGCGGTTTACAAGATCTTCCACGGCAAATGCCCTAGAAATTCCGGCTGCCGATGTCCTATTCCGCAGGCCCTCGGGTACTGGGCATCCAAGGATCACCCTCTCGGGCACCTGAGCAGCGATCGTTGCCGTCCCTCCACCCGCATGGTTCTGGGGCGGAGGGGCGCCGGCCCTCGATGCCGAGGCACACGGTCGGTATGGGCTCCCGGACTAGGTCCCGTTGTCACGGAAGGTCACCCGCTCCCACGGGAGATACAGCACCGTGGGGAAACCGTCCCATCGATGTACACGCCGGTACCCACCACGAAGCCACCGGCGGGGGGTGTTGATGGTCATGATCGAATCCGCCGACGTGGTCGCCGCCGTGAGCCCGGCCGTGGCGGCTGCCGCCCTCAAACAGACTGTGCCCCAGCCGATTCGGCTGGCATTGCTGCTTGTGCTCATATGCTGCTCCTGTTCGCGGCCCGGGCGGTCAGAATCCGAGGCGGCCGGTACCGGCGCTGCCGCTGCCGATGCTGCCTCCGCCCTTGCACCACTGGATCTCGTCGTTCGCCGAGGTCATCAAGATCTTGCGCGAACAGGGCTACACGGTGCGCGATTCCGACGCACCCGATGACAAGTAGCCGCCTCAGACGACGGCGACAAAAGTTCGGGGGCGTGTTTGCCGATTCTGCTGAGCGCCTTGGCGTTACGGGCCGAGTGGACGCATTGCAGGACGGGAGATGATGGGTTTCCAGATGTCGACGGCCCACGCCGTCGGTTCCGGCCTGATTGCCGAGACAATGGGAGCGTCCCCTCCGCACTGGCCGCGGAGGGGACGCTGCATTCTCCGGGATACCCCGGGCTTCCGGGCCGAGGGCTACTCGCCGAGCCGCTCGTCCGCGTAGACGACCATCGCGTCCCGCTGGTACTCGGCCAGGCCCTCGGCGATCTTCTCGTAGTTCGCCTTGAACCGCTCGTCGTCCACGTACATCTGCCCCATGCACTTGTACGCGTCCCGGTTCGGGGTCCAGAAGCGGCAGATGCCCTGGTACTGCGTGTGGATCTCCGTTTGGACCGCCACGTCGACGACCGGGGTGCCGGCGGCCATGAACTCGGCCATACGGATCATCGCCGCGGTCATCTCACGCTGCATGCGCTCGACGTCCTCGGCAGTCATCGTCGCGGCGTTGCGCTGAGACTGTTCGAACTCCTCCGGCCAGCGTTCGCGGGCCTCGTCGTCGTGCTGCGTGTTGTCGAAGCCCTCGAACAGGTTCTCCGGGCGATTGATCTTGACTGTCATTTCCGTCTTCCCTTCGAGTTCGGCGATGGTGTGCGCCACGGTGTCGGCCATCCGCGCCAGGCGGTTGCGCTCTCCGAGTAGGCGGATGTGCTGCCGTTTGAGGGCGGCGAGTGTGTCCGGCTCGGAGTCGACCGCCTCGGCGATCTCGGCAAGGCCCAGGCCGAGTTCGCGCAGGACGAGGATCTGCTGCAAGCGCAGCAGTTGCTCATCCTCGTAGTAGCGGTAGCCGTTGGTGCCCACGTAGGCGGGCTCGAGCAGTCCGATGTCGTCGTAGTGCCGCAAGGTGCGGGCGGTGACGCCCGACATCCTCGCCACATCCGCGATCGACCAGCTCATGGCGCTTCCCATCTTCCGTGAGGCCGGTCCGTCCGGCCTCGTCTTCGACCGTAGAAGTTGCCGCTACGTGAAGGTCAAGCCGGAATGCGCCGAATCAACCGGGAATTCGACTCATCACCGCGTCATCCGGGAGGTGATCGCCGCCTCGCGCCGACTACCGCGGGCAGACCCCGGCCGCGTGCCTGAGCGCGATCCGCACTGAGCCTCAGCGACCGAAGAGACGGCCGAAGAACCCGCCCCTACCCGACGCGAGCGGCGCCCACTCGAGATTCCACAGCTCCTCGACCGTGATTCCGGCGAGGCGGCAGACGAACTCCAGGTGCGCGTCCTCCGGGTCGTCCTCGGTCTCGAACACCGCCTCGGCGCCGATCGGGGCGCCGAGGTCCTCGGCGACCTCGCGCTCGGCCAGCACTCGGAGGCGGGGGTCGTCGCCGAACGACTGGACCACGTAGACGTCGCTCGTGCCACCGAGGGTGACGAGCACCGTTCCCGCGGGCGGCCCGGAGAGCTGCGGAAGCTGCTGGAGATCGAGACCGGGATCCACGAGCACCACGTGCGCGCCGACCTGCGCGGCCGACGGGCCGGCCGCGGTGCTGCGGCTCGCGTCGTCGAAGTCGATGCTCGAGTCGGCGTCCACGCCGAAGGCAGAGAGGTCGGTGTTCGGCACGAAGCCCAGCATGAAGTTCATCGACATTTGCGACAGCCTAGCGACCGGGGACGGCGGATCCCCGGATCGAGTAGCCGCCGTACGCCGCCGGGTTGGCGCTCGCTACTCGCCGTCGGCCCGCCCGTCCGAGTACTGCGCGACCACGCGGTCACGCCAATCGCGGAAGTCGTCGAACTTGCCGGCGAGAGCCTGCCGCAGCTCGGCAGCGCTGTTCACCAAGTCCATGTCCTCCTGATCCGGAACGTCTCCCGGGGCATGGTTGGCGCCGGCGACGACATAGGTCGGGTTGCCCTGCGGATTGACGATGAGGAATCCCGCCGCGACGCACAGCTCATAGATGAACGTCGTCTCCTCCTCCGACAGCGAGGCGTGATCGATCCCACCGCTCAGCGGCTCCTCCTGATCGAGCGGGTCGAGGTACAGGTCGGTCCGGTGGCCGTCGAACAAGAGCGCCTGCCCGTCCGCATCGACCAGAAGCGAACCTTGGCCGTCGCTGTCCATCGCGCGCAGGCCGCGCGCCTCGAGGAAGGCGGCGACGGCATCGCGATCCGCGTCGCGCTGCTCATCTCCCTGGACGCGGACAAAGATCAGCGAGAATCCCATGCCCGGAATACTGTGCCTTCTCGCATCCCTCCGCAAGGAAGACAATGACGATCGCCTCGTTGGCTTGCCAACATAGGAAGAGTTGCAGTTCCAAGGGACAAATAGGCTGGAATCATGACAAGTGCGGGATATCTGGGTCCGGAAAAGGCCAACTAGATCCGGAAGCTACAAGCAGTGTTGCAAATGTAGGTTCCGGATCTACTTGTCCGATCGGCCTGCGACTTTCAAGAAGTTCCACGACGTTTGTCCCCGAAATTCCGGCTGCAGATGTCCTTTTCCGCAGGCCCCTCGGGAACCGGGTATCCAAGGATCACCCCGTCGGGCACCCTGGCAACGATCGCCAGCGCACCTTCACCCTGTGCTACTCCGGTTCGTGGCCCGGGCTGTCAGAATCCTGCCCAGCCTGCCGAAGTTGAAGGCGGCGAGGCTACCGCCGCTCCCGCACCCTGGCGTCTCCGGAGTCGGCACCGGGGCGTCGTGGGGGCACGGATTGATCGTGACGGTCTCCGACCCCGGCCTGTCGTTCTGGGTGACACTAATCATGTGGGTACCGGCAGTGGTCGGCGTCCACGGCCGGTAGCTGAATCCCGTGGGAGCGTTGCCCGGCCAAAAGGAGTTGAAGCAGGTTCCGTTGTCGATGAGGAGGGTCCCGGCTCGGGATCGTGCCTCACCCGCCCCCGGACCTGGTGGACCAGCGACGGGCGTGCCCGGTCGGCATCACAGGAAATGCGCTGCTGCGCACCGGGATCAAGGGTCGCTTCTTGCACCCGCAAGCGCGGAACCTGTACGGGGCACGACTCTCTAACCAACCTCTAAGACTTCGCTAAGCAACGCCGAGTTTTCCGCTCATAAGTTCGTTGATGTCGAGGCCACCAGAGCCACGACCCGAACGAGGAGATCACCCGTGCGCAAGATCATCGCCAACACCCCCACCCGTCGGCGAGCAGCCATCGTCGCCGCCGGAATCGCTGCTGCCGCCGCGATCGCTGTGCCCGGCATTGCCTGGGCCAGCGGCTCCTTCTCCGAGACCGCACCGACCTCGGTCGGCACCCCCGCCGCGGAGCCCGTCCCGGCCACGCAGTCCGACACACCGACCATCGGGGAGGCCTCGATCGCCCCCGAACTGAGCCAGGAGGAGATCGACGCGCTGGTCGCGAAGGGTGAGCTCACCGTGACGGAGGCCACGGCCACAACCCCCGCCGAGACCCGCGGCGAGGGCTAGGCAGCCCGTGGGCACGGACGGGTAGGACGGCGGCGTCACACTCGCGGTGCAGGCCTGCTGGCCGGTGCGTGCCCGCGGACGGCAGGGCCTCGCTGTACCGCGCTCGGGCACGATGGATCAGGTGACTGACAGCGCCCGCATCCTGATCGTCGACGACGACTCCAAGGTCCTCTCATCCCTGACGCGGGGGCTCCGCCTGTCCGGTTTCGAGATCGAGACCGCGCACGACTGGGCCTCCGCGCTGCGCGCTGTGGTCGCCACCGGCCCCGACGCGCTCGTGCTGGACGTGAACATGCCCGGGCTCGACGGCGTCGGTGTGGTCACCGCTCTGCGGGCGATGGGCAACGAGGTGCCGATCTGCGTGCTCAGCGCCCGCAGCTCGGTGGGCGACCGGATCGCGGGACTGGAGGCTGGCGCGGACGACTACCTGACCAAGCCGTTCGAGCTGGGCGAGCTGGTGGCGCGGCTGCGCGCGTTGCTGCGGCGGGCACCCCGCACACCGACCCCGGCAGGCATCGTCAGCGTCGGAGCCCTGGAGGTCGACCTGCCGGGGCGCCGTGCCCACGTCGGCGGACACCGAATCGACCTGACCAAACGCGAGTTCGACCTGCTCGGTGTGCTCGCCGAGAACACGGGAATCGTGCTCAGCCGGACGCAGCTGATGCGCCTGGTGTGGGGTTACGACCGCGGTGCTCCCGAGTACGACGTTCCCCGAACCGGCGGTGACCGCACCCGGCGACCACGCCGCCGAACCCGACACACTGCGAACGGAATCTGTGGACGGGACCACCGTACGTGCCCGCGACGTCCCGGTCAGCGGTGCCGCGGACACCTACGTTGCCGTCTCCGTTCCGGAGGATGCACTGACCGTGGCGATCCGGAAACAACAGTGGCAGGTCGCGGCGGCCGCGGGGGTGGCGATCGCGGTGGCGGCGGGGCTTGGCTGGCTGCTCGCCGGCCGCGCCGTGCGGCCATTGCAGCGGCTCGCTGCCGCCACGCACACCATCGGCCGCGATCCGGGCGCGCGGCGGCCGGATGTGCGGGGAGCACGGGAGGCGGAGGAGCTCTCGGATGCGATCGGGTTGATGCTCGACCGGATCGCCGTGGCACAGAAGCGGACCGAGGATGCGTTGGGGTCCGCCCGCGACTTCGCCGCGGTGTCCGCGCACGAGTTGCGCACGCCGCTCACCTCGATGCGCACCGATCTCGAGGTGCTCGCAACGATGCCACTGTCCGACGAGCAGCGCACCGAGGTCGTGCGCGACCTGCTCGTCACGCAGCGTGAGGTCGAGACGACGCTCGCGGACCTCGAGCGACTGGCCGTGGGCGAACTGTCCGACGCCGCCGACCACGAGGAATTCGACCTTGTCGAACTCGCCGATCGCTGCGTGCAAGAGTCGGCGCGCCGGCTGCCCGACGTCGACATCGAACTGTGCGGTCCGGATGTGATGGTCGTGCGCGGCATTCCGTCCGGGCTGCGACTGGTGCTCGACAACGCGATCACCAATGGCCGTCCGCCACGGCAACGCGGACCGGGTACGGATCACACTCGCCGCGAGCGGTGCTCAGGGCGTCGACATCACGGTGGACGACGACGGCACCGGCATTCCCGAGCATGAACGGGCGGCGCTGTTCGGCAGATTCGCCCGGGGGTCGACCGCGCATGCCGAGGGCTCCGGGCTCGGTCTGGCGCTGATCGCTCAACAGGCCGCACTGCACGGCGGCACCGCCGACCTGTCCGAGAGTCCGCTGGGCGGCACCCGACTGCGGCTTCGGCTTCCCCAAAACCCCGCACGCTCGGCGACAACACAAGTGCTGGACATATAGGCCCGGAAAAGGCCAACTAGCTCCGGGACCTACACGACGCAAATGTAGGTTCCGGATCCACTTGTCCGATCGGCCTGCGGTTTTCAAGATCTTCCACGGCAAACGCCCTACAAGTTCCGGCTGTAGATGTCCTATTCCACAGGCCCTCGGGTACTGGGCATCCAAGGATCACACTCTCGGGCACCTGAGCAGCGGTCGTTGCCGTTCCTCCACCCACATGGATTCTGGGGCGGTGCGGCGCCGGCACTCGATGCCGAGGCACACGTGGTCAAGTCCGGCAGCCGCTTCCCCTCGTCGTTCAGCCGCTAGGCCATGCGTCGGCTCCTCGTCGTCGAGTGCCTTCCAGTCGAGTAGAAGGGGACATCGCGGTAGCTTGCCGGTTGGTGCTGGTCCCCTGCGGCGTCACGAACAGAGTGCCCCCGGCACTCGCAGTCGCACGATCAGTGCGCGGACATCCACGCAGCCGGCCTGCCCATCAACACCTCCATCATCAGGGTGTTGCATCGACCGGTTAAATCCGCCTTCCGTTTCTGTGGGTTCATCACAGGATGTGACGGTGCGCAGCGAGTGGCCTGCGTGGTCCACAAGGGGAAACCACTGAGCCAACGGACCGCAAACTTGTTGCGGTCGCGTGGCCAATTTCTAGTTGACCGACGATATGAGGCGACCTCGAGGCCCCTACTCCGCTGCTAATCGGCGAATGCAGACCCCTTCACCGGGCGCCTGATACACCTTCCGGGACAAGGGAGATGAACCGACTAGCCTTATCGGATTCTCGTCGCCTCACGTTGGCTTACCGGCAGAAGTTGCAGTATTCCCTCGGTCGCACGACGGAACGGCTCGGCGGACTGCGCGCCACGCGCCAGGACATAGGCACCCTGACGGACTGCGAGAATCGTCGCAGCGAGCGTTTCGATGTCAAGTTCGGCGGGAAGGTCCCCGGACGAGACGCCCTCGTTCAACACGTCACGAATCTGGATTTGGATCCACTCGAACATCGTGGCGATCGGCTCACGGAGGTGTTCGTCGTTGACGACCGCCGCGTCCTGTACCAGCCGGCCGAGTCGGCAGCCACGCAGGACGTTCTCGTCCACAGTCAGGAAGGCTGCGATCTTCTCGCGTGCCGTCGCACCGCTCTCCAGGCGGCCAAGGATTTGGTCGCGGAGCTCTTCGCACATCCTGTGCTCGGCTGTCACCGCAAGGGCGGCTTTCCCTGAAAAATGGTGGTACATGCTGCCTTGTCCGGCCTCGGCAAGTTCTTGAACCGCACGGGGACTGGTGGCGGTGTACCCGCGTTCCCACAGCAGGGTTTGCATGCTCTCCACGAGGCGGTCAGCGGCGCTCATATCACGAGTGTACCTAGTAATAGGTACAGTAGTCGCGAGTTGTACCTACTAGTACAACTCCGCGACTACGGGGGAGCGACCATGGAACCGATCAACGGAACCGATGCAACACCGCATGCTTCATCGAGGACACCGCCGATGCCACACTCGAGCAGCCGACCTCGGAGCTCGCGCGCGGCGCTGATCGGGATTTGCCTGGGATTCTTCATGATTCTGCTCGACGGCAGCGCCCTCAACATCGCGCTGCCCTCGATTCGAGCGGACATCGATGGTTCGATGGCCTCCCTGCAGTGGTTAGTGAACATTTACACGATCCCGCTCGCGAGTCTGCTGCTCACCGCGGGAGTGCTCTCCGACAGGATCGGCGCACGAAGGGTCTTCATATCGTCACTGGCGGGTTTCACCGTCGCCTCACTCGTGTGTGCACTCAGTCCGAATCTTCAACTGCTGATTCTGTTCCGGTGCATTCAGGGCATCTTCGCCGCAGGTGTCCTACCAACAACCCTGGCAATCATCGCCCGCACCTACCCAGACCCGGTCGAGCGTGCCAAGGCGATCACTGTCTGGGGCGCGACGGGTGGAATCGCACTGGTGGCGGGACCGATTTGCGGTGGTCTTCTTACCGAGGCGTTGGGTTGGCGGTCAATATTCTTGATCAATGTCCCCATCGGTGTACTCGCCCTACGGCTCGCGTTCCGCCACATTATCGAGACCGACCGCAGGGATGACGACTCCTTCGACTGGCTCGGACAGTTCCTCGCGATCGGCGGCCTCAGTCTGCTCGTCGGCGGCCTGATCGAAGCCGGGGAGCGTGGATGGACCCATGCTGTAACTCTGACACTGCTACTGGCAGCCGTAACCACATTGGTAGCGTTCGTTGGGGTGGAGTCCCGTGTCGCGGCGCCCGTCCTTCCGCCCGCCATGTTCCAGCGCGCAGCATTCACCGCGTCGATTGCAAACGGGTTCGCGTTCCAGTTCGGCGCGTATGGCCTGCAATTCATGTTAGCGATCTTCCTGCAAACGCAATGGGGTCTTGATGCCCTGAGCACTGGCCTGTTCTTCGTCCCTTTTGCGGCACTGTGGACGTTCGCCACGCTTGTGCTCAACCGGATTTGGGCGGGCCGCGGGATGCGATGGCTGCTCATCGTCGGATCAGTCTTGGCCGCTGGTGGTGGCGTCCTGTGCCTGTCGATCGGCGACCAGTCCACCTGGCCGCTCCTGCTCGCCGGCACGTCCGTGGTCGGGTTGGGATGCGGTTTGTTCGGGCCCAGCTGCAATGGCGCTGCGATGGCGGCCGCCGATCCGCACTACGCCGGGCTCGCATCAGGTGTACTTAACACCTCCCGGCAGGTCGGTATGGCAATCGGCGTCGCGATGCTGGGCCTATGTCTCGTGCTTTCCGATCCTGTGGCCGGCGCTAGGGTCGGCATCCTCCTGATAGTCGTGTGCTTCGTGACGATCGCGATGCTGAGCTGGCGATACGTTCCGAGTCGAGGTCGGTGATGATCGGAGCCGCACGGCCGTCATCGCTGTCACAGACGCAGCCGAATCGTCCCCCGGCCTCGGGAGACGCACGGAGCCATCGTCGTTGTGCGTTCCTGCTCAGTGAGGCAGTGATCGCGATGATCGACGTCCGCAGGGTTGTCAACGTCAACGTCAACGACGCACGTTCCGCAGATTCCCCCCTCGCAGGCATAGTCGATTCGGATGCCCGCCTTGAGAAGGGCCTGCAAGGTGGTCTCGTCGGAGCCGACGCTGATCCTCCGTCCCGCATTCGTCAACGCAACCTCAAAGTCACTTCCCCAACTTCCCAGCCCAAGTCCTTGTTTGGCGGTAAATCCCTCCGAATGAACTCGACCGCGCCAAGCGTGCGCTGTTTGGTCGAGCGCCTCCATCATGGTGGGCGGACCGCAGTAGTACAGATGCTCGCCTGACTCCGGCTCGTTGGCCACGTCACGCACATCTGGGCGACCCTGATCGGTCGAATAATGTAGGTGAACATCGACGTTCAGCTGTTCCAGCTCGTCCAAGAAGAGGCAGTCACTGCGGGAGCGTGCGAAGTAGTGCAGCCTAGGTGTGACGATGGACGAATCGTGGTGCAGCGCATAGAGCATCGCCAGGATCGGAGTGATGCCGATGCCGCCTGCGATGAACCGGTGACGGGCCGCGGTGACGGCCAGTCCAAACTTCTCCTGCGGGTATGACAGATAGAGGTAGTCGCCTTCGGCGATGTCGTTAGTTATCCGATGCGAAACCGATCCAGGTGTGTTGCGTCCATGCACCGCGATCCGCCACTCGGATTGAGGGGGGTCGCCGCAGAGGCTGTACGGCCGCATCATGCCATCGTGCAGGCGAACGACGGTGTGTGCGCCTGCTTTGTACAGCGGAAACTGGGATCGGTGAACAGGTGCGAAGTGTAAGAACGTCACTGATGCCGTCGGGCGGTCGATCTTGGTGACCACCGATTTGATCAACAGCCGCTTACTCACTGGCGATCACGTCATCCCCAAGATTGAGTTGACCGCCAGCGAGTACCCGACAGTTGATTCCGGATCGGCCCATAAGCGGCAGCATCACGGGCAAATCGACAAGGCGCTCGAGGTACGCGCAAGGCGTGTTGCGCCGGCCCGCATATAACAGACACTCCCCGATCTTGAATTTCCGTCCGACCAGCCTGTCGAGACGGGTGCCTTCCGACACGAGGTTGACGGGTTTCCGACGGAGCGAGCTCGATTCCCGTTTCGTTCCGGATGGCCTCCAATACCTCGACCTCGATGATGGTGACCTGCCGATCAGGGTGTGGGCGACCAGAGTAGTGACCCAAGCCCGTTGCGTACCGGTCTCCGAGGATGCCGAGGCCGGCTTGCAGAGTCACCGATTCGTGCGCCGTCATTTCAGCGCTCGCGATCTCTGCTGTGAAGATCCCTATGATACTGCCGCCGATCATTTCTCAACACCGGCCTCCGGAACCGAACCAGGACCGTCGAGCATCGTGACGAAGAAGCTAATGTCAGCTTTCAATGAATTGAACAAGCTAAGTGGCGGGGACGCCACCCGACCGTCCATCGAGCCGATGAGGTCGCGATTGCGGCGGCGTGTCATCTCGGACAGGCCGAGGTGACCTGCGTTGAGATACCGGATCGCGCCGTTTGGATCGCGCCTGGGGACTACCGCGGACTTCGCATGCCGACTCGCGCTGAATGGGATGTCCAACGTGCCCTTTGCAAATGCTCCGGTCACCGCATCCATCAGATCAGATGCCGAAAAAACAGGCGACAGGAGTTCGTCCACCTCGTCAAGTATCCAATCACGCTCGTCCATGCACCGCTCGACGTCGTAGTTGACAAAGTCAAACAGAGGAGAAGTTGCCATCCGCGCCAGCCTTATGCCTGCAGCATTTGCCTCGGTATCCGGAATGCCGAACGCCTCCTGGTAGGTCTTTGTGATCAGTTTTGTCGCTCCACCGAGGCGAGCTGCAAACGCGCCGTAGAGAATAAGTGACTCCGCGCCCGACCGACTGTGAGGGAAGGCGCCCATGAACTCGTGCAGCACTGGGAACACGGCGACGTCCGCGGGTAGGTACCTGCGGGCGAGAATCGGGATCGCCTGTAGCGCAGCAACATCCTGTTCCAAGTTGCCTCCCTGCGGATAGGCCACCGAAATGCACTTGACCCCGTCCTGCGCTGCCATACGGCCTCGACGAAGCTAATAGCGAGGCTGATCGACGGTGGGACAAGCACTGCGGTCAAGGTTCCGAAGAGTTCGCGATCCACGACCACTCCGTGATCGGCAAGACGGCCGCACTTCCGATCGACCTCACGCCACGCGGAAAGGGACACATCCAGGGGAACGTCCTTGGAGTAGGGCAGGTTGTACGAGATCCCGCCACCTTCGAACGAGGTGATTCCGCTTGCTATGGCGACATCGAAGAGAATTCTGGCATCCGGTGAACCGTGCCGAATCTCAAGTGGGGCATTCGCTCCCTCGTTCAACTCGCGGCCGCGACGCCACCCATGGGTCACCAACGGATACCCGTTGAGTGACTCCGGTCGCGTGTTCAGGCACCTCAGTGCACTGTCGAATCGCTGCAGGCGAGTATGCGAATCTATAGTCAGTGACAGCACATCCGGAGCCGCCCGATTGGCAATATCGTCGAGTAGTTGCCTCATGTGCTCGTGCGATCCGACGCCGCAGCGGGGCTGGATCGCGAGGGATCGCTCCCGTGCAGCGACGGTCAGAACATCGTGGACCGAGGCCTTACCTAAAGTATTGATGTACCGGACTGAATGGTCCATCGGCGGCAGGTCAGATACAACGGATGCTGTCAGATAACCACGTGCCGCACCTCCACCCAACGCGGTCAGGACACGTTCCTCACCGAACCGGTGGCTTCCTCGCACAGCTGCGTTAGTAGACCCACGATCTGCGAGGCATCGTCGAGCACGTAATCAACGCCCAGCGCGTAGAGCCTCTCGACGGAATCTGCAGACTTGGCGCTGCCAACCGACAGATTCCCCCCAACGATCACGGGGCAGGTAATCTCACCGACCTCCTTCACTTTCGCCAGTTCGCGCAGGTCCTCGTGCGCATGTCCGTTGAGGCTGCCGATCAAGATCGCCACAGCGCGGGGGTGCTCGCGAGCGGCGGCGGCGAACTCCGCGATAGGGGTGCAGACACCCAGATTGACCACGTAGTAGCCGCATTCATCAAGTTCGTGGGCTATCAGGTGGTTTGCAACCGCGTGGGCATCGCTGGCGGCCACGCCGAGGATCACAGTTCGACGGGACGTTTTCGGTGTGAGCATGGCTTCTCCTAAACGGAAACTCAATGGGTTCTTGTGACTAGTCATCGAAAGCGGTGAAGAGTGCTCGCGAGCTGACGCGCTCGATCTGCCTGCGGTCGAACACAGTTATGTCAGCGCGGTTCAGCGAATCGAAGACATAGCTGATTGCGTTGCCCAGGCCCCATACCTCCGTATAGAGGGGCCAGCCCGGTCCTGGCGACGCACTGTCGAGTTCGCGGGCACTGATGTAGTTGAACCATGCCTTGTGCCGTGGGTGTCGATGATGAAAATCGTGACACACGGTGTCGCCTGTCAGTACGAGATATCTGGCTGGAAGATGAAGGAACATCATCCTTGTGCACCAACGAGCCCATCCGAATGCTTGGGCTGGCCAACCGGATCCGCGCGCCGGCAGAGCCTCGCCTAGAAAAATGGCGTTAGTCAGAGACGCCATCCGTTCCTTTCCTGTGATCGTTTCTGCCCCCTGCGCGGGGAACGTGTGCTTGACGCACAGCCTGAGCGTGTTTGAAATTTGGAAGAGCGGGAACAGTGGAACAAGCCATCCGACGATGAACACTGACCAGCCACCAGTAAGCGTTGCGACCAGAGCCGCACAGGTATAGACCGCAACGGCGATTGCTCGATCGATCCCGTCTGCTCCTGTCCAGAACGACCGGATCCGACTTATTCCGAAGACCGCGTGGAACCGTGGCGAGACCAACTTGCGGAGAACGCGGCGCCACATAGCCTTGCGCGACATACCCGGTTCGAGCTCAAGGCCGATTAGGAAAGCCTGGACTGTTGGATCACGAAGTGTCATGTGGTGCCGTGAGTGATGATCGCCCGTGTGCTCACTGCTGTATCGAGTGAAGTTTTGCACCAGCAGGACTGCGGCGCAGGTTCTCCCGATGACCTCGTCGAGCTTGGGCCGATTGAAGAGGTTTTTGTGCGCTGCCTGATGGAGCACCATCATGCGGACGTTCCGCATTCCGTGAAGGGTGACCGCAACTCCTGGCAGGAACAGGAGGATCCATGCGCCCCCCTCAATCAGCCCCGCGCCTGTAACGACAAGCCCGATCATCATGCTGGTACACGCTCCCACGACGTGAAAGCTCGCACTGAGACCGATGGTCGGCTGGCCGGTGTACGGCTTGCCTGTAAGAAGCGTCAAGGGAGTCTGCATCACAGCGGGGAGCCGCCGCATGCTCTCGCGTGGGTCGGCCAGCGCCGCAATGGAACTAATCTGTCCGGATGTATTGGTGGCATCGGCCTTCAATGGTCCCCCTCGTTCAGGTCGCGGGCATCGGAGGTGACGGCGGCTACGGATCGCCACGTTGGCCATGGCTACGAAGTGCCGTCAGCAGTGCATTGAGTGCGAAACCATCAGGTATCGCACTCATCCGATTGGAATTCCATACGCGGTCGACCGGCGGCATCTTGGCGCGTTCCGGGACTCTCCATCGTTCGATGGGCAGTGACAATCTATCTGGAATTGACGTGGGACTGTCAAGGAGATCTTTGGGACTGCTCGTCAGAATCGTTGAAACACGACCAAAGCCGGCGTCGAGTGTGACGGCTCTCCAAGGATCTGAACACGCATCTCTGCGCGTAGAAATCGACCGTCAACTCTCTTGAGTCGAACGGGTATAGACTGAGCTTGCATCGGCGGTAGGCGCGCAATACTGTTGGGGTACAACAGTTCTTCGCAGATTGGATCAATCATCACTGATTCGCGAAGGTCCCCACTCGTCGGCCACCAGATATCGGGCAGGCCGCGGCTGACCCACCGCAGCAGACGAAGGCTCGGCAGATCAACCAAAGCGGAGTGTAACCCGGAGGCATCGTCGAACACCATGCCAAGGATCGAGCGTCGTTGTGACCCAGCAGGCTCGAAACTGGTCACATCGATGCTCGTACCCCGAAACAATTTTCCTGAATCCCGCGACTTGACGATCCGGCCGTAGGCGTGGAGTCGTCGCACCGATTTGTCTGGGGTTTGGATCGAGAAGGACTGCCCGAGTAGGCAATCTTCCTCGGCACGGTTGGCCTCGATGAGCAGTCTGGCCGCGTCGATTGCGTCTTCCGGACCCAGCATCTGCAGAAACTCGTGGACTGCGTGGTACCGCGAAGCCCCACGTTGGATGCCGTACAAGTCAAACAGCTCATCCGTCCAGTAGGTGGCCTGGCGGTCAAGAACCCACGTCCAGGCCCCCACCTTCGGTGCGGGCGGCGGCTCTACCGACGCTGGCCCGGCCCACACAGCGACCGAGTGGACTGCGCCACCCATCCCACGAACTATGCGAGCAAGCTGTCGCTCCCGCTCGCCTCGTCGCACAGTCACAAAGTCGATGTCCATCCGAGATTCCGTTGCCCGCCGCGCAAGATTGACCGCAGAAGCAGCGAACCGAGCGGGGCGAAGGCGAGCTGCAGACCTCCCCTGGACGGCGCACAACCGGTGAGCGAGTACCAGTTCGTTGCCAGGCACTTGAGCATCGATCACTGTCCAGTCGGGCGCCCGTACGCTTTCATCGAAGTCTCGAACCCACTGTCACCAATAGTCATCACGGTTCCCCTGCCAATGTTGATTTTTGAAGCATCCCCACCGAAAATCGGCTGAACGCTATCAGGTTGAGCTAACGCAAGATGATGACGATGGTCCATCCTCCACAACATCTGCCTGATTTGTCCGGGTGTTCGATTCAAACGTTGACAACAGTCGCAATGTCCCGCAAGCTGTCGATTGCAGAGGCGCGGTTACGCGCCCCCGATGTCCTGTGGGCTGATTTTGGATCGCCCCAGTCGACCATGCACCAATCGTCAGCACTGCGCGCATCGGCGCGCAGCGGCGCCATCAGGGGGTTGCATGCACAGTGTCGAGATAGTCATCGTCGGCGCTGGTCCACGGGGGACCATCGCGCTTGAGCGGCTTTGCTCGAATGTGACTGACATTCCAGCAGATTCACCGATCACCATCCACCTCATCGACCCGTTCCCCGCCGGGGCCGGCAGGATCTGGCACACCGATCAACCCCAAGCGCTGCTGATGAACACCGTGGCATCGGACATCACCGTCTTCACCGATCCCTCCGTGAAGTGTGTGGGCCCTATTGTTCCTGGACCAAGCCACTATCAGTGGGCGAAAGGTGTTGCAACGGGCAATATTGCCGCGAGGAGGGAGGAAATCCTTCTGGAAGCGGCGCGGACCCTTCCGTGGTCGTACCCAACGCGACCGATGCAAGGTGAATACCTTCAGTGGGCAATCCGGCACATCATCGATCGCGCGCCCGACAATGTCAGCGTCGTCCTTCACCGCTGTTCGGCGGTCGCGTTCGCGCAGAAGGGCCAAAAGTACACACTTGAGCTCAGTAGCAGAAAGAGCATCAACGCCGACGCCGTGATACTCGCTGTTGGGCATTTCGACACGCAGCCCACTGCAAGGTCTGAACGCTACGCAGCCACCGCACGGCGCCTAGGGCTGACCTATGTTCCACCCGCCAACGCTTCGGAGATCGATCTCGAACAGATTCCAGCTCGCGAGCCTGTAATTCTCAACGGGATGGGTCTGAACTTCTTCGACTACGTCACCCTACTCACCGCGGGGAGGGGAGGTCGGTTCGTCAGCGATGTTTCTGACGGGCTGCGGTACATCCGATCCGGCCAAGAACCGGTATTGCTAGCTGGTTCCGGCCGAGGAGTGCCATATCTTGCGCGCGCCGAGCATGAGGAAGAGAACACCGAGCGATACCAGCCGCAGTTCATAACCGCGGAGGTCATCCGCGAGTTCAGGAGCATGGTCCGATCCGGCGGTGCTGACTTCCGTCGCGACGTCTGGCCACTTGTGCAGAAGGAGACTGCCTGGGTCTTCTACAGCACCCTATTGGTAGACGATCCGACTGCAGTACAAGAGATTTGGGCAGTTCTGTCCACACATCAATGGGGGCATCCCGAGATACGGCGAACGATCGCGCATCTCATTCCAAATCCAAAAGATCGGCTCGATTGGAATGCAATCGACCGCCCTGCATCCGGCAGGAGCTTCCCATCACGAGCGGACTACACGGACTGGGTGCACCAGAGGCTGTGTGTAGACTACGCCGCGTCCGAGGAGGGCCCAACGAGCAATGCTCTCAAGGCTGTCGGCGCGATCATGCGAGACCTGAGAGATGAGGTCCGTCAGATCATCTCGCATCGAGGACTGAACGGCGACTCCTACCGCCGAGATATCGACGATTGGTTCAGCGGCCTGAACAACCTCATCGCGTCAGGCCCCCCGCGTTCCCGAATCGCCGAACTCATTGCGCTCGAACGGGCTGGAATCGTCACATTCCTAGGACCCGAAATGACCGTCGACATCGATGACGAAGCCGGCTTCTTTCGTGCATCGTCACCGAGCGTGTGTGAGCCGGCGGTCCAAACGCGCGCATTGGTCGACGCCTTCTTGCCGAAGAACGACATCCGTGCGACCACGGATCCGCTGCTTCGCTCGATGCTTTTATCTGAGGACTGCAGGCCTCACAGCATTCCCACAATAGATAGCGACCCCTATCAGACAGGTGGAATTGATGTCGACGAGAAGCTGTTCCGGGTGATTAAAGCCGACGGCGCACCGCACAACCATGTCTACACCTACGGTCCACCCATCGAATCCGTCCAGTGGGTTACAGCGATCGGTGCGAGGCCAGGGGTCAATTCACGCACATTGCTGCAGGCCGACACGATCGCCCGATCGATTCTCACGTCGGATCTGTTGCATGCGCGGGACGCATTCACCCACGAGCCCGTTTCAGCGCCGTCCTAACACGCACCAGCAATTCAACAGAAGGACACTATCGCGATGGCAATCTTCGCCGTGACGTACAGGTACGACAGGGCTCTCGCGGACGCCCGCGCGAGCGTGCGGGCCGCCCACAACGAATGGCTTGTTCAACTGGTTGCCACAGGACAAGCCCTTTGTACCGGCCCATTCACCGACGGTAGCGGCGGGCTTTTAGTGTTCAACTCTTCGTCATTGGATGATCTCAAGCGGCTGCTGAACGATGACCCGTTTTCCCGGGATCGGCTTGTTCAATCAACCACGATCGTCGAGTGGCGACCTGTTCACGGAAGCGTTGGAGCCACCGCCTCGACGCCCGTGCGATAGCCTCGGTCTTCATTGGTAATTCGCCTGCGGCCCTGTGCTGCTCATGAAGAAGGGGGCTCCGACCTGAGATATTTCGACTTGTCTAAGGCTGTACAAACGTGTGATCGACGATCACATTTCAGGTGAGCAGTGTACGTCCTGCTATCCCCGCCTGTCCGCAGACACCTGCTGACGGCACCCTTCGAGTTGTCAGCAGGTCGGCGTTCTAGGTGTCGGTCGGATCAGCCGCTTGAGACACATCGCGAACTGCGACTCCCGAACGATCAGCTCGGTCACCCCTGAGTAACGAAAGGCAATGTGTCCGTCGGGCAAACCACCGCCTGCACCGCAGGTGTGTGGTGCCTCGAACGCCGAAGCGACCGACGGTGGCGAACGTAGCGATCGCCTAGGAGCAGCCCTTCGGGTCGACGCTCGATGCTAGAGAAGCGGAGCCCGATCTAGCCGAAACCCATTCCTATGGTGGCTAACCCGCGTCTATCAGGCTGACCGCGCGTAGCTCATCGACACGCTCACCGCTCAGACTCGCCGAGGAGCAAGCAAAAGGGCTAGCCCCGCGCCATGTCCACGAACCGCGACAGGTGCAGCTGGTGCGCGACCGTGATCGTTGCCGTGGGACCACCACGGTGCTTGCCCAGGATGATGTCGGCCTCTCCGCCGCGCGGGTCGTCCCGCTCGAAGGCGTCGGGCCGGTGCAGCAGCATGACCATGTCGGCGTCCTGCTCGAGCGAGCCGGACTCGCGGAGGTCGGACACCATGGGGCGCTTGTCGGTTCGCTGCTCGGGACCACGGTTGAGCTGACAGATCGCGACCACCGGGACCTCGAGCTCCTTGGCCAGCAGCTTGAGGCTTCGGGAGAACTCGGAGACCTCCTGCTGACGCGATTCGACCTTCTTGCCGGACGACATCAGCTGCAGGTAGTCGAGCACGATCAGCTTGATGTCGTGCTTCTGCTTGAGCCGGCGCGCCTTGGCGCGGATCTCCATCATGGTCAGGTTGGGGGAGTCGTCGATGAACAGCGGCGCCTCGCTGATCTCGCTCATCCGCCGCGCCAGCTTGGTCCAGTCCTCGTCGTTCATCTTGCCGGACTTCATGTCGGCGAGCTTGATCTTCGCCTCCGCCGACAGCAGACGCATGACGATCTCGGTCTTTCCCATCTCGAGGGAGAAGATGACGCTGGCCATGCCGTGCTTGATCGAGCAGGACCGCAGGAAGTCCATTCCGATGGTCGACTTACCGACACCGGGGCGGGCCGCGACGATGATCATCTGCCCGGGGTGCAGGCCATTGGTGACCTCGTCGAGCTCTGTGAACCCGGTGGGCACGCCGAGCGAGAGACCACCGCGGCTGGCGATGGAGTCGATCTCGTCCATCGTCGGCTGCAGCAGCTCCTCGAGCGCAACGAAGTCGTCGTTGGTGCGGCGCTCGGTGACGTCGTAGACCTCGGCCTGGGCGCGGTCCACCACCTCGGCCACGTCCTGACCCTCGGACCCGGCGTAGCCGTACTGCACGATCCGGGTGCCGGCCTCGACCAGGCGGCGCAGGATCGACTTCTCCGCGACGATCTCGGCGTAGTAGCCGGCGTTCGCGGCGGTGGGCACCGTCTGGGTGAGCGTCACCAGATACGGCGCGCCGCCCACCCGGCGCAGGTCGCCACGACGCTCCAGCTCGGCCGACACGGTCACGGGGTCGGCGGGCTCGCCGCGGGCGTACAGGTCCAGGATCGCGTCATAGACGTTCTGGTGGGCGGGCCGGTAGAAGTCGCCGGGCCGCAGCCGCTCGAGCACGTCCGCGATCGCGTCCTTGCTCAGCAGCATGCCGCCGAGCACGGACTGCTCGGCCGCCATGTCCTGTGGCGGCTGGCGCCCGAAATCCTCACGGGGCGGCTCAGCCGGCTCCGAGTAGTCCGAGTGACCCCGATCATCGACAACCGCCACGCGATAACCGTCCTCTCCCGCAAACCTCGACGCCCGGTCGGCCACGCCGTCCGGTGCGTCCACACGCAATACATACGCGCCCGGACCGACAGGTTGATCCCGACCCCCGAAATCGGGGTCCGGCACAGCCGCCGCAGGACGCGCGCGCACGACGTTAGGCATCCGGACCGGCTCGTTCAACACGGGCTGTGTACACAACTGTGGATGAATTGTGGAAACCGCAGTTGACCAGTGTTAGCGCCCTGGGGACAACCTGAGGATAACTGTGTGACTACTTCCCATCTGCGCAGGTGATCGTACCTTTTCTTATTCACACACCTGTGGATGAAAATACTTTCGGCGTGTCCCACGGGTTGGGCATCCGGGCGTGTTGCCGAAACGCGCTGACCTCGCAATATGAGTTGCATCACAGTGATCGATCACACGAACTGGACGCTTGTCTTGGGACCCCGTCACAACGCGCGGAAAGTTATCCACAACGACTCGGGGCCCCGCAGACCATAGGTCCGCGGGGCCCCGAGGGCGAACGTGGGTCGGACTAGCCGGCGACCACGTTCAGGTGGAACTTGGCAACGACGTCGGGGTGCAGGTTCACAACCACGGCGTGCTTGCCGGTCGCCTTGATGTGCGCCTTCGGCAGCTCGAGGCTGCGCTTGTCGACGACAGGGCCACCGGCGGCCTTGATGGCGCCGGCAACGTCGGCGGCGGTGACCGAGCCGAACAGCTTGCCCGTGTCGCCGGCCGTCTTGACGGTCAGCGAGACGCTCTCGAGGCCCTCGATCGCGGCCTTGATCTCCTTGGCGTGGTCGAGTCCGCGCACGGCGCGGGCTTCCTGCGCACGGCGGATGCCGTCGACCTGCTTCTCGGCGCCACGGGTGGCGACGATCGCGAGACCGCGGGGCAGCAGGTAGTTACGGCCGTAACCGTCCTTGACCTCAACGGTGTCGCCGGGCGCACCGAGGTTGTCCACGTCTGCAGTGAGGATCAGCTTCATGTCTTCCCTTTCCTTAGCGAGCCGTCGAGACGTAAGGAAGCAGAGCGACCTCACGCGAGTTCTTCACGGCAACGGCCACGTCCCGCTGGTGCTGGACGCAGTTGCCGGTGACACGGCGCGCGCGGATCTTGCCGCGGTCGCTGACGTACTTACGCAGCAGCGTCGTGTCCTTGTAGTTGATCTGCGTGTTCTTCTCTTTACAGAAGGAGCAGACCTTCTTCTTCATCACCTTGTCGCGCAACGGCGGCTTCGGCATTGTCTTTCTCCGTACTTTCAATGTTCGTTCGCATCAGATCCCGGCGCTGTCGCCAGAGCGGAGATCAGAACGGGGGTTCGTCGTTTCCACCACCGGAGCCACCGAACGAGCCGGACGACTGCGGGGCGCTGCCCCACGGGTCGTCGCCGCCGGAGTTGGCAGCCGGGCGTCCGCCGCCCGAACCGCCCGAGGAACTGAACCCTCCGCCGCCTCCGCCGCCACCGCGGTTGGCCTTGTTGACCTTGGCCGTGGCGTACTTGAGCGAGGGGCCGATCTCGTCGACCTCGAGTTCCATGACAGTGCGCTTCTCGCCCTCGCGAGTCTCGTAGGACCGCTGCTTGAGCCGTCCACTCACGATCACCCGAGAACCGCGAGTCAGGGACTCGGCAACGTTCTCTGCGGCCTCACGCCAGATGTTGCAGCGCATGAAGAGCGCCTCGCCGTCTTTCCATTCATTGGACTGACGGTCGAAGGTGCGGGGCGTCGATGCGACGGTGAAGTTCGCAACCGCGGCCCCCGCGGGGGTGAATCGAAGCTCGGGATCAGCCGTCAAGTTTCCGATGACGGTGATCACGGTGTCGCCTGCCATGTGGGTTCCTCCTGCAGTGTGTGGAATCCTGTTGCGCCGAGCCTAGGGCCAGGCGCAGACAGAAATCACTTGTTGTGGCGCAGAACCTTGGTGCGGAGCACCGACTCGTTCAGGCCGAGCTGACGATCCAGCTCGTTCACGGTGGCAGGGGTCGCGTTGATGTCGATCACCGCGTAGATGCCTTCGCTGTGCTTGGCGATCTCGTAGGCGAGACGGCGCTTACCCCAAACGTCGACCTTGTCGACACTGCCGCCGTCCTGGCGAACAACATTGAGGAACGTATCCAGCGACGGAGCGACGGTGCGCTCGTCCAGGCTGGGGTCAAGGATGACCATCAATTCGTAATGACGCATAAGACCTCATCACCTCCTATGGACTAGTGAAACGGCCACGGACTATCCGTGACAGGAGGGTCGTTGCGTCAGCAACCCATGCAGGTTACACGAGCGGCCCCTGACCTGCGAAATCGCGTCCGTCCGGGCGACGGCTACGAGGGCGGAGGAATCCCTCCCGCGGCCTGGACCACCTAGGCTGACAACCATGCGGACGCGCGCCCAGGCAGGGACACCGGCGGTGGCGGTCACCGTGACGCTGCTGTGCGGGCTCACCCTTGCCCTCGGTTATCTGAACAAGGCCAGGTGCGCGGGCGCCCCATTCGCCGAGAACGGCCGCAGCCTCGTCTTCGACCGGCTCAAGGACAGCAACTTCTGCTACTCCGACATCCAGTTCCTCTGGCTCGGCCGCGACATCGACAACCACGTCTTCCCCTACCTCACGGGCGGCATCACGCCGGACGGATTCCTGACCGGCGGCACCGTCGAGTACCCCGTGCTCAGCGGGTTGCTGATGTGGCTCGGCGGGATCGGTGCACACAACGATGCCGAGTTCCTGCTGAACTCGGCGCTGATCCTGGTGCCGTTCGGGCTCGCCACCGCGTGGATGCTCGGTCGGCTCGCGGGCTGGCCTGCGCTGCTGTGGGCGGCCGCCCCGCCACTGGTCCTCTACGCCTTCCACAACTGGGAGCTGCCGGTCGTCGCGGCCGCCACCGCGGCGATCTTCGTGGTCGTGTACTACCAGCGGATCCCGCTGCGCACCAGGGCGATCGGCGCCGCCGTCCTGCTCGCGATCGGCCTGTGCCTGAAGATCTACCCCGGCGCCTTCGTGCTGCCGCTGATGGCCTTCGTGTTCACCGGCGGGGCCGACGGCGCCGAGCTGCCCTCCTCGGTGCGGGGCCGGTTCGATCCGAAGGGTGCGCTGATGGTGGCCGCCGCTGCGGCGGGCACGGTGATCGCGATCAACCTGCCGTTCGCGCTCGCCGGCTATCCCGGCTGGCTCGCCTCGTTCACCTTCCAGTCCGATCGCCAGGCCGACATCACCACCAACTCGATCTGGTACTGGGGGGTGCGGCAGCTGTTCGGCGGCGTCGAGGGCCCGGACAGCGCCTACGCGTCCTTCGTCGGCCTGGCCTCACCGCTGCTCATCGCCGCGTCGTTCGCGCTGGCGCTCTGGCTCGGCTTGCGCCGGTATCGCCGCGAGGGCAGCTACCCCTGGATCGCGGTGAGCGCGGCGATGCTGTGCGGCTTCATGTTGCTGCACAAGGTGCATTCGCCGCAGTACACGCTGTGGCTGATCCCCTTCCTGGTGCTGCTGCGGGTGCCGTGGGCGCTGATCGGGGGCTACCTGCTCGCCGACCTGGCGATGGGGATCGGGGTGTTCCGCTACTTCTACGAGCTCGCGAGCGGATCGGACGCGTCCGTGATGGAGTTCGTCGTGCAGTTCGGCGTCTGGGGGCGCGCGGCGTTGCTGGTGGTGCTGTTCTTCGTCTTCCTCCGTGCACGCCCGCGATGGGACGCCGCGGGCGCCGATGCAGGCCCGCGGCACGGCCTCGGTCATCGGGATCCGGCCCTCACGGCGGCGTCATGACCGGACCCTGGTTCGAGCAGCCCACGCTCACCGGCGAATACGTCCGCCTCGAGCCGCTGACCCTCGCGCATGCGGAGGACCTGTACCGGGCCGCGGACGACCCGACACTGTTCCACTGGACCTGGCGCCCGATCGAAAGCGTCTCGGACGCAACCGAGTACATTTCCCACGCGCTCGACGACCCGCAGCGGCTGGCGTACGTCCAGATCGACACCGCGACCGGCGTGGTGGTCGGCACCACCTCGTACTACCAGATCGACCCGCTGCACCAGTCGCTCGCGATCGGCTACACCTGGCTCTCCCGCTCCGCCCAGGGCGGCCGGATCAACCCGGAGGCGAAGCTGCTGCTGCTGCGCCGGGCCTTCGAGGATCTCGGTGCGGTGCGAATCGAATGGCACACCGACGAGCTGAACGCCCACTCTCGCGGCGCGATCGCCAAGCTCGGCGCCGAGTTCGAGGGGCTGCTCCGCAAACACCGCCGCCGCCAGGACGGAAGTTGGCGGAACACAGCGCTTTTCTCGATGATCGACGACGACTGGCCGCTCGCCCGCGCCCAGCTCGAGGCGCGGATCAGCGAATAGCCTGCGCTTCGGACCACGCCTGCGCGCCGCGTCGGTCCCGCGGGCGCAGCCAGGACGGCAGCCACCCCGGCGGCCGGTCCGGAGCGCCGTCGAGGACACCACCGACCGGGTCGTCCACCCCGCCGCCGCGCACCAGGTCCAGCTCCGGGCGGCGGATCTGCCGGATCACCAGCACACACAGCGCGACGACCGCGACGTCCCGAACGATCACCGTCGCGGTGAACCACTGCTCGGGCAGGCCCTTGTTCTGGACGCCCAGGTAGTAGTACATCCGCGGCACCCAGACGAGGGCATCGATCGTCA
Source organism: Rhodococcus sp. PvR099 (assembly GCF_017833315.1). Taxonomy (NCBI): domain Bacteria; kingdom Bacillati; phylum Actinomycetota; class Actinomycetes; order Mycobacteriales; family Nocardiaceae; genus Rhodococcus; species Rhodococcus sp. PvR099. Next base: position 3,999,620 of record NZ_JAFIBV010000001.1, on the reverse strand, counting down.
TCCACGCCAACAGGATTCGACGATGCGGCAGCGCGAGCACCGCCAGCGGAACCAGCCACAGCGAGTACTGCGGACTCCACACCTTGTTGGTGAGCAGGAAGGCCGCGATCACCAGGAAGCACAGCTGCGCGACGCGGGGCCTGCGGGCGGCGGTCAGGGCCAGGTACCCGATGCCGACGCAGGCGGCGGCGAACAGCACCAGCGACACCGCGTTCAGATTCGTCGGGGTCTCACCGCCGGCCAGCGGGCCGTCGAAACCGGGCCAGCCGGTGAACGAGGAGATCACGTTGTAGATCGAGTCCGGGTCGGCGCCCCGCTCGGAGTTGAGCCGAAAGAACTCCCGCCAGCCGGCCGGGAACAGCAGCGCGACGGGCAGATTCACCACCAGCCAGGCCGCGGCCGCGCCCGCAACGGCCTGCCACCACGGCCGCATCCTGCCCGCGCGCAGGCACAGCACCAGCAGCGGACCGAGCAGCAGCAGGGGGTACATCTTGGCGGCACCGCCGAGCCCGAGCAGCACGCCTGCCAGCACCGGCCGCCTGCGCGCCCAGCCGAGCAGGCCGCCCGCCGCGAAGGCCGTCGCCAGCGGGTCGAAGTTGGTGAACGCGTGCACCACCACTAGGGGGGACACCGCGACCAGCGCCGCGTCCCAGACCCGCCTGCCTGCCAGTAGCACCGTCGCCCAGACCGTGACCAGCCACGCCAGCGACAATCCCAGCGCGACCACGTTGAAGTAGAGGACCACCTGCAGCGCCCCTGGCAACCAGGAGACCGCGTCCCAGGCCTTGGCGACCTTCATCGAGCCGTATTGGTAGAGCCCCGCGAGCACCGGGTACTCCATGTACCGCACCTGCGTGGACCCGTCGCCCGCCTTCTCCTCCCACGACTTCTTGTACGGGAAGGCGCCCTCGTCGAGCCGTTCCGCGCCGTACAGCGGCACCGTGTCCGAGTAGCACAGCGCGGTGTACTGGCGGCTGCCGCTCCAGTCCAGGCCGAGCGCACCGCCGGGCCCGTTCGGGGCCTGCTGGAGGCACGCCGCCTTGGTGGACCAGCCGAGGGCGAGGAAGACGACCGCCAGCAGCAGGATCACCCGCAGCGGGGTGAGGAAGCGGGTCCGGCCGACGAGCGCGTGCCGCCCGACCGGTCCGCCGATGACGCCGCTGAGCTCGGCCACCATCGGATCGGTGCGCCCGGGCAGGTCCCGGTCCACGACTGACCGGCAGTCGTCCGCCAACGGGCCCGGCGAGGCGATGACCGCGCCGCCCGCAGGCTCCTGTGGTGGAGCATGCGGAACGACCGTCACGGTGCTGTCGTCAGGTTGCTCGGCCACCGCAGTGACGTTACCGATCGGCTATCGGTTCGGCCGGATCGGCGCTCCCTGCGGGCTGCCTCCCTGCGCGTTGGCTCCCGGGCTCAGACCGTCCTCGGCCTCGACCTCGTCCTGCGTCGGCTGGCCCGGCGACGGACCCGGATCGACCGTCGCGGGCGGTGTGGTCGGCCTCGGCGCCAGACCCGGCAGCGGGATCGTCACGCCGGGCAGGACCTCCACCTGGCGCGGGGTGATGATGACCGGAGGCAGCGTCAGCCCCGGTGCCGGCGTCGGGCTCGGCGTGACGGCCGTGGTCTTCGGCGGCACGTACGGCGCGGTGTACGCGGGCACGCCTGCCTGACCGGCGATCGCCTCGGGCTTCGGGAAGGTCTCGACGTCGGTGCCCTTCAGCGCGCCGTCCATCGTGGCCTTCCAGATGTCGGACGGTAGCCCCGAGCCGTACATCAGTCCGCCGTAGCTGTTCTGCAGCGGCAGGCCCTGCTCGGTGCCCACCCACACGGCGGTGGCCAGCGACGGGGTGTAGCCGACCATCCAGGCGTCCTTGTTCTGGCCGGTGTCGCCGAGCTGCGCGGTGCCGGTCTTCGCGGCGGACGGACGCCCGCCTGCCAGGCCGTGGTTGCGGGAGTAACCCGCGATCGGCTGCATGGCGGACGTCACGTTGTCGGCGACCGCCGGCTTGAGCCGGGCCTCGCCTGCCGGCGCGGGCCCGCGATCGAGCAGCACCGTGCCGTCGCCGGTGACGACCTTCTGCACGAAGTGCGGCGCGCGGTAGACGCCGGAGGCGGCCAGGGTCGCATACGCGGATGCCATGTCGATCACACGAGACTGGTACTGGCCCAGCACGATTCCGTACTCGGAGGACCCGTTCGGCTCCTGCAGGGTGATGCCCTTGACGTCGGGGATCTCCTCGGGGATACCGGCCTTGTGCGCGATGTCCGCGATCTTCTCCGGGCCGTTCTCGATGGACATCATCTGCCGGTAGAAGCTGGTGTTCAGCGACCGCTTGAGCGCCTCGGCGATGGTGCAGGTGCCGCAGGACTCGCCCTCGACGTTGGTGATGGTGATGCCGCCGATCGTCAGCGGCCCGCTGTCGTACATCTTCGACAGCGGGATGCCCTGATCGAGGGCCGCCGCGAGCCCGAACACCTTGAACGACGAACCGGTCTGCAGCCCGGACTGGGCGAAGTCGAAGCCGGCGCCGTCGGCGCCGCCGTAGTAGGCCTTCACCCCGCCGGTCTTCGGGTCGACCGAGACGACCGCGGTGCGCAGCTCGGGCTTCTCGCCCTCCATGTTGTTGTTGACCGCGTCGACCGCCGCCTGCTGGGCCTGCTGGTCGATGGTCGTGGTGATCTGCAGTCCCTCGGTGTTGAGGACCTGCTCGTTGATGCCGTTCGCGGCGAGTTCCTTGATCACCTGGCTACGGATCAGGCCGTCAGGACCCTTCGCCGAGACGCCGTTGTCGACCTCGGACTGCGAGATCGTGTGCGGGTACTTGGCGCCCGCCCGCTCGCCCGCGCTGAGGGTGTTCGCACTGACCATGCCGTCCAGGACGTAGCCCCACCGGCTCTCGGCGCCGGTCGGGTTCGTCTCGGGGTCGAGCAGCGACGGCAGCTGGATGCTCGCCGCGAGCACGGCGCCCTCCTCGACCGTGAGCTCCTCGACCGGCTTGTTGAAGTAGGCCTTCGATGCCGCCGCGATGCCGTACGCGCCGCGGCCGAAGTAGATGGTGTTCAGGTAGGCGACAAGGATGTCGTCCTTGGACCACTGCCGGGCCATCTTCGAGGAGATGACGAGCTCGCGCATCTTGCGGGTGAGAGCGCGCTCGTCACCGACCAGCGCGTTCTTCACATACTGCTGGGTGATCGTCGAGCCACCGCCCGCGTCTTCCCTGCCGAGGACATTGTCGCGCGCGGCCCGGGCGAAGCCGGAGACGGAGAACCCGGGATTGGTGTAGAAGTCCCGATCCTCGGCCGAGAGCACGGCGTTGCGCACGTGCGGCGGGATCTGGTCGATGGTGACGTCGGTGCGGTTGCCCTCCGGCGGGACGATCGTGCTGATCACGGAGGTGCCGTCACTGTTGTAGATCGTGGCGACCTGGTTCGTCTTGATGTCGCCGGGCTTGGGCACGTCGGCGCCCGTGTAGGCGACCATGAACGTCAGCAGCGGCACCACCAGTCCGATGGCGACGAGGCTGATCACGGTGCGGCGGATGATCTTCCAGCGCTTCGAACTGCCCTTCTTCGGCGGCTTCGGCGGCTGACCGCCCGACGAGCCACCCCTGCCCTTCGGCGGCGGGCCCGCCGGGGGACGACCGCCTGGTCCGTTACCGCTACCCGACGCGGTGCGGGGCGCGGCGGGCCGCTGCGCCGGGGGGCGCTGGGCCGGCGGCCGCTGCGCCGCGGGGCGGGGCGCCTGGCCACGTGCGGCGTAGTTGACCTGCCCCTGGTTCGGCGGCGGATATCCGGGGGCCTGGTTGGGGCGCGGCGGCGCGCCCTGCGGATACCCGGGCGCCTGGTTGGGCCGGGCCTGCGGGTATCCGGGTTGAGCGTTGGGCTGTGAGTACCCCGGCGGTCGGCCCCCCGGTGGCGGGCCACTCGGCCGCGGCTGTCCGGCGGGTCGACCACCCTGCATGTTGTCGTAGGGGGAACTCACGTAGGAATCTCCAGTGCTCACGTAGACACGGCTGTGTCAGTTACATCGTTCGGCGGGTAGGTGGTGCTCACTCACTCGCAATGCGGCGACTCGGCGCACGCGCACCCGAGGGTCGGCGAGCCCGTTTCGGGGCGGGGGCCGCTCCGAGCACGTACGACTGCACCAGGTGGTTCCAACTGCAGGTGCGGCACACCTCGACCACGTGCACGGAGAACTCCTCCTGGGTCGTCGCCAGCCGAACCAGCTCCTCCGACGTACGTGCCGAACCCGAGATCGGGCCCAGCCTGTCGCCGAACACCCACGAGACGAGGGTGAGCTGTTCTTTCCTGCAGATCGGACAGGTCGCGTCGGAGCCCCTGCCGTGGAACTTCGCCGCGCGCAGCAGGTAGGGACCGGCATCGCACACCTCGGCGACACCCGTCCGGCCGGAGTAGACCTCGGCCAGCAGGGATCGCCGCTGTAGCGCGTAGTCCACCACCTGCCGCTGCAATCGCACGTGACCAGAGTACGTGGGCAATCGTGCGAGGTCTCGGGTTGGCGGCGGCGCGAGCTGCGACACGCCGGGCCGACACCCGCGGCGCACCCCGCCCGACCAGTGGCTGCGCGCTGCCCGTGCCGGATCGCGAATCGGCACTGTCGATCGCGCCACTACCCGGCTGCCTGACCCCCGCGCACCGCTTCTCCTATCATTTCGACCGTGGCCAGCCGCAATACGACCCGAGCGCGGGACATCGACCGCTCGAACACCTGCACGCTGCTCGACGCCGGGTACGGCGAGGGCCAGCTCGACTTCGACGAGCACAAGTCGCGCACGGCAGCGGCCATGTCCGCCAGAACTCTCAGAGAGCTGGAGTCGCTGGTCACCGACCTGCAGCTGCCGACGGCCCTGACCGACACGCTCAGCGCGGCGGACCGGCCCGCGCCGCCGCGCCGTGGGGCGCTGGTGGCAGGCATCGCCGTGGTGGTCGCCGCAGCGGTCGCGCTGATCCTGATCAACCAGGACGGCCCCGATCCCGCGCCCGCGACGGCCGCCCCGCCGGTCGCGCCGCTGGCACCGATTCCCCCCGCAGCGCCCGCGCCCGACAAGTACGCCGACGTCGCACCGAGGGTCATCGCGCCGATCGACACCCTCACGGCGGCCGGCATCGAGGAGTTCATCCGTAAATATCGGGAGAGATTCGGTGACACCCTCGTCTACGACGCGAACTTCCGCAGCGACTACGTCAGCATCACGCGGATGATGCCCGACCAACCCGACCGCGAGCAGGACTACACCTTCCGCGGCGGTTTCGACCCCGACAGCGTGTCGAGCCACACCAGCGACGATCCGCCGTTCGACCTGGCGAGCGTCGACCTCGACGCCCTGGCCGGCCACCTCCTCGGCGCCGCCCAGTCGGTGCGGGTCCCGGGCGGGGCGATCAACTACATCGGGATGCAGTTCGAACAGGGCGACCCGACGGTGTCCATCTACGTGGACAACGAGGAGACCGGCGCGAGCGGCTACCTGGAGCTGAGTCCCACGGGGGAGGTAACCCGCGTGTCCACGCCCAGCTGATCGGCGGCGCGCTCCTATGCTCGGCGGGTGCCGAGCAACTCCTCGCTGCGCATGCGCGCCCGCGACACCGACCGCGTCGACGTGTGCGGGCTCCTCGACTCCGCCCACGACGACGGCCAGCTCTCCGACTTCGAGCACCGCGACCGCACCAAGGCGGCGATGGCCGCCCGGACCCTCGCCGAGCTCGACGCGCTGGTGTCGGACCTGCAGATCCCCGACAAGCTGAAGGGGTCGCTGCCCCTCCCGCCGACCGGCCCCGGCCTCGGCCTGCACCTCCGCCCGCGCCTCGCCATCGCCATCGGGGCCGTGGCGGCGCTCGGCGCCGTCGTCTTCTTCGCGATCGGCGGCGGTGACGGCGACGCGGACGCTCCCGACCGCCCCGAGAACGTGCTGTCCGCTCCGGGGCTCGCCCAGATGATCGACGAGCTGCGCGCCGGATACGGCGACGCGGTGGTCGACGAGGCGACGATCTATCCCGAGTACGCGCGGATTCAGCGCGCCCAGCCGGGGGCGCCCGGCATGTCCCAGGACATCGACTATCGGGACGGACTCCAGGAGCCCGATTCCCGCACCGGTCGGGACCCCAAGACGATCCCGGTCGATCTGGCCCGGCTCGACATTCCGGCCGTGGTCGGGCTGCTGCTCGGCGCCCCGCAGACGCTGGGCGTGGCAACACCGGATTCGATCCACATGTCCGTCGAGAACGGGGACCAGGGCCCCGAGGTGTCGATGTACCTGTCCGACGGGCGGATGGGCACGTCCGGACACATAACCGCGGGGTTCGACGGGGAGGTCTTCTCGATCTACCCCGCGACGGACTAGCCCGGCCCGGAGCGTACGTCTAGCCGTGACGCCTTGTCACACAAACGCGCCTTGTCGTAGGCTCCTATATATCGGCGCGATATAGTTTGCTGTCGCATCAATCGATAGGTGACTCAGGAGGTGCAGTAATGCTCGAACTCGCGATTCTCGGGCTGCTCCTCGAATCACCCATGCACGGATACGAGCTGCGCAAGCGGCTGACCGGCCTATTGGGCGCGTTCCGCGCCTTTTCCTACGGTTCGCTCTACCCGACACTGCGCCGCATGCAGACCGACGGGTTGATCGCCGAGGACGCCGGGCCGACGGGTGCCTCCATGCGACGTGCCCGCCGCGTATACGAGCTGACCCCTGCCGGCAGGCAGCGGTTCGCCGAACTGGTCGCCGACACCGGTCCGCAGAACTACACGGACGACGGTTTCGGCGTTCACCTCGCCTTCTTCAGCCGCACCCCCGCCGAGGCGCGGATGCGGATCCTCGAGGGAAGGCGACGTCAGGTCGAGGAGCGCCGCGAGGGGCTCCGTGAGGCCGTCGGGCGGACCACCGGTTCCCTCGACCGCTACACCCGGCAGCTGCATCAGCTCGGTCTCGAATCGAGCGAGCGCGAGGTGCGCTGGCTCAACGAGCTGATCGTGGCCGAACAAACATCGACAGCAGTACCCAAGAAAGAAGGAGAACCCGACCATGGGTGAGAACAGCACCTCGGTGCGCGTGGCCATTGTGGGCGTGGGGAACTGTGCCTCGTCCTTGGTCCAGGGAGTCCACTACTACAAGGACGCCGACGAGACGGCCACCGTGCCGGGCCTGATGCATGTGAAGTTCGGTCAGTACCACGTCCGCGACGTCGAGTTCGTCGCCGCGTTCGACGTGGACGCCAAGAAGGTCGGCTTCGACCTCTCCGAGGCGATCCTCGCCAGCGAGAACAACACCATCAAGATCGCCGACGTGCCGCCGAGCAACGTCACCGTGCAGCGGGGCCCGACCCTCGACGGCATCGGCAAGTACTACGCACAGACCATCGAGGTCTCCGACCTCGAGCCGGTCGACGTCGTCGCGGCCCTCAAAGCGGCCAAGGTCGACGTCGTCGTGTCCTACCTCCCGGTGGGCTCCGAGGATGCCGACAAGTTCTACGCCCAGTGCGCGATCGACGCGGGCGCCGCGTTCGTCAACGCCCTGCCCGTGTTCATCGCCTCCGACCCGGAGTGGGCCGCCAAGTTCAAGGACGCCGGCATCCCGATCGTCGGCGACGACATCAAGAGCCAGGTCGGCGCCACCATCACCCACCGCGTGATGGCGAAGCTGTTCGAGGACCGCGGTGTCGTGCTGGACCGTACCTACCAGCTCAACGTCGGCGGCAACATGGACTTCAAGAACATGCTCGAGCGCGAGCGTCTGGAGTCCAAGAAGGTCTCCAAGACCCAGGCCGTGACGTCGAACCTGACCGGTGCACTCGCCGGCAAGGTCCACGACCGCAACGTCCACATCGGCCCCTCGGACTACGTCGAGTGGCTCGACGACCGCAAGTGGGCGTACGTCCGCCTCGAGGGTCGCGCCTTCGGTGACGCCCCGCTGAACCTGGAGTACAAGCTCGAGGTCTGGGACTCGCCGAACTCGGCAGGCATCATCATCGACGCCGTCCGCGCCGCCAAGATCGCGCTCGACCGCGGCATCGGCGGACCGGTCTACCCGGCGTCGGCGTACCTGATGAAGAGCCCGCCGGTCCAGATGGCCGACGACAAGGCCCGCGCCGAGCTCGAGGCGTTCATCATCGGAGCGGACGACTAAACACCGCAGCCATCCAAAGGCCCCCCGAACGAATTCCGTTCGGGGGGCCTTTGCGCACCCGCGCGCCCGTGCGAAGCGCCTACCCCGGCAGCGGGATGACGATGCCCGGCAGGATCTCCACATTCCGCGGCGGGGGCGGCGGCGGAAGCGGCGCGGGCGGCACGAATACCGGCGGGGCCGGGGCCTCGACCGGGGGTGCGCCATCCGGGACAGCCGGGGCCGCCGGGGCCTGCGGCAGCGGCGCCTCCTGTCCCGAGCCACCCGTGTTGGTGCGGGAACCATCACCGGTGCCGCCACCCGAGTACGCGGGCACACCCGACTGGCCACCGATGGGCTGCGGCCACGGGAAGGACTCGAAGTCGGTGCCCTCCAGCGCGCCGTCCATCGTGCCCTTCCAGATGTCCGAGGGCAGCCCGGACCCGTAAATCGATCCGCCCCACTGGTTCACGATCGCCTGCGACTGCTCGGTACCGATCCAGACCGCGGTGGACAGCGACGGCGTGTAGCCGACCATCCACGCGTCCTTGTTCATCCCGGTGTCACCGAACTGCGCGGTCCCGGTCTTGGCGGCCGACGGCCTTCCTCCGTACAGGGCGTGCCCGTTCGAGTAGACCGCGATCGGGAGCATCGCCTGGGTGACATTGTCGGCCACCGCGGCATCGAGCCGCCGTTCCCCCTGCGGCGCAGGACGATCCAGCAGTACGGCGCCGTCCGCGGTCACCACCCGCTGCACAAAGTAGGGCTGATGGTAGATCCCGGATGCGGCAAGCGTCGCGTACGCGGACGCCATGTCGATCGGACGGGACTGGTACTGCCCCAACACGATTCCGTTCTCCGGCGGGCCGCCGTTCTGGGTCAGGCTCTCGCCCTCGACGCCGGGGATCTGCTTCGGGATGCCGGCCTCGTGCGCGACGTCGGCGATCTTCTGCGAGCCGTTCTCCATCGACAGCGTGAGCCGGTAGAAGCTGGTGTTCAGCGACTGCTTGAGCGCCTGCGCGATGGTGCAGGTCCCGCAGCCGTCGCCGCCCACGTTCGTGATCTCCACCTGACCGACAGTGAGCGGGGCACTGTTGAACATCGTCTGCAGGCCCTTTCCCTCCTTGAGCAGGGCGGCCAGCCCGAACACCTTGAACGCGGACCCGGTCTGCAGCGGCGACTGCGCGAAATCGAAACCGGCACCGTCGGATCCGCCGTAGTAGGCGCGGACCGCACCGCTGCGCGGATCGATGGACACCACCGCCGCGCGCAGCTCCTGGGGCTCGCCCGCCATCGTCTCGCGCACCGACTCCAGCGCCGCGTCCTGCGCCTTCGGGTCGATGGTGGTGGTGATCTGCAGCCCCTCGGTGTTCAGCTGCTGCTCGCTGATCCCGGCCGCGGCCAGCTCGCCGAGCACCTGCGCCCGGATCAGCCCCTCCGGTCCGCGCGCCGCGTTCGCATCCACCAGCTGACTCGCCGGCACCACCGCCGGGAACAGCGCGGCGGACCGCGCCTCCTTCGACAGCTGGCCCTGGCTGACCATGCCGTCGAGCACGTACCGCCAGCGGGACTCGAGCCTGGCGCGGTTGGTCTCGGGGTCGAGGCTGGACGGGCTCTGGATGACGGAGGCGAGCACGGCGCCTTCCTCGACCGTGAGCTCCTCGACCGGCTTGTTGAAGTAGGCCTTCGACGCGGCCGCGATGCCGTACGCGCCGCGACCGAAGTAGATGGTGTTCAGGTAGGCGGCGAGGATGTCGTCCTTGGACCACTGCCGGGCCATCTTCGAGGAGATGACCAGCTCACGCATCTTGCGGACGACGTTCCGGTCCGCGCCGACGAGGGTGTTCTTGACGTACTGCTGGGTGATCGTCGAGCCGCCGCCCGCGCTGGCCTTGCCGAGGATGTTGTCGCGTGCTGCCCGGGCGAAGCCGGAGACGGAGAAACCGGGATTGGTGTAGAAATCCCGATCCTCGGCGGACAGGACCGCCTGCCGGACGTGCTCGGGGATCTGCGCGAGCTCCACATCGGTGCGGTTGCCCTCCGGCGGCACGACCTTCGTGATCGTCGAACCGTCGGTGGCGAAGATCGTCGCCACCTGGTTGGTACGCATGTCCGAGGGATGCGGCACCTCGGCCTGCCAGTAGCCGACAGCGAACACCGCGGCAGGCACGACCACCAGCAGCGTGACGAGCCCGGCCGCGATCCACAGGAACAGGCGGCGCCTGCTCCGCTTCGGGGGAGTGGGAGTGGGCTCATCACCCGGCGGGTCGCCACCACCCGGTTCTTCGGGCGGCGGCGGGGTCGTCGGGGCATTGCTGGCGGGCGAGCTCACATGCAGGATTCCTGTCTGGGAGACCGAGTCTTCCCTGCATCCTGACATTCGTAAACAGGCGTGGCCATCGACGCGCCACAATTCCGCCGCGCCGAACTGGACGGGCCACCAGATTCACCCGCGACGGATGAGGGTCAGCGCACCCGTCGCCACACCGCGACGGCCAGCCCGAGCAACACCGCACAGCCGGCCAGCACCAGCGACTCGGTGACACCAGCCTCGCCGCGCACGATCCCGGCCACCGCCGCGATGAACGCCATGACCGTGAAGAACCCGAGGATCCCGATCAGCATCTCGACCTGCTGGCGACGCCGCGCCCGGTTCTTCACGAGCCGCGGCTCACGACTTGACGCCGCCCGCGGTCAGACCCGACACGATGCGGCGCTGGAAGATCAGCACCATGATCACGAGCGGGACCGTCACCAGGGTGCCCGCCGCCATCACCGCGGTGTACGGCTGAGAGAAGGAGTCCGGGCCCTCGAACCGGGCGATCGCCACCGTCACCGGCTCGGTCGCGCGGGTGGAGAGCATGTTCGCCAGCATGTACTCGTTCCACGTCGCGATGAAGGCGAGGATCGCGGTGGTGAACAACGCAGGCGCCGCCAGCGGCAGGATCACCTTCCGGAAGGCCTGCCCCCGCGAGGCGCCGTCGACCCGGGCCGCCTCCTCGAGCTCCCACGGCAGGTCGCCAAGGAAGGAGGTCAACGTGTAGATGGTCAGCGGCAGCACGAACGAGATGTTCGGGATGATCAGCGCCTGGTAGTGACCGATCCAGCCGATGTCACCGAAGAGCTGGAACAGCGGCGTCACCAGCGCGACGCCGGGGAACATCGAGGCCGCCAGGATGATGCCGGTCACGACGTACTTGCCGCGGAACTCGATCCGCGCCAGCGCGTACGCGGTGAAGATGCCGAGCATCATCGCCACCGCGGTGGTCGCGGCGCCGATGATGAGGCTGTTGACGATGGCACCGAGGAAGTCGTTGCCCTTGTCGGTGGCCAGCGCGTCCCGGAAGTTGTCGAGCGTGACGTAGGTCGGCCACGGGGTGGTGTCGAAGGTGTGGTCGACGTCCCGGAACGCGGTGATGACCATCCAGTAGAACGGGGCCAGCCCCCAGATCAGGATGATGGCCGCACCCATGTAGGTGCGCACGCTCGGCCAGGGGGACCGCCTGCGGCGCTCGATCGGCGCGGCCTGTTCGGGGCCCCGCCCGATGGGCGACTTCGCAAGCGCGTCGCCGCGACCGAAGGGCGACTTCGCCAGCTCGTCGCTGCGGTGCCGTCCCGCCATCACTACTTGTCTCCCTTGCGCTGTTCGTCCTGCGTGCGCACCGCGTTGGCGCCGAGGAACTTCACCATGATGAAGGCCACCGCGAAGATCATCAGGAACACCAGCGTCGACAGCGCGGACGCACTGTTGAAGTTGCCGTTGCGGATGTCCGCGACCACCAGGATCGACATCGTGGTGGTCGGGGTGGCGCCGCTGTCGCCGTTGAGGATCGCGGGCAGGTCGTACATGCGCAGCACGTCGAGGGTGCGGAACAGGACCGCCACCATCAGCGCGGGCTTGACCAGCGGCAGCGTGATCTGGGTGAACCGCTGCCAGGCGCTGGCGCCGTCCACCTTGGCGGCCTCGTAGACGTCCTGGGGGATCATCTGCAGACCGGCCAGGATGAGCAGCGCCATGAACGGCGTGGTCTTCCAGACGTCGGCGACGATCACCGCGAACCGAGATGCCCACGGATCCGTCGTCCACGCGATGTCGGTCCCGAGGATCTTGTTGGCGATGCCGTTCTCCGCGAAGATGAAGAACCACAGCTTGGCGGTGACCGCCGTCGGGATGGCCCACGGGATCAGCACCGCGGCCCGCAGCAGCGAACGGCCGAAGAAGGTGCGGCCCATGATCGTCGCCATCCACAGGCCCAGCAGGACCTCGATGGTCACGGTGACGGCCGCGAAGAAGAAGGTGATCCCGACGGACGGCCAGAAGTCCGCGCCCAGGGTGCCGGGCGGGCAGGACCCCATCCCGGAACCACAGTTCTGGGTCAGCCACATCAGGTAGTGGTCGAAGCCGGCGAAGCCGCCCTTGGTGAACGTGCCGGTCACCGGGTCGAGGCCCTTGTCGGCCTGGAACGAGAGCCAGATGGCCCGCAGGACCGGGTACAGGATGACGATCGCCAGGATCACCATCGTCGGCGCGATCAGCCACACCGCCCGCAGGTCTCTCTTGCGCGGTGGTGGTGCTATGTCGTCGTGACCCGGATACCCGCTGTCGGGTACCTCGCGCCCGGAGGCGCTGACGTCGCGGCCGGAGTCGGTGAGGACTCCGGCCGCGGCGCGAGCCTCGTCTGCCTGCCGTGGCCCAGCAGAGTCAGCCATCGTTGGTGTACCTGGTTCTCTTCGTGTTCGAACTGCCAGGGCCCGAGCCGGGCCCTGGCCTTACTGACTTACTTGGACGCGGCCGAGATCGCCGCGGACATGTCCGCGGTCGCCTGGTCGACGCTCATCTTGCCGGTGATGGCGGCGTACGCGTTGTCCTGGATCGCCTTGGTGACGGCGTTGTAGAACGGCGTGACGGGTCGCGGCACGGCGTTCTCCAGCGCGGACTTGAGCGCGGGCAGGTACGGGTACTTGGCGATCAGCGCGGCGTCGTCGTACACGGACGCGAGCACCGGCGGGAACGACGCGTCCGCGAAGGACTGCTGGTTCTCCGGGTTCTGCACGAACGCGACGAAGTCGCGTGCGGTCTGCTTGCTCTTCGAGTTCACGTTGATGCCGTTGTTGTAGCCGCCAAGGGTGGACGCGCCGGGGCCGGTGGGGCCGACGATCGGCGCGACCGCGACGTTGCCCTTGACCTTGGAGCTGTCCTTCTCGGCGTTCGTGTACATGTACGGCCAGTTGTAGGCGTACATGGACTCGCCACCGACGAACGCGAGGTTGGTCTCCTCCTCGGTGAAGCCGGTGGAGCGCTTGGCGATCTGGCCCTTCGCGTAGGCGTCGACGAGCGACTGCAGGCCTGCCTTGGCCTGCGGCGACTCGACCTCGGGGGTCTGGCCGTCGGGGCCGACGACCGAGCCGCCCCACGAGTTGATCGCCTGCGTGGTGTTCACGGTCAGGCCCTCGTACTGCTTGAGCTGGGTGACCAGGCAGTCAACGGACTTGGCGGTGGCCGTGGCGCAGCTGTCCGTGAGCGCCTGCCAGTTCGCCGGCGCCGTGGGCATCAGGTCCGTGCGGTAGTAGAGCAGCTGCGCGTTGGTGTTCTGCGGGGCCGCGAACAGCTTGTCGCGGTAGGTCGCGCTGGCGACGGTCGCGGGCAGCAGACCGGACGTCTCGATCGCCAGGTCACCCTCGAGCGGCTGCAGCCAGCCGTTGGCGGCGAATTCGGCGGTCCAGGTGACATCGAGCGCCATCACGTCGTAGTCGGAGTTGCCGGCCTGCAGCGACTGGACCAGCTTGTCGCGCTGGTCGTCGGCCTCGCCGGGGAGTTCCTTGAGCTCGACCTTCTCGTCCGGGTGCGCGGCGTTCCAGCTCGCGATGACCGGGGTGAGCTTGTCCGTGTCGTTCTTGCCCATCGCGAACGAGATCGGACCACGGCCGCCGGTGTTCTCAGCCGAGGCATCGCCGGAGCCCGAGCCGCTGTCGCTCGAACAACCGGTGATCGCGAGCAGCGATGCGGCGGTTGCCGCGACCGCCGCACGGCGGACCGCCTTCGTATTCAGAACCATGGAGTATCTCCCCGGTAGTCGGTGGATCGGATCGGTCGGTTCGGCGCAGCACGAAACGCGCGACGCCGATGCCCGTGTCGTTGCCTACTGTGGCACGGAACACCGCCGAACCGAGACATTACGTCGAACCTGAATCGGTCAGGAATCTAGTCGAGCCTGCGGCCGTCCGCAGCGGAGAACAAGTGCAGCTCGGAGGGGTCGACGTGCAGCCGGACCTGCTGGCCCTTCTGCGGCGGGTTGCGCCAGTCGGCGCGGGCGACGACCTCGTGCGGGGCGCCTGCGAGGGTGGTCCGGCCGTAGATGTAGGCGTCCGAGCCGAGCTCCTCGACCACGTCCACCTCCATCGGGATGCCCCGGTCGGAGAACTCCAGGTGCTCGGGGCGGATGCCGAGCACCACCTCCGGCTCGTGCGCAAGGGCGAGGGCGCCGCGCGGTACAGGGATCACGGTCTCGCCGAACAGCACGCCGCCGTCCGTGACGGGCAGGGTGAACAGGTTCATCGAGGGCGAGCCCATGAAGCCGGCCACGAACATGTTGGCCGGCCGGGAGTAGAGCTCGCGCGGCGAGGCGCACTGCTGCAGCAGCCCGTCCTTGAGCACCGCGACCCGATCGCCCATCGTCATCGCCTCGACCTGATCGTGGGTGACGTAGACGGTGGTGGTGCCGAGCCGGCGCTGCAGCTGCGCGATCTGGGTGCGGGTCTGCACGCGCAGCTTCGCGTCAAGGTTGGAGAGCGGCTCGTCCATGAGGAACACCTGCGGCTGGCGCACGATCGCGCGGCCCATCGCGACGCGCTGCCGCTGGCCGCCGGAGAGCGCCTTCGGCTTGCGGTCGAGGTACTGCGAGAGGTCGAGGAGCTTCGCGGTCTCCTCCACCCGCTGGCGGATCTCCGCCTTCGGGGTGCCCGCCAGCTTCAGCGCGAAGCCCATGTTCTCGGCGACCGACATGTGCGGGTACAGCGCGTAGTTCTGGAACACCATCGCGATGTCCCGGTCCTTCGGCTCGGTGCCGGTGACGTCCTTGTTGCCGATCAGGATGCGGCCGGAGTCGACCTCCTCCAGCCCCGCGAGCATGCGCAGCGAGGTGGACTTGCCGCAGCCGGACGGGCCGACCAGGACGAGGAACTCGCCGTCCTCGATGTGCAGGTTCAGCTTGTCCACGGCCGGCGTGGTGGAGCCGGGGAACACGCAGCTGGTGGAGTCGTAGGTGACTGTCGCCATGGGTGTCGATCGATCCCTTCACCGGCAGGAACGTGCCGGACGATCCGAGTTGAGGGTGGTGTGCGGCCAGTATCGCAGAGCGCGCCGATGAGTTCCGCCGTCGAGGCTGGTCTACCTGTTCACACGCCCGATGGGCCCGATGGCAGGAGATTGTGCGATGACCGGTGGCGACCTGACGCAGGAGCAGATCCGCCCGATGATCGCGGCGGAGCGGACGGAGCTGGCGGACCTGCTGGCGGGGCTGCCCGAGGCGGCCTGGGACTCCCCGACGCTCTGCGAGGGCTGGCGGGTCCGCGAGGTCGTCTCGCACATGACCATGGCGTACCGGTATTCGATGCTGCGGGTGGTGTTCGGGATCGCCAAGGCGGGCGGCAACTTCAACCGGATGGCCGACCGGGCGGCAAGGAGGGACGCGGCGGAGCTGACCTCGGGGCAACTCGTGGCCTCGCTCCGCGACAACGTGGACCATCCATGGAAGCCGCCGGGTGGCGGCTACGAGGGCGCGTTGTCGCACGACGTGATCCACGGCCTCGACATCACCACCGCGCTGGGGCTCGACCGCACGGTGCCCGCCGACCGTCTGCGCGTCGTCCTGGGCAGCCTGTCGACCAAGAACCTGAAGTACTTCGGCACCGACCTGCGCGGTGTCGAGCTGCGGGCAACCGACCTGGACTTCGCCATCGGGTCGGGAACGCCCGTCACCGGACACGCGCAGGACATCCTCCTCGCCCTCTGCGGACGGAGGCTTCCACACGATCGGCTGCGGGGCGAGCAGGCACCGCGGTTCACACAGCGGTTCAACGGGAAGGACTGATCATGACCGATGACTCCGAGCAGATCCGAAGCCTGATCGAACGCTGGGCGGTCGCGGTACACGAGGGGGACCTCGGCGCCTGATCCGCGCGCTGACCCGTGCGTCAGAGGTGTTCCGAGAAGAAGGCGGTGAGCTCGTCGACGGCCAGGTTCACGAATTCCGGGATGTCATAGAGGTCGATGTGGTTCGTGGTCGGCAGCCAGACGATCTTCTTCGGATCACCGGCCCTGTCGTACACCGCCTGAGCACCCTCGGGACTGCAGAACTCATCGGTGGTGCCGTGCACCACGAGCAGCGGGGTTGGGGAGATCAGGTCGGCGGCGGCGAGGGTGTCGACCGTCATCGTCTGATACCCCGACGCGACGGTGACGGAGTTCTCCCAGTGGGGACTGTAGGAGCGTTCCGTGCCGTAGTACTCGAACGGCTCCGCACCCGCCATCGCCGCCGGCCCGCCGTCATCGGTCACCGCCTTCTGATAGACCGGCTGTCCGTCCTCGGTCCATGCGTGATCCCATATGTCCCGCAACGCTTCTCGGTAGGCACCGCCGCGACGGGCGAAGCTGCCCGGGGCACCGGGGTACGCGCCCGCCACGCAGGCCAGCGCGGCCACCCGGGGATCCTGGGCGGCGGCCTTGAGTGCGTACCCGCCACCCAGGCACACGCCCGTCAGGCCGATCCGTCCGAATCCCAGTGCGCCCAGGTGGCCGACGGCCGCGCGCAGGTCGGTCAGCTTGCCCGCGGCGTCCTCGTGCCTGCGGATCACACCACCGGACTCGCCGTAGTTCCGATGGTCGAAGACCAGCGTGGCGAATCCGGCGCGCGCGAGGGCGTCGGCGTACGTGCCGACGACCTGTTCCTTCACCCCGGTGAACGGGCCGGTGAATGTCACCGCCCTGGTCGCCCCGGCCGGGCGGCGCAGGATTCCCACCAGGCCGGTGCCGTCCTCCGCGCGAAACTCGACACGCTCCGTGTTCACTGTGACCTCCCCGTCGGTTGCGGACACGATCGCCCGCCCGTGCTGATCCCGACACAGTAGGCGTCCGTCGACAAATCGGAGAGCCGTTGCCGCCCAGGATGAGTGGCACCTAAACTTCGTCGCCGTACCAGTCGGCGATGGGGGAGACCGCGTGGACCAGCCAGCACTCGACGGCGCCGATTCGGTGGCCGACGCTCCGACCGAACCTCCACCCGAGCAGCGGGTCGCGTGGGCCGAGCTGTTCTTCGACCTGATCTGGGTCTTCGCGGTCACCCAGATCGCCACCGCCCTGGCAGGCGCGCACGACATCGGCGAGGCGGCTCGCCTGATGCTGCTGTTCATGCCGCTGTGGTGGGGGTGGGTCGGCGCGACGCTGCTGGCGAACCGGGCGGGCGACCTCGTGGATCGGGCGCTGGGCCGGGTGGCGCTCTTCAGCGTCGCCGGCTGTGGGCTCCTGATGTCGGTGGCCGTCGGAGGGGCGTTCGGCGACCGCGCCCTTGTCTTCGCCGCCGGCTATGTCGTGCTCCGACTCCTGTTGTGGGCCTTCTCCTGCCGACTTCCCGGCGGGTCCGCCCGACTCCGGTTGGAGCCCTTCGCCGTGGCCGCCTTCGTTGCCGCGCCGCTGTTCCTGCTCGGCGCCTTCCTCGACGGACCATGGCGGATCGCTGCGTGGACCGCGGCCGCCCTGATCGAACTGATCGCCCCGCGGGTGCTGCCCGCGGGCATGAACCACGTCCGCATCGAGACCGCGCACCTGCCGGAGCGGTTCGGGCTGTTCCTGATCATCGCGCTGGGCGAGACGGTGGTCGCGGTCGGCGGCCAGGCCGCCGGGATCGACCTCGACGGGCCCACCTACGCCGCCTTCGCGCTCGCGTTCCTCATCATCGTCCTGCTGTGGTGGACGTACTTCCACTACGGCGCCCCCGCCGTGCGCCACAGCCTGGAGCACAGTCCCGAGCAGGCTCGCATCGTCACCGATGTCTTCAGCTACGCCCACCTCATCTACGTCACCGCGATCATCATGATCGCCGTTGGCCTGAAGAAACTGCTCGCCTATCCGCTGTCCGTGCCGCACTCGTTCCCCGAGCTGCTGCTCGCCCCCGGCGTGGCGCTGTACCTGTTCGGGTTCTGCTACGCCCGGTGGCGGATGTTCGGGGCGGCCACCCTGCAGCGGTCCGCCGCGGCCCTCGCCTGCTGCGCGATCGCGGTGGCGGCGCCGCTGCTGCCTGCCATCGCCACCGCCGCGCTGGTCCTCGCGGTCCTGCTCGCGCTGAACGGATACGAGGCCTGGATCGTCACCACCCACCGGCCGCTCCCGCTCCTTCGCCTGCCACGGATCGCGCGGCGCGAAACGCAGCTCTGACGCGCTGCGCCTGAACGGTCGCGGAGGACTGCGGGGTCGGGCCCTTCGGACTACCGTGGGATCCGGCCTTCCTCGACGAGTCAGGAGTGCAGATGACCCACGGATTTCGCATCGGCGTCCAGCTCCAGCCGCAACACGCCCCCGACTACGGCCTGATCCGCGACGCGGTACTGCGGTCAGAGGACGCGGGCGTCGACATCGTCTTCACCTGGGACCACTTCTATCCGCTCTACGGCGACCCCGACGGCGCCCACTTCGAGTGCTGGACGATGCTCGCCGCCTTCGCGGAGCAGACCGAGCGGGTGGAGATCGGCGCGCTGGTCAGCGGCGGCGGCTACCGGAACCCGGACCTGCTCGCGGACATGGCCCGCACGGTCGACCACATCAGCGGCGGGCGGCTCATCCTCGGCATCGGGGCGGGCTGGTTCGAGAAGGACTACGACGAGTACGGCTACGAGTTCGGCACCGCGGGGCACCGATTGAAGCTGCTCGGCGAGACCCTGTCGCGGATCTCGGCACGGCTGGACAGGCTCAACCCGGCCCCCACCCGGCACATCCCGGTCCTCATCGGCGGCGGCGGCGAACGCAAGACGCTGCGCCTGGTCGCCGAGTACGCCGACGTGTGGCACAGCTTCGCCGACCTCGACGCGTTGCGGCACAAGTCGCAGGTGCTGGCCGAGCACTGCGCGGCCGTCGGCCGCGAACCCGCGCGGATCGAGCGGTCGGTCGCCTGGCCCGGCCCGGAGGCCGCGCAGGATTTCCTCGACGCGGGCGTCACCCTGTTCACCGTCGGTACCGGTGGACCCGACTACGACCTGTCCACGGTCATGGAGGCGCTGCGCTGGCGCGCCGACCGGCTGCCCGAGCCGATCGAGGGCCTGGCCTGAGCAGCCCCCTTCACCGAACAGAAAGGTTCCCGGGTCCCTGACCCCGGCGCCGCTAGGCTCCTCAGCATGGTTCGTCCACATGTCGTGAAGAGTCGGGTGCTCATCGCCCTGCTGGCGCTGCTCGCGTTGACGCTGACCGGGTGCGGTGGTGGCGACGATTCGGCCACCTCGGCCACCGACCTGTGCGCCCCGCCCGGCGTCGGCAGCGCCTCGGCCGCACCCACCAACCTGGACGCCGCCGCCGCGACTGCCACGGAGGATCGGTACACCACACCGACCACCAAGCCGCTCGACCAGATCGACACCGGCGCGCTCGGCCTGGCCACCCCCGGCAAGCTCAGCGTCGGCACCCTGTCCGACGCGCCGCCGAGCATCTGCGTCGACTCCTCCGGAAGCTTCACCGGCTACGACAACGAGCTGCTCAAGGCCGTCGCCGCCAAGCTCGGCCTGCAGATCGAGTTCTCCGGCACCGAGTTCGCCGGGCTGCTCTCCCAGGTCGCGACGAACCGATTCGACGTCGGGTCGTCCTCGATCACCACCACCGACGAGCGGCGCAAGACCGTCGGTTTCACCAATGGCTACGACTTCGGCTACTTCTCACTGGTGGTGCCGAACGGCAGCGCCATCCACGGGTTCTCCGACCTGAACGCCGGCACCCGGATCGGGGTCGTGCAGGGCACCGTCCAGGACGACTACGTCGTGAACACGCTTGGGCTCGACCCGGTGAAGTTCCCCGACTACAACACCGCGTACGCGAACCTCAAGACCGGCCAGATCGACGCGTGGGTGGCCCCGTCCCAGCAGGCGGAGGGCGCGATCAAGCCCGGCGACCCCACCTCGATCGTGCAGAACACCTTCAGCCTCAACAACTTCGTCGGCTGGGCCGTCAACAAGGACAACCAGCCCCTGATCGACGCGCTCAACTCCGGGCTGGACGCGGTGATCGCCGACGGCACCTGGGCGTCGCTGTACTCGGACTGGGTGCCCCGTGAGCTGCCCGAGGGCTGGAAGCCGGGCAGCAAGGCGGCGCCGGAGCCGGAGCTGCCTGACTTCGCCGCGCTGGCCAAGCCGGAGACACCGGGATCCGAGCAGTCGCAGACCGCCCAGCAGTCGACGCTCGCCCAGCTCGGCGCCACCTTCTTCGACTGGGATCTGTACCGCCAGGCCATCCCGGACCTGCTCAAGACCGGCCTGCCCAACACGGTGATCCTCGCCGTCACCTCGGGTGTGATCGGCACCGTGGCTGGCATGCTGCTCGCGGTCGCGGGCATCTCGCGCACCCGCTGGCTGCGCTGGCCGGCGCGGGTGTACACCGACGTCTTCCGCGGGCTGCCCGCGGTGGTGATCATCCTGATCATCGGCCTTGGCGTCGGACCGGTGGTCAAGGGCCTGACCGGCAACAACCCGTACTGGCTCGGCGCCGCCGCGCTGGCCCTGCTGGCAGCCGCCTATATCGGCGAGATCTTCCGCTCCGGCATCCAGAGCGTGGAGCCGGGGCAGCTGGAGGCGGCCCGCGCGATCGGCTTCAGCTACCGCCGGGCGATGACCCTGGTGGTGATCCCGCAGGGCGTCCGCCGGGTGCTGCCCGCGCTGATGAACCAGTTCATCTCGCTGATCAAGGACTCCTCGCTGATCTACTTTCTCGGCCTGCTGGCGACCCAGCGGGAACTCTTCGCCGTCGGGCGCGACCTCAACGCGCAGACCGGGAACCTGTCGCCGCTGGTGGCCGCCGGCCTGTTCTACCTGGCGCTGACGATCCCGCTCACCCACCTGGTCAACTACATCGACCGGCGCCTGCGGACCGGCAGGGCCGACACCTCCGGCACACTCGACCCGCTCGAACAAGCCATCGTCGTGGAAAGGGGATAGCCCATGACCACCGCGACCAATTCGGTCTCGCTGACCGGCACCGACCTGCACTTGTCCTTCGGCACGAACAAGGTGTTGCGCGGCGTCGACATCCACGTCGACGCAGGCAAGACCACCTCGGTCATCGGCCCGTCCGGCTCCGGCAAGTCGACGCTGCTGCGGGTGCTCAACCGTCTGCACGAACCCGAACAGGGCGACATCCTGCTCGACGGCCGGTCGGTGCTCGGCGACAACCCGGACACCCTGCGCCAGCGGATCGGCATGGTGTTCCAGCACTTCAACCTGTTCCCGCACCGCACCGTGCTCGACAACATCGCCCTCGGACCCCGGAAGCTGCGGGGGCTGTCGAAGGAGCAGGCGCGCGCGGTCGCCCTCGAACAGCTCGAACTGGTGGGGCTGGCGGAGAAGGCACAGTCCCGGCCGGGCAACCTGTCCGGCGGCCAGCAGCAGCGGGTCGCGATCGCCCGGGCTCTGGCGATGAAGCCGGAGATCATGTTCTTCGACGAGGCCACCTCCGCGCTGGACCCGGAGCTCGTCAAGGGCGTGCTGGCGCTGATGACGGACCTGGCGGCCGGCGGCATGTCGATGGTCGTCGTCACGCACGAGATGGGTTTCGCCCGTTCGGTTTCCGACACCGTGCTGTTCATGGACCGCGGGGTCGTGGTGGAGACCGGCAAACCGGAGGCGCTCTTCGACGACCCGCAGACCGAGCGCCTGCAGGCCTTCCTCTCCCAGGTGCTGTAGCAGCGGCGTCGCCGCCTGTGCGCGATTGTCACCCCCGTCGGGGCACCGATCGCGCACAGTGCGGCGCGGCCCCTAGACCCTGGCGGCCCGGTTCGCGGCCATCTCCTCGTCCCAGTGCTTCCCTGACCGGGTGGTGTCGATCTCGAACTCGAACCGGGTGACCATGTCCTGGGTGATGTCCTCGACGTCGACGTAGAACTGGCTGTACCAACGCCGCAGCTGGTAGACCGGGCCGTCCTCCTCGCACAGCAGCGGGTTGTCGATCTTCGCCTTGTTCTTCCAGATCACGATGTCCTGCTCGAAGGTCGCCATCGTGCCGTCCCCGAAGCCCTCGGCCATCTCGTCGGCCTGCTCGGCGGACATCCCGGCCATCTTCTTGACCATGATCCCGTACTGCAGCACAAAGGAATTCGACGTCACCGGGTAGTGGCAGTTGATCAGCACGGCCTCGAGCGGCTCGTGCGCACCGATGTCGGCGTGGAACCTGTCGATCATGTACGACGGGCCGTGATAGGACGCATCGGACTGGGTGATGCTGTCCTCACCGAAATCGACGTCCACGTTCACGTCGGTACGCGGGGTGAAGCTCATGTACTGCGAGGCGACATGGCCCTCGAAGACGTTCTTGAACGAACGCGGCACATTGAAGTGCACGTAGAAGAAGTGCGCCATGTCCACGACGTTGTCCACGAGCTCACGGCAATGCGAGCCCTCGATCAGCACCGAATTCCAGGTCCAACCGGTCCACTCGTCGCTGCCGACCCCGTCGATCGCGGGGATCGTCACGTCGGCAGGCGGCGGGTTGCCCTGCGGGTCGTGCCACACGAACAGTTGCGCATTGCGCTCGAGCGCGAGCCAGCCTCGGGTACGGGCGAGCGGCGGGACGCGGCGGGCGTAGGGGACGCCGGTGCACTTGCCGTCACCGCCCCAGCGCCAGTCGTGGAACGGGCAGGCGATCGAGTCACCCTTGACCGAGCCCTGACTCAGGTCCCCGCCCATGTGCCTGCAGTAGGCGTCGAGCACCTTGAGCTCCCCCGCGCTGTCCGCGAAGACGACCAGCTTGGTGCCGAAGACCTCGACCGAGTGCGGCTTCCCGTCGCGGAAGTCCCGAGCCAGGCCCAGGCAGTGCCACCCGCGGGCGAACCTTGTGGGGGCCGCGACGGCCTCGATTTCGCGGACATCTCCGCGGTTGGTGGTGGAGTTCAGCGTCATTGATGTTCCTCCAGGCTCGAGTTCGCTTCGATCCGAACGATGCTCGGCGCCCCACGCCACCGCGACAAGGTCGTTTCCCGGTGGGCGGCAAAGACACTGGACTTAGGGTCGCCTCATTGTCCGGTCGTTCACTTTGCCTTTCCTTTGCCCTCGCTTAAGACTTCTACGGTCTCCCGAGTTGAACCTTCGATCAGGAGAACCACGTGAAGCTGAAGCCCCTCGCGCTGTTTGTCAATCACGACGGCAAATCGTCGCGGGCATCGATCACCTGCCAGTACAAGTGCGGCAATGCCTGCTCGCACGAGGTGCCCAACACCTCCGGCGGTGAGTACTTCGGCGACATCGTGCGCGCGGCGATGTCGCGGCGCGGGCTGCTCAAGTCCGGCGCCGTCGCGGTGCTCGCGGTCGGTGCGGGCGGCGCGTTGGTCGCGTGTTCCGATGACTCCGGCAGCGGCTCGGCCGGGGGCTCCACGACGGCGGCGGCGGGCGGCGGCGAGGCCCCGGGCGGCACCGCGTTCACCGCAGTCGCACCGAACACCGAGGACGCCGTCGTGGTGCCCGAGGGCTACGAGCAGGCCGTCGTGATCCGCTGGGGCGACCCGGTGCTGCCCGGCGCGCCCGCTTTCGACTTCGCCAACCAGACGCCGCAGGCGCAGGAGATGCAGTTCGGCTTCAACAACGACTTCGCCGGCCTGCTCCCCGTGGAGGGCCAGCCGAACACCTATCTGCTGGTGGTCAACCACGAGTACACCACCGAGCCCTTCATGTTCACCGGCTACGACCCCGCGAACCCCACCCTCCAGCAGTTCCAGACCGCGATCGCCGCGCACGGCCTTTCCGTCGTCCAGGTCAAGGGCGAGTCCGGAACAGGCAGGCTCACACCGGAATTCGGTCCGAACAACCGCCGTATCACCGCGAACTCGGAGTTCCTGGTGACCGGGCCCGCCGCGGGCAGCGACCTCCTCAAGACCACCGCCGACCCCACCGGCACCCGGGTGACCGGGACGCTCAACAACTGCTCCGGTGGCGTCACCCCATGGGGCACGGTGCTCTCCGGCGAGGAGAACTTCAACCAGTACTTCGCCAACGCCGATCAGGTCACCGACCCGACCGTCGCGGCCAGGCTGAAGCGGTACGGCATCGAGGGCGGGGCGAGCGAGCGGAAGTGGGAGCGCTTCGATCCCCGCTTCGACCTCGTGCAGGAGCCGAACGAGGCGAACCGCTTCGGTTACGTCGTCGAGGTGAACCCGTGGGATCCGGCGTCCACCCCGATCAAGCACACCGCGATGGGCCGCTTCAAGCACGAGGCCGCGACCATCTACGTGACCGACGACGGCACTGTGGTCGCCTACAGCGGCGACGACGAGCGGTTCGACTACATGTACAAGTTCGTGTCCGCGCGAAAGATGATGCCCGGCAACGGCCAATCCAGCATGCGGCACAACCTGACCATCCTCGACGCAGGCACGCTGTACGTCGCCAAGCTGACCGGCGACGAGCCGGACCAGATCGACGGCTCCGGCAAGCTGCCGTCCTCCGGGCGCTTCGCAGGCAAGGGCGAGTGGATTCCGCTGCTGCGCACCGGCGAGGACGGCAAGGCCGAGTCCCTGGTAGACGGGATGAGCGCGGAGGAGGTCGCGGTGTTCACCCGGATCGCCGGCGACAAGGTGGGCGCCACGAAGATGGACCGCCCAGAGGACTTCGAGCCCAACCCGAAGACCGGCAAGGTGTACGTCGCGCTGACCAACAACACCAAGCGCGGCGAGGAGGGCAAGCCCGCCGCCGACGAGCCGAACCCCCGCAACAACAACAAGAACGGGCAGGTCCTCGAGATCGAGGACGAGCACGCAGGCACCGGTTTCACGTGGAACCTGCTGCTGGTCTGCGGCGATCCCGCGGCAGCCGACACCTACTTCGGTGGGTTCGACAAGACGCAGGTCAGCCCGATCTCCTGCCCCGACAACCTGGCGTTCGACCCGCACGGCAACCTGTGGATCTCCACCGATGGCAACGCGCTGAAGTCGAACGACGGCCTGTTCAGCGTGGTACTCGACGGCGACCGGCGCGGCGAGACCAAGCAGTTCCTCACCGTCCCGAAGGGCGGCGAGACCTGCGGACCGATCATCGGCGAGTCCCGCGTCGTGGTCTGCGTGCAGCACCCGGGTGAGCTCGACGGCGCCAGCGCCGACAAGCCGGCCTCGCACTGGCCGGACGGCGGCGACAGCCAGCCCCGGCCGTCGGTCGTCGCGGCCTGGAAGTCGGGCGGCGGGCGGGTCGGCGTCTGACCCTCGCGAACCCTGGGCGCCCTCCGGTTCTCCGGAGGGCGCCCTTTCGTGTCCGAGGTGGGGCAGGCTGTACCTCAGATCCGGTAGTCAGGGGGATCGTCGCACCCGTCGCGCGTCAATAGCGTCGGTGCCGAGAGTTATCGGGCGACAATCGAGGAGAACCCCACCATGAGAAGCAGACTCGTAGCCTCCGGGCTCGCCGTCGCGGTCACCGCCCTGCTCGTCGGCGCGACGCCCGCGCTCGCGCAGCCGCAGGCACCCGCCACCGCCACCGGCGCGGCGGTGCAGCAGGCGATGGACCGCATCCTCGCGAACGGTGCGGTCGGTGTACAGGTCCGGACGACGTGGGACGGACGGACCACGACCGCCACCGCCGGTTCGAGTGTGCTCGGCACGCCATGGGCGGTTCCCGACGACGGCCGGTTCCGGATCGGCAGCGTGACCAAGACGTTCGTCGCCACCGTGCTGCTGCAGCTGGTGGAAGACGAACGGGTCGAGCTGGACGCGCCGGTGGCCCGGTACCTGCCCGGCCTGTTGCCCGACGGCGACACCATCACCGTCCGGATGCTGTTGCAGCACACCAGCGGGCTGTACAACTACACCGATTCCCTCCCGCTGGACGACGGCGAGTTCCTCGGCATCCGGTTCCGGCCCTACACCCCGAACGAGCTGGTGGACCTGGCGACGAGCAAGCCTCTGAACTTCGCGCCCGGAACCGACTGGGCCTACTCCAACACCAATTACATCGTGCTTGGCATGCTGATCGAGAAGGTGACCGGACGATCCTGGGACACCGAGGTCGCCGCTCGGATCACCACACCGCTCGGGATGCTCGCGACCAGCGCCCCGCACGGCAGCGTGTTCATCCCCGGACCGCACGCCCGCGGCTACCACCCCGTCGCGGGGGTGCCGGTGGACACCACCGAACTCGACCCGAGCTGGGGCGGCGCCGCGGGCGAGATGATCTCCACCACCTCCGACCTGGACCTCTTCCTGACCGCACTGGCCGACGGGCGTCTCCTGCGGCCCGCCCAGCTCGCCGAGCTGACCTCCGCCCGGTCGATCACCGACGGGCACGGCTACGGGCTGGGCGCCCAGTCCAGGAACACCCCGTGCGGGGTGACGGCATGGGGTCACAGCGGCGGCATCCCCGGCTACACCACCCTCGCCTTCACCACCCTCGACGGCAGCAGGCGGATGGAGGCGTCGGTGACCAATGGTCTCGGCCCCGACTCCGAGGACGCCGTCTACGGGATCGTGGACGCGGCCATCTGCGGCTGACCCGCCCTCGGTCAGCGGGCGCGCTCCAGCCGATCCCGGAGCTCGCCCGCGGCCGCGGTGACGGCGGTCAGGTCCGCCGGTTGCACGATCTCGCGGGTGGCGTCCGCCTCGAGCAGCCCGAGCTGAAACCCGATCGCGGTGAGGCGACCGTCATCGGTGGTGGCCGCCGCGCTGTCCCGCAACAGCCGGATCAGCGCGAGCGCGACGGTGGGCTCGCGCGCGCCGTAGCGCCGGATCTGGGCGCAGGCCAGATCGAGATAGTCGGCGAAGGTGTAGGCGGGGACCGTGACCGTGCGGCCTCCCGGGCCGGCCGGCAATACGAGCGACCCGAGGTCCCGACGGGAGAGCGAGGACATGATCGCGGTGAGGTGATCCAGTGCCTGGACCGCCGTGTACGGGTCGTTGATGGCGGGGGACAACGCCTTCGAGGCGACGTCGACGAGCTGACGCATGCCGAGCGCGGCGTCCTGCTCGAGTGTCCGCTCGAACCCGATCCGCACGGACTGCTCGACCGCGCGGCCGACCCCCACCGCGTCGAAATCGCGGCCGGCCTCGCTCCACACCCAGGCCAGCGGGGTGGATCCGGCGGCGATGTGGTCCCCGACGCGGGGCGCGATCTTGATGGTCACCCCGTGCCGTGCTGCGTGCCCGACCAGCTCGTCCGGGTGCACCGCCTGCACGTAGCCGGTGCGGCTCGAGGGCACCACCGTCGCCGACGGCGGCGGGTCAGGGAGCGCCGACGGCGCCGTGGTGCCCGGCAGCCCGTGCCGCACCACCTCGCGCGTGTTCCGCTCCACCGTGCGCATGACCTCGTCGATCTGCAGCGAATGGGTCAGGTGGTGGATCTCGTAGACCAGCGCGCCCAGGCTGAGGAACAGCAGCACCATCGCCCAGCTCACCGCGAACCGCGGATAGTCCGCGGTCCGGCTGCCCGCGGACACGCCAACCGTGTAGAGCCCGGCGATGCTGTACGCGAAGGTCGCGACGAAGACGCTGAGCACCACCTGATTCGGGCGGTCACGCAGGAAGTTGCGCAGGATCCGCGGCGAGAACTGGGTGGACGAGAGCTGCAGCGCCACCACAGTGAGCCCGAGGGTCAGCGCGATGACGGTGATCATCGTGCCCGCCGTGCCGATGAGCAGCGTGCGGGCGTCATCGGGGGTGCCCTGGAACGCCAACCGGTGCATCCAGGTGCCGGGGCGGGTGTTCACGGACGACAGGATCGACCCGAGGGCCAGCGCCAGCACCACGGCTATGGCGGGTAGCACCCACAGCGCGCCGCGGAGATACTCCCAGGCTGCCTCGCGCCTGCGCACCCCCGAAGCGTACGCCCGCCGATCGCGCTGCGCGGATGGCCGATCCGTGACCTCGGGAGCCGAACGGCGAGCTCAGAACGGAACGGGACCTCAGGAACCGAACGGGTTGGCGGAGCTGCCGAAGTCGCCGAGGCCGCCGCCGTAGATGTTGAGGTCCACGTTGCCGTTCACGCCGGGGATCCGGCCCGTGCTGGTGTACTGCCAGAACGTCCAGTGCCGCCAGCCGCCGGGCAGCGGGCCGGGCTCGTCCCTGCCGTTGTAGTCGGCGATCCAGAGCGGGTAGTTGGAGAACTCCGTGGTGTTCGCCATCGCGGTGCGCCAGAAGTTCGGGTACGTGTAGATGATCGGCTGCTTGCCGGTGAGCGCCTGGACGGAGTTGAGGTAGCGGCGCGTCCAGTCGATCACCGCGGCGGGCGGCAGGCCCTTGGCGTCCTCGATGTCGAGCACCGGCGGCAGTCCGTCGCCCCCGATCACCGGGAACGACGTCGATGCGAAGAACGCGGCCTGCGCCTCGGGCGACTCCCGGACGTCGGCGTAGTGGTAGGCGCCGCGGGACATCCCGGCCGCGCGCATGCCGATCCCGTCCTGCACGAAGAACGGGTTGACGTACCAGAGTCCCTCGGTGGCCTTGACCATCGCGAACTCGTGGCCGGAGGCGCGCACGGCGAACCAGTCGATGCCCGAGCCGCCTGGGTGTTGCCACGAAGCGACGTCGGGACCGTTGTACGGTTCGGCGGTCGCGGTGCCAGGCACGGCGAAGGCGAGGGCACCGGCCATCAGCACCGGGACCAGGCGGGTGACGGCTCGGACACGCTTACGACTCGACGGCGTCATCGCCCGAGACTAAACCGATATTTCGGACACGACCACGAAACCGAGGATGAACTTTTGGCGTCGGCCCGCCCGCGTCACCCGCAGTTCGACATCACGGTCTCGGCATAGTGCGTCAGGGCTGCGACCTTCTGGCCCAGCGGCTCCGTGTCCTGCGCGACGCTGTAGGGGTCGCGGAAGCCGACGATCACGTCGGTCACGCCCTTGTCCTCGAGTCGCCTGATCCCGTCGACCGTGTAGGCCTGTGGCGAGATCACGTGGATCTCGAACGGGCTGTTCTCCGTGCCCTCCTCCCGGCGCATCCGCTGCAGCTTCGCGAGCAGGACGTCGAGTTCCTCGTCGCCGCCGCCCGCATGCATCCACCCGTCGCCCCGGACCACCGCGCGCCGGAGCGCGGCGTCACTGTGCCCGCCGACGAGGATCGGGATGGGCTCGCTCGGTACCGGGCTCAGCTTGATCGCGGGCAGGTCGAAGATCTCGCCGTGGTACTCGAAGTAGTCACCGCTCACCAGACCGCGAAGGATGTCGATCGCCTCGTTGGTCCGCTTGCCGCGCCGCTCCCACGGCACGCCCAGCACCTCGAAGTCGTCCGGCCACGGGCTCAGACCGATTCCGAGGCTCAGCCGGTTGTCGATCATGTAGGCCACCGAGGTGGCCTGCTTTGCGACGAGGACCGGGGGACGGATCGGCAGCTTCAGCACGAAGGTGGTGAAGCGCAGCGTGGTCGTCGCCATCCCGAGCGCGGTGGCGAGGACGAACGCCTCGACGAACGCCTTGTTCTCGAGGAACTCCCTGCTTCCGTCGGGCGTGTAGGGATAGACCGAATCGGATTCCTTCGGATAGCAGAGGCTGTCCGCGATCGACATCCCGTGATAGCCGGCCTCCTCCGCCGCCTGCGCGAGCGGCACATAGAAAGCCGGGTCGGTCATGGCCTCGGCATAGGTGAATCGCACAGCCCTGCTCCTTCGGTCCGGTGTGGTCTACGTCATACCTGACCCGACGCACCCGGGGTACCGAATCCCGACCTCCCGCCCAGCGAGACGAAATCGGCGGGTGGGTTCAGCCGAGCCAGTCCAACACCGCGGCCGCGGTCCAGGACTGCTGCATGCTGCCCAGCGGTGCACCGGTGAACGGCTCGTAGTACTCGGCGAAGCTGCCGTCGGCGGCCTGTCGCAGGCCCTCCGCCCGCAGGTGTCGGGCCCGCTCGGCCCACCCGCGACGGGCGAACGCCCAGGAGAACAGCCAGGTCATCACCGGCCACACCGGGCCGCGCCAGTACTCGCGCGGCCGGAAGTCGCCCGAGACCGGCGAGGTCGACGGCGGCACCGCGTACCGAAGATCCGGATGACCGCAGAACCGCGGTCCCTCGAAGATCCGCACCAGCGCGCGCTCGGCGTCGCGGTCCAGCCCGCCGCACAGCAGCGGGGCGAACATCGCGAGCGTCTCGGTGGGGATCCAGCGCCCCGACCGCAGGTCGAAGTCGCGGGCGGCGCCCGAACGCGGGTCCGTGGTGGCGATGGTGCCCCGCTGGAACTTCTCCGCCCAGTACCGCAGGTCCCGGACATCGGACTTCGGCGCCGAATGCTCCTCGCCGATGGTGGCGAGAACGTCGCAGGCGAGCGAGAAGACGGCGCTGACGAACACGTCCTCGACGGCGAAGCTCATCGTGGACGCCAGCTCGGCGTCGTCGTAGCGCGCCAACTTCATCTCCTCGAGCAGCCACAGGTAGCGGTCGTACTCGGCGTTCGAGGGCCGCTGCGTGGGGTCGGAGATGATCGCGGTGTCCTCGCGCAGATAAGGCGGCACCGCTCCCGGAATGACGTTCGCGTACGCGGCATCCCAGCGTGGCGAGTTGTCCATGCCGGACTCCCAGCCGTGGTACAGGCTGATTCGTCCGTTGTCCTTCGGGTCACGGGCGGTCGCGAGCCACCGGTGCCAGCGCACCAGGTCGCCCCAGCGCCGGTCGAGGAACTCCTCGGCCACCGCCCGGGTGCTGCGACCGTGCCTGCGGGAGTGGTCGAGGATGCGCTGGACCGCGATCGCGTGCACCGGCGGCTGTGTGATGCCCGAGGTCTGCGGGACGACGGGGGCCGTCGCCGCCAGATCCCCGCAGGCCCAGCGCGCGGGTCCGGGGAAGTACCCGTCGACGCCGTTCGCGAACACGATGTGCGGGATCATTCCGTTGCCCCACTGCGCGGACAGCAGCGTGTCCAGCTCGACGACGGCCCGCTCCACGCTCAGCGGCGCCAGTCCGACCGCGACGAACGCCGCGTCCCAGCTCCACATGTGCGGGTACAACCGCGGCGCCGCGCTGGTCATGGTGCCCAGGTCGTTGCCGCGCAGCAGGTACGCGGCCCGGGCCGCGAGCTGCGTCGGGATGAATCCGGGATCGGCGGCCATCGTCCTAGTTTGCGTCCGCCGCGCCGATTGCGCCCGTCGGGGTGACGTCTCGGGCCTTCCTTGGTGAGAAATGCCCACACCCGGGGTCCGTCGCACCACCCCAAGGGTCCGTAGTCACCGGGGCCGCGGCCAACAAGTGTTGAGGACGTTCCCAGCGCACCCCGAACTCGTCATTCGACAGCATCGTGCACCCCGAGGAAAGAGCCCCCGTGTATCCCGATTTCGTTTCACACGTCCGCGCCCAGGCCGACGTTCACGGCGACACCCGCTTCTACGCCTACCACCGCGAGGTCGGGCTCGAGCTGGTCGAGGAGGTTCTCAGCTTTCGCGAGATCGACCGCAGGGCCAGGGCAACGGCCGCTTGGCTGTCGCAGCGTCCGGAGGCCGACCGACCGGTCCTGCTGCTGTACCTGGACAGCATCGACTTCCTGCCCGCCTTCCTCGGCTGCCTGTACGCGGGAGTCATCGCCGTGCCCGCCCCGCTGCCGCACGACCAGCAGAGCACACAGCGGGTCGCCGGGATGCTCGACGACGCCGACATCGGCCTCGTCCTCACCACCTCCGCCTACGCGGAGCTCCTGACCGCGTGGATCGCCGACAACGGGCGCGCCGAGACGGTGTCCTGCGTGTACACCGACGCCGACGACCTGGGCGACGCCGAATCATGGCGGATGCCCGACCTCGACGGAGACACGGTGGCCTTCCTGCAGTACACGTCCGGTTCGACGAGCGAACCCAAGGGCGTCATGGTGACCCACGGCAACCTGCTGCACAACGAGGCGACCATCGCGGCGACGGTCGGCTTCGACGACGCGGCGACCGGGGTCAGCTGGCTTCCGCACTTCCACGACATGGGCCTGATCTCGATGCTGCTGCCCCTCTACGCCGGGGGTGACCTCGTGTTCATGTCCCCGTTGGCCTTCCTCAAGCGGCCGGTCCGCTGGCTGGAGATGATCGACCGCTACCGCGCCGAGTTCACCCTCGCACCGAACTTCGCCTACGAGCTGGTCGCCCGGCGCGCGACCGACGAGCAGTTGGCCGGGCTCGACCTGTCCTCGCTCCGGGTTGCCCTCAACGGTGCGGAGCCGATCCGGTCCCGCACCCTCGACGCCGTGATCGAGCGGCTCGGGACCGCTGCATTCCCGCCGAACGCGTTCGTCACCGCGTACGGCATGGCCGAGCTGACGCTGCTCGCCACCGCGAGCCGGGTCGGCGACCCGCCGGTCCGCATCGACGTCGACGCGGCGGCCCTGGAACGCAACGTGGCCGTACTGACCACCGACGACACCGGCGTCCGGCTGGTCAGCAGCGGACCCCCGCGGGATCTCGACATCCGCATCGTGGACCCAAACACCGGAATAGCGCTGCCGGACAACCGAGTCGGCGAGATCTGGGTTCGGGGAGCGAGCGTCACCGCCGGTTACTGGAACCGCCCGGACGAGACCGAGGCCAGGTTCGGCGCCGAGCTGGCGGGGGAGGGGGCGTACCTGCGCACCGGGGACCTCGGCCTGCGCCACCAGTGCCACATCTTCGTCACCGGCCGGATGAAGGATCTCCTGATCATCAACGGGCGCAACCTCTATCCCCAGGACATCGAAGAGGTCGTCCGTGACGTTCATCCCGCTCTCGCCGGGACCGCCGGGGTGGCTCTCTCGATCGACGCCGGTCAGCAGGAGCGACTGCTGGTGATCCAGGAGGTTCGGACCGCGCTGCTCGACGGCGCCTCCCTGGCCGAGGTCACCTCGCTGATCAAGGTCGCGGTGTCCCGACATTTCGACGTACCCGCCCCCGATGTTGTCCTGGTCGATCGTCGGGGTGTGCACCGCACGACCAGCGGCAAGGTTCAGCGCCGCTCCATGCGCACGTCGTTCCTGGAGAACCGGATCCACCCGCTGCTCCACGAAGACATCGCCACAACCGTGCAACGGCTGCGCGGCTCCGCGTAAACGCGGTCCGCTGCCACTCACCCCGGAACCACGAGGAGTACCCCCATGTCCAACACAATCTCCACCCCCACCGCCGCCGCTCTCGCGCCGATCACGCGCTGGCTCGTCGAACGGGTCGCCGGCTACCTCGACGTCCCCGCCCGGGACATCGATCCGACGACGCCTCTCGCCGAGATCGGGATCGATTCGGTATCCGCACTGAGCCTGTGCGGCGACGTCGAGGAGAGGTGGCGGATCCCGGCGGATGCCACCCTGGTCTTCGACTACCCCACGATCGCGGAGATCGCCGGATACCTCGCGGACGAGCTCGCGCCGAAAGCGGCGGCATCATGACCGACATCGCGATCGTCGGACTCGACTGCCGGTTCCCGCAGGCCCCGAACCCGGAAGCGTTGTGGGCGTTGCTGATGGACGGTGCGGACGGCATCACCGAGATCCCCGCGCAACGGTGGCGCGCCGACGACTTCTATGACCCGGAGGGCGGCCCCGGCAGCGTCAACAACCGGAGCGGCGGCTTCCTGAGCGACGCCGACGCCTTCGACCCCGAGTTCTTCGGC
The DNA here is from genome assembly GCF_017833315.1 of Rhodococcus sp. PvR099. NCBI lineage: Bacteria > Bacillati > Actinomycetota > Actinomycetes > Mycobacteriales > Nocardiaceae > Rhodococcus > Rhodococcus sp. PvR099. The sequence goes on along the minus strand of NZ_JAFIBV010000001.1, from coordinate 3,965,746 downwards.
ATCCCCCCGCGCGAGGCCGAGGCGATGGATCCACAGCAGCGACTGCTGCTGCAGGCCGCCTGGCACGCGTTCGAGGACGCCACGCTCGATCCGCGCGCCCAGGCAGGCTCGAACACCGGCGTCTACGTCGGGGTGATGGCGAACGAATGGGCGAACCTGCACCTGAGCGACTACGCGAAGATCACACCCCAACTCGGTTCCGGAAACGGATATTTCATGACCGCGAACCGGATCTCCTACCAGCTGGACCTGCGAGGCCCGAGCATGGCGGTCGACACCGCCTGCTCGTCCTCGCTGGTCGCCGTCCACATGGCCTGCGCGGCCCTCCGGGCGGGCGAGTGCGATCAGGCCCTCGCGGGGGGTGTCAACATCATCCTCACGCCCACCCTCAACGTCTTCTACGCCCAGGCCGGGCTCTCCGCGCCCGACGGGCGCTGCAAACCGTTCAGCGAGAATGCCGATGGCATCGGCCGCGGCGAGGGTGTTGCCGTAATCGCGCTGCGCCGCCTGGATGACGCTCAGCGCGAAGGACTTCCGATCTATGCGGTGATCAAGGGCAGCGCGGTCAACTCCGACGGCCGCAGCAACGGGATCACCGCGCCGAACCGCTGGGCGCAGCAGCAGGTCGTCGGCGAGGCGTACCGGCGCGCGGGTGTGCACCCCGAGCAGGTCGCCTTCGTCGAGGCCCACGGCACGGGGACCGTGCTCGGCGACATGATCGAGGCCAAGGCACTCGGCCATCTGCATGCGGTGCCGCGGCCGAAGCCCTGCGCGATCGGCTCCATCAAGGGCAACCTCGGCCACACCGAGGGCGCCGCCGGCGTCGCCGGACTGATCAAGGCGGCACTGAGCCTGCACCACCGCATGGTTCCACCCAGTCGATTTGCCGCACAGGAGAATTCACGCCTTCGCCTGGCCGACCACGGCCTCGACCTGCTCACCGAGGCGCTGCCCCTACCCGAAGGCGCGGTCTACGGCGGCGTGAGCAGCTTCGGCATGGGCGGCACCAACGCACACCTGCTACTGGGGAGCGCACCCGAACGCGCACCGGCCTCCGAAGGCCCCGGCGGTGGAGTGCTCACCGTCTCCTCGTCGAGCCGGGACGGTTTGCGGCGAAACGTAACCCGGATGGCCGATGATCTCGCCGGACTACCCGAGGGACGGCTGGCCCAGATGTGCTGGTCCAGCAACAAGGTCAAGTCGTCCGGGCGCCATCGCCTGGCCCTGCCGGTGCGGGACCGCGACCAGGCGGTCTCGGACCTACGCGGGTTGGTCACCGACGACGACCGGTTCGCCGCCGCGGCGGGCCTGGCCGGGGGAGTGAGCACCGGGTGGCTGTTCACCGGCCAGGGATCGCAGTACCGGGGCATCTCCGTTGCGCTGCACGCGGAGTCCGGGAGCTACCGGCGCGCGCTCGCCGAGGTGGACGAGCGGATGGCGACGCACCTGGGCCGGTCGATCCGAGACCTGATGCTGGGCGGAGAGGACCTCGACCGGACCGAGCACGCACAGCCGGCCATCTTCGCGGTGCAGTACGCGCTGGCACGGACACTCACCGAGTCCGGCGTCGAACCGTCGTGGGTCATCGGCCACAGCATCGGCGAGTACGCGGCCGCGACGCTCGCCGGGGTGTTCGGCCTCGACGATGCCTGCCGGCTGGTCGTCGCGCGGGGACGGCTCATTCAGCAGCTCCCCGCCGGCGGCGCCATGCTCGCCGTCCGCGCCGCCGCGGCGGAGGTCGCCGACCTCCTCGTGGACGAGCCCACGGCGGCGGTGGCCGCCGTCAACGGCCCACGCGAGCTGGTGCTCTCGGGCGCCGCCGAGACCCTCGCGCGGATCGCCGAGGAACTCACCGCCCGCTCCGTATCCGTCCGGACGCTGCCCGTCTCCCATGCCTTCCATTCCCCGCTGATGGAGCCGATGGTGGCCGCGTTCGCCGCCGTCGCCGCGGACTGCACCTTCGAGCCGCCCCGCATCCCGGTCTACTCGACCCTGCGTGGGGGCCTCCTCGGCCTCGGCGATCCGATGGACGCCGACTACTGGACCGAGCACATCCGCGGGACGGTCCGGTTCGGCGATGCGTTGGCGGCCGGGCTGGAAGACGGCCCCACCCACCTGATCGAGCTCGGGCCGAGGCGCGTACTCGCACCGATGGTCGCCCGCGCCAATCCCGAACTCACCTGCCTCGTTCCCTGCCCGGGTCCGGCGGCGACGGGGCGCGAGCTCACGGAGGTCGTCGCGGCCCTGTACCGGGACGGCCACAACCCGCAGTGGGATGCCCTGTACGAACCGGCGCAGCGGGTCCGTATGGCGCTCGGCGGCTACGACTTCGACACCACCCACCGCTACTGGACGCACGGCGCCTCCACGCCGTCGACGAAAACGACGGCACCGGAACAAGAGTCACCCGACGATGCCCCCATACCCGCACACACCGAGGACACCACCATGGACAACCTGATCTCCCTCTTCCGTGAGCAGACCGCACTGCTCGCCGCCGCCCAGTCCGGCCCGGCCGCAGCGGGCGCCGGGTCCGACTCCGTGACCGCCGCGGCGGCGGGCCGGCCGCAGGCGACCGCCGGGTCCCCGGCACGGGAGGTCACCGCCGACACCGTCGCCGCCTCGGTCCGCGCCGAGATCGCCCGGATCGCAGGCTATTCCGCGGACACGCTGCGGTCCTCCCAGACGATGTCCGGTGAGCTCGGGTTCGACTCGATCATGGTGGCCGACCTGGTGTCCGGGCTTGCTCGCAGGTTCCCCGAACTCGCCGCCGAGCCCGCCTGGTTCTCGCCGACCAGCACAGTCGGCGACCTGGTGGCCCTGGTGTCCACGCAGCTCGGCGCGGCGCCCGCCCCGACGGCGCCGGACAAGGCCACCGATACCGGGTCCGCATGTCGCGCCGTCCCACCGATCGCAGTGACTGACGAGATCGCGACCGAGGCCTATCTCATCGAGCAGTTCCCCGAGGTCAGGGAGATCGCCGAGCGATTGACTCTCGGCGAGGCCACCGGCCTGTCCAACCCGTACTTCCTGGTCAACGACGGGATCACCAGGGACACCTCGATCATCGACGGGCAGGAGGTCCTCAACTTCTCCAGCTACAACTACCTCGGCATGTCCGGCCACCCACGCGTCGTCTCCGCGGTGCAGGACGCGGTCGCCCGTTACGGCAGCTCCTGCTCGGCCAGCCGGCTGATCTCCGGTGAGAAGCCCCTGCACGGGCAACTCGAGGCGGAGCTCGCCGGGCTGCTCGGCACGGAGGACGCCATCGCGCTCGTCAGCGGCCACGCCACCAACGTGACCGTGATCGGTCACCTCGTCGGCGAGGGCGACCTCGTCATCCACGACAGCCTGGCCCACGACAGCATTCTGCAGGGCTGCAAGCTTTCCGGCGCCACCCGAAGGTCGTTCCCGCACAACGATCACGCTGCCCTCGACGCCATCCTCACCGAGATCCGGTCGCGGTTCCGCCGGGTGCTGATCCTCATCGAGGGCGTGTACAGCCAGGACGGTGACATCCCGGATCTGCCCGCCGTGATCGCGGTCAAGCGCAAGCATCACGCCCTGCTGATGATCGACGAGGCACACAGCATCGGGGTGCTGGGTGCCACCGGCGGCGGCATCGGCGAGCACTTCGCCGTCGACCGTTCCGACGTCGAGCTGTGGTCCGGCACGATGTCGAAGGCCCTGGCGGGGTGCGGGGGTTACGTGGCTGGCAGCCGCGCGTTGATCCAGTACCTCAAATACACCACCCCCGGGTTCATCTACAGCGTCGGCATGACACCGTCGAACGCCGCCGCCTCGCTGGCCGCCCTGCGGCAGATGCGCACCGAGCCAGAGCTTTTCGAGCACCTTCACCGGCACTCCCGGCTCTTCCTGACCCAGGCCGTCGAGGCCGGGCTCGACACCGGTGACAGCTGCGACACCCCGATCATCCCCTGCATCGTGGGCGATTCGATCAAGACACTGAAGCTGTCCAACGCGCTGCTCGCCCGGGGGATCAACGTCAACCCGATCCTCTACCCGGCGGTGCCGGAGGATCAGGCCCGGCTGCGCTTCTTCGTGACGTCCTGCCACACCGAGGATCAGATCCGCTACACCGTGAAGACCACGGCCGAGGAGCTCGCCCTGCTGGAAGAGGGGCACTGATCATGGAGACCGCACCCCTGACGCCCTATCTCGAGGACGGGGTCGGATCCGACACGGCGCTGCGGATGTTCTGCTTCCATCACGCGGGCGGCGAATCGTCGATGTACCGGGCGTGGCATCGCGCCCTCGGCCCGCACGTCACCGTCGTGCCCGTACACCTGCCGGGACGGGGCAGGCGGGCGGAACACGAACGGTTCGTCGACCTCGACCTGCTGCTGGACGATCTCGAACACCGTCTCGCCGAACACCTCTCGAGCCCCCACGTGTTCTTCGGACACAGCATGGGCGCACTCGTCGCGTACCGGCTGGCGCGGCGCCGCGATGCGGGCGGCCGCCGGCTGCCCGAGGCGCTGCTGCTCTCGGCGTACGCGGCCCCGCACCTCCCTGCACCGCTGCCGCCGATCGACCACCTGGACGACGCCCTGCTCGCTCGGTTCCTCACCGCCATCGGCGGGCTGCCGGCCGAGATCCTCGGCTGGCCCGCCTGGCTGGACGCGGCGCTACCGGTGATCCGGGACGACGTCCGGATGTGCGCGGATCACCGGGATCCCGGCGAGGCGCCGCTGGCCTGCCCGATGCACCTGTTCGGGGCCGATGCGGATCCACTGGTCGGCGAGCTCGACCTCCGTGCCTGGAGCCGGCACACCACCCACCCGACCGACCCGCAGATCCTCGAGGGCGATCACTTCTACCTCGACGAATCACCCGACGAGCTGTTCCGCCTGATGCGGCCGCTGGTCCGCGGCTACGCGCGCGCCGCCTCCGCCGACCGCGAGGAGTGATCGGATCATGGTCACGAATCACGCACGGAAATCGAGTGGCAGGCTGCGTGACGGACCAGTAAGTTCGATAACCACCCCACCCTGTTCCGTCGGCCGACGGGGTGACCCCAGTTCCCACCACCCGAAAGGTCCACCGTGACCGAGTCCACCCGTCTCGAGACCGATGGCGTCGTCGTCGGCGACCGAATCGAACGGCGCCACCTCCAGGTGATCGGTGTCCTGTTGGTAGCCACCTTCGTGGTGATCCTCAACGAGACGGTGATGACCATCGCCATCCCGGTCCTGCAGGTCGAACTGGGCGTACCTCCGAGCGTGGGGCAGTGGCTCACGACCGCGTTCATGCTCACGATGGCGGTGATCATCCCTCTCACCGGCTATCTCATCCAGCGCATCCCCACCCGTACCCTGTTCACGCTCGCCATGTCGCTGTTCACGGCGGGAACTCTCATCGCGTTCGCCGCACCCGGCTTCGGTGTGCTGCTGATCGCCCGCATCGTGCAGGCATCGGGTACGGCCATCATGCTGCCACTGCTGATGACGACGATCATGACACTCGTACCGGTCGCGCGCCGGGGGGCGATGATGGGAAACATCTCCATCGTGATCGCGGTTGCGCCTGCCCTCGGCCCCACCGTGTCGGGATTCATCCTCGACCACTTCGGGTGGCGCTGGATCTTCGGATTCGTGGCCCCGTTCGCGTTGGCGACGCTGGTCATCGGCGCACGATTCGTCGTGTCGGTGTCCGCGACATCAAAGGCACGCATCGACCTCTTGTCGGTCCCACTCGCGGTACTCGGATTCGGTGGACTCGTGTACGGCCTGGTGAGCATCGGTGAATCGGCGCAGGGATCCTCGACGACCCCGGTGTGGTTGCCGTTCCTCATCGGTGCGGCCGCGATGTTCGGCTTCATCGCACGACAGTCCAGGCTGCAACGCGAGGATCGCGCCCTGCTGGACCTGCGCGTGTTCGGATACCGCCAGTTCACCATCTCCGTTGTCGCGATGCTGGTCGGCATGGGAACGATGATGGGCACCTTCATCATCGTCCCGTACTTCGCGCAGTCGGTGATTCACCTCGACCCGTTCGAAACGGGTCTCATCACCCTCCCCGGCGGCCTGCTCATGGGTCTCGCCGGGCCGATCGTGGGCCGCATCTACGACCGGCGGGGTCCACTCGTCCTGGTCATCCCCGGATCGATCCTCGTCAGCATCGGTGTGTGGATGCTGACGGCGGTGAGCACTTCGACCTCGCTGTGGTGGCTGCTGTTGTCGAACATGGCGCTGTGCCTTGGTCTGTCGGCGACGTTCACACCGCTGATGACATCGGGATTGGGATCGGTGGCCCCGCACCTCTACGCGCACGGTTCGGCCGTTGTCGGCACGTTCCAGCAGGTTGCCGGTGCCGCGGGCACGGCATTGTTCGTCACGGTGATGACGGTGGTTTCCTCGCGATCCGTTGACCCTGCCGATTCACCCGAGGCCATCGTCGAGGGTGTGCGGGCGGTCTTTCTCCTCGCCGGGATCCTGTCGTTCGTACTGATCGCGGTGTGCCTCTTCGTTCGCAAGCCGGCGGACTCGGTGGAACCGGCGGACGGCGCGGTAGACCACCCAGCCACCGCACCTGTGGACGTACCTGCTCAGCGCCCATGAAGGGGGTAACCCTTCAGGGGGCGCGAACGGCGGTTCATGTCACCCGCGTCCGTGCCTCAGCGACACGATGGTGGCGAGGATCTTGTCGGTCTTGGCCGTGCGGGTGAAGCTGGTCAGCGCCATCAGCGCGGGCATCCGCCTGCGGGCGACGGCCTTCGAGTAGGTGAACTCCTTGAGCCCGTCCGGGCCGTGGATGCGACCGAAGCCGGACTGGCCGACCCCACCGAACGGCAGCGAGGGGATCGCCGCAAACGCGATCACCGAGTTCACCGCCGTCATCCCCGACCGGATCCGGCGGGCGAGCTCGGTGCCGCGGCGCTTGCTGAACACCGCCGACCCCAGTCCGTAACGCGAGGCGTTGGTGAGCTCGATCGCCTCGTCCATGTCGCGAACCCTCGCGACCGTCAGCGTCGGGCCGAAGGTCTCCTCGGTCACCGCGATCGAGTCCTCGGGGACATCGACGAGGATGGTCGGCTGGACCAGGCTGTCTCCCACCGAGTCCGGGCCTCCGACCACCGCGCGGCCGCCCCGCTTGATGGCGTCGAGCACGTGGCTGCGCACCACCGCGGACTGGGTCGGCATGGTCATAGGGCCGATCTTCGCCTCGGGCTCGGTGCCCGCACGCACGCCATCGGCGAGCGCGACGAGCTTGGCCAGGAACGGCTCGTACACCCGCTCGTGCACGTACACCCGCTCGGTCCCGACGCAGGTCTGCCCCGCGTTCGACATCCCGCTCCACAGCGCCGCGTCGGCGGCGGCGTCGAGGTCCGCGTCGGCGTCCACCAGCAGCGCGTCCTTGCCGCCCGCCTCGATGACCACCGGCGTGAGGGTGTCCGCGCAGGCGGCCATCACCTTCTTCCCGGTGGCGGTCGATCCGGTGAAGGCGAGCTTGTCGACGCCGGAGCGGCACAGCGCCTCCCCGGTCGGCCCGAGACCGGTGACCAGCTGCAGCACCGGCTGATCCGGAACCACCTGCGCGAAGGTGTCGACGAGCCAGGCCCCGACACCGGGGGTGAACTCGCTGGGCTTGAAGACCACCGCGTTACCCGCCGCGAGCGCGTAGGCGATCGAGCCCATCGGCGTGAACGCGGGATAGTTCCACGGCCCGATCACGCCGACCACCCCGAGCGGGAGGTACTCCACGCTCGCGGAGTGGTCGATCATCTCAAGGCCCGACGGAACACGCTTGCGCCCCAGCACCTTCGGTGCGTTCTTGGCCGCCCATGCGAGATGGCCGATCGCCATCACGGCCTCCAGCTGGGCATCGGAATGCGGCTTGCCGGTCTCGGCGTGCATCACCTCGGCCAGCTGGGCGATCCGGCGGGTGAGCACCCCGGCCCACGCGTCCAGGTGGGTCCGGCGCTCCGCGAAGCTCAGCCCGGACCACCACTTCGCCGCGGCCCGCGCGCGCTCGACCGTGGCGGCGACCGCCTCCGCGTCCTGCACGGGGTAGGTGCCGACGACCTCACCCGTCCCGGGGTTCAGCGAGTCGAAGGTGGCGCCCGCATCGGTCGTGGGGTCGGTCTCGAGCGTGGTCATGTGATGTCCTCGAATCTGGTTGTGGGAGAGATGGTCATCGCGGTGCCGGTGTGTCGATCACCGTCTTGCCGAGGATCAGGTCCGCGGCCCTCTCGGCGATCATGATCGTGGGGGCGTTGGTGTTTCCGCGGGGCACGGTCGGCATCACGGAGGCATCGACCACCCGCAGCCCCTCGACCCCGTGGACGCGCAGCTGCGAATCCACCACGGAATCCTCGCCGTCGCCCATCGCGCAGGTGCCAACGGGGTGGTAGAGGGTCTGGCACCAGGCGCGGATGTGATCGACGAGATCGCCGTCGCTGTCCATCCGGATCGGCAGACTCGGCCCGTCGAGAAACGCCGCGATGGCGGACTCACCGGCGATGTCGACGGCGCGCCTGCAGCCGGCCAGCATCGCATCCATGTCGACCTGCTCCTCAAAGTACGCGGGATCCATCTCGGGCCGCCACAGCGGGTTCGCCGAACGTAGCCGCAGCCGGCCGCGGCTCGCGACGTCGACCAGGGTGACCCCGGCCGTGAACCTCTTGCCCACCGGTTCCCGGAGTCCGTTGTCGTAGAAGCCCGAGGCGGCCACCAGGATCTGCAGGTCCGGCGCCGGGAGACCGTCGCGGCTGGCGAAGAAGGCACCGCCCTCGCCGACGTTGGACGCCAGCGGTCCGCGCCCGGTGGCCTGCCACTGCGCGAGCCGCAGCGGGGTGGAGAAGTCGGCCAGATCGGTGGTGTTCCTGGTGTCCCACAGCATCGGGGTGACCGGGTGGTCCTGCAGGTTCTCACCGACCCCCGCCAGGTTCACCGCCACGTCGATGCCCAGTTCACGCAGGTGGTCGGCGGGGCCGATACCGGAGAGCATCAGCAGCTGCGGGCTGTTGACGGCTCCGCCGCTCAGGATCACCTCGACGGACGCATGGGCGGTGCCCTCGACACCGCCACGCAGGTAGCGGACGCCGACCGCGCGGTCCCCGCGCAGCAGCACTCGCGTGGTGTGGGCGCCGGTACGCACGGTGAGGTTCGGCCGCCCGAGCGCCGGCCTGAGGTAGCCGTCGGCGGTGGACCAGCGCCTGCCCTTGTGGCAGGTGACCTGGTACCGGCCCGCCCCCTCCTGCTCGGCGCCGTTGAAGTCCTCGGTCGGCTTGATCCCCGCCGACACCGCGGCGGCGACCCAGGCGTCGGTCAACTCGTGCGTGTAGCGGCGGTCCTCCACGCGCTGCGGGCCGTCGGTGCCGTGATACGGACCCGAGAGGCTCGAATTGTGTTCCGCGCGAATAAAATACGGCAGCACATCCTGGTACCCCCAGCCCTGCGCTCCGTGCTCGTCTCGCCAGCCGTCGTAGTCGGCACGGTTGCCCCGGATGTAGATCATCGCGTTCATCGACGAGCAGCCACCCAGCGCCTTCATCCGCGGCCAATACGCGCGGCGCTCGTCCAGGTGCTTCTGCGGGGTGGTCTCGTAGTTCCAGTCCCATTTGGTCTTGAACAGGGTCGGGAAGGCCGCCGGGATCTTGATCTCGTCGGCGTCGTCCTCGCTGCCTGCCTCGAGCAGCAGCACGGAGACGCTCGGGTCCTCCGTCAGGCGGGCCGCCAGCACGCATCCGGCGCTACCCGCCCCGACGATGACGTAGTTGAACACGTCTTGTTTCAAGCCAGCCTGCTCCGACGCGGTTTCTCCAGCCACGGGTGCTCCTCGACCTCGGTCGTGCCGCCGCGGCGCGACGGATGTCTCACCGCACCGTCCAGTCTAGGAATACCGGAGCCGACACCACAGCCTTTGAAGAATCCGGGATGCTCCCCGCTCAGCAACTGAAGCGAGGGATACGCAAACACGGATGATCTAGGGCTGCATTTCCGCATTCACAGATCTAGAGTGAGTTTGAGGACGCAGATAAGAACATAGACGGGAATGCTCATGTCATCGATACGGATCAAGGACGCGGCCGCGCTGCTCGGGGTCAGCGATGACACCGTTCGTCGCTGGATCGACGGCGGCAGCCTCGCCGCAACCAAGGACGAGTCGGGGCGCAAGGTCGTCGACGGCAAGGCCCTCGCCGATTTCGCCCGCGAGCACGCAACGCCCCCGCCGGACCCGCTCGGGGTGGGCAGCTCCGCCCGCAACCGCCTGGTCGGCCTGGTCACCAAGGTGACCGCCGACAAGGTGATGGCCGAGGTGCAGATGCAATGCGGCCCCTTCACCGTCGTCTCGCTGATGAGCAGCGAATCCGCGGCCGAACTCGGGCTCGAGCCCGGGAAGGTCGCCGTGGCGGTGGTCAAGGCGACCACCGTGATCGTCGAAACTCCAGGAGGAATGTCGTGACCCGCAGTTCCCGCGCGATGCGCATCGGCCCCACGGCCGCCGCGCTCGCGGCCCTGGCCGCCGCCACCCTCGTCGCCGGCTGCTCCAGCTCGGACTCCACGCCGGCCGGGGACACCACCACGTCCGCGGCGGCCTCCCCGGTCACCGGCGACATCACCGTCTTCGCCGCGGCCTCGCTGAAGAAGACGTTCACCGAGCTCGGCGAGAAGTTCGAGGCCGAGCACCCCGGCACCAACGTCGAGTTCAGCTTCGCCGGCTCGTCCGACCTGGTCGCCCAGCTCTCCCAGGGCGCGCCCGCGGACGTGTTCGCCTCCGCCGACACCAAGAACATGACCAAGGCCGTCGACGCCGGGCTCACCGCCGCCGCCCCGGTGAACTTCGCGACCAATACGCTCACCATCGTGACCCCACCCGGCAACCCGAGGCACATCGCCACCTTCGCCGACCTCGCGAACCCCGGCAACCAGGTGGTCGTGTGCGCGCCGCAGGTGCCGTGCGGGGCGGCGACCCAGAAGATCGAAGAGGCAACCGGCACCGACATCACGCCGGTCAGCGAGGAGGCCTCGGTCACCGACGTGCTCGGGAAGGTCACTTCCGGCCAGGCGGACGCCGGGCTGGTCTACGTCACCGACGCCGCGGGCGCGGGCGCCGCCATCACCACGGTCCCGTTTCCCGAGTCGTCGGGCGCCGTGAACACCTACCCGATCGCCGAGCTCAAGAGCTCCGAGAACAGCCCCGTCGCAGCAGAGTTCGTCGAACTCGTCACCGGGCCCACCGGCCGCCAGGTGCTCGCCGGGGCGGGATTCGCCGCACCGTGACGCCCCTCGGGGTGCTCCGCACCGTGACCCGCTCCCGGGGACCCGGGGGCGAGGTCGCGGTGGGACTGCCCCGATGGGTGTACCTCCCGGCCCTGCTGGGCGCATGCTTCGTGATCCTGCCGCTGGTGGCAATGCTGCTGGAGATCGACTGGGCCCACTTCGTGCCGCTCGTCACCTCCGAATCATCCAGGGCCGCACTGCTGCTGAGCATGAAGACCGCAACCGCGAGCACGGTCCTGTGCGTGCTCGTCGGGGTCCCGATGGCGCTCGTGCTGGCCCGCAGCAGCTTTCCCGGCCAGTCGGTGCTGCGATCGCTTGTGCTGCTGCCGCTCGTGCTGCCCCCCGTCGTCGGCGGCATCGCGCTGCTCTACACCTTCGGCCGCCAGGGCCTGCTCGGGCATCAGCTCGAGGCGTTCGGGATCCGGATCGCGTTCACCACCACCGCGGTGGTCCTCGCGCAGACCTTCGTCGCGCTGCCGTTTCTCGTCGTCAGCCTCGAGGGCGCGCTGCGCACGGCCGGCAGGCGCTACGAGACCGTGGCCGCCACCCTCGGCGCCCGGCCCACCACCGTGTTGCGCCGGGTCACCCTCCCGCTCGTGCTGCCCGGACTGATCTCCGGCGCCGTGCTGGCCTTCGCGCGCTCTCTCGGAGAGTTCGGCGCCACCCTCACCTTCGCGGGCTCGCTGCAGGGTGTCACCCGGACCCTGCCCCTGGAGATCTACCTGCAGCGCGAGACCGATCCGGAGGCCGCGGTGGCACTGTCGCTGCTGCTCGTCCTTGTCGCCGCGCTGATCGTGATCGGCACCAGCAGGCGCCGGTCCGGCGGTGTGCTGTGAACCGGGCCGCCGAGACCACGGCCCGGGCGACGGGCCGCGACGGGCTCCGGGTCCATGCCCACCTCGATCATCGCGACGTCGACCTCGACCTGGACCTCGAGCCCGGGCAGGTGCTCGCCGTCCTCGGCCCGAACGGGGCAGGCAAATCGACGCTGCTCTCGCTGATCGCCGGGCTGGTCCGGCCCGACCGGGGACGCGTCGAACTCGAGGGACGGGTGCTCACCGACACGGCGTCGGGGGAGTTCGTACCGGCCCACGCGCGCGGCGTGGCGATGCTGTCGCAGCAGGCGTTGCTGTTCCCGCACCTGAGCGTCGCCGAGAACGTCGCGTTCGCGCCGCGCAGCCGGGGCGAAACCCGTTCCGCGGCACGCGGGATCGCCGACCGCTGGCTGCACGAGGTGGAGGCGGACGAGCTCGCGAGCAGGCGGCCGACGCAGCTGTCCGGCGGCCAGGCCCAGCGCGTCGCGATCGCCCGCGCCCTCGCCGCCGACCCGCGACTGCTGCTGCTGGACGAACCCATGTCGGCCCTCGATGTCGGCTCGGCTCCTGCGGTGCGCCGACTGCTGCGCCGGATCCTGCGGGAGGAGCGGCGCACCGCCGTGCTCGTCACCCACGACCTGCTCGACGCCCTCGCGCTCGCCGACCGCGTGATCGTCCTCGAGTCCGGGCGGATCGTCGAACGGGGGAGCGTGCGCGAGGTGCTGACCTCTCCGCGCAGCGCCTTCGCCGCCCGGATGGCGGGGGTCAACCTGGTGTCCGGGACGATCGAGGAGCAGGGAATTCTCCGGACATCCTGGGGCACAACGCTGTCCGGGATCGGCGAGGCCGCAGTCGGGTCCGATGCCGTCGCCCTGTTCCGGCCGGGCGCGGTCGCCGTGCACCTCGAGCCGCCACCACACGCCAGCCCCCGCAACGTGATCGCGGTGACCATCGCGGAGCTGGACGTGCACGGGGCCACAGTCCGGGTCAGGGGAGTGGACCACCCGGACGGCAGCACCGGACCCGCCGCCGATGTCACGGCGGCCGCGGTCGCCGACCTCGACCTCGCCCCGGGGCAGCACGTCTACTTCGTCGTCAAGACGCAGGAGATGGAGCTGCATCCGGCGCTGGCCCCGACCGCGCCCGCGCGCCCGACGGACAACTAATCGGTCGCGGATGTCGGTGGGTCTGCTTATCGTGAGCCCATGAGCATCCCAGCCATGATCAGCGTCTCGGGGCTCGCGCGCACGTTCACGACCAAGACCGGACCCGTCGAGGCCGTCAAGGGCATCGACTTCCAGGTGTACGAGGGCGAGATCCTCGGACTGCTCGGTCCCAACGGTGCGGGCAAGACGACCACGTTGCGCATGATCAGCACCCTCATCAACCCGACCGCGGGCGAGGCCACGGTCTCCGGCGCGGACCTGCGCCGGGACCCACGCGGGGTCCGCTCCCGGATCGGCTACGTCGCGCAGGGCGGGTCGACCAACGAGGAGGAACTGGTCCTCGACGAACTGATCCTGCAGGCCAGGCTGTTCGGGCTGAGCAAGGCGGCCGCCGTCGCGAACGCCGAGGCGCTGCTCGCCGCCCTCGACCTGGACGGCCTCGGCGGCCGAAAGTGCAAGCAGCTCTCTGGCGGTCAACGGCGACGGGTGGACATCGCGCTCGGACTCGTGCACCAGCCGAACCTCATCTATCTCGACGAGCCGACCACCGGACTGGACCCGCAGAGCCGCGCCAACCTGTGGGACCACATCCGCTCGCTTCGCGATCGCGGCACCACCATCGTGCTCACCACGCACTATCTCGACGAGGCCGACGCCCTCTGCGACCGCATCCTGGTGATGGACCACGGGGAGATCGTCGCGGAGGGAACCCCGGACGAGCTCAAGCGGCGCATCTCGGGCGACGTGATCAGCCTCGAGATCGCACCCGAGCTGGCCGCGCGCGCGATTGCGGTCGCCGACGACGCCCTCGACCTGCGCTCGCAGCTGACCGAGGGCCACCACGTGCACCTGACCGTCGAGCACGGCGACGCGGCGGTCATCCCGCTGTTGCACGCGCTGCAGGGCGCAGGCATCGTCCCCGGCTCGCTGACCGTGAAACGACCGAGCCTCGACGACGTGTTCCTGACCGTGACCGGACGATCCCTTCGGGACGGAGACCGAGCATGAGCTTCCTCAACGAGACCGGCCTGATCTTCTGGGCGCATCTGCGCGCGAACCTGCGCAACCCGCTGTGGGTCCTGATCGGGCTGACCCAGCCGATCCTCTATCTGGTGCTGTTCGGCCCGCTGCTCGAGGGCGTCGCCGGCTCGATGGGCGCGGGCACCGACCCCTGGCTGGTGTTCACGCCAGGACTGATCATGCAGATCGGACTGTTCGGCTCGATGTTCGCCGGCTTCGCGATGGTCTACGAGCTGCGCGCCGGGATCATCGAACGCCAGCGGGTCACCCCGGCCAGCCGCGGGGCACTGCTGCTCGGCCGGGTACTCAAGGACATGGTGGTGCTCATGGTCCAGGCCACCATCCTGACCCTGGTCGCGGTGGTCCTCTTCGACCTGCGGCCCAACCCGCTCGGCTTCGTACTGACGCTGATCCTGGTCGCCATCATCGCGGCCGGGATGTCCTCCGCCTCGTACGCGCTCGCCCTGGCCACGCGGTCCGAGGATTCGCTGGCCTCCGTACTGAACATGGTTTCGGTTCCGCTGCTGCTGCTCTCGGGAATCCTGCTGCCGATGACCCTCGGCCCCGGGTGGCTGCAGACGCTGGCGCGGCTCAACCCGCTCTCGCACACCGTCGACGCCGCCCGCGCCCTGTTCCGCGGCGACTTCGGGTCCTCCGACGTCTACATCGGGACCCTCGTCACCGTCAGCCTCGCGCTGGTGCTGGGCCTGATCGGGGCCCGCACCTTCGCCAAGGAGAACGCGTAGGCGCCCCGACGGTTCGGCTAGCCTCGAATCCATGCGTCCGACTGCACTGATCACCGGGGCGAGCCGCGGGCTCGGCGCCGCCATCGCCCGCGAGCTCGCGCCCACCCACGACCTGCTGCTCGGCGCGCGCCGCCCCGAGTCCCTGCAGCCGATACTCGCGGAGCTGCCTGGTGCCGTCGGCTGGCCGGCAGATCTCACCGACCACGCCGCGGTCGCCGCCGCGGTCGCGGGAATCGAACGCCTCGATGTCCTGGTGCACAACGCGGGGGTAGTCGAGCTCGGCCCGGTAGCCGAGATCCCCGCCGAGGTGTGGCGCCGGACGTTCGAGGCGAACGTGGTGGCCGTCGCGGAGCTGACCCGGCTGCTGCTGCCAGCACTGCGCGCGGCGAACGGTCATGTGGTGCTGATCAATTCGGGTGCCGGGATCCGTGCCAACGCCGGCTGGGGCGCTTACGCGGCCAGCAAGTTCGCCCTGCGCGCGTTCGGCGACACGCTGCGGCTGGAGGAGCCCGCCCTGCGGGTGACCTCGATCCACCCGGGACGGATCGACACCGACATGCAGCGCGACATCATCACGACCGAGGGCGGCGAGTACGACCCGGACCAGTTCCTCAAGGCAGGCACGGTCGCGGGCGCGGTTCGGGCCGCGATCGAGACGCCACGCGACGGACACCCGACCGAGGTCATCCTGCGCCCGATCGCACGGTAGTCCGTCCTCCCGGACGCCGCGGCGGCTCCGGTGTCGCTTCACCGGTGGCAGCTCGGACCGATTCGCGCGTTGTATCGACGACGCATCCGTGTCGGACCCCCTCGCTAGAATTAGCACATGCGTTCGAGCGCGTGCTGTGGGGGATCCGATCAGGTCGCAGAGCACCTGTCGGGACTGGCCGCTGCGGTCGACGGACTGTGCGCCGATGATCTCACCGGACTGCCGGACTCCGACATCCTGGGAGCGCTACGTGGGATGGAGGCCACGCTGCGCACGGCCGCCGCGATCGGGCACCGCCTGATCGTCGAATCAGTCGAGCGTGGACTCCCAGGAAAGAACGGCTGCGCGTCGGTCAACAAGCTCCTGATCGAAGTGCTGCGGATCTCCGCGGGGGACGCGAGCCGGAGGGTGACCGCCGCGAGGAAGCTCGGCACCTGGCGCACCCTGTCGGGCGAGGAGCTACCGGCGACCCTCCCGGCGACCGCCGCCGCACAACGCGACGGCGACATCGGCGCCGAGCATGCCGCGGCAGTGCGCGAGGTGGTCCACAAGATTCCCGGCGCCACCCCCACCCCTGAGGTCGAGACCGCCGAGCGGGTACTGGCGGAGTTGGCCCGGCGCGGTACGCCCGAGGACGTGGCGAGAGCAGGCCAACGACTACTGGCCTACCTGAACCCGGACGGCAAGCTCACCGACGACAAGGATCGGGCCCGCCGCCGGGGGCTCCGACTCGGGCGCCAGGACTCCGACCTCATGACGCCCGTGTCCGGGTGGCTGGATCCGGAGACCAGGGCACTGTTGGATCCGGTACTGGCCAAACTCGCCCGACCGGGGATGAACAATCCCGACGACCCCCAATCACCCTGTGGAGACGCAGAATCCGCGAGCATCGATCGGAACGAGCTCGGTAGGGCAGCCGCCCGAGATACCCGCACCGCCGCACAACGGAATCACGACGCCCTCAAGCAGGTCCTGCGCGGGCTACTGGGGTCCGGAGGGCTGGGCACCCACCGCGGGCCGCCCGTGACCGCGATCATCACGATCCGCGTCGATCACCTGGAGCACGCCACCGGCGTCGTCACCACGGCCTCCGGAGGCGCGGTCCCGATCAAGGACGCACTCAGGATGGCCGAACGCTCCCACCCTGTGCTGGCGCTGTTCGATCACAACGGCCGACCGCTCCACCTGGGGCGTGTCAAACGGCTCGCCTCCGCCGATCAACGCCTTGCGTTGATCGCCTCCGAGGGCGGTTGCACCCGGCCCGGCTGCGACGCCCCCGCCACCATGACGGCAGTTCATCACGTCCACGACTGGCGCAAGGGCGGCAACACCGACATCGATGAGCTGACGTTGGGCTGCGACGCCTGCCACGCCCTCATCCACGACGGGCCAGGCGGCCGGCAGACCGGCATCGCCCCCGAGGGCACCGCCTTCGCCGGCCGTGCCCCAATGGACCCCACCCCCGCGCATCGACCCGCTGCAGCGGCCGCGGGTCAACCACCGCCACCATCCCGGGGAACTCCTCGACCGCGCCAGTCGAACAGCGATGGAACACAACGAAACCCACGTCCGACGACGTGGCCGGGTGAGCGGAACGCCACATAGCGACGACAGAACAGGTGATGACGACGAGCCGTGACAGAGTGCGGAGGAGTAGGGGCGGACGCCCGGCGATCAGACCGGATCGGACACCGTGGCGCTGTTCCTGTCCCGAACCCAGCGCGGCAGGATGAAGACCCCCTCCGCCTCCACGCAGACACCGTCCGGCCCGGCGAGATGCCCGACGACGATGGTCTTGACGCCCTCGAGGCGATCGATGCGCGCCTCGGCATGCAACGCGCCGAGCGGGGTGGGGCGGCGGTAACGCAGAGTCAGCGTCCCGGTCATGCCGGGCGCACCGCCCGCCTCAGCGGCCGCACCGAGCACCTGATCGAGCACCAGAGCGGACACACCACCGTGCGTGAGGCCGGCGGGACCCTCGTAGGCCGACCCCAGGTGGAAGTCGGTCGACGCGCGCCCGTCGGGGTCGCAGTCGATGACCAACGGCGGCGCGATCGCGTTGCGCAGCCCGGCCGCGGCATTGCCCCAGGCCCGCTTCTGACCCGAGGCGCCCCAGCGCACGCCGTACGGTCCGGGGATCATCCGCTTCCGCAGCAACTGCTTGGCGGACTCGATGTGCTCCATCGCTGCGCGCACCTCCGGGTCGTCGACCTCGGTCAGCAGCGCGATCTCGATCAGCTCTCGGACGCTGTCGGTCAGCGGCCCGTACAGGTCGGCCTGCTGCGCGATCTCGTCGTCGGACAGTCCGTCGGCGACATAGAGCTGTTGTTGGTGAGCGATCGAGTCAGTCACAGTGCCTCACTAGTGCGGGAAGTCGACACCGGGCACGAGGGCAACGGTCCTGGTGCACGGAGCGTCATGCGTGCGATGTGCACTCTACATACGACCGAGGGTGCGTCCCCGGACGCCGTCGGCCGGTCCTACCGGAGGCGCTCGCGCCGCGCCAACGTGCTCCCCAGCCCCGCGGCCGCCGCACGCACGGCCCCGACCTGGCTCTCCGGCCGAAACCGCCCGGTCGGGCCGGTGACGCTGATGGCGGCGAGGGGCTCCTCGCCCTGCCCGAGTACCGGCGCGGCGACACAGGTGAGGCCGAGGGCGGATTCCTCGTGTTCGAAGGCCACGCCCGTCTCCACGATCCTCGTCAGCTGACGGCGCAGCAGTCCCGGCGCCACCACCGTGTGCGCGGTACGCCGGGCCATGGGCGACGAGAGCACCTCCCGCTGGATGTCCGGACCCGCATGCGCAAGGAGTGCCTTGCCTATCGCGGTGCAGTGCAACGGATTTCGTCCTCCGGTTCGCGACGGCGACTTCGCCTGGCGGTGACCGCCGATCTTCGCGATGTAGACGACGTCGTGACCCTCCCGGACGCCGAGATGGACGGTCTCGTGGGTTCGCTCGTACAGGTCCTGCAGAAAGGGCATCGCGACCTCGAGCAGGCTGCGTTCGACCGAAGCCCGCATCCCGAGTTCGAAGAGCCCGCCGCTGAGGCGGTAGCCGCCATCGACGCGGTCGAGCAGTCGGTTCGCGACCAGATCACCGGCGAGTCGATGCACGGTCGCCTTGTGCAGCCCGGTGCGTCGGACCAGGTCGGCGAGGGTGAGCACCTGGTCCTCGGCCCGGAAGGCGCGCAGGATCGTCACCGCCTTGCCGAGCACGGTATCGAGGTCCGCGGCGCCCGTCATCATTCGAGCGTATCGCTGAGTGAGACGAAGGGCTGGTTCGGCCGCACGGATCCCGTAACAGTAGGGGCCATGAGCCAGCCCACGAACTCCATCGCGGCGAGCGAGTCCGACATCGCCACCGCCGCGGAACGCCTCGCGTCCGCCACCGCGGCCGGTGTGCCCTGCTCGCCGGTGCGGGATCTGATCGGCGCCGACGACCTCGCCGCCGCCTACGCCGTCCAGCAGCGCGTCAACGACCTCCGGCAGCAGGCCGGCGCCACAGTCGTGGGCCGCAAGATCGGCCTGACCTCGGTCGCCGTCCAGCAGCAGCTCGGCGTCGACCAGCCCGACCTCGGCGTCCTGTTCGACACCATGGCGTACGCCAATGGCGCCGACATCCCGATGAGCCTGCTGATCCAGCCGAAGATCGAGGGCGAGGTCGCATTCGTGCTCGGCGCCGACCTGGCCGACGGCCCGCTGGACGCCGCCCAGGTCCGCGGCGCGATCGAGTACGCCGTCGCCGCACTGGAGATCTGCGACAGCCGCATCGAGAACTGGGATATCCGCTTCGGCGATACCGTCGCCGACAACGCATCGTCCGGTGTCTACGTCCTCGGATCCGAGCAGCGCACGCTCGACGAGATCAATCCGGTGGACGTCGTCATGTCGATGGCCGTCGACGGCCAGGAGGTCTCCTCCGGAAACGGCGCCGCCTGCCTCGGCGACCCGATCGAGGCCGTGGTGTGGCTCGCCCGCGCGGCGCGCGACCTCGGCCAGCCGCTGCTCGCCGGTCAGGTCATCCTGTCCGGCGCCCTCGGCCCGATGGCGACCGTCGCCGCCGGCAATACCGTCACCGTCACCGTGTCCGGTCTCGGCACCGTGACCGCCAGTTTCGTGGGAGAGAAGGAAGCATGAGCAAAGTCAAGGTTGCGATCATCGGATCGGGCAACATCGGCACCGATCTGATGATCAAGGTGCTCAACCATTCGGAGCACCTGGAAATGGGCGCGATGGTCGGTATCGACCCCGCCTCCGACGGTCTGGCACGGGCGGCGAAGCTCGGCGTGCCGATCACCGCTGAGGGCGTCGAGGGCCTCGTCGCGCTGCCGAACTTCGACGAGATCGAGATCGTCTTCGATGCCACGTCGGCGAAGGCGCACGTCGCAAACGACGCGCGTCTGGCCCCGCTCGGCAAGCGCATGATCGACCTCACCCCGGCCGCCATCGGGCCGTATGTGATCCCAGCGGTCAACGGCGACGACCACCTCGACGCGCCGAACGTGAACATGGTGACGTGTGGTGGCCAGGCCACCATCCCGATGGTCGCGGCCGTCTCACGGGTGGTCCCGGTGGCGTACGCCGAGATCGTCGCGTCGATCGCGTCGAAGTCGGCGGGCCCCGGTACCCGCGCCAACATCGACGAGTTCACCGAGACCACGTCCGCGGCGATCGTGTCGGTCGGCGGCGCCAAGCGCGGCAAGGCCATCATCATCCTCAACCCCGCCGAGCCGCCGCTCATCATGCGCGACACGGTCTTCTGCCTCGTCGACGCGCCGGACCCGGCCACCCACGACGAGATCCGCCAGTCGATCGAGAAGATGGTCGGCGACGTCTCGGCCTACGTCCCCGGATACCGCCTCAAGCAGCAGGTTCAGATCACCGAGATCCCCGCCGACCAGCCGGTCGAGACCCTGGTCGTCGACGGCAACCGCCCGACCCACCAGGTGTCGATCTTCCTCGAGGTCGAGGGCGCCGGACACTACCTGCCCGCCTACGCCGGCAACCTCGACATCATGACCTCCGCCGGACAGCAGATCGCGGAGCGGATCGCACAGAAGAAGGAAGCCACCCGATGAGCAACCCCACCATCTTCGTCCAGGACGTCACCCTCCGGGACGGCATGCACGCGGTGCGCCACCGGATCTCGCCGGAGGACGTCAAGCGCATCGTGTCGGCCCTCGACGCCGCCGGCGTCGACGCCATCGAGGTCGCCCACGGTGACGGTCTCGCCGGCGGGTCCGTGAACTACGGTCCCGGCTCGCACACCGACTGGGAGTGGATCGAGGCCGCGGCGGAGTCCATCCAGAACGCCCGCCTGACCACACTGCTGCTGCCCGGAGTCGGCACCATCGAGGAGCTCAAGCACGCCTACAAGCTGGGCGTGCGGTCGGTGCGCATCGCGACACACTGCACCGAGGCCGACGTCTCCGCCCAGCACATCGAGACCGCCCGCGAAATCGGCATGGACGTCTCCGGCTTCCTGATGATGAGCCACATGGCTCCCGCCGAGGAGCTCGCCAAGCAGGCCAAGCTGATGGAATCGTATGGCGCGCACTGCGTCTACGTCACCGACTCGGGTGGACGCCTGACCATGGGTGGGGTCCGCGACCGGGTCCGCGCCTACCGCGAGGTCCTCAACGAGGGGACCGAGATCGGCATCCACGCCCACGAGAACCTCTCGCTGTCGGTGGCGAACAGCGTCGTCGCCGTCGAGGAGGGTGTGTACCGCGTCGACGCGTCACTCGCCGGGCACGGTGCGGGCGCGGGTAACTGCCCGATCGAGCCGTTCATCGCGGTCGCCGACCTGTACGAGTGGAAGCACGGCTGCGATGTGTTCGCCCTGCAGGACGCCGCCGACGACATCGTCCGTCCGCTGCAGGACCGGCCGGTCCGGGTGGACCGCGAGACCCTCACCCTCGGCTACGCCGGTGTGTACTCGAGCTTCCTGCGGCACGCGGAGACGGCCTCGGCCCGCTACGGCATCGACGTCCGCACCCTGCTGCTCGAGGCCGGCAAGCGCAAGCTGGTCGGCGGACAGGAGGACATGCTCGTCGACATCGCTCTGAACCTGGTTGCGGAGCGCGAGGGCAAGGGCGCCAGCGCCTGACCTCAGGTACGACGAGGGGGCTGTGACCGAAAGGTCACAGCCCCCTTGTTGTTCCCAGGCGACGGTGGCGTCAGGGCCTGCCCGCCGCGTCCTTGCGCAGCAGGAAGGCGAGGACGGCGGACTCGAACGCCTCCTTCTGCTCGATCATCGCCCAGTGCCCACAGTTGGGGAACACGTGCAGCTCGGCGTTGGGGATGGTGCGCATCGGGATCAGCGCCATGTCCAGCGGGCTGACCCGGTCGTCGCGACCCCACGTCAGCAGCGTGGGCGCCTTCACCTTGTGCATCATCGCCCACGGCGGCGGCGCATCCGAGGCCTCCATCATCTTCACCATCTGCGCAAATGCTGCCTTGCCGTACATCCGGCGGGCGCTGTCGAGGGTCTCCGGATCGGTGGCCTGGGTCCAGCGCTCCTCGATGAGTTCCTCGGTCACCATCGCCGGGTCGTAGACCATCGAGTGCAGCCACTGGATGAGGCGCTCGCGGGTCGGCGCCTCGGTGAACTCCTGGAGCAGCTTGATGCCCTCGCCCGGGCCTGGGCTGAAGATGTTCTTGCCGATGCCGCCGATGGTCACGAGCCGGCGCACCTTGTCGGGGTGGTTGATCGCGTAGCTGATGCCGACGCCGCCGCCCATCGAGTTGCCGATGATGTCGACGCTGTCGAGACCGAGCGCGTCGACGAACACCTCAACCGACTGCAGCGCGGTGACCATCGGGTGGCCGCCGAAGTCGTCGCTGACGCCGAAGCCCGGGAATTCCAGTACGAGACAACGGAAATGCTCGGCGAAGAACCCGAGGTTGCCCCGGTAGTTACGCCACCCGGTGACGCCGGGGCCCGACCCGTGCAGCAGCAACAGTGGGGGACCGTCGCCCGCCTCGTGATAGCGCAGGACGCCCGCGTCGGTGGTGACCTCCCGCAGGGTGCCCTCGTAGCTCAGGTCCGATGTCATCGCCTACCTCCGTCTCAAGATGCGGTGTCTCAGCCCGCCGATTACCCGCCACGCTGCCACCGCCGCGGCCCCACTCCCAGGTGCCGTTCCGGTCAGTGGGCAACCCGAGCCCGGACATGGGTGAAGGGCACCCCCATCCGGTCAAACCGGACGGGGTGCCCTTCACCTGGCGAGGTGTCGCCTGCGGGCGACTAGTCGACCGTGGCCATCGCGGGCTCGCCCGCGGCCGCGGAGGTGGGCACCGCCACCTGCTCGATGCGGCGCGGCAGCAGCAGACCCGCGACCAGGCCCGCCATCGCGGCGGCCGCCGCGATGAGGAAGGCGATCTGGAAGCCCTTGTCGGTGTAGAACGCCATGCCCTGCGTCATCTCCAGGGGGATCGGCGCGATGTGCGAGTTGTTCATGACGGTGAACGCGATCACCGGCAGCGCGGCCGGGAACACGCTCTGGAACACGCCGACGATGCTCGCGGTGGACGCCTGCAGCTGCGGCGGGACCGCCTCGATCAGCAGGTTCGGGATCGATGCGTAGCCCATGCCCATGCCGAGACCGACCAGGCCCGCGAACACGATCAGCGTGCCCTTGGAGTCGTGCGAGAAGGCGGTCAGGGAGCAACCGATGGCGGCCGAGACCATGCCGATGGCCAGCAGCGGACGCGGCTTGACGTGGCGACCGACCAGCACGCCGACGATCAGGCCGCCGACCACGGTCATGGCGCCGATCGGAGCCTGGAAGATCGCGAAGCCCTCGGCGTCGACACCGAACCCGTAGCCGAGACCCATGATCGCCGGCGTCATGACCATCATCGGCAGCAGCATCGTGTACAGGCCGCTGACGCCGTAGATGAACCCGGCCGCGGTGGCGGTCAGGATGACCGGACGGCGACGCAGCACCTTGAGGTCGATCAGCGGCTCCTTCATGGTGGCCGCGGAGACGAGCCACGCCACGACCAGCGCGATGCCACCGAACAGGTAGGCCAGGGTCGAGCCTGACTTCCAGCCCCAGGTCGGGCCGAAGCTGATCGCGATGAGGATGCCGGCGATACCGCCACCGAGCAGCAGGGCGCCGAGGAAGTCCAGGCGCGAGCGCAGCCGCACCGTGGACTCGTCCGTGCTCACGAAGATCATCCCGCCCAGGATCACCAGGCCGATCACGAAGAACCAGAAGATGCTGCGGAAGCCGTGGTTGTCGATCAGCCAGCCGGTGATGAACGGGGCGGGGATGGCGATCAGGCCCATGCCGCTGGTCGCGATGCTCACCGCGAGCGCGATCGTCTTGGCCGGGAACACGTCACGGATCAGCGAGTAGCTCAGGAACAGGCAGGGCACCAGCAGGCCGGACAGCGCGCGTCCGACGATGAGCACGGCGTAGCTCCCCGCGATCGCCGAGACGAACGACCCAAGCGCGGCGATCGCGATGCACGCCAGCAGCAGCTTGCGCTTGCCGTACATGTCGGCGAGCTTGCCGATCAGGGGCGCGGTCATCGCGCCGACGAGCAGGAACGACGTGAGCAGCCACGCGCCCTGGGTGGTCTGGTAGTGCCCGGCGATCGCCGGGATCGCCATCGAGATCATCATGTAGCTGATCGCGAGCATCTCGAGCACGAGCACGATCGAGGCCAGGGAGAAGATCAGCCGCGGCGTCCACCGCTGCGGGAGTGCGTCCTGAACCTGCGGCGGGACAGATCCGCCGGGTTGAGCTGGAGCGACCATCATCGGGTCCTTTCGGGTGTTCCGCGAACTCGGTGTCGGAGACCGACGAGGATTCGAGCCGGGCATGTGGTGGGTGTTCACATTCACCAGGTGCTTGCCGACTGAATGTGTAATCGACATCACAGTTTGCGATGCCCTTCCAGCACCATCCGTTGTTCCGCCCAGCGGGAGATCCGAGCGGTTTGCGCGTCGATTCGGACCGAAATGCAGAGGTAAATAGGCAAATCGGGCGTGTAGCACTGTCCGGCGCCGCCCGCCACGAGACGATCGCCACGAGCCCTCACCACGGGGCTGGGCAGCCTAGGGCAGCTGCACCCGCGACCGCGTCCGTATCTCCCGATGAGCGGTACGAGATCGCCGCGCACGCCACGCGCGCTGGCTACCTTGGAGCCGAAGAATGTGATGTCGACCACCAGAAGGAGTTCCATGACGGCCACCCTTGATTTCGAGAGCACCAGCAGGACCATCACCGGCGAGTACGAGCTGCACTATCACGAGGCGGGTACCGGGCCGGTGCTGCTGATGCTGCACGGCTCCGGCCCCGGGGTGAGCGGCTGGTCGAATTTCGCGGGGAACCTCCCCGTGTTCGCCGAGCACCACCGCACGATCGTCCTGGACATGCCCGGCTTCGGACGCAGCCCGGCGCTGGAGTGGAACGACGTGTACCCGCGGGTGGCCGCCGACGCGATCCGCTTCTTCCTCGACGAGCTCGGCATCGAGAGCGTCGACATCGTCGGAAACTCCATGGGCGGCAACGTCGGTACGGAATTCGCCCTGGCCCACCCGGAGCGGGTGCGCCGGATGGTGCTGATGGGCCCCGGCGGGCTCGCGGTCAACAGTTTCGCGCCGCCGGTGAGCGAGGGCTCACGCCGGCTGTTCGAGTTCCTGGCGAACCCGACGCGCGAGGGCATGGTCGCGTGGGTGGACACGATGGTGGGCAACCCCGCGGTGGTCACCGACGAACTGATCGATCAGCGGCTGGCGAACGCCCTTGCGCCGGGCGCGATCGCCAACACCTTCAAGATCTTTCAGACGTTCTCCGACCCGCGGTTCGCGGACCGACCGCAGCTGTGGGCCAGGGCGTCCCAGGTGCAGCAGGAGACGCTGCTCGTCTGGGGCCGGGACGACCGGATGCTGCCCTACGAGGGCAGCCTGTTCCCGTTCCGGCAGATGCCGAACGCGGAACTGCACGTGTTCTCGCGCTGCGGGCACTGGGCACAGATCGAGCGCAAGGCGGACTTCGAGCGCCTCACCCTGGAGTTCCTCGGGCGTTAGGCCCCAGAAACGACCGTGACCCAATGTCACACTCGTTCGGCCGAACTGAACGAATGTGACATTGGGTCAACGGGTCTGGCTCGGATCAGTCCAGGCGACCGGGAACCGGATAGCTGCGGAGCGCGTCGGTCTCGAGCACACCCTTCATCGCGGCCTCCTCGATCGAGTCACGCAACGCGGTGCAGGTGGGGATCCACTTGCTGTCCATGCCGAGCGCGGCCTGCCGCGCAAACTCGGGGCAGGACTCCTCCGCGTCCGCCAGCCACTGGATGCTGGTGTGGGTGGGGCTGTACTTCTCCACCAACACCCGGTTCCCACAGCTGGTGCAGCTCAGTTCCTGCATGGTCGCCTCGTCTCCTAGTTGACCCCGGCGGCGTGCCGCGCGCCGATGTAGCCGAACACCATTGCCGGACCGATGGTCGCGCCTGCACCGGCGTAGTCGTTGCCCATCACCGCGGCCGAGGTGTTGCCGGTGGCGTAGAGGCCCGCGATGGGCTCGCCATCGGCACGAAGCACCTGCGCCTTCTCGTTGTAGACCAGCCCGCCCTTGGTGCCGAGGTCCCCGGCCCGGGTACGCAGCGCGTAGTAGGGCCCCTGGTCCAGCACGTCCAGCGTGGGCTGCGCCAGGGTCGGGTCGCCGTAGTAGTTGTCGTAGGCGCTGGCGCCCCGGTTGAAGTCCTCGTCCCGGCCTGCCCTGGCGAATCCGTTGTACCGCTTGACGGTGTCGGCGAGCGCCGCCACCGGGACATCGATCTTCGCCGCGAGCTCTTCGACGGTCTCGGCGGTCTGGATCAGACCGCTCTCCAGCCAGGCCTTCGGGAACTTCTGGCCGGGCATGATGCCACCGATCGGGTAGCGGCCCTTGGCCTTGTGGTCGAAGACGAACCAGGTGGGCTCGTGTCCGCCCGCGAGCTGATCGTGCACGAACGTCACATACGGCGACGCCTCGTTCGTGAAGCGCTTGCCGTGCTGGTCGACGATGATCGAACGCGGGATCGAGCGCTCCGAGACCAGCACCTGGTTGATGCCGTCGGGGCGACTGAAGGACGGCATCCACCACGCATCGTCCATGAGATCCAAAGCGGCGCCCAGCTTCTCGCCCGCGATGATGCCGTCACCGGTGTTCTCCACAGCGGCGGCGCTGAAGTTGTCCTTGCCGCCCTCGCGCAGGTAGCGCTTGCGCATCTCCTCGTTGTACTCGAAGCCGCCACTGGCCAGCAGCACGCCGCGGCGGGCGCGGATCCGCACCTGCTTGCCGTTGCGCTCGGCGACCACACCCGTGACGGCGCCGGACTCGTCGGTGACAAGGGACTGCAGCGCGGTGTTCAGCCACAGCGGGACACCGGCATCCTTGAGCGCCAGCCGCAGCCGGGCGATGAGCGCGCGGCCGAGGGTGTCCATGTGCCGGCGCAGGACGATGGCCTTGACGGCACGCAGACCGGTGAGCAGCGCGGTCCACTTGGCCTTCCAGGTCCGCGTCACCATGTTGAGCTGCACGAAGTCCTTCGAGGTGATGAACAGCCCAGGGGGAGTCGCCAGCGCGGCCGGACGCAGCAGGTCCTCGTCCTCGCCGAGCTCCTTGAGGTTCACCGGGAGCGGCTCGATCGTGCGGCCGTTGGGGCGGCCACCCGGCTGCTCGGGGTGATAGTCGGAGTAGCCGGTGCACCACTGGAACCGCATGTGCGGGCTCGAGGTCTCCAGGAACTCGAGGGTGCGAGGGCCCTCGTCGATGAACGCGTCGAGGTTCTTCGAGGGCACCCGGTCCCCGACGACGGCGTCGAGGTAGGTGCGCACGTCCGCGCGCGAGTCGCCGAGTCCCTCACGGACGAGCAGCGGGTTGTTGGGGACCCAGATGCCGCCGCCGGACAGTGCGGTCGTGCCGCCGTACACGGCGGCCTTCTCGATCACGAGGGTGTCCAGGCCCCGGTCGGCCGCGGAGAGGGCACCGGTGAGGCCGCCGCAACCGCTGCCGACCACGACGAAATCGACCTCATGGTCCCAGGATTGTTCGCTTGCAGACATAGTTCTCTCTCTGGTGATACTCAGCCGAAGCTGATGTCGTCCTGCGACCAGAACGCGCGCATGCTGGTGATCCGCGCCTGGTCGTCGAAGGTCATGACGTCGATCGGTTCGATCGTGATGGTCTGCTCGCCGGTGTCGGTGACCACCCGGAACGCGAAGGCGGCCGAGTTGCCCGCGACCCGGATGGAGAGCAGTTCGGTCTTGTTCTGCACCGCGTCCAGCGCGCTGTAGAACTTCTCGATGGCCTCGCGGCCGACCAGCGGCTCGGTGCCGACCGGATCCTCGAGGGTGGCGTCGTCCGCGTACAGGGCGGCGACGTCGGCCGACGTTCCGCCCCCCACCGCGTCGAGGTACTTCGACACCGTCGAACGGATGTCGTCTGCTGAGGCCATGATCTCTCCCGGGCATATGGGTACGGTCTGTACGTGTGACGGTAGCCACAACGGCCCGCACGTGCCCCCCGGCCTTCCCGCCCAGCGGGAGACCGCCGACCAGCGGAACAGAGGTGCCCCGATGTCCGGTACGGTCCCTCGGTTATGACCGTCGGCGACATTTCCCCCGACACGATATGGGCTGTGCTGAGCGAGTCCGCGCGGCGCCACCCCGAACGCGAGGCCGTCGTGGACGGACGGGAGCGGCTCACCTACGAACAGCTCGCGGCGGCCGCCTCCCGCGCGGGGATGGCGATGTCCGCCAGCGGGATCCGGCACGGCGACCGCATCGCCCTGTGGGCGCCGAACTCCGCGCGATGGGCGGTGGTCGCCCTCGGCGCCCATTCCATCGGCGCGGTGGTGGTGCCCGTCAACACCAGGGCTCGCGGCACCGAGGCCGCGCATCAGCTGCGCACGACCCGGAGCCGGGTGCTCTTCGTTGACGACGGGTTCCTCGGCACCGGTTACGCCGCGATGCTCCGGGCGGCCGCAGGAGAATCCGGACCCGGCCGGCCGGTGCTCGGTCTCCCGGATCTGGAGCGGATCGTCGATTTCCACCGTGAGCCGGACCTGCACATCGCGAGCTGGGCGCAGTTCCTCGGGTGCGCGGCGAAGCCACGCACCGTCGACCTGCGGGCGCACCACCGGCCGGGACCGCCCGGGCCCGACGACCTCGCCTACGTCATGTCGACGTCCGGCTCGACCGGTCCGGCCAAGGGCGTGATGCTCCGGCACGGACAACTGGTTCGCGTGTACCGGGCCCTGTCCGGGCGGCTGGGGATCGGCAGCGGCGACCGGATCCTGGGGGTGACCCCGCTGTCGCATTCGTTCGGTCTCAACGCCGGCCTGCTGGCGGCGCTGGCCGCGGGCGGCTGCTACGTCGCCGTGGACGTGTTCGACCCGGCGGCCGCGCTGACCCGGATCGCGACCGAACGGATCACGGTGTTGTCCGGGCCGCCGACGCTGTTCACCGATCTGATCGCCGCCTCGCCCGCGGAGCGAGACCCGCGGGCGCACACCCCGCGGCTCGCGGTCACCGGCGCGGCGACGGTGGCGGCCCCGCTGCTCGACCACATCCGCCGGGTGCTGGGCATCCCCCTGATCGTCACCGGCTATGGACTCACCGAGGCCAGCGGCACCGTGACCGCGAGACACCCCGAACCACAGACCGTCTCACTCGCCGCACCGCCGCTACCGGGGGTGGAGCTGCGCGTTGTCGACGCCGAGGGGAACGCCGTCGCGGACGGCACCTCGGGCGAGGTCCTGGTCCGCGGATACAACGTGATGTCGGGCTACTTCGAGAACGAGCCGGCCACCGCGAGAACTCTCGACGGCGACGGCTGGCTGCACACCGGCGACGTGGGGGTGCTCGAGAACGGGGAGCTGCGGATCGTCGACCGGATCGGCGAGATGTTCATCGTCGGCGGCTTCAACGTGTACCCCTCCGAGGTGGAGCAGGTGTTGAGCCGGCACCCGGCGGTCGGCGAGGTCGCGGTCGTCGGGGTGCCCGACGAGCGCATGGGGGAGCGCGGGATCGCGTATGCGGTCCCGCGCCCCGGGCACAGTGTGACCGGACGGCAGCTGATCGAGCACTGTCGCGATGCGCTCGCCGGCTACAAGGTGCCATCCGAGGTGATCCTGCTCAGCGAGATGCCGCGGATCGCCGCGGGCAAGCCATCCCGGCGAGCGCTGCGCGAGCTGGCCCTGCAGCGGCGCGCGGAGCACCGCGGCACCGCCTGAGGCGCGTGGCTACTCCGAGAACCCGCCGAACCCGCCCTTGAAGAACAGCAGGGGCCTGCCTTCGGCATCCGCGGTCAGGTCGGTGATCCGGGCGAGCACGATGGTGTGGTCGCCCGCGTCGTGCTCGAGTTCGACCGTGGCCTCGATCCTCGCGAGCGCGCCGCCGAGCGCCGGGGCGCCGTTGCCCGCCGGGCTCCAGTCGACCTGGGCGAACTTGTCGCCGCCGCTCACCGCGAAGGTCGAGCAGACGTCCTTCTGATCGTGGGCGAGGATGTTGATGCACAGCGAACCGGCCTCCCGCAGCAACGGCCAGCTGGTGGAGGTCTTCGCGGGGCAGAACGAGATGTACGGCGGATCCAGCGACACCGACACCACCGACTGGCAGGCGAACCCGAGGGGCCGGTCGCCGTCGTGGGCGGCGATCACCGCGACGCCGGTGCAGAAGTGCCCCATCACCTTTCTCAGTGTGGCGGCGTCGGGAGCCGAGAGAGCGTCCTGCTCTGACATCCCCCGTCGCTCCGCTCGCCTCGACGCGACGGCTGTGATCTCTGCACTCATTGCGGTTCCTCCTGATGAAACGGGCAACAACCAGGATCGCCACACCCTGTGCGCGGCACCATCCAGGTTCCCGGTCAGTGGTAGCTTGCCTTGTCCAGGTCATCTGTCCAGTTGTTAGGCTCCCCAGGTGGCACCGACCGAACCGGCCTCCGAGTCCGACCTACCCAATCTGCCCGCGACCAGCTGGGCCGTACTCGGCATGCTCGCGTTCGACGAGGAGCTGTCCGGCTACGAGCTCAAGAAGTGGGCCGACTGGAGCATCAAGTTCTTCTACTGGAGCCCGTCGTTCAGCCAGGTCTACACGGAGCTGAAGAAGCTCGAGAAGCACGGTTTCGTGACCTCCCGGGTGCAGCACGACAACGGCGTCCGCGGCCGCCGCCTCTACAAGATCACCGAGGCGGGCACCGCCGCGGTCGGGCGCTGGTCCAACGAGGCGCCGATCGATCCGCCCATTCTCAAACACGGTGTGATGCTTCGCATCTGGCTCGGGCACCTGAACAAACCGGAACGGCTCAAGGAGATCCTCCGCGAGCACATCGAGTACGTGTCGAAGATGGAACGGCGCGCCGCGGCCGATGCCTCCGGCGCGGACAAGGAACCGGCATGGGCGTACTCGCAGATCGTGCTGCGGTGGGCCGAGCGGTACTACGCCGCCGAGCGCGATCTGGCCGAGCAGCTGATCGCCGACATCGACAAGGCCGACGCCGTCCTCGCACAGGTCAAGGACGGCGACGACGCCGGCTTCCCGAAGCCGACCCCCGGCGCCTGGCGCCAGGTGGAGGTCGAGACCGAGTCGGAGAGCCCCGACCTCGAGTGAGCCCCTAGCGGGCCGGGTCGAGGATTTCCCTCATGTCCGCCCACGCCTGCTTCTGCGCTGTGCGCGCAAGGGCCAGCATGCCCATCGTCATGAACCCGTGAATCGCCCCGTCGTATCGACGATGATTGACCCGAACACCCTCGGCGGCAAGGGCATCCGCAAAGGCGTCACCCTCCGAGCGGAGCGGGTCACAGCCCGCGGTCACCACCACGGCCGGCGGCAGGCCGGCGAGCTCCGCGCGTAGGGGAGAGGCATGCGGGTGATCCCGGTCCTCGACCGCGACGTACTGGTCCCAGTACCACTGCATCGCGGCACGGGTGTTGAAATGCCCGGTCGCGAACTCCCGGTAGGAATCGGTCTCGAAGTCCGCGGCGATCACCGGGTACAGCAGCAGCTGCGCCGCGAGGGCCGGGCCGCCACGCTCACGGGCGATGAGCGCGGTCACCGCGGCCAGGTTGCCACCGGCGCTGTCCCCGGCGACCACGATGCGGCCGGCGTCGCCACCGAGTTCCGCCGCGTGGTCGGCCGCCCACGCCACCACGGCGTAGACGTCCTCGGCGGCGGCGGGCCACCGCGTCTCCGGGGCCAGCCGGTAGTCGACCGAGATCACGATCGCCCCGACGCCGTTGGCCATCGCCCGACAGATCCCGTCGTGGGTGTCCAGGTCGCAGAAGACGAACCCGCCGCCGTGCGCGAACACCACGATCGGGGCCTCTGCACCCGAGGTGGCCACGGGCCGGTAGATCCGGACCGGCAGGTCAGAGCCGGGACCGGGGAGCACACGTTCGGCGACCTCGGCGACCGGCTCCGGCTGATCCGGCACCACCAGCCTGGCCCGGATCGCGGCGCGCGCCTGCGCGCCGGTCATCGTCTCGACCTTCGGGAAGCCGGCATTCAGCGCGTCGAGGATCGCTGCCACCTCGGCGTCGACGCTCATGCGTACTGCAGATCCGTCGGGGCCGCCGCGGGGCGGGCGCGGTGGGCCGACGGCCCTCCGAGGATGGGGCGCGGCTGCTGCTGCAGAGTCGGCTGGACCCGGACCGGGCCGCCCTCGATGTTGCGCCAGATTCCCAGCGCGGTCATCCGCACGGGTGCGGCCAGCCGGTGGTCGAGCTTCATCTGCGAGACCGGCCCGCAGATCGAGACGGCCGCGACCGCCTCGCCGATGTTCCCGATCGGGGCCGCCACGCAGCCGAACCCGGGCAGCGACTCCTCGCGCTCGTAGGCGATGCCCTGCTCGCGCACCTTGGCCAGCTCGGCGCGGAGCTGGGCCCCCGTGGAGATGGAGTACTTGGTCTTGCGGCTGAGGAGGTCGCCGTCGAGAGCCGCGAGCTGGGCCTCGCCCGCGAACCCGAGGATCGCCTTGCCCACCCCGGTGCAGTGCGCGGGGTAGCGGCCGCCGACGCGGGTCGGGATGGCTGCGGCCATCCGGCCACCGATCTTCTCGAGGTACACCACGTCGGGCCCGTCGAGGATCGCCAGGTGGACGACGTGGCCGGTCACCCGGTGCAGCTCGTGCAGGAAGGGCAGCGCGGCCCGGTGCATCCGATCCTGGTGCACCGCGAGGGAGCCGAGCTCGACCAGGCGCATGCCCAGCTCGTAGTCGCGACCCTGCCTGCGCAGCCAGCGGAGGTGGACGAGCCGCTCGAGCATCCTGTGCGCCGAGGAGCGCGGCAGCCCTGTGCGCCGAACCACCTGAGCGAGCGTCAGCCGGCCCGGTCCGTCGAAGGCATCCAGAACGAGCGAGACGCGATCGAGTACGGCGCTCGGGGTGCTGGCGTCGACCAAAGTTGTCATGGGGTCCTCCGGGAGTGCTGCGGCAGGGGGCGCCGGGTTGGTGCGACGATCGGCTGGGGGTCCGACCGGGGTGTTTCGATTAGGAATATGACTATTGATAGCACGAGCTTGTGTCGGCTGTCACACACGACCGAGTGGTTCGTTTTCTGTCATGGGACGGCAAAGGGCCCCGGGTCGATTGACTCGACCCGGGGCCCTTTGCTGTTGACCAGCGGTTATCGTCCGTTCAGTGGGATCAGCCCTTGGCGGCGGACCGGCCCGCACGGCGGCCGAAAAAGCTGCCGTCGCCGAGCGACGCACCGCTGGCATACCCGCCCGCGGACACCCCCGCGGTGCACCGGCCGGCGCCGAACAGGCCGGGAATCGGCGCACCCGAGACGTGCAGAACCTCGGAGTCGACGCTGGTGCGCAGCCCGCCGAGGGTGAACCCGCCGGTGAACCCGCGCAGGTCGATCGCCGCGACCGGCGACCCGATCTGCTTGACCCATTCCGGCTTCTTGCCGAGCACCGGGTCCTCACCATTCGCAGCGTGCCGGTTGTAGACCTCGACGGTGGACTGCAGGGTCCCCGTGGGCAGCCCCATCTCCGCCTCGAGTTCTTCGACCGTCTCGCAGACCCACGTCGGCTGATGCCGCAGGAACGGGGTGGCGGTGGGGGTGGTCAACGCCTCCTCGTACGCGGCCTCGTCGATCACCAGGAACGCCTGGTTCTGGTTCTCGATCAGGGTCGCCTGCCCGACCCGGCCGGGGTAGGTGTCCTCGTTGATGAAGCGCTGCCCCCGGCCGTTGACCAGGATGCCGCGGATGAACAGCTGCGGGTCGCAGAAGAACGCGACCTCGGTGGCGTCCATGTGCGCCAGGTCCGCGCCGAGCGCCTGCGCCATCAGGATCGCGCGGCCGTCGTGCTCCTCGATCGAGGCGGCGGGACGGCCGACCAGCCGGGGCGCGTACGCCTCGACCATCCGGTCGTTGTAGGCGAAACTGCCGGTTGCGAGCACGACGCCGCGGCGGGCCCGGATGGCGATCTCCTTCCCGTACTGCGTCGCCACCACGCCCACCACCCGGCCCATCCCCTCGGGCGAAGCCTCGGGGCCATCGGTGCTGTCGTCGGTGACCAGCGCCTGCACGCGGATGTCGTAGACCGAGCGCACGCCGAGCTCGGCCGCGGTGTCGGTGAGCGGCTTCATCAACATGTAGCCGCCACCGCGCTCGCCGCCGGACTGCTTGTCCGCCATCTGCGGCACGTGCCCGCGCGGGGCAGGCGGGATGGTCGCGGCGAACGGCGCGGCGTTCTCGCCACCGGTGTACTGCAGACCGTCGTCGCCCGGCGGCTCCCAGCCCGGCTCACCCCAGAAGCTCGCCTTGAACGGCACGCCGCACTCGACCAGCCAGCCGTAGTGGTCCACGCTGCCCTGGCAATACGCGTCGATCTTCTCCGCGTCCACGCCGGGGCCGAGCGCCGCCGTCATGAAGGCCTTCATGCTCTCGACGGAATCATCGAAGCCACAGGCCTTTTGGAGCGGGGTGCCGCCGCCCAGGTAGATGAACCCGCCTGCCATCGCGGCCGCGCCACCCCATCCGCCGGTGCGCTCGAGCACCAGCACGTCGGCGCCTTCCTGGGCCGCGGCCACGGCCGCGGACGCGCCGGCAACGCCGAACCCCGCCACCACCACATCGGCCTCGTGGTCCCACTGTTCGATCTCGTCGGCCGACCTCGGATGGACGGTCACGGTGTTGCTCGTCATTGCGGTCCTCTCGATCTGGGTCTGGATACACCCCGCGCGCGGACCCGCTGCCTGTGCTCTGGTGAAGCACACGAACGGTGGGACCGCGCGCGAAGTGAGGGGGGGTGTGACTACATAGCCGCCAGGGGCTCGCTGCCGGACCAGTCGTGGCCCCAGTAGCTGTCGGCGGTGATCTCTTCCGAGGAGTAGTACTTCTCGTCGACCCGCATGCCCTCGGTTCCGAACTCGATGTCCCAGCCTCCGGGAGCGCGAACGTAGAACGAGACCATCTTGTCGTTGGTGTGCCTGCCCAGGGTCGAGGAGACCGAGAAGCCGTCCTTGACGACGCGGTCGAGCGCCTGACCGACCGCGTCGAGGGTGTCGACCTCGACCATGATGTGCACCAGGCCGGGGGCACCGCCGTGCGGGGCGGGGCACAGCGCCAGGCTGTGGTGGCGCTCGTTGACGCCCATGAAGCGCACCCGCATCGGGCCGAACTCCGGCGGAGCCGGGATGCGGAAGGCGCCGCGAGGCAGGAACCCGAGCACCTCGGTGTAGAAGGCGAACGCACCGTTGATGTCCATCACCGGCAGCACCACGTGGCCGAGACCCTGTGCGCCGGTGACGAACTTGGCACCGAACGGGGTGACGACCGGGCTGTGG
This sequence comes from Rhodococcus sp. PvR099, assembly GCF_017833315.1. Lineage (NCBI taxonomy): Bacteria > Bacillati > Actinomycetota > Actinomycetes > Mycobacteriales > Nocardiaceae > Rhodococcus > Rhodococcus sp. PvR099. The sequence goes on along the minus strand of NZ_JAFIBV010000001.1, from coordinate 3,930,249 downwards.
TCGAGGACCGCGCCGTGGAAGATCTCGAGGGTGGCACCGGTCGGATCCTGGAAGGTGATGACCTCCTCGACCCGGCGGGCGTCGGCCTCCTCCAGCGCGAGAGGCTTGACCGCGATACCCGCGGCCTCGACGGCCTCCTGCACGCGGACCAGGGCGGCGTGGTCGCGCACCTCCCAGCCGATGGTGACGACCTCGTCGGTGTCACCCGGCACGATGACGATGCGCGCGGCGCGCTCGTCCATCCGCAGGTAGATGGCGTTCTCGTCCGGACCGGAGCCCTCGGCGAAGCCGAGCACCTCGAACGCGAACTTGCGCCAGCGCTCCATGTCGTTGGTCTGGACCTTGATGTAGCCCAAGCCCTTGATGTCAGTCATGTGTTGTCCTTCTTCTGTTTTCAGTGCTTGTGCGGGACCGGATCAGATCATCGACTTGAGGTTGTCGGCCGGGTCGAGACCGAGCGAGCTCACCGCGGAAGCGTGGTAGACGGTGCTGGGCACGTGGATGGCGTGGGCCAGGCCGGCGTGCGCGTCACGCCAGTATCGCTGCAGCGGCTTGTCCATGCGCAGCGCGTTGCCGCCGGAGCGGGCGAAGATCTGGTCGACGGCGCCGACGGCGCGCCAGGCGGCACGAACCTGGGTGCGACGACCGGCCGCGCGATCCGCGAAGGAGACCTCCTTGCCGGATTCGACGATCTCCCACATCTTGTCGACGTTCGCCAGCAGTTCCTGGCGGGCGGCGTTGATGTCCGCGGCGGCTTCGCCGATCGCGAAGAGCACGTACGGGTCGTCCTTGACCGCGGTGCCCTGCGCCCCGACCCGGTCACGCTGGTAGTCCAGGTGCGCGGCCAGGGCGCCCTCGGCGATACCGATGACGGCGGAGGAGATGCCGAGCGGGAACATGTTGGACCAGGGCATCTTGTAGAGGGTCTCGGTCATCCCGGCGTTCTTCTGCGCGGTCCCGTTGATCACCTCGTCGCCGTCCATCACCCGGTAGGAGGGCACGAAGGCATCCCGGACGATGATGTCCTTGGAGCCGGTTCCCTTGAGGCCCACGACGTTCCAGGAATCCTCGACGATCTCGTAATCCTTGCGCGGCAGGATCATGTGCAGCATCCGCGGCGGCAGCGCCATGTTGCCGTCCTTGTCGCCTTCCATGGCGCCGAGGAAGATCCAGTCACAGTGATCGGTGCCGGAGGAGAACTGCCAGCGGCCGTTGAAGATGTAGCCGCCGTCGACCGGCTTGGCGATGCCGGTGGGCGCGTACGGCGATGCCACCCAGGTGTCGTGGTCCTGGCCCCAGATCTCTTCCTGGACCTTCGGGTCCGCGAAGGCCAGCTGCCAGGGGTGCACGCCGACGATGCCGCACACCCAGCCGGTGGCCGGATCGAGCGAGGCCGCCTTCATCACGGTCTCGGAGAACTCGCGGGGATGCGCCTCGAAGCCGCCGTACTGCTTGGGCTGCAGCAGCTTGATCGGGCCTGCCGCCTTGAGCTTCTTCGCCGTGTCGTCGGGCAGGCGGCCGATCCGCTCGGCCTCCGTTGCCTGGTCGCGAATCTGATCCGCGATCTCGATGAGGTTGTCGATGGCCTTGTTGGTCATGGTGATGTTCCTTCTTGTCTAGCTGTGAGGCTGGAAGTCGGTGGTGGTTCAGGCGTTGGTCTGGAGCGGGACGACGCCGTTGGCGATGTTCTCGGCGACCTCCGCCTCCCAGCTCTTCACGGCCCGATCGGTGTCGATCTCGAATTCGAAGCGCTTGGTCATGTCCTCGGTGATGTCCTCGACATCCACATAGAACTGCTTGTACCAACGGCGCAGCTGGTACACGGGGCCGTCCTCCTCGGACAGCAGCGGGTTGTCGATGGGCGCCTTGTTCTTCCAGATCTCGACGTCCTGCTCGAAGCCCATCTCGACGCCCTCGGCGAACTGCTTGGCCATGCCCTCGGCCGCCTCGTCCGACATGCCCTGCGGCTTCTTGACCATTGCGCCGTACTGCAGCACGAAGGAGTTCTCGTCGACCGGGTAGTGGCAGTTGACGAGGACCGTCTCGATCGTCATGCCCTTGGCATCGCTCCAGAGCCAGTCGATCATGTAGGACGGACCGAAGTACGACGCGTCCGAACGCAGGGTGGAGTTCGGATCGTCGTAGCTGGTGCCGACCGAGATGTCGTGCCGCGGGGTGGAGCGCATGTACTGGGTGGCGACGTGGCCCTCGAAGACGTTCTTGAAGAACCGCGGGAACGAGTAGTGCACGTAGAAGAAGTGCGCCATGTCCACGACGTTGTCGACGATCTCGCGGCAGTGCGAGCCCTCGATCAGCATGGAGTTCCAGGTCAAGGCGGTCCACTCGTCGGAGCCGAAGCCCTCGATCTCGGGGATGGTCACCTCATCGGTGGGCTTGCTGCCCTGCGGGTCGTGCCACACGTACAGCTGGCCGTTGCGCTCGAGCGTCGGCCAGGAGCGGGTGCGCGCGAGCGGGGGAACGCGGCGGGCGTAGGGGATGTCGGTGCACTTGCCGTTGCCGCCCCAGCGCCAGTCGTGGAACGGGCAGGCGATCGAGTCACCCTTGACGGTGCCCTGGGCGAGATTGCCGCCCATGTGCCGGCAGAACGCGTCGAGCACGTTGATCTTGCCGTCCGACTCCGACTGGAACACCACCAGCGAGGTGCCGAATGCCTTGACCTCGTGCGGCTTTCCGTCCTGGAATGACTTCAGCAGGCCAAGGCAGTGCCACCCGCGGGCAAACCGGGTAGGGGCCGCCGCCGCCTCGATCATCCTGACCTCGTCGGCTTCGGACTTGGATTGCAGCGCCATTGCCACCTCTTCTCTCACTCTCGAGACAAACGCGCTCGAGAAACGCACTGATGTGATGCGCCTCATACTTCGGGGCGACGGCATGCGAGTTCATGGGGCCTTCCCGCTGACCGGGACGATTTCGCCCCCGCCCAGCAAGCCGGTGCCCGGGGTCTCCCGATCAGCGGGAAGGGGATGCCGTCGAACCCTCGCGCGGACCTAACGTCGCGGTATCCGAACTGATCGAAGGAGGTGCGGATCGATGATCACCACAACCGCAGCGAGCCCGGTGGGGGCGCCGTTCACCGGCATCACCGTCGACCTGGAGCGCGGCAAGATCCTCGAGTTCGCGGAGGCCATCCGCTCCACCCACGGCGCGTACCGCGACGCCGAGCGCCCGGTGGTGCCGCCGACCTACCTCTGCTCCGAAGGGTTCGTGCCGGGGTCGGCCAGGCCGGATCAGCAGGCCATGCCCGCCGAGCAGGACTGCCGGTTCTTCGGCCCCCCGCCGCGGGCGGGCGATCGGCTCAACGTGCACTCCCGCGGCAACGAGTCCGAGCAGCTGACCGAGTTCCGCGACGCCGAGGGCAGGCTGATCGCCGACTCCTGGTCGCACGGCTCGGCGACCGATGCCGTCGCCTCCGGCCTGCTGGCCAACTTCGCCACCGACTGGCTGGGCCCGGAGTCGGTGCGGCGGTTCCGGACCCGGTTCCTGGAGCGGGTGTCGGCCGCGGACACCCTGGCCTGTTCCGGCGAGGTGCTGCAGGAGTACGTCCAGGACGGCGAGCCGCGGGTGGACGTGGTGCTCACCGCGACCCGGCCCGGCGGCGCGGTCGCCGCCAAGGCCTGGGCGACGTTCGCGCGCGCTAGCTGACCGCGGGCCGGGAGCCGAGCCGGGCGGCGCCCGCCCCGATCTTGTTCAGAGCCCATTCGAGCGGACCCCGCCCGAGGTAGCGCCGCCACAGCGTCGCGAAGACCAGGGGCACCGCCACGAACCAGAGCAGGGTCGCCCAGGACTGGGTGAACGACTCGATGCGCAGCAGGAGCGCCAGGGCCACGATGTGCCCGGCGTAGATCGTCAGCGGCATCGAACCGAGCGCGGCCAGCGGCGCCAGGATTCGCGGGGCGACCCTCGCCGCGAGCAGGCACAGGCCGAGAACGGCGACGGCGACGCCGCCGGATCCCACGACCTCGAACGCGGTCCCGCTGTGCGGGGTGCTGGTGAGCATCCACTGCCAGGGATCGGTGCCGACGGTGCCGAAGCTCCCCATCCGGAGCAGGTCCGCGAGCAGCTGGGCACCCTCGCCCGGCATCATCTCGTCCAGGTGGGCCACCAGCGCGTCCTTGCCGCCGAACAGGTTCAGCGCCACCCAGGACCCGCCGAGCCCGAGCACGGCCAGCGCCGAGCCGAGCCCGACAAGGACGAGGCCCGCCCGCTCACGCCGCAGGCCCCAGCGGCCGATGGCCATGCCCGCGAGCAGGAACGGCACCCAGGTGAGCACCGGGTAGGTGCCCTGCAGCAGGATCACCGAACCGAGGTGCTGGATCCCGTCCACCGAGGTGAGCATGTCGAATCGCGCGGTCTCCCCGAAGGTGTCGGGCACCGCCACGTGCGAACGGATGGCGAACGAGAGCAGCGGGCCCGCGACGGCGGCCACGGCCGCGGCGGCGGCCAGCCACTGCCAGCTCAGCCGCAGCAGCGGCAGCGCGATCAGGAACAGGACCGCGTACGTCGCGAGGATGACCATCGCCGGCGAACCGAGCTGGGTGAGGACGAGGCCGAGGACGAAGAGGGCGAGAGCCCGCGCGGCGATGGACCTGCGCGCCGCGGCCAGCCCTGGCCCCGCGGGCGGGCGGGTGCCGCCGGTGGTGAGGGCCAGCGACACCCCGGCGAGGACCGCGAAGAGAATGGCGGATCGGCCGCTGAGCGCGAAGAAGGCGAACTCGCCGATCTGTTCGGCGCTGGCGGTGTGCACGGCGATCATCCCGAGCACGGCGAGGCCCCGCGCGACGTCCACGCCCACTATGCGCGTAAGTGAGCGGGGAGTCGGCGGGGCCTCGGCCTGGGACAAGATCTGGGTCATCACACGCTTTCGGTCGCCTGGTGATTCTGTTGCGATCCGAACGTATTGCGGCGACGGCCAGCTGTCGTCAGGCCTGGAGCTGATCCCGGGTCCGACCTGAGTATGACCCGCAGGCCGAACCCGGGCGAGCGGTCAGCTGGCGACCATGTCCTCCGGACCCCAGATCGCCTTCATGGTGGTGATCTTGGCGTCGTCGTCGAAGGTCATCACATCGATGACGGAGATCTCGACCTTCTGATCACCCATGATGGTGGTGAGGGTGAAATTGAAGGCGGCCGTGCCCGCCGCGATCTTGACGACGCCGAGCTCGGCGGTCTGCTCGAGCGGCTCGATGATGCCGTAGAACTCGCGCAGCGACTCCTCGGTGGTCCGCGGGTCGGTGCCGACCGGATCCTCGACGGTGGCGCCGGGCGCGTACAGCGCCAGGACGTCGTCCACGGTGCCGCCCGCCACCGACTTCACGTAGCTCTCGATGGTGTTCAGGATGTCTTCGCGTGATGCCGCCATGCCGGTACCCCTTCATTGTTAGAACCTGTTCTAGTTGCGAGGGTACCGGCGATGCCGACGGGATTCCATGGAACGAGGAGCCGGCATCGATCCGTCTCCGCGTCCGGTTCGTCCGTATTCGGTGGACCGCAGCTCACGATGTGATAACCGTGGTCTCCGAAAGCCGTTCGGGCCGCGGCAATCCGGTGTTACGGTGCCGCGCATGCCTATCCAGCACGGGGGTTTCTGGGTACGAATGGGTGTGGCCGCCTTGGCGGTCAGCGTCGCGATCGGGGGTGGCACGTCGGTCGGCACCGCCGTCGCCCAATCCTCCGGCAGCGCCGGAGGTGAGGGCTCGATCGGCACCGGGTCCCTGACCGACGGCACCGCCTCGGACGGCACGCCCTTGAACGGGACGACGCTGATCACCGGATCTCTCGGAACCGGCTCCGCCGCCGGATCACCGCTGGGGTCCGCGATTCCGGGCGTGGTCGGCTCGGTGATCCCGGGGCCCGATCTCGATCCCCCGCCCCTCGAGACGCTGCGCGCCGAAATGCTGCCCAAACCGATCGGGGATCCGTTCTTCGACGTGTACCCGCCCGGCCTCCCCGGCATGACCAACGGCCAGGTCATCGAGACCCGCGATGTGACGCCTGCCGCCCGAGCGCTCCTGCGCGGGCCGGTGCGGGAGGTGCGCCAGATCAAGGTGAAGAGCACCGACTCGGCAGGCGCGCCGTCGTTCGCGACCGCGACTCTCGTCGTACCCGCAACCCCCTGGCCCGGCCCGGGACCGCGGCCGGTCCTGGTCAACAACGTGCCGATCAACGGGCTCGGGCGGAGCTGCACCCCGGGCCACACCCTCGGAAACGGGATCACACCGACGGAGAACTTCCTCGAGCTGCTCCGGCCCGTCACCACGAAGGCCGAGGAACGCGGCTACGCGGTGCTCATCCCCGATCACGAGGGCCCCCGGATGGCGTACGCCGAACCCTTCGTCGCCGGGCACGCGATCCTCGACACCATCCGCGGCATGCGCACCGTGTTCCCCGCCGAGTTCGGCAGCAGCAAGCTCGCCATGATGGGCTACTCCGGCGGTTCGATCGCGACGCACGGCGCGGTCAAGCTGATCGACTCCTATGCCCCCGAACTGGCAGGCGACATCGTCGGCGCCGCGATGGGCGGGATACCGGCGGACTTCGAGATGCTCGGACGCACCATGAACGGCAACCTCGCCGGGGGGCTGTTCCTCGCGGCGCTGTTCGGGATCACGAGGGAGAACCCCGAGATCCTCCCGCTGATCAACACTCTCGGTCAGCGGCTGAGCATCACGTCCATCAAGGACCAGTGCGCGAACACCCTCGCGCTGGCCGGCGTCCTCGGGATACCGGCCGAAGCACTCGCGAATGTGAAGCAAGCACTGGATTCACCTGTCGCACATGACATCTACACGAAGATGAAGATGGCGGACCGTAAGTCCGGCACGCCGCTGTACATCTACAGCGGCGGGCAGGAGTTCTGGATCCCGGCGCTCGGCTCCCGCAACCTGTACGACGAGCAGTGCGGCTACGGCGTGCGCGCGCTGTACCGGCAGGTGCCCGGGGAACACATCCTCGGCGAACTCACCGGGAACTCCGGGGCATTCGACTGGGTCGACGCCCGGCTGCGCGGGGAACCGGCACCGACCGAGTGCTGAAGGCGGCTTCGCCACCTGTGCGCGGTTAGCGGGTCCCTGGACCCGCTAACCGCGCACGGGCGCGGAGCGCCTACTTGACGATGTTGACCATCTTGCCCGGCACCACGATCACCTTGCGGGGCGCGTTGCCCTCCAGGAGGGCGACGATCTTCTCGTCGGCCAGGGCCGCGGCCTCGATGGACTTCGGGTCGGCGTCGGCGGCCACGGTGAGCCGGCTGCGCAGCTTGCCGTTGACCTGGATCGGGTACTCGACGGTGTCGTCGACCAGCCACTTGTCCTCGGCCAGCGGGAACGGACCGTGCGCAAGCGAGGTCTCGTGCCCGAGCCGGGACCACAGCTCCTCGGCGAGGTGCGGGGCCAGCGGGCCGAGCATGAGCACCAGCGGCTCGACCGCCGACCGCGGCGCCCCGTTCGGGTACTCCTTGGTCAGGTGGTTGTTCAGCTCGATCAGCTTGGCCGCCGCGGTGTTGTCGCGCAGCGCGGCGTAGTCCGCGTTGACGCCGTCGATCGTCTTGTTCAGCGCGCGCAGGGTGTCGTCGGTCGGCACCTCGTCGGTGACCCGCAGCTCACCGGTCTCCTCGTCGACGACCGTGCGCCAGACGCGCTGCAGGAACCGGTGCGACCCGACAACGTCCTTGGTCGCCCACGGCCGTGAGGTGTCCAGCGGCCCCATCGACATCTCGTACACGCGCAGGGTGTCGGCGCCGTACTCCTCGCAGATCTCGTCCGGCGCAACGGAATTCTTCAGGGACTTGCCCATCTTGCCGTGCTCGCGGTGGACCGGCTCGTCGCCGTGGAAGTACTCACCGTCGCGCTCGGTGACCTCCTCCGCGGGCACGTAGACGCCCCGCGAGTCGGTGTAGGCGTAGGCCTGGATGTAGCCCTGGTTGTACAGCCGGCGGTACGGCTCGCTCGAGCTCACGTAGCCGAGGTCGAAGAGGACCTTGTGCCAGAACCGCGAGTACAGCAGGTGCAGCACCGCGTGCTCGACGCCGCCGACGTACAGGTCGACGCCACCCGGGTCGTTCGGGCCGTGCAGCTCGGGACGCGGACCCATCCAGTACTGCTCGTTCTCCTTGGCGCAGAACTCGTCGTTGTTGGTCGGGTCGATGTAGCGCAGCTGGTACCAGGAGCTGCCCGCCCACTGCGGCATCACGTTGGTGTCGCGGTGGTAGCTCTGCAGTCCGTCGCCGAGATCGAGCTCGACGTTCACCCAGTCGGTGGCCTTCGCCAGCGGCGGGGACGGCTCGGAGTTCTCGTCGTTCGGGTCGAAGGAGACCGGCGCGTAGTCCTCGACCTCCGGGAGTTCCACCGGCAGCATCGATTCCGGCAGCGGGTGCGCGACGCCGTCCGCACCGTAGACGATCGGGAAGGGCTCGCCCCAGTACCGCTGACGGGCGAACAGCCAGTCCCGCAGCTTGTACTGGATGGTGCCCTTGCCGGTGCCGTCCGCCTCCAGGCGCGCGGTGATGGCGGCTTTGGCCGCCGCGACGTCGAGGCCGTCCAGGTAGTCCGAGTTCACCAGCGGACCGTCGCCCGTGTAGGCGGCCTCGGTGATGTCGCCGCCTGCGATGACCTCGACGATGTCGAGGCCGAAGGTGGTCGCGAACTCCCAGTCGCGCTGGTCGTGCCCGGGCACCGCCATGATCGCGCCGGTGCCGTACCCGGTGAGCACGTAATCCGCGATGAAGATCGGAAGCCGGTGCCCGTTCACGGGATTCACCGCATACTCGCCGAGGAAGACGCCGGTCTTCTCCTTGTTCTCCTGCCGCTCCAGGTCTGTCTTCGCGGCGATGGAGGCGCGGTAGGCGGCGACGGCCTCGGCCGGGGTGGCCGCGCCGCCGGTCCAGCGGGGGTCCACGTCGTCCGCGTACGAGCCCGAGGCCAGCCGATCGACCAGCTCGTGTTCGGGGGCGAGGGTGACGTAAGTGGCACCGAACAGGGTGTCGGGACGGGTGGTGAAGACCTCGATCGCGACGTCGTCGACCGCCGGGTCGACCCCGAACCGGACCTGGGCACCGTGCGAGCGCCCGATCCAGTTGCGCTGCATGGCCTTGACCTTGTCCGGCCAGTCCAGGAACTCGAGGTCGTCGACGAGGCGGTCCGAGTACGCGGTGATCCGCATCATCCACTGCTGCAGATGCTTACGGAACACCGGAAAATTGCCGCGGTCGCTGCGACCGTCGGAGGTGACCTCCTCGTTGGCCAGCACGGTGCCGAGCCCGGGGCACCAGTTGACCATCGAATCCGACCGGTAGACAAGGCGATACGAGTCGATCACCGTGCGGCGCTCACCCGCGTCGAGCGCGGTCCAGGACCGGCCGTCCGGGGCGGTGCGCGCACCGGACTCGAACTCCGCCTCCAGCTCCGCGATGGGGCGGGCCCGCTTGAGGTCGATGTCATACCAGGCGTTGAAGATCTGCAGGAAGATCCACTGCGTCCAGTGGTAGAAGTCCACATCGGTGGTGGCCAGCGAGCGCCGCTCGTCGTGGCCGAGCCCGAGCCGGCGCAGCTGCCGCTTCATGTTCTCGATGTTCGACTCGGTGGTGGTGCGCGGGTGGGTGCCCGTCTGCACCGCGTACTGCTCGGCGGGCAGGCCGAAGGCGTCGTAGCCGAGGGTGTGCAGCACGTTGTGCCCGTGCATGCGGTGGAAGCGCGCGAACACGTCGGTCGCGATGTAGCCGAGCGGGTGCCCGACGTGCAGGCCCGAGCCGGACGGGTACGGGAACATGTCCTGGACGAAGAGCTTGTCCGCGGGCAGCTCCCCGGCGAGATCGCCGACCGGGTTCGGCGCGTTGAAGGTGCCGCGCTCACTCCACAGCTCCTGCCACCGCCGCTCGATCCGACCCGCGAGCTCCGCGGTGTATCGGTGCTGAGGGGTGGCGTCGTCCGCTGGCTGCTGCACTGGCTCGGTCACGTGTTTCGCTATCTACTCTGCGCTGAGCTCGGCGTCTCGGCGCTGGTTCTCGGGCATGGATTACCGTCGACCAGCCTAAGGTGTCACCCGAATAGTCCCGGTCATCGGTCCCCGCCGTACCCTGGACCCGTGGTCATCGTCGCAACCGTGCTGTTCGTAGTCGCCCTCGCCGTCGGCGTGGTGGCGGTCGCCGGGATCGCCGGCCGGCTGCCGCGCAACCGCTGGGCCGGGGTCACCACCCCCGAGGCCCTCGCCAGCGACGACGCCTTCCGCCTCGCCAACCGCATCGCCGCGCCCACCATGGCCGCGGCCGCGTTGTTGCTGGTCATCGGCGGTATCGGCGCCCTCGCCTTCGGCACGGCCGGCGGACTTCTCGCCGTCGCCGTCGCCGTGGTCGCGGCCCTGGTCACCGCCGGGTACGGCGGATCCATGGGAGCCCGCGCAGCCGCCGCGGCCGCCCCTGCCGGTGGCTGCGGCCACGACTGCGGTTGCGGCAGCCCCGCCGAGCCGGAGTCCGCCGACCACGCTGCCGACGCCGCGGCCGCCGCGGACTGCGGCATGGACTCCTGCGGATCGTGCGCCCTCAAGGGCGCCTGCCTGCCCAGCTGAAGGGGTCCGCGCGCGAGCACCTGGTTGAATCGGCGCCCATGAGCAATTCCCGGACCTTCGATCCGGCCGGCGTCCTGTTCGGCATCGGTGTGCCCGCGCTCGCGGCCGCCGGAGGCCTGACGCTCACCAGGCTCTGGTCCGCACGCCTGCCCGAGACCATCGCCACGCACTGGTCCGGGACCGGCCCCGACGGCTTCAGCACGCCCGGGTCGCTGGCCGCGACCATGGTGATCGTGATCCTCCTCGTCGGATGCGGCGCCAGCGCGATCGCCGCCCTCGCGGGAGCGATGCTGATGATGCGCCGCGCGATGCTGATCGTCGGCCTGACCGTGGTCGGCCTGCTGTTCACCCTGTGGATCGCGCTGCTCGCCGCGCAACTGGATCTCGCTACAGCCGTGAACGTGACGCTGCCGATGTCGTGGATCGGGCTCGGGATCGTGGCAGGCGCCGCCGTCGGCATCCTCGGGGCCTCGTCCCTGCGCGACTATCGCGAACGATCCTCGGCGACCATGCCGCCGGACCCCCGGCTGCCCCGCGGGCCGGTGAACCTGCCGATCACCCAGCGGCTCGGGCTCGGGCCCATGACCACGGCGGTGCTGCTCGGGGTCGGCGCGGCGATCACCGCCGGGCTCTGCGCGCGGGCGGGCTCGTGGTGGCCGCTGGCGGTCTTCGTGCCGGTCTCGGTGCTGATGGTCGGGCTGCTGCGCTTCCGCGTCACCCTCGACGAGACGGGGCTGTGGGTGCGCAACCTGGGCATGACCGCGGTCGGGTACGGGATCGAGGAGCTGGTCGGGGCCCACGTCGAGGAGGTGAACCCGTCCAGGGATTTCGGCGGATGGGGTCTGCGCCTGAAGGGCCGCGGCAACTACGGGGTGGTCACCACGACCGGGCCCGCGGTCGTCTTCACCGCCGCGAACGGGCAGCGGCTGACGGTCACCACGCCACGGGCAGAGGAGATGGCAAGCGCGCTGAACGCCCTCGCGGACCGGCGGCTGGCCGACCGCTGACATTCGGCCCCGGATTACCGTTACCGATGTGAAGTTCTTGAGCAGGTTCTACATCGACGGGTTCATCCTGTCGATCATCGCGGTGGCCGTCGTGGCCAGCATCTTCCCCGCATCCGGTGGCGGGCAGACGGCACTTGACTGGGCCACCAAGATCGCGATCGCGCTGCTGTTCCTGCTCTACGGCGCCCGGCTGCATCCGCGCGAGGCGCTCGAGGGGCTCAAGCACTGGCGCCTGCACTCGGTGGTGCTGGCGTCGACCTACCTGCTGTTCCCGCTGATCGGGCTCGCGCTGCGCGTGCTGGCACCCACGGTCCTCACCGACGAGTTGTACACCGGCGTGCTCTACATGTGCCTGGTGCCCTCGACGGTCCAGTCGTCCATCGCGTTCACCTCGATCGCGCGCGGCAACGTCGCGGGGGCGGTCGTCAGCGCGTCGTTCTCGAATCTCATCGGGGTGTTCATCACGCCGCTGCTGGTGATCTTGCTGATGAACACCACCGGCGAGGCGACCGTCGACGCGTCCTCGATCGTCGACATCGTGCTGCAGCTGCTGCTGCCGTTCGTCATCGGTCAGCTGATCCGGCCGTGGGTGACCGGCTGGCTGCAGCGGCATGCCGCACCGACCAAGATCGTCGACCGCGGCTCGATCCTGCTGGTGGTGTACTCGGCGTTCAGCGCGGGCATGAACGAGCACGCATGGAGCGGGCTCTCCGCCTGGCGGGTGCTGGCGCTGGTCGCGGTCTGCTGCGCGATCCTCGCGACGGTGCTCGGGGTGACGGCCTTCGCCGGGCGCGCGCTCGGGTTCTCGCTGCCGGACCGGATCGTGATCCTCTTCTGTGGCTCCAAGAAGTCGCTCGCGACCGGGCTGCCGATGGCCTCGGTGCTCTTCGCCGGGCAGCCGGTCGGCCTGATCGTGTTGCCATTGATGATCTTCCATCAGATCCAGCTGATCGTCTGCGCCGCGCTGGCGCAGCGGTTCGCCCGCCGCCAGGACCCGGAACCGGCGGGCGCTGCGCCCGGCCGGTGAACCGAGCGGGCCGGGCTGGTCAGTTCCGGTCGACGTCGATCGGGTGGGTCGCGAGCAGCGCGAGGGGGAGCGGCTGGCGGCGCAGGACGTGCGCCCAGAGATCGATCCGCGGCGGGCCGATCACATCGGACGGCAGCGCGGACAGCACTGTCCAGTCGTCGCGCTGCAACTCCGAGTCCAGCTGCCCCATGGTCCAGCCCGAGTACCCCGCGAAGACCCGCACGCCCTCGATCAGCGGGCCGACGGCGTCCGGATCGGAATCGAGGTCGACCATGACCACCCGGCCGTCCACCCGGCGCACCCCGGACACCCCGTCGATGTTCGCGCCGGTACGCAGCGTGGCCAGGCACAGCGCCGAGTCCCGCTTCACCGGGCCGCCGATGAACAGCGCCCGCGGATTGGCGCACAGCTCGGTCCACTGGGGCAGCACCGCCTGCACCGCGGTCTCACTCGGCCGGTTGATCACCACACCCAGGCTGCCCGCGTCGTTGTGCTCGATGACGTAGACCACGGTGCGGCGGAAGGCCGGCTCGGTGAGCTCGGTCGAGGAGATCAGCAGGCTGCCCGGGCGCACGATCGGTTCGGTCGGCGCCATCCGGTCCTCGGGTTCTTCTGCGTGGTCCACCGGACAATCATCGCACCGGCGGACGACACGCGTGCCGGGTAACGCGCCGCCCGGCCGGCCGCCTCACTCCGGCGGGGCGAGCCCGACCATCTCGTCCAGCACCGACAGATGGTGCTCGAACAGCGCCCGCGGGTCCGCGAAGGTGTCCACCCCGTACTGACCGAACACCTCGAAGTTCACCGCGCCGAACAGCGAGGACCAGGCCAGGACCCCGCGCGCCAGTGCCTCCTCGGACAGGTCAAGACCCAGCTCCGCCCGGATCGCCCGCAGGTTCGCACGCAGCGACTCACCCATCGGAATTGTCTGTGGGACAACGAGTTCACCGGATCGGTTGGCGTCGTCGAAGATTCGGACCAGCACGCCGACGACGCGGGTGCCCGGCCCGGTGGTGCGTTCGGCCGGGGCCCGGTAACCAGGCACGGGACTACCGAACAGCAGCCCGTAGCACGCCGGCTCCGCCAGCGCCCAGTCCCGGACCGCATGCCCGACGGCGTGCAACCGGGCACGCGGATCTCCTGCGGGCACGGCGGCCACCGCCGCGTCCACCGCGTCACCCAACTCGGTGTATCCCTCCACGACGAGCAGGGTGAGCAGTTCGTCGCGACTGCCCACGTACCGGTACACGGCCGAGGAGACCACCCCGAGGTCCCTGGCGACCGCGCGTAGCGACAGCGCCGCCGCCCCGTCCCTGGCCAGGTGCTCCCGGCCGATCCGGGTGATGTCGGCCAGGGTCTGCTCGCGTGCGCGTTCGCGCGGGGTACCGGTCACCGCCCCAGCCTGACCGGTTTCGTGAGCACTGTCAACAAAAGAGAGCAGTGCTCTTGACATTCTCTCGAAGCCGGCGCACTGTTGTTTCGAGAGCAGTGCTCTCGAATATCCGAAACCACACCAAGGAGTGATTGCGATGTCGACAGTGCAGGTAGTGACCGGCGCGGGACCCGTCGGATGGACGGTCGCCGACCAGTTGGCGGCACAGGGACACCGGGTCCGCGTGCTGACCAGGTCCGGTTCCGGACCCGAGCGCCCCAACGTGGAGCGGCTCCGCGTCGACGTCTCCGTGCCTGGCGCGCTCGACGCCGCTCTCGAGGGCGCCGCGGCGGTGTTCCACTGCACCCACGGCTCGGCGTACTCGGCCGAGGCCTGGCGTCGCGAGCTGCCCTCCACAGAGCGGGCCGTGCTCGCCGCCGCCGGCCGGGCAGGGGCAGTCGTGGTGTTCCCGGAGAGCCTGTACTCCTACGGGCATGTCGACGGTCCCATCACCGAGGACACCCCGCGCGAGGCCCGTGACGGCAAGCTGGGCATCCGCACCGAACTGCTGCGCCAGCGCGAGGCCTCGGACACCGCCACCGTCAGCGTGGCCGCCTCCGACTTCTTCGGGCCGCGGGTGCTGATGGCGCATGCGGGCGAACGAATGGTGCCGATCATTCTGTCGGGCAAGACCGTTCGCGTCATGGGTGGCCTCGACACCCCACACTCGTTCACCTACGTGCCGGACCTCGCGGCGGCCATGATCGCCGCGGCCGCCGACCCCTCGCTGTGGAACTCGGTCCTGCACGCGCCGACCGGCCCCGCGATCACCCAGCGCGCGATGGTGCACGCCTACGCCTCGGCGGCGGGCGTGCCTGACCCGAAGACCGGCGTGCTGCCCGGCTGGCTGCTCCGTGGCGCCGGACTCGTTCACCGCGACAGCCGCGAACTGGCGGAGATGCTGTACCAGTTCGAGCGACCGTTCCTGCTGGACTCCGGCCGCAGCGAGCGACTGCTGGGGCTGGCGCCGACCCCACTGGCCGATGCGGCCGCCGCCACCGTCGCGTGGTGGCGCACACGGGAGCTCGCGCCGGCGCCGCGATAGGGTCAGCTGGTGGTGAACTCGACGCCGGGAAGCGCGACGCCGGGGGAGTCGACGCCACCCGATCCGACCCCGACCGACCCGACGCTCGAGCACGGCGGCCTGCGCTCCATGCTGCGCCGGTCACCCGGACTCGGCCGACTCACCACCGTCCGCTTCGCGAGCCAGTTCGGCGACGGGCTCTTCCAGGCCGCGCTCGGCGGCGCCATCCTGTTCAACCCCGAACGGGAGACCGATCCCATCGCGATCGCCGCGGGGTTCGCGGTCCTGCTGCTGCCCTACTCGCTGGTCGGCCCCTTCGCCGGCGCCCTGCTCGACCGATGGGACCGGCGCGCCGTCCTGATGTGGGCGAACCTGCTGCGCGGCGGCCTGATCCTGGCGGCCGCGGCCGTGCTCCTGACCGACGGACCTCAGACCCCGTTGCTGCTGCTCGCGCTCGCCGCGGTCGGGGTCAGCCGCTTCGTGCTGGCGGGGGTCTCGGCGTCACTGCCGAACGTGGTGCGCCAATCCTGGCTGGTGTCAACGAATTCCGTGCTGGCGACCGCGGGGGCCGGGGTGTCCGCCGCGGGGGCCGGGACGGCGGTCGCGCTCCTCGGAGTGCTAGGCGAGGGGGATCGGGGCTCCGGCCTCACGGTCGCCATCGCCTCCGTCGGTTCCGCGATCGGCGCCCTCGCCGCGGTCGGCTTCGCCGCGCACCGCCTCGGACCGACCGGCGACCTCGCCGATGCGGGTCCGACCGGCCTCGACGCCGTCCGGGCGGTGCTGGCAGGCCTGCGCACCGGGGCCACCGCCGTGTGGGGCGCCCCCGGCGTCACCACCGCGATGATCGGAATCGGCGTGCACCGCATCGTGTTCGGGATCAACACGCTGATCATGGTGCTGATCCTCCGGGATCCCTCGTATGCGGGCGCGCTGCCGGGCGGGTTCGCCGGATTCGGGGTCGCGGTCGGCGCCGCGGCGGCGGGCATGCTGCTCGCCGCGGCCGTCACCCCGTTTCTCATCCCACGCATCGGCAGGTCCCCGACTGTCGTGGGCGCGCTGGTGTTCGCGACCGCCGTGCAACTGGGGGTGATCTCCGGGCTCACCCAGCCGATGCTGCTGGTCGGCGCGTTCCTACTCGGCCTCGCCGGGCAGACGATCAAGCTCACCGGGGACGCGGCGATGCAGATCGACATCGACGACGCCCGGCGCGGGCAGGTGTTCGCGTTGCAGGACACCGTGTTCAACATGGCGTTCATCGGCGCGCTGGCCGCCGCGGCGACGGTGGTCGCCCCCGACGGGCACTCACCGGGACTCGTCTTCGCCGGGGCCGCGGTGTACGGGCTCGGCCTGGCGGGGGTTGCGGCGAACTCGCTGCGTCGGGCGCCACGCTGAGCGCCCGCGATCAACCGGAACCGCGGACGACTGTGTCCAGCCGGCCGTCGCCGTCAGTATCGGACAGCGTCACGTCCGCCGCCCCGTCGAACCGCTCGTCGACCTCGATCGCGGCGTAGGGGCCGCCCGGGCCCGACCGGAGCAGGGTGACGTCGACCAGCGAGTCCCCGTCGGTGTCGATCACCGCGATGTCGGGGGCACCGTCGAGGTCGAGGTCGACCTCCACCGGCAGCGCGTCCTCGCCGCCCGGCACTCTACGGTCCACGCCCCCGGGGTCCGTCCAGCGCAGCTCGTGCCCGGCCTCGGCGGGAGGCGGCGGGACCTCGAGGTCCCAGACCCCGGTACCCGAGGCGTCCTCGAAGTACCGACCCTCGTCACCCACGTCCAGCACCGAACGATCCGCGCCCCCGTCCCCGTCGCTGTCCCACATCGCGTCGTCGAGCAGACCGTCGCCGTCGAAGTCGAGGCTCACCGCGTCCGCGGCCCCGATGCCGCCGAGGTCCAGGTCCGCCTCGGACACCCAGTCCCGCGGCGCGCCCTCGCCGGTGCCGAACGAGTACTCCACCAGTCCCATACGTGTTGGACGCGCGAGCGGCGACGCCGGTTCCGACCGCGACTTCCTGCGCGCTACCTCCTGGCCTCGAGCGCGTCCAGGATGAGGTCCAGGCCGTAGCCGAACTCGCTCGTGTGGTCGTAGCCCGGCTGCAGGGCGTGGTCGACGATCATCTCGGTGAGGTACGGCAACTCGGCCGCAGGGAGCTGCTCGAGGATGCTGCCCGCCACTTCCTCGACATCGCCCGGCGTCGTCACCGGCAGGTTCGCCTCTTGGAGGACGAACCCGCCGATATAGCTGTCGACCAGCGAGACGGCGTGCGCGGCCATCGGCAGCGTGAATCCGGCCTCCCGGAGGACGCCGAGGACTGCGTCGTGATGGCGTAGCGTCGCCGGACCCGGGTTGCGACGGGAGTCCATGAGGCCGAGGGCCCAACTGTGCTGTGACAGGACAGTGCGCGCGGAGGAAGCGCGGACCCGGATCGCGTCGCGCCAGTCGTCGCACCGGGCATCGGGTAGTGCGATCGCCGCGAACACCGCGTCGACCACACCGTCGAGGATCGCGTCCTTGTTCGGCACATGGTGGTAGAGCGACATCGCCTCCACTCCGAGTTCCTGCGCCACCCGGCGCATCGTGATCGCCTCCACGCCACCACGATCCGCGACCCGGATCGCGGCCTCCAACACGAGATCTCGGCTGAGTGGTTGCCGTGGCGGCTGCGGTGATGGTGACACGAGGGCTCAACTCCAGGGTGCGGAAATGTTGACAAGCTTACAGGCGTAAGTCAGCCTTACATCTGTAAGGACTCCCGCCGGGAATCAACCGAACGAGGGAAGGAGAACCCGATGCCGATGCCGAGGTGGTGGGGGCACATCAACAAGCGGGTGTTCAACCCTCGCGCGATCGCGGGCGGGAAGTGGCCGGTGCTGACCCACGTGGGTCGCACCTCCGGCGCCACCTACCGCACACCGCTCGACGCCTTTCCCGTCGACGGCGGCTACCTGTTCGTTCTGGTGTACGGATGGCGCTCGGACTGGGTGCAGAACGTCCTGGCGGCCGACGGTGCGCGGCTCCGAGTCGATGGGCGGGAGGTCGATCTCGCCGCGCCACGCCTGGTCGAGGAGGCCGAGGCGTTCCAGGCCCTCTCGGACGACGTGGCCCGCCCACCGAGGCTGCTCCGCATCAGCGAGTTCCTCCGCATGGACCTGGTCGGGGACTGACGAGAGGTGGGAGCGGTGGGTCATGGCAGGCCGGCGAGGAAGTCGCGCTGGGCGTCGAGATATCCGGGCACGAAGACCTGGCGCGGCGCGAACGTGCCGACCAGGACTCCCCACAGCTCCGATTCCTCGACGCCGGACCGGGCGAGGGTGTGCGCGGCGCCGGGAAAACGCGCCGTGGTGAGCCGGGCGCCGAGCAGACGCTCGTAGGCGCGCTTGGTGTCGCCGACGTCGACGTTGCGGTCATCCTCGCCGAGGACGAGCAGCACCGGGATGTCCCTGCGCCCGAGTTCCCCGAGCGCGGCCGTCGCGTCGGCGGTGTGGTTGCGCAGGACGAAGCCCCAGCGGTCGCGGTCCATGGGCTCGTCGTCGGCCGACGCCTCGAGATACTCCTCGTAGGGGGCGCCCCGATTCAGGAGGGCGCGGACCGCGTCGCTCTCGGCGATCGCGGCCCGACGTTCGGCTTCGCCGGCACCGGTGGCATCGAGTTCGGCCAGCAGGTTGTACCGGCCCTGGTCGAGCCAGTTGACCGCCGGTGAAACCGCGATGACGAAGGACACCTCCGGCCGGTCGACGGCGACCTCGGGCAGGACCCAGCCGCCTTGACTCGCTCCCCAGAGCCCGATACGCCGCGGGTCGATCTCGGGGCGATCGAGCGCCCAGTCGATCATCGCCCCGGCCTCGACGGCACGGTCGTGGAGGGACTGTTCGAGCCAATTGCCTTGGGAGCCGCCGACTCCGGGCTTGCTCATGGACAGCGACGCGTAGCCGGCCTCGGCCAGGGCCTCCCAGATGGGCCGATAGAACCCCTCGCTGGTCGCCTCCACCGGCCCGTCCCCGTGCACGAAGACGACGAGTCCGACCGGCCCCTCCGCATCGCGGGGGAGGGCGAGGACGCCGCGGAGCGCGCCCGCGGCGGTCGAGATCGTGACCCGCTCCTCGCGGAGCGCGTAGCTGTTGCCCGCGACGACCGCCAACCCGCCGATCAGGACGAGGGCCAGGAGCGCCGCGAGGCCGCCAACGCCGCGGCGACGCCGTCGGCGGCGGGGCGACGGCGACGCGCTAGCCACGACGCCGCCAGGGCGGGATGCCCGCGATGGTGATCGCGCGCAGCGCCCACTCCGCCGGACCGTACCTGTGCCCGCGCAGCCACCAGCGGCTGAGGACGAGCTGGGTCGCGAAGATCGCCGGCACGGCCGTCAGGACCGCAAGCGGTGGCATCCGGTCGATCAGGCCGAACCCGTAGCCGGTGAACAGCACGCCCAGCACCAGCGACTGGAGCAGGTAGTTGGTGAGCGCGATCGTGCCCATCGGGGCCAGTGCCGACTCGATCCGCCTGCCCGGGGCGGTACGGAACAGCATCACCCCTGCCACGACGTAGGACGCGGTGAGCATCGGCGCCGTCAGCTGCCCGAGCCCGAACGCGAAGGTCTCCACGCCGCCGCCGGGCGCGTAGGCCGCGGCCAGCGCGTAGGCGAGCGCGCCGATCAGCCCGACCGGCAACCCGAAGACCAGGATCCGCCGCATCAGCGGCCGAAAGCGGTCCGGGTCCGCGAACGCCTGCACCCGGCCGGCGGCGAATCCGAAGAAGAACATGGCCATCGCGCTCGGTGCCTGCAGGGCCACCAGAGCCGAGATGGTCTCCGGCAGGTGCCCGGAATGGAAGCCGAGGGTCGCGGCCGCGTCACCGCCGAAGGCCGTCAGCTTGACCGCCGCATCCGATGCGGCGACGCCCTCGCCCCCGCCTTCCGCGAGCGTCAGCAGCCCGAGGAGCATCCACACCACGCCCACCGCCGCCACCAGTCCGACGCCGATCTGCACGGCACGGCGGGGCGATATGTGCCTGCACGCCAACAGGATCAGGCCGAGAATCGCGTAGGTGGACAGGATCTCGCCGTAGTAGAGGACGGCCCCGTGTACGAGGCCGATGGCGAGCAGCCCGCTCTGCCTGCGCAGCATCCGCGGGAGGAAGGCCGTTCCTGCCCGCTCGGCGGCCGCCATCTGCAGCGTGAAGCTGTAACCGAACAGGAACGAGAACAGCAGGTAGAACTTGGTCTCGAAGAGCAGCGAGACCGTGAACCGGACGACGTGATCGAGCCCGGAATCGAACGCCGGGTTCGATTCCGGCGAGGCGTAGTAGGGATCGGCGAAGGCCCAGATGTTGACTGCAAGGATGCCGAACAGCGCGAACCCGCGCAGCGCATCGACATTGCGGAGCCGGTCGGGAGCGACCGGTACGGAAACGGTGCCGGTGCGCACGCTCACTCGGGACCGCCCACGAGGAGTTGGGTGACGATCCGGCGCAGGATCGGGGCCTGGGCCGAGGGATCGAAATCCGGGTCGGCGGCCACGCGGGCGAACATGCCGTCGACGAGCGCGGCCAGCCAGGTCGCGGCGTGCTCCGGGGTGAGATCGGTGGACAGCTGACCGGCATCCCCGGCCCGTTCCACCAGCGTCGCCAGCCCGCACCGGAAGGTGAGGTCGTTCGCCTTGAACCGGGCCGCGACCTCCTCGTCGCGATGCGCGACGGCCGAGATCTCCAGCGCGAGACCGGAGTACACCGGATCGCCCGCGAGCCCGCAGATCTCGTCGAGGAGCGAAAGCAGCGCGGCCATGGGGTCACCGGCTTGCGCGAGATCGGTCATCGCCTCGCTTGTCTGCTCGCCGTCGCGTTCGACGAGGGCGAGCAGCACATCGTGCTTGGTGGGGAAGTAGTGGAAGAGATTGCCCGAACTCATGCCCGCGCCCGAACAGATGTCCGCCGTCCTGGTGGCGCTGTAGCCGCGCTCGGCGAAACACCGCGCCGCGGCGTCCATCAGGGCGGTCCGCTTGGCCGCCCTGGCGGCAACGTCGACTGTGCGCATCTGTCCTCCTGGTACTCGGAGTGGCCAATAATACATTGAGTGGTCACTTAATCAATCCCTCGGCGAGTCGTTGGCCACTGCTAAATTCATCTCAACGATCGCGGTGGCCGGTCCGGAGGCGGTGGGCGATCGGGAAGGCCTAAGGGGGCTTCGTGATCCGTCGCCTGAGCGCACCACTGCTCGTGCTCACCCTCGCCGCCTCCGGCTCGGTGCTCGCCCCGGCGACCGCGACGGGGGCGCCCGCGCCCACCAACGCCTGCGGGGAGACCGGTTTCGACCCGTCCGCCAAGGACGAGTCCGCCGAGCCGCCCGGCATCGACATCGAGGTGCCCTGGCCCCAGATAGTCCCGGTCCCTGTGCCCGACCCGCCGCAGGACCTGACCCGCATCCCACAGGCCCCGCTGCCCGCGGACCCGTGCGCCGATCCGTGCCCGGACATCACCGACAGCGCGCCCGAGCAGCCCGGACCCGGTCCCGCGGGCTCGTCCGAGTCCGGTTCCTCCTCCTCGGGTTCGGGCTCGTGGGGATCGTCGATACCGCGGTTCTCCATCGCCCCCGACCCCGAACCGATCCCCATCCCGATCCCCGGGCCCGGCCTGCCGCCGCCTCCGCCGCCGGTCCCGCGGTTCCCACCATGGGAGCCGGGACCGGTCGGCACCCCCGCCGCGGCACCGACGGTCGACGAGGTGACCCTGGTGGCCCAGCTGACCGGCCCCGGTTCGATCAACCGCACCGACAAGCGGTGGCAGGTCAACGGCACCGACCTCGGCATCATGTGGGAGAGCAGGCCGGGCGAGGTGGCCATCGCGTTCGGCGACACCTTCGGCCGGGGTTGGGCACCACCGGGCGCGAACGGCCAGGACTGGCGCTCGAATGTGTTGGGGCACAGCACCGACCGCGACCTCTCCGACGGCCTGACCCTCGACTCCATGGTGCAGGACAGTGCATGCCACGCCGCCGAACTGCTCGGCAGCCGCAAGGTCAAGAATTGGGAGACCACGACCATCCCGACCTCCGGCTTCGCGATCGGCGACCGGCAGTACATGAGCTACATGTCGGTCCGGCGCTGGAGCATGGTCCCCGGCAGGTGGTACACGAACCACGGCGGCATCGCCTACTCGGACGACGGCGGCCAGACCTGGACCAAGGACCCGTATGCCAAGTGGGAGAACATCTTCGGGATGAACCAATTCCAGGTCACGAGCATGGTCCCTGCCGGTGACCACGTCTACATGTTCGGCACCCCGAACGGGCGGCTCGGCACCATCGCCCTCGCCCGGGTCGCCACCGACGACGTGCTCGACAAGTCGGCCTACCAATACTGGGTCGACGGGACCTGGACCCCGATCGGCGAGCATTCGCCCACACCCATCCTCGACGGTGTGGCCTCGGAGGTGTCGGTGCGCTACGACGGGTCCCGCGACCTGTGGCAGATGAGCTACCTGGACGCACCGGCCGAGACCATCGTGCTGCGCCAGGCGAACAGCCCGCAGGGCGCGTGGTCGGCGGGAGTCCCGCTGGTGAGCAGCGCCGACTACCCGGACCTGTACGGCGGCTTCCTGCATCCGTGGTCCACCGCCGACGATGTGTACTTCACCATGTCGGAGTGGGACAGCTACAACGTCTATCTGATGCACGCGAGGCTGCGCTGAGGCCTATCGTTGCCTGTCATGGGCACGGGATGGTCGTTGTCGTCGATCACCACCTCCTGGGTCGACCCGGTGGCGACCCTCGGCGCGGGCACGATGACGGCGCTGGTCCCCGACAGTGTGATGACCGCGCTCAGCCTCGGCATCGCGCGGCGGTACGTCGGGCGGGAGGTCACCGTCACCCTGCAGGGCGTGCCGGTCACGGCCCGGCTGGGTTCGTTTCGCGTGCGACGTCAGGGCGCGCATTTCGAGTCACGGGCCCGGCTCACGGGCATCGACTGGGGCGGGCATGCGTTGGAGGAGGTGACGGCGGTCGCCAACGGGGTTCGGCTCGTGCCGGGCGCACCGACCCGGGTCCGGACCGCACAGATCGATCTGGAGGGCCGCGTCGCGCTGTCGGCGCTGTTGGCGCAGGTCAATCTCCAGAGCAACCTCGACTGGATCCTGTTCGCCGAGGAATCCGGACTGATCCGCGCCGAGCACCGGCACCGCCGACTGACCGCCCTCGTCGACGCCTCGATCGCCGACGACGTGCTGCGCATCGAGGTGATCCGGGCCCGCTGGCGGGGGGTCCCGGTGCCGGGGCGCTACCTGCCCGCGCCGGTCATCCCGTTGCCGCCACTGCCCAACGACGCCCGCAACGTCCGCGCCACCCGCGACGGCCACGTCGTCCGCTTCACCCTCGAGATCCCGATGCTGAGCAGCTCGTTCGATCTGACTCAGCTGCTCCGGCTGATCGGATAGCGGTTACTGCTGCTGTGCCCACCACGCGAGCAGCTCGGCCTCGGCCTCTTCCGGACTGAGCGGGCCGCGGTCCAGGCGCAGTTCCTTCAGGAAGGTCCATGCCTTGCCGACCTCGGGCCCGGCGGGGATGCCGAGCAGCTTCATGATCGCGTTGCCGTCCAGGTCGGGCCGGACCCGGCCCAGGTCCTCCTGCTCGGCGATCCGAGCGATCCGCTGCTCGAGGTCGTCGTAGGTGGCCTGCAGCTTCGCCGCGCGACGCTTGTTCCTGGTGGTGCAGTCCGCGCGGACGAGCTTGTGCAGGCGCGGCAGCAGTTCGCCTGCGTCGGTGACGTAGCGGCGGACAGCGGAATCGGTCCACTGCCCCTCGCCGTAGCCGTGGAAACGCAGGTGCAGGAACACCAGCTGGCCGACATCGTCGATCATCTGCTTGGAGTACTTGAGCGCGCGCATCCGCTTGCGCACCATCTTGGCCCCGACCACCTCGTGGTGGTGGAAGCTGACCCCGCCCGCAGGCTCGTTGCGTTTGGTGTCCGGCTTGCCGATGTCGTGCAGCAGCGCGGCCCAGCGCAGCACCAGGTCCGGGTCGCCGTCCTCGAGGTCGATCGCCTGCTGCAGCACGGTGAGCGAATGCTGATAGACGTCCTTGTGCTGGTGGTGCTCGTCGATCTCCAGCTTCATCTTCGGGATCTCGGGGATGACCCGGGCTGCCAGTCCGGTCTCGCACATCACGTTGATGCCGTCGATCGCGAACTCGCCGAGGATCAGTTTGTCGAGTTCGGCACGCACCCGCTCGGCCGTGATCCGGTCGATCTGTCCGGCCATCTCCACGATCGCCTGATGCACCCGGGGCGCAAGGGCGAAGCCGAGCTGCGAGACGAACCGGGCGGCCCGCAGCATGCGGAGGGGGTCGTCGTTGAACGAGATCTCCGGCGCGGCGGGGGTGTCGAGCACGCCGTCGAGCAGTGCGTCCATGCCGCCGAGCGGATCGGTGAATTCCTGCGATCCGTCCGCGCCGATACGGACGGCCATCGCGTTGACCGTGAAGTCGCGGCGGACCAGGTCCTCCTCGAGGCTGGTGCCGTACACGACCTCCGGGTTCCTGGTGACCCCGTCGTAGGCATCGGTGCGGAAGGTGGTGATCTCGATCTGCTGATCACCCTTGGCGGCGCTGATCGTCCCGAACGCGATGCCGGTGTCCCACTGGTTGTCGGCCCAGCCCTTGAGGATTGCCTGCACCTGCTCCGGCCGCGCGTCGGTGGTGAAGTCCAGATCGGTGCCCAGTCTGCCGAGCACCGCGTCCCGCACGCTGCCGCCAACCAGGTACAGCTCGTGCCCGGCGGCGGCGAACCGCGCACCCAAGGGGGTCAGCACGTCCGCGAGGCCCCGCAGGGTCACGGAGGCATCCTTGAGGAGTCGGGCACGTCGATCGGCGTCGGGAGTAGGGGAAACCACGAGTACGCAGCTTACCGACGCGCGGGGGACGGCTTGCCGCTCGGCCGGTGTGGGATTCGGGGCAGGTCCCGCTGGGCAACTAGTATTGATTGGGTGTCTGCTGCCGAACGCGCGAATCGCAGTCGCCGCAACCCGCGGCGACGAAGTGGGCACGGCGACCGCTCGAACACGCGCATGCGTACGGTCCGCGAAACGTCGGCGGGCGGACTCGTGGTCGACGGCCTCGACGGCCCCCGCGACGAGCAGTGCGCCGCGCTGATCGGTCGGACCGACCGGCGGGGACGGCTGCTCTGGTCACTGCCCAAGGGGCACATCGAGCAGGGCGAGACCGCCGAGCAGACGGCGATGCGTGAGGTGGCGGAGGAGACCGGGATCCAGGGCACGGTGCTCGCCGAACTGGGCAGCATCGACTACTGGTTCGTGACCGAGGGCAGGCGCGTCCACAAGACCGTGCACCACTATCTGCTCCGGTTCCAGGGCGGCGAGCTCTCCGACGCCGACGTCGAGGTGACCGAGGTGGCGTGGGTTCCGTTGGCCGAGTTGGAGTCCCGTCTCGCCTACGCCGACGAACGCCGGCTCGCGGGAGTCGCGGGGGAGCTGATCGACCAGATGGCGTCCGCCACCGGCGAAGCGTCCCGAGAGAACGGATGAGGGCCACCCTGCGTCGCTTTGCCGTGACGACCCTGTCCGCCTTGGCGTTGGCCGCCGCCCCGATGGGTGCCGCGGTTGCCGCCGCCGCACCCACACACGGACCCGACAGCGGCGCTGAGTCCGCTGCCACCGAACCCGCGTCCTCAGGGGTGCGGTCGAACACCGACGAGCGCGAGTTCGTGAGCCTGACGATCGACAAGGTGACCCCGACGGCCGTCACCACCTCCAGCGAACCGTTAGTCACGGTCACCGGTTCGGTCAGCAACGTCGGCGATCGTCCCGTCCACGACGTGAAGGTGCGGCTCCAGGCCGCACCGGCCGTCTCGGAGTCCGCGCAGCTCAGGTCCATGCTCACGGCCGACCAGGAGGCCTACGACACGGTCGGGGAGTTCACCACCGTCACCGAGAAGCTGCAGGTGGGGCAGTCCAGCCGGTTCACCCTTGCGATGCCGCTGCGGTCGGCCTCCTCGGTGTCGCTCGGCATCACAGAGCCCGGGGTGTACCCCCTGCTGGTCAACGTCAACGGCACACCCGAGTACGGCGGCCAGGCCCGGCTCGACGACGCCCGATTCCTGCTGCCGGTGCTCGGGCTCCCGCGCGACCCCAGCATCCGCGGCGCCGATCGCCCCGACGCGGCGGCGGTCCCGCCGAGCATCACCGACCCCGTGGCCATCACCCTGATGTGGCCGTTCGCCGACAAGCCCCGGCTCGCGTCCGGCATCCCGGGATCCTCGGACGAGAAGGTCCGACTCGTCGACGACGACCTGGCGGACTCGCTGGCGGACGGAGGGCGGCTCGAGCAGTTGCTCGCCGCCGCCGAGTTCGCCACAGGGGACAGCGTCGACCGCGACCACAAGCTCGCCGACAGCATGTGCCTGGCCGTCGACCCGGATCTGCTGATCACCGTGAGCAACATGACCAGGGGATACCTGGTGGTCGACGATCCCTCGGATCCGAACGGCCCCGCACACGAGGGGACCGGACAGACCCCGGCCACCGAGTGGCTCGAACGGTTGAGATCGCTGTCTTCCCGACTGTGCACGACCGCAGTGCCGTTCGCGCAGGTCGATCTCGCGGCGTTGCAGAAGACCGACGACCCGACGCTGGTGGAGCGAGCCCTGTCGGCACCGGCGGGGATCGTCGACGGCATATTGGGGATCACCTCGCGCCGTGGCCTGACCTGGCCGGACTCGGGTGTGCTCAACCCCGAGGCGGCGGGTCTCCGGGGGCTCGGTCCGACCGCGCTGCTGGCCGACAACGCGGTGGCCGAGGAGACCACGCGGTCGACGGTGCCGTTGGCCGGGACAACCGCCGATCGACCGCTGTCCGCGGCGCTGTTCGATGTGCCCGCGGCCACCGCCCTCGCCGCCGTCGGTGCCACCCCGCAGACACCCACGTACACCCCGGCGGATGTTCGATACGACCTGTCCGACGACTCGCGGACCGCCCGACTCCAGGACGCACTCGGCGCGATCGCCTGGCCGGCACTGACGCCGCCGCCGAACGCCACCCCGAACGCGGACCACGGCCTACTCGTGGTGCCGCCGCAGAACTGGTCTGTGAACGGTGACGAGGCGCGCACCGTCCTCTCGACGGTGTCGACCCTGATGCGTTCGGGGCTGGCCAACCCGCGCCCGCTCGCCGACCTGCTCGATCGACCGACCGCACAGTCGCCGGTCGACCTCGACTATCCGGCGCAGGCCGCCAAGGACGGCGCGCCCGAGCGGGTGCAGACCGGAGCCGCCGCGGTGGCCCCCGAGATCAATGCGCTCACCGAGACGCTGGTGAACGATCCACAGTCGGCGCTGACCCCGCGCGGCTACACCGCGCCGCTGAGCGAGGACCTGCTGCGGGCGCTGAGCACGTCCGGGAGACGCGACCGGGACCGCGGCGCCGCGACGGCCGCCGCCGAGACCCGGGTCAGCGACGTCGAGAAGGCGCTGACCGAGATCTACGCGTCGGTGACGGTGCTTCCCCCCGGCGGCGCCTACACCCTCGCCTCGGAGCAGAGTCCGCTGCTGTTGGTCGCGCGCAACGACCTGCCGGTGGGGATCAACGTGCGGCTGCAGATCTCGGCGCCGCCGGAGATGACGGTCACCGACATCGGCGATCAGCAGCTGCCGCCGCGCGGCAGCCGGACGCTGCAGGTGCCGGCGACCGTCGAGAACGTCGGCAAGCTGGTGGTCGATGTCGCGCTGACCACCACGAACGGCCGTGAACTGGGCGAGCCGACCTCGGTGTCGATCCGGACGAACGCGTACGGCAAGGCGCTGGCGATCATCACCGCCTGCGCGGGCGCACTACTGTTGCTACTTGCGGGACGGCGCCTGTGGCACCGATTCCGGGGTCAGCCAGACCCAGCGGATGAAGGGTACGAAGCTCGATGACGGGGAGCACGCGTCGCCCACCGGGCACGGGAGCGGACCCAAGCGGGCGACCCCAGAATCCGGGCGCGGAGCCCGCGCAGCGACCCCAGAATCCGGCCCCTCAGCAACCCGAACCGGCGCCGCCCGCCCCGTGGGAGCGGGCCAACCCGGCACCGCACGGACCCGCCGAACCGCGGCCGGTACCGCCGCCTGACCAGGCCGGACGCATGCCGCCGCCCCCCGGACCGCCCCGGCCGCAGCCGCCGGGCCAGCCGCGCCCGTTCCGCCCCGCCCAGCCTCAGACCTACCGACCGCAGCCCGCGCCGCCGCGGGCCGCCCCGCAGCGCTACCTGCCGCCGCCCCCGCATCAGCGCGGGGGACCGCCCACACAGCCCGTGGCCGGCCCGGCCGTCAACAGGCCTGCGGCTCCAGCGCCGGATCCGGCGCCGACTCCCGAGCAGGAGCCGCAGGAGCAGAGCTCGGCCTCGAACTCGAACTCCCGTCTTCTCGCGTCCACCGGCTCCATCGCGGTGGCCACCCTGGTCAGCCGGATCACCGGCTTCCTCAAGCAGGTGTTGCTGCTGACCGTGCTCGGCGCCGCGACCGCCAGCTCGTTCACCGTGGCCAGCCAGCTGCCGACCATGATCTCGGAACTGGTCCTCGGCGCGGTGCTGACCGCGATCGTGGTGCCGGTCCTGGTGCGTGCCGAGAAGGAGGACGACGACGGCGGCGCGGCCTTCGTGCGCAGGCTGTTCACCATCACCTGCCTGATCCTCGGCGTCGCCTCGGTGATCGCGGTCGTCGCTGCACCGCTGCTGACCCGGATCTTCCTCCCGGAGGACGGCAAGGTCGATGCCGAACTGTCCACCTCGTTCGCCTACCTGCTGCTGCCCGCGATCCTCTTCTACGGACTGTCGGCCCTGTTGACCGCGCTGCTCAACACGAGGGGCGTGTTCAAGCCCGGCGCGTGGGCGCCGGTGCTCAACAACCTCGTTGTGCTGTGCGTGCTCGCGGTCTTCTGGCTGGTCACCCGCGGTTCCGACGAGATGACCACCGGGCGCGTGCTGTTGCTCGGGCTGGGCGTGACGCTCGGCGTGGTGACCCAGGCCGCGACCCTGCTGCCCGCCATCCGGCGCGAGGGCATCAGCCTGAAGCCGCTGTGGGGGATCGACGCCAGGCTGAAGATGTTCGCCGGGATGGGCGTCGCCATCGTCCTGTACGTCCTGATCAGCCAGATCGGCTTCAGCATCGGCACCCGGATCGCCGCAGCGGCGGACGCGGCTGGCCCGGTGATCTACCAGCAGGCCTGGCTGTTGCTGCAGCTGCCGTACGGCATCCTCGGCGTGACGGTGCTCACCGCGATCATGCCGCGGCTCAGTCGCAATGCGGCCGCGGAGGACACCCCGGCGGTCGTCGACGACCTGTCCGTCTCGACCCGGTTGACGATGGTGTCGCTGGTGCCGGTGGTGGTGTTCCTCACCTTCGCGGGCCCGCAGGTCGGCCATGCCCTGTTCGGCTACGGCAACTTCGGTGAGGCCGACGCCGAGCGGCTCGGACACGCCGTGAGCTGGTCCGCGTTCACCCTGATCCCGTACGCCCTCGTCCTCATCCACCTGCGGGTGTTCTACGCCCGCGAGCAGGCCTGGACACCGACCTGGATCATCCTCGGCATCACCGGGGTGAAGGTCGGGCTCTCGATGCTGGCGCCAGTGGTGGCCACCAGCGACGAGCAGGTCGTCAGCCTGCTCGGCGTCGCGAACGGCCTCGGCTTCACCGTTGGCGCGCTGATCGGCGGATACCTGCTCCGGCGGAGCCTCGGTAACCTGCGGATGGCGAACGTCGGCAAGACCGCGTTCCTGGTCGTCGTCGCCTCGGTGGCGGGCGGGATCACGATGCTGACGGCCGAGGAGCTGCTGCGACTCGACCGCCTCGGCGACCGGTTCGGCGGGCCGGGTGCCTTCGTCCAGGTCGGTATCGGCGCGGTCATCATGCTCGGACTGACATTCGGGCTGCTGCGTATCGCCCGGGTGCCCGAGGTGGTCGCGGGCACGGTGGCGGTGGGGCGTGTGGTGAACAGACTTCTCGGTCGGTCGGCGCCGGAATCGCGCGTCGATACGCCGAAGGTCGTGCCACTCTATGAGGCAGAGACGGAGTTGATCCCCGTCATCGATGGTGCTCAGATACCCCTCAGCGGCGGGATTGCACTCCCGTACGCTGATCCACGGCGGTCTGGGGACCAGTTCTCAACAGGAGAGATTTCGGGACTAATGCGCGAAGGAGTGAGGGTGAGCGACGAGAACGTTGCCGACGGCCAGTCCGGCGTGTCCGCTGTTAAGGCGTCCGTGCCCGAATCGGCCCCGCGGAAGATCGAGGCAACGGACGACGGGCCCACCACGGTGACCCCGGACGGCGATGGGGCCAAGGCTGCCGCCAAGGCCGACAAGCCGGCGGTGGAGCGCCCCGAGCGCGACCTGACCGTCGACACCGGTGTCATCCCGATCGGTTCGCCGACACTGCCCCCGCTGCGGGTGGGCGGCGACTCCACCGGGACGGCCAAGCCCACGCGTGGCCCCAAGCTGATCCCCGGTGCCTCGGTGGCGGGCGGGCGCTACCGCCTCCTCGCCCCGCACGGCGGTGCCCGCGGACTCAAGTTCTGGCAGGCCCACGACATCAAGCTCGATCGCGAGGTCGCACTGACCTTCGTCGACGCCGACCAGCGCGCGAGTTCCTCGACGTCCGAGTCGGAGGGACCGCAGGCGGTCCTGTCGCGCACCCTGCGGCTCGGTCGGATCAACTCGCCCGGCCTCGCCCGGGTCCTGGACGTGGTCCGCGGCAGCTCGGGCGGCATCGTCGTCGCGGAGTGGACGCCCGGACGGTCGCTGCGGGAGATGGCCGAGACCGAACCGTCTCCGATCGGCGCGGCCAGGGCGATCCGTGCGCTCGCCTCGGCGGCGGAGGCAGCCCATCGCGGCGGCGGATCGCTGTCGATCGACCATCCGGACCGGATCCGGATCTCCGCGGGTGGCGACGCTGTGCTCGCCTTCCCCGCCACCCTGGCCGACGCCGATCCCAGCTCGGACGTGCGCGGACTCGGCGCCATGCTGTACGCGTTGATCACCGCACGGTGGCCGCTCGGCGAGCCGGCACCGGCGCCCGAGTCCGGTAGCCCGGCGGCGGCCCCTCAGACGGGCACCGACCCCCGCACGCCGCACGCGGCAGGCACCGTGGGCGGGATGAGGCTGGCTGACCGCGGCGACGACGGACTGCCGGTCGAGCCGCGACGCCTCCGGCCCGAGGTTCCGTTCGAGATCTCCGCCGTCGCCGTCCGCGCCCTCGAGCAGGGCGGCGGGATCCGCACGGCCGCGACCGTCCAGCACGTGCTGGACCAGGCGTCCGTGGTGGACCAGAAGACCGACCTCATGCCCGCACTGCGACTCGGCCAGCGCCCCGCTGGGGCGACCAGCCGCGCCCTTCTCGATCCCGAGGAGGCCGAGGCGAAGCGGGCCAAGGACAACAAGATGATCATCGCGCTGTCCGCGCTCGGTGTCCTCACCGTCGTCGTGTTGGCCCTGGTCGGCTGGTGGCTGGCCAACTTCCTGGCGGGCGGCGGCTCCAGCGAACCGCTGACGGACCAGAACTTCGGCCTCACGACCGCCCCGTCCGAGGCCTCCGTGTCGGCGACCGCCGAACCCGGGCCCGTCCCCGCGGGGGCATCGGTGGTGCCCGCGGGCGCCGCCGTGTACTCGCCGCAGGGCTCACCGGACAACCCGGCAACGGCGAAGCAGGCGATCGACGGCAACCCGGCCACCGCGTGGACCACTGACGGCTACTTCGACCAGTTCCCCACCTTCAAGAACGGTGTCGGCCTGATGATCGACCTGGCCGAGCCGAGCGCGCTGCGCGAGGTCTCGATCAACTCGCCGAGCGCGGGCACCTCCGTCGAGATCCGCACCGCCGCAACGGCGAACCCCACCCTCGACCAGACCCAGGTGATCGGTGCGGCGGTCCTCGGGAAGGGCGTCACCACGATTCCGGTGACCGCCGAGGGCAAGACCGGCAAGGTCCTGGTGTGGATCACCAAGCTGGCGAGCGAGGGCGGAAAGAACCAGTCCTCGCTCGCGGAGATCGGCTTCACGAAGGCCCCCTGAACGTCGCTTCAGCCCTCGGAGTGACTCCAGACCTTACGGTCGGTTAGCATTTCTCGTGCGAATCTATAGGGGGGTCGCCGGGGCTGGCATGTCTGATGCCGAGCTCCTGGCAGCGCACGCGTCGGGGGACGCACGCGCGTTTGCGGAGTTGTTGAGCAGACATCAGGACCATTTGTGGCAGACGGCGAAGCGGACCAGCTACACGCCGGAAGACGCGGCTGACGCGCTCCAAGAGGCGTTGCTGTCCGCCCACCGGACGGCGGCGTCGTTCCGGGCGGATGCCGCCGTGCGCAGCTGGCTGCACCGGATCGTGGTGAATGCGTGTCTCGATCGGATCCGCCGCAACCGGGCCCGACCGACCGTGCCACTGGAGGACGACCACCAGGAGCCGGCGCGACCCCGCGACCCGATGGACGACTGCGAGACCGCGATGGCCATCGACGCCGCCCTGTTCACCCTGTCGCCCGAGCAGCGGGCCGCCGTGGTGGCGGTCGACCTGGAGGGGTATTCGGTCACGGAGGCGGCGGCACTACTCGGGGTTCCGGAGGGCACCGTCAAGAGCCGCTGCGCCCGGGCCCGGCTGAAGCTGGCCCAGCAGTTGAAATATTTGCAGAATGAGCGGAACCAAATCCATCCTTGAGGGGTCTAATCATAATGACGTGCCCGTAAGACTCGAGGACTCAGCAGGGAGGTGACATGGTCGGTCAGGGTGATGAAGCGCTCCTGCAGCCCCCTTTCGACCCCGAACTGATCGCCGACCTGCACGCAGGGCTGTTCGACCCCCCGTTCGAGGCACGCCTCGGCGCCGCGGTGGAGAGCGACCCGCAGGCCCGACAAGTCCTCGCCGCCCTCGATTCGGTCAGCACCCGGCTCGCCGAGCTCCGTGCGGACAACACCCCCGCACCCCCGGCGCCCCCGGAGGTGCTCGACCGAATTCACGCGGCGTTGGCAGCCGAGGGCGCCCCGGCCCTGGTGGACACGGTCCCCGTGGTGGCCCTCGCCGAGCACCCCCGACGCAGGCGAGCGTGGATCCCCGCCGCCGCGGCCGCGGCGATCCTGCTGCTGGCAGGGGGCATCGCCCTCGGTACGGGGGTGTTCGACGAAGATCCCGAAGCACCGGCACCGACCATGGCCCAGCCGTTCCTGCCCCGCACCGACGAGCCGGATCTGGGTGCGGATCTGACGCCCGGCGCCGCCCTCATCATGATGGGACGGTCCTCGCTCGGCCCGTTGTCCGGCCCCGACGCGCTCGCCGGTTGTCTGCGCGCCAACGGCGTCGATCCGGCCACCCCGTTGCTCGGGTCCGGCCCGGTGCGGATCCGGGGGATCCGCGGCATCCTGATGTTGTTCGCGGGTCCGCGACCGCCTCAGATCACCGCACTGGTGGTCGGTGCCGAGTGCACGGAATCGCGCCCGGAAACCTTGGCGCGCAGCGACATCGGCTGACGGCCCGCGCAGTCACCCCTGCTCGCCCCGCGCGACCGGCAGCAGGATCTGCAACACCCGCTCCCGCATCTCGGGGGTGTCCTCCTCGACGGCGATCAGCGACAGGAACAGCGCCGCACCTGCCCCGAGGACCAGGAGGGCGCGCGCATCCAGCAGGTCATCCGGACCGGAGGACTCGGCGTACAGCGCGCTGCTCGGACCGCTGAAGCCCCGCCACAGCGTGTTACGCAGATCCTCCTGATCGCGCAACGTGGCGAGCAGTCCCGGCACCGCCTCCCGCACCTCGGGCCTGCGGAACAGCTCCGAACTCCCGGTCACCACCCATCTGATCCATCCCTCCCGATCGGCCCCCGCGAACGGGGTCAGGTCCGGGGTCACGCCCAGTACCGCGTCGAGCACGAGTTGCGCTTTCGAGTCCCATCGACGGTCGATCGCCGCCCGGCTCACCCCGGCCCTCGCGGCGATCGCGCGCATGCTGAGCTGGTCGAATCCGACGTCGACCAGCAGCTCGCGAGCGGCCGCGAGCACCTCAGCATCGATCTGTGGGTCCCGCGGCCGACCCGATCCGGTTTTAGTCATTGCCCCGAATTCTCTTCCATGTCCGGCCTCGGGGCTATACCGTGTCCTATTACGAGGCCGGTGGCATCGTAATTCCGCGACGCAAGGATCCGACATGACCTCCCCGAACGAGACGCCAGCCGCGACGCGCGTCTTCGAGCCCGCCCGGCTCGGCCCGCTCACCCTGCGCAACCGGATCATCAAGGCCGCCACCTTCGAGGGTGTGATGCCACGCGGGGCCGTCTCGGACGAGCTCATCGAGTTCCACCGAGCGGTGGCCGCTGGGGGAGCGGCGCTCACCACGGTGGCGTACTGCGCGGTGTCCGAGGGCGGCCGAGTCCACCGCAACACCCTGGTCCTCGACGAGTCGAGTCTGGCGGGCCTGACCCGGCTCACCGACGCCGTGCACGCCGAGGGGGCGCTGGCCGCCGCCCAGATCGGCCACGCCGGCCTCGTCGCCAACACGCTGTCGAACAAGCGACCCACCCTCGCTCCCTCGACCCGGATCAGCGCTCCCGCAATGGGTCTGGTGCGCGGCGCGACGCCGGACCAGCTGGCGGAGGTGACCGCGGACTTCGAGCGATCGGCGAGGGTCGCGGTCGAGGCCGGGTTCGACGCCATCGAGGTGCACCTCGGTCACAACTACCTGCTGAGCTCCTTCATGAGCCCCAACCTGAACAAGCGCAAGGACGGCTACGGAGGCAGCGTCGCGAACCGGGCCAGGTTCCCCCGCGAGGTGCTCGAACGGGTCCGGGCCGCGGCGGGGGACAAGGTCGCAGTGACCGCGAAGTTCAACATGTCCGACGGGGTGCCGAAGGGACTGTGGCTCGACCAGAGCATGCAGATCGCAAAGCTGCTCGAATCCGACGGGCACCTCGACGCGTTGCAGCTGACCGGCGGAAGCTCCCTCCTCAACGGCATGTATTTCTTCCGTGGTGAGGTTCCGATGGCGGAATTCGTTGCGTCGCAACCGAAGCTGGTCGGTCTCGGACTCAAGGTGTACGGGCCGCACCTGTTCCCGACCTACCCGTTCGAGGAGGCCTTCTTCCTCCCGTTCGCCCGGCAGTTCCGAGAGATCCTGTCGATGCCGTTGATCCTGCTCGGGGGCATCAATCGGATGGACACCATCGTCGGCGCCCTCGACGAGGGGTTCGAGTTCGTCGCGATGGCACGGGCGCTGTTACGAGAACCCGATCTGGTCAACAGGTTTCGCGACGAGACCGCGACCGAGGGCCATTGCATCCACTGCAACAAGTGCATGCCGACCATCTACACGGGCACCCGCTGCGTGGTGCGCGAAGCGCAACAGCTGATCGGTTGAGCGGGCCGTCAGGCCTTGACGATCTTGCAACCGTTGGAGTTGGCGGACTCGACGATCCACTTCGCACTCGCCGGATCGCTGTCGGCCATGGCGTTCGCCCGGTCGGCCTGCAGGTTGCAGTAGGCCTGATCGCCGGGGTTGTCGGGGGGATTGCTCACGTACCGAGTGGCGGCCCCCGGCTCGTGCTCGGTGGTGGTCGGGGCGGGCGTCGACGGGGCCTGGGCGGTGCCGGACGCAGCCGCCCCCGCCCCGCCGCTGCCTGCGACGGTGAGAACGATCGCGGCGATGGAGACGAGCAATGCGCGAGCTGCGGTGTGGAAAGGAATGACGGACCTCCGGTGACCCTGCGAGCGGGCTTCACGATCAGGATGCCCCCGAAACGGGCCTCCTGTACAGAGATCACAGGGTGGAAATCGACGCGACGACGGCGGAGAGACGCGGGCACGGAGGCGACGGCGAGAGGCCGGGTCGCCGGTCGACGCATGCCTCCGGAGCGGCACGATTACGATGTCCGGCGTAGATCGTGACCGGCTGATGTACGGCCCGCAGCAGCGGACGCACAGGGCGAAGGGAGACCCGTTGCCCCGGATCACCGCGCCCACCGTCGCCGAACACCGCGAGGCCCAGGAGCGCGCGCTGCTCGACGCCGCCCGGGAGGTGCTCGCCGAGGGGGCCACCGAGATCCCCGGGTTTGCCGAGGTCGCGGCCAGGGCCGGGCTGGCCCGCTCGAGCATGTACCAGTACTTCCGGTCCCGTCAGCACCTGCTCACCGCGCTGATCGAGGACGCCTTCCCGCGCTGGTCGGAGAGGGTGGAGGCCGCGATGGCCGAGGCGGGTGCCCCGGACCGGCGGGTGCTCGCCTATGTGCGCGCGAACCTCGATCTGGTCGCGGACGGCGAACACGCCATCGCCGCCGCCATCGCCTCGATCGCGCCCCGTGATGTGATCGCGGAGTCCAGCGCCACGATGCACCGGCAGCTGATCGCCCCGCTGGCCGCCGCCCTCGCCGAACTGGGTGCGCAGGACCCGGCCGCCATGGCGGACCTGATCAACGCGGTGGTGCACGCCGCGACCCGTCAGCTGGAGAAGGGTGCCGACGCGGAGGCCGTCCGCCGGCGCACGGAGGAACTGATCGCACCGTACGTCGAGCGTGCCGCCGCCCGCGGCATACCCACGAACAGCGGGAACAACACCCCTTAGGCTGTTGTTGACGCACATAACGTCCACTACCTCGGAAGGCCCGCATGACTACTCCGACCTCCGTCCGCGACCTCATCATCGTCGGCTCCGGACCCGCCGGATACACGGCAGGCGTCTACGCCGCTCGAGCGGAGCTCGAACCCCTTCTCTTCGAGGGCACCCAGTTCGGTGGCGCCCTGATGACCACCACCGAGGTGGAGAACTTCCCGGGCTTCCGCGAGGGCATCATGGGCCCGGACCTGATGGACGAGATGCGTGAGCAGGCCAAGCGCTTCGGCGCGGACATCCGCACCGAGGACGTCGACGAGATCGACCTGGCCGGTCCGGTCAAGAAGGTCGTCGCAAACGGCGAGACCTACTACGCACACGCTGTCGTGCTCGCGATGGGCGCCGCGGCCCGCTACCTCGGCATCGAGGGGGAGGAGCGGCTGCTCGGCCGCGGCGTCAGCGCCTGCGCGACCTGCGACGGCTTCTTCTTCAAGGACCAGGACATCGCGGTCGTCGGCGGCGGCGACTCCGCGATGGAGGAGGCCACCTTCCTGACCCGGTTCGCCCGCTCGGTCACCCTGGTGCACCGCCGCGAGGAGTTCCGCGCCTCCCGCATCATGCTCGAGCGCGCCAAGGCCAACGAGAAGATCCGGTTCGTCACCAACGCGGAGCCTATCGAGGTCGTCGGCGAGAACAGCGTCACCGGTCTCGTCGTCCGCGACACCGTCACCAGCGAACAGTCGACGCTGCCCGTGACCGGCCTGTTCGTCGCGATCGGTCACGACCCCCGCAGCGAGCTGGTCAAGGGCCAGGTCGACATCGACGACGAGGGTTACGTCCGCGTGCAGTCGCCGACCACCGCGACCTCGCTCGAGGGTGTCTTCGCGGCGGGCGACCTGGTCGACCACACCTACCGCCAGGCCATCACCGCGGCGGGCACCGGTGCCTCCGCGGCGATCGACGCCGAGCGCTGGCTCGCCGAGCGCGGCGACATCACCGCGAACACCCTCGAGGCAGCCGGCGCGCCGGTCGCCGTCGACGCGTGATGTCCCGAGTAGCCCGCGAGGCCTGATTCGCCCGCGTACCCCGACCAGCCACCCGAGGAGACAGACCATGTCCAACACGATCACCATCACCGACGACTCCTTCAAGCAGGACGTCCTCGACTCCGAGAAGCCGGTCCTCGTCGACTTCTGGGCGACCTGGTGCGGCCCCTGCAAGATGGTCGCCCCCGTCCTCGAGGAGATCGCGGGCGAGCACGGCGACAAGCTCACCGTCGCCAAGCTCGACATCGACGCGAACCCGGCCGCCGCGCGCGACTTCCAGGTCATGTCGATCCCCACGATGATCCTGTTCCAGGGCGGCAAGCCGGTGAAGCAGATCGTCGGAGCCAAGGGCAAGGCCGCCCTGCTCAAGGACCTGTCCGACGTCCTGTAGGTCACATCGCAGCCCCCGAGATTGACTGTTTCTCGGGGGCTTCTGCGACAATCGATCGACACGTGCGACGCGCGGCGCCTTGGTGCGCCGTCAGGAACTGACGAAAGGGCCGGGAAGAATGCATCGACTCCGTCACGGCGACCACGGTCCCGCCGTTGCCGAGGTTCGAGGCACCCTTTCCACGCTCGGCTTCCTGCACAACGGGGTGTCGATCACCTCGCGTGAGGCGATCAACGGTTCGCAGTGGATCGCGCCCGATGCGGTGTTCGACCACCACCTCGACAGCGCCGTGCGGGCCTTCCAGCAGCAGCGAGGCCTGCTGGTCGACGGAGTGGTCGGCACCGCGACCTACCGGTCGCTCAAGGAGGCCTCGTACCGGCTCGGCGCCCGCACGCTGATCTACCAGCTGTCCGCGCCGCTGTACGGCGACGACGTGGCGGCGCTACAGACCAAGCTGCAGGACCTCGGCTTCTACCCGGGGCGCGTCGACGGCTACTTCGGACCGCAGACCCACGAGGGTCTGTCCTCGTTCCAGCGTGAGATCGGCATCGCCTCCGACGGCATCTGCGGCCCGCAGACGCTGCGGTCGCTCGATCTGCTCGGCACCCGGGTGACGGGCGGCTCGCCGCACGCCATCACCGAGGAGGAGCTGGTCCGCCGCTCCGGCCCGCAGCTCAGCGGCAAGCGCATCGTGATCGACCCCGACCTCGGCGGCGGCGAGACCGGCATCGTGCTCGACTCGGCGTTCGGTCCGATCACCGAGTCCGACATCCTCTGGGACCTGGCCAGCCGGCTCGAGGGCCGGATGGCGGCGACCGGCATGGAGACATTCCTGTCCCGCCCGCACGATCAGAACCCGTCGCCCGCGCAGCGCGCCGAGACGTCCAACACGTTCGAGGCGGACCTGATGATCTCGCTGCGGTGCTCGGCCAGCACCAGCCCGCACGCGAATGGCGTGGCCAGCTTCCACTTCGGGAACTCGCACGGTGCCACCTCCCGGATCGGACAGGTTCTCTCCAGCTTCATCCAGCGCGAGATCGTGGCCCGGACCTCGCTGCAGGACTGCCGGACCCACGGCCGCACCTGGGATCTGTTGCGGCTCACCAACATGCCGACCGTGCAGGTCGACATCGGTTATCTCACAAACGAATCCGATGTCAGCGTGCTCGCCAATCCGCGCAACCGCGACATCATCGCCGAGTCCATCCTGATCGCAGTGAAGCGCCTCTACCTGCTCGGGCAGGACGATCAGCCCACCGGCACATTCACCTTCGCCGAACTGCTGGCCGAGGAGCTCTCGAAGGCCGACCAGGCCTAGGGAGCCCGCCGTCGCCGTACGTGAGCGACGCGGTCAGAGAACCCCGACGGTCGACTTCTGTTCGATGTCGGTCATGGTCAGCGTCGCCACCGCGAGCAGCCGTTCCAATGCCGACTCCACGTCGGCCTTCCACCCGTGATCCCGGTCCAGTTCCAGCCGCATCCGCGGGTAGCGATGATGCGCGGCAACCACTTCGAATCCCATGTCGGCGAGGAACTCGGCATCGATCATGCAATCGGCAGGGGTGCATTCCTGGCCGCGCCGTCCGGCCACCGGATCGTCCTGCACATCGCGGATCCCGAATGCCTCCAGGGCACGCACGCCACGACGAACCAGATCGCCCACCACGGCCTGGATGAGACTCGGGCCCACCCCATCCAGCTCCGCGGCCGGTTCGAGCCTCATCGTCGTCAGCAGGACCGCATCCGGGCTGACGGGGGAGGTGGGGAAGAGCTTGGCGCGCGGCACCACACCGGGCGGCGAGTAGAGCGCGCAGCCGGCCGGGGTGCCGTTGAGGGTAGCGACCTGACCGCAGGATCCCCACTCCAGCATGACCATCGACAGCCAGGCTTCCTTCTCGAACTCGGGATCGGAGAAGTCGCGGGAGCTGCGGACGGCGGCCGGGTCCATCTCCCAGAAGACGCACCGCCGAGAATGACGGGGGAGTAGATCGAAACCGTCGAGGGTGAGCGGGCTGATGCGCATCGACACCCTGACTCCGCCTCCAAAACACCTACTGCGGAGGCTGTGAGTCCCCGCGTGACACGTTCTCTGTCATCCAGGATAGGCGATCCGCGTCCGGCCGGCGTCCTTCACTGGATGAGATCCGAAAGCTACTTGCACGCAATGGATTTCGAGGGACCCGGAGTCAGACACCCGCGGCCCGGCGACCGTACTGTCACAGTGACGTATCGACCGCGGGTGGTCTGTACCCGGAGAATCCGACCTATCCGGGCGACTGGGACTCCATCATCTCGACGATCCGCTGGAGATCCTCCACCGAGCCGAATTCGACGACGATCTTGCCCTTCCGCTTGCCCAGGCTCACCGTCACGCGGGTGTCGAAAGAGGAGGAGAGCCGTTCCGCGACGTCCTGGAGACCGGGCATCTGAATCGGCTTGCGCTTGGCGGCGGGTGCCGGCAGCGGCTCGCCGTCCCGGTTCGCGAGCGTGACGGCCTCCTCGGTGGCGCGCACCGACAGGCCCTCCGCCACGATCCGGGCGGCCAGCTGTTCCTGCGCTTCGGGACCCGCCTCGAGCGATAGCAGCGCCCGGGCGTGGCCGGCCGAGAGCACCCCGGCGGCGACGCGGCGCTGCACGGGGATCGGCAGCTTCAGGAGCCGGATCATGTTCGTCACCACCGGTCGAGAGCGACCGATCCGGGTGGCCAGCTCGTCGTGGGTGACGTTGAACTCCTCGAGGAGCTGCTGGTAGGCGGCGGCCTCTTCGAGCGGGTTCAGCTGCACCCGGTGGATATTCTCCAGCAGCGCGTCGCGAAGCATCGACCCGTCGTTCGTCTCCCGCACGATGGCGGGAATCCGCTCGAGCCCGGCCTCCTGGCTGGCTCGCCACCGGCGTTCGCCCATGACGAGCTGGTAGCGGTCGGCGGCGACACGGCGGACCACGATGGGCTGCATCAGGCCGAACTCGCGGATCGAGTGGACGAGTTCGCCAAGGGCTTCCTCGTCGAAGACGTGGCGGGGCTGCTTGGGGTTCGGCTCGATCTGGGCCGCGTCGATCTCGCGGTACACGGCACCGACGGGGGAGAGGTCGGGTCCGTCCGCCACCTCCGCGCCGTCGACCGGCGTGACCGCGGCAGCGGTGGACGACGCCGCGGTGGTGGGCGGCTCCGACTTTTCCTGCTTCGCGGGAGCCTCCTGCTTCGCCGGCGCATCGGGGGTCTCCGGGGTCTCGACGACCGGCGCCGGCTTCACCGCGATCGGTGCGGTCGCATTGCCGATGATGACGTCGGCGGCGGCGCTACCGAGGCGCGGTCCCGCCTCAGGACCGGTGGGAATCAGCGCGGCGAGGCCCCGCCCGAGTCCGCCCTTGCTTCTCTGGCTCACTGCTGCTCCTGCGAGTTGGTCGTTGCGGTCCGGGCTGCGAGTTCCCGCCCGGCGTCGAGATAGCTCATTGCACCCCGCGAACCCGGGTCGTAGTCGAGGACGGTCATCCCGAATCCGGGCGCCTCCGACACCTTCACGCTGCGTGGGATGACGGCGCGCAGGACCCTGTCGCCAAAGTGTCTGCGCACCTCCTCGGCGACCTGATCCGCGAGCTTGGTCCGACCGTCGTACATGGTCAGCAGCACGGTCGACACGTGCAGATCGGGATTCAGGTGGGACTGCACCAGCTCGATGTTGCGGAGCAGCTGACCGACACCCTCGAGTGCGTAGTACTCGCACTGGATGGGGATCAGGACTTCGTTCGCAGCCACGAGGGCGTTGACCGTCAGCAACCCGAGCGAGGGCGGGCAATCGATCAGGATGAAGTCGGCATCGATCGCGGCGAGCGCCTTCTCGGAGAGCGCATTCTTCAGCCGACCCTCCCGCGCGACCATGGAGACCAGTTCGATCTCGGCGCCCGCGAGGTCGATCGTCGCGGGGATGCAGAACAGGCCCTCGTGGTGCGGGCTCTGCTGGATGGCCTCGGCCGCGGTGACCTCACCGATCAGCAGCTCATAGCTGGACGGGGTGCCCGAGTGGTGCGGTACGCCGAGCGCGGTGCTGGCGTTGCCCTGCGGGTCGAGGTCGACGACGAGAACCCGCAGCCCCTGCACGGCCAGAGCCGACGCCAGGTTCACCGCCGACGTGGTCTTACCGACCCCGCCCTTCTGATTGGCGATGGTGAGCATCCGGCGGGTCTTCGGCCGGGGGAGTGTCACAGTGTGCGGGTGCAGAACCTGGCTGGCCCGTTGTGCTGCGGCACCGATCGGGGTGTCCATCGGGGAGATGCCGGCGTACGCGGCGGCGGGGGCCGAGTACGGGTTCTCTGTGTTGTCGGTGGTGGAACTCGAGGCGTCGTGATCTGTTTCACGTGAAACAGTTGATTCGGGTCCACCCGACATAGATTGCTCCTTCACTGGACTTGCCTGTTGGATCGTCGCATTCGCACACGAGCGCACGGTGACTCTGTCATCGGCGATGAGATCGCCGGGAGACACGCTCCGCCCGAACCACAGTGGTCGGAGTGGGAAGAAGGTCGACACCGCACTCGACGATCTCTAGCTTGCCAGCACCCATGCGGGTTAGGGAAGCGCGATCCCGGGAAATCTCCTCGGCCGCACTGGAACCCTTCATGGCGAGCATCCGACCACCCTCGTGAATCAACGGAATCGACCACCGCGCAAGCTTCTCCAGGGGTGCGACCGCGCGCGAGGTGACGACATCGGCACCCCCGACCTCCTTGATCACGCCCGGCTGCTCCGCACGACCGCGCACGACGAGGATGTCCAGCCCGACCGATTCGGCGAACTCGGCGAGATAGACCGATCGTCGCAGGAGGGGCTCGACGAGGGTGATCCGGAGATCGGGGCGCGCGATCGCCAAGGGGATGCCGGGAAGCCCGGCACCGCTCCCGACGTCCACCACCGACTCACCCTCCTCGATCACCTCGCCGATCACCGCGCAGTTGAGAAGGTGCCGCTCCCATAGCCGGGGGACCTCCCGAGGACCGATCAGACCGCGCTCCACGCCATCGGTGGCGAGCGAAAGATGGTACTT
The DNA here is from genome assembly GCF_017833315.1 of Rhodococcus sp. PvR099. Taxonomy (NCBI): domain Bacteria; kingdom Bacillati; phylum Actinomycetota; class Actinomycetes; order Mycobacteriales; family Nocardiaceae; genus Rhodococcus; species Rhodococcus sp. PvR099. The sequence continues at coordinate 3,887,156 of NZ_JAFIBV010000001.1, read as the reverse complement.
CTCGGCGAGTTCGAGGCGGTCTCCGAAGATCGTGCGAGCGGCGTCAGGCAGGTCCTCGGACTCGATGTGTTCCACGTGAAACATCCTCCCGTGACGCCCGCGATTCCCCAAACCCTGACGATGTGATTCTGCACCGCATCGGACGCAAAGGCCGGTTTACGCGCCGCCGAAAGGAGAGAGTGCGCGACTCGGGTCCGTCCGGATGCCAGTCCGTACCGAATGGCGTTCGGGCGACGGATCCAGGGCGCCCCGGATCCGGGACCGCCCGACGGGCACACGACAAACCCGGGTGCGAGTCGTGGGCAAGACACCGACGATCGACCCTGCCCGGAGACCGGGGGAGGGGAGGGGTCACCGGGCTCGCTCCCAGCCGATCCCGCACCAGAGAGGAGAGGGAGGTGTCGAGCACAGGCCATCGGCTCGGACGCCGTGATCGAACCATCGCAGTACGGGTGGAGGGCACACAGTTCTCCTCCCGGCATTGTGTCCGGCGGGCGGTTGCCGGGTGTGGGGGAGTGGGGCGCTTCGCATCCTCCGTTCCACTCCGCTGGACGGTTCGAATGTTTCACGTGAATCCGGAGATCGTCTGGACCGAGCACCTGTCACACGCACTCCCTGAGCGATCGCCCCGATGCCTCTGGTCCGCCCGAGTCGCGGTGACGCCCATCCGGTCTCTCGCCCCACACATCGCCCTCTCTGCGGGGAGTGTTCCGACCTTCGGCGGATTCACGTGAAACAACCGAGTACCGGTGCCCCGACACCCGACACGGACAGCAGCGCCACGGCGTCCCTGAACGCCCGGATCATCCGGGTGAACAATGCACCTCGAGGCAGGCTTCGACTTCGAGGCTGCGAAGCGGGTCGTGATTCATCTTTGGGCCGCCGGTACATCGGCCTCGGATTTGGCCGTCCAATCCACGACCTGCGGGGTAGATATGCGCGATCCATCCGGTTGCCCGGCAGCAGCACCCGACACGATCTGCCAGGGAGAGCAGCCGCCTCGGGCGCGTAGGACCGGCTGGGACGAATCCGGGTGTCCTGAACCCGGTTACGCACGCAACCGAACGGCGGAGGTCGGTCGGCCGTGCCCGGATTCACGTGAAACATCGGATCGACCACATCGGGACGGTCGCCAGGACTCCGCTCGCTTCGGGTCGGGCGAACGTCACCGCTGCTCCCGATTCTCGATCGTCCCGATCCACACTGCTCGAGAAGATCTCTCACGATGAAGACCGGGCCAGTCGCTCGCCCTCGCGCGCGAGCTTCTCGAGCTGGCTCTGCGCCTGCCCCGGCACGACGAGCGCGGTCCCATGCGGAATGCCCGCCGCCCCGGCATCGCCGGGTTCCGTCGACGACGAGCACGAGTCGGCGCCCGGTTCCCATGCGCAGCCGCAGCAACTCGACGATCGGCGGTCGCACTCGTGCGAACGGATCGCCCGTCGGTCGCCGCGGGGCGCGACTCGTTCGTAGTCCGAATCGGGGCGGCGGGATTCACGTGAAACATCCGCCGCGCGTCTAGCGCGGGATCCGCGACATCCCGGCGCCCTACGCCCGCGGGGTGTTCGTCCAGCACTACGACACCACCGCCGAACGGCCACCCCGGTGGGCAGGCGCGGTTGGGGGACCTGTCTCGGTTCGTCGCGCGGCGTCACCACATCAGGCCTGGATCCGCGATCGGCGCCCGCCTCCCGCACCATCCAACCCGCGGGTTCGATCTCGATGTTTCACGTGAACCCGACCAGTCGAGATCTCCGCGGGACCGACGTCTCATCCGATGCGCGGTCGCCCGGACACCGCCGTGCCGGGAACGAGCGCGCCGGCGGGCGAATTCGATCCACGCCGCGACGTCGCCTCGTGGGGCGGCTCCCTCGCGACCACGGAATGGCGCCGAATTCCCGGTGCCCGCCTTCCGACCGAGACCGACGAGCGCTCTGCCGCCCCGAGTCGTGTGAACCTAGCCCTGCGGCCGGACGCACTCCGAACCTCCGGAAGGGACGGGCGACACTCCCATCCTGACCAGTCCCGGACACAGGATGGGATCGCTGGACGGCTCCCATCGGGCGCGACCGATCGGCACAGCCGTAGCCGCGGCGGGGGAGGGGAGTGCTTCCCACGGCCGGCGGCGGCACGCGTCCCCGTCGATCCCGGGGCCGCGGGACGCCGACCGAGAGGACTGGACCGCTCTCCGGCGGTCCCGACACCGGCGGGTCCGTGGAGCCAGGCCCAGCCTCCCGGCGGGGGAGGGGAGGGGTCCGGTGCCGAACCGGTGAGCGGCGCTGCGGTAGAGAACCCTATCGGGCGCCCCGCCAACCGTTTCACGTGAAACGGTCGGCGGGGCGGCCGCGGTACACGGCGCCCTCGATACGCGGAAACGAACGCCGGCGGCGGTTCTCATGACCACGCACCCGATCCGCGGCACGCCCTGGACCACGGGGAACGCAATCCACCAACAGATTGATCCACCGAGTGTGGATAACTTGCGAAACCTCGTACACGTGGGGTCGGCAAGGCCGAATGACCAGACGTTCGTCAGCCCGGATCGAGGGGCGAAGGGTGCACCGGCCCGCCCCGCAGTACACCGGCACCACCTCACCGCAGGGACCCTCGCCGAGGATCGGATCCAGCACCGAACGCGTCCGGGATGCCCGGCAGGGGAGAAGCGGCGAACCGGTACCGCGTGACCAGATTCGTCAGTGTGACGAAAGGGCCGTGGTGGCCAAGACCTCAAGTGGGAACCCAAAAATCGACCGCGCGAGCCGCACCATTGCCCACCTCCGGCCGGTCGACGACAGGCGCGCACGCGAGGCGCGACGATGGTGTCAGGTAAAGCTTGACAAGCAATTCCATCGATGTCAGGATTTACCTGACATCAGAAACTACTCGGGAAGGCGGAACTAGGATGAGTGATCTCATCGACAGGGCGGTCACGGCAGACGTCGGGGGCGCCTCCGAGGCGGTGGTCGCAGCCGGCGTCCTGGAGGCCGGTCGCCAGGCCGACCTCATCGTGGGGACCGGTCCTCTTCCCGGATCCGATGAGTGGTTGGCGGAGGAGGGGACCGACATCCCCGCCGAGAGGCAACTCGCGTGGCAACTCGTCTGTCTCCGCATCCAACTGGGCGCCGGGATCGATTCGGTCGAGACGGTCATGAGCCTGCGGCGCTGCGGGGCAACATGGGCCACCATCGGGCGCGCGACGGGGATGACGCGACAGTCTGCCCATGAGCGGTGGGGGAGGCAGGTCGCCGCGATTCTCGATCCCTACGGCGCCGGTATGCCGCCCGCGGTCCCGGATGATGATCCGGTGGCACCCTAAGGAATTCGGGCGCTCAGCCCGCTCCTGGAGGCCGGAAAACGACGGTGGGCCCCCACTCGGAAGCGGGGGCCCACCAACTTCAGGCCGCATCCATCGATGCGGACCGATCAATCCTTGAGAACGACCACGCGGCGCGAGGGCTCGGCGCCCTCGCTCTCGCTGGAGACGCCGTCGATCTTGGCGATGGCGTCGTGCACGATCTTGCGCTCGAACGGGGTCATCGGCGTCAGCGACTCCGGCTCGCCCGACTCCAGCACCCGCTTCGCCGCAGCGGCGCCGATCTCGCTGAGCTCGGTCCGACGGCCCGCACGCCAGCCCGCGATGTCGAGCATCAGCCGGCTGCGCTCGCCGGTCACCTGCTGCACAGCCAGACGGGTCAGTTCCTGCAGGGCGTCGAGGACCTCACCCTTGCGCCCCACCAGCTTCGACAGGTCGTCACCGCCGTCGATGCTGACCATCGCGCGATCACCCTCGACATCGAGATCGATGTCGCCATCGAAGTCGAGGACATCGAGCAGCTGCTCGAGGTAATCGCCCGCGATCTCGCCCTCCTCGATCAGCTCGTCCTCGGCATCGACTGCCTCGGACTCCACGACCTCGGGCTCCACGACCTCGCGCTCGGTCTCGACCACCACGTCCGACACGACCTCGTCTACCCCGTCCTGTCCGATTTCCGGATCATTCGCCATCGTCGTCTACTTTCCTTGAATCAGCGCTTGCGCTTGGGCTTGGTGGTCTTGCCGCGATTTCCTTGCGGGCGCGCCCCCGGCTTCGGGGCCTGGCCGGGGGCCGCGGTGGTACCGCTGCCCGCGTCGGCCTCGTCTGCCGGCTCGGTGTCGGGGGAGGACTCGGCCACGGACGCGGACTTACGCTTCTTCGCCTGGTCCGGTCGTGCACCGGGCTTCGGTGCGTTGTCGGCGCGACGTTCGAGCGCTGCCTTCTTCTTCTCCTCTTCCTCCGCATCGATGCGACGGAAGACCAGGTGCTGCTGTGCATAGGTCCAGATGTTGTTGGCCACCCAGTACAGCAGGATGGCGATCATCAGGAACGGACCACCGACGAGCACGCCGAGCGGGAAGACCCACAGCGCAAGCTTGTTCATGATCGCGGACTGCGGGTTGGCCGCGGCGGCCTCGCTCTGCCGGGCAACCGAGGCACGCGAGTTGAAGTGCGTGGCGATGGACGCGATCACCATCAGCGGGATCGCGACGGCCGCGATGTTGAGCACGGTCGGGACGGTGCCGTACTGACCGAACGTCTCGAGCTGTGCCTGGGGCGTGGTGATCGCCACCGAGATCGGCGCGCCGAACAGTCGGGCCTCGAGGAACGACTGGACGTCTGCGGGGCTGAAGAAGTAGTTCGCGGTGTTGGCGTTGTCCTCGACCGACATACCGAGCTGGCCGTAGCCGGTGCCGGTGCGGTTGAACGAACGGAGCACGTGGAACAGGCCGATGAACACGGGGGCCTGCAGCAGTACCGGAAGGCAACCCATGATCGGGTTGAAGCCGTGTTCCTTCTGCAGTTTCTGCATCTCCAGCGCCATCCGCTGGCGATCCTTGGAGTACTTCTTCTGCAGCGCCTTGATCTGGGGCTGCAACTCCTGCATCTGGCGGGTGGTGCGCACCTGCTTGACGAAGGGCTTGTACAGGATGGCACGCAGCGTGAACACGAGGAACATGACGGACAGCGCCCACGTGATGCCGCTGTTCGGCCCCAGGAACGGGATCGCGCCGAACACCTTGTGCCAGACCCACAGGATCCCGGACACCGGATAGTAGATGAAGTCGAGCACGGCTCTATGTACTCCTCTGTTCGTCCACTTCGATCAGACAGTGGGGTTGCTTGCCAGTATCTCTACCGGATCGCGCGGCTCCGACGGTCGCAAGGGTTTCCTCACGACGGGGCCTGCGCGGCGGAACAGGATCCCAGCCTCCAGGGTGCCAGGGCGCGCATTTGAGAAGGCGCACCGTGGTCAGTCCGAGGCCGATCACGACTCCGCGCTCACGCAGGGCGTCGACCGCGTACTCGCTGCAGGTGGGGGTGAACCGGCAGGTTGGCAGGCGCAGGGGCGACACATAGCTGCGATACAGCTCGATGACGAAGATGAGTGTTCGCGCGGGGGCACGCCGCACCGCCGTCCACCAGGACGGGGGGCCACCAGAAGCTTCGGTCATACCGAATTACCCACGCTGACAAGAAGGTTGAGTTTACGAAGACCGGACCTCAACTGCCGGTCCAGGTCCGCGGAGGACGCGGTCGCGGCGCCGGGAAGCGCACGGATCACCACGTTGACACCCTCGGGCATCTCGTGCACGAGGCCCGCACAGATATGACGAAGCCGGCGTGCGACTCGATGTCGAATCACCGCCGGCCCGACAGCCTTGCTTACCACCAGTCCGAATCGCGGACCCGGGTCACTCACCAGTGCGTCAGCATTCGCCCCGGCGAGAGCGTGGACAACCACATCTCGCCGGGCCGCCCGCTGACCTCGCCGAACGGTGGACGCGAAGTCCGCCTTCCGACGCAACCGGTGCGGCTCAGGTAGCACCCCGAGCTCCCGAAGTCTGGATCAGGCGGTGAGGGTAGCGCGGCCCTTTTGGCGACGCGCAGAAACGATGGCGCGCCCGGCACGGGTACGCATACGGAGACGGAAGCCGTGAACACGCGCGCGGCGTCGGTTGTTCGGCTGGAACGTCCGCTTGCCCTTGGCCACGGTGAACACTCCTCATAGATAATCGGCGCCGTTCGACGCCATCTGTAACTGAAAATTGGTGGTCCCCGGCGACGAAATCCCGGCGGATGTCCAGCAGACCGAGATGGCCAGCAGGCAACCGCCACCTCGACTTCGGGTGACTGTACGAGGGTACGCAGCGCCGGACGCAAGGTCAAACCCGGACGCCCAGGGACACGCCACGCCCCCGAGGATGCTTGTGTTCGACCGCCGAGTGTGCCGTCACCCCGCCCACCCGAACCGCAACCACGACGGCCCGGGCCCTGTAAGCCAACTAACACCCGCGAATCCGCGAATCGGCCCGGACGCCGCCCCTCGGCCGGACGACAGGATCGCCCGACTGCCGCCATCGTCGCAGGTGAGGTACGTGCAGTTCAAGATCAACCGCGCGAGGGGCAGCCTCTACTCACAGCCCTGTGCTTTATCCACATCTGTGGATAATTGTGTGGAATTACAGATCAGGTGGCATATTCGTAACTCTGTGCGGGGAAGTTATCCCCAGGGTGGGAGAGCTCGGCCAACATCGTGATGAGCCCTGTGCGTCTCCCTCCCACACGATGTGGGGAGGGACGAAGTTGACCGAGGAAGCAATCACCCTGGAACAGGTCTGGGTGGATGTGCTCACCGAGTTGACGTCGGATGAACCCCCCGAAGGCGGGCCACAGCTGACCAAGGCGCAGAAGGCCATGCTGGCGCTGGTGCGCCCGCTGACCCTGGCGCAGGGATTCGCGTTGCTCTCGGTCCCGTCGTCGTTCGTCCAGGAGGCGATCGAGCGGGACCTGCGCGAACCGATCCTGCAAGCACTCAACCGGCATATCGTTGCGGGCGTCGAGGGGCTCGGTGTCCGCATCGCGCCGCCGTCCGCCGACCCTGTCGAATCGGTTCAGGCCGTGCCCGCGTCCCCGGCGCCACCGGTCGCCGAGGAGGTGTCGGGCGAGGACTCCACCCCGAGCGTGCCGACGTTCCGCCGCCGGCGCATGAGCGCGGCCGAGTCCGACCAGTCCGAGTCCGAGACGCTGGACTACGAGGAATTCGACGAGGACCGCGAGGCCATCGCCAGTGTGAACGAATCGTGGCCGTCGTACTTCACCAAGCCGCCCGCCGACGCCCCCGCCGCCTCCGGCGGGAACAGCCTCAACGCGAAGTACACCTTCGACACCTTCGTCATCGGCGCATCGAACAGATTCGCCCACGCCGCCGCGGTCGCCATCGCCGAGGCGCCCGCCCGTGCCTACAACCCGCTGTTCGTCTGGGGCGCCTCGGGTCTTGGAAAGACCCACCTGCTGCACGCCGCCGGTCACTACGCGCAGCGACTGTTCCCCGGGATGCGGGTCAAGTACGTCTCCACCGAGGAATTCACCAACGACTTCATCAACAGCCTCCGCGACGACCGTAAGGTCGCCTTCAAGCGCCGGTACCGCGAGACCGATGTGCTGCTCGTCGATGACATCCAATTCATCGAGGGCAAGGAGGGTATCCAGGAGGAGTTCTTCCACACCTTCAACACCCTCCACAACGCGAACAAGCAGATCGTTGTGTCCTCGGACCGCCCGCCGAAGCAGCTGGCGACCCTGGAAGACCGGCTCCGGACCCGGTTCGAGTGGGGCCTGATCACCGATGTCCAGCCGCCCGAGCTCGAGACGCGCATCGCGATCCTCAGCAAGAAGGCGCGGATGGATCGCCTCGACGTGCCGCACGACGTCCTCGAGCTGATCGCCAGCCGGATCGAGCGCAACATCCGCGAACTCGAGGGCGCGCTCATCCGCGTCACCGCGTTCGCGTCGCTGAACCGGCAGCCGCTCGACCTGACCCTGGCCGAGGTGGTCCTGCGTGACCTGATGCCGGATTCGACGAGTCTCGAGATCAACGCGGCGACCATCATGGCGGTGACCGCCGAGTACTTCACCATCAGCATCGAGGACCTGTGCGGTCCCGGCAAGGCCCGCCCGCTCGCCCAGGCCCGGCAGATCGCCATGTACCTGTGCCGCGAACTGACCGACCTCTCGCTGCCCAAGATCGGTCAGACGTTCGGCCGCGATCACACCACGGTGATGTACGCGGACAAGAAGATCCGCAAGGAGATGACCGAACGGCGGAAGGTATACGACCAGGTCCAGGAGCTGACGGCCCGGGTCAAGCAGCGTTCCAAGCGCTGACGCTCCCCCCTGAGGTGATCCCGCCACGTGCGGAAACCGGACTACCCGCACGGCGCCCGCAGGTAGTCCGGCCGCGGAACAGGTAGTGCACTACGCGTGCGCCGCGCCCCCACGATGACGACCATCGTTATAGGTGGGGCGTGCGCCGCAGGGGGTCGCACGCCCCACACCTCTATCCGCCGGATCCGTGTCACCTGGGCAACTCCGTGTCGTCACCGGAATGACAGCCCTCCACCGAAACGGTCATTCACCCGCCGCGGCGCGTTCGACCGTTCCCGTCGCCTGTCCGCGGACCCGCCGAGCCCCGCGACTCGCCGTCTTTTGTGATCTTCATGAAAAGTACTCACACCTGTGGACAAACATGTGGACAACCCCGTGAACCTGTGGATGAATCGGGGTCGAGTCGTGAACAACAAAATCTCATCCACAGCAGACCCCGATCTGTCCACGTTTCGTACCTGGACTGATCCCCACGGCGCCACACCGGCGGACCAGCGGATTACAGGCTTCGTCCACAGAATCCACAGTGCCTATTACTACTGCTGATCTCTACTTGTAATTCGCTCTTTGAAAACAGGTCCTGTGGACCACGGCTGCTCACACCCGACCGAACCGGCCGGCTGACCCCGCTTCCGGCGTGGCTTTCGGCTTTCAACTTCGCCGCGAAGGGCATACGGTGTGCTTCTGCCGTGTCACACTGCTGGCATCCGCAGATGTCCATGCCTACGGAGAGGATCAGCCGAGCGATGGAGCTTGGAAGTATGAAGTTTCGTGTCGCTCGGGAGGATTTCGCGGATTCCGTCGCGTGGGTGGCCCGCAGCCTCCCGTCCAGGCCTCCGGTACCTGTTCTCGGTGGTGTGTTGATCGCAGCCGATGACCAGGGTCTGACGATCTCCGGCTTCGACTACGAGGTTTCCGCGCAGGTACGGATCTCCGCAGAGGTCTCCGTTCCAGGAAAATCCCTGGTCTCCGGAAAGCTGCTCGCAGACATCACCCGCTCGCTGCCTGCGAAGCCGGTCGATGTCACCGTCGACGGCACCCGAGTTCTCATTTCCTGTGGCAGCGCCAAGTTCTCGCTGCCCACGATGCCGGTCGAGGACTACCCCCAGCTGCCGGAACTGCCACAGCAGACCGGATCGTTGCCGGTCGATGTCTTCTCCGAAGCCATCAGCCAGGTCGCGATCGCCGCGGGCAAGGACGACACCCTGCCCATGCTGACCGGTATCCGGGTCGAGATCGAGGGCACCAACGTGGTGCTCGCGGCGACCGACAGGTTCCGTCTCGCGGTACGGCAGATCGAGTGGACCCCGGCAAACCCCGACACCTCCGCGGCCGTGCTGATCCCGGCGAAAACCCTCTCCGAGTCCGCGAAAACCCTTGGTGGAGTCTCGAGTTCGCCGGTTGAGCTGGCATTTGGCGTGGGTTCCTCGGTCGGATCCGAAGGTCTGCTCGGCATTGTCGGCGAGGGCAGGCGCACCACCACCCGCCTGCTCGACGCCGAGTTCCCGAAGTTCCGCCAGCTGCTGCCGACGGAACACACCGCCATCGCCACGGTCGAGGTGACGCCGCTGGTCGAGGCGATCAAACGTGTGTCCCTCGTCGCCGAGCGTGGTGCCCAGGTCCGGATGCAGTTCTCCGCGGACGGGTTGCTGCTCGCCGCCGGTGGCGATGACGCAGGCCGCGCCGAGGAGGCACTCGAGGCGCAGTTCCTGGGCGAACCCCTCACCATCGCCTTCAACCCCGGATACCTGATCGACGGCCTCGGTTCGCTGCACACCGAGCGGGTCTCGTTCGGGTTCACCACCCCCAGCAGGCCCGCCGTGCTGCGACCGGCCCCCGAAGAGGAGCCGGTGCCGGGTGAATCCGGCACGTTCGCTGCGCCCGAAACCGATTACACCTACCTGCTGATGCCCGTCCGCCTGCCCGGCTGATCCGGGAAGGCCGCCGTAGCAGCACCGACCGCGAGTGAAGGGACGCCGAACAATGCAGCTGGGACTGGTCGGTCTGGGCAAGATGGGTTTCAACATGCGCGATCGGCTGCGCGCGCATCGTCACGAGGTGATCGGTTACGACCCGCGTCCCGAGGTGACAGACGTCGAGTCGTTGGCCACACTGGCCGGCGCGCTGCAGACACCAAGGGTGGTCTGGGTGATGGTCCCCTCCGGCACGGTGACCCGCGAGACCATCACCGCGCTGGCCACCGTCCTCGACGCGGGCGACCTGGTGATCGACGGCGGCAATTCCCGCTTCACCGAAGACAAGATCCATGCCGACCTGCTGGCAGAACACGGCATCGGGTACCTCGATTGTGGTGTGTCCGGTGGCATTTGGGGTTTGGAGAACGGATACGGCCTGATGGTCGGCGGCTCGGACGAGGACGTCGCCCGGGTGATGCCGATCTTCGATGCCCTCCGGCCCGAGGGTGAGCGGGCGGATGGATTCGTCCACGCCGGCCCGGTCGGCGCCGGGCATTACTCGAAGATGATCCACAACGGCATCGAGTACGGCCTGATGCACGCCTATGCCGAGGGCTTCGAACTGCTCGAGGCCGAAGACCTGGTCACCGACGTCCACGGCGTCCTGCGGGCCTGGACCAAGGGCACCGTCGTCCGTTCCTGGTTGCTCGATCTCCTGGTCAAGGCACTGGACGAAGACCCCAATTTTGCCGAAATCTCTGGCTACACAGAGGATTCCGGCGAAGGTCGCTGGACCGTCGAGGAAGCGATCAACCATGCCGTGCCGGCCCCGGTGATCTCCGCGGCGCTCTTCGCCCGGTTCGCCTCGCGGCAGTCGGACTCGCCCGCGATGAAGGCCGTCTCGGCACTGCGCAACCAGTTCGGTGGTCACGCGGTACAGCGGGTGTCGGAATCCGGATAGGTGTTCGTTCGTAAGTTCACGCTCCGGGATTTCCGTTCCTGGGACGCCATCGCGCTGGAACCCGGACCAGGGGTGACCCTGTTCGTCGGGCCGAACGGGCACGGCAAGACCAACCTGCTCGAGGCACTCGGCTACCTGTCCTCGCTGTCCTCGCACCGCGTCTCCACCGATGCTCCGCTCATCCGGGCGGGCGCGACCCAGGCCCAGATCGGTGCGGCGGTCGTCAACGACGGCCGCGAGCTGGTGATCGACCTCGAGATCAACGACGGCCGGGCCAACCGCGCGCGGATGAACGGATCGCCGGTGCGCCGGCCGCGCGAGATCCTCGGCGTCCTGCGGAGCGTGCTGTTCGCGCCCGAGGACCTGTCCATGGTGCGGGGGGACCCGGGGGATCGGCGCCGCTATCTCGACGAACTGCTCTGCTCCCGGTTGCCGCGGATGGCCGCGGTCAAGGCGGACTACGAGAAGGTGCTGCGGCAGCGATCCGCCCTGCTCAAGACCGCGGGCGGCGCGCTGCGGCGCGGTACCCGATCGACCGATGGTGCGAGTGCCCTTGCCACCCTTGATGTTTGGGACGGTCACCTCGCGGCGCACGGGGCGGAACTGCTGGCAGGCCGGCTGCGGTTGGTCGCCGAGTTGGGCCCGCACGTCGCGAGCTCCTATCGCGGCATCGCCCCGGAGTCCCGGCCGGCCGCGATCCGGTACCGGAGCAGCCTCGGCGATTCGATGCCGCCCGAGCTCGTCGATCCGGACCACCCCTGGATCAGGGACGACGTCGAGTTGCTCGAGGCGAGCTTTCTCAACGAGCTGGCCGTGTCGAGGCAGCGCGAGATCGATCGGGGGGTGTGCCTGGTCGGACCGCACCGCGACGACCTCGAGCTCCATCTCGGTGATCAGCCGGCCAAGGGCTTCGCCAGCCACGGCGAGTCCTGGTCGTTCGCCCTCTCGCTGCGGCTCGCGGCGTTCGCGTTGTTGCGCGCCGACGGCGCCGATCCGGTGCTGATGCTCGACGATGTCTTCGCCGAGCTCGACCGCACCCGGCGGACCGCGCTTGCCGCGGTGGCTGCGGACGCGGAGCAGGTTCTCATCACCGCGGCCGTCGCAGAGGATGTGCCCGCGGAACTGGATGCGCGACGGTTCGGCATCGAGGCGGTCAGCACCGCGGCCGGGAGGATCTCACGACTCGTGTGAGCCCCTATCATCGACGGACGAACGGAGGCGAGCGCGGATGACAGACGAGTCGAGCCCGACCGGGGGTCCGGTGCCGGAACCGGGACAGCCCGCGAGCACCGAACTGGTGCCCGAGCTGCGCGGAATCGACCTCGCCCGGCGGGCGCTGGAAGAGGCGCGCGCGGCCGCGAAGGCGAGCGGGAAGTCCGTCGGGCAGGGCAGGTCGTCGCCGAAGCCGCGGCTGCGAGCGGGCACCGGTCGACGGGGCTGGTCGGGCGCGGGACCGGACGGACGGGATCCGCAGCCGTTCGGGGCGTTGACGGGGTTGGTCGCGAAGAACAGGGGCTGGTCGCCGCGAGTGGCCGAGGGCACGGTCCTCGGCCGTTGGCCGCAGGTCGTCGGCGAGGACATCTCGGCGCATGCCGAACCGGTCGCGCTGCGTGAGGGCGTGCTGAGCATTTCCGCCGAGTCGACGGCCTGGGCCACCCAGCTGCGGATGATGCAGTCCCAGATCCTGGCGAAGATCGCCGCTGCGGTCGGTGACGGGATCGTGACGAGCCTGCGGATCACCGGGCCGAGCGCTCCGAGCTGGCGCAAGGGGGATCGGCACATCAAGGGCCGCGGGCCGCGGGACACATACGGCTGATCAACCCCTAGATGTACATATAACTCCGTGTTACGGTTACTTCGCCATACAGTGAATGACCCGTGTCACAGGCAGCCCGGGATCGGGTGCCGGAGGAGATTCCGATGTCCATCGAGAGCGTGCACGTCACCGCCGTCACCGAGCCGGATCACATCCTTTTGCAGGCCCGTGATGTGGAATTCGACTGGTCTGACCTGCCGATGCACTGGATCCCGGGGGATCCGTTCACCACCCATGTCTTCAACGTGTTGCACCTGCTGCTTCCCGCGGGGGAGGACTGGTTCGTCGAGACGTTCAAGGAAGCGCTGCCGCTGATCGAGGACGAGAAGTTGCGGGACGACGTCGCCGGCTTCATCGGCCAGGAGGCCATGCACTCGCAGTCGCACGCGGGCGTCCTCGAGCACCTCAAGAAGCAGGGCCTCGATCCCACCCCCTTCACGTCCCAGATGGAATGGGTGTTCTTCCGGCTGCTCGGACCGCGGCCGTTCACTGCCCGGCGCAAGGAGAACTACCTGATCGAGCGCCTCGCCCTGATCGCGGCGATCGAACACATCACCGCCTTCCTCGGCGACTGGGTGCTCAACGCCAAGGGCCTGGACCGGGCGCACCCGCACCCGACCATGCTCGACCTGCTGCGCTGGCACGGATCGGAGGAGGTCGAGCACCGCAGCGTCGCCTACGACCTGATGCGCTACTTCGACAAGCGCGAATCCCGTCGTCTGCGCACCCAGCTCGTGGCCAGCCCGGCGATCGTGTACCTCTGGGTTCGGGGCACCCGGTTCCTGATGGCGAACGATCCCGAGCTCGCCCAGTGGGCGCCGCACCGGCGCAAGCCGCACCTCTCCGATTACCTGGCCGCGGGCAGGCGAGGTGTCCTGCCCGGCCCGAGGGAGCTCGCCGTGCGGATGGGGCGCTACTTCAGCCGCTCGTACCACCCGTCGCAGGAGGGATCCACCGCGCAGGCCGTCGCCTACCTCGCCTCCTCGCCCGCCGCCCAGGCCGCGGCCAAGTAGCGCCGAGATGACGACGATGAGCGCGGAACGGGCACGCAACATCGAGGGCAGGCCGCGAGACCTGCGCGGACGTGACCGCAACGACCGGGTGATGACGGCCCTCGGCTCGTTCGTGGACAGGTACCTCGGTGTGGTGGCCCGCTTCGACTACAAGCCGGAGCACGCCGGCCACAACCCGGACACCGCGATGACCCTGGTGGTGTCCGACCGGACCATCGTGGCCCAGGACGAGAACGTCGCGGCGCTGACCTTCGCCGCACCGGACGGCACCGAGCTGCCGGCGTGGCAGCCCGGCTGCCACCTGGATTTCCACCTGCCGTCGGGGCGTCGCAGGCAGTACTCGCTCTGCGGAGACCCGGCGGACCGGACCCACTACCGCATCGCAGTGCGCTCCATTCCGGACGGTGGTGGCGGCTCGATCGAGATGCACGGACTGCAGCCGGGCACCACGGTGACCGTCCGCGGCCCCCGCAACGGGTTCCCGTTCGTCGGTGCGGGGAAGGCGCTGTTCATCGCGGGCGGCATCGGCATCACGCCGATCCTGGCCATGGTGCGGGCCGCCCGCGAGATCGGGATGGACTGGCAGTTCGTCTACTCCGGCCGTTCGCGGGAGTCGATGCCCTTCCTGGATGAGATCGAATCATGGGATCCGACAAGGGTTTTCGTACGACCGGATGACGAGTACGGGATCCCGACAGAAGAGGATCTGCTGGGTCGCGCGGTCGCGGGAGGGGCCGTCTACTGTTGCGGCCCGACCCCCATGCTCGAGACCGTGCGCAGGGCGTTCATGGACAGCGCTGCGACCTCGCTGCACTTCGAGAGGTTCGGTGCGCCACCGGTTTTGGACGGATCCGAGTTCGAGGTCCAGCTCGCGAGGACGGGCGAGGTACTCACCGTGCCCGCCGACGAATCCGCCCTGTCGGTGATCAAGGAGCGGCTGCCCGGCGTCGGGTACTCGTGCCAGCAGGGATTCTGCGGCACCTGCAAGGTCCGGGTCATCTCGGGCGAACCGGACCATCGCGAGACCCGTCTGACCGACGAGGAGCGCGAGGATTCGATGCTGATCTGCGTGTCCCGATCGACCGGGTCCGAGCGCCTGGTCCTCGATCTCTGACGGTAAGGACTACCCAATGACCAACAGTGCCAACGATTCTCACCCGATCAGGCCGGCGGTTGCCCGCACCGTCCGCAGCGGATCGGTCGAGCTGGCGGTATTCGAGCAGGGCAATCCGGCCGGACCGACGCTTGTGCTGGTGCACGGCTGGCCGGACACCCACCAGCTCTGGGAGCACGTGGTGCCGCAGCTGACGGACCGGTTCCGGGTGGTCAGCTACGACACCCGCGGCTCGGGCCGGTCCACGGTGCCGACCGCGGTCGCGGACTACCGGCTGGAATTCCTGGCACAGGACCTGTTCGCGGTGCTCGATGCCGTCAGCCCCGATCGGCCCGTGCACCTGCTGGCCCATGACTGGGGATCGGTGGAGAGCTGGCAGGCGGTGTGCGAGCCGGGCGCCGAGCGCCGGATCGCGTCGTACACCTCCGTCTCGGGGCCCAACCTCGACCACCTGGGGACCTGGCTGCGTGCCGGGTTCACCAACCCGACCCCGCGAGGGGTCTACAAGCGCCTGACCCAGGCCGTCGCCTCGGCCTACACGGTGTTGTTCCAGACGCCGGGGCTCGGACCGCTGCCGTTCCGTCTCGGCATGTGGCGGATCTGGCCGGCCTTCCTGCGGTTCTTCGATGGCCTGGACCCGGCGCTCGTGCACCCCGCTCCGACCCTGCGCTCGGACATGATCACCGGACTCAAGCGGTACCGGGCCAACATCCGGCCCAAGCTGCGACACCCGGCGGAGCGGCGCACCGCCGTTCCGGTCCAGCTGATCCTGAGCACGCGCGACCGCGCGGTGCGTCCCGTCGGCTACGAGGACATCGATCGGTGGGTGCCGGACCTGCGGCGCCGCGAGATCCCGGCCGGTCACTGGTCCCCGATCTCCCACGCGGCCGACCTCGCCCGGCTGAGCGTGGAGTTCATCGACGCTGTCAGCGACCGGGACAGCGAGGACGGTACCGCCGCCAACTCCTGATCGCGCCACCCAGCTTCCGACCTACCGGAGAGGTCGAAAATGCGCCCACGGGGACGTCAGGGGTGTCATTGGCGGCCCCGACCACGCACGTGACAGTAAGATGGGCCGGGAACCCCGCGGCCGACGCTCGACAGGCCGCGACCGCCTTGGAGACGAGAAGGAGTGCAACCCGCCCGTGGCTGCCCAGAAATCAGACAAGAGCACTCCCAACCAGGACTACGGCGCCTCCTCCATCACCGTTCTCGAGGGGCTCGAGGCGGTGCGCAAGCGCCCAGGCATGTACATCGGTTCCACCGGTGAGCGGGGCCTGCACCACCTGATCTGGGAGGTCGTCGACAACTCGGTCGACGAGGCGATGGCGGGCTACGCCACCTCCGTCGGGGTCACGCTCCTGGCGGACGGCGGCATCCAGGTCGTCGACGACGGCCGTGGCATCCCGGTCGCCATGCACGCCTCCGGTGTCCCCACCGTCGAGGTCGTCATGACCCAGCTGCACGCAGGCGGCAAGTTCGACTCCGACTCGTACGCGGTCTCCGGCGGCCTGCACGGCGTCGGTATCTCGGTGGTGAACGCGCTGTCGACCAAGGTCGAGCTCACCATCGCGCGCGACGGTCACGAGTGGTCGCAGACCTACTCGATGGCGGTGCCAGGCGAGCTGGTCCAGGGTGAGGCCACCTCGCGGACCGGCACCACCACCCGGTTCTGGGCGGATCCGGACATCTTCGAGACCACCACCTACAGCGCGGAGACCGTCGCCCGACGGCTCCAGGAGATGGCCTTCCTCAACAAGGGCCTGACCATCACCCTCACCGACGAGCGGATCACCGACGAGGAGGTCGCCGCCGAGGTCGAGTACGAGACGGGCGAGACCAAGACGCCCGAGGTGCAGTCGGTGCGTACCCGCACCTACCACTACCCCGGCGGTCTCGAGGACTACGTGCGGCACATCAACCGCACCAAGCAGTCGATCCACAACTCGGTGGTCGGGTTCACCGCGAAGGGCACAGGGCACGAGCTCGAGGTCGCGATGCAGTGGAACTCCGGCTATTCGGAGTCCGTGCACACCTTCGCCAACACCATCAACACCCATGAGGGCGGCACTCACGAAGAGGGTTTCCGCGCCGCGCTGACCGCGACGGTGAACAAGTACGCCAAGGAGAAGAAGCTCGTCAAGGAGAAGGACCAGGCGCTCTCCGGCGACGACATCCGCGAGGGTCTGGCGGCGATCATCTCGGTGAAGGTCAGCGAGCCGCAGTTCGAGGGGCAGACCAAGACCAAGCTCGGCAACACCGAGGTCAAGTCGTTCGTGCAGAAGGCGTGCAATGAGCACCTCTCGCACTGGCTCGAGTCCAACCCTGCGGACGCCAAGACGATCGTGAACAAGGCCGTCTCCTCGTCGCAGGCCCGGTTGGCGGCCCGCAAGGCCCGCGAGCTGGTTCGCCGCAAGAGTGCGACCGACCTCGGCGGTCTGCCCGGCAAGCTGGCCGACTGCCGGTCCAATGACCCGAGCAAGTCCGAGATCTACATCGTGGAGGGCGACTCCGCAGGCGGCTCGGCCAAGTCCGGCCGCGACTCGATGTACCAGGCGATCCTCCCGCTGCGCGGCAAGATCATCAACGTCGAGAAGGCCCGTATCGACCGCGTCCTCAAGAACAACGAGGTCCAGTCGATCATCACGGCGTTCGGCACCGGCATCCACGACGAGTTCGACATCGCGAAGCTGCGGTACCACAAGATCGTGCTGATGGCCGACGCCGACGTCGACGGCCAGCACATCTCGACGCTGCTGATGACGCTGCTGTTCCGCTTCATGCGGCCGCTCATCGAGCACGGCCACGTCTACCTCGCGCAGCCGCCGCTGTACAAGCTGAAGTGGCAGCGGTCCGAGCCGGAATTCGCGTACTCCGACCGTGAGCGCGACGGCCTGCTCGAGGCCGGCATGCAGTCGGGCAAGAAGATCAACAAGGACGACGGCATCCAGCGCTACAAGGGCCTCGGCGAGATGAACGCCAAGGAACTGTGGGAGACCACGATGGACCCGAGCGTCCGGGTGCTCCGTCTCGTGACGCTCGACGACGCAGCCGCCGCCGACGAGTTGTTCAGCGTCCTGATGGGCGAGGACGTCGAGGCCCGGCGCAGCTTCATCACCCGAAATGCGAAGGATGTCCGCTTCCTCGACGTCTGATTTCATCCCATCGGCCGGGTCATGCATAGTGATGTGAGTCACAACGCATGACCCGGCTGATTTGGTTGTGGTGCCAGTGGTGTCAGTGATGCCGGTTACGCCGCAATTTTCTCGGCTTCAACTACCTGTATAACGAAACGATAACTTCTTGGGAACATTCAAATGTCGACGTGTAACGCTTGGGCATCTACACTTCTGTACCGCCTAGGCGTCTGTCTCGACTCGTACCCCGGCGAACTCGCTTTCCGCGATCGGGCGTACGGCACGAATGCAGGCCGTCGTGCCGGACCTGGGAGGAAAGTGAGTTTGCAACATGAACACTGAGACGCCGCCGCCGAACAGGCTGTGGAACCTCGAGGGATGGCGCCTGCGCTGGAAGGTCACCGCGGTCGTCGCGATCCCGGTCACCGTCGCCATGGTGCTCGGTGCCCTCCGAGTACAGGAAGAGCTCAGCGCCGCCGCCCACTTCAGCGAGGCGGCGGACCAGACCTCCATCGTCGCGCCGCTGCTGGCCATGGACACCGCATTCGGTCTGTACGTCGGCGGTGCCATTTCGCGCACGGGATCCCCGTCCGACGCCGAACAGGTCACCGAGATGATGGCCGCGATGCGCGAGACTGCGGCGAACCCCGACCTGGACCCCGCCGTGGTGGCCAACGTGGAACGGTTGATCGACGAGACCGAGGCGCTCCGTGGGCAGATCGCGAACATGGGCGTCGAGGAGGTCGCGGCCCGCACCGTCGCGATCCAGGACGACGCGGCCAAGACCGTCTCGGATGTCATCTCCCCCATCGGTGACGACACGATCCTCAAAGAGGGGAACCGGCTCGTCGACGCCTGGGCCGCGCAGCGCCGCCTCTTCGGGCAGACGATGGCGATCCTCGCGCTCGTCGAGAACCCGAAGGCCCCCAATACCGCGCTGATCTCGGCCAACGGTTCCGAGTTGGCCCTCATCGACGTCCTGGCCCGCTACTTTCCAGAGGACGACCCGACCCTGACCACGCTGCGTCAGGCGGTCAAGGACCGCACCGACATGGTGTCCGCCGCGCCCTCCGGTCAGCCGCCCCTGTTCGAGCTGCGCGATTCGATGATCGCCAGCCAGCAGATCTACACCAACCTGATCAAGAACTCGACGAGCTCGATCACCAACAAGGTCGCCGCGAAGGCGAGCGAGACCCGTTCCGCGGCGATGCGCGACGCCGCCGTGGTGCTCGCAACGCTGCTCGCGACGATCGCGCTCGGCCTGTTGGTTGCCCGATCGCTGATCCGCCCGATCCGCCGACTCCGGCGCGGGGCGCTCCAGGTGGCGAACGAGGACCTTCCGAAGGCGATCGAGCAGATCAAGGTCGGCGACGTCACGGCGGTGACCGAATTCGAACCGATTCCGGTGCACACCAACGAGGAGATCGGACAGCTCGCGCGTGCCGTCGACGACATGCACGGTCAGGCGCTCAAGCTCGCCGGCGAGCAGGCACACCTGCGCCTGCAGATCGGCGACATGTTCGAGACCCTCGCCCGACGCAGCAAGTCGCTCGTCGACCAGCAGCTCGGACTGATCGAGAACCTGGAGTTCGAGGAGAAGGACCCCAAGCGGCTGGAGAGCCTGTTCCGGCTCGATCACCTCGCCGCCCGCATGCGCAGGAACGGCGAGAACCTGCTGATCCTCTCGGGCACCAGGACCCGTCGCGGCCATTCCGCTCCGGTTCAGGTCGGTGACGTCGTGCGCGCCGCGATGTCCGAGGTCGAGGACTACCAGCGGGTCGAGGTGAAGGCCACGCCGCAGGGCGCGATCAGCGGCACCGTCGCCATCGACGTCGTGCACCTGCTCGCCGAGCTGCTGGACAACTCGCTGCGGGCGTCCCCGCCGGACAGCAAGGTGACCTTCAACTTCGCGCGTGCCGTCGACGGCGGGCTCCTGCTCGAGATCACCGACCGCGGAATCGGCATCCCCGCGGCGGAGATGGCGGCCATCAACGACCGCCTCGCCTCGGGTGGCGAGGTGAGCCCCGAGACGGCCCGCCACATGGGTCTGTTCGTGGCCAGCCGGCTCGCGGACCACCACGGCCTGACGGTGCGGATGCGACCGACCTTCGACACCGCCCGCAATCAGGGCGTGACGGTCAGTGTGCACGTCCCGCACAGCGCACTCGTCTCGCCGATGTCGATGGGGATGACGGGTCCACAGAGCGCGGTCGATTCCGACGGTTACCCCGTCACCGGGGAGCAGCCCGCCGTTGCGGAACCTGCCGTCCCTGTCACAGTCACCGTGGGTCCGGGACCGCTGACCACTGGTCCGATCGGGCTGCCGCAGCGCACTCCGGCCGAGCCGAGCGGGCTGCCGCAGCGCACTCCGGCTGAGCCGAGCGGTCTGCCCCAGCGCACTCCGGCCGAGCCGAACGGACTGCCGCGGCGTACCCCGGCGATGCTGGGGGTTCTGGCGCAGCGCGCCTCGGCCGCACAGGAGGATCTGGCTCAGAGCAGCCCGTCCGCACCGAGTACATCCGCTACATCCGCACCGAGCCCGTCGCCGCAGCCGAGCCCGCTGGCCCCGACCGCCGGTCTGCCGCAGCGCACCCCCGGCGCGAGCGGTCTGCCGCAGCGCACTCCCGGTGCGACGACCGGTCTGCCCCCGCTCAATCCGGAGGTGAGCGCTCCGGCCCCGGCAGCCGCGCCCACCCCGGTCGTCGAATCGGCGCCGGCCGCACCGGCCACGATGGCGGAGGGGATGGAGCCCGCGGGCACCACGCAGCACCGCTACCGCGTCAACTCGCAGAAGACCGCGTCGTTCTTCCAGCCGCGCGCGAATGTCGAGCCGTTGCGCCCGATCCTGCACCCGCAGGAGACGACGCCGATCTTCAGTGGCATGGTCTCGACCGGCATCGTCTCGGACTGGTTGGCGACGCCGACGCCGGGGGAGGGGAGCAAGAACTGGACCTCGGCCGCGGACGAGGGCTGGAACGCCGCACAGCGCGCCAGCGCCCCTCGCGTGGAGGCTCACACCGAGTCCGGACTCCCGCAGCGGCAGCCGGGACACCAGTTGGTTCCGGGTGGAGTCAACGGGGCTGACAAGATCACTGCCAAGCTGCGCGACCCGGACGCCATCCGCGAGAAGCTCAGCCGCCACCAAAAGGGCATCCGCGACGGTCGTGCCGCCAGCCATGCCGAACGCAACAGCATCTAAGGAGACAGATGAACATGGATCAGGGATCCGCGCTCAACATGGATCAGGGATCCGCGGGCGGCTACTCGCTCGATTGGTTGGTTTCGAACTTCGCGCGTGAGGTGCCGGGCGTCTCGCACGCGGTGCTGGTGTCGGCGGACGGCCTGCTCATGGCCGGCAGTGCGCACCTGCCGCTGGACCGCGCCGAGCAGCTCGCGGCGGTCACGTCGGGGCTGGCGAGCCTGTCGGCCGGGGTCTCCCGGCTGTTCGAGGGCGGCGGCGTCCTCCAGTCCGTCGTCGAGATGCAGCACGGGTACCTGCTGCTGATGAGCGTCGGTGACGGCTCACACCTCGCCACGCTGACCTCGTCGGGTTGCGACATCGGCCAGGTCGGTTACGAGATGGCACTCCTGGTCGATCGCGTCGGCGCCTCGGTGCAGGCGACGCCGCGAGCCGGTATCGGGACCTGATTCCGAGGTGGCCATGGACGAGCAGCACAACGCAGAGACGGGGACCGGGCCCAGCCTGGTCCGGCCGTACTCCCTCACATCAGGGCGCACGAAACCCGCGGTGGAGCTGGCGCTGGAGGCGCTGATCCAGGTTCTGCCCGATCCGGAGAACCGGAACTGGGAGCTGGGCGACATCGAGGCGACCATCGTGGTGTTGTGCGCGCAATCGCCCTCCCTCGCGGAGATCGCCGCCCGGGTTGGCGTCCCCATCGGGGTCGCGCGAGTGCTGGTGGCGGACCTCGTCGAGGCCGGCCACCTGCGAATCCTGGCCACTCTGCAAGAAGACGCGAGCGACAGCGAGCGTCGGGAACTCATCGAAAGGGTCCTCGGTGGACTTCGCCAAATCTAGCGCCCAGCAGAATCGGGTCACCTCGACAAAGATCGTGATCGCCGGTGGATTCGGCGTGGGCAAGACAACCCTGGTCGGGGCCGTCTCCGAGATCGTGCCGCTCCGGACCGAGGCGCTGGTGACGAACGCCTCCGATGGCGTCGACAACCTCACCGGGGTCCCGCAGAAGGCCACCACGACCGTCGCGATGGACTTCGGCCGCATCAGCCTGGCCGACGACCTGGTCCTGTACCTGTTCGGGACGCCGGGACAGCACCGATTCTGGTTCATGTGGGACGACCTGATCCGCGGCGCCATCGGCGCGATCGTGCTGATCGACACCCGCAGGCTCGACGAGAGCTTCGCCGCCGTCGATTTCTTCGAGGCCCGCAAGCTGCCGTTCCTGGTGGCAGTCAACGAGTTCGACGATGCGCCGCGCTACCCGCTCGAGGACATCCGGCAGGCTCTCGCGGTGTCGGCCGACGTGCCGATCATGTCCATCGACGCCCGCGATCGGGAGTCGGCCAAGGGCGGATTGGTCGCGATCACCGAGTACGCCCTGCGTCGGCTCGGTCAGCCGGTCGGGTAACACTCTTCACGCCAGTTTCGGTGCCGCGATGCGCGGCGCCAACCCCGGCCTCCCGTCCTCGACGGGGGGCCGGTTCCGACTTCGGTGACCCGGCGATCGGCCGATCGACCTGCGGACTCGAGTGCCGTCGCGGTGTGTTCGCCGTGGTAACTGCCGACAATCCGCGAGTGATGCCGGGTCTAGCTGACCTGCACCTATAGACTCGGGTGGTTGCGCGACATCCTGCGAGGCGGCCAGTCCGCGAGGAGACGCGAAGCCGAGTAGAAGAGGAGCTCATGACCGACACCACGTTGCCGCCTGAGGGGACGGGGCACGACCGCATCGAGCCCGTCGACATTCAGCAAGAGATGCAGAGCAGCTACATCGACTACGCGATGAGCGTGATCGTGGGCCGTGCTCTGCCGGACGTGCGCGACGGCCTCAAGCCCGTGCACCGCCGCGTGCTCTATGCGATGTACGACAACGGGTACCGCCCGGACCGCGGCTACGTGAAATCCGCGCGACCGGTCGCCGACACGATGGGTAACTACCACCCGCACGGCGACACCTCGATCTACGACACCCTGGTCCGTATGGCCCAGCCGTGGTCGCTGCGTTACCCGCTCGTCGACGGCCAGGGCAACTTCGGCTCCCGTGGCAACGACGGCGCGGCCGCGATGCGTTACACCGAGTGCAGGCTCACGCCGCTCGCGATGGAGATGCTCCGCGAAATCGACCACGACACCGTCGATTTCGCGCCGAACTACGACGGCAAGACGCAAGAGCCGACGGTTCTCCCCAGCCGTATCCCCAACCTGTTGATCAATGGTTCCGGCGGCATCGCCGTCGGCATGGCCACCAACATCCCGCCGCACAACCTGCGCGAGGTCGCGGAGGCCATCTACTGGGCGCTCGAGAACTACGAGGCCGACGAGGAAGCCACCCTGGCGGCGGTGATGGAGCGGATCAAGGGACCTGACTTCCCGACCGCGGGCCTGATCGTCGGCGGCCAGGGCATCAGCGACGCGTACCACACCGGCCGCGGCTCGGTCCGGATGCGCGGCGTGGTGGAGATCGAGGAGGACGCCAAGGGGCGCACCACGATCGTGATCACCGAGCTGCCCTACCAGGTGAACCCGGACAACCTGATCACCTCGATCGCCGAGCAGGTGCGGGACGCGAAGATCGCAGGCATCTCCGACATCCACGACGAGTCCTCGGACCGCGTCGGCATGCGGATCGTCGTCACCGTCAAGCGTGACGCGGTGGCAAAGGTGGTGCTGAACAACCTCTACAAGCACACCCAGCTGCAGACCAGCTTCGGCTGCAACATGCTCTCCATCGTCGACGGGGTGCCGCGCACCCTGCGGCTGGATCAGATGATCCGTCTGTACACCACGCACCAGCTCGAAGTGATCGTCCGGCGCACCAAGTACCTGCTGCGCAAGGCCGAGGAGCGGGCCCACATCCTGCGCGGCCTGGTCAAGGCCCTCGATGCGCTCGACGAGGTCATCGCGCTCATCCGGGCTTCGCAGACCGTCGACATCGCCAGGGCCGGGCTGATCGAGCTGCTCACCGTCGACGACATCCAGGCCGATGCCATCCTCGCGATGCAGCTGCGCCGCCTCGCGGCCCTCGAGCGTCAGAAGATCATCGACGAACTCGCCGAGATCGAGCGCGAGATCGCGGACTACCAGGACATCCTGGCCAAGCCGGAGCGTCAGCGCGCGATCGTGCGCGACGAGCTCAAGGAGATCGTCGACAAGTACGGCGACGACCGGCGCACCCGCATCATCGCGGCCGACGGCGACGTCAACGACGAGGACCTGATCGCCCGCGAGGACGTGGTGGTCACCATCACCGAGACCGGGTACGCCAAGCGCACCAAGACCGATCTCTACCGGTCGCAGAAGCGCGGCGGCAAGGGCGTCCAGGGCGCCGGGCTCAAGCAGGACGACATCGTCAAGCACTTCTTCGTCAGCTCGACCCACGACTGGATCCTGTTCTTCACCACGAAGGGCCGGGTGTACCGGGCGAAGGCCTACGAGCTCCCCGAGGCCAGCCGCACCGCACGCGGCCAGCACGTCGCGAACCTGCTGGCCTTCCAGCCGGACGAGCGGATCGCCCAGATCATCCAGATCAAGACCTACGAGGACGCGCCGTACCTGGTGCTCGCCACCCGCAACGGCCTGGTCAAGAAGTCGAAGCTGACCGACTTCGATTCCAACCGCAGCGGCGGCATCGTCGCGGTGAACCTGCGCGGCGAGGACGAGCTGGTCGGCGCGGTGCTCGCCTCCTCGGAGGACGATCTGCTGCTGGTGTCGGCGCAGGGTCAGTCGATCCGCTTCTCCGCCACCGACGAGGCGCTGCGGCCGATGGGCCGCGCCACCTCCGGCGTGCAGGGCATGCGCTTCAACGGCGACGACGAACTGCTCTCGCTGAACGTCGTGCGTGACGGCACCTACCTCCTGGTCGCGACCTCGGGTGGGTACTCGAAGCGCACCGCGATGGAGGACTACCCGGTCCAGGGCCGCGGCGGCAAGGGCGTGCTGACGATTCAGTACGACAAGCGTCGTGGCACCCTGGTCGGAGCGCTCATCGTCGACGACGACGACGAGCTCTACGCCATCACCTCCGGCGGGGGAGTGATCCGCACCGCGGCCAAGCAGGTGCGGAAGGCCGGCCGACAGACCAAGGGCGTGCGGTTGATGAATCTCGGGGACGGTGACACCCTGCTCGCGATCGCGCGCAACGCCGATGAACCCGATGAGTCCGACACCGCCGCGAGTGACGGATCGAAGGAGTCTTAGTGAGCACTCCCAACCAGCCCGGCAGCGACCGGCAGGGGTCACCTGCCGGTCCGGGCGCTCAGCCGCAGGCAGGTAAGCCGGAGGGGACGAACGGGACTCCGTCACCGGCGCCCTCGACCCCGGCGCCTGCCAAGCCCGACGCGCAGGCGCCCGCCAAGACCGACGCTCCGGCGGCGGCGACGTCGGCACCAGGACAGCCTGCCGCCCCCGCGCAGCAGGCCCCCGCCACGGCTCCCGGCCAGGACCGTCCGGCCCCGCCCGCACAGGGCACGGGCCAGACACCGCCGCGCCCGCAGGGGCAGGCGCCGCAGGGGCAGCAGCCGACCGGACCGTCCCGTCCGGCGCAGGCTCCGCCGTCCGGCACGACACCGGCGACGCCCGCGCAGGGATCGCGGCCCGCAGGTGCTCCGCCGCAGGGCGGCGCCGCACCGGCCGCCCCGCAGGGTGGCCGGCCGACCCAGGCTCCGACCCAGGCGCCCGGCCAGCGTCCGCAGCAGAACGGCGGCCAGGCCAACGGCGCGGGCACGCGTCCGGGTGCTCCGGCCGGCGCGCCGGGTACGCGTCCGGCGTCGCCCCCCGGCGGCGCCGCAACGCGTCCGGGTGCCCCCGCGGGTGCACCGGGTACGCGTCCGGCATCGCCCACGAGCGGTTCGGGTGCGCGCCCCGCGACGCCCGCGGGTGGTCCGGCGACGCGTCCGGGTGCTCCGGCGGGCGCACCCGCCACGCGTCCGGTCTCGACCCCGAGCGGCCAGGGCACTAGTCCCGGTGCTCCTGCGGCCGGTAAGCCCGCGGCGGGAGCTCCGTCGGGTGCCGACGCGGCGAAGACGGCGCGCAAGGAGGCCGCCAAGGCCAAGTCAGCGGTGATCGACGGCCCCACCCGGCACATCGACCGCTCCGATCTGGCGAAGGACCTGCCGGACCTGTCCGCGGTCAAGCATCCGCTGCCCGGCGACGCCCCCGCGGCGGCAGCAGGCGCGGGCCCCAAGACGGGTGCGCAGCCCGCGCTCGTTGCGGTGCCGATCGATGCGGTCGCGGGCGACCCGTTGCGCGCGACCATCCAGGTACGCAAGGTCGACCCCTGGTCGACGCTCAAGGTGTCCCTGGTGATCTCGGTGGCGCTGTTCTTCGTGTGGATGTTCGCCGTCGGATTCCTGTACGTCGTGCTCGACGGCATGGGTGTCTGGGATCGCCTGAACAACGCCTTCACCGACATCGTCTCGGAGACGGGCGACGAGGGCCTTGTCAGCGCGGGACAGGTGTTCGGCTACGCCGCGCTGATCGGTGCCATCAACGTGGTGCTCTTCACCGCCCTCGCGACGATCGGATCGTTCATCTACAACCTCTGCACGGACCTTGTCGGTGGGGTCGAAGTGACCCTCGCCGACCGCGACTGACCAGGGGTTTCGGTTCCCCGCCGGGCCGGTTTTGGTCGCGGCCGGTCGGTGGGGTAATCTCATGCCTCGGTTCAGGGAGACAAGTTCGATGCGTCTCCCGGACCGAGGTTAAGGGCCTATAGCTCAGGCGGTTAGAGCGCTTCCCTGATAAGGAAGAGGTCGGAGGTTCAAGTCCTCCTAGGCCCACTCCCCGTGCCGACGAAGGGTTCGAGCATGAAGGTACTGCTTCTCGCGGCAGCCGTTGTGACCGTTCTCTTCGGGTTGACGAAGCTGCGGTCGCAGCGCCGCAGCCAGGATGTATGGCACGAGGTCACCAGCCGCTAGCGCGGACGGGGCCTTAGCTCAGTTGGTAGAGCGCTGCCTTTGCAAGGCAGATGTCAGGAGTTCGAATCTCCTAGGCTCCACAGCAGCAACACAATCGGACACAGCGTCACATCAACACCCCTCACTCTCCGGTGGGGGGTGTTTTTTGCTGACAGGGGCGAAGGCCACGAGCGGATCGCATGCCGGGGCAAGTTCATCGAATTGTGTTCGAGATCACATGCGCTCGACTACTGTTCGGCTGGGGGAAATCGCAACCGAACCCGGGAGCCGACATGAAACTCAGGAAGATTGTCGCCACTGCACTGTTCGTGACGGCCGCGATGGGCGCCGGGGCGGTCACCGCGCACGCCGACCCAGCCGCGCTGGTCGGTGCTCAGATGCAAGGCAGGGATCAGGGCGTCGGATACACCACGGGACTCACGCCGGGCGGGAACTCGGTCGTCACGTTGCTCGACGCGGGCGTGTTCCGGGTCTCCGGCGACGGGACCGGGGTCAGCGTGCTCCGGGGCGACGGATCGTCCATCGGCACGATTCCCCTCGCGTACCGGGTGAACGGTGAGACGCACGCGATCGCGCCCGCGATCGGTGACGGCGGCCGGAGCCTGACATTGACGCCGACACTGCTTCCCTCTGCCGTCCAACCGGTCGCCTGGGACAACCCCGCGGACCAACAGCGCCTGATGGGGGAGATCCAGAAGGCTCAGATGGGCGGGATCGTCGGGCAGACCGTCGGCGGGATCATCGGGCTCCTCGTCGGCTGCGTGGTGGGCGTGCTCGCCGGCTGCTTCCCCGGATCGATCATCGGCTCGCTCATCGGCGGTGTGATCGGGCTGGACATGGTCGGCGGGGAACCGTTGCGGGCGGCGTTCTTCAACTTCGTCGGGCCGCTTCCGACCCTGCCGGGGATGCCGGCACCCGCGGCGCCCTGATTTGCGCCCGCACAGCAACACACGACAAACACACAGCCCGCGATCAGCTCCTGGTCGCGGGCTGTGCGCTGTGCATCGCCGAGTGTGCAGGTGTCGGCGTAAATGCCGAGAGGGGCGGACGGTAGCTGCACACTCGGCGACCGGTGCCGTGCCTGTGCAATTGTGAACAAACCTGTGCAGCAATTGGTTTCGGTGCCGCGCGGTCGCATGTCCGAGAGCCCGAATCGGCCCGACCGTCGCGCGAAAAGTATGTGTTACCGTGCGTACGGCTTCGTGTTCGGAGTCAACGAACACGGGGCGGAGTCGACGGTGGACAAGAGTGTGCGCGCAATCGGGTGGCGGGGTGCGGTCGTGGCGGCCGCCCTGTCGGTGGTCGTGGCCGCGATCGCGGCGCCCGCCGCCGCCGCGGCGCCCGCGGACTTCTACACGCCGCCTGCCGATCTGACGGCGAGCGCACCCGGCGACCTGATCCGCAGCGAGCCGTCCGAACTCGCGCTCCGGGTGCCGGGAACAGACGGAGCGTTCCCCGCCGACGGACGGCGCATCATGTACCGCAGCACCGACGCGAACGGCGCGGCCAACGCGGTCACCGGCACCTACCTCGAGCCGCAGCGGCAGTGGGAGGGCCCCGGACCCCGGCCCCTGGTCAGCCTCGCGGTCGGCACCCACGGCCAGGGCGACCAGTGCGCCCCCTCCAAGCTGCTGAACCAGCTCCTGACCTACCAGGCACCGATCGGCCTGATGACCGAGTACGAGGTGCTCGGTATCAACGCGCTGCTGCTGCAGGGGATCGCCGTCGTCGTCACCGACTACGACGGCCTGGGCACGCCGGGCATGCACACCTACGTCAACCGCGCGGCCGAGGCGCACGCGGTGCTGGACGCGGCCCGTGCCGCCAAGAACCTGCCCGGCACCTCGATCACCCCGGCAGGCCCGGTCGGATTCTGGGGGTACTCGCAGGGTGGCGGCGCCGCGGCGGCCGCGTCCGAGCTCGCCGCCGACTACGCGCCGGAACTGCAGGTGAAGGGCACCTACGCCGGGGCGCCCCCCGCGGACCTCGCCGCGACCCTGGCGCAGATCGACGGTTCCTTCCTCACCGGCGCGATCGGCTACGCGATCAACGGTCTGGCCCAGGCCTACCCCGAGTCCCGGCCGCTCATCGAGGCGGAGCTCAACGAGAAGGGCAAGGCGATGCTGGCGGAGACGCGGAACTACTGCGTCATCGAGACCGGTGCGCGCTTCGCCTTCCAGAAGACCAACGAGTACACCCGCGGCGGCGAATCGCTCTCCGTGGTGCTCGACCGGCTGCCGTTGGCGAAGGAACTGCTGGAGCGACAGCGGATCGGCACGAGGACGCCGACCGGGCCGGTGCTGATCCAGTCCGGCAACCACGACGACGTGGTGCCCTTCGGCCAGGCCGAACAGCTGGCCGGGGCCTGGTGCGGTCGCGGCGCGACGGTGCAGTTCACCGAGAACCCGCTCCCGAGCGTCCTGCCTGGCTCCGTGATCAACCACGCTGCGCCGCTTGTCCTCGGACTGCCCGAGGCACTGACCTACATGGTCGACCGGTTCCACGATCGACCGGCACCGAGCACCTGTTCATCCTGACGCCTCCTGGCCCTCCGGTAGCAGGGGCCACCGATACCGTGGGGTGATGTGCTGCCGTCGGCGAGCCGCGATGCTCGTGGCATGACGACCCACGCAGCCCCGCCCCGCAGGTGGGCGCCGACGACGGTGTACGTGCTGGTGGCGTTTCTCGCGGGCGGCGTCCTCGTGGCGCTCCAGGCAGTGACCGGCCCCGACCCGGACCTGCTCGAACTGGTGCAGTTCGCACCCGCGATCGCGGTCGCGGCGGTCCTGCTGGTGTGGCGGGGCAGATGGCGGCCGCCGCTCGCGGTGAGCCTGTGGCGGCCCGACCCGGCCATCCTCGCGGCCGCGAGCGGCTCGGTTGTGATCATCCTGGCGCTGCCGGCGGCGGTGCTCGTGTCCCTCGGCGCAGGCCCCGATTTCTCGGCCGTCCGCGCCGGCGCGGCGCCGCTGGGCCTGCTGGTCCTTGCGCAGTGCGTCGGGGCATACGGGGAGGAACTCGGCTGGCGGGGGTTCCTGCAGCCCTACCTGCGCACGAGGCACTCCGTGCTGATCACCGGCGTGCTCGTCGGGACCGTCTGGGGGGTGTGGCACGTGCAGGTGTTCGCGGCGGGCGCCGCCTATGCGGCGGCCTTCCTGTCGGCGACGATCGCGATGTCCGTCCTGCTCGCGGTGCTCCTCGACAACGGGCGTCAGGGCAGCCTGTTGATCGCCACCGTGTTCCACGCGGCCGTCAATCTCGGCCTGCTGGCGTTCGGCGACGCCGGCGGCCGTGAGCCCATGCTGTGGTCGTCGATGGCCGTCGCCGCGGCGGGCTGTGCCGCGGCGACAGCGGCGCTCAGGAGTTCTCGAAATCCTGCAGGCTCGGCGGAGCGGGGGCGACAGGCGGCACCTCGCGCCGACGCTCCTTGAGGTACACGGCGCCCGCCGCCACGGCGGCACCGAGACCGACGACGAGCAGCGCACGCCTGCCGCGCCTGCGGCCGCGACCCTTGACCTGCTCGGCGGCCACGGCCGCCACGGCCTGCTCGTCCACCAGCGCGAGGGCGGGGACGGCCTTCGGCCGGGACGACAGTGCCTTCCTGGCCAGGGTGTAGCCCTGACGGCCGAGATAGAGGCTCAACGCTCCGGTGCCCTTGGCCACCACTCCGGTGCCCTTCGCGACACCTCCCGTTCCCCTGGCGAACCCGAGCGCCGCGAGCTGCGCGAGCCTCAATGCGCTACTGAGCGTGGTGGATTCGGGGGCGGGGGGTACCACCTCGAGGGTGGGCGCCTGCTCGGCCGGGGCGGGGACAG
Organism: Rhodococcus sp. PvR099; assembly: GCF_017833315.1. Lineage (NCBI taxonomy): Bacteria > Bacillati > Actinomycetota > Actinomycetes > Mycobacteriales > Nocardiaceae > Rhodococcus > Rhodococcus sp. PvR099. Next base: position 3,856,076 of record NZ_JAFIBV010000001.1, on the reverse strand, counting down.
AAACCGGGGTGGACTTCGTCGCGCGAGTCATCTGTCCACTGTCGCACATGTTCCGTACGGCGGAATGGCACCATGGTGGAGTGACCTCACCGAATCAGACCGCAACCGCAACGCTGCACACCAACCGCGGCGACATCAAGATCGCCCTGTTCGGCAACCACGCGCCGAAGACCGTCGCGAACTTCGTCGGACTCGCCGACGGCACCCAGAACTACAGCACCGAGAACGCCTCGGGCGGCAAGACCGGACCGTTCTACGACGGCGCCGTCTTCCACCGCGTCATCGACGGCTTCATGATCCAGGGCGGCGACCCGACCGGCACCGGCCGTGGCGGCCCCGGCTACCAGTTCGGCGACGAGTTCCACCCGGAGCTGCAGTTCGACAAGCCCTACCTGCTGGCCATGGCGAACGCAGGCCCGGGCACCAACGGCTCGCAGTTCTTCATCACCACCGGCAAGACCCCGCACCTCAACCGCAAGCACACCATCTTCGGTGAGGTCGTGGACGAGGAGTCGAAGAAGGTCGTCGACGCCATCTCCGGAACCTCGGTGGACCGCACGGACCGCCCGCTGGAGGCGGTCGTCATCAACAGCATCACCATCTCCTGATCGGTACCGCGAGATGACCAACCCCGGTTGGGGTGGCGTTGCCGGTGACGGCACCCCGCCCCAACCGCGGTGCGTCCGGCACCCGGACCGGCCCACCGCGCTCTCCTGCACCCGCTGCGGCCGTCCCGCGTGCGTCGAGTGCCTGCGACCGGCCGCCGTCGGCCAGCACTGCGTCGACTGCATCGCCGCCGACGCCAAGACCACCCGCTCGGCCCGCACCGTCGCCGGTGCGCAGCTCCGGACCGGCCTGCCGACCCCGATCGTCACCTACGTCCTGATCGGGCTCAACGTCCTGATCTACGCGATCACGGTGCTCCAGTCCGGCAACGTGGCGAACAACCACCTCGGCTCGCCGCTGTTCACCAGCTGGGCGCTCTGGCCGCCCGCGGTCGCCGACGGCGACCTGGTTCGTGTCGTCGGCAGCGGCTTCCTGCACTTCGGTGCCGTCCACCTGCTGGTCAACATGTTCGCGCTCTGGGTGATCGGCCGCGACACCGAGATCATCCTCGGGCGCTCCCGCTACGTCGCGGTGTACCTCGTCTCGATCCTCGGTGGCTCGGCAGCCGTGATGGCCTTCCAGGTGAACGCCGTCACCGCGGGCGCCTCGGGTGCGGTCTTCGGACTGATGGGCGCGCAGGCGGTGATCCTTCTGCGGCTCAAGCGCAGCCCCGGCCCGGTCCTGGCGATCATCGCCCTCAACGTGATCATCAGCGTGACGATCCCGGGGATCTCGCTGTGGGGGCACCTCGGCGGGCTCGTCGCGGGCGCCGCCGCCACCGCGGCGCTGATGTTCGCCCCCGGCAGCCTCGGCACCCCCGCGGAGCGCCAGAAGGCGCGCACGCTCGGCTGGGGCGGCCTCGCCGCCGTCACCGTCGTCTCGGTCGGCGTCATCGCGCTGCGGATGGCGCAGCTGCGGTCCGAACTCGGGATGTAGTCGCCTCGCCGGCTACGGGCGCGGCCGCTCCGGCGGCACCAGCCCGCGGCCGGCGAGCGCCTCGAAGACATCGGTGGGATCGGTACCGAGGTCCCAGCGACCGAAGATCATCAGCTTGTCGTCGTCGACACCGGGCGGGCGCACGTCGATCTCCAGCATCGGCACCCGACGGCCCAGCCGCGGATAGCGCACGATCCGGACCCGGCTCAGCTCCGACGCCGGGTACTCGTGGCGTCCGGTCAGCCGCTGCACCGCGATCCCCCTCGCGCCGTCGAGCACGGCGAGCCGCGGCCGCTGGCGCAGCCCCAGTGCGGTGATCACCAGTAGCCCGAGAGCGCCGAGGCCGATCAGCACCCGTCCCGCCGGATCCGACGCCACCGCCGCGGCGGCGAGGAGCATGGCCACCCCGCCGACACCGGTCGCGATCAGCGCACCGGTGGGTGTGGACCATGCGAACTCGGGGTTGTGCACAGGGTTTTCGGGGTTGTGCACAGGCTCTCCACAGTTATCCACAGGGTTTATCCACATTGGGGATGAATGACAACGATGTAATTGACGCGGTCAGAATGGGGATATCCCCAGCTCAGCGCCATCTCATCGTCATGATGAGGCCGACAACCATGAATCCGAAGCCGATCAGGAAGTTGTAGGCCCCCAGGTCGTTCATCCAGGTGATCTGGTCCGCGGCCAGGTAGTAGACGATCAGCCACGCGAGTCCGAGCAGCATGAAGCCGAGCATCACCGACACGTAGAGCGTGCTGGATGGGCCGACCTTGACCTTCACGGGCGTGCGGTTCGCGGGATTGATCGTGTAGTCGGTCTTCTTGCGGACCTTCGACTTGGGCATGACGTCCTCGTTGGTTCAGTGTGGATCGTGCGATTGCGTCGGCGTCGGCGTCGACGCCCACCAGGTAGATTCGAGATTACCGGTGGTGAGTACACGCTAGCCGAGCACAGACGTGCCCGGGCAGGGTCTGCTGGCTGGACCTGCGAGCGGACAGGGGAGGAGGCGGGCGGCTGTGACCGAACCCGATCCGACCGCACCCGATCCGACCGTATCCCACCGGCCCGCGGCGCACGCGGCGCCGCGGCGCAGGCAACTCTTCTGGAAGATCTGCGTCCCGGTGGTCTGCGTGGTCACCGGGTTGCTGTTGGCGACCACCCGCGCGGTCTCGGAGGGCAACGAGCTGCGGCGCGGAGACACTACGAGGCTCTCCGACCTCGTGCGCAGCGCGCAGGCGGACGTGGATGACGCGGCGGGGGTGCGCGACGGGTTGGCCGCGCAGCTGGCCGCCCTCCAGGACGAGGCGGCCGGTTCCGACTCCGATGTCGCAGGCGTCCTCGAGCAGAGCCGGGCGCTGGAGGCCGCGGCGGGCCTGGCTGCGGTCACCGGACCCGGCGTTCGGGTGACCCTCACCGACGCGCCCCGCGACTCCGACGGGAAGTTCCCCGCCGGAGCCTCGCCCGACGATCTCGTCGTGCACCAGCAGGATGTGCAGAGCGTGCTGAACGCGCTATGGGCTGGCGGGGCGGTCGCGGTCGGGATGCAGGACCAGCGCATCGTCAACACCTCGGCGCCGCGTTGTATCGGCAACACGCTGCTGCTGCACGGGCGGACCTACAGCCCGCCGTATCAGATGACGGCGATCGGCGACCCGGCCCGGATCGAGGCCGCGCTCGCCGCCGAGCCCGGCGTGCGCACCTTCAAGCAGTACGCGGTCCGCTACGGGCTTGGGTACACCCAGGAGGCGTCGGAGACGTTCACCGTGCCGGCCTACACCGGTCAGCTGCGGACCAAGTTCGCGAACTAGGCCGCCGCGCCGCTCGTGCGTGATCCGTACCCCAGGTGGGGTGCAGATCGCGCACGGGCGACGAAGCCGCATATCCTGCTGGAATGCGCATCCTGGTCGTCGACAACTACGACAGCTTCGTGTTCAACCTGGTGCAGTACCTCGGCCAGCTCGGCACCAAGGCCACTGTCTGGCGCAACGACGACCCGGAGCTGGCCGACCGCGACGCCGTCGCGGCGCAGTTCGACGGGGTGCTGCTGAGCCCGGGACCGGGCACGCCGCAGCGGGCGGGCGCGAGCATGGACCTGGTCGCGGCGTGCGCGGCGGCCCGCACCCCGCTGCTCGGGGTGTGCCTCGGCCACCAGTCCATCGGCGCAGCGTTCGGCGCCACCGTCGACCGGGCACCGGAACTGCTGCACGGCAAGACCAGCCAGGTCGGTCATGACGGCACCGGGGTGCTGGCCGGGCTGCCCGACCCGTTCACCGCCACCCGCTACCACTCGCTGACGGTGCTGCCGGAGACGATGCCGGACGAGCTGATCGCCACCGCGCACACCGACACCGGGATCGTGATGGCGATGCGGCACCGGGAGCTGCCGATCCACGGCGTCCAGTTCCATCCGGAGTCGGTGCTCACCCAGGGCGGCCACCGGATGCTGGCGAACTGGCTAGAGGTGTGCGGGCAGCGGCCGCCGGAGGCGCTCGTCTCGACGCTCGAGGCCGAGGTCGCCCAGGCGCTGGGGTCCGCGCTCACCCACAACTGAGCCGTGCGCCGAGCTCAGTCGGCATGCCCGGACATGAGCTCCGTGATCGGGGCGAGGTCGAAATAGTCTCGCCACGAAGTGATTTCGCCCGCCTCGATCTCGAAGACACCCATCACGGGCAATTCCACGTGCTTGTCCCCGAGGGTGAACCGGTCGGTGCGTTCGTTGAGGACGACGGTCCCGTTCGACGCCTGGTGGTGGATGGTGAACTCGATTCCTCCGAATGCCGAAATGAAGCCGTCCAGGAAGTCGGCGATGGCCGCGCGTCCGAACAGTGGTTCCATCGGAATGTTGTGGTAAACAGCGTCTTCGCTGAAATATCCAGCGATCGACGCCGCGTCACCCGCCCTCCATTCCGCGCAGAAGGCCGTGACGAGGTCGCTCGGAGAGATGTTCATTCGATGTCCTGTCGGGATCGTGTCGGGCTGTCGGTCAGCTGATCTGGAGCGGCACCCGGAGGTGGCGCCGCACGAAGATGCTCGGCACCCAGCTCGCCTCGTCGGCGATGGAGATCCGGGTGCTGCGTTCGAGGAGCGGGGTGACGGCGGCGAGGGCCTCCATCCGCGCGAGCGCCGACCCGATGCAGAAATGGGCACCCTTGCCGAAGGCGAGATGGGAGCGGATGCCCGGGCGGTCGAGGACGACCTCGTCGGGACGCTCGAACCGGGCGGGATCGCGGTTCGCCGACCCCCACAGCAGGAGGGCGTGACTGCCCGCGGGTAGCGCGACCCCGCCCAGCGTGGTGTCCGCGACGACGTGCCGGTGGTGCGCCCGGAACGGGGATTCCAGCCGGAGCGCCTCGTCGAGGAAGGGGTCGATCAGGGAGGGATCGTCGCGGAGTGCGCGCTGGACGTCGGGGTGGGTGGCGAGCAGCCGTGCCGAACTGGCGATCAGCCCGGCCGTCGACTCGCCGCCCGCGCCGACCAACTGGACGAGGATCAGCACCGCGACGTCGTCGGTCAGGTCACCGGTCGCGCAGGCGCGCGCCAGCACACCCATGAGGTCGTCCTTCGGATCGTCCTTGGCCCGGACGAAGTGGGTGTGCAGGTAGCCGGCGAGCTCGACCGACGAGGTGACGAGCTGCCCGAGCCGGTCCGCGGTGACCACTCCGCCGAGCAGTTCCGTGCTGTCGTACGCCCAGGTCAGGAGCTGCGGGACGTCGCTCTCGGGCAGGCCGACGAGATGGGCGATGAGGGCGAGGGGCAGCTTGTCGGCCATGTCGGTCGCGTAGTCGATCCGGTCGTCCCGCACGCCCTCGGCCCACAGCTGGTCGACCAGGAGATCGACCGTCGGGCCCAGCGCGCGGATCCTCTTGCCGAGCGTCTGCAGAACCAGCTTGCGGTGGTGGGCGTGCGTCGGGTCGTCGGCGGTCGCGAGCACGTGCACCGCCCGGCCGCCGCCGTCCATGTCGAAGGTCACCGGCGGCCCGTCGGCCGGCTGAACGAGGACCCCGGTCAGATTGGAGGAGAAGTCGTCGACGCGTGCCGCCGCCTCGGTGACCAGAACCCAGGTGGAGACGAGATAGAAGTCGGTTCCCGGGACCCGGTGGACGGGTGAGTTCTCTCGGAGTGTGCGGTACAGCCCGTTCGGGTCGTCGAGATTCGCCGGATCGAAGAGGTCGATCCCCTCGAGTGGCAACGCGGTCATCGAATCTCCCACCGTTAGTAGAACCTGTTTCAGCGCCACCACCGTTCACCTGCCGACGGTGGCCTGTCAAGGGCTCGAAAAAGTTGAGATCAGGCATCGTGACCTGCTCAAACAGGAAATCTCACGCCGTGGAGAAGGTGACGGCCCCACGCTGCTCACGACGTTGCATCTCCGCCTCCGCTATAGACTGAGAGACACAATTTCGTCTCACCGTGAGACTTCGGTGAGACGCCGCCAGGAGGTGTTCCGTGCGTGAATCGGATACGGCCAAGGACTGGCTGGCAGGCGGGAACCGGCGCGCGATCGGGGTTGAGCGGATCCATGCCGCAGCGGCCGAGCTGTTCCTCGAGCGGGGGATCGACCAGGTCAGCGTCGAGGATGTCGCGGCAAGGGCCGGGTGTTCACGAGCGACGCTGTACCGCCACGTCGGCGGCAAGTCCGCTCTGGTCGGGGGCGTCGTCTCCGCGGCGGCCGCGGCGGTGGCCCAGCGGGTCGCGGCCGAGGTGGAACGGTTGAGCGGTTCCCGCCGGATCGTCGAGGCGATCCTGATCTCCGTCGCGGCCGTGCGCGCGGATGCCGCGCTGTCACAGTGGCTGACGAACTCCCGCACCGGCCGCGGCGACGATTACCTCGCGTCATCGCCGGAACTCGGCCGGGTCGCCACGGCGTTGACGGGCATCGCGCCCGATGCGGAGGCGGCGCAGTGGATCGTGCGGGTGGTCATCTCGCTGCTCACGGTGCCGGCGGGAGACCCGGCGGCGGAACGCCGGATCGTCGAACGGTTCGTCGAACCGGCCTTTCGGTAGCCGCGGCGTCCGGGATGCCGCGCCTACGCGTGAGGGGCATCTTCGTGCGGTCGAACCGCACGAAGATGCCCCTCAACGGAACGGGCTACCGGCTACCGGGGAATACCGAGCTGACCGATCCCGACCGAGATGGTCGAGGTCTTGGAGATCTCCGAGCCCGCCGGCTGCGCCTGCGTGACCACCTTGCCGACCTGATCGGTCTCCAGGGTGGCCTCGGGATGCTGGACGAGCTGGCTCGAGGATCCGGTCCAACCCGCGCGCCGCAGTGAGTCCAGCGCCTGCGACACGCTCTGGTTGTTCAGGTTGGGCATTGTGACCATGTTGCCGTTCGACACCCGGATCTTGACGGTGGCGCCCTTGGCCGCCGCGCTGCCGCCGGTCGGGTCGGTGGAGACGACCTCGCCCTTGGGCTTGCCGGAGTCGATGTTCTCGACCTGGACCTTGAAGCCCGCGCCCTCGATGTTCGGTTGCGCGACGTCGAGGGTCTGGCCGACGACGTTCGGGATCCGGATCTGTTCCGGTCCGCTGCCGAGGGTGATCTTCACGGCGCCGTCCAGCGCGACATTCGACCCGGCTTCCGGCTTCTGCGCGACCACCTTGTCCAGCTGGTCTTGCGTCGACGCGGCGGTGCTCACCGTCGAGTCCAACTGCAGGCCGATCGTGTTCAGCGCCTGCGCCGCCTGCGCCTGTGTCATGCCGGTCAGCGTCGGGACCTCCACCTCCTGCGGACCGGTTGACACGTCGAGAGTCACCGTGGTGCCTTCGTCGGCCCTGGTTCCCGCGACGGGGATGCTGGCGATGACGTTGCCCGAGGCCACGTTATCGCTCGGCTTCGGCTGGCTCTGCACCCGGAAACCGAGATCCTGCAGTGCGTTCTGGGCGTCCTGCGCGGACTGGTTGGCGACGTTCGGGACCGTGACCTGCGCGGCCTTCGAGCCGGGGCCGAGCGACCACAGGAACGCGCCGACGATGCCGATCACGGCCAGGGCCGCCAGCGACAGCAGCACCGCGCGCACCGCCTTACGGCTGCGCGGCTGGCCGTCCTCCGGCGCAGGCGCGGCCGCCTGCGCCACCGGCGGGGGCGAGACGGGGGCCGCGCCGTACCGGTTCTGTGCGTCCACCGCGCCGAGGATCGTGGTGCGGTCCTCGTCGTTCATCACCATCGGTGCGCCCGGACGCTGACCGCCGAGCACCCGCACCAGATCGGAGCGCATGTCGGCGGCGCTCTGGTACCGGTTGGCCGGGTTCTTGCTCATCGCCTTGAGGATCACCGAGTCGAGCTCGCGCGGCACGTTCGGATTCACGCTCGAGGGCAGGGCCGGGTCCTCCCGGACATGCTGGTAGGCGACGGCCACCGGGGAATCGCCCTTGAACGGCGGCTCGCCGGTGAGGATCTCGAACAGCACGCAGCCGAGCGAGTACACGTCCGAGCGGGCGTCGACCTGCTCGCCGCGCGCCTGCTCGGGCGAGAGGTACTGCGCCGTGCCGATCACCGCGGATGTCTGCGTCATCGGGCTGGAGGCATCGGAGATCGCGCGGGCGATGCCGAAATCCATCACCTTCACCGCGCCCGCGCGGTTGATCATGATGTTCGCCGGCTTGATGTCGCGGTGCACGATCCCGTTGCGATGGCTGAAATCGAGCGCCGCACACACGTCGGCGATGACCTCCATCGCGCGCCGGGCCTGCATGGGGCCCTCGGTGCGGACGATGTCGCGCAGCGTGTCGCCGTCGACGTACTCCATCACGATGTACGGCAGCGGACCGCCGTCGGTCTCGGCCTCGCCGGTGTCGTAGACGGCCACGATGGCCGGATGGTTCAGTGCCGCCGCGTTCTGCGCCTCGCGGCGGAAACGGAGGTAGAACGTGGGGTCGCGGGCGAGATCGGCGCGCAGCACCTTGATCGCTACATCCCGGCTCAGGCGCATGTCGCGGGCGAGGTGCACCTCGGACATGCCACCGAAGCCGAGGATCTCGCCCAGCTCGTAGCGGGAGGAGAGCTTGCGGGGTGTGGTCATGGCTGTCCTTGCGGGGCCGGTTCGAGGACGTCCGGCGTGGTCGTGGCGGTGGTCGTGCGGGGCGCTGTCGTGGTGGTGGTGGTCGGTTCCGTCGTGGTGGTCGTCGGCTCCGTGGTGGTCGTAGTTTCCTCGGTGGTGGTGGTGGTCGGTTCCGTCGTGGTGGTCGTCGGTTCCTCGGTCGTGGTCGTCCGCTCCGTGGTGGTGGTCACGGGCGGGCGGGTGGTTGTGGTGACCACGGGCCGCGTCGTCGTCACCGGCGGCGGCGTCGGATTGCTCGGCGCTCCGTCACCGCCGGACAGGAGAATCCACACGGAGATCAGCAGGGCCGCGAGCAGCAGGCCGCCGCCGCCCCACGCGAGGATCTTCTGTCCCTTGGTCATGCCCGTCGCCACCGCCGGCACCGACCCGGAATCGGGGCCAGCATATTCGCGCTGGGACGTCGGCAACATCTGGGTCCCGACGATGGGCGGCACCGCCCCCGTCATGGGCCGCGGCGGCAGGCCCGCCCCTGGCAGCGGCGGCCGCGCGCCGGACCTGACCACGGCGACCGCGTCGGCGAATTCGCCGCCGCTGCCGTACCGCGCGGCCGGGTCCTTGGCCATTGTGATGTCGATCAGCTCGCGCACGTTCGGCGGCAGATCCGCAGGCAGCGGGCTCGGCACCTCCTGAACGTGCTTCATCGCCACCGTCAGTGCGCCGTCGCCGACGAACGGCCGGCGGCCGGAGAGGGCCTCGTAGCCGACGACGCCAAGCGAGTACACGTCGCTGGCAGGCGAGGCGTCCTGTCCGAGGGCCTGTTCGGGCGCGATGTACTGGGCGGTGCCCATCACCATGCCGGTCCGGGTCACCGGGGAGGCCTCGACGGCCTTCGCGATGCCGAAGTCGGTGATCTTCACCTGGCCGGCGGGGGTGATCAGGATGTTGCCGGGTTTGACGTCGCGGTGCACCACGCCCGCCTCGTGCGCCACCTGAAGGGCGCGGCCGGTCTGCTCGAGCATGTCGAGCGCGTGCGGCAGCGCCAGCCGGCCGACACGCCCCAGCACCGCGTTCAGCGGCTCTCCGTTGACCAACTCCATCACCAGGTACGCGGTGGACTGGCCGACGCTGTCGAGGGTCTCGCCGTAGTCGTAGATCCCCGCGATGCCGGGGTGGTTGAGCTGGGCGGTGGTGCGGGCCTCCGTGCGGAAGCGCTCCAGGAACTCGGGGTCCGCAGAGTACTCCGACTTGAGGACCTTGACCGCGACCCGGCGGTGCAGGCGGTTGTCGACGCCCTCCCAGACCTGGCCCATGCCGCCGGTGGCGATCAGCCGCTGCAGCCGGTACCGGTTCGCGATCACCGCGCCGTTGTTCAGACTCATCACTCAGCCCCCCTGCCGCAGTCCGGCTTCGATGACGGCCCGCCCGATCGGTGCCGCGACCGAGCCTCCGGTCGCGGCCAGGGCGCGGTCGCCGCCGTTCTCCACGAGCACGGCGATCGCGATCTCCGGGTTCGCCGCCGGGGCGAACCCGATGTACCAGGCGTGCGGTGGGGTGTTGCGGGGATCGCTGCCGTGCTCGGCGGTTCCGGTCTTGGAGGCGATCTGGACGCCGGGGATCTTGTTGCCGCCGCCGGTGTTGTTCTCCGAGCCGATCATCAGGTCGGTGAGCGTCGCGGCCACCTGTGGGGACACCGCCTGACCCAGCGACTCGGGGTGCGTCGTCGCCAGGTTCGACAGGTCGGGACTCTGCAGCTGGGCCACCACGTGCGGCTGCATCCGGACGCCGCCGTTCGCGACGGTCGCGGCGATCACGGCGTTCTCCAGCGGGGTCAGCGCGACGTCGCGCTGACCGATGCTGGACTGCCCGAGCGCGGCGTCGTCGGGGATCGATCCGACGGTGCCGTCCGCGACCGGCATCGGGATGCCGGGCGAATCGGGCTGGATGCCGAATCCGGCGGCCTCGTCCTTGAGGGCGTCGGCGCCGGTCCGGATGCCCAGCTCGACGAACGCCGTGTTGCAGGACCTGGCGAAGGCCTCCCGCAGCGTGGCGGTCGGACCGCCGCCGCAGGTGCTGCCGTTGTAGTTCTCCAGCGTGGTGTTGGTGCCGGGCAGCGTGATGTTCGGCGCCGCGGTCAGCTGCTCCTCCGGGTTTGCCCCGTTGCTCAGCGCGGCGGCGGTGACCACCACCTTGAACGTCGAGCCGGGCGGATAAGTCTGCGAGATGGCCCGGTTGAGCAGCGGCTTGTCCTCGTCCTCGTTCAGCGCCTCCCAGGCCTCGGTGCTGACCGCGCCGTCGTGGCTGGCCAGCAGGTTCGGGTCGTAGCTGGGCGTGCTCACCATCGCCAGCACCTCGCCGGTGCTGGGCCGGATCGCGACAACGGAGCCGGTGTAGCCCTTGGCGGTCAGCTGGTCGTACGCCACCTGCTGGACGACCGGGTCGAGAGTGGTGACCACGTTGCCGCCGCGCGGGTCGCGGCCGGAGACCAGGTCGAAGAACCGTCGCCCGAACAGTCTGTTGTCGGAGCCGTTGAGCACCTGGTCCTCGGTGCGTTCGAGTCCGGTGCTGCCGTAGAGCATCGAGTAGAAGCCGGTGACCGGCGCGTTCGCGAACGGGCTCGACGGTGCCGCCGGGTTCGGCGGATACGTGCGCAGGTACTTGTACCGGTCGTCGGTGGGGACCGACGCGGCCAGCACCTGACCGCCCGCCGAGATCTGTCCGCGCTGACGCGAGTACTCGTCGAGCAGGACCCGGGAGTTCCGCGGGTCGGTGCGCAGGTCGTCGGCCTTGATGACCTGCACGTACGTGGCGTTGGCCAGGAGTGCCACCACCATGACCATGACCGCCATCGCGACGCGGCGCAGGGGCGTGTTCATGGGCGCCTCAGCATTTCGGTCGGTGCGTCCGCGATGGGGGCGGGTCCCTTCTTCGTGGGCTTCGGTGGGGTCCGCGCGGAGTCGGAGATCTTGATGAGCAGCGCCAGCAGCAGGTAGTTCGCCAGCAGCGAGGAGCCGCCGTACGACATGTACGGGGTGGTCAGGCCGGTCAGCGGGATCAGCTTGGTCACACCGCCGACGACCACGAAGACCTGGATCGCCACGGTGAACGAGAGCCCGGCGGCGAGCAGCTTGCCGAAGCTGTCACGCACCGCCAGCGCGGTCCGCAGCCCGCGGATGACGAAGATCAGGAACAGCATCAGCACGGCGGCCAGGCCGATCAGCCCGAGCTCCTCGCCGATCGTGGCGACGATGAAGTCGGTCTTCGCGAACGGGACCTGGGACGGCCGCCCGCTGCCGAGGCCGGTTCCGGCGAGCCCGCCGGTTGCGAGCCCGAAAAGTGACTGCGAGATCTGATACCCGGTGTTGTTGTAGTCGCCGAGCGGGTCGAGCCAGGTGTTCACCCGGACCCGGACGTGGCCGAAGAGCTGATAGGCGAACACGAACCCGAGCGCGAGCAGCCCGCCGCCGATCAGCAGCCAGCCGACCCGTTCGGTGGCGATGTAGAGCATCACCAGCACGGTGCCGAACAGCAGCAGCGAGGTGCCCAGGTCCTTTTCGAGCACCAGCACGCCGATGGAGACGATCCAGGCGACGAGGATCGGCCCGAGGTCACGGGCGCGCGGCAGGTCCATGCCGAAGAAATGCCTGCCCGCCGTGGTGAACAGCTCGCGCTTGGACACCAGGACGGAGGCGAAGAAGATGATCAGCAGGATCTTGGCGAATTCTCCGGGCTGAATGCTGAAGAACGGCAACTTGATCCAGATCTTCGCGCCGTTCACCTCGGACATCGACGACGGCAGCACCGCGGGGAGTGCGAGCAGCACCAGGCCGGCAAGGCCCAGGGTGTAGCTGTAGCGCGCCAGCAGTCGGTAGTCCTCGAGGAACACCAGCACCGCGATGAAGCCGGCGATCGCGAGCGCGGTCCACAGCACCTGCTGATTGGCGTCGGGGGAGGGGATCTCCCACCCGAAGGAGGCCGCGGTCGCGGCGTCGGCGAGGTCGAGCCGGTGGATGAGCACCAGTCCGAGACCGTTGAGCAGCGCGACGATCGGCAGCAGCAAGGGGTCGGCGTGCGGCGCGAACCTGCGCACCGCGAGGTGGGCGATGACGAACAGGACCGCATAGGCGAGCGCGTACTTGGCCAGGTCGAGGGTGATCTTCTGCTCCTGGCTCGCCTCGACCAGGATCAGCGACAGGGTGGTGATCGCGATGGCGCAGCAGATCAGCACCAGTTCGACGTTGCGTCGGTTCGATTGCACGGGTGCGGGCGCGAACCCTCCGGCCGGACTCGGGAAGGAGGGCCCCGACGGTGCCGCGGAGACAGACATCAGCGGCCGGTCCTGCAGTTCTGCCCGGGCACCTGTGCCTGAGCCAGCTCGGAGGGGCTGAGCGGCGGCGCCGCGGTGGTGGTGGGCGTCGGCGGCGCCGCGGACGGCGGCGGTTGGGTGGGCGGCGAGGCCGGGATGGTCGGCGCGGCGGGGGCACCGGTCGCCGGGGGAGCTGGGGGCGCGGGGGGCGCGGCGGTGACGCTCTGGCACACCGGGAGCAGGTCGGCGGTGGCGAGACGGCTCATCTGACGCTTGGCGTCGTCGAGGCTCCCGGACGGCAGGCCGGCGCGCACCTGTTCACGCGCGGAGGGCTGCAGGTCGTCCACCATCAGCAGGGTGCAGTTCGTCGGCTCCGCGTCCGGGGTCACCAGGCTCAGCGAGCCGCTGTTGGTGATGCACCCGACGAGGTTCGCCTCCTGCAGCGAGTACCCGAACACGGAACCGGGGACGCCGCGCAGCACGGTCACCCGGCTGTCATCCGCACCCACGTAGTAGTTGCTGCGGATCAGGCTGCGCCCGACAACGAGTCCCACGACCACGACGGCGATCAGCCCCAGTCCCAACAGGATCCAGGTCAGTCGTCGCTTCGGCTTCGCGGCCTCGGTGTCGACCGGGCCGGTCACCCGGCGCGGGGTCGCCCGCGGCGGGCGCATGGCGGCGGCCCGTCCGGCGGCGGTGTCCGGCGGCGGGGAGTCGTCCTCGTCCTCGTGGGAGGCGGCGCCCGCCACGATGGGGTGGCTCTGGCCGTAGTCGAGGTCGATGACGTCGGCGACCACCACCGTGACGTTGTCCGGTCCGCCGCTGCGCAGCGCCAGTTCGATCAGCCGGTCGGCGGACTCGCCGTGCTCCCCCTCGCCGAGCACCTCCGAGATGGTCTCGTCGCTGACGACATCGGAGAGTCCGTCGGAGCACAACAGGTACCGGTCGCCCGCGCGGGCCTCCCGGACCGTGAGCGTCGGCTCGATCTCGTTGCCGGTCAGCGCCCGCATGATCAGCGAACGCTGCGGGTGGGTGTGCGCCTGCTCGGCGGTGATCCGTCCCTCGTCGACGAGGGACTGGACGAAGGTGTCGTCGCGGGTGATCTGGGTGAGCACGCCCTCGCGCAGCAGGTATGCACGCGAGTCGCCGATGTGCACCAGGCCGAGCTTGGTGCCCGCGAACAGGATCGCGGTCAGGGTGGTGCCCATGCCGTCGAGTTCGGGCTCCTCCTCGACCTGATCGGCGATGGCGGCGTTGCCCGCGCGGGTGGCGGCCTCGAGCTTGCCCAGCAGGTCCTCGCCGGGTTCGTCGTCGTCGAGATGCGCGAGGGCCGCGATCATCAGCTGGGAGGCGACCTCGCCCGCGGCGTGGCCGCCCATGCCGTCGGCGAGCGCGAGCAGCCGGGCGCCCGCGTACACGGAATCTTCGTTGTTCGAGCGCACCAGGCCGCGGTCGCTGCGGGCCGCGTAACGGAGGACGAGGGTCACGGGCGCAGCTCGATCACGGTCTTGCCCACGCGAACCGGGGTGCCGAGGGGCACCCGCACCGCGGTGGTCACCTTCGCGCGGTCCAGATAGGTGCCGTTGGTCGATCCGAGATCCTCCACGTACCAGTCGGTTCCGCGCTGGGACAGCCGGGCGTGCCGGGTGGAGGCGTAGTCGTCGGTGAGCACGAGGGTGGAATCGTCGGCTCGGCCGATCAGGACGGGCTGCGCGCCGAGCGTGATGCGGGTGCCCGCCAGCGCGCCCTGCGTGACGATGAGGAACTTGGCCACCTTCGGCTTGCCGAACGAGGGCAGCACCGAGGCGCTCCGCGAATACCGGGGCGGGACACGCACACCCGAGGCTGCGTAGACGTCACTGCGCAGGGCACGGAGCACGCCCCAGACGAACAGCCACAGCAACAGCAGGAAGCCCGCCCTGGTCAACTGCAGGATGAGTCCCTGCACGGCGGTCCACCTCCTCATTCGTGGCGATCGGGTGGTCCCGAACTCCGGCATTTTATAGGCAGCATCCTATGGCGATGCGGCCTGTGTCGATCGCTATATGGGTGCGCAACCACCATACGGAATCCGAAGAGGCTTCCGCTGGTTCGGCTGTTACCGCCGTGGCGGATCAGAGGATACGGACCAGGATCTCGGAGTTGCCCGCGCGGATCACATCACCGTCGGCGAGCTGCCAATCCTGAACCGGGGCGCCGTTCACGGTGGTGCCGTTGGTCGAGCCGAGATCCGAGAGCATCGCGACCTGGCCGTCCCAGCGGATCTCGATGTGGCGACGCGAGACTCCGGTGTCGGGCAGCCGGAACTGTGCCTCCTGACCGCGGCCGATCACGTTGCGGCCCTCGCGGAGCTGGAAGTTGCGGCCGCTGCCGTCCTCGAGCTGCAGGGTGACCGTGAAGGTGCGGTCGGCATCGAAGCCCGAGTACGCGCCCGCGCCCGCGCCCGCGCCGTACTGCTGCTGGTCGTAGGCCGGGTAGTCCTGGCCGTACGCGCCCTGCTGGTAGTCGTAGCTCTGCGGGGCCTGCTGGGCCGGGTAGCCGGAGCCCTGCTGCTGCGGCGGGTACCCGGGGGACTGCGGCGGGTAGGCCGGCGCGCCCTGCTGGTAGCCGCCCTGCGGCGCGTAGGGATCGTTGGCGGGCTGGGCGTACGGGTCGTTGCCGCCCTGCTGCGCGTAGGGATCGCCTGCGCCCTGCGCGTAGGGATCGTTCGCCGGCTGGGCGTACGGGTCGTTGCCGCCCTGCGCGTACGGATCCTGGTAGCCGCCGCCGTAGGGGCGCTCGTAGCCGTTGCGCGGCTGCTCGCTCGCGTAGCCGTTGTTGCGCGGCTGCTCGCTGGGGTAGCTGTTGCCGTTGGCGTACCCGTTCGAGGCGTATGCCGGCTGGTATTCGGGCCGGCCCTCGTTGTCCGCGGGCTCGCGGTTGGCGTCGTAGCCTGAGTTCTGCGTCATGGGGCCAGCTCCTGGGTTCGGATGAGCGGAGGGTCGAGGTAGCGGGACTGCGTGCACTTCCGGGCCTGGGCTACGAGCCGGTGGCCGCCCCGCGTCGGGGTCCACCGTCCCGCTGGTCCGGAACTGGCCCGTGTGCAACGCCGGGCTCGGTTCGAACCGCACGGTGATGGGGCCATAGGTCTGCCATCCCTGGTCGCGGATGAAGCCCTCAAGGTGTCGGGCGAAGGCCTTGACTGTCAAGTCCCGGTCCGTCGCCAGTTCGTCGTGATCGGATTCGTTGACGGTGATCACGTACATGTTGGGGGCCAGCAGGTGTCCGCCATCGAGGTGCTGAACCCGGTCAGTGGCCTCCTGCTGGAGTGCGGATTCCACCTCTTGGGGCATGACGCCGCCTCCGAAGACCCGGGCAAAGGCATCCCCGACGGCGCCCTGCAGCTTGCGCTCGAATCGCTGGACGATCCCCATCGTGGCTCCTCTCCGGTCCCGGTGGCGTGTCGCGGCCTCGATGCCGCCACTGCATGATATCTACCTTTGCCCGATGCCGGTGTGGGTGATCGCTTCCTTCGCAGGTCGAAGGGGCGAATCGTCATTCCCGACCGCCACGTGTTAATGTTTCCGGCGTCGCTCGGGCGAGTGGCGGAATGGCAGACGCGCTGGCTTCAGGTGCCAGTGTCCTTCGGGACGTGGGGGTTCAAGTCCCCCTTCGCCCACCATGAGCAGTTCGATGAACTGCGACGAACGAGGCCACGAACTCGAAAGAGTTCGTGGCCTCGTTTTTTTGGTTGATTTGGCCCATATGTCTCTCAAGAGGCCGTGGCCGAACTCATCGCGTCAGATGGGGCGTTCAACACCCGCCCGATGCGAGCTGCGCCCGATGCCGCTGCACCCCGCTACGGGGCTCCCGCGAGGCGTAGTCCTTTGACTCATCGGCCAGTTGGGCTGCGACCCGGCTCTTGCCGACGTCGGAAGCTCCGCCGATCGGCAGTGTGTCCCAACGGTGTTCCCGTCACGGGGCGAACGTATCGCGTGGGCTCCACGTCGGCCGCGGGGGTGTTCTCCTGCGATGTCGCCGATGCTCCGACTCCGGTGATCGACACGAAAGCTCGTGACGTCTCTCACAATCCAGCGAGTCACGATCCGGTCACGCTATGGTTACGTCAACACTGACCGCAGCTGACTTGATCGCTGCGGTCAGTCGTCATTTCGGGGTCCTTTCGCGGTCCCGCGTCATCCGAGCCTGGTCGCCAGGCCGATCGCGACATCCCGCAGCGGCGTCAGTCGGGTGGTGGTCGCCATCTTCCCCATGGTCCTCGAGGCGCGTACCAGCGCACGGGTGGGCCGCCGACGGCGCCGGTCGTAACGACGCAGGGCCTCGGACACGTCCGCGCTCTCGGTCAACGCCCTGCCGAGGGCCACCGCGTCGACCATCGCCTCGCAGGCTCCGCGGCCCAGGTTCGGTGCCATCGCGTGTGCCGCGTCGCCGATCAGGGCCACGTTGCCCCGTACGTACGACGGCAGCGCCGGGCTCTCGTAGAGGTCGTGGTGTAGCAGCGTGGCGGGGTCGAGCCGGTCGAGGATCGCCCGGACCTCGGGGTGCCAGCTGCCGAACCGCTCGCGCAGGAAGGCGGCGCCGCCGTAGGAGTTGTCTGGTCGTTCCGCAGGCTCCACTCCCGCGATGTCCGGTTTCATGCGGACCGCGGCGAAGAAGTTCGTCAGGCCACCGTCGCGCGGGCTGATCCCGAAGAGCGCGCCGTCGCCCCAGGTCTCGGCGGAGTTGTCGGCGGTGCCGGACACCCAGCCCCGCCAGGCGGCCATCCCGAGCGGGCGGGGGCGGTAGCGCTCGCCGAACACCGCGTCCCGGATCCGGCTGTTGATGCCGTCCGCGGCGATCACGACGTCAGCCCCGTCGCCGGTTCGGTCGCCGGTCGTGTCGTAGCGCAGCACTCCCGGCGCCAGCGGCGCGGCCAGGGTGCTCAGCAGCGCGGGCCGCGACAGCAGGGTGGTGGACCCGCCCCGCACCGTGATGCGGGCGATCGCGGTGCCGTCCGGGCGCAGCAGTGCGCCGGACGACTGCGGTACGCCGAGCTCTCGGACCCGGTCGCCGAGTCCGATCGCGTCCAGGGCGGTGAGCGCCTGCGGCCACAGGCCGAGCGCGGTGCCGGTGTCGGGCAGCGCATCGGCGCGTTCGTGCACCCGAACCTCCCATCCGGCCCGGATCAGGTAGTTCGCGGCGGTGAGGCCGCCGATGCCGCCGCCGACGACGGTTGCTGTTCGCCTCATATCCGACACGGTACTACGGATGTAGTGACAATACTACTGTTGTAGTGTCGCAGCATGTCCGGTAAGCGCGAGCGCGTCCTCGACGCCGCCATCGAGGTGCTCGGCACCCGCGGCCTCCGTGGGATCACGCACCGGGCCGTGGACGAGGTCGCCGGCATCCCGCAGGGCTCCACCTCGAACTACTTCCGGACCAGGGAATCGCTGCTGGAGGCGGTCATGCTCCGGCTCGTCGAGCGCGATCGTGAGGACTGGAGTGCGCTCGCGGCGGCGCCCCAGCCGGTCTCGGTGGATGAGTTCGTCGCCGGGATGACCGCGTTCGTCCGGTCGGCGACCGGACCGGACCGGGTTCGGACCGCCGCTCGGTACGCGCTGGTCGTCGCCGCGGTGGCGGAGCCGGCGCTGGCCACCCCGCTCGGCCGGGCCAGGGGCGAACTCCTCTCCTGGGCGACCGGCCTGCTCGCGGGGCTCGGAGCGGTCGAGCCGGAGCGGGTGTGCCGAATCCTGGCTGACTACGTGGACGGGATGATCCTGCATCAGTTGTCAACGCCCGCATCACAATTCGATCCCGCGAGCGAGATCGAGGCGGTCATGCGCGCCCTGCTCGGGGTAGATTCCGACGGCCCATGAGCGCCGGGATTCCCGACCTATGCACTGGTCAGGCGGCCAAAAAGGCTAACCTAAGTTGGCGCTCAACGGGGGTGCTGAATTATCGTGTTCGGAACATGCTGGACACACAACCGTCCAGATAGTCACTCAGCCACGTCGGCGGAGGCGGGGACACATCCCGATCACCGTCTGCCGCCGCAGCTGAATGGGCGCGCCGGCCCAGTGTTGCGTCGGCGCTTTGTATTGCCACGTGATGGCCATCAGCGTTGCTGGTCGTCTGTGCATCTGACGCACACGAAGGCTAGGTATGAAGCAATTTCCAGGCCACAGGTCTCCCGGACCCCAGGGCCTCTATGACCCCGCGAACGAGCACGACGCCTGTGGTGTCGCGTTCGTCGTCGACATGCACGGGCGACGCAGCCGCGACATCGTCGAGAAGGCCATCACCGCGCTGGTGAACCTCGAACACCGTGGTGCTGCCGGTTCCGAGCCGAACACTGGCGACGGCGCGGGCATCATGCTGCAGGTCCCGGACTCGTTCCTGCGCGCGGTCGTCGACTTCGACCTGCCCGCCGAGGGTGCCTACGCGACCGGTATCGGGTTCCTCCCGCAGGACGCCGCGGCCGCCGACGAGGCCGCCGCGGGCGTCGAGAAGATCGCCGCGGAGGAGGGCCTGACGGTCCTCGGCTGGCGCGAGGTCCCCACCGATGACTCCTCGCTTGGTGCGATGGCGCGCGACGCGATGCCCACGTTCCGGCAGGTCTTCGTCGTGGCGGCCGACGCGTCGATCACCGGCATGGCCCTGGAGCGGCGCGCCTACGTGGTCCGCAAGCGCGTCGAGCACGAGCTCGGCGACGGCGGGGCGGGTGCGGACGGCCCTGGCCGCGAGTCGGTGTACTTCCCGAGCCTGTCCGGCCAGACCATCGTCTACAAGGGCATGCTCACCACGCCGCAGCTCAAGAGCTTCTACCTGGACCTCCAGGACGAGCGGATGGAGTCTGCGCTGGGCCTCGTGCACTCGCGCTTCTCCACCAACACCTTCCCGTCGTGGCCGCTGGCGCAC
Source organism: Rhodococcus sp. PvR099 (assembly GCF_017833315.1). Lineage (NCBI taxonomy): Bacteria > Bacillati > Actinomycetota > Actinomycetes > Mycobacteriales > Nocardiaceae > Rhodococcus > Rhodococcus sp. PvR099. Next base: position 3,836,330 of record NZ_JAFIBV010000001.1, on the reverse strand, counting down.
CCGTTCCGGCGCGTCGCGCACAACGGTGAGATCAACACCGTCACCGGCAACGAGAACTGGATGCGCGCTCGCGAGTCGCTCATCGAGTCCGACGTGTTCGGTGCAGGCGCGCTCGAGAAGATCTTCCCGATCTGCACCCCGGGTGCCAGCGACACCGCGCGCTTCGACGAGGTGCTCGAGATGCTGCACCTCGGTGGCCGCAGCCTCCCGCACTCCGTGCTGATGATGATCCCCGAGGCGTGGGAGCGGCACGAGAGCATGGACCCGGCCCGCCGGGCGTTCTACGAGTACCACTCCACGCTGATGGAGCCCTGGGACGGACCCGCCTCGGTGTGCTTCACCGACGGCACCGTCATCGGCGCCGTGCTCGACCGCAACGGTCTGCGCCCGAGCCGCATCTGGGTGACCGACGACGGACTGGTCGTGATGGCCTCCGAGGTCGGTGTCCTCGACATCGATCCCGCCAAGGTGATCAAGAAGGTCCGTCTGCAGCCGGGCCGGATGTTCCTGGTCGACACCGCGCAGGGCCGGATCATCAGCGACGACGAGATCAAGTCGGAGCTGGCGGCCCAGCACCCCTACCAGGAGTGGCTCGACGCCGGGTTGGTCCACATGGCCGATCTGCCCGAGCGCGACCACGTGCACATGAACCACGAGCGGGTGCTGATCCGTCAGCAGATGTTCGGGTACACCAACGAGGAACTGAACGTCCTCATCGCGCCGATGGCCAAGACCGGCGGTGAGGCGCTCGGTTCGATGGGCACCGACACCCCGATCGCGGTCCTGTCGGCCCGCCCGCGCCTGCTGTTCGACTACTTCTCGCAGCTGTTCGCACAGGTGACCAACCCGCCCCTGGACGCGATCCGCGAAGAGGTCGTCACCAGCCTCGGCGGCAGCATGGGACCGGAGGGCGACCTGCTCCACCCGGGCCCGGCGTCCTGCCGCCTGCTGGCGCTGCCGCAGCCGATCCTGAACAACGACGACCTCGCCAAGCTGGTCCACGTCAACGACGACGGTGACTTCCCCGGCCTGCGTTCGGTTGTCGTGCCCGGCCTGTACCGGGTCGCCGACGGCGGCAAGGGCCTGAGCAAGGCGCTCGACGACATCCGCTTCCAGGTGTCCGAGGCGATCGCGGGCGGGGCCCGGATCATCGTGCTCTCCGACCGGAACTCGAACGAGACGTTCGCCCCGATCCCGTCGCTGCTGTTGACCTCGGCCGTGCACCACCACCTGGTCCGGGAGCGCTCGCGCACCAAGGTGGGACTGGTCATCGAGACCGGTGACGCCCGCGAGGTGCACCACATGGCCACGCTCGTCGGCTTCGGCGCCGCGGCCATCAACCCGTACATGGCCTTCGAGACGATCGAGGACATGATCGAGGGCGGCGACCTCACCGGCATCGCCTTCGAGGACGCGGTCAAGAACTACATCAAGGCCGCAGGCAAGGGCGTGCTGAAGGTGATGTCCAAGATGGGCATCTCCACGCTCGCCTCCTACACGGGCGCGCAGCTGTTCCAGGTGATCGGCCTGTCGCAGGAGCTGGTGGACGAGTACTTCACCGGGCTGAACTCCAGCCTCGGCGGTATCGGCCTCGACGAGCTCGCAGCGGACATCTCCATCCGGCACGCGGCCGCGTACCTGAACCGTCCCGAGGAGCGCGCGCACCGCGAGCTCGAGGTGGGCGGCGAGTACCAGTGGCGCCGCGAGGGCGAGTACCACCTGTTCAACCCGGACACGGTGTTCAAGCTCCAGCACGCCACCAGGACCGGCCAGTACTCGATCTTCAAGGAGTACACCAAGCTCGTCGACGACCAGTCGGAGCGCCTGGCCTCGCTGCGTGGCCTGTTCAAGTTCAAGAGCGGTGTGCGCCAGCCGATCTCGATCGACGAGGTGGAGCCCGCCTCCGAGATCGTCAAGCGCTTCTCGACCGGTGCGATGAGCTACGGCTCCATCTCCGCCGAGGCGCACGAGACGCTGGCCATCGCGATGAACCGTCTCGGCGGTCGCTCCAACTCGGGTGAGGGCGGAGAGCATCCGTCGCGCTTCGAGGTGGAGGCGAACGGCGACTGGCGCCGGTCCGCGATCAAGCAGGTCGCGTCCGGCCGGTTCGGTGTGACCGCGCACTACCTCAGCAACTGCACGGACATCCAGATCAAGATGGCGCAGGGTGCCAAGCCCGGCGAGGGTGGCCAGCTGCCGCCGCACAAGGTGTACCCGTGGGTCGCCGAGGTGCGCGGGTCCACCCCGGGCGTCGGCCTCATCTCGCCGCCGCCGCACCACGACATCTACTCGATCGAGGATCTCGCACAGCTGATCCACGACCTGAAGAACGCGAACCCCGCAGCTCGTATCCACGTCAAGCTGGTCTCCGAGATCGGTGTCGGCACCGTCGCCGCGGGTGTCTCCAAGGCGCACGCCGACGTGGTGCTGATCTCCGGTCACGACGGTGGCACCGGCGCCACCCCGCTGACCTCGGTCAAGCACGCGGGCGCGCCGTGGGAGCTCGGCCTGGCCGAGACCCAGCAGACGCTGCTGCTCAACGGTCTTCGCGACCGGATCGTGGTGCAGGTCGACGGCCAGCTCAAGACGGGCCGCGACGTGATCATCGCCACGCTGCTCGGCGGCGAGGAGTTCGGATTCGCCACCGCGCCGCTGGTGGTCTCCGGCTGCATCATGATGCGCGTGTGCCACCTCGACACCTGCCCGGTGGGCGTCGCGACCCAGAACCCGGTGCTGCGCAAGCGTTTCGCGGGCAAGCCCGAGTTCGTGGAGAACTTCTTCATGTTCATCGCGGAGGAGGTGCGTGAGCTCCTCGCGGAGCTCGGCTTCCGCACCATCAACGAGGCGGTCGGCCAGGTCGACGCGCTGGACACCACCGAGGCGCTCGAGCACTGGAAGGCATCCAAGCTCGACCTGTCGCCGATCCTGGCGAAGACCGAGTCGTCCTTCATGGATCAGGACCTGTACTGCACCGGTTCGCAGGACCACGGGCTCGAGAAGGCGCTGGATCAGCAGTTGATCGCACAGAGTCGTGCGGCCATCGACAGCGGTCAGGCGGTGAAGTTCGAGTCGAAGATCACCAACGTCAACCGGACGGTCGGCACCATGCTCGGCCACGAGGTGACCAAGGCGTACGGCGGTGCGGGCCTGCCCGAGGACACCATCGACATCACCTTCACCGGATCCGCGGGCAACAGCTTCGGCGCCTTCGTCCCGAAGGGCATGACGCTGCGCCTGCACGGCGACGCCAACGACTTCGTCGGCAAGGGACTGTCTGGTGGACGCATCGTGGTGCGCCCGCCGCTGCAGGCCGCCGACGGGTTCGTCGCCGAGGAGAACATCATCGCGGGCAACGTGATCCTGTTCGGCGCCACCGGCGGCGAGGCCCTGATCCGCGGCATCGCGGGTGAGCGTTTCGCGGTCAGGAACTCCGGCGCGACAGCGGTGGTCGAGGGCGTGGGCGACCACGCCTGCGAGTACATGACCGGTGGACGGGTGGTCGTGCTCGGCGCGACCGGACGCAACTTCGGTGCCGGCATGTCCGGCGGTGTGGCGTTCGTCTACAACCCGGAGAAGTCCTTCGAGAAGGACCTCAACACGGAACTGGTCGATCTCGAGGACCTCGAGCACGAGGACTTCGGCTGGTTGAAGGGTGCCATCGAACGGCACCGGGACGAGACCGGGTCCGAGGTTGCCGCGCGCATCCTCTCGGACTGGTCTCAGCAGGTGAATCACTTCGTGAAGGTGATGCCGCGCGACTACAAGAAGGTGCTCGTGGCGATCGACACCGCGAAGAAGAACGGAACTGACGTGGACGAGGCAATCATGGAGGCAGCTCGTGGGTGATCCAAGCGGCTTCCTCAAGCACACCTCGCGCGAGCTGCCGGTCCGGCGGCCGGTGCCGCTGCGACTGATGGACTGGAAGGAGGTGTACGAGGACTTCGATTCGAAGACCCTCCGCACCCAGGCCAGCCGATGCATGGACTGCGGTATCCCGTTCTGCCACAACGGTTGCCCGCTCGGGAATCTGATTCCCGAGTGGAACGACCTGGTGCACAAGGATCGCTGGCGCGACAGCATCGACCGTCTGCACGCGACCAACAACTTCCCGGAGTTCACCGGTCGGTTGTGCCCGGCGCCCTGCGAGGCGTCCTGTGTGCTCGGCATCAACCAGGATCCGGTCACCATCAAGCAGGTCGAGGTCGAGATCATCGACCGCGCCTTCGACGAGGGCTGGGTCAAGCCGGTGCGGCCGTCCAGCCTGACCGGTAAGAAGATCGCGATCGTCGGTTCCGGGCCTGCCGGCCTGGCCGCGGCGCAGCAGCTCACCAGGGCCGGTCACACCGTGACCGTGTTCGAGCGGGCCGACCGCATCGGTGGTCTGCTCCGCTACGGCATCCCCGAGTTCAAGATGGAGAAGCGCCACATCGACCGGCGCCTGGTCCAGATGGAGTCCGAGGGCACCATCTTCCGCCCGGGAGTCAATGTCGGCGTGGACATCTCGGCGGATCAGCTGCGCGCGGACTTCGACGCCGTCGTGCTGGCCGGTGGCGCCACCGAGGCGCGCGACCTGCCGATCCCCGGTCGCGAGCTGGACGGCATCCATCAGGCGATGGAGTTCCTGCCGATCGCCAACCGCGTGCAACTCGGCGATGCGGACGCACCGTCGATCACCGCGGAGGGCAAGAAGGTCGTCATCATCGGTGGCGGCGACACCGGCGCCGACTGCCTTGGCACCTCGCTGCGCCAGGGCGCGGAGCTGGTGCACCAGTTCGAGATCATGCCGCGTCCGCCGGAGGCCCGCGCGGACTCCACCCCGTGGCCGACGTACCCGCTCATGTACCGGGTCTCCTCGGCACACGAGGAGGGCGGCGAGCGGGTGTTCGCGGTGAACACCGAGCAGTTCTCCGGAGTGGACGGCAAGGTCACCGGCCTCAGGGCGCACGAGGTCAAGATGGTCGGCGGCCGCTTCGAGAAGCAGGAGGGCACCGACTTCGAGCTCGAGGCCGACCTGGTGCTGCTGGCGATGGGCTTCGTCGGACCGGAGAAGCCGGGCCTGCTGACCGACCTGGGCGTCGACCTGAACGAGCGCGGAAACGTGACCCGTTCCGGCGAGTGGGCGACCAGCGTGGACGGCGTGTTCGTGGCCGGCGACATGGGTCGCGGCCAGTCGCTCATCGTGTGGGCCATCGCGGAGGGTCGCGCCTGCGCGGCCGCCGTCGACAAGTTCCTCGAGGGCGAGACCGCGCTGCCGTCGCCGATCGTTCCCACGGCGGCACCGCAGCGATGATCACGGGCCGGTAACGGCCGGCAACTGAACGGCGAACCCGCCGTCCCGACAGCTCGGGGCGGCGGGTTCGCTGCGTAACGGGGTGATTTCCCGGTCTGTCGGTCATATGGACGAATGTTCAGAAAAGCGGGCACGTATCCATTTTGTGACGGTTAGGCTTCCGGCGATTCTGTGATGTGAGTCACGCCACTGCAACCCACTTCGGTGGGCCGCTCAGGAGGTAACCGTGCTCTTGTCCATGACCCGTCGCTTTGCGACACCGATCGTCGCGGCAACCGCCGCGATGGGACTGCTGCTCGGCGGCGCCGTCACCGCCGCCGCCGCCGATCCGCCGCCGCCGGCCTCGTCGGGCGACCAGTCGGCCGACAACCTGCGATGGAACCTCGGCCTGACCGCCGTGAACGGGACCGCGGTCGACCCCGCCACCCCGGGTGTCAACATCGTCCACCCGGGCGACACCGTGACCTACACCGCCAAGATCTGGAAGACCGCAGGCATCGGCCGGTACATGACCGCGATCCGGCAGATCCAGCCCGCCGGCTTCCAGTACCTCTCGCACACGGTGAGCAAGCAGTCGAACGTCACCAGCGAGGGCGCCGCGGGCGTCAAGGCGACGTGCACCGGGGGCGGTTGCAACTCGGTGCCGATCCTGGGCACCAAGGGTTATCTCGACAACGTGAACTTCGACGTCACCTACAAGATCCCCACGACCCAGCCCTTCGGTGACTACAACGCCGGCTTCGTGTTCGACGTCTATGCGTTCAGCACGCAGTCGGGCGCCAACCCGGCAGGCGCGTGGGTGCGTGTCGTCGACCCCTCCGTCAACACCACCGCGGACCTGCAGGTCCCGGCCACTGCCAAGACCGGCACCCCGGTCGACCTCACCGCGAATGTCGGACCCGCCAACGCGGTCGGTACGGTGCAGTTCAAGGACGGTGCCGCGAACATCGGCGGCCCGGTCGGCGTGGCCAACGGCAACGCCACCCTCTCGCACACCTTCGATTCCGTTGGCGCGCACAATATCTCCGCGGTGTTCACCGGGGGACCGGGCTTCCATGACTCGACCTCCGGGGTGAAGACGGTCGACGTCACCGCCGACACCTCGACCGCGATCCAGGTGGCGGCCACCGCGCTGGTCGGCGACGACGTCCAGGTCACCGCGACGGTCACCCCCGCGACCGCGGTCGGCACCGTGCAGTTCAAGGACGGCGCGACCAACGTCGGCGAACCGGTCCCCGTGGTCAACGGCACGGCCTCGATCACCCGCAAGTTCGACGAGGCGGGCACCCACAGCTTCGTCGGTGTCTTCACCGGCACCGCCGGATTCACCGACTCGGTGTCTCCGCCGGCCGAGCTGATCGTCAAGGACGCCGACTGGGGCACCACCACCACCGTGCTCGAGCCGGTCACCGCGGTCGTCGGAACCTCGGTGAACCTGTCGGCCACCGTGCACCCGATCCCGAGCGGCGGCACCGTCAAGTTCCTCGTCAACGGCACGGAGGTTGGCACCGCTCCGGTTGGCACCGGTGACGGCGTCGCGATCCTGCCGCACACCTTCGGCGCCGCCGGCACCGCCAACGTGGTCGCCGAGTTCACCGGCACCACCGGCTTCACCGGATCCACCTCGCCCGGGTTCACCGTCACCGTGACCGAGCCCGACACCCGTGAGGCCACCACGACGGCCCTCGCGGTCACCGGCAACGCGGCTGTCGGACAGGCCATGCAGTTCAAGGCGACCGTCGCGCCCGCGGGTGCCAACGGCACCGTGCAGTTCAAGGTCGGTACCACCCCGATCGGTGGCCCGGTGGCCGTCGTCAACGGCGTGGCCACCATGTCGCACACCTTCGCGGAGGAGGGCACCTACGGCGTCACCGCCACCTTCATCGGGGGCGCCGGGTTCAAGGACTCGGTCTCCGGTCCGTCCGTGGTGAACGTCGCGGCCGCGGGGACCCCCGGCGGCACGGGCAGCCTCGACACCGGATCGCTGTCCAGCCTCTTCGGTAGCTAGTCGACCCACCCCCATGGCCGGCCCCGGGGCGCGACGCGTGCGCGCCCCGGGCCCGGGTGGGGATCCAGACTTTCCCCTATCTCAGGAGAATTCATGCAGAACAAAAGAATTCGGCGGATAGCGACTCCGATTACCGCGGCGGCCGTCGTCGGGATCACCGTGTTCGGTGGCATGCCTGCCCAGGCCGCCCCGATCACCACCAACTTCACCGCCGCCTGCCTCGCGACCCCGTCGGCCGTCGCCGGACCGCAGGTGCAGGCGCAGCCCTCCTCGGTGACGATCGATGCTCCCGCGACGGTGAATGCCGGCCAGGAGTACGAGGTCACCGTCGCGCCCCCGCCGATCACCTACCCCAACTCGGTGTCGGGGGCGAGCGTGCAAAACGTCTCGCGGATCAAGATCGACATCGACGTGCCACAGAACGCGGAGTTCCTCGGTGCAGACATCGTGCCGGGAACCAGCTCAGGGCTCAGCGGCGTCGCACCTAATGTGTTGCGGGTCAACGAGAGCGGCACGGTCGACCCGAACGGGACCGTCATCCGGCTCTCGGGCAACAATGCCACCATCGGAAACGGTCCCAACTCCAGCAAGAACTCCGAGGGCGGCATCGTCGCGCCCGCGGCGAGCGGCGCGAACACCACCTTCCAACTGCCGAAGGTCAAGGCTCGGCTGCGGGCGGGTGCGTCCGGGAACGTCCAGATCAAGCTGCGCACCGGCGGTGACGCGGGGGCGTGGGCCAACGACAAGAACTTCCTGACGTTCCTGCCGAAGGCGAGCCTGATCATCACCGCATGGGCCCCGACCCAGTGCTCTCCACGTGACGGTGAGAGCGCGCCCCTCAACGGGGGTGCAGGCCCGCTGGCCACGACCAGCATCACCGAGGCGGACAAGGCCACCACCACCACCCTCGCAGGCCCGGGCAGCGCCAAGAACGGCACCCCGGTCACCCTGACCGCCAACGTCACACCCGCAGCGAACGGCGGCACGGTGCAGTTCAAGGACGGTGACGCCCCGATCGGTGACCCGATCGCGCTGGCGGGCAGCAACGCGGCCTTGACGACGACGTTCACCACCGACGGCGACCACCCGATCACCGCGGTCTATTCCGGCGCGACCGGATTCGTGGGATCCACCTCGGCGGTCAAGATCGTCAAGGTCACCACCGACGCACCGCCGGAAACGGCGACCACCACCACGGTCGAGGCCCCGGCCAACGCCAAGGTCGGCCAGGACGTGAACCTCACCGCGCGGGTCACCCCCGAGGGCACCGGCGGCACGGTGAACTTCATCGTCGACGGCGGGGCTCCGGTGACCGGCATGGTCGGCACCGACGGCATCGCCGTGGCGCCGTACACGTTCACCACGACCGGAACCCACAGGGTGGTCGCGAAGTTCAGCGGCGCGCAGGGTTTTGCGCCGTCGACCTCGCTCGCCTTCCCGGTGAGCGTCACGACGCCCGCACCCGCGGACGTGGAGACCACCACCACGCTCGCGGCACCCGGCACCGTGGAGAAGAACGTCCCGGTGACGCTGAGGGCGACGGTCGACCCGGGCAACGCCAAGGGCAAGGTGCAGTTCAAGATCGGCACCGCGCTGATCGGTGGCCCCGTGGACGTTGTCGACGGTGTCGCGACGCTACCCACCACGTTCCACAACTCCGGCACCTACAACGTCACAGCGGAGTTCACCGGTGACGCCGGGTTCACCAGTTCCGCCTCGGCTCCGCAGACGCTGACGGTGCCCGGTGCCACCGGTCCGGGTAACGGCGGCGGACTCGGCAGCCTGGAGAGCATCTTCGGCTCCTGATCGAGGCCGAGCGCTCGGGGTGCGTCGCCGGCTCACGGCCGGCGGCGCACCCGCCGCTCGCGGCGGGGAGGTCTCGCTACACCCCTGCGGTGAGCGCGACGGTCAGTGGGACGACCGTCAGGCAGCAGATCGCGGCCGCGAAGAGGGCGATGACCAGCCCCCGATTCCAGCGGCCGCGGGCGCCGCTGGCCGCCGTCACGAACAGGACGAACCCGACGCAGACGGAGGCGATCGTCACGAGTACGGCGGCATCGACCATGGTTCGATTCTGCCTCGCTTCGGGGGTGGGCCCGCGTGCACCCCGGGGGTATCGCGCGGAGGGTGATCTCGGCGCGCGCAGACCCCGGGGTCTGCGGTAGCGTCTGGTTCATCGTCTGTGCATCTTTTTGATACCTCCCGCGGGCAGTATGGGCTGGCCGGACCGGGAATCGGAAGGAAAGAGGGGGCTCGCACAATGCGCCTGAAGAAGTCCATCGCAGTGCTGTCCACATTCGCTGCTGCCACCGTGGGTACGGTGCTCTCCGGCACGGCCGCGCACGCCGATCCGGCCGGAGGCAATTGCCCGAGCATGTATGTGGTGGCCGTCCCGGGTACCTGGGAGACGTCAACGCAGCCGGACAAGCGTCCCGGCCCCGGCATGCTCGCCGCCGTGACGAACGCGCTTCCCGCGTCGAAGATCCGGTCCGACTACGTCACCTACGCCGCGACCGCGTTCCCGTGGGAGACGGAGGTGTACGGGGCGTCGAAGAAGCAGGCCACCGACAACGCGCGCGGGATGCTGGAGGCGATGCAGAAGGCCTGCGCCAATACGCGTTTCGGCATCATCGGCTACAGCCAGGGCGCGGACGCCGCGGGCGATCTGGCCGCGGAGATCGGCACCGGCACCAGCACCATCCGCCCCGAGAAGGTGGCGGCCGTCGGGCTGCTCTCCGACCCCCGCCGCGCGGACAGCGACGTGCTGATCGGCCCGGCCGTGCCGGGCATCGGCTCGGGCGGCCCGCGAATCGGCGGGTTCGGCTGGCTGAGCGATCGCACGGTGACCTTCTGCGCACCCGGGGACCTGTACTGCGCGACCGAGCGCACCGACTTCGTCACCCGGCTGGCCGGCTTCCTCGCACAGAACTCGGATCCGGGCTCCTCGGATTCCCCGCGCTACGGCGACGAGGCGACGATGATCTGGAACGACCTGCTCGGCGCGGGCGGCATCCCGACGCTGCAGAACCAGCTCACCGATGAGGCGAACGTGGGCCGTCGGAAGCAGCTCGAACGGTTCTACGGGTCGGGAGCGCACCAGGACTACCAGGGGTACGCGGTCGACAAAGCGGGGAACACCCCGACCACCTGGTTGGCGGGCTGGCTGCGCGACCGCGCCTGATCGACAGGGGCTCGCCCCGCCGATCACCTCGTTGTGATCATGCGATGAACCCGCTGCTCATCGCGTGATCGACCGGTCCCCGGGGCAGGGGCAACACCGGATTTCTGGTCAAGTGGGGCCAGGGTCCGGCACAATGCCCTGCGACACGGCGGACAGCCCCGCCACGTTGTCGGGCGTGAGGGAGCAGCGGCATGCGATCGTCAGGTGAAGTGGCCTTGGGTGCGCGGGAGCTCGTGGTCGCGCTCGCCTCGGCGATGGAGGCGCAGAGCGAGGAACTCGCGGCGCGGGTGATCGATCGGCTGACCTCCGAGATCGAGGAGGCCAGGGATCCGCTGATCGCCACCATGCAGGTCGCCACCACCGTGGAGTCGCTGGCTTCGATCCGCCAGATCCTGCAGCATCGGATCGAGGCGGGACGCACCGACGCGCCCGCGACGGCGATCGAGTACGCGCGGCAGCTCGCGCAACGCGGGGTCTCGCTCGCCGCGATGGAGCGGGCCAACCGCCTGTCCACGGACACCGTGATGCGGTGGTGCCTCGAGCAGATGGAACTGCTCAGCGACGACGCTGCGGTGGTCGCGCAGGCCGCGCTGCTGATCATGACCGACACGGCCGGCTACGGCGATCGGGTGGCGCACCAGCTCGCGGCCGCCTACGAGACCGAGCGCGCGCTGTGGCTGCGTCGCAGCAGCATCTCCCGTGAGGCCTGCATCGGACAGCTCCTGACGGGCCGGGCCACGGACCTGGCCGCCGCCGAACTGACCCTCGGATATCGGCTGGCCCAGCGGCATCTGGCGCTGGCGGTGTGGACCGAGCGGGCCGAATCCAGGGACGGCGGGACGAGTTTTCTCGAGCGGTCGGTCGGTGCCCTCGCGGAACGGCTCGGCTGCAACGGCCCACCGCTGGTCCTGCCGCGCGCCGACAACGAGGTGTGGGCCTGGTTGGCCGTCGGGCCGTCGGTCGACCTGTCTGGGATCGGGCCGATCGTGGCCGGCTGGGAGCACCCGGTCACGCTCGCGGTCGGGGTGCCTGCCGACGGGGTGGCCGGATTCCGTCGCACCCACGAGCAGGCGATGTCGGCGCAGCTGGTGGCGCAGAACTCGGCGCGTCGGGGCCCGCTGGTCGTCTCGAGCGCGGACGTCGGCGCGATCGCGTTGATGTGCGCGGACATGCCGGCCGCCGTGAGGTGGGTGCGCGATATCCTCGGTCCGCTGGCCGTGGACGATGCCGCAAGCTATCGGCTGCGGCAGACGATCCGCGTGTTCCTGGCCAACGGCGCCAGCTACACCGCGACCGCGGAACAGCTGAACATGCACAAGAACTCGGTGGTGTACCGGCTCCGCAAGGCGGAGGATCAGCTCGGGCACAAGCTCCGCGACGGCCACCTCGACCTCGAAATCGCTCTGGCGCTGTGTCATTGGCTCGGCGCGGCCGTGCTCGAGGCGGGACCGGATTCGGCCGCCTCGAGCACGGGCGGCTAGCGGACCAGGCTCAGCGGTTCCCGCGTCGCCGTCTTGACGAAGTAGGCGATCTCGTCGATCGCGCGCTGCGCCTCCGGCACCACGTCGGCGGCCGCCTGGAACACGTGCACCTGCCTGCGCCACACCTGGAGCTCGCAGGGCACGCCCGCCTCGGCGAGCCGGTCGGCCATCAGTTCGGAATCGGGCAGCAACAGTTCGTGCGACCCGACCTGGATCAGCACCGGCGGCAGTCCCCGCAGGTCGCTGTCGACCGGGCACAGCCGCGAACGGTCGCGGAGCGACCCGGACCGGCTGTCGGCCCGGTCGGAGATGCGGGCGAGCTCGTCGAGTGCGTGGCTCGGGAGCATGGCGTCGCGGCCCGCGTTGGGGTGCTCGGTCTTGCGGGCCGGATCCATCTCGGTGAGGGGCGAGAGCGCCACGATGCCTGCCGGGCCGGGCAGGCCCTGCTCACGGAGGGCCAGCGGGATCATGAAGGACAGGTAGCCGCCGGCCGAGTCGCCCGCGATGACGATCTGATCGGGCCGGTAGCCCTTGGCGAGGAGCCAGCGGTAGCCGTTGACCCCGTCGTCGACCGCTTCGCCGATGCTGTGCGTCGGGAGCATTCGGTAGTCGACCATCAGGACCGGCGCCTGTGCGGCGGAGGAGATCCGCGAAACGAGGCGCTGGTGGGTGCCGACCCCGCAGAACATGAATCCGCCGCCGTGCAGGTAGAGGACGACGCGATCGCTGTCGGCGCCGTCCGCCTCGACCCACTGCGCGCTGCAGTTGTCGAGCAGGATGGTGTGGCTGCGGGTGCCCTCGATCGGCGGATGCATCAGGGCGCCCATGTCGTCGAGGAACTTCAACGGCCAGGGCAGCGCCGACGCCTTCGCCCACATCGAGATGACCGGGCGCACCGTCATCCGCAGTGCCTGGGCCAGCACACGCGACTGCATGCTGGTGCCGTGGATCTCCTGGCGATCAACCGTGGTCGGGAGGTGGCCCGGCTGCGGCGCGACCGCGCCGTCGACGAAGCGGGCCCGCACCGAACCGAACTCGCGGTCGCCGGCATTGACAAACTCCACAACTTCACTGCTGGTCACGTAGACATCCTTGGGGCTTCGCAGGGAACGCGATCGTCATCGGTGCGCGCGGCGCGGGGGCCGCCTGCGCGGTCAAAATGTGATGGCGGTCACTGACATTTCAAGGACACTAGGGCGGATCGCCCGCCCTGCCACCGGGCGCACCGCACGAGAAATCCGACCGCTTCTGTACTGAGCGTCCAGTTTTTGCGTACAAGCGTCCAGTTCGGGGTTCGGATAAGCCCTCGGGGGGCCTCCGCGGGCAAGTAGCGTGACCGGAAACGGCCGCACGGGGTGGCCTGAGAGAAGGGGAGACGATGTCGGATCTGAAGGTGGTGGCCACCATCGCTGCGAAGCCCGGTTCGGAAGAGATCGTGCGGGACGGTCTGTCCACCCTCGCCGCCGCCAGTCGTGGCGAGGCCGGTTGCCTCGGCTACGAGCTGTACGAATCGTCGGCCGCCCCCGGCACCTTCGTCACGGTCGAGGTGTGGACCGACCAGGAGGCACTGCAGGCGCACATGGCGACGCCGCACCTGCAGGCCGCGTTGGGCACGTTCGGCGCCCACCTGGCGGGTGCGCCGCAGATCCACCCGCTGACCCCGATCGAGGTCTGAGTCCGGTATCCGGACCGGGTCGTTACGGGCGGTGCCGGATCAGCAGGTCCCGCACATGGCCGGTCTCGTTCACCGAGGCCACCCGGGCATTGCCGTTGCGGGACACCAGGACACGGGTGATCGACGCGTAGTCGATCGGGAAGGTCAGCGGGCGGTCGAGGCCGAGCAGGCCCTGCAGGTACACGTTGATGACGCCGCCGTGCGCGAACACGGCCACGGTGTCCTCGTGGTCGGCCCCCGCGACCACCCGGTCCAGGCCCTCGTGGACCCGGGACCGGAACTCCCGCTCGTCGACGAAGTCGGGGAGGTGCCCGGCCAGGATGCGCGCATAGGCCTCCGGCGCGATCGTCTTGGCCTCGTGGATGGGCACGTAGTGCGCATGGCCGTGGTCGTACTCGGCCAGCCCGGCATCGGCGGCCACGGTCAGCCCGCGGGCCGCCGCGACCGGCGCCGCCGTCTCGAGGGCGCGCCGCTGCGGGCTGCTGACGATCGCCGAGATCGGGTACGGGTCGAGGGCGGCGGCCAGCCGCCCGGCCTGTGCGTGACCCTCCGCTGTGAGGCCCGGGTCCGCGCCGTCGGCGGACTCGGCCGAGAGGATTCGTTCGGGCAGCGCATGACGGATCAGCAGCAATTGCACCCGGTCAGACTGTCATGCTCGCGATCAGCGCCGCGACCGAGGCCGGACGGTCCGCCATCATGTTGTGCCGGGCGGGACGCAGCGATTCGAACCCGGCGCCGAGCCGGTCGGCGAGCCGCCGCTGCGCCCGGACCCAGCGCCGCGACCGGCCGGAGTCGGCGGCCACGACCAGGGTCGCGGGGAGGGGGCCGAGCGGGCGGAGCCGCTCGAGCTCCGCGCCCAGGTCCGGGTACGCCGCGTTCTCGATCAGGGTCGATCGCAGGTAGTCGGGGTCGGTGAAGGTCAGTCGGATCCACTCGACCGCTTCCGCGTCGGGAGCGCCGTGGGTGACCAGGCGCACCCACGGCCCGGCCAGGCGCTGGAGCCCGCACGCCGAGGCGCCCCGAGCGAGGACGGTCGAGACGCCGAGCCGCCATCGGCGGGGGAGCGCGAGGGGGTGGCGCGCGGCGATGCTGGTGTCGAGCAGCACCAGGGCCGAGGCCCGCCCGGGGTTCGTCCGCGCGAATCCCTCGGCGTACCAACCGCCCATCGAGTGGCCCACCACCGTCACGGGCCCGCGCACCCCGACCGCGTCGAGCACCGCACCGATCCGGTCGGCCTCCCCGCGGACCGTCGGCGGCTCGTCGGAGGCGGGGCTGAGTCCGAAGCCGGGCCGGTCGAACCGCACCACGGTGCAGGCGCGGGTGAGCAGGGCCGCGACCCCGTCCCAGTCGAACCAGTTGCCCGCGAGCCCACCGACGAGGACCACCGGCGGGCCGGACCCCTCCACCATCACGTGCAGGGATCGGCCGCCGACCTCGACGAGGGTTCCGGGTGGTTTCACGTGGAACCCCGTCGGCCTTCCTGCGCGGTGAGCAGTGCGGCGAACACGATCCAGGCGGTGACCGAGATCAGCTGCAGTCGCTGTGCGTAGCCGAGGAGCCAGACCTCGTCGCCCCGCCCGTCCATGTCGACGGCGAAGAGGGTCCAGACGGTGCCAACCGAATAGAGGGCGACGACGCCAAGGCCGAACCAACGCAGCGGGTGCGGCAATCCGTAGCGGTAGGCGGCGAGGATGAAGGCGAACACCGACACGGCCGCGGCGGTCGCGGCGGCCGAGCTGGTCACGGCGTGCAGCGACCGGACGGCGTGCAGCAGGCCGGCCTCCTCGCGACCGGCGCACTCGCTGCTGCCGTGGGCGGAACAGGCCAGCGGCATCCGGGAGTCGAGGAACGTGCTGACCGCGAACACCGCCAGACCGATCCAGCCGATCGTGGTCAGCAGCCGGCGCGGGCGCAGCGCCAGGCCGAATCCCGCGGCGGTGGCGAGCACGATGCCGGTGAGCAGGTCCCCGGTGCGGAAGAGGAATCCGTACGGCTGATCCAGCGCGGCCAGTTCGCTGACGTACGCCCGGCTCGGGTCCAGGCCCGTCGGCAGCACCCACTCCAGCATCCAGGACGAGTACAGCACCGCCCCCAGCACCAGCAGGCCGATCAGGATCCGGCGGATCCAATTCTGGGTGTCGGGCGCGGTGTCGGTGTCGGTCACTGGCGCGGCTTGGCCAGGGGGAACGCCAGTGATTCCCGGATGCTGCCGCCGGTGATGAGCATGACGATCCGGTCCACACCCATCCCGATCCCGCCGGTGGGCGGCATCGCGTGCTCGAGGGCCTGCAGGAAGTCCTCGTCCAGCTCCATCGCCTCCTCGTCGCCGCCAGCCGCCAGCAGCGACTGCTCGGTGAGCCGCCTGCGCTGGTCGACCGGATCGGTGAGCTCGCTGTAGGCGGTGCCGAGTTCGACACCCCAGGCCACCAGGTCCCACTTCGCGGCGACTCCGGGGATGGTGGGGTGCGGCCGGGTCAGCGGCGACATCGAGGTGGGGAAGTTGGTGTAGAAGGTTGGGAACTCGGTCTGGTCCTCCACCAGGTGTTCGTACATCTCCTGCGCGACCGCGCCTGCGTCCCAGTCGGACTGGTGCGGGATCCCGTTCTCGTCGCACAGCCGCCGCAGTTCCTCGATGGGGGTCTCCGGGGTCACCTCGACGCCCAGCTTCTCGGCGACCGCGCCGTGCATGGTCTTGACCGGCCAGTCGCCGGAGATGTCGACCTCGACCGGTGTGCCGTCGGGCCCGGGGCGCAGGATGATCTCCCGGCCGTGTGCGGCCACCGCCGCCGCCTGGATCAGCTCCCGGCACAGCACCATCATCCGCTCGTAGTCGCTGTGTGCCTCGTACGCCTCCAGGATCGTGAACTCCGGGTTGTGCTTGAAGTCCACCCCCTCGTTGCGGAACACCCGGCCGATCTCGAAGACCCGCTCCATGCCCGCTACGCACAGCCGCTTGAGGTAGAGCTCCGGCGCGATGCGCAGGTACAGGTCCAGGTTGTAGGCGTTGATGTGGGTGATGAACGGCGCCGCGTTCGCGCCGCCGTGCACCTGCTGCAGGATCGGGGTCTCGACCTCCATGAAGGCGCGCGAGGTGAGCGAATCCCGCAGCGACTTCACCACCGCGCTGCGGGCGGTGAGCAGGTCGCGGGCCTCGGCATTGATGGCGAGGTCCAGGTAGCGCTGACGCACCCGGGTCTCGGGGTCGGACAAGCCCTTCCACTTGTCCGGCAGCGGGTGCAGGCACTTGCCGTTCATCCGCCACTCGGCGGCGAGCACGGACAGCTCGCCCTTGCGGCTGCGGCCTATGGTGCCGCTCACCTCGATGAGGTCGCCGAGGTCGAAGTCGGCGGTGAACTCGTCGAGCCGGTCGCCGACGGTGGTGCGGTCGAACAGCACCTGGAGGTCGCCGGACCAGTCGCGGACTTCGGCGAACGCGACACCGCCGTAGGCGCGGATCCGCATGAGCCGCCCGGCGATCCGGACCCGGGTGCCCTCCGGTGACGAGGCTGCCGCGGCGACGGTGTGGGTGGGCGGGTATGCCACCGGGTACGGATCGATGCCATGGGCGGCCATCCGGTCCAGCTTGTCCATCCGCACCCGGACCTGTTCCGGGCGACGGGGTCCGACGGTCTCGGTGGCGAGCGCGGCGACGTCGTCGGGCGCACTGCCGTCCGAGTGCAGCAACCCCGCCGCCGCCACGGACTGCGGCACCGCGATGCGGGTGCCGGTGTGCTTGCTGATGTCGCGGCGCCGCCACCGCGGCAGCGTGACGAAGCCCTCCGCCACCGCGGACGCCATGCCGACCTTGGGCAGCACCCGGCTGTCGGAGAAGCACAGGTAGCGCGGGGCCCAATCCGGTTGGTACTTCACGTTGGACCGGTACAGCGCCTCGAGCTGCCACCACTTGGAGAAGAACACCAGGATCGATCGCCACACCCGCAGCACCGGACCGGCGCCGATCCGGGCGCCCTCCTCGAAGACCGACCGGAACACCGCGAAGTTCAGTGACACCTTGTTTACGCCGAACCGGTCCGCGCCGGTGGCGAGCTCGGTCACCATCAGCTCCACGACGCCGTTGGGCGCCTTCGGGTTCCGGCGCATCAGATCGAGCGACACCCCGGTCAGGCCCCACGGCACCAGCGAGAGAATGCCGAGGACCTCGCCGTCGGACGTGCCGTCTCCGTCCGGGTCCGTCTCGCCGATGGCCTCGACCAGCAGGCAGTCGCCGTCGGCGATGTCGCCGAGCCTGCCGAGGGCCATCGAGAACCCGCGCTCGGTCTCGGTGTCGCGCCAGGAGTCCGCCCTGGCGATGACCTTCGCCATCTCCTCGGGCGGGATGTCGCGATGACGTCGGATGCGAACGGTGACGCCCTGCTTGCGAACCCGATTGACCGCCTGCCGGACCTGACGCATCTCGCGGCCGCCCAAGTTGAACTCGCGGGTGTGCAGGATCGCCTCGTCACCGAGCTGGAGGACGGTCAACCCCGCGCGCGCGTAGGCGGTGGCGCCGAGCTCGCTTGCCCCCATCACCGCAGGGGTCCACCCGTAATTGGAGGCCAGGTCCAGCCACGCGTCCACCGCGTGTGGCCAGGCCTCCTCGTCGCCGATCGGGTCGCCGCTGGCCAGGCAGACGCCGAGCTCGACCCGGTAGGTGACTGCCGCCTTGCCGCTTGGCGCGAAGATCACCGCCTTGTCGCGGCGGGTCGCGAAGTAGCCGAGCGAATCGTCGGCGCCAGAGCGGGCGAGCAGTCCGCGCAGCGCCGACTCGTCGTCGCCGGTCAGGGCGTTGTCCGATCGCTGTGATCGGAACAGGGTGACCACCGCGGCCAGCAACGCGAGGGCACCGAGCAGCCCGAGGATGGTGCTGACGAAACCGTGTGTGCGCCCGTCGAACTGCTCGTTTTCCAAGACGACGCCGCCGAAGACCCGGTTGAGCGACCAGAGCAGCCGCTGATCAGACGGCAGGGTGCCAGGGAACAGCTCGACCAGGGCCCAGCCGAGCAGGGTGCCGATGGCGAGGCCGAGGAGCAGCACCCCGAGAGCCTTCCAGCCCGCGCCGCGCCTGACCCGCGTGTAGAACTCCTTGCGCGCGGCGATGAGCACGCCGATCACCGCGAGGTGGACGACGAGGGCCAGCGCTGCGTTCATGTTCCGCTCGACGATCACCTGGGCGAGATTGGTGAGGGCGATGAGGATCAGATAGACGGTGAGCAACCACCACGCGATGCGCTTGCGGCTGGCGAGCGCCGCCGCGAGCAGCGCCAGCACCAGGGCCCAGACGATACTGGTGTCCGGTGCGTCGAAGTAGTAATTGTTGACGTACTCGCGCGGCGTCCGGACGAGGTACCGCAGCACGGGCGAGATGCTCCACAGGAAGACCAGGGTCGCGTAGACGCCGATCACCAGGCCGGCGATGTGCGGCACCTCTCGGAAGTGCCCCGTGGTCGGTCTGCCCAGCCGCCGGGGTGCAGGATGAGCGGACTCGAGCGACGTTTCGGTCGTGGTGGTCGGCGTCATCTACCCAGTGTGAAGGGTTCTCCGTCGGTGTGGGGGATGATGAGCGAGTGCCTGCGCCCCAAGATGTACCGATCCGCGACGAGTCGATCCGCCTCGGCCAGTTCCTCAAACTGGCGAACCTGATCGAATCAGGCGCCGATGCCAAGTCCGTCATCGCCGACGGTCTGGTCAGCGTGAACGGCGAGGAAGAGGTCCGACGTGGCCGCCAGCTGCACGAGGGCGACGTGGTGGAGATCGGTGGGATCAGCGTGCGGGTCTCGCGCTAGGGGGTCGTTTGAGCGACCGCGCCCTCGAAGTCGGGGTGTGGATTCGACACGATGAGAGCGGATCCGTCCATGGCGACGCGGCCGTGCGCGAGTTTGTCGGTCTGAGGAAGCGTGAACAGGCCTGCGAAGAACACGGCAACTGAGCTGAAGAAGACGATCGTCATCAGCGCGTCCTCGCCTCGACCTCTGAGCGCGAAAAGCGTGCAGAACAGAAGCACGCCGGCCACGATCGCCAGCAGAGAGCATCCGAAGCGCTTCCGTCGATGAAGCAGGCATTCATCGCAGAACGGCCACTCATCCCAGAGGAACAGTGACTGCGCACGGATGCGGTTCCACTCGACAATTTGCCAAAAGGCGATGAAGCAAGTGATGCGCTTCCATCGGGGATAGCCCGGTCCCGTGAACGGCAGTACCGGCACTGATGAAAAATGCGTACTGCGGTGTTCTGCCGTGATCTGTCCGTGTGCAACGCACACGTTCGGCGCGGGATGGATCAACTCGTAGTTCCGTGCGCGCAGGATTCCTTTCGCTGCTGTCGGCATCTGGAACTCGTCGTCGGTCTGTGGACGGATCGGAAGACGAATCTCCGGACGCGGGGCGGCTCGCACTGGCCAATGATGACGCACGCCTTGGCCGAGAGTGCAGTTGTCGGCGTCCCACTCGGGCGATGTCCCGACAACTGCACGCTCGGCGGTCAGACCACCATCGGGACGAGGGCCTTGCGGTCTGTGGGGTAGTCCTCGAACTTCTCGCGGTACCACTTGTGGGTCGCGATGGCACGGGGGATCAGGTTGCCCGCGGTGATCAGGAAGATGACGACGCCGGCAAGCGACCAGGTCAGCAGGGCGAACCCGGCCCAGGCGATGAGCTCGCCGAGGTACGCCGGGCTGGTGACGAACCGGAACCCGCCGCCGTACGGGATCTTGTACTCGGTCGCGCCGGGGTTCTGCTTGTCCCGGAGATTGCGCACGATCGACTCGGACGACACCAGCAGCGCGAATCCGCCCAGGTAGATCACCACGCCGATCAGGAAGCGGGGATCGGTCAGCCACTCGGTTCCGTACTGGTTCAGGTAGTCGTGGCTGAAGAAGGCGCCGTTGAGGTAGCCGTGCATGCAGGTCACCAGCATGCCCATGCCGATGACGGAGACATTGAAGGTGCTGCGCTTGCCTGGGACCTGCCGGATCGACAGCGGGAAGAACCAGCCGCGGTTCGCGTAGTGCAGCAGCCAGATCCCGGCGAGCACCAGCGAGGTGGGCTCGAACCGGTTCGGGCCGGTCAGGAAGAAGATCGCGAACACCACCGTCGCGGGGATCTCCATCAGCCACCAGCCCAGCTTCGGGTTGAGGTTGAACCCGAGGTTGGTCGAGCTGAATCGACCGTATGAACTCTGGGCGAAGAAGCCGCCGACGATGACGAACGCCGCGAAGGCGAACGCGATCGTCAGGACGGTGTCGTAGACCGTGTTCCCGGTGTACCAGTGCATCGAGATCCTTCATCGTGCGAGCGGCCTGCTCGGCCACGTTCCAGGTGGCGACGCCGGACCGGCGACGCTCAAACTGGAACACGTTCTACCACGTCTGGATTCTGTCCGCGGCGCTATCGCGCGATCGGTGCACTTGCGACAGGCCCTGGCAATGGCACGGTTTGGCCCCGAAGATGCGGCGGGGCGCCCGAATGGACGGCACGCCCCGCTCGGCATCGTCCATGAAAATTGAACGCGGACCGGTCCTACTCGACGTACTGCTGCTCGAACTCGGCGGTGGGCGGGGTCGGCGTGATGACGTCGATCAGGACGCCGTCGGGACCGGCGATGATGAAATGCCGTTGCCCGAAGTCCTCCGTCCGGATGTCGAGCACCGCGCGGCGACCCCCGAGCGTCACGAGCCGCTCGTACTCGGCGTCCACATCGTCGACCTCGAAATTGAGGATCAGGCCATGCGCGCGCGATCGGTGCCCGTCGGGGATGGTCTCGTGGGTGTGGTCGAGGATCGCGAGTTCGAGGTCGGGTTCGCGTCGAAGGCTTACGTACCAATCGGATTCGAACGTCGCCTCGAAGTCGAACCAGCGGCGGAAGAAGTCCGCCGACTCGCCGACGGCGTCCGTGCAGATCACCGGATAGAAGCTCGTCGTGGCCATGTAGCTCTCCGTTCAAGATAGATACGTACACAATGTATGTGTCTGAACATACGCATACACTGCGTACGTATCAATGGGTCATCGAAGGGGTGGGCTTGAGTCCGTCGAAGAAGGAACAGACCGCTACGACAACGCGAGCCCTGCTCGCGGTGGCCGTCGAGATGTTCGCCGACCGTGGGTTCAGCGCGGTTGGACTCGATGACGTCGCAAAGCAATCCGGCCTCACCCGGGGTGCGGTATACCACCACTTCGGCAGCAAGGCCGGGCTGTTCGATGCCGTCGTGGACCAGGTGCAGCGAGAGGTCGCCGAGCGGGTGAGTCACGCCGCGGCCGGGGCGGGGAACCTGTGGGACGCCCTCGTGGAGGGCTGCCACGAGTTCGTTCGCGCCGGGTCGGATCCCAGGATCCATCGGATCATGTTGATCGACGCGCCAGCTGTGCTCGGATGGCAGCGCTGGCGCGAACTCGACGCGGCCAACTCGGGTCGCCTGCTGCAGGAGGTGCTCGACGAGTTGCAGACGGAGGGCACGATCGGTCCGGGTCTCGCCGCGCCGGCCGCGCACCTGCTGTCCGGTGCGATGAACGAGGCGGTGCTCTGGGTGGCACAGTCGGAGACCCCCGATCGGGACCGGGACTCGGCCTTGGCGACGCTCGACCGTCTGCTGGGCTCCCTGCGTCAGCGCTGACCTCGCCGAGTGTGCACCTGCCGCACGTCCCACTCGGCCGATGCCCCGACAACTGCACACTCGGCGCGGTCGGTAGCTCCGTGTGGGCGTGTCCGAATTGTCCGCGAATCCTTGGATTTTCGCCTCGCGTGACGTGGACGTGAACCCGCGGCGTCAGTAATTCCCTCCCGGTTCACGGGGAGGACACGAAGCATGCACGAAGTACGTCCATGCGCTGAATAGCGTCCGGTCATCGTTTGTTCATCGATGAAGGGATCGGACGTGACCACCTCACCACTCAACCGCAGGGCGTTCCTCGGACGCACCGCGCTCACCGGGCTCGGCGTCGCACTCGCTGGAAGCGTCGACACCCTGTTCCGGCCTCAGCTCGCGGCCGCGGTGCCGGGGAAGGCGGCCGGGTACGGTCCGCTCGTTCCCGACCCCAACAAGATCCTGTCGCTGCCCGCGGGGTTCTCCTACACGGTCGTCTCGCGCTCGGGTGAGACCCTGCTCGACGACGGTTCGCCGGTCCCGAGCGACCCCGATGCGAACGGCGTGTTCGCGAACGGCAACGGTGCCAGCATCGTGACCAACCACGAGGTCGGCAGCAACGAGCCCTTCGGTGTCCCGGTGGTCGCCGGCCTCACCTACGACCCGGGTGCGCGCGGCGGCACCACCACCGCCACGGTCGGCCCGAACGGCGCGCGCCAGGGCCAGTACGTCAGCGTCGCAGGAACCGTGAACAACTGTGCGGGTGGCATCACCCCGTGGGGCACCTGGCTCACCTGCGAGGAAACCGAGGCCCGCGCCGGTTCGAACGGCTTCACCCTCGCCCACGGATACGTCTTCGAGGTCGACCCGGCCGGCCAGGCCGCGAACGTCGGCAAGAGCCCGATTCCACTGAAGTTCCTCGGCCGGTACGCGCACGAGGCGGTCGCCGTCGACCCGGCGACGAGTGCCATCTACCTCACCGAGGACGCATCCAGCCCCAACGGCCTGTACTACCGGTGGACGCCGCCGCAGGGGTTCGTCGGCGGCCGCGGCGCGCTGCACGCCCTCGCCCAGTCGCCCGGCGGGGACACCGCGGGCAGCCTGCAGGCGATGAAGTGCCTCTCCGGCGGCACCCACGTGCCGGACCTGTCGCAGGCCACCGTGCCGGGCGTCCGTTACAGCGTGCAGTGGGTCGACGTCCCCGACCGCGACGCGAAAGCCACCTCGGTGCGCAAGCAGTTCACGAACGACCAGGTCACCCGCAGCCGCAAGCTGGAGGGCCAGTGGTGGGGCGATGGCGGGGTCTACTTCGTCGCCAGCTTCGCCCGCATCAGCGACGGCAGCGCGGTCGAACACGACGGCCAGGTCTGGTTCTACGACCCCGCCACCGAGACCGTCGAGCTGAAGACCCTGTTCGGCGTGAACCCGGACCCGTCCGTCGACACCGGCAACTACGACGGCCCCGACAACATCACCGTGTCCCCGCACGGCGGCATGATCCTCGCCGAGGACGGCGAGGGCATCAGCCACCTGATCGGCGTGACGGAGGACGGGCAGCCGTTCCAGATCGCCCGTAACGAGCTGAACGACAGCGAGTTCTGCGGTCCGGCGTTCAGCGCCGACGGGAAGACCCTGTACGCGAACATCCAGACGCCAGGAATCGTCCTTGCGATCACCGGGCCCTGGCGTCGCAAGACGGGCCTCCCGTTCGGCTCGTAACCGTGTGATGGGTGACCGTGGCGAGGATCAGGGGGAGCTGGAGACCCCACGACCCCGTCGCGGTCACCCGCCCGTGACGGGGGTCCGGGCACTGTTGCAACGAGTCCCGCGGTGCCACACTGGATGGGTCGGTCACGTCTTCTCGAAGGGCGGCGCGGCGATGAGGACAACACCACAGCGCAGAAGGTCTCGATACCCGGTTCGGATCATCGTCGCGGCGGTCGTGATGCTGTTGCTGCACATGGGATTCGGCGGCGTCACCGCATCGGCCGCCCAGATGGTGCGGACGCAGGGCGGCGCGGTGTCCGCGGTCGCGAACGTCTCCACCCACCAATTCACGGTCAGCATCGGGGATCAGGTGGTCCGAACGATGCCGGCGTCGATGGGCAAGCCGGGTCACGAGACCCCGCTGGGCACCTTCGAAGTGCTCGAGAAGGACCGGTACCTGGTGATGGACTCGTCGACGTACGGGGTCCCGGTCGATTCCCCGGAGGGATACCGGATCGACACCGAGTTCGCGGTCCGGCTCACCTGGGGCGGGATCTTCGTGCATTCCGCGCCGTGGTCGGTCGATTCGCAGGGCTACGAGAACGTCAGCCACGGCTGCATCAACCTCAGCCCGGAGAACGCGCAGTGGTTCTACGAGAACGTGCAGGTCGGGGACACGGTCGTCATCGTCGACTGAACGCGAACGGCCCGGGCGGACCATCGTCGCACCCGGGCCGAACACGCTGATCTGTGGTGGTCAGTCCTCCGCGCGGACGACGACGCCGTCGTCGTCGCTGTAGACCATCTCGCCCGGGTTGAAGGTGACGCCGCCGAAGGTGACCGGCACGTTCTTCTCGCCGGAGCCGGTCTGGGTGCTCTTGCGCGGGTTGGTGCCGAGGGCCTTGATGCCGATCTCGAGGGTGCGCAGGATCGCCGAGTCGCGGACCGCGCCGTTGACGATCACGCCCGCCCAGCCGTTGGCGACGCCCTTGCCGCCGATGATGTCGCCGACCAGCGCGGTGTGCACGCTCGCGTCGCCGTCGACCACGAGCACGCCGCCGTTGCCGGGCTCGCCGAGGGTCTGCTTCACCAGCAGGTTGTCCTGGAAGCACTTGATGGTGGTGATGCGGCCGGAAAAGACTGCGCGACCGCCGATTTGGATGAACTGAGTGTCACAGCTGCGGATGTCGGGGCCGATCTCGTCGGCCAGATCTGCGGTGGCTACCTGCTCAGTCATCTGTTCTTCCCTTCGTCTGTTGAACGCATCCACCCTAGTTCGCCGCGGGCCCTCCGCGGCCGTGGCGCTGCTCATAGTCGTCGCGGGTGCTGTCCGCCCGCCGCTGCGCCTTCTCGTTGAGCAGTTCCGGGTCCAGGCCGTGGGCGAGCAGCCGGTGCCTGCGGTAGATGTTCATCAGCGCGATCGCGAAATACAGCACCGGGAACAGCAACAGCGCCATCATCGCCAGCGGGATCCATCGCTCGCCGGGGATGAGCAGGTAGAACGCCAGGAACAGCGGGATCAGCGGCAGTGTGAAACGCAGCACGTAGCGCACCGAGGCGCCGGGGCCCACCAGGTCGTTGCGGACCCAGTCCTGCATGGAGTCGGGCAGGGTGCGGCCGAACAGGTAGCCGAGGTACTGCGTGAAGGAGGGTTTGCGCTGGTCGGGCATGGTCATAGGGTAAGGCACCCCTGGCCGGACCCGAGCGCCCGCTTGGTGGCGGAAGGTCCGGTGACGCCTGCCCCGAAACCGCCGGCTCGGGGCGAGGTCGCGGGGACCGCAACTTGCAGACCGACCGGTACGTGTCCTAAATTTCTGGTTTGCTCCCATCCGGGGGTACCGGTGGCTTGTTGTGGCGGCCCCGGAGGCAACACCGCAGCGAGACCGGCTCCGATCAGGGGCAGGCAATGTATTCCGGGGGGAATATGTATTTCGGGGGAATAGTCCCGCGCTCTGCGCCGGACCAGGTCATCTGTCGAGTCCCGCGCCGTTCGGCGCAGACCCGTCGTGCTCTCGACCGACACGGTTCTTCTCCACTTCGCTGACCCAGCAACCACGCCATCCATCCGCGGCTGTGCCGCGCGGCCCACTGCGGCCTCGGATCGCGTCGGCACCGTCACGACCTCACGTGGTGGTGCCACCACCACGAAACATCGAAGGAGAACCCATGAACCACCACAGAGGCGCCCGTCATCGCGCGCGCACCGAGCGCGCGACGGTGGTGGGTGTGATCCCGCTGGCGATCGCGATCACCTGTGCGGGACCGGCTTTCGCCCAGCCCGGCGTGATGGTGCCAGACGCCGAGCAGCCCGGCGTGGTGGCGGAATCCGCCCCCGAGCCCGCGCCCGAGGTCGAGCCCGTCGAGGAGCCGAAGACCTACTGGATCGCTCCTCCGGTCGAGTACGCCGAGTTGCCGACCCGGCCGGTGCCCACCTACGACTACACCGAGTATTCCGAGCCCGTCGAACCGGTTCAGTTCCAGGAACTGCACCTGCCCGTCGCGGTCGAGGTGGTGGCCCCCATCGAGGCGCCCAAGGAGCGACTGCGTGTCGGTGACTTCGTCTCCGACCAGCCGAACTGGCTCTCCGACGAGTACCTGAACCGGACGAACAACACCTCCGCGGTGATCGAGGCGCAGGTCAACACGTTCTGGAAGTCGATCGGTGTGGACGCCGAGCGCAGTGACCGCATCGCCGCGGCCACCGTCGGTGGGGCGGCGGCCGGCGCCGTCACCGGCGCGATGACCGCCGGTGTCCCGTTCGCTGTCGGTGGCGCACTCATCGGCGGCACCATCGGCGGGAACATCGGCGTGGGCATCGGCAACGCCTTCATTCCGGGATTGGGCTGGGTCGCAGCAGCCCCCATCGGAACCGCCGCCGGAGCCGCCATCGGCGCTGCCGCGGCCGGAATCCCGGCGGCAGCGGTGGGCGCGGTCGTGGGTGGCGTGGCGGGCGGTGCAGCGGGTACCGCCTTCGGCGCCGGCGACAGCCTCGGCACCCCGACCGAGTTCGTCCTCCCGAACGTCACCGAGCCCGACGCCGCGGCCCTCACGCTGCAGGCAGGCGAGGAGTACGCCAGGCTCGCCATGGAGCAGCCCGCCGCGGCCACCGCCGTCGTCGATGCGGTCGTTGCGGCCCCGCAGCTCGCGGAGCAGGTCACCGACCAGGCGATCGCGGCCCGCGAGGCCACCCTCGCCCAGCCGGGCGGCGAGCAGGTCATCGCCGGACTCGACGCCGCCGCGGTGGAGCTGAATCACGCGTTCGGCCCCGTCGCGGGCATGGTCGGCGAGGCGTTGGCCGCGGGCCGGGACGGCCTGGCCGTCTAGGGTCGCCAGCGCACCGGCAACAGGAGGTCCGACATCGTGGGCACACGACAACCGCCGCCGGGCGGCAGATTCGGCGAATCGTCGTCCGATCAGCGTCGCCCGCCCCCGTGGGTCCCGATCGCCGGCCCGAAACCGGACACCTCCGACCCCGGCGCACCCGGTGCCTGGTTCGACAAACCGCAGGACGGTGCGCCGCCGGTCATCGACACCGGATGGGTGCCGCCGCAGTCCCAGCCGGGGTGGCTGCGACGGCACCGGTTCGACGTGGCGCTGGCCGCCGCCGTCGCGGTGGTCGTCGCGGGCGGGGCGGCGACCGCGCTGCTGCTGGCCGACCGGGGATCGTCGGACGGCACGGTCTCGCCCGCCACCTCGCCCGCCGCGGCCCAGTCCGACGAGGCCGACGAGGCGACGTGGTGCGACGGATTCGCCGACGGCGAGGTGGTCTCGGCCGACTCGTCGGACCGCGGCGCTGCGGCGATCGCGGGATTCGAGGACGCTTACTACGTGGCCCGCGACGGGGTCCGGGCCCGCAGCTATGTCGCGCCCAACGCGCTCGTCGCCTCCGCGGAGCAGATCGGGCAGGGAATCTCCCAGATCCCTTTCGGCACAACGCATTGCCTGCTCGTGAAACGGATCGGCGAGGGTCGGTACGCGGTCGACGTGTTCGACCGGCGTCCCGACAACAGTGCGAATCACTACCGCCACACCTTCACCACCGCGGCGGATCCGGGGTCGCCGACCGGGGTCGCCATCACGTCCATCACGCTTCGAGAGGGGAGGTGACCCGGCATGAGCCGCGGCTACACGGATTCGACTCGCACCTGGGCGATCCACACCTACAAGCAGACCCGCGACCAGTACCGGTCGCGGCTGGAATGTTGCGCCGCCATCGCCGCGGACGTCGGCGCGCACACGAACACCGTGGTGCGCTGGGTCAATGACGAGCTGGGCCGTCCGCGAGTCGTGTCGGAGGAGGATCTCCCGCAGCGGGTCCGGGACCTCGAGAGTGAGGTCCGCAGGCTCAGGCAGGCGAATCGCGAACTGAGCGAGCGCATTTCGCTGGGTGTCTGATCCACATCCGCTCACTGCCGGGTGCGGCGCCGCTGCCGGGCGTTCGCCATGCCGACCGCGGCGCGCAGGATGTGCGGGGCGCGGCGGGCCGTTTGCAACACGGCCCGGTCGATCATGTTGAGGCTCAGTTGTTTTCGGGGTTCGGCGGACGGCTCGCTCTCGCCCTCGGTGGTGGCCAGTGCATACAGCCGCCATCGGCCGGGGACACCCTTGAGCTCGTGGTCACCACGGTCCACGAAGGAGAGCCCGGACCCGACCACCAGGTCCCGGACGGTCCGCGAGACCAGCACCTCGCCCGGCCCTGCGGCGGCTCCGATCCGGGCTCCGACGTGCACGGTCATCCCGGTCACGTCCGCCCCGATTCCCTCGATCTCGCCGGTGTGTACGCCCGCGCGCACCGTCAGCCCCAGCTCCTCGGCCTGGCGGCACACGATCCGGGCACATCGGACCGCGGCGGCCGGGCCGTCGAACACGCTGAGCGTGCCGTCGCCCGCGACGTTCACGAGCCGGCCGCCTGCCAGCTCCACCTCGTTGCGGACCTGCCGCTCGTGCGTGGCCCGGAGGTCGCGGTAGGGGCCGTCGCCGATCCGGGCCAGCATCTCGGTGGACCCGGCGATGTCCGTGAACAGGACCGAGGCGAGGTGGCGGTCGGCGTCGACCGGCCGATGGACCCCGGTCGCGACCTCCTCGATGTGGTCGATGATCGGTATCCAGGCCTCGCCGAGTGACGAACCGGGTGCCGCGGCCGCCAACGTGTGCAGCGTGGCGTGCGGGATCGAGTCGGTGACGTAGCGGGAGACCGCCTCGGGCATCGAACTCGCCTCCGCATGGAGCACCCGCGTCGTGCACTGGACGGAGGGCAGGGCGTCGGAGCAGTCGATCCGCAGCAGCCACTCGAGGTGCGCGCGGGCGGTCGCGGGCGGCGCGGAGCAGCGCTCGAGCAGCGCCAGCAGCCTGCGATTGAACGGTGAGTCCTGGCTGGGGTCCCACATGGACATGATCTGGCCGGAGCCCCAGTTGTCGTAGACGGCCCGCCAGCCCTCGACGTAGCGGGCCAGGGCATCGGGGTCCCAGCCGTGCGGGATGTCCGGGCCGTCGCGGAGCATGCCCTCGATGAACGGTTGCTGCAGCACCAGGCCGGTCACCCGCTCGGGCGCACGGGCGGCCACCAGCACGAGGGGCCCGCAGGTGCTGCCGATACCGACCAGGGCGGCCCGTTGCATGCCGACCGCGTCCATCACCGCGAGCACGTCGTCGGCCTGCTGCTCGAGGGTGGGGACGTGGTCGACCGGGTCGGACAGTCCGAGGCCGTGGCGCTGGAAATAGACGGTGCGCGAGAAGGTCGCCGTCCGCTCGAATAGGTAGTGGATGTGCGGGTCGGTCCACATCAGGTCCGGGTGCAGGCCGATCTCGAGGAACAGCGCCACGTCGGCCCCGCGCTCACCCACGACCTGATAAGCCAGCGCGTGACCGTCGCGCTCGACGTACCTGGTACCCGGGGGGTCCATGAATCCAGGCTAGTCGCGTCAGTCGGGCCGACGGGACAGTCGGCGCTGCCGTGCGTTGGCCATCCCGGCCGCGGCCCGCAGGACGTTCGGGGCGCGGCGGGCCATTCTGAGCACCGCCCGATCGAGCAAGGTGAGACCCAGGGTCTTTCGCGACGCCGTCGAGGGCTCGCACTCGGCCGGGGCGTCGGTGGCGGCGAGCGCGAACAGCCGCCATCGGCCGGGGACGCCCTTGAGTTCGCGCGTTCCGTGGTCGACGAACGAGAGGCCGGAGCCGACCACCTGGTCCCGCACCGCCCGCGAGACCAGCACCTCGCCCGGCCCGGCAGCGGCCCCGATACGGGCGCCGATGTGCACGGTGATGCCGGTCAGTTCCGTTCCGATCCCCTCGATCTCTCCGGTGTGCACGCCCGCGCGCACCCCCAGCCCCAGGTCCTCGGCTTGGCGGCAGACGAGGCGCGCGCACCGGACCGCCGCGGCGGGGCCGTCGAACACGCTGAGCGTGCCGTCGCCCGCGACGTTTACGAGCCGGCCGCCTGCCAGCTCGACCTCGTTGCGGATCTGCCGCTCGTGCGTGGCGCGCAGGTCCCGGTAGGGGGCGTCGCCGATCCGGGCAAGCGTCTCGGTGGACCCTGCGATGTCGGTGAACATCACCGAGGCGAGATAGCGCTCGGCGTCCACGGTCCGATGGACCCCGGTCGCGACCTCCTCGATGTGATCGAGCACCTCTATCCAGGCCTGGCCCATCGAGGTGCCGGGCGGAAGCGGAGGCAGCACGTGCAGCGTGCCGTGCGGAATCGCCCCCGCGATGTGCTGCGAGGCCGCCAACGGGACCGCGCTCCGGGCGGAGTGGAGTACGCGCGTCTCGCATTGGATGGAGGCGAGCACATCGAAATAGTCGATCCGGAACAACCATTCGAGGTGCGCGCGGGCGGTGGCGGGGGTCGCCGAGCAGCGTTCGAGCAGCGCCATCAGTCGCCGATTGAACGGCGAGTCCTGCGTCGGGTCCCACATCGCGATGACCCCGCCGGAGCCCCAGTTGTCGTAGACCGTCCGCCACCCGTCGACGAAGCGGTCCCGTGCCTCGACGGTCCAACCCCGGGGCAGCTCCGCGCCCTCGCGGAGCGCGCCCTCGACGAACGGCTGCTGGAACACCAACCCGGTCACCCGCTCCGGGGTGCGGGCCGCGATCAACGCGAGGGCGCCGCAGGTGCTGCCGATGCCCACGAGGGTGGCGCGTTGCATACCGACCGCGTCCATCACCGCGAGCACGTCGTCGGCCTGCTGCTCGAGGGTGGGGACGTGGTCGACCGGGTCGGACAGTCCGAAGCCGCGGCGCTGGAAATACACCATCCGGCTGAAGGTCGCGGCGCGCTCGAAGACGTAGTGGATGTGCGGGTCGGTCCACATCAGGTCCGGGTGCAGGCCGATCTCGAGGAACAGGACCACATCGGCGCCGCCCTCGCCCACGACCTGGTAGGCAAGCGCGTGACCGTCGCGCTCGACGTACCTGGTACCCGGTGGGTCCATGGGTCCAGGCTAGTCGCCGGATCAACCCTGTCGGGAGGACCACTGTTGCCGCGACTGGAGGCGGGGGAAGAGTGGGGGCGGTCAGCGACCGGGCAGGCGAACGGTGAACACCGTCCGTCCATCCACCTGGTCGACGCCGATGCTGCCGCCGTGCAAGTGCACGTTCTCGACGGCGAGGGAGAGCCCGAGTCCGCTACCCTCGCTGCGTCCGCGCGCGGTGTCGACCTTGTAGAACCGGCGAAAGATCGCCTGCCTGTCTTCCGGTGAGATGCCGGGGCCATGGTCGACGACGGTGATGACGGCGTAGCCGGGTTCCGCGCTCAATTCGACGCGCACGGGGGGCGCTCCGTGACGCAGCGCATTGGCGACGAGGTTGGCGACCACTATGTCGATCCGGCGCGAATCCACTCTGGCGCTGATGCTTTCGGGCGTAAGCAGTTCGACGGTTTCGGTCCAGCCGCGGCTCTCCAAGGTGCGCTCGGTCAGTTCGACGAGATCGACGTCGTCGAGGACGAGATGCGCCTGCTGTGAATCGTGGCGCGACATCTCGATGAGATCCTCGACGAGCCGAGTGAGCTTGCCGATCTCACTGCTCACGATGCGCGCGGCGGCACCGGCGTCCGGCGGAAGATTGGGGATCTCCTCCCGGAGTATTTCGCTGACCGGAACCAGTGCCGCCAGCGGCGTTCGAAGCTCGTGGGAGACGTCGGCGACGAACCGCCTCGACTGCTCTTCCGATTCTTCGAGGCCCCTGATAACCGCTTCGTTGCGCGCCACCATGTTGTTGAACGTCGTTGTCACCTGGGCGAGTTCGGTCACCCCGTCTTCGGGGAGCCGGACGCTCAACTCGCCGTCGGCGGCGCGGGCCGCGGCTTCGTCCAGACGCCTCAGCGGACGTACCAGTGTCGACGCGATCCAGAGTCCGAGCAGACCGCTCACCAACACACCCGCCGTGAGGGTGATGCCGACGACTCGGAGCAGGTCGTCGAACTTGTCCTGTACTCCCACCAGTGGCCGGATGGCGGCGGCCTTGACCAGTGTCTGGTCGTCGTTGCCATCCCCTGCGGTCACGTCCATGACGTACACGGACATGCCCACCAGGATGCGCTCTGAGTCGAGCCGCTCGAAGCGGATCAGCCCGGTGCTGTTCAAGCCGTCGTCGAAGCCCGATGTGATCGTCGCCGGATCGACGGATCCTTGACGGACGACTTCACCGTTGGCGATCAGTGTCATGTCGGATGGGAAGACCGGTGCGAGGCCGGCAGGTGTCAGTCCGTCCACCGGCGTGCCGTTGACGGACTGTAGTTCGTCGCGGAACTGTGCAGTTGCCACATCCTGAGCATTGAAATAGATCCACGACCGCGCCATGAGCGACACCACGCCCGCTGTTCCTCCGGCGATGATCACGACGATGGCGATGAACACCAGCACCAGCCGTGTCCGCAGGCCGTCGATCCGCAGCCAGGCCGGTCTCATCGAGCTGAGCTGGGGTTGAAGCGATAGCCGAAGCCGCGCACCGTTTCGATGACGGTCGGCTCGGCGGGGTCGTCCTCGATCTTTCCGCGGAGTCGTTGCACCGCCGCGTCGACGAGTCGGGAGTCACCCAGGTACTCCTGGTCCCAGGCCGCCGACAACAACTGCCGTCGGCTGAGGACCTGTCCGGGATTCTCGGTCAGAGCGAGGATCAGACGCAGCTCGGTCGGAGTCAGGGCCAGCACGGTTCCGGCTTTGCGGACCTGCAGTGACGACCGATCGACCTCCAGGTTGCCGAACGTTTCGGCGACCCGGACGGCCTCTGCCCGCGGCGTTGCGGGCGTCGACCGCCTGACGACGGCTTTGATGCGTGCGTCGAGGACTCGCGGGCTGGCAGGTTTGACGACGTAGTCGTCGGCGCCGGCTTCCAGACCGGCAACGGTGTCGATGTCGTCGGATCGAGCGGTCAGGATGATGATCGGAATCGAACTGCGGGTGCGGATGCGTCGACAGATCTCGTATCCGTCGGCGCCCGGGAGCCCGAGGTCGAGCAGGACGAGGTCCGCGGTGGTGAGGATGTCGTCGAAGTCGCAGTTGCCGTCCGGGCGATGGCTGACGTCGTGCCCGAGTCGGTTCAGTCCCAACGTGATTGCTTCGGCCACGGCTGGATCATCTTCTATGAAGAGGATGCTCACCATGATGATCCGGGTCTTCTGCGGTCGGAGGAATCTCGGTCAGCCAAGGGTACAGGTGTCACACTCCCGAGAGTCGTTCGTTGCCGGGGTCGGCCAGTATCGAGTGCCGCGCTGCGGCGGTGCTCAACGGAAATGCGGAAACGGCGAGGGTGTAGCAGCCGACGAGGAGTAGCGCGCCGATCACGTCACTCGGACGGTGCCACTGCCTTACGACCACCGAGATCGCAGTACCGATTGTGAGCAGGGCGCCGTTGATGGCGACGACGGCCCGCCACCGGTTGGGGGTGACGAGGACGATTGCGCAAGCAAGGGCAGTGATGGCCGTGAGCGTGCCGCTGGGAAAGGAATTGTGCATGACGAGACCGTTCAGGTCCGGTCGATCCAGCGACTGTTTGAGAACCCAGGCCGTCGTGATGGGGCCGAGTGTCACGACGACGACTCGCAGTGTCAGTGCAATCGGGTTGTTGCGCAACGTGATCATGAGTACCACGAGCACCCCTCCCACTATCAGGATCGGGGTGACGAGGCCGACGAACTCGGCAGAGAACACCCCGAGGTCTTCGGAGAACGCGGCCGCGTCCACCATGAGTTGTTGATCGACTATCTGGCCTCCGCCCGTGTTGACGGCCAATCCGAATCCGATGACTCCGAGGATCAAGAGTGCCAGTGCGGCAACCAGTCTCGCCGGTTTGATATGTGTCATGGTCAGCGTTCCGATCGCCCGTCCGAAGCATTGTTCAGTTGTGGTGGGCATTGCCCTCCCGGGGTGGTTGCCAATTCGAAGTGCCACATCTCGTTGGCGTATGTCTGGCACAGGCCGTAGTCGCCACCGTGCCGGATGAGCCAGTCGTCTGCGTTCGTCGGTCCGATGTCGACTGCCTGTCCGCTGACGTGCTTGGAGCGACTCGGGGAGTGCACCCACTTGGCGGCTTCGCTCGCGCTGCCGTACTCGACCACGGCCTCGTCGAACAGGCGCTGCTGGTATGCGGCGGACCGCCAACCTGACGTGACGTGCATTTTCACCCCGGATGCCTGTGCATCGGCGGCCGCGGCCTGCAGCGCCACGAGAAGCGCGGGGTCGAGACGGGCCAATGCGGGGACATGCTTGTCGTCGAGACGGATGCCGTCCTCGATCTCGCCACCGCCGGGTCCCGAATCGGGCTGAGTGGCAAGGTAGTTACCGCGTTTGGGCTTTGCGGAATCGGTGAACGAGCATGCACCGAGCGTGAGCGCTCCGAGCGCGACGAGGCAGATGATTCTGCGGTGGATCGGCATGCAGTCGAGACTGCTCGGTCAGTGTCACCGTGAAGTGGTCGTTGTTCGTCGACGGTGCCACGGTCTGCAACAGCTCTGTAACAGGACGGAACGGGGCTGGTGAGAAGCCGGGTGATTCGGGGTCAGGCGGGACCGCCGTCCTGGCCGTGCAGGTGGGCCCGCTCCCCGTCGCGGTCGAAGATGGTGAGGATCTCCACGGGTCCCTCGTGAGCCCCGATGGCGTGCGGGACCATGGTGGAGAACTCGGCCGCCTCGCCGGCCTGGACCAGCAGTGTTCGCTCGCCCAGGTGCAGCCGGGCGGTGCCGGACAGGACGGTGAACCAGTCGCGACCGGGGTGCACCCCCAGCTGCTCCGCCGTGGTCGGGCGCTCGGGGGTGATGCGCATCTTCGCCACGGTCACACCCGGCAGGGCCCGGTCGCGGGAGAGCAGCCAGGTCGTCACTCCCCGCGTGTGCTCGGGCTGCGGACGGATCACCACGTCCTCGTCGTCGGCCGATTCGACCAGCTGGTCGAGGGTGGTGCCGAGGGCCCGGGCGATGGGGACCAGCTGATCGAGGGCGATCCTGCGGTGCCCGGTCTCGATGCGGCTCAGGGTGGAGGGGCTCAGAAAGCAGCGCGCCGCGAGGGCGTCCAGCGACCAGCCCCTGGCCAGGCGGAGGCCGCGGATGCGCTGCCGGATCATCGCGTCCATGGTGACTTCTTGCGTCATAAGCAAGATGGTATGCCTTATGCGCAGGATGTGCTTAGGGTGGAGGCATGACGCAGCACTCCCACCAGCACGGACATGGACACGACCATCACCACGGACACGGTCACGGGCACCATGACGAGGCGGGTCTGGCGGACATGCTCGACCTCGACGCGGAGGTGCTCGGCGCGTATCTCGACGAGGTGACGGAATGGGCACAGTGGCACGCGCCCGAGGCGCCGCGCGCTGTCGTCGACCTCGGTGCGGGAACGGGCACCGGCAGCCTGGCGCTCGCGCGGCGGTTCGGGACATCGCAGCTGATCGCGGTCGACAAGTCGGCGGTGATGCTCGATCGTGTCCAGGCATCCGCCCGCGCGGCAGGCGTGGTCGATCGGTTGCGCGTCGCCAGGGCCGACCTGGACGACGGCTGGCCCGCGGTCGGCTCCGCGGACGTCGCCTGGGCGGCCTCGTCGCTGCACGAGGTCGCCGACCCGGACCGGGTGCTGCGCGGGGTGCACGAGGGGCTGAACCCATGCGGGCTGCTGGTGGTCCTCGAAATGGACGGGCTGCCACGGTTTCTGCCCGACGACATCGGCGTCGGCCGCCCCGGCCTGGAGTCGCGGTGCCACGAGCTCCTGGCCAAGGCGAACTGGAACACCTACCCGGACTGGCGGCCGCACCTGGAGCGGGCCGGATTCGATGTCCTCGAGCAGCGCAGTTTCACCGTGGACGCGAGCACCGTCGGCGCGGATCCGATGCCGGAGCGCGCGGGGCGGTACGCACACACCTTCCTGAGTCGTGTCCGCGCCGCCCTCGACGGCCAGTTGGCCGCCGACGACCTCGACACCCTCGACCACCTCCTCGCCGCGGACCACCCCGCATCGGTCCTGCGCCGCGGCGACCTGACCGTCCGGGGCAGCCGAACCGCCTGGGCGGCCCGCCGACCCTGAGATCCCGGGGGACGAGATGCGGACACGAATTCGGCTCGGTGAGCACAGCATTCGTGTTAGCTGGTCGCGAACCATTTCACCTGAAGCAAGGATTTCGGTCGTGCCGCTCAATATTGCCGATCTGTACGAGGCGGTCGCGGACGCGATCCCCGACCGCGTGCCGTTGATCTTCGGATCGCCGGATCCCGCGGGGACCGGTCCGGGGAGGGCCGAGCGTCGCAGCTATGCGGAGCTCGAGCGCCGGGCGAATCGGCTCGCCCACCATCTGCAGTCGGTCGGGGTGCAGCCGGGCCAGCACGTCGGCATCCACATGCGTAACAGCATCGAGTACGTCGAGGGCCTGCTCGCCTGCCTGAAGATCCGGGCGGTGCCGGTCAACGTCAACTTCCGGTACACCGACGCGGAGCTGGTCTACCTCTACAACAACTCCGAGATCGTCGCCCTCATCGTCGAGGAGGAGTACATCCCCACCGCGACCGCCGCCCTGTCGCGCTGCCCAGGAGTCGGGCACGTGCTGACCGTCGGCGCCGACTACGAGGCCGCGCTGGCGGCGCAGTCGCCGGATCGGGACTTCCCGCCGCGCAGCCAGGACGACCACTTCATCATCTACACCGGCGGCACCACGGGCATGCCCAAGGGCGTGGTCTGGCGGCACGAGGACTTCTTCTACGCCGCGCTGTCCGGTGCGAACCTGAGCGGCCCGCCTCGCACCAGCGTGGCGGAGGTGGTCGAGGCCGCGGTGGCGAACACGAATCCCGCCGTGCTGATGCTCATTCCGCCGCTGATGCACGGGGCGGCGGTCTACTCGCTGCTGACCGCCTTCCTGATGGGGGCGCCGCGGGTGATCGCGCGCAGCTTCGACCCCGTCGAGGTGCTGCGGCTGATCGAGGCCGAGAAGATCACCGGCGTCACCGTGGTCGGCGACGCCATCGCCCGGCCGATCGCGGACGCCATGACGGCGCACGCGGGGGAGTACGACCTGTCCTCCCTCAAGCTGATCGGTTCCGGCGGTGCCCTGTTCTCGCCGCAGCTCAAGGACCGGCTGCGCGAGCTGGTGCCGGGTTTGGTCATCAAGGATGCCTTCGGCGCCTCCGAATCCGGGAACGACGGGGTCGTCGAGTTCGGCGACGACGGCACCAAGCGGATCAGGGCCAACCCGAACATGCTGCTCGTCGACGAGCGGGGCCTGGCCATCGTGCCGGGCTCGGACGAGCTGGGCTACATCGCGCGCCGCGGCCACGTCCCGGTCGCGTACTTCGGCGACGAGGAGAAGACGGCCGCGACGTTCCCGGTGGTGGACGGGGTGCGGATGGCCATCCTCGGCGACATGGGGCGGATGGAGGCGGACGGCACCATCGTGCTGCTCGGCCGCGGCTCGATGTGCATCAACTCCGGCGGCGAGAAGGTGTTCCCCGAGGAGGTGGAGCAGGCCCTCAAGACGCACCCGGCGGTGCTCGACGCCCTCGTCGCCGGGGTACCCGACGCCCGGTTCGGCGAGCGGGTCGCGGCGGTGGTGCAGCTGCGCGAGGGCGATCACGGCATCGACACCGCCGAGATCGCCGAGCACTGCCGCGAGCACGTCGCGGGCTACAAGATCCCGCGGTCGATCGTGGTGGTGCCGTCGATCGTGCGGTCGCCGAGCGGCAAGGCGGACTACCGCTGGGCCAAGGAGATGGTCGCGCAGGGCTGAGTCGCACTCCCCTGTGACGCCGGCCACGGAACAGGTAAGTTGTGTGTAACCGCAAGAACTACTCACCAGTAGGGGTACGAAATGCCTGCTCCGTCCGCCGCGACCTTCGCGCGGCTCGCCGACCTCATCGCCATCCCGGACGCGGCGAGCCGCCCGACCCGCCCCATCGTCGAGGCCTTCACCGGTCGCGAGCTGACCACCGTCCCGGTCGGCACCGCGGAGGACGCGGTCGCCGCGATCGAGCGCGCCCGGGTGGCCCAGCGGGGGTGGGGCAAGCGTTCAGCCGACGACCGGGCCCGCGTCTTCCACCGCTACCGCGAGCTGGTGCTGGAGAACCGTGACGCGCTGCTCGACATGGCGCAGGCGGAGACCGGCAAGTCCAGGGCCGCCGCCCTGGAAGAGGTGCTCGACATCGCCATGACCTCGCGGTACTACGCCCGCGTCGCACCGAAGCTGCTCAAGCCGAAGCGGGTCCAGGGCATGCTGCCGGGCCTCACCAAGACCGTGGTGCACCACCACGCGAAGGGCGTCGTCGGTGTCATCTCGCCGTGGAACTACCCGATGACCCTCGCGGTGTCCGACGCGATCGCCGCCCTGATGGCGGGCAACGCGGTGGTCATCAAGCCGGACAGCCAGACCCCCTACTGCGCGCTCGCCTGCGTCGATCTGATGTACCAGGCCGGACTGCCGCGCGAGGTGTTCGCCGTGGTCCCCGGCCCCGGATCCGTGGTGGGCACCGCGATCGTCGAGAACACCGACTACCTGATGTTCACCGGCTCCACCGCCACCGGCCAGCTGCTCGCCGAGCAGGCAGGCCGACGGCTGATCGGCTTCTCCGCCGAGCTCGGTGGCAAGAACCCGATGATCGTCACCAAGGGCGCCAACCTGCGCGAGGTCGCCGATGCGGCGGTCCGCGCCTGCTACTCGAACTCCGGCCAGCTGTGCATCTCCATCGAGCGGATCTACGTGGAGCAGCCGGTCGCCGACGAGTTCACCAAGCTCTTCGGTGAGCGCGTCAGGAACATGACCCTCGGGGCCGGCTACGAGTTCGGCATCGAGATGGGCAGCCTCGTCTCCGAGGCGCAGGTCAAGACCGTCTCCGGGCACGTCGACGACGCCGTGGTCAAGGGCGCCACCGTGGTCGCGGGCGGCAAGGCGCGCCCCGACCTGGGCCCGCTGTTCTACGAGCCGACGGTGCTCACCGGCGTCACCGACGAGATGGAGTGCGCCCGCAACGAGACCTTCGGTCCGCTGGTGTCGATCTACCCGGTCGCCGACGTGAACGAGGCGATCCGGCAGGCCAACGACACCGAGTACGGCCTCAACGCCAGCGTCTGGGCGGGCAGCAAGGCCGAGGGCGAGGCCATCGCGGCCCAGGTCCGCGCGGGCACCGTCAACGTCGACGAGGGGTACGCGCCCGCCTGGGGCAGCACCGCGGCGCCGATGGGAGGCATGGGTGTGTCCGGTGTCGGCCGCAGGCACGGTCCCGACGGTTTGCTCAAGTACACCGAGTCGCAGACCATCGCGACGACGCGTGTGCTGAATCTCGGTGGGCCCCGCGGACTTCCGCCGAAGGTCTGGGCAAAGGTGCTGGCGCCGTTCATCAAGGTGCTGCAGTACGTCCCCGGACGCTGACCGGATGGATCACGCGAGCGTTCTGATCGAGGCCGCGCCGTCGGCGGTGTGGGATGTGGTCACCGACATCGCCGGCATGGGCCGGTTCAGCCCGGAGAACACCGGCGGGCGGTGGACCGGCGGCGAGCCGGTGACCGCCGGTGCGACCTTCACGGGCAGCAACCGGCACGGCCCCGTGCGGTGGACCACCCATTGCACGGTGGTCGATGTCGTTCCGGGGGAGCGGTTCTCGTTCGAGGCGGACGAGCCGAAGGCGCGCTGGAGCTACCTGCTCGAGCCGTCCGGCATCGGTACCCGGCTCACCGAGACCCGGGAGATCTACGGGACGCCCGCGCTGTGGGTGCGGATCGTGCAGCGCTCGAAGGTGCTCGGTCGGAACCGGGACACACTGATGCGGGACGGCATGCAGACCACGCTGGAGCGGATGAAGGCGCACCTGGAGGCGCACCAGGAGGTCTAGGGCACTGCCCGGAGCCGGCTCGGCGCCGCGGCGAATCCATCGAAAGTATGAAGCTCGGCGCGCCCCCGGCATTTCGCGGCGACACGGGTCGGTGACGATGGTGGAATCGTGGCGGCGCTGTTCGGCGCCGGCTTGTCACGTGGAAGGGGCACCCCCTATGACCGCCGAGTCGACTGACTTGGAGCCGAGAGCCGATCGGCGCGCCTGGATCGGGCTCGGGGTGCTCGCCGCGGGGCTGTCCATGATCGTGGTGGACGGCACCATCGTCGGTGTCGCACTGCCGGTGATCATCACCGACCTCGACCTCGACCTGACCGACGCCCAGTGGGTCAACAGTGTCTACTCGGTGGTGTTCGCCGCGCTGCTGCTCACCGCCGGGCGGCTCGGCGACCGGCTCGGCCGCCGCCGCATGTTCATCCTCGGCGTGCTGGTGTTCCTGCTGGGCAGCGTGTTCGCCGCGCTCGCCACCAGCGCGACCTCGCTCATCATCGCCCGCGTCATCCAGGGCGTCGGCGGAGCCTTCGTGCTCCCGACGACCCTCTCGAGCGTGAACGCGACCTTCCGCGGCAAGGACCGGATCGTCGCGTTCGCCGTGTGGGGAGCGGTGATCTCGGGCATGGCGGCGGTCGGCCCGCTGCTCGGCGGCTGGCTCACCACCTACTTCACCTGGCCGTGGATCTTCATCGTGAACGTCCCGATCGGCATCGCGGTGATCATCGGTGCCCTGTACGCGGTGCGGGAGACCAAGGCCACCATCACCGAGCCGGGCCTGGACGTGGACGGGCTGCTGCTCAGCGCGATCGGCTTCGGCGGCGTCATCTTCGCCCTGATCGAGGGGCAGAGCCTCGGCTGGTGGAAGCCGATCGCTCCGTTCAGCGTGTTCGGGCTCGAATGGCCCGCGGACGCGCCGGTGTCGGTGGTCCCGGTCGTCGGCGCGATCGGCCTGGCCAGCCTCGTGCTGTTCGTGTTCTGGGAGCGGCACCGGGCCCGCGGTAGCCACCGGTCCGCGATCCTCGACCTGACCCTGTTCTCGGTCCCGACGTTCAGCTGGGGCAACCTGACCGCGCTGACCGTGGCGATCGGCGAGTTCGGCCTGCTGCTGGTGCTGCCGCTGTTCCTGGTGAACGCGCTCGGCCTGACCACGATGGGCGCGGGTCTGGTGCTGGCCGCGATGGCGCTGGGCGCCTTCGCCTCCGGCGCCGCGGCCCGGCACGTCGCCGCCGCGTTCGGTGCGCCGAAGACCGTGATCCTGGGATTGGCGCTCGAGGCCGTCGGCGTGGCTGTGGTGGCGTTCGCGCTGTCCTCCACGGTGTCGCCGTGGCTGCTCGCCGTGCTGCTGGCGATCTACGGCGCGGGCCTCGGGCTGGCGTCGGCGCAGCTGACCGGGACGGTGCTCGCCGACATCCCGGCGGAGAAGTCGGGCCAGGGCTCGGCGACGCAGAGCACCGTGCGTCAGCTCGGCGCCGCGCTCGGGTCCGCGGTGCTGGGCGCGGTGCTCTCGATCTCGTTGGCGCAGAACCTCTCCGACAGCCTCGAACCGGTCACGTCGGTGCCACCGCCGGTGCAGGAACAGCTGGTCACCGCGACCAGGGACTCCGCGGGCGGCACCATCTCCGGGATCCGCGAGCAGGGCGAGGAGGGCAAGCTCGGCCCGTCCGGGCCCGAGGTGACCGCGGCGCTGTCGGAGGGCTTCGGCGACGCGACCCGCACCGCGCTGTTCGTGGCGTCCGGGTTCCTGGCGCTCGGCCTGGTCAGCGCGACCGCACTGAACGCGCGATCCCGCAAGGAGACCTAGCCGGCCGCTCGGTCGCGGTCGTAGGCGGCGACCACCCGCTTCGGGGCGGTCAGCCGCCACGCCTCCTCGACGAGCTCGGCCAGCTCCTGCGGATCCACCCGGTCGAGGACGACGTCGATCCAGCCCCAGCGCCCGAAAAACGGGGCCACCAGGAAGGTCTCGGGGTCCTGTGCGAGCAGCGCGGCCTGGTCGTCGCGGGTGGCCTTGAGGCATGCGGTGGGCGCGCCGTATCCGACCATCGCGAACATCTT
The DNA here is from genome assembly GCF_017833315.1 of Rhodococcus sp. PvR099. Taxonomy (NCBI): domain Bacteria; kingdom Bacillati; phylum Actinomycetota; class Actinomycetes; order Mycobacteriales; family Nocardiaceae; genus Rhodococcus; species Rhodococcus sp. PvR099. The sequence goes on along the minus strand of NZ_JAFIBV010000001.1, from coordinate 3,794,067 downwards.
CTTGCGCACCCGGAAGGTCGGCTGGTTGCCCCAGCTGTCGACCACGATCTCCTCCGCCTCGGGAAGGGCCAGCATCAGGGCGCGTACATCCTGCTCGGAGGGCATGAGGCAGTTATAGCGCCGCCCGCCGACACCCGCACCGTTCATGCGGTGGTGGCGAGGGCGGCGGCCAGGCCGAAGGCGACGGCCATCGCCAGAGCCTCCAGCACCGCGCGCCGCAGCGAGTCCTCCGCCTGCATGCGGTGCGCACCCGCCGCGGGCACCCAGGTCCGGCGCCACCACCAGCCGAGCGCGCCGAGCGCGAGCAGCGCCGCGGTCTTGGCCAGCACGATCCGCCCGTAGCCGGTGTCGACGAGCGCGCCAACGCCGCCGAGCTTGACCGCGGCGTCGATCACGCCGGTCACCGTCAACACCGCGACGCAGCGCCAGGCGAGCTCCGAGTAGCGCGGCAGCAGGGCGGCCCAGGCGCCCCTGGCCCGCAGCAGCAGTGCCATCGCGACCAACGGTCCCAGCCACAGCGCGGCGGCGAGCGCGTGCGCGGCGCCGAGCAGCGAACCGAGGGTCTGCGCCGACATGTGCCCGGTGACGGGACGGGACGCGAGCGCGACCGCGGCGAGCACCGCGACGGAGGTGATCGGCCAGTCGGCGCCCCGCCGGAACGCCAGCGCCGCGATCACCGCGATCGCGGTGGTGCAGGCCACGGTGGCGCCGCCGATCTGGCCCGCGTTGACGTCACCGAGAAACCGGCCGAACGTGGTCGAGGAGAGCGCGCCTGCCCCGGTCTCGGTCGTCTCCGCCGCCGCGGCGACCACCAGGGCGACCTCGGCCAGGGTCCAGGCCCCTGCCAGCGCCGCGATCGGCCGCCACAGTTGGCCGCGCGCGATCACCGGTCGCGGCTCGGATCGCTGCAGCCACTCGAGTGTCGTCAGGCCGAGCACCGTCGACCCGAGGAGGACGGCGAGCACCCGGATCAGGCTCGACGGATCGGGGCCGGCTGGGCGGGCCAGCAGCCAGGCCACCCCGACCCCAGCCAGGCCGGCGGGCGCGGCGAACAGCAGCCATCGTGGCGAGATCTGCCACCGCCGCCGCGCGCCCGCCGAGGCCACCGAGGTCAGCTCTTGCCGCTGGGACGGCGCAGCGCGAACGCCAGCCCGCCGCCGAACACCAGCACGCCCGCGACGATGAACGGCCACATCGGCAGCCCGTCCGAATCGCCGCCCTCGGCGCCGGCCTTGTCGCCGCCCGGCTTCGCGCCGGGGGTGCCCGAGCCCTGCTCGGTGAGGGTGAAGGTGCGGGTCCCGCTGACGGGGTGGCCGTCGGCGGAGGTCACCCGGTAGGCGATCGTGTAGTCCCCGGTGGGGCCGAGCTCGCCGACCGGGACGCTGACCGAGGGGCCCTGCACGGTTGGCTCACCCTTCGACCACAGGTTGCCGTCCGGGCCGACCACGGTGAGGGTGGCGAAGCTGGGCTGCATCGGTTCGTTGAACGTGATGATGGCCTGCTCCGGGCCCACCGCGACGGACGAGCCGTCCGCGGGGTTCGAACTGGTCACGACCGCGTGGGCCCCGGCGACGCCCGCGCCGAGCAGCGCGGCCACCGCCGCGAACATCGTCACGGCCAGGACGCGGACCCGGGTACTCATGAGCGCCGTCCGCGGACGGTCGCGCCGACGCCGAGCGCGGCGCCGAGGGCGCCGAGCACCAGGCCGATGCCGCCGAGCCAACGGGCGGTGGTGTCCACGCCGTCGTCGGAGGTCGCGGACGAGGCGGTCGAGGCGCCGTGGTGGCCGTCCCCGGACTCCGAGGCGGGGGCCAGCGAGAGGGCGGGCGCCGGCTTGTCGGGCTCGCTGCCGTCGGCGCCGGGCTGCTGATCCCAGTTCACGACCTGGCCGTCGCTGTAGGTCTGCGTGGCGGCGAAGGACACCTCGTCCTGCTCGGGCAGCGGTCCCGTGGACAGCAGGAACTGCTGGAACTGGCCGGGTCCGACGCTGACGCCGGGATCAGCGGTCCAGGTGACCGAGGTGGCCTCGCCGGAGGCGGCGTCCTTGGTGACCTGCGACGTCCAGCCCGGCATCGGCTCGGTGCGCGCGGATGCCAGGTTGGGCAGCGCCACCGTCAGCTTGGTGGTGCCCGCGGTCTCCGACTCGGTGGGCACCTTGAAGGTCAGAACGGTGTAGCCGCCCTGCTCGGCGTCGGGGGCGCTGACGGAGACGTGCGCGGAGGCGAGTCCGGTGCCGAGCAGCAGGACGCCGCCGGTGGCGCCGACCGTGAGGAGGGCGCGGGAAATGAGGGTGGTCATGGGGTTCTTTCTCGAGAGGGGAGGGCGGGCTCGGGTCACCGAGTCCGCTATGCGGGCACCGCCGCGGGCGGTCCCCGTCTCGAGATGCAGAAGTGCAGCAGCGTCGCCGTCGCGATCGGGTCCGTCGACGCGGTGCGGAGTGCGAAGGTCGTGCGCGGCAGCGGATTCCACCGACGCAGGACGGACCGCAACACCCGGGTGATCGGGCCGTACACGGCCTCCGCGGCCAGGATCAGCGCGGCGCACAGCGCCGTCGCGACGGCGTGGGCGGCGAGCATCGTGAGCCCGCGGGGGGAGAGCTCGGGGCCGTGGAACTGGTGCGCGGTGAGGGCGGTCGACAGCGCGAGGTGTCCGACGAGCTGCCCGGCCGCCAGCGCACCGAGCAGCGCGACCCGGCCGCCGCGCAGGCTGCCGGTGAGCGCGCCGACGGCGGCGCAGCACAGCACCAGCAGCGTCAGGGCCGAGGAGTCCGGGTAGCCGCCGCCCGCGACCCCGTGGCCTGCCACGGCGAGCGCCGCGGTGAGCGCCCCGACCGCCGCGCCGCGCATGCGGGCGGTGTGGTCGGGGCGGGGGGTCGGCATCTTGGGAGCGGTCGCGCCCGGGTCAGCGGACGCCGAGGCGGGCGAGCAGGTCGGCCTCGACGCCGTCGAGTTCCGCCGAGATCGCGTGGTGGGCGGCCCTGCGGCGCTGGACCGGCATCTGCTCGGAGGCCCGGACGGCAGTGCTGAGCTCGGCCAGGCGGCCGAGGACGGCGTTGGTGAACCGGGTGGTCTCGGGGTCGGGGTACTGGGCGGCGATGGTGTTCGCGGACCGCTCGGCGCCTGCGATCCGGGCGCTGAGGTGGGCGCCGTGCCCGGTGTAGGTGCCCAGCTCCTCGGGGGCGATGCCCATCTTGTTGGCGCGCTGCTGGTCGAGCTGCGCGCGCAGCATGGTGGCGCCGCGGTAGACGAGGGGGGCGAGCACCGGCGTCAGCAGCCGGGCGATGCCCAGGTACTTGCGGATCTGGCCGACGCTGAGCTTGCCGCGGGTGGCGGCCTTCTCCTGCGCCTTCAGCGTCGCGAGCTGAGCCTTCTCGACCTTCTTCGCGGACTTGGCCTCGGTGCGCATCTTCTTGCGGTCGTTGCGGGCGCCGAGCTTCGCCTCGACCTTCGCCTTGTGCTTGAGGGCCTTCGCCTCGGCACGCCGGGTCGCGCGTGTCTTACGTTTCCTGAACAAACCCATGCGTAAGGCCCCTCATTCTTGGCGCTCGAGCGTCGGCACACCTCGTCCCCGACAGCCTATCCGCACCGCTCAGGGTGGCGGCGGCGAGTCCGGCAGCGCTGGTTCTTGCCGCTGCGCAGGCGGGCGCGGTGCGGGTTGTCGGTGCGACGGACCATAATCTCGTCATCGTGAACTCTTCGCAGGACCTCCGGGATCCGCACCAGGACGCCGAGCCGGGCCGCAACGGCACTCGGTCGGTGCTCATCGATCCCAGGACGCTGACCACGTGCCGGCACCGGGTCCACCTCGACTCGGCCTATCCCGAGCTGATCGCGTCGGCGCCGGAGGACATCGGCGTCCAGCAGCGCCGGGAATCGGCCCAGGCACACCGGGAGGACATGCTCCGGCGGTTGATGGCGCCCGGCGGCCACACCTGGGTGCTGATCGATCAGTCCGTCCCGACGCGCGAGCGGGCGGCGGCGACCCTGCGGGCCTGCGCCGAGGGCGCGGACCGGATCTGGGGCGCGGTGTTGCCGCTCGAGTTCGACACCGGCAGGCGCGGGCGAGCGGAGCTGTTGATCCGGGACGCCGACCGTGGGGGATACATCCCGGCCATCGTGGTGAACCACAAGGTCACCGATCCGGGCAGCGGCGCGGTCACCTCAGGGCTGGACGACTGGGCCCCGAGCGTGGACCCGGACCGGAAGGTGCGCGCCCAGCTCCGCGATCAGCTCCGGCTGGCGCACCTGCAGCGAATGCTGCAGGCGCAGGGCATGGCGAGCCCGTCGATGCTCGGCGGCGTCATCGGGTACGGCGGCGAGCGCTTCCTCGTGCACGACCTCGCCGCGGTGATGGACGTGTACGACGAGCGGTTCGCCGACCGGCTGGCCGTCGCGCGCGGCGAACGCTTCACCTCGCCGTCGCAGATCGGCGAGTGCCGGTCCTGCCCCTGGTGGTCGCGGTGCAAGGAGAACCTGACGGCCGCGCGGGACGTCAGCCTGGTCGCGACGGGCTCGCGGGCCGAGGCGCTGCGCGCGGCCGGGGTCTACACCATCGACGACCTGGCGGCCTGGGACGGACCGGCGCCGGAGGAGTGGCAGGGCAACGGGTTCGAGGACGTGGTGGTGATCGCGAAGGCCTGGCTGGGCCAGGTCCCGCTGGTGCGGCGCAGGCCCGAGGTCACGGTGCGCCGGGCCGACGTCGAGGTCGACGTGGACATGGAGAGCTACCAGGAGCACGGCGCCTACCTGTGGGGCACGCTGCTCACCGCGGACGGCGTCACCCAGCCGTACCGGCCGTTCGTCACCTGGGACCCGTTGCCGACCCGGGACGAGGGCAGGTCGTTCGCGGAGTTCTGGGGCTGGCTGATGGGGGTCAGGGAGGAGACCCTCGCGGCGGGCAAGACCTTCGCTGCCTACTGCTATTCCCGTGCGGCGGAAGACAAGTGGCTGCTCGACTCGGCGAGCCGGTTCGCCGGGATGCCGGGGATCCCAACGGTCGCGCAGATCCGCGCCTTCATCGACAGCCCGGACTGGGTGGACGTCTACCAGGCGGTGAGCGACCAGTTCATCTGCCCGAACGGTAAGGGGCTCAAGAAGATTGCGCCCGTCGCCGGGTTCAACTGGCGGGACGCGGACGCCGGCGGCGAGGCGTCGATGAGCTGGTATCGGGAGGCGGTCGGCTACGACCACGAGCCGGATCTCGAACAGCGGGAGCGGTTGTTCGTCTACAACGAGGACGACGTGCAGGCGACGCGGGTGTTGCGGGAGTGGATGACCGACCGCGCCGATCTTGAGGTCCCGCTGGCCTCGGAGCTGTAGGCGCCTGCGGCGCCCGTGCGCGGTTGACGAGTCCTGGGACCCGTCAACCACGCACGGGCAGCGGAGCTGCCTAGCGCGGCGCCATCCGGAGCGCGCCGTCCATCCGGATCGTCTCGCCGTTGAGGTAGTCGTGCTCGACGATCATCTGCGCGAGCTGCGCGTACTCGGAGGGGTTGCCCAGGCGGGACGGGAACGGCACGCCTGCCTCGAGGCCCTTGCGGTACTCGTCGGTGACGCCCGCGAGCATCGGGGTGTCGATGATGCCGGGGGCGATGGTGTTGACGCGGATGCCGAACTGCGCGAGGTCGCGGGCGGCCGGGACGGTCATGCCCTGCACGCCACCCTTGGACGCGGAGTACGCGATCTGGCCGATCTGGCCCTCGAACGCGGCGACCGAGGCGGTGTTGATGACGACGCCGCGCTGGCCGGACTCGTCGACGGTGTCGGTCTTGGCGATCGCGTCGGCGGCCAGGCGCATCACGTTGAACGTGCCGAGCAGGTTGACGGTGATGACCGTGCGGAACAGCTCCAGGTCGTGCGGGCCGTTCTTGGACAGGATGCGGCCGGCCCAGCCGACGCCCGCGCAGTTCACGACGGTGCGCAGCGGCACGCCGGAGGCGACGATCTGCTCGACGGCGGCCTGGACCTCGTCGCCGCTGGTGACGTCGGTCGGGATGAGGGTGACGCCGGCGGGGACGCTGTCGCCCGCGCGCTCGATGGACTGGGCCAGGTCCAGCCCGAAGACGGTGGCGCCCGCGTCGGCGAAGCGCTTGGCGGTCGCAGCGCCGAGGCCGGAGGCAGCTCCGGTGACCAGTGCCGCGGTTCCCTGGATTTCCACAGTCGATCCTCTTTTCTGGCGGCCACCGTTGGCCGACCGGTAGTGACCTGAACGATAGCGCCCCGGTCGTGAGTCTGGTTAACGACGGTTCACCGAGTGGAGCGGTATCGCTGGGTGTCGAGTCCTGTTTAACGCTTTGACCTGCGGGAAAATTGTCACCCGATTCGGCCGCCAAGCCTGACAAACCGCCCTACTCCGACGCGGTCGGGGCGTTCAGCACGTGAGGCGCACCCATCACTCATCGAATGGAGTTCTTCAGTGCGAACAAGCTCGAAGCGGTCGACGAGTCCGATCCGGCGGGGTGCGTCGTTGCTCGCCGCTTTCGCGGTCGTTGCCGGAGGGCTGACCACGGGCGTCGGTACGGCAGCGGCCGTCGGGTCCGCCGACCTCGGGGGGACGCCGACGGGACTCGGCTCAGTTGGTCTGCCCCTCTGCGGGCCAGGCTTCGCGGGGGTCGCCGAGAAGCAGGTCGGGGATGTCACAGTGCGCCAAGGGGTCGACACGCCCGGAGAACCCGGATCCGGGTATCTCACCAGCAGTTTCTTCCGAGTCGCGAGCGATGAGACCAGGTACATCCAGCGTTACACCGACTACCCGCCCTCGGCCGCCTACAAGCTCAGATCGATCCGGATCGAGTACCGGGACGGGGGTACGGGCGAACTCGTGACGGAGAATCATCCCCCGACGTCCGTCGATGCGCAGACCGGAGCGGTGACGGTCACGGGGAACTGGACTGTCAGAGGGGGCGGGTACACCCCGAACAACACATACTTCTATTTCGAGTACGACGTTCCGTGGACGGTAGAGGCCGGCTCGATCCAGGAGGGTGGCGTCGGGTTCACCGCCAGTGGCCTCCCTCCTCAGGACTGGCCGGTGATGGACGGACTTGGCTTCAAGGCGAAGGAGTTGTGCTACCGCCCGCCCTATACCGGCAATATGTGAGGCGGTGGGCACCCGAATTTTCGGATGTCGCGACGGGCACCGGCACGAGGGTCGTCGACCCGCTCTCGTACGTGTTCGGCCCGTCGCCCGTGTCCTGACGGTCGGCCGTCCGGATTAGCCCGAGTGGACGTCGCCGTGTCACGCGCAGTCGATGCAGCGCCGGGCCGCGGGGAGGGCATCCAGTCGCTCCGGGTTGATTGCGCGACCGCACTTTTCGCAGACCCCGTAGCTGCCGTCGCCGACCCGGCGCAGGGCGGCTTCGAGGTCCTCGAGTTCCTGCCGAGCGTCGCCGATGAGCGAGGTGACCTGTGCGCGCTCGAACGCGATCGTCGAGCCCTCCGGATCGTGCTCGTCATCGTTCGTGGTCAGCTCGGAGCCGTCCAGGATGTCGGCCAGACGCGCGGTCAGCGACTCGATCCGATGCACGGTCGCGGCCTGCTCCGCCGCGATCCGGACGCGGGCGGTGGCAGCGGCGGATTTGGTCATCTCCGATACAACACCACAGCGCAGCCGATGCTTCCGTTTGGCGCCGACCTGGATTCGGTCACGGCGCGTGGAAGTCCGTCAATTCGTAGTGGAGCGTGGGGGTGCGCATGACCTTGTGTGCCGCCCGCACCATGACTCGCTGCAGGATCGGGAAGCGGCGGTCGATGGCCCGGCCGGCGGCGTCGGCCTCGGTGCCGGTGAGCAGGTGCGCGGTCGCATCCGCCTCCTCGCCGGTCGGCTTGCCCGACCAGATGCAGGGCCACATCCGGACCTCGGGGAAGTTCCGCAGCCGCTTGTTCTTCGAGGCCCTGCCGGGTGTTCGGAAATACGTGTGGGACCCGTCCACCGCGATGTTCACGGGGGTATCGACCCAGCTGCCGTCCCGTTTGCGGGTCTGCAGCAACACCACCTTGGCGGCCGCGATCGGTTCCGGGGGAATCTGTTCGGTCATGTCACCCTCCGTCTGGGTGCCTGCGAGACCCTTCCAGTATCCGTCGAATCTCGCTCTTTCGGCGGCGGGTTGCGTTGATGCGGCGGCGGGAACGTCGGCGACAGTGTTTAACGCTTTGACCTGGGGAAAAGTAACCGTTCGATTCTGCCGCAGCGCGCCGTTCCGCCCCTTACCCTTGGCGAGTTCTTGGGGGGCGGGCGGTGGGCCGGTCTCCCAACACTGAAGGAGACATGGTCGATGGTTGGACACCTGGTGCGTAGGGGTGGGTCGGTGCTCGCGGCGCTGGCCGTCGTCGTGGGCGGTGCGGCGATGGGTACGGGCGTCGCGGGGGGTGCGGCTGGCGGAGGGTTTGGAAGCACTGGAGTGCCCTGCGTCGGGCTCACATCACCGCTGTGCGACGGGATCTTCTCGGACGGCGCCACGGCCGGCAACATCGGGCTCTCCTACTGGGGGCCCGCCGAGGCCGAAGTCGATAGTGAGGTCGCGTTTACCTCCAGGTTCTTGGCCCGGGACGCCATGCCGGACCTGGCAGTGACGAGCGTTACCCACCATGCTCCGCGAGGTTTCGAATTCGTAGGGGCCGAAGTGCAGTCCCGCCGGGGCGCCGTGTATCCGGACCCTGATACGTACACGGAGTTGGACGCGACCGTGGTGGTGGACCCCGTCACGGGGGATGTGACGGTCGCGGCCCCCGCTGGTGGCTGGGCGATCCCGAGGAGTCAAGAAAGCTCCGGTAGCTGGCGCACCGGCCAGGTCGACGTCAGATTGCGCTACCAGGTGACAAAGTCGCATCTCGATGGCACCAGCGGTGTCACGTTCACCGGCACCGGCGTCCCGGCTTCGGAGGGGTGGCTGGCCACGGGTGCCACCCGAGTCACGCCGGGCATCGGTGGTTTCAATAGTTCGGGAAACTGATTGCGCCCGTCTCCTTTTCGAGTGCCCATCATGCCGGCCTCCTGACCTGGTCGCCGTGAATCATCTACGACGCCGAGTCTCGTGCCTGAATCCAACCGCGTACAGCGGCGGGCCATCGACGGCAGCGGCTCTGTAAACCGAAGGAAACTGTTCAATGGTCGGAAATCTGGTGCGTAAGGGTGGGTCGGTGCTCGCGGCGCTGACCGTTGTCGCGAGCGGCATCACGATGGGTGTGGGAACTGCGGCCGGGCAGTCGTGGTGGGAGGATGAGGTACTGCAAAATCTGTTGCCTCCATGCACCATCGAGTCGATGCCGTCGGGGGGGCCGTGCTACGAAAGAGCCTTCACGGACGAGGGGATGGCTGGCGACCTTCATATGAGTTATGCCGGTCCCAAGGACGTCAAATCGGGTGACGTTGTGTCCTTCTATGCGAGCAGCAGCGCAGGGGAGGGCGGATACCAACCGGCCGTGCCGGACGTCGAAGTTTCGAGCGTCACCCACCACCCTCCGAGAGGCTTCGAATTCATGGACGCCACGGTTTTCGCCCGGAAACCCGGCTGGTATCCGGAGGGATCCACGCATTGGGCACTGGACTCGACCGTTGCGGTAGATCCCGTCACCGGGAATGTCACCGTCACCCCGCCTGCCGGGGGCTGGGCTGTCCCTAAGTCCCGCGAGTACCACCCCAATCCCGACACGACGTTGTTCCTCTCCGGTGATGTCACGGTCCATTTGCGTTATCGCGCGAGCGGGTACGGCCTCGACAACCCAAGCGGGGTCACGGTCACCGGCACCGGAGTCCCGGCGTCGGAGGGCTGGTTGGCGACAGGGAATACCCGGGTCACCCCGATGGGTGGTACAGGGAGCACCGGGTCCTGACCGCTGGTCGCGCCTACCGGTCGAGGGGTTCGCTCGTCTCCTCGACCGGTACGGCCGCCCGCGCCCGCGCGTACCGGACGCCGCCCACCACGGCCGCGACCGCGAGGATCACGCCGCCTGCGATCGGCCCCGCCGCGGACCCGGGGAACAGGCCCTGGAGCAGCAGCATCACGCCGAACACGAAGAACAGGGTCGCGGCCGCGAGCTGGATGAACCGCTCCGGCAGGTGCTTGCCCAGCACGGCGCCGACGATGATCGCGAGGGCATCGGCCGCGACCATGCCGACCGTCGAGCCGATCCACACGCCGACCCAGTCGTTGTCCGCGGCCAGGGTGATGGTGGCGAGCATCGTCTTGTCGCCGAGCTCGGCCAGGAAGAACGCCGAGGCGACCGCGAGGAACGCCGAGGTGCCGACCCGAGCGGCCTTGTTCTGCTCGTCGTCGCTGAGGCTGTCGCCGCGCAGGGTCCACAAGGCGAAGATCAGGAAGGCGATGCCACCGACGGTGCTGATCAGGTTCGTGGGGATGGCCACGCCCAGGTAGTGGCCGACGCCGACGGAGACCAGGTGCACCACGGTGGTGGCGACGGTGATGCCGCCGATCACAACCCACCACTTGTAGCGCAGGGCAAACGTCATCGCCATGAGCTGGGATTTGTCGCCGAGTTCGGCGACGAAGATGACGCCGAAGCTGAGCAGCAGCGCGGCAAGCATGCGAACCTCCTCCGTTATCTGGTTTCGGAGGATGTTGGGAACCGGTCCTCCGGCCGCCGACGTGTGGACGTCGACAGCCGAAGGTCTCGCCCACCGGTGCCTGTCGCCTGAACGGCGACGCCGGTTCGGGCAGCCGGGCGCATCGCATTTCGCGATGCTGACCAGTATGTCGACTGCTCGATTGGGGGCTACTCCCCTTCGCTAGGCGTAAGACTACCCGAGGTTCACGAGATCGCAAAGCGCACAACAAGTTTGGGAGACCGAACTTTGTTCTTTCGGTATGCGTCAGGAGGCCAGCAGCATGGCCAAAACGGCGGTGTCGGGGTCGGAGTTGGGATCGAGGCTCATCCGGCTGACCAGGGACGTGACGGTCCCGTCGGCGTCCGCCTCCACCCAGGCTGCCCGGTGGTCAAGGCCGAGGTGCGGCACGCCCGGCAGCAACAGGCAGCCCGAGGCGGCGCCCACACACTCCGGCAACGACGGCATGGTCTCCGACGGCGGGTGCAGCACCAGTAGGGCAGGAGGCTGATGCTCCGCGAAACATCCTGGTGTGACGGCGGATTCGCCGAGCACCGGGCCCTCCGCGACCACGAGCCCGACGGTGCCGGGTTCCGGGTCGTCGGGGAGGTCCTCGTGAGCGCCGAAAACCGTTGAGGTGGGAAGTAACCCGGGTACGCCGGCGACCCGGACGGCGAACACCAGTAGCTGGGCCCACTCCTTGGTGGTGTCGGGCCACCGGCCGGAGATGATGAACCCGCGCAGCGCCCCGGCGGCATGGAAGGGCGAGACGCCGATGTGTCCGTGCTGGTTCACATTCGTCCCCTTCCGCACGACGGCGACCCGGGAGCGCACCCGGGACACCTCCAGGATGCGCCGAACTCGGCTGGCAGACAAGCGGGATGGAGTGCCAGCCCGACCGCGGGACGCGCTACTCCCGTGCGGCGGGAACCCGCACCCGGACCCGCCGCACGGCGCCGGCGCGGTCCCGTTCTGCTTCCTCTGGAACCCACGTCTCGGCGGTGCAGACGAACAGGTCGCGACCGTCGGGCCCGCCCAGCGCGAGCGAGTACGGGTGGGGCGCGGACAGGCGGTCGGTGATGGCGCCCTCGGCGTCGACGCGGAAGATCTCGTCCCCGAACGGGGAGGCGACCCAGACGCCGTCCTCGGCGTCGATCGCGAGGCCGTCGGGGTGCACCGAGGCGTCGAACTCGGCGATCACCCGTCGTTGCTCGAGCCCGCCGTCGGGCTCGATGGTGAAGCCGGTCAGCCGGCCGGGGGTGGATCGGCTCTCGGCGACGATGAGGGTGCTGCCGTCGGAGGTCACGACCATGCCGCCTGCCAGCACCATCGCGGTCGCGACGTCGTGGACGGTGCCGTCGGGTTCGACCATCGCAAGGTCGGCGGGCCGCGGCGGCCGCGGGGGATCGCTGCCGTCGCCGACGTTGCCGACATAGGCGCGTCCGAACCGGTCGACGCACATCTCGTTCAGGTACCAGGTGGCGATGCCGGAGAGGTCGGCATGCACGACCAGGGTGCCGTCCGGTTCCCGGCGCAGCACGAGCAGGTCGCGGGTGGAGGCGATGAGGAGCCGACCGTCGGGGAGAAAGCCCAGGCCCGCGGGTCGGCCGGGCACCTCGGCCACGGTGTTGAGCGCGCCCGTCAGCGGGTCGTACGCCAACACCTCACCGGCGTGCGTGTCCGAGAACCACAGGTGCCGGTCGTGCCAGCGTGCCCCATCGGGAAAGGTCAGACCCTCGACGAGGGTGTCCATCCCTCAACGATACGACCGTTTGCCGGAAACGACTCCGCCGCGCCCGGAGGTCGGGCGCGGCGGAGTGGGTCGTGCGGCGGAGCTGCTTAGACGATGAGGCCTGCGGTCTGGGTGCGGGCGCGGTCGAAGCGTGCGGCGACGTCGTTCCAGTTGACGATGTTCCAGAAGGCGTTGACGTAGTCGCCCTTGACGTTCTGGTAGTCGAGGTAGAAGGCGTGCTCCCACATGTCGAGCATGAGCAGGGGGGTGAGGCCGATGGAGATGTTGCCCTGCTGGTCGTAGAGCTGGACGATGATCAGTCGCTGGCCGATGGAGTCCCAGGCGAGGATGGACCAGCCGGAGCCCTGGATGGCGTTGGCGTTGGCGTTGAAGTGGGTGCGGAAGGCGTCGAAGCCGCCGAACTGGTCGTCGATGGCTGCGGCGAGTTCGCCTTCGGGCTTGTCGCCGCCGTCGGGGCTGAGGTTGTTCCAGAAGACGGTGTGGTTGGTGTGGCCGCCGAGGTGGAAGGCGAGGTTCTTCTCGTGCAGGTTGACGACGGGGGCGACGGCGTCGGCGGCGCGGAGTTCGGCGAGCTTGTCGAGGGCGGTGTTGGCGCCTGCGACGTAGGCGGCGTGGTGCTTGTCGTGGTGCAGCTCCATGATCTTGCCGGAGATGTGCGGCTCGAGGGCGGCGTAGTCGTAGGGCAGTTCAGGCAGCGAGTAGACAGACACGAGGGTCCCTTCCTTACGGGCGCGCACGCCCGGCGTGTACCAAGTTCGATTTTGGGTCGATCCTTCTCGGGCATAACCCAATCTCATTCGTACACCGTCCGCAAGATTTGCGACCAAGCGGGCGCGGATGCGAGTGACGCGTCCAGGGGTGGTCGCCGGACGCCCCGATTTCCGGCACCGGTTCGTCCGGTCGGTGAACAAAACCTTAATATTGGGTGGTGCTCCGACTGCAACACGTTTCCGTGCGCGCGTCATCGCCGCCTCGGATCGAGTTCGGCGGAGCCAATCTCCTTCGCGCGATCGCGGTGCTCGCCGTCATCTATTCGCACATCTCGTACTACCTGATCGACGACCTCGGCTCCGGCTGGTGGCTGATCGACGGCGTCTACACGGTGCTGGTGGCCGGTGGCGGACTCAACCAGCACCTTTCCTTCCTCGGTGTTGCGATCTTCATGATGCTCACGGGGCTGATGCTCACCGCGTCGGCCACCCGGCACACCCCTGGGCGGTTCCTCTTCAACCGGGTCGGCCGGCTGCTTCCCGCGCTGTGGGTGGCGCTCCTGATCGCGATCGTCCTGGTGCGCCTTGGCATCAATGGGATGTTCAGCGGCCAGGACGGGATCTCGAACTCCGAGGCGGCGCTCAGCTTCGTGCTCGGCGGGTTCTTCCTCACGCCGGAGGTCGCGGTGCTCGGGGTGACCTGGACCCTGGTCGTGCAGGTGCTCTTCTACCTGTACTGCGTCGCCGCCCGGCCGCTGCTGAGGACGATCCCGATCGCGGTACCCCTCGCGGGGGCGGCCCTGTGCAGCGCGGTCCTGCTCTACAACCTGTACGTGCCGCAGCCGTACGCAGTGCCGATGCTGTCCAAGGTCGCCGCGACCCTGCCAGCGGTGTTCATGGGCCAGATCATCTACCTGGGCTGGGCGCGGCTGGCGAACTGGCGCTGGATCATCGTGGCGACCATGGCGCAGGCCGAGGTGGTGCGCCTGGCCACCGACAGTCACGTCTACTGGGCGGGGGACCGCTACCTGTGGACGATGGTCGTGGTCACCTGCGCGGTGCTGGCCCTGGTGCGGTACGACGGCTACCTCGGTCGGCTCAGTGTCGTGCGCTGGACCGCGACCCGCAGCTACGCGATCTACCTGCTGCACACGCTGATCCTGTACCGGGTGTACGAGAACACCGTCGGCCACCTGGGCCGGACGGGAGCGGTGCTCGCCTTCCTGCTGGTGACGGCCGGGGCGGCGGAGCTGCTGTACCGGTTCGTGGAGGTGCCCTCGAGCCGATGGATCGGCGCGCAGTCACACCGCTTCGGGCGGTCCGATCAGAGCACGACGAACGCGACGGCGCCGGCGACCACGAGGACCAGCACACCGATCAGCACCGCGAGCGCGACCGACTGAGAGCCGGGCGCGGACTGTTGGTCGTGCCCGGCGGCGGGTTCCGGCGCGAGCCACGGCGGGCTGACCGGTGGCGCGCCGAACTCGGTGTCGGCCGACGGGGTCGCGGACTGGCTTGAGATCGCGGGCGCGGTCGGTGCCGGGATCACGGGCTCGGCAGGCGTCTGGGGAGCGGCCTCGGGTTCGGCGAGCCTCGGGGCAGCCACGGTCGGTGGCGTCGCGGGCTCGGCAGGAATCGGGGCCACGGTCGGCTCCGCGACGACAACCGGCGGCTCGGGGCGAGGACCCTCGGGTCGCTGCCGCGCGGGTTTCGGAGCAGGCCGCGCGGCGCCCCACTTGAACGGCGGCGGGAACGGCGATCCCTGCGCATCGCCCTCGGGTTCCTGAGGTGACATCTACGCCTCCTGCGACGACGGTCGGCCCCCCAACTGCACCGGCGAGCTTACCGAGGCGCGCGGCCTCCGAGCCCGCGCAACGACGATGGAACCGCCGCGGCTGCGGCCGCGCGTAGCATCGGATCATGTCCTGGTACGACGACATCCTCGGCCGCACGGCGGCGAAAACAGCGATCGTGAGCGCCGACGAGGCGCTGCCCGGCCGGACCCAGCCGCTGCGGGTTCCCGACGCCCACTACGTCAACGGACACCCGCTGACCCCGCCGTTCCCGGAGGGAATGCAGACCGCGGTCGTCGGCATGGGCTGCTTCTGGGGCGCCGAGAAGGAGTTCTGGCAGCTCGACGGTGTGTACAGCACCGCGGCCGGATACGCGGGCGGGTTCACCCTCAACCCCACGTACGAGGAGGTCTGCTCGGGCCGGACCGGGCACACCGAGGTGGTGCTCGTGGTCTTCGATCCGGCGGTCATCGGCTACGCGAGCGTGCTGCAGCAGTTCTGGGAGAACCACGACCCCACGCAGGGCCTGCGGCAGGGCAACGACCACGGCTCCCAGTACCGCTCGGCGATCTACACCACCGACGACGCGCAGCAGTCGATCGCGCACGCCACCGCGGAGACGTTTGCGGTCCGGTTGGCCGACGCCGGGTACGGGGCGATCACCACCGAGATCGCCCCGCTCCGCGAGTTCTACTACGCCGAGGACTATCACCAGCAGTACCTCGCCAAGAACCCCGGCGGTTACTGCCCGGTGCATGCCACCGGCGTCAGCTGCCCGGTCGGCCTGCTGAAGCAGGACGAGGTGCCCGCGCAGAAGGACATCCAGCCGCCGAGCTGACGCGTCGCCCTCAGCCGAGCTGCGGCATGACCTCCTTCGCGACCAACTCCAGGTGGTCGAGGTCATCGAGGTCGAGGGTCTGCAGATAGATGCGGCTCGCCCCGAGCTCGCCGTACCGGCCGATCTTGTCGACGAGTTCGGCGGGTGAACCGGCCGCTCCGTTCTCCCGCAGTTCGGCGACCTCCCGACCGATGCGCGCGGCGCGGGCGGCGAGCTCGCTCTCGGTGCGGCCGCAGCAGAGCACCAGCGCATTGGAGTAGGCGAGCTCGGCGGGGTCGCGGTCGATCGTGCGGCAGGCCTGGCGCACCCGTTCGAACTGGGTGGCGGTGCCCTCGAGGGAGACGAACGGCAGGTTGAACTCGTCGGCGTAGCGGGCCGTCAGTTCGGGGGTACGGCGCTTGCCCATGCCGCCCATGATGATCGGGGGCCCGGCGTGGTGGAACGGCTTCGGCAGCGCGGGCGAATCCTCGATGCGGTGGTGCGCGCCGTCGAACGAGAAGGATTCACCGACCGGGGTCTCCCACATGCCGGTGATCACCGCCAGCGATTCCTCGAGCCGGTCGAAACGCTCCTTCAGCGACGGGAAGGGGATGCCGTAGGCGAGGTGTTCCTCCTCGTACCAGCCTGCGCCGATGCCGAATTCCACCCGGCCCTCGCTCATCGCGTCCACCTGGGCCACGCTGATCGCCAGCGGCCCCGGGTAGCGGAACGTCGCGGAGGTGACCAGCGTGCCGAGCCGGATCGTGGACGTCTCGCGGGCGAGGCCTGCAAGGGTGATCCAGGCGTCGGTGGGGCCGGGCAACCCGTCGGAGTTCATCGCCAGGTAGTGGTCGGATCGGAAGAAGGCGCCGTAGCCGAGGTCCTCGGCGGCCTGCGCGACGCGCAGCAACTGCCCGTAGGTGGCGCCCTGCTGCGGTTCGGTGAAGATTCTCAGCTCCATGCGTGCCAGCCTGCCGTATCCGGCGCGGGCGCGCATGCCCCACAACGCGGCCGCCCCGCGCGCAGGGGGAATCGTTCCCGCCTCCACCGACGAGTCGCCGCCGAACGTGACAGTATCGATGGCGTGAGCTTTGGTGATGTGCCCTCGGTGCCCGCGGCGGAGGTACCGGCCGAGCTGTCCGACTCGGTGATCCTGCTGGACGTGCGCGAGGACGAGGAGTGGGCGGACGGGCATGCGCCCGGTGCCCTGCACATCCCGATGGTCGACGTGCCCGCGCGGATGGCCGAGATCGACATGGACGCCGAGGTGTACGTGGTGTGCCGGTCCGGCGGCCGGTCGATGCGGGTGGTCGAATACCTCAACCAGGTCGGGTTCGATGCGGTGAACGTCGTCGACGGGATGGTGGCCTGGCAGAAATGTGGCCGGCCGTTGACCGCCGACGGCGGGCGGTCGGCAAAGATCTACTAGATGAGCACCGTTCAGGTCTGTGCGCGCTGCGCCGCCCGATGGCCGGTTGTCGGGGGCCCGGCGCAGTGGTGCCCGCGGTGCCACGGCGTGCTGCTCTCGCCGACGGATCCGGCGCGCCCGGAACCGCCGAACCTGCGCAACTTCCGATGGGTCGCCCGACGGCCAGGGGCGGCCACGAGCCGGGTCCGCCCGGCCCGGACCTCGGCCCAACCGGGCCCGCCGTCCTACCGCGAGATCCCCCGATGGGGCCTGCGCGACGTGCCCCCCGCTCCCGACCGGGAACCGGTGGCCGGGCGTCGTGAGCAGCTCGCCGAGCTGGCTCCCGCGCTGCTCAGCGCGGCGGCGGCGCTGTTCGCGCTGGCCGCACTCGCCGAACTGTTCCGCTACGGGCTGCTGCTGCGCAACCGGAGCACCCTGATCGGGCCGGGGCTGCTCGCGGTGTCCGACGGGCTGGTCTCCGCGGCGGGTCTGCTCGCCCCGATCGTCGCCGTGTGCGCCGCCGTGGCCACTGTCGCCTGGCTGGTTGGGGCCCGGCGCCGCGCCTTCGCCCGCAGCGGACACGTCGACCCGCGCCGCCCGTCGACGCTCGCCCTCGGCTGCCTGGTCCCGGTGGTGAACCTGGCGATGCCGGGGGTTTTCCTGACCGAGCTGGACGAGCCGGACCCGCAGACACGCACGCTGTTCCGGGTGTGGTGGGTCACCTGGGCGTGTGGCGGCGTGCTGTTCGTGGTGAATCTGTGGTGGCGCACGCTCGACTCGCTGCAGGCGCAGGCCGACGGGGTGCTGCTCGCGGCGGTCACCGATCTGGTCGCGGTCGCGGTCGCGGTGCTGACGCTGTTGGTCATCCACCGCGTCGAGGGTCTGAGCCCGACGGGGAAGCAGCGCGAGCTGACCCGCTGGCTCGTCGCGGTACCCGAGTCGGCCACGTCCGCCGGGACTGCCGAGCCCGCCGGTACTGCCGAGCCCGCCGGGATTGCCGAGCCGGCCGGGAACGCCGGGCCCGCCCGGACCCCGGAGCGCGTGGAAGCGGGGGCGCCGTGACCCCCGAGCCCCGCGTCGTCGCGCACCGCGGCGCATCCGCCGCCCTGCCCGAACACACCCTCGCCGCGTACGAGCTGGCCCTCGACCAGGGCGCCGACGGGCTGGAATGCGACGTTCGGCTGACCCGCGACGGGCACCTGGTGTGCGTTCACGACCGGCGCGTCGACCGCACGTCCACGGGCACCGGGCTGGTCAGCGAGATGACGCTCAGGCACCTCAACGAGCTCGAGTTCGGTGCCAACGGGGAGCCGGTGCTCACCCTCGCCCAGCTGATCACGCTGGTTCTCGATCACACCAGCCGCCCGACCAAGCTCTTCATCGAGACCAAGCACCCGGTCCGCTTCGGCGGGCTGGTGGAGAGCAAGGTGCTCGCGGAGCTGTCCCGGTTCGGGCTGTCCGCACCTGCGTCCGCGGACCACTCCCGCGCCGTCATCATGTCGTTCTCGGCGGCCGCGGTCTGGCGGATCCGTCGGTCGGCGCCGCTGCTGCCCACGGTGCTGCTCGGGGAGTCGTCGCGATACCTGGGCGGCGGCGCGGCGACCACCGTTGGCGCCACCGCGGTCGGCCCGTCCATCAAGTCGCTGCGCGAGCACCCCGAGATCGTGAACCGGGCGGCCGCGGCGGGCAGGGCCACGTACTGCTGGACGGTCGACGACTTCGAGGACGTGCAGCTGTGCCGGGAGCTCGGTGTCGGCTGGATCGCCACCAACCATCCGGGCCGGACCAAGGAGTGGCTGGCGCGCTGAGGCCGCAGCCGCGTGTCGGTCGAGGATTCCTCGTGCCTCCTCGACCGACACGGCGTTGAAGCAATCACCGGCTTCCGCAGCCCGGTGGCCGTGATGATCAGCCCCGGATGGCGCGGCGGTCGCGGTCCGGATCCGCAAGGATCAGGACCCCGATGGCGGCGATGGCGGCGAGGACGCCGATTGCCTGGAACGCCGAGCTGTATCCGGCGGCCGGGGTGGCGGCATGGTCAACGATGACGCCAGTGGCATAGGGCGCAATGAGGCCACCGACAGCCATCGTTGCGAGGAACACGCCCATGGTGCCGGCTGTCTGCTGGGGTGGGCACAGTTCGGAGATGGCGGCGTTGAGAAGCGGGAAGGCCATGCTCACGGACGCATAGCCGATCGAAAGGGCTATGACCGTCACGATGGGCACGTCGAAGAGGGGCAGAGCCGCCAGGATGGAACCGCCGACGAGTACTCCGACGCACGGAACGGTGATCCGTGAGATTCGGGACCGCCCCCCCGCTGCCATCGACCGGTCGGTCAACGTGCTCGAGACGATCATCAAGACGAGGGCGACGACGGATGGAATCGCGAACATGGACCCAGCCTGCATTGCGCTGTAGCCGAGACCCTTCTCGAAATACGAAGGGAGCCAGGTCAGCACGACGGTAGTCAATGCGTAGACAAAGATGGTCAGCACGGAGCAACTCAGGAACGTGCGGGTCAGGAAGATCTTTCGCCACGGAACGCTCGGCTCCGCATTCTCGTCGTCGCGGTGCGACTTCGACGTCTTCCCTGTGTAGGGGCCTTCCTGCCATCCGATCAGCCAGCAGACCGACCATGCAAGGCCGAGGAAGGTCAACGTGATGACAGCTGTTCGCCAGCCGTAGCTGACGGTGAGATAGGTGAGGACCGGTGCGAGCAGGATCTTCGCGACGGACCCTGATCCCATGAGGAACGCTCCTGGCAGCCCGCGCTTGGCAGGTGGATGCCAGGAGTAGGCAGCTGTGTGCATGAGAGCGGAACTCGGGCCCTCGGCGAGGCCCAGGAGCATACGCCCCGCGATGAGGGTGACCAGGCTGGCTGCGACCACCAGAGGCAGCAACACCACCGACCACACCGCGGCGAGGATCAGCAGTGCCCAGCGCAACGTCAGGTACTTGTTCAACGGTCCCGCGAGGAACCCCCCGATCGTGAACGTCAGGAAGAAGAGTGAGCCGACCATGCCGATCTGGGTGGAACTCAGACCCAGTTCTCGTGCCAGCGGCTGGGCGATGATGCCCAAGATGGCCTTGTCGGCGAAGTTCACGACGTAGAGGAATACGACGAGTCCAGTCATGCTCCAGGCGCGTCGCCGGTTGTCGGCTCGGGCTTGGGCAACTATCGGATCTACAAGCTGTTCAGCGGTCATTCGGTCATTCCTTCGGGCTAACGTCTGGACCCTCGTGGGCTGAAGTTCTTGGATTCGGGTGCGTCGACCAATGCAGTTCTGGCGCGCCTCAACTGTGTCGCAGAACACGTTTCTGCTCACTAGAGGAGATTTATAGCAGAGTGGATGCAGGCCGACAACACTCGACGCTCGCAAAACCGGACCTGGCCATCTGTCGAGCGGATTTCTCGATCGGCGATCGCCGATCGAGCAGATCGCTTGCGCGTTAACGGGTCTCGAGGCGGAAGCCTCAGATTTCGCCCCGGTTTCGCGCGTTCACCCTCCAGTGCTGCCATCTGCCGGATGGGGCCTCGGGGGGCGTTGGATGTCAGTGCTGCGTAGGTGGTCGTCGACAGAGCTCGCGGCCGACGGCAGCTGCGGGCCCGCGCTCGAGTCCTACCGGATCCACGGTGCTAGCCGACCGAAAGTAGTTGACTCAATCGGTGCCGCGGTGCAGAATCAATTTCTGTAAACCAGAAACTTTCTCTCTGAAGTGAGGTCCCATGCGCGACGCGGCCGACGTCCTCGCCAACGTCCGGCGGGGCATGCTCCCCGCCCACATCTACAACGACGCCGAGGTCTTCGAGGCGGAGAAGGAGCGCTTGTTCAGCCGGGCGTGGATGTTCGTCGCCCACGAGTCGGAGCTGCCGCAGGTCGGCGACTACGTCGTACGCCGCGTCATGGACAACTCGTTCATCGTCAGCCGTGACCAAGCCGGCGAGATCCACGCGATGTTCAACATGTGCCTGCACCGCGGCATGCAGGTGTGCCGCGCCGAACAGGGCAACGCCTCCCACTTCCGCTGCCCGTACCACGGCTGGTCCTACAAGAACGACGGCCGCATCGTCGGCATGCCGTTCCACAAGGAGGCATACGGCGGCGAGGAGGGCTTCGCGCGCAAGGGACAGCGACTGCTGCCGGCACCCAGCCTGGGCATCTACAACGGGCTGATCTTCGTGTCGATGGATCCGGACGCCGAGCCACTCGAGGACTTCCTCGGCGACTTCAAGTTCTACCTCGACTACTACACCAAGCAGAGCGCCAGCGGCGTCGAGATCCGTGGACCGCAGCGCTGGCGGGTCAAGGCCAACTGGAAGATCGGCGCCGAGAACTTCGCCGGCGACATGTACCACACCCCGCAGACGCACACGAGCGTCGTCGAGATCGGCCTGTTCCGCGAGCCGAAGGCGGAGAAGCGCAAGGACGGCAACACGTACTGGGCCGGCAAGGGCGGCGGCACCACGTACAAGCTGCCCCCGGGAACCTTCGAAGAGAAGATGAACTACGTCGGCTACCCCGACGAAATGGTCGAGCGAATGAAGGAGCAGTGGTCCCAGGAGCAGATCGACGTCATCGGACGCGACGGCTTCATGATCTCGGCTGCCTCGGTCTTCCCGAACATCAGCCTGGTCCACAACTGGCCGAAGGTCGCCGAGGGCGACGACGTCCTGCCCTTCATCTCGATCCGCCAGTGGCAGCCGATCAGCGCCGACGAGACCGAGGTCCTGTCCTGGTTCGTCGTCGACAAGGAGGCCCCGGAGGAGTTCAAGAAGCTCTCCTACAAGGCCTACCTGATGTGCTTCGGCTCCAGCGGCATGTTCGAGCAGGACGACGTCGAGAACTGGGTCTCGCTGACCAACACCGCCGGTGGGTCGATGGCCCGCCGACTGCTGCTCAACGGCCGCATGGGCATGCTGCACGACGACAGCCCCGTGGTGCAGCCCCTGACCGAGGACGAGTTCTGTGGTCCGGGCGTCGCGCATGTCGGCTACGGCGAGTACAACCAGCGGCACCTGCTCAACGAGTGGGCCGACTACCTGGAGAAGCCGGCGCCCGTGCCGGCCAACATCCACGTCGGCGCGCCGCAGGTCGACGGCGAGTGCAGCAGCGAGACCGCGGCGCAGTGCAGCAGCGAGAAGGCGGAGGCGTAGCCATGAGCACTTACATCCCCATCGATTCCGCCAGCTCCCCGCTGGGCCAGGCCGCGTCGACGACGACGGCCGTGGGCGCCTCGCTGGCGTTCGACGACCAGCGGCACCTGACGGCGCACCGCTGGCTGGTGGACGAGTCCTACCTCCTGGACCAGCAGGACTACGACGCCTGGCTCGACACCCTCGCCGAGGACATCCACTACTTCATGCCCATCCGCGTCACCACCGCGCTGGGCACCGGCTATGACACGGCCAAGGACATGGCGCACTTCGACGAGGACAAGTACTCGCTGAGCCGCCGCGTCGCGCGTTTCGACACCGGCCACGCCTGGGCCGAGGACCCCCCCTCGCGCCTGCGTCACCACCTGTCCAACGTCCGCACCTTCGCGACCGAGAACGAGAACGAGCTCGTCGTGGAGTCGGCAGTCCTGTTGTTCCGCAGTCGCGGTGACGTGCTGGAGCCCTCGCTGCTCTCGGTCGGTCGCGTCGACCTGCTGCGTCTCGAGGACGGCGCGTGGCGTCTGGCCCGTCGGCACATCGCCGCCGACGAGTCCGTGCTGCGCATGCAGAACCTGGCGGTGTTCCTGTGAAGCTCTCCTGGGAGGGCGAGGCGGAGGACGCCGCGGCGGCGGCCCGGGCAAACTCGCGGCTCGGTGTCCTGCAGGACCAGCGCGACGGCGAGACCATCGTCATCGCGAACGAGTTCTCGGACATGCGGATCTCGAAGGTGCACACCCGCAACGGCGTGCGGCTGCTCATCGAGTCGCCGAAGTCCGGTCAGTGGATCACCCTGGACGCGCTCGAGCTGGAGGCACTGACCTGGCAGAACGAGACGACGCTCTCGGCCATGGTCGGCAAGCCGTTCCAGTCGCTCATCGCCACCGAGGACGCCTCGTGACCGGCTGGCTCGACGGCAAGCGCGCACTGATCGTCGGGGCCGGCTCGGGCATCGGGCGTGGCGTGGTCGACGCCTTCCTCGCGGAGGGTGCCAGCGTCGGTGTGCTCGAGCTCGACGCGGCCAAATGTGAGGCCCTCGCGGCCGAGCACCCCGAGGTCGAGGTCGTGCAGGGCGACGCCACCAAGGCGGCGGCCAACAATGCCGCGGTGTCGGCGGTCGTGGACCGCTTCGGCGGGCTGGACGTCCTGGTCAACTGCGTGGGCATCTTCGACTTCTACCGCAAGCTCGAGAGCATCGACGCCGACATGCTGGACCAGGCGTTCGACGAGATGTTCGCCGTCAACGTCAAGTCGCACCTGCACAGCGTGAAGGCAGCCATACCCGCGCTGCGCGAGTCGGGCGGCTCCATCGTGCTCACGGAGTCGACCTCGGCGTACTACCCGGGTCGCGGCGGCACGCTCTATGTCTCGTCGAAGTTCGCGGTGCGCGGGCTGGTCACCACCCTTGCGTACGAGCTGGCGCCGGACATCCGCGTCAACGGGGTCGCCCCCGGCGGCACCCTGGGGACCGATCTGAGCGGGCTCTCGACGCTGGGCCTGACCGACAACCGGCTTGACGGGCCGGACCGGGCGAAGGAACTCGCGGGCCGCAACCCGCTTGGCGTCGCGCTCGACGGCCTCGACCACGCCTGGAGCTACGTATTCCTCGCCTCCGAACGGGCGCGCGGCATCTCCGGCCGCGTCGTCCACTCGGACGGCGGTATGGGCATCAAAGTCTGAGCGCCGTGTTCCGCGCGACCTACTGAAGGAAGGATTCCAAATGGCAATTCTCAAGGCGAACCTCGAATTGTGCCAGGGCTACGCGAACTGCGTGGTCGCGGCTGACGACGTCTACGACATGGACGACGACGGCCTCGTGGTGCTGCTCAAGACCCGCGTGGACGAGTCCGACCGGCAGCGGGTCGAGACCGCGGCGAAGAGCTGCCCGGCCAACGCCCTCTGGCTGGAGGACGAGTGAGCGGCGGAGTTCTCATCGTCGGCGGCTCGGTCGGCGGCATCCGCGCGGCCCGCGCGCTGCGCAATGAGGGCTATGCCGGGGCCGTGACGGTCGTCGAGGCCGAGTCGAATCTGCCGTACGACAAGCCGCCGCTGTCCAAGGCCCCGCTCGACGGCGACGCACACGTTCCGCTGCTCACCGCGGAGGAGGCGCGCGAGCTCGACATCGAGCTCGTATTGGGCAGGGCCGCAGTCGAGTTGCGTCCGCAGGACAGGCAGGTCGTGCTGGGCGACGGGGTTGTTCTCGACTACGAGGAGCTGGTCATCGCGACCGGCGCGGCCGCCCGGCCGGCGCCGTGGTCGGGCCCCGGCGTGCACGTGCTGCGCACCATCGCGGACGCCCGCGCGCTGCGGGAGAGCCTGCTGGGCGCGAGTCACCTGCTGGTCGTCGGCGCGGGTTTCATCGGCGCGGAGGTCGCCTCCCTCGCCCGTAAACAGGGCATCGAGGTCACGATCGTCGACCCGGCGCCCACCCCCATGGCGCGAGTGATGGGAGATGAACTGGGCCAGCGCTTCTCGCAGCTGCACCGTACGCACGGGGTGGACACGCGCTTCGGTGCCACGGTCGATACCCTCGAGCATGTGGAGGGCGGCATCAGGGCCGAGCTCTCCGACGGGTCGAGCGTCCTTGTGGACGCCGTCGTCGTCGGTATCGGCGCGGTACTGAACACACGCTGGCTGGAGTCCTCGGGCCTGGCGCTGGAGGACGGCGTGGAGTGCGACGAGTTCGGCCGTGTGGCCGGCGCCGAGCACATCTTCGCCGTCGGCGACATCGCCCGGTGGTACCAGCCGCGACAGGAGAAGGCGGCCCGCGTCGAGCACTGGACCAACGCGGTAGAGCAGGCGAACTGCGTGGCGCGCAACATCTTCGCGCCCGATGCCCCCGTCCCGCACGACCCGGTGGCCTACGTCTGGAGCGACCAGTACGACTGGAAGATCCAGCTGTTCGGCACCCGCGACATCACGGGCACCCCGGTCGTCGTGGAGCAGGCGGAGCCCTTCCGGCTTGCCGCGATCTGGCAGGACGCGGATGGGCGGGCCAGCGGCGGGTTGACCGTGAACTGGCCCAAGGCCTCGGTCCAGCTGCGGCGCACCATCGCCGCCGGCGGCCCGGCCGACCAGGTCCATGCACAGATCGCCGGCACGGCGGTGCGGGCATGAGGCCCGGGGAACTCGACGAGCTCCGGGCGCTGGTCGCCGAGGGCTGCCGGGTGCTCGCCGCCCGGCAGCTGGCCCCGGGGATCTTGGGGCACATCAGCTTCCGAATCGACGAGTCGCGGATGCTGATCCGCTGTCGGGGGCCGCAGGAGCGCGGGCTGCTGCACACCACCCCCGAGGACATCCGCCTGGTGGGGTTCACCGGTGAGCCGGGTGCTGCCGGTGAACTGGACGGCGGCTACACCGTGCCGTACGAGTTGCCGCTGCACAGCCGGATTCTCATGCGCCGTCCGGATGTCACCTCTGTGGTTCACGCGCACCCGCACAATGTCGTAGCCGCCGATCTCGCGGGGCTGCCCATCCTGCCCATTGTCGGGGCCTACGACATCCCGGGAGCGGTGCTGGCACACGGTGGAGTGCCCGTATTCCCCAGGGCCGCTTTGATTCACAACCCTGCCCTTGGCGACGATGTGGCCGATTCCCTGGGCGATCGGCCGGTGGTGCTCATGCGCGGCCATGGCCTCACGTCCACCGGCGCGTCGGTGCAGGAGGCGGTGCTTCGCGCCATCTCTGTCGACGTGATCGCCTCGCTGTCATTGTCCATCGTCTCGGCGGGCGGCACGCTGGTGCCGATCGGTGCCGAGGATCTGGCGGACTTGCCGAACCTGGGTGCCGGTCTCAATGTGGGCGCCGCTTGGCGCCACGAGGTGTCCCGGCTCGACTAGCGCCTCGGGTGGCGCGCCGTTGGCCCGTTCGGGATCGCACCGGCAATTTCCTTATCGGCGCTGCCGCCGAATTCAGTTCAGCTTCGTTGCTGGTCTGGTCTGCCTGCCCACGGCCCGAACAGGCGCTAGCAGAAGAAATATCCTCTGCACAAGGAAACTTCAATGTATCAGCGCAGGTTGAGCAACTGCTTCTTATGCTTATCGATCGCTAGTGAAGTCCTTGACTCGGCGGCCTGTATGGCTGTTCAATGCTCGAGACCGCCGGTTCGATGTGGGTCAGGCCACAACCTGAAGGGACGTACCGAAGATGCTGAGGAAAGCTGTTCCAGTCCTCGCAATCGCCTCGATGCTCGCGTTGACCGCTTGCCCTTCGGATCGCTGCCGCACGGCACGCAGAAGCGCATCGAGTTGGCGCGAGCGCTGGCGATGGAACCGCGGCTGATCATGCTCGATGAGCCCGTCGCAGGTATGAGCCACGACGAGACCGCCGAGATGACCGAGACCATCGTGCAGGTGAACCGGGACCTCGACGTCGCCGTCCTGCTCGTCGAGCACGACATGAAGATGGTCATGGGCATCTCGAACCGCGTCTGTGTCCTCAACTTCGGTCTTAGAATCGCCCTCGGCAGGCCCGCCGAGGTCATCCGCGACGAGGCAGTCGTCGCGGCTTATCTGGGAGCTGCATGATGAAAGACGGAAAATTTGTAATCTGCGCGATTGCGGGAAGCCTCCGCGCAGAATCGTGGAACCGCAAGCTCCTCGAGGCGACCGCGGCAATGGCGCCAGAAGATGTCGACGTGCGGATCACGAGGCTGCTGGGCGAGATCCCGATGCTCAATGAAGACGATTTCGGCAAGGAGGCAGAGAGTGTCCACGCACTACGTGCCGAGGTCGAGGCCGCTGATGCTCTGCTCATCGCGACACCGGAATACAACGGTGGCGTCCCCGGTGTTCTGAAGAACGCGCTCGACTGGCTCTCGCTTCCGCTCGGACGCTCGGTACTCGAGCGCAAGCCGGTGGCGATCATGGGCGCGACGCCCGGCCGCCTCGGCACCGCGCGCAGCCAGTTCGAACTGCGTCACACCTTCGTCTTCTCGCGGTCCCCGGTGCTGCCGGGCCCCGAAATTCTCCTCAGCTTTGCGCCCAATCACTTTGACGAGCAAGGCAAGTTGACGGATCCCATCGTCCTCGAACGGGTCGATTTGATGCTCACGCATTTGAAGAAGTACGCAAGTCTCAATGAATACGAGGTTGTCTGACCATGACCGGCGCCACCACCAGCCCGACCGTCCACAAGGAATTTGTCAGCAGCGAGTCCCCGGGCGCGAAGCGCGCGGGGGCCGGCGGCTACCCGTGCCAGGGGCTCTACTACACGCCCGCCGGCAAGAAGCCGCGGATCGCGATGATCGCCACGCACTACCAGATCGACTTCTCGGAGCACTACATCGCCGAGT
This sequence comes from Rhodococcus sp. PvR099, assembly GCF_017833315.1. NCBI lineage: Bacteria > Bacillati > Actinomycetota > Actinomycetes > Mycobacteriales > Nocardiaceae > Rhodococcus > Rhodococcus sp. PvR099. The sequence continues at coordinate 3,766,583 of NZ_JAFIBV010000001.1, read as the reverse complement.
TCATGGCTGCGCGTGGTATTGGTTTCCTGGGCTGGAACACCCGCTACCGCGGCTACGAGGAGCTCTTCAATCTCGACCAGGCACTGGTCGACATCGGTGTGGGCATCCGCTGGTTGAAGGAACATGCAGGTGTGGATCAGGTTATCCTGCTTGGCAATTCCGGCGGCGGGTCGCTGATGGCGGCCTACCAGGCGCAAGCTGTCGAGTCGTGCATCCGTCCCGCCCGCGATATGGAACCCGCGTTGGGTATCGACGAGCTCATCCCCGGTGACGCCTACATCTCCCTCGCCGCGCACGGCGGCCGGCCCGATGTGCTGACCTCGTGGCTGGACGCGGCCGTCGTCGACGAGAACGACCCGACGCTGACCGACCCCGAACTCGACCTGTTCAACCCCGAGAACGGCCCGCCCTACTCCGAGGAGTTCATCGAGCGCTACCGCGCCGCGCAGGTCGCTCGCAACCACCGGATCACCGCGTGGGCCCGGGAAGAGCTTGCCCGGATCACCGCCGCCGGCTACTTCGACCGGCACTTCGGTGTTCCGCGTACCTGGGCGGACCCCCGCATGGTCGACGCGACGCTGGAGCCGAGCAGTCGGCCTGCGGGCGAGTGCTACCGCGGCCTGACTGCCGTGGCGAATCGCGGCGACCGCGGCATCGGTGCCGGGAGCACGCTGCGGAACTGGCTGCACATGTGGAGTCTCGAAGAATCCCAGTGTCGCGCGGAAATGCACATGGAGAAGATCACCGTGCCCGCGTTTGTCATCAACCCCGAGGGCGACACGGGGGTGTTCCCCAGCGATGCGGACGCGCTGTACAACGCCATCGCCAGCACCGACAAGCAGCGCAGGGACCTGCCGGGCGATCACTACTTCGTCGAGCCGGCCGGCGCCCGCGAGAAGGTCGCCGAGGTCATGTGCGACTGGATCGCCGAGCGCTTCCCCAGGGCGCACTGGGAATGAGCACCGAGAACGACGAGCTGGGGCTCGCACGCAAGCAGCACTGGGTCAACCAGGTTGCACGGCACGCCTTCGAGCGTGGCGACCTCCCGGCCATTGTGTTCGGCGACTGCCGGATCACCTGGGCGGAGCTCCAGCAGCGAGTGGTTGCCGTCTCTGCCGCCCTCGCCGAGCGCGGCGTTGGCCGCGGCGACCGCGTTGCGCTGCTGATGGGTAACCAGGCCGAGTACATCGAGATCATCATCGCCGCCAACCGGATCGGTGCTTTTGCCGTGCCGATCAACTTCCGGCTGAGCGTCGGCGAGGTGGCGTTCACCCTCGACAACAGCGGGTCTGTCGTCCTCTTCGTGGACAAGCAGGCGAGCGCCTCCGGAATCGCCGCGGCCGCGGAGGCCGAGGGCCAGGTCCTGGTCTTCCAGGTCGGTGAGGGAATCGACGAGAGTGCCGGCGGCGCAACGCCGTACGACGTCCTCGTCGCCCACCCCGGTTCGGGCGCCCCGATCGCCGTGACCGAGGAGTCGGAGCCTGCGCTGCTCATGTACACCTCCGGCACCACCGGACGCCCCAAGGGTGCTGTGCTCACGCATCGCAACCTGGCTGCGCAGGCGGCCACGAACGTGATGGCGTTCCGCTTCGAAATGCACGACGAGGTCAGCCTCTGCGCCGCGCCGCTGTTCCACATCGGCACCCTCGGCCTGGTGGCGCCGGCGATCCTGATGGGCGCCACGATGGTCATCCTGCCGAGCGTCTCCTTCGACGCGGGCGCCCTCCTCGACGTCGCGGAGCGTGAGCGGGTCACTTCGACATTTCTCGTGCCCACCCAGTGGCAGGCGGTCTGTGACGAGCAGGAGCGGATGCCCCGTGATCTGTCCCGGCTCCGTGTCAGCTCATGGGGCGCGGCGCCGGCAAGCGACACGTTGCTCCGCAGGATGGACGAGGTGTTGCCGGGTGCGTCGAGCCTCGCCCTCTTCGGGCAGACCGAGATGTCCCCGGTCACATGCGTGCTCGAGGCAAAGGACTCGCGCCGCAAGCTCGGCTCCGTCGGCCGCCCGGCTCCCGGTGTCTGGGCCCGCATCGTCGACCCCGACATGGTGGATGTTCAACCCGGCGAGGTCGGCGAGATCGTCTACCGCGGCCAGGGGCTCATGTCCGGGTACTGGAACAACCCGGAGGCGACGGCGCGGGCCTTCGCCGGCGGCTGGTTCCACTCCGGTGACCTGGTGCGGGTGGACGACGAGGGCTTCATCTATGTCGTGGACCGCGCGAAGGACATGATCATCTCCGGCGGGGAGAACATCTACTGCGCCGAGGTCGAGAACGCGCTGGCCGGCCACCCCGACATCGCCGAGGTCGCCGTGATCGGTAGGGCGCACGCGACTTGGGGCGAGACCCCGGTCGCGGTGGTCGCGCTGAAGCCGGGCGCGGCGGATCTGACCATCGAGGAGTTGCGAACCTGGGCCGGGGACAGGTTGGCTCGTTACAAGCTGCCGACTGACCTCGTGGTGGTCGATTCGCTGCCACGAAACGCCTCGGGCAAGGTCACCAAGAACGTGTTGCGCATCCCTGCCGCTACCCTACCTGCGTGACTGCAAAGGAAGATGCACCTCCGAATCGTCCGCAGTACCCGATCGAGTCCGTCGACAACGCGCTTCGGATCCTGTTGCTGCTCGGCGATCGTCGCAGCATCCGGCTGACCGAGGTGAGCGAGTATCTCTCGGTGGCCTCGTCGACTGCGCACCGGCTACTGGCGATGCTGCAGTACCGCGGTTTCGTTCGTCAGGTCGAGGGCTCGCGGGCTTACGAGCCGGGCCCGGCCCTGACGACGATTGCGTTCGCGGTCCTGCGCCAGACCGACGTTCGGGCGCGGGTGCATCCGGTGCTCGAGCGGCTCTCGGCCAGCCTGGGTGAGACGGTTCATCTGGCCCGGCTCGACGGGAACACGGTGACCTTCGTGGACTCGGTCGAGAGTGCTCGGGCGGTGCGCGTCGGGTCCCGCATGGGCATGACCATGCCTGCGCACTGCACGTCGTCGGGCAAGGCGCTGCTCGCCACGCTGGAAGACAGTGGGGTGCGCGAGCTCTACCCCAAGGAGAAGTTGACGGGTCTGACCACACACTCGATCACCAAGCGGTCGGTTCTGCTGCGCCAGCTCGCGGAGGTCCGCGTGGCCGGGTTCGCCACGAGCGACGAGGAGTCCGAGGACGAAGTTGCGTCGGTGTCGGTCTCGCTCGGGGAGTACGGCGGGGCGCGCTATTCGTTGAACGTCTCCACGCCCAAGAGTCGGATGTCCGACGTGACCCGCGAGGAGATCGCCGCCGCACTGGCCCAGGCGGTGGACGAGGTCGCCGCGTTCTTCCTGTGATCTCGGAATAGCGCGAATCTACCTGCGCGGCAAGGGCAAGGCATGAAAAAGCCCCGTCGATCGAATCGATCGGCGGGGCTTCCTCGATCGCGTCTCTATTCAGGCAAAGACCTTGCGAAGTTCGCCGGCGTCCAGGTATTCCTCGATGCGGCGGACCTTGCCGCCGTCGACGAACACCCGGAAGATGGTGGGGACGTTGACGGTCTTGTCCCCGATGGTCGCCCGGATGACGTGCTGGCGCACAAAGCCGTCCTCGATGGCGGTACAGCGGGCTTCGTCGTAGCCGAAGTCGTCGTAGCGAGTGGGGATGCCCGAGAGGATGCGGAGGTTGTCCTCACGGGACTGCTCGGCGTTGTCCCAGTTGTGCCAGATCTTCACGTCCGCGTGATAGATCTCGTCGAGGACGGCGATATCGCCTCGACTGAGGGCGGTGAACATCTTGTCTGCGAGCTCGAGCATTTCGCTCACCCGGCCGCTCCAATGGGGGCGCCGAGGCCGCCGTCCGCGGTCCGGGGCGCGTGTGCGACGTCGTCCTCGCGTAGCTCGCGGGTCCACGCCGCGAACTCGAGCAGGATGCCGTCCGGGTCGAAGAAGTAGATCGACCGCACGAAGGTGGAGTCGCTGTCCTCGAAGCTGATCCCGCGCTCGGACTTGTCGTGGTTGAGCATCGGTCCGGTCTGCACACCCTTGGCCTCGAGCTTGGCCTTGTACTCGTCGAACTTGTCGAGCGGGATCTTGAACGAGACATGGTTCATCGAGCCGTGTGCCGACGCGATCTCCTTGCCGATACCGGGGATGGCCGCGGGCGCCGCGATGCCGGGGGCGTGCGGGGCGGCGTCGGCGAACCAGAAGAACGCGATGAACTGGCCGCCTCCCATGTCGAAGAAGAAGTGCTGGCCGCCACCGGGCAGGGAGAGCGTCATCGACAGCTTCATGCCCAGGACGTTGGTGTAGAAGTCGACGGTGCGCTCCATGTCCTGGCACACCAGCGCTAGGTGGCACACGCCACCTAGTTCGAATTCCGTGTTTGTCATGTCACATTCTCCTCGCTGCGTGTCGGCCGTCTCGCCGGGCTCTCGGCTCGACGGTAGGTCCGAGTGTTCGGCTAGTCAAGATCTATCGACCGCTAAGTTGTGAACGGTCGGTGAGTAGTGGTGACCGGAGCCCGGTGTCACCAGGCAAAACCGGATTAATGGGAGGCCGACTGAAGGCCGGGTGGTGGCGGAACGACCTGGTGGATGCGCCACGTCCCACCGGGGCCGTCGGTGCGGGTCGGGTCAGCTGAACACGGTGCTGAGCTGGCCGCGGTCGAAGTACTCCTCGATGCGGTGGATCTTGCCGCTCTCGACGTACACGCGCAGGACCGCGGGGACGTTCACGGTCTTCTTCCCGACCGTGGCCTTGATGACGTGCTGACGGAGGAAGCCGTCCTCGAGGGCGGTGTGGCGGATGTCCTCGTAGCCGAAGGCGTCATAGCGGCCGGAGATTCCAGCGAGGGTCGCGAGGTTGTCCTCGCGGGACTGGTCGAGGTTGTCGAAGTTGTGCCAGACGGTCACGTCGTCGCCGTAGAAGCCGGCCACCGCGTCGATGTCGCCGTTCGAGACGGCATTGAAGAACTGGTCCGCGAACTCGAGGATGTCGCTCACTGGAGTACTCCTGACTGGGCGCCGTCGCCGGCGCTGAGCTTGTTTACGGGGGAATGAGAGATGTTGGTATTGCGCAACTTGCGGGTCCGGGCTGCGCACTCGAGCGGGATGTCGCCCGAGTTGACGAGGTGGATCGACGGCGCGCAGTGGTCCCGCTTCTGGGTTCTGTGGCTGCCGGCTCGCACTCGCCTCGTGCTGTGACGCGCATCGCTCGGACGTCTCACGGAGACCGTATTGCCGTCTGTTTGGTTCGTCAAGACCTAACGATCGCTAAGTTTCGAACGAAGAGGTGTTCGTGCTGGTGGCGAGAGGGTGCCGGTTCGGTCGCGGGATACCGTGGTGGTCATGGAGCGGGTGGGACGAATCGGTGGGGAAGGCCTGGGCGCGAGGATGCGCGCAGCGCGTATCGAGCGCGAGGTCGGGCTCCGGCAGCTGGCTCAGGTGGTCGGCATGAGCCCGTCATCGTTGAGTGAGTTCGAGAACGGGAAGAGCCTGCCGGGTCATGAGCGCTTGCAGGCGCTCTCGGCCGCGCTCGAGGTACCGCTGGATCTGCGTCCGCCCGAGCCCGCGGGGCCACGGTTCGACGACTGGCGAGACTTCGAGCCGCTTGACCTCCCTCCGGTCTTTCGGACGGCGCTGGAGGTCTTTGTGGAGGTCGGCTACCACGCTGCCACCGTCAGGATGATCGCCGACCGGTGCGGCTTGTCGATGGCAGGCGTCTATTACCACGTGGAGAGCAAGGATGTGATGCTCACTGAATTGCTGCAAGGCGCGATGGCCGAGCTCATAAGTCGATGTGTGGCCGCAGACGCCGAAGCGGATTCACCCGATCAACGGTTGGCGAACCTCGTCGAGTGCGTGATCCTTTTCCATACACACCGTCAGGCCTCGGCGGTGCTCGCGTCCACTGAGTTACGGTCGCTCGACGAGCCCGGCCGATCGCTACATCTCCAGGCGCGAACGCAGGTCCGGGGCATTGTGCAGGCAGCCGTGGAGGCCTGCCGTGCTGCGGGGCGGGTCGGAACCGTGCCGGCGACGTCGACGGCCACAGCGATCGTCACGATGTGTGTTGCCGTGGCCGATTGGTACCGGCCGGGGATCGGTCAGTCGCCGCACGAGATCGCACGGGAGTACACGGACCTCGCGCTGGCAATGGTTGGTGCCGGCTCGACCGATATCTCGGGTTCGCGGGACTGACGACTCAACGCGCGGCGATCTGCTGGATCGACGCTGAAGTGCTCTACGCAGTGCCTTTGCCGACGGCTGCAGCTTTTGTGCCTCAAGCCTTGACTTGCGTTATCGGCCCGTGCAACTCTGAAACAGAGAGATGTTCTGCTTTGCAGAACGATGCGGTGCCTGGGTGATCAGTCCCGCGGAGAAGCTGTCGCCAGTAGAACTGGCCGGATCCGAGGAGCGCGCAGTTGACCGCGATTGTCAAGGGGCACCCGTCGACGAATGACGACTCGTATCAGCTCAACACGACCACGCTGATCCGTCATTCGGCCCGCAACTACCCTGAGCGCGAGATCGTCTATCGCACCGGCGACGGGGGATGGGGCCGCTACACCTATGCCGACGCGTACGCGCGCATCAAGCGGATTGCCAACGCTCTGACCGACCTGGGCGTGAAACCCGGTGACGTGGTGGGGATCCTGGACTGGAACAGTAAGCGGCACTTCGAACTCTACTGGGCCATCCCCGGCACCGGAGCGGTGATGCTGCAGATGAACCTGCGCCTGGCGCCCGAGGACGTGGGGTATGTCGCCACCCACGGTGGCGCGTCTGTCGTCCTGGTGGACGAGAGCCTGCTGAGCGTCGCAGAATCGGTGGCGCCATTTGCGCCGGAGGTCACCTGGGTGGTGATGTCCGACAAGCCCCTCTCGGAGATCGCCACCACGTTGCCGAACGTCCGTCATCTCGAGGACCTGGTGGCGAAGGCGTCCCCGGAGATCGACTGGCCGATGATCGACGAGAGTTCCGCGTACAGCGCCTGCTACACGACCGGCACCACCGGCCGGCCGAAGGGCGTGTACTACTCGCATCGAGCGATCTACCTGCACACCCTGACGCAGGCCTCGTCCTACGGGATGAGCGCCGCCGACGCGGTCATGCTGATCACGCCGATGTTCCACAGTCAGTCCTGGGGTCTTCCGCAGTCTGCCGTCTACGTCGCGGCCAAGATCGTTCTGCCCGGCCGCTATTCGGCAGAGGACACAGACTTGTTGGCGGACGTGATGATCGCCGAGAACGTGACGGTCGCGAACGGCGCCCCGGCGATCTTCCAGCCGATGCTCGACTACATCGAGACGCTCGACGTCAAACCGGACTTCAGTCGCACCCGACTGCTGTCCGGCGCCACCGAGCCCGCACTCTCGCTCATGCGTGGGTTCCACGACCTGACCGGCGCCGATTTCATCCATGCGTACGGGGCTACCGAGACTGCGCCGATGGCTTTCGTCAACTACGGCCGCAAGGTCACCTTGCAGGGCAAGGTGACGGAAGACGAGTGGTGGAGCATCAAGCGCTATCAGGGTCTTCCCGCGGGCGGTGTCGATGTGCGGATCGTAGATTCGGAGGGCAACGACTTGCCGCACGACGGCAACAGCAAGGGTGAGGTCCTGCTGCGGGGGCCGTGGATCACCGCGCGGTACCACAAGCTCGATGACGACGCCGACAGGTTCCTCGACGGTTACTGGCGAAGTGGCGATATCGGGACCATCGATCAGAACGGCTACCTCAAGCTCGCGGACCGGCTGAAGGATGTCATCAAGAGTGGCGGCGAATGGATTTCGTCGATCGATATGGAAAACGCGATCATTGCCCATCCTCGGGTGGCCGAGGCGGCGGTGATCGGTGTCGAGCATCCGAAATGGCAGGAACGGCCCGTCGTGATCATGGTGACCACGGACGGAGCGGAAGTCGAGCTCGCGGAGGTCCACGCGCTGCTCGAAGGCGCCTTTGCCAAGTGGCAGCTTCCTGACACGGTCGTGTATGTCGACAAGCTTCCTCGCACGAGCGTCGGGAAGCTCGACAAGAAGGTCATGCGCGTGGAGCACGGTGATATCTATCGAGCCACTCGGCGATGATCGACAGACAGGGCGCTGTGTGAGCGACTGACGTGCAGCGCACGCGAAAATTGTTTCCTCGCTGAAGAATTCAGACCACCGCGGAAGGTTGTCGGCCGAGAGTGCGTAGGCCGACGACCTTCCGCTCTTGTATGGAGCTGCCTGTCGTCGCCACGGGCTGAATCTACGAGTCTGATTCTGGTAGAGGGAAATTCGAACCTCATAGCTCGGCTCCTGCCCTCGATCGGCGTCCAGATTCCTCTTCTCAGAAGAACCGGTTTCTGATACCGTCCACGGAGTGACGGCGCTCACCTTCGCAATCGAGGAGAGTCAATTGACCAAGCGGATCGCATACTTGGACCTGAAGGGCGGCGCGCAGCGGGAGGGGACTCGGATTCCCGAGCACCTGATCACGCCCGGCTTCGCCATCGACGTGGTGGATACCGTGATTCGGGTTACCCCCGTCGATGCAACCGACCTGCTTCTCGCCGATCTGACGTACGCGGAAGCGGCCATCCGAGCCGACCGCGACGGGTATGCCGGGGTCCTGATCGGCGGGGTGCCGGACTACGGTCTCGCGGCCGCGCGTGCGGCTGTGGACATTCCGGTGATCGGTAGCGGTCAGGCCAGCCTGCTGGCGGCGGCAGCGCTTGGCGGCCGGTTCAGCATCGTCACGATCTGGCCGGAGACGATGAGCTTCGTCTACGAGCGACTCCTCCGTGAGAACCCGGTGGGGCAGCAGTGCATTTCGGTGCGCTACGTCTCGACTCCGGACGAGCAGGGCACGCTGGCCGACGAGGACAACTTCCTCACCCAGATGAGGTCCGGGCGCGAGCATATGATCGAGCGCATCCTCGCCGAGATCGAGCATGCGGTGCAGGACGGCGCCGAGTCGGTCATTCTCGGCTGCAACTGCATGAGCCCGGTCGCCGATGTGCTCATGTCGCGCGCGAGCGTCCCGATCGTGGACCCGACCACCGCCGGATATCGGCAGCTCGAATCGATGGTCGCGCTTGGCTTGCAGCCGGCACGCGATCATCGCGTGCCCAAGTCGGATCGCCATCACGTCCTGGCGGAGATGATGAAGGCGGCAGAACTCGCGTTTGGCGATGACCAGGAAGATTGCCCTGTCTGTGTGCTGAATGACGACGGAACCGCTTCCTGCGAACTGCCGGCGCGCGAGCCCGCCGAGACACAGGTGTGACCGACACATGCACGCTGAGTGCACACTCGAAACAGTAGCGACCTGCTGACATAAACGGTCTCCCGCAACCCGGGATCGCCGCAGGAGCGGAGCGTGCCGGCCGGAGAACAGCCGGCCGGCACGCGTGCATCGGCGAGTGATCGGCGTTGGGGGATTACATGAGCGAGTCGACGGTTCCCGTGGCGAGCGAGGGTCGACCGGCGAGCAGCGGACCGAGATCGGTGATGGCTCCCTCGCCGGCTCGGAACTCGCGGTACGCGGCGTCGTGTGCGGCCGACTCCCAGGTCTCGACGAAACGCCAGATGTTGGGTTCCTTGACGTCGATGATCGACTTCACATCGACGCAGCCGGGAAATCCCCGAGTCTCCTTCAGCACTCGCGTCATCACCTCCCGCGCGGTGTCAAGGGACTCCGGCTTGAAGGTCAATTCCAGAACTGCGATCACTTCCATGTCAACTCCTCGGTGTTGAGGCCAATGATGTTGTCTGCGATCCGCAGACAGTTCGGTCCGACGGCCCTCGGGCCTTCGAACCCCGTTCGTGTCAACGGAACTCGGAGGCGATGGCCCGCCCGATGATCTCCTTCATGATCTCGGTGGTGCCGCCGTAGATCGTCTGGATGCGGGTGTCGACGTAAGCGCGGCCGATCGGGTACTCCATCATGAACCCGTAGCCGCCGTGCAGCTGCACTCCGAGGTCCACCACCCGCTTCTGCAGCTCGGTGGCCCACCACTTCGCCTTGGACGCGTCGACGGCGGTCAGGTCACCTGCGTTCAGGGCGATCACGCAGCGGTCGATGTGCGACTCGGTGACCTCGATCTCGGTGAGCATCTCGGCGAGCACGAACCTCGAGTTCTGCAGGTCGCCGATCGGCCTGCCGAACGCCTTGCGCTCGAACGCGTAGCTCTTGGTCCATTCGTAGGCAGCCCTGGCGGCGGTGATGGCGCCGACGGCGATCCCGATCCGCTCCAGCGGCAGGTTCTCCATCAGGTGGATGAAGCCGCGGCCCTCTGTGCCGAGCACGTTCTCCGCGGGCACCCTGACGTTCTCGAAGACGAGCTCGGCGGTGTCCTGTGCGGCGAGGCCCACCTTGTGTAGCTTGCGTCCGCGGCTGAAGCCGGGGGTGTCGCGTTCGACGACGATCAGCGAGAAGCCCTTACTGCTCGCGTTCGGGTCGGTGCGGCACACGACGATCACCAGGTCGGAGTGAATGCCGTTGGTGATGAAGGTCTTCTGGCCGTTGATCACCCACTCGTCGCCGTCCCGGACCGCAGTGGTCTTGACGCCCTGCAGGTCGGAACCGGCGCCCGGCTCGGTCATCGCGATGGCGCCGATCAGCTCACCTGCGGCCATCCGCGGCAGCCAGCGCTCCTTCTGGGCCGGGGTACCCAGGTGCAGGATGTAGGGGATCGTGATGTCGTCCTGCAGGGAGAGGGTGGACCCGAACGATGTGGTGCCGGTGCGGGCGATCTCCTCGGAAACGACGTGCCGGAACCGGTAGTCGGTGACACCCGACCCGCCGAACTCCTCGGGGACGCCCAGGCCGATGATGCCGGACCTGCCGGCGGCGACATACGACGCGCGGTCGATCAACCGGTCTTCCTCCCACTGCAGGTAGCGGGGTTCGACCTCGCGGGCAAGGAACTCGCGGACGGTGCCGCGGTAGTCCTCGTGGTCGGATTCGAAGTGCTTGCGCTGCATTGTCTTGTTCCTTGCTGGATCAGGCGTTGACGGTGTGGGCTCCCGGTCGCTGCCGAGCGTTACGGGTGGTCAGGAAGCGGCGGGATGGCCGACGACGCGCAGGGCGATGGCGGTGTAGCGGTCGGCGACAGCGTCGGGGGTCAACGGACCGTCGATCTGGAACCAGCGGGCGATCGACTGACCCATACCGAGGAGCGCTCGCACGGTCTCCGGGATGTCGTCGACGACGAAGACCTTCCGGTCGACGCCGTCCGTCACCAGGTCGAGGGCCATGAGCTCGAGCCTCTTGCGAGTCGCCGCGTAGTTGCGGCGGTTCTCCGGCGAGACGTGCCGCAGCTCGGAGTCGAGCGCGGACTGTCGGGCGCGGTGCGTCATGTTCAGCACCACCGCGTCGAAGAAGTAGGCGAAGCGCAGGACCGGATCGTCACCGCCGTCATCGACCGCGGCGGCGCAGCGGTCGATCAGGTCGCGGACCGCGGTGTCGAGCAACGCCACGAGAACCGCTTCCTTGTTCTCGTGGTGGTAATACAGGGCGGGCACCGTGACCCCGACCCGCCGGGCCAGGTCACGGACCGTGGTGCCGTGGAAGCCGTTCTCGTGGAAGGCATCCAGGGCGTGGTCGAGGATGGGGCCGAGCTGCATCGGCTCGAATTCCCGCCAGTGGGTGATGGTTTCGGGCGGTGCGGACATCGGCCCCTCCTCGATCACGTGTGGGTCAGCGCGGTGCCATGCGGATGGCGCCGTCGAGACGGATGGTCTCGCCGTTGAGCATCGGGTTCGAGACGATGTGTGCGGCGAGGGCGCCGTACTCCGACGGATCGCCGAGGCGGGACGGGTGCGGCACCTGCTGGCCGAGCGAGGCCTGTGCGGCTTCCGGCAGCGAGCCGAGCAGCGGGGTCTTGAACAGGCCGGGTGCGATGGTGACGACGCGGATCAGCAGCGACGCGAGGTCACGGGCGATCGGCAGGGTCATGCCGACGACGCCGCCCTTCGAGGCCGAGTACGCGGCCTGGCCGATCTGGCCGTCGAACGCGGCGACGGAGGCGGTGTTGATGATGACGCCGCGCTCGCCGTCGATGGGCTCGGTCTTCGAGATGCGCTCGGCGGCCAGGCGAAGCACGTTGAAGGTGCCGACGAGGTTGACGTTGATGATCTTGGTGAAGCCGTCGAGCGGGAAGGCGCCCTGCTTGCCGACGGTCTTGACGGCGTTGCCGATGCCGGCGCAGTTCACCAGGACTCGCAGGGTGCCGAGGGACTCGGCCAGGTCGAGGGCGGCGGTCACGGCGGCCTCGTCGGTGACGTCCGCCGCGGCGAAGCGCACCCGGTCACCGAGTTCCTTGGCGACGACCTCGCCGTTCGAGCTGGGGAGGTCGACGATGACGACCTGGGCGCCGTCGGCGAGCAGGGCCTTGGCGGTGGCCAGGCCGAGTCCGGAGGCGCCGCCGGTGACGAGGGCGACGCTGTCATTGACGATCATGTGGTGTTCCTTTCGGGAAGTGTTGTGTCTCAGAGTCGTTCGATGATGGTGGCGTTGGCCATGCCGGCGCCCTCGCACATGGTCTGCAGGCCGTAGCGACCGCCGGTGGCCTCGAGGTGGTTGAGCAGGGTGGTCATCAGTCGGGTGCCCGAGGACCCGAGTGCATGACCGAGGGCGATGGCGCCACCGAGGGGGTTGAGCTTGGCGGGGTCGGCGCCGAACTCGTGGGCCCAGGCCAACGGCACCGGCGCGAAGGCCTCGTTGACCTCGTAGGCGTCGATGTCGTCGATGCTCAGGCCCGCCTTGGCCAGGACCTTGTGGGTGGCCGGGATGGGTGCGGTGAGCATGAGCATCGGGTCGTCGCCGACCACGGAGAACGAGTGGAACCGGGCGCGCGGGGTGAGCCCCAGCTTGGCGGCCATCTCCTCACTCATGATCAGCACGGCGGAGGCGCCATCGGTGAAGGGGGAGGAGTTGCCAGGGGTGATCTGCCACGGGGCGTCGGGGAATCGTGCCGCGAACTCGTCGGTGCGGAACGACGGACGCAGTCCGGCCAGGCCCTCCGCGGTGGTGGTGGTGCGGACCGTCTCGTCGACGGTGTGTGTGACCGTCTCACCGGCGGCGTTGGTGACGGTGATCGGCACGATCTCCCTGTCGAACGCGCCCGCGGCGATCGCGGCGGCCGCGCGCTGGTGCGACTGCGCGGAGAAGGCGTCGAGGGTCTCGCGGTCGAGCTTCCACTTCGCGGAGATCAGTTCGGCGGAGATGCCCTGGTGGATCAGGCCTTCCGGGTAGCGGGTGGCGATGCCGGCGCCGCCGGTGTCCTGGCCCATGGCGGACGTGCCCATGGGGATACGGCTCATCGACTCGACGCCGCAGGCGATCACGATGTCGTAGGCGCCCGCGATGACGCCCTGGGCGCCGAAGTGCGCGGCCTGCTGGCTCGACCCGCACTGGCGGTCGATGGTCGTGGCGGGCACGGACTCCGGGAAGCCTGCGGCGAGCAGCGCAGTGCGGCTGATGTTGAGGGCCTGTTCGCCGACCTGCTGGACGCAGCCGCCGATGACGTCGTCGACCTGGGCTGGGTCGAGGCCGTTGCGGTCGACGATCGTCCGCAGCACGTGGGAGAGCAGTTCGACGGGATGGGTCCCGGACAGGGCGCCGCCGGGCTTGCCTCGTCCGGATGCGAGGCGGATGGCGTCGACGATGACAGCGTTGGTCATGAGGGGAACCTTTCGGGGGAGGGAGGAAGGTGGTGCGACCCGGCGCTCCGGAGGCAGGGGCTCAGCGGAGCGCCGGGCCGAGATCGGGGGGTCAGCGGCCCTGCCAGACCGGCTGTCGCTTCTCGGTGAAGGCCTTCGTGCCTTCCTGCGCGTCGGCGCTGGCGAAGACGACCTTCAGGGCCTCGGCGTTCAGGTCCCACACGTCCTGTCCCCAGTCCGAATCGGACGCCGTCCAGTGGATCATCGCCTTGGATTCGCGCACGGAGAGCGGCGCGTTGGCGGCGATCTTCTCGGCGAGTTCGAGGGCGACCTCGAGTGCGGTCCCCGCCGGGGCGACGCGGTTGACCAGGCCGAGCTCCTTGCCCTGTGCGGCGCTGATCGGTTCACCGGTCAACGCGAGCTCGAGGGCGATCTTCTTCGGGATCTGCTGCTGCAGGCGGACGACGCCGCCCGCCGCGGCAAAAAGGCCGCGCTTGACCTCGGGCAGGCCGAGCTGGGCGTTCTCGTCCACGACCGCGAGGTCACTTGCGAGGACGAGTTCGGTGCCGCCGCCGAGGGCGAATCCGTTGACCGCAGCGATGGTCGGCTTGCTCACCCAGTGCTGGGTGTAGCCGGCGAAGCCCCATTCCGGATGGCCGTCGGCGTCGAGGGACTGGCCGGAGCCGAGTGCCTTCAGGTCGGCACCCGCGCAGAATGCCCGTCCGGAACCTGTGATCACGACGACCCGTACCTCGTCGTCTGCTTGGGCCTGCTGGAGCAGGCTGCCGATCGCCGTCGCCAGGGCCGCGTTGATCGCGTTCATCGCCCGGGGTCGGTTCAGCGTGATGAGCGCGACGTTGCCGCGGCGCTCGTACAGCGCGACGGGCTCGGGCGCGGTGGTCGACTCCTCGGCCATGGGCTGCTCCTCGGGGATCTTCTGCGAAACTGATTTACTGAACGCTCGCTAAGACAACTATCACGCGGACGGGGAGGTGGTCAACGGGCCCGGTTAGCTAGCGACCGTTAAATGGGTCTGGTACTGATGAAACGGCTGCGGCAAGTGGCGTGCACCTTCCGACCCCAGACTTCCCGAGAAGGACAGTTCATGAGCACCGAAACCGACGACGTCCTCGTCGACCTGACCGACGGCGTCCTGCGCATCACCATGAACCGGCCCGCCCGGATGAACGCCGTCACCGTCGAGACCCTCGATGCGGCGGCCGCCGCCCTGGACGAGCACGCCGGTGATCGCAAGGTTCGTGCCGTCGTGCTCACCGGTGCAGGCCGGGCGTTCTGCACCGGTGCCGACCTGTCCACCGTCGGCGACCTGTCCGCGCCGCCCGACCCGTCCACCATCGATGCCGCCAACCGGCTCGTCGCCGCTCTGCGCGCGTTCCCTCGCCCGGTCGTGGCGGCCGTCAACGGCCCGGCCGCAGGGGTGGGGGTCTCGCTCGCACTCGGCGCCGACCTGACCGTCGCCGCTGAGTCCAGCTACCTGCTGCTGGCGTTCACCAAGATCGGCCTGATGCCCGACGGCGGTGCGACCGCGCTGGTCGCCGCGTCCGTCGGCCGGGCCCGCGCCATGCGGATGGCGTTGCTCGCCGAGCGACTACCCGCCGTGGACGCGCTCGACGCGGGTCTGATCGCGCGGGTGTTCCCGGACGCGACGTTCGCAGACGACGTCGAGGCGCTCGTCCGGGGGCTCGTCGACGGGCCGTCGGACGCGTTCGCGGCCACCAAGACCGCGATCAACGACGCGACCCTCGGGCAGCTCGACCCGGCGTTCGCCCGGGAACGGACCGGCCAGCTCGAGCTGCTCGCGGCCGCCGACTTCGCCGAGGGCGTCGACGCGTTCCTGGGCAAACGGTCGGCGGTCTTCGGTCGCTGACGCAGCCAGGAGTCCCTCCGGTCCGCAGAGGGCCGGCTGGACACGCGGGGCGGAGCCCTCTAATGCGCCCCAACGGTTTTCAACGCGATCGCGGCGTACTTCTTCGCGACCTCTTCGGGAGACAGCGTGCCCTCCGCGTGGTACCAGCGGGGGATGGACTGGCACATGCCGAGCAGTGCGCGCGTGGTCTCCGCGGGATCGTCGACATCGAAATCCCCATGGGCCGTGCCGTCCTGCACGATCCGGAGCACGACCTCCTCGATGCCCTTACGGACCGCGCGGTAACGCTGCCGGTTCTCTGTGCTCAGGTACCGCACTTCGCCCTCGAGCGCCGCGAGGCGAGCGCGGGTTGTCATGCGCAGCACGATCGCCTCGATCACATTGGCCAGCCGCCGCACCGGGTCGTCGCCACCGTCGGTGTCCGCGGCGTGCGCGCGGGCCAGAACGTCGCTGGTGGACAGCTCGAGCAGGGCGATCAGCAGCCCTTCCTTGCTGTTGTGGTGGTAATACAGCGCCGGCACCGTCACACCCACCCGGCGCGCCACCTCGCGCACCGTGGTGCCGTGATAGCCGAGCTCGTGGAATGCGTCGAGCGAGGCCGACAGGATCGGCGTCAGCTCCAATTCCTGGAGCCGCCGCCAGTCCGAGTCGGACTCGTCGGAAGCCGCGGAGCCGGGGGGATTCGCCATTGCCTGCCACATCTGTCGATCGCAAATCGGTCGGATCGAGAGTACCGGGGTGGTGAGCGCATTCCGCACCACTGGACCTGTCTACGGCCGGACTGAGGAGTGGCTCGCCCAGTGGCCGCGACGTGTAGGTTTCCGGACGTGGGTAAGAGCAAAAGAAACAGTGGTCCGAAGCCCGGCAGCAACCGCGCGGCGAAGCTCGCCGAGCGCCGCGCCGCCCAGGAGAGCGCCGCGGCCGCCGCGGTGCCGCGCCCGTTCGAGGGGCTGGCAGCCGAGTGCGATCTCGTCGCGATGCGCGAGTTCGTCCCGTCCGCGACGGCGACGCTGCCGCTGACCGGCGGCGAGCGCACGGTCGTGGCAGCGACGGTGCTGCCCGGCGCGGTGGCGGGCCTCGTCCGCGACGAAACCACCGCGACATCTGGCGGCACCGCCGCCGCCGCAACAGGCTTCGTCGGCCTGCAGGTGCCCGGCCAGTCCGCCGATCTCTCGGCCGATCTGGCCGCCGCCGTCAACTGGGCCGCAGGCGCGGAGCCGGGGCAGTCCCTCGCCGCGACCGACGCCCAGCCGGGCGGACCGCGCCTCGGTGACGTGATCGAGGCGGGCACGCTGCTCGAGATCAGCGTGTACCAGGACTTCAACTGGTGGATCCCGGAGGGCGTCACGCCCGCCCCGGAGGTCGCCGCCACCGTCGAGCAGGCCAACTCGGTGATCATGCCGTCCGCTCGCCTCGACGGCGAGGGCATCGTCGCCGCGTGGTGGGTCGACGCGGGGGAGAAGGCGCACCTGCGCTGGGTGCGGCCCGAGGACGAGGACCAGCTGATGCTGGCCCTGGCCCGCGTGCATGCGGCCGGTGGACTGCACCTCGGCGAGGGATCGCGGTACGCCGGTTCGTTCCGGACCCACGGGCTGCTGGTGCCGGTGTTCGATCTCGACCCCGAGCGGCACGCCCAGGAGTGGGCGCCCGCGACGGCCGAGCTCGGAGTGCGGCTGGCCGACGCGCTGGCCGTCGACGCGCCCCTCACCTCCGACGAGCTGCGCTCGCGCGACGGTCTGCGCGCCCGCCAGGTCACCCTCCGCTGATCAGACGCGGCTGCGCCGCCCGTGAGCGCTTACCGAGTCCCTGGACTCCATGAGCACGCACGGGCGGCGCAGCCGCATTGGTCAGACGTCGAGGACGACCTTGCCGGGGATGCCCCGTCGCTTGGCGAGAAATGCGGTCCGTGCCTCGGCGAGCGGATAGGCGGCGCCGACGTGGGGGCGTAGTACGCCCCGCTCCGCCAGCCGCGCGAGTTCCCGGAGCTCCTGCCTGTCGGGCTCGACGATGAAGAAGACCGCACGACCGTCGACCGGCGTGACCGGGGGCGGCGCCGTGATCGACACCAGGGTGCCGCCGGGCCGCACGAGCGCGGCCGAGCGAGCCAGGACCTCCCCGCCGATCGTGTCGAACACCAGATCCACCGGACCGAACCGGGTCTCGTCGAGGCCACCGGAGTCGAGCGTCACGTAGTCGTCCGCACCGTGACCGCGGGCCGCCTCCTCGCCCGCCGCCCGGCCGGTCGCGATGACCCGAGCCCCCGAGGCATGAGCGAGCTGGACCACCAGCGAGCCGGTGCCGCCCGCGCCCCCGTGTACCACGACCGTCCGCCCGGACGCGTCGCCGTAGGTCAGTCCGCCGTGCCTGAAGAGTCCCTGCCAGGCGGTGAGGCCCGCCAGGGGGAGGGCGGCGGCCTCCCGGAACCCGATCGACTCCGGAATCGCGGCCAGGTTGCGGGCCTCCACGGCCACGAACTCGGCGGCGGCGCCGTCGCGATGCCAGTCGGTCAGACCGAACACCCGGTCGCCGACCTCGAAACCGGTGGTGCCGTAGGGGATCTCGCTGACGACACCGGCGACCTCGTGGGCCGGGATGCTCGGGGTCCGGTCACCGCCTGCCCGGTCCGTCCAGGTCCCCGGCCAGTCGAGTTCGTCCGGGACGAAGGAGGCGGCGCGCACCCGGACGATCACGTCGCCGGTGGCGGCCTGCGGGTACGGCGCCTCCTCGAGCACCAGGGCATTCGGGTTGTCCGCTCCGCGGTTCTCCTGGATCCGAACAGCTTTCACTTCTCGATTCCTCTCAGGGGCGCGCGCTCAGCGGATCGGTGGGACGCGGCGGGTGCTGACCGCGATCCGGTTCCACGCGTTGATGGTGAAGATGACGGCGATCAGCTGGGACAGCTCCCGCTCCTCGAACTGCTCGGCGGCCCGCGCGTACACCTCGTCCGGAACGAAGCCGTCGGTCAGCACGGTGACCGCCTCGGTGAGGGCAAGGGCGGCGCGCTCGCGCTCGGTGTACAGGCCCGGCACCTCCTCCCAGGCATTGAGCAGGTAGAGCTTCTGCTCGCTGATGCCGACCTTGCGGGCGTCCTGGGTGTGCATGTCCAGGCACCAGGCGCAGTGGTTGATCTGTGAGGCACGGGTGAGCACGAGCTCGACGAGGACCGGCTCGAGGCCCTTCTTGGCAGCGGCGTCGAGGGCGATCATCGCCTGGTAGACCTCGGGGGACTGCTTGAAGATGTTGACCCGCTGTGCTGTCTCGGTTGTCGTCATGGGAATGACTCTAGGCGGGTAATGGACCGAATGAGTGGTTCAATTCGGAGGTGGAATCATGGGCCAATTCTGGATTGGATCTACACCTCGACCTCCGCGGTCGCGGAGGTCTGCGCTCGTCGTTGATGGCCACCCTCCGGGAGGACATCCGCTCCGGGCGGTTGGCGCCGGGTGCACTGCTACCGCCCTCGCGCACGCTGGCCGCGGATCTCGGCATCGCGCGGAACACCGTCGCGGACGCGTACGCCGAGCTGGTCGCGGAGGGCTGGCTGACCGCCCGCCGGGGCTCGGGTACCCGGGTGGCCCCGAGGGCCGCGCCCGCGGCCGACCTTCGGACGCCGCGGCCGGCCCCGCCTGTCCGGCCCGCGCACAACCTGATGCCGGGTTCCCCGGACGCGGCCTCGTTTCCGAGGACCGCGTGGCTGGCCTCGACGCGGCGCGCCCTGACGGCGGCGCCGAGCGACGCGTTCGGCCCTGGCGATCCGAGGGGACGGCCGGAGCTGCGAAACGCCCTGGCGGACTACCTGGCCCGCGCCCGCGGCGTGCGCGCGGACCCGGACCGCATCGTCGTCTGCGCGGGCACCGCGCACGCTCTGACCCTGCTCGCCCCACTGCTGGGTGGGGCCGTCGCGGTCGAGGGCCATGGCCTGCACGTGCACCGGGAGCTGCTCGGCTCGGCGGGGGTGCGCACGGTGCCGCTGTCCGTCGACTCGGACGGCGCGCGGGTCGACGAGCTCGTGCGGTCGGGGGCGGCCGCCGCGCTGCTCACGCCCGCCCACCAGTTCCCGATCGGTGGTCCGCTACATCCGGAACGCCGTGCGGCGGCGGTTGATTGGGCGAGCCGGTCGGGAGGGCTGATCCTCGAGGACGACTACGACGGCGAGTTCCGATACGACCGACAGCCGGTCGGGGCGATGCAGGACTTGGATCCCGAGCGGGTGGTGTACCTGGGCTCGGTGAGCAAGAGTCTCTCGCCCGCGCTGCGCCTCGGCTGGATGGCGCTGCCCGACCGCCTCGTCGACCCCGTGCTGGAGGTCAAGGGAATCTGGGAGCGGTGGGTCAGCGTGCCCGATCAGCTGACGCTCGCGGACTTCGTCGACTCCGGTCGATACGACCGCCAGATCCGGCTGATGCGCGGCCGCTATCACCGGCGCCGCGACCAGTTGGTGGCCACCCTCGCGGATCGGGCTCCTGCAGTTCGGGTCACGGGCATCGCGGCGGGTCTGCACGCGGTGCTGGAGTTGCCGCCGGGCACCGAGACGCGGGCCCTGTCGGCCGCTGCCGCGGAAGGCCTTGCGGTGGGCGCACTGTCGACCTTCCGGCACCCGGATGCGCGCGACGCCCCGCGGGACGGACTGGTGGTCGGGTACGGGGCCCCCGCCGAGCACGCCTTCGCCGGGGCGCTGGAGGCGCTGTGCCGGGCGCTGGTCGTCTCCGCCCGGATCCACTGAAACGCGAAGCGGCCGAGGGTGTGTGCTGCACACACCCTCGGCCGCGATGCCGCGTCCGGCTCGACCGGGTCTAGATCGACCCACCCGCGGCCGGCGGCGCACCCGAGGTGTCGCCCACGCTGTTCATCTCGCGGGCGACGAAGTCCTCGAGGTGGAAGAGGTTGTCGCCTGCCCGATCGGCGATGGCGAGCAGGGTGGTCATGGAGGCGACCTCCTCGACCTGCTCCTTGAGGAACCACTGCATGAACTGCTCGCCGAGGTAATCGCCCTCCTCGCGGGCGGTGCTCGCGAGCTGGATGATCTGCTCGGTGACCACCTGCTCCTGCTTGAGGGCCAGCGCGATCGGTTCGCGGGTGTTCTCGAAATAGGACTTCGACGCGTCGACGCCACTCAGTTCCACGGTCATGTCCCGATCCAGGAAGTACTGGACGATCATCATCGCGTGGTTGCGTTCCTCGACGGCCTGCGAATAGAAATGCTTGGCCAGCTGGGGGAGATCCGCGTTGTCGAAAAAGACCGCCGTCGCGATGTACTGATGCGAGGCGTTGAACTCGTTGCGAATCTGATCGTGCAGGAGCGCATGGAATTTGGTCCGTTGAGTGTCTGCGGAATCGCTCATGCGGCGAAACAATATCGCTGGTCAGGCTGCATGTCATCCAAGTCGAACCTTATTGAGGGGAGTATTCCCTAATTGAGTGAAACCTAATTGAGCCGAGCCTAAATGGCGCCGCCGGCCGGTTTCGGAGCGCCTGAATCGGCCGCCACCGGCGACTTCATCTCCCGCGCGACGAAATCCTCGATGGCGAACAGGTTCTCGCCAGCCCGATCGACGATGGTGAGGAGGGTGGTCATGGAGGCGACCTCCTCGACCTGCTCCTTGAGGAACCACTGCATGAACTGCTCGCCGAGGTAGTCGCCGGTGTCGCGGGCGGTGCGGGCGAGCTTGGTGATCTGGTCGGTGACCTGCCGCTCCTGCTCGAGCGCCAATTCGACGGGCGCGCGCACCGAGTCGAATTCGGTGACCACGGCGTCGATCCCGGGGATCGTGACCTCCAGGTCGTTGTCGATGAGGTACTGGATCATCATCATCGCGTGGTTGCGTTCTTCGTCGGCCTGCCCGTAGAAGCGCGCCGCCAGCTGCGGGAGGTCGTACCCGTCGAAGAACACCGCGACCGCGATGTACTGCTGCGAGGCGGTGAACTCGTTGCGCACCTGTTCGCTGAGGAGGTCGTGGAACTCGCTGCGCTGCCGGGAGTTGGTCATGGTCGTGAAGATTACCGGCGCTGGCGCCGGAGTTGGTGAGCTCGCTCAGTGCCGGGTGGCCGTCGGGCGCGGGCCGTCAGCCCGTCGTCAACAGCTCGGGGGGAATGGGTCGATCCTCGGCGAGGGCCTCGAAGAACGACGAGGCGCGCTCGCGGTCCCACAACAGAACGTCGCCGACGTCGAGGACCTCGAAGCCGCCCACTGGCACGGTGGTGGTGACCAGGTCGCTGCGCATCGCCCATCCCAGGCCCGCCAGGTTCCACAGGTGGTCGCCCTCGTCGACCTGGATGGTGTCGGCCGTCTTGGTGACGAGCGGCCACAGCCGGAACGGGTTGATCAGGGTGCCGATGCTCGTCGACTGCGCGAGCAGCGCGGACATGAAGGCCCGCTGGTTGTTCATCCGGTCCAGGTCCGCCATCGGGGTGGCTCTGGTGCGCACGAAGCCGAGCGCCTGCGCCCCGTTCAGGTCCTGGCAGCCCGGCTGCAGGTTGATGCCCGCGAGCGGATCGTCGATCGGGTACGGCACACACAGGTTGACGCCGCCGATCGCGTCGACGATGCCGGCGAACCCGCCGAACCCGATCTCCGCGTAGTGGTCCATCCGCAGGCCCGTTGCCTCCTCGACGGTCTGCACCAGCATCTGGGGACCGCCGATCGCGAAGGCCGCGTTGACCTTGTTCTTGCCCTCGCCCGGGATGCTCACGTAGGAGTCGCGGGGGATGGACACCATCGTCGCGGCGCCGCTCTTGGGGATGTGCACCACCATGATGGTGTCGGTTCGGCCGTTTCCGGTGTCGCCACCGGTCGCCAGCGCGGCCTCCTCCTCGGGTGTCATCCCGGCACGGCTGTCCGATCCGACCAGCAGCCAGTTGGTTCCAGGGGTGTCCCCGATCCGGCCGGGGTAGTCGGCGAGCGCATCGACCCGGTTCAGCCCGCGATCCAGGTAGACGACCGAGCCGCCGACGAGGACCAGCAGTGCCGCAAGGACGAGCCCGATTCGGCGGCCCCAGTTCGCCTTCCGGCGGGTCTTCGCAGGCCGGGGTGGCTGCGGGGGAGGCGCCGCCGGACCGGTTCGGCGGGGCGGCTGGACCGGAGGGCCGACGCGGTCGGCCTGCCTGCGGTACGGGTCGGCGTACGGCTCCGGTTTCTGGGGCGGTGCGTATGGCGACCCACCCTGGGGGCGGTGGGCCCTGGTCGGCTCGGTCGCGCCCGGGCGGACACCGTGTTGCGGCGACGGCTCGGGAGCCTGCGACCAGGCACGCGCGCCCTGCGTCGGCTCGGCGCGGCGACCGTCGCGGCGGATCACCTGGGTGCCCTCGGGGCCGGGGGGTATCGGCCTGCCCTGGCCCTGGGGCGGCGGCACCCGCCGCGGGGGCATCGGCTGACCCTGCCGCGGCTGCGGCGGTAGCGGGCGACCCTGCTGCGGGGGCATCGGACGGCCCTGTTGCGGCGGGACCGGACGGCCCTGCTGTGGGGGGACCGGACGGCCCTGCTGGGGCTGCGGTCCGCGCGGCGGCGCGCCGCGGCCCACCCGCGGATCGCGGGGGTCGCGGTACTGGGGATCCTCGCCGTTCACGGCTCGACTCTACTGGTCACGGCAGCCAGGAGACGTGGCCACGCAGGGCGGTGTACCCGACGAAGGCGACCGCGTCGATCAGCCAGTGCGCGACGATCAGCGGCCATAGCCGGTTGGTCCGCTGCCAGTATCGGCCGAGGACGAGGCCCATCGCGATGTTGCCGATGCCGCCGCCGAGGCCCTGATAGAGGTGGTAGCTGCCGCGCAGCAGTGAGGAGGCCAGCAGCGACGAGTTCTCGCTCCAGCCGAGCCTGCGCAGTCGCGAGATCAGGTACGCGACGACCAGCACCTCCTCGGCGCCGGAGTTCGCGAGCGCCCACAGCAGCAGTGCGGGCAGCCGCCACCAGTGCTCCTCGATGGTGCTGGGCAGCACGGTCAGGTTCGCGCCGATGGAATTGGCGATCAGGTAGAGAGCGAGTCCGGGCAGTCCGATCAGCGCGGCCAGCCCGACGCCCGGCAGCAGGTCGGCGCGGGCTCGCGGCCGGCCGAGCCCGATCTTCGCGGGGCCGAGGCCGCTGCGCCAGAGCAGGTACAGGCCCAGCGCGGCCCAGGCGCAGAGCCTGACGATGCCGAGCAGCTGGCGGCCGAGGTCGATCCAGCCGTGCTCGGATCGGGAGGCGTTCAGTGCGACCGTCTGGTCGGCGAGTCCGCCGGGCGCGAGCGCGTCCTCGATGAGCGAGAGGATGCCGGACAGTCCGCTGAGCCCGAAGGTGACCAGCAGCACGATGGTGATCTCGAGCCACAGTGCGCGACGGCCCGCGGCGTCGAGCGGCGGTTCGGTCTGCGGGGGCGGGGTAGGCCGGAGCCAGGCGTCGAACCGGGTCACACCGGTGAGGGTATGCCGCGCGTCAGCGTTGGGCGCGCAGGCCGTTCACGAACGGGCAGCCCACGAGCAGGCGCAGGGCGCGGCTCAGCTCGGACACGTCGTCCACCGGCTGGGCGAAGGCCATCCGCACGTCGCTGTCGCCCTTCTCGCCCTCGACCCGCAGCCGGATGCCGTAGCGGTCGATGCCGAGCGGGCGGACGCGGCCGGTCCGCAGCGCTCGCGGCAATCGGCCGGCGAGCTGGTCGACGAGTTCGCCGTGGTCGGACTCCAGATGTTCGAGCCAGGGGCCCTCGACCTCCCAGAACGGGTCGGGACGGGCGGCGAGCAGCGCGTCCACCGGGACCGGCTCCGCGCCGTGCGAATCCGCCACGACCGCCGAGTCCAGGATCAGGCGCAACAGGGTGGTGGTGTGCCCGACGTCGAGCAATGCGGGGTCCGGGCGCTCGTCGGCGACGGCGGCCGCCAGCGCGCGGGAGGCCTCGGCTGGCACCGGGTGCAGGGCGCCGCGCAGCCAGACCAGCGACCGCACCGGTTCCCGCAGGGAGAGCGGGGTCAGGTCGGTGAGCTCGAGCACCGCAGGCAGCCCGGCTCGCCCCGCCTGCCAGGTCAGTGCGGTGGCCACCGAGTCGGTGCGGACGGTGAGAACGACGTCGCCGCAGGTCCGCAGGTGGTGCACGGAGACCTCGACGGGATCGCTGCCGTCGATGGCCAGCACCGCCTGCTGGGCTCGGGCGCAGGCGCTGCGGACCCGCTCCGCGGTCGACGGACCCTGGGTGGTGGTGGCAGCAGTCATGTGGCGCTCGCTTCGTTCGGTCCGGGTCACGGAGATGCCGATCACAGTAGGTTAGCCATGCCTAAGTTACGGCAGGACCCGATGGCCCGCAAGATCTCCGTCCGCGGCGACTACGGTTGGGGCCGTGTCCACCCTGCTCACCCTTCATCCGCCGACGCCGAACGATCGGCAGCCGCCCTTCACGGGCCTGCTCTCGCAGCGATGCCCGGACGCGCCCGCGGTGTCGCGCAGGCGCCTCGGAGCGATCTTCGGTCCCCCGGTGCTGGCGGCGAGCGCGCTCGGTTCGGGCTCGGGCTCGGACGATTCGGTCGTCGTGTCGCTCGACGTCGCGCCCGACACCCTCGCGTCGGACGGGCCCGCGGTCGCGCGCTTCGACATCGACTGCAGCCTGGAACAGCTCGACGACGCCATCGAGTTGACGCAACCCGGGGAGTCGAACCCGCACCCGCTGTCGGCGCCGCTGGCGGTGTTCGTCGCCCCCGCCGACGACGCGGAGGCCGGCTGGGCGGCCGAGGTCGCCACCCGGATCGCCGATGCGGGGGCGCACCCCGGGCTGCGCGCGGGTGCGAGCCCCGACGAGGTGGCCGACTTCCTGGCGGTCCTCGCGCACTCCCACGCGGGCTTCGTGGCCAGGGCGACCTCCGGGGCGGAGGCGCTGGCGATCCTCGCGGCCACGGTCGCGGCCCTGCGCGGCGACGACGTCCGGGCCGCGTTCGTCGCCCCCGACCCGACCCGGGTTGCCGGGCTGAACCAGGACGCCGCCGAGGCGCTTCGCACGGTGCTGCTGAGCATCGAGGTCGACGACGCCGAGGAGGCGGAGCGTCACCTCGCGGCACACGGGATCACCGCCACCGCTGCGCCCTGAACTCCGGCTCGTATCGCGGCAGGTGAGTAACCTTGTCGTGTGCCTCGTATCGCCTACTTCGGACCGTCCGGAACGTTTACCGAGATGGCCCTCGCCCAGATGGAATCGGGTGGGGCCTTCGACGGTCCGGTGGAGCGAGTGTCCGCACTCAGCCCGCCTGCCGCGCTCGCGCTGGTCCGGGAGGGCCGCGTCGACGGTGCTGTCGTCCCGATCGAGAGCTCGGTCGAGGGGCCGGTGCCGCCGACCCTCGACGCGCTGGCGTCCGACGAGCGGCTGCAGATCGTCGCGGAAACCGAACTGGACGTGAGTTTTACGATCCTCGGGCGCGCCGGGACCACCCTCGACCAGGTGCGCACCATCCGCGCATATCCGGTCGCGGGCGCGCAGGTGCGCATGTGGATCGAGCGCAAGCTCCCGGATGCCGTCATCGAGTCCGCGTCCTCCAACGCGGGCGCAGCGGAGGATGTCGCGGCGGGGATCGCCGATGCCGCGGTGTCCACGGCGCTGGCAGGCGAACGACTCGGGCTCAGCGTTCTCGCCGATTCGGTGGCCGACTTCGACGGCGCGCGAACGCGTTTCGTCCTGGTGACGCGCCCGGCTCAGGTCCCCGCGGCCACCGGCGCGGACCGCACCGCGGTGGTCCTGCAGCTCAACAACGAACCCGGCTCCCTCGTGAGTGCGATGGCGGAGTTCTCCACTCGGGGAATCGATCTCACCAGGATCGAATCCCGTCCGACCCGCATCGAGTTCGGTACCTACAGGTTCTTCCTGGACTGCATCGGGCACCTCGAGGACACCGCGGTGGCCGAGGCGCTCAAGGCCCTGCATCGCAAGCACGACGTCCGCTTCCTCGGTTCGTGGCCCGCCGCCACCCCCGGTGGGGTGCGGCCGCCGTCGGACGAGGAGGCGACAGAGTGGTTGCGCCGGATACGGTCCGGCGAATCGGACGGGAGGTGACGGCATGGGCAAGCTGATCCTGGTGCGCCACGGCCAGACCGAGGCGAATGTCGAACGGCGGCTGGACACCCGGCTGCCGGGGGCCCGGCTCACCGATTTCGGGGAGAGCCAGGCCCAGGCTTTCGGGCTCTCGGTGGCAGGCACGGCGCCGCGCGCCCTGGTGGCCTCGCTTGCATTGCGGGCGAGGCAGACCGCTCAGTTCGTCGAGCGGGAATCGGGCATCGCGACTCAGGTGCGCGAGGGCATCCACGAGGCGCAGGCGGGGGAGTTGGAGGACCGCTCGGACCGCGAGTCGCACGAGCTGTTCATGAAGGTCTATCACTCCTGGCACGCCGGCGACCTCGGCGTGCGGGTACCGGGCGGTGAGTCCGGGCACGACATCCTCGAGCGCTACGTGCCGGTGCTGCGTTCGTTGCGCGAGGAGTTCCTCGAGGAGCCGGCGGACGACGCCGAGCCGGGTTCCGGCGACGTGCTGGTTGTCAGTCACGGCGCCGCGATCCGGCTGGTCGCGGCGCATCTCGCGGGCATCAACGGCGCCTTCTCCGCGAACACGCACCTGGACAACACCCAGACCGTGGAGCTGGTGCCGACCGCGGACGGTGGCTGGCGATGCGTGCGGTGGGGGTTGCTGGTGCCGCCCTTCGAGCCCTTCGCCAGTGCCGGGCCCGACGACCCGATGGGCTGACGCGGTGCCCGAGTCCGATCGCGTGGACAAGCGCACCCTGCGGTACGCAGGCCGGCGGGACGAGCTGCTCGCGTCGGTGACCGAGTACGTGATCGCCAACGGGGTCGGGGAGTTGTCGATGCGCCCGCTGGCCAAGGCGGTCGGGGTGTCGCATGCGTCGCTGCTGCACCACTTCGGCAGCAAGGAGAACCTGCTCGCCGAGGTGATCGAGGGGATGCGGGGGGAGTCGATCCCCGCGGAGTTGCTGGCCGAGTCGGGTGCCGATCCGATTGCCTTGCTCACTGCCTGGTGGGAAGCGCGGACGGCGCCCGAGACGCTGCCGCGATTCCGGGTGATGCTAGAGATCTACGTGCAGGCCCTGCTCGACCCGGCTGGGCACGAGCGATTCCTCGAGCAACTCGTCGGCCAGTGGCTGGTCGCCCTCGAGCACGGCCTACGCGGGGCCGGCTGCCCGGACGAGCAGGTGTCGCAGGTGGCCACCCTGATCCTTGCCCAGATCAGGGGCCTGTCGATGGACCTGCTCGCCACCGGTGACCGTCCGCGGGTGGACCGGGCATTCGCGTTCCTCGTCGACGATCTCGCGGCGCGGGTCCGCGGCTGGAAGATTGCTTGACCGATCGGTAGGTCTAACTTTATGGTCTGTGTGCCCGGCGCTGAATGTGACCGGGCACACTGCCGTGAGGAGAGCGTGATGACCCACCGACTTCGTACCGCCCTGGTGGCCGCGGGCGTGACTCTTGTCGCCGCCACATGGGCCGTGGCGCCGGCCGTGGCCGCGCCTGTCGCCGGCGAAGGCGAGGCCCCGGGCTCCGTCGTGAGCAGCGAGGAGCTGCCGCACGATCGCTGGCTGCCGGGCACCGCGACTGCATCGCTGCTGACGTACTGGTCCCAGGGGCCGCAGGACAAGCCGATGCTCAGCACCGGCGCCGTCTACCTGCCCGAGGGGACGCCGCCCGAGGGCGGTTGGCCGGTGATCTCCTACGCGCACGGCACCACCGGGGTCGCGGACCAGTGCGCGCCCAGCGTCAATCCGCCGTCTGAGCGTGCGGTGACCCATCTCGGCCATTGGCTGGCGCAGGGCTACGCGGTGGTGGCGACCGATTATCTCGGGCTCGGCACCCCCGGCGTGCATCCCTACCTGGACGGGCGCTCGGCCGCGCACAGCGTGATCGACATGGTGCGCGCCGCCCGGGCGGTCACGCCCGAGTTGTCGAAGAAGTGGGTCGCCACGGGGCAGTCGCAGGGTGGTCACGCGACGCTGTTCACCGCGAACATCGCCACCCGCTACGCCCCGGAGCTGGACTACCGTGGCGCGGTGTCCACGAGCGCGCCCTCGAACATCGAGATGCTGCTGCCGCTGGGCGGCCCGGCGTTCCCGAAGCTGCCGCTCAAGGGCACCACCGTGTACATCGCCAACGTCCTCGACGGGCTGCGGGCCGCGCGGCCGGACGTCGACATCGACTCGTACCTCAGCCCCCTCGGTCGCAGCATTCTCGCCGATGTGGAGACCTCGATCTGCTACGGCGACGCGCGGACCAAGTACGCCGACGTCGGGATCGGGCAGCTGCTCTCACGGTCGGTGGACACGCCCGAGTTCATCGACGCGGTCCGCTCGATCCTCACAGTCCCCACCAGCGGCTATGACCGCCCGCTGCTCATCGCACAGGGTCAGCAGGATATGGACGTCCCGATCCCGCTGACGCTGAAGCTGGTCGCCGATCTGACCGCGAACGGGGTGGAGTTCGCGTTCCGCACCTACCCGACCGATCACGGCGGCACGGTGGCCGCCTCGGTGCCGGACAGCACACCGTTCATCGCGAAGCTGTTCGCCGGCGAGAAGCCGTGCATGGGGAGCTCCTGCTAGGCAATCGATCGCCGCAACACATTGCTCAGAACGTAACCGAGCGGGGCGCCACCGAATCACGGTGGCGCCCCGTGTCGTTGGGGTAGGACGCGGCGCCATGTCAACCCGTTTCTGGGTGGTGTCGGGCGGTGCCCTGCCGGTTTCGTCTTTTAGGCGGCGAAGGGGAGTTGGTTGCGCCGGTTGTGTGCCGGCATGGGTTGTCGCCTGGGGTCGATCCATCGTGGTGGGGTGAACCAAGGATGGCCGTCGGTTTTGCTGATGTGCACGGTCCAGTCGCCGCGGTGGATGGTGGTGTGGTGGAAGCGGCAGAGCAGTACCAGGTTTGACAGGTTGGTGGGTCCGCCGTTGGACCAGTGCTGAATGTGGTGGCCTTCGGTCCAGGCGGCGGGTCGTCCGCAGCCGGGGAAGGCGCAGCCGCAGTCCCGAGCATTGAGGGCGCGGCGGAGTTTGCGGGGGATGAGGCGGGTGGTGCGTCCGACGTCGATGGGGTTGCCGTCGGCGTTCATGGTGATGGGGGTGATGTCGGCGTCGCAGGAGATCTGGGCGGCGAGGTCGAGTGAGATGGGCCCCAACCAGGGCATCCAAGCCGGTCCACGTCTACGCCCCCGGTGGCCGCGTTCATGGTGATGGTGTTGGTCGGTGGTGGCGGCGAGGTCGTCGGCGTCGACGAAGACGTTGATGTGGGGTCGTTCGCCGCCTTCGCTGGGTGCCTGCCCGGAGTCCAGATAGCTGCGGACGATGTGGGTGAGGGCATCGGCGCGGCGTTGGGCGGGGGTGCGTTGGTCTTTGCTGGTTTGTCCGTCGCGGTTGTCGGCCCCGGGGCGGGGCTTGGACAGGGCGGAGAGTGCGGTGAGGAGGGCTTCGCCGGAGGCGGCGTCGAGGTGTCCTTTGAGGTGGACGCGGCCGCCGAGTCCGGGTGAGGCGTGGAATTCGTTGAGTTCGGCGTTCTCGGAGTCGGGGTTCTTCTTGTCGCCGTTGAGGATCTGATCGAGTGCCTTGGCTCGGCGGGCGAGGGTGGTGGAGTCTTCGGTGCGGGCTGCGTAGAGGAGGTAGCGGCCGCAGGCCTCGGGTCGGGTGGCGTCGGTTCCGACGATGTCGAACACATTCTCACCGTCATCGACACCGCCGCCGTCCGCATCGGTCTCGGTTGCGACGTTGTCGTCGCTGCGGGCTGGGGCGTCGGGGTCGGGGACCTTGTTCAGGAGTTCGATGATCACCCGGATCTGGTCGTAATCGGTTTCGCCGGCGTCGAACGCGGCGGCGACCTCCGGGTGCTTCGCCAGCTCGCGGCCGAGTTTGACGATCTTGTTCGCCTGGCCGGGGGTCATGGTGGCCGCGCCGGCGAGCCAGTTGCCGGGGGAGGAGGCCCCGACCTGTTCGGCCGCACACCGCTGATCGACCTGATGCATCAGGCGCACCCGCAGCGCCTCGAGCTGTCGCATCCGCAGCGAGAGCTCGGGGATCAGCCTCAGGAGTTCGGCGTCCGCGAGCTGCCACGCGGCCACATCCTGTGGCGCGGTGAGCATCTCGTCGAGATCCATGTTCGAAGCTTACTAGAACATATGTTCGACCACAAGAGTTCGTGTGGGTTCCTCATCAAGCTGCCGGCTGATGCTCCAGCAGTTATCAGAGAGGGATTGGCTCGAATGGTGGGGGTCAGCCCTGCGTTCGGCACGCGAGGCTCGGCCCTACGCCGAGGCGGCCTGACGCATGTGCCCCGCCGGATCGGCGGGGCACATGCGGGGTCCTGGGGCGTGTTGGCCGGTATTCGCCGGGCCTGTCAGCTGACGGCGCCGACCAGAACGTCGATGGCCTGACGGAAGCGCGCATCGCTGCCCGCGCTCAGGGTGGACCAGGCCACCCCGTCTGCCGAGACGCTCGAGGTGCCGACGATCCGTCCCCTGTCGGTGTCGAACACCGTCACGGGACCGCCGATCGGCTCGACCTTGCCGTCGCCGTGCCGGATCGCGACGATCTCGGCGCGCTCCCAGCAGCAGGCCAGCGCGGCGGAGACCGCCACGACATCCTGATCGGCGACCCTGAGCGCGGCGAGCCGTCGCGCGGTGGACCTGGCGTCGGCGCAGTCCGCCAATGCGGCGACCAGCTGCTCGGTCGGCGCGTTGACCACTCCGAGGTCGACCGGCGCCTGCCGTCCGATCGCGTCGAGCATCAGCTCCCCGGCGGGATGCTCCGCGCGCTGCAGTACGTACGAGTCGGGCCCGCGGAGGGCGAGCACCGATCCGGTCGGTCCGTGCGCGAGGCAGAGCCGGGAGATCTCCTCGGCAGGAGCGGAGCCTGCGGAGCGACCATCCGAAGGCAAATACCACCGCAGCGCCACCTCCCAGTACGGACGGGCCAGCACCTGCAGCCATTCGGCGACGTCCGGGTGCACCGCGCCCGCCTCGAGGAGCCCGCGCTCGGCGAGGGTCACCCGGGCGGTGTCGAACGCGGCGTCCCTCGCGGCCACCGAGTCGAACCGCGCTGTCGCGTTCAACACCACCGGCAGCTCGTCGATGCCGAGGACGTTCACCAGCAGGTCCAGTTCGTCGAGGCCGAGCGTGACCGACTCCAACCGGGACGGCGCGGACAGGGTGCCCGAGTCGATCACCGCTCGTACTCCTGGGGATCCGCGCCGAGCACCGCGGGGATGACGACGCGGCCGTCGCTGAAGTGCTCGAAGTTCTTCAGGTAGGCGGGGGTGTGGTGTTCCTCGTCGTCCTGGCCACCGCCTGCCGCGCCGCCCATCATCGGGGCGCCGAGCTGGCCCCCGCGCGGACCGGCGGCCATGGCCGCCTCCGCACGTGCGGTTCCGGAGGCGACTCCCTCCGAGCCGCCCGGTACACCCGTGACCCCGGCGCCGAGTCCGCCACCGGCGCCGCGGCCCCAACCCTCGGGCAGCGTGGCGCGCCCGGCGCCACCGCCGCCGAAGCCGCCCGCGCCGCCGCGGCCAATGCCACCGGCCGAGGCCATGGTCCGGGTGGCGCCCGAACCCGAGCCCGAACGGCCGCCCGCACCGGCACCCGCCGTCGGGCTCGCGGCGAAGCCGCCGAACGACTGGCCGGAGCCACCGCCGGTGATCGCGGACACCGCGGCGGGAGCGAGCGAGGTCGCGGTCGAGGTGACGGTGCTGAATCCGGCGCCTGCGATCGAGCCGGCCTGCGAGGCGGCGCTGACCACGGCCGGGTTCTGCGCCTGCGCCATCACCGCGGCCATCGCTGCGCCCGCGGGGTTGGTCCGCCAGTCGACGTCATCCTTGTTCGTGGGCACCGCCTCCTGCGTGCCCGCGCCCGTGGCCTGCGCCCCGGTCGCCAGCGGGGGAGGCGGGGTGAAGCTCTGCGGCACCGAGACCGCGGTCGACGCGGCCTCGTAGCTCTCCATGACCAGCGCCGCACGCAGGTCCATCGCCCGGTCGGCGGCCTCAGCGGCGGCGCCTGCGCCGGCCAGCGAGCCCCCGACGGTGTGCGCCACCACCTTCGCGGTCTTGACGGCCGCGATCTCGGGCAGGCTCGGCATGGTGATCCGGGCCACCGAGTGGGTGCTGGCCGCGGCGCCGGCCTTGGCCGCCGTCGTCGTCGCCATCGCCGTGGACTCCTCGGTCCAGGCGGTGAACGGGATGAGCTTGGCGAGGGCGGCATCGGAGGCGAGGCCCTCCCAGCCCACCCGCAGCTCTTCCATCACCTTGGTCATGGTCGCGGACGCGTCCATCAGACCGGCCGCGATGTTCGTCCAGGCGACGCCCGCCGCGGACAGCTGCACCGGCCCGACTCCCGCGTTGAGGGCGGTCGAGTTCCAGGTGGCCCCACGAGGCATCCAGACGACGCCGGTGAATCCCATGGTCATATCGGTGTCTCCTCAGATCCGGTGTCGGGCGCTCACATGCCCGCGGCGAGCGAGGCGCCGAGGGAATGGTCCTGGTTCTCGTACTCGGCGGCGTGCTTGCGGAGGGTTTCGGCGGCGACCCGCAGTTCGGCGACGCCGGTGGTGGCGGACGGCAGGAAGCTGTCGGCGACCGAGTTGAACGAGTTGGCGACCATGACCGAGACCTCTTCGGTGCCGGCGGGCGCCAGGTGCAGCGCAGGCGCGTTGACCCGGACCGTGGCCTCCAGGCGCGCCGCGAGGGCATCGAGCTGCGTCGCGGCGGAGATCAGGGCTTCGGGAGCGACATACACATGGCCTGACATGGTCGCGGCCTCCTTGAGGGCTCGGCGGAGCGGGGCCTGCGGGGCGATCCGCAGACACCGAGATTGGCTGTCAAGAGGTTGGACGCGGCGCGCGCCCGACCGGTTCCCACCAATTTCGCCGACCGCGCCCGCTACCCCCAGCCGAGCTGGTGCAGGCGCTCTTCCTCGATGCCGAAATAGTGTGCGACCTCGTGGATCACCGTGATCGCGACCTCCTCGATCACCTGTTCCTCGGAATCGCAGACGTCGAGGAGGGCCTCGCGGTAGATGGTGATGGTGTCCGGCAGCGAACCGCCGTAGTGGCTGTCGCGTTCGGTCAGCGCGATGCCGTGATAGAGCCCGAGCAGTCCGGGCTCCTCCGGATCGCGGTCCTCCACCAGCACCACGACGTTGTCGATCGCGCGGGCGAGTTCGGCCGGGATGAGGTCCAGCGCCTCGGAGACCAGCTCCTCGAAGCGGGCCTCGGTCATCTGTACGGTCACGTCAATTGCCCGCGCCCGGCAGCGGAACGGGCAGCGAACGACCCTCGGGAACCGGCGGCGGCGGAATCGGCGGGGCACCGTTGATCAGGATGTCGCCCTTGGTCGAGTTGACGATCGAGGCGAACCCACCGGTGTCGAGCTCCTTGCCGACCGAGCAGGTGACCTTACGGCTGCCCGCCAGCCAGCTGGTCAGGTCGATGTTGTCCCAGAACAGGGTGAGGGTCTTGTTCCGCAGCGCGTCCGGCGAGCCGAGGAACTCGTTCGACGCCTGCGTGCACGTCTCCTCCAGGTACTTGTCCTGGTCCGGGATGTCCGGGAAGCCGCCGGTGAACTTGGCGCCGAGGTCGACCAGCGAGATCACCTCGAAGGCGTGCGGGTCCGTGCAGGGGACCGGGTCCGTGGGGACGTTCTGGTTGATGCCGATGCAGGTGCCCGCGTCCCAGGTCTTCGACTGGTCCTGCCCGGCCACCGTCCCGTAGATCGGTTGCGGGTTGCCCGTCGTGCCCGAGTACTGCAGACCGCAGCGCAGCGTGCGTTCCCCGGCCGCCCAGCCGGCGACCCCCGGGTTGATCAGGCCGACGCTGAACTTGCCGTTCGGATCGAACTTGGCGCCGAGGTACTCGTTCACGGCGGGGGCGCAGTGCTCGTCGCGGAGCTGGGAGAACCGGAGCACACCCGGGAACTTCGAGCCGGGGCCGAACTCGGTACCTGGGAAGTTGCTCAGGTCCACCTCGGAAGCGACCTCGAACAGGTGCTCCGACGAGCAGTCCACCTTCTCCAGGTCGCTGGCGTCGTCTTCGGTCCAGGTCAGGCAGTCGCCCGCGTGGGCGGTGCCGAACGCGCTGCCCGACACCGCGCCGGTCGACATCGGGCCGCCGGTGTTGGCGTGCGTGCTGAGGTCGTTCTCGCTCTTGAAGCCACCGGAGAAGACCGCGGTCGCGATGGCGGCGATGACCGCGCCGAGCGCGATCGCGACGAGGGCCCGCCGGGTCATGGTCGCGGACAGATGGTGTCCGGGCTTGTCGGCCGACGGGGTGCCCGGGTCGCGCGTCGCCTCGGCGTCGAGGCGCGCGTCGTCGCCCCGCCCGGAGGCGTCGCGTTCGTTGGCGTGTTCGTCCGACATCTCGTCCATCATGCCCGTTGGTCCCGTCGATGCCGAACCTTCCCCTGCACGCGTTGAGGGCCGTGCCCACGTACCAAGTAAGGTTTGTGGTCGTGATTGACCTCAAGTTCCTGCGCGAGAATCCCGACGTCGTCCGCGAGTCACAGCGCACAAGGGGCGAGGACCCGGCCCTGGTCGACGCGCTGCTGGCGGCCGACGAGGCCCGCCGCGCCGCGGTGCTGGCCGGCGACAACCTCCGGGCGGAGCAGAAGGCGCTCGGCAAGAAGGTCGGCCAGGCCTCCGCGGAGGAGCGGCCCGCGCTGCTCGCCGGGTCGAAGGAACTGGCTCAGAAGGTCAAGGACGCCGAGGCCGCGCAGCACGAGGCGGACGCCGCGCTCGATGCCGCGGCCCGTGCCATCTCGAACATCGTGCAGGAGGGTGCACCGGCGGGCGGCGAGGACGACTTCATCACCCTCGACACCGTCGGCGAGATCCCGTCCTTCGACTTCGAGCCGAAGGATCACCTCGAGCTCAGTGAGTCGCTCGGCCTGATCGACATGGAGCGCGGCGCCAAGGTGTCCGGTGCGCGCTTTTACTTCATGACCGGCTACGGCGCGATGCTGCAGCTCGGTCTGCTCCAGCTGGCAGCGCAGAAGGCGACCGCGAACGGCTTCACCCTGATGATCCCGCCGGTGCTGGTGCGGCCGGAGATCATGCAGGGCACCGGGTTCCTCGGCCAGCACTCCGAGGAGGTGTACCACCTGGAGCAGGACGACCTGTACCTCGTCGGAACCTCCGAGGTCCCGCTCGCCGGGTACCACTCCAGCGAGATCATCGACCTGAGCGAGGGGCCGAAGCGGTACGCGGGCTGGTCGTCCTGCTTCCGTCGTGAGGCGGGCAGCCACGGCAAGGACACCCGCGGCATCATCCGCGTGCACCAGTTCGACAAGGTGGAGATGTTCACCTACTGCAAGCCGGAGGATGCCGACGCCGAGCATCAGCGGCTGCTCGGCTGGGAGCGCGAGATGCTCGCTGCCATCGAGGTGCCGTACCGGGTGATCGACGTCGCGGGTGGCGACCTCGGTTCGTCCGCGGCGCGCAAGTTCGACTGCGAGGCATGGGTTCCGACCCAGAAGGCCTACCGCGAGCTGTCGTCGACCTCGAACTGCACGACCTTCCAGGCCCGCAGGCTCGGCACCCGCTACCGGGACGAGAACGGCAAGCCGCAGACCGCGGCGACCCTCAACGGCACGCTCGCGACCACCCGCTGGATCGTGGCGATCCTGGAGAACCACCAGCAGGCCGACGGCAGTGTCACCGTGCCCGTCGCGCTGCAGCCTTTCGTGGGCACGGACGTCCTGCGTCCCTGACCCCACCAGGTCGCAACGACATCGGCGGGCCGACACCTCACAGAGGTACCGGCCCGCCGATGTCGTTGTGCAGGTGACTAGTCGATCCGGAAGATCGTCCGGTGCCAATCCTTCCGCGGTTCGCGGGAGAGGTCGAACATGACGTGCTTGATCGAGGTGTACTCCTCGAACGAGTAGGAGGACATGTCCTTCCCGAATCCGGACTGCTTGACCCCGCCGTGCGGCATCTCGCTGATGATGGGGATGTGGTCGTTGACCCAGACACAGCCGGCCACGATCTCCCGGGTGGCACGGAGGCCGCGGTGCAGGTCGTTGGTCCAGGCCGACGCGGCCAGCCCGTAGGGGGTGTCGTTGGCCAGCGCGATGGCTTCGTCGTCATCGCGGAACGGTGTCACCGTCAGCACGGGGCCGAACACCTCGTCGCGATAGATCTCGCTGTCGGTGCCCGCGCCGACGACGAGCGTCGGGTGGTAGTAGGCGCCCGCAGCCAAACTCCCCTCGCCTGCGCGGCCACCGGTGACGATCGTCGCGTAGCCGCGCGCACGCTCGACCATCGCGGCGACCTTGTCGCGATGTGCGAACGAGCTCAGCGGCCCCATGTCCGTCGCCTCATCCGAGGTCGGTCCGAGGGTCACCGACTCGTACAACTCGGCGACACCCGCGACGAATCGGTCGATGATCGACTCGTGCACGATCGCTCGGGTCGCCGCCGTGCAGTCCTGTCCACCGTTGATCAGGCTGCCCGCCACCGCGCCGTGGACGGCAGCCTCGAGATCGGCGTCGTCGAAGACCACGAAGGGAGCCTTGCCGCCCAGTTCGAGATGGACACGCTTGGCGTTCGAGGTGGCGGCCTCCATGACTGACCGACCCACCGCCGTCGAGCCGGTGAACGAGATCATGTCGACATCGGTGTGCCGTGCCAGCGCCGCGCCCGCCTCCCGACCATCGCCGACGACGATATTGACCACGCCGTCGGGAACGCCAGCAGTGGTGAGGGCCTCGGCGAGGACCAGCGCGGTCAGGGGCGTGATCTCGGCAGGCTTGAGGACAACGGTATTGCCCGCGGCGATCGCCGGGAAGATCTTCCAGACCGCCATCTGCAGCGGGTAGTTCCACGGCGCGATCGATCCGACGACACCGAGCGGCTCGCGTCGGATGCTCGAGGTGTGGGTGGGGGAGTACTCGCCGGTGGCCTTCCCCTCGAGTATGCGTGCCGCCCCGGCGAAGAACTCGACGTTGTCGATCGATCCGGGGACGTCGAACTCACGGGCGAGACGAATCGGTTTGCCGCACTGCCGGCTCTCCAGTTCTGCGAGTTCGTCCTGCCGCTCGCGAAGGACCTCGGCCGTCCGGAGCAGGAGAGCGGACCGTTCCGCGGGCGTCGTGCGGGACCATGCCCCGAACGCGCGACGTGCCGCTGCGACGGCCAGGTCGACGTCCTCTGCACTGGCGAGCATGACAGTGGCGATCTCCTCGCCGGTCGAGGGGTCGATCACGCGCTGGGTGCGACCGGAGGTGCCGTCGCGGCGAGTGCCGTCGATGTACTGATGCATCCTGATCAACTTTCGTCGTGGTGGGTCCTGGCGGACGGTGACCTCGATCCTCGGAATCTGCGGCGTCACATCGAGGTTCAGGTGATATAGACCTTGCGGAGGGTGTCGCGGACGGTCCACACGGTGCGTTGTCCGGCCAGCAGCCGGACCAGCGCCCCGGGGTAGAGATCGATCGAGGGAGAGCCGTCGTCGAAGGTGACGGTGGCATCACCGGCGAGAACGACGAAGACCTCGTCGGCCTCCACGTCGCGTGAGGTCCCCGGGGTGTGCTCCCACACCCCGATCGTGAGGTCCGAGAGGGTGGTCAGCTTCCGGTGCGCGGTGGTCGGCGTCCCGTCGATGACGAGTTCACTCGCCAGCGCCGTGTGATCGAGTGTCAGCGAACCGGGGTTGAAGCTCTGCTCCAGCGCCCAGGCGCCGAGATCTGTGGGTGTCATGGTGGGCCCCTTGTGGGTCGAGCGTGGGATGGGCGAGTTGCTTCAGGAGTCGAATCCCAGCCCGATCGTGTCGAGGAGTCGCAGCCACAGATTGCGTTTGCCGCACTCGTCCTCGCGGGCCATGGACCATCGTGTCGCCTGCACGCCGAGGTAGCGCACCGGTTCCGGGGGGAAGGGGATCGCCTGTCGCCGAGTCATCGCCAGTTCGGTTCGCGGTGTCTTCTCGCCGGACAGTCGGTCGAGCATGACCTGGGCGCCGAATCGGGTGGCGGTGACGCCGAGGCCGGTGTACCCGATCGCGTAGGCGACGCGCCCGCCGTAGGCGCTCCCTGAGGTGAGGCAGAAGCGCGTCGACGAGTCGATGACCCCGCCCCAGGCATGGCTGAACCGGACATGCGACAGCTGGGGGTAGGTGGCGCTGAAGTTCTCGGCGAGCCGTGCGTAGGTCTGCGGCCGATCGAGCAGCTCCGCGTCCCGGCGCGATCCGTAGTGGTAGATCGCGTCGTAGCCACCCCACAGGATGCGGTTGTCCGCGGTCTTACGGTAGTAGTGGAATTGGTTGCTGGCGTCGGTGAGCCCGACATCCTGCGTCCAGCCGATCGCCTCGAAGTCGTTGTCCGACAACGGCTCGGTGACGAGGGCGTAGTCGTAGACCGGGATCGCGGTGGTGGACAGGCGTCGCAGCAATGGCTTGAACGCGTTGGTTCCCAATGCGACCTTTGCCGCGTCGATCCGACCCATGGGGGTGGTGGCCGCGACGCCACCGCTGGATCCACGGCCGAGCGAGGAGACCGGCGTGTTCTCGTAGATCTCCACGCCGAGCTCGAGGCACGCTCGGCGCAGGCCGAGTACCAGCTTGTAGGGGTCGACGAGGGAGTAGTCGGGCAGGTAGAGGCCGCCGAGATAGGCGGGCGAGGTCGTCCACTCGCCGACCTCCGACGTCGGGATGAACCGCGACTGTTCGCCGTACTTCCCGCTCATCTCGGAGTACTTGCGGAGACCTTCGAGTTCCCACGGGGTGCGGGCGAAGCTGACCTTGCCGGGGCGGCTGTAGTCCGCGTCGATCCCGTACCGCTCGAGGGTGTCCTCGATCCCGGCCAGGTTCTCCAGGCCCATCTGGTGCAGGGTCGCCGCCTCGGAAGGCCAGCGCTGCACGCCGTTTCCGAGCCCATGGGTGATGCTCGGAGAGCAGAACCCACCGTTCCGCCCGCTGGCTGCGTGGCCGACCGTGCTGCTCTCGACCAGCACCACACGCTGATCGGGGTTTGCCTCCTTGGCCAGGACTGCTGTCCACAGGCCGGTGTATCCGCCGCCCACCACCAGCAGATCGGTCGAGATGGTTGCATCGAGCGCCGGGAGGGGTGCCGGAGCGGACGTCACGTCGAACCAGTACGGCGACTGGCTCACCCCACTCAACGTCGACGGGCTGGTGGTGGGCATGCGGAGGCCTTTCTTCTTACGTGTGTGTTCCGTGTTGTGGGTCAGCGGCCCAGGTGGATGACGCCGGTGCGGAGGTCGGACATGTCGAGGAGGGTGTGTTTGCCGCCGATGCGGCCCCAGCCGGTGCCTTTGCCGCCGGCTCCGCCGAAGGGCATGTTGATGTCCCAGAATCCGGTGCTGTCGTTGACGATGACTTGGCCGGCTTCGATTTCTTCGATGAATCGGTAGGCCTTGGTGAGGTTTTCGGTGAAGACGGCGGCTTGGAGGCCGAGTGCGTCGGCGTTGGCGAGGCGGAGGAGTTCGTCGTCGTCGTTGGCGGTGATGACGGGGACGACGGGGCCGAAGGATTCTTCGGTGCTCAGGAGGCTGTCGGGGGTGACGCCGTCGACGATGGTGAAGTTGTAGTAGAGGTCGGTGGGGTGGCCGGTGTGGCGGGTGCCGCCGTGGAGGATGTCGAAGCCGCGGGTGCGGGCGTCGGCCATGTGGCGGTCCATTTTGGCGGCGACGCCTTCGTTGTTGACCGGTCCGAGGTTGACGGTGGGGTCGAAGGGGTTGCCGAGGTTGATGGTGTCGGCGTAGGCGACGAGGGCGGCGACGAATTGGTCGTGGACGTCGGCGTGGACGAGGGCGCGTTCGGTGGCGCAGCAGACCTGGCCTGCGCAGTAGTAGGCGGCGTCGGCGGCGGCTTTGGCGGCGGCTTCGATGTTGGCGTCGGCGAGGACGATGAGCGGTCCGTTGCCGGAGCATTCCATGATCGAGCGCTTGAGGCCTGCGGTGGCCTGGATTTTGGCGCCGGTTTGGGAGGAGCCGATGAAGCCGATGGCGTCGATGCCGGGGTGGGCGACGAGGTCGGAGCCGGTGGTGCCTTCGCCGGGCAGGATGTTGATCAGGCCGGTGGGTAGGCCTGCTGCTTCGAAGGCTTCCATGGCGGCGAGCACGGTCAGTGAGGTGTGGGTGGGGGGCTTGACGACGTGGGCGTTGCCGGTGGCCAGGCCGGGTGCGACGAATTCGGTGAGCATGAGCAGGGGGAAGTTCCAGGGCGTGATGATGGCCCAGACGCCGACGGGGCGGTAGAAGGTGAACATCCGCTTGGCCTGGTCGTTGGACGGCAGGGTTTCGCCGTGGAGGCGGACGGCGTCTTCGGCGTGCAGGTGGAACAGTTGGGCGGCTTCGGTGACGTCGGCGATCGATTCGGCGAGCGGCTTGCCCTGTTCGAGGGTTTGCAGGCGGGCGAGGGTGTCGATGCGCTTTTCGAGCTCGTCGCCGATGCGGTGGCAGATTTCGGCGCGCTGCCAGACGCCGACCTTGGCCCATTCGCGCTGGGCGCGGTGTGCGGCGTCGATGGCCTTGTCGATGTCGGCGGTCGAGGGGGTGGGCAGGGTCGCGATGTGCTGGCCGGTGACGGGGCTGATCACGTCGACGGCCGTCCCTGAGCTGCCGTCGGTGAACTGACCGTCGATGTAGAGCTGCTGCCGTGGGGCGGTCGGGATCGATGTGGTCATGGGTACAACCTTTTGATGTGAGCGGGACTGCCGCGGCCCGCGGTGTGTTGGGGGGTCACTCGTTCCGTGCGAGTTCAGTCACCATAGCCACAGAAGTGGTCGCTGTCACCCCTCATGAACAGAAATGACCCACAACACTTGTTGATCTAGCAGTTCTAGGTCGATCAATTTGATGAAAGATCAGTATCGATCTGGCTGCCCTGTCGGGGCGGGGTGTGCGTCAGGGGGTGTCGTGACCCGGTGCGCCTGCGCGACTGTCGAGAATGAGGACGGCGGTGTGCAGCGAGGTGCGGGACTCGGCGTCGTCGAGATCGACGCCGAGGAGGCGCTCGATGGTGGCCAGCTTGGAGTACAGCGTCGGCCGTGACAGGTGCAGTCGCTTGGCCAGCTCGGTCTTGTTGCCGCCGAGTGCCAGGAAGCTGCGGAGCACGTGGAAGGAGTCGTCGTCGTGCCGCGCCGCGTGTTCGAGGAGGCCCCGGAGCTCGGTTTCGGCAAAGGCCTGCACGCGCGGGTCGGTGCGCAGGAGCGCTACCAGTCCGCGCAGCCGGATGTCCGAGGAGCGGTGAAACAGCTTGTCGTCCAAGGGCAATGACTGGGCAACGTCCGCGATGTGCGCGGATTCCGTGAGCCCGACCGCGGCGTCCAGCAGGCGGGTGGATTCCGGCCCCGCGCCGATGGTGCACCGGCTGACGCCCTCGATCCTGCCCAGCGCGGAGCGGATCTCCGCGCAGACTGCCTGCAGGACGTCGGAAGTGGAACTGCCGGGCGGGCGCGAGAGCAGCAGGTCGATCCTTCCGTCCTGTGGATTCGAGGCGAGGGCGGTGTTGCGTGAGGCGCGGATCGCGTGGCGGATGGCGTCGAGCATGCGTACCCGTCGCCGCTGTGCGAAAACCTGGTCGACACTGGATATTTCGCCGACTCGCACCGTCATGGGGAGATAGGTCAGGCCCGGCCGCATGCCGAGCGCGTGAGCGCGTGCGGTCGCCTCTGCCTCGTCCTCGATGCGACCTCGGCGGAGCTCGTAGACGAGGCCGCTCTGGGCCTGCTGCTCGAGTGCGGTTCCCTCCTGCTCGACCATCCGGTGCAGTGCGAGTGCCTGGGCGGCACGTTCGAGGGTCATTCGCGTCCGCGCCTCGGCCGCGGTCGGGAACGGCGCGACGAGTCGGCCCCATTCCTGGCGGTGCGCGCCCACCGGGGTCGTGGTCCACGCCTCCGGTCCGCCGATCGCGGTCTGGTGCGAGATCGGAGTGAGCCGCGACCGGCGTTCCCAGTCCGAGAGCAACTCGGCCGCCGGGGCGCCGTGCGACGCGAACGCGAGCACCTGCCGGGTGAGGTCCTCGAGAACGATCGGGGTGTCGAGCATGCTCGCCGCGGCGTCGACTATCTCGCTCAGGGGAGCCCGTTTCATGCTCAGGTCGGTGAAGATCTCGTGCGCTTGCCGCGCGAAGGCGACCTCGGCGTACTGCTCCGCGACGATCGAGCGATGCACCTCCTCGGTGATCTCGACGAATCGGACCTGTCGGTGCAGGGCGATCACGGGCAGCCCGAGCCGGTCGGCCGCCTCGGGCACCTCCGCCGGCACCGCCTGGACATGGACGCCGAGTTCGATCACCAGCCCGGTCGCGCCCGCCGCCGCCAGGCCTTCGAGGTAGCTCACCGGGTCGTGGGTGAGCGGGAGCCCGGTCGTGAGGACGAGTTCGCCGCCCTGGAGCAGGTTCGACAGGTCGGGCAGGTCGCTGACGTGTACCCATCGGACGGGCCGGTCGAGTGCACCGCCGCCGACCACTTCCGGCTCACCGGCCTGGATGACGGGGAGCGCGAGGATGTCGACAACGGTCGGCAGCATTGACGCAGTGTAAATCAGGGGGTGGATTCTCTTACATTGTGTAGGGCCGGGTGGGCTGCTGCGGGACCGAGAGTGGAGATCTCACCCGCGACGGACGGTCGCGCATCGGCTCACTCGACAAGGACGTTCTCTTCATGACTCTCAGCGATGGTGTTCGGACGATCTCGCACTGGTCCGACGGTAAGGGCTTTGCCGGCACGAGCGGCAACACCGCTCCGGTGACCAACCCGGCGACGGGCGCCGTCACCGGTGCGGTCGCGCTGGCGAGTGTCGAGGACGCGCGGACCGTGATCGCCGCCGCCACCGCGGCATTCCCGGCCTGGCGGGACATGTCCCTCGCGAAGCGCACAACGATCATCTTCAAGTTCCGCGAATTGCTCAACGAGCGCAAGGAGGAACTCGCCGCGATCATCACCGCTGAGCACGGCAAGGTGCTCTCGGACGCCCTCGGTGAAGTCTCCCGGGGCCAGGAGGTGGTCGAGTTCGCCTGCGGGATCGCGCACCTGCTCAAGGGTGGGATGACCGAGAACGCCTCCACCGCAGTCGATGTCGCCTCCATTCGTCAGCCGGTCGGCCCGGTCGGGATCATCTCTCCGTTCAACTTCCCCGCGATGGTCCCGATGTGGTTCTTCCCGGTCGCCATCGCTGCAGGCAACACCGTCATCCTCAAGCCGTCCGAGAAGGATCCGAGCGCGGCGATCTGGATGGCCGAGCTGTGGGCCGAGGCCGGCCTGCCCGCAGGCGTGTTCAACGTGCTCCAGGGCGACAAGACCGCCGTCGACGAGCTGCTGACGAACCCGGCGATCAAGGCGATCTCCTTCGTCGGGTCCACCCCGATCGCTCAGTACGTGTACGCCACCGGCACCGCCCACGGCAAGCGCGTGCAGGCGCTGGGTGGGGCGAAGAACCATGCAATCGTGCTGCCGGATGCAGACCTGGACCTGGCCGCGGACGCCATGGTCAACGCCGGTTTCGGGTCCGCGGGCGAACGCTGCATGGCCATCAGTGCGCTCGTCGCGGTGGGGGTCATCGCCGACGAGTTGGTCGAGAAGATCGCCGAGCGCACCCGGGGCCTCAAGACCGGTGACGGCACCAAGGACTCCGACATGGGCCCGCTGGTGACGAAGGCGCACCGCGACAAGGTTTCGTCCTACGTCGACGCCGGCGAGGCGGCGGGCGCCACGATCGTCGTCGACGGACGCGACGTCAAGGCAGACGGTGGTGCCGACGGGTTCTGGCTCGGTCCCACCCTCATCGACAACGTCACCACCGACATGTCCGTCTACACGGACGAGATCTTCGGGCCGGTCCTGTCCGTCGTGCGCGTCGATTCGTACGAGGAGGCGCTGGACCTCATCAACTCCGGCCCGTTCGGGAATGGCACCGCGATCTTCACCAACGACGGAGGCGCCGCTCGCCGCTTCCAGAACGAGGTGGAGGTCGGGATGGTCGGGATCAATGTCCCGATCCCCGTCCCCACGGCGTACTACAGCTTCGGCGGATGGAAGAACTCGCTGTTCGGCGACACCCACGCGCACGGTGCAGAGGGCGTGCACTTCTTCACCAGGGGCAAGGTCGTCACCACTCGGTGGCTCGACCCCAGCCACGGCGGCATCAACCTCGGCTTCCCCCAGAACAACTGAGCGGAGAGGACTTTCACGCCATGACGACAACAACGCACCAGGACCTCCTGCCCACCGGCCAGTCCATCGACGAGGCCCGCGCCGAGGGTGAGCGGGCATTCGCGCTCGACCGCGCGCACGTCTTCCATTCGTGGTCGGCGCAGGAGCAGATCACCCCGATGACGATCCTCGCAGCCGAGGGGTCGTACGTGTGGGACGGCAACGGAAACCGACTGCTGGACTTCTCTTCTCAGCTGGTCAACACCAACATCGGTCATCAGCACCCGACCGTCGTCGCGGCCGTGCAGGCGCAGGCGGCAAAGCTGTGCACGATCGCGCCGCAGTACGTCAA
This sequence comes from Rhodococcus sp. PvR099, assembly GCF_017833315.1. NCBI lineage: Bacteria > Bacillati > Actinomycetota > Actinomycetes > Mycobacteriales > Nocardiaceae > Rhodococcus > Rhodococcus sp. PvR099. Next base: position 3,721,644 of record NZ_JAFIBV010000001.1, on the reverse strand, counting down.
CGACGCCCGCTCCGAGGCGGCCCGCCTGATCGCCGAGCGGACCCCTGGCGATCTGAACAAGGTGTTCTTCACCAACGGCGGCGCGGACGCCGTCGAGCACGCGGTGCGGATGGCCCGACTGCACACCGGCCGCTACAAGGTGCTCTCGCGGTACCGGTCGTACCACGGCGGCACCGACACCGCGATCAACCTGACCGGTGACCCGCGTCGCTGGCCCAACGATCGCGGCAACAGCGGCATCGTGCATTTCAACGGTCCCTTCCTCTACCGCTCGCAGTTCCACGCGGCCGATGAGGCTCAGGAGACCGAGCGAGCGCTCGCACACCTCGACCAGTTGGTCGCGATGGAGGGACCGAGCACGATCGCTGCCATCATCCTCGAATCGGTACCGGGCACCGCGGGCATCATGGTTCCCCCACCCGGCTATATGGCCGGGGTCAGGGAGATCTGCGACCGCCACGGCATCGTGTTCATCGCAGATGAGGTGATGGCCGGCTTCGGGCGGACCGGAAAGTGGTTTGCGATAGATCATTTCGATGTGGTCCCAGACCTGATCACCTTCGCCAAGGGTGTGAACTCCGGCTACGTCCCGCTGGGCGGCGTCGCGATCAACGCCGAGATCGCGGCGACATTCGCCAACCGGGCGTACCCCGGTGGGCTGACGTACTCGGGCCATCCACTGGCCACCGCCGCCGCTGTCGCCACCATCAACGCGATGGAGGAGGAGAAGATCGTCGAGAACGCTGCCCGGATCGGCAACGAGATCCTCGGTCCCGGACTGCGCGAACTCGCCCAGCGGCACCCGTCGGTCGGTGACGTCCGCGGTGTCGGCGTGTTCTGGGCGATCGAACTCGTCACCGACCGTGGGACGAAGGAACCGCTCGCCCCGTACGGCGCCTCCAGCCCGGCGATGAACGAGGTCATCACGGCGTGCAAGTCCGCCGGACTGCTGCCGTTCGCGAACTTCAACCGGATCCACGCGGTGCCGCCGTGCACCGCCACCGACGCCGAGGTTCGGGAGGGGCTTGCGATCCTCGACACCGCGCTCTCGGTCGCGGACGCGCACACCGCGCGCTGAGTACCCGATCCGCCCCATGGTCAACGGCGCCCATGGGGCGGATCGCCGTTTCGGCCCCCGGCCCGCCCACCATCACCTCGTACCCAGAGGTGAAATCTCCCAGAGGAATACAGAATGCTCGACACTGAATCGTCCACCGGCACGGCCCGCGTCAAGCGCGGCATGGCCGAGATGCTCAAGGGCGGGGTCATCATGGACGTCGTCAACGCAGAGCAGGCGAAGATCGCCGAGGACGCGGGTGCGGTGGCGGTCATGGCCCTCGAGCGTGTGCCCGCGGACATCCGCGCGCAGGGCGGCGTGTCCCGGATGAGCGACCCGGACATGATCGACGGCATCATCTCTGCCGTGTCCATCCCGGTGATGGCCAAGGCTCGGATCGGCCACTTCGTGGAGGCTCAGATCCTGCAGTCCCTCGGCGTCGACTACATCGACGAGTCCGAGGTGTTGACCCCGGCGGACTACGCCAACCACATCGACAAGTGGAAGTTCACCGTGCCGTTCGTGTGCGGTGCCACCAACCTGGGTGAGGCGCTGCGTCGAATCACCGAGGGCGCGGCCATGATCCGTTCGAAGGGCGAGGCAGGCACCGGCGATGTCTCCAACGCCACCACGCACATGCGCACCATCCTCGGTGAGATCCGTCGTCTCGGTTCGCTGAGCGAGGACGAGCTGTACGTGGCGGCCAAGGAGCTGCAGGCGCCGTACGACCTGGTGGTCGAGGTGGCCAAGGAGGGCAAGCTGCCTGTCACGATGTTCACCGCGGGTGGCATCGCCACCCCGGCCGACGCGGCGATGATGATGCAGCTGGGCGCGGAGGGTGTGTTCGTCGGTTCGGGCATCTTCAAGTCCGGCAACCCGGCCGAGCGTGCGGCCGCGATCGTCAAGGCCACCACCTTCTTCGACGACCCGGATGTGCTGGCGAAGGTCTCCCGCGGCCTGGGTGAGGCGATGGTCGGCATCAACGTCGACGATCTGCCGGTGGCGCACCGCCTCGCCGAGCGCGGCTGGTAGCCCGACTTCCTCTGCGCGCCCGCCATGTTTGCGTGCCAATGACGAAACCGCCGGCAATCGGTATCGATTGCCGGCGGTTTCGTGTTCGTCAGGCGGTGAAGCCGATGTACTTCGTGTCGAGGTACTCCTCGATGCCCTCGGTGCCGCCCTCGCTGCCCAGCCCGGACTGCTTGACGCCGCCGAACGGAGCGGCCACGTCGGAGACGACGCCGCGATTGACCCCCACCATCCCGGATTCGAGCGACTCGGCCACCCGCAGCGCCCGGTCGAGATTCTGGGTGAAAATGTATGCGGCGAGCCCGTACTCGGTGTCGTTGGCCGCGGCGATCGCCTCCTGCTCGGTGTCGAAGCCGGTGATCGCCGCCACCGGGCCGAAAATCTCGTCGCGGATGATGCGCGCGGTCGCGGGAACCTGGTCGAGAACCGTCGGCTGGTAGAAGAAGCCGGGGCCGTCGATGGCCCGACCGCCGGTGCGCACCCGTGCACCCGCCGCGACCGCCTCGTCGACCAGGGTGGCGACGCTCGCGCGCTGCTTGGCGCTGACGAGCGGGCCGACCTCGACACCGGGCTCGTGCCCTGGCCCTACCTTCAGCGCGGCGATCCGCTCGGTCAGCTTGGCGGTGAACTCCTCCCGTACCGAGTTGGCCACGATCAGCCGGTTCGCCGCGGTGCAGGCCTCGCCGCCGTTGCGCATCTTCGCGGCCATCGCGCCATCAACGGCTGCGTCGATGTCGGCATCGTCGAACACGACGAACGGCGCGTTGCCGCCTAGTTCCATCGAGGTCCGCAGCACGTTCTTGGCGGACTGCTCGATGAGCACGCGGCCGATCGGTGTGGAGCCGGTGAAGGTGACCTTGCGCAGCCGCGGGTCCGCGAGCAGCGGCGCCGATACGGAGGCGGCATCCGAGGTCGGAAGCACCGAGACGACACCGGGCGGCAGGCCGGCATCGGAGAGGATCTGCGCGAACGCGAGCATCGTCAGGGGCGTCTCCGCGGCGGGCTTGACGATCATCGTGCAGCCCGCGGCGAGCGCGGGTCCGATCTTGCGGGTGCCCATCGCCAAGGGGAAGTTCCACGGCGTGATCGCGAGGCACGGGCCAACCGGCACCTTGGTCACCATGATCCGGCCCGCGCCGCCAGGCGACCGGGTGAACCGGCCCTGGATGCGCACCGCCTCCTCACTGAACCAGCGGAGGAACTCGGCGCCGTACGCCACCTCGGATCGGCTCTCCGGCAGCGCCTTGCCCATCTCGGCGGTCATCAGCAGCGCCAGTTCCTCGGCTCGCTCGGTGACCAGTTCCCATGCCGTGCGCAGGATGATCGAGCGCTGGCGAGGCGCCGTGGCGGCCCATTCGGCCTGCACCCGGCACGCGGAATCGAGTGCGCGCATGGCGTCCTGGCCGTCGGCCGCGGCCACCGTGGCGAGCCTCTCGCCGGTGGCCGGATCGAAGACCGGGAACGTCGCGCCGTCGATCGGGGCGGTGGATTCGCCATCGATCCACAGGCCGGTCGGCACGCCGGAGATGAGGGTGGAGATATCTGTCATGGGTGGTTCCTCGCAGTGTCGGCCGCTGGCGCGGCAGGGGCGTCGGTCGGGCGTGGTGCGGCGGGTCAGGCGGATGCCCGCACCGCCTCCTCGAGCACGCTGAGTGCCTCGTCGAGCAGGTCGTCCCCGATGACCAGTGGCGGCAGCAGCCGCACCACATTGCCGTAGGTGCCGCAGGTGAGCAGGATGACGCCCTGTTCCATGGCCCGCGCGGCGACAGCCTTGGTGAGCTCCTGGTCCGGCTCGTCGGTCCCTGGCTTGACGAACTCCATTGCGATCATCGCGCCACGGCCGCGGACGTCGCCGATTGCAGGGACCTCCTCGGCCAGCCGCCGGAGTCGGGGAAGCACCAGGTCGCCGATCTGCCGAGCCCTGGCAGGCAGGTCGAGCTCACGGATGGTGTCGATCGCGGCGAGCGCGGCAGCACAGGCGATGGGATTGCCGCCGTACGTGCCGCCGAGGCCGCCGGCATGCACCTTGTCGAGCAGCTCGGCGCGACCGGTGATGGCCGACAGCGGAAGTCCGCCCGCGATGCCCTTGGCCATGGTGATGATGTCCGGCACGATCTGCTCGTCCTCGCACGCGAACCACGCGCCGGTGCGGGCGAACCCGGTCTGCACCTCGTCGGCGATGAAGACGACGCCGTTCTCTCGCGCCCAGGCCGCCAGGGTGGGCAGGAAACCCGGTGCGGGAACGATGAACCCGCCCTCACCCTGGATCGGTTCGATGATGATCGCGGCCAGCGAGTCCGCGCCGATCTGCTTCTCGATCTGCCCGATCGCCCGGCGGGCGGCCTGCTCGCCGGTGACCTCGGCGTCCCGGTATGGGTACGACATCGGCATCCGGTACACCTCGGGGGCGAACGGTCCGAAGTTCGACTTGTAGGGCATCGACTTCGCGGTCAGCGCCATCGTCAGGTTGGTGCGGCCGTGGTACGCGTGGTCGAACGCGACCACCGCCATCCGGCCGGTGGCCAGGCGCGCGACCTTGATCGCGTTCTCGACGGCCTCGGCGCCGGAATTGAAGAGCACGGTGCGCTTGTCGTGGTCGCCCGGCGTGAGCGCGGCCAACTCCTCGGCCACCCGGACGTAGCCCTCGTAGGGGGTGATCATGAAGCAGGTGTGCGTGAAATGCCCCGCCTGCTCGCGTACCGCCTCGACCACGGCGGGGTCCGAGGCGCCCACATTGGTGACCGCGATGCCGGATCCCAGGTCGATGAGAGAGTTCCCGTCGACGTCCACGATCACGCCGCCGTCGGCATCCGCGGTGTAGACGGGCACGCTGGACCCGACGCCTGCGGCGACGCTCGCCCGGCGGCGTTCCGCGAGGGCGCGGGACTTCGGGCCGGGCAGCTCGGTCAGCAGCGCGCGCTTCTGCGGGAGTCGGTAGTTGATGGCGCTCATGTCGTGGACGTCCCCTGTCGTGATGGTCGGATCGACTCTCAGTGTGGGGTGCCGGACCGGTGAGCGGCACCTGCCAGAATGGAGCACGGGTGCGGGCCGAATTCACCGATTCGGCCCGGAAGTCGGGGTCACGTCAGGAGTCGAGATGAGCATTACCGTGCGGTGGGTGCTGGCACAGCCGGAGCTGTCGCTGCGGCTGCGTGGCGGCGCGGACGGGCTGGACCGCGAGATCGAGTTCGCGATCACAACCGAACTGCCGGAACCGTTTCCGTGGCTCTCCGGAGGAGAGTTGCTGCTGACGACCGGGCTGCGGCTCCCGCAGGATCCGGAGGAATGCACCGAGTACCTCCGCGGGCTGCTCGACTGCGGTGTCGCCGCGGTCGGCTTCGGGATCGGACTGAGCCATGCCGAGATCCCCGAGGGCCTAGTGGCGGCCTCGGACGAGCTCGGGCTGCCGCTGCTCGAGGTGCCGCTGCCTACCCCCTTCGCCGCCGTGACCAAGCGGGTGATGAGTCGGTTGGCCGAGCAGCAGTACGAGGCGTCGTTGCGTGCCTCGCAGGCTCAGCCCCGGATGACGCGTGCGGTGATCCAGGGCGGGGCCAGGGCCACCGTGCGCGAGCTGGCCACCGCAACGAACTCGGTCGCCCTGCTCCTGGACCGGCGGGGCCAGCTCCTAGAGTGCCACCCCGGCTCCGTGCCGGACAGTGTGACCGCGGAGGTGCTGACGCTGCTGGCGTCGGCATCGGAGGCGGTCTCCAGTGGGGTGGCGCAGGCCCGATCCGGCGAGTCGATGACCGTGCAGCGAATCGGGGTGGGCAAGAACCTGCACGGCTACCTCGCCGTGGTCAGTCCGAAGCCTCTCGGGCCGGTGGACCAGATCCTGCTGGGGCACGCGAACTCCCTGCTGGCGCTCGACTTCGAGAAACCGGTGCGACTGCGGGCAGCGCAGAACCAGCTCAACAGCCAGGCCCTCGGACTCCTGCTGTCCGAGGACATCGACCTGAAGCCGGTACGGGCGCAGCTAGCGCCTGCCGCCGACGGGCGCGGAGCGATTCGTGCGCTGGTCGCGGTGTGCGGCTCGCCTGCCGACGCCGAGGCGGTGGCCGGCGCGGTCGAGGCGGCCATGAACGAGGCCGGCAGACCCCTGTTCCTGCAGCGGGTCGACACGCGCGTCACCGTGCTGCTGCGCGGAACCGACGACGTCGAGTTCGCGCACGGACTCGTGGACGACATCGGTGATCGCGCGCGTCGGTCTTCTCGTCTGGGTTTGAGCGGCGCTCAGCCGGTGGAACGGTTTGTCGAAGCTATCGACCAGGCGCAGCTGGCTGCGTCGGCGGCCGAGTCGGGCGCGACGCCGCTCGAGTTCTCCGCGTTGACCGGAAGTGCACTGCTGTCCTTCGATTCCACACGTGAGGTGCTGCGGGCGGTCGCCGACACGATGATCACGCCCCTCGCCGATCACGACCGCAGGCAGGGAACCGAGTTGGTCGAGTCGCTGCGGGCTTTCCTCGAGGCGAACGGCCACTGGGAGTCTGCGGCGAGTGTGCTCGGCGTGCACCGGCACACCCTCCGCAGCCGGGTCTCGAAGATCGAGGCCCTACTCGGCTGTCGACTGGACGTGGCACGGGTGCGGGCAGAGCTGCTGTTGGCGGTCATCGCACACGAATCACTCTGAATCCGTATCGGTTCCGGCGCACCGCAAGGGGCCCGCGGCCGGTGCGGTCGCGGGCCCCTCGGTCGGTCAGACCCGGTTTCGGGTCAGCGTGCCGGTACGCAGCGAGGTGCCGAGTATCCGACCGCGGCGACGGCTCGGGCGAGTTCGGCGTTGACCGTGCACGCGCGAGCGAGATCGACGCCGCCTTCCGCCTGAGCCTCGACGATGATGCGGTGCAGCCTGGAGATCGTGGAGCCGTGCTGCACGCGCCACTCCGACAGTCGCTCGGATGGTGTCTCCCCGGGACGGTCCCGGGACAGTGCGGCACCGACCAGGTCGTGCAGTCGCGCCGCCGCCTCGTCCCGAAGGGCCGCCGCGGCCATGGAATCCCAGTACGAGCCGAGGGCCAACCGCTCCAATCGCTCGATCACGCCGAACAATCCGAGCTCCCGGCCCAGCTCCTGGTATGTCTCGATCACCCGGGTGATCGGGATGTCCAGGGCGAGTGCGTTGTCCGCCAGCGCGAGCGCCTCCCCGAGCAGCGGGACCGGTACGGGGGAGAGGGTGTCGTCGGCGTCCTCCGGAGGCAACGCGTGGAGCAGGTGACCCACCGTCGTCCGGTACCGCTGGATCTCGGCCTCCGCGTGAAGTGGCAGCGGACGATTGCGCAGGAGCCACGAGCATGCGCGCTCGATCAGCGCCTGCACTGCGTGCAGCGGTCCCCACGAATTCCGGTCAGCCGGATCGACCACCGCGAGCGCGCCCGCCCAGAGGGCGCCGACGTCGAAGAGTTCGGCGACTACCCCGTAGGCCTGTGCGACCTGCGGGGTCGTCACACCCAGCCGCTCCTCGAGTCGGTAGATGAGGCCTGGCCCGACGTGATTGATCAGCTGGTCCGCGATCTGGGTGGCGATGATCTCGCGGTGCAACCGGTGCGCGCGGATGCGTTCCGGGTACCGGCTGCGAACGGCGGGTGGGAAGTACTCGGACAGCAATCGGGCGAAGACCGGCTCGTCGGGAACGGTGGAGGCCAGCAGGTCGCGGCGCACGACGTTCTTCGAATGCGCTAGCAGTGTCGCGATCTCCGGACGGGTCAGGCCGAGCCCGGCCTCGGTGCGCGAGACCAGCTCCCGCTTGCTCGGTAGCACGGCCTGGGCTCGGTTCAGCCCGCCGACCGCCTCGAGATTGACGATCAACCGCTCGTGTCGACCGAGGAGCGAGACGGCCTGGGATTCGGCGAGGCTGATCGCCAGGGTCTGGCTCGCGCAGTCGCCGAGGACGGCATCGGCGACGTGATCGGTGCAGTCCGCGAGCAGTGTGTTGCGTTCGGCCTCGGTGATCTCGCCCGCCGCGACCGCACCGTCCAGCGCGATCTTCAGGTTCACCTCCTGGTCGGACGTCGCAACACCGGCCGCGTTGTCGATGAAGTCGGCATTGATGCGGCCCCCGCCGAGCGCGAACTCGATCCGGGCTCGCTGGGTGAAACCGAGGTTGCCACCCTCGCCGACAATCCGGCACCGCATGGTCGCCGCTTCGACACGGACCGCGTCGTTGGCGGGATCGGCTGCATCCGCGTGTGTTTCGGCGGATGAGTTGACGTAGGTGCCCACTCCTCCGTTCCACAACAGGTCTACCGGAGCGCGGAGAATCGCGCGGATCAGTTCGGCCGGGGACAGAATATCGGCGTCGATGCCGAGCCTTTCGCGCACGGACGGTGACAGCGGGATCTGCTTGGCCGAGCGCGGCCAGACCCCGCCGCCTTCCGAGATCGCCTCTCGCGGATAGTCGTCCCAGCTCGATCCGCTGGTTTCGAAGAGCACACGTCGCTGTTCGAACGAGGCCTCGGGGTCGGGATCGGGGTCAAGAAAGATGTGCCGATGATCGAACGCCGCGACCAACCGAATCGTGCGCGATTGCAGCATCCCGTTGCCGAACACATCACCGGACATGTCGCCGATGCCGACGACCGTGATCGGGTCGCTCTGGGCGTCGACACCGAGTTCCGCGAAGTGTCTGCGCGCGGACAGCCAGGCACCGCGAGCGGTGATGCCCATCGCCTTGTGGTCATAGCCTCGGGAGCCGCCCGATGCGAAAGCGTCGCCCAGCCAGAAGTCATATTCGGCAGCAACCGAATTCGCGAGATCAGAGAAACGTGCCGTGCCTTTGTCGGCCGCCACCACCAGGTACGGGTCGGGGTCGTCGTAGCTGACCGAGTCGGCCGGGCCCACGGGTAAGCCGTCGACGAGATTGTCGGTGACGTCCAACAGGCCGCGGATGAACGTGGCGTAGCCGTCGGCAGGCGCGATGCCGTCGCGGAGCACGAACGCGCCCTTTGCTCCGGTCGGGACGATCGGCGAGTTCTTCACGGTCTGGGTGGTCATCAGGCCGAGCACCTCGGTGCGGTAGCTCTCGGGTCGGTCGGACCAGCGCAGTCCGCCACGCGCAACGGTGCCGGCCCGTACGTGGACGCCCTCGACCCCGTCTCCCCGGACGAAGATCTCGCGGTGCGGAACGGTGCGGCCGGGATGTGCCAGGCGGGACGGGTCGAGCTTGAACGACGCGTAGCGCTTGCGGCTGCCGTCCGGGGTGCGCTGGTACCAATTGGTGCGCAGCACCGCGCCCACGAAGCCGGTCAACGCGCGCAGGATGCGATCCTCGTCGAGCGTGGCCGCGTCTTCGAGTAGCGCGGCCGACCGGGCTTCGAGCTCGGCGATCCGCTGGTCGCGGGCCTCGGCGTCGGGGTCGAACCTGGTGTGGAAGAGCTCGACGACCGAGGCCGTGAATGCACTGTGCCGCAACAGGGTATCCACGATGTAGGCGTCGGAGAAGCCGAGGCCCACCTGCTGCAGGTAGCGGCTGATCGTGCGAACCAGCGTGACGTCCCGCCAGGCGAGTCCGGCCACCGGCGTCAGCATGCAGTACCGGTCGATCTCGAGTCCGGAGGCGGCGGCGGTCTCGAAGGCATCGATGACCAGATCGTGCGCCTCGGGTACCCATGACTGGGCGGGGCGGCTGAAGCGGAATCGATCCACGCTGGCCTCAGGTCCGGCCGACTCGGGAGCCGGCAGCGGTGTGTGCGCCTCGATACGGAGGCCGAAGCACTCGAAGTCGCGAGCGACGTCTGCCAGCGCGGGCCGAGACCCGGGCCACAGCACGACCAGATCGACGACTTCGCCTACATCCCTGTCTGATTCGCCGGTGGACACGAACTCGAGACGGGGATGGTTCCCGGGGCTGGCCGTGATCGAGGGGAGCGTCATTGATCCCTTCATTGCGGTCATCACACACCTATTCGGTTGGTGGAAAGGAATTGTCGGGTTCTACCCTCCTGAGTGTGCCGTGGCCACCAGGATTTCGGGGTGGACACTTTGGCGCATCTGCCAGGTGGGGGAGTGCCGAAATGAACAGGACCGCGTCTGTCGATAGCGTGATCGCGCCTGACGGAAGAGGCTGTATCACAGCATGATCGGGGCGAGAGTCACCGAAATGAGAACGCTCGGGACACCGCATGCCGACATGGCTGTGCGGTGCCCCGAGCGGGAGCGAATTTGCTGGTGGGCTATTCGTTGATCTCGATGTCGTTGGCGAGCACGTCGCTCAACGTCGGGGGGTTGCCCACGCCCCAGCCGTAGGCGAGCTTGCCGACCTCGAGGACGAAGAATGATTCGGTGGAGAGGACGCCGTCGATATGGTGGAGCCGGTCGTTGATGAGGTCGGTGTAGTCGTCGGTGTTCTTGCAAATGACCTCGGCCATGACGTCGTACTGGCCGGATGTCACGATGACGTAGCTGGTTTCGGGTAGCGCGGCGAGAGCCTGGCAGACGGACCGGGCGGTGCCGGGGCGGGTGCGGATCCCGACTATCGCCATGCGATCGAAGCCGATGCGCATGGGATTGGCGATGCCGACGATCTGGAGGATCCCGGATTCCTCGAGCCGCTGCACGCGGTAGCGGGCGGAGGAGGCCGGGATGTCCAGCTCTTCCGCGATCTGTCGGTAGGGGAGGCGTCCGTCTTTCTGTAGGAGCTCGATGATTCGTGCGTCGATGGGATCGATGCTCGGTGTGTTCATCGTTGGCCTCCGTGCCGGGTGGGTCGCCTGGTCGTCAAGGTAGCGCACGTGTTCTGTGTTGTGGGTCAGCGGCCCAGGTGGATGACGCCGGTGCGGAGGTCGGACATGTCGAGGAGGGTGTGTTTGCCGCCGATGCGGCCCCAGCCGGTGCCTTTGCCGCCGGCTCCGCCGAAGGGCATGTTGATGTCCCAGAATCCGGTGCTGTCGTTGACGATGACTTGGCCGGCTTCGATTTCTTCGATGAATCGGTAGGCCTTGGTGAGGTTTTCGGTGAAGACGGCGGCTTGGAGGCCGAGTGCGTCGGCGTTGGCGAGGCGGAGGAGTTCGTCGTCGTCGTTGGCGGTGATGACGGGGACGACGGGGCCGAAGGATTCTTCGGTGCTCAGGAGGCTGTCGGGGGTGACGCCGTCGACGATGGTGAAGTTGTAGTAGAGGTCGGTGGGGTGGCCGGTGTGGCGGGTGCCGCCGTGGAGGATGTCGAAGCCGCGGGTGCGGGCGTCGGCCATGTGGCGGTCCATTTTGGCGGCGACGCCTTCGTTGTTGACCGGTCCGAGGTTGACGGTGGGGTCGAAGGGGTTGCCGAGGTTGATGGTGTCGGCGTAGGCGACGAGGGCGGCGACGAATTGGTCGTGGACGTCGGCGTGGACGAGGGCGCGTTCGGTGGCGCAGCAGACCTGGCCTGCGCAGTAGTAGGCGGCGTCGGCGGCGGCTTTGGCGGCGGCTTCGATGTTGGCGTCGGCGAGGACGATGAGCGGTCCGTTGCCGGAGCATTCCATGATCGAGCGCTTGAGGCCTGCGGTGGCCTGGATTTTGGCGCCGGTTTGGGAGGAGCCGATGAAGCCGATGGCGTCGATGCCGGGGTGGGCGACGAGGTCGGAGCCGGTGGTGCCTTCGCCGGGCAGGATGTTGATCAGGCCGGTGGGTAGGCCTGCTGCTTCGAAGGCTTCCATGGCGGCGAGCACGGTCAGTGAGGTGTGGGTGGGGGGCTTGACGACGTGGGCGTTGCCGGTGGCCAGGCCGGGTGCGACGAATTCGGTGAGCATGAGCAGGGGGAAGTTCCAGGGCGTGATGATGGCCCAGACGCCGACGGGGCGGTAGAAGGTGAACATCCGCTTGGCCTGGTCGTTGGACGGCAGGGTTTCGCCGTGGAGGCGGACGGCGTCTTCGGCGTGTAGGTGGAACAGTTGGGCGGCTTCGGTGACGTCGGCGATCGATTCGGCGAGCGGCTTGCCCTGTTCGAGGGTTTGCAGGCGGGCGAGGGTGTCGATGCGCTTTTCGAGCTCGTCGCCGATGCGGTGGCAGATTTCGGCGCGCTGCCAGACGCCGACCTTGGCCCATTCGCGCTGGGCGCGGTGTGCGGCGTCGATGGCCTTGTCGATGTCGGCGGTCGAGGGGGTGGGCAGGGTCGCGATGTGCTGGCCGGTGACGGGGCTGATCACGTCGACGGCCGTCCCTGAGCTGCCGTCGGTGAACTGACCGTCGATGTAGAGCTGCTGCCGTGGGGCGGTCGGGATCGATGTGGTCATGGGTACAACCTTTTGATGTGAGCGGGACTGCCGCGGCCCGCGGTGTGTTGGGGGGTCACTCGTTCCGTGCGAGTTCAGTCACCATAGATGCCCGGTGTGGCGCCTGTCACCCCCAAGGAACAAGATTCTTCTCGTCTGACTGTTATTCGGGCAACTGATCGGGGTCAGATCGGCTCAATTGTCTAAGTTTGCGGGCGAAATTCTGCTCAAGCCTTGTCTTCGCTCCTCCGATCTGGTCATACTGATCCGCACGTCGACCGCCGGGCACCGCGCGGCCGACCTGTTTCCGGGCCCTATGCCGCAGGGCTCCGCACCCGTTCGTTCCGTCCGAGTCACCGTCAATTCGCATGAGCCGCAGGCTCTTTCCGATCACGTGACTAGGAACCCCAATGAAAGAGACCGCTTCCACAGAACAACCCGCACCCACGCTGCACAAGACCATGCGGTGGTACGACGGCTTCGCGATGTCGCTGACCATGCCCGCCGCGTTGATCGCCTCGCTCGGTGCGTCGATCGTCGGCCTCGGCGGCTGGGGGGCCGTACTCCTGTGGACCATCTCGATGCTGCTGGCGACGGTGGCCAACTGGATCTACACCGAGCTCGCGGCGATGTTCCCGGACACGTCCGGTGGCATCGCGGCGTACGCGGCGGAGGCATGGAAGGAACGGGCACCGATCGTCGGTCCACTCGCCGCCGTCGGCTACTGGTTCCCCTGGACCACCGCGCTGTCGGTCTACGCCGGCATCATCGGTGCACTCGTGCAGTCCCAGTGGTTCCCTGACCAGGACTGGTCGATCAGTCTCGGGCCGATCGGGCTCGACTTCCCGATCATGGTCGGGCTGATGGTGATCGGAATCCTCTACGTGCTCAACATCGTCGGGGTCCGGATCACGATGACCTTCGTCTACATCACCGGCGGCATCCTGCTGATCCCGCTGGCGGTGTTCATCATCGGGCCGCTGATCACGGGCGGTTTCCACATCTCCGAGCTGACCTGGAATCTGCACGGCATCGAGGGTCTGCGCACCTCCTTGGTCTGGCTTTACGTCATGGCCTGGACCTCGTTCGGCGTCGAGGTCTGCGCGACGTTTGCCCCGGAGTACCGCAACACCGTCTCCGATACGGCGAAGGCGTTGAAGGCCGGCGTGCTCTTCTCGCTCGGCGTCTTCGTGTTGCTGCCCCTCATCCTCACCGGCTACGTCGGCGAGGCCGCGATCGCCGAGGCACCGACGACCTTCTATGTGTCGGCGTTCCAGGATCTCGTCGGTGGCGCCGCAGATGTCATGGTCCTGTTCCTGATCTGCTCGCTGCTGCTGATCATGGTGACCGGTCTCGCGGACGGATCCCGCGTGCTCTACAACATGGGCAAGGAGGGCACGAGTATCCGGCAGGTCGGCGTGCTGAACAGCCGGGGCATCCCCGTCCGGGCCCTGACGGTGGCCCTCGTGGTCAACGTGCTCGTCCTGACCGTGTTGAAGACGCCGCTGGCGATCATCGTCACCGGCAACCTCGGCTACATCCTCGCGCACATCTTCGCCCTGTCCGGCTTCTTCCTGCTCCGTAAGGACCGCCCGGATCTGGCGCGGCCGATCCGCCTGCCCGCGGTCTTCGTTCCGCTTTCCCTCGCGCTGGCCGCCGTCCTCGTGGTGATCCTGGTCGTGGGCGCCACCGGCTTCGAGGTGACCGGATACGGCGGCTTCAAGGAACTCGCTGTCGCGCTCGGTGTGTTGGCGCTGGGTGTCGTGCTCTGGCTGTACCGGCGCAAGGTCCAGGACCGCGGCGAGGTGACTGAGCAGGCGGTTTCGTGAACGCCTATGCCCTGCTGGCGGGGGCGATCGCGTGCGAGATCGTCGCCACCCTCTCGCTCAAGGCCGCCGACGGTTTCAGCCGTCCGCTGCCGTCGATCGTGGTCGTCATCGGGTACGCGGCCAGCTTCACGCTGCTCGGGTTCGCGCTGGCCCGCGGGCTCAACGTCGGGGTCGGGTACGCGATCTGGTCCGGCGTGGGAACGACGGTCGTCGCGATCCTCGGCGTGCTCATCTTTCGGGACACGCTCTCGGCCACCGCGATCGGAGGCATCGTCCTGATCGTCGCCGGGGTGGTGCTGCTCAATATCGGCCACGGCGGGAACCCCGAGGAGTCCGCAAGTCCCGGGGGTGCGTCGGTCGGCGCACCCGTCGGGGCGGCCCCGCACGGCGACGCCTGACGCCACGCCCACGACGCCGTCCCCGCTCGTGCCGGCGTTGCCATACCCCTTCACACAAAGGAACTCACATGTCGCCCATCACCCGTCGCTCGATGCTCGTCGGTTCACTCGGTGTCGCCGCCGCATTCGGTCTCAGTTCCTGCGCGACGTCCTCAGCTCAGTCGTCATCGTCCCCGGGCGCTCGGTACGACGTGATCGTCATCGGCGCCGGGGCGGCGGGGCTGGGGGCAGCCAAGCGGATCCATGAGGCGGGCAAGAAGGTCCTGGTGCTCGAGGCACGGGACCGGATCGGCGGTCGCGTCTGGACGGATCGAACGACCATGAGCATTCCGTTCGAGCGTGGAGCCGAGCTCCTGCACGGCGGTCCGGACATCTCCACGTGGGCCTACGTGACGGATATGGGCTTGGGCACGCACCGCCTCGACCCGAACTACTCCCGCTTCGACCCGCAGTCTCCCTGGGAGGTGCAGGGCTCCGCGCAGTTCTATCGATTCCCGAACGGGGTTCCTGCCGTCGGTCCAACGGCGCCGGCCCCGGCGGACGGCGAGACGGCGGAGGCCTACCTCGCCCGGTTGGGCATTCCGCGCTCGAACTACCCGCTCGCGCTGCTCATCATCGAGGTCGACGACGAGCAGTTCGATGTCTTGCCTGCGGAGAACGTCGTCGACACCCTGCAGGAGTGCCTCGATGTCGAGCGGACCGGCGAGGCACCGGTCGACGACTATGCGGGCGACTTCCGGGTGATCGGCGGCTACGACCAGATCATCCGCGCAATCGGTGAGCGGGTGGAGATCAAGACGAACACCGTCGTCGACACGATCACGCACAGCGCAGGCGGGGTCTCCGTTTCGGCGGGTGGCCGCGACTACGAGGCGGCACGGTGCGTCGTCGCGGTCCCCGCCGGAGTCCTCAAGGCGGGGAGGATCGAGTTCTCGCCCGCCCTCCCGGACACCAAACTCGATGCGATCGAACAGGTTCGGTACCTGTCCGTGTACAAGGCGATCCTCGAATTCTCGCGTCCGGTCATCTCCATGCCGTTCGGGCTGGCCGAAACGTACTCGCTCCGGCCGCCAGTGCTGTGGGACGCGTCCGCCGGTACCCCGGGATTCACGGGACAACTGCTCGTCGCCTGGGCAACCGGTGCTCAGGCCGACGAGTTGCTCGCGCTCCCGGAACACGAGCGTTTCGAGAGGTCGCTCGAGACGGTCCGCAGGCTGGGCGGCGACGCAAACGTCACCTATTCGAAGGCCTCGACCTACGACTGGTCCAAGGACGAGTTCGCGCTCGGCGCCTACCCGGAGAAGTCGGACAAGGTCATCTATGAGCCCGTCAACGGGGTGCTGCATTTCGCGGGGATGGTGACGAGCACCGTCCACAGGTCGCTCAACACGGGTACGGACGCCGCAGACTCCGTCCTTCGGTCGCTCTGATCTGTACCGAAACCTATTGACTCAGTTCACCAATCGAGAGGAATACATGTTTACCGAGTTCGTGAAATCCGGCCCCCGCTCGGGCGCCCGACGTGCCCGTCTGGTCAGCGTGAGCATCGGTGCTGCCGCGGCCGTGGCGATCGGCCTGATGTCGACCGGTGCGGCGCATGCCGACACGTTTGTGCCGCTGCCGGACGGGCAGAAGGCCGGGCCGGGTGCGGTGGTCTCCCGTACCGGTGAGAGTGTCCTGATCTCGCCGTCGCTGGCCGCCAATGGTGCCGGCCGCACCGCGTGGGTCTCGGGCACCGTCAGCGCCGATGTCACCGGTGTCTCCGGTGAGGGCGAGGCGGGTCCGTGGAACGGTGCGACCAACGACAAGGGCACCAACAACTCCTCGACGCACGGGGTCTCGCGGATCAGCACCGGCTACATCGTGGGCTGCCAGGTCGACATCACCGGTCTCGGTGGGTCGATCGGGATGGGCGTGAGCATGGACGGCCCGTCGATCTCCGGGTCGTTGACGGTCCCGGTCTCGGCCGGTCAGGTGAAGTTCGTGGGTGTCGCGGGTAAGGACATCAAGAAGAACGGCAAGTACGCCGTGCAGTACCAGGACACCCAGATCGAGATCCAGAACTGCGGCGGCTTCGCCCAGGCCCGCTCGTACACCGTGGTCGAGATCGTCGGAAACGACTACTCCAAAACCACCCTGTACGGCCAGCCCTTCAGCATCGGATAGCGCCTGCGGCGCGCACAGTCCACGCCTCAACTCGATACCTGAACCCTCAGAGGAAAATTCATGAACACCAGCAAGAATGGCCTGCGTCGCGGGCTGCGGATCTCCGCCGTCGGCGCGGCCACCGCGATTGCGGTCGGCTTCCTGTCGGCGGGTGCGGCGAACGCCGACACCTTCGTGCCGCTGCCCGGCGGCACCATCACCAAGACGCTCGCCGACGGCACCGTCGTCACCGTCACCATGACCGGCGAGTCCGCGAACATCTCCGGCTCCATGGGCGCGACCCCGCTGCACCGCAACGTGTGGGTCTCCGGCTCGGCGAAGGTCGAGATCTCCGGCGGCTCCGGCGCCGAGGGCGGTTACATCGAGCCCGGCTACGTCGTGGCCTGCCAGCTCACCCTCGGCGGCGAGGCCGGCGGCGAGTCCGGCATGGGTGCCGGCTGGGACGGCACCGCGGGCGAGCCCGAGGCCGCCACCGCGGGCAACGTCTCCATCGGACCCGGCGAGGCCGCGAGCTTCTCGGTCCTCGACCTCGAGTCCGCCGACGACTTCGGTGGCGAGTCGCACTCCGGCGAGCACTCCTTCGAGGGCGCCACCGGCAGCGTCACCTGGGCCGACTCCACCATGGGTGTCGAGGGCTGCGCCGGCTACGCGCAGGCCCGCTCCTACGTCAACGTCACCGTCGACACCGAGAACGTCAAGGGCACCGTCACCCTCTGGGGACAGCCCTTCAGCATCGGCTGACCGCCGCACGCAAGGACCCGGCCCGCGCACCCCAGGAACTGCGGGGGTGCGTGGACCGGGTCCTGGTTCGACGCGTGGTGCCGCTGCGGAAGTCCATGCACCGCGAGTAACTTCGGTCGACATGACGGACGATCCGATCGACCCCCGGCTCCAAGAGATCGCGGAGCGCGTCTTCGACGCGGCCAGGACGGGTGATTCCGCGACCATCGCCGCCTATCTCGATGCGGGTGTCCCGGTGAATCTCACCAACGGCGCCGGCGACACGTTGGTGATGCTCGCCGCGTACCACGGGCACGTCGAGGTGGTGCAGCTGCTGATCGACCGGGGCGCGGACGTCGACCGCCTCAACGGTCGCGGTCAGTCGCCGGTCGCGGGGGCCATCTTCAAGGGCGAGGAGGCAGTGGTGCGTGCGCTCGCCGCCGCCGGGGCCGATCCGAACGCCGGCCACCCGACCGCGGTCGACTCGGCGAAGATGTTCGGCAGGGAGGACTACCTACAGCTGTGGGGCTCGTAGTCGGTCAGCCGAGGTCGACGCCGAGCCGGTCGGCGAGCTCGCGCAGCTTCTGCATGTCGTCGATGCCGACCGCGACATAGGCGTGCAGGCCGTCCGGGTCCTCGCGGAGCAGGTACTCGTAGTCGCCGGTGGTCAGCGTCTCGCCTGCGGAGTCCAGAAAGCGCCATCGCACCCGGACCCGCACCAGCCGGTCGGTGAGCGCGACCGATTCGAGGAGCTCGTGCGCGACCCCTGCGACTCCTCCGAAGCGCCACTATCGACCACCTTGATCGCGCAGCCGCTAATTATCGAGGTAGTTGAGACCTGGGTCATGGGTATCGACCCGTTGTCCTCTGCATACGCCTTCTCGTGCTCTCAGCCCTGCTCGCCGCGCACCGACTGCCAGATCCGTTCGGGCAGTACCTTCGCCGCCTCGTCCAGGTCGATTCCCGGCGCAGCCGACAGCCAGCGCCTGCTGGTCTCCGCGACCGGTCCGATCACCAGCATCTCGATCAGCGCGGGGGACAGCGCGACCACCCGGCCCGCCTCGACGTGCGGGGTCATCCAGTCGGACATCGCCCGCATGCGGGGTTCCTTCTCGGCCGCGAGCTCCTCTGCGTGCGCGGGTAGAAAGCCCGAGTACGCCGAGGCGTGGATGAAGTGTGCCTGGGCGCGGTGTCGCCCCACCCAGCGCAGGTAGGCCGCGGCCATCGCCTTGACCCCCGTCCGCGCGGTGCGGCAGCGGACCAACTCGGCGATCAGCGAGTCCAGCAGATCGGACATGCACCGGCTGTACAGCGCCGCGGACAGGCCGTCGAAGCTGCCGAAGTGGTGGTAGAGGCTGCCGACGCTGACCCCGCTCTCCGTGGTCACCGCGGTCATGGTGAATCCGGAGGGCCCGGACCGTGCGAACACCGCCAACGCCCCGTCGAGGAGTCGCTGCCTGGTCTCGGTGCCCCGATGCTGCGTGCCGATGTCCACCTCCAGGGCCCACGGGCATGCCATTGACAGGCCGCCGCGCATTGACAATGCTTTCTAGAAAAGCTCTCTAATTTTAGCGGAGGGATCTGCGCATGCGCGAGTTCGAACTTCCAGCGACGTTCACCATCCCGGCGGATGTGTCGATGGCGGACACGGTATTCCGGTACGCGCAGGTCTCGCCGGATTTCGTCCCGTTCCAGCTGCCGTCCGGGTCCGGCTGGTCCGATGTCACCGCCGCCCGGTTCGCCGAGGGCGTCACCGCGGTGGCGAAGGGCCTGATCGCCTCCGGGGTCGCGCCGGGGGACCGCGTCGCGATCATGTCGGCGACCAGGTACGAGTGGGTGCTGCTCGACTACGCCATCTGGACCGCGGGCGCCTGCACGGTGGCGATCTACGAGACTTCGGCTGCGGCACAGGCGAAGTGGATCCTCGAGGACTCGGGGACCACGCTGCTGATCGTCGAGGCGCAGCGGCACGCCGACACGGTCCGAGAGGTGGCGGCCACCGCGCCCGCGCTGCGCGAGACGCTGCAGATCGACGAGGGTGCTGTCGACGAGCTGATTCGCCGCGGGGCGGGGGTGGACGACGCGGAGCTGCGCGCCAGGCGCACCGCGGTGGGGGCGAGCTCGCCGGCCACGCTCATCTACACCTCCGGCACCACCGGTCGCCCGAAGGGCGTGCAGCTGACCCACGCGAACCTGTTCGCGGAGTCGGTGGCCGTGCGCACCGCGCTGAGCGAGGCCCTCGTCGAGGGCAAGCGGACCCTGATGTTCCTGCCGCTGGCGCACGTGTTCGCCCGCGCCATCTCGGTGGGTGCATTCGACGCCAAGGTCACCGTCGCGCACACCTCGGACTGGACGACGCTGGTCGACCAGTTCGCAGCGTTCAAACCGAATTTCATCCTGTCCGTGCCGCGGGTGTTCGAGAAGGTCTACAACGCGTCCCGGCAGAAGGCCGTCGACGGCGGCAAGGCCAAGATCTTCGACAAGGCGGCGGCGACCGCGATCGAATGGAGTCGCGCCCGGGACGAGGGCGGCCCTGGCCTGGGGCTTCGGCTGCGGCACGCACTGTTCGACCGGCTGGTCTACGGGAAGCTGCGGGCGGCGCTCGGCGGCGAGTGCGACCTCGCCGTCTCCGGTGGTGGCCCGCTCGGCGCCCGGCTCGGGCACTTCTTCCGCGGCGTCGGCCTGCCGATCTACGAGGGGTACGGCCTCACCGAGACCACCGCCGCGGTCACCGTGAACACCTCGTCCCGCCAGCGGGTCGGCACCGTGGGCCGTCCGCTCGACGGACACGGGGCGCGGATCGCCGACGACGGCGAGCTACTGGTGCGCGGCCCGGTGGTGTTCGACGGGTACTGGCACAACGAGGAGGCCACCGCGGACGCCTTCGTCGACGGCTGGTTCCGCACCGGCGATCTCGGCACGATCGACGAGGCCGGGTTCGTCACCATCACCGGCCGCAAGAAGGAGATCATCGTGACCGCGGCGGGCAAGAACGTCTCCCCGTCGCAGCCCGAGGACGCGCTTCGGGCGCACCCGCTGATCGGTCAGTGCATGGTCGTCGGCGACGCGAAACCCTTTGTCGGGGCGCTGATCACGATCGACCCGGAGGCACTGCCCGGATGGCGGGAGCGCAACGGGGTGGCCGCCGACGTGCCGCTCGTGGAGCTGATCGGTCACCCGGCGCTCGTCGCGGAGATCGATGCCGCGGTCGCGGAGACCAATGCCCAGGTGTCCTCGGCCGAGCAGATCAAGAAGGTCCGGATCCTGGCCGTCGACTGGACGCAGGAGACCGGCGAGCTGACCCCGAAGATGTCGCTCAAGCGCAACGTGGTCCTCGAGCGCCACGCGATCGATGTCGAGGAGATCTACACCTGACGGTCAGCGGGCGCCGGTCACGAGGTCGCGCTCGGCGTCCGCGCGGAGGTCGTACTCGGCGCGGGCCTTGGCGACCTCGTCCTGATGCAGTTCGGTCCAGCTGACCAACGCCTGGATGGTCTCGTGCAGCGTCTCGCCGAGCGGGGTGAGCGCGTAGTCGACCCGTGGCGGCACCACGGGGTACACGGTGCGGCGGACCAGTCCGTCGCGTTCGAGTTGTCGCAGTGTGACGGTCAGCATCCGCTGGCTGATGCCGTCGATCTCCCGACGTAGTTCGGTGAAGCGCAGGGTTCGCCGGTCCAGCAGCGCGATCACCAACAGCGACCATTTGTCCGCGATCCGGTCCAGGATCTGCCGGACCTCGCAGTCCTCCCTGGTGTCCCACTGGTAAGGGTCCCGGTCGTCGCCGGTATCGGCGCAGTGAGTCGGTTCCTTCAAAGTGCCTTCTTCCATAGTTCTCAATGGTGCCGAAGGATTGGGCCAGTTACAAGAGGGAACCGACCCCACGGCACGGAACCGGGGTCGATCGGTTCCCGACGGCCGACCGAAGGAGCGTTCAGTGCTGGAATCACCGCAACCACCCCTGCTCGAGCGAGATCGCGACCGGTTCGCCGGTCGGGAGTGGGCCATGCTCCTCGTGCTGTGCGGCGCGATCTTCCTCGAGGGCGTCGACGTGTCGATGTTCGGTGTGGCGCTGCCCTCGATCCGGGCCGACCTGTCGATGTCCACCGCAGAGCTCCAGTGGGTGATCAGTGCTTACGTGCTCGGGTACGGCGGCTTCATGCTGCTCGGCGGCCGGGCGGCGGATTTGCTGGGACGGCGCCGGATGTTCCTGCTGTGGCTCGGGGTGTTCATCGCCTTCTCCGGACTCGGGGGACTCGCCTCGGAGGGCTGGGTCCTGATCGCCGCCCGCTTCGTGACGGGTGTGGCCGCCGGTTTCATGGCGCCGGCTGGGCTGTCGATCATCACCACGACGATCGCCGAGGGGCGCAAGCGCAACCAGGCGCTGCTGGTATACGCGGGGACGGGCGCGGCCGGGTTCTCGCTGGGCCTGGTCGTCGGCGGAGTGCTCGCCGAGTTCTCTTGGCGCTGGGTCTTTTTCGCCCCGGTGATCCTCGCGACGCTGATCCTGCTCGCAGGCGTCCGGCTGATCCCGGTGCAGGCACGTCCGGCCGTGCGGTCGATGCGGGACTTCGATCTGATCGGTGCGTTCAGCGTCACCGGTGCGATGCTGCTGCTGGTCTACGGCGTGGTCCGGGCGCCCGACGTCCCGCTCGGCGCGACGGTGGCAGCGCTCGCGGGCAGCGCCGCGTTGCTGACCCTGTTTGTCGCAGTCGAGCGCCGGGTGCCCGCGCCGCTGGTTCGCCTGGGCATCCTGCGCTCGGGGCCCCTGGTTCGGGCGAACCTGGGCGCGGTCCTGTTCGCGGGCTCGTTCGTCGGATTCCAGTTCATCCTGGTGCTCTACCTGCAGGAGATGCGCGGTTGGTCTGCGTTGGCGACCGGGTTGGCCATGCTCGCGGTGGCGGGTGACGCGGTGCTCGCGCCCACGCTGACGCCGCGTCTGGTGAACCGGTTCGGGAACGTCCGGGTGATCTTCGCCGGGCTGCTGGTGGCCGGGGTGGCGTACGCGTCCTTCCTGTGGATCGGTGCCGACACGGCCTATGCCGCGATGCTGCCCGCGCTGATCCTCATCGGTGTCGCCTTCGCCCTGGTGTACGGGCCGTTGACGATCGCGGGGACGGACGGGATCGCCGAGGACGAGCAGGGCCTGGCAGGCGCGCTGCTCTACACCTCCTGGCAGCTCGGATCCGCGCTCGGTCTGGCGGTGGTCACAGCGGTGCAGGTCACCACGCTCGCCGGCGACCCCTCGGAGGCCGGCCTGCTCGACAGTTACCGTGCCGCGCTGACGGTTCCGGTGCTCGCCATCGCCGCGGCGGCCGTCATCACCGCGTTCGGTCTGCGGGCGCGTGCGGAGATGCGTTCGTCGGAAAGCGTGCCGGTAGCGGCCTGACCTCGCGCGCCCTCCCGCCGTCCCGCGCGCTATCAGGTGCGCGGGACGCTTCCGCGCGCCAGGGGAGATGCGCTGCTCAGCGACTCACGCGGCGCTCTGGAAGATTCCGGGAGGCTCGCAGACGTCCGGCGGCAGCTGGTCCCTCCGGTCCTGGAGGTCCTGGTTGCGTTCCATCCGTTCTCGCTCCCGGTCGCGCCAGGTGTCGTCGTCCCGGTCCATATCCCCGTCATCGAAGGGCGAGCTCGCGTTGTCGGGCTGTACCTGACAGGGGACCGGGTCCGGCGCGGCCACGTTCGTTCCAGCCCGGTCGTCACCGTAGCCGCCGAATAGCACGGCGGCAGCGGCAAGGGATCCGAACATCCAGGTGATGGCGAGTTTCACTGCCTCGTCCTTCCTGTCGGGGAAGGAGGGTCGACGCGATGCGGGCACAGCCCTGCTCCGGCGACAATGTCGATCGTCGTCGTCGCCCAGCCTTCCGGCAGGCTTCCGTCATGCTCGCGACCTGGCAGTGCCATCGGTCTTCGCGATCGCCCGCTCGCCCACCAATGGTGGTGGCCGTGGACATGGCGCGCCTCGAATAACCGTGTTCAGGTGCAACCAGGTGGCGCCAGGAGATATTCCCGATGACGGTGCGTGGCTACAGCTTCGACGACCGCAGCTCGTGACCCTTCGAGGTCTTGCAGCGCCCGGTCTCGAGGTCCCACTGCCAGCCGTGCAGGTTGCAGGTGAGGTTGGTGCCCTCGACGACGCCGAACTTGGACAGGTCCGCCTTGAGGTGCGGGCAACGCCGCTGGATCTCGTAGCCGCCGACCTCGATCGACGCGGAGTCGTCGTGCGCCTCGGAGAACCAGCCGTCGGCGTACGCGATCCGCTCGTCGGTCAGGCACTTGAAGAAGGTGTAGAGGAACTCGTTGTAGCCACCGACCCGCCACGCCTGGAACCGGGTGGACAGGAAGATGGTGTTCACCCAGTCGGGCTCGTCGTCGCGCAGGACCGTGCGCACCAGCTCGGGGGCGATGCGGAAGCCGTACCGGTACTTGCCCTCGCCCTCGATCGGCTTGCGCACGGTGCGGTTCGGGAAGTCGAGGACAACCGTCTCAGGTTCATTGCCAGGGGTGCCCATCACCAGGCCGACCGGGTAGCCGATGCCGTCGCAGATCAGGTCGGACTGCGCCATGATCGGCTCGAACTTTGCCCGCAGCGGCCCGAGCAGCGGCTCGCCCTCGGCGGGCGCCCATGACGCCTTCTCCGCCGCGAGGACCGGCGCCATCCGCTGCGCCATGTCCTCGATGTAGGCGGCCTTGTCGCTGAAGATCTTGTCGACCTCGGCATCCGGGATCGGGTGCGTCAGGGTCAGTTCGGCGCCGTGGACGTCCACCGTCGAGCCGGGGATCATCAGCACGCCGCCGTCGTTGCCGTGGATGCGCATCTGCTCCAGGAAGACGATCTGATCCGGGAAGATGTTGCCCTCGTCGCCGCGATCGTCGTTGAGGTAACGCAGCTCCTCGTCCAGGAACACCGGGGGACCGGCCGATGGCACCACCCAGGTGGCCCCGACCTGCTCGATGTAGCTGCGGCAGCGGTCCATGCCGCGCTGGCGCTTCTGCTTGCCGAAGTTCGACTTGGTGCGAGAGGGGATGTCGTAGACCATCGGGTACCAGATCGCGCCCGAGTACTGCAGCAGGTGGATGTCGATCTTGCCGAACTGCTCGTGCAGCACGTCCATGTCGACCGGGCGGGCGTCGTTCATGTTGAAGCAGGTGGTCTCGCCGTCGGAGATGACAAGGCCGGAGTCGCCGATCGGGCCGTCCGCGGGGGCGCGCAGCGCGATGATCATCACATCGAGGTCGCCCACCCTGTGCTTGACCGAGTCCTCGGTCTCGAAGAACTTGGTGAAGCCCAACTTCTCCAGTTCACGCTTGAGGTCCGGCACCGGGTAGTCGGGCAGCAGCACCGTCGCGTCCTTGTTGACGTGCTTGGTGAGCGTCTCCGGGTCGAAGTGGTCCTTGTGCAGGTGCGAGACGTAGAGGTAGTCGCAGTTGCCGAGGGCATCCCAGTCCAGCGCGGTGTTGTCCGGGTACGGGAACCACGATGCGAAGTACGCGGGGTTCACCCAGGGGTCGCACAGGATCGATCCGGCCTTGGTCTGGATGTGGAATCCGGCGTGTCCGACGCTGGTGACCTGCACTGGTAGTCCTCCTGGGGGTTTACGACGCCTCCAGGGTAGGCGGCCGGGAGGTCGCCCGGCACCTCGCGTGGCGTCGGCCACTCCAAGAAGGGACCAAGGTCCTTGCTCCGGCGACCGCGTCCGGCCCGTCCGTACGGTGGATGCGGTGAATGCCCGGAACAGTCCTCGCCCCCCGGTCCGTCACCAGCACGCGGCGGAGCGACGATCGGGACGACACCGTTCACAACAGCGGCGGCGACGGGGTGGGCGGGTGCGGCTGCTGTCGGCCTCGTTGTCCGCGATGGTGCTCGGCGGCGTGGGCCTCGGCTGGGCGGCGCAGTCGCACCTGACCTCGGGGCTGCAGTTCTCGGACGCGCTCGACGCGCTCGCGGGGAGCGGCCCGAAATCCCGGCACGGCGACGCGAACATCCTGTTGATCGGGTTGGACAGCCGCAAGGCGATGGACGGCAGCGACCTGCCCGCACAGTTCGTCACCGACGAGCTGCACGCGGGGGACAGCGGCGTCGGCGGGTACAACACGAACACCCTGATCCTGCTGCACGTCCCGGGCGACGGCAGCCGGGCGACGGCGGCCGCGATCCCGCGCGACGACTACGTGAGCGTCCCCGGGTACGGGATGCGCAAGATCAAGGAGGCCTACGGTCTCGCCAAGGCCGACGAGGACAGCCGGTTGGCCGAGGCCGGTGTCGACGACGCCGAGGACCGGGAACGGCAGTCGCGCGATGCGGGTCGCCGCTCGACACTCGCGACGGTACAGAACCTGCTGCAGGTGCCCATCGACCACTTCGCCGAGGTGAACATGCTCGGCTTCTACCACCTGGCGCAGGCGGTCGGCCCCGTCAAGGTCTGCCTGAACAACGCCGTGCAGGACGACTTCTCCGGGGCCGACTTCCTGGCCGGTCCGCAGTCACTCGATCCGGCGCAGGCGCTGGCGTTCGTGCGCCAGCGGCACGGTCTCGACAACGGGGACCTGGACCGCACGCATCGCCAGCAGGCGTTCATCGCCGGGGTGATCGCCAACCTCAAGAACAGTGGCGTCATCGGCAACATCGGCAAGATGCAGTCGCTGGTCGACATCGTCAAGAAGGACGTCGTCATCGATTCGGGGATGGACCCGGTGTCCTTCGCCTCCCAGGCCGACAATCTGACCTCCGGCAACCTGGACTTCTTCACGCTGCCGATCGAGGAGTACGCCACGGTCGACGGGCAGTCCGTGAACCGGGTCGACCCGGACCGGCTGAGGGCGGAGATCGCGGCGCTGTTCGGAAGCGGTCGGTCCGCAGTCGTGCAGGGCGGCAGGCAGGCGCCGAGTCTCCCGGACCGTGACGAGCCCGCGCGGGGCGCGGCGCCGGACGAGGGCCTGCGCGCCTTTGCGGGCGACGTGCCCTCCTCGGGGCCGCAGGGCGGGGCCGTGCGGGCGGACGACGGCATCCCATGCGTCGACTGACCCGACCCGGGTGTGTCGACTGACCCGACCCGGGTGTGTCGACTGACCCGACCCGGGGTGAGTCCGTCCCGCTCTCGTCGTGGTGGGCCGGATCACGGCGGTCGGGCTACGCTGGCCGACGTGGAACCCGTCTACAGAACGATCATCGGTATCGCCCGCGTGGTGTTCGCCGCCGAGGGATTGAAGTTCACCGTCAAGGGTGACGAGCACATCCCGGCCACGGGTGGGGCGGTCATCGCCGTCAACCACACGGGGTACATGGACTTCACCTACGCCGGTTTACCGGTGCGCACCGTCAAGCGCTACATCCGGTTCATGGCGAAGAAGGAGGTCTTCGACAACAAGATCTCCGGTCCGATCATGCGCGCGCTCAAGCACATCCCGGTCGATCGCGCTGCGGGCGCCGAGTCCTACCGGGCGGCCGTCGGCGACCTGCGCGGCGGGGAACTGGTCGGCGTGTACCCGGAGGCGACGATCAGCCGCAGCTTCGAGCTCAAGGAGTTCAAGTCAGGCGCCGCGCGGATGGCCATCGAGGCCGGGGTGCCGATCATCCCGGTCGTGATCTGGGGCGCTCAGCGGGTCTGGACCAAGGGTCATCCGAAGCGGTTGGGGCGCACCAACACTCCGATCTCCATCGCGGTCGGCGAGCCGATCCAGCCGTTCGAACCGGCTGGCGAGCTCACCGCGAAACTGCACGCGACGATGGAGTCGATGCTGCACGGGCTGCAGCAGGACTACGAGCACCCGGCGGGCGCCTACTGGGTCCCCGCGCGCCTCGGTGGCGGAGCCCCCACCCTCGAGGAGGCCAACCGGATGGATGCCGAAGAGGCTGAGGCGAAGGCGGCACGTCGGGCACAGCAGTGAGGCGCCGGCTGCTGCGCATCGCGGGTGCGGTCGTCGTCGTCCCGGTCGTAGTGCTGCTGGGCTCGATGGCCTGGGTTGCCGCCGCATCGGCGGGCCACGTGTACGACCCGGAGGACGCTCCGGAGGCTCCGGTGGTGATCGTGCTCGGCGCCAAGGTCAAGGATGGAAAGCCGATGTCCTTCCTCGCCGGTCGCCTTGACGTCGGCGCGCAGATGGTGCGCGAGGGCAAGGCCCGCGCGGTGCTGGTCTCCGGCGACGCGAACGGCACATCCGGCAATGAGATCGCGGCGATGACCGACTACCTGGTGGCCAAGGGCATCGACCGGTCACTGATCGTCGGTGACGACTACGGCCTGGACACCTACGACACCTGTGCGCGCGCCGCGACGACCTTCGGGGTGCGCAAGGCGCTGATCGTCAGCCAGGGCAATCACGTCGCCCGGGCGGTGGCGCTCTGCCGCGACGCAGGCATCGATGCCGACGGCGTCAAGGGTGACTGCGACTGCCGCTTCATCACCGTGGCCAGGAACACCGTCCGGGAGTGGCTGGCCAGCCCGAAGGCCGTCGTGGACATGCTCAGCAGCAGGGACCCGAAGGTCGTCTCGGATCCCGACGACTCGGTCGAGCGGGCGCTGGCGGGCTGACGGCGCCCGGCACCAGACGACCCCGGCACCAGACGACAAGGGCCGGCTCCCCGATGGGGAGCCGGCCTCCGTTGTCAGGTCAGGATCCGGTCAGGGTCAGGAACCGAAGATGGACCCGACCGAGCCGAGGTCGACGGACCCGTTTCCGGTGCCCGGCTCCGGGTCGGGGCCCGGGTCGACCGGTCCGCCCGCGCCGACCTGGATGGTCGCGAGGGCCCGGCCGCCCGCGTTCACCGGCACGTCGTTGGCGGGCCGGGTGCCGTCCTTCGGGGTGCAGAAGGTCGGAGCGTTCTGGTTCGAGCCGAGCGCGAACGCCCGAGCCAGGAAGGTGTCGTAATTCTTCTCACTGTTGTAGTTGGCGGCCTCGCCCGCGACGCGCACCTTGGGGGTGACGACGCCCTCGGCGACGGCCTTGACCGTGACCTCGACGGCGGGCAGCTGGAACTTGGTGGAACCGTCGGCGGTGGGGTTGCCGTCCATGTCGGTCTTCGTCTTCTCCACCGCGATGCCGCCCGGGGTGTTCAGGCTGGACTTCGGGCCGTTGCCGACGGTCTCGTTGTCGCCGGACAGCCGCAGGATGGTGCCCGCCGCGTCGGGCTCGCCCGCGTCGTTGACGCGGATGACCGAGGGCGTGACGCCGGTCAGGCCCTTGCCGGTGCCCGCCACGACCGTGGCGCCGACGAACTCGGTGTTCTCCGGGAGCTCCCAGTCGATCTTGAGTCGCTGAATGTCGGTGGTGGTGGCGATGGACTCCTTGTCCGGCAGGGAGCTCACCGTCGGTTGCAGACGGTAGCTGAACTGTTCGCCGACCTTCACGGAGCCCGGGGCGTCGATCGTCATGCCCAGCGGCTGCGACATGTGCTGGGTGAGGATCGCCCTCGCCTGGCAGGCGCCCTGGAACTCGATCGAGGTGGGCGCGGCGGATGCGGGCGACGCCATCAGCAGGCTGCCCGCGGCCACCGCCGCGGCGGCGACCACGGGGACCGCACCCCGGCGAACGTGCGTGAAGGACATGCATTGCTCCTTACTGGCTTCGGAAACAGTTAGTTGTACAGAAGTAAAGAGATTCTGTGACCCGGACCATAGAGGAGAACTCGTTCGCATAGGCATCGAATCGTTGAAACTGCGATCAGCCCAGCGTGACAGGGGATTCCGCGTCCCGGTCCCGCCATGGATGGAACGCGTTGCACCGATTCGGCATCGTCCGTCACCGCGACAGCATCCGCTGACCCGCGCCGCGCCGTCACCCGCCGGAGGCGCCCGCCGTGATCACGTGCCAGGTCCCTTTGACTCCGTCGCCGCTGGTCTGGCCGGGCTCGGTGTCCTTCGCAAACCGGTACAGGGGCAGGCCGTCGTAGGTCGCCTGCGTGGCCCCGTCCGGTCGGGTGACGGTTCCCAGCGCACCCGCCAGCGGCACGACGGCCCGCGGTGCCCCGAGGGCGGGCGGCCAGATCTCGGCGCACTGACCGGCACACCGGCTGACGCCAGGCGAGTCCTCGTCGAACCGGTAGAGCATGAAGCCGTCGCCGTCGGTCAGCACGGTGCCGAGCGGAGTTTCCGCCGTGCTCAGCCCGGGGCCAGCCGCCGGCGCCGCGGTCGTGCTCGATGCGGCAGGCGCCGCGGCAGGCTCGTCGGTGCTGCCGCCGCAGCCCGAGAGTGATGCGATGGCCGCGCAGGCGCAGGCCGCCGAGATGATCGACTTCTTGGTAAGCACAGGATCTCCGTCCACTCGTCACTGGTCGTCGCCGCCCGCGGCGGGGCGACGCAGGGGAGTACGGACGGCCCAGCGGCGCCGTTCACCGGCGCCACGACCCGGCAGGTGAACCCGATGCCAGACTCGGAGTGAACGCAGCAGCCCTCGGCTCCGTACTCCCCGGTGGACGTCGAGCGAACCGACGACATTCCGGCGGTGTGGAGGTGAGGTCGTGCGGCTACGCAGGTTGCGTCAGCGAGCGGATCAGTCGGTCGGCAGCCTGGCCGACGACACGGTGTTGCGGGCCGCGTACGACGATCACGGGAGCGAACTCTTCGCGCTCGCCTACCGCTCGCTCGGGGACCGGGGGCGCGCGGAGGAGGCGGTCCAGGAGACGTTTCTGCGGGCCTGGCGGGGCGCGGATCGTTACGACCCGCAGCGCTCCGCCCTGCGGACCTGGCTGTACGCGATCTGCCGCAACGTGGTGATCGACGCGAGCCGCGCCCGCGCCGCCCGGCCCCGCCTGGCTGACGCCGAGCCGCCCGACCTCCCGGTGGTGGAACGCCCGCTCGAACAACTCCTCGTGGGCCTGCAGATGGAGGAGGCGTTGCGACGGCTGTCCGAACAGCATCGGCTCGTCCTCGTCGAGATCCATCTGCGCGACCGCCCGGCCGGCGAGGTCGCGGCCCAGCTCGGCCTCCCCGTGGGCACCGTCCGCAGTCGGGTGTACTACGGGCTGAAGGCGCTGAGACTCGTACTCGAGGAAATGGGGTGGCACGGTGACCAGTGATCACTGCCTGCAGATGCGTCCCCTGCTGGGGATGTACGTGCTGGGGCGTCTCGACGACCGCGAGTTCGTCGCGCTGCGTGCCCATCTGGACGGATGCCCGGACTGCCGCTCGGAATTGCGCGACCTGTCGCCTGTCGCGGCGGCCCTGTCGGAGGCCGATCCCGACCGGCTCACCGAGCCGCTGCCGTTGCCGCCTGCGGCCCTGCCCGACACGATCTTCGGGGCCCTCGACCGCGAGCGCGGACGGCAACGGTACCGCCGGATCGGGCTCGTCGCCGCGGCCGCGGCGGCCGCCATCGGCCTGGCTGCCGGTGGGTTCGTGCTCCGCGGCATCACCGTGAGCGGCCCACCCGGCCAGCCGGTGGCGTTCACCGCACTGTCGCCGGGGGTGGCGGCCTCCGCCCGGGTGGAGAACCGGGCCTGGGGAACCGGCATCAGCCTCGATGTCACCGGACTCCCACAGGGCGGGACCTACAACGTCTGGCTTCAACGCCCGGACGGAAGTCGCATGAACGCAGGAAGTTTCATCGGGGGCGGCGACCGGACGATGTCGATGCAACTGGCGGTGGGACTGCCGATGTCGGACGCGACGACGCTCGGGGTCAGCGCCCCCGGCGACGACCGCGCGCTCCTGCAGGCGCCGCTGCGCTCCTGACGCCTCGCGAGGGCTCAGCGAAACCGCGGGTGCCACACCGCGCGCACGCGGTCGTCCTCGACCACGGTGATGTCGGGCCAGCGGTCGAAGGCCGAACAGGGGTGCGAGATCCCGAGATCGACGATGTCGCCGACGTCGAGTCCCTCGGCGTCGGCGAGCACCAGGTGATGGTCGAAGATCTGGGCCGCCGTCGCCTTCGCCGCTGTGCGGGGCACGCCCCGGGAATCGGTGGCGGACAACAGGACCGGCAGGCCCGCGTCGTAGGGCAATTCGCGCTTTCCGGCGCCGACCACGATCCGCCCGGCTTCCGGCGCGGACAGAACGACGGCCCGGACCGTCAGGGCCGCACGCAGACCCGAGACCGGGGACACCTCCGCGTAGGTGCCGTGGTCGTGCGTGACGTAGCAGCCCGACCGCAATACCGGGACCACACGCCCGCCGTGGTCGGGAAGGTCCACCAGGGCGTCGACGACCCGGTCCGGGAACGCCGAGCCGCCCATGCTGAACACGGGTCGTTCGGCCCGGATCCATGGTGACGCGGCGCGGAACGCCGCCACCGCCTCTCGGCAATGCGCATCGACCAGGGCGATGGTGCCCGCGTCCCGTCGATTGGGGCGGACGCCCTCATAGCCCGCGACGCCCGCGAGGACGACGCCCGGCGTGCTCGCGCACTCCCGGGCGAGGTCGAGCGCCGCCGCTGCATCCCGGACACCACTTCGTCCGCCGGGGGTCCCGATGTCGATGAGGACATGCAGGGGATGGGCCGCGTCCCTCATGACAGAACCCGCCTGGCTCAGGCCCGCCCTCGAGTCCACCAGGAGATAGAGCTCGACCGTCTGGTCAGCATCCAGCCACGCACGCACCGCCTCGAGGTCCGGGCGATGGATCACCTCGTTGGCGATGAGGATGCGCCGCGGCCCCCATTCGAGGGCGATGGCGGCTTGCCGAACCGTGGCGACCGTGACCCCCCACGCGCCTGCGGCCAGCTGACGCTCGACGATCGGGCGCGTCATCGTGGTCTTGATGTGCGGGCACAGCTCGACGCCGCGGTCGCGGCACCACGCCGCCATGAGCCCCACGTTGTGCTGGACCGCGGGCAGGCTGAGCCGCAGCTCCGGCAACGACGACGGCCCACCGGGGCTAGCCACGGCGGCGAGACAGGGCCGTGCTGGCCACAGAGTTGTGCACGGTGAACGAGACTGTGCCCGGGAGGAAGCGGTCGTCGGACCACAGCAACGGGGTGCTGGCCGGGTCGGTGACGCGCCTGCGCTCGCGCAGCAGTGGCGAGCCCTCGACGCACCCCAGGTGACGGGCGTCGTCCACCTCCGCCTCGACGAGGTCGACGGTGTGATCGGCGTCGGCGAACACGACGCCCGCGTCCAGCAGCGGGGACGCGTGCGATGGGGCGTCCGGCGGCAGGTCGGCGACCAGTTTGCCGATCTGTTCGGGGTAGATGGCGCGCTCGAGCATGACTGGAACGCGCGAGAGGGTTCGCAGTCGCACCACCTGGTAGATCCGCGATCCCGATGCGAGCTGGAGCTGCTCGCACTCGAGCGGCAGGGCGAGGCGGTCCTCGACGGCGATCGTCCGGCCTCCGGGATCCTCGCCGATCGAGTGCGCCCAGCCGCTGAAGCTGAGCAGTTCGAAGAAGCTCTGCGTGCGCGCCGTGCCGAGAATGACGCGGCGGGTGCCACGTCGTGAGGTGACCAACCCGTTCGCGCGCAGGACGGCCAGCGCCTGACGGACCGTGCCACGGGAGACACCGTACTGCCCGGCGAGGCCCTCCTCGCTGGGCAGACGGTCCCCGGAACCGAATTCCCCTGAGGTGATCGCCTCCCGCAACTTGGTTGCCAACTTTTCGTACTCGGCCTGGGGGCGCTTGCCCCTCGACTCAGCCAATGCTCGTCTCCGTCCGGCTCGGTGATCTTTGCCTCAATCCTAGCTTCCACAAACTCTTCCCACAGGTCAAAGGCGCACCTCCGCTGGAAGCTGACGGTTCCTGGCCGGTGAATCTTCACGGCTCGATTACGGCTCGTTCATCCCGTGGCCACGTCGCTCTGGCGAAATGAGGTCACGTTGTATAGACAACATTGACCAGGGAGACACCATGCGACTGCACCACCTTCGCCAGGCGAGCCTTGCTTGCTCGCTGGCGATCGCCCTGTCAGCCCTCGCCGGCTGCGGCCTGACCACCAAGGCGGACGGCGACGCAGGCAAGGCCGCCACCGCCACGTCTGCCCAGGACTTCGGTGGCATGGACGGCCTCATTGCCGCCGCCAAGCAGGAGGGCAAGCTGAACGCCATTGCGCTGCCACGGGACTGGGCCAACTACGGGGAGATCATCGACACCTTCGAGGCGAAGTACGGGATCGACGTCGAGGTCGAGAACCCGGATGCATCCAGCCAGGACGAGATCAACGCCGCGACCTCACGCAAAGGGCAGGACCGATCGCCGGATGTCCTGGACGTGGGTCACACCTTCGGGATCAGTGCCTCCGAGCAGGGTGTGCTGGCGCCGTACCGCGTGCAGGCGTTCGGCGACATCCCCGAGGGGCAGAAGGATGCCGCTGCAGCCTGGTACAACGACATGGGCGGCTACGTCTCGATCGGCTGTGATGCCCGCGTTGTCAAGTGCCCGACGACCTTTGCCGAACTGCTCGACCCCCAGTACAAGGGCATGGTCGCGCTGACGGGCAACCCCACGCAGTCCGCCTCCGCGTTCTCCGCCGTCTACGCGGCGGCGCTCGCGAACGGCGGCTCCTTCGACAACATCGCGCCGGGTCTTGACTACTTCGCCAGGCTCAGCGAGGTCGGCAACTTCAACCCGGTCGAGTCCACGCCCGCGACCATTCAGAAGGGCGAGACGCCCATCAGCGTGAATTGGGACTACCTCAACGCCGGGTACCGGGACGCGCTCCGCGACAAGGGTGTTGATTGGCAGGTCTCCATCCCGGCCGACGGCTTGTTCGCCCAGTTCTACTCGCAGGGAATCGTGAAGTGGGCGCCTCACCCGGCCGCGGCGAGGCTGTGGCAGGAGTTCCTCTACAGCCCTGAGGGCCAGAACCTCTGGTTGAAGGGCTATGCCCGTCCGGTGCTCATGCCCGCGATGGAGAAGGCGGGAACTCTCGATGCCACGCTCGCGGCCCGCCTGCCGGAGGTCGATGCCGACGCTCCCGTCTTCCCGGCGGAGGAACAGTCGACCAAGGCCAAGGACGTCGTCAGCCGCGGCTGGGGCAGCGTCCTCTCGAAATGAGCATCCCACTGACCGTGGCCGGTAGCCGGGCCACGCTGCCCCGCCCCGCCCTTGACAGCGCTCTGGTCCCCCGGCGTCGCAGCCTTCGGGTGGCGGCGGGGGGCTGGCTCGGCGTCCTTCCGCTGTTCCTGTTCGTGGGGGTCGCGTTGGGCCTGCCCGTCGCCACGATGGTGATCGGTGCGTTCACCACACCCTCGACGAGTTCGGCCGAGGGCGGACTGACCACGGCCAACATGGCCGCGACGATGCAGGACCCCTACCTGTCGAGCCTGATCGGCAGCATCAAGCTCTCAGCGACGGCCGCGGCGATCGGGGCGGCCGTCGGCCTGCCGATCGCGCACGCAATCGTGACGTCGCGGTTCCGGGCCCTGCGCGAGGCGGTCCTGGCGGCGGCAGGCGTGCTGGCGAACTTCGGCGGGGTTCCCCTGGCCTTCGCGTTCGTGGCGACCCTCGGTAACGCGGGCGTCCTGACCAACGCCTTCCACCTCGGCGACCTCGGTTGGAGCCTCTACGACATGCGGGGACTGACCGTCGTGTACCTGTACTTCCTCATCCCGCTGATGGTCCTGACCCTCACCCCGGCACTCGAGGGTCTGCGGGTGCAGTGGCGTGAGGCGGCGGCCAACAACCGCGCGAACACGGTGCAGTACTGGAGGCACGTGGCGTTGCCGATCCTGCTGCCGTCGCTTCTCGGCGGATTCGTCCTGCTGTTCGGGACGGCATTCAGCACTTACGCGACGGCCGCGGCGATCGCAGGTAGCACGGTGCAGCTGGTCACGGTGCAGATCGCGGCAGGCCTGTCCGGCGACGTCTTGGTGGGGCAGGGCAACGTCGCCCTCGCCCTCGGCCTGGACATGGTGCTGATCGCGGCGATCGTCATGGCCATCTATCTGCCGCTGCAGCGAAGGAGTGCACGATGGCTGGCCTGACGATGTCCAGGCCGGGACTCGGCCGCGGGGTCGTGCTCCTGGTCGCCGGCCTCTACTTCGTGGTCCCGATCGTGTGCGCGTTCGCGTTCAGTGTGGGCATCGGGTCGCCGGGCCAGCAGGTCGGTCTCGACGCCTACACCGGGATCGGCGCCGCGGAGGGCCTGGCCGACAGCCTCGCGCTGACGCTGAAGGTGGCCGCGGCGACCGTCGCCCTTGTGCTCGGGGTGCTGGTACCGGCGCTGCTCGCGGTGCGGCTCGCCGCACCGCGTCTGCGCACGGCCGTGCAGGCCGTGTGCCTGCTACCGCTGGTCGTCCCGGCCGTCGCCCTTGGCGCGGGCATCACCACGCTGCTGCGGTGGGGTGCGGATCGCTATTACGGCACGCCGTTGTTCGAGGGCCTTGTCGCGCTGCAGGATCCAGATTTCCCCGTGATCCTCGTGCTCGCCTTTGCCGTGATGGCCCTGCCTCTGGCGTACAGCACGCTCGACGCCGGCCTGTCGGCGCTCGACCTGCGGGTCCTCGTCGAAGCCGCGCGGTCCTGCGGGTCCTCGTGGCCGCGCACTCTTGTCCACGTCGTGCTGCCGAATCTGCGTGGCGCGCTTCTCAATGCCGCATTCCTGACCCTCGCCCTCGTCCTCGGCGAGTACGCCGTTGCCGCGCTCCTCGGGTACCAGCCGTTCGCCGTGTGGACCGTCGTCATCAGCGGGTCCGAGGCGCAGATGTCGGTGGCCGTGTCCATCGTCGGCTTGCTCGGCACCTGGGCACTGCTCATGGTGATCGCCGCGGCCGGGCGCACCAAACGCCTCAAGGAGGCCTCATGACCGAGTTACTGACCGATCGGATGCCCACCCTCGCAACGGGGGCCGGTTCCACCGTGGAGTTCCGCGGATTGCGTCGCACATTCGGCGCCACCACGGCGTTGGACGGGCTGGACCTGGAGATCCGGCCTGGCGAGCTGCTGGCGCTGCTCGGCCCGTCCGGATGCGGCAAGACGACTGCCCTTCGCACCGTTGCCGGCTTCGAGCGGCCCGACGCGGGCACGGTGCTCATGGACGGCGAGGACGTCACGCGGATCCCCGCGCACCGCCGCGATGTGGGCATGGTGTTCCAGTCCTACAGTCTCTTCCCACATCTGAACGCCGTCGACAACATCGCGTTCGGTCTGCGGATGCAGGGGACGGGCAAGTCCGCCCGGCGTGCCCGCGCGATGGAGCTGCTGGAGCTGGTCGGGCTGCCGCAGCATGCCGAACGGTTCCCGAGCCAGCTCTCCGGCGGGCAGCAGCAGCGGATCGCGTTGGCCCGCGCCCTCGCGCTGCGCCCCAAGGTCCTGTTGCTGGACGAGCCGCTGTCGGCGCTCGATGCGCAGGTTCGACAGACCCTCCGGGAGGAGATCCGCAGGCTGCAACAGCAATTGGGCATCACGACGCTGTTCGTGACCCACGACCAGGAGGAAGCCCTCTCGATGGCGGACCGGGTCGCTGTCATGCGGTCCGGGCAGATGGAGCAGTGTGCCGCTCCGGCCGAGCTCTACCAGCGCCCCGCGACGGCCTTCGTCGCCGAGTTCGTCGGGGTCATGAGCCGGATACCGGGACGGCTTGCGTCGGACGGCCGGGCGGTGCACGTCCTCGGGTGCAGCCTGCCGGTCCACGGGGAGCTCCCGGGCTCAACGGACTTCGGAGGCGGCGCCCGCGACGTCGATGTGCTCGTGCGCCCGGAGACCCTTGGCGTGACGGCGGCAGACGACGGAACCTCCCGCATCACCGCCGCGACGTTCCGGGGCGCAGGCACCCGGTTGACGGTGCGATTGCCGGACGGGCGCGAGGCGGTTGCGGACGTGCCGACTGCCGCCGCCACCGCGCTCGGCGCGGGCACTGCCGTGACCCTCTCGTTGCCGGATTGTCCGGTGCTGGTGGACCGCCCGCGCGGAGCCGCGAGGCCGGCCGGCAGTGCAGTGCAGCAACCTGTTTCGACCACCCGCCGACCCTGGAGGCGCACCCGATGAGCCACGACGCCCGCCCCGGCGCCCCGGCAGCCGTCCTCTTCGACATGGACGGGACACTGGTCGACACCGAGCGGCTCTGGTGGGATGCGGTCGAGCAGGTCGCGGCATGGCACGGCCGTCCCCTGTCGCCTGCCGACGCGCCAGACGTCTTGGGGCGTCCCTCGTCTCACACCGCGGCCCACCTGTGCCGGGCGCTGGGACCGACTGCGCCCGACGCGGATGCGCTTGCCCGCGAGCTCGATTCGACGTTCACGACCCTGGTTGCCGACGAGGTCGTGCCGCGCCCCGGCGTGCTTTCGTTGCTCGACGAACTGGTCGCCGCACGGATCCCCACGGCGATCGTGACGGCGTCACCGCGAAGGGTCGTCGACCTGGTGCGCGATACGCTCGGCGCGGAGCGGTTCACCACGACGATCGCCGTCGAGGACACGGTCCACTCCAAGCCGGCGCCGGACCCCTACCTCGCGGCCGCGGCGGCCCTCGGTGTGGACCCGCGCGCGTGCGTCGCGGTCGAGGACACTCCCGTGGGTGTGGCGGCAGCCGAGGCCGCGGGATGCGCCGTGCTCGTCGTGCCCTCGGTTGCGATCCCGCCTGCGGCGGGCCGGACGATCCTGGACTCGCTCGAGGGGGCCGACGTCGCCTTCCTCGCCTCCCTGCTGCACCCGGCCGAAAGGTATTGAGCATGGACGACATCCGTCACGTGGTGATCCTGATGCAGGAGAACCGCAGCTTCGACCACTACTTCGGCACGCTCGGCGGAGTCCGCGGGTTCGAGGACCGGCAGGCCCTGACTTTTCCTCACGGCGACAGCGTCTTCCGGCAGCCTGCGCTGTCCCGCGCCGACGGGGGTGTGCTCCTGCCGTACCGGATGGACTCCACCCGGTACAACGCCCAGAACGCGGAGGGTCTGCCGCACGACTGGGAGAGCGGTCACGATGCGATCAATCAAGGCGCGATGAACCGCTGGACCTCGGCCAAG
The DNA here is from genome assembly GCF_017833315.1 of Rhodococcus sp. PvR099. Classification (NCBI taxonomy): domain Bacteria; kingdom Bacillati; phylum Actinomycetota; class Actinomycetes; order Mycobacteriales; family Nocardiaceae; genus Rhodococcus; species Rhodococcus sp. PvR099. The sequence goes on along the minus strand of NZ_JAFIBV010000001.1, from coordinate 3,683,435 downwards.
GGCGAGCAGAGCATGGGATACCTCACCCGGGAGGACATCCCGTATCAGTACGCGCTCGCGGACGCGTTCACGATCGGCGATGCGTACTTCTGCTCGATGGCCGGCCCCACCAGCCCGAACCGCCTCTACCTCTGGACCGGGACGGTGGGGCCCGGCCGCGACGGCACGACCGGGCCGTGGATCGACAACACGCCCCTACCGGAGAGCCCGGTCTGCGACTGGACGACCTATGCCGAGCGTCTCTCGGACGCAGGTGTCTCCTGGCGCGTCTACCACACTCCCGGCCTGGACGAGCGCGACGGCAACTACGAGGACAACGCCCTCGAGTACTTCCCCCAGTTCCACGATTTCCCCGAGGACGATCCCCGATACATCAACGCGATGACGAGGTGGGACCTGACGGACTTCGACGCACACTGCGAGGACGGGACGCTGCCCACGGTGTCGTGGCTCGTGTCGCCGTACCTGTTCTGCGAACACCCGAACGCCAGCCCCGCGTACGGTGCGCACTGGGTCGACACCGCCCTCCAATCGCTGTTCGCCAACCCCGAGGTGTGGCGGCACACCGTGTTCCTCGTCATGTACGACGAGAACGACGGCTACTTCGACCATGTCGTGCCGCCCTTCCCGCCCGCCGGGACCCCGGAGGAGTTCGTCGACGGGCAGCCGATCGGGCTGGGCAACCGGGTGCCGCTGTTCGTGGCCTCCCCGTGGTCGCGTGGCGGATGGGTGAACTCCCAGGTGTTCGACCACACCTCGGTGCTGCGTTTTCTTGAGCGCGTCACGGGGGTGCGCGAGCCCAACATCAGTGCATGGCGGCGTGCGGTGTGCGGCGACCTGACGAGCTGCTTCGACTTCGGCAATCCCGACTACTCAATTCCGGAGCTACCGGACACGAGGGCGCTGATGGCGGCCGCCGATGCGGCCGTGGACCTGCCCCCGGTGCCGCTGCCTGCCTCGGGCGCCCAGGTCATGCCGACTCAGGAGCCGGGGAGCCGCCCGCACCGGCCGCTGCCCTACCGGCCCTGGGTCGATGTCGTGGTGGATGGCACCGCCGGCCGGGTTCGCGCCGAGCTGATGAACGAGGGGAGCGTGGCGTTCCACTACACGGTCTTCCCCAACGCGTACCGGCCATTCGCAGGCACGCCGTTCACGGTCGCGCCGCTGGGCACGGCCGTCTACGAGTGGGACGCCGTCCGCACGGCGGGTCGCTACGACTTCACCGTCCACGGGGCCGACGGCTTCCTCTGCCACGTCGCGGGCGTCCTGCCGCTGGCCGAGAACGCGGCGGCACCCGACGTGAGGGCGGTGCTGCGGGTCAGCGGCCCCGCGGATGCGTGGATCGAGCTGGAGCTGGCCAACCACGGTGCGACCACGCTGAACTTCACGATCGCCCCGCAGGAGGGCGGCGGGGAATCGCGGACCTGCGAGGTCGGGCCGATCGGGCGGGCGAGCATCCGCTGGCCCGCGGTGGACGGGCGTTACGACGTGACCATCACCGCCGACGACGGCACGTCATTCACCCGGCGCTACGCGGGAACGGTGCACGGTTCGGACATCGCGCAGGCGTGACCCGCCGTCGCTCGGCACCGCGCGACGCATCGGCAGGCCGTTGGGAGGTTGCGGCATGATGGGTTCGGTGCAGGACAACCGACACACCAAGCCCCTGCTGATCGCCAGCGACGTCGACGGCACCCTGATCGACGACGACGAGAAGGTCAGCGCCCGGACCAGGGCCGCAGTCCAGGCTGCGGTGGCCGACGGGACGCCCTTCGTGCTGTCCACCGGGCGCCCGCCGCGATGGATCGCCCCGGTGGTCGACGAGCTCGGATTCGCGCCGCTCGCCGTCTGCGCGAACGGCGCGGTGGTCTACGACAGCAACGCCGACCGGGTGCTGAGCGCCGTCACGCTGTCCACCGACGAGCTGGGCTGGCTGGCAGACCTGGCGATGAGCGCGCTGCCCGGCTGCGGCCTCGCCGCGGAACGGGTCGGGGCCAGCGCCCACGACGCGGCCACCCCGCAGTTCGTCAGCTCGCCGGGCTACGAGCACGCCTGGCTGAACCCGGACAACACCGAGATGTCAGGGGACGAGGTGCTGGCGCACCCCGCGGTGAAGCTGCTGATCCGGCTGCCCGGCACCAGCAGCGCCGCGATGGCGGCCACCCTCGCCCCGCTGATCGGCGCCCGCGCGGACCTGACGTATTCGACCGACAAGGGTCTGATCGAGGTCTCCGCCCCCGGGATCACCAAGGCGTCCGGGCTCACGGTGGTCGCCGAGCAGCTCGGTATCCCGGTGTCCGGCATCGTGGCGTTCGGTGACATGCCCAACGACGTGCCCATGCTCACCCTGGCCCGCCACGGGGTCGCCATGGAGAACGCGCACCTCGACGCGATCACCGCGGCCGATGAGGTGACCACGTCGAATTCGGCGGACGGCGTGGCACGGGTCCTCGAGCGCTGGTGGGGCCAGCCGTAGGCACCCACCTTCGTGCTACTCGCCGCCTCCGGTAGCCCTACCGGAGGCGGCGAGGTGGCATCACTCGACGGCGGTTCCCTCGAGCTCGACCATCTGGCCGGGGATCGCCAGCCGTGTCACCCCGAGCATCGTTGTGGCCGGTGCCACCCCGGAAGCGCCCAACCGTGCCGCCAGCACGCCGTAGTGCTGGAAGAGCAGATCGACATCGGTGGTGTAGACGTTGAGCCGGACGAGGTTCGACAGGGACATGCCTGCCTCACCGAGCACGGCCTCCAGGTTGTCGAGGCTCAGCGCCAACTGCTTCTCCATGTCACCGTCGTGCTGAGCCTTGCCGTCGGCGCTCATCGCGGTCTGCCCGGAGCAGTACAGGGTTCGGGTGTGCCCGGAGACGAGCTCACCCTGGTTGAATCCCATCTCCACCGACCACGTCACCGGGTTGACTGCCGTTCGTTCCACTGCCACATCAGGCTCCATTCGCTTCGTCGGAGTACGCACGTCCATCGGCCCGGTGGCCGCTGTCTGGGACGCCGTGGTGGCAAGCCTCCCAACGAATCACGACACCTTGTGTCGTGATTCAGTAGAGTTTTCGGATGCGTGCCGACCGGTTGGTGTCACTGGTGCTGCTGCTGCGCCAGCGCGGTCGGCTGACCGCGGCCGAGCTTGCCGACGAGCTCGAGGTGTCCACCCGCACCGTGCTGCGCGACATCGAGGCGCTGTCCGTGGCCGGCGTCCCGGTCTTCGCCGAACGCGGCAGGCACGGCGGGTTCGCGTTGCTACCCGGGTTTCGGACCGAGCTCACCGGGCTGAACCACGACGAGGCGCTTGCCCTGCTGGTCGCCGGATCGCGGCGCGGCGCGCAGGCATTCGGCCTCGACTCGGCGCTGGCCGCGGCGATGCTCAAAGTGGTTGACGCGCTACCCGAAAGCTATCGGGACACCGCTGCTGACGTGGCCGAGCGATTGCTCATCGACCCGGAGACCGATCTGCTGTCGCGACGGCGGGACGCGGAGGAGGTGCCCGGCGCCATAGTCGCCGAGATCCGGCGCGCGGTGTTCGCAGGAAACAAGCTGCGCATCCACTACGCGGCGCTCGACCAGACCCCGCGGTGGCGCACGGTGGACCCGATCGGCCTGGTCACCGTGCGCGACCGGGGCTACCTGCTGGCCACGAGATCTGGCGCGGACCGCACCTACCGGCTGTCGCGGGTGGTAGCCGCCGAGGAACTCCCCGAACCGGCACAGCGACCGGACCGGGTGGATCTGGATCGCGCCTGGCGGGATCGCAGCACCCGGTTTCGGACCGGCGGCGACCAGGTCGCCGTGGTGGTACGGGTGAACCCGGCGCGGCGGGAAGACCTGCTGGACACCGCGCTGGCCGTCCGCACCGAGGAACCCGACGCACACGGCTGGCTGCGGCTGGAGGTGACCTTCCAAGATCCACGACATGCCGAATGGGCGCTGTGGCAGCTCGCCACGGACGGGGAAGCCCTTGCCCCGCAATGGTTGCGCGACTCCCTGCGCGACCGCGCCGCCGCGATCGCCACTCGCTATGGGGACAGCCGGTTCGGCTGATGCGCTGAGATCTACTGACGCCAGGGCGATCTCACTCCAGGTAGCGCAGCACGGCGAGCACCCGTCGGTGGTGGCCGTCCGACGGCGGCAGGTCCAGCTTGGTGAAGATGTTGCCGATGTGCTTCTCGACCGCGCGCTCGGTCACGTGCAAGGAGGCGGCAAGGGCGGCGTTGGACAGGCCCTGCGCCATCAGCCCGAGTACCTCCCGCTCGCGCGGGGTGAGGGCATCGAGGGCCTTGGCCTTGCGGCTCGAGCCGATCAACTGGGTCACCACCTCCGGATCCAGGGCGGTGCCGCCCGCGGCCACCCGCTGCAGGGCATCGACGAACTCGCCGACATCGGCGACCCGGTCCTTGAGCAGATAGCCGACACCCGCAGCCCGGCCGGCGAGAAGCTCGGCGGCATACCGCGTCTCGACCCACTGGGAGAACACGAGCACCCCGACCTCGGGGAACCTGCGGCGCAGGGCCACCGCCTCGACCAGGCCCTCGTCGGTGAAGGTGGGTGGCATCCGGATGTCGACGACCGCGACATCCGGGAGGTGCTCGGCGACGGCCGTCCCCAGCGAGGTCGCGTCGCCGACGATGGCCACGACCTCGTGTCCACGTTCGATCAGCAACTGCGCCAGACCATCTCGGAGGATGGCGTTGTCCTCTGCGATCACGATCCGCATCAGTGTGTCCCGTCGACCGGCAACGAAAGGGTCACCACCGTCGGACCCCCGACCGGGCTGTCCACGTGCAGTGATCCGTCCACGGTACCGGCCCGGGCCGCGAGCCCGGCGAGCCCGCTGCCTGCACCGATGACCGCACCGCCGATGCCGTTGTCCCGCACCGACACCGACAGTCCATCACCGTCGGACATCGCGGACACCCATACCCGGGTCGCCCCGGAATGCCGGGCGACGTTGGTGAGCAGCTCGGCAACGGAGAAGTAGGCGATCGTCTCGGTGCCGGGAGTCGGCCGCGGATCCACCGACACCGCGAGGTCGACCGGCACGACGCTGCGGGCGGCCAGTGTCTGCAGCGCGGGCCCCAGGCCGAGGTCGAGGGCGGGCGGATGGATGCCCCGCACCACTTCCCGTAGCTCGGTCAGCGCCTCCTTGGCGGCGGAATGCGCGCTGTGCACCAGCTCCGAGGGATCCTCGCCCGCCGCGATCCGGTCCTCCGCGCGACCGAGTGTCATCGCCATCGCCACCAATCGGGCCTGGGTGCCGTCGTGCAGGTCGCGCTCCACCCGGCGCAGCCTCGTGGCCGAGTCCTCGACCGCCTCGGTGCGGGTGCGCTCGAGTTCCTCGACGCGAACATCGCGAGCCGCGGGCCCGAGAAGCGCCCGGATCAGCATCCGGTCCAGCGCGGCGAGCGCGCGGATCGGCCAGGGCGCCAGGAACAGCCCGACGATGCCCACCGTCGACAGCATCAGCATCTGCGCCCAGGTGTCGAGGTACACATCGCCGAATTGGATGAGCGAACGTCGGGCGACGCCGTTCTCGTCGTAGTTCGTGGGCTCGATCAGCCACCACAGCAGCGGCGAGACCGCAAAGCCCATCGAGACGACCACGAAGAGCAGGGCGCCCCACACGGCTGCGATCGCGAGCACGGTCTTGATCAGTATGAACGCGATCGCGCGCCATCCCGTTCGGTCGATGAGCCCGGACCAGATGAACCCGAGCGCACCCGGCCGAGGGGAGAACGGTGGCGGATCCTCCACCGGCGAGCGGAGCATCGACGCGGAGAGGGTGCGATAGGCGTGGCCGAAACCCCTGGCCCCCACGATCATCGCCGCCAGCAGGGGGATACCGATCAGGGTGATCACGAGGACGCCCCCGAACATGGCGCCAAGGAAGAGATACGTGATGCCGGCAAGGGCCAGCACGGCGGTCACCGCCAGGTATCCGCCCTCACGCCAGGTCTGCGCCGCGATCGGGGCTCGGAGGAACTCGCGGAGCGCCGGTGCGCGGGGAGTGGTCGTCGTCATGGGAACCATGTTTCCCGATGCCCGATGCGCGTTCGAGGGTGTTGCCAGGCGATTCGGGGGTGTGGCCAGCCACACCGCGGCGCGAGGCACGGAAACGGGAACGGCTCCGCATCGGGGAAACCGATGCGGAGCCGATGTTCTCGTTCCTGTGCCCGGGGTCAGCCGGCGGGCGCGGGGGCCGGTTCGGCAGCCGCGGGCGGAGCGGGAGGCGCCACCGGAGCGGGTGCCGCCTCGGCGACGGGTGCGGCTGCGGGGGTCGCGGCAGCGCCCTCCTGATAGGCCTTCGCGTAGGCGTCGTTGTAGGTCTTGAGGATCGTGGTGACGATGCCGGTGACCTCGTTGAAGATCAACGATCCGCCCTCGAAGTCGGTGCGCTTGCCGTCCGGCACCGTGTATTCATCGCTGGTCGGCAGGCCGAGCGAACCGGAGTCGAGGCCGGAGGTCTGCCAGGTCTCGAAGATCTTGCCGAGCACCGTCCACACCCCACCGTTCGGGGAGGTGGCGATGGCGCCGTTGGTGAACTTCACGACCTTGTTGCCGCCCTTGACCGGGATCTCGCCGGACAGCGAGTTCCCGAGGCGTCCGGTGTCGCCGCCCTCCGCGATCCACTTCTGTGCGATGGGGGAGGGGTCGGTCAGCCGGAGCAGCTCGCCGACCAGTGCGCCGATGGCGCCCGCCGTCGAACCGGTGCCTGCCGCGGCTGCGTCCGGGGCGACGCCCGGGCTCGCGTTGTCGGTGGGCGGGTTGTTCGGTGCCGCGGCGAGCACGCCGGACGACGAACCGCCGCCCAGGTTCGCCGCCGCGATGTCGCGGATCTGGCCGAGCTTGGCGTAGCCGGCGTCGCCGGGGCAGCTGGTGTTGCCCACGTCGCGGTGCGCGAAGATGATCGGCAGGTCAACGGCCTCGCCCTGGGCGTACGGCGTGAACTCGGTGCCCTCGGAGTACATCGTGGTGCGGCCCTTGGGATCCAGGCCCGCCTTCGCGAGTCGCCAGCCGAGGAACTTGCCGACCGCGTTGACGGTCTCCTGTGGCGGGGTCACCGTGGAGAAGTCGCCCATCATCGCGATGCCCATGGTGTTCTCGTTGAAACCGCCCGCGTGTGCGCCCTGGACGTTGCGGTCCAGACCGCCCGCGCGGCCCTCGAAGATCTGGCCGTACTTGTCGACCAGCACGTTGTAGCCGACATCGCACCAGCCGAGCGTGGAGGCGTGGTACGCGTAGATCGCGCGGACGATCTCGACCGACTCCGACTTGGAGTAGTCGTTGCTACCCGCGGTGTGGTGCACCGTCGCACCGCCGAGGGAATCGTCGTACACCGGCTCCTGGCAGCGGATGGACTCGTCGGCCCCCCACTGCGCGCGGGTGATCACCTTCGGGCCGGAAGTACTGCCCAGGGGAGTCGCGATGTCGCCGAGGGTGCTGTCCGATGCCGAGGTGCCGGGCTCGATGAGCACGGCGGTGACCGCCTCGGCGAGCTGCTGCACGGAGTTCGCCTGCGGTGCGGCCGCGGGCTGCGGTGCGGGCGCCTGCTGCGGTGCCTCCGGCTGCGGCGCGGGTTCCTGGCCGCGCAGCGGGCTCGACAGCGCGGCGGGCGCGAAGCCCATCGGCAGCTGCGCGGGATCGGCAGGGGCGAGCTGGTTCGGCAGCGTCGGAGCCGCGGGAGCGTCGGCGGTTCCCGACGCGGGCAGCGCCGCCGCGGCCTGCTCGACCTTGGTGACCAGCACCTGGACGGCCTTGGTGGCGCCGACGAACACCGGCTCGGTGCCCGTCTTGCCGCCAGTGGTCTTGTCGTCCTTGCGGGAGTCGACCTTCTCGGTGGCGAACCAAGGGCCCCACGAGCCGTCGGCCAGCTGGGCGCGGACCTTGGCAGCGGTGGCGCCGAGCTCCGAGGTCAGCGCGATCATGCTGAACGGGGTGTCGCGGGTGATCTCCTTGACCGCGGTACCGAACTGCTCCTCGGGGCTCGCGGCGGGAGCCGCTGCGGGCTCGGGTGCCGGTGCCGGCGCGGGAGCCGGTGCGCCGCCCGCGATGTCGCCGGGCGCGGTCAGCTGCGGGATCTGGATCGACGGCGGAAGCGAGATCCCGGGGGGCAGCGGCAGGTTCTGCGGCAGCGGGATCTCGGTCGGGAGGTTGGCCGGGATCGGGATCTTCTTCAGGTCGGACAGATGGAGGTCGGGCAGGTCGAGTCCGGTGATGTCCTTGAGCGGGATCACGATGTCGGGAACCTGCGCGAGGACCACTTCGGCGATCTGCGTCGGGACCGCCGACGGCGCGGAGGTGGTGGTGGAACGGACGCCGGTGGCGCTGGTGACGCCCCAGACCGCGAGCGGGCTCGCGATCGCCAAGGCGGCAACCGTGCCAAGAACGATTGACGGCTTTGGTCGGCGGTAAGGCAAAAGGGACTCCCTCAGTTGTGGTTTGCGGGTGTCGGTGTCAGCAACTGGTGGTGCAGGTGTGACGGTTGTTGCCATCGCTAGTCACTCTTGCCACACTAGTCACAAACTTTCCAACGCTCAACCTTAACTTGAGGCTTTCGAGATCGGCACGTACGCGCCACCGCGCGTCATCCCGTATGTCGCGCGCTGACGATCAACTCCGTCGATGAGGAGATCAGGGTATGGCGAGGACCAGTAGGAAGAAGTTTGTCGTCGGTCGACCGATGCGGGGCGGCTGGACACCGTTCGCGATGCGGGCCGCGGTCCTGGGGCTGGCGCCCGCACTCCTGGTCGGCGGCACCGTCGGCGTGGTGGTCGCGACCAGGTCCGCGGGTCCGGATGTCGCCGAGACCGTCGCCGCCGACGCCCCGTACACACTGACCGGCTACGGCCACGGTCACGGCCGGGGAATGGGGCAGTGGGGCGCATACGGCTACGCAAAGCAGGGCTGGACCGCCGAACGCATTCTCGGCTACTACTACGGCGGAACCACGCTCGAAGCGTTGGGGGACAAGGCGATCGGCGTCCGGCTCATGGGCCTGGACGGCAAGGGGCTCGACGTGTTCTCGGATTCGCCGATGGGAGTGGCGGGCCGGACCGTGGCGCCAGGGGAGGCCGCGCACCTCACCGCCGCTCCCGGCGGCGGCGCGACGGTCGTCGTCACAAGGGGTTGCGACGGCGAGGTGCTGTGGCAGGAGTCCACCGCCCACCCCTGGGTGGACCCCGTAGACCTCGGCCCGGACCGGGAGTCGAACGAACACCTGAAACTGTGTGGTGGCGGCGCGCCGTTCCGCGGCTCGCTGGGTGTCGCGCTCGAGGGCGACGCGCCCCGGGTCGTCAACCACGTCGGCATGGAGGACTATCTGCTCGGCGTCGTGCCGGCGGAGTCGAGGGCCGAATGGGCCGACACCGGCGGCGCGGAGGCGCTGCGCGCGCAGGCCGTCGCGGCCCGGTCCTACGCGGCGGCCGAGAGCAGGTACGCCTACGCGGAGACCTGCGACACGCAGGACTGCCAGGTCTACGGCGGCTCCTCGAAGGAGAATCCGAAGACCACCGATGCCGTCCGCTCCACCGCGGGCAAGGTGCTCACGAAGGAGGGCAAGCCGGTCTCCGCGGAGTTCTCGGCATCGACCGGCGGGTACAGCGCCGGCGGCGCGTTCGGGGCCGTCGAGGACCTGGGCGACACCGAATCGCCCAACCACAAGTGGACGCAGACCCTGACCGCGGGCGAGATCGCCACCGCGTTCGGTGTCGGCGAGCTGCATTCGATCGAGGTCACCTCGCGCAACAACCTCGGGCCCGACGGCGGGCGGGTCACCGGGCTGAGGGTGGCGGGCTCGACCGGCACCAAGGAGGTGACCGGCGACGAGGCGCGCACCAAGCTGGGGCTGAAGTCCGATTGGTTCACCATCATCGAGGGCATCGGGCCCGCCGCGCCGCCGCCTGCCTCCGCTCTTGCGGCACCTGGCGTCGACAACGCCGACCCGACCGGGGCGGTGGAGCCGACCGACATCGAGCGCAAGTATGCGGAGCTCGGGGGCCATCTGGGCGTGCTCGGGGCCCCGGTCGGGCCGGAGCTGGCGATGCCCGACGAGGCGGGGCGGTTCCGGATGTACACGCACGGGGCCATCGTCTGGACCAAGATCACCGGCGCGCAGGTGCTCGATGCCAGCGTCCTTACGGCCAAGCTGCCCGGCCTGGGGAGCTGACCGGCGATGAGTTTCGGCTGCCTCTCGGGTCACAACATGTGACAGTGGAAAACCACGACCCGGGAGGCAACGATGCAGATCTACCCCTCACTCTGGTTCGACGATCAGGCCGAGGAGGCCGCGAACTACTACGTGTCGATCTTCAAGAACTCGAAGATCCTGACGATCGCCCGATATCCGGCCGGAGCGCCAGGCCCGGAGGGCAGCGTGATGACCGTGGACTTCGAGCTGAACGGGCACCGCATCAACGCGATCAACGGCGGACCGCAATTCACGTTCACCGAGGCGGTCTCCCTGCTCGTCGATTGTGATTCGCAGGAGGAGGTCGACGAGTACTGGGCCAAGCTGACCGCGGACGGCGGGCAGGAGGTGCAGTGCGGCTGGCTCAAGGACAAGTACGGACTGTCCTGGCAGATCGTGCCCCCGGGATTCGACGAGATGATGGTGACCGGCGATCCCGAGAAGTCGCAGCGGGCCATGCAGGCGATGATGCAGATGAAGAAGCTCGACGTGAACGAACTGCGACGCGCGTACAACGGGGAGTAGCCGCCCGTCTGCGTCAGGCAACGCCTCCCGAGCAACCGCTGATCGGGTAGTCCACATAGCCGCCTGCGTCGCCGGAGTAATAGGTGTCGGTATCGCCCGTGGCCAGATCGTGGTGCAGCGCGAACCGGCTGACGAGGTCGGGGTTGGCGATGAAATGCGTGGCGAACGACACGGCGTCGGCGATACCCGCGTCGACCAGGGCGTTCCCTGATTCGCGATCGAACCCGTTGTTCGCGATGAGCGGGCCGTCGAACTGCCGGCGGTAGCGGGCGATCGCGTCGAAGTCGGGAGTGGCGCCTGGCGCGGCGGGGTTTCGTCCGCGCAGGTGCAGGTACGCCACGGGGTGGTCGGCGAGGTCGGCCACGAGCTCGTCGTGGTCGGCGAGTGCCTGATCGTCGGCGACGAAACGATCGCCCGATGTCCAGTACGGCGACAGGCGGACCCCGACGCATCGTCCGTTCCACGGCTCCGCGACCGCGTCGAGGATCTCGAGCAGCAGGCGCCGCCGCCTGGCGCTGTCGCCACCATAGGAATCGGAGCGCCGGTTCAGGCGTGGGTTGAGGAACTGCGGGACCAGGGTCGAGCCGATGGCATGGACCTCGACACCGTCGAACCCGGCGCGACGGGCATTCTCCGAGGCTCGGTGGTAGTCCGCGATCGTGTTCTCGATGTCCACCACGGTCATCGCGCGCGGCGTGACCGTGTTCTTGAATCCGTCATGGGTGAAGGACAACTCGTGCGGGTTGATCGCCGATGGTCCGGCGGGCAGTTCGCCGCGCAGGTGGTCGGGGTGCGAGGCGGCACCGTTGTGCCAGAGTTGCACCAGGATTCGACCGCCGACGGCGTGCACGACGTCGGTGACCCGTCGCCACGCAGTGACCTGCTCGTCGCTGTAGATGCCGGGCACGTTGACGAACCCGATCGCCTGCTCGCTGACCCAGGTCCCCTCGGTGATGATCAACCCCGCGCTTGCCCGCTGGGCGTAGTAGGCGGCATGCATCTCCGTCGGCGCCAGCCCGTCGTTGGCCGCGCGAGCCCGGGTGGTCGGGGCCATGACGATGCGATTGGGTAGCTGGAAGTCTCGGAAGTCCGCTCGCCGCAGCAGTGGCTGCTCGAGCGCGGTCGTGTGGGTCCTGGTCATGTTCTCTCCTCATCATCGGGCCCCGGTGGTGCCGGGGTCGGCCGGATCGCCTCGGCTGCGTTGTGCCTCAATGACGTAGACGGAGCACGGCGCGGAAAGGTGACCGATGGGTGATCAAGACGAGCTCGCACGGCGATTCGAGTCGGAGCGCAGCAACCTGCGGGCGGTCGCCTACCGGATGCTCGGCTCGCTGAGCGAGGCCGAGGACGCGGTCCAGGAGGCGTGGCTGCGCCTGAGCCGTGCGGACGCCGGCGAGGTGGAGGATCTGGCCGCCTGGCTGCGGACCGTCGTGTCGCGCCTGTGCCTGGACATGCTGCGCACCCGGAAGTCCCGACGGGAGGACCCGGCCGGGCAGCAGGTCCCCGACCACTTCGTAGGCGCCGCCACGGGGACTGACCCGGAAAACGAAGCGCTGCTGGCTGATTCGGTCGGACGCGCGCTGCTTGTCGTGCTGGACAGGCTGGTTCCCGTCGAGCGAATCGTGTTCGTGCTCCATGACATGTTCGCGGTGCCGTTCAGTGAGATCGCCCCGATAGTGGGGCGAACCCCCGCCGCCGCCAAGAAGGTCGCCAGCCGCGCGCGACTGAGAGTGCAAGGTGTGGAATCGATTTCACGCGCCGACCTGGGCGTCCATCGACACATCGTGGAGGCATTCCTCGCAGCGTCGCGCAGCGGCGATCTGAACGCGCTGTTGGCCGTGTTGGCGCCCGACGTCGTGCGGACGGCCGACCCGGCCGCCCTGCCTGCCGGTGCGGCGACCGTGGCCCGCGGTGTGCGCGCGGTGGTGGAGGGCGTCATGGCGTTCGGCAGGCGGGCGCGGTTCGCCGAGGCTGCCCTCGTCGACGGTGCCGTTGGGGTGATCGTGGCCCCACGTGGGCGGTTGCTCCTCGCTCTCACCTTCGCGATCGCGGGCGACCGGATCACGGAGTACGAGGTGATCGCCGACCCGGTGCGGCTGAGGGACCTGGATCTGGCCGTCCTCGCCGAGTGATTGACAAAGTCCTGAATATGTCTCACGCTCGACACATGACAACAACTATGTCCGGCCAGGCCGCCTACGTTCCGCCCTCGGCAGACTCCTGGCGCGACCCCTGGGGCATGTACGCGGCGCTGCGCGAGCACGACCCGGTCCACCACGTGGTGCCCGAGCGGTCGCCCGCCGACGACTACTGGGTGCTGACCCGGCACGCCGACGTGTACGCGGCCGCCCGCGACCACGAGACGTTCTCCTCCGCGGACGGCCTGACCACCAGCTACGGCGAGCTCGAGAAGATCGGGCTCAAGGACAACCCGCCCCTGGTGATGCTGGATCCGCCGGTGCACACCGACTTCCGCCGCCTCGTCGCCCGCGGGTTCACGCCGCGTCAGGTCGAGGCCGTGGAGCCTGCGGTCCGCGAGTTCGTGGTCGAGCGCATCGAGCGGTTGCGCTCGGCGGGCGGCGGCGACATCGTCACCGAACTGTTCAAGCCGCTGCCGAGCATGGTGGTGGCGCACTACCTGGGCGTTCCCGAGGAGGACCGCGGGCAGTTCGACGGCTGGACCGAGGCGATCGTCGCCGCCAACGCCAACGGCGACCCGCTCGAGGCGGCGACCGCGGTCGGCGACCTGATGGGCTACTTCGGCGGGCTGATCGAACGGCGCAAGGCCGACGTCGCCGCGGGCAGGGAAGCCGACGACACCATCTCGCACCTCGTGGCCGCGGGCATCGCCGCCGACGGGGACTTCGCGGGCGTGCTGTCCATCCTGGGCTTCGCGTTCACGATGGTCACCGGCGGCAACGACACCACCACCGGCATGCTCGGCGGCTCCTCGGCGCTGCTCACCCAGCACCGCGACCAGCGCTCCCTGCTGCGGGAGGATCCGTCCCGCATCCCCGACGCTGTCGACGAGCTGCTCCGCCTCACCTCGCCGGTCCAGGGGCTGGCCCGCACGACCACCCGCGACGTCACGATCGAGGGCGTCACCATCCCCGCGGGCCGCAAGACGCTGCTGGTCTACGGATCCGCAAACCGCGACCCCAGGGCCTACGGCGCGAACTCCGAGGAACTCGATGTGCTGCGGGCGCCCCGCCAGATCATGACCTTCAGTCACGGCAGTCACCACTGCCTCGGCGCCGCGGCCGCGCGCATGCAGGCCCGCGTCGCGCTCGAGGAACTGCTGGCCCGCTGCCCCGACTTCGAGGTGGACGTCGACGGCATCGAGTACGCGGCCGGTAACTACGTCCGGCGGCCGACGCACGTACCGTTCCGGCCATGAGTTCCGGAACCTGGCTGCGCGACGAACGCACCGATCTCGCGGCGGAGCGCATCCTCGACGCGGCCGCGGAGCTGTTCGTCGAGCGGGGCGTCGCGACGACCGGCATGGCCGAGGTCGCCAAGGCCGCCGGGTGCTCGCGCGCGACCCTCTATCGCTACTTCGAGAACCGCCGCGCGCTGCACCTGGCGTTCGTGCACCGGGAGGCGCGGCGGCTCGGCGAGCGGGTGACCGGTCTGGTGGCAGGCATCGAGGATCCGCGTGAGCGGATCACCGCGGCCATCCTCGCCTCGGTGCGCGAGGTGCGCGCGACACCGACGCTGGCCGCCTGGTTCGGCCTCGGCGACGCGGGCATCGCCTCTGAACTGGCAGGCACCTCGCAGGTGATCGAGGTGCTCGGCTCGAGCTTCCTCGCCGACGTGTGGGGCAGCGACGACCGTGAGATCTCCAGCCGGGCACGGTGGTTGGTGCGCGTCATCGTCTCGCTCCTCACCGTCCCCGGCGCCGACGACGCCGACGAGCGGGCGATGATCGAGCAGTTCGTGATCCCGGTGCTGATGTCGGGAGCGGAGCGGGTCTGAGGACTTCGATCACCGCGACGGGCTCAGATGTGGACGGTGTCCACGATCTGCCCGATGCCGTAGGTGACGAGCATCGCGAGCGCGCCGCCCAGCACCACCCGCAGCACGGCCTTTCCGCGTGGTGACCCGCCGAGCCGGGCGCTGACGCTGCCGGTCAGCGCGAGCGCGACCAGCACCGCGACGAACGTGATCGGCACGCGCGAGGTGGCGGGCGGGACGAGGATCGCGATCAGCGGCAGCAGGGCGCCGAGGGTGAAGGAGATGGCCGAGGAGGCCGCCGCGTGCCACGGATTGGTCAGCTCGTCGGGGTCGATGCCCAGCTCGGCGTCGGCATGCGCGGCGAACGCGTCGTGCGCCGTCAGTTCCTCCGCCACGGTGCGGGCGGTCGCGGGGGTCAGGCCCTTCGCCTCGTACAGGGACGCGAGCTCGTCGAGCTCGGCGTCGGGCAACTCGGCGAGTTCCCGGCGTTCCTTGGCCAGCAGCGACCGCTCGGTATCGCGCTGGGTACTGACCGAGACGTACTCGCCGAGGGCCATGGACACCGCCCCGGCCGCCAGCCCGGCGATGCCCGCGGTGAGGATCGGGCCGCGCGCGGTGCTCGCCGCGGCGACGCCAACGACCAGGCCGGCGGTGGAGACGATGCCGTCGTTGGCGCCGAGTACGCCCGCCCGCAGCCAGTTCAGCTTGGCGGAGAGCCCCTGGACGTGCGGCTCCGCCGGATGCGAGGCAGGGAGTTGATCCGGATCGGTGCTCATACGCGGAACGCTATCGGCATCAAGATGACTCGGCCAGCAATGCAAGGCTGGCCGAAGTCGCGCCGCCCGTACCCTCGGGCACGTGAGCATCGAACCTGAACCCTGGCCGGATGCAGGGGCCGTCCCCGCCGATCTGCTGGTGGCGAAGACGCTGGTATTCGACCCGTGTGGCTTCGCCTGCTCGGCTCCCGTGCCCGAGCCGGAGAGCGCGGCCTACGTGGCGCACGAGTTCACGGTCGAGGGCCGCCCGATCCGTTTCCGGGTCGCCAAGACGACGCCGAAGAAGGTCGGCCAGTTCGTCACCTTCTGGAAGCGGTCGGCGCAGGGTCCCATCGCGCCCTTCGACATCGTCGACCCGGTCGAGTTGTTCATCGTCGTCGCCCGCGACGGCGATCACCTCGGGCAGTTCGTCTTCCCGAAGCGGGTGCTCGCCGATCGCGGCGTGCTGTCGCGAGACGGTGTGGGTGGGAAGCGGGCGATCCGTGTGTACCCGCCCTGGGCGGAGCCGACCAGCCGCCAAGCCCGCGGCACGCAGGCGTGGCAGCTGGACCATTTCCTGCCGATCGACGATGCGGGCGCGCTCGACACCACCCGCGCCCTGGCGCTCTACCGGGCCTAGGACGTGTCATTCCCGTCGCGCCCTTGACATTGACGCAACGTCAACCTCCATCCTTGTCTTGTCGGATCGCACCGACACCGATGAAGGGGAGGGAGCTCGATGGCAGGGGAATGGTCGATCCAGGACCTGGCCAAGGCGGCCGGGACCACCAGTCGCACGCTGCGCCACTACGGCGAGCGGGGGCTGCTGGAACCGAGCCGGATCGGCGCCAACGGGTACCGCTACTACGACCAGGACGCCCTCGTGCGGCTGCAACGGATCCTGCTGCTGCGCGAACTCGGGCTCGGCCTCCCGGCCATCGCCGAGGTCCTGGCCGGCGAGCGGGACACCGCGGCCGCGCTGCGCACCCACCTCGGGCTCCTCGAGCAGGAGCTCGGCCGGGTGCGACGGCAGATCGAGTCGGTGCGGACGACACTGCGGAAAACGGAAGGAGGTGAACAACTGATGGCAGAGGAAGTTTTCGACGGCTTCGACCACACCCAGCACAAGGACGAGGTGATCGAACGCTGGGGCGAGCAGGCCTACCAGTCCAGCGACCGCTGGTGGCGCGGCATGACCGGCGACCAGCGTCGGGACTGGCAGGCGGCAGTGGCCCAGCTCAATGCCGACTGGATCGACGCCGCGACCTCGGGCGCGGCGGCCGACGGTGAGCGGGCGCAGGACCTGGCCCGTCGCCACGTCGAGTGGCTCGGCGGCGTCCCCGGCACGCCGGGGTGCGGCGCGGCTCCGAACAAGGAGTACATCCTGGGCCTTGGCGAGATGTACGTCGCGGACGAGCGCTTCGCCGCCAACTACGGCGGAACGCATGGCGCGGTCTTCGTGCGGGATGCGTTGGCGGTGTACGCCCTGCACAACCTGTAGGTGAAGACGGCGTGAACTCCGGCTGCAGACGGAGTTCACCCCGGCGCGGCGGCCACCGGATCGTCTGTGACGTATCACCCGGCAGCCCCGGGTTGCCCGGGACCTCCACGCCAGGTCCGATACCCTGGTTGCCCGTGACCTCTGTAACCCCAGGCCCCGCCACCTCTGGCCAGTACGACCTGATCATCGTCGGTTCGGGTTTCTTCGGACTGACCATCGCCGAGCGCGCGGCGACCGAGCTGGGTAAGCGGGTCCTCGTGCTGGACCGTCGCCACCATCTCGGCGGCAACGCCTACTCGGCGGCCGAGCCGGAGACCGGCATCGAGGTGCACATGTACGGCGCGCACCTTTTCCACACCTCGAACAAGCGGGTCTGGGACTACGTCACCCAGTTCACCGAGTTCACCGGCTACCAGCACCGCGTCTTCGCGATGCACAAGGGGCAGTCGTACCAGTTCCCGATGGGCCTCGGCCTGGTTTCGCAGTTCTTCGGCCGCTACTTCAGCCCCGACGAGGCGCGCGCGCTGATCAAGGAGCAGTCAGCCGAGATCGACGCGAAGGACGCGAGCAACTTCGAGGAAAAGGCGATCTCGCTGATCGGGCGCCCGCTGTACGAGGCGTTCATGCGTGACTACACCGCCAAGCAGTGGCAGACGGACCCGAAGAACCTGCCCGCGGGCAACATCACCCGGCTGCCGGTTCGCTACACCTTCGACAACCGCTACTTCAACGACACCTACGAGGGCCTGCCGGTCGACGGCTACACCGCGTGGCTCGAGAACATGGCCAAGGACGAGAAGATCGAGGTCCGGCTGAACACCGACTGGTTCGACGTGCGGGACGAGCTGCGGGCCGCGAGCCCCGACGCCCCCATCGTCTACACCGGCCCGCTGGATCGCTACTTCGACTACTCCGAGGGCGAGCTGGGCTGGCGCACCCTCGATTTCGAGACCGAGGTGCTGCCGACCGGTGACTTCCAGGGCACCCCGGTGATGAACTACAACGACGCGGACGTGCCGTTCACCCGCATCCACGAGTTCCGGCATTTCCACCCCGAGCGCGAGTACCCGTCGGACAAGACGGTCATCATGCGCGAGTTCTCCCGCTTCGCGGAGAGCGAGGACGAGCCGTACTACCCGATCAACACCCCCGAGGACCGCGAGAAGCTCGAGGCCTACCGGACGCGGGCAAAGGCGGAGACCGCGCAGAACAAGGTGCTGTTCGGCGGGCGCCTGGGTACCTACCAGTACCTGGACATGCACATGGCCATCGCGAGCGCGCTCAGCATGTTCGACAACACCCTCCGGCCGCACCTCGAGACCGGTGCGGCCCTCGGCAACGGGAGCGGCGAATGAGCCCGCGACATCTGATGGAGCAGGACACCCTCTTCAGCGAGGACGTCGAACCGCTCGGCAAGGCGCTGTTACAGCGGGTCATCCTGCCCCGGCCGGGCGAGCCCCTCGACGTGCGCACCCTCTACCTGGAGGAGGCGACCACCAACGCCAGGCGCGCGCACGCGACCACGCGGACCTCGCTGTCGATCGGCGCCGAGTCCGAGGCCTCGTTCTGCACCTACTTCAACGCCTTCCCGGCCAGCTACTGGCGCCGCTGGTCGATCCTGACCTCTGTCGTCCTGCGCCTCGAGCTGTCCGGTCACGGCCGGGTCGATGTGTACCGCTCGAAGGCCGACGGCTCCCGAATCCACGTGGAGGGCAGGGAGTTCCAGGACGGCGACGTCGCGGTGGAGTTCGAGGTGGAGCTGGCTCCGTTCGAGGACGGCGGCTGGATCTGGTTCGACATCACCTCCGACACCGAGGTGGTGCTCGAGAGCGCAGGCTGGTACGCCCCGATGGAGGCGCCCGGTGCAGGCCGCGTCGCGGTCGGCATCCCGACCTTCAACCGGCCAACGGACTGTGTCAAGGCGCTGGCCTCGCTCGGCTCGGACCCGCTGGTGCTCGGCGCGATCGACGCCGTGATCATCCCGGACCAGGGCACCCGCAAGGTGCGCGACGAGCCGGGCTTCGCCGAGGCCGCCGCGGTGCTCGGCGCCCGGCTCGCGATCCACGATCAGGCGAACCTCGGCGGCTCCGGCGGCTACAGCCGCGTCATGTACGAGGCGCTGAAGACCACCGACTGCGAACACATCCTGTTCATGGACGACGACATCGAGATCGAGCCGGACTCGATCCTGCGCGCGCTGGCGCTGTCCCGGTTCGCCAAGACCCCGACGCTGGTCGGCGGGCAGATGCTGAACCTGCAGGAGCGCAGCCACCTGCACACCATGGGCGAGGCGATCAACCGCGGCATCTTCATGTGGTCGGCCGCCCCGAACGTCGAGTACGACCACGACTTCTCCCAGTACCCGCTCAGCGACCGGGAGAACTCGAAGCTGCTGCACCGCCGCATCGACGTGGACTTTAACGGCTGGTGGATGTGCATGATCCCGCGCCAGGTCGCGGAGGAGATCGGCCAGCCGCTGCCGCTGTTCATCAAGTGGGACGACGTCGAGTACGGCCTGCGGGCCCGCGAGGCCGGTTACCCGACGGTGACCATGCCCGGCGCGGCCATCTGGCACATGGCCTGGTCCGACAAGGACGACGCCATCGACTGGCAGGCCTATTTCCACCTGCGCAACCGCCTGGTGGTCGCCGCGCTTCACATGCCGGGCAACGGCAGGGGCCTGGTCGTCAACACGGTCAAGGCCACCCTCAAGCACCTGCTCTGCCTCGAGTACTCCACCGTCGCGATCCAGAACAAGGCCATCGCCGACTTCCTGCAGGGGCCGGAGCACATCTTCGAACTGCTGCCCACCGCGCTCGGCGAGGTCCGGGCGATGCGCGAGGACTTCCCGGACGCCGTCGTGCTGCCGTCGTCCACGTCACTGCCGCTGCCCTCGGGGGCCGAGGTCGGCGCGGTCGGTGAGCCGGGTAACCCGCTTGCGAAACTCGTCCGCCTCGGCAAGGGTCTGGTGCACAACGTCCGGCCCGCGCACGAGCAGCACCACGAGCGCCCGCAGCTCAACGTGCCGACCCTCGACGCGCGCTGGTTCCTGCTCTCCCAGGTGGACGGCGTTACCGTCACCACCGCGGACGGGCGCGGCGTGGTCTACCGCAAGCGGGACCCGCGTCAGGCCTGGGGCCTGCTGAAGGAGGCCATGCGGCTGCGCCGCGAGTTGGCCACCCGGTTCCCCGAGCTCAAGCGCGTCTACGCCGACGCGGTTCCTTCGTTGACCAGCAAGGAGAGGTGGGAGAGTGTCTTTCATTACCCGGCGTAGGCCAGAGGGTGCCCTGCTCGACGGCACCGTGACCACCGAGTCCGCCGCCGAGGTGAAGATCCTGGGCACCATCCAGTCCACCATCGGTGCACAGCCGGGCGTGATCGCCGCGGCCCGCGGCATGTCGCACTTCGGTGAGCACGCGCTCGGCTGGGTCGCGATCGCGGGCGTCGGTGCCGCGCTCGACAAGCCCCGCCGCCGTCAGTGGGCGGGCGTCGCGGTCGGCGCGGTCGGCGCGCACGCCGCCTCCATCGTCATCAAGCGGGTGGTCCGGCGTCCCCGGCCGAACGACCCGAGCGTGGCCGTCAACGTGTCGACGCCGAGCAAGCTGAGCTTCCCGTCGTCGCACGCCACGTCCACCACGGCCGCCGCGGTGCTACTCGGCCGGCTGACCGGGCTACCCTTGCCCGCGGTGCTGGTGCCCCCGATGCTGCTCTCGCGGCTCGTGCTGGGGGTCCACTACCCGACCGATGTGCTTGCCGGATCCGCCTTGGGCGCAGCCTCGGCCGCAGTGGTGCTGCGTGCCGAACGGAAGTTTGGAGAGAAATGAGCGAGCACCCGACCGAGGTCTCCGGTCCGCCGAAGTCGCTGCCTGCCGGGATCGTGAAGGCACTGCGCCCGCGCCAGTGGGTGAAGAACGTCCTGGTGCTGGCCGCGCCGCTCGCCGCAGGCTCGGTGAACCAGGTCGACGTGCTGCTGCCGGTGGCGCTGGCGTTCGTCGTGTTCTGCATGGCCGCGTCCGGCATCTACCTGGTCAACGACGCGATGGACGTCGAGGCCGACCGGGCGCACCCGACCAAGCGCTTCCGCCCGATCGCCGCGGGGGTGCTGCCGGTCCGCCTCGCGTACGCGATGGCCGTGGTGCTGCTGGCCGGAGCCATCGGCCTGTCCTTCTTCGCGAACTGGCAGCTCGCGGTCGTGATGGCGGTGTACATCGGCATCCAGCTCGCCTACTGCTTCGGCCTCAAGCACCAGGCCGTCCTCGACATCTGCATCGTCTCGTCGGGGTTCCTGCTGCGGGCGATCGCCGGTGGCGTGGCCGCCGAGATCCCGCTGTCGCAGTGGTTCCTGCTGATCATGGCGTTCGGTTCGCTGTTCATGGCGGCGGGCAAGCGCTACGCGGAACTGCAGCTCGCCGAGCGCACCGGGGCGAAGATCCGCAAGTCGCTCGAGTACTACACCGGCACCTACCTGCGGTTCGTCTGGACGCTCTCGGCGACCGCGGTGGTGATCTGCTACGGACTGTGGGCCTTCGAGCGGGACCAGGTCAACAACACCAACTGGTTCGCGATCTCGATGGTCCCGTTCACGATCGCGATCCTGCGGTACGCGGTCGATGTCGACGGTGGCGAGGCGGGGGAGCCGGAAGAGATCGCGCTCGGCGATCGGGTGCTCCAATTCCTCGCGATTGCTTGGATTGGAGCGGTGGGTGTCGCTGTCTATATCGTCTGACCGGCCCCAGGTGGAGAACACCGAGGCCACCGAGCAGGCCGGCTCCGCGATGCGGCTGCCCGCATGGCTGCCCCGCTCGGTGTTCCTCAGTGGGATCGCGCTGACCGCCGCCCTCTTCGTCTGGGGTGGCTGGGAGCGCCGCTGGATCGCCGACGACGGGCTCATCGTGTTGCGCACGGTCCGCAACCTGCTCGCAGGCAACGGTCCGGTGTTCAACGCGGGGGAGCGGGTCGAGGCCAACACCAGCACCATCTGGACCTACCTGGTGTACGCGTTCAGCTGGCTCACGCAGGCCCGCCTCGAGTACGTGGTGCTCGGCATCGCACTGGTGCTTTCCGGTGGCGCGATCGTGCTGGGCATGCTCGGGACCGGCGCACTCTGGCGTGGCATCGGCCGCCCGGGTGCCACGCTGCTGCTGCCCGCGGGCGCGCTGGCCTATATCGCGGTGCCGCCCGCCCGCGACTACGCCACCTCCGGGCTGGAGTCCTGCCTGGTCATCTTCTGGATCGCCCTGCTGTGGCTGCTGCTGGTGCGCTGGACTCAGCGCCCGCCGACCACAGCCTCGGTGCTGACCCTCGCGTTCGTCGCCGGTCTCGGACCGCTGGTCCGACCCGAGCTGGTCATCCTCGCCGGGCTTGCGCTGCTGATGATCTTCCTGGCGCCCGGTACCTGGAAGCTGCGCGCGTCGATCGTCGCGGTCGCGGGTGCGGTCCCGGTCGGCTACCAGATCTGGCGGATGGGCTACTACGGGCTCCCCTATCCCAACACGGCGGTCGCCAAGGACGCAGGCGGCGCCAAGTGGGGTCAGGGCTTCACCTATCTGTGGAACCTGGTGGGGCCGTACTGGCTGTGGCTGCCGCTGCTCGTGCTGGCCGTCGCGGTCCTGGTGACCCGGCCCTGGTCCGGCGCGGGTGCCGCCGCCGACACCGCGGGCGGCTCCGCAGTCGCACGGTGGCAGTCGCGGCTGCGTACCCCCGGCGCCGTGGTCGCGGTCATCCTGGTCACCGGGCTGCTGCTGATGATCTACTCGCTGCGGGTCGGCGGCGACTTCATGCACGGCCGGGTGCTGCTGCCCGTGCTGTTCTGCTTCATGCTCCCCATCGCCGTGCTGCCGATCCGTATCCCGGCCCGCGAGGACTGGGGCAAGACACGGTCCACCGCGCTGTTCGCGGTCGGTGCCGGCGCCTGGCTGATCACCGTGATCTGGGCGATCTCGGTGACGAACTCGTCGGGCATGCCGAATGGCACCGTCGTCGGCAAGTCCGGGATCGTCGACGAGCGGAACTTCTACGCCCTCAACACCGGTCACCCGCATCCGATCCTGGCCGAGGACTACCTGGACTACCCGCGCATGCGCCCGATGGTCGAGGCGATCGCCAACACCCCGGACGGCGGCCTGCTGCTTCCTGCCGCGGCCTTCACCTACTGGGACGTGGTGCCGCCGCCGGAGCCGATCCCCGAGGGCGGCGCCGGACACACGGTGTACTTCCTCAACCTGGGCATGACCAGCATGAACGTCGGCCTCGACGTGAAGGTGATCGACCAGATGGGCCTGGCCTATCCGTTGGCCGCGCACACCAAGCGGCTCGACGACGGCCGGATCGGCCACGACAAGGCCCTCTACCCGGACTGGGTGGTGGCCGACACCGGCATGGTCGACATCCACCCCTGGCTGCCCTGGTACATGGACGAGGACTGGGTGGCCGACGCCAAGGTCGCGCTCACCTGCCCCGAGACCCAGGAGGTGCTGGCGTCGAGCAGGGGGGAGCTGACCCGCCAGCTTTTCATCCGCAATTTCAAGCGCGCTTTCGACTATGCCAAGTACCGTTTCGACCGGGTTCCGGCCTACGAGCTCCAGCGGTGCAATCTGGTGCCGCCGCCGCCGGTGGAACCCAGGTGAGCGGGTGTCGTCCAGGCCTCGCTTAGTTCGTCGTGCGAACTTGTCTCAGACGTGTAACGATGACTACCAACGAGTCGATATAGATGTCGTGTGTGCCTCGGGGAACACGAGCCGAGGCACCGTTTGTCAGTGCTCGCTGTGTGACATACGCTCCACCGAGCGCAGTGTGATCTTGATCAGTTCCACTGTCGCTGCCACATGTGTGGGGGCGACAGAGCATGGCTTCCGCCGGATCGTCGGGCCGCTTCGGCGGGCACCGCAGAGAAGAAAGAGAGCAGTATTCATGCGTATTGGCAGACCGAGGTTTTCTGAGCGCCTCAAGCAGCGCGCCCTCGGCCTCACAGCAGCCGCGCTCGTCCTGCCGATGGCTGCAGGTATTGCCGGCACCGCCGTCGCAGGTGCCGCCCCGGTCGCGCACCGCGCGCCCGCAGGCGGATTCGAAGAGGTCATGGTGCCCTCGGCGATGGGCGACATCAAGGTCCAGATCCAGTGGGCGGCCCATGGTGGCAACGCCGCGCTGTACCTGCTCGACGGGTTGCGTGCGCGCAACGACCGCAACGCATGGACCTTCGAGACGAACGCGCTCGACCAGTTCCGCAACGACAACGTCACCCTGGTGATGCCCGTCGGCGGCGAGTCCAGCTTCTACACCGACTGGATGTCGCCCTCGAACTTCAACGGGCAGAAGGGCACCTACAAGTGGGAGACCTTCCTCACCCAGGAGCTGCCGGCCTACCTCGAGACCCGTGGCGTCTCGCGTAGCAACAACGGCGTGCTCGGCCTGTCGATGGGTGGCTCCGCCGCACTGACCCTGGCCGCACACCACCGCGACCAGTTCAAGTTTGCCGGTTCGCTGTCGGGCTACCTGAACATCTCCGCGCCGGGCATGCGTGAGGCGATCCGCGTCGCGATGCTCGATGCCGGCCGCTACAACGTGGACGCCATGTGGGGCCCGCCGTGGAACAAGCAGTGGCTGCGCAATGACCCGTTCGTGTTCGCCCCGCAGCTCAAGGGCCTGTCGATGTACGTCTCGGCGGCCAGCGGCCTGCCCGGTGCGCATGACAACCCGCGCGCGCCGATCGACTACTTCAACACCGCGAACGGCATGGCGCTCGAGGCTCTCTCCCTCGCCAACACCCGCGCGTTCCAGGTCCGCCTTGGCACGCTCGGTATCCCGGCCACCTACAGCTTCCCGGCCCGGGGCACCCACGCGTGGAAGTACTGGGAGTCCGAGCTCTGGAATGCGCGCCCGCAGATCCTGTCGGCGCTCAACGCCTGATCGACCGGCTCAGGTCGCGGCGTAAACCGATGATGCCGCCCCTCGTGCCGATTCAGGCAGCGTGGGGCGGCATCGCCGTATCCGGAGCGGACCAGCACCGCGACCATGGGGTTCTTATCCCGCAGAAGTAACAATTGCACCACCCGTCACAGCGCGTCACCCACTTACGCCGGTCCCCTGCGTGTAAAAAGAGCACGAGGTGTAGGTGTCGCTCGATCGAACGACACCTACACGGGCCGGGGGGTAACGGTCGAGGTCCGGATCTTCCGGACCGAGGTCACAGCACTGGGGCCAAACAGCAGAAGGAGTGTCACGGTCAGATGCGAACAGCACTGAGGAATCCGGGAACGCGTCCCGGGGGGAAGGCGTCCGCACCGGGCGCGCGCGGCAGGGTCTTGCGACTGCTCGCGGCCGCGCTCGTGCTGCCGACCGCGGCCGGCCTGACCACCGCGACCGCGACCGCATTCGCGGCGCCCGAGGCCTCCGAGACCACGACCACGACCACCACCACGACGACGACGACGGCGCCGAAGGCGACCACGACGGCGAAGGTGCCCGCGGCCGAGACCCTCGAGCCGGTCGCCAGCACCACCGAGGCCGTCGCCACCACCACCGAGGCTCCCGCGCGGACCACGGTGGAGCAGACCACGACGGTCGCGCCGACCACCACGCCCGAGGCCGCGCCCGCCGCTGCCCCCCGGGCGCCGCAGGCCGCGCCGTCCGTCGCCCGCGCCGCCGCGCCGGTGCTGTCGATCCCCGGCGTCTCCAAGGTCGAGTGGATCACCGACCGGCGCGTGGCCCTGTGGGTGGACTCCGCCGCGATGGGTGCCCCGTTCCAGGTGCAGGTGCTGCTGGCCAGGGACTGGAACTCGCGGCCCGACGCGTCGTTCCCCGCGCTGTACATGCTCGACGGTCTGCGCGCGCGCGACGACGAGAGCGGCTGGACGATCGAGACCGACGCCGCGAACTTCTACGCCGACAAGAACGTCAACGTGATCCTGCCGGTCGGTGGCGAGTCGAGCTTCTACGCCGACTGGCTCGCGCCGGACAACGGCAAGTTCTACAAGCTGGAGACCTTCCTGATGAAGGAGCTCCCGCCGGTCCTCGAGAACGGGCTGCGGACCACCGACACCCGCGGCATCATCGGCCTGTCCATGGGCGGCACCTCGGCGATGTTCCTCACCGAGCGCAACCCCGGCTTCTTCAAGTTCGCCGGGTCGTTCTCCGGCTACCTGAGCACCACCTCACTCGGCATGCCGCAGGCGCTGCAGTACGCGATGACCGATGCGGGCGGCTACAACGTCTCGAAGATGTGGGGCCCGCCGGGCGCCCCGGCCTGGGCGGCGCACGACCCGTACACCAATGCCGAGAAGCTCAGGGGCGTCAGCCTGTACGTGTCCAGCGGCAGTGGCATGACCGGTCCCTACGACCAGCCGTCCGGGATCCCCGGCGTCTCCACCAACTACGCGGGCATGGGTCTCGAGATCCTGTCCCGGCTCAGCTCGCAGAGCTTTGCCACCAAGCTGAACAAGCTCGGCATCCCCGCGCAGATCAACTACCGACCGTCCGGCACGCACTCCTGGCCGTACTGGCAGTTCGAGATGCACCAGGCCTGGCCGCAGGTGGCCAACGCCCTCGGTCTCGACGCCAGCGCCCCGAACTGTGGCACCAGCGGTGACATCGGCGCGGTCGCGAACGCGAACCCGTGGCTCAGCGGCTGCGTCACCGGCGAGTACGACGTCGCGGGTGGCAAGGCGCAGGACTTCCGCAACGGCCGGATCTTCTGGTCGGGCGCTACCGGTGCGCACGTGCTGACCGGCATGATCGGCGGCTCGTACCAGGCCAACGGCGGTCCCGCGGGGCCGCTCGGACTGCCCAGCACGGACGAGAACGGCACCCCGGACGGTCGCGGGCGCTTCAACCACTTCCAGCACGGCTCCATCTACTGGACCCCGCAGACCGGCGCGCACGCGGTCCGCGGCGCGATCCGGGACGAGTGGTCCCGTCAGGGCTGGGAGCGTGGACCGCTTGGCTACCCGATCCTCGACGAGGTGAAGGCGCCGGGCAAGGACGGTGCGATCCAGGGCTTCGAGATCGGCGCGATGTACCACAGCCCGCCGAACGGGACCCACGCCGTTCAGGGCCTGATCATGAAGAAGTACGGCGAACTGGGCTGGGAGGGCGGCTGGCTCGGCTTCCCGAGGACCAGCGAGGTCCCGGTCAAGGACGGCGGCCGCTTCAACGAGTTCGAGAACGGCAACATCTACTGGAGTCCCCTCAGCGGGGCCTGGTCGGTGCGCAACGGCCCGATCTTCGACGCGTGGAAGAGCCAGAACTACGAGAACGGCAGGCTGGGCTTCCCGGTTGGTGACCAGCGCGACATCGCGGGTGGGATCCAGCAGGACTTCCAGGGCGGAAACATCACGGTCCGCAACGGCAACGCCGAGATCCACAACCGTTAGCCCCCTTCGCGCACGGGCCGGTGGCCGGGTGAACCCGGCGACCGGCCCGTTCGCGTCGGTAGCCTGTTCATCGACACCCGCGTGGCCGTTGGCACCTCGTCCGCCGGGTGGGTCGCACCCGCAGATCACGAATCCGAGGACTGAACACCATGCTTGTTTCCACTCGTAACTCCCTGGCCCGGGCGCTGACGATCGGCGCGCTCGCGGCGGTCACCGGCGGGCTGCTCGCCGGGTGTGGCAGCGACGACTCGACGGCCAGCAGCACGCCCACCCTGACCACCCATTCCAAGTCCGCGCCCGCACCCGAGACCTCGATCGAGGTGCCCCCGTTCACGACGCCTGCCGTCGCCGCGACCGCACCCCCGGAGACGCCCCAGGCGGTCCCGAGCGGGTTCCCCGGCCCCACGGAGGCCCCCGCGCTCGACGACCGCGGCAAGGCCTACCTGGACGCGCTGAAGAAGGGCGGCATCGCCGTCGCCGACAACGGCGACATCGCCATCGTGACCGCGAACTACATCTGTGGCGCCAAGGTCAGCGGTGCGAACAGCGAGGAGGTCACCGCCTACGTCACCGGCATGGCGGGTGCGGAGGCCAGCATCACCGGTGCCACGATGACCCCGGAGCAGGCCGCCGCGGCCGCCCAGGTGTACATCGACGCCGCCAACACCCACTACTGCAAGTAGCCGCGGATGAATGCTGCCGGACGCAAGGGCCGCAAGTCGGGGCGCGGTGTGCTGCGCGTGCTCATCGTGCTCATCGTGGTGCTGCTGCTCGCGCTCGTCGCGTTGGTGGCCTGGTATCTGCTGGCCGGGCGGGTGCCCGCGCCGCCGCCGGGTCCCGGCCCGGAGCCGGAGCGGCCGAGCGCCCAGCCGGCGAGCTGCCCGGACGTCCAGGTGGTCGCCATCCCGGGCACCTGGGAATCGAGCGCGATCGACGATCCGTTCAACCCGGGCGCGAACCCGGCGTCGTTGATGCTCAACATCACCCGGCCGCTGCAGGCGCAGTTCGAGGGCCAGCGCGCGGAGGTGTACACCGTCCCGTACGTGGCGCAGTTCTCGAACCCGGTGGCGCTCCCGCCGGACGGTCAGATGTCGTACAACAAGAGTCGCGGCGAGGGCACCGCGCGGGCCAGCGAGGCGATGTCGGCCATGCACGCGAACTGCCCGCTCACGACCTTCATGCTGTTGGGCTTCTCGCAGGGCGCGGTCATTGCCGGTGACCTCGCCTCGTCTATCGGCGCGGGCACCGGGCCGGTGCCCGCGGACCTGGTTCTCGGCGTCGGGTTGATCGCGGACGGCAGGCGCGAGCCGGGCACGGCCCAGATCGTCGGCACGCCGGTGGCCGGTGTGGGCGCGGAGCTGTCGCTCGGCGGCCTGAAGGTGCCGGGCATGACGATGACGGGGGCCCGGCCGGGTGGCTTCGGGTCGCTCGGTGATCGGGTGGTCGACATCTGCGCGCCGTCGGACGGCATCTGCGACGCGCCGGCGAACGCCTTCAATCCGGTGAACTTCCTCGCGAGCCTCGCCCGGATCGGCGAGTACATCAACAACCCGGTGCATGCCATGTACAACTCGTTCGTGGTGGACCAAAACGGCACCACGGCCACGCAGTGGATGACAAACTGGGCGGCCGACAAGGTGAGGTCCGCGCCGACCCCAGCTCACGAATAGTGGGAACGGTGCGATGCCGATAGAGTGTCCCACCGGCCACGTTGCCGTACCGCGCCGTCCAGGTCCCCCGTTGTGCCCAGGTTTCAGGAGAAATGATCGATGAGTTCCGCCGACGCACCCGCGCCGCGTAAGTTCCGGTTTGCCGCCGGCGGAGAGGGAAACGCCGAAGAGGGCGGTGCCCGCCGGTTCATCAAGTTGGCCCAGAAGGCCGAGGAACTCGGCTACGACAGCTTCATGATTCCCGACCACCTCGGTAATCAGGTCGGCCCGATCGCCGCGCTGGGTGCCCTCGCGGTGGCGACGGACAAGATCCGGATCGGCACCGCGGTGCTGGCCAACGGATTCCGGCACCCGGCGGTGCTGGCCAAGGACGCGGCGACGATCGACGTGCTCTCCGGCGGACGGCTCGAGCTCGGCATCGGTGCGGGCTGGATGAAGGAAGAGTTCGACAAGGGCGGCATCACGTACGACAGCCCGGGCGTGCGCATCGCCAAGCTCGCGGAGTCCCTCGAGATCCTCGACACGCTGCTGCGCGGCCAGGAGTGCAACTTCCAGGGCGAGTACTACCAGATCAACGGGCTCAAGGGCAGCCCGCGGCCCCGGCAGGGCCCGCGTCCACCCATCGTGGTCGGCGGCGGTGGCCCGAAGATGCTGGCGCTGGCCGCCAAGTACGCGGACATCATCTCGCTCGCCCCGCCCAGCAACAAGGACGGCAAGATGCTGCTGTCCGGCATCACGATGGAGGCGACCGCCGCGCGGGTCGAGCGCATCCGCGAGGCAGCGGGCGACCGGTTCGACGACATCGAGCTGAACTGGACGATCACCACGATCATGCCGACCGATGATCGGGAGGCGATGGCCGAGATGGCGCTGGCGGCCCTGGACAACGGGTACCCGCCGAACATCGAGGTGGACGTCAAACTCACGGTGGAGCAGATCCTGAACTCCCCGTACCTCGCATTCGGCTCCTACGAGGAGATCGCGGACCAGATCCGCGGCGTGCGGGCGCAGACCTCCATGTCCTACGTGGGGATCTTCCCCACGCAGATGGAGGCATTCGCTCCGGTGATACCCCTGCTCAAGGGTGAATGAGAACGGCACTGTCTGTAACATGCTGTTGGTTTGGGATGGGGCGCGCGTCGTTACCGATCTGAGACCTGCACGCATTGCCACCACTAGTCACTATTTGCACGATCCCACGCGGCTGCAGGGGACGAAGCTCACCGGTGTTCGTCGCGATCACGGGGAGCTTGCCTTGGAGGAGAAGGTATGAAGAACTTCGATGACTACGTCGACGACGCCGGCAACATCAGGCTGATGCCCGGCAGCACCCTCGTCGATCACGTCGAACAGCACACCCGCGAGAACGCGGACGAGCTGGCATACCGCTATATCGACTACTCGCGCGAGCGGGACGGTGAGGTGCACGAGCTCACCTGGACCCAGTTCGGCAACCGGCTGCGCGCCGTCGCCGCCCGTCTGCAGCAGGTGACCGAGCCGGGTCAGCGGGTCGCGATCCTGGCGCCGCAGGGTCTCGACTACGTCGTGTCCTTCTTTGCGGCCATGCACGCGGGCACCATCGCGGTACCGCTGTTCGACCCGGACGAGCCCGGTCACGGCGACCGCCTGCACGCCGTCCTCGGCGACTGCAAGCCGTCGGCGATCCTCACCGCGACCCAGTCGGCCGCCGGCGTTCGCCAGCTGTTCCGTCACCTCCCCGCGGCGGAGCGGCCGCGGATCATCGCGATCGACGCGATCCCGGACACCGTCGGCGAGACCTGGGTGTACCCCGAGATCGGGCTCGACGACATCGCGTACCTGCAGTACACCTCCGGTTCGACCCGGGTGCCCGCGGGCGTGGAGATCACCCACCGGGCGGTCGGCACCAACGCGCTGCAGATGGTCGACGCGATCGAGCTGACCACCGACTCCCGCGGCGTCACCTGGCTGCCGCTGTTCCACGACATGGGCCTGCTCACGGTGATCCTGCCTGCGCTGGGCGGCAAGTACATCACCATCATGAGCCCGCGCGCCTTCGTGGCGCGTCCCTACCGCTGGATCAAGGAACTCGCCGCGATCACCGACGGCGCGGGCACCTTCGCCGCGGCGCCGAACTTCGCCTTCGAGCACGCCGCGGCCCGCGGACTGCCGAAGGACGGCGAGACGCTCGACCTGAGCAATGTCATCGGCCTGATCAACGGCAGCGAGCCGGTCACCACCTCGTCGATGCGCAAGTTCAACGAGGCCTTCGGGCCGTACGGACTGCCCAAGACCGCGATCAAGCCGTCCTACGGCATGGCCGAGGCGACGCTGTTCGTCTCCTCCACCAAGCACAGCGACGAGGCCAGGGTCATCTATGTCGACCGCGACGAGCTGAACCGCGGTCGCATGGTGAAGGTCGACAAGGACGCCCCGGGCGCCATCGCCCAGGTGTCCTGCGGCTACGTCTCGCGCAGCCAGTGGGCCGCGATCGTGGACGCCGACACCGGCGCCGAGCTCGAGGACGAGAACGTCGGCGAGATCTGGCTGCACGGGAACAACATGGGCCAGGGCTACTGGGGTCGCCCCGAGGAGACCGAGCAGACCTTCCACAACCGGCTGTCCTCGACGATCGCCACGGGCAGCCACGCGGACGGCGCGCCCGAGGACTCGAATTGGATGCGCACCGGTGACTACGGCGTCTACGTCGACGGCGAGCTGTACATCACCGGCCGCGTCAAGGACCTGGTGATCGTCGACGGTCGTAACCACTACCCGCAGGACCTGGAGGCCACCGCGCAGGAGGCGAGCGCCGCGCTGCGCCCGGGCTTCGTCGCGGCGTTCGCGGTGCCCGCGAACCAGCTCCCGAAGGAGGTGTTCGAGGCAGGCGCAGGGCTGACCTTCGACGCCGACGACGCCTCCGAGCAGCTCGTGCTCGTCGGCGAGCGGGCGCCGGGCGCGGGCAAGGCCGATCCGGCCCCGATCGCCGACGCGGTGCGCGCGGCGATCTCCACCCGGCACGGCGTGACCGCCCGTGACGTGCTGCTGGTGCCCGCCGGATCCATCCCGCGTACCTCCAGCGGCAAGATCGCACGGCGCGCCTGCAAGGCCGCATACATCGAGGGGACGCTCCGTGGTGGTTACACGCAGACCGCGTTCCCCGATAGCGTGTAAAACAACCTTCTTCTTGACGGGTAGCGTGGTGTGTTGATGGCTGAGACAGAGATGACGGTCGCGCAGCTGCGCGAATGGCTGCGCAACTGGGTTGCCGAGGCGACCGGGCAACCGGTCGATCAGATCTCGGATGACCGTCCGATGGAGGAATTCGGGCTCTCGTCCCGGGACGCCGTCGCTCTGAGCGGGGAGATCGAGGAACTCGTCGGCATCACGCTGAACGCCACGGTCGTCTATCAGCACCCCACGATCGCCGCGCTGGCGACCCTGATCATCGAGGGCGAGCCGGAGGTCCCCGACGAGCCCGAGGACGCGGCGTTCTACGCGGTCAAGGACACCTCGCAGTCGCACGACATCGCGATCGTCGGAATGGCCAGCCGGTTCCCCGGCACTGGTCACACCCCCGACGAGATGTGGCGGCTGCTGATCGAGGGCCGCGACGCGGTCACCGAGCTGCCGGAGGGTCGCTGGTCGGAGTTCGCCGCGGACTCGCAGATTGCTGAGGCGATCGCGAAGGCCAACACCAGGGGCGGCTACCTCGACGACGTCAAGGGCTTCGACGCGGAGTTCTTCGCGATGTCGCCGCTCGAGGTAAAGAATGTAGACCCGCAGCAGCGCTTGGCCATGGAGCTCACCTGGGAGGCGCTCGAGCACGCCCGCATCCCGGCGAGCGAGCTCAAGGGCGAGCAGGTCGGTGTCTTCATCGGCAGCTCCGCCAACGATTACCAGCTGCTCGCGGTCAGCGACCCGGTGCACGCGCACCCGTACGCACTGACCGGGACCTCGACGTCGATCGTCGCGAACCGGGTCTCCTACTACTTCGACTTCCGCGGACCGTCGATC
Source organism: Rhodococcus sp. PvR099 (assembly GCF_017833315.1). Taxonomy (NCBI): domain Bacteria; kingdom Bacillati; phylum Actinomycetota; class Actinomycetes; order Mycobacteriales; family Nocardiaceae; genus Rhodococcus; species Rhodococcus sp. PvR099. The sequence continues at coordinate 3,650,478 of NZ_JAFIBV010000001.1, read as the reverse complement.
GCGATGGACACCGCGTGCTCGTCCTCGCTGGTGGCCGTGCACCAGGCGGTGCGCTCGCTGCGTTCCGGTGAGTCGGACCTCGCCCTGGCCGGCGGCGTCAACATGCTCGTCGCGCCCGCCGCGACCCTCGGTTTCAACGAGATCGGAATGTTCGCTGAGGACGGCAAGATCAAGGCCTTCTCCTCCGACGCGAACGGCATCGTGCGCGCCGAGGGCGGCGGCCTGGTCGTGCTCAAGCGTCTCGAGGACGCCGAGCGCGATGGCGACGACATCCGCGCGGTGATCGCAGGCTCCGCCGTCAACCAGGACGGCCGTTCCAACGGCATTGTCGCGCCGAACCCCGACGCGCAGGCCGCCGTGCTGCGGCTGGCCTACCGCGACGCGGGCATCGCCCCGTCCGGCGTCGACTACATCGAGGCGCACGGCACCGGCACCATCCTCGGCGACCCGATCGAGGCGGACGCGCTCGGCCGCGTCGTCGGCCGCGGCCGTTCTGCGGACCGGCCGGCCCTGCTGGGCTCGGCGAAGACCAACTTCGGTCACCTCGAGGCCGCCGCCGGCGCCGCGGGCCTGATCAAGGTCGTGCTCGCGATGCGCGAGGACAAGCTCCCGCCGTCGCTGAACTATGCGGGCCCGAACCCGTACATCGACTTCGACAAGGCGCACCTGCAGGTGATCCCCGAGGCCACCGACTGGCCGCGGTACACCGGCCGCGCCGTCGCGGGCGTCTCCGGCTTCGGCTTCGGCGGCACCAACGCACACGTCGTGGTCCGCGAGTACGAGGCGCCTGCGGCGCCCGTGAGCACTTCCGGCCCGGAAGGGGACCAGAAGGACTCACAGGCCACGGAGTCGCTCGATGTCGAGACGGAGGCCGCGGGCGTGCTCGCCGACGCCGCCGAGTCGATGGGCGTCGAGCCGGTCGTGGTCGCCGAGCAGGCCGAGGCCGACGCGGAGCCGATGCCGGTGCTGCTCGCCGTCTCCGCCTCGATGCCCTCGCGCCGCCGCCGCGCCGCCGCCGACCTGGCCGACTGGCTGGAGACCGAGGCAGGCAGCACGACCCCGCTCGAGGACGTCGGCCGCACGCTGGCCCGCCGTAACCACGGCCGGTCCCGCGCGGTGGTGCTCGCACGCACCCGCGCCGAGGCCATCACCGGTCTGCGCGCGGTCGCCGCGGGCAAGCCCGGCCAGGGCGTGCTGTCCGCGGACGCACCCGCCTCCAACGGACCGATCTGGGTGTTCTCGGGCTTCGGCTCGCAGCACCGCAAGATGGCCAAGCAGCTCTACCGCGGCAACGCGGTGTTCCGGAAGACGGTCGACGAGGTCGACGAGCTCATCGAGTACGAGGCCGGCTACAAGATGGCCGAGAAGTTCCTCGACGACTCGGTCGACTACGACGTCGAGACCGCGCAGGTCGGCATCTTCACCATCCAGATCGGCCTGGCGGCGGTGCTCCGCCACCACGGCGCCGACCTGGAGGCCGCGGTCGGCCACTCGATGGGTGAGGCGGCCGCCGCCTACGTCACCGGCGGGCTCTCGCTCGAGGACGCGGTCCGGGTCATCACCGCCCGCTCCCGGCTGATGGGCGAGGCCGAGTCGACGCTGTCCGGCGACGACATCCGGTTGATGGCGCTCGTGGAGTACAGCGCCGCCGAGATCGAGGCCGTGCTCGGCGACTTCCCGCACCTCGAGGTCTGTGTGTACGCCGCGCCGACCCACACCGTCATCGGTGGCCCGCAGCCCGAGGTGGAGGCCATCGTGGCCCGCGCCGAGGCCGAGGAGAAGCTCGGCCGGATCCTGCAGACCAAGGGCGCCAGCCACACCTCGCAGGTCGACCCGATCCTGGGCGAGCTCGCGGCGGAGCTGGCAGGCATCGAGCCGCGCAAGCTGAAGGCCGGGCTGTACTCCTCGGTCGACAAGGAGACCTTCTACCGCGCCGGGCATGACCCGGTCCATCCGGTCGAGTACTGGACCAAGGGCCTGCGGCACAGCGTGTACTTCACCAACGCGGTGCGCCTCGCCGTCGACGCCGGGCACACCACGTTCGTCGAGCTGGCCCCGAACCCGGCGACGCTGATGTCGGTCGCGGCCACCGCGTTCGACGCCGGGCTGCACGACGCGCAGCTGATCCCGACCCTCAAGCGCAAGGAGGACGAGGAGCTGGGCGTGCTCAGTGCCCTCGCCCAGCTCTACGTCCACGGCCACCCGGTGAATCTGCCGTCGCTGTTCGCGGACGGCGGCTACGCGGACCTGCCGCGGACCGCGTTCCTCCGCAAGGAGCACTGGCTCGACATCCGCATCTCCTCGGGCGGCAACGCCCGGGTGCCCGGTGCGCACGTCTCGCTGCCCGACGGCAGGCACGTGTGGGAGGTCGAAGCCGCCGCGGTCTCCGACCTGAACACGCTGGCGACCGAGGCCGCCGCGCAGGTGCTCTCGGATGTGGTGCTGACCGCCGCCGTCGCGCGCGGCGAGGTCCCGGCCGCGGGCACGCTGACCACGACGCTGAACCCGCACCCGGGCGGCGCGTCGCTGCAGGTGCACGCCAAGACCGCGGACGGCTTCGCGCTGCTGCTCGACGCGGTGGTCACCGGGGGCGAACCGCTGCCCGAGCTCGTCGTCGCCGCGGCAGCTCCGTCGCCGCGCTCCAGCTCCCCGATGGAGGAGTTGCCCGAGGTGGTCGAGTCCTTCGGCGACCGTTGGGACCCGAGCAGCTCGCAGTCGATGGAGGAGCGGCTGGCGTTGATCGTCGCCGAGTCCATGGGCTACGCGCCCGAGGACCTGCCCGCCGAGATCCCGCTCATCGAGCTGGGGCTGGACTCGTTGATGGCGGTGCGGATCAAGAACCGCGTCGAGTACGAGTTCGACATCCCGCAGCTGCAGCTGCAGGCGGTCCGCGACGCGAGCCTGCGCGAGGTGGAGAAGTACCTGCGCTACGCGATCGACAACCGTGAAGAGGTCGCCGCGCTCGCCGAGAAGCAGCGCGTCGAGAAGGAGGCCTCCAACGCGGCCGCCGCCGAGGAGGAGGCGCTCGCCGACGAGGACACCAGCCCCGTCACCGAGGCCGAGGCCATCGTCGCCGCCGCCGCCGAGCAGGCCGCCCCGGCGCCTGTCGCGGAACCCGAGACGAAGGTCGACGCCCAGCAGGCGACGGCGGAGGCGACAGGAACCGATGTGCCCCCGCGTGACGCCGCCGAGCGGCTGACGTTCGCGACGTGGGCGGTCATCACCGGCCAGTCCGCGAAGGGCATCTTCAACACCCTGCCGGTGCTCGACGACGAGACCGCCGAGAAGCTGGCGGCCCGCCTGACCGAGCGTGCGGGCGGCGAGGTGACCTTCGACGACATCCTCGACTCGGAGACCATCGAGCAGCTCGCGGAGAAGGTGCGCGAGCACCTCGAGGACGGCGTCCGCATCGACGGGCTGGTCCGCACCCTGAGCCCCCGTCCCGAGGGATCCACCGCGGTGCCGGTGTTCGTGTTCCACCCGGCCGGTGGCTCGACGGTGGCCTACGAGCCGCTGCTCAAGCGGCTGCCTGCGGGGACCGCGATGTACGGGCTCGAGCGCACCGAGGGACCGATCGAGGAGCGTGCCAAGGCCTACCTGCCGCTGGTCCACGAGATCCAGGGGGACGGCCCGTACGTGCTGTACGGCTGGTCGCTCGGCGGCGTGCTGGCGTACGCGGTGGCCAAGCTGCTCCGCGAGGAGGGCGCCGACGTCCGGATCGTCGGACTGATCGACACCGTGATGGCGGGCGAGAAGGTCGAGGACACCCCGGAGGAGATCAAGGCCCGCTGGAAGCGGTACTCCGCCTTCGCCAAGAAGACCTACAACGTCGACGCCCCGCTGCCGTACGACAAGCTGGCGGCGGCCGAGTCCGACGAAGCGCAGATCCAGATCCTGATGGACCTGCTGAAGATGAGCGGGACCAAGATCCCGGGCGGCATCCTCGAGCACCAGCGCACCTCCTGGCTGGACAACCGCGCCATCCAGACCGCGAAGCTCGAGCAGTACGACGGCGACGTGGTGCTGTACCTGGCCGATCGCTATCACGACGACGCGATGGCCCTCGAGCCCGCGTTCAGCACCCGGCAGCCGGACGGGGGCTGGGGCGAGTGCGCGAAGAACCTGGAGATCGTCCACGTCGGTGGCGATCACATCCAGATCGTGGACGAGCCGTACATTGCCAAGGTGGGGGCGGACCTGACCAAGAAGCTGGCCGACATCGAGGCCGAGAATCGGAGCAACTGAGTGAGCACCACTACGGCCGAGAAGCTGGCGGACCTTCGCGAGAAGCTCGAGCTGTCGAAGGCGCCTGGTAACCCGAGGGCCATCGCGAGGCGCAAGGAGAAGGGTCTGCCGACCCCGCGTGAGCGCATCGACATGCTGCTCGATCCGGGCAGCTTCGTCGAGGTCGGCCAGCTCGCCAGGATGGCGGGCGATCCCAACAACCCGTACGGCGACGGCGTCGTCACCGGGCACGGCACGGTCGAGGGCCGTCCGGTCGCGGTGTTCTCGCACGACCAGACCGTCTTCGGTGGCGCGGCGGGCGAGATCTTCGGCCGGAAGGTCTCCGCGATCCTCGACTTCGCGATCAAGATCGGCTGTCCCGTCATCGGGATCAACGAGTCCGCGGGCGCGCGCGTTCAGGACGCGGTCGCGTCGGTGGCCTGGTACGCGGAGATGGGCCGCCGTCACGAGCCGCTGTCCGGGCTGTGCCCGCAGATCTCGATCATCCTCGGCAAGTGTGCCGGTGGAGCCGTCTACGCGCCGATCAACACCGACGTCGTGATCGCCACCGAAGAGTCGTACATGTTCGTCACCGGTCCGGACGTCATCAAGTCCGTCACGGGCGAGGATGTCAGCCTCGAGGACCTGGGCGGTGCGCGGAAGCAGGCCGAGTACGGCAACGTGCACCACGTCGCGGCCGATGAGAAGGCCGCGTTCGAGTGGGCCCGCAAGTACCTGAGCTACATGCCGTCCAGCTGCACCGAGAAGCCGCCGATCGTCAATCCCGGCCTGGAGCCGGAGATCACCGAGGACGACCTCTCGCTCGACACGTTCATGCCGGACGCCGACAACGCCGGCTACGACATGCACGACGTGCTGCTCAAGATCTTCGACGACGGCGATTTCCACGAGGTCCGCAGCCAGAGCGCGCAGAACATCATCACCGGTTTCGCCCGGGTGGACGGCCGCCCGGTCGGCGTGGTCGCGAACCAGCCGATGTCGCTCTCCGGCGCGCTGGACGCCTCCGCCTCCGACAAGGCCGCGCACTTCGTGCAGGTCTGCGACGCGTACGACATCCCGCTGGTGTTGGTCGTGGACACCCCGGGCTTCCTGCCCGGCGTCGAGCAGGAGAAGGTCGGCGTCATCAAGCGCGGCGGCCGGTTCCTGTTCTCCTACGTCTCGGCCACCGTGCCGAAGGTGACGGTCGTGGTCCGTAAGTCCTACGGCGGCGGGTATGCGGTGATGGGTTCCAAGCAGCTCGGCGCCGACGTGAACTTCGCGTGGCCGACCGCCCGGATCGCCGTGATGGGCGCGGAGAGCGCGGTCGCGGTGATCGGCCGCAAGCAGATCGAGGCGGCGGGCGAGAACGCTCCCGCGGTGCGCCACCAGCTGATCAACTACTACAACGAGCACGTCGCGACCCCCTACGTCGCGGCGGAGCGCGGCTACATCGATGCGGTGATCGAGCCTGCGGCCACCCGCCTCGAGATCCGTAAGGCGCTGAACCTGCTCCGCGACAAGGAGCTCCCGAAGAACCCGCGCAAGCACTCGCTGATCCCGTTCTAGCGCAGGGCGATCGCGCCGCCCGCGGGGCTCACGCCGGATCGACAGGTCCGGCGTCGGGGTCCGCGGCCGGCGTCAGCAACCGCGTCCGCATCAGGTCGAGGACCTGGTCGAGCGCGGCGCGGGTGGGCTGACCGGGCTCGTCGATGAGGTGCTCGGTCAGCACCGAATGCGGGGGCAGTAGCCCGTCCGGGTTCGCGGCGCCGCCGTCGATTTCGACGGCCACGAAGGCGTCGCCGAGCTGTTCGCGGAGGAAGTCGAAGCGTTCGGCCGGTGAGAGACGGTCGGAGTCGAAGCGCAGTCCCAGGACGGTCAGCCCGTTCGCGCAGCGCTGCTTCACCCTGGCCAGGTCACCGGGCGAGATGTCGATGGTTCGCCGTCGGCGCGCGGAGACGGCGAGGGGCAGCGAGGGCTGCGACAGGACCGGGGCGACCAGGACGTCGTCAACGGCCATCGCGAGTGCGTAGCCACCGGTGAAGCACATGCCGACCGCGCCGACCCCCGGTCCGCCGCACCGATCGTGCTCGTGGGCCGCCAGCGCCCGCAGCCACGTGATCACCGGCGAGCTGCGCCCGGTCGCCAGGATCGTGAACTCGCGGCTGACACAGACCGGGACCATGGTGGTGACCGTGTCGGCCGCCGTCGCGACCCGTCCGTGGGTGCCCGGATCCGGATCCCGGCCGGGGCGCCCGAAAAGGTGCGGAAGCACTGCCGTGCACCCGATCTCGGCGACGCGGCGGGCGAACTCGAGCACCTTCGGGGTGATGCCAGGGATCTCCGCCATGATGATCACCGCCGGACCGGTGCCGCGGCGGTAGATCGCGCGCGTCGTGCCGTCGTGGGTGAAATGTGCGGCCTCGAAATCGCTCAGGTTGTCGTCCGGCATCTACCGAGTATGCGGCCGCCGACCCTCCGATGCGACGAAGACCGGCTCCCCGTGTGGGGAGCCGGTCTTCGTCGGGCGGGCGACTACTTCTCGTACACGCGCATCATGCCGGGGCTCCAGAAGCCGGAGCGTCGCACCTCGCCGGTGTCGACGACGGCGGCCTCAGCCTGTGGGAAGTACGGCGTGTACCGCTCCAGTGCGCCCCAGTCGCGGCCCCAGTCGTCGACCAGGTAGGTCGGCACCGTGGATGCCTCCGCGAGCATCTCGGTCCAGCCGAGCGGTCCGCCGTTCTCGTGGGACTGCCAGGTGTCGGTGGAGCTGACCGCGAGCGGGCGGTCGGGGAGGATGCGGAATCCGGGGACCTCGGCGACGCCGTACTTGTGGTCGAACGGGCGCTGGCAGGGGAACTGCAGGCCGACCGCCCAGTCGAGCAGCACCGGCTGGGTTGTGCCGATGTAGTCGTTGAGCGACTGCAGCTGCGGCACCCGCGGCGGGGTGAACGCGAGCCACTGATCGCCGGTCAGGTTCGGGTCGTTCGCGACGATCCGGACCACGTCGGTGCCCGCGGGCAGCTCGTCGATCGGCACCCGCAGGTTCCGCCAGGACGGTGCCGGGCCGATGTCCTTGGGCAGGTAGGTGCCGAGCGCGGTGATCGTGCCGTCGGCCTCGCGGTGCCCGGACTCGAGCAGCAGCGACTGACCGTAGGTGACCTCGCCGTCCTTGCTCTCCGACCAGATGCGCCCGGCCGCGGAGATCACGACCAGAGGCGACTGCTCGCTGCGGGCAGGCAGTCCGTACCAGCTGGAGGTCAGGCTGGCCGGCTCCTGGATCCCGGTCTGGTAGCTGCCAAGGACCGGGGTGGTCGCGGGGTTCAGGCCGTACGGCAGCTTGACGTTGCTGCCGTTGACGCCGACCGCCCCGGTGCCGCCCTCGGTGCCGGCGCCCGCGCCGGTGGCGAAGTTCGGGCCGACCGTCTGGCCGTCGGTGTTCGACTGGCCGGGCTTGACCTCGGTGTAGTCCGCGGACAGGTCGGTGGGCACGCCGTTCGGGCTGAACCCGGTCGGATCGCTGCCGCCGAGGGGGTTGTTCGGATTCAGGGGAGGATCCGACGGGTCGATGACCGGCTGCAGTCGGCCGGCGTTCGGATCCGCCTCGGTCAGCACGTCGTCGGCCAGACCGCACGGCGACCCGGTGACGGCGTCGATGTTGGAGCGGGCCAGCGAGTACGCCGGGTACTGGGAGACCGCGCCCTTGGCCAGCGAGAGCACCTCGAACAGCACCATCAGCGCGGCCACCACCGTCAGCGGCACGGCCGCGAACTTCTTGATGCGCCTGCCCTTCTCGCTGGACGCCTTCACCTCGGTGCCGATGAAGTCCTCGCGGAAGTACTGCCATGCGACGACCAGCACGGCGACGACGAACAGCGCGAGCAACGCCGAGTTCAGCTGCCTACCGCCGAGCGAGACGGTCTTGTCGAACCACGGGATGCCGTAGCTGGAGACGTACCACCAGCCGTTGATGCCGGAGAAGGAGAAGGCGAGCACCAGGAGCAGTCCCGCCGCGAACATGGTGCGGTTGCGGCGCGAGCGCAGCGCGGAGGCGGAGACCGCGACCGCGGTGAGCGCGGCCAGCGAACCGGCGATGCCCGCGTACGCACCGAAGTGGTGGGTCCACTTGGTGGGGTTGAACATCATGAAGAAGATGGTTCCGAACACCACGCCGAGCAGGCGCCACGACGGGCCGACCGCCGCGCCAGGGATCTTCTTGCGGCGCAACAGCACGAACAGCGTGGTGAACAGGCAGAGGATCATCACAAGGAACGCGAACCGGCGGGCCACGGAACCGTCGACCGTCTGCACGAACAGGTAGTAGTACCGGAGGAACTCCTCGTACCAGTTCATGTTCGGGCCGATCAGGCTGCGCACCCGGGTGGCCTCGCGGACGCCCGCGAAGGTCTGGTCGGCGAACACCACGACGAGCACCACGGTGCCCGCCGCGAGCAGCGGGGAGATCAGCGGCCAGGCGCCGACCTCGCGGTGCCTGCGGACCAGGATCCGGACCATCGGCCGGGCGCCGGCCAGCAGGGCCGCCACACACATCAGGCCGGTCGGGGCGGCGCCGAGCGAGAACGCGGCGATCAGGATCGCGACCGCGGCGGGCAGCAGCCTGCCGGTGGCGATGGCGCGCTCCACCGAGCACCAGGTCAGCAGCGCGCCGAGGGCCACGATCGGCTCCGGGCGCAGGCCGTTGTTGTAGGCCATCCAGAACGCGAGGAACACCAGCCCGCCGGTCCACACCGCGGCGGAGCTGTGCCGAACCGCGCGGCCGAGGCGGGGGATCACCTCGCGGCTGATGACCAGCCAGCAGAGGATGCCGGCCAGCAGCGCGGGCAGGCGCATCCAGGGGCTGGCCGTGGAGATCTTGGCCATCGCGGCCAGCACCTCGTAGTACCAGCCGAACGGGGCCTCGGGGACACCGAACCAGCGGAAGTAGTTGGCCATGTAGCCGGCGTGCTCCGACACCCGGGCCATCGTGAGCAGGTAGCCGTCGTCCGCGGTGTTCGCGCCGATGAAGTGCCAGACCAGGAGGACGCCGACGACCGCGCCGTCGACCGGCTTGAACCGCCACCAGTGCGACGGGAAGAAGCGCCGGTGGCCGCGGCCGTCGGTGCCGTCGAGACGGGCGAGCGCGACCAGTGAGGAGATGGTCAGCAGGACTGCGAGCACCATCGCCGCGCTCTTGATCAGCGTGGGGGAGGAGGTGAACCGGGAATCGATGTTCGCCGTCAACGAGAGTCCGGCGGGGGCGGGGCCGTCCAGGCTGGTGAAGACGCCGACCACCTGAGGCCGCAGGTCTCCGGTCAGGGTGCCGGTGACCGGGTTGCCGCCGATGGACAGCCCCTCGAAGGTGGCGGTGGTGCTGTTGATGTCGGAGCTGAAGGTGATGGCCGTGCAGCCACCGGCCTCGACCCGGGCCCGCGGGGCGGATGCGACGACCACGTTGCGGTCGAGCACGTCCACGGTGTCGGCGGTGACCCGCATGAACATCGCGTTGAGCGGGGCGTCCGTGCCCTGCGGCGGGGCGGTGGCCAGCAGCAGGCCGCCCTCACGGGGCAGCTCGCGGACCAGCGCGCACGGCACCGTCGCCTGCAGGTCGATCGGCACCTGGGCCATCAGCGGCGCGTCGACGCTCGCGGCGACCCCCGCCTGCGGCCAGTTCATGGTGGACGTCGTCTGGGTGACCGGCAGGAACGGCGTCGCCAACGCGAACAGCGCACCGAGCAGACCGGTGACGACCGCGATCAGCCGCGCGGTGCGGTACTTCGCTCTGAAGTCGACCGGTGGCGGCGGTGCGGAAATGGCTGGTTCAGGGGCTGTCACGACGTCGGGCACGGTTCACGATGGTAGGCGAGGGTCGGTCGGCGTTCACATCGCTACGGAGAATCTCTGTAATCGGTGATCCACGCCCCCGTGACGCAGCCCTGAACCCCAGCTCAGCGGCCTGGTCGGCCGCTGCGGCGGAGGGATCGGCTGCGATCACGGGGTTCGCGATCGCAGCCGCCGTCACCGCGCCGGGATCGGCCCCGGGTCCCACAGCCCGGAACGGGTCACCGTCGCGGTGTCCACCCGGGCAGGCACCGCGGATTCGTCGAGCGGGGTGAACCGCTCCAGCGAGCCCCAGTCGCGGTCCCAGTCGCGGTCGAGGTAGCTGGGCATCGTCTGCGCGGCGAGCAGCAGGTCGGTCCAGCCGAGAGGTCCGCCGCCGAGGCTGTCCTGCCAGCCGTTGGTGGAGTCGGCGCCGACCCGGTCAGGCAGGATCCGGTACTCGGGCGCCTCCGCGACCCCGTACTCGTGGTCGAACGGCCGCTGGCAGGGGAAGGACAGGCCGACGGACCAGTCCAGCAGCACCGGTGCGCTCGAGCCGACCACCTCGTTCAGCGTCCGCAGCTGCGGCACCCGGGGCGGCGTGACGGCCAGCCACTGCCGCTGGGAGAGGTCGTGGTCGTTCGCGACCAGCCGCACGGCGGTGGCATCGGCTGGGATGTCGGCCATCGGGACCCGGAGGTTCCGCCACGACGGCGACGGGCCGATGTCGATGGGCAGCAGGCTGCCGCGTGCCTCGATCGTCCCGTCGGCTGCGGGGGCGCCGTACTCGACGACGAGGTCCTGGCCGTAGGTGACGACGCCGTCGGCGTCGACGGACCGGATCCGGCCCGCGGCTGTGACCACCAGGATCGGCGCCGCATCGCTCCGCTGCGTCGATGTACCGGCAGAGCCGGTATCCGGCAGCCCGTACCACCCGGAGGTGAGCTTCGCGGTGGACTGCTCGCCGGTCTGGTAGCTGCCGAGGACCGGGGTACGCGCCGGGTCGAGCCCGAACGGCAGCGCCACGGAGCTGCCGTTGATGCCCGTGCTGCCGGTGCCGCCGCCGGTGCCCGACGCGGTGCCGGAGGTGGTCGTGGTGGCGTCGCTGTCGATGGTGTTCGCGCCGCCCGCGGCCTTGTTCTCCTCGTCGGCGGTCAGGTCGACGGGGACCCCGTTGGGGGTGAAGCCGGCGTCCGACTCCGCGCCCAGCGGATTGTCCGACGGGCTCACCGGGATGAGCGTGCCTGCGTTCGCGTCGGACTCGACGAGCACGTCGTCGGCCAGCGCGCAGGTGTCGCCCGCGAGTGCCTCGACGTTCGAGCGGGCCACCGAGTACGCCGGATACTGCGCGACCGCGGCCTTGGCCAGGGACAGCACCTCGAAGAGCACCACGAAGGCGGCCGCGAGCGTGAGCGGGGAACCGAGCAGCGCCCGCAGCCCGCGCGGCGGGGCCGCCTGCTCCTCCGGCCGGTACGGGGCCCGCAGGTGCTGCCAGCCCGCCAGCAGCAGCGCCAGCACCGCCAGGCCGAGCAACGCGGTGGAGAAGGCGTTGCCGCCGATGGACGGCGGCTTGTCCCACCACGGCACGCCGTAGCTGGAGACGTACCACCAGCCGTTAGAGCCGGTGAAGGCCAGCGCGAGCAGGAACAGCACGCCCGACGCGAACAGCGTGCGGTTGCGGCGCGAGCGGAGCGTGGCCGCGGCGACCGCGACGGCGGTCAGCGCGGCGATGGAAGCCGCCAGGCCCGCGTACACGCCGAAGTGGTGGGTCCACTTGGTGGGGGTGAACATCATCAGCACCAGCGAGCCGAACACGATGCCGAGGATGCGCCGCGACGGACCGGCGGCGGCGCCCGGGATCTTGCCACCCCGGCGCAGCATGATCATCGCGCAGACGACCAGGCAGAGGATCATCGTGAACACGCCGAACCGGCGGGCCAGCGACCCATCCGGGGAGACGTTCATCAGGGCGTCGTAGCGGTGGTATTCGTCGAACCACTTCACGTTCGGGCCGACCAGGGTGCGGACCCGGGTCGCCTCGAGCACGGTCGCGAGGGTCTGGTCGGCGAAGACCACGGCCAGCACCAGGGTGCCCGCCGCGGCGACCGGCGCGAGCAGCGGCAGCCACCCCACCTGGCGGGCCCGCGTGACCAGGATCGCCGTGATCGGCCGGGCACCGACGATCAGCGCGGCGACGGCGATCACCCCGGTCGGCCCGGCCGCCAGCGAAAACGCCGCGATGAGCACGCCGACCGCGGCGGGCAGCAGCCTGCCGGTGGCGATCGCGCGTTCGATCGAGCACCAGGTCAGCAGCGCGCCGAGCGCGATGATCGGCTCGGGTCGCAGGCCGTTGTTGTAGGGCAGCCAGAACGCGAGGAAGACCAGTCCGGCGGTCCAGATCGCGATCCGGTTGTGGCGCACCGCGTTACCGAGGCGCGGGATCACCTCGCGGCTGATCACCATCCAGCAGAGGATGCCTGCGAGCAGCGCGGGCAGGCGCATCCACGGGCTGGCGGTCGAGATCTTGGCCATTGCGGCCAGCACCTCGTAGTACCAGCCGAACGGGGCCTCGGGGACGCCGAACCAGCGGAAGTAGTTGGCCATGTAGCCGGCCTGTTCCGACACCCTGGCCATGTTCAGCAGGTAACCGTCGTCGGAGGTGTTCGCGCCGATGAAGTGCCACAGCGCCAGGGTGCCGACCACCAGACCGTCGACGCCGGTGAACCGCAACCAGTGCCGGGGCAGGAAGCGGCGCGCCGCGCGGCCGTCGGTGTTGTCGAGGCGGTGCAGCGCGATCAGCGCGATCAGCGTGGCCAGCGTCCCGACGACGATCGCGAGCAGCTTGAACACCGTGGGGCTGGAGGAGAACCGCGAATCGATGTCCGCGCGGACCTCGAGGCCGGCGGGGGCGGTGCCCCCTGTGCCGTTTGCGGCGGCGCCCTTGAGGTCGCTGAAGATGCCGACCATCTGCGGGCGCAGGTCGCCTTCGACGTCGACGCTCAGCGGCTCGCCGGCGTCGTCGGTCAGCCCGGCGAAGGTGGCGGTGGTGTGCGCGGCGTCCGAGAACACGGTGATCGCCGAGCACTTCGCGGCGACGTCGGCCAGCGGCGCCGAGAGCAGCACGCTGTTGCGCAGGATCACCTGCACCTCGCGGCCGGTCTCGCTCGCGGGATCGCCCGCGACCTTGACGGTGAGGCCGTCGAGCTCGGCGTCCGCCGCCTGCTTAGGGGCGGTGGAGAGCAGGACCTGCCCGTCGGGCGGTAGCTGCGTCGCCACCGCGCACGGGATGTGCGCGCTGAGGCTGAGCGGTTCGTAGCTGACCAGCGGCGCGGACACGCTGGTCAGTGCGCCGTTCTGCGGCCAGGACACGCTCGCGGTGGTCTGCTTGACCGGCAGCAGCGGGGTGAGGACGGCCAGCAGCAGCCCGGCCAGACCCGCGACAACCGCGATCAGGCGGGCGGTGCGCAGGGAGGTGCGGTCGGCTGGCGTGGATTCAGGCGCGTCGGACACAAGGTCCGATCGTATGGGACGGCGCCCGGGTCAGTGACCCGCGGCGACCAGGGCGCGCACATCCCACACCCAGACGTCGTCGGCGGCATGGCCGCTGTCCCGGAGCAGCTCGCTCACCGTCTCGCGGAGCACCTGACGGTTCTTTCCCGGCGGGAGCACTAGCACGTCGGCCCGCCAGAACCTCAGGTCCGCGACCGCCTGCGCGCGCAGTTCGTCGGTGATCGTCGGCGCCGCGCCGGTCTTGTCCACCTGGGCCAGCAACAGCGCCGTCGGCCGATCGTCCGGGCCGTACTTGGCCTTCTTGGCGGCGCCGGCCGGTCCGACGAAGTAACCGCCCGCGAGCGGGAAGCCGAAATCGGCCTTGGCCTGCCAGGACAGCGCGCGCGCGTCCTCGGGCCTTGGCAGCGGGACCGTCACGACGGAGCCGTCGTCGACGTATCCGCGCCAGGTCCCGTCGGCGAAGAACTCGGGAGCGGGTTTGCGGTCGACCGCGGGGAGCGGCATCGGGGTCAGCGGCAGCAGTGCGAGCACCAGACAGATGCACCAGGGCACCAGCGTCGCCCGCTCGCGGACGGCCCGGTCCGTCGCCATCGCCAGCAGCAGCGCGATGGCGGGGACCGCTCCCATCGCGAACCTGGTCTCGAGCACCGATTCGAGCAGCGGGACGTGCTCGAACCAGGCCCACGGCAGGGTGATCCCGGTCTTGTTCCGCCCGACGGTCAGCTCGGACCCGAGCGAGAGCACGCCCATCGCGAGCGTCGTCACCGTCGCCGCCCGCGCGAGCGGTGAGCGCCACAACCAGGCCGACGCCGCGGCGACGAGGGCCAGCAGGGGCCAGCCGAAGTAGGCGTTCTCCTCGGTGGCGCCGATCGAGACGTCCTGCCCGGGGTTGGTGCGCCCGCCGAGCGACTGCTCCGGGAACTGCAGCAGCGCCTTGAGATCGTTGCCCATCGCCCCGTGGTCGATGACCCGGTAGCTCTGCGGCCCGAAGAACTGCCACCACAACGGGATCGCGGTGATCGCCAGCGCGATCGCCGCCGCGAACAGCAGCGGCCGCCACGCGGACCGCACCGCGGCGCCTGCGAGCCGCGGCCGAAAGGCGAAGTACGCCACCGTGAACACGGCGAAGGACATGGCGCAGATGAGCAGCGGTTCCTCGCCGAGCAGGATCTGCGCCGCGACCAGCAGTCCGAGCGCGATCGTGGTCCGGACGCCCGCACCGCGGCTGAGCCGGATCACGCAGCCGAGGATCAGCGGCAGCAGCGCCAGCGCCACGAAGTTCGGGTGACCGTTGGCGTGCGAGATCATCCCAGGGGCGAACCCGCAGAACAGCCCGCCGACGGCCGCCGCGGCCCGCGACCGCACCGCGAACCGGGACAGCAGCCAGTACCAGGCGAAGGCGGTCCCTGCCAGGCCCGCGGTCAGCACCAGCGTCCAGGTCGCGGTCGGGCCGAACAGCAGCGTGACGGGCGCGAGCGGGATGCTGACGCCGAACATGGCCGTGTTGGCCATCAGGTTCACGCCATCCGGGTAGTTCTGCAGGAGCGTGCCCAGGGGGTTCTCCAGCCGGGTGACCGAGTGCGCCGCGACCGCGAAGAACCACTCCCACATCCGCTGGTCCTGGCCGCTGCCGGTCAGGTAGCCGACGGTGGGGGAGCGCCACTGGCGACCGAGCACCACCATCGCGAGCGCGGTGAACCCGAGCGCGGCGGCCACGTCCGGCCCGGCCCGGTGTCCCCGCAGGCGCCCGACGACGGCGCGCGCGGACCTCGGTGTGGTCGAGGTCCTCGCGGGATCCGCCAGCATCGGTGCCTGGGGCATTGCACGTTCCTGTCCGTCGGCGGGCCGACGGATTGCCGAGCCCTTGGCCCCGGCCACCGTACTCACCGGCCCCTGTGAGGTTCCTGTCGGCGGTCGGCCGGGCTCAGGACCGGGCAGCCACGAAGCGGTCCATGCAGCGCTCCGCCACCGCGGTGATCGTCAGCGCCGGGTTGACCATCGCGGAGGACCCCGGCAGCAGGGCGCCGTCGACGACGAACAGGTTGGAGTAGCCGTCGACCTGGCCCTCGTGGCTGCACGCCCGGCCCATCACCATGCCGCCGAGGCCGTGCCACGTGCACCCGGAGCCGAAGTCGCTGAGCCGGGTGTAGATCGGGATCCCGGTGGCGGGCGAACCGAACCGGGTCTCGGTCCGCTCGTGGAAACGGCCTGCGAAGTTCCGCCCGCGCGCGTCCACGTTGCTGTTCGACTCGCCGAACGGGTAGTTCAGTTCCGCTCGCCCGGTCGCCGGGTTGTAGTCGATCGAGCCGCGTTCGTCCGAGATGACCTGGATCAGGTTCGCCATGTTCGAGCCGCCCGCGATGTCCGGGAACGGCGACGCCTCCCAGGACATCGAGATCGGGCCGTCCGGATTGTCGTCGTCGTACATCACCGCGACGCCGGGGCCGCCCTGCTTGGCGCCGCAGTCCCGGCGCAGGAGTCCGCGGGCGATCAGGAAGTCGCCGTTGTTGCCGTATCCCTTGCCGACGTGGTCGTTCAGCCGGGTCAGCGAGCCCTTCGCCTTGGCGGTCGCGAGCAGCGCGGAGGTGTAGTACGAGCCGGCCGCCATGAACACGTAGTCGGCCACGAGCGTCTGGTGTTCACGCACCGCGCCGGACTCGTCGATCCGCTTGACCACGACCTCGAACCGGTCCTGCCCGGAGATCTCCCGGATCTCGATGACCTCGTGCAGCGGGAGGATCGTCACGTTCCCGGTGGCCTCGGCCTCGGGCAGGTAGTTGCGGTCGACGCTGTTCTTGGCGCCGGAGTTGCTGCCGTACGGGCCCTCACCGATCGAGTACGACGCGGGGGTGCGGCCGGCGAGCTCCGCGCGGACGACGTCCCAGTCGACGCAGAAGTCGTGCAGGACGGGCTCGCCGCCGAAATCCTCGATGTAGTCCAGCCAGGCTCGCGCACCCCGGTAGGCGGGGTTCGCGAGGAGGTCCGCCGGGAGGGGCGAGGTGCCGAGCATCTTCTTGGCGCGCGGGTAGTACGTCCGGTCGAGCTCGTCGTAGTCGATCTGGGCGGGGAAGACCGTGGCGAAATCCTTGCGCCGGGGCTGCGGCGTGAACGCGCCGAACGCGAGCGAGCCGCCGCCGACCCCGACGCCGTAGATGGCGTCGATTCCGTTGCCGTACACCCGGTCGATGAGGCCCGGGTACCGGGCGATGGACTGCAGCCGCGTCAGCTGGTTGATCGGCGGGTGGTCGGCGAACCACGCGGATCGGCCGTCGGGTTCGTTGATCGTGCAGAAGGTGGTGCCGTCCGGGTTGACCGGCCAGCGCCTGCCGCGCTCGAGGACCGTGGTCCGGACGCCGGCCTGGCCGAGCCTCAGCGCCGCGACCGCGCCACCGAATCCGCTGCCGACCACCACGGCGGTCTTGCCGCTCAACGCCGTTGGGGAGGCGCCCGCTCGCGCGGCGGTGAGGGGCCCGAGGGCCGCGCCCGCGGCCAGCGCGCCGACGCTCAAGGCGGCGCCGCGCAGGAGGGACCGGCGGTTCGGGTTGGGTTGCGGTGCTCGCTCGTCGATGGTCACGTCGGCAACCTACGCGGCCGCTGCGCAATCGAATAGTTAAACAATAAATTGGGAGCGCGTCGGATGGCCGCGACGGTGCTCGGTCGGAGGCTGGTGCCGCGCGCCGGATGCCGTGACCGGCTCTGGCAGGGCGCGGTCGAGCGATTCCACGTAGCGGCCGAGCTCGCCGGCCGCGTCGAGCATGGCGAGACCCTGGGCGGTGAGCCGTCGTTGCCAGTCGTCCAGCGCGGCGGCCACAGCGTCTGTGCCGCCGGCGCTTCGGACCTGCTGGACCACGGCGGCGATGCGGTCCAGCGGATAGCCCCCTCGCCGGAGGAGATGGGCGAGGTCGGCGTCGCGGACGTCGATCGCGCGGTAGCGGCGGTACCCGGTGGCCGCGTCGCGTGCCGGGGCGAGGATGCCGGAATCCTCCCAATTGCGAAGCGTCGCAGGGGTGACGCGGAGGTGGTGTGCGAGTTCGCCGATGGTTCTTGTTTCGGTGCCGTCCGATGGGTCCGTGGCGGGACCGGAATCGGCTGTCAGGTGACGCACCGCCTTCCTGACGGCCTCGAGGGTGTCCCGGTCGCGGAGGGACTGGCTGTGGCCGCGGTCGATGATCATCAGGAAGTCGTCGAGTTCGCCATCGTGGAGTGCGTTCATGATCTGTCCGCTTGCCGCATGGCCGTACGCCGGGAGGAGTGCGAGGTAGGCGCGCAGCGCCGCCGCATGCACCTCGGTGTAGACCCGGTAGCCACTGGGCGTGCGGTCGGCGGGTGGGATGAAGCCGTCCCGCTCGTAGTTGCGGACCGCCTGGGTCGAAATGCCGTGCTCGCGCGCGAGGTCGGATGGTCGCAGGTTGATCATCGATTTGAGACTTTACCGGGTATCTCGGTGGCTGATGCTTCACAAGTCTCAACGGATCTTTCAACGATACGATTGAGACACATGAGCCAGGACATCAGAGACTTCGTACCCGCATCATGTGACATTCTCGCGCTCGGAGAGCCGACGCATCTGGAACCCGCGTTCGCGCGGGTCCGCAACGAACTGTTCGCGCAACTGGTCGACCGCGGCTTCCGGTCGATCGCCCTGGAGACCGATCGCGTGGCAGCGCTC
Organism: Rhodococcus sp. PvR099; assembly: GCF_017833315.1. Lineage (NCBI taxonomy): Bacteria > Bacillati > Actinomycetota > Actinomycetes > Mycobacteriales > Nocardiaceae > Rhodococcus > Rhodococcus sp. PvR099. Next base: position 3,632,261 of record NZ_JAFIBV010000001.1, on the reverse strand, counting down.
ACCGTGAACGACTTCGTGCAGGAGGGGGTCGGGAGCCTTGATCTGGCGATGAGCGAGGGCTTCTCGCACGGCCTCGGGGACCTGGAGGCCAACCGGGAACTGGTTGGCTGGATGCGCGACTACAACGAGAACAGGCCGCCGACAGAGCGATTGGCCTTTCACGGCGTGGACGCCTCGACGGAGAACACCAGCGCACCCAGCCCGCGACGCTACCTCGAACACGCCCGCGACTATCTGGGGCTCGACCTCGACATCGCGGGCCTCTGTGGCGATGACGAACGCTGGAGCCGCGCCGAAGCGGTGATGGACTCGGCCGCGTCGATCGGCGCCACGGCCGAGGCCGAGCGGCTGCGGACGACTGCCGACGACCTGCTCACCACGCTCTACGCGCGCCGAATGGCACAGGGCCGAAACGTATCTCACGGCAGGCCTCGGCCTGCTCCGCTACCACAGGCAGGCGGCGCAGCGCATCGACGAGAGCGAGCGGATATCGCTCCTGCTGGGCACCCGCGACGCGCTCATGGCCCGAAACCTCCTCGACATCCGAAGCATCGAGGATCGGCGGGGAGCGACGCTGGTCTTCGCGCACAACAGCCACCTGCAGGAGCGCCCGAGCACCATGCGGATGGGGGAGATGGACCTCGAGTGGTTCAGCGTCGGCGCCATCGTCGGGTCACTGGTGGGCGACCGGTACGCCTTCATCGCGGGCAGCCTCGGCCGCAGCGACGCGATCGGGCTCGGCGACCCGGAACCGGACACCTACGAAGGCTTCCTCCAGGCCCGGGTCGCCACCTGGGGTCTGACGCCCGCCGCCGAGGTCGCCGCCGGTCGCACCCGCACCGACAACACGCCGGCACAGGGCTACTTCCCGCTCGACCGGGCGACCCTCGACACGGTCGGTGCGATCCTGCACATCAGCTCCGGCGCAACGGCGCTCACGCACGCTCCCGGCTAGGCCTCGCCGGGGGCAGGCGGCGAGAGGGTGCGCATCGCCTCGCAGATCGTGGCGTGGATCGTCGACTCCTCGGCGAGGGCGTCGGGATCCCATGTCGGTTCGGGTGCGCCCTCGATCGCCGGGCCGAACAGCCACCACACGTTGTGCCAGGGGTCGACGAACCGGGCGAGGGAGCTGTCGCCGTAGAACGGCGTGGTCGATGTGATCACCCGGGAGCCTCGGTCGCCGGCGCGCCGGAGTACCTCGTCGCAGTCGGCGACGTTCACCTGGAGCAGCGCGGGGGTGAACGCCCAGTCCGGCTTGGAGTCGACGACCATCAGACAGGAGTCGCCGATCCGGACCTCCGCGTGGATCAGCAACCCGGTGTCCACCGCGTGCGCTTCCTCGGTTTCTCGGCCGTCGAGCACCTCGGTGAGGAACCGGATGAACGCCCGGGCGCCGCCAGGGCCCTTCACCGCCGCGAAGGCGTTCAGGCTGCCGTAGCCATTGTGCAGGTCGGAATTGGATCGGATCAGCGCTCTCGTGGTCATGCCTGCGAGGCTGTCATCGAATGCGGTCAGCGGCTGTCCGCGGTTTGCACCGCCGGTAGTCAGGATCGGGCAGCCTGAGAGGGACCAGCATGCAGGGGCGGGTGACCAGGACACCCGGGTCGTGTCGACCCGGGTGACCCTAGCTGGTCGGTGATCGGACTGTTTCTTATCCGTGAGCGGTTCCCCGGGTCATTTCCGCCAGAACAGGTGGTGGGCCACACCACTCGGGCTGGGCACGATCTCGAGGTGGAACCGGTCGCGCAGTTCTTCCGGTGACTCCCAGAGCCGGAGCCCGGATCCGAACGTTATCGGGGAGACCGCCACGTGCATGGTGTCGACGAGGTCGGCGTCGAGGAACTGCTTGATGGCGGTGACTCCGCCGCCGAGTCGGACGTCCTTGCCCTGCGCCGCCTCGCGAGCCTGCTCGAGGATCGTGGCCGGGTCGCCGTCGACGAAATGGAACGTCGTGTCGGAGAGCGTGAACGAGGGCCGCTTGTGGTGGGTCATGACGAACACCGGGGTGTGGAACGGTGGCTCCTCGCCCCACCACCCGCGCCATTCGTGATCCTCCCAAGGGCCGCGCTGGGGGCCGAACTTGTTGCGCCCCATGATCTCGGCGCCGATGTTGCGGGCGAAGTCCCGTGTGAAGTAGTCGTCGAGGCCGCGGCTGCCGCCGGGGTCGGTGCGGGTGGGCCAGCTGGCCGTGGCGCCGCCCCACGCGAACATGGCACCGGGGTCGAGGCCGAACGGGCTCTCGAAGCTCTGGTTTTCCCCGGCGCCGATTCCGTCACTCGAAACATTGAAGTTCTGGACCCGCAGTAGCTGCTGACTCACTCTGTGCTCCCACTCTCGATGATGGTGATCAAAGTAGAGACTCCCCGAGGCGCACAAACTCATCGGAAGGCTGACCGGCATCCCAGGAACGGCAGGCTACGAGGCCGCCTCGCGCCGCGAAGGCGGATCGGCCAGGGCTTCGGCGACCAGGTCCAGCGACAGGCCGAGAACCTGGGCGAGGGCGGCGACGGTGAAGAACGCGGGCGTCGCGATCCGTCCGGTCTCGATCTTGCGCAGCGTCTCCACGGAGATGCCGGCGTCCAGCGCGACCTCGACCATGCTGGCCTCGCCGCGGGCCCCGCGCAGCAGCTCGCCGAGCCGCCTGCCCCGTTCGAGTTCCTCCGCCGTCAGCGGCACGCGCACCATGATGCCTATAGTAATACCGGTATAGTTATTCGCAACCGGAGGTGGAGTGGGAATGGTCGAGATAAAGACCGAGGACGAGGTGCGCTCGATGCGGGCGGCCGGACGGGTGGTGGCGCAGGCCCTCGCGGCGGCGCGTGCCACGGCAGCGGTCGGGGTGAGCCTGCGCGACCTCGACGCGGCCGCCGCGGCGGTGATCCGAGAGGCGGGCGCCACCCCGGCCTTCCTCGACTACCACCCCGCCTGGGCACCGTCGCCGTTCCCCGGCGTGGTGTGCGCCAGCGTCAACGACGCGATCGTGCACGGCATCCCGACGGACCACCGGCTCGCCGACGGAGACCTGGTGAGCCTGGATTGCGGGGCCTATCTCGACGGGTGGTGCGGTGACTCGGCGATCAGCTTCGTGGTCGGCGAGGCCGATCCCGAGGACCTGAGCCTGATCGCGGACACCGAGGCGGCGCTCGCGCGGGGCATCGAGGCCGCGCGGGTGGGGAACCGGATCGGTGACATCGCCGACGCCATCGGCGCCTTCGCCAGGAGCAGGGGGCGTGGGGTCCTCGCCGATCACGGCGGCCACGGCATCGGCCGCGCCATGCACGAGGACCCCGACGTGCCCAACGAGGGACGGCGCGGCCGGGGGATGAAGCTGCGCGCGGGCCTGGTGCTCGCGCTCGAGCCGATGCTCATCGGCGGCGGCACCGACGACTACCGGCACGACCCGGACGGCTGGACGCTGCGCACCCTCGACGGAACCCGCGCGGCGCACAGCGAACACACCATCGCCATCACCCCGGACGGGCCGCTGATCCTCACCGCCGCCTGAGGGCCGCGATCACGAGGCCGCCGTCAGGTGATCGAGCAGCACCGGCGCGAGGGTCTCGGGCGGGACGTCGTGGAAGCCGCCGTTGAGCGCGCGGTGCCGGGCGCCGGGGATCATCTCCGCGGCGCCTCCCACGATGATGATCGGCCGGCCGTCGCCGGACCGCTCGTACGCGATGACGGTGCCGTCCCGCGAAATCGCCTTGTGCACGGGGTTCTGCTGCGGTGTTTCGGACGTCTCGGCCACGGGCTTCCCTCGCTCGTCGGATCGTGTTCCTCTGTACTGACCGGGCGGGGCAAGAAAGTTCATCGCGCGAGACCGATGAGTTTTCACCGCGCGGCTGGTCTGTACTCGGGAAGGCATTCGACGAAGGGTGGGAAGCGATGACAGAGGGCGCGGTTCAGGAGGACTTTGCTCCGCTGGCGGAGCCGTATCGGCGGGAGTTGTTGGCGCACTGTTACCGGATGTCCGGTTCGGTGCACGACGCCGAGGATCTGGTGCAGGAGGTGTACCTGAAGGCGTGGCGCGCCTACGAGAAGTTCGAGGGTCGCTCCTCGCTGCGTACCTGGCTGTACCGGATCGCGACGACCACCTGCCTGACCGCGCTGGAGAGCAAGGGCAAGCGCCCGCTGCCCACCGGCCTCGGCGCGCCGAGCTCGGATCCCGCAGGCGAACTCGTCGAGCAGGGCGAGGTGCCCTGGCTCGAGCCGATCCCGGATGCCCTCCTCGGCACCGCCGCGAGCGACCCGGCTGTGGTCGCGACCTCCCGCGAGAGCATCCGGCTGGCGTTGATCGCCGCCCTGCAGTTCCTGCCGCCGAAGCAGCGGGCGGTGCTGATCCTGCGCGAGGTGCTGGCCTGGCCTGCCGCGGAGGTCGCGGAACTGCTCGGCATCAGCACGGCGGCCGTGAACAGCGCCCTGCAGCGCGCCCGCGCGCAGATCGATCAGGCCTCGCCCGCCGAGGACGCCGTCGTGGAGCCGGTCGCGCCGGATCAGCGCGAGCTGCTCGACAAGTACATGGCCGCCTTCGAGACGTACGACATGGCCGCGCTCAAGGAGCTGTTCACCCAGGACGCCGTCTGGGAGATGCCGCCCTTCGTCGGCTGGTACCAGGGCCCCGATGCGATCCGCACCCTCATCGAGAACAACTGCCCCGCAAATGGTCCCGGGGACATGAAGCTGATCCCCACGGTGTCGAACGGGCAGCCCGCGTTCGCGATGTACATGCGCGAACCCGACGGCGGGTACTCCGCCTTCCAGCTGCAGGTGGTCTCGCTCGGGCCGTCGGGGATCGGTCATGTGACGGTGTTCTTCGACGTGTCGCTGTTCGGCAAGTTCGGGCTGCCCGAGACGCTGCCGGTCGGGTCATGACGGGCGCCGCGGTCGCGTGGCCGCTGGCCGACCCGGTCGCGTTGCTGGAGCGTTCGATCGCCTACACGTTGGGCAGCCTGCAGCTCGTGACGGAGGAGTCGATGGACCGGGCCACGCCCTGTCGCGGGTGGGACCTCCGACAGCTGTTGGCGCACATGAACGATGCCCTCGGCACTCTGCAGGAGGCCGCCCTGGACCGGCACATCGCGCTGGTACCCGCCGCGGGCGCGGCCGATCCCGAGTCCGATCCCGTTGCGGCGCTGTGTGATCGCGCCTGCCGACTGCTCGGTGCGTGGGCTCGTTCGGGTGATCCGGAGGGGATCCAGATCGGCGGCGTCTCGATGGCCGCGGGCATCGTGCCCGCCGCCGGTGCGCTGGAGATCGCCGTGCACGGGTGGGACGTCGCAAGGGCGTGCGGGCGCAACCGGCCGATCCCGCCGGACCTCGCCGAGGAACTGCACACCTGTGCAACGCTTTTCGTCAGTGATGCGGACCGGCCGGCGCGCTTCGCCGCCCCCGTCGAGTTGTCGGCGGGGGCGGGGCCGGGGGAGCGGCTGCTGGCCTTCCTCGGCCGCGACTCGCGCGCCTAGGCGCCGGCAATCGCCCGCAACACCTCGAAGGTCTCCTGCTCGTCCTGCTCGGTGCCGTGGTCGCTGAGCTTGACGATGACTGTGCCGGTGGCCGGGTCGACGTAGGTGTACTGGCCGTAGACACCGAGCGCGGACAGGTCCGGGCTGTCTGGGGTGGGGTGCCACCACTGCGCGGAGTAGCCCCACGGCGAGCTCGAGACCTGGTGCGGGGCAGGGGCGCTGATGCGTTCGATCCAGGCGGGCGGGACCACCTGGGTGTCGCCCGCGCGCCCGCCATCGAGGACGAGCCGGCCGATCTTGGCGTAGTCGCGGGCGGTCGCGTTGAGGCAGCAGAACGCCTTCTCCTGGCCGCCGTCCCGGTCGAGGTTCCAGGTGGCGCCGTCCTCGGCGCCGATCGGGGCCCACAGGTTCCGCTCGAGCAGCTCGGTCAGCGGTCTCCCCTCGACCCGGGCCAGCACCTGTCCCAGGAGCTGGGTCTCGACGCTCCGGTAGTCGCCCTCGCTGCCCGGGCTGTAGGTGACCTCGCGGTGGTCGGCGACGAACTCGTCGAGGTCCTGGGTCAGGTACATCCGGGCCGTGCCGGTCAGCGGCCAGTACGGGTTGTAGTTCTCGGACACATCGACGCCCGCGGTCATGTCCAGCAGGTGACGCACCGTCACGGTGTCGTACTCCCCGCCGGTGGCGAGCTCCGGCAGGACGTCGACCAGCCGGTCGTCCTCGCTGAGCTTGCCCGCGTCGATGGCCTGACCGATCATCAGCGAGACGACGGACTTGGCCATCGACCACGAGGCCATCGGTGTCGTGGCCTCGACGCCGTCGCGGTACCACTCGTTGGTGAGTGCGCCGTCCCGCAGCACCAGGAAGGCGTTGGTGTGGGTGGTCTCGAGGAACTGCGCGACCGGGATCTGCTCGCCCCGCCACGGCACCGAGTCCGGCAGCGGAATCGAGTTCGACTGCAGCGGAGCGGGATCCGGCGAGGCCGCCACCGCGCGAGATGGATACAGCTCGCCCTGCTTCGACGGGGCCTCGGTCAGCAGCCGGGCCAGGGTCGGCGGCGCGGGGATCTCGAGCGCCGCGGCGGCCGCATAGGTAGCCGCCACCAGCGTCGCGGCGGCCACCGGGACGACGATCGCGGCCGTACACAGCCGGGAGCGCTTGCGAGGCGGCTCGGCGACGGTGGGCTCGGCGACGGTGGTGGGCTCGGTGGTGGTGCTTGGCTCGGTCATGCGTGGGTGATCCTCGATATCGGGTGGGTGGGTCTTTGGCGCCTTGCGGGGCCGGGTCAGTCCGTGCGCACGCGGGCGGACGCGGTGTCGGCCTTGGCGTCGAGCGCGGTCCAGAAGGCCTCGATCATGGTGGCGAGTACCAGATCCGGGCCCACCTCGGCCAGGGCAGACGCGTGTGCGGCGATCGCGGGGTAACGCGCCGGGTCCGCGCCGACGTACTCGTGGGTCCAGGCGCGTTCGTCGCCCGCGCGCAGCTTGTCCGGCAGCAGCGCGTGGCCGGCCTGCATCCCCGCGTAGGAAAGCACGGCCTCGGCCATCATCCGTTGGTAGCGGACCACATCCGCCGGCTCCAGCCCCAGCTCGCCGAGCGCGGCGAGCATCATCTCGACCAGGGCGAACTCGCCAGGGCCGCGGGTCGTGCGCGGGGCCACGGCGGCGCCGACATGGGGATGCTCGGTGAACACCGCGACCACGGCGCCGGCGAGGTGTTCCATCCGCTCCTTCGGGCCGAGCCCGGCGGGGACGCGATCGTGCGCCATCGTCAATAGACGGTCGCCGACGGCTCGCAGGAGCGCGTCCTTGTCGGAGAAGTGCCGCCAGACCGCCGACCGGTCCACGCCGAGCTCCTCGCCGAGGGCACGTCCGGTCAGTCCGTCGGGGCGGCCCCGCGCGGCGATCCGCACGGCGGCGTCCACGATCACCTCCGGCGTCAGTCGCGTGCGCGAACTCTCCTCGGCCATCCCTGTATCCCTCCCGCCGTGAGTCCTTCTGGTCCGCCCTGGGGTCAGAAGGACTCACGGGCCGCCTGTCATCGTCGTTGTCATCAATGATGACAACGCTGATGTGGCGGTGGGGGCAAACGGCGAAAGTGCTACGCGGCGCCGTCCCAGGCGAACGGTGCGAACGGCGGGTCAAGCGGCGCCTCGGTCATCCGATTGGCGAAGGTGGACAGCGTGTAGGTGCCGACCCCGAGTACGACCTCGAGGGCGTTGCGGCGCGTGAAGCCGTGGTCGAGGAACGCCTGCATCTGCGCCTCATCGACCCCGCCCGCGGCGTCCAGGACCTCGAGCGTGAACCTGCGGATGGCCTCGAGTCGCGGGTCGGAGAGCGGCTGCCGGGAGCGGAGGTCCGTGACCAGCTGCTCCGGCGCCGCGGCACGGGTGAGGGAGGCGGTGTGCAGGGCGACGCAGACGTGACACTCGTTGCGCGTCGCGATGGTCAGGACCAGCACCTCGCGTTCGAGTTCGGTGAGCGTGCTGCGCTCGAACAGGGCGTTCGACCGGGTGAAGGCCTGCAGTAGCTCCGGCGATTCCGACATGAGCGCCACGGGGGCGGGCAGGAACCCGAACTTCCCCTCGATGGTCGCCATGGTCGGGCGGGCGGCGCCGGGGGCGGTCTGGGCTGTGTGGTGGGTGAAGGGCATCTGGAGTCCTCTCTGCGGTAATATCGTCAACGTGGTTGTCCATATAGTAAACATGGTTGTCTATATTCGGCAAGGGGTGCGCCGTGGCCGTCGATGAGAGCCCCGGCTACGAGCTGCCGCTGCTGCTGTTCGCCGGATTCCGGACACTGATCGACGAGGTGCATCGCCAGCTGGCAGAGCAAGGGCACCCGGACATGCGGCCCGCCTACGGATTCGCGATGCAAGCCATCGGGATCGCGGGGACCAGCGCGAGCGAGCTGGGACGACGGCTCGGCGTCTCCAAGCAGGCGGCGGGCAAGACGGTCGATCGGCTCGAGGGCCTCGGTTACGTGGCGCGCGAGAGCGACCCGTCGGACGCCCGCAGCAAGCGGGTGGTGCTCACCGAGCGGGGGCTCGACAGCCTGCGACGGTCCGCGGTCGCATTCGACCGACTGCAGGCGGACTGGGCGGCGACGATCGGGCCGGAACGGCTGCGCGCGTTGGAGTCCGATCTGCGCGCCGTCACCGCTGGTCAGGGCTTCCGTCTCGACGCGCAGGCCTGGTTCGGCGGATAATTGACCCGCGCGCGATGAGTTTTGCGGTCGTCGCCGGTCTATATGGCAACCGCTTCGCGCGCCATGCACGAAGCAATCCAGCATCGGAGCCCGCCATGACCACCACGCCGCACACCACGACCACCGCACCCGCCGCCGGCTCGGCCGCCCCCTCGCGGGGTGCCCGGATCGCAGGCCTGATCATCACCGGGCTGGTCGTCGTGTTCTTCCTCTTCGACTCGCTCACCCACATCGCCAACGTCGAGCAGGTGCGCACCGCGATGGCCGACCTCGGGTTCGACCCGAGCCTGAACAGGGTCTTCGGTGTGGTGCTGCTGATCTGCCTCGCCCTCTACGTCGTGCCCGTCACGTCGATCCTCGGTGCGGTCCTGCTGACCGGCTACCTCGGCGGTGCCGTGGCCACCAACCTGCTCACCGAGCAGCCCATCCTGAGCACCACCCTCGCGCCGATCTACTTCGGCATCCTGGTGTGGGGCGGGCTGTACCTGCGCGATCTGCGGGTGCGCGCGATCATGCCGCTCGTCCGCGGCTGACCGACCTCGGATGCCGTCCCCCGCACCGAACCGGTGTGGGGGACAGCCGTGTTCAGCCGACCCGGGTGACGATCACGAACGGACCGACCTCGGTGGTGGTGAACCGGGGGTCGTCGAACAGCTTCTCCGGGAAGGTCACGGTGTAGCGGCGCACGTTCGGATCGTTGGGGTACACGTCCTCCGCCAGGCGCAGCGTGTAGCCGTCGGACCCCTTGCGGAAGACGAATACATCCGGTGTGCGCCAGGGGCTTTCGTCCATGGCCCGGACCAGCTCGTCGGGGCTCTCGGTCTCGGACCAGCCGGCGATCGCGGCGGCGCGGCGGTCGAACTGCGCCAACGGGTTCGCGTAGTGCGACGTCAGCCCCTGGAAGCCGAAGTACGGGTAGAAGCTGAGGAAGCTGGTGTCGGCGGTGAGCACCACGGTGTCGGAGCGCGGTCCAGGGCGCTGCGCGGTGATCGCCGCGTCGACCTCGTCGTAGTAGGAGGCGGCGCCGGGCGGCCGCTTGTCCGCCCGCTCGCCGTTGCCGTCGGTGTCGGTGTACGCGGTGGTGATCTCCGAGGCGAGCACCTGCGGGATGTTCTGGGCGAATGCCAGCGCGCCCAGCGCGCCGATCGCGACGATCGCGGCCCGGACCCGCGGATTCTCGCTGGTCGCCAGGATCGTCCAGCGCGCGAAGTCGAGGAACCCGAAAACGCCTGCGGCGCCGAGCAGGACCCACAGCACCGGTTCGAGGCGGAAGGACAGCAGGGTGTTGCCGATCGCCGTCACGGCCATCGAGAGCAGCCACCAGGCGTACACGGCGACGACGCCGATCCCGAGCGCCTGCGCGCGCCGCGAGGACGAGGTGCGGCCGACCAGCCACACCGTGCCGAGCAGGCAGAGGCCGCCGAGCAGCGAGAAATGGAACATCGGCAGGGGCAGGTGGGCGCCCGAATCGGGCAGGTAGTGCAGTGCCGTGCCCGAGCTCGCGGTCGGGCCGGTGCGCAGCGCGTTCAGGTACGGCAGCCACACGATCAACGCGATGAGCCCGGCGATCACGCCCGTCACCGCCAGCCGGAGCAGCGGGTCCAGCGCCGCCCGTAGCCCGTTGGCCCGCACCGCGAGCGCGGCGGCGAGCACGGCCATCAGCGTCACCGCGAACGCCGCCCAGCCGAGGTAGAGGGTGTAGAAGGTGGCGGCGACGCCGAGGAAGATGCCCGTCCCGACGATCGCACCCCAGCCGTCGGCCCCGCTCCGGCCCGGTCGGTACAGCCCGCCCCAGGCCAGCACCAGCACCGGCGGCAGCAGCACCACGAGGACCGCGCTGTACGCCTCGGGGGATGCGTAGGCCAGCGCGATCGCCGTCACGGCCGTCGCGACCAGCACCGCCACGTGGTCGCGGATCAGCTTCGACCACAACACCAGCGACACGACGGCGGCCACCGCGATGGAGGCGATCGCGTACGGCTTGAACGCTTCCCAGCCCTCCATGCCGAGCAGATTCGCGACCCGGCCGCCGACCCAGAACCAGCCCGCCGGGTAGAACGAGGGCAGGTCCGCGTAGGTCATGTCGTCGAGCCGGGCGGTGTCCGTCATCCGGGTGAGGAACTCGGTGCGGAACTCCTGGTCCACCGAGATGCCGTGCAGGTACAGCTTCGTCGCGGCCAGCGGCATCCCGAGGGTGACGGTGACGAAGCCGGACAGCGCGGCCCAGGACAGCAGTTTCGCCGCGATCACCGCGCGGCGGGCCCGCAGCAGCCACACCGACAGACCCAGCGCCGCCAAGGTCACGACCTGCCCGACCGTGGTCAGCGCCTGGGTGACGTTGGAGGAGTTGAACGCAGGCCAGTCCACCAGCCCGAAGGCGATCAGCCCGACCGCGGCGACGGCGGCCGCGACGACCGCCGCCAGCCCCATCTCCCCGGCGGTGGATGCCGCGCGACGCAGCGGATCCCTGCGGGCCGCGGACGTGCTCGGAGCTGTGTCGGGGATCGGAGCTGCGGGAGCGTCAGTCACGAGCACTGAGCTTAGTGAACCGAGGGTGAGCCGGACGCGGGCGCCGCGGCGGGGTTGCGGGGGTGGCCGAATCGGCGCCCTTGGGTGCCTGGTGGTGTGGGCCTCGACGCGCCATATTTGGTGTAGTCCACCCGCACCCGATCCCAACGGAAAGCCTCAGATGATCTCTCGAACCGCAAAGACGCTCGGCATCGCGTTACTCGTCGCCGCGGGATCGATCGGGGCCACCGCCTCGGTCGCCCAGGCGGAGATCCGCAGCTCGGCCGAGGGAACGCAGGCGGTCGTCTGCGTGCACGACGGCAAGGAATACAGCGTCGGCAGCAAGGTCTATCTCCCGGACGGCAGCTACCAGACCTGTGAGAGCAACGGCCAATGGCGGCGGGTCATGCCTGGATGAGCGACGTGCGGCCCTGCCCGAACGACGAATCGGCCCCACCACGGTGCACTGTGGTGGGGCCGATTCGTCGGGTGCTGCGGGTCGTGTGGGGCTAGATCGGCAGCTTGCGGAAGATCGCCCGCGGCACGTGCCGCAGCGCCATCATCACGAAGCGCCAGGGGCCCGGGGTCCAGACGATTTCCTTGCCCTTGTCGGACGCGGCGACGGCGAGCGAGGCGACGATGTCCTTGTTGACCGTCAGCGGGGCTTCCTTGACGTGCGCGCTGAACTGGGTGCGCACCATGCCGGGCCGGACCACCGTGACCTTCGGTCCGAACTGGGCGAGGGCCTCACCCAGGCCGAGGTAGAAGCCGTCGAGGCCGGCCTTGGTGGAGCCGTAGACGAAGTTGGCGCGCTTGACGCGCTCACCGGCGACCGAGGACATCGCGATGATGCGGCCGAAGCCCTGCGCCTTCATCTTCTCGCCGACGAGCACACCGACCGACACCGCCGCGGTGTAGTTGACGTTGGCCACCAGCACGGCCTTGCGCTGGTTCTGCCACAGCTCCTCGGCGTCGCCGTCCAGCGCGAACGCGACGATCGCGACATCGACGTCGCCCTTGGACCAGGCCGCGTCGATCACCTTCGGGTGCGACTCGGTGTCCACGGCGTCGAAGTCGACGAGCTCGACCTCGGTGGCGCCCTTGGCCTTCAGCTGGGCGACGGCGGCGTCGCGGCCAGGATCGCCAGGCAGTGCGGCCAGTACCACCCGCATCGGAGCCTTCTTCAGGTACTCCTCGCAGATGGCCAGGCCGATCTCGGAGGTGCCGCCGAGGAGCAGCAGGGTCTGGGGGTTACCCACGGCGTTGATCACAGTTCCAACCTTCTGGACATATCGGAGGCGAAAACGCCTGTGGGGTCGTACTTCCGGCGGGTCGCGATCCACTCGTCGATCCGCGGGTACATGGCGTGGAAGGTCTCGGCGGTGGTGCGTGAGTCCTTGGCGGTGTACAGCCGGCCGCCGAATTCGAGGACACGCTTGTCGAGTTCGGTGACGAACTCGTTCAGGCCGGCCTTGATCGGGAAATCGACGCAGACGTTCCAGCCGTGCATCGGGAAGCTCAGCGGCGCCTGGTTGCCCTCGCCGAACAGCTTGAACACGTTGAGGAACGAGTAGAAGCCCGACCGCTGGATGTCGACGATGATCTTCTTGAACTCGTCGACCGCCTCGGGCGGCACCACGAACTGGTACTGCAGGAATCCGTTGGATCCGTAGGCGCGGTTCCACTCCCCGAACAGGTCGAGCGGGTGGTAGAACGCCGTCAGATTCTGGATCTGGTTGGTGGCGTTCTTCGTCTTCCGGTAATACAGCTCGCCGACGATCGTGAAGTCGAGTTTGTTGGCGAGGCCGTTCGGGAAGATGTCCGGGAACGTCACCAGAGGCTTGGCGTTGAACCGCAGTGGATCCTTCTGCAGCTTGGCCGGCAGCTGGTCCAGCTTCGCCAGCGAGCCGCGGGACACGGCCGCTCGGCCCAGCTTCGGCGGCGCGGAGATCGCGTCGAACCACGCCGACGAGTAGTCGTAGTTTTCCTCGGAGCCGTCGCTGTGCAGCGCGATGGTCTCGTCGAGGCTGGTGGTGCGGACGCTGTCCGCGATGAAGTACGCCGTCTCGGTGGGCGTCATCTTGATGGTGGCGCGCAGGATGATGCCCGTCAGGCCCATGCCGCCGACCGTCGCCCAGAAGAGCGCGGCCTTGGGATCGTTGCGCCCGCCCTTGGGGGTGAGCGTGCGGACCTTGCCGTCGGCGGTCAGCAGGTCCAGCGACACGACGTGGTTGCCGAAGCTGCCGGCGCTGTGGTGGTTCTTGCCGTGGATGTCGGAGCCGATGGCGCCGCCGATCGTGACCTGGCGGGTGCCCGGAAGTACCGGAACCCACAGGCCGAACGGCAGGGCCGCCTTCATCAGCTGGTCCAGGTTCACACCGGCGTCGACGTCCACCAGGGCGGTGTCGCGATCGATGCGATGAATGCGATTGAGCGCATTCATGTCGATGACCAGGCCGCCTGCGTTCTGCGCCGGGTCGCCGTAGGACCGGCCGAGCCCGCGGGCGATGACGCCGCGCCGCAGGTAGGACGGCTTGCCCTCGTTCTGCTCGGCGACCTGCGCGACCGCGCTGGCGATCACCTCGACGTCGGGCGTGGACAGCACCTGGGCGGTGGTGGGCGCGGTGCGCCCCCAGCCGGTCAGGGTGCGGGTCTGGGTGGTCAGAGGCTGCGGCTGCACGGCGGCGGCCGGGGACTCTTCAGCTGTCGTGGACATCGTTGTAGAGGTTACCTGGCGGTAGCGGATCCGACCCCTGGCGAGTGTGCAGGTATGGCCGCCGCCACTCGACGTTTGGCCCGGTAGCTGCACACTCGGCGCCCGGCCCGGACCCGCCGAGTGTGCAGCTCCCGTCGCCGTTCCTGGGGGTTTGGCCCGGCAAGTGCACACTCGGCCGGGCGGGACTAGACGATGAGGCCTGCGGTCTGGGTGCGGGCGCGGTCGAAGCGGGCGGAGACGTCGTTCCAGTTGACGATGTTCCAGAAGGCGTTGACGTAGTCGCCCTTGACGTTCTGGTAGTCGAGGTAGAAGGCGTGCTCCCACATGTCGAGCATGAGCAGGGGGGTGAGGCCGATGGAGATGTTGCCCTGCTGGTCGTAGAGCTGGACGATGATCAGTCGCTGGCCGATGGAGTCCCAGGCGAGGATGGACCAGCCGGAGCCCTGGATGGCGTTGGCGTTGGCGTTGAAGTGGGTGCGGAAGGCGTCGAAGCCGCCGAACTGGTCGTCGATGGCTGCGGCGAGTTCGCCTTCGGGCTTGTCGCCGCCGTCGGGGCTGAGGTTGTTCCAGAAGACGGTGTGGTTGGTGTGGCCGCCGAGGTGGAAGGCGAGGTTCTTCTCGTGCAGGTTGACGACGGGGGCGACGGCGTCGGCGGCGCGGAGTTCGGCGAGCTTGTCGAGGGCGGTGTTGGCGCCTGCGACGTAGGCGGCGTGGTGCTTGTCGTGGTGCAGCTCCATGATCTTGCCGGAGATGTGCGGCTCGAGGGCGGCGTAGTCGTAGGGCAGTTCAGGCAGCGAGTAGACAGACACGAGATGCTCCTTTAGCGGTTGACGTGAACCCGATCCTGCAACCTCAACCGCACTGGAGGTCCAGGGGTTGTGTGAGAGGTCACGCGCGCGCACCGGTGGCGGCGTCGCCTACTCTCGACCGGTGTCCGGAACCGCCAGCGCCCCCGAGCCGCACCTGCCGCTACCCGTCGAGCTGCCCCTCGTCGACGAGCCGGGCGGCACCGATGTGGACCTCAAGACGCAGATGGTGCGCTTCATCGCGACGGGTGGGTTGTCCGCGGTCGTCGACTACGGGCTGTACACGCTGTTCCTTGCGCTCGGGCTGCCGCGCTTCGTGGCCAAGTCGATCGGCTTCGTCGCGGGCACCAGCACCGCGTACCTGATAAACCGGCGCTGGACGTTCAAGGCGCCGCCCAGCCGCGCCCGATTCGTCGCGGTGGTGGCGCTCTACGCGGTGACCTTCGCCGTGCAGGTCGGGCTCAATGAGCTGATGAACAACGTGTTCGCGGACGAGTGGTGGCGGACCCCGCTGGCCTTCGTCATCGCGCAGGGCACCGCGACGGTGATCAATTTCGTCGTCCAGCGCGCGGTCATCTTCAAGATCCACTAGCGAACCGGTAGCGCGGTCGCGCTGTGACACGCTGTCCGCGTGGAACACAATCGGTTGTGGCCGATCGCGGACAGGGTGTCGCGGTTGTGGTGGCGCACGGTGGGGCGTCCCGTTGACCTGGGCGGTGACCACGCATGGCTGACGGCACCCACCTCGGCGGCGGGAGTCGTCCGGGACCACTGGCTTCCGGTCGAGGCGGAGCGACTCGGCGGAGCGCTCATCGCCGCGGATGCCGACGCCGGACTGCTGCCGGACATGGAGTGTCTCGCCGGACCCGGATTCGACCCCGAGCGGCTCGATCCGGCGATCCGGGATTTCTACGAGCACACCAGCCAATGGCGGATGGAGATCTGGACCAAGTGGTCACCGTTGTTCGCGCCGGCCGGATCGATCATCGGCCGGTTGTACGGCAAGCGGGTGCAGCAACTGGCGCTCCCGGTCGATCCGCTCGCCGCGGCGCACGGGGTGGACACCACGATCACGAAAGTGGTTGACGGCGAAGGCAACCACGCCGGCTCGGCCTGGTTGCGGACGCTGCGCGGTACGGGCGACTTCATGTACAGCGGGTACTACCGCAGCGCCCTGCTACCCGGACACGACCGGCCCAGTATCCACGTGAGCTTCCCGCTGGAGCACGGCAATGTCCAGGTCTTCCTGCGCCCGCAGAACGGCCCCGACGGGTCGCTGCTCCTGGAGTCCCCGGCAGGCGAGTTCGGTGCCGACGGCGCCTATGTCACCGTCCTCGAGCGGGGGCGCCACTATGCGGCCCGGGTCCCGATCCGCGAGGAGTTCCGCATCTACGTCGACCGTGAAGGCGTCCTCCGCACCGACCACGTGCTGCGGATGTGGCGACGGGTGGCGATGCGACTGCACTATCGGCTCGATCGGGTATCCGCGCCTCGAGCGGCCGGCGAGCAGGCGCCCGTCGTGCGTTCGGAAGCCACCGGCTGAGCTGGAGGGGCAGGTCACCGAGGCGGACCGGTGGTCAGCACGATCGTCGCGGACCGCGACCCGCCGCTCGCGTCGGTCCACCCCAGTTCGATGCGATCGCCTGGATGCCGGGCGACCATCATCGCGGTGAGTTCGGCCGCGGTCCGGATCGGCTTGCCGTCGAAGGTCGTGATCACGTCGCCGCGCGCCAGCCCGGCCCCCTCGGCAGGCGTGCCGTAGCTGACCGCGACCACCCGGGCGCCGGGGACCGTGACGGAGTCGCTGACGCTGATGCCGAGCAGGGCCGTCGGCCCGACGTGCACGGTCTCCGAGCCGCGGCCCTCGCGGACCTGGTCCACGACCGTGATCGCCTCGTCGATCGGGACCGCGAACGACTTGATCTCCCGCGGCGGTGCGGGTGTCGGCCCCTCGTCGTGCGAGACGGCGGTGCCCGCGGTGCTGACCCCGATGACGGAGCCGGTGGCGTCGACCAGCGGCCCGCCCGAATCGCCCGGCCGGATGTCGGCGTTCACCTCGATCAGGCCGGACAGCTTGTTGGTCGAGCCGTCGGCCGAGTCGCGCGCGGTGACGGATCGGTTCAGGGCGGTGACGATGCCGCCCGCCGCCAGCGGGACGCCAGCGCCCTCGGCGTTGCCGATGGCGGTCACCGGATCGCCGGTCCGTACCGCGGCGGAGTGGCCGAGCGCGGGCGTCGGCAGCCCGGTGGCGCCCGCGAGTCGCAGCACCGCGAGGTCGCGGGTCCGGTCGTACCCGGCCACCTCGGCGTCGTAGCTAGCGCCGTTGCCCTGGTTCACCGCCATGATGTCGGTGGCGCCGTCGATCACGTGATGGTTGGTCAGGACGAGGCCGTCCGGGGTGAGCACGATGCCGGTCCCCGCGATCTCGCGCCAGCCGACGCGGGAGATCAGGTGCACGGTCGTCGGCGCCACGCGTTGGTGGATCTGTTCGGGGGTGAGCAGGATCGGCGGCGGTGGTGCTGGTGGCGGAATCGACTGCGGGGTCGCGACTTCCGGGGCGACGACGCCCGATTGTGCCGGGGCGGGAAGCTGGTTCGGCGGGTCCGAGGCCAGGCGTTGGCCGGCGAGCAGGCCTGCGGTGACGGCCGCTGCGACGGCCAGGATCGCCAGCGTCCGGCGGGCACGGCGACGCTGCGGGGTGGTCCGGTCGCGCTCGGTCCTGGTCATGTACACCCGGCATCCGGAGGGGGCTCTGGTCGGCGTGGTGCGGTCGTTCAAGATTACGCGGACGGCCCATGCGCGGTCGGGCGTTTGGCGCCCCGCTTCACTGCCGGACTCGCCGAATAGTGCCGATTTCGGCAGTTCGGCGCGGTTGCGGCGGTAGCGTCCCTGGCGCGTGCACGTTCATTCGTTGCGAACCGGGGAGGGGCACTTCCATGGAGGTCACATCGAAGGGGAGGTCGCGTCGTCTCGCTCGGGCGACGACCATCGCCCTCGCATCGGCGCTCGTGACGGCCGGCTCGGCAGGTATCGCCGTCGCGTCCACCGGCCCTGCTGCGCCCGGCGCCGCGCCGCCGACGGGCCTGGCGGAGTTCGCGGACTCGCTGACCCACCCCGCCATCGGCAGCCTGAACACCGGCTTCGCCGGGCTCGGCAGCCTCGGGCTCACCTTCGATTCCGGCAGCGCGGGGTCGTCCAACAACGGCCCCGACAACACCGGCTCGCAGAACACCGGGTCCTACAACACCGGCTCCGACAACGTGGGGTCCGCGAACACCGGCTCGGGCAACATCGGGTTCGCGAACACCGGCTCGGGCAATGTCGGGTTCGGTAACACGGGATCCGGCAACGTGGGGTCCCTGAACACCGGCTCGCTCAACACCGGCTCGGGCAACACCGGCATCCTGACCGAGGGAATCCTCGTCACCGGACTGGGATCGGTCGGCTTCGGATCCCTTGGCATCAACTGGAACTGAGCGCCTGCTCGGTCAGCCCATTCGTCGCTTGAGCACCATGTACACGGCGCGGCGCATGAACGAGGTGCCCAGCGCCTTGGCGTTGCCGATCCGCACGTCCATCGCGGACAGCAGTCCCGGTTCGGCCGCCCGCAGCGCCTCGTGGAAGGCCGCCGCCTGGGAGGCCTGCTGGCGCGCCAGCCGCACGCTCCACTGGCCGGCGTTGATGCGGAACGACGCGAGTGGACGGGGGATCGCCACGACGTCGCCGTGCAGGGCGACGCCGACATAGGTGGCCTCGTCGATCAGGTACGGGTTGGCGTCGTCCCACCAGCCGATCTTCTCGAGCACGGCCCGTCGCATCAGCACGCAGCCGGGCTCGCCGAAGATGTTCGCTCCCGCGGTCACGGCCCGCCGTGCGGCGACCCGACCGCTGACCGGCCCGGACAGGCCCGCCAGTCCGCGGGCGGCGAGCACGGTCTTGCCCGCCGCGTCGACCAGGGTGCGCTGCGAGGCGACCAGCACCGTCTCCGGGCGCTCGTCGAACGCGGCCACCTGCTCGGCGAGGCAGGTCGGGAAGATCGTGTCGTCGCCGCACACCAGCTTGAGCAGGTCGCCGTTCGCGGCCTGGCTGACGCGGTCCCAGTTGGCCTTGGCGCCTCCACCCGCCGGGGTGTTCAGGATCGTGACGCGGGGGTCGTCGGCGTAGGGGGCCAGGGCGGCGAGGGTGCCGTCGCTCGACGAGTGGTCGGCGATGATCAGCTCGAAGTCCTCGAAGGTCTGTCCGAGGATCGAGTCGATGGTTTCGGCGATGTAGTCGGCGTTGTTGTACGCCGGAACGACGACGGAGACCCGAGGCGTCATGCGGAACCAGACCTTTTCTTTCTACTGAAGGAGAAATCTCGATACCCGAAGAAGCTCGCGGTCGCGGTCACCGCGGTGATCGCGATCTGCGCCGGGATCGGCGGGAACCCGAACACCGACACCGCCAGCGTCATCAGGGCCATGTTGATCGCGAAGGCGCCGAAGTTGACCACGACGAACCGCCACAGGTCACGCAGCAGGTGCCCGCGGACGCGGAACACCAGGTAGCGGTACATCGCGAACGCGCACAGCACGTTGCACAGGTAGCCGGCGACGATCGCGAAGTGGTAGCCGAGCTGGTCGCCGAGGGCGAGCTGCCAGACGATGAACCAGGCCGTGCCGAGCGCCGTGTTGAACCCGCCGACCAGCAGGAAGGCCAGCCCCTGGTTCTTCACCAGCCGCATCAGCGGTCCGGCACCGCCCGACATGCCCGCGGGCGGGGTCGCCTCGGCGGTGCCCGAACTCGGGTCGTGGGGACCTCGGTCGGTCAACTGGTGGTCCTTCATCGCTGGTGGTACTGCCCGGTGCACCCTACCCGAGGGGTTGGGTACCGGCGCCGAACCGCGGCAGCAGCCCGGACTCGAGCGCGGCGGCGAGCGACGGCGCGGCCGCGTCCTTGTCGGAGAGTCGGAACTCGAACTCGGCGCCGTCCCGGCCCGCGGTGGGCCAGTCGATGCCGACCTCCGGATCGAGCGGATCGATGCCGTGCTCGCGGCCCGGCGCGTACCCGGTCGAGCACAGGTAGACGACGGTGGAGTCGTCCTCGAGCGAGAGGAACGCGTGTCCGAGACCCTCGCTCAGGAACACCGCACGGCGGTCGACGTCGTCGAGCAGGACCGCGTCCCAGACCCCGAACGTCGGCGAGCCGACCCGCAGGTCCACCGCGACGTCGAGGACCGCGCCGCGGACGCAGGTCACGTACTTGGCCTGGCCGGGCGGCACGTCGGCGAAGTGGACGCCCCGCAGCACGCCTGCCGCGGAGACCGAGCAGTTGGCCTGCTGCAGGTCGAGGGTGCGGCCGGCGGCCTCGGTGAACGTCGGGTCCCGGAACCACTCCAGGAACACCCCGCGGTCGTCACCGAGCTGCTTGGGGGTGAACTCCCAGGCGCCGGGCACTTTCAGTTCGCGAAACTGCATTCCTCACCATTCCTTGCCGCGGTCGAGCAGACCGAGCAGATAGTTGCCGTAACCGGACTTGACGAGGGCCTCGGCCCGCACCCGCAGCTCGTCGTCGGTGATGAAGCCCCGCCGCCAGGCCACCTCCTCCGGTGCGCCGATCTTCAGGCCCTGCCGCTCCTCGATGGTGCGTACGTAGTTCGAGGCGTCGAGCAGCGAGTCGAAGGTGCCGGTGTCCAGCCACGCGGTGCCGCGCGGCAACACCTCGACCTGCAGCCGGCCCGCCTCGAGATAGGCGCGGTTGACGTCGGTGATCTCGTACTCGCCGCGTGCCGACGGCGACAGGTCGCGGGCGATCGACACCACGTCGTTGTCGTAGAAGTACAGCCCGGGCACCGCGTAGTTGGAGCGCGGCCGCTGGGGCTTCTCCTCCAGCGAGATCGCGCGACCGTCGCCGTCGAACTCGATCACGCCGTACGCGGTCGGGTCGGCGACCCAGTACGCGAACACCGCGCCGCCCTCGATCTTCTCGAACCGCGTCAGCCGGGTACCAAGGCCGGGTCCGTAGAAGATGTTGTCGCCGAGCACCAGCGCGGCGGAGTCCGAACCGATGTGCTCGGCGCCGAGCACGAACGCCTGCGCCAGCCCGTTGGGCTCGGCCTGCACCTGGTAGGTCAGGGAGACACCGAAGCGGGATCCGTCCCCGAGCAGCCGCTGGAACTGTTCGGCGTCCTCGGGGGTGGTGATCACCAGGATGTCGCGGATCCCTGCCAACATCAGCGTCGACAGCGGGTAGTAGATCATCGGCTTGTCGAACACGGGCACCAGCTGCTTGCTGACCCCGAGCGTGATCGGATGCAGCCGGGACCCTGTTCCACCGGCCAGAATGATTCCGCGCATAGCGGGCAGTGTTCCAGTGTTCGGTTCCCTGGCAAACTCCGGCCACCGGTATCGTGCGGACCGTGAAGCTACTCGTGACCGGCGGTGCTGGATTCATCGGCGCCAATTTTGTCCAGCAAACCGTCGACGAGCGGCCCGATGTGGAGGTGACCGTCCTCGACGCGCTGACCTACGCGGGCAACGTCGAATCGCTGGCGCCGGTCCGGGACCGGATCGAGTTCGTCCAGGGCGACATCGCCGACGCCGACCTGGTCGACCGGCTGATCGCCGGGACGGATCTCGTCGTGCACTTCGCGGCGGAGTCGCACAACGACAACTCGCTGGGCGATCCGTCCCCGTTCGTGCGGACCAACGTGATCGGCACCTTCACGCTGCTGGAGGCCATTCGCAAGCACGGCGTGCGCTACCACCACATCTCCACCGACGAGGTGTACGGCGACCTGGAACTCGACGACCCGGCGCGGTTCACCGAGGCCACCCCGTACAACCCGTCGAGCCCGTACTCCTCGACGAAGGCGTCGAGCGACCTGCTGGTGCGCGCCTGGGCCCGCTCGTTCGGCATCTCCGCGACCATCTCGAACTGCTCGAACAACTACGGGCCGTACCAGCACGTGGAGAAGTTCATCCCGCGGCAGATCACGAACGTCCTCGACGGTGTCCGTCCGAAGCTCTACGGTCAGGGCCTCAATGTCCGTGACTGGATTCACGTCGAGGACCACAACCGCGCCGTGTGGACGATCATCGAGCGCGGCACGCCGGGGGAGACCTACCTGATCGGCGCGGACGGCGAGGTCGACAACCGCACCGTCGTGCGGACCATCCTGGAGTTGCTCGGCAAGGATCCGGACGATTTCGACGCGGTCACCGACCGGCCGGGCCACGACATGCGATACGCCATCGACGCAACCCGGCTGCGCACCGAGCTCGGCTGGCAGCCGCGATACCGGGACTTCCGCTCCGGCCTGGCCGCGACCGTCGACTGGTACCGCGACAACGAGCAGTGGTGGCGTCCGCAGAAGGACGCCACGGAACGGGCCTACGCCGCGGCGGGCGAGACGGTGCTGGGGTCCGCCGACCCGGCGAGCTGACCCGACTACCGGCCGAGTGAGTGCCGGGTCGCCTCCAGTGTGGCGGCGATGCCGGCGGGCAGGGTCCGGTACGGCCGGCGATCCAGTTCCGGCCAGACCGTCGAGCGCAACCGCAGGTCCCCGGACTGGACGTTCGCGAGCGGCGACGATGCGAGCACGACGGTGGGCTTGCGGCGGAAGACCGTCCGGCAGGCGCCGAGCAGGGCGCCGATGGTGGTGCTCTGGCCCGAGGCGAAGATCTTGGTGACCCGCTCGCCGGGCCGGGACTGCGCGAGGTCGAGGGCGTCGGCGACCATCGCGGCCGCGTCCGTCACGAACAGGTAGTCGCGCATCGTGTCCATCGGCACGTAGATCGAGATCGGTGCCGACATCAGGTAGCCGCGGCACAGGTGCGAGATGAGTCCCTGCGGCTTGGTCAGGTTCTGGCCGGGTCCGTACAGGTTGGCGAACCGCCCCACGACGACGGACGACCCCGTGTCGGCGCCGAAGCGGTGCATCAGCTGCTCGGCCGCCAGCTTCGCGCGGCC
This sequence comes from Rhodococcus sp. PvR099, assembly GCF_017833315.1. Classification (NCBI taxonomy): domain Bacteria; kingdom Bacillati; phylum Actinomycetota; class Actinomycetes; order Mycobacteriales; family Nocardiaceae; genus Rhodococcus; species Rhodococcus sp. PvR099. The sequence goes on along the minus strand of NZ_JAFIBV010000001.1, from coordinate 3,609,616 downwards.
GTAGTCGCCGAGCGGTACCGGGTCGGTGTCCTCCGTGTAGGGCGCCCCGGACGAGCCGGCGTACACCCCGCCCGCCGAGGAGGCGTGCAGGACCACGCCGGGTCCCGCGGGGCCGCGGGCGATCCTGGCGATCTCGCCCAGTACGTCGGACACGACGGCGTTCTCCGCGGCGAACTCTTCGGCGGTGGTGCCGTTCACGCCGATCCCGGCGCACCAGACGAGCCGCCACGGTCCACCCTCGGCCGAGTCGATCACCCGGCGAGCGTCCGCGAAGAGCACCTTCCTGGCGTGGTCGCCGTCGTGCCAGGGAACCCGGCTGGTCTCGACCCGCAGGCCCCGTCGCCCGAGCTCGCGGGTGACGGCGCTGCCGAGCAGTCCGCCGCCGCCGACGACCCAGGTCGGGGTGTTCAAGTCAGGCTTCCGCCGGGTCGGTTCGGTGTTCGTGCGGCACCGGCTCGGCCCGTCCGAGCGGGCCCGCCGCCGGATCGCCGACGATCAGGTAGGGCGGCTTGCCCATCGCGGTCTTCACGTTGACCCCGACGTACTCGGCGATCACCCCGAGGGAGAACAGGATCGCACCCATGCCGAACAGCAGGATCACCATCGTCGAGGCCCAGCCCCGAACCTCGCTGTGGACATCGAAGAACAGGTACGACACCAGCACGTACAGCACCAGCGCCAGGCCGAGGGCGGCGAACAGCACCCCGATGAAGCTGACCATGCGCAGGCCCTTGGTCCCGCTGGAGAGCACCATGCGCCAGAAGTGGGAGAGCAGGCTGCGCAGGTGGTAGCCGGAGCGGCGGCCGTGCTCGGCGCGCAGCGCAACCGGGCTGGTCGTCACGTCGCCCGCGATCCAGCCGAGCGCGACGTCGAGGTAGGCCTCGGACCCGGCATACGCGGCCACCGAGCGGCCGACCTCGCCGAGGACCAGCCGGAAGCTCTGGAAGCTGCGGGTGTTGTCGCCGGACAGAGCGCGCGCGATGAGCCACTTCGAGCCCCTGGAGGCGGCGTTGCGCAGCATCCCGTGCGGCGCGGCGTTCGTCGGGCTCGCGTAGACGACGGTGGCCTGCTCGTCGAGTGCGGTGTCGAGCAGTCCGCCGATCGCGGCGGGGTCGTGCTGACCGTCCTCGTCCATGGTGACGATCCACTCGCCCCCGCTCGAGGCCATACCTGCCAGGGTCGCGGGGTGCTGTCCGAAGTTCCGACTCAGCCAGATCGGCCTGACGAAGGAGTGTTCGGATGCCAGCTGCCGGATGACCTCGGCCGAGTCGTCGGGGCCGTGGTCGAAGACGAGCAGGACCTCCTCGACCAGCATCGGTCGGCCTGCGGGGGTGAAGCGGGGCGTCGTCCACGGCAGGATCTCGTCGATCAGCGCGCGCAGCGTCTGAGCGCCCTGGTACACCGGCACCACGACGGAGATCCGGTGCGGAGCCACCGTGGGTCGGGCGTCATCGGAGGTCACGGGCTGGGAGTTTACTCGGGACGACGACGGTCGAACGCCCACGTCGTGTGTTCGCCGCCACCGTGTGATGTCTGCCGCGTTGTCGGCCTACGGGCAATCGTCGCCGTAGACCCATAGCCGGGCATTGCCCGCGACCAGGAGGGGCCGGTAGGTCCAGACCATCGCGGCGTCCTCGCCAGGGCGCTCCGCGACGCTCACCAGGTAGCAGGAGCGGTTGCCGGGGAAGATCCACGAACCGGGCGGCGACATGCCGACGGCCGAGTGATAGCCGTTCCATTCCAGCCCGGCGTCGACGTCGACGGCCGGGACGCCCGTCGCCACCAGGTGTTCGGCCGCGTTCCACCGGGCGGAGTCGTAGGCGAGACCGGCGGCGGTGATCATCAGCGAGACGACCGCCAGCCCGGCGAGCGCGGCCGCGGCGGGCAGTCGCTCGGCGACGCGGGCGAGGGTCGGGTGCCGCGGCGGCGTCGACGGGAGTCCGGTCCGTTCGGACAGGACGATCGCCAGCAGCGTCGGCAGCAGCAGCAGCCAGTAGCGGTCGAACAGGTTCTGCCCGGTCAACGCGGTCGCGAGATTGCCGAGCACCATCAGCGCCCCGAACGTGCCGAGCACCGGGTCGACCCGGCGGAGTTGTCGCGTGAGCACGCCGGCGAGCAGCACCCCGGAACCGCACGCGAGCGCCACGATGAGCCACCACAGCACGCTGGGGAAGATCGCGGCGGGGCGGCCGTGGCCCGCTGCCCAGTACGGCCCGGCGGGGTCGAGGTAGTTGCCGACGAAGAAGTTCTTGGTGCCGTAGCGGTACACCGTCCACAGCGCGACCCCCGCGGCCGCGGCGGAGGCGAGGAGCGCGCCGCGGCCCCAGCGCCACGGGCGAGCCACCAGCAGCACCGCGGGCGCCGCACCCAGTGCCAGGACGAAATAGCCCTGGACCAGGATGCGTCCGCCGACCTTCGCCAGGCTCTCCGGCACGGCCAGCACCGGCGGGTCGCCTGCGCCGAAGGACTGGCGCCACAGTTCGAACCCGACGACCGCGGTGAGCAATATCGCGCCGGCACCCGCCACGGCGATCCAGTCACGCCTGCGCCGCGAGCGCCATGCGGTCACCGTGGCGACCGCCAACACCGCGGCCGGTGCGGCGAGCGCCTGCTCGCGGATCGTGAAACCCCAGAATCCGACGGCCATCGACACCGCCAGCAGCACCAGCGACCCGCTCCGCAGTGCCCTTCGGCCGACGGCGAGGCAGACCATGATCGCCGCCATCGCGGGCACGTCGAGCATGAAGCTGGTGGTCAGCAGGCCGAATCCCGGCCAGATCGCGACGATCAGCACGGCGAGGGCGGCGCGCGCCCGACCCACCGACGGCGCGACCAGGTCGTACACCGCCGCGAGCGCGACCACGCCGAGCAGGGCCACGAAGAGGTGCTGGGCGACCAGCCAGCGGGCGAGCGGCCCCAGCACGATGAACAGCCCGAACAGCGCCGAACGGTTCCAGCCGAGCAGTTCGATGCCCCCGGTGCTCCCGAAGGTCTGCGCGATCCGGCTGTACGACCACGCATCGTTGTGCGGGATGGACAGGCCGCCGGTCGCCGCGGACAGGGTCAGCGGGACGAGCACCCCGAGCAGCCCCGCCGCGGCGAGCAGCACCCAGGCGAGCCGGCTCCTGCGCGACGCCGCGCCTTCACCCGCGGGCAGCGAGTCGCTCCCGGTCGTCGGCATGACGTCGGGTGAGGGCGTTCGACTCATCGACAACCTTTCCGGTCCGCCCGCTCACGCCTCGCTGGTGTTCGCATCCACCGGGGCGTCGGCGCGGGAGGTGCGACGGCCGCGGTAGTACAGCCCTGTGAGTATGACGATCACCACGATCCCGAACCCGGCGGCCGCGAAACCCAGTCGCTGCCCCGGCGGACGGAACGTGATCTCGAGCTCGGCGTTGTCGGTGCCCGGCGGGACATCGACATAGAGGAATGTGTCGCCGAGTCCCTTGGTCTGCAGCGGCTGACCGTCGAGCGTCGCCCGGTAGCCGGGCCACGCCAGCCGGGCGAAGATCACACTTCCTCCGTTGGGCGAGGTCACGCGCACGCGTTCGGAATTGACACTCGCCGATTCCGGGACCGCGTCGGCACCGACCGTCGCGGAGACCCGGCCCGGCTGGTCAGAGACGCGCCCATCGATCCGTTCGAGTACATAGATCTGGTCCGAGGCAGGTCGCGGGGCAGAGGTCTCCGGCGGCGTCACCCACTGCCAACCCTCGGGCGCTGGTTTCCGATCGAGGCCAGGGTGCTGCGCCTTCTGCACCACGACACGGTCGAGGAGCATCAGGTCGGCGAAGGTCTTTCCCGTGTACCGATCGATCGCGAACACGTTGCGGAAGGCGTCTTTGCAGGTCGACCCCTCGTACTTGATGCAGAGCAGATCCCCGAAGCCCTGGTGTCCGATCGGGGTGTAGGCGTTGACGTAATCGAGGTCCAGCACCTTCGCGTAGTTTCCGTACACCTGCGAATGCCACGGCAGGTTCGGGCTGTCGGGTGCATCCTCCGTCAGGCTCCTGGTACCCAGTTGCAGGGTGGTGCCCTCCCATCGAGGGAACTCGGACTTGGCCTCGGATTGGCTCGACGGAAGGTGCCAGGTGCTCAGGACGGGCGAGTAGGTCGAGACCTGGTAGAAGAGGATCGGCAGGCTGGTCGCGATCAGCAGCGCCGCGACGGCACGATCGCCGAACCGCCGGGCCAGGTACAGGGCCAGGACACCGAAGACCGCGATCAGGGCGCCCCACATCACATGGCGCCCGAAGTACTGCGGTCCCGACGAGCTCGCGCGCAGCACCAGCACCAGGACCAGCAGGCCTGCCGCCACCAACCGTGGGCGCAGCGGGCGGGTGGTGCCGTAGCGGCTGAGCAGGGCCGCCAGCAGCACCAGGGAGATCACGGCCACGAACGGCAGCAGCCGCGCAGGCCACCGGATCTGGCCGATATCGCTGGGACCGGAGGTGAACAGCAGGATGAAACCGAGCAGCAGCAGCGGGGCGGAGAACTCCCGCAGCGCAGGCTGGGCCTTGCGCCACGCGATGAACGCGAGCGCCGGGATCGCGAACCAGGCGATGTAGGTGATCGGCGCGGTGGTCGTCTCCCCGGTCCACGACTCGATGCTCGACACCGACGACGGGATGCTCGCGGTGAACGTCTCCGACCACGGCGCGGTGAGGAAGTTGTCGTTGAGCGCGCCCTCCTCGCCGGTGCGCCAGGTCACCGACGAGGACAGCATCCCGGGCAGGAAGGTGATGGCGCCACACGCCGCTGCGGCCACGCCGGCCCCGCCGAGCAGCAGGGACGGTCGCCAGCGTCGCTGGTACAGGTATTCGCCGATCATCAGGCAGCCGATCAGCACGCCGGCCATCAGCGCGGAATGCGCGTAGCCGACGCTGATCGCCAGATAGAGGAACGCGAACAGGGGCAGCGGCCCGGACCGGCCGCGCGCGTACCGGACCCCGCTGGCCCAGGCCTGCACCACCCACGCCATGCCGATCAGCGAGGTGACCCAGGACGGGTCCTCGAAGTACAGGGTGAAACCGCCGAACGGTGCGGCCGCGCCCGCGACCGCGGCCCAGGCCGGGCGGGCGCCGTACTCCATCGCCACCCGGTAGACGCCCCAGCCGAGGACGATCGAGAACCCGAGCTTGACCGCCGTCGCCAGCAGGGCGAGGTTGTCCACCGACGGGGCGGCGTAGTTGATCGCCATCTGGACGGGATTCCACAGGCCGCCCTGGCCCTCGACCGGGTAGTTACCCGCCATCCACTGGTCGAGAACCAGCGTCGGGAACCACTGACCCTCGCGCATCAGGTGGCCGAGCTGGATCCAGTTGCCGACCGCGCCCGACTCGGTGTCGTCGACGTAGAAGTACCGGGGGTCCACGCTGAGGATGAGGAGGAACCCGAGGCAGATCACACCCGCGACCACGGCCCCCCATGCCCATCGGGTGCTCCGGGTGGATGCGGGCGGTTCGAATGTCACGAGAACTCCAGATAGCGCGGTCGGGTGCCCAGTGACATTAACCGAGGTCGGGCTCGGTGGTTTCGTCGGTCAACTGCACGTCGGGATACCCTGCGGGTGGACATTGGCGACACGATCGAGAGTTGGCGGTTGGATGAACAAGCCCGAATTCCTTGAGTCCGGGGCCCCGGCGGCCGAGGTCGCGGCGCGGTTGCTCGTGCAGCGCGGCGTCTTCGTCGGCATGTCGCCGATCGTCAACGACGACCTCTATGTCGCGTTCCGCAAGGGTTCCGGCGACCGGGAACGTCACACGCTCCGCCTGGACGCGGGTGCGCGCGCCCACACCAACACCTACTTCGGACGGTTCGCGGCCAGCTACTGGCAGCGCTGGACCACGGTCACCGAGGTGCGGGTCAGCCTGCGGGCGGCCGGCTCCGGCCGTTTCCGGGTCCGCCTGGTGGCCTCCGACATCGCGGGGCATCGCCGGATCGTGGGTGCCGTCGCGGGCTCGGGCGACGAGACCGTCGAACTCTCCTCGCCGCTGGACAAGTTCGTCGACGGCGGCGCCCTCTGGGTGGAGATCGACGCGCTGGACGCCCCGCTGACCGTGGACCGCCTCGAGTGGACCGCGGCCGCGCCCGAGACCGTCCGCCCCGTCGCGATCGCGATCTGCACGTTCAACCGCGCCGACGACTGCGCGAAGACAGTCGCGGCGCTGGCCTCCGACGATCGCGTGCTCGAGGTCATCGATTCCGTCTACGTGGTCGACCAGGGGACCGACCTGGTCCGGGACCGTGAGCTGTACGGCGAGGTCGCGCCCAGGTTCGGCGACAAGCTGCACTACCTGCGGCAGCCCAACCTCGGCGGCGCGGGCGGCTTCACCCGCGGTCTCTACGAGGTCTCCGCGGCCGACGGGCACGCCGACGTGATCCTGATGGACGACGACATCCTGTGCGAGCCGGAGACCGTCCTGCGACTGAACGCCTTCGCGAACGTGACCGTCGAGCCGACCCTCGTCGGTGCCCAGATGCTGTTCCTGCTCAACCCGGACTACCTGAACGTGGGCGCGGAGGATGTCGATCTCGGCACCCTGCAGCACGGGCAGAAGGTGCCGAAGGCGCTGCGCAACACCAGCATGCTGAAGAAGAACCAGGAGCGCCGAGTCGACGCCGGATACAACGCCTGGTGGACGTGCCTGATCCCGGCCGAGGTGGTCGCGAAGGTCGGCCTCCCCGTCCCGATCTTTTTCCAGTGGGACGACGTCGAGTACGGGGTCCGCGCCCGCGAGGCGGGGTTCGTCACGGTCACCCTGCCGAACGCGGCGGTCTGGCATGCGGACTTCTACTGGAAGGACTTCGACGACTGGGCGCGCTACTTCAGCACCCGCAACTCCCTGATCGTCGGCGCGCTGCACAGCGACCTGGACACCAAGCGGCTGGGGCGGCAGTTCTTCCGGCAGATCAGCGAGTACCTCGTCGGCATGCAGTACGGGCTGGCGGCGACCACGCTGCGCGGTATCGAGGATTTCCTCGAGGGCCCGAAGGTGTTGCAGGACGGCGGTATCGCGGCGATGGCCGCGATCCGCGCGGAGCGGGCCGAGTACCAGGAGACGGTCAAGCACGACGCGGCCACCGCCCCGGTGCGGTCCGCGGACCTCACCACCCGGCGCTCGGGCGGCGAGCCGAGCGCGATGCGTCTGATCCTGATCAAGCGGGCCATCGACCAGTGGTTCGGCCGCACCCAGCACGGCCTGGTCAGCGTTCCGCGCGAGGATGCGCACTGGTGGCACATCTCGCTGTTCGACCACGTGGTGGTCACCGACGCCTCGCAGTCCGGGGTGCGGATCCGTCAGCGCGACAAGGGCAAGGCGGTCGACCTGCTGCGGCGAACGGTCCGGGTGCTGCGGCGCCTGCGCGAGGACGGCGCCGCCGTTTCCCGCCAGTACCGTGACGCGGCCCCGCAGCTGACCAGTCGCGAGAACTGGGAACGCCTCTACGAGCAGTAGGCGGCGGCCGGAGGTCGTCCCCGTGCGGTCGGACCGCACGGGGACGCCTTGATCGGGGCCGGTGCGGCGGTCAGTTCCGCTCGAACCGTTCCTGCCTGCCCATCTTGCGCAGCCGCACCCAGTCGCGCAGACCGGCCGGGTCGCGACGGTTGATCAGGAAGAACCAGCCGAAGCGCAGCCACTCCTGCGGGAGCAGTCGTCGCATGCCCGGCTGCGAGAGCAGGTACCCGCGGTTGCGGTAGGTGTAGAACCGCTTCGTCTCGTTGTCCGGGTACTGGGTGTGCATCCGCCCGCCCAGGATCGGCTTGAACTCCTCGGCCCCGTTGGGATGCACGTACGCGGTCTGCAGGCAGGTGCCGAACGGCAGGCCGGAGCGGACCAGGCGGCGGTGCACCTCCACCTCGTCGCCGCGGACGAACAGGCGCAGATCCGGGACCCCGACCGCGTCGACCGCGGCGGCGGAGAACAGCGCCCCGTTGAACAGGGAGGCGATTCCCGGGAGCAGATCCTCGGTTCCGAGTTCGGAGCGCAGTCGTCGCCACTCGACGCCGCGGCGCAGCGGAAACGCCAGCCGGTCGGGGTCGTCGATGTCGCACACCACCGGGGACACCTCCGCGAGCCCGTGCCGGGTGGCGCAGTCGAGCAGGGTGGCGAGTACCTCGGGCCCCTCGGGGCGGCCGTCGTCGTCGGCCAGCCAGAGCCAGTCGGCGCCGAGGGACAGCGCGTACAGCATGCCGAGCGCGAACCCGCCCGCGCCGCCGAGGTTGTGCTTGGAGCCGAGGTAGGTGGTCGGCACGTCCGAGCCCTCGACGAGCGCGCGCACCTCGGCCTCGTCGGCGTTGTCGACCACCACGAGGTGGTCCAGCGGCCGGGACTGGGTGGAGAGCACCTTCAGCGACTCGGCGAGCAGCTCGCGGCGCTTGTGGGTGACCACCACGCCGATGATCCGTTCGGTCACAGGGCGGTCCCCGGCTGGTCCTGTTCGCGCTTCATCTCGGCGATGACGTGCCGCACGTGGTCGGCGGCGTCGTCGCCCTCGTAGGCGCGCACGACGTCCTCGATCTCGCCCCGCATGCGGATCTGGCCGTGGTCGACCCACATCGCGCTGTCGCAGAGCTGGGCGAGGAACTCGTTGGAGTGGCTCGCGAAGACCAGGATGCCGGAGCGCTCGACCAGCGCCTGCAGCCGGATCCGGGCCTTCTTCATGAATTCCGCATCGACCGCGCCGATGCCCTCGTCGAGGAGCAGGATCTCCGGGTCGATGCTGGTAACCACGCCCATCGCGACCCGAACCCGCATGCCCGTCGAGTACGTGCGCAGCGGCATCGACAGGTATTCGCCCAGTTCGGTGAACTCGGCGATCTCGTCCATCTTCGCCAGCATCTGCTTGCGGGTCTGGCCGAGGAAGAGGCCGCGGATGATGATGTTCTCGTAGCCGGAGATCTCGGGGTCCATGCCGACGCCGAGATCGAACACCGGCGCCACGCGCCCGCGGATCTTGGCGCTGCCACGGGACGGCTCGTAGATGCCGGACAGCAGCCGCAGCAGCGTCGACTTGCCCGCGCCGTTGTGGCCGACCAGCCCGATCCGGTCGCCCTCCTTGAGCGAGAGGGTGATGTCGCGCAGGGCCTCGACCACCACGACGTCGGAGTCGTTGCGGCCGATCGCGCCGCCGGCCTTGCCGAGGAAGGCCTTCTTCAGCGACCGCGACTTTGCGTCGAAGATCGGGAAGTCGACGCACGCGTTGTGCGTGTCGATACTGACGTGCTTCGTCATCTGTTGACCGCTCTTCCTAGACCCAGTAGGGCACGCGGGCCCGGTACTTGCGCAGTGCCACGAGCGCCAGCGCCCAGCCGGCCACGGTGATCCCCAGCACGATGTACCAGTGGTACAGCGCCTGCGGCTGCCCGATCATCGGCGCGCGGACGATCTCGAGGTAGTGGTAGAGCGGGTTGAGCTCGGCGATCCTCGCGCGTTCGGCGACCGCGCCGCCCTGCGCGACGAGGCTCTGGGTGGTCCACATGATCGGCGTCAGCACGAAGAGCAGCAGCGTCATCGACGACAGGATGGGGGCGATGTCGCGGTAGCGGGTGGCGAAGATGCCGAAGACGATCGACACCCACACCGCGTTGAGCACGAGCAACGCCACCGCGGGGATCGCCGCGAGCGATGCCCAGCTCAGGTCCCGCCACACCGCGAATGCGACGACCATGATCACGTAGATGACCAGGTTGTGCGCGAAGAACAGCAGCTGTCGCCACACCAGGCGGTAGATGTGCACGCTCAAGGCCGAGGGCAGCTGTTTGATCAGGCCCTCGTTGGCGATGAAAACCTCGGACCCCTCGATGATCGAGGCGTTGATCAGGTTCCAGACGATCAGGCCGACGGTCACGTAGGGCAGGAACTCGTTCAGCGGCATGTCCAGCAGCGCCGCGTAGAGGATGCCGATGGCGGTGGCCTGCACGCCGGTGGCGATGGTGATCCAGAACGGGCCGATCACCGAGCGGCGGTAGCGCTGCTTGATGTCCTGCCAACCGAGGCTCAGCCACAGTTCGCGCTGCGTGAATCCGTCCCTCAGGTCCTTGAACCCGCGACGGAGGGTCTGCGAGTCGGAGACCGGGGGGACATCGGTGGCCAATGCCTCGGATTCTGGGGCGGATGCTGACACGGTGACCGAGCCTACTGGTCGGCCGCGCGGGGCCGACCAGGCGCACGGCTACAGGTACTGGCCGGTACCCGACCCCTGCTGCGGATTCTGGTGCCCGTGGCCTGCGCCCATGCCTGGTGGCAGCGCACCCTGGCGAATCTGCTCGAGCTGGGACCGGGCCGCCATCTGCTGGGCGAACAGCGCGGTCTGGATGCCGTGGAACAGGCCCTCGAGCCAGCCGACGAGCTGCGCCTGCGCGATCCGCAGTTCGGCGTCGGAGGGGACCGTGTCGTCGGTGAACGGCAGGGTCAGTCGTTCGAGTTCGTCGCGGAGTTCGGGGGCCAGGCCCTGCTCGAGCTCCCGGATCGAGGATTTGTGGATCTCCTTGAGCCGGTTCCGGCTGGCGTCGTCGAGCGGTGCCGCGCGGACTTCCTCGAGGAGTTGCTTGATCATGGTGCCGATTCGCATCACCTTGGCCGGCTGTTCGACCATTTCCGCGAGATTCTCGCCGTTCTCTCCCTCGGGGCGGCCCGCGCCCGCGAAGCCGGTGTCGCCCGGACCCGATCCGACGCCGGGGAGGCCTGCGGCAGCGACCATCATGGGTTGCCCGTCGGGTCCGATCACGACCACCTGCTCATTGTCCGGTTGCGTCATGGCTCCATCTTGTATCAGGAGAGCAGCCCGCGCATCGACCGACGGCGAACCATGCACGGGTTTCGGCGCGCGGCGCGGAACCCGGAAAAGTTTGTGTTGTATGCAGTTACAGATACTGTGATGCCTCACAATCCGGCCATCCGCATCGCACCGATTCGAAATTAGGTCCTAGGCTGTCGGGCATGGCATACGACGTCGCCCGGGTGCGGGGACTTATCCCTTCGCTCGGAGACGGTTGGATCCATCTCGATCCCCAGGCCGGCATGCAGCATCCGGATTCGGTGTCCACCGCGGTGTCGACCGCGTTCCGTGGCTCCGCGGCCTCCCACACCGGCAGGCACGTCTCGTCGCGGCGCAGCGCCGCGACGCTGGAGGCGGCCCGCGAGGCGGTCGCCGATCTCGTGGGCGGCGACCCGGCTGGCGTGGTGCTCGGCCAGGACCGGGCCGTGCTGTTGGCCTGGCTGGCCGAGGCACTCAGCTCGAGGCTCGGCCTCGGCACCGGCGTCGTGCTCTCCCGGCTCGACGAGGAAGCCAACGTCGCGCCCTGGTTGCGGGTGGCGAATCGCTATGGTGCGCAGGTTCGTTGGGCCGAGGTCGAGATCGACACCTGCGACCTGCCGAGCTGGCAGTTCGCCGAGCTGATCGGGGCCACGACGCGACTGGTCGCGCTGACCGCGGCCTCCCCGATCGTCGGTTCGGCGCCGGACGTGCGGGTGGCCGCGGACCGGATCCACGAGGTCGGTGGCCTGCTGGTCGCCGACGCCATCGCGGCCGCGCCCTACGCGCACGTGGACATCCACGAGATGGGTGCCGACGTGCTCGCGGTGAACGCGCCGAGCTGGGGCGGTCCGCAGATCGGCGCCCTGATCTTCCGCGAGCCCGCGCTGCTCGACAAGATCCCCGCGATCTCGTTGAACCCGTACGCCACCGGACCGGAGCGGCTGGAGATGGGCGGGCACCAGTACGCCCTGCTCGCCGGGCTGACCGCCTCGATCGACTACCTCGCCGGACTGGACGAGACCGCCCGCGGCAGCCGCAGGGAGCGCCTGGAGACCTCGATCAGCTCGCTGCAGGACTACCACGACCGGATCTTCGACTACCTGATGGCGTCGCTGCGGCGGCTGCCCCAGGTGATGCTGATCGGCACCTCGCACAGCCGCGTGCCGACCATCAGCTTCACGGTCGCCGGGGTGCCCGCGGAGAAGGTGTCGCTGCACTTCGCCGAGCGCCGGATCGGGACTCTCGTCGGCGAGCGCGGCGGCAGCAGGCTGCTGGACTCGCTCGGGGTCAGTGACGAGGGCGGTGCCGTGACGATCGGCCTGGCGCCCTACACCACCCGGTACGAGATCGATCAGCTCGTGCGCGCTGTCGCCGCCCTCGGCTGATCGGCCTCACTCGAGCGTCAGCACCACCTTGCCGACGGTCTCGGGCGCATCCAACAGGGCATGGGCCCGCGCGGCCTCGGTGATCGGCAGCTCGGCGTGCACGACCGGCCGGACGGCGCCGTCCGCGACCATCGGCCAGAGTCGCTCGGTCACCGCGGCGACGATGGCGGCCTTGCTCGAGCGACCGGTCTCCGGCCTGCCGCGCAGGCCCGTCGCGAACACCCGGCCCCGCTTGGCGAGCAGCTTGCCCAGGTCCAGCTCGCCGACCCGGCCGCCCTGCATGCCGATCACGCAGAGCTGCCCGTCCTTGGCCAGGGCGTCGATGTTCCGGCCGAGGTAGGCGCCGCCCATGTTGTCGAGGATCAGGTCGGCGCCGCCGCGGGGGGTCGCGGACAGCGCGGCCACGAAGTCGTCCTCGCGATAGTTGACGGCGATCGACGCGCCCAGCCGACGGCACACCGCCAGCTTGTGCTCGGAGCCTGCCGTCGCGGCGACGGTGGCGCCGAGCGCGGCCGCCACCTGGATCGCGTGGGTGCCGATGCCGCCCCCGCCGCCGTGGATCAACACCACCTGGCCCGCCTGCAGGCCGGCGATCATCACCAGGTTCGACCACACCGTGCAGGCCACCTCGGGCAGCGCCGCCGCCGCGATCAGGTCCAGGCCCTCGGGCACCGGCAGGAGCTGGGTCGCCGGGACCGTCACCCGCTGGGCGTAGCCGCCGCCGGAGAGCAGCGCGCACACCGGGTCGCCGACCGCCCAGCCGCGCACGCCGTCGCCGAGCTCGGCGATGGTGCCCGAACATTCGAGCCCGAGGATCTCGCTGGCTCCCGGCGGCGGGGGATACAGGCCCTCCCGCTGCAACAGGTCGGCGCGGTTGATCGCGGTGGCCGCGACGTCGATGAGGACCTGCCCCTGCCCCGGCCGCGGATCGGGGACCTCGGCCCACTCGAGCACCTCGGGTCCGCCGGGGCCGGTCACGGTGATGGCGCGCATGATGTCGACGCTAGCCCGCGCCCGTCCCGCTGTCGCGGGAGCGGCCGAACCGGTGCGCCGACCCCTCCCGTCCGGGGCCGGGACCCGCTACCGTCACGCGGGTGACCTACTTCGGCAACATGCAGAACGAGATCTACCTGTCCGGGGTCGGCGGTGCCAGGCCCGATCTGCCGATGACCGCGGCCGGGCTCGAGGAGCTGGCCGCGACCACGCTGTCGCCGGAGGCCTTCGCCTACATCGCGGGCAGCGCGTCGAGCGAGCGGACCGCCGCCGCGAACCTGGCGGCCTTCGAGCGGCACTCGATCGTGCCCCGGATGCTGCGCGGGACCGCGGCCCCTGACGCGCGGGACCTCAGTGTGGAGGTGCTGGGTACCCGGCTGGCCGCGCCGGTGCTGACCGCGCCCGTCGGGGTCCTCGAACTGGTGCACCCGAACGCGGAGCTGGCGGTCGGCGAGGCCGCCGACGAGCTCGGGATCGGCTCGGTGCTGTCCACGGCGTCGTCCACCCCCATCGAGCAGGTCGGGGCGGTGTCCGGCGAGAACTGGTGGTATCAGCTCTACTGGCCCGCCGACGACGAGGTGGCGCAGTCGCTGGTGCGCCGGGCCGAGGCCGCGGGTGCGAAGGCGATCGTGCTCACCGCGGACACGCCGGGAATGGGCTGGCGCCCAAGAGATCTCGAGCTCGGTCACCTTCCGTTCCTGCAGGGCAAGGGGATCGCGAACTATCTCACCGACCCCGTCTTCCGTTCCCGGCTCGCCAGTGCGCCCGAGGAGAGCGCCGAGGCGATGCAGATGGCCGTGCTGACCTGGGTGTCGATGTTCGGGAACCACACCCTGCGGCCGGCCGACGTGACCCGACTGAGGGAGTGGACGGACCTGCCGATCGCGGTCAAGGGCATCCTGCACCCGGACGACGCACGCGCGGTGGTCGACGCGGGCGCGGCGGGCGTGGTGGTGAGCAATCACGGCGGCAGGCAGGTGGACGGTGCGATCGCCGCGCTTGACGCCCTCGCGCCAGTGGCCGCTGCGGTGGGCAGCCACGCGGATGTGTTGCTGGACTCGGGAATTCGGTGCGGGGCGGACGTGCTCACGGCATTGGCGCTCGGTGCGGACGCGGTGCTCTACGGCAGGCCGTGGGTGTACGGGCTCGGCCTCGCGGGCAAGGCGGGCGCCCGGCACGCGCTGCGAATCCTGCTGGCGGATTTCGATCTGACGCTCGGATTGGCCGGGTTTGCGAACCTCGCCGAGATCGACACCTCCGCGTTGCGCGCGGTGTCCGGCTGATGCAACGCCGGACTTTCAGACCGAGCGGTATGAATCATGAGCGCAGGCAACTAGAATGGTTGCGTGACAACACAGATCGACGGTTCTGAGGACGAGACCCCCCGCTGGCTCGACGACGCGGAGATGGCCGCATGGCGCGCCTTCATCGATGGCTCCCAGCGGCTGATGGGATTACTCAACCGCGAGTTACAGGATCGGCACGGGCTCAGCACGGCCGACTATCGAATTCTCGTGATGCTGTCCGAATCGCCGGACGGGTCGGTCCGGATGAGCGATCTCGCGGACGGCGTGATCTCCTCGCGCAGCAAGCTGACCCATCAGATCCGTCGGATGGAGGCGGACGGGATGGTCACCAGGAACACCTGCCTCGACGACGGCCGCGGGGTGCTGGCGATCCTCACCGAGGAGGGGCGCCGACGGCTCGAGGAGGCGGCCCCGACGCACGTCAGCGGGGTGCGTCGCTATCTCGTCGATCTGCTGGACGCGGACGAGCTGACGAGCGTCGAGAGGGTGTTCACGAAGGTGAACGCCGCCATCGGCGAGCGATCGGCGGGCTGACCCGGCGCGGTGGATTCCGCCGGGCGCCGGGGGTGCCGTTAGGATCTGCGGTGGAAGCGTGGCAGAGCGGCCGAATGCACTCGCCTTGAAAGCGAGCGTGGCGTTAAACCCACCGGGGGTTCAAATCCCTCCGCTTCCGCCAAACTGAACGGCTCCGACCGGGCGTGTCCTGGTCGGAGCCGTTCTGCGTGGTACGGAGTCCTCAGCCCTGCTGGGAGGCCTTCCAGATGGGCAGGCCGGCCCCGAGGGCGAACGCCAGGAAGGTGTCGTTCTCGTCGGGATCGCCGATGGTCACGCGCACGCCGTCCCCCGCGAACGGTCGCATGAGCACCTTCGCGGCGACGCCCGCCTCGCCGAAGGCCGCCGCCTGGTCGCCGAGCGGAAGCCAGAGGAAGTTGGCGGAGGTCGGCGGCACGTCGTATCCGCCCGCGATCAGCGCGTCCCGCACCCGCGTCCGCTCGGCGACCACCCCGTCGGTACGGGCGAGCAGTTCCGCGTCGGCGGCGAGTGAGGCGACCGCGGCGGCCTGGGCGACGCTGGTGACCGCGAACGGCAGGTGCACCTTGAACAGGGCGGCGATGATCTCCGGGTCGCCGATCGCGTACCCGATCCTCAGTCCGGCCAGGCCGTAGGCCTTCGAGAAGGTCCGCAGTACAACGACATTCGGCCGGCCTTCGGCCAGGGCGATGCCGTCGGGTGCGGCCTCGGCGCCGGCGTCGGGTCGCACGTACTCGTAGTAGGCCTCGTCCAGCGCGACCAGGATGTGCGGGGGGACCGCGTCGAGGAACCGCGCGAGGGCCTCGGCGGCGACCACGGTCCCGGTCGGGTTGTTCGGGTTGCAGATGAAGATCAGCCGGGTGCGGTCGGTGATGGCCGCGAGCATGGCGTCGAGGTCGTGCTCGTAGTCGGCGGTCAGCGGGACCTCGACGGGGGTGGCGCCCGCGACCTTGACCACCACGGGATAGGCCTCGAACGAGCGCCACGCGTAGATCACCTCGTCGCCCGGCCCGGAGGTCGCCTGCACCAGTTCGAGGCAGATGCCGACCGATCCGCAGCCGGTGGTGATCCGGTCCGCGCTCACACCGAGCTTGGCGGCCAGCGCGTCGCGCACGGCGACCGAGCCGTTGTCCGGGTAGCGATTGGCGCCCGCCGCGGCCTCGGCGATCGCCTCCATCACGCTGGGCAGCGGACCGGCGGTGGTCTCGTTACTGGCCAGTTTGATCGCGCCGGGAAAGCTGCGTCCCGGCACGTAGGGGGCGATTCTCGAGAGGTCGGGGCGGGTGCGCACGGTCATGGATCGACATTATGCGCCGCTTCCGATCGGGCGTGGCGGGTGCGGCGAAAAAGAACCCGGTGACCCCGAAAAGAATCTTGAACGGGTGGGCCGTGAGCGTGCCAAGGTATACGTATGTCGGGAATCTTCACGGACAGCGCGGTGCTGCGCGCCCTGGGGGAGCATCCGGACGAGCCCCCCGTTCGCGTCCCCCTGACGGCCGTCGAACCGGACGGACCCGCCCGCGGCGGCATCGTGGTCCTGCACGAATCGCGGGAGTTCACCGACAACCTGCTCGCTCTCATGCGCTCGCTCGCGGCCGAGGGCTGGCTGACGGTGGCGCCGCACCTTTTCCATCGGGAGCCCCTGCACAGCACCGCGGAGGTGTTCGGGGACAACCTGTTCGCCGACTTCGACGCGGCCTTCGACTGGCTCACCGCGCGCGGGGTGTACCCGGACTGTGTCGGGGTGCTCGGCTTCGACGACGCGGGCACGGCCGCCCTGCTCGTCGCGACGTCGAGGCCGGTGGGCGCCGCGGTCAGCGTGTCCGCGCGCGGCATCGTCCACCCACTCGCGGAGGGTGCCCCGGCTCTGGTGGAGGCGGCCCCGAGGCTGCAGGCTCCGTGGCTGGGGCTGTACGGCGAGGACGACCCGGGTACCCCGCGCGAGGAGGTCGAACGACTGCGGGACGCGATCGCGCGCGCCGACGTGGCGACCCTGGTGGTCAGCTACAGCGGTCTCGCGCACCGCGCGGACGAGCCGCCGGAGTTCCCGGTGGACGGCGACGACAACGATCCGGCCGCGCAGGCGATGATGGATGCGCAGCGCCGGATCTTCGACTGGTTCGATGGCAATCTTCGCTAGAAATCGCTGTGACCGGCCGTTTTGCGCCCCACGCCGTGCCTGTGTAATCTTTCCATCCGGCGGTTCCGAAAGGACCTGAGCCTAGGAAGCGTGCCAGAGCGGCCGAATGGGACTCACTGCTAATGAGTTGTCCTCCTCAAAGGGGACCGGAGGTTCAAATCCTCTCGCTTCCGCCACGCTGGTGCTCGTAGGCCAGCACAACTGAAGACATGCGCCCGTAGCTCAACGGATAGAGCACTTGACTACGGATCAAGAGGTTAGGGGTTCGAATCCCTTCGGGCGCACAGTGAGGAGCCCCTCGCCGGCAGCAATGCCGGTGAGGGGTTTTCTCGTGGGCCTCCGGTTGAACTCCCGTCGGACGCAGCGGCTTTCGGCCGCGCGACCGGTGGTGGCGCGACTAGCACGCACGTTCGATTACCGCTAAGGTGGTTGTCGCGGGCCGATGGAGCCAGCCAGCTCGAAGGCATGGGCCCGCACCAAACGTGCCGCCCGGTTCCCCGACCTGGGGCGGCATGCGGGCCCCGCCGATCCACGTGATCGGCGGGGCTTTTCGCATCGATGATCAGGCGCGGCGGTGCCGCGAATTGCCGGATTTCTCCTCGCCATCTGTGTGCCGCCTGTGGACGGGCCTCCGGTCGGGCTGGGGATCAACAGTCCGTCGCCTCCGCGTCATCCCGTTATCCACAGGCCTGTGGATGGCAAAGCCGCAGGTACAGGCTAATTACATCGATGTAATCCACAGATTCGTCCACACTGTCCACAGTCTGGCGCCGGGTGTTAACAGGATTTGTCCACAGCTGTGGACAAGTCGCGGGATCGGTGACGGGCACGACGGCCGCCCGGTTGGGGGACACTGGGGAACCCAGGGCCACGGAAGGACAGCAGCCATGACACTGGCGTCCGCGCTGATCGGTCGGACCGAGACCGGGCGCGCCCAGCGCAGGCCGCTGCTGCTGCGGGACGCGCAGGCCAGTTCCCTCGTCGAGGCGTTCGTCATCATCGGGGTGCTGACGATCCTGGTCACCCGTGCCTACCTGCATCTGACCGGGTACCCACAGGTCGGCGGGTCCACACTGCACGTCGCACACGTGCTGTGGGGCGGGCTGCTGATGGTGGCGGCCCTGGTCGTGGTGTTCTCGTTCCTCGGCCTGCGGCCGCGACTCCTCGCGGTGGTGCTGGGCGGCATCGGATTCGGGCTCTTCCTCGACGAGGTCGGCAAGTTCGTCACCAAGACCAACGACTACTTCTACCGTCCCGCCGTCGCGATCATGTACGTCGTCGTGGTGGTCCTGCTGCTGCTCAACCGCTGGCTACACGACTCCCGGCCGCCGAGCGTCGCCGAGGACATCAGCAACGCCGCCGCCATCGCGGTGGACGGCCTGATCCGGGGACTGCCGCCGGAGCGCCGGGCGCTCGCGCAGGCGCAACTGCACCGGGCGCAGGTGGCGGGCGCCGACGTGGCCGCGATCGCGGACATCGGTGACCTGCTCGCGCGCTGCGATCCGCGGGAGCCAGGCCGGTTCGGGGGAGTGCGGGCGTGGGAATCGCGGCGGATCCCGTCCGCGCTGAACAGTCGCACCGCGGTCGGCGTGGCGGCCTTCGTCCTTGTGCTCTTCTCGACGTCCGGGCTGATCAACGCCATCGTCACGCTGTCCTCCGATCTCGAGGGCGCGGCCGGGACCATCACCACCCTCGGTCAGCTCGCAGGCACCGCCGTCGCGTGCGTGCTGAGCTGGGTCGGCGTCGTGAGGCTCCGCAACGGCAAGCTGTGGCCGCTGCAGTTCCTGCGGGCCGCGGCGCTGGTCACGGTGCTGTTGACCCAGGTGTTCGACTTCGTCGCGCAGGAGTTCGGGGCGTTGCTCAACGTGGTGGTCGGGTTGTTCGCGCTGGCGGTGCTGTCGGCCAGGATCGCGGTGCTCGAGCGCCGCGCGGCCGAGGCGGCGTGAGCGGTCGGCACATCCGCGACCCGCGAGGTTCCGCGCCACCGCTGCCCGAAGGCCCCACGTCGCTTACCGTAGTCAGGTGACCAATCCAGCTCAGGGCGCCGCGGCCACCGAATCGGTCTGGCCGGCGGTCCTCACGTGGCGGGCCCACACCGCTCCTCGGATGGAGTCGGTTCGTGTGCAGCTCGTCGGTAACCGGATCAAGGCGGCCGGCCGGATCATCGGTGGTCAGTGCGCCGAGCACCCCGCGTTCAGCGCGTCCTACGACCTGGTCACCGACGAGAACGGGGTGACCCGCAGGCTCTCGCTGCGGACCAGCCTGGCTTCGGGTGAGCGGCAGGTCTCGATCAGCCGGGACTCGGAGGGCAACTGGATGGTCGAGAACGGGACCAACCCCAAGCGATCCACCTTCGGCGGCGCGCTGGACGTCGACGTGGTGCTCAGCCCGTTCTTCAACACCCTGCCGATCCGGCGGCTGGGCATGCACACCGACTCCGAGGACATCCAGGTCCCGGTCGTGTACGTGTACCTGCCCGACCTGAGCGTGCAGGAGGCGAGCCTGACCTACAGCAGCGGCTCGGACGGCATCCACGTGCTCTCGCCGGTGTCGAGCTCCTCGGTCACCATCGACCGCGACGGCTTCATCCTCGACTACCAGGGCCTGGCCGAGCGGATCTGAGGCGGCTACGCCGCCTGTGCGTGGTTACCGAGTCCCTGCACTCACGAAGCGCGCACGGGCGCGCAGCGCCCCACCCCGGCGGCCGGCGTCGCGCATCCGTTCCACCCAGCCGTCCGCGCCGACCGCGACGTCGGTGATCTCCCAGCGGTCCAGGTTCTCGTAGCGCAGGCGCGCGGCGTGGCCCGCCGTCACCAGGGTCTCCGTGCTGCCGGTGTCCGCGAGGGCGTCGCGGGCGTCGGTCAGCAGCCGCAGTGCCTCGTCCAGCGCCACGATCAGCGCGCCCGAGTTCGCCTCGCACATCGCGCGCACCAGCTCCGGCGCGGTGCCCGCGACCCGGGTGCCGTCCCGGAACGAGCCCGCCGCCAGCCCGAGCGCCAGGTCGCCGCCTGCCGCCGCGGTCACCGCCAGCGCCTCCGCCAGCAGGTGCGGCAGGTGCGAGATGCGGGCGGCCGCCGCGTCGTGCTCGTCGGCGGCGGCCGGCACCACCACCGAGCCGCAGTCCACGGCCAGCGCGGCCACCTGGCCCCACACCACGGGGTCGACGCCGTCGTCGGTGCCGACCACCCACACCGCGTCGCGGAACAGGGCGACGTCGCCCGCCGCCCAGCCCGACTGCGAGGTCCCCGCCATCGGGTGCCCCCCGACGAACCTGGCGCCGAGGCCGTGCCCACGCACCGCGTCGAGAACCGCCCGCTTCACGCTGACCACGTCGGTGAGCGCGCAGTCGGGGGCGTGTGCGGCGACCGCGCCGAGCACGGCGTCGAGGGCCGGGACGGGCACCGCGACGACGATCAGCGCGCCGGACCGCTCGGCCCGGTGCAGCACCGCCTCGATGTCGGTGTCGGCGTCGTATCCGTCGGCGCGGGCGTCCTCGACGGCGCCGGCGGAGCGGTTGTAGCCCCACGCCGTCCGACCCGCGGCGACGGCGGCCCGCAGCACCGAACCGCCGATCAGTCCGAGCCCGAGAACGCACACCGGCGGGTCAGTCGCTTCATCAGACACCCGGATAGGTTGGCACATTTGCCAGCGGACTTCAGTTACCGGCGCCCGGCGGACTACGGTGACGGCATGGCAGCTCAGCGCGCGCGTGACAACAGCGCCCCCTCGGACCAGTTCGAGGATCTCGATGGCTTCGGCGTCGCGGTTGTCCTCGACGACGGCAAGTGGAAGTGCACGGCGCTGACCTCGGCCGCACTGAACAGTCTCGAGGCCGCGGAGACCGAGCTGCGCGAGATGCGGAGCTCCGGCGCCGTGTTCGGCCTGCTCGACATCGACGACGAGTTCTTCGTCATCCTCCGGCCTGCGCCGTCGGGCACCCGGCTGCTGCTCTCGGACGCCACCGCCGCGCTCGACTACGACATCGCCTCCGATGTGCTCGACGCGCTCAACATCGAGACCCCTGACCTCGACCCCGACGAGCTCGACGACGTCGACCCGTGGGAGGAGGGCGACCTCAGCCTGCTCGCGGACCTCGGCCTGCCGGAGCCGGTGCTCGGGGTGATCCTCGCCGAGACCGAGCTGTACCCCGACGAGCAGCTGGGCATGATCGCGCAGCGGCTCGGCTTCGCCACCGAACTCTCCTCGGTGCTCGACACCCTGCCCCGGTAGATGTCGCTGCCCAGCGGGGCGAGGGACCGCGACGAGGCGATGATCCGGGCCGCGATCGCCGCAGCCTCCGCCGCGGACTCCGCGGATGTCCCGGTCGGCGCCGTGGTCTTCGACGCGAACGGCGTCGAGCTGGCCAGGGCCGCGAACGCCCGCGAGGCCAATGCCGACCCGACCGCGCACGCCGAGATCCTGGCGCTGCGCGCGGCCGCCCTGGTGCATGGCGACGGCTGGCGGCTGGAGGGCGCGACCCTGGCGGTGACCCTGGAACCGTGCACGATGTGCGCGGGGGCGCTGGTGCTGGCCCGGATCGAGAAGGTCGTGTTCGGGGCGTGGGAGCCCAAGACCGGGGCCGTCGGGTCGCTGTGGGACGTGGTCCGCGACCGCAGGCTCACCCATCGCCCACAGGTGCGCGGCGGCGTGCTGGAGGACGAGTGCGCGGCGCTGCTGGAGGGCTTCTTCCGCGAGCAGCGCTGATCGCGCGGAGGTCCCGGTCAGCGGCCGATTTAGCGCCAGGCCCGGAGTCGGGTAAAGTCACCGGCGGTGGCGTGTCCGAGCGGCCTAAGGAGCACGCCTCGAAAGCGTGTGACGGGTAACCCCCGTCCGAGGGTTCAAATCCCTCCGCCACCGCCAAGGACCCTCACCTGCTCACGCAGGTGAGGGTCTTTTTTGCCATCAGAGGCGTCGCCACGTGCGACACACGCCGAGCGGCCCGAGGGCACGAGTTCACGCGTCATGGATGGTGGGTACAGTCCAACCTGCCCGGCAGGCCAGGTCATGGATACCCGCCCCTTGGCGCGAGCGAACCCAGCGATCGGAGGTGGACATGGCAACCGCGACTGCGAAGGACGCTGCCCGCAAACTGCGAATGCAGTACTGGAACGACGGCATGGGCAACATTGCCTTCCCGATCGATCCCTGGGAGATTGCCGAGCGCCTCGGTATCGCGGTTCGGCCCGCGATGCTGGACAACAACCTGGCTGGATTCATTGTCCGGGAGCAGGCAGACGGCCCGACCGAGATCTATGTGAACGAATCCGATCACCCGGTACGTCAACGGTTTACCCTCGCGCACGAGATCGGCCACTACATTCGGCACCAAGACGACCCCGAGCCGATGGGGTTCGTCGACGAGCGGGCCGAGCTCGCCTCATCAGGAACAGACCCCGAGGAGATCTGGGCAAACCAGTTCGCCGCCGAATTGTTGATGCCTGCGGCGATCGTGAAGAAATGGTGGGCCGAGGGCTTGTCGATCGGTGATCTGCGACGGAAGTTCAACGTGTCGACTCCCGCGATGAACAATCGCCTGGCCGGCCTGGGATTGCTCGGACGGTGACCGGGGATGGAACTGCCGTCGATCAGAGTCAGGTCGGCGCCAAATTGGCGCGCGCGACCAGGTTGGAAGAGCTCCACAAGCGACAGGTAGCTGTAGAGGAGCCTTCAGGCGCCCGTGCCGGCGACACTGATGCGGCGAATGCGCCCGCTGAATCCGATGGTGGCTCGGAATCTGGAGAGCAATCGGAGCGAGATGAGGACTCGAACAGTGCTCTCCTCGCGGCAGAGCTGCGCATACGGACTCTGAAGGCGAAGAACCGCGAGCAGGACATCAAGCTTCGCAAGCGCCTCGCACTCTGGTCGACCATCTTTGTCGGAGCGCAACTCCTCATGTCGAACGTGTTCTTCGGGGTGTATCTCTTCGTAAACCGGGAGAACCCCGATTCCCAGGTGATGATCGCGTGGCTGACCGCCTCGGTCGTGGAGGTCATCGGCATCCTGCTGGTCATCGCACGAAGTCTGTTCCCGGTCAAGAACGGGAACGGGCAGGGCTCCAGCTAGCGGGTTCTCGCTGCGGTCACCGCCGGGCCGCGTCCACCGCCGTGTCGATCAGCCCGGACAGCTCGGCGCCGACGCGGTCGAGTGCCTGCACGCTGCGCTGCGCCCTCGCCACGAGCAGTGCCCCCTCGATGGCGGTGACGGCGGTGGTCGCAAGGGACTCGGCGCGGGCCGCGGGCACACCCCGCTGGGCGAGGGCCGTCGCGATGGCCTCCTCCCAGGCGGTGAAGCTCTCGCCTGCGATCTCCCGCACGGCCGCGAAGTCCCCGCTCTCCAGCGCGCCCGCGGCCACCGGGCAGCCCGACCGGAAATCCGAGTCCAGCAGCTGCCGGCGGAACATGCCGATGAGCCGCGCCAGGGTCTCGGACGGTCCGCCCTGCGCGAGGCTCGACTCGATCAGCGTCTCCATCAGGCCGCCCGCCGTGCGGGTGGCCTCCTCGGCCAGCTGGGTCTTCCCGCCGGGGAAGTGGTGGTAGATCGACCCGCGCGGGGCCTCGGCGCGCTCGATGACGTCGGCGAAGGAGGTCGCGTCGATGCCCCGCTCACGGAAGAGGGCGATGGCGCTCGTGAGCATCCGGTCGCGGGCGGTGGGGCGTTGTGTCACGTGCTCGTTCTCCCTTGCTGCCTATGTCGGTCAGCATAGTTCGGTACTGTCGGCCCTCGAGACATGTCGCGCGACACAATCGGCGGGCCCTCGAGCGAAAGCGAGCGACCATGCACTGGTTCGATCTCGACCCGATCGACGACTCCTACTTCGAGACCGCGGATTTCGTCTACACCTACGGCATGGATCTGCGTGCGGGGGCGGACGAGGTGTGGCGGGGCCTGACCGGCGCCGAGCCGCTGTCGTGGTGCCGGCTGCTCGACGTGCACTACACCTCGGTGGCCCCGCACAGCACGGCGACGACCAGGGTCGCCAAGGTGGCGGGCGGCTTCATGCAGCTGCGCGAGCAGTTCTTCGTCTGGGACGAGGAGCAACGGCGGCACGCGTTCTACGTGAAACAGGCCAACGTCCCGCTGTTCCGATCGTTCGCCGAGGACTACCGGGTCGAGCCGACGCCGACGGGTTGCCGATTCGTCTGGACCTTCGCCTTCACCGCGCGCCGCGGCTTCGGGGTCCCGGTCCGGCTCGCGCTGCCGGTGAACAAGGCGCTGTTCGCGAGCTTCGCCCGGGACACCCGCAAGCACTTCGGCGCGGTGAACTGACACCCTGCGGAGCGCGCGGGAGGTCAGTACTGTCCCCGACATGAGCAGACGCTGGTGGGTACTCGGGGGGATCGCGGTCGTCGCGGTGCTCGGCCTCGTCGTGGGGCCGTGGGTGTACGGCACCTGGATCGCCGGGGACGATGCGCCCGCCGCCTCGGTGTCCACCTCCGGCGCCGAGCCCGCGACGGGGGAGGTGAACGGGCAGTGGGTGGTCTACGCAGGCCTCCCGCCGAACGAGACCGCCGCCGGCTACACGGTGCACGAGATCCTCAACGGCGCCAGCGTCACTGTGGTCGGCTCCACCGGGGAGGTGAGCGGCTCGGCGACCGTCGAGGCCGAGAAGCTGACGGCGGGCGAGATCGCCGTGCAGGTCGCGTCCATCTCCACCGACGACTCCCGCCGCGACGGGCAGTTCGACGGCAGGGTGATGTCGGCCGACGAATTCCCCACCGCCACCTTCGTCCTCGACGGACCCGTTGACCTGTCCGGCCTGCCGGTCGACGGCACCAGCGGAACGGTCACCGCGACCGGAACCCTCACGATCAAGGGGGAGGCGCGGCCGGTCACCGCCGACGTCGAGGTGCTCCGGTCGGGCGATGCGCTGGTGGCCTCCGGCAGCATCCCGGTCACGTGGACCGATTTCGGTGTGCAGCCCCCGTCGCTGGGCTTCGTCACGGTCGACGGGTCCGGGACCGTCGACTTCCTGGTCAGCCTGCGGCGGGCCTGAGCGAACGGGACCCGAGGCCAACCGCGACGGCCAGCGCCGCCAGCGCGCCCACGTCCACGGCCCGCACCCGCGACGACTGCGAGTTCATCGGTCCCACCGCCGCGGTCAGCGCGATGTAGCTGCCCATGCTCGTCGCGGCGGCGGCGACGGTGGGGACCCGGATCGACGGCACGAACGTGCCCGCCAGCAGTCCGCCGCCGACGATCGCCAGCAGCGCAGCGCGGTGGCGCAGCAGCAGTTCCAGGTCGGCGTCGCCCACCCGCACGCCGTAGAGGGACTCGACCCGTGACGCCGAGAGCACCGCGGCGCCGGGTGCCAGGTTGACCAGTCCGACGCCGACCAACAATGCCCGTGCGATCCGATCGGCCCACATGGTTGCCCCTTTCGTGGTGGTTGTTGTGTCAGCATGGCGGTTGTGGACCGGTCGCCGCTTCCAGAAACGTGCGCTGTCACCGCGGCGCCCGCGCTGTGGGTCGGCTACGGGCACGCCGTCTATCTCGGGCCCTCGCTGCGGCTGGACCCGCACTCGACGGCGGTGTACTGCCTGGCGGTCGGCGTGGACGCGCCGCTGATCCTGCGGGTGGACGGGAGCGCCGACGTGATGCACCGATCGGTGCTCGTACCGCCGCGGACGAGGCACCAGATCGTCGCGACGGGGGAGCGAATGTTGTTCTGCTACTTCGATCCCGGCTCGGCGCGGGCGGGCGGGTGCCTCGAGCGGATGGCGGCGGCGGAGGGCGTCTTCGGGATCGGGCACCGGGCCGAAGCGGAGTTGATCGGCCTCTGCGCCGGCCCGGTCCTCGACGCAGGCCGCATCCTGGACGCGGCGTCCGGCCCGGTCCACGGGCCGGACGACGAGCGGATCGGCGGGGTGATCCGGACGATCCGCGCGCAGCCGGGCGCGCCGGTCACCGCGGCGGAGTTCGCCCGCGACACGCACCTGTCGACGCCGTACTTCCTCCGGCTGTTCGCCACGGAGACCGGGACCAGCTTCCGCCGCTACCGGCTGTGGGCCCGGATGCTGCACGTCGCGACGGCGGTGTCGAAGGGCTCGGACCTCACCCGCGCCGCCGTCGACGCCGGCTTCGCGAGCCCCTCCCATTTCAGCGACGCCTTCCATCGGATGTTCGGTCTGACCGCGACCACGCTGCTGAGCGGCGGGGCCGCGATCGCGGTCGAGGGCGGCAGCTGAACCTCCTACTTCACGTTCGGGAAGAACAGGTCGACGGGGAAACAGGGCACCGGCGTCTGGTGATCCGGATCGAGGGCCTTGAGCACGAACCGCCAGGCCCTTTCGCTGTAGAGCGACGAGAGGTGTTCGGACCTGTCCGCCTCGCAGCCGTCCTGCAGCAGGACGTTCGTGACGTTCGCGCCCGTGAGGAACTGCTCGGTGTACGGGGTCACCACCTCGTCGTACTCGGTCACGATCGTCGTGTACCGGACGCCGGGCCTGGTGTCGCCGTTGCCGTAGGTCTGCGCCATCAGGTCGGAACCCAATGCCTGCTGGGTGAGGGCCGGGGTGAGCCCGGTGACCACGTCGTAGAGGGTGCGGCCCACCGGCGGGACGAGGCTGCGGACATAGACGCCCCCGCTGAGCGTGGTGCCGTGGGCGCTCGGCGAGATCCCGATCTGCTTGTCCACCTTCCGATCTCCGCCGAGGGCGGTGAGGTCCCCCCGTCGCCACATTCTTACTTTTGAGTAAGTTAACACGTGAAGTGTGACGCGGGCCATCCTCCTGGCGGTGCGGTCATGGCGTCCATCCCGGCGGGCCGAACACATACCCGAACCGCTCCCGCCACGACCCGGCGGCCCGAACGTCGCGGCCGATGGCGGCGTACTCGTGTCCCTGCAGGGTGACGATGTTGTGGGTGCGCACCGGCGTGGTCAGCCCGTAGGTGGGGCGATGCGTCTCGGGAGTGAAGGTGCCGAACATGCGGTCCCAGACGATGAGGATGCCCGCGTAGTTCTTGTCGAGGTACTCGGGGTCGCAGCCGTGATGCACCCGGTGGTGCGACGGCGTGTTGAACACCAACTCGAACGGCCGGGGCAGCCGGTCCACCCGCTCGGTGTGCACGAAGAACTGGTACACCAGGTTGATCGAGAACCCGACGAACACCATCCACGGCGGGATCCCGATGAGCGGCAACGGGATCCACATCAGGATCTCGCCGCTGTTGTTCCACTTCTGTCGCAGCGCGGTGGCGAAGTTGAAGTACTCACTGGAATGGTGCGCCTGGTGGGTTGCCCACACGATCCGGGTGCGGTGGGCGATCCGGTGGTACCAGTAGAACAACAGGTCGACGCCGACGATCAGGATCACCCAGGTGTACCAGGCGTCTACCGGCAGGTGCCACGGCGCCAGGTACGTGTAGATGGCCGTATACCCGACCAGGGCGAGCGCCTTCCACGCCGCGCTGGTCAGCACGGACACCGCGCCCATCGAGATGCTGGTCTGCGCGTCCACGGCGTCGTAGCCGCCGCGCGGGGGATGGGCCCGCCCGTCCGCGCCGTGTTCGGGCGCGGCGAGGTACCGCGCCGCCGCCCATTCCAGGGCGAGGAACAGGACGAAGAAGGGAATGGCGAACGCGACCGGGTCGCGCAGCAGCGCCGGCAGCGAGTTCCACCATTCCGGCAGGGATTCCCACATGTAGAGCAGTGTGACCTGCGATACGGGACGCTGTCACCGGATGTTCACCCCCCGTGATGCGGGAGCCGACATTTGCATCCACAATGACCGGGTGAAACGCACTGTGACCGCCCTCGCACTCGGGGCCACTCTCCTTCTTGCCGGCTGCAGCTCCGAGGACACCTCGTCCGCGGCTGAGGCCTCCGCCGCTCCCACCGCAACCTGCCCCGGCGACGCCAACGCCGACGATCCCACCGCGACCGTGATCGCGAAGTCCGCGACGTTGCCCTCCGGCGTCACCGTCGACGGTGCCGTCACCAAGCTGAACAGCGGACAGACCCCGTCGACCGTGGATCTCACGGTCCGGGTCTGCGCGAGCGACCTCGACGGCGACGCGCTCAAGGACACCGCCTCCGCGATCGCCGTGACCGCCAAGCCGTCTCTGCTCGGTTCCATGATCGGGGTGCTGACCGTCACGGAGGTCGGCGGAGACTCCGTCCACACGACCAACTTCCAGGCCGAGAACTGGGATCCGGCGCAGCCGGCCGACAGCCACCGGGCCGCCTGGACCAGCTAGTCCCTTCGACAACGAGCAGGGCCCGCCCTTTCCGTGATGACGGAAAGGGCGGGCCCTCTGTCGTTTTCGGCCCGGTGGGGTCAGACCCGCGCGGGCTCCAGGTCCTCCTCGGGGCGGCCGTGTTCGGTGACGGCGTCACCGTGGCCCGGCCACCAGGCCTTGTGGCCCAGCAGTGCGGTGATCGAGGGCACCAGGAACATCGACATCACAAACGACGAGAGCAGGATGCCCAGCGCCACCGCGAAGCCCATCTCGGTCATCATGGCGATGCCGGACAGCATCATCGACCCGAAGGTGCCTGCGAGGATGATGCCGGCCGCGCCGACGGAGGGCCCGCCGTGCTCGATTGCCAATCGGGCTGCCTCCCTGGGGCTTCGGCCTTCCCTCGCCTCCTCGCGGAGTCGGGCGATCATCAGGATGTTGTAGTCCGTTCCGATCGCAACCACGAACAGATACAGCATGATCGGCAGCGAGAACGAGATGCCGGGACGATCACCGACCACGCTGAACAGGAACGCCGTCGCGCCCATGGTGGAGAAGAACACCAGCACCACCGAGGCCATCAGGTAGAGCGGCGCCACCAGCGAACGCAGCAGCAGACCCAGGATCAGCGCGATCAGCACGCCTGCGACCGGGAAGATCACCGACAGGTCGCGGTTGTTCGCGTCGCGGATGTCCGTGAACGCCGCGGTCGGCCCGCCGACCAGCACCTCGGTGCCCTCCGGTGCGGCCGCGTGCGCTGCCTCGCGCAGCGGGTCGACCGCGTCGAGCGCCTCGTTGGACTGCGGGCTGTACTCCAGCAGCAGGTTGATCTGCGCGGTGCTGCCGTCCTTGGAGATCAGTCCGAGGTCGCCCTGTTCGTTCGCGGGCATGGCGCCGCCGATGCCGGTGGAGGTGGTCAGTTCCTTCGCCACCCGCTCCACCTCGGCCGGGTCGAGCGGGGAGCCGTCCGTGGAGTGTAGGTACACCAGCGTCGGGTTGAGTGCGCCCGCCGGGAACCCGGACTGCAGGTCCTTGATGCCGCGCGCCGACTCGGTGGTGGACGGCAGCTGGCCGAGCTGGTCGTAGTCCGTCTTGAAGCCGAACATGCCAAGCGCCATCACGACCAGCAGCCCGCCGGAGACGAGTGCGACCACGCCGGGGCGGCGGCCGGTGAACGCGCCGAGCTTGGCGAAGACGGTGCCCTTGGGCTCCTTCTGCCACGACTTCGACGGCCAGAACACCTTGGTGCCGATCAGCGACACGATCGCGGGGATCAGCGTCAGCGACGCGAGCGCCATGATGCCGACGCCGATGGCCAGGCCGGGGCCGAGGCTGCGGAACGCGCCGAAGATCGCGAGCAGCAGCGCGCAGAACGCCACGATGATCGCGCCCGCCGCGGAGGCGATGACCTCGCCGACCCGCTCGACCGCATGGATCAGCGCGGTGGTCTTCTCCTCGCCCGCCCGCAGCCGCTCACGGAAGCGGAACAACAGGAACAGGATGTAGTCGGTGCCGACGCCGAACAGCACGACGGTCAGGATGATCTGCAGCGACTGGTCGACCTGCAGGCCGGTGCCCTTCGCGACCAGGGCGATGATGCCGGGCGCGATGGATGAGACGATGCCGACCGAGACGATCGGCAGCAGGGCCGCGACGGGGCTGCGGTAGATGACCAGCAGCAGCCCGATGATCAGCAGGACCGTGACGATGCCGATGATCGCCTCGGCGTTCTTGAATGCCTCCTCGTTGTCGACCATGAGGGCGGCGTCACCGGTGACGGACATCCGCAGGCCGCTGTCCGCGAGCGTCTCGCCGCCGATCTTGCGGATCTCCTTGACCGCCTCGCCGACCGGCTTCTCGTCGGGCATGCCCTGGAGTCCGACGCTGACCAGCTGGACTTCCTTGTTCTCCGCGAGTGCCTGCGGTCCGGTCTCGGCGACGACGACCCGATCGATATCGGTCGCGTTGATCGAACCGGCCAGGCCCTCCACCTTGGCCTGGTCCTCCGCCGAGAGCGGTTGCCCGTCCTCGCGTTTGATCACGATGGTCGCCGTGGCGTCCTCGGATTTCCCGAACTGCTCCTCAGCGAGGTGCTGTGCCTGAATGGACTCGTAGGTGTCCGGCAGGAAGCCGGACTGCTCCTTGTTGAGCACGTCGGTCAGCGTGGGCGCGAGCGCCACGACCGCGACGGCGGCGATGATCCACGCCGCAATGATTTTCCATGGATTGTGTACAACGAATCGAGCAAGTTTCCCGAACATGTGCCCCTCCACACCGCGTTCTGCAAGTTTGCCTACCGTGCGGTAGGTAGACTACGCACCCATTCGGGTCACCGACAACTGGAATGATTCGTCGCCGCGCTGCGCGGGGCCTTAGGGTGCCGTTGTGTTCGGACCGGACCGGAGGAAGAGAGGTGGTCGACGATGGGCGCGCGAGATACCAGGTCGGCCATCAGGGAGGCCGCGCTTCGGCAGTTCATCGCCAAGGGCGTCGAGCAGACCAGCCTGAGGGAGATCGCCGACGAGGTCGGCATCACCAAGGCCTCGCTCTACTACCACTACGCCTCCAAGGCCGACCTGCTGCTGGCCATCGTGACCCCGATCCTGTTCGTCATGCGTGACGTCGCCGACGTGCTCGATCAGGCGCCGCACACCGCGGACGGTATCCGGGAGGTGTTGCGCCGCTACCTGATCGGGCTGCTCAACCACCGCGCGGAGGGGTCGCTGTTCGTCCGGGACGCCTCCGCGATGACCGCCACCCTCGGCCCGATCCTGCCCGAGCTGATCGAGATCAACCGGCGGATCAACATCTGGTTGGCGGGCCCGGACGCCCCAACGGAGTCCACGATCCGCGCGGTCGCGGCGCTGGAGGTGCTCAACACGGCGCTGTCGGCGAACGCGGCGGTGCCGCAGGCCGACGACGAGGAGCTCTTGCGGGTGCTGCTCGACGCGGCGATGGGCGTGCTGCGGCTGTAGATCCGGTCGGCCGCAGACGCCCGCCCGGCTCACGCCGGGATCAGCGCCCGCTCACCCGCCAGCAGGCCCCGGCGCGCCAGGATCGGCCGCACCCCCTCGCCGAACCAGTACGCCTCCTCCAGGTGCGGGTACCCGGAGAGCACGAATTCGTCCAGCCCCAGCGAGTGGTACTCCTCGATCCGGTCCGCGACCTCCTCGTGGCTGCCGACCAGCGCGGTGCCCGCCCCGCCGCGGACCAGCCCGACGCCGGCCCACAGGTTCGGGGAGATCTCCAGCGACGCGGTGCTGCCGCCGTGCAGGGCCGCCATCCGCCGCTGTCCCTCCGACTCGGACCGTGCGAACCGGGCGCTGGCCTCGGCGACCGCGGTCGGGTCGAGGCCGGCGAGCATCGTGTCGGCGACGTCCCACGCCTGCCTCGAGGTGTCGCGGGTGATCACGTGCAGCCGGATGCCGAACCGGATGGTGCGCCCGGCACGTTCGGCGTGCTCGCGGACCGCGGCGATCTTCGCGGCCACCTGCGCAGGCGGCTCGCCCCAGGTGAGGTACACGTCGGCGTGACCCGCCGCCACCGGCAGGGCCGCCGCGGAGGAGCCGCCGAAGTAGATGGGCGGCACCGGGTTCGGCGGCGCCGAGGTGGTCGCGCCGACCAGCTTGTAGTGCTCGCCGTCGAAGTCGAACGGGGCCTCGCCCCACGTCCCGCGCAGGGCCTGCAGGAACTCGGCGGTGCGAGCGTAGCGCTGGTCCTTGGTCAGCCAGTCGCCGTAACTCCGCTGCTCCTGTGAGTCGCCCCCGGTCACCACGTTGAGCAGCAGTCGCCCGCCGGACAGGCGCTGGTAGCTGGCGGCCATCTGCGCGGCCAGCGTCGGCGAGATGACCCCGGGCCGGAACGCGACGAGGAACTTGAGCCGCTCGGTCAGCGGGATCAGGGCGGCGGTGGTCAGCCAGGCGTCCTCGCAGTGCGTCCCGGTGGGGGTGAGCACGCCGGTGAACCCGGACTGCTCGGCGGCGCGGGCGACCTGGGTCAGGTACTCGAGGGTCGGGGCCCGGTTCCCGGCGGTCCTGGGATCGGAGGTTGAGGAGTTCGAGTTGTCCACGATGCCGCGGCCGTCGCCGGCGGTGGGCAGGAACCAGTGCAGGTCGATGCTCATGAAGGGTGCTCCGAGATGTCAGTACGGCGGGCGTGCGCGCGCCGGTCGACGAGCCGTTGGGGCCAGGTCGTGGGAGGGGGGAGCGGGGCGGATCGCTACTGACAGAGCGCGGCGGCAACGCTCAGGAGGTCGACGTGGCGTCGCACCGTGAGCGCAGGGTTGCCGGACATGCGTCCAGGCTGGCAGTGGCGTGCGTGGCCTGTCAACTGCGCTTGCCCGATTTCATACCGCGATGGTAGGAATCAACCGCCGGACGGACCGGCCAGGCGAGGGGGCAGCCGTGCACATCACCGCGAAGGTGGACTACGCCGTGCGCACCCTGGTCGAACTGGCCGCGGCGGGGGAGGCGCTCGCGAAGGCGGAGTACCTCGCGAACGCGCAGACGATCCCGCACAAGTTCCTCGAGGCCGTCCTCGGTGACCTGCGCCGGGCGGGCATGGTGCACAGCAGGCGGGGCCCGGACGGCGGGTACTGGCTGGCCCGGCCCGCCGCCGAGATCACCGTCGCCGACGTGATCCGGGCCGTGGAGGGCCCGCTGGCGTCGGTGCGGGGCCAGCGCCCCGAGGAGGTCCACTACGACGGGCCCGCCGCCCCGCTGCTCGACGTGTGGATCGCGGTGCGGGTGAACCTGAGGGCCGTCCTGGAGGGTGTCAGTATCGCGGACATCGCCTGCGGCCGGCTGCCCGGATTCGTCGAGCGGCTCACCGCCGACCCGGAGGCATGGCGGAGGCGCTGAGCTGCGGGTTCGCCCGGTGTATCCCGCCGAGTCACGCGGTCGATTGGTAGCCTCGAAGCCTATGTTGTACTCACTGCTGCGCACCTACCTGCGCCCATACGGTGGTGACCTGGCGGGTGTCGTTGCGCTCCAGTTGATCTCGACCCTGACCACGCTGTATCTGCCGAGCCTCAACGCCGAGATCATCGACAACGGCGTCGCCAAGGGCGATACGGCTGTGGTGCTCTCCACCGGCGGCACGATGCTGCTCATCACGTGCCTGCAGGTCGCGTGCAGCATCGGCGCCGTGTACTTCGGCGCCCGCGCCGCGATGGGCATGGGTCGTGACCTGCGCGGCGCGGTCGTGCACCAGGTCGGCCGGTTCTCCGCGCGCGAGGTCGGCTACTTCGGGGCGCCCTCCCTGATCACCCGCAGCACGAACGACGTCCAGCAGATTCAGATGGTGGTGGTGATCAGCTGCACCATCCTGGTGGCGGCGCCGATCATGGGCATCGGCGGCATCGTCATGTCGATCCGTCAGTCGCAGGGCCTGGCCTGGGTGCTCGCCGTCGCGGTCCCGCTGCTCGGCCTGGCGATGTACCTGGTGATCTCGAAGATGGTGCCGCAGTTCCGGCTGATGCAGTCGCGGATCGACGCCATCAACCGGGTCCTGCGCGAGCAGATCACCGGCATCCGGGTGGTCCGGGCGTTCGTCCGCGAATCGCACGAGATGCGGCGTTTCGGCGCGGCCAACGAGGACCTGGCAGGCACCGCGTTGCGGGTCGGCAAGCTGATGGCGCTGATGCTCCCGATGGTGATGCTCATCGCGAACATCACCAGCGTCGCGGTGCTCTGGCTCGGCGGCCACCTCATCGACCAGGGCTCCATGCAGATCGGCTCGCTCACCGCGGTGCTCTCCTACATCATGCAGATCCTGATGGCGGTGATGATGGTGACCGTCATCGCCGTGATCCTGCCGCGCGCCTCGGTGTGTGCCGAGCGGCTCACCGAGGTCCTCGACACCGAGCCGTCGGTGCAGGCCTCGCCGAAGCCGCTCACCAGCTGGCGCGAGCGCGGCATCGTCGAGATGCGCGGCGCGACCTTCGCCTTCCCCGGCGCGGAGGCGCCGGTGCTGCGGAACGTCAGTTTCCTGGCCGAACCCGGGATGACCACCGCCATCATCGGTGGCACCGGATCCGGCAAGTCCACCCTGCTCAACCTGATCCCGCGGCTGATAGACGTCACCGGCGGCGAGGTCCGCGTCGGGGCCGCCGACGTCCGGGTCATCGACCCCGACCAGCTGCGTTCCTCGATCGGCCTGGTCCCGCAGAAGCCGTATCTGTTCTCCGGGACGGTGGCCAGCAACCTGCGGTACGGCAGGCCGGACGCGACGGACGCCCAGCTGTGGCGATGTCTGGAGATCGCGCAGGCCGCCGACTTCGTCCGGGCCATGCCGGGGGGCCTCGAGTCCCCGATCGCGCAGGGCGGCGCCACCGTCTCCGGCGGTCAGCGGCAGCGGCTGGCGATCGCCAGGGCGCTGGTCAGGGAACCGGAGATCTACCTGTTCGACGACTCGTTCTCCGCGCTGGACCTGAGCACCGACGCCCGGCTGCGGGCCGCGTTGGCGCCGGTCACCCGGGACGCCTGCGTGATCATCGTCGCGCAGCGGGTCTCGACGATCATCGAGGCCGACCAGATCATCGTGCTCGAGGACGGTGCCATCGTCGGGATCGGCACCCACGCCGAGCTCATGGACCGTTGTCAGACCTACGCGGAGATCGTCGCGTCCCAGCTCGCCGCGCAGGCGGCGTCGTGAGCGCCATGCGCGGCCCGATGGCCGCCGCGGGCCCGCCGTCGAAGAAGCCGATGGACTTCGGTCCGTCCGCGAGGCGTCTGCTCAAACGACTGTCCCCGGACAAGTTCGCGGTCGGACTGGTGCTCGTACTGGCGGCGATGAGCGTGGTGCTCAGCGTGGTGGCCCCGAAGATCCTCGGGCACGCCACCAACATCATCTTCGACGGTGTCGTCGGCAGGCAGCTGCCCGCGGGCCTCACCAAGGACCAGGCCGTCGACGAGTTGCGGGCACAGGGGCAGAACACCTTCGCGGACATGGTGTCCTCGATGGACGTGGTGCCCGGCACCGGGATCGACTTCGGCGCGCTCGGCCGGGTGCTCGCCGTCGTGCTCGTGATCTACCTGGCTGCCTCGCTGTTCAGCTGGGTGCAGGGCTACGTGCTCAACATCGTGGTGCAGCGCACCATCATGCGGCTGCGCGCGGATGTCGAGGAGAAGATCCACCGGCTGCCGTTGCGCTACTTCGACACCAACCCCCGCGGCGACCTGCTCAGCCGCGTCACCAACGACATCGACAACATCGCCCAGACCGTCCAGCAGACGATCAGCCAGCTGCTGACGTCCGTGCTCTCGGTGATCGGCATCCTGGCCATGATGCTGTGGATCTCGCCGCTGCTGGCGATGGTCGCGGTGGCGACCGTGCCGCTGTCGGTGCTGGCGACCACGCTGATCGCGAAGCGGTCGCAGAAGCACTTCGTGGCGCAGTGGACCACCACGGGCGCGCTGAACGCGCAGATCGAGGAGTCCTTCACCGGGCACGAGCTGGTGACCGCGTTCGGCCGCCAGCGCGAGGTCGGGGCCGCCTTCGACGAGCGGAACGAGCAGCTCTACCAGTCCGGTTTCCAGGCGCAGTTCATCTCGGGCATGGTGATGCCCGCGATCAACTTCCTCGGCAACCTCAACTACGTGGCCGTCGCGGTGGTCGGCGGCATGCGGGTGGCGTCCGGGTCGATGAGCCTCGGCGACGTGCAGGCCTTCATCCAGTACTCGCGTCAGTTCACCCAGCCGCTCACCCAGATCGGCGCCATGACCAACCTGATGCAGTCCGGCGTCGCGTCCGCCGAGCGGGTCTTCGCACTACTCGACGAGGACGAGCAGTCGCCGGACCCCGCGTCGCCCGCCACGCCGCTGGTCCGCCGCGGTCACGTCGAGTTCGAGAACGTGTCGTTCCGCTACAAGGAGGAGCAGCCGCTCATCGAGAACCTGTCGCTGACCGCCGAGCCGGGACACATGGTGGCGATCGTGGGTCCGACCGGGGCAGGCAAGACCACCCTGGTGAACCTGATCATGCGGTTCTACGAGGTGGACTCGGGGCGAATCAGGTTGGACGGCACCGACATCACCACCATGTTGCGCGACGACCTGCGGTCCCGCATCGGGATGGTGCTGCAGGACACCTGGTTGTTCGGCGGCACCATCCGGGAGAACATCGCCTACGGCCACCCCGACGCCACCGAGGCGCAGATTCGCGAGGCGGCCCGGATGAGTTACGTGGACCGTTTCGTGCATTCGCTCCCCGCGGGATACGACACCGTCATCGACGAGGAGGGCGGCAATGTCAGCGCGGGCGAGAAGCAGCTCATCACGATCGCGCGGGCGTTCCTCTCGCAACCGTCGATCCTGATCCTCGACGAGGCCACCAGTTCGGTGGACACCCGCACCGAGCTTCTCGTCCAGCACGCCACCGCGGCGCTGCGCAGCGACCGGACGAGTTTCGTCATCGCGCACCGACTCTCGACCATCCGCGACGCACACCTGATCGTGGTGATGGAGGAGGGCCACATCGTCGAGCAGGGCACCCACGAGGAACTGCTCGCCCGGCGCGGGGCGTACTTCGAGCTCTACAACAGCCAGTTCGTCGGACCGGCCGAGGCGGCCGTGTGAACGGGCTGATTGGATGACACGGTGAGCCAACCCTTCTTCACCCTCGGTACCCGGCTGCCCGGCCGCCTGGGCCGGACCGGCACCATCCACACTCCGCACGGTGAGATCCAGACCCCGGCGTTCATCGCGGTCGGGACCAACGCCACCGTCAAGGCGGTGCTGCCGGAGACGATGAAAGAACTTGGCACGCAGGCTGTTCTGGCGAATGCGTATCACCTGTACCTACAGCCTGGGCCGGACATCGTGGACGGAGCGGGCGGCCTGGGCCGGTTCATGAACTGGCCGGGCCCGACGTTCACCGACAGCGGCGGATTCCAGGTGATGTCGCTGGGCGTCGGCTTCAAGAAGGTGCTCTCGATGGACTCCGTCGGGGTCCAGTCCGACGATGTGATCGCCGTCGGCAAGGAGCGCCTCGCGCATGTCGACGACGACGGGGTGACGTTCAAGTCGCACCGGGACGGCTCCCGGCACCGGTTCACGCCGGAGATCTCGATGAGCATCCAGCACCGGCTCGGCGCGGACATCATCTTCGCGTTCGACGAGTTGACCACCCTGTTCAACACCCGTGGCTACCAGGAGGAGTCGGTCGAACGCACGCAGGCGTGGGCGGTGCGGTGCATCGCCGAGCACGAACGTCTGACCGCCGAGCGCAGCCACCGCCCGTACCAGGCGCTGTTCGGCGTCGTGCAGGGCGCGCAGTACGAGGACCTGCGCAGGCAGGCCTGCCGGGGGCTGGAGTCGATCGTCGGCGAGAGCGGCACCGGCTTCGACGGCTACGGGATCGGCGGGGCGCTGGAAAAGCAGAACCTCGGGACCATCGTGCGGTGGTGCAACGAGGAGCTGCCCGAACACAAGCCGCGGCACCTGCTGGGCATCAGCGAGCCGGACGACCTGTTCGTCGCCATCGAGAACGGGGCCGACACCTTCGACTGCGTGAATCCGTCACGGGTGGCGCGAAATGCCGCGATTTACACGACCACCGGACGGTTCAACATCAACACGAGCCGTTTCCGGCGCGATTACAACCCGATCGACGACGAGTGCGACTGCTATACCTGCAAGAACTATTCGAGGGCGTATCTGCACCACCTGTTC
Source organism: Rhodococcus sp. PvR099 (assembly GCF_017833315.1). Taxonomy (NCBI): domain Bacteria; kingdom Bacillati; phylum Actinomycetota; class Actinomycetes; order Mycobacteriales; family Nocardiaceae; genus Rhodococcus; species Rhodococcus sp. PvR099. Next base: position 3,571,653 of record NZ_JAFIBV010000001.1, on the reverse strand, counting down.
AAATCGAAAGAAATGCTGTCGTCGACGCTCGCGACCATTCACAACGAACGATTCACCATCCGGTTGGTGGACCGGATCCGGGAGAGCATCGAGGGCGGCTACTTCGACGATCTGAAGTCGGAGACTCTCGGACGGTTCTACGCCACCAGCCGCGTCTAGCCCGGCGTGCTCGCTCCGGCGAGCGAGTCGATCCAGCGTTCTAGGCGGAGGCCCTCGGCTGCCATGAGCTCGGGGTCCCGGAACGTATTGGTGAGCAGGGAAATGCCCTGGTAGGCGGCGATCAGGGCGACCGCGAGCTCACGGGAGTCGTCGCGGCCCATCGACCGGAACTGCTGCTCGGCCCAGTCGACCAGGTGACGCATGACCTCGGCGGCGTCGCGGTCCAGGCCATCGGTGCGTTTGTCGAGTTCCGATGACAGGGTCCCGAACGGGCAGCCGAATCGCGCGGCGACCTCACGCTGTTCCGTCCATCCACGCACCAGCGCATTGAGGCGCTCCTGCGGAGTGGGGTGCGCTTCGAGCGCGGCGATCAACGCCTCGAGGCGCTGCGCGTGCGCGCCGATCGCCGCCCCGACCAGCTCGTCCTTGGTCTTGAAGTAGTAGTACACGTTGCCAACCGGGACGTCGGCCGCGCGCGCGATGTCGGTGAGGGTTGTCTTCTCCACGCCCTGCTCGTGAAAGACCTGGGCGGCGGCCTCCGCCAGGCGTTCCCGCTTGCCGCGCCGCGGCCCCACGCTCTCCGCTGAGTCAGTCACCTGACTAACTATAGACAGCCGCGTTACCATCGGCTATCTTCAGAGTGAGTTAGTCAACTAACTAACTCACGAGGGGCGTCGTCCGACGCGTGTGACCTCAGGAAACGGCGAAGGGGAGCTGTTCATGATCGTGGTAACGGGAGCGACAGGGAACGTGGGCGTGCCGCTGGTGGGGGCCCTGGCCGCGGCGGGTGAGCAGGTCACCGCGGTCTCTCGGGGGTCGGCGGACGCGGTCCCCATCGGGGTCCGGCACCGGCAGGCCGATCTCACCGAACCGGACAGTCTCGGAGCCGCGGTCGAGGGAGCGGAGGCCCTGTTCCTCCTCGTTTCGGGGGAGGTCCTCGCGGCCGACGTCAGCCCGAGCCGGATCCTCGACGTCGCGCGTGCGGGCGGGGTTCGCCGAGTGGTCCTGTTGTCTTCCCAGGTCGCCGGGACCCGGCCGGACTCGCCCTCGCACACGGGACTCAGGGCATTCGAGACCGCGGTCAAGGGGTCGGGCATGGAGTGGACGGTCCTGCGGCCTGCCGGCTTTGCCTCCAACGCGTTCGCATGGGTCGAGACGGTCCGTTCGCACCGTCGGGTCGCCGCGCCGTTCGGCGACGTCGGACTGCCGGACGTCGACCCGGCCGACCTCGCGGAGGCAGCCGCCGTGGTGCTGCGCGAGGCGGGCCACGCCGGCCGTACCTACGTACTCACCGGGCCTGCGCCGGTCTCGCCGCGTCAGCGGTCCGCGGCGATCGGTCAGGCGCTCGGCGAGCCGGTCGGATTCGCCGCGCAGAGCCGCGACGAGGCGAGGGCACAGATGCTGCGGTTCATGCCGGCGCCGGTGGTGGACGGCACGCTCGACGTCCTGGGCGCTCCGACGCCGGTCGAACAGCAGGTCAGTCCGGATCTCGAGGGAATCCTCGGCCGCCCGCCCCGGACCTTCGCCGAGTGGGCGGCGCGAAACGTCGACGCCTTCCGGTGAGTGGTCAGCTCGCGATCACGTACGTCGGTTCGTGCTTCTTGACGTAGGCGATCGCGCGGTAGGTGATCGGCATGACCAGCACCTCGACCAGCGTCTTCCACAGGAAGCCGACGATCAGGTAGTTGAAGAAGTCGCCCCACGTGCTGATCCCGATCGCGCCCGCCGCGATGGCGCAGAAGATCAGGGTGTCGGCGAACTCGCCGACCACGGTCGACCCGATGAGCCGGGCCCACAGGTGCTTCTCCTTGGTGCGCTCCTTGATGGACACCATCACCAGCGAGTTGAGCAACTGGCCGACGAGGTACCCGGCCAGGCCTGCCAGCAGCAGCCGGGGGTACACCCCCACCACTGCCTCGAGGGACGCCTGGTTGACATAGAAGTCTGCGGACGGCAGCTCCAGCAGCAGCCAGAAGCAGGCGGACGCCAGGATCATGGCCCCGAAGCCCAGGTAGATGGCCCGCCGGGTGGCCTTGAAGCCGTACACCTCGCTGAGCACGTCGCCGAGGATGTAGGCCATCGGAAAGAGGAAGAACCCGCCGTCGGTGATGATCGGCAGGATCTGCAGCGGGCCGACGCTCAGCTCGGCACCCGCGAAGAAGGCCACCCCCTTGGTGGCGCAGATATTCGAGATCAGCAATACGGCGGTGAAGAGCGCCACGATCGTGGGGTAGTAGCCGCGACTGACGTGCGCGAAGGTCGCGTGCTCGGGGTTCTTCTCGGCGTGCTCTGACACTGTCACGACGCCATCCAAGCATCACAACGCCGCAGGGCGCGACCTCGACCCTGGTGGGAGGAGCTCGCGCCCTGCGGCGGGTGCGCGGTTTGTCCGGTTGTCCGGATCAGGGGGCGATCGGGCCCCTGACCACCACGCGGTAGGCGTACGTGGAGGCGATGACGGTCAGCGGGATGGTCACCAGCAGGCCGAGACCGCACAGCAGCGCGCCGACGATGTTGATACCGACCAGCGCCAGCGCGAGGAGCAGCAGGGCTCCGACGTTCTGCGAGATGGCGCTGAAGCTCGACTTGATCGCGGTGATCGCGTCCTGGTTCTGGTCGATCACGAACTGCAGCGTCCACCAGGTCAGGAACACGATGATCAGGCCCGGGATGATCAGCAGCACGAAGCCGATCGCGGACAGCACACCGACGATGACGCTGGCGAGGATGATCGCGCCGACGTTGTTGAACTGGAAGAACGAGCCGATCGCCGGCTTGTTGCCGTCCACCTCGTGCAGGGCGCCGCGGATCATGGCCGCCTGGATGAGGTATCCCACGACGGTGGTGACGATGGTGCCGAAGATGCCCCACACCGTGAAGGCCGAGGAGAAGTCGCTCGAGGTGTTCCCGGTGTTGAAGATCAGGCTGAGCGCCACCTCGATGACGGCGGCGATCAGGACGATGCCGATCCAGATCCCGGCGTTGGCCTTGAACTTGTTCCAGGAGTAGCCGAGCGCGTCACCGACCGTGAGCTGCGGGGTGCCGCCGGGGCCGCCGAAGCCGGGGGCCGAGAACGCGTCCGCGCCGTACCCGGGCGGCGGGGGATAGCCGCCTTCGCCCGCGCCGTATCCGGGGGGCGGCGGGTAGCCGCCGGGCATGTTCGGGGTTCCGCCCTGCTGGTATCCGGGCGGGGGCGGGTAACTGCCGGGCTGCGGCGCGCCCTGCTGCGGGTACCCAGGCTGCGGTGCGCCCTGCTGCGGGTATCCGGGCGGGGGCGGGTAGCCGCCGGGAGGCGGGGTGGCGCCGGGCTGCGGGTATCCGGGCGGCGGCGGGTACCCGCCGGCAGGCGGATTCTGCGGCGGAATCGGATTGTCCGGGGTGCCCTCGTTGCCAGGCTGGCCGGTCGGTGGGTTTTCGCTCACAGTCTTCCTTCTTTTGTGCGGTTGAGTTGTGGTGCGTCCCGAACTCGAACAACGGCGGGTTCGGGTGAAAATGGTCGTGCGGTGATCGATCAGCCCCTGACGACCTGGGTTCCGCCTGCCAGTTCGTCGTGCTTGCCCTGCTTGGTGGGGCTCGAATTGATGGTCACCGCGATCACGATGACCGCGATCAGGCTCAGCAGCCCGCCGATGAACGGGATGATGTTGAGCAGGTTGAACGCCTCGCGGATGGAGGCCTGCTGAGGGGTCGGGTTGCCGCCGCCGGGGCCGCGCACGCTCAGTCCGAGCATCTTCTTGCCCGGGGTCCAGCCCCTGATGTCGAAGACCACAAAATACGCGAACGTCAGGATGCCCGAGACCAATCCGCTGATGGCGATGTTGTCGGCGACGCCGAAGGCGATCAGCAGGATCCAGGTGACGACTCCGACCAGGATGTAGTCGACGAGCCGCGCGCCGAACCGAACCCCGAGGCTGCCGGGTTCGGCGCCGCCTGGGAATGCGCCCCCCGCCACCTGGTCATCGAATTGCGGCGGAGTCGGGTAGGACGGCTCGCCTGGTTGGTTCTGGTTCTGATCAAATCCACCGGTGGTCATGTTTTCCCCTCGGATGCGGTCTGATTGCTGCCATTCAACGGTGCTCGTCATACACAGTGCTTAGTGACCCTACGTGCGATCCCCATTGCCCGGTACCCTGCCGTTCGCCGAATACGTTTCGATTGCGCAAACATCCATTAAAGATCCGCGAATACCCAGGCGGTTCGCGGGAGCGCGACGGGATCGAAACCTCGAAGTAACTCGTCCAGGCCGGGCTTGTCGCCTGCCTCGGCCATTCCGAGGGAGGTTGCCAGGATTCCCCGCACCTCGTCGGGGGTGCGACCCAGGGCCCGCTGGTCGGCCAGCGTGACGGCGCCGTCGCGTTTGGCCAACCGCTTACCGTCGGAATTGAGTGCCAGCGGGACATGCGCGTAGCGCGGCACGGTCAGCGAGAGCAGCGAGGCCAGGTAGGCCTGCCGCGGCGCGGAGGAGAGCAGGTCGTCCCCGCGTACCACCTGGTCGACGCCCTGCTCCGCGTCGTCGACCACCACGGCCAGGTTGTAGGCCGGGATGCCGTCGCCGCGCCGGAGCACCACGTCGTCGATCGCGCCGGTGTAGCGGCCGTGCAGCTCGTCCTCGATCGCGAATTCGGTGATCTCCGCGCGCAGCCGGATGGCCGGGGGCCTGCCCGAGTCGTGCTTGGCCGCGATCTCGGCTGCGCTCAGGTCGCGGCAGGTACCGGGGTAGTGGCCGTCCGGTCCGTGCGGCGCCGAGACGGCCTGCTGGATTTCTCTTCTGGTGCAGAAACATTCGTAGGTTCGGCCGGCGGCGGTGAGTTCGTCGATGGCGGCGTCGTAGCGCACCAGGCGTTCCGACTGCCGGACGATCGGACCGTCCCAGTCCAGCCCCAGGGCCGCGAGGTCGTCGAGCTGTCGCGTTTCGGCACCCGCCCGCACCCGGTCGAGGTCCTCGATTCGCATCAGGAATCTCCGGCCTGTGGAGCGGGCGAACAGCCACGCCAGCATCGCGGTTCGGAGGTTACCGAGGTGCAGGTCGCCGGACGGGCTCGGGGCGAACCGTCCGGCACCGCTAGCGACTGCTTGCAGGTCGCTCGAAACGGCACCGCTTGCGACTGCTTGCAGGTCGCTCGAAACTGCACCGCTCGGGGCCGACTGTGGCATGACGTCAGCCTAACGAGTGGGGGCCACTCGCCCGACCGGTCCTGGTGCGCCGTCGGCCCCCGCCCGGACGGACGGGGGCCGAGGCCGCGCAACTGAGGGGGCTCAGCTGCTGAAGGCACCGACCAGGCTGCCGAAGATGCCGCCCGCGCCGGAGAGGACCTCGGAGATGACGTCGATTCCGCTGCTGCCGGTGTCGGCGCCTGCGTCTGCGATCGGGGTGAAGTTTGCCATGGGATTCCTCCAGGAAGTCTGTGTCGTTCGATCTGCATCGCGGACTGTATCGGAGGTTCTGCGGGCGCGCATCCCTTGAAATCGCAGGGTTTCCGTTCGGTTAACGTCGGCCAAAGCTGCGGGAAACAACCTGTGCTGCAACCCTTCCGGAACATGAACAGTTCATGTAGAAGCTGGTCCGAATGGTCGCCGGCAGTCGGAGGTGGCATCCGCCGCGTCGTCCGGGGCGAATGTCGGCGAACCGTCACGGACCATGAAATCAGTTGATGGGCACTACTGTTCATCGTTTCGGACTCGGATACGAAAGGGCCCCGCCCGAAAACTGTTGGGCGGGGCCTATCTTGGGTGGGGCGAACGTCAGCTGATGGTCACGTTGTTCAACGTGTCGAGCACGGCCTTGATCGTGGTGCCGAGGATGCCCTCGATGTCGACGGCGGTCGCGGCGCCGGTGTCGAGTACGGAGCTGCCGTTGTCTGCCATGGTGGTTCCTCCCGAGTGGACTGTGCGCCGACGGCCGACGCATCGCGGACAGTAATGAAGGGTCCCGCGCCGCGCAGTGCGAGCGAAGCGGTCACCGCGTGCGGGCGTCCGCCGCAGGATCGATCGCCGTGGTCACGCGGGTTCCGGCCCGGGCGGCGTCCTTCACACAGTGTCGACCGTCACAGCGCCTCGGGGTGGCTCAGGCCCTCCTGCCGAGCAGGCCGAGGACCCGCGTCTGCTCGTCCGCCTCGGCGGGAACCGCGACCACGGGGCCGCAGACCCCGGGTCCGTGCAGGGCCTCACCCATCCGCTCGGCGAAGCGGGCGAGCATCGCCAGGTCCCCGGGATCGATGGCCGTGTCGGCGCCGGTCGCCTTCGCGATGTCCCAGCCGTGTACCACCAGGTCGAAGGTGTAGAAGGAGCCGAAGGTGTCGGAGACCTTCGCCGTGCCCATCTGCCCCTCGTACTCACGATCGGCGCGCTCGGGATCGTCGAGGATCTCCTGCACGGCGTCGCGGGTCTGTGTCCAGGCCCCGACGGGATCGACAGCGACGTCGGGGACCGCAGGCAGCGTCATGCCCGCCGCGTTGACCGGGTAGGACTGGGTCTCGATGACATGCCCGAGCACGTCCCTGGCGGTCCAGCCCTCGCAGGGGGAGGTGTTGTCCCAGCGGTCGGCGGGCACGGCTTCGACGCGGCGGGTCAGTTCGGCGGCGAGTCGCCGGTAGAGATCGGCGTTGCTGGTCGTGGTGGTCATGGCTCCATGGTGCGACCTGCGCGACGACGCGGTCTTGAAGATTCACGACATCCGTCCTGGCCCCGGATACAACGATGGCCCCCGATCCGGAGATCGGGGGCCATCGTGTGGCGGAGGATAGGGGATTTGAACCCCTGAGGGCGTTAACCCAACCCGCGTTCCAGGCGAGCGCCATAGGCCACTAGGCGAATCCTCCGTGGGCGAGCATACCGGCTAACCCGCCAGGAAATGAAAACGGCCCCCCGATCGGGGCGAAAGCTCGGCCGCCTGTCCGCCCCCGGACGGGCATGGCTACACTCGTGGACGGATCCCGCGCGGCGCGCATCCTGTGAACTCCCCCAGGGCCGGAAGGCAGCAAGGGTCAATGGGCTCTGCCGGGTGCGCGGGGTCCCCTTTATTTTTGCGCACCTCCGACAGTCGCGCCGGTGAAAGGTCTTTCGGCATGCCTACCCAAACCCAAGTTGGGTTGATGAGCCATGAGGAACTCCGTTCGGAGCACGAGCGCCAGTCCGCGAATTACGCGCAGCTCAAGACGGAGAAGCTCACCCTCGACCTGACCCGCGGGAAGCCGTCGCCCGAGCAGCTGGACCTCTCGCAGGCGTTGCTCGCGTTGCCAGGAGTCGAGTACCGCGACGGCAACGGAGTGGACTGCCGCAACTACGGCGGCCTCACCGGACTGCCGGAGCTGCGTGCCATCTTCGGCGAACTGCTCGGCATCCCGACCGAGAACCTGTTGGCCGGCAACAACGCGAGCCTCGAGATCATGCACGACATCATCGTGTTCGCGCTGCTGCACGGCACCCCCGACTCGGTGCGGCCGTGGTCGCAGGAGCCGAAGATCAAGTTCCTGTGCCCGAGCCCCGGCTACGACCGGCACTTCGCGATCACCGAGTCGTACGGGATCGAGATGATCCCCGTCCCGATGCGGCACGACGGCCCGGATGTCGCGTTAATCGCCCGGCTGGTCGCCGAGGATCCGCAGATCAAGGGAATGTGGGCGGTGCCCACCTACTCGAACCCGACCGGTGCGGTCTTCTCGGAGGAGGTCGTGCGGACGCTGGCCTCGATGCCGACCGCGGCCCCCGACTTCCGGCTCTTCTGGGACAACGCGTACGCGGTGCACCCGCTGGTCGAGGAGTTCGAGGCCCCGCTGGACGTGCTGGGCATCGCGGCGGCGGCGGGACACCCGAACCGGCCGTTCGTGTTCGCGTCGACGTCGAAGATCACCTTCGCGGGCGCGGGCGTCAGCTTCGTCGGCGGCTCCACGCAGAACCTGGCCTGGTACCAGCAGCACCTGGGCAAGAAGAGCATCGGGCCGGACAAGGTCAACCAGCTGCGGCACCTGATGTTCTTCAAGGACGCCGACGGCGTGCGCGCGCACATGGACAAGCATCGGGAGATCCTTGCGCCGAAGTTCGCGCTGGTCCTGCAGATCCTCGAGGATCGGCTCGGGTCGTCGAAGGTGGCGTCCTGGACCGAGCCGAAGGGTGGCTACTTCATCAGCCTCGACGTCGTCGAGGGCACCGCGAAGCGGGTCATCGGCCTGGCGAAGGAGGCCGGCATCGCGTTGACCGCCGCCGGCTCGGCCTTCCCGTACGGCACCGACCCGGAGGACAAGAACATCCGGCTCGCGCCGAGCTTCCCGTCCACCGACGACCTCGCGAAGGCGATGGACGGGGTGGCGACCTGCGTGTTGCTGGCCGCCACCGAGAAGTCGCTCGAGCAGGCGTAGCCGGGCCCGACGGGCCCCGGCTCGCCTGCCCGCCGTCAGGGCAGCGGCAGTCGGCCCGCCGTCGACGCCGACCCCAGCCAGGTGTGCGGGTTTCCGTTCCAGCACCAGCCCAGTTTCGGTCGGCGCTGGCTGATCCACAGCGCGGGCACCCGCTTGTCCCCGCACCGTGACGACAGCAGCGAGAAGCACTTGTTCTTGCGGAGCATGTCGGGGCGCACGGTGATCAGCGCGACGCCCTCCGCCACGGTGAGCCCGGTGCTTCCCCTTTCGGTCAGCGACGTCAGTGCCGTCGCAGGTGTGACGTTCAGATACTCCGTTCCGGTGTCGACGTTCAGTAGCGCGTAGCCGATCCCGTCCGGAACCTCGACGGATTCGATAGGCAGGAACCGGGCGAGCTCGGCGGGCTCGAAGTCGGCGAACCCCCGTTGGGTGCCGAGGGCGGTGCGCGACATCGCCTCGTGCGCGTCGATGGAGGCGCCCTGCGCGGTACGCGCGACGACCAGGACGAACGGGATGTGATCCTCGCCCTGGTCGGCGGCGCTCTCCTGGTGCGCGAGCACCACCGCGCGGAGCGGTTCCAGCGCGGCCGCGAAGTCGTCGTCGGCCAGCCCGGTCAGGCCGGGGTAGCCCGCCTCGGTGAGTGCGCCGATCTGGCGGTCGAACTCGATATCGGTCGGGGTTGCAGTCAAGGATAACTCGCTTCCGTACGGTGTACCGAACTCAACGGGCGGCGACGCGAGAATGTTCCCGGACGCCGGGAGGGTCGAAAGTTCGCCGCCGGAAATGGCAGGATCGGGCCATGGCACTCACGCTGCACCTCGCCGGAGACGCTGATGCGGATGCGCTGCTCGCCGCGGATCCACTCGCCCTGCTGATCGGGATGCTGCTCGATCAGCAGATCCCGATGGAAGTGGCCTTCGCCGGGCCGAAGAAGCTCGACGATCGGCTGTCCGGCCTGGACGTGCACAAGATCGCGGAGATGGATCCGGACGCGTTCCTCGCGCTCTGCGCGACCCCGCCGGCCGTGCACCGGTTCCCCGGGTCGATGGGCAAGCGAATCCAGGACCTGTGCATCTACCTCGTCGAGCACTACGACGGCAGGACCGAGGCGATCTGGACCGAGGGTGATCCCGACGGTCGCGAGGTGCTGGGGCGGCTCAAGGCGCTGCCCGGCTACGGGGATCAGAAGGCCAGGATCTTTCTCGCGTTGCTGGGCAAGCAGATCGGCGTCGCGCCGGAGGGCTGGCGGGAGGCGGCAGGGGCGTACGGCGACGACGGCTCGCGCCGGTCCATCGCCGACGTCGTCGACGACCGCACCCTTGGCGAGGTCCGCGAGTTCAAGAAGTCCGCGAAGGCGGCGGCGAAGGCCGCGAAAGCGAAATGACGTGCACTGTTCCCGGCCCCTGGAGGGGAGGGCGGGAACAGTGCACGTCCGATCAGCCGCCGCTCGATCTCGAGCTACCGCGGCCGCTCGTTCCCGATCTCAACCAGCGAGCTTGCTGAAGTTCGGGAAGTTGGACAGTTCCCAGCCGCCGTCGACGACCAGGCTCGCGCCGGTGATGTAGCCCGCGTCGTCGCTGGCCAGGTACAGGCACGGCCCGGCGACCTCGTCGGGCGTCGCCGCCCGCGCCATCGGGATGCGTTCGAGGAACATCGCCTGCGCGGGCTCGTAGGCCAGCACCGGGGCGACCAGCGGGGTGTCGACGAGTCCCGGCAGCACGGAGTTGACCCGGATGCCCGACGATGCCAGCTCGAGAGCGGCATTCTTGCTGAACATCTCGACGCCCGCCTTGCCGGTCGCGTACGGGCTGCCCCCTGGCATCGGCACATGGGCGTTCAGCGAGGAGACGTTGACGATGGCCCCGCCGCGCCCACCGGCGCTCATGCGCCGCGCCTCGTGCTTGGTGCAGAGGAAGACGCCCTTCTGCACCAGGTCGATGGTGAAGTCCCAGTCGGCTTCGTCGAGATCGACGATCGCGCCGACGCGGGACGCGCCCGCCACGTTGAAGGCCAGGTCCAGCGCCCCGAACCGGGTCACCGCGGCGTCCAGGGCCGCCGCGACCTCCTCCTCCTTGGTCACGTCGGCGGTGACGGGCAGGAACGCCTTGCCGAACTCGGTGGCCATGGCGCCGAGCGCATCACCGGCCAGGTCGATCCCGACGACATTCGCGCCCTCGGCCATCAGGCGGATCGCGATGGCCTCGCCGATGCCGGACGCCGCGCCGGTCACCGCCGCCGTCTTGCCGACAAACCGGTTCTCACTCATCCGTGCTACTTCCGTTCATCGCTGGGTTGCTCATTTTTCGCCCGCTCGCAGGAACCGCCCCGTGCGACGGGTCCCGAGAACCGGAGTCGGTTCCCCTTCTCGGACCACGCATTCGCCGCCGACGAACACCGCGGACACCGCGTCGTCGTTCCGGTTGACCATCCTGGAGAGTCCGTCGTACTCCGGGACCGGGCATTCGGCATAGGCGTCGAGCGAGGCGTCGAGATGCGCCGGGTCGATCACCACCACATCGGCCCGGTCACCCTCGCGCAGGTGTCCGGCGTCGAGTTGGTACCAGTCGGCGAGTTCGCCGGTGAGCCGGTGCACCGCCTGCTCCACGGACATGATCGGTGTCCCTGCCTGCTCGGCGTCGCGGACGCGACGCAGCAGGCGGAGGCCGAAGTTGTAGAAGGCCATGTTGCGCAGGTGCGCGCCGGCATCGGAGAAGCCAAGCTGGACACCGGGATCGGAAGCGAACTTGTTGAGCACCTCGGGGCGGTGGTTCGAGATCGTGGTGCGCCACCGGACCTTGGTGCCGTGCTCGACCACCAGGTCAAGGAAGGCGTCCACCGGGTGCACTCCGCCCCGGTCGACTCCGACCTGTCCGAAGGTCTTGCCGATCACGGATTCGTCCGGGCACTCGACGATCTCGGCGTCGAAGAAGTCGCGGTGCCAGACCCGGGGCCCGTACTTCTTGTCGTAGTCCTTGCGGAACCGGCGGCGGTAGGACTCGTCGGCCAGCAGCGCGCTGCGCGCCTCGAGCTGGTTCGACAGGTCCAATGCCGCGGCGCCGGAACCGAACTCCTCGAAGACCGGCAGGTCGATGCCGTCGGAGTACACCTCGAACGGGACGGGCAGGTGCTGCCACCGGAAGTCGCCGCGCATACCGTTGACGGCCCGTGCCATCGCCGGGAAGACATGCGCCACAGCCGGTATCGCCTTGACATCGGCGGCCGAGAGCAGGCTCACCTTCAAGGGGCGACGGAAGAGCCCCACGCTGCTCAGCGCCAACGCGACCATGGACTGCGGGCGGCCGACGTCCGGGCCTGCCTGCAATGCCCTGCCCCGGCGCCGCAGGATCCCACTGAGCCTGCGACGTTCCTGCCGGGTCGAGTACGTCGAGGGCAGGGTCCGGGACCGGCAGACCTCGCCGTCGAGCTTGTCGAACAGCAGTTCCTGCGAGGACATGCCGATGAAGCCGGCGTCGAGCGCCTCCTCGAGTTTGGCCGCCATCGCGTCGAGCTCGGCTGGGGTGGGCTTGACGTCCTTGCGGGTCGCCCGGTCCAGGCCCATCTGCGCGGCACGGATGTCCGAATGGCCGATGAAGGAGGCCACGTTCGGGCCCAAGGGCAGCGCCTCGATCGCCTCGACGTACTCGTGCGCCGAGGTCCAGGTCTTGGACTCGGTGAGCGTGTCGACCACGTGTTTACGCGGGATGGCCTCGACCCGGCCGAACAGGTCGCCCGCGTCGGAGGGGCCGGCATGGACCGCCGACAGCGAGCACGACCCCAGGAAGATCGAGGTGACGCCGTGCCGCACCGACTCCTTGAGTCCCGGACTCAGGATGACCTCGACGTCGTAGTGGGTGTGGATGTCGACCATGCCCGGGATGACCCACTTCCCGGCGGCGTCGACCACCTGCGGGCAGTCAGCCTCGTCGAGTGCGTCGACCGACACGGCGGCCACCCGCCCGTCGCGGATGCCGAGGTTCCTGGTCTCGGACCGTGCGCCGGTGCCGTCGAACCACCGGCCGTTCTTGATGATCACGTCGTAGCTCATCGCAGACCACTCCATTCTCGAACGTCTATTGCAGACCGGGGCGCCATCAGACGACCACCTGGGTGCGCATCGTCTTGCCGGTCGCGTTGCGCGGCAACGGCGAGGTGGTGATCCGCCACCGGGCCGGGACCTTGAAATAGGCTAGGCGTTCGCCGGCGAAGGCCCGCAGTTCCTCCTCCGTGACGGCGTCCTCCGACCGCGCGACGACCACGGCGGCCACCTCCTGGCCGAGGTCGGGGTGATCGACGCCGATCACCACGCACTCGAGGATCTCGGGGTGCTCGTCCAGGCACTGCTCGATCTCCATCGGGTACACGTTCTCGCCGCCGCGCAGGATCAGGTCCGACCGTCGTCCGGTGAGCCGGACCATGCCGTTCTCGATCACACCGAAGTCGCCGGTGCGTAGCCAGCGGTCCTCGGTGATCGCCGCGGCGGTGGCCTCGGGGTTGTCCCAGTAGCCGAGCATCACGTAGGGGCTGCGCGCGCAGATCTCGCCCTCCACCCCGTCGGGGACCTTCTCCCCGAACGGGTCCCGGACCTCCACGGCGACGCCGATGATGGGCCGGCCGAGGGTGCCGGGGAAATGCGCGAGATCGAGGGGGGTGGCGACGGAGATCGCGGTGGCACTCTCGGTCTGGCCGTAGCTGTCGACCAGGGAGTTGCGCGCGAACGGTACCTTCTCGCGCAGGCGGTCCTGGAACGCCGCCGAGGACGGCGCCGCCGACAGCGCGAAGGCGGTGACCGAGGACAGGTCGTATCGCGACAGATCCTCGTGATCGAGCAGGCGATTGGCCATGGTGGGAACGGCGGCCCAGTTGGTCACGCGCTCGCGTTCGACCAGCCGCAGCATCCGGTCCACGTCGAACGAGCCCTGGTAGATCACCACCGCGCCACCCGTCGCCAGCCGGGGCACGGCCAGGTTGTGCAGGCTGGCGATGTGGAACAGCGGGGAGGTGAGCAGGTACCGCCGGTCGCTGGGTGCGTCCGAGTTCGGGTCGCCGCCGGTGAACGCGGCGGCGAGCGCGTCGCTGAACCGGTGATAGTCGATGGTCGCGAGCACGTTACGGTGCGAATGCACGGCGCCCTTGGGGCGGCCGCTGGTCCCGCTGGTGTACAGGATCACCGCCGGATCGTCCTCGGCCACTGCGGTGTTCGGCAGTTCGGCGCCGGCGAACTCGGTGAACAGTCGGGGCAGGTCCTCTTCCATGGTGAGCACGGTGGTATCGGTGCCGAGCCCGGCGAGCACCGCGGCACGCTTGGCATCGGCGATCACGACGGTGGGCGTGGTGTGGCCGATGCCGTACTCGACCTCCTGCGGCGCCCACCAGGCGTTGAAGCCGACCGCGATAGCGCCGAGAGCCTGGGCCGCCCAGAAGGTGACCAGCCACTCGGGGGTGTTCGCGGCGAGGATGCCGATCCGGTCGCCCTTGCCGACGCCGTACCGGTCCCGGAGTGCGGTGGCCAATGCGGCCACGGCGGCCCCGTGCTGGGTGTAGCTCATCCGGGTGTCCTCGGTGACCAGGTAGTCGCGGTCTCCGTAGGAGAGCGAGGCCCTCAGGACGTCGCCGAGCGCCCGGTCGCGGATGCGCATGACCGGGATCTCGGCCCCGAGCACGTTCTCGAGGCCGAGCTCGAAGCGCCCGCCGGGGCCCGTCAGCCCGGCCATCACGGAGGCGATGTACGCCTGGGGGTCAACAGACTTCGTCACTGCATTTCCTTTCGGATCGTGTCGTACCCGGTCACGGAACCAGCACCGCTCGTCCGCGGATCTTGCCCGCCTCGAGGCGGTCGAACGCCTCTCGGGCGTCGGCGAGGTCGAACCGGTCCACCTCGACGGTGAGCAGCCCGGCCTGGGCGAGGGCGACGGAGTCGACGAGGTCACTCCTGGTGCCGCCGTAGGACTTCCGAACCGACGCGCCCCACGGCCAGCCGGGGCCTCCCGCCGGATCGGCCGTCACTCCGGGGACACCGCCGCCGAGCCCGACCATCCGGTACGCGCCGTTGGGCGCCACGGACTCGACCGCCATCGTGGCGGTGGGGTCGACGCCGACGAAGTCGAACACCGCGTCCGCGCCGCGGCCGTCGGTCAGCTCGAGGATCTGGCGTGCGGTGTCGGGACCGGATTCGAGGGTGATGTCGGCACCGCAGCGCTTTGCCAGGTCCAGCTGATCCTGGCCGAGGTCCACCGCCACGATCCGGGTCGGGCTGAGCGCGCGCAAGATCTGCACCGCGACGTGCCCGAGCCCACCGATGCCGATCACCACGGCGGTCGAGCCGGGACGCAGGTGCTCCTTGGCACCCCGAATGGCGTGGTAGCTGGTCAGCGCGGCATCCGCCATCGGTGCCGCCTGGAGGAAGTCCAGGTCTCCGATGGGGACGAACGACCGGGCGGGGATCCGGACGTACTCGGCCATGCCGCCGTCCGGGCCGAGCCCGGGGCACGGCGGCATGGCGGTCCGGCCCGCGGCCAGGCAGACGTTCTCGTTGCCGCTGATGCACTCCCGGCAGACGCCGCACGACCAGCACAGGTAGACGAGCCCGCGCTCGCCGACCTGCCGCACGTCGACCTCGCTGCCGACGGCCTCGATGGTGCCCGCGATCTCGTGCCCGATGGTGAGCGGTTCCTCCCGCATCTTCACCGGGAAGTGCAGCAGGTGCAGGTCGGAGTGGCAGATGCCGGCCGCGCCGACGCGGATCAGCAGGTCGGACGGGCCGATCTCCGGCACCGGGACTTCCCGGATCTCGATGACACCCGGATCCGTGAGCTGTAGTGCCCTCACAGGGAGACCTCGCTTCGTGCCGATCGAACGGCCTCGTTGGTGGCGTGCAGGTAGGCATCGCTGCGGTCGGAGCCGATCAGCCCCGGCGCCATCTTGTTCATCGTGTAGGCGAAGGTGAGCCGGTTGTCGAGGTCGTTGACGAGCATCGACCCGCCGAACCCTGCCCACCAGCACACCCGGCCGTCGCGCACCAGCGGGGCGGTGTCCGGGTGGGGGAGACCGTAGCCGATGCCGAACCGCAGCGGGGTCAGGATGGCCAGGTCGACGCCGTCGGCCTGCTGCTCGAAGATCAGGTCGATGGTGGCCTGGGAGAGCAGGCGCGTGCCGTCCAGTTCGCCGCCGCAGGAGATCAGCGACTGGAGGCGGGCGACCGAGCGCGCGTTGCCGTGACCGTTCATGGCGCCGAGCTCCGTCTGCCGCCACTCGGCGGTGTTGACCTTCTCCAGGTCGAGCCACGGGCAGGTCACCGACTTGACCAGGATGCTGTCCTGGTCGAGCGTGGACATGTCGAAGTTGATGGCCGGCGCCGGGATCATCGGTGCGATCCGGCCGAAATGCTCGGGGCCGGTGCCGATGTGGAAGTCCGCGCCAAGCGGCCCGGCCAGCTCCTCGGCGAAGAAGCGGCCAAGGCTGCGGCCGTCCACCCGCCGGATCACCTCGCCGACGAGGTGCCCGTAGTTCAGCGCCTGGTAGCCCGACGCGGTGCCCGGCTCCCACCAGGGCGCCTGCGTGGCCAGCCGGGCGCTGGCGGCCTCGGTGTCGTAGATGTCCTCGAGTTCGATCGGCCGCTCCCAGCCGGACACGCCGGAGGTGTGCGAGAGCAGGTGCCGAACCTCGATGTCCGCCTTGCCGTTCGCAGCGAACTCGGGCCAGTAGTGCGCGACCTTCTGGTAGACGTCGAGCTCGCCGCGGTCGACCAGGAGCAGCGCGGACAGCGCCGTCATCGTCTTGGTGAGTGAGAAGACGTTGACGATCGTGTCCTCGGCCCACGGCGTCGTCCGGTCCGCGTCGGCGTAGCCGCCCCAGACGTCGACGACCGGCTGCCCGTCGAGGGTCACGCAGACCGACGCGCCGAGCTCCTCGCCCGTCGCCAGCTGCTGTTCGAGGGCATCGCGGACCGGCTCGAAGCCCGCCGCGCAGAATCCCTGTGTCAGTGTCATGTCGATCTCCTCCCTCACGCGTTCTGCATGGCGCGGGCAGGCACGGGCAGCGTGTTGCCTGCGGCCTGGGCGCGCTTGCCGCCGCTGACGATTTCCTTCTTCAGGTTGCGCACGTAGGGATCGAACTCGCACTGGATGGTGTGCCGTGGGGACTTGTAGTACGGCTTGAGGTAGTACTCCTCGTCGGCGGCAAGGACGGCGCCCATCTCGCTGGGTGCCGGGGGCAGGTACTTGCCCGCGAGGTAGGCGGCGACGAGCTTGCTCTGCTGCTCGGCGAAGTTCACCAGGGTCGGCATCGGCTGCGCGAGGCCCATGAAGAACAGGTTGTCGATGTCGGGCTTCATCATCCGCTTGAACAGCGGGAAGCGGTTCTCGCTGTCGGGCAACAGGTTCGGATCGGTGAAGAACGGAAAGCTGATGTGGTAGCCGGTGGCGCAGATGATCACGTCCACGTCAAGGGTGCTGCCGTCGGCGAAGCGCACCTGCTTGCCCTCCAGCGCGGTGATGGCCGGTTTGAACGAGATATCGCCCGAGCCCGCCTTACCGAGGAACTCGCCGCTCGCGGACGGGTGCGCCTCGAAGGGCTGGTGGTCGGGCTTGGGCAGACCGTAGCCCTCCATGGAGCCGAGGTTCTTGTTCAGGAAGCGCCGTTTGAGCGCCAGGGAGAGCGGGCGCGGTATCCAGGCGGGCATCGTCATCTTGTCGCCTGCCGTGCCCTTGAGGTACTTCGGCAGCACCCAGACCCCGCGGCGGGCGGAGACCGTGAGCTTCTTGGCGAGGAAGCGCTGCGAGAGCTCGGAGGCGATGTCGAGGCCGGAGTTGCCCATCCCGACCACCACGACGTTCTTGCCGCGCATGTCGATCGGGTCGAACGGGTCGTTGTATGCGTGGCTGTGGATGAGCGTGCCGTCGAACTCTCCGGGGTAGTCCGGGGTGTTCGGATCCCAATGGTGGCCGTTGCAGACGATCAGCGCGTCGTAGGTGCGCGCCTCGCCGTTGGACAGCGTGACCGTCCACAGTCCGTCGTCGTCGCGCTCCGCGTGTTCGACGGAGGTGTTGAACGTGATCGTCTCCCGCAGGCCGAAGTGGTCGACGTAGTCCTTGAAGTACTGGAACAGCTGCGAGTGGTGCGGGAAGTCGGGCCATTCGGCGGGCACCGGGAAGTCCTCGAAGGCCAGGCGCCACTTCGAGGTGTCGATGTGCAGGCTCTGGTAGCAGGCCGACATCCCGTTGGGATTCTTGAAATACCAGTTCCCGCCGACCTCGTCGGAGGCCTCGAAGCAGTCGTACGGGATGCCGTAATCCTTCAGGCGCTTGGCGGTGGTGATTCCTGACGGACCGGCGCCGATGACGCAGACGCGGGGCAAGTTCGGGGAGTGCATGGAGATCTCTTTCTGCCGGGGGCCGGGGCCGCGGTCTCGTCCCTTCCCGGCCGGCGCGGTTGTGCGCCGGTGGAATCGCGACTGTGACGATAGCGGTATGTACGACATGGTGTGACCTACGACATAGAATAGCGTTGACTGACGGAGTGTCAAGTGAATGACGTAAGGTCGCTTTGCTGGCGCTGCGGCGACTGAATGGGCCGCGAGTAAACTCCGATTGGTGGTGGATGCAGTGAGCAATGCGACGAGCACGGGCAACAGGCGTGGCACGCTCCGAGCCGAGCAGAAGCGGGCGACCCGAGCCCGGCTGTTGGAATCGGCTCGGGGGCTCTTCGCTGCCAGGGGCTACGCGGCCGTGACGGTCGATGACATCGCCGCCGAGGTCGGCTGCAGCCGGGCGACCTTTTACCTGCACTTCCCCGGCAAGGTGGACATCCTGCTGGCGGTGGCAGGGGACGGCATGGCGCCGAGCGCCCTGGCGTTCTATCAAGACCTGGACCGCGTGCTCGACACCGGATCGCGCGCCGAGTTCACGGACTGGATCACCCGGGCCATCGAGTGGTTCCACCAATACAAAGAGATGCTCCCGGCCTGGGACGAGGCGACTGCCCTGGAGTCCGACTTCCAGGCCGTCGCCCGGGATGGGATCCTCGCCCTCCCGAACTCGATGACGAGCTACCTCGCGCGCTGGCCGGAAGACAGGCGCGACGAGGCCCGGCTGCGCGTCGAACTCCTTGTGACGCAACTCGAACGGTTCTTCACACGGTGGGCGATGCTGGGGACGATCGATGTCTCCGCCGAGGAGGCCGCGGAGGTCCTGACGGACATCTGGTTCCCGGCGCTGACGGCCCCCGCCGCGTCGTAACGCCTGCCGGGCCGAACGCGTTGTCCCCCGATCGGGGGACAACGGATTCATCCGCTGTGGGGTCCGTCCGGTGGACGGAACCCGAGGCGGAAACGGGTGATAGTTGTCTCAGCGCCGGAACGGTCCGGCTCGAGTTATCAAACACCCACTCGGACAGGATCATTCATGATGAGCATCGCCACCGTTCGTCGCCGTCGCCTCGCCCGCATCGCCACCCTGCCCCCGCTCGCTCTGGCCTTCGCCGCCGCGACCGTCGGCTTCACCGGCGCTGCGGCGTCCGCCGGGACGCTCCCCACGACCGGCCCGACGATCGCGATGACGATCACCAACAACACCGGTCAGCCCATGGTGCTGCAGGGCTCGGACAATCCGTACGGCGAGTGGATCCAGGGGCCGCGCGCGGTTCTCGCGCCGTGGAGTTCGGAGATCGTCACCGCGACGAACAACGATCCGCGGGGGATCGGCGTCGATGTCACCTACGGGCTGCCCGGCGACGCCCAGGCCGTGTTCATGGCCAACAACTACCAGGGCGACGCGAGCCTCGACGGTACCCGGATGACCGGAAACGACGGGGTCTACTACGGCATCGCGAGCACCGTGGACACCGGCTTCCCGAACCTGAACGCCGGCTACACCATCACCATGCACCCGTAGGGCGCGGCACGCCTACTCGGCCATTGCGGCGCGCACCTTCTCGGTGTCCGCTGCCGTCCAGCCGTCGGGCGCGAGGATGTCCGCCCAGATGTTCACGGCGTCCGCCTGGAAGGTGTGCCCGTGGCCGTCCGGCACGTCCGCCGAGAAGACCATGTCCATGGTCACCTGCCAGAAGGTGACGAACGGGATCCAGCGCATGTCCGGATTGACGTCAGGGCCCAGCGGCTCCCGCAGCCAGTCCGGTCGGTTCAGCAACAGGTCGAACGACCACCAGGTGATCGGATCGCTCGCGTGCTGCCAGTAGACGATCCGGGGTATGCCCCAGGGGCCGTCGAGTTCGAGATCCTGTGCGGCCGAGGCGAACCGGACGTTGGCACCGCCGTCTATCACCGGAAGTCGTTCGGGCGAACCGGGATCGCGGCCCGCGGTGACGCCCGACCACTGCGGGGAGAAGTTCGGCGTACCCACCCACAGGGCGCCGTCGGTTCGGGCCAGCATGTCCTGGGCGCCCGCGAACGCGGATTGGCCGCCGAAGGAGCCGAGGCTCTCGCCGAACGCCAGCAGCTTCGGGCGGCTCTCCGCGGGCCGCGATTCCCATTCCGCGTAGACCGCCTCGAACAGCGCTCGCCCCGCCTCCTTCGGTGACTCCCGGTCGGCGATGAACGACAACGCGCTGGGCAGGAAGGAGTACTGCATGGACGCGATCGCGGAGTCGCCGTCGGCCGTGTACTCGAGGGCGCCCGCCACCGAGGCGTTGACCCAGCCGCGGCCGGTGCCGGTGGCGACGGCCAGCACCGCGCGGTCGAAGGCCCCGGTTCGCACCAGTTCCGCGACGACCTGATCGGCGGCGTCCGTGATCGACTCCGCGGACTCGCGGCCCACGTACACCCGGATCGGCGTCCGCGCGGGCCTGCCGGTGGCCGCGGTGATCTGCTCGGCGCTCGGGCCGCCCGCGACGAAGGTGCGACCCTCTCGCCCGAGGCTCTCCCACGGCTCGGCGGACGCCGGAGATCCTGAGCGTTCGGGCATCTCGGGTCGGACCACGTTGACTGCGGTGCTGTGATCGGCCGCGGCCGCCGACCGGTTCGCAAGGCCGATGAGTCCCTGGTACACGATGCCGTCGACGATCATCAGGCCGACGGCGACCACGACGACAAGGCTCGCGATCCTGGCAATCGGTGCGGGCATGTAGCGGCGGCCAAACGCCGCCATCCGGTTGGTGGCGCTCCTGGAGGCGCGGGCGATCCAGAGCAGCAACGCCGCGATGCCCAGCGAGATCATCAGCACCAGAAGGTAGTTCGCCTCGTGTTCCTCCTCGACGCCGACGAGATCGCGCACCACCTGCTGGGACACCGCGCCGAGGATCGCGAAGGCCGGGACGAGAACCACCGTGAACCCGAGCAGGGTCCATCGTCCGATCCGCTTGGTCCGCTCGGAGTATCGAGGCGAGATGCCGCATCTGCGTACCGCCCAGGCCGCGAGGCAGCCGATCCCGTAACCCGTCGCGATGCTGATGCCGGTGGCGACCCCCTGCAGGTACCACAGGCGTGGCAGCAGGGAGGGCGTCAGCGACCAGCAGAAGAAGAGCAGTGCGACGGCGAGCCCGACGGGATGCAGTGACCGGCCGTAGCGGCGTGCGCGATCGGCGAATCCGTCGGTGTTCGGGGTGTCGGCCGGGTGCGACCCGGCCGGGGGGAGCGTCGTCGTCATCGTCATCGTCGTTCCTGGTCCGGTCGCGGGCGCCTCCGGGTGGGAGGGGCGGCTGCTGCGGTCCTACCTATCCGGACCGGGCGGATCGTATCGAACCCGGAAGCGGCGCGTCCCGGTTCAGTCGGTGACGTCGTCCGGGTCGGGCTCGGCCGGGCGATGACGCTGCTCGTCGTGCTCGCGGGAGAAGATCCCCGGCGGCGGCCCGGTCGGCCCGCCGTGGGCGAGGACCGCGTGCTCGTAGGCGGACTCGGCGTGCAACGCCAGGTCGACGCCGGCGATCTCGTCCTCGCGGCTGACCCGGAAGCCCATCCACCGGTCGATCGCCTTGCCGAGCGCGTAGGTGACCCCGAAGGCGTAGAGGCCGACCACGACGACCGCCAGCGTCTGCTTGCCGAGCTGGGCGAGCCCGCCGCCGTACAGCAGCCCCTCGGCACCACCGGTCATCACCTCGGCGGCGAGCAGGCCGATCAGAACCGTGCCGACGATGCCGCCGATCAGGTGCACGCCCACCACGTCGAGCGAGTCGTCGTAGCCGAAACGGAACTTGAGGCCC
Organism: Rhodococcus sp. PvR099; assembly: GCF_017833315.1. NCBI lineage: Bacteria > Bacillati > Actinomycetota > Actinomycetes > Mycobacteriales > Nocardiaceae > Rhodococcus > Rhodococcus sp. PvR099. Next base: position 3,549,991 of record NZ_JAFIBV010000001.1, on the reverse strand, counting down.
ACCGCGAAGGAGCAGACGACGCCGGCGAGGGTGCCGACCACGGCTGCGCCGAGGACCGTGACCCAGCCGCAGGACGGGGTGATCGCGACCAGGCCCGCCACCACGCCGGAGGCCGCGCCGAAGGTGGTGGGGTGCCCGTCGCGCTTCTGCTCGACGAGCAGCCAGCCGAGCATGCCCGCGCAGCCCGCGACCAGGGTGTTGAGGAAGACGGCCGCGGCGGTGCCGTTCGCCGCGAGCGCGGAACCGGCGTTGAACCCGAACCAGCCGAACCACAGCAGTCCGACGCCGAGCAGCACAAGCGGCAGGTTGTGCGGTCGCATGGGCTCGGAACGGAAGCCGATGCGCGGGCCGAGGACCAGCGCCAGCGCCAGCCCGGACGCGCCGGAGACGATCTCGACCACCAGGCCGCCCGCGTAGTCGAGCGCGCCGAGCTGCGCGATCCAGCCGTCCGGACCCCATACCCAGTGCGCGACCGGCGCGTAGACGGCCAGCGCCCAGATCGGGACGAAGACCATCCACGCGGAGAACTTGGTGCGGTCCGCGATCGCACCGCTGATCAGAGCGGCTGTGAGGATCGCGAAGGTCAGCTGGAAGGTGGCGAACAGGAACTCGGGGACGCCGCTGTGCACGGTGGCCGGGGTGATGTCCGCCATCCCCAGGTGCTCGAGTCCGCCGAGCAGGCCGCCGCCGATGTCCTCACCGAAGGCGAGGCTGTAACCGACGACCAGCCAGACCACGGTGACCAGGGCGATCGAGACGAAACTCATCATGATCATGTTGAGCACGCCCTTGGAGCGGACCATGCCGCCGTAGAACAGGGCCAGCCCCGGTGTCATCAATAGGACCAGGGCGGTGCTCACCAGCAGCCATGCGGTGGCTCCGGCGTCGATGGTCTCGGGCACGTCGGTTTCTCCTCACGCGTGCGGGCCTCGGCCGCACGCGAGTGGTGACGATGGTCTGTCGTGGTTTCGCCTGCGCTGCCAATGTGTTGCGGCTGTGTTTCGGATTCCGCTCACCCGGGCCGCCGCGCAGGTGCGGGTTCCGGCGCCGGAGGCCGGGGGACGGCGGTCCGCCGACGCGGTGTCGCCCTTCGCCGGTACCCTCTCCGCGTGGCCCTCTACCGGAAATATCGACCGGCAACCTTCGCCGAGGTGGTGGGGCAGGAGCACGTCACCGACCCCCTGAGCACCGCCCTCGACGCCGGACGCATCAACCACGCGTATCTGTTCTCGGGCCCGCGCGGCTGCGGCAAGACGTCGTCCGCCCGGATCCTGGCCCGGTCGCTGAACTGTGTGGAGGGTCCGACCTCCACCCCGTGCGGTGTGTGCTCGTCGTGCGTGGCGCTCGCCCCCGGTGGCCCCGGCAACCTCGACGTGATCGAGCTGGACGCCGCCAGCCACGGCGGCGTCGACGACACCCGAGAGCTGCGTGACCGGGCGTTCTATGCGCCTGCGGAGTCCCGGTACCGCATCTTCATCGTGGACGAGGCCCACATGGTCACCACCGCGGGCTTCAACGCGCTCCTCAAGATCGTCGAGGAGCCGCCGGAGCACCTGATCTTCGTCTTCGCGACCACCGAGCCGGAGAAGGTGCTGCCGACGATCCGGTCGCGCACCCACCACTACCCGTTCCGGCTGCTCGCGCCGTCGACCATGCGCGGATTGCTGGAGAAGATCTGCGCGCAGGAGAACGTTGCCGTCGAGGCCCCGGTCTATCCGCTGGTGATCCGCGCGGGCGGCGGATCGCCGCGCGATTCGCTCAGCGTGCTCGACCAGCTGCTGGCCGGAGCGGGCGACGAGGGCGTCACCTATCAGCGCGCGCTGTCCCTGCTCGGTGTCACCGACGTCGCGCTCATCGACGACGCGGTCGATGCACTCGCCGCCGGCGACGGCGCCGCGCTCTTCGGCACCGTGGACAAGGTGATGGACGCCGGCCACGATCCGCGACGGTTCGCGGTGGATCTGCTCGAGCGGATCCGCGACCTGATCCTGATGCGGGCGGTTCCCGACGCGGGGGAGCGCGGCCTGGTCGACGCCCCAGGGGACGTGCTCGAGCGGATCCGCGAGGAGGCGGAACGGATCGGTCCCGCGACCCTGGCCCGCTACGCCGAGGTCCTGCACGCCGGACTGGGGGAGATGCGGGGGGCCACGGCACCCAGGCTGCTGCTCGAGGTCATGTGCGCCCGGATGCTCCTGCCGTCCGCAACGGATGCGGAATCGGCTGTGCTGCAACGGTTGGAGCGGCTCGAACGGCGGGCCGAGGGTGGCCTGCCGGTGGCGGAGCCGGTCGCCGGAACGCGATCGAGCGCGCCCGCGGAGCCCGCGGCGCGGCCGAGTGCCCCGGAGCCCGAGCCGATCTACCAGCGTCCGTCGCAGCGCGCGGCGGCGCAGCAGCGGCACCCGGAACCGGTTCAACCGGCGTCGCCGGAACCGGCCCCGCCGGTTCGGTCCGAGCCGGTCCCGCCGGAGGTCGTCGCCCCCGCGGCGGCCGAACGTGGTGCGCCGGAGCCGAGTGCGCCGCAGCCCGCGGATTACGCCGAAGCTCCGGTCGAGGCGCCGGCCGTGGCGTCGGAACCGGTCCCGGCCCCTCAGTCGCCGGAGCCCGCCCTCGCGGCCCAGGAACCGCTTGCCCCGGCACCTATGGTCTCGGAGCCTGTTGTCGCCGAGCCCGTCGTTCCCGAGCCCGTTGTCCAGGAAGCGGTCACGCCCGAACCCGTTGCACCCGAACCTGTTGCGCCCCCCGTCGAGACGGCGCCTGCGCGCGAACCGGAACCGGCGGCCGTCGCGGAACCCGAGCCGGTGCCGTCCGAGCCGGTCGCGCCGCCGGTGTCCGCGCCCGCAGCGGCCGGTCAGCCCGACGCCACCGCGGTCCGCGCCGTGTGGTCCGAGGTCAGGGCGAAGGTGCGAGACCGGAGCCGCACCGTCGAGGTGATGCTCTCGGGCGCCACGGTCCGGGCGGTGGAGAACGGTCGCCTCATCCTCATCCATGCCTCCGCGCCGCTGGCCAAGCGTCTGGTGGAGCCGCGCAACGCCGACGTGATCCGCGACGCGCTGCGGGAAGTGTTCGGCGTGGACTGGGCGATCGACTGCGAGGTCGGTACCGCCGCGCCGGCCGATGCTCCTCCGCGCGCTCAGCCCGCCCGCCAGCAGCAGGCGAAACCGGCCGGCGCGCCGCGATTCTCGCGTCCGAGCCAGGAGCAGGCGGCATCCGCGCCCGCCCCGCGGACCGAGTCGCCGTCGGGGCCAGGCGCGGACGACATCCCGCCGCCCGAGGAACCCGACTATCCGGACGATCCGGGCCCGCCGCCCGCCACGCCCGAGTCGGTCACCCCGGAGGACGAGGAAGAGATGATGGCGCAGGCCGCCGAGCCGGCCGACCCGTCCGTCCGCCGCGATCCCGAGGAGATCGCGCTCCAGTTGCTGGAGACCCACCTCGGGGCCAAGCGAATCGACGGCTGACAAGCCCGTCTCGTTCGCTCACCCTCCCGCGCCCGCCCCGCCGAGTGTGCAGCTGTCGTCGCCTGTCCTGGGCCTTTGCCCCGTTCCCCCAAGCGCTTCGTGCAGGGAGGTGCCCCCAGGTGCACACTCGGCGGAGGGCTCCGTACTCGGAACGTCGCCGTCGTCGCGGGTCTTGACAACCTACAACTGATTAGTTGTATGTTGGGTGAGTGAACGGAGACGATGAGGACCGGGCGGACGCCCTGTTCTTCGCGCTCGCCGATCGGACCCGGCGCGACATCATGCGCCGCGTGCTGGCGGGGGAGCACTCGGTTTCCGGGCTCGCGGCGAAGTACCAGATGAGCTTCGCGGCGGTACAGAAGCACGTCGCGGTACTGGAGAAGGCCGGCCTGCTGACCAAGCGGCGCAGCGGTCGGGAGCAGCTGGCCAGCGGCGACGTGGCGGCGGTGCGATCGGTGGCGTCCATGCTCACCGAGTTGGAGCAGGTGTGGCGCGGCCGCATTGCGCGAATCGATGAACTCATTGCATCCGACTCGACCAAGGAGGAGTGAATCATGCCTGTGACCAACGTCCAGCAGGACCTCGACAACCTGACCCTGACCATCACCGCCGACTTCGCGGCGCCGGTTACGCGGATCTGGCAGGTCTACGAAGACCCGCGCCAGCTGGAGAAGGTGTGGGGACCGCCGACCTACCCGGCGACGGTGGTCGACCACGACCTCACGCCCGGGGGCCGTACGACCTACTTCATGACCGGCCCGGACGGCGAGAAGTTCGCCGGGTACTGGCAGATCACCACCGTTGACGAGCCGACGAGCTTCTCGTTCGACGACGGCTTCGCCGACCTGGACTTCAACTCGAATCCCGAACTGCCGGTATCGAAGAACGTCTTCACCTTCGCGGAGCGCGATGGTGGGACCCGCGCAACATATGTGAGCACCTACGAGTCTGCCGAGGCGCTGCAGCAGGTGTTGGACATGGGTGTGATCGAGGGGGCCTCGTCGGCGATCAACCAGATCGACGAGCTGATCGCCTCCTGATCGACACGCCGCCGACACGCGGGTTCAGCAATGAACGGCCGAACGACGGCACCGTTCTAGCCTGGGTTCGTCGGTAACCAAGCGAGAGGATGCCCATCATGGCACTGCCCACCTTGACTCCCGAACAACGTGCCGCGGCCCTGGAGAAGGCAGCGGCGTCCCGCAAGGCCCGGTCGGAACTTCGTGAGGGCCTCAAGTCGGGAGAACTCACCTTCACCGAGATCCTGGACCGAGCAGAGTCGGACGAGATCGTCGGAAAGACGAAGGTGCTCTACTTGCTCGAGTCCCTTCCTCATTTCGGGAAGATCAAGGCTCGCGACATCGCCGAGTCGGTCGGGATCGCGGAGACACGGCGGGTGTCCGGCCTGGGTTCGCGCCAGCGCGCTGACCTACTCGCGAAACTCGGCTGAACTCACCCCATTCGCTCGGCGAGGGTTCTCGGACAGGACTAGGGCGTGTCTGACAAATGAATCGGCGGCGCGCTGAGAGTCTGGAGCCGTGTCGCGGTTTCAGGTTCTCTCGGATGCCCAGTGGTCGTTGATCGAGGGGATGCTGCCGCGGCCGACACGGCGGGGCTTGTCGACTGGTCGCTGTCGGTGGACTCCACGATCGTCCGCGCGCATCAGCACGCGACGAACACCACCCGCCTCACAGGGGGCTGGATCGAATTACACGAATCTGCGGGAAGAGCCGCCTGACCATGCCATTGGACGGTCTCGCGGTGGGTTGTCGACGAAGATCCATCAGCTCGTCGACGGCAACGGGCTCCCGCTGGTCACACTGATCACGCCGGGGCAGGCCGGCGACTCGCCAATGTTCCTGCCGTTGATGTCACAGCTGCGCGTCGGGCGCGACATCGGCAGACCACGGACCCGGCCCGATGCGGTGCGTGGCGACAAGGCGTATTCATCGCGTGCGATCCGCGCGCACCTGCGCAGCCGCGGTATCAAGGCCGTCATCCCTGAACCCGACGATCAGAAGGGACACCGCAAGCGGCGCGGATCACGTGGCGGCAGACCTGTCGGGCTCGACACCGCCGACTACAAGAACCGCAGCGTCATCTGCGCCGCTACAGCCACATCAAGCAATGGCGAGGCCTCGCGACTCGATACGACAAGCACGCCGTCGTCTACCGTGCCGCCGTCATCCTCAACGCCGTAATCGTCTGGACCCGGGCCCTATCAGATGCTGCAGCTGGTTAGTGCCATCACCGTCCTATGATCGTGCTCGTGGGTGATCATGAAGCACTCGGCCGCGACGAACTCGTCGGTATCGTCCGCCAACTTCAAGAAGCAAAGGGAACTGAGCAAGAGCAAGACAGACTTCTCGAAGTACTGCTGGCCAACGTGCCCGACCCGAATGTGTCCGACCTGATCTACTGGCCCGTGTCCACGCTCACGCCCGAAGAGATCGTTGATCGCGCATTGGCCTACAGGCCCTTCACGCTTTAGAGCATTGCCAGCACTCCGAACGACGCCGATCGGGGTGGCGCAGGTGGGACTTGAGCGGGCGTCCAGAGACGACACGGGAGAGCCCCGAACACTGATCGGCGCTCTGCCGGCCTCGCCGACAAACTCAAGCTCACGGCCGCTCGGCGCACCACCAGACCAATTGTCAGACACGCCCTAGTTGTGAAAGTCGATGTAGACGACCTGCGCCGCGACACCCTCGAGCATCTGCAGGAGGTGGTCGATCCACTCGGCCTCGGTCATGTCGCGGTCATGGAACCCGAACCACCCGGTACGGCAGACCGCGATCCAGTCGGCTTCGCCGTCGTCGCCGCGCAGGGTCACGAGGTGGCTCGGGAACCACCACGGCAGCCGCCGCTCGGGCTCCTCCCCCGGGTGGCCTTCCTGCGGCGCCGAGCGCAACTGGTCGCCTCGCTCGAGTGCCGCCTTCGTCTCGGCTAGCACCGTGACCAGCTCCGCCACAGGCTCGCACTGGCTATCCCGGTACACGTCCTCCCAGCGGCCACCGACGACCCACCAGTCCCAGCGCGAGTCGGGGTTGTACGTCGAGTACACCTCTCCGTCTTCGCCGATGTCCTCGGCGTCGTAACACTTCGTTGCCTCTTCGTACAGCCACTCGGCGTCGTCGATCTTCGTCAGCTTGAATGCGAAACCCGACTGGTCGGACTCGGGAGCCGAGAGGTATGCGAGGTGTTGCGGGTTCATCCACTCCTTCGCGTACCCCGCAGGGTCGGCGAGGTACATGGCATACCGGCCGTCGCGGTACTCCTCAATCTCGGTGCGCTCCTTCGCGATCAACTGCTCGCGCGTGTACTCGACGTACCGGTCGACTTCGCGATGCTCACTGAACTTCTCGAGTACCTCGGCGAGGTACTGCTCCTGATCAGTGACTTCATTCGGGACGAGGACGGCTCCCACAAAGTGCGTCATGCCTTCGTCTCCTTCTGCTTCACGGCCGTGACCGTGACCCGCGCCGGCGACCCCTTACTCGTCACCGGCCGCGTATTCCTGAATGCCTCGCAGTGCTCCTGCCGCGCGTCGCCAGCCGCGTTGAACGCCTCCCACTCGCTAACGTGTCTCTCCTCCATCGCGATGACGAGGATCTTGCGGTCGGCGACACTGCGTGCCAGCCACTGCTGTTCGTCTCGCCCCCACGGGCCGAACACCTCCGGCAGATCACGCCACGCGATCCCGCACCGACACCGGTAGATGATCCCCTCGACCATGGACCGCGCGTCCGCGAACGGCCCCGCCTTGCGCCCCGTCGGCCGCGGCAGCATCCCCTCGATCAACGACCACTGGGCATCCGAGAGAACCTGAAACCGCGACACGGCTCCAGACTCTCAGAGCGCCGCCGATTCATTTGTCAGACGCGCCCTAGGCCGAACGACGCTCGCGCGACGCCACGTTCCGCCTCGCGAATTCGATGCTGAGCGCGATGAGGGTCTTGCTCTCCTCGAGCATGATGCCGAGCACCGGGAAGGCGTGGATCTGACCGCTCCACAGGTGGGTCTCCACCGGCCGACCGGCCCGCTCGAGCCGGTCGGTCATGATCTCGACGTCGGGCCGCATCAGCTCGTACTCGGCGGCGGAGAGGAACACCGGCGGGAACAGAGTCGGGTCCGCCGCCACCGGCGACTGCGCCCCGACGATCAGGTCCGGACCCGCGAGCCAGCGGTCCTTGAGATTGCGTACCTGACGCATCGGCAGGTAGGCGTCGCGCTTCATGTACTCCGGGTCGTGTGACTCGAGGTCGACATTGAGCAGCGGCGAGTACCCGATGACCGCTGCCGGCGGCGTGATGCCCTGCAACGCGCAGATCTCGGCAACCTTCATCGCGAGATAGCCGCCCGCGGAATCGCCGGCGACGATGATCCGGGTCGGGTCCTCACAGGTCTCCAGCAGCGCGGTGTAGGCGGCCATCGCGTCGAACAGGGAGGTGCCGATGCCGCCGTACGGCAGCTGCCGGTACTCGACCGAGATCACCGGGACTCCCGAGCGGGCCGCGAGTGCCCCACAGGCGGCGCGATGGGTGGCCAGCCCGCAGAAGACGAATCCGCCGCCGTGGAAGTAGAGGATGGTCGCGCCCTGCAGGGCGTCGGTTGCGCGCCTCGGATGGGTGACCTTCTCGCACGGCACCCCACCCAGGGTCACCGGCTCGACGCTCACCCCCTTGGGAGCGGGCGTCCGGTCGGACCACTCATCGAGCTTCCCGAGCGCGAGGATGCCGCGATCGGACATCGGCCACACCGTGAACAGCGGTTTGATGAAGATTCTCGCGAACCAGAACACCAGCCGTGCTCGAAGACTGACGTTCCAGTGCCACACAATTGATCCCTGCATCGGCCTGCTGCCCCTCGTTTGTGCCGGCTTTCGGTTCCACCACGATAGGGCGGCGGCGTGCCGCCGACCAGCGTTGCCGTCGCCCGCCCGGCGTGCGACGACTATTCCGCGCGCGCGGCCTCGCGGGCGAGCATCCGATCCCGCGATTCCTCGAACCGCTCGGCTGCGCGGCGGAGATCGTCGAGGTGCGCCGCCAGCCGGTCCCGCGCCCGCTCGCCCGCATCGGTGAAGTCGTTGCGCTCGAACACGTTCCAGATGCGGAGCACCGGCATGACGACGTCGTCGAGATGCTGCCGGAGATCGTAGATGCCGTGTTTGGCGAGGAGCACCGCGTTCCGCCGGAAGCCGGGCATGGACAGGCCGGGCATCTGGAAATTGAGCAGCACGTCGGTGATCGCCTCGAGCGCCGCGTCGGGCACGAGGTCCATGGCGGCGCCTGCGAGGGTTCGGTAGAAGACCATGTGCAGGTTCTCGTCCGCCGCGATCCGGTCGAGCATCCGCTCCGCGACGTCGTCCGCGCAGGCATGTCCGGTGTTGCGGTGTGAGAGCCGGGTGGCGAGCTCCTGAAACGTCACGTAGGCGACCGAGGGCAGGAACGCGGCGTTCAGCGGCGAGTCGAGGCCGTTGGTCAGGTGTTCCATCCGGTACTGCTCGAGCTGGACGGGGTCGACGGCGCGGGTGACCACCAGGTAGTCGCGCATGACGATCCCGTGCCGGTTCTCCTCCGCCGTCCACCGGTTGACCCAGGTGCCCCACGCCCCGTCGAGGGAGAAGCTGGCGGCGATCTCACGGTGATACGAGGGCAGGTTGTCCTCGGTCAGCAGGTTGGTGATCATGGCGATCTTCGCCAGCTCGGAGAGCCGCGACTGGTCCGGGTCCCAGTCCACCCCACCCATTTCCGCGAAGTTCCGGCCCTCGTCCCATGGCACGTAGTCGTGCGGATTCCAGTTCTTGGTCATCGACAGGTGCCGGTTGAGATTGGCTTCGACCGTCGGCTCGAGCTCCCTGAGCAGGTCGAGCTGGGTGAACGTCATGGTCATGAGAACTCCTTGGGAAGGAAGAACCTCGAGAACCAGCACCTGGCCGCGGCGATGCCCGCGGTTGTCCAGGCCCTATTGAACACCGCGAGTCGCGACACTTCCAGGAAAGCCACAGATTCGGCGGCGGGCCACGCGCCGTTGCACGTCAACGCGTGGCCCGTCGTTGGCCCGGTCCGTGTCGCGGGTGCCCGACCGGATGCTCAGGCGTCGACGGTCTGCGTGACGGCGGCCCACTCGTCGAGTTCGGCGATGCGCGCGGTGAGCGCAGACCGCATGGCATCGGCGCCCGCGACACCCAACGCCAGACGGAGCGGCGGGTTCTCACGTGCCACGGCGGCGCGGATCCCGGCCGCAACGCGGTCCACGCCGGAGAACGCCGACCCCGGCAGCGCCCCGATTGCCTGCTGCACCGCGCGGACCGTCTGGTCGTAGTCGGAATGCGTCGCGCTGGCCGCGTCGAGATTGCCCAGGAATGGGGTCGCGGTGAGCCCGGGCTGGATGAGAGTCACCTTGATGCCCAGCGGAGCCACCTCGGCGACCAGCGCATCGGTGAGCCCCTCGACGGCGTATTTCGTCGCCGCGAGCAGGCCGACTCCGGGGTCCGCGGTCTGACCGTAGTAGGACGAGCCCTGCAGGATGTGGCCGGACCGCTGGCTCCGCAGCACGGGCAAGGTCGCGCGCAGCACGTTCAGCACGCCGAAGACGTTGGTGTCGAAGATCGCCCGCGCCTGGGCGTCGTCCGCCTCCTCGACCGCGCCGAAGAGTCCGTACCCGGCGTTGTTCGCCACGACGTCGATACGTCCGAACCGCGCCACCGTCTGCTCGACCGCCTTCCGCACGGCGGCCTCGTCGCGCACGTCCGCGTCGATCGTGAGCAACAGGTCGGGCTCGCCCAGCTGGTCGAGGCCCGCGGTGTGCCGCGCCACCGCTGCCACCGCTTCACCGGCTTCCAGTGCCTGGCGCACGAGCTCGCGCCCGATGCCGGACGAGGCGCCGGTGACGAACCAGACGGTTGGGGTGTTCGCTGAATTCTCTGGAATGGTCATGTTGCGACCGTAACACGTTAGCTCGCAACATCCCGAGGGCAACAGCTCAGATGTTGCGGCCCTTTGCCATACGGACGCATCCGCTGTGTATCGTGTCGGGGGTGGACGCAGTGCATGAGTCGCCGACGCCGAGCCGCCCCGATCTGGTGTTGCGGTTCGTGAACACGAGGGCCGACGGCGCGGGGAACACCGAGGTGTTCGGCACGGCCATGGGATTCGCCGACTGGGCCGTCGAGCAGGACCTGCTCACCACCGACACCGTCGTGACCGACTCGGATGCGGCAGCCGCGCGAGAGCTCCGCGATGCGCTGGTCACGGTCTTCCTGGCACACGCGGGTGACCCCGCGGTCGACGACGCCCGGATCGCCGACGCGGAGAGGTATCTCCGGCAGGCCGGCACCCGCTACCCCCTGACGACGGTCATCACCACGGAGTCGGCGCAGCTCGCCGCCGGATCCACCGGTGTCCCCGGTGCTCTTGGCGCCATCCTCGCCGCGGTGACCGAGGTGGCGCGCGGCGGTGACTGGACGCGGATCAAGGCGTGCTGCAACCCGCCGTGCCATTTCGGCTTCGTCGACCGCACCCGCAACCGGGCGGCCCGCTTCTGCAGCCCCGGGTGCGGTTCACAGGTGTCCATGCGCGCCTATCGTCAGCGCCAGAAGCGGTCCGGTTCCTGAACGGACCGACGTCCGCGCGCAATTCCGGGCTGAGCACCGCCGGCGGGCTGGACCGTGCACATCGCTAGAACCGAGCCCGACCCCGGCCCATCGCGAGGATCGCAACGGTCACAGAGCCCGCTCGGTTCGGTCCTAGACCCAATTTTGAAACGAGTTCTAGTATGGCTTGCGTCGAGGTCTATGCCTCGGGTCAGGCGCCGCTCGAGTCGGCGCCCGGCGATGACGTTTTGAACTGCCATTGCGAACACCACGCACGCGGCGGAGCCGTGCACAGGAAGGAACACCTCACAGTGACCACAGAGGCATTCATTTATGAAGCCATCCGAACCCCACGTGGCCGAGGAAAGAAGACCGGTTCGCTTCACTCGGTCAAGCCGATCTCGCTGGTCACCGGCCTGATCGACGAGCTGCGCGTGCGCTTCCCCGACCTTGACGAGAACCGGATCTCGGACCTGGTCCTCGGTGTCGTCACCCCGGTCGGCGACCAGGGCATGGACATCGCGCGCATCGCGGTCAACGATGCCGGCCTGCCCGACACCGTCGGCGGCGTGCAGCTCAACCGTTTCTGTGCCTCCGGCCTCGAGGCCGTGAACATCGCCGCGCAGAAGGTCCGCTCCGGCTGGGACGAGCTGGTCATCGCCGGCGGCGTCGAGTCGATGTCCCGCGTCCCGATGGGCTCCGACGGCGGCCCGTGGGCGCTGGACCCGGCCACCAACTACGACAACTACTTCGTGCCGCAGGGCGTGGGTGCCGACCTGATCGCGACCATCGAGGGCTTCACCCGCGACATCGTCGACGCCTACGCGGTGCGCTCGCAGGACCTGGCCGCCAAGGCGTGGGCGGGCGGCTACTTCGCCAAGTCCGTCGTGCCGGTCAAGGACCTCAACGGCATCACCATCCTCGACAACGACGAGCACATGCGCCCCGGCACCACCGCGGAGTCGCTCGGCACCCTCGCCCCCGCGTTCGCGACGGTCGGCGAGATGGGCGGCTTCGACGCCGTCTCGCTGCAGAAGTACCACTTCGTCGAGAAGATCAACCACGTCCACCACGGCGGCAACAGCTCCGGCATCGTCGACGGCGCCGCGCTGGTGCTCGTCGGCTCCGAGCAGGCCGGTAAGGACATGGGCCTGACCCCGCGCGCCCGCGTCGTGGCCACCGCCACCTCCGGCGCCGACTCGACCATCATGCTGACCGGCCCGACGCCTGCCGCCAAGAAGGCGCTGGCCGCCGCGGGTCTGACGATCGAGGACATGGACCTCGTCGAGATCAACGAGGCGTTCGCGTCCGTGGTGCTCAAGTTCCAGAAGGACATGAACGTCCCCGACGAGAAGCTCAACGTCAACGGCGGCGCCATCGCGATGGGCCACCCGCTCGGCGCCACCGGCGCCATGATCACCGGAACCATGGTCGACGAGCTCGAGCGGCGCAACGCCCGCTACGCGCTCATCACGCTGTGCATCGGCGGCGGCATGGGCGTGGCCACCATCATCGAGCGCGTCTGACGCGGCCCGGACTACCAGGAGAACTGAAGCAGTGAGCGAGCAGAACATCATCAACTGGGAGCAGGACGCCGACGGAATCGTCGTGCTCACCATCGACGACCCCAACCAGGGCGCGAACACCATGAACGCGGCCTACATCGCCTCGATGAAGGCCACGGTCGACCGGCTGTACGCGGAGAAGGACGCCATCACCGGCGTCGTGCTGACCTCCGGCAAGAAGACCTTCTTCGCCGGCGGCGACCTCAAGAACATGATCAAGGTCGGCCCCGAGAACGCCGAGGAGATCTTCAACCACAGCGTCACGCTGAAGGCTGACCTGCGTCGCCTCGAGACCCTCGGCAAGCCGGTCGTCACCTGCATCAACGGTGCCGCGCTCGGTGGCGGTCTCGAGATCGCGCTGGCCACCCACCACCGCATCGCCGCGGACGTCAAGGGCGTCAAGATCGGCCTGCCCGAGGTCACCCTCGGCCTGCTCCCCGGCGGCGGCGGCGTCGTCCGCACCGTCCGCATGTTCGGCCTGATGACCGCGCTGACCCAGATGCTGCTGCAGGGCCAGCAGCGTGGACCGGTGCAGGCCAAGGAGGTCGGCCTGGTCGACGAGGTCGTCTCCTCCGTCGAGGAGCTCGTCCCCGCCGCCAAGGCGTGGATCAAGGCCAACCCCGAGTCCGGCGTGCAGCCGTGGGATGTCAAGGGCTACAAGATCCCCGGCGGCACCCCCGCCACCCCGGCGTTCGCGGCGAACCTGCCCGCCTTCCCGGCGAACCTGCGCAAGACCCTCAAGGGTGCGCCCATGCCGGCCCCGCGCGCGATCATGGCCGCGGCCGTCGAGGGCTCGCAGGTCGACATCGACAACGCGCTGACCATCGAGTCGCGCTACTTCACCTCGCTGGTCACCGGCCAGGTCGCGAAGAACATGATCCAGGCGTTCTTCTTCGACCTGCAGTCGATCAACGGCGGCGGCTCGCGTCCCGAGGGCGTCGCGAAGACCGAGATCAAGAAGATCGGTGTGCTCGGCGCCGGCATGATGGGCGCGGGCATCGCCTACGTCTCGGCGAAGGCCGGCTTCGAGGTCGTGCTCAAGGACGTCACCATCGAGGCGGCGACCAAGGGCAAGGCGTACTCCGAGAAGATCGAGGCCAAGGCCCTCTCGCGCGGCAAGACCACGCAGGAGAAGTCGGACGCCCTGCTGGCGCGCATCACCCCGTCCGCAGACGCGGCGGACTTCGCGGGCGTCGACTTCGTCGTCGAGGCCGTGTTCGAGTCGCAGGACCTCAAGCACAAGGTGTTCCAGGAGATCGAGGACCTCGTCGAGCCGAACGCGCTGCTCGGGTCCAACACCTCGACGCTGCCGATCACCGGTCTCGCGACCGGCGTCAAGCGCCAGGAAGACTTCATCGGCATCCACTTCTTCTCGCCCGTCGACAAGATGCCGCTGGTGGAGATCATCCGCGGTGAGAAGACCTCCGACGAGGCGCTGGCCCGGGTGTTCGACTTCGTCCAGGCCATCCGCAAGACCCCGATCGTGGTCAACGACTCGCGTGGCTTCTTCACCTCGCGCGTCATCGGCACCTTCATCAACGAGGCCATCGGCATGGTTGCCGAGGGCATCGAGCCGGCCACCATCGAGCAGGCGGGCATGCAGGCCGGTTACCCGGCGGCGCCGCTGCAGCTCTCGGACGAGCTGAACCTGACGCTGATGCAGAAGATCCGCGCGGAGTCCAAGGCCGCGGCGCTGGCCGAGGGCAAGGAACTGCCCGCCGATCCGGCAGGCGACGTCATCAACTTCCTCGTCGAGGGCAACGACCGCAAGGGCCGCCTCGGCGGTGCGGGCTTCTACGACTACGTCGACGGCAAGCGCACCGGCCTCTGGTCGGGACTGCGTGAGCAGTTCAACTCGGGCTCGAACCAGGCCCCGATCCAGGACCTCATCGAGCGGATGCTGTTCATCGAGGCCATCGAGACGCAGAAGTGCTTCGACGAGGGCGTCCTGATGACCAGCGCCGACGCCAACATCGGCTCGATCATGGGCATCGGTTTCCCGGCCTGGACCGGTGGCGTGCACCAGTACGTCCTCGGCTACGAGGGCGGCAAGGCCGGCTTCGTCAAGCGCGCGGAGGAGCTCGCCGCCAAGTACGGCGAGCGCTTCACCCCGCCCGCCTCGCTGAAGGCCTAGGCTCCAATCGCCCGAAGGCCCCTTTCGTTCGGAGTGTCGAACGAAAGGGGCCTTCGGCATTTTCGGCCCGAGGTCGAGGTCACTTCGGGGCGGGCCCGTCGAGGAACGGGGAGATGATCGGCAACAACAGGTCGCCGTGGCTCAGGATGTTGTAGTGCAGCGAACCGGGGACGACTGCCAGCCGGGAGCTCGGGGCGCCGCCCATTGCGCCATCGGCCTTTCCGCCGCCGAGCAGGCCGAACAGCTCGACCGCGTGGGTGAGGCGAACACTGTCGCCGTCGCCGATCACCACGAGTGTGGGCGCCGTGATCGAGGCGATGGAAGCCGTCCAGTCGTAGTCCTCGCCGAGCAGTTGCCTCGTCTTGGTCACCAGCGCGGGCCACTCGTTCGGTTTCGGTGCGGTCCGGGCGTAGATCTCGTGCATGGGGGTCCCGACCATGGCGTCTGGGTCCATCGCCGCCATTCCGGCCCGAACCTCGGGGTACCACCCATCACTTCTGTAGGGGGCCGAGGTGACCACCAGCTTGTTCACCAGCTCCGGGTTTCGGCTTCCCAGCTGCAGGGCGACGCCGCCGCCAAGCGAATACCCGAGGACGTCGACCTTCTCGAGTCCGAGGTGCGAGACGAGGCCGGCGATGTCGTCGGCCATCAGCTCGTAGCGCAGCGGGCGATCGATGTCGGCCGTGTGCCCGTGGGCCTGGAGCTCGACGGCGATCACCTGCCTGGTCTTCGCGAGCTCCGGCAGTAGTGTGCCGAACGCGGAGTCGATGGTGTCCAGGCCCCCGTGGATCAGGACGAGGGGTCGGCCGGTGCCGTGGATCTCGTAGTACAACTCGAGGCCGTTGATCGCGGCGTAGCGGCCTTCGCCGTCGTCGCTTGCCCTGTCTGCGCCGGGTGCTTGAGGGCCGGTGCTTGTGGTTTGCGCGGTGTCGATGCCCTCCGCGTTGCCAGTGGTGCATCCCGTCATGAGCGCGGCGGAAACAGCAACGGCGGCCAAAACGTGCAGCGACCTGGTGATCGTTTTCATGGCGTCCACTCCTGATTGGTTCGATGCAGGGCCGTTCCCGGTCGTCGGTGATGACGCCGATCGAGGTGCTGTGTGGGATCGCCGAATTCCCGCACGATCGCCTAGCAGCGATCGGGCGGGCTGCCGTGCCTGTCTTGGTCTAGCGGGTTTGGATGGTGAATTCGATGAGACGGCAGGTGTTTTACGCTACGCAGGCGTATTCATCTGCCCGATGCGGATGGCGTTCCCGAACGGGTCACGGATTCCGAAATCGACGCCATACGGTCGCTCGGTCGGCTCGTCGGTGAGCTCGACACCCCGGGCCTTCAGTGTCTCGTAGGTCTTGTGGGCATCATCGGTGCTGATGCACAGCCACCCGCCCATCGCGCCCTTTGTCACCATGTCGCGGACCTGCGCCGCCATGGCCTCGTTCATCGCGGGAGGGCCCGGCTTCTCCAGCAGGATCTGGCGGCCCCGATCGCCCGGCACGTTGACTGTCAGCCAGCGCATGAAGCCGAGGTCCTGATCCGTGTGCAATTCGAGGCCCAGCTTGTTGACGTAGAAGTCGAGTGCCTCGTCTTGGTCGAGGACGAATATCTGCGATTGCGTGATTGCCTTGTACATGCCAATCACTGTAAGCAGTACGCGGATTCGCGTGCTTATCCAAAACTGCTCGGTCGCGTCCACGACCGCACGAAGCACGTGGGGACGGGCATCTCGTGGTTACGCTTGCGGTAGTCGGTGGCGGGTTCCTTGACAATGTCTCGGAACGTTCTACTGAACGTTCCGAGACTCGAGAAGCCGACCTCGAAACAGATGTCGGTGACGCTCCGATCGGTCTCACGCAACAGGAACATCGCCCGCTCGACCCGTCGCCGTTGAAGATAGCGATGCGGGGTTTCCCCGAAGGTGGCACGGAAGGTCCGGATGAAGTGCGCCTCGGAAACGTGGGCGATTCGGGCGAGTGTCGGGATGTCGAGCGGATCCGCGTACATGCGGTCCATCGCGTCGCGGGCGCGAAGCATCCGCCGGTTGGTTTCCTCCTGTGCGCGGCTCACAGTGTCATCTCATCACCTGGGCTACCTGTGTGTGGCGAAGGTGCGGGTCGACAGCGTCGACCGGCCCGGTGACCTGGTGTTTCCCGCGACGAGGGAAACCGTATGTTCGGCGGTGGATGCGGACACTACGTTCAGCCGGTGTGGCCTGGAGCACACCGAGACGGCAACCGGTCACACACAGCGCGCGGCGTCCGAGGGTGTCGCGGGATTCGGATCGGATACGAACGGGGCACGAACATGCTGACTTTGAGCTTTCCGGAGGGCGCCGCCCTGGTGTTCGGTGGTAGCGGCGGTATCGGGCGCGGCGTCGCCCGGGAGTTCGCCCGCGCCGGCAGTGCCGTCGCGGTCTGCTACAACTCCAAGCGCGAGGTGGCCGAGGAAACGGTGACCGAGCTGCGGGCGCTCGGGGTGAAGGCGAGCGCGCACCAGGTCGACGTCCGCGCCGACGAGGACGTCTCTCGCGTGCTCGGGGAGGTGATCGGCGAACACTCGCGGATCCACACGGTGGTGTGGGGAGCCGGCCCGGTCGTCGACCAGATCACCGTCGCCGAGACGACACCCGCGCAGTACCGACGATCGATCGAGATCGAGGCCTTGGGACTGTTCACCGCCGCGCACGCCGTGCTGCCGCATTTCCGTGCACATGGCGGGGGTTCGTTCGTCCACCTCGGGTCCGCGGGTGACCACTGGTTCCCGGCGCTCGACGGCTTGTCGGTGATCCCGAAGGCAGCGAACGAATCGCTGATCCGCGGCATCGCGAAGGAGGAAGGCGCGCACAACATCCGGGCCAACTCGGTGCTGGTCGGTGTCATCGAGGCCGGCATGTTCCTGGAGCTCAAGGCGCAGGGAGTCTTCGACGAGGAGTGGGAACGCGAGGTCCACAAGCTGGTGCCGCTCAAGCGCTGGGGCAAGCCCGCCGACATCGGGGCGGCATGCGTGTTCCTGGCATCGAACGAGGCCAATTACATCACCGGGCAACAGATCTCGGTGTCCGGCGGATTCGGCGTCTAGCCGACTCGGATGAGAGAGAACGTCGTGGCGGTGAACGACCGTGAGCAGATGCAATCGATGGCGATGTTCGACAGGATCGAGCTGGTTCTGCAGGCACTCGACGACTGCGGGCACCTCACGCTCAGTGAGACGTCTCGACTGACGGGGATCCCGACGTCGTCAGCTCACCGACTGCTCGAGAAGATGGTGCAGAGGCGGTGGCTTACCCGGGTCGGGACGCGGTACGAGATCGGCGTCCGATTGTTCGAGCTGGGATCGAGGGCGGTGCGCAACCACTGGTTCCACCGGACCGCCCTGCCGACGATGCAGGAGCTGCACCGATCCACGGGGGCCGTGGTCCACCTGGCCTTCCTCGACGGGGCCGACGGCGTCTACTGGGAAAAGATCTCCGGCTCGTTCGGCGCCAAGATCCCGTCGCGGATCGGTGGCCGGTACCCGGCGCACCGGTCGGCGGTGGGCAAGGCGCTGCTGAGCTCCCTCCCGCGGGAGGCCCTCGACCAGCCGGTGTTCGGTCGGCTGAACCGGCGGGACGTGCAGAGGTCCGGCGGCAGGCGCGAGCTGGAGGACGAGCTCGATCGGGTCGCCGTCGAGGGGGTCGCTTACGACCGGGGTGAGGCGTTGCCCGGCCTCGGGTGTGTCGCCGCGCCGATCGCGCACGGGCACCCGACACCAGCGGCCCTCTCGATCTGCGGACCGCTCAGCCGGATCACCACGGACCGCAGGATGAGTGCGGCGGTGCAGACCGCCGCCGCCGAGATCGCCCGCGGCGTACGGCAGGCCGCCCCCTCCGGCGATCCCGTCGGCTAGGCAGGGCTCCGTCTCGGGGCGGTCCCCTCAGGGGCGCTGCTGGAGGAAGGCAAGAGTCGGGGCGAGCGCGGCGTCCGAATACGCCACCGCGTGCCTCGATCCGGGAATCACGAGGGTTTCCGCCGGGGTGCCGACGGAACGCAGGCGATCGGCGAACGCGGTCATCTGCTCGACGGGCATGAACTCGTCGGCCGAATTGAACAGGAGCACCGGTGGATTCCCCGCCGAGACGTGCCGGATCGGCGACGCGTCGGCAGCCAGCTCGGCGCACGGGCTGACGGTGGACACACAGCCGAGATGGACCGCGGCCGCGGCGATCGAGAATGCGGTGTCCTTCGGGGTGCTCTGGACGGTCAGGTCGTAGGGACCGGACCACCCGACCACCGCCTTCAGCGGGGCGTGCCCCGCGGTCACGGCCTGCATGAGCAGGTGTGCGCCCGCCGATGTCCCGAGTCCGCCGATCCGATCGGCGGCGACCCCGAAATCGTCTGCGTGAGTGTGGATGTACTCGATCGCGGCCATCACGTCCCGGTACTGGCGTGGGTTTCGAGGCGCTGCCAGTTCGTAGTCGATGTTGAACACGACGAAGCCCTCGGCAGTGGCCTTGCGGGCTTCCTCGTCGAGCAGCGCACGTGAACCCTTTGCCCAGGCGCCGCCGTGCACCATGACGATCGCCGGCGCCGGGGATGCCCTGCCGGCTGGGGTGTAGACCGTCATCGCCCCGGGGCCATGGCCTGTCGGGTACTCGAGGTCCGCCGTGGTCACCGATCCAGGAGCCGATTCGGCCGTGGCCGCGGGTTCGGGTATACCGGCATTCACAACGGCGGCGGTGAACAGGCTGATCGCGGTCGTCAGGACCGCACAGGCCGCGGAGGCACGTCCGTACTTGAAACCCATAGCCATGCAGTTCCTTTCAGTCTTCACAGTCAATTATCGGATCCGTTCACGGCGGTGCATTCGTTCCCTGTGAACTCGGTGATGTCCACGGTGTCGGCGATCAGCCGGTATCCGTCGGGGGTCGGGTGGAGGTTGTCCGCGCTGGCGTACCTGCGCTCGAGGATGCTGGGGTTGTTCGGGTCACGCACGGCAGCGTCGAAGTCGATCACGCTGTCGGACAGTCGCTGGGACCGGATCCACGAGTTGACCCGGACCCGAACGGGATCGGCAGGCGGGAAGCTGGTCAGTCCGTCGGCGAGCCCGTTCGACGCGGGCATCATGGTGCCGAGATGAACCCGCAGGCCCGCGTCGTGTAGCCGGTCGATGACCCTCGTGTATCCCGTGACGAGTTGTTCGTACGGTGCGCCGATGGGCATGCCGAGGTCGTTCATCCCGATCCAGACGATCACATCGGTGACACCGGGCTGGGTGAGCACGTCGGCCTCGATCCGGGACTCGCCCGCCCGCCCGAGTGCGGGGACCAGTCCGTCGGAGAGCAATCGGTTTCCGCCGATTCCGGCATTCGTGACAACCACATCGCTGCCTGCCTCGTCGAGCCGACGCTGAAGGAAGTCCGGGTAGCGCACGTTCTGATCGACGACCCCGGCAACCTGCTGCGTGCCGAAGAAGTCGGCACCCACATGCCCGTCGGTGGCCGAATCCCCAAAGGCCACGACCGTCGTGACGCCGGCCGGGGCCAGCATGTCCACCTGGGACACGAACGGCACGCGCGTGGTGGTCTGGCTGAAGGCGTCGCCAGCGAGGTCCGCGGTGTGGTCCCCGAGCCCGGGCGGCGTGTAGTAGCTCGTCGCGTTCCCGCTGGCGTGCCCGGTGACCTGACCTGACCGGCCGTCGGTGTGGATGCTGATCGACAGCGGTTCGAATCCCTCCACAGTGATCGGTACGGGGTCGCTCGCGACGTCCGCTCCCGGCGCGACCGTCGTCGACGTGCTGCCGCCGGCGAAGGTGACGGGACGGACGGAATCCGGATCGAGTGCGGCGCCCTGGGTCTGGCGTCCGACGGTCACCCGCGTGAAGGTGACGGGTTCGCTTCCGAACCGGTTGGTGAGCCGGATCCGCACGCTGTCTCCGCCGCGGTGTGGCGTCACCACGACGCGGTAGGTCTGCTCGCCGCCCGGCGTCTCGGGACCGGTGCTCTCGACCGCATCGGTCGGGCTCGCGGACCAGGTGCTGACCCAGTGTCGATCACCGCATCCGGCGCCGGGCGCGCCCGCCCATGCGGTGGCGGTGACACTCGTCGCCGCCAAGGCGGACACGCAGATCGCCGCGAGCAGTCCGTACCTGAAATCCCGTGACATGCGGATCCTTCCGACTTGCTCGCACTGCGCTGCGCAAGCTGACTGAGTGGTTGGTAGGTTAGCGTATCGACGCCTCGACTGGGAAGGCATCATCGAGGCGGGCTCACGGGAGGCTCGAGCCCGTTGTTCCGCGCGACGCGCCCGAGCCACGCGAGGCTCGGCTTCGGTGTACGGGCGAAGGTCTCGCGGTTGACGCCGATCAGGCCGAACGTCGGCGCCCAGCGCCCCCATTCGAAATTGTCGAGCGCGCTCCAGTGCAGGTAGCCGCGGACGTCGATGCCATCGGCGACCGCCGCCTCCAGATGGGTGAGCGCCTCGGTGGTGTACGCGATTCGCCGCGAGTCGTCGGAGGTGGCAATCCCGTTCTCCGTCACCAGTAGTGGCACCTGCTCGGTGATGTCCCAGGCCCGGCGTAGCGCGGCGCCGAGAGCATCGGGGCGATACGCCCAGCCCGTCAGCGTGTTGCCGGGGTCCGCCGGATGGGGGATCGGTCCGTCGGCTCCCACTCGTTGACTGGTGTAGGCCTGGACCCCGAAGAAGTCGTCCCCCCGGGCGCCTTCCAGGTACCTGTCCTCCCAGGTGTGATTCGCCCGCGCGAGTGCGCCCTCGTTCCCCGGTGTTCCTTCGAACGCCTGCTGCGCTACCGTCCAGCCGATCCTGGCGGTGGTGGCGGTGCGGAGGATCTCCACCGCCTCACGGTGCGCACGCACCAGGACGTCGCCGACCTCGCAGTCGGGTTCCAGCCTGCCGTTCGCGTTATCGTCAGCCGCGCCGATCGCCAGGTCGAAGTACCGAATACCGAGCGCGACCATGTTGGGCTCGTTGATGGTGCAGACCCAGTTGACACCGTTCAGGATCTGCGAGACCCGATCGACATAGCGCGAAAAGCGTTCGACGGCTACCGGATCGCGCCACCCTCCCGCGCGGGTGAACCAGCGCGGTGAGGTGAAATGGTGCAGCGTCACGACCGGCTCGAGTCCGTGTTCCCGTGTGGTCTCGATCATCCGACGGTAGTGATCCAGCTGGGCGCGGGAGAACTGCCCATCCTCCGGTTCGATCCGCGACCACTCGATGCTGAAGCGATAAGCGTTGAGACCGGCCTCGGCGAGCAGCGCCATGTCCTCGGGGTATCGGTGGTAGCTGTCGACGGCGTCGCCGCTGCGTTCGGGGAAGAACGGGGTCGACAGGTTCTCGTACTCCCACCAGTCGGCATCAGTGTTGTTTCCCTCGGTTTGATGGGCGGAACTCGATGCTCCCCAGAGGAAATCGTCTCTCAGTGTTGTCAATGTCCAGTCCTCACAGTGGATTGGTTCGGTGGTCGATGACCAGGACGGGGCCCGTCGACAGCGGGCTAGCGGACCGCCCTGACCCGATAGATCGCGAGCGCCCCCGCCAGAGAAGCAAGCGCGCCGAGGATGTACCAGGCCGCGTAGCCGCCGAGGGAGGTGGCGCTGCCGAGGCCGATGACGACCGGGGCGATCGCGGGCCCGACGGATTGGGGGAGGGTGCCTGCGAGGGCGAGCAGGCCGAGATCCTTGGCGTTGTCATCAGGATTCGGCAGTACCTGCACGGCCAGGGCCTGGTCCACGGCCATGAACGCACCGAGGCCGAGGCCGATGATGCCCTGCGCCACCACGACGACTGCCAGTGAGGGGGCGAGGGCCAAGGCCAGCAGTCCTGCCGCCATGATCAGCCCCGCCACAGCGACGAAGGGCCGCCGCTTCCCGATCCGGTCGGACACGATGCCCCCGATGGGCGCCGACAGCGAGAGGCACACGACCGCCACCACGTTGACCACCAGAATCGCCTGCGCGACATCGGTCTCGCCGAGGTGGAACCTCTCGCCGAGAAAGAAGGGGAAGAACGTTCCGATTCCTGCATAGCCGAACATCACCAGGAAACGGGAAGCCATCACCCAGGAGAAATTGGGGTGTGCGCGTGGGTCGAAGGCGACGGAACTGACGAACTCTCGGACGCCGTAGGGCGGAGGTGTGCCCTGGAGCGGGGGATCCTCGAGAAGCGCCAGCAGGGGAATCGCCAACACGATGGCGGCCAGGCCGGGGACAAGGAATCTCGCCAGATCGCCTGACAACACTGTGACAAGGGCGCTTCCGACGAGAATGGCGAGCGGGGTGGTGATTCCGATGATTCCCGAGACCAGTCCGAGCCTGCGCGTGGGCACCCGGTCGGGAATGGTCGCCTGTGCGGCGATGAGCGCCGCACCGAATCCGCCCTGGGCGACACACCAGGCGACAAGGACCAGTGGCACGGTGTCGGCGACCCCCACGCATCCGAGGGCGGCAGCCCCGACGAGGGTGCCCCCCAGGAGCCACGGCCTGCGTCGGCCGAGCGAGGAGCGCGTGCGATCGGACAGGCGGCCCACGACCGGCTGGGCGATCATCCCCACGATCGCACCACTGCCCGCGACCAGTCCGAGCGCCTGCGTCGCGCTCTCCGTCGTTCCGGTGATGTGCTGCAGTTTGAATGCCAGGGCGAACATCACCGGGGTCATCAGCGCGAGGTAGGAGCCGAAGTAGGACAGCGCGAGAGCGGCAACATAGGAGCGCGGTTCGCGGACCCGTGTGTTGTGTCGTGACATATCGGTTCCGGGGCCGTCCGCCTCGACGGAAGCGGCGGGGGAGAGGGGGTCTGTCATCTCACAGACGCCTCACGACACATTCTGGGCGGCAATGGCGTTGTCGGCCAGGCGCCAGAGATCCTGGACCTGCTGCCGGAACTGGTCGTGGCTGTGTTCGGGCAGCGCGAAGACGATGGGTTCGTTGCGGAGGATGCCCTCGACCGCGAGCCGCGCGACGTCCTCGGGTTCGATCGCCATCGGGATGATCTCGGTGCCGAAGGGCTCCGTCGCCGGGCGGCCGAACTCGGTCGGGCGGTTGCGCTGCGAGTCGAGGATGCGGGTCGCGGCCTGGCCCGGGCAGAGCGCGGTGACGCCGATGTCCTCGGCGGCGAGCTCGGATCGCAGCCCGAGCGTCAACCCGAGAATGGCGTGCTTGGCCGCGCTGTAGAGGGCGGTGAACCCGGGGTCCGGGAGGAAGGCGTGCGTCGACGACGTGTTCATCACGTGCCGCCACCCGGTCTGGCGCCGCATCCTGGGCAGGAATGCATACAGGCAATTCAGCATGCCCTCGACGTTGACGGCGGACAGCCACCGCCAGTCGCCGATCGATGAGTCGACGAGATCTCCGAGCAGCAGCACTCCGGCGTTGTTGCAGAGAAGTTCGACGGAGCCGAACGCGTCGTAGCTGGCCCGCACCAGATTCTCGACGGACTCGGGGTCGGCCACATCGACCCGCACGCCGAGCGCGCGCACGCCTCTGGCGCGCAATCCCTCGGCGACCCGCTGTGCGCCATCGCCATCGATGTCGGCTACGACGACGGACATGCCGCGCGAGCCGAGTTCCGCAGCCAGCGCGGCGCCGATCCCACTCGCCGCGCCGGTGACAACCGCCGTTCGGCCTGCCGGCCTGTCATCAAATCTGGACATCAGGGTCCTTCCTCGGTCACGTAGATCAGTAGAAGCTAGCCAACCGACCAGGCGGTCGGTCGGTTGGGGTAGCCTACCGATCGGTCAGTCTGCATAACGTGGATTCGCGGAACTTGCGTCGATGCACGTTGATTCGGAACGTAGGCTGACCGGCTGGACCGGCTGTGCGCAGTCAATCGACGGTGAGGAGATCGGACACGATGGCGACAACACGCGACGCCGAACAGGTGGGAGCTGCCCGGCGCGCCGACATCGTCAGCTCGGCGATCACCCTGTTTGCGGCCAACGGATACCGCGGGACCTCGCTCGCCGCGGTCGCGAGAGAATCAGGGATCACGAAGTCGGGCCTGCTGCACCACTTTCCGAGCAAGGAGGTTCTGCTCACCGCGGTGCTCGCCGATCTCGACCGTCAGACCTTCGACTCGGTCGAGATCGGGCGAGACTACGAGGGCGCGGCCCTGGTGCGCGCACTGGACATCGTCGACGAGATCGTCGCCCGAAATCAGCGGAACCGCGAGCTCACCCGGCTGGCTCACGTCGGCCTCTTCCACTCCGACGACACTCCCGAGCTCGCGCGGGAGTGGGCTCAGGGGCGCATTCGGTCGTTCCGCACGAACCTGGCCGACCTCATCGAAAACGGCGTCGAGGCGGGCGAGGTGCGTGCCGATGTCGACCCCACTGCGCTGGCTTCCGTCATCATCGGGGCGATCTCCGGTTTGGAGGAGCAGTGGCTCCAGGACGAGTCGTTCGACATGGTCGGCGCGATGAAAGCGCTCACGACGGTGCTCCGCCGCGACCTGACGCTCACACGGGACCAGCCCCTGCATCACGCTCCGCGGCGCGGTCGGGGCTAACCGCTCCTGCGCCGCGTCGCCGATCAGTTGGCCGGGCTCAGGCAGCTGTCGAGTCCGTCCACCAGCGAGCACGCGGTCGGTGGTCTGCTCGGCTGGTAGTCGGCCGGGACTCCGCCCTGCGCGATGAGCGACCGGTAGGCCGGGACCGCCTCGGTCGGCTTCCGCTCGAGCGTCGGATCGTTCTTCCCGTCCACCGTGTAGAGGCCGAAACGGGGTGTGTAGCTGCCCCATTCGTAGTTGTCCGTGGTTGCCCAGTAGTTGTATCCGATGACATTGATGCCGTCGTCTTTTGCCCGCTGCAACCAGTAGGCGGCATCGCGGAGGTGGTCGGCGCGGGCGTAGCCGTCCGGACGGGGCTTGCCGTCCTCGGTGGGCATGCCGTTCTCGACGATGTACAGGGGCTTGCCAGGGAAGCGCTTCGCGTAGTGACGCAGCGCGTAGTAGAGGCCGTCGGGCGCCGCGCTGGCCTTCCATGGCTCCGAGAAGACGTTGGCGTAGCTCAGGTCCGTGGGGGACATCGAGTAGTAGTAGTCCAGACCGATGAAGTCGAGCTTGTGGGCGACACGGTCGAGGAAGGTCGTGTCGATCGCGGCCTCGACGACCTGGAAGTACGCCACGTTCGAGGACACCTGCGCGCCCGGCTGCACCTGGTGGATGTAGTCGTAGATCGCGTTGTGGACGGCCGCCCACCGATCGAGGGCGGCGGGGGTGTTCGCGGGATCGAGGCCACCGTGGCTGATCTCCTGGAACAGGTACGCCGACGGTTCGTTGATGGTGATCCAGGACGGGTCGTACCTCGCGTACCGGTCGACCACCTTGCGGGCATTGGCCAGCCAGTCGGTGACCATGTCCGCGTTGTTCCATCCGCCGCGGTCGAACTCCCAACCGGGATACACCCAGTGGTCGAGGGTGATCATCGGTTGCATGCCTGCGGCGCGGATGCTGGCCACCACGTCGTCGTAGAACGCCCATGCGCTCTCGTCGTAGCGGCCCTGCTGGGGCTCGAGACGCGCCCACTCGACGCCCATGCGGTACACCTTGGCTCCGAGGTCCTTCGCGTACTGGATGTCCTCCTTGTAGCGGTGGCGGAAGTCCGCCGATGTGCCGACCGGATCCTTGGTCTTGCCTGCTGCTTCATAGCGGATCCAATTGCTGTCCGGGGAGTAGCCCTCCGACTGGAACCCAGATGAGGACACCCCCCATAGGAAGTCGACGGGCAGGCTGTTGACCGTCTCGATGGACGCGGTGCTACCGAGGTCAACCGCGCTGCCGCCGCTGCCCTGCGCGGCGGCGGGGCCGCCGGCCAGCAGCGCGAGCCCGGTCAGCACCGCCAGTAGGCCGCTCGATCGTCGACGCATCAGTTCTCCTCGCATCCGTGCGCCTCGGCGCGGTGGTGATGCGAGCCACACTAACTGACCGAGTGTTCGGTAGGTCAGCTTTGGGTCAGATCGGCGTCGGGGCGATATCGCCATTCCTCACCCTCAGGTGTGTGCGTACACCTGAGGGTGAGTGGAGGAGAGTCCCTGGCCGATCAGCCCTTCCACCACGGGCGCAGCGGCACCTCGGCCTGGCCCTTCGGGCCGAGCTTGACGGCCAGCACCTGGTGAAGCTGCACCACATTGCGTTCGAACCCGAGCCGCGAACCGGCCATGTAGAGCCCCCACACCCGAGCCGTGCCCTCGCCGACCTCCGCGACGCAGGCGTCCCAGTTGTCCACCAGGTTCTGGCACCAGGCCTTGAGGGTCAGCGCGTAGTGCTCGCGCAGGTTCTCCTCGTGCCGGACCTCGAGGCCGATGTTCTGGATCTCGGTGATGATCCGGCCCGACCCGGTCAGCTCGCCGTCCGGGAACACGTAACGGTCGATGAACCCGCCCGCGCGCGCCTGGTGCCGATTGTCCGGGCGGGTGATGCAGTGGTTGAGCAGCCGGCCGCCGTCGCGCAGCTTGGACTGGATGAAACCGAAGTAGGCGGGGTAGTTGTGCACCCCGATGTGCTCGGTCAGCCCGATCGAGGACACCGCGTCGAAGCCGGTTTCGGTGATGTCCCGGTAGTCGGAGTGCCGGACCTCGGCGAGATCCGAGAGGCCCTCGTCGGCAATGGCCTTCTGCGCCCACGCGGCCTGCTCGGCGGACAGTGTCACCCCGATCACCTTGACGCCGCGCCGGGCCGCGAAGCGGACCATCGAGCCCCAGCCGCAGCCGATGTCGAGCAGTCGGTCGCCCGCCTTGAGTCCGAGCTTGTCGAACACCAGCCGGTACTTGTTCTCCTGCGCGTCCTCGAGGCTCTGGTTCGGCGACTTGTACGCCGCACAGGTGTAGGTCATCGAGGGGCCGAGCACGTACTCGTAGAAGGTGTTCGACACGTCGTAGTGGTGGTGGATGACCTCGGCGTCGCGGGTCTTGGAGTGGCGCATGCCCTCCGCCAGCCTGCGCCAGCGGGGGAGGGCCTCCTGCGGCGGAGGCGCGATGGGCCGCAGCAGGTCCCAGCCGAGCGAGCGGGTGATGCTCGCGATCGTCAGCGCCGACGGCCGCCGGAAGTGCAGGTCGTCGCCCATCACCCGGAGGACCTCGTACGGGTCGCCCGGGTGGACGCCGGTCGCCTCGAGATCGCCCGCGACATAGGCGCGTGCCATGCCGAGGTCGCCGGGCGCGGTCGCCAGGTACGTGGTGCCCCGCGGGGACTTGAGCGTCAGCCCGTACTCGGCATCCTCCGGGCCCGCGGCGCTGCCGTCGTAGGCGGTGAAGCGGACCGGGATGTCACCGTCCGCGACGGTCTCGAGGATCTCGGCGATCGAGAGCTTGTGGTGGCCGTTGCGGGTCTGGGTACTGGCGTCTTTGAACGTGGTCACTTGCGTTGCACCGCCTTCGAATACAGGTCCAATAGTCGCGAATCGGGGTCGTACTTCTGCTTCAGGATGGAGTAGTTGTCGCCGCCGTAGAGGCGGGCGAAGTCGTCGGCGTCGTAGTAGGAGTCCGAGTACAGGGACTTGTGCCCTTCGAACCGTCCGACGGTGTCCTCGATCAGCCGGTTCGCCGCTCCCTCGGGGGCGCCCGGCGTGATCGGCACCGACGACCAGAAGCCGACGTTGACGTAGGTGCGCTTCGGCTCGAGCGGATACAGCGGCCACGGCCGCACGGCGGACGCGCCCGCGGGCCCGGGTTCGCGCAACCGCAGCGGGCACAGCCACAGCGGCTCGATGGGGATCTCGCGCAGGAACCAGGACACGAAGTCCGCCGTGTGCTCGATCGGTACCTCGACGTCCTGCACGACCCGCTCGCGCGGCGGATTGCCCTTGCGGCGTTCGAGGCGGTCGCCGATGTCGTACTTCTGGTCGAGGGCGATCAGCTTCCAGTAGAAACTGCTGCGCCGGTAGCGCTTCGGCCACACGCGCCTGATCCGCGGATTCTGCGCGCCGAACGCCCGCGAGCACCAGAACCAGTCGGTGTCCCAGCGCCACAGGTAGTCCGCGATCGTGAGCCGATCCGTGGAGCGCTGCTGCAGCGAGCGGTAGTAGATCTGCTGGCCCGTGTAGTCGCTGGCCGGACCGCCCTCGTCGGTCTGCGTGCCGAGGGTCAGATAGGACTCGGTCGCGGAGAACACCACGCCGTCGAGGTAGTCCACCGCGATACCGTCGTGGCTTCGATCGGTGCCGATGCGGTCCATCGCGTTCTGCAGGTCGGTGAGGTCGTCGAAGCGCAGGTGCCGCAGCGCGACAAACGGTTTCACCGGTTCCAGTTCGATGCGGAGCCGGGTGGAGTAGCCGAGGGTTCCGTAGGAATTGGGGAACCCCCAGAACAGGTCCGAGTGCTCGCCGTCGGGCGTGGCGGTGATGATCTCTCCGCTGCCGGTCAGCACGTCGATCTCGAGCACCGACTCGTGCGGTAGCCCGTTCCGGAACGAGGTCGACTCGATGCCGAGGCCGGTGACCGCGCCGCCGAGGGTGATGGTCTTGAGTTGGGGGACCACCAGCGGCGCCAGGCCGTACGGCAGGGTCGCGGCGACCAGGTCCTCGTAGGTGCACATGCCCGCGACGTCGGCGGTGCGGGCGGTGGGGTCGACCGAGATCACCCCACCGAGCCCGGACACGTCCAGGCCGGGCGCATTCGTCTTTGCCCGCGCCCGGAACAGGTTTGAGGTCTTCTTCGCCAGGCGCACCGTCGCGGAGGGCGGGATCGCGTGGTAACTGGCGAGCAGACGCTGGACACCGGCACGATGGGCCGCCGCGCCGGTGTGACCCGGCGTGGATGTTCGTCGACCCAGTCGTTGCAACGCACTCTGAGAGGCAGCCACCCCCCGACGCTATCGCCTGGGTGCGACACCGGCCACCCAAGTGCAAGGCGGTCCTGCGAAACGTCACGCAAATGTTGCGAACCGGTCGCGATCCGGGGTTCGTGGCACCGCTGTGATCCGACACACACGGGGCCGAGCGGGCTGGCCCGTCGGTTCTCGGAGCGGGCACGATGACGGGGTCGGCCACACACAGCGTCGAGGTCGGACGGGTCCTGCGGGGTCCGGCGAGCAGAGCCAAGGAGATCCACAGTGGGACAGGTCAGCGCAAGCAGTTCGGTCGAGGTCGCGGCGGCACCGGAGCGGGCGCTCGCGGCGCTCACCGACTACGAGACGGTGCGACCCCGCATCCTCACCGAGCAGTACCTGGACTACCGGGTCCTCGAGGGCGGCCAGGGTGCGGGCACGGTCGCGCAGTGGACGCTGAAGGCGACCGAGAAGCGTTCGCGTGACATCAAGGCCACCGTGACCGTCGACGGCAACACCGTCACCGAGAAGGATGCCAACTCCACTCTCGTCACCACCTGGACCGTCGCCCCGTCCGGCGCGGGATCCACGGTCACCACGACCACCGAGTGGAAGGGCGCGGGCGGCATCGGCGGCTTCTTCGAGCGCACCTTCGCGCCGGGCGGGCTGCGGAAGATCCAGGCGGCCGTGCTGGCGAACCTTGCCCGCGAACTGGCCTGACGAGGCCCCGTCGCCGCCGCTGACCGATGCGTTCGGTCAGCGGCCGTCGAGATAGCGGACGATGCCGAACACCACCGCCTGCGCGTACCGGGCCCGGCCCTCCTCGCCGGTCATGGCGCGCGCCTCGTCCGCGTTGCGCATGTTGCCCAGCTCGACCAGGATCGACGGCCGCTCGGACAGGTTGAGTCCGCTGAGGTCGTCGCGGGGCATCAGTCCGCCGGTGCCGACATAGGTGGACGGGATGAGGCCGGACGTCTCGAGTGCGTCGCGCATGGACTTGGCGAACGCGACCGAGGCGCCGGCCTGAACCGCATTCAGCGGCGGCGCCGAGAAGCAGACGTGGAATCCGTGCTGGTCCGGTGCGGCGCCGTCGGCGTGGATCGCGACGACCACGTCGGCACCGGATGCGTTGGCTTCGGCGGCCCGCCGGTCCACGCACGCGGCGACGGAGGTGTCGTCGGCGCGGCTCAGCAGCACCCGGGCGCCGAGATTCTCGAGCTCGGTGCGCATCTGGGCGACGACCTCCCAGTTGAGGGAGTGCTCGGGGAAGCCGCCGTCGGTGCTGGTGCCGGTGGTCTGACATTCCTTGGTGCCGCCGCGCCCGGTCGGGACCTGCGCGGACATGCCCGCGCCGCCAACGCCGTTGTGGCCGGGATCGAGGAACACCGTCTTGCCCTGGAGCGAGGCCGAACGCACCAGCTCGGCGGCGGTGGTGGTGGGGGCCGCGGTCACGCCCGCGGCGGTCTCGGTTGGGATCGTGCAGCCGGACAGCGCCAGCGCCGAGGCAGCGGCGGCCGTGAGCAGGACGCTCCGGTACCCGGCCGACTTCGCACGCACCGACCCACGCTATCCGGATGCGGCTACGCTGACGGGGCAACACGCAGAAAGGACATCGACGTGCAGCCCGGTGGACAACCCGATATGCAGCAGCTCCTCGCGCAGGCCCAGCAGATGCAGCAGCAACTGATGGCCGCGCAGGCAGAGATCGCCGAGGCGGAGGTCACCGGCCAGGCCGGCGGTGGACTCGTGACCGCCACGGTCAAGGGGACCGGCGAGGTCGTCGCGTTGACGATCGACCCGAAGGTCGTCGATCCCGAGGACGTCGAGACCCTGCAAGACCTGGTGATCGGTGCGATCGCGGACGCATCGGGCAAGGCGCAGGAGATCGCGGCGGGCAAGCTCGGCCCCCTCGCGGGCGGCCTGCCCGGGCTCCCCTTCTAGAGGCCGCGGTGTACGAGGGTCCGGTACAGGATCTGATCGACGAGCTCGGCAAGCTGCCGGGCATCGGGCCCAAGAGCGCGCAGCGCATCGCCTTCCACCTGCTCAGCGTGGAGCCGCCGGACATCGACCGGCTGCAGAACGCGCTGCAGCGGGTCCGGGACGGGGTGCAGTTCTGCGTCGTGTGTGGGACGGTGTCCGACAAGGAGAAGTGCCGGATCTGTGCGGACGCCCGCCGCGACCGCACCGTCATCTGTGTCGTCGAGGAGCCCAAGGATGTGCAGGCGGTGGAGCGGACGCGGGAGTTCCGTGGCCGGTACCACGTGCTCGGCGGCGCGCTCGACCCGCTCAGCGGTGTCGGCCCGGACCAGCTCCGTATTCGGGAGCTGTTGGCGCGCATCGGCAATCAGGAGGACGGCGTCGACGTCTCGGAGGTGATCATCGCGACCGATCCGAACACCGAGGGCGAGGCCACCGCGACGTATCTGGTCCGGATGCTGCGCGACTTCCCCGGCCTGACGGTCTCCCGGCTGGCCTCGGGTCTGCCGATGGGTGGAGACCTGGAGTTCGCCGACGAGCTCACCCTCGGGCGGGCTCTCTCGGGGCGCCGTACCCTCTGACACGATCGGTGGGTCGACCCAGTTCGGCTGCGTGGTGACGGCGGATTCCGGTGTTAGCGTGGGTGTATGCCGGTCCTTGGACCAGGGTCACGCCCGACCGCAGGCTGCCTAGCGAGGCACGCCCGCATCGGGTTCCTCGTGTGCTCCTGTGCGATCGCGCTCGCGGTGTCGCCCGGGCAGGGGACGGCCGGTGCGCAGTCTGCCGTCCCGTCGCCTCCCGGCGCCGGGCTCCCGGCACTCATCGATTCGATAGTGCCGCCGCCGGCGCTCGGCCCCCCGCCGCGCGAGGTGCCGCCGATAGCGGCAGCGCCGGGTGAGCCTGCCGGCATCCAGGATCTGCGGATCGCGGTCATGCCCTCGGACGTGGGCGACCCGTTCTTCGACGAGTGGCCGGATTCGATGGGGGACAGCGCGAACGGCGACGTGCTCGCGACGAGAGACGTGACCGCTGCGGCGGCGCCCTTCGTCGGTGCGCCGGTGCGCGAGGTCCGGCAGCTCAAGGTCCGGACGACCGACTCCGCGGGCGTGCCATCGTTCGCGACCGCGACGCTGGTCATCCCCGCCACACCGTGGACCGGACCCGGTGGCCGTCCGGTGGTGGTCAACAACCTGCCCATCGATGCGCTCGGGCGCGCCTGCACGCCCGGCTACACGTTGGCGCACGGCCTGAGCCTGTCGACCAACGTCGCCGACTTCGTCCCGCCGACGACCGCGTTGGCGACCCGCCGCGGCTACGCGGTCCTCATCCCCGACCACGAGGGACCGCGGATGGCCTACGCCGAGCCGTATGTCGCCGGCCACGCGGTCCTGGACACCATCCGCGGACTGCGCCGCGCGCTACCCGACGAGTTCGGCGCGAGCAGGATCGCGATGACGGGCTACTCGGGCGGGGCGATCGCCACCCACGGCGCGGTCAAACTGATCGACTCCTACGCCCCGGACCTGGCAGGCGACATCGTCGGTGCCGCGCTCGGCGGGGTTCCCGCCGACTTCGAGATGCTCACCCGGAGCATGAACGGCAACCTCGCGACCGGGTTGCTCCACGGCGCGACCCTGGGGATCGCGAGGGAACGCACCGAGATCCTCGGCCTCGCCAACAACCTGGCGCAGCAGCTGGCCACCTCCCCGCTCAAGGACCAGTGCGTCGTCACGCTCGGCGCGGCGGGTGTGACGTTCCTGCCGATGGAGGTGATGGCCGACATCGACAACCCGTTCGCCTCGCCGCAGGCCCGCGAGCTCTATCGCGACATGAAGATGGCAGGCATCGCGTCCGGCGCCCCGCTGTACATCTACAACGGCGGGCAGGAGTTCTGGATCCCGGCCGTTGGGGCGCGGGCCCTCTACACGGAGCAGTGCGGGCTCGGCGTCCCCGCGGTGTACCGGGAGGTGTTCGGCGAGCACCTCATCGCCGCGGTCACCGGCTACTCGGGGGCGGTCCATTGGCTCGACGAGCGGTTGCGTGGGATACCCGCGCCGGACGAGTGCCCGCCCGCATGACCACGCGGATGTCGGTGCAGGAGCGTAGGTTCGGCACCGCACACCGTCAGCAGCCATACCTCGGCCATAGGAGACAGCAGTGCCTGAACCCAAATCCATCGTCGGCGCACCCTGTTGGGTGGACCTGACCAGTTCGGATCCGCAGCGCGTCATCCCCTTCTACTCCGGTCTCTTCGGGTGGGCGGCCGACACCAACGAGGACCCGCAGTACGGCGGCTACTCGATCTTCAGCAAGGACGGCAAGCCCATCGCGGGCCTCGGGCCGCAGCAGGAGGGCAATCCGTACGGCAACGTCTGGACCGTCTACCTCGCGTCCGAGGACGCGGCGGCGACCGCGGACAAGGCAGCGGCCGCGGGAGGTCAGGTGATGATGCCCGCGATGGTGGTCGGGGACCAGGGCACGATGGCGATCATCGGTGACCCGGCAGGCGCCGTGGTCGGTGTCTGGCAGGCCGATCAGCACCGTGGATTCGGTCTGGTGGACGAGGCGGGCGCCCCGGTCTGGTTCGAGACGATGTCCCGCGACTACGCGGCCGCGTTGCCGTTCTACGAGAGCGTGTTCGGCTGGAGGTACGACGCGATCGGCGACGGCGACGAGTTCCGCTACTCCCAGGCCAAGATCGGCGACGAGATGGTGGCTGGCGCGATGGACGCATCCGGATTCCTGCCCGAGGGTGTGCCGTCGTTCTGGCAGTTCTACATCGGGGTGCAGGACACGGATCTGGCGCTCGAGAAGGTGGTCGAACTCGGTGGCACGGTCGTCCGCCCGGCGGAGGACACGCCGTTCGGCCGGTTGGCGGCGGTGGCCGATCCGCTGGGCGCGAACTTCCAGATCTCCTCGATCCAGGAGCAGTAGCGGCGTCGGGACGGCGTGCCGGGTCAGACCCGTTCGGTGAGCGTGGCCAGGCCGTCACCGGAAAGGTCCACCAGTCCGGCGGGCCGTCCCGTCATCGCGAGGACGAGGGAGAGCATCGGTCCGGTCACCTCCGGCCCGGACCCCGTCGACCAGTCGGCGTCCTCGGCACGGAGCGTGAGTCCGGAAATGCGGGTCTTCGTGCCGATGAGCAGGTTCGAGCCCTTGAAGAAGTCCGCAACGCGGATCAGTGCGTCCGGCGGGTACTCGTGCGTGATGCCGAGGGGGCGCCGGATGTCCTCGGCATGCACGATCGTCTCGCCCAGCCAGGTGTCGACCGGGCCGGGTGGGCCGGTGGACGCACCCATGACGGCGCGAAACTCGGCAAGGGTGTCGGCGGGCGTGCCCGCGGTCTCCCGTGCGATCTCCTTCGCGAACATCGGTTCGAACCGGAACCCGGTCCCCGCCATCTTGCGGAGGAATCGCGGGCGCGTCATCTTCGCGGTCGCGGTCATGTGACCGAGCGTCTCCCACACCGACCACTGCCCGCACAGCGACGGGGTGGACCATTGCTCCTCGGTGAGCGAGGCGAGGTCGTCGGCGAGGGCCGACCGCTCGGCGTGAATCGTGGGCCACGGGCTGGGTGCTGCCATGGTGCCTCCCGGAACGGCTACCGACGCTGTCGTATCGGTACTTCTGACGATCGTCCTCGCCGCCCGATTTCGCAATCGCCGGCAGGTCGCGTCGCCGCAGAAACAACCCCTGATTCGCAGGTCAGAACTATTGCAGAGGGTGCGGAGCCGGGCGTACCCTCAAGAGTGCGGATCAAGAAGAGAGGCCGGTAACGGTCGGGAACTTGAGAAGCAGAGATCCGGCCGAGGATGCGATTAATCGCTACATCCCCGGCCGAACCCCTGTCTGGGGGAGGTTCGAGACCTTGGCCCCGATCAGCTGAGCAGCTTGGCCTTGAGGTCGGCGATGTCCTGGCTCGTCAGACCGAGCCCCTGGCTCACGTAGTTGTCGAAGCTGCCGAACTTCTCGTTCGCCGTGGCGAAGGCGGAATCGAGCCAGGCCTGCTCCACGGTGTTGGACTGGATGCTCCCGGTGACGCTCGACCCGCCACCCTCACCGGCGAGGTACTCGTTGCTGAGCATGAAGTCCTCGTTCACGGTCTCGCGAGGGACGCCGAGGATCGTGAGCAGCACAGCCGACAGGAAGCCGGTCCGATCCTTGCCGCTCGTGCAGTGGTAGAGCACCGGGTCGGGGGAGTTCTTGATGTCCAGCAGGACGGCCTTGAACGCGGCGTAGGCGGCGGGATCGCTGGCCATGAACTTGTAGGCCCGCCCCAGATCCACGATGGCGAGCGGGTCGCCGCTGCCGCCGAACACGTCGCGGTGGTACACGGTGGCGCCCGCGGGGATCTTGTCCTTCTCGAGCGCCTGCTCGTAGCCGGTCCGCAGGTCTTCGACCGTCTTTACGTTGAGCTGCACGAGCTTGGCCAGGTCGTCCGCGGTGAGGGCGTTGAGCGCGTCGCTGCGCAGCACGAGCCCGGACCGGACGGTCTTCCCGTCGGTGGTGGTGTAGCCGCCCAGGTCGCGGGCGTTCGGGGCGCCCGTCAGGTGCAGCGAGTGATCGACGGCGGCGGGCGCGACGACCGTTGTCGGTGCGGCCGCGGCGATCGACGGGACGGGAGCGAGCAGGAGGCCGGCGGTCAGGGCGAGAGCCGCCGCCGACTTGGTCCGGATGAGGGTGCGGTGGGACACGGAGGGTTCTCCTCTTTCGATCGAGGTGACATTGGCATGGTGCTCGAGCTCGAATGGCTCCGAGGCTAGCGCCGCGCCGGATCGAGAGAGGGGTATTTCGTTAAAATACGGATTGTAATTGCAGCCGCCGCCCCACCGAGGCGGTCTAGCGGCCGACCGCGAGGCGTTCCCGGCGCAGCCGGTCGACCTCCTCGAGCTCCAGCGGCTCGAGGGCGTCGACGCCCAGCGCACGGGCAAGCAGCAGGTCCGCCAGCTCCGGGTTGCGGGCAAGAGCGGGGCCGTGCATGTAGGTGCTGATCACCGAGCCCTGCACCACGCCCTCCAGGCCGTCGCCGACGCCGTTGCCGACACCGTGCGTGACCCGGCCGAGCGGCATCGCGTCCGCGCCGAGGCTGGTGCCGCCGCGATGGTTCTCGAACCCGGTGAGCGGCTGGGTCAGCCCGTCGAGCGCGGGTCGGGTGATGACCTCGCCGATCGAGCGCTCGGCCTGCGGCGAGGTGGTGACGTCGAGCAGCGACACGCCCTCGACGCGTTCGCCCGCCGAGGTCTCGTACCAGTGCCCGAGCACCTGGATGGCCGCGCAGATCGCCAGCACGGGGGCGCCGCGCCCGGCCGCCTTCTGCAGGCCCGGGTAGCGGGCCAGGTGCCGGGTCGCCAGGCGCTGCGCCGAGTCCTCCGCGCCGCCGAGGGTGTAGACGTCCAACGACTCGGGCACCGGATCGGACAGTGTGATCTCGACGATCTCCGCGTCGATGCCACGCATCCGCAGCCGCTGGCGCAGGATCAGCGCGTTGCCGCTGTCGCCGTAGGTCCCCATCACATCGGGCAGCACCAGTCCGATCCGGACCGTCGACTCAGGCATCCCTGTTCTCCTTCGCGATGGCCGTGTTCAGGTCACGGAACGCCGTGTAGTTGGCCAGCACCTCGACCCGCCCGGGCGGACAGGATGCGATGGCGCGCAGCGGGTTCGGCTCCAGTGTGTGTTCGACGCCGGCGTAGGTCAGGCGGACCGCGAGGTCCGTCGCCCGCTCGCCGGACGCCACCACCTTGACGCCCTCGAAATGCTCGAACCGAACGTCCCACAGCCAGGACAGGTCCTCACCGTCGGGCACCTGGCCGTTGACCGCGATGACCAGCCCGTCGACATCGTGGTCGATCATCGACAGCGCCTCCTGCCAGCCGGCCGGATTCTTGGCCAGGAGCATCCGCAGCGTGTGCGCACCGACCTGGACGGAGCTGTAGCGACCGGCGATCTCGCGGACCGAGGCGGCCGCGGCGACGGCGTCCTCCGCGCGCGCGCCAAGCGTGACCGCCGCCGCGACGGCCTGGGCGGCGTTGCCGCGGTTCGCCTTTCCCGGCAGCGTCAGCGACATCGGGATCTTCGAACCGTCCGGGCCGTAGAGGTGGTCGTCGTCGAGCCACCAGTCGGGGGTCGGCCGCTCGAAGTCGGTGCCGGTGCTGCGCCAGTGGTTGTAGGCGATGCCCGTCGCGTCGCCCGTGCGCTCCTCCCAGACGATCGGCTCGCCGCTGCGAGGGCAGCTCACCGAGTCGCCCGCCCAGCCGCCGCCCGCCGCGACCCACACGACGTTCGGTGCGTCGTAGGCCGCGGAGGCGACCAGAACGTCATCGCAGTTCGCGATCACCACGGCGTCGGGATGCCTGGCCAGGCCGGCCCGCAGTTTGCGCTCGATCATGTTGATCTCGCCGACCCGGTCGAGCTGGTCGCGGCTGAGGTTGAGCAGCACGATCGCCTGGGGCTGCAGGGCGTCGCTGACGTGCGGGACGTGCAGCTCGTCGACCTCGATGGCGGCCAGCGACGCGTCCACGTGGGAGCTGAGCGCGGCGACGATGCCCGCGTCCATGTTCGCGCCGTCGGCCTGGGTCGCGACGTCGCCGATGGTGGCCAGCGCCGCCGCCGTCATCCGCGTTGTCGTCGACTTGCCGTTGGTCCCGGTGATCACGACGGTGCGCTTGCCGCTGCCGAGCTGGCTCATCAGGGTGGGGTCGATCTTGAGGGCGATCAGGCCGCCGATCATCGAGCCCTTGCCCCGGCCCGCCTTCTGCGAGGCCCAGGCGGCCGCGGCCGCGGCGCGCAGCGCGAGGCGGCCGCGCACGGAGAATCGGGTGGCCGGGCCGGTCGCCCCGGAATTGCCCGGGCGGGTGGCCCCATCATGACGAGTAGACACGGGCAGAGTTTTCCACACCCGCGGCCATGGTCAGATTCGTGCCGGTTGCGGGGTGGGCATCGTCACTGGACCGGGCGTCGCCTGCATCGTCGACGCGGGCTCACGCGTGGCGGACGGTGCGCCCGCCCGCGCCATGCCGCCGAGGCACCCGCCGACCACCACCACCGCGCCGACCAGCGACAGGGCGCTGGGTCGCTCGCCCAGCACCAGCCAGGCGGCACCGATCCCGACGACCGGGACCAGCAGCGAGAACGGCGCGACGACGCCCGCCGGGTAGCGGCTCATCAACGCGGACCACAGCCCCGAGCCGGCGATGGTGCCGAGCAGGACGATGTACGCGAGTCCGGCGAGCGCGGGCCAGCCGTCGGCGCTGAAGGAGTCGCCGAGGGCGGACCAGCCGGTCGTGGGGCCCTCGACCGCGGCGGAGAGCGCCAGCATGGGAAGCGGCGCCACCACGGTCATCCACAGCGTCAGCCGCAGCGGGTTGTCCGCGCGGGCGAGCCGGTTGCCGAGGTTGCCGAAGGCCCAGCCGAGAGCGGCGAGCAGGGTGAGCAGCACCGGCAGTAGCGCCGCGTGCTGGGCGCGATCCCAGCCGATCATCGACATCCCGCACACCGCGACCGCGATCCCGAGGAGTTGGCGGCGGCTCACGTGCTCGCGCAAGAGCAGGGCGCCGAGCAGCACGGTGAAGGGCGCCGAGGCCTGCAGCACGAGGGAGGCCAGTCCGGTCGGCATGCCGGTCTTCATCGCCCAGAACAGGAACCCGAACTGCGCCACGCCGAATCCGAACCCGTACAGCAGCAGCCAGCGCACCGGCACATTCGGCCGCGGCACGAACAGCACCACCGGGATCGCGATGACCAGGAACCGCAGGGCCGCGAAGAAGAACGGCGGGAAGTGGTCGAGCCCGGCGCGGATCGCGAGGAAGTTCAGTCCCCACAGCAGCGCGACGGTCAGTCCGAGGGCTCGGTCACGGTTGGTCATGGCGTTAATCGTGAGCGAGCGAAAGCATCAGAACAATCGAATAAAAATGGACGGTTGATGTAGATCTTCTACATCAACCGTCCATCGATGGTGCGGCTGTTCGTTACCGCGCGAGTGCCTGTTCGTGCACGCCCTGGACGGCGCGGCCGGAGGGGTCGGCCATCGCGGCGAATTCCGGGTCCCACTCGAGTGCGGCGGGGGTGGAGCAGGCGATGGACTTGCCGCCCGGCACTGTGGCCGCGCAGGCCTCGCCGGGGAAGTGCTGGGCGAAGATCCGCCGGTAGAGGTAGGCCTCCTTGGTTTCCGGCGTGTTGTGCGGGAACAGCTGCGCGGCGGACGCGAGTTCGGCGTCGGTGACCGCGGCCTCGGCGTGGTCCTTGAGGCCGTCGATCCAGCCGTAGCCGACGCCGTCGCTGAACTGCTCCTTCTGCCGCCACAGGATCTGCTCGGGCAGCGCACCCTCGAATGCCTCGCGGATCACGGCCTTCTCGATCCGGCCGCCGCCTGCCATCTTGTGGGTGGCGTCCATGCTCATCGCGGTGTCGAGGAACTCCAGGTCCAGGAACGGCACCCGCGCCTCCACACCCCAGGCCATCATCGACTTGTTCGCGCGCAGGCAGTCGTAGCTGTGCAGGGCGTCGAGCTTGGCGACGGTCTCCTCGTGGAAGGCCTGCGCGGACGGCGCCTTGTGGAAGTACAGGTAACCGCCGAACATCTCGTCGGCGCCCTCCCCGGACAGGACCATCTTCACGCCCATCGCCTTGATCCGACGCGCCAGCAGGAACATCGGGGTCGAGGCCCGGATGGTGGTGACGTCGTAGGTCTCGATGTGCCGGATCACCTCCGGCAACGCGTCGAGGCCCTCGGCAAAGGTGTAGACGAAGCCGTGGTGCTCGGTGCCGAGGGAATCAGCGGCGAGCTGGGCGGCCGCCAGGTCCGGCGAGCCCTCCAACCCGATCGCGAACGAATGCAGGTGCGGCCACCACGCCTCGCTGCGGTCGTCGTCCTCGACGCGGTCGCGGGCGAACCGGGCCGCGCACGCGGCCACCAGTGACGAGTCGAGACCACCGGAGAGCAGCACGCCGTAGGGGACGTCGGTCATCATCTGCCGGTGCACCGCCTGCTCGAACGCGGCCCGCAGCTCCTGCGGCGCCACCTGGGTGCCGACGGTGGCGGAGTGTTCACGCCACGGCTTGTCGTAGTAGCGGCGCAGCTCGCCGGTCGCGCTGTCGTAGAGGTGGCCCGGCGGGAACGCGGCCACGTCCTCGCACACCCCGACCAGTGCCTTCATCTCCGACGCGACCAGGATGCGGCCGGCACTGTCGTGGCCCCAGTACAGCGGGATCACCCCGATCGGGTCGCGGGCGATCAGGAACCGCTGCTGCTCGGCGTCGAACAACGCGAACGCGAAGATGCCGTTGAGCCGGTTCACGAAATCGGTGTCCCCCTCGCGGTAGAGGGCGCTGATCACCTCGCAGTCGGAGCCGGTGGTGAAGTCGTAGTCGCTGGCCTCGCGCAGCTCACGGTGGTTGTAGATCTCCCCGTTGACCGCCAACGCGAGGTGACCGTCCCGCGAGCGCAGCGGCTGCGACCCGCTGGCCGGGTCCACGATCGCCAGGCGCTCGTGCACCAGGATCGCGCCGTCACCGACGAACACACCGCTCCAGTCGGGCCCGCGGTGCCGTTGCCTGCGCGACAGTTCCACGGCCTGAACGCGCAGCGCGGCCAGATCGTCGCCGGACTGCAGACCGAAAATGCCGAGGATCGAACACACGGGGCCGAACTCCTTTGAATCGTGGCAGGAGAGGCCGACCGATGCCTGCCCCCGCTGGGTTGGTCGATGACGCAACACGGCGAGGGCCCACCGAGGCAGGCCCTCGCCATGTGAATCTGTTGAAGGTTACTCGTTGTTACCGTGCCGTTCGCCCGCCATTGCGGATTCGTGCCAACAGGCGGGATGACCGGCCCTCCGATCGGAGTTATCCGGCCGCAACGTGCTCCTCGAGTAGATCGAGCGACTCGCCGTGGTCGTCGCCCACCTTGGCCAGCAGGCCGGTGGCCAGGAGCAGCCAGGACAGCACCTGCGCGCCCGGCTTTCCCGCGAACGCCGGGCGGAAGCGAATGGTCTCGGTGACGATGTGGCCGCCGTCCGCCGGCTCCATGGTGAGCACCACATCCTGCCGAATGCCCCGTTGCTTACCGGAGAACTCGAACACCCTGTTCGGCTCGTGCCGGGTGATGGTCCAGCGGACGACGTCGAAGTCGCATTCCTCGCCGTGCTTGGCGTCCCAGCCGTGCCCCGCGGCCATCGCGAAGTCCGGCCCGAGCACCGTCTCCGTCTTGTGCTCCTCGTACAGCCCCGATTCCGTCGGATGGGTGAAGGCATGCCAGATGACGTCAGGGTCACCCTCGAGCAGTCGCCAGTTCGTGAACGATGCATAGCCCATTGCTGCTCCCTGATGGTGTGGCCCGGTCCGCGTCCCCAACGCGTGCGCGGCGGGCGAAGTTGTTGCCGGACAGAGTAGCTTTCCTGCATGGACGCCGAACGCCTCCGTGTGCTGCGTGAGCTGGCCGACCGGGGCACGGTGTCCGCGGCCGCGGCCGCTCTCTCGATGACCCCGTCGGCGGTGTCCCAGCAACTCAAGATCCTCGCCCGCGAGGCGGGGGTCGCGATCCTGGAACCGGACGGCCGTCGCCTGCGGCTCACCGATGCCGGGCACGCGCTGGTCCTGCGCGCGGAGGATGTGCTGGCCGCCCTGGACCGGGCAAGTGCGGAGATGGCCTCCTATCGGGGGTCACCGCGCGGGCGGGTCCGGGTCGCGCTGTTCCCCTCTGGGGCAGCGCTGCTGCTGCCGGGCGTGCTCGCCCGGATCTCCGAGCTCGGGGTGGAGATCGAGGCTCAGGACGTGGACGAGCCGGCATCGGCGGTGCCGCAGTTGTTGGCCGATTTCGACGTGGTTCTCACCCACCGCGACGAGCGTGCTCCCTCGCTGATCTCGCCGCGGGTGCGGACGGAGGCGCTGATGCGCGAGCCCATCGACCTGCTCCTCGGCCCGGGGCATCCGCTGGCCGACAGGTCCGAAGTCGGGCTCGACGAGCTGGCGGACGAGAGTTGGATCAGCGTGCGCGGCGGGTTCCCCGTCGACGATGTGTTGCAGTCGGTGGCCGCCGCCACCGGGGTCCAGCCGCGGGTGGTCCAGCGCATCAACGACTTCCGGGTGATAGAGGAGCTGGTCGCGGCCGGCCACGGGGTGGCGCTGATGCCGCGATATGCGCTCGCGCACCCGGGGCTGGTGGGCAAGCGTCTCGCCGGTGTCCGGGCGGCCCGAATCTACGAGTTGGCGACCAGGCCCGCGGCGACGGACCGGCCCGCGGTCGGGGCGGTGCTCGCCGCCTTCCGGGAGGAAGCGGCACACGTGAACGGGTGAGGCACAGACGACGAAACTCCGGCCACCGCAGGGGTGCCCGGAGTTTCGTCGGTGAAGCGGGAGAAGGCTAGGAGAGCGCCTTGCTCTTGAGTGCCGTGAACTCGGCCTCCGTGATGGCGCCGCTGTCCAGCAGTGCCTTCGCGTCCGCGATCTGGTCCGCCGGGGACTTTCCGCCCGCGACGGTCTTGATGTACGCGTCCTGCTGTTCCTTGTACTGCTGCGCCTGAGCGATGGACCGCTTGGTCATGCTGTCACCGCGGGCGATGAGGTAGATCAGAGCCGTGAGGAACGGCACGAAGATCAGGAAGAAGACCCACACCGCCTTCCACCAACCGGACAGCTTGTGGTCACGGAAGAGGTCTCCGATGATCGAGAAGAGCAGCATCAGGTACGCCACGAAGGCGAAGGTGATGATGATCAGCCACAGGAAATCCCAAAACGAGTTCACGTCGTTCATCAAAAGCTCCATTCACCTAAGGATCTGACTGTTCGTCTGAGGATCCCAGAGCCGGGGTGCCGCGGGCTTCATCCTTTGCAGGTGAGTTGCGATTCATCCGTGCGGGGTGAGGCGACGTGTGGGGGGAGGGGGCAGTCTGGGCGGCATGAGCGACTCACTGAACATCGGCCCGGTGGAGCTGGTCGTGCTGACCTTTCCCGGGGCGCAAGTTGATCCCGGAACCATCGCTGCGCTCCAGGATGTGGTCGAACGGGGCTACGTCACGCTGCTCGACCTCGTCTACATCGCGAAGGACACCGACGGGACCATCACCCAGGTGGACGTTGACGAGGATCTCGACGAGGTCGGCCTCGCCATCCTGTCGATCGAGGCGAAGGCGCTGATCAGCGACGAGGACCTCGACGTGGTTCGCGACTCGCTGGAGCCGGGCACCTCGGCCGCGGTGATCGTCTATGAGGAGACGTGGGCGCGCCAGATCGCTGCGTCCGTCCGCGGCGCGGGTGGCGAGGTCGCCCTGCACGTTCAGATTCCCCGCGATGCCGTCGTTGCGGCCGTCGTGGCCGCACTGTAGGAATTCCGCACCAGCACAGGAGAGTCACATGGTTTTCAGAGCCGGCCGCAGGGGCCGTCCAGGATTGCTCGGCACCGTTGCGCGCACCGCCGTCATCGCGGGCACGGCCCAGGCGACGTCCAACGCGATGAACCGTCGGTCCCAGCAGAAGGCCGCTGAGCAGCAGGCCTATGCAGACCAGCAGGCGGCGCAGCAGCAGGCCGCCT
Source organism: Rhodococcus sp. PvR099 (assembly GCF_017833315.1). Lineage (NCBI taxonomy): Bacteria > Bacillati > Actinomycetota > Actinomycetes > Mycobacteriales > Nocardiaceae > Rhodococcus > Rhodococcus sp. PvR099. Next base: position 3,505,987 of record NZ_JAFIBV010000001.1, on the reverse strand, counting down.
ACGCGCAGCAGGCCCAGGCTCAGGCCGCGTACGCACCGCAGGTTCAGGCGCCGCAGGCCGCGCCCGCGGGTGACGACCTCATCACCAAGCTGCAGCAGCTCGCTCAGCTGCACGAGTCGGGGGCACTCTCCGACGAGGAGTTTGCCGCCGCGAAGGCCCAGCTGCTCGGTTAGGCGGCTTCGCCGCCCGTGAGTACTTGTGGTCCCCAGGCGGGCCACAAGTACTCACGGCTCAAGGTCTCTGCCGGCATCGACGAGAGGATCACCGGTTCCATGACGACTTCCGAGGACGCGACCGCGACGATCGCGGCGGCCAACGAGCGGGCCGCTCACACCCTCCCGTTTGCCGACGACACCGATCTGGCCGACGCCGAGCGCGGGTTCATCGCGGCATTGAACCCGGGGGTGGTGACCGGTGCCGACGGAACGGTGGTGTGGGACAACGATTCCTACGCGTTCCTCGAGGGGACCTGCCCGCCGACCGTGAACCCGAGCCTGTGGCGCCAGTCGGGGCTGGTCGCGAAGCAGGGCCTGTTCGAGGTGCGTGAGCGGGTGTACCAGGTCCGCGGTCTCGACCTGTCGAACATGACGCTGATCGAGGGCGAGACCGGCGTGGTGGTGATCGACCCGCTGATCTCGCGGGAGACCGCGGCCGCCGGACTCGCGCTCTACCACGAGCACCGCGGCGATCGGCCCGTCACCGGCGTCATCTACACGCACTCGCACATCGACCACTTCGGTGGCGTCAAGGGCGTCACGACGGAGGAGGACGTGGCCGCGGGGCGATGCCCGATCCTCGCGCCGGTCGGCTTCGTGGAACACGCCGTCGAGGAGAACGTCTACGCGGGCACTGCGATGGCCCGGCGGGCCGCTTACATGTACGGCGCTGCGCTGCCAAGGGGACCCCGTGGCGGGGTCGGCGCCGGGCTGGGCCAGACGACGTCCACCGGCACGCCGACCCTGATCATGCCGACGCTGTACGTCTCCGCGACCGGGCAGGTGGAGACCGTCGACGGGGTCCGTATCGAGTTCCAGATGACGCCGGGCACCGAGGCGCCGTCCGAGATGAACTTCTACTTCCCGGATCTGCGGGCGCTGTGCATGGCGGAGAACGCGACCCACACCCTGCACAATCTGCTGACCCTGCGCGGCGCGCTGGTGCGGGATCCGCACGTGTGGTCCAAGTACCTCACCGAGTCGATCAACCGGTACGCCTCGAAGTCCGATGTGCTGTTCGCCTCACATCACTGGCCGACGTGGGGGTCCGAGCGTCTCACCGAGTTCCTGTCGCTGCAGCGGGACCTCTACGGCTACTTGCACGATCAGACTCTTCGTCGGATCAATCAGGGCCACACCGGAATCGAGATCGCGGAGGAGATCGAGCTGCCGCCCGCGCTGGCAGACGCCTGGCACACTCGCGGCTATTACGGCTCGGTCAGCCACAACGTCAAGGCGATCTACCAGCGCTACATGGGCTGGTTCGACGGGAACCCGGCGCACCTCTGGGAACATCCGCCCGTGGAGTCGGCCACGAGGCACGTGGAGTTCATGGGCGGCTCGGCCGAGGTGCTGCGCAAGGCCAGGGAGTCGTTCGCGGCCGGTGACTTCCGTTGGGTCGCGCAGGTGGTCAACTACGTGATCTTCGCCGAACCCGACAACGCGGAGGCGAAGGCGCTGCAGGCCGACACCTTCGAACAGCTCGGTTACGGCGCCGAGAACGGAACCTGGCGGAACTTCTATCTCACCGGGGCCTACGAGCTGCGGAACGGGTCGGTGGGAACACCGACCAAGGCCGACGCCCCGGACATCGCGGCAGCGCTGTCGGTCGAGCAGGTCTTCGACGCGGTGTCCCTGCGGATCGACGGACCGCGGGCCTGGTCGGCGCGCATCGTGATCGACTGGCGGGTCACCGACGAGGACCTGGTGCACCGGACGCAACTCAGCAACGGGCTGCTGGTCCACTTCGACCTCGACGGCGAACCCGCCGGCGCCGATGCCACTCTCACACTCGCCCGTCCGGTGCTCCTTGGGGTGCTGGTCGGCGGCGCGGACATCACGAAGGCGATCGCCGACGGCACCGTCGTCGCGGAGGGAGACGTCGCGAAGCTGGTCGAGCTCGCCGGCTATCTCGATGCGCCCGACCCGGATTTCGCGATCGTCACTCCCGACTGAGATCGGCCTGGTGCGGCGCAGCATGTGAAGCGGGCACAGGCATCGACAGGCTGGAGGTTTCGAGCGGATGCCGCCGCGGTATCCAGTCACCATGACTGCAGCCCTACCGTTGCCACGAGGTCCGATCTCATACGCACTCGTGACCGCCCTGTCGCAGGGTCGCCGCGGTTCCCTCAACACATTTCCGCACCTGGGCCAATCCGACGCGTTCGGAGGCGACCTCCAACTCGCCCTCCAGATCTGTTACGAGTTGCACTACCGCGGGTTCGAGGCCGTTGATCCCGAGTGGGAGTGGGATCCGGACCTCATCCGTGCGCGCGGGGCGATGGAACGCCGCTTCCTCGATCGACTACGCGCTGAGGTCTCTGGGGGCGCCGACGCCGAAGGCGCGCTGGCCTCCGCGGCACATGAGCCGGACGGCGGTGCGGGCGCGTCGAAGTACCTTCTCGAGCACGGCACCTGGGACCAGATGTGCGAGTTCCTGGCTCACCGATCTATCTATCACCTCAAGGAGGCCGATCCGCACGCCTGGGCGATTCCGAGGCTTGAGGGGAGCGTGAAATGCGCATTCGTCGCTGTCGAATACGACGAATACGGCGGGGGCCGACCGGAACGGATGCACGCCAGGCTGTTCGAGGATCTACTCCGGGCCGCCGGACTCGACCACCAGTATCTCGGCTACCTCGACGACGTCCCACCGGAGACGCTGGCGACCGTGAATCTGATGTCGCTCTTCGGATTGCACCGGAACCTGCGCGGCGCGCTGGTCGGCCACTTCGCGGCAGCGGAGATCACCACTCCGCCTGCCGCGCGCCGGATGGTCAGTGCCCTGAAGCGCATGAATGCGCCCAGCGAGTGCGTGCATTTCTATGCCGAACACATCGAAGCAGACGCCGTTCACGAGCAGGTACTTCGCCACGATGTGGTCGGCGCCCTCCTCGGTCAGGAACCGAATCTCGCCGGCGACGTCGTCTTCGGGATCCAGGCCACCGAACTCGTGGAGAATCGACTGTCCGACCATCTGACACGCCACTGGCGCGCCGGTGCCAGTTCCCTACCGGCCGTCCATGATTTCCCAGTGAACCGCACCGCACCTGCAGTCTCACGGGGTACTTCGGCGGATCCCTAGCCGGAATCGCGACGCCGGACAGCGCGGCTCCGGTGGCTGGCATCGCACAACGGGTACAGCGCACTGAGTCGGCAGCGGCACACCGCCACGACGAACCGATCCGAGATCACAACCCGACCGTCGCCCAGGGTGATTCGCACCGGCCCACGCACGAGCGCAGGGCCTCCGCGCACCAGGCGGAGGCACTCGGATTCGGGGCCGTCCCATTCCGGCGGCTGCTCCCCGTTGTCGAGGCCCTGCTCACCCCCGGACACCGGTGGGCCTGTCCGCACGGATGACCACCAACTCCTCCTCGTGCTGGCCGCGCCCGCAGTATCCCGCGGACTCCAGGTATCTCGAACGCCTGCGCATCACCGGTCCGAACGAAATGCGCTCGCGCCGCACCACCGCGGCCCGAAGCCCCGTCGATGTCAATTCACGCAGCGTCAGCTCCACCCCCGATACCGCCGACTGTACGAGGAGCAGTGCGCCGCCGGGGCTCAGCAGCTCGAACGACGCCGAGCACAGTGGCCCGAGGACCGCGCGCCCATCCGGGCCGCCGTCCCAGCGATGCGAGTGTCCTGCAGGACCCACGAGCCGGATCGGGGGGCTCGGTACGTAGGGGGGATTGGACACCACGACGTCGAAGGGTCCTTCTGAGACGGCAACCGTGAGACCTCCGCGCCTGACTCTGATCGGCAGTCCGCGCCCGCGCGCGTTGGCCCATGCCACCCCGGTGGCCAGCGACGAACAATCGACCGCGGTGACCTTTGCGGCCCCTGCTCTGGCAGCAACCATCGCCAATGCTCCGCTACCACAACAGAAATCGAGAACCTCTGCCTCCGGGGTGACTGACGCCGCGAGCGCCGACGCAAGCATCCACGTGTCCTCCTGCGGCCGGTACACTCCGGGGGGCCGCCAGACACGAGGGTGACCGGCAGCGCCGCCGAAGCCGACAGAGCCTGCGGTGTGGCCGCCCGCTGTCCTCGCCCTCGAACTCGCCTGATGCGTCATGACGTTCGAGTACCCCGGTCCCGGATCTCGAAACCGACCAACCGGCTTCTGTCCATGGACCTGCGCAAATCACGGTGCAGCTCAGTAGTAATGGGCCCGTCCACCTACGGCGTGCCCCATCGAGCCGAGTAGGTACAGCACCGCACCGACCACCACAAGGACGATTCCGATCGTCCACAGGATCGGGATGCTGAGAAGAAAGCCGACAAGCAGCAGGATGAGTCCAAGAATGATCATGACGGGTACGCCTCACTTCGGTCACAGTGCTCGCGAGTCAACAGAAACACTGCCGCGAATTGCACCGTGATCCGAATACCCGCAACCCACCGGATGCAAACCTGACAAGTCGTGTGCGGGGGTGGACATGGCACGCGAAGCTGGTACTGGTGTGCGCGCGTCGTACCCCAATCGGGGTACGACGCGCGCACAAGTGCGTCGGCGCCTAGTAGGCGCGGTTGACCGCGGAGACCACGCCGCGCAGCGAGGCGGTGGTGATGGAGGTCGCGATGCCGACGCCCCACACCGTCTTGGTGACGCCGTCGGGCCGGGTGACCGCGCACTCCACGTAGGCCGCGGCCTGCGCGTCGTCGCCCGCGGACATGGCGTGCTCGCTGTAGTCCAGCACCCGGACGTCGAAGCCGATGGTCCCGATCGCATCGACGAACGCGGCCAGCGGGCCGTTGCCAGAGCCGGTGATCTCGTGTTCCTTGCCGTTCGCCTTCACCACTGCGGTGATGGCGTCGGTGCCGCCGTCCTCCTCGGACGCGGTCACCTTCTGGCGGATCCGCTCCAGCGGGCTGATCGGGGCCAGGTACTCCTCGTTGAAGACGTCCCACATCTCCTTGGGGGAGACCTCGCCGCCCTCGCCGTCGGTGATCCTCTGGACGGCGGAGGAGAACTCCATCTGCAGGCGGCGCGGCAGCACCAGGCCGTGGTCGGCCTTCATGATGTAGGCGACGCCGCCCTTGCCGGACTGCGAGTTCACCCGGATCACGGCCTCGTAGCTGCGGCCCACATCCTTGGGGTCGATCGGCAGGTAGGGGACCGCCCAGATGATGTCGTCGACGTCGGCGTCCTGCGCGTCCGCCGAGATCTTCATCTGGTCGAGGCCCTTGTTGATGGCGTCCTGGTGGCTGCCGGAGAAGGCGGTGTACACCAGGTCGCCGCCGTACGGGTGCCGCTCCGCGACGGGCAGCTGGTTGCAGTACTCCACGGTGCGGCGGATCTCGTCGATGCTGGAGAAGTCGATCTGCGGGTCCACGCCGCGGGTGAACATGTTCAGGCCGAGGGTGACCAGGCAGACGTTGCCGGTGCGCTCGCCGTTGCCGAACAGGCAGCCCTCGATGCGATCCGCCCCGGCCTGGAAGCCGAGCTCCGCAGCCGCGACGCCGGTGCCGCGGTCGTTGTGCGGGTGCAGCGACAGGATCACGGAGTCGCGGCGGGCCAGGTTACGGCTCATCCACTCGATGGAGTCGGCGTACACGTTCGGCGTCGCCATCTCGACGGTGGCGGGCAGGTTCAGGATGATCGGGTTCTCGGGGGTCGGCGAAATCACCTCGGTGACGGCGTCGCACACCTCCTTCGCGTACTCCAGCTCGGTGCCGGTGTACGACTCGGGGGAGTACTCGTACCGCCAGTTGGTGTCGGGGTATTTCGCCGCTTCCTGCAGGCACTTGCGGGCGCCCGCGGTGGCGATCTTCTTGATCGCCTCGCGCTCGGCCCGGAACACCACCCGTCGCTGCAGGATCGAGGTGGAGTTGTAGAAGTGCACGATGACGCTGCGGGCGCCGTCGCAGGCGGCGAACGTGCGCTCGATGAGCTCGTCGCGGCACTGGGTGAGGACCTGGATGGTCACGTCGTCGGGGATCGCCCCGTCCTCGATGATCTCGCGGACGAAGTCGAAATCGGTCTGGCTGGCCGACGGGAAGCCGACCTCGATCTCCTTGTAGCCCATCCGCACCAACAGGTCGAACATGCGGCGCTTACGGGCAGGGCTCATCGGGTCGATGAGGGCCTGGTTGCCGTCACGCAGATCGACCGCACACCACAGCGGGGCGCGGTCGATGATCTTGTCCGGCCAGGTGCGGTCCGGGAGGGAGATGGGCTCGACCTCCTCGGCGAACGGCCGGTACCGGTAGGTCGGCATGGAGGAGTTCTTCTGCTGATTCCAGACGGGCTGGTCGGCAGGTGCGGGCTTCGACGGCGGCGTGATGGTGCGCGATCCGGAAGTAAAAGCGTCGGCGGATGACATTGACGATTCTCCGAGATGAAGGGGACTGTTGGTCCGATGGTGTCGACCGGCGCGTCTGAACCCCGCGACGGGAGGCCAGTCTGGATCAGACCCCGTCGCGGCGGTGAAGAAGGAGCGCCCGCTGCATGAGGAAGAGTCTACCTGCCTCGGCAATCCCGCAGGATCTCACCCGTCGGGAGTGATGCCCGTCGATCGCGGGGCCGTGAGGCTGGCGGGATGGTGTCGACAGTGTCCGCGGTCCGCGGTTGGGTGCGTTCGAGGATCCCCGAGCGCAGGTTCCTCAAGGCGGACCTCGTCGCGGCGATCCCCGGTGCGATCAGCAGCGTCCCGGACGGGATGGCGTCCGGGGTGCTGGCCGGGGTCAGCCCGGTGCACGGCCTCTACGCGAGTTTCGCCGGACCGCTGTTCGGTGGGATGCAGACCAGCACCAAGCTGATGGTGATCACCACGACCAGCGCCTCGGCGCTCGCCGCCGGTTCGGCCCTCGCACAGGTGCCGGAGGCGGAGCGACCAGGTGCCCTGATCCTGCTCACCCTGATCGCGGGCGCCGTGATGGTCGCGGCCGCCGTGCTCCGGCTGGGGCGCTACACCCGCTTCGTCTCGCATTCGGTGATGACCGGCTTCCTCACCGGGATCGCCGTCAACATCGTGCTCGGGCAGCTCGTCGACCTGACCGGGGCGACCGTGTCGGGGTCCGTCGCCCTTGCCAAGGCCTTCGACCTGGTCACGAACCCGACGCACATCGATCTGCCGTCATTGCTGACCGGGCTGCTGGCCCTCGTGCTGCTCATCGTCCTCGCGCACACCAGGCTGGCGTTGTTTGCGCCCTGATCGCGCTGGTGGTGCCCTGCATGATCGTGATCGTGATCGTCCTCGACAGCGTGGCCCGGGTGGCGGACGTGGGCGCGATCCCGACCGGGATCCCGCTACCGCAGATCCCCGACCTCGGACTCCTGTCGCCGTCGCTGATCGGGGCCGGATTCGCCGTGGCCGCGATCGTGCTGGTGCAGGGTGCCGGCGTCGCGGAGGCCTCGCCCAACCGGGACGGCTCCCGGGCCCTGCCGAACCAGGATTTCTCTGCGCAGGGCATCGGCAACATCGGTTCCGCACTGTTCGGCGGGATGCCGGTCGGCGGATCGGTCGGCCAGACGGCGTTGAACGCCACCGCAGGCGCGCGCAGCCGCTGGGGCGCGGTCTTCTCCGGGATCTGGATGCTCGTGATCCTGGTGCTGTTCTCGGGGCTCGTCGGCAAGGTCCCGATCCGACACTGGCGGCGGTGCTGATCTTCGCCGCCGTTGGCTCCATCCGCCCCGAACAGATCGCATCGATCCTGCGCAGCGGACCCAGCTCGGTCATCGCGCTGGTGACCACCTTCATCGCGACCCTGCTGCTCCCGGTCACCGCTGCGGTCGGGATCGGCGTCGCGCTCTCGATCCTGCTGCAGCTCAACCAGGAGGCCGTCGATCTCAAGGTCGTTCGGTTGCGGCCGACCGATGGCGGGCTGCTCGAGGAGGCTGATGCCCCGAAGACGCTGGCGAGCGGGGAGGTCGTCGTGCTCGACGTGTACGGCAGCCTCTTCTACGCGGGCGCGAGGACGCTGCAGGTGCATCTGCCGGACCCGGGCAACGCCCGCTCACCCGAGGTCATCCTGCGGCTGCGGGGCCGAACCACGTTGGGTGCCACCTTCTTCAAGGTGGTCGCCGACTATGCGGGCAGGCTCGATCGACTCGGGGGCCGCTTGTATCTGAGCGGCCTCATGCCGGAGGTGCTCGACTACTGGGACGCCGACCGCCTCGACAGTCAGGGCGTCTCTCTCGAGATGTTCGCGGCCACGCCGATCCTCGGCGAATCGACCGGTCAGGCAATCGAGGAGGCCGAGCGCCGGCTGGTCCGCAAGCGTTGAGTGGGGCCCGTCGAACCCGGCGGTAGCTATTTCGCGAAAGACGAGAACGAGGGGGGCTCGTTCGTTTACTGTGTCCGCGTCGGGCTGTGATTTTGACCCGTGCAGGGGTCGTTCTGGAAGTAGGAAATTCATGTCGGCTTTGAACAATGCTGTCCGTGGGCTCGGTGTCGCGGTCCTCAGTACCGGAATCGCGATGGTGGGTCTGGCGGCGGTGGCGCCGACTGCGAGCGCCGACACGGTCCTCGGGACGTGCACCGTCGTCTCGAGCCCGAACCCCGAGCACGCCACCGATTGCATCGGCGCGAACCTGGCCGGTGCGAACCTGACGGGCGTGAACCTGTCCGGTGCGAACCTGTCCGGCGCGAACCTGCTCGGCGCGAACCTGTCCGGCGCGAAGCTGACCGGCGCGAACCTCAGCAGCGCGAACCTCGGGAACACGCTCCTCGCAAACGCGGACCTGGGCGGGGCCAACCTGACCAACGCCTACCTGGTCAGCGCGAACCTCGTCGACGCGAACCTGGCAGGCGCGAACCTGGCGGGGGCAAACCTGTCCGGTGCCAACGTGTTCGGGGCCAAGCTCAAGGACGCGCTCTCGGTGAACCTCGCCGGTGCCAACGAGAACGGCGCGCCGATCGGCGGCGGCAGCAGTTCGATGCCGAACGGGCAGCCGCTGTTCGGTTCGAGCGTGACCGGTTCCGCCAACACCTCCGGGATGGGTGGCGAAGAGGAGAACCACCAGGACCCCCTGCAGCCGCTGATCGGTTCCGCGGTGACCGGCTCGACGAACATCAGCGGTATGTAGCACACGAAGATCAGCCCTCCGCGCCCTCGAGCGTCGGCATCTGCCGGCGGTCGAGGGCGTTCGTGTTGTGCCCGGGCTCAGTCTGGGAGGCGTCGCATCTCGATGACCGTCAGGCCCATCGTGTCGAAACGTGCAAGCATCCCGCGCAGCTGGACGTCGCCGTCGATCGGGCCGTACAGCGTCGTATAGGCGTGCGGGGTCGGCGCCACGCTCAGCTCCGGAAAGGCGGCAAGAACGCGCTCGGAAAGATCGCCGCGCACGAGGAACTCGTAGCGGACCCGGGCGGGTTTGGGGTGTGCCACCGGAGGGCCTCCTCCTGAGTCGACTGGGCTGATCCGTGATCAGTGGACCTTCGACCTCCAGTGTCCGCCGAGATGAGACGCGCGCCTCACCCGCGAGTGGTGAAATGCGCGGCCGCGGTCACAGCAGCCCGCGCGCCCTGGCCTCGGTGATGGCGTCGCGCCTGGTCCGCACGTCGAGTTTCCGGTAGATGCCGCGCAGGTGGGTCTTGACGGTGTTGACGGAGACGAACAGGTCCGCGGCGATCTGTTCGGCGGTGTGCCAGGAGGGCAGCTCGACGAGTAGTTCCATTTCGCGGGGGGTGAGCAGGTCCGTCGCGCCCTGCGCGGACTGCGGAATCACCGACCGCGCACGTTCGGCGAACTTGTCGTACACCCCGAAACGGCCGCGGTGCCGGTCCAGCAGATCCCTCAGCGGCTCGCCACCGTCGCGGAACGGCCGCAGGATGGCCTCGGGTTCAGCGATGGTGATCGCCTCGACCAGCGCAGACCTCGCGGTGATCGAGTCATCCCTGGCATCCGCGATCGTGGCCGCCATGAGCCAGGCGCGGATGAGGGTGACATCCGACAGGCATTCGAGTTCACCGCTGAGGACCGGGGCGAGCTCGCGGCGCGCCGCGTCCAGTCGTCGGTGGTGCAGCGACATCGTGGCCTGCAGCACGGCCACCTCGCCGCCGTGCCCGAGTTCGGCCGTGGTCAGCTCCGCGACCTGCGCGGCCCAGACGGGCTCCCCGACCTGGAGGAACGCGCGTTGGGCCGATGTCGCGAGGAGGGCGGTGGTGCCGGGCGGCAGCGGTCGGTTCCGCCCTGGCGCGCAATGGTCGCGGATCACCCTCGCCGCCGCGTGCCGGTCATCGGTGGACTCGAACTCGAGGATGGCCCCCAGGAGCACGGAGGCTCGCCCCATCGCCGGGCTCTCGCAGGCCGCGAGGTGCGGGACACACAGGCTCGCCAGTTGCGCCGCGGCCTCGTCCTCGACCCTCAGGTAGTGGCCCAGCGCGCCGAACAGCTGGGCGAGCTGGCAGTGGCGGTGGTCGGTGAGGTCATGGACGCGGCCGTGGTCGGTGGCTTCCGATGCCCTGGCGATCATGTCGTCGAGGCGGCACCGGTACGCCGCCACCGCTGCCAGGCCGGTGAGGGCCTCCAGGACCACGGCGGGCAGTTCGGCGGCGCGCGCGGTCGCCAGAGCGTCCTCCAGGTGCAGGCCCGCGGGCACGAGCCGGCCGAGATACAGCTCGGCGATGCCCTCCTGCAGCAGCGCGAAGGAGTCGAGCTCGGGGTCGCCGGCCTCGCCGACCGGGTCGGATTGCAGCGTCTTCAACGCGTTTTCGATACCACCGGTCTGAACGGCGACCTGCAGGCGGAGGCCGTCCCCGAGCATCTCGAGCTCGGCGGGCATCTCCGCGTCACCCTGATCCGATGCGCGGTCGAGCGCGCTCAGGGTGGACGAGGCGGCGGCGGTGTTGCCCCTGGCCAATTCCGCGGCGACCCTGAGCAATCGGGTGGACGGATCCGCCCGCACGGTCGGGGACACGCGGTCGAGGACACTGATCACGGTGGCCCAGTTGCCCGCGAGCACCAGCCGCAGTCCGCACTCCTGCAGCAGCGTCAGCAGTGCGTCGTCGTCGCCGGCCTGTAGTGCGTGTTCCAGTGCATGCTCGTGGTCTCCGCTACGAGCGAACCACCCGGCGGCGACTCGTTCGAGGTCACCGACCGCATCGCGCCCCAGTCGGCCGACCTCGGCGCGCAGATACTCGCGCAACAGGGGGTGATACCGATACCAGCCGGGTGAGCCGCACACCCGCTCGACCAGAAAGTTGGAGTGCTCGAGGGTGTCGAGGACGTCGCGGCTTCCCTGGTTCCCGGTGAGCGCCTCGGCGAGTTCGACGGTGAACGCATCGGGGACGGATGTCTCGACGACGAATTCTCGCTCGTGCTCGGTGAGACCGTCCAGCACCTCGTTGACGAGATAGTCGGCGACCACCCTGCTGTCCCCGCTGAAGTCGGTGATCATCGCGGTGGGGTCGGGGTGCCGTGCAAGGGAGATCGCGGCGAGTCGAAGACCGGCCGCCCACCCCTCGGTGCGGCCGAGGATCTTGGTCAGGTCGAGGCCGTCGAGGCGTACCCCGTGTTCCGCGAACAGGATCGCCGCCTCCTCCTCGGTGAAGGCGAGATCGCGATGGGAGAGGTCGCAGACCCGGCCCTCGAGGCGCATCCGGTGCACGGCGAGCGGTGGTTCGAAACGCCCGGCGAGGATGGTGCGCAGGCTCGGCGGTGCCCAACGAAGGAAATTCCCGAGCGCCTCGAGGACCGTCGGTTCGTGCAGCAGGTGCGCGTCGTCGAGGATCAGCCAGACCGGCTCGCCTACGGCCTCGAGCGCCTGGGCCATCGCGAACGGGTAGTTCTCATCGTTGATGGGCGGCAGGTCGCGAACGGCGTCCGAGACCGCGGGATTGCCGGTGCTCTCCAGGGTCGCGCGGACCGCGGAACGGACCGTGTCGAGGTCGTTGTCCCGTTCTTCGACGGTGAGCCAGGCGATCGTCGGGGGGTTGGGCTGCACGGAGACCGCGGCGGCCCAGTCCGAGAGCAGCATGGTCTTGCCCGTGCCCACCGGCGCGATGAGCATGGCGACGGTGGTCGGCGAGTCCGGCGGCGAGAACATCGCCTCGGACAGCGAATCCAGTAGTCGCCCACGGCGAATCACGGGGTGCGCATAGTTCGGGATCTGATTACGCGCCTGCTGTGTATCCCAATTCACTACGGACATCTGGCCACTCCCCGACGGTCGATCACGCCGAGGCCCGTTGCGTCGGCGTTTCCCCCGCTCACAGCACCGCGCGGGGGCCAGTAAGGGGATCGTAACGGCAGCGCAGGCTATTTGGGTGTCGTACGCGTGACCAATTGGTGGCCGGGGAGTGAGGCCCGTCATTCCTGCCGGATCAGCGGGGCCACCTTGGTCCCCAGTAGCTCGATGGTTCGCATGACCTTGGCGTGGGGGAGCGGACCGACGCTGGGGTGCAACATGAACCGGTCGATGCCGAGGGTCTCGCGCATGTCGATGATCTTCTCGGCGACTTGTTCCGGGTTGCCCAGTATCAACGAGCCGCCTGGCCCGCGCAGGCCGTCGAAACTCTGTGGATTCATTGGCGCCCAGCCGCGTTCCCGGCCGAGCCCGGTCATTGCGGCCGCGTAGCTCGGGTAGAACTCGGCAGCGGCCTGCTCGTCGGAGTCGGCAACATATCCGTGCGCGTGCACTGCGATCGGCTGGGGTTCGTGGCCGCCCTCCTCGACGGCGCGCCGGTGCAGATCGGCAAGCGGCGCGAACCGTGCAGGGCTACCGCCGATGATCGCGAGCGCCATCGGTAGACCCAACAGTCCCGCCCTGGCAACGGATTCCGGGTTGCCTCCGACGCCGACCCAGATCGGGAGCGGGCGCTCGGACCGGGGGTAGACCGACTGCCGGTCCAGGGGTGCTCGGTGGTTTCCCGACCAGGTCACGGTCTCGGAATCGCGGAGGGCCAGCAGCAGGCCGAGCTTCTCGACGAACAGCTCGTCGTAGTCGGCGAGGTCGTAGCCGAACAGCGGGAACGACTCGGTGAACGAGCCGCGGCCGGCCATCACCTCGGCGCGGCCGCCCGAGATCAGGTCGAGGGTGGCGAACTCCTCGAATACCCGAACGGGATCGTCCGAACTCAGGACGGTCACCGCGCTGGTCAGGCGGATGTCTGAGGTGCGGGCCGCGGCGGCGGCCAATACGACGGCGGGGGCGGATGCCACGAAGTCCGCGCGGTGGTGCTCGCCGACCCCGTACACGTCGAGGCCGACCTGCTCCGCGAGTTCGACCTCCTCCAGGAGATTGCGCAGTCGTTCGCGCGGGGACACGCTCCCGTCCGTGTCGACCTCCGCAAATGTGGTCAATCCGACCTCCATCGAGCCACCCTCCATCATGTAGTCAAAATATCAACTACATGGGTAACTCGACGCCCGGCGCGAAAATTCCGTCAGGCTTGCGAGTCGCGTACGGCCTGCAGTGCCTCGTGCGTCACCGGATCCACCGCGGCGGCGAAGTCGTCGTGCTTCTCGAGGTAGCCGGCGACGAAGGGGCAGATGGGGACGATCCGCTTGTCGGCGCCGACGGTCTCGGCGAGCGCGTCGTGGATCAACCGGCTGGCCAGGCCGCGGCCGCCGTACTGTTCCCCGATCTCGGTGTGGAAGAAGATCCGTTGGCCGTCCCGATCCAGATACTCGGTGAATCCGGCCAGTTCCGTGCCGAGGTGGATCTCGTAGCGGTGAAGCGCGGGGGCGTCTCGGACCACGGGGGCCGGCGCATCTGCGACATGTTCGTCTGCCATGGCCCCACTATGCCGCAGCGATACCCTGGAGGCGGTCCGACATGGGTTCGGGCGGAGTCCGTCGAGGGGCCGCGGCGCCCAGGATCGAGGAACGATGAGCAATCTCGACCCCGCTCCCGATGAGGTGGTCTGCACCGGCGACGACGGAGGCGAAAGCGGCCCGCGGTTGCTGGACTTCCGTGACGTCCCCCTCGGCGGCCCGCGCGCGATGCCGGTGCGGCGTTCGCTCCCGCAACGCGCGCAGTCTTTCATCGGTGCCTGGTGCTTCCTCGATCACTATGGGCCCGACGATGTCTCGGCGAGCGGCGGCATGAAGGTAGCCGGTCACCCGCACACCGGGCTGCAGACGGTGTCCTGGTTGTTCACCGGCGAGATCGAGCACCGCGACACCACGGGTGTCCATGCGCTGGTCCGGCCGGGCGAGATCAACCTGATGACCGCGGGCTCGGGAATTGCCCACTCCGAGTTCTCGACGCCGCAGACGTCCGTGTTGCACGGTGTCCAGCTGTGGGTGGCGCTCCCGGGCGAATATCGTTTCACCGCACCCGCTTTCGAGCACTATGCGCCGCCGGTGGTCGATCACGACGGGGTGCGGGTGCTGGTGTTCCTCGGCACGCTCTTCGGGCAGCGGTCCCCGGTGAAGACGTTCAGCGCGCTGCTCGGCGCCGAGCTGACCCTGCCGCCCGGCCGTACCCTGCAACTCGACCTCGACCCAGCCTTCGAGCACGGCGTGCTGGTGGACACCGGTGGCGCGACGGTCGGCGGGGTGGGCGCGAAGCCGGGGCAACTGGTGTATCTGTCGCAGGGTGCCACCCGGGTGGAGGTGCGGGCCTCCGACGACGAGCAGACGCGCATCCTGCTGCTCGGCGGTGAACCGCTCGGCGAGGAGATCGTCATGTGGTGGAACTTCATCGGCCGCAGCCATGAGGAGGTCGTGCAGTTCCGCGAGGACTGGCAGCGCGAACGCTCGGATCAGGCCGCGGCCACGCCCGGACGGTACGGCCCGTTCCCCACGCAGTGGCGCGAGACCATCCCCGCGCCGATCCTGCCGAACACGCGCCTCAAGCCGCGGCGCTGAGAAAGGCGACCCATGACCGATGATGTGGTTCTCGTCCGACGGGACGGCCCGGTCACGACCATCAGCATCAACCGGCCCGCCGTCCGCAACGCGGTGGACCGACCCACCGCGGAGGCCCTCGCGGCCGCCTTCCGTGACTTCGACGCCGACTCGGACGCCGCGGTTGCCGTGCTGCACGGGGAGGGTGGAACCTTCTGTGCGGGAGCGGATCTGAAGGCGATCAGCTCGGGGTCGGGCAATCGTGTCGCGCTCGACGGTGACGGCCCGATGGGCATCTCGCGGATGCGGCTCTCGAAACCGGTGATCGCCGCGATCGCCGGTCACGCGGTGGCGGGCGGGCTGGAGCTTGCCCTGTGGGCGGACCTGCGGGTGGCGGAGGAGGGTGCCGTTCTCGGCGTCTTCTGCCGGCGCTGGGGCGTTCCGCTCATCGACGGCGGCACCGTGCGCCTGCCGCGCCTGATCGGCGCCGGCCACGCCATGGACCTGATCCTGACCGGGCGGCCGGTCGACGCGGACGAGGCGCACCGCATCGGGCTGGTGAATCGGAAGGTCCCTGCGGGCGGGGCGGTGGCGGCCGCGCAGCGGCTCGCGGCCGACCTGGCGGCGTTCCCCCAGACGTGCATGCGTCAGGACCGGCTCTCCGTCCTCGAGCAGGAGGGGCTGCCGGAGGATCAGGCGATGCTCGTGGAGTTGCGGCACGGCGCGGTCTCTCTCGCGGACGGCACCTTCGAGGGCGCCACGCGCTTCGCGGAGGGCGCCGGGCGGCACGGCACCTTCGAGTGACCGCAGGCGGGCCAGGAGGCGGCCCCGACCTTCGGGAATAGGATACGAAACGGTAGCGTATCTATATTCCAATGGAGGTCACCGTGTCATCGTCAGCCAAGGCCGGTCGTCCGCGGGACGCGGACCGCGATCGGGCGCTGCTCGTCGCGACCCAGGATCTGCTGGCGGAGGTCGGATTCGACCGGCTGTCGATCGACGCCGTGGCGGCGCGGTGCGGGGCAGGCAAGACGACCGTCTACCGGCGGTGGGCGGGAAAGCCGGAGCTCGTCGCCGATGCCGTGGCGTTGCTCCACGAGATTGCCCACGCGCCCGACACCGGAGACCTCCGGACCGATCTGGTGCTCATGGCCAGGGCCTGGCACGACCCGGACTCGCGGCGCGACGCGGTGATCGGCGGCCTGCTCACCGGAATGGTGCACGACTGCGGGCTGCGTGAGGCGGTCAACCAGGCCATCTCGGTGCCGTACAAGCAGGTTTTCGCCACGGTCGTCTCGAGGGCGGTCGAACGGGGGGAGGTGCCCGGCGACCGGGACATCGATCTGATCGGCACCATCTTTCCCGCGATCACCTTCCACCGGCTGTCGGTCATGGCAGAGCCGATCGACCTGGCCTTCATCGAGCGAGTCGTCGACGGCGTGGTGGTGCCGGCACTGACCGCGGGCGGCTCGTCGCCGGCAGGCGATGCGACGTCCCGCTGAGGGGGACAGATGCGGATGTCCGCGTCGAGAAGGGGCTTTCATGGACGACGTGATCACGTACGGTGACGGTCGCGGCGACCCTGCGCCCGTCCGCGACGATCCCGGCGCGGCGTATCCCTGGATCAGGGGACGGACCGGAAGTGGTCGCCTTCGGGGCGACGGCGTCATCGCGCAGTTCGTCCGGTTCGTCCTCGTCGGCGGGTCGAGCAACATCGTCTACGCGCTGGTGTTCCTCCTGCTCCATTCCAGGGGCACGTTCGCGGCCAACGTCGCGGGCGTGGTGGTCAGCACGGCCCTGGCCAATGAGCTCCACCGCAGGCTGACCTTCCACGCATCCGCGCGGGTCCGCTGGTTCCCGGCGCAATGGGAGGGTGGCGGGCTCGCGCTCGTCGGGTTGGCACTGAGCACGCTCTCGCTCGCCCTGCTCGATTTCTGGCTGCCGTCGGCGGGCGGCTTGGTGCAGGCCGTCGCGGTGGTCGCGGTCAGCGCGTTCGTCGGTGTCCTGCGCTTCCTGGCCCTGCGTGGTTGGGTGTTCTCGTAGCGGACCCGACGGAGAACGGGAGAAGGAGATGGCTGAACCGAGGCTCCTGCTCATCGGCAAACTCCAGTCCACCCTGGACGTCCTGGCCGAGGAGCTGTGCCGCCTCGGCCGCGACGTGCTCGCGACCAACGACCGCACCCTGGTCGGGCAGATCCTGGCCGAGGGTAAGGCGGATCTGGTCGTCATCGGCGGCGGGCTCGACGAACCCGCGCGAGCGGAGATGCGGGACTACGTGCTCGGGCTCAGCCCGGACATCCCGTTGCACCTGGCGCCACGGGGTGAGGGGACCAGCCCCGCGACGGCTCTCTCGTTCGCGAACGAGCAGGTCGTGTTGTACAAGGTGCTGGCCGCGGCGATGCGGGATCAGTCAGAGGGGTAGCCCGGACTGGAGCTGGGATCAGTGCGGAACGTCCCTTGTGGCGTCGTATGCCTGCGGCAGCGAATCCCCGGCATTGAGCGCCAGTAGCAGTTGGTGCAGGTCATCGCGCCGCGAGGGGTCGAGATCGGCGAGGGTCTCCTCGTTGAGCGAGGCCAGCAATCTGTCGGACTCGGCGGCGGCGTGCCTGCCCTCGTCGGTGATTGCGATCAGGAAGCGCCTGCGGTCCTGCGGATCCCGCGTGCGGCCTGCCATGCCCAGCCCCTCGAGGTGATCGATGGACGAGACCATCGTCGTCGGATCGATGCGCAGCTGGTTTCCGAGTTCGAGCTGGGAGCGGGCTCCTGCCTCCGCGAGCACCTGCAGGATCAGATAGTGCCGGGTGCGCAGCCCAAGGCCGGCCAGCCGATCCTCGCTGAGGCGGGACATCGCCTGTCCCAGCTTCATCAGCAGGCAGCCGGTGTGGCGTGCCGCGGCGTCGGAGACCAAGGGCTCGGTCACGAGTCGGCACCTCCGATTCCAGGGCGGTTGGGAGTGACGATCATATGGGGCCGCGCCCTCGCCCCAGCGCCCGGCTTCCAGTATGGTCCGCGACAGAAACCATTCGCAGTACTGATTATTTCTACCCCGAGGGAGTTGGCATGGCCACCGAGTTCGTCCAGTCCATCGATCTGACCGGTAAGACCGTCTTCGTTGCGGGCGGGACCAGCGGAATCAACCTCGGCATCGCCGAGGACTTCGCCCGGGCAGGCGCCCGGGTTGCGGTCATGAGCCGCAGGCAGGAGAAGGTCGACGCCGCCGTCGAGCGGCTGACCGCGCTCGGGGCCGAGGCCATGGGTGGCAGCGCCGACGTTCGCGACTACGCCGCGACGGAGGCCGTGCTCAAGGACGCGCACGACCGGTTCGGCGACTTCGACGTGATGGTCTCGGGCGCCGCGGGCAACTTTCCCGCCGCGGCGCTGGGGCTCTCGGCCAACGGATTCAAGTCGGTCGTCGACATCGACCTGCTCGGCACCTTCAACGTCCTGCGTGCCGCGTACCCGTTCCTGCGCAAGCCCGGTGCCTCGGTCATCAACATCTCCGCGCCGCAGGCGGTGCTGCCGACGGTGACGCAGGCGCATGTGTGCGCGGCCAAGGCAGGCGTCGACATGCTCACCAAGGTGCTGGCCCTGGAGTGGGGTCCGGCCGGTGTCCGGGTCAACGGCGTGATCCCTGGCCCGATCGACGGGACCGAGGGCATGGCCCGCCTCGCCCCCACCGAGGAGGATCGGGCCCTCGTCACGAACAGCGTTCCCCTGCGCCGATACGGGACCCCACGCGACGTCGCCAACGTGTGCCGGTTCCTGGCGTCTCCGCTCGCCGATTATGTGTCGGGCGTGGTGCTGGCCACCGACGGGGGTTGGGCGCTCGGCGGTGCGTCCGCCACGATGGGCGTCATCGGTCAGCCGCTGCTCGACGCCGCCGACGCCGGAGCCTGATCGGTCCCCCGTCGGGTCAGCCCGTCGACGACCGCCCCATATTTGTCGGCCATTCCGGTCGAGCGGTTGCGCCTCACCCTCCCGAGGTGAGGCGCGGCCGGGGTCGGAGCACCGATCATGAGGCAACCGTACGAAGGGGGGCCGGCCGAAGGTGAACACGACAGACAAGGCAGGGCGGCGCTGGTTGCTGTTCGGTTCCCTCCAGGGCTACCAGGGCAAGTGGATCCGGCCCGACGTCATCGCCGGACTCACGGTCTGGGCGGTGCTGGTGCCGGAGGCCCTGGCCTACGCGACCATCGCAGGGGTGCCTCCCGTGGTCGGCCTGTACGCCGCGATCCCTTCCCTGATTCTCTATGCGGCGGTGGGCAGTTCGCGACACCTGGTCGTCGGGCCGATGTCCGCGACCGCGGCGCTCTCCGCTGCCATCATCGCGCCGCTGGCGGGCGCCGACGGCGGCAAGTACGTCGCGCTGTCCGCGGTGCTGGCCATCGCGACCGGCATCGTCGGCCTGCTGGCGGGAATGATCCGGCTCGGCTTCATCGCGTCCTTCATCTCCGAGCCGGTGCTCAAGGGCTTCATCGTCGGACTCGCGCTGACCATCATCATCGGCCAGGTGCCCAAGCTGTTCGGGGTGCCGAAGTCCGAGGGCAACTTCTTCGAGCAGGCTTGGGGCGTCATCAGTCACCTCGGTGACACTGATTGGCGCACATTGACGGTCGGCCTGCTGAGCCTCGCGGTGGTGCTGGGGCTCAAGCGCTGGCTGCCACTGGTCCCGGGTTCGCTGCTCGCCGTGCTGTTGGGGATCGCGGCGGTCACGGTGTTCGGTTTGGACGGCGAGGGCGTCGAGATCGTCGGGCACATCGACTCCGGGCTGCCGTCGGTCGGCCTGCCGGGCGGCGTCGGGTTCGACGACTACGTGGACCTGCTGGGGCCTGCGGTTGGCGTGCTGCTGATCGGCTTCGCGGAGGGCCTTGGCGCGGCCAAGACGTACGCGGCGAAGGCCGGCTACGAGGTGGACGCCAACCGCGAGCTGCTGGGGCTGGGCGCCGCGAACCTCGGATCGGGCCTGGCGTCGGGGATGGTCGTCAACGGCAGCCTCTCGAAGACGGCGGTGAACGGGGGAGCGGGGGCGAAGACTCAGGTCAGCGGCCTGGTCGTCGCGGTGCTCACGGTGGTCACGCTGCTCTTCCTCACCGGGCTGTTCGAGAAGCTGCCCGAGGCCACGCTGGCCGCCGTCGTCATCGCCGCGGTCATCGAGCTGGTCGACGTGTCTGCGCTGAGGCGGCTCTACGGGGTGTGGACGCAGCGGCTGGGCAGCATCTACGGGGCCGCCGCCCGCGCCGATTTTGCAGGCGCGGTTGCCGCGATGATGGGCGTCCTGCTGTTCGACACCCTCCCCGGCCTGGTGATCGGCATCGGGGTGTCGATGTTGCTGCTGCTCTATCGCTCGTCGCGTCCGCACGTCGCGGCGCTGGCGAAGGAGGGCTCGTTGTGGGTCGACGCCGAGCGTCATCCGGAGGTCGCCACCCGCCCGGACGTGGTGGTGGTCCGCGTCGAGGCCGGCCTGTACTTCGCGAACGCCGACCACGTGAAAGACAGCATCGAGGCGCTGTGCACCGACGAGACCCGCACGGTCGTGCTGGACGCCGAGACCTCGCCGTTCGTCGACGTCAGCGCCGCTGAGATGTTGATGCAGTTGCGGGACACACTCGGGCGCAAGGGGATCGAGCTGCGGGTTGCCCGAGACATCGGGCAGTTCCGGGACACGCTCATGCAAGCGGCTCCGGACGGCAGGGGCCTCGGGGTGTACCCGACCGTCTCCGAGGCCCTCGCCGACCAGGGCTCGGGAATCTGACATGACATCGGCCGGGATCGAATGAGGATAGAAGCACCCACACCCATGGGATGACCTGCGCGCCCGTGAGCGGTTGATGCGTCTCTGGACTTGCTAACCGCGCACGGGCGGCGGAGCCGCCTCACACGAGACGGGTGAGGCGACCCGGCGGCTCCCCGTGGTGCCATGGGGGGAATCTCGGAGAAGGGTGCATTCTGTGGGTGTCGAACTGAAGGATCTGGCCGCCAAGGCCTACGTGTACGGGTTTCCCCTCGTGTTCAACCTGGACCAGGTGCGCCGTTACGTGACGACGGGCGTCGGGGCCAATGCCGCGGCACCGTTCAACCGGTTCAGCCACGCCGACACCCTCGCCGGACCGAAGGACACCTTCGTCTCGATCAACAACGACACCGTGTATTCGATGGGGCAGCTCGACCTCACCAACGGCCCACTGCTGCTGGAGGTTCCGGATACCGACGGCGCCTACTACGTGCTCCAGTTCGTGGACGCGTGGACCGACAACTTCGCGTACGTGGGCAAGCGGGCCACCGGCACCGCCGCGGGGCGGTATCTGCTCACCCCGCCGGGCTGGTCGGGCGAGACGCCGGCCGGTGTCCGCAGGATCTCTTGTCCCACCTTGGTCGCGTCGATCGTGGGGCGGTGGGCCTGCGCCGGTGAGGAGGACCTGCCGCGCGTCCGTGCCCTGCAGCAACAGCTCACGCTGACGGAGGTCGGGGCACAGACCCGACCCCTGGGGCTGCCAACCCCGGATCCGAACGTGCCCGAGGCGCTGGCGTTCTGGGAGAAGCTCCGCGTCTACCTGCAGGCCTATCCGCCCGCGGCCCAGGACCTGCCGCTGCAGCAGTCCTTCGAGCCGCTCGGCCTGCTGGCGTGGGGTACCTCGCCCTATGCCGACGCCGAGCCCGCGCTGGCCGCGGCGCTCGCCGCAGGCGCGAAGGCGGGTCACGACGGACTGGTGGCCGCGCTCAGGTCTGGGGCAGGCGACGCCATCGTCAACGGATGGCATCAGCCGTTCCACGTCTTCGACTACAACGACGACTACTTCGAGGTCGGCACCATCAACTCGCCGGAATGGCGAATCGACGACCGCGCCAGGGCGATCGGGCTGCGGGCTGCCGCGGCGATGGGTGGGCTGTGGGGTAACCACGGATACGAGGCGGCCTACTCCCCGGTCTACCTCGACGGCGACGGCGACGAGCTGACCGGTGAGCGAAGCTACACGCTGACTTTCGCCCAGACGCCGCCGGTCGACGCGTTCTGGTCGATCACCATGTACGACCTGCCGGAATACTTCCTGGTGGACAACCCGATCGACCGGTACTCGATCGGCGACCGCACCCCCGGGCTGGTGTACGCGGAGGACGGCTCGCTGACGATCACCCTCAGCGCCGTCGAACCGACGGACCCGACAGCGCGGGCGAACTGGCTGCCGACCCCGACGGCGGGCTTCCGGCCGCTGCTGCGGATGTACAGCCCGCGGCCCGAGGTGTTCGACGGGACCTACGAGATCCCACCGATCGACAAGGCCGTCTGAGCCGATTCAGCTCTGTCCCAGCCACTCCCGGGCGGCGACCACCAGCGCCTCGATGCCGACCGTCAGGGTCGGCTCGAGGACCGGAGCGAAGCGCGCGGAGTGGTTCGACGGGATGTCCCGGTCGGTGGTCCCGGCCGCGGCCGCCCGCATGAAGGCCTCCGGTTCGGCACCGCCGAACAGCCAGTAGCAGCAGGGCGCCCCTGACGCGGTCGCGAAGACCCCGACGTCCTCGCTGCCCGTGACGGGCCCGGGGTCGAAGACGTGATCCTCCCCGAACCGCAACCGGAACACGGCGGCGGTGCGCTCCACTGCCGCCGGGTCGTTGACGAGGACCGGAAAGCTGTCGATCGGGGTGATCTCTGGCGTGCGGGTCGCACCCGCGGCGGCGGCCTCCGCCTCGACGATGCGGGTGACCGAGTCGAGAACCCTGGTGCGTACGGCGGCGTCGTAGGTGCGGATGTTGACCTCGAGCACGGCCTCGTCGGGGATGATGTTGTCCTTGGTGCCCGCGCGGAGGGAACCGACCGTCAGGACCACCGTGTCGGTCGCGGCCACGGTCCGCGACACCACGGTCTGCAGCCGCAGCACCGTCGACGCGGCCATCACCACCGGATCGATCGTGGTCTCGGGCCGCGAACCGTGGCCCCCCTTGCCGAACATCGTGATTCGCAGCGCGTCCGTCGCGGCGAAGGCGGGTCCCGGCCGGACAGCAAGCATGCCGGCGGGAAACGGGCCCACGTGTTGCCCGAGCACCACATCTGGGGTGCCGAACCTGTCGAACAGGCCGTCGTCGACCATGGCCTGCGCGCCGCCGCCGAGTTCCTCGGCCGGCTGGAACACCGCGAGAATCGTTCCACGCCAGCCGGACCGGTCGTCCACCAGCTCCTCCAGTGCGCCGAGCAGACACACCACATGCATGTCGTGGCCGCACGCGTGCGCCACCGGGACATCCTCGCCGTCGGGATCGGTGCCGCGTGCGGTGCTGGCATAGGGCAGCCCGGTCTCCTCCGCGATCGGCAGCGCATCCATGTCGGCGCGCAGCAGCACGGTGGGGCCGTCGCCGCGGCGCAGCGTCCCGACGACGCCGGTCCCGCCCACGCCCGTGCTGGTCTCGAAACCCAGCGCGCGCAGCCGGTCCGCGATGATGCCCGCGGTCCGGGTCTCGTGGAACGACAGCTCGGGGTGGGCGTGCAGGTCCTTGTACAGCTCGGTGAGTGCCGTGGTGTCGACCATAGCGGTCCTTCCGCTCGACGGGCACCCAGTCAAACCCGAACCGCCGGTCCGCGTCTCATGCTTCGCGGGTGAATCGGCAGGTGCGCAGCCGGTCCTCCCAGCCGTCCGGATCCGCGAGCCGCCCGTTCGGATCCGTCGCCCAGCACTGCGCGAGCAGGTCGTACCCCAGCGTGCAGATCTCGAGGTGCCGTGGCCACTGCCGTTGCGTCCAGGCCCGCTCGTTGTGGGCGGCATCGGCGGCGCTCAAACCCGCGCCGATCAGCTCGAACTGGACATCCCGCCGCAGCGCCATCATGGTGGCCGCGGTCGGCGCGGTGGTTCGCAGCCCGGACACCAGGGCGAGCGCGGTGTCGAGCGTGCGGTTCTCGGTCCAGCGGAGGTCGCGGCGGTGTGCGCGTGGGGCCACCGACCACAGGACGACAAGCGCCACGACGACGCCGAGCAGGGTCTCGAGGAAGCGGTTGACGATCATCGGCCCGATGTCCGCGTCGGGATGCGAGGCGCCACCGATGAGCATCGCCAGCGGGGTGATGAAGATGACCGCCAGCCCGTAGTTGCGGGCGATGTACAGCTCGATCAGGAACTGCAGCACCATCAGCAACACGATCAGGCCTGCGCCTGTCGGCGTGAGCGCGTACAGCGCGGCGAAGAGCAC
This sequence comes from Rhodococcus sp. PvR099, assembly GCF_017833315.1. Classification (NCBI taxonomy): domain Bacteria; kingdom Bacillati; phylum Actinomycetota; class Actinomycetes; order Mycobacteriales; family Nocardiaceae; genus Rhodococcus; species Rhodococcus sp. PvR099. Next base: position 3,481,856 of record NZ_JAFIBV010000001.1, on the reverse strand, counting down.
CAGACCGGCCGCGGTCCCGACAAAGCGGTGTATTCCGCGCACGGTGCCGCGGATCCGGTCGGGTCCCTGGTGCAGGACCAGGACCGCCGCGATCACCGCCCAGTCCGGCCGGTCCAAGCCCACGGCCACGCTCAGCGAACCCGCGACGAGACTCGCCAGCAGCACCCGCATCGCGGTGGTGCAGGCGTGCGAGTCGACGGCGAGCGAGCGCCGTATCCGGTACCGGAAATCAGGGCGCGCCAACGGGATCTGTGGGGTGGGGGCGTCGAGTTCGAGATCCGGCCCGTCGTCGTCGGAGCGCGCGACCCCCACCAGTCGCAGGTGCGCGGACAGCAGCGACCGGACTGGATCCGCCTCGGGTCGGCGCTCCGGCAGCCCCGCGTCGTAGACCGCGGACCACGCGGCGTGCACCGCGGTCGCGGCCTGGTGTCTCGCCGCGACCGCGGGGGCATCGCTGCTGCGCAGTTCGACGTAGGCATTCACCGAGCGCACGGCGGCGGTCACGGCGTCACGCTCCGGTGCCCGGCGGTCGCGGAGCGTCCCCGCCATCGCCACGACCAGCGCGCTGACCACACCGATCGCCGTGCAGCCCACGATGACCGCCGCCGAGATGCCGGACCTGGACATGATCGTTGCGACCGCACACGTCAACACGAAGAAGAACGATCCGGGCGGGCCCAGCCTCGCCGCGGACACCACATAGGTCCCGACGAGCGCCACCGCCGCGAGCATCGCGACCTCGATCAAAGCCGGTGTCGCCGAGTCGAAAGGCCAAGTCCGGTAGACGGTTCCGCCGACCAGTGCGCCGAGACCCGCGGCCGTGAGCAGGGCGGCGCCTGCGAGAAGAACGACTCGCCAGCGGGCCCGGTATGGCCTGCCCTCGCCGTAGATGACCGCGAAGGCGCCGAGGCTGAAGATCAGCGCCTGCTCCTGGTGGCCGAACGCGACGGCGAGGAGCGCGGGCACCCCGAACGCCAGAGCCGCCCGCACCCCGCCCGGCCATCGCCTGCCCGCGGGCGGGAGACCGAACGCCAGCGACCGGGTCTGCGGCGCCGGAGGAAGCGAGGGACGGGGTGAGGGGTCGGGGGTCACATCGGGCACCGTCCAATTCAACTCCACCTCGATTCGGGCGCCGCCACGTGCGTCCGCGGGGGTCGGGGGCGCCGCACTCGTGCGGATAGGAGAAATGGCCGCGGAATCGGTCCGCCGGACCGTGCGATTCGCGCACGAGGTTTCGACAATTCGCGCCTGCGTGCGGGCGCCGTTCTCGGCCGCCGTCACCCGCGGACGGGTCCTACCTGCGAGTTCGAGTCACTCCGTCGGTCTCGACAATGACCGTCCATTTCGCCGGCCCGAAATCCCGTGGTTTTAGGGGTCATTTACTTTCCGGGCCTGTGTGAGGATGCACCGATGACATTGGATGTCACTCATTCGCCGGGCCGAATGCCGGTCTATGCGCGCTGACACCGAGCGGCTGCCCATCGTCGCAGCGAATACGGCTGGTCTCGTCAGACCACATGTCCCCGGGTGCGTCGCACCGTCGGGACGCATCCCGGGCAGCACCTTCGCGGTCGGACGGTACCGACTGCTCTCCTGCTGTGGCGCGGTGCCGTCTGCGGAGTTCTGGCGCGGGCTCGACCTGGTCACCGGCCGTGAGGTCGGGCTGACCCTCTTCGCCGGCGACGGTGTCCGCGGCGACGCGGGCCCGCAGGTGGACACGGACGAGATCTTCGCCCGCACCGTATGGATGTGCGGCATCCGCGCCTCGGCCGTCCCGCGGATCGTCGACATGGTCGACGCGGAATCGGCGGGGGCGGTCGTCACCGAGTGGGTGCCGAGCTGCTCGCTGTCCGAGGTCGTCGAGGGCCGGCTGTCGGCCCTCGACGCAGCCGCCGCGGTGCGGCCCCTGGCGCACGCGGTGTGCCGGGCGCACGAGGTGGACGGCGTCCTCGCCCTCGACGATCCGGATCGGCTCCGCGTGAGCATGGAAGGGCATGTGTTCCTCGCCTTTCCTGGTCCGCTTCCGGATGCCGACCGTTCCTGTGACGTGCGCGGTCTCGGCGTGGCGCTCGCCACCCTCGTCACCGGGGACCTTTCGGGGTCGGGTGCCGCCGCGCTGCGTGCGCGTGCGCCCTCACCCGTTGCGGAGATCATCCACCGGACCGTCGGCGGGGGCGCCGACGTCAGCGCCGAGTGGGTGGCACACCTGCTCGACGAGATCGCAGCCGCTCCGGCCTGGTGAATCGGCCTCGTACGAGACCGTACGGTCCGCTCGGGCTGTAGTCTTCACCGCACAGAAGGTTCCTTTGTCGGGGGTGGGCAGGGGTGCGTATGAAGGGGAAATCTCTACCGCAGGCCGCGTCGTTGACGCAGCAGTTCACCGACGGTCTGCGTCTCAGCGGGCGGGAAGGCCTCGAGACCATGTCGGCGGCGGCCGACATGGTGGCGATCAACCCTGACCGTTTCCGTGCCGTCATGCACTCGGCGGATTTCGGCTCGATCCGGGTGAACAGGCTTCGGACCTCGGCGGTTTCGGGGATCCGGGCGCCGGACCGGCTGGCGGACGACCACGGCGTGTACCTGTCGATGGTGTGCGTGCGGACGGGGGAGATCCGGATCCGGCAGAACCGCATCGCCAGCTGTGCGGAGGCGGGCCAGATCGCCTTCGTGGACTTCGCCGCCCCCTTCGAGGTCGAGCTCTCCCATCGCGGGGACTACGTTTTCGTCTACCTGCCGCACGACCTGCTGACCGCACGGTCGGTGGACGCCAGGACTCTGGTCGGGGCCTCGGTCACCGCCTCGCCGCTCGGTGACACGATCGCCGCGGCGATCGAGAAGTTCGCGGTCGCCGACATGTGCGGCCCTGGCTCCGCGGAGGCGGCGCTGATCGAGCGCGCGATCCTCGACCTGTGCCTGGCGGTGATCTACCAGTCGACCGGCGACACCCAGGTTCGTGACGAGATCGGCCTCCGAAATCGAGCGCGGGCAAGGGAATTCGTCGAGAGCAACTTCACCGACCCCAGGCTGACGATCGCCCAGGTCGCCTCGAGCATCAATGTCAGCCCCCGCTACCTGCAGAAACTGTTCGAGGAGGAGGAGTACTCGGTCTACGAACTGATCCGTCGACGCCGGGTCAGGTGGGGTGTCGCCCTGCTGACTGATCCGGGCGCCGCGCACCTCACCATCAGCCAGGTGGCGCTCCGCAGTGGCTTCGTCGGTCTGAGTCAGTTCAGTCGCGCGGTCCGGGACATAGCAGGAAACTCGCCGCGCGGGATTCGTCGGCAGGCGGAACTGGCTGCACCACTTCATGTCTCGAGTGGATCGGCGTAGCAGTCCCGCACCGCGACGTCCATCGGGAAGCGCACCCTCGTGTCGCCGAACAACAGCCGGGTGGCGGCCTCCGTCGCGGCCAGCACGTGCGCGGTGGCGGACTCCGGATCGCGACAGTGCACGACCACCTCGTCGTGCTGGAAGAACACCAGTTCGGCGGTGCCGTCGTCCGCGATTCGTCGCCGGAGATCGGCCAGCAGGCACAGCGCCCACTCCGCCGCCGTGGCCTGCACCACGAAGTTGCGGGTGAACCGGCCGCGCGCGTGTGGATCTCCGCCGGACCACCAGTCGGCGTCCGGTGGCGGACAGGCCCGGCCCAGCCAGGAGTGCACCACCTCGCCGCGTTCCCCCGTCCGCGCGGCATCCTCGACGTACTGCACCGCAACCGGAAAACGCTTGCGCAGCAGGGTCAACAGCGCGCGTGACTCTCCTGCGGTGGCCCCGTACAGGACGCCGAGGATCGCCACCTTGGCCTTGCCGCGATCGCCGTCGAACACCTCGGCGGCGACCGGCGCATAGAGGTCGTCCGCGCCCGCCGCGGCGACCATCAGCGGGTCGCCGGACATGGCCGCAAGAATGCGGGGCTCGAGTTGCCCGGCGTCGGCGATGACGAAGGTGTGGCCGGGGTCTGCGATGACACTGGTGCGCAAGGCTTTCGGGATCTGCAGTGCCCCTCCGCCGCGACTGGCCCAGCGTCCGGACACCACCCCACCCGGAACGTAGACGGGTCGGAATCGGTCGTCGCGCACCCAGGTGTCGAGCCAGGTCCAGCCGTTGGCGGCGTGCAGTTTGGCCAGATCGCGGTAGTGCAGCAGGGGCTCGATCGCCGGGTGGTCGATGTCGCGCAGCAGGTAGGCGCGGGTGGAGGTGAGCTCGACACCGTCGCGGGCGAAGGCCTCGACCAGCTCGACGTGTGACGCGGGGTTGACCCGCCGTCCGAACGCTGCACCGATCACCTCGGTGATCTCGCGGATACGCTGCGGCACAGCGTCTCCGGTGGTGCGCGGGCCGAGAGTGCGTTCGAGCAGCCGGTGGTGTTCGACGGCGGAGAACGGCAGTCCGTGGTGGCTCATCTCGGCGGCGGCGAGAGCGCCCGCGGACTCGGCCGCGACCAGCAGGCGCAGGCGCGGATCGTCGCCGATCAGCGCGAGCTGTGCCTCGTGGTCGGCGACAACCGCCGCGGGGTCGAGAGGTGGTGCGGCGTCGAACAGGCCGGGGCGTTCGTCGGCCGGGGGCTGTGGGGAGACGGCGGGCCCGCCCGCCCGCACGCTCAGCAGGGCGCCGGCGAGCGCCAGGTCGTGGCAGCGCTGCACACGCAGGCCGTCGCGCAGCACGGCGGGATAGACGGCAGCGGTGTCCGCCCACACCCACCGCGGGTGCTCGCCCGGTTCGAGCGCGCGCACCGCCGCGGACGGGTCGGGAAAGGGGAGCGGGTCGCCCAGCGCGCGCCCGCGGTCGTCCGTGCGGATCGCCAGGGCGTGCTCGGGTCCGGGCACCAACACGATTCGCACGACGCCCAGTGTGCCGTGCGGGTACGACAACACCGGGATGGGTCAGTGTGCGCCGTGCCGGATCTCGTCGCGGTGCTCGGCGAAGCGCACCGTCTCGAAGAGGATCAGGGCGAGCAGGACCGCGGTGAGCAGCCCGAGCGAGGCCAGCGCCGGCAGGTGCCAGGCCAGCGGGATCAGCGCCACGAGCACGACCGCGGTGGTGATCCGCGCGCGGTTGACCGGTCCCATCAGCCTGGTCACGTACGCCTTGAAGGCGGCCAGTCCCAGCAGGAAGAGCGCGGCGCCGCCGAAGAGCGCCACCAGCGGGATGCCGTAGAGGGGGTCGGTGAGGGTGTGATGGCTGCCGTCGCCGACATAGTTCAGAACCTTCTTCAGGCCGAGTGAGATCAGCACGATGCCGACGACCATGGGCAGGTGCAGGAAGGTGTAGCCACCGCGTGCCAGCTTGATCTGCGTCGCGCCGGTGGCCGCGGAGAGGGCGCGCTCGGCGGCCAGGGTGGTGGTGTCGAAGTACGCCCACCACAGCAGGCCGCTGACGGCCAGCCCGAGCAGCGAGCCGACCACGATCGGCCAGGCGATGGGCAGCGCGGTCACCCCGATGCCGATGGACACGATGGACTCGCCGAGCGCGACGATGATGATCAGCCCGTGTCGCTCGGCGAAGTGGCTCGGGGAGTTCAGCCGCCAGCCCTCGCCGCCGAACAGGGTGCCCAGGTAGTCGCCGACGAGCGCGGCCAGCCACATCAGGGTCTGCGCGGTGCCCGAGAGCTGGGACGCGATCAGCAGGAGGGTGGTGCCCGCGAGCATGGAGGGCACGAACCGGATCAGTTGGCCGCGCAGCTGGGGGTCGCCTGCGCTGGCGATCCAGAAGGTGACCAGATGCATCAGCCGCACGAAGAAGTAGCCGACGGCGAAGACCACCGGGCCGGAGAGCCCGCCGGGCAGGTCGTCGAAGGCCTCGGGAATGGTCAGCGCGACGATGAACATCGAGCCCATCGCGAAGAACATCGCCACCCGCGCGAAACCCTCGTCGGCGCGCACCACATTGGCCAGCCACGCATAGCCGATCCAGCTCCACCACAGAACGGCCATCACCAGCACGCCGCGCACCAGATTCCTGGCCGAGGTGTCGTCGGCCATCAGCGCCGTGACGCCGGTCAACGCGAAGACGAAGACGAGGTCGAAGAACAGCTCGAGCGGGGAGACGGAGGACCGTTCTTGCATTGCCTGCATATGGGTTCGCCTGGGAAATTCCACTCGGCTACTGTGCCACCACGAAAGGGCCTGCGCAGGGGGTCCGGGAGCACTAGTGTCCCGTCGGGTAACCGGGCATCGCCCGGTCGCCCCGGCTGACTGCGAGCGAGCCCGGTGTCGTCGGTAAGCTTGCCAACTGGACTTCGTACCCAGTTCCCAGATCCGGAGGTTGATTAGCGTGGCGCTCGTCGTGCAGAAGTACGGCGGATCCTCGGTGGCATCTGCCGAGCGCATCCGACGCGTCGCCGAACGGATCGTGGAGACCAAGCGCGCGGGCAACGACGTGGTTGTCGTGGTCTCGGCGATGGGCGACACCACCGACGAGCTGCTCGACCTGGCTCAGCAGGTGTGCCCCGGCGGCCCGCCCGCGCGCGAGATGGACATGCTGCTGACCTCGGGCGAGCGCATCTCCAACTCGCTGGTGGCCATGGCGATCCACTCCCTCGGCGAAGAGGCCCGCTCCTTCACCGGGTCGCAGGCCGGGGTCATCACCACCGGCGCGCACGGCAACGCGAAGATCATCGACGTCACCCCTGGTCGCGTCCGCGACGCCCTCGACCGCGGCTCGATCGTCCTGGTCGCCGGCTTCCAGGGCGTCAGCCAGGACAGCAAGGACGTCACGACCCTCGGTCGCGGCGGATCCGACACCACCGCCGTCGCCCTCGCCGCCGCACTGAAGGCCGACGTCTGCGAGATCTACACAGACGTCGACGGAATCTTCACCGCGGACCCGCGAATCGTCCCCGACGCGCAGCGGCTCGACACCGTCTCCTTCGAAGAGATGCTGGAGATGGCCGCGTGCGGCGCGAAGGTGCTCATGTTGCGTTGCGTCGAGTACGCGCGTCGCTACAACGTGCCCGTGCACGTTCGTTCCTCGTACACCACAAAGCCCGGCACCATGGTGTCCGGATCGATGGAGGACATTCCCGTGGAAGAAGCCATCCTCACCGGCGTCGCGCACGACCGTAGCGAGGCCAAGGTCACAGTCGTCGGGCTGCCCGACGTGCCGGGCTACGCGGCCAAGGTCTTCCGCGCCGTCGCCGAGACCGAGATCAACATCGACATGGTGCTGCAGAACATCTCGAAGGTGGAGACCGGCAAGACCGACATCACCTTCACGCTGCCGAAGACGGATGTCCCCGCCGCGGTGGAGAAGCTGACGGAGCTGCAGGGCGAGATCGGGTTCACCCAGATCCTCTCCGACGAGCGCATCGGCAAGGTGTCGCTGGTCGGCGCAGGCATGAAGAGCCACCCGGGCGTGACGGCCACCTTCTGCGAGGCGCTCGCCGAGGCAGGGATCAACATCGACCTGATCTCGACCTCGGAGATCCGCATCTCGGTGCTGGTCGCCGACGACGATCTGGACGACGCGGTGCGCGCGATCCACAAGGCATTCGATCTGGGCGGCGACGAAGAGGCCGTCGTCCACGCGGGAACGGGACGCTAGAGATGACAACTGTTGCTGTAGTCGGCGCGACCGGACAGGTCGGCGCTGTCATGCGCGCGCTCCTCGCGGAACGCAACTTCCCCGCGGACAAGGTCCGGTTCTTCGCGTCCGCCCGCTCGGCGGGGACCAAGCTGCCGTTCCGCGGCGAGGAGATCGTGGTCGAGGACACCGCCGCGACCTCGGACGAGGACCTCAAGGGCATCGACATCGCGCTGTTCTCGGCGGGCGCGACCCTCTCCCGCGTCCAGGCCCCGCGGTTCGCCGCGGCGGGCGCGACCGTGATCGACAACTCCTCCGCCTGGCGCAAGGACCCCGAGGTCCCGCTGGTGGTCAGCGAGGTCAACCCGGAGGAGGCGAAGAACCCGCCGAAGGGCATCATCGCCAACCCGAACTGCACCACGATGGCCGCGATGCCGGTGCTGAAGGTGCTGCACGACGAGGCCGGACTGCAGCGGCTGATCATCAGCAGCTACCAGGCGGTGTCCGGCAGCGGCCTGGCCGGCGTCGAGGAGCTGGCGACCCAGGCCCGCGCGGTGATCGACGACGTCGAGAAGCTGGTGCACGACGGCAGCGCCGTGACGTTCCCCGCACCGAACAAGTACGTCGCCCCGATCGCGTTCGATGTCATCCCCCTGGCCGGCTCGCTGGTCGAGGACGGCAGCGGCGAGACCGACGAGGACCAGAAGCTGCGCAACGAGAGCCGCAAGATCCTCGGCCTGCCCGACCTGCTGGTCAGCGGCACCTGCGTCCGGGTGCCCGTGTTCACCGGCCATTCGCTCTCGATCAACGCCGAGTTCGGCAACCCGCTGTCCGTCGAGCGCGCCAAGGAGTTGCTGGCGACCGCGCCCGGCGTGCAGCTGGTCGACGTGCCCACCCCGCTGCAGGCGGCGGGCGGCGATCCGTCGCTGGTCGGCCGGATCCGTCAGGATCCGGGCGTGCCGGGTGGCCGTGGCCTCGCGCTGTTCGTCTCCGGCGACAACCTGCGCAAGGGTGCCGCGCTCAACACCATTCAGATCGCGGAGCTGCTCGTCGGCTGACCTTCCGCCGAGTGTGCACCTCCCGTCGCATCGCCCGAGTGCGGGCGTCGGGAGGTGCACACTCGCGGGTGGCCGCGCCGGTGACGGTCAGACCGCCTCGGCGATGCTGGTGCCGTTCGCCGGTTCGAGGACCGGTGCGGGACCGCGGAGCAGCCGCCCGATCCAGCCCTCGTCCAGGGCAAGGGCCTTGACGATCGTCGCCGCCGCGACGACGACGCCCGACAGGACGAACATCCAGGTGATGGTGGTGAACACCAGCCCGAGTGAGCCGAACTTCTCCTGCGCGGATGCGCCCGCCATCGGCAGGTAGATCCGGCCCCCGATGCGGAGCAGGGCGAGCCCGAGCGCGGTCAGCGCGGCGGTGGCCCACAGCACCCGGCCCGCCAGCCTGCCCTCGGTGAGCAGGTACGGCACCACTGCCCACAGCGCGAACCAGATGGCCAGCTCGGTGCCGAACGCCAGCGGCGGTCCGACCCAGTCCAACCCGGCCAGGTTCCTGGCCACGCTGAGCAGCGCCACCGACGAGGCGACCGCGAACAGTACGGCCACCCACCGCCAACTGCCGCGGATGGACAGGGTCGGGATGTTCCAGATCTTCCCGTAGAGCCGGCCCATGGCTCGGGCGAAGGACGTCCCGCTCAGGATGATCATCAACATGCCGATGACGCCGAAGGTGGCGAACGTCGGCGTGCTCGCCTCGAGGGCGCCGGGGGCGAGGGCGTACAGGTCCAGTCCGGATGGATCGAACCCGAGCTGATCCGAGATGGTGGTGCCACCGCCGGCCAGGTCCCCGATGGTGCCGACCGCGATGATGACCGGCAGCACCGAGGTGAACTCCTGCGCGGCCAGGGTCATCGCGCGGTCGGCGAGCTCGATGTCCACGATTCCCTTGATGATCCGTGCCACCGTGCGACCGGCCGAGGTCCGTTTCAGCCAGCCCCTGGCGGTCTGTTTCCGGACCTCCAGTGCTTCCCTGGCGAGGCTCACCGAGAGTTTCGAGGACTTCACGGTGGTCAAGTCAACGCGACCGCCGGATCGGACTCCTCATCCGGGGCAGGTGAAAGACGTGTGCCCGCCACCCGTCCGGTTGTGGGACGGGTGGCGGGCACAGGTGGGGTGCGTCAGGCGGGGGCGCTCTGCGCAGGCGCGCGGTTCGCGGGCCAGCCGGCCGTGAGGCCCCAGATGACACCGATGTTGATCGCGATCACCAGGATCGACAGCCAGGGCTGGGTGCCGATCAGTGTCAGGTGCCCGACGGCGTTCAGCAGCGCGAGGGTGACGCCGAAGACACGGGCCCAGGTGGCTCCGGCCAGCAGCGCGCCACCGCCGATGACGAGGAGGACGCCCCACGCGATGAGCACCCACCCCCACCGGTCGTAGTCGAGGATCAGCATCTTCTCTTCCCCGACGAACAGTCGGGTGGGCGCGGTGAGGGAGGCGATGCCCTCGACCGCATTGAAGGTGCCGGTCATGATCAGCATGAGGCCGGCGAAAACGCCCCAGCCTCCGGGGCTCTTGTCGTCCATGGGTTCCTTCGGTGAGGTGTCGGTCGGGTGGCGGATCAGAAGATGAGCGCGACGAGGATCGGTGCGGCGGTCAGGACGAGCGCGACGAGCGCGACGATCGCGATCGTCTTGACGGCCGTCGCTTGTCGGTTGTGGTCATAGGACATGACGCAAACGTTAGGGCGCGCGATCGGCCGATCGCGTCATCCTCTCTGGGTGAGATGGGCCGCGGAATCATGTACGGTGCTGCGCCGACCTATATCATTCCGTGATAATTGGTTGAATATTCACAACGAAAGGACCAACAAGTGCTCAAGGGATTCAAGGAATTTCTCCTGCGGGGCAACGTGCTGGACCTCGCCGTTGCCGTCGTGGTCGGCGCCGCCTTCACCGCGATCGTGACCGCGTTCACCGAAAACATCGTGAACCCGCTCGTCGCGTCGTTGGGCGGCTCGAACGATATGGGATTCGGTTTCCAGATCACCGACAGCCCCGAGACGTTCGTGAACGTCGGTGCCGTCCTGAGCGCCGTGATCAATTTCGTCCTCATCGCGGCGGTCGTGTACTTCGTTCTCATCGTCCCGTTCAACTCGGTCAAGGAGCGCTTCATGACCGAGGAGGAGAAGGAGGCGACGGACATCGAGTTGCTGACCGAGATCCGGAACCTGCTCGCCGACGCCAACGCGGATGCCAAGTCGACCCGGGTCGAGTCCTAGTCGTCCGTCTTTACGCCACGCGGCGTCCCGGCCCTTGGGGTTCGGGGCGCCGCGATTGTTTTCTCCTCATCCGGTGCGGGTGAGATTGTGGATCGGCGCTGTCGAATTGCCCCTCGAGGCCGCATGCTTTTTCCATGACGCCGACCGATGATGCGAAGCCTCTCGATGCCGACGAGCGGGCGGAGCTGCTCCGCCTGCGTGCGCAGGTCGCCGCGACCGAGCGCGCCAGGGCCGCCGGGCCCGAGGTCGCCAAGCGGCACGGGATCGGCGGCGCGCTGCGCTGGACCGCGTCCGGGCTCCTGATCGTCCTGGTCGCGGTGCTGCTGCTGACCTCGCTGCTGGCGCGCTTCACGCGGAGCGAGATCCTCGACACCGACCGGTATGTCGCGACTGTGGCACCCCTCGGCTCCGACCCGGCAATCCAGGACGAGATCACCGACCAGGTGACGCGCCAGATCTTCACCCGGCTCGACGTCGAGAAGATCACGCAGGAGGCGCTGACGGCCCTGACCGAGAACGCGCCGCGGGTGCCGCCGCAGGTGGTCGGGCTGGCCCCGGTGATCGCAGGCCAGGCCGAGGGGTTCATCCGCGACACCGTGCACTCGCTGGTGACCAGCGACAAGTTCGAGAGCGCGTGGATCGACGCGAACCGGATCGCCCATGAGAGCCTCGTCGCGGTCGCGACCGGCGAGACCGGTGTGGTCGAGATCGACGAGAAGGGCACGGTGAGCGTGCCGCTCAACGCGATTCTCGGCACCGTCAAGGAGAACCTGACCGAGCGCGGGTTCGCCTTCGCCGACAAGATCCCCGAGACCGATGCGAGCTTCGTGATCTTCCAGTCCGCCGACCTCGTGAAGGCCCAGAAGGCCGTCAACGCCCTCGACAAGGCCGCCACCTGGTTGCCCTGGCTGGGGGTCCTCGCGGCGATCGGGGCGGTGTTCGCGGCGCCGCACGGCAGGCGGCTGCGGGCCCTGTCGCTGGTGGGACTCGGGGTCGCGATCGCGATGGCACTGCTGAGCGTGTCGCTGCACATCGCCCGCGCGGTGTACATCGACGACATCCCGTCGGACGTGCTGTCCCCGGCGGCGGCCGCGGCGGTGGTGGACGCGATCGCCGCCCCACTCAAGACGATGCTGCGCGCCTGGTTCCTGACCGGGATCGTGGTCGCGCTGATCGGCTACCTGACCGGTGGTTCGCACTCCGCCCTCGCGGTGCGCCGCGGGTTCACCCGGGGTGTCGACAAGATTCGGAAGACGGGGGAGGGCAGGGCGCCGACCCAGTTCGAGGTGTGGACCGCGCGACTGCGGGTCCCGCTGCGGGTGGCGATCGTCGCGATCGCCGTCGCGGTGCTGGTCTTCTGGACCTATCCGTCCGGGGTGGTGGTGTTCACCATCGCGTTGCTGGCCCTGCTCGCGCTGATCGCCGTCGAGGTGCTCGCCCGGCCAGGGGTTGCCGCCGCGCAGGCCGAGGCCGAGGTGCCGTCGCCCGAGGTCGAGGGGGCGTCGGCCGAGGCTGATAGTCAGACTTAGCGACAGTCTGGACTGTTTTTAATCAGCCCAGTACGGTGGTCGGTGTGACCCAGGACACCGAGCGGGGCCCGCGCACGCAAGCACAGCGAACGGCGGCGACCCGGACAAAGCTGCTCGACGCGGCGATCGCGCTGCTGGTCGAGGTCGGCTACGCCCGGACCAGTACCCAGGAGATCGCGCGCCGGGCGGGGGTCTCCCGAGGGGCGCAGCTGCATCACTTCCCGACCAAGGAATCACTGGTGGTCGCGGCCGTCGAGCACCTGGTGGAGAAGCGGCTGGCCGAGATCCTCGACGCCCGGCCCGATCCCGACCAGGGGATCGACACCCTCGTCGACGCGTTCGCCGGCCCGCTGTTCTACGCCGCCCTCGAGCTGTGGGTCGCGGCCCGCACCGATCCGGCCCTGCACGAGGCGACGATCCCGCTCGAACGCAAGGTCGGCGATGCCCTGCGGCTCGGCAGCGCCGAGGTGATGGGCGGGCGGATGGGCGTGGACGCCATCGACCTGAGCATCGAGCTGGCCCGCGGTCTCGCCGTCTCGGCGCTGTTCCGCACCCCCGAATTCGACAGTGAACTCCGGGAGCGGCTGCTCCCGGTCTGGAAGGGCCTGGTGATGAAGTGACCGCCATACCGCAACCGCTCGCGTTGCCGGGCCACGTCGGCGTCCTGGTGGTGGGCGCCGGGTTCGCGGGCCTCGCGGTCACCGAGCGCGTGCTGCGCGATGATCCGGCGGCCGACCTCCTGGTCATCGAGCGGGGCGCCGACATCGGGGGAACCTGGCGTGACAACACCTACCCCGGGTGCGCGTGCGACGTCCCCACGGCGCTGTACTCGTTCTCGTTCGCACCGAGCCCGGACTGGAGTCACACCTTCGCCCGGCAGCCGGAGATCCAGTCGTACCTGCGGAAGGTGGTCGCTGACACCGGGATCCGCGATCGGATCCTGACCGGATGCGAGCTGCTCGAGGCGTCCTGGGACGACGCCGCCTGCGCCTGGAGGGTGCGCACCTCGCTGGGCGAGCTGACCGCGCAGACCCTCGTCGCCGCCACGGGTGCGCTGTCGACACCCAGGCTGCCGGACGTACCGGGCATCGAGACGTTCCGGGGACGGCTGTTCCACTCGGCCACCTGGGATCACGACTACGACCTGACCGGGAAGCGGGTCGCCGTGGTCGGGACGGGCGCCTCCGCCGTGCAGTTCGTGCCCGAGATAGTCGATCGAGTGGAACGGCTGACCGTGTTCCAGCGCACGCCCGCCTGGGTGCTGCCGCGCGGCGACCGCACGCTCTCCCGCCTGGAGAAACAGCTCTATCGTCGTATTCCGCTCACGCAGAAGATCGTTCGGGCGGCCATCTACACCGCTCGTGAGGGCTACGTGCTCGCGATGGCCAAGGCGCCGCGGCTGTTGCCCGCCTTTCAGCTGTTCGCCGCGGTACACCTGCGGCGGCAGGTGCCCGACCGGACGCTGCGACGAAAGCTGACGCCGGAGTTCACGATCGCCTGCAAGCGGATCCTGCTGTCCAACGACTGGTTGCGGACCCTGGCCCGAGCCGATGTCGACCTGATCGACTCGGGGCTCGCCGGGGTCACCGAGGGGGGCGTAGTCGACGGCGCGGGCACGGAGACGCCGGTCGACGCGATCATCTTCGCCACCGGTTTCTCGCCAACCGAACCGCCCGTGGCCCGCCACCTCCGGGGTCGCGACGGACGGACGCTGGCGCAGCACTGGGCGGGCAGCCCCCGGGCGTACCTGGGTACCACCGTCGTCGGGTTCCCCAACCTGTTCCTCATGTACGGGCCGAACACGAACCTGGGGCACAGCTCGATCGTGTACATGCTGGAGTCGCAGGCCGCGTACATCAACGGTGCGCTGGCTCACCTCGACGGCGGCTGTGTCGAGGTCCTCCCGGTGGCGCAGGCGCGCTACAACGAGAAGATCGCCGGCCAGCTCGAGAGCACGGTCTGGAACACCGGCGGATGCTCGAGCTGGTACCTCGACAAGGAGGGGCGCAACTCGGTGATGTGGCCCACCTTCACCTTCCGATATCGGTCCCGGACAAAGAGATTCGATGCCGAGAACTATCAGATCCGGCGCGCGGTGCGGGCGCGAGTGGGGTGAGCGAGCAGCACGCTTCGTGATCGGATCGCGCACGATTGCCGAGCCCGCAGCGCCGCCATTGCCCGGGTCCTATCGAACGGCGTCATCGGAATTCGCCCCTTTCGCCCTTTCTTGCCTCGTTCGGGGAAAGATGTATAAGTGGGAAGGGGTGACCGAGTCACAGCCTCAACGCCGCGCAGCCCACGTCGCGGTGGGTCGCCCCCGCCCGGATTGGAAATTCTGACCGAGGTCCACAGCCGAGTGCGTGCTGATACCGCGAGGCGCGGCGAGTAAGGAAGGGATCCACTAGATGAGCAATGGCAATGATCCTCGACACACCAAGGGTGCCGACGAGAAGCTGACCACCGCGTTCGGCGCACCGGTGCCCGACAACCAGAACGTCGCCACTGCAGGCCCGCGCGGGCCGCAGCTGCTGCAGGACGTCTGGTTCCTCGAGAAGCTCGCCCACTTCGACCGCGAGGTCATCCCGGAGCGGCGCATGCACGCCAAGGGCTCCGGCGCATACGGCACCTTCACCGTGACCAATGACATCACCAAGTACACGAGCGCGAAGATCTTCTCCGAGGTCGGCAAGAAGACGGAGCTGTTCGCTCGGTTCTCCACGGTGGCGGGCGAGCGCGGCGCGGCCGATGCCGAGCGCGACATCAGGGGATTTGCCGTCAAGTTCTACACCGAGGAGGGGAACTGGGACCTCGTCGGCAACAACACCCCGGTCTTCTTCTTCCGCGATCCGCTGAAGTTCCCGGACCTCAACCACGCGGTCAAGCGCGATCCCCGCACGAACCTGCGCAGCCCCAACAACAATTGGGACTTCTGGACGAATCTGCCGGAGTCGCTGCACCAGGTGACGATCGTGATGAGCGACCGCGGCATCCCGGCCTCGTACCGGCACATGCACGGCTTCGGCTCGCACACGTTCAGTTTCATCAACGCCGAGGGTGAGCGCTTCTGGGTGAAGTTCCACCACCGCGTCCAGCAGGGCATCAAGAACCTCACCGACGCGGAGGCCGCCGAGCTGGTGGGCAACGACCGCGAGAGCCATCAGCGCGATCTCTTCGACGCCATCGAGGCGGGCGACTTCCCCAAGTGGAAGCTGTGTGTGCAGATCATGCCGGAGGCGGACGCGGCGAAGGTGCCCTACCACCCGTTCGACCTCACCAAGGTCTGGCCGAAGGGCGACTACCCGCTGATCGAGGTCGGCGAGTGGGAGCTCAACCGCAACCCCGACAACTACTTCGCCGAGGTCGAGCAGGCCGCGTTCAACCCCGCGCACGTGGTGCCAGGGATCAGCTTCTCTCCGGACCGGATGCTGCAGGGCCGGTTGTTCTCCTACGGTGACGCGCAGCGATACCGGCTGGGAGTGAACAACTTCCAGATCCCGGTCAACGCGCCCAGGAGCCCGGTGCACAACTTCCACCGGGACGGCGCCATGCGGGTCGACGGTAACCAGGGCGGATCGCTGCACTACGAGCCCAACAGCTACGGCAAGTGGCAGGAGCAGCCGCAGTACCGGAACCCGGCGCAGGCTATCGGGGCGGTCGCGGATCACTTCGACTACCGCGAGGACGACGACAACTACTTCTCGCAGCCGCGCGTGTTGTTCAACAACATGAGCGACGAGCAGAAGCAGGTGCTGTTCGACAACACCGCGCGCGCCATCAACGGTGCCTCGGACCAGGTCGTGCAGCGGCACATCGACAACTGCACCGCCTGTGACCCGGCCTACGGCGAGGGCGTCGCGAAGGCGATCAAAGCGCTGAGCTGACACCGAGCGCGACCATCCGCCCGGACCGGGGCTCCCGGTCCGGGCGGACGCGTATCAGGGGACATACGTCGAGGTCACCGGCTCGACACCGGCCGGCACCGTCCTCCGGGAACAAACTCGGGCCGGCGCCCGTTGAACCCCTCGTCGACGTCCGGACATGCCCCGGGCCTCACCCCTTTAGTCGCCACGAGCGACCACTCGCCGAGAGGCGCCTGTGGGACGTCGACCCGAAGGGCCGCCCGATCTTCTCGGGCGGCCCTTCATCGTGTCTGCGGCGCGTGGCCGGCGTCGGCCCGAGGTCCGTCATCGCTTCTTTGATGTGGTCCAGGACCGGCGCATACTGGGGTCATGGGGCACGGAGGCGGTTACCTCGACCCCCGGGCGCAATTGCGCGCGGCGGGGCTCCGTGTGACCGCTCCACGAGTCGCTGTGTTGAATGCTGTTGCTGCGCGTCCTCATTCGGACGTCGATCGGCTCGCCACCGAGGCGCGTCGGGAGCTCGGCTCGGTGTCAACCCAGGCCGTGTACGACGTGCTGAAGGCCTGCGTGGCCGCCGGGATACTCCGCCGATTCGAACCGGCCGGTTCGCCCGCCCGGTTCGAGGTCCGAACCGGGGACAATCATCACCACCTGGTCTGCCGCGGCTGTGGCGCGGTGTTCGACTCCGACTGCGTCGTCGGCCACGCCCCCTGCCTGCAGCCCTCGGACACCCACGGATTCGTGATCGACGAGGCCGAGGTCGTGTTCTGGGGGAGCTGCCCGCGGTGTCAGGCCGCCGCTGGTGGGGAAACGGCCCAGTTCCACTAGCGCGGGGGGAGTGCCCTTCGCCACATCCGGGAACCATTGTGGTCGAGCGTCGTTGAACTGGGTGAGGGCGGATGGCGACATCGCCCTCACTACGAAACCGACCGCATACGAAACCGCAGGAGCGAATCATGACCACCAGCCCCATTGTCAGCACCCTCGACGCCGGACAGCAGCAGATCGCGGGGGAGGCCCTGCAGGGCACCGTCGTGGACCTGATCGACCTCGGTCTCATCGCCAAGCAGGCGCACTGGAACGTCATCGGTCGGAGCTTCCTGTCGGTGCACCCCTCACTGGACGAACTGGTTGCCGCCGCACGTGATTTCACCGATCAGGCCGCCGAGCGTGCGACCGCGGTCGGGGTCAGCCCCGACGGTCGCTCCGCCACGGTCGCCGCGGACGCGGGGACGAAGGGCTTCGGCGCGGGCTGGACGAAGGACACCGACGTGATCGACGCGATCGTGGCGAACCTGGCCGCGGTCATCGAGCGCCTCCGCGCCCGCATCGAGCTCACCGAGAAGGCCGACCCGGTCACCCAGGATCTGCTCATCGCCATTACCGCGCGGCTCGAGCAGCTGCACTGGATGTGGCAGGCGCAGGGAGCGTGAGCCCGTGCGCGCTTGACGAGTCCTGACCCTCGTCAAGCGCGCACAGGCGCCGCTGGCGCCTACTCCATGAACCGCGCGAGGAACTCGATCAGCAGTCGCTCCGCCACCGGTTCGGGCAGTGCCTCGATCAGCGCCAGCACTTCGGCCAGTGGGCCGTCCAGCCCGCCGCCGGGCTCCAGCCCCACGAGGGCGAGGACGGCGGCGCAATTGTCGCTGGTGAGGTCCTCGGGCCGGATCTGCCCGGCGGCCGCGACCACGTCGGCGGGTGCCTGCGCGCCCGGCACCCCGCGTACCGCATCCGCCGCCTCGGCCAGCGCGTCGCACAGCTCGATGCTGACCCGCTCGGTGACCGGTGTGAGGGTCAGGTGGGTGGTGCGCGGCAGCGTGGTGCCGTCCGACTGCGTCCGCCCCGGCTGCGGCTGCAGCGTCCAGCCCAGGGCCTTCGCGGCGTCAGCCCAGCGGTGCGGATCCACGCTGCGGTCGGCGGCGAGGTCGGGGTCGGCGGCCACTGCGAGCAGCGGGCCGATCGGGTCGCCGACGACCAGGAGCCCCTCGATGCCGTCGATCGCCTTGTGTACCTGTTCGGCCGCCCGAGCGATCTGCCCGGTCAGCTCGGCGAACCCGCTGCGCCCGAGCGTCTGCGACACCGCCCAGCCCGCGGCGATCGGCATCACCGTCCGGGAGCCGAGGATGGTGGGATTGACGACGGCGTAGCCGGGCCAGGCGCTGGTCGCGAACCACTGACGCCGGTGCCGGTCGCGGTCCCGGTAGAGCAGCACCGACACGCCCTTCGGGGCGTAGCCGTACTTGTGCAGGTCCACCGAGATGCTCGCGACGCCAGGCACCCGCAGGTCCCAGGCGGGGCGGTCCTCGGAGCCCGGCCACCACGGCAGCACCCATGCCCCGATGCAGCCGTCGACGTGCACGGCGACGCCTTGGGCCGCACAGACTTCCGCGATCTCCGCGACGGGGTCAAGGGCGCCGTGCGGATAGGACGGTGTCGACGCGACCACCAGCGCGACGGTCTCGTCCAGCGCGGCCGCCACGTCCTCGGCACGCAGCCTGCAGGTGTCGGGGTCCACCGGCAACACCCGCAACCGCAGGTCCAGGTAGTGCGCCGCCTTGATGAACGCGGCGTGCGCGGTGGATCCGATCACCAGGGTCGGCCGCGCCTCGCTGCCGGTGCTCGCGCGCCAGGTGTCGCGGGCGGACTTGACCGCGAGGATGCAGCTCTCGGTGCCGCCGCTGGTGACGCTGCCGACGACGTCGGGTACGCCCGCGGCCAGCACGTCGCGGGCCGTCGCGATGAGGTCGCGCTCGAGCGCCGCGACGGAGGGGAACGTGGTGGGGTCGAGTCCGTTGAGCGGCTGGGCCTTTCGGGCCGCTTCTGCCGCCACCTCGTGCAGTTCCGCGACCCCGGGGTCGTACACGTAGGACAGCAGGTGCCCGCCCTCGGTAGGAGCGTCCGTCTTCCTCAGCTCGTCGAGCTGGGCGAGCACCTCGGCGGTGCTGCGTTCGAAGATCACTTGCTGCTCCTGTTCAGTTCTTCGGCTGCCAGTCGGTATCCGCGCAGTGCCACCATGCTCGCGGCCACGAGCACCGCGGGTACGGCGGCGAGGGCGATCACGATGCCGGTGATCGCGCCGTCGGACTGCGCGACGGGGTGATCGGAGGTGGAGGAGACGAACCCCGTCACGGCGAGGATGGCCAGCACCACGGCGGGGCCGAGCGCCAGGCCCAGGGTCTCCGCGGCGGTCCACACCCCGCTGAAGGCGCCGGCCCGCACGGATCCGGCGGCGGTGTTCTGGTGGTCGCTGATCACGTCCGGCAACATCGACATCGGCAGCATCTGCATGCCGGCGTAACCGATCCCCGCCACCGCCACCACCGCATACACCCACGGCCCGGGGGCGGCGATCAGACCGAGCATCGCGACGGAGGCCGCCAGGAACAGGCCCGATGCCAGGAAGTACGCGCGTTGCTTGCCCCACGCCCGCACCAGCCGGATCCACATCGGCATCACCGCCAGTGCCGGTGCGACCAGGGCGGCGAACAGGATCGACACCGCACGCTCGGAGTCGAGCACGTAGGTGGCCGCGTACTGGGCGGCGCCGAGCATGCTGCCGATGGCAAGGGCCTGGAGCGCGAACGTGCCGAGCAGGAATCGGAACGGGCCGCTCGAGCGCACCGCGGCGAGGCTGTCGGCCAGCCCGTGGCCCGACGACGCCTCGACGGGTGCGTGACCGACGCCCGCGCTGCGCGGCGCGATCCGCCAGGCGGCGAGCATGCCGAGCCCGAGGGTCACCCCGGCGATCACGGCCATCAGCAGGTATCCCGTCCTGCCCCCGCCGCCGAGTTCGCGCAGTTCCGGGCCGCCCGCGCCGAACAGCAGGATCGCGACGGCGAGCACCGCGACGCGCCAGGACATCAACCGGGACCGCTCGTGATAGTCCTCGGTCAGCTCGGCGGGGAGCGCGATGTACGGGACCTGGAACAGCCCGAAGGCGATCGCGGCGAGGATGAAGGCCGTGGTCACCCAGAGGCAGCCGACGAGAGTGGAGGTGCCGGCGGGCACCGCGAAGGTGAGCGCGAAGAACACCGGCAGGGTCAGTGCGCCGAGGAACAGGAAGCGGCGGCGGGTCCCGGTGCGGGCCGCGTCGGCATCGCTGCGAGACCCGATGTACGGGTTGATCAGCACGTCGAGTGCCTTGGGTACGAACACCACCATCGAGGCCGCCGCGGCGGCGACCCCGAGCGTGTCGGTGAGGTAGTAGGCGAGTACCAGCCCGGGCAGTGTGGCGAAGCCTCCGGTGCCGACCGAGCCGAGCGAGTAGCCGGTGACGGTCGATCTGCTCAGCCGTGGGGGAGCCATGGTCATCCGGCCAACATAGGTCATTGCGCGGGCCCGCGAGAGGGTTGCGCTCAGGGAGAATTCGCCGGCCCCGGTGGCCGCCCGGCGGGACACGGTGATTCACGTGAAACCTCGACCGGACGACGAACGCCCCCACCTGGCCGGTGGGGGCGTTCGTCTTCGATGGTGTTAGGAACCGAAGATGCTGCCGAGCGAGCCGAGCGATCCGGTGCCGCCCGGGCTACCGCCGCCGGAGACCTTCACGGTCGACGCGCTGGACGTCGACTCCTTGAATCCGGTTGCGCCGCTGTAGACGGCCTTGATCTGACGGTCACCGGTCTGGGTGAACTTGTAGGACAGTGTGGCCTGTCCGTTGACCACGTCGACCGCCTCACCGATCGCGGTGTTGCCGTCCATGAACGTCACGGTGCCCGAGGTCACCGCGTCGCCGGACTCGGTCTTCACGGCCGCCGTCAGGTCCACAGGCGAGCCCTTGGTTGCGGTGCCGGGAGCGGTCAGCGTCGTCACCGTCGCGACCTCGACGGGCGCCGGGTCGGTGACCGTGACGGTCTGTGCCTGTCCGGTGGAGCCGTTGAAGTTCTCCGCGCCGCTGTAGACGGCGGAGATCGAGTGTGCTCCGGTCGTGGTGAACGTGTGGCTCAGCTTCGCGCCACCGTCGACGAGCCCGATCGGGCCGCCGATGTTGGCGGCACCGTCCTTGAACTGTACGGTGCCGCCGGCCGCGTTGTTACCCCCGTTGTCCTTCACCAGGGCCCAGAGGTCCACCGAGTCACCGGTTTTCGCCTCGCCTGGGACGTTGAGCGTGGTGACGGTGTCGACGATGACGGGGTCGGTGGAGACGTCGACGGTGGAGGCCGTGCTGGTGCTGGTGTTGAAGCCGTCGGCGCCGCTGTAGACGGCGGTCACCGGGTGCGCTCCGTCGGTGGTGAAGGTGTGGTTCAGGGTGGCGGTGGCACCGTTGAGGGTGACCGGTCCGCCGATGTTTTCGGCTCCGTCCTTGAACTGGACCGTGCCGCCGCTGGGTGCGGGGGCGACTGTGGCGGTGAGGTCGACGGCGGTGCCGGTCTTGGCGGTGCCGGGGACGTTCAGCGTGGTGGTGGTGTCGACGGCGTTGACCGAGACGTCGACGTTCGATGCCGCAGAGGTGGACGGTTTGTTGCCGGCGTCACCGCTGTAAACAGCGGTGATGGAATGGTTTCCGGTGGTGGTGAAGGTGTGGTTGAGCGTGGCGGTGCCGTTGTTCACGGGGACGGCGTTGCCGATGTTGTCGGCGCCGTCCTTGAACTGGACGGTGCCGGTGGCGCCCGCGGGGGCGACGGTGGCGGTGAGGTCGACGGCGGTGCCGGTCTTGGCGGTGCCGGGGACGTTCAGTGTGGTGGTGGTGTCGACGATGACCGGGTCGGTGCTGACGGTCACGGTCGCCGCAGCCGAGGTGGACGGCTTGTTGGCGGCATCGCCGCTGTAGACGGCGGTGATGGCGTGCGCACCGTCCGCGGCGAAGGTGTGGTTGAGCGTGGCGGTGCCGTTGTTGACCGGGACAGCGTTGCCGATGTTGTTGGCGCCGTCCTTGAACTGGACGGTGCCGGTGGCGCCTGCGGGGGCGACGGTGGCGGTGAGGTCGACGGCGGTGCCGGTCTTGGCGGTGGCCGGGACGTTCAGGGTGGTGGTGGTGTCGGCCGCGGCAGCGCCCACGTTGATCGTGGCCAGCGGCCCGGCGCCCGCGTTGAGTGCCGAACCCTGGGCGTCACGCGGGGTGCAGCGGGTGGGTGCCCACTGGTTGCCGAAGAAGCTGGCGAGAGGCAGGAAGGTGTAGTAGTTCTCGTTCGCGTTGTAGGTACCGGCGCTGCCGGCTGTGCGAACCTTCGGCGTGATGACGCCGCCGCTGCCGGCGACGACGGTCACGTCGATGGCGGGAAGCCGGAACCAGCTGTCCCCGTTGGCGTTGTTACTGCCGTCGAGATTCTTCTTGAGCTTCGGTGCGCGGATGCCGCCCTGGCTGTTGGTGCTCGACGAGGGGCTGTTTCCGATGACCTCGTTGTTACCCGAGAGCCGCAGGAGATTACCGCCGCCGTCAGGGCTGCCCGCGTCGTTGATGCGCGCCACCGACGGGGCCACGCCGTCGAGGTTCACACCGGTGCCCGCCACTACCGCGGCGCTGACAAAGGTCGTGTTCGCGGGGATCTCGTAATCGACCTTGAGCCGCGAGATGTTGGTGGTCGTGGCACCCGAGTCGCTGTTGGGGTACGAACCGCCGCCGGGCTGGATGCGGTAGGTGAACGTCTCACCCGCCGTCACGGAGGCCGGTGCGTCGACGGTCATCGACGTGTCGGCCACCTTGTGCACGGTGAGGACCGCGCTGGCCTGGCAGGCATTCTTGAACGAGGTGGTCGTGGGTGCCGCGGACGCGGGGCTGCCGATCAAGAGCAGACCCGCGGCCAACGCCACGGACGTGACCGGTACGGCGCATTGCCGCACTGTGGACTTGGACATAACACTCCTTGCGCCCGACTCGCGGGAGAGGTGTCGAGCATCGGTTGGATGAAATTGCCCACACTGTGCCACCGCAATCGGGAACTCGTTGCAGTTTTGACTACAGGCACTGCAAGTTACGGTCGGGTAACAAGTTGTGCCGGAAGCCGCGGGTAATGCCTGGAAAACTGTCTCGAACTGGTCTCTGAGGCCATCTAGCCAAGGAAATCCGGCGTTTTCGACTTGCGGCTCGGCGCCAAAAATGCAACACGTTCATCGGAGGCCGAGTGGGGACCGCTCAGGCTCGAGCGGCCGCCAGCGGCAGGTCGACGATCAGCTCCGGTTCGGTGCACGCCAGCACCTGCGCCGGCTCGACACCCGGCGCCACCTCACGCAGGACCAGGCCGGCGGTGGTGACGTCGATGACGGCCAGATCGGTGATGATGCGGTGCACCACCGCCCGACCGGTCAGCGGCAGCGAACAGCGCTCGACGATCTTCGGTGCGCCGTCCCTGGCGCAGTGCTCCATCAGCACGATCACCCGGCCGGCGCCGTGCACGAGGTCCATCGCCCCGCCGGGCCCCTTCACCATCTTTCCGGGGATCATCCAGTTCGCCAGGTCTCCGGTCGCCGAGACCTGCATGCCGCCGAGGATCGCCGCGTCGATCTTGCCGCCCCTGATCATCCCGAAGCTGAGCGCGGAGTCGAAGAACGACGCGCCCGGCAGCACCGTCACCGTCTCCTTGCCCGCGTTGATGAGATCCGGATCCATCTCGGGCTCAGTCGGATACGGGCCGACGCCGAGGATTCCGTTCTCCGACTGCAACACCACCGAGCAGTCCGGGGGCACGAAGTTCGGCACCAGTGTGGGCAGACCGATCCCCAGGTTCACGTACCAGCCGTCCCGGAGTTCCTGCGCGGCCCGCGCCGCCATCTCCTCGCGGGTGCGGGCGCCCGCCATGGTGTTGCCGCCGGCCATGCTCATCGCTCGCTCTCGGTAGTCGTTCTGACGGTGCGCTTTTCGATCCGCTTGGTGATGCCGTGGCCGACCTCGAGAACGCGGTGCACGTACACCCCGGGCAGATGCACGGCGTCGGGATCGAGTTCGCCCGGCTCCACCAGTTCCTCGACCTGGGCGACGGTGATCCGGCCTGCCATGGCCGCCAGCGGCGAGAAGTTGCGGGCCGACAGATCGAACACCAGATTGCCGTGACGGTCGCCCCGCGCGGCGTGGACGAGGGCGAAGTCGGTGCTGATCGCCTCCTCGAGCACGTAGTCGCGGCCGCCGAAGGACTGCACCGGCTTGGCGGGCGAGGCCACCGCGACGCCGCCCGCGCCGTCGTACAGTCGCGGCAGTCCGCCCTCGGCGACCTGGGTGCCGACCCCGCTCTGGGTGTAGAACGCGGCGATGCCCGAGCCGCCGGCCCGGAGCTTCTCCGCCAACGTGCCCTGCGGGGTCAGCTCCAGTTCCAGTTCGCCGGAGAGGAACTGACGCTCGAACTCCTTGTTCTCCCCGACATAGGAGGAGACCATCTTCCGGATCCGGCCCGCGCCGAGGAGCAATCCCAGACCCCAGTCGTCGACGCCACAGTTGTTGCTGACGACCTCGAGATCCGATGCGCCGCCGTCGAGTACCGCCTGGATGAGCGTCGAGGGGATGCCGCAGAGCCCGAACCCGCCCACCGCAAGGCTGGAGCCGTCGGTGATGTCCGCGACGGCCTCGGCGGCCGAGCGTACGGTCTTGTCCATCATCGCGCGCTCCACCCGCCGTCCATCGTGTACGAGGCGCCCGTCGCCATGCCGGCCTCGTCGCCCGCCAGCCACGCCACCAGCGAGGCGACCTCGGCGGGTTCGACCAGCCTCTTGATCGCGCTCTCGGTGAGCATCACCCGTGCGAGCACTTCCTCCTCCGGGATGCCGTGCACGGCGGCCTGGTCGGCGATCTGCTTCTCCACCAGGGGGGTTCGCACGTATCCCGGGTTCACGCAGTTGCTGGTCACCCCGTGTCGGCCACCCTCGAGCGCGGTCACCTTGGACAGTCCCTCGAGGCCGTGTTTCGCGGTGACATACGCGGACTTGAACTCGGAGGCGCGCAGCCCGTGCACCGAGGAGACGTTGATGATCCGACCGAATCCGTTGGCATACATGTGTGGAAGGGCCGCCCGGATCAGCAGGAACGGTGCCTCCACCATCAGCGTCAACAGCCTGCGGAATTCCGCGGGCGGGAAATCCTCGATGGGGCTGATGCTCTGCACGCCCGCGTTGTTCACCAGGATGTCCGTTTCGAGCGTGAGCCCGGCGAGCGCCTCGGTGTCGAGCAGGTCGACGGCCCAGGCCCGGCCGTCGAGTTCGTCCGCGAGCGTCTTGGCCGCGATGTCGTCGACATCGGCGATCACGACCCGGGCGCCCCTGGCCGCGAGTGCCCTGGCTGTGGCCGCGCCGATCCCGCTCGCGCCGCCGGTGATCAGGGCCGAGCGCCCGGCGAGGCTCTGCGCGGTCATCGGGCCACCGCCGCGCTCTGGCCGGCGACGAGCGGTGCGTCCGCCGCGTTCTCCTCGGCGAGGGTCCTCGCGTCCGCGGCGTCGACGGACTCGAGCGAGATGCCCTTGGTCTCACGGGCGAAGGCGACCGCGATGATGGTCACGACCGAGGCGCCGAGCAGGTAGAAGGCGATCGGCACGGACGAGTCGAAGCGGCTGAGCAGGCTGGCCGCGATGATCGGCGCAAGCGAGCCCGCCACGATGGAGGTGACCTGGTAGCCGAGCGAGACACCGGAGTAGCGCATCCGGGTGGGGAACATCTCCGCCATGATCGCCGGCTGGCCGGCATACATGAAGGCGTGGATGATCAGCCCGATCACGATGGCAGCCAAGACGACCGTGTTGTGCGCGCTGTCCATCATCGGGAAGGCGAAGAAGCCCCAGGTGCCCGCCAGGACGGCGCCGATCAGGTAGGTGGGGCGGCGGCCGAGGGTGTCGGACAGCCGGCCGCACAGCGGAACCGCGACGAAGTGCACGCCGTGCGCGATGAGCATCATCCACAGGATCTTGCTGGTGTCAGCGTGCACGACCACCTTGAGATAGGTGATCGAGAAGGTCACAACCAGGTAGTACATGATGTTCTCCGCGAACCGCAGGCCCATCGCGGTGAGCACGCCGCGCGGGTAGCGGCGCAGCACCTCGAACACGCCGTACGAGGCGGCCTTGTTCTTCTCGACCAGCTTCTGTGCCTCGAGGAAGATCGGTGCGTCGCTGACCTTGGTGCGAATGTAATAGCCCACCAACACGATCAGGGCGGACAGCCAGAACGCCACGCGCCAGCCCCAGCTGAGGAAGGCCGCGTCGGAGAGCGTGCTCGTCAGGACCAGGAGCACGATGGTGGCGAGCAGGTTGCCTGCCGGGACGCCCGCCTGCGGCCAGCTGGCCCAGAACCCGCGACTGCGGTTGGGGCTGTGCTCGGCGACGAGCAGCACCGCCCCGCCCCATTCGCCGCCGACGGCGAAGCCCTGAATGAAGCGCAGCGCCACCAGGATCGCGGGCGCCCAGTAGCCGATCTGCCCGAAGGTGGGGATGCAGCCCATGAGGAAGGTGGCCGCGCCGACGAGCAGCAGGCTGAACTGCAGCAGCTTCTTGCGTCCGAACTTGTCGCCGAAGTGTCCGAAGACGATGCCGCCGATGGGCCGGGCCGCGAAGCCGACCGCGTAGGTGACGAACGCGGCGATGATCGCGTCGAGCTCGTTACCGCCCGCGGGGAAGAAGACCTTGGAGAAGACCAACGTGGCGGCGGTGCCGTAGAGGAAGAACTCGTACCACTCCACGACGGTGCCCGCCATCGACGCACCGACGACCTTTTTCAGCCCGGACGGTGCGGTGTCCGGGGCCGGGGCCGGGTCGCCCCCGCCCGCCCGTGACAGTTGTTCGGTACTCATCGCTGACTCCTCATGTGCTCGGCCCGACAATCGATTCGCCCTGTGATGCAGTCCACATTCGGCGTCCTGCGATGAGTATTGGTGCACGCGATGCGGCCCACAATGAGGAAAATCGCACTCTGGATCTGCAAGAATGCAGATGTGGTGGATTCCGTGGAGCGGCATTCTCTGGGTCGTCCGAGCGCCGACGACCTCCTGGTGCTGCTCGCCGTCGGCCGGACCGGGCGCTTCACCTCGGCCGCAGAGGATCTCGGTGTCAACCACACGACCATCTCCCGCCGCATCGCGGCGCTGGAGAAGAGCCTGGGCGGACGGCTGCTGGTGCGGGCGGCGGGTGGCTGGGAGCTGACGGACCTCGGCAGGCAGGCGCTGGCCGCCGCGGAGAGCGTCGAGACGGTCGTCGACGCGCTCGCCTCCGATTCCTCCGGGCAGGGCAGGCTCAAAGGGGTCGTGCGGGTGTCCGCGACGGACGGGTTCAGCGCGTACATCGCCGCCCCCGCCGCCGCGCGGGTGCGCAGGCGCCACCCGGACCTCGCGGTGGAGATCGTGGCGACCACCCGCCGGGCGTCCAGGCAGCGGTCCGGCATGGACGTGGAGATCGTGGTCGGACGGCCGCAGGTGCACCGGGCCGAGGCCCTGCCGCTGGCGGACTACGTGCTGGGGCTGTACGCCTCCCGGGACTATCTGCGCGAGCGGGGCACCCCGCACGCGATCGCGGAACTGGCCGATCACTCTCTGGTGTACTTCGTCGATTCGATGCTGCAGGTGGACGACCTGGATGTCGCGCGGAGCATCGCTCCCGAGATGCGGGAGTCGGTGAGCTCCACGAACGTCTTCGTGCACGTGGAGGCAACCAGGGCCGCGGCGGGGATCGGGCTGCTGCCCTGCTTCATGGCCGACCGTCACCCGGACCTGGTGCGGCTGCTGCCGGAGTTGGTCTCGACGAAACTGACCTATTGGCTGGTGGCCCGGTCGGAGGCGCTGCGCAGGCGGGAGGTGGCGGCCGTGGTCGAGGAGATCAGGGACACCGCCGAGCGGGAGCGTGACCGGCTGCTCGGGACGTTTCGGTAGCGCCGATGAGTTTCGGTCCGTCCGGGAGTCAGAACCTATGACACCCGCGACACCGAGCACACAGGAGTACGACGATGAAACTGACTGTCACCACCTTCGTCACCCTCGACGGCGTCTATCAGGCACCGGGCGGTCCCGAGGAGGACCCCAGCGACGGGTTCGTCCACGGCGGATGGTCGGCGCCGTACGGAGACGAGGACTTCGGGGGGTTCATGATCGAGGTGTTCGACCAGGCGGACGCGTTTCTGCTCGGCAGGAAGACATACGAGATCTTCGCGTCGTACTGGCCGAACCACGACGACCCGGCCGACCCGATCGCCGGCCGGCTCAACCGGCTGCCGAAGCACGTCGCCTCGACCACCCTCGCCGCGGCCGACTGGCAGAACAGTCGCTTGATCACCGGCGACACGCGCCGGGCAGTCGCGGACCTCAAGGCGCAGGACGGGCGTGAGCTCCAGGTCCACGGCAGCGGGGCACTCGTGCAGTGGCTGCTGCGGGAGGGCCTGGTCGACACGCTGCACCTGCTGTCCTTCCCGGTCCTGCTCGGCACCGGAAAGCGGCTGTTCCCGACCGACTCGCTGCCGACCGCCTTCGCGTTGGCGCAGTCGCGGGTTACGGGTAGGGGTGTGGTCATCAGCTCCTACGAGCGTTCGGGCGAGCCCGAGTACGGCGACCTCGGCGAGGAGTAGCGGGCCTAGGCGGGGTTCCGAAGCTCCGCGAGCGCCGCGCGGTACCGGCGTTGCTTGATCGTGCCCAGGGTCTCGCCGGCCTTGGGTGCGAGGGCCCTGGCGCGGTCCATCGCGGCGGGCAGGACGGACTGCTCGTCGACCGCTTCGTCGACGATGCCCTCGGCGGTGGACTCGGCCCCGCCGTAGCGCCTGCCGGTCGTCATGGCGTCGTGCGCGGCGCGGACGGGGAGCTTGGCGGCGATCAGGTCGGACATCCCCACCGAGAAGGGGATCTGGATGTCGACCTCGGGGAAGCAGAAGAACCCGCGGTCGGCGCGCATGACCCGCTGGTCATGGGCGAGCGCCAGCATGGCGCCCGCGCCGAAGGCATGTCCCTGCAGCGCCGCGACCGTCGGTAACCCCAGGACGAGCACGCGGGCGAACAGTGCCTCGACCCGCGCGCCGAACGCCGGGATCTGGTCGGCGTTGGCCATCAGC
Source organism: Rhodococcus sp. PvR099 (assembly GCF_017833315.1). Taxonomy (NCBI): domain Bacteria; kingdom Bacillati; phylum Actinomycetota; class Actinomycetes; order Mycobacteriales; family Nocardiaceae; genus Rhodococcus; species Rhodococcus sp. PvR099. The sequence continues at coordinate 3,452,728 of NZ_JAFIBV010000001.1, read as the reverse complement.
CACGGCAGGTCGAGGCCGTTGCTCCAGATCTTGCCCGCGGCGGTGGTGACGAGGGCCCTCGGTCCCTCGGCGGCCTCGACGGTGTCGAGGTGCGCGTCGACCGCGTCGAGCCAGTCGGGGTTGAAGCGGTTCTCGCCCGAGCCCAGGTTCAGCACGAAGACGTCGCCGTCGCGGCTCAGGGTGGGCAGGTCGTCTGGGGTGTTCGAGAATGTCATTTCTAGAAACTATCTTCTAGAGCGTGTGGCTGTCCAGCCGCGGGGTTCTGCGATACTCGGCGAATGGCCCGCACCACGTTCTCCACCGACGCACTGCTCGACGCCGCGCGCGAGGTGATCCTCGAGCGCGGTCCGCGGTCCGCGACGATCGCCTTGATCGCCGCGCGGGCGGGCGCGCCGACCGGGTCGATCTATCACCGCTTCGCCTCGATCGACGAACTGCTCGCGCGGACCTGGCTGCGAGCCGTGCGACGCACCCAGCAGGTCAGGCCCGCCGGGTTCGACCCCGCCGGGGAGCCGGTCGAGGTGGTGGTGGAGCTGGCCCTCGCGCTCTACGACCACTGCGTCGCCGAGCCGGGCGACATGCTGTTGTTGGATCGGCTCCGCCGCGAGGACGTGCTGCACCTGAACCTGGGCGACGAGCTGATCGCGGAGGTCGGACGGTCCGACGAGCAGACCGGTGGCCTGATCGCGGAGCTGGCGCGCGCGGTGTTCGGGCGGGCAGGCAAGCGGGAGACGGACCTGGTGGTGCTGGCCCTGGTCGACCTGCCGTACAGCTTCGCCGGGCGCTACCTCCAGGCGGGCGCCCGGCCGCCGAAGAGTCGCCGGGATCGGCTACCCGACGCCGTGCGGGCGATCGTCGCGACCCGTCCGCACGATTAGCCCGTGGCTCACGCCGGCCTGATGTTGGCGTTGAGGTGGAAGGTGTTGCCGGGGTCGTACTGTGCCTTGACCGCGGCCAGCCGGTCGTACTTGCCGGGCCCGTATGCGGCCCGGACCCGGTCCTCGTCCGGTTCCGCGATGAAGTTGACATAGCTGCCCTGGTTCGACGAGAGGGGTCGGAGCGCCTCCCAGATCGAGCGGGTCCACGCCCGGTCCGCGGCGAATACTTCTGGGGTGTCGGACATCCCGGTGATGTTGCATACGTAGTGCGGGGTGCGGGCACCGCCGAATGCCGTGTCGTCCTCGCCGACGGCGGTGAAGGCCCCGTCCAATCGGAAGATCGGCATGAACGAGAGCGGGGAACGCTTGCGCGGCGCCTGCTCGACGATCACGGCGATCACCTCGTCCGTGAGGGCATCGAGGTCGAGCGCCTTCTCGTAGCCGAGGATGCCCCAGGGTGCAGTGCCGTCGAACATCTGCTGCAGTCCGGTGTAGGGGATCGGGGTGACGAACTCGAACAGCGGTGCCAGGGCGTCTCTGATCGGGGCAACCGTGGACGCGTGTTCCGCCGTCGACGAGTATCCGGCGATGATGAGCGCGTGGCCGGGCATGCCCCGGAACTGCTCGGGCACAAAGGGTTCCGGCGGCGCGCACATCCCGGCCGCGATCAGGCAGCCGGCCCTCGCCGGCAGGGTCGGGATGAACTCCTCGCACACGTGCAGCGCGGCGGCGCCGTCGTCGAGCGACCAGAAGAACAGTCCGAGGTTCACCTCGGGGCCGACCGGGTGGAGGCGGTACTCGAACTCGGTGACCACGCCGAAGTTCCCGCCGCCGCCCCGCAGCGCCCAGAACAGATCCGGATGCTCGTCGTCGGAGGCTCGGACGACGCTGCCGTCCGCGAGCACCACCTCGGCCGATGCCAGGTTGTCGATGGACAGCCCCGCGAGCTGGGTCAGCCAGCCCATGCCGCCGCCGAGGGTGAGTCCGCCGACCCCGGTGTGGCTGATCACCCCGCCGGTCACGGCCAGCCCGTGTGCCTGGGTCGCGGCGTCCAGATCCGCCATCGTGGCGCCGCCCCCGATCCGCGCCATCCCGGTTTCGGGTTCCACCGAGGTGCCGTTCATCGCGCTGAGGTCGATCATCAGGCCGCCCTCGCTGACGGAGGTGCCGCTGTAGGCGTGCCCGCCGCCCCGGACCGAGACCTCGAGTTCCCGATCCCGGGCGAAGCCCAGCGTGGAACCGACGTCATCGGGGGACACACATCGCGCGATGCAGAGCGGACGGCGATCGATGTCGCCGTTCCAGATCGATCTGGCCTCGTCGTATCCGGTGTCGTCGGGGCCGAACACCGGGCCGCCGATCGCCGATCGCAGCACGCCGAGGTCGTCGCTCACCTCAGTCATCACGCTCTCCGTCCGTCGGGGCCGGCTCCGCATGGCGTGCGGTCGCGCGTTGCTCCCCGCTGTCCGAGAACGCCGGACCTCGGTGCCGACCGGACCGCGACGGCGCCTCGAACAGGGCACCTGTGACGTGCGTCAATCGTATTCGGTGGCGCTTGCGGGCGGCAAGGAGTCCCGGGCCGCCTGATCCGGGCGATGTCCTGGCGCCGCTGCTGATCGCGTTCGAATCACGTTGTTGTGGACCTCGCCGGAGCGGGGCAGACTGTTTGTCGACGCTGGCCTGCCGAATCGCAGTCACCCCAGGAGGTGATCGTGGAGTTGCACATCGTGGCGGTCGACAAGCCCGACAACATGAACGTGGTCGTCGGGCAGTCCCACTTCATCAAGACCGTCGAGGACCTGCACGAGGCACTGGCTGGAGTGAGCCCCCACCTCCGGTTCGGTGTGGCGTTCTGCGAGGCCTCCGGACCTTGCCTCGTGCGCTGCTCGGGCAACGACGATCGCCTCGTCGAGCTGGCCACGCGCAACGCGATCGCGGTCGGCGCGGGCCACTCGTTCTTCGTGTTCGTGGAGGACGGATATCCGGTGAACATCCTCAACGCGCTGAAACAGGTACCGGAGGTATGCGGCATCTTCTGCGCCACAGCGAACCCCGTCGAGATCATCGTGGCCGAGACGGAGCTCGGCCGGGGCATCGCTGGCGTGATCGACGGACGCCCACCGGTCGGGGTGGAGACGAGTGCCGACGTCGCCGACCGCCGGGCATTGCTCCGCACGATCGGCTACAAGCTCTGAGCGCCTTGCGATGACTGGGTGTGTGCCGGGAGGGTGGGCGGCCGCGAGGTGACCAATGGCCCTGGCGGCGGCGACCGACGGTGATGACACTGAGGGCAGATCGGGACTCGTCGACGGGGAGGCATCATCATGAGCGACAGTAAAACCGGCGCCGCCGGGGGTGGCGCGATCTACGCCCTGGGTATCTTCGGAGCCCTGGTGTGGTTCTGGCAGCAGGCGGACACGTTCGGGGAGTATGTCCTCGCGATCGTTCAGGGGCTGTTCTGGCCGGCCTGGATGGTCTACGAGGTCTTCGAGGCGCTGGTCCGCTGAGAGCAGATGAACCGGCTGACGAAAGGGGCTCCCCAACGCCTGCGGCCCCGGCCGGAGCGTGGACCGGAGTTCGGTCCAGGTGTCCAGGGCTACTTTCTGTTTGGCGAGCACTGGGCGACTCGGGTTCCGCTCAGTTGGCGCCGAGCCTGCACCGCTTCTTCTGAAATGCCTGGGTGACCGCGAAGAAGAGGCGACCACTCGTGCTGGACAGGCTCAGCCATTCGCCCCGAAAGTCGCGGGCGGACTCGTTCTGGTCGGTGAGATCATTCACCGTCGATGGAAACGCATCGAGATCGGCAGGGTCAACCTGCAATGGATCGGACATAATTCCCCCTCCGGAATCCCCCAAACCTCGCTATTACAGCACATCGCGTTAGGGCAGGCGCGGCGATTACTGCGGGACTCCGCGTGGACGCGCGCACCGCAACGGTGCCGCAAGGCAGCGGTGCGGAATCGGCCTGGACCACGGGGAAGACGAGCGAACAGGCGATGGTCCTCGAGCCCTCCGGCGCGCCCCGACGTCGGGGCGTACCGGATGGGCCTCAGGCGAGCGCCGAGGCGTCCTCGGGCGCGTCCTGGTCGGCCCATTCGACGAACTGGACGACGATGCCGTTGGGGTCGGTCACCTGGAACAACTTCTCGCCCCAGGGCTCTTCCCGCAGCTCCATCGTGATCTCGACGCCCTCCGACTTGATCCGTGCCTCTTGTGTGGCGAGATCGTCGACGGTGAACGCGAGGATGAGGCCGTCCGCGTGACGGTCGCGGAACCCCTCGGGCAGCACCTCGATCCCACGCTGGAGCAGGACGATGTCGACCGCCGCGTCGGGCCGGTTCAGCGAGGCGAAACCGTCCGTCGCGGCCTGCTCGCGGTATCCGAGGTGGGTGACGAAGAACGCGCTCGACGCGGCGACGTCGTCGACGGTGAGCGAAATGGTGGAAGCGGTGACCTGCATGGGTGTCTCCTTCGAGCGGGATGGGCGGGGTTGTGGCGCGGCGAGAAACTTATGACGGACGTAATTATACATTCGACGCACCTAGGGTCAAGGAATTCTTACGTCGGATGTAAAAAGACGTCGAACCTATGGGAGGCTGCACTCATGGCAGATGGCATGGGGTTGCGCGAACTGAAGAAGCAGGAGACCCGGCAGGAGATCTCGGACCGGGCGACCGAGTTGTTCCTCGAGCGGGGATTCGAGGAGACGACCATCGCGGACATCGCGTCCGCGGCGCGGGTGGCCAAGAAGACCGTCACCAACTACTTCCCACGCAAGGAGGATCTGGCCCTCGATCATCACGAGGCGTTCACGTCCGGGCTCGCGAGGACGGTGGCTGAGCGGGAGCCGGGGGAGTGCGCGCTGGCGGCGTTGCGCCGGGCCTTCGCGGCCGACGTGCAGCGCCAGGATCCCGTCATCGGCTTCTCGGGGATGCCCTTCGCCCGGATGATCGCCGACAGCCCCACCCTGACCTCGCGGCTGCGTGAGTTGAACGAGCAGCGCGAGGAATCGCTCGCCGCGGTCCTGGCGATCGAGACCGGCGCGGAGCCGGGTGACATCACCGCACGCGCGGCCGCAGCCGTGCTCGGCGGCGTCCACCGGGTGCTCTTCGGGGACGTCGTACGGTTCACGCTCGACGGTCTCGGCAATGACGAGATCGCCGAGCGTGTCGGTGAATCGGGGCGGCGGGCCTTCGACCTCGTCGAGCCGGCGCTGGCGGATTACGCGGTGCGCGCGGGCGAGTGACCGGGGCTGCGGGGCCGAGGCCGTCCGGCCGCCGAAGGTGCTCGCGGGCGAGACGATCGGACATATTTCTGAGCAATATAGATATTCTCCGGCTCGTTGAATCTCCCTAATGTCGACGGCAACAACGAAAACGACAAAGGAGAGTTCGCATGTTTGCTGTCATCCAGAAGTCCTTCGGTGGTCCCGAGGTGCTCGAGATCGCCGAGACCGAACGACCCACGCCGCTCGGTGGCGAGGTGCTCATCCGGGTCCACGCGAGCGCGGTGAACCCGGTGGACGTGGCCGTCCGATCGGGCGCCCTCAAACTGCTGGGGGAGCCGAGTTTCGGCGTCGGCTGGGACATCTCCGGGGTGGTCGAGGAGGCAGGGCCGGGGGCCCGGTTCGCGGTCGGAGACGAGGTCTTCGGGATGCCGTTCTTCCCGCGCGCCGCGACCGGCTATGCGGAGTACGTCGCCGCGCCGTCCCGACAGGTGGCCCGCAAGCCGGCCTCGCTCGATCACGTGCAGGCGGCCGCCCTCCCGCTCGCCGCGCTCACCGCGTGGCAGGGGTTGGTCGACGCGGCGCGGGTGGATGCCGGTGACCGCGTGCTCATCCACCGGGCCGCGGGCGGTGTCGGCCACCTGGCCGTGCAGATCGCGAAATCCCGCGGGGCGCATGTGATCGCGTTGGCCAGTGCCGCCAAGCACGACTTCGTCCGCGGGCTCGGCGCCGACGAGGTGATCGACTACCACGCCACCGACTTCACCGAGGTGCTCCGCGACATCGACGTCGTGTTCGACTCCACTGCCCAGGGTGCTCGTTCGCTGAGCGTGCTGCGCCCGGGAGGCACCCTCGTCAGCATCCTCGAGCACGGGAACCGGGAACTCGCCGCGGAGGTCGAGGTGGCGGGACGGCGCTTCGCCGGGGTGTCGGTCGAACCGGATTACGCCGCACTCGAGGCGATCGCCGAGCTCGTCGACGCCGGGCGGATCCGCCCGCACATCGAGGAGACGTTCCCGCTCGCGGAGGTGGGCAAGGCGCACGAGCTGCTCGAGTCGGGGCAGGTGCGGGGCAAGATCGTGCTGAGGGTGGTCTGACCCGGGCGGCCGTATCGTTGCGGCTGGGGTAACCGAAGGAGGCGCAGGGCGTTGGACATCCTGACCGAGGCGCTGGCGTCGATGCGGACCGGACATCCGTCCTCCGTCCGCACCAACGGGCGCGCGCCGTGGGGGCTGCGGTTGCCGCCGGTCGCGGGGGCGGGCTTCCACGTGGTGCTGCACGGCACCTGCTGGCTCGTCCCGCTCGAGGACGCGCCGCACCTGGAGCCGGTCGCGCTGAGCCCCGGTGACGTGATCTTCCTGCGGGACGGCCGCGGCCACATTCTCGCCGACCACCCGTCCACCCCGGCCGCGGTGGAGACGGCCGAGCAGTTTCAACCGGGGTCGCCGATCGGCACCGTGTCGGTCGGCGGCGACGGCCCCCGAACCAGCCTGCTGTGCGGGAATTACCACCTCGACCAACGGCGGCCGCACCCACTGGTCCGGCAGCTGCCCGAGGTGGTGCACCTGCCGAGCGGACACGGCCGTCACCCCGAGCTCAGCGCGGCGGTCCAGCTCCTCGGCGCCGAGCTGGATAACCCGCGCGTCGGGTCCGACGGGATCGTGCCCGCGTTGATCGACTCGCTGCTGCTGTACATCCTGCGGGCCTGGCTCGAGGCCCAGCCAGGCGCGGACGCGGAGGGTTGGGCCGCCGCGCTCGCCGACAGGGCGGTCGCGCCCGCGCTGGCGGCGATCCACGACGATCCCGCGGCCGCGTGGTCGGTAGAGTCGCTGGCCGACCGAGCCGGACTGTCCCGCGCGGCCTTCGCCCGGCGGTTCACCGCCCTGGTGGGGGAACCGCCGATGGCGTACCTGACCAGGTGGCGCATGACGACCGCCGCCAGGGTGTTGCGCGAATCCGACGCACCGCTCAGCGCTGTGGCCGCCCGGGCAGGCTACGGCTCGGAGTTCGCCTTCGCAAAGGCCTTCAAGCGCGCGTACGGGCTGGCGCCGGGGAGCTATCGGCGTCAGGTGCGGGTGGCCTGATGTCCACCGCAGGCGTCGGCACCGCGGGACGATCCGGCGGAGCCCTCCCGTAACGAAGAAGGACCCGATCCGCGTCGCGGATCGGGTCCTTCTGGCACTGTCGGGGTGGCGGGATTTGAACCCACGACCTCTTCGTCCCGAACGAAGCGCGCTACCAAGCTGCGCCACACCCCGTGCCCTGCATCTGCCCTCATCGGGCAGCGAGCGAAAGTCTAGCGCACGACTGCCGCGGAAGACGAAACGCCTGGTCGCACGCCCTTACTTGGGCCCTTGTTCGGCGCCGCGACCAGGGTCAGCAGGGTCGCCTCCGGGCGGCAGCAGAAACGGGCAGGCGCGTACGGGGAGGTGCCGATGCCCGCGGACACGTGCAGCTGGGTGTGGGCTCCCCACTTCGACGGGCCCTTGACCCGCGAGCGGTCGATCTGGCAGTTGGTGACCAGCGCACCGTAGAACGGCAGGCACAACTGGCCGCCGTGGGTGTGCCCGGCGAGCACCAGGTCGTAACCGTCCTCCGCGAACCGGTCCAGCACGCGGGGCTCCGGCGAGTGGGTGATGCCGAGCTTGAGGTTGGCCATCGGGTTCGGCGGCCCGGCGATGGTGTCGTAGCGATCCCGCTTGAGGTGCGGATCGTCGACGCCCGCGGTGGCGATCCGGATGCCGGCGACCTCCAGCTCGCGCCGGGTGTGCGTGACGTCCAGCCAGCCGCGCTCGGTGAAGGCCGCGCGCAGGTCCTGCCACGGCAACGGCTCGCCGTGGGTGCGCTTGTGTTCCTTCTTGAAGTACTTGAACGGGTTCTTCGGCTTCGGGGCGAAGTAGTCGTTGCTGCCGAAGACGAACAACCCCGGGCGGCCGAGCAGGTTGCTCAGCGACTGCACCACCGCGGGCACCGCACGCTGGTGCGAGAGGTTGTCGCCGGTGTTCACCACCAGGTCGGGGTCGAGCCGGTCGAGCTCGCGCAGCCAGTTCTGTTTGAGCTTCTGATTCGGCATCATGTGGAGGTCGCTGATGTGCAGCACCCGCAGCGACGAAGACCCCGGTTCGAGGACCGGCATGGTGACCTCACGCAGGGTGAATGCGTTCCGCTCGATCAGCGAGGCATACCCGATTCCGAGCGCCGCGGCGCCCGCCAGTCCGGCCGCTGTTCCCCGGAGCACGTTGCGTGAGTCGTCTAACACCATTTCAGGATACGCAGCGCGCGCAATCGACATGCGCGTCAGTGCGCGGAGCGCGTAGCGTTCGGCACCATGTCCGATTCGACTTCCTCCCTCAAATCCACGCTCCGGGCCGACATGACGGCCGCCATGAAGGCCAAGGACGCCCTCCGCCTGCAGACCCTGCGGATGCTGCTCGCCGCTGTGCAGACCGAGGAGGTCTCCGGCAAGGAGGCCCGCGAGCTCACCGACGACGAGGTCCTCAAGGTCCTGGCGAAGGAGTCCAAGAAGCGCGGCGAGTCCGCGGAGATCTACACCGAGGCGGGGCGCGGCGAGCTGGCCGCGACCGAGCGTGCCGAGGCGCAGATCATCGACGAGTACCTCCCGACCCCGCTCACCGACGCAGAGCTGGCCGACGTCGCGGACACCGCGATCGCGCAGGTCGCGGAGGAGATCGGTGAGCGGCCAGGGATGCGGCAGATGGGTCAGGTCATGAAGGCCGCCACCGCGCTCGCGGCGGGCAAGGCCGACGGCACTCGCGTCTCGAAGGCGGTCAAGGACCGGCTCTAGGCGCTGCGCGCTCGTGAGTGCTTCCGGCCCCTATGGGGTCCACAAGCACTCACGGGCGGCGCGGCCGCCTCAGCGCGGCAGCGGGGGGAGCTGGATCGGCGGCAGGCCGGGGATCTGGATCGGCGGCGGTACCGCCGCCGCGGGTCCTGGCGCCGGTGCGGGCGGAGCGGCGGCCTTCGCCGAGCCGTCACTGACGTAGATGGTGATCGCCGAACCGGGCACCGCCGAGCCGGCGGGCGAGGTGCTCAGCACGTCGCCGCGCGGCGGCGGTCCGGACGTGGTGACGGCGTTGACGGTGAACCCGGCCGCCTGCAACGCCCCAGTCGCCTGCGACTGGGTCATCCCGGTCACCTCCGGCACCTGACCGTTCTTCGATCCCTTCTGGTACTTCGGGTCGATCGGCGGCAGCGAGATCGGACCGTACTTGTCGACCACCGGCTTCATCGCGAGATACCAGGCCCTGGCGGGTTCGTTGCCGCCGAACACGTTGCCGTCGCCGCACTGTCGCAGCGGCGAGGTGCAGATCTCGCGGGGGGTCGGCGAATCCGCGTACACATAGACGCTGGCCGCCAGGTTGTTCGTGAAGCCGAGGAACGCCGAGGACATGTGCGACTCGGTGGTGCCGGTCTTGCCTGCCATCGGCAGCGTCCAGCCGACGGATCCTGCCGCGCCGGCCGAGGTGCCACCGGGCTTGTCGTCCTTGCTCATCGCGTTGGCGAGGGTATCGGCAAGACCGGGCTCGACGACCTGCTCACAGGCCTCCTGGGTGATGGACACCGGCTTGCCGTTGCGGTCGTAGATCGAGTCGATCGGCGTTGGCGGGCACCATTTTCCGTGCGAGGCGAGGGTCGCGGCGACATTCGAGAGCTCGAGCGGGTTGATCCAGGTGGGGCCGAGGGTGAACGACCCGAGGTTCTGCTCCTTCTGGAAGTCCGCCATCGACTGGTTGTCGTGCCCGGAGGTGCCCGGCTGCGCGTAGGAGCGCATGCCGAGGCGCACCGCCATGTCGACGGTCGGGGCGACGCCCACCTGCTCGATCAGCTTGACGAACGCGGTGTTCGGGGACTGGGCGAGGGCGTCGGTGACGGACATCGAGGCCGGGTACTTGCCGGCATTCTCGACGCAGTACATGTTGGCCGGGCAGCCCTTCGCGCCGCCGTAGCCCATGCCCTTGACCTCCGCGCGCCCGGGGACCTGGAGGGTTGCGTTGGTGCCGAGGCCCTTCTCCATCGCCGCGGCGGTGGTGAAGATCTTGAACACCGAACCCGCGCCGCTGCCGACAAGTGAGTACGGCTGCGGCTGCACGGTCTCGTTGATCTCACCGTTCAGGCCGTAGGTCCGGCTGCTGCTCATCGCCAGCACCCGGTGCTGATCCTGCCCCGGCTGCACGACGTTCATCACCTGGGCCACGCCGTCGACCGTGGGGTTGGCGGTGGCGGTCAATGCGCTGTGCGTCGAGTTCTGCAGGACCGGGTCGAGGGTGGTCTTGATCAGGTAGCCGCCCTTGTTGACCTGTTCGCGACTGATCCCGGAGTTGGCCAGGTACTGCAGCGCGTAGTCGCAGAAGAAGCCTCGGTCGCCCGCGGCGATGCAGCCGCGGGGCAGGGTGTTCGGTTCGGGCAGGACGCCGAGCGGCTCCTCCTTGGCCGCCCGGATCTCGTCGGCGCGGTCGGGGATGTTCGCGATCATGGTGTCGAGCACGATGTTTCGGCGCTCGAGCACGCCCTCGGGGTTGGTGTACGGGTTCAGTGCGGAGCTGGACTGCACCATGCCCGCGAGCATTGCGGACTGGGTGAGCCCGAGATCCTTCGCGTCGATCCCGAAGTAGGTGCGGGCCGCGTCCTGGATGCCGAACGAGGCGTTGCCGAACGGAACCAGGTTCAGGTACCGGGTGAGGATCTCGTCTTTCGTCAGCTTCTTGTCCAGGGTCAACGCCATCCGGATCTCGCGCACCTTGCGGGCCGGGGTGGTCTCGATGGCGGCCCGGCGCTCCGCGTCGGTCTTGGCGACGACCAGCAGCTGGTAGTTCTTCACATACTGCTGGTCGATCGTGGAGGCGCCCTGCTGGACCTGACCGCTGGTGGTGTTCGTCAGGAAGGCGCGCAGCGTGCCCTGCCAGTCCACGCCCTGGTGATCGGCGAACCGCTTGTCCTCGACGGAGACGATCGCCAGCTTCATGTTGTTGGAGATCTTGTCGCTTGGCACCTCGAATCGGCGCTGCTCATAGAGCCAGGCGATGGGGTTGCCCGCGGCGTCGACCATGGTCGAGACGGTGGGGGCATCGCCCTGCACCAGCTCGGCCGAGACGTTGTCGACGGTATCGGCGGCCCGGTTCGAGAGGATTCCGAACCCGCCGGCCAGGGGAAACATGACGCCCGCGAGCAGAGCCCCGGCAAGAGCGGAGCATCCGGCGAGCTTCGCGACAGTTTTTGCGATCGGCACGGGGGACAGCCTACGTGGACGAGCGTCCGCGACCTGCAGATGTGGGCCGCATGCAGCACTTGATGGACGTCCGTACCAAAAAAATGCCTCAGCACCTTGCGCTAGACGATCTTCAATGCCTAAGTTGTCTTCTGAGTGTGATAGAGATAACACTCGTTGAGGAATGTGGTGTGACTCGCTGTGATACGGCGGGTCATACGTAATTCCAGAGCGTCTGCGAGGGCGACGCTTGGACTGCAGAGGGGCACCAGAATGACCGTTATCACCACGGCCCACCGGTTGGACGTCGAGGAAGCCGAGGCCCGTATCGCTTGGGTCGCACAGGCCAGATGCCGGGCAGTTGATCCTGACCAGTTGTTCGTTCGTGGCGCTGCGCAGCGCAAGGCCGCCACGATTTGTCGGCATTGCCCTGTTCTCATGCAGTGCGGCGCCGACGCCCTCGACAACAGGGTCGAGTTCGGTGTGTGGGGAGGCATGACCGAGCGTCAGCGCCGCGCCCTGCTCAAGCAGCACCCCGAGGTCGAGTCCTGGGCCGACTTCTTCGACACCCAGCGGTCGCAGTCCAACGCCGTCTGACACCGGCGCGCCGGCTGGGGCGAAAGCCCCGGCCGGGCCGGTCCGCGGAGGTAACGACACCCCGCGATATCGGCTGTGAGAACCCGCTCGATTCATTTCACCCGCAGAAACTCCTGCCGGTTTCCCCCGTGGACCGAATGGCCACGTGACCGTGTTGTTATCTACGGGGGTCCCGCCTCCTCCTCGGACTGAGCCGGCCGTGAACCGGGAGCGGCGTCGGTGACAAGTAGGCATGTGGACACTGATGCACTCCGCGAGGTCCCAGCCCCGCGAGACAATGAGCTGATCGCCCGGTCGCTGACGGATCCGGACGCCTTCGCGGGCATCTTCGATCGTCATTTCGCCACGATTCACCGCTACCTCGCTCGTAGGGCAGGGGCGGATGCTGCGGATGATCTCGCCTCGGACGTGTTCACGATCGCGTTCGGTAGACGGGTCGGTTTCGATCTCGAGTACGAGCAGGCGTTGCCCTGGCTGTACGGCATCGCAGGCAATCTGCTGCACGGGAACCGTCGCCGCCTCAACCGGGACGTCGCCCTGCTCGCCCGTCACCCGAGGCCCGAGGCCCCGGTGGCCTTCGAGGAGCGGGTCGACAGTTCGCTCGATGCCCGGCGTGAGTTCCTGGCGCTCGAGCGCCGACTCCGGCGATTGCCGCAGGCCGATCTCGACACGCTGCTTCTCCATGCATGGGAGGACCTCAGTTACGCCGAGATCGCCGAGGCGCTGCAGATCCCGATCGGAACCGTTCGGTCTCGCTTGAACCGACTCCGACGCAAGCTCCGTGAACCGGACGGCGTCGATCCCGCAAGAACAGGACGACAACAGACCGAGTCGAGGCAAGGAGAAGGGCATGCGTGATTTCACGGAGATCCGCGGTCGGCGACCCGAGCCGCAGCCTCCCCGCGACGAGGTCGTCCTCCGAGCGAGAGAGAGCCTGATGCGCACCATCGAGACCGAGACCGCCCCGCAGCCACCCGCCGTCGAGGCCACTGATTCCCGCGCCGCGGTCGTTCGACTCGACCAGCGCCGGCGGCGAATGTGGCGGGTCGTGGCAGGCGTGGGTGCCGCCGCCTGCGTTGCTGTCGCCGCGTCGATATTCGTCGTCGGAGACGACGGACTGGGCGAGTCCGGGCAGGTGCAGGTCATTGAAGCCGGCCCGCAGTTCACCCTGCGGCAAGCGGCACTGGTTGCGGAGAAGTCGGAATTGGTCGGGGCCGGACCGATCCGGCACATGCGGTTCGTCAACCTCACCGACGAGGGCCAGCCGACGTACGACGCCTACGTGCGTCCGGACGGAACCGCCCTCGTCGGCGAGTCCGGGGGCGACCTCCAAGAAACGTCCGGGTACCTGACGAGCGCGCAGTTGGCCGAGCTCCCCGCAGACCCCTACCAGCTGCGGACACGAATGTTGAGCCTGTCGAGCGAGCTCGGGCTGGGGTACCCCGGGGAGGCTCCGGATCGGGCGCTGTACCGGTTGGCGACCGAACTGCTGCCTGACCCGGAGGTCACCCCCGAGATCAAGGCGGGGATCTACCGGGTGCTGGCCGGGCTCGACCTCGAGGCGATCAGGGCACGTGATCTGGGTGTCGGTGCGGACCGGGCAGGGCGGCCCGGCGATGTCCTGGAGTTCACCTTCGAGGAGGGCTACGTCGACCGGCTGGTGATCGACCGTGAGACCAGCGCCCTGCTCAGCACCGAAACGGCGGACCGCGAAGGAAAACCCGCCGGCGGTCAGGTCTACGTCTCCGCCGAAATGGTCGACACGATGCCGCTGGCCTACGCCTGAGAATCCATCCGAGAGCTAGCCGTCGGCCAGCCGGAAGTCGGCGAAGTCGAATCCCGGTACGACCACGCAGCTGACCAGGATCGGTTCGTCACCGGCCGGGCGGGCTCGCTGCCAGTGCCGCGCCGGGACCAGGAGCTGCGGGGCCTGACCGGCAACGATGTCGGGGCCGAGGAGGTGTTCGGTGACCCGGCCGGGCCGGTCGCCGTCCCCGCCGAGGTCCAGCAGGAGCGGGCCGCCGCGGTGGTGCAGCCAGATCTCCTCGCTGCGCACCGTGTGCCACGCGGACTGTTGGCCCGGCATCAGCAGGAACAGGATTGCGGTCCCGGCTGCCCGGGCTCCGGGATAGTCGCCGGGCAGGGAGGTCGCCGGGACGGTGATGCCGCTGCGCCAGGTCTCGCGATACCAGCCGCCCTCGGGGTGTGGCGCGAGGTTCAGCTCGCGCGCCCAGTCGGGCAGCTCCGTCATGGCACCGATCATTGCAGCGCCTGCCGTTCCCGTCAGGCGGTCGACACGTTTCCCCCGGAGTTATATGCTTGCCGATAGGCAACTAAATGGGAGGGGTAACGATGGCGACGGTGCACTCGGAGGACGAGGTCACCCGCCTCAAGATCGCCCTCGGCCGGATCGCCCGGTTGGTCGACCGGCAGGTCTCGGGTGACGGCATGACCCGGACGCAGCTCTCCGTGCTCGGGACCGTCGGGCGACTGGGCCCGCTGCGGTTGGGCGCGCTGGCCGAGACCGAGGGGCTGAACCCGACCATGCTCTCGCGGGTGGTCGGCAAGCTCGAGTCCGACGGCCTGCTCGAGCGTTCGACGGACCCGGGGGACCGCCGGGTCGCGCAGGTGCAGGTCACCGAGGCCGGCGAGCGGATGCACCGCCGGCTGCGCGGCGAACGGACCCGACTGTTCACGGACGCGCTCTCTCGGCTGCCGGAGGAGCAGGAGCAGGCCCTTCGATCCGCCCTGCCCGCGCTCGAGTCGCTGGCCAGGGAGATCGCGCCGCAGCCCGCCGGATCCGGTTCGGGCACCGCCGCGCGCGGCCGGCCGTGACCACGCTCGCGGCGACCGCGCACCGGACCTTCGCGTCCCTCGCCACCCCGAACTTCCGCCGGTACTACGGCGGGCAGGCGGTGTCGATGGTCGGTACCTGGATGCAGGCCGTCGCGCAGGCGTGGTTGGTGCTCCAGCTGACCGGGTCTGGCACCGCGCTCGGCCTGGTGATCGCGCTGCAGACCCTGCCGGTGCTGCTGTTCGGCCCGTACGGCGGCGTCGTCGCCGACCGCCTGGACAAGCGCAGGCTGATGATCGGGCTGCAGTCGATGATGGGCGTGCTCGCGCTGGTGCTCGGGATTCTCACGGTGACCCAGACGGTGACGCTGTGGCAGGTGTACGTGCTCGCGTTCCTGCTCGGGGTGAACAACAGCTTCGAGAACCCCGCACGACAGGCATTCGTGCTGGAGATGGTCGGGCCCGAGAACCTGCGCAACGCGGTCAGCCTGAACTCGGTCCTGGTCAACGTGGCCCGCGCGGTCGGGCCCGCGATCGCAGGCATCATCATCGCGGCGGGCGGGCTCGGACTCTGCTTCCTCCTGAACGCGGTCAGCTTCGTCGCGGTGGTCGTGTCGCTGGTCACCCTCGACCTCGGCGCCCTGCGTCCCTCGCCGCCCGCGCACCGGGGGCCGGGTCAGCTGCGGGAGGGCCTGCGGTACGTGCGGCGCACCCCGGCACTGCTGGTCCCGCTGCTGATGATGGCGCTGGTCGGCTGCCTGGCCTACGAGTTCCAGGTGGTGCTGCCGGTGCTCGCGCGGGACACCTTCGGGGGCGACGCCAGCGTCTACGGATTCATGACCGCCGCGATGGGATTCGGTGCGGTGGTCGGCGGGCTGTTCGTCGCCGCCCGCGGCAAGACCGGGATCCCCGCGCTGATCTCGGCGGCGACGTCGTTCGGGGTGCTGATCGCCGCGGCCGCCGTCGCCCCGACCTTCTGGCTCGAACTGGTGATCCTGGTGTTGGTCGGCGCCGCGAGCGTCGGATTCCTCTCCATCGGGAACAGCACCCTGCAGCTCGAGGCCGAAGCCGGCATGCGCGGCCGGGTGATGGCCCTGTGGTCGGTGGCCTTCCTCGGGTCGACGCCGATCGGCGGGCCGATCGCGGGTGCCGTCGCCGAGCAGTTCGGCGGCCGCGTCGCGCTCGCGATGGGCGCGGCCGCCTGCCTGGTCGCCGCAGGCGCCGCCGCTCTCGTGGTGCGGCAACCCCGGCAGGCGGTGGTCGACGAGGTCGGTCAGCCCCGGCCGGTCAGCTGATCGGCGACCGCCCGCAGCGCCTCGAGGTCGGAGACCTCGAAAGGCAACGACGGCACGCCGACCACGGGCACCCGGGGATGCGCGCCCGTGAACCGGCCGAGCAGCCGCAGCTCCCGCTGCGCGGTGCGGGCCCGTTCGGCGTGGATCTTCAGGACCGCCGCCGTCAACGGGTGCTCGCCCCGTTCCTTCAGCTGATCGGCCGCGGCCGTCGCCCGATCCGCCGACAGGGAGCTCAGGGTCGGATGGGTCCGGTTGAGCACCAGACCCGCCAGCGGCATCCCCTCGGTGGACAGCCGATCGACGAAGAACGACGCCTCTCGGAGCGCGTCCGGCTCGGCGGCCGCGATCACCAGGAAATGGGTGCCCTCCGCGCGGAGCAGTTGATAAGTGTGGTTGGCCCGCTCCCGGAACCCGCCGAACATCGACTCGAAAGACTGCACGAACGCCGATGCGTCGGACAGCATCTGGCTGCCGACGATGGTGTTCACCGCCTTGAGCGCCAGGCCCATCGCGCCGGTGACCAGGCGTCCGATCCCTCGGCCCGGAGCCGAGAGCATCCGGATCATCCGGCCGTCGAGGAACGCGCCGAGGCGTTGCGGGGCATCGAGGAAGTCGAGCGCGTTGCGCGAGGGCGGGGTGTCCACGACCACCAGATCCCACTCGTCGCTGGCGGCCAGCTGACCCAGCTTCTCCATGGCCATGTACTCCTGCGTGCCGGAGAAGGACGTGGCCACCGTTTGATAGAAGGGGTTGGCGAGGATCTGCTGCGCGGTGTCCGGGGCGGAGTGCTCGAGCACCATGTCGTCGAACGTGCGACGCATGTTCAGCATCATCGCGTGCAGCTCACCGGTGGCGCCAGGGGCCAGCTGCACCGGCTGCGGGGAGTTGTCGAGTTCGCGCACCCCCAGCGCCTGGGCGAGCCTGCGGGCGGGATCGATGGTGAGCACCACGACCCGGCGCCCCTCCTCGGCCGCGCGCAGCGCCATCGACGCGGCGGTGGTCGTCTTGCCGACGCCGCCGGCCCCGCAACACACCACGATCCGTGACGCGGGGTCGGTGAGGATCTCGTCGATGTCGAGAGTCGTGGTCATCGGACGCCCTGCTCGGCCAGCTGCTCGGCCAGCTCGTACAGCCCACCGAGGTCGATGCCGTCGGTCAGCGCCGTCAGATGCAGCCGCGCGACGTCCAACTCGTCGAGGGTGGCGGCGCTGTCGTCCTGGGCGCGCAACGTCGAGGCGTACTCGATGGTCTCGGTGAGCAGGCCCGCGAAGTCGGCTTCGGACAGCGAGATCCCGGCGGCGTCCAGCCCGGCCCGGACCGCGTCCGCGTCGATGGTGCCGTCGGCGGCCTGAGCCATCGCCTTGGTCGGCAGGTAGGCGGTGCCGCTGCGGTTGACGATCACCGTGCCCAGCCGAAGGTCGGCCGCCTCCAGCTCCTCGACCGCGTCGGTGGTCTCCTGCACGGGCAGGGCTTCGAGCAGGGTCACCAGGTGCACCATCGTCTCGTCGGAGTGCAGCAGCCGGACCACCCCCTCGGACTGCGAATACACCGGTCCGCCCTTGGCGAGGTCGGCCATCGCCTTCGTCACGTCGAGGAAGCTGCCGATCCGGCCGGTGGGTGGGGAGTCGACGACGACCTCGTCGTAGATCCGGGCGCCCGACTTGTCCGTGCGCACCACGCACTCCTTGATCTTGCCGGTGACCAGCACGTCCCGCAGGCCGGGCGCGATGGTGGTCGCGAACTCGATGGCGCCGAGCTTGCGCATGGCCCGACCGGCGAAGCCGAGGTTGTAGAACATGTCCAGGTACTCGAGGAACGCGTGCTCGATGTCGAGGGCGAGCGCATAGACCTCGCCGCCGTCGTCGGCCGTGGCGATCTTCGTTTCCTCGGGCGGCAGCGGGGGCACGTCGAAGAGCTGCGCGATGGACTGCCTGCCCTCGACCTCGACGAGCAGGACCCGTCGGCCGCCCGCGGCCAGCGCGAGCGCCAAAGCGGCCGCGACCGTGGACTTTCCGGTGCCGCCCTTCCCTGAGACGAAATGCAGGCGAGCTTTGTCCGCCTTGGCGGGCCACTCGTATACGGGTGCTGTCGCGGGTGCTGCCACCCCCCGAGCCTATAAGTCGCGGGAGCGCGGCGTCGGCCGACTAGGCTCAGCGGCATGAGCGAATTGACTACCTGGGAATATGCCACCGTTCCGCTGTTGACCCATGCGACCAAGCAGATCCTCGATCAGTGGGGTGGCGACGGCTGGGAACTGGTGTCGGTGCTGCCCGGCCCGACCGGCGAGCAGCACGTGGCCTACCTCAAGCGCCCGAAGGGCTGATCGAGCATGACCGACTGGACTGCAAGGCTCGCTGAGCTGCGGATCGAGCTGCCCGACGTGGCGGCACCGGTCGCGGCCTACGTTCCCGCGGTGCGGACCGGGAACCTCGTCTACACCTCTGGCCAGCTGCCCTTCATCGACGGTGAACTGCAGCAGGCAGGCAAGGTGGGCGGCGCGGTCTCCGTGGACACGGCGAAGGCCGCCGCCCGCACCTGCGCGCTCAACGCACTCGCCGCGATCGACGCGCTGGTCGGGCTCGACTCGGTGGTGCGCATCGTCAAGGTGGTCGGCTTCGTGGCCTCCGCGGAGGGGTTCACCGGGCAGCCCGGCGTCATCAACGGCGCCTCCGAGCTGTTCGGCGAGGTATTCGGCGACGCGGGTGTGCACGCCCGGTCCGCGGTCGGCGTGGCCGAGCTGCCGCTGAACGCGCCGGTCGAGGTCGAGGTCATCGCGGAAGTCCGCTAGCTGCGGTGCGCCCGCGCGCGATCGGCCCGACAATCGGTGGGCCAGCGCGCGGGCGTCGGCGCGAGTTTCAATCAGCATGTGGCCCAACGCCCGCGGCGCCGCCGGGGTCGTACAGTGAGCCCATGACCACGGCACATCCGGCGTACGCCCAGCTGCGCCAGGTCACCCCGATCGCGGCGGTGATGCTGGAGAACAACCCGGGCATGATGACGCTCGACGGCACCAATACCTGGATCCTGCGGGCGCCCGGCCGCGAGGAATGTGTGGTGATCGATCCGGGTGACGCCGACGAGGATCACCTGCTGCGGGTGGCGGCGGTCGGCCCGGTGGCGCTGACCCTGATCACCCACCGGCACGGGGACCACACCGGGGGCGCCGAGCGGTTCGCCGCGCTCACCGGCAGCCCGGTCCGTTCCGTCGACCCGCGGTTCCGCACGCACACCGACGCGGGCCTGCCGGACGGTGAGCTCATCGAAGAGGTCGGTCTCGCGATCCGGGTGCTGCGCACCCCAGGCCACACCAAGGACTCGACCTCGTTCGTGATCGAGGGAGAGGGGTCGGTGCTGACCGGCGACACCATCCTGGGCCGGGGCACCACCGTCCTGGACGCCTCCGACGGCGATCTCGGCGATTACCTGGCCTCGCTGCGCGCCCTCATCGACCTGGGCACGGGCCGCGCGGTGCTGCCCGGGCACGGTCCCGACCTGCCGGACCTGCAGACGGTGGCGAAGCAGTACCTGAGCCATCGCGAGGAGCGACTCGATCAGGTCCGCGCGGCGCTCGAGATCCTCGGCGCCGACGCAGGCCCACGCGCGGTGGTCGAGCACGTCTACTCCGACGTCGATCAGAGCCTGTGGCCGGTCGCCGAGCAGTCCGTGCGCGTGCAGTTGGAGTACCTGCGCCGCTGAGCCGGCCTCGGCGACCGTTGCGCATTCGGGCCACGTCGGTGACTGTGGACATCAGGCGCAGTCGAGACCGAGGAGCGCGGCGATGACCGACTACGGACGTCCACTGCAGTTCGGCATGTTCCCCACCCCGGATGCCGACCGGGTCGACGAGATCCTCGACCTCGTCGCGATGGCGGATGACGAGGGGCTCGATCTCGTCGGGATCCAGGACCATCCGTATCAGAAGCGGTTCCTGGACACCTGGTCCCTGATGGCCCTGGTGCTGGCGCGCACCACCCGGGTCCGGGTGTTCCCCGATGTGGCGTGCCTGCCACTGCGACCGCCCGCGGTGATGGCGAAGGCGGCTGCGAGCCTGGACGTGATCTCGGGCGGGCGGTTCGAGCTGGCGCTGGGGGCAGGTGCGTTCTGGCCGGCGATCGGGGGGATGGGCGGACCGGAACGCACGCCAGGCGAGGCCGCGGGTGCGTTGTCCGAGGCCGTCGACGTCATCCGGCTCATGTGGTCGGACCAGAAATCGGTGCGGTACGAGGGTGTTCACCACCGGCTCTCCGGTGCGCATCCGGGGCCGCGGCCCGCGCACGACATCGGGCTGTGGCTGGGGGTCGGGGGTCCGCGGATGCTCGGGGTGCTCGGACGCTCGGCCGACGGCTGGGTCCCGTCGGTCAGCTACTTCCCGCCGCCGGTGCTGCCCGGTCTGCACGCGCGCATCGACGAGTCCGCGAGGGCGGCCGGCCGTGACCCCGCGGCGATCCAGCGGATCTACAACGTGTTCGGCGCCATCACCGACGGACCGAGCAGCGGGTTCCTCAACGGGCCGGTCGAGCAATGGGTCGACGAGCTGACCGAGCTGGTGCTCGAGTCGGGCATGGACACCTTCGTGTTCGGCGCCGAGGACGATGACCCGCACCAGCACGAGAAGTGGGCGGTTGAGGTGGTTCCTGCGGTTCGCGAGGCGGTCGCCGGCCAGAGGGGGTGAAGCTATGTCGATATGTGCATAGCTTGCGAGGAAATTCGCATTTGTTCGGCATGGATTCCCCGCCAATCATGAATGCATGACCACACCCCGCGAAGCCTGGATTCGCAATTACGTGGACGGCAGCTTCGTCGACCCGGACCCGGAGCGCAGCTTCGAGAATCTCGACCCCGCCACTGGGCAGCTGGTGGCCCGAGTGCACGAGGCGGACATCGCTCTCGTCGACCGCGCCGTGCGATCGGCGCGGCGCGCGCTCGACAACGGGTGGGCTGATACGCCCGTGCGGGAGCGGGCGGCCCTGCTGCGCAGGGCGGCAGATCGGATCGAGGAGCGGTTCGAGGAGTTCGTCGCCGCGGAGATGGCCGACACCGGAAAACCGATCACGCAGGCCCGCGAGCTCGACGTGGCCCGCGCGCTGACCAACTTCCGCACCTTTGCGGACGTGGTCGCCGCGGCGGGGCAGGAGTCGTTCCTCACCGACCTCGGCGGCGGGCGGCAGGCGTTGAACTACGCGGTGCGCAAGCCCTTGGGTGTGGTCGCGGTGATCGTGCCGTGGAACCTGCCGCTGCTGCTACTGACCTGGAAGGTGGCGCCCGCACTGGCCTGCGGGAACGCCGTTGTCGTCAAGCCGAGCGAGGAGACGCCCTCCACCGCGACGCTGCTCGCGGAGGTCTTGGAGGAGGTTGGGCTGCCTGCGGGTGTCTACAACGTGGTGCACGGATTCGGTGGGAACTCGGCCGGGGAATTCCTCACAGATCATCCGGACATCGACGGGGTCACCTTCACCGGCTCCTCGGCGACCGGATCCCATGTGATGAAGACGGTCGCGCCGCGAGTCCGTCCCGTCTCCTTCGAACTCGGCGGCAAGAATGCCGCGGTGGTGTTCGACGATGTCGACATCGACGAGGCCCTCACCGGCCTGACCCGCTCGGTGTTCGCGAACACCGGGCAGGTGTGCCTGTGTACCGAACGGGTGTACGTGCAGCGCAACATCTTCGACGACATCGCGGCCGGGTTGGTCGAGCGCGCCGAGGGACTTCGGCTCGGCGCGCCAACCGACGCCACGACCACCACCGGGCCACTGATCTCCCAGGCGCACCGCGAGAAGGTCCGAAGCTACTTCGAGATCGCAGAACAGGCCGGGGCCAAGGTGCTCACCGGCGGCGGGATCCCCGACCTGGGCGCCGACCTCGCAGGCGGCTCCTGGATCGAGCCGACCCTCTGGACCGGCCTGACGAACGCCGATCGTGCAGTGCGAGAGGAGATATTCGGCCCGGTTGCGGCGCTGATCCCGTTCGACACCGAGCAGGAGGCGATCTCGCTCGCCAACGACACCGAGTACGGACTCGCCGCGGCGGTCTGGACGAACGACCTGCGCCGCGGGCACCGCGTCGCGCAGCAGATGCGTGTCGGGATCTCCTGGGTGAACACCTGGTTCACGCGCGAGCTCCGCTCGCCGTTCGGTGGCGCGGGCCTCTCCGGGATCGGCCGGGAGGGCGGCGAATCATCACTCCACTTCTACACCGAACCCACGAATGTGTGTGTGCAACTGTGACTGTGACATCGGGATCGACCACGGCTCTCGATGCGGCCGCAGAGCGGCTCATCGCCGCCAGGGCGTCGCTGGTGCCTGCCGCGCCGGTGCGGGAGTTCCTGGGCGAGAGCGACCTCGACGCCGCCTACGAGGTCCAGCGTCGGGTCGTCGCCGCCGAGGTGGGTCGCGGGGCACGCGTGGTCGGCGCGAAGATCGGGCTCACGGCGCCGGCGGTGCAGAAGCAGTTCGGTGTCTTCCGGCCGGACTTCGGCGTGCTGCTCGACGACATGATGTACGGCCACACCGAGCCCGTGCCCGCCGCCCGGTTCCTGCAGCCGCGGGCCGAGGGCGAGATCGCGTTCGTGCTCGGCCGGGACCTCGATCGGCCGGGAGCGACCGTCGCCGACGTCCTGCGCGCGACCGACTTCGTCCTGCCCGCCATCGAGATCGTCGACTCGCGGATCGCCGACTGGGACCTGGCGATCACCGACACGGTCGCAGACAACGCGTCGAGCGGAGCCGTCGTCCTGGGGACCACCCCGTACTCGCTGACCGGGCTGGATCTGTCACGGGTCGGGATGACACTGGAACGGGACGGCGAGCAGGTGTCCTTCGGTGCGGGTCACGCCTGCCTCGGCTCCCCGGTCGTGGCCGTCGCCTGGTTGGCCAGGGAGCTCGTCACACGTGAGCAGCCGTTGCGGGCAGGCGACATCGTCATGTCCGGTGCACTGGGTCCCATGGTTCCGATCACCGAGGCCGGCAGCTTCCGGCTTCGGCTCGATGGGCTGGGCGAGGTCGACGCCGTGATCGAGTCGGCATTGGTAGGACGTGAGAAGTGAAGGAGCTCAACATGATCAAAATCGACGGGCTCGCGGATCGCCTGGATCTCGCCCAGCGGACCGTGACCGACACGCCCAGCCTCGCGGACAGCCATGAGGTCGACATCGACGATGCCTACCGGATCCAGAACGCCCTGGTCGGCCGCCGGATGGGCCGAGGGGAATCCATCGTCGGGGTGAAGCTCGGGTTCACGAGCAAGGCCAAGATGGCCCAGATGGGTGTGTCCGACGTGATCGTCGGGCAGCTCACCGACGCCATGCGGATCGAGGACGGCGGCGACGTGGACCTGGCCCGGTTCATCCACCCGAAGATCGAGCCGGAGATCGCGTACCGGCTCGCCCGCGACGTGAACCCGGGCGATCCGGCCGTGGACATCGTCTCCTGCGTGGACGCGGTGGCGCCTGCGATGGAGATCATCGACTCCCGCTACCGGGACTTCCGATTCACGTACACCGACGTGGTTGCCGACAACACCTCGGCCGCCGGCTATGTGGTCGGGCAGTGGCAGCGGATGCAGGATGTCGACAACCGAGCGGTTCGGCTGGAGGTGGGTAGCCAGGCCATGGTCGGATCCACCTCGGCGATCCTCGGCAATCCGGTGCGCGCGCTGCACGCGCTGGTGGACATGGCGCGTCGTCGGGCGATCCCGCTGCGGGCGGGGCAGGTGGTGCTCGCGGGTGCGGCCACCGCGGCCGTCACGCTGACCGCTGAGGTCGCGCAGTGCCACATCGCCGGGCTAGGCCGCGTCAGCGTGAGGGGAGTGAAATGAGCGAAGCAAAGGTGATCGGGCGGCTGGCCACGCCACGGGGCCGGTTCCCGCACGTCAAGGTCGCCGGGGATTTCGTGTACGTCTCGGGAACCAGTTCGCGACGGCCGGACAACACGTTCGTCGGCGTCGCGGTCGACGAGATGGGTACCACCTCGCTCGACATCCGCGCCCAGACGCGCGCGGTCATCGAGAACATGCGCGCCATCCTCGCCGAGGTCGGCGCCGAGCTCTCCGACCTTGTCCAGGTCACCTCGTACCTGGTGTCGATGAACGACTTCGGCGGCTACAACGAGGTGTACGCCGAGATGTTCGACGAAGCAGGTCCCACCCGCACCACCGTCGCGGTACACCAGCTCCCGCACCCCCACCTGTTGATCGAGATGCAGGGCGTCGCGTACCGACCCGTCGCCCGCTCGCAGAACCGAACCGCCACATCGGAGGCCACGTCATGACCCGAGTCCCGCCGACCATCAACTTCCAGAAGTGGATCGCCGACAACGAGCATCTGCTCAAGCCCCCGGTGAACAACCAGACCATGGCCCTCGGCAGCGACTTCATCGTCCAGGTGGTCGGTGGGCCGAACCAGCGCACCGATTACCACCTGGATCCGTACGAGGAGTGGTTCTACCAGCTCGAGGGTGATATCCACGTCAATGTCATGACGGAGAACGGCCCCGAGACCGTGCACATCCGTGAGGGCGAGACCTGGCTGCTGCCCGGCAACCTGCCTCATTCGCCGCAGCGTCCGACCGCGGGCTCGATCGGCCTGGTCATCGAGCGCGTGCGCGAGGAGGGCACGCTCGAGAAGTTCCAGTGGTACTGCATCGACTGCGACGCACTGATCCACGAGGTCGAACTCCAGGTCCGTGACATCGTCGCCGACCTGCCTCCGGTGTTCACCCAGTTCTACGAGAGTGTCGAAGCCCGCACCTGTGGGAACTGCGGAACCCTCCATCCGGGCAAGGGGTGAGAGGTGAGCGGAATGATCGACGTCCACACCCACTACGTGCCGAACGGCTGGCCCGACCTGACGGCGGTGGCGGGTCCGGAGGCGCCATGGCTGCGGATCGAGTCCGAGTCCGAGGCGATGATCATGATGGGCACGAAGGAGTTCCGCCGGATCCAGGCGGACTGCTGGGATGCCGAGATCCGGCTGCGGGACATGGACGCGGACGGTGTCCGTACCCAGGTGGTCTCGCCGACCCCGGCATTCTTCAACTACGGCCGGACCGGCGAGCAGGGCGAGCGGATCGCACGGATCTTCAACGACCTGGCGCTGGAGATCGTCGCGCCTGCCGCGGATCGGCTGATCCCGTTCTGTCAGGTTCCGTTGCAGGACACCGATGCCGCGTGCCGCGAGCTCGAGCGGTGCGTCGCCAACGGACATCGGGGCGTCGAGATCGGCAACCACGTCGGCGACCTGGACCTCGACAGCGAGGGCGTGGTCACCTTCCTGCAGCACTGCGCCTCACTGGGGGTGCCGGTGTTCGTGCACCCGTGGGACATGGCGAACTCCCCTCGGTTGGATCGGTGGATGGCGCAGTGGCTCACCGCGATGCCTGCCGAGACCCACCTCTCGATACTGGCGTTGATACTCGGCGGCGTGTTCGACCGGATCGACGAGAGTCTGAAGATCGGATTCGCGCATGGCGGTGGATCTTTCGCCTTCTGGCTGGGGAGGATGGAGAACGCCTGGCACGGGCGCAACGACGTGATCGGAACGTCCGAATTCCCGCCGTCGCACTACCTCGGGCGCTTCTATGTCGACTCCGTGGTCTTCGACGAACGGGCGCTGCGGCTGCTGGTCGACACGGTCGGTGTCGAGCGGGTGATGGTCGGCAGCGACTACCCCTATCCGCTCGGGGAACGTCCGGTCGGAGAGGTGGTGCGCAAGAGTGAGTTCCTCGATGATGCTGCACGGCAACTCATTTCCCGCGGCAATGCCGAGCGGTTCCTGGGGCTGAGCTGACCGGCCGGTGGGCGGGCCTGCAGGCTGTGCGGTACCGATCCTGTTATATCGAAATAGGTATGGCAGATCAGCAAATCGGCATTTGTGTGTCATGGCTCACAGGGTGAGACTGTGATCGTCACCGCTTCCCGCCCTCGGTCCCTCGATGAGCGGAACTTCGACTCGCGCGGCTATCGCAATCACATTCGCTGTCTCCCAACATGATAGGTCCCACGATGAACGAGAACCCGGAACACCGTCCCGGCCCTGCCGCGGCGGCTCGCAGCCGGGTGGCCATGGCCACCCTCGCGGGCACGACGCTCGAGTGGTACGACTTCTTCCTCTACGGCACCGCAGCAGCGCTCATCTTCAACAAGCAGTTCTTCCCCAGCCTGAGCCCGACGGTGGGCACCCTCGCCGCGTTCAGCACCTTCGCGGTCGGCTTCATCGCGCGGCCCCTTGGCGGCCTGGTGTTCGGGCACTTCGGTGACCGCATCGGTCGCAAGGCGACACTGGTCGTATCGCTGGTGATGATGGGCGTCGGATCCACGCTCATCGGTCTCATCCCCAACTACGACTCGATCGGCTTCTGGGCCCCGGTCCTGCTGGTCGCGATGCGGATCGTGCAGGGCATCGGTCTCGGCGGCGAGGGCGCGGGCGCCACCCTGATGTCGATGGAGCATGCGCCCGAGGGCAAGAAGAACCTCTATGCCGGGTTCCCGCAGATGGGCACCCCAGCCGGACTCGTGCTCGCCAACGCCATCTTCCTGACGACGAACGCGGTGCTGTCGGATGAGGCCTTCGAGTCGTGGGGCTGGCGCATCCCGTTCCTGCTGAGTTTCGTGCTGGTCGCGATCGGCCTCGTGATCAGGCTGCGGGTGACCGAATCTCCCTCGTTCGCAGGCATTCTCGAGAAGGGCGACGTGGTCCGCTTCCCACTGAAGGAGTCGCTCAAGGTCGGGTTCCCCCGGCTTTCGCTGACCCTGCTCGCGGTGGTGGCCAACTCCGCGGTCGCGTACGCCTTCATGGTGTTCACGCTCTCCTATGGCACCCAGCACCTGGGATATGACAAGCAGTTCCTGGTGCTCAGCGTGACCGCCGCCGCCGTGTTGTGGTTCGCGACGATCCCGGTGTGGACGACGGTCGCGGACCGCTACGGCAGGCGGACGATGTTCATCGCGGGGTCGGCGGCCATCCTGCTGTGGTGCATCGCGTTCTTCCCGTTGCTCAACACCGAGAACTCGGTGCTCGCGGTGATCGCCTTCCTCGGGATGGGCCTGATCATTCCCGTCACGCACTGCGTGCAGGGCAGCATCATCGCGGACACCTTCCCGGCCCGGGTGCGCTACTCCGGATCGTCGCTCATCCTGCAGACCGCGGCCATCCTCGGTGGTGGGCTCGCGCCGATGATCTCGACGGCGCTGCTGAATGCGACCGGTTCCTCGGTCGGTGTCACCTGGTACCTGGTGGTCATCTGCTCGATCAGTCTGGCCGGTGCGATCGCGCTGTTCCGGCTCGTCCCGTCGAGCTCGAGGGGGCCGGAGTTCCCGGCCGCTGCGGAGCGCGCACACGTGTAGGCCGCATCCGTCCAGGCGCATTCGACGAGCCGCTCACCCGACGGGTGGGCGGCTCGTCGCTGTTCGGTGTCGGGGGAGCGGCTCACCGATCTGTCGGTGCGATCTCCGCCGCGATGCGGCGCAGGTTGCCGACGAGCGCCTCGGCCGAAGGGCTGAGGGTGCGTCCGGGAGAGAGTGTGATCCCGACGCGGTGCCCGATCGGATCCAGCGTCACCGGGAGGGTGGTGAGCCGAGCGTCGTCGCGCGGGATCAGGCTCGGCAGCACCGCGATCATGTCGGTCTCGATGAGCAGTTGGCGGACGGTGAGAAACGAGGTTGCCTCGACCCGGTTCTCGGGCAACGGCATACCGTTCCTGGCGAAGAACTCCTCGAGTTCGCGGCGCAGCGAGGTCTCGACACCCGGCAGGATCCAGGGGTAGTCGGCCAGGTCCGCGAGGGTCAGGCCGTCGAGCTCGGCCAGTGGGTGGTGTGCGCGGGTGACCAGTTCCACCGATTCCTCGTAGAGGGTGTCGCGGATGGCGGACTGGTCGGTGGGGGAGGTGAGCCGGCCCACGATCAGGTCGACACGGCCGGCCTCGAGCTCGACGAGCAGCGTCTCCGGGGTTCCCTCGCGCACGATCACCGTGAGCAGCGGTCGTTCCACCTTCAGGCGCGCGATGGCTCCCGGGAGCAGGACGTTCGATCCGGCGAGGTGGGTGCCGACCACCACGGTCCCGCGATCGGCGTCGGCCAGCTCGACCACATGCCTGCCGGCCTGGGTCAGCTGTGCGATGACGGCCCTCGCGTGTGAGGTGAAGGCCTCGCCGAAGATCGTCGGCGTGATGCCGCGCGGCCCGCGCTCGTACAGCTCCACGCCGAGAATCGACTCGAGGTCGTGCAGGCTGCGGGTGGCCACGGGCTGGGTCACGTGGAGTGCGGCGGCCGCGCCGACCACACTGCCCTGCCGGGTCAGCGCGTCGACAAGCACCAGGTGCCGGAGCTTGAGGCGGCCATCGAGGAGTCGGGGCGTGTCCATGTCGCCGAGCCTATCGGGATTCGACCCGCGGAAATAGCTGAAACTGATAGTTCATGGTCCTCGCTATACCTGTTTTGCTATACCCGCCTATCCCGCAGGTGAGCGCTGCTCCGCGAGTCCGTTGATCAAGCCGACGAGGGCGCGATTGAGCGCCGTCGTGGAGTCGGCCAGATCGAGAAAGATGTCGTAGTGGTTGCGATCGGAAACCACGAGCAGGTCGCAGGGTGAGTGCTCCGCCCAGGCGTCGTGGAACCGGTGGGTCTGCATGAGGAACCCGGCGCCGTCGTGTTCCGCAACGGCGATCACGGCCGCAGGTCCGGGTCCGTCCGCATGGAGCAATGGGCTCAACCCGTGCGCCCGCTCGATGTCTAGTTCGAGCCACTCGTTCGCGAACGAGTCGACGAGCGGGCGGAGGTCGAACAGTCCGCTGATCGGCATGGCGCCACGCACGACGGTCTCGGGCAGGCCGAGCTCACGCTGCCAGCCCGAGACCATGACGGCGCCGGTGAGGTGCCCTCCGGCGGAACTGCCGCCGACGACGATGCGATCGGGGTCGAGCCCATGGCCGGCGCCGTGGTGGTAGACCCATGCGACCGCCGCTCGGACCTGGCGAACGATTTCCTCGAGCGTCGTCTCCGGCGCGAGACCGTAGTCGACAGTGACTGTGGCGATCCCCTCCGAGTCTAGGGCGCGCGCCATGAAGGCCGTGTGGTGTCGGGAAAGGGCGCGCCAGTACCCGCCGTGGATGGCGATGAATACCGGCCGGGGGTCGTCGGAGATTCCCCAGACGTCCAGTTTTTGTTGGCTGTGCGGGTCGTAGTAGATGTCGGTGAATCCGCGCAGGCCCTGTACCGCGCTCTCGGATCGGGCGAGGTATTCGCCGATGATCTCGTCGAAAAGCTCTGGCGACACGGTGTTTCGGACGTTGTACTCGACGTCGGTCTGCGGATCGGACATCGGATGCTCGGTCTGGATACCTCCGTTGCGGCGGATCTCCACCCTCGACCTGCTTCCCATCGCTGTGACCCTCCCTGTCGAACCCGGCAAGGTCAATACTGCGGTCCCGGTCTCATGCCTGTCGAATGCAAAGCTTGCTCGCTGCCATGCCAGTTTGGCTATAGGAGTTGGGGTCAACGCAAAATCGGCCACCCCGGGGATCCGGGATGGCCGATTCGTGCGTGTGGGGGAGTTACCGGGCCCGTCGGGCCAGACGCTCCGAGTCGGAGATCAGCACGCTCTTGCCCTCGAGCCGCAGCCAGCCGCGGTGCGCGAAGTCGGCGAGCGCCTTGTTCACGGTCTCGCGGGAGGCGCCGACCAGCTGGGCGATCTCTTCCTGGGTGAGGTCGTGCGTCACGCGCAGCGACCCGGCCTCCTGGGTGCCGAAGCGCTGGGCGAGCTGCAGCAGCGCCTTGGCGACACGGCCGGGGACGTCGGTGAAGATCAGGTCAGCGAGGTTGTTGTTGGTGCGGCGCAGGCGACGGGCCAGCACGCGCAGCAGCTGCTCCGCGATCTCGGGGCGCTGATCGATCCACGACTTGAGGGCATCGCGGTCCATCTGCACCGCGCGGACCTCGGTGACCGTGGTGGCGGTGGAGGTACGCGGACCCGGGTCGAAGATCGAGAGCTCGCCGAACATGTCGGACGGGCCCATGATCGTGAGCAGGTTCTCGCGACCGTCGGGGGAGCGGCGTCCGAGCTTGATCTTGCCGGACACGATGATGTACAGCCGGTCGCCGGGCTCGCCCTCGTTGAAGATCACGTGCCCGCGCGGGAAGTCGACAGGCTGCAGCTGCTTGACCAGCGCGGCCACCGCCGACGGCTCGACTCCCTGGAAGATTCCGGCTCTGGCCAGGATCTCGTCCACGTGTGCTCCTTCTTCGGGTCGTTGGGGGACGCCATCGTGTGGTCTCCCCCGACGTGATCGACGCACGATCGCGTCGACCCATCGTTGAGTACTCGCTGGAAGTCTATCGTCCCGACGTCGAAGACTAGTGACCGACGCCACGCGCCGCACGCCGAACGGGGCCCGACACTCCGAAAAGGTCAGCTCGCGCGCTGCTCCGGCGCCTGCGATTCGTCCTCGTCCTCATCCTCGGCGCCGCGCTTGCGGCGGAGGTGGAACCGGGCGAGCGCGCGCGGCAGCCCCTCGTTGGCGAGGGTGGCGACGTCGGCATGACTCGCCTTGTCCAGGAACTCCTGGACCTCCTGCTCACGCACGGTCAGTCGGCGCAGCCGGAACTCCACCCGCTCCATTGCCAGTGCAAAAAGAATGAGCAGCACTGGGAAGAGCACCACAGCCAGTCCTTGCATACCGGGTAGTAAACACGGCGTTTGTCTCAGAAGCGAAACGATGTCCAGTTCCGTTTGGCACCGTCCGTAGAGTTGGTCCGGTGTCCACCACCGCATCGCAGACCCCGGGCCCGCGTGGGGCGGCGCCGACCTCGCGACCGGCAAAGGAGGAGACCCGCCTCGGCCTCGTGCGCCGGGCGCGGCGGATGTACCGCACGCTGACCGTGGCGTTCCCGCACGTCTACTGCGAGCTCGACTTCACCACCCCGCTCGAGCTGTCGGTGGCGACGATTCTGTCCGCGCAGTGCACTGACGTGCGGGTTAACCAGGTGACGCCCGCGCTCTTCGCCCGATACCGGACCGCCCGCGACTACGCCGAGGCGGATCGAACGGAGCTGGAGGAGTACATCCGGAGCACCGGCTTCTACCGGAACAAGACTAACTCGATCATCGGTCTCGGGCAGGCGCTGCTCGAGCGATACGACGGCGAGGTCCCTGGCGACCTGAAGAATCTGGTGACGCTGCCGGGCTTCGGCAGGAAGACGGCCAACGTGGTCCTCGGGAACGCGTTCGGTGTGCCGGGGATCACCGTCGACACCCACTTCGGCAGGCTTGTCCGGCGGTGGGGCTGGACGCAGGAGGAGGACCCGGTGAAGGTCGAGCACGCGATCGGCGAGCTCATCCCGCGCAAGGAGTGGACCGACCTCTCGCACCGGGTGATCTTCCACGGCCGCCGGGTCTGCCACGCGAAGAAGCCGGCATGTGGGGTGTGCCTGCTGGCCAAGGACTGTCCCTCCTACGGCATCGGGACCACCGACCCGGTGGCCGCTGCGGCCCTGGTGAAGGGCCCCGAAACCGAACATCTGCTCGAGCTGGCGGGTCGGTGAGCTGACCGTGCGATTGTCGAACACCGGCCGGTGGAGCCTGGCCGCACTCGTCGTCGTGGTGGCCCTGATCGTCGCGATCTGGCCGCGGGGCGACTCGGACGAGACCGGATCGCGCGGCTATGCGGACTCCATCGGCAACTCCACCGTCGCGCCGCAGGAGCGGGCCCCCGGCGACACGCCCGAGGCGCTGGCAGGCGTGCGCGCCGAGGCCGCGCTGAGTGCCTGCCCCACTCCCACACCCGGCGCTGTCCCGGCCGGACCGCTGGCCGGGATCAGGCTCGAGTGCCTCTCCGACGGTGGCAGGATCGACGTCGGTGCCGCGCTGGCGGGCAAGCCCGCGTTGGTCAACCTCTGGGCCTACTGGTGTGGGCCCTGCGCCAGGGAATTGCCGGCCCTGCAGGAGTACGCGGACCGCGCCGGGGACGCCGTCACCGTGCTGACCGTCCACCAGGACCCCAAGGAAGGGAACGCGTTGTCCGCGCTGACCGAATACGGCGTGCACCTGCCGGGCGTACAGGACGGCACGGGCAAGATCGCCGCGGCCGTCGGGGCGCCGAACGTGCTGCCCGTGACCGTGATGGTCCGGGCCGACGGCACCGTCGCAGGGGTACTGCCGGTGCCGTTCGATAGTGCAGACCAGATCGCCGCGGCGGTGCACGAGAAGCTGGGCGTGAGCGCGTGAGCGAGACCAACCACCTGCCGCCGGAATGGCTGCGCCGGGTCTCGACGCTGCCGCCGTCGGACACCAATTCCGTCAACCCCGTGCTGCTGCGGCGGGCGCCGAGCGGAGTGCAGGCGCGCGAGGCTGCGGTGCTGGTGCTCTTCGGTGGTTCCCCCGAGGCCGATCCCATCGCCGTCGGTGGCCTACCCGAGGACGCCGACCTGCTGCTGCTCCAACGCGCCTCCACCCTCCGGCAGCACGGCGGCCAGATCGCCTTTCCCGGCGGCGCCAGTGATCCGGAGGACGACGGACCCGTCGGGACCGCGCTGCGGGAGGCGGAGGAGGAGACCGGGCTCGACCCGGCCGGGGTGCGCACCCTCGCGGTACTGCCGGGGATCTTCGTCCCGCCCTCGGGCTTCGACGTGACGCCGGTGATCGGGTACTGGGATCGCCCCACCCCGGTCCGTGCGGTGGACCTCGCCGAGACCGAGCGGGTTGCCCGGGTGCCGATGCGCACCCTGCTCGACCCGGACAACCGCTTCCAGGTCCGGCACCGGCTCGGATACCAGGGCCCGGCGTTCCTGGTCGACGACATGCTCGTGTGGGGCTTCACCGCGGGCGTGCTGGCCGGGCTCATCGCGATCTCCGGCTGGGAGATCGAATGGGACCGCTCCGACATCCGCGACCTCGAGGTCGCGCTGGCAGAGGTGGAGGCGGGGATCGTGGAGGTACACGAGCGATGACCGGTTCAGCCTGGATCGACCTCGCGATCCTCGCGATCGCCGTTCTCGCGGCCACGTCGGGATGGCGGCACGGGGCGGTCGCGTCCGCGCTCGCGTTCTTCGGCGTCGTGCTCGGTGCGGTCGCGGGGATCCTGATCGCGCCGCACGTGCTGGTGCACGTCGACGAGGGGCGGATGCGCGTGCTCGCGGGCATCACCCTGATCGTCGTGCTGGTGGTCATCGGCGAGGTCGCGGGCATGGTGCTCGGCCGCGCCGCCCGCGGCGGCATGCACAGCCCGGTCGCGCGGTCGGTGGACAGCGTCATCGGTGCCGGCCTGCAGTTGACCGCCGTCCTGGTCGCCGCGTGGCTGCTGGCCATCCCGCTGACCGCGTCCTCGCAACCGGAGGTCGCGAGCGCGGTGCGCGGGTCGCGGGTTCTGACGCAGGTCGACGAGTACGCCCCGAGTTGGATGCGCAGGCTGCCGGACGAGTTCTCGGCGCTGCTGGACACCTCCGGGCTGCCCGACGTGATCGGGCCGTTCGGCCGCACCCCGATCGCCGTCGTCGAGGCGCCCGACCCCGGCGTGCTGCGTAGTCCGGTCGCGCAGCGGCTGCAGACCAGCGTGCTCCGGGTGCGCGGGGTGGCGCCGAGCTGCCAGCGCGCGCTCGAGGGGTCCGGTTTCGTGGTGGCCCCGGAGCGGGTCATGACCAACGCGCACGTCGTGGCGGGGACGACCGGGGTCTCGGTGGACACCGCGGACGGGCCGCTGGACGCCGAGGTGGTGCTCTTCGATCCGGCCGTCGACGTCGCGGTGCTGGCGGTGCCCGGCCTGCGCGCCCCGGTGCTGCCGTTCGCTCCGGGGGCGGCCGCGAGCGGGGACAGCGCGATCGTCCTCGGCTACCCGGGCGGCGGTCCGTACACGGCCAGCGCGGCCAGGGTGCGGGAGACCCTGGATCTGACCGGCCCCGACATCTACCGCGCCGCCGAGGTCGAGCGCGAGGTGTACACGGTGCGCGGCTCGATCCGTCAGGGCAATTCCGGGGGACCGTTGGTCGACGAGCGGGGTCAGGTGCTCGGCGTCGTGTTCGGCGCGGCAGTGGACAACAGCGACACCGGCTTCGTGCTCACCGCCGAGGAGGTCTCGCGCCAGCTGGCGGGGGCCTCCGCGGCGAGCAGCGCCGTCAACACGGGTGGCTGCATCCTCTAGGCGGCTTCGCCGCCCGTGAGTCCTTCTGGCCCCTGTGCGGGCCAGAAGGACTCACGGGCGCGTCAGCGCTTCAGGAACTCCGTCAGCGCGGCGGTCACCTCGGCCGGTCGTTCCTGGTGGGCGAAGTGGCCGGCGCCCGCGATGGTGTGCAGGCTCCGACCCGGTGCCCACCTGGTGTCGCGGCGCAACGCGGCTGCCAGCACGTACGGGTCCTGGTCCCCGTGGATCTGCAGCACCGGGATGGTCATCACCTGGTTCATCGCCTTCATGAACCGGCGGCCGTCGGGCCGCCACTGGCTGCGGAACGCCCAGCGCTGGTACTCCAGCGAGCAGTGCGCGGCGCCCGGGATCTGGATCGCGGACCTGGCCCGCTCGACGACCTCGGCGAACTCCTCGGTCTGCGGCCATTCCGGACCGGATCGGCCGCGCAGCAGCCTCTCGACCTCGGCGCCGTCCTCGCGGGTCAACGCCCGCTCCGGCCGCCACGGCAGCTGGCAGCGCAGGAACGCAGGCAGGAAGGCGGACCGCTGGGCCCGGTCGGCCAGCACCGATCGCTTGAGCGCGATCGGATGCGGCGAGCTGACGAGGGCGATCGAGCGCACCAGCCGTGGATGCAGCACCGCCGTCGCCCAGCACACCAGGCCTCCGTCGGCGTGGCCGACGAGCGTGGCCTCGGTGTGGCCGAGGGCGCGGATCAGACCGGCAACGTCACCGGCCAGGGTCCAGCCGTCGTAGCCGCGCGGCGGCTTGTCACTGTCCCCGTAGCCGCGCAGATCCAACGCGACCGCGCGGTAGCCGGCGTCCGCGAGGGCCGTCAACTGATGTCGCCAGGACCACCAGAAGTCGGCGAAGCCGTGCAGCAGGACGACCAGCGGTGCACCGGGGTCGGACGGGCCCGCCTCGACCGCGTGGAAGCGGATGCCGTTGGCGTGCACGTCGCGGTGCTGCCACGGGCCGTCGAATCGGACTGTGGAGGGATCCGGGTAGGTCACGGGAGGGGTGATGCTCTCGGTTCGACGCCGGGGCTACGGCGCGGTCCGGCGGGCGTACTCGCCGGGCGTGTAGTCGCCGTGCTTGTAGCTCGACTCCGCGGCGTTCGGCAGCACCGTCGCGGCCTGCCGGAGCGAGTCGATGGTCTTCTCCGGGGCACGCAGCTTGCGCACCCGCAGGTAGCCGAACAGCGCCAGCACCGCTGTGGTCACCACCATCAGCAGGAACACGATGAGGAACGCGAGCCAGCGCGGCGTCCAGACGGCGAGGGTCTCGGCGAGGAAGAAGAAAAAGAAGAAGGAGCTGAACAGCAGGACGGTGAGCGCGAGGAGGAAGAACAGCGAGCCCTGCAGGCCCTTCTTGACCTCGCTGGTCACCTCGGCCTTGGCGAGCGCCACCTCGGCGCGGACCAGGGTGGAGACCTGCGTGGTCGCGTCTTTGACCAGGTTCCCGATGCTGGCGGTACCGGGGGCGTGCGCATCGACGTCGGTGAGCGGGATCGACGTGATGGTGTTGGGCACCCCGTCCCCGGTCAGCCGGTCGTATCTGTCGCCGTTGCGGTCACTGATGCTCACGTCTGCGCCCCTCCAGTGTGTCGTCGTCCGGCTCGCCGGAGTGTGTCGTCGTCCGGCTCGCCGGAATGTGGTCTTTTCTGACCGGTCGCGGAACCGGCCGCGGTGGCGCGCGCCTGGTGGACGCGCCCCCGGCGTAACAGTAGCGCCGAGCCGATCAGCGACGCCGTCAGCGAGGTCAACAGGACCGCAGCCTTCGCCGTCTCCACCTCGGCTCCTTCGAGCGCGAGTTCGGCCACCAGAAGGCTAACGGTGAACCCGATCGCACCGAGCACCGACAGCGCGAACATGTCGCGGAAGCCGAGGTTTCCCGGCTTCGTGGCGATGCCGAGCCGGACCGCGGCCCACGAGACGCCGAAGATGCCGACGGTCTTGCCGACCAGCAGGCCCAGGATGATCGCCAGCGCGATGCGGTCGGTGAACATCGACTCGAGCACCTCTGGACCCAGCGGGACCCCGGAGGCGAACAGGGCGAACACCGGCACGCAGAACCCGGCGGAGAACGGCTGGATCCGGTGCTCGAGCCGGGTCGCGGGGGCCTCCGCCTCGCCCGGGTCCTTGCGCACCCTGGTCAGCAGTCCGATGGCGACGCCCGCGAGGGTGGCGTGGATGCCCGCCTCGTGCATCGAGTACCAGGCGAGCAATGCCAGCGGGACGTACAGCAGCGGGGTGGTGATCCGCCGGTGCTGCGCGTACGCGTAGACGGCCAGGCAGGCGACCGCGCCGAGCAGCCACAGCATCGCGATCGAGGTGGTGAACAGCGCGGCGATGATGATGATCGCGAGCAGGTCGTCGACGACCGCGAGGCTGAGCAGGAACACCCTGGCGCTGGCCGGGATCCTGGACCCGGTCAGCGCGAGCACGCCGAGGGCGAAGGCGATGTCGGTGGCGACCGGGATCGCCCAGGCCTTCTCGATGCCGGGGGTGCCCCAGCCGACCGCCAGCGCGATCAGCGCGGGCAGGATCACGCCGCCGACCGCCGCGATGATCGGCAGCAGGGCCTTCTTGCGGTCGGCGAGCTCGCCGACGACCAACTCGCGTTTGAGCTCGAGGCCCGCGACGAAGAAGAACACCGCCAGCAGGCCGTCCTGGGCCCAGGTGTTCAGGCTCAGGTTCAGATGGATCGCGCTCGGCCCGACCTGAAAGTCCCGCAGGGCGGTGTAGGCGTCGGCCCACGGGGAGTTCGCCCAGATGACCGCGACGGCCGCCGCCACCAGCAGGATCGACCCTCCGACGGTCTCGGTGCGCAGATAGCGGGTCAGTTCGGAGCGGAGCGGTTGGATCACGTCAGGTTCTCCCGAAGGTCGCGGGCGTACAGGTGTGCCATGTGCCGACCAGACTTCCCGGCGCTCCGATGGCAGCTTAACGCGATCTTGATACCGCTCGGCGCAAACACCTCGCGCTGGATTGCCCCGGAAACGGCGGGAGTGATCTGCTTCCTGAGGTTTGGGCGGCGGATGTCCATTCCGTGGAACAGGTGTGCAGGAGAATCGGATGAGCGAAGCCCCGGACGTGCTGGTCGACGAGGCGGTTGCCGCGAAAGACGCGGTGCCCCGTAGTCGGATCGTGGTGGCCAGCATGATCGGCACCTCGATCGAGTTCTACGACTTCTACATCTATGCGACAGCGGCGGTCTCGGTCTTCCCGCACCTGTTCTTCCCCAAGGGGAACGGCACCACCGCGCTGCTGGCCTCGCTGGCCACCTTCGGCCTCGCGTTCGTCGCCCGTCCGCTCGGCTCGATCGTGTTCGGCCACTACGGCGACCGGATCGGCCGCAAGGCCACCCTGGTCGGATCGCTGCTCACCATGGGCATCGCGACGTTCGTCATCGGGCTGCTGCCGACATACCACTCGGTCGGGCTCATCGCCCCCGCGCTGCTGGCCCTGATGCGTTTCTGCCAGGGCCTCGGGCTCGGTGGCGAATGGTCGGGGGCGGCGCTGCTCGCGACCGAGACGGCGAAGTCCGGCAAGCGGGCCTGGGCGGCGATGTGGCCGCAGCTCGGCGCGCCGATCGGGTTCTTCCTGGCCAACGGGCTGTTCCTGATCATCACCCTGTTCATGGGCCACGACAACGCGAACCCCGACCTGGACAGCGCATTCCTGACCTGGGGCTGGCGAATCCCGTTCCTGCTCAGCGCGATCATGGTGATCATCGGCCTGTACGTGCGGCTGAAGCTGGAGGAGACCCCGGTCTTCGCGCGCGCCGTCGAGCGCGGCGAGAAGGTCAAGACCCCGCTGGCGACGGTGTTCAAGACGAGCTGGCGTCAGCTGATCATCGGCACCTTCGTGATGCTCGCGACGTACACCCTCTTCTACATCATGACCACCTGGGTGCTGAGCTACGGCACCGGAAAGACCGTCGCCGCAGGCGGCACCGGGCTCGGCTTCAAGTACTCGGATTTCCTTGTGCTGCAACTGATCGCCGTGTTGTTCTTCGCGGCGGGCGTGCCCATCACCGGCTGGCTCGCGGACCGGTACGGTCGGCGCATCACCCTGCTGGTCGCCACCGGCGCGATCATGGTCTTCGGGCTGACGTTCTCGGTGGCCCTCGACCCCGAGAAGATGACCGACGCTCGGATGCTGGTCTTCCTCATCGTCGGAATGCTGTTGATGGGCTTCACCTTCGGCCCCATGAGTGCGGTGCTGCCGGAGCTGTTCCCGACCAATGTGCGCTACACCGGCTCGGGTATCGCCTACAACACGGCGAGCATCCTGGGTGCGGCGGTGGCGCCGTTCATCGCGACCTGGCTCGCGACCAGTTACGGCGTCGGCTGGGTCGGCATCTACCTGCTCGCGGCGGGCGCCCTGACGTTCGTCGCGCTGCTGGTGATGCGTGAGACCAAGGACACCTCGCTGGACGCGCCCGAGCTCGATCCGCGCGGGGCCGAGCTCTAGGCCTGAACCGTCCGCCGGATCACCACCACCACGCCTGCGCTCACCGCCAGCAGGACCGCAAGGGCGGCGAGCAGGCCCCAGTTCGGGCCCGAGTCGGATGGCGCCGCGTCCCCGTACAGATCCCGCTCCTGTTCGGCGCCGGCCCGGAGTTCCGCCGCCCCCGGATAGCCAGGGGCGAGGGTCAGCACCTGGTCGAAGTCGGCGATGGCGGCGGTGTAGTTGCCGTCGTAGTAGTGCTCGATCCCCGCGCGGTAGGCGGTGTCGGCAGGCCCGAGAGCCGGGGTGACGCCCTTCTCGCGCATCAGATCCGTGAGTCCGCGCGCCGGGGCGACGAAGGCGAACGGCTGTGTCTGCCCATGGATTCCGAAGCTGTTGACCCCGACCGCCACGCCGCCGAGGTCGGCGGTGGGGCCTCCGCTCATGGCCTCGGACACCTCCGCGTCGGTCTGGTAGACCGGGACGATTCCGGTGGCCTTCTTGGCGCTGATCTCGCCGCCCGATACCGCGGGCCGTAGCGACGGCTCGGCCGCGGTATCGGTGTTGCCGGGGAATCCGGCCGACACCACCGGCGTGCCCAGGTCGACGCCGTCATCGGTGCTCAGCTCGGCGGCCGCAAGGCCACCCCGCTGGACCTTGAGCAACGCGACATCCCCCGCGGTGAGCGGCACCAGGCCGGTGACCTCGGCGGGGAGTGCCTCGCCCTCGGCGGTCCCACCGGCGATCACGGTCATGGCGGTGGTTGGGCTCGATCCGGGCTCGTCGCCCTCGACCCGCCAGTTCGACTGGGCGGTCTCGTTCACGAGCGCGGGATCGAGGGTGGGGATCACGTGCACCGCCCAGTCGACCGCGGTTCGCAGGAGGGCCTCGCGGGCGCCCTCGGCGCAGTGGCCTGCCGTGGCCACCCAGCCGTCCGGGTTGACGACGAATCCGCTACAGCGCCAGCCGGTTACGAAGGGGTCTACCTTGATCGGCTGGCCGTCGGGAAAGCGGACCCAGCCCCTGACCTCCGCCTTGACCAGGACGACGGACGGGGTGACGAGGGCCGCCGCGCGTTGCTCCGGGCTCGGCACGGGACGTTCGGGGGATTCCTGGTCGCCGAGCGCGACGGCGGGGGAGCCGACGAGCGCCGCGAGCAGCAGCACGAGCAGGGCGGCGAACCTCGTTCGCCGGCGCCGATCAGGCATGACGGTCTCCGTTCGAGCTCGGACCCGCGGCTCACCCGTGAGCGTCACTCGGCTCGGCACTCGTCATGAATGGGACTGTGGGCCATCGCTGACGGACCCATGGTAGGCCAATCCGGCACGGCCGGGAAGGTTCGCGAGGGCGGCCCGCGACTGGGCCACACGCGAGACGAGACGGCGGTGCCCCCGTGCGTTCGAGCCGCACGGGGGCACCGCCGTGGTGAGGGGAGCGGGGGTCAGTTGCCCCGGATCGCATCGAACACCTTGGGATCGACCAGCGTCGAGGTGTCGCCCAGATCGCGGCCCTCGGCGACGTCGCGGAGCAGTCGGCGCATGATCTTGCCGCTCCTGGTCTTCGGCAGCTCGGGGACGATGGTGATCTGGCGCGGCCGGGCGATCGGGCTGATCTCCGTCGACACCTGGACCTTGAGCTCGGCGATCAGCGTCTCGCCCGTGTTCTCGGCGCCCTCGCGCAGGATCACGAACGCGACGATGCCCTGGCCGGTGGTCTCGTCGGCGGCGCCGACCACCGCGGCCTCGGCCACGCTGTGGTGCCCGACCAGCGCCGACTCGACCTCGGAGGTGGAGATCCGGTGGCCGGAGACGTTCATGACGTCATCCACGCGGCCGAGCACCCAGAGGTCGCCGTCCTCGTCGTAGCGTGCGCCGTCCCCGGCGAAGTACCAGCCCTCCACGGCGTACCGGGACCAGTAGGTGTCCTTGAAGCGCTCCATGTCGCCCCAGATGCCGCGCAGCATCGACGGCCACGGCTGGTCGAGCACCAGGTAGCCGTTGCCACCGGCGCCGAGCGGCTTGGCATCGTCGTCGACGATCTTCGCGGAGATGCCGGGCAGCGGCGCCATCGCGGAGCCCGGCTTGGTGGCCGTGACGCCGGGCAGCGGGGAGATCATGATCGCGCCGGTCTCGGTCTGCCACCAGGTGTCCACGATCGGGCAGCGCTCGCCGCCGATCACGTCGCGGAACCAGCGCCACGCCTCGGGGTTGATCGGCTCGCCGACGCTGCCCAGCAACCGCAGCGAGGACAGGTCGTGCGCGTCGGGGATCTCGCGGCCCCACTTCATGAAGGTTCGGACCAGGGTCGGTGCCGTGTAATAGATACTGACGCCGTACTTCTCGATGATGTTGAAGTGCCGGTGCTCATCCGGCGAGTTCGGGGTGCCCTCGTAGACCACCTGGGTGGTCCGGTTCGACAGCGGCCCGTAGACGATGTAGCTGTGCCCGGTCACCCAGCCGATGTCGGCGGTGCACCAGTAGACGTCCTTGCCCGCCTTGTGGTCGAAGACGTTGTGGTGGGTGTACGACGCCTGGGTGAGGTAGCCGCCGGAGGTGTGGATGATCCCCTTGGGCTTACCCGTGGTGCCCGAGGTGTAGAGGATGAAGAGCGGGTGCTCGGCGTCGAAGGCCTGTGCCTCGTGCTCGGGCGAGGCCGTGGCCACCGTCTCGTGCCACCAGAGGTCGCGGCCCTCGGTCCACTCGACATCGATGTCGGTGCGCTTGACCACCAGCACGTTCTGGACGGATTCCGCGCCGTCGACTGCGGTGTCGACGGCGGTCTTGAGGGGGGCAGCCTGCCCGCGGCGCCACTGTCCGTCGGTGGTGATGACCAGCTTGGCCTCGGCGTCGTCGATCCGCGACCGCAGCGCGGATGCGGAGAAGCCTGCGAAGACAACCGAATGGGTCAGGCCGAGCCGGGCGCAGGCCAGCATCGAGACGATCGCCTCGGGGACCATCGGCATGTAGATGGCGACGCGGTCGCCTGCCACGAGGCCGAGCTCGGTGAAAGTGTTTGCGGCCCTGCTCACCTCGGCGAGCAGGTCGTTGTAGGTGACGTCGCGGCTGTCGCCGGGCTCGCCCTCCCAGTGGATGGCGACCTGGTCGCCGTGGCCGCTCTGGACGTGCCGGTCGACGCAGTTGTACGCGACGTTGAGCTTGCCGCCGACGAACCACTTGGCGACCGGGGCGTCGGACCAGTCAAGGACCTCGCTCCACGGCTCGTGCCAGTGCAGGCGGGAAGCCTGATCGGCCCAGAACCCCAGCCGGTCGGCATCCGCTGCGGCCTGGAGCTCCGGGCCTGCATTCGCGGTCGCGACGAACTCCGCGCTCGGCGGGTAGCTCGTCGCGTGCTCGGCTGCGTTGGTATCGGCGGTGCTACTGGTCATGTCGCCCGTGCCCTCTTTCGGTGATCCTGGGGGCGCTTTTCGCGCCTTTGTGAGGGTAGTCACATGACACGGTGAGCGCATCGTTGCAATAGGTTGCAACCCCCGGATCTGCGGTGATCGGTCCCGTGGGTGCGCCCGATGGTCGACGTGGGCGACGAACGGATCGATCCACCAGGTATCCGGGGCGTTGCGATTGCCCGACGACTTGGTCCCGACCGGGACAAACGCCGGACACCCGGACACTGTGTGGTTAGTCTTCGCGGCATCCACGGTCGGCCGTGTGCGCGCCGCGCTCACCCGGCGTGCCGAC
This sequence comes from Rhodococcus sp. PvR099, assembly GCF_017833315.1. Taxonomy (NCBI): domain Bacteria; kingdom Bacillati; phylum Actinomycetota; class Actinomycetes; order Mycobacteriales; family Nocardiaceae; genus Rhodococcus; species Rhodococcus sp. PvR099. Next base: position 3,410,467 of record NZ_JAFIBV010000001.1, on the reverse strand, counting down.
GGCGGCGTCTTCGTGTGAACGAACAGGAGGCGACTCTTGAAGTTCCACAGGGTGACCGCACTGACAGCGTTCGCGTTGTCCGGGGCACTGGTGCTGTCCGCGTGTTCGTCGACCTCCGACGGCGGCAGCGGCATGGTCACGGCCAACGGCAGCGAACCCCAGAACCCGCTGATCCCGACGAACACGAACGAGAACGGCGGCGGACGCATCGTCGACCGGCTCTTCGCCGGACTCGAGTCGTACGACGCGAGGGGCAACCTTCAGCACGAGGTCGCCCAGTCGATCGAGACCACGGATTCGAAGTCGTTCGCGATCAAGATCAAACCCGACTGGACCTTCACCGACGGGACACCGGTCACCGCGAAATCCTTCGTGGACGCCTGGAACTACGGCGCCCTCTCGACGAACGCCCAGCTGCAGTCCAGTTTCTTCGAGCCGATCGTCGGCTACGACGAGGTCGCCGCCGGCCCGCCAACCGCGCAGACGATGTCCGGGCTCAAGATCGTCGACGACACCACGTTCACGGTCGACCTCAAGCAGCCGACCGCGGACTTCCGGCTGCGGCTCGGCTTCACCCCGTTCTACCCGTTGCCGGAGGTGGCGTTCCTGGACATGGCCGCGTTCGGCGAGCGGCCGGTCGGAAACGGTCCCTACGAGTTCGCGGACGGCGACGCGTGGCAGCACAACGTCAAGCTGGACCTGGTGCCGAACCCCGACTACCGCGGCAACCGGAGCCCGAACAACGGCGGCCTGAGCTTCGTCTTCTACAGCTCGCTCGACACCGCCTACTCGGACCTACAGGCCGGAAACCTGGACGTCCTCGACACCGTCCCGGAGAGCGCGCTCAGCACCTTCAGGTCGGATCTCGGTGACCGCGCCCTCGAGGCCCCGACCGCGCAGAATGCGCAGATCGGCATCCCGGGAAACCTGCCGCACTTCGCCGGGCCGGAGGGCGGTCTGCGCAGGCAGGCACTGTCGCGGGCGATCGACCGCGGGCAGATCACCCAGCAGATCTTCCAGGGCCTGCGCACGCCCGCGCGCGACTTCACCGCGAGCTCGCTGCCCGGGTTCAACGCGAACCTGCCGGGAGTTCGGGCGCTCGAGTACGACGCGGGGGTCGCGAAGTCGCTGTGGGCGCAGGCCGACGCGCTCTCCCCGTGGAGCGGCCGGTTCGAGATCGCCTACAACTCCGACGGCGGCCACCAGGCGTGGGTCGACGCGGCCGCCAACAGCATCCGGAACACGCTCGGCATCGACGCGGTCGGCGCGCCGTATCCGACGTTCAAGCAGATCAGGACCGAGATCACGAACCGGACCATCGGGTCCGCGTTCCGGTCTGGCTGGCAGGGCGACTACCCGTCGATCCTCGAATTCCTCGAGCCGCAGTTCGTCACCGGTGCCGGCTCCAACGACGAGGACTACTCGAACCCGGCGTTCGACGACCTGGTCCGCGGGGCAGAGGCCGCAACCGACGAGGACGAGTCGTTCGCACTCGCCGGGCAGGCGCAGGAGATCCTGCTCCTGGACCTGCCCGTGCTCCCGCTGTGGGACTACATCACGGCGGCCGGGCACTCCGAGGCGGTGAGCGACGTGCAGATCAGCTGGAACGGCCTGCCGATGTACGAGGCGATCAAGAAGTCCTGACGCCGTGCCACACGGCCGGAAGGAAGTGACCTGGTGGGGTGGTACATCGGGCGGAGACTGCTGCAGATGATCCCCGTGTTCATCGGGGCGACGCTGCTCATCTACGCGATGGTGTTCCTGATCCCGGGCGACCCCATCCAGGCGCTCGCGGGCGACAAGCCGCTCAGCCCCGCCGTGGCCGACCAGCTCCGCGAGCGATACCACCTCGACCGGCCCTTCATCGTGCAGTACCTGCTCTACCTCAAGGGCATCTTCACCCTCGACTTCGGCACCTCGTTCTCCGGCCAGCCGGTGCGGGACGTGCTGGCCAGGGCGTTCCCCGTCACCATCAGGCTCGCGTTCATGGCGATCGTCATCGAGGCCGCGTTCGGCATCTTCTTCGGTGTCATCGCCGGGTTGCGCAAGGGCAAGGCGTTCGACGCGACCCTGCTGGTGCTCAGCCTCTTCATCATCGCGGTGCCGGTATTCGTGATCGGCTTCCTGGCCCAGTTCTTCCTCGGCGTGCGGTGGGGGATCGCCCCGGTCACCGTCGGTGCCGATGCCAGCTTCTCGAGACTTCTGGTGCCCGCCATCGTGCTTGGCCTGGTCTCCTTCGCGTACGTGCTGCGGCTGACCAGGACATCCGTGGCCGAGAACAAGGACGCCGATCACGTCCGCACCGCCACAGCCAAGGGCTTGAGTCGTCGCCGCGTCGTGGTGGTGCACATCCTGCGCAACTCGCTGATCCCGGTGGTCACCTTTCTCGGCGCCGACCTGGGAGCGCTGATGGCGGGCGCGATCGTCACCGAGGGCATCTTCAACATCAACGGCGTCGGCGGCACGATCTACCAGGCCGTGATCCGTGGCGAGGCCCCGACCGTGGTGTCCTTCGTGACGGTGCTGGTGGTCGTGTTCCTGGTGGCCAACCTGCTGGTGGACCTGCTGTACGCCGCGCTCGACCCGAGGATTCGCTATGCCTGATCCGGACCTCCCCGGGACACCCGATCGCGCATCCCCGCAGGCGCGCGCCGGGCAGAACTACTTCGTCGCCGGACCGGACGAGGTGGAGGCGCTCGGCGTCGATCGGCTCGACGAGGCCTCGCCGCCGACCAGCATGTGGCGCGATGCCTGGCGCGGACTGCGGCGCAACCCGATGTTCCTCGTCTCGGCCCTGCTGATCCTCTTCGTCCTCGTTGTGGTCGCGGTGCCCGGACTGTTCACGGGTCAGGACCCGCGAATGTGTCTGGGGCAGAACAGCATGCGGGGACCGGGCGCCGGGCATCCGTTCGGGTTCGACCTGCAGGGTTGCGACATCTTCGCCCGCACCGTGTACGGCGCGCGGGCCTCGGTGCTCACCGGCGTCGGCGCGACCGCGATCTTCCTGCTCATCGGTGGCACCGTCGGTGCCCTCGCAGGGTTCTACGGCGGCCGGCTCGATGCGGTCGTCTCCCGGATCACCGATGTCTTCTTCGGCATCCCGCTCATCCTCGCGGCGATCGTGATGATGCAGCTGTTCCGGAACCGGAGCATCTGGACGGTGATGCTGATCCTGGCCCTGTTCGCCTGGCCGCACGTGGCCAGGATCGCGAGGGGTTCGGTCATCTCGGTGCGCGGCAACGACTTCGTGCTCGCGGCGACGGCGCTGGGCGTCTCCCGATTCCGCATCCTGTTGCGGCACGTGCTCCCCAACGCGGTCGGTCCGGTGATCGTGGTGACCACGATCTGGCTCGGCGTCTTCATCGTCACCGAGGCGACGCTGTCCTATCTGGGCATCGGGCTGCCGCCGAGCGTGGTGTCCTGGGGAGGGGACATCAGCACCGGTCAGAGCCGACTGAGGTCCGGTTCGGGGATCATCTTCTACCCCGCGGCGGCGCTGGCGGTCACGGTCCTTGGCTTCATCATGCTCGGCGACGCCCTGCGCGATGCGCTCGATCCGAAGGCGAGGAAGCGATGATCGAGCTCATGTGCGAGCCGAGGAAGCAATGATCGAGCTCATGTGCGAGCGGAGGAAGCGATGAGAGACCGCGAGCCCGGTCCGCTGCTCGATATCCGCGACCTCAGCGTCGACTTCCGCTCCGGCGGTCGCACGGTACCCGCGGTGCGCGGGGTGAGCCTGACCGCCTACCCGGGGCAGACCGTGGCGATCGTGGGGGAGTCGGGCTCCGGCAAGTCGACCGTGGCCCACGCCATCATCGGCCTGCTGCCGGGTACAGGAATTGTCACCTCGGGGGAGATCCGTTTCGACGGGAGGGACCTGGTCGGGGCGTCGAAGGCGGACCTGGTGGCGGTCCGGGGTCGCGGCATCGGGCTGGTTCCGCAGGACCCGATGTCGAACCTGAATCCGGTGTGGAAGATCGGCTTTCAGATCGCGGAAACCCTGGCGGCCAACGGGATCGCGAGGGGGAAGGCGGCCAGGGCGCGAGCGGTCGAGCTGCTCGCCGAGGCGGGCCTACCGGATGCGGGGCACCGGGTCGATCAGTATCCGCACGAGTTCTCGGGCGGTATGTGCCAGCGTGCGCTCATCGCCATCGGGCTGTCCTGCCGGCCGAAGCTGCTGATCGCGGACGAGCCGACCTCCGCCCTTGACGTGACGGTGCAGCGGCAGATCCTCGACCATCTCGCCGGGCTCACCGGCGAACTCGGCACGGCCGTGCTGCTGATCACGCACGACCTGGGCCTGGCGGCGGAACGGGCCGAGCATCTGGTGGTCATGCACCAGGGGCGGGTCGTCGAATCCGGACCGGCCCGCCAGATCCTCGGCGATCCGCGGCACGCATATACCCGGAAACTGGTGTCCGCCGCGCCGTCCCTGGCCTCGCAGCAACTCGAGTCCGTCCGGGCCCGCGCGCGGATCCGGGCGCGCGCCGTGGAGGTGGCCGAACACGCCGCGGCGGCGGACGGCGGGCCCCTGCCGGCAGGCGGCGACGTCATGGTGGCCTCGGACCTGGTCAAGGAATTCAGGACCCGGGGCGGTGCGCCGTGGCGACACACCGAATTCACGGCGGTCGACTCCGTGTCCTTCCGCCTCGAGCGCGGCACCACGACGGCGATCGTCGGTGAGTCCGGGTCGGGTAAATCGACTGTGGCGCATATGGTTCTGGGGCTGATGAAGCCGACCTCGGGGACCGTCACCTTCGAGGGACGCGACCTGGCGGAGTTCGATGCGAAGTCCGCATTCGCATTCCGGCGCCAGGTGCAGCCGATTTTCCAGAATCCGTACGGATCGCTTGACCCGATGTACTCGATCTACCGCACCGTCGAGGAGCCGCTGCGCACCCACCGGGTGGGGGACAGGGGCGAGCGGGAGCGGATCGTGCGTGACCTGCTGGACAGGGTGTCGCTGCCGAGCTCGGTGCTGCGGCGGTACCCCAACGAACTCTCCGGTGGCCAGCGGCAACGGGTGGCGATCGCGCGGGCGCTGGCACTGGGGCCCGCGGTGCTCGTCTGCGACGAGGCGGTCTCGGCGCTGGACGTGCTCGTGCAGGCGCAGATCCTGAACCTGCTGGGCAATCTGCAGGCTCAGCTCGGCCTGTCGTACCTGTTCATCTCACACGATCTGGCGGTGGTGCGGCAGATCGCCGACGACGTGGTGGTGATGAGCAGGGGCCGGGTGGTCGAGGCCGCCACGACGGTGGAGGTGTTCGACAACCCGCAGCACGAATACACCAGGAGGCTGCTCGAGGCGATCCCCGGTCGCGATCTCGTCCGGGGTCCTGAGACCGAACGGTCTGGCTCATCTGACGTGCACGGTGGTTCAGTGGAGGGGTGGACCAGCATCTGAGTGTGCTCACCCTCGGCGTCGTCGACCCGGCGCGATCGCACGCGTTCTACGTCGGCGGACTGGGATGGACGCCGACGCTCTACGTCCAGGGCGAGGTGCTGTTCCTGCAGATCGGCTCCGGCATGCTGCTCTCGCTGTGGTCGGTCGACGAGATGGTGCGGGAGGCCGGGCCGACGGCGCCGGTGGCGGGCGAGCAGGGTCGGGCCCCCATCACCCTCGGTCACAACGTCGGCAGCCCGGGGGAGGTGGACGAGGTCCTCGCGACCGCGGCGCGAGTAGGGGGAACGGTGCTGGTGCCGGGTGCCCAGCGGGCCTGGGGCGGGTACAGCGGGTACTTCACCGATCCGGACGGCTACCGCTGGGAGATCGCGCACAACCCGGGCCTGGTGGTGCACGAGGGCGGTCGCGTCACCATCGGGGAGGCCGGCCCCGCGGGCGCGGGGGACCGATAGCCGTGCCGCCCGGCCTCCTCGCTCGCGTGACCGATGGGGCCGCCGGGTAGCGTTGAGCAGCGTGAACGACCCCCTGCAGCCCCTGGTGGACCTGCCCGGCGTGCGCGAAGCCGCCGACCGGGCACGCGATGCGCTCGGCGAGGTGCACCGGCACAAGACCAATCGCCGTGGTTGGCCGACGACCGCGGCCGAGGCGGCCATCCGCGCAGCGCGGGCGTCCGCGTCCATCGACGGGGGCAGCACCGAACTGCCCGCCGAGGGCGAGGAGGGCGACCCGATCCTGGCGGGTGCGCTGCGGGTGGCCCAGGCCATCGACGGCGACGCGCTCACCATCATGGTGCCGACCTGGCAGCGGGCGCCGCTCCAGGCGCTGGCCCGGCTGCACCTGCTCGCGGCGGCCGACCTGGTCACCGACCAGTCCACGCTGGGCCGACCGCGGACGGACCCCGGGGTCGCGGAGCGGCTCGACGGTCTCGCACAGTTGGTCACCGGCGGAACGAAGGCGCCCGCTCCGGTCCTGGCGGCCGTGGTGCACGGGGAGTTGTTGTCGTTGTCCCCGTTCGGTGCCGCCGACGGGGTCGTCGCGCGGGCCGCGTCCCGACTGGTGGCGGCGTCGACCGGGCTGGATCCCCACAATCTGGGTGTGCCCGAGGTGAGTTGGCTGCGGCGGCAGCAGGCGTACCGCGACGGTGTCACGGGCTTCGCGTCGGGAACCGCAGAGGGTGTCGGCAGCTGGGTGATCCTGTGCTGCGGCGCGATGGAGGCCGGGGCGCGGGAGGCCATGTCGATCGCGGACGCCGCGGCCGCGGGCTGATCCGCTCGGGGTCGGACTTCGTCTGGGAGGCAACGGCACTGGGCTCGGTGCGTCAACGGCCCCGGACGCAATGCGAGCGGCGCTGCCGACTCTCGTCGACTTCGCCGCCCGCTAGCACGGATCGCCGGGTTACCAAGCGTGCTTTGGTGGGTTGTGTGTCCGGCCTCGGCGTAGGCTCGAGCATCGTCAGTTCGCCTCTGCAACTCGTGCAAGGTCCTCGCTGCCGAATGTCCGAGTCACGCAGGCCCACAACGCTGCTGCCCTTATAGTGGCTTGCGGCTCCGCGTGGGTGCCTGGTGTCCGTGCTGGGACTTCGCGGCCGGGAGACCGATCCTTCTCTTCCGGGTCGACCTTGGCCTGCCGTTCATCCGTAACTCCTTTGTACCCTGTGACCGCACTCGCTTCAAGGGGTTCGCACACCTGGATTGATCCCAGTCTTCGGTCCAGGTCAGCGCCGACGGCGCAGCATTCCGTACGTCAGCGCGCCTGCCGCCAACGCGCCGAAGCCGACCGCTGCTGTCGCGGCGACGGTGGATCTCGACGGCGGCTGTAGGCGGGCCCGCAGGGATACCGGATTGGAGAAAGTCAGTATGGGCCAACCATTTCCGGCGGCCTCCTTTCGAAGGGCGCGGTCCGGGTTGACGGCGGTGGGGTGGCCGACCGCGGCGAGCATCGGTAGGTCGGTCACCGAATCCGAGTAGGCGAAACTCCGATCGAGATCGTAGTTCTCCCTCAGCGCCAGTGCGCGGATCGCGTCGACCTTGCCCTCGCCGTAGCAGTAGAAGTCGACCTCGCCGGTGAAGCGCCCGTCCTTGACCTCCATCCGGGTCGCGGCGGCGTGGTCGGCCCCGAGGGCTTCCGCGATCGGAGACACCACCTCCTCACCCGAAGCCGACACCACGATGACATCGTGGCCGCGGAGCTTGTGGTCGGCGATCAGATCGGCCGCCTCGGCGAACACGAGCGGGTCGACGATGTCGTGCAGCGTCTCGGCGACCACCGCGCGCACCTGCTCCACGTCCCAGCCTGCGCACATATTGGTCAGGTGGGTGCGCATTCGCTCCATCTGGTCGTGGTCGGCGCCCGCGAGCAGGAAGAGGAACTGGGCGTAACTGCTCTTGAGGACGGAGCGTCGATTGATCAGGCCCTGGTCGAAAAAGGGCTTGCTGAACGCGAGCGTGCTCGACTTTGCGATGATCGTCTTGTCCAGGTCGAAGAACGCCGCGACCCGGCCGTTCCCGGGCTGTCTGTTCGCCTCTGCGGTCACGGAATCCAGGATAGAGCCCCCAGGTGAATCGTGGATCGGAGCGCGATTCTCAGTGTTCACCTTCGGATCTCCGACAGGAAATTCGAATTTGCAAACTCGGATCGCGGCGGGTGTAGTATCAAAATCACCTGGACTTGATCTGGGTGTGTTCAGCCCGACCCCCCGGGGCTGAACTCTGAAGACCCCCGCCTCCTCCCCCCCTGGCGGGGGTCTTCCTCCATTTTCTGGCCGTCCGGGCCTCGTCCTCTCCCGCGTCGACGCGGTCGTTCCGCACGGTGCTCGACGCCGGAGTGGTTCGCGGATACCGGAATCCATCCCCAGGCCCGATTCTGTCCACATTCGGCGAGATCTCCGGCCTGCGGTGCCGTCCGGTCGCGCAGGCTCGTCGGTATGGAACCCCCACATGCATCGGGTGCCCCGCATCCGCCGAATGTCCGGCCGGTCCTCGCGGTGCTCGCGGAGGACGGCCTGTCCCTGAGCGTGCGCCGTGCCGCGGCCGCGGCCGACCGCGCCCTGGACGAGCGGGTGCTCCCGATTCCCCGGCAGGTGTGGGACGGCGCGGCGTCGATCACGCTGGATCCGGCCGCCGCCCGGGCCTGCGCCGCCGACGCGTTGCCGCGCAGGTCGGCCGTCCATGTGGTGTGCTCGGGCCCGCCCGGCCTCCTCGAGTGGCAGGCCGCCGCCGCGGTGGGGGCGGAGTCCGTCCTCGTCCTGCCCGCCGATGAACCCGCCCTGGTCGAGTCGCTGGCGCAGCGGCGCGACCGCGCGGTGGCGGGTGGCTCGGTGGTCGCCGTGGTCGGTGGCTGTGGCGGTGCCGGGGCGTCCACCCTGGCCGCGGCGATCGCGCTGACCGGCCCCGCCCGGAGGGCCGGGAGTCGCGCGTTGCTGGTGGATGCCGATCCGCAGGGCGGTGGCCTCGACCTGCTGCTCGGTCTCGAGGATCGCCCGGGGCTGCGCTGGCCGGCGGTGGTCGTCGAGGGCGGGCGGGTGTCGGCGGCCGCACTGCACGACGCCTTGCCCGGCGCGGGTGCCGGGGTGGCCGTGCTGTCCTGCGGGCGTGGCGGGGACGCGGGACGGCCGTCGGCGGCGGCGATGCGGGCGATGGTCGAATCGGGCTGCGGTGCCGGTGATCTCGTGGTGTGTGATGTCGGACGAGGCCTAGGCGACCTGGCCGCCGTGGTGTTCGACCTGGCCGATCTGGTGGCGGTCGTCGTGCCCGCCCAGGTGCGGTCGGCGGCGGCGGCCGAATCCGTGGTGGCCGCGGCACGCACCAGGAATCCGAACGTGGGCGTGGTGGTGCGCGGTCCGGCGCCCGGTGGGCTGCGCGGCGCGGACGTCGGTGAGCTCCTCGGGCTCCCGGTGCTCGCGGTGATGCGGCCGCAGCCCCGGCTGTCGGCTGCCCTCGAGCGCGGCGGCCTGCGGCTGCGCAGGCGATCGCCGTTGGCCGTGGGCGCGCGGGCGGTCCTCGAGGTGCTCGGGCCCGGCGCCGGGGGGCGGGCCGCGTGAGCTCCCTGGTCTCGCCCGAACTCCTGGACCGGGTCAGGGAGCGATTGTCGCGGACGTCGGCGCAGCCCAGCCCGGCGATGGTGGCGGCCGCGATCCGGGCGGAGGCCTCCGGGGTGCTCGGGGACACGGACCTGCTCGACGCGCTGCAGGTGCTGCAGACCGAGCTCACCGGTGCCGGAGCGCTGGAACCGCTTCTCGCACAGCCGGATGTCTCCGACGTCCTGGTCGCCGGGCCGGACCAGGTCTGGGTGGACCGGGGCTCGGGTCTCGAGCGGGCCCCGGTCCGGTTCGCCGATGAGGCCGCGGTGCGGCGGCTGGCGCAGCGCCTTGCGCTGGCGGCGGGAAGGCGACTCGACGACGCCCAGCCCTGGGTGGACGGCCGCCTGCCGGCGGCGGCGGGGGCCGGGTTCGGGGTGCGGTTGCACGCGGTGCTCGCCCCGCTCGCTTACGGCGGGACCTGCGTGTCGTTGCGGGTGCTGCGGCCCGCGACGCAGGGTCTCGACGCGCTCTGCTCGGGCGGCACGGTGCCCGCCGAGGCCCGTGAACTGCTCGTGCGGATCGTCGCCGCCCGGCTGGCGTTCCTGGTCGTCGGCGGGACGGGCGCGGGCAAGACCACCCTGCTCGCGGCGTTGCTGGCGCAGGTCGACCGCCGTGAGCGGATCGTCTGCGTGGAGGACGCGGCCGAGCTGGCACCGACTCACCCGCACGTGGTGCGGCTGGTCGCCCGTGCCCCGAACGTCGAGGGGGTCGGCGAGGTGACGGTCCGGCAACTGGTGCGGCAGGCGCTCCGGATGCGGCCGGACCGCATCGTGGTCGGGGAGGTGCGCGGCGGCGAGGTGGTAGACCTCCTCACCGCGTTGAACACCGGTCACGACGGCGGGGCCGGCACCGTGCACGCGAACTCGCCGGAGGAGGTGCCCGCCCGGTTGGAGGCATTGGCGGCGCTCGGCGGCCTGGACCGCGCCGCCCTGCACAGCCAGCTCGCGGCCGCGGTACAGGTGGTGCTGCACGTACACCGTGCGGCGGACGGCAGGCGCAGGCTCGCTCAGATCGGCGTGCTGGATCGGGACGAGCGCGGGCAGGTCGGCGTGTTGCCGGCATGGACCCCGACCGCCGAGAGCTGTCCGGGAGCGCACCGCCTCGCGGACCTGCTCGAGCGACGCGGCGTCGGGGCGGGGTCGTGGTGATCGCGGCGCTGACGGTCGCCGAGCTCGCGCTGGTCGTCGCGCCCACCACCAGGACGATGACGAGGCTGAGCCCACCGCGTCGCGGCGCAGGGCTGCGGGGACATGCCCGGTTGTGGGCGGCCGTGGTGCTCGGATCGATTGCCGCCGTGATGATCTACGCGCCGACGGCGGGGTGTGCGGGTGCCGCGCTCACGCTGACGACCGCGTATCGACGCGCACGCCGTCGCCGCGAGGGCACGCGGTACGCGGAACTGTGCGGGCTGCTCGGCTGCCTGGAGGCGGCGACGGGGGAGCTGCGGGTGGGCGCCCATCCGGCGAACGCCTGCACCACGGCGGCGAGGGAATCGAGTGGTGCGGCGGCTGATGCGTTCCGGGCCGCCGCGGCCCGCGCCCGGCTCGGGGGCAGCGCCGCCGACGGATTGCAGGGCGCAGGGAGCGCGATCGACGCCGAGTTGGCGCGGGTGTCGGCGGCATGGCGGGTGGCCGACCGGTACGGCGTCGCGCTGGCGGACCTGCTCGATGCGGTCCGCGCGGACCTGGTGGGGCGCATCAGGTTCCGGGATCGGGTGGAGGCGGGGCTGTCGGGGGCAAGGGCCACGGCGGCGGTGCTCGCCTGCCTGCCGTTGCTGGGGATCGCGCTGGGCCAGTTGATGGGCGCGAGCCCACTGCGGGTACTGCTGTCCGGCGGTCTCGGGGGGACGCTGCTGGTGCTCGGCACGTTGTTCGTCTGCGCAGGCCTGCTCTGGACGGACCGCATCACCGGGCGGGTGACCCGATGAGCGCCGCGGTGGCGGTGCTGTTGGCGGCCGCAGCGCTCGCCACTCCCGGTGCCGGTTCGGCGGCGACGCGGCTGCGGGGAACGGTGGCGGCGCCCGCCGGCCGGGCCGAGCGTGCGCGGCACCGCGAGGCCACCGATCCCATGGCGATCGCCGCCGGATTCGACCTCCTGGCCGCGTGCCTGCAGTCGGGGATGCCCGTCGCCGCGGTGGCGGAGGCGGTCGCGGTGTCCGCTCCGGAGCCGCTGGGCAGCGCACTCGACTCGGCCGCGAACCTGCTGGCCCTCGGCGCGGAGCCCGAGATCGCCTGGGAGCGTGCGGCGGCGCACCCGGAGACGGAGGGGCTCGCGCGGATGGCTCGCCGTTCCTCGCGGTCCGGCGCGGCCTTTGCGGGGGCGGTGGCCGAGTTGGCGGCGCAGCGCAGGCTCGCGCTCGAGGACAGGGCGGTGGCCGCGGCGGAGCGGGCGGGTGTGCTGATCAGCGGTCCGCTCGGGCTGTGTTTCCTGCCCGCCTTCCTCTGCCTCGGAATCGTCCCGGTGGTGGTCGGTCTGGCCACCCGGGTGCTGAGCGGCGGTGTGCTGTGAGTCGGCGCAGTCGCAGGGCCGAGAGAACCCGTCGCGGAGATACCGCGACGGTGATCGAGAGGGGGGAACATTATGGTGACCAAGGGGATTGGCGCGCTGCGCACCCGATTGCTGCTCGCGGCGGCCGCCGAGGACGGCATGTCGACCGCGGAGTACGCGATCGGCACCATTGCCGCGGCGGCATTCGGGGCGGTGCTGTATTCGGTGGTGACGGGCGACTCCATCGTGACTGCGCTGACCGGGATCATCGACAAGGCACTGAACACCGCGGTCTGAACGATGTCGGTGCGGTGACGGTGGAGGCCGCGATCGCGATCGCCTCGATCACGGTGGTCGTGGTGCTGTGCCTGGGTTCCTTTCTCGCGGTGTCCGCGCATGTTCGCTGCGTGGATGCCGCGCGGGAGGCGGCCCGGCTCGTCGCGCGCGGCGACCGGGCGGAGGCGATCCCCGCTGCGCAGCGGGTGGCTCCGCGGGGTGCGCGCATCACGGTGCGGGAGGTCGACGGGTTCGCCACGGCGGCGGTCGAGGTCGCGGTGCCGCTGCTGCCGGCACTCGACGTCTCCGCGGAAGCGATTGCCGCCGTGGAGGACCCGGGCTCGGCGGGATCGCCGTCGGATTCGTTGCCGAGGGGAGCCGGCGGGTGAAGGACGAGCGTGGAGCGGCGACCGTCCTCGCCTGCTGGGCGATGCTGGCGCTGATCGCGGTGGCAGCCCTGGTGATCCACCTCGGTTCGGCGGTGTCGGCACGGCACCGGGCGCAGTCGGCGGCGGACCTGGCGGCCCTCGCGGCCGCGGCGGCCCTCGAGCGCGGCACGGAGGCGGCCTGCGCCGCGGCGACCACGATCGCCGGGCGGATGCGGGGGACGGTCCGCGACTGCCGGATCGAGGACTGGGACGTGGTGGTGACCGTCGGGGTCCGGCTGCCGCTACCGGCCGTCGGGGGCGGTGATGCCGTCGCCGCGGCCAGGGCGGGCCCGGTCCCGTAGCGGCGCATCCCGGTGCGTCCGGCGTCGAACGCCCTTACGCGATCGCAAACTTGAGCCCCACCTCACAGCAACCAATCGGTTGGTTGGGTTGACGCGCGATTCGGGTGGACCTAATTTTCTGTCCACGGTCATGAGTATCAGCGTCAAGCCCCGGCTCGCTGATCGGCAACCCTCCAGTGCGGCGGGGTGCTCCGGGTGACGACCGGATGGCGGTCATCCGACGCCATAAGCGCTCAATTCAGTCCTCGAAGGGGATACCCATGTCCGCAGTTCAGCTCGCCCCGGCGGCCCTCTCGACGCAGCTCCCGGCCGCCGAAGTCGTCGCCGAGATCCCGCTAACGGATCTGGTCGTCGTCGCCGATCGATTCCGTGGCTTCGCCGATGGCACCCGCGTCCACACCGTGTCGGGTCTCGTCGCCGCGCTGCGCGGCGGCGCGTTCCGGAACGTGCGCACCGACCTGACCATCAGGCTCGGGCAGGGGATCAAGCGGCACGACAAGGAATACGTCGAGCACGTCGCGTCGATCCATGCCCCGGCCGCGGAGGTTCGCCTGCTCGGCGACATCGCAGCCCCTGCGCCACGCCATCACGTGCACAAATACCAGGAGACCAACGTCCTCATCGCCAACCTGGCGCGCGCCGAGGACGGGAGCTTCACCTCCGACCTCCGGATCGACGGGGACAACGAGCTGCTCATCGATCATCAGACCGGCGAGCACGTCCAGGGGCTGGTGATCGTCGAGGCGGCACGGCAGCTGTTCCTCGGGGCCTTCGAGCTCGAATACGGCATCCGCTCGCCCGAACAGCACTACTACGTCGTGTGGAACTCGATCGACCTGTCGTTCAAGACCTTCCTGTTCCCGTTGCCCGCATCGCTGCGCGCCCGGTTCGGAGCCGTGTCGATCCAGGATCCGGCCAAGCTGCAGTTCACGATCGACATCGAGGTGACGCAGTTCGGCCGCAGCGTCGCGACCGCGACGATCTCGTTTGCCGCGCTGGAGAACTCGACGATCAGCCAGATCGAGCGGCGCAAGGCAGCGAAGGCCATCGAGGCCTTCCTCGGGGCCACCGCGTGACGCACACCGGCTCCCGGCCCGTGCAGGTCGCCTTCTTCGACGTCGACGAGACGCTGATCACCGTCAAGAGCATGTTCGCGTTCCTCGAGCACTGGCTGCGCGAGCGGGGCGACGACGGCAGCGAGTACTCGAGGCTGCTCGGCGCACTGCGGCGGGCGTCGGATGAGGGCGCCCCGCGGGAGGAGGTCAACCGGAGCTACTACCGCACGTTCCGTGGGGTGCCACTCGTCGAGCTGGAGGAATCGGGTCGCCGGTGGTACCGGGAGTTCGAGTCCACCACAGCCCCGTACTACGCGGACACCCTCGCCGCGCTGCGCGACCATCGCGACGCCGGTGCCGCGATCGTGCTGCTGTCGGGCTCGTTCGGGCCCGCACTGGGGCCGATCGGGGAGGCCGTCGGCGCCGACCGGATCGTGGCGAGCCGCCCGGTCGCCGACGGCCAGGGGGTGCTGACCGGTGAGGTCGAGCGGCCGATGATCGGGCAGGCGAAGGCGGATGCGGTCACCTCGGTACTGGACGAACTCGGGGTCGACGCCGGGAACAGCTACGGGTACGGCGATCACGACAGCGACCTCGCCTTCCTCGAGGCGGTCGGGCACCCGGGGCTCCGGGGCAGCGATCCGGTACTCCGGGCGCACGCGGCCCGGGATCGGTGGCGGGTACTCGGCAGCGCGACCACCGGTCTGGCCGAAGCCCTCCCGCTGCTCGACGCCACCAGCGCAGGACAGCGAGGTCTTCGATGACAGAACAGGTTTCGGCCGAATCCAGGCTCTACGAGCTCACCCCCACCACGCAGGGCCCGCTCTATCCGCCCAGCGAGGCGGTCGACCGCGACGGCAATTTCGTCGTGGTCGGGTGGATCACCCGGGACGCAGGCGACGGCTCCGTCAGGCGGGAGTGGGGGAGCGCGATCGTCGATGCGGGGACCCCGGTTCCCGAGTTCGGGGGCGTGGAGCCGTACACGATCGTGCGCGAACTCGGGACGGTGCTGTCGGCGGAGGACGGGGCGACGGTGCTGCACACCCTGCCGCTCCCGTTGCCCGCCAACAACTATCCGATCGTGTTCGCGCCCGACCAGGTACCCGAGGCCGCGCAGGTCCGGCGGCCCAGTTACGCGTTCCACGAGACGCCGATCCCGGACCTCCGGTACGAGGACGGTAGGCGTCTGACCCGACCGGTCACCCTCGAGGACTGGCTGCAGGCGCGGGGCACCGTGCGGGTGGGGGTCAGCGCGGACGGCAGGGACGGCGAGTTCTCCTTCGAGTTCTCGGGCCTGATCCCGGAGTCGCTGTACACCGTGATGTCGCTGCGCCAGCGGGACCTGGACCCGGCCGCGCCGACGCGACCCGGGCCGCTGGGGGTGCCGAACGTGTTCGTCACCGACCGGGACGGTCGCGCGACCTACCGGGCCTCGCTGCCCAACGCGTTTCCGGCCCCGGACAGCCCGGGGGCCAATCGCATCGTCAGCGTCGTGGTCCTCTGGCAGAGCTATCAGCAGAACTATGGCGGTGCCATCGGTCAGTTCGGTCTCGGCGGCGACATCCACGCGCAGCTGAAGATCCCGGTTCCCGGCTTCGAGGAGTTCACCACAAGGGCCTGAGCCGGGGGGCATGCATCTGCGAAGGACAGGCCGGCGAGACCACCGTGGAAGGTGTGGTGTCGCCGGCCTGCGGTCTCTGGACTCGAGGAGGAGGTCCGCTCGCGGGCTGCAGCGCCGGCTCGTCAGTGGTGGAACAAGCGCGTTCCGGTGTGGATCAGGGTCAGTCCCAGCTCTCGGCATGCATCCACGACTTCGTCGGCTCGGGTGGAGCCGCCGGGTTCGACGATGTAGCGCACTCCGAGTCGGCTTGCGTGGTCGATGTTGTCGCGAAACGGGATGTATCCGTCGGAGACGAGGGTGGCATCGGTGAGTCGAGCGAGCCATTCCAGACGGTCGGCGTTCTCCACCTCTGCGACCTGGGCTGTAGAGGTCACCTGAGCGGTGAGCGCCGTCCGCTGGGAGTCCGTCACAGCGTTCTCGGCAAGGCGAACCTGCCAGTTCAGCCGGTCCTGCCGGGACGTCCCCTCGGCGAATTCGAGTGACTGAATGGCAGGCAGGCGGCGCAGCCACCAGATGCCGGCCTTCGCGCCGGCGAGCCGAGTGCAGTCCACTCGGGACTGCTGACCGGCACCGACGCCTATCGTCATTCCGTCCTTCACGTAGGCCACGGAGTTCGACTGCGTGTAGCGCACTGTGACCATGCCCAACAGTGCGTCGCGGATGGTGTCCGGGCGCGGCGCAGAACCATGCACCACCCGCAGTAGGTCCGCCGTGATCGGCAGCCGATCGCGTTCTTGCTCGAGCACCATTCCGAACACCTCGCGCTGTTCCCATGGCGGCGGCTCGTAGGACGCATCTGCCTCGAGAACGAGGAATGTGCCGCGCTTTTTCCGCGCCAGAATCTCCACCGTGCCCGGCTCGAACCCCGGCGCGATGATTCCGTCGGAGACGACACCCGCAAGTAGGTCCGCCAACTCACGGTCCACCGGCTCCGAGACTGCGATCAGATCCCCGAACGATGATTTCGGGTCGATGTCCCGCGCACGTACATAGGCAGCGGTAGCGTCGCCGACCGCACCGTCGCCGAGATCCCAAGCGCGGCGCATGGTCTCGTCCAGATCGCCCGCCAGGGCAGCGCCGGCTGGGGAGACATGTTTGAACGAAGCTGCTGCTGCGTCGCCAGTGACCGCCGCAGCCTCTCGAACCAACTGCCAACCGTTCAGCGCATCGAGGTAGTTGATCAACGATGGGGATCCGTGAATGACTCGAACCGGTGGCGCCGGTGAGGTGACGCGGGCGCGCTGATGCGGGTTCATTCCGTACCGCAGTTCCATGTGGGTGCTCCTCAGTAGTCAACTGAGGAGCACCCAGGCGTACGACGCTCCGAATTCGCTTCCTTGTGGTGTCCCACCAAACGCCAGTCGCGATACGCGCGACGTTAGCACTCTTGCCGCTTCCGGCTCAGTCGATCCTCGCCGCCACGTAAGCGAGGGCGGCGCCCGCGAGGGCCACCGCGGCCATCGCGCCCGCGACGGCCCAGTAGCCGACCCCGGCGAGCAGATTGGCCACCTGCGGTCCGGCGCTCGCGCCGACGAACAGCGTGAAGGTGTACAGCGAGGTGGCCGCGCCGCGCGCTGCGCCAGCCCGCTCCGCGATGGCCTGCACCAGTGCCGGCGCCGCAACCGCGATCGCCGCCACGAAGATCAGCAGGCACAGCGCGACCCACGCGTTCCCGAACGGCGCCGCCGTGGCCGCGGCGGTGATCGCCGCCGCGAGCAGCGCCGACACCACCCGGGTCGTCGGAGCCACCCGAGCCAGCCGGCCCGCCAGCAGCGGGACCGCGATCATCGCGGGCAGGGCGCTGGCCCGGAGCGCCAGCATGCCACCGCCGTCGATACCGTCCGGGGGGCTGAGCTGGATCCCGGTGTACAGGCCGACGAACACACCGAGAACGCTGACGCCGCTGACGAACAGCAAGGCCAGCACCGGGTTTCGCAGCAGGGCGACGAAGGGACCGAACGAGGCGCGCAGGCCGCGCGGCTCGTTAGCGGGCGGGCCGGGGACCGGTGCCCGCGGCGCGAGCACGAGCCACGCCGCCACGCCGAACAGCACGAATCCCAGGCTGCTCAACAGGAATATCGCGCTCGGGCCCCAGGCGGCCGCGACCGCCTGCGAGGCCACCTGCGCGAGCACGCCCGCTGCGAGGAAGGAGCTTGTCAGGCAGGTGAGCGCGAGCACCCGACGCCGCGGGTCGATGTGCTCGGCGAGATAGGCGAACGCGGCGGGGGCGAACAGCGACGCGGTCGCGCCCTGCGCGATCCGGGCCGCGAGGCCGAGCTCGAGACTCGGGGCGAGTGCCACGAGCAGGGTCGTCACCGAGGTCGCCAGCAGCCCGCCGACGATCACCGGGCGCCTGCCCCAACGATCGGAGAGCGGACCCGTGACGAGAAACCCCAGCGCGTACGCGAGCCCGAAGCAGGTCGTCGTCCACGTCACGGCCGAGCGCGTCGCCCCCCACTCCCGCGACAGGTCGTCGAGGAGTGGGAGGACGACGTACAGCTGCCCGACGACGAGGGTGCCCGCGAGACAGATCAGGCCGATCGTTCGTCCCGTGGGTGCCCAGCGCGGCTCCGCCGCCGCAACGGCGGGCACCGCCGCGAGATCAGAAGCCGGCTGCGAGCTCACGTGCCCGCTCCTGGGCGACGGCCAGGCCCACCGAGGGGTCGGGCGTCAGGACCGTCGGGGCGTACCGGATCTCGGCGACCGAGTCGATGCCGACGAAACGCAGCCAGTCCTCGACGAACGGGGTCGCGAAATCGGCTCCGAACTCCAGGGGGACGCCGGGGCTGTGGACACCGCTGGTGTAGACGGTGACGGCGCGCTTGCCCGCGAGCAGCCCTGAATACCCCTTCGCGGGGTCGAACTCGAACGCCCACCCCGGCTGGGTGACGAGGTCGATCCACTGCTTGAGGATGTACGGGATCCCGGAGTTCCAGATCGGGATGCTCAGGACATAGAGGTCGGCCGCCGCGAAGCGGTCGAAGACCTCTCGGGCCTGGTCCCAGGCCCGACCCTGTTCGAGCGTCTGCTCCTGGCCTGTGAAGACGGCGAGTTTCGCGCCCGCGGCGGCGGTGCCGAAATCGGGCAGCCGCTCCTCGAACAGGTCGAGCGTGTCGACGGTGAGCGACGGGTCCTGGACGGCCAGGGCGTCCAGGAACGTCGTGGCGATGCTGCGCGAGTCGCTCGATTTGCCGCGCGCGGAGGCGTTGATGTGCAGGGCGTTGGTCATCGAAGGGTCCTTCCATTGTGGGCAGGACATACTTCTACCAACCAGTTGGTTGGAGCACAAGGGTTCCGCGATCCCGGAAATGTTGCGGATAGGATTCGCGCATGAATGAGCATGCCGAGGGATCATCGACGCGACGAAAACTCCTGGACGCGGCGCGTTCTGAGTTCGCGGAGACCGGCATCGCCGGCGGTCGGGTCAACCGGATCGCCGAGCGCGCGGGGGTCAACAAGGAACGCATTTACGGGTACTTCGGCAGCAAGGAGAAGCTGTTCGACGCGGTGATCATGGAGGCGCTCACCGAGCTCGGGCAGGCGCATCCGCTCACTCCGGAGACCGACCTCGACGACTACATCGGGGCGGTCTTCGACTTCCATCGCGCGCGCCCGGACCTCCTGCGGCTGTTGATGTGGGAGTCGCTGCACTACCGGAAGGAGGACCTGCCGAGCGACGAGGCGCGCGGCCAGGTGTACCTGGACAAGGTGCAGAGCCTCGCACAGCTGCTCGGCCGCGAGGCCGACGCGCGCACGGCGATCTCCCTCTTCACGCTGATCGGGATCGCCGCCTGGCCGTCCACCGTGCCTCAGCTGCTCACGATGGTGACGGGCGGGACCGAGCCCGCGGTGGACGAGGCCACGCTCCGGGCGTCGATCATCGAGCTCGGTAAGCGTGCCATCGGCACCTAGCGCAGGCTCTGGCCGCCGTCGACGCCGAGTGTGACGCCCGTGATGTACGTGTTCGCCATCAGGAAGAGCGCGGCGTGCGCGGCCTCGTCGGCCGTGCCGACCCGCCCGAGGGGAATGGAACGTCCCGCGGCCGACACCGATTCGTCGTCGACCGGGCCGCCCGCGTTGCGGGTGAGCGCGCCGCGCAGCATCGGGGTGTCGATCCGTCCCGGCCGGATGGCGTTGACGCGATTTCTCGGCGCTACCTCGAGCGCGAGCCCCCTGACGAACGTCTCGAGCGCGGCCAGTCCGGCGGCGACGACGCTCGTATCGGCCGCGGGCCGGACCGCGAACCCGCCGGAGGTGAAGACGAGCGAACCCCCGGGCGCCAGTGCAGGCGCCGCGCGTTGCGCGACGGCATAGGCGGTGGCGAGCCGGTCGGTGTACGCCGGTTCCAGCGCAGACCACGGGGTGGTCCGAGTGGGGCCGGTCGCGGCGAATCCCGCCGTCAGCAGCACGTGATCGACCGTGCCTGCGCGAGTGAAGATCGACTCGAGTCCGGCCGGATCGCGAACGTCCGCGGCGATCGGTAGCAACCGGTCGGTATCCGATTCGTCGATCGCGGCGAAGGACCGCTTCAGGCCCGCCTCGTCCCGGGCGACGCCCGCGACGGAGGCCCCCGCCCGGTATGCCATCGCGGCGGCCGCGCGACCTATCCCGCTGCTCGCGCCGATGACGAGTATTCGGCCGTCGGGCACGAAGGGGTTGACCGGAGGCCAGCTGGATTCGTTCACCTCGCGAACACTACTGAATTGGGCTCGGGTCCATTGTTTTCACGGTGATCCGAATTATCGGGAACCGTTTCGGCAAGGTAAATGTGCAGCGCTGGGCGGGTGCGGGAAGGCCGGCGCGGGGCGAGGCGGACGGCGAACCCAACCGAACGGTTGACACGTCGTAGGGGCCCGGATACCTTCTCTCCCAACGGTCATGAGTATCAGCTGATAGCCCCGGCTTGCTGATCGGCAACCCTCGCGGAGCGGTGGGGTGCCCCGGGTGAGGACCGGGCTGTATCCACGCGGATACGGCAAGCGCCCCTACTGTCGCGAAAGCTGAATACGTTGATTGTCACCACGGAGTGTAGAAGCCGATCAGTGTGAGAACTGATCGGTAATTCGAGTCGAGCGCTCGTGTTGCGTTGCGCAGACCAGTCGAGAATCCCAAGAGGCGGATATCGACGTCGATGCCCGCCTTTTCGAATGGCGGGCCGAAATCGGCGATCGGATTGTTTGGCAATGCCGCCGTCCTTTCAGTTCGCCTTCCTATTCCCATTCGCCGCCACGACAACGAGGTCGTGCGCGGTGGCTTCCTGTCTGTCGCGGCGCGCTCGCGTGGACGAATACCCGGAGGAATTCGCAGAATGAGTACCAATCCAGCTGTCCCCGGACGCACCCGCAGGTTAGTGGCGGGAATGGTCGCCTCGGTGTCACTGCTCGGCTTGACCGCCGCGTGCAGCGACTCGGAGGCGGCCACGGCCGGCACCGTCTACTTCGGTGTGTCGGGACCCAAGACGGGGCCGTCGGCAGAGTACGGGCGACTGTGGCAGCAGGGCTTCGACCTGGCGCTGGAGGAGATCAATCAGAACGGCGGCATCGACGGGCGCAAGGTCGAGCTCAAATGGGAGGACTCGCAGTCCGATCCGAAGCAGACCGTGCCGATCGCGACGAAGTTCGTCGACGACCAGTCCGTGATCGCCGAACTCGGGGACTTCTCCTCGCCCGCGTCGATCGCCGCCTCCCCGGTGTACAACCGGGGCAAGCTGGTGCAGTACGGATTCACCAACTCCGCGGTCGAGTTCACCAACGGGGGTGAGTACTCGTGGAGCCCGTCGATCACCCTCGACGTGTTCCAGGAACGCAACGCCGAGTGGGTTTCCCGCAAGGCGAAGAAGGTCTCCGTGGTCTATCTCGAAACCGACTGGGGCAAGCAGGCATTCAAATACTTCTCGCAGTTCGCGGCAGAGAAGGGCATCGAGATCGTCTACTCGTCGCCGATCCTCCCGGACTCGACGGACGTCAAGCCGATCCTGATCAAGGGTCGTGAGGCGGCGCCGGAGGCCTTCGTGCACCTCGGCTACGGCCCCGACGGCGCCCTGGTGGTCAAGCAGCTCCGGGATGTCGGGTTCGACAAGCAGTTCTTCGGTGGCCAGAACACACCGCAGTTCATCACGCTGGCGGGCCCGGCGGCGGAGGGCGACATCGTGAACGGGATCTTCAGCCCGGCGGACACCGATCCCCGTATCCAGGACTTCGTCGGCAAGTTCCGGGCGAAGTTCGGGGTCGACCCGGGCGACTTCAACGTCTACGCCTATGACGCGCTGAAGGTCCTCGTCGACGCCGCGAACCACGGCGGTGCGACGAGGGAGGGTGTCCTCAAGGGCCTGAAGGAATCCGAGTTCAACGGAATCGGGCTGGGCGAGTTCGCCTTCGATCAGCAGTCCCGCCGTCCCGATGGCGTGGCGCCCCGCGAGCTCGTGCTCCAGAACGGGAAGTTCGTACCCACCACATGATCGACACCCTGCTCGCCGGACTCATCCACGGCAACGCCTATGCGCTGATCGCCGTCGGGATCACCCTGATCTTCGGGGTCACCAACGTGATCAACTTCGCCCACGGCGCGGTGTTCGCGTTCGGGTCGATATTCGCGTGGTGGCTGATCGCCGAACTGGGGCTGTCCCTGTGGACCACCATCGTGGTGGTGGTCGCTGTCTCGGGTCTGCTCGGGTTCGTCGTCAACGTCGTTGCGGTGCGACCGCTGAGCCGGGGTCCGGCCGTAGCGGCGCTGCTGGCCACCGTCGCCGCGGGCATGATCATCGAGAACCTCGTCCAGATGATCTTCGGCCCCGAGACACGACCGTTCCCGCAGGTGCTGCCGACCAACAACTTTCAGATAGGTGGAGTGCGGTTCGGGACTTCGGATCTCGTGATGTTCGCCATCACGATCGTGGTCATGGCCGGCCTCGCAGGCTTCCTCAAGTACGGCAGGTACGGGCTGGCGATCCGGGCGACGGCGCAGGACCCCGATGCGGCGCTGCAGATGGGGATCCCGGTACCCCGCGTGCAGAACCTGGCGTTCATCATCGCGTCGGGCCTCGGCGGTCTGGCGGGAATCTTTGTCGGACTGTACAACTCGAACATCTCGCCGACCAGCGGCACGATCGCCGGGATGAGCGGATTCGTCGCGGCGACGATCGGTGGACTGGGATCGATCCCCGGCGCGGTGCTCGGAGGCTTCGTGCTCGGCATCATCGAGGCCGTGGGGATCTACCAGTTCGGGGACGGATACCGGGACCTGATCACCTTCGGCGTGCTGATCGCGGTGCTCGTCCTGAGGCCGGGGGGACTGCTGGCGAAGGCGCCGTCGATCTCGAGCGAACCGTTGACCGGCACCTTCCTCGGCTCGGGTCGACAGATCCGGGTGCAGTGGTGGCAGGCGGCCGCCGCCTTCGCCGTCGTCGGGATCGGGGTGCCCCTGGTCTCGGGCAGCTACGGACTGGTGGTCGGGACCCAGATCATCGCCTACGCCATAATCGCGGTCTCGATGACGCTGGTGGCGGGCTCGGCCGGTCAGCTCACCATCGGCCAGGCCGGTCCGATCGCGATCGGTGCGTACACCTCGGCCATCCTCACGATCAGCTACGACTGGCCCTTCCTGGCGGCGGTGGCCACGGCCGCGCTGACCGCCGCGATCGTCTCGTCCGTCCTGGCGGCTCCGGTCTGGAGGCTCTCCGGTCACTACGTGGCGATCGCAACGCTCGGGATCGGTGTCGTCACGGTCGCCATCATCCGCAACTGGGAGTCGGTGACCCGGGGCAGCTACGGACTGTTCGGGATCCCGCCGCCGCGGATCTTCGGGTACGAGTTCTCCACCGCTACCGACCTTTTCCGCCTCGATCTGGTGTTCCTGGCCCTGACCGTGGTGGTGGTGGCCGCGATCCAGCGGTCACACCTCGGCACGGTGCTCAGGTCGGTCGGGTCCGACGAGGTGGCGGCGAGGTCGTCGGGCGTGCGGGTGCGCGACTACAAGGCGCTGGCCTTCGCGATCAGTGCGATCTTCTCCGGCATCGGGGGAGCGCTCCTCGGACACCAGTACTCGTACATCGATCCGACGGTGTTCAACCTGGGGCTCTCGCTCCTGGTGGTCACCATCATCGTTCTCGGCGGGACCGGGTCCCCCTACGGCGCGATCCTCGGCTCGGTTGTCCTGATCGGCGTCCCGGAGCTGTTCCGGCTGGCGCCCGAGGTCCGCATTCTGCTCTACGGGGTGATCCTGCTGTTGATCATCCGATTCAGGCCACAGGGAATCTGGACGAGGAGGGACCGTGTCAGCGCAGCAGTCTGAGCAGATCCTGTCGGTGGCGGGGCTGCGCCGCGCCTTCGGCGGCGTGCGCGCCGTCGACGGGATCGACTTCGAGGTCAACAGGGGTGAGTTCGTCTCCATCATCGGGCCCAACGGGTCGGGAAAGAGCACTACGATCAACCTGGTGTCCGGCGTTCTCCGTCCCGACGCCGGACGGATCCTGCTGCGCGGCAATGCGGTACGGCCCGGATCCCCGGAGGCGGCTGCCGAGGCGGGCATCGCGAGGACCTTTCAGAACGGCCGGGTCTTCGGGAACCTCACGGTGGCCGAGAACGTGGAGGTGGGGCTGCACAGCACCCTCCGGGCCGCGCGACCGCTGCGCTCCCTGGTCCGGTATCCCGTGATCCGTTGGGTTCCGATCCTCGCGGAGACAGCGCTCGCGCTGGTGCCAACCCGGAAGGTGCGGGCCGAGCGGGAACTCCTCCGCGCCGAGGTGGACTCCGGGCTGGCGAGATTCGGGGAACGGCTGGCTCCCCGCGCGGGCGACCCGGCGTACACGCTGTCCTACGCGAACCGGCGACGCACCGAGATCGCAAGGGCCCTCGCCCTCGACCCCGTCCTGTTGCTGCTCGACGAACCAGCGGCGGGCATGAATCAGAGCGAAACCGCCGAGGTCGCACGTCAACTGGCCGAGCTCAAGGCGCACGGGCAGACCATCGTCCTGGTCGAGCACAAGCTCGAACTCGTCAACCAGCTCTCCGATCGGGTGATCGTGATGGACGAGGGTTCGATCATCGCGGTCGGGACCCCGGCAGAGGTGCAGGCCGACGAGCGGGTGATCGAGGCCTATCTCGGTCGTCGCCGGCTGCGACCTGCCACGGTCGGCGCGGAAGGACAGGTGGACTCCGATGGCGGTCGATGAGCACGCGCCCCCGATCCTCGAACTCGACGGGGTGAGCGTGTATTACGGACGCTCGCGAGCCCTGAACGAGGTGTCCATCCGAGTCCGGCCGGGCGAGATCGTGTCCCTGCTCGGGGGGAACGCCTCCGGCAAGTCGACGACCATGAAGACCGCCCTCGGGCTGCTGACCCCCACGACCGGGCGGGTGCTGATCGACGGGGAGGACGCCACCGCGGTGGCCCCAGCGGGCCGGATCAAGGCCGGGTTGGCCTCGGTTCCCGAAGCGCGGCGGGTGTTTCCGGAGATGACGGTCGAGGAGAACCTGTACGTCGGCGGCTATGTGCACCGCGAGCGGCGCTCGGTGCTGGCCGAGCGGGCAGCCGAGTTGTTCGATCACTTCCCGCGGCTGGCGGAGCGA
Source organism: Rhodococcus sp. PvR099 (assembly GCF_017833315.1). Classification (NCBI taxonomy): domain Bacteria; kingdom Bacillati; phylum Actinomycetota; class Actinomycetes; order Mycobacteriales; family Nocardiaceae; genus Rhodococcus; species Rhodococcus sp. PvR099. The sequence goes on along the minus strand of NZ_JAFIBV010000001.1, from coordinate 3,385,250 downwards.
CGCAGGCAGCACGCGGGGACGCTGTCCGGTGGCGAGCAGCAGATGCTGGCGTTCGCCCGGGCACTGATGAGCCGGCCTCGGCTGATCTGCATGGACGAACCGACGATGGGATTGTCCCCGCTGTTCGTGGACCGGGTGCTGGACGAGATCGTCCGGCTCAACGAGCGGTTCGGGCTCGCGATCCTGATCGTCGAGCAACAGGCCGAGCTCGCGCTGTCCATCGCGCATACCGGCAATGTCCTGGTGAGCGGCGAGATCGTGCTGCACGGCGAGGCCACCGATCTGTTGGGCAATCCCGCGGTACGAGAAGCATATTTGGGAAAGGTGGCATGACGTGACCGGGAGCAAGCGGCTCGGATGGTTCACCCGGCTGGTCGGTGACGAGAGCCGGGACGCGGGAGATCTCTACTGCGACGCGCTGGCGCAGTTCGCCCTCGCCGAGGAGTTGGGTTTCGACGTCGGCTGGGTGGCCCAGCATCACGTCGATCCGGCGGAGGGTGGCCTGCCGTCGCCGTTCGTCTTCCTGGCGCACGCGGCGGCCCGGCTGAGCACGATCCGCCTCGGAACGGCCATCGTGACGCTCGGGCTGGAGGACCCGATCCGGGTCGGGGAGGACGCCGCGGTCCTCGATGCCCTGTCCGGCGGCCGGCTCGAACTGGGTCTCGGCACCGGGGGGTCGGCGAGCGCCTTCGCGTTGTTCGGTCATGCCGACGCCGATCGACGGGCCCTCTACGACAACAAGATCAAGCATCTGACGGCCGCATTGTCGGGGGCCCCGACGGGCGACGGCAAGGCGCTGTACCCGCGGGCGTCGGGGCTACTCGAGCGTCGCTGGCAGGCGACCTTCTCGGGGTCGGGCGCCGTGCGGGCTGGCGAATCCGGGGACGGCCTCCTGCTGTCGCGGACCCAGCCGAGGGAGCCCGGTCTCGCGGATGCCTCCCTCGGACAGGTCCAGGGGCCGCTGATCGCGGCATACCGGGAGGCGCTCCCGGCGGGCGCGCGGCCGCGGATCGGCGCCTCGCGCAGCGTGTTCGTCGCCGACGACCACGAGGCGGCCTGGGAACTCGCGCGCCGAGGCGCGCTGCGTTTCCGGGCCTACCTGCAGGAGATCGGCCTCGCCGACGGCAGCGAGAGCGCCGAGGAGATCCTGCGTGATTCCGTGGTCGGCACCCCGGACGAGGTGACCGACCTGCTCGCCGCCGATCCGGCGGTGCAGCAGTCGACCGACCTGATCTTCCAGGTTCATCCGATCGACCCCGACCAGGCGGCCACGTTGCACTCCATCGAACTCATCGCCACGAAGGTGGCCCCGCGCCTCGGCTGGAATGGCGCTCACCGGAAGGAATCACGACCATGACGAGGTCATCGACCCAAGCCCCACCGAACCCGACGGCGGACGTGCTGGACAGGGTGATCGGCGCCCCGCTTGCAGACGCCGTGTCCCCGCTCAGATCGGCGAGGCCCGCGGTCGCGGAGCACACCCAGCGGCTGCACGACGCATTCTTCGGAGCGCAGTCCCCGCACCGCGAGCAGCTCACCGCGATCGCGTTGCGGGTGACGGTGCTCGCCGCGCAACCCACACTCGTCGAACACTATTCGGCGCTGCTGCCCCCGGACCTCGTCGCGGCGGTGACGGCGGGAACCGTCGACGACCCGGAGCTCGCGGCGTTGCTGCGGCACGCAGAGCTGCTCACCCTCGACCCCGCCGCCGCCACAAGGGAGGCAATCGAGAGCCTGCGCTCGGCGGGCCTGACGGAGGCCGCGATCGTGACCGCGTCCCAGCTGATCGGCTACGTCAACTACCAGATCCGGCTGGTCGCCGGGTACACCCTGATCGGAGAATCGGTATGAGCGAGGTACGCGAGGTCGAGCAGCATCGCCGCCCAAGCGATTTCACCCAGGACCACCTGGACTGGGTGCCCTGGCTGGAGCCGATCCGGCTCGAGGACGCGACCGAGGAGCAGCGGACGCACCTGGTGGGATTCCGCGGCGAGAGCCCGTACTTCCGGCTGCTGGCCCGCGACCCGGAAGTGCTCGGCGAGCGGAGCGCGAACGACAAGGAGATCTTCTACGGGCACGGTGGGCTCTCACGCACCGAGCGGGAGCTCGCGGCGACTGCCACCTCGCGGCTCAACGGGTGCGTGTACTGCACCTCGGTGCACGCACGTTTCACCTCCGAGCTGTCGAAGCGGCCCGCCGACGTGCAGAAGATCCTCGACGAGGGCGTCACCGCCCGCGTCGACGATCGGTGGGACGCCGTCGTCGACTTCGCGGCGGCGCTCGCCGCACAGCCGCCACGCGCCGACTCGGGTCACCTGGCGCGGCTTCGTGCGGTCGGCATCACCGACGAGGAGATCGGCGACCTGGTCCTGTCCACCGCGTCGTTCTCGTGGGCGAACCGGCTGATGCTCAGCCTCGGCGAACCGGAGGTCCCCGCGCAGGCGGAGTGAGGTCCGAGCCGGCGCGGCGACAGCACCACAGGACGCGTTTTCCCGGGTGAGACCCCTGCCGGTGGCAGTATCGGCTTGTGACCACCAGGGATCGAGCACCGTCACGGGTGCGGTCCTGGCTGTTCGAGAACATCACCGAGGAGCCGTCCGGGCACCAGGGGCCGTTCCGGGTGGTGTCGAAGCCGGAGCACAAGCACCCGTGGTGGAAGGTCATGTGCCTGACGGGCGTCGACTACTTCTCCTCGCTCGGGTACCAGCCGGGCATCGCCGCCCTGGCCGCCGGTGTGCTCTCGCCGATGGCGACCGCGGTCCTCGTCGCGCTGACGCTGTTCGGCGCGCTGCCGGTGTATCGCCGTGTCGCGCAGGAGAGCCCGCGCGGTGAGGGCTCGATCGCCATGCTGGCCCGACTGCTTCCGAAGTGGGGCGGCAAGATCTTCGTCCTGGTTCTGCTGGGGTTCGCGGCGACCGACTTCATCATCACCATGACGCTGTCCGCCGCCGACGGTGCGGCGCACGTCGTACAGAACCCGTTCGCGCCCGCGGCCCTGCGCGGGGAGAACCTGCTGGTCACGCTGGTCCTTCTGGGTCTGCTCGCGGCCGTCTTCCTCAAGGGCTTCGCCGAGGCGATCGGGATTGCGGTCGCACTCGTCGCGGCCTACCTGGCGCTGAACCTCGTGGTGGTGGCTGCCGGACTGTGGCACGTGGCGACCGCGCCCTCCGTGGTGACGGACTGGACCGCTGCCCTGACCGCCGAGCACGGCAACCCCTGGATGATGGTCGCGATCTCGCTGCTGGTCTTCCCGAAGCTCGCGCTCGGCCTGTCCGGCTTCGAGACGGGGGTCGCGGTGATGCCCCAGATCGAGGGCGATCCGAGCGACACCGGATCCGCGCCGCGCGGCCGGATCCGCGGGGCGCGGCACCTGCTGACCACCGCCGCGCTGATCATGAGCGCATTCCTCATCGTGACCAGCTTCCTGACCACCGTGCTGATCCCGGCGGACGAATTCAAGGCAGGGGGACAGGCCAACGGGCGCGCGCTGGCCTACTTGGCCCACGAGTACCTCGGCAGCGTCTTCGGAACCGTGTACGACGTGAGCACCATCGCGATCCTCTGGTTTGCAGGCGCCTCGGCCATGGCGGGCCTGCTCAACCTGGTCCCGCGGTACCTGCCCCGGTTCGGGATGGCCCCGGACTGGGCGCGTGCGGTGCGCCCGCTGGTGCTGGTGTTCGCGGCGATCGCGTTCGGCATCACCTGGTATTTCGACGCCAGCGTCGACGCCCAGGGCTCGGCCTACGCCACCGGTGTCCTGGTGCTGATCACCTCCGCCTCCGTCGCCGTCGCGCTGTCCGCATACCGGCGGGGCCAGCGACGCAAGGCGATCGGCTTCGCGGTGGTCGCGGTCATCTTCGTCTACACGACAGTCGTCAACATCGTCGAACGCCCCGAGGGCCTGCATCTGGCGATCCTGTTCATCCTCGCGATCCTGGGCGTCTCGTTCGCCTCCCGCTTCACGCGGGCCTACGAACTGCGTGCCTACTCGGTGAGCTACGACGCTACGGCGCGGGAGCTGATCGACGAGGCCGCGCGGGGGGTCATCCGGGTCATCGCGCACGACGCCGACCGTCCGGACCCGGCGGCGTATCGGGCGAAGGAGTCGGCCCGGCGCCGGGTCAGCCGGATCCCCGCCGCCGATCCCATCCTCTTCCTCGAGGTGAGCGTGACCGATGCGTCGGAGTTCGCCACCGACCTGCGGGTGCACGGGCACCGCCGCGAGGGGTTCCGGGTGCTGACGGTCCGCAGCGCGGCCATCCCCAACTCCATCGCCGCGATCCTGCTCGACATCCGGGACCTGACCGGGACCGTCCCGCACGTGTACTTCGAGTGGACGGAGGGAAACCCGGTCCGCAACCTGCTGCAGTTCCTGTTCTTCGGGCACGGTGAGGTGGCGTCCGTGACCCGGGAGGTGCTGCGGCGCGCCGAGCCCGACGTGGCCCGCAGGCCGCACGTGCACGTCGGATAGGCTCGATCACCCCATGCGAGTCGACGGACGAGAGATCCCGGTCCAGGGCAGCCTCCTGCAGCCTTTGCGTCGGCGTACCAATGATCAGCTCCGTGTCGTGCTGGCGGCGCTGTGCTTGGGCGCGGTGATCGCCACCTCGCTGATCACCCGCGGCCGCTGGGAGGCCGTGGAGAACTCGGTGTCGGACCTGATCGGCGTCGCGTCGCCGGAGGCCTCGACCCGGATCTACCTGCTGTACGGCGCCGCGATCGTCATCCTCCCGTTCGCGATCCTGGTCGGCCTCGTCCTCGGCCGACGCTGGAAGCTGCTCGCGGGGTACGCGACCGCGGGCCTGCTCGCCGTCGCCGCGCTGTCCATCACCGGCACGGGGGTGTCCGCGCCGAAGTGGCACCTCGATCTGGACGGGCACCTCGACACCTTCCTGTCGCAGTTCCTCGACGACCCGCGCTGGATCGCGATGCTGGCCGCGATGCTGACCGTGTCCGGTCCGTGGCTGCCCGCCCGCTGGCGTCGGATCTGGTGGCTGCTGCTGTTCGCCTTCGTGCCGATCCACCTGTTCGTCAGCGCCGTCGTCCCCGCGCGGTCGGTGTTGGGGCTGACCGCCGGCTGGCTGATCGGCGCGCTGGTGGTGCTGTTCGTCGGCACTCCCGCGCTGGAGGTCCCCGTCGATCTCGCGGTCCGGATCCTCGGCAGGCGCGGTCTGCGGGTGGACGCGCTGTCGGTGCTCAGCCCCACCGGGCCGGGCCCGCTCGTGCTCGCCGCCGATTGCAGCCCCGGTTGGCGGAAGGTCGATCTCGGGGTCGATCTCAGGAAGGCGGGCGCGGACGACGAGGTGATCCTCGAGCTCTTCGGGCCGCACCAGCGCAGCGAGGGCGCGCTCCGTCAGGTCTGGCACTGGCTCACCTTCCGGAGCGCGGAGACGCCCGCGCCGTACGCGTCGCTGCGCCGGGCGGTCGAGCACCGGGCGCTGATGTCGACCGCGGTCGGACGGATGGGGCTGTCGTCCAGCCTGGCCGTCGCGGTGTCCCCGCTCGAGCGGGGCTGGATGCTCTACGCGCATTCGGTGCCCGCAGGGACCCCGCTCGAGCAGGCGCAGCCCGAGCACCTCGAGGCGGCCTGGTCCGGCCTGCGGGTCTTGCACGCGAATCAGGTCGCGCACGGCGACCTGCGCCCGGACAACCTCCGGATCAGCGGGGACCGAGTGCATTTCGAGGGCTTTGCGCACGCGGAGGTCGGTGCCTCGGACGCGCAGCTCGAGTCGGACATCGCCCAGTTGCTGCTGACCACCGGGGCGCGGTTCGGGCCGGAATCGGCGGTGCGGGCGGCGCTCGAGACGCTGGGCGAGGACGTGGTCCTCGCGGCGTCGGGCAGGTTGACCAAGTCCGCGATGCCCAAACGGGTTCGCCGGGCACTGCCGGATGCGGACAAACTGATGTCGGCCACCCGGCACCAGGTCCGGACCCAGACCGACTCCGAGGTGATCAAGACCGAGCAGGTCACCCGCTTCAGCCGGAACCAGCTAATCCAGCTGGTGCTGTTGATCGGCCTGGTCTACGTCGCCTACCCGTTCGTCAGCCAGGTGCCGACATTCCTCACCGAGCTGCGGACCGCGAACTGGTGGTGGGCGCTGCTCGGTCTGGTGGTGTCGGCGTCGACGTACATCGGGGCGGCGGTGGCGCTGTGGGCCTGCGCGTCGGAGTCGGTCCGGCTCAAGAACCTGGTGATCATGCAGTTCGCCAACACCTTCGCGGCCACCACCACGCCCGCTGGGGTCGGGGGCCTGGCGCTGAGCGTGCGGTTCCTGCAACACAACGGGCTCGGCGGGGTGCGGGCGACCGCGGCCGTCGCGCTGCAGCAGACGGTCCAGGTGGTCACCCACATCGGTCTGCTGATCCTCTTCAGCATCGCGGCGGGCAGGAGTGCGGACCTGTCCGGCTTCATCCCGAACGCGACGGTCATCTACCTGGTGGTCGGTGTCCTGCTCGGTGTGGTCGGGGCCTTCATGATCGTGCCGAGGTTGCGGCGCTGGCTGATCGACGAGCTGCGTCCCCAGATCGCCGACGTGAGCACCGAGCTGCTTGACCTCGCGCGCGACCCGGGCCGGTTCCTGCTCATCGTCGGTGGGTGTGCGGGCACCACCCTCGGTGCCGCGCTCGCTCTCTGGGCGAGCGTCGCAGCATTCGGCGGCGAGACCAGCTTCGTCACCGTCACCATCGTGACGATGATCGGCGGCACGCTGGCGTCCGCCGCGCCGACGCCCGGCGGCGTCGGCGCGGTCGAGGCGGCGCTGATCGGTGGACTCGCGGCCTTCGGAGTGCCCGCCGCGGTCGCGGTGCCGTCGGTACTGCTGTACCGGGTGCTCACCTGCTGGCTGCCGGTGTTCGCCGGCTGGCCGATCCTGCGCTGGATGCAGAAGACCGACCTGATCTAGGTTCCCCGGAGCGAGTCGACCACCGCGGTCAGCAGCCGGACCGCGCCGTCCTTGTCGAGGGGGTCGTTCCCGTTGCCGCACTTGGGGGACTGCACGCACGACGGGCACCCCGCCGTGCACTCGCAGGACCCGATCGCGTCCCTGGTGGCGCGCAGCCAGCGCAGCAGCTCGGCGTGCCCGCGGTCCGCGAACCCGGCGCCGCCCTGATGGCCGTCGTAGACGAACACCGTTGGCAGCCCGGTGTCCTGGTGCAGCGCCGTCGACACCCCGCCGATGTCGCCGCGGTCGCAGGTGGCCACCAGCGGCAGCAGTCCGATCGCGGCGTGTTCGGCGGCGTGTAGCGAGCCGGGGAACCGGTCCGGGGTGATGCCGGCCCGTTCCATCAGTTCCGGTGTCACCGTGTACATCACGGCCCGCGTGTTCAGGCGCTGCGGCGGCATGTCGAGCTCGATGGAGTCGAGGACCTCGCCGGACGGCAGCCGCCGGAGGTAGCCCACCACCTGGTGGGTGACCTCGACCTCGGTCAGCGCCACCGTGACCGGGCCGTGCTCGCTGTGCTCGAGGAGGGAGGTGATGACGATCTCGGTGGTCTCGCGCGCCGAGGTGCTCCACTCCGGAGTCTCGGCGTGCACCAGCGCCAGGCCCTCCTCCAGATCCAGCATGTCCACCACGAAGGACTCGCCCTGGTGCAGGTGCACCGCCCCCGGGTGGGCGGTCGCGGGGGCGCGGCCGCCGTCGACGGTGCCGAGCATCCGGCCGGACTCGGCGTCGACGATGGCGACCTGCTTGCCGATGCCGCCTCGGATGTCCACGGACGCATGGGGGTTGGATTCCGCGGTGACGAACCAGCCATGCGCGCGACGCCGGATCAGACCCTGCTCGGCGAGCCGGCCCAGCAGCTCGACGGCGCCGAACTGCTCGACCTCGGCGTCGCTGAGCGGCAGCTCCATCGCCGCGCACAGCAGCTGCGGGCCCAGCACGTACGGGTTCGACGGATCCGTGACGGTGGCCTCGACGGGTTTGTCCAGCAGCGCGGCCGGATGGTGGACCAGATACGTGTCGAGCGGATCGTCGCGGGCGACCAGCACCACAAGGGAGCCCTCGCCGCGGCGGCCGGACCGCCCGGCCTGCTGCCAGAACGAGGCGACGGTGCCGGGGAAGCCGGCCACCACGACCGCGTCCAGGCCGGCGATGTCGACCCCGAGCTCGAGGGCATTGGTGGTCGCGGCGCCGAGTAGGGTCCCGTCCGCGAGCGCAGCCTCCAGCTCGCGTCGGTCCTCGGCAAGGTAGCCGGCCCGGTAGGCGGCGACCCGTTCGGTCAAGTCCGGGGCGGACTCCGCCAGCAGCCTTTTCGTGCCCATCGCGGTCAGCTCGGCGCCGCGGCGCGAGCGGACGAAGGTCAGGGTCCTGGCGCCCTCGATCATCAGGTCGGCCATGATCCGGGCGGCTTCCGACCCGGCGGCGCGGCGGACCGGGGCGCCGTTCTCGCCGGTCACCTCGGCCATCAGCGGGGGCTCCCAGAGCGCGACCGTTCGCGGGCCGTGTGGCGAGCCGTCGACGGTGACCTCCGCGCAAGGGGCGCCGATCAGCCGGGACGCCGCGGCCCCCGGTGCCGCGGTGGTGGCGCTGGCGAGGATGAACACCGGGTCGGCGGCGTAGCGGCGGGCGATCCGCTTCAGCCTGCGCAGGACCAGCGCCACATTCGAGCCGAAAACGCCTCGGTAGGAGTGACATTCGTCGATCACGACGTAACGCAGGTTGCGGAAGAAGTGGGCCCAGCGCTGGTGCGAGCGCAGCATGCCGATGTGCAGCATGTCCGGGTTGGTGAAAATCCAGCGCGAGTTGGTCCGCACCCACTGGCGTACCTCGGTCGGGGTGTCGCCGTCAAAGGCGTTGGGGTAGACGGTGGCGAGCGATTCGGCCTGCTCGGTCAGCGCGATGGTGGACCGGATCTGGTCGGCCCCGAGGGCCTTGGTCGGGGCCAGGTAGAGGGCGGTCGCGCGCGGGTCCTCGGCGAGCGCGGTGAGGATGGGCAGCTGGTAGGCCAGCGACTTCCCGGATGCGGTGCCGGTGGCGACCACGACGTGCTCTCCCGCCGCGGCGAGCGAGGCGGCGGCCTCCTGATGTGTCCACGGCAGCGGGATTCCGTTGCCGCGCATGGCATCGACGACATCGGCGTGAATCCACGGTGGCCATTGCGTGAACTGGGACTCGCGTGCCTGCAGTTCCGCCACGTGGGTGAGCGGGTCCTCGCCGCGAGGGGTGCCCGCCAGCACCCGATCGAGCAATGACTGCCCGTAGCTGGCTGCGGCGGCCGGTTGGCTCACTGATAACTCCGAGTTCGTTGGGTGGCCGCGTACACGTGCCGGTTCACCTGCGGTTTTGATCGTACTTGCCGGGATGTGTTTAACACTGTGCAGCCCTTGTCAATAACTTGACGAGTGTCCAATAGAGCGGTTGCCGACGCGTCGTCGGATACAAGATCAATTCTTTACGACCATTGTTGGATTTCGACTGTTGTCATCGCGCGAACCGTGCTTGACTTATAAGTGGTCGCAGCTTCTGTGTTCGTGTACGCGCTCGCAGGATCGATGTTGCGAGCGCGGTGGCGATGCTTTTCCTGAGGGGGAAATCAGCGGTACAGCGGTCGGAACCGGCCCGGTGGACTGTTGACTGCTGTTCACCGAATCCGGTGTTAGAAAGTGAAGGAAAAGCATGGCACAGGGCACTGTGAAGTGGTTCAACGCGGAGAAGGGCTTTGGATTCATCGCCCCCGAGGACGGCTCCGCTGACGTCTTCGTCCACTACTCCGAGATTCAGGGCAGCGGGTTCCGCACGCTCGAGGAGAACCAGCGCGTCGAGTTCGAGGTCGGTCAGGGCACCAAGGGTCCCCAGGCCACCGGCGTTCGCGCGGTCTGATTCATTCGTTCCTCGAGACGGATCAACTCGTCCCCCACCACCGTGAGGTGGTGGGGGACGAGTCGTTTCCCGCCCGGCGCCGCGCGTGGTCCCGCCGTGTCAGCGCGGCCCGAGCGGCCGGATCTGTCCTACTGTCCTCTTGTGAACCAGCTGTCCTTCTTCTCCGCGGAGGCGGTGCCGCCCGCGGTATCGGACCTGAGCGGTCTGCTGGCCGCGCAGGGGCAGGTCTCCGTCGCCGCCGGCCGGGCCAGGGTCTCGGTGGTCGTCGACGCCTCGTGGCGGGCGGACGCCGTCGCCGAGTTGATCGAGGAGGCCGGCCTGGCCGCCGAGATCACCCGCTCCGACGAGGGCAGCCCGCTGGTCCGCACCGCATCGGTGCCCGAGTTGGCCGCGCTCGCCGCTCAGTGGACCAAGGGTGCGGTCAAGGCCGTGCCGGTGGGCTGGATCCCGGACTCGCGTGCCCTGCGGGCCTGGGTGCTGGCCGCGGGCAGGTCCGAGGGTGAGGGCGATCGGTTCGTGCTCGGGCTGGACCCGCACGCCCCGGACACCCACCCGATCCTCGCCCAATCGCTGATGCGGGCCGGGATCGCGCCCACCCTCATCGGCACCCGCGGAGCGGGCCCCGGGCTCCGGATCGTGGGGCACAAGCGGCTGATGCGGCTGGTCGAGAACATCGGTCAGGCCCCTGACCGGCAGGAGGCGCGAGAGGCCTGGCCGCAGGTGTAGAACAGTCGACACGGGATTGATCTGCAAGGATGGTCTCGCGGTGTGTCACTCTGTTACTGAAGTGATCGCCGATTCGAGTCGAGGAAGGTGCAGGCAGCAAGGTGGCAGCTCGGGAGAAGGACACGGCGGGCGACAGCCCCGCCACAGCCGACCAGACGCGCCGTCTCGTGATCGTCGAGTCGCCGACCAAGGCCAGGAAAATTGCCCCCTACCTGGGCAAGAACTACGTCGTCGAGGCCTCGGTCGGTCACATTCGCGACCTCCCGCGGGGCGCGGCGGACGTGCCCGCCAAGTACAAGGGCGAGTCGTGGGCCCGGCTCGGCGTCAACGTCGACCACGACTTCGAGCCGCTCTACGTGGTGAGCCCGGACAAGAAGACCAAGGTCGCCGAGCTCAAGAGCCTGCTCAAGGACGCCGACGAGCTCTACCTCGCCACTGACCCCGACCGCGAGGGCGAGGCCATCGCCTGGCACCTGCTCGAGACCCTCAAGCCGAAGATCCCGGTCCGCCGGATGGTCTTCCACGAGATCACCAAGCCGGCCATCCTGGCGGCCGCGCAGGACACCCGCGACCTCGACCAGGACCTGGTGGACGCGCAGGAGACCAGGCGCATCCTCGACCGCCTCTACGGCTACGAGGTCAGTCCGGTGCTGTGGAAGAAGGTCATGCCGAAGCTTTCGGCAGGCCGCGTGCAGTCGGTGGCGACGCGCGTCATCGTGCAGCGCGAACGCGAGCGGATGGCCTTCCGGTCCGCCGAGTACTGGGACATCTCCGCCACCCTGGACGCGGGCGCCGAGGCGAATCCGCGCAGCTTCGGGGCGCGCCTGGTCAGCGTCGACGGCAGCCGCGTCGCCGCGGGCCGCGACTTCGGGGCAGACGGCCAGCTGAAGTCGACCGGCGTCACGGTGCTGGACGAGGGCTACGCCCGTCGCCTCGCCGAGGCGCTGCACGGCACCGATCTCACCGTCTCGTCTGCCGAGGACAAGCCGTACACCCGCAAGCCGTACGCGCCGTTCATGACCTCGACGCTGCAGCAGGAGGCGGCACGCAAACTGCGCTTCACGTCCGAGCGCACCATGCGGACCGCGCAGCGGCTGTACGAGAACGGCCACATCACCTACATGCGTACCGACTCGACGACGCTGTCGGCGTCGGCGATCGCCGCGGCAAGGGCGCAGGCCACCGAGCTGTACGGCGCCGAGTACGTCAGCCCGTCGCCGCGGCAGTACACCCGCAAGGTGAAGAACGCGCAGGAGGCGCACGAGGCGATCCGTCCCGCGGGTGACGTCTTCGCCACCCCGGGGCAGCTGCACTCGCAGCTGGCCGCCGACGAGTTCAAGCTCTACGAGCTGATCTGGCAGCGCACCGTCGCCTCGCAGATGGCCGACGCGCGCGGCACCACCCTGACGCTGCGGATCACCGGCACCGCGGGCACCGGCGAGGAGTGCACCTTCTCCGCGTCCGGCCGCACCATCACGTTCGCCGGCTTCCTCAAGGCCTACGTCGAGAGCGTCGACGAGGAGGCGGGCGGCCAGTCCGACGACGCCGAGTCGCGGCTGCCCGTGCTCGTCGCCGGGCAGGCGGTCACCGCCACCAAGCTGGATCCGGACGGTCACACCACGAACCCGCCCGCCCGCTACACCGAGGCCAGCCTGATCAAGACCCTCGAGGAGCTGGGAATCGGTCGCCCGTCGACGTATTCGTCGATCATCAAGACGATCCTGGACCGCGGCTACGTCTACAAGCGCGGCAGTGCCTTGGTGCCGTCGTGGGTGGCGTTCGCCGTGATCGGGTTGCTGGAGGCGCATTTCGGCCGGCTGGTCGACTTCGACTTCACCGCGGGCATGGAGGATGATCTCGACGAGATCGCCGGTGGCCGCGAGCAGCGCGGGAACTGGTTGTCCAGCTTCTACTTCGGCGGGGAGCGCGGCGCCGAGGGCTCGGTCGCCCGCTCTGGCGGTCTGAAGAAGATGGTCGGCACCAATCTCGAGGACATCGACGCCCGCGAGGTGAACTCGATCCGGTTGTTCGCCGATTCCGAGGGCCGCGATGTCGTGGTGCGGGTCGGCCGGTTCGGGCCGTATCTCGAGCGGATGGTCGCTGATCCCTCCGGAGAGGGCGGCCCCGATGCGAATCTTGTTTCGCAGCGCGCAAACCTGCCCGACGACCTGCCCCCGGACGAGCTGTCGCCCGAGTACGCGGAGAAGCTGTTCGCCACCCCGCAGGACGGTCGCAAGCTCGGCGTCGACCCGCTCACCGGGCACGAGATCGTCGCGAAGGAGGGGCGTTTCGGTCCGTACGTGACCGAGATCCTGCCCGAGCCGGAACCCGAACCGGAGCCGGACATCGTGCCGGTGACGGCCGAGGGGGAGGGTGCCGTCACCACCAAGGCGCCCGCGAAGAAGGCCGCCGCGAAGAAGACCGCCAAGAAGGCCGCCGGCCCGAAGCCGCGGACCGGCTCGCTGCTCAAGTCCATGGATGTGGCGACCGTGACGCTCGAGGACGCGCTGCGGCTGCTCTCGCTGCCGCGCGTGGTCGGCATCGACCCGGAGTCGAAGGAAGAGATCACCGCGCAGAACGGGCGCTACGGCCCGTACCTGAAGAAGGGCACCGATTCTCGTTCGCTGGAGAACGAGGAGCAGATGTTCACGGTGACCCTCGAGGACGCCCTGAAGATCTACGCGGAGCCCAAGCGCCGGGGCCGCACGGGTGCGGCGACCCCGCCGCTGCGTGAGCTCGGCAACGACTCGGCGACGGACAAGCCGATGGTGATCAAGGACGGCCGCTTCGGCCCCTACGTCACCGACGGCGAGACGAACGCGAGCCTGCGCAAGGACGACGATGTCGCGACCATCACCGACGAGCGTGCCTCGGAGCTGCTCGCCGACCGGCGTGCGCGTGGCCCGGTGAAGAAGAAGGCGGCCGCGAAGAAGGCGCCTGCCAAGAAGGCGGCGGCGAAGAAGACCGCGGCCAAGAAGGCGCCCGCCAAGGCGGCTGCGAAGAAGGCCGCCGCGAAGAAGTCCTGACCGGTCCACACTGAGGTGGTGTAGACGAGGTGGCGTATCGGGAACTGCGAGCGGAAGTTCCGGGAGCGGTCGCCTGGTCGGTGACGTCGGATCCGCCATGCCGGTCGAGGCCGGACGAGGGCGCCCTGGTGCTGCCCGACGGGTGCATGGATCTGATCTGGCACGAGCGCGGGCTGCTGGTGGCCGGTCCGGACACCCGGGCGCACCGCACCACGGCCGCGGGTAGCAGGGCGATCGGTCTGCGGTTCGCGCCAGGCGTCGGACCGCACGTGTTCGGTGTCCGCGCCGACGAGCTGCGAGACGTGCGGGTGCCGCTGGAGCAGCTGTGGCCGGATGCGATGGTGCGCAGCCTCTTCCATGCCGCCGAGCCGGATCCGCTGCGGGCGATCAGTGCGGCGGCACGCGACCGTCTCGTCGGGGTCGGGCGTCCCGTCGAGACCGCGATCGCGGCGCAGCTGGCGCGCGGCGTCACGGTGGCGCAGGTCGCCGCGAGCCTGGGCTGGAGCGAACGCCGCCTACATCGAAAGTCCTTGTCCGCATACGGGTACGGCCCGAAGACGCTGGCCCGGGTGCTCCGCTTCGACCGCGCGCTCGGGCTCGCCCGAGGGGGCATCCCGCTCGCGCGGGTCGCGGCGGATTCCGGGTTCAGCGATCAGGCGCACCTGGCCAGGGAGGTCCGGGCGCTGGCGGGGACCTCCCTGACCGGGCTGCTCGGTCAGCCGGGCAGTGCCGCGAACAGTTCGATGCCGTGGCCGTCCGGGTCCCTGACGACCGCGTAGCGCTGTCCCCAGAACGCGTCCCACGGCTTCGATTCACCGGTGCACCCGGCCTCGGTGAGCTCGGTGTACTTGGCGTCGACGGCCTCGGGCGTGCCGCAGTCGAAGGCCAGCGACGGGCCACCGGTCCCGGGGGTGAAGTCGGGGGCGAAGCCGCGGATGACCTCGAGGGTGTCCCAGCCCACCCGCAGGCCGCCCGGCAGGGTGATCTCGTGGTGTTGCTCCTGGCCGGGATCGGCGGGCAGGTCGAGGCCGAGGCGTCGGTAGATGTCGAAGGAGCGGGGCAGGTCCGCGACGGCGAGACCGATCATGGAGAGCTGTGGCGTCATGCCCGCGACGGTAGTTCCCCGCGGTCCGGACGGTCTTGAACGTTTCGGACGCCCGCCCGGCGGCGTCGGACCCGCCCGATAGGCTCGGCCCGTGGCGGGAGTATTCGATCGACTGGTCGGCCAGGAGCATGTCGAGATGGAGCTGACCGGTGCCGCGAGGGCGGCACGGGGCGGCGCCGCCTCGGCAGGTTCGCTGATGACGCACTCCTGGCTGTTCACCGGGCCGCCCGGCTCCGGGCGCTCCGTCGCGGCGCTGTGCTTCGCCGCCGCGCTGCAGTGCACCGACGAGGGCGAGCCCGGGTGCGGGCGATGCCATGCCTGCACCACCACGATGGCGGGCACCCACGGCGATGTGCGTCGGGTGATCCCCGAGGGCCTGAGCATCAGCGTCGCGGAGATGCGCGGCATCGTGCAGACCGCGTCGCGTCGCCCCAGCACCGGGCGCTGGCAGGTCGTGGTGATCGAGGACGCGGACCGGTTGACCGAGGGCGCGGCCAACGCGCTGCTCAAGGTCGTCGAGGAGCCGCCGGCGCGGACCGTCTTCCTCCTGTGCGCCCCCTCGGTGGACCCGCAGGACATCTCGGTGACGCTGCGGTCCCGGTGCAGGCACGTGGCGCTGGTGACCCCGTCGGTGGAGGCGATCGCCGGGGTGCTGCGCGAGCGCGATCAGCTCGACGCCGAGACCGCACTGCTGGCCGCTTCGATCAGTGGCGGCCACGTCGGCCGGGCCCGACGGCTGGCGACGGACGAGGAGGCGCGGGCGCGCCGCGGCCAGGCGCTGGGCATCGCGTCTGCCGCGACCCGGCCTGCCACCGGATACGCGGCGGCTGACGAGCTGGTCCGGGCGGCGGAGGCCGAGGCCAAGGAGATGAGCGCGGCCCGCGACGAACGCGAGACCGAGGAGCTGCGCACCGCCCTCGGCGCGGGCGGTACCGGCAAGGGCGCGGCGGGCGCGCTGCGCGGCTCGGCCGGCGCCCTCAAGGACCTCGAGCGCAGGCAGAAGTCGCGGGCCACCAGGACCGGCCGCGACAGCCTCGACCGTGCCCTGATGGACCTGGCCGGGCTCTACCGGGACGCGTTGGCGGTCGCGCTGGGGTCGGGGGCACAGCCGAACCACCCGGACAAGGCGGACCAGGTCAGGAAGATGGCCGCGGCGGGCAGCCCCGAGGCGCTGCTGCGGTGTGTGGAGGCGGTGCTGGAGTGCCGCGAGGCGCTCTCGATCAACGTCAAGCCCCGGTTCGCGGTGGCGTCCATGGTCGCCAAGCTGGGTGCCGAGCTGAAGTAGCGGGGCCCGTTTTCGCATCCGCGGGGTGAGCCGCTAGACTCCCTCTGGCTCGACCGCGAGGTCGGGCACGCCGCCTTAGCTCAGTCGGTAGAGCATTTCACTCGTAATGAAAAGGTCAAGAGTTCGATTCTCTTAGGCGGCTCCAATCGAAAGGCCTGGCCTGTCCGCTAACGCGGGCAGGCCAGAGTCGTTTCTGTACCAGCGTTGCCCGGGTCCGATTGTGGCCAGCGCCTTCAATGTCGCTTCCGGCCGGCACTAACGCGGCACTAGGGAAGGGCTCACGCGGGACTACCTCGCAAAACTGTTACTTTCGCCTAGTGACGAGCGCATCGCATGTGGTCCCGTTGTTGTCAGCCTTCATCGCGGCAGGTAGCGCCCTGGCGGCGTGGCTTGCCTACCGCAACGGATTGAGGATGGGGCGGCGCGATGCGCTCAAGTTCGCAGCGGATCTGCATCGAGACATGACGACCGGCGCGGTAGCCGACGCCCGACATGTAGTCGGCACGAAACGGTATGGGAACTCGGACGCTAGGCGCTCGGTCGATGCCCGTGTGATCGAGAGCTACTACGTCTTGCTCTGGGCGTATGAACGCCTGGCGACCGGCGTTGAAGTCTTGAAAAGGGCGCAGTACGAAGAGGCACTCGAGGTCCTGCGTGTCTCCATAGCATGGCATGTCGCTGAGGTTGGGAAGAACATCAACGCCCTCAATGAGGACACAGCAGTGCGTGCCCGGGATGCAGAAGCATTCGAGCGGTTCAAGGCCTGCGTGCGGCAACTCAAGGAGGCGGGGATCGATCCAAAAGTACGTTTCTCGGCTGAGTCAAGCAGTGTGACGACGACAAGATGATGCACCAGGCGGGGATTTCACCTGCGCCGTAGGCGAGGGGCTATTCAGGTCTTGTGGGAGAGTGCGGGAGACTCCTCGCATGACCTCCACCGAACCCGAGCCGACGAAGTTCACCCGCGCATGTCGCCGCGTCGTGACGGGCGCCGTGGTGGGTGCGCTCATCGCGCTCGGGTTCGTTCTCGTCAACCGGTTCCGGGCCCGGCCGCCGGTCACCCAGGCCCTCTGGGACGCCGACCCGATCGGCCCGGACGACCTCGCCGGATAGCCGGAAACGCGCTCAGTCGGTGACGGCGGCCAGCGCCTCGAACTCGCTCGCGTCGTGCGCGCAGATGATGGTGACCTCGTCGCCGTGGGCGGCGTGTAGCTCGCGGAGCCTGCCCTGGTTGGCGATTCGCGACCGGCGATCCATCTCCATCAGGATCTGTGTCGCCCGCAGGCCCGGCGGGCAGGAGGGCGGGGTCAGCTTCTCGTCGGCGAAGTAGTAGCCGTCGCCCGCGTGCAGGTACCAGCCGCCGCCGGGACGACGCACCGCCACCGCGCTGTGCCCGAAGGTGTGCCCACGTAGCGGTATCAGCAGCACGTCCTCGCTGACCGCCTGCACCGATTCGAACCCGAACCACCGGTCGCCGCCCGGGCGGTGCTCGACCCAGGTCGGGTCGTGCGCCCACTGCTTCGCGCTGTACCGCGTCTTGTCGAGCAGGGTTGGCCGTGCGCGCGCGGTCGCGAGCTCGTCGGCGTGTACATGCACGCGCGCCCACGGAAAGTCGCCGAGGCCGCCCGCGTGGTCGCCGTCCAGATGGGTGACCACGATGTCGCGGACATCCGACGGGTCGTAGCCGAGCGCGCGCACCTGGGCGATTGCGGTGAGCGCGAGGTCCATCCTGGCGCCGACCGACATCACGAACGGCCGGCCCAGCCGGCCGATCGGATCGGCGACGTCGGCCGTGCCGAAGCCCGTGTCCACCAGCGTCAGGCCGTCGGGTCCCTCGACCAGCAGGCAGTGCGCGACCAGGCGAGACGGGGCGAGGCCGGGCACGAGGCCGGCGCTGGGGCACATCGTCGCGCAGCTGAGGTGGTGGATGCGATGGCTCACGGGGGACCACTCTCCGGCCTGGGTGTGCTCGGCGCAACCGCGGGCCCAAGGACTTAAGTAGTCAGACTTAAAGAATAAGTATTAGGCATTGACCTCGGTGATGTGTGACCCTACCTTTGAGCGGTGAAGGTCGGGGAAGGGCTGCGGGAGGGATCGGCTCCGCACGCCATCATGCGTGCCGCGGAGGTGCTGATCGCCGAGGCCGGGATCGACGTCCCGCTGCAGGACATCGCCCGCGCGGCGGGTCAGCGCAACAAGTCGGCGGTGCAGTACCACTTCGGTTCCCGCGACGGCCTGATCGCCGCGATCGTCGAGTATCACCTCCGCGGGCTGGAATTCCGGCGGATGGAGCTGCTCGCCGAGTGCGAGGGTGCGCCAGGGGGCGAAGACATCCGGGCACTGCTGACGGTGCTGGCGCTTCCCCTCGTAGAGGTGGTCGATCAGCCGGGATCGACGCATTTCGCCCGGTTCTTCGAGCGCGTGCGCCACCACCGCTCCGTCGCGGACGAGATGAACCTGGACGGCGACAGTCGGCCGACCGTCCGCATCGTCATGTCGCGGCTCGATCACCTGATCGGCGATCTGCCCGCCGTCGCTCGCCGGTACCGGCTCGAGTCACTGGCGACTGTCCTGCTCGCATTGATCGCCGACTACGAACGGATGTCCGACGCCGACCACCGCGGCCGGCCGGAACCCGACGACGTGATCGACCTGCTCGTCGGATTGCTCACTGCGGCCCATTCGTCCACGACGGGCTAGGCCAACGCCGGAATGCCAGGCCACGGAAAGGATTCGACGATGAAGTTGATGTACGCCCTGTGGGGGTCGCGATTGCAGGAGGCGTTGTTCGCGGAGCGTCTCCGCGAGCAACTGGCCGCGCTCGGCGCCACCAGGCTCCAGATCAACATCGCCGACGCCGACGTCGCTCCCGCCCAGCTTCGTCTCACGACCTATGAGCAGCCGGTGGGTGCGATCGTCAGCGTCTGGATTCCAGACGAATTCGCGGCCGTCACCGGCCTCCTCACGGCGGCGGCCGACCGGGTCGCGGGATGGGTGGTCGACGAACGGACGCCGATCCCGCCTCCGGAGTCGGACAACGGAGTTCGCGCCGACGCCCTCGCCGGTCTCGCGCTGTTGCGGATACCCGCGGGCATGGATCGGTCGGAATGGCTCCGCCGCTGGCAGGATGACCACACCACAGTGGCGATCGAGACCCAGGCCACGTTCGGCTACGTGCAGAACACCGTGATCGAGACGCTCACCGCCGACGCTCGCGCCGACGCCCTTGTCGAAGAACTGTTCCCGATGGCCGCGATGACCGATCCGCACGCGTTCTACGGGAGCGGCGGGGACGACGCGGAGCTCGGGCGCCGGGTGTCACGAATGATCGAGAGCACGTCCACGTTCGGCGCGAGCACCGACGTGGACGTGATCCCCACGAGCCGATATGTGTACGACCTGACCGGAGTTCGGCCTACCGGGTGATCTGCTCGAGGATCACCCGGTGCACGTGCTGCGCCTTTTCGATGCCGCGGAAGTCGGCTTCATAGGTCTGCTGGCCGATGTCCACGGCAATGCTGCTCGACGAGAAGAAATGTCCGGCCCATGATTTGTTGCTGAGAAAGGACACCGACCGGACATTCTTGTACGGAATGGACGTGATCGCGGTTCGGCTGCCGACGAAGCTCTTGTCCTGAATGACGAGGCGAAGATTGGTCAGTCCCATGAATCCGGTGCCCGCACCGATGCAGTCGTAGACGGCAATGATCGTCTCGCCCGCGAGAATCGCCTGTTGTACCTGCTTGAGTTGTTCGGACTTGTCGAATATCGGTTCGGTCATGTCTGTCTCCTTGTCGCTGCCGCACGTCTCGCAGTCTCAGGAGCCGACGTCGGAGGCCCTCGACGGTAGCGATCCCGGCGTCGGTGCCCGTGCTTTCGGATCAGGCGAAATGTAGCCCCCGCGAACCGGACGGACAAGGAACGTGGCCGAATGTCGTTCGGGGCTATGGTTTGGGAAGTGAACCACCACCCTGCGGACAGGAAGTGGCGCCATGTCGGACCCGAATCAGCCCCAGCAACCCGATCCCGCGCAGCCAGGCCCGCCGCCGGGTCCTCCTCCGCCCCAGCCCCAGTACGGCCAGCAGCCGCCGCAGTACGGTCAGCCGCAGTACGGTGCCCCGCAGTATCCGCCTCCGGGCCAGCCGCCCTACGGTGCCCCTCAGTACCCGCAGCAGCCGGGCTATCCGCCGCCGGGCCAGCCCTACGGCGGTCCGCCGCCGCCCGCCTATCCGTATGCCTCCTGGTGGTCTCGGGTCGGCGCATATCTGCTCGACCGGATCGTGGTTCCGCTGCCGGGTTACCTGCTCGCGGGCCTCGGGGCATTCATCGCGTTCAAGGACGCGAGATCGGTCACGACCACCTACTCGGGCGACTACTACTACGACTCAGACAGCGAGCTCACGAACGTCAACGGCGTCGGTATCGCCATCATGGTGGCCGGCATCCTGCTTGCGCTCGCGTTGCTGGTCTGGAACATGGTGTTCCGGCAGGGCAACACCGGGCAGACGCTCGGCAAGAAATGGCTGAGCATCTCGGTGGTCCGCGAGGCGGACGGACGCCCGCTCGGCCCGGGCATGGCATTTGTGCGGTGGTTGCTGCTGTGGATCCTCGGCGACCTCTGCTTCCTGAACTTCTTGTGGCCGCTGTGGGACCCGCGGCACCGGTGCTGGCACGACATGCTGGTCACCTCGGTCGTGATCAAGGGCGCGGTGACCGCACCGCAATGAGAGTGAAAGTGACGCGATGACGGTGACCCGATGACGATGACCAAGCCGGAGACCCGGGCCCGCTCGCTGCGCGCGCCGCTCGCGGTCGCGGCGGCGGGCCTCGGCGCGGCGACCCTGCTGTACCTGCGGGACCCGCACCGCGCGGGTGCCTACGGCTTCTGCCCGTTCCACGTGATCACCGGCTGGTGGTGCCCGGGCTGCGGTGGGCTGCGCGCGGTGAACGACCTCACCCACGGGGATCTGATCGGGTCGCTGTCGAGCAACGTGCTGATCCTGCCGCTGGTCGTGGTGCTGGTGGTGGCGTGGATACGCTGGCTGCGGCGGCGATGGGGCGGAGTCGACGACCGGATGATCGTGCTCGGCCGGTCTGCCACGGCAGGGATACTGGTGGTGTTGGCGGTGTTCACCGTGGTGCGTAACACCCCGTGGGGAGCGGTGCTCGCCCCGACGTGACGGCGAGGCGGTCCTCGCGCCGACCTGACGATCGACGAACTCGACCCGGAGGTTCCGATGGCAATGCAGATCTTCTCGCTGATCGTGCTCGTCGGCGCGCTGGTCGTGCTGATCCCGATCGCGCGTCGGGTGTTCCGCAAGCACGACGACTGATTCGGCGCGTCCGGTCGACAGGGCGGCTGCTCTGGTCAATGCTCAGCTATGGCCGATTCGCTGAAGGACCGCGTCCGGGAGAAGCTGTTGCGTCAGATCGCCGAGGACGGCGGCTATCCCTCCGAGCGCGGCGAAGGCAACGATCCGCGACTGGTCGCGCTCGACGACGACCTGGCCGCATTGGATGAGGCGCTCGACGACGATCCCGTGATCGAGCACCTCGCGGCCAAGTACTGGGTCCCCTAAACCCGCACCCGAAATGCCACCCACCTGCGGTGGTGCCGCCTGCGGTCGGTATAAATACATCTTGTGTCTAAGTTGCATTCGGCGGCGGAGGTCGTCTACCGCGAGGTGAAGGAGCGGATCCTGTCCGCCGCGCTGCCCGGTGGTGAGCTGATCAGCGAGGGCGAGATCGCCGCCGAGATGGGCACCAGTCGCACCCCCGTCCGCGAGGCCTTCCTCCGGCTCGAGGCCGAGGGCTGGATGCGGCTCTACCCCAAGCGCGGGGCGCTGATCGTGCCGGTCGCCGACGGCGAGGCCGAACACGTCGTCGCCGCGCGCAGGCTCGTCGAGACGGACGCCGTCCGGACCGTCACCGGCCACGAGACCGCCAGGACCGAGCTGGTCGCGGCCCTGCGCGCGAACCTCGTCGGCCAGCGCGAGGCGGCGGCGAGCGGGGACGTGGACGGCTTCAGTGGCCTCGACGCCGACTTCCACGGATTGATCGTGCGCGCGGGCGGCAACCCGCTGCTCGTCACCTTCTACGCAGGCCTGCGCGAGCGGCAGCGCCGGATGACCGCTCGCTCGCTGGCCAGGGACCCACTGCAGCTGGCGTCGATCATCGACGACCACACGGCGCTGGCAAACCTGGTCGAGGCGGCGGACGCCGACGGCTACGACGCCGCCGTGACGGTGCACATGCGCCGCGTGCACGGCCTGCCGCTGCTGCAGGCCGGTGCCCGATGAGCGTGCGGACCGACCTCGCGGCCGAGACGGCACCGGCCGCGAACGACGGCCGTTCGCGGAAACGGGTCGTGGCGCCGTGGGCGCTCGTGTCCGCGGCGATGTTCGCCGTCGCGTGGGGCGGCAACGAGTTCACCCCGCTGCTGGTGATGTACCGCCTCGACCACGGCTACTCCCCGGTCGTGGTGGACAGCTTCCTGTTCGCGTACGTGTTCGGCATCGTGCCCGCCCTGCTCATCGGCGGCCCGCTGTCCGACCGGCTCGGGCGGCGGCCGGTGATGCTGCCCGCTCCCTTCATCGCGGCGGCCGGCTCGCTGGTGCTCGCCACCGGCGCCGACAGCTCCGCGCTGTTGGTCGCGGGCCGCATCCTCAGCGGCGTCGGCCTCGGCATCGGCATGGCGGTCGGCGGCAGCTGGCTCAAGGAACTGTCGACGTCGCCGTGGGATCGGCGCGCGGGCACGGGTGCCGGAGCCAGGCGTGCGGCCATGAGCCTGACCGCGGGGTTCGCCCTCGGCGCCGGGGTCGCGGGTGTGCTCGCGCAGTGGGCGCCGTGGCCGAGCGCGCTGGCGTACCTGGTGCACATCTCGATCGCGGCGGCGGCGGGGGTCGCGCTGTTCGCGGCGCCGGAGACCCGGCCCGCGGTCCCGGCCGACCAGCGGGTACCGCTGCGCGAGGACCTGCGGATCCCGGCCGCGGGGCACCTGCGGTTCCGGTACGTCATCGCCCCGCTGGCGCCGTGGGTGTTCGGCTCGGCCAGCTGCGCCTACGCGGTGATGCCCGCGCTGATGGCCCCGCACAGCGGCGGTCGCCCGGTCGCGTTCTCGGCGCTGCTCTGCGTGGTCGCGCTGGCCGCCGGGTTCTCGATCCAGGCCGTGGGCAGGCGCATCGACACCCCGCGCAGCGCAAGGGCAGTCGCCGTCGCGCTGGCGATCCTGGTGGTGGGCATGACCGTCGCCGCGGTCGCCGCCGACCGGCTGACGGTCCCGCTGGCGCTGGCCGCGGCCGTCGTGCTCGGCGGTGGCTACGGCATGGCGCTGGTGTCCGGGCTGCAGGAGATCCAGCGGATCGCGCGCCCCGACGACCTCGCCGGGCTCACCGCGGTCTTCTACTCGCTGACCTACATCGGGTTCGCGGTGCCCGCGGCGATGGCGCTGTGCGTGCAGGTCTGGCCGACGGTGTTCAGCTACCCGATGCTGTTCGTGATCGGCGCGGTGGTCGCCGCCGCGTCCCTGGTGCTGGTACTGGCCAAGAGCCGATCGCACCTGCCGACCCGCTGATCGTCGGGTGGCGAGCTGGGTGAGGGCGGCGCGGCCACACCGACCTGTTCAGCGCCGTGCCGACGCGCCTTGGCCGGACCGACCACTCCTCTACGATTCGTGCATGCCTCGCGGTCCTGTCTTCGACCCGCTCGATCGAGAGCTCTTCGACACACAACGGCAGCGCTTCGACTGGAGCCTGTTACAGAACGGATCCGTCTACAGGTACGACACTCGATTCGGGCTCGACTGCGCTTCTAGGCGACTCGACGAACTCGGTTACCTGGTCCATCGGATCGATCTGCAGCACAGCACCACCGTCGTCGACGTCCACGCGGCGTTGGCCGGTGCACTGTCGTTCCCCGCTTTCTACGGCAAGAACCTCGACGCCTTCAACGATCTGATGTACGACGTCGGCGAGTTCCGATACGGCAGCGACCCGGACACCGCCGGCACAGTCCTCGCCCTTGCCGGCTACGACGCCCTGGTGAACCTGGACCGCCGGACGGCAGATGTGCTGCTGACCATTTTCGCGAAGCATGCGCGCCTGGCGGCGCTCTTCTCGCACCCGATGCTGTGCATCGTCGAATCGACCGCCCACGATCTCGGTCCCGTCAATGGACGACCGGTCCAGACCGGGAGTCTCTGGGACACACCACCGAGTTCCTGGCCGATCACAGCGAAGGAGATCGTCGAGTTCGAA
The DNA here is from genome assembly GCF_017833315.1 of Rhodococcus sp. PvR099. Classification (NCBI taxonomy): domain Bacteria; kingdom Bacillati; phylum Actinomycetota; class Actinomycetes; order Mycobacteriales; family Nocardiaceae; genus Rhodococcus; species Rhodococcus sp. PvR099. The sequence goes on along the minus strand of NZ_JAFIBV010000001.1, from coordinate 3,361,032 downwards.
TTCGAAACGACCAACGCTGACGCCGCGGGGATGATCGAGGTCATCGCGTCCACGCTCGAGGAGCGGGTTGGCGGGTGGGCGAGGTGGCAGATCCTCGACCCGGTCCAACTCGACGGTTCAGCTGAGCATCTCGCAGAACCGCAGCGACAGCGTTGCGATGTGGTCGTGTCGGTGGGTGTGCGAGGGGAGGGCGACCTCGTTGAGATCGACGAGGACATCTATCGGGCTTTGGATCATGCAGGCCTGAGAGTGGGTTCTTCAAGCGGTTCGGGCTACCCCTTCGGTGCGGAGAGGGAGCGTGTTCTCGGTAAGTACAGCGAGCTGCGCGATCTGTCCGAGGATCAGTGACTGGTCAGGATTGAGCCACCCTCGACCTCCGCGGGCGATCCGCAGCGCTGCGGTTCCATCAACAACTCGTGCGGCTAGGGCATCGCCTTCTGGAACAGCCACGCGTCCCACAGCGGGCGCAGCGAGCGATCGGTGTAATGCGCTGCCAGGTCGGTGAATTCCTCGGTGGTGACGGTGCCGTGGCGGTGCTTGGCGGTCCACTGCCGGAGCAGGTCGAAGAAGGCCCCGTCGCCGAGCGCGGTCCGCAGCGCGTGCAGGGTGAGGGCGCCGCGCTTGTAGACCCGGTCGTCGAACATCAGCTCGGGCCCGGGGTCGCCGAGCAGCACGTCGTACGGCAGCCCGGTGAGGTTACGGTGCGCCTGGGTGGCGATCTCCTCTGCCGACGGTCCGCCCGAGTTCTCCGACCACAGCCATTCCGCGTAGCACGCGAAGCCCTCGTGCAGCCAGATGTCGCGCCACGACCCCAGCGTCAGGCTGTTGCCGAACCACTGGTGTGCCAGCTCGTGCGCGACCAGCCGTTCCGCGCTGCGCCTGCCGTCGCAGTGGTTCGCGCCGAACACCGAGATGCCCTGCGCCTCAATGGGGATCTCCAGTTCGTCGTCGGTGACGACGACGGTGTAGTCCGCGAACGGGTAGGGCCCGAACAGCCGGACGAAGGTCTCCATCATCTGCGGCTGCCTGCCGAAGTCGTGCTCGAACGCCGTCCGCAGCCGGGGCGGGAGCACCGCGTACATGGGCAGGCCGTCGTGATCGGCGTGCCTGCGCTCGTAGTGCCCGATCTGGATGGTGGCCAGGTAGCTGGCCATCGGCTCGGTCTGCTCGTACACCCAGGTGGTGTGGCTGGCCCGGACCTGCTTGCGCACCAGCGCGCCGTTCGCCAGCGCGAAGTACGGCGAGTCCGTGGTGATCGAGATCTGGTAGCTGGCCTTGGAGCCCGGGTGGTCGTCGCAGGGAAACCAGGACGCGGCGCCGTTCGGCTGGCTGGCCACCAGCGCGCCCTCGGTCAGCTCCTCCCAGCCCACCTCGCCCCAGAGGCTGCGGATCGGCCTCGGGGTGCCCGCGTACTGCACGGTGACCGACAGCGCGCCGCCCGCCGGGATCGCATGCGCCGGGGTGATCGTCAGCTTCCCGTGCTGGTGGGTGTATTTCGCAGGCCTGGCGCCGTTGACCGACACCTTCGACACCGACAGGCTCTGCGACAGGTCGAAGGCGAACTTCGTCCGGATCTCCGTGGTGGCGGCCGTGATCGACGCCTTGCCGGACAGCCGGTTGCCTGCCACCTTGTAGGTCAGGTCCAGCTCATAGCGCGACACCCGATAGCCGCGGTTGCCGACGTGCGGCAGGTACGAATCGAGCGGTTCCTCGTAAAATTTGCCGGCACCGCCGGCGGCGAACTTCCCTGGCTTGACCATCGTCACGCCCACGGGGTGATCGGGTTGCCCTGCCAGCGGGTGTTCGGCGGCACCGTGTCGCCGCGCATCACCAGGGACGCGGGGCCGACCGTGGCGCCGTCGCCGATGCCTGCCGCGGGCAGCGCGACGCAGTGCGGTCCCAGGGTTGCTCCGTTGCCGAGGGTGACGGTGTCCATGGCCATGATCCGATCATGGAACAGGTGGGTTTGCACGACGCAACCCCGCTCGACGGTCGCGCCGTCGCCGAGGGTCACCAGGTCGGCCTCTGGGAGCCAATAGGATTCGCACCAGACGCCGCGGCCGATCGTCGCACCCATGCCTCGAAGGTAGACGGTGAGGACGGCGGTGCCGGTGGCGGCGCGCGCGAACCAGGGCGCGGCGACGGTCTCGACGAACGCGTCCGACACCTCGTTGCGCCACACGAAGGAGCTCCACAGCGGGTGCTCCACCTTCCGGATCCGCCCGACGACGAGCCACTTCGCCACGATCGAGGCGGTGCCCGCCACCGCGCCCGCGACCAGCAGCACGATCCCGCTGAACAGGGCGGCGAACCAGAAGCCGATCGCGCCCGCCATCGCCTGCAGCGCGAACAGCACGCCGAGGCCGATGCCGAAGGTGATCATGACCGGGATCAGCCGGCACGTCTCCACCACGGCCCTGGCGATCTTGAGCCGCAGCGGCGGTTCGAACGTCCGGGAGGAGTCGGTGTCGTTGGCGGACCGGCGCAGCCGCACCGGCGGGCTGCCCAGCCACGACGAGCCGGACTTGGCCTTGCTCGGCGCCGCGGACAGCACCGCGACCAGACCGTTCTTCGGGACCCGCCGACCGGGCCCGGCCATCCCCGAGTTGCCGAGGAAGGCGCGCTTGCCGACCTTGGCCTCCTTGATGTGCAGCCAGCCGCCGCCGAGCTCGTAGGAGGCGACCATGGTGTCGTCGGCGAGGAACGCGCCGTCCGCGACCGTGGTGAACTTCGGCAGCACCAGCGCCGTGGAGATCTCGGTGTTCTTGCCGATGTTCGCGCCGAGCAGCCGCATCCAGACCGGGGTGAGCAGGCTGGCGTACAGCGGGAACAGCAGGGTCCGCGCCGAGTCCATCAGCCGCTCGGTCGCCCAGACCTGCCATCCGACGCGACTGCGCACCGGGTGGTAGCCCTCGCGAAGGCCGATGCCGAGCGCGCGGACCGCGATCAGGGTCAGCGCCGCGAACACGGCGAGCGTCAGGATCGTCGCGGCGGGCAGCCAGGCGAGCGCCAGGACCACAGCGGCGCCGAGGTCGGGGGTGTCGCGGACGCCCCAGCCGATCAGCGCGATCCCGGCCGCGAGCGCGAAGATCGGCATGCCTGCGATGACGACGGAGGTGAGCCCGAACACCGGCACCCACTTGGTCGCCAGCGGCGGGCGCTCGGTCGGCCACGGGTGGGCGGCCTTGCCGACCTTCACGGCGGGGGAGCCGGCCCAGCTCTGCCCGGCCTTGACCCGCCCTGTCACCGCCGAGCCGGGCGCGACCTCGGCGTTCTTGCCGACGCGAGCGCCGGGCAGCAGCGTGGAGCGGGCCCCGATGGCCGCGCCCGCGCCGATCCGGATCTCCCCGATGTGCACCACGTCGCCGTCGATCCAGTGCCCGGTCAGGTCGACCTCCGGCTCCACCGAGCAGCCGTCGCCGAGCACGAGCATCCCGGTCACCGGCGGCAGCGTGTGCAGGTCGACGTCGCGGCCGACGGTCGCCCCGAGGGCCCGCGCGTAGTAGATCATCCACGGGGCGCCGGACAGGTTGGCCGCGCCGCTGGCCTCGGTGAGCCGGTGCGCGACCCACAGCCGCACGTGTTCGCTGCCGCCGCGCCGGTAGGTGCCGGGGCTGAGCCCCCGCAGCAGCAGCCGGCACCCGGCGACGGAGATCGCCATTCGGCCGATCGGGGTGATGAAGGCGACGAACGCGGCCAGCAGCACCCACCAGGACACGGTCGGCGCCCACGGCACGTCGGTGAACAGGGCGAAGACGTTGTTGACGATCGCCAGCCAGGTCACCCACTGCAGCCCGGTCAGGGTGGTCAGCGGGATGGTGAGCAGGATCTGCGCGAGCTGGGTGGACCGCGGGGTCGGCTCGACGTTCCTCGGCTCCGCGGTGACGCTCGGGGCGAACTCGTCGAGGAACCCGGCCAGCGAGCCGAGCCGCGGATGGTCGTACACCTGGGCGACGGTGACCTCGGGGAAGCGTTCCCGCAGCGCGGTCACCACCTGGGCGGCGGCCAGCGAGCCGCCGCCGCTGGCGAAGAAGTCGTCGTCGGGGCCGGTGATCTGCGCGCCGAGGATCGACGCCCACAGCCCGGCCACCCAGGCCGCGGTGCCCTCGAGCCCGGCGGCCTCGGCGGCGTCCCCGGCGCCCGCGCCCGGCAACGGCCACGGCAGGGCCGCGCGGTCCACCTTGCCGGAGGTGCGGGTCGGCAGCTCGTCGAGCAGGGCCAGCCTCGGCACCAGCGCCGCGGGCAGGCGTTCGGCGAGCAGCTCCCGGGCCGCGGCGACGTCGAAGTCGGGGTCGGTGCTGGCCAGGTACCCGACCAGGATCGAGTTCCCGGCGGCGGTCTTGCGGACGGCGGCCGCCGCGCCGCTCACCCCGGGCAGGTTCTGCAGCGCGTTGTCCACCTCGCCGAGCTCGATGCGCCGACCCCCGAGCTTGACCTGGTCGTCGGCGCGACCCTGGAACAGCAGCCCCTCCAGCTCGAGGCGGACCAGGTCGCCGCTGCGGTAGGCGCGGTCCCAGCCGAGCGAGGGCATCGGCGCGTACTTCTCCGCGTCCTTCGCCGCGTCGAGGTAGCGGGCCAGGCCGACCCCGCCGATCACCAGCTCGCCGACCTCGCCGACCTCGACCGGGTTGCCCTCGCCGTCGACCACGGCCAGGTCCCAGCCGTCCAGCGGCAGCCCGATGCGCACCGGTCCGGTGCCGTCCATCAGCGCGCCGCACGCGACGACCGTGGCCTCGGTCGGGCCGTAGGTGTTCCACACCTCGCGACCGTCGACCGCGAGTCGTTCGGCCAGCTCAGGTGGGCAGGCCTCGCCGCCGAAGATGAGCAGCCGCACCGCCTCGAGCGCCTCGGCGGGCCACAGCGCGGCCAGTGTGGGGACGGTGGAGACGACGCTGACATCGCGCGAGACCAGCCACGGGCCCAGGTCCATGCCGCTGCGGACCAGCGCGCGGGGCGCGGGCACCAGGGTGGCGCCGTGCCGCCAGGCCAGCCACATCTCCTCGCAGGAGGCGTCGAAGGCCACCGACAGCCCGGCGAGCACCCGGTCGCCCGGCCCGATCGGCGCCTGCTGCAGGAACATCCGGGCCTCGGCATCGACGAACGCCGCCGCGTTCCTATGGCTGACCGCGACGCCCTTGGGTGTCCCGGTGGATCCCGAGGTGAAGATGATCCACGCGTCGTCGGCGACGGTGGGGACCCGCGGCGCGGGCGGGTCCTCGCGCTCGGGGGCGGTGCCTGGCTCGATGGAGTCGCCGGTGATGATCGCGGCGACCTTGGCCTCGCCGAACACCAGCTCCGCCCGCTCGTCGGGGTCGTCCGCGTCCACCGGCACGTAGGCGCCGCCCGCGGCGAGCACCGACAGGATCGCCACGTACAGCGAATACGAGCCGGACGGCATCCGGATGCCGACCCGGTCGCCCGCGCCGACCCCGGCCTCGCCGAGCTGCTGCGCGCCGCGGTACATCTCCTCGAGCAGTTCGAGGTAGGTCAGGGTGGTGGTGCCGTCGTCGATGGCGAGGGCCTCGGGGTTGGTCTCGGCGGTCGCGATGACGATGTCGATCAGGGTGCGTGGCGCGGGAGCCAGCGACGACCGAAGGTACTCGGTCGGGATCAGCTGGGATCGGTCCGTTTCCGGTTGGGACTGCAGTGGCACCCGGATTTCCTGTCTGAGTCGGCTGATTGTCGAGTCGTTATCTCATGACAAGTTTGCTAGCTGGTGAACTCGTGGACGAGCGCGGCACGCAGTGGAGGGGTATCGGGGCCTGCGCAACGACGGAAATTGCCGCTGAGACATGCGAGCAGACTACGCCCGAAAAATTCTTCGGCCGTGGTGTCGTATCCGGGGTGGCGCCTTCGTCGCCTGGGTAGAGAGGCTTCCCGGCCCCTCACCCACACGGAAGGATGACAACCATGTACTACCTGGCATTGCTGGCGGGCGAGGAGAACGGTGCGGCGTCGACCCCGGGGACCCCGGAGTTCGGGGATGCAGTGGCCCGGCACGAGAGGTTCTGGGAGGCCGCGGGCACCGCGCTCGTCGGTGGCGGCGCGCTGTACCCGACCGCGGAGGCGGTCACGATCCGGCACGAGAACGGCGGCACGCTCGTCACGGACGGCCCGTTCGCCGAGTTCTCCGAGGTCGTCGGCGGGTTTTATGTGCTCGAGGCCGACGATCTGGACGCGGCGCTGGAGCTGACCCGACAGATTCCGGACGCCTCGGAGGGATTCGTCGAGCTGTGGCCGATGGTCTTCTGGCGGCTGGAGGACGAACACGCCGGGTGCTATCTGGCGGTGCTGCGCGAGCCGGCGGGTGCGGCGAACACGCCGGGGTCGGCGGAGTGGGACGAGGGCATCCGGGCGCACGGCCGGTTCGGGGAGTTCGCGGGGCAGGCCCTCCGCGGCGGTGGCGCGCTGCACCCGCCGTCGTCGGCCACCACGGTCCGCGTCCGTGACGATGAGTTGCTGCTGACCGACGGACCGTTCACCGAGGCGGCCGAGATCGCGAACGGCGTCTACCTGCTCGCGGCCGCGGACCGGGAGGCGGCGACGGCCCTGGCGGCGCGCATCCCGCTCGGCCCCAAGGGCTGCATCGAGCTGCGGCAGATCGTGGACGAGTAAATGCACGTCGACCCGGTGTTTCGGGCGGAATCGGGCCGCGCCATCGCGACGGTGGCGCGGCTGGTCGGCGATCTCACGCTGGCCGAGGACGCGGTTCAGGAGGCCTTCGCCGAGGCGATCCGGAGCTGGCCGCGGACCGGGATGCCAGAGAACCCGGGCGCGTGGATCACCACGGTCGCGCGCAACCGCGCGCTGGACCGGCTGCGGCGGGAGTCGTTGCGGGGCAACAAGGAGCTCGACGCCACGCGGCTGTTCCCGCCGACGGAGGAGGAGGTGTGGCCGGTGCGGGACGATCAGCTTCGCCTCATCTTCACGTGCGCGCACCCCGCGCTGGCCCCGCAGGCGCAGGTCTCGTTGACGCTCCGCCTGGTCTGCGGCCTGACGGTGGCGGAGATCGCGCGCGCATTCCTGCAGCCCGAGCCGACGGTGTCACAGCGGCTGACCCGCGCGAAGAGCAAGATCCGGACGGCCGCGATCCCGTTTCGCCTGCCGCCGGAACACCTTCTCCCGGAGCGCGTTCCGCAGGTGCTCGCGTGCATCTACCTCGTCTTCACTGAGGGATACTCGGCGACCTCGGGGAGCTCGGCGATCCGTGACGAGCTGTGTGAGGAGGCGATCCGGCTGGGTCGCTTGCTGTGCGAGCTGATGCCCGACGAGCCGGAGGCGTGGGCGCTGCTCGCCCTGATGCTGTTGCAGGACAGCCGCCGGGGAGAGCGGATCGCCGCCGACGGTGCGGCCCGGCCGCTCGAGGAGCAGGACCGCTCGCGGTGGGATCGCGGCCGGATCGAGGAGGGGATGCGGTCCCTGGCCGTGGCCCGGCATTCCACGGGCCAGTACTTCCCGCAGGCGGTGATCGCGGCCGCGCACGCGGGCGCACCGAGCTGGGACGCGACCGAATGGGCGGTGATCGTCGCGGCCTACGAGCGGTTGCTCGAGCTGACCGGTTCGCCGGTGGTGGCGGTGAACCGGGCCGTGGCGGTGGGTTTTCGGGACGGGCCCGAGCGGGGCCTTGAGGCTCTGGACGCGGTCCCCGACGATCCGCGGCTGGCCCGGTTACGGGTCCCGGCCCGGGCCGAGCTGCTGCGCCGGATGGGCCGGACCGCCGAGGCCGAGGACGCCTACCTCGCGGCGTTGGCGTTGGCGGGCAACGAGACGACCGAGCGGTTCCTACGGCGCCGGCTCGAGGAGGTCCGTGCCACCCCCGCGGACCGGAGCTGACTGCCGGGCGGACCGCGGGTCGATGAGTTTCCGTCTGCTCGGCCGTCTACATCGGTAGGCGTCGGCAGAGGCCTCAGGCGAAGGAGGGCGATGATATTGGAGGCGGAATTCACCGCGACCATGCGCAAGAGCGCGAGCAAGGGCGGCTGGACGTATGTGCTGTGGCCGGAGTCGGTGACGTTCTTCGGGACCAGGGGACTGGTGAAGGTCCGGGGCACGATCGACGGCTGCCCGTTCCGGAGTTCGTTCATGGCGATGGGCGACGGAACGCACAAACTGCCGGTCCGCGCCGACATCCGACGGGCGATCGGCAAGGGCGAGGGGGACACCGTGACGGTCCGGCTCATCGAGCGGATCGATCAGGCGGGCTCCGGTTCCTGAGGCCGCGCGATCATTCCCCGGCGAGCGAGTCGAGCGCGTCCTCGATCGGGGTGTCGCCGGTGTTGAAACCGATGAACCGACCGATGGTCGCCGGCCTGAGCAGCACCGCCGCCGCCACCCGCGCGACGTCCAAGCGGGGCACCGTGCCCGACTCGAGGCCAGGCCCCACCTCGATCCGACCCGTGCCCGCGTCGAGGGTGAGCGTGCTGGGACCGAGGATCGTCCAGGCGAGGGCGGTGCCGCGGAGATGGTCGTCGGCCGCGGCCTTGGCCTCCGCGTAGGGGAAGAACGAACTGTCGCGCGGGACGCCGTGATCGGCCCGGGCCCCGAAGTAGGACACCATCACGTACCGGTCGACGCCTGCGCGGGCGGCCGCGTCCATCGAGCGGATCGCCGCGTCGCGGTCGACGGCGTAGGTGCGGGTGGGGTCACCGCCGCCGGCACCGGCCGACCACACCACGGCGTCGTGCCCGCGGATCAGCTCGGCGATCCGGTCCGTGTCGAGTCCCTCGACATCGGCGACGACGGCGGTGGCGCCGGTCTCCTCGACGTCCTGGGCGTGCGCTGGATTGCGGATCAGGGCGGTGACCTCGTCGCCCCGGCCGGTGAGAATCCGCGAGAGCTGCCGGGCGATCTTGCCGTGACCGCCGATGATGACGACGCGTGCCATGCTGGTTCCTTCCGTCGGTGCCGCTGCCAGTACAGCGCGTCGGTCCGGCCCCGCGCAACGGAACGCGGGGCCGCCTCGTTCGGTCCTCAGCCCGCGGCCTTCTTCACCAGCTCGCCGATCCTCTCCGCGTCGGCGTCGGTCAACGTGGTCAGGGCGAAGGCGGTCGGCCACATGGTGCCGTCGTCGAGGTTCGCGGTGTCGTTGAAGCCGAACGTCGCGTACCGGGCCTTGAACTTCTCCGCGCTCTGGAAGAAGCACACGACCTTGCCGTCCTTGGCGTAGGCGGGCATGCCGTACCAGGTCTTCGGCGCGAGGTCCGGCGCGTTGGCCTTGACGATGGCATGAATCCGTTCGGCCATGACGCGATCGGATTCCGCCATCGCGGCGATCTTCTCGAGCACGTCCTTCTCCCCGTCCGCCTTGGCATTGCGGGATCCGCGACGGGCCGCCGTCTTCAGTTCCTGGGCGTGCTCTTTCATCGCGGCACGTTCTTCGTCCGTGAACCCGACCGCGGACTTGGACTTCGCAGTGGTGCGTGTGGTCGATTTCTGAGCAGTCATCGCCTTGATTCCTCCGTGTGAGTGATGGTGAGGACGAAATTGATGCTAGGGAGCAGATGCACCCGAGTCACTGCACGACGAGGGTGCGCCGCGCGCTGCGCCGGGTGTACGGCAGCACGAACAGGTAGAGGCCGCTGAAGAGCAGCACGGCCAGCGGGAGCAGCGGCAGGTAGGAAAACCAGATGGCGGCCTTCATCGACACCGCGACCGTGGCGACGATGACGGTGACCGTGAAGACGATGGCCGTCCAGCGGTGGATCTGCCGAAAGCTGTTGTTCGAGTTCATGGGGACTCCTTGGGGAGATGAGCGAGGGGGCGCCGAGCGCGGCAGCGGGGCGGGACTCAGCGGTCCTGGATCAGCCCGAGGACGTTGCCGTCGGCGTCGGTCACGGTGGCCACCAGGCGGCCGCCGCCGACCTCGTTCGCGGCTTCCTTCACGATGGCGCCCGCGGCGGTCAGCTCGGCCAGCTTCGCCTCGATGTCCGGCACGTGCCAGTAGGCCACCGGTCCGGTCATGCCCTGCGGTCCACCGCCCGGCACCAGCCCGATGTGCTGGCCCTCGGCCTCGAAGCCGACGTAATAGGGCGAGTCGGTCTGCGGCTCCACGCCGAGCAGCGCGGCGTAGATCGTCTTGGCCGTCGCCAGGTCGGATACGGGATGCAGCACGGTCTTGATTCCCTGGGTGGTAGAGCTGGTCATGGTCACTCCTGAAGTTGGGGTGGATCGGATGTGTCACAACCATCGCTCTCGGTGGGGCCACTCCACATCCGTGGTGACCACGGAACCGTCCACGGAAAGGGGGCACGGATCGTCCGTGCCCGACACGGAGAACGTCCGAAGGTGCTGAGGGCGAAGCGGATACTGCAAGATGAGCCCATGATGGCGACGGTGGAGATCTCCGCTCGGGAAGCCGAGGTGCTCGCGTTGGTGGGGGAGCACCTCAGCAACGCCGAGATCGGCGCGCGATTGTTCATCTCGGTGCGAACCGTGGAGAGCCATGTCTCCTCGCTCCTGCGCAAGCTGGAGGTTCCGGATCGGCGGGCGCTCGCCCAGCGCGCGTCCGAGCCGGCGCACACCGATCGGTCGCACCCGGCGCCGGTCCTGCCCGCACCGCTGACCTCGTTCATCGGCAGGAAACTGGAACGGGCCGAGCTGACCGCGATGGTCAAGAACGATCGGCAGGTGACCGCGGTCGGCCCCGGCGGAGTCGGCAAGACCCGGCTCGCGTTGACGGTCGCCGCCGAGCTGGCCGAGGAGTACTCGGACGGGGTGTGGTTCGTCGACCTGGTACCCATCACCAGCCCGGACATCTCCGTGGTCGCCGGTACGGTCGGCCTCGCACTCGGTCTCGGCGAGCAGCCCGGCCGTGGCATGGACGAGTCGGTGCTTGCCGCGCTGGCCGACCGTCACGCCTTGCTGGTGCTGGACAACTGCGAACACGTTCGGGACGGGGTGGCACTCTTCATCGAACGGCTGCTCGCGGCGTGTCCACGAGTGACGGTGCTGGCGACCAGCCGGGCTCGGTTGATGGTGCCCTTCGAACGGGCGTACACGGTCCCGCCGATGTCGTTGACCGGTGACGGCGAATCGGACGCGGTCGCGTTGTTCATGGATCGCGCGGCGGCGGGCGGCTGGCCGCCGAATCATGCTCTGCGGGAACAGGTTGCCGCGTTCTGCGGGGGTTTGGACGGGATGGCGCTTGCGATCGAGCTGGCCGCGGCCCGCTGGACCACTCTCGGGCTGGACGGACTGAGCGACGGATTGTCCGACCAGCTCCGGATGCTCGCGGGCGGAGCCCGCACGGATGACCGGCACCGCTCGGTGCGGGCGGCGCTGGACTGGAGCCACGCCCTGCTGGAGCCGGACGATCGAGTGCTGCTGCGCCGGTTGTCGGTGTTCATGAAGTCGTTCACCGTCGCGGCGGCGGCGGAGGTGACCGCGTCGGAGAAGGGCGTCGTCGCGGATGGGCTGGCCCGGCTCGCCGAGCAGAGCCTGCTGGTGGTGATCGCGTCACCGACCGGGACCCAGTACCGGGCGCTGGAAACCATCCGCCAGTACGGGATGGAGCGGCTCGTCGAGGCCGGTGAGCGCGACGAGGTCCGGTCCCTGCACCTTCGCTGGTGCCTGGCCGAGGCGGCCGACCTGGCGGTGGTCCGGGCGGACTGGCGGGCCCGATTCGACGCGGTGGCCGACGATCTCCGCGCCGCCCTTGCGTGGGTGGCCGACCGGCCTGCGCAGCGCGCGGAGGCGTACGGCCTCGCCCGGCAGCTGGCGGAGCTGACCTTCACCCGTCACCTGATCGGCGAGTCCCAGCAGCGCTACGAGCAGGCGGCCGCGCTCGCGGACGAGGCGGCCGCCGCCTCGATGTTCCGGCAGGCCGCTGCGGTGGCCGGGTGCCGGATGCGTGGTGACGACATGTACCGCCTGAACCGGGCGGCCGCGGACGCGGCGAAGCGAGCCGGGGACACCGCAGGCGCCGCCGCCGACCTCGCGACCGCCGCCACGAACGCCTACCGGTTCGCGAGCAAGTTCGTCCGGACCCTGCCGCCGGAGGAGGCGATCGCGCTCATCGCCGAGGCGAGGGAGCTGGCGGGCGATGACCAGGCCGCCGAGGCCGCGGTGGCGCTTGCCGAGGCCGGGAGGGGTCTCACCGAGGCGTTCGGTGCCGCCGAGGGCGCATCCGACGACGCGGTAGCGGAGACGATCGCCCGCGCCGAACGGGCGGTCGAACTCGCCCACCGCACGGGCGACCCCCTCGCCGAGTCCGCCGCGCTCGACACGCTCACCGGCGCCCAGAGCTGGGCCGGTGACGCGTTCGCCGCCGCGGCCACGGCGCGGCGCCGGATCACGCTGCTCGCGTCCGCGCCGCCAACTCCGACCGGCACCCACGAGCTGATCGACGCGCTCGGTGAGGCCACCGAGGCCGGACTCGGCGTGGGGGACCTGCCGGGTGCCCGCCGGTGGGCACGGCAACTCGCGGATCATCCGATGCTGGTCGAGGTCGGCCATCGTGCGACGAGCCAGCTGTTGGTGGCCGACGCGTTGGCGGGCAATGTCGACGAGGTACTGACCCGCAGCGCACGGTTCCTCGAGGCGTGGCAGCGGTCCGGCAGACCGACCGGATCGGTTCTCGGTGCGGCGGTGGCCGGTGTGGGGATGATCCACGGCCTACGCGACGACGACGGTGCGCGGCGCGAATGGGCGGAGGTCATGGATCAGCTCGCCACCCCGGCGGAACATGCCTACGGCTACCGGGCGGTCTACGACTCGATGCTGTTGCTGCACAACGGAGATGCGGGCGAGGCGCTGGAGCGGATGGCGCCGGAACCCGGCGAGGTGTGGAGATGGGTCACGTGGGTCTGGCTGCACTGGTACGTGGCGCTGCGCGCCGAGGCCACCGTGCTGACCGGCAGCCCCGATGCCGCCGATCGCCTGGCCGAGGCCCGGACAATCGTGGCGTGCAACCCCGTCGCCGGGGCCATCGTGGAGAGGGCTGAAGCGATGCTCGCCTGGGACCGGGAGCGTCTGCTCGCCACGGCGGATGCGTTCGACGCCGCCGGTTGCCGCTACCAGTCGGCGCGGACCAGGGTGCTCGCAGGCGGCGACCACGCCGACCGCGGGGCGGCCGCGCTCGCCGATCTCGGTCTCGCCCCGATGGCCACGCCCCGGCCGTCCTGACCGAGGCGGGTCCGCTTCGGTCAGGAACCGCCGGCGGAGGCGAGGGTGCCGATGCCGAGGGCTGCGAGGATTCCGGCGCTGACGGTCTCCAGTCGCTGGGTCACCTTGGGCCTGCGCAGCAGCGCGACCAGGCGTGACGCGGCGACCGCGAAGGCGCCCATCACCACCAGCGCCACGACGGCCTCGACCGCCCCGAGGGTCATCGCCGAGCCGAAGGTCACCTGGTCGAGGAACTGCGGGACGACGGCGAGATAGAACAGGCCCATCTTCGGGTTCAGGGCGCACGAGAGCATCCCGGCGCCGAACGCGGATCCGGTCGAGGCCGCGACCGGTCCCGTCGCGGCGGGTCCTGCCGCCCGCCGCCGGAGCAGGGCGCGGACCCCGAGGTAGAGCAGGTACAGCCCGCCCGCGATCTTGACGACCCGGTAGGCGGACGCGGACTGCTCGAGCAGTGCCGCGACGCCGAGGGCCACCACCACCGCCCAGAACAGGCTGCCGATGGCCACCCCGATGGCCGCGGCGACGCCAGGGCGGATGCCGCCGATGCTGTAGCGGAGCACCAGGAACGAGTCGGGTCCCGGCATGAGCGCGAGCAGCAGGCAGACGCCCGCGAAGCTGAGCAGGGTGGCGGCGGTCATGGCGACAGGAAACCGCGGATCAGGACGCGAATCAAATCGGCGTCATGGGCGCAGCGCCGCGAAGTCGGCACCGGTCATCTCGACGGACAGCTCCCACAGTTCCCGCGCCAGCTCGGGATCCCGCGCGCTCTGGCTGCGACCGCACCGGGTCACGGGTCCGCGCATGCCGCGCAGACCCTCTGGGCCCAGGTAGTCGCCGTTCTCGACGTCGGGCATCGTCGCGCCGTAGAGCTGGCTCAGCGCGCCGTCGGCCTCGCTGTTGACGACGATCCGCATGCCCAGCCGGGTGAGCGACGCGAGTCCGGGGATCGGCGGCAGCATCGAGTCGAAGAGGTTGGTCGCGGCCACACCGGGGTGCGCGCCGATCGAGATCAGCGGGCTACCCGCGGCCGCGGCCCGCCGGGCGAGCTCGGCGCTGAAGATCAGGTTCGCGAGCTTGGACTGCCGGTACGCGGCCATGCGCTCGTACGGGCGTCGGTCGAAGTTCGGGTCCTCGAGGTCGATGGTCCCGCCGTAATGCGCGATGCTCGCCAGGGTGACCACCCGCGGTGCCTCGGCCCGCAGGAGCAGCGGCAGCATCGCGTCGGTCAGCGCGAAATGGCCGAGATGGTTGGTGCCGAACTGGGTCTCGAACCCGTCGGCCGTCGTGCCCTTCGGGATCGCCATCACCCCGGCGTTGTTGATGAGCACGTCGACGGACCCCACGGCCGCCGCGGTCTCGGCGGCCGCCGCCCGCACCGAGGCCAGGTCCGACAGGTCGAGCCGGACCAGCACGTGTTCGGCGGCGGATCCGGCGGCGCGACCCGCCGCCCGGACCGATTCCAGCGCGCTCGCGGCGCGCTCGAGGTCGCGGCAGGCCAGCACCACTCGGGCGCCCGCGCCCGCGAGCGTGGTCACGGCCTGCAGCCCGAGACCGTTGTTCGCGCCGGTGACCATGATCGTCCGGCCGCGCTGGTCGGGCAGGTCCGCCACCCCGAACCGCGGCTTCACGAGCGGCCGCCGGGCCGCGCGCCCGGCCTCGATGACCGGGCCGGGGTCCCGTCGGTGGGATTCGGGCGGCTCGGATTCGGGCATGGCTTCTCCAGACGTTGCGGCGCGGTCCTCGTGCCCGACCCTACGGCCGACCGCGCCACCACGCCCGGAGATGCGCTCAGCCGCGACCGAGTCGCTCGTCCGCGGCCGCGTGTGCGGCGGCCAGCGGGGTGATGCCCGCGCGCTCGGCCCGGTCGAACAGCTCGCCGAGGGTGCTGCCGATGAGATTCACCCGGGCCAGGACCTCGTCGTAGCCCCGGTTCTCGCCGTCGGCCAGGATCGCGAACAGGGCGCCGCCCGCGTTGGCGACGAAGTCGGGTGCCCACAGGATCCCCATGGCGGCCAGGCGATCCGCGCCGTCCGGGCGCGCGAGCTGGTTGTTGGCCGGACCCACGACCGCGCGGCAGTCGAGTCCGTCGATCACCTCGTCGGTGAGCACACCGCCGACACCGGCAGGGACGAAGAGGTCCGCGGGCACGAATGGGGCGTCCTCGGGCCGGACCCACTTGGCGCCGATCTCCTCGGCCAGCGCCCGCTTGCCGAGATCGATGTCGCTCACCGTGAGGACCGCGCCCTCCGCGGCGAGCGTGCGTGCCAGCCGAGAGCCGACCTGTCCGAGCCCGCTGATCGTGACCCTCAGGCCCGCGAGGCCGGCGCCGGGGAAGGCCCGATCGACCGTCGCGCGCAGGGCGGAGTAGACGCCGACCGCGGTGGGCTCGGCCGGTTCGCCGATTCCGCCCGTGGCGGTGGGCAGGCCGAAGACGTGCGCGGTCCGTTCCCGGACGATCTGCATGTCGGCCGCGCTGGTGCCGACGTCCTCGGCGGTCCGGTAACTGCCGCCGAGCCCGTCGACGATGTCGGCCAGGTCGAGCATGGCCGCGCGGCGCCGGTCCCCGTCGAGGACCTCGCCCGGCGCCAGGGCGATGACGGACTTGCCGCCGCCGGTGTCCAGGCCCGCGACCGCACACTTGAGGGTCATCGCGGCGGACAACCGGAGCGCGTCCTGCATGCCGTCCTGCCAGTTCGGGTACTGCCACACCCGGCAGCCGCCGAGCGCGGGTCCCAGCCGGGTGGAGTGCACGGCGACGGTGATCGGGAGGCCCGAGCGCGCACCGGCCTCGAGGGCGACGTGTTCGTGGTCGAAACCGCCGTGCGGGGTGCGGGTGACGGGTCGGGCTTCCAGGGTGGTCATCGTTGACGTCCTTCCGATAGCTGGGCTGGGTGGCGCTCAGAGCAGTGTCGAGGTGCGCTGTGTGTCGCCACTACAGTCGATATGGCTGGCAGAACAGTCAATAGTGAGATTTCTGGCTGATCGCAGTGATCAGTAGGCGGGGGTGACGCGGGTCACTTGTGTGACGTAGCGCTCAGTTGTCCACCGATCGGTGGACCCGAGGTTCCACCGGCGGACCCGCCGATCGGCGGACAGACACGAGCGGCGCCCCCGACGAGAGTTGATTGCGTACCCGAACCCCAGGAAAGGGAATCGCATGACGACAACACAGGCGCCGCTGCAGCTCCGGAGGGTTCTGTTCATCGGAACCCCGGCGGCCTTCGTCGAGGCCGAGCGGTGGGTCGCGGCGCACGGTCTGGAGTCCACGCGGACGCTCGGCGACGACCTGCTCGTCGCGATCGCCACCGAGGACGTGCTCGACGGGATCTGCTCGGCCGCAGACGCGGCGGCGGTGCAGCACGTGCGCGCGCTGGGGGTGCCGTGCGTCGGGGTGGCTCCCACCGTGCCGGTGTTGTCCCTCGCGGCCTATCTGATCTGAACCAAAGGGGCTGCACACCACGGTATTCCATACGAAACAGAAGAAGCCATCGGGCGTCAGGGGCCGGCTCGCGGATCACGCGAGCCGGTCCTTGCTGTTGACAACCCGCGGACCGAACTGCCATCCTCGCCGTAGGTCATGAGTGCCAGCAGATAGCCCCGGCTTGCTGGCCGGCAACCCTCCACCGCGGTGGGGTGCCCCGGGTGACGACCTGGCTGTGGTCCAACACCGGACCCGGCAAGCGCGGGCTCGTTGTCTTCCACAAGCACACGGGTCCCTGAAACCGAGGGATGTCTGATGACTGCTGTTCTCACCGCCACCGCCACCGCCGTTCGCTCCGACGAGCGTTGCACCGACCGGCCGTTCGCCGAGGTCTCCGGGGCCGACCTGACCGTCCCGCTTTCCGGCGGCGGGACCTGCACCTACGCGAACTTCGACTACGCGGCCAGCGCGCCGGCGTTGGCTCAGGTCACCGCGCGGGTGCAGGAGTTGCTGCCGTACTACGCCAGCGTGCACCGGGGTGCCGGCTATGCCTCGCAGGTGTCCACCGCCAGCTACGAGGGAGCCCGCGACGTGGTCGCCGGGTTCGTCGGGGCCCGGTCCGACGACGTGGTGGTGTTCACCAGGAACACCACCGACTCGCTGAACCTGCTCGCCGGCTGTGTGCCCGGTGAGACCGTCGTCCTCGACATCGAGCACCACGCAAATCTGTTGCCCTGGAAGAAGAACGGGGCGCGGGTCGTCCGGTCCGCGGACACCGTAGCCGAGACGGTGGAGCGGATCGTCGCCGAACTGTGCAGCAAGCCTGCCGCGCTGCTCGCCGTCACCGGCGCCTCCAACGTGACCGGCGAGGTACTGCCGATCGCCCGGCTCGCCGAGGTCGCGCACGCCTGCGGGGCGCGGATCCTCGTCGACGGCGCCCAGTTGCTGCCGCACCGGCGGGTGGACATCGCCGCGCTCGGCGTCGACTACCTGGCCTTCTCGGGTCACAAGCTGTACGCGCCGTTCGGGGCGGGCGCGCTCATCGGCAGGCGGGACTGGCTGGATGCCGCCGAGCCGTACCTGGTCGGCGGCGGCGCCACCCGCGACGTCTCGGCGGAGGGCGTCGACTGGGCGCAGGCCCCGCAGCGGCACGAGGCAGGCACCCCCAACGTGCTCGGCGTCGCGGCGCTGGCCGCGGCCTGCACGGCATTGGCAGGCCTCGACGAGGAGGCGTCCGAGCTGCACGAGCGTGCCCTGTGCGCTCGGCTCGTCGACGGGCTGCGCGGCATCGACGGCGTCGAGCTGCTCCGGATCTGGTCCGACTCGCCGGATTCGGTCGGCATAGTCACCTTTGCCGTCGACGGATTCGCGCCCCGCGAGGTGGCGAGCTACCTCTCGGACCGGCACGGCATCGGGGTCCGCGACGGCCGGTTCTGCGCGCACCCGCTGCTGGCCCGGCTCGGCAGGCCGGACGGCGCGGTCCGGGCGAGCCTCGGCCTTGGCAGCCACGCCACCGATGTGGACCGGCTGGTCGCGGCGCTGCGGGAACTGGTGGACGGCCGCCGCCCCGCCATCGGCCTCGCCGGGTAAACTCGCGCCATGGCACCCGTGACGACTGTGGCGACTGACGCCCGGTGGTGCCGTCGGCATGTGGATCTCTGCCGTACCGCGTCGGGCATGTGTCTGGGCTGAGCTCGCCCCCAGCTCATCAGCTCGCACGCATCTCTCGAGGAGACCCATGTCCATCGATTCGTCTTTCCGTACCCGGCCGCTGCACGTCGCGGTCGAATTGTCCGGCGCCGGTCACCACCCCGCGTCCGCGGCGCACACCGACTTCCGGATCCCGCTCGGGCTCACCGACTACTGGGTAGACCTGACCGCACCCGCGGACCCCGACGCGCAGCTCGATCTCGCCGCGATTCCCGGCACCGTCGTCCGCATCCGAGCGCACGACCTCCGCGGGGCGCAGCAACAGCGTGACCGGATCCGGGCGGACGCCGCGGCCGATGGCCGGGACCCGGACTCGGTCACCGTGCTGCTCGACGTCGAGGTGCTCCTCGGCGATGATTCACGTTCCGCGCGAAGGGAACTGGCGCTGCTCGACGGTGGGCTCCGGGGTGTCCGGGTGCCCGATTCGATCTCCTATGTCGGGACGGCATCGGGCCTGGCCGGGCTCATCGCCGACATCCGCGCGGCGGGGGTCGCCGACGGGGTGACCCTGCTGCCGCTGGTCCTGCCCCGAGTGCTCGACCGCGTGGTGGACGACGTGCTGCCACTGCTGCACGAGCGCGGCGTCACCCGCCCGTCGGCGGCGCTCGGCGAGGTGCTCGGGCAGTTCGGGTTGACCTCTGGCAGAAGCATTCTCGCGTCATAGCGGGTATCCGACGGCGGGAGCCATCGTCCGGTCGCACCGGTCGATGGCTCCCGCCGTTCGTCGGTCAGGCCGCCGCGGTTTCGGTGATGATGCGGACCCGGGGGTCGGGATCGAAGCGGTAGCCGGTGCCGCGGACGGTGGACACCAGCCAGCCGTAGCGCCCGAGCTTCATCCGGACCCGGGAGACGTGGACGTCCACGCTGCGCCCCGCCCGTTCCCGCTCGCCGAGGGTGCCGCTCAGCTCGAGCAGCCGACGCCTGGAGACCACCACCCGCGGCCGCCGGGCCAGGTGGGACAAGATCTCGAATTCGGTGTGGCTCAACGAGACCGGCTCGCCGCGGGTGAACACCTGCCGGGCCGGGAGGTCGATGACCAGCGGAGCGTCGATGGCCGTCGGCTTCGGGAGAGCGGCGGCAGGCGCAGGCGCGGTGTCCATCCGGGCCCGGGTGCTGACGCCGGGGAGGAGCTCCTGCGCGGTCGCCCGGAGTGCGTTGGCGAGGGCGACCAGCTGCTGCCGGTCGGTGGATCCGGTATTGCTGAACTGCAGGGTGAGGATCAGGTCGGGATTCGAATCCCGCTGTCCCAGTGCGGAATCAACCATGGGTAACTCCCAATTTCGAGTGTGTTGGTGTGCGCCGGTCGTGGTCAACGACAGCTGCGACACTCACTCCGAACGGGGGAGAGGACGGTGGAGGTGGGCATGGTGGTGTTCGCCGCCGGGATCATTCGCCGAGCGGGGTCGGACGGAAGTACCGGCCGTCGTGGTACAGCAGGGGAGCCGCTGCCGCCTCCGCGTCGTCCTCGTCGTGCACGCGCGTGACCAGCCCGATCACCAGCGTGTGGTCGCCGATCGGGATGAGCTGGTGGACGGTGGTGCGCAACCAGATCGGTGTGCCGTGCAGCACCGGCTCGCCGGTTTCGAGGCGCTTCCACAGCGATTCGTCGGCGAAGCGCTGGTCGGCGCTGCGCGAGAAGCGCTGGGCGAGGTGCTGCTGGTGTTCGCCGAGCAGGTGGATCACCAGCGAGTCCGCTGCGTGCAGCGCCTTGATGCTCGAGGAGTTGTGCGCGATGTTGAACGAGACCAGCGGCGGGTCCAGCGAGATCGATGCGAAGGAGGTGGCGGTGAAGCCGACCGGGCCCGCCCCGGCGTCGAGCGTGACGATGGTGACGCCCGCCGGGTAACGGCGCATCGCCGCCCGATACTGGTCGGCGGTGATGCCGATCGGGTCCTCGGGGGTGGCCGCGTTGGGCAGGTTCTCGAGTGGCTGTGACAACGGATTCTCCGGATCTTCGGCTGCGTGAGAAGCACGCACTAGGGGTGCGTGCCGACGAGTCGGATCAGCGCGGACACCGGCTCGCGGAGGTGCGGCACAGGTCGACGTGTCGGCGGCTCCACACTCCGTCAGTCACTTCGCCTCCAGGGATCTGTTTCGCCCACTATAAGACCCGGGTCAGTCGACGTCGATGGCCAGCCCGGCCGTGATGCGGAGCAACTCGGAGAAGGTGGTGCGGAACACGGTCGCGGGATGGCCGGCCGCCGCCCACAGCTCGGGGTACTGCGCGAGCGCCGCGTCCACGTAGGTGGGCAGGTTCGTCGGGTGCCCCACCGGGGCGACGCCGCCGATCGGCTGGCCCGTCACCTCCCGGACCGTGTCGGCGGGTGCCCGGGTCAGGGTGCCCTCGAGTCGCTTGCCGGTGTGCTCGATGTCGACCCTGTGCGCGCCGGAGACCAGCAGCAGGATGGGGTCGTCGTCGAGCAGGAACACCAGCGACTTCGTGATCGCGCCGACGTCGACCCCCAGCGCGGCGGCGGCCGCCTCCGCGGTGTGGGTCGACTCGTCCTGGGTGACCACCACGCCGTGATGGCCACGGGAGATCAGGACGCGCGCGACGTGGGCGGCGTTCGGGTGCAGGAGCCTGGCCATGCCCCACAGTAGGACCGGCGCGGCGGCCGCGCACGGCATCCGGGCCGACGTGTCGCGGCACTCACGCCGTTGCGGGTGCGCGCCTGCTGGTTCTGGCGGCGAAGCCGAGCATCAGTGCGACCCCCACCACGGTGTAGATGGCGAGCGTGACGATCGGCTGGCCGACTCCGGTGCCCTGGAAGTAGACGATCGACCGCACCCCCTCGGTGCCTGCCCCCGGGGTGATCCAGCGCCCGATGGCGGCGTAGAAGCCCGGCAGCACATTGGAACCGAAAGCGCCTCCTGCGCTCGGGTTCCCGAGCACGACGAAGATCAGGATCGCCAGCGGCACTGCCAGGATCCCGACGGCCGCCCGTAGCCCCATGGTGAAGATGCCCGTCGCGAAGACCACCCCCGCGCCCAGGAGTGAGAGCGGCAGCAGGTGGCCGGTGAAGGTGCCGAGCAGGTGCGTGGTGATGAGCGCGCCGAGGAATCCCGAGACCGCGGCGTATCCGGCCATGATCGCGATGTGCTTGCCCGCCTCGCGCAGGGTGCTCGGTGCACCGATGAGCAGTCCGATGGCGGCGGCGAGCAGGTAGCCGCCCACCACCCAGCCGAGCGAGAGGTAGAAGCCGGACAGGCCGCGGTTGTCGTGCACCGCGACCGGCACCTCGTCGCGGACGACGAACGTGCGGTGCTTGACGGTGTCGACCTCGGTGAAGATGCCCTCGAGCGCGGTCGCGGCCGAGCTGCCCGCGGCGTTGGCGGTGATGAGGGTGTCGGTGCCGGCGGGGCTGATGACGTAGGCGCCCATGATCTCGCGGTCCCGGATCAGCGAGCGCGCCTCGTAGGTGTTCGCCGCCGTGCGCGCCTCGACCGGGTGGCCGTCGATGCCGTTGAGCTCGTCGGTGACCTGCTGGCCGATGCCGTCGGGCAGTCCGGACTCGGTGACCACCGCGATCGGGATGTCGCGCGGGGTCGGCTGGTGGAACGCGGCCACGTAGCTGGTGATGAAGCCGAGCTGCAGCAGCAGCACGCCAAGGACCACCGCGACCATGATCTGCCGCGGGCTGTAACGGTCGGTCGGGCTGGTGGACCGGTGCGGTTCGGTGGTGGTGGTGGTCGTCATGGCTTCCTTGCTCTCGCGGCGCGTCCTTGCCGATACTCTCGGTATTGAATACCGTAGGTATCGTGAACGAGGTAGGTCAAGGGAGAGCTGCGTCACCGCCGGGCCCGCTCGCCCGGCCGGGACGCGACGTGGTGCGCCAACGGCTGATCGACGCGGCCGCCGAGGAGTTCGTCGAGAACGGCTTCGCCGCGGCCACGCTGGCGGACATCGCCCGCAGGGCGGGGTTCACCAAGGGCGCGGTGTACTCGAACTTCGAGTCCAAGCAGGACCTGTTCGCGGAGCTGTTCGCGCAACGGTCCCTCGAGCTGGCCGGGCGGGTGCTCGCCGAGATCGCGGGGCTCAGTCCGACCGCCGCCGCGGGGCGGGGCGGCGAGACGATCAGCTCCTGGCTGGTCTCCGACCCCGGCTGGGCGTTGCTCGTGCTCGAGTTCGGCCTGCAGGCCGCAAGGGACCCGAAGATCGCGCAGGCCTACCTGCGCGAGCGGCGGCACCTGCGCGGCCAGCTCGAGGAACTCATCGCCGAGCGGGCATCGGATTGGGGCGTCGGGCGGCGCCTCGACGCCCGCAACACCGCGATCACGCTGATGGCGCTGATCTCCGGGCTGATGCTCGAGCACGCGGTCGACCCCGAGCAGGTCGACCGGCGCGCTGTTCAGACGGCCGTGTCCGAGCTGTTCGCCGGGGCGATCGCGAGCGCCACCCGCGGTTGAGCGGGCTCCTCACGGGGTCACTCAACCGCGGTGGGGCGGTCAGTACACCGATACCGGCGGGCGCCGGCCGGCCCAGGGCATCGCCCGCTCGAGGTCGCCCGCCAGCGCCAGCAGCGTCCCCTCGTCGCCGTACCGGCCGACGAACTGCATGCCGATCGGCCAGCCCTGCGTCGACTGGGCGAGCGGGAGCGAGATGGCGGGGTGCCCGGTCGCGTTGAACAGCGCCGTGAACGAGGCGTACTCGAAGATCCGGTCGTACCAGCCGCGTGCGTCCAGCGCGGGGTCGTCGGCGTCGAGGCGGCCGAGCGGGATGGTCGGTCGGCTCGTCGTGGGCGTCAGCAGAACATCGAACCCGGTGAGGAACCGTGCGACCTCTCGCGTCACGGTGTTGAACACCCGCTCGGCGGCGTAGATGTCGAAGGCGGACAGCGTCTTTCCATGCTCCACGCACGCGAGGGTGGTCGCCTCGAGGTGTTCCCGTCCGGGGGTCAGGCCCAGCTGAGCCGCGGCACCCGTCACGGCATCGCCGAGGAAGCTGCACCAGGCGTCGAGGTTTGCGCGGTCGAACGCCACGGAGTCGATCGACGGCGCGGCCTCGTGCACCTCGTGGCCCAGCTCCGACAACTGCTGCGCGACCATCTGGACCGCGGCCACACTCTCCGGGTCCACCGCGCGGTCCGGGTCGGCGGGGCTCGTGGTGAAGGCGATCCGGAGCCGCCGAGATCCGGTCCGCGCCAGCTCGGCGAAGGGCCGTTCCGGTGCGGGGAAGAGGTAGCGGTCGCCCGGCTCGGAGCCGTGCACGGCGTCGAACAGCGCTGCGCAGTCGCGCACGCTCCTGGTGATCGCGAACTCGACGCCGAGACCCATGAGTGGATCGGCGAAGTCCGGCCCCGCGGTGATCCGACCCCGGCTCGGTTTGAGGCCGACGGCCCCGCAGGCCGCTGCCGGGATCCGGATCGACCCGCCGCCGTCGTTGGCGTGCGCCATCGGCAGTGCGCCCGCGGCGACCAGCGCGGCCGAACCTCCGCTGGAGCCGCCCGCGCTACGGGTGAGATCCCACGGATTGCGGGTCGGCCCGCCGTAGGCCAGCGCCTCCGTGGTGGCGTTGAAGCCGAACTCGGGCGAGGTGGTCGTCGCCATCGTGGCCAGGCCGGCCCGGCGGAAGCGGGCCATCAAGTGGGTGTCGTACGGATAGACGACACCCGGGCCGAACAACCTGCTGCCGCTGCGGGCCGGGACGCCCGCCGCATGCACGATGAGGTCCTTGATCGCGAACGGAACTCCCGCGAAGACCCCCGTCTCGTCGAAGCCGAGCGGGGCCTCGTACCGCTCGCCGGCGATCGCGGACAACTGCGGATCGATCTTGTCGAGCGCCTGTCCTGCGGCCGCCGCGACCTCTGCCGCGCTGACCTGCCGGTCGCGGATCAGGGCCGCAAGGCCCGTCGCGTCCTGTGCCGCGTATTCACCGATGTCCATACGGTCCTCCTCGTGGTGGTGTGGGTTCCGCGGACGGTATGGCGGGCCGGCGTTCTCGGCCTCCGTCGTTTTGCGGAGGCGTGAATCGCGGTGGGCGCGGCCGGGGGCGGGGCATACTCCTGCCATGAGTGCGTCGTCCGCGCGTGAGCGTCTGGGAGCCGCCGTGCGTCTGCGCGCGGAGGTCGGCGCGGGCGCGCGGGCTCCGGAGGCGGGCCGGTTGCTGTTCGCATTGCGCGCCGCGGTCCCGCACGATCACGCGGCGCTCTCCCGTTGGGACCCGATGCGGCGGCAGCACCTGACGTCGGCCAGCTTCGGCTATTCGCCGGAGGCGGCCAGGACACTGAACCAGCGGATGCAGGATCTGCCCCTGTTCGCCGATCTGCAGCAGCACCGGATCCCGCTGCGGCTGCACGACATCGAGCCCGGCCGCAGGCATGGGGCGATCTTCGACGATGTCATCGGGGTGCACGGATACCGGGACGGGCTCAGCCATTGCCTGTTCTCCCCGGACGGGCGGTACGTGGGGATGCTGAACCTGAGCACCTACGCGGAGGACGGCGTGGACGACCAGTCGCTCGCGCTGGTCTCCCTGCTGGCGGAGACGCTGGCGGAGTCGATCGATCCGCTGGCAAGCGCAGAGGGCGGCCGGGTTCGCGTCGAGCCCGGCGAGGAGGCCTTCGTGGTGGACGCCGCGGGTCGGCCGTGGCCGGTCACCGCGGGCGCCTCGCCGCGTCTGCTCGGCGCGGGGGAGCCGTGGCGGGATCAGTGCGCGGCCGGCGCGGAGTTCCGGATCCTGATCGTCGACGGGGAGGTGTTCCGGGTGCGCCTGGAGTCGGTCCGGGCGGGCACCCTGGTCCGGTACCGCGGCGTCGAGGCCCCCGCCGAGTTGACCCTTCGCGAGCTGGAGGTGCTGGTACTCGTCTCGGGCGGGCGATCGAATGCCCAGATCGCCGCCGCCCTCGGCGTCGGCGCCGCCACCGTGGCGACCCACGTCGAGAACATCCTGCGAAAGACCGGCTCGCCGAATCGGACGGCGGCGGCCGTGTTCGCGACGAGGGTCGGGCTGAGCGCGGTGCCCGCGCGTCAGTAGTCGAGGTAGCCGCCCTCCGGACCGAGCATCCGCTCGATCCGGCTCCGGTTGATCTTCGCGAGCTCACCGAGCATGGTCTTCTGCTCGGCGTCGGGGGAGTTGCCCAGCCGGTGGGCCAGGTCGTCGAGCAGGTCCGTCGCCTCGCGACCGGCGGCACACCACAGGTAGACGTGGCCGAATTTCTCCTCGTAGCGCGCCGTCGCCTCCAGTACCGCGGACATGGTGGCCTCGTCGGGCGCCCAGACCGCGCACTGCTCCTGGCTCGAGGCCGTGGTCTGGGCCCGGCGGCCGATGCCGGGGTGACACTCCAGCGCCCGGTCGATGTCCGCCTCGGACAGCTCGAACAGCTCGGAGTCCGCCGCGGTGAGCAGCTCGCGGTGCGATCCGTACGGCCTGCCCGCCGCGACATGCCTGGCCCAGGTCGCCGAGCAGCAGCACTCGAACAGCGCGTGCACCGCGCCCCGCTCGGACAGCGCGTTGAACCTGTCGAGTCCGATCCCCTGATGCATCAACATGGCATCTCCGATCTCGCCCGGCTCCTGAAAGCCGATTCTGCGCTTCAGTCTGACCCCGGAAAAGACCCCGCGGGTGGAGTTTGCGCAGCCTTAACGTGCGCCGCCGGGGATTGTTACTCTTGAGTAATGACCGAGCAGACCTGGAATGCCTTCACCGTCGAGCGCAAGGGCCGCGTCGCGCAGGTGACCCTCATCGGGCCCGGCAAGGGCAACGCGCAGGGTCCCGATTTCTGGCGCGAGCTGCCGCTGATCTTCGCCGAGCTGGACGCCGACCCCGAGGTGCGGGCCGTGGTCCTCGCCGGAGCCGGCAAGCACTTCTCCTTCGGCCTCGACCTCGCGGCGATGGCCCCGATGATGGCGCCGGTCCTCGGCGACAAGGCACAGGCCGCACCGCGGACCGCCTTCCACGAGGACATCAAGCAGATGCAGCGCTCGATCAACGCCGTGGCCGACTGCCGCAAGCCGGTCGTCGCGGCCATCCAGGGCTGGTGCATCGGTGGCGCCGTCGACCTCGTCACCGCGGCCGACATCCGTTACGCGAGCGCGGACGCGAAGTTCAGCATCCGCGAGGTGAAGGTCGCGATCGTCGCGGACATGGGCACCCTCGCCCGGCTGCCCGCGATCATCGGCGACGGCCACCTGCGTGAGCTCGCGCTCACCGGCAAGGACATCGACGCGGCGCGGGCCGAGAAGATCGGCCTGGTCAACGACGTGTTCGCCGATGCCGACGCTGTCCTGGCGGCCGCACACGCCACCGCAGCCGAGATCGCCGCGAACCCGCCGCTGGTGGTGCACGGCATCAAGGACGTGCTCGATCACCGCCGTTCGGCGGGCGTGGACGACAGCCTGCGGTACGTGGCGGCCTGGAATGCGGCATTCCTCGCCTCCGAGGACATCGGCGAGGCCATGGCCGCGGTGTTCCAGAAACGCACCCCGGACTTCCAGGGTCGCTGACCTCCCTCCCCTCCGTTTGTGGGAACCCTCGTCCGGCCGAACCGGACGGGGGTTCTCGTCATTTGTCGCTTGCCCAACGGCGTGGCCCCGTCACATACTTGCGGCCAGAAACTAGTTGAGTGACGCAAGCATTGGGGCGCGGGATGCGAGACGAGATCGAGCCATACGCCGACGAGATCGGCAATTTCCTGGTTCGGCTGCAGCGGGTGCGGGAGCGGACCATCGCCCACGCGAAGTCCACCGACGGGATCGACCCGGCGGCCTATGGCTGCCTGTTCCGCCTGCTCAAGGACGGCCCGATGCGGTCGGGCGCGCTCGCGGAATCGATGTACACCGACCCGTCGACCGTCAGTCGCCAGGTGGCGCAGCTCGTCGAACGCGGGCACGTGCAGCGCCAGGCCGACCCCACAGACGGCAGGGCCAGCGTGCTCGCCGTCACCGAGTCAGGACGGGCCGCCGCGGGCCGGATCCGCGCCCTGCGCAACGAGCGGCTCGGGATGATGCTCGACGAATGGTCCATCGAGGACCTGCAGGACTTCGCGCGCCTGATGGACCGGTTCGTGACGGACTACGAGCGGATGCGTCCACTGTTCACACCCGAGCGGAGCCTGCCGAGCGAGAGTGTCGCCGAGCGGAGCCTGCGGAGCGACTCTGATGCGGAGCGGGGTGTCCGATGACCAAATCGCCCGAACACACCGCCCCCGCCCCCGCACCTGCCGCCGGGGAGTTCAGCCATCGCGAGATCCTGGTCATCCTGAGCGGACTGATGCTTGGCATGTTCCTGGCCTCGCTCGACCAGACCATCGTCTCGACGGCGATCCGGACGATCGCCGACGACCTGCAGGGTTACGCGCTGCAGGCCTGGGTGACCACCGCATACCTGATCACCGCCACGCTCTCCACCCCGCTGTACGGCAAGTTGTCCGACATGTACGGCCGAAAGCCGTTCTTCATGGCCGCGATCGTCATCTTCGTGCTCGGCTCGCTGCTGTGCACCCTCGCCCAGTCGATGTACGCGCTGGCCGCGTTCCGCGCCTTCCAGGGCCTCGGCGCGGGCGGGTTGATGTCGTTGGCGCTCGCCATCCTCGGCGACATCGTCGGTCCGCGCGAACGCGCCAAGTATCAGGGTTACTTCCTCGCGGTCTTCGGCACGTCCAGCGTGCTGGGGCCGGTGCTCGGCGGCCTGCTGGCCGGCCAGGAGACCATCCTCGGAATCGACGGCTGGCGTTGGGTTTTCCTGGTCAACGTCCCGATCGGCGTGTTCGCGCTGGCGGTCGTCTCGAAGGTGCTGCACCTGCCGAAGGTCCGCAGTCCCGGGGTGCGGATCGACTGGTGGGGCGCGCTCGTCCTCGCGATCGGCATCGTCCCGCTGCTGGTGGTCGCCGAGCAGGGACGCGAATGGGGCTGGGGCAGTAACCTTTCGATCGCCTGCTACGTCATCGGCGTGCTCGGCGTGCTCGGGTTCATCTTGGTGGAACGCGGGATGCGCGACGCCGCACTGATCCCGCTGCGGATGTTCCGCAACTCCACCTTCGCGATGGGCGTGGTCATCTCGATCGTCGTCGGGGCCGCGATGTTCGGTGGCATCACGTTGCTGCCGCAGTACCTGCAGGTGGTCCGCGGGTCGAGCCCCACGTTGGCGGGCATGCAGATGCTGCCGATGGTGCTCGGACTCATGGCGGGCTCGATCATCTCGGGTCAGCGGATCTCCAAGACGGGGCACTACCGGGCCTACCCGCTGATCGGCGCCTCGCTGCTCACCCTCGGTATGTTCCTGCTGCACTTCGTGCACGCGGATTCGCCGCTGCCGCTGGTCATGGTCTTCATGGCGATCACCGGCTTCGGTCTGGGCAACCTGATGCAGCCGTTGACGTTGGCGATCCAGAACGCGCTGCCCCCGCAGGACATGGGGGTGTCGACGGCGGCCGCGACCTTCTTCCGCCAGATCGGCGGCACCCTCGGCGTCGCGGTGTTCCTGTCGATCCTGTTCACGCAGCTGACCCCGAACATCAGCGACGAGCTGCGTTCGGCCGCCAAGGATCCGGCCTTCCAGCAGGCGGTCGTGGACGGGCTGCACAGCGCCAACCCTGCCGATGTCGCGCTGTCGACCGGGTTGGCGAGCCAGGACGTCACCTCGGCCGGTCGGGTCCTCGAGGACAGCTCGATCATCCAGCAGCTCAGCCCGGTGCTGGCCCAGCCGTTCAAGGTCGGGTTCTCCGAGTCGATGTCGACGGTGTTCCTGTCCGTGACCGGCGTGGCGTTGGTCGGACTGGTGCTGGTCTTCTTCTGGAAGGAGGTCCCGCTGCGCACGGCAGGGGGACTGGCGGCCTCGGCGGCCGCCCGCAAGGAGAACGGCGACGGCGAGGAATAGGCCGAAACGTGCATGAGTGGTCTCGCCCGGCTGCCGGGCGAGACCACTCAAGTGCGTCGTTCAGACTCGGCGCATCACCGAGACGACCTTGCCCAGCACCACGGCTTCGTCGCCGTCGAGGACCTGGTAGGCAGGGTTACGCGGTTCGAGATAGGTGTGCCCGTTCCGGCGCCGGTACACCTTGACGGTGGCCTCGCCGTCGATCATCGCGGCGACGATCTGGCCCGAATGTGCCTCGTGCTGTTGCCGAACCATCACGATGTCGCCGTCGAGGATCGCGGCGTCGACCATCGAATCGCCGCGCACGCGCAGGCCGAACACCGTGCCGGATCCGACCAGTTCGCGCGGCACGGTAAGCATGTCGTCGGCGTGCTGCTCGGCGAGGATCGGGGTGCCTGCCGCGATGTCACCGACCACGGGCACCTGCACCGAGTCCTTCGCCGATTCCCGCGTCGTCGATCCCCGGAGGAACAGGCGCACGTCGATCGGCCGCGACACCGAGTCGCCGCGCCGCAGAAAGCCGTTCTCCTCCAGGCTCTTCAGGTGCTTCGACACCGTCGACGGGGACCGCAGGCCCACCGCGTCCCCGATCTGCCGGGTGCTGGGCGAATACCCCTTCTCGACCACGAAGTCCCGGATGACGGCCAGAATCCGCTGCTGGCGGGGCGGCAGCGCCGAGGTGTCGAGGTGGTCGAGATCGTCGTATCCGTTCACCTCGGGAATCCTAGTGAAGGCCTACGACGAGAAAAGTGTGGGATCCCGCCCGGAAACCGGGTGGGATCCCACACTTTCGGTGATTCAGTGGTCCAGAGGACCCTCAGCTCAGTGGCCGCCGTTGGCCTTCAGCCGCTCGACGGCCTCGGTGATGACCTTTTCGGCCTCCGCGCGGCCGACCCAGTCGGCGCCGGTGACGTGCTTGTTCGGCTCGAGGTCCTTGTAGTGCACGAAGAAGTGCTTGATCGCGTCCAGCTCGAACTGCGAGACGTCGGCGAGGTCCTGGATGTGATCCCAGCGCGGGTCGCCGGCGGGCACGCACAGCACCTTGTCGTCGCCGCCGGCCTCGTCGACCATCTTGAACATGCCGACGGGGCGGGCCTCGACGATCACGCCGGGGAAGACCGACTCGGGCAGCAGCACCATCGCGTCGAGCGGGTCGCCGTCCTCGCCGAGGGTGTTCTCGATGTAGCCGTAGTCGGCGGGGTAGCCGAAGGAGGTGTAGAGGTAGCGGTCCAGCTTGACGCGGCCGGTCTCGTGATCGACCTCGTACTTGTTGCGCTGACCCTTGGGGATCTCGATGGTGACGTCGAACTCCACGCCTCTTCCTCGCTTTGTCTCGGTGGATGGTGCGGGGTCAGGGTAGCCCGTCCGGGATAATGTGGAGGCAATAGACGGACCTGCGGCGCAGCGGCGGGCCGGAAAACAAACGGAGGGGTGTTGGCAAAGCTCGGATCCAAGGACCGGAAGCTGGGGTCCTTGGCGGCGCGACGGCGCAAGCGGGTCCGGCTCCTCCTGTCCGCGGGGCTGGTCCTCGTCGTTGGCGCGGGCGCGGCGGTGTTCGCCGGCCAGCGATTCGACGGCGACTCCTCCGCCGACGCGGCGACCACCACCATGCCGGAGCCGCCGCCGATCCTGCCCGACCCCAAGGTCGCGCCGGTGCCGACGGATGCCCCGGTCCCCGATCCCGCCGCCCTCGCCGCCGTTCTCGGTGCCGCGTTGGCCGACCCAGGTCTCGGCAACTTCACCGGCGCCGTGTCCGACGCGGCGACCGGCACCGTGCTCTGGAGCCAGCGTCCCGAGGTTCCGATGACCCCGGCGTCGACGACCAAGATCGCCACCGCGACGGCGGCGTTGCTCGCGTTGCCCCCGGAGCACCGGGTGGCCACCAGGGTGGTGCAGGGCGCCGTGCCCGGCCAGATCGTGTTGATCGGTGGCGGTGATCCCACCCTCACCGCGCAGCCGGCGGGCCAGCCCGGCTTCTACCCGGGCGCGCCGCGCGTGGAGGATCTGGCCGCCCAGATCCGGGGCGCCGGGGCCCCGGTGGACAGCATCGTGGTGGACACGAGCGCCTACGCCGGGCCGACCATGGCGCAGGGCTGGTTCCCCGCGGACATCGGAGCCGGCTACATCGCGCCCATCGAGTCGCTGATGCTCGACGGAGGGCGACTCAACCCGCTCGAGGACGAGTCGCCCCGCACCGCGACCGCGTCCCTGGACACGGGCCGCGCGCTGGCCGCCGCGCTCGGCGTCGACCCCGCCAAGGTCACCCCCGGGATCGCGCCGCCGGGCGCGGCGCCGCTGGCCTCCGTCGAATCCGCCGCCCTGCGTGACCGACTCGCCCAGATGATGGGCCACTCGGACAACGTGCTCGCCGAGGCCATCGGACGGGAGATCGCCATCGCGGTCGGGACCGAACCCTCGTTCGCGGGCGCGGTCACCGCGATCGGCCAGACCCTCGACTCCGCGGGCATCGACACCAACGGGATGACGCTGCACGACGCCAGCGGGCTGTCCGTGGACAACCGCATCCCGGCGCGGCTGCTGGACCAGGCGCTCACCGACGCCGCGGGCGACGCCGACCAGCGGCTGCGGCCGATGCTGGACTACCTGCCGGTGGCCGGGGCCACCGGGACACTGTCCGACCGCTACGCCTCGGGCGATCGACGCGGCGCCGGATGGGTCA
This sequence comes from Rhodococcus sp. PvR099, assembly GCF_017833315.1. Lineage (NCBI taxonomy): Bacteria > Bacillati > Actinomycetota > Actinomycetes > Mycobacteriales > Nocardiaceae > Rhodococcus > Rhodococcus sp. PvR099. The sequence goes on along the minus strand of NZ_JAFIBV010000001.1, from coordinate 3,329,286 downwards.
GGGCCAAGACCGGGACGCTGTCCAACGCGAGCGCGCTCGTCGGCTACGTCACCGACGTCGACAACCGGGTACTGACCTTCGCGCTGATGTCCAATGACCGACCGCCGGAGGTCAGTCGCCCCGCTCTCGACGCCATCGCGTCTGCCTTGCGATCCTGCGGGTGCCTGTGAGCCGCGAGGCGGCGAACTCTCCACGATCCGGCGGATTCGCCGGCGTCGTCGACTGGGACCTGGCTTCCCGAACCGGGGTGCGGCTGACCAAGCCCGGCCCGAGTACCACCAGATACTCCGCGGAAGCGGCGGTCGCGGAGCTGTCCGCGGCCTCGATCCGTGCGGAGGGACCGGTCAGGGACGTCACCGGGCTGGCCGACGGGCTGCCCGTCCCGGAGGCGCAGGTCGTGGACCGGGCCGGCTGGGTCCGCGCCGCGGCCCGATCGATGGCCAACCTCACCGGGGACGACGCGGTCACCGACCGCGGCCTGCTCGGCGGTGTGCCAGCCGGGTTGCAGGCGGGTGCGATGCTCGCGTTCCTGTCCTCGGCGATCCTCGGCCAGTACGACCCCTTCACCGGCGAGCACGGCACGCTGCTGCTGGTGGCGCCCAACGTGGTCAGCGTCGAGCGGGCGTTGAAGGTGGTGCCGAGCGACTTCCGGATGTGGGTGTGCCTGCACGAGGTCACCCATCGGGTCCAGTTCTCCTCCTCGCCCTGGCTGGCCGGATACATGCGGGACAACGTCGGTGCGATCGGCGAGGGCGGCGACGAGTCCGTCGCCGAGTTGCTCGGCAGGCTCACCACGGTGCTCCGCCAGCGCAGGGGCGACGATGCCGCGCCCGAGGACCGCGGGGTGCTCGGGCTGCTGCGCGCCACCCAGACGGAGTCGCAGCGGGCCGCCCTCGACCGGTTGCTGATGCTCGGCACGCTGCTGGAGGGGCACGCAGACCACGTGATGGATGCGGTCGGGCCCGCAGTCGTCCCGTCGGTGGTGGCGATCCGGCGGGCGTTCGACCGCCGCCGCGCCCGGCAGGTGAACCCGCTGCAACGACTGGTCCGCGCGCTGCTCGGGATGGACGCCAAGATGGCCCAGTACGTGCGGGGCAAGGCCTTCGTCGACGCCGTCGTCGGCCGGGTCGGGATGGCCGAGTTCAATGCGATCTGGACCGGACCCGACACCCTGCCGCTGCTCGCCGAGATCGACGACCCCGAGAGCTGGATCGCCCGGGTCCTGGCATGAGCCGGCCGCCGTTGCCCGAGGGACCGGCGTTGCTGGAGGTGCGGCACGCCGTCCGGCGCTGGGTCGCCGCGCACGGTGCCGGCACGGGTGTCGCGGTGGCCCTGTCCGGTGGGGCCGACTCGCTGGCGCTGACCGCTGCCGCGGTCGCCGAGGCCGGGCCGGTGCATGCCCTCGTGGTCGACCACCGGCTGCAGGAGGGCTCGGCGGCGGTGGCCGAGCAGGCCGCCGCCCGCGCCCTGGCACTCGGCTGTGCATCGGCGCGGGTGCTGACGGTGAGCGTCGACCGCGACGGCGGGCTGGAGGCCGCCGCCCGCCGCGCCAGGTACGAGGCGCTCGGCGCCGCACGGGCAGACCGGCCGGTCCTGCTCGGGCACACCCTCGACGATCAGGCGGAGACGGTCCTGCTCGGGCTGGCCCGAGGCTCGGGACCGCGCTCGCTCGCCGGCATGCGCGACTTCGACGCGCCATGGGGTCGGCCGCTGCTCATGGTGCGCCGCGGCGTCACGGCCAAGGCCTGCGAGGAGCTCGAGCTCGACCCGTACCGGGATCCGCACAACCGCAGTCCCGAGTTCACCCGGGTGCGGTTGCGCTCGGAGGCGCTGCCGCTGCTCGAACAGATCCTCGGCGGCGGTGTGGCGCAGGCGCTGGCCCGCACCGCCGACCAGCTGCGCGAGGACGGCGAGGTGCTCGATGCGATCGCGGTCCGGGTGCTCGCCGACGCCGGGTCGGGCGGGGTCGACACCGCCGATGCGGTGGGCGGGCTCGACGTGGCCGAGCTGGTCGACATCCACCCGGCGGTGCGGCGCAGGGTGCTGCGTCTGTGGCTGCTCGGGAACGGCGCCAGGGACCTGACCGACCGGCAGCTGCGGGCCGCGGACGACCTGATCGGGCGGTGGCGCGGGCAGGGCGGCGTCGCGATCGGCGGGGGTCGCCCGGGAGCCAGGTTGGTGCTGTCGCGGCGGCATGGCAGGCTAACGCTCGGGCTGACAGCGATCGGCCCGGACCGGTGAATGAACAGTTCCGTCCATGACCAGGTCAGTCGAAATGAAGGGATTCGCGCCGTGTACGAAGGCGACATCGCATCGGTGTTGATTTCCGAGGAACAGATCCAGGACAAGATCGCCGAATTGGCCGGGATCATCGCCGAGCGCTATCCGGTCGGCGCACCCGAGGGCGACCTGCTGCTGGTCGGCGTCCTCAAGGGCGCGGTCTTCTTCATGACCGACCTGGCGCGGGCCCTGCCGATCCCGACCCAGATGGAGTTCATGGCGGTGAGCTCCTACGGCTCGTCGACCTCCTCCTCCGGTGTCGTCCGGATCCTCAAGGACCTGGACAAGGACATCGCGGGACGGCACGTGCTGATCGTCGAGGACATCATCGACTCCGGTCTCACGCTTTCCTGGCTGATGCGCAACCTGCGCACCCGCAACCCCGCCTCGCTCGAGGTGGTCACCCTGCTCCGCAAGCCGGACGCCATCAAGGTGGACGTGGAGGTCGCGAACGTCGGCTTCGACATCCCCGACGAGTTCGTCGTCGGCTACGGCCTCGACTACGCCGAGCGGTACCGCGACCTGCCGTACATCGGAACGCTCGAACCCACGGTCTACGGCGGCTGACAGGCCATACTCGTGGCATGTCCACGGATCTGACCGCTGCTGCCATTGCCGCGCAGGTGCGCTCCGGCGCGCTGACCCCCCGCGACGCCGTTCATGCGGCCCTGGCCCGGATCGCCGAGCGGGATCCGGGGCTGGGCGCGTTCGTCACGGTCCGCGCCGAGCAGGCCCTGGCCGAGGCCGACGCGGTCGGAGAGCGCTCCGACCTCGCCGCGCTGCCGCTGGCGGGTGTCCCGATCGCGGTCAAGGACAACGTCCCGGTGGCGGGGCATCCCCTGGGCAACGGCTCGAGGGCGAGTTCCCGCGAGCCCTCGCCCGCGGATCATCCGGTGGTCGCGCGCCTACGTGCGGCCGGCGCGGTCGTTGTCGGTCTCACATCGGTGCCGGAGCTGTGCCTGTGGGGGAGCACCGACACCCCGGACACCGTCACCAGGAACCCGTGGAACCCCGGCCGGACGACCGGCGGTTCCTCCGGTGGTTCGGCGGCCGCGGTCGCGGCCGGGATGGTGCCTGCGGCGCACGGGGCGGACGGGATGGGCTCGATCCGGATCCCCGCCGCCTGCTGCGGGCTGGTCGGCATCAAGCCCGGCCTCGGCGTGGTGCCAGCCGAACTGGGTGTCGACTCCTGGTTCGGGATGGCCGAGAACGGCCCGCTGGCCACGACGGTCGGGGACGCGGCGCTGATGCTGTCGGTGATGGCGGACCGCCCTGAGTTGGCGACCGTCGCCGAGCCCGGTCCGCTGCGGATCGCGGTGGCAACCGGTTCGCCGCTGCCGCTGGTGCGGGTCGATCCGTACTGGCGGGCGGGCGCGGAGAGCGCGGCCGCGGTGCTGGGCGGGGCAGGCCACCACCTCGCGACGGCCCGGCTGCCCTATCCGGCGAACCCGCTGGTGATCTTGGCGCGCTGGATGGGGGGTGCCGCGACCGACGCGACCGGACTCGATCCGGCGTTGCTGCAGCCGCGGACCCGCAGGCACGTCGCCGTCGGACGCGTGCTGACCCGATTCGTCGACCCCGCGCAGGTGCGGAAGGTGGACGCCGCGTTGCGCCGGGTCTTCGCCGACTCCGACGTGGTGATCACCCCGACGCTTGCCCGGTTCCCGATCGAGGCGCTGCGCTGGAGCGAGAAGTCCTGGCTGTCCAACCTCGCGGCCAACATCCGCTATGCCCCGTTCCCGTCGCTGTGGAACCTGGTCGGCTGGCCCGCGGCGAGCGTGCCGGTGGGGATCCATCCGGAGTCGGGCACCCCGCTTGGCGTGCAGATCGCGGCCCCGCCCGGCGGGGAGGCGCTGATCCTGTCGGTGGCGGCGCAGCTGGAGCGCCTGCGGCCGTGGGAGCGTACGGCGCCGAGCTGACGGCGCGGCGTCAGCCCACGCCGAGGGCCGTCAGCAGCACCAGGACGACGGTGACGACAGCGAAGGTCCCGTGGCCGGCGACGGCGGCCACCGGGAAGTGTTTCTCCGGCGCGCCGTTCGGGGCCGAGCCCGGCGCCGAAGCCCCGCCGTTCCCCGCGCTCACCCCGGCCGCGCGGTAGACGGGGATCCAGCGGATCAGCATCGTGAAACCGAGGAGCGCAACCGGGAGCAGCAGCACGAAGGCTGTCCACGCGAGGGCGTCCTCGTCGACGACGAGATACACGATCCAGACGACCAACCCGATCACGGCAAGAAGGAAATGCCCGAAGATCACGGCGGGCGGGAAATGGCTCGTCCGTGGTTGCCGCACACCGCCTTTGGCGATCCAGGTCGCGAGTAGGTAGAAGCCTCCTGCGGCCGTCAGTAGCCAGGTCACGAGAGCTGCGATACCCATGTCATCTCCTATGCGGGGGTGGACGGATCGGGTCTATGGGTGCCGGTCGAGTCGGGAACGGTGCTCGAATGCGTCGGCCTGGGTCGCTTCGTCCGCGACCCGCACCCCGTCGCGGAAGACGAGCCGGCCGCCGAGATAGCCCGCGGCGGCCAACCCGGCCAGCGACACCGCGGAAAGCGCGAGCTGGCCGATGTCCACCGCGTCCGGGGTTCCGTGGTCGGCGTGGCGCCACACGAAGTTCACCGCATACGAGGCGGTGACCGCGAGGTTCAGCGACATGTGCGTCACACCGGTTCGGAATGCCGGGGTCCCCGTGGGGATGGCCATCAGGTCGAGGAATCCGATCGTCGCCGCGGCCAGCGCGCCGAGCACGCCGATCGCGATGAGCCACAGCGACCCCTTGGTCAGGAAGCCCGGATCCCCGACGATTCGGGAAGAGACGTCGAACACCAGGCTGCTGACCCACGCACCGATCGGCACCGTCACCAGGATCGGGTGGAAAGGATGCCCGTACGGCCCCGCGAGTACCGCGCTCACCGGGCGCTTTCCGTGATCTGCTTGCTCAGACATGCATTCACCGACCCACTGGTCTGCAGGTTCACCTATCAGCCTGTTCCTCGCTCACCCGTCGGTCAAGACGCGAGGCCGAGGGAATCTCGGCTACGACCTCACGGCTGCGCCGGTCATGTGGACCGGGTCGCCGGCTCGTGCGAGACGACCCGCTCCAGCGCGCGCAGGTCCTTCTCCAACTGCCGGAACAGCCAGTACACGACGATGAAGGCGGCGATGGCCCCGACACACAGCACCCGGACGGCCACGATCACGGACGTGATCTCGTCGGAGGACAGGAAGGTCACCCCGGCCACCCCGACCAGCGGCACCGAGGCGGCCAGCGCCAGGTAACGGACGCTGCGCCTGCTGAGCCCGCGCAGTTTGCGGGCGTCGTCGCTGCTGGTGATCCCCTGCGGCAGCATCATCGGATAGATGCACCGCATCAGGTAGAAGGTCACCAGGAAGAACGGGTACGCGACCGCGATCGCCCCGCACACGATCAGCGAGCCGATGAAATGTATGTAGGCGTCCCGCGGTATCTCACCCGCGACGGCCTGCAGGGAGATCGGATACGCGATTCCGGCCACCGACCACATCCCGAAGACGACGAGCACGGTCCGGTCGGCCAGCAGCAGGGTGTCGCTTCGAGCCTTCGCCAGCGTCTGTTTGTCATACGTCCGGCCTTTGCGCAGCCCACGCGGCATCCGCATCGGATAGCGGCTCAGGTACAGCACCACCACGATGCCGATCGGGAACGCGATGCTGTTGATCACGGTCTGGACCTGCTCGAACTTCTGCTGGGCCTCCAGTGACAGGTTGCTGACGATCAGCGATTTGTTGTGGTGGTAGTTGTAGACGCTCGCCAGCACGTTCGGGACCAGCACCGCCAGCACGGTGATCGGGACCACCAGGCGTCGCAGCCGCATCCGCCAGCTCCGCGGATCGGGGTCGACGAGGTCCCGGGCCCGCGGGTCCAGACACAGTTCGAACTGCTGGGCCAGCTCCGCACCCGTCGACCACCGGCGGCTCGGGTCCGGTGCGAGGCAGGTCAGCAGCACCCGCTTCATGGCGGCGGGGCAGTCGGAGGGCAGCTGGGCCTGCGCCTCCGCGTCGACGCCGCGCTCGCGGACCGCCAGCATCCGTTCCAGCGACTTCTCCGACTGGCCGCCCGCCTCGGAGTCGTCGAAGGGGCGCGTGCCCGTGAGCAACTCCCACAGCATCACCCCGAGCCCGAAGATGTCGCTGCGGGTGTCGAGGTCGCTCGCCGTGCCCGGCAGGCCCGGATGGCAGGCCTCGAGTTGTTCGGGCGACATGTAGGCCAGGGACCCGCCGAAATACGCGACGGGGCTCGTGCCGGCCACGGTGTCGCTGAAGCTGATGTTGAAGTCGGCGAGCTTCGGCACCCCGTCGGCGGTGAGCAGCACGTTCGCCGGTTTGATGTCGCGGTGCAGCACGCCGTGTTTGCCCGCGTAGTCCAGTGCCTCCGCCAGTCGGCGGCCCAGCCACGCGACGGTCTCCGGCCAGCTCAGGGATGCGATCTCGGGCCGGACGCTGGAATCGGCAGGCCGGATCTCGCCCTTGGCCTCGAGCGCATCGTCGATCACGTCCAACAGGAGCTCTCCGCTGCGGTCCTCGGGCGGTATCGCCTGGACCCGCCGCAGCACCCCGAGCAGGGTGCCCCCGGGCACGTACTGCATGTAGAGCAGTTTCAGCTTGTGTTCGTCGAGGACCCGCTGGTCGAAGACCCGGACGATGTAGTCGTGGTCCAGCTGGGCCAGGGTCTGCGGTTCGGTGCCGTGGTCGTGGGACATCTTCACCGCGACCAGGCGTTGCATCGAGAGTTGGCGGGCGAGGAAGACCCGGGCGAACGCGCCCCGTCCCAGACCCATCAACAGGTCGAAGTCGTCCACCCGCTGGCCGACGTCGATGTCGTCGAGCGCCGTCTCCGCGGCGGGCTTCGCGATCAGCGTGGACTTCTCGTCGCCGGGAATCGGCGATTGCTCGATCACGTGGGACTCCTCCGGAAAGTCCCGCGAGTAGTCGCTGGCCTCCACGGTGAGCCCGCTCTGGCGCCGCAGGCGGAACTCCTCATCGATCAGCTCGGGCGGCAGCGGCTCGGACTTCAGCTCGGGGAACTCCTCGCGATAGGCGGCGAGTCTCTTGGGCTTGTCGTAATCGAGCCATCGGTATCGCAGGTCGACCCTGATCAGTTCGATCAACGAGCCGCGCCGCTGGTCCGCCCGCTCGTCGGGGAGGTAGTCCGCGAGATTCGGGGGAGTGCCGGTCGTCTCCCACTGGGCCGTGAAACGGGCGACCGGGGACTGCGCCGCGACCGTCGAGTCCAGCGATGACTGCGCCGCGACCGTCGAGTCCGGCGAGGATTGCGCCGCGACCGTAGGGTCCGGTGCTGGTCGAATGGTCCGTTTCGTCACGAAAACCTCGGACTGTCTCGTGCGCCTGCGGCGCTCGATGTCGTGAGGGAAGCCCCTCGTCAGGATAGCGCCGCTGGGGTGTGAGCGCGGAGGCTCAATGCGGGACCGGGTTCGCCCGACACCACTCGTTCGAGTGCGTGCAGGTCCTGCTCGAGCTGCCGGAACATCCAGTAGGCCCCGACGAACGCGACGATCGCTCCCAGGCAGAGCACCCGGATCGGCACGACGACCGCCCCCAGCTCGTCGACGGGCAGGAACGTCGCCCCGGCGATCCCCACCAACGGGATGGAGGCGGCGACGGCCAGGTAGCGGGTACTGCGCCGCTCCAGCCCCCGCAGCAGCCCGGCGTCGATGCCGCTGATGATGCCCGGCGGCAGCAGCACCGGGTACACGCAGCGCACGACGTAGAAGGTCACCAGGAAGAACGGGTAAGCCACCGCGATGGCGCCGCACACCACGGTAGAGGCGAGGAAGTGCAGGTACGCCCCCGGCTGGATCGATCCGCCGGCGACGTGCAGCAGGATCAGGTTGACGGCGGTCGCGACCCACCAGGCCGCGAAGAAGAGGACCACCACCCGGTCGCCGAGCAGCAGGGCGTCGGTCCGTGCCCGGCCGAGGGTCGTGGCGTCGAAGACACGGCCGCGCGCCAACGCCCGCGACACCCGGATGGGGCGCCTGCACAGGGAGGCCAGCAGCACCGCCATCAGCGGGAAGGTGATCACGGTGATGACCAGCTGGATCTGCCCGAAATGGTCCTGCGCCGCCAGGGACAGCTTGCTGACGATCAGCGTGCGGTTGTGCGTGTAGTTGTAGAGGCCGGCCAAAGCGTTGGGCACAAGGATCCCGGCCACGATGATCGGTACCGCCCACGGGCGCAGCCGCAGCCGCCAGCTGCCGGGCGGCGGATCGACCAGGTCGCGGGCTTGCGGATCCAGGCACAGCTCGAATTGCTGGGCCAGATCCGCGCCCGTCGGCCAGCGGTCCCGCGGGTCGGGTTCGAGGCAGGTCAGCAGTACGCGGCGCAGGGTGGCCGGGCAGTCGGGCGGCAGCTCGGCCTGGATCTGCGGGTCGATCCGATGTCTGCGCAGATCCAGCATGGTGCCGAGCGAGGCGTCCGACTCGTCGGCGTCGATCGCGTCGCGGAAGGGCCGTTTGCCGGTCAGCAGCTCCCACAGCATGACGCCGAGCGCGAAGATGTCGCTGCGGGTGTCGAGGTCGGCGGCGGTCCCGGGCTTGTTCGGGTGCCGCGCAGCCAGTTGCTCCGGCGACATGTAGGCCAGCGAGCCGCCGAAGTACGCGACCGGACTCATGCCGTCGAGGCGGTTGCTGAAGCTGATGTTGAAATCCGTGAGTTTGGGGACACCCTCCGCGGTGAGCAGCACGTTCGCCGGCTTGATGTCGCGGTGGATCACGCCGTGCCTGCTCGCGTGGTCGAGCGCCTCGGCGAGGCGCCTGCCCAGCCAGGCGATCGTCTCCGGCCAGGACAGGGCGGCGATCTCGGCCCGCACGCTGGAGTCGGTCGGCCTGATCTCGCCCTTGGCCTCGAGCTCGCTGTCGATCGCGTCGAGCAGCACCTGGCCACCTCGTGGCTCCTGCGGGGCCTTCCGGATCCGGCGCAACACGGCGAGCAGGGTGCCGCCGGGGACGTACTGCATGTAGAGCAGCTTCACCCCGAGGCCCTCGAGTTGGCGTTGGTCGAAGACCCGGACGATGTAGTCGTGGTCGAGCTGGGCCATCGTCTGCGGTTCGGTGCCGTGGTCTCGCGAGATCTTCACCGCGACCAGCCGGTGCATCGAGCGTTGCCGGGCGAGGAAGACCCGGGCGAACGCGCCGCGACCGAGCCTCATGAGCAGGTCGAAGTCGTCGATGCGTTGTCCGACGTCGACATCGATGTCGCCGACCGCCTCGCTCGGACCGAGCGACGATGAGCGTTCGTCGTCGATCCGTTCGGGGGACAGGATGCGCGGGTAGGAATCACCCGTCGAGTCCGCCGCGACCGTCGCCTCGGGCGTCGACCGAACGGTCGGGTCCATCAGCGACTGACCGCCTTCTTGTAGCGATGGATCGCGAACGGCACGAACACCACGAGAATCCCGACGATCCAGGCGAGGGAGGCCACCACCGGGTTCTGCAGGGGCCACACGTCCGGTACCACGAGCGCGGGGTTGGTGTTGCCGAACAGTTCGCGGACCGCCTGCGTCACCGCCGAGACGGGGTTCCACTCGGCGATGACCTTGAGCACCGGGGGCAGATTCGTGGTGGGGACGAAGGTGTTCGCTATGAACGAGAGCGGGAAGATCACCATGAAGCTGGCGTTGCTGTACACCTCCGGCGTGCGGATCCACAGCCCCACCACGGCCATCACCCAGGACAGGGCGTAGGCGAACAGCAGCAGCAGCACGTAGGCGGCCGCGGCCTCGAGCACGGAGGTGTGGATCCGCCAGCCCACCGCCAGTCCGGCCAGCGACATCACGACCAGGCTCACGACGTTGATCAACACGTCGCTGGTGGTGCGCCCGACGAGCACCGCGGACTGGGCCATCGGCAGCGACCGGAACCGGTCGATGAACCCCTTCTGGATGTCCTCGGCGAGCCCGAGCCCGGTCCAGGTGGCGCCGAAGATGACCGACTGGGTGAAGATGCCCGCGATCAGGAACTCCTTGTACGACATCCCCGGCACCTCGATGGAGCTGCCGAAGACGTACGCGAACAGCAACACGAACATGATCGGCGACAGCGTCGTGAAGATCAGCAGGTCCGGCACCCGCCTGATCTTGATGACGTTGCGCTTGGCGATCGTCGCCCCGTCGCGGACCGCCATCTCCAGCCCGTTCACGACGCACGCTCCCGATGCCGACCTTCGCTGCTCTGGTTGCCGACATCGGCCTTGTCGGCTCCGTTCCCGGCCTGCTCGGCCTGGTGGCCGGTCAGCGCGAGGAACACGTCGTCGAGGGTGGGTCTGCGCAGGGCGACGTCGGTGACCGTCACGTTCCGTCCCGCCAGGCTCCCAAGGGCGGCGACGAGGGCGCTGGACCCGTCGGCCACCGGAACGGTGATCCGGCGCGCGTGCTGATCCACCTGGATCTCACCGTCGGCCAGCGCGGTCAGTGCCGCCCGCGCGTCATCGAGGCTGGCGCCCGGGTCGAGGGCGAGCTCGATCCGCTCCCCGCCGACCTGGTCCTTGAGCTCGTCCGAGGTGCCTCTCGCGATCACCCTGCCGTGGTCGACCACGGCGATGGAGTCGGCAAGCCGGTCCGCCTCGTCCATGTACTGGCTGGTGAGCAGCAGCGTGGTGCCGCCAGAGACGAGTTCGTCGATGACGTCCCATAGGCCGAGTCGCGCCCTGGGATCGAGCCCGGTCGTCGGCTCGTCGAGGAACAGCACCGGCGGGTTCGCGACCAGCGCCCCGGCCAGGTCGAGGCGGCGGCGCATACCGCCGGAATACCCCTTGACCGGGCGGTCGGCGGCGTCAACGAGGTCGAACTGATCGAGCAGCTCGCGCGCCCGGTCCCTGCTGAACTTGGTGCCGAGGTGGTACAGGCGCCCGACCATCTCCAGGTTCTCGAAGCCGGTCAGGTACTCGTCCACCGCCGCGTACTGGCCGGATGCACCGATCCGGGAGCGAAGGTCCTTGGCGTCGGCGACCACGTCCAGTCCGTCGACGGTCGCGTGCCCCTCGTCGGGTTCGAGCAGTGTCGTGAACACGCGCACCGCCGTCGTCTTCCCGGCACCGTTCGGTCCGAGTAGCGCGAGGACGGTGGCCTCGGGTACCGCGAGGTCGAGCCCGTCGAGGGCGACCACCTTGCCGTACCGCTTGACCAGTCCCTCGGCCACGATTGCATCAGCCATGCCTACCTCCGCGTGACGTGGATGGTTGGGGCTTGCCCTGCAACGATCGCACTCCGGTCCGGTGGCAGCAACCGTTTTCGCTCCATACGCGGGTCTTGGGAACCTGCCATGGGGTGGTCGATCCCAACCCCTGGGTCCCTGGCGACGCGTGCCGTGAGGCCGGAGGATCGAGTGAACCAACCAGGTGAGGCGGTTATCGCGTATGTCCAACCCTTCGGTGGAGACCCTGTCCACCGGCGCCCGACTCGAATTCACCGCTGCCGCGATCGCGGCCGGGGTGCGCTCGGGTGCGCTGTCGCCGATCGACGCGGTCGAGGACGCGTTGAGGCGGATCTCAGAACGTGATCCCGAGCTGGACTCGTTCGTGATCGTGCGTGGCGAGCAGGCGCGTGCGGAGGCCGCGGCCCTCGCCGGGCGGCCGGACCTGTCGGCGTTGCCCTTGGCGGGCGTGCCCATCGCGATCAAGGACAACATCCCGATCCTGGGGCATCCGCTGGGGAACGGATCCGCGACCACCGTTGCGGAGGCCTCGACCGAGAACCATCCCGTGCTCGATCGGTTGCGCCGGGCGGGTGCGGTTCCGGTGGCCATGACCAGGCTGTCCGAACTGTGTGTGTGGCCGTCGACCGATTCGCACGATTCGATCGTCAAGAACCCGTGGAACCACGAGCTGACGGCGGGTGGGTCATCCGGCGGCGCGGGCGCCTCGGTGGCCGCGGGGATGGTGCCGGTGGCACACGGATCGGATTGTCTCGGCTCGATCCGGATCCCGGCCGCCGCCTGCGGGTTGGTGGGCATCAAACCCGGCAGCGGCCTTGTGCCTCGCGAGCTGGGTGAGAACTGGTTCGGGATGGCGGAGAACGGTCCGCTGACGACGACCGTCGAGGACTCCGCGTTGCTGTTGTCGGTGATGGCGGACCGCCCGGAGTTGGCGGAGCTCGCCGATCCGGGGCGGCTGCGCGTCGCGGTGGCAGCAGGCTCGCCGAGCCCGCTGACGCCGGTGGACCGGCACTGGCGGGCCGGGGCAGAGCGCACCGCACAGGTGCTCGGCGAGACCGGGCACACGGTCATGCCCGCGAAGCTGCCTTACCCGAGGAGCCCGATTCCGTTGGTGTCGCGCTGGACTGCGGGCACGGCCGCCTACGCCGAGGGGCTCGACCACACGTTGCTGCAAGCGCGAACCCGGACGCACATCGCGGTCGGGCACGCCATGCGCAGGCTCGTCCGGGCTCGGCAGGTGGACAAGATGGAGGCCGCGATGTGGGCGTTCTTCGCGGATTTCGACGTGGTGCTGACCCCGACGCTGGCCAGGCCGCCGATGGCGGCGCACGGCTGGAGCGATCGGTCCTGGCCGTCGAACGTCATGGCGGCCGTGCGTTTCGCGCCTTTCACCCCGGTCTGGAACCTGATCGGCTGGCCGGCCGTGACCGTGCCGGTGGGAATGCACCCCGAGTCCGGCACCCCGCTGGGTGTGCAGATCGCGGCGCCGCCGGGCGGGGAGGCGCGGATCCTCGCGCTGGCCGCGCAGCTGCAGGCGCTGCAGCCCTGGCCGCAGGTCGCGGCCGTGTGAGAGCGGCGGGTCAGAACGGCCAGGCCGGCAGCTCGGGGAGCCCTGCGCGCGTCGGCCTGCCGACCAGCCAGGCCAGCAGCTCGGCCCGGGGCAGCTCCGGCGGCACGACCTCGGGCGCCGCCTCGGCGAGTTCGGGCAGATCCCGCGTCAGGATCTCCTCGACGAACGCGTCGGGCCAATCCGGGGCGGTGTATCCGGTGCCGAGGTCGACGTGATGGATCTCGAGCTCGCACCAGCGGAGCGCGGGGATGCCGCGTGCTGCGGTCGGCTTGCGCCACGACACCGGGGTGTCGAGCTGGTCGGCCCCGATTTTCCGCAGTGATTCGATCACCCGTCGCCCGGCGAATCGCAGGTCGGCGTCCAGCAGCTCGACGGGGCGGTCCGCACCCTCCTCGATGGCGGCGCCCCGTGCCTCCCGCCCGCCCGGGTACATCTCGGGCCGGGTCCCGGACAACACACCGGCGGCCAGCCGGTTCAGCGCGTCGGCGTTGCGAGCGAGGTGCGTGACGACGTGACCTCGGCTCCAGCCCGGCAGCAGGGAGTCGCCCCTGGCCTGCTCGTCCGACAGTTCGGCGACCGCGGCCTCCAGCCGCGCCTGCGAGCGCTCGATCTCCGCAAGGACCTCGGGGTACGGCAGCGTCATGGCCGCAGCCTATCGACATCCGGATCCGGCCGCCCGCGGTGGCGGGGCTCACGGAACCATCCGCTGTGCCCGCGCGTTCTACTTGGCAGAAGCCGCTGCGACAGCTGCTCCGCGCCGATGCCCGCGCTAACGGACACTGCCCGCGGCGGTCGCGGTAACCTTGAACCTCCGGTGAGCAGCCGGAACCCGGCGCACTGTGCTCGACCGGAACTGGAAAGGACTGGCCTGCAGAGGCTGAACCTGTATGAATCGCAAGACTGTGTTTCGCAACCTGGCGATTGTCGCCGGCATCCTGCTGATCATTTACGCGTTCAGCTATTTCGGTAACGACACCCGCGGGTACAAGAACGTCGACACCTCGGTGGCCATCGCCCAACTCGACGCGAAGAACGTCACCGATGCGCAGATCGACGACCGCGAGCAACAGCTCCGCCTGACGCTGAAGCAGGGCAACGACGCGACCGACAACTCGAACCAGATCCTCGCGAAGTACCCGAGCGCGGCCTCCGAGCAGATCTTCACCGCCGTCCAGAACGCGGGCGTGGAGAAGTACAACACCAAGGTGAGCCAGGAGAGCTGGCTGACCTCGATCCTGCTGTTCGTGCTGCCGATGGTGATCCTGCTCGGCCTGTTCGTCTTCGTGATGGGTCGGATGCAGGGCGGTGGCCGCGGCGGCGTGATGGGCTTCGGGAAGTCGAAGGCCAAGCAGCTCACCAAGGACATGCCCAAGACCACGTTCGCGGATGTGGCAGGCGCCGACGAGGCCGTCGAAGAGCTGTACGAGATCAAGGACTTCCTGCAGAACCCGGCCCGCTACCAGGCGCTCGGCGCGAAGATCCCGAAGGGCGTCCTGCTCTACGGCCCGCCAGGAACCGGTAAGACGCTGCTCGCGAGGGCCGTCGCGGGCGAGGCCGGGGTGCCGTTCTTCACCATCTCGGGCTCGGACTTCGTCGAGATGTTCGTCGGTGTCGGTGCCTCCCGGGTGCGCGACCTGTTCGAGCAGGCCAAGCAGAACAGCCCATGCATCATCTTCGTCGACGAGATCGACGCGGTCGGCCGTCAGCGTGGCGCAGGCCTCGGCGGCGGACACGACGAGCGCGAGCAGACCCTCAACCAGCTGCTGGTCGAGATGGACGGCTTCGGCGACCGCACCGGCATCATCCTGATCGCCGCGACCAACCGTCCCGACATCCTCGACCCGGCGCTGCTGCGTCCTGGCCGGTTCGACCGGCAGATCCCGGTGAGCAACCCGGACCTGGCGGGCCGCCGGGCGATCCTCAAGGTGCATTCGCAGGGGAAGCCGCTCGATCAGCACGCGGACCTCGAGGGCCTGGCCAAGCGGACCGTCGGTATGTCGGGCGCTGACCTGGCGAATGTCATCAACGAGGCCGCGCTCCTGACCGCACGCGAGAACGGCGCCCTGATCACGGAGGCGGCGCTCGAGGAGTCGGTCGACCGCGTCATCGGCGGCCCGCGCCGCAAGAGCCGGATCATCAGCGAGCACGAGAAGAAGATCACCGCGTACCACGAGGGCGGGCACACCCTTGCCGCCTGGGCGATGCCGGACATCGAGCCGATCTACAAGGTCACCATCCTGGCCCGCGGTCGCACCGGCGGACACGCCATGACGGTGCCCGAGGACGACAAGGGCCTGATGACCCGCTCGGAGATGATCGCCCGGCTGGTGATGGCGATGGGCGGCCGTGCCGCCGAGGAGCTCGTCTTCCACGAGCCGACCACCGGTGCATCGTCCGATATCGACCAGGCCACCAAGATCGCCCGCGCGATGGTCACCGAGTACGGCATGAGCGCCAAGCTGGGTGCGGTCCGCTACGGGCAGGAGCAGGGCGATCCGTTCCTCGGCCGGTCGATGGGGGTGAGCTCCGAGTACTCACACGAGGTCGCAAGGGAGATCGACGAGGAGGTGCGCAACCTCATCGAGGCCGCGCACACCGAGGCGTGGGCGATCCTCAACGAGCACCGCGACCTGCTGGACGTGGTGGCCACCGAGCTGCTCGAGCGCGAGACCCTCACCCGCAAGGATCTGGAGCAGATCTTCTCGAGTGTGGAGAAGCGACCCCGGATCACCGCGTTCAACGACTTCGGTGGTCGGACGCCGTCCGACAAGCCGCCGGTGAAGACGCCGCGTGAGCTGGCGATCGAGCGCGGTGAGCCGTTGCCCGACGACTCGGTGCGGCAGCCGACCTTCAGCAAGCCCCGCGAGACGGTTCCGCCCACGGCTCCGGTCCCGGGTCCGCAGAACGGCTACCCGATGCCGGCTCCGAACGGCGGCGGTTACCAGCCGTACCCGGACCCGCGACAGCAGCAGCCCCAGCACGGCACCATGCCGGACTACGGCGCGCCTGCCGGTTGGTCGGCGCCCGGTTGGCCGCCGCGGGATGCGGGCGAGCACCAGCAGCACCAGCAGCCGCAGCAGCACGCCCAGAACCCGCAGAACCCGTACGGCGGGTATCCGCAGTGGAGTCCGCCGCAGAAGCCCGAGGACGAGGGCGGGCCGGCAACCGAGCGCTGGGAAGGGCCGAACGGCCAGCAGTAGTCCGGCGGTAACTAGGCTTACCCACTGATCGCGTCGCACGGCGTGGTCGGTGGGTAACGGTCGGCGAGAGTGGAGGTTCGGTCGCGTGTCGGTCAATCAACTCGGTGGTGCGAATTCCCGTGACGCATCGACGTCACAGGAACGCGACGCAGCGGAGGCCCCGGAGCGTGTCGCCGCGGCGCCGCTCGAGTGCGTCGAGACCGGGCGGGTCTTCGACCAGCCGCGCGCCGAGGCCGCGATTCGTGAACTGCTGATCGCGGTCGGCGAGAACCCGGATCGGCCGGGTCTGCTCGACACCCCGGCCCGGGTGGCCCGGGCATACCGGGAGGTCTTCGCGGGCCTCTACACGGATCCGGATTCGGTGCTCAACACCACCTTCGACGAGGGACACCAGGAACTGGTGCTGGTCCGCGACATCCCGATGTACTCGACCTGCGAGCATCACCTGGTGTCGTTCCACGGCGTCGCACACGTCGGCTACATCCCGGGCTCCACCGGGCGGGTCACCGGGCTCTCGAAGCTCGCGCGACTGGTCGACCTGTACGCGAAGCGTCCGCAGGTGCAGGAGCGGTTGACCAGTCAGATCGCCGACGCGATGGTGCGCAAGCTCGATCCCCGCGGGGTCATCGTCGTGGTGGAGGCCGAGCACCTGTGCATGGCCATGCGCGGCATCAGGAAGCCGGGCGCCAGCACCACCACCTCCGCCGTGCGCGGTCTGCTGCAGTCGAGTGCCGCCTCGCGTTCCGAGGCTCTGGACCTGATCCTGCGCAAGTGACGGTGCCGATGCCGGGCCGCTGCGTGGTGATGGGAGTCCTCAACGTCACCAGCGACTCGTTCTCGGACGGCGGCCGCTACCTGGACCAGGACGCCGCGATCGAGCACGGCCTCGAGCTGAGCCGGCTGGGCGTGGACATCGTGGACGTTGGCGGCGAATCGACCCGGCCCGGTGCGGCGCGGGTGGATCCGGTGGTCGAGGCCGAGCGCATCCGCCCGGTGATCGCGGCCCTGGCGGCCGAGAAGATCACGGTCAGCGTCGACACCATGCGCGCGTCGGTGGCCGCGGCCGCGATCGAGGCGGGGGCCACGATCGTCAACGACGTCTCCGGTGGCCGCGCCGATCCGGCGATGGCCGCGGTGATGGCGGACGCGGGCCTGCCCTGGATCCTGATGCACTGGCGCTCCGCGGGCGAATACGTGCACGCAGGCGGGGTGGAACACTACGACGACGTGGTGGCGGAGGTCGGCGAGGAACTGCTGACCCAGGTCGACCTCGCGGTTCGGGCAGGCGTCGATCCGAGCCGGCTGATCCTCGATCCCGGGCTGGGATTCGCGAAGACCGCCGAACACAACTGGGCGCTGCTCGGCGCGCTGCCACGGCTCAACGCGCTGGGTTTCCCGGTGCTCATCGGGGCCTCCCGCAAGCGCTTCCTCGGCAGCCTGCTCGCGGATGAACACGGCGACCGCGCACCCGACGGACGCGAGGTCGCAACGGCCGTCGTCTCGGCCCTCGCCGCGCGCGGCGGCGCCTGGGGCGTGCGGGTGCACGACGCACGGGGATCCCTCGACGCGATCGCGGTCGTGAACGCGTGGAGCGCGGCTGAGGAGAAGCACGATGGCTGATCGAATCGAGTTGCGCGGGTTGCGGGTCCGCGGCAATCACGGCGTCTTCGAGCACGAGAAGCGGGACGGCCAGGACTTCGTCGTCGACGTCACGGTGTGGATGGACCTGGCGCCCGCCGCGGCCTCGGACGATCTCGCCGACACCATGCACTACGGCGAGCTCGCCGAGACCGCGGCCGCGATCGTGGCAGGCCCCTCGCGCGACCTCATCGAGACGGTGGCGGGGGAAATCGCCGACGCGGTGCTGACCGACGATCGGGTGAACGCGGTGGAGGTGACGGTCCACAAGCCGTCGGCGCCGATCCCGCTGACCTTCGTCGACGTCGCCGTCGTGGCGCGCCGTTCCCGCAAGGGCCTGCGCGGATGAGTCGCGCGGTGCTCTCCATCGGGTCGAATCTCGGCGACCCGTTCGAGAACCTGCGATCCGTCGTCGACGCGCTCGGCGATCGCCTGGTCGCGGTGTCCGGGGTGTACGCGACGGCGCCGTGGGGCGGCGTCGAGCAGCAGGATTTCCTCAACGCGACGCTGATCGCCGACGATCCCGAGCTGGACTGCCGCGGCTGGCTGCGGTTCGGGCAAGAGCTGGAGGCTGCCGCGGACCGGGTGCGCGAACAGCGCTGGGGTCCGCGCAGCCTGGACGTGGACGTGGTCGACTGCGACGGCCTCGTCAGTGCCGACCCGGAATTGACGTTGCCGCATCCGCGGGCCCACGAGCGGGCGTTCGTGCTCGTCCCGTGGCTGGAGATCGACCCCGATGCCACGCTGACCGTGCGGGGAGCCAGGGTGCCCGCCCGAGAGCTGCTCGGCGACCTCGACGCCACCGAGCGCGACGGGGTGCGGCGGACCGAGCTCCGGTTGGTGCGGCCGTGACGGTGGTGCGCCGGTGATGTCGACCACCCGGATCCGGGACCTGCTCGGGCTGGCGGCCTTCGCGGCCATCGCGACCTGGCTGCTGGTTCGCGCCTTCTATGGGTCGCTCCCGCCGATCCCGCTGTTCGCCGGCGCCTCGCTCTATCCCGTCGCCGCCATCGAGATGGGCGTCGCCTTCATGATCCGTTCGCGGGTCAGGGGGCATCAGCTCGGGCAGGGCCCGCGCCAGCTCCACCCCATCACCGCGGCGCGGGCGGTGGCGCTGGCCAAGGCTTCGGCGCTGGTGGGGGCCGCCACTTCAGGTGTCTGGCTCGGATTGCTCCTGTATCTGCTGCCGCAGCGCTCGACGGTTCAGGCGGCGTCCGATGACACCGCTGGCACCGTCGTCGGTCTTGTCGCGGGCGTGGCGCTGGTCGCCGCGGCGCTCTGGCTCGAGCACTGCTGCAAGGCCCCGGACGAACCGCCGGACGAGCCTGCAGTCTAGCGGCGGCTCAGCCGGATTGACGCTCGACCACCCATGCGGCGATCTGCGTGCGGGAGTTGAATCCCAGCTTCGCCAGCACGTGCTCGACGTGTCCCTGCGCGGTCCGCTGCGCGATCACCAGCTTGGCGGCGATGGCCTTGTTGGTCAGGCCCTGCGCGACCAGTTCGGCGACCTGGAGTTCGCGCGGCGTCAGGGCCGTCGCAGCACCCGCCGGCTGCGGATTCTCCTCGCCGAGGTCCTCCCCGAGCGCGAACGCGATCGTCTCCTGCGCCGTCCAGCGCTCGCCGCTGCGAAAGGCCGACTCGAACGCCTGCTCGCCCAGCGCCCTTCGGGTCCGTCGCTCGCACTCCTCGTGGTACGACTCCAGCTTCGGGACCACCGCTCCCGGGCTACCCACCCGCTGCCACATGGTCCGCGCCGCGCCGAACAGCAGCGCGGCACGGCGGGCCCGGTCCGTGACGATGGCCGTCCATGCCTTGGCCTCCACGCACATCGCGGTCGCGAGCATGTCGTCGGCCTCACGGGAGAGCCGCAGGCCCTTCTCGAGCAGCCCGTCCGCCCGCTGCGGATCGGTCTTCCACAGCGCCAGCCCGAGGGCGCAGACCGCGTAGGCGCGGTAGACGAACTCGCCGGTGGCCTCGCTGATCGCGAGGGCCTGTTCCTGGTACTCGATGGCACGAGCGGCATCGTCGAGCAACCCGTACGCCACGGCGAGTCCGAGCAGGGTCGAGATCTGTCGGATGGGATTCCCCTGCGTGCGGAAGACCTCGAGGGCCTCCTCCAGACAGGCCACCGCGCGGGGGAGATCACCGCTGAAGGCGGCCAGGTACCCGGCAGCGTGCATCACGAGCGCGCGGGTGCCCGGATCGCCGAGTTCGTCGGCGAGCTGGAGCGCCTCCTCCGCCTGTGCCGTCCCTGCGGCGATGTCGCCCTGGTTGCTGGTGAGCAGGCAGTCGGCACACAGCGCCTTGATCCGATGGGCGGTCGGGACCTCTCCGGGCAGGCCGAGTGCGCGGTCGAGCCAGTATCGCCCCTCGCTGAGCAGGCCACGGGAGAGCCAGAACGGGAACAGGGCGATGGCGATCCGCAGGGCGTGGTCCGCCCCGCCGGGCTCGGTCGCACTGAACTGCATGGCCTCGCGCAGATTCGGTTGCTCCCTGGCGATACGGACCATCAGATCCGGCTGTCGGGGGCCGATCCACTCGGAGCGTGCTCCCAGCACCAGCCCCTCGTACCAGTCCCTGTTCCGCCGGAGCAGGTCATCGAACTCGTCCGCTTCGTGCAGTTTCTCGCGCCCGTACTCGCGGAGGGTTTCGAGCATCCGGTACCGCACCGCGGCGCCTGCCTCCTCGCGGATCAGGATCGACTTGTCCACCAGCGAGGCCAGCACGTCGAGCAGGTCGCGCGGATCGACCATCCCGCCCGCACAGACTCCTTCGGCGGCATCCAGCCCGAAGCTGCCCGCGAACACCGAGAGCCGGCGCCACAGCACCTGCTCGGTCTCCGTGCACAGCTCGTGGCTCCAGTCGATGCTCATCTGCAGCGACTGCAGTCGTGTCGGCGCGCCGCGATTGCCGGTGGTCAGCAGCCGGTACCGGTCGGTCAGCCGGTCCAGGATCTGCTCCGCGGTCATCGCCCGCAGTCGCACCGCGGCCAACTCGATCGGTAGCGGCAACCCGTCCAACTGACGACAGATCTGTGCGACGGCCTCCAGGTTCTCCTCGGTGAGAGCGAAGCCGGGCAGCGCCGCGGCGGCGCGCTCGACGAACAGTGTCACCGCCTCGGAGCCCGCCAGGGCCTGCGGCGTCGGGGTGGCATCGGGGACCGTCAGCGCGGGCACCCGCAGCACCGCCTCGCCGCCGATGACGAGCGGTTCCCGGCTCGTCGCGAGGATCCGCAGGTCCGGGCAGGACCGGAGTAGGGAATCCGTGAGCTTCGCGACCGCGTCGATCAGGTGCTCGCAGTTGTCCAGCACCAACAACAGGGTGCGGGTGGCCAGGTACTCGGTCAGCAGGACCAGCGGCGGGTGCGCCGGATGTTCCCGGAGGCCCAACGCGGTGGCGACGGTGTCGGGTACCAGCGCCTCGTCCTGGAGCTCCCCGAACTCGACGAGCCACACCCCGTCCTCGAACGCGCGACGCGAGTCCTCCGCCACCCGTAGTGCGAGACGGGTCTTCCCGACGCCGCCGATCCCGGTCAGTGTCACCAATCGGGCAACAGAGAGCAGCCGTTTGGCCTCGGCGAGTTCGGGCCGACGCCCGACGAAGCTCGTCGGTTCGATGGGTAGGTTCCCGATGACCTTGGCCCGGGTGGCGGGCGGCATCGCACCGTCCCTCTCGTCTCGTGGTCCCCTCTGGCTACGGTACCGTTCGGCCGCACATCCCCGGGTCGTCTCAGCTCAGGACATCCCTCCCGAATTCCACCGAGTCCGCTCCGGCCGGACACGGGCTCGGCCCGTTGCGACGGCGGGTGGTCGGTCCGGACGGCTATCCTCGGCTGCATGACGGTTTCTGGTCGCGCGGGCTCGCTTCGGCGGTACAAGCGCAGCACGAGCCAGATGTTCGTCGCCGCGCTGGTGGCGTTGGCGGTGATCGCGAGCCTGTTCATGATCTTCAGCAACAGCGTCCAATTGCTGCGTGTCGGCCTGGTCGTCGCACTCTGGGCGGCGGTCATCGCGGCCATCGCGATGACCAAGTACCGCCGCGAGTCGGCCGCCGACAAGGCGAAGGTGCGCGATCTGCAGACTGTGTACGAGTTGCAGCTCGAGCGTGAGATCACCGCCAGGCGCGAGTACGAGATGGGCGTCGAGGCCAAGGTCCGCGATGAGGCGAATCTCGATGTCTCCGAGATCGCGGCCCTGCGGGCGGAGTTGGCGGCGCTGCGCGGCAGCCTCGAGGTGTTGTTCGAGGGCAGGCTGCCGGTCGACCGGGTCGCGCTGCAGGCCGATGCCAGCCGGATCCCGGAGCTGGCGAGCCCGGCGCGGCCGAAGACGTTCACCCCCGACCCCGCGTACGCGGCCACCCCAGGCGCGAGGCCGACGTTCGCCACACCGGACGACGATCCGGTCACCGCCGAGGTCATGGTCGTCGGCGAGTCCGAGCCGGAGCCCGCCGCTTCGGCAGAGGCGTTCCCGATCCCGAGGCAGGTGCCCCCACCGCGCCAGGCCCCTCAGCCCGCCGCGACGCAGCCGCCGCCCGAGCCGGTGCCTCCGATCCCGGTTCCCGAGCCGGTGCCGCCCGCTCCGGAACCTGCGCCGCTTCCCGAACCGGAGCCGGTCCCGGTGCCCGAGCCTGGGCCGACGCCCGAGCCCACGCCTACGCCCACGCCCACGGACGAGGTCTCGTCCCGTAGGGCGCGGCGGCGCGCAGCGGAGTCGGAGCCCGCGGCCGAGGCCGAGGGTGAGCAGGCCGTTCCTGCAGGCGCGCACTCGACGGGGCTCTCGGTCGCCGAGATCATGGCGAACATGAAGACCCCGGAGCCCGAGACGGACGGGCCGAGGTCCGGTCGTCGTCGTCGCGACTGAGCCGATCCCCTCAGGGGGCGTGCCCTAGATCACTCTGTTCCGCCATGGCGGCCGTCCCGGCGCGGCGGCTATCCTCGCTGTGAACGTCTGGTACCCGCCCTGCGGGACTGGAACGAACGAGAGGACAACGGTGACCTCCTCCGAGATCACTCAAGACCCCGCGCCCGCACGATTGACCATCGGAATCGTCTCGGCGGGACGCGTGGGAACGGCGATCGGTGCCGCGCTCGAGCGCGTCGGCCACATCGTCGTCGCCTGTTCCGCGGTGTCCGACGCGTCGATTCGCCGGGCCGAGACCAGGCTTCCCGAGACCGAGATCCTGCCCGCCGCCGAGGTGGCGTCGCGCTGCGAGCTGTTGCTGCTTGCCGTCCCGGACGCAGAGCTCGCTGGGCTGGTCAGCGGCCTGGCCGCCACCCGCTCCGTCAAGCCAGGCACCCTCGTCGCACACACCTCGGGCGCCAACGGCGTCGGTGTGCTCGAGCCGCTGACCGCCCTCGGCGCGCTGCCGATGGCGATCCATCCCGCCATGACCTTCACCGGGCACGACGAGGACACCGCGCGGCTGTCCTCCGCGTGTTTCGGTATCACCGCGGCGGATGAGATCGGCTACGCGATCGCGCAGTCCCTGGTCCTCGAGATCGGTGGGGAGCCCGTCCGGGTCCGCGAGGAGGCCCGTGCGCTGTACCACGCGGCTCTCGCCCACGGCAGCAATCACCTGGTCACCCTGGTCGTGGACGCCGTCGCCGCGCTCCGCGTCGCCCTGGCGGGGGACGAACTCCTCGGCCAGCAGCTCGTCGACGACCAGCCCAACGGGGTGGCCGAGCGGGTGCTGGGCCCACTGCTGTCGGCCGCCCTTGACAACGCGCTGCGGCGCGGTCCGGCGGCGCTGACCGGGCCGGTGGCCCGCGGCGACGCCGCGGCCGTCGCGACCCACCTCCGGGTCCTCGAGGACGTCGACCCCCGGATCGCGGCCGGCTACCGCGCCCTCTCGCTCCGGTCCGCTCAGCGGACCGGGTCCAAGCCCGAACTGATCGAGATCCTGGAGGGCCGCTCGTGAACGGCTACACACGCGGTGAACTGACCGTGCACCACGAACCCGCCGAGCTGACCAAGGTCACCAAGGCGCTGCGCGGCGTCGGGCGCCAGGTGGCGTTGGTGCCGACCATGGGCGCGCTGCACGCGGGTCACCTGGAGATCGTCCGCCAGGCCAAGCTGCGCGGCAGCGTGGTGGTGGTGTCCATCTTCGTCAACCCGTTGCAGTTCGGTGCGGGCGAGGATCTCGACGCGTACCCGCGCACCCTGGATCGGGACCTCGAACTGCTGCGCGAGGCCGGGGTGGAGCTGGTGTTCGCACCGTCGGCGGCCGCGATGTACCCGGCGGGCAGGCGCACCATGATCCACCCGGGTCCTCTGGGCAGTGAGCTCGAAGGCGCCAGCCGCCCGACGCACTTCGCCGGGATGCTGACCGTCGTGAACAAGCTGTTCCAGATCGTCGGACCCAACCTCGCGTACTTCGGTGAGAAGGACTACCAGCAGCTCGCGCTGATCCGACAGATGGTCCGCGATCTGAACCTGGACGTCGAGGTCTACGGCGTCCCGACGGTGCGCGAGCAGGACGGCCTCGCGCTGTCCTCGCGGAACCGGTACCTCGACGAGGCCCAGCGCACCGCGGCCGCGACCATCTCCGCCGCGCTGGTGGCGGGCGCGCACGCGGCGGCCGGTGGAGCCGAGGCGATCCTCACCACCGCCCGCGAGGTGCTGGCGACGACCCCGGAGGTGGAGGTCGACTACCTCGAGGTCCGTGGCGTCGACCTGGGACCCGCGCCCGAGCGCGGGGACGGGCGGCTGCTCGTCGCGGCCAAGGTCGGTAACACCCGATTGATCGACAACGTCGGCGTCGCCGTCGGCACCGGATTCCTCGAACGGGAAGAGGATTCCCGCACCACGCAGACGACAGCGGCGGGGTAAGAGCGCCCCCTCTTCCGACCCTGATTTCCAGCCAGACCCGAAGGACACAACATGTTTCGCACCATGATGAAGTCGAAGATCCACCGCGCCACCGTGACCCACGCCGACCTGCATTACGTCGGTTCGGTCACCGTGGACCAGGACCTGATGGACGCCGCCGACCTGCTCGAGGGCGAGCAGGTGTGCATCGTGGACATCAACAACGGCGCCCGCCTCGAGACCTACGTGATCGCGGGTGAGCGTGGCTCCGGGGTGATCGGGATCAATGGTGCGGCAGCGCATCTGGTTCATCCCGGCGACCTGGTCATCCTCATCGCCTACGGCGTGATGAACGAGCAGGAGGTCCGCGACTACCAGCCGCGTGTGGTCTTCGTCGACGCAGACAACAAGGCCATCGAGCTCGGTGCCGACCCGGCGCACGCCCCCGAGGGGTCGGGCCTGATCACGCCGCGGATGCTCTCCACCCTCGAAGACGCCTCGGCGCTGGTGTAGCCGTGCTGCTCACCGTCGACGTCCGCAACACCAACATCTCACTCGGGTTGTTCGCCGGCGCGGGTGACCACTCGAAGTTGGTGCGGGACTGGCGGATGCGCACGGATCCGCGGATGACGGCGGACGAGTTGGCCTGGATGCTGCGGGGCCTGCTCGGCGAGAGCGTGGACCAGATCGTGGGTGTGTCGGCGCTGTCGACCGTTCCGTCGGTGCTGCGGGAACTGCGGGTGATGCTGTCCCGCTACTGGGAGCACGTCCCGCACGTGGTGGTCGAACCCGGTGTGCGAACCGGGGTGCCGCTGCTGGTCGACAACCCGAAGGAGGTCGGGGCCGACCGGATCGTCAACAGTCTTGCCGCGCACCACCTTTACGGGGGACCGTGCATCGTCGTGGACTTCGGGGTCGCGACCTGTGTCGATGTGGTCTCGGCGAAGGGCGAGTTCCTGGGTGGCGCGATCGCGCCCGGTCTGGAGACCTCGACGGACGCACTCGCCTCGCACTCGGCGGCGCTGCGGAAGTTCGAGTTGGTGCGTCCGCGGGCGGTGGTCGGCAAGAACAGCGTCGAGTGCATGCAGGCCGGGGCGATCTTCGGGTTCGCCGGGTTGGTGGACGGTCTGGTGCGACGGGTGCGCGCCGAGGTGCCTGCGTTCGCGGGCAACGACGTGAACGTGATCGCCACGGGGGAGAGCGCCCCCCTGGTGATGCCGGAGTCGGAGACCATCGCGCACATCGAACGGGACCTCGCGCTCGAGGGGCTGCGGATCGTCTACGAGCGCAACCAGGCCCGACGGGCCGCGAAGCACCCGCCGGTCGGCTGACAGCCAGCCGATGGCCGGAGGGTTTGCCAATCCGGAGTTCTGTGCCACACTGGTTGCCGTGAATCGCCGCATGGTTGCTCAGGAGTGTTGTCGAGGCTGAACGCCGCCTCGATTCGTTGAGGCACGTCACAACGGCCTTGACCAATTCACCCTCCTGGAGTCTCTCCCATGCTTTCCACATCTGTGGTCTCTTCTTTGGTGCCATCACCAGTCAACGCGCTGTCCTCGCCGAGCCGTTTGCGGCCGGCCGACCTGCTGCGCATCACCGACCAGGGCGCGCAGGACGTGCTCGACGGCCGCTTCGCCGATCTGCTGCCCGGTACCGGGTCGTGGCCGACGGACGAGCGCTGGTCCACCCGCCTGCACGCCGACGATGACGTCGACGTCTGGCTGATCAGCTGGGCTCCCGGCCTCGCGACCGAACTGCACGACCATGCCGGATCGCTCGGCGCGCTCACCGTGCTGAGCGGTGTGCTGGCCGAATATCGTTGGAGCGGCGGTGAACTGAAGTACCGCACGCTCGACGCAGGCGATCAGGCCTCGTTCCCGCTCGGCTGGGTGCACGACGTCATGCAGGCCCCCGGCGACGCTGTTGGTCCGACCGCTCCGACGCTGAGCGTGCACGCCTACTCGCCGCCGCTTTCGGCGATGTCCTACTACGAGGTGACCGATCAGGGCACCCTGCGGCGTACCCGCACCGAGCTGACCGATCTCCCGGAAGGACAGTCGGCATGACCATCGACGAGATGCTCGAGAAGGCCCGCGGCAGCTACCGCCGCATGTATGTGTTCGAGGTCGCCGAGGCCGTCGCCCGCGGCGCGATCATCGTCGACATCCGGCCGCAGGCCCAGCGTGCCGCCGAGGGCGCGCTGCCGGGCGCGCTGGCGATCGAACGGAACGTGCTCGAGTGGCGCCTCGACCCGGCGAGCAGCGCGCGCATCGCGCTGGCCGCCGACCACGACGTCGAGTGGATCGTGGTCTGCTCGGAGGGCTACACGTCCAGCCTGGCGGCCGCGGCGCTGCAGGAACTGGGTCTGCACCGGGCCACCGACCTCGTCGGCGGGTACCAGGCGCTCCGTTCCGCGGGCCTGCTCGGCGTCGCAACCAGGGCCCGGCACTACGTTCGGGAGGCCGCGGCCGTCGCCGCTCACTGAGGGCGCATTATGCTGGTCACCCGTGAGTGATGCAGCAATCCAGCCGGCCGATGACACCCCCGAGCAGCTCCGGATCCGCCGAGAGAAGCGGGACCGGATCCTGGCGCAGGGGCAGGAGGCCTATCCGGTCTCGGTGCCGCGCACCCACTCGCTCGCACAGGTGCGCGCGCAGCATCCTGACCTGGAGCCGGACACGGCCACGGGCACCGAGGTCGGCGTCGTCGGCCGGGTGATCTTCGTCCGCAACACCGGCAAGCTCTGCTTCGCGACGTTGCAGGAGGGCGACGGCACCCAGCTGCAGGCCATGATCAGCCTGGCCTCCGTCGGCGAGGACGCGCTGGCCGCGTGGAAGTCGGACGTCGACCTGGGCGACTTCGTCTTCGTGCACGGCGAGGTGATCAGCTCTCGCCGCGGTGAGCTCTCGGTGATGGCCGACGCCTGGCAGATCGCCTCGAAGTCGCTGCGTCCGCTGCCGGTCGCGCACAAGGAGATGAACGAGGAGTCGCGGGTCCGTCAGCGCTACGCCGACCTGATCGTGCGGCCCGAGGCGCGGGAGATGGCCCGCAAGCGCGTCGCGGTGGTCCGTGAGCTGCGCAACGCGCTCGAGCGGCGTGGGTTCCTCGAGGTGGAGACCCCGATGCTGCAGACGCTGGCGGGCGGCGCCGCGGCGCGCCCGTTCATCACCCATTCGAATGCGCTCGACATCGATCTGTATCTGCGTATCGCCCCGGAACTGTTCCTGAAGCGATGCGTCGTCGGCGGTATCGAGAAGGTTTTCGAGATCAACAGGAACTTCCGCAACGAGGGCATCGATTCGACGCACTCGCCGGAGTTCGCGATGCTCGAGACCTACGAGGCGTACGGCACCTACGACGATTCCGCGACGATGACCCGCGAATTGATCCAGGAGGTGGCGCAGGCCGCGTTCGGTACCCAGCTGGTGACGCTCGCGGACGGCACCGAGTACGACCTCGGCGGCGAGTGGAAGACGCTCGAGATGTACCCGTCGTTGTCCGAGGCGATCGGGGTGTCCGTCACCCCCGAGACGACCGTCGACGAACTGCTGGCCCTCGCGGAGAAGGTCGGACTCGAGGTGCCCAAGGACAAGGGCTACGGCCACGGCAAGCTCGTCGAGGAGCTGTGGGAGCACCAGTGCGGCGACCAGCTCTTCGCGCCCACCTTCGTCCGGAACTTCCCGGTGGAGACCTCGCCGCTGACCCGTCAGCATCGCAGTGAGCCGGGGGTGACGGAGAAGTGGGACCTCTACGTGCGCGGGTTCGAGCTGGCCACCGGCTACTCGGAACTCGTCGACCCGGTGATCCAGCGCGAGCGGTTCGTCGACCAGGCGCGGCTGGCATCGGCCGGCGACGACGAGGCGATGGCCCTGGACGAGGAGTTCCTCGCCGCGATGGAGCAGGGAATGCCGCCCACGACGGGCACCGGGATGGGGATCGACCGCCTGTTGATGGCGTTGACGGGATTGGGTATCCGCGAAACTATCCTCTTCCCAATTGTGCGACCCTCGGCTCGCTGACCTCTTTCAATTGCTAATTTGCTTTTCTCCGGTATTGCGTCCGTCGGAATGGGCGTAGACTCGTCGCAGCCGGCGCGGGGAAGCGCAAAATTGCAGTTCATTGAAAGGAAACTCGATCCATGGCGAAAAAGGTCACCGTCACCCTGATCGATGATGTGGACCAGGAAGCGGCCGCCGACGAAACGGTCGAGTTCGGTCTCGACGGCGTCACCTACGAGATCGACCTGTCGTCAGCGAATGCCGCAAAACTGCGCGAGCAGCTTGAGGTTTGGGTTTCCCACGCACGACGGTCCACCGGGCGTCGGCGGGCCAAGACCGCGGTAGCAGGCGGCAAGAGTCGGGTGGCGATCGACCGCGAACAGAGTGCGGCGATTCGCGAGTGGGCGCGGCGCAATGGCCACAAGGTTTCGGCCCGCGGTCGTATCTCGGCGGAAATCACCGAGGCGTACAACAAAGCCAACTGATCTTCCCGAAGTTTTGTGCTCTCGTTTCGCCCGCCCCATCGCATGCAGGCTGTTAGCCTCGCGATCGGGCGGGCGGACGAGGGAGCAACTCGAGGGGGAGTGTCATGCGCTGGCGAATTGTGATCGGTTCATTGATTTCGGCGGCCGCGTTGTTCTGGAGCACAGGCGCCGCGGGCGCAGCGCCCCTCCCCGAGCCCGATACCTTTCTTTCCGGCGTCATGCCGGAATTGACCAATCCGGGCGGATCGGCGCCCGGCAGCAATGACTGGTCGTGCCGGCCGACCGCGGAACATCCCACACCCGTCGTCCTGGTGCACGGCACCGCGGGCAATCGGCAGACCAACTGGGCCGCGTACGCGCCGATGCTGGCGAACGAGGGTTTCTGCGTCTTCGCCATCACCTATGGCAACTTCGCCGACCTCCCGGCGCCGCTGAGCGGGATCGGCGGCATGCTCCCCATCGACGAGAGCACCGAGCAGCTCGCGGCGTTCGTGGACCTGGTGCTCGCCGCGACCGGCGCCGACAAGGTGGACCTGGTCGGCCACTCCCAGGGCACCGTGGTGGCCAACAACTATGTGAAGTTCGGTGGCGGGGCGACCAAGGTCGGCCGGATCGTCTCGTTGGCGCCGCCGTGGGACGGCACCTACGGGGTCGACGGGTTCAGCCTCGGCGCCGCGCTGCGCGGGTTGGGCGTCGACGACGAATTCCAGCTCGGGTTCCCTGCGTGCAAGGCATGTCCCGAGATGATGCACGGCTCGGCGTTCGTTGACCGCATGCGGTCCGGCGGCCTGTACGTGCCGGGTATCGAGTACACCAACATCGTCACCCGCTACGACGAGATCGTGGTTCCGTACACCTCCGGCATCGAGCCGGGGCCGCAGGCGACCAATATCGTCGTGCAGGACGGCTGCGAACAGGACTACTCGGACCACCTCTCGATCGCGGGCGAGCGGCGCGCGCGGACGATGGTGCTCAACGCCCTCGATCCCGCGCATCAGCGCGAGGTGCCCTGCGTCTTCGTGCCGCCTATCGCCGGCTGAGTCCTTCTCCCGATCCACTGCGCACACCTTTTGACAAGGTCGCACACGCGTTGGGTGTGCAATCGCTGTGCGATCTTGGGAAAAGGTGTGCGGCCGATGCCGCATCTGCCCCTGTTCGCTGCTGGCGTAGAGCTGACGGGAAACGAAACCCCTGGCTGCTGCGTTAGGACCAGTAAGCAGGCACACTGTCCCGCAGTGAATGGGATGGAGGCGGCGCAGGTCGTACCACTGGCCACTAGAGTAGAGGTGCGGCTCGTGGATTCCGTGTAGGGATCTACCCCAAGAAGAACGTGAGGGAGAGCGATGTTCGAGAGGTTCACCGACCGCGCGCGGCGCGTTGTTGTCCTGGCCCAAGAAGAGGCCCGGATGCTCAACCACAACTACATCGGCACAGAGCACATCCTGCTCGGCCTCATCCACGAGGGTGAGGGCGTGGCGGCGAAGTCGCTGGAGTCGTTGGGTATCTCCCTTGAAGGCGTGCGCAGCCAGGTGGAAGAGATCATCGGCCAGGGTCAGCAGGCCCCGTCCGGTCACATCCCCTTCACCCCGCGCGCCAAGAAGGTGCTGGAGCTGAGCCTGCGCGAGGCGCTGCAGCTCGGCCACAACTACATCGGCACCGAGCACATCCTGCTCGGCCTCATCCGTGAGGGCGAGGGCGTGGCAGCCCAGGTGCTGGTCAAGCTGGGCGCCGACCTGAACAGGGTCCGTCAGCAGGTCATCCAGCTGCTGTCCGGCTACCAGGGCAAGGAACCCTCCGAGGCGGGCGGCACCCGCGGCGAGGCGGGCACCCCGTCGACGTCGCTGGTCCTCGACCAGTTCGGCCGGAACCTGACCCAGGCCGCCCTCGAGGGCAAACTCGACCCGGTCATCGGCCGCTCGAAGGAAATCGAGCGGGTCATGCAGGTGCTCAGCCGCCGGACCAAGAACAACCCGGTCCTCATCGGCGAGCCGGGCGTCGGCAAGACCGCGGTCGTCGAGGGCCTGGCACAGGCAATCGTCAACGGCGAGGTCCCCGAGACGCTCAAGGACAAGCAGCTGTACACCCTCGACCTGGGTTCCCTTGTCGCGGGCAGCCGCTACCGCGGTGACTTCGAGGAGCGCCTGAAGAAGGTGCTCAAGGAGATCAACACCCGCGGCGACATCATCCTGTTCATCGACGAGCTGCACACGCTGGTCGGTGCGGGTGCGGCCGAGGGCGCCATCGACGCGGCCTCGATCCTCAAGCCCAAGCTGGCCCGCGGCGAGCTGCAGACCATCGGTGCGACCACCCTCGACGAGTACCGCAAGTACATCGAGAAGGACGCCGCCCTCGAGCGCCGGTTCCAGCCGGTCCAGGTCGGCGAGCCGACGGTCGAGCACACCATCGAGATCCTCAAGGGTCTGCGGGACCGCTACGAGGCGCATCACCGCGTCTCGATCACCGACGGCGCGCTGGTGGCCGCGGCCACCCTGGCCGACCGGTACATCAACGACCGCTTCCTGCCGGACAAGGCGATCGACCTCATCGACGAGGCGGGCGCCCGAATGCGCATCCGCCGGATGACCGCGCCGCCGGACCTGCGCGAGTTCGACGACAAGATCGCCGACGCGCGCCGGGAGAAGGAGTCCGCGATCGACGCGCAGGACTTCGAGAAGGCCGCGAACCTCCGCGACAAGGAGAAGCAGCTGGTCGCCCAGCGCTCCGAGCGGGAAAAGCAGTGGCGCTCCGGTGACCTGGATGTCATCGCCGAGGTCGACGACGAGCAGATCGCCGAGGTCCTGGGCAACTGGACAGGCATCCCGGTGTTCAAGCTCACCGAGGAGGAGACCACCCGTCTGCTCCGCATGGAGGACGAGCTGCACAAGCGGATCATCGGCCAGGAGGACGCCGTCAAGGCGGTCTCCAAGGCGATCCGCCGCACCCGTGCCGGCCTGAAGGACCCGAAGCGTCCGTCCGGTTCGTTCATCTTCGCCGGCCCGTCCGGTGTCGGTAAGACCGAGCTGTCCAAGGCGCTGGCGAACTTCCTGTTCGGCGACGACGACGCGCTCATCCAGATCGACATGGGCGAGTTCCACGACCGCTTCACCGCCTCGCGGCTGTTCGGTGCCCCTCCCGGGTACGTCGGCTACGAGGAGGGCGGCCAGCTCACGGAGAAGGTCCGGCGCAAGCCGTTCTCGGTGGTGCTGTTCGACGAGATCGAGAAGGCGCACCAGGAGATCTACAACACCCTCCTGCAGGTGCTCGAGGACGGCCGTCTCACCGACGGTCAGGGCCGCACGGTCGACTTCAAGAACACCGTGCTGATCTTCACCTCGAACCTGGGCACCGCGGACATCTCCAAGGCCGTCGGGCTGGGCTTCACCTCCGGCACGGGCAACGAGTCGAACTACGAGCGGATGAAGCTCAAGGTCAACGATGAGCTCAAGAAGCACTTCCGGCCCGAGTTCCTCAACCGCATCGACGACATCATCGTCTTCCACCAGCTGACCAAGGATCAGATCATCCAGATGGTGGACCTGATGATCGGCCGCGTCGAGAAGCAGTTGAAGAACAAGGACATGGACATCGAGCTGACCGAGCAGGCGAAGTCGCTGCTCGCCAAGCGCGGGTTCGATCCCGTCCTGGGTGCGCGGCCGCTGCGTCGCACCATCCAGCGCGAGATCGAGGACCAGCTCTCCGAGAAGATCCTCTTCAACGAGCTCGGTGCCGGCCAGATCGTGCTGGTCGACGTCGAGGGCTGGGACGGCGAGAGCGCCGGCGAGGACGCGAAGTTCACGTTCACCGGTAGTCCGAAGCCGGTCAAGGTGCCCGATTCGCCCGCGGAGGCGCTGGCGGGTGCCGGTGAGGCCCCCGTCGAGGGCGGTTCCGCAGACTAGGTTTCACGTACGACAAACGCCCCGCGAGCGAGAGCTCGCGGGGCGTTGTCGTGTCTCAGGCGGAATTCGCGGTTCAGGAGAGCGGCGTCACCGGGAAAGGGAGATCCGAGGATCCGCCGCCGTCGTCGATCTTCACCTCGACCAGTACCGTCTCGATGCCGCTGTCCGCGACCTTCTCGCCTGCCGCATAGGCGCGGGTGCCGTCGAAGCCGAAGTCGTTGTCGGAGATCAGGATCAGCCGGTTGCCGTGCATCGCGGCGCCCTCGATCTTGCCGGGCACGCCCGCGACGCCCGCGAGGTTCGCGAACAGCGTCTTGTCGGCGCTGGTGATCAGCGCGCGGCCGGGGTCCAGGTCCACGGCGTGGAACCGGGCCTCGGTGTCGGTGCGCTCCTCGACCAGGACCCGGGTCTGCGACAGCGGGATCAGCGCGGAGATCTTCAGGTCGCGGCCCCTGGTGCCCGCGGCGAAGGTGGACGGGTCGTCGAACTGGTAGCCGAACTCGTGCACCGTGGCACGGGTCGCGGTGTCGAAGGTGAGCAGCTCGGTGACGGTGCGGTCCTTGTCGCCGCTGACCACGAGCGAACTCTGCAGCGCGACGGCGACGGTGTGGCCGTCGGGCAGCAGGGCGATGTCCTCGAAGCCGCGGTTGGCCTTCCGGTCGGCCAGGCCCGCGGGGAGGCTGCCGGTCACCGGGTACGCGACCCCGGCCGCGACGTAGTCGTCCTCGAGACCGGCGGGTACGTGCCGGGCGACGACGCGGCCCTTGGCGTCGGCCTCGACGATGGAGGGACCGTACTCGTCGACCAGCCAGAAATGGCCGTCCGGGGTCCGGACCACGCCCTCGGTGTCGAGTCCGTTGGGGTTCAGCGGGAGCGGTGTGGCGGCATCGGCGGCGTACGGCTTCTCGTCGCGCGGGAGATTCGACAGGCCGGTGACGGGCGCGCCTGCGGGGGTGGTCAACGGCAGGGTCTCGAGGACGGAGATGCGGTCGCCCACGACCCGGATCCGGACCAGTGCGGGGGTGAACTCCGGGACGACGAAGGTGCGGCGGTCCGAGCCGTCCACCTTCACCTCGCCGTTGGGCCCGCGATCGGTGACGGTCCAGTACTCGTTTCCGCCCATGGGGAAGATGCCGCTGCCGATGCCGCCGAGATTGACGCCCCGGTCGTCGGCGATCTGCTTCTGGACGTCGGAGAGTGGGGTGGCGGGCAGCGTCGCGGACGACTTCACGATCGGCGCCGCGGGCGGCGCGGCGGAGGCGGGAGCCGCCGCGACGGCGGCGAGCACCGCGGCGGCGGCCGCGGTCAACATGGTTGTGTGAGTGCGCATGAGGGCTGAACCTAGGGCGGCCGGGTGACCACCAGCCGTCGGCCGGGCGAACATCGGGGTGTGGCGGGTCATCTCGGTCGGGTCGTGATCTCGTCCGTCCGTTCGTCCGGTGCCGGACCGGTCAGGAGATGTTCGATGACGGGACCCGCCCACCGCGTGATCTCGGCGTGGCCGGCCTCGGCTATCCCGGGGGTGGCGAGCACGTAGCGGGCGGTGGCCAGACCGATGATGAACGAGCCGACCATGCCGATCCGCCGGGCGGGTTCGTCGGGTGTGACCACCGACAGTGCGGGCGTCACCTGGGTGACGAAGACCGCTCTCATGGTGGCCGCGGCGCTGTCGCTGGTCATCGCCGAGCGGAGCAGGGCGAGGAATGTGCTCTGGCCCTCCCATACGGCGAAGAAGCGGGGGAGCAGGACCTCGGCCAGCCTGTCGGGTCGCACGCCGCGCAGGTCCGGGAAGTCGAGCGTGACGTGGGCGGCGGCCGCGAAAAGGTCCTTCTTGCTGCCGAAGTAGCGAATCACCAGCGCGGGATCGATTCCCACGTCTGCCGCGACGGCCCGCAGGGTGGTGCGGTCGAATCCGTCCGCGGCGAAGCGGGCTCGGGCCGCGGCGAGGATGTCCGCGCGGGTCTGTTCGGCGTTCCTGGCGCGGGTGGGTCCGGTGTTGCCGACGCTCGTGCTGCTCATTCCCCGAACCTATCCCGCACGATCGGATAAGTCACCGAGCGTGGACTTGAAGGATGGAGCGGCGTACCGTTTATGTCAACAGTCGGTGACATAGCGGGGAGCGCGAGTCATGGAACAGGTCGATGTGGTCGTGGTGGGCGGTGGCCCGACGGGCCTGACGATCGCCGGTGATCTGGCCCGCGCCGGACGCGAGGTCGCCGTCCTGGAACGCTGGCCGCAGATCAATCCGTCCAGCCGGGCATTCGCGACGATGGCCCGCACGCTGGAGGTGCTCGACAGCCGCAACCTGGCGGACGGTCTGCTCGAACTGGGCACCACTATTTCCGTGGTACACCTGTTCGCAGACGCGACACTCGACCTGGCACGGCTGCCGTCGCGATACCGGTATGCCCTGATCACCCCGCAGACCAATATGGATCAGACCCTCCTGCGGTACGCCTGCGAGCAGGGCGCCGTCATTCACCGGGGTACCGAAGTCGTTGGCCTGGAACAGGACGCCGACGGTGTCACCGTCACCGCTCGGCCCAAGGGCGGCGGCACCACCCGAGCCTGGCGGGCCCGTTACGTCGTCGGTGCCGACGGCGCCCACAGCACCGTTCGCGAGTTGCTGGGCGCACCGTTCCCCGGCAAGACCGTCCTCGAGTCCGTCGTCCTCGCGGACGTCCGTCTCGAGAACGGCCCAGGGGGGGGCGGGCCCGTACTCGGCAGCACCGCGAACGAGTTCGCGTTCCTCGTGCCGTACGGCGACGACGGCTGGTATCGGTCCGTGACGTGGGACCGCAACCACCAGCTCCCGGACAGCGCCGGGGTGGAGTCAGGGGAGGTCGAGGAGGTGCTCGGCCGGACCCTTGGCCATACGGTCGGCGTCGCCGAGATCAGCTGGCGGTCGCGGTTCCACTGCGACGAGCGGCAGGTCGAGAACTATCGACACGGACGCGTGTTCCTGGCGGGCGACGCTGCCCACGTGCATTCCCCGATGGGCGGCCAGGGCATGAACACCGGCATCCAGGACGGCGCCAACCTGGCCTGGAAACTCGACCTGGCTCTCGGCGGCGCCGATGACGCGATCCTCGACACCTACCAGTCCGAGCGACACCCGATCGGCCGCCGCGTGCTGTTCCAGAGCGGCGCGATGATGCGGGCCGTGACGCTGAGGCCGGCCCTGGCGCGGTGGGCCCGCGACCTCCTCGCGCCGAGGGTCCTCGAGTTCCTGCCGATCTCGAACCTGATCGCCGGCGCTTTCTCCGGCGTCACCCTGCGCTATCAGCACGGTCGCGGGCAGCACTCGCTCGTCGGCACCCGCGCCACCGAGGTCCCGTTGCGGCGGGGTCGGCTGGCCGAAATGCAACGCACCCCTGGGTTCGTGCTCGTCCGTCGTCGCGGTGCGACCCGCTGCGACACCGACGTCCTCCAAGCCGAACGAACCGACGCCGGGCCCGATCTGCTGGTGCGCCCCGACGGATACATCGCGTGGGTCGGGACCACGGCAGGCGACGGTGGCTGGCGCACGGCGCTGCGTGCGTGGACGGGGTCACCCTCGCCCGGACGTCAGTGTTGAGCGCTCCGCGGGATCCCCGTTGACGGTCGCCCCGCGTCGCGCGAGCGCGATCGCGCAGGCGGCGGTGCCGACCAGCACGAACAGGCCGGTGTCCCCGGCCAGGTATTCGTTGACGACTACGGGGTGGTCGGTGGTGATCACGTAGGTGGCGAGAACCGCGAACGAGGCGTTGTGCGCGAAGTGCGCGAGGACGGCCGGCCACACGCTGCCGGAGCGAATGCGCAGGTAGCCGAACAGGAACGAGAACGCGACCACCGCGGCGCCGAACAGGATGAGCACGAGGGCGCGCTGCCCCTCGGCGTGGTAGTACGGCGTCAGCAGGATGTAGGGGAGGTGCCAGCAGATCCACACCACGGCCACCACGAGCATCGCCCGCCGCTCGCCGAGGAACTCAAGGCGCGGCTGCAGGTATCCCCGCCAGCCGATCTCCTCGGCGAACGCGAGGATCGGCCCCGTGATGCAGAGGATGAGCGAGGACTGCAGCCAGTCGCCCGAAGGGGCGGTGAGGCTCCCCGCGCCTGCCAGCGCGACGCCGACGATCGCGAGTGCCGATACGCCCGCGGTGGCCAGCAGCGCGAAGGGCCAGTACCGCAGGCCGAGGCGGGTCATGCCGAGCGGGCGCCACCCGTCGCGCCGGTAGCCCTCCCGCGTGACGACCAGCATCATGACCAGAACCACCAGCAGTGGCGAGAAGGCGAGCAGCAGTCCCTCGGCGATGTTCGCGGTGCCGAGCGCGATCACCAGAACCAGGACGATGTAGACGATCGACGCGGTG
The DNA here is from genome assembly GCF_017833315.1 of Rhodococcus sp. PvR099. Classification (NCBI taxonomy): domain Bacteria; kingdom Bacillati; phylum Actinomycetota; class Actinomycetes; order Mycobacteriales; family Nocardiaceae; genus Rhodococcus; species Rhodococcus sp. PvR099. Next base: position 3,291,855 of record NZ_JAFIBV010000001.1, on the reverse strand, counting down.
CGATCGGGCAGGCGTGGGAACACGCGGGGACCTTCTTTCGGGAGACCGACCGGCTCAGCCTCGCGCGGGCACCCCTCCGGGGGCATCCACCCCGGAACTGATCTTGGTCCCGCCGGTCTCCTACCGTGGGCCCAGTGACGGGGACTTCAGGCCCGGCGCCGCACCGGTACTCGTGATGACGACGACGTGGGCGGCCCGCCGCGTCCGGTCCCGCCCGAACAGCGCCGCCTCCTGCCGGGCCCAGCGGTCCCAGTGCGGCCGGAACATGTCGCCGTCGCGCCGCAGGGCGCGCCGCATCCGCTCGTCCGGGTCGGCGTCGACCCACACCCGCACCGCGTAGTACCCCCGCGCCCGTCCGGTCGTCGCGCCGGCGCCCTCGACGATCAGGTATCGATGGCGGTGGACCGCGCGCCACTCCGCGTATCCGCCGCGATGCCAGTCGTAGCGCCGATAGCGCGGGACCAGGCCGCGCCCGGCGGGGGAGAGTACCCACCGCACCAGCCGGGGAACGGCCGCGGCAAGGCCGTCCCAGCCGGGGTACAGGTCGTCCATCCGGACGACCGGCGCATCGCCGAGTGCCGCGGAGACGTGCTCGGCGAGGGCGGATTTCCCTCCGCCTGAAGGGCCGTCGATGCCGACCAGGACCGGCCCCCGCCTCCGCGGCCTCCTCCTGTGGGCCGCGCGCGCCAGCACCACGATCCGGATGGCACCGCCGGCAGGCGCCGGGGTTGTCGGATCGTCATCGGGGATCATGAACAGCACGCTATGCCGTCGTCGCGGTCAGTCGACTCCGAGCCGGTCGAGGGGGTTGAGGCGGAGGGGGATCCGCATCCCGCTGCGCCACAGCACGGCGACCGTCGATCGGGGCCTGACCCGGCTCTCGTGCCTGGCCAGCTCGCCGAACTCCGCGCCCAGCCCGTCGCGGGGGAGTGCCGCGATGACGGAGCGCAGCACGTCCGGAGGCAGGTCCCGGACCCGATACCCGGCGACGTCGAGGTGGGCGGCGTCGTGCAGCAGGGCGGCCTCGGGGCCGTGCCCGGTGGGCGTGCGCGGGTCCATGTGACGCGCGATCGCGGTGGCCACCGTCTCCGACGTGACGGAGGGGGCGCCGCGGGCGACCACGAACCGCCTGGCCTCGTCGGCCCCCAGCAGCGCGAAGCAGCCGGCGTGCGCGTCGGCGGGCGCACCCAGTGCCGTGTCGTGCAGGACGCACGCGACGAACAGTGCCTCGGGGTCGGGTTCGAGGCCGTCCACCGCGCGAAATCGCATGGCCCACTGCCAGCATCGCAGGCTGTGCGCGAGGACGCCGGGGCTGAGCACCTCGCGGGCGTGTTCGAGGGCCTCCCCTGTCAGGGTGGAATCGGGCGGGTCGATCAGCGCCGGGGTCGCCGGGCCGGACTTCGGCACTCTCGCCAATTGGCTTGGCAGCGCGCGGGTCTGGATGGTGGCCGCCTGCAGCATGATCCGGAGCCGGTCGGCCCGGCCCAGTTCACCTCTGAGCATGTGCCGACTCCTTCAATCTGCGGGCGCCGTCCGACCGGGCCATCTCGATGAGCGAATCCGCGCTGGCGCGGGAGATCGTGTGGCGAAGCTCGAGGCTGAGCACGCCGTTGACGGTCGCCCACGCCAGCAGCACGATCTCCTCGGTGCCGGGGAGGGTCGAACCGATCGCCGCCACCAGGTCGCGGGTGATCCCGATCAGCGTCGCGTCGATGCGCATTCGGGCCTGCGTCACGATCTCGGAATCCCGGTCGTCGACGTCCGTCAGGCCGAGGATCCGGAAGGCCAGCGGTCGGGCGCGATGGAACGCGACGTACGCGTCGAAGGTCGCCAGGAGTCGGTCCTCGGCGGTGTCGCCGGTCATCGCCTCGCGCATGCCCTCCGCATGCTCGCTCGCCGTGCGGCAGGCGAGGGCGGCGTACACGTCGGACTTGCCGCCGGGGAAGTTCGCGTAGATGGAGCTGAGCGCGACGTCCGCCTGGTTCGCCAGGGCGTCGACGCTCGTCGCGCGGTATCCGTCACGGGTGAACAGCAGATCCGCGGCATCGAGGACGGCCGTGTGTGTACGGCGGCGCCTGCGGTCGGCCGGCGGGTCTAGGCTCATGCCAGAAACCGTAGTACAGTTCCGAAAACGTAGTCAAACTCTGATTGAGGGGTGAGGTCATGTCCGAGGCAACAATCCAGGCACCCACCACGGGCTCCGAGGCGATGCGGCTGTTCCTGCCGCATTCGCCCTTCGTGCAGCACCTCGGTATCGTGCTCGTCGACATCGGCGACGAGCACGCACGCCTGCGCATGCCGTTCCGCGAAAACCTGGTCACCGTCGGCGAGATGGTCCACGGCGGCGCGCTCGCGGGGTGCATCGACATCGGGATCATGGCCGCGGCGTGGGCCGGGCCGAGGGTCCCCGAGAAGCTGCGGGGCGTCACCGTCGCCATGTCGATCCAGTTCCTGGAGCCGGCGTTCGCCGAGGACGTCGACATCATCGGAACGCGAGTGCGGCAGGGCCGTCGACTGAGTAGTTGCTCCGTCGACATCGTGACCACGGCCGGGGGCACGCTGGTGGCCAGGGGCATGGGGACGTATCAGGTCGGCTGAACGGCGGCGATTCTCGCCGGTGGCGTCATTCGCGCTCGAACCGTTCCCGCACCGCCTCCATCTTCGACCGCAGCTCTTCCTGGTCGATGATGCCCAGGTCCAGCAGGGCGTGCGCGGTCACCACCGCCGAGCGTGCCCGGACCGGGAAATCGAGGTAGATGGTCTCGCCGAGCTCGTCCTCGGCCTCGCGTCGCTCCAGGTTGTCCAGTGCCCCCCGCCAGGACAGGCATTCGCAGGTGGCCTGCATGCTCGACTCCCACGGCGCCGGCTTCCCGTCCAGCTCGGGCAGGCTCGACTCGCGCCGCGATCCGGGCTCGAGCGTGTCGAACAGCACGCGGTATCCGTCGCTCATCACGCACCGACCTTCGACGGGGGCTCGGAGGCGGTCCAGTCGACCTGGGGTAGCGCGACCCCGATCATGGTGTCGCGCGTGACGATGGCGGCGAGCTGTTCCTCGGTCCACCCCTCGGTGCCCTCGGGTCGCATCGGCATCACCATGAACCGCGACTTCTGGTTCGAGTCGTGCACCCGCACCTCGACCTCGGGTGGCATGTGTAATCCGAACTCCGCGAGCACCTCTCGGGGCCAGCGGACCAGGCGCCTCCGATAGTTCGGGGTCCGGTACCAGTCCGGCGACATGCCGAGCACCGGCCGCGGGTAGCAGGAACACAGGGTGCAGACGATCACGTTGTGCACCGTCGGGGTGTTCTCCAGGACGTAGAAGTACGTGTAGTCGCTCGGGGTCCCGGACCCGGTCGGATCCCGCCAGTCGATGCCGACCTCCTTGCAGGTCTCGGTGCCGTCGGCGAGCAGACGTGCCTTGAACTCGGGGTCCGTCCAGGCCTTGGCCACCAGCCGCGATCCGCCAGCGGGACCGACGGACTCGGCCCACTCCGAGAAGCGCCGGTGGTCCTCCGCCGAGAACAGGCCCTTCTCGATCGCCAGTTCCCGGACGGCGGTCTCCAGGATCTCGAACTCGCTGATCTCTCCTGACTCCTGGATCGGTGCGTGGTGATCGTGCGTCTGGCTCACTTCGGCTCCTCCTCGGCGGGTTCCAGCCACCGCTCCGAGCACTCGGTCTCGAGGGTGTCGGCGTCAAATCCGGTGTACTTCGGCCACAGGTCGCGCTGCAGGAACCGCACGACGTAGAAGGGTTCCTTGCGGCCGTCCTCGCGTCCCCACGCCTCGTCCTCGGGGATCACCCACTCCGGGCGGTGCTCGACCACCACCCCGGTCCGGCCGCGGGTGTACGCCTGGGTTCTGGTGTGGAACATCGACGTCGCGTCCTTGACGGTGACGCGGTCTCCGATCTGGAACTTCGTCATGACGCCGCCTCGGTCCGTGCCCGCACCTCGTCCAGCTTGGCCGACAGTTCGTCTGGGGTGATCAGACCCTTGTTGATCAGGGTCTTCGCGGCGACGGTGGCCCAACGGGCGTAGTAGGGGAGTCCGAAGTAGAGCGTCGCGCCGAGGTCGTTCTCCGCCCGGCGCCGCTCCTCGGAGTTCCACACGCCGCGCCAGCCCAGGCATTCGCAGGTGACGTACGTGCTCATCTCCCAGGGCTCTTCGACCTTCTCCTCGTACTCGATCGGGAGGTCGGGTTGGCCGCCGACGTCGTGGAGGACGTGCCGCAACGCCGCGAACATCTCGTTGGAGAGCTCGTAGGGCGAGTCGAGCGGATTGCGGTAGACCGGTGCGATATCCGCGACCCGAGTCTGCAGTGCGTCGAAACTGTTCGGTGAACTCATCGAGGTCTCCGTCGTTCGTGAGCCTCTGGCCGATCGTGTTCGCTGCTTCGGCTAGTGACAGGGCAAGCCGAGCAGGTGACGGCCGTCGTGCATCAGTTCGTGCATGTACATGCCGGTGCGTGAGATCGCTCCCTGGTCGAATCCGACCAGGTAGAGGGTGAGCAGCGCGAGCAGGATCACGCCGACGACGAGGGTGATCGCGCGCAGCGACTCCGCTGTCCCGCTTGGTGAATGGACTAGGGCCATGGTTCCTCCTGGTGACGGGACGTCCCGTGATCCAGCTGAAGCTCGGCGTGTGCCCGCGGCGCGGGGGAGTGATCCCCATCACGTTCACCGCAATCTGAGGCTACACCGCGGCTCCGCGCCGATCCCGGCTTTTCCGCGGAGTCCCGAAGGGCCACGTGGGCGCGCCGATAGGGCGGCGGGCCCGGGTTTGGTGTGAACTTGGCGGGTGGCGATCACTACCTCAGGAGACCGGCCCTCGCGGGCCCCACTCGTCCTGCTCTCGCTCATCACCGTCGCCGCCGTGGCGAACCTGAACCTCGCGGTCGCGAACGTCGCGCTCCCGGACATCGGAAAGGCGTTCGACGCCAGCCAGACCCAGCTGAACCTGATCGCGGTCGGCTACTCGGTCGGTCTAGCGGCGTCGGTGCTGTACCTGGGCGCCCTCGGCGACCGGTACGGCCGCAAGACGATGCTGGTGCTGGGCATGGTGTTGTCGATACCGGCCAGCCTGGTGGCCGCCTTCGCGCCGAGCGTCGAGGTGCTGTTCCTGGCTCGGCTGTTCGGCGGAATCAGCGCGGGGCTGGCCTTCCCGACCACGCTGGCCCTGATCACGGCGCTGTGGTCCGGCCCCGCGAGGACCAAGGCGATCGCGCTGTGGTCGTCGATCGGCGGCGGCATCTCGGCGCTGGGGCCGCTCGCGTCGGGGGCGTTGCTGCAGTGGTTCGACTGGGGCTCGGTCTTCTTCATCACGCTGCCGCTGGCGTTGATCGCGCTCGTCCTGGCGATCACCTTCGTACCCAGCCACGTCAACGAGTCCACCGATCCCGTCGATCATCTCGGCGGCATGGTGTCCGTCGTCCTCGTCGCCGCGCTGGTCCTCGGCATCAACTTCGCGCCGGTCGACGGGATGGGCGCCACCGCGGTGGGGCTACTCATCATCGCGTTGGCGGCAGGCGTGGTCTTCGTGTTCCGGCAGCTGCGCGCACCCGCGCCCCTGTTCGACCTGCGGATCGCGAGCCGACGGATCTTCTGGGTGGCCGCGGTGGCGGGCATCGTGGTGTTCGGAACCCTGATGGGCACGATGTACATCGGCCAGCAGTTCATGCAGAACGTGCTGGGGTACTCCACGCTCGCCGCGGGATCGGCGGGGCTGCCCGCAGCCGCGGTGATGGTGCTGGTCGCGCCGCAGTCGGCAAAGCTGGTCGAATCCCACGGTGCCCGGTTCACCCTGCTGCTCGGGTACACGGCAATCCTGGCGGGGCTGGTGGTGGCGTTGCTGCTGTGGAAGGAGGACGCACAGTACTGGAAGATCGCGCTCGGCTACATCTTCCTCGGCATCGGGGTTGGGCTCGCGGGTACGCCTGCTTCCCGGTCGCTGACCGGCTCGGTTCCGGTGTCCAGGGCCGGGATGGCCTCAGGCACCGCGGATCTGCAGCGCGACCTCGGCGGCGCCATCGTCCAGTCCGTGCTCGGCGCGCTTCTGACAGCGGGCTACACGGCCTCGTTCACCGCGGCCCTCAACGCGACGCCAGAGGCGAGCCAGGTCAGCTCGGAGGTGGAGTCCACCCTGGAGAAGTCCTTCGCAGGCGCCGCGAACATCGCAGAGCGGTATCCGCAGTACGCCGAGCCGATCATGACCGCGGCACGGTCGGCCTTCCTCGACGGCGACACCAAGGCGTACGCGGCGGCGATCCTCATCGTGCTGGTCGGCGCCGTCCTGGTCTTCTTCGCGTTCCCGAAGCGCGAGGAGGAACGAACCCTCTTGGCGCGCTACCACGAGGTGGACACCGCCGCGGAGCAGCCGAGCGGCGTGTAGCGCCGGGATCGGGTGCCGGATTCGGGTGGTTCGGGGCGCGAACCCGGGGAACACTGGTCCTGACCGCACTCTCGCCTGACGGAAGGAACACTCATGCCGACACGCACCGCCCGCACGGCCTGGAACGGCACCCTGCAGGAAGGGTCCGGTCAGGTCGAACTCAGCAGTTCCGGTGCGGGCACCTTCGAGGTCTCGTTCCCCAAGCGTGCCGCCGACGATGCCGACGGGACCACGAGCCCGGAGGAGTTGATCGCCGCGGCGCACACGTCCTGCTACGCCATGCAGCTCTCCGCGTTGATCGCCGAGGCGGGCGGCACCCCGCAGAGCCTGGAGATCACCGCGGACGTGACGTTGGGACCCGACGACCCCGGATTCAAGCTGACCGGGATCGCGCTCACCGTCCGAGGCGAGGTCGACGGACTCGACGCCGACGGATTCGCCGCGGCGGCGCAGGCCGCCAAGCAGACCTGCCCGGTGAGCAAGGCCCTGACCGGGGTCCCCATCACCCTCGATGCGGCGCTGGTCACCTAGCGGGTAGTGGCAGGGCGCGGGTGCACGAGAGCACCACCCCTCGAGGTGCATCCGGCGCCCGCACACGGCCTCCCCCCCCCACGCGACCGATACGACCGATGCCCTTGGTCGGATGACTCACGACGCCTGACGCATGGTCAGGCCGCCGAGCGCGATGACGTACTCGCGTGCCTGCTCGTCGAAGCGGACGGAGTAGACGGTCGGGTAGTAGCCGGTGCTCTGATACGAGGCCGGCTGCTTCACGTCCTCGCGCAAGGAGGGCCGGGTCTTCAGCCATTCCAGCGTCATCATCGGTTCGATGAAGGTGAACTTCCCGTCCCAGGATCCGGTGAGGAGCACCTCGGTGAAGTCGAAGGACCCGGGGACCGCGTTGTCTGCGTCATCGGTCCAGTGCAGTCCCATGAAGGGCACCGCATTCGCCGCCGCAGGCCCCGGTGGGGGTGCATATCCCTGCGGAATGTATTTCGGATCAGGCAGATTCGCCGCCTGCCGTGCGAAATCCGGTGCAGTGGGATCGATGTCGTGCTGCACGGCCTCCGTGTAGAAATGCATGTCGAAGTGCGGTTTGCCGAAGAGTGCCGCCGGCTCGTGGCCGTGGGGGTTCCAGTCGAGCATGACGTGATCGAAACCCGTGTCGGGTGCGTCCGATGGCAACGCGAGCATCGACATCTGAGTGGTCGCATCGGGACCGTCGGGCAGCCCGTCGAGTGCGGCTTCCGAGATCCGAATGCCGACCTCAGTGGGGCGTCCGGCATCGTCACTGACGACGTAGGTCCTGGAAGTTCCGAGCCCCAGTGGGCTCTCCTCGCCCAACTGGGTGCCCGTGGCGGCACCGGCAGCGCCGGTCGACCCACCATGCGCGTGCGAATGCGACGGTGCGCTGCATCCGGCGAGCAATGCGGTCGCGCACGCCGCGACCGTCATGCGGGCAGCAGTCCGAATTGTGGTCATGGTGAAGCCTCTCGATGCGGTGGTCGGTCGTGCAGTCTCGCGGTTGCGGGTTCACGCCGGAGTGCGCACGACCTGACCGATGCGCAGGACCCCGCGCGGGTCGTGCTCGTTTGCCAGGGCGCTGAGCCAAGCAACGGTGTCCTCGTCGTAGGACCGCGCGATCCGTTCCGGGTCGGCGCTGGCCGCGAAGTTGGGCAGGGTCGCTCCGGTGGTCCACGCCGCCATCGCCTGTTCGACGACGAGAGCGTGTTCGACGACCGACTGTGCGAGTGGCGGAGTCAGCACGCCCGCACCCATCAGTGCGAACGAGGCATCTCGATGGCAGAAGGCGCTGCGGTGCCGTGGTTCGCGGGCCAACGCGCCACCGAGCAGTCGGAGCTCGATCACCGTCTGCGGCGATCCGGAACCCGGTCCTGCCACCGCGAGCAGGGCGTCGACGGCCTCGTGTGACAGCGGCCCGGTGAGGCCACTGAACTCGTGGACCGGCATCGGGTCGACAGGATCGGCGTGTATCGCGGAGAGCGCCGCATAGGGCATCACACCGATGGCATCGATCAGTGGCGTTGCCACCGCGCGCAGTCGCGCGATCAGGTCCTCGGCCTCGTGTTCTTGTGCGACACTCGCGAACCTCACGGCGAGCGTCAGCCGGCCGGCGAGGGGCGGTGGAACCTGCGGCAACGGGGGAAGTTGCAGGAACGCGATCGACGTCGAGCTGTGCTCGGGCAGGTCGCGGCACCAGTCGAGCCACGCATGGGCAACATCCACAGCATCCGAACCGTCGAAATAGAGTGCACCACCGTAGATCTGGGTGATCGGAAGCAGATCGATCTCCACCGCAGTGACAATCCCCAGAGTTGCCTTGCCGCCGCGCAGGCCCCAGAACAGTTCGGCATGCTCGTCGGGGGTGACACGCAGCTTCTCGCCGTCCCCGGTCACGACGTCGAACGCCCGCACCTGGTCGGAGGACAGTCCGTAGGTCCGTACCAGCGGCCCGATTCCGGCTCCGGTGAGAAAGCCTGCGACTCCGACGGTGGCGGAGGAACCCGTCAGCGGTGCCAGGCCGTGTGGTGCCGCCGCGTCGAGGACGTCCTGCCAGATCGTCCCGGCCCCGACTCGCGCGGTGCGGCCGAGGGGATCGACGAAGCACCCGTTCAGTTGCCCGGTGTGTACCAGGAGAACGTCATCGCGAAGTGCGACCGCGCCGTGCCCGGTGCGCTGCACGGCGACCCGGAGACCGTGCTGTGCCGCGAAGCGCATGGTCGCCGCGACATCGTCCGCGTCGGCCACCGCGACGACCGCGCGCGGTGCGACCGGGATCGCCAGGTTCCACGGCGTGGCCAACTCGTAGCCGGGTTCGCCGGGAAGGGAAACCGATCCGTTGAGATGTGCACGCAACGACGCGATGGTGGCATCGGCTGCAGAGGTCTGGAGCTCCATCGAAACTTCCTTTCGTTGTCCGCTTTCGGGACGTGAAGGAAGAATGTCCGGGCCCTCTTGGGTGGTTCTTGCGACGAGCACGACCGCGGATCCAAGATTCCACCAAGTCGGCGGCCCGAGGTCAGACGAGCAGCAACCGTGCCTGCGCCGTCAGCCCGCGCATGCCGCGGCGCTCGGATTTCTCCGCAATGGCGGACAACTCAGCGGCGCGCTCCGGCGAGTCGGGTGCGAGCTGCGCGCGGAGCAGTCTGCATCGCAGCAGCGTCGGCGCACCCGACGTCCGGCCCCCGATCTGCTCGGCCTGCTCCAACAGCGCCGATGCCTGGTCGGTCTGCCCGAGCATCGAGTGCAGACGCGCGACCGCCTCCGCAACCGTCCCGACGACCCCGACCTGCCCGACGGTCGCGATCCGATCCGTGAACGGTGCGAGGAGTCCGAGAAACAGGTCGGCATACTCGGACAGGGACAGGTCGGCGATCACGTGAGCGATCAACGTCTGGTGTCCCAGTGTGGTCCACACGTTCGGTCCCGGATCCGACGTCCAGCGCGCAATGCCGTCGGCCGCGGCCCGCCGGTCCCCCCTCGCCGCCGCGATCGCGATATCCCAGGCCCTCGGCTCGACAAAGCCCGGCGACATGTCGGCCAGCTCGCCCTGCGCCCACTTCAGGCTGTTCACGGCGAGGTCGTCGCTGCCCGCGGTGTACAACTCGGTTTGCAGGTGAATCTGCCGTGCCGTGTCGTATTGCTGCGCGGTCCGCTCGAAGTCGCCGCGCCATTCCGCGAGAGTTCCTTCCATCCACCTCAGTTGGACTCGAACCACGGGTAGGCGCAACAGGTCGCAACCGATGATTCCCTGACGCACGTGCGCGATGGCGGCCTCGGTATCAGCGAGGTTCATCTGCGTCATGCTCGCGACGGCGTGCGCGATCACATCGTCGACCCGCGACTGCTCGTGTGGCAGTTGTAAGAGTTCGGTCAACAATTCGACGGATTCTCGGCTGTGCCGCGCCACCCCCGAGAAGAGGAGTATCCGTCCCAGCAATGCGTCGGCCACCACGTCCGGATCCCCGTGGGTGCGAGCCAGCTCGAGTGCCCGGCGGCTCATCTCGTCGGGCACCTCCCCGTCCGGGTGATAGCAGCTGCCGACGGCGAGCGCCGCGAGGACCTGGGCATGTGCGGCTCGATCGGACGCGACGAACGGTTCCAGTGCTCCGAGGCGTTCGAGCAGGGGCCCCGGATCCCGGCCGTACGACACCCACGGCCACGCCCCTGCAGCACGCAGAAGGGTGGCGGCCAAACGGCCCGCACCCGAGGTGCGGCCCTCACGTACCGCATCGAGCAGACACTCCTCGACGACGTCGAGAACCGTCTGTCCACGGCCTGCGCGCGCCAGTGCCTCCACCCGGGCCACCAGTAGATCGTCACGATCGTCGGGCGAGCGCTCCGATGCCGGCAGCAGGTCGAAGGTTCGTACTGCAACCTCCCACCAGTGCGCCGCGGTCTCCGAGCTCCATCGTTCTGTGGCCTCCCGTGCCGCGACAATGCACGCGTCGAGCACTTTCCGTGGATCCACCAGTGGCAGTGCGGCGCACAGGTGTTGGGCGCGCCGACTGGATCGGTCGGCATCGGAGGATTCCGTCAGGATATCGGCGACACGCGCATGGATGCGCTGTCGACGTAACGGGGGTATGGCCTGCAGAACCTCGTGCCGCAGCAATCCGTGCGCGAAACCGTAGCCCGCGGACCCGGGCGCTGTCACGATGATTCGTTCGTCGGCGGCGTCGTCGAGATAGTCGGCCAGCGTGTCCATGTCGAGGCGGGACGCCGCGGCCAGGACGTCGACCTCGATCGCGTCACCGAGCACGGCGGCCACTCGGAGCACCTGCAACACAGCAGGTTCCACGGCCGCGAGCCGTCGACCCAGCACCGACCGAACGGCTGTCGGGATCCCGTCACCGAGTCGCTCGTCGCGCGGCAGCCGCGCGTACTCCGAGACGAACAGCGGGTTGCCTCCTGTCCGGTCGGTCAGGACGCGCACCTCGGCCGGGCTCAGCTGCTCACCGGCGACATGGCAGGCCAGCTCCTCGACCTCGCTCGGTTCCAGTGCAGGCACCTCGACGTGCCGGTTGCCTTCCCCGCGAAGGACGGCATCGAGGAGTTTGCCGACCGACCCGGCGTCGGAGTCGCGCAGCGTCAGCACGAACCACACCGCGCGGTGGCGGAGTGCCCCGACGAGATACGTCAGGCAACGCAGCGAGGTCGGATCGGCCCACTGGATGTCGTCGATGACGATGGTCAGCGCGGGCTTGCCTGCGGCCGCCGTTTCGATCGCCCCCAGCACCCGTTCGTACACGGCGAACCGCGCCTCGTCCGGATCGACGTCGGTCGGGGGGATCAACACCGAATCCGCCTCGCCGCCGAGTTCCCGCACCATTCGGCGTATCGGCCACCAGGCCGGCGCCCCGTCGTCCTCCGGGCACCGCGCCCAGACCGCCGACCCGCCCACCGCCGTTGCTCGTGCCGCGCACTCCTCGGCCACCCGAGTCTTCCCGATCCCGGCCGGGCCGGTGAGCGTCAACCACCGTGTCGATCCCCCGAGGACATCGTCGAGCATGCGCTCGATCACGTGTGTCTCGCTACCGCGCCCGACGAACACGCGTCTCGGCTCCGCTGCCGCGGCCGCGTCGCCCGATCCGGGTGCGTCATGGTGGGAGGACGGGGACACAGGCAGTGGAACCTGATCTGCCCCAGTCCATCCCGGTGTACGTGGCCACGCTGCCAGGCCCGGGTCATGACGGAGTATCGCGCCCTGGAGTGCGTGCAGTTCGGTCCCCGGCACGAGCCCCAGCTCCGTGTCGAGCCGGATGACGTGCGAGCGGAACTGCTCCAACGCCTCTGACGACCTGCCCGCCCGGTGCAGGGCGAGCATTCGGAGCCAGCACGTGCGGTCCCGGAACGGGAATTCGCTGCACAACTGGGTAGCCTCGACGAGGGCGGGTGGGACCCGCCCCAGCGCGAGCAGCGCCGTGATCCGGGTCTCCCGGCACTCGGTCCGTACCTCGTCGAAACCGGCGGCCTCCACCTGAACCCAGTGCTCGTCACTCAGATCCTCGAGCAGCTGTCCGCGGACCGAGGCGAGTGCTCGATCGGCCGTCTCGAGCGCCCCTTCCCACACCCCGTCCTCCGCGAGTCGCCGCGCGTTCTCGGCATCGTCGAGGAATGTCGCGAGGTCGATCTCGTCGGCAGAGACGTCGAGGACGTAGCCCGGTGGCTGCCGCACGATCGGCGACGTGGCCCCGGTCTCGACGCGAAGCACTCGCCGCAGGTTGGAGATGTAAGCCTGGATGCTCGCCATCGCGCTCGCAGGCGCGTCGTCACCCCAGAGGGCGTCGATCAGGCGGGCGGTGGACACCACCCGGCCGCGACTGAGCAGCAGCACCGCCAGCACCGCGCGCTGCTTGCGCGGTCCCAGGTCGAGAACTCGCCCGCCGGAGTCGGTTCGAGCCACCTCCAGCGGTCCGAGCAGCCGGTAGATCATGCCCGCACCCCCGCGACTGTCGACTCCGGACCGCTCGAGTGTAGGGACCGAGGTGCGTCGATGCGCGATAAAACGGTCATCGAAGCGCGGACACGACCTCACGCTCACCGTCGGAGTCGATACGCGCGGAACGACGCGCGGGCAACGTGACCGCGCAGACCAGCGCGCCCGCCGCCGCAATGAGCGCGGCGACGAACAGGGCCCGGTGCAGTCCCGAGACGAACTCCTCCGGCGATCCCCCGCCCAGCATCGACTGCGCGGGCAGGAACACGCCGAGGCCTGCCACACCCACCGCGATGCCGGTCTGGCGGAACGCGTCGTTGATTCCCGCGGCCAATCCCGCGTGGTCGGCCGTGCTCTCGCCGAGCACCAAACCGCTCATGACCGGATTGAACACCCCTGCGCCAACACACGCGATGACGAATCCGGGCAGGATCGCGTATTTCGAGCTGGACACGTCCACGACGGTCATCATCACCAGGCCTGCGGCCACCAACATCAGCGAGCAGGTCAATGTGATCGACACGGCGATACGTCCGTCGAGTTTCGCGGTGGCGCCCGCGACCACGAACATGGCGACCGTCGCGGGCAGGTACACCAACCCTGCCGCGACGGGCGACAGGTGCAGGATGCTCTGCAGGTAGATCGTGGTGTAGACGAACACAGCGAACAACGACGCCGAGATCGCGAAGGCGGCGATCTACGCGCCCGCAAACGCTCGGTTCGCGAGCAGGTGCGGGGGCAACATCGGCTCGGCGGCGCGCCGTTCGTATCCGGCGAATCCGACGAGCGCGGCGGCGCCGACCACCAGGGCGGTCACCGGCACCGGCTCGCTCCAACCGGCCTCGTTGCCGCGCAGTAGCCCGAGGACGACGGCCCCCAACCCGATGCAGACCAGAATCTGTCCGATGACGTCGGCGCCGCGCGGATTCGGGTCACGCGATTCCGGCACCCACCGGAGCGTGACTGCCAGGGTGAGCAGTCCGATCGGAACGTTGATCAAGAAGATGGCGCGCCAGTCCACCAACTCGGTCAGAAGCCCGCCCACCAGCGGCCCGACCGCGAACGCGCCCCCGATCGTGGCGCCGTACGCGGCCAGCGCAGTCGCGCGTGCAGGCCCCTTCTCGAACACGTCGGCGAGCAGCGCGAGCGAGCAGGCGAACAGCAGGGCGGCTCCGACCCCCTGTGCGGCGCGCGCGAGGTCGAGTACCCAGATGTTCGGCGCCAGCGCGCACAGCAGGGAGGTGAGGGTGAACAGCACGATTCCCACCAGGAACACATGGCGACGTCCGCGACGATCCGCCCAGGACCCCGCGCTGAGTACCACGGTCGCCAACGCCAGCGTGTAAGCGTCGACGACCCACTGCAGTCCGCTGACACCCGTGTCCAGGTCGGTCGCGATCGACGGCAGAGCGGTGTTGACGACCGCGATGTCGAGCATCAACATCGCCGTGGTCACACACACCACGGTCAGGGTTGCGCGCCTCGTGGCCGCGTTCTTCGGAATGGTCTCGACTGGCATGGGCTGTCCTCGGTCTGTCGTGGGAGAGGTGCGACGTGCTCGCACCGTCACCACCGTGCGCCCGCACGCTTGGCTTGCATCAGGCGAAATCCTTGGACGCGCGCCGGATGCGCCGAGCACCCAGTCGAGCCGTCTGACCGGAGGAACAGAAACGGGATGGTGGACGTTTCAACCATCTGTGAGCCTCGAAACGAACAACAAGCCCGAATCCGCCACCGAGCCCGCCGTGGTGATGGAGGTCTGGTCGGATATCGCCTGCCCGTGGTGCTACATCGGTAAGCGCCGCTTCGCGGCCGCACTGGAACAGTTCGAGCACCGTGACCGGGTGCGGGTGGTGTGGCGTTCCTACCAACTCGCCCCCGAGACGCCGGTCGGTGCCAGGGCAAGCGAGCTCGAGGCACTGGCCCGGCACAAGGGCCTGCCCGCCGATCAGATCAGGCAGATGTTCGCCCACGTCGCGTCCACCGCAGCGGCCGACGGCCTCACGATGGACTTCGACACCGTGATCGCCGCGAACACCTTCGACGCCCACCGGCTTGTCCACCTCGCGGGGGACCGGAGCGAGGACGTGATGGAGGCGCTGTTCCGCGCCCACTTCACCGACGGCCGCGTGGTGGACGACCGCGACGAACTCGTCGCGATCGCCGCCGAGATCGGGCTCGATGCGACCGCGATCCGCGCCGCGCTCGAGACCGACGCCGCGGCGGAGCAGGTGCGCGGGGACATCGAGGAGGCGCGCCTGCTCGGCGTTACCGGGGTGCCGTTCTTCGCCGCCAATCGGGCGATCGGTATCTCCGGCGCGCAGCCCGTCGAGGTGTTCGTCCAGCTGCTCGAGCAGGCCTACGCGCAGTCCGGGGCGATCGCCGTGCTCGGCGACGACGCAGGCAGCTGCGCCGACGACTCCTGCGCCGTCTAGGCACGTCTCCCAAATCCCCGTACGGCGCCCCTGGCGCCCGATCGCCGCCCAGCTGCGTTGTCGTCGTCGCCGATACAAACCCGGTATCGGCTCCTCCTCCGCCTTGCCGGACAACGATCGCTTCACCAGGTGCATCCGGAAGGATTTGAGAGACGCGCCCTAGCGCGCGAAGTACCTCCTGGCGCCCGCGCCCAGCAGCAGGCCGAGCCCGGTGACCACCGCGATCAGGTGGACGGTGCGCGCCAGACCGATGAGGGTCGACGCGACCGTGAGGTCCGCGACGTCGAATCCGTTCGCGGACAACAGCCAGGCCGCCGGCTCGATGACCAGCGACCCGATTCCCACCGTCCCGAGGCCGACGAGCAGGGTCAGCCGGGCGGGATTCGAACCGCGCCGCATCGCGACGGCGAGCGCGTACACCGCGCCGTAGATCGCCAGCCGGATCGCGCCCTGGACGGCAATCGCGGACGGACTCGCGCCGCCTTCTTCCAGCGCGCGAGCGGCCTGGAGGATCGCCTCGACGATGCCCGCGAGCAATGCGACGGAGAGCAGGGTGAAGGAGAGCTCGACCTGGTGCGGTGGGCGGGTGCGGATCTCGGTGGTGGTCATGGTTTCCGAGCGTGCCGCTCTGCAGCGGCAGCGGGCATCACCCTGTGGCATGAATCCGGGCTCACCCCACGGTATCGGTCGACCGTGTGGGACAACGGAAGAAGCGGTGGATCCCGGTGCAATCACCGGGATCCACCGCTTCGCTCGCGTGGTGACCGTCAGCGGGCGGTCAGCGCCTCCGACTGGGAGCTCGCCTTCGCTGCGCCCTCGGTGAGGAAGGCGAACCCGAGGCCGAGCGCCAGCCACAACGTGGCCTGGATCGTCAGCGAGGACACCCGGAAGTCCCACAGCAGGCTGGCGGGGAAGTCGGGGCCGACCTCGTTGATATCCGGGAGCACCAGGTAGCCGATTCCGGCCACAGCCAGGAAGGCGAGCAGCGGTGCCGCGATCCGGACGGTCAGGAACTGGTTGGCCGCCACCACCTTTGCCACGTAGGCGGCGATCGACACCGCGGCGAGGCCGAGCGCCACCGCGGCCAGCCACAGCCAGGTCCGGTTGTTGATGGTCTCCGGGTCCCCGACCGCGGGCGGGTTCGCCGGATACTTGAAGAACGGGACCGCCTCGACCGCAAGCCAGCCGAGACCGGCCAGGGTCAGCGCGAGGATCGGTCCGGACAGGCCGCTGACCCGCCGCGCGTAGTACGCGACCACAGCGAACAGGGCGCCGAGCGCGAGACCGGCGAGGCTGGTCGCGAGGAACAGGCCGAATCGCTGCCCGTCCCTGCTGACCAGCGGCTCCTCGGAATCGCCGTGCGAGTGCCCAGCGGGCTCTTCGGTCACGGCCTCGGTCGCTGCTGCGCCGTGCCCGTGCGGCTCGACGGGCGCAGCCGCGGCCTCCTCGATCGCGATGGCCGCGTCGATGTGTGGTTCGCCGATCACGAACGCGACAGCACCGGCGAGCAGTCCGGCGACGAGGCCGGCCAGCAGACCGCGGATGAGGAGGTTCTTGAAGGTTCCGGTCAGTGGCACGGCAGGCCCAGCAGGTGCCGACCGTCATGCATCAGTTCGTGCATGTACATGCCGGTGCGCGAGACCGCACCCTGGTCGAAGCCGACCAGGTAGAGGGTCAGCATCGCGAGCAGGACCACGCCCGCGATGATCATCGCGATGCCGACAGAATCGGTCGCCGTGCTGGGATTGTGTACGAGTGCCATGGTTCCTCCTGGGATTCCGCGTCCCTTAAAAAGCCCATGCGATGGCCCGGTATCTGGCTGTCGAGGGTGTGCCTCGATCACAGTGGCGCGACCGCTCCGGACTCTCACCGGATTCCCGTCAACCATCGCTATTACCAGCGCACTCTCGCATTCGCCAGCCGGTGGTGTCAATCGCACCGCGTCCGGTCGACCGGCGAGACGTTCGCGCGCACTTCATCGGGCGGTCCGCGACTGTTGGCGGGATCGCCATGCCGACAGGGATCGATGGGTCGGTGCGAATAGTGCAGCTGGCCAACTTCTACGGTCCCCGATCGGGCGGGCTGCGCACCGCGCTGCACAACTGGGGCGCCGGCTACTGCGGACGCGGGCACGAGGTGATCCTGGTGGTTCCTGGCAGGCGCGATGCCGAGGAGGTGATGCCGAGCGGGGTCCTCCGGATCACCCTTGCGGCGGTGCCGATCCCCGCCACCGGTGGTTATCGCGCCGTCAATCCGCACCGGGTGGCCGACGTGGTGCGGGGGCTGCGCCCGGCCGCCCTCGAGGTGTCGGATCGGCTGACGCTGCGCGGCTTCGGGCAGTGGGCGCGGCGGCGTGACGTGTGGAGCGTGGTGGTGTCCCACGAGCGACTCGACCGGCTGCTCGGGCAGGTGCTGCCGCCGCGCACGGCGCGGTCGTGGGCGGACGTCGCCAACGCGCGGATGGTGCGCAACTTCGATGCGGTGGTCTGCACCACCGCGTTCGCGTCCGAGGAGTTCGTCCGGATCGGCGCGGGAAACCTGTTCCGCGTTCCGCTGGGCGTCGACCTGGCGCTCTTCCATCCGGATCGGCGGGACGAGGGCGTGCGCGAGCACTACGCCCGGCCGTCGCAACGCCTGCTGCTGCACTGCGGACGGCTGTCGGTGGAGAAGCAGGTCGATCGCAGCATCGACGCGGTCCGGTCCCTGGTCGGGCAGGGACAGGACATCCGGCTGGTGATCGCCGGGGACGGGCCGAAGCGAGAAGCCTTGCGGCACAGGGCGCGGAAGCTGCCGGTGCACTTCACCGGGTTCATCGGCGACACCGGCCGGCTGGCGACGCTGTTCGCCTCCGCCGACGTCACCCTGGCGCCCGGACCGCACGAGACCTTCTGCCTGTCGGCCCTGGAGTCGCTGGCCGCGGGGACGCCGGTGGTCGCGGCGCGATCGTCCGCCCTGTCCGAGATCATCACCCCGGGGTGCGGGGCGGTTGCGCACGGGCGGGGCGTCGCGCTGGCGGACGCCGTCACCGGGGTGCTGGACATCCCGGCGGTCGCGCGCCGGGAATCCGCTCGGCTGCGGGCCGAACAGTTCAGCTGGTCGGCGTCAGTCGACGGGATGCTCTCGGTGCTCGCGGGGAACTGAGGGCGGGGTGGACAGCGCCAGCCGCAACGCGGCCGCGACCCGGCCCATCGCCTCGGGACCCGAGCGGCCGACGCCCACCATGTTCGCGAAGGAGTGGATCAGCCCGGGCTCGAGGACGTACTGCACCTCGACCCCCGCCGCACGGAGCTTCTCGGCGTAGGCCTCGCCCTCGTCGCGCAGCGGATCGAAACCGGCGGTCACGACGTAGGCGGGCGGCAGGCCGGTGAGATCGCCGTAGATCGGTGACAGCAGCGGATCGGTCCGGTCCGCGCCCGCGGGGACGTAGCTCTCGTCGGCCACGTCCATGAACCGCGTGGTCAGGAAGAATTTCGCGAAGGTCGCCCGGCTGGGCCGTTTGACGGCGAAATCCACTGCGGGATAGATCAGCAACTGGAACGCAGGCGGCACCCCGAGTTCCCCGTGCGCGGCGCGCTGGGCCAGTACGGCGGCGAGGTTTCCGCCCGCGCTGTCACCACCGACCGCGATCCGGTCCGGGTCGATGCCAAGGCCGGCCGCGTTGGCGGTCACGAACGAGTACGCCGCCTCGACGTCGTGCACCGCGGCGGGGAAGGGCGACTCGGGGGCCAGCCGATAGTCGACGGCGACGACCCGCACCCCGGCCCGCTCGGCGAGGAAACGGCACAGCGCATCGTGGCTGTCGAGGTCGCAGTAGACCCAGCCGCCACCGTGGATGAAGAACAGTGCAGGCGAGGTGGTGGTCAGGCCGCGGGGGGTGTAGATCCGCAGCCGGAGCGGGCCTGCCGGGCCGTCGATGTCGCGGTCGGTGACCGCGCCGATCGGCAGGTTGCCGCCGACGACCCTGGAACTGGACAGCAGCACGCGCCGACCTTCAGGGATCGGACGCTCCTCGAACGGCCCGCCCTCGACCTTCTGCAACGCGAGGATGAGCTGCATCTCGGGGTCGAGGACGTTGCCTTCGATCTCCACCGGCCGCCCCGCCACGCGGCGGAGGACGCCCGCGGGCATCCGCAGGAGGGTCTGCAGCGTGTGCCGCCTCGCGGCTTCGAGCGCCAGGGTCATACGTGCGAACGTACCCGCTCGACCAGGGGCGTTTGCCCGATTCGGGGCTCAGGCGTCCTTCGCCGCGGCGGCCACGTCGAGCACGACCTCGAACTCGAGCAGGGATGCACCGGTTGCCACCGGCTTGGCGCGCTCACCCGAGTGCGCGGCCCGGGCCGGGCCGTCGGACCACGCCTTGAAGGCCTCCTCGGATTCCCACTGCGTCACGACGAAGTAGCGCTCGTCGCCCTTGACGGGACGCAGCAACTGGAAGCCGAGGAAGCCGGGGGAGTTCTCGACCGCGTGCGCGCGGTTCGCGAAGCGCTTCTCCAGCTCGGGGCCTGCGCCCTCGGGAACCTCGATTGCATTGATCTTCACGACTGCCATGCGGGCGAGCGTACTCCGCTCGCGGTCAGGCGCCGGTGGTGTCGGGTTCCGCGAGATGCTCGGTCAGCACGGCCAATTGGATCTTGCCCGCGTCGGCGTGGACCGCGCGGCCGGCATCGGTGACGTCGACGAAAACCCCGCGACGATCCGATTCGCACAGCGACCGTGCGACCAGCCCCGCCTTCTCCAGCCGCGCGACGCTCCGGGAGAGGGCGCTCGGGCTCAGGTACATGTCCGCGGCGAGCTCCTGCATCCGTGGGTGCTTGCAGGTGACGCTCATCAGGCGGTCGAGGGTCTCGAAGTCGCTCATGCTCAGGCCGTGCGCGTTCTGCATCTGGCGATCGAGGTCGCACGCGATGCCGTTGTACCGGTCGAGCAGCGCTCGCCAGGTGCCGCGGAGCTCAGCTTCTGACGTCATGGCCGCATCCTAGTTCCCGTCCACCGATTGATGCAAGCGAATTAAATGTTAACGAAATTAGTGCTTGCGCATTGATTGCACATGCACATACAGTCCTCGACGTGACTACCACCGAAACCACTCCGAACCTCACCGCCTCGCCGGGTTCGACCGCTCCTGCCGCAGGGCAGGCATGGACGGCCCGCCTCTGGGGGATCCTCGCGGTGCTGTGCGTCGTGATGTTCCTCGATGGGCTCGACGTCTCGATGGTGGGCGTCGCGCTGCCCTCGATCGGCACCGAACTCGGCCTGGACACCACCTCACTGCAGTGGATCATCAACGGCTACGTGCTCGGCTTCGGCGGCCTGCTGCTGCTGGGTGGCCGCACCGCCGACCTGCTCGGCAGGCGCAACGTCTTCCTGGTGGCGTTGGCGGTCTTCGCCGTCGCCTCGCTGGTCGGCGGGCTCGTCGACAACGGCACCCTGCTCATCGTGACCCGCTTCGTGAAGGGCCTCGCCGCGGCCTTCACCGCGCCGACCGCGATGTCGATCCTGACCACCACCTTCAAG
The DNA here is from genome assembly GCF_017833315.1 of Rhodococcus sp. PvR099. Classification (NCBI taxonomy): domain Bacteria; kingdom Bacillati; phylum Actinomycetota; class Actinomycetes; order Mycobacteriales; family Nocardiaceae; genus Rhodococcus; species Rhodococcus sp. PvR099. The sequence continues at coordinate 3,271,060 of NZ_JAFIBV010000001.1, read as the reverse complement.
GAGGGGCCTGCCCGCAACCGGGCGCTGTCCATCTTCTCCGTGTTCGGTGCCAGCGGCTACTCGTCGGGGCTGATCCTCGGCGGACTGCTCACCAGCGCCGGCTGGCGGTGGACGTTCCTGATGCCGGTGCCGTTCGCCGTCGCAACCCTCGTCGCCGCCGTCGTCCTCATCCCGCGGGACCAGCCTGCCGACACCGGCGGGCACGATCTGGTGGGCGCGGTCACCCTGGTCGCGGGCATGATGCTCGCCGTCTACACCGTTGTCTCCGCGCCCGCACGGGGTTGGGCTGATCCGCTCACGCTCGGACTCTTCGCGCTCGCGGCGGTCCTGCTGGCCTCGTTCGTCTTGGTGGAGAGGCGAATTGCGCATCCGCTCGTCCGGCTGAGCATCCTCAGGGTGGGCGCGATCGTGCGGGCCAACCTGAGCATCATCGCGTTGTTCGGTTCCTACCTGAGCTTCCAGTTCATGGTGACGATCTTCCTGCAGTCCGGGCTCGGCTGGTCGCCGCTGAAGATGGCGATGGCGCTGCTCCCGGCCGGACTGATCGTCGCGTTCGGTTCGCCGTTCGTGGGACGTCTCGTCGACCGGTTCGGCACGCCGCGGATGATCATCGCCGCGCTCGGCTCGCTGAGCCTGGGCTACCTGTGGTTCCTGTTCGTGGGCAGCGACCAGCCGAACTACGCGGTCGCCATCCTGCCCAGCGTGATCCTGCTCGGTCTCGGATTCACGTTCGGCTTCACCTCGATCATGGCCCAGGCCACCTCGGGCGTCGACGACTCCGAGCAGGGCCTGGCCTCGGGTCTGGTCCAGACGTCGATGCAGGTCGGCGCGGCGCTGGTGCTCGCGCTGACCACCGCGCTGGTCACCGCCGGTTCGCACACCGGGGCGGGCACCGCGAGCTTCGAGCAGTTCCGCCCCGGCCTGATCCTGGTCACCGGCGTTGCGCTGCTCGGGCTGGCGATCACCGTCTGGCCGCTGATCCGCGGGCGCCGCTACTCGGCCGTGCCGGAGACGAGCCAGGCCTGACCGGGCACACCGACCGCGAGGCAGCACGGCACCGGGATAGCCTCGGTGCCGTGCTGCATGACGAGGGTGGGACCGGTCGGCCGATTCTGTTGCTCCACGGACTGATGGGCAGCGCCAGGACCTGGCGCAGGCACGTGCCGTGGCTGCGCGAGTACGGGCACGTCTACACCCTCGACGCGGCCGGGCACGGCAGGCCAGCCCCCGCCGAACTGACCACCGAGGCATTCGTCGAGGACCTCACGGACGCACTGACGCCGATCACCGAGCCGATGGTGGTGATCGGACATTCGATGGGCGGGCTGCACGCCTGGTGCTTCGCCGCCGCGCACCCCGACCGCGTCAGCGCGCTCGTCGTCGAGGACATGGCGCCCGACTTCCAGGGGCGCACCGCGCGCGACTGGGCCGAGATGATCGGGTCCTGGCCGCAGCCGTTCCGCGACCGCGAGCACATGATCGACTTCTTCGGACCCGTTGCGGCGCAGTACTTCATGGATTCCTTCGAGGAGCGGTCCGACGGTTTCCATCTGCACGGCGAGGTGCCGGTGTGGCGGGACATCTCCGAGGAGTGGGGGACCCGCGACTTCTGGGCGCAGTGGTCCGCGGTCCGGGCACCGGCCCTGCTGCTTGAGGGCGAGTTCACCATCACCCCGGCCGGGCAGATGCGCGCAATGGCCGACACGGCAAGGGAATCGGAGACGCGTTACGAATTGGTCGCGGGTGCCGGTCACCTGGTGCACGACGATCGGCCGGTCGAGTACCGCGCTGCGGTGGAGGCGTTCCTCGAGGAGTTGCCCGTTCGCGCGACCGGTCGGTGAACGAGGCCCCGGGCGTCTGTGGCCAGACGCCGCGGCGCACTGTCGCACCGCCTGGGTACGGTCTCGGCATGGCGACACCCAGTGATTTCGATGCCCTCCGCCCGGTTCTTCTCGTCTCCGGCGACAACAGTTCCAGCATCATCTACTCGCCCGGCGGCCCGGAGTATCACCAGCACCGGTCCGCGCTGGAGGCGCACGGCATCGAGGGCTCCGGGTACGAGTTCGCCGGTGCCCTTCGAGCGGTGCTCACCGACCGAGCCCCTGCCGCCCTCGGCGCGGTCGGCTTCGATCCGGAGGCAGGCATGGTGAGCGTCTACGGGAACGATCTCGATGCACTGCTCGTCGCGGCGCGGACCCTGCACACTCTGGTGCTGGACGCGGACGCCCTCGACGCCGCGCTGACCCGCGCCGTCGAACTCGGCGTCGACGACGACTAGTCCGGGCCCCGCGACTGCCGTCAGGCTTCCCCTGCGAGGGCGAACATCCCGTCCTCGGTCTGCTCGACCAGCCCGTCCACGAGAAGCGAGTCCAGCGCCCGGTCCCGCTGCGCGGGGTCCGTCAGCCACGCCTGGTCGAGCCGCGCCCGTTCGACCGGCGCATGCGTCTCCCGCAGCACGTCCAGCAAGCGGCCGCGGACCTGGCGATCGGTGCCCGCGAACTTCTGCACCTTGCGCGCGGGCCCGGTGTGGGCCGGGCGACCCGCGCCGACCCACGCGCAGTCGGTCAGCGGGCAGCGGTCGCAGTCGGCATTGCGCGCGGTGCACACGGTCGCGCCCAGCTCCATCAGCGCGGCCGAGAACACCGCGGCCCTCGCCCTGGTCCGCGGGAGTAGCGCGTCGACATCGGCGAGGTCGCGAGTGGTCGACGGATTGCCGGGCTCGGCGGCGCCGTGCACGGCCCTTGCCACCACGCGCCGGACGTTGGTGTCCACCACCGGGACCCGCTGCCCGTAGGCGAAACAAGCCACCGCGCGCGCGGTGTACGCGCCGATTCCCGGCAGGCCGAGCAGGATCTCCACGTCGTCGGGTACCTCGTCGCCGTGTTCGGCGGCCAGCACCCGTGCGCACTCGTGCAGCCGCAGGGCCCGGCGCGGGTAGCCGAGCTTGCCCCAGGCACGCAGCACCTCGCCCTGGCTCGACGCGGCCATCAACGAGGGCACCGGCCAGCGCGCCACCCACTGCTCCCAGATCGGCGCGACGCGGACCACCGGCGTCTGCTGCAACATGATCTCGCTCATCAGGATCTGCCACGCGGTGACGCCCTCGCGCCTCCACGGCAGGTCCCGGGCCTGACGCTCGTACCACGCGATCAGTGCGGAGGTGTTCACTTGAACTTCACACCTCCCATTTCACAGTTTTGCCAGGTGGCGAACGAAACGCAGAAAGTACCGGGTGCACAATGGCTGACATGCCCAACTCGAACCCCATCTCGGCCTGGAAGGCACTGAAGCAGGGTAACGACCGCTTCGTGAACGACACCTCGCTGCACCCCAGCCAGGGCATCGCCGACCGGGCGAAACTCGTCGACGGACAGCACCCAACGGCGGTGCTGTTCGGTTGCGGTGACTCGCGCGTCGCCGCGGAGATCATCTTCGACCAAGGCCTCGGCGACATGTTCGTGGTGCGCACGGCCGGCCACGTCATCGACAGCTCCGTGCTCGGTTCCATCGAGTACGCGGTCGAGATCCTCAACGTGCCGCTGATCGTGGTCCTCGGCCACGACAGCTGCGGCGCGGTCAAGGCGACCCTCGACGCGCTCGACAAGGGGGCGATCCCGAACGGCTTCATCCGCGACGTCGTCGAGCGGGTCGCGCCGTCGATCCTCATGGGCCGCAACGAGGGCCTCAAGGAGATCGACGAGCTCGAGGCCCGGCACGTCGTCGAGACCGGCAGCCTGCTCATGCAGCGATCCCGGATCATCGCGGACCGAGTGGAGCGGGGATCCTGCGCCATCGTCGGCGTCACATACAAGCTCTCCGACGGTCGCGTGAAGCTGCAGGCCTCCGTCGGCGACATCGGAGAGGTTGCCGACTGAGCGACACGCCGGGGCTGGTGGAGGTCCGCCCGGGCCCGGGGACCTAACGTGGGTTCTGTGTTGGAACCAAACGGGCCGCTGCCCCCCGAGATCTACTGGCGACGACGCGCGCTCGCAATCGGGGCGGGTGTGGTCGCGCTCATCCTCTTTGTCTGGATCGTGACGTCGCTCGGTGGCGGCGGCGACGACCCGGAGGCCGAGGCCGCCGCCGCCAGCAGCTCGCAGAGCAGTACCTCGTCCGGCCAGGCGGCGCCCAGTTCCGCGGGCGACGCGGGCGGGTCCGGTTCCGGATCCGGATCCGGTGAGGCTTCCGCGTCCGGTTCGGGATCCGGCGGTTCGGGCGGCGACACCGCGGTGTCCGGGTCCGTCTCGGGTGGGGCGGCGGCGTCCTCGTCGGCAACGGTCCCCGCGGGCCAGTGCCCCGACCAGTCGCTGGCCATCAAGGCCAGCTCGAACCAGCCGAACTATCCGGCGGGCCAGGAGCCGCAGTTCGGCATCGTGGTCACCAACATCGGCTCCGCGACCTGCGAGCGCGATCTCGGCGCGGGCATGCAGCAGGTGCTGGTCTACAGCCTGGACGGGCAGCAGCGGATCTGGTCGAACACCGACTGCTTCCCCAACACGGCGCCGGACATCCGCTCCCTCAAGCCCGGCGAGCAGGCCGCGTTCACGGTCAAGTGGTCGGGCGCCACGTCCGAACCCGGCTGCACCGCCCCGCGCAACCCGGTCGGTGCCGGCGCCTACACGGTCGTCGGCCAGCTCGGCGCGCTGCGCAGCACCCCGGAGCCGTTCAACATCAGCTGACGCCGCTCCGCGCGGTTCGCGGTCAGTCGAACGGGCCGGAGATCGAGGTCTCGGCGAGGCGGGACAGGCCCTCCCTGATGTGCCGGGCCCACAGCCCGCCGATGCCCTCCACTGACTGCAGGTCGGCCGCGGTCGCGGCGAGCAGGCCCTGCAGGGTGCCGAACGATCCGACCAGCCGGTGGATCTGGTGGAACTGCAGGCGCGGCACCCGGGTCAGCACCCGGTAGCCGCGTGGGCTCATCGGCGCCTCGAGCGCCTCGATCGTCGCCGGGTAACCGTAGGCGCGGGCCAGCGTGGTCAGGTCGAGCAGGTCCGCGTCGGTGAGCTTGTCGAGCGCCGCGAGGGTTCGCTCGACGGCCTCGGTCGGGGCCTGGCCCTGGCCTGCCAGGTAGTCGCGGGCAACCAGCTGACGGGCGATGTCGTTGTCGCCGACCAGTTCCTCCAGCTGCAGGGCGAGCTGCCTGCCGTCGGTGCCGAGCTCGAGCACGTCGCGCTCGATCTCCACCGACACGCGGCGCACCATCTCGAGCCGCTGCGCGACGGTGAGGGCGTCGCGCAGGGTCACGAAGTCCTCGATCTCCACGACGGAGAGCTGGTTGGTGACCTGGTTGAGCCTGGATTTGTACCGCTCGAGCGTCGCGACGGCCTGGTTCGCCCTCGACAGGATGGTCGGCGAGCCCTCGAGCACGTGCCGGATACCGCCGACGTACACGCTGACGATGCTCATCGACTGGCTCACCGAGACCACCGGGTAGCCGGTCTGGATCGCGGTCCGCTCCGCCGCGCGGTGCCGGGTGCCGGATTCCACGGTCGGGATCTTGTAATCGGGGACCAGCTGCACGTTGGCCCGCACGATGCGGGTGCCGTCGGTGGACAACACCACGGCCCCGTCCATCTTGGAGAGTTCCCGCAGCCGGGTCGGCGCGAATTCGACGTCCAGCTCGAAGCCGCCGTCGCAGAGTTCCTCGATCTCGGCGTCGTAGCCGAGCACGATCAGGGCGCCGGTACGGCCGCGCATGATCCGTTCCAGGCCGTCGCGGAGCTCGGTCCCCGGCGCCAGCCGAGCGATCGTCTCGCGGACGGTGGCAGACGGCGTGGCGTCGTCCATTGCCGTCCCCCCTCGCTCGCGGTGCGCGGCGCCTCATCGCCGGGCGGAGTCGGTCGATCCGCCGTCGCTTCGCGTCCAGGTTACCCAGCGGGGGAGAGGCGGCGGCCTCCCCGGGGCCGGACGCGCCGGTGCGGGACCGGCCAGGGCCGCATCGGGACCGCGATCGGCGAACCGATACTTTGTTAGCTGTGAGTAGTACCTGGACCTTGCCCGATGATCTCGTGTTGCCGATCCGCCCCGACTTCTTCCCCGCGCCGGGCGGTGCCCTCCCGCAGCACTGGTCCAAGTGCTTCGGTTGCGGCGATGACCAGCCCGCTGGGATGGCGATGACCTTCACCGCGGGCGAGGGCCTCGAGGTGTCCGGCCGGCTGACCGTGGCGAACCGATACCAGGGCGGACCAGGGGTGATCCACGGCGGCATCCTGTCCGTCGCCTTCGACGAGGTCCAGGGCATGGCCTGCATGGTGCTCGGCGGCCCCGTGGTCACCGGTCACCTGGAGATCGATTTCGCGAAGCCGATCCCGCTCGGATCGGTGCTCGAGTTCCGCGCCCGGATCGACGGCATGGTCCGGCGCAAGGTCTACACCACCGCCGAGGCCCGGATCGTCGAGGGACCGACCGCCGGTGACGACATCGTCGCCACCTCGCGCGGGCTGTTCCTGACCATCAAGCCCGAGCACTTCGCGCCGATGCAGGACTTCGTGGACGGCGACGCGACCTCGCCGTTCGGCACGTCCTCCTCGCTGTAGGCCCGCTCAGCCCCGGGGCAGCACCCGCAGGGCCTCGCCGAGATTGGTGACCTCGGTGGCCCGCATCCCCGGCGGCGGTGTCCCGGAGTCGCGGGGCACCACCGCGTGGGTGAAGCCGAGCCGCTTCGCCTCGGCGAGCCGCCGCTCGACGCCGGTGACGCGGCGCACCTCGCCCGCCAGCCCGACCTCACCGAGCACCACCACCCCCGGCGGCAGCGCCGCGTCCTTGAACGCGGACGCCACCGCGACGGCAAGGGCCAGGTCCGCGGACGGTTCGGTCAGCCGCATTCCGCCGACCGTCGCCGCGTACACCTCCTTGTCGGAGACCTTGACCCCGCAGCGCCGTTCGAGCACGGCCAGCACCATCGACACCCGCGCCGAGTCCATGCCGCTGACCGCGCGCCGGGGCGAGGGGTTGTGCGAGGTCGCGACGAGGGCCTGCACCTCGCCGAGCAGCGGGCGCTTGCCGTCCATGGTGACGGTGACGGCGGTGCCGGGGACGGTGTCGTCGCGGTGGTGCAGGAAGAGCCCGGACGGGTCGCTGACGCATTCGATGCCGTCCTCGCGCAGTTCGAAGCAGCCCACCTCGTCGGCCGCGCCGAAGCGGTTCTTGACGCCCCGCACCATGCGCAGGGTGGAGTGCTTGTCGCCCTCGAAGTGCAGCACCACGTCCACCAGGTGCTCCAGGGCGCGCGGCCCGGCCACCGCACCGTCCTTGGTGACGTGTCCGATCAGCAGTACCGGGATGCCGCTGGACTTCGCCAGCGAGGTGAGCGCGCTGGTGATGGCGCGGACCTGGGTGACGCCGCCGACCACGCCCTCGACATCGGCGGCGAGCATGGTCTGCACCGAGTCCACGATCAGGAGTGTCGGGCGGACCTGCTCGACGTGCCCGAACACGGTGGCCAGGTCCGACTCGGCGGCCAGGAACACCCGCTCGTGCACGGAGTTGGTCCGGTCGGCCCTGAGCCGGACCTGCCCGGCCGACTCCTCGCCGGTGACGTAGAGGGCGCGGTCCTGCGGGTCGCGCTGCGCCCACCGGTGCACGACCTCGAGGAGCAGGGTCGACTTGCCGACGCCGGGCTCGCCTGCGAGCAGCACCACCGAACCGGGGACCAGGCCGCCGCCGAGCACCCGATCGAGCTCGGACACACCCGTGGGTTTGGCCCTGGTGGAGGTGCCGTTGATCTGAGAGATCGGGGTCGCAGGGGAGGTCGGCACCATGGACACCCCGCGGGCGGCGGTGGCGCCCGGCCTGCTCGCGACGGCGGCGAGTACCGCCACCTCCTCGATCGAGCCCCATGACCCGCAGTCGGGGCAGCGGCCGACCCATTTGGCCATCGAGTGCTGACAGGACGAGCAGCGAAAGCTCGATTTGGGTTTGGCCACCACCGCAGCCTAGGGGTGGGGTCCGACACTCCGGCCGGAGTGTCGCGGCCGGAGTGTCGTTCGGGTCGAAATGTGCTGTGCCGCAACGACGAGAACGGCCCCGACGCTGAGCGTCGGGGCCGTTCTCGTCGAACCGTGGGGACTAGTGTCCGCCGCTGCCGAGGGGCTCGGCACCCGCGTTGCCGGACTTGTCCGACTCGTGGCGCTCGGTCCTCGGCCCCGCATCGACCGGCACCGAGACGACGATGTCGCCCGCGCGCTCGAAGCTGAAGGTGATCGGGACGGTCAGGCCGGGGTAGACGCCCTCGTTGATGTCGTTGAGCACCACCAGGACCAGCTGGGTGGGGTCCTCGGGGTTGTCGAGGATGGTCGCGGCGCGGGTGCCTGCGCCGAGGGAGGTCTGCGGCTTGATGATCCGGCCGCCGACCTCGCCCGCGATGGTGACCGAGTCGGCCGCATCGGTGGTGATCTTGGTCAGGCGGTCGGCCTTCTCCTCGTTGTTGTTCACCGCGGTGAACGCGAGAGCGGCCTTTCCGCCGGGCTCGAGGCTGTACTCCTCGCTGTCGGGGTACAGGATGTGCACGTTGCGCAGGGAGATATCACCCTGGTTGGCGTAGTTGCCGTTCACGGCCGCAACCTGGGTTGCGGTCTGGGTGATCTGGCCCGCGCTGCAGGCGGACAGCGAGATCGCCGCGGCTGCGGCCAGGGCAACGGCGGTCGCGACTCGTCGAGTCGGCGCATTCAGGGCTGTCACGGGTTGTCCTCCACGGCGTCGGGTCGTACTCCACTAGGCAGAGTAGTAGTCAGGTCTGCGGACCGGGTCCCGGGGTCGTCCTTCGGGGCTTCGCGGCGGGGTTCGCGACGCCGAAACCTGAGGCCAGATGGTCGGTTTGGGCCCCACTGGATGCACGTTCAGGTCCGGCTGTCAACCCCTCCGGTCACCCCTCTGTGCCCCTGACCAGGGCCGTTGGAAGCTGCGCCGCCAGACCCCGTGTTAAACTGTGAAGATCGAAAGGGGCACGGGACAGATGATTTTTAAGGTCGGAGACACCGTCGTATACCCCCACCACGGAGCGGCGCTGATCGAGGCAATCGAAACTCGCACCATCAAGGGTGAACAAAAGGAATATCTCGTTCTCAAGGTCGCTCAGGGCGACCTGACCGTCCGGGTCCCCGCGGACAACGCCGAGTACGTCGGTGTCCGTGATGTTGTCGGGCAGGAAGGCCTGGACAAGGTCTTCCAGGTGCTGCGCGCGCCGCACACCGAGGAGCCGACCAACTGGTCGCGCCGGTACAAGGCCAACCTCGAGAAGCTCGCCTCCGGCGATGTGAACAAGGTTGCCGAGGTCGTCCGCGACCTGTGGCGTCGTGAGCAGGACCGCGGTCTGTCCGCGGGCGAGAAGCGGATGCTCGCCAAGGCACGTCAGATCCTCGTCGGTGAGCTCGCGCTCGCCGAGGGCACCGACGACGCCAAGGCCGAGATCATCCTCGACGAGGTTCTCGCAGCAGCGTCCTGACACATGAACAACGTCACTGACCCGGCCGAAGTGCGCAGCGGAGGCCGGGTCATTGCTTTGGTGCCCGCTGCCGGGCGCGGGGAGCGCCTCGGGGAGGGCATCCCGAAGGCGTTCGTCACGGTGCGCGGTGTCTCTATGCTCCGGCTCGCCGTCGAAGGACTGATCGAGTCCGGTGTCGTCGACCGTGTCGTGGTGATCGTCCCCGCGGACCGGATCGATTCGGTGCGCGCGGAGCTGCCCGAGGGCGTCGACGTCGTCGCAGGCGGCGCCGAACGGACCGACTCGGTGCGTGCGGGGCTCGCGGCCGCCGAGGGCGCGGACCTGCTGCTCGTGCACGATGCTGCCCGGGCCCTGACCCCGCCGCCCCTGATCGCCCGCGTCGTGGCGGAGCTGCGTGCCGGCCGCGACGCGGTGGTGCCCGCGCTGCCGGTCTCCGACACCATCAAGACGGTTGACCTGCTCGGTGCGGTGACCGGCACCCCGGAACGCTCCGAGCTGCGAGCCGTGCAGACGCCGCAGGGATTCACCGCGGATCTGCTGCGGCGCGCCTACGCGGCCGCCGACTCACTTGCCACCGACGACGCGGGCCTGGTCGAACGGATCGGCGGGCGGGTCCGGACCATCGTCGGGGATCCGCTGGCTTTCAAGATCACCACCCCGCTGGACCTGGCGCTGGCCAGGGCGCTGGCGAACGACGAACCGATCGAGCAGTAGGGAGCCGGGCAACCGTGCGAGTGGGAATCGGCACCGACGTCCATCCGATCGAGGTCGGCAGGCCGTGCTGGATCGCCGGGCTGTTGTTCGTGGACGAGGACGGCTGCGCCGGGCACTCCGACGGCGACGTCGCCGCGCACGCGCTGTGCGACGCGCTGTTGTCGGCCGCGGGACTGGGCGACCTCGGCTCGGTGTTCGGCACCGGAAGGCCGGAATGGGACGGGGCCAGCGGTGCGGTGCTCCTGACCGAGGTGCGCAGGCTGATCGAGGCCGACGGCCTGCGGATCGGCAACGCCGCGGTCCAGGTGATCGGGAATCGTCCCAAGATCGGTCCGCGCCGGGTGGAGGCGCAGGACGTGCTCTCCGAGGTGCTCGGGGCTCCCGTCTCCGTCTCCGCGACGACCACCGACGGTCTCGGGCTCACCGGCCGGGGCGAGGGCATCGCGGCCGTCGCGACCGCGCTGGTACTTGACACCGGTTCGGGCCGGTAAGATCGCACGTCGTGACCCTGCGCCTATTCGACACCGAGACGCGGGCCCTGCGTGACTTCGTTCCGCTGGCCCCCGGACACGCGTCGATCTATCTCTGTGGTGCGACCGTCCAGGGCGAGCCGCACATCGGCCATGTGCGCAGCGGCGTCGCGTTCGACGTGCTCCGGCGCTGGCTGCTCGCGCACGACTACGACGTCGCGTTCATCCGGAACGTCACCGACATCGACGACAAGATCCTGAACAAGGCAGCCGATGCCGGGCGGCCGTGGTGGGAGTGGGCGGCGACCTACGAGCGCGCCTTCGACTGGGCCTACGACCGGCTCGGCGTGCTGCCGCCCTCGGCGGAGCCCCGCGCGACCGGCCACGTCACCCAGATGGTCGACATGATGCAGCGCCTGATCGACGCGGGCCACGCGTACGCCGCCGCGGGTGACGTGTACTTCGACGTGCGCAGCTACGCGCCGTACGGCGCGCTGTCCGGGCACAAGCTCGACGACGTGCACCAGGGCGAGAGCGCGGCCGCGGGCAAGCGCGACCCGCGGGACTTCACGCTGTGGAAGGCCGAGAAGCCGGGGGAGCCGTCCTGGCCGACGCCGTGGGGGCGCGGACGTCCGGGCTGGCACCTGGAGTGCTCGGCGATGGCGGAGGCCTACCTGGGTGCCGAGTTCGACATCCACTGCGGCGGCCTGGACCTGGTGTTCCCGCACCACGAGAACGAGATGGCGCAGAGCCGGGCGGCGGGCGACGGGTTCGCCCGGTACTGGCTGCACAACGGCTGGGTCACCATGGGCGGCGAGAAGATGTCGAAGTCGCTCGGCAACGTGCTGTCGGTGCCGAACGTGCTGAAGAAGGTTCGGCCGCAAGAGCTCCGGTACTACCTGGGCGGAGCGCACTACCGCTCCATGCTCGAGTACTCGGACCACGCGCTCGAGGTGGCCGCCGAGTCCTACCGCGGCCTGGAGGCCTTCATTCTCAAGACCCGCGAGCGGGCGGGTGAGATCCCGGTCGGCAAGTGGACCGAGGGGTTCGCGGCCGCGCTCGACGACGACCTTGCGGTGCCGAAGGCGCTGGCCGAGATCCACGGCAGCAAGACCGAGGGCAACAAGGCACTCGATGCCGGCGACCTGACCGCGGCGTTGGAGATCGCCGGTCAGGTGCGGGCCATGATGGGCATCCTCGGGGTGGACCCTCTCGACCCGCACTGGGCGGCCGATGCCGATGACAGCTCGGCGGCTCACGCGGCGCTCGATGTTCTGGTGCGCGCGAATCTCGATGCGCGCCAGAAGGCGAAGGCGGACAAGGACTGGGCCGCCGCCGATGAGATCCGGGACCGGCTCGCCGCGGCGGGCGTCGAGGTCACCGACACACCGAGCGGGCCCGAGTGGTCCCTCAAGACGAACCACAACGAAGCGGGACTGTAATGGCAGGCAATTCGAGCAGGCGCGGCGCGATCCGCAAGACCGGCACCAAGAAGGGCCAGGTCGCGGGCTCCGGAGGCAAGGGCAGGCGCAGCCTCGAGGGGCGCGGGGCCACCCCGCCCGCGGTCGAGCGCACCAAGCACCCCGCCGCCAAGCGGGCCAGGGCGGCGGCCCGCGCCGCCGACGCGAGTGGCCGCACCGGTGGCAGCGCGCCGCGCGGCCGCGGCGGTTCGCCGCGCAAGGGCGACGCCGGACCCGAGAACGTGTTGGGCCGCAACCCGGTCGTGGAGTGCCTGCGGGCGGGTGTGCCCGCGACCGCGCTGTACGTCGCGGTCGGCACCGAGAGTGACGAGCGGCTCACCGAGAGCGTGCAGTTGGCGGCCGAGGCGGGTATCTCGATCCTCGAGGTCCCGCGCACGGACCTGGACCGGATGAGCGCCAACGGGTTGCACCAGGGCGTCGCCCTTCAGGTGCCCCCGTACCGGTACGCGCACCCGGACGACCTCATCGCCGAGGCGCGCAAGCACCAGGAGCCCGCGCTGCTGGTGGCGCTCGACAACATCACCGACCCGCGCAACCTGGGCGCCGTGGTGCGTTCGGTGGCGGCGTTCGGCGGTCACGGCGTGGTCATCCCGCAGCGCCGCAGCGCCAGCGTCACCGCGGTCGCGTGGCGCACCAGCGCGGGCGCGGCGGCCCGGCTGCCGATCGCGCAGGCCACCAACCTGACCCGGACGCTGAAGGACTGGGCGGCCAAGGGCGTGCAGATCGTCGGCCTCGATGCCGGGGGCGACACCACCCTCGACGAGTACGACGGCACCGGGCCGGTTGTCGTGGTCGTCGGTTCTGAGGGCAAGGGCCTGTCCCGTTTGGTCCGCGAGTCCTGCGACTCCATCCTCAGCATCCCGATGGCGGGCCCGGTCGAGTCGCTCAACGCCTCGGTCGCCGCGGGCGTCGTGCTCGCCGACATCGCCCGGCAGCGGAGGCGATAGGCGGCTCCGCCACAGTGCCTGACCAGGAGGTTTCCGTGGTCGACCCGACCGTGTGGCGGGAATTCGGCACGCCCCTGTCCCCGCCGACCGGGCGGGGACCCCTGGACGGGATGACCGTCGCGGTCAAGGAACTGTTCGACGTCGCCGGGTACCCGGTCGGGGCGGGTAATGAGCAGTGGCTCGCCGAATCCCGACCGGCAACGTCGACGGCGCCCGTCGTCGCCGCCCTGCTCGAGGCGGGTGCGGCGATCGCCGGGATCGCGCGGTGCGACGAATTCGCCTACAGCCTGGCCGGTACGAACTCGCACTACGGGACTCCGCCGAATCGCCGTGCGCCGAATCGGATCCCGGGCGGCTCGAGTTCGGGGTCGGGCAGCGCCGTGGCGTCTGGCGAGGCGACGATCGGACTCGGCACCGACACCGCCGGATCGATTCGCGTTCCGGCGTCCTACCTCGGGTTGTTCGGGATCCGGAGCACCCACGGCGCGATCGCCCTCGACGGGGTGCTCCCGCTGGCACCCACATTCGATGCCGTCGGATGGATGACCCGTGACTCTGGCACGCTGCTGGCGGTGGGGGAGACGCTGCTGCCGCCCTGCCCGCCGCGACTATTCGAGCAGGTGATCGTGTCCGAGGACCTCACCGCGCTCGCCTCCCCTGCGGTGCGGGACGCGGTCGGCGCTGCGGTGGTGGGGTGGGAATCCGATCCCGGACTGCCCCGCGTCGAGCGTCTCCGCCTGGACACGGGCGGGCTCGCCGGCTGGGCCCACGCGTTCCGGACCGTGCAGGGCTTTCAGGCCTGGCGGGAGCACGGCGGGTGGATTTCACGGCACTGGGACAGCCTGGGCCCGGACGTGCGGGCACGATTCGAGGCGGCCGCGAATTACACCGAGGCCCAGTGGATTCGGGCCGCAGACGAGGTGCGGAGAATCGCGGTCGCGATCGATAGCCTCCTCGGCGATGACCTGTTGCTGGTGCCGTCCGCGTCCTCGGTGGCGCCGACCAGGACCGAGGCGTCGCTCGGCGGCACGGTCATCGAAGCGGCCCGGGCCGCGACGTTCCAGTTCACCTGTATCGCCGGGCTCACCGGGCGGTGTGCGGTGAACGTTCCGCTGCCGACCACCGACGGGATCCCGGTCGGGCTGGGCATCGTCGGGCCGCGAGGCCGCGATCTCGACCTGCTCCGGTTGGCGGACAGGGTGCGGGCCGCGGGGATCGCGGTCGGCTGGGCGAACGCAAGGTGGCCGGGCGTGGTGACCGCCCGCGACGACGTACTCGACTCTCGCCCAACGGCATCCGACCCCGGTAACATCACCGAATGCTGACAGCCGCGCTCTACGGACTGGGCACGGCCCTGCCGTTGCTCGTCGGCGCGATGGTGGGTTTGCGCTACGACCTGCCGCGCCAACTGCTCGCCGCGCTGATGGCGTTCGGCGCAGGAACGATGGTGGCGGCGGTGTCCACAGAACTGTTCCAGCCGGCGTTCGAGTCCGAGGGCGTGCTGGTCGCGGGGGTCGCGCTGATGCTCGGCGCTCTGGTCTACGTCGTCGCCGACCACCTCATCGAGAATCGGCTGGGCCCGGCGGCGCTCGGTTGGGCGTTGATGCTGGGCACCCTGCTCGACGGCGTGCCGGAGAACACGGCGCTCGGTGTCTCGCTGGGCGTCGAGAGCGGGTTCGTGCTGCTGGTCGCGATCGCGGTCGGCAACATGCCGGAGGCGGTGGCCGGGGCGGCGTCGATGCGCAAGCAGCACAACTTCGACCGCCGCCGGGCGATGCTGTTGTGGACGGTCACCGCTGTGCTGTTGGTGCTGGTCGTGATCGGCGCGTACGCCGCGTCGGACGCGATCTCCGATCGGCAGGTCGCGATCGTCCAGGCGTTCGCCGGCGGCGCCACCATCGCGGTGCTCGCCGACTCGCTGATGCCGGAGGCGTACCGGGAGGGCGGTTGGTGGGTGGGCCTGTCGACCGCGCTCGGCTTCCTCACCGCGTTCGCGCTCGGCGGCTGAGCCCCCGTCGAGAGTGCACCTGCCGGCGCGCCGGCCCGTGTTGCCGACCGGGATGTGCACACTCGACGGTCAGTGTGGTGGCGCCCCGTAGCCACCGCCGCCCGGTGTTTCGACGATCAGGGCGTCGCCCGCCTCGACGTCGACCGAGTCGCAGGCGGCCATCGCCACCACGGTGCCATCGGCGCGCTCGATCCTGTTGCTGCCCAGCGCGCCCGGTGAGCCCCCGGCCATGCCGTACGGCGGCACGCGGCGGTGGCCGGAGAGTGTGCTCACCAGCATCGGTTCCAGGAACCGGAGCCGGCGGACCGCGCCGTCGCCGCCGTGCCAGCGGCCGTCTCCACCGCTGCCGCGCCGAATCGCGAAATCCTCCAGGAGAACCGGGAGCCGCCACTCGAGTACCTCGGGGTCGGTCAGCCGGGAATTCGTCATGTGGGTCTGCACCACCGACGAACCGTCGAACCCGTCGCCCGCGCCGGACCCGGAGCCGAGGGTCTCGTAGTACTGGTGCCGGTCGTTGCCGAAGGTGATGTTGTTCATCGTCCCGGAACCCTCCGCCTGGACTCCGAGCGCGCCGTACAGTGCGCCGGTCACCGCCTGCGAGGTCTCCACGTTGCCGGCGACCACGGCGGCCGGATGGCTCGGCGCGAGCATGGACCCCTCGGGGATGATGATGTGCAGTGGCCGGAGGCAGCCGTCGTTGAGCGGGATCGCGTCGGCGACGAGCGTCCGGAACACATAGAGCACGGCGGCCGTTGCGACCGACGACGGCGCGTTGAAGTTCGACTCGAGTTGTGGCGAGCTCCCGGTGAAATCGATGGTCGCCGAGCGGCTCTGCCGATCCACGCTCACCCGCACCGCGATCACCGCGCCGGCATCCGTCTCGTACCGATAGGAGCCCTCGGCGAGGGTCTCCACGACCCGGCGCACCGCCTCCTCGGCGTTGTCCTGCACGTGGCGCATGTAGGCCTCCACCACATCGAGGCCGAAGTGGTCGATCATTCTCGCGACCTCCTCGACTCCCTTTGCATTCGCAGCGATCTGGGCGCGAAGGTCGGCGAGGTTGGTGTCGGGATTCCGAGACGGGTACCGCGCGCCGGTCAGCAGCTCCAGCGTCTCGGCTTCCCGGAGGCGGCCGTCGCGGGCGAGCAGCCAGTTGTCGAACAGCACCCCTTCCTCGTCGATCTCGCGGCTGGTGGCCGGCATCGACCCCGGGGTGATCCCGCCGATCTCGGCGTGGTGTCCGCGGGAGGCGACATAGAACAGGATCTCCGCGCCCGACTCGTCGAAAACCGGGGTGATGACGGTGATGTCGGGGAGATGGGTGCCGCCGTGGTAGGGGTCGTTGACGGCGTATACGTCGCCGCGCCGCATCCGGTCCCGGCGTCGCGCGATGACCTCCTTGACGCTGCTGCCCATCGATCCGAGGTGGACCGGGATGTGCGGGGCGTTGGCGATGAGGTTGCCGTCCGGATCGAACAGCGCGCACGAGAAGTCCAGCCGTTCCTTGATGTTCACCGACTGCGCCGTCGACTCCAGTGCGGTGCCCATCTGTTCGGCGATCGACATGAACAGATTGTTGAAGATCTCCAGCATCACCGGATCGGCCTGGGTGCCGACCTCTGCGTCGGCGGGCGCGACCACCCGATCGAGCAGCAGGTGCCCGGCCTCGGTGAGCGTGCCGCGCCAGCCGGGGTCCACCACGGTGGTCGAGTTCGTCTCGGCAATGATGGCCGGTCCCGTGACCGCGTCTCCTGGCCGCATCCGTGCCCGCTCGTACAGTGGCGCCGCGTGCCAGGATCCATCGGCGTACATGCGAACGGTGTCGGTGGCTTCGTCCGTTGCGGGTGCGGTCGCCGCCGCCACGTCGGACAGGTCCGGTTGGTCGGTCAGCCCGGTCGCCTCGACGGCCACCGCGTCGACGATGAGCGGACGGTCCATCAGGAACGAGTACGTCCGCAGGTGCACACCCTCGAACTCCGCGGTCATGGCCTCGGGCTCGGTCAGGTCGACGGGCACCGTGGTGTCCGTGCCGTCGTAACGCAGGTGGGCGCGCCGGGTCAGCCGGATCCGATCCGGGGACATCCCCTCGTCCAGGAGCTCGGTGGAGGCCACCGACTCCAGGGCCTCGGCGATGTCGAGTATCCGCGGCAGGGAGTCCGGCCCCAGCGGCGCCACCACCGACTGCTCCCGCATGACCGTGGTGTCGGCCAGGCCCATGCCGAGAGCAGAGAGCACGCCGGCCATGGGTGGGACCAACACGGTCTGGATGCCCAGCGAGTCGGCGACCGCGCACGCGTGCTGTCCGCCGGCACCGCCGAAGGTGGTCAGCGCGTACTCGGTGACGTCGTGCCCTTTCTGCACAGAGATGTGCTTGACCGCGTTGGCCATGTTCGCCACCGCGATGCGCAGGAATCCCTCGGCGACCTGTTCGGGGGTGCGGTCGTCGCCGGTCCGCGCACGGATGTCGGCGGCCAGCTCGGCGAACCGTCTGCGGACGATGTCGCCGTCCAGCGTCTGGTCGCCCCCGGGGCCGAACACCCGGGGGAAGTGGTCGGGCTGGATGCGTCCGAGCATCACGTTGGCGTCGGTGACGGTCAGCGGTCCTCCGCAGCGGTAGCAGGAGGGACCGGGGTCGGCGCCCGCCGAATCCGGACCGACGCGGTACCGGCTGCCGTCGAAGTGCAGGATCGAGCCACCGCCGGCAGCGACGGTGTGGATGTCCAGCATCGGTGCCCGCAGACGAACCCCTGCGACCTGGGTGTCGAACACGCGCTCGTACTCGCCTGCGAAATGCGACACGTCGGTCGAGGTGCCGCCCATGTCGAACCCGATCACCTTGTCGAAGCCGGCCAGCTGCGACATTCGCACCATGCCGACGATGCCGCCCGCCGGACCCGAGAGGATCGCGTCCTTGCCCCGGAAGTGGCCCGCCTCGGCGAGCCCGCCGTTGGACTGCATGAACATCAGTCGCACGCCGGGCAGTTGCCCGGTCACCAGGTCGACGTAACGGCGCAGCACCGGCGAGAGGTAGGCATCGACGACCGCGGTGTCCCCGCGCGGCACCAGCTTCATCAGAGGACTGGCCACGCTGGACAGCGAGATCTGGGCGAACCCGATCTCCGCCGCGAGCTCGCCGATCGCCGCTTCGTGCTCGGGGTACAGGTGGCTGTGCATGCACACCACCGCCACCGCGCCGATCCCGTCGTCCTGCGCTCGCCGGAGCTCGCCGGCCAGACGGTCGAGATCCGGCGAGCGCAGCACGGTTCCGTCGGCCATGACGCGTTCGTCGACCTCGATCGTGCGCTCGTACAACAGCTCCGGGAGTTCGATGTGTCGGTCGAAGATGTGCGGCCGGTTCTGGTAGCCGATGCGCAGCGCGTCTCCGAAGCCCTTCGTGATGACGAGGGCCGTGCGCTCCCCGGTGCGCTCGAGCAGCGCGTTGGTCGCCACCGTGGTGCCCATCCGGACCTGCTCCACCTGGTCCGCGGTGACGGCCTCTCCGGCGCTCGACCCGAGCAGCGCGCGGATACCGGCGACGGCGGCGTCGGAGTATCGGGTCGGGTTCTCCGACAGCAGCTTGTGCGTGACCAGGCTGCCGTCGGGACGGCGGCCGACGATGTCGGTGAACGTGCCCCCACGGTCAATCCAGAATTCCCAGCGCGAAGCAGTCATGGCTCTCCCATCGCGAACGATCGGAGGCCAATCCTATGCAGCGACCGCGATCCGCCCCGTAGCCCGGCCGCGACGCGACCCGATCGCCCGGCAGGCCAGGTAGATCACGAACGAGATGGTGGTGACGAAGCTGGACACCGGCACGCCAGGGGCCAGCGACAGCAGGATGCCGCCGACCGCGGCGATCTCGGCGAACAGGATCGAGAACAGCGTCGTCCGGAGCGGGCTCGAGGTGATCCTGGCCGCGGCGGCCGCGGGCGTGATCAGCAGCGAGAGCACCAGCAGCGCGCCGACGATCTGCACGCCGAGCGCCGCGGCGACGCCGACCAGCACCGCGAACACGATGGACAGAGCTCGGACCGGAACGCCGCGGGCCCGCGCGACGTCCGGATCGGTGCTCGCGAACAGCAGCGGCCGGTACACCACGACCAGCACCGCCAGCACCAGCACCGCGCACACCAGCAGCAGCTGCAGGCCGCTGTTGCCCACCCCGACGATCTGGCCGACCAGCAGCGAGAAACTGGTGCCGGTGCGCCCCGGGTACAGCCACATGAACAGCACGGACAGGCCGAGGCCGAACGAGAGGACCACGCCGATCACCGAGTCCCGTTCGCGCACTTTGGATCCGAGCAGTGCGAACAGCACGGCGGCGAACACCGAGCCGACGATGGCGCCGAGTCCGACGCTGATCCCGGCCAGCAGCGCGGCGGAGGCGCCGGTCAGCGACAGCTCGCTGGTTCCGTGCACCGCGAACGACATCTGCCTGCTGATGATCAGCGGACCGATCGCACCCGCGAGCAGGCCGAGGATGGCCGCGGCGAGCAGGGCCTGCTGCACGAAGTCGTACTGCAGCAGGTCGATGGTGGCCTGCCAGTCGAACATCTTCGAAAACGTGTCTGCGAGCTTCTCGTTCATTCGTGCGCCTCGTGGTGGATTCCGTCGGCGCCCGTGGAACCGAGCGCGTCGATGGCGTCGCCGGTGCCGACGACGACCAGCCGTCCGCGCACATGCAGCACCTCGACGTCCGTCTGGTACAGCTCGGAGAGCACCTCCGAGGTCATCACCTCGGCGGCCGTCCCGATCCGGAACCGCCCGTCGACCAGGTACAGCACCCGGTCGACCAGCGGCAGGATCGGGTTGATCTCGTGGGTGACGAACAGCACGGCCGTGTCGTGGCCCAGCCGGCGCTGGTTGATCAGGTCGGAGACCCGGTGCTGGTTGGCCAGGTCCAGGCTGAGCAACGGCTCGTCGCAGAGCAGCACCTTGGGATCGCCGACCAGAGCCTGGGCGACCCGCAGTCGCTGCTGCTCGCCGCCGGACAGCGAGCCGACCGGCGCATCGGCGAAGGCCCGGGCGCCCACCTGGTCGATGGCGTCGTCGACGATGGTCCGGCGGGAACGGCGGGAGCGGAACCCGGTGCCCCAGCGGTGACCGTCCACGCCGAGCCCGACCAGGTCGCGCCCGCGCAGCGGCAGGCCCTCGTCCATCGTCTTCTGCTGCGGCACGTATCCGACGTGGGAGTTCCCGGTCCGGGCAGGCGTTCCCGCGATCGTGGCGGTGCCCTCGGACAGCGGGAGCTGGCCGAGCAGGACCTTCAGGAGTGAGGTCTTGCCGGACCCGTTGGGCCCGAGGACCGCGATGAACTCGCCCTGCTCGACGCTCAGGTCCAGTCCGGACCACAGCGTGCGGTCGCCGTAGGCCAGCCGGGCGCCTCTCAGTTCGACGGCGGGTGTTCGGCTGACGCTCGGTGCGTCGGGGGCAGGGTGGGTCACGGGGCCATTCCGGGTCTGGTTGTCACGCGGCTCGTTGCCGGCACGCGTGACCGGTGGATTCTTCTTCGGCGCGCGGTTTCTCAGTGGGCGGCGTTCAAGGCCGCAGCGAGCGATTCGGCGGTGCGGGTCTGCCACTGAATGTAGTCGAACCCGTCTGGCAGGGTCTCGGTGACTTCGACGACGGGGATGCCCGCCGATTCGGCGGCCTCACGGATGTTCTGGGTCGCCTTGTCCTGCGTCTGGCTGTTGTAGACCAGGACCTTCACCTTCTTGTCGGCGAGCAGATCCCGCGTCGCGGCGACGGCCGCGGGCGGCGGGTCGTTGCCGTCCTCGATGGCCTTCGTGAAGTCCTGCGGCGTCTCGTCCCTGAGGTCGGTCGCCACCAGCAGGTAGTGCGCGATCGGCTCGGTCTGCGCGACCGGTGCCTGTGGATGCGCGGTGGCGATCGAATCCGTGATGGCCGTGACGGCGTGCAGTTGTTCGTGGAAGGTCGCCGCGTTGGTGGTGTATGCGGCGGCGTTGGTGGGGTCGATCGTGCCGAGTTCGGCGGCGATCTGCTTGGCGACAGCGTCCACGGTCGGGATGTCGTACCAGACGTGTTCGTTCACGCCGCCGTTGTCGTGGTCGTGGCCGTCGTGCGAGTCGTGCTCGGCGGCAGCGGGTTCCGCGGGGGCGGTGGTGGCGCCTGCCGGGGCGGCAGCCTCCTCGACCACGTGATCGTGGTCGCCGTGCAGGTCGGTATCGGTGCCGTACAGGGCGAACGCGTCGACGGTCCGCTTGCCCGGCGTGCCTGCGAGGACGTCGTCGATGAACTCGTCGTAGCCGCCGCCGTTGTAGACGACCAGGTCGGCATCGGTGATGGCGGCGGCGTCCCGGGGGCTGGCCTCGAACGAGTGCGGGTCGGCGAACGCGTCGTCGATGATCGAGGTGACGTCGGCCCGGTCGCCCGCGACGGCCGCGGCCACCGAGCCCCAGACGTCGGTGGAGGCGACGATGTTGGCGCGCTGCCCATCGGCGAGCGGGGTGCCCGCGCCTGCGTCCGGGTCGGACGAGCAGGCGGCGAGGGTCAGTGCCCCGACGAGCGCCAGGCCGGCAATGGCGAACGCCGAGCGGCGCCGGGTCGGGGCGGTGAGCGGCGTCAGATCTCCCTTGGGCATGGCCTAGATACTAATGGAAATCGTTTCCGTTGTACATTGGAGGGGGCGTGCTGACGGTCACTCGCGGCATTGCGTACCGTCCCGTTATGCCCAGGTCCCGTCATCCGCGCCGTCAGGCGACGCTGGCGTCCCTGGCGGCGGAGCTCAAGGTCTCCCGTACGACGGTCTCGAACGCCTACAACCGGCCCGATCAGCTTTCGACCGAACTCCGCGAACGGGTGCTCGAGGCGGCCAAGCGGCGCGGTTACCCCGGCCCGGACCCGGTCGCGCGCTCGCTGCGCACCCGCAAGGCGGGCGCGGTCGGCCTGCTGCTCACGGAGGCGCTGAGCTACTCCTTCCGGGATCCGGCCGCGATGAGTTTCCTGGCCGGTCTTGCCGAGTCCTGCGAGGCGGCGGGGGAGGGACTGTTGCTGATCCCGGCCGGGCCGCGGCGTGACGACGTCCAGTCCGCAGCCGTGGTTCAGCAGGCAGGCGTGGACGGTTTCGTCGTCTACTCCGTGGCCGACGACGACCCGTACCTGGCCGCGGTCCTCGAGCGCCGCCTGCCGATGGTGATCTGTGACCAGCCGCGCGAGATCGAGGGCGCGTCGCTGGTCGGGATCGACGATCGCGGCGCGATGCGCAAGATCGCCGACTATCTGTTGTCGTTGGGGCACAAGGACATCGGCGTGATCTGCATGCGGCTCGGCCGGGACCAGCGGGACGGTGTGGCGGGCGCCGACCGTCTCGATTCGCCGAACTTCCACGTCCAGCGCGAACGGATCGCCGGGGTGCGCGACGCCCTTGCCGCTGCCGGGCTGGACCCGCGATCGTTGACCGTCATCGAGCGCGCGGAGCACAGCTCCCGGTCCGGTCACTCGGCGGCCGAGCAGGCGCTCGCGACCGATCCACGGATCACCGCGCTGCTGTGCACCACAGATGTGTTGGCGCTCGGTGCCCTGGACTTTGCGCGGTGGCGCGGCATCGACGTACCCGGCCAGCTGTCCATCACCGGGTTCGACGGCGTCGACGAGGCGCTGCGCGAGGGCTTGACCACAGTCCGTCAGCCCGCGGAGGAAAAGGGCAGGCGGGCCGGGGCGCTGCTCCTGACGCCCTCACATTCCGGTGTGGCCACCGTCGAGATGCTCGACACCGAATTGGTGCGCGGTCACACCGCGGCGCCGCCGCCCGCCTGACCGGGCTCAGTACCTGGCGAGGTTCTGCGTGGCCCAGACCCGGCCATCCAGTGGCGCCGCAAGGGGTACCCCCCCAGAGCGGAGCTCGTGCCGGCCCCGTCCGACTACCCCCGGAACACCAGCAGCGGCACGTGGAGCTCGGCGGAGGTCAGTGATCCGTGATGACCGATGAGCATGGACTGGAGCGGCTCGGCGCCGGTTCGGATCAGCGCGCTCGATCCGCGGGCTATCGCGATCACGTCACCGATCCGTTCGGTGGCTGCGGGGGAGACGGTCGGACCGAACCAGCCGTTGTCGATCGCCTCGGCGCGGGTCAGCACCGCGAATTCGTCGCCGAGGCGGTCCCGCCAGGACGCGACGACCTGGTCGGCGGCGCCGTCGTCTGTATAGACGTGGCGGGCCCGGGGCTCGCCGCCGATCAGGTGGACGCCCTCCGTCAGTTCGGGGGACGTATCGATGTCGACGGGGGATCGCACCTCGACCATGCCGTGGTCGGCGGTGACGATCAGCGCGGCGTCGCGTGGCAGCCGCTCGGCGAGCTGGCGTGCCATCAGGTCGACCTGCGCCAATTCCAGCGCCCACGCGGCCGAGGCCGGGCCCCTGGCATGCCCGGTCAGGTCCAATTCGCCGTGATAGGCGTAGACAAGGGATCGAGAACCCAGCCGGAGCGCACTCGCCGACGCGTCGACCAGGTCGCCGAGCGAGAAGCTGGGCAGGAACTCCCCGCCGCGCAGCGCGGCCCGGGTCAGTCCGGAACCGCCCTGGTAGGGCGGGGCCACCCTGGATACGGAGATGCCCGCCGCGGCGGCGCGCTCGAAAGCGGTCGGCGTCGGCTGGAATTCCTCGGGTACCAATTCCTTGAGCAGGTCCACCCGGGGGCCCTCGCCGTGCAGGCGCCACTTCAGCGGATTCATCAAGCGGTCCTGCCCGGCCGCGGGGATGAGGTAGCCGACCACTCCGTGCTGTCCGGAGGGCAGTCCCGTGCCGAGCGAGGCGAGGCTGGTCGCCGTCGTGGTCGGGAAGCCCGCGGTCAGGATGGGGCCGAGTCTCGCGGAGAGAAAGGGTGCCGCCTCGGGGTGTGACGCCAGCAGTTCGGCGCCGAGTCCGTCGATCAACAGCACGCAGACGCGGGAGACGCCCGAGAGGTCGAGCCCGATCCGGTCGGTCTCGCCGGCCACGCCGAGGTGAGCGAGCACGGAGGGGACGAGGTCGGACAGCGTCGCCTGGCCATAACGGGGTGCGAGGAGCATGACGCCAGGCTATCCGCGCCCTCCGAATGAAGGGGCGCAAGCGAAACCAATTCCCAAGAATGGCGCTGACCAGGCGATTTGACGCTGTGTTCTTGTTCGCGTAACTTTTGTCGAGTCAGAGCGACACGGACACCGACCCGGCCGAGAGGCGCGGGACACGAGGTTGGACGTCAGGCGCCAGACCATCCCGAAGTTTAGAGCCGGTTTCGATCGGTTCTTCTTCACTGCCTTCTCAGTGTGGTGGGGCCGGTTTTGACCGGGTCTGCTCGATGAGATAGGCTGGAACAGTTGCCCCGGAGCGGCCGAGAACGAGTTTCTTGGCAGCGATGGTGTGTGCGTGTTCTTTGAGAACTCAACAGTGTGCCGATGAATGTCAGTGCCAATATTTTGGTACTCCACACTCACTCTTTCCAATTGGATTCAGTGGTGTGGGTATTTGCTGGCTCTTTTCCTTCTTCCGTCGGAGAGGGGTCAGTGTTTGAAGCTAGTTTGAGTTTTTGAATGCTAGTGATTTGACTCGATGTCTATGACTGATTAGCAGGTTCGCCTGTGAAATCTAGAGTCTTCAACGGAGAGTTTGATCCTGGCTCAGGACGAACGCTGGCGGCGTGCTTAACACATGCAAGTCGAGCGGTAAGGCCCTTCGGGGTACACGAGCGGCGAACGGGTGAGTAACACGTGGGTGATCTGCCCTGCACTTCGGGATAAGCCTGGGAAACTGGGTCTAATACCGGATATGACCAAAGGCTGCATGGCTTTTGGTGGAAAGGTTTACTGGTGCAGGATGGGCCCGCGGCCTATCAGCTTGTTGGTGGGGTAATGGCCTACCAAGGCGACGACGGGTAGCCGACCTGAGAGGGTGACCGGCCACACTGGGACTGAGACACGGCCCAGACTCCTACGGGAGGCAGCAGTGGGGAATATTGCACAATGGGCGAAAGCCTGATGCAGCGACGCCGCGTGAGGGATGAAGGCCTTCGGGTTGTAAACCTCTTTCAGCAGGGACGAAGCGAAAGTGACGGTACCTGCAGAAGAAGCACCGGCTAACTACGTGCCAGCAGCCGCGGTAATACGTAGGGTGCGAGCGTTGTCCGGAATTACTGGGCGTAAAGAGTTCGTAGGCGGTTTGTCACGTCGTCTGTGAAAACCCACCGCTCAACGGTGGGCCTGCAGGCGATACGGGCAGACTTGAGTACTGCAGGGGAGACTGGAATTCCTGGTGTAGCGGTGAAATGCGCAGATATCAGGAGGAACACCGGTGGCGAAGGCGGGTCTCTGGGCAGTAACTGACGCTGAGGAACGAAAGCGTGGGTAGCAAACAGGATTAGATACCCTGGTA
Organism: Rhodococcus sp. PvR099; assembly: GCF_017833315.1. Taxonomy (NCBI): domain Bacteria; kingdom Bacillati; phylum Actinomycetota; class Actinomycetes; order Mycobacteriales; family Nocardiaceae; genus Rhodococcus; species Rhodococcus sp. PvR099. The sequence goes on along the minus strand of NZ_JAFIBV010000001.1, from coordinate 3,245,633 downwards.
GTCCACGCCGTAAACGGTGGGCGCTAGATGTGGGTCCCTTCCACGGGATCTGTGTCGTAGCTAACGCATTAAGCGCCCCGCCTGGGGAGTACGGCCGCAAGGCTAAAACTCAAAGGAATTGACGGGGGCCCGCACAAGCGGCGGAGCATGTGGATTAATTCGATGCAACGCGAAGAACCTTACCTGGGTTTGACATATACTGGAAAGCTGCAGAGATGTAGCCCCCCTTGTGGCCGGTATACAGGTGGTGCATGGCTGTCGTCAGCTCGTGTCGTGAGATGTTGGGTTAAGTCCCGCAACGAGCGCAACCCCTATCTTATGTTGCCAGCGCGTTATGGCGGGGACTCGTAAGAGACTGCCGGGGTCAACTCGGAGGAAGGTGGGGACGACGTCAAGTCATCATGCCCCTTATGTCCAGGGCTTCACACATGCTACAATGGCCAGTACAGAGGGCTGCGAGACCGTGAGGTGGAGCGAATCCCTTAAAGCTGGTCTCAGTTCGGATCGGGGTCTGCAACTCGACCCCGTGAAGTCGGAGTCGCTAGTAATCGCAGATCAGCAACGCTGCGGTGAATACGTTCCCGGGCCTTGTACACACCGCCCGTCACGTCATGAAAGTCGGTAACACCCGAAGCCGGTGGCCTAACCCTTGTGGAGGGAGCCGTCGAAGGTGGGATCGGCGATTGGGACGAAGTCGTAACAAGGTAGCCGTACCGGAAGGTGCGGCTGGATCACCTCCTTTCTAAGGAGCATTCTCCAGCAGACGTCCTCGAACAGTCGAGGTCGTGTCTGGCAGAGCCCGTTTAGTGAACACTGTTTCGCTGCGGGAGCTCATGGGTGGACGCTGACAAGCTTTTCCGCGTATCGGTTGGTCCCTTGTGGCCGGCCGGCGGTCAATATATCGGCATACTGTTGGGTCCTGAGAGAACACGCGAGTGTTTCTTTCTAGGCAAGAACTTACAAGTGGGAGACCGCAGGTCATACCGTGAGGGGTGGGAACATCCTTTGGCTGGTGTCTGCATGAGGTTTTCTGGTTGTGTGTTGTTTGAGAACTGCACAGTGGACGCGAGCATCTTTGTTGTAAGTAATTAAGAGCGTACGGTGGATGCCTTGGCACCAGGAGCCGATGAAGGACGTAGTAGGCTGCGATAAGCCTCGGGGAGCTGTCAAACGAGCTGAGATCCGAGGGTCTCCGAATGGGGAAACCCAGCCACAGTGATGTGTGGTTACCCGCGCCTGAATATATAGGGCGTGTGGAGGGAACGTGGGGAAGTGAAACATCTCAGTACCCACAGGAAGAGAAAACAATAGTGATTCCGTGAGTAGTGGCGAGCGAAAGCGGAAGAGGCTAAACCATGTACATGTGATAGCCGGCAGGCGTTGTGTGCGTGGGGTTGTGGGGCCTTTCTTCTCATCACTGCCGTGGTGGGCGAGAGTAAGAAACCGGGTTGTTAGTCGAAGTGGTCTGGAACGGCCTGTCGTAGAGGGTGAGAATCCCGTAGACGAAAACTTCCCGGCTCTCGTGAATGGTTCCCAAGTAGCAGCGGGCCCGTGAAATCTGCTGTGAATCTGTCGGGACCACCCGATAAGCCTGAATACTCCCTGGTGACCGATAGCGGACTAGTACCGTGAGGGAAAGGTGAAAAGTACCCCGGGAGGGGAGTGAAATAGTACCTGAAACCGTGCGCTTACAATCCGTCAAAGCCTTTGAGCAGCTTGCTGCTGGGGGTGATGGCGTGCCTTTTGAAGAATGAGCCTGCGAGTTAGTGGCATGTGGCGAGGTTAACCCGTGTGGGGCAGCCGTAGCGAAAGCGAGTCCGAATAGGGCGTTTCAGTCGCATGCTCTAGACCCGAAGCGGAGTGATCTACCCATGGCCAGGGTGAAGCGACGGTAAGACGTCGTGGAGGCCCGAACCCACTTAGGTTGAAAACTGAGGGGATGAGCTGTGGGTAGGGGTGAAAGGCCAATCAAACTCCGTGATAGCTGGTTCTCCCCGAAATGCATTTAGGTGCAGCGTCGCGTGTTTCTCACCGGAGGTAGAGCTACTGGATGGTCTAGGGGGCCCACAAGCTTACCGAAATCAGCCAAACTCCGAATGCCGGTGAGTGAGAGCGCGGCAGTGAGACTGCGGGCGATAAGGTTCGTAGTCGAGAGGGAAACAGCCCAGATCGCCAGCTAAGGTCCCTAAGCGTGTACTAAGTGGAAAAGGATGTGGGGTCGCGAAGACAACCAGGAGGTTGGCTTAGAAGCAGCCACCCTTGAAAGAGTGCGTAATAGCTCACTGGTCAAGTGATCCTGCGCCGACAATGTAGCGGGGCTCAAGTACACCACCGAAGCTGCGGCATTCATGCAATACACCTCGGTCATTCTAAGGAGTGGCCGGCAGTGGTATGGATGGGTAGGGGAGCGTCGTGCAGCCATGGAAGCGTCGGAGTGATCCAGGCGTGGAGGCTGCACGAGTGAGAATGCAGGCATGAGTAGCGAAAGAAGAGTGAGAAACTCTTCCGCCGAATGACCAAGGGTTCCTGGGCCAGGTTAATCCGCCCAGGGTGAGTCGGGACCTAAGGCGAGGCCGACAGGCGTAGTCGATGGACAACGGGTTGATATTCCCGTACCCGTGTAAACGCGCCCATGGTGAATCAGTGATACTAACCGCCCTGAAGCCGGCTAATGTTCCTTCGGGATCATGGTCGGGGGATGCGCGGGACCTGATCTGGTAGTAGCCAAGCGATGGGGTGACGCAGGAAGGTAGCTGAGCCAGTCAGTGGTAATACTGGTGTAAGCGTGTAGGGAGTGGCATAGGCAAATCCGTGCCACACATATCCTGAGACGTGATGCATAGCCGATTGAGGCGAATTCAGTGATCCTATGCTGCCGAGAAAAGCCTCTAGCGAGCTTTTACACGGCCCGTACCCCAAACCGACACAGGTGGTCAGGTAGAGAATACTAAGGCGATCGAGATAACTATGGTTAAGGAACTCGGCAAAATGCCCCCGTAACTTCGGGAGAAGGGGGGCCTCGTCTGGTGATCGGATTTACTCCGTGAGCTGGGTGGGGCCGCAGAGACCAGTGAGAAGCGACTGTTTACTAAAAACACAGGTCCGTGCGAAGTCGTAAGACGATGTATACGGACTGACGCCTGCCCGGTGCTGGAAGGTTAAGAGGACCGGTTAGCTTTTCGGAGCGAAGCTGAGAATTTAAGCCCCAGTAAACGGCGGTGGTAACTATAACCATCCTAAGGTAGCGAAATTCCTTGTCGGGTAAGTTCCGACCTGCACGAATGGCGTAACGACTTCTCAGCTGTCTCAACCATAGACTCGGCGAAATTGCATTACGAGTAAAGATGCTCGTTACGCGCGGCAGGACGAAAAGACCCCGGGACCTTCACTATAGCTTGGTATTGGTGTTCGGTTCGGTTTGTGTAGGATAGGTGGGAGACTGTGAAGCGGGCACGCCAGTGTTCGTGGAGTCATTGTTGAAATACCACTCTGATCGTATTGGACATCTAACCTCGGACCATGATCTGGTTCAGGGACAGTGCCTGGTGGGTAGTTTAACTGGGGCGGTTGCCTCCCAAAATGTAACGGAGGCGCCCAAAGGTTCCCTCAGCCTGGTTGGCAATCAGGTGTTGAGTGCAAGTGCACAAGGGAGCTTGACTGTGAGACTGACAGGTCGAGCAGGGACGAAAGTCGGGACTAGTGATCCGGCACCGGCAAGTGGAAGCGGTGTCGCTCAACGGATAAAAGGTACCCCGGGGATAACAGGCTGATCTTCCCCAAGAGTCCATATCGACGGGATGGTTTGGCACCTCGATGTCGGCTCGTCGCATCCTGGGGCTGGAGTAGGTCCCAAGGGTTGGGCTGTTCGCCCATTAAAGCGGCACGCGAGCTGGGTTTAGAACGTCGTGAGACAGTTCGGTCTCTATCCGCCGCGCGCGTTAGAAACTTGAGGAAGGCTGTCCCTAGTACGAGAGGACCGGGACGGACGAACCTCTGGTGTGCCAGTTGTTCCACCAGGAGCACCGCTGGTTAGCTACGTTCGGAAGGGATAACCGCTGAAAGCATCTAAGCGGGAAGCCTGTTCCAAGATGAGGTTTCTCACCCCCTTGAGGGGGTAAGGCCCCCGGCAGACCACCGGGTTGATAGGCCAGAACTGGAAGCACGGTAACGTGTGCAGGTGACTGGTACTAATAGGCCGAGGACTTACCACAAAGAAGCTACGCGTCCACTGTGCGGTATCTGAAACAACACACGTTTTGTTTCAAGAACCGGAACGAATCCACTGAGATTGATATCGATTTGGGTTTTGACTGTGTTCCGTGTGAAAATTTCACAGAGTTACGGCGGCCATAGCGGAGGGGAAACGCCCGGCCCCATTCCGAACCCGGAAGCTAAGCCCTCCAGCGCCGATGGTACTGCACTCGACAGGGTGTGGGAGAGTAGGACACCGCCGAACATAAATTGCGAATGCCTCGCATCACAGACTCGAAAGAGACTGCGATGCGAGGCATTTCGCATATCCGGGGCAGGAACACACACACACGCCCCGCCGGCCACCGCCCCCGGCCACTCGCCGAGTGTGCACCGACCGACGTCCCTTCTCGGGCGATGCCCCGACAACTGCACACTCGACACCACACCCCAGCCGGCCGAGTGTGCACCTACCGACGTCCCTTCTCGGGCGATGCCCCGTCCCCCAAGCACTTCGTGCAGGGAGGTACCCCAAACTGCACACTCGACGAGAAAGCCCGGCCGTCGAGTCGACGGCCGGGTGTCTCAGTACTGCGGTATCAGCTCAGCAGGTGCGCGCAGCGCAGCAGGCCGAGATGGCTGTACGCCTGCGGGTGATTGCCGAGCGAACGCTCGGCCACCGGGTCGTACTCCTCGGCGAGCAGTCCGGTCGGGCCCGCCGCATCGACCAGTTGCGCGAACAGGGCCTCGGCGTCCGAGCGCTCCCCGATCAGCAGGTAGGCCTCGATCAACCAGGCCGCGCACAGGTGGAATCCACCCTCGCCGCCGGGTAGGCCGTCGTCGTGGTGGTACCGGTACACGGTCGAGCCGCTGCGCAGCTCCGCCTCGGTGGCCCTGACCGTCGCGATGAACCGCGGATCGGTCGGGTCGATGAGCCCGGAGAGCCCGATGTGCAGCGTCGCCGCGTCCAGATCGGTGCCGTCGTAGGCAGCGGTGTACGAGAGCGCACGATCGCTCCAACCGCGATCCTTGACCTCGTCGGCGATCTCGGCCCGTAGCGCCGTCCATCCGGGGCCGGACTGCCGGCCGAAACGCTCGGCCAGGGTCAGGGCCCTGTCGACGGTGACCCAGCACATGACCTTCGAGTACACGTGGTGGCGCGGGTTACCGCGGATCTCCCAGATGCCGTTGTCCGGTTCGTCCCAGCGGCGCTCGACCGCGGAGACCATGGCCTGCACCAGGTTCCAATCGGCGTCGGTGAGTACCTCGGTCAGTCCTGCTTTCTCGCGAGCCTCGGCGAGGTGCGAGATCAGGTCGACGATGGGACCGAAGACGTCGAGCTGCACCTGTGAGTTCGCGGCGTTGCCGACTCGGACCGGCCGTGAGCCCGAGTAACCGGGGAGGGAGTCGAGCACCGCCTCGGGCGGCAGGTTGGCGCCGTAGATCGTGTACAGCGGATGCAGGCGCTCGGGACCGGGCAGCGTCTCGAGCACCCCGTGCACCCACTCCAGGAAGTCCTCGGCCTCGCCGAGCGAGCCGAGCGAGACGAGCGCGGACGCGGTCAGCGACGCGTCCCGGAGCCAGCAGTAGCGGTAGTCCCAGTTGCGGACGCCACCGATCTCCTCGGGCAGCGAGGTGGTGGCCGCGGCCAGGATCGAGCCCGAGTCTGCGTGCACGAGGCCCCGCAGCGTCAGGGCGGAGCGCTTCATCAGCCCGCGCTTGCGGGCGGGCAGGGTCAGGCCGTCGGCCCAGTCGCTCCAATACGACTCGGCCAGCGACCGGCGCTCCGACTCCGGCACGGAGGTCGGTCCGAGTTCCGTGGTGCCGCAGCGCAGTTCGAGGACGATCGGTCCCTGCGCGGGGTCGATGACGGCACGCGCGCTCTGCTGGACACCGTCGCTGGTGATCTCCCACTCGATGCCGGGGGAGCGCAGTACGAGCGGATCGCTGGTTCCGTACACCCGCAGGCCTTCGGCCTCCTGCTCGAGGTGCACCTGCACCTGTCCGAACTCGGGACGCGGCGCGAAGGTCACCACGGCCTTGGCCTGACCCGTGATCACGCGGGTGAGGTCGGTGCGGCCCTGCTCGACGTCGTGGGGTAGGTAGTCGGTGACCTGCAGGCTCGCCCAACGGGTCTCGACGGTCATGGTGCCGTCGACATACCGCTGGCTGAGCGGCAGCGCCTCCCGCAGGGGCCCGACCGTGAAGTGGCCGGCGCCGACGCCGCCGAGCAGGTGCGCGAACACCGCGGCGGAATCGGGCTCCGGATGGCAGAGCCAGGTCAGGGTGGCGTCGGGGGTCAGCAGCGCGACCGTCCTGGGGTTCGCCAGCATGCTGAGACGCTCGATCGGGGTGGCGCTTTCGCCGTGGAGCCAGGTGCGCCGCTCCTCGAGCAGGAACGCCAGCGCGGCGGAGACGTCCTCGGTGCTCGACACCCGGAACTCGGCGAGCGATTCGCCGGGGCCCACCTTCACGCCGAGATCCGGTCCTTGGAGCCGGCTGAACGCCTTCTCGTCGGTGATGTCGTCGCCGAAGAACACGGTGGCGGAGGCGCCCTCGCGGTGCCGCAGGATGTCGAGCGCCTCGCCCTTGTCTGTGGTGATCACCGCGAGTTCGATCACGGCCTTGCCCTCGGTGACCTGTACGCCGTTCCAGGTGGCGGCACCACCCCGGACACGCGACAACGCCGCCTCGGCGATCTCGGGGGCGGCATTGCGCACGTGCAGGGCTGTGCTGGCAGGCTTGGTCTCGACGGTGACGCCCGGGCCCGCGGCGGCGACGGCCTGTAGCTCCTCGGTGACCTCCCGAAGCAATCGCTTGGCGTCGTCGTCGATCTCGCGCACGAAGCCGACGTCGAACTCGGAGCCGTGGCTGCCGACCAACTGCACCTCGACCGGGAGTCGGGACAGCATCGCCAGGTCCCGGAGCGCACGGCCCGAGATCACCGCCGATGTGGTGGCGGGCAGGCTCGCCAACGCGCGGAGGGCCCGCACGGACTCGGCGTGCGGGAAGGCTTTCGCGGGGTCGGAGACGATGGGCGCCATCGTGCCGTCATAGTCCGACGCCACGAGGAGCCGAGGCGTTCTCGCGACTGATACGAGACGCCTGCGAAGCTCGACGGGTAGGTCTTGCGCACTCACTGCGCAAAGTCTACTTACGCGACGCCCGGATCCTTGTAACCGCCGCCGAGAAGGAGTTCGACGGTCAGCTCCAGGCGCTTGGCGACGTCCGTCGCGGAGGAGCGACGGGTGAGCCAGGCGACGAGGTTCGAGAGCCACACATCGGAGATGACGCGAGCGATCGCGAGCTGCTCCTCGCTCGGCTCGCCGTCGCTCATCGCGCGGGCGAACAGCGAGTCCATCAGCTTGCCGACCTGATCGACCTCGGCGGCCGCGGAGGCGTCGGCGAACATGAAGGCTCGGGTCATGGCCTCGGTGAGCAGCGGATCGCGCTGCATCGCCCGGGTGATCTGGCCGAGGATCAGGTGCATGCGCTCGATCGGGGTGTCGCCGGGCGGCAACTTCTTGCGGGAGTCGATCTTCTCGAACTCGCGGGCGAGCGAGGACACCAGGAGGTGGACCTTCGACGGGAAGTACCGGTACAGGGTTCCCACCGCGACATCGGCACGCTCGGCGACGGCGCGCATCTGCACGGCCTCGTAGCCGCCCTTGGACGCGAGGGCCAGGGTGGCATCGAGGATCCGCTTGCGACGCTCGCGCTGCGCGTTGGAACTGAGATCCTCGTCGGTCAGCGTCGAGACGGCCCCGTTGGTCGAGGCGGTCTTAGCCGCGGAACGGGTTCGAGATGAGGAGGTCATCCACAGATTCCTTGATATCGGCGAGTAGTTGAGTTCGTGCAGTTCGTGCCAGGTCTTGACTCTTGCCCAGCCCACATATTAGAACACGTTCTAGACAAATTTGTCAGTAATGAAAGGTTGGCCTCCCTTGTGACAATCGCCACGACAGACGAGCAGCGTGCCGTCCAGGAATCGATTCAGGCCTGGGCCCGCGCGACGAACCCGATCGAGACGCTACGGCAGGGGCCGGCCGATTCGTGGCGGTCGCACTGGTCCGCCATCTCGGACCTCGGCCTGTTCTCGGTCGCGCAGGCCGAGGAGGTCGGCGGCGCCGACGGCGAGATCGTCGACCTCGCGGTGATGCTCGAGCAGGCGGCCGCCGCGCTGGCCGCGGGTCCTGTGCTCTCGACCGCGCTCGCGGCGCTGGTCGTCGGCCGCAGCGGCGAGGCCGCGGCCAAGCAGTGGGGCCCCGAACTGGCCGAGGGCAACCTGCCGGTCGGCGTCGTGATCGACGGCGTCGTGACGGCCGAGGCCGACGGTGACGGCGGCCTGGTCCTCAGCGGTGAGGCCGGGCTCGCGCTCGGCGGCGCGCCCGGTGTCGGCGTGCTGCTCGCGGCCTCGCGTGGCGACGACACCGTGTGGTGCCTCGTCGATGCCGAGGCGGACGGACTGACCGTCGAGGCGTTGGAGAACGTCGACGTGAGCACCCCGCTGGGTCGGGTGTCCTGTGCGGGTGTCCGGGTGAGTGCGGACCGGATCGTCGTCGGGCTGCGCCCCGGACTGGTCAGGGATCTGGCCGCGACCCTGGTCGCCGCGGAGGCGGCGGGTGTGGCGGGCTGGTGCCTGCGGACCGCCGTCGAGTACGCGAAGATCCGCGAGCAGTTCGGCAAGCCGATCGGCTCGTTCCAGGCCATCAAGCACCTGTGTGCCGAGATGCTCTGCCGCGTGGAGCAGACCCGGGCCGTGGCCTGGGATGCCGCGGTCGCGGCGGAATCGGACGCCGAACTGCCCATCGCGGCCGCGGTCGCCGCGTCGGTCGCCCTCGATGCGGCCGTGGACACCGCCAAGGACTGCATCCAGGTGCTCGGCGGTATCGGCTTCACCTGGGAGCACGACGCGCACTTCTACCTGCGACGGGTCCTCTCGCTGCGGCAGCTGCTCGGCGGCGGCGCGTACTGGCGGGCTCGGGTGGCGGAGCTCACCCAGGCGGGCGAGCGCAGGCACCTGACCGTCGATCTGGGTGACCTCGAGGCCTCGCGTCCCGAGGTGCGCGCCGAGATCGGGGCGATCGTCGCGTTGCCCGAGGAGGAGCGTCGCGCCGCGTTCGCCGAGTCCGGGTACCTGGCTCCGCACTGGCCGGCGCCGTACGGAAAGTCCGCGAAGGCGGCCGAGCAGATCCTGATCGGCGAGGAGCTGGTGCGCGCCGGACTGGAGACGCCGAACCTGGTCATCGGGTGGTGGGCGGTGCCGACGATCCTCGAGCACGGCACGTCCGAGCAGATCGAGCGGTTCGCGATGCCCACGCTGCGCGGGGATCTGATCTGGTGCCAGCTGTTCTCCGAGCCGGGTGCAGGCTCCGACCTCGCGGCACTGCGCATGACCGCCGAGAAGGTCGACGGGGGCTGGGTCCTCAACGGTCAGAAGGTGTGGAATTCCCTGGCCCGCGAGGCGGATTGGGGCATCTGCCTGGCTCGCACCGACAAGGATGTGCCCAAGCACAAGGGCATCACCTACTTCCTGGTGGACATGCGCACCGCGGGGATCCGGGTCTCGCCGCTGCGCGAGATCACCGGCGACGAACTGTTCAACGAGGTGTTCTTCGAGAACGTGTTCGTGCCCGACGACGGCGTGGTCGGGCAGGTCAACGGTGGGTGGAAGCTGGCCCGCACCACGCTCGCCAACGAGCGCGTCGCGATGAGCGGCGGCTCCTCGCTGGGCAAGGCGATGGAGGAGCTGCTCGAGCTGGCCGAGCGCGGCGGCCCGAACGCCGTGACCGAGGACCGGGTCGGCTTCCTGATCGGCGAGGCCATGGTCGGCTCGCTGCTCGAGCACCGCACCACCCTGCGTCAGCTCGACGGACAGGATCCCGGTCCCGAGTCGAGCGTGCGCAAGCTGGTCGGTGTCCGGCACCGCCAGGCGGTCGCGGAGTTCGCGCTGGAGCTGTCCGGGCCGGGCGGCGCCATCGAGGGCCCGCTGTCCCGGGAGTTCCTGAACACCCGGTGCCTTTCGATCGCAGGCGGCACCGAGCAGATCCTGCTGACGGTGGCCGCGGAACGGATCCTCGGGCTGCCGCGGGACTAGCTGCGGCAGGAAGTGCCCGGCATGGGGGCGAAGCGTTGCTCCCGTGCCGGGCCCGAACCGTTGTCCCCGTGCCGGGGAGCTGATACAACTAGAACAAGTTCTAACTCGTAGGCGGGATTGTTCAGCGTGGATTTCTCTCTGGATCAGACACAAGAAACGGTGGCGGAGATCGTCGTGGGGCTGTTGGCCCGCGAGGTCTCCGATCCCGCCGATACCAGCGGCTTCAACCCAGCGTTGTGGGAGGCGATGGCGAAGGCCGACCTGCTCTCGCTCGCGGTGCCGGAGCGGCTCGGCGGCGCCGGGCTGGGCCTGCCCGAGGTGTTGCCGCTGCTCACCGAGACCGGCCGCGGTGCCGCGCCGGTGCCTGCGCTGGCCACCCTCGGCTTCGGCCTGCTCCCGGTGCTCGCGCTGGGGACGCAGGAACAGCAGGACGCGATCCTCGCCGAGGTGGCGACCGGTCGGGTGCTCACCGCGGCTCTGAACGAGCCCGGAGCGGCATTTGCGGCGTCGCCGTCGACCACCGCGGTCGCCGACGGTGACGGTGTCGTCGTCAACGGCCTGAAGGTCGCCGTTCCGTTCGCCGACCTCGCCTACCGGATCCTGGTGCCGACCGACGCGGGCGTCGTGCTCATCTCGCCCGACGCCCCCGGCGTCACGCTGGCCAAGATCTCCTCGTCCTCGGGCAGCCCGGAGTTCTCGGTGCGGCTCGACGGCGTACGGGTCCCCGCGGCGGAGGTGCTGGGAGGCGACAACGCCACCCTGTACCGGATCGCGCTCGCGAGCATCGGTGCCTACACCGACGGACTGCTCGCAGGCGCCACCACGCTGACCGCCGAGCACCTGCGCACCCGTGAGCAGTTCGGCAAGCCCCTGGCGACCTTCCAGGCCGTGGCCCAGCAGATCGCCGACGTCTACGTGACGTCGCGGACCCTGCACGTCTCGGCGCTGGCGTCGGGCTGGCGGGTGGCCGAGGGCCTCGAGGCGGATGACGACCTCGAGGTGCTGGCCTACTGGATCGCGGCAGAGGTGCCCGCCGCGATGCGCACCCTGCACCACCTGCACGGCGGGTTGGGTGTGGACGTGACCTACCCGATGCACCGCTACTTCTCCATTGCCAAAGACCTGGCCCGCCTCGTCGGCGGCGCCTCATCTCGACTCGACCTCGTGGGGGCCCGGTGTTCATCGATCTGACACCCGAACAGCGTGAGCTGCAGGCGGAACTGCGCCGTTACTTCGCAGGCCTGATCTCTCCGGAGGAGGCCGAGATCATGCTCACCGAGCGGCACGGCCCCACTTACCGTGAGGTCATTCGACGGATGGGCAAGGACGGCTGGCTCGGCGTCGGCTGGCCGGTGGAGTTCGGCGGCCGTGGCTTCGGCGAGATCGAACAGCAGATCTTCGTCAACGAGGCTGTGCGGGCGGATGTTCCGCTGCCGTCGGTCACCCTGCAGACCGTCGGCCCGACGCTGCAGACCTACGGAACCGAGGAGCAGAAGCGCAAGTTCCTGCCCTCGATCCTCGCGGGCGAGGTGCACTTCGCGATCGGCTACTCCGAGCCGGAGGCGGGCACCGACCTGGCCGCGCTGCGCACCACGGCGGTGCGCGACGGCGATGAGTACATCGTGAACGGCCAGAAGATCTTCACCACCGGTGGCCACGACGCCGACTACATCTGGCTCGCCGTGCGCACCGGCGACGCGGACTCGCGCCACCGCGGCATCTCGATCCTCATCGTGGACACCAAGGATCCCGGTTTCACGTGGACCCCGATCATCACCGCCGACGGAGCCCACCACGTCAACGCCACCTACTACTCCGACGTCCGCGTGCCCGCGAGCATGCTGGTCGGGGAGGAGAACAAGGGCTGGCGCCTGATCACCACCCAGCTGAACCACGAGCGCGTCATGCTCGGACCGGCCGGCCGTGTCGCGGGCCTGTACGAGAAGGTGCACGAGTGGGCGGCCAAGCGGGACCTGCTCTCCGAACCCGACGTGCAGCGCGGCCTCGGCGAGATCCATGCGACCTACCGGCTCAACGAGCTCCTCAACTGGCAGGTTGCTGCGGCGACCGGCGACGTGGACATCGCGGACGCGTCGGCGACGAAGGTCTTTGCGACCGAGCGCATCCAGCGTGTCGGCCGGATCGCGGACGAGATCATCGGCGCGCACGGCGACCCGGGTGACCCGGAGACCGCGAAGCTGATGCGCTGGCTCGACGTGCAGGTCAAGCGGAACGTGGTGATCACCTTCGGCGGCGGCGTCAACGAGGTCATGCGCGAGCTCATCGCGATGGCCGGCCTCGGCCTGCCGAAGGTGCCCCGATGACCGCGGCGGAGGTTTCAGTGAACGACGGGTCTATGAGCGACAAGGAAGCATCGATCCTCGCGGCGGCCGAGCGGGTGCGGGCTGGCGGCGCCAGCAAGGCCCGCGCCGGCCGCGACCCGATCAACATGCCGATGATCCGCAACTGGGTCGAGGCGATCGGTGACGAGAACCCCATCTACGTCGACGAGGACGCCGCGGTCGCGGCGGGCCACGGCGGCATCGTCGCCCCGCCCGCCATGGCGCAGGTCTGGACGATGCGCGGTCTTGGTGCCGTGCGCGAGGAGGACGATCCGCTCGGCCGGATGACGGAGATCCTCGACGAGGCCGGGTACACGTCGGTGGTCGCGACGAACTGCGACCAGACGTACCACCGCTATGTCCGCCCGGGCGAAGAGGTGACCATCGAGTCGGTCCTCGAAGACGTTGTGGGCCCGAAGAAGACGGGTCTGGGCGAGGGCTGGTTCTTCACCACCCGGAACTTCTGGAAGGTCGGCGACGAGGTCGTCGCCGAGATGCTCTTCCGGATCCTGAAGTTCGCGCCCCCGGCGAAGGAGGCGCCCGCTCCCGCGGGAGTCGCGTCGTCGAGCCTGGGCGAGTCGCTCGACGATCTCGACCCGACCCGGATGCTGCGTCCCTCGCAGTCGCGCGACACCGAGTTCTTCTGGGAGGGCGTCGCGGCGCACGAGCTGCGTCTCCAGCAGCGCCAGGACGGTTCGCTGCAGCACCCGCCGGTGCCGGCGATCTGGAAGGACAAGTCGGAGCGCACGGACTACGTCGTGGCCTCCGGGCTCGGCACCGTCTTCAGCTACGTCGTGCACCACGCGCCGAAGGTGCCGGGTCGTTCGCTGCCGTTCGTCGTCGCGCTCGTGGAACTCGCGGAGGGCGTGCGGATGCTCGGCGAGCTCCGCGGCGTCGATCCGAGCGAGGTCGCGATCGGGATGCCGGTGCAGGTGGAGTTCCTCGACCTGCCGGGCGACGACGAGACCGGACAACAGCCGTGGACGCTGTACGCGTGGCGTCCCGTGAAGGAGCAGTGATGAGCTCGACCCTGACAGCGACGGTGGGGGAGACCCTGCCCGCCCTGTCCATCCACGGCGATCCGACGTTCATCGTGTCGACGGCGTTGGCCACCAGGGACTTCCAGGATGTTCACCACGATCGGGACAAGGCGCAGCAGCGCGGATCGAAGGACATCTTCGTCAACATCCTCACCGACACCGGGCTGGTGCAGCGGTACGTCACCGACTGGGCCGGTCCGCGTGCGGTCATCAAGTCGATCAAGCTGCGTCTCGGTGTGCCCTGGTACGCCTACGACACGCTGACCCTGACCGGTGCCGTCTCCTCGGTCGAGGACGGCCTCGTCACCCTCGACATCGTCGGCAAGGACAGTCTCGGTGACCACATCAAGTCGACGGTCACCCTCGTCATGGACGGAGCGACGGCATGAGTGAGCTGTCCGGCAAGGCCGCCATCGTCGGCATCGGTGCCACCGATTTCTCCAAGGACTCGGGGCGCAGCGAGCTGCGTCTCGCCGCCGAGGCGGTCCAGGCCGCGCTCGATGACGCGGGCCTGAAGCCGTCCGACGTGGACGGCCTGACCTCGTTCACCATGGACACCAACACCGAAGTGGCCGTTGCGCGTTCGGTCGGGATCCCGAATCTGAAGTTCTTCAGCCGGATCCACTACGGCGGCGGCGCGGCTTGCGCCACCATCCAGCAGGCCGCGATGGCGGTGGCCACCGGCGTCGCGGACGTCGTCGTCGCCTACCGTGCGTTCAACGAACGCTCGGGAATGCGCTTCGGACAGGTGAATTCGGCCTTGGTGCAGCAGGTGAACTCCTCCGGCACCGACAACGCGTTCTCGTACCCGCACGGGCTGAGCACCCCGGCGTCGTTCGTCGCGATGATCGCCCAGCGCTACATGCACGTGTACGGCGCCACCAGTGCGGACTTCGGACGGGTCGCGGTCGCGGACCGCAAGCACGCGGCGACCAACCCGAACGCCTTCTTCTACGGCAAGCCGATCACGATCGAGGAGCACCAGGCCTCGCGGTGGATCGCCGAGCCGCTGCACCTGCTGGACTGCTGCCAGGAGACCGACGGCGGCATCGCCATCGTCGTGACCTCGCCGGAGCGCGCGAAGGACCTGCCGAACACGCCCGCGATCATCGCCGCCGCGGCGCAGGGCAGCGGGGCCGATCAGTACATCATGACCAGCTACTACCGGGACGGCCTGAGCGGTCTTCCGGAGATGGGGCTGGTCGGCGACCAGCTGTGGGCCCAGTCGGGGCTGCGTCCGCAGGACATGCAGACCGCGGTGCTCTACGACCACTTCACCCCGTACGTGCTGATGCAACTCGAGGAGCTCGGCTTCTGCGGCCGCGGCGAGGCCAAGGACTTCATCGCGGACGGTGCCATCGAGCTGGGCGGACGGCTGCCGCTGAACACCCACGGTGGGCAGCTGGGCGAGGGCTACATCCACGGCATGAACGGCATCGCCGAGGGTGTCCGCCAGATCCGCGGCACGTCGGTGAACCAGGTTCCGGACGTGCAGAACGTCCTCGTGACGGCAGGCACCGGTGTGCCGACCTCCGGGCTGGTCCTGACGGCGTAGGCGCCTCCGGCGCCCGTGCGCGGTTGACGAGTGCTAGGACTCGTCAACCGCGCACGGGCGCGTCAGCGCCTTTGCGATCGGCGCGGTGAGCGCGGCGATGCTCTCGGCGGTACCCGGCACGGGGCCCTCGAGTGCCCTGGCGCCGACGGTCCGGTCGAAGACCAGACCCTCCAGGAGGGCGATCAGGTCCGCGGCGTCCTGCTCCGGGTCGCCCGTGTCGAGCAGGCGGGTGAGCCCGACCGCCCGCTCCCGGGAGAACAGGCTCACGGCCAGCGCGGCCTGAATCTGCTTGTCGTGCACCATCTCCAGCGTGAGTGCGTAGCGGGCACGGATGTCGCGGGCGCGGTCGCCGAGCAACCCGTCGACGTAGACCGCGATCCCGTGGGCGATCTCGGCGATGTCCGTGTTCGGCTCCTGCGGCTCCGGCTGGGAATCGGTGAAGGCGCGTCGTGACCGCTCGGTGAGGTGTCCGACCGTCGCGACCAGCAGGTCGCGTTTGGTCCGGAAGTAGTAGGACGTAGATCCCGCGGGCAGTCCCAGGTGCCGGTCGATGCCGCGATGGGTGAGTGCGCGGATGCCGTCCGTGGCGATGATGTCGAGCGCGGCATCGGTGATGCGCGCCCGCCGGTCCGTCGTTTCCGTCATTGATGTTGCTCCGATCACGTTGACCCGTGAAACTCTACATTTGTAGAGTCACGCTATGAAATCGATCCGAGTGGATGCGTTCGACCGGGCCGCGCAGGGCGCCGGATTCGTGCTCGATCCGGCGCAGCGCGCGGCCGCCGAACGTCTCGCCGCGATGGACCTCAAGACCGGTCGTGGCATCTACCTGTGGGGCCCGGTCGGCAGGGGTAAGACCTGGCTGATGGACGTGTTCCACGACGCCATGAGCAGCGTTCCGACAGTTCGCGTGCACTTCCACGAGTTCTTCCGCCGTCTGCACGAACTCGCGCACACCGAGGGGATCGACCGCGCGTTGGACCGGCTGCTCGGGCGCAGCAAGATCCTGTTCTTCGACGAGTTCCACGTACACGACGTCGGCGATGGCGCGCTGTTGACCAGGCTGCTCGGGGCGCTGGGCAAGCGCAAGGTGACGCTGGTGGTCACCTCGAACTATCCGCCGGACGGGCTGATGCCGAACCCGCTGTTCCACGACACGTTCGTGCCGACCATCGAGGTGCTCAAGGCGCGGATGGAGGTCGTCGAGGTCGCGGGCGCCGTCGACTACCGCGGGCAGGGGGCCGGTGGGCGGCGATTCGGTGTGGGGCGGTACCTCTCCGACGCGGCCGGCCTGCAGTGGCCCGCGGCAGGCGATCGCGTCACGCTCCGCCCGACCACCCAGGCCATCACGGCGCTCTCGGCGGCAGGCGATCTCGTCTGGTTCGAGTTCGCGGACCTGTGCGAGCGGCCGACCTCGACGCTGGACTACCTGAGCCTGGCGGCGGCATACCCGCGCTGGGTGCTGAGCGGCGTGCCGCGGATGGCGGACGCGAGTCCCGATGGGGTGCAACGATTCTGCAATGTCGTCGACATCCTCCACGACCAGGACACCGAACTGACGCTGGTCGGCGCGGATTGGCGGGTGCCGGGACCCGAGCCTGTCGCGGGCGGGCTGGACCTGACACGCACCCGCAGTAGATTGGCGCTGCTGGGATGAGCTAGCCGGCGGCGGGGTCGAGGTCGCGATCGGTCGACGACCCCGCCGCCGCCGACGGCCCCTGCTCGTCCCCGCGGCCGCGGGTGATCAGCCATCCGAAGGCCGTCGCGACCGGGAACATGACCACGCCGTACACCGCGGCGGGGACCGCGATGCGGGTGCTGTCGAGCAGGCTGATCGCGATCGTGATCGCGAGCGTGCTGTTGTGGATGCCGATCTCCATCGAGCTGGCGATCGACTGCCTGCTGGCGATGCCCAGCCTCCGCGGCAGCACGTAGCCGATGCTCAGGCTCAGGATGCAGAAGATCAACGTGATCAGCCCGACGTCCGCCAGGTACCCGGTGACGTTCTCCCGCTCGGCGATCACCGTGCCGACGATGACCAGGGCCAGGACCACGGCCGAGCCGATCCGGACGGGACGATCCATCCGGTCCGCGAAGGCGGGCCACGCCTGCCGTACCCAGACGCCGACGGCCACCGGGATCAGCACGATCGCAAAGATCTGCAGCACCTTCGAGAACTGCAGGCCGAGGGAACCCGTGCCGTCCGACGGTGCGAAGTGTCCGAGCGCGAAGTTGGTGATCAGCGGCAGCGACACCACCGCGATCACCGAATTCACCGCCGTGAGTGTGACGTTCAGTGCCACATCGCCGCGGAACAGGTGGCTGAACAGGTTTGCCGTTGTCCCTCCGGGGGAGGCGGCAAGCAGCATCATCCCCACCGCCAGCAGTGGCGGCAGGTCGAACAGCAGCACCAGTCCGAACGCGATCGCGGGCAGCAGGATCAACTGGCACGCCAGCGCGATCGCGACGGCCTTGGGATGCCTGGCCACGCGGGCGAAGTCTCCGACGGTCAGGGACAGGCCGAGGCCGAACATGATGATCGCCAACGCGAGCGGCAGTGCGACAGTGGACAGCCCGGAATTCATCGCTGGTCCCCATTTCCTGGAAGTCTCGCGACGTGCACGCGTCGCCGGCAGAAGTCTCGGCGCAAAGATACGGGTGTCCGCACCGGAATTGGGCATATCGCCCAGATTGGTCGTGCCGGAGGGCGCACCGTCGTCGCCGCGTCGACGAAGCGGTCTTCCGCTGCTATGACGGGTGGCATAGCCTCGCTGGGACGGTACCCGGCGAGAGGTGGAATCGATGACGGTCGCACACGCGGTCAAGGACCAGATCCAGCAGATCGGTGGGGGATTCATGTTCTCCCGTGAGGCCAAGGAGTTCGGCCGTACCACCGGGGTGGACGGCTTCATCGGCCCGTATATGCGCGGCCGGTGCGGTGTCCTCGGCGAGGTCGACGCCGACGTCGTGACGGCCGCCGCGGGGTTCTTCCCCGCCGACAGCGTCCGGGCCGCCTGGGAGTCGGTGACGATGCCCGCCGCCGAGGCCGCCCGTGGGTACGCGCTCGCCGCGCAGCAGTTCGGTGTCCGCAAGCTCGCCGCGTTCGACGCCGCCGAGCGGCTCGCCGAACTGATGGATGCGGTCGCGGGCAATGCCGATCCCGCGGGCGTGCCGCTGTTCGCCGGCTGGCGTGCCGTGCCACTGCCCGCAGAGCCGCGGGCGCGGGTCCTCCAGCTGACCCACGTCCTGCGCGAGCTGCGCGGCGGGCTCCACCTCGTCGCAGTCAAGAGCCAGGGCGTCAGCCCACGGGACGCCGTCCTGATCGCCGGGTCGCCGCTGGCCAGCGGGCCGGACCAGGCCGCCCTCTACGGCTGGCCCGCGCCCTACACGGCGCCGGGCGAGGATGTCCGGGCCAGGTGGGCGCGCGCCGAGGAGATCACCGACGAACTCGCCTCCCAGGCATTCGACGTCCTCGACGAGTCCGAGGGCAAGGAGCTCGTCACCCTCCTCGCGGACGCCCACGCGGGAGTGTTCCCGCCTCGCTGATCGCGGATCGACCTGCGCGCATCCATCGATCCCGTGCGGGCGCCGTGCGACGATGGAGTGGTGGGCACGGCGGTCGGTCGCACTGCCACGGTTATCGCGTTGATCGTGGTGAGCGTCCTTGCGCTCCGCGGCTACCTGCCCGAGATCGAGCAGCCGACGGCGCCACCCAGGTCTGACGGAAGGGCCGCGCTGGTCGCGATGCTCGTCATCGCCGCCCTCGCGGTCCTGGTGGCCGCGGTCGCCCTCGTAGCGGTGCTGGTACTGGGCCCCTCGCGTAGGCCCGTGCGGCCGGCGCCGACGTGGATCGGCCATCGCGCGGCGCCCGGCCGGTGGTGGCAGGGGGCGGCATGGTTCGGGTTCGCGGGACTGGTGGTGGTCGCTGCGCTCGCCCTCGCACCGAACCGGGACCGGGCGGCCCCCACTGATCCGAATGGCGGTGCGACGGATCCGACTGTGTCAGCGGTCGGACAGCCACCGGCGCCGCGGGGCAGCGAGATCTGGCCGGACGTCCTGCTGGTGTTGCCGCTGTTGACCGCGCTGCTGTTGGCCGGGGCCGTTGCCCGCGCGCGGCTCCTGTTGCCTGATCGGAGCGATGCCCGCGAGGAGGACGCCGTCCCCGCGGCTAGGCGCGCGGCCGCCGAATCCTTGCGGCGCGCAGCGGAACTGGGCCTCGTCGCGGTCGCGAACACCGGGGCCGACCCCCGATCGGCCATCATCGCCTGCTACCTGGCGATGGAACGCGGTCTGGGTGCGGCCCCCGACGCCGCGCCGCTCGCGTCCGACACCCCGTCGGAGGTGCTGGCACGTGCGGTACGCCACGGCGTGCTGCACCGGGAGAGCGCCACGGCGCTGGTCGGGCTCTTCGAGGAGGCCAGGTTCAGCGGGCACGAGATGACCGAGCAGAACCGGAGTACCGCGGCGGAATTGTTGCGCGCGGTCCTGGCCGAGCTGAGGGAGACGCGATGCGTCGCGTCGCCGTGATCGGGATCCTCCTCGTCGCGGCGCTGGAGGCGATCGCGCTGCGGGCGGGGGCGCCTGCGGCCTCGCTGATCGCGGTCGGAGCGTCGGCCGCCGTCGTGATCTTCGCGATGCGCCGAACCGTCGACGCGGCACCGGCGGCGGGAGAGGTCGCCGCGCCACTGAACTCCCAGGAGGAGATGTTGCGTCGCTGGCGGCTGCGCACGGAGACGCTGGTGAGCTGGGCGGACGGTTCGTGCGCGGACTGGGACCGGCACCTGCGACCACTGCTCGCCCGCGAGTTCGTGCACGTGAGCGGACCGCGTGCACCCCGTGGTCATGCCGAGATCGAAGCGGCAGGGGCGGCGATGTTCGGCGCCGACCTGTGGCGGTGGGTGGACCCGGCCGGGGCGCGCGCGGGCGATCCGGATGGGCCCGGCCCCGGGCGCGGCGCACTCGAGCGCATCCTGACCCGACTGGAGCAGCTGTGACCGCCGCGACGCAGGCCACCACGGCCAGAGCCGGGGCGGTCCTCGCCGAGGTCGAACGGGCCGTGGTCGGCAAGCGGGAGGCGATCACGACCGTGCTGCTGGTGGTCCTCGCCGGTGGGCACGTGCTGATCGAGGACCTGCCGGGGTTGGGCAAGACGCTGATCGCGCGATCCTTCGCGGCGGCGCTGGGTCTGGAGTTCACCCGTGTCCAGTTCACGCCCGATCTGCTGCCAGCCGACCTGCTCGGCTCGACCGTCTATGACATGCAGTCGGGACGGTTCGAGTTCCGCGCCGGACCGGTGTTCACCAATGTCCTCCTCGCCGACGAGATCAACCGCACGCCGCCGAAAACACAAGCGGCACTGTTGGAATCGATGGCGGAGGGGCAGGTGAGCATCGACGGCGTCACCCGGAGGCTGCCGGATCCGTTCATCGTCCTCGCCACCGACAACCCGATCGAGTACGAGGGCACCTATCCGCTGCCCGAGGCGCAGCTCGACAGGTTCATGCTGCGGCTGCGGGTGGGATACCTCGGCGCCGCGGACGAGCAGGAGATGCTGCAGCGCCGCCTGGACCGGGGCGCCGACACCGTGACCGTCCGGGCGATCGTGACGGCCGAGGAACTGCACGCCATGCGCGGCAGCGTCGAGCAGGTCTCGGTGCATCCGGACGTGCTCCGCTACGTGGTCTCGCTGGCGGCCGCGACCCGCTCGCACCCCCAGGTGGAGGTCGGCGCGAGCCCGCGGGCCGAGCTCGATCTCGTCCAGCTCGCCCGGGCGCGGGCGCTCCTGGGCGGTCGGGACTACGTCATCCCCGAGGACGTCAAGGCGCTGGCCGCGCCCGCGATGGCGCACCGGATCTCGCTGCGACCGGAGATGTGGGTACGCCGGATCCACGCGGAGGAGGTGGTCGCCGACATCCTGCGCCGGCTGCCGGTGCCGAGGGCGAGCACGTGAGCGCGATCGAGTGGCGGGCCTCGCCCGCGGCGGCGGCGCTGGCGACGTGCGCGGCCACCGCTCTGGTCGTCGCGCTCGTCGGCGGCAGGCCGGAGCTGCTGGCCTTCGTCGCCCCCATCCTCGGCGCGCTCGCGGCTCGCGCACTGCTGCCGCGCCCCGTCGATCGCGTGACCGTGCGCGGCGAGCCCACGACGGTCCGGCTGTTCGAGGGAGAGTCGACGCGACCGCGGCGGGCGGGTTGTTGGTGGGCGTGGCGGTGGCCGAGGTGGCCACGGTCGATGTGTTCCCACTGGTGGATCCGAACCAGCCGGGGATCCCCCCGACGGACCTGCCCGATCGGTTCGGGGCGCATCCGACCGCACGGCACGGGCCAGGGGTGGAGTACGCCGACATCCGCGCCTACGTCCCCGGCGACCAACTGCGAGCGGTGAACTGGCCGGTGAGTGCGCGTCGTCGTGCCCTGCACGTCACCGAACGTAGGACGGACCGAGCGGCGGACGTCGTGGTGTTGATCGACGCACACCCGCAGGCGCCCGGGCCCGCGAGCGAGAGCCTGGATCGGTCGGTGCGCGGCGGTTGTCAGGTCGCGCAGGCGGCTCTTCGGCGTGGTGACCGCACCGCGGTCGTCGTGCTCGGAGCCCGATCGCGATGGCTCGCACCGGATCTCGGTCGTCGGCAGTTCTATCGCCTCGTCGAGGCCGTGCTCGGGGCCGGGGAGCGCACCGTGCCGCTCGAGGGCACGCTCGTGCCGAGGCCCGCCGTGCCGCCCGGCGCCGCGGTGGTCGCCTTCACCACGCTGCTGGACACGGACTTCGCCCTGGCGCTCATCGACCTCCGCAAGCGGGGCCGCACCGTGGCCGTGGTGGACGTGCTCGCGGGTCCGCCGTTCTCGGACGAGCTCGATCCGACCGTCGCGAGGATGTGGCGGCTCGAACGCCGAAACATGTATCGGGATCTCGGCGTCCTGGGGATCGATGTCGTTGGCTGGCAGGGTGATTCGTCCCTTGATCGTGTACTGGCCGGGATCGGCCGTCGGGGCAGGCGGGTGGTGGTGCCGCGATGACGGGGTTCACCGGACCGAGCGTGATGGCCCTCGGGGCCGGCTTCTCGATGAGCGCCGCCGTCGTTCCGCACGCGCAGGCGCCTGCACTGATCGCGGCCGGGCTCTCCGCCGTGGGGGTGCTCGCCGCGAGGTGGAGCCGGGTGGCCGTGGTCTGTGCAGTGCAGTGCGCGCTGCTCGCGTTGGCGCTCGGCGAGCCCACGCCGGTGCAGGCGGGCCTCGCCGGAGTCGGGGCGACGGTGTTCGTGCTGGCCGCTCATGCCGCGCACACCCCTGGGACCGCGGTTACCGAGGTGGGACTGGTGCTCGCGGTGGCGGTCGTGACCGCAGGCGCGGCGGTGTCGGTGTTCCTTTTGCCCTTCGAGATCGCCTGGCTGCCGCTGGTCGGGCCGATCGCCTGCCTGGCGGTGTATGCGTTGGTGCTCGCGCCCTATGCCTCGACGAAACGGGTTGGTAGTACCGGTGATCGGCATCTGGTGGACTGAGCGGCCGGGCCGCGCGGACCCTGCGGCGAACCAGGCGCGCGCACCCACCGGGAGGTCTGGGTCCGATCTGGTCCTACGGTTGGGCGAAGTACCCACGGCAGTGAGATCGAGTTCGACAGGGTCGTTCGTGATCGGCCACCCGGTGACAATCGGGGTGGCGCGACTGCCTCACACCCACAGCAAGGAGCATCAGTACGTGGACGGCACCACCGATTCTTCGGCGTTGGACCTGGAGGAACACCTCCCACGTCTGACGGCGCGTGGCGTGATCCTCAGCCTGCTCGTCAGCAACCATCCGGCTCGACCCACCCCGGCGCAGGTGGTTCGTGCGGCGGGAGCCTTCGGCATCAAGGAGTCCGCTGCCAGGGTCGCGCTGAGCCGGATGGTCACCGGCGGTGACCTGATCCGGACCGCCGACGGATTCCACCTGAGTTCGTCGCTGCTCGAGCGGCGTCAGCGGGTGCTCCACGAGGTGCAGCAGGACACCAGGGCCTGGGACGGGGAGTGGGAGATCGTGGTCGTGACCGGGACCGGGCGAGATCCCGGCGACCGGGTCACCCTCCGGTCCCGGCTGTCGCGACTGCGCTTGGCCGAGTTGCGCGAGGGGGTGTGGCTGCGTCCGGCGAACCTGATTCGCCCGCTGAACCTGGCGGACCAGCCGGTGCAGACGATGCGGGGTCGGCCGGACGGCGGCGCCGAGGAGTTGGCCGCCCAGCTGTGGGACCTCTCCGCCTGGGAGGCGGAGTCCGGTCGGCTGCTCGACCTGATGGATCTCGCCGTCAGCGCTGTCGACCGTTTCACGGTGGCCACCGCGATCGTGCGCCACCTGCTCACCGATCCCGTCTTGCCGCCTCAGCTTCAGCCGCGCCCGTGGAACGCGGAGCGTGTGCACGTGGCGTGGGCCGCCTATCAGGAGGAGTTTGTCGCGATCCCCGAGGTGGGAGACGGTTCGGAGAGCTGAATATTACTCATTGACATCGACTGTTTGAAAAACGTAATGTCCCTCGCATAGTCGAAGGAGGCAGCCATGCAGACGCATGAGGTTTTCAATCAGGCCAACCCGCTCGAGGGCCACAACGTGGCCGACGACCAGACGCTGATGGACGGGCTCGTCCGCGAGGGCGCCGAATGGTCCGTGGGCGAGGTGAGCGCGCTCGGTGAGCTGGCGGGCACCGCCGAGGTGCAGGACTGGGGACGGCTGGCCAACGAGAACCCGCCGATTCTGCGGCCCTACGACCGCTTCGGCCACCGGATCGACGACATCGAGTTCCACCCGGCCTGGCACAACCTCCTGTCCACCGCGGTGGCCAACGGCCTGCACGGCGCGCCGTGGTCGGACGACCGCGCAGGCAGCCATGTCGCCCGCGCCGCGAAGTTCTACGTGTGGTCGAACGTCGAGGCCGGTCACACCTGCCCGATCTCGGCGACGTACGCCGCGATCCCCGCCCTGCGGGACAACCCGGAGTTGGCGGCCACCTACGAGCCGCTGCTGTCCAACGGCTTCTACGAGTCGGGCCTGAAGGCTCCCCTCGGCAAGGCCGGCCTGCTCGCGACGATGTCCATGACCGAGAAGCAGGGCGGCTCCGACATCCGTGCGAACACCACGCGGGCGATCGCGCAGCCGGACGGCAGCTATCGGATCATCGGTCACAAGTGGTTCACCTCCGCCACCATGGCCGATCTCTATCTGGCCCTCGCGCAGACGGACGCGGGCGTCACCTGCTTCCTGGTGCCGCGCGTCCTGCCCGACGGCACCCTCAACGACGTGCGGTTGATGCGGCTCAAGGACAAGCTGGGCAACCGGTCGAACCCGTCCGGCGAGATCGAGTACCAGAACGCGGTCGGCTGGCGGATCGGCGAGGAAGGCCGGGGCGTGCCGACCATCATCAAGATGGTCAACATGACGCGACTGGACTGCCTGATCGGCGCGGCGTCGGGCATGCGCCGCGGCGTCACCCAGGCCGCGCATCACGCGACCTACCGCAAGGCATTCGGCGCCTACCTGATCGATCAGCCCCTGATGCGCAACGTGCTCTCGGATCTGACGGTCGAATCCGAGGCCGCGTCGCTGCTGATGATGCGCCTGGCCGGAGCGCACGACCGGTCCACCCGCGGTGACGAGGCGGAGTCCCGGTTCCTCCGGCTGGCGCTGGCGATCGGGAAGTACTGGGTGTGCAAGCGGTGGCCCGCGCACGCGGCGGAGTCGCTGGAGTGCTTCGGCGGCAACGGCTTCATCGAGGAGTCGCAGATGCCGCGGCTCTTCCGCGAGTCCCCGCTCAACGGCATCTGGGAAGGCAGCGGCAACGTGGCGGCACTCGACGTGCTGCGTGCCATGGCCAAGAGCCCGCAGTCCGTCGAGGCGTTCTTCGCCGAGGTCGCCCTCGCGGGCCCCGAGCCCAGCATCCAGCGCGCCGTTGCCGAGATCCAGGCCCAGCTCACCGATCTCGCGGGCGCTGAGGTCCTGGCCCGCCGGGTCATCGAACGGATGGCACTGGTTCTGCAGGCATCGCTGCTGGTCCGGTTCGGCGACCCGGCCGTCTCCGACGCGTTCATCGCGACCCGCCTCGACGGTGACCGGGGCAGCGTCTACGGCACCCTGCCCGGCGGTGTCGACTTCGCGGCGATCCTCGGCCGCATCACCCCGAAGGTCGGCTGAGCGACCACATTCCGAGCCGGACCCATACAACGCAAGGGAGTCGACAATGCAGGGAATCGGTGAGTGGGCGGTCCAGCGCGCCCAGCTGAGCGGGGGCAAGGTCGCGTTCGTCTACGGCGAGCGTTCCTGGACGTACGGCGAGTTCAACGACCGCACCGACCGACTGGCCAACCAGCTTCGTGGTCGGTTCGGGGTCCGGCGCGGGGATCGGGTCGCGGCCGTCGTCGCGTCCTCGGTGGAGTGCCTGGAGATCCTGTTCGCGAGCGCAAAGCTCGGGGCGATCTTCACGCCGATCAACGTGCGCCTGACCGCGCCGGAGATCGGGTACGTGCTGGCCGATCTCGGCGCGGAGCTCTTGTTCGCGCACGGGCAGTTCAGCCAGGTGCCGGACGCGTTGACCGAGCCGGGGGTGCGGGTGCGCGACGTCGTGACCCTGGGCGACGAGTACGACACCCTGCTGTCCGACGGGAGCTCGGTGCCGGTGCCCTCGCAGGTCGACCGGCACGACGTGGCGGTGATCATGTACACCTCGGGCACCACCGGCCGCCCCAAGGGGGCGATGCTCACGCACGAGAACCTGCGGGCGAACGCCGTCGCCGTCACCTCGGCGTTCGGGCTGCGCAAGAGCGATGTCACCATCACCGCGCTGCCGATGTTCCACATGGGCGGGCTGGGGCTGCACACGCTGCCCTTCATCTACCTGGGCGCCCGCAACGTGATCCTGCCGTCGTTCGACCCGACCGTCGTCCTGGAGCTGGTGGCCAAGGAACGGGCGACGCAGCTGCTGCTCGTGCCGACCATGTGGCAGGCGCTGACGGCGGTGCCCGATCTCGAGCGCTACGACCTGTCCTCGCTGGACTGCGCGCTCATCTCCGGGGCGCCCGCGCCGATGGCGGTGCTCGAGTTCTTCGCCGATCTCGGCATCCCGATCGAGGAGGGCTTCGGGATGACCGAGTGCGCGCCGTCGGTCGCGAAGCTCGACGCCGAGCACGTTCGCACCAAGGCCGGGTCCATCGGCCGGTCGTTGTTCGGCATCGAGACCCGGATCGTGGACGACCGGGACCAGGACCTGCCCGCCGGCACCGTTGGCGAACTCCTCGTCCGGGGCGACAACGTGTTCGTCGGGTACTGGATGCGCCCCGAGGAGTCGGCCGAAGCGTTGCGCGGCGGCTGGTTCCACTCCGGCGACCTGGGCTGGGCCGACGAGGACGGCTTCATCACCCTGGTCGACCGACGCAAGGACATGCTGATCAGCGGCGGGGAGAACGTCTACACCCGCGAGGTCGAGCTGGCGATCGCGCAGATGCCCCAGGTGCGCGACGTGGCCGTGGTCGGTGCCGCACACGCGAAGTGGGGTGAGACCCCGGTGGCGTTCGTGGTCGCCAAGGACGGCGAAACCCTCACCGAGGAGGAGGTCATCGCGTTTGCCCGCCAACGCCTGGCCGGATTCAAGACGCCGACCAGTGTGTGCTTCCTCGCTGCGCTGCCGACCACCGCGACGGGAAAGATCCAGAAGAACGCTCTGCGTGATCGGCTGTCCGCCACCATGTCCGACGGATAGCCGAACAGATCGAGTGACGACGGCCGGTCGTGGCGCTGCCACGGCCGGCCGTCGTCATGCCGTGGTGAGTTCCTCACCCCGCGAACGCGGACGCCGGTGGTGCCCGCGCGGGTTCGCGGGCACCACCGGCGTCGGTGGAACGGGGATCTCTGCGCTACGGCAGCAGCTGATCCATGAAGGAGTTGCTGTAGATCCGGTGCGGGTCGAGCGTGTTGAACGCCGCCCGCGCGCTGTCCCAGTTGTCGCTCGCGGGCACACCGTCGCGGTAGCTCTGCGGTAGGGCGCCGCTGATGATCCCGCCGTCGGTGTACGGGTCCGCGCCGAACGCCCAGCCCTTCGACCACTCGGGGCGGAAGGTGTAGTCGTTGCCCGTGTAGTGCGAGCGCATCCACTGCTCCATCTCGCGGTAGAACTCGAACATGCCGGGGGTACCCGGGACGCCGAGCACGTTCAGCCAGATGGCGGTGTCCCACTCGGGGTGGTCCGGGCGCGGACGCATCGCGGAGATGGTCGGCGCGCCTGCCGAGGGGACCTTGACGTCCGCGGCCTGGTCGAGGCCGCAGCAGCGGATCTCGACGGGACCGTTGAGCGGGTACTGACCCTTCGCCTTGTAGAACTCGATGCGCTCGTTGAACCAGTGGGTGAAGTCGTGGATGACCTGACCGATGTTGGCTCGGTTGGTGATGACCGCGCCGCCGCCCTCGGTCAGGCGGAGGGTGGTGGCCTTGATGTAGAACTGGATGTCCTTCGACCAGCCCCAGATGTCGTTGGCGCCGGTCGCGGCGAGCCCGGCGACCGTGGTCGTGTACATGATGTTGCCGAACGCAGGCGCGATGCCGGGCAGACCCGAGTTCATCTGTCCGAGAAGGTCGGTGACCGCCTCGGGCAGGTTGTCCGAGAACGGGTAGTTGTACGGGCCGGTGACCTCGCGCGCCCCGGCGGGCTTGGTGGGCGCGACCGACCAGACCTTGAGCCACGGCTTCTCGGTGAAGGGGTACCAGATGGCCTCCACGCCGCCGTTGGAGGCGACGTAGCTCTCGAAGGTGCGGCCCGAGGCGCCCTTGGCTCCGAACATCTCGGTCCACTTGATGTCGGTGTAGCTCTGGCACCGCATCCGGAAGTTCGGACCCGCCTGCAGCGTCACCGAGGTGAGGAAGGTGCGGCCGAGGTTGGTCAGCAGGGGCTTGATCTGAGGATCGTTGCGGGAGTAGGTCTTCTCCGCGTACTTGGAGCCGTCCCAGACCACCGCGGTCAGCGAGGTCACCAGGTTGCTCAGCGAGCCGTATGTGTGGCCCGGGGTGGTGGCCTGTCCGTTGGCGGGCAGGGCGGCGCCGTGCGCATCCACGGCAAGCGAGCCCGCGATCGAGAGCACGCCCGGGGCGGGCAGGTTCGCGAAGCCGAGGCCCTGTGCCTGCAGTGCGGTGGTGATCGCGTCCAGGGTGGCGCCCGGGCCCGCGGTGACGGTCGCCGGGGCGCCGCCCGCGTTGACCGAGACGCCGTTGAGGTGCTTCATCGTGTCGACCAGGATGACCTTGTCGACGGGGGCGCCGTTGACGACGGTCAGCGGGGTCCAGCCGTGCATGGCGCCGCGCGGACGGATCTTGTACCCGTTGGCGTGCGCCCAGTTCGCCAGGCGGACGACGTCGTCGGGCGACTTGGGATGACAGGTCCAGACGGAGTCCAGCATGATCTCCTTGGACCAGTTCTGGTACGCCTGCTGCGCGAGTTCGATGCCGTCCGGGAAGCTCGGCGGCGCGGGGAGTGTCGGCCCGCCGAGCGAGCCCGAGCCGCCTGCCGAGCCCGACGAGCCGAGCGGGATGGCGTAGACGGGCGTCCACGCGCCCGCCGCCGTCGCTGCCAGGGCCCCCGCCCCTGCAGCGAGGAATCCCCGCCTTGATAAGCCGAGACGCTTATCGTTCGATTCCGGCATGCGTTTACTCCAGTCGTGTGTGAGAGAGGGGGAGTTGTGTTCGTCAGTGCTGGGTAGGTCGGTCGGCCGTGCTGGGAACGGCCGACCGACCAGTCGTTCTTGCTGGATCAGGCGAGCGTGAGGACCACGTCTGCCAGGGCCGGCGAGTCGTCGCGCTCGAGAACGCTTGCCGAGATGAGCAACTGGCCGGCTTCTTTCCAGATCCGGATCTTGAGGGTCTCTCCCGGGTAGACCACCCCGGCGAAGCGGGCCTTGTAGCCCTTCACCTTCGATGTGTCAGCGTCCAACGCGGCATCGACAGCGGCCTTGCAGACCATCCCGTACGTGCACAGCCCATGCAGGATAGGCGCAGGGAAGCCGGCTGCGCTGGCGAATTGGGGATCCGAGTGCAACGGGTTCCGGTCACCGCACATCCGGTACAGCAACGCCTGCTGCGGCAGGATCGGCGCCTCGACCTCGAAGTCGGGGGACCGGTCGGGCAGTGTGACGGACTCCGAGGGGCCGCGCTCGCCGCCGAAGCCGCCCTCGCCGCGAGCGAAGATCGATGAGCGTGCGGTCCACAGCGGATTCCCGTCCAGGTCCGTGGTGGTGGACTCCTGGACGATGACCGCGGCCTTGCCCTTGTCCCACACCTCGGAGATCCGGGTGGTGGTGCGTGCATTTCCCTCGGCCGGAATCGGCTGGTGCACGGTCACTTCCTGGCTGCCGTGCACGACCTTGGCGAGGTCGATCTCCACGCCGGGGAAGGACACCTTCGGTGCCTCGGTGGCATGGAAGTTCGCCACCACGGTGGCGAAGGTCGGCAGCACCTGAGGCTTGCCGTCCTCGAGGTAACGCAGCTCCTTGGCGTCGAGCGGGCGCGCGCCCGCTCCGATGCCGAGGTGGTAGTGCTGCATGTCCGAGCTGGTCCAGGAGAACTCCTGGGTGGGCAGCTCGGCGCCGATCGCGATATTGGGGTCGATGGGCAACGTGGCTTCCTGTCAGTTCGAAGTGGCGGTGGCGGATTCGGCGCTCACGCCGGAAGCGGACTCGGTGCCCGACTTCGCCTTCTCGGCGATGTCAAGGACCGCGAGGTACGCGAAGGTCATCGCGGGACCGATGGTCGCGCCGGGACCGGCGTAGGTGTGACCCATCACGGGGGCGCTGGCGTTGCCCGCCGCGTAGAGGCCCTCGATCACGGTGCCGTCCTCGCGCAGGGCGCGACCCTCGGTGTCGGTGCAGATGCCGCCCTTGGTGCCGAGGTCGCCCGGCACCATCTTGATCGCGTAGAAGGGGGCCTTGCTGATCTCCCCGAGGCTGGGGTTCGTCAGGCGCGGGTCGCCGTAGTAGGCGTCGTACCCACTGTCACCGCGACCGAAGTCCTCGTCCTTGCCGCTGCGCGCGAACCCGTTGAAGCGCTCGACCGTCTCGGTGAGGGCGTCGACGGGCAGTCCGGTCTTCTCGGCGAGTTCGGCGATGGTGCCCGCCTTGACCACGACGCCGGCCTTGAGCCACCGGCCGGGGAAGGGGGAGCGCGGCGTGATGCCCGCGAAGGTGTAGCGGTTGCGGTAGCGCTGGTCCAGGATCATCCAGGTCGGGATGTTCTCGCCCGGGCCCTCGCCCTGGCCGTACTTGCCGCCGTACATCATGTGGGTGGCCTCGACGTACGGGGCGGCCTCGTTGCCGAAGCGCTTTCCTGCGGTGTTGACCATCATCGAGCCGGGCAGGGTCCGCTCGGACAGGGCGAACCAGGGGCCGCCGGTCAGCGGGATGGACGGACCCCACCAGGCGTCGTCCATGAAGTCCACTGCGGCACCGACGTTCTGGCCCGCCAGGATGCCGTCGCCGGTGTTCGCCTTGGCGCCGACCGTCCACTCGGTGGTGATCGGGGCGCGCTGGTACTTCTTGCGCATCTCCTCGTTGTGCTCGAACCCGCCGGAGCCAAGCACGACGCCGTGCTTGGCGCGGATGACCTGCTCCTCGCCGTCGACGAGCACCTTCACGCCGCGGACGGCGCCGTCTTCCGTGTACAGCTCGGTCAGCGGCGTGTTCAGCAGGATCGGCACGCCCGCGTCACGCAGGCCGATGCGCATGCCCGCGACCAGGGCTTGACCGCGGACCAGCAGGTCCTTGCCGGTGGCCTTGGCGGCCAGGAAGCGCATGCCGACCTTCATCGCGCGCACGGGTCCACGGCGGTTGCGCATCAACAGGTTCAGCCACTTGTAGTCGGCCTGCGTGATGACGAAGTTCTTGGGAGCCTTGACGTAATCCGGCTCGAGGTTCTTGCGGTCGTCGCCGAGCTGGTTGCCGTCGAAGGGCGACGGCTCCACGGAGCGTCCGCCGAGACGTCCGCCGGGGGCCTCGGGGTAGTAGTCCGAGTAGCCGGGCACCCACTGCAGCTTCAGTGCGCTGTTCTTCAGCACGAACGAGAGCATCTCCGGCCCACGGTCGAGGTAGGTGTCGATGCGCTCGGGCGCTACGACGTCGCCGATGATGCTGTGCAGGTACTCGCGTGCTGCCTCGCGGGTGTCGGTGACACCGTCGGCCTCGAGCACCTCGTTGTTGGGGATCCAGACGCCGCCACCGGACCTGGCGGTGGAGCCGCCGTAATGGGCGGCCTTCTCGACGATGACGACGCTCAAACCCTGGTGGGCGGCGGTCAGGGCCGCGGTCATGCCCGCCGCGCCGCTACCGACAACGACGATGTCGTATTCCTGCTTGCTCATGTAGAACACGTTATAGAATCAAGTGGGTCTCAGTCCATGCTTTCTGCCAGGAAGTATTGCCGAACTGGGTCTTGACAACCGGAACCAAACGAAAACACGTTGCAGGCGGACGGAAGGTGGTGCGCGGTGTCCTGGGACCTCTCCGCGGATGTCGTTGTAGTCGGGGTGGGCGTCGCGGGTGTCTCCGCCGCTCTCGAGGCCGTCGCGGCGGGTGCGGATGTGATCGCGCTCGACCGCTACAGCGGCGGTGGGGCCAGCACCATCTCGGGCGGCATCGTCTATGCCGGCGGCGGGACCTGGGTCCAGAAACAGGCCGGGGTCGCCGACAGCTCGGACGCGATGTTCGCCTACCTCAGCCGCGAGGTCGGGGACGCCGTCAGCGAGGAGACGCTGCGCAAGTTCTGCGACCAGAGCCCCGCGATGATCGACTGGCTGTCCGGCCACGGGGTGCCGTTCGAGGCCTCGCTGTGCCCGTACAAGACGTCGTACCCGAGCAACCGCCACTACCTGTACTACTCGGGTAGCGAGGCGGCGGGCGGCTTCCGCGACATCGCGAAGCCGGCGCCCCGCGGACACCGGGCCAAGGGCAAGGGGACCTCGGGCAAGATGCTCTACGGGCCCCTGATCGCCTCCGCGCTGACAAACGGCGTCAGGCTTGAACAGCAATCCCGTGCGACAGAGCTGATCATGGACGAGACTGGGACCGTGGTCGGGGTCCAATGCCTGAGCCTTCGCGGCGCACCCAAGCAGGTGCGCGCGCGGTATGCCGCGCTGACCTCCCTCTCCGCCAAGCCGGGCATCTACTACCCGCCGATGCGCAAGATCCTGCAGAAGCAGATCGAGAAGATGGAGGCGCGGTACGCCAAGCCGATCCGCATCCAGGCCCGTTCCGGCGTGGTGCTCAGCGCGGGCGGGTTCATCGCGAACCGTGAACTCGTCGCCGAACACGCGCCGCAGTATCGCGGCGGGCTTGCGCTCGGCACGGCGGGCGACGACGGCAGCGGAATCCAGATGGGTACCGCCGTCGGCGCCGCGACCGACAAGCTCTCCAACATCTCGGCCTGGCGTTTCATCGTTCCGCCCAGCGCCTTCCTCAGCTCGGTTCTCGTGAACGAGAAGGGCAACCGGATGGTCGACGAGTCCCGGTACGGGGCCGCGCTCGGGTACGCGATGATCGCCGAGAACTCCGGGCAGGGGTGGCTGCTGGCCGACGCCGACCTCGTGAAGGAGGCGCGCTCGCAGCTGGGCACCCAGACCATGTGGTTCCAGCGCGTCCAGGCCGAGACCCTGCTTCGCGGCGAGGGCGTCACGGGGAACACCCTCGAAGAGGTTGCGGCCAAGGTCGGGATCGACGCAGCCGGGCTGGCGGCGACGGTCGCGGCGCACAATGACGCGATCGCGGCGGGCGAGGCGGACCCGATGGGCAAGCCTGCTGACTTCGTTCGGCCGGTGCGGACGGCGCCGTTCTCACTGTTCGACGTGTCGCTGAAGAAGAGCCTGACCAACCCGCTGCCGATGCTGACCCTCGGTGGCCTTGTCGTGGACGAGTCGACCGGTGAGGTCACCTCGACTGCGGGCGAAGCCATTCCGGGGCTGTACGCGGCGGGCCGCACCGCGGTGGGGATCTGCTCGAACTCCTACGTCAGCGGGCTTTCGCTAGCAGACTGCATCTACTCCGGCCGCCGGGCCGGTGCGCATGCTGCGCAAGGTGGCTCCGCCTAGCACCAGGTACTGACGAAGGGAACCGAAGATGCTCACGACCGAGTTGCGCAGCCAGATCGCGGATCGTCTCGACGCCGCAGAGAAGGATCATCTGGCGATCGATCCGTTGTCGGAGCAATACCCGGACCTCGATGTCGTGGACGCCTA
Source organism: Rhodococcus sp. PvR099 (assembly GCF_017833315.1). Lineage (NCBI taxonomy): Bacteria > Bacillati > Actinomycetota > Actinomycetes > Mycobacteriales > Nocardiaceae > Rhodococcus > Rhodococcus sp. PvR099. Next base: position 3,212,192 of record NZ_JAFIBV010000001.1, on the reverse strand, counting down.
CGAGATCCAGCTGATCAACATCCGCCGCCGGGTGGCGGAGGGTGCCAGGGTGGTCGGGCACAAGGTCGGCCTGACCGCGGCAGCGATGCGCGAGATGATGGGCGTCGACGAGCCCGATTACGGCCACCTGTTCGACGACCGGGAACTGCGCGAGGGTGAGCCGGTGGACACCTCGCGCTTCCTGTTGCCGCGCGTGGAGGTCGAGGTCTCCTTCATCCTGGGGGCGGATCTGCCAGGCGCGGGGTGCACCGTCGATGACGTGATCGCCGCGACGGAGTTCGTGGTGCCGTCCATCGAGCTGATCGACACCCGGATCAGGGAGTGGAAGATCGGTATCTGCGACACCATCGCGGACAACGCCTCGTACGCCGGTCACGCGATCGGCGCCCAGCGCGTCCGGCCCGGCGACATCGACCTCACCGCTATCCAGGCCACCCTCTTGCGCAACGACGAGTTGGTCGCGGAGGGATGCAGCGATGCCGTCCTCGGTAACCCGGCGGCAGGCGTGGCCTGGCTCGCCCAGGAGGTCGAGGGCTTCGGGGTGCAACTGAAGGCGGGCGACATCGTGCTCCCGGGGTCGTGCACCCGGGCCTTCGACGTCCGCCCAGGCGACAGGTTCCACGCCGAGTTCAGCGGGCTCGGTTCCGTTTCTCTACAGTTCAAGTAGGAGACAGCCATGACCAAGGCAAGTGTTGCGATCGTCGGGTCGGGCAACATCAGCACCGACCTCCTCTACAAGCTGCAGCGATCCGAGTGGCTCGAACCGCGCTGGATGATCGGCATCGATCCCGAGAGCGAGGGCCTCGCGCGGGCGCGCAAGATGGGCCTCGAGACCTCCGCGGAGGGCGTCGACTGGCTGCTGAACCAGCCCGAGAAGCCGGACCTGGTGTTCGAGGCGACCTCGGCCTACGTGCACCGCGACGCCGCGCCTCGGTACCGGGAGGCGGGGATCCGCGCGATCGACCTCACCCCCGCGGCCATCGGCCCGGCGGTCGTTCCGCCCGCCAACCTGCGCGAGCATCTCGACGCCCCGAACGTCAACATGATCACCTGTGGGGGCCAGGCGACCATCCCGATCGTGTACGCGGTCTCCCGCGTGGTCGACGTCGTGTACGCGGAGATCGTCGCGTCGGTCGCGTCACTGTCCGCGGGGCCGGGCACCCGCGCCAACATCGACGAGTTCACCAAGACCACCAGCCGTGGCATCGAGGTCATCGGCGGTGCCAGCAAGGGCAAGGCCATCATCATCCTGAACCCGGCCGATCCGCCGATGATCATGCGCGACACCATCTTCTGCGCCATCCCCGAGGAAGCGGACCATGCCGCGATCACCGACTCCATCCACCGCGTGGTGGCGGACATCCAGCAGTACGTGCCCGGATACCGTCTGCTTAACGAGCCGCAGTTCAACGAGCCGAGCGTGGTGTCTGGCGGCTATGCGACCGTGACGACCTTCGTCGAGGTCGAGGGCGCAGGCGACTTCCTGCCGCCGTACGCGGGCAACCTCGACATCATGACGGCGGCGGCAACCAAGGTGGGCGAGGAGATCGCCCAGAAGCTTCTCACCGTGAGGGCGTGAGTGACATGGCAGTGACATCGAAAGGCGTGATCGACAGCACCGTTCATTTCGACTCGGCGTGGGACGTTCGGGTCACCGACACCTCGTTGCGGGACGGCTCGCACCACAAGCGGCACCAGTTCACCGGTGACGAGGTGCGGGCGATCGTCGGCGCACTCGACGCGTCCGGCGTGCCGGTCATCGAGGTCACCCACGGCGACGGCCTCGGCGGGTCCTCGTTCAACTACGGCTTCTCCAAGACCCCCGAGCAGGAACTGATCAAGATCGCGGTGGACACCGCGAAGCGGGCCAAGATCGCCTTCCTGATGCTGCCCGGACTGGGTATCAAGGAGGACATCAGCGAGGCGCAGGGCAACGGGGCCTCGATCTGCCGCATCGCCACCCACTGCACGGAGGCGGACGTAGCGATCCAGCACTTCGGCCTGGCCCGCGAGCGCGGCCTCGAGACCGTCGGCTTCCTGATGATGGCGCACTCGAGCACCCCGGAGAATCTCGCGCAGCAGGCTCGGATCATGGCCGATGCCGGCTGCCAGTGCGTGTACGTGGTCGACTCCGCGGGCGCACTCGTGTTGGAGCAGGTGTCCGAGCGCATCGAGGCGCTGGTGTCGGAGCTCGGCAACGACGCCCAGGTCGGCTTCCACGGCCACGAGAACCTCGGCCTCGGTGTCGCGAACTCGATCGCCGCGGTGCGCGCGGGCGCCAAGCAGATCGATGGCAGCACCCGCCGCTTCGGTGCGGGCGCGGGCAACGCGCCGGTCGAGGCGTTCGTCGGTGTCTGCGACAAGATCGGCATCAAGACCGGCATCGACTTCTTCTCGATCGCCGACGCCGCGGAAGACGTCGTCCGTCCGGCGATGCCCGCCGAGTGCCTGCTCGACCGGCAGGCCCTGATGATGGGGTACGCGGGGGTCTACTCCAGCTTCCTCAAGCACGCCGAGCGTCAGGCCGAGCGGTACGGCGTCTCGCCCGCCGAGCTGCTGGTGCGTGCGGGCAAGCGCAAGCTGGTCGGCGGGCAGGAGGACCAGCTGATCGACATCGCGCTCGAGCTGCAGCGGGAAGCCGCCGCCGGCTGAGAGTCCCGGATACGGAAAAAGGGGCGCGCATCCGGATGGATGCGCGCCCCTTCATGTTCGGCGTTCGCTACGCGTCGGTGTCGCGCACCTCGAGGATGCCCTCCATGACCGCGTGTTCGATGCTGCTCAGCAGCCGCGGGCAGGTCTGCTGGGACCCGGTACGCCCACCGGACCTGGTGAACTCCGGGCACGCCTGCGCCGGATCGGCCTGCCACTGGATGCTGGTGTGCTTGAAGCTGTTCTTTCGAACGAGGACGCAGGTGCCGCAGGCGCGGCACTCCACCTCCTGCAGTCCGTCCTCGAGGTAGGTCTGCAGGTCGATGGCGGTCTGTGCGCGGACGGCCTCGACCCGGGCCGGGCTGTCGGCGAAGTCAGGGGCCTTGGCCCAGGTCGAGGTCATCTCACACTCCCGTCTTGTTGTCGGCGGCCTCCGCCGCTGCCTTCTCCTCCGCCTGGCGGGCCAGGTTCTCCTCGACCTCACGCTGCCAGGCCTCGACGGCCTTGGTGGTGTCGATCTCGAACTCGAAGCGCTGCGTCTGCTTCTCCTCGACATCGGCGACGTCGACATAGAACTGGTCGTACCAGCGGCGGAGCTGGTAAACGGGGCCGTCTTCCTCGCAGAGCAGCGGGTTGTCGATCTTGCTCTTGCTCTTCCAGATCGCGACGTCCTGCTCGAAGCCCATCGCAACACCCTCGGTGAACTTGCGCGAGATCTTCTCGGTGGTGGCGTCGTCGAGGCCCTTGGGCTTCTGCACACTCACGCCGTACATCAGCACGAACGAGTCCTGCGTGACCGGGTAGTGGCAGTTGATCAGGATGCTCTCTGCCTTGTACCCGCTGTAGTCGTTGTGCAGCCAGTTGATCATGTACGACGGGCCGAAGTACGAGGCCTCCGAGTCCAGCACGGACTCGCCGTACTGGGTGCCCATGCTCTGCACGTCCGGACGGCCGTGGTTCTGCAGGTACTGGGTGGCGACGTGGCCCTCGAAGACGTTCTTGAAGTACTTCGGGAACCCGAAGTGCACGTAGAAGAAGTGCGCCATGTCCACCACGTTGTCGACGATCTCGCGGCAGTTCGAGCCCTCGACGAGGATCCGGTTCCAGCGCCAGTCGGTCCACTCGTCGGTGAACACCTCGGGCAGGTGCGGGATCGTCACGCCCTCCGGAGGCGGGTTGCCCTCGGGGTCGTTCCAGACGAACAGCTGCTTGTTCTCCTGGAGCGTGATCCACTTGCGGGTGCGTGCCAACGGCGGGACGCGACGGGCGTAAGGGATGCCCGTGCACTTGCCGTTGCCGCCCCAGCGCCAGTCGTGGAACGGGCAGGCGACGGAGTCGCCCTTGATGCTGCCCTCGCTCAGGTCGCCGCCCATGTGCCGGCAGTACGCGTCGAGCACCTGCAGCTTGTTCTGGCTGTCGGCAAAGACGACGAGCTTGGTGCCGAACGCCTCGACCGCGTGCGGCTTGCCGTCCAGGAACTCGCTCTCCAGGCCGATGCAATGCCACCCGCGGGCGAATCGCGTCGGGTTGGCTCCCACGTCGATCTCGCGAATGCCCTTGCCGGATGCGCCGCTACTCTGCGTCATCTTTGCCCCTCACATCCCTTCGTTCTTGTACTAGAACACGTTATAGAACTTGTGCCAGTTTTGCTAGATATTGGCGCTAGTAGTCGCAGTCAGGGACTTTCGTCCCAGTGGAACCCATTCTGCTCGACACGAATGGGAACGTGTTCTAGTCTCAGGTGAAAGTGAAGCACCGAGACGCACGACACATGAGGGAGTACCAGTGGGTGAGCACGACAGCCGCGCGGTGATCGAGAAGCTGAACGAGCTTCTGCCGACCCTGCGCGAGCGCGCACAGGAGACCGAGGATCTGCGTCGCATTCCCGACGACTCGATCAAGGGGCTCCAGGAGGCCGGCTTCTTCCGACTCCTGCAGCCGGCGCAGTGGGGCGGCTTCGAGGCTGATCCCGTCACCTTCTACACCGCTGTCCGCAACATCGCGAGCGCGTGTGGGTCCACCGGCTGGGTCTCCGGCATCATCGGCGTCCACAACTGGCACCTCGCGCTGTTCGATCAGCAGGCGCAGGAGGACGTGTGGGGCCAGGACACCGACGTGCGGATCTCCTCGTCGTACGCGCCGATGGGTGCGGGCGAGGTCGTCGACGGCGGCTACAAGGTCAACGGCGCGTGGGCCTGGTCCTCGGGCTGTGACCACGCCAACTGGGTTGTCGTCGGCGGACCGGTGATCAAGGACGGCCGCCCGGTCGACTTCGGCAGCTTCCTGATCCCCCGCGAGGACTACCAGATCGACGACGTGTGGAACGTGGTCGGCCTGCGCGGCACCGGCAGCAACACGATCGTCGTCAAGGACGTGTTCGTGCCGCGGCACCGCTTCCTCAGCTTCAAGGCGATGAGCGATCTCACCGCGCCGGGCCTCGCGCAGAACACCGCGCCGGTCTACAAGATGCCGTGGGGCACCATCCACCCCACCACCATCTCGACCCCGATCGTCGGCATGGCGTACGGCGCCTACGACGCCCACGTCGAGCACCAGGGCAAGCGCGTCCGCGCGGCCTATGCAGGCGAGAAGGCCAAGGACGACCCGTTCGCCAAGGTCCGGATCGCCGAGGCCTCCAGCGACATCGATGCCGCCTGGCGCCAGCTCTCCGGCAACGTCGCCGACGAGTACGCGCTGCTGCTGGCCGGCGAGGAGGTACCGATCGAGCTGCGCCTGCGGGCCCGCCGCGACCAGGTGCGCGCCACCGGCCGCGCCATCGCCTCCATCGACCTGCTCTTCGAGAACTCCGGTGCGACCGCTCTCGCGAACGGCACTCCGATCCAGCGCTTCTGGCGCGACGCGCACGCAGGCCGCGTGCACGCCGCCAACGATGCCGAGCGCGCCTACGTCATGTTCGGTGGCGCCGAGTTCGGTCTGCCGCTCACGGACACGATGGTCTGAGGCGGGGCATCGTGACGACGACAGAACAGGCCGAGATCACCTACGAGTCGACCTCGAAGTTCGCCCAGGTCCGTCCGGACCTCAAGCTGCACTACCACGAGGCGGGCGTCGGCAACGGCCCGACGATCGTGCTGCTGCACGGAGGCGGACCCGGCGCCTCCTCCTGGTCGAACTTCTCCAAGAACATCCCCGTGCTGGCCGAGAAGTTCCACGTGCTCGCGGTGGACCAGCCCGGCTACGGGCTCTCGGACAAGCCGACCGAGCACCCGCAGTACTTCGTGCACAGCTCCTCCGCGCTCAAGGACCTGCTCGACACCCTCGAGATCACCGGGCGGGTGCACCTGCTCGGCAACTCGCTCGGTGGCGGCGCGGCCGTGCGGTTCGCGCTCGACTTCCCGGATCGTGCCGGCCGGCTGGTGCTGATGGGCCCCGGCGGGCTGAGCGTCAACCTGTTCTCGCCCGACCCGACCGAGGGCGTCAAGAACCTCGGCAAGTTCAGCTTCCAGCCGACGCGGGACAACCTCGAGGCGTTCCTGCGGATCATGGTGTTCGACCAGTCGCTCATCACCCCGGAGCTGGTCGAGGAGCGGTTCGCCGCGGCCAGCACCCCCGAGTCGTTGGCGGCCGCGAAGGCGATGGGCAAGTCCTTCGCCAGCGCCGACTTCGAGAAGGGCATGCTCTGGCGCGACGCGCACAAGCTGCGCCAGCGGGTGTTGCTGATCTGGGGCCGCGAGGACCGGGTCAACCCGCTCGACGGCGCCCTGGTGGCGACGAAGATGATCCCGCGCGCGCAGCTGCACGTGTTCGGTGGCTGCGGCCACTGGGCGCAGCTCGAGAAGTTCGACGAGTTCAACCGTCTGGCAAGCGATTTCCTTCTCGACGGAGGTAACTGATGGGTATTCGTTCGCTGGCGTACATGCGCATCGAGGCCACCGACATGGCGGCCTGGCGCGAGTACGGCCTGAAGGTCCTCGGCATGATCGAGGGCAAGGGCACCGACGCCAACTCGCTCTACCTCCGGATGGACGACTTCCCGGCCCGCCTGGTGATCGTGCCGGGTGAGCGCGACCGCCTGATGGTCTCCGGCTGGGAGACGGCCAATGCGGCCGAGCTGCAGGAGATCCGGGACAGCCTGTCCGCGGCAGGCGTGCCCTTCAAGGAGGGCACTGCCGACCAGATCGCGGACCGTCGGGTCGCCGAGCTGATCGTCTTCGAGGACACCTCGGGCAACACGCTCGAGGTGTTCCACGGCGCGGCCCTCGAGCACCGCCGGATCGTGAGCCCGTACGGACACAAGTTCGTCACCGGCGAGCAGGGTCTCGGACACGTCGTGCTCACCACGGACGACGACCAGGCGTCGTTGCGGTTCTACCGCGACGTGCTCGGGTTCAAGTTGCGCGACTCGATGCGGCTGCCTCCGCAGATGGTCGGGCGGCCCGCCGACGGCGAGCCGGCCTGGCTCCGCTTCCTCGGCTGCAACCCGCGCCATCACAGCCTGGCGTTCCTGCCGATGCCGAACCCGACCGGCATCGTGCACCTGATGGTCGAGGTGGAGAACTCCGACGACGTCGGACTCTGCCTGGATCGCGCGATGCGCAAGAAGGTCAAGATGTCGGCCAGCCTCGGCAGGCACGTCAACGACCTGATGCTCTCGTTCTACATGAAGACGCCGGGCGGCTTTGACATCGAATTCGGTTGCGAGGGGCTCGAAGTCGAGGATGAAAGCTGGATCGCTCGGGAGAGCACCGCGGTGAGCCTGTGGGGTCACGACTTCACGGTGGGAATGAAGTAGTGACGGCGCCTCAGGAGTCGGCGACTGGCGCGGAGATCGATCCGCGTCAGTTCCGTACCGTGCTCGGTCAGTTCTGCACCGGCGTCACGATCATCACGACGATCGACGACGGCGAGCCGGTCGGCTTCGCGTGCCAGTCGTTCGCGGCGCTGTCGCTGGATCCGCCGCTGGTGCTGTTCTGCCCGACCAAGGCGTCGCGGTCCTGGGCGGCGATCGAGCGCAGCGGCAAGTTCTGCGTCAATGTGCTCGCGGAGGAGCAGCAGGCGGTGTGTGCCCGGTTCGGATCTCGCGAACCGGACAAGTTCGCCGGAATCGGCTGGGAGGCCTCGCCTCTCGGATCTCCGATCATCGACAGGTCGCTCGCGCACATCGACTGCACGGTGGAGACCGTGCACGACGGCGGCGACCACTTCGTGGTGTTCGGTCGGGTGCACTCGATGAGTGAGATCAAGACCGAGCGTCCGCTGCTGTTCTACCGTGGGCAGTACACCGGCATCGAGCCGGACAAGACGGTCCCTGCGCCCTGGCGCGACGACCTCGAGGCGTTCCTCACCGCGACCACCGAGGACACCTGGCTGTAGAGCAACACCGAAGACGACTGAAGGGCACCTCTGAGGGGAGGTGCCCTTCAGTCGTTTTCGGGTTCAGGCCCCCGAGCGTCGACCGGCTCAGACCTCGAACTCGGCCGAGGTGCCGGTGAACTCGGAGATCTTGCCTTCGCGGCTCTTCTGGTCGCCGAAGTGCTGGATCCGGTAGCGACCGGCGGGCGTGCCCTCCGGCACGTCCCAGGTGATACGCGCGACCGAGGCGTTCGAACCCTCACGGCGCCAGTGGTACTTGGTGGACCAGTCGCCGTCGTCCGCGTGGCGCACCCATCGTCCGCCGTCGAGCCGCTGGACCTCGAAGAAGGTGCCGCGGCGGTGCAGGTTGTTCTTCGGGTGCCCGGTGGAGAACTCTACGGCCACTTGGGTTCCCGTCGCGGCCTTGGCGGCCGGCTGGACAAGTACGTCACCGAACTGGCGGCCCGGCATCGGCGCGTCCGCAGGGACGTCCGGCCCGAAGCTCGGCTGGAACCCGGACAGGTCGCGGGGCGCGGGTCCGCGCGGGACCTCGGCACCGTCGCGCATGGCGATCGCGAGCTGCGCGTAGCCCTGCTGGTAGGCGGGAAGTGTGTTGCGACCGAACAGTGTCGACCCGCCCTCGTACTGCTGGGAGTCGTACTCCTCCGGCGTGGTGCAGTAGCTCGAGTAGGCGTTGGCGTAGCCCTGGAAGATCACCTTCTCGAGCGGCACGCCGAGCTCCTTGGCCACGGTCCGCCGGACGCGCAGGCCTGAGACGATGGTGAACTCCGCGGGTCCACCGACCACATAGAGGTCGCCGATCCGGATGATCTGGATCTTGAGCACGTGCGGGACCCACCCGTCGGGCGGCAGCAGACCGACGGGGACGAGGACCATCTTCGGGGCCTGCGCGTCGGCCAACCACTGCGGGGTCTTGGTGTCGATTCCGCCGAGGGCGTCGATGACGGGGTTGCGGGTGCCTTCCGGGAAGATCGGGATGGCCGGGCCGTCCTCGGTGCTGCCCGCCGCCATCGCCGCTCCGACGCACGCGGGGGAGGTGCGTTGCGGCTGACCGTTGGTCGTGTAGCGACCGTCGACGAGCTGGTTTGCCATGTCGAGGTACATGATTCGGCTGTCCACGACGGTGGAGGAGATCGTTTCGGCCGACTTGAAGGCGGTGCGGGCGGCGGCCAGCTGTCGCTCACCGATCAGCCGGGTGTTCTCGAATTCGTCGTCCGTCGGACCTTTTCCGGGCTCGAGGTCGAGGTTCGGCGACATGTCGCCGGTGTTCGTCTGCGGGAACGAGGCGACAAAGCTGGGCTTGCCGTCGAGATAGCGCACCCCGGCGACGTCGTGCTCCCAGAAGTATGCGGCGGCGCCCTTGTTGTCGCCGGAGATGAGCTTGTTCTCTTCGGTCAGCGAGGCGCCGTGGGTGGGGAACCAGCCGATGGCGCCGACGTTGTCATCGCCTTGGCTGACGCGAAGCACCCGCATGTGGGTGTCGATGCCGAGGGGGTAGTAGTCCTTGTCGCTCTGTGGATTCCGGTCGAACGCGACCCGGGAGCGGTTCACGCTTGCGTCGGTGAGTTCGCTGTGACCGAACGCGACGGTGCCGGGCGCCAGGTTGTCGTGGGCGGCGCTGATCGCCTCGACGAGGCCGTCGACCTCGGCGTTGAAGACCAGCGGCTGGAAGCCGAGAGTGGCCAGGCTGTACGCGTAGTCCTGTGAGGCGCCGCCACAGGCGGCATGTGAGTGCACGGCCGTGAGCATGACGTTGCGTTCGGTGTAGAGGTTGCCGTACTTCTGGCTGAGCCGGACGAGGACGGCGTCGTGCACGGCCTGGAAGATCATGCAGGTGTCGGCGCAGACGAAGACCACCCTGGAGTCGTCCGCGCCGGCGAATACGTAGGCGCGCACGCGGGTTCGCTGGTGGAGCCCCTCCGCGCGCTGCTCGAAACTCGAGTAGCCCATCATCCCGTTCTCGGCGACGGGTCCGGTCATGTCGGACAGGCCGACGCCGACGCGGAAGCCGCCCTTGGCGGGCGCGGTTCGCGCGAGCTCGGTGGTGCGCGGCGCCGCTGCGGTGGTGCGGCCCGCGCCGAGGGCGGCCAGCGCCGGAGTGGCAGCGGCTCCCGCGAGCACGCTGCGTCGACTGATCGAGACCACTGGGATCCTTTCGGGGAATCGGGCACCGTGTTGGTCAAGTGTCCAGAAGACAGCACACACCACCGCGGCCCCGTTGGCAATACCCTTTGCCGGACTTGTCCGGGTGGGGTCAGATCGCCATGCGGTGAGGGCCGATTCGGATCACTCGATGGAGGTGTCGCCGAGCGCCTCGAGGACGCGCCGAAGTCCGTCGGCGGTCTCGTCGACGACCCCGCGATCGACGTCGGCCAACAGCCGCGCGTAGTTCGCGAAGTGGTCGACGATCACGGCGCGACCCAGCTCCTGCCCGCGCTCGGTGAGGCGGATCTTGACGGTGCGCCGGTCGTCGCCGTCGCGCACGCGCTCGACCAGCCCCTTGGCCTCCATGCGGTCGGTGCGGTTGGTGATCGCGCCGGAGGTCACCATCGACGCCTTGATGAAGGCGCCTGCCGTGAGCGCGTATGGGGGCCCCGATCGCTGCAGGGTGACGAGGACGTCGAACTCGCCTGCCTCGAGGCCGTGCTGGGCGGCGGTGACCTTGGCCGATTTGTCCACCAGGCGCGTCAGTCGCTGGGCTCGCGCGAGCAGTTGGACCGGCCAGAAGTCCTCGACCAGGTCGGGGCGCTCGGTCGCCCACTGTTCGAGGATCGCGTCCACCGCGTCGCTCATATCGCTCCCCTCAAGATTTATCTCAACATCAAGATACTTGACGTCGAGAGGGCTGTCTGTTTTTATCTCAACGTTAAGAGAATCAAGGTTGAGCGATATCGACGGTGATGTCGTCGCGACCACCCGAAAGCGCCCGCCCTCGAACCCAGGAGCCGGTCATGACACAGCTCGCCCGCGTACTGCCCACCGAGTCCCGCGCCGCTGGGCCGCAACAGATCTCAGCGCTCTGGCTTGCCCTGCTGGCGAGCCCGATCGCGGCCAGCGCCAACAGTCCGGTCCTGATCCTTCCGGCGATGGCCGATTCGTTCGGGGTCCGAACTGCGACGGTGACCTGGCTCGTCACCGTCTTCGCCTGGGCGATGGCGATCGGCACCCCGCTGATGGCGACCCTGCTGCGCCGTCGTGGAACCCGCCTGACGCTCGCGGTGGGGAGCACCCTGATCGTGGCAGGCACCCTGCTCGTCGCCGTAGCGCCCTGGCTGCCGCTGGCGATGGCCGGCCGTGCGGCCCAGGCGGTCGGTGGCGCGGGTCTGGCGACCGTCGCGATGACCCTCGCGGGCACCGCCCGTCGGATGGGGGCGATCACCGCCGGCTTCGGCATCCTCGGCGCGGTGGGGCCGCTGGTCGGCTCGTAGATCGCCGAGGCGGCATCCTGGCGCGCGGCGCTTGCGATCTCGCTCGTCGCGCTGCTGGCCGTCCCGGCGGTGATCCGGCGCAGCCCGGCCGTCGTCCCCGCCGCCACCGTGCCCTTCGATGGCCGGGGCGCTGCCCTGCTCGTGTGTACGGCGTCCGCCCTGGTCCTCGTGCCCCGCTACCCGGCACCTGCGGTCGCCGCCGCGATCGTGATGGGCGCCGTGCTCGCGGCCCATATCCGCAGTCGCCCCGACGGCTTCGTTCCCGCAGCGCTGCTGCGCAGCCCGGCGTTCGTCGCCTCGACCCTCCTCGCGTGCGCACTCGCTACGTCGTACTTCACGCTGCTGTTCACGATCCCGCAGCTGCTGCGGGAGCGGACCGAATGGTCAACGGCCGCAATCGGTGTCGGGCAGCTGGTGGCCTTGCTGATCGGCTCCGCGCTGTCTCTGGTGCTGGCCGCCGCCGCGGTGCGGATCGGCCGTTCCCGGGTTCTCGCCGTCCTGATCGCCGTCGGGGCGTTGGCCCCGCTGACCGCGGTCATGACCCCGTGGGCGCCGCTGCTGCTGGTGGCGGCCACCCTGGCGGTCTTCGCCACCACCGGCGGTCAGGCCACGCTGGCGGTCTATGCGACCGCTGCCGCGCCGGAGTCCCAGCGCCCCACCACGATCGGTCTGTTCAACCTCTGCTACCAGCTCGGCGGGGCCTTCGGCCCTGCGATCGCGGCCCTGATCGTCCTGGGCTGACCGACGTCCGGAGCGCCGGTCGGTGGGTGTTCACACCACCCGCGCGTCCCCGAAGGTCATCTTCAGATCCGGAATCGACGAGGTGAGCAGGGCACGGCGCGGTAGGCCGAGCGAGCGCAGCTCGTCGGCGATGGGATGGGTGCCCAACGTCAGGTCCGCACCACCGAGCCGGGAGCGGACGCCGGACGGGTTCATCTCCCACTGGGTGTGCCTGGTGACGCCGTCGAGGTGCGAGTAGGCCGCCACCGCGGCGCCCGCCCCAGAACCGGGCACCGTGACGCCCGGTTTGATGCGCAGTTCTGCTATGAGCTTGCCGTCCTGGCTGACCGACGCCCGCTTGGCCGGGCTCGCGTGATCGGAGTCGAAATCCGCCAGCACCTTGGGGAATCCCCAGATGCCGCGACCGGCGGCCATCGTGAACTCGCCGTCGACGGGCAGCTGATGGATCAGCGCACCCGCCCCGCCCGTCGCCAACGACCGGAGATCCGAGACGACGGAGGACTTGCCGGTGTCGCGATGGCTGCGGACCATGAAGCAGACACCGAACTCGTTGTAGGGGCCCAGGTCTCCGTCCACGTAGTCGACGAACACCAGCACGCACAGTCCGCGACCGGGGCGATACCGGAGGATCTCCAGCCCGGTGTGATCGATCAGCGCCTGCGCCGGGGCGGTCGGGACCGAGTACATGGCCATGAACGCCGTCGCCTGCCGGATCTGCACCGGCATCTCGACGCGCTTGCCGAGAACGTCGTGGGAGGTGGCGCCGTGGGAGGTCACTGCGTCACCACGCCGCGCAGGCCGTCGACGCCGTAGACCTGCTCGAGCATCGAGCTGAAATCGGGTCCGCGCCGCAGCATCTGGCCGCCGTCGACGTTGATGATCTGGCCGGTGATCCAGGTGGACTCGTCGCCGAGCAGGAACCGCGCCAGCGCCGCGATGTCCTCCGGCTCCCCGATGCGGGGCAGGGGAGTGCAGGCCTGGTAGTCCTCGAGCAGCGGCCCGCCCTCGGTGATCAGGGCGACCAGATCGGTGCGGGTGAGCCCGGGCCGGATGCAGTTGACCCGGACGTTGCTGGCACCCAGCTCATCGGCGCCGAGCTGGACGAGGTGGTCGACGCCGGACTTCGAGACGCCGTACGCGCCGAACCAGCGGTGGGTGTTGCTGCTCGCGATGGAGGAGATCGCGACGAACGATCCGCCCCCGCCGCGGACCAGCTCGCGGGCGGAGTGCTTGAGCGTGAGCATCGTGCCGGTGATGTTGAGCTCCACGGTGCGGCGCCAGGCATCGACGTCGATCTGGGTGACCGGGGCGATGGTCTCGTTGCCGCCCGCGCAGGCCACCACCCCGTCGAGGCGTCCGGTCACCGCCGCGGCGGCCGCGACCGCTTCGACCACCGCGTCCTCGTCGGTGACATCGGCGGCGTGATGGGTGATCGACCCGTCGTGCGCGGGCGTGACCGACGCGGCGGCCTTGATCAACTTCTCCTCGGTGCGTCCGCAGATGGTCACGTGGGCGCCGGAACCGGCCAGCAGGGAGGCGACGCCGAGGCCGATTCCGCTGCCGCCTCCCGTCACCAGGATCGACTTGCCCCGCACAGCTCCCGTACCGATCGCGTCCACCGCGACTCCCTCCGTTGTGCAACCTGTTCTACCACCGCCGGGGCGATTTGGATATGCAATCCCGCCAGCAGGAATAGGCTCGATTCACCCGGTGCGAGCAGGTTCGGAGAACGGCTGAGCGAGGGAGTTGACGGCATGCGACCCGACATCGATCTGGTGGATGGACGGTTCTATGCGGGTGAACGCGGCGACCCGAGGGACGCCTACACCTGGATGCGTGCACACGAGCCGGTGTTCCGGGACAGGGACGGCACGGCGGGCGCCGCGAGCTATGCCGCGGTGATCGACGCCGAGCGGGACGCAGACCTGTTCTCCAACGCCGGGGGGATCCGGCCGGAGGTGGGGCCGCTGCCGCACATGATCGACATGGACGACCCGGAGCATCTGCACCGTCGCAAGCTGGTCAACGCCGGCTTCACCCGCAGGCAGGTCGAGGCCAAGATCGGCGGCATCGGACGGATCTGCGACGAGCTGATCGACGCGGTGATCGACAGGGGCGAGTGCGACTTCGTCCGCGATCTCGCCGCGCCGCTGCCGATGGCGGTGATCGGCGACATGCTGGGTGTGCGGCCGCAGGAGCGGGAGATGTTCCTGCAGTGGAGCGACGACCTGGTCGAGGCCCAGGGCAGCAACGCCTCCGAGGAGATGCTGTCGAAGATGATGGCGGCGTACGTGTCCTTCGTCGAGTTCACCATGCGCACGATCGAACAGCGCCGCCGCGAACCGACCGAGGACCTGACCAGCGTGCTGGTGCATGCCGAGATCGACGGCCGCCGGCTCACGGAAGAGGACATCGTGGCCGAGACCCTGCTGATCCTGGTCGGCGGCGACGAGACCACGCGGCACGTGCTCAGCGGCGGCATGGAGCAGCTGATGCGCCACCCCGAGCAGCGGGACCAGCTCGTCGCCGACCGGTCCCTGATCCCGCAGGCGCTCGAGGAGATGGTGCGCTGGGTGTCACCGGTGAAGAACATGTGCCGCACCGTGACCCGCGACGTGGAGTTCCACGGCACGCGGCTGCGCGCGGGCGAGAAGATGCTGCTGCTGTTCGAGTCCGCGAATTTCGACGAGTCGGTGTTCGAGAATCCGGCACGGTTCGACGCGTCCCGGAATCCGAATCCGCACGTGGCCTTCGGTTTCGGGTCGCACTTCTGCCTGGGCAACCAGCTCGCCCGGCTCGAGGGCAGGCTGATGTTCGAGCGGCTGCTCGAGCGGATCCCGAACATGGAACTGGCGAGCGACCTGCCGCTACCGCGCCGACCGGCGAACTTCGTGACCGGCCTCGAGAAGATGCCGGTCCGCTGGTAGCCGGCGGTCGATGAGCCGGCCCAGGATCAGGAGGTCGCCGCCGGGGGAGTGGCCCACATGTGCGAGAGGAACTGGAAGCTCGGGACGTCGTCGAGGGAGATGATCGACTCGTAGATCCGCTCGTACGATGTCTCCGCGATCCGCCAGCTCCCGTCGTCGTCGCGGTGGTACCGGTCGGTGTAATAGCCGGCACCGCGGATCAGCCTGTTTGCGGCAGGCACGATCACCGTGTCCTCGAAGTTCCACGAGCCGGACGCGTCCGATCCGTCGACCGAGATCTCCGGATGGTTGGCGATGTGCACGGTCGTGATCGCCGGGCCGAGCGCGTCGCGCATGAACCCGGCGACGGCGTCGCGGCCCTGGAAGACGAGCGGTTCGGCGAGCGCATGCGTGCCGTAGTGCGCGACGATGTCCTCGGCGAGGGTGTCCGCGAACTCGTCCCACCGTTTCAGGTCCAGCGCGCGGAAGTACCGGTACTTGAGCTGCCGGAGGTCCTCGAGCGAGCTGAGGTCTTCGAGCGATCGGGGGGCCATTCGCGGAGCTTCTCACAGTCGATCGCGCGGGGTTCGGAATTCGGTCGATCTCGTCCCGACATGCAGAAGGCCGGCCCGGGGAATCCGGGCCGGCCTTCGAGCTCAGTGCAACGGGATCAGGCGGGCAGGCCCGCGGCCGACTCCAGCGACTTCAGGTACCCCCGCGGCTGGCCGAAGAGCTGGGCGCTGCCGTGTGCGCGCTTGAAGTACAGCTGGGCGTCGTGCTCCCAGGTGATCGCGATGCCGCCGTGCAGCTGGATGCTGTCCGCCGCGACCGACTGCAGGGCCTCCGAGCAGTACACCTTCGCGACCGCGGCGTCCGTCGCCGCGGTGGGCGCTCCGTCGACGAGCGAGCGGACCGCGCCGTAGGACGCCGAACGGGCCGTCTCCACCAGGAAGTACAGGTCCGCCATCCGGTGCTTGAGGGCCTGGAAGCTGCCGATCGGACGACCGAACTGCACGCGGGACTTGCTGTACTCGACGGTGAGGTCCAGCGACTGCGCGGCCGCACCGATCTGCTCCGCGGACAGTGCGACGCAGGCGATCTCGCGCACCCGCTCCAGGGCCGCCGAGCCGTCGGCGGTGAGCAGACGGGCCGAGGCGCCGTCGAACTCCACGACCGACAGGGTCCGGGTCGGGTCCATCGCGGGCAGCCTGCGGCGGCTGACCGACTCCTGCGCGGGATCGACCTCGAACAGCGCCACGGCGCCGTCGATCGCGGCGGCGACGACGAGCACGTCCGCGATCGACCCGTCCAGCACGAAGTGGCTCGCGCCGGTGAGCGAGTGCCCGTCACCGGCCGCCGTGGCCGTCACGTCGACCGACTCGGTGTCCCAGCTGCCGTCGGCGCCGGTCCAGCACAGCGCCGCGACGGCGGTGCCCTCCGCGATCCCGGGCAGCAGTCGCTCGCAGGCCTCGGTGTCGCCGCTGGCCAGGATCGCCTGCGCGCCGAGCACCACCGAACCGAGCATCGGTGTCGGGGCGAGCGTGCGGCCGAGTTCCTCGAGCACCAGGTGCGTCTCGATCGCGGATGCGCCGATGCCGCCGAACTCCTCGGGGATCGCGAGCGCGGCGACGCCGACCTGCTGGCAGAGCATCTCCCACAGCGCGGCGTCGTAGCCCTGCTCGGTCTCCGCGGCGCGGCGGACCGCACCGGGATCGGAATGCTTGGCGAGCAGCGCCCGCACGGTCTTGCGGAGCTCGAGCTGCTCCTCGTCGAATGCGCCTACCGCGGCAACCTGGCTCACAGCGACTCCATCACTCGGGCGCGGTGCACAGACGGGGTGCCCCACGCGGTCAGCAGGGCCCGGGTCTTGGTCAGCCACAGGGACAGGTCGTGTTCCTGGGTGTACCCGATGGCGCCGTGCACCTGCAGCGCGATCCGCGATGCGCGGTACGCGGCGTCGCCACACGCGACCTTGGCCGCCGAGATGTCGCGGCGGGCGTCGGCCGAGCCGTCGCGGACGGACAGCGCCGCGCCGTGCAGCAGCGGTCGCGCCATCTCGAGGCCGATGGCGACGTTCGCCAGGTGGTGCTTGATCGACTGCTGGCTGCCGATGGCCTTGCCGAACTGCTTGCGCTGCTTGGCGTATTCGGTGCTGACCTCGAGCATGGTGCGGCCGAGGCCGAGCAGCTGGGCTGCGGTGGCGAGCGCGCCCATGTCGAAGGCGCGCTCGACGTCCGCGTCGCCGAGTGTCTCGGCGGCGGTGACGGAGAACAGCTTCCTGGCCTGGTCGACGGAGCCGTGCTGGTCGCCGACTGTGGCGGTGGACACCGAGTCGCCCTGCACGAGCAGGGTCAGCTCGACGGCGTTCGCGTCGACGGCGAACGGCACCCGCGGCGGGGCCGCGACGGTGGCCAGCGCGCCCTCGGCGAGCGCGGACAGGCGGTCCGGCGCCGCGCCTGCGAGCAGCACCGGTGCGACGGCGATGGTCTCGGCGACCGGACCCGGCACGGCGTGCCTGCCCAGCTGCTCGACCGCGACGACCAGGTCGATGGCGTCGGCGCCGAGGCCGTCGTGCGCCTCGTCGATGATCAGGCCGTTGACGCCGGTCTCCGCCAGGCGCTGCCACACCTTGAGGCCGGGCGCGGTGTCACCCGCGTTCCAGGACCGGATCACGGCGGGCATGTCGGACTTGGCGAGCAGCGAGTCGATGCTGTCCGCGAAGTCGGTGTGCGAGGAGTCGAGTGCGAATCTCATCGGTCCGCCTTAGGTAGGCCGAGCAGCCGCTCGGCGATGACATTCTTCTGGATCTCGTTGGTGCCGGCGTAGATCGGACCGGAGAGGGAGAACAGGTAGCCGTCCATCCACGCGGTGTCGGCGAGCTCGGCCTCGGGGCCGAGCAGGTCGAGCGCGGTCTCGTGGGTTGCCACGTCCCACTCGGACCAGAACACCTTGTTGATGGAGGACTCGGCGCCGAGCTGGCCGCCGCCGGCCAGCCGGGTGACGGTGCCCCACGTGCTCAGCTCGTAGGCGCGCGATCCGATCCACGCGTCGACGACCCGGTCGCGCAGCTCGGTGTCGGACTGGTCGCCGTTCGTCTTCCACAGCTGCACGAGCCGGTCGGTGGCGGCGAGGAAGCGGCCGGGGGAGCGCAGCGACAGGCCGCGCTCGTTGC
The DNA here is from genome assembly GCF_017833315.1 of Rhodococcus sp. PvR099. Classification (NCBI taxonomy): domain Bacteria; kingdom Bacillati; phylum Actinomycetota; class Actinomycetes; order Mycobacteriales; family Nocardiaceae; genus Rhodococcus; species Rhodococcus sp. PvR099. The sequence continues at coordinate 3,193,962 of NZ_JAFIBV010000001.1, read as the reverse complement.
TCGCGGTGCTCATCGCGACCCGCCAGCCCTCGTTGACGGCGCCGATCACGCCGGACTCCGCGGGGTTCGCCGGGTCGTCGGGCACGAAGACGTCCTCGAGGAACACCTCGGCGAAGCCCGGCAGGCCGTCGAGCTGGTCGATCGGACGCACGGTGACGCCCTTCGACCGCAGGTCGAACATGTAGTACGTGATGCCCTTGTGGCGCTGGGCCTCCGGGTCGGAGCGGAACAGGCCGAATCCCCAGTCCGCGAACGCGGCGCGGGAGCTCCAGGTCTTCTGACCGTTGAGCAGCCAGCCACCGTCGACCTTGGTGGCGGTGGCGCGCAGGCTGGCCAGGTCGGAGCCGGACTCGGGCTCGGACCAGGCCTGGGCCCAGATGTCGTCGGCGCGTGCCATCCGCGGCATGATCCGTGCCAGCTGCTCGGGCTTGGCGTGCTCGAAGAGCGTGGGGGCCAGCAGGAAGATGCCGTTCTGGCTGACCCGGCCGGGTGCGCCGGAGCGGTAGTACTCCTCCTCGAAGATGACCCACTGCTCGAGGGTGGCGTCGCGGCCGCCGTACTCGGCCGGCCAGGACACCACCGACAGGCGGGCGTCGGCGAGGGTGCGCTCCCACTGCCGGTGCGCCTCGAAGCCCTCCGCCGTGTCCATGTGCGGCAGCGGCTCGGCGGGGACGTTCGCCTTGAGGAACGCGCGCACTTCGTCGCGGAATGCGACTGTGGCGTCGTCGAATTCGAGATCCACTATTCTTCTCCAGCCTTCTTCATCGCCGCGGCTGCGCCGCGCTTCATTGCTGTGGCGTCCATACCGCCCAGGGGCCCCTTGCCGATTTCGGCGTTGTGTGCGTGCGCGAAGTGGTGCAGACCGAAGACCGAGTCCATGCCGGCCCGCACACCCATCAGGTCCTCGCACTGGTTGACGGCCTTCTTGGTCAGCGCGAGTCCGAACTGCGGCATGGTCGCGATCCGGTCGGCCAGGTCCATCGCGGTGGCCTCGAGGTCCTCACGCGGAACCACCCGGCTGACCATGCCCCACTCGTAGGCGCGCTGCGCGGAGAAGCGGTCGCCGGTGAACAGGATCTCCTTGGCCCCGCGCACCCCGAGCACCCACGGGTGCGCGAAGTACTCGACGCCCGGAATGCCCATCCGGACAACAGGGTCCGCGAAGAAGGCGTCGTCGGAGGCCACGATGAGGTCGCACACCCAGGACAGCATCAGGCCACCGGCGATGCAGGCGCCGTGCACCATGGCGATGGTCGGCTTCGGCAGCTCGCGCCACCGCCGGCACATGCCGAGGTAGACCTCCATCTCGCGGGCGAACCGCTGGTCGCCGCCCTCGCGGTCGACGTGGTCCCACCACATGACGGCCTTGTTGTCGTAGGACACGTGGTGGTCGCGTCCGACGGTCCCGATGTCGTGCCCTGCGCTGAAGTGGTCGCCGTTGCCGGCCAACACGATCGCGCTCACCTCGGGGTCCTCGACGGCGCGCTGGAAGGCGGCGTCCAGCGCGTAGGTCATCACGGAGTTCTGCGCGTTGCGGAACTTCGGCCGGTTCATCGTGACGACCGCGACCTTGCCGCGGACCTCGTAGGTGACGACCTCACCCTCGTCGGGAACGCTCACGACTTGCCCTCCCGGAGATCGTTCTTGAGGACCTTGCCGGACGGGTTGCGCGGCAGCGACCCGACGACGACGACCGAGCGCGGGATCTTGAAGTTGGCCAGGTGCTCCTTGCAGTACGCGAGGACCTCCTCGGCCGTGATGGTGCGACCGGGCTTCGCGACGACATAGGCGCGGCCGACCTCGCCCATCCGCTCGTCGGACACCCCGATGACGGCCGACTCGGCGACCGCGTCGATCCGGGCGAGGGCGTTCTCGATCTCGGCGGGATAGACGTTGAAGCCGCCCGAGATGTACATGTCCTTGAGCCGGTCGGTGATGTCGATGTAGCCGCGCTCGTCCATGACGCCGACGTCGCCGGTGTGCAGCCAGCCGTCCTTGTCGATGGTCGCCGCGGTGGCCTCCGGGTCGTCGAGGTAGCCGAGCATGACGTTCTCGCCGCGGACCAGGATCTCGCCGTTGTCGCCGATCCGGACCTCCATGCCGGGGATGGCGCGCCCGGAGGTGGTCGAGACGGTGACCGGGTCGTCATCGGTGCGGCACATGGTCACCACGACGGCCTCGGTCTGCCCGTAGGCGGTGAGCACGGCGTCGAAGCCCAGTTCGGACTGCATCCGTTCGACCAGCCGCACCGGGACCGCGGCGGCACCGGTGACGGCGATCCGCAGGCTCGACAGGTCGTACTCGTCGCGGGTGGGCAGGTCGAGGATCGACTGGTGGATGGTCGGGGCGCCCGGCAGGACGCTGACCCGGGCCTCGGCGATCTTCGCGGCGACCTTGGGGACGTCGAACAGCGCCATCGGGACGATGGTGGCGCCGCGCAGGACACACACCATGATCCCGGCCTTGTAGCCGAAGGTGTGGAAGAAGGGGTTGATGAGCAACTCGGCATCGGCGCTGGTGACCTCGGCGCATGTTGCCCACGCGTCCGCGATGCCCACCGTCTGCCGGTGCGCGCTCAGCACGCCCTTGCTCTTGCCGGTGGTGCCCGAGGTGAACAGGATGTCGGCGATGTCGTCCGGATCGACGGCCCGGGCGCGGGCATCCGCCTGCTCGGCGGGCACCGACGAGGCGAGGTCGTCCAGCTGCTGCCACTCGATGACGCCCTCGGTCGGCGCCGCCTCGTCGAAGGGGATCCGGATGACGGTGTCCAGCACGTCGAGGTCGCCCGGCCCGGCTGCGCGGGACAGGTCGGCCCAGCGGTCGGTCTTGAGGAACGGGCCGACGACGAACAGGGCCCTCGCCTTCGTCCGGATCACCAGGTCCAGCGCCTCGGTGCCGGTGTAGCGGGTGTTGATCGGGACCAACACCGCGCCGGCGTAGTGCGTGGCGAGGGCGGCGATGACCCAGTGATAGGTGTTCGGGGCCCAGAGCGCGACGCGGTCGCCGGGCTCGATCCCGCGCGCGATCAGTGCCCGTGCCACCGTGCGCACGCGGTCGAGGAGGTCGGAGTAGCTGAGATGGGTCTCGCCGTCGGCGATGGCCTCGGCGTCCCCGAACTCGCGAGCCGCCCTCGCGAGGGCCGCGGGGGTGGTATTCACATCACTGGTCACTGGACTCCTCTACAAAGCAAGTGCTTGGTAGGTTATCCTACCGGGGTGGATGTAAGCCAGGGGCTGGGGACAGCCAAAGACGACGAGCAGTTCGCCGCGACCGTCCGTGAGTGGTTGGCCGACAATCTCACCGGTGAGTTCGCCGGTCTGCGTGGGCTCGGCGGACCCGGACGTGAGCACGAGGCCTTCGAGGAGCGACTCGCGTGGGACCGCCATCTGGCGGCCGCCGGGTGGACCTGCCTGGGCTGGCCGACCGAGTACGGCGGCAAGGGCGCGACGCTGAGCCAGCAGGTGATCTTCCATGAGGAGTACGCCCGCTCGGGCGCACCCGCGCGGGTGAGCCACCTCGGTGAGGAGCTGCTCGGGCCGACGCTGATCGCGTTCGGCACCGAGGAGCAGAAGCGGCGCTTCCTGCCCGGCATCAACACGGTCTCCGAACTGTGGTGCCAGGGCTACTCCGAGCCCGGCGCGGGCTCCGACCTCGCGGCGGTCTCCACCTCGGCGCGCCTCGACGGCGACCAGTGGCGGATCAACGGGCAGAAGGTGTGGACCTCGCTCGCGCACGTCGCGCAGTGGTGCTTCGTGGTCGCGCGGACCGAGCCCGGCTCGCAGCGCCACAAGGGCCTGTCCTACCTGCTGGTCCCGATGGACCAGCCGGGCATCGAGGTGCGGCCGATCCTGCAGCTCACCGGCACCTCCGAGTTCAACGAGGTGTTCTTCGACGACGCCCGCACCGACGCCGACCTGGTGGTCGGCGAGGTCGGCCAGGGCTGGTCGGTCGCGATGGGCACCCTCACCTTCGAGCGCGGCATCTCCACGCTCGGCCAGCAGGTCGGCTTCGCCAAGGAACTGTCGGAGATCGTCGAGCTGGCCGAGCGCAACGGCGCGGCCTCCGACCCCGTCATCAAGGACAAGCTCACCCGCGCCTGGATGGGCCTGCAGGTGATGCGTGCGCACGCCATGCGCACCCTGTCCGCGGTCGACGCCAGCGCCCAGGGCGGCGAGGCCTCGGTGGCCAAGCTGCTGTGGGCCAACTGGCACCGCGGTCTCGGTGAGCTCGCGATGGAGGTCGCCGGTGCGGACTCGCTTCTGGCGGGCAACGGACCGTTCGGCGCCGACGCCGACCTGAGCGACCAGCAGCGCCTGTTCCTGTTCAGCCGGGCCGACACCATCTACGGCGGCTCGAACGAAATCCAACGAAACATCATCGCCGAGCGGGTGCTCGGACTTCCCCGAGAGGCTCGACCGTGACCACTTCCCTCAAGTCCCCCCTTGCAGTCGCCCCCGCCGAGATCGAGGGCCACAACCTGCTCAAGGGCAAGAAGGTCGTCGTGACCGCGGCCGCGGGCACCGGTATCGGCTTCGCCACCGCGCGCCGGGCGCTGCTCGAGGGCGCCGACGTGCTGGTCTCGGACTTCCACGAGCGTCGCCTCGGCGAGACCGTGGAGAAGCTGTCGGCCGAGTTCGGTGGCCAGCAGGTCGAGTCGTTCGTCTGCGACGTCTCGAGCACCGAGCAGGTCGACGCGCTGATCGCCGGCTCCGCCGAGAAGCTCGGCCGCATCGACGTCCTGGTCAACAACGCGGGCCTCGGCGGCGAGACGCCGGTCGTGGACATGACCGACGAGCAGTGGGATCGCGTCCTCGACATCACGTTGACGAGCACCTTCCGCGCCACCCGCGCTGCGCTGCGCTACTTCAAGTCCGTCGATCACAACGGCGTCCTGGTCAACAACGCCTCCGTGCTCGGCTGGCGCGCGCAGCACTCGCAGGCGCACTACGCGGCGGCCAAGGCAGGCGTCATGGCGCTGACCCGCTGCAGCGCGATCGAGGCCGCCGAGTACGGCGTCCGCATCAACGCCGTCGCGCCGTCCATCGCCCGCCACGCGTTCCTGGCGAAGGTGACCAGCGAGGAACTGCTCGACAAGCTGGCCGAGGGTGAGGCCTTCGGTCGCGCCGCCGAGGTGTGGGAGATCGCCGCGACCATCGCGATGCTCGCCAGCGACTACACGACCTACCTCACCGGCGAGATCGTCTCCATCTCCAGCCAGCGCGCCTAGGCGGCTCCGCCGCCTGTGCGTGGTTGACGAGTGCTGACACTCGTCAACCACGCACAGGCGCGTAGCGCCTGTGGATAACCCGGCCCGATCTCGTCGATCCGGTCGGTACCCGACGCCAGTGTCGTCGGCATGCCCGCAACGTTCTCGCCCGCAGCGCTCCAGGCCCTCGTCGACCGCCAGTACGGATTGGTCACCGCGGCGCAATTGCACGCCCTCGGATTCCCGCCGTCGCGAACGCGACAGCGCCTCGAGACCGGGAGCTGGCAGCGGGTGCTGCACGGGGTGTACGCGATCACCTCGGGCGCGCTCACTCGCGAGGCAATTCTCGAGGCCGCCCTTCTCTACGGCGGGACCACGGCGCTGCTCAGTCACCGGACGGCCGCGGAGCTGTGGGGGATGGCCCCAGTGAGCGAGGCCGGTCCCGTCCACGTCACAGTTCCCTACGGTGTCTCCGCGATCGGTCAACCCGCGACCGCGGTCGGACACGCGGTGCACAACGATCGCGTGGTGCCCGCGCGGGGGAGCGTCCTGCATCCCGGGGTGGTGGTGCACCGGTCGCGCGCGCAACGGCACATCGGTGCCGGCGACCTCCTGCCACCGCGCACGACCCGCGCGGACACCGCGCTAGACCACGCCATCGCGCAGCCGTCGGCGCGCGAGGCATACGTCAGCCTGATCGGCACCGTCACCAACGCTCGCGTCCGGTTGGACGACGTCCGGCGCCGGATGAACGAGCGGACCCCGCGTCGCTACCGGAAAGCGCTCGAGGCGGCCGTCCGGCTGCTGGCCGAAGGCGTCCAGTCGATGCTCGAGTACCGCTTCGCGGTCGATGTCGAACAGGCCCACGGACTTCCCGTGGCACGCAGGCAGGAGCCGGTGGTGGTCGACGGCCGCACGCTCTGGGAGGACTGCGACTACAGCGAACACGGTGTCCCGCTGATCGTGCGCCTCGACGGCCGCCGGTCGCACTCCGCGCGCGAGGTCGCCTTCCGGGACCGTCGCCGCGACAACGCCGCCGAACTCGCCGATCGGCCACGGCTGGTGTTCGGCTACGAGGAGGTGGTCGTGACCCCGTGCCTGGTGGCCGGGGAGGTCGAGCAGGTCCTGCGCCGCGAGGGGTGGCATAGGCGGGACGAAAACCCGTGTCCCGCCTGTGCGCGGTTAGCGAGTCCTGACACTCGTCAACCGCGCACGGGCGGCGGAGCCGCCTAGACGGTGTAGCCGCCGTCGACGTTCAGCTTCTGGCCGGTGATGAAGCCGGCCTTGTCGCTCGCGAGGAAGCAGACGGCTTCGGCGATGTCGACCGCGGAGCCGAAGCGCTGCAGGGGGATCCGGCTCATCGCGACGGCCTGCGCGCGCTCATCGAGGTCGGCGTTGCCCATCAGGCGTTCGGCCATGCCGTCGGTGAGCATGCCGGGGCCAACGGAGTTGAAGCGGACGCCGTAGCGGCCCTCCTCGGCGGCGAACGCCCGGACCAGCGCCTCGACGGCGCCCTTGGTCCCGGACGAGAGGCCGTCGCGGACGGGAAAGCGGTCGGTGGCCGCCGTGGTCACCGCGACCACCGAGCCGCGCGCCGCGCGGAGCCCGGGCAACAGGGCGTGCACGAGCGCGAAGAACGCGGTGGCCTCGGCTCCGAGATGCTCGGAGAAGGTGTCGGGGGAGACCTTGGACAGGTGGACCATCGGGATGTGCGGGCCCGCCGCGTGCACCAGCACCGACGGATCGCCGAGCTCGGCCGTGATCTCCCGCGCCCACCGTGCGACCCGGTCCCGGTCGGTCAGGTCGACGGCATCGGCACGGGCCCGCCCGCCCGCAGCGGTGATCTCCTCGACCAGGGCGGCGGCGCGCTCGGCGCCGGAACGGTAGGTGAACGCGACAGGGAGCCCCTGGGCGGCGAGCCGCCGGGTGATCTCGATCCCGATGCCGCCCGATCCGCCGGTGATCACGGCGCAAGTGTTTTGCTGCACCCCGATACCCTAACAAGCGCTTGGTTGATACTCTGTCGAGTGTGACCCCTCCGCCGAGAGCTGCCGAAGAGTCTGCCAGCAAGTCCGGCCGCCGCGCCGAACTCCTCGCGCTGGCGGCCGCCCTGTTCGCCGAGCGCGGTCTGCGCGCCACCACGGTGCGCGACATCGCCGACTCGGCCGGGATCCTGTCCGGCAGTCTCTACCACCACTTCGACTCCAAGGAGTCCATGGTCGACGAGATCCTCAAGGGCTTCCTGGACGAGCTGTTCGGCCGCTACCGCGACATCGTCGCGGCCGGTCTCGGATCGCGCGCCACCCTCGAGGCGATGGTGATCGCGTCCTTCGAGGCGATCGACGGTTCGCACGCCGCGGTCGCGATCTATCAGGACGAGGCCAAGCACCTGGTCGGCAACGAGCGCTTCGAGTACATCACCGAGCGCAACAAGGAGTTCCGGGGCCTGTGGGTCTCGGTCCTCGAGGCGGGCATCGCCGACGGCAGCTTCCGCCCCGACATCGACGTGGAGCTGGTGTACCGCTTCATGCGCGACACCGTCTGGGTTCCGGTGCGCTGGTACCGGCCGGGAGGCCCGATGACCGCGGAAACGGTCGCCAAGCAGTATCTCGCCATTGTGCTCGACGGGCTCTCCAGCCCACAGTCACGGTCCGATTCGTAGGGAGTTTCCATGCCTGAGGCATACATTGTTGACGCCATCCGCACCGCGGTCGGCAAGAAGGGCGGTGCCCTCTCCGCGGTGCACCCCGCGGACCTCGGCGCCGGGGTGATCAAGCAGCTCCTCGAGCGCAACCAGGTCGACCCGAGCGAGATCGACGACGTCGTGTTCGGCTGTGTCGACGCGATCGGCCCGCAGGCCGGCAACATCGCGCGCACCGCCTGGCTGGCCGCCGGCTACCCCGAGGATGTCCCCGGTGTCACCGTCGACCGTCAGTGTGGATCCAGCCAGCAGGCCGTTCACTTTGCGGCGCAGGCGATCCTGAGCGGAACCGCGGACCTGATGGTGGCCGGCGGCGTGCAGAACATGAGCATGATCCCGATCGCCTCCGCGATGGTCGTCGGCGAGCAGTTCGGTTTCGAGACCCCGTTCAAGGGCTCGAAGGGCTGGGAGCACCGCTACGGCGACGAAGAGGTCTCGCAGTTCCACGGCGCCGAGCTGATCGCCGAGAAGTGGGACATCAGCCGCGAGGAGATGGAGCGCTGGGCGCTGCAGAGCCACGAGCGCGCGCGCAAGGCGATCGCCGAGGGCCGCTTCGACAAGGAGATCGTGCCGGTCGGCGAGTTCAGCATCGACGAGGGCCCGCGCGAGACCAGCCTGGAGAAGATGGCCGGGCTCAAGACCCTGACCGACGGCGGACGCCTGACCGCGGCCCTGGCGAGCCAGATCTCCGACGGCGCCAGCGCGACGCTGCTCGCCTCCGAGGCCGCGGTGAAGGCGCACGGCCTCAAGCCCCGCGCCCGGATCCACCACATCAGCGCCCGCGGCGCCTCGCCGATCTTCATGCTCAGCGCGCCGATCCCCGCGACCAAGTACGCGCTGGAGAAGGCAGGCCTGACCATCGATGACATCGACGTCATCGAGATCAACGAGGCCTTCGCCCCCGTCGTGCTGTCCTGGATCAAGGAGATCGGCGCGGACCCGGCGAAGGTCAACGCCAACGGCGGCGCGATCGCGAACGGGCACCCGCTCGGCGCGACCGGCACCAAGCTGTTCGCGACCATGCTCAACGAGCTCGAGCGCACCGGTGGGCGCTACGGCCTGCAGACCATCTGCGAGGGTGGCGGCACCGCGAACGTGACGATCATCGAGCGCCTGGGCTAAAACCTCTCCGCGCAAGCAGATTCGGCCCCGTACCCTCCTGCCGGAGGAGTACGGGGCCGAACTCGTCGGTGGACCCGGACGGACGGTGTCCGTCAGTCGATGGTGCCGATCAGCGCGAACAGTGCGTCGGCGATCCGCTCGCACCACGCGTCCGAGTCCTCGAATCCGCGCGAGACGCCGCGGAGCATGGTGGCCGACACCAGCAGGTCGAAGACGGTGTCCGCGGTGGACGCGGCGGCGGCCGGCTCCGCGTCAGGCTCGGCCAGTTGGATCCGGTCGAGCAGCGCCTTGCGGGCGGGCACCTCGGCCCGCTGGACGAGCCGCTCGTAGACGCCCTCGTTGTGATTCCAGGTGGACATCAGCCCTGGTATCGCGGAGCGGGCGGCCGGGTGCGCGGCGCGCTCGAGGAAACTGCGCGTCCAGGCCAGGAGGTCGGCGTGCAGGTCGTCGGTGCTCGGGGGGAGCGGCACGTCGCCCATGGACTCGAGGCCGAAGATCGCGTCCTCGATGATCATCTCGCGGGTGGCCCAGCGGCGGTAGATCGCGGGCGCGCTGACCTTGGCCCGTCGGGCGATGGCCTGGATGGTGGTCTTCTGGTAGCCCGACTCGACGAGCAGCGCAATGGTCGCATCGAGGACCGACCGGTCGACCTGGGGATCTCGGGGCCGGCCCGGGCCGGCTGCTTCGACTGGGTGGTCTCCGGATCCATTCACATCGCCGGACAATACCGGAGCGGGTTACCCCCGGAGCCAAAATAGTTACGGGGTGACACGGAACTCATCGCACGCGGGCGGTGGCTCGGGGTTATCGTCGGGATATGTGCCGAAACATCACCGAGCTCCGCGGCCTCGAGCCGGCCGCCACCGCGGAGGAGATCGAGGCGGCCGCCCGTCAGTACGTGCGGAAGGTGAGCGGGGTGCAGAAGCTGTCCGACGCCACCCGAGAGCCCTTCGAGCAGGCGGTCGCCGAGGTCACGGCGACCACGATGCGGCTGCTCGGGGTGCTGCCCTCCCGCAAGCAGCCACCGGCCACGGTGCCGCCGCTGCGCAGGCCCGAGGTCCGCGCCCGGATGGCCGCGGCCGCCGCAAACGACTGAAGGGCACCGCCGGCCGGATGAACCGGCCGATGGTGCCCTTCAGTGTGGGGAGTGCGCTCCCGAGCTCAGGCGCGCAGCGCGCCCAGTGCGTCGATCCGCTTCACGGCGTCCGCCATGATCCGGTCGATCAGTTCCTGACAGCTCGGCAGGTCGTCGACCATGCCGACCACCTGACCTGACGCGAGCACGCCCGCCTCGGTGTTGCCGTCGACCAGGCCGGCCTTGAGCAGCATCGGGGTGTTGGCGTACATGATGACCTGCAGCCAGGTCTTGTCCGTGGACTTCTTCATGTCGAGGCCCTCCTTGAGGAGAGTCGACCACTTCATGCCCGTCATCGCCCTGACCTTGGGAGCGTTCCTGGCCGCGGCGATGAGACCCCGTGCGTAGCTGGACTTCTCGAGGCTGTTGACCAGGTCGGTGTTGAGCACCCGGTGCGGCATGCCATCGACCTTCACGGACACGGTGGTGTCCTGCAGGCCGCGCTTGAGGTACTCCTGCTTGACCGAGTCCGGCACTGCGCTGTCGCTGGTGAGCAGGAAGCGGGTGCCCATCGCGACGCCCGCGGCGCCGTAGGACAGCGCAGCTGCCAGGCCGCGGCCGTCGAAGAAGCCGCCGGCCGCGATCACCGGGATGTCGACCGCGTCGAGCACCGACGGCAGCAGCAGCGTCGTGGCGACCGGGCCGGTGTGGCCGCCGCCCTCGCCGCCCTGCACGATCACCGCGTCGGCGCCCCAGGAGGCGACCTTGACGGCGTGCTTGGCGGCGCCGATGGACGGGACCACGACGACGCCGTTGTCCTTGAGCTTGCTGATCAGGTCCTTCTTGGGTGCCAGCGCGAACGAGGCGACCTTGACCTTCTCGCGGATCAGCAGGTCGATGCGCTGCTGAGCGTCCGTCGCGTCGGCGCGGATGTTGACGCCGAACGGCTTGTCGGTCAGCTCCTTGGTCCGCAGGACCGCTGCCTCGAGCTCGTCGTAGGTCATCGTCGCCGAGGCGAGGATGCCCAGGCCGCCCGCGTTGGACGTGCCCGCGGTCAGGCGCGGGCCGGAGACCCAGCCCATGCCGGTCTGCACGATCGGGTGCTCGATGCCGACCAGTTCGGTCAGCGCCGTGCGCAGGACGGCGGTCATGCCTGGACCTCGCGCTCACGCAGACCGCGCGGGTCGATGACCTCGCGGATCAGGCGCAGCTCCTCGGCGGTGGGCTCGCGGGTGACGCCCGCCTCGGCCAGCCCGGCGACCTCGAAGGAGGTGTTCTCGGCGACCTCGGCCGCGGTGACGCCCGGGTGCAGGCTGAGCGCGCGCAGGGTGTGGTCCGGTCCGCCGAAGTCGAAGACGCCCAGGTTGCTGACCACGCGGTGCAAGTGCAGGTACTTGAACGCCGGGTTCGAGGGATCGACCTTGTCGTAGCCGACACCCGAGACCACGTCCACCTTGTCCACGAACACCCGCGAGGAGTGCTTCGGGACGAAGTAGCTGGTGGCGTGGTTGATGGTGTTGCCGGGGGCGCCGCGGACGCCGAACATCTGGCGGGTCGGCTGCTGCAGCGGACCGAACGCGGACAGGTTCTGGTTGCCGTACCGGTCGATCTGGTTGGCGCCCATGACCACGTGGCGGCGGCCGGAGGCGACGACGTCGAACACCTTGCGGAACGGCATCCAGCCCTCGATCGGGGCCTTGGCGCCGACCGCGGGGGTGTCGGCGAAGATCAGCGCCTCACCGTCGGTGATGAGCAGGTCGGGCTCGGTGGTGAGCCGCGCCAGCCGCGCGCCGATGGTCGCCAGCGTGGACATCGGGCTGGCCATGATCTCGCCCGCGCCCGAGAAGATCTCGGCGCACGCGATCGCGCAGTACTCCGCGCGGGTGATGGTCTCGGTGGAGGTCATGCCTGCTCCTCTGCGAACTTCTTGACGGCGGCCTGGTAGTCGTCCTCGCTGCCGGACAGGTAGGTGTCAACGAAGACCTGCCACGACTCGGGGGTCTTGGCGGCCTCCGCGTAGTGACGCTGGAACTTCTCGTCGCGGCCGTAGCTCTCGCCTGCGAGGGTGAAGTGGGCGCCGTTCGGGGCCTCCACGACGCCGTCGACCATCATGCGGTTGAGGATCAGCTGCTGCAGCGGAACGGCCTTCACCAGCTCCTCGGTCTCGACGATGCGCTCGACGGAGACGTAGCGCTTCTCGGCGGCCATGCAGTACAGGTCGTCGAAGTACGGGTCGACGCCGTTGTAGGCGGCGTTGCCGTGCTTGTCGCCCAGGTTCAGGTGCACGAACGACGCGTCCAGGTTCAGCGCGGGCATCGCGATGAGCGTCTCGGCCTTGCCGGACTCGTCGGCGTACGGCGAAGTGACGGTCTTGAGCTCGTCGCCCCAGAAGTTCAGGACGTCCGAGCCGAGGCCCGCGCGGATCGGCAGGAACGGCAGGCGGGCCGCGGCGGCCTCGAGGCCACACTTGACCATGCCCTCGTCCATCTCGCGGACCTCGATGGCGCCGGTGGTGCGGGCCTTGGCGAACCAGGGGTCGTAGAACGGCGCGGAGTCCAGGGACACGAAGCCGTAGTAGGCCTTCTTGACCTTGCCCGCCGAGCACAGCAGGCCCAGGTCCGGTCCGCCGTAGGTGACGACGGTCAGGTCCTTGATGTCCGAGCGCAGAATCGCGCGCACGAACGCCATCGGCTTGCGGCGCGAGCCCCAGCCGCCGAGGCCGATCGTCATGCCACTGCGCAGTTCGCCGACGACCTCGTCGAGCGACATCCTCTTGTCACGCATTGTCTTTCAACTCCCTACTTGTTCGCGCGCGGCTTGCCGGTGGCGACGAACTCGTCGCGGTGCTCGTCGGCGACGCCGGCGAGGTTCAGCTCGAACGTGAAACCCTGCTCGATCCGGTAGCTGGTGTGCACGTCCATCACGTCGATGCGGTTGATCGCTTCCTTGGCGCGCCGGATGACCCGGGTGTCCTTGGCGGCGATCTCGCCTGCGATCTTGAGTGCACACGCGTCGAGCTCGGCGCGCGGGACGACGTCGTACACGGAGCCGAAGTGCTTGAGCGTCTGGGCGTCGACGTTCTTGGCCGTGTAGTACAGCGTGCGCATCATGTGCTGGGGGACCAGGCGGGCGAGGTGCGTGGCCGCGCCGAGTGCGCCGCGGTCGACCTCGGGCAGGCCGAAGACGGCGTCGTCGGACGCGACGATGACGTCGGCGTTGCCGACCAGGCCGACGCCGCCACCGACGCAGAAGCCGTTGACGGCGACCACGACGGGAACCTCGCAGTCGTAGACCGCGGAGAACGCCGCCGCGCAGCCGCGGTTGGCGTCGATCAGTGCGCCGTGACCCTCGGTGGCCTGCATCTCCTTGATGTCGACGCCGGCGTTGAAGCCGCGACCCTCGGCTCGCAGGATCACCACGTGGGTGCTCGGATCCTTGCCCGCCGCGAGGACGGCGTCGGCCAGTTCGAACCATCCCTTAGACGGGATGGCGTTCACCGGCGGGTAGTCGACGGTGACCGTGGTGATGCCGGCCCCATCGGATTTGGAAGTGATTCCCATCGTGATTCCTTAGGTAGGTCGCCAAACCAAGCGATTGCTTGGTAAGTTAGCACACCTGCGGGTCGGGCTGGAGTTCGCTTTTCGGCGGATGACCCCCGACCCGCAGAGAATCCCTGACAGTGGAGGTACTGGTGGATCTAGGTCTTGACGGCAGCGTGGTGCTGGTCACCGGCGGAGTGCGCGGCGTGGGCGCGGGCATCAGCCGCGCGTTTCTGCGCGCGGGCGCCACGGTGGTGACCTGCGCGCGACGGCCGGCCGACGAGCCGATCGAGGTGGATGGTCGCGGCGTGGAGTTCATCTCCTGCGACCTTCGCGACGCCGAGCAGGTGCAGTCGATGATCGACTCGATCGTCGCCACCCACGGCCGCCTCGACGCCGTCGTCAACAACGCGGGCGGGGCGCCGTACGCCCTGGCCGCGGACGCCAGCCCCCGCTTCCACTCGAAGATCGTCGAGCTCAACCTGCTCGCCCCGCTCCTGATCTCGCAGATCGCGAACGCCGTCATGCAGAAGCAGGACACCGGCGGCTCGATCGTGATGATCAGCAGCGTCAGCGGCAGCCGTCCGTCGCCGGGCACCGCCGCCTACGGCGCCGCCAAGGCCGGCATCGACAGCCTCGCGGCCAGCCTCGCGGTGGAGTGGGCGCCGAAGGTCCGGGTGAACTCGATCGTGGTCGGCCTGGTCGAGACCGAGCAGAGCCACCTGCACTACGGCGGGGCCGACGGCCTCGCCGCGGTGAGCAAGACCGTCCCGCTGGGTCGGATGGCGCGGCCCGAGGACATCGGGAACTGTGCGACCTTCCTGGCATCGCCGCTGGCGTCCTACGTCAGCGGTTCGACACTGACGGTGCACGGCGGCGGCGAGCGCCCCGCGTTCCTGGCGGCGTCGGACGCAGAGACATCCAACAAGCCAGTGATGGAGGAGCAGAAGTGAGTGGATTGGTAGAGGGTCGCGTCGTCATCGTGACGGGCGCGGGGCGCGGTATCGGACGGGCGCACGCACTGGCGTTCGCGGCCGAGGGCGCGAAGGTCGTCGTGAACGACATCGGCGTCGGCGGCGACGGCACCGCGACCGGTGAGAGCCCCGGCGAGCAGGTCGTCGCGGAGATCATCGCCGCGGGCGGACAGGCCGTGGTGAACGGCGACGACGTCGCGGACTGGGACGGCGCGCAGAACCTGATCAAGACCGCCATCGACAACTTCGGTGGCCTCGACGTGCTGGTCAACAATGCGGGCTTCCTGCGCGACCGGATGCTGGTCGGCATGAGCGAGCAGGAGTGGGACTCGGTCATCCGGGTGCACCTCAAGGGCCACTTCGCCCCGCTGCGGCACGCGGCCGCGTACTGGCGCGCCGAGTCCAAGGCCGGACGTCCGGTGGACGCGCGGATCATCAACACCAGCTCGGGTGCCGGCCTGCAGGGCAGCATCGGTCAGGGCAATTACGCGGCCGCCAAGGCGGGCATCGCGGAGATGACCATCCAGGCCGCCGCCGAGCTGAAGAACTACGGCGTCTCCGTCAACGCGATCGCGCCGGCGGCGCGCACCCGGATGACGGTGGGCGCGGGCGGCGCGATGGCCGAGGCGATGGCCGCTCCCGAGGAGGGCTTCGACGCGATGGCGCCGGAAAACATCTCCCCGCTGGTGGTCTGGCTGGGCAGCGCCGAGTCGAAGGACGTCACCGGCCGGGTGTTCGAGGTCGAGGGCGGCAAGATCACCGTCGCCGAGGGCTGGCGGCACGGCCCCGTGCAGGACAAGGGCGATCGCTGGGACCCGAAGGAGATCGGCCCCGTCGTGGCCGACCTGCTCGAGAAGGCGGAGACCCCCACCCCGGTCTACGGGGCGTAAAGCGGCTCCGCCGCCCGTGCGCGGTTGACGAGTGTGTGGACTCGTCAACCGCGCACAGGCGCGAAGCGCCTAGACGGGGGAGCGGACGATGACCGTCGTGCCGGGGAAGTAGGCGGCGAGTTCCGGCCGCGACAGCTTGATCACGGCGGTGCCGTAGCCCTGCTTGCGCGCCTCGGGCGCCACCCACACCGCGAGGTCCACCTCGCCTTCGTGTAGTTCGCCGAACACCAGCCCGACGCACTCCGGCCGGTCGCCGCTGGTGTTCTCCGCGACGAACCATGCCGCGGTCTCCTCGTCGACCCGGTTCAGGCCTGCCCGGCGCTCCTCCTCGATGCGATCCTCCTGCCACGGCGTGCCGTCGGCATCGAGCTGCTCGGCCGAGCGCCGCCGGTAGAGCTCCGCGTCCTCGTCGTTGTAGGTGAACGGGCGCAGCCGCACGTTCGTGCCGGTGCTGAAGGGGCGCTGTTCCGGCAGCCACTTCAGCGTCGCGTCCAGGTTGGTGACCTCGTCGCGGAGGTGGTCGCGCTCGAGCCGGGTCAGGCGCCCGAGCTGAAGACCCAGCACCGCATTCGCGTTGTCCTCGGTCGTCTCGAGGAGCGCGCTCACGCTGCGTACGGCGGCGGCGTGGTCGTCACTGTCGACGATGGCATCGAGGACCTCGTGCCGCATCTCGAGCGCCCGCAGGAGCGCCGAGGCGAGTTCGCGTCGGTCCAGGATCTGATCTTGGGGGCCAGCCGTCATGACGAAATCTCCCTATCCGTTGAGGTGCAACAGCGCGGAGCACGCACCTGCCGGATCGGCAATCCTGCGGGCTCCCCCCAGATTGTCTGTCAACGGGCCCGCAATTGCTACGAACAGACCACGACCGGGATCTTGCGTTCGACCCAGGACTGGTAATCGTCGAACTCGGGGTACATCGCCACGAGCTTGGGCCACAGCTCCGCGTGCTCGGCATCGTCCGCGACCTTCGCGACCAGATGGCGCACGTCGGAACGGATCTGGACCTTCACATTGGGATTGGCCTTCAGGTTCAGGTACCACAGCGGGTTCTTGGGCTGGCCGCCCTGCGAGGCGACGAGCACGACCCGGTCGCCGTCCTCGAGGAACAGCAGTGGGCTCACCCTGGGCTCGCCGCTCTTGCGGCCGGTGGTGGTGAGCAGGCAGATCGGCAGGCCGCTCTTCGCGGCGCTGCCGACCCGCCACTTACCGCCGACACGCCCACCGGTGGCCCGGTACGCGATCACGTTCGTCTTCGACATCCATTTGATGATGATTCGGGTGAACTGCGTATCGAGCATCGGTGGGCGCTTCATGGCCGGATCAGATCCGCTCGATGATGGTGCCGGTGGCGAGCGCGCCGCCGGCGCACATGGTGATCAGTGCGGTGGACTTGTCCGTCCGCTCGAGTTCGTGCAGTGCGGTGGTGATGAGGCGGGATCCGGTGCTGCCGACGGGGTGGCCGAGGGCGAGGGCGCCGCCGTTGACGTTGACCTTGTCCATGTCGGGGCCGTGCACCCGAGCCCAGGACAGCGCGACGGACGCGAAGGCCTCGTTGACCTCGAACAGGTCGAGGTCGCCGATCTTCATGCCTGCCTTCTCGAGGACCTTGGCGGTGGCCTGGACGGGGCCGTCGAGGTGGAATTCGGGCTCGGCGCCGACGAGCACCTGGGAGACGATCCGGGCGCGGGGCTTGAGGCCGAGGGCGAGGGCGCGGTCGGAGTCCATCAGCAGCACTGCGGCGGCGCCGTCGGAGATCTGCGAGGCGGTGCCCGCGGTGTGGATGCCGCCCTCGATGACCGGCTTGAGCTTGGCGAGCGACTCGAGCGTGGTGTCGCGCAGGCCCTGGTCCCGGGAAACCAGCGTGGTCTCGGCGGTCGGCAGCTTGTCCTCGCCGATGACGGGGGCGGTCACGGGCAGCACCTCGCGGTCGAAGCGTCCCTCGGCCCAGGCCTGCTTGGCCAGGGCCTGCGAGCGGACGCCGAGCGCCTCGATGTCCGCGCGGGTGATGCCGCGACGCTTGGCGATCCGCTCGGCGGCCTCGAACTGGTTGGGCATGTCGATGTCCCAGGACGCCGGCCGGCGCGGGCCTGCCTCGGTGCCGACGTTGGCGCCGAGCGGGACCTGGCTCATCTGCTCGACGCCGCAGGCGACGCCGATGTCGATGGCGCCGGTGGCGATCAGCCCGGCGATCAGGTGGTTGGCCTGCTGCGCGGAGCCGCACTGGCAGTCGATGGTGGTGGCGCCGGTCTGCCACGGCAGACCCGCGGCCAGCCAGGCGACCCGGGTGACGTTGTTGGACTGTGCACCGGCCTGGGTGACGCAGCCGCCGATGGCCTGCTCGACGAGGAGGGGGTCGATGCCCGCCCGCTCGAGCAGTCCGACCTGAACCGAGCCCAGGGTCTCCGCCGCGTGCAGGCCGGACAGCCAACCCCCTCGCTTGCCGATCGGGGTACGGACTGCCTCGACGATTACTGGTGTGCCCACGGCGGGCTCCTTTCCACGTGTCTACAAAAAGTAGAACAGGTTCTCCCCTTTGAGCAAGGAGAATGGGCCCAGTTCTTTGCCTAGTCTTTCCCTGATCGAAGCTCTATGCTTCAATCTTTGTAGAACGTGTTCCACATCACGCGCGGCGCCGATCGCGATGGCAGGAGACAACAGTGGCACAGCCCAACATTCCCGCGGGATTCGACTTTACGGACCCCGATATCTACGCGCACCGGCTGCCGGTGGAAGAACTCGCCGAGGTCCGCAAGGCCGAGCCGGTGTACTGGGTCGAGCAGCCCGACGGTGTCGGCGGATTCAACGACGGTGGCTACTGGTTGGTCACCCGTCACGAGGACATCCGCGACGTGTCGATGCGCGACGTGTTCTCCACCTGGGAGAACACCGCCATCCCGCGGTTCGCCGACGACATGAAGCGCGAGCAGATCGAACTGCAGCGCTTCGTGCTCCTGAACAAGGACGCGCCGGAGCACACCAAGCTGCGCAAGCTGGTCTCCCGCGGCTTCACCCCCCGCGCGATCAACGGGATCAAGGAAGAGCTGCGCGACCGCGCCGAGTCCATCGTCAAGGCCGCCGCTGCGGAGGGTAGCGGCGACTTCGTCACCCAGGTCGCGGCGGAGCTGCCCCTGCAGGCCATCGCCGAGCTCATCGGCGTGCCGCAGGAGGACCGCGGCAAGGTCTTCGAGTGGTCCAACCAGATGACCTCGTACGACGATCCCGAGTTCGCCGACATCGATCCGGCTGCCGCGTCGATGGAGATCCTCGGGTACGCGTACCAGCTCGCCGAGGCGCGCAAGGCGAACCCGGGCGACGACCTCGTCACCACGCTCATCGAGGCGGACGTCGACGGCGACGAGCTCAGCCCGGAGGAGTTCGGCTTCTTCGTGATCGTGCTCGCGGTGGCAGGCAACGAGACCACCCGCAACGCCACCACGCACGGCATGAAGGCCTTCATGGACAACCCCGAGCAGTGGGAGCTGTACAAGAAGGAGCGTCCGAAGACCACGGCCGACGAGATCATCCGCTGGGCCACCCCGGTCGCCGCCTTCCAGCGCACCGCCCTCGAGGACACCGAGATCGGCGGCGTGGCGATCAAGAAGGGCCAGCGCGTCGTGATGAACTACGTGTCGGCGAACTTCGACGAGGAGGTGTTCGAGAACCCGGAGAAGTTCGACATCCTCCGCGACCCGAACCCGCACCTGTCCTTCGGCGGAACCGGCGCCCACTACTGCCTCGGCGCCAACCTGGCCCGCATGGAGATCGACCTGATCTTCAACGCGATCGCCGACTTCCTCCCGGACATCACCGAGGTCGGCGCGACCCGCCGCCTGCGGTCCGGCTGGCTCAACGGCATCAAGGAGTACCAGGTCGACTACAAGACCGGCGGTTGCCCGGTCGCCCACTAGGGCAGTCGATCCACCAGCACCATCCGGCAGCGCCGGCGCGGTCACCCCGCGCCGGCGCTGCCGTTTTCGTTCCCGGTGACCTCAGCGGCGCAGCCATTCGTCCCAGGCGGGCGCCACCAGTTCGAACAGGGCCGTGTAGCCGTCGGAACGCGGGTGGGCGCCGTCGCCGTCGCGGACCTGCCTGCGCCAGACGTCGTGCTTCTCCAGCGCAGTGAAGACGTCGACGAACGTGCAGCACCGCGCATCACAGATGTCGCGAAAATTATTGTTGAGCAAGAGGATCCGATGGTTGTGCTCCTCGTCGTGCACGGGCGGCGGGCCGACGAAGAGGACAGGTGCGCCCGCGGCGGCGTCGAGGCAGTCGATCAGGTTCTCCCGAGAGGTCGCGGCCGGGACCCGAGGCCCGTCGTCCGTGGCGGTCGCGTCGTTGACCCCGAAGGAGAACACCAGCCGCAGCTCCGTGTCCGCGGGCCTGCGGCGCTCGATCTCGTCGCGCAGCCGCGCCCGGATGTCGGTGGAGGTGTTGCGTCGGATCCCGAGGTTGTATCCGGTGGCTGGTCGCCCCGCCTGTGCGCTGCGGGCCAGCAGCCGGCCGGTCCAGCCGAGCGCGGTCTCGTCGCCGACGCCCGCGACAAAGGAGTCGCCGATGAAACAGATCCGGAGATCCTCCGAGTGACTCTGCACTGAATGTCATCCTTCCGATCGCCTGCGGTCGGACCCACCCTGCCGTGAAACGCAAAGGACCGCACCTCGATTTACGAGGCGCGGTCCTTCCGGCGTTCGTGCGTACTACAGCTTGACGAGCGTCTTCATCGCCCGGTCGACCTCCCAGAAGGCCCGAATCGACTGCAGCTTGCCCTCGTCGTTCACCCGGTAGATGAACACTCCCTCGGCATCGATCTGGTTGCCCGCCACGACGGATCGGATGCTGCCGATGTAGACCATCTCGTCACCGCACTGCAGGGTGTCCCTGATGTCGAAGACGAGAGACTCGGTGTTCGCGATGGTCATGTCGTAGAAGCGGGCGATCGCCTCCCGGCCGTGGTGACCCTTGCCCTCGGGATCGAAACCCGAAGGACCGACCGGGTCCTCGACCCAACCGTCCTCCGCGAACAGCGCCAGCCACTCGTCTTTGCGCTTGCCGCTCGCGGCGGACTGGGACGCGCGCGACGCGATCCGGACGGGGTGCTCCGTTGCGGTCTCGGTCATGACGCTCCTCCCGCGATGTGGTCGGCCGCGAACTTGCGCAGCGAGTCCTGCTTGGCCTCGAGCGGGCCGTCGAACGGAATGCCGTCGAAGATCCACGGCACCACGATGGAATCGGTGATGCCTGCGCCCGCGAGTTCGGCGTAGCCGTCCTTGCCGAAGCGGTCGATGCACACGGCCTGCAGCTCGAAAGGCTCATCCGCGCGGCCGTATTCGGCCCGCAGATCATCGAGCTTGCGCTTGGTCTCGACCAGGTCCTTGAACTTCATCATCGCCGAGGTCCAGCCGTCGCCCACCCGGGCCGCCCGGCGCAGCGCCACGTCGGTGTGACCGCCGACGTAGAACGGCACCGGCTTGCTCGGCGCGGGGCTGATCTGCAGCCGATCGAAGTCGTAGAACTCCCCGTGGAACTCGACCATGCCGCCCGCGAGGGTCAGCTTGATGATCTCGATCATCTCGTCGACGCGGGCGCCGCGCTTCTTGAACGGCACGCCGCACCACTCGAACTCCTCAGGAGCCCAACCGATCCCGACGCCGAAACCGAAACGGTTCCCGGTTAGGTTCGCCACGGACCCGACCTGCCGCGCGAGCAGCAGCGGGTTCCGGGACCCCAGCTTGAGCACGTTCGTGTAGAAGCCGATGGTGGAGGTGGCCGCGCCGAGAGCCGCGGCCGCGATCAGTGGATCCACCCACGGCGTCTCGGCGTTCCACATCCGGGAGCCGTCGGGGGTGTATGGGTAGTCCGCCGCCGCCGTCTCCATGTAGAAGAGCGAGTCCGGCAGGGCGATATTGGCGAACCCGCATTCCTCGGCGGTCTGCGCGAGCGGGATGAGTTGGTCGAGCGGACTCATCGCGATGCCTACGGTGAACTTCATGCTGATCTCCTACTCGAGCTCGTCGGATTCGTCGGGCTACTCGGGCTTGTCAGCACCGACGACCCACATCGAGAAGTACTGTGAGCCGCCGCCGTAGGCGTGGCCGAAGGCCTTGCGGGCGTCCTGGATCTGGTGGTCACCGGCGCGGTTCATCACCTGCATCGCCGACTCAGCGAAGCGGATCATGCCGGAGGCGCCGATCGGGTTGGACGAGAGCACGCCGCCGGAGGCGTTGACCGGGAGGTTCCCGTCGCGGGCGGTCTCGCCCGCCTCGGTGAGCTTCCAGCCGGTGCCCTCCGCCGCGAACCCGAGGTTCTCCAGCCACATCGGCTCGAACCAGGAGAACGGGACGTAGATCTCGGCGGCGTCGATCTCCTTGAACGGATCGGTGATCCCCGCGTCCTTCCACAGCGCGGCCGCGGCGTCGCGTCCGGCCTGCGGGTTGACCTGGTCACGCCCGGAGAATGTGGTGGGCTCGGTGCGCATCGCGGTGGCGTGCACCCAGGCCACCTGGCGGCCCCGGGAGATCATCGACTTCGCCGAGTCCTCGTCGCCGATCACGATGGCGCACGCGCCGTCCGAGGACGGGCAGGTCTCGTCGAAACGGATGGGGTCCCACAGCATCTGCGACGCCTGCACCGACTCCAGTGTGATGTCGGGCTGCTTGAGGTGTGCGTACGGGTTGATGCTGCCGTTGAGCCGGTCCTTGACCGCGACCATCGCGCCGATGTGGCTGGGCGCGCCCGAACGGCGGATGTACGAACGCACGTGCGGGGCGAAGTAGCCGCCCGCGCCCGCGCCGACCGGCATCGTGAAGGGCACCGGGATCGACAGCGCCCACATGGCGTTCGACTCGGACTGCTTCTCCCAGGACACCGCCAGCACGCGCTTGTGCACGCCGGACTTGACCAGGGAGGCCGCCACGACACCGGTGGAACCGCCGACGGAGCCCGCGGTGTGCACGCGCAGCAGCGGCTTGCCGACGGCGCCGAGCGCGTTCGCCATCGCCAGCTCCGGCATCATCGAGCCCTCGAACATGTCGGGGGCCTTGCCGACGACGACCGCGTCGATGTCGTCCCAGCTGACCTCGGCGTCGGTCATGGCGCGGTCGATGGCCTCGCGGACCAGGCCGGACATCGTGACGTCGGTCCGCTTGGCGACGTAGTGGGTCTGGCCGGTGCCGAGGACCGCGGCCTTGTGCTTACCACCCATGATCAGTTACGTCCTTCCATGACCGCGACCAGGTTCTGCTGCAGCGCGGGACCGCTGGTGGCGTGTGCCAGGGTGCGGCCGGCCTCGCCGGTGTGGATCTTGCGGGCGGCGTGACCGATCCGCTCGAGGCCCGCCGAGAAGAGCGGGTTGCCCGAGAGCGGGCCGCCGGACGGGTTGACGGTGACGGACTCCGAGAGCCCGATCGCCTCGGCCAGGATGAGCTCCTGGTGGCTGAACGGTCCGTGCAGCTCGGCGACCTCGATGCCGCCGAGGTCGCCGCCGGTGGCGGCGCGGGCCGCGGCCGCGGTGGACGGGGAGGTGGTGAGGTCACGTCCGCCGAGGGCGGGGGAGTCGATGATGTGCTCGAAACCGGTGATCCAGGCTGGGTTTTCGCACATCTCGCGGGCACGATCGCCTCGGGCCAGCACGATCGCCGAGGCGCCGTCCGTGATCGGCGCGCAGTCGTGCGCGCGGAGCGGGTCGGCGATGAACGGCTGCGCGAGCAGCGATTCGATGTCGTAGTCGCCGGAGAGCTGGCTGAGCGGGTTGTCCTTGGCCGCCCTGCGGCTGCGCACCACGACCTCCGCCATCTGCTCGGGCGTCCACTTGCCCGCATCGAGGCCTGCGCGGGCCTGCAGTCCCGCGACCGAGACCGAGTCCGGCCACAGCGGGGCGACCAGGTACGGGTCGAGCTGCATGGCGAGGACCTGGCGAAGGTTGCCTGCGGAGGACTTGCCGAAGCCATAGACCAGGGCCGTGTCGACCTCGCCGGTCATGATCTTGATCCACGCCTCGTACAGGGCCCAGGCCGCGTCCATCTCGACGTGCGACTCGTTGATCGGCGGCACGGCGCCGATCGAGTCGACCGCGGAGATGAACGAGAAGGCGCGTCCGGCGAGGTAGTCGGACGAACCCGAGCACCAGAAACCGATGTCGGACTTGGTGATTCCGAGGGTGGAGTAGAGCTCTTGGAAGATGGGGACCAGCATCTCGACACCGTTGGTGGTGCCTGTGGTCTCTCGAAGATGGGGGGCCTGCGCGAAGCCGACCACTGCAATCTCTGTCACGGGGGTGGCCTCTCTACAGGTGCTGCTTGTAGGTGTCGTACTCGGCGTCGGGCTCGCCGGTAGGACGGAAATGGGAGATCGACTCGAGCGTGTAGCCGCGCTCCTCGCGTGGACGCCAGACGGCCTCGACGCGCAGGCCCATGCGCACATCCGCGGCATCGATGTCGAGGATCAGGTGCTGGATCGCGATGTCGGCGCCGTCGAGCAGGATGTACGCCGCGACGTACGGCGGCTTGATGCGCTGACCGAGGAACGGCACGTTGACGATGCAGAACGTGGTGACCGTGCCGCGGTCGGAGAGTACGACCTGTTCCTTGGTCGGGATGCCGTCGGTGGGGTTGGCGCCGCGCGGGGGCACGTAGACCTTGCCGTTGGCGTCGGTCCGCCCGCCGAGGATCTTGCCCTCGACCAGTCCGCGGAGGTAGTAGCTCTCCTCGGCGGAGGCGGTGTGGGTGTACATCATGTCGACCGGGGTGGTCATGATGGTGACCGGTTCGGCGTCGGAAGGTGCTGCGGCGGTGGCGCTTCCGTCGCCCTCGCCCGGCGCGAAGGAGGCGATGTCCTTGATGTGTCCGACGGTCTCGTCGGCCCAGCGGATGTGCACGCGCATGCCGGTGCTCATCTCGTCGGGAGAGGAGACGTCGACGGCGTGCAGGAGGGAGGTGTCGGCGCCGTCCAGCTTGATCAGCGCCCACGCGAACGGGCGGTCGAGGGGCTGGCCCTCGATGGGCTCGGCCATCCACGTCCACGACTGGACGGTGCCGACAGGCGACACCTCGACGAAGTCGGTGAGCGGCTCGGCGGTCACCGGGTCGTACTCGGCGGGGGGCACGTGCACCCGGCCGTCCGACCCGCGAACGCCGACGACGCGATGCGCACGCAGCCCGTTCACGAAGGCGCCGATGGTCGGTCCGACCGAGCGCGTGTAGTCGAACGCCATACGCAGCGGCGCGTTCAGCGGCCGCTCCTGGCCCGCCGAATCTGGCTCTAGTTCCAGTGAACTCTTCCTCATGGTCACAAAGTCGAGTAGAACAGGTTCTTATTCCACTAGCAATAGTGAGTTCTGATCACCACGGATATGGAGGCAGTCGATGAAGCTCGGGTTGCAACTTGGGTACTGGGGCGCGCAGCCCCCCGCCAACGCCCAGGAGTTGGTTACCGAGGCCGACACGGCGGGATTCGACGCGGTCTTCTCAGCCGAGTCCTGGGGCAACGACGCGTTCACCCCGCTGGCGTGGTGGGGCTCGAGCACGGAGCGGATCCGGCTCGGCACCTCGGTGGCGCAGCTGTCCGCCCGCACGCCGACCGGCGCCGCGATGCACGCGCTGACCCTCGACCACCTCTCCGGCGGCCGCGCGATCCTCGGCCTCGGCGTCTCCGGCCCGCAGGTCGTCGAGGGCTGGTACGGCCAGCCCTTCCCGAAGCCGCTCGCACGCACCCGGGAGTACGTCTCGATCGTGCGGCAGGTGCTCGCGCGGGAGGCGCCGGTGACCAACGACGGCCCGCACTACCCGATGCCGTTCAAGGGCGAGGGGGGCATGGGGCTCGGCAAGCCGCTCAAGCCGATCACCCACCCGCTGCGCGCTGACCTGCCGATCTGGCTCGGTGCGGAGGGTCCGAAGAACGTCGCGCTCACCGCCGAGATCGCCGACGGCTGGCTGGCGATCTACTACACCCCGCGCCTGGCACCGATGTACAACGAATGGCTCGACGAGGGCTTCGCGCGTCAGGGCGCCCGGCGCAGCCGCGAGGACTTCGAGATCGCGGCCACCTGCCAGGTCGTCATCACCGACGACCGCGCGGGGGAGATCGCGAAGCTCAAGCCGATCACCGCGCTGTACGTCGGCGGGATGGGTGCGGCCGAGGTGAACTTCCACGCGCAGGTCTACACCCGGATGGGCTACGGCGAGGAGGTCAAGGAGATCCAGAAGCTCTTCCTGTCGGGCCGCAAGGCGGAGGCGGCCGCGATCGTCCCCGACCAGATGGTCACCGACACGATGATCATCGGGAATGTCGACGAGGTGCGCACCCAGGTCAAGCAGTGGGAGGAAGCAGGCGTCACCATGCTGCTGGTGACCTGTCGGAGCGTCGAGCACATGCGCCAGCTCGCGGAGGCGGTCAACCCCGCCTGATGTGAGCGGAACACGTTCCAGAATCGGGCCCCGGATCGCCGAATCGGCAGTCCGGGGCCCGATCCGTCGGATGGGGTCAGCGGGTGTCTCGATCCGCCCCGGTCGCCAGGTCGTCGCAGTCGACTCGTCGCACGAGGCCTGCGTGCTCACGTAGGTACGGGAGGGCGCCCAGGTCGCCCGTAGCCGACCTCGACACCGCAGCCCAATGCACCCGGGCCATCACGACCGGGTGGCCGGGGTCGGCCCCGTAGAAGGCCCGGGCGAGCCCGCTCTCGGTGGCAGCCGCGGCGGCGATGACCCGGGCGACGGCATCGGCGCGCACGTCCGGCAGGTCGACCAGGTGAACGGCGGCGTAGTCGGCATCCGGATCGTCGGCGGCGGCCGCGAGGCCTGCCCGCAGCGAGGCGCCGACCCCCTCGCGCCAGCCGGCTGCGTAGACGGCCTCCGCGCCGTCCGGCACGGCCGTGTCCGCCGCGCCGAGCACCACGATGACCCGGGAGCAGCCCCCGTCCCGTAGCGCCGCGACCGCGGATCGCAGCCAGGCGCCCTGATTCGCCAGGACCTTCGGCATCCCGTACCGGCTGCCCTGGCCCGCGGCAAGCAAAACCCCGACGACTCGGTGCTGTGTCGTCGGGGTCTGCATGTCGTTGCCGGGGAGGTGGCCGCTACTTGCCCTGGAACTTCGGGGCGCGCTTCTCGGCGAACGAGCGCGGACCCTCCTTGGCGTCGTCGCTCCGGAACACCTCGGCGCCGATCTCGGCCTCGAGCTCGAAGGCGTCCTCCTCGTGCATGCCCTCGGTGACGCGGATGGTCTTGAGGATCGCCTGGACCGCGATCGGGCCGTTGGCCGCGATCGCGTCCGCGATCTCGAGCGCCTTGGTCAGCGCCTGTCCGTCCGGGACGACGTGGCCGATCAGGCCGAGTTCCTTGGCCTCGGGCGCCGGGACGTTGCGGCCGGTGAGCAGGATCTCGGCTGCGACGGTGTACGGGATCTGGCGGACGAGGCGGACCGCGGAGCCGCCGAGCGGGAACAGTCCCAGCCGGGCCTCGGAGACGCCGAACTTGGCGCTCTCGCCCGCGACCCGGATGTCGGTGCCCTGCAGGATCTCGGTGCCGCCTGCGATGGCGGCGCCCTCGACCGCGGCGATCAGCGGCTTGGTGAGCCGGCGGCCCTTGAGCAGCGCAGGCAGCTTGGTCAGGTCCATGCCGCCCTTGACGAACTTGTCGCCGGGGGCGTTCTTGTTCATGGCCTTGAGGTCCATGCCTGCGCAGAACGTGCCCCCGGCGCCGGTGAGGATCGCGACCCGGATGTCGGGATCGGCGTCGACCTGGTCCCAGGCCCGGGTCATGATCGCCATCATCTCGCCCGACAGGGCGTTACGGGCCTCGGGGCGGTTCATGGTCACGATGAGGACGTGACCGCGCTTCTCGACGAGGCAGTGAGCGGACTGTTCCGAAATGTCGGAAATCTCGGCTGTGGTGGAGGACACTCTCGGCTCCCGATATCGTGTGAGTTGAGTCTCACATTGGCTCTTGCCAGAAACGGTAACACGTTCTACTTTATGGGCGTGGCCCTAAATATCGCAGACTTCGTCGAGCACTCCATTGACCTGAATCCAGAGCGGGTGGCGCTGCTGGACAGCGACCGCGAGATCACCTATGCGCAGCTGGAGGAGCGGACCAACCGCCTCGCGCATTACCTGCAGGATCGCGGTGTCAAGCCGGGTGACAAGGTGGGCATCTACAGCCGCAACACGATCGAGGCCATCGAGGCCATGGTCGCGGTGTTCAAGGCCCGCGCGGTGATGGTCAACGTGAACTACCGCTACGTCGAGAACGAGTTGCAGTACATCTTCGAGAACTCGGACATGGCCGCGCTGATCGTCGAGCGCCGGTACGTGGACAAGGTGGCCAACGTGCTGCCGAACACCCCACTGGTCGAGTCCGTGATCGTCGTCGAAGACGGCACCGATCTCGACTACTCCTCGTTCGACGGCGTCGAGTACGAGCAGGCCCTGTCCCTCGGATCGCCCGACCGGGACTTCGGCGAGCGCAGCCCCGACGACATCTTCATGCTCTACACCGGCGGCACCACCGGCATGCCGAAGGGCGTCATGTGGCGGCACGAGGACTGGTGGCGGGTACTCGGCGGCGGCACCAACTTCATCACCGGCGAGCGCGTCGAGGACGAGTGGGAGATCGCGAAGGTCGGCGCCGCGAACCCCGCGATGGTGCGGTTCCCGATCCCCCCGATGATCCACGGCGGCTCGCAGTCCGCGGTCTTCCACAGCCTCTTCGGCGGCGGCACCCTCGTGATGCACCCCGAGTTCAACGGCCACGAGGTGTGGCAGGTCATCGACAAGCACAAGGTCAACCTCATCTTCATCACGGGCGACGCGATGGCGCGCCCCATGGTCGATGCCCTCATCGCCGGCAACCCGGAAACCGGTGAGCCGTACGACCTCTCGTCGCTGTACGTGATCGCGAGCAGCGCGGCGCTGTTCTCTCCGTCGCTCAAGGAGCAGTTCCTCGACCTGCTGCCCAACCGTCTGCTCACCGATTCGATCGGTTCGTCGGAGACCGGCTTCGGCGGGCTCGCGACCATCTCGAAGGGCTTCGAGCACACCGGCGGTCCGCGGGTGAAGATCGACGCCTCCACCGTGGTCATCGACGATGAAGGTAACCAGGTC
Source organism: Rhodococcus sp. PvR099 (assembly GCF_017833315.1). Classification (NCBI taxonomy): domain Bacteria; kingdom Bacillati; phylum Actinomycetota; class Actinomycetes; order Mycobacteriales; family Nocardiaceae; genus Rhodococcus; species Rhodococcus sp. PvR099. The sequence continues at coordinate 3,165,365 of NZ_JAFIBV010000001.1, read as the reverse complement.
GAGCCCGGTTCCGGTCAGGTCGGCCTGCTGGCCCGGCACGGTCACATCCCCCTCGGCTACTACAAGGACGAGGTCAAGACCGCGGCGACCTTCAAGACGTTCAACGGGGTTCGTTACTCGATCCCCGGCGACTACGCCACGGTCGAGGCGGACGGCACGGTCACGATGCTCGGCCGCGGATCGGTCTCCATCAACAGCGGCGGCGAGAAGATCTACCCGGAGGAGGTCGAGGGTGCCGTCAAGTCGCATCCCGACGTCTTCGACGTCCTGGTCGTCGGTGTCCCGGACGAGCGCTTCGGCCAGCGGGTCGCCGCCGTCGTCGCGCCCCGCGAAGGCACCCGCCCGAGCCTGGCCGACATCGTCGCCGCCTCCCGCAAGGAGATCGCCGGCTACAAGGTGCCCCGCAGCCTCTGGTTCGTCGACGCGATCAAGCGGTCGCCCGCCGGCAAGCCGGACTACCGCTGGGCCAAGGAGCAGACCGAGCAGCGCGAGGCCGACGACCACTACAGCAACGGAAACGCGTGATGCGTAACGCCCTCGCCGACAAGTTCGGCATCCAGTACCCGATCTTCGCGTTCACCCCGTCCGAGCACGTGGCGGCGGCGGTGTCGCGCGCAGGCGGACTCGGCGTGCTGGGCTGTGTGCGGTTCAACGACCCGGAGGAGCTCGAGGCCGTCCTCACCTGGATGGACGAGAACACCGACGGCAAGCCGTACGGCGTCGACATCGTCATGCCTGCCAAGATCCCGACCGAGGGCAAGGCCGTCGATCTGGACAAGCTGATCCCGGCCGAGCACCGCGCGTTCGTCAACCGCACGCTCGAGGAGCTCGGCGTGCCGCCGCTGTCCGACGATGTCGAGCGTGCGACGGGCACCCTTGGCTGGCTGCACTCGGTGGCCCGCGCGCAGGTCGACGTCGCGCTCCGGCACCGTCCCGCGCTGATCGCCAACGCGCTCGGGTCGCCGCCGAAGGACGTCATCGACGAGGCGCATGAGCACGGCGTGCCGGTCGCGGCGCTGGCGGGCGCGGTCGGTCACGCACTGAGCCACGTGGCCAACGGCGTCGACATCGTCATCGCCCAGGGCTACGAGGCGGGTGGCCACACCGGCGAGATCGCCTCGATGGTCCTGGTTCCCGAGATCGTCGACGCGGTGGGCGATTCCGCCACCGTGCTGGCCGCGGGCGGTATCGGCAGCGGTCGCCAGATCGCGGCGGCGATGAGCCTCGGCGCCTCCGGCGTGTGGATGGGTTCGTACTGGCTGACCGCCGCGGAGTACAAGCTGGGTAGTGCGGCAGACGGCACGTCCGCTACGCAGCGCGCGCTGCTCGCGGCGACCTCGAGCGACACGGTCCGCTCTCGGATCTACTCGGGCAAGCCGGCCCGCCTGCTCAAGACCAAGTGGACCGAGGCCTGGTCCAAGCCCGGCGCACCGGACGCGCTGCCGATGCCACTGCAGAACCTGCTGGTCGCCGAGGCGCACCAGCGGATCGTCGCCTCGGCGGACCCCGAGGTGGTCGCGATGCCTGCAGGCCAGATCGTCGGCCGGATGAACGAGATCCGGCCGGTCGCGGAGTCGATCGCCGAACTGGTCGCCGAGTTCGACACAACCGTCGCGCGACTGAGCAAGCTCACGTAGGTGCGACGCCCGCGGGCGTCGGACAGCTAGGCCACACACGAAGGCCGGGTACGAATTTCGTACCCGGCCTTCGCGTTTGTTTCGGGACCGCCACCCGACAGCGGGCTGTGTCTAGGTGTTCAGCTCGGCGTCGAGCTTCGCCCGCAGCTCCGGGGTCACGGGTTCGAAGTCGATACCACCGGGCGCGCGATACCAGACCGGGTCGGCGCAGTGCCAGCGCTCGGCACTGAGGGTGCGACCTAGGACCTTGTAGGTGGCCGTGCGGGGCAGGTCCGTGCAGACCCGGACGAAGCTCGGCACCTGCTTCGGTCCGAGATCCGACTGGGCGCCGAGGAAGCGGGAGAAGTCGGCGATGTCGAAGTCGCTCGTCGCCACCAGCGCGACGGCCACCCGGTCGCCGACCTCGGGGTCAGGAACCCCGTACGCGGCGACCTCGCCGACGTGGGGATGCCTGCCGAGGATCTGCTCGATGGGCGCGGTGCCGAGGTTCTCGCCGTCCACCCGCATCCAGCCGGAGCTGCGGCCTGCGAAGTACACGAAGCCCTCCGCGTCCCGGTAGCCCAGGTCGCCGCTCCAGTACTGGCCGTTCCGGACTCGCTCGGCCTCGGCCTCGGGATTCTTGTAGTACCCCGCGAAGCTCCCTGTGCCCGCGGTGTTCACCAGCTCGCCCGTCGCGACGTCCGCGTTGACGATCCGCCCGGCGGCGTCGAACTCCGCGGCGGGGCACGGGACCCCGGTGTCCGGGTCGAGCACCTCGATGCCCGCGGGGAGCAGGCCGAGGGCGCCGACAGGGGTGCCGGGGCTCCGCGGGATCAGGACGCCGCCTTCGGTGGAACCGAACCCGTCGACCACCCGGACATCGAACCGGCGCCCGAATTCGGCGATCGAGGACGGGGACCCCTCGTTGCCGTAGAGCACCTTCAGCGGGTTGTCGGCGTCGTCCGCCGCCTCGGGGGTGGCCAGCACGTAGGCGAGCGGCTTGCCGACGTAGTGCGCGTAGGTGGCGCCGAACCGCCGGACGTCCGGGATGAACTGGGACGCGGAGAACTTGCGGCGCAACGCGAGGTCGGCGCCGACGGCGACCGCGACCGCCCAACAGGCCATCACCGCGCCCGAGTGGAACATCGGCATCGAGATGTAGGCGGTGTCCGCGGCCGACAGCCCGAACCGTTCGGCGAGCATGATGCCGGGCCCGGCCACCATGCGGTGGGTCACCCGGACCGCCTTCGGATTCCCACTGGTGCCGGAGGTGAAGATCAGCATGAACAGGTCGTCGCCTGCGGGAGCGGGCGCGGGCGCGGCGCTGTCGGGGTGGGTGGCGAGCAGTTCCGGCCACTCGGGACCGTCGATGGTGAGGACGCGGACGCCCCCCAGATCGAGGCCGTCGAGCAGGGCGAGACGCTCGGTGTCGGTGACCACCACCTGGCAGTCGGCACGCGCGATGTCGCCCGCGAGCGCCTCGCCGCGCCGGGTGGTGTTCAGACCCACCACGACCGATCCGCCCAGCGCCGCGGCGCCGAGCAGGAGGGAGAACTCGGGAACGTTGTCCAGCAGCACCCCGACGTGTCGGGGTGCTGCCGGATCGAACAGGGCCGCCAGGCCCGCCGCCAGACCGGCGCTGAGTGCGACGTGTTCGGACCACGGAATTCTCTTGTCCTCGAACAGAATTCCGTGGTCGTCGTCGTCTCGAAGCCGGAGCAACAGATCGGTGACGGTGGGCGTCGCGGTCGTCATGTGTGCAGCCTAGATTCAGGCAGGCACGTCGGCGAGGATCTGTCCCAGCCTGCGCAACTGCTCGGTGGCCGAGCCCAGCGCGAACTCGTTGTGCTTGGCAGCCAGGAAGTACCGGTGCACCGGGTGGTCGCGGTCGAGGCCGACGCCGCCGTGGATGTGGATCACGGTGTGCGCGACGCGGTGGCCCGCATCGGCCGCCCAGAACTTCGCGGTTCGGACCTCTTCCTCGGCAGGCAGGTTCTCGCTGAGGCGCCAGGCGGCCTGCCACAGCGTGGACCGGACGCCCTTGACGTCGATGAAGGCGTCGGCGAGGCGCTGGGCCACGGCCTGGAAGCTGCCGATCGGGCGGTCGAACTGGACCCGCTCACGCGCGTACTCCGCGACCAGTTCCAGGGCCCGCTCCAGGGTGCCGAGCTGGGTCGCGCTCAGCGCGACCGCGGCGCGGGCCAGGATCCAGTCCACGATCTCGGATCCGTTCTCGGTGCTGCCGAGAACCCGGTCCGCTCCGAGCTTGGTGCCTGCCAGCTCGACGATCGACTCCGCGCTGAAGTCGGTGACGCGCTGGCGGTCGATGGTGACCCCGGCATCGGACGGCTGCACCAGGAACACCGCGACACCCTCGGGGGTGGTGGCGGGAACCAGGATCAGGTCCGCGAAAGCGGCCGCGGGCACGGTGATCTTGGTGCCGGTCAGCAGCCACTCGTCGCCGCTGCGGACCGCCGTGGTCACCGGCTTGGCCGGGTTGTCGTTGAGCTCCTCGGCGAGGGCGACGGTCAGGACGACCTCGCCCGCTCCGGCGCGCTGCGCCCACTGGCGCTTGGCGTCGTCACCGAACTCGGCGAGTGCCGACGCGGCGAGGACGATCGAGGACAGGTACGGCACTGCCGCGAGCGGCCGGCCCAGTTCGCGCAGCACGCTGCACTGTTCGAGGATGCCGAAGCCGCCGCCACCGACCGACTCGGGCAGCGCCGCCGCGAGCACGCCCGCATCGGCGAGGGCCTGCCAGAGCTTGTCGTCGAAGCGGTCCTCGGCGGCGTCCAGTTCGCGCAGGCGGTCGTTGGTGGTGAGCTTCTCGGCGATGCTCCGGGTGAGTTGTTCGAGGTCCTGCTGGGCCTCTGTGTGGCTGAAATCCATGATGTTCCTTTGACTCGCGCGGTCAGCGCAGGATGGGGGCCGGGGTCAGCGCCTGGTGGGCGGTGGTAGTCACCGCTTGGCGGGCGGCTGGCCCAGCGCCGTCATGGCGAGGATGTCGCGCTGCACCTCGTTGGTGCCGCCGCCGAAGGTCAGGATCAGGGCGGAACGGTGCCAACGCTCGAGGCGGCCGCGCACGGCGACGCCCTTCGAGTCCTGCCGCAGGTATGCCAGGGGGCCGAGGACCTCCATGAGCAGTCGGTACGCCTCGGTCGCGAACTCGGTGCCGAAGACCTTGCACGCCGACGCGTCGCCCTTGCTCGGGGCCTCCGCGGAGGACACCTCCCAGTTCAGCAGCTTGAGGTACTCGACCTTGGCGTGCACCCGGGCGAGGTTGATCTGCACCCACTCCTGGTCGATGACGCGACGGCCGTCGGCCAGCTTGGTGTTCTGCGCCCACTCGATGGTGTCGCGCAGCGCGCCCTGGATCTGCGCGGCGGAGACCAGCGCGACCCGTTCGTGGTTGAGCTGATTGGTCATCAGCCCCCAGCCACCGTTCTCCTCGCCGACCAGTGCGGACGACGGGACGCGCACGTCCTGGTAGTACGTGGCGCTGGTGTCCGGACCGGCCATGGTGTGCACCGGGGTGTAGGAGAAGCCCTCGGCGGTCGTCGGGACGATCAGCATGCTGATGCCCTTGTGCTTCTTCACATTCGGGTCGGTGCGGACGGCGAGCCACACGTAGTCCGCGTACGCGATGAGGCTCGTCCACATCTTCTGGCCGTTGATGACGTAGTCGTCGCCGTCCTTGACCGCGGTGGTCCGCAGGCTGGCCAGGTCGGTGCCTGCGCCGGGCTCGGAGTACCCGATGGAGAAGTGCACCTCGCCCGAGGAGATCTTGGGCAGGAAGAACTTCTTCTGCTCCTCCGAGCCGTAATGCATGATGGTCGGGGCGACGGAGTTGATCGTGAGGAACGGCACCGGGGCGCCGGCGATCGCGGCCTCGTCGGTGAAGATCAGCTGGTCGATCGGCGACCGCTCCTGTCCGCCGTACTCCTTGGGCCAGCCGAGCGTGAGCCAGCCGTCCTTGCCCATCTCGCGCACGACGTCGCGGTAGACGGTGCCCGAGCCGTACTCGCCGGTCTGGGCGTTGAGCGCTTCGCGACGCTCGGGAGTGATGAGCTTCGCGAAATAGGCGCGCAGCTCCTCCCGCAGCTTCTGCTGCTCGGCGCTGTAGGTGATTTGCATCGGTACCTCTCCGGTCTCTGACACAGGTTCTAGTCTGTTTTGGTGCCGTTATCTGGTTGCGATCGGCCGAGCTGGCGAGACGCACTTTCGGCCCGTCACTATGGGTTTTTCGCATCATTGCACAGGAGTGGAACGGGTTCTAGTCTTATGCTGGATCTGCCCGCGGGTCCAGCCCATAGACACGCGTGCCGCAGACGTCGATTCGAACGAGAAGTGAGGTTCATTCATGGAGGTCAAGGTCGATAGGGATCGCTGTGAGGCGAACGGTGTCTGCGTCGGCATCGCGCCGGACATCTTCGATCTGACGGACGATGACGAACTGGTGATCACCCAGCCCGGTGACGACGCCGATTCCGTGGCCAAGTTGGAGGAGTCGGTCGCCCAGTGCCCGCGCGCTGCGCTGACCCTCGAGCGCTAACTGTTCTTGCCGGGAATAAGAACACGTTCTAGAGTGAGCGCCGTCACGGATGTGACGGCGGAACCCGCTCCGGGGGCCGCATCGAAATCACGAAGGCAGTGGTGAGTTTGACTAGTCGCGAGGTAAGTCTGGACGGCAAGGTCGCAATCGTGACCGGTGGAGCGTCGGGTCTCGGCAAGGCCGAGGCGATCGGCCTCGCCAAGGCGGGCGCGAACGTCGTCATCAACGATCTGGTGGCCAACGAGAACGCCGATGCGGTCCTCGACGAGATCCAGACTCTCGGCGGCAAGGCGGTGTTCATTCCCGGCGACATCGGCGAGCGCGCCACCGCGGATGCGCTGATGGAGGCCGCCCAGCAGGCGGGCGGTGTCGACATCGTCGTCAACAATGCGGGCATCGTGCGGGACAAGATGCTGTTCAGCATGTCCGACGAGGACTGGGATCTCGTCCTCAAGGTCCACCTTCGCGGCCACTTCCTGCTGTGCCGCAACGCGGCGGTGCACTGGCGCGCCGAGTCGAAGGCGGCGGGCGCGCCGGTCTACGGCCGCCTGATCAACACGTCTTCCGAGGCCGGCCTGCTCGGCCCGGCCGGACAGCCGAACTACGGTGCGGCCAAGGCGGGCATCACCGCCCTCACCCTGTCCGCGGCACGCGGCCTCGAGCGCTACGGCGTTCGCGCCAACGCGATCTGCCCGCGCGCACGCACGGCGATGACCGAGAACGTCTTCGGTGACGCCCCCGAGGACGGCACCGATCCGCTCTCGCCCGAGCACGTCGTGAACCTGGTGTCGTACCTGGCCTCGCCCGCCGCCGACGCCATCAACGGCCAGGTCTTCATCGTCTACGGACCGATGGTGGCGCTCATGGCCGCGCCGGTCGTCGAGCAGCGATTCGATTCGCCCGATGCGGTGTGGACCCCCGAGGGCCTCGCGGACTCGCTCGGCGGCTACTTCGACGGGCGCGATCCGGCTCGGATGTTCGCGGCGACCGAAGCGGTCAAGTCGCTCGGCTGACCTGCGCATTCGGCCGTACCTGAGAAACGTGCGAATTTCGGCACACAGGTAGGCCGGCTGGGTGAAGATGATGGCCGGGGTGGGTTCGACCTGCCCCGACAACAATGAGTACGTGTTCTAGATTTCCGCACGTCCGGGTGGGGTGGGGACGAATCCCGGAGTGGTCGCGGCACGAGCCCGAGTGGCCGAACGAGCGTGGGGGAGAACCTTCGCACTTGTGTGGATACTCGATGTCGTGGTCGGTGGCCATCGGGACTCACCAGGCACGTGATCGATGAAAGACAAAGGGAGTCAACGTGGCCGGAGGTCGCATGCTCGGAGACCCGCTCCGGGCCTGCGCCACCGACCACCGAACCCGCCGGCTGGGCCCCGCTGAACACGGGTGCCCGACCGCCGGGTCCGCCCTCCCGGTGGTACGAGTTGACCAGCACTGATGCGTCCGGAGGGGAACACCTTTGACAGGTGAACACGTTCTAGTTAGTATGACCTGGATCACAGGCATCCGGGGGGATCTCGCATCTCCTCCGCGGTGCCCTGCGCGAGAACACTGACGAGGAGGCACGATGGATGACCTCCTTCTGGTGCCGCTGCGCGCCGTGGGCGGCTTCTTCGCGATGGCGGGGGAGACCTTCAAGGCGATGGGCAGGCGGCCTTTCCAGCGCCGTGAATTCGTAGACCAGGCCTGGTTCGTGGCCCGGGTGTCGATGGTGCCGACGGTGCTCGTCGCCATCCCGTTCACCGTGCTCGTGGTCTTCACGATCAACGTCCTGCTGCGCGAGATCGGCGCCGCCGACCTCAGCGGCGCGGGCACCGCGCTCGGCGCGGTCACCCAGGTGGGGCCGATGGTCACCGTGCTGATCGTCGCCGGTGCGGGCGCCACCGCGATCTGCGCCGACCTCGCCGCGCGAACCATCCGCGAAGAGATCGACGCGATGAAGGTGCTCGGCATCAACCCGATCCACCGGCTGGTCGTGCCCCGGGTGCTCGCCTCGACGGTGGTCGCCCTGCTCCTCAACGGGCTGGTGTCCACCATCGGCATCGTCGGCGGCTTCATGTTCTCGGTCTTCCTGCAGGACGTGAACCCCGGCGCCTTCATCAACGGGATCACGCTGCTGACCGGCTTCGGTGAGCTGATGCTCTCGCAGCTCAAGGCCGGTTTGTTCGGCATGATCGCGGGCCTGGTCGCCTGCTTCCTCGGGCTCAACGTAAAGGGTGGCGCAAAGAGTGTGGGTGACGCGGTGAACCAGACGGTCGTCTTTGCGTTCATGGCGCTGTTCGTGGTGAACGTTCTCGTCACCGCCGTCGGTGTCAAGCTGACGGCGGGGTGACGGGATGGCATTCGCACTGACAGGGCGTTTCCGGGGGACCAGGAAGCGGATCGGCAAGTTCTCCGGTTCGATCGACGGCATCGGTGATCAGGCGCTGTTCTATTGGCGGGCAGTCGCCTCGGCCCCGCGCGCGTTCATCCACTACCGGAAAGAGACGATCCGGCTGATCGCCGAGATCAGCATGGGCACTGGCGCGCTCGCCGTGATCGGTGGCACCGTCGTGATCGTCGGCTTCCTGACCCTCTTCGCAGGCGGCACCATTGCCGTGCAGGGCTTCAGTTCCCTCGGCAACATCGGCGTCGAGGCCTTGACCGGCTTCTTCGCCGCCTTCATCAACGTGCGCATCGTCGCGCCGGTCATCGCGGGCATCGGCCTGGCCGCCACCATCGGCGCCGGCTCCACAGCACAGCTGGGCGCTATGCGGGTCACCGAGGAGATCGACGCGCTCGAGGTGATGGCGATCCCGTCGATTCCGTACCTGGTGAGCACCCGCGTGATGGCGGGGATGATCGCGATCGTGCCGCTCTACGCGCTGGCCGTGACCGCCTCGTTCATCGCCAGCCGATTCGCGACGGTCGTGATCTACGGGCAGTCGCCGGGCGTCTACGACCATTACTTTTCGACGTTCCTGATACCGACGGACATCCTCTGGTCCTTCGCCCAGGCGATCGTGATGGCGCTGGCCGTCATGCTCATCCACACCTACTACGGGTACAACGCCAGCGGAGGCCCGGTCGGCGTGGGCGTCGCGGTCGGTAATGCGGTGCGTACCTCGCTGATCGCGGTGGTCACGGTCACGCTGCTCATCTCGCTCGCCATCTACGGTGGGTCCGGCAACTTCAACCTCTCGGGATAGCGCGCATGTCTGAACCTGAACCCAAATGGAAGAAGAAGGTCGCCGCGCTGGTGCTCGTGGGCAGCCTGGTCGGCGTCGCGACCGTCTCGCTGACCATGTTCTCCGGTGGCTTCACCGACAGTGAGCCGGTGACGGTGACCGCCGACCGCGCGGGTCTGGTGATGGACCCCGACGCCAAGGTGAAGATGCGCGGCGTCCAGGTCGGTCGCGTCGCCTCAATCGGTCAGGAGGGCGACCAGGCCAAGCTCGAGTTGGCGATGGATCCGGCCTCCATGCACCTGATCCCGTCGAACGCACAGGTGGAGATCAAGTCCACCACCGTGTTCGGCGCCAAGTACGTGAACTTCGTTGTGCCGGAGAACCCGTCGTCGAGCTCGCTGTCGCCCGGCACCACCATCGAGGCCGACTCGGTGACCGTCGAGTTCAACACGCTGTTCGAGAACCTGTCGACGCTGCTGCAGCAGATCGAGCCGGAGAAGCTCAACGCCACCCTCGGCGCGATCTCCGAGGCGCTCAACGGCCGCGGCGACCAGCTCGGCCAGCTGCTGGAGGAGACCGACCAGTACCTGAAGAAGGTGAATCCCGCACTGCCGCAGTTGCAGCGCGACCTCCAGGCCGCTTCGACGGTCACCAACGTCTACGCCGATGTCACGCCGAACTTGATGCGGTTGCTCGACAACGCGACCGCGACCAGCGGCACCATCGTCGACGAGCAGGCGAACCTCGACCTGCTGCTGATGAACGTGACCGGGCTGGCGAACAACGCGAACGGCGTGCTCACCGAGAACGAGGCCAACCTGACGAAGGCACTGGCGGACCTGCGGCCCACGACCGAGCTCCTCGGTGAGTACTCTCCGTCGATCGCCTGTCTGCTCACCGGGCTGGCCAAGACGCTTCCTGCCGCCAACGAGATCTTCGGTGGTCTGCAGCCGGGCGTGGCGCTGAGCACCAGCTTCGTGTACGGCACCGAGCCGTACACCTACCCGAAGGACCTGCCGAAGGTGAACGCGTCCGGTGGACCACACTGCATGGGCCTGCCGGACTTCGATCCCAAGCGTGACGGCAACTCGAACTTCCTCGTCGCCGACACCGGGACGGTGCCGTACGTGCCGTCAACGAAGGTCAGCACGAACATGCCCAAGGTCTTCCAGCTGCTGTACGCGGGCGTCTACCCGGAGGGGGGGAACTGATGCGGCCGACCACTGTCAAACTGCTGATCTTCACCACGGTGATGGCGCTGATCTTCGCCGGGCTCGCGGTCGTGTTCAGCCAGTACCGATTCAGCACCTCGAATTCCTTCACCGCGCAGTTCTCCGATTCCTCGGGCGTGAAGGCGGGTGACAAGGTGCGCATTGCAGGCGTGCCGGTCGGCTCGGTGAAGGGGGTGAGCATCGACAGCGACAACCTCGCGGAGGTCGACTTCAACGTCGACAGCCAGTACGAGCTCTTCAAGAGCACCAGGGCCACGGTGCGCTACGAGAACCTGGTCGGAGACCGGTACCTCGAGCTTCTCGAGGGCGCCGGCTCGATGGAGCAGCTCGACGACGGCGGGACCATCCCGGAGGATCAGACCTCGCCTGCGCTCGACCTCGATCTGCTGCTCGGCGGGTTCAAGCCGCTGCTCAAGGGCTTGGATGCGGAGCAGGTCAACGATCTCTCCGGCGCATTGCTGCAGGTCTTCCAGGGCCAGGGCGGCACGCTGGTCTCGCTGCTCGGCAGCACCAGCTCGTTCACCAAGACGCTTGCCGACCGGGACGAACTGATCGGTGAGGTGATCACCAACCTGAACACCACGCTCGGCACGATCAACGGCAAGGGCGAACAGTTCTCCACCACGATCGATCAGCTCCAGCAGCTGGTGAGCGGGCTCGCGAAGGACAGCGATCCGATCGGTAACGCGATTCCGCAGATCGCCACCGCCACCGGCGATCTCGCCGAGCTGTTGCAGGGTGCACGCCCGGACCTGCAGTCCACCATTGCCGAGGGCGGTCGCGTCGTCACCCAGCTCGATCTGGGCAAAGACGACCTCGACTGGGTGCTCGGGGAGCTGCCCGAGGCGTACAAGAAGCTGATCCGGGTGGGCGCGTACGGCGGGTTCTTCCAGTTCTACACCTGCAGCGTGCAGTTCAAGTTCTCTGGCCCGGATGGCAAGGATCTTCGGGTTGGCCTCCCCACGACCCCGACGCAGACGACAGGGAGGTGTGCGGTCAAGTGACAAAGCCACGCGAAAGGGACCCCGTTCAGATCGGGATCATCGGCCTGGTCGTCGCCGGCTCCCTGGTGATTGCAGGCATGCAGTACGACCAGCTGCCCTTCATCTCCGGTGGCGGCCAGTACACCGCGCATTTCGCCGACGCGGGCGGACTGATGACGGGAGACAAGGTCACCGTCTCGGGCGTCAATGTAGGCACCGTCGACAAGGTCGACCTGGACGGCCCGCAGGTGCTGGTCACCTTCACTGTTCAGGACGGGATCGCGCTCGGCGACGAGACGAGCGCCGCGGTCAAGACCAACACCATCCTCGGCCGCAAGTCGCTGAAGGTGACCCCCGCGGGAGGCGGGACGCTGCGCAAGTCCGAGACGATTCCGTTGGAGCGCACCAACTCCCCGTACTCGCTCAACGACGCGCTCGGCGACCTGTCGAACACCGTCTCCGATCTCGATACCGATCAGCTCAACAACTCGCTGAACGCGATGTCCGACACGCTCCAGGACACCCCACCCGAGCTGCGGACCGCGCTGGACGGGGTCACCCGGCTCTCGGCGAGCATCAATTCGCGCGATGAGAGCCTGCGCGAGCTGCTCCATCGGGCGGAAGGCGTGACGGGGATCCTGGCGACCAGGAGCGATCAGATCAACGCCCTGCTGGTGGACGGCAACCAACTGCTCGCCGAGCTCGACCGCCGGCGCAATGCGATCAGCGAGCTGATCGTGAACACCTCGGCGGTCTCCAAGCAGCTGACCGGGCTGGTGCAGGACAACCAGGAACAGATGAAACCGACTCTGGAGAAACTGAATTCGGTGGTTGCGGTGCTGCAAAAGAACAAGGACAACATCGGGAAGGCGCTGGACGGACTTGCTCCGTACGCGACCGCGCTCGGCGAATCCGTCGGCAGCGGGCCGTTCTTCATGGCGTACGTGGCGAACTTCCAAATCGGCGCGATGACCCAGACCCTTTCCGACTCGCTGGTCTGGCCCGAGCACGTGCCCAAGGATCTGCAGCAGTTCCCGCCGCTGACCGTCACGCCCGTGGACCCGAACCGGTGAGCGCCCCGATGACGAACCGCAAGAAGTGGATCCTGCGCGGTGTTTCCGCCGCTGTGGTGATCGCCGCGCTGGTGGCAGGCACCCTGTTCCTGTTCCCGGGGCTCGGGAAGAACCGGATCACCGCATACTTCCCGACGACCACCGGCATCTACCCAGGCGACGACGTGCGGGTCCTCGGCGTGACGGTGGGCAAGATCGCCAGCATCGACCCCGAGGGCGAGAACGCCAGGGTGGAGATGGACGTCGATTCGGGCGTGGACATCCCCGAGGACGCCAAGGCGATCATCGTGGCGCCCAGCCTGGTGGCGGCGCGCTTCATCCAGCTGACGCCTGTGTACACCGGTGGCGCGACGATGGGCGACGATGCCGAGATCCCGGTGGAACGCACGGCCGTTCCGGTGGAGTGGGACGAGATCAAGGCGGAGCTCGCCAAGCTCTCCACCGCGCTCGGCCCGGAAGGCGGCGCCGACCAGGGTTCGCTCGGCCGGTTCATCGACACCGCGGCCGACAACCTCGAGGGCAACGGCGACAGCATCAACAAGACCCTGCGCGAGCTCTCGGACACCATGCACACCCTCTCGCAGGGCCGCACCGACTTGTTCTCCACCATCCGGAACCTGCAGGCCTTCGTGTCCGCACTGTCCGCGAGCAACCAGCAGATCGTGCAGTTCAGCGGCCATCTCGCATCGGTGTCCTCGGTGCTGGCCGACAACACCGACGAGCTCGGGGTGGCGCTGAGCGATCTCAATGTGGCGATGGGCGACGTGCAGCGGTTCGTCAGCGACAACCGCGCAGTCCTCACGGAATCTGTGGAACGGCTCGCCGATGCCACCCAGGTGCTGGCGCAGAAGCGGCCGGAGATCGAGCGGGTGCTGCACATCGCGCCGAACGCGCTGGCGAACTTCAACAACATCTACCAGCCCGCGTTGGGTTCGGTGACCGGCGTGATCGCGGCGAGCAACGCGAACAACCCCATCAACATGATCTGCGGGATGATCGAGGGCCTCGACACGAACGACTCCGACAAGAGCGCAGATCTGTGCGCGCAGTACCTGGGGCCGGTGCTGAACTCGGTCAAGATGAACTACCCGGGGATCCTGACCAACCCGGCGACCGGCGTAGCGGCGCACCCGGACCAGCTGACCTTCAGCCCCCCGAGCCTGGAGAACCAGATCCCGGCGCGGGCCGCCAAGTCGACGCTCAAGCCCGTCGCGGGGCCGCTCGACGGCCTGCCGACGATCAAGGTGCCCAAGGATCTCGAGTCCTTGATCAAGCCGGGAGGTGGACGATGACGCGCAACAGCACCCACCGCCGGGTCGCGATCGGATCGATCGCGTTCGGGTTGACGCTCGCCCTCACCGGATGCGAATGGACGGGCCTCAACTCGGTGCCCATGCCCGGCACCGAGGGAACCGGGGACGGCGCCTACTCGGTGAAGATCGAGATGCCGAACGTGACCACCCTGTCGGAGAACTCGCCGGTCCGGGTGAACGACGTCACCGTCGGCACGGTCGACGGCATCGAGGTGCAGAACTGGCATGCGGTGGTCACCGTCTCGCTGAACGAGGACGTCGTGCTGCCTGCGAACGCGACCGCCAAGATCGGTCAGACCAGCCTGCTCGGCTCGCAGCACCTGGAGCTGGCGCCGCCGGTCGGGGTCGCCCCTGAGGGCACCCTCTCCGACGGCGACGTCATCCCGATGGCACGCGCGGGCGCCTACCCGACCACCGAGCAGACGCTGTCCTCGCTCTCCGTCGTGCTCAACGGCGGCGGCCTGGCCCAGATCAACGACATCACAAGGGAACTCAATGCGGGCCTCGTCGGCCGTGAGGACTCGATCCGCGATCTGCTGCCGCAGCTCGACCAGCTGGTAGGCAGCCTGGACCGTCAGCGCGGCGAGATCGTCACGGCGATGGAGGGCCTGGACCGGCTGTCCACCACCGTCAACCAACAGACGGCGACGTTGACCGCCGCCCTGGACGGCATCCCACCCGCGCTCGAGGTCCTCGTCGGCCAGCGGCAGAACCTGACCGACGCGTTGATCGCGCTCGGCAACCTCAGCAGCACGGCCACGCGGGTGATCAACGAGAGCGGCGACGACCTGAAGGCGAACCTGCACGCGCTGGTGCCGCTGCTCACGCAGCTCGCCAGTACGGGCAGCGCGCTCACCGAGTCGCTGTCGATCATGCTCACCTACCCGTTCCCTCTCAAGAACCTGGACCAGGTGATCCGAGGCGACTACGCGAACCTGATGATGACGGTCGATCTGACAAACAACAGGCTGGACAAGAACTTCCTGACCGGTACCGGTCTGGGTGGAACGCTGGGCGGCGTCGAGGGCGCGCTCGGCAAGACCGCGGGAGTGGCAGGGCAGTCGACGAACCCCCTGCAGAGCCCTTCCCCGAAGCCCCCGGCCAAGCCGGCGGCGGCGCCCGCACCCGCCCCGTCGATCCCCGGCCTACCGCAGATCCAGCTCCCCCAGATCCCCGGCCTTCCGCAACTAGGAGCGCCCAAGCCATGATGCTGTCGAAGTTCGTCCGTGTTCAGCTGGCCATCTTCTCGATCCTCACGGTGATCGGGTTGACGGTGATGGCGACGCAGTACGTCCAACTCCCGGCGCTGTTCGGGATCGGTCGGTACGACGTCACTGTCGAGCTGAAGTCGACCGGAGGCCTGTACCCGCACGCCAACGTGGCCTATCGCGGGACCAATGTGGGCACCGTCGACGAGGTGGTGCTCACCGAGTCCGGCGTGGACGCGAAGCTGTCCATCAGCAGCAAGTACGACATTCCAGCCGACGTGGACGCCGAGGTCAAGAGCGTCTCCGCGGTCGGCGAGCAATACGTGGACCTGATCCCGCGCGAGGATTCCGAGCCGTACCTGTCGGACGGAGACGTCATCCCCGAGGACCGGTCCTCGGTGCCGCAGGAGGTCGGTGCGCTGCTCGATCAGGCCAACACCCTGGTCAAGAGCGTCTCGAACACCCAGCTGAAGCTGGTGGTCGACGAGGCCTTCAAGGCGTTCAACGGCACCGGCCCCGAGCTGCAGCAGCTCATCGACTCGGCGCGACTGTTCGTCCAGGAGGCCAACGCGAACTCCGACGCGACCGTGCAGCTGATCGATCAGATCGGCCCGCTGTTGGACACCCAGGTGGTCAGCAGCGACGCGATCCGGTCCTGGACCAAGAACCTGGTGACGTTCTCCGATCAGCTTCGCGCGAGTGACCCGGACCTGCGGGCCGTGATGGAGAAGGGCCCGGGCGCCGCCGCGGAGGCCAACGCGTTGTTCCAGGATCTGAAGCCGACACTGCCGCTGCTGCTGGCCAACCTGGTCAGCGTCGGCGAGGTCGGGGTGATCTACAACAAGAGCATCGAGCAGGTCCTGGTGCTGTACCCGCCTATCACGGCAGCGCTGACGACGATGGCGCTCTCGGGTCCCCGGGACGAGGGTGCGCTGGTGAACTTCGCCATCGAGGTCAACGACCCGCCGCCGTGCACCACCGGCTTCCTCCCGCCCGACCAGTGGCGTCCGGGTAACGAGGTGTCCACGCCGGACACCCCGCCCGGCCTGTTCTGCCGGGTGGCGCAGGACGATCCCAGCACTGTGCGCGGTGCCAGGAACAGCCCCTGCATGGAGTTCCCCGGCAGGCGGGCGCCGACCCCGGAGGAATGCCGCACCGGCTACGTCCCGCTGGGCAACAACCCGCCCAACGGGCCGATCATGCCGGCGAATGTACCCTCGTACACGACAGTTCCCAGCTCCTATCACGAGTCGGTGGAGGCGCCGGTGACGGCGCGGCCGTATGACCCGAAGACGGGCAAGTACACCGGTCCCGATGGCCGGCTGTACACCCAACCGGCATTGGCGTCGGGGGGCTCGTCCGGAAAGGAGTCGACGTGGCAGACGATGATGACCGGTCAGCAGAGCTGACCAACGCGAACAAGCCGGCTCCCCGCAGGCGCGCGAGCCGTAGCGCGGGGCCCCCGGTGGAAGACCGGGCCGAAGCGACGGTCGTGACGACAGTCGCGGCGACGACGGAGACGGCTGAGGTCGCCTCCGAGCAGAGCGCGCCGCAGACCGATGCGGAGAAGGGCACGCCCAAGGCGGCCGAGCCCGAGCCGGCTGCGGATGCCGAGTCGGCAGCGGATGCCGAGCCGGAGGACGCCGAGCCGGCCGCGAAGGCCCCCCGTCGCCGTCCGACGGTCCCCATGGTCGTGGCGGGCGTGCTGGTGCTTGCGCTGATCGCGGCCGGGGTCGTGCTGCTGTTCGACAGGAACGCTGCCAACGATCGCGACGCCAAGCGGAACGCCTACGTGCAGACCGCCCGGCAGACCGTGCTGAACCTGACCACGATCAAGCCGGAAACCGCCAAGGAGGACGTCGACCGCATCCTCGCGGGCGCGAGCGGCGACTTCAAGGCCGAGTTCGACGGCCGCCAGGACCCCTTCGTCAGCGTCGTGAAGGAGGCCTCGGTCACCACCGAAGGCCAGATCATCGAGGCCGGACTCGAGCGCGAGGACGGTAACAAAGCGCAGGTGCTGGTCGCCGCGCGGGCCAACGTGACGACGCCGGATCAGTCCCAGTCGGGACCGCGCGACTTCCGGATGCGCGTGACGGTGACGGACGACGGCGGGACCATGACGGCGTCGAAGGTGGAGTTTGTGCCATGAGCGAGGACAAGTCGACCGAGCAGGTCACCGAGGACAAGTCGACCGAACAGGCCGCCGAGGACAAGTCGACGGAGACGGTCACCGACGCACCGGCCGAGCCGGGTACCGCGGAGGTCACGCGACGCAGTATGCGGCGCACCGTGCTGGCGGCTGTCGCCGCGGCGCTGGTGATCGCCCTGGCCGTGGGTGTCGGGGTGCTGTTCTACCAGCACCTCCAGGACAACAAGACCGAGCAGGCGCGGACCGACGCGGTGGCGGCGGCGGGCGAGCAGGCCGTCGCGATGCTGTCCTACAACTACAACACCGTGGACGCCCAGCTCGCCGAGGCCGCGGACGGCCTCACCGGGTCGTTCAAGGAGGACTACAACACGCTGGTGGGGGAGGTGATCGCGCCCGGTGCGAAGGAGAAGAAGCTCACCGTGCAGGTCACGGTGCAGGGTGGCTCCGTCGTCTCGGCCGACCCCGACGATGCCGTCGTGCTGCTGTTCCTGAACCAGATCACCACCAGCGCCGACGCCCCCGACGCGGCCACCACCGGCAGCCGGGTGCGGATGGAGATGCACAAGGACGGCGACCGCTGGCTCACCGGTCGGCTAACCCCGGTATAAAGGATCTTCCGACTTGGTGGGGGGGTCTGGTGTGACCGATCAGGATCGTGTCGGTCATTGATCGAGGGCTCGCGCCCTTGTGAACTGGGTGTTCCTACACATCCAGCGACAACAAAGGCGCGAGCACGGCAGTGTCCACGCGGTCGAAGGGCTGGGTGACCACGGCTCCACGCGACACCAAGACCGGACCGGACCGCCCGAATCGGTGCCCGAGATCCCGCCGCGTGCTCGGGTGACGATGCGAGCGAAGGCGAGGGAGACCTACGCCGAGACGGGGAAGCGGACTGGGTTGACCGCTGGGACATCGGACTGGTCGACATCACGGGGAATCAGGGCCTGGGGGCGCAGTTCAACGGTCGCACCTCGGGGCCGGTCACCGACTGATTCGGTCAGCGCGACGAGCGATGGAAGGCCGCCATCACGCACGTCGCAATCGACATGTCCGGTGGCCGAGCTTGATTCGACCGCGGCCGTGTCGCTGGCCGATGTGCAGCGGGCGATCGCGTCATTGGCACGTCCGGCCTGTGCCCAAGGACCAGAACCAGAAAACCACTGATCCCGCGCCGCCTATGCCGGCGCGGGATCAGTGGGGAAGCATTGAGGCTAAAGGCCATCTCCCACAGACGGCTTGTCCGCAACAGCGACGATATAGTCAAGCCAAGGGGCCCAAAGCGCGGCTCCTCTTTGGCCGTAAAAGCTCCGAATCAACGGATTAATTCGCCTCATCTCTGGCTGCCTGAGCTTGCGGCTGACATATTCCGCATATTGCGGGTAGACGTGATCACGGATGGAGTAGACGCTCACATCTTTGAAGCCGGCTGCTACGAGCGCTTGGCGGTATTCCTCCGCATTGGTGTGATTCTGGCGGCCAGTCGTGAATATGCCGTGCACTATTTTTTCCAGGGGACGGAACCGGCTGGACCTGCTCGAAACATGCTCATTTGCGAGCGGCACGACGTCGGCGGTCACCAGCCGGCCGCCAGGTCCCAAAACTCGGAATGCTTCATCGAAGAATCGTGAACGCGACGGAAAGTGAAGCGCTGATTCGAGCGCGGTCACTTTCGTTGCGGAAGCGTCGGACTGAGGCAGATCACTTGCGGACCCGTGCATATACTCGACGATATCGCTGAGCCCTAGTTCGGCGGCCCGTGTGGTCGCGATCTCGACCTGTTTCACTGAAATATTCACGCCTGTAATTCGTTTCGGGCCGAATTCATCCGCCCAGAGAAAATCTTGATCGCCGAATCCGCAGCCGACGTCAACCACCACATCATCGGACCCAAGGCCCGCTTCGGTCGCTACCAACCGAGCCAACGCCGCGCCCGCTTGATCGAAAGTTTGGGGATTATCTTTCCAGTAGCCCAGGTTGAAGAATAGCGATTCCTCGCCAAGCCAGTTTGATGCAGTGAAAATATCGTCGTATACCCGGCTGAATCGATCAGGAATCGCGGGCACGAAGGCCAAGGATGCAAACCACCCCCATTCGCGAACCCATCGCAAATTGCGTCGGGTCGAGCTTTCGGAGTCACGAAATTCCATAACTGTCATGGTTTTGCCCCCCTCAGGCGATGGACCCCAGCCGATATGCGGGGCCACTCGCCGGATGCTAGCAGTCTGTGCACACCGTCGTCGGGTTATCTGCAGTCGCTTTTTGAGCGACAGTTCGGGGAGGGGGCCTCCGGGCTGGGGATGGCGCCACCCGACCTTTTTCAGGAGGCGAGTGATCGCCGAGTTCACGAAGTCTGGTGTCCGCCAGGCACTTCGGGACGAATGCTTGCATCGGACAGGAACGTGTTCTATTTTGATGAAGTGGTCTCTTACCGGCCCAACGATCCTGCCGGGCACGGGTGAGACGACTTCGGGGGATCGACCGTCCCTGCGCGAGTACACCCGTTCTGACTTTCGGGTTTCAGCTCGCCAGTTCGGCCAGATCTGAGGGGTGGGAAATCAGGTATGGGGAGTCATATGTCGGCGATCGCGGCGTTTCGGAGACATGATGCCTACGCCCGTCGTTGTGAATGCAGTGTCGACCTTTTGGTGGCGACCGCTCAGCACGAAATGTGGCCGGCTCGTCAGCCGAATCTGAGTTCATCGGCCTACTCCTCGGCAAACACCTAGGAATTAGGGCCTGGATCCGTACGACCACACATCGCAAACCAACTTCACTCGACTCAATAGGGGATTGGTATGACTCGGCTGTATCCAGGGCGCGCTGAGCTTCTCAACGATGAGCCTGAGCGGACGCAACCGATCGATGGACAGGTCATGAGCCAGCCGATTGCGATAGTGGGTACCGGCTGCCGGTTTCCAGGCGGTGTGGAGTCGTCCGAAGACCTGTGGCAGTTGGTAATTGACGGTCGTGATGGTTTGACAGATTTTCCGACAGACCGCGGCTGGGACCTGGAACACCTGTACGACCCAGAGCCGGGTGTGCCAGGCAAGTCCTATGTGCGCGTGGGCGGATTCCTCCATCAATCATCCGAGTTCGACGCCGAGTTCTTCGGGATCAGTCCGCGCGAGGCGTTGGCGATGGACCCTCAGCAGCGAGTACTGCTGGAAACCGCATGGGAGGCGCTGGAATCAGCGGGCATCGACCCATCGGCACTACGCGGAAGCGACACCGGAGTGTTCTGCGGGGTGATGCACAACGACTACGGCGCCGGCGCCGGCGCCGGCGGGCAGGTTCCCGTCGACGTCGAGGGCTATCGATTGACCGGCGGTTCATCCAGTGTGGTGTCGGGTCGGGTGTCGTATGTGCTGGGGTTGGAAGGGCCCGCGGTATCGGTGGACACTTCGGCCTCGTCATCGCTGGTGGCGCTGCATCTGGCAGTCCAGGCGTTGCGGTCGGGGGAGTGTGCGCTGGCGCTGGCCGGTGGTGTGACGGTGATGTCCACACCCGCGACGTTCGTCGAGTTTTCCCGGCAGCGGGGGCTCGCTGTCGATGGTCGGTGTAAGCCGTTCGCCGAAGCCGCCGACGGAACGGCGTGGGGTGAGGGCTCGGGTGTGCTTGTGCTGGAACGGTTGTCGGATGCCCAACGCTACGGGCATCAGGTGTTGGCGGTGGTGCGGGGTAGCGCGGTCAATCAGGATGGTGCGTCCAATGGGTTGACCGCGCCGAACGGGCGCTCCCAGCAGCGGGTGATTCGGCGGGCGTTGGCCAATGCCGGGGTGTCCGCGGCCGAGGTCGATGTAGTCGAGGCGCACGGCACCGGCACCACGCTGGGTGATCCGATCGAGGCGCAGGCGTTGCTGGCCACCTACGGGCAGGACCGGCCGCAGGATCGGCCCTTGTGGCTGGGCTCGGTCAAATCCAATATCGGGCACACCCAGGCGGCTGCCGGTATGGCCGGGGTGATCAAGATGGTGCACGCGCTCCGTCGAGGAATTCTGCCCAAGACGCTGCACGTGGATACGCCGTCCACAAATGTGGATTGGAATGCCGGGCGGGTGGAACTGCTCACCGAGCAACGCGACTGGCCGATGGTCGATCGGCCGCGTCGTGCTGCGGTGTCGGGGTTCGGTGTCAGTGGTACCAATGCCCACGTCATTCTCGAGCAGGCACCGGAGTCGGTGGCCGAACCGGTGACCGACCCGGTGACCGGTGGGGACGGGTCGGTGCTGTGGGTGGTGTCGGGTCGGACGCAGGAAGCGTTGGCGGGGCAGGCGGATCGGTTGTCGCGTTATCTGCTCGAGCGTCCTGATGTGGACCCGGTGGATGTGGCGGCGACCTTGGCGGGTCGGTCGCGGTTCGAGCAGCGTGCGGTGGTCGTGGGCGGCGACCGAGCGGCGTTGTTGGGGGGCTTGGCGGCGGTGGCCCAAGGGTTGGCTGGTGATGGTGTGGTGTCGGGGACCGCACGGGCACATGGCAAGACGGTGTTGGTGTTTCCGGGTCAGGGTGCGCAGTGGTTGGGGATGGGGCGGGGATTGTCGGCTCAGTTTCCGGTGTTCGCGCAGAAGATGGCCGAGTGCGATCGGGCGTTCGCTCCTTTGGTGGAGTGGTCGTTGCTGGATGTGCTTGCCACCGACGATGCGGGGTGGCTCGAACACGTGGAGATCGTGCAGCCGGTGCTGTTCGCGGTGATGGTGTCGCTGGCGGAGTTGTGGCGTTCGGTCGGCGTCATACCCGATGCGGTGGTGGGTCATTCGCAGGGAGAGATCGCCGCGGCTCATGTCGCGGGCGGCTTGTTGCTCGAGGATGCCGCCCGGATCGTGATCCGGCGGTCGGCGGCGTTGGCGGTGTTGGCGGGTCAGGGCGCGATGGCGTCGGTGTTCGCGTCGCGGGAGCGGGTCGAGGAGCTGCTCGAGGGGTTCGATGGGTTGACGGTGGCGGTGGTCAATGGCCCTGGGTCGACGGTGGTTTCCGGTGCGAGCGGGCCGTTGGAGTCGCTGTTGGGTGAGTGTGAGCGTCGTGGTATTCGTGCCCGGCGGGTGGCGGTGGACTACGCCTCGCATTCGCCCCAGATCGACCAGCTCCGTGATCACCTGATGCAGACACTGACCACAGACCGGACACCACCACTCGAGACCGGATCGTCGCGGGCGGCGTTCTACTCGACTGTCACCGGCACGGTTCTTGATCCGGCCGGGTTGGATGCGGACTATTGGTACCGGAATCTGCGGGACACGGTGTGTTTCGAGCAGGCGGTGCAGGCGTTGCGCGGGGACGGGTACACCGTGTTCGTCGAGGCGAGCCCGCACCCGTTGCTGGGTGTCGACATCGAACAGATCTGTGAGGCTTCGTCTTCCGACGATGGCCGGGACCCGGTGATCGTGGGTTCGTTGCAACGCGACCAGGACACTGTTCTCGCGTTCACCCGCTCGATGGCTCACTTGGATGTGGCGGGTGTGGGCGTGGTGTGGGACGCGGTGTCGGGGGGTCGTGGGCGGCGTGTGGAGTTGCCGGGTTACGCGTTCCAGCGTCGCCGGTATTGGTTGAGTTCGTCGGGGGTCGGCGATGCGGAGTCGTCGGGGTTGTCAGAGGTCGCCCATCCGCAGGTCCGTGGCGTCGGGGGAGTTGTGGGAGGTCTGCGGCAGCGGTTGGCGGGACTGACCGACGCCGAACGAAAAACGTTGGTGCTAGACACTGTTCGCGGTCAAGTCGCCGCCGTGCTGGGCCACGACAGCGGCGCGGCCATCGACGCCGGCCGCAATTTTCGGGATCTGGGCTTCGACTCGCTCACCGCGGTCGAGGCACGCAACCGGCTGAAC
The DNA here is from genome assembly GCF_017833315.1 of Rhodococcus sp. PvR099. Lineage (NCBI taxonomy): Bacteria > Bacillati > Actinomycetota > Actinomycetes > Mycobacteriales > Nocardiaceae > Rhodococcus > Rhodococcus sp. PvR099. The sequence goes on along the minus strand of NZ_JAFIBV010000001.1, from coordinate 3,142,247 downwards.
ACCGTCACCGGCTTGGGGTTGCCCGCGTCCCTGGTCTTCGACTATCCGACACCGGACGCGGTGACCGCGCACATCCTCACCCAGCTCACCGACACCGATGTCGCTACGGCATGGGAATCGGTGTCGGTGGTGTCGTCGTCGGAGCCGGTGGCGATCGTGGGCGTGGGGTGTCGGTTTCCGGGTGGGGTGACTTCCGCGGAAGAGTTGTGGCAGTTAGTGGTTGACGGGCGTGATGTGATCTCGGAATTCCCGACGGACCGCGGATGGGGCGGGGTGTTCGATCCGGTGCCGGGTGTGGCGGGCAAGTCGTACGCGAATGCGGGCGGATTCCTTTATGACGCGGCCGAGTTCGACGCCGGGTTCTTCGGGATCAGTCCGCGTGAGGCGATCGGGATGGACCCCCAGCAGCGGATCCTGCTGGAAACTGTATGGGAGGCAATCGAACACGCCGGTATCCGGCCTGCGACGCTGCGGGGCAGCGATACCGGCGTGTACGTCGGTGTGATCGACCAGTCCTACGGTGCCGGTGCCGGCGCCGGTGATGGTGACGGGGTCGGGGATGGCGGGTTCACCGGTGTGACAGCGAGTGTGGTGTCGGGTCGGGTGTCGTATGTGTTGGGGTTGGAAGGCCCGGCAGTATCGGTGGATACGGCGTGTTCGGCGGGTTTGGTGGCCTTGCATCAGGCGGCGGCGGCGTTGCGGTCGGGAGAGTGCTCGCTGGCGCTGGCGGGTGGTGTGACGGTGATGGCGACGGCGGGAATGTTCGTCGAGTTTTCGCGGCAGCGGGGGTTGGCGCCGGATGGGCGGTGTAAGCCGTTCGCGGAGGCGGCTGACGGGACGGCGTGGGGTGAGGGCTCGGGTGTGCTGGTGCTGGAGCGGTTGTCCGATGCGCAACGCAACGGGCATCAGGTGTTGGCGGTGGTGCGGGGTAGCGCGGTCAATCAGGATGGTGCGTCCAACGGTTTGACCGCGCCGAACGGGCCTTCGCAGCAGCGGGTGATTCGGCGTGCGTTGGCCAATGCCGGAGTGTCTGCGGCCGAGATCGATGTGGTGGAGGCGCACGGCACCGGCACCACGTTGGGTGATCCGATCGAGGCGCAGGCGTTGCTGGCGACTTATGGTCAGCGTGATCGTGATTCGGAACCGGTGTGGTTGGGTTCGGTGAAGTCCAATATCGGGCACACCCAGGCGGCTGCCGGTGTGGCCGGGGTGATCAAGATGGTGCAGGCCCTGCGCCACGGGGTGCTGCCCAAGACTCTGCACGTGGACGCACCGTCCTCGCATGTGGATTGGACTGCGGGACACGCTGAGCTGCTGAGTCGGGCACGGGACTGGCCGGAGGCCGATCGTCCGCGACGGGCCGCGGTATCGGCGTTCGGTATCAGCGGCACCAATGCCCACGTGATCCTCGAACAGGCACCGGTGAGCGAGCCGGCACCGCAACGACGGACACCGATCGATGGGTCGGCGCCGGTGGCGTGGGTGGTGTCGGCGCGGACCCGGGATGGGTTGGCGGAGCAGGCGGCTCGGTTGTCGACCTATCTGGGGCAGCGTCCGGATGTGGATGCGACGGATGTGGCCGCGACGTTGTCCGGACGGTCGCGATTCGATCATCGTGCGGTGATCGTCGCCGGGGATCGGGCGCAGTTGCTGGGCGGGCTCGACGCGGTGGCACGGGGGCTACCCGCCGGCGCCGCCGATGCTGGTGCGGTGGTGTCGGGGGTTGTCGGTAGACACGGTAAGACGGTGTTGGTGTTCCCGGGTCAGGGTGCACAGTGGCTAGGGATGGGGCGGGAGTTGCTGGTTTCCTCGCCGGTGTTCGTGCAGGCCATGACCGAGTGTGATCGGGTGTTCTCCACGTTGGTGGACTGGTCGCTGCTCGAGGTGCTCGACGGCGGCGAAGGTGCGCCCTCGATGGAGCGTGTCGAGGTTGTGCAGCCGGTGTTGTTCGCGGTGATGGTGTCGCTTGCGCAGCTGTGGCGTTCGGTCGGTGTGGAACCCGATGCCGTGGTGGGTCATTCCCAAGGAGAGATCGCCGCAGCCCATGTGGCCGGTGTGTTGTCGCTCGAGGATGCCGCCCGGATCGTGATCCTGCGCTCGGCGGCGTTGACGGCGTTGGCCGGTCAGGGCGCGATGGTGTCGGTCGGGCTCTCGGTCGAGCAGGCGGAGCGACTGCTCGAGAGGTTCGACGGGTTGGCGGTGGCTGTGGTCAACGGCCCGGGATCGACAGTGGTGTCCGGTGACATCGGGCAGATGGAGTTGTTCCTGACCGAGTGTGAGCGACTCGATGTTCGCGCCCGTCGGATCGCGGTGGATTACGCCTCGCATTCTCCCCAGGTCGAACAACTTCGCGATCACCTGCTCGACGCACTCACCGAAATCCAGCCGCGTTCAAAAGATTCCACCGGTCCGAGGGGTTCGTCGGGGGTAGTGTTCTATTCCACCGTCACCGGCACGATCCTGGACCCGACCGAATTGGATGCCGGGTACTGGTTTCGCAATCTGCGGGAAACGGTGCGTTTCGAGCAGACCGTGCGGGCATTGCACCGCGACGGATACGGCGTGTTCGTCGAGGCGAGCCCACACCCGCTGCTGACCGTCGATATCGAACAGATCTGTGAGGCAGCAGATCCCGGCAGCAGCATTCCCCCGAACAGTGATGACCCGGTGATCGTGGGTTCGCTGGTGCGCGGCGAGGACTGCGCGATCGCGTTCACGCGTTCGATGGCCCGGTTGGATGTGTCGGGTGTGGATGTGGTGTGGGATGCGGTGCGTCAGGGCCGTGGTCGTCGAATCGAGTTGCCAACGTACGCGTTTCAGCGTCGCCGCTATTGGTTGACCTCGACCGGGGCCGGTGACGCGGTGTCGCTGGGGTTGACCGGGGCCGGGCATCCGCTATTGGGTGCGGTGATGGCGTCCGCGGACACGGGTGCAGTGGTGTTGACTGGTCGGTTGTCGTTGGCGTCGCAGCCGTGGCTGGTCGACCACGCGGTCGGTGGGGTGGTGTTGTTCCCCGGTACCGGGTTCGTGGAGTTGGCGATGCGGGCCGGGGAGGAAGTCGGCTGCCCGGTGTTGCGGGACCTGACAGTGACGACCCCGTTGGTGTTGACCGCCGAGACCGGGGTGCAGCTGCAGGTCGTGGTTGATGGGCACGATGGGCAGGAGCAGGGTGTTTGGCGGGTGACGGTGTATTCCTGTGCTGCCGGGGAACCGCAGGCGGGGTGGGTCACTCATGCCGAGGGAATGCTCGCGGGACAGGGTATCGATTTCGCGAATTCGGTTGCCGCCGGCACGGTGTCGGAGGGCTTGGCGGTGTGGCCGCCCCGCGGCGCGGCGGCAGTGGCGGTGGACGATCTGTATTCGGTGTTGGCCGATCTCGGATATGACTACGGTCCGACTTTCCAGGGGTTGCGATCGCTGTGGCGTCGTGGTGAGGAGATGTTCGTCGAGGCTTCATTGCCGGATTCGGTGAGTGATGCGTCGGGGTTCGGGCTGCATCCGGCGCTGTTGGATTCGGTGCTGCATGCCACGGTGATGGCTACCGATGCCGGTGGCGAGGTGATGTTGCCGTTCGCGTGGTCGGAGGTGTCGCTGCACGCGGTCGGCGCGTCGGTGGTGCGGGCCCGGATCCGGCCGACCGATTCCGGTACCGGCGCGGTGGCGATCGAGGTTGCCGACATCACCGGGCAGTCGGTGTTGACGATTGGGTCGTTGACCTTGCGGCCGATGTCGCCGGGACAATTGGGCGCCGCGAGCACGCGTGAGCGGTTGTGCGCGGTGCAGTGGACACCGGCGCCGACTCCGCTCCTGAGTTCGGGCTCGGTGCCGGAGTCTCGGGTGTTCACCACGGTCGAGGAATTCTTGGCGTGGACGCGCGACGATACTGCGGCGGTGCCGCCGGTGGTGGTGCTGGACCGGCGCGAGATCGGCGGCACCGCTGAGGATGTGCCGCGGCGGGTGCATCGGGCGACCGGTGAGGTTCTGGTCGGGTTGCAGGCCTGGCTGGGTGAATCGCGGTTCGCCGGGAGCATGCTGGTGGTGTCGACCTGCGGGGCTGTCGCACGCGAGGGTGAGCAGATCGTTGATCTAGCCGGTGCCGCGGTCTGGGGTTTGGTGCGTTCGGCGCAGTCGGAGGACCCGGGCAGGGTCGTGCTGGTCGACACCGATCACCCCGTCGACATACCGGGGGCGACTCTGGCCGAGGTGATGGCCTGTGGTGAACCCCAGGTGATGGTCCGCGGCGAGGTGCTGCACTTGGCCCGACTGACCCGGCTGACCGATTCGCTGGGTCTGGTTGTGCCCGAGTCGGTGTCGTGGCGACTGGAGGCCTGTGACGACACTGTCGACGGGCTCCGGCTAAACCCGTGCGGTGCTGCGGATCAACCATTGGGGCAGGGTCAGGTCCGTGTCGCGGTGCGGGCCGGTGGTCTGAACTTCAGAGACGTTCTCATCTGCCTGGGTACGGTGGCCGCGCAGAACACCCTGATGGGCATGGAAGTTGCCGGGGTGGTCGTCGAGGTCGGCTCGGAGGTGGAGGGCTTTGCCCTCGGAGACCGGGTGATGGGGCTGATCGAAGATGGTCTGGGTCCTTTGGTCGTGACGGATCAGCGATTGATCGTCCACATGCCCGAGGGGTGGTCGTTCGTCGACGCGGCCACGGTTCCGATTGTCTTCCTCACCGCCTATTACGGGCTCCGCGATTTGGCTCGGGCCCAGCCGGGAGAGACCTTGCTGGTGCACGCGGCTGCCGGCGGGGTGGGTATGGCGGCTACCCAGCTGGCCCGATACTGGGGAATCGAGGTATACGGGACCGCGAGCCAGGGTAAGTGGGACACCTTGGCTTCCATGGGGTTCGATGAGCAGCACATCGGTGATTCCCGGTCTCTGCAGTTCGGGGAACAGTTCATGACGGCCACGGGTGGTCGTGGTGTGGACATCGTCTTGGACTCGCTAGCCGGGGAATTCGTCGATACGTCTTTGCGGCTGTTGCCGCGTGGTGGTCGTTTCTTGGAGATGGGCAAAACCGACATACGCGTTAGCGGAGATATCGCCGCCCGCTATCCGGGAGTGGACTACCGTGCGTTCGATGTGTGGCATGCCGGGGCGGATCGGATCGCGGAGATGCTGGCCGATCTCAAGGCGATGTTCGACAAGCAACTGATCGTTCCACTGCCCGTCAAGACATATGACATTCGGCGTGCGCGTGATGCGTTCCGATACTTCAGTCAGGCACGTCATATCGGAAAGATCGCCTTGTCCATCCCAGCGGGTTCCGGTGGTGTGGATTCGGGTGTGGTGTCCGCGGTGTCGGCGGGCACGGTGTTGATCACCGGTGGCACCGGTGGGCTGGGGTCGATGCTGGCGCGGCATCTGGTGACCGATTACGGGGTGCGGTCGTTGGTGCTGGCCAGTCGCCGTGGCCCTGCGGCGTCGGGGGCAGCGGACTTGGTCACGGAGTTGACCGGGTTGGGTGCCCGGGTGCGGATCGTGGCGTGCGATGTCTCCGATCGCGGTGAGGTCGTGGAGTTGCTGGCCGCGGTACCCCAGGACGCGCCGTTGACCGGCGTCGTCCATACCGCGGGTGTGCTCGACGACGGAGTGGTGGTGTCGTTGAGCCCGGATCGGGTGGATGCGGTGTTGGCGGCCAAGGCGGATGCGGCGTGGCATCTGCATGAGTTGACCCGTGAGTTGGATCTGGCGTTGTTCGTGTTGTATTCCTCGGTCGCGGGTGTGTTCGGCACCCCGGGGCAGGGCAACTATGCGGCCGCGAACGCGTTCCTCGACGGGTTGGCCGAGTCTCGCCGTGGCGAGGGTCGGACGGCGGTGTCGATCGCGTGGGGTTTGTGGGCCGCGGGCACCGAGATGACCGGGCACCTCGGCGAGGCCGACACCACACGCCTGGGGCGGGGTGGAGTGGTGGCGATGTCGGACGAGCAGGGTTTGGCGTTGTTCGACGCCGCTGTGGCGCAACATCGCGCGGGTGTGGTCGCTGCCCGCGTGGACACAGCCTCGCTGGCTTCCGGTGCGCGCGCGGGCACTCTGGCTCCATTGCTCGAGGGCTTGCTGCCGGGAGTCCGTCGCGTCACCGGAGTTATGACGGGTCTGCGGCAGCAGTTGGCGGGACTGACCGAGGCCGAGCGAAAGGCGTTGGTGCTGGAAACTGTTCGCGGTCAGGTCGCCGCCGTGCTGGGCCACGACAGCGGCGCGGCCATCGATGCCGGCCGTAGCTTCCGGGATCTGGGCTTCGACTCGCTGACCGCGGTCGAGGCACGCAACCGGCTGAACACCGTCACCGGCTTGCGGTTGCCCGCGTCCCTGGTCTTCGACTATCCGACACCGGACGCGGTGACCGCGCACATCTTCACCCAGCTCACCGACACCGATGTCTCCGACTCTTTTTCGCGCCTGGAGAAAGAGGTAATGGATATGATCGCCGACAATAGATTGACCAATGAGTTCTACTCGAAGTTGTTGAACTTGACGCGAATCGCCAGTCGGGCGAATGAATCTCGGGATGCATCCCAGTCAGAAGACATCATGGCCATGAGTGATCAAACGTTACTTGATCTGCTAGAGGACGAATTCGGTATCTCGTAACTTCGCGAACACCGTTGATGTTCAGTCGATTTCATGCATTCAGTCCCGAAGGATGAGCACATGACACCTCCCCTGATTCGTCGAGACCTTCCACACCCCCCTGGGCGCGTGCCCCTCTTGGGTGATATCACCCATATCGATCGTTATCGTCCCATTCAGAATGAAGTGGCCCTGTCCGCATCGCTCGGCCCCCTTTTCGAACGGAGAGTCCTCGGCCTGCATTTTGTCTACGTGACAGGTGCTCGGCTCGCGGCACAGTGTTCGGATGAACAGCATTGGGAGCGTGCACTGTACGGGCCTGTGCTCGAGTTCCAACGGTTCATGCCGGACGCTCTGTTCGTAGTAGATTCCGACAATCCGTTGTGGGGCCAGGCGCGCCGCATTCTCACTCCGGCATTCGCGCAGAAGGCAATGCTCAGCTATCACCAGGCCATGCAGTCGGTTGCCGATGATCTCGTCGCGGAATGGTCCGCCGGTGACGGCGTGATCGACACGCACTCGGCCATGACGCGGGCCGCGGGGGAAGTCATCGGCCGGGCCGGATTCACCAGGGATCTCGGGCTTTTCCATGATGCGCCCGACAGCGCCGATTCTGTGGCGTTCATCGATTCTCTCGCGGACCTGCTGCGAATGGCGTCAGACGCCGGCCTTGCCCTGCCTGTCATCGGCCCACTCCGACGGCGGCTACTCGAACCCGGTGTGCGCCGCAATGTCGAGGTGATACATAACTTTTCCGACAGAATCATCGCCGAGCGACAAGCTCACCCGACCGATGATGAGGATCTACTCAACCTCATGCTCACGGCCATCGACCCGGAAACCGACCAACGGTTGCCGTCGGACAACGTGCGCGAGCAAGTGCTGACCTTCATGGCGGGAGGCTACGAAACCACAGCCGCACTGCTCGAGTCGACACTGCACTACATCGCCGCTGACCAAGAGCTACAAGAACAACTCCGCGCCGAGGTTTCGGCACGCGGCGGGTTCGACTACAAAGCAATAACCGGGATGCGCCTGATCCGACAGGCTCTCAACGAGTGCCTGCGATTATGGCCGCCGGCACCGGGATACTTCCGGAGAGCCCGGACCGACCAGAACCTCGGTGGGTACTTGATCCCTGCCGGGCAAATGGTTTTCGTCCTCGCCCTGGCCGCACATCGCGACAGGGGCGTCTGGGGTCCCGACGCCGACAGCTTCGATCCGTCTCGCTTCGAACCCGACCGTTTGCGCAGCCATCCTGACCGGTTCTTCGAGCCGTGGGGCACCGGGCCGCGGAGCTGCATCGGCCGTCAGTTCGCACTCCATGAAGCCACGTTGCTGATCGCCCGCATTCTGTCCGCATTCGAATTGAGCACAGACGGCACACCTCTGGTCATGAGGGAACGTGGGACGCTGCGCCCCGAGCCATATCAGCTGAGGGTCGTACCCCGAGCCAACTGATGAGGCCAACTGGCCCGCACCGGAATCCGTGCCGCAGACTTCCGACACGATCCCGGTGCGGGACCCAACGACGACTAGTCGGCACGCCTCAGATACTGATCATGGTAGACCGGGTGCGTCCACACGCCGATCCGGAAGCTGATACTCCGTGTCGAAGTGATAGTCGGTGAACGGGTAGTGCCTGCCACGCCAACGCGTTTCGAGGGCTCCGGCGGGCCGGAAATACGGCGTGTCACCGTGCGAGTTGCGGTAGTAGGTCGGAACACCCTGCGTCTCGATGTAGTGCCGAAGGACCTGACCGCGCCTGCAGGTCTCGGCATGGTAAGCGGCGTGGGCCTGTTCGCTCACCTCGACAGTCGACGCCTGCCGGCGTCGCGCCTCCGCTATCGCTCGAATAGCGTGTGATGCAGTCGTTTCCACCATCCCGTGCCATCCGATATCGGACAACGAGTACGGTCCGACCAGCATCCAGCGGTTCGGCAGGCCGGCTATGGCCACACCCTCGTAGGCCTGTACTCCATTGGCGTGGAAGAACTGACCGAGATCGAATCCGTCCCGCCCGACAACGGTGCCTTCGGTGTAGCTTTCCGGCTCGGTGTGCATCTCGTAGCCGGTTGCCAGCAGGATGACGTCATATTGATGCTCGGTGCCATCGCTGGTCCGGATGCCCTGCTCGGTGAACCGCTCGATGTCGTCGGTGACCAGGCGAACATTGTCGCGATTGAACACCGCCGGATACCCGGTTGACAGGGTGAGTCGCTTCGCCATGGGTCCGTACCCGGGTGTCAGTGCGGCGGCCGTTGCGGGGTCATCGATGACCCGTCGGAGATACGCTCGGTAAACCCGCTTGGTGAAGGCATCGAATGCGGCCATCAACGGTTTCGCCACTGTCAAGGGCAGATACGTAGCCAGTCTGGCGATGGGTTCCAACCCCAGCAATATTATCCCGGACTGGGCCGCTGCCACGCCTGGCACCCGCAAGGCGGCTTGGAACCAGCGCGGGACCCGGTAGTTGGGTTTGGGTAAGCACCACGCAGGCGTCCGCTGGTAGACATCAAGGTGACCTACCTCAGGCGCGATCGCGGGCGTGATTTGCACGGAACTCGCGCCGGTACCGACCACAGCCACGCGCTTACCCGTCATGTCGAGTGCATGGTCCCAGGTGGCCGGGCTTTGCACCCTACCGGCGAAGTCATCGAGACCCTTTATGCCACTTTCGACTTTGGGTCGCAGAAAGGCGCCGACCGCGCTGATCACGAACCTGGCCGTAATGATCTCGTTGTCAGCGGTGTGCAACGCCCATCGGCGGTGTGTCTCGTCCCAGACTTCGCGGACGATCTCGGTGTGGAACCGTAGATGCCGATAGAGACCGTAGCGGCGGGCGACGTCCTGGTGATACGCCTTGACCTCGGCACCTGTCGGGAATGCCGTTGGCCAATCGGCCTTGCGAGCGAACGAGTACTGGTAGATGAACCCGGGTACGTCCACACTGATCCCCGGGTAGGTATTTTCACGCCAACTGCCGCCGACCTCGCCCGCGCGCTCCAGGATGGTGAACTCTTCGATCCCCGCGCGTTTGAGCAGCGCACCTGCCGCGATACCGCCGGGACCCGCCCCGATCACCACGATCTCGTGATCGGGTTGCGATGTCATAGTGCTCATTTCGTCTCCCTCACTGAATAGGTCGGCTGCCGGCGGTCAGCTGCGTGAGCCATTGGTCTATGAGCTGTGCCGTTACTTGGACCTCGGCGCCGCACAGGGCAACGTGATCCGCGTCCACGGTGTGAACCGTCTGCGCGGTTGACCACTCTTCTATCGGCCACTCGTTGAGGCTCTGATCCAAAGGCGACAATCGCGTGAACTTGACGAAAAGCGTCGTACATTCAAGAGGCTTGTGCTCGATCTGCATCACCAGGTCGAACCACCAACCGAATGCGGTCAATCGTGCGTTGGTCAGGCCGGCGAGGTCGGGGCTCGTCGCGTCCATCTCGAGCATGTGGTTCCCGCGGCCGTTCAGTTGGCACTCATTCGCCTCGCGGCCGATAAAGCCGTCAAGGATGACCAGGCCCTGCAGCCGGGTATCTCCCTGCTCCAATAGACGAGCCGTCGCCGCGTGGGCGATGTTTCCCCCTGCTGAGTAGCCGCCCAGCACGAATTCGTCCTGGCCCACCGTATCGAGGACCGTCGTGACAATGCTGTCGATAGCGGCATCGAGCGAGGCGGGGAGCGGCTCGTCCGGGTCGTATCCCGACAGCGGGATAGCCGAGACACGGCGGTGACCGCCCAAATGGGCGGCAAGCTGCGTGTACTGATTGGATCCGCCGAGGAATTCCGGGGGATTGATGAATACCAAGTGTGGCAGGGCATCCCCGCCACTGATTCCGATACCGCTCGGCATTCCCCCGGAGAAGTGGTCGAACCGCGGACGGAGTTTCGCTGCTGCTCGCAAGAGTGCCACACCGTGTGTGAACCTATTGTCCGCGATCGCCTGCCGGATGACACCGACCAAAGTCTCTTCGGGAGCGGCGGCTTCTGCCGCCGGAAGATCGGTAGATTCGCGAGCTGCATCCGACGGCCGCATCGGCGCTGCCACGGTCTCCCCATGGGATCCGAGCAGTTCGTGAAGAATGTGTCGGGCGAGGGTGACCGGTGTGGGGTGGTCGAAGATCAGGGTCGCGGGCAGTCGCAGTCCCGTGATCGTATTGAGTCGGTTACGGGCCTCGACCGCGGCCAGCGAATCAAAACCCAACTCTCGGAAGTTGCGAGCCGGATCGATCGCGTCGCGACCATCATGGCCGAGCACAACCGCCATCTGGTCTCGCACCACGCCCAGCAGCATCGGCAGTCGCTCGGCATCCGCCAGCACTGAAATCCGCTCTCGCAGAACCGCCTCACGGTCCCGCGACAGCTCCAGCGCCGAACGACGTCGTGCACTCGATACCAGTCCCCGCAGCAGCGGGATCAATGTCCCAGCCCTGACCTGCGCATCCAGCACCACATGATCCAGCGGTGCGGCAACCACCGCGGCACGGTCCTGGGCGATCGCCGTGTCGAACATTGCCAGACCTTGCTCAGTCGAGATAGGTGACAGCCCAACACGACCCAACCGAGCGGTGTCGGTATCAGCGAGATGCCCGGTCATCCCGGTATTGGAAGCCCAAAACCCCCACGCGATCGAAGTCGCGGCCAGCCCACTCGCACGCCGATGCTCGGCCAACCCATCCAGGAACACATTCGCGGCTGCGTAATTGCCCTGCCCTGCATTGCCCAGCACACCCGCCGCCGACGAGTAGAGCACGAACATCCCCAAATCCAGACGGCTCGTGGCCTCGTGCAGATACCAGGCGGCATCAGCCTTCGCCGCCAGCACCGCGTCCATCCGGTCCGGTGTCAGTGACGCGATCACACCGTCATCGAGCACAGCGGCCGCATGCACCACACCCGTCAACGGGAACTGCTCAGGCACCGCCGCCAACAACTCGGCCACCCCATCGCGAGTCGCGACATCACAAGCCACAATCCGCACCCGAGCACCCAGCTCGCCCAACTCCGACACCAACAGCGACGCTCCCGGCGCAGCCGCACCACGACGACTCGCCAACACCAGCGACCGCACCCCATGGTGTGTCACCAGATGCCGCGCCAACACCGCACCCAAACCACCCGTACCGCCTGTGACGAGCACCGTCCCAGCCGACGCCACGCCACCCGCGCCCGAACCCGGCGCGGCCGGAACAGGTAGCCGGGTCAATCGGGCTACATGCACGACACCGGCACGGATCACAACCTGGGGCTCGCCCGAAACGATCACCGCCGCCAGCCCTTCGGCGGCCAGCTCGTCAGTGTCGGTGTCGACCAGGACGATTCGGCCCGGAGCCTCCGACTGAGCCGAACGCACCAGACCCCAGACCGCCGATCCTGCCAAATCGGTGACATCGTGCCCAGCCTGGCCGACCGCACCACGAGTGACCACAACCAGGGTGCTCGCCGCACACCGCAACCCACCCAGCCAGGCCTGCAGCACGCTCAACATCTCATGCGTCGCATCGCGGACACGGCTCGGAACATCCGCGTCTGCGCCGGCACCGACCGCGCCACGGTCGAATACGACCACCGCAGGTACGGTCACATCCTGGTTCTGCACCCAGCTACCGAAAACCTCGCCACCGGTAAAGGTTTCGGCATCGACAGGCGAGATGACCTGCGCCGCTGAGGGCGCCCACTGCACTCCGTGCAACACGTTCCGCACCGAGACGGCGTCCAGCTCTGCGGAAGATACCTCCTGCACAGTCAAGGACCGCGTCGTGAGCACCATCCGGCCGACCGCATCGGCGACCTGGATCGATACTGCATCGATATCGCCGGGTACCGGAGTGATACGCGCCCGCAGCAGCGATGCTCCGGTCGCGTGCAAAGTCACCCCCTGCCAGCAGAATGGCAACTTCACTCGCCCGGGATCGGGATCGGGATCGGGATCGGGATCGACATCGACGAGCCGTCCGTGCAGCATCGACTCCAGCAAGGCCGGATGCACCCCGAACCGCGACACATCGGTCATCGACTCGGGCAGCTCGACCTCCACGAAAAGTTCAGCGCCACACCGCCATGCCGATCGCAACCCCTGGAACGCCGGTCCACACTCGTCACCGGCAACAGCCAACCGGTCATACAGACCACCCACAGGCACGGCGACCGCACCATCGGGCGGCCACACTGCCAACCCCGCATCCAGTTCCGGCACACCTTCGATACCCAACACACCCTGTGCGTGCAGAACCCACATGCCGTCGGCGGCCTCGGCACGGGAATACACCGACACCGACCGGCAGCCGAGCTCGTCGGCACCGTCCACCACTACCTGCAACTGCATCCCGACCTCGTCGGGCAGCACAAGAGGCTTCATCAAGGTCAGCTCCTGCAGCAGTGCACACCCCACTTCCGCTGCCGCACGCAACACCAACTCCATGAAAGCGGTCCCCGGTAACAGCACAAACCCACCTACGGCACGATCGGCCAGCCACGGATGAGTCGCCAGGCCGACTCGGCCGGTCAGTACGACACCGTCCCCGTCCGGGGAAACCACCACCGCCCCCAACAACGGATGACCAGCCGCCGATAACCCCAACGACGACGCATCCCCACCACTCGAGACTCCATCCAACCAATACCTGCGCCGCTGAAACGCGTACGTCGGCAAAGACACCCCGCCCACATGAGCAGGTCCCAACAGTGCCGCCCAATCCACCCCAACACCCGACACCTCCAACTGCGCCGCCGACAGTAGGAAAGCGTCCATGCCCCCTTCGTCACGTCGCAGTGAACCCAGCACGGTCACCGGATCGGCACCCACCTGAAGATCACAAATTTGCTCGATACCGACCGTGAGCAGAGGATGCGGACTGACCTCGACGAAGACGTTGTACCCGTCCTCCATCAGGGCCTGAGCCGCTTGTTGGAAACACACTGGTTCCCGCAGATTCCGGAACCAGTAGTCCGCATCCAACTCGGTGCCGTCCAGTACACCACCGGTCACGCTGGACCAGAACGCCACCTGTGACGATCTGGGCGCAAGTTCGGCCAGCACCTTCAGCAGCGGTTCGCGGAGCACATCGACCTGCGGCGAATGTGAGCCGTAGTCCACCGAGATCCGGCGTGCGTGAACGTTGTCGCGTGCGCAGGCTTCCAGGAAATCCTCGAGCTGCACTGCCACACCGGACACCACCGTTGCCTGCGGGCCGTTCACCGCAGCCACTGACAATTCGTCGTATCCGGCCAGCAGCGTGGTGACCTGGTCGACAGGCAAGGACACCGTCACCATCCCGCCCCGCTCAGTCAAAGCGATCAAGGCGGCCGACCGCAGGACCACTACCCGAGCGGCATCCTCGAGGGACAAGGCCCCGGCCACACACGCCGCAGCAATCTCGCCTTGGGAATGACCCACTACCGCGTCCGGAACGACACCGACCGAGCGCCACAGCTCGGCCAACGAGACCATCATCGCGAACAGCACCGGCTGAACCACGTCGACGCGCTCCAGCGACGGCGCTCCTTCCGCGCCCGCGAGCACGTCGAACAACGACCAATCCACCAGCGGCGAAAACGCAGCATCACACTCGGCCATCTTCCGAGCGAACACCGGCGAACAGTCCAGTAGCTCTACTCCCATGCCCAGCCATTGAGCACCCTGACCAGGGAATACCAGCACAGTTCTGCGTGGCGCTCCAGCCACGCCGGTCACCACGCCAGGCCTCGGAGTCTGTTCCGACAGCGCAGTCAGCCCCGCAAGCAACTCGTCACGATCCGCACCTACCACCACCGCACGGTGGTCGAACCGCGACCGCTGAGACACCAACGACCGCGCCACGTCCTGCACGTTCATCAACGGGTCACCGGCCACGAAATCCCGCAGATTCCGCACCTGCCCCGCCAACGCCTCCGGCGTCCGACCCGACACCACCCACGCCACCGGTCCGTCCCCACCGACACCGGTCACGGGATCGGTCACCGATTCCGGTGCCTGTTCGAGGATGACATGGGCATTGGTACCGCTGATCCCGAACGCCGACACCGCAGCACGACGCGGCCGATCGACAACCGGCCAATCCCGCGCCGCGGTCAACAACCCCGCATGCCCCGACGTCCAATCCACATGCGTGGACGGCTCATCCACATGCAACGTCTTGGGCAACACTCCATGACGCAGCGCCTGCACCATCTTGATCACCCCGGCCACACCGGCAGCCGCCTGGGTGTGCCCGATATTGGATTTGACCGAACCCAGCCACAACGGCCGATCCTCCGGCCGGTCCTGCCCGTAGGTGGCCAGCAACGCCTGCGCCTCGATCGGATCACCCAACGTGGTGCCGGTGCCGTGAGCCTCCACCACATCAACCTCAGCCGCGGACACTCCCGCATTGGCCAACGCCCGCCGAATCACCCGCTGCTGCGAAGGACCGTTCGGCGCAGTCAACCCATTCGACGCACCATCCTGATTCACCGCCGAACCACGCACCACCGCCAACACCTGATGCCCGTTGCGTTGGGCATCCGACAACCGCTCCAACACCAACACACCCGAGCCCTCACCGAACGCGGTCCCGTCGGCAGCATCGGCGAACGGTTTACACCGACCATCCGGCGCCAACCCCCCCTGCCGGGAAAACTCCACAAACGTTCCCGGGGTTGTCATCACCGTCACCCCACCCGCCAACGCCAGCGAACACTCACCCGAACGCAACGCCGCCACCGCCTGATGCAACGCCACCAGACCAGACGAACACGCCGTATCCACCGACACCGCAGGGCCTTCCAACCCCAGCACATACGACACCCGACCCGACACCACGCTGGGCGAAGAGCCGGTCAATCGATACCCCTCCACGCCATGATCAGCCCCGACTCCGGGTATCCCGCCATAGGTCTGTCCGAGGACACCAACGAACACGCCAGTATCACTGCCACGCAACGAATCCGGCTTGATGCCCGCCCGCTCCAACGCCTCCCATGCCGTCTCCAGCAGCAACCGCTGCTGAGGATCCATCGCAATCGCCTCGCGCGGACTGATCCCGAAGAACCCGGCGTCGAACTCGGCCGCGTCGTACAGGAATCCGCCCTTGTTCGTGTAGGACTTACCCGCAACACCGGGCTCCGGAGATAACAAACCCGACTGATCCCACCCACGATCAGACGGCCACGCCGACACCGCATCACGACCCTCGACAACCAGGCGCCACAGATCATCCGGCGACCCCACGCCTCCCGGAAAACGACACCCCATACCAACGATCGCTACCGGCTCCGAGGCCGACTGCGTCAGCTCCCGCAGCTTGGCCCTGCTTTCCTGAAGCTCGGCTGTGACCCGTCGTAGGAGATGTTGCAGCTTCTGCTGATCGACCATTTTCGGAACCTCTATTCCAAAGAACAAGAACCCAATCCAGGCAAAGACTCAGGCATACCGAACTCGTCGTTCAACAAAGCGGCGAACGCATCCTCTGCCGTCGACTGGAGATATGCCGATCGCGCCGAATTCGACTAGGCAATGAATCTGCTCGAGATCGGCGATCATAGTCGCCGAAGTGTCATCTGGTGTAGCTGAAGATCCGCGAGATCGGTTCGAGTTCAACAGTATCTGTCGTGAGGGTCACGTCAGCTGACTTCAGCCTGCGCTCGGCTGCGTGAGCCATTGGTCTGCCGGCCGTGCCGTCACTTGCGCACACCGCCAGGCGCCACCGACGTCTGCGGAAAGTCGATTGCCATCGCTCGGCATTGCCGTCGCCCGGTCCATCCGCCCCACCCCCATGAGCTAACTCGCAAAGTGCGTGTCAGCATCACGCAAGAACACGTTCTAGTCAAGCGATGGACGACGCCAGTTCCTCATGGCATGCTGGCGACATGGCAGGCCGGCGACGCCGTGGTGCAGCGCAGAGCGCTCCCCGAGTCAGTTCATTGCAGACCGCCAGCGGGGCACCGGCAAGGCCATTCACGTCAGCCGCAAGAACAGGTTCTACGCCTCGGGGTGCCGCAGCCGCCATCCAGAAAGAAGTAGCCATTGTCGATTGTGAACATACGTCGATTCCGCCGAAATCAGAGACTGCACAGGAGCTTTGAGCAATGACCACAGAGCAAGGCCAGCTCGTCGAGGCATCGGACGAATCCATGAACAAGAATCGCACCATCGAGTGGTCGACAATTCCCACCCCCACATCATTGCCCGAGGTCGCACCCTGCGACTGGGAAGAAGCACTGAACGGGCCTGACACTGACACAGCCCAGGTCATAGTTCTGGACTGCCGCAGAGACGAATCCGGTACGCTCCCAACGGATGCGCACACCATGACACAGAAGGTGTCAGCCGCTTTGCAGTCCTGGTCCGGACAACGACGCTTCGATTCCAGCCCTTTCCTGGTACTCACGCGCGGCGCGGTTTCGGTATCGACTGACGAAGTCGTGCACCCGGCAGGATCGGCGATATGGGAGCTTGTGAAGACGGCTCAGGCCGAGAACCCGGGGCGGATCATTCTCGTCGACACCGACTCCTCCGACAAAGGCCTCGGGGACCTATTCGGACTCATGGCCGTACGGAACATGACCGTCACCGCAGTCGCCAGCGCCGAACCTCAACTCGCCATACGCGGAGACATCCTGTTTGTGCCCCGGCGCAACGGGATCGGACTTGCCCCCGACCGAGCTACCGTGGTCGCCGAGTCTGTCGAACAGTCTCCCGCAGCGAGCTCCAAATCCGCTGAACCATCTATTGTTCGCATGTTCAGACAGGCGGTCGCAGACGATAAGTTCGGCGACGGCCTGGAATTCCTTCTTGCGGCTGCGAAACTCCGCCCGGCGTTCGACCACTATACGGCAGGAATACCGAGGGGCATCGGGCTCAGCGGTGGCACGCCCCACAATAGTGGCGGAGATACCATGCCTCACGTTGTATTGATCTGCACCCCGGCATTTCTCGGCGGATATATTCAGTACATTCTGCTCGCCGCTCATTTGGGCGGTCATCGCCGTCTCTCGGTCATCCCGCTCTCGGGATATGAGCCGGATGAGCCCTTGCCGGCGTCGCTCGACGCCGCCATCGAAAGTATCACCAAGGCCGTCCTCGACACCGTTGGGAACGACGAATTTGTCCTGGCCGGCATGTCGGGAGGAGGAAACCTCGCCCACGCCGCTGCAGCTCGATTGCTGGAACAAAGCAATTCCCGGTTGCAGGGATTGATCATCTTCGATTCCTTTATCGCTCGAGAGGCAAACGAGCGCCAAATGGGAACCGCGAGGGACGCCGTGGTCGATACGGAAGCATTGATCCCCGACCTTGCCGGCTTCACCACCGAACGGTTGACCGCTCTAGCATGCTGGCTCGAGCTGTTGTTGCAAATCGAGTATCAGCCTGTCGAATGCAAGGCGCTCGTCATCAAATGCACGAAACCGTCACCAACGCACAACCTCAACGAGTGGCCCATCGAAAGCTGGTCAACCGAACAGACTGTCCAGACCGTGGACGCGGAACATGTCGCACTGTGCAGCACTGAGGCGCATACGACCGCACAGGTGGTTGACCAATGGTTGAGGCAGTTGAGCGCAAACGACGGTTAACCTCGTCCGATGGTCTGTCGAGTAACTCTCCACTATGTTCTGTTGGCTTGAACCCACTCCAGCCGACCTTTACCAGGTATAACGGACCACGCAGAAGGGCGCCTACCCCGGGGGAGGCGCCCTTCTGCGGTATCAGGCCTTGAGTTCGTCGCCGAGCAGCGCGCCGCCCGCGACCGAATCCCGCGCCAGCGCGTTGAGGAACGACTTGGCCCAGCGGTCCACGTCGTGCGCGAGCACCTGACGACGCATCGCGCGCATCCGGCGGCGGCCCGCCTCGCGGTCCTGGGTGAGCGCCGCGACCATCTCGTCCTTGACGCCGTCCAGGTCGTGCGGGTTGGCCTGGTACGCCTGACGCAATTCGGCTGCGGCGCCGGTGAACTCGCTCAGCAGCAGGGCGCCGCCGAGGTCGCTGCGGCAGGCCACGTACTCCTTGGCGACGAGGTTCATGCCGTCCCGGAGTGGGGTCACCAGCATGACGTCGGCGGCTACGAAGAAGGCGATCAGCTCCTCGCGGGGGATCGGCCGGTGCAGGTAGTGGACGACCGGCCTGCCGACCTGACCGAACTCGCCGTTGATCCGGCCGACCTGCTGTTCGATGTCGCCGCGCATCTGGATGTAGCTCTCGACCCGTTCCCGGCTGGGCGTCGCCAGCTGGACCATGATGTTCTGGGCCGGGTCCATCCGGCCCTCCTCGAGCAGCTCACGAATGGCGTTGAGGCGGACGTCGATTCCCTTGGTGTAGTCCAGCCGGTCAACGCCGAGCATGACCTTGTCCGGGTTGCCGAGTTCCTTGCGGATCTGCTTGGCGCGGTCCCTTATCGACTTCTTGCGGGAGAGCTCGTCGAGCTGACCCGAGTCGATGGAGATCGGGAACGCGCCGACCCGCACGTTGCGGAAGCCCACCTGGACGACGCCGAGCTTGGAGCGGACCCCGACATTGCCCCGCGACGTCGGCTGGCCCGCCAGTCGCCTCGCCAGGTACAGGAAGTTCTGTGCGCCGCCGGGCAGGTGGAAGCCGATCAGGTCGGCGCCCAGCAGGCCCTCGACGATCTCCCGACGCCACGGCATCTGCATGAACAGCTCGACCGGCGGGAACGGGATGTGCAGGAAGAACCCGATGGTCAGGTCCGGGCGCAGCATCCGCAGCATCTTCGGCACCAGCTGGAGCTGGTAGTCCTGGATCCACACCGTCGCGCCGTGCGCGGCGGCCGCCGAGGTGGCCTCGGCGAACCGGCGGTTGACCTCGACGTACGCGTTCCACCAGGAACGGTCGTAGACCGGCTTGACGATCACGTCGTGGTACAGCGGCCACAGAGTGGCGTTGGAGAAGCCCTCGTAGTAGTCGGCGACCTCCTGTGCGCTCAGGCGCACGGGGTACAGCTCGATGCCGTCCTCGACGATGGGGCCCAGATCGGTGTCCGGCACGCCCGGCCAGCCGACCCAGGCGCCCTTCTTGCCGCGCAGGATCGGTTCGAGCGCGGTGACGAGGCCACCCGGACTGCGCTTCCACCTGGTGCTGCCGTCGGGCAGGGTCTCGAGATCGACGGGCAACCGGTTGGCAACGACAACAAATTCCGAGGCGGAGCCCACAATCTTCCTTTGTTCGGATGCCGCCGCGACCGCGGCCGGCGCCGGCTGACTAGTCGATCTTGGCCGAGGGGCCGATGCCGAGCATAGACAGCAACATCCGGCATTCGTCGGCATCTGTCGCATATGCCGCGACAACTCGCTGTGCCTGGCGGGCGGTCTCGTCCGCTACCGGCTCGAGCTCCTCGTCGGCGATGTCGTTCTCGGTGGTCGTCTTCGCGGCCATGTCGATTGTTCCTCTCGGGCGGAGTACGCCTGCTGCGGCAGGTTCGTACGTGTCCGCGACTCTATGAGAACCGGGCGGTCCGGCGCTACTTCCAACGTCAGTTAGGGTGTACTAACTTCAACGGCATCTGGTCGCCGCACACTATCGGGAGGCTTGATGGGGCGCACATCTGCGCGCGGCGGCGGTGCTGCCAATGGGCGCGGCGGCGGTGCCGCCAATGGGCGCGGCGGCGGTGCCGCCAGTGGGCGCGGCGGCGGTGCCGGGATTCTCCGGCGGACCGTCGCCAGGAACCGGGGACGTCTGACGATCGGTACGGCGCTGCTCGCGGTGCACCAGATCGCCGAGACGATGGTGCCGGTCGCCATCGGCATCATCGTCGGCCGCGCGATCTCCACCGGTGACACCGACGCGCTCGTCATCTCCGTGCTCGGGCTGGCGGCGCTGTTCCTGGTGCTCACGGCGGCCTGGCGGATGGGCGCCCGATTCATCGTGTTCGCGATGCAGAACGAGGCGCACCTGCTCCGGGTGGAGGTGGCGGGCCGGATCCTGCACCCCAGGGGTGTGCGGACGGACCTGCGCTCGGGTGAACTGCTCACCGTCTCGACCTCCGACGCGGATCGGGAGGCCTGGATCCTCGACGTGATCCCGCGCATCGTCGCGGCGCTCGTCGCCGCGGTGGCCTCCGCGGTGACCCTGCTCGTGATCGACGTCCCGCTGGGCCTCGCCGTCCTGATCGGCACGCCGGTGATCCTGGGCCTGATGCAGCTCGCGGCGCCGCTGATCACCCGCCGCGCCACCGCCGCGCAGGCGGCGACCGCCCGGGCGTCGGGGTCGGCCACCGACCTGGTGAGCGGGCTGCGTCCGCTGCGCGGGCTCGGCGCGGAGCGGGCCGCGGCGGCGCGCTACCGCGGTGCCAGCGGCGAGGCGCTGCGTTCGACGCTGCACGCGGCCAAGGCCACCGGGATCTTCGTGGGCACCTCGGTGACGGTCAGCGCGCTGCTGGCCGTTGGCGTCGCGGGCGTGGCCGGCTGGTTCGCGCTGCAGGGCCGGATCACGATCGGCGAGCTGATCACCGTGGTCGGGCTGTCCCAGTTCATCATCGAACCGCTCGGCACCCTCGCGCGGATGCCGGGCTTCCTCGCCACCGCAAGGGCCTCCGCCGACCGGCTCGCGCTGGTGCTCGATGCGGACCCGATGGTCCCGGCCGGGTCGCAATCGTTGCCGCCGCGGGTGACGCTGGAGCTGGCCGATGTCAGCTACCGGTCGCTGCGCGGACTCGACCTCCGCGCGCACCCCGGCGAGTTGGTGGGGGTGCTGGCGCATCGCCCGCAGGATGCGGAGGCGCTGGCACACCTGCTGTCCGGGCACGTCGCGCCCGACGATCACGGTGGCACCGTGACCGTCGGCGGGGTGCACTTGGCCGACATCGATCTGGCCCAGGCTCGCGGCGCCGTCCTCGTCGAGCCGCACAACACGGACCTGTTCGCGGGGACCGTCGGCTCCAACGTGGTGGCGGGCAGCCCGGACGCCGACCACACCGAGGTGCGCCGGGCGCTGACGGCCTCGGCGGCGGTGGACGTCGTCGACGCGCACCCCGACGGGCTGGACCTGCCGGTCACGGACCGGGGCGCGAGCCTGTCCGGCGGTCAGCGGCAGCGGGTGGCGCTGGCCAGGGCGCTGCTGTCGCAGGCACCGGTGCTGGTGCTGCACGATCCGACCACCGCCGTCGACGCGGTGACCGAACAGGCCATCGCGGAGGGCATTTCGCGGCTCAGACATGGCGTGAACGGGCACGAGGCTCCCGAGCGGGTGCACACCACCGTGCTGATCACCAGCAGCCCCGCGCTGCTGGCGGTGGCGGACCGGGTGCTGGTGCTCGACGAGGGCCGCGTGGTCCGCGAGGGCACCCACTCCGACCTCGCCACGGCCGACGAGAACTACCGAAAGGTGGTGCTGCGATGAGAGTCACCGCAGAGCACCGGCCCCTGCTCCCGATCGCGACGGCGGGGGAGAGCTGGGCCTGGCTGCGAGCCGAGTTTGCGCGCGTCCGCCGCCTGACCGGGCTCACGCTCGCCGTCGGGACGGTCGGTGCGGCCGTCTCCCTGGTACCGATCTACGTGTTCGGGATCCTGGTCGACCGGGTGCAGTCCAAGGCGCCGACCGAGATCATCGTCGGGGTGGTCGCGGTCATCGCCGTCGCCGCACTGCTCGGCGGGCTGTTCGCCGGCTGGGGCTCGGTGCTGATCAGCCGTCTCGGCGAGGGCATGCTCGCGCGGCTTCGGGAGCGGACGGTCGAGCGGGCGCTGACCCTGCCGATCGCGACGGTCGAGCGGGTGGGCAAGGGGGACTTGCTCTCCCGCGTCGGCGACGACATCTCGGTGATCGGCAAGGCCGTCTCCGACGTGGTACCGAACCTGGTCTCCGCGGTGTTGCTGGTGGTGCTGAGCATGATCGCGATGCTCGGCATCGACTGGCGGCTCGGGCTGGCAGGCGCGGTGGCGCTGCCTATGTACGCGCTCGCGCTGCGCTGGTACCTGCCGCGGTCGGGCCCGATGTTCGCCGCCGAACGGGTCGCGATGGGGGAGCGGTCCCAGGTGCTGATCAGCAGCATGCAGGGCGCGCGCACGGTCCGCGCGTACGGGCTCGAGGACGCGCACCTGGCGGAGATCGACCGGGCCTCCGGAAAGGCCAGGGACATCGCGACCGGGGTGTTCACCCTCTTCACCCGGTTCGCGGGCCGCGGCAACCGCGCCGAGTTCGTCGGGCTCTCGGTGATCCTGGTGGTCGGCTTCGCACTGGTGAAGGGCGACCTGGTGACCGTCGGCGAGACCACGGCCGCCGCCCTTCTGTTCCACCGGCTGTTCAACCCGATCGGCATGCTGATGTACACCTTCGGCGAGATCCAGTCGGCGGGCGCCAGCCTGGCGCGTCTGGTCGGCGTGGTGAACATTCCGGCGGAGAACGCGTCCCCGTCGGGGGCGGCGCCCGCGTCGGCAGAGCTGCGCCTGACCGGGGTCCGGCACAGCTACGACGGATCCCGGGAGGTGGTGCGCGGCATCGACCTACGCATCGAGCCGGGGACGCGGGTGGCGCTGGTCGGCTCGACCGGTGCCGGGAAGACGACCGTCGCGGCGATCGCGTCGGGCTCGGTCACGCCCACCGCGGGAGAGGTGTCCATCGGCGGGGTCCCGCTGGCGGAGCTCGGCGACAGTCTCCGCGAGCAGGTGGTGATCGTGAGCCAGGAGGTGCACGTCTTCGCCGGCCCGCTGATCGAGGACCTGCGCCTCGCCCGGCCGGACGCGACCGTGGAGCAGGCGCGCGCGGCGCTGGACACCGTCGGCGCGCTCGGTTGGGCGGATGTCCTCGAGGACGGGCTCGACACCGAGGTCGGCGAGGGCGGACACACCCTGACCGCGGCCCAGGCGCAGCAGCTGGCCCTGGCCCGCCTGGTGTTGGCCGATCCCGCCGTGGCGGTGCTCGACGAGGCCACCGCCGAGGCAGGCAGTGCGGGTGCGCGCGACCTCGAGGTGGCGGCGGAGGCGGCGACCAGGGGGCGCACCACGCTGGTGGTGGCCCACCGGCTCACGCAGGCGGCCACCGCGGATCGGGTGCTGGTACTCGAGCACGGCGAGGTCATCGAGGAGGGGACTCACGACGAGCTGGTCGCGGCGGGCGGACGGTACGCGCAGCTGTGGGCGGCCTGGTCCGCTAGGTAGGACCGGGCTGCCCGCCGCCGCCCGTCGCGGCGGCGGTGAACCGTTCGCGGATCGGCCTCGTCGGTGAGGGGGTCTCGCGGACCCGGAATGATCAAGAAATTCGCCGATCGCGACTATAGCCTGGAATTGAATTCGGCCGGACGCATTGTGGGAGCCGGACTCTCCCTCATCTGCGAACACCGCTCGGCCGTGCCACCAGCGAAATTAGGGGGCGTCCTTTCTGTAACTGGTGCTCTGCGAAATCGTCATGTTCCCGATGATTCTCGGAATGGATTTCCCAGAGTTCGACGGTGTATTCCGCGCCGGATATCGGGTGCGCGCAATAATTGCCGAATTGCGGACGGACACCATGAAATTGGCGGGTATGTTCTGATTTCGCCGCGCCGCTGTGTGCACAGCGGCCGGACCTCTTACATCGCGTAGCGCAGGATTGCCGCCGCCGCCGCGGAGTCCGGGATATCGGCGCTGCGCACGGCGAGCACCCGTCCGCCCGAGAGCAGGACTCGGCGCGCGACCTCGTCGAGGACCCCCGGTGCGTCGAGATCGGAATTCGTTGCCAGGGTGAGAGTTCCGTCGTCCTCGGCAATGACGCCATGGATGGTCGTGTCGATATCGACCAGCAGGGTGTCGATGATGCCGAAGGTCGCGGCCCTGACAATGTCGGCGAGGTCGGTGGTGCCCCGGCCTTCGGCGCGCCGATCCTCGAAAAGGAGACGCAGATCAGCCAATTCGTTCTCGTAGTACCGGTCGAGGATCTCGCGTGCCCGGGTGGCGAGCTGCTCGTCCGAAAGCTGCTCCGGATTGCCCTCGATGGTCTCCGCGAGCAGGCCGTCGTAGCTGTTGACCGAGCGGAACAGGGCCCCGATCGGTTCGGCGGCGGCAAGAATGAGCGGCAGGTCGCGCCCCGACAAAATGTCGCGCAGCTCTTGATCCACCGCGCGCGCATACTGACGCACGCGGACCTTGCGGCCCTCGGTGCCTTGAATCCGCCCCTTGGGCGCGCGACCACTCAACGATGCCTTGCGCGCATAATCTGCTGCACTGGAAGGAATTCCGGGAACCCGTACGTCCTCGGCCGGGCGATCCGGGGTGATTTCCACCAGTCGCGCCGACCCCTCGGCAAGGGCGAGCACGAATGCGGACTGCGGGAAGGTGACCGCCCGGAGCAGCGGCTTCACGAAGAACCGATCCCCGACGGTGACGCCGGCCTCGAGCCGATTCGGAATCCGGAAGGTACGCATCCGCTCCGGCGTCGCGTGCACAACCAGCGTGCGCGCCTGGAATCGCCAGAACTCCTCATCTGCGATCAGATCCTCGAGCTCCTCCTCCAGTGCGACCCGCGCATCCCGATCATTGATACGCCCCAACGCATCTCGTGTCTGATTGGAGAACGCGGTCCGATTCTGCTCCGGTGTCGCAGTATCGGCCTCGGTCGGCGTATAGATCGACACGGACCACGGCGCGGAGGCATCCACCAGCGCCTCGATCTCGGAGCGAGTAGGGATATCGGTGTGCAACATGTCGACCCTTTCGAATGCTCTTGTCGGTTGCCCCCAACGTAGGACGAATGCGTAACGTTCATGTCTCGCGCCGTACCGAAATCGTTGAATCCAGAATCCGACAGAATCAGAAACCCGCCGG
The DNA here is from genome assembly GCF_017833315.1 of Rhodococcus sp. PvR099. Taxonomy (NCBI): domain Bacteria; kingdom Bacillati; phylum Actinomycetota; class Actinomycetes; order Mycobacteriales; family Nocardiaceae; genus Rhodococcus; species Rhodococcus sp. PvR099. Next base: position 3,116,942 of record NZ_JAFIBV010000001.1, on the reverse strand, counting down.
TCAACAACCGAAAACAGCGCAATGGGTGACAATGGCCACCACAGCGACAATGCGGGCCCGAATATCGATAGAACACAACTGGACCACGGCACGTGTGAGATTCGAGATCTCGCATGGGGGCGGCCGGCGCCGGGGTCTGGGCGTTCCCTCATGGCGGGGGCAACAGTGTTCCCAACGGCCCCAGGTCTATGTTGAGATCTTCGGGATCCAGCCCGAAATGCTCTCGTAGTTCCTCCATTCGACGTTCGAGGAGCATCAAAGTGGTGCCGATCCGCTCGATCTGGTCATCGCTGAGATCGCCCTCGTCGACACGGCGCAACGCTTGGCGTTCCATGAGTTGTCGGAGCAGTTCGACGATCGTGAGCACGAGGGTGGCCAGCCCTCGTTCCACCGATTCGGGATCGGAGTCGATGCGTTGCGGCAAGCTGCGCGTCTCCCGTTGCTCAGCCATCTGTCGCCTGTTCGGATGGAGCGGACACCGCGTCGAGGGCGGGCAGGGCCCGCACGGAGGAGACGAGGGTGCGCAACGAGACCTGCACCAGATCGACATCCGCGATCGCGAGCGTGACGTCGCCGGCGATGACCACCCCACCGGCGAGTACCCGGTCGAGCAGGTCCACGAGTGCGACGCGGCGTTCCCGATTCTCGTCCGGCGGCATGGTCATGGCGACTCCCGTCCCGAATCGCGTTCGATTCCGGTGAACGAATACGGTGGCCACGGACCCGTCAATTCGAGCCGCAGCCGTTCGTGGTCGCGATCGAGTGACGCGACGGCATCCGCGAACTCGCGGGCACGGTCCCGGTCCACCAGGTAAGTGCCGTTGAGCGGCATCCACTCCCGGGTGCCGGCAAGCGCAGGCGCAGTGGGGGATTGGCGACGGCCCATCGCGGCAAGCCGGAGCAGCGTGGTGTGGACGCTCTCGGCTTCGGCCGCGAGTGCGCGCTCGATGTCGTCGCGCGACGACAGCTCCGCCCGCCGCCGCGCCAGGTATCGGGCTCCTGCCCCGCCCGGCGCGTCCGTGCCGACGTCTGGGGCAGGCGGTGCGGTGGTGTCCGCGATCGCCCGCACTCCCCACTCCGCGCGGCCGGCGATCTGGCGCAGTGCGGCCTCGAAATCGCGACAGCTCTCGGCGAGGAGCGCTCGGACCTGCTCGTCGTCCGCGCACACCGTTGCCAACCGGAGGGGGACGGTGTCGGCGGTGCGGGCCACGGCACCGACCACCGCGTCGTGTGTGCGCGCTGTCGTCTCCAGCCAGTCGAGGTCCTCGAGGTTCCGCCGCAGCGCGGCCTCGCCGAAATCGTCGAGGCCGACGGTGCCCACGACCGCGGTCAGGCCCGCGGCCTCGATGGTGCGGACCCGTTCGGCCGCCACCCCCGCCGGGAGTTCGTCACCGTAGCGACCGCCGCCGACCACCGCGTAGACCCACACGCCCGTGCCGTCATCCGCCACGATCGTCCTCCGTCGTCTTCGGTGCGGTGTGCTGCTGCGCGGGCTGCTGCCGTCCGGATTCGACGGCGGGCATCGTCTCGCCTGCGTCGAGCGCGGCGAGCCGGTCCCGGAGCGCGCGATTCTCGAGTTCCAGATCCCGGGCGGATCCGCTGAGCCACGGATCGTGCTCCCACCAGTCGATCCCGACCGCCTTCGCGGTCTCGAGGGAGGCGATCACCAGCCGCAGCTTGATGGTGAGCAACTCGATGTCGAGGAGATTGATCTGGATGTCGCCCGCGATCACCAGGCCCTTGTCGAGCACCCGTTCGAGGATGTCGCCGAGGTTCGCCGGCTGATGCCCGGACCCGTACGGCTGCATACCGGCGGGCTCGCGCCCGGACATGGTCATTGCGAGTTCCGCCCGATATCGCTGCTGCCCCGCGGGTAGCGCCGCGTCCGGCTGTAGGAGAGCAGGTCGCCGTCCAGGCTGAGTTCCACCTCGTACAGCGCGAGAATGTCTGAGGATGTCGGGATGCGTCGGTCCTCGACGACCTCTACCTCGACCAGCCACCCCTCGTCCGTGGGAGCGACAGAGGTCGCTCCGACCGGATCGCGGGAGACGAGCTCGACGATCTGGCGCATGGCGATCCCCGCGGCCTCGGCAGCGGAAACCGGTGCGGGCGCGGGCGACTCGCGATCGTCGGTCTCGTTGTCCCCGCGAGGACTCTTGGGCACGGCTGTCACTCCTCCTGGTCGGTCTCGGGGTTCGCCGGTGGTGTTTCAGTGACCACCGGTTGGTCTGTCATCCGGTTCACCACCTCCTGTTGGGCTGCCTCCTGTTCGTCAGGCGTCAGCTCGCCCGCATCCGCTGCGGCATCGATCGCCTCGAGTTCCCGTCGCGCTTCGGCAGGATCGTGGAGTTGTTGCTCGACCCGCTCCTGGATCAGTTCGCCGAGCCTGATCACCCCTCGGACGGGAGCGAAGGGCGCGCCTAGTACCGCCGAGATCAGGCCCATCGTCAGCCCTCCTGCTCCGGTTCCCGCTTCATCACGAAGTCGTATGCAGCCATGGGACCCAGCACCTCGATCTCGGCCCGGCCGTCCCATTCGTTGGTGATATCGGCCAGCGCCTTCTCCAGATCCTCCCGGGCGCCCACGTCGAGGAGCAGCGCCACGTGAACCGCATCCAGGTCGTGGCTGGCGGGACGCACATTCACCGCGTGTGCGAGCGATCCGATCGCATCGAGCACGGTGCGGGTATCCGCGTCCCGCTTCGCGCCGATCGCCTGTTCGATGAACTCGCCGAGGGCGATCCGGGCGTCGCGGGTGGTCTCCTCGGGCTTGTCGCGGATCTCCTCTCGCAGCCTGTCCGCGTCGGGGCTCCCGGACAGCACCTCGCGCAGGATCACGGGCTCGTCATAGCGGCCCTTGATCACGTACTGCGCCCGGCCCTCCAATTCGTCGAGAGCGGACCGGAACTCGTCGTGATGCGGGGAGAGAAGTTCCTGGGTGACCGCGTCCACGTCCGTCATCACAGCACCGAATCGCAGCGGCAGGACGGGCGCGACGCGGGCCGATCCGTCGAGCAGTTCGGCGTGGGCCCGCAGGTCCTCGGGCGTGCCGAGCGGGTGACCGACCTGGATCTCGCTGACCAGGGCGGCGACCTCGTTGTGGCGGACGGCCGTCACCGAGCCGGGTGGATCGCCGACTCCCGCCGCGTCGGGTTCCGGCTCGACGTCGGCAGGCACGATGCCGTAGACGTAGGTCGCGGTCCCCGAGCGTTGATCGGTGGTGTCCTCTGCCGCCGACATCATCGCTCCCTTCGCTTCGACGTCTTCTCCGCATTTTCGTCGCGTCTGTCCTGGACCTCGCCGAGGAAGTCCGAGAGCTTCTCGCCTGCCGCCTCGATCGCACCTTTCGTCTTGTGTTTGGCGCCACCCTCGGCGACGTCGCCGACCAGGCCGGGCAAGCCGGTCGGCTCGTTCTCCGAGATCTCGAGCCGGTTCACCGCCTCGGCATAGCGCAGGTAGGTGTCGACGCTGGCGACGACCACGCGGGCATCAACCGTCAATAGTTCGATGCCGACGATCGAGACCCGCACGAACGCGTCGAGAACCAGACCCTTGTCGAGGATGGTGTCGATGACATCGGCCAGTCCGGACGCACTCGGTCGTCCGAGCTCGCCCCCGCCGTTCGCACCCTGTGTCGCAATGGTCATGACGCGGACCCCCGCTTCTCGCCTTTCGCGCGCGCGGATCCCGTACGCCGTCGCGGCTGCCGTTTCGGGGGTTTCCGGTCTTCGTCCTCCGCGGGTTCGCTCTCTGGTTCTTCGGGTTCGCTCTCCGGTTCCTCGACCTCTCCGTCGTGGATCTCGCCGCGCCAGCCCTCCACGTCGTCGGGATGAAGGGCACTCTGCGTCATCAGGTGTCGCTGGAAGTGCTTGAGCTCGAGACGAGCCCGACGGCCCTGCGCCCGCCAGAGGTTCCCGGTCTTCTCGAAGAATCCCTGAGGGTGGTACTCGAGAACCATGATGATCCGGGTGAGGGAGGGCGCTAGCTCATGGAAGGTCACCGCCCCGTCGATGTAGCCCTTGTTGCCCTTGGATCGCCAGATGATGTGCTCCTCGGGAACCTGTTCCAGGATCGTCGACTCCCACGTTCGGCGTGACCAGAAGACTTTCGCCGTGAACGAGAGCTTCTCGTCCGACTTCTGTTCGACCTGTTCGACCTTCTTCATGAACTTGGGGAACTCGCCGAACTGGGTCCACTGGTCGTATGCGAGTTGGACGGGCACACCGACATCGATCTGTTCGACGATGTTGGTGAGTTTGATCTTCTTGCCGCCCTTGTCTTTTCCTTTGCCGCCGGTGAAGGACTCCTTGATGTCCTCGAACTTCTTCCCGGCGAGGTCCTTGACGTTCGTCAACCCGGCGCTCATCGCCGCCGACAGCGGCGACTTGCCTTCGGCCAGCTTCTTCGACCCCGTGAGCGCGGCGAGCAGGCCGCCTCCCGAGCCCTCCGCGTAGTCCGTCAGCCGCTCGGCCGTCCCACTCACCTTGTCGGAGACAGCCGCCACGGCGCGCTCGGTCAGCGTTCCGGCCAGATGTTGCACCGACTGCTGCAGCGGCTGCAGATCGCGGGGGGTTTCCGTGACGGCCTTGCCTGCGGAGCCCACCGTGTCCGTGGCCGTTTTGCCGACCCTGCCCACGGTCTTCTTGGCGACCTTTCCTGTCTTGCCGGTCGCGCGTTCGATCGATCGTGTCACCGGACTCACCTTCCTGTGCGCCGCACGGGCGCGCGGTCCGATGTGGCGCCCTCGGATCGTTTGGTGCGCCGCGAGGGGCTCGACGAATTCTTGCCCCCAGCGCGGGAACTCCGGGCGCGTGGGCGACCTGAGGTGGAGACCTCGTCCGCCGGGCGCCGACGGCGAGAACTCGTCGGTGCGCGGTCGACTCGTCCGTCGTCGTCTTCCGATTCATCCTCGACTTCGGCTTCGTCCTCCGGTTCCTCGTCCTCCTCCGGTTCCTCGTCGTATTCGTCGTATTCGTCCTCGAAGTCCTCGTCGGATTCGGGTTCCTCGTCCTGCTTCGATTCGGCCCTTCGAGTCCGTGCCTTTCGGCGTGGTTCCTCGCGTTCCTCGTCGCTTTCGGGTTCCTCGTCGGGTGCGGGCAGTTGCAGGCGGTCGTTCAGCGCCTCGATTCGATTGGCCGCGGCCGTCACCGCCGCCGCACGGGCCGCGCCGATGAGGTCACCGCGTACCGACTCGGTGATCTTGCCGAGTTCGGTGGACGACCCGAGCGCTCCTGCGGCCTGTTGCATCAGCTCCCGTGGGGTTCCGGGCAACCGCCCGGTCATACCGCCTCCCGCCAGCAGCAGCGCCAGCTTCAGCTTGCGGGTGCGACCGAGGACGTAGCCCGCGCCCACCCCGAGTCCCAGGGCCATTTTCGTTCCGGACTTCATTGTCGATTCTCCTTCGCAGGTGGTGTCCCGCGATGTGGGTGCTCGGTTACCGGGCGGATCCATTTCGTTTTCGCGGACTGAAACTTGGCCTACCCAAGCTCGCACCGGTGGAAACGCATTCGGTCAACCTTTTCCACAAGGAGTTCCGGGTTGGATCGGATCCTGTGCGCGGGCTCGTGTGCTCGCATGTGTTTGAGCCGGAAAGGGCCGGGTACACCGCCGCCATGATGAAATCCACTGCCTTGACCATCGCCGCGGCGGGCCTGGTTGCCCTCGCCGCCGCCTGCGGCAACGACGATGACTCGCAGGACGCTCAGGACGGTACCGGCGCGGTCATGACAGGCACAGGTGCCGTCATGACAACGGCGGAGTCTGCGATCGACGAGACCAAGCTCGCAGCATTCGTCGCCGCGTTCCGTACCGGCTATGCGGAGTTGGCCCAGGACCGCAGTGATGAGGACATCGAGATGATCGCAACGCAATCGTGTGCTCATCTCGCAGCCGGTGCGGACAAGGAGACCGTGACCGTCGAGATCGAGACGCTGGCGGCGAACGACGGGACGAAGCCGAGCCAGGAACAGGCCGAGAACATCTACAACCTGGTCACGCCTGCGTGTCCGTGAAGGGCGTCGTTTTCGTCCGAGGTACTAGTTCTTGAAGGCGTCCTTGACCTTCTTCCCTGCCTGCCCATGGCCTTGCCGACGACTTTCTTGGTGGCATCATGGCGGCGAAACCACCGTCCGATCCGATTCCGGAGGCGCGCGAGGTTTGGTCACGCACCGGTCGGGTATGCGCCGCACATGCGAAATCTATGGTTGGGATTGGTGATCGGGGCGCTCACAGGGGCGGCCGTGGGGGCTACGGTGGACGGCGCGCGCCGTGCTGGTCAGGCCGCGGCGCGAGTCGGACACAAGGTCGAGCACTCGATCTCGGAACACAAGCCGAACGTGAATGCCGCCGGGATCGCGGACAAAGTGCATGCTGCTGCCATCGCCGACAAAGTGCGGGAGGTAGACCTGCCCGACCGTGCCCGGGCGGTTGCTGCCCGACTGGCAGAGTCGCCGGTGGCAGAGACGACCCGCCATGCCGGCCACGTGCTCGCGGACACGGCGCGACGGTCGGAGGAGCGCACGGAGAAATTCGCGCTGGAACATCCGCCCCGGAAGGGGGACGGTGACCCCACCGACTAGGCGGTCACTCGATCGGCGAGTGGGGGCGATGCGGATCGGTGGCTCTGGTGGTACCGATTCTGGGTGTCGCAAAGAAGATGGCGAGCATCGCGATGCCCAGCCCGAAATGCAGCCAGTCGTCGGCCGCGTTGGTGGGCAGAAAATCCGCTCCCGAAAGGTCATCGACGATCAGTCCGTAGATCCACAACACCAGGTAGGCGATCCCCCCGAGCACCAGGAAGAGTGCGGACGCGGCGATCGACCGTGATGCGGCAACACCGATCACGCCGAACACGAGATGGACGATGTTGTGCAGGATCGACACCTCGAACAAGCCGAACAGTTCGGCCTGCGAATCATGTGGCAGAGCGAGCGTGTCGTAGCCGGTTGTCACACCTGGCACGAAGCCGAGCACACCGATGACCACGAAGACCAAGCCGATCAGCACGGCCGCCATCTGAACCGGCGCGGTATCGCCTTCGCCTCGCAGGTGTCTCATGACCCCTTCTCCTCGCACGGTCACCGAGATCGCAACTGTCGCTGCCACCGCGAATACCCATAGGCGCGGGTTCTCACACCGGATCTGCGAGGCGAGCGACGTCAGCTTCCACCGCGGGCCGGGCGGCCCCGCGGTGGAAGCCCTTCCGGTCGTAGAGCAGGGTCACCGTGGCGCCGAGCGTCAGCCCGACCAGCAGCCCGATCAGCGTCATCATCACGGCGTGCGTGAGGTCGCCCGCGCCGCCGCTGGTGAAGTAGAGCAGGGCGCGGGCACCGAGGAACACCTGGTGCATGGGCTCGAAGTTCGCCAGCCAGCCGTAGATCGGTGGGGTCGCCTCGATCGGGATGGTGCCGCCCGAGGACGGCAATCCGAGGACGACGAACAGGATGAGGTTGACCAGCAGTCCGACGGTGCCGAACACCGCGAGCACCGACAGCGCGGTGATGCCGACGGCGGCGATGGCGAAGGTGCCGTACATCCACAGCGCGAGCTGGTTGGGGATCGGCATGCCGAGGGCGCGGCCGACGGCCACGTACAGGCCCGAGACGAGCGGGGCCAGCACCACCATCACGGCCCACTTCGACAGCAGTGTCCGGAAACGCGAGATCTCGACCGCCGGGTTGTGCACATACCGGGGACCGAACTCGGTGGGCGCGAAACCCAGCATCCCGTCGGCCAGCGAGTTCACGATCATGCCCCCGGTGAACCCGGCGAGCACCAGCAGGAGCGCGTAGTAGAACGCGGACAGCCCGTTGCCGGTCCCGTCGGGCAGCGGATTGTGTGCGGTGGTGAGCACCTTGATCGGTTCGGCCAGGCTCAGCCGCGCGGCCCCGGAGAGCGCCGGGGCGTCCGCGATCGCGGCGAGCTGGGCGTTGACCTGCTCGGTCAGCTGCGCGCCGACCTTGTCGTTGACCGCGTCGAGGGCGGGCCAGGCGATGCCCGTGACCAGCCCGACTCCGAACGTCCCGGCGCGGGGATTGGTGTAGACGGTGATGATCGGCTTCTCGATGTCCCCGGGTATGACGCCCGCCTTGGCCAGGATCAGCAGGCGCTTGGTGAAATCGCTGGGGATGACGATCGCGCCGTAGATCTCGCCGGTGTCCAGCCGGGACTGGGCCTGCGCGATCCCGATCTGCTGCAGGTCGACCTTGTCCGCTGGGACGTTCGCCACCAGTCCCTCGGTGATCTGGTTGCCGAAGTTCTCCGGCTTGTCGCCCTCGGGGGTGGAGACCGTGTCGCCCTCGTCCTGGTTGACGATCGCGAGGGGGAAGTCGTGCAGGTTGCCCTTGGCGTCGAGGATCCCGCCGAGGTAGAGCGCCGCGAGCAGGGACATCAGCAGGGACACCACGACGAGCGGCGCCAACCAGAATCGGGGCGTGCGCACGATGTGCGTCGGACGGTCGGTCGAACCTCGCCTCAGCGATGTCACAGTGGCAGCCCCTCGTCCGCGGATATCCGTGTGCCGATTGTCGCAGCAACGACGGAGGCCGGCAGCGCATCGCGCCGCCGGCCTCCTCGATTCGATCCGGGTGTCGCCGCCGCTAGCGGGCGGCCACCGTCTCCTCGCCGTCGAGCGCATGAGCCGGCAGCTCGCGCTGCAGCTTCTCGCCCTCGATGTCGACGTTCGGCAGGATCCGGTCCAGCCACGCCGGGAGCCACCACGCCTTGTCGCCGAGCAGGGCCATCACCGCGGGGATGATCACCATGCGGACCACGAAGGCGTCGAAGAAGACCGCAGCCGCCAGGGCGAAGCCGATCGACTTGATGAACGAGTTCGGCTCCGCGATGAAGGCCGCGAACACCGACATCATGATCAGCGCGGCGGCGGTGACCACCCGCGACCCGTGGGTGAACCCGATCGTCATCGCGTCCTTGGCGGAGGCGCCGTGCACGTACTCCTCACGCATCCGGGTCACCAGGAACACCTGGTAGTCCATCGCCAGGCCGAAGACCACACCGATCAGGAAGATCGGCATGAAGCTGACCAGCGGCTGCGGGTTCCCGACCAGACCACCCCAGCCGTTCTGGAAGATCGCGACCGTGGCGCCGAAGGTGGCCGCGACACTGAGCAGGAAGCCAAGGGTGGCGGTCAGCGGCACGAGCAGCGACCGGAACACCAGCGTCAGCAGGATGAACGCCAGCCCGACCACCACCAGCAGGTAGGGGATCAGGGCGTCCTGCAGTCGGTCGGAGATGTCGGTCTCGAGCGCGGTCTGACCGGTGACGCCGTAGTTGACGCCGATCTGCTCGTGCATTCCGGTCTCGCCGTCGCGGATGGACTGCATCAGGTCGACGGTCTTCGGGTCGGTCGGCCCGCTGTCCGGGGTGACCAGGATCTGTGCGGTGTCGCCCGCCTGGTTGACGCCGATCACCTGTGCGTTGGCGACATCGGTCTGCTCGGAGATGGTCGCGGCGACGTCACCGAATGCCTGCATCGCCGGGACGGTGGCGTCGCGGGCATCGACGACCACCAGCAGCGGGCCGTTGCGGCCGGGGCCGAAGCCCCCGTCGATCAGGTCGTAGGCCTGGCGGGCGCTGGTCGCGGGGTCGCCGGTGGCCTGACTGGGCAGCGCCAGCTTGAGGCCGGTGGCGGGCACCGCGAGCACGGCGAGCAGCAGCACGCCGCCGATCAGGGGGATCAACGGGACGCGTGCGACCCAGCGGGCGTAGCGCATGGCCGATCCCGGCTGCATCGAGCCGGACTCGGGATCCTTGGCCTCGACGAACGGGATCCGGCCCGCGAACACCTTGCTGCCGAACAGCCCGAGCATCGCGGGCAGGAAGGTCAGCGCGATCAGCACCGCGATGAACACGGAGAAGCCGGCGGCCATGCCCATGTCGGTGAGGAACTTGATGCCGACCACTCGCAGCGCGACGAGCGCGATGATCACCGTCAGCCCCGCGAAGACCACGGCCGATCCGGCGGTGCCCACGGCGCGTCCGGCCGCTTCCTCGCGGTTGTCGGTGACGGTCAGTTCGTGCCGGAAGCGCGAGACGATGAACAGCGAGTAGTCGATCGCGACGGCCAGGCCGATCATGATCGCCAGCGTCGGCGTCATCGATCCGAGCTCGGTGAATCCGGTCGCGATGGTGATGCCGAGGCTGCCGATGCCGACGCCGATGATCGCGGAGATCAGCGGCAGGCCTGCGGCGACGAGCGAACCGAAGGTGATCATCAGGACGACCGCGGCCACCGCCATGCCGATCAGCTCGGTGGTCCCCCCTGGAGCCTCCTGGACCTGCGCGGCGCTGCCGCTGAGCTGGACGTTGAGCCCGGCGTCGCGGCCGACCTGGGCGGCGGCGTCGATCTCGGCGGTCAGTTCGTCGGTGACGTCGGTGACCTCGCCGGTGAACGGCACGTCGACATAACCGACGGTCGCGTCCGCGCTGAGCGAGGACAGCGCCTGCGCGTCGGCGAGCGCGCGGTCGAGCGGCTTGCCGGACTCCTGCGCCTGCTCGGTGACCATCTCGACCAGGCCGTCGTGGGCGACGACGGGGTTGACCAGGGCCGCGCTGCGTTCGCCCGCGGCGGGCGGGGTGGCGGGGTCGGCCTTCGCGGCGGGCTCGACCTGCTCGATGCCGCGCACCTTGTCCAGCACGGCGTCCATCGCGGCCTCGTTCGCCGGGTCCGTCAGCGTCTGGCCGTTGGGCGCGGCGAAGACGAAGCGTGCGCTGAGCGAGTTGAAGGGGTCGCTGCCGGCGGCCTCAGGGAAGCGCTCGGCCATCAGGTCCTGCGCCTGCTGCGCGGGCGTCCCTGGGATCGAGAAGGAGTCGTTGGTCGGCCCGGAGAGGGTCGCGGCGCCGACGCCCATCAGGACGAGAAGGGTGAGCCAGATGGACAGGACCGTGCCCTTGCGCCGATAGGCGAACTTGCCGATCCGATAGAGATAGGTGGCCATGGAGGACCCTTCGTTCGAGGTGGTACGGGTCGGTCAGTGCTGCGTGGGGGCTGGCGCGGAGCCTGCGAAGCGACCCGGCAGCGGTGTCGGCTGCGGGATGCCTGCGCGGAGTTGGCGGAAGGCCTCGGTGACGAGCTCGCCGGGGTTCGCGTAGTCGGAGGTGCCCTGCATCCAGAGGTCGATCGCCGCCTTACATGCGGCCCCCGCGGCCATCTGCAGCAGGTTCGGGTACAGGTCGCGCTCGATGTCGGTGCCGGTGCGTTCGGCGATCGCCTCGCCGAAGATGCGGTTGACGCGCCCCTGCAGTTCGAGCTGGCGGGCCAGCAGCGCGGGGCTGTCCTCGACGAGGGCCATCACGGCGAAGGTGTCGGTGAGGTCGCGCTCGGGATCCATCACGATGCCGACGACCACTGTCTCGAGCGAGTCCCAGATGGGTTCCTCGGCCGGGCGCTCGCGCAGTTGCTGCACCCACTGGGTCACTTCGGTCTCGAAGCGGAAGAGGATGGCCTCTTCCTTCGACGGGAAGTAGTTGTGAAAGGTGCGCGTGGAGACGCCCGCGTCTGACGCGATGGCGTCCGCTGTCACGCAGTCGATGCCGAGGGTCCTGGCCAGCCGGACCGCGGCGTCGCTCAGTGCCCGTCGGGTGGCGGCCTTCTTACGGTCGCGCAGGGGCAGTTCTTGGATCACCCCATCGACGGTACGGACTTTGCAGACCTCTGCAAGGTTGCAGAGGTCTGCAAAATTGGTGTGGTTGCCCACACTCGACGCCGCTCGGTGACGGGGGTCACCGAGCGGGTCGTCAGCTCAGGTAGCCGCCGCCGTGCGGGAAGAACTCCTTGCCGGTCATCTCGGTGCCGTCGTCGAGGCGCACGCGCTCGATCGACAGGCCCCGGTTGCGGCCGCTCCACGCGTCGGGCCCGGCGACGATGACCATGCCGTCGCCCTCGTGGATGAAGACCCGGCCGGGGGTGCCGCCGTAGCAGCCCTTGGACACCGAGGACTCGATGACGCGGATGCGCTGGCCCTTGAAGTGGGTGAACGCGTTCGGGTATGGGTCGGACTGCGCGCGGACGAGTCGCTCGATGACCTCGGCGGGCCAGGTCCAGTCGATCCGGCTGTCCTCCGCGGCGCGCTTGTGGAAGAAGGTGGCCTGCGACCGGTCCTGGGGCGTCCAGTCCGTGCGGCCGGACTCGATGAGGTCGAGGGCGTCCACGGTGATCGGGCCGATCATGTCGACGGTCCGGTGGAACAGGTCGGTGACCGTGTCCTTCGGGCCGACCGGGGTGCTGCGCTGCAGGATGATGTCGCCCGCGTCGAGCTCCTCGTCCATCAGGTGTGCGGTGAGGCCGACCTCGGGTTCGCCGTTGATCAGCGCCCAGATCAGCGGGGAGAACCCGGTGTACTTCGGCAGCAGCGAGTCGTGGATGTTGAGGGTGCCGTAGCGGGGGGCGTCGAAGACGTCCCTTGGCAGCCAGGTGCGCCAGTTGTTCGCCACGATGATGTCGGGGTCGGCCTGCTTCAGTGCGGCCTTGAAATCCTCGTCGGGCTTGTTCGTGATGTGCACCTGCACCCCGTGCTCGGCGGCGAGGTCGGCGACCGAATCGGCCCACATCCGCTCGTACGCGTGGTCGCTCTTGGGGTGGGTGATCGCAAGCACCACCTCATGTTTGGAATCCAGCAGCGCCTGCAGGGTACGGTGACCCCAGGTCTGGTATCCGAGCGTGGCGACTCTCAACGGGTTCCTCCTGGACGAGCGCGACAATTGCCGTCGAGTGATCGACGCGGGGCTAGCTTAGGCTATCCATAGCGACGGCACCGGGCCGTGTCCCCGGTTCTCGCCAGAAAGGCTCGTCGATGCCCCTCGCCACGATCAATGGGATTCAGCTGAATTACCAGGTCAAAGGCTCAGGTGACCTGGTCGTCCTGATCATGGGGACCGGCAGCCCCGGTCGGGTGTGGGACCTGCATCAGGTCCCCGCGCTGCTGGCCGCGGGATACCGCGTCTGCACCTTCGACAACCGCGGCATCGCCCCGACCGACGAGTGTGCGGACGGCATCGCCATCGAGGACATGGTCGCGGACACCGCGGCGCTGATCGAGCACCTCGGGGGCCCGGCCCACGTGATCGGCACCTCGCTCGGCGCCCGCGTCGCGCAGGAGCTCGCGCTGGCGCGCCCCGAGCTGGTGCGGAAGGCCGTTTTCCTTGCCGCGCACGGCCGCCGGGTTGCGCTGCAGAAGGCGTTGTCCGAGGGTGAGCGGGAACTCGACGCGCAGGGCATCACGCTGCCCGCGAGCTACCGGGCCGCGATCACCGCGGTGCTCAACCTCTCGCCCGCCTCGCTGGTGGACCAGATGGCGGCCCAGGACTGGCTGGACATCTTCGCCTTCTCCAAGGCCGAGACCAGCCGCGGCGTGCGAGCCCAGCAGAACCTGGACGACTTCGGCGACCGCCTCGCGGCTTACCGCCGGATCACTCGGCCCTGCCTGGCGATCGGGTTCGCCGACGACCGGTTGGTGCCGCCGCACCTGGCCGCCGAGGTGGCCAAGGCCATTCCTGGGGCGAACTACGTGGAACTGCCGGACTGCGGCCACTACGGCTACCTCGAGCGTCCCGACGCGGTGAACTCCGCGATCCTGGACTTCCTCACCGGCTAGCGCGGGGTAGTTTGCCTACCCTAAGGGTAGGTAGCCTATCCTAAGGTCCGAAATCGCGGCGATGACCGGCGCCGCGCGACGAAGATCGGACCTGTATGTCTTCTCCCTCGGATTCGACGGCACTCCCGCACGCCACCGGCCAGTGGCTTCCCGTCACCGCCGCCCAGTCCGAGGTGTGGGTCGCGCAGCAGCTCACCCCTGCCAGCCCGGCCTACAACATCGCCCTCACCGTCGAGGTGAACGGGCCGCTCGACATCGCCCGCGCGGTCGAATCCGTGTACATGACCATCCGGCGCGCCGAGGCGCTGCACGTGCGGTTCGCGGTCGGGGCGGACGAGGTGCTGCGGCAGCAGCGACTCGATCCGGAGGGGTGGACCCTGCGGATCGTCGATCTGCGCGGTCGGCCGGATCCCCTCGCAGCCGCCCGCGCGTGGGTCGAGAACGACATGCAGACCGTCGCCGAGCTCGAGAGCGACGAGCCACTGTTCACCCAGGCGATCCTGCGGATCGACGACGAGCTCACGTGGTGGCACCAGCGCTACCACCACAGCATCATCGACGGGTACGGCATCGTGCTGCTGGTCGCCGAGGTCGTCGGCAGGCAGGAACACCCGGAGCTGCTGTTCGACGAGCAGGACTGGTCGCTGCAGACCGCGATCGACGCGGACGTCGAGTACCGCGTGTCCGGGCGGTACGAGGCGGATCGTGCCCACTGGCTGGAATGGTTGGCCGACGCCCCCGAACCCCCCGTGCTGCTGCCGCCCTCGCCGGACCCCACCGCGCCGCCGATCAAGGCGACCGTCGAACTCGACCCCGAGACCGTTGCCGGGCTGTTCCGGTTCGCCGACGCCCAGGACATCCGGCGCAACCGGATCCCGTTCGCGATGATCGCCGCCTATCTGCACCGGGTCAGCGGCCAGACCGACCTGATGCTGTCGGTGCCGCTGACCGGCCGCACCGGTCGGGCGCTGCGGAACCTGCCGTCGATGGCCTCGACCATCCTGCCGATGCGACTGCGGGTGGACGGCGACAGCACACTGGCCGCACTGGCGGCACACATCGACAAGGGGCTGGTCGGGCTGCTCCGGCACGGCCGCTACCGCGGCGAGGACCTCGCAAGGGAGATGCGCGCGCTCGACCCGTCCCGGCGCGTGTTCGGCCCCGGCGTGAACATCGTCATGTTCGAGCACCCCATGACCTTCGGCGGCAGCCCCGCGTCCGCGCAGAACATGGTCACCGGCGCGATCGGCGAGCTGGACTTCACCGTGCAGGGCGGTCAGGAGGGTCAGTCGATCAGGATCGACCTGCGCGTCGGTGCGGGCCTGGAGGACGAACTCGAGCGGCACCGCGTGCAGTTCACCGAGTTCCTCCGCCAGCTCGCCGCCGCGCCCGAGGCCCCGGTCTCGCGGTTCGACGTGCTGTCGGACGCGCAGCGGCGCCAGGTGCTGGTGGACTTCAACGACACCGCCCGGCCGCAGCCCAGCCACACCGTGCCCGAACTGTTCGCGGCTCAGGTCGCGGCGACCCCGGACCGGGAGGCGTTGATCGCGGGCGAGGTCCGGCTCAGCTACCGGGACCTCGGCGCGCGGGTGAACCAGCTCGCCCGACACCTGACCGAGTGTGGACTGGCGCCGGAAGAGGTTGTCGCGGTCGGTGTTCCGCGTTCCGCCGAGATGGTCGTCGGACTGCTCGCGGTGATGGCCGCTGGCGGCGCCTTCGTGCCCCTCGACCCGGCCTGGCCGCAGGACCGCCGCGACCAGGTGCTCGCCGATGCGGGCGCACGGCTGGTGCTCACCGGACCGGGCGGGGTGCAGGCCTCGCCGGACGCCGCGGTCGCGGTGGACCTGGCCGACTGGGCGCACGGGTTGCAGTCCGCGGATCCGCTCGACGCCGCGATCGAGGGCCGGTCGCTGGCCTACGTCATCTTCACCTCCGGTTCCACCGGCAGGCCCAAGGGCGCGATGATCCGCCACGAGGCGATCTGCGCCCGGTTGCTGTGGCAGGTCGAGGAGGTGCTCGGGTTCGGCGTCGACGACGCCTCACTGTTCAAGGCGCCGCTCTCCTTTGACATCTCGGTCAACGAGATCCTGCTGCCGCTGGTCTCCGGCGGCAGGCTGGTGGTCGCCGAGGCGGGCGGCGAGCGCGACCCGCACTACCTGCTCGACCTCATCGAACGCGAGCGGGTCACCTTCGTGTACCTGGTCTCGTCGATGCTCAGCGTGCTGCTGGACCTGGCCGAGGGCGGCCGCTCGCTCGACGGACTCCGGCACGTCTGGTGCGGCGGCGAGGTGCTCACCCCGGAACTGTTCGACCGCTTCCGGCGCCGGCTCAGCACCACCCTCTACCACGGCTACGGCCCCGCCGAGGCGACGATCGGTGTCTCCCATGTGATCTACCGCGATCGCGCCGAGCGGATCGCGTCCTCGATCGGCAGGCCGAACCCCAACACCCAGCTGTACGTGCTGGATTCGCAGCTGCGGCCGGTGCCGCCAGGAGTCGGCGGCGAACTGTATGCCGGCGGCTACCTGCTCGGCCGGGGCTACGTCGGGGCGGCCGCCATGACGGCCTCCCGATTCATCGCCAACCCCTTCGCCGAGGACGGGTCCCGGCTCTACCGCACCGGTGACCTCGCGCGGTGGGCGGAGGACGGCAGCCTCGACTTCATCGGTCGCGCCGACAACCAGGTCAAGATCCGCGGCATGCGCCTCGAGCTCGAGGACGTCGAGGCCGCGCTCGCGTCGCACCCGGGCGTCCGTGACTGTGCGGTGCTGGTGCGCGAGAACAACGGATCCAAGTACCTTGCGGGCTATGTGGTCTCGCACGCGACACACCCGGGGCTGACCTCCGATGAGGTGCGGGCCTGGGCGGCGGCCAAGCTGCCCGAGTACATGGTGCCCACCGTCGTGTTGGTCCTCGACGAGTTCCCGCTGACCCCGAACGGCAAGCTGGACCGGCGGGCACTGCCGGAACCGGACCTGCGCGCCGCGCTGCCCGGGCTGGCTCCGCGCACCGAGCGAGAGCAGCAGCTGTGCGCCATCATCGCCGGGGTGCTCGGCGTCGACAGCGTCGGCGTCACCGACGACTTCTTCGCGCTCGGCGGTGACAGCATCGTCGCCATCCAGCTGGTGAACCACGCGCGCGGCGCCGGCCTGAACTTCAGTGCCCGCGAGGTCTTCCAGTTGCGCACCGCGGAGGCCCTCGCCCGCGAGATCGAGGGCCGCGCGGAGGCGTTGGTGGACCGGCTCGACGTGCCGCTCGGCGAGGTTCCCGCGACGCCGATCATCGCGCACACCAGCGAATCCGGCGAGGCCGTCGCCCGGTTCCACCAGTCGGTGCTCGTGCAGACGCCGATCGGGCTCGACGCGGACGCGGCGCGCGCGGCGCTGGCCGCGGTGATCGAGCGCCACGATGCGCTGCGCGCCGCGCTGGTCCGCGGTGAGCGCTGGGCGCTGTCGGTGCCGGAGACCGCGGCCGCGACGGACCTGCTCCTGCTCGACGCGGAGCACCTGTCCGAGGCCGAGCTAGACGCCGTGGTTTCACGCGAAACAATCGCCGCCGCAGCGCGACTCGACCCCGACGCGGGCGCGATGGTCGCGGCGGTCTGGTTCGACGGCGGGACGGACCGCCCGGGCCGGCTGTTGCTGGTTGTGCACCACCTGGTGGTGGACGGCGTGTCCTGGCGGATCCTGCTCGAAGACCTGGCCAGGGCGGGATCGGCGGCGACGGCGGGCATTCCCGTCGAGCTGGCCCCGGTGGGCACCTCGCTGCGCCGGTGGTCCCAGCTGCTGTCCGAGCGGGCCGAATCCGGTGCGTTCGACGGCGAACTCGATCACTGGCTCTCGGTGTCGCGGACACCGGACCCCGCGCTCGGATCCCGCGGGCTCGACCCGGCGCTCGACCGCTGCGGCGCGGCCGAGTCGATCACGGTGAGTCTGGCGCCCGAGTTCACCGGTCCGCTGCTCGGGGCCGTGCCCGCCGCGTTCGGCGGTCAGGTCGGCGACGTGCTGCTCACCGGACTCGCCGCCGTGCTGGCGGACTGGCGCGGCCAGGCCGGGTCCGGCACCCAGGTGGTCATCGACCTCGAGGGCCACGGCCGCGAGGAGGACGCCGCGGGCAGGCCGGTCGACCTGGGCCGCACGGTCGGCTGGTTCACCAGCCTGTACCCGGTCCGGATCGACGCGGGTGCGCTCGCGGACGGCCTCGACCCGGCCGCGCTCGGCGTGGCGGTGAAGACGGTCAAGGAACAGCTGCGGGCGGTGCCCGGCAACGGTATCGGCTACGGCGCGCTGCGATACCTGAGCCCGTCGGGTGCCGAGCTGGCCGGTGGCGTCACCCCGCAGGTGCTGTTCAACTACCTGGGCAGGGTTTCCGCCTCCGAGGGCGCGGACTGGCTGCCGATCGCGATGGACGGCGCCAACGACCCCGATGCGCCGATGGGCCACGCCATCGAGTTCAACGCGATCGCGGAGGACGGACCCGACGGGCCGACCCTGCGCACCACCATCACCTGGGCGCCAGGGTTGTTCCCCGCGGCGCGGATCGCCGCCCTGTCCGAGGCCTGGACCGCGGTGCTGCGTGCGCTCGCGGCGAGCGCCCCGTTCGGCGGCCACACCCCCTCGGACTTCCCGCTCGCGCGGCTGGGCCAGGCGGACGTGGACCAGCTCGAGGCCGCGGCCGCCGAGCTGGTCGACGTGCTGCCGATGACCCCGCTGCAGGAGGGCATCTACTTCCACAGCGCGTTCGAGACCGAGCACTCCGATCCCTATGTGGTGCAGCAGATCATCGAGCTGGCCGGTCCGGTGGACCCGCAGGCGCTGCACACCGCGCTGCAGACGGTCGTGGACCGGCACGCGGCGTTGCGCACCGGGCTGCGGGCGGTGTCCGACGGCCGGGTGGTGCAGGTGGTCTCCGGCGAGGCCCTGGTCCCGATGGATGTGGTGGACCTGCGTGGGCTCGGTGCCGACGAGGTCTCGTCCCGGGTCCGGCAGATCCTCGCCGACGAGCGGGTGCGCGGGTTCGACCTCGAGCAGGCGCCGCTGCTGCGGTACGTGCTGGTGCTCGTCGGACCGGGCGAGCACTTGCTGCTGCAGTCGATCCACCACATCGTGGCCGACGGCTGGTCGGTGCCGGTGATGCTGCGCGAGCTGATGGCGCTGTACACGCCCGCGGGCTCGGCGCCCGCGGCGCTGCCCGCCCCGGAGCCGTACCGGAACTACCTGGGCTGGTTGGGCTCCCGTGATCGGGAGGCATCGATCGAGGTGTGGCGCGCCGCGCTCGACGGTGTCGACGAGCCGACCGGGCTCAGCAAGGCCGAGCGCGGCACCGAGGTCGGTGTCCGCGAGGTCGAGGTCAACCTGTCGGCGGCGCAGACAGCGGACCTCATCGCGTCCGGTCGAGCTCGCGGATTGACGCTGAGCACCCTGGTGCACGGCGCCTGGGGCCTGCTGCTGGGCCGGCTCACCAAGCGCCGCGATGTGCTGTTCGGCTCGACGGTGTCCGGGCGCGGCGGCGACCTGCGCGGCATCGAGACGATGGTCGGGTTGTTCATCAACACGGTGCCCGCTCGATTGCGGTACCGCGCCGAGGAATCCGCCGCGGAGGCGCTGACCCGTTGGCAGGACGAGCAGTCGAGGCTGCTCGAGCACCAGTACATCGGCCTGAGCGAGCTGCGCAGGCTGACCGGGCTGCAGGAGCTCTTCGACACCCTGGTGGTGTTCGAGAACTACCCCATCGGCGAGGGCGCCGTCGCCGACCCCACCGGCCGGCTGGAGATCACCGGCATCACCTTCGAGGAGAACCCGCCGTACCCGGTCACGCTGATCGTCGCGCCCGGCGACGAGCTGCGGCTCGAGGTCAAATACCAGGCCGCGGTGGTCGACTCGGCCACCGCCAACCGGTTGGCCGACGGCATGGTGTCCTTCCTCGGTGAGCTGGTGCGCGACGGCGACCAGCCGATCTCCGCGCTGGCGCTGGTGACCGCGGCCGAGCGGGACGAGCTGGAGGCGAGCTGGGCCGCGTCCCTCGGATCCGCCGAGGACCGCACCCTCACCGACCTGCTCGACGAGCAGGCTGCCCGGACCCCGGAGGCGGTCGCCGTCGAGTTCGAGGGACGGTCGCTGACCTACGCCGAGCTGCACGCACGGGCGAATCGGCTGGCGCGAGACCTCGTCGACCGGGGGGTGGGACCGGAGTCGCTCGTCGGCGTCGCGCTTGGACGTTCCCTCGAACTCATGGTCGCGCTGCTGGCGATCGGCAAGGCGGGCGGCGCGTACCTGCCGCTCGACCTCGACTACCCGGCCGACCGGTTGTCGTACATGCTGGCCGACGCGGAGCCCGTGTGCGTGCTCACCGACGGCGGGCCGTTCGACACCGGGCTGCCGGTGCTGACGGTGGATCTGTCCGAGCCTCTGGGGGATTCGGGTGTGCTGCCGGCGGTCGCCAGGGCCGTGGCGGGCAATCCCGCCTACGTCATCTACACCTCGGGTTCGACCGGCAGGCCCAAGGGCGTGCTGGTGCCGCACGAGGCCATCGTCAACCGGCTGCTCTGGATGCAGTCCGAGCACCCGCTGCCGGTCGGGGAGCGGGTGCTGCAGAAGACGCCGTCGAGCTTCGACGTCTCGGTGCCGGAGTTCTTCGGGCCGTTGATCGCCGGGGCCACCGTCGTGCTTGCCCGTCCCGGCGGGCACAAGGATCCGGCGTACCTCGCCGGCCTGATCGCCGAACGCGGCATCAGCCGTGCGCATTTCGTTCCGTCCATGCTCGACCTGTTCCTGGCGGAGCCGGGCGCCGCCGCCTGCACCGCGCTGCGGGTCGTCGGCTGCTCGGGTGAGGCGCTGCCCGCGGCATCGGCCCGGCGCTTCGCCGAGGTGCTGCCGGGAGTGCGGCTGGACAACCTCTACGGGCCCACCGAGGCCGCGGTCGAGGTGAGCTACTTCTTCGGGGCGCAGGAGGTTTCGTCGGCGGCGCTCAGTGTGCCGATCGGCGCGCCGGTCGCGAACACCCGGCTGTACGTGCTCGATCAGTACCTGAACCCGGTGCCGCCGGGCGCCGAGGGCGAGCTGTACCTGTCCGGGCCGCAGCTGGCCCGCGGCTACCTCGGCCGCGCCGCGCTGACCGCGGACCGGTTCGTCGCCGACCCGTTCGTCGCAGGCACCCGGATGTACCGGACCGGCGACCTGGTGCGGTCCGTGGATGGCGATCTGGAGTACGTCGGCCGCGCCGACGACCAGGTGAAGCTGCGCGGCTTCCGGATCGAGCTCGGCGAGATCGAGGCCGCGCTGCTTGCCGATCCGTCGGTGGCTCAGGCCGCCGTCCTGGTGCGCGAGGACCGGCCCGGCCAGCAGCGTCTGGTCGCCTACGTGGTGCCCTCCGGGCCCGTGAGTCCTTCTGGCCCCCAGGGGGACCAGAAGTACCCACAGGCGCTGGCCGCCTCGCTGCCGGAGTACATGGTGCCCAGCGCCTTCGTGGAGCTGGACGCGTTGCCGCTGAGCCCGAGCGGAAAGCTCGACCGCAAGGCCCTGCCCGCGCCGGACTTCTCCGCCGCGGTGTCGGCACCCGCCTCGAGCACGGGCACGGAGGGACGCATCGCCGCCCAGTTCGCCGAGGTCCTCGGCCTGGACCGGGTGGGACCGGGCGACGACTTCTTCACCCTCGGCGGCGACAGCATCCTGGCGATCCGGCTGGTGAACCTTGCCCGCCGCGACGGTGTCACGCTCACCCCCCGCCAGATCTTCGAGCAGCGCACCCCGGCCGCGATCGCGCGGTTGGTCGGCGAGGCGGACCCGGTCGCCCAGGCGGCCGCGCCCGACGCACCCGTCGCCGACGGCATCGGCGAGGTCATCCCGCTGCCGGTCGTGCACCGGCTCTCCGAATGGTCAGGCGGCACCGACCGCTTCAACCAGGCCGTGCTGCTGCACACCCCGGCGGGCGCCGACGAGCGCGCACTCCGCATGGCGCTGCAGGCCCTGCTCGACCACCACGACGGCCTGCGCGCCCGCCTGACCCGGCACGCGCCAGGCGTGTGGTCGACGGTCACCACCGAACCCGGTTCGGTGAGCGCCGCCGCCCTCCTCACCACCGTCGACGCCCGCGACCAGGAGTCGCTGCGCGACATCGTCACCGAGCACTCCGAGGCGGCGACCGAGCGCCTCGACCCCGAGTCGGGCGTGATGCTGCAGGCGGTGTGGTTCGACGCCGGACCGGAGACCACCGGCCGCCTGCTGATCGTCGCCCACCACCTCGTGGTGGACGGGGTGTCCTGGCGGATCCTGCTCGAGGACCTCGCGATGGCGAACGTGGCGTCGGCATCCGGTCAGGATGCGGCGCTCGATCCCGTCGGCACCTCGTTGCGCGGGTTCGGCCGGATCGTTGCGGAGCAGGCCCAGGGCGCCGAGCGCCTCGCCGAGCTGGCGCACTGGACCGCCGTGACGGCGCCGGGAGCGGCGCTGGTGCCGGAGGTCAGCGGTCACGCGACCATCGGAACCGGTTCCCAGCACCGGGTTTCGCTGTCCGTCGAGGACACCGTCGCCGCGCTGACGATCGTGCCCGCACTGGCGAACGCCGACGTGACCGACGTGCTGCTCGGCGCGCTGCGGATCGCCGTGAGCCGCTGGCACCGCGACGCCGGCAGCGCCGCCTCGGACCTGCTGGTCGACCTGGAGCGGCACGGCCGCGAGGAGCTGACGCCGGGCGTTGACCTGTCCCGCACGGTCGGCTGGTTCACCAGCATCAGCCCGGTCCGACTGCGGGCGGGCGAGCGACCGCTGGACGTGCTCAAGGACGTGAAGGAGCGGCTGCGGGACTCGCCCGACGGCGGCATCGGCTTCGGCATGCTGCGGTACTCGAACGCCCGCACCGCCGCCCTGCTCGCCGCCCGCGCGGAGTCGCAGGTCCTGTTCAACTACCTGGGCCGGATGCCGTCGACCGATCTCGGCGTCGCGGTCCCGTGGGCCCCTGCGCCCGAGACCGATGCGCTGTCAACCTATCCCGATGCCGACATGGGCGGTCCCTACCTGCTGATCGTCAACGCGATCTGCGAGGACACGGCCGAGGGCCCGGTGCTGCGCGCGAACTTCGGCCGCTCGGACCTGGGGCTGACCGAGTCCGACGGTGAGGCGCTGAGCCAGGGCTGGGCCCAGGCGGTGCGCGAGCTCGTCGAGACCGCGGCGCGCCACGACGGACCCGGCGTCCTGACGCCGTCCGACGTGCCGCTGGTGGCGCTGACCCAGGACGAGCTGGACCTGATCGCCGAGCGCAGCCCCGCCGGGGTCGACGCGGTGTGGCCGCTGTCCCCGCTGCAGGAGGGCCTGTACTTTCAGGCGACCTTCGACACGTCGCCGGCGGCGACCCGTGACGCTCCCGCCGACATCTACACCGCGCAGTTCTCGCTGGACTTCGAGCATCGCCTCGACGTCGAGCGGCTGGCTGCGGCACTGCGCACCCTGCAGCGCCGGAACCCGACGCTGCGTGCGGGATTCCTCAGCGACGGCCTCACCACGCCGGTGCAGTTCATCACCGCCGACCTCGAGGTCCCGATCGCCCTGTTCGACCTGCGCGAGCTGGCGGAGTCCGAGCGCGAGGCCCATGCCGCCGAGCTGATGGCCACCGACCGGCTCACCCCGTTCGACCTGACGGCGCCGCCGCTGTGGCGGGCGATGGTGATCCGTCTCGACGACGACCGCGACCGCCTGGTGGTCAACCGGCAGTTCCTGCTCTGGGACGGCTGGTCGAACGGCATCGTCGTGAGCCAGCTGCTGGCGCTCTACGAGTCCGCGGGTGATGACGGCGGGTTCCCCACCGCGACGGGCGGTTTCGACGACTACCTGGGCTGGCTGCGCGACCGCGACAGCGAGACGGGGAAGGCGGAGTGGCGGCGCGCGCTGGCCGGTCTCGAGGAGCCGACCCTGCTCGGGTCGACCGTGGCCGGGGCGCCGGCGCTTCCCGGCCGTCGCGACACCGTGCTCACGGCGGACCTCAGCGAGCGGCTGCGGACCAGGGCCTCGGCGAGCGGGGTCACCTTCAACGCCGTCCTCAGCGGCGCGCTGGCACTGGTGCTCGGCGCCGCGACCGGGCGCGACGACGTCGTGTTCGGCATCACCGTCGCAGGCAGGCCCCCCGAGGTCGAGGGCCTCGACACGGTGGCCGGACTGTTCCTCAACACGGTCCCGGTCCGCACCACGCTGCGTCCGGCGGAGCGGGTGGAGGACCTGTTGCGGCGCAGCCAGTCCGAGCGTCTCGGCCTGATGCCGCACGACTACCTCGGACTGGCCACCATCGGACGCGAGTCCGATCACCGCCAGCTCTTCGACGTGCTCTACGTGCTGCAGAACTTCGTCGACGAGAACCAGGTGTCGGCGCTCAACAGCGCGCACGACATCAGCGGCGGCGACAGCGTCGACCACACGCACTACCCGCTGACCGTGGTGGTGACACCGGGCAACCGGGTGAAGATCAAGTTCGAGTTCCGCCCCGAGGCGGTGGCCGAGGCGACCGTCGAGTCGATGCTGGCCCGGTTCGTCGGGCTGCTCGAACTGTTCGCCGACGACGTGTCCGTGCCGGTCGGGTCGCTGGACCTGTCGCTGCCCGGCGAGCGCGCGGCGCTGGCGTCCCTCTCGGCCGAGCGGGAGCTGCCCGAATCCACCATCGCGGACCTGTTCGCGGAGGCGGCCGCGCGCACCCCGGACGAGGTCGCGCTCGTCTTCGGTTCGGAGTCGGTGACCTACCACGACCTCGACGGCCGGATCAATGCCATGGCCCGGCTGCTGCTGGCACACGGCGCCGGCCCGGAACGGATTGTGGCGCTTGGCCTGCCGCGGTCGGTGGAGATGGTGGTCGCGCTGTTCGCGGTGCTGCGCACCGGGTCGGCGTACCTGCCGCTCGAGCTGGACCACCCGGCGGAGCGCCTGCTCGGGATGCTCGAGGACGCCCGGCCGGTGGCACTGGTGACCACCGTCGCGGTCCGCGAGACCCTCGCCGGGTTCCAGGGCGAGGCGATCGTCCTCGATGGCGACGCGACCCGGGACCACGGCACCGGACCGCTTACGGACGCCGAGCTGGGCGGCTTCGCCCCCGGCACCCCCGGGCGGCTGGACCACCCGGCGTACGTCATCTACACCTCCGGCTCGACCGGTAAGCCGAAGGGCGTGGTCACCGGCTACCGCGGCCTGACCAATATGCAGTTCAACCACCGCGCGGAGATCTTCGACCCGACGATCTCGATGACCGGCGGCCGTCGCCTCCGGATCGCGCACACCGTGTCGTTCGCGTTCGACATGTCCTGGGAGGAGCTGCTCTGGCTCGTCGAGGGTCACGAGGTGCACATCTGCGACGAGCACCTGCGCCGCGACGCGGAGGCACTGGTCACGTACTGCAACGCGCACGCCATCGACGTCGTCAACGTGACGCCGACCTACGCGCAGCACCTGTTCGAGGAGGGCCTGCTCGGCGACGGTCCGGGCGAGCACCGGCCGCCGCTGGTGCTGCTCGGCGGCGAGGCGGTGCCGGATTCGGTGTGGAGCCGGCTGCGGGACACGGAGGGGACGTTCGGCTACAACCTGTACGGCCCCACCGAGTACACGATCAACACGCTCGGCGGCGGTACCGCGGACTCCGCGACGCCCACGGTCGGCAAGCCGATCTGGAACACCAGGGCCCACATCCTCGACTCGTGGATGCGTCCCGTCGCGGACGGGGTGGCCGGTGAGCTGTACATCGCGGGCATCGGCCTGGCCCGCGGCTACCTGGACCGTTTCGGCCTGACCGCCGAGCGCTTCGTGGCCGACCCGTTCGCTGCGGGCGGCCGGATGTACCGCACCGGCGACCTGGTGCGGCGCGGCGTCGATGGCAATATCGACTTTCTCGGCCGCACCGACGCCCAGGTGAAGATCCGCGGTCACCGGGTCGAACTGGGCGAGATCGAGGCGGTCCTCGCCGGCCTCGACGGGGTGCGGCAGTGCGCCGTCATCGCGGCGCCCGGCCCCGGCGGCGTCAAGCGGCTGGTCGCCTACGTGGTGCCCTCCGGGCCCGTGAGTGGTTTCGGCCCGCAGGGGGGCCAGAAGTACGCACAGGCGCTCCGCGCCTGCCTGCCGGACTACATGGTGCCGGCGGCCTTCGTACCGACCGAGACCTTGCCGATGACGGTAAACGGCAAGCTCGACGCGCGAGCACTGCCGCCGGTGCCGGACGCGGTCGGTTCGGGATCACGCGCTCCCGCCGACCACATCGAGCAGGCGCTGTGCGAGCTGTTCGGTGAGGTGCTCGATGTCAGCGAACTCGGTGTCGAGGACAGCTTCTTCGACCTCGGCGGGCACTCGCTGCTGGCGACCAGGCTGATCAGCCGGGCCCGGTCGGCGCTGTCGACCGAGCTGACGATGCGGGACCTCTTCGAGGCGCCCACCGTGGCTGCGCTGGCGGAGCGGGTCCGCGCGCGGGGACAGGCGGTGCGCCCTGTACTGGCGCCCGCGGCCCGGCCCGACAACCTGCCGATGTCCTCCGCACAGCAGCGGCTCTGGCTGATCCAGCAGATCGAGGGGGACTCGGTCTCGACGGACGGCGTGCCCGCCGGGGCTGCGTACAACTTCCCGATCGTGTTGCGCCTGAAGGGCGAACTCGATCCCGAGCTGTTCTCGACCGCGCTCGCGGACGTGGTCAGCAGGCACGAGTCGCTGCGAACCGTGTTCGGCGAGGTCGACGGCCTGCCCGTGCAGCGGATCCTCGACGAGGCGACCCCGGAGCTGACGGTGGTGGACGGGGTCGAGGCCGAGATCGCGGGACTGGTCCGAGGCGCCGTGCTGCGTCCCTTCGACCTGACCCGTGAGATCCCGGTGCGCGGCACCGTGATCCGGCTGGCCGGGGGCGAGCGAAGCGACGGGGGATGTCACGGTGATCACGTCCTCGCGCTGGTGCTGCACCACATCGCCACCGACGAGTGGTCGGACCGGCCGTTCCTGCGGGATCTGATGCTCGCCTACGCCTCGCGGGCGCACGGGCAGGCGCCGCAGTGGGAGCCGCTGGCCGTGCAGTACGCGGACTACACGCTCTGGCAGCGCGAGCTGCTCGGCGACCCCGCGGACCCGGATTCGGTTCTGAGCGAGCAGCTCTCGTACTGGGAGCGGACGCTGTCCGGTGCGCCGGAGGAGCTGACGCTGCCCACCGATCGGGCCCGGCCCGCACGGCCGAGCTTCGCGGGCGGCGCGATCGAGCTGGATCTGGATCCGCGCACCACCGCAGCGCTGCGGGCGCTGGCCACCGACAGCGGAGCGAGCATGTTCATGGTGCTGCACGCAGCCGCGGCGGCGCTGCTGCACCGCATCGGCGCGGGCGAGGACCTGCCGCTCGGCGCGCCCATCGCGGGCCGCACCGAGCAGGGCCTCGACGAGCTGGTCGGGTTCTTCGTCAACACGCTGGTGCTGCGCACCGACGTGAGCGGCAACCCGACGTTCGGCGAGCTACTCGGCCGGGTCCGTGAGCTCGACCTCGCGGCGTTCACCCACGCCGACGTCCCGTTCGAATCCGTTGTCGAGCGCCTGAACCCGGCACGCACGCTGGCCAGGAACCCGCTGTTCCAGGTGATGGTCGGCTACCACAGCCGGGCCGCCGATATCACCGAACTGGGTGGCCTGACCCTGGAGCCGGTGCCGCTGCCGGAGCGGACCGCCAAGTTCGACCTGGTGTTCAACTTCACCGAGTTCCTGCCCGCGGCAGCGGATTCGGATGCCGGCGACGGCAAGATCACGCTGCGCCTGGAGTACGGCGCGGACCTGTTCGACCGGTCCACCGCCGACGCGATCGCGCACCGTCAGCTGGCGCTGCTCGACGCCGTCGCGCAGGAGCCGACGACGCCGATCGGCGCTGTCGACGTGTTCCTGCCCGGCGAGAGGGACCTGGTGCTGGTGGACTTCAACGACACCGGCCGGGAGGTGCCGGAGGAGACCCTCGACGCCTCGTTCGCGCGCTGGGTCGAGGCCACACCGGACGCGGTGGCCGCGCTCGACGAGCACCGCAGCGCCACGTACGCCGAGCTCGACGAGCGGTCCGATCGGATCGCCGCGGTGCTCGCCTGTCGCGGCGTCGGCGCGGAATCGGTGGTGGGCCTTGCCGTTCCGCGCTCGGTGGACATGGTCGCCTCGGTGTTGGCCGTCCTCAAGCTGGGCGCGGCCTACCTGCCGCTCGACCTGAGCCACCCCGCGGACCGGATCTCGTACATGCTGGCCGACTCGAACGCGGGGGTGCTGCTGAGCACCGCCGCGGAGTCCGCGCGGATCGACGAGGTGCCGGGCCTGCGCCGGGTGCTGCTCGACGAGCCGGGTACGGTCGCGGAACTGGCCGCGGCACCGAAGCCGGTGGCCGCGGTGCCCGACGGCATCGACCACGCCGCCTACGTCATCTACACCTCCGGATCCACCGGCAGGCCGAAGGGCGTGGTTGTCTCGCACGAGGGCATATCCAGCCTGGTCGCCACTGCCGAGGACCGGATGAAACTGGTCCCGGGTTCGACCGTGCTGCAGTTCGCCTCGGTCGGGTTCGACGTCGCGGTGTTCGAGCTGTCGATGGCGCTGTGCACCGGTTCGCGCCTGGTGATCGTGCCGGACCGCTCGCGGGTCGCGGGCCCGGAGCTCACCGACTTCATGCACGAGCACGAGGTCACGCACGCGATCATCCCGCCGTCGCTGATGGCCGCGCTGCCGCCTGGCGCCCTGGTGCCCGCGGGCTGCACGGTCCTGGTCGGCACCGAGACGGTGCCGCCGGACCTGATCGGGCGGTGGGCGGAGCGGCTGAACCTGCTGGCCGCCTACGGCCTCACCGAGGCCACGGTGAACAACACCCTGTGGCAGGCGCAGCCGGGCTGGAACCAGGCCGTGCCGATCGGCATCCCGGACCCCAACGAGCAGGCGTTCGTCCTCGACGCGCGACTGCGGCCGGTTCCGGTCGGCGTCGCGGGCGAGCTGTACATCGCCGGCCGCGGGCTTGCCCGCGGCTACCTCGGCAAGCCGGCGCTGACGGCGGGGCGTTTCGTCGCCAATCCGTTCGGCCCCGGCCGGATGTACCGCACCGGCGATCTGGCGCGCTGGCGTGCGGAGGGCAATATCGACTTCCTCGGCCGGGTCGACGACCAGGTGAAGATCCGGGGCTTCCGCATCGAGCTCGGCGAGATCATCGCGGCGCTCGCGGACGGCCCGGGCGTCAACCAGTCCGCGGTGGTCACCGACAGGGACGGGTCGATCGCCCGGCTGATCGGGTACGTGGTCCCGCACGAGGGTGCGGTGGTCGATCCGGCCGCAGTGCGCGCCCACGTGGCGTCCTCGCTGCCGGACTACATGGTGCCGAGCGTGGTCATCGTGCTGGACGGGCCGCTGCCGCTCACGCCTAACGGCAAGCTCGACCGCAAGGCGCTGCCCGCGCCGGACTGGTCGGAGCTGACCGGCGACGTCGCGCCGCGGACGCCGAGGGAGCGGGTGATCGCGGACCTGTTCGCGGAGATCCTGCACCTGCCCTCGGTCGGCGTGCACGACAACTTCTTCGACCTCGGCGGTCACTCGATGGCCTCGATGCAACTGGTCGGCCGGGTGCGCGCGGAACTGGGTGCCCAGCTGAGCATTCGGGAGGTCTTCGACGCGCCGACGGTCGCGGAGCTCGCCGAGCTGACCGAGGCGGACACCGGTGAGGGCAGGCCTGCCGTGATCGCGGGCGCGCCCCGCGACGGGGCCGCGCCGCTGTCGCCGCCGCAGCGCAGGCAGTGGCGGATGTACCGGGAGTCGCCGACCGCCAGCCACGCCCTCTCGCTCTATCCGGAGCGTCGGCTCGATGCCGAGTCGCTGGCGTTGGCGCTCGACGACGTGGTCTCGCGGCACGAGCCCCTACGCACGGTGTTCTTCGAGCGCGACGGCGAGGTGTTCGGCCAGGAGGCGGTGCGCCCGCAGGTCGGGCTGGTCGACATCGGCGACGGCGATCTGCACGCGCGGGTCTTCGAGCTGGCCCAGCAGCCGATGGATCTCACCGAGGAGGCACCGCTGCGGGTGCAGCTCGTGGAGGACGCGTCGGGTCGCCAGGCCCTGCTGCTGGTGATGCACTACCTGGCCGTCGACGAGTGGTCCGTGGTGCCGTTGCTCGGGGAACTGCTCGCCGGCTACCTGGCTCGGCAGGCGGGACATTCGCCCGACCTGCCGCAGCTGCCGGTGACCTATGGCGACTACGAGCTCTGGTCGCGGCAGGTGCTCGGCGATCCCGCCGATGAGTCGAGCAGGCACGCAACGCAACTCGCGTACTGGCGGCAGCGCCTGTCCGGCGTGCCGGAGGCACTGGCCATGCCGGGCGAGCGGCCGGGTGGTCCCCGCCGCGGCGACGTGGTGCCGCTGCCGATCGACGAGTCACTGCATCGCGAGATCGACGCGCTGGCCCGCCGGACCGGCACCTCGATGTTCATGGTGTTGCAGTCGGCACTGGCCGTCGCGCTCACCGAGGCCGGTGTGGGCGAAGACCTCCCGATCGGGGCCCTGGTCGCCGGCCGGACCGAGGAGGCACTGTCCGGGTTGATCGGCTGCTTCTTCAACACGGTGGTGCTGCGGACGGACACCTCGGGTGAACCGACCTTCGCGGAGTTGCTGGCCCGGGTCCGGGAGAGCAACCTGTCCGCGCTCGAGCATCAGGATGTCGGATTCGACGACGTGGCAACCGATCTCGGCGGCGACGCGCTGCGGCCTCAGGTGATGATCGTGCACCACGAACAGGCGCGCCTTGGCGAGGTGGACGGGGTCTTCGGGGGGCTGCTGCCGGTCCCGGTCGGGGAGCCGGTGTCGGACCTGACGCTGAGCTTCTACGAGCCCGTGGGGGAGGGTCCCGTGCACGCCTACCTCGGCTACCGGGCGCACGTGCTCGATCCCGCCATCGTGTCAGTGCTGGCGGACCGACTGCTGGCCGTGCTGGCCGTCGCGTGCGCCGACGCGGATCGCCGGATCGGGGTGATCAAGTGAGGGCCCGCCCAGCCACCCGAATTAGGGTAGGCTGCGCTACTATTCGGCGCGGCCCAAATGTTGGACCCCGAGCTATGTCAGCAACAAGCAGCACTGCCGCCGGCCGAACCGGCGAGGATGGATGACCGTCATGGATACGACTCTCTCGGCCGCTGACCGCGACCAGTCGCCGACCTACGACCTGGTCGGTGTCGGCTTCGGGCCGTCCAACCTGGCGCTGGCCATCGCCATCGAGGAGCACAACGCGAGCTGCGCCCCCGGCGACCGGATCCGGGCGCACTTCCTGGAGAAGCAGGACCGCTTCCGCTGGCACCCCGGCATGCTGCTGGACGGTGCGACCATGCAGATCGCGTTCCCGAAGGACCTGGTGACCTTCAGGAACCCGGCCAGCTCGTTCAGCTTCTTCTCCTACCTGTTCGACAAGGGCAGGCTGGTCGACTTCGTCAACCACCAGACCTTCTTCCCGACCCGGCACGAATTCAATGACTACCTGCAGTGGGCGGCAGGCCGGGTCGACGCCGACGTGCGATACGGCACCGCCGTCACCGGCGTTCGCGGCCTGCCCGCCGCGGATGGGGCGGTGGACGAGTTCGAGGTCGAGACGGCCGACGGGCAGGTCCTGCGGACGCGGAACCTGATCGTCGGGGCCGGGCTGCGCGAGCGGATCCCGGAGTGGGCGACGCCGTCGGCGCGCTGCTTCCACAACCATCAGTTCCTGTTCCGGATCGACGAGCTGCCCGAGCTGCGGCACCAGCGCTTCGTGGTGCTCGGCGCCGGCCAGAGCGCTGCCGAGGTGGTCCAGTACCTGCACCGCAACTACCCGAAGGCCGAGGTGCACAGCGTCTTCTCGCGCTACGGCTACAGCCCGGCCGACGACAGCCCGTACGCCAACCGCATCTTCGACCCCGGCGCCGTCGACGAGTTGCACGGCGCCGACAGCACCGAGCGCGAGCGGATCCTGACCCTGCACAAGAGCACCAACTACTCGGTGGTCGACATCGAGCTGATCAACGAGCTGTACACCACCGAATACCAGGAACTGGTGCGCGGCCAGCGGCGCCTGTTCATGCGCCGGGCCTCCGAGATCGACGGCGTGGTCGAGACCGAGGAGGGCATCGAGGTGAGCGTGCGCAGCAGCCTCGACGGGCTGACCGACTCGCTGATGTGCGACGCGCTGGTGCTCGCCACCGGGTTCACCCCCACCCCGCTGAGCAACCTCATCGGCGATCTGGCCCCCGAGGGCGGGGTGGCCACCGAGGTGGACCGCGATTACCGGCTGGTCACCCCCGAGAACGTCCGGGGTGGCATCTACCTCCAGGGCGGCACCGAGAAAACGCATGGCCTCACCTCGTCGCTGCTGTCCAATGTCGCCGTTCGCGCCGGTGAGATCCTGAATTCTGTGCTGGATAATCGTCCCGACCACGGCGATCTTGATAGGGTCGAGGCGTCCGCTGGGACGGAAACCTCAGCGCTGGAAACACCGATGAACGAATTTGCGACAAGCGAGGCCAGATGAGCACCAATCCCTTTGACGACGAAGACGGCCGTTTCTACGTGCTCGTCAACGACGAGGACCAGCATTCGCTGTGGCCGACGTTCTCGGACGTCCCGCAGGGGTGGCGTGTGGTGTTCGGTGAGGACAGCCGCCAGGCGTGCGTCGAGTACGTCGAGGCCAACTGGACCGACATGCGCCCGAAGAGCCTGCGTGAGGCCATGGAACGCGACGCTGCCGAGCGCGGGAACCAGAGCTGACAACCCGGCGCCACCGGCGCCGGCGCATTGACTACAACGCCCGATTCTGACCCGACCTCCGTCGGCTCAGGGTCGGGCGTTTCAGCGTTCCTGTACGGCGCAGGATCCGCGGCCGCCGCATGGTCCGGGCGATCCACTCGCCGAGCGTGACCCCCGCGGCGAGCGCACATCCGATGCCGAAGGCCGACAGCAGCGCGCTGAAGCCGTCCAGTAACTCGTTGTTGAGCAGGGCGTACAGGCCGCGGTACAGGGCGAGACCCGGCAACAGCGGGGTGATGCCCGCGACCGCGATCACCTGCGGCGGGGTCAGCGCCCGGCGGGCCAGGATGCCGCCGACGGAGCCGACGACGGTCGCGGCGATGGCCGAGGCGATGACCGGGCCGATGCTCACGCTCAGCGCCAGGGCATAGACGAGGATGCCGGCGGCGCCGCCGATGCCCGCGATGGGCAGCGCCCGCCGCTCCGCGTAGCAGGCCACCGCGAAGAACAGCGAGGTGAACGCGCCCGCGACCACCTGCACCGGGATCTGGGCAAGCGCGGGCGGCGGGACGGTGGTCAGCACCGGCAGCGTCGAACCGAGGGCGCCCGCGATCCGCAGCGAGATCGCGACGCCCGCGATGATGCCGCCGGTCATCATGAGGACCTCGAAGAACCGCGCGACGGCGGTGATCGGTGCGCCGGTGATCGCGTCCTGCACCGAGCCGACCAGCGACAGCCCCGACAGCAGCACGATCACCCCTGCCGCGATGATCAGTGACGGCCGGATGGTGATGCCCAGCTGGTCGCTGAAGGTGTACAGCAGGCTGGCGGGCGCGGCGGCGATCAGTCCGCCCATCACGTGCTGGAAGAAGAACGGGAGCCCGATGGCGTTCAGCCTGCGGTTGACCCGGTCGATGACCATGGTGGTCAGAAAGCTGACGACCGCCACCAGCAGGTTGCCGCCGAGCAGCACCGAGGCGGAGGCGGCCATCGACGCCCACGCCAGCGTCGCCGTCCAGCGGTTGTAGGGATGCGGCGCGCGGGTGATCCGGGTCAGCTCGTCGTGCGCGTCGTCCGGGCTGACCGCCTCCGTCCGCAGTCGGCGGGTGAGCCGGTCGACCGCGGCGAGCCGGGTGAAGTCCAGCGACCGGTAGTGCACGATCCGCATGGTGGCGGCGGGCGGCATCGTCGGACCGCGGTGCGCGCTGATGCGGATCGCGTTGTAGGTGACGTCGACGTCGCAGCGCGCGAGCCCGTAGCTCGCGGCGACGAACTGGACCTGCGCGGTGGTGTCCATCGCGGAGGTGCCGGACGCGAGCAGCACCTCGCCGGATCGGAGGGCGATGTCGAGGACCTCGGCGACCTTGGCGTCGTCGGTCAGGTCGATCGGCTGGAGCGGCGCGGGGGCGGATGTCTGGTCGTCGACCACCGCCCGCTCTTCACCGATCAGCCGGTTCAGCGAGGTGAGTGCGTCGCGCAGGCGCCCCCTCGCCACGTCAGGACACCGCGTCCGCTTCGCTCAGATCCGTTGCCGCAAAAGCTGCTTCGAGGTCGTTGTGCCGGAAGATCGAGGTCACCTGATCGTGCACCACTCGGAAGGCGGTGGCGACGGTCGACTTCTCGTCGGGCTTCGAGGCCCAAGAGGCCTCCTCCTCGACCACGACGACGCCCTCGTGCACGAACATGCGGCCCGGGGTCAGGGTCATGCCCGCGCTGGAGGCCCACTCACGCAATGCTGTGAGACCCTGTCCGGCACCCTGCGGGCCGCCCACCTCGACGTCGTCGCTGGACAACGCGAGGAGGGTGTCGATGTCGGAATCGTTCAGTGCGTCGTGCCACGCGAGAACCGTGGCGATCTCCGAGGTGCTCATGCCGTCCACGCTATCGGGTTTCCCGCCGCGGGGGCCGCGCACGGGCCGAGCGCCGTTTCGTGTGCGACCGCCGCGGCGGCGAACTAGGCTTTTGAGGCGCTGACGCTGGAGCGCCGGTGCCCGTATTCGTTCACGGAACGGGGCAGCGAGATGGTCGCGAATCGTCGAAGGCCGATCTCTGTCGTCTCGTGCGCTGCGTTCGCCATGGCGCTGGTCCTCACCTCGTGCTTCTCGACGACGGGGGAGCCGGGGGTCAACGCAGGTCCAGACGGCGCCCCCGCCTCCTACCGGGAGCCGGTCAAGCTGTCGAGCGAGGACGGCGTGCTCGAGGTGCGGCTGTCGGCCCACCAGGGCAAGGTCGCCCTCGACACGGCCTCGGGGCCGGTCTCGAATTTCCTGCTGTTCGGGTACGAGGTCATCCGGGGGACGGCATCGGACGGCTCGACCGAGGGCGAGGACGTGTACCCGGCGCCGACGCTGCGGGTCGATCCGGGCGAGCGCCTGATCATCCACTACGACAACGACCTGCGGGGCCTGACGATCGAGGACTTCAACGACCCCGCCTTCACCCCGGCAGGCGGCGACGTGCCGATCTACCCGCAGGCGCTGGAATCCGCGCCGCTGAACCTGCACACCCACGGGCTGCACGTGAGCCCCGACGGCAACGCCGACAACGTGCTGCTCGACATCCCCGCCGGGATGGGCAACCGTTACGACTACGCGGTTCCGGAGGACATGCCCAACGGAATGTACTGGTACCACAGCCATCGCCACACCCTCACCGCGCAGCAGACGTACCTGGGGCTCGCCGGTCTGCTGGAGATCGGGCGGCCGGACGGAAACCTGCCGCTGGTGACGCAGAACGAGATCCCGATCCGCGACATGGCGTTGCAGTACAACTTCGTCGTCGACCGCAAGGGCAGCGGGCGCCAGCTGAACAACGCGTACTGGTCGCAATGGGTGAGCACCTTGAAGCCGCCGGAAGGAGCACAACTCGCCGACGGCACCTACCGGCCGAGCCTGGCCCCGGTGAACTTCGACCAGACGACGAAGGGCTCCCGGTACA
This sequence comes from Rhodococcus sp. PvR099, assembly GCF_017833315.1. NCBI lineage: Bacteria > Bacillati > Actinomycetota > Actinomycetes > Mycobacteriales > Nocardiaceae > Rhodococcus > Rhodococcus sp. PvR099. The sequence goes on along the minus strand of NZ_JAFIBV010000001.1, from coordinate 3,081,698 downwards.
TCACCAACTGGTATGCCGGTGCACTCTCTCCGGCCAACCATCGGGGGCAGAACCAGTTCATACCCGGCAACCTGCAGACCTTCACCAGCGACACGGTGACCGTCGCGGCGGACCCGTCGCTGCCGGACAACCAGCGCGACGTTCAATTCACCGTCAACGGCCAGTTCCAGCCGGAGCTGAAACTCGAACCGGGCCAGACGGAGATCTGGGTGCTGGCCAACATCAGTGACATCGCCTACATGCCGGTCCGGCTCACCGAGACGGCGACGGGCACCCATCCGACCTTCGCGATCGTCGGGCAGGACGGAAACCCCTTCACCCGGGTGGAGCCGCCGGTCGGCGGCGACGGCACCCGGCTCGTCATCCCTCCCGGCTCACGGTTCGCGATCGCGGTGACGATGCCGAAGACCGGCGACCTCGTCCTCGACATCCCGCCGCTGGAGGGGGCGAAGCCGGTCACCAACCCGGGCGTGCTCTACACCAACGACGGCACCGAGAACCCGCCCGCGGTGCTGGGGACGGTGACCGTGGACCCGTCGGTGATCAGCTACGCCGACGGCTTCTTCACCTTCCCCACCCAGACGCTGCTGCACGCGACCCCCGATAGCGGGCAGGGACAGACGACGGCCTTCGAGCCCGGCCAGAACCTCGACGCCTACACCTCGTTCGTGGACACCTCGGTGATGACGCCGGACGTGAAGCGGACGCTGACGGTCTCGGGCGGCTTCGGCAACGACAAGGCCAGCAACAGCGATCCGAAGGCCTTCACCTACGAGTTCGACGACAACACCTTCCCGAACATCCCCCTGCTCCAGCCGCGGCTGAACTCGGTGGAGGAGTGGACGGTCACCAACCTCAACAACGACGAGCATCCGATGCACATCCACGTCAACGATTTTCAGGTGATGGAGGTCGTGGACCCGGTGGCGGGCACCAGGACCGGTGTGCAGCCGTGGGGCATGGACAACGTGAACGTCCCCGCGCCGGTGACCGATGAGAACGAACAGGCGCTCGAACCGGCCTCGGTGACGCTGCGGACCAAGTTCACCGAGTACACCGGCACCTTCGTGATCCACTGCCACCGCCTCAATCACGAGGACAACGGGCTGATGGCGCTCGTCAGCGTGATCCCGGAGGTGTCCACGTACGCGGTCGCGGTGCCGGGGTTGCCGGGCACCCCCGCGACGGTGCGGGTGCATGACGGCAACGGCGACAAGGTGATCGCCGCCGTCACGCCGTTCCCGTCGTTCGAGGGCACCCCGACGGTGGCGATGGCCGACGTGAACGGAGACATGGTGCTCGACCTCGTCGTCGGCACCGGCGCGGGCCCCGAGTCGGAGGTGGTGGCCTACGACGGCGCCGACCGCGCCGACGGCGCGTTCAGCGCCGAGCTGACCCGGTTCGCCCCGTTCGACCCCGGGTTCCGCGGCGGGGTGAACGTCGCGGGTGTCGATATCGACGGAAACGCCTTGGCCGACAACATCATCGTGGGCACCGGCCCGGGCGCCCCGACGCAGGTCAAGGTGTTCTCCTCGACGCTGCCCGCCGGGAAGGGTGAGGCACCGGAGGTGTTCTCGAGCTTCACGCCGTACCCGGGGTCCGAGGCGGGGGTGTCCGTCGCGACGGGGCTGGTGGACACCGCCTCTGGCCGGGCCAGCATCGTGACCGCGCCGGGCCGGGGGGAGGCGCCGCGGGTGAAGACCTTCCGCTACGACCTGTTCGAGCCGACCGCGGCCGCGGCGGCGTCGAAGAGCGGCCACGGCGGGCACGGCGGCACGGGCGCGAGCGGCGGCGGCACCGACGATCCGACGATGACGTCGGAGTTCCTTGCCTTCGACGAGGGCTACCGCGACGGCGTCTCGCTCTCGACGGGCTGGGTGGCAGGCGCCGAGGGCGGCGCGAAGAGCATCGTGACCGGCATGGCGGGCGGGGCGGGCACGGTGCGGGTGTGGTCGAGCGGCTCGCGGCTCGACGGCGCGCCCGGGATGTACCTCGACAGCCCGGATCACCACTCGGGCCCAGTGGATTTCCGCCAGATCGCCTCGTTCGAGCCGTTCGCGGGCGGCGGGGTGCAGGTGGCCACCACCAGCACCACCACCGGCGCGGACCTGCTCGTCAGCGGCGCCGGTGCGACGGGATCCGAGGTCCGCAAGTTCGGGCTGGGCCGGGCGGACCCGCAGTCGACGACGCTGACGCCCGCGCCGCTTGGGGCGCTTCCCCCGCTGCCCGCGGCGGGCGCGGTTCCGCTGGGCGGACGGTAGTTCCGCGATCGACCCCGAAAACTCTTGACCGAGTCCAGAACAATGCGCCATTGTATTGATGTGCCCTCCGCGAGGGAATACGCAGCGCATTTGCGCGCGGCAGAGCTTCGCGTGACCCGCCCCCGGGCCACGGTGCTCGAGGCTGTGCACAAGCACCCGCATGCCGACACGAAGACGATCTACGGAGCCGTGCGGGCCGTCCTGCCCGAGGTCTCCCGCCAAACCGTGTACGACGTGCTGCAGGCACTCAGCGATGCGGGCCTGGTGCGGCGGATCCAGCCGGCGGGCACCGCCGTGCGGTACGAGGCCCGCGTCGGCGACAACCACCATCACTTCGTCTGCCGTACCTGCGGGGTCATCGCCGACGTCGATTGTGCGGTCGGCGCGGCCCCCTGCCTGACCGCGCCCGGCGACAACGGCTTCGTCGTCGACGAGGCCGAGGTCACCTACTGGGGATCGTGCCCCGACTGTTCGGCAGCACAGGTTTCGCGACCAGGTTCGCGATCGCAGTCCGATTCACCCACTCCTGGAAGGAAGGACCGTCGTGTCCAACAGTGAAAGCGAATGCCCGGTAATCGGCTCCCCGAGCCCGCAGGAGCACCGGCCCAGGACCAACAGGGACTGGTGGCCGAATCAACTGGACCTGCAGGTTCTCCATCAGCACTCGCCGCTGTCCAACCCCATGGGCGAGGACTTCGACTACGCGGCAGAGTTCGCGACGCTCGACGTGGACGCGCTGAAACGGGACGTCATCGAGTTGATGACGGCGTCGCAGGACTGGTGGCCTGCCGATTTCGGACACTACGGGCCGCTGTTCATCCGGATGAGCTGGCATGCGGCGGGCACCTACCGCATCGCGGACGGCCGTGGCGGTGGCGGTGAGGGCGCACAACGCTTCGCCCCCCTCAACAGCTGGCCGGACAACGCGAGCCTCGACAAGGCACGGCGGTTGCTCTGGCCGGTCAAGCAGAAGTACGGCCGGAAGATCTCCTGGGCGGATCTGCTGATCTTCGCCGGCAACTGTGCCTACGAATCGATGGGGTTCGAGACGTTCGGCTTCGGTTTCGGCCGCGAGGACATCTGGGAGCCCGACGAGGTGTTCTGGGGGCCGGAGGACACCTGGCTCGGCGACGAGCGTTACACCGGCGACCGGGAGCTCACCGGTCCCTTCGGCGCCGTGCAGATGGGCCTGATCTACGTGAACCCGGAAGGGCCCAACGGAAACCCGGACCCGCTCGCCGCGGCCGTCGACATCCGCGAGACCTTCCGCCGGATGGCGATGAACGACGTCGAGACCGCCGCACTGATCGTCGGCGGCCACACCGTCGGCAAGACCCACGGCGCGGGACCGGCCGACCTCGTCGGGCCCGAGCCGGAGGCAGCGCCGATCGAGCAGCAAGGCCTCGGCTGGAAGAGCTCCTTCGGCACCGGCGTCGGTGGGGACGCGATCACCAGCGGCCTCGAGGGCACCTGGACGCCCACCCCGACCAGGTGGGACAACAGCTTCCTCGAGACCCTGTACGGCTACGAGTGGGAGAAGACCAAGAGCCCGGCCGGTGCGTGGCAGTACATTCCCAAGGACGGCGCCGGGGCGGGCACCGTCCTCGACGCGCACGATCCGTCGAAGTCCCACAGCCCGGTGATGCTGACGACGGACCTCTCGCTGCGCCTCGACCCGGTCTACGGGCCGATCACCCGGCGCTGGCTGGACCACCCCGAGGAACTCGCCGACGAGTTCGCCAAGGCCTGGTACAAGCTGCTGCATCGCGACATGGGGCCCGTCTCGCGCTATCTCGGCCCATGGGTTGCGGAGCCCCAGTTGTGGCAGGACCCCGTCCCCGACGTCGATCACGATCTGGTCGGGACGGACGAGATCGCCGCGCTCAAGGCCACGGTCCTGGGGGCGGGTCTGTCCATTCCCCTGCTGGTCGGTGCGGCATGGGCGTCGGCTGCCTCCTTCCGCGGCACCGACAACCGCGGCGGGGCCAACGGGGCGCGGATTCGGCTTGCGCCGCAGAAGGACTGGGAGTCCAACAACCCGGCAGGCCTGGCCGAGGTGCTGCAGAGGCTCGAGCGGATCCGGGGCGACTTCAACGGTGGGAGGTCCGACGGCACGAGGATCTCGCTGGCCGACCTGATCGTCCTGGCGGGATGCGCGGCGGTGGAGCAGGCGGCGAAGAACGCCGGGCACGACGTCACGGTCCCGTTCACGCCGGGCCGCACCGACGCCGCCCAGGAGCAGACCGACGTGGAGGCGTTCGAGGTGCTCGAGCCCAGGGCCGACGGGTTCCGCAACTACCTGCGCGCCGGGGAGAAGCTGCCCGCCGAGCGGCTGTTGCTGGACAAGGCGAACCTGCTGACGCTGACCGCCCCGGAGATGACGGTCCTCATCGGTGGGATGCGCGCGCTGAACGCCAACGTCGGGCAGTCCGGGCACGGTGTCCTCACTGCCCGTCCCGAGACGTTGACCACCGACTTCTTCGTGAACCTGCTCGACATGGGCACGGAGTGGAAGGCATCGGCCGAGTCCGAGAACGTCTACGAGGGCCGCGCCCGCGGCACGGATGAGGTCAAGTGGACGGCCACCACCGTCGACCTGGTCTTCGGTTCGAACTCGCAGTTGCGCGCGCTCGCCGAGGTATACGCGAGCGACGATGCGCAGCCGAAATTCGTGGCGGACTTCGTCTCCGCGTGGGACAAGGTGATGAACCTGGACCGCTTCGACCTCGCCTGATCGCGGCACGGCGCCCCGCAAGCCGACTCGGCTCGCGGGGCGCTCGCGTTTCCTCGATCGGTCAGATCATCGCGCGGTGCGCGCCCTGCGGCTCGCCGCCGAGCTGCGTCAGCGCCGACGAATGGAAGATCGAACCGGGCACGTGAATCGCGTGCGACAGGCCGGCGTGTGCGTCCCGCCAGAAGCGCTGCATCGGCGTCTTCATCTGCAGCGCACCGCCGCCCGACCGCGCGAAGATCTCGTCGACCGCGCGCACCGCCCGCCACGCGGCGGCGGTCTGGGTCCGACGGCCGATCGCGCGCTGCTCGAAGGTGACCTCCTTGCCCTGGTCGGTGAGGTCCCAGAACCGGTCCACCGTCTCGAGGATCGCCGCCCGCGACGCGGCGATCTCCGCCGCAGCCTCGCCGATCGCGAACAGCACGTACGGATCGTCCTTGATCGCCGTGCCGGACACCGTGATCCGCTCGCGCTGCGCGTTCAGATGGCAGGCCAGCGCCCCCTCGGCGATGCCGATCAGCGACGAGGTGATGCCCAGCGGGAAGATGCACGAGAACGGGAAGTTGTACAGCGTCTGTGTGCGGCCGGCCTCCTTCGGCGCGGTGCCGTCGAAGACCTTCGCCGCCTCCAGGGTCCGGTGCGTCGGGATGAACGCATTCTTGACGATCACGTCCTTGCTGCCGGTGCCGCGCAGACCGACGACGTCCCAGCTGTCCTGATCGATGTCGTAGTCGCTGCGCGGCAGCAGCACGTGCAGGATCTTCGGCGGCATCTGCGGCTTGCCGTCCTGGTTTCCGACCATCGCACCGATCATCACCCACCGGCAGTGGTCGGTACCCGAGGAGAACGACCAGCGGCCGTTGAGGACGTAGCCGCCGTCGGTCGGGACCGCGACACCCATGGGCGCGTACGGCGAGGCCATCCAGGTGTCGGGGTCCTCACCCCACACCTCCTCCTGGGCCTTCGGGTCGAAGAACGCCAGCTCCCACGGGTGCACGCCGACGATGCCGCTGACCCAGCCGGTGGCGCCGTCCATCGCGCCGATCGCCATCGCGGTCTCGGCGAACTCACGGGGATGCGATTCGAGGCCGCCGTGGTCCTTCGGCTGCAGCATCCGGATCACCCCCGATTCACGCAGCCGCTTGGCCGAGGCATCGGTGAGGCGCATGAGCCTGTCGCCCTCGACACCGTTTGCGCGGATCTCGTCCGCGTACTGCTCGATCCGCTCGTGAACCTGACCCATGACTTCCTCGTCTCGGTAGAAGTGTGCCGGCTGATTGCCCCAAAACTAGAACAAGTTCCATACATGTGGAAGGGGAACGAACTCATAGGTTTCCTTTCTGGTTGCTGTCGAGGGACGCCACATGTCGGCGATCGAGTCATGGGTTTAAGCAGGTAGACGCCGATTATTTGGGTGATGCCGGGTCTCGGGCGTGGTGGCCGCACGCCTGGTTTTGGTGTCGTGAATCACTGAAGTTGGGGCGATCTGTCGAATCGGGCGCACACAAACTAGAATGTGTTCTAGTGTCGAGTGATGGACGTGACCTACGAGGGGACCAAGAGGGAAGTCGCTACCGACAAGGGGGTGTTGCGCTACCACGAGGCAGGCGAGGGACCGCCGCTGATCCTGTTGCACGGCTCCGGTATCGGAGTCAGCGGCTGGCGAAACTACCGGGGAAACCTGGACGTCTTCGCCCAGCATTTTCATTGCTACATCCTGGAGTTCCCTGGATTCGGCGTGAGCGATCCGGTGGACGGGCATCCCGTGCTCACCGCGGGCTCGTCGGTGATCCGCTTCATGGACGCCCTCGGTATCCGATCGGCCGCGATGATCGGCAATTCGATGGGCGGCGTCGTCGGCGTGAACGTGGCGATGAGGCACCCCGAGCGGGTCGGCAGGCTCGTCACCATCGGCGGGGTGGGACCGAACATCTTCAGTCAGAACCCGAGCGAGGGCACCCGGCTACTGCAGGAGTTCGCCGACGGCCCGAGTCGCGAACGGCTGGTTCGCTGGCTCGAGTGCATGGTCTACGACCCGGCGGTGATCACGGAGGAGCGGGTGGAGGAGCGCTGGGAGACCGCCAACGACCCGGCGTCGCACAAGACGCTGGCGGCGATGTACGGCTCCACAGCGTTTGCGGCGCAGCAGCAGTTGATGGCCTCGTCGGATGCGCCGCCGTACTGGTCGCAGATGCACAAGGTGCAGTGTCCGACCCTGCTCACCTGGGGCAGGGACGACCGGCAGTGCCCGCCGGACATGCCCATGGTGCCGATGAGACTGATCCCCAATGCCGAGCTGCACGTGTTCCCGAACTGCGGTCACTGGGTGATGGTCGAGGCGAAGGAGGCTTTCGAGCGAATTGCCATCGAGTTCCTGCGCCGCTGAGGGTGTTACCGCCGCAGTGGAACCCAGAGCTGGCACAGGTGGCGGGTGAGCAACTCCGATGTGTACATCTCGAAAATCGGTTCGCCGTCCACGGACAGCCCGCGAGTTTCGATTTCCTCGAAGATGCTCGACCATGCCGCACCCACGCCCTCCGCGGTGTGCGGCACATCGAATACCGCGTAGTGCCCGCCGCGGAGGCAGCCGACGCCGACCGCGCCGTCGACTTCGAGATCGTCTGTCACGACGATCGCCGCGTCGTAGCGGCACTCGTCGGGCGGCGTCACCGAGGGATCGTCCCTCGGAATTCCACACAGGATCGCTCCGTCGTCGAGTAGTCCCCGACGAGACGCCCACTGCTTTATCTCGGCCATCGCCTTGGCGTTGCCCTGTCCGAACGGTCCGGTCACGCGCACGAAGGCGAGGCGATGATTCGGAATGTGGTGAAGCGTCATGCGCATGATTTCTCCCGCTGTCGTTGGTGTGGCAGCGAAGGTATCACGGTATAAATCGGCTCTGACCTGCATTTTTAATACATGCGATACGCTCACCGTGATTGCTGGTCGCACGAATTGCACAGTCCGGAGGAAGTCCGGATGGCACGTCCCGATGGGTCCTCGGGCCCCCGGCTCGGGCGTGTTCGTCACTTCGCCGTCGAAGACTCCTGATGCTGCCAGGTTGCCTACGCATACCTGGAGGTTGAAATGAGTTCCACGACGTTCACCGTCTTCCACGACGGACAATTTTGGGTCGGTCTGCTCGAGGTCATCGACAACGGCGAATTGCGCGTAGCCCGTCACGTGTTCGGGTCCGAACCGAGCGGGCCCGAACTCTACGAGTTCTCGCTGCGCGACTATGGCGCGTTGTCCGCTCTCGCGCACCGCTCGCCCTCGGTGCCGGTCGACCAGCGGCGGGCGGCACCGCGGTCGGTCAATCCCAAGCGGCTGGCGCGGCAGGTCGCGAAGGAACGAGCCCGGCCGGCCGTCAGCACCGCCGCGCAGGAGGCCGTCAAGCAGAGCATTTCCGAGAACGCCACTGCCAGGAAGTCCAGGAGAAAGCACCTTCGCGACGCCGCCGAGGACACGCGCCGACAGATCGCCCGGGCGAAGGCGAAGGCGCGGCACCGGGGAAAGGCTTGAACGGCGCACCGACCGGGGTCCTTGCGCGGTCACCGTGAGGCGTTGGCGAACCCGGGCGGCGGCTCGGCCTCCTCGTATCGGGGGAGTGCGGGTCGGCCGTCCGTCAGGAACGCGACGACGGTCGCGGTGTACAACTCGGGCCTGTCGGCGGCGATGGCGTGGCCGGCGTCGGGAATCAACACCATCGTCGAATTCGGAAACGTGTCGCGGTATTCGCGCGTCACGGGCCAGGACTTGTAGTCGTACTGGCCGCGCATCACGAGCACTGGGACGCGCAGGTTCCGCAATGCCGGACGGGGGTCGTCGACCGATGCGAGATCGGCGCCGGTCATCTGGTTCACCCAGTAGCCGGGTGGCGACGCCGGAACGAGATCCGCTCGACGGTCGGGAGCCTGCGCCAGCGGGGCGAGAATCTCCAACTGCCGCCGGAACATTTCGTCGGCCTCGTTGTCGGTCCAGAAGCTATGCGCGGCAACGGGGTTGATCGCCTGAAGGACGGAGGCTGTGAAGACGCGCGGGGAGCTGCCCGTCTCTTCGAGCTGGGCGGTCATCGCCGGGGTCTCATGAGCTCTGATGTTCCCATCCGACCCGTCCGGGTATTCCGGCGCCCACAGTGCGCCGGGCGAGCTGACCACGATCCCGGCGACGCGGTCGGGGTGGGCGGCGGCGTACCGCGCCGCGAGGATGCCGCCCCAGGACTGACCCATCACCACGATCCGGTCAGCGGCGATGACCTCCCGGATTGCCTCGAGATCGCGTACCTGCCGATCAACGGTGTAGTCCTCGACCTGGGACAATCGACTCGAGCGGCCCGACCCGACCTGGTCGTACGAATAGACGTCGTACCCAGCTGCCGCGAGCTCAGCGCTCGAGGGCGGTAGGCCGTCTCCCGCGGTGCCGGGCCCACCATGCAGGAAGATCACCGGCATCGAACGGGTCGCGCTGCCCGCCGCGGGCAGGTGCCGGTACGCGATGTTCGATCCGGTGGGCAGGTCCCAGTAACTGCTTGCCGAAACGACGGCGCGATCGTCCTGGTGCGCCGCCCGTCCCACGAGCGCATAGCCGGTTGCCGCGCAAACCAGGCCGAAGATCGTCGCACACGCCAACAGATTCAGCGCGGGTACAGGTTTGCGCGCCATGCGCGCCCACAGACGCCCGGCACCGTATGAGCAGACGATCACCGTGATGATCGCACACAGCGTCAACATAGGAACGGAATCGAACAGCGCCGCCGATGCGAAGAACACCGCCGCCCCTGCGAGCGCGGTGAGCACCAGGGCCACCGTCACGACGATCAGGGAAGTGATTCGGCGCCCCAACGACTCCGGCGATCTGGATGCCATATGCGGTCCTCTCGGGGGCAACTGAACGACCTAGCCGAGACTAGGTCGCAGTGGCCGGCGAGAACATCAGGGATGTCCCCCATTTCCGGCCAGGGGTCGTCCGCCACGGGCAGTTCACTGCTCGCCGGCATAGCGGCCGGCGAGCTCGATTCCGATGCGCGCCAACTCGTCCCGTACCGACCGCGGCTCGAGCACCTCGACGTCCGCGCCCCAACCGGCGAGGTTGCGGGCGATGTCGAGCGGGGTGGGTGCGGCGAGGCGGACTCGGGTGCGGCCGTCGTCGGCCTCGCCGTCGGTGTGGCAGTGGCGGCCGAAGTGGTCGCGCAGGATCGGCACGAATCTCGGTTCGATCAGCACGGTCGCCCAGGTGGCCGAGCGCCGTTCCTCCATCTTCCCGGTGACCTCTTCCCAGGCGGCGGCGAGCTCGAAGTCGGCGGGCCGGTCGGCGGGCTGGTCGGTCGTCTCGGCGTCGGCGATCCGGTCCACCCGGAAGGTTCGCCTGCCGCGCTCGGTCCCGGCGATCAGGTACCAGGTGTCGTCCTTGTCGACCAGGCCCCACGGGTCGACGAGGCGTTCGCTCCGCTCGCGGGCGGCGTTCACATAGGTCAGCCGGACCCTGCGCCTGCGGACCACGGCGGACTGGAGCTGGTTCACCATCTCGGGTCGGCGCCGATCCCGCTCGCCCCAGCGGGTCGGGTCGATCATGGTGGCGCCCGCGGCGGCCTCGGCTTCGGCCCGAAACGTCTGCGGCAGAGCACGTACGAGCTTGCGCAGCGCTGCTTTGGCCTCGCCCGAGACCGCCGCGGCGGGGCCGACGAGCAGGAACAGGGCCTGCGCCTCGTTGGACGACAGGCCGGACAGGTCCGTGCGGGCGCCGCCGACGAGCGCCCAGCCGCCACCGCGACCGGGCTGCGGGTATACGGGGATGCCCGCCGCGGACAGTGCCTCCAGGTCGCGTCGGGCGGTGGCGACGGACACCTCGAGCTCGTCGGCCAGCTCGGCGGCCGTCACCCGGCCGCGGGACTGCATGAGCAGGAGGGTGGCGACGAGTCGGTCTGCGCGCATGTTCTTCAGTTTCCCCGTAAAAGTGCTCAGTTGGTGAGCACTTTGGTCGGAAAGATGGTTCCTGTCACCAACCGAACGAGGGAAGGAACCACCGATGTTGCGAGGACTCACCACCGTCAGCTTCTTCGCCGACGACGTCGCGGCCGCCAAGGATTGGTACACCGAGGTGCTCGGGATCGAGCCGTACTTCGCCCGCGAGATCGACGGGCAGATCGCCTACGTCGAGTTCCGCATCGGCGATTTCCAACACGAGCTCGGCATCATCGACGGCCGGTTCGCGCCCCACGACCGCTCGGACAAGGCCGGTGGCCAGGTGACCTACTGGCACGTGGACGACGTCGAGTCCGGCTTCGAGCGGCTCCTGGAACTGGGCGCCACCGCGCACGACAAGCCGACCGAGCGCGGACCCGGCTTCGTCACCGCCTCCGTTGTCGATCCGTTCGGGAACATCCTCGGCATCATGTACAACCAGCACTACCTCGACATCCTCGGCTCGAAGGAGGCGTGAGATGACCGGCGTGAGCACCCCCGACGTCAGCGCCTTCGCCCCGCGCACCACCGCCGACTGGCGAGACTGGCTGGCGCGAAACGGCCGGTCCGAGAAGGAGATCTGGCTGATCATCCACCACAAGGACAGCGGCACGCCGAGCCCGCGCTACCACGAGGCGATCGAGCAGGCGCTCTGCTTCGGCTGGATCGACGGCCTGCACCGCAAGCACGACGCGGATAGTTCCCGGCTGCGGTTCACCCCCCGCAACCCGCGCAGCACGTGGAGCCGGGTGAACCGGGAACGCGCGGCGAACATGATCGAGCTGGGCCAGATGACCCCGCACGGCCAGGCCCTGATCGATGTCGCCAAGGCTGCTGGGACCTGGCAGGTGGTGCCCGACGACGGCGCCGCGCTGCCCGATGATCTGTGGGAACCGCTACACCGCAACGAGGGGGCCCGCGCCAACTTCGAGGGCTTTCCGCCGTCCTCGAAGCGGCTGATCCTGGAGTGGATCGCGACGGCGAAGCGGCCGGAGACGAGGCAGCGACGGATCGATCGGACGGTCGAGCTCGCAGCGGTGAACATTCGGGCCAATCACCCAGGGGTGCGGGCAGGCGCCGGTGCCCTCCCGCACAGCGTCGCGGTGTGACACGCTGAGATCATGCGCGCCACTCCGGGCGGGCGCCTGGCCGCCCTGCGGTTCGCGGCGGCCGTCCTCGGCGTCACGGCGTCGCTGATCGCGTGTGGCAGCCAGGAGGAGAACCCCGCGGGCAACACGGTGCCCACGGCGGACACGCCGCAGGCCGACATCGCCCGGACGTTCGACATCGGCGACGGGCGGCAGATGTACCTGGAGTGCCGCGGCACCGCATCTCGCGATGATGACGTCCCGACGGTGGTGCTGGTGCCCGGCGCAGTCGCCGCTGCGGACACCTGGAGTGAGGTCGCCGATCAATCCGGTGACATGGTGCCGAGCGGGTCCGCCGTGTATCCGGAGGTCGGCGCGTTCACGCGGGTCTGCTCCTACGACCGGCCCGGGACCGCACGCGCGGGCGACGAGTTCACCCCGTCCACGCCGGTGTCGCAGCCGACCGACCCCGAGCGGGACACCGCCGACCTGCACGCGTTGTTGACCGCGGCGGAGGTGCCCGGTCCCTACGTCCTCGTCGGGTGGTCGTACGGGGGACCGATCGCGAGGGTGTACGCGGGCACCCATCCCGACGAGACGGCCGGTCTGGTCCTCGTGGACGGCATGTCGGAGTTCCTCGAGAACGAGCTGACCCCCGCCGAGTTCTCGGTGTTCCTGCGGATGAACGAGCTGGACAACGAACGCCGCACCGCCCAGTGGGCGGACGTCGAGCAGCTCGACCCCGCCGCGATCTTCCCTCAACTGCGCGCCGCCCCGCCGGTTCCCGAGGTGCCGGTCGTGGTGCTCAGCGGTGACACCTTCGACCCGGACGCCTTCCGTGCCCGCCTGCCCGCGGACGCGCCCGCCGACTACCCGGAGGTGTTCTGGCGGGCGCAGCTGGCGTCGCAGGACAGTCTCGCCCTGCTGTTTCCCGGCGCGCAGCACATCACGAAGACGAACAGCGGCCACAACATCCACAACGAGTCGCCGCAGCTGGTGGTCGACGCGATTCGTGAGGTGGTCACGGCGGCGGGCGGCTAGGACACGGGTCAATGCCTGCTCTCAGAGCACGTTCAACGGGATATCAGACGGTGAGGTTGCATGTGTAAGAGTGCGCTTCATGACAATGAACGATGCTCCGGGCGACCTGATCATGGTGGCCTGGGTGTTTACCGGGTTGCTGCTTCTGCTGGTCGTGGTCTGTCTTGCCGCAGGCCGCGGAGCGATACCGGTCAACTCCTTCGTCGGTATCCGTATCCCCGCATTGAAGCGCAGTGAGGCTGCGTGGCGGGCAGGGCATGCGGCCGCTGTGATGCCCGCGGCGATCGCGTTCGTCATCGCGGGCATGTGCAGCGGGATCGGACTCGTCGCGCCCGTCGCCTATTGGGGCACGATCATCGCGATGGTGGGCGGAGTGATCTGGGTGTTCGTCCGCGCTGCGAGGGCTGCCGCCGTCGCCTGAGCCGCAGGCGTCCCGCCTGGCGGCCGGGGTCCAACCTCGTTCACTCGTCCTCGGCAGGCACGCGAGCCGCCGTGATGTGGGTCAGCCAGCCCGACCCGACGAAGCCCAGGAACTGCGCTTTCGGGAACCCGGTCAGGCCTTCCCATACCGCGAGTAGGTGATGCCACAGCGGAAGGCCTTCGCGTCGAGCAGTGCCAACTCCGGTATCTCGAACCCGTCGGGGAACAACCGGCGGCCCCGGCCCTGCACGACCGGATAGACGAACAGCCGGTACTCGTCGACGAGTCCCGCCTCGATCAGGGTGTGGCACAGCATGATGCTGCCGGTGACCACGATGTCCTTGCCCGGCAGCATCTTCAACGCGCGGATCTCCTCGGCGGGTTCGCCGGAGAGGACCGTCGAGTTCTGCCACTGCGGGTCGATCATGGTCGAGGAGACGACGTACTTCTGTACTCGGTTGAGGTAGTCGGTGATCCCCGTGGCATCCTCGGATTGTTTCGGCCAGTATCCGCGTAGGTCCTCGAAAGTGCGCCTGCCCACCAGAAACCCGTCGGCTGCACGGTCCTGGCGGTGCGACTCCTCGAGCAGATCAGAGTTGTCCACCCCGCCCTGGCCCTGGGGATCGAACCACTCTCCCAGCATCTCGATCGAGCCGTCGATGGTGATGTTCTGCGTGATTGCCAGCGTGCGCATCTCGGCGTCCCTGCGGATCAGTTGTCGGGCACGACCGCGCCGGTGGCGGCGTCGACGTCCACGTCGTAGTCCCAGCCTTGGGTGTTGCGGATGTGGACGTGCCACACCGTCTTGCCGTCGTGCTGATTGGTTTCGGAGGAGACGATCGTGCCGCCGGGGACGGTCGCGAGGGCGGTCTGCTCGGCCTGTTCCTTGGTGACCGTCACCGCCGCGTTCGGCGAGGCGGCGGGCGTGGACATGTCCTCACTGTCATCCTCGTGGTCGGGTACGACCGCGCCGGTGGTGGCGTCGACATCCACGTCGTAGTCCCAGCCTTGGGTATTGCGGATGTGGACGTGCCACACAGCCTTGCCGTCGTGCTGTGCGGTTTCCGAGGAGACGACCACGCCGCCGGGGACGGTAGCGAGGGCAGTCTGCTCGGCCTGTTCCTTGGTCACCGCCCCCATCGGCGCCATGCCCGTGGACACCGGAGCGGTCGTCACCGCCGCGGTCGCGGACGTCGTGGAGGTGTCGTCGCTGTCCGAGTCACATCCGGCCAGCAGCAGTGCCGCCGCGGCGATGGGGATCAGGCTCGCGCCTCGCACCGTTCTCGTGTTCATCGTGGTTCCTCGATTCCGTAGAAGGTGAACTCCTCTGTCAGGGCAGCGTCCAGAACTGTCTCGTCACGAGATAGAACACGACCACCCAGAATGTGTTGACCCCCGCGACGATGGCGATACCCCGGAGATTCGTCCTGCCTTCAGGCACGTCCGCGGGCGGCCGCAGCCAGCGTCGCAGCAGTGGGTTCACGTAGCGCGGCATGGTCACGAAGGTCATGGCGAAGCTGGAGAACAGGTTTCCGATCAGCAGGCCCAGCCACAGCGGCATCTTCAGCGGGGACAGCGCGAGGGTGAGCAGCACCACGGTGGGGTAGAGGCCCACCCAGACGGCGATGGAGGTCTTGACATCGGACGGTGGCGGCGCCTCGTTCCCCTTCTCGTCGAAGGCGAACCAGCTGCCGAAGGAGTTGTCGACGGTGCGTGAGGAGAACTCGTGGAACCTCTCGCCCTCGGTCAGGAGCTGCTGCCGCTTGTTGGAGGTGAGCCACGTGAAGAGGTTCGCGGCGTTGTCGTAGCGGTAGAGCGCGGTCCACTCGTCCTGGATGCCCTCGATGGGGCGGAACAGTTCGCTGCCGCGAAAGCCCTCGAACTTGCACTCCGCCAGCCGCATCCGGTTCTGCCACTCGAGGAAGTCGTCGACGTTGTCCGGCGCAACGCGGTGGGTCACGACGACCGTCACGAGCTGATCGGTCGGCCGGGATCCGCCGGTGATCACCTGCTGCGTCGCGGGGCCGTCGAGGTACTGCTGACCCCGGTCGAGCCAGGCCTGGCGGGTGGCACTGTTCACCCATGCCTGCACGTTGGCGACGGAGTCGAAGCGGTAGACCACCACCCAATCGGGTTGCACGGCAGTGGGTGCCGAGATCTGGGCGCCGAGGAAGCCGGCGTAGTGCGAGGCGGCGACGTTGATCTCCTCCTGCCAGGCCTTGAAGGCCGACTCGCAGCCGCGGCGCACCCGCTGCCCGATGATGACCGTGGCGGTGTCGCGGGTGCGCTCCTCGGCTGCCATGGCCGCCTCCCTACGGGCGCACCGAAGGGGCGCGGGTCCGCGACAGGGCCAGTGGGCCGTAGATGCGCTCGGGTGTCAGGGGCAGCGCCCGGAATTGCACCCCCGTCGCATTCTGGAGGGCGTTGGCCAGCGCGGGCGCGACCGGGTTGATGCAGCACTCCGCCATGCCCTTCGCACGCATCGGCCCGACCGAGTCCGCCGAGTCGACCAGGAGCACCTCGGTGCGGGGCACGTCGGCATAGGTGGGGATGCGGTAGTTGCGCAGGTTCGGGTTGACCATCGTCCCGGCGCCGTCGACGAGGAAGTTCTCGGTCAACGCGAAACCGATGCCCTGCGCGACGCCGCCCTCGATCTGCCCGCGCACCTGCGCCGGGTTGATGATCACCCCGGCGTCGGTGGCCTGCACGCTGCGCAGGACACGGATCTCGCCGGTGACCCGGTGCACGGCGATCCGGAAGCCGTGCGTGTTGGACACCACGCTGCGCGGCGAGCCGTACGCCTTGCGGGCGGCGGTGAACCGGATGCCGCGGGCGCCTGCGGCGAGCTGGAGCACGGTCAGCGGTACGCGGGTGCCGTCGCAGACGACGCCGCCGTCGTCCATGGCACAGGCGGCGACGTCGACCCCCGTGTGCGCGGCGGCGAACGCGAGGATCCGGTCGCGCAGGGCGTTCGACGCCCGCAGCACGGCGTTGCCGGACACGAACAGGCCCGCGCTGGCGAAGGCGCCGGTGTCGAAGCCGGTGCGGTCGGTGTCGGACTGCACCAGGCGGATCCGCGACGGCGTGGTCCCGAGCTGGTTCGCGGCGATCTGCACGTGCGCGGTCGAGGTGCCCTCCCCGAACTCGACGGTGCCGACGGCGAGCTCGTAGACGCCGTCGTCGCCGAGCGTCACCCAGGCCTCGGAGACGTGTTCGGTCGGGGGAGCGGTCTCGTGCAGTGAGCTCGCGGCGCCGGTCCCCACGAGCCAGTCGTCACCGGCGGGCGGGTCGGAGCCGCCGTGCCGCAGGGCCTCGTCGACCAGGTCGATGCACTTTCCGAGCCCGTCCTCCGCGAACACGACGTCGTCCGGTCCGTCCTCGAAGGCGACCAGGGAGTCGCCCGGGCGCACGATGTTGCGGCGGCGCAGCTCGAGCGGGTCGATGCCGAGCGCGACCGCCAGCTCGTGCACGGCGGACTCCACCGCGAACGCGGGCTGGGTCATGCCGTAGCCGCGCAGCGCGCCGCTCGGCACGGTGTTGGTGTACACCGAGTACGCGTCGTATTTCTTGTTGGCGCACCGGTAGATCGAGACGGCGGCCCCGCCCGCGAACAGCGTCTCGCCGCCGTGGTTGCCGTAGGCGCCGGTGTTGGAGACGTTGCGGATCTTCATCGCGGTGAGGGTGCCGTCGGCCTTCGCGCCGAGGGTGACCGTCAGCTTCATCGGGTGCCGCGGCGAGGCCGTCGTGAACTCCTCCTCCCTGGTGAACTCCAGGCAGACCGGGCGCCCGGTGTCCAGCGTGGCGAGGGCAACCAGGTCCTCGGAGATCACCTCCTGCTTGCCGCCGAACCCGCCGCCGACCCGCTTGCAGAACACCCGCAGCTGATCGGGGCGCAGGGCGAACAGGTGGGCCAGCTTGACCTTCGCGATCGACGGTGACTGGGAGCTGGTCCGCACGTGCAGGCGGCCCTCCGCCATCCACGCGATGGACCCGTGCGTCTCCAGGTGCGCGTGCTGCACGCGCGGGGAGAAGTAGGTGCCCTCGTGGACGACATCGGCCTCGGCCAACCCGGTCTCGACGTCTCCGACGTGCCCGTGCAGTTCGAGCAGGATGTTGTGCACGGGGTCCCGCACGAACGGGTCGTGCGAGCCGTGCAGCGCGGGCGCGCCGTGGGCCATCGCCTCCTCTGGGTCGAACACCGCTGGCAGCGGCTCGTACTCGACGACCACCCGGCGGCAGCCCTCCTCCGCGGCCCCGACGGAGTCGGCCAGCACCGCGACCACCCGCTGCCCGACGAAGCGCACCGTGTCGTCGAGGATGTAGGTGTCGTCGGGATCGACGAGGTGATCGGTGTGGATCGCGGTTGTGAAGCGCTTCCGCGGCACGTCCTCCCAGGTGTAGACGCGGTGCACGCCGGGCACCGCGAGCGCGGCGGTCTTGTCGATCGAGATGATGCGGGCGTGCGCGTGCGGCGAGTGCAGCACCTTCAGGTGCAGCATCCCCTCGATCTCGGTGTCCATCGTGAACTCGGCGCGGCCGGTCACCACGTCGGTGGCGGCCGGGGCGGCGACGCTGGTGCCGACGGCGCGACCGGGGAGCGCGTCTTCGATCCCCGTGACCCCGTGCACGGCGTCCTCGATCGACCGATAGCCGGTGCAGCGGCAGAGGTTGCCCTTGAGCGCGCGGGGCAGATCCTGCTTCTGGGCGTCGGTGAAGGTCGCCGACGTCATGATCATGCCCGCGGTGCAGAATCCGCACTGGAAGCCGGGGGCATCGCGGAACTGCCGTTGCAGCGGGTGCAGATCCTCGGGAGTGCCGAGGCCCTCGATCGTGGTCACCTCGCGGCCATCCGCCCGGAACGCGGGGGTGATGCAGCTGTGCACCGGATCGCCGTCGAGCCAGACCGTGCAGGCACCGCAATCGCCTGCGTCGCAACCCTTTTTGACGCCGTGGTGGCCGAGCTCCCGCAGGTGCGTCCGCAGGCACTGGCCGGGTCGCGGCTCCTCGTCGAAGGTCTTGCCGTTCACCGTATAGGTCATGACCGGTCTCCCGACTCGAACTCGACGCGGATCTCCTCGGCGAAGTGCCGCGCGAGGTGGTGGCGGTGCTCGGGGGTGCCGTTCGGGTCGTCGAACCACAGGTCGTCGGGCAGGGAGTCGATGCTGCGCCGCATCGTCTCGGGGTCCGGCACGGTCTCGAACTCCATCCGCACCGGGCGCGTGGTGCCCGCCGTGATGGTGAGGGCGAGGTCGGCGGTGCCGGGGGTCTGGGTGGCGATCATGAACAGGGTGGAGCGCCCCAGCCGGGTGAGGGTGAAGCGGCGGTGGGTGTGGCGTTTGCGCAGCGCGGCGGCCGGGATGTCGATGCGGCGCAGAACCTCGCCGGGCGCCAGCACATTCCGGTGGTCGCCGGTGACGAAGTCGGCCGCGTCGACGGTGCGCTGCGATCCGTCGGGCGCCCACAGCGTGTACGTCGCCTCGAGCGCCACGGTCATCGTGATCATCGGGCCCGCAGGCAGGGACATGCAGATGTTGCCGCCCACCGTCGCCGAGTTCCACACCTTGAACGAGGCCAGGAACGCCTCACAGCTCGTCCTCAGTAGCGGGCCGGCTCGCCAATCGCTCTGCGGCGCAAGGTCGTACAGATCACGAACCGTGCACGTCGCGCCGATCTCCAAGCCGGACTCGCTCGGTACGAGGGCGTCCCAGCCGAGTGCGGTGAGGTCCACCAGCCTGCGCAGCGCGGGCTGCGGAACGGAGAACAGCCACGTTCCCCCGGCCAGCCAGGCATCGCCCTCGCGCCAGTCCGCGCCGGGGCGGTCGGGTGGTCGCCGCACGACATCGCTGATGGTGTTGAGATCCATGGGACCGCTCCCGTCAGGGAATGTGTCGTGCCAAACATACGCCGACCGGGTCCGCGCGGGTCGGCGTTTGGGGCGCCGGGAGGCATATTCGTGCGGCCTCGTATGGCTGGTCCGGCCGGAGGGGTCTCGGTATGTCGCGCCTGGCGTGGCGGTGCTCAGTTTCCCGGGGTGATCAGGCCCGATTCGTATGCGAGCACCACGGCCTGCACCCGATCACGCAGGTCCAGCTTCGACAGAATTCGCCCCACGTGGATTTTCACGGTGCCCTCGGACACCTGCAGGTCGCCCGCGATCTCGCGATTCGACCGGCCGGCCGCGAGCCCGGCGAACACCGTCCGCTCCCGGTCGGTGAGCGCGTTGAGCACCGTGTCGCGCCTGGCCTGCCGGTCCGGTTCGGGCAGAAGCGGCATGAACTGGTCGATCAGGCGCCGGGTCGCGGTCGGAGCGAGCACGGCCTCCCCGTCGGCCACCGTGCGAATCGCGGCGAGTAGAGCCGTCGGGGGCGCGTCCTTGAGCAGAAACCCGCTGGCACCGGCCTTCAGGCCGGCATAGAGGTACTGGTCCACATCGAAGGTGGTGAGGATCAGGATCTTGCAGGCGGGCTGGGCGTCGAGAATGGCGGCGGTGGCCGCGATGCCGTCCATGGTCGGCATCCGGACGTCCATCATCACGACGTCCGGTTCGAGGGCCGCCGCCATCCGGACCCCGGTCGCGCCGTCCCCGGCCTCGCCGACCACCTCGATATCGGACTCGGCCTCCAGGATCAGCCGAAATCCCATCCGCAGCAGGGATTGATCGTCGACCAACAGCACACGGATCACGTGCTCTCTCCTTCGTCCAAGCGAAACCGCGCGGAGACCCGCCAACCGCGGGGCCCCATCGGACCGGACCGCAACACGCCGCCATATGTGTGGACTCGCTCCCGCATCCCGATCAGGCCGCCGCCCCCGCCGGACGGCGTCGTCGCCGCCCCGGCACCGTCGTCCTCGACGTCCACCCGGATCTCGCCGGGCAGGTACCGCAGCCGCACCGAGGCGCGGGTGCCATGGCCGCCGTGTTTGAGGGTGTTGGTGAGCGCCTCTTGCACCAGCCGATAGACCGTGAGCTGGATGGTGGCGGGTAGGTCGATGGCGTTCCCGTGCACCTCGAGTGAGGTCGGCAGTCCTGCGTCACGTACCCGGGCGATGAGCACGTCGAGTTCGGCCAGGTCCGGGACGGGCGCGAGCGCGCAATCTCCGGGGTTCCCGAGCTCGTTCTCGCGCAAGACCCCGAGCAGCCTCCTGGTGTCGGCCAGTGCCTGTCGACCGGTGGCGGACACGGTGCGCATCACCTCGATCCCGCGTTCGGGCGAGGTTGCGCTCGCGGCGACCGCACCCTCGCTGAGGGCAACCATGACGGTCAGGTGGTGCGCGACGATGTCGTGCATCTCGCGGCTGATCCGCGCGCGTTCAGCGGCTGCGGCCAGCTCGCCCTGCTGGTCGCGCTCGCGTTCCAAACGCACCGCGCGATCGCGGAGTTCGGCAAGGTATGCGCGCCGCGTCGATGCGTACAGTCCGAGCCCGAGTGCGGTACCGACCAGGCCCGACACGAGGATCGAGGCGTGCCACCAACTGCCGTCAGTGCTGCGGACGGTGGCGACGATCATGGCGAATTCGAGGACGGCCGCCGCCGCCAGCGCCTCCAGTCGCGATTGCGCAGCGGCGACGGTGTAGAGCGCGATGAGCAGGCCCAGGTCGGCGGCGAGGTTGTCGTTCCAGAGTCCGGCGGCGACCGCGCTGATCAGGACCCAGGCGAATACCGGGATCGGAAAGATGCGCCGTACCGCCAGCGGGGCGAGCACGGCGACCAAGACCGCGATCGCGGCCAAGGGCGGGCCCTCGCCGTCGTGGAAGAGGTCGGGCATCGCCACCGCCACCGCCAGCGCCGCGACGATCGCATCAAAGGCCCAGCGGGCCGACGAGCGGTCATCGAGATGTTCCGCAGGGCGGAGGCAACGCATGGTGGTCATTGTCGCGTGCGCCCCCTTCTATCGCCTCGGCGACTCCGACTCGATCGACGCTAGAACCACTATGCCCGTCTTCGCATCATCCGAGCGGACACATTCGGGGCCTATCGGGTATGTCTCAAGGCCTATGCGCATGTACGCCGCAGGTCGCGATCTTTCTGAAATGCGTAGTCCTGTATCGGTTTTAGTGAATTCAACTGCTCTACTGGGTCGGCGTCCATGGTGGATGCGCTGGAGCGGGAGGGCAGGTCGATGTCGATCAATTGTGTGCGTTCGAGGAGGACCCTGTGCGCCGTCGTGGGGGCGCTCGTGGTGGCGGTCGGGGCCACCGGATGTGGTGGCACGGGTGAGGGCTCCGCGTCGGTTGGCTCGGAGTCCTCGGCGCCCGCCGGCGTGCAGATGGATCAGGCGACGACCGCGAAGCTGGATTCGGCAATAGCGGAGGCGGTCCGGAAGACCGGGGTACCGGGCGCGATCGTGGGCGTGTGGGGACCGAACGGCAGCTATGTCAGAGCAACGGGGACGGCGGACACCGCGACCGGGGCTCCCATGAAGACGGACTTCTACAGCCGGATAGGTAGTGTGACCAAGACTTTCACCGCGACGGCTCTGCTACAGCTGGTCGATGAGGGCAAGGTCGGACTCGATGATCCGATCTCGAAGTACGTCGACGGTGTGACCGAGGGCGACAGAATCACCCTGCGCCACCTGGCGGGCATGCGAAGCGGGCTGGCCGACTACACGTACGACGAACAGTTCGGCACCGATTTCCTTGCCGACCCCAAGGGTGATTTCAGCCCTTGGCAGCTGGTGGGATACGTCAAGGGCGACCCGTTGCATTTCGAGCCGGGTGACCGGCTCGAATACTCCAACACCAACTTCATCCTGCTGGGGATGGTCGTCGAGAAGGTATCGGGGGACTCGATGACGAACATCATCAAGGGGAAGATCCTTGAACCGCTGGGGATGAAGGACACCAACTTTCCCACGTCGAACGCTTTCCCGGAGCCGCACGCCCAGGGTTACACGACGCAGACGAAGGACGAGACGCTCGGGGTCGCGACCGATTGGAATCCGTCGTGGGGGTGGGCTGCCGGTTCGATGATCTCGACGCTCGACGATCTGCGGACCTGGGCGCACGCGCTGTACAAGGGCGACCTGCTCGATGCGGATACCCAGAAGCAGCGATTGCAGATGCTGCCGGCTGAGGGGATCGACGGGGTCGGGTATGGCCTCGGGGTCTTCGATGTGCAGGGATGGATCGGGCACAACGGGAGCCTGCCCGGCTACAAGAGCGTCGTCGTATACCTGCCGGAGAAGGATCTGACCATGGTCATTCTGATCAACTCGGACGTCGACACGCTGGACACCGGGTCGAGCGGTGTCCTCGCCACCGCGATCACCGAGGTGATCAGTCCCGATCACCTCTACACGTTGAGCGGATAGGTCCGGTAGCAGGCCAGGCGCGCATCCGTGCTGTCGGTTTCGGGGCCTCGGAGGCGGCCAGATATGATGGGCGCGCTTTGTCCGCCTCCTTAGCTCAGTGGTAGAGCACTCGCCTTGTAAGCGAAAGGTCGTCAGTTCAATCCTGACAGGGGGCTCCACGGGATCCGGCGTCTACCAGCGCGAATAGTTGGTGGCGCCGGATTTCTCGTTACAGGATCCGGCGAAACTGTCACGGGTCGTCACAACTGATTGCAAACCCGCGGTGGCGAGCGTGAGCGAATCGTCCTGCGAGTGCATGTAGGTGCGCGTCGTGGATGTCGAGTCAGCGTGCCCGAGCCGCGCCGAGATGACCGCGGTGGGGACGCCCTGCAGGTGCATGAGCGTGCCGCAGGTGTGCCGCGCATCGTGCAGCCGGATCGGCGGAACCTTCGCCGCTGTGCAAATCGTCCGCGGCACAATCGCCTCGATCGGGTGCATTGATAATGGGCCACAGTCACCAACATGTTGCGCCGCGTCGAGGTGACCAGTTGGTAGACCCGCTTGAGATCTTCCTGATGTGGACGTACCCCGACCTGGAGTTGGCAGGAAGATGACTTCGACGGCGGCCGTCACTGACCAATTGCTGGCCACTAAGAGCCAGCCGACCCACACAGCAGAGCTGTCCGCCTAACGTCGTGACCTAACGGGGAGTCCAAAACTGACCAGGAGGCAGACGGTATGCGTGTTCTTATCAGTGGAGACGCGACATCGTGCTGCTGAGCACCTCCGATACCGACTGGCACGACGACTCGACGCCAGCGTAGACGTTCCTGCCGTGCATCCGCCGCGCCGGTCGGCCAGACCGGCGACTCGGTCGCGGTCGAGCACCGTCAACAACACCTCCATGACGAAGGGCACTCCCGCAACACATTGGGGATTGGTTCAGCGCGCGGCGCTCATCCATCTCGGGAAGGCGTGTAGATGGATTTCAGTTTTGATGAAACGCAGCTTGCCGTCGAGGAAACGGTCCGAGGGGTCCTCTCCCGGGAGTCGCCCTCTGCGCAATTGTGGTCAGTGCTTCAGGATGCAGGATTGCATGTGCTCAGCATTCCGGAGGAGCATGGTGGCGCCGGCCTGGGCGCAGTCGAGGTCGGCATCGTTGCTCAGGCATTGGGTGAAGCTGCCGTAATAAGTCCATTCGTGGGTGCCGGTATTGCTGGCCTGGTGGCATCGCGGACTGCTGCGGGAATCGAGATCGACGACTGGTGCAAGGGCATCGCTTGCGGAGAGGTGACTGCAGTCAGTGCGCGGGCGCCAGGGCGCATGGGCGTTCCTGAAGCAGTCCCGGTCGAGGGCGATGCCGTTGTGAAAATCGATGGTGACTTCAGCGCGGCGCAGTGCGCTGAGAACGCCCGATGGTTACTCATCCCGACTACGACTGGGCCGGGCCTGATCGATGCAACGCAGCAAGGCGTGACGGTCGTACCGATCGCGAGTTCGTTGGGAACTGAAGATCCCAGTGCACCGATCGACAGTCAATTCCGACTCGTAGACGTTCGGTCCAAGCCGGTGTTCGGCGACCGTCCTGATGCACCGGATCTGTTTGCCGATCTTCACCGCACGGTATTCCTTTCCTATGCGAGCGGTCTCCTGAATGGTGCGTTGAAGTTGACGGCGGATCATCTCAGGAGTAGGACACAGTTCGGGCGCCCCTTGGCAACGTTCCAGGCCGCATCGCAGGAGATTGCCGACATCTACGTCCTAGCGACCGCCTTGGAATCGACGTCCCTGTATTGCAACTGGACTCTCGACAACGGTGGGAGTGCCAGCACCGAACTCGATGCTGCCCTGTTCATGTTCGCGGGCGAGGGGCGCGCGGCGATGCAGATGTGTCACCACTTGCACGGGGGACTGGGTGTAGACGTCACTTACCCAATGCACAGATACTTCTCATTGGCCAAGGATGTCGTGCGCCATTGTGGTGGTGAGAGACAGAATCTCAGAAGGTTGGGTAATCGATGTTCATTGGTCTGACTTCGGAACAAGAGTCACTGCAGAGCGAAATCCGTTCGTATTTCGAATCTCTCGTGAGTGAAGGCGATGTTTCTTCGCTGCTACACGACCGTCACGGCCCAGTGGCCAAACGGATCGTTCGTCAACTCGGACAGGACGGTTGGCTGGGGGTCGGCTGGCCGAAAGAGTTCGGTGGCCGAGGTTTCGGCTCGTTAGAGCAGCAGATCTTCGAGTCGGAGGCGGTGCGCGCGAGCATCCCACTGTCGTCCGTCACCCTGCAAACGGTCGGACCGACTCTGCTGCGATACGGCACTGACGAACAGAAGCAACGCTTCCTGCCGGGCATACTGCGTGGCGAAATCGAGTTTGCGATCGGATACACCGAGCCCGACGCGGGTACCGACCTTTTCTCTTTGTCCACCACGGCGAAGAGGCAATCCGACGGGTCGTACGTCGTCAATGGTCAGAAGACTTACACCACCGGCGGGCATAGCGCGGACTACATATGGTTGGCCGCACGGACCGGCAGCGTGGAATCGCGCCACCGCGGTCTGTCGATACTGATCGTCGACACCAACGATCCGGGATTCAGCTGCACCCCGGTCATCTCACTCGACGGCGCACATCACACCAATGCCACCTACTACGAGGACGTGCATGTTCCGGCGTCGATGTTGGTCGGTGAGGAGAACAAGGGGGTAAGGTACCTGATCTCCCAGCTCAATCACGAGCGAGTGATGCTGAGTCCGTCCGGGCGTATCGCTGCTGTCTACGACCTCGTGCACCGTTGGGCCGCATCAGAGGGGTTGTTGGACATTGACGACGTGAGGGAATGTCTTGGAGAAATCGTCGCGGTTCTGAAGGTCAACAACGTATTGAACTGGCGTGTGGTGGCGTCCGCAGGCCCCGAAGGGCCAAGTCAGGCGGACGCGTCTGCTTCCAAGGTGTTTCACACCACCCGCGTGCAACGCGTGGCCCGGATCGCCGAAGACATCATCTACTCGTGGGGTGACCTCGCTGATCCATACACGGCCCAGACCTTGAAATCACTGGACGTTCATTCCAAGCGGAACGTGGTGATTACCTTCGGCGGCGGTGTCAACGAAGTGATGCGAGACATGGTCTCAGAGGTTGGATTGGGCCTGCCGAAAGTCACCCGCAGGTGACGATGATTCACGGTCAAGCACGGCAGGCGACCGATCCGTGCGTTGTTGCGCGATCCAGCGATGGTGAACAGGATCCGCGAGAGCAGTTACACAAGTCCCTGTGAAATCACTGGAATCAGTGCATGACCGCCGTCTACGCAGTGGCACGCCCTGCGTGCTGAAAGCTGGGTGAGCGGCCCGATGACCGTCACCGCCAGGACGACAGGAGAAGCTGAGTTGGACTCTGGCGTTTCCTCTGGAAGCGCCAGATGCGGCCGCAGGGGTCGCATTTCGCCAATCGATGGCAATGCCAGGAGCTCTCGAAACTTGTGGCGCACGGCTACGTGGATTGTCTGGGTATGTCAGCGTTTCGCTGAGATCGGGCAGGTAGATCAACTCACGCGCGACAACCGACAAACGGTGGGAACTTCGGCCGTTTGTGTCAACGCCCTCGCCAATCGTGACTGAGAACTTCGGTGGCGCAGTTCGACTCGGACCTGCGCCACCGGATACGGCTCCCGGGCGCCGCTATTCGCTACGTCCGCTGGGTCTCGGTGAGGGTGTCGGCCAGCGTTCGAAGTTGTTCGGTGGCAGCACCGAACAGAAATTCGGTGCGTTTGGCGGCCGTAAAGTAGCGATGTACCTGGTAGTCCAGGAAGATGCCGATGCTGGCGTGCACATGGACCATGGTGTGCGCCACCCGATGGCCGGCCTCGGCCGCCCAGAATTTCGCGGTGGCGATTTCGGCATCCGCGAGAAGGCCCTCGGATTCGCGCCAGGCCGCTTGCCAGAGGCTCAGTCGTACCGCCTCGACGTCGAGGTAGGCGTCGGCCAGACGTTGTCTGACCGCCTGGAACTCGCCGATCGGCCTGTCGAATTGCTTTCGGGTGATGGCGTATTCGCTGGTGAGTTCCAGGCCGCGCTCCAAGACGCCGAGTTGGTAGGCACAGGCGGCGATGGTGGCGCGGCGATGCGCCCATCCGGCTGAGCCGTCGCCGGGCGCGCCGAGCGCAGCGGTGCGGCCTACTGCCGTGTCCAGTTCCAGCAGAGCGGCGTCGGAGCCGTCGACGACTTGCTGTTGGGTAGTGCGCAGTCCACGGGTAGCGCGATCGAGCACTAGCAGCAGCGGGCCGCCGTCGGCTACCGCCTCGACGAGGAAGGCATCCGCGAACGCGCCCGCCGGAACTGCGCTGTGCGAGCCGTAGATGCGCCAGCCGGCATCGGTGCGCTCGGCGGTGAATCGGTGGTCTTCCGTGGAGAGAGCCACGGCGACAGTGGCGGTGCCCGCCGCGACCGGAGCGGCCCACCGTGTCTGCTGTTCTTTGTCGCCGAATTGCGCGATCGCGGCAGCTGCGACCGCCGCGCTGGTCAGGTACGGTGCGGGCGCGACTGTGCGGCCGATCTCGATAAGCACGCTGCACTGTTCGAGCACGCTGAACCCGCCGCCGACCGAGGCGGGCAGCGCGGCCTCCAGGAGTCCGGCGCGGGCGAGGGCCGACCATAGCGTGCGGTCGAAACCCGTCGCGTCCGGGATGTTCTTGGCGGTCCAGTCGGTGAGCACGGTGCGGGCCAGTCCGGCCAGGTCGTGCTGGGCATCGGTGAGGGTGAAGTCCATGAGAAGTCCTCGAAATAGGTCAGCGGGTAACAGGCAGGCCGAGCGCGGTCTTGGCGATGATGTCGCGCTGGACCTCATTGGTGCCGCCGCCGAAGGTCAGGATGAGCGATGATCGGTGGAGGCGTTCAATTCGGCCGCGCAGCAGCGCGCCAGCGGAGTTCTGCCGTACCACCGATGCGGCGCCCAGCACCTCCATGAGCAATCGGTAAGCTTCCGTGGCCAATTCGGTGCCGAAGACCTTGGTCGCGGAGGCATCCGCGGGGTGGAGTTCACCGGAGTCCGCAGCCCAGGCTATGCGCCAGTTGCGCAATTTCAGATACTCTATGTGGGCGTGCACGCGAGCGAGATGTAGTCGCGCCCACTCTGAGTCGATAACCCGGGTACCGTCGGCGCGGGTGGTGGTCTCTGCCCATTCCCAGACCTGGCGAAGCGATTCCTGAAGTGGTGCAGCGGAAGTCAACGCGACTCGCTCGTGATTGAGCTGGTTGGTGATCAGCGGCCAGCCGGCGTTCAGTTCGCCCACCACATTCGTGACGGGCACCCGCACATCGTTGTAGAATGTTGCGCTGGTGCCGGGACCGGCCATGGTGTGAATCCTGCTCCAGGAGAAGCCCGGTGCCGTGGTGGGCACGATTAGAATGGACATGCCGCGGTGCTTGGTCGCCTCCGGATCGGTACGGGCCGCCAGCCAGATGTAGTCGGCGTATTCGATGAGGCTGGTCCAGGCCTTCTCGCCGTTGATGACGAACTCGCTGCCCTCGTGTACCGCTCGGGTGCGCAGTGACGCCAGATCGGTGCCTGCGTCGGGCTCGGAGTAGCCGATGGAGAAGTGCAGCTCGCCCTTGGCAATTCGGGGCAGGAAGAATGCCTTCTGCTCGGGGGTGCCGAAGCGCATGATGGTCGGGCCGACCGTGTTCACGGTCAGGAACGGGAAGGGGACGCCCGCGGCGGCGGCCTCGTCATTGAAGATCAGTTGGTCCATGGCCGGCCGGTTCTGGCCGCCGAATTCCTCGGGCCAGCCCAGGGTCAGCCAGCCGTCGCGGCCGAGGGTGCGAACGACCTCTTTGTAGGCGTCGGGATCGCCGTATTCGCCACCGGATCCAGCTAGAGTCTCGCGGATTTCGGGTGTCATCAGGTCGGTGAAGTAGGAGCGCAACTGCTTGCGCAGCTGTAGTTGTTCGTCGTTGAAGTCGATGTGCATCGTGGTCCTTGGATTCGGATGTCTGAGCTCTTCCGAAAATAGAACAGGCTCACCTCGAAGAAGGGCTGTTGTGTAGCAGGAAGCTGCCGTCCCGCGTGGCAGAGAATTGCCACGCCACAGAGTGCTTTAGTGATCTGATCACTTAGATTGACAGCTTGTCGGGGGTGCCAGTAAGCCTGGTTTTCATAGTCGAAGGTGGGGTCATAGAGCTATGTATCCAGAGGGGACGCAGCACTTTGAAATTGGAGCGAAGCAACCAGACCGGGGTGGGGTGGATGTGGGTTCACTGCTGGCGGAGGCGCGTCGCCTGCTCGATCACGCGATAGCCGAACATCACAGTGTCCGCAGTGCGGCCGGAGACGTCGTCCGGTTGCGCCCAGGTGAGGGGTGGGAACACGATCTACAGCAATTGCTACAACGTGTTCGCAAAGAGGCCATGCTCGCGGTGGCGAGCCCGCTGCGGATCCAGCGGCATTACCAGCCAGGTCGGCGAACGGTCGCGGATATGCTCTCGACCGGTAAGGAAGTCCGTCTGCTGTACACCCAGCACTACGCCGAGACACGCGATTATGAATCGTTGCGGCAACAGCCCGAACTGTGCGACCGGATCCGGGTGTCCAACGCCGACTTCCACAATATGGTCATCATCGATCGACAGGTCGCAGCGGTTTGGGGCGGGACCGGTGAGCAACGGCCCTATGGGTACGTCATCAGCGATCCCGACCTGCTCCGGGTGCTGCATCAATTCGCCATGGTCCTCTGGGAATCGGCGCCGGGGCTGTCCAGGCACTTCACATTGCCGCAACCGGAATTCGCCCAGATGACGCTGGCTGTGTTGCGCGCACTCGACCTCGGATTGAAGGACGAGCTCGCCGCGCGCCGGCTCGCCGTGTCGCTACGAACTTACCGCCGCTACGTTGCCGACATTATGGTTCGACTCGGGGTCACCACCAGGTTCCAAGTCGGCGCTCGCGCGGCAGAGCTTGGTCTGCTCAAGGCATTCTCGGAACAGTGACGTCGAGCGTTGGAGTCGTCGGGTGACCTGTGTACCGACTATGCGGGAACGATGTGATTCCGGACCCTACCGATGACGACTTGTGTCGAGTCGTGCGGCGAACGGCGGCGGACCACGCTCGGCCGCGCAGCTGCGTCGGGCAGATTTCCCCGACGCTGTGGCCCGGCTACATGCCGATCCTCTCGGCGACATAAGTCGCCGAGAGGTGCCGCCTCTGCTTGTGCATGGCGCCGGACCTGCCGCACGGTGACCGCCACTGCGCCGGCCCAGATGACGGCGGCCGAGCCGATCGGCCTCATCCCTTTGCGGCTCCGTACGCGACCATGCGCCGCTCGCGACCGCAAGCGCGACCCGCCCGCTGTTGCGCCCATCGGGACCTTCGCAACGGTGAAGAGTGGAAATTGCCGCTCGGCGCGCGCTGATCGGCGGATACTCGACATGACCTGGTAGCCCGGCGAGGTGAGTGGGGCGGTGGCGGCATGACATGGGCGCTACCCGTGATCGCTGGGGTCCTGCTCGTCTTCGCGGCGCTGTCCCGGCGCCTCGCCGGCACGCCGATCACGGCTCCGATCGTCTTCACCGCGGCAGGCCTCCTGCTCGGGGGGAGGTCTGCGGGTCTGATCGACGTGCACGTCACCGCCGAGACGGTCAAGCTGCTCGCCGAGGTGACGCTCGCGCTGGTGTTGTTCTCCGATGCCGCCCGGGTGGACCTGTCCGCCCTCCGCACCGAGATCTCCCTTCCTGCTCGGTTACTCGGCATCGGCCTGCCGCTGACCATCCTGGCGGGCTTCGGTGCCGCGGTGGTCGTGCTCGGCGACCTCGCCTGGCCCGAGGCACTGCTGCTCGCGGTGATTCTCGCCCCGACCGACGCCGCGCTCGGGCAGGCCGTCGTGACCCTCCGGTCTCTGCCGCTGCGGGTCCGGCAGGGCCTGAACGTCGAGAGCGGGCTCAACGACGGCATCTGCGTGCCGCTCTTCCTCGTCGTGCTGGCCATCGCGGAGGCGGAATCCGGTGCGCTCGGCGGCGGTGCCGCGGCCCGGCTGGTCACCGAGCAGATCGGGTACGGGATCGCGGCGGGCGTCGGAGCGGGCGCGATCGCCGCCACGATCCTGGCCGCCGCGCGTCGGCGCGGCACGATCGACCCGCTGTGGGCGCAGATCGTCCCCGTGACGGCGGCCCTGCTCGCCTACACCGCCGCCGTGCCACTGGGTGGCTCGGGTTTCATCGCCGCGTTCATCGGCGGACTGACCTTCGGCGCGATCCGACGCAGAAGCGGCGGCGGCGAGGAAGAGGGGGCACGCCTGCTCGACGAGGCAGGCGACATGTTCAGCGCCGTGACCTTCATCGTCTTCGGTGCCGTGCTGCTCGGCCCCGCCCTCGGGCACCTGTCCTTGGCCGTGCTCGGCTACGCGGCGCTGAGCCTGACCGTCGTCCGGATGGTCCCCGTCGCGCTGTCACTGGTCGGCACGCACCCGCGTGCGCCGACCGTCGCGTTTCTCGGTTGGTTCGGTCCCCGCGGACTCGCCACGATCGTCTTCGTCATCCTCATCCTCGAGGAACCGGGGCAGCTGCCCCACGAGGACCTGCTCGTGACGACGGCGGTGATCACGATCGGGGCCTCGGTGCTGGCCCACGGGCTCAGCGCGGCGCCGCTGGCCGACCGCTACGCCGCCTGGTTCCGCCGCCACCCGCGCGACGAGGACGACCTCGCGAAGCGGGGTTCGCCGTGAGTCCTTCTGGCGGCGAATCGCCCCAGTGCGGTGGCACCGCCAGCGCGGCGGGCAGGCGGGTCGTCGCGTCGCCCTGTGCGGCGTTGACCTGGAACTGAGTCAGGAAGATGGTCTCGGTCAGATCCGCGCCCCGAAGATCCGCTCCCCGGAAGTCGGCGCCGATGAGATCGGACGACCGCAGGTCGGCCTTACGCAGGTCCGCGCCGATCAGGTACGCGCCCCGCAGGTTCGCGCCCCGCAGGTCCGCACCGCGCAGCTTGGCGCCGATGAGGTCGGCTCCCCGGTGCTCGCGCTTGCGGCCCGGCACGGCCCCGCGGACCAGCTCACTGACCCGGAGCAGGAGCACGTTCACCTCCTGACGGTGGCGATCGACGTCGATCCGGGCCACCGTCGCGGGGTCGCCCTCGGTCAGCTCCACCGTCCGGTCCCAGGCGTCGCGGAGTTCGGCGTGGACCGGTTCGGCGGCCGCGATCGTCAGCGACTCGTTCAGGTACCAGAGCAGCTCGTGCAGCTGCCGCATGATCGGGAAGACCTCGAACATCGCGCCTGCCCCGGCCGGGTCCCGGCGCCAGTCGCGCCCCTCGAAGGTCTGCTGCGACACCTTCTGGCCTGCGCCGAAGCAGTCGTAGACGGTGCAGCCCGTGAACCCCCTGTGCCGCAGGTCCGTGTGGATCCCGCACCGGAAGTCGTCCAGGAGGTTCGTGCACGGCCGGCCCGCGGACTTGTCGACGGCAAAGTCCGCCGACTTGGCGAAGGGCAGCGCCACGCAGCACAGCGCGAAGCAATTGCCGCAGTCCGCATTCAGGCTAGGGGTCGTCGGTGGGGGCAGCTGGTCGGCAGGCACGGAAGGCGATCTCTCGGTCGGGTGATTGCCCGCGAGTCTAGTTGCCCCGCGGGGGCGCCCAGCCGCCGAAGGCGCGCTCCAACTCGAGCGCGGCGGCGATCGTCAGGTGATCGTTGCCCATCCCGCCGACGATCTGGACGCCCAGCGGCAGCCCGGCCGAGCCCAGCCCGAGCGGTGCCTGGGTGACCGGCAGCCCGGCGAGGCTGAACGGGGCGACCGCGTTGGTCCGCCACGGCTGGCCGGTGGACGCGCCGTGTCGCGGCGCGACGGCGGGCATCGTCGGGTGCAGCAGCAGGCCGTCCCCGATGATCGCCGTCACCTCGTCCGCCGCCGTGTGGGCGGCGGTGGCCAGCCGCCGCACCAGCGGCTTCGGCAACAGCTTCTCGAGAACCTCGCCGATCACCAGCGACCGCATCGGCGCCGTGTGCTTGCCGCGCGGCGCGACCAGTTCCGGCAGCGAGAGGGGATGGGCGCCCTCCCCGCGCATGATCTCCGCGAAGCTGATGCCCGTCTCCTCGGCCAGGACGATGGTGGTGAACAGGCCGATCTGGCGCAGCGACGTCATCGTGACGTGCTCGACCTTTGCGCCTGCGTCCTCCAGCGCGGCGGCGGCCCGGTCCCGCGCGCGCAGCATCTCGCGGCCGGTGCCCGGCAGGAACGCGTCATCGACGAGGGTCACCCGGACGCCGGTCAGCGAGGTCGACGCGGGGTCGTGCAGCGGCACCTCCCGTACGAGGGGGTCGACGCCGTCGGGGCCCGCCATGATCTCCAGCAGGGGCATCAGGTCCTGGGCGCGGCGCGCCAGCGGACCGTTCGCGCACATCCGCGCGACCCCGTAGGGCGGTGGCCAGGATCCGGTGACGGGCAGCAGTCCGGTCGAGGGCCGGTGCCCGAAGACCCCGTTGCAGAAGGCCGGGATGCGAATCGACCCCAGCGTGTCGGTGGCGATCCCGATCGGGGACCCGCCGCTGCCGATCACGGCACCCTCGCCGCCGGAGGAGCCGCCCGCGCTGCGCCGACGGTCGTAGGCGTTGTTGGTGCGCCCGTAGACCCGGTTGTTGCTCTCGATCCACATGCAGCCCTCGGACGTGTTCGTCAGGCCGAGCACGATCGCGCCCGCGTCGAGGACGCGCTGCACCACCGGCGCGTGTGCCGCGGGGCGGATATGCTTGCGCGCAACGACTCCCGCGGTGTTGGGCATGCCTGCGACGGCGAGCGACTCCTTGACGGTCACCGGAACGCCCGCGAGCGGCGGGAGTGCGTCCGGCCCATCGGCGGCCAATCGCGCGTCGACCTCGTCCGCCTCCCGCCGGGCGGCGTCGTACCGTTCGACCACCACCGCGTTCAACGCCGGGTTGACCCGATCGAGCACCGCGATGTGCGCTTCGACCACCTCGCGCGAACTGAGCGACCCCGCCCGGATCGCGCCCGCCAGCGCGACGGCCGACTCCTCGGTGATCTCCACGTACCCTCCTGACCCTGCACTCTGGACGAGCCCGGCCGACTCGTGCGTGACAGTTTGACATGAGATGTCAACGTGCATCGAGGGCGGTCGGGGACCGACGAGAACGCCCCCGCCGAGCAGGTCGGCGGGGGCGTTCTCGTCACGGTGGGGGAGCGGTCAGCACTCGCCCTTGATGCCGGCGTCCACGCCGCGCTGGAAGTCCTTCTGGTCCTGCTCGGACTTGGTGGCCCAGTCCGGCGCGGCCTTCGCGAGGTTCGCGAACTCGGCGCCGATGGCCTCCGGCGTGGCGGCCTCGTCGGTGATGCCTGCGTCCTTGAGGGTCTTGATGTACTCGCTGATCCCGACGCAGGTGTCGTGGTAGATGTCGCCGGTCAGCTGCGGGGTCTCGCCGATCGCCAGCTCCTCGACCGTGCTGGCGGCGGAGTCGCTCGTCTTCTCCTCGGAATCAGAGCTGCAGCCGACGAGGAGGAAGGGCACGGCGGCGGCCGCGACGGCGGCGATCAGGGTTCGTTTCATGCCCGTATCAGTACCAGACGATCGGGCCGGCTCCGACAGCGCACCCCGTTCCGTCCGCTCCCGGATCCGTTGTCCCACAAGAGCTAGTCGGTCGGGGCGAGCTCGGCGATCAGGGCTTCGACGCGGGATCGGATCTCGTCGCGGATCGGGCGCACCTGCTCGACGCCCCGACCGGCCGGATCCGCCAGCTGCCAGTCGCGGTAGCTCACGCCGGGGAACACCGGGCAGCTGTCCCCGCAGCCCATGGTGATGACCACGGTCGAGGACTCGACCGCGTCGGGGGTGAGGATCTTCGGAGACCGTGCGGAGATGTCGATCCCGAGCTCGGCCATCGCGGCGACCGCGGCCGGGTTGACGGCGTCGGCGGGCGCGGAGCCTGCGGAGCGGACCTCGATCGCGTCGCCCGCGAGGTGGGTGAGGAAGCCGGCGGCCATCTGGGATCGGCCGGCGTTGTGGACGCAGACGAACAGGACGCTGGGTGTGGCTGCCATGATCGGCCTTTCGTCAGGCGGGGAGGTTGGCGGAACGGAAGCGCCCGCGCAGCGCGAGCGAGACATAGACGAGCCCGACCAGGACAGGAACCTCGATCAGCGGTCCGACCACCCCGGCCAGCGCCTGCCCGGAGGCGGCGCCGTAGGTGGCGATCGCGACGGCGATGGCGAGCTCGAAGTTGTTGCCCGCGGCGGTGAACGCGAGGGTCGTGGTGCGCTGATAGCCGAGGCCCAGCCCGGCGCCGAGCGCGTAGCCACCGCCCCACATCACCGCGAAGTACACCAGCAAGGGGATCGCGATGCGGACGACATCGAGGGGATGTGAGGTGATCTGATCGCCCTGCAGGGCGAAGAGCACCACGATGGTGAACAGCAGTCCGTACAGCGCCCACGGCCCGACCTTGGGCAGGAACGTGCCCTCGTACCAGTCTCGGCCCCTTGCCTTTTCGCCGAATCGGCGGGACAGGTAGCCGGCGACCAGCGGGATGCCGAGGAAGATCAGCACCGACCTCGCGATCTGCCACGGCGAGGTGTCGATGGTGGTCTGCTCGAGACCGAGCCAGCCGGGCAGAACGGAGAGGTAGAACCAGCCGAGGGCGGCGAACATGATCACCTGGAACACGGAGTTGATCGCGACCAGGACAGCGGCGGCCTCGCGGTCCCCGCAGGCCAGGTCGTTCCAGATGATGACCATCGCGATGCAGCGGGCCAGCCCGACGATGATCAGTCCGGTGCGGTACTCGGGCAGGTCGGGAAGGAAGATCCAGGCCAATGCGAACATCAGCGCGGGGCCGAGCACCCAGTTCAGCACCAGCGAGCTGATCAGGAGCTTGCGGTCGCCGGTGACGGTGTCGAGTCGGTCGTAGCGGACCTTTGCCAGCACCGGGTACATCATGATCAGCAGGCCGAGGGCGATCGGCAGCGAGATGCCGTCGATCTCCACCGCGCTGAGCACGTCGCCGAGTCCCGGGATCATGTTGCCGAGCAGCAGCCCAGCGACCATCGCGGCGCCGATCCACACCGGCAGGAAGCGGTCGAGGGTGGAGAGTTTGCCGACGACGGCCGGATGGCCCCCGGTGGTCGCTGGCGCGCTCACGCGGTCACCGCGGCGGTGGGATCGGCGTCCGCGAGTGCCGACGAGAGTCGGTGCAGCGCGGCGGGGATCACCCGGTAGTAGACCCAGGTGCCGCGGCGCTCGGAGTCCAGCAGGCCCGCCTCGCGCAGCACCTTGAGGTGATGCGAGATCGTCGGCTGGGACAGATCGAAGGAGGGGGAGATGTCGCAGACGCAGGCCTCGCCGCCGTCGTGGCTCGCGATCAGGCTCAGCAGGCGCAGTCGGACCGGGTCGCCAAGGGCCTTGAACGTGCGGGCGATCTCGTGTGCGTGGCCCTCGCTCAGCGGCTCGCGGACCAGCGGCGAGCATCGCTCGGTGACGTCGGTCAGCGTCAGACCTTGATTCGACATGTGTCTATATTGACACCTGTCGATGTAAAGCGCTACCGCAACTGTGCGCGATGCGTACCCCAGTCGGGGTACGGATCGCGCACAAGCGGCTATGCCGCCTGCACCGCCTGCTCCTCGGCGGACGTGATGGCCGACCGCAGCAGGTCCGCGACGTCGGACACCAACCGCACCTCGACGGACTCGAGCACGTCAGCGGGGACGTCGTCCAGGTCCGGCTCGTTGCGGGCGGGCAGGAACACAGTGCTCAGCCCCGCCCGCTGCGCCGCCAGCAGCTTCTGCTTGGCGCCGCCGATCGGCAGCACCCGCCCGTTGAGCGTGACCTCGCCGGTCATGCCGACGTCCGAGCGCACCGGGCGGCCCAACGCCAGCGACACCAGCGCCGTCACCATCGTCACCCCCGCGGACGGCCCGTCCTTGGGCACCGCCCCCGCGGGGACGTGGATGTGGATGCTCCGGTCCAGGGCGGCGGGGTCGACGCCCAGTTCCTTCGCGTGCGAGCGGACGTAGGACAGCGCGATCTGCGCCGACTCCTTCATCACGTCGCCGAGCTGCCCGGTCAGGGTCAGCCCCGCCTTGCCCTCGGTGGCGTTCGCCTCGATGAACAGCACGTCCCCGCCGAGCCCGGTGACGGCGAGACCGGTCGCGACCCCGGGAACCGAGGTCCGCTCGTGTGCCTCGGGGGTGAAGCGCGGCCGGCCCAGGAGGTCCCTGAGCTGGTCGACGCCGATCACGACCCGCTCCGGCGCGGCGATGCCCGCGAGCCGGGTCGCGGCCTTGCGGAGCGCCTTCGCCAGCAGCCGTTCGAGCTGCCGCACCCCGGCCTCCCTGGTGTAGTCGGCCGCGATCTCGCGCAGCGCGTCCTCGGTGACCTCGACCTCGTCCGCGGTGAGCGCGGCGCGTTCGAGCTGGCGCGGCATCAGGAAGTCCCTGGCGATCGCCACCTTGTCGTCTGCGGTGTAGCCGTCGACGGTGACGAGCTCCATACGGTCCAGCAGGGCGGCCGGGATCGACTCCACCACGTTGGCCGTCCCGATGAACACCACATCGGACAGGTCGAGGTCGAGATCGAGGTAGTGGTCGCGGAAGGTGTGGTTCTGCGCCGGGTCCAGCACCTCGAGCAGGGCCGCCGCAGGGTCGCCGCGGTAGTCCGAGCCCACCTTGTCGATCTCGTCGAGCAGCACGACCGGGTTCATCGAGCCGGCCTCGTTGATCGCGCGGACGATCCGCCCGGACAGCGCGCCGACGTAGGTGCGCCGGTGCCCGCGGATCTCCGCCTCGTCGCGGACGCCACCGAGCGCGACGCGAACGAACTTGCGTCCCAACGCTCGTGCGACGCTCTCGCCCAGCGAGGTCTTGCCGACGCCGGGCGGGCCGGCGAGCACCATGACCGCGCCCGAGCCGCGACCGCCGACGACCTCCATGCCCCGCTCCGCGCGGCGCGCGCGGACCGCCAGGTACTCCACGATCCGGTCCTTGACCTCCTCCAGGCCGTGGTGGTCGGCGTCGAGGACCGCGCGGGCGGCCGCGACGTCGGTGCTGTCCGTGGTGCGGACCGTCCACGGCAGTTCGAGCACCGTGTCGAGCCACGTGCGGATCCAGCCGGACTCGGGGCTCTGATCGCCCGCCCGTTCCAGCCGGCCGACCTCGCGTAATGCGGCCTCGCGCACCGAATCCGGCAGGTCCGCGCCCTCGACGCGGGAACGGTAGTCGTCCGCCCCGTCCGCCTCGCCCTCGCCGAGTTCCTTGCGGATCGCGGCGAGCTGCTGCCGCAGCAGGAACTCGCGCTGGCTCTTCTCCATGCCCTCGCGGACGTCGTCGCCGATCTTGTCGGCCACCTCGACCTCGGCGAGGTGCTCCTTCGTCCAGTCGATCAACACGGTCAGACGCTCTGTCGCCGAAGGCGTTTCGAGGAGCTGTCGCTTCTGCAGGTCGGTCAGGTAAGGGGCGTATCCGGCGGTGTCGGCGATGGCCGAGGGGTCGGTGAGCCGGTTGACCGAGTCGATGACCTGCCAGGCCTCGCGGCGCTGCAGGACCGCGACCACCAGGTTCTTGTACTCGTGGGCGAGTTCGGTGGTCCGGCCGTCGGGCGCGTGGTCCTCGACGAGTTCGGCCTCGACCCACAGCGCGGCGCCCGGTCCGGTGACGCCGGTGCCGATGCGGGCGCGCCTGCCGGCCTTGAGCACGGCGGCCGGGGCCCCGCCGCTGAGCCTGCCGATCTGTTCGATGGAGGCGACCACGCCGAACGCCGCGTATCGGTCCTCGAGGCGTGGGGCGAGCAGCACGCGGCCGTCGCTGCTGCTGCGGGCCGCGTCGATGGCGGCCTGTGCCGGTTCGTCGAGCTCGATGGGGACGACCATTCCTGGCAGCACCACCGGTTCCGCCACGAACAGCACGGGGAGACGTTCGGTTGTTGTCATGACCCTGCCCTTCTGAAGTTGAGCGTGCGATGCTCAACCTCGTCGATTAGGGGTCTGTTCCCGCCACTGCGGCGTTTCGCCGTGGGCGGACGCGGCGCCGAAGTGTGGCGCGAGAGATAGGTGAGGCTACCCTGTGTTTCTGTTCACGCTTCGCCCTGTTCGGCGGCGACCTCTTCAGCTTCGCGATCCACGTCAACCTCTGACGCACGCAGCGCGACAAAGGGGCGCCTCCCGGCGGGGAGGCGCCCCTTCTGCCTGGGTCACGGGGAGGTCGTGTGCCGCCTGGCCGCGTACACCAGCGCACCCACGCCGAGCACCGCCAGCCCGCTGAGCACGGAGGCGAGGGGCAGCGCGAAACCCAGCACCACGCAGCCGAGGGCGCCGAGGATCGGGACCCCCGGCCACGCCCTGCCCTCCGCGCGCGTCAGCGTCAGCGCCGAGCAGTTCGCGATCAGGTAGTAGGCCAGCACGGCGAACGAGGAGAACCCGATCGCGTGCCGCAGGTCCGCGACGGCGGCGAGCACCGCGACGACCACACCCACCATCAACTCCGCGCGGTGTGGCACGCCGAAGCGCGGGTGCACGGCGGCCAGCCCGCGCGGCAGGTGGCCGTCGCGCGCCATCGCCAGGGTGGTGCGCGAGACCCCGAGGATCAGCGCGAGCAGCGAGCCGAGCGCGGCCAGCACCGCACCGACCCTGACCACCGGCTCCAGACCGGGCGCCCCCGCGGCCCGCACCACCTGCGCCAGCGGATCGGTCGCCGCCGCCAGCCCCTGCGGGCCAAGGGTTTTCAGGGCCGCCGCCGCGACCAGGGCGTACACCACCAACGTGATGCCCAGCGCGATCGGGATGGCAAGGCCGATGGTGCGGCGCGGGTCGCGGACCTCCTCGCCGAGGGTGGCGATCCGGGCGTAGCCTGCGAACGCGAAGAACAGCAGTCCGGCGGCCTGCAGCACACCCAAGGCGCCGCCCGAGCCGCCGTCCGCCCAGTGGCTCGGCGCCGCGGAGCCCAGGCCCACGACGACCACGACCGCCAGCACGGCGAGCACCACCGCGACCAGGACCCGGGTCAGCAGCGCCGACTTCTGCACTCCCACATAGTTGACCGCGGTCAGCGCGAGCACGGAGGCCACAGCGACGGCGTGCGCGTGCGCGGGCCAGGCGTAGGCCCCGACGGTCAGGGCGATCGCGGCGCAGGACGCGGTCTTGCCGATCACGAAGCCCCAGCCGGCCAGGTATCCCCAGAACTCGCCGAGCCGCTCGCGGCCGTACACATAGGTCCCGCCCGAGCTCGGGTATCGGGCCGCGAGCCGGGCGGACGAGGTGGCGTTGCAGTAGGCGACAATCCCGGCGACCGCCAGCGCGAGGGGCAGCGCTGTCCCGGCGGCCTGCGCGGCAGGGGCGAGGGCGGCGAAGATCCCGGCCCCGATCATCGAGCCGAGGCCGATCAGCACGCTGTCGCGGACCCCGAGCGTGCGGGCGAGTTCGGGCACCGTCACACGGTAGGGGTGGATTCGGCGCAGCGCCACCGGAACCGGTTGCCGCGGCGTCTAGCTGTATTCGGTGCCGTTGCCCCGGCCGCCCTTGAGCCAGCGGCCGGGCAGCCGGCCGGCGAGGTCGCCGAGCGGGCCCACCGCCGCGCTGAGGACCCCAACGGTCTCGCGGAGCAGTTCGATGCTGTCGCCCATCTTCTCGAGGTTGGGCGCCAGGGACGCCAGCGTCTCGGAGAGGCTGACGATCTGGTCGAGCGGTCCGCCGTCCGCGATGATCCGTTCGAGCGCGCCGTCCTTGGCCAGCAGCGTCTCGAGGATGCCGTCCTCCTCGAGCGCGCGCTCGATGAGTCCGCCCTCGCGGGTGAGGGTTTCGAGCGGACCGGCGGTGGCGGTGAGGCGTTCGAGCGGTCCGTCCTCGGCGGTGAGCCGGTCGAGCAGCCCGCCGGGGGCGAGCAGCCGCTCCACCGGTCCGTCCACGTCGAGCAGTCGGTCGACAGGGCCGCCGGTGGCGAGCACACGCTCGAGCGGCCCGCCCGGTTCGATGATCCGTTCCAGGGTGCCGCCGGGTGCGGTGAGCCGGTCGACAACGCCGCCCGGTTCGAGGAGTCGGTCCAGTGGCCCGCCGGGGCGCATCGCCTGGCCGAGTGGACGCTGGTCCGAGGCGAGCTCGGCGACCTGTTGCAGCAGCTTCAGCGGTCCGGAGGGGTTGGCCGAGGCGAACCCGCCGAGGCTCGCCGCCGCCCCGGGGGAGGTCGAGGCGGCGAGCATGACCCGGGCGGCGCCGAGGGCGGTTTCGGCCACCCCCAGCGCCGAGTCGGTGATCGCGAGACTGGCCCGCACCGGGAGTGTGACCATCGCCACCAGGTTCATGAAGTAACTGTAACCCTGGGGTGACGGGCAACACGCCCGGTCCGGGTGCGGCGGGTTGTCAGTGCAGGACCTTGAGTCCGATCACGCAGCCGACGATGCCGAGGATCAGCAGGACCTTGACGATCGACGACGATTCGGAGCCGGTGATCATCGCGTAGGCGACCGTGAGGGACGCGCCGATGCCGACCCACACCGCATACGAGGTACCGATGGGGAGAGAGCGCATCGCGTAGGCGAGCCCGCCCATGCTGATCACGAGGGCGACGCCGAACACGATCGAGGGGTTGAGCTTCGAGAAACCCTCGGACTTACCGAGAGCGGTGGCCCAGATGGCCTCGAAGATTCCAGAAATGACGAGCACGATCCATGCCATGGTGTGATTCTCCCAAGGCACCGTCTTGTCGCTGGCCGGGTACGGTGCTGCTCGTCCGGATGTCATGTTGACGTCTTTACCGTAGCAAACGAAATGCCCCGGGTGCGGGTGTCTTCGGTCACCACCGCCGCAAAGGCGGACGTCAGCTCCGCGGCACCCGCGAGATCTGAACGATCGCAAGCCGATTGCCCAGCCCGCCCGGATACGGCGAGATGCGCAGGCTGGACAGCGCCCACTCGTCCTCGCCCGCCCGAAGCCGTGCCACCGCCTCGACGGGCTCGACGGATCCGGAATCGAAGCGGGCGCGGGCCAGCTCCAGCACGCCCTGATCCTCCGGGTGGATGACCCGGTTGCCGCCCTCGATGCCGCGCCAGTGCACCCACGGGGCCGGCTCTGCCAGCCACATGGTCAGCACCCCCAGCTCGGTCTCGAACAGCGCTGTGTAGATCCCGGCCCCCCGCATCACCTCCTGCATGCCGAGCTCGGCGAGCGTCGGCCTGCGCGGCTCGACCGTGTCGGTGACGTCGTGCCAGAGCAGGCGCAGGCCCGCCTGCCCCGGTTCGGTCCTGGCCCTGGCCCAGCAGTGCCACCGCATGATCCGGCCGTCCGCGTGCAGCACGCTCATGTCGGCGTCCCATCGGGCGCCCGGCTGCGGATTGAAGGCCAGTGCGAACAGCGATTCCGACTCGTCGAACTTGACCGCCTTGGCGTAGTACTCGGCCGGCGTCCGTTCGGTGACGTGGTCGGCGGGGCTGACCCCGGACATCATCGACGCCTCGAGCGTCTGCGCGATCATGAGGCGCTCGAGCAACCAGGAGATGCCGGACGCCATCCGCGGCGGCGAGGGCGGGGCGTCGGCCTCCCCGATCCA
Source organism: Rhodococcus sp. PvR099 (assembly GCF_017833315.1). NCBI lineage: Bacteria > Bacillati > Actinomycetota > Actinomycetes > Mycobacteriales > Nocardiaceae > Rhodococcus > Rhodococcus sp. PvR099. Next base: position 3,039,381 of record NZ_JAFIBV010000001.1, on the reverse strand, counting down.
CAGTTGGACGCCGTGGGTGTCGCCGGACGGTCCGAGGACGGGGAAGGCCTCGAGGCGGTACCGCTTGCGTTCGCCCCTCTGGCTCTGCGCCTCGAGGACCTCGCGGCGGCGGCCGGACCGCACGGCCTCGACCAGTGGTTCGACCCGGACGCCGGGGGCGGGCGACAGCCGGCCGGCCGAGGTCCACGCGCGCACCGTTCCGCCGGTGCTGACCACGGTGGGCGAGTCCTCGGCCAACGTTTCGATCAAGTGCCATTCGTTCACGGTGTCTCGACGCTCCCGGTCATCGCGATCGGATCCGGAGCGTGAAGCCGCGTGGCTTGAGGGTGACCGCTTCCTGGATGTCCAGTGTGTACGCCGGGTCGCCGGTGAACTCGTACCGGCGCAGCAGTTCCGCCAGCGTCAGCACGGCCTCGTGGAGCGCGAACTGGCGCCCGATGCAGGACCGGGGGCCGGTCCCGAACGGCCGGTACGCGTCGCGCGGCCGCTTGCGGGCCTGTTCCGGCAGGAAACGGTCCGGGTCGAAGGTCTCGGTGTCGTTTCCCCACACCGGGTCTCGATGCAGCTGCGGTAGCAGCACGAACACCCAGGATCCCATTGGCATCGCGTACCGGCCGCCGAGCATCGTGTCCGTCCGGACCTTGCGGAAGTAGCCAGGCGCGGCGGGCCACAGGCGCAGGGTCTCGTCGACCACCCGGCGCAGGTACCGCAATTTCCCGATCTGGTCGAAGGAGAGCGGGGCGTCGCCGGGGGCCACGGCGTCGATCTCCGCGCGGGCTGCGGCCGCGATCTCCGGGTGCTTGGCCAGGTAGTAGAGGGCGAATCCGAGTGTCCCCGCTGTGGTCTCGTTGCCAGCGACCAGAAACGTGAGTACCTGGTTGCGGATGTTCACCGGGTCGAGGGATTCCCCGCTGGCCGGGTCGACGGTGCCCAGCATCAGGTCGAGGAGGTCGTCGTGACCACCCTGGTGTCGGCTCCGCTCCGCGATCACGTCGTCGACGACCGAGCGCATCAGAGCGATATCGGCCTTATGCTGTTCGGCGGCCTTCCGGCCGAACAGCTTTCGCACGAAAGGAAGGTCGTTCGAGGTGCGGTTGATGTGAGCCAGCGCCCGCGACATGGCCGTCACGAACGGGTCCTCTGACACTGGTCGCTCCGCGGGCTCCGCTCCTGCGGACTTCGTGAACGAGCCGAAGTCGTAGCCGAACCCGGCCAGTCCGATCACATCGAGGGTGAGCCGGTTCATGTCCCGGGAGACGTCGACCGGGTCGCCGGTGGCCGCGGCACCGTCCCACGCCGACCGGAGGCCGTCGAGGGCCCGGAGCATCGAACCGTGATAGCCGCGCAGCGCGGCCTGGCTGAAGCCGGGGGCCAGGATGTTGTGTGCCTTGGCCCAGTTCGGCTCGTTGTTGAACGCCGTGAACAACCCGTCCTCCGCAATGCTGCGGAGTTTGCGGATCGGCTGGCCGAGGGACTTCGCCCAGGTCGATTCGTCGTTGACCTCCGACACCAGGTCGACGCCCGAGACGACGACGAGGCGCTGGCCGACGATCTTGCGCTCGAAGATCGGGCCCAGTTCGGCGGCCATCCGCATTTCCTTCTGCACCGGCTTGGCCGGGTCGACGCTCAGCAGATCGCCCAGCACAGGTAGCCGGTGGCGGGGCCTCGGGATGACGGCTGCCGGCCCCACCGGCGCGGCCGGCGCCGGATCGGTCGCAGGGGTCGGCCCGGCGATGGTGTGCGGGCACTTGTCGGCGGTCACACCCAGAGTCTGCCGCATCGCCGGGTGCGGGGATCCGCGGTGTCGGCAGGTGCTCGTCGGTGGGTCGTCCGCCGGGCGAATCCCAGGTGGGACCGCCCGGCGGGCGCCTCGCGATCCGGACCCCTCGAGAATGCGTGAGCACCCGATTTCCGGATCGAGTCGGAGGACGGCACGAAAGGGACGCCGGACGGCGCGCGTCCGGTGCTGTGACCGTCGAGGTCGGCGTGGCCCTGAGAGAATCAGGCAAGCCACACCGTGAGTGCTGCATCCGGTTCCGACGTCGACAGGAACCGGGGAACTCCCGAGGGAGCGCAAGGGAAACTCTAGCGCACGGGTCCTCGAGCCGACTCACAGGAAGTTCACAGCCGATGTCCAGCCTCCTGGCAGCGATCACGAACAAGATGGGGGAGTGAGCGCCACCAGAACCGAGGCCAGGGTGTTGGTCGTCGACGACGAGCCGACCATCGTCGAACTGCTGTCGGTGAGCCTGCGGTTCCAGGGCTTCGAGGTCGAGACCGCCGCCACCGGGCCGGAGGCCCTCGACCGGGCGCGCGGCTTCCGGCCGGACGCGGTGATCCTGGACGTGATGATGCCCGGCATGGACGGCTTCGGCCTGCTGCGCAGGCTGCGGGCCGACGGCGTCGACGCGCCGGTGCTGTTCCTCACCGCGCGGGACGCGGTGGAGGACAAGGTCGCCGGGCTCACCCTCGGCGCCGATGACTACGTCACCAAACCGTTCAGCCTCGAGGAGGTGGTGGCCCGGCTGCGGGTGATCCTGCGACGGGCGGCGGGCGGCGCGCAGTCCGCCGAGTCCGCACGTATCCGGTTCGCGGACCTCGAGCTCGACGACGACACCCATGAGGCGTGGAAGGCAGGCGAGCCGGTGTCGTTGTCGCCGACGGAGTTCACGCTGCTGCGGTACTTCATGGTCAACGCAGGCGTGGTGCTGAGCAAGCCGCGGATCCTCGATCACGTGTGGCACTACGACTTCGGCGGCGAGGTCGGGGTGGTCGAGTCGTACGTGTCGTACCTGCGGCGCAAGGTCGACACCGGGGACCGGCGGCTGATCCACACCCTGCGCGGGGTCGGCTACGTGATGCGCGAGCCCAGGGAGCCGTGATGGCGCGCCAGGTCCCGCTGCGGTTGTCGCTGGTGGCGGCGCTCGTGCTGCTCGCGGGCCTTGGGTTGCTCGTGTCAGGGGTTGCGGTCACCTCGTCGCTGGAGAACTCGTTGGTCGCCCGCACCGACGAGGTGCTGCGCGACGCGGCGCACGGCTGGGCGAAGCCCCAGGCGCTGCCGTTGCCGCCGCCTCCGTTCGCGCTGCCCGCGCCCGGGCCCGACCGGCCGCCGACCCAGTTCTTCGTCCTCGTGCAGGCCCCCGGCGGACAGCCCCAGTTCGTCATCAACGACGACGCCAGCCAGCCGGATCTGCCGCAGGATCTCGGTTCGGAGCCGGTCACGGTGGGCTCGGTCGGTGACCCAGGGGAGCGGTGGCGGGTGCTGGCCAACACCTCGCCGATGGGCACGGTGACGGTCGCGGTGAGCCTGTCCGACGTCGACGCCACCGTGCAACGGCTGGTGATCCTCCAGCTCGTGATCGGGGCCGTGGTTCTGCTGATCCTGGCCGTGCTCGGGTACTTCGTCGTTTGGCGCAGCCTGCGCCCGCTGGTCGAGGTGGAGCACACGGCCGCGGCCATCGCGGCCGGGGACCTGCACAGCCGGGTGCCCGAGTACGGCGGCAGGACCGAGGTCGGCAGGTTGTCGGCGGCGCTCAACGGGATGCTCGCCCAGATCCAGACCGCGTTCGCGGCCACAGAGGCCTCCGAGGAATCGGCCCGCCGGTCCGAGCAGAAGATGCGACGCTTCGTCGCCGACGCCAGCCACGAGCTGCGAACCCCGCTGACCACCATCCGCGGGTTCGCCGAGCTGTACCGGCAGGGCGCGATGACCGACACCGGGCTGCTGATGTCGCGGATCGAGGGCGAGGCCGCCCGGATGGGCCTGCTGGTCGAGGACCTGCTGATGCTGGCCCGGCTCGACGCGCAGCGCCCGCTCGAACGCGCGCCGGTGGATCTGCTCACCGTCGCCTCCGACGCGGTCCACGATGCCAGAGCAGTTGCCCCACAACGCGAGATCGGGCTCGAGGTGCTCGGCGGCCCCGGGCAGGCCGAGGTGCTCGGCGACGAGGCGCGGCTTCGCCAGGTGCTCGGCAACCTGGTGGGCAACGCGCTCAGCCACACCCCGGCCGACGCCGCGGTCACCGTCCGGGTCGGGACCGAGGGGCCGGACGCCGTGCTGGAGGTCGCCGACACGGGGCCTGGACTGGACGCGGAGACGCGGGAGCGGGTCTTCGAGCGGTTCTACCGCGCGGACAGCTCTCGCACCAGGGAGTCCGGCGGCAGCGGGCTGGGCCTGTCCATCGTGTCGGCGCTGGTCGCCGCGCACGGCGGCACGGTCGCGGTGGAGTCGCCGGAGGGCGGCGGCGCGGTGTTCCGGGTGCTGCTGCCGCGGATCGAGCGGCCCGACTAGCCCCACCGGCCGGCGGCGGCAGCGTGCCCCGCCGAGTGTGCACCTGTGTGCGCACCCACTCGACGTTTGCGACAGCAGGTGCACACTCGGCGGAACCAGCGGCGGTGTCAGGCCGGGACGTTCGCCCCGTGGCCGAGCTCGCGCAGCGTCGCCTTGATGGTGGCCTGCGCCTCGTCCAGGGACTCCGGCGAGGGGTTCGGGTCGGCGCCCGAGATGTTGAAGTCGCCGAGGCTGAATGCCGGGAACACGTGCAGGTGCAGGTGCGGCACCTCCAGCCCGGCGATCAGCAGTCCGGCGCGCGGGGCGTCGAAGCCCTTGCGCACCGCCTGCCCGACGATCTGCGCGACCTTCGTGCACTTGGCGAGCACCTCGCCGTCGAGGTCCTGCCACTGGTCGATCTCGGCGCGCGGGACCACCAGCGTGTGGCCCTGGGTGATCGGGTTGATGGTGAGGAAGGCGACGACCTCGTCGTCCTCCCAGACGAACCGGCCCGGGAGGTCGCCGGCGATGATCATGCTGAAGACGGATGCCATGCCGCGATTATGCCGGGTGACCCGATACGTCGGCGAGATGCACTTTGGCGTCGTCGTAGCCGGCGGAGCCAGCGGCTTCGGCGGAGGTGTAGATCAGGTGCAGCACCCCGGTGGTGAACGTCTGGGCGGAGATCAGGCGCAGTGGGATCGGCGCGCCCTCCTCGAACAGCCGCTTGCCGCTGCGCAGGGCGATGGGGTGCACGAGCAGATGCAGTTCGTCGATCAGCCCCGCTGCCAGCAACTGCTGGACGATCGACGGGGAACCGCTCATGGCGATATCCGTCGCGCCCGGCTGCTGCTTGAGCTCGGTGACGGCGTCGACCAGCTCGCCCGCCAGCTGTTCGGAGTTGCGCCAGGTGAATTCGAGATCCCGGCGGGAGACGACGATCTTGCGGGCATCGCCGAGGGCCTTGGCCATGCCGGCGTCCTCGCCGCCCGTGGCTTCCCGCCCCGGCCAGGCTCCGGCGAAACTGTCGTAGGTCTCGCGGCCGAGGAGCAGGGTGTCGGCTGACGCGAGCTGCGAGCCGACGGCCGCGCCCATCTCGTCGTTGAAGTAGGGGAAGTGCCAGTCCTGAGGTTCGCCGACGACGCCGTCGAGCGAAATGAACAGGCCTGCGGTGATTCTGCGCATGGGAGTGCTCCTGGCGGTGTGGTCGGGCGCGGCTGCGAGCGGATCAGACGGCGTATTTTGCTGTACCGGTGAGGAATTCGCCTGCGGGCGGGGTGAGGAGCGCGATGTTCGGGTTGTGACTCAGCTTGGCCAGTTCCACGTGCTGGGCGTTGGGCAGGGCCGCGGTGATCGCGCGAGCGGCGGTGCGCAGCAGATCGCCGCTCTTTCCGCCGGAGATGACCAGGGTCGGCACGGTGATGTCGGACCAATCCGCCGCGCGCAGCGGTTCGCCGCGCATGTAGTCGCCCATGACGGCCCAATCATGTGCGGTCGCAGGGGCGGTCGCCTTCAGGCTCTTCCAGAACGGTGTGAACCGCATGACGGCGACGAAGGGGCGGGGCATGCCCATGGCGTGGGTCATGTAGAACTTCACGACGTCGGCGCGGCGGTCCTCGGCGATCAGCTTGTGCAGCGTCACATCAAGATCCGCGGCGGGAACGAAGTCCTCGTGGTTCACGACGAACGGCGGTTCGAAGGCGATGACCTTGGTGATGCCGGGCACCCGGCCCGAGGCGGCCGCCAGCAGCGCGAGTCCCGCGCCGGAGGACCAGCCGAACAGTGCGGCGGATCCACCCGTCGCCTCCACCAGGGCGGCGATATCGTCGATCTCGTTCTCGACGTCGTACACGCCCGGCGAATCGCTGCTGTCGCCCCGGCCGCGACGGTCGTAATTGATGACGGTGAGACGGTATTCATCGGCCAGCTTCTGGGCCAGCTCCACCATTTTCGGGAATGCGCGGTAGCTGAATGCACCACCGACGAGAATGACTGTTCCGGCATCGCCACCGACGTAGCGGTCGAAGGCGAGCGTGATTCCGGCTGGCGTGGTGATGGATTCCATGATCTGAGTCCTTTCGTCGAACTCTCTTGTCACCGTTCGGTGGGTTCAGCAATAGAGACGGCGGTCGGCTCCGGTACTCATCGCCACCGACGTGTGACATAAGTCACATCATGTCCGCAGGAAGTTGCCAGCCTCGGTCCAGGGACACCACAGGTTCGGCCGCGAGGGTGGGCCGCATGACGAAATCACTGGTCCGGGGCGAGACGGCACCGGAACCGCCACCGGACGCCCAGACCGTGGCGCTCGACGTGGTCATCCCGGTGTACAACGAGGAACGCGACCTCGAGCGCTGCGTGCGGCGGCTGCGTCAGCATCTCGACGCGTCGGTTCCGTACCCGAGCCGAATCACCGTCGCGGACAACGCGAGCACCGACTCGACCCTCTCGGTCGCGGCGCGGCTCGCCACCGAGTTCGACGGGGTCCGCGTGGTCCACCTCGACGAGAAGGGCCGCGGCCGGGCACTGAGCGCGGTGTGGGGCGGATCGGACGCACGGGTCGTCGCGTACATGGACGTGGACCTGTCCACCGACCTCAACGCGCTGCTGCCGCTGGTGGCGCCGCTGCTGTCCGGGCACTCGGACCTCGCGATCGGATCGAGGCTCTCGCGCTCGTCACGGGTGGTGCGCGGGCCCAAACGCGAGGTGATCTCCCGCTGCTACAACCTGATCCTGCGCGGAGCCTTGCGAGCGAAATTCACCGACGCCCAGTGCGGTTTCAAGGCGATCCGGACGGACGTCGCGCGACGGCTGCTGCCGCTGGTGCAGGACACCGGCTGGTTCTTCGACACCGAACTGCTGGTGCTGGCCGAGCGGGTGGGTCTGCGGATCCACGAGGTGCCGGTGGACTGGGTCGACGACCCCGACAGTTCCGTCGACCTCGTCGCCACCGCGCTCGCCGACCTCAGGGGGGTGGTGCGGGTCGGACGGGCGCTGGCCACCGGCGCCCTGCCGGTCGCCGCGCTCCGGGAGGGGCTCGGCCGCGAGCCGCTGGTGCCGGGGGTGCCGCGCGGGATGGTCGGGCAACTGGCCCGGTTCGCGGTCGTCGGGGTCGCCTCGACCCTCGCCTACGCGCTGCTCTACCTGGCACTGCATCCCGTGATCGGCGCCCAGGCGGCGAATCTCGTCGCGCTGCTCGTCACCGCGGTGCTCAACACCGCCGCCAACCGGGCGTTCACCTTCGGGGTGCGCGGCCGGTCGGACGCCGCCAAACACCAGGCCCAGGGCCTCGCGGTCTTCGCGTTCGGACTGCTGCTCACCAGCGGATCCCTGTTCGCCCTGCACCGCTGGCTGCCAGACGCCTCCAAGCATCTCGAACTCGCGGTGCTCGTCGCCGCGAACCTCGTCGCCACCGTCACCCGGTTCGTCGCGCTGCGCTGGGTGTTCCGCAATCACCACGAAGGAGTCACTCCGTGACCACCACCACCGCTGCACCGCAGATCGTGACGGCGCACCCCGATCCAGCACCGCCGCGCTTTCGGTGGGAACCGTGGCTGCTGGCGGCGCTGCTGATCGGGACCGCCGTCGCCTACATCTGGGGACTCGGCGCCTCCGGCTGGGCCAACTCGTTCTACTCCGCCGCGGTGCAGGCGGGTTCGGTGTCCTGGAAGGCCTTCTTCTTCGGCTCGTCGGACGCCGCGAACTCGATCACCGTCGACAAGCCGCCCGCCTCGTTGTGGATGATGGCGCTGTCGGTGCGCGCGTTCGGCCTCAGCTCGTGGAGCATCCTCGTGCCGCAGGCCCTGATGGGGGTCGCCACCGTCGCCCTGCTGTGGGCGACGGTGCGGCGGTATTTCGGCGCCGCGGCCGGGCTGCTCGCCGGGCTCGTGCTGGCGCTCACGCCGGTCGCGGTGCTGATGTTCCGGTTCAACAACCCGGACGCGTTGCTGGTGCTGCTCATGGTCGCCTCCGTCTGGGCGCTGCTGCGCGGCGTGTCGGACGGCCGGACCCGGTGGCTGGTGCTCACCGGCGCGTTCGTCGGGCTGGGCTTCCTGACCAAGCAGCTGCAGGTGATGCTCGTGGTGCCGCCGCTCGCGCTGACCTACCTGCTTTTCGGGCCGCCGAAGCTGGGCAGGCGGGTGCTGCAGCTGTTCGCTGCGCTGGCCGCGATGGTCGCCGCCGCCGGCTGGTGGCTGCTGACCGTGGAGCTGTGGCCCGCCGACTCCCGTCCGTGGATCGGCGGCTCGCAGGACAATTCGATCCTCGAACTCACCCTCGGGTACAACGGGCTCGGCCGACTCAGCGGCAACGAGCGGGGCAGCGTCACGCCGGGACAGGGGCCGGGGCCGGGCACGGAGGCCGCCGGGATGCCGCCCTTCGTCGAACTGCCCGGTGGTGGTCCTGGCGGGATGTGGGGGAGTACCGGCATCACCCGGATGTTCGACCTGGAGCAGGGCGGTCAGATCGCGTGGCTGATACCCGCCGCGCTCATCCTCGGCATGCTCGGAATCGTGTTGTGTGGCAGGAGTGCCCGCGTCGATCCCCGGCGGGCGGCTTTCGTGCTGTTCGGGTCCTGGCTGGTCGTCACGGGGCTGGTGTTCAGCTTCATGGCCGGGATCTTCCACTCGTACTACACGGTCGCGATGGCCCCGCAGGTCGGCGCTCTGGTCGGCGCGGGCGCGGTGCTGGCCTGGCGCAGGCGGGCCGACTGGTGGGTCCGCGTCGTGCTGGCGGGCACCCTGGCCGCGAGCGCCGCGTGGGCATGGGAGTTGCTCGGTCGAAGCTCGTCCTTCCTGCCGTGGCTGCGCTGGACGGTGCTGGTGGTCGGCGCCCTCGCGGCGGTGGCCCTGCTGTGGCCGCGCCTGAGCGGGCGGGTGGCAGCGGCGGCCGCGGTGGCGGGGATGCTCACCGGGCTGGCGGGCCCGGCCGCGTACGCGGCAGACACCATCGGGACCCCGCACGGCGGCGCGCTGCCCACCGCCGGGCCGAGCGCCCGGGGACTGCCGTTCGACCTCGGCGAATACGCCGGGGCGGGGTGGATGATCGTCCAGGACGGCAAGGTGATGGTGGGTCCGCCGCAGACGGGCGCCGCCCCCGGGACCCCGGGGACCGGGCCTGCGCCGGGCGGACCTGCCGGGAACCCGCCGGGAGGACGCGCGGGAAAGCGGCCGGGCGGGCCAGAACAGATGAGTGGGGGCGGCCCCGGCGGCGGGTTGCTGAACGGCAGCGAGCCCAGCGCTGACATGACAGAACTGCTCGAACAAGACGCAGACCGGTACACCTGGGTGGCCGCCACCGTCGGCTCCAACAGCGCCTCCGGGTACCAGCTGGCCACCGGGGATCCGGTGATGCCGATCGGCGGCTTCAACGGCAGTGACCCCTCGCCGAGCCTGGCGCAGTTCCAGCAGTACGTGGCCGAGGGGAGGATCCACTACTTCATCGGGGGTGGCGGCATGGGCCCCGGCGACTCCGGCGGCAGCGGTGCACAGATATCCGAATGGGTCGCACAGACCTTCGCCGCCACCACGGTTGATGGCGCAACTATGTACGACCTGACCGCGCCTCGGGTACAGGCCGGGCCGTAGTCTGAGGTCCGTGCGCGTACTCGTTATCGGCTCCGGAGCCCGTGAACATGCCCTTCTTCTCGCCCTCGGGCGCGACCCGGGTGTGACGGCCCTGTTCGCCGCACCCGGCAACGCCGGGATCGCCAAGATCGCCGAGCAGCACCCCGTGGACGTCGCGTCCGGGGAGGCCGTGGTGGCACTGGCGCAGAAGGTCGCCGCGGACCTGGTCGTGATCGGCCCCGAGGTGCCGCTGGTGGTCGGCGTCGCCGACGCCGTCCGCGCGGCCGGGATCGCGTGCTTCGGGCCGTCGGCCGATGCCGCGCGGATCGAGGGTTCCAAGGCATTCGCGAAGGACGTGATGGCGGCGGCGGGCGTGCGGACCGCGCACAGCGAGATCGTCGACAGCCCCGCCAACCTGGACGAGGCCCTTGATCGCTTCGGCCCGCACTGGGTGGTCAAGGACGACGGGCTGGCCGCAGGCAAGGGCGTCGTCGTCACCACCGACCGCGGCGCCGCCCGCGATCACGCCGCCGAGCTGCTCGAGACCGGGCACCCGGTCCTGTTGGAGTCCTACCTCGACGGGCCGGAGGTGTCGCTGTTCTGCCTGGTCGACGGCGAGACCGTGGTGCCGCTGCTGCCCGCGCAGGACCACAAGCGGGTCGGCGACGGCGACACCGGGCCGAACACCGGCGGCATGGGCGCCTACACCCCGTTGCCGTGGCTGCCCGAGGAGACGGTGACCCAGATCGTCGACGAGGTCGTCGTCCCGGTGGCCGCGGAGCTGGTCAAGCGCGGCAGCGGCTTCTCGGGTCTGTTGTACGCCGGACTGGCGATCGGCAAGGACGGCCCCGCCGTGGTCGAGTTCAACTGCCGCTTCGGCGACCCGGAGACCCAGGCGGTGCTGGCGCTGCTGGAGTCCCCGCTCGGTAAGCTGCTGAACGCCACCGCGACCGGAACCCTCGCCGAGGTGGCCCCGCTGCGCTGGCGCGACGGTGCCGCGGTGACCGTGGTGCTGGCCGCCGAGAACTACCCCGGACGCCCCCGCACGGGCGACGTGATCAGCGGTGCCGATGCGAAGGATGTGCTGCACGCGGGCACCGGCCTGCGCGAGGACGGCGCCGTGGTGTCCTCCGGCGGCCGGGTGCTCAGCGTCGTCGGGGTCGGCGCCGACCTGACCAGTGCGCGCGAGGACGCCTACGCCAAGCTCGCCGAGGTCCGGCTGGCAGGCGGGCACTTCCGCCGCGACATCGGGCTCGCCGCCGTCGAGGGCCGCATCACCATCTAGTTGGTCGCTGGTCCAGGTCGTCGATGCGTAAAACAGTACTGGCGATTGTGTTCTCGCACTGTCGTTTCCGCGATCCATTCCGGACTGTGAGCGGCGTCAGGATTACCGAACGGTAACGTGCGACTTCTCTCGTATAACAGGTTCCAGTTTTATTGGCCCTGACAGAGAGGTTCCGTTGAGCGAGTACCAGGCGTCGCGAGGCACGGCAGCGACCACTTTCAATCCCCAGCTTTCCCGCAGGAAGTTCATGGCGGCAACGGGTTTCGCGGTGGGGGCCGCGGCGCTCTCCTCCTCGTGGGCCTCGGCGGCGGCATCGCCGCGGCGCGCCCTCAACACCGGCGACCGGGTGCCCGCCCTGATCATCGGCAGCGGGTACGGCGGCGCGGTGGCGGCGCTGAGGCTGACACAGGCGGGAATCGACACCCACATCATCGAGATGGGCCGGGCGTGGACGACGCCCGGCTCCGACGGCAAGATCTTCTCCCCGATGCTCACGCCGGACAAGCGGGCCTACTGGTTGAGGACGCGTACGGCGCAGCCGGTTTCGCACTTCTCGGGCGGCTCGGTGGACAAGGATATCGAGAAGTACGTCGGCGTGCTCGACTGCGAGAACATGGGCGGGATCAACGTCTACCAGGGTCGAGGGGTCGGCGGCGGTTCGCTGGCCAACGGCGGCATGGCCGTGACGCCCAAGCGGGGCTACTTCGAGGAGATCCTGCCCTCGGTCGACTCCAACGAGATGTACGGGACCTTCTTCCCGAGGGCGAATGCCGGTCTCGGGGTGAACAACATCGACCAGGCCTGGTTCGAGTCCACCGACTACTACCAGTTCGCCCGGGTCGGCAGGAAGACCGCGCAGCGCTCCGGATTCCAGACGACCTTCGTGCCCAACGTCTACGACTTCGACTACATGAAGAAGGAGGACGCCGGTCAGGTCGCCAAGTCCGCGCTGGCAGGCGAGGTCATCTACGGCAACAACGCCGGGAAGAAGTCGCTGGACAAGACCTATCTGGCGCAGGCATCGGCCACCGGCAAGCTCACCATCACCACGCTGCACGAGGTGACCAAGGTGGCGCCGGCCGCCAGTGGCGGCGGGTACTCGGTCGAGATGAAGCAGATCGACGAGCAGGGCAATACCGTCGCGACCAAGACGGTCACCGCGGACAAGGTCTTCTTCGCCGCAGGCAGCGTCGGTACCAGCAAGCTGCTCGTCGCGATGAAGGCGCAGGGTCACCTGCCGAACCTTCCCGGTGCGGTCGGTCAGGGCTGGGGCAACAACGGCAACGTCATGGTCGGCCGCGCCAACCAGGGCTGGGACCCGACCGGCGCCAAGCAGTCGTCGATCCCGACGATGGGCATCGACAACTGGGCCGACCCGGCCGGTCCGGTCTTTGCGGAGATCGCGCCGTTCCCGGCGGGCACCGAGCTGTGGGTCAGCCTCTACCTGGCGATCACCAAGAACCCGGAACGTGCCCAGTTCCAGTACAACTCGTCGACCGGCAAGGTGGGGCTGTCCTGGCAGGCCTCGCAGAACCAGCCCGGCATCGACATGGCCAAGCGGGTGTTCGACAAGATCAACTCCAAGGAGGGCACGATCTACCGCACCGACCTGTTCGGTGTGTACAAGACGTGGGGCGACGGACTGACCTACCACCCCCTCGGTGGTTGCATCCTGAACCAGGCGACCGACAACTTCGGGCGGCTCCCGGAGTACCCGGGCCTGTACGTGATGGACGGGTCGCTGGTGCCGGGCAATGTCGGTGTCAATCCGTTCGTCACCATCACCGCCCTCGCCGAACGGAACATGGCCACGATCGTCGCGAACGATCTGCATTAGTTCCACCCGTTGGTGATCGTGTTCCCGCAATTGCCGGGGGCGCCGCGGTGTGGGCCTGGGCCCACATGGGGCGCCCCCGGTGCATGAGAATCGTTGAACAGTACTGGTGATAATGCTGCGGCACAGGCATTTCGAGCATTTCGATATGTGCTGCGGGGTTTCGATTTATTACCGGTCGGTATTGCGAATCTCGACGCTGTCACGGCTGTATAACGAGTTCTACTTTATTGGCCCGTGATCAGAGAGGTTCCGTTGACCGAATACCAAGCGTCACGAAGCTATACAGCGACCACCAAGTCGCAGTTTTCCCGCCGTAGGTTCATGGCGGCGACGGGCCTGGCGGCGGGCGCCGTTGCGCTCGCGCCGTCGCTGGCTGCCACCACGGCCGCGGCATCCCCGCGTCGCGCACTCAACACCGGTGACCGGGTGCCCGCCCTGATCATCGGCAGTGGCTACGGCGGTTCGGTGACCGCGCTGCGGCTGGCGCAGGCGGGTATCGACGCCCACATCGTCGAGATGGGACGGGACTGGGGTACGGCCGCCTCCGGGGTCTTCACCTCCACCACCTCGCCGGACAAGCGCGGGTTCTGGCTGAGGAACCGTACGGCGCAGCCGGTCTCGCATTTCATGGGCGTCTCGATCGACAAGGACATCGAGAAGTACGTCGGCATCCTCGACTGCGAGAACATGGGCGGGATCAACGTCTACCAGGGCCGCGGCGTCGGCGGCGGCTCCCTGGTCAACGGCGGCATGGCTGTCACGCCCCGACGCGGCTACTTCGAGGAGCTCCTGCCCTCGGTGGACTCCAACGAGATGTACGGGACGTTCTTCCCGAGGGCGAACGCCGGGCTCGGCGTCAACAACATCGACCAGGCCTGGTTCGAGTCGACCGAGTGGTACAAGTTCGCGCGCACCGGGCGCAAGACCGCGGAACGGTCTGGCTTCAAGACCACCTTCGTGCCCAACGTCTACGACATGAACTACATGAAGCAGGAGGCGGCGGGCGCCGTGCCCAAGTCCGCGCTGGCGGGCGAGGTCATCTTCGGCAACCATGCGGGCAAGAAGTCGCTGCCCAAGACGTACCTCGCGCAGGCGGCCTCGACCGGCAAGGTCACCATCACCAGCCTGCACCGGGTCACCAAGGTCGTGCCGAGCGGGGCCGGCTACTCCGTCGAGATGGAGCAGATCGACGAGCAGGGCAACGTCGTCGCGACCAAGACGGTCACCGCGGACAAGGTGTTCTTCGCGGCAGGCAGCGTGGGCACCAGCAAGCTGCTGGTGGCGATGAAGGCGCAGGGGCATCTGCCGAATCTGTCCGGCGAGGTGGGTCAGGGCTGGGGCAACAACGGCAACGTCATGGTCGCCCGCGCCAACCACCTGTGGGACCCGACGGGTGGCAAGCAGTCGTCGATCCCGACGATGGGCATCGACAACTGGGACGACGCCGGGGGACCGGCGTTCGCGGAGATCGCGCCCTTCCCTGCCGGAGCCGACCTGTTCATCAGCCTGTACCTGTCGATCACCAAGAACCCGGAACGCGCCCAGTTCCAGTACAACTCGTCGACCGGCAAGGTCGGGCTGTCATGGCAGACCTCGCAGAACCAGCCCGGCATCAACATGGCGAAGCGGATCTTCGACAAGATCAACTCCAAGGAGGGCACGATCTACCGCACCGACATGTTCGGTGGCTACAAGGTCTGGGGCGACGGACTGACCTACCACCCCCTCGGCGGCGCGATCCTGAACAAGGCCACCGACAACTACGGCCGGCTGCACGGACACCCGGGCCTGTACGTGATGGACGGCGCGCTGGTGCCGGGCAACCTGGGCGTCAATCCGTTCGTCACCATCACCGCTCTCGCGGAACGGAACATCGCCGCGATCGTCGCGAACGACATGCACTGACATGAGCACGACCGGTACCGAATAGCAGCACCCCCTGCCGACAGCGGCCCCGAGGATTCGATCCTCGGGGCCGCTGTCGTCGCGGTTGCGGTCGGCCAAACGGCCCGGGCGCTCAGTGCCCCGCGCCCGAAGTCTTCTTGCGCTTGCCGGGGATCCACGCGGCGCCTCGCGGCGTTGTCGCAGGTCCAGGTAGAACCCCGCTACCTGGACCTGCTCCGCCTTGCGACGCATCCACGTGGATCCCCGGCAATCATCAATGGACTTCGAGCGCAAGGCACTAGCCTCGTCCCGGTGCGAGAAGAGTCCCAGCGATCCCAGGTCCCCACCTTCCATGTGATGGACGTCTGGAAGGCCGCCACCGAGCGGGCCCGAACCCACGGCGATGTCCTGACGCTGGCCGCGGGGCAGCCGTCCACCCAGGCGCCTGGCCCCGTGCTGCGTGCGGCGCACGAGGCCCTCGGCGCCCAATTGCTCGGCTACACCGAGACGTTCGGGATCCTGCCGCTGCGGGAGGCGATCGCCGGGTACCACAGCGCGAAGTCGTCGATCGCGGTCGATCCGGACGAGGTCGTGGTGACCACCGGCTCGTCCGGCGCCTTCACCCTGATCTTCCTCGCGGCATTCGACGCGGGCGACACGGTGGTGGTGGCGCGGCCCGGATACCCGGCGTACCGCAACACGCTCACCGCGCTCGGCTGTCGGGTGCTCGAACTCGACTGCGGGCCGGAGACCCGCTTCCAGCCGACGGTCGCGATGCTCGAGGCGCTGGACGAGCCGCCCGCAGGACTGGTCGTCGCGAGCCCGGCCAACCCGACCGGCACCGTTATCGACCCGACCGAACTCGCCGCCCTCGCGCGCTGGTGCGAGGAGCACGGCACCCTGCTGATCTCCGACGAGATCTACCACGGGATCGAATTCGGCTCCGGCCACTCGGCGACCGCGTCGGCCTGGGAGACATCGCGCGAGGCCGTCGTGGTCGGCTCGGTCTCCAAGTACTTCTCGATGACCGGCTGGCGCCTGGGCTGGATGCTGGTGCCTGCGTCGCTGCGCCGCGCGCTGCAGCGACTCGCCTCGAACATGACGGTGTGCCCGCCCGCGATCTCGCAGCACGCGGCGGTCGCGGCCTTCACCGACGAGTCCATGGCCGAGCTGGACGGGCACGTGCGGCGGTACGCGGCGAACCGTGACCTGGTGCTGGCCGCGCTGCCTACACTGGGAATCACGGACCTGGCCCCGGCGGACGGCGCCTTCTACGCCTACGCCGACATCGGCCATCTCACCGACGATTCGACGTCCTGGTGCGCGGAACTGCTCCGGGAGACCGGGGTGGCGCTGGCGCCGGGCGTCGACTTCGACACGGTCCGCGGCGACCGGACCGTGCGGATCTCGTTCGCCGGCGCGACGGCCGACGTGCAAGAGGCCCTGGAGCGATTGGGGCGAAGTGCTGCACTCGGACACTGACGGGACGGCGGCCTCGCCCGCGCCCGCTCAAACGAAATCGACTCGGCGCAGCGCTTCCGCTGGCACGATGGGCCGGGTGTCTTCCGCGGCGACTCCCAAGGGCGAACGACGCCGGATGGCGCTCGTCGAGGCCGCGGCCGACCTGATGCTCGAGGGCGGGTTCGAGGCGGTCCGCCATCGGGCGGTGGCCCAGCGCGCCTGCCTGCCGCTCGCGTCGACCACCTACTACTTCGATTCCCTCGACGACCTGATCGCGCGGGCGGTCGAGCTGAGCGGCAGCCGGGAGATGGACGCCATGCGCGCCCGGATCGACCGGATCACACAGGCCGACCGCGACTCCGCGGCCGTCGTCGAGCTGATCATCGAGCTGTTGGTCGGCCCGATCGAGGGCGTCACGCGGGAACACCTCATCGCCAGGTACGAGTGCTTCATCGCGTCCGCGCGGCATCCCCAGCTGCACGAGGTACAGAAACGGCTGCGGGTCCAGTTCGACGATGCGCTCGGTGAGGTGTTGCGCCGGTCCGGACGGCAGGTCCGGCAGGAGGGACTGCGCAGGCTGATCTGCGTGGTGGACGGGGCCATCGTCGGGGCGCTGAGCGAGTCCGACCCCGACCCCGAGAAGTTGGCAAGGGAGATGCTGTCGGACGTCATCGAGGTCGCGGCGCCGCCGCTCCCGCCGCTCCCGCCTGAGGAGCCGGAGCTGTAGCCGCACGCCCCGGGTGGCGCGGCTGCCGGTCCCGCGGGCGGCGGCCGTAAACTGGGCGCTCGTGAGCCGCATCCCCAACGTCCTTGCCAACCGATACGCCAGCCCCGACCTGAGGGAGCTGTGGTCGCCCGAGCACAAGATCGTGCTGGAGCGTCAGCTGTGGCTGGCGGTGCTGCGGGCGCAGGCCTCGCTCGGCATCGACGTGCCCGAGGACGCGCTCGCCGACTACGAGCGGGTCCTCGAGCAGGTGGACCTCGATTCCATCGCGGACCGCGAGCGGGTGACCCGGCACGACGTCAAGGCGCGGATCGAGGAGTTCAACGCCCTCGCCGGACACGAGCACGTGCACAAGGGCCTGACCAGCCGCGACCTCACCGAGAACGTCGAGCAGCTGCAGATCTTCCGTTCGCTCGAGCACGTGTATGCGCACGGCGTCGCGGTCGCCGCGCGGCTCGGGGAGAGGGCCGCCGAGTACTCGTCGCTGGTGATGGCGGGCCGCAGCCACAACGTCGCCGCGCAGGCCACCACCCTCGGCAAGCGGTTCGCCTCCGCCGCGGACGAGCTCCTCGTCGCGCTGACCCGCCTGCGCGAGCTGATCGACCGGTACCCGCTGCGCGGCATCAAGGGCCCGATGGGCACCGCCCAGGACATGCTCGACCTGCTCGGCGGCGACACCGAGAAGCTCGATTTCCTCGAGGCGAAGGTCGCCGAGCACCTCGGCTTCGCGCACGTGCTGACCAGCGTCGGCCAGGTGTACCCGCGCTCGCTGGACCACGACGTGCTGTCCGCGCTGGTCCAGGTGGGCGCAGGCCCGTCCTCGTTCGCGCACACCATCCGCCTGATGGCGGGCCACGAGCTGGTCACCGAGGGCTTCCAGCCCGGCCAGGTCGGCTCGTCGGCGATGCCGCACAAGATGAACACCCGCTCCTGCGAGCGCGTCAACGGCCTGCAGGTCGTGCTGCGCGGCTACGCGTCGATGGCGGCGGAGCTGGCAGGCGCGCAGTGGAACGAGGGCGACGTGTTCTGCTCGGTGGTCCGCCGGGTGGCGCTGCCCGACGCGTTCTTCGCGATCGACGGACAGATCGAGACCTTCCTGACCGTGCTCGACGAGTTCGGTGCGTACCCGGCGGTCATCGAGAAGGAGCTCACCCGCTACCTGCCGTTCCTGGCCACCACCCGGATGCTGATGGCCGCCGTGCGCGCGGGCACCGGCCGCGAGACCGCGCACGAGGTCATCAAGGAGCACGCGGTCGCCGTCGCGCTGGCGATGCGCGAGGACGGCCGCGAGCCCGACCTGCTCGACCGCCTGGCCGCCGACGACCGGTTCCCGCTGGACCGCGCGCAGCTGGACGCCGCGCTGGCCGACAAGTCCGCCTTCATCGGCGCGGCCGAGTCCCAGGTGGCCACGGTGGTCCGCCGGGTCGGTTTGCTGGTGGAGCAGAACCCCGAGGCGGCGAAGTACTCGCCTGCGCCCATTCTGTAGGCGGCTTCGCCGCCCGTGCGCGGTTGACGAGTGTCTGGACTCGTCAACCGCGCACAGGCGCGTCAGCGCAGTTTGTCGAGGATGCGGCGCAGCTCGGCGCGATCGTGCCCGTCGAGCGCCGCGAAGAAGTCCTCGGCGTCGTCGGCGCGCGCCGTCTCGAGCTCGCCGATGATGCGGCGACCGGCGTCGGTCAGGCGGACGCACGTGGCGCGCCGGTCGGCGGCGTCCGGGACCCGTTCGGTGAGCCCGCGTTCCTCGAGCCTGTCGACGACCTCGGTCGCGGACCGCGGCGCGATGCGCAGTGCCTTCGCGACGTCGCCGAGCCGAGGATGCCGGTCGGTGTCGCGGTCGATCACCTGCAGCGCGCGGTATTCGTGCGGCGACAGCTGCCAGGGCTCCAGCGCGACGAACCAGCGTCGGCGCAGGGCGCGGGCGCTGGACATCAGGAGATCCCGGAGGGTGTCGGGGTGCTGCTGGTCCATGGTGACCTAGGCTACCTCACTTGACAGTCACCTCATAGTGAGGGAACCTCAGTATGTCTTACCCCGACATACCGAGAGGGGTGGTTGTATGACAAGCCCCCGAAGCGGCGAGCCCGGACCGGGTCCCCGCTCACGCAAGATCGATCCCGCCGACCGCGCCCAGCTGGCCGAGTCGCCGGTGAGCCTGCGCCGGATCGGCGCCCTGTTCTCGCCCTACCGCCCGCAGATCGCCGTGGTCACCGTGCTGATCGTCGCGGCCTCCGCCGTCTCGCTGGCCAACCCGTTCCTGGTCCGCGCCGTCATCGACAAGGCCATTCCCGACCAGGACGTCACGCTGCTGATGTGGGCGGTGATCGGCATGCTCGCCGTGACCGTCGTCGGCTCGGTGCTCGGTGTCGTGCAGACCTGGATCTCGACCACGGTCGGCCAGCGCATCATGCACGGACTCCGGACCCGGGTGTTCGCGCACCTGCAACGGCAGTCGCTCGGCTTCTTCACCCGCACCAGGGGAGGGGAGATCCAGTCCCGCCTCACCAACGACATCGGCGGCATGCAGACCGTGGTCACCTCGACCGCCACCTCGATCGCCTCCAACGTCACCACCGTCGTCGGCACGGCCATCGCGATGGCCGTGCTGAGCTGGCGGCTCTCTCTGCTCTCGCTGATCGTGCTGCCACCCGCGATCTGGTTGACCCGCAAGGTCGCCCGGATGAGGCGGGAGATCACGGCGCAGCGCCAACGCACCCTTGCCGACATGCAGACCCAGATCGAGGAGTCCCTGTCGATCAGCGGAATCCAGCTCGGCAAGACGCTGGGGGCGGGTCCCGCGATGTCGGAACGCTTCGCAGACACCTCGCACCTCCTCGCCGATCTCGAGGTCAGGTCGCAGCTCTCCGGCCGCTGGCGGATGGCCACGATGAACATCGTCTTCGCCGCCATCCCGGCGCTGCTCTACCTCGCGGCGGGCCTGCCAGCGACGTCCGGCGGCATGACCATCGGCACCCTGGTCGCCTTCACCGGGCTGCAGGCGGCGCTCTTCCGGCCGCTGATGAGCCTGCTCGACGTCGGTGTCTCGGTGACCAGTTCGCTCGCTCTGTTCAGCCGCATCTTCGAGTACCTCGACCTCCCCGTCGAGATCGACGACCCCGAGCACCCCGTGCACCTGCGCCGTGAGGACGTGGCGGGCGCGGTTCGGTTGGACGACATCTGTTTCCGCTACGAGGGGTCGGACCGGAACGCCCTCGACTCCGTGAGCATCGATGTGCCCGCCGGATCCTCGCTCGCACTGGTCGGCGAAACCGGTTCGGGCAAGACCACTCTCGCCTCCCTGGTGGCGCGCCTCCACGACCCGAGCATGGGTTCGGTGCGCATCGACGAGGTCGACCTGCGGTCGATCCCGCTGGCGGAACTGTCCGAACTGGTCGGCGTCGTCTCCCAGGAGACGTACCTGCTGCACGCCACCATCCGCGAGAACCTGCGGCACGCCAGGCCCGACGCCACCGACGCCGAGATCGAGGCGGCGGCGCGCGACGCCCAGGTGCACGAGCTGATCGCGTCACTGCCCGACGGCTACGACACCGTCGTCGGAGCGCGCGGTCACCGGTTCTCGGGCGGCGAGAAGCAGCGCATCGCGATCGCGCGCACCCTGCTGCGCGACCCGCGGGTGCTGATCCTCGACGAGGCGACCAGCGCGCTGGACAACGAGACCGAGCGGGCCGTGCAGGCCGCGCTCGACACTGTCAGCCGGGGACGCACCACGATCACCATCGCGCACCGGCTGTCCACGATCCGCGACGCGGACCAGATCGTCGTGCTCGATCGCGGACGCGTCGCCGAACGCGGTACCCACGATGACCTGATCGAGCTCGGCGGTAGGTACGCGGCGCTACTGGCGCGTGGCGGCGGCCACGCCGGCGCGGCGGCCGAAGAACGTGCCGTCGCCTAGCGACGTGCCGCTGATGTAGCCCCAGGAGTGCAGCCCCGACGTGGCGCGGCCTGCGGCGAACAGCCCATGGATCGGGTCTCCGTCGAGGTCGAGAACCTGGCCGTCGACGGTGGTGCACAGCCCGCCGATGGTGAACACCTCCGCGCCGCCCCGGCCCGCCTCGCCGTACTCCGGCGGGGCGATGCCGCGCTGGACGTCGATCGCGGCGAACGGCGACTGCAGCGGTCGCAGCCACGTCGCGGACTTGTGGAAGTAGGGGTCCTCGCCCTCGGCGGCGTGCCGGTTGTACTCGCCGACGGTGGTGACGAGCGCGCCGGGCGGCATGCCGATCTGCTGCTCTAGTTCCTCGAGTGTCTCGGCCACGAAATGCGGTTGTACGCCCCAGCGTTCGTTGACCGGCACCTCCTCGTAGGCTCGCTCGTCGAGGATCACCCACACCTTCAGTCCGTGCTTGTACAGCGCCGCCTGCCCGACCAAACCGGGGTAGACGTCCTCGTTGATGAAGCGCTGGCCGACGCTGTTGACGATCATGCCGCGCACCATCATCCCGGGGATCAGCGAGATGCCGACCTGGCCGGCCGACATGTGCTTGACGGCGGCGCCGACGGCCTGGGCCATCACGATGCCGCGGCCGTCGTCGCCACCATCGCTGTTGACGCCGAGCCCCACCAGCTGCGGGGCGTGCTGCGCGACCATCTCCGCGTTGTCGGCGAATCCGCCGGTGGTGAGCACCACCCCGCGGCGCGCCCGGTAGGTGTAGGTCTTGCCGTACTGGCGGGCGAGCACACCCACCACCCGGCCGGCCTCCACGATCAGTCGGGTCGCGTAGGTGTCGGTGTGCACCGCCGCGTCGGTGGCCGTGACGGCCTCGGACAGCTTGTGCATCAGGACCTTGCCGCCGAACCCGTCCGAGGTGACCCGGTGTCCGCGGGGCGCGGGCCTGGCGAGCTCCGCGAAGGGATAGGAGTTCTCGCCCATCCACATCAGGCCGTCGTCGGTCGGCGGCACCCATGTGGGCGAGTTCCACAGCGACGGCTTGAACGGCACTCCGTGGTCGACCAGCCACTGGTAGTGCGCGACGCTGTCCCGGCTGTAGAGGCCGACCTTCTCCTTGTCGGCGTCGGGTCCGAGGGCGGCCAGCAGGAACGCCTCCATGTCCTGCGCGGAGTCCTCGAATCCGCAGGCCCGCTGGATCTCGGTGCCGCCGCCGAGGTACATCTCGCCACCCGACAGCGCCGACGATCCGCCGCCGCCGCTCGCCTTCTCCAGGATGACGACCTCGGCGCCCGCGGCCGTCGCCTCCAGGGCCGCGGCCGCGCCTGCGCAGCCGTAGCCGACGATCAGCACGTCGGTCTCGTGATCGAAGTGTTCGACGTCGCCCGCATCGAGGGGCGTCACCGGATTGCGTGCGCTCATGTCACAACTCCCATCCACTGTCGGTGGGCATACCCTAGGACCGCCGCGCCGGCGCGAGAAGGGGATTGCCCGTCAGCCGGGATGGCCCGTGGGGCCTATCATCAATCCCCATGAGCCACTGCATTTTCTGTGCCATCATCGCGCGCGAGGCGGAGGCGAGCCTCGTGTACGAGGACGAGCACACCGTGGCGTTCATGGACATCCGCCCGTTCACCCCCGGCCACCTGCTGGTGGTCCCGAAGCGGCACGCGTCGGGGCTCGCGCAGCTCGACCCGCAGGACGGCGGCCGGATCTTCGCCGTCGGTCAGCGATTGGCGGCGGCGTTGCGGGACAACGGCACCGACGCGGCGGGCCTGCCCGCCGACGGCCCGGGCGCCGATGGGGTGAACCTCTTCCTCGCGGACGGCGCCGTCGCGGGCCAGGAGGTCTTCCACGTGCACCTGCATGTAATCCCGCGCACCTCCGGCGACGGGTTCGGTCTCCGCGGTCGCCCCGTCGCCGCGCGCAGGCCGGATCTCGACTACCTGGCCGGTGCGCTCCGCCGCCGGCTCGATTCGGTCTAGGCGATCACATGGACCAGACGACCGGCCCCGCGCTGTACCGGCTCTTCCCGGAACTCGAGGCGACCCTCCCGTACCGCAGGCTCGGCTCCGGCCCGACCCCGATCACCCACCTCGAGGGGCTCGGCCCGGCGAACCGGCTGTGGTGCAAGGACGAGGGCGTGTACGGGGCAGGCGGCTGGGGCGGCAACAAGGTGCGCAAGCTGGAGTGGATCATCCCGGACGTCCTCGCCCGCGGTTCCCGGCAGATCTTCAGCGTCGGCGGCCAGGGCACCAACTGGGGGCTGGCGACGGCCCTGTACGCCCACGAGTTCGGCATCGACACGGCCCTGGCCCTGATCGATCAGCCGATGGACGAGCACGTGCACGCGCAGCTCGAACGGCTGCGGCACTCCGGTGCCGCACTGCATTTCACCCGGACGAAGGCCCGCACGATCGCGGCGGCGCCGTGGCTGTTGCTGCGGCACGCGCGCGGCGGCCGCCTGCCCTACTTCCTGCCCGCGGGCGGATCCTCGCCGCTCGGGACCCTCGGCTATGTCGAGGCCGCGCTGGAGCTGGGCGCGCAGGTCGAGGCAGGCGCGATGCCGGAGCCGACGCACGTGGTGACCCCGGTGGGCTCGGGCGGCACAGCCGCTGGGCTGCTGCTGGGACTGCGCCTGGCAGGCCTGCGCACCCGGGTGGTCGGGGTGGTCGTCAACGACACCCTGCCGCTGGCCGAGCGGGACCTCGTCGGGCTGGCGCGCAAGACCGCGCGGCTGCTCACCCGGCGCGGGGCCGCGCTCGGCCCGGTCGAGTTCGAGCCGGGAGCGATCACCGTGACCCGCGACTGGCTGGGGCCCGGATACGGGTTCGCCACGCCCGAGGGGTCGGCCGCGGAGCGGATCGGCGCGGACCACGGGCTGACCCTCGATCCCGTCTACACCGCAAAGGCACTCGCGGGCGCGCTGGCGATGGACGCGGACGGCGCTCTCGGCGACGGGCCGGTCCTGGTGGTCGACACCTACGGCCCGCGGGGGGACTGAGCGATCAGTCGCCGCGAGCTCGGTCCGCGTGACCCAGGTCCCGCTCCGGCGCCACCACGTCGCGCACGCGCTGCTTGAGCGTGACGATGTCGGGAAAACCGCCGTCGCGCTTGCGGTCCCACAGCAGTTCGTCGCCGATCGCGATCCGGAATACGCCGCCGGTGCCCGGGATCAGGGCCACCTCGCCGAGGTCGGTGCCGAACGTGTTCAGCAGTTCCTGCGCCATCCAGCCGGCCCGGAGCAGCCAGTTGCACTGCGTGCAGTAGGTGACGGTGACGCGGGGCGCGGCGGTGGTCATGCCTCCAGGGTGTCAGACGACCGCCGCGCGCCGCTCCACTCGGTGATGGGCCTGCCCTCGACCAGGTGCTCGTCGACGAACCGTTCGACCCGGTCGGCGCGCAGTTCCGCGTACCAGGAGTTGTCGGGATACACCGCCACGACGGGGGCCTGCGAGCACGGGAACAGGCAGCCGGTCTGGGTGACGAGGACATCCTCGTCGCCGAGGCCGCGGGTCTCGAGCGCGCGGTCCAGTGCCTGCGCGGCCTCCGGGCCGCCGCGGGCCGAGCAGCGCGGACCCCGGCACACCAGGACGTGCCGAGTGAAGCCCGGCACCTCGTCCCACGCGGGGGAGGTCAGGGGAGCGGTGGTGGTGCGGGCCGCGGAGGTGGGGCCCGAGATCGCGGCGTCGAGCAGGTCGACGTACGTGTCGGTGTCGCTCAGCGGCCCGGCGAGGCGGATGTCGGGGACATCCGGTCCGCGCTCGCGCAACCAGTGCCCGATGACGCGGCGGAACCACGCGTCGATTTTGCGGTCCAGCACGGTCTGGGCACTGATCACCACGACCTCGGTGGCGCCCGCCGCGGCCGCCTCGTCGAGCGCCGTGGTGACGGATGTCCCCGAGCCGCCGAGCACCGCCGTCACGAAGTCGGTGTCCGGGTGCCGGTCCCGCAGCACCCGCAGCGCCCCGTTCACCTGGTCGCGGGGATCGGCGCCGCGGTCGGTGGGCGCGGTGACGATCACCCACCGGGACTGCTGAATCATGTTCACGGCGTGACCCTTTCGGTGGTGTCGGCGGTGGTGCCACACAGCACCACCAGCGGGCGGCCGGTCCGTGGATGGGGCTGCACCAGGGCGTCGAGGCCGTACACCTCCGCGAGCAGCTCGGCGGTGAGCACCGACTCCGTCGGGCCCTCGGCGACCACCCGGCCATCGCGCAGCACCACCAGGTGATCGCAGTACATCGCGGCCAGGTTCAGGTCGTGCATCGCGGCCACCGTGGTCAGCCCCCTGGCCCGGATCAGTTCCAGGAGTTCGAGCGAAGCCGAGACGTCGAGGTGGTTGGTCGGCTCGTCCAGCAGCAGCACGCAGGGTCGCTGCGCGAACGCCCGGGCCAGCTGGGTCTTCTGCTTCTCGCCGCCGGACAGGCTCTGCCACAACCGGTGTCGCAGATCGGTGATCCCGGCCGTCGCGAGGCATTCGGTGACGAGTTCGCCAGTGCCGCGTGCGGCGGGGCGGGCCCAGCCGCCGCGCTGCGGGATGGTGCCGAGTTCGACGATCTGTTCCACCGTCAGGTCCAGTTCGGTGGCCGAATGCTGTTCCACCAGTGCGACGGTCCGCGCGAACTCGCGCCGGTTCATCCCGGCCGCCGGTTCGTCACCGAGCAGCACCCGGCCGCTCTCGGGACGCTCGAGCCGAGCGATGGCCGACAGCAATGACGTCTTGCCCGAGCCGTTCGGCCCGATCAGCCCGGTGACCTGTCCGGCCGGGGCAGTGCACGCCACCCGGTCGAGGATCCGGCTGCCCCCGGCCGACCAGGTGACGTCCTCGACCCGGATCTCCGGGGTGTGGTGGCTCATGCGCGAGCTCCCTGGCGTCGGAGCAGCCACACGAATGCAGGCACCCCGACGATGGCGGTGACGATGCTGATGGGCAGTTCTCGCCCGGGCATGACGGTGCGGGCGGCGATGTCGGCCCACACCAGCAGCAGCGCGCCCATCAGCGCCACCACCGGGAGCAGGCGTGCGTGCAGTGGCCCGACGAGCATGCGGGCTGCGTGCGGCACCACGAGCCCGACGAACCCGATGATGCCTGCCTGCGCGACCAGCGCCGCCGTGCACAGCGACGCCACCGCGTACAGCACCCAGCGGGAGCGCTCGACGTTGGTGCCCAGGCTCGCGGCCGCACGCTCACCGAAGGCGAACGAGTCCAGCACCCGGCTGTAGGCGAGGACGATCGTCATCGTCACCGCGACGACGACCAGGATGCCGACCAGACCGGACCAGCGCACGCCTGCCACCGAGCCGAGGGTCCAGCTCAGCACCCGGTGGGCGGCGTCCCGGTCGCCGAACAGAACCAGCGCCGACGTCAGCGCCGCCGCCAGCTGCCCCACCGCTATCCCGGCGAGGACGAGCCGGCCGGGCAGCAGCACCCCGGACCGGGACGTCGCGATGAGGAACACCAGCAACAGACTCCCCAGGGCACCGAGGAACGCGGCCGTCGAGACGGCACCGAATCCGAGTGCGCCCACCGCACTCGCGCCGGTGGTGAGCGCCAGGACCGCGCCCAACGACGCGCCCCCCGACATGCCGAGCAGGTAGGGGTCGGCCAACTGGTTGCCGGTCAGTGACTGGAGCACCGCGCCGCACAGGGCGAGCCCCGCGCCGATCGCCGCGGCCGCCAGCACCCGCGGCAACCGCAGGTCGACGACGATGTGCGTGGTCAACAGGTCGGTGCCGCGGCCGATGCCGAGCCGTCCCGCGATCGACTCGACGACCGTGCCGATCGACAGGTCGGCCGCGCCGATCGCGACCCCGGCCGCGCAGCTCACCGCGAGCAGCGCGACCAGGATCACCGACCATGCGGTGCCGGTCGTGGTGGCTGCCCGGGCGGGGGCCCGGGTGGACGCGGTCACGCCCCGTCGCCGCCCAGCTGCCCGGCGACCAGCGTCGCGCCCTCGATCGTGCGCGGACCCGGCGTGGTCGTCGAGAACGGGAGGACGACGAACGCGTCCTCGCGCACGGCCTTCAGATCCCGCAGCGCGGGGTCGCCGCGCAGGTAGTTCTTCTTCTCCTCGGCCGTGTCCCATGAGGCGTCGGCGAGCACGATGACGTCCGGGTTCGCGGCGAGCACCGTCTCCCAGCTGCCGTCGGCCCAGGATCCGTCCAGGCCGGCGAAGATGTTGGTGCCGCCGACCGCGTCGATGATCAGCTGCGGCCCGCCGGCATTGGCACCCACGTACGGCGTCGTGGTCTTGCTGTCGTACCAGAAGATGCTCTTGCCCTTCGCGGGCGCCGCCGCCTCGATGCCGGTCAGCGTCTCGCGCATCTGCGCGACCACCGCGTCGGCCTCGTTTTCGCGGCCGAACATGATCCCGTAGTCGGTGATCTCGGTCGCGATCGAATCCCAGGCGACCGCGGGCCGCTTCGACCTGTCCTTGCAGCCGAACGGGGAGACATAGGTGGCGACGCCGAGCTCGTCGAACGACTCGTGCGAGCCGACGGCCTTGTCGTCGAACGCGCTCGAGTACGACGCCGTCACCAGGTCGGGCTTCGTCTCGAGCAGGGCCTCGCGGCTCGGGAAGTCCTTCTCGTCGAGAGCCGGGACCTCGGCGTACGCCGCCTGCCACTGGGGGGCGATCGTGTCGTCGAGGTAGGCCGTGCCCGCCATCTGGCCTTGGGCGCCGATCGACAGCGCGGTCTCGGTGGCGCCCTGGTTGAGGGTGACGCCCCGTTCGGCAGGCCCGCTCATGGTGACGGTGCGGCCGCAGTTCTCGAGGGAGATGGTCGCGGCTTCGGAGTTCGACGATCCGCCGCACGCGGACAGGGTGAGCGCGGCAGCGAGCGATGCCGCGGCAGACGCGATGACTCGGTGTGAAACAGGGGTGCGCAAAGCGACCCGCCTTCCATGACTCGTGGAAAACATGCAGGTATGCGTCACGGCCGGTCTCCTGGCTCGGCAGGGATGGCCGCCGGCTACGCCTTCCCGGACGCTTGCGCATCCAGTGGCTGGGGCGGACCCCGAGTAGCCGACGTACCTGCTCACAGTGGCGAGTACCGCGCCGGCTTTGCACCGGACTTCCCGAACACCGCGACAACGGTTGCAGGATAGACCAATGCCCGCGCAGGGCGATCGCCCGCGAATCGGTGGGGGAGTGACCGGATAGGGTGCCGGTGTGCGCCCCTCACTCAGCGACTACGCCCACCTGGCCGGCGGCAAGGTCCGCGACCTCTACACGATCGACGACGAGCACCTGCTGCTGGTCGCGAGCGACCGGATCTCCGCCTACGACCACGTGCTGAGCACCCCGATCCCCGACAAGGGGCGTGTGCTCACCGCGATGAGCGTGTTCTTCTTCGAGCAGCTCGGCGGCATCAACCACCTGGCCGGTGCACCCGACGACGAGCGGATCCCGGCCGAGGTGCTCGGCCGAGCACTCGTGGTGCGCAAGCTGAACATGGTGCCGGTCGAGTGCGTGGCCCGTGGTTACCTCACCGGGTCCGGGCTCGCCGACTACCAGCGCACCGGCGCCGTCTGCGGCGTGGAGCTGCCCGAGGGTCTCGTCGAGGCGAGCAAGCTGCCCGAGCCGATCTTCACCCCGGCCACCAAGGCGGTGCTCGGCGAGCACGACGAGAACGTCGACTTCGCGACCGTGATCGATCAGCTCGGCCAGGAGCTGGCGATCAAGCTGCGCGAGGACACCCTCGACATCTACTTCCGGGCGGCCAGCTTCGCGGCGGACCGGGGCATCATCCTGGCTGACACCAAGTTCGAGTTCGGCCTCGACGCCGATGGCAACCTGGTCCTCGCCGACGAGGTGCTCACCCCGGACTCGTCCCGCTACTGGCCCGCCGAGGGCTACGAGCCGGGCCGGGTGCAGCCGAGCTTCGACAAGCAGTTCGTCCGCAACTGGCTCACCGGCCAGGAGTCCGGCTGGGACCGGGCGAGTGACACGCCCCCGCCGCCGCTGCCCCAGGAGATCGTCGACGCCACCCGGTCCCGCTACATCGAGGCCTACGAGCGTATCTCCGGGCTGTCCTTCGACGACTGGGTCCAGACCCCGGTGTAGCCCGTCACGCCGCGGCACGCACCGCCTAGGCTGGCGGCATGACTTCGTCCGTCACCCCGGTCAGCAGCCCCATCGCAGCCCCGGTCGCCAAGAAGGTCCCCCTCCAGCGCACCCACCACGGCGACACCTTCGTCGACAACTACGAGTGGCTGCGCGAGAAGGACGACCCCGAGGTGCGCGCGTACCTCGAGGCGGAGAACGCCTACACGGAGCAGCAGACCGAGCACCTCGCGCCGTTGCGGGAAACGATCTTCCAGGAGATCAAGGCCCGCACCCAAGAGACCGACCTGTCGGTGCCCTCCCGGATGGGTCAGTGGTGGTACTACTCCCGCAGCTTCGAGGGCAAGCAGTACGGCGTGCAGTGCCGGTGCCCGATCTCCGGCCCGGACGACTGGACCCCGCCGGTGCTCTCCACCGACACGGAGATCGAGGACGAGCAGGTGCTGCTCGACAGCAACCTGCTCGCCGAGGGGCACGACTTCTTCTCCCTTGGTGCGTTCTCGATCACCCTCGACGGCCATCTGCTGGCGTACTCCGTGGACACCGCAGGCGACGAGCGGTACACCCTGCGCTTCAAGGACCTGCGCACCGGCGAGCTGCTCGCCGACGAGATCCCCGGCACCGCACCCGGTGCCACCTGGTCGGTGGACAACGAGCACGTCTTCTACATGACGGTGGACGAGGCCTGGCGGCCCGACACCGTCTGGCGGCACAAGCTGGGCACCGCGCAGTCCGAGGACGCGCAGGTCTTCCACGAGCCGGACGAGCGGTTCTGGGTCGGCTTCGGGTCCACCCGCAGCGAGAAGTACCTGATGATCTGGATCGGCTCCAAGATCACCTCGGAGATCCGCTGCCTCGAATCGGACGACCCCGAGGGCGAGTTCCGGGTGGTGCTGCCCCGCGTCGACGGCGTCGAGTACAGCGTCGAGCACGCGGTCGTCGCGGGCGAGGACCGGTTCCTGATCCTGCACAACGGCGACGTCGACGGCGTGAAGGCGGAGAACTTCACCCTGGTCGACGCCCCGGTGGCCGACCCGACCGACCAGCGGACGCTGCTCGCGCCGCGCCAGGATGTCCGGCTCGAGGACGCCGAGGCGTTCGCCGGTCACCTGGTGCTGAGCTACCGGCGCGAGGCGCTGACCCGGCTCGCGGTGTGGCCGTTGACCGCCGACGGCTACGGCGAGATGCGCGAGCTCGAGTTCGACGAGGAGCTGTACTCGGTGGGCGCCGGGTCCAACCCGGAGTGGACGGGCCCGCTGCTGCGGATGGGCTTCACCTCGTTCATCACGCCCAGCCGGGTCTACGACTACGACGTGGCGACCGGCGAGCTGATGCTGCGCAAGTCGCAGCCGGTGCTCGGCGGCTACGACCCCGACGACTATGAGCAGCATCGGGATTGGGCCACCGCGGCGGACGGGACCAAGATCCCGATCTCGATCGTGCAGCGCAAGGGAGTGACCGCGCCCGCGTCGATGCTGCTCTACGGCTACGGGTCCTACGAGTCCAGCATGGACCCGGGCTTCTCGGTGGCCCGGCTCTCGCTGCTCGACCGCGGCGTTGTCTTCGTGGTCGCGCACGTCCGCGGCGGCGGCGAGATGGGCAGGCACTGGTACGACAACGGCAAGATGCTGACGAAGAAGAACACCTTCACCGACTTCGTCGACTGTGCGCGGCATCTCATCGACGCCGGTCGCACCACGCCCGCGCAGCTGGTCGCGGACGGCGGCAGCGCCGGCGGACTGCTGATGGGCGCGGTCGCGAACCTGGCGCCGGAGCTGTTCGCGGGCATCCTGGCGAACGTGCCGTTCGTTGACCCGCTCACCTCGATCCTCGACCCCTCGCTGCCGCTGACGGTGATCGAATGGGACGAGTGGGGAAACCCGTTGGCGGACAAGGACGTCTACGAGTACATGAGGTCGTACAGCCCTTACGAGAACGTCGCGGCCAAGGACTACCCGGCGATCCTCGCGATCACCAGCATCAACGACACCCGGGTGCTGTACGTCGAGCCGGCCAAGTGGGTGGCCGCGCTGCGGGCGACCAAGACGGGTGACGCGCCGCTGCTGCTCAAGACCGAGATGAGCGCCGGTCACGGTGGGGTCAGCGGCCGCTACGAGAAGTGGAAAGAGGTCGCGTTCGAGTACGCCTGGGTGCTCGCCACGGCGGGCGCGGTGAGGTAGTTCGCGCCGCGAACCACTACCTTCATCCCATGACCGACGCAGCGACCCGCCACCACCGCGACCCGGTGCCGCGAGAGGAACGGGACGACTGGGTGCCGGTCGACCGCCGGATCCTCGGCCTCGATCGCCGAACCCTGTTGCCTGCTCTGGGAATTCTCGTGCTGGCGTTCCTGTACGCCACCGTCGTCCCGGCGATCGACCGGTCGATCGATTATGACGACCCGGTTGCGGCGGGTGAGGTGCTGGTGCTCAAGGCCGGGGTGACCGTCGACCCGCCGGACGGGTGGAATCTCGTATCCGGACTGCGCGAGACCGATGCCACCACGAGTGGTATCAAGGGCACCGACGCGGTGTTCGGTAGCGGGACGATGATCCTGTCGATGCACGCCACCGACTTCAGTGGGTCTGTCGACGCGCTGCTCGACGAGGCCGCCGAACGCAGCGAGGGCATGAATCGCGCGGCGGGTATGCGGCTCACCGGGGAGCGGCACGAGATCTACTCGACCATGGGCACACGCGGGGTGATCGAGAAGTTCACCGAGCCCAATCGGGAGGGGTTCCTCGCGGCCTTCGTCGACGACGGGACCGCCGTCACGATCACCGCGGCGGGACTGCCTGGCGACGTCATCGCCGACAATGCCGACGTCGAGGCGACGCTCGGCAGCATCCGGTTCGAGCGCCAGGAGGCCGGCGAATGACCGCACTTACAGGTGACGCCACCGGTGATGTGGACAAGCAGCTCCAACTGACCGCGATCGTGCGGTCCGGGTACGGCCGTCCGTACCGGATCTACCAGCCGCGCAACCTCGCGTTCTGGGTGTACTGGCTGATCATGGCGGCGGGGGTGGTCCGGCTGCTGGAGAACCTGGCCCCCGGAGCGCCCGTGCTGACCACCGCGCTGGTTGCCGGGGTGATCGTGTTCGCCCTCTACACGGTGCCGTTCTGGCTGATCATCAGCCATGTCGACCGGTTCAGGAGCGTGCCCGTCAAGGTGCGCGTCCTGGCCTTCCTGTGGGGCGGCATAGGCGCGACCTTCGGCCTGGCGATCGCCGCGAACGACCCGATCCGGTCGATCTACACCAAGCTCTACGGTCAGGCCTTCGCGCTGGACTGGAGCGCCGCGCTGACCGCGCCGTTCACCGAGGAGATCGGGAAGGCCGCCGGATTCGTGCTGATCCTGCTGCTCGCGCCGCGGGTCGTGCGGACCGCCTTCGACGGGGCGATCATCGGCGCCTTCATCGGACTCGGCTTCCAGGTCTTCGAGGACCTGCTCTACGCCGTCTCCGCCGCGGCCGGGGCGTTCGGCGCGGAGCAGGGGCCAGCCGTCGTGCAGACGATCGTCATGCGCGCCGCCACCGGCATCGCCTCACACACCGTGTTCAGCGCGATCTTCTGCATGGGCCTGGTGTGGTTGATCGGCAGGCCGGACGAGCCCCGGCGCATCGGCCGTGGCTTGGCGCTCATGGTGGGCGCCATGGCGCTGCACGGCGTCTGGGACTGTGCGGCCGCGCTCTCGCACGGCACGATCGTCGGCGTGATCGGGGTCTGGATCCTGGTGCCGATCGTGATGTTCACCCTGCTGGTGATGGGCCTGCGCAGGGCCGCCGAGCCCGAGCGCGCCTGGGTTCGCGCGATCCTCACCCCCGAGGTCGATCGCGGGGTCCTCACCGGACCCGAGCTGGCCGCGGTGAGCGGCACCGGCCGCGAACGCAAGGCATTCCTCAAGGCCACGGGTGATCGCGCCGCGCGACAGCGCGCCGGCCACGTGCTGACCGCGGCGGGCGAGCTCGCCGAGCAGATCGCGGAGGACGGCGGGCGCGAGACCCCCGCCACCGCGTTCGCCCGATCCGAGGTCGCCAGGCTTCGCTGATCGATCTCGGGGCCGCGCCTACCGAGCAGGTGGGGGACCGGCCACACCGCCGAGGAGGATGTCCGGCATCCGGCGGGCGAGCGCGTCGGCCTCCTCGTCGGCCATCAGCAGTCGCATCACCATGCTGCCGCCGACGATGAACAGCATGGTGGCCTGGGCGTCCAGTGCCGCGGCGTCGGGTTCTCCCGCGCCCCGGTCGTCCGCGCCGCCCCTGCGCAGGGTGTCGGCCAGCATGCCGACGCCTGGCCCGCCGAAGTCGGTCCACAGCGCCGTCAACAGGTCCTCGCGATCGCGGAACGCCGCCAGCAGGCCGGGCAGCGCGGCCTTCACCTCCGGTCGGCCGAAGAGCTCGAGGGTGTAGGCGCAGGACCGGCGGATCCACGCCGCCGGGTCGGCGGCGTCGGCGACCGGCGTCGCGTCGTCCACCCAGCCGAAGATCGCCTCGAACACCAGGTGCGTCTTGGACGGCCAGCGGCGGTAGAGGGCCGGCTTGCCCACCCCCGCGCGCTCGGCGATCGCCACCATCGTGGTCTGGTCCCACCCCGTCTCGGCCAGCAGCTCCCTGGCGGCGGCCAGCGCGGCATCGTCGATCGCCGGATTCCGCGGCCGCCCGCGCCTGCGCTCGCCGTCCTTCTCCGCTGTCTCTTCGCCAGAAGTCATTGTCAATAGCGTAACGCGGTGTTACGTTGCAAAAATCGTAACTCGAAGTTACGTAATGACTTGTATCACACCGGAGGAAGCTGACATGGCGGAGCTGTTGGAGGGCAAGACGGTCGTGGTCTCGGGGGTCGGCAACGGCCTCGGGCGGGAGATCGCGCTGGCCGCGTACCGCGACGGCGCGAACGTCGTGCTCGGCGCGCGGACCGAGGCGAACCTCAAGGCGGTCGCCGAGGAGGTCGACCCCACCGGGGAGCGGGTCGCGTACGCGGTCACCGACATCCTCGAGAAGGAGGCCTGCGGTGAGCTGATCCGCACGGCCGCCGATCGCTTCGGGGGAGTGGATGCCCTGGTGAACGTGGCCGCGAAGGAGGACGTCTTCGGCGGGCTGGAGGGCGCCGACCTGGACGCATGGAAGTCGATGCTCGACGCCAACGTGATCGGCACACTCACCCTGACCCAGGCCGCGCTGCCGGAGCTGAAGAAGCGGGGCGGCTCGGTGGTGTTGATCGGTTCGCAGGCGATGTTCCATCCGCAGCTCCCGCAGTCCGCGTACGCCACGTCGAAGGGTGCGCTCCACGCGGCGATGTGGTCGCTGGCAAAGGAGCTCGGTCCGTACAAGATCCGGGTGAACACCGTCGTCCCCACCTGGATGTGGGGCCCGCCGGTCGAGCTGTATGTCGGTCTCGCGGCCGCAGAGCGCAAGGTTCCCGAGGAGACCATCATCGGCGAGATCACCAAGAACATGCCGCTCGGCGAGGTGCCCGCCGACGATGACGTGGCCAACTCGGTGGTGTTCTTCGCCTCCGACCGGGCCCGGATGCTCACCGGTCAGACCCTGTTCGTCAACGCAGGCGAGTACTTCCGCTGATCGGCGAAACCTGTTGATGCACATCGATATTTGAGAGGCAGCAAGGCATGAAGCACAAGGTCATCGTCTGGGGCACCGGCGTCGTCGGCAAGCTGGTCATCCGTGAGCTGATCGATCACCCGGCCTTCGAGCTGGTCGGCGTCATCGTGCACGACCCCGCCAAGGACGGCGTCGATGTCGGCACCCTGATCGGTGTCGACCCGGTGGGGCTCGCCGCCACAACAGATTTCGAGGCCGCCCTCGCAGTGGAGGCCGACGCGGTGGCCTACTACGGTCCGACCGCGGAGTACGCAGTGCAGAACATCGACAACATGACCGCCGCGCTGCGCTCCGGCAAGCACGTGGTGTCCACCTCGATGACGCCGCTGGTCTACCCCGAGCCGTGCCCGCCGGAGATGAAGGTCGCGCTCGAGCAGGCCTGCCAGGAGAGCGGAAAGTCCTGTTTCACCACGGGAATCGACCCCGGGTTCGCCAACGACCTCTTCCCGATGACACTGATGGGTGTCTGCGGCCGGGTCGACAGCGTGCGGGTGCAGGAACTGCTGGATTACGCCACCTACGAGGGCGACTACGGCCCCACCATGGGCATCGGCGCGCCGATCGAGCAGGCCGCTGTGCTCGAGATCCCGGAGGTGCTGATCTTCGCGTGGGGCCACACCATCCCGATGATCGCCGATGCGGTGGGGGTGAAGCTGGACCGGATCGACACGGTCTACGAGAAGTGGGCGGCCACCGAGCCGATCGAGTACAAGTTCGGCGTCATCGAACCCGGCCAGTGCGCCGCGGTGCGATTCGAGATCCGCGGCTGGGTGGGCGACGAGGCGAAGATCGTCATCGAGCACGTCAACCGGATCACCAACGACGCGGCGACGCACTGGCCGCGGGCCACCTCGGTGGACAACGACGTGTACCGGGTGATCATCAAGGGCAGCCCGAACATCACCCAGGAGACCGTGTTCCGAGGCGAACAGGATGACAACCCGATCACCGGTGGGTGCCTGGCAACCGGGATGCGCGCCATCAATGCGATCCCGTTCCTTGGTGACGCCAAGCCCGGCCTGCTCTCGGCGCTCGACTTGCCGCTGATCGCAGGCAGGGGCACCATCCGATCATGAACCTCCTGCTGACCGGCGCGTTCGGCAATATCGGCTCGCACGTGCTCGCCGAGTTGCTGGGCCGCGGTCACCGGGTGCGATGTCTTGCCCTCGACACCCCCGAGGACGGGCGCCGGGCGCGCGGGTTCGCGGGGGTGGACACGGTGTGGGGCGACATCCGGGACGCCGAGGTCGTCGCGGCGGCCGTCGAGGGCGTCGAGGTGGTGCTGCACCTGGCGGCGATGATCCCACCCGGGAGCGAGCTCGATCCGGAGCAGGCCAGGCAGATCAACGTGGACGGCACCCGTAATGTCATCGATGCCTGCTTGGCGCAGCCGCGTCCGCCGAAGCTGTTGTTCGCCTCCACCTTCGACGTGCACGGTCATACGCTGGACCGGGACCCGCCGCGGCGGGTGGACGACCCGAGGGTCGCCACCGATGCGTACACGGCGCACAAGATCGAGGGCGAGGACATGGTGCGGGGGTCCGGCCTGGACTGGTTCATCCCGCGCTTCGCGGATGTCCCGATCCTGGGGCTCCGCAAGCCGGACCCGATCATGTTCGAGATCGGCCTGGAGAACCGGATCGAGGTGCTGCACCCCGCCGACGCCGCGGTCGCGGTCGCGAACGCCCTCGAGACCCCGGCGGTGTGGGGCCGGGTGTTGTTCCTCGGCGGCGGCGCGGGCTGTCAGATCACCTATCGCCAGTTCCTGACCGAGATGCTGGGCGCGATGGGCCTGGACATGCTGCCGGACGACGCGTTCAGCGGCAAGGTCTATGCCACCGACTGGGTGGACACGGCGGCCAGTCAGCGACTGCTGGGCTACCAGCGTCGCGTCTTCGACGACATCGTCTCGGACATCGCCGCCACCCTCGGGTGGCGGCGGCACCTGATGCCGCTCGCCAGGCCTTTCGCGCGGCGGGCCATGCTGCGGATGAGTCCCTACGCTGGCGCCACACGGGTGGCCGCCGCGCCGCGGTGAGGCGTCACCGCCAGACATAGCGCACCTGCGGCCTGCCCGCGCGCCCGTACTCCGTGTGCCGGTCCACCAGTCCGTCCTCGGCCATCCGCTCGAGATACCGCCAGGCGGTGACCCGGGAGACCCCTGCGGCCTCCGCCGCCTGCGATGCGTTCAGGCCGGACTCCGAGGCTCGTACGGCCGAGGAGATCTCCTGCAGGGTCTGCGGCGCAACACCTTTCGGTGCGGAGGAGCGCTCGTCGGTGCTTCGCAGGACGGCCATCGCGCGGTCCACGTCTCGCTGGCTGACCGCCTTCTCGCCGGTCGGCAGCGCCCGGCGGAACTCGAGGTACCGCTCGAGCTTGTCCCGGAAGGCGGCGAAGGTGAACGGTTTGAGCAGGTACAGCACGACGCCCTGCGCCACGGCCGCGCGGACCATCGACAGGTCGCGGGCCGAGGTGATCGCGATGATGTCGGGGGTGGGCCGCACCCCGCCGAGCGCGGCGGCGACGTCGAGGCCGCTGCCGTCGGGCAGCCCGAGGTCGAGCAGGATCAGGTCGATCGGCTCGTCGGTGGCGTTCGCCGCGGCGACCGCCCGGATCGCCGCACTGCCGGTGTGCACCACCGAGTGCACGGTGAACCCGGGTACCCGGCCGACGTAGGTGCGGTGCGCCTCCGCGATGAGGGGCTCGTCCTCGACGACCAGTACGCGGATCATTCGGTGTCTCCGAGGGGGATGCGGACGAGGACCACCGAACCGTAGGTCATCTCGGCGGTGATGGTGCCGCCGTGCCTGGTGATCACCTGCATCACCAGCGCAAGGCCGAGCCCGCGTTGATCGGACTTGGTCGAGTATCCCCGCGCGGTGGCCCGCTCCAGTGCCTCGGGTGACATCCCTGGTCCGCTGTCCGCGACCCGGATGCTGAGCTCGGGGCCGTCGGAGCGCATCGTGACCTCAACCCATGGCCGTTCGTCCTCGGCGCTCGCGCCCGCCGCGTCGATGGCGTTGTCGACGAGATTGCCCACGAGCGTGACCAATTCGCGGGCGGTGAGGGGACCGGTGGCAGGCAGCGCGGTGTCATCGGTGACCGTGAGGTCCACACCCCGCTCGGCGGCCTGGTTCACCTTGCCCAACAGCAGGGCCGCAAGGGCCGGCTCCGCGATGGCCGTGGTCAACCGGTCGATGAGCTGCTGCGACAGCGCGAGCTCGGCCGTGGCGAACGCGACGGCCTCCTCGGTGCGGCCGAGCTCGACCATGGTGACGACGGTGTGCAGCCGGTTCGCCGACTCGTGCGCCTGGGAGCGGAGCGACTCGGTGAACAGTCGCACGGAATCGAGTTCCCCGGTGATGCTCTGCAATTCGGTGTGGTCGCGCAGGATGGTCACCGTGCCGATCACCCGGCCCTCGAAGGACACCGGATCCTGGTTCACCACGAGCACGCGGTCCCCGGTCAGGTGGACCTCGTCCTTCACCGGGCCCGGCCCCATGATTCGCAGCGACTCCGGCAGCTGCGCGCGGGTGACCGGGCCGTCGGGCAGCATCAGCAGGCGTCGCGCCTCGTCGTTGACCACCTCGGCGACGTCCGAACCCGCGTCGAAGACGAGCAGCCCCTCGCCGATCGAGTGCAGCACCGCGTCGTGGTGTTCGTAGAGGGTGCGCAGCTCGGCCGGGGCGAGGCCGAGCGTCTGGCGGCGCAGTCGCCTGCTGAGCAGGACCGAGCCGAGGGCCGCCACGACGAGCGCGACGGCCGTCACCCCGAGCAGCAGCGGCAGTCCGTGCAGGAACTGGTCGATGATCTTCTCCCTGGTGACACCCGCCGCCACGAGGCCGACGATGTGGCCGTCGGCGTACACCGGCGTGACCGCGCGTATCGACGGGCCGAGCGATCCGGTGTAGGTCTCGGTGAAGGTCTCGCCTGCCAGCGCGCGGTCGATGTGGCCGCTGTACTCCTGCCCGATCATTGCGGGATTGGTGTGGGTGTACCGGGTTCGGTCCGGCGCCATCACGACGATGAAGTCGATGCCTGTGGCCAGTCGGATCCGCTCGGTCTGTGGCTGCAGCGCCGCGCTGGGGTCGGGGGAGAGCAGGCCCGCCGCCGTCGAATCGGTCCAGGCGATCGATTCGGCGACCGCCGTCACCTCGCGCTCGGTGGCCGCGTCGGCGTCGCGCCGCTCGTCGAGAATCGTCACCACGCTGCCGGTCAGCACGACCACGGCCAGCACCAGCAGTTGCAGCACCAATACCTGGCCGGCGAGGCTCGCGCGCCGTCGGGACCTGATCATTCGTCCGTCCTCTCGTGAACGAAATGCACGCAACCGTGACTGCCGTCGCGGCGCGCTACACCATTCTTCATGAGGCGAAGTGATGCAGCTCACTTCCTTGAGAGGCAGTCAAGAGGACCAGTCATGACCATCGATTCGAAGCGGGACGATACGCCACCACCGCCGACCGCGGGCAAGCGTGACCGGACCCATTGGCTGTACCTGGGAGTGATCGTCGCCGTCGTCGCCGGTGTGCTCGTCGGCTGGCTCGCACCGGAATTGGGCAAGTCCCTCGGGGTGCTCGGCACCCTGTTCATCAGCCTGATCAAGATGATGATCAGCCCGGTCATCTTCTGCACGATCGTGCTGGGCATCGGCTCGGTGAAGGCGGCGGCCAGCGTCGGCAAGGTCGGTGGGCTGGCACTG
The DNA here is from genome assembly GCF_017833315.1 of Rhodococcus sp. PvR099. Classification (NCBI taxonomy): domain Bacteria; kingdom Bacillati; phylum Actinomycetota; class Actinomycetes; order Mycobacteriales; family Nocardiaceae; genus Rhodococcus; species Rhodococcus sp. PvR099. The sequence continues at coordinate 3,000,061 of NZ_JAFIBV010000001.1, read as the reverse complement.
GCCTACTTCCTCGGGATGTCCACGGTCGCGCTCGGTATCGGGCTGCTCGTCGGCAACCTGCTCGACCCCGGCAGCGGGCTGCACCTGAGCGCCGCGACCTCCTCGGCCGGCGCGGACCTCGCCGAGAAGGCGCACGGCGCGGGCGGCACCATGGACTTCATCGCCGGGATCATCCCGACGTCGCTGCTGTCCTCCCTCACGGTCGGCAGCGTGCTGCAGACGCTGTTCGTGGCGCTGCTCGTCGGGTTCGGGCTGCAGTCCATGGGCAAGCAGGGCGAACCGATCCTGCGCGGGATCGGCTACGTCCAGAAACTGGTGTTCCGGATCCTGGCGATGATCCTGTGGCTGGCGCCCATCGGCGCCTTCGGGGCCATCGCGAATGTGGTCGGCCAGACCGGTCTCGGCGCCGTCGTGCAGCTGGGCACGCTGATGGTCGGCTTCTACATCACCTGCGCGATCTTCGTCTTCGGTGTGCTCGGCCTGATGCTGCGGGCGGTGTCCGGGTTCTCGATCTTCAAGCTGGTCCGCTACCTGGCCCGGGAATACCTGCTGATCTTCGCGACCTCCTCCTCCGAGTCGGCGCTGCCGCGGCTGATCGCCAAGATGGAGCACGTCGGGGTGCAGCGCACCACCGTCGGCATCGTGGTGCCGACCGGGTACTCCTTCAACCTCGACGGCACCGCCATCTACCTGACGATGGCCTCGATCTTCATCGCCGACGCGATGGGGCAGCCGCTCGCGCTCCCCGAACAGCTCTCCCTGCTGGTGTTCATGATCATCGCCTCGAAGGGCGCGGCGGGCGTCAGCGGAGCAGGCCTGGCGACCCTCGCCGGTGGGCTGCAGAGCCATCGACCGGAACTGCTGGACGGCGTCGGGCTGATCGTCGGCATCGACCGGTTCATGTCCGAGGCCCGCGCGGTCACCAACTTCTCCGGCAATGCGGTGGCGACCCTGCTGATCGGGACCTGGACGCGCACCATCGACGCGTCGAGGGTGCGGACCGTGCTGGACGGGAAGCTGCCGTTCGACGAGACGACAATGGTGGACGACCACCTGCCCGAGGACGGTCCGATCGCCGTCCCGCACGATGGCAGCGAGAAGGTCGGCGCCGCACGAGTTCCCGTACCGTTGGCCTCATGACGAACCCCCTGAACATCGAGATCAACACCCTCGGCGGGTCCCCGACCTCGCTCGGTGCCTACGACGGAAACGCGATCCTGTTGGTCAATGTCGCCTCCAAGTGCGGGCTCACGCCGCAGTACACGGCGCTCGAGCAGCTGGCCAAGGACTACGCGGACCGCGGCCTCACCGTGGTCGGCGTGCCCTGCAACCAGTTCATGGGGCAGGAGCCCGGCACCGCCGAGGAGATCGAGACCTTCTGCTCGACGACCTACGGCGTCTCGTTCCCGCTGCTGGAGAAGATCGAGGTCAACGGCGAGGGCAGGCACCCGCTGTACGCCGAGGTCACCAAGGCCGCCGACGCCGAGGGCGCGGCAGGCGACGTGCAGTGGAACTTCGAGAAGTTCCTGCTCGCGCCCGACGGCACCGTGGCGAACCGCTTCCGCCCGACGACCGTGCCGGATGCGCCCGAGGTCGTCGCGGCCATCGAGGCCGTGCTGCCGAAGTAGCGACGCAGCCGACGAAGGCGGTCACGCACCTGGTGCGTGACCGCCTTCTCGCGTTCACCCGAACAGTGCGGCGAGCCGCTCGACGCGCGCGGCCTCGTTGTCCGGCGCGAGCCGCTGCCCGCGCGTGAGCACGCACATTCCGTGCAGCGCGCTCCAGAAGACCTCGGCCCTGGTCCCGGCGTCGCCGGTCGAACCGCCTCCGATCGCCGACACCAGCGTCTCGAACCCCGCCCGTAGTTCCGGCGGGGTCGATTCGTGTGCGAACCGCACCCCCAGCCGCATCGAGAACATGGCCTCGTAGGTCGCGGGATTGTCCGCCGCGAAGTCCAGGTAGGCGCGGATGAACGCCGTCAGCCGTCCCGCCTCGTCGGCGCCCTCCAGTGCCCGCCGCATGGCCGTGGTGAAATCCGCGAATCCGACCAGCGCGACCGCGCTGACGATGCCGTCCCTGCCCTCCGGGAAGTGCCCGTACAGCACCGGAGGGCTGTACTCGATCTCATCGGCCAGGCGCCGCGTGGTCACGGCGGGCCAGCCCTCCTTCTCGGCGATGGTCCGAGCGCATTCGACGATCCTGTGCGCGCGATCCTGCCGCTCCCTCTCCTTGCGTTCTCGAACTCCCATGCCAAAACTCTATCACTGATAGACAAGCGTTCATCGGTAAGTTAACGTTGGTAGAAATACTACAAACGAAAGGCTTGGCCATGTTGAACTGGATCGGACTCGTCATCAGCTGGATCGGTGCGCTCGGGATCATCGCCATCGGTGTGGCCTATATGGGGAAGAACGCGAAGAACGCGGCCGGCTTCGGTCTGCCCACCAGCCCGGCGCCGGATGCCCGCGGCTGGTGGCAGGTCAAGGGCATCCGCGACATCGCCTCGGGCCTGCTGGTGATCGTCTTCACCTTCGCCGCGCGCGACCAGCTCGCGCTCCTGATGCTGCTGCTCGCCTTCGTTCCCCTCGGCGACATGTGGATCGTGTTGACCAACGGTGGTCCGCGCAAGGCCGCGTTCGGAATCCATGGGGCCACCGCGGTCGCGATGATCGCCGCTGCAGGGCTGCTGGTCGCATGACCGGCGAGGAGTGGGCGGCCTCGGCACGGGCGGACCGGGCCGAGGTGGTGGGGAACGACAGGGCCTCGATGCATCTGCTGTACGACGCCTCGGACACGGCGGGTGCGCTCAGCTCGCTCGAGGTCCACCTCGGGGTCGGGGCGGACGGCGCCGCGCCACATTTCCACACCAGGTCGTCGGAGCTGTTCTATGTCCTCGACGGCGAGCTGCGCGTCATGGCAGGCGACGAGATCGTGACCGTGGCGGCGGGTGGCTCCCTCGTGGTGCCCAAGCTCATGCCACATGCGTTCGGTGCGACGCCGGACTCCGCGGCCCGGGTGCTGATCGTGCTGACCCCCGGGGTGCAGCGGTTCGAGTACTTCCGGCTGCTCGCGAGGATCCAGGCGGGGGAGGCGTCGGTGGAGGAGCTCGCGCCCGCCCAGGAGGAGTACGACAACCACTTCGTCGATGCGCCGCAGTGGTGGCGGGACCGCAACGGGTCGCGCACCCGCCCGTAGGTCCGGCCGAGGGCGCTGCTTCTCGCCGAATGCTCACGTCGGCGTCAGCGGCCGTACATCTTCGGGTGCGACCCTGGGCGCATGGCCGGACAGCTGATCGTGTCGCTCTCGGGGATCCGGGCCGAGACCAGGGACCTCGCCGCCGACTTCGCCAGGGAGATGGACGGGCGCGGGGTTCAGCTCTCGCTGCTCGTCGCCCCGCGCCTGAAGGACAAGTACCGGCTGGTCCGCGACGAGGGCACCCAGGACTGGCTGCGGCGGCGGCAGGCGGGCGGCGACGCCATCGTGCTGCACGGATACGACCAGGCCGCCACCAAGAAGCGCCGCGCCGAGTTCGCGGCCCTGCCCGAGCACGAGGCCGCGCTGCGGCTGCTGGCCGCGGACCGGGTGATGGAGGAGACCGGGCTGCGCACGCGCGCGTTCGCCGCGCCCCGCTGGCTGGCCTCGCCCGGCGCGGTGGCCGCGCTGCCCCGCACCGGGTTCCGGCTGCTCGCCGGGGCCGCGGGCATCCACGATCTCGAGCGCGGCACGGTGGTGCGGGCCCGGGTTCTCGGTGTCGGCGAGGGTTTCCGGGCGGAGCCATGGTGGTGCCGGGCGCTGGTGCTGGGCGCGGGCCGCACCGCCCGTCGCGGCGGGGTGGTGCGCCTCGCGATCTCCGCCAAGCAACTCGGGCGGTCCGGGCCGCGGCAGGCCCTCCTCGACGCCGTCGACCTGTCGCTGCACCACGGCGCGCAGCCGACCGGATATCGCTGGCAGGCCAAGGGTTCCGGATCGCGGGTGGCCTGAGTCGACATTATCTCGAGACCTGCCACGTCAACTGGACGTTTGGTCTACAGTCCGATTCGTTTGACGTACGGATCGATCGGACAGTGGAGGTCGCGTGACCCGGAATTCTCTCTCCCGGCGGAGGTTTCTCACTGCCGGTGCCGGCGCGGCCGCAGCTGTCGCCGCCACCTCGATGCTGCCGCCGTCGCTGCAGCGTGCGCTGGCTACGCCGGTCCGCCCGGGAGGACTCGAGTCGGTCGAGCACGTCGTCCTGATCATGCAGGAGAACCGGTCGTTCGATCACTACTACGGAATGCTGCGCGGGGTGCGCGGATTCGGTGACCCCAACTCGTTGCGGTCGCGGACCGGGGCCTCCGTATTCGAGCAGCCGGGCCCGAACGGTCCGGTGCTGCCGTTCCCGATCAGGGACTCCGCCGCCGCCCAGCGGATGGACACCCAGAACGTCACCGGGCTCGACCACAGTTGGGAGGGCGGACACCAGGCCCTCGCCGACGGCTGGCACGACGGCTGGATCGCGGCGAAGACGGGCACGACGATGGCCTACTACGACCGCCAGGACATCCCGTTCCACTACGAGCTCGCGGACGCGTTCACGATCTGCGACGCCTACCACTGCTCGGTGCCGACGTCGACCAGCCCCAACCGCAACTACTGGGTGTCCGGGTACACCGGATTCGAACCCGCAGGCCTGCTCCCGGCCGGGGCGGCCGGGTTGACCGGGTCGGCGGGGCCGGCCGGGTCGTCGGAGCCGGGTCCCGAGGGGCGCGCCGTCACCAACGCCGCCTACGACCCCTGGCATGCCGGGTACGGGTGGACCACCGTCCCGGAGCGGCTTCAGGCCGCAGGCATCTCCTGGAAGACGTACCAGGAGTGGGACAACTTCGGCGACAACAACCTCGAGTACTTCGCCACCTTCAAGAAGGTGGGGTCCCACCTGCTGGGGAACCCCGGCCTGGTCCCGTACGAGCTGCAGACGCTGGCCGGCTTCTATCTCGCGCTGCCCGAGTTGCCACCCGCCGCCCAGGACGTGGCGCTGGGGGCGCTCGAGGTCGCGGTGAACGGGCTTTCCCCCGCCGACCGTCAGCTCTACGACCGCGGGCTGTACCGGTCGCGGCCGGGCACGCTCGCCGCCGAGTTCCGCAAGGACGTCGAGTCGGGCAAGCTGCCGCAGGTCAGCTACCTGGTTCCGCCCGAGGTGGATTCGGAGCACCCGTCCGGATCGTCGCCTGCGGCGAGCGCGACGCTGCTGTACCAGGTGCTCGACGCCATCGCCTCCGACCCGGATCTGTGGGCGAAGACGGCCGTGATCGTCAACTTCGACGAGAACGACGGTTACTTCGACCACGTGCCGCCGCCGCGTCCGCCGCTCTCGGTCGACTCGGAGTGGGTGGCCGGTCAGCCGCTCGGTCTCGGACCGCGGGTGCCGATGACGATCATCTCGCCCTGGACCGTGGGCGGGTTCGTGTGTTCGCAGGTGTTCGACCACACGTCGGTGAACCAGTTCCTGGAGAAGCGGTTCGGGATCACCCAACCGGAGATCGACCCGTGGCGGCGCACGGTGAGCGGCGACCTGACCTCGGCCTTCGACTTCGCCAACCCGCGCAGTCGGCCGAACGTCGCGCAGCCGCGGCCCACCCCGCCGCTGGAGCCGCGGTGGACGCCGACGCCACCGGCCCTGCAGCGAATGCCGGTGCAGGAGGGCGGTACCCGGCCCGCCCGGGCGCTGCCGTACCAGCCCGACGCCTACGCGACCGCGGACCCCGGGGCTCGTTCGGTGACGGTGCACCTGGTGAACTCCGGTGCCGCCTCGGCGCACCTGGCCCTGTACCCCTATGCGGGCGAGTTCGGCGCGCCGCGGCACTACGACGTCCGCGGCGAGATCGAGGACACCGTCGCCCTCCCCGGTCCGCGCTACAGCCTGACCCTGTTGGGCCCCAACGGTTTCAGGAGGGAGTTCGCCGGCTCGACCGATGGCGCGGCGGCCGCGCTCGAACTGTCAACCAGGGTCGACGCGGCGGCGGGAGCGCTCGACCTGACGGTGAAGAACCCTGGGGAGCGTGGGCTGACCGTCGTGATCGACGGCCAGCGCCGTCGACTCGCGGCAGGCGGCAGGGAATCGATGAGGGTGCAGTCGGTGGACGGCTGGTATCAGGCGACCGTGACCGTCGACGAGGACCCGGACTTCAGGCGCACGCTCGTCGGACACATCGAGAACGGCCGGGCCGGCGTCAGCCAAGCAGTCTGAATCGGCGAACGGGGCGCGACCCGATGGGTCGCGCCCCGTTCGCACGATCAGAGTCGGGTGACCTTCAGCCCACCCTCGTGATAGTCGGCGCGCAGGCGCTTCTTGTCGAACTTGCCGACGCTGGTCTTCGGGACCGCGTCGATCAGCGTCCAGTTCTCCGGCACCTGCCACTTGGCGACCTTGCCGTCGAGGAACTGCTGCAGCTCCTCGACGGTCGTCGTGGTGCCCTCGCGCAGCACCACCGCAACCAGGGGGCGTTCGTCCCACTTCTCGTCGGGCACGCCGATGACGGCGGCCTCGGCGACGGACGGGTGTCCCATCACGGCGTTCTCCAGGTCGACCGAGGAGATCCACTCGCCGCCGGACTTGATGATGTCCTTCGAGCGGTCCGAGAGGCTGAGGTAGCCGTCGGGCGTGATCGATCCGACGTCGCCGGTCTTGAGCCAGCCGTCGTCGAACTTGTCCGCCGCGTCGACCCCGTAGTAGGACGCGGTGATCCAGGGCCCGCGGACCTCGAGCTCGCCGACGGAGGTGCCGTCGCAGGGGAGGACGGTGCCGTCGTCGCCGATGAGTCGGGCCTGCACGGAGGCGGGGAACCGGCCCTGGGTGTAGCGGTACTTCCACATCTCGTCGCCGGTGGTGCCCGCGGGCGGACGGGCAACCGATCCCAGCGGGGAGGTCTCGGTCATGCCCCAGGCGTGCAGCACCGAGACGCTGTGCTCGTCCTCGAAGGCGTGCATCAGGGCGGGCGGGACCGCGGATCCGCCGATCAGCACCTCCCGCATCGAGGAGATGTCCTGCGGGTGGTGCTCGAGGTGCAGGTGCAGGCCCTGCCAGATGGTGGGCACCGCGGCGGCGAGGGTGGGCTTCTCGGCCGCGATCAGCTCGGCGAGCGGGGCGGGCTGCAGGAACCGGTCCGGCATGATCAGCGAGGCGCCGATCATGAACGCGGCGTACGGCAGGCCCCAGGACATGGCGTGGAACTGCGGCACCACCGCCAGCGCGCGGTCGCCCTGGGCGAGGTTCGGGCCGTCGGACATGCACACCTGCATCGAATGCAGGTAGATCGAACGGTGCGAGTAGACAACACCTTTCGGGTCACCGGTGGTGCCGGAGGTGTAACACATCGCCGCGGCGCTGCGCTCGTCGACCTCGGGCCAGTCGAACTCGCCGGGCTGTCCCTCGATCAGGCCCTCATAGGTGTGGACCTGCACCCCCTCAGGCGCCTCGAGCCCGGCGGTGGAGGAGCCGGTGACGATCACGTGCTTGACGGTGGTCAGCTGTGGCAACTGCGGCGCCAGCAGCGGGATGAGGGACGGGTCGACGATGATCACGTGGTCTTCGGCGTGGTTGGCCACGTGCACCAGCTGCTCCGGGAACAGTCGGATGTTCAGCGTGTGCAGGACCGCGCCCATCGACGGCACCGCCAGGTACGCCTCGAGGTGCTCGGAGTTGTTCCACATGAACGTCGCGACCCGCTGGTCCCCGGTGACACCGAGGCCGCGCAGGGCGTGCGCCAGCGCCGCGCACCGCCTGCCCACCTCGGCGTAGGAGGTCCGGCGGGGCCCCGACTCGGTCCACGTCACCACCTCCGCCGCACCGTGCACCGTGCTCCCGTGCCGTAGCAGTTGGGCGATCGACAGCGGGGCGTCTTGCATCGTGCTCAGCATGGGTGGCTCCTGTGTGACGGCGACTGATGACTGTGACCGTAGTCACCTCGCCGCGCGGGCGCTCGTCCGCCCCTTGGCCGCCGAAGCGGTCAGCTCACCTCGGTGCCGGACTCGGCGGGGAGCACCAGGAACTCGGTTCCGGCCGGCCCCATCTCGCGGAGCCGGCCGTAGTAGATGCCGGTCGCGGGGTCGTTGATGATGCCCTGGTGGATCGGCACCGCGACCCGCGGCGCGACGGCCCGCAGGTAGTCGACGGTCTCCGAGATCTTCATCCACGGCGCGACGGCGGGGATGGCCAGCACGTCGATCGGCTGCTCGGGCACGAACAGGGAATCGCCAGGGTGCAGCAGCCGCGCGGGCGCGGCGGGGTCGCCGAGGAGGTAGCCGGTGTTGTCGATCACCGGGATCTCCGGGTGGATCACCGCGTGCCGCCCGCCGACGCCGGTGACCTGGACGTCGCGGATGGCGAACGTGTCGCCCGCATGCACAGCCGTCCACCGGCCGCCGAGCTGCGCAGCCGTCTGCGGATCCGCGTACAGCGCCGCGCCCGGGTTCGCCTCGACGAGGGCGGGCAGCCGCGCCGGGTCGGCGTGGTCGGGATGCTGGTGGGTGATGAGGATGGCGTCCAGGCCGGTGATGCCCTCGAAGCCGTGCGAGAAGTTGCCGGGATCGAACAGGACGGTTGCCCCGTCGATCTCGGCGAGCACGCAGGAGTGGCCGAAGTGGGTCAGTCGCATGGGTTCGAGTATGCGCCGGTAAACTGCCTGTTGCCCGGCGGATCATTCCCGGGCGCACCGGAGCACCTAGCGAGGAGCAGCACGTGGCCCGTGTCGTTGTCGATGTCATGCCCAAGGCCGAGATTCTCGATCCCCAAGGGCAGGCAGTTGTCGGCGCCCTGCCCCGACTCGGGTTCACCGGAGTGTCGGATGTTCGCCAGGGCAAGCGTTTCGAGCTCGAGGTCGACGACAGTGTCGACGACGCCGAGCTGGAGAAGATCGCCGAGTCGCTGCTGTGCAACACGGTGATCGAGGACTGGAAGGTCACCCGAGTCCAGTGAACATGAGCGAAGCGACGCGGAGTGGCTCGGGCGCCCGCATCGGAGTCATCACTTTCCCCGGCACCCTCGACGATGTCGACGCTGCCCGCGCGGTGAATCTGGCAGGCGGCGAGGCGGTCAGCCTCTGGCACGGCGATGCCGATCTCAAGGGCGTCGACGGGGTCATCGTGCCCGGCGGCTTCTCCTACGGCGACTACCTGCGCTGTGGCGCCATCGCCCGGTTCGCGCCGGTGATGGAAGAGGTCATCAAGGCCGCGGCAGGCGGCATGCCGGTGCTCGGCATCTGCAACGGCTTCCAGGTGCTGTGCGAGGCGGGGCTGCTCCCTGGCGCCCTGACCCGCAACGAGGGCCTGCACTTCATCTGCCGGGACCAGTGGCTGAAGGTGGAGTCAACCTCGACCGCGTGGTCCTCGAGGTACGAGTCGGGCGCCGAGATCCTCATCCCGCTCAAGTCGGGAGAGGGCCGGTACCAGGCCTCGGAGAAGGTCCTCGACGAGCTCGAGGGCGAGGGCCGCGTGGTGTTCCGCTACTCGGGCGACAACCCGAACGGCTCGCAGCGCGCGATCGCGGGTATCGCCTCGGCGAACGGCCGGGTCGTCGGCCTGATGCCGCATCCCGAGCACGCGACCGAGTCGCTGACCGGACCCAGCGACGACGGCCTCGGCATGTTCTACTCGGCGCTGGACGCGGTCCTCACCGCCTGAGCAGAGCTCGAGGCGAATCCCGCACAAAGGGCGGACCGGTCATCCGGTCCGCCTTTTTGCTACCGTCCGGCCATGATCTCGACGATCGTGTGGGGGACAGGGAACTTCGGGCGCGCGGCGATTCGCGCGGTCGACGCGCACCCTGGTCTGGAACTGGCGGCCGTGCTCGTGCACGACCCCGGCAGGTCCGGGCGGGACGCGGGCGACCTGGGCGGCCTCGGCCGGGCGCTCGGGCTGCAATCGACCGACGACGTCGCGGCCGTCCTGGCGACCGGCCCGCGTGCGGTGGTGTACGCGGCCTCCGGTGACATCCGCTCGGCCGAGGTGGTCGCCGACATCTGCGCGGCGCTCCGGGTCGGCGCGATCGTGGTGACCCCGTCGATCTACCCGCTGTACGACCATCGCGACGATCGGCACGAGCTGCGCGAGGAGATCCGCGCCGCGATCGCGGAGGGCACCGGCTCGCTCTTTGTGACCTGTGTGGACGCCGACTGGACGAACGAGATGGTGCCGCTGCTGCTCGGCGGGCTCGGCGCGGGTGTCGACCGGATCCACTGCCAGGAGATCGTGGACTATTCCGGGTTCGACCAACCCGACTCGGTGCGCTTCCTCGCGGGCATGGGCGAGCCGCTGGACTACCTGGCGCCGATGATCGCGCCCAGGATGCCGACGACGGTGTGGGGCGGTCAGGTGAGGTTGATGGCCCGGGCGCTCGGTGTCGAACTCGACGAGATCCGCGAGACCCTCGAACGGCGGCCGCTCGAGGCCTCGATCGAGACCGACGCGATGGGCAAGTTCGACGCCGGTGGGCAGGGCGCGCTGCGCTTGCAGGTGCAGGGCATCGTCGGCGGGGAGCCGCGCATCGTGATCGAGCACGTCAACCGTATCGACCCGACCTGCGCGCCGGACTGGCCGAGCCCGCCGAACGGGCAGTCCGCCGCGCATCGGGTGATCGTCGAGGGCGACGCGCAGATCGCGATGATCGCGGTGAGCGCCGCCCCCGCAGGCGGCGACGAGGCGATGTCGGTGGGTCGGCTGGTCGGCGCCATCGACTGGCTCGCCGGCCAGGCCCCTGGCCTCTACGACGCGCTCGACGTCCCGCTGTGCCCGGCGCGCGCACCGGTGTTGGCGGACGCCCCAGCCTGAGTCGGCCGAACGCCCACGAGAACGTGTTCCAGTTGGGTAGCGTCCCGGCCATGATCTCAACGGTGGTGTGGGGTACCGGAAATGTCGGCCGGGCGGCCATCAGGGCCGTCGATGCGCACCCGGCGCTCAAGCTCGAGAACGTGATCGTGAACAACCCGGACAAGGTCGGCCGCGACGCGGGGGATCTGTCCGGGCTCGGCTCCGAGCTGGGGGTCGCGGCGACCGACGACATCGAGGCGGTGCTGGCCGCCAGCCCGGGCGCGGTGGTATACGCGGCCTCCGGCGACATCCGGCCCGACGACGCGCTCGCGGACATCTGCCGGGCGATCCGCGCGGGCGCGGTCGTCGTCAGTCCGGCGCTGTACCCGCTCTACGACCCGACCAACGCACCGCCCGAACTGCGGGACCCGGTGCTGGCCGCCATCGCGGAGGGCGGCGGCTCGCTGTTCGCCTCGGGCGTCGACCCCGGCTGGGGCAACGATGTGCTGCCGCTGCTGCTCAGCGGACTGGGCAGCACCGTCGACGTGATCCGTTGCCAGGAGATCTTCGACTACTCCACCTACGACCAGCCCGATTCGGTGCGCTACCTGGTGGGCATGGGTCAGCCGATGGACTACCTGCCGCCGATGATCGCGCCGACGATCCCGACCATGGTGTGGGGCGGGCAGATCCGGATGATGGCGCGGGCGCTTGGCGTCGAGCTCGACGAGATCCGCGAGACCCTCGACCGGCGCGCGCTCGACGCGACCGTCACCACCAAGACGATGGGCGAGTTCGAGGCGGGCACCCAGGGCGCGGTGCGGTTCGAGGTGCAGGGCATCGTCGACGGTGAGCCCCGGATCGTCATCGAACACGTCACCCGGATCCACCCGACGTGCGCCACCGACTGGCCGATGCCGCCGGACGGCGACGGCGCCCACCGGGTGATCATCGAGGGCCGCCCGCGCATCGAGGTGTCGGTCGAGTGCACCGACGAGGACGGCAGCCGGTCCGCGGGCGGAAACGCCACCGCGGTCGGGCGGTTGGTGAGCGCCATCGACTGGCTGGTGGCGGCGGAACCCGGAATCTACGACGCGCTCGACGTCCCGCTGCGCCCCGCAGTCGGCAAACTCGGAAAACGGTAGTCACGAAAGGACGAGCCATGCTCATCGACATTCCCGAAGACAAGGACCCGATCGGGTACGTGTGGGGCGAGATGGTCCCCGGCATCGGGATCGCGGCCTCGAAGTTCTCGCTGTCCGTGTACGAACACTCGACCATCGACCTGCGTGCGTTCGAGGCCGCCCGGCTGCGGATCGCGCAGATCAACGGCTGCATCTTCTGCCAGGACTGGCGCACCGAACGGGACGGCAAGAAGGTGGAGGCCGGTTTCGACGATGCGGTCGAGAACTGGCGCACCACCGACGTTTTCGACGATCGCACCCGGCTGGCGGCGGAGTACGCGGAGCGGTACGCGCTCGACCACCACGGGCTGGACGACGAGTTCTGGACCCGGATGTTCGAGCACTACACCCAGGCCGAGGTCGTCGAGCTCTCGATGAGCATCGGCTCCTGGCTGGCGTTCGGCAGGCTCAATCACGTGCTCGGACTCGACAGCGTCTGCGTGCTGCCGGGCCACTGAGGACCCGCCGGGGCGCGGCCGATCAGTCGGTCGGCGCCCCGGGCAGGGCGTCGAAGAAGTCGGCGCTCGGGGTGAAGAACGCGGATCCGGTGACCGGGACCGAGAAGTCGAGCAGCCGGTCGTAATTGCCGGGCGGATCGCCGAGGAACATGTTCGCGAGCATCCGTTCGGTGATCGCGGGCGTGCGGCAGTAGCCGATGAAGTACGTGCCCATCTCGCCGTCGCCGACGCGGCCGAACGGCATGTTCGCGCGCAGGATCTCCAGCGACTCGCCCTGCTCGTCCTTGATGGCGTTCAGTGCGACGTGTGAGTTCGCCGGCTTGACGTCGGCGCTCATCTCGATGTCCTCGAGCTTGGTGCGCCCGATCACCTTCTCCTGCTCGGGAACCGGCAGCGCCTCCCACGTCGACATGTCGTGCAGGTACTTCTGCACGTGCACGTAGGAGCCGCCCGCGAAGGCCGGGTCCTCGTCGCCAACGGTGACCGCCGCGACGGCGCCTCGCCCAGACGGGTTCTCGGTGCCGTCCACGAAGCCGATCAGGTCGCGGTTCTCGAAGTACTGGAAGCCGTGCACCTCGTCGACCACGGTGGCCGCGCCCGCGAGCCGCTTGGCGATCTGGTGTGCGAGCTCGAAACAGGCGTCGAGGCTCATCGCCCGGATGTGGAAGAGCAGGTCGCCCGGAGTGGACGGGGCCTGGTGCTTCCCGCCGCGCAACGCCGGGAACGGGTGCAACTGCGCGGGTCGCGGCCCGGCGAACAGTCGGTCCCAGGCGTCCGAGCCGATGCTGACGATCAGTTCCAGACCCGAGCCCGGCACCCGCAGCCCGACCGCCCGGCGGAGGCCTGCGGCGTCCGCGAGCAGCGAGCGAGTGAGCGCCTCCCCCCCGGCGTCTACGGTCGCGACGAGGAAGATGGCCGCAGGGGAGAGGGGGCTGGTCACCGTCTGGGACTCGGGAGCCCGTGGCGGGCGAGGCGATTCGGTCATCGTGGGCTCCGGTCTGCGTCGGGTGTGGCTCATCCTGTGCGCCAACGGTAGTCGACCTCGGCGGCGGTCCCCGCGAACGAGTTCGCGCCGAATGTCGGTGCCCGGCGGTAGCGTTCGGGCATGACACTGACACTGGGCATGATCACCTTCGACAGTGCCGAACCGGGTCCGCTCGCCGCGTGGTGGGCCGAGCGGGTCGGTGGCCGGATCGAGCAGGAGAACGACGGCTGGTTCTACATGGTCGAGGTGCCGGGCGCCGCGCACAAGCTGGCCTTCCAGAAGGTGCCGGACCCCACGCCGGGCAAGAACCGGGTGCACCTCGACATGATCGCGGAGGACCTCGACGCGGAGGTTGCCGAGCTGACCGCTGCCGGTGCGCAGGAGTACGAGCGGCACGACATGGACGGCTTCCGGTGGGTCACCCTCACCGACCCGGACGGGAACAGGTTCTGCGTGTCGGGCAGCCACTGACGGGGTCGACCCGGTCACTAGGATCGACTCATGCCGCAGCTCACCGACGCCACCGCAACCGGGCTCTGCTCCTTCGTCGACGCGTCGCCGTCACCGTTCCACGTCTGTGAAACGGTCGCGGCCGAGCTGACCGTCGCGGGCTTCGTGCGGCTGCGGGAGACCCAGGGCTGGCCGTCGGCTCCCGGTCGATACTTCCTGGTGCGCGGCGGCTCGCTGGTCGCATGGAGCACCGAGGCCAGCGGGCGGGAGGCGGCGCCGTTCCGGATCGTCGGCGGCCACACCGACAGCCCGAACCTGCGGGTCAAGCAGCACCCCGACCTCGATTCCGCCGGCTGGCAGCTGGTCGGCCTCGAGCCGTACGGCGGCGCGTGGCTGAACTCCTGGCTGGACCGAGATCTGGGCATCTCCGGCCGGTTGAGCATCCGCGACGGAAACACGCTGCAGGAGAAGTTGATCCGGGTGGATCGGCCGATCCTACGGGTGCCGCAGCTGGCCATCCACCTGTCGGAGGATCGCAAGGGGGTGCAACTCGACCCGCAGCGGCACGTGAACGCGATCTGGGGTGTCGGCTCCTCACCGCGGCGGTTCCTCGGTTTCCTGGCCGAGGAGGTGGGCGTCGATCCGGGTGCGGTGCTCGGCTGGGAACTCATGACCCACGACCTGGCGCCGAGCGCGGTGGTCGGGCTACACGACGAACTGGTCAGCGCGCCGCGCCTGGACAACCAGGGCACCTGCTACGCGGGCAGCCGGGCGTTGCTCGCCGCGGTGGAGAACCCGGCCGAGGCGATTCCCGTGCTGGCCCTGTTCGACCACGAGGAGGTCGGCAGCATGTCCGACCGCGGTGCCTTCTCCGACCTGCTGAACTCGGTGCTCGAGCGGATCGTGCTGGCGCGCGGCGGCGGCCGGGAGGACTTCCTGCGCGCGATGGCGGGCTCGGTGTGCGCGTCCGGGGACATGGCACATGCCACCCATCCGAACTACCCGGACCGGCACGAGCCCGCGCACCGGATCGAGATCAACGGTGGCCCGGTACTCAAGGTCAACCAGAACCTGCGGTACGCCACCGATGCGGCCGGTGCGGGCGCCTTCGCCCTCGCCTGCGATCAGGCGGGCGTGCCGCTGCAGCGCTACGTGCACCGCGCGGACCTGCCGTGTGGTTCCACCATCGGACCGATCACCGCGTCGCGGACCGGGCTGTCCACCGTCGACGTGGGAGCCGCGCAACTCGCGATGCACTCGGCGCGAGAGCTGATGGGTGCGGCCGACGTGACCTCGTACGCCGAGGCGCTGGCGGCTTTCCTGACGCCCGCGGAATAAGGCCGGTCGGCGAAGGTGTTTGTTGACGTTTAGTAACAATTGCCCCAACAGGCACCTCAGTAACAATTTTCTCGTGGTTGGCTGGGCCGCGCTCATTTCCGCGCGCCCTGTCCAGCCCCGAGAGGAACATCTCCGTGCACGCACTGAGTCGGTCGTGGTCGTCCGCCCTGTCCGCGACGGTGGTCGCGGTTGCCCTTGCGGCGTCGGCGGTCTCGCCGGCCTCGGCGGCGGAGGGCGGCCCCTGCGGTCAGGGCGGATCGGGCAGTTCGAGCGGCGGGAGCAGCGGTAGCAGTACCGGATCGCTTGCCGGGGCGCTGCCGTGGCTCACCGGCCCGCCGGACGGCGGCGTCCCGCAGTTGACCGGCAAGACCAAGGCGATCGAGATGGTCACGGGTCCGGGCAGCCCGAACAACACCATCTCGCGCTTCAACGTCTCGGGCACCGACCTGGGCATCATGTGGGACAACGGAAACGCGCTCGGCCGCCACGACGTGATGATGGCGTTCGGTGACACCGTCGGCGACTGCGAGGCCGACGGCGACGACTGGCGGAGCAACGTCCTGTTCCGCAGTTCCGACACTGTGCTGTCCGACGGCATGCGGATCGACAGCTCGCCGCTGGCCGGCCCGAACAATTCCAAGGAGATCATCCCCGGCTTCGCCATCCCCGGCGAGTACACGACCATTCCCACCGCGGGCATCGCGGTGAACGGGGTGCAGTACGTCCGGTTCATGTCGGTGCGGTCCTGGGACACCCCCGGCAACTGGACCACCAACTACTCGGCCATCGCGTACTCGACCGACAACGGGGAGAACTGGACCGCGGACCCGGCGACCGTCCGCGCCAACACCGAGGGCATCGGTATCCCGGGCATCCCCGCGGTGAACCCGGCCAATTCGAAGTTCCAGCAGAGCGCCTTCGTCGACGGTAAGGACGGCTTCGTCTACGAGTACGGCACCGAGTCCGGCCGGCAGGGCACCCCGCTGCTCGCCCGCGTCCCCGCCGCTCAGATCCGCGACCTGAACGCCTACACGTACTGGAACGGCAGCGCTTGGGTCGCCGACCTCGCGCAGGCCACACCGGTGATCGGCTCGCCGGTCAGCGAGCTCGCGGTGCAGTGGAACGACTACCTGAACAAGTGGGTGGCGATGTACACCGACGAGACCAACTCGCTCGTGATCCGGCAGGCGGACCGGCTCGAGGGCCCGTGGAGCGGCAAGCAGACCATTCTCAGCGGGGTGCTGGTGCCCGCGCTCTACGGCGGGTTCATGCACCCGTGGGCCACGGGCCAGCACCTGGAGTTCGTTGCCACCACCTGGGACCGCT
Source organism: Rhodococcus sp. PvR099 (assembly GCF_017833315.1). Lineage (NCBI taxonomy): Bacteria > Bacillati > Actinomycetota > Actinomycetes > Mycobacteriales > Nocardiaceae > Rhodococcus > Rhodococcus sp. PvR099. The sequence goes on along the minus strand of NZ_JAFIBV010000001.1, from coordinate 2,983,538 downwards.
ACAACGTCATCTACATGCGCACAGACCTGAACGGTCTGCAGATGAGGGCCACGGATCAGGCCGACCGTCCCGACCCGGCGACCACAGGAGACGCGCGGCTGCTGCGGGTGGAGTACCCCGACGAGCAGTGACGGCGCGGGTGGCCGCTACCAGTGCGGGGGCACGCTGTCCTGGCAGTTAGACTTTGCCCAGGCAGCGTGGCGCCAGCCGCGGCCGATTTGACTCCTCCAGGGAAGGGACCCGACTCCCCGTGTCTTCAGAGACGAGCACCGTGCAGGTCGACACCGTCACCAAGGCCGCAGCGACCCCGGATGTCGCCCAGCCCTTCAAGGAACTGGGACTCAAGGAAGACGAGTACACCCGGATCAAGGAGATCCTCGGTCGGCGCCCGACCGATGCCGAGCTCGCGATGTACTCGGTGATGTGGAGCGAGCACTGCTCCTACAAGTCCTCCAAGGTGCACCTGAAGTACTTCGGCGAGACCACCACCGACGAGATGCGCTCCTCGATGCTCGCGGGCATCGGTGAGAACGCGGGCGTCGTCGACATCGGCGACGGCTGGGCGGTCACCTTCAAGGTGGAGTCGCACAACCACCCCTCCTACATCGAGCCCTACCAGGGCGCGGCGACCGGCGTCGGCGGCATCGTCCGCGACATCATGGCGATGGGCGCCCGCCCGATCGCGGTCATGGATCAGCTCCGCTTCGGCGCGGCGGACGCGCCCGACACCCGCCGGGTCGTCGACGGCGTCGTGCGCGGCGTCGGCGGCTACGGCAACTCCCTCGGCCTGCCGAACGTCGGCGGCGAGACCGTCTTCGACGCCTCCTACGCGGGCAACCCCCTGGTGAACGCGCTGTGCGCGGGCGCGATGCGGGTCGAGGACCTGCACCTGGCGTTCGCCTCCGGCGCGGGCAACAAGATCATCCTGTTCGGCGCGCGCACCGGCCTCGACGGCATCGGCGGCGTGTCCGTGCTCGCCTCGGAGACCTTCGACGAGTCGTCCGGCGGTCGCCCCAAGAAGCTGCCCGCCGTGCAGGTCGGCGACCCGTTCACCGAGAAGGTGCTCATCGAGTGCTGTCTCGACCTGTACAAGGCGAAGCTGGTCGTCGGCATCCAGGACCTCGGCGGCGCCGGGCTGTCCTGTGCCACCTCCGAGCTCGCGGCCGCGGGCGACGGCGGCATGCACATCGACCTGGACAAGGTGCCGACCCGCGCGACCGGCATGACCGCGGCGGAGATCCTCTCCAGCGAGTCGCAGGAGCGGATGTGCGCTGTGGTCACCCCCGAGAACGTGGACGCGTTCATGGAGGTCTGCCGCAAGTGGGACGTGCTCGCCACCGTCATCGGTGAGGTCACCGACGGAGACCGGCTCACCATCGACTGGCACGGCGAGAACGTGGTGGACGTGCCGCCGCGCACCGTCGCGCACGAGGGCCCGGTCTACGAGCGTCCCGTGCAGCGTCCCGCCACCCAGGACGCGCTCGTCGCGGACACCACCGCCTCCCTCGCGCGTCCGACCACGCCGGAGGAGCTGAAGACGACGCTGCTGAACATGGTGGCCTCGCCGCAGCTGTGCAGCCGCAACTGGATCACCGAGCAGTACGACCGCTACGTGCGCGGCAACACCGTGCTCGCCGAGCAGGCCGACGCGGGCGTCATCCGGATCGACGAGAAGACCGGCCGCGGTATCGCGCTGGCCACCGACGCCTCCGGCCGCTACACCGCATTGGACCCGTACGCCGGTGCCCAGCTCGCGCTGGCCGAGGCGTTCCGGAACGTCGCGGTCACCGGTGCGACCCCGAAGGCCGTCAGCAACTGTCTCAATTTCGGATCGCCGGAGGACCCGGGCGTGATGTGGCAGTTCCAGCAGGCCGTGCGCGGCCTCGCCGACGGCTGCGCCACCCTCGGCATCCCGGTCACCGGCGGCAACGTCAGCTTCTACAACCAGACCGGCTCGACGGCCATCCTGCCGACCCCGGTGGTCGCCGTCCTCGGTGTGATCGACGACGTGCACCGCCGCATCCCCACCGGACTCGGCCTGGAGCCGGGCGAGACCCTGATCCTGCTGGGGGAGACTCGCGATGAGCTTGATGGCTCGATCTGGGCCCAGGTCGAGCACGATCACCTCGGTGGCGTGCCGCCGAAGGTCGACCTGGCGCGCGAGCAGCTGCTCGCCGACATCCTGCTGGCCGGCTCGCGGGACGGGCTGGTCAGCGCTGCGCACGACCTGTCCGAGGGCGGCCTGGCCCAGGCGGTCGTCGAGGCCGCGCTGGCAGGCGAGACCGGCTGCCGGATCCTGCTCCCCGAGGGCGCGGACCCGTTCGTCACGCTGTTCTCCGAGTCGGCAGGCCGAGTCCTTGTCGCGGTGCCGCGCACCGAGGAGACCCGGTTCACCGGCATGTGCACCGCTCGCGGCCTGCCGTGGGTGCGCATCGGTGTCGTCGACGAGGGCTCGGACTCGATCGAGGTCCAGGGCCAGTTCTCGGTGAGCATGGCCGAGCTGCGCGAACTGTCGGAGGCGACGCTCCCCGAACTCTTCGGCTGAGTCCTTGACCGGGGGAGAGGTCGGGACCAAGCAGGCCGGGGGAGCGGTCGGGACGAAGCACGAGCAGTCCAGCTGGGTCGAGGTCCTCGCCTCGCCCGAGGAACTACGAGAACGGCACCCCTTCGTGGGCTGGGCGTGGGGTCTGCTGCGGCTGGACTACACGGGTATCGCGTTCGCGGCGCTGTTCTTCTGCTGGTCGCTGACACCGTCCCTGCTGCCCCGGGACTGGCTCTACCAGGGCCTGATCGGTGGCATCACCGCGGCCATCGGCTACGGCGTCGGAACCGCGGTCGGGTGGGCGGTCAACCGGCTCCTGCTGGCGCGGTTGCCCTGGTGGCCGCCGCCCACCAAGGTGCAGCTGGCGCTCAAGATCGCGGTGCCGATCCTGTCGCTGCTGGTGTCGATCGGCATGCTCATCGCCTCGGCGGCCTGGCAGCGTGAGCTGGCCGCGCTGACCGACGCCGAGGGCACCACCACCACCGGCTACCTTCGCACGCTGCTGCTCAGCATGCTGGTGGCGGCGCTGCTGATCTCGTTGTGGCGGGTGCTCCGGGACCTGGTGAGGTTGGTCGCCCGCTACCTGAACCGGTGGCTGAAGGTGCCGCGTTCCGCCGCCGCACCGATCGGCGTGGTGCTGGTCGCGTTCCTCAGCTACACCATGGTGACGGACGTGCTGTTCGACGCCGCCTACGCGGCGATCAACTCCGCGTTCAGCCTGCAGAACAACACCACCCGCGAGGGCGTCGAGCAGCCGACCGCCCTCGAGCGGTCCGGCAGTCCCGACTCGTACGCGAGCTGGGAGTCGCTCGGCTTCGAGGGCCGGAACTTCGTCTCGCGGGGCATGCACGCCGACGAACTCACAGCGGTGAACGGGAAGCAGGCGCTCGAACCGATCCGTGTGTACGCGGGGCTGGAGACGGCGGCGGACACCGACGCCCGACTGGACGTCGTGATCGCCGAGCTCGAGCGCACCGGAGCCTTCCACCGCAGTGTCCTGGTGGTCATACCGACCACCGGCACCGGCTGGGTCAACCCGACCGCGGCCGAGGCGATCGAGCTGGTGCACAACGGCGACAGCGCCCTCGTTGCCAACCAGTACTCGTACCTGCCCAGCTGGATCTCGTTTCTTGCGGACCGGAACAAGGCCGCCGAGGCGGGGCGGGCGCTGATCGGCCGCGTGCACGAGCGCTGGCTGCGCGAGCCCGCGGAGACCAGGCCCAAACTGCTGATCTACGGGGAGAGCCTCGGAACGCAGGCAGGCGAGGCGGCGTTCGACGGGCTCGCCGACATCCGGGAGACCGTCGACGGGGTGCTGTGGGTGGGTCCGCCGAACTCGAACACCCTGTGGAGCCAGCTCGAAGCACGGCGGGACCCGGGCACTCGGCAGGTCGAACCGATGTACTCCGACGGGCTGGTGGTGCGTTTCGCCAATGACGCGGCCTCGATCGGGAGTCCGGCGTCCCCGTGGATGAAGCCCCGGGTGCTCTACATCCAGCATCCGTCGGACCCGGTGGTGTGGTGGAGCCCGGACCTGATCTTCAACCGCCCGGACTGGCTGTCGGAGGCGCCGGGCGACGACCGCCTGCCGGACATGCGCTGGTTCCCGTTCGTCACGTTCTGGCAGGTCGCGGCCGACCTCGCCAACGCGGCGGGGGTGCCCGACGGCCACGGCCACAACTACGGCACCACCGTGCTCGACGGCTGGGTCGCGGTGGCCGCGCCCGACGGCTGGACCGCCGACGACACCGAACGCGTCCGCGCGGCGATCGACGCGAGGGCAGGCACGCAGGGACCGGAGAAGTGACGTGGACAGCGGGGGGGAACGTGACGGACCACTGGAGCAAGCCGCCGACATTGCGCGGTGAGTTCGTGCTGCTGCGCCCGACGACGCCTGCCGACGTCGACGGGTTGGCGAGGGCGCACGACGATCCCGAGACGTTGCGCTTCTTTCCGTATGGGATCGAGTCGGAGCCGCCGTCCGTGGCATCGGTCGACCACGCGCTACGGTCCGGGCGGCAGACACTCACGCAGGTGGACGCCGCGACCGGTGAGATAGTCGGTACCACCTCGATCTACAACATGAGCGAGCTGCACGGTCGGGTGACGGTGGGCTACACATGGCTCGCCTCCCGTGTGCGGGGCACGGCGATCAATGCGGAGTCGAAACTACTTGTGCTGGAACATGTTTTCGGCACTCTCGGGGCGCGCCGGGTGGAACTGAACGTCGACGACCAGAACGTGCGCTCGCGCGCCGCCGTCACCGCGATCGGCGCAACGGAGGAGGGTGCGCTCCGTCGGCATGCCCGCAGGCGCGATGGCACGGTACGGACCACGATCGTCTACTCGGTGACGGACGAAGAATGGACTCGGGTGCGGGACGGTCTGCTCGCCCGCATCTCGCGCCGATCAGCGAACCGGCCCGCCGCCGACGGGTTGGCGCGGTGACCGCACGCAAGAAGATCGACCCCGCCGACCTGAGGGCGGCGCTGCTCGAGGTCCGCGACTGGCTGGCCGACACCGACGCTCCTGCGCCCAGCCGGGCCCAGCTCGCGGCCGCCGTCCGGCTCAGCGCCAGGACCCTCGAGAACACCGCACCGGGGTCCTCGGTGGAGGTGCGGGTGCCGCCGTTCGTCGCGGTGCAGTGCGTCGCGGGACCGCGGCACACCAGGGGCACCCCGCCGAACGTGGTGGAGACCGATCCGCGGAGCTGGCTGCTGCTGGTGACCGGGGGACTGACGTTCGACGACGCCTCGGCGACGGGCGCGCTCACGGCGTCGGGCACCAGGGCCCGCGAGATCGAGCACTGGCTGCCGCTGCTCCGCTTCTGAGACCGGGAGGCCTGTGGTCAGTACGCCCGCCGTTAACCCGTAGAATGACCTTGCCCCCCATCCCACCCCCTAGGGAGCAACCCCGGTGACTCCAGCCGAATTGTCGGTCAACAGCCCGAATCTTCTCGCACCCGCAGACCTGTCGGATCAGGACGAGCAGCCGCCCCGCGAGGAGTGTGGCGTCTTCGGCGTCTGGGCTCCCGGTGAGGATGTGGCGAAGCTCACCTATTACGGCCTCTACGCGCTGCAGCACCGTGGTCAGGAGGCGGCGGGTATCGCCGTCGCCGACGGCTCGCAGGTGCTGGTCTTCAAGGACCTCGGCCTGGTCAGCCAGGTGTTCGACGAGCAGACTCTCGGCGCGATGCCGGGGCACGTCGCTGTCGGGCACTGTCGGTACTCGACCACCGGGTCCACCACCTGGGAGAACGCCCAGCCCATCTTCCGGACCACCGCGGCAGGCACGGGCATCGCGCTCGGCCACAACGGCAACCTGGTGAACACGGCGGAGCTGGCGACCAGGGCGCGCGAGGCCGGGCTCATCAACCCCAAGCAGCCGGGCCGAGGCACCTCCGACTCCGACCTCGTCGGCGCGCTGCTCGCGCACGCGGCGGCCGACCGCACCATCGAGCAGGCCGCGATGGAGCTGCTACCCACTCTGCGTGGCGCGTTCTGCCTGACCTTCATGGACGAGCACACCCTGTATGCGGCACGCGATCCGCACGGCGTCCGCCCCCTCTGCCTCGGCCGTCTCGACCGCGGCTGGGTCGTCGCCAGCGAGACCGCCGCGCTCGACATCGTCGGCGCGTCGTTCGTCCGCGACATCGAGCCGGGCGAGATGCTGGCGATCGACGCCGACGGCGTCCGTTCCTCGCGTTTCGCGAACCCGACGCCCAAGGGCTGTGTGTTCGAGTACGTCTACCTGGCCCGCCCGGACAGCGTCATCTCCGGCCGTTCGGTGCATGCCACCCGCGTCGAGATCGGTCGCAGGCTCGCCAAGGAACACCCGATCGAGGGCGACCTGGTCATCCCCGTTCCCGAGTCCGGCACCCCGGCCGCGGTCGGTTACGCGCAGGGTTCCGGGATTCCGTACGGCCAGGGCCTGATGAAGAACGCCTACGTCGGCCGCACCTTCATCCAGCCGTCGCAGACCATCCGGCAGCTCGGCATCCGGCTCAAGCTCAACCCGCTCAAAGAGGTCATCCGCGGCAAGCGCCTGATCGTGGTGGACGACTCCATCGTCCGTGGCAACACCCAGCGCGCGCTGATCCGGATGCTCCGCGAGGCGGGCGCGTTGGAGATCCACGTGCGGATCGCCTCCCCGCCGGTCAAGTGGCCCTGCTTCTACGGCATCGACTTCGCCTCACCCGCGGAGCTGATCGCCAACGGCGCGGGGGCCAGCGAGGCCGGCGGCGTGACCAGCCACAGCATGGACGAGATGCTCGAGGGCGTCCGCCGCTCGATCGGCGCCGACACCCTCGGCTACGTCTCGATCGAGGGCATGATCGCCGCCACCGAGCAGCCCGCGTCCCGACTCTGCTCGGCGTGCTTCGACGGTAATTACCCGATTGCGCTGCCGACCGAGACCTCGATGGGTAAGAACGTGCTCGAGGGAATGCTGGAGAGCACCGCGGGCGTCGCGGCGAAGCAGGACAACGACAACGCGAGCGCGTTGAGTCGACCGTAGGCGCTCAGCGCCCACACGTAGATCACCATGCGGTGCCCCAAGGCGCCGCCGAGAAGATGGCTGGAGCAGCGAATCCGATGACCGACGACAACGACCGCCCCACCGGCGCCTCCTATGCGGCGGCGGGGGTGGACATCGAGGCCGGAGACCGGGCCGTCGAGCTGTTCGCCCCGCTGGCCAAGAAGGCGAGCCGCCCCGAGGTGATCGGCGGCCTCGGCGGATTCGCCGGGCTGTTCGCGCTCAAGGGCGGGTACAAGGAGCCGCTGCTCGCGGCCTCCACCGACGGCGTCGGCACCAAGATCGCCGTCGCGCAGGCCATGGACAAGCACGACACCCTCGGCCTCGACCTGGTCGCGATGGTCGTCGACGACCTCGTGGTGTGCGGCGCCGAGCCGCTGTTCCTGCAGGACTACATCGCCGTCGGCCGGGTCGTGCCGGAGCGGGTCGCCGAGCTGGTCAAGGGCATCGCCGACGGCTGCATCATCGCCGGCTGCGCGCTGCTCGGCGGCGAGACCGCGGAGCACCCCGGACTGATGGCGGACGGCGACTACGACCTCTCCGCCACCGGCGTCGGCGTCGTCGAGGCGGATGCCGTGCTCGGCCCGCAGCGGGTGCGCCCTGGCGACGTGGTGATCGGCATGGGCTCGTCGGGCCTGCACTCCAACGGCTACTCGCTGGCCCGCAAGGTGCTGCTCGAGATCGACCGCATGTCGCTCGGGGGCCACGTCGAGGAGTTCGGCCGGACCCTCGGTGAGGAGCTGCTCGAGCCGACCAAGATCTACGCCAAGGACTGCCTGGCCCTGATCGCCGAGACCGACGTGCGAACGTTCTGCCACGTCACCGGCGGCGGCCTGGCGAACAACCTCGCCCGGGTGATGCCGAAGGGGCTCGTCGCCGAGCTCGACCGTGGCACCTGGAGTCCGGCGCCGGTGTTCGCGATGATCGCGCAGCGCGGCCGGGTGGAGCGGGCCGAGATGGAGCAGACCTTCAACATGGGCGTCGGCATGGTCGCCATCGTGGCGCCCGAGGACGTCGACCGTGCGCTGGCGGTGCTGACCGCCCGCCACATCGACTGCTGGACGCTCGGCACCGTCGCCAAGGCATCGGACAAGCAGGAAGGATCCGACCTCGTTCGCATGGTCGGAGACCACCCGCGCTTCTGATCCCACAGCACAGAGACGAACGGACCGTCGACCCCCTTCGTGGGAGGTCAACGGTCCGTTCGTTTATGTGTTCAGCAGATCGAGATTGCGCGCCGACCGTACATGCCGAAATGCGGGGGAGCCGGTGGGCTTCCCCGCATTCCTGTACTTCGCCGTGTCAGCGGCGCCAGTCGTCGCTTTCGTCGTCGTCCCAGCGCGACGCAGTGTCGTCGGAACGCTGGTCGGCGAGGACCCCGTTCCGGTGGGAGCTGGACGAACCTCCGGACAGTTCCTTTTGCAGGCTGTCGAAGTTCGTGGACGGCGAGCTGTACTTGAGCTCGCGTGCAACCTTGGTCTGCTTTGCCTTAGCCCGGCCGCGGCCCATGGCCAACCCCCTCGCGCTTCCGCGGGGCGGCCTGGGAATTTTTGGCGGCCCCGTTTGAGTGTGTATTTCTTCCTGAGACACACTCTAGCCTGAGAACTCGGCGTGCGCTCCCACCCCAGGCCGCGTTGGGTGTCTGATTTATCTCAGAACGCCGGGAATCGCCCGAATTGTGCCCACCCGAACACCCCCACCCAGTACCGGTGGCGAGGCGAGTTCCGCCAGATCCTCGGTCCAGGCGACCCCGAGTCGGTGCAGCAGCGCGGCCGTGAGCGGCAGGCGGGCGCGTTCGCCGCCGTCGTCGATCTTGAGCGCGAAGGAGGTGCCGTCGGGCAGCGCACCCGCGTGCACGCCGTCGGCGCCCACCTTGCAGAGCAGGCCCGGTACGGCGCTCATCAGCAGGAAGTCGTCGTGACCGGTGCCGGACACCAGCCACGGTTGCTCGCGGACGGCATCGGCCACCGCTCGTTCCTCGCTGTCGGCGGCCGCGGTGGCGAGCGTGGCGAATCCGCGCGCGAGGGCGGAGAGCGAGAGCGGCACGATCGGCAGGCCACAGCTGTCGATGCCCAGCTCGTAATCCGTCTCACCGGCCAGTTCGGCGATGGTGTCCATCACCGCCAGCTGGATGGGGTGTGTGGGCTCCAGGTAGCTCTCCAGCGGCCAGTCGCGCGCCACGCAGGCCGAGAGCATGGCCGCGTGCTTGCCGGAGCAGTTCATGAAGATCCGGCGCGGCAGCGCCCCGGAGGCGAGGACGCGGGCGCGGGCGGTCTCGTTCGACGGCAATTCGGGAGGGCACCGCAGTTGGTGCTCGGCGAGCCCGCTGCGGGTGAGCAGCCGGTGCACCACAGCGACGTGCTCGGGTTCACCCTCATGCGAGCCGGCGGCGATCGCCAGTTCGCGGTTGTCGGAGGGGGCGAATCCACTGCGCAACAGGGCCACGGCCTGCATGAGCTTGTTCGACGAACGGGGATAGATCGGGGTGTGTACCTCGCCGAGGGCCAGGATGACCTCGCCGTCCGGGTCGAGCACGACCACCGAACCGCGGTGCACGCACTCGCGGAAACCGGAGCGATCCACTTCGACCAGTTCGACGCTCAATACTCCACCTGCACCTTCCGTCCGGCGATCCGTCGGCGTGCCTTGTCTGCGACAGTAGGCGACAGGTCTGGCTGCTGCTCGAGCAACGCGACCAGATTTTCCGGGTCCCGCCCGGTGAACAGGTCGCGCACGGTCACCCCGTGGGCCGGCACGTGCACGCGGTGGATCGCATCGCCAGCGGTCACCAGGCCGCCGCGCACCACCCGCAGGTAGGCGCCGGTGTCGGCGCGGTCGGCGAAACGCTTGACCCAGCGAGGTTCCCCGGCCCACACACCGAAGGTGCCGCACGGGGTCCGCGGGCCGGTCACTTCCAACTCGGCGGCGAGATCGCCGTCACCCAGGCGCCAGCGTTCGCCGATCACCGCGTCGCTCGCGGCGATCCCGCTGATCCGGAGGTTCTCGCCGAACCAGCCGGCGGGCAGCTGCCGTCCCAGCTCCGACTCCCACCGCTGCGCCTCGTCCTGCTGGTACGCGTACACCGCCTTGAACGTGCCGCCGTGGAACTCGGTGTCGCAGATGTGGTCCCCGTCCATGCCCGCGGGGCCGATCCGTACCGGCCCGTCGACGGGCCGCTTGTCGATCGCGGTGCGCGGCACCCGCTTGGTGCCGCTGTCGCGCTCGGCGTGCACGACGCAGACGGCGTCGACGCGCCCCGCGCCGCTCACCGGCCGCGCAGCCGGTCGACGGCGGCCCGGCCCGCCTGCACAGCGTCGTAGCTGGGCACGGAGTCGGCATCGATCGAGGCGGCCACCGAGCCGGCGAGCAGCGCGGTGTCCACCGGAACGGTCCGCTTGACCAGGGCCAGTGCGATGGGGCCGAGCTCGTGGTGGTCGACGACGGTGCCCAGGTGCCCGACGGTCCTGCCGTCCGCGGTGACCGCGTCGCCTGGCTCCGGGCGGGTGTCCGCGGACCCGTCGAGATGCAGCAGCACCAGGTGGCGCGGGGGCTTGCCGAGGTTGTGCACCCGGGCCACGGTCTCCTGGCCGCGGTAGCACCCCTTGTCCAGGTGCACGGCCCCGTGCTCGGCGATGCCGCCGATCCAGCGGGCCTCGTGCGGGATGGTGCGCTCGTCGGTGTCCACGCCGATCCGGGGGCGCACAGCGGCCACCCGCAGCGCCTCGAACGCCCAACTGCCCGCGGGCGCGGCGCCCGCGGCGGTCAGCGTCTCCCACCAGCGGGCGAGCTGGTCGCGGGGCACGATCAGATCGAAGGCGTGTTCGCCGGGCCACGGCATCGAGCGCAGGAAGCCGCCCCCGGGCAGCGCGACCGCGCCGTAGACCGGCGGAAGTGAGGCGATGCCGAGAGCGGCAAGGATTTTCGGCCGGCGTACGTCGGGCCCGAGCAGGCTCAGGACGGCCATCTCGGGCGCGGCGGCGGGCTCGGCCTTCGCCCAGAACACCATCTTCTGGAGGAATGCCAGCAGGCCGGGGCCGTGGGTGCGCTCGGTGTCGATCCAGGTGGTTCCGTCCAGATCGGTCAGCACGAAGTGCTCCTCGACCCGGCCCTGCAGGTCGAGGCTCAGGTTCTCCGCGGAACCGCCGTCGGGCAGCTGCGCGATGTGCTGGCTGGAGATGGTGTGCAGCCAGGTGAGGCGCTCGTCGCCGCCGATGGAGAGCACGAAACGGTTCGAGCGGTCCACGATGGCGGCGGCGTTCTCGGCGCTGCGCTGCTCGCGCAGCGGGTCGCCGTAGTGCCAGGCGACCCCGGCGTCGAGGGAATCGTCGGGACCGGCGACGGCACCGGGATAGGACAGCAGCGGACTGGGGGCGACGCTCGGCGACTCGGACACAGCTCCATAATAGGAGCGTCCGGCCGCGGCCGGACGGTCGTCCTAGGCTGTTGGCATGGCTCCTCGCGTACTGGTGACCCTCGACGGCAAGGTGCACGACCCCGACGTCCCGCTGCTCTACGCGGACGACCTGGCGGCCGTGCGTGGTGACGGAGTGTTCGAGACCGTGCTGGTCCGGGGCGGTTCCCCGTGCACCATCGAGCTGCATCTCGAACGGCTGAACAACTCCGCGGCGGCGATAGACCTGCCGGAACAAGACCTGGACCGCTGGCGCGCGGCCGTGAAGACCGCCCTCGCGGAGTGGGACGGCGACGGCGAGGGGTTGATGCGGCTGGTGCTCAGCCGTGGCCGCGAGATCGGCGGGGGGCCGACCGGTTATCTCACACTCGGCCCCATCGACGATCGCGTCGCGGCCGTCCGGCGCGACGGGATCGCGGTGGTCACCCTGCCCCGCGGGTTCTCGGTGGACCTGGCGGCGCTCGCGCCGTGGCAGTTGCTGGGCGCGAAGACGCTGTCCTACGCGACCAACATGGCGGCGCTGAGGCATGCGAACTCGCTTGGCGCCGACGACGTGATCTTCACCAGCAGCGAGGGTCTCGTGCTCGAGGGCCCCCGCTCCACGGTCGTCATCGCTCGCGGCCGCACGCTGATCACCCCGCCGATCGAGCAGGGGATCCTGCCGGGAACCACTCAGCGGGCGCTTTTCGAGATCGCGGGCGAGCACGAGTTCCGCACCGAGGTGGCGCCGCTGCGGCCCGCGGATCTCATTCTGGCGGACGGTGTCTGGCTGCTCTCGAGTGTGACTCTCGCCGCACGGGTGCGGGCCTTGAACGGCCGGGTGACGACGGTGCCGGAGATCGCCGAGGAGCTGTCGGCGCTGGTCGACCTGTCGGCGGAGACGGTTGGGGCGATGCCGGACGCCGTCTGAGTGCGGTCCGGGACGAGCACGGGCGACTTGACTCCGCTACTACTGTCGGTAGTAGATAAAGGCCTGCGGCAAAAGGTCGCAGGACGTACCTTTTGAAGCGGGACTGAGGCGTCAGCCCACGACTCGGCCCCGGTCACGCCTGTTCAACGGGCACTGCATGGGAGAAGCCATGGACGCACTGGACGTATCTCGGTGGCAATTCGGAATCACGACCGTCTACCACTTCATTCTCGTCCCGCTCACGATCGGGCTCGCCCCGCTCATCGCGATCATGCAGACGATGTGGGTGATCACCAAAAAGGATCACTGGTATCGGCTCACCAAGTTCTTCGGCAAGTTCTTCCTCATCAACTTCGCACTCGGCGTCGCCACCGGCATCGTGCAGGAGTTCCAGTTCGGCATGAACTGGAGCGAGTACTCACGCTTCGTCGGTGACGTGTTCGGGGCGCCGCTGGCGCTGGAGGGCCTGGTCGCCTTCTTCCTCGAATCCACCTTCCTCGGCCTGTGGATCTTCGGCTGGGGACGGCTGCCGAAACTCGTTCACCTGGCGACGATCTGGTTGGTCGCGATCGGTGTCAACGCCTCCGCGTTCTTCATCATCGCCGCGAACTCGTTCATGCAGCACCCGGTGGGTGCTCGGTACAACGCGGAGCGCGGTCGCGCCGAGCTGACGAGCATCTGGGAACTGCTCACCAACAACACGGCCTTGGCGGCGTTCCCCCACGTGGTGGCGGGCGCGCTCCTCACCGCGGGCACGTTCGTCGCCGGTATCGGCGGCTGGTCGATGGTGCGCAGCATGCGCAGGGCAAAGGAGGCCACCGATCCGGCGGTCTCGGGTGAACACGAGAACACCGCCCGGACGATGTTCCGCCCGGTCACCATCCTCGCCCTGTGGGTGATGGTGGCCTCGGGTGTCGGCCTCGCGATCACCGGCGACATCCAGGCCAAGCTGATGTTCGAACAGCAGCCGATGAAGATGGCATCCGCGGAATCGTTGTGCCACACCGAGACCGGTGCCGATTTCTCCATCCTGACGGTCGGAACGCAGAACAACTGCGAGAACATCACCCAGCTCATCAGCATCCCCGGGCTCACCTCGTTCCTGGCGAACGGCGACCCCAACTCCACCCTCCAGGGCGTCACCGAACTCCAGGCCCAGTACGAGGAGCAGTTCGGACCGGGCAACTACAAGCCCAACCTGTTCGTCACCTACTGGACCTTCCGCGCGATGATCGGCTGGGCGGCCGGCTCGGCCATCCTCGCGGTGGTCGGGCTGTGGATGACCCGCGGCGGCCGGGTCCCGGACAAAAAGTGGTTCGGGTGGCTGTCCCTCCTGGCCATCCCCACGCCGTTCCTCGGCAACAGCGCCGGATGGGTGTTCACCGAGATGGGCCGCCAGCCCTGGGTGGTGCACCCGAATCCGACCGGGGTGGACCAGATCCGGCTGACCGTGGATCAGGGCGTGTCGGACCATCCGACCGGTCTCGTGGTCTTCTCGCTGATCGTCTTCACCCTCCTCTATGCCGCGCTCGGCGTGGTGTGGTTCATGCTGATCCGCCGCTATGCGATCGCAGGCCCGTCCGACCACGACAAGCATCCGCCAGGTGACGAAGAAGAGCCCGAGGAACCGGGCGAGCCCAAACAACTGTCGTTCGCGTACTGAGGCGGGAGAAGACCATGGGACTTCAGGAATTCTGGTTCATCCTCATCGCGGTGCTCTTCGTCGGCTACTTCGTCCTCGAGGGCTTCGACTTCGGTGTCGGCATGCTGTTCCCGGTGCTCGGCCGCACAGACACCCGCCGACGGGTCATGCTCAACACCATCGGCCCGGTCTGGGACGGCAACGAGGTCTGGCTGATCACCGCGGGCGGTGCGTTGTTCGCGGCCTTCCCGGACTGGTACGCGACCCTGTTCTCGGGGTTCTACCTACCGCTGCTGTTGATTCTGGTCGCGCTGATCCTGCGCATCTGCGCGATCGAGTGGCGCGGCAAGATCGACGATCCGACCTGGCGAGCTCGCTGCGACATCGGCATCATGATCGGCTCGTGGGTGCCCGCCGTCCTCTGGGGCGTCGCGTTCGCGAACATCGTGCGCGGCGTGGCCATCGACGAGAACAAGAAGGTCGTCTCCGGCTTCTTCGACCTGCTCAACCCGTACGCGCTGCTCGGCGGCGCGACGACGGCCATCGTGTTCGCGCTGCACGGCGCGGTGTTCCTCGCACTCAAGACCTCCGGTGATGTTCGCGAGGACGCGGTGAAACTCGCTGCGCGACTGTCGATCCCGACGGTCGTGGTGGCCGGGGCGTTCGTGCTGTGGACGCAGCTGTCCTTCGGCAAGGGCTGGACATGGATCCTCGTCGCGGTGGCGGCCGCCGCCCTGGTCGGGGTGGTCGCGCTGACCGCCGCGGCACGGGAGGGCTGGGCCTTCGTGCTCACCACGGTCGCGGTCGTCGCCACGGTGGCGCTGCTCTTCGGCTCGCTCTACCCGAACCTGATGCCGTCCACCATCGACGAGGCATACAACCTGACGATCTACAACGCGTCGTCGAGCCCGTACACACTCAAGGTGATGACCTGGGCTGCGGTGTTCATGACGCCGGTGGTCATCGGTTACCAGGCCTGGACGTACTGGGTGTTCCGCCAGCGGATTTCGACCAAGCAGATCCCGCCGTCGATCGGTCTGCCCCTGAAGACGCGTTAGATGTCGCTCGACGCACCGGCCGCGCCCGCGGAGCACGCCCGCAGGCGCGGTCCGGTGGACCCCCGGCTCTGGCACTACTCGAGATCGGCCCGCGGCTACCTGCTGCTCACGGTGGCGCTGTCCCTGGTCACCGCGGGCACGGTCATCGTGTCGGCGCTGATGATCGGCACCGTGCTGGCCGGGGTGATCACCGACCCGGCCGCGCGGACGCCCGCCGCGTGGGGGACCGAGCTGGCGGTGCTGGCCGCCGCGGTCGCGGTGCGGACGGCGTCCACCTGGGCGCACTCCCGATACGCGCACCGTTCGGCGTCGAGGGTGATCGGGGAGCTCCGCGGCGAGGTGCTCGAGGCCGCCGCCGAACTGCCCCCGCGGAAGCTGGACCCGCGGCGCGGTGAGCTCGCCACCGTCCTCACCCGCGGGATCGAGGGCCTGCGCGCGTATCTCACCGGCTACCTGCCCGCCCTGATGCTGGCGGTCACCGTCACGCCGCTCACCCTGCTGGTGATCCTGTTCGCTGATCGGACCTCCGCGGTGATCATCGCGCTCACGTTGCCGCTGGTGCCGGTCTTCATGATCCTGATCGGGCTGCTGACCAAGGGCAAGGCGGCCGCCTCGCTGACCACGATGACCGCGTTGTCCGCGCAGCTGCTCGACCTGTTGGCGGGCCTGCCCACGCTGCGGGCGCTCGGTCGCGAACGGGGCCCGGCGGCACGGGTCCGGGCCCTCGGGGACGCGCACCGGCACACCACCATGTCGGCGCTGCGGATCGCGTTCCTGTCCGCGATGGTGCTCGAGCTGTTGGCCACGCTCTGCGTCGCGCTCGTCGCGGTGAGCATCGGCCTGCGACTCGTGTTCGGCGGCATGGAACTACGCGGAGGCGTGATCGCGCTGATCCTCGCCGCCGAGGTGTACCTGCCGTTGCGGATGGTCGGCGCGCAGTTCCACGCCGCCGAGGACGGGATGGCGGCCGCCGAGAAGGCCTTCGGGGTGCTGGACGACAGGGAACCGGTCGTCGCGGGGGACGGCGACCGCGCCGTGCCCCTCGGCCCGATCGTGCTGCGCGCGGTGGGGGTGCGGGCCCGCGGACAGTGGGCCCCGCGCGGCCTGGACGCGGTCCTGGAACCGGGCCGGGTCACCGTGCTCACCGGCGCCAACGGATCCGGCAAGTCCACCGTGTTGCACCTGATCCTCGGTCTCGCCGACCCCGACGAGGGGGAGGTGTCGGTCGGTGGGGTGCCCGTGCGCGCACTCGACGCCGAGCAGTGGTGGCGCGAGGTGGCGTGGCTGCCCCAACACCCGGTGCTGATCCCCGGCACCCTGCGCGAGAACCTGGAACTCACCGGTCCGGTGGCGAGCGATGCCGACGCCGTGGACAGGGCCTGCGCGGCAACGGGATTCGATTCGGTGCTGGCCGATCTCCCGGACGGCTGGCGGACGCGGGTGGGGGTTGGTGGCCTCGGCCTCTCGCTAGGGCAGCGGCAGCGGCTGGCGCTGACCCGCGTGCTGCTCTCCGATGCCACGGTGGTGCTTCTCGACGAGCCGACCGCGCACCTCGATCCCGCCACCGAGGCGACGGTGCTCCGGTCGGTGTGCGGTCTCGCCGCCCGCGGCCGCACCGTGGTGATGGTCGGGCACCGGGACACGGTGCTCCGGGCCGGCGACGAGGTGGTGCTCGTCGAGGCCGCCGACGGTGCGGACCTGGACTCGGAGGTGCCGGCATGAGCCGCGATCCGCTCCTGCGTGCCCTCCGACTGCTGGAACTGCGGCCGGGCCGGGTCCTGTCCGCGGTCGCGGCCGGGGTCGCCACCCTCGGCAGCGCGCTCGCCCTTGCCGCGTTGTCAGCCTGGCTGATCACCAGGGCCTGGCAGATGCCGCCGGTGCTGGATCTCTCGGTCGCGGTGGTCTCGGTTCGCGCCCTTGGCATCTCGCGGGGTGTGTTCCGCTACCTGGAACGGCTCGCCACCCACGACGCCGCGCTGCGCGGCACCACCGCGGCCCGCGAACGGATCTACCGCCGGCTCTCCACCGGAGACCCCGCCGCCCCTGCCGGACTGCGCCGTGGGGACCTGCTCGCGCGCACCGGGGCGGACGTCGACGCGCTCGGCGACGTGGTGGTCCGGGCGCTTATCCCGATGGCCGTCGCCGCGATTCTGGCCGTCGCGGCGACCGTCGGGCTCGCGCTGATCTCGCCCGCCGCGGCGCTGGTGCTGGCCGCCGCGCTCGTGGTCTCGGGGGTGCTCGCGCCGGTGCTGTCCGCACGGGCCGCGCGGATGGCGGAGGCGGACGGCGCCGTCGCGTCGGCGCGCTTCAGTGAGACCGCGGTGCTGGCCCTCGATCACGCCGCCGAACTCCGCGTCGCGGGCAGGCTCGGCGAGACGGTCCGGGCGGCCAACGACTGGGAGGCCCGCGCGATCCGCGCCACCGACCGGTCCGCGGTCCCGTCCGCCTTCGCCGCGGCCGCGACACCGCTCGCGATCGGGGCGAGCGTGCTGGGGTCGCTGCTGATCGGTATCTCGCTGTACGGCCCCGACGGCGGGGCCCCCGGCGAGATGACCCCGATGGCGTTGGCGATCCTGGTGTTGGTGCCGCTCGCCGCGTTCGAGGGCACGGCCGCGTTGCCCGCGGCGGCGGTCGCGCTGACCAGGGCGAGGCTTGCGTCGGTGCGCATCGTGGACCTGCTCGACCGGTCGGGGGATCCGGTGCCGACCGGGGGTGTGCCGGTGGAGGGGCCGGTGCACCTGCGCACCGAGAACCTGCGCTGCGGGTGGCCGGGCGGCGCTGTGACCGAGCCGCTGGACCTGCACCTGGCACCGGGCGCCCGGGTCGTGATCGTCGGACCAAGCGGCGCGGGCAAGACCACCCTGCTGATGACGCTGGCGGGGCTGCTCGCCCCCGTTGCCGGGGCGCTGACGGTGAACGGGACGCCGGCCGGATCGGTGGACGCAGACTCGCTGCGTCGCACGGTGGGGTTCTTCGCCGAGGACGCCCACCTGTTCGACACCTCGTTGCTGGAGAACCTGCGCGTTGCGGACGGGGAGCTGGACGAGGAGGGCGCGCGGGCGCTGCTCGAGAAGGTCGGGCTGGGGGACTGGGTGTCGGGGCTCCCGGACGGCGTGCACACCTCGCTGGCATCGGGCGGCCGGTCGGTGTCCGGTGGCCAGCGTCGACGTCTGCTGCTGGCCCGGGCCATCGCCTCGCCCGCGCGGGTGCTGCTGCTGGACGAGCCGACCGAGCACCTCGATGCGGAGGCGGGCGCGGCGCTGCTGCGGGGCCTGCTCGATCGCGACGGCACGCTGGTGGCGCCGGGCCGGACGGTCGTGTTGGTGACCCATCAACTGCCCACGGGTACCGCTACCGACCAGGTGCTGGCGGTGCGGCGCAACGAAACGCACGTGTCGGGCCGACGTTCCCTGGCATAGTGGCCACGCGACCGTGTCGATGATCAGGGGGGATCTATGGGATTGTCTGCTCGCGGACTTGTCGGTGGTGTGGTCTTAGCGCTCGCATCCGGACTGGTTGCGGCGTTGGTGGGGGGCGGGACGGCAGGGGCGATCCCGGTCTACCCTGTGGCCGATCCGGATCCCTTCTTCAGCGCACCCCCGGACCTCGCGGAGCGCGCCCCCGGTGACGTGCTCAAGGTCCGGCAGATGCCGCCCAACCTGTACTTTCCCGGGAGCCAGGTCTGGGAGGTGCTCTTCCGCACGAAGGACTCTGAGGGGCTTCCGATGGCGGCGAACACCACCTACCTGCTGCCACCGAACCACGTCCCGGACGGTCCGCTGGTGTCGTACCAGCACATCATCAACGCGCTCGGGAACAAGTGCAAGATCGCGACCGAGCTCTACACGACCGACCCCTTCACCCAGATCCGGGAGGCACCCGGCCTGAACATCGCGCTCGCGCGTGGCTGGGCGGTCGCCCTTCCCGATCACCTCGGGCCGAGGATGGCCTACGGTGCCGCGAAGCTCGGCGGCCAGATCACCCTCGACGGTCTGAAGGCAGTGCGGAAGATCCCCGAGTTCCAGGCGGCGAACAGCCCGATCGGTCTCGCCGGCTACTCCGGGGGCGGGATGGCCACCGGCTGGGCTGCCGCCCTGGCACCCACATACGCGCCCGAGCTGAACATCGTCGGCGCGGCCCAGGGCGGCGTCCCGATGAACATAGGAAAGATGGCCCAGGCGCTCGGTGCGAACCCGCACCCGGCGTTCGGCCTCGCGATGGCGGCCGCGCTGGGGCTCGAACGCGAGTACCCAGACCGGGTCGATGTCTCGGGCCAGCTCAACGACCAGGGCCGGTGGCTGCAGCAGATGATCCAGAACGGCTGCACCAACGAGATCATGTTCTGGGGCATCGGGCGCAGCGCGATGCAGGTGACGGACAACAAGGACTTCATGAACAATCCCTCCGCCTGGGTGGTGATGGACGAGAACAGTCTCGAGCTCTACCCAGGGGTCCCGGACTTCCCGATCTTCGAATGGCACAGCCCCACTGATGCTTTGATTCCGGTCGACTCCATCGACAACACCCTGCGGCGCTACTGCGCGGCAGGCACGCCGGTGGAGACGCTCCTGACCCCCACCCCGGACCACCTCTCCGCCGCGGCCCTGGGTCTGCCGCAGGCACTCGATTGGATCGACGGCCGGTTCCGCGGTGTGCCTGCCCCGTCCACGTGCTGACCTGCGCACGGACGGAGAATAATCCGTTGCGCACCCCCGGGGCCGGGCGTACCTTCGTCCGTACACGAGGAAGGAGGTGGTCTGAAGTTGAAGAACTACAGGACGCGTGAGGTGGCTGTCAGCTAGCCGCTACCGCTGACGGTGGGGTTCCATCAACCGCGCACTGCGGCTGGCGAATCCCAGGCAGCTACCCGGCCCCCGAGTCCCCGGTCGAGTCCCGACCGGGATCCGTGCGACAAACGTCCGCGCACGGGTACGGCTCGGGGGTCGTTCTGCGCTCCGCGCCCGTGCGCGCGTCTCACCCCGATTGGGGTATAAAGCGCGCACAGTTCGGGCAGGGATTTGCACCCCGCCACCCGCCGCGCTCGAGGAGAGCGCGTACCTCGGCCGCCACCTGACACGGCTCCTCGTTCACCTCCTCCCATCCGAAGACCAGTTGGTCCCGGCCGGCCAGGGAGGCCGCGTTCGAACGGCGACGATCGCGTCGGCGCACCTTCCGCGACGAATGCCACCTGTGTCCGTCCAGACGCACGACGAGAACCGCCGCCGACCCGGTGTACGTGACGTCCTCGTAGAGCGTCACGCCGTCGACCGTCACCGGGCCCTGCCGCACTGCGTCCGGGAGTCCGTGCGCTCGTTCGACATCGACTGCGTAGTGGAATTCGAGTACCGACTGGATCCCGTTCGCAAGCATCGAGCATGCGTCGGCGATGGCCCGGTTGTACCGTCGCGGTTTGCGGTCGACGATCCGTGATTGGAGCCGGGACAGTCGGATTCCGCCGTTGGTGACGCTCGCGACCACCGATCCGTAGGCGAGTCGGGCAGTCGGCTGATCGACGGCGAGGTCGATCGCGGTGTCCGGCGGCGAGGTCCGTGGCGGTTCCGTTTCGACACCGATGCGGGAGAAGGCGCGGGAGCGATGCACGATCACCCCGGGATGCAGCAACTCGCCGATCGACGGGACGGGTTCGTGGGCGCGCGGTGGCCTGCGGATTGCCGTCGCATACTGGTTCACGGCGGACGAGCCGTACGGCACCGTGATATGTACCGGTCCGCCGCGCGCCAGTGGTAGCAGTCCCCACTCCTCCGCCGCGGTGTCGTGGCTGAGCATCGCGACGCCGCCATAGAGCAGCGCCGCGCGTAGGAGCATGGGGCGGCTCAAGGGTCCCGTCGTGACGGCGTAGACGCCGTGCAGCGGACGCTGCCACTGGCCGGATTCGAGAAGGTACTGGACATGCTTACGCGTGTAGCCCGACCGGTGTGCTTGTGCGGCCGATAGGAGGCCGTCCTGCGACCCGAGCAGCTGCTCCAGTGATTCGAGATCTGTGGCGTTGGACATAGGCCGGACGTTGTCGGCCGGCACCGACCGTCAACGTCACGACAGCCGCAGCACCGTCACTGCCTGTGGATGATTCCGGGCCTGTTGGTAACGCGAGAACCGTGCGTGGTTCTTACCCCGACTGGGGTGCAACACGCGCACGGGCGGCGCAGCCGCTGCTAACCGATGTAGCGGGCGAGGCGGGCCGAGAGGTGTGGCTTCAGCGGACCGTCGGCGAGGATGCGCTCCTCGACGTAGGCGAGGTCGCCGCCCTCGACGATCCCGTACAGGCGCTTGGCGCCGCCGACCACGGCACCCTGCTTGCTGCGGATGACCACGTCGGTGGCGAGCTCCCAGCTGGACTGGGTCAGCGCCCGGCCGTAGTACAGCTCGACGACCCCGGAGCTGTGCGTGAGCAGCAGCTCGACGGTCTCCTCGTCGATGCTCCCCGGGATGCCGTCTCCCGCGACGCGCCAGTACCCGCTCTCACGCAGGTCCGGCCGGACATACTCGCCGTCGGAGTCGAGGACCCAGGTCTGTGATTCCCAGTGCAGGTAGTTGCCGCCGTTGTGCGAGACCACGATCTGCTGGCCGAAGCGGTACTCGCCGTCGGCAGGGTTATTGGCCTCGCCCTCGCCGCGCCAGACGCCGACCAGGGGGAGCAGCGCGAGCATGCCCGGGTTCAGGTCGGGGCCGAGCCGCAGGTTGGCGGTGTCCTCGGGGATGGGGAGATCGGGCAACACCGGGATGTTGCGTGCGCTGGTTTCCTTTGCGCGCTCCTCGGCGGCGGCCACGGCACGATCGCCGCTGCCGCGCTGCACGGACACTGCATCAGACGGTGCGCCCTCGCCCGATTGGGCCTGCGCATCGTCGTCCGGACCGGACGTCTGGCTCACGACTCGTCGGTCACCAGGCGGTACACGACATACAGCGAGAACCAAGCAATCAGCACGGAGGCGAAGGCGAGTAGAACCTCGAAGAAGATGACCACGGCATCAGTGTAAACCGCTGCGTCGCAGCCGCATGCCGTGGGTGCCGACTGCACCGGAAACGCCGAAGCGGCCCCGCTCCCTGGTGGGGGAGCGGGGCCGCGGGGTCGAACTGTGCGCGCTTTTCACCCTGGTTGGGGTGAGACTCGCGCACGGGCGCCGGAGGCGCTACTTCGAGACGGTGATGTCCACGTTGTGGACGCCGTTGCCCTCGGGGGTGACGGTCGTGTCGCCGTTGCCGGTGCTGGACAGCGCACGCACGGTCCAGGTGCCGGGGGCGGCGAAGAACCGGAAGTCGCCGGTGCCCGAGGCCACGACCTCGGCGGTGAACTCGCCGGTGCCGTCCAGCAGACGGACGAACGCGCCGCCGACCGGCTGGCCGTCAGCAGCCAGCACGCGGCCGGTGATGACGGTTTCCTTCTCGACGTCCACGCCCGCGGGCAGGGTCTGACCCTGAACAGGTGCTCCACACATAACTAGGCTCCCAACTCGATCGGTGCACCCACGAGGGAGCCGTACTCAACCCAGCTGCCGTCGTAGTTCTTGACATTGTTCTTGCCGAGGATCTCCTGCAGCACGAACCAGGTGTGGCTCGAGCGCTCGCCGATGCGGCAGTAGGCGATCGTTTCCTTGCTCTCGTCGAAGCCCTTCTCGGCGTAGAGCTTCGTCAGGTCCTCGTCGGACTTGAAGGTGCCGTCCTCGTTGGCGGTGGTGCTCCACGGGATGTTGATGGCGCCGGGGACGTGGCCACGCTGCTGCGCCTGCTCCTGCGGGAGGTGCGCCGGCGCGAGGATCTTGCCGGAGAACTCGTCGGGGGACCGCACGTCGACCAGGTTCTTGCTGCCGATGGCGTTGATGACCTCGTCGCGGAAGGCGCGGATGGAGGTGTCCGGCTCGCCGGCCTGGTAGGTGGTGGCCGGGCGGACGACCTCGTCCTTCGACAGCGGGCGACCGTCGAGCTCCCACTTCTTGCGGCCACCGTCGATCAGCTTGATGTCCTGGTGGCCGTACAGCTTGAAGTACCAGTACGCGTACGCGGCGAACCAGTTGTTGTTGCCGCCGTAGAGCACGACGGTGTCGTCGTTGGCGATGCCCTTGGCGGACAGCAGTGCGGAGAACTGCTCGCGGTTGAGGAAGTCACGACGGACGCCGTCCTGCAGGTCCTTGCGCCAGTCGAGCCGGACAGCACCCTCGATGTGGCCGCCGTCGTAGGCCGAGGTGTCTTCGTCGACCTCGACGAAGACCGTCTTCGGTGCGTTGAGGTTCTGCTCGGCCCAGTCGGCAGAGACCAGGACGTCGGAGCGAGCCATGGTTTTCCTTTCGATACTTCTTGCGGGGTATGTGGGGGTGGTGCGGCCGAGGCCGGTTGGATTGCGCGGCTACGCCGCGGTGATCGATGTCGACCTGCGGAAGCGGGCCACGAGCGGGTAGATCTGGCAGCCGAGGCAGAACGCGAAGGCCGCGTTCAGCAGTGCGGCGAAGAGGGCGAACCCGGTGGCCACGGTGCCGACGACCGTGAGGCCGGTGAGGAAGCCCGCCACGCCGACGACGGCGAAGACGAGGCCGACGAGCTGGGCGAACCGCAGCGGGGCGACCGGCTCGCGTTCGGTGGTCGGGGACAGCCGCGGCGCGACGAACCGGGCGAACACCTGGCCGTACGGGCTGTTGCGGGGGCCACGGGCCGCGCCGAGTCCGAAGACCACGGCCTGCGCCGCGAGCAGCAGACCGGCCGCGACCAGGGAGAACGTCGACAGCACGAGCACGGCCACGAGGACACCGGTGGTGATCCAGGCCGCGAACCGCGGACCGCGGACGTCGACCTGGTCGGCACTACCGGTGCGGGACCGGGAGGTGGTGGAGGTGGACATGGGAGAGAACTCCTGCGCTTGAAACGGATGCCTTGACGTGCGGAGATGAACCGCGGGTATTCCGGATTGCGATCACGGCGCGGTGCTCAGGCAGGAGATGCCGGATGAGCGGAGAACGTCAGCCGTGGAATCAGCAGCAGGTACAGCAACAACCGCCGAGGCGGCACAGATCAACTGTGCGGCGTCGGGTGAGCATGAGCTCCTGGCTGGTTTGCACGAGAGGCAGCTTACCCGTTTTCGGGCGGGTGTGAATCCCCGGGCCCGCACAGGGGGAGCAGCGCGGCCCGCAGGTCGGCGGCGGTCGGAACCCCGGACACCCGGTACCGCTGCACGCCCGCGGCGTCGAAGATGAACGTGGTCGGCAGCGACAGGACGCCGAGTTCGGCTGCGAGCGCGGGGTTCTCGTCGATGTCGACCTCGATCTCCACGGCCCGCGTCGACGCCGGGTCGAGTTCCCCGTCGAGCGTCTCGAGCACCTGGCCGATCACCCGGCGGACGGCCGCACAGGGCCCGCACCAGTCGGCGGAGAAATGCAGGACGGCCGGGCCCGCGCCCGCCACCCCGGCCTCCGCGAGCAGGGCGCGGCGGGTGTCGGAGCCGGAATCGGACGGTGCGGTGGCCCGCACGGCGCCCGACCGGGCCCGCAGCACCAGCCCCGCCGCCGCGGCAGCGACGAGGACGAGCGCGAGGACGAGCAGACCGGTCATGGTGTCTGCAGATCGTCGAGGTTGATCACCACGTTCTCGCCGGAGCCCTCGATCACGACCTGCGAGCCCTCCGCGTAGACCTTGGTCGGCAGCACGCCGAAGGGCAGCTGCTGGGCCTCGACGGTGCGGGTGAACAGCCCGAGCACGGCGGGTTTGAACGGTCCGGGGACGGTGAAGTCCGCATTGCCCTCGGGGCCGAAGTAGAGGTCGGTGGCGACGATCTTGACGTCCTCGCCGTCGAGGAGGAGGTCGGCCTGCACGCTGACGGCCGCCGACAGCGGACCGATCGGAACCGTGCCGGTCAGCACCACGCCGCCGGAGGTGGTCATCCCGGAACCTCCGGATCCGCCGGTGCCGTCGGACTTGTCCGCGGGCGGCGCGGACACCTGGAGGTCGGGGATCCCGAGGAACTGGCCAAGAGCGGTGGCGTCGATCAGGATCCGGCCGTCGAGCTGGTCGACGGGGACCGTCTTGACGGTGCCGTTCACCAGGTCGGATGCGGGGATGTTGACCCCGCGCAGGTTCGCCTCGACGGTGACCTCGCCGAGGACCTGGCTGTCGACGCCCCGCGCACGGATCTCGACGTTCTCGTATTTGCCGTCCACTGCCTGGGTGAGGAAGGGGAAGCCGCCGATGGTCACGTCGGGGTCCGAATTGAGCTCACCGCCCTCGCGCAGGCTCCGTGAGACCCGATACTCGGAGTAGGCGGCCGCGCCGAAGTCGACGACCACCGCGAGCGCCAACAACAACACGAGGCTGAGAATCAGTTTCCGCACCGCACCATTGTTGCTGACCCGAACGGGGCTGTGTGGGGTGCCCACCGGGCGCGGCACGTTAGTCTGTTCGAGTATCGCGTCACTGTCGGCCGTGCCCGGGCACATGAAACGGCGAGAAGGGGAGGCCGCGTGGAGCTGCTCCTGCTGACCTCGGACCCACACCCTGAGTCGGTGCTGCCTTCACTTGCGCTCCTGGCACATACCGTGCGACCGGCCCCGACGGAGGTCGCCTCGCTGCTCGAGGCCGGATCCGCCGACATCGCGCTGGTCGATGCCCGGACCGATCTGGCCGCCGCGCGCGGCCTGTGCCGGCTGCTCGGCAGCACCGGATCCGCGGTTCCCGTCGTCGCGGTCCTCACCGAGGGCGGCCTGGTCGCGGTGAACGCCGACTGGGGTCTCGACGACATCCTGCTGCCCGGCACCGGGCCCGCCGAGCTCGACGCCCGGCTGCGGCTCCTGGTGGGGCGCAGCGGCGGCGTCGCCAGCGCGGAGAGCTCCGGCAAGATCACACTCGGCGAGTTGGTCATCGACGAGGGCACCTACACGGCCCGGCTCCGCGGTCGCCCGCTCGACCTCACCTACAAGGAGTTCGAGCTCCTCAAGTACCTCGCGCAGCACGCGGGCCGGGTGTTCACCCGCGCACAGCTGCTGCAGGAGGTCTGGGGTTACGACTTCTTCGGCGGCACCCGCACGGTGGACGTGCACGTCCGACGGCTCCGCGCCAAGCTCGGCCCCGAATACGAGGCCCTCATCGGTACGGTGCGCAACGTCGGCTACAAGGCCGTCCGGCCCAGCCGCAAGTCCGGCGCCGCGCCGCAGCCCGTCGACGACGGTGGCGATGACGACGGCGGCGCGGTCGACGATTCGGAGCTGACCCCGGCGAACGGGACGGTCCTGTAGATGCCAGAGGCGGCCAGGAGCTGGTTCTATCTGCTCGACGAGGACCAGGTCGCGCAGGTGCACGGTGTGCTGGACCGGGCGCTCGCGGCCGACGGGACCGCGCCGCTCTCCGAGCAGGCCGTGCACCACGTCGTGGGTAAATCGGAGTCGTCGCGGCATCTGCTGTGGACGCTCGACGATTCGATCGTCGGTTACGCGAGCCTCGAGCCGCCGCACGGAGAGCATCCGGCGATGGTGGAGGTCGCCGTCGACCCGGCGCATCGGGGTATCGGGATCGGTCGTGGCCTGGTCAGGGAGGCCCTGGCACAGGGCGGCGAGGGCACCCGGTTCTGGGCCCACGGAGACCTGCCCGCCGCCCGTGCCGTCGCCGCGCACCTCGGTCTGAGTCCCGTCCGCGAGCTGCTGCAGCTGCGCAGGCCGTTGGACCGGCCGGAGTTGCCGGACGTCGCGGTGCCCGACGGCGTGATCCTGCGGACCTATGCGGGGGCGGAGGACGACGCCGAGTTGCTGCGCGTCAACGCCGCGGCCTTCGACTGGCATCCCGAGCAGGGGTCCTGGACCGAACGGGAGATCGCCGAGCGCCGCGCCGAATCCTGGTTCGACCCCGAGGGTCTGTTCATCGCGGCCGATGCGGGGACCGGCGCCGTCCTGGGATTCCACTGGACCAAGGTGCACCCGGCGACGTCCGAATCGGGCGAACTCGGCGAGGTGTACGTGGTGGCGGTCGACCCGGCGGCGCAGGGCAGGGGCCTCGGCCGGCTGCTCACCGTCGCGGGTCTCCGGTATCTGCGCGATCGTGGGCTGGGGACCGTGCTGCTGTACACCGAGGCGGACAACGTCGCCGCCCTGCACACCTACGAACGGCTCGGATTCGAGCGGTTCCACGTGGATGTCGCCTACGCCTGAGGGCCTGTTCGCCGTGGCCAAGGGTGAGATCCGCCTCACCCGGTCATGAGTTCACCCTCCGTTCACCATTCTGGGACGCTCTGTCCACCACCTGCCCCTACCTTTCTCGTTGGGCGGCGCCGTGCTGCCTGGTGCAGCGCTGATGCGGACTGCGCCACGGAACACCGCCCGACACGGGCGTGAAGTTGAGCCTCCCGGAGGAAATAGCGTGAACCTCAAGCGCAGTGCTGCGATGTTCGGTGTGCTGGCCGCAGGTGCCATGGCCCTGACCGCGTGCGGCAGCGACGACAACTCCGCCTCGGGCACGACGGTGGACACCTCCGCCTCGAACGCCGCCTGCGAGGGCAAGGACACGCTGTCCGCGGCCGGTTCCTCCGCGCAGAAGAACGCGATGGACGCCTTCACCTCCACGTACATCGCGGTGTGCAAGGACAAGGGCAAGACCGTCAACGTCGCCTACAACCCCAGCGGTTCGGGTGACGGGCGCACCCAGTTCATCGCCAAGCAGATCGACTTCGCCGGCTCCGACTCCGCCATCAAGGCCGAGCAGGCCGCCGCGGCCAAGGAGCGTTGCGCGGGCAACGACGCCTGGAACCTGCCGCTGGTCTTCGGTCCGGTCGCCCTCGCCTACAACATCGACGGCGTCGACAACCTGACGCTCAACGGCGAGGTCATCGCGAAGATCTTCAACGGTGGCATCAAGAAGTGGAACGACCCGGCCATCGCCGCGCTCAACAGCGGTGCCACCCTCCCGGACCAGGACATCACCGTGATCGTCCGCTCCGACTCCTCGGGCACCACCGACAACTTCCAGCAGTACCTGACCACCGCCTCGAAGGGCGCGTGGACCCAGGGCGCAGGCTCCGACTTCGTCGGCGGCATCGGTGAGGGTGCGAAGGGTTCGGCAGGCGTCGCGCAGGCCGTCGCAGGCGCGCCCGGCTCGATCACCTACGTCGAGAAGTCCTTCGCGGACCAGAACAAGCTCAAGGCAGCCCAGATCGACAGCGGCGCGGGCGCGGTTGCGCTGACCGAGGACTCGGCCGCCAAGGCCATCAGCGGCGCCGCCTTCAAGACCGAGGGCGTCGGCGACCTCACGCTGGACCTGAAGTCGATCTACGGCACCACCGAGGCCGGCGCGTACCCGCTGGTCCTGGCGACCTACGAGATCGTGTGCTCCAAGGGCTACGACGCCGACACCTCCGCGGCCGTCAAGTCGTTCCTGACCAGCGCGGCCAACGAGGGCCAGGCCGAGCTGTCCGCGCAGGGCTACGTGCCGCTGCCCGCCACGGTCAAGGACAAGCTGAACGCGTCCATCTCGGCCATCGGCTGAGTCTTCCGACCGGTCCAGGCTCTATATTCGACGAAGAAGATTGCGAGCGCAGATGAGCGACGCGCCCACCCAATCGGCACCTCGCACCCCCGACCCCGGTGACGCCGGGGCGGGGGTGGGGGGTCCGCTCGGAACACCGGAGGCACCGATCACTCCAACAACCGCAGCCCCGTCCAAGACGGTGACGCGCCCGGGTGACCGGGTCTTCACCTCGATGGCGACCGGCTCGGCCGTGTTCATCTCGGTGCTGATCGGCGCGATCGGTGCGTTCCTGGTGTGGCGGGCGGTGCCCGCACTCGCCCGCAACGAGGTCAACTTCCTCACCAGTTCCGAGTGGGTCACGCAGGACATCAACAACATGGCGTTCGGTGTCCTTGACCTGTTCCAGGTCACCGTGCTGGTGTCGTTGTTCGCCCTGGTGCTGGCCATGCCGGTGGCGCTCGGCATCGCGATCTTCCTCACCGAGTACTCGCCGAAGCGGCTCGCGCGGCCGCTGGCGTACGTGATCGACCTGCTGGCCGCCGTGCCGTCCATCGTGTACGGCCTGTGGGGCCTGCTGATCTTCGCCCCCGCCATCAAGCCGCTGGCCGTCTGGCTCAACGAGAACCTGTCCTGGATCCCGTTGTTCGCCACCGGCTCCGGCTCGATCGCGGGCGGCGGCACGATCTTCACCGCGGGCATCGTGCTCGCGGTGATGATCCTGCCGATCATCACCGCGGTCACCCGCGAGGTCTTCGTGCAGACCCCGACCTCCCAGATCGAGGCGGCGCTGGCGCTCGGCGCCACCAAGTGGGAGGTCGTCAAGACCACCGTCATCCCGTTCGGAAAGTCCGGCTACATCAGCGGTTCCATGCTCGGCCTCGGCCGGGCGCTCGGCGAGACGATGGCGCTCTACATGATCCTGCGCACCACCTCGAAGGCGTTCGGATGGTCGCTGTTCGACAGCGGCTCCACGATCGCCTCGAAGATCGCGCTCGGTTACGCCGAGTTCAACAACGAGATCCAGGCCGGCGCCTACATCGCGGTCGGACTGGTGCTGTTCATCCTGACCTTCGTGGTCAACGCAGCGGCCCGCGCCGCGATCGCCGGAAAGAGGGCCTGACATGACGGTGACCCTCGATCGACCCGTCAAGAAGCCGACCTTCCAGGGGGTCAGCAAGCGGCGACGCTTCGCCGATCTGACGGCGGCGGTGCTCGTGACCCTCGCGGTGCTGGTCGCGCTGGTGCCGCTGGTGTGGGTGCTCTATACGGTGATCGTCCGCGGCTTTCCCGCCATGGCCAGCGCGACCTGGTTCACCAACTCGTTCAGCGGCCTGTCCGCGTCCGCCACCGGCGGCGGCATCTACCACGCCCTGATCGGAACCCTGATCCAGGGACTGGTGTGCGCGGTGCTGTCGATCCCACTCGGACTGTTCGTCGCCATCTACCTGGTGGAGTACGCGGGCCCGTCCAAGCTCGGCCGGCTGACCACGTTCATGGTCGACATCCTCAGCGGTGTCCCGTCCATCGTGGCCGCGCTGTTCATCTACGCGCTGTGGATCGCGACCTTCGGCTTCCCCAAGTCGGCGTTCGCGGTGTCCCTGGCCCTGGTCCTGCTGATGGTCCCCGTCGTCGTCCGCAGCACCGAGGAGATGCTCCGCATCGTGCCGCAGGACCTGCGCGAGGCCTCCTACGCGCTCGGCGTGCCGAAGTGGAAGACGATCATGCGGATCGTCGTCCCCACCGCGCTGCCGGGCATCATCACCGGCGTCATGCTGGCCCTGGCCCGTGTGCTCGGTGAGACCGCGCCGCTGCTGATCCTGGTCGGCTACGCGCCCTTCATCAACTTCGACATGTTCAACGGCGAGATGGGGTCGCTGCCCGGCGTCATGGTCGCCGAGATGAACAACCCGACCGACGCGGGTGCCAGCCGTATCTGGGGCGCGGCGCTCACGCTGATCATGCTGATCGCGGTGCTGAACATCGCGGCAAAGGCGATCGGTCACCTCTCCCGGGTCCGGAGCAAGTGACCCCATGACGACCACCACGCTCACACAACCCCGAGGGAGCCACCATGGCCAAGCGTCTTGATCTCAAGGACGTCAACATCTACTACGGCAAGTTCCACGCCGTCGCGGATGTGGGTCTGTCCGTGCCCCCGCGCAATGTGACCGCGTTCATCGGCCCCTCCGGCTGCGGAAAGTCCACGGTGCTGCGCTCGCTCAACCGCATGCACGAGGTCACCCCCGGTGCCCGCGTCGAGGGCGCCATCCTGCTCGACGGCGAGGACATCTACGGCTCGCAGGTCGACCCGGTCGGCGTCCGCCGCACCATCGGCATGGTGTTCCAGCGTCCGAACCCGTTCCCCACCATGTCGATTCGCGACAACGTGGTGGCCGGGCTGAAGCTACAGGGCGTGCGCAACAAGAAGCAGCTCGACGAGGTCGC
This sequence comes from Rhodococcus sp. PvR099, assembly GCF_017833315.1. Taxonomy (NCBI): domain Bacteria; kingdom Bacillati; phylum Actinomycetota; class Actinomycetes; order Mycobacteriales; family Nocardiaceae; genus Rhodococcus; species Rhodococcus sp. PvR099. The sequence continues at coordinate 2,952,545 of NZ_JAFIBV010000001.1, read as the reverse complement.
CGAGCAGTCACTGCGCGGCGCCAACTTGTGGAACGAGGTCAAGGACCGCCTCGACAAGCCCGGTGGCGGGCTCTCCGGCGGCCAGCAGCAGCGTCTGTGCATCGCCCGCGCGATCGCGGTCTCGCCCGACGTGCTGCTCATGGACGAGCCGTGTTCGGCGCTCGACCCGATCTCGACGCTGGCCATCGAGGACCTGATCACGGAGCTGAAGAAGGACTTCACCATCGTGATCGTCACGCACAACATGCAGCAGGCCGCCCGGGTCAGCGATCAGACCGCGTTCTTCAATCTCGAGGCCACCGGCAAGCCCGGCCGGCTCGTCGAGATCGACGACACCGAGAAGATCTTCTCGAACCCGACGCAGAAGGCCACCGAGGATTACATCTCCGGTCGCTTCGGCTAGACAGCCCTCGTCGAACGGGCCGTTTTCGGGTATCGCTCTCGGGCGATGCCCCGGAAACGGCCCGTTCGCTTTTCGGTGCCTGCCGATACGAGAACGCCCCGACCGGTGATCCGGTCGGGGCGTCGTGGTCGTGTGGTCAGGATTCCAGCGAGGTGGTCTCTTCGGGGTCGACGGGCATCTTGCCGGTGACCAGGAAGATGACGCGGCGGGCGACCTCGACCGCGTGATCGGCGAAGCGCTCGTAGAACCGGCCAAGCAGGGTCACGTCGACGGCCGCGGCCACGCCGTGCTTCCACTCCCGGTCCATCAGCACGCTGAAGAGGTGGCGGTGCAGATCGTCCATCGCGTCGTCCTCCTCGCGGAGCTTCGCGGCCCGCTCGGGGTCGCGGGTCTCGAGGACCTCACGCGCGCCTGCGCCGAGGGCGACCGCGATCCGGCCCATCTCGGCGAAGTAGCCGTTGACCTCCTCGGGCAGCACATGGTTCGGATGTCGGCGGCGAGCGATCTTGGCGACGTGCAGCGCCAGCGCCCCCATCCGGTCGATGTCCGCGACGATCTGGATTCCGCTGACCACGGACCGGAGATCCCCTGCGACCGGCGCCTGCAGCGCGAGCAGGGCGAACGCCCGCTCCTCGCATGCGACGCTGAGTTCGGTGATCTGGTCGTGATCGCTGATGACCTGTTCGGCCAGCGAGAGGTCGGCCTGGAGCAGCGACTGGGTCGCCCGCTCCATGGCCGCGCCCGCCAGGCCCGCCATCTCGCCGAGCATGTCGGCGAGCTCGGTCATCTGTTCGTTGTAAGCCACGCGCATGGAATCAAAGCCTACGGTGTGTGGGATACCAAGTCACGGTCATTGGGTTAACGCGGCATGAATGACGGTGCACGTCAGGGCGGTAAAAGCCGGTCAGGCGCAGGAATCGTCTGCCGCATTGGTGAACGCCAGATCAGCGGGCAGGGCGTCGGCCGCGGCGCCGCTCGCGGAGGAGTTCTTCGGGGCCATGGTCGGGGTCAGGGCGGCGCCGACGGACTTCGGCGGGGCCACCTTCCCGGAGAAGCTCGACCCGAGCACCACCTCGACGATGCCGCCGAGATCGGAGGACTCTTGTAGCACCGCGCCGGGCAGCGAGGACGCCACCGTAGCGGCCTCCGCCTCGAGCTCGGGCGAGTAGCGGACCAGCGTGTTCGTGCTGGTGCCGCTGTAGTTCCCGACGCTGTAGATCTGGAATCCGTACGCGCCGAGATCGTCGGAGGCGGTGGCGGCGAGCCCGGTGACACCGGACCCGTTGGACACCTGCAGCGAAACGTCCATCGGGCTGACCGCCTCGAGCGCGGGCGGCGCGGGTGCGGCGGGCTTCGGGGCCGCGTGCGCGGAGGAGGGAGCCGGGTCCTTGCGCTCCTCGCCCGGTAGGGGCTCGTCGTCGATGATCGCCTGGAAGATCGCGTCGATGTCGTCCTGGCGGGGGATCTCGTTGCCCAGCTCGTTGGTGCCCGCGGTGGGGACAGTGAGGAACGTGACAGCGCCCGCATCCACGTTTTGCAGCGACCTGCCCAGCATCACGAGCGACTTGGTGTCGATGTTCTGGACGAAGGTGTCGCGGGTGAAGGCGTTGATGAAGCCGTTGAGCTTGCCCGGGTCGAACAGCACCTTGTTCGACAGCGCCCCGCGCAGCAGTGAGGAGAGGAACATCTGCTGGCGCTTGATCCGGCCGTAGTCCCCGTTGCCCTCGGCCTCGACCTTGCGCGCCCGCACGTAATTCAGCGCGGTGGCGCCGTCGATCGTCTGCTTGCCCGCATTCGGCAGAACCGTTCCGAGTTCCCCGTCGACCAGGGGTGTGGTCGTGCAGACCTCCACCCCGCCGACCTGGTTGACCATCGACTCGAATCCGGAGAAGTCCATGGCCACGAAGTGGCCGATCTTGAGGCCTGACATCTTCTGGATCACCTTGACCAGGCACTTCGGCCCGCCGAACGCGTAGGCCGAGTTGAGCTTGTCGTTGTCCGCCGCGGGATTCATCTCGGTCGAATACTGGCCCGTGTCGCTGTTCCAGTCCGCGCAACTGGGCCGAGCGATGTCCAGGTCGCGGGGGAACGACACCGCGACGACCCGGCTGCGGTCCGCCGGGATGTTGACCAGGATCACGGTGTCCGCGCGGGCACCCTCGGCGTCTTCGACCGAACCGGCGCCCACGCCGCCGTTCGCGCCCGCCCTGGTGTCGGTGCCGACGATCAGGTAGGTCTCGTCGCCGGTCTGCCCACCCGGGTCGACGACGTCGGTGCTGTCGAGGTCGAGCGCGGCCACCTGGCTGAAACCGTTGTCGGTGTTGCGCAGGTAGCCCCACGCGACACCGGTGATCCCCACGGAGGCCGCCGCGGCCACCGCGACCGCGCTGCGGCCGAGCACCCGCCACCGCTTCTGCTTGCGGCTCTTGCTCGCGGCGAGCCGGGTTTCGCCGGGCGCGCCGACGCGGACAGGGTCACCCGCGGCGGGACCGACGTGTTCGGGCTCCGCCCGGCGCAGCCAGCCGGTGGTCGGCGCGGGCGGCGGGTCGGGCACCGGATCCTGCCGCGGACGGGCGGGTGGCAGCGGCGACACCGCGGGAGTCTTCATCCGGCCGCTGTCAGCCGGCGGCGGGCTGTCGCGGTTCACCAGGTCGGAGACGGAGATCCGCTCGGTGTGCTCGCCGGGTTCGGCGTGCCTGCGACCGATCCGGCCGCTGTCGGTCCGCTGCTGGTCGGGAGGGCCGGGAGGTCCGGGAGGCTGCTGTGATTCGGGACGGTACTGGGGCCTGCTCACGTGCGAGAGCGGTCGTTCCCAGGGAGCGCGACCTTCAGGCACTTGGCCCGGAGTCTGATCGTCGCTCACCTACTTGAACCCTGCCTCTCACGTTTGCATCCACCGCCGCACCGGACGGTCACAACATGATACTTATCGGGACCGCTGGTTCCACTCAGGCTCGAGAGCGACCAGAGGTCACTGGTCAGCCGCCCGAGTGCATCAGGTCGGCGCCCGCCGGGACCAGGCAGTCCTCCGGATCGTCGAGCCAACCCTCGGGCAGGGAGACCTTGCCGGGCGACCCCTGGCGGCCGCGCGGACCCTCGGCGTCCTTGGGGAAGGGCACCGTCGGGTCGAGCTGGGCGAGGAGGTCGTCGAGCTCGGTGAGGGTGGACACCATGGCCATCGCCACCCGCATCTCCGATCCGGCGGGGAAGCCGCGGAGATACCAGGCGACGTGCTTGCGCAGCTCGCGCAGGCCCTTGTCCTCGCCGTGGTGGTCCGCCAGGAGTTCGGCATGCCGTCGGATGATGGACGCGACCTCGCCGAGGTTGGGCGGGGTCGGCTCGGGGGTGCCCGCGAGTGCGGCGCTCAGCTCGGCGAACAGCCACGGCCTGCCGAGGCAGCCGCGGCCGACGACGACGCCGTCGCAGCCGGTCTCCGCCATCATCCGGACCGCGTCCTCTGCGGCGAAGATGTCGCCGTTGCCGAGGACCGGGACGTCGGTGACGTGCTCCTTGAGCCGGGCGATCTCGTTCCAGTCCGCGGTGCCCGAATACCGCTGGGCGGCGGTGCGCGCGTGCAGGGCCACCGCGGCCGCGCCCTCGCCGGCGGCGATGCGCCCGGCATCCAGGTGGGTGTGGTGCTCGTCGTCGATGCCGACCCGGAACTTCACGGTGACCGGGATGTCGGTGCCCTCGGTCGCGCGGACCGCGGCCGCGACGATCTGACCGAACAGGGTGCGCTTGTACGGCAGGGCCGCGCCGCCGCCCTTGCTGGTCACCTTGGGAACCGGGCACCCGAAGTTCATGTCGATGTGGTCGGCCATGTTCTCGTCGACGATCATCTTCGCGGCGGCGTAGGTGGTCGCGGGGTCCACGGTGTACAGCTGCAGCGACCGTGGCGTCTCGGTGGGCCCGAAGGTGGTCATGTGCAGGGTCGCGGGCTGGCGCTCGACCAGCGCCCGCGCGGTCACCATCTCGCAGACGTACAGCCCGGAGGTGCTGCCCGAGCGGGCGAGCTCCAGCTCACGGCACAGGGTGCGGAACGCCACGTTCGTGATGCCCGCCATCGGGGCGAGCACGACGGGGCTGCGCAGCTCCAATGAGCCGATTCGGAGGTGCTGGCCGGCGGGTGATGACATTCGATACCTCTATAGAAAGGGCTGTGCCCGGTACCTGTTTCGGTACCGGGCACAGAATAGCTGGCGCTGTCAGCGCCGGTGTTCGCTGCGCGGGCTCCGCTCAGGAAGCCTGCTGCTCGCGCTTGGCGGCCTCACGGGCCAGCATGCGGTCGCGCTGCTCCTCGAACTTGGTGGCCTGTGCGTCGAGGTTCTCGAGGAACTTGGCGAGGTCCTCGCGGGTCTGCTCGCCCTCGGCGGTGAAGTCGGTGCGGTCGAAGATGTTCCACTTGCGGAGCACCGGCATCACCACCTCCTCGAGGTGCTGGCGGAGGTCGTAGATCCCGTGCTTGGCCATCAGGACGCCGTTGCGGCGGAAGTTGGGCATGCCCGCCCCTGGCATCTGAAAGTTCTGGACGATCGTGTTGATCGATCGCAGCGCCTGATCGGGCGCCAGGTCAAGGGCCGCGCTGCAGATGTTGCGGTAGAAGATCATGTGCAGGTTCTCGTCCGCGGCGATGCGCTGCAGCATCTTGTCGGCGACGGGCTCGTTGCAGGCCTTGCCGGTGTTGCGGTGCGAGACGCGGGTCGCGAGTTCCTGGAAGGTCACGTAAGCGACGGAGTGCAGCAGCCCGGCGGCGCCGCCGTCGGGCAGCGAGGAGTAGCCGTTGGTCATGTGCTCCATGCGGAAGCGCTCGAGCTCGACAGGGTCGACGGCGCGGGTCACGACGAGGTAATCGCGCATCACGATGCCGTGCCGGTTCTCCTCGGCGGTCCAGCGACCGACCCAGGTGCCCCAGGCGTGGTCCATCGAGAAGTTCTCGGCGATCTCACGGTGGTAGGACGGCAGGTTGTCCTCGGTGAGCAGGTTGGTGATCATGGCCGCGCGCGCGACCTCGTCGAGCTGAGACTGCTCGATGTCCCAGTCGTCGCCACCCATGGCGGCGAAGTTGCGGCCCTCGTCCCACGGGACGTAATCGTGGGGGTGCCATTCCTTGGCCATGGAGATGTGGCGATTCACGTTCTCCTCAGCAACCTGCGCCAGCTCCTGAAGCAGTTCGAGTTGGGTCAGATCCCTGGCCATACGCATGCCCTCCAAGTGTTGTCTGAAATCGGCTCAACGTAGCCTACGGGACCGTAACCACGTTGTGAATCGTTTGAAATGCTCACAGCCTGGGAATTACCACCGGGTATGGGACACCCCGTCCGGGTCATCGGCCCCCTCCAGCTTTCCGTTACAGCCCTGCTCGGAAGGGATGTCGCGCGTACTTTCTCCGCGCACGGAACTGGCGGCGTCCCCGATTCGGGACGCCGCCAGTTCTGGAGGGATTCGTGCGTGCGGACTACTTGCGCCCGCCGCCGAGCAGGCCGCCGAGCAGGTCGCCGAGGCCGCCGGCCGCGCCGCCACCCGCCGCGCCGCCGAGGAGGCTGCCGAGGACGTTTCCGAGGCCGCCCGCCGACTGTCCGCCGCCGCCGAGCAGGCCGCCGAGCAGGTCACCGATGCCGCCGCCGGACTGGGCCTGTGTGGGCGCCGCCGCGCCGCCGCCGGAGAACTGCTTGGCGATGAACGCCAGCACGATGGGGGCCAGGATCGGGAGCAGCTTGCCGACGAGGTTGCTGTCACCGGCGCCGCCCGTGTTGCCGAGCGCGCTGATCACCTGGTTCTTGTTGTCACCGAACACGTTGTTGACGATCTTCTCGCCGTCGGCCTCGTCGACCTGGTCGATGTCGACGCCGCCGGTGAGCAGGGCCGGATCGGAGTGCTGAGCGAGGGCGGTTTCCAGCGATGCGGCACCCGCCGGGTCCTGGGCGTTCGCCTCGAGGCCGCCGACCAGGGTCGGAATGGCCGTCTTCACGGCCGCGGTCGCGGTCTCCTCGTCGACCCCGAGCTTGGCAGCGATCTGGCTGATCGGGATCTGGGACAGAAGGTCGTCAAGTGATGCCATGGGTGCCCGCCTTTTCGTGGACGCTCTTTTCTCGAGCGTCCGGGTGCGTCCGACACTAGTGACCGTTTCGGCAGGTTGGGAGGATCGCCGCGCGGACCGGCGCGTCGATTCAGCCGGTCGCGGAGGCCTTTTCGCGCGGCACGAGGCATGCGAACAGCGCCACGACGAGCCCGCCGGCAACGAGATTGAGCCCCATCTGATTGCTCAGCAGGTTCGATGCATGGTCGCGGAACTCGTCGCCGAAGCGTTCATTGACCCGAAAGAAGAACGCGGCCAAGGTGATCACGCCGACGATGATGCCGACCCAGCCGAGCGCCCTCGAGCCGACGAGCGCGCTGAGCAGGATGAGTGCCGCCGAGATCACCAGCAGCATCGCCATCGACTTGTAGAACGCCACCGACTGATCGCCGAGTTGCTCGAGTGCCCAGCCGGCAGGGAAACCGTTTCGGAGATCGTCGATCCCGACATCGGTGGGCGTGACGTCCTGCATGATCGGCAGGAAGGCGCCGATGCCGACCGCGATCCCGCACAGCAGCAGGACGAAGTGGACCCAGGTTCGCATGGCGCTCTCCCTCGCATCGGATCGGGTGTCACGCGTGCTACACCCACGGTAACAACACGTGCGGTCCGCCGCTGGCGGAACCCGAGCGATGCGAGCAGGATTCACGCCATGGGCGACAACATGCGACGTCTCGAGGAGATCATCGCCGATCTCCCGGAAGCCGAGCGGGTCGATGTGGCCGCGTGGGGCGACCACCCCACCTTCCGGGTGCGGGGCAAGAACTTCGTGTTCAGTGACAACACGGCCGAGCATCTCTCGTTCAAGCTGACGAAGGACGAGGCCGCCGCGGTGGTCGCCACCGAACCCGGGGCGAGTCCGTCCGGTTACGGCCTGGGCAGGCACGGGTGGGTGGCGCTCGACGTCGAAACCGATGCGGACGGGGAGCGCTGGGCGCAACTGCGCGAGTGGGTCCGGACCAGCTTCATCTTGGTGGCGCCGAAGACGCTCGCGCGCCGGGTGCTCGAGGAGGACGGTGCGAGATGAGCGAGGAGAACGCGACCACCGGTGCGGTGCCGGCAGGGAAACAAGGTCTGCCCGGCTGGGCCAGGAAGGTGTTCGCCGGGCTGGTTCTCGCTGTCGTCCTGGTGGTCACGTACTTCATCCTGGCCGCCTTCCTGCCGAGATGGTGGGCGCAGCAGGCCGGGGCGTTGTCGTCGGGCAGCTTCACGAGGGGCATCGCCTGGGGGCTGATGTACGGCGTGCTGTGCACGGTGGTGCCGCTGTTGCTGTTCTTCCTGGCCTGGCGGGTCCGCGGCCGAAAGCACAGTCGCGTGGTGCAGGTGGTGGCGGTGACCCTGGGAATCGTTGCGGCGCTACCGAATTTGCTGACGCTGACAGTGGTGTTCGGGGGGAACACCGCTGCGCATGCGGGGGAGCGGATCCTCGACGTGGATGCGCCCGGATTCCGGGGCGCGTCGCTGGTCGGCGCGATCATCGGGGTACTGGCTTTCGCGGTGTTCGTCGCGCGCAGCGTGTCCTATCGACGCCGAGGCGCCGAGCTCGCCAGGATGCGCGAGGAGGAAAGGGTGCGCCGAGAGGCGGTCGCGGCGGACGCGGAAGCCGTGCCGGGCCCGGACGAGCAGGGCTGACCCCCCGACTCAGGTCCGGCGGGCCACGAAGTCGCGGAAGCGCCGGACTGGTGGGGTCATGTGGCGGTCCGGTGCCCAGATCATCCCGATCTCGCGCGCCGCACGCGCGCCGCGGATGGGGATGATCACGATCCCGTCGGGCCAGCGGGCCGCCCGCGCGACCGGGACCAGCGCCACCCCGAGCCCGGCGGACACCAGTCCCGTCGCCGTGGCGAGTTCACTGCTCTCGAAGACGATCTCGGGCGTGAACCCGGCCCCCTCCGCGGCCTCGTCGAGCAGCCGTCGCATGCCGAAATCGGGATGCATGGCGATGAAGGGCTCGTCCGCGGCGTCGCCGAGGTCGATGGCCGCCCGGCCGGCCAGGCGATGCCCGGCGGGAACCGCGAGCGCGAGGGGCTGACGGCTCAGCAGCAGCCACTGCAGGTCGGCCGCGTCCGGTCGGGGCGAGACCACGGCCAGGTCGGCGTGACCGGACCGGACCCGTTCGCCGAGGAGCCCGGCGGCGTCCTGGTGCAGCGCGAACCGGATCTGCGGCGCCTCGGCGCGGAAGCCCCGGATCAGGTCGGGGACCAGCCAGGTGCCGAACGAATGCAGGAAGTCGAGTCGCACGGTGCCTGCCGTGGGACTGATCATCGTGGCGATCCGCTCCTCGGCGTTCGTGAGTTCGTTCAGCGCGCGCGAGGCGTGCTCGAACATCAACCGGCCGTGCTGGTTGAGGCGGAGGCGGCGTCCGTGGCGGTCGAACAGCTCGACGCCGAGCTGTCGCTCGAGCCGGGCCAACCGTCGCGACAATGTCGGTTGGGACAGTCGCAATAGGTCGGCCGCGGAGGTCACCTGGCCCTCCTCGGCGAGGACCACGAACCATTTCAGGTAGGTGGAGAGCATGTCGGTCCCGATCCGTTGGCGACTACATATGTCTTCTCTGCATATAGAACACCGAAAACTCTCATTATGTCGATAAGTGCAGGTCGGTCAGGATGGACTTCGGAGGCCATTCGATGACTATGACGACGACACTCACGCGGCAGGACGCACCGCACCGGCGCGGAACGCCCGGCTATACCCGGATCACGCTCGCCCTGTTCGCGGCCGGACTGACCACCTTCGTCTCGATGTACTCGACGCAGGCGCTGCTGCCCGCGCTGGCACAGGATTTCGGGGTGCCGCCCGGCACGGCCGCGCTCGCGGTCTCGGTGACCACCGGCATGCTCGCGCTGGCCGTCATCCCGGCGAGCGTGCTCTCCGAGCGGTTCGGACGCACCAGGGTGATGGTCTGGTCGGCCGTGCTGTCCTGCGCGGTGGGATTGGTGCTGCCCCTCAGCCCGACGATCGAATGGCTACTCGTAGGGCGCGTGGTCCAGGGGCTGGCCCTGGCTGGGATCCCGGCCGTTGCGATGGCGTATCTCGCGGAAGAGGTGCACGGCAGGGATCTGGGTGCCGCGATGGGCCGGTACGTCGCCGGAACCACGATCGGCGGACTCCTGGGCAGGCTGATCCCGTCCACGGTGCTCGACATGAGCACGTGGCGATGGGCGATGGAGGCATCCGCGGTGGCGGCGGTGCTGCTGGCGGTGGTGATGACCAAGACATTGCCGGGGTCGCGTTTCTTTCGGCCGAAGCGGGTGAGCTGGGGGACCGTCACGGCCAATCTCTTTCTGCACCTTCGTAACCGGGATCTCAGGGTGCTGTTCGCGCTCGGTTTCATCCTGATGGGCGGTTTCGTCTCCGCCTACAATTTCCTCGGTTTTCGGCTGCTGGCCCCGCCGTTCGATCTGACGGAGGCCGCGGTCGGCGCGGTCTTCCTGCTCTACCTCTCGGGGACGGTCACGGCCGCGGTGGCCGGTCGGCTGGGCGACCTGGTCGGCAGGCGATGGGTGCTCCTGGCAGCGGTATGTGTGAGCGCGGTCGGCCTGGTGGTGACGCTGCCGGACGTTCTCGCGCTGGTGTTGGTCGGCATGCTGCTGTTCACCGGAGGGTTCTTCGCGGCGCACTCGGTGGCGAGTGGCTGGGTGGGTGCACTCGCCACCGAGCACCGTGCGGAGGCGTCATCGCTGTACCTGTGCGCCTACTACCTCGGCTCGAGCCTGGCCGCCGCAGGCGCCGGCCTCGCCTTCGGGTGGGGCGGATGGACGGCGACCGTGGCCTATGTCGGTGCGCTGCTGCTGGCCGCCATCTGGCTCTCGCTGTTGATGCTGCGGGCGCCCGAGGTCAGACGCGCTGACGCGCCCGCGTGAGGGGCGGGCTGGTCTGCTGTTTCGCCGCCAGGCCGAGCGCGCCCGCAGCCGTGACGATCGCCCCAGCGGCAACGGACACGATCGCCGCCGCGGTCGTGCCGTTGGGGAAGTCCATCGCCAGCGGTGTGGCGAGCAGGAAGAGCCCGAGTGCGATGAGACCCCAATGGCTCGACCGCGATTCGGTGGACATGGCCCACAGGCCGACGGAGTAGGCGAGCAGACCGAGGATGAGGATGGCGCCGGTGATCTGCCGGTAACCCCGATCCGGCACCCACATGCTCAGCAGCACGAGGGCGATTCCGGTCGCGACGACGACCATGTCGCGGCGTACCTCGCGGACGTGTTCGGAATCGCTCATGGCAGCCTCCCTGATGGTGCGCCGCCACGCTCACCGGCTTCGGGGATCGGAGCGTGACGTCACTCGCTTCCGGTGTCCCCATTCTGGACCCGCGGTGGGTGGGTGTCGAGCCACGAATCGGATTCGGGAGGAACTCAGTCCAGGCCGGCATTTCCGCTCGACGGGCTGCTGAACAGGGGCTGCGGTGCGGGCGCAGAACTCGGCGTCGAGACCGAGGCGGTGAGGCTGGTGTTGTCGGGGTGGCTGAAGAGCGCGACCGGGGGGTCGACCATGTGTTCCATTGGGAGAGCATGCTCCAATCCGGCGCGGAAGGCCATTGACGCGGCCTGGGCGTGTCGACGGAGGTGGCCGCAACGCGGCCGGGGCCGGAGACGAAACGGTCCCGCCAGGCGATCGCCTGGCGGGACCGATGGTGCCCCCAGTAGGGCTCGAACCTACGACCTGCGGATTAAAAGTCCGTAGCTCTACCAACTGAGCTATAGGGGCGCGGTGCAGGAGTCTAGTGGCTTCGCCGCGTCGGCGAGGACAGGACCCCGGCAACGGTGACCGCGCCGATCAGGGCCGCGTCGGCACGCGTTCCCGGCCGGGTGCGCGATGATGGCGGGGAGGCCATGGGAGGGCTGATGGAGAAGCCGCGAATCGGCACGGTTCAGGTGTCGTGCGAAGTCCGTAACCGGCTCTACCGGAAGGCGGTGCTGGTCGGTTCGGATCTTCCACTCGACGAGATCGCCTCGTACCGGTCGGACGAGGACGCGCTGATCTGGGTCGACCTGCTCGCCCCGTCGGTCGGCGATATCGTCGCGCTGTCCCCGCTGATCGGCGGCGAGGTGGCCTTGCATCCGTTGGCCGTCGAGGGGGCGATCACCGGACATCAGCGTCCCCGGCTCGTCAGGTTCCGCGATCACAGTCTGTTGCATACGCGCGCTGTGCGTTTCGAGGCGAAGGGCGGTCGGCTCAGTTCCACCGACATCTCGATCTTCATCCTCGACCGTGCGCTGATCACCATCCGGTCCGATGACCGTTTCGCGATCGATCCGATCCTCGAGGACTGGGACGACAACTCTGACCTCGCGGGCTTCGGTGTCGGCTTCCTGCTGCACACGGTTCTCGACGAGATCGTGGACGGGTATTTCGTCGCACTCGATGCCCTGGACGAGGAGATCCAGGGGCTCGAGGACGAGTTGCTGATCTCGGACGGCGCGCAGAGCGCGGGACGGTCGAGGAACGCGGTCCAGTTGCAGAGCTTCACGCTCCGCAAGGCGGTGGTGCAGTTGTCCCGGTCGGTGCTCCCGATGAACGAGGCCTTCAGTGCGCTGCTCCGGCAGGGCGCGCACGTGCTCGACGCGGAGATGACGCCCTACTACCAGGACATCTACGACCATGCCCTGCGGGCCACCGAACGAATCGACGGGCTGCGCGACACCATCGAGTCGATTCTCGCGACCCACCTTGCGATGCAAGGTAATTCGTTGAACGAGATCATGAAGAAGCTCACCGCATGGGCCGCGATCATCGCCATTCCCACCGGGGTGACGGGCTATTTCGGGCAGAACATCCCGTTTCCCGGTTTCGGTCAGACGGAGGGGTTCTGGCTGAGCACGGTGTTGTTGGTCGGGCTCGCCTTCGGGTTGTGGCTGAGTTTCAAGCGCCGAGACTGGCTGTGAACGGGGGCGCCGCCGCACGGTGTCGCGAACGCAAACGGCTCGGGTGCGCACCCCCTGCGCCGCACCCGAGCCGGCTGAATCGTACCACTCGGTGTGTTCTGCGGTCTGGATACCTTACCCGCAGGTAGGTGGAATCCGCATGAGGTTCCCCCGAAATGGTCCAAATTAGGGCTAAGGTGACAACGAGGTCGTCTGGTGGCCTGTCGGGGCACGGGATAGAGCTGCACGGTTTTCGGAGGCGACTGGCTCACATGGCACGTCAACAGGAACGCGCACGTAGGACGCGCGCGGCGATCGTCGAAGCCGCTGCGGTGGAGTTCGCCCGCCGCGGCTATGCCGCCGCGTCGGTGAACACGATCCTGGAGGGGTCGCACGCCACCAAGGGCGCGATGTACTTCCACTTCGAGTCGAAGGAAGAGCTGGCCCGGGCCGTCCTCGCGTCGGCGCTCGATCACTACACGCAGACCAACGATCGTTGGAAGGCCGTCGACGCCGACCCGTTCCAGGTCCTGCACTCGATCATCGTGGAGCTGGCGGAGCGGTTCGCCAACGACGTCATCGTCCAGGCGGAGTTCCGGCTGATCGTCGAGCCCGAGTTCTACGCCGAGGTGCGGTCCGGTGGTTCGCAGGTGTGGGGGCAGACGGCGCACGAACTCGTGCTGCGCGCACAGACCGAGGGTCATCTCCGGCCGGGGGCCGACCCCGGCACGTTCACCCGCGTCCTCGGCGCGGCGCTGGCCGGCCAGCGCTACATGCTCGACCTCACCGCCGACAGCACGCCGCTGCCCGAACGGTTCGAGGAGGCGCTCGCGGTCGTGCTCGAGGCGATGGCGTCGCAGGAGTGGCTCGAGGGCTGGCATCGCACCGGTTGGCTGGACCTGCGCGCCGACACCGGTACCGAAACCCCCGAAAATGGGCCAGAAACCGGCTCTGACCATTCGATTTGAGTTTTCCCGAATCAGTGTCTTAAGCTATCCCAGCTCCCAACGGAAAGCCGTTGAGGGAATTGCCGGAGAGATCCGGCGGGGCCCCCTTCGTTTAGCGGCCTAGGACGCCGCCCTTTCAAGGCGGTAGCGCGGGTTCGAATCCCGTAGGGGGTACAGTTCGACCGGTAAGATCGAGTGTTGTTGACACCAACACTCTGCAAGGCCCTGTGGCGCAGTTGGTTAGCGCGCCGCCCTGTCACGGCGGAGGTCGCGGGTTCGAGTCCCGTCAGGGTCGCAAAGTGCCGTTGGTTAGGCACAGCGCGATAGGCATTCGGTTCGGGTGCCGCCCGGCCAGGTAGCTCAGTTGGTACGAGCGTCCGCCTGAAAAGCGGAAGGTCGCCGGTTCGATCCCGGCCCTGGCCACCATGAGTGGTTACTGAAACTCCGGCTTCGAGTTCAACTCGAGGTCGGAGTTTTTTCGTTGGTTCGCAGGGTCACCGGCTGCCCGGGCTGACGATCCCGTTGTCGAAGGCGTACACGATCGCCGCGGCCCGGTCCCGAAGCCCGAGCTTGAGGAAGATGTGACCGACGTGACTCTTCACGGTGACCCCGGAAATCCCTAGCTCCCGACCGATCTCCGTGTTGGTGTGTCCGCGCCCGATCAACGTCAGCACGTCGAGTTCGCGTGCGGTCAGATCGTCGAGGGTCGAGGTGCTGTTGCCGGGAACCGGCGCGGACGTGCGGTAGGTGGCGAGGACCCGCTCGGTGACCGCCGGGTCGAGGCAGGCACCGCCCTCGGCGATGGTCCGAATGGCGCGAATGAGTTCCTCGGCGGGCGAATCCTTGAGGATGAAGCCGGCGGCACCCGCGCGCAACGCGCCGGAGAGCAGATGATCGTCGTCGAAGGTGGTCAGCACCAGCACGGGCGGCGGTCGATCGGTCGATTGCAGCTGCCTCGTCGCCTCGATGCCGTCGACCCGCTTCATCCGCAGATCCATCACCACGACGTCGGGAGAGTGGAGCGCCACCGCGGCGGGTACCTCGGCGCCATCGGCGCACTCGCCCGCGATGATGAAGCCGTCTTTGCGCCGCAGGATCCGTCGCAGTCCCGAGCGAACCAATTCCTGGTCGTCGACCAGGAGCACCTTGACGTCCGTCGCGGTCACGAGAGCCCGGGGATGCCGCGCGAGAGCATGCAGTTGCGGATCTCGGTCCCGAGCGGGAACTCGGCGCGCACCGACCACCCGTTCGCGTCCGGGCCCGCGACCAACGAGCCGCCCAGGAGTTCGGCGCGCTGTCGCATCCCCCTCAGGCCGGAGCCGGCGCCGGGCTCGGATCGTGGCGCGCGGTGGGTGCCGTTGACGATCGACACGACGACCGCATCGTCCGCCACGCGGAGCCGGACCTTCGCGGTCTCGCCCGGCGCATGCTTGACGACGTTGGCCAGCGATTCCTGGGTGATCCGATACAGGCCGAGACCGGTCGCCGCGGACACGGCCTCCGGACTGCCGGTCAGGTCGTACTTGACGTGCACGCCCGCGCGGACGAAGTCTGCAACGAGTTCCGGGATGTCGGCGATGTCCGGCTCTGGTGCGACCCTGGACGGTCCGGCGTCGAGCAGGCCGACGGTTTGCCGGATGTCGGCCATCGCCTGCCGCCCCAGGCGCTCAGCGTCGGTGAGGGCCTCGATCGCCTCGTCGACATCGCGATCCTCCTGGAGCGCTCGGCGGGCACCGGTCAGGTGCAGCAGCGTGATGCTCAACGAATGCGCGATGACGTCGTGAACCTCGCGGGCGATGCGCCGCCGTTCGTCGCTCGCGGCCTGCTCGGCGCGGCGGGCCACGGCTTCGCGCTCCCGTTGCAGCAGGCGCAACTGGGTCTGGAGTACGAAACCCACCATCCACCCGAGCACCACGCCGGTGACGTAGGGCGGGATCCCTTCGAGATCGCCGAGGGTGGCCGCGGCCGCGATCATCGCGACCGCCGCGACGGCAAACGTGACGCTGACCCTCGGTCCGGTGGTCGCCGCGACCTGGGCGACTCCGACGATGAGAATGAACGGCGCGATGTCGTTGGGCACCGGATCCAGCAGCAGCAGTGCAGTTCCGACAAAGGTGGTGGCCATGAGGGTGACGGGCACCAGCCGGGGGTGGGGCAGCGGCAGGCCGAGCGTGAGCCACAGGCAGGCACTCATCGCGATCAGCCCGCCGAGCAGCGCCCATCCGGGAGGGATGAGGGCTCCGCGCTGCGCGACCGCGACGGTGGCGGCGGCGATCAGGCAGATATCGCTCGCGATCGGGATCGCGGGCGGGTAGTCATAGGGCAGCACCGCTATGCGGCGGTGTACGTACTCCGATACCACCTTCACCCCGCCAGCCTAAGGGCTGATCCGGCCGTCGGCATCGTGCCACGAGCGGTCACGGTCTCCACCCACGGTAGGAGACGAATCGCGACCCTGGCATGTCGATCCGGGTTCGAGGACTCCGTAGCGTCAGCGGTACCGACAGATACGGAGGTGAGTTCAGTGTCCTGGAATGACTTTCACGCACGCGGTGCCGTGCTTCAGCTGGTCTTGGAGCGGGCTCGGGTCGACCCGGGCGATCCCGGGCTGTTCGTCGACCTGCCCGACATACAGAAGCTGTTCGGCGGACCCGACGGTGTCCTGCTCGCGCTCGAGCATCGATGGACCACCCACCTCGCGGCGAAACTCGATCAGGCGATCGAGGACGGCGCCCCGCCGAACACCGCCTGGAACGAGCTGACCGCCGAGCAGCCCGAGCTGCGAGCGGTGCTGGACCGCTATGCCCGCCGTTCGCCGTCCCTGCGCGCGGCCCAGCACGCGGAGCGGGGAATGATCGGCGCGCACTTCAACGCCCAGGTCCATGCCGACGACAGCGGCGGGCTCGGCGGCGGCCGCCAGGAGTCCGGTGCCGCCGCGGCCTCGCCCGCCTCGGAGTCGGTGGTCAGCCGATGCTGAAGGGCTGTCCCCAGAGGGTGACGGTGCCCTTGACGTTCTCGGTGTCGACGGTGACGTTGACGTAGGAGCGGGCCTGCGCGTAGCCGGCGCAGCCCTCGACGCCCATGGTGGAGTCGGCCCAGGTGACGCTGCCGGTGGCGCCCTCGAAGGAGTGCTGGCCGGAGTGCGACTCGCCACCGAAGTCGTCGGCGGACTCGAGGTCGAGGACCGAGAAGCTCGCGGCCTCGCCGGGTCCGATGGAGACGTTGCCCGCGGTGGCGGCCTCGGGCTCGCCCGCGGTGCCGTCCCAGCCGGCACCCATACCGGACTCACCGCCGGCCTCGCCGCCGAGGGTGAGCTGGCAGGCCACGACGTAGCCGGGCTCGATGTAACCGCCCTCGGCGCCGGAGCCGCCGGAGATCTCGACCTTCGCCGAGCCCGACACCCACACGTTGCGGTGCAGCGGGGTCGCGCCCATCGAGCCGGAGATGTTCGCGGACTCGCCGGTCATGGTGACGGTGACGACGGTGCCGTCGGCGAGCGTCTTGGTGATGGTGCCGCCGGGCAGCGGCACGAAGGTGTCGGCATTCGCCGCACCCGCCGACAGGAAGCCGACCGCAATCGCGGCGGCCGCGCCGACGGCGGAGATCCGCAGCCCGCGACGCAGGCCGATCGTGCTGGAGTTCATGAAATCCCCTCTGAGGGTTCAGGTATCGAGTTGAGGTGTGGACTGTGCGCGCCGCAGGCGCTATCCGATGCTGAAGGGCTGGCCGTACAGGGTGGTCTTGGAGTAGTCGTTTCCGACGATCTCGACCACGGTGTACGAGCGGGCCTGCGCGTAGCCGCCGCAGTTCTGGATCTCGATCTGGGTGTCCTGGTACTGCACGGCGTACTTGCCGTTCTTCTTGATGTCCTTACCCGCGACACCCACGAACTTCACCTGACCGGCCGAGACCGGGACCGTCAACGACCCGGAGATCGACGGGCCGTCCATGCTCACGCCCATCCCGATCGACCCACCGAGACCGGTGATGTCGACCTGGCAGCCCACGATGTAGCCGGTGCTGATCCGCGAGACCCCATGCGTCGAGGAGTTGTTGGTGCCCTTGTCGTTCGTCGCACCGTTCCACGGACCCGCCTCGCCCTCACCGGAGACACCGGTGACATCGGCGCTGACGGTGCCCGAGACCCACGCGGTGCGGCCGGCACCATTGGCGGCCAGCGACGGCGAGATCAGGACACTCTCACCGGTACGGGAGACCACCGCACCCGGCCCGGCCTTCTGCCCGTCCGGCAGCGGCACAAACGTGTCGGCATGCGCCGCACCGGTCGACATCAGGCCGATCGCCACGGCCGCGGCAGCACCGACGCCAGCAATACGGATGCCGCGCTTACGGATCTCGCTCATTGAATCCCCTTCATCGGCCGCGGCGCGTGGGCATGCGGCACCAGGTCACATGGAAATGATTTCCAGAAACCTAGGGATGGCAGGGGGGTGTTGTCAAATGTCCTCCCGGGGAAGGCTTTTCGATCAAATGAGTGCACGCATGCGCATTATATACTTTGACAATCATTTGCAATAAGGCCGAAGCTGGTGGGCATGACCCAGACCCTCACTCCTCGTGTTCGCGCCGCGGCGGCGTCCGCCGTCCTCGCGATCGCCCTGCTCGCCGGCTGCTCGTCCGGGATCGACCCGCAGGACCAGGCCACCGCCGCCGCTGGATCCGAAACCGCTGGACCGGTGGAGGCTTCGGGCGCGACACCGCGTCTCGCGGTGTCATACGACGGTGGCGTCCTGGTGCTCGACGCCGAGAGTCTCGAGGTGGTCGGACAGGTACCCGTCGACGGCTTCACCCGGCTGAACCCGGCGGGAGACGGCAGGCATGTCCTCGTCACCACCGGCGACGCCTTCGAGGTGCTCGACACCGGGACCTGGTCCGAGCCGCACGGCGACCACTCGCATCACTACACCGCGGCCCCGGCGCTCACCGGCACCGAGTTCGCCGCGAACAAGCCCGGCCACGTGGTCCGGCACGCCGATCGCACCGTGCTGTTCCACGATGGGTCCGGGCTGGTCGAGATGTTCGATCCGCACGGGCTGGCGGAAGGGAAACCGGCGGTGGACAGCCACACGACCGCCGAGCCGCACCACGGGGTGGCGGTGGAACTGGAGAACGGCGGACTGATCACCACGCTCGGCGACGAGAAGGCCCGCACTGGCATCGTCGTCCTCGACAGGGAGCGCCGGGAGGTCACCCGCAACGAACACTGCCCCGGCGTGCACGGCGAGGCGGCGGCCGCAAACGAGGTCGTGGTGTTCGGATGCCAGGACGGGGTGCTCGTCTACCGCGATGGCGTGGTCACGAAGATCTCGAGCCCGGACGCCTACGGCCGGATCGGCAACCAGGCAGGCACGGACACCTCCGACGTGGTGCTCGGCGACTACAAGACGGACCGCGACGCCGAACTCGAACGACCGCAGCGGGTGATGCTGGTCAACACGACAACCGCAGCGATGACGCCCGTCGACCTCGGCACCAGCTACACCTTCCGGTCCCTCGGTCGCGGCCCGCGCGGTGAGGCGCTGGTGCTGGGTACTGACGGCTTCCTGCATGTGATCGACCAGAACACGGGGGCGGTGACCAACCGGATACCGGTGCTCGGTGCCTGGACCGAGCCGGAGAAGTGGCAGTCGCCGCGGCCGGCCCTGTTCGTCGACGGCGGTACGGCCTACGTCAGTGATCCGGCCGCGAAGTCGATCCATGCGGTCGACCTCGCGGCCGGCACCGTGGCCCGTTCGGCGGTGCTGCCGCAGTCGCCCATCGAGCTGACCGGCGTCGGCGGCTAGCTGTACAGCCAACCGCCGCGCGGAGGTCAGCTTGCCGAGGCCCAGCTGTCCGGGCCGAACACCTCGTAGTGGATGTGCTCGGCCGGGACCTGGCGTTCCATCAGCGTCTCGCGGACGGAGAGCATGAACGGCAACGGCCCGCACAGGTAGACCTGGGTGTCCGGCTCGATCTGGATGGCGGACAGGTCGGCCCGGCCGAGGTGCGTGGTGTTGCCCGCGGCCCGGGTGCCCAGGTCCTCGTACCACCGGTGCATCACCGCGAACGGTATCCGCTGCACCAGCTCGGTCAGCTCCGCCCGGTGCGCATGCTGGGCCGGGGAGCGGTCCGCGTGCAGCACGGAGACCTGGCGCGGGTCGCCGGTGGCGGCGAGGTGGTTGAGCATCCCGATCATGGGGGTGCAGCCGATCCCGGCGGACACCAGCAGCAGGGGAGTGTCGTCATCCTCGAGGACCAAGTCGCCGAAGGGCAGCGAGACGGAAACCTCGTCGCCCTCGAAAAGATTGCGGTACAAGTGGTTCGAGACCTCGCCCGCCGGAGTTGCCGACCCGTCGGGCAGCGGCTGTGCCGGGACAGCCTTGACGCTGATCTGCCACTCGGACTGCGACGGCGCGCCGACCAGGCTGTACTGCCGGATCTGGCGTGCGCCGTCGGGCAGTCGGACGCCGACGGAGACGTACTGTCCCGGCCGGTACGCGGGCAGGGGTTCGCCGTCGGCCGGCTCGAGGATGAAGGTGACGGTGTCCGCGGACTGGAGGACGCGTCGGCCCACCACCATGCGACGCCAGACGTCGCCGGCCTGGACCCCGGACGCGGAGTAGAGGTCGGCCTCGAGTCCGATCAGGGTGTCGGCCATCAGCCAGTAGACCTCGTCCCATGCGGCCGCGACCTCCGGGGTGACGGCTTCGCCGAGGACCTCCACGATCGCCTCGAACAGGTACTTGTGCACGATCACGTACTGGTCGGCGGTGATGCCGAGCGAGGCGTGCTTGTTCGCGATCCGCGACATGATCAGCTCCGTGCGGGGGGCGTCGGGGCTGACCTGCAGTGCCGCGAATGCGGCGATCGCGCCGGCGAGGGCCTTCTGCTGCTGGCCCTGCTTCTGGTTGCCCCGATTGAACAGATCGCGTTCGAGTTCGGGATGGGCGGCGAACATCTTCGGATAGAAGAGCGCGGTGATGTC
Source organism: Rhodococcus sp. PvR099 (assembly GCF_017833315.1). Taxonomy (NCBI): domain Bacteria; kingdom Bacillati; phylum Actinomycetota; class Actinomycetes; order Mycobacteriales; family Nocardiaceae; genus Rhodococcus; species Rhodococcus sp. PvR099. The sequence goes on along the minus strand of NZ_JAFIBV010000001.1, from coordinate 2,932,267 downwards.
CTCGATGGCAGCGCCCACGGCGGGGAGGGTCGCCTTGATGACTTCGGTGGATGCGGGGGAGAGGGTCATGACCCGACGGTATTTAACTTGCATCTGAGATGCCAGTATTGTGACGCACTCCACTACGGTGCGTAGTAGGTCTCCTACCTGTGGGTTCGTCGGTATCTCAGGCGGCGTCGGGCAGGTCTGCGAGGCAGGACTCGGCGTGCGCGGACAGGAACCGGTCGGCGTCCTCCTCGTGGCCGGTGGTGGTCAGCAGCTCGGCGAGGATGTGGGCCTGGCGGAGGTTCGCGGCCCGCGCGACGGCCTCGAGGAAGTCGCGATCAGTGAAGAGGTCCGCGGTGTCGTCTGCGCGCTGGAGGATCATGCAGAGGTCGGTCATCTCGGGCTCCGATCGGTGTGCGGATCCGCCGGGGGTGTCCGGCGGGTTTTCCGATATACCGATGGTGACGGAGATCTGTGAGCGCACGGTGTGCGCTCCTTGGCAATTCGCTAAGGGTTGGGATTGCTGGTCCGCTCCCAGGCGGACAGGCGTCGCTCGCTCACGAAGCGCCGCGGCTTGCCTGTGTGTGGGTCAGCGAATTCAATCGAGCGGGCCAGCAGTTGCAGTGGACTCGAATAGTCCTCCGGTGCAACGTCATACAGTCGTGGATAGAAGCTGTCGCCGACGATCGGGATGCCGAGTGAGTTCAGGTGAACCCGCAGCTGGTGCATTCTCCCGGTGCTCGGGAGCAGTCGATAGCGCGCCAGATCGCTGCGTGCCTCGAACAGCTCGATGCGGGTGTGGGCGTTCGGTTCCCCCGGTGCCTCGATGCACTGCAGCATTCCGCGTTCCTTGATGATGCGGCTGTGCACGGTCCGTGGCAGTGTCAGCGCCGGATCGAATCCGGCGATCGCCTCGTACTCCTTGGTCACCAGCCGCTGTTCGAACAACAGTTGGTACGCCCGCCTGGCCTCCTGCCGGACCGTGAACACCAGCACGCCTGCCGTCACGCGGTCCAGGCGATGTGCGGGGGTGAGCTCGGGAAGGTCCAGGTCGCGGCGCAGCCGGACCAGCGCCGACTCGACGATGTGCCTGCCCCGCGGCGTGCTGGCGAGAAAGTGCGGCTTGTCCACGACCAGCAGGTCCCGGTCCCGGTGCAGGATCTCGATCTCGAACGGCACCCGCGCCTCGACCGGCGGGTCTCGGTAGAGGTACACGAACGAGCGCGGCGCGAACGCGGTCTCGCTGGTGACCGGCACCCCGTTCCCGCCCATGACCTCTGCCAGTGCGACCTTCTCCCGGAGCCGCGACGCATCGTCGGGGAACCGGGCGAGCAGGTACTCCATCACCGTGGTCCACGGGCCGCGTTCGGGCAGCCTCAGCCGGGTGGGGTTGAGGCCGTCGCGGACGGGGAGCGGGGCGGCGGACACACCTCGGAGGGTAGGCGGTCGCCCCCGGCCGAGGCCAGAATCGGCCGGCCTAGGGGGCCTCCACCCGCACGGACCGCCCCTCGTGTGCCGAGCGGCGAATGGCGTCCAGCACAGCCTGTCCGGCGACGCCGTCCCGGAAGGTCGCCGCCGGGGGCTCGTTCGGGTCGGGGGCCTGCCCGAGAATGCGCCTGCGGAATGCATCGGCGAGCCGGGCATACGGGGCGCGATCGAGCCCGGTCGAGTGCATCCAGTCGTAGGTGGTCTGGAAGAGGTCGTGCGGCGGCGGTTGCGGGGCAGGGTTGGTCAGGTCGGCCGGCATCGGTACCTCGTGCTCGCCGGTCGCGTCGGCGTGAAAAACCCTGTCGCCGTTGATCGACAGGGTGCCGAGCATGCCCGCGATGCGGGTGGTCATCAGCAGTGGTCCCCACGCGCCGACCGTGCTCTGCAGCACGCCGTCGACTCCGGTCGTGGTGCGGAAGTGCACGGTGAAGGAGTCCTCCGCGCTCTGCCCACGGTCGGCGACGACCGGCAGCCCGGCGCTGACCATCTCGAATTCGCCCAGGGTGCTACGGATCTGGTCGATCATGTGGGTGCCCTGCGCGCCGAGCCAGCCGCCGCCACTGTTCGCGTCGGTCCACCAGCCGGGCGCTTCGCTGCCCTCGGCGGCGAACAGCGGCAGGTGCATGAGGAAGGTGGCGAGCCGCGGGGCGCCGATCGCCCCGCGGCGGATCTGCCGGGCGAGCAGCGCCTGGGGGCTCGCGTAGCGGAACTCAGTGCCGACCATGTGCACGACGTCGGACTTCTCGGCGGCGGCCAGCATCGCCCGAGCCTCGCTCAGGTCTGCCGCGAACGGCTTCTCACACACCACATGCAGCCCTCGCTCGGCCGCCTCGACGGCCAGGGCGGCATGGGTGTGTGGCGGCGTCGCGATGGTGACTGCGTCGATGTCCGTGACCGAGAGGGCCTCGTCGAGGGAGGTCGCGGCGTGCGGTATCCCCATGCGCTCGGCGCGGTCCACGGTTCGTTCCCGATCGCGGCCGACGAGGGCGCGGACCTCGAACCCGGCATCCCGGAACGCCGGTACGTGGGTGATGCAGCCGAAGCCGGTCCCGATCACGGCCAGCCCAAGTGTCTTGTCCGTCATGTGTGTCCTTGTCCGTAGTTGGTAGTTATCCGATGTAACTGATGGGAGGTCCGGCGGAATGTTGTCCGACGGTGGACCAGGCGTCACGCGTACCGTATGACGCTTAGATCGTTTGCAGCATAACGCTATTCAAAATAGTCATGGGTGATTGACGGCTGCTGTAGCGTCCACGAAATCGAGTGCCGGTGCCGGTGCCGGTCTGGGCGCCGGAGATGACAGCATTGGAGATTGGGAAATGAATCGGCGTTTTGTTGCGACCCTCATGTTCGTCACCGCAGGAATCTTGATGGCGCCCGCGGCCGCACATGCGGAGACCGTGATCTGTGGGCCGGGTGAGACCCAGACGGACGGGGGCAACAGCTGCTCGAACGGATCGACTCAGGTCAAGCCGACCGCGGCGGACGCCGGCAACAGCTCCAGCGGCTTCGACTTCGAGGCCATCGAGGACCTCGCTTCCTTGATCGAGTCCTTCACGGGCGGTATCAAGAGCGGCCTCTAGCGGCCGTCGAGGTCCGCTGGTCTGAGCCGATAGCTGGGCTGAGGCAATATTCGTTGAAATTGCGATGAACCGAGCGTCCAGTATGTAGGGTCTCGCGCATCGAGAGCCGGCACCGTCGTGGTGGCTGGATGTTATTGCACAGGAGTACGAATGACTCGGCGTTCTATCGCGTGCCTGTTCCTCGTCGGCGCAGGCCTCATGGCCGCACCGGCGGTCGCAAATGCGACCCCGACCCCGCCCCCGGCACAGACGTGCGACAGCACGAACCAGACCCCCACGGACGATGACGATTGCGGGTTCGGTTCGAGCGACGCGCTTGACCTCGCGGCCTTGATCAAGTCCTTCACGGGTGGCTTCAAGAGCGGCATGTAGTAGCACAGCGGCACCACGGGTGTGGGCGCGGATCCATCGGGTCCGCGCCCACACTCGTCGTAAGCTGGGTTGATGGTGAAGTGGACCGCACAGGACATTGCCGATCAGCAGGGCCGCACCTTCGTGGTGACCGGCGCCAACAGCGGGCTGGGTGCGGTCGCCGCCCGCGCTCTGGGGGCGGCGGGAGCCACCGTGATCCTGGCCTGCCGCAACGTCGACAAGGGCGGTGCCGTGGCCGCCCAGATCGGGGAGAACGCGCAGGTGCGCCGCCTCGATCTGGCCGACCTGGCATCGGTGCGCGAGTTCGCCGCCGGCGTCGAGAAGGTCGACGTGTTGATCAACAACGCGGGGGTGATGGCCGTGCCGAAGGGCGCCACCGCCGACGGGTTCGAGACGCAGTTCGGCACGAACCACCTGGGTCACTTCGCGTTGACCGGGTTGCTGCTCGACCGGATCTCCGATCGCGTCGTCACGATGTCGAGCCTCTTCCACCGGCTCGGCAGCATCGATCTCGACGACCCGAACTACCAGCGCCGCACCTACCGCCGCTGGCCGGCGTATGGACAGTCGAAGCTGGCCAACCTGATGTTCGCCTACGAGCTCGACCGTCGACTGAGCCAGGTGGGATCGAGCGTGAAATCCGTTGCTGCCCACCCCGGATACGCGTCCACCGGCCTGCAGGGGCACACCGAGTCCATCTGGGACCGACTGATGGGTATCGGTGACCTGATGGCGCAGAGCGCGGAGATGGGCGCCCTGCCCGAGCTGTACGCCGCGACGGCCGCCGACGTGGCGGGCGGCACCTACTTCGGGCCTGACGGGCCCTTCGAGCAGCGCGGCTACCCCAAGGTGGTCGGCTCCTCGTCGAAGTCGCGGGACAAGACGGTGGCCCGGGCGCTGTGGGGCGAGTCCGAGCGGCTGACCGGCGTCACCTACTCATTCGAAAGCTGAGCACACAGATGTCGATTCGCCGACTGAACCATGCCGTGTTGTTCGTGGCCGACCTCGAGCGCAGCCTGGCGTTCTACCAGGACGTGCTCGGATTCCGTCCGCTCCCGGGGGGATTTCCGGGCGCGGCCTTCCTGCAGGCCGCGAACTCGGCAAACGACCACGACCTGGGCCTGTTCCAGAGCCCGAGTGGGCCGAGCCGCGCCCGCCAGGGCGACGTGGGGCTCTATCACCTCGCCTGGGAGGTGGACACCCTCACCGATCTGGCCTCGATGCGCGAGAAGCTCATCGAGGCGGGGGCGCTGACCGGTGCGAGTAATCACGGGTCGACCAAGGCCCTGTACGCCAGGGATCCGGACGGTATCGAGTTCGAGGTGTGCTGGCTCGTTCCGGACGGCCGGGTGGAGGAGGAGCTGGTGCCGGGCATGCCGCCGACCCGCCCCCTCGACATCGACGGCGAGATCGAGAGGTACGGGCCGGAGACCCCGAGCGGTCCGCGCACCGATCCCGCCGTGTGGGAACGGATCTTCGCCCGCCGGTCCTGATCTCCTTGTCGGCGAGACCTATTCGTCGGCCTCGGCCACCACGAGGGTGACCTCGATGTTGCCGCGGGTGGCGTTCGAGTACGGGCAGACCTGGTGAGCCTTCGCCGTCAGGTCCTCTGCCTCGGCGCGAGCCAGGTGCGGTAGCGACACCTCGAGGGTGACCTCGAGACCGAATCCGCCGCCGTCGAGCGAGCCGATGCCGACCCTGGCGCCGACCGCCGAGTCGGCGACGTTCGCCTTGGCCTGGCGGGCGACCAGCTGCAGCGCGGAGTGGAAGCAGGCCGCGTAGCCGGCCGCGAAGAGCTGCTCGGGGTTGGTGCCGTCGCCGGTGCCGCCCATAGCGGTCGGGATGGCGAGATCGAAGTCCAGCCTGCCGTCCGAGGAGCGGGCGTGGCCGTTGCGTCCGTCGCCGGTGGCGAGGGCCTCTGCGGTGTAGAGCGTCTTCATCTTTTCTCCTTCGGTGGTGCCAGGGAATGGGTTGGTGGGGTTCAGGATCGGGTCGAGTCCTGGAGTGCGCCTGTGACCCGGACCAGGGCCTCCCGGAGGGTGGCCAGCTCCGGCTCGGACATCCCGGTGGAATCGGCGAGCCGCCGTGGGATGCCCTGCGCGCGGTCGCGGAGGGCCCGTCCGGTGGTGGTCAGGTGGATCTCCACGCGGCGCTCGTCGGTGCTCAGGCGTCGGCGTTCGATGAGCCCGAGGCCCTCCAGTCTCTTGAGTAGGGGCGAGAGTGTGCCGGTGTCCAGGCCGAGCTCCGTGCAGATCTCGCGGACCCCGCGGCCGTCGCGCTCCCAGAGCGTCAGCATCACCAGGTACTGCGGGTAGGTGAGGCCGAGATCCTCCAGGAGTGGGCGATACGCAGCGGTGGCGGCGCGCGAGGCCGAGTAGAGGGCGAAGCACACCTGCCGGTCGAGGGCGAGTTCATCGGTCACGAGAATAAAGGTAGTGCACGGCTAAGTTGTGCACAACCAAGTGTGATGCGGCTCAAACGACCCTCGAAATATCGGTGGCCGGGTGGTTGTGGCTCGGGTATCGTTCGCGTCCGCAGTAGTCGTCCGACCGAGGAGGTGAGACCGGTGTCCGTTTTGGCAACCCGGGTGCTCTCACCGTGTGCGGTCCGACCGGCGTAGGTGATCGCGAGAGCGCCCATCGGAATTTCCCGAAAGGCGTTCCCATGTCTGCTATCTCATCGCTGTGCCCGCAAATCCCCATCGTCGCCCGGTTGCGCGCCGCCGGCTGCGTCTTCGCGGAGGACGAGGCGCGCCTGCTCGCCGCCGCCGCCGCGACCCCCGACCACCTCGAGGCCATGGTGGACCGCCGCGTCGCCGGCCTGCCCCTCGAGCAGATCCTCGGCTGGGCCGAGTTCTGCGGGCTGCGCATCGCCGTTGACCCCGGGGTCTTCGTACCCCGCCGCCGCACCGAGTTCCTCGCCCGTCAGGCGGCGGCCGTCGCCCACCGCCGGGCGGTTGTCCTCGATCTCTGTTGTGGGTCCGGTGCGGTGGGCGTCGCGCTGACCGCGGCCGGGGGTGACATCGAACTGCACGCGGTCGACGTCGATCCGGCCGCCGTCCGCTGCGCGCGCCGCAATGCCGCCGGAGCCCGGGTGTACGAGGGCGATCTCTACGATCCGCTGCCCCGGTCCCTGCGCGGTCGGGTCGACGTCCTGGTGGCCAACGCGCCCTACGTGCCCACCGGCTCGATCGGGATGTTGCCGCCGGAGGCCCGCGTCCACGAGCCGATGCTGGCGCTCGACGGTGGGACCGACGGTGTCGACATCCAGCGCAAGGTCGCCGCCGGTGCCACCCGCTGGCTGGCGCCGGACGGACACCTGTTGATCGAGACCAGCGAACGGCAGGCGCCGCTCACGGTCGACGCCTTCGCCCGCGGTGGACTGACTCCCCGGGTCGCCCGCTCGGAGGAGTCCGGCGCCACCGTCGTGATCGGAACCAGGCGCCCCGGCTGAGGACACGATGCCGGGTACCGTCAATCCTGCGGTGCGTGCGTGTCGACGTAGCCACCCACCTTGCCTTGGACCGAGTGGACCAGACCCCGCGCACGACGGCGCATGTGAGTGTCTGACGAGGTAGGAGGAATGAGGATGAGGATTGTTGTGATCGGCGGCACCGGGCTGATCGGCTCGAAGCTCGTCGCTCGATTGAGTGCGGATGGCCACCAGGCGGTTCCGGCCGCACCCAGCACGGGCGTGAACACCCTCACAGGTGAGGGAGTCCAAGACGTGCTGCGGGGTGCGAATGTGGTGGTCGATGTCTCCAATTCGCCGTCGTTCGCCGACGACAATGTCATGAACTTCTTCCGGACCTCCACCACGAACCTGCTCGAGGTCGCCGCCGCGGCCGGCGTCGGACACTACGTCGCCCTGTCGGTGGTCGGCGCGGATCGGCTGCCGGAGTCCGGGTACCTGCGGGCGAAGGGGGCGCAGGAGGAGCTGATCACAGGATCGGGCCTGCCATACTCGCTGGTGCATGCGACGCAGTTCTTCGAATTCGCTGGTGGCATAGCCGATTCCGCGACCGTCGACGGCGAGGTGCGGCTCCCGGGCGCCGGCGTCCAGCCCATTGCCGCGGACGAGGTGGCACCGGCCGTTGGCCGCGCGGCGGTGGGCACCCCGCTGAACGGCACCGTCGAGGTCGCGGGTCCGGAAGTGTTCGGCATGGACCAGTGGATCCGCACCGTGCTGGCCGCGCGTTCCGATCCGCGCACGGTGGTCACCGATCCTCAGGCGCGGTACTTCGGGGCGGTGCTGGGACCCGAGAGCCTGCTGCCCGGCAGCGGCGCAGAGCTGGCGCAGACATCACTGTCGGAGTGGCTGGCCCGCCAGTGATCTGATCGTGGAGATCACCGCTCACCGCAACGACGCCTCGGCTTACGGGGTGCTGGGGCCTCCGGCGCACAATGCGTGGTCGATCAGGGTGCTGGCCGTGATCGTTTGCTGCTGTATGTGCTCCAGGGTGTCGCCGCGTGCCTCGGACATGGATACCACGGCGCTGCGCTTGCCGTCGTCGGTCACGCCGTTGAGGGTGATGTAGCCGCCGTCCCCACCCTCGTGGCTCCAGTAGGTTCGTCCGCAGCTCAGGGGGCGTTCGACCAGGCCGAGGCCGTATCGGCCGTCTGGCCACATTTGTTGGACCTCCGCGCTCACGGGGACGGTCTGCTTCATCTCGTCCAGTTGCCGGGCCGGCAGCAGGCGGCCCGCGAGCAGCGCGCGGAAGAAGTCGTTCTCGTCGCTCGTGGTCGTCACCCACGAGAGGTTCTCGGACACTGGTATCTGATCGGTGACGTCCACCACCGAATCGGGGCCGAAGAACTGGTAGGCCCGGGCGTGCGGCTGGGGCAGGGTGGGCGAAGTGCCCATCCATCGGGTCTGGTCTAGGCCGAGTGGGCGCAGGATACGGTCGTCGATCTCCTGGTGGCCGGGTTGACCGGTGGCCTTCTCGATGATCATGTCGAGCAGGACGTAGCCGGTGTTGGAGTACTCCCAGCCCTCGCCGGGCGGGAAGGCAGGAGCGTGCGCCACGGCGCGGGCAACCAGCTGCTCGGGTTCATAGAGGTCGTGGCGCTGCTGGTAGTACTCCTCCGGCGTTGTGTATCCGGGCAGGTCGTCGTGGATGCCGCTGGTGTGCTGGAGCAGTTGGCGGATGGTGATCCGGCTGCCGTCGTTGCCGTTGCCCTGCAACACTTCTGGTAGCCAGTGGTCGACGGTGTCGTCCAGGGACAGCCCGTCCTCGGCCTCCAGTTGGAGGATCACGGTGGCGACCAGCGTCTTGGACGTGCTGGCCATGCGAAAGTAGCCGTCGGAATTGACGGGGCTGCCGGTGTTCCGGTCGGCGGTGCCGCTGGTGGCGACCGACTGCTGACCGTCAGGCTCGATCACTCGCGCCTGCACCCCGCTGACACCGAGGGCATGGATCGCCTCGGTGTCCTGGCGCAACTGCTCCACAGACGAGTCACCGGCGGAATGGACGACGGCGGCGGCCACCCCGGCGACGAGAATCGTCGCGACACCGAGTGTCACCGCGAGGTGCATTCGCTTGGTCGAAGTCATGAACTGAACGCTAGTTTCGCCAGCACCGGGGCACATCCGGGCGCACCCCTGAGACCGAATTGGGGGAAGACCCCTAGCGCGGGCAGTCGCCAACGGTGTTGTCGTTCATCTGTAGTCGGCAATTGGTCAGGCTGCGCCATCGCGCCGGCGGGTTCGCCGACTGCGAGTGAAACCAACACCCCGGCAAGTGGAATGGCGGGTGGCCTGGAGGTCGCGCAGATTTCCGCGGGGCCGGCGTTGGTCACGCGTGACAACGACACAACAACCCCAGGCCTGCCCACCGGCAGTTGGTAGCGTGATCGTCGTGACTGATCTGGAAGACCTGGTCCTGACTCCCGGTGAGCGGGCCCAGGGGGTCCGAGTCGACAGTGTGATGTTCAGGATGGACTGGACTGGTGAGGACCACCAAGGCCAGCTGGCGGCGTTCGTGGCCGGTCGGGTACGGGCCTTCGGGGCGGAGCCGACGGACATCGACACCGACGTCGTCTACCGCGCGGCCGAGTCCGACCCGACTCTGCGCCGCGGCGATCTCCCGGTCCGCCAGCTCGATCATCTCTCCGGTGTGCTGGCAAATCTCGGCTGCACGCTCGCGGTGCGGGACAACGGCACCGATACCTACGAGGTGCTGGTCGCGTTGACCGGTGAGCGTGGGCTGACCAAACTGACGCACGAGGGCCTCCCGGTGCGGGCCTGGGGCTCGGAACCCGAAGAGACCATGGTCAGCCTGAACTGCCCGGACTGCTCGGAGATGCTGGTCTGGGAGCTGCCGGCGACGGAGACCCTGGCCGACGAGCGCTGTGATTGCGGAGCCGCGTTGTTCGACGCTGGTGGCCGCCCGATGCCCAGCGTCACTCTCCACAGCTGAGCCCAGACGTCCTGCGACCGGGCGCGACACTCGGACCGGCGGTGACCTTCGGGGTGTCCCGCCTACGCCATGCCTCGCAGCTGGCCCGAGGGGCTGTAGTCGATCTTCCAGTCCGTGTACACGCCGAGCGTCCCGTCTCGCAGACACCGAAGCCCGATGCTCACCCAGCGCACGTCGTCGCTCCCGTCGCCGACTGAGGCGAAGCCGACGGCGATGGCGAACTCCTCCCCGCCGCATGGGCATTCGCACTGGACCGGTTCGGCCTCGGGCCACTGGTCCACGCTGTCGGCGATCAGGACGGCGTCGTCGCAGGCCACGCACAGCCGTTCGGCGCAACCTGCCTCGTCGTCCACACCTATCGCGAAGGCTCGTCCGCCGCATCCAGCGCACACCGACTCGGTGACGGTGTCGACGGCGTAGCCACCGGCGCGGTAGTCCTTCACATACGCGGCGAGGGTGGCAAACCCCTCGCCCTGCCCCGAAGCTGGGATCAAAGTTCTGCCGTCCAGCATCCGGCAGGGTGCTCGCTGGGCGGCAGCCACAACTGTGGCTGCGACCCCCGATGCCTCTCCTCGGCCTGGGCTTCCCAGTGGAACCGGTCATACACGTCGGGCCACGCAACTTGCAGCGCAGGGAAAGGCGTCCTCCGGTAGAAGTTGATGGCCTGCCCGAAGTAGGTCCGGTACCAGCGGGGATCAACCTGCCTGAGCGCGACGTGGCGGTCGACTATGACGTCAGTATGCTTCTGGCCGTCGGCCGGTACGGTGCCTGCGGCGGCCATCTCCCCGAGCGTATTGAGGATGCTGTGCATGGCGTGGACATCGATCCCGAACATCGCGAGTTCCGGTACACCGTGGGTGTGGGACAGACCGATCGTGTAGGCGAAACCAGGACCGATCTCGTCCTCGGGAACCATGACGACGTGCCATCCGTGCTGCCGCACATTGTCGATGATCGTCAGCTCAGCCTGGTCTGCTTCGTCTCGGTCGCCGTAGTCATGACACAGGATGCAGCGGCACTGGGACGGATCGTCGGTCATGGGCGGAGGTTACGTGGTGAGCGACTGAGTTGCGCTCCCCGGGCTTGTGAGCGGGCTCCGGTGGCCGCGAGGAGCCTGGGTGACCAACTGCCAACCACGGTGCCCGTTCGCAGCCGTCGCCGTTGTTGTCGTCGTCGGACGCGAATCACCAATGTTGTTGGCAATTCCCGAGGACCCGACCTGCGGTGTGGTCGACTCCGGGGAAGCAGCGGGGCAACCCGGAACATGGCCGAGCTCCGTAACGCGCGGCGGGAGGAAACAGACACACCGGTAGGTCAATCCGGCATGTGGGCCTCGCTGATCAGGCGACTGTTCGCGGTGACCGCACTGACTGTTGGCGCTGAAGGACGATCGGTATCAGTCGTGCTGCTCAGCACGGAACGGGGGAGGAACAGCATGAGGAAACTCATCAGGGGTCGCAGCGCGATCGTCGTGGCCGCACTGGCCACAACGATGATGCTCGGCGTCGGAACGGCAGGCGCGGCACCGGTACCGGCGCGGGCCCTTGACACGTGGGCGGTGTCGGACGACATCGGTCGGTGCGGCATCGTCCGTATCCCGATGACCGTGGGACTGGCCAGTGGATGGCCCGGCGGCGAGGCCTACATCCTGCTGTCCCCGGAGTTCTACCTCCCGGACCTGACCCATCAGCTGACCCAGTGCATGATCGCGGTGACGGTGCACTGGGAGAACCTCGACACCGGCGCCGCTGGCAGTCGCACCGTGTATCCGATGGACAGCAGGGAGAACCCGGCTGCCTACCAGACCTCCGGGAACGCCGCATATGTCGCGTCGGGGCTCGGCCGGGTCCGGTTCTGGCTCAGCACCGCGACCCCGCACGTGTCGGCGCCGCCGATCGAGACCGTCATTTCGCTCTGATCCGACCCCGCACTATCCAGCAGGCGACGCGACGTGGTCATCGCAGCTCGGGCGTGGTGGTGGATGTCGGCGTGCCGGCTTCGGTGGCAGACCGGGTGAGGAGTGCCTGCGCCCTATCCTGCGTTCTTGGCGGCCAGGTTTCGTGCCACCTCGGCCTGCCACACGTCGTTCGCGCGCGCGGTATCGATCTCGTATTCGTAGCGCGCGGTCATCTCTGGGGACACGTCGCCGACGTCGACATAGAACTGTCGGTACCACCGCCGCAGTTGGTAGACCGGACCGTCCTCCTCGGTGAGCAGAGGGTTCTCGATCCTCGTCTTCGACCGCCACACCTCGATGTCCTCGAGGAAGCCCCGGCTGAAGTTCTGGGAGAACGCTCGCGCCATCCTTTCGTTCTGCTCGTCGCTGAGCCCCGGCAGCTTCTGCACCGCAATTCCCCATTGCAACATGAAGGACTCGGACGAGATCGGATAGTGCGAATTGATCAGCGCGACCTCGATCACCGAGTCCGGCGCGACGTGATTGTGGATGAGATTCACCATGTAGGCAGGACCGAAATAAGTTGCCTCCGAACGAAGATGAGCATCCTCCGAGAAGTGTTTGCCCGTGCCGAACACATCCGGGCGGGCCTTCGAATGCATGAACTGTGATGCGCAGTGACCGTCGAGCACGTTCTTGAAGTAGGTCGGATAGGCATGGTGGATGTAGAAGAAGTGGGCCATGTCGACGGTGTTGTCGATGATCTCCCGGCAGTGCGAGCCCTCGATCCGTTCCGAGTTCCACACCCAATCGGTCCATGCCCCCGATTCGATGCCGTCGATCGCCGGTGGCAGCAGATCTGTGGATGCATCGGATCCTTCGGGGTCGTGCCAGATCAGCAGCTGACCGTTGCGCTCCGCCGTAGGCCACCTGCGGGTTCTGGCCAGCCGGGGCACCCGGCGTGCGTAGGGAACGCCCGTGCAACGACCGGTGGGCCCATCCCAGCGCCAGTCGTGGAACGGACAGGCGATCGCACCGTCTTTGATTGTCCCGCCCGACAGGTCGGCGCCCATGTGTCGGCAGTACGCGTCGAGCGCCCGAAGCTCGCCGCCGGCTTCGGCGAAGACCACGATCCGGGTCCCGAATGCATCGAGGCCGTGCGGCCGGCCGTCACGAAACGTGTCGGCGAGCCCCACGCAGTGCCAGCCGCGCGCGTAGCGGTCGATCGGCCGGCCGGTGTCTATGTCTCGATGGTCCATATCCGGATTTAAGCGTGTGTGCTTAAATCCGTCAAGGGTAAGTTCTCCATCCATGACCGTCGACGCATTGCTGCTCGCGGGCGAGCGAATGTTCGCCGAACGCGGCGCCGATGTCCCCCTGCGCGAGATCGCGATCGCCGCGGGCCAGCGAAACAACTCCGCGGTGCAGTACCACTTCGGCGATCGCCAAGGCCTGATCGCGGCGATCGTGCGATGGCGGTTGCAGTCGGTGGAGGCCTCCGGCGCCCGGCTGCTGATCGGCGTCGACCGCGGTGACACCCACGCGCTCGTGGAAGTGCTGGTGGCTTCCCTCGTCGATGCCTCGGTCGAGCAGGGCAGCACCCACTACTTCCGGTTCCTCGAGGTCATGCGCACCCAGGTAAAGGGGTGGCCGGCCGGTGAGGACACCACCTGGTCGATGATCACGAACACACTCGCCGAACTCCTCCCCGAGGGCACCCGGCGGGAGCGGATCAGCCGCACCTCATCGATGGCGACCACGCTGTTCGCGCTCCTGGCCGACTTCGAGCGTGCCCGCGAGGGCGATGACCGATTCGGGCCCACGCAGCCGCAGATCGTGGAGATGCTCGTCGGGCTCCTACGCGCACCGATGAACCCACGATGACGGCACCGCTGGTCTCAAGCGGTGTCCGATGAGGATCCGTCATGCTTTATGGCCTCATCCAACTCGGCGCGGCGGCGAACGAAGAAGCAGTTCGCTCGGAGCCAATACCTTTGGAGTAGAAGTGGATGAACCCACACGATCAAAAACTCCTCAACTTTGCGCGACGTTGGGAGCCCTTCGGTGGTCCGGAGGCCGCTGACCTCCTCATCGAATTCGGCATGACGCCGAGCCGGTTCGCTGAGCGGCTCAAGGAGCTGGGGTGGCGGCGCCGTCGATCGATCCCGGGCGGCGAGTGAGGGGAGGCTCGGTGGGGTCGTGATGTCCGAGGTGGCGAGAGTCCTGTGCCATTGTCATCGACAATGGAAAGCCGTTTCGGTCCATACGGGTCAGAGTCGAGGCCATGAAGATCTGACCTGCGGTGTGACAACTACCGTAAGGACCACCGGGCGGGCTCCTCGTCATCGGAGCTTGCAGCTTGAGCGCCATGTACTCGCCCATCTTCCGCCTTCGTTTTCAGGGTCGCTACCCCAACGTGAGCGCGCGGCATTTGCGGCAGTCCTCAGCTGCACAAGCGATTCGGCGCCGGCAACCGTGTTGCCGGGAATGCCGTAACCGCCCGACCCGAGGCTCACATTGTGAAGGTGGCGGTGGCGGCGTCCTCGAACCATCGCTCCCAGCGATCGCCATTCCAGCCTCGTTCGCCGACCAGCAACAACCACCACCGGCGATTGGCCAGTACCCACGCTGCATCGATGACGTCATCATGCGGTCGATGCCCAACAATCAGGGTCGACGCGTGTGCGACTTCGTTCCAACGGGCCGATTCCCTCTCGGCCAATCTGGATGCCGCGGCGTCGTCGGTCACCGCCGCTTGATCGAGGACATACTGGATGGCCGCCGATCGCTCGTGTGCACCTCGCAACCAGTGCCCGCCGGCGCGAATGCGAGTCGCCTGGTCGCCGACACCCATCGCCTGAAATGTCGGTTGATCACGCACGCGCAAACCGTCTCCACCAGCGAGGGCGTGTGCAATACAGGCGTCGAGGAGTGCGAGTTTTCCATTGAACTGCTGGTAGACCGTCTGCCTGGTCAGGTGTGCGGCATCGGCGACGTCGGCCATGGTCGTGGCCACCCATCCGCGGGCCGTGAACATCTCCGTTGCCACCACCACCACGGCTTCACGGTTGGCCAGGGCCAGCTGCTCCCGAAGTTTCGACCTGTACTCACGCACCACGCTGACAGCCTACCGAGATTCATCTTACGTAGTGTACGTTGAAATCTAATTTCAGTTTACTCTGAGTAATGCAGAATTCCAGGGGAGGCACCGGATCCATGACAACCGCTGAGTGGAAGACCGCACTAATCCCGACCGACCTCGGCAATCTCGCGGTACACATCGTGGGCGAGGGACGCCCGGTCGTGGCCTGGCACAGCATGTTCGTCGACTCGTCGAGTTGGTCCCGCCTGACGCCTCACCTACCGGGTCGACGCTTCTTCTTGATCGATGCTCCATCATGTGGCGCCAGTGAGGCGCTCGCCGGGCCAGTGGACATCAGTGCCTGTGCGCGTGCGGCGGCACAAGTCATTACGGCGCTCGCCGCCGAACTGGGCGGACAGCCGATCGACTGGCTCGGCAACGCCTGGGGCGGGCATGTCGGCATGGAACTCGCAGCAATCCGCCCCGACATGATCCGCAGCCTTGTCGCCATCAGTGCGCCAACTTTTCCCATTGGCCTCGCGGTACGGCTGAAGATTCGTTTGCTGCTACCGCTCTACCGCGCCTTCGGCCCACGCGGCCCGGTCCGCTCAGCGATCATGTCGACGATATTGACCGACGCCACCCGGAAGGATGACTTGGAGGCAGTGGCATTGATCGACGAGTGCCTCGCGAAATCTGGGAGCGGCGCCACCATTACCGCGATCCGATCGGCCATTCTCAATCGCACCGACCTACTGTGGGCAGCACGTGCGCTTCGGTGCCCCACCCTGTTCGTCACTACCGACGATCGAGGCGAATGGACACCCGAACAGGCACGCGCCGTGGTGGCACAGATGTCATGTGCGACAGAGGTCACGATCACGGACGCGCGCGTGATTCCAGCCCTGGAGCAACCCGTGCAAGTAGTTGCCGCCCTCCGCCAATTTTGGGCCCGTCAGCAATAGATCCTGATGTCGCTGCGTCGGCAGGTAGACAGGACAGCTGCGGGGTCGACCGCCACAGACCCGGACCTGGACAAGACCCACCGCTTTGTCAGTCGGCGAAGTTGTCGGTGTAGCCGAGGAAGAGCGTCCGCCTGTGGGTCAGGGCGTCCTCGAAGCGCGTCCATCCGGGCGCGTCACTACTGCCGTAGATGGGCTTCAGCTCCTCGATGAGCTCGTTCGCCTTCAGCCGCGACAATGGCGTATCCCGTTCGAATCCGATCCAGGACGCGCCGATGCCGAGTGGACGATAGCCGTAGGCGTCGGCGAGATGACGAGTGACGGTGTAGTTCTGGAACGTGTCCCAGTCGACGCTGAAGTACCCATTCGGGAAGCCGGCGATTGCCGCCAGACTGTCGCTGACCGGCACGTGCAGAACGTGGATTTCGTCGTCGAGAATGGTGGACGGGTCTTCGTTGACGGCGGCGATCCGGTCAATCCAGTCGGGAGGGCATTCTCGAGTGCCGTGCAGTTCGTCCCAGCTCGGTATGAGTTCGCTCCTGCCGAGCTGAGCCGCCGCATGGGCGACCTGCCGGAGCTCGAAACGCCGTTGAGCGCCTGGGTCGTTCAGAAAGTCGAGATCGTCTGTCGCAACTTCGAGTTCATCCGCCTCGCCGGCGTGCATGCTCGTGTACGAGGCTTGGGCGAGATCGTCGAGGGTGATGAAGATTCGGGAGTCGAGATGTGCGACTCGTTCTGCCGACACCAGCGTCAGAATGTCATCGAACTCCTGAACGTCAGTAAGTCGTGCGCGCGTCAAGACGCTGGTGCGGGGGTCCTGAGCTCCGTCGGGAATCCGGTCGATCTTCATCGGCTCATGCTAGGTCTGCGGCCCGTCGCTGCTGCGGCCGCCGCGGCGAGACTGACACACCGCGGCAAAGGACAATCGACTCGAGGTGATCGCCCCACCGGAGCTGCGTGCGGCTTTCGCTGAACTGTCCCGCCGTGCCGCCCGCGCCGCGGAAACCGAATAGGACGGCAGACCACATGCCGACGTGCCCGGCGGATCGGCCCCATCCCGGCGCGGAGACAACAGAACTGGCCTGTGCTGTCAGATGTGCTCACCTCTCGTGTGCTGGACGACCAAGACCGCGATCTCTGTGCGCGAGGAGAGCCCCAATTTGGCCAGAGTGTGTTCCACGTGCCCGTCCACCGTCCGCGGCGAGATCGCGAGTCGGCCGGCAATGTCCTTGTTGGTCAGGCCATCGGCGATCAGATCGGCAACCTGAAGTTCGCGTTCGGTCAGACTGGCCAGGTGCCGAACGGCCGGGGCCTCCTCGGGTGATTGCTCTCCCAGGGCAAAGGCGATCGCGCCACTGAAGTCCAACGCGCCGCCCTCGCGGTAGGCAGCCTCGAACTCGTGCACGCCGAGTGCCCGACTGATATCGCGCGTGAACAAGTCCGGATTGGCAATGAGGTCGGGGAAGCGCAAGGTGACGGTGCCCACGGTTCGGCCAAGCGCGTCAGAGGCTCCCATCAGGACGGCGGCCCGCCGCGCGTCGTGTTGCTCGCCGGCTATCGAGGCCAGCGCCTGCAGGCATATCACCGCCGAAACCGGGTCGTCTGCCAGTCGGATGAACCGAAGCGACTCCTCGAGACAGTGCACCGCACGGTCGTTGTCTCCCTGACCTCGCGCGGTAAGTGCGATCGACCACAGCGCATACGACCGATACACCGTCTCGCCGTGCGCCCGCGTGATGGCAAGCATCTCCTCATGACAGGCGAGTGCCTCTGCGATCTGTCCGCGCGCCTGGCGGGACAAACCGAGTAGCAACAGCGCCTCGACCAGTCGCTTGAACTCCCCGCGTGCCCGGGAATCCTCGACGGCCTCTTCCAGGGGTCTCAGATCTTGATCGACATCACCGCGGTGGAGCGCGACGTACCCGTCGCTGATCGCGACGAAGACATGCCAGAGCGGGTCTTCCTGCCGCGCATCGAGAGCGCGGCCCTCCTCGATCCGAGCGGTCGCCGCCGCCAGGTCACCTTGGGTCGCGGCGATCACGGCGACGGCGTATAGCGCCTTGGCTCGGTCCGCGGAGGACTTGTCGGATGTTCGTGCCAGGGCTCGGTCGAGCCATCGGCGTCCCTCGCTGAGGAGGCCGCGGGATACCCAGAATTGGTTCATGGCCGCGGCGATCCGGAGCACGCTCTCGCCGGACCCGGACAGGCTGAACTCGAGCGCCTCGCGCACATTCGGCAGGTCCCGGGCGAGGCGCGCGGTCCACTCGAGTTGATTCGGGCTCATCCACGCGTCGTCGGCGTCGAGCGCCAACTGCAGGTACCAGTCGTGATGTCGCCGGCGCAGGGCCAGTTGCTGGCCGGTGTGGTCGAGCTTGTCGCGGCCGAAGTCCCGCACGGTGTCCAGCAATCGGAAGCGGACCCCACCACTCGATTGCTCACGGAACAGGATCGACTTGTCCACCAGAGAGGCCAAGGTGTCGACCAGGTCCTGATCGGCCTCCTCATCGGCGCACACGGCCTCGGCGGCCTCGAGGTCGAGACTGCCCGCGAACACCGACAGCCGAGCCCACAGTTGTTGTTCGGCGGGTGTGCACAGGTCGTAACTCCAGCCGATGCACATTTGCAGTGTCTGCTGCCTGCTCGGAGCGTTCCGGCGGCCGCGGGTCAGCAGGGTGTATCGGTCGGTGAGCCGCTGGAGGATCTGCTCGGGTGAAAGCACTCTCAGCCGCGCCACCGCCAGCTCGATCGCCAACGGTAGCCCCTCCAGTCGCGCGCAGATCTGTGCGACGGTGTTGATGTTGTCGCCGGTGAGCTCGAAATCCGGGAGCGCCAGCGAAGCCCGTTCGGCGAACAGTGACACGGCATCGAAATGAGTCGACTTCTGAAGCGAGAGCGGGTGGTCGGCCGGTGGTGTCGTCAGGGGGGAAACCCGGATCACGGATTCGCCGCCGATGTTGAGTGGTTCCCTGCTGGTGACGAGGATGCGGAGCTTCGGGCAGGTGGTCAACAGTGTCTTGGCGAGCTCGGTCACGGCCTCGATCAGCTGTTCGCAGTTGTCGAGCACCAGCAGTCCCGTGCTCGGGTACAGGACCTCGACAAGCACCTCGAGCAGGGGGCGGGCCGAGCGGTTCTGCACCCCGACGCCGGCGGCGACCAGCTCGACCACCAACGTCGGATCGCGCAGCTCGCCGAGTTCGACCAGCCACACCCCATCGGGATAGGCCCTTCGCTCCGCCTCGGCCGCACTAATGGCGAGCCTGGTTTTGCCGACCCCCCCGATGCCGGACAACGTCACCAGACGAGAGGCCGACAGGGCTCTGCGTACCTCGGACAGTTCGGCTTTGCGGCCGACGAAGCTGGTCAGCTCCATCGGCAGAGTTGCCACGCTCACCGGAGACCCGTTTCGGCAGGAACCAAATTGACGAGCACTCACCAATTATCGACCACCGGTCAAGAAGATGCTGCGGGTTGCCAACTACGGTGACCGTTCACACCAGGTGTGAATCGTCATCGCAGTTGTCATATCCCGGCGCCCTGACCTGCGATGTGACAACTACCGTGACGACATCCGGCCGCGATCGTGGTCAAGATAGTTGGCAATTGTTCACGGTCGTTCGTTAGCTGAACCATGCCCGGCAGTGGACTACCCGAACTGTCCTGCCGTTCGTGAATGGCCGCCCCGGAGTTCGCGAAGGTCGGTGGCGCCCGGGCCGCGTCGGTGACCTAGGTGTCCGGTATCGGCGGTCAACCTTGTGTCGCACACGAGCATGATCAGCACGAATACGGCGTGCGCGCTGGGCTTCTCGTCGAGCCGGCGGTCGCGCCCCGCCTCCAGCGGGACTCGTGCTCATCCCAAGCGTGCTCATTACGGTGGTCACTGCGATTGTCTGGCTCGGTACACGGGCGAAGTGGCGCCCTCGCACACCACGCCAACCTATAGATTGTAGCTAGAAAGCTAATCTATGTAGGGTGAGTGCATGCCCCGCGCCCAACTCTCCTCTCAGGCCCTGTTCGCGATCGCCGCTGACATCGCAGACCGCGAAGGCTTCGACGCGGTGACCGTCTCGGCGGTCGCCCGCCAAGCCGGCGTTCGGCCCGCGAGTATCTACTCGCACATCCGGGACAGGGACGCTCTGCTGGACGGCCTGCAACAGCTCGCCCTGCGTGAACTCGCCGCGCGCGTCGGTGACGCCATCGCCGGACGTGCGGGGCGCGAGGCGCTGATCGGACTCGTAGAGGCGCATCGCTCCTACGCGAGTGAGCGACCCGGTGCCTGGGCGTCCCTTCAGCGTCCCGCGTCGGCCGACACCGTGGGATCGCCCGAAGCGGGACGTATCGCGTCCCTCATGCTCGCCGTCATTCGCGACTATCGGCTACCGGATGAGGAACTGGTCCACGCAGCACGATTTGTCGGCGCGACAGTCAACGGCTTTCTCGCTCTCACCCGAGCTGAAGCGTTCGAGCACCGCGACCCCGCAACGGAACTGTCCTGGGTGGCTGCGATCGACGCGGTCGATCGCGCCCTGAATACCTGGCCCACGGAAGGAGACCTCCCTTGATCTCGACGCTGTTCACTGCTGACATTGTCCGTGGTGTCGCCGAGCTGACCAGGACACCCCGCGGTGTCGCGCTGCACCGGCTCCCCGCGTGGGTACGGGAGCAGTTCCCGGATTCGCAACTGCTCGCGATGGAGGCTCAGTCTTCCGGTGCCCGCCTGCAATTCGAGACGGAGGCCACTCGCCTCGAGCTCGTCACACACTCGACCCGCGTCGCCTATCGTGGCGCCGACCGTCCGCGCGGCCGCATCGACGTGTTCGTCGACGGTGTCCTCCACACCCGTGACGCGCTGGTGGGCGGTGACCGCATCGAGATCGACCTGCAGACCTGGGAGTCCAGTGCGCACGGCGGGCCCTCACACACCACCACGGTGGTCGGCCTCGCTGCCGGCCGCAAGCGCATCGAGGTGTGGCTCCCTCACAACGAGGCGCTCGAGCTGGCCGAGCTCCGCTCCGACGCTCCGGTCAACGCCGACGTGAGTCCCCGGCCACTGTGGGTGCATCACGGCAGCTCCATCAGTCATGGATCGAACGCGCTCGCTCCCAGCGAGATCTGGCCGAGCGTCGCTGCCCGCGCGGCTGATGTGGAGCTTCGCAACCTCGGTCTCGGCGGCAGCGCCATGGTGGACCAGTTCCTGGCTCGCGTCATCCGCGATGCGCCCGCCGACGCCATCAGCGTCAAACTTGGCATCAACGTCGTGAACCTCGACGCGATGCGCCTGCGCGCGTTCGTTCCGGCGGTGAACGGATTCCTCGACACCATCCGCGACGGGCATCCCAATACACCGATCCTGCTCGTCTCCCCGATCTTCTGCGCTATCCACGAGAACACGCCCGGTCCTGGTGCATTTGATCCGGCCACGCTGGGCACTGACAACGTGCAGTTCGTCGCGACCGGAACTCCGGGTGATACGGCCCAGGGCCGCCTCACCCTCGAGGTCATCCGCGACGCCCTGCGCTCGCTCGTCGAACGTCGCGCGGCCGACGCGAATCTCCACTATCTCGACGGCACCGAGCTCTATGGCCCGGAGGACGCGGAGCGTCTCCCGCTGCCCGACGGCCTCCATCCCAGTACGGAGGCGCACCAGCTGATCGGCCGACGGTTCGCCGACTACGCATTTGCTGGGTCGGCGCCGTTCAGTGCTTCGCGAGCTGCCTGAGAGCCGCGCCACGCCACTGTGCGGGAATCAACTGCAATCACGCGAGGAGAGCGCTGACTGCGTCGTTCAGAAGGGCTGGCCGAACCTCCGCAATCCGACGAAGGATGGGGCGGCTGCACGAGTAGGTGACAGGTCGGGTCCGGCTCGCGAGTGGCAGTGCCGTCCAGCTCGCCGCTCGGCTCGTCCGAGTCGATGCCGTTGGCCAACTATCCTGACCAATGGCCAACAATGTTGACGAACTGGCCAACTAGGGTGACGAATGGCCAACTACGGTGACCGTTCACAGGGGGCTTGCGGGGCGCTGCTACAGTGGCGCCCATGCAGCGCGCATATTTCTGGTTTAGCAGGCTGGCCC
Source organism: Rhodococcus sp. PvR099 (assembly GCF_017833315.1). Classification (NCBI taxonomy): domain Bacteria; kingdom Bacillati; phylum Actinomycetota; class Actinomycetes; order Mycobacteriales; family Nocardiaceae; genus Rhodococcus; species Rhodococcus sp. PvR099. The sequence continues at coordinate 2,910,409 of NZ_JAFIBV010000001.1, read as the reverse complement.
CGGGTGGGCCGGTCGGCGTAACCACGCGCTGACTTCCTCCACCCCGAGCCGATATCGACCGGCTCGCGGGTGTGCACGCACTCTCCTGGGTCGGCCTGAACGAACAGGACCCCCATGACCCTCACCATCGACACCGATGTGCTCGGCCTCGACGACCAGCGCACCGTCTCGATCAGTCCGTTGGCCGCGCCTGCCGAACTGCGCCGCGAATACGCCGTCGACCCCGCCGTCGCCGCGACGGTGCGCGGCGGCCGGGACGCGACAGTGAACATCCTCGACGGCCGCGACGACCGCCTCATCGTGGTGGTCGGGCCGTGCTCCGTGCACGACACGGACGCCGCGATGGACTACGCGCGCCGACTCGCGGCGAAGGCCGAGCAGCACCGCGACAACCTGCACATCGTGATGCGGGTGTACTTCGAGAAGCCGCGCACCACGCTCGGATGGAAGGGTCTGGTCAACGACCCGCACCTCGACGGCAGCTTCGACATCAACACCGGCCTGCGGATGGGACGCAAACTGCTGCTGGACATCTCGTCGCTCGGCCTGCCGGTCGGCTGCGAGTTCCTGGACCCGATCACGCCGCAGTACATCGCGGATCTGGTCAGCTACGGCGCGATCGGCGCCAGGACCGCCGCGAGCCAGGTGCACCGCCAGCTCTGCAGCGCGCTGTCCATGCCGGTCGGGATCAAGAACTCGACCGAGGGCGACGTGCAGGTGGCGGTCGACGGGACCAGGGCTGCGGCGGCGAGCCACGTGTTCCCCGGCACCGACCTCAACGGGCTGTCCGCGCTGATCCGCACCGCGGGGAACCCGGATTGCCACGTCATCCTGCGCGGCGGCAACGACGGCCCGAACTACGACGCCGCGACCGTCGCCGACACCATGGCGCGACTGGCGAAGTCGGGCCTGCCCGAGCGGGTCGTCATCGACGCCAGCCACGGCAACAGCCGCAAGGACCACAACAAGCAGGTCGACGTGGTCACCGATGTCGCGGCACGGATCGAGGCAGGCGAGCCGGGCATCTCGGGACTGATGCTGGAGAGCTTCCTCGTCGCGGGCCGTCAGGACCTGACCCTCGGGCGGGCGGACGAGCTCACCTACGGGCAGTCGATCACGGACGCCTGCCTGGACTGGGACACCACCGACGCCCAGCTGGACCGGCTCGCGAGCGCGGTCAGCGCACGCCGCGCGTCCGGAACTGCACGCTGATCCGCGGCCCGATGGGGCGGGTGCTCTTGGGGACCGCGTGTTCCCAGGTCCGCTGGCAGGACCCGCCCATGACCAGCAGGTCGCCGTGGCCGAGCGAGTATCGAAGGGAGGCTCCGCCACCGCGGGGCCGCAGGGCCAGAGTCCTGGCGGCGCCGAGGGAGACGATCGCGACCATCGTGTCCTCGGTGCCGCCGCGGCCGATGGTGTCGCCGTGCCAGGCGACACTGTCGGCGCCGTCGCGGTAGTAGCAGAGGCCGGCGGTGGCGAACGGCTCGCCGAGTTCGCGTCGGTAGTGCGCGTCGAGGGCCATCTTGGCCTCGGTGAGCAGGGGGTCGGGGAGGGTGGCGTCCTCGGCGTAGAAGCTCACCAGCCGCGGGACGTCGACGACCCGGTCGTACATCTGCCTGCGCTCGGCCCGCCACGGGACCGTGTCGACGAGATCGGTGAACAGTCGCTCCGATCCCTGCAGCCAGCCCGGTCGCACGTCGATCCAGGCGCCCGCCGTCAGGTCCCGCCTGCGGACGCAGTCGCCCAGCGGCTCGAACCGAGCGCCCTCGGTCGGGTCGTCGAACAGCGACGCCTGCACCGCGATGTCCACGGGCGGAATTCTACGCCGAGATCGAACAATTGTTCTAGCGCCGTGCTGCTATTCGGCGGTGAGCTCCGCGAGCTGCTCGGCCGCGGTGGTGTTGCCCCGCTCGGCAAGGCGTCGCAGCTCGTCCAGGTCGTCCCGTTCGGTGGCGAGTTCGATGAGCTGGTCGGCGGCATCGGAGTTCCCGCCGTCGGCCAGGTGCCGGAGCTGGTCCATGTCGCCCAGTTCGCCGGCGAGCTGGATCAGCTCGTCTGTCGCGTCGGAGTTCCCGCCGTCGGCGAGGCGCCGCAGCTCGTCCATGTCGCCGAGTTCCACGGCGAGCTGGACCAGCTCGTCGAGGGCGGTCGCGTCGCCGTTCTCGGCGCGCTGCCGCAGCGTGGGCAGGTCGTGGTCGGGCATGATCGGCAACCTCTCAGTTGTGGGGAGCGGGAAGTGCTCCCGATCGGCGGAGTTCGTCGCGATGCGTGTGCCATTCGTCGCGCAGGGCCGGCAGCCGCTCGCTGAGGAACTCGGCAAGGGCGACCATCTCCTCGAGTGGTGCGCGACGTTCGGGCGGGGCGTCGGCCAGCAGCGCCAGTCCCTCCCGGAACAGTGCCGCGTGTTCGCGGTGGACCGCGGAATCGAAGTTCTGGGGTTGCCGGCTCACGGGGTCCAGGCTCACCCGGTCCACCCGCTCGCCGGCGACACGGGTCCGCCGCGCCAACTGATAGCCCTCGAGCAGCTTGACGGCACCGGTCACGGCGCTCCGGCTCGCCAGCAAGGCGTCGCCCAGCTCGTCGATCGTCGGCTGCGGCGGATCGCAGACGAACAGGTATCCCAGTAGTCGTCCCGCCATCGGCGGGAACCCGTACTGACGCGCGTAGAAGCGGCCGACGTGGTCGGCGAAGATCAGCTGCGTGTCGTGTGGCACCCCTCGACGGTAACAGCTTTGACTGAGATGACACAGATATGTGTCATTTGGACTGGAAGTCCAGTGGTGCTCAACTGGCCCGCGACAGCGGTGCGCGGACCGTGCGAACCTCATCGCCATGATCACCGGCGCAGCAGTTCTCGGGGTCTCGGCGGTCGCGCTCGGAATGGTGCTCACCCCGGGACCGAACATGATGTACCTCGTCTCCCGCAGCGTCACCCAGGGCCGACGCGCCGGACTGATCTCGCTCGGCGGCGTCGCCGTCGGTTTCGGCTGCTACCTGGCGGCCGCGACGGCGGGGATCTCGGCGGTTTTCGTCGCGGTGCCGCAGCTCTACCTCGCGGTGAAGCTCGCGGGCGCGGGCTATCTGGGGTGGCTGGCCTGGCAGGCGCTCCGGCCGGGCGGGGCCTCGGTGTTCTCTCCCCGGCGGTTGCCTGCCGATTCCGCCACGCGCCTTTTCACGATGGGGCTGGTCACGAACCTGCTCAACCCGAAGATCGCCATCATGTACCTGGCGCTGATCCCGCAGTTCATCGATCCGGCGGCGGGGCGGGTCTGGGCCCAGAGTCTCGGTCTCGGCGGCGTGCAGATCGCGGTCGCGCTGACCGTCAATGCTGCGATAGTCGTTGTGGCAGGCACTATTTCGACGGTCCTCGACGCCAGGCCCGGCTGGTTGAGGGTGCAACGCTACGTGATGGGATCGGTCCTCGGCGGGCTGGCCGTCACCCTCGCCCTCGACAGGTCCCGGCCTGCGGTCGCCTGACCGGCGGCGATGCGCCCCGGATTCCTTCGTCCGTTGATGGTCGGCGGGGCTTCCTGCTGCCTATGATCGACACAGCGGTAGCCGAGCGCGGATGGATCGGGGTGTCCAGATGCAAATAGCGGATGTGTTGCGGAACAAGGGCCAGGCGGTGGCGACGGTCGGGCCGGGGATCACGGTCAGCGTGCTGATCGGCGAACTCGCCAGGCACAACGTGGGCGCCCTCGTCGTGGTCGAGAACGACGAGGTGGTCGGCATCGTGACCGAGCGCGACGTGGTGCGTCGCATCCACGAGCGCGGCGCCGAGCTGCTGAACGACCGGGTCGGGGACATCATGACCACGGCGGTGTTCGCCTGCCTGCCGACCGACAGCGTCGACAGCCTCGCCGAGACCATGACCGAGCGCCGGATCCGGCACCTGCCCGTGATCGTGGACGGTCAGCTGGTCGGCATCGTCAGCATCGGCGACGTGGTGAAGAGCCGGATCGGCGAGCTGCAGGGTGAACGCGACCAACTCGAGGCCTACATCGAACACGGCTGAAGGGAGCCGACCATGGCGGAGACCATGCGCGCCGCACGATTCCATGCCGACTCCAAAAAGACTGTGGTGGAGGATGTCCCGATACCCGAGCCGGGTCCGGGGGAGGTGCTCGTCAAGGTCGAGTACTGCGGGATCTGCCACTCCGACCTGAGTCTGATCAACGGAACCTTCCCTGCGATGCTGCCGGTCGTCACCCAGGGCCACGAGTCCTCCGGCACCATCGCGGAACTCGGTGCGGGAGTGGCGGGCTGGGCGGTGGGCGACCGGGTCATCCCGTCCGCAGGCAAAGCCTGCCTCCGGTGCCGCAACTGCAGGCGCGGGGATCTCACCAACTGCTTGAACATCCAGCTGATGGCGTTCGCCTACGACGGCGCCTGGGCCGAGTACACGGTGGCGCAGGCAGGCGGGTTGACCCGGATCCCCGACAACGTCCCCTTCGATCAGGCGGCGATCCTGGCCGACGCGGTGTCCACGCCCTACGGCGCCGTCGTGCGCACCGGGGAGGTCAGGGTCGGCGAGGCCGTCGGGGTGTGGGGCGTCGGCGGGATCGGTACCCACATCGTGCAGCTCGCGCGCCTGGTCGGTGCGGTCCCGATCCTCGCGTTCGACATCAACCAGGTGGTCCTGGAGCGGGCCCTCGAACTCGGCGCGGACTACGCCTTCGACTCCCGGGATCCGGAACTGAAGGCGAAGGTCGCCGATGCCACCGGCGGCAGGATGCTCGACGTCGCCTTCGATTCGGCGGGTCTCGCGGTCACGTTCTCCCAGGCGCTGGACTGCCTCGCCGTCGGCGGCAGGCTCATCGTGGTCGGGCTGAGCGACCAGGAGGCGCTACTCGGCACCACCACCGCCTTCGGGCTGTCGAAGAAGCAGGTCAAGGGCCATCTCGGCTACAAGAACGTCGACATCGAGACCCTGGCGGAACTGCTCTCCCGCGGTCGTCTCGATGTCTCGCGCTCGATCAGCGAGATCGTCTCGCTGGAGGACGTCCTGGTCGGCATCGAGAAGCTGGACAGGCACGAGGGCGATCCGATCAGGATCCTGGTCAGGCCATGAGTTCCCGGACGCTGTCGGTCCCCGGTCGTACTGTCGCGACATGGGATACGAATTTCAGGTGACAGTGGACGCCGCCGACCCACACACCCAGGCCAAGTGGTGGGCGGAGACACTCGGTTGGCGGGTCGAGCCGAGCGACGAGGACTTCATCCGGCGGATGGTCGCGGCCGGGCACGCCACCGAGGAGGACACTCAGGTCTTCGAGGGCACCCTGGTCTGGAAGCTGGGCGCTGCGATCAGCGACCCCGAGCACCAGGAACGCCCTCGGGTGCTGTTCCAGGCGGTGCCCGAGACGAAGTCGGTGAAGAACCGGCTGCATTTCGACGTCCGGGTCGGCGAGGACAAGCAGGCGGTGGCCGATGCCCTCGTCGCCCGTGGCGCGACGTTTCTGCATCGCGGGCAGGTGGGTCCGCAGTGGTGGATCACGATGGCCGACCCCGAGGGCAACGAGTTCTGCGTCAGCTGAGCGCCTGCCCGGCGGCTAGCGGTAGGCGCCAGGGGTCTCCCCGGTCCACCGTTTGAAGGCGCGCCGGAACGCACTGGGCTCGGAGAACCCCAGCCGCGCGGACAGGTCGTCGACTGACTCGCCACGGCCGAGTCCGGAGATGGCCGCGTCGCGGAGCACCTCCTCCCGGAGCTGATTGAGCGAGGTGCCCTCCTGGCGCAGCAGCCGGCGCAGGTGCGGGACGCTGATCGAGAGCATCTCCGCGATGTCGTCGGCCGTGGAGGTGCGGCCCTTGACGCCGGACTCGAGGACCTTGCGGACCTGCGCGGAGGCCGTGCTGTCGTAATCCCGTTCGGAGAAAAGCAGATTCGGAGACTCGCGCAGGTAATCCTCCAGCGTCTCCTCGGTCTGGATGATCGGCGCACGCATCACGCCGTTGTCGAATTCGAGTGCGGCCATGTCGGCGCCGAAGGTGACCTTGACACCGAAGATGACGTCGTAATTCCTGGCCAGTGACGGATCCGGAGCCGGATACGGCACTTCCACCGAGATCAGCTTGACCCGCCTGCCGACCAGCCAGGCCGCGAACCGGTGCAGGAGTATCAGCTCGAAGTCGGTGAGCAGTCGGTCGGCGGCGTCCGCGGTCGCGGCGGGCAGCGCTTCGTCGCGCCGGGGGATCATCACCTGGAGTCGGGTGGTCGACTCGCCGGTCCGGATCCGCAATTGCGGCGGCCCAGGGAGTGCCCGCATCACGTCGGCCATCCGCTCGAGGGCGCTGCCGAGATCGGGGGTGTGGATCAGCGACAGGCAGACCAGCTTGAAGGTGCCGCGCGGCACCGGAGCGGCGCCGAGGCCGAACAGTTCGTCGCCGGTCAGTTGCCAGGCCGCCTGGGTGAACAGCGTCAGCTGGTCGGCGGTCAACCGCGCGTTCTCGTCGCGCAGCATGGGCAGGGTGATGCCCGCGGCCGCAAGGGGGATGGACATGTCGAACCCGCCGCTCGCCGCCAAGGCGGCGGCCCTGCGCACGAAGTCCGCGGGAATGGTGCGCTGACTCATCGCCGCGTCACCACCGCCCAGCCAGCCCCATGAGGCGCTCGGCGGCCTCGGCGAGCACCTCGTCGCGCTTACAGAATGCGAAGCGCACCACGTGATTCCACGGCGCCTTGTGGTCCGCGAAGACGCTCACCGGCACCGCGGCCACCCCGATCCGCTCCGGCAGCGCGCGGCAGAACGCCTCGCCGTCGGTGGTGCCGAACGGGGTGATGTCCGCACACACGAAGTAGGTGCCTCCGCTCGCGTGCACCCCGAACCCCGCCTCGCGCAGGGCCCCGCTGAGCACGTCCCGCTTGTGCTGCAGGTCTTCTCGCATACCGGTCACCCAGGCCTGCTCGTGGGTCAGCGCGTGCGCGACCGCGGGCTGGAACGGGCCGCCCGCGACGAAGGTCAGGAACTGCTTGGCCGAGCGGACCGCGTCCACCAGCTCGGCGGGGCCGCACACCCAGCCCGTCTTCCATCCGGTGACGCTGAAGGTCTTGCCCGCGCTCGACACGGTGATCGTCCGGTCCGCCATTCCCGGCAGCGCCGCCAGGGGGGTGTGAGTGCGCCCGTCGAAGACCAGGTGCTCGTACACCTCGTCGCTCAGCACCAGCAGGTCGCGCTCGACGGCGAGCTCGGCGACGGCCCGCAGTTCCGCGTCCGTGAACACCGTGCCGGTCGGGTTGTGCGGGGTGTTGAGCACCAGCATCCGGGTGTTCGGGCCGACCGCGCCGCGCACCGCATCGAGGTCGAGGGCGAAGCCGTCGCCGTCCGGGACCAGGGACACGGACCGGCGCACACCGCCTGCGAGGGCGACGGCCGCGGCGTACGAGTCGTAGTACGGCTCGATGAGCACCACCTCCTGGCCCGGTTCGACCAGCCCGAGCAGGGTCGCGCTGATCGCCTCGGTGGCGCCGACCGTCACCAGCACCTCGGTGTCCGGGTCGTACTCCAGGCCGTATCGAGCCGCGCGGTCGGCGGCGATGGCCTCGCGCAGAACGGGCATCCCCGGACCCGGCGGATACTGGTTGAGACCGTCGGCGATCGCGGATCTGGCGACCTCGAGCATCGCGTTCGGGCCGTCCGTGTCGGGAAAGCCCTGGCCCAGGTTGATCGCGCCCGTCCGCACGGCGAGCGCTGTCATCTCCGCGAAGATGGTGGAGCTGAACGGTTGCAGGCGCGAGACCGTCTGCGAGTGGCGTGCTGCGGGCATCGTCACAGCCTATTCGCCGTCCGGGCGGGTTCGGACCGCATGGTCGACGAACTGCAGGCGCCCCGACTCGGCAAACCGCAGCAGGGCGTGGCCGGACCGTTCTACCGTCGATACATGAGCGCCGCGATCGAGATCTCGGACCTGGTCAAGACCTTCGGCCGGACGCGGGCCCTGGACGGCCTCGAGCTCCAGGTGCGCACCGGGGAGGTGCACGGCTTCCTCGGACCCAACGGGTCGGGCAAGTCCACCACCATCCGGGTGCTGCTCGGCCTGCTCCGTGCCGACAGCGGCGACGTGCGACTGCTCGGTGGCGACCCCTGGCGCGAGGCGGCCGGACTCCACAAGCGCCTCGCCTATGTCCCCGGCGACGTGAACCTGTGGCCGAACCTCTCCGGCGGCGAGGTGATCGACCTGCTCGGACGGTTGCGCGGCGGCCTCGACGAGCGACGCCGGGCCGAGCTGCTCGAGCGGTTCGACCTGGACCCGACCAAGAAGGGCCGGACCTACTCCAAGGGCAATCGGCAGAAGGTGGCGCTCGTCGCGGCCCTGTCCTCCGACGTGGAACTGCTGATCCTCGACGAGCCCACCTCCGGGTTGGACCCGCTCATGGAGGCGGTGTTCCAGGAGTGCATCGCGGAGGTCACGGGGCAGGGGCGCACGGTGCTGCTGTCGAGCCACATCCTCGCCCAGGTGGAGGCCCTGTGCGACCGACTCACGATCATCCGGCTCGGGAGGTCGATCGAGACCGGCAGCATGGCCGACCTGCGGCACCTCACCCGTACCTCCATCGCCTGCGAGACCAGGAGCCCGGCGACAGGTCTGACCGAGCTGGCCGGCGTGCACGACCTGGTGGTGGAGGGGACCAGGGCCCGGTTCCAGGTGGACACGGGCGAATTGGACGAGGCGATCACGCACCTCACCCGGTTCGGCATCCGCACCCTCACCAGTCAGCCGCCGACCCTGGAGGAGTTGTTCCTGCGGCACTACGGCGACGAGCTCGCGGCGGCAGGGGTGGACGAATCGTGACCACGCTGGCCGGCACCGCGACACTGACCCGGTTCGGTTTTCGGCGCGAGAGGTTCGCGCTGGTCCTGTGGGCCCTCGCGGGCGCCTTCGTCTACTACTCGCAGGCCGTCGGAGTGGACATCGCGTATCCGACCCAGCCGGAGCTCGATGCGGTCGCTGCCAGCATGGAGGGCAACGCGGCCATGATCGCCATGGCCGGCCCGCCGCGCGCCCTCGACACGATCGGGGGCCAGGTGGCCTTCCAGGCCAGCGCCTTCGGGATGATCGTCGCGGGCCTGATGAGCATGTTCGTGATCGGACGGCACACCCGCGCCAACGAGGAGACCGGCCGCGACGAGCTGATCCGGTCCTCCGTCGTCGGGCGCCATGCGCCCTTCGCCGCGGCGGCGATCATCGCGACGGTGGCGAACGTGCTCTACGGCGCGGTGGTCGCACTGAGCCTGATCTCCTACGGTCTGGCCGCAGCGGGATCAATTGCCCTCGGCATCGGCGCCACCTGCGCGGGCCTGGCGTTCGCGGCGGTCGCCCTGCTGGCAGCGCAGATCACCGAGAACACCCGGACGGTCTACGGCATCACCGGGGCCGCGATCGGCGCGGCCTACGTGCTGCGCGCGGTCGGCGACGTCGGAAGCGGTGCGCTGTCGTGGCTCTCGCCGCTGGGCTGGGGCCAGGCGATGCGGCCGTACGACGGCGAGATCTGGTGGCCCGCGCTGCTGTCGCTCGCCGTCGCCGTGGCCGTCGGCCTCGCCGCGCTCCGCGTGTTGGACCACCGTGACGTCGGCGCGGGAGTGTTCCCCCCGCGGCCGGGCCCGGCCCGCGCTCCGCAGGGGTTGCTCGGTGAGTTCGGGCTCGCCTGGCGGCTGCAGCGCGGCACGCTTGTCGGTTGGTCGGTCGGGTTGTTCCTCGGCGGAGTGGCGTTCGGCACGATCGGCAATGACGTCGGTGACCTGCTCGGCGATGTCGACATCGGCGAGTTGCTGGGGCAAGAGAGCGCGAGCATGGTCGACGCGTTCTACGCGATGGCCGCCGCGATGCTGGCCATGATCGGGTCCGCGTACACGATCTCCTCCGCGCTCAGGCCGCGTGCGGAGGAGGCGGCCGGGCATCTCGAGCCGCTGCTCTCCACGGCGCTGACCCGGATCCGCTGGATCGCGGGCCACGCGGTGATCACGCTGGCCGGTTCGGCCCTGGTGCTGGCGCTCGCCGGTCTCGGGATGGGACTGATGTACGGGATCATCGCCGACGACATGGCGCAGGTGCCGCGGATGCTCGGCGCGACCCTCGTCTACCTGCCTGCGGCCTGGGTACTGGGCGGGCTCACCCTGCTCCTGTTCGGCCTCCTGCCGCGGCTCGCCTCCGCCGCCTGGATCGGCTTGGCCTTCTGCTTCTTCGTCCTGATGTTCGGGACGACGCTGAAGTTCCCGGACCGGCTGATGAGCGTCTCGCCGTTCGAGAACCTGCCGTTGGTGCCCGCGGTGGACTTCCGGTTGGAGCCGCTGCTGGTCACCACAGTGGTCGCGGGCACGCTGTGTCTGCTGGGGACGGCGGCCTTCCGGTGGCGCGATCTGCAGACGAACTGAGGGTTGTCACGTTTTCCTGCGCTGTCTCGTCCAAGGGGTAGGCGGCTCGAACGGTCGCCGCAATGGGAACAGGAGGGCGTCATGACTCGAATCCAGCCGGTGGCTCCGAAGGATGCCGGACCGCTGATCAAGGTGGCCTACAAGTTCGCAGGCCGCAGGTTCGGCGCGGTGCCCGAACCCTTCACCGTGTTGGCGAATCATCGCAAGCTCTTCGTGGCCTGCGCCCGGCACGAGATGGCGGCGGAGAAGGCCTCCAAGGTGCTGCCCGCGAACGTCCGCGAGCTGGCGGTGTACCGGGTCGCGTGGACCGTCGGGTGCTCCTGGTGCGTGGACTTCGGCACCATGTTGCAGCGCCTCGACGGCCTCGACATCGAGCGGCTCCAGAAGATCGGCGACTACGAGAACTCCCCGCTCTACAGCGAGGACGAGCGCGCGGCGATCGCCTACGCCGACGCGGTGACCGCAACTCCGGGGACCGTGACGGACGAGCAGGTGGCGGACCTGGAACGCCGGTTCGGCAAGGACGGGGTCGTCGAACTGACCTATCAGATCGGGCTCGAGAACATGCGGGCCAGGATGTACTCCGCGCTCGGGATCACCGAGCAGGGGTTCAACTCCGGGGACGCGTGCCGGGTGCCGTGGGCCGATCAGGCGGTCACGGGGCAGCCCGGTCCGGGAGCCTGACGCCCGCGAACTTCTCGGGGTTCGCGATGTCGTAGGCGGCGCTCACCTTGCCGTCGCGGACGGTGAAGCCCCCCACGCGCGACGGGAAGCCCGGGTGGGTCTCGTCCCCGGGCGACCCGTGCGTGTAGAAACCGAGCTGGCCGTTGACCATGGCCGGTTCGAGCGCCAGGAGTGACTGTGGCCCATAGCGATTGATCAGGCCGAGGAAGAAACGGGCGAACTTGTCGGACCCGTGGATGACGTTGACCGCCGTGCGGGTGGTGCCGTTGGCGTCGCCGATCACCAGGGCGTCCGGGTGCAGCGCGTCCAGTACGGCCTGGAGGTCGCCCGCCGCCATCGCGGCCATCAGCCTGCCGACCGCCTCCGCGTGCTCGTCGTCCGGGGTCGGCCGCTCGGCGCCTGCCGCCGCGCGCCGTCCGCGCGAGGCCAGTTGCCGGGTCGCGGCGGTCGAGGTGCCCAGGATCCCGGCGATCTCGTCGAAGGGGACGCCGAACCCGTCGTGTAGCACGAACGCGGTGCGCTGATCCGGGCCTAGGTTGTCGAGCACCACCATCGCCGCCAACCGCACATCCTCCTCGCGCACAACGGCTTCCAGTGGGTCTATCGACCCCGGGGATCCGAGGGGCGTCACGATCGGCTCCGGAAGCCACTGTCCGACATAGCTTTCGCGCCGGACGGCGGCGCTGCGAAGGTGGTCGAGGCAGATTCGGCCGACCACGGTGGTCAACCACGCTCGCAGGTCGCGGACGGAGTCGGGGTCGGTCTCGCTGAGCCGGAGCCAGGCCTCCTGCACGGCGTCCTCGGCGTCGGACACGCTGCCTGTCATCCGATAGCCGACCGACAGCAGGTGACGGCGGTGGGATTCGAAGGTCTCGGCGAGTGCGACGGTGCCCATGGGTCGATTCTACGAACGAGTTCGACTTAAAACCCCGGTGAACGGAACTGTTCCCGACGGCCGCGGCGTCCGTCATCTTTGACGCACCATCCAGCCACGCCCGACCTGAGGACTCAGACCATGGCATCACCGACGCCCAAGAGACGATCAACGCAGCCACGACCCCTGCGCGCACTCGCGGCCCTCGCCGCGCTTCTGACGATCGGTTCCCTGGTCGGTGCGTGCGCGGGGTCATCCGAGACCGAGCAGACCGCGGACGGCAAGTCCGTGCTGCGCTACCAGGGCGCGGCCGGACAGGTCACCTTCCCGGAATTGGCGGCAGACCTCGGCTACTTCCAGGACATCGAGCTGAAGTGGGTCGGTGACACCACCAGCGGGCCGCAGGACATCCAGTCCGTGGCGACCGGGCAGACGGAGTTCGGCAGCGCCTTCAACGGCGCGATCGTCAAGCTTCGCTCCGCGGGTTCCCAGATCACCTCGGTGGTGAGCTCGTACGGTGCCGATCAGGGCACCTTCACGGGGTACTTCGTGCTCGACGGCGGGCCCATCACCGGTGCGCGGGATCTGATCGGCAAAAAGGTCGGCATGAACACCCTTGGTGCCCACCATGAATTCGTCGTGCGCGAATGGCTGGCCAAGCAGGGGCTCACGCCCGATGAGATCAAGCAGGTCGAGTTGATCGTGGTTCCCCCGATCAACACCGAGCAGGCGCTGCGGGAAGGCCAGATCGACGTCGCCGCACTCGGGAGTGTCTTCCGGGAGACCGCCGTCGGCCGCGGCGGGCTGCGCCCGCTCTTCACGGATTCGGCGATCTTCGGGGACTTCAGCTACGGCACCTATGTCCTGCGTGACGATTTCATCGCCGAGAACCCCGAGGCCGCGAAGGACTTCACGCAGGGCGTGGCACGAGCCGTCCGATGGACCCAGACCACACCGCGGGACCAGGTCGTGGCCAGGTTCAAGGAGATCATCGGCGAACGAGGCCGCAACGAGAACACGAGTTTGACGGACTACTGGCGCAGTCCGGGTATCCCGGTCGCGGGGGCGGTCATCGCCGACCGCGAGCTGCAGACGTGGATCGACTGGCTGGTCAGGAACGGCGAACTGAAGCCGGGCGAGTTGACGGCGGCCGACCTGTTCACCAACGAGTTCAACCCCTACGCGAACGGGGCCTACACCGCCACCAGCGGTGCAGACGGACAGGCGCTGGGGGCAGGAAAATGACCGCAGAACCCAAGCTCCGGCTCGACCGGGTCAGCAAGCACTTCGGCATCCGCGGGTCCGATGACCGGTTCACCGCGATCGAGGACATCAGCATCGACGTCGCCGACGGCGAGTTCCTCGTCCTGGTGGGCCCGAGTGGCTGCGGCAAGTCCACGCTGCTGGATCTTCTCGGCGGCCTGACCACACCGTCGTCCGGGCGGATCCTGCTCGACGGTGAACCGATCACCGGACCCGGCCTCGACCGCGGGATCGTCTTTCAGCAGTACGCGCTGCTGCCGTGGCGGACCGCGCAGCACAACATCGAATTCGGTTTGGAGGCAAAGGGCCTGCCGAAGCGGCAGCGACGGGAGATCGCCGACCACTACCTCGAATTGGTCGGGTTGCAGGGGTTCGGCGACCGGTACCCGCACGAGTTGTCGGGCGGGATGAAACAGCGGGTCGCGATCGCACGGAGCCTGGCCTTCGACCCGGAGGTGCTGCTGATGGACGAGCCGTTCGCGGCGCTCGACGCCCAGACCAGGGAGTCCCTGCAGGACGAGCTGCTGCGGATCTGGCGCACCACCGGCAAGACAATCCTGTTCATCACGCACGGCATCGACGAGGCCGTGTACCTGGGGCAGCGGGTGGCGGTGCTCACCTCGCGGCCGGGTCGCGTGAAGACGGTGGTCGACATCGACATCGACCGCACCTCGGCGGATGTCCGCTCCGACGCGCGATTCCGGGAGTTCCGCCACCACATCTGGAGCCAACTACAGGACGAGGTGGCGCGCGCTCAGCACCAGGAACTCGAGGTGGCGGCGCCCGCACAGAAGGAGACGGCCCATGTCTAGTGTCGAACTGCTCGCGCCGCCGGTCGCCGCCCGCGGCCAGGTGCCACGCACCGCGCAGGCGGCGTCACGACGTCCGGGGGCTCTCGCCCGCGGCGGCCGCGCGGTCCGCGCCACCGCCTGGCGGGTGCTCAAGCCATCGCTGGCGATCGGCCTGTTCCTCCTGCTGTGGGAGCTGGCCCCACGCCTCGGCCTGGTGGACAAGGTGTTCCTGCCGCCGTTCTCCGTGGTGGCGGGCGCCTTCGGCGACCTGGCCGCCAGCGGAGAGCTGTGGAACCATGCCTCCGCGAGCCTGAGCCGGGCGCTGACCGGGTTCGCGGTCGCCATCGCGATCGCCATCCCGCTGGGCGTCGCCATCGCGTGGTACCGCCCGGTGGCCGAGTTCGTGAATCCGATCCTCGAGCTGCTGCGCAACACGGCCGCGCTCGCGCTGCTGCCGGTCTTCGTGCTGGTGCTCGGCATCGGGGAGACCTCGAAGGTCGCCCTCGTGATCTACGCGAGCACCTTCCCGATCCTGCTGAACACCATCTCGGGAGTCCGGACGGTCGATCCACTGCTGGTCAAGTCCGCCCTGTCGTTGGGCCTCACACCGATCCGGCTGTTCCAGAAAGTGATCCTGCCCGCCGCCGTCCCGACCATCTTCACCGGCATCCGGATGGCGGCGGCATCCTCGATCCTCGTCCTCATCGCCGCCGAGATGGTCGGCGCCAAAGCGGGTTTGGGATACCTGATCACGGCATCGCAGTACAACTTCCAGATCCCGAAGATGTACGCCGGCATCATCGCGATCTCACTTCTCGGTCTCGTCTTCAACGGAATCCTCATCCTCGCCGAGCGCCGCCTGTCCCGCTGGCGCGTCGGTCCGATCTAAGGAGATCATCGCAATGTCTCAGCGTTCCAAGCAGTTTCACCTCAATGCGTTTCTCATGGGCGTCGGGCACCACGAGGCCGCCTGGCGTCATCCGCGCACCGATGCCGACGACGTGCGGTCGGTCGAGCATTTCGCCGAGCTCGGCCGGATCGCCGAACGCGGCAAGCTCGACTCGGTGTTCTTCGCCGACGGGCTCGCGGTCGGCCCTCGCATCAAGCACAACGCGCTGTCCACCTTCGAGCCGGTCACCCTGCTCACCGCGATCGCGGGCGCAACGGAGCACATCGGGTTGATCGCCACCTCCTCGACCACCTACAGCGACCCGTTCACCACGGCCCGCAAATTCGCGTCGCTCGACCACATCAGCGGCGGCAGGGCGGGCTGGAACATCGTCACGAGCGCAGGCGAGGACGAGGCCGCCAACTTCGGCCTCGACGCGATCCCGGATCACCTCGGCAGGTATCAGCGCGCCGAGGAGTTCGTCGAAGCAGCGGTCGCCCTGTGGGACAGCTGGGAGGACGACGCCGTCGTGCTGGACCCCGACACGGGGATCTTCGCCGACCCGGACAAGGTGCACGCGATCGACCACGATGGCGAGCACTTCCGGATCCGTGGCCCGCTGAACTCACCGCGCTCACCGCAGGGCCGCCCCCTGCTGGTGCAGGCGGGCTCGTCCGAGAGTGGGAAGGAGTTCGCGGCGCGGCACGCCGAGGCGGTGTTCACCGCGCAACGCACGCTCGCCCAGGGGCAGGAGTTCTATCGGGATCTCAAGGCCCGGGTGACCGCCCACGGGCGCAACCCGGACGAGTTGAAGGTGCTGCCGGGCATCGTCCCGTTCATCGCCCCGACCGAGGCCGAGGCGAGGGCGCTGGAACGGGAGTTCACCGATCTGATCTCGCCCGACTACGCGCTTCGGCAGCTGTCCGCCATCCTCCGCGTCGACCTCACCGAGCACTCCCTCGACGCGCCCCTGCCGCCGCTGCCGCCCGTACACGAGATCCAGGGCAACAAGAGCCGCTACGAGCTGGTCAAGGAGCTGGCCGAATCCGATTCCCTGACCGTGAGGGAGCTCATCGGGTTGCTCGGGGGCGGGCGCGGGCATCGGACCTTCGCGGGCACCCCGGAGCAGATCGCGGACGAGCTCCAGTTGTGGTTCGAGCAGGGGGCCGCCGACGGCTTCAACATCATGCCGCCCTTCCTGCCTGGCGGTCTGACCGATTTCGTCGACCAGGTCGTGCCGATCCTGCAACAGCGGGGGCTGTTCCGTACGGAGTACACGGCGTCTACCCTGCGCGGGCACTACGGGCTTGCGCATCCGGCCAGCCAGTTCGCGGCGTCGCAGGCCAGGAACAGCGCATGAGCGAAGCCTGATGGGCAGGCCGGCTCCTCGGTAGGATCAGCGCATGCGTTTCGGGATGTTCGTACCGCAGGGTTGGCGTCTGGACCTGGTGGGCATCGACCCGGCCGAGCAGTGGGACGCGATGAAGTCGGTCACGCTGCGGGCCGAGGCCGGACCGTGGGAGTCGGCCTGGGTGTACGACCATTTCCACACGGTGCCCGCGCCCACCGACCAGGCCACGCACGAGGCCTGGTCGGTGATGTCCGCGCTCGGCGCGGTGACCTCCACCATCCGGCTCGGGCAGATGTGCACCGCGATCAGCTACCGCAACCCCGCCTACCTGGCCAAGATCGCCGCCACCGCGGACCTCATCTCGGGTGGCCGAATCGAGATGGGCATCGGTGCGGGCTGGTACGAACACGAATGGCGTGCCTACGGTTACGGATTCCCGTCCGCCGGTGAGCGTTTGGCGCGTCTCGACGAGGGCGTCCAGATCCTGCGGCAGGCCTGGAGCACCGGATCCGCCACCCTGGACGGCAAGCACTATCGGGTCGACGGTGCCATCGTGCGGCCGCTGCCGCTGCAGGAGGGCGGCATCCCGCTGTGGATCGCGGGCGGCGGCGAGAAGGTGACCCTCAAGATCGCGGCGAAGTACGCCCAGTACACCAATTTCGACGGCACCCT
The DNA here is from genome assembly GCF_017833315.1 of Rhodococcus sp. PvR099. Lineage (NCBI taxonomy): Bacteria > Bacillati > Actinomycetota > Actinomycetes > Mycobacteriales > Nocardiaceae > Rhodococcus > Rhodococcus sp. PvR099. The sequence continues at coordinate 2,893,515 of NZ_JAFIBV010000001.1, read as the reverse complement.
CGAGGGCTTCACCCAGAAGTCGGCCGTGCTCGAGAAGCACTGCGCGGCGGTCGGCACCGACTTCGACGCGATCGTGCGTTCGGCGAACTACAACGTGGCGATCGGCGCCACCGAGGCGGAGGTCGAGGACCGCCTGGCCGCGACCAAGGCCAGGATGGCGAGATTCGTGGGCGAGGACCTCGCGGAGGCGTCGATGGCGGCGTTCCGCGGGATGCCAGGGGTCGGGACGCCGGAGCAGATCATCGAGAACCTGACCGCGCTGCGCGATCAGGGCCTGAGCTACGGGATCTGTTATTTCCCCGAGGCCGCGTACGACACCTCGGGCATCGAGCTGTTCGAACGCGAGGTGATCCCCGCGCTGGCGGGGACGTGAGGCAGGAGCCGACATGTTCGTGGAATCGCTCAACGACGAGGGTCTGTGGCTGACGCCTCCCGGACCCGGCGACGTCGAGTCCATCGTCAGGTGCTGTCAGGACGAGGCGGTGGGGGAGTGGACCACGCTGCCGGTGCCGTACACCCACGACGACGCGCAACGCTTCGTCGAGCGGGTGGTGCCCGTCGGATGGGCGGACCGCAGCCCCACCTGGGCGATGCGGCACACACCCGCGGGCGCCGTGGTCGGGATGATCGGTCTCGCCTGCCGTGACGACTCGGCCGCGGACATCGGCTTCTGGCTGAACCAGGCGGTCCGTGGCCGCGGCCTGATGGCAAGGGCGGTGAACCTGGTGTGCGACTTCGGTTTCCGTCCGGACGGGATGGCGCTGGAACGGATCGAGTGGCGCGCGTATGTCGGCAACAAGCAGTCCGCTTCTGTGGCGCGGCGGGTGGGCTTCCGATTCGAGGGCACGCTGCGCGCGGGCGGACTCCAGCGCGGGCGCAGGCGCGACGAATGGGTGGCGGGCCTGCTCTACGAGGATCCTCGGGAGCAGGCCGAGGGCTGGCCGGACCTCGGCTAGCGCAGGTCGGCCGGGTCGACGGGGATCTGCTGGTTCTCGGCGCGCGGGACCTGCTCGGCCAGCGGGATCGACTTCGCCAGCAGCTTCCACTCCGCGCCGCTGATCGAGTCCGCCGCCCGCCGGATCACCTTCTGGTCCTTGGTGCCCCAGGCGATCGGCATCGGGCTGACCATCTGCCAGGTGTCCGCGGTGGACTTGTTGCTGCGGTCGGCGAGCACCGCGATCGAGGGCACCCGCTCGCCGACGTTGGTCAGAGAATGCCCAGGCAGCGCCCGGATGTTGCGGGTGACCAGGGCGTAGTGCGGGCGATCCGCGGACGGCTTGGCCACGTCCACCAGCGCCAGCAGCGTGGCCCCGCGGGGCCGGGCCACCGCCACCACGGCGGGCACCAGCGGGCCCTCGGCGTAGAGCTTCTCGACCGAGCCGACCTTCTTCGGGGCCCAGAACGCCACCCACAGCGAGGTCACGGCCAGCAGGGCGACCACAACGCCGACGATGTAGGACCACGGATGAGCCAGGTAGATCAGCCAGGCCGCGAGCCCGGCCAACAACATGGCCGTGACGATGGCCGAGACCCGGAGTCGCCGGACGTCGCCGACCGTCTCGTTGACGGAGTTGGCGTGGGAGTGGTCGACGGGGAACTCGAAGCTGCGCACGGTCCCATTCTTACCCGATGGCTGGGCCTACCCGATGGTCGGGCCGAGCAGGTCGTCAGCGTCGGTGATCCGGTAGGCGTAGCCCTGCTCGGCGAGGAAACGCTGGCGGTGCGCGGCGTACTCGGCGTCCAGCGTGTCGCGGGCGACGACCGAGTAGAAGTGCGCCTGGCCCCCGTCCTGCTTCGGGCGCAGCAGGCGGCCGAGACGCTGCGCCTCCTCCTGTCGGGAACCGAAGGTCCCCGAGACCTGCACCGCGACAGAGGCCTCGGGCAGGTCGATGGAGAAGTTCGCGACCTTGCTCACCACCAGCGTCTGGATCTCGCCGCGCCGGAACGCGTCGAACAGCGCCTCGCGTTCCTTGTTCTTCGTCGAGCCCTGGATGACCGGTGCGTTCAACGCCTCGCCGAGTTCCTCGAGTTGGTCGAGGTAGGCGCCGATGACCAGGGTCGGCGAATTGGGGTGCCGGTCCAGGATCGACTTGACCACCGCGATCTTGGTGTGTGCCGTCGAGCACAGCTTGTAGCGCTCCTCCGGCTCCGAGGTCGCGTACGCCATCCGCTCGGCATCGGTCAGCGTCACCCGGACCTCGATGCAGTCCGCGGGCGCGATCCAGCCCTGCGCCTCGATGTCCTTCCACGGCGCGTCGTACCGCTTGGGACCGATCAGCGAGAACACATCGCCCTCGCGCCCGTCCTCGCGGACCAGGGTCGCCGTCAGGCCGAGGCGACGCCTCGATTGCAGGTCGGCCGTCATCCGGAAGACCGGCGCGGGCAGCAGGTGCACCTCGTCGTAGATGACCAGGCCCCAGTCGCGGGAGTCGAACAGCTCCAGGTGCTTGTACTCGCCCTTGGTGCGGCGGGTGATCACCTGATAGGTCGCGATGGTGACCGGGCGGATCTCCTTGCGCTCGCCCGAGTACTCGCCGATCTCCTCCTCGGTGAGCGAGGTCCTGGCGATCAGCTCACGCTTCCACTGCCTGCCTGCGACGGTGTTGGTCACCAGGATCAGCGTGGTGGCCTTGGCCTTGGCCATCGCCGCCGCGCCGACCATCGTCTTGCCCGCGCCGCACGGCAGCACGACGACGCCCGAGCCGCCCGCCCAGAAGGAGTCGGCCGCCATCTGCTGATAGTCGCGCAGCTCCCAGTGCCCCTCCTCGAAGGCGAGGTCGATCGGGTGCGCCTCGCCGTCCACGTACCCGGCGAGGTCCTCGGCAGGCCAGCCGATCTTGAGCAGCATCTGCTTGAGGTGGCCGCGCTCGCTCGGGTGCACCACGACGGTGTCCTCGTCGACCATGGCGCCGAGCATCGGCGAGATCTTCTTGTGCCGCATCACCTCGGTGAGCACCGCCCGGTCCATGCTGACCAGGATCAGGCCGTGCACCGGACTCTTCACCAGCTGCAACCGGCCGTACCGGGCCATCGTGTCGACGATGTCGACCAGCAGCGGCTGTGGGACCGCGTACCGGGAGAACGTGACGAGCGCATCCACCACCTGTTCGGCGTCGTGTCCCGCCGCGCGCGCGTTCCACAACGCCAGCGGGGTCACCCGGTAGGTGTGCACGTGCTCGGGCGCGCGCTCGAGTTCGGCGAACGGGGCGATGGCCTGCCGGGCCTGGCCGGCGAGCTCGTGGTCGACCTCCAGGAGCAGGGTCTTGTCGGACTGGACGATCAAGGGGCCGTCGGTCACGTGCGCCTCCTACGTAGACAACCACTCCATTGTCCACACTTTGCTGTGGGGTGGTCGTCACAGGCACCGCGGTCCCGGCTGATCCGTGTCCGTGGCCGAAAAAAGTGAAGGATTCTCCCGCGATCCGGAGAATCCTTCACTTTTAGTGCGTCACCGTTGTGTGGCTACCCTTTTCTTCGTCTCCATTACGTGCACGAGCGCCTCGGAAATTCCGGAACGGTATCCGGCGTCTCGCTCGGTGCGGACCTCCGTGGTGTCGAGTTCATTTTCCAGCCTGGCCTGAATTCGGTCCAGGGCGAGAAGTGTTCTTTTCACGGATGGTCCTTCTTGTTTTTTACGGTTGGGCGGCATTCTGGAAGTTCGCACTGCCGTGCTCGTTCATCCAGCACGAACAGTCTGGCGGACCGCAGTGCGGCGTGATACCCACTGGACCGCGCATTCGAGAACATCGCCTCCCCGGCTAGTTCGTCGATCCGGCTGTGCAGGGTGTCGAGGACCAGGGGGATGGGTGGTGCGGTCGCCTCGGTGTGCATCAGTGGCGTTTCCGTTTTCTGATCAGCTCTCCGGAATCGGCTGCGCGATCCCTTTTTTCGGCACGTCGTTCCTTGAGGGACTGTGCCGGTTTCTTCAGGCTCTTGCCGGGTTTCTTGTCTGCCATTGTCGCTCCTGAATTCGAAGTGGCAATCACTTGGGCCGACCATACGTCATTTCCAGGAAAAAGCCAGTCGCGCACGCGGGCGTGCTTTTCCTGCCCGCGCGGCCCGGAATCAGTCGAGGAGGTTCACCGAGGTGATCCGGTGCAGGGTGAATCGGCGGACCGCCCCGGTGTCCGGGTCCAGTGCATCGAGCTGACCACCACCGACGCTGATCGGATCGACGACGCGCTCCGTCGCGACGCCCTGCGCGTCCACATAACCGATCGCCACGCTGCGCCGCACCTTCGCCGCCAGCTGCAGCAGTGCCATCGTCGCGGCGCCGCCCGCCCGGCTGCCGTCCGAACGCACGCCCTGACCGCGCGGGGCGGTTGCGGCCCGCTGGCCGGCCCGCAGCTGGCTGACGAGGGACCCGAGCTGGTCGTCGGTGGGTACCGCGGGCATCCGCAGCGCAGGACGCGTCCGGCGTCGCGGCACCCGGGCACCGCGCGGTCGCAGGTCCACGATCGCGCCGGAGGAGTCCTCACCCGCCGGCGCGAACCCGGCCGACCGGAGCTGGTCGAGCACCTCGCCCAGCGGCGCCTGCGAGATCGCGACGGTCGGGGCAAGGGCACGCAGCGCCAGCTGCTCGGCCACCGCGGAGGCCAGCACCTCGGCGAGCAGCGCCGGGTCCTCACAGCGGATGAACGAGGACGCCACCCCCGCCCGCAGCTGGCCGTGCCTGCGCGCGACATCGTCGATGAGGTACGTCAGGGCCTGCGGCACCGGCGTCTTCGAGCGCTTCTCGAACAGCGCGTGCAGCTCCGCGGCGCTCTTCCCGGCGTCGAGCGCCCGCCGCACGCTGTCCTCCCGGATCCGGTACATGGTGGCCGCGCCCGCCGATTCGATGTCCGCGACCAGGGTGATTTGCTCCTGGAGCTCCGGGATGAGCGGGCCGGGAGCCATCACCGTCAGGTCCGCCTGCACCAGGACGTAGTCGATGGGGGCGGGCAGGCTCGCCGTCATCTCGGCGACCACCGCCTCCGCGGTGGCCCCGTGTAGCAGTCCTCGGCCAGGTGACGCGAGCGCGCCGCGGCCGATCAGCCCGACCGCGGCCGCCTCGGCGACGGTGTGTTCGACGGCCCCCGCACCGAACCGGCCGGACCAGCGCGGGCGCCGCCACGCGACCAGCGCGGCGAGCTCGGACGTGGTCGCGCCCTGCCCCGGCGCGAGCTCGCCGAGCAGCTCGAGCACGAATTTGCGGTCGCGGGGGGCGCCGGATGCGCGCACCTCCTCGGACAGTGCGGCGATCGCCTTGTCGTTGGGATCACGCAGCCCGATCACCCATGGCCTGCGCGGCATCTCCAGCCAGCCGTGGGCGAGGGTGTACCACCGCTGGGCGGTGCCGGTGTTGAGCCAGGCATCCGCGGCGACCGTCGGTGCCCAGTAGTCGTCGCCGGTGTCGGCGGCCGGAGCCGGGTCGGGGGCCCCGCTCGCGATCAGGCCGGCCGCGGACAGCAGCTCCACGATCAGGCTCACCCGGTTCTCGTCGACGCCCGCCGCCTTCGCAAGGCGCCTGGTCTCGCGGACCCCGAGCCCGCCCGCCTTGAGGGTCGGTGCGGGCTGGTCCCCGAGGGCCGCGATCAGGTCCTCGCAGTGCCGGATCAGTTCGAGCGCCTCGCCCGCCGCGATCGCGTTCACGTCCGCGATCTTCTGCTTGTTGGTGCGGATCGGCGGCGGGGTCAGGGCCATCGGGTCGGTGATCGTCTCGCCGCGCAGCGCCTGGCCGACCTGATGGGGCAGCTCGACGGTCTGCTCGTCCACCCAGGTCAGCAGGCCGAGCGACAGCAGTCGCTGGACGGGCCGGTCGGGTGGGGTGCCGGGCGCGGCGTCGCGGGTGCGGCCGATCGGCGAGCTGGTGGCCAGGGTCTCGAGCAGCCTGCGCTCGGCATCGGTCACGGTCGCCAGGCCCGCGATGACCTGCGCGGCGGACATCGGCTCCTGTGGCCGGTCGACCCGCCAGGTGACGGCGTCGTTCGCGGTCGCGACGACCCGCAGCACCTGCGTGCCCCAGACCAGTGCCCGGGCCCGCAGTGCCTTCAGTGCCCGGTCGACGGTCTTGACCGGCGCCCGTCCGGCGAGCGCCTCCGCGAGGACCTCGCGCCGGACCCCGACCTCCGCTCCGCGTTCGAGCGAGAGCACGCCGATCACGGTGAGTTCGAGGACGTTCAGGTCGTCGGCGACCCGAAGCACCGATGCGCGCTGTTCGGCGCGGGCCGCAAGGACCGCCAGGTTCGCCGGTGGCGGCACCGCGAGATCCGGGCGCAGCCTGAGCAGTTCGGCCAGCTCCGCATCGGTCCTTGCGGTCAGCCAGGCGAGCAGGCTGTCGGGCACGGCGGTGCCGTGAGGTGATTCGGCGGCCGGGGCAGCACCTTCGGTATCGGTCATCAACTATCAGATTAGAGACCTGGGGTGTACCACGGCGCGAGCTCCTGCCAAAATGGGACTGTGGCTAACAATTCGAGCAAGCGATACGTAGATCCAGGCTGGCCGGCGCCGGAACTCCAGGATGGCGATCATGCCGTCACAGAGCTCTCGTCGAGCCGCTCCGGTGGGCTGTCCCCGTTCGGGGAGGACACCGAGTTCCCTCTCCCCGTTTCTGAACTGCCCTACACCCACCCGCACACGGTCATCAATCGCTGACCTCGGATACCGAACGCGAAAGGCCCCGCACCTCGTAGGTGCGGGGCCTTTCACGTGAAGGGGGGTCTCAGCGGGGCAGGAGACCCGAGTTGGCCTTCAGGAAGTCGATGACCTGGGGGTTCAGCTTGGCCTGCTCGAAGAGCGCCTCGATCTGCGGATCGAGCGCGACGCCCTTGGCCTGGACCGCCTCGAGGGCGCTGTCGAGGCTGTCGAGCACGTCGGCGGCGCCGTCGGTGGTCGGGAGGCTGGTCACGGCGGGCAGCTCGGCCGCGGGGGCAACCTCGGCGGCGGGGGCGGAGCGCGGGGTCGAGCCGCTGGTCAGGCCGAGGCTCGAGGAGCAGGACGGCCAGGCGCCCCAACCCTGCGAGGCGAGGACCTTCTCGGCGACCGCGATCTGCTGCTCACGGGTGGCCTGGTTGGCGGTCGCGGCGTACTGGCCACCACCGTGGGCGTTCCAGGTGCTGGGGGAGAACTGCAGTCCACCCTGGTAGCCGTTGCCGGTGTTGATGCCCCAGTTGCCGCCTGCTTCACACTGCGCGAGGCGGTCCCAGTCGGAATCGGGGGCTGCGTTGGCCGGGGCCGCGAAGGCCGCGCCGGCTGCGCCCAACACTGCGCCGGTCACGACGACCTTGGCTGCGTTGCGGCGGGTGTTCGTGGGCTTGCGGTGGCGTCCAGTGCTCATGCGGGTTTTCCTCTCCTCACGCGCCTGCGAGGTCAGCTGTCGGGTTCGGGCTGAGAGGTCGCCCGGCCTCGCCGCTCCTGGATGGTGCGGGTCTGGCTTCACCCCAAGAGGAATTCGCTTGCGCGATTTCCTCGGTGTCCACTGGGGACGTGGGTCCCCCGTCCTCGTCCCTGGGTAATTCGTAGGAATCCGGTTCCGCGGGACGAGGTTTGGCGCGGCGGATCGGATCTGGCCGAACTTCTCCGGCCGCAGATGACCGTACGTGGCCGAGGCCGTGTAGTCATCTGTTACCTAAATTTCGATTCTTTCGGCGTTTCGCCCGAAAATTCCGACGTATTCGCAGGTCAGATTGGGTCGCCTCGGCCCGAGACCGTCCTGTTATGTTACCGTGATGTGAGGTAGATCACAGTTTCGATCGGCGCTGACCTCGGGCTCCGCACGGCGCAGTCGCGGTCCCTGGCCCCGGCGCGGCCGCAGCGCGATCAGCGTGGCGACGGCGATGACGACGAACATCAGCGGATACACCGCGGCGAAGAACGGAGCCAGCGCATCGGAGGTGGGGACCATGAACAGGCCGATCGCCTGCACGCTGTCCGGGAACTCATGGGTCCAGCAGAGCAGGGGCAGCGCTAGTGCCGCGGGCAGTAGCCAGGCGGTCGCCCGCCCGGCGCCGAGCGCGCGGTGCATAGCCAGGACCAGCAATGGCACGAACCACACCCAGTGGTGGCCCCAGGAGAACGGCGAGACCGCCGCGGAGGTCAACCCGCACATGGTGGTGGCCAGCAGCGCCTGTCCGCGCTTGTGCGCCAGCCAGGAGGCGCCGAGCCCGAGAGCGGTCAGTGCGGCCGCGAAGAGCGCCCACAGCATCAGCGGCGGGTCCGCGACGTCCAGCCAGCGGGCCAGTACCCCGGCGGCGGACTGGTTGGCGGGCCACGCGGTCTCGCCGATTCGCGTCGAGTGCAGGATCACCGCGGTCCAGTAGGACCACGAGTCCGAGAAGATCACCACGAACCCGACGGCGACGGTCGCGAGGAACCCGGCGATCGCGGTCGCCGCCGCGCGCCACTGCCTGGTGACGAGCAGTTCGACGATGAACAGGCCGGGCGTCAGCTTGATCCCGGTCGCGATCCCGACGCCGATCCCGCGCAGCCTGCTGCCCTCGGGACGCCCGAGATCCCACACGATCAACAGCATCAACAGCAGATTGATCTGGCCCAGCCAGATCGTGGTGCGGACCGGCTCGAGCCAGGTGAAGATGACCGCCATCAGCCCGGTCGCCACGTACAGCCGGCGATCCGTCCGGTACCCGAGTTGCCGCCAGCACAGCAGGACGACGGCGTAGAGGATCCCGAAGTTCGCGAGGTATCCGAGGAGGGTGGTGAGCTCCGCCGAGACGGCGTTGAGCGGGGCGAACAGGACGGCCGAGAACGGCGGATAGGTGAACCACATGCCGCCGTGCAGTGCGTGGTCGTAGAGCCCGTCCGACCGCAGAACGGTGGCGCCGCCGCTGCGGTAGACCAGCAGGTCGAGGCCGTTCTGGAACAGGCCCCACAGCGGGTATCCCATCGGCACCACCCGGTCGTGCGCCACGATCACGGCGAGGGCAAGGGCACCGAGTGAGCCGAGGAACAGCGGGTGAGAGGGGAGTGCGCGCCCCGCGGCCGGGGTGGCGCGGGGCGGCGGGGTCATGCCGGGAAGCTCGTTGACGACGTGGGCGCCGCACCGACGTCCACGATCTCCTTGCCGAGCGGCATCAGCGAGATCGGGATCATCTTCAGGTTCGCGATGGCGAGCGGGATCCCGATGATCGTGATCGCCATCGCGATCGCGCTCACCACGTGGCCGATGGCGAGCCAGATGCCGGCCACGATCAGCCAGATCACGTTGCCGATCAACGAGCCGATCCCCGACGTCGGGCGCTCGACGACGGTCTTGCCGAACGGCCACAGCGCGTAGACACCGATCCGGAACGACGCGATCCCGAACGGGATGGTGATGATCAGGATGCAGCAGATGATGCCCGCGACGAAGTAGCCGAGCGCGAGCCAGAGTCCGCCGAAGATCAGCCAGATGATGTTGAGCAGGATTCTCATTGGTTTCCCTCTCTTCGAACGCGGCGGCCGGACCGCAGCGCGAAAGCAATGCCGAGCAGGAACCCGATCGGGCAGGCAAGGGCGATCAGGTACAGCGCCAGTCCCGGCTCGTGGCCGGTCGCAGCCACCACGAAGATCGCAACGATGGCGAGGACGCCGACGAAGAAGAACAGGAGTGCGGCACGGAAGAGACCGTTGCCGCGGGGAGAGGATTGGCTGACCACCTTCCAACCGTATCCCCCGCAAACCCCGGTGCTCGGGAGGGGCACGCGGGGGTAGACTTCGGTCCATCGCGTCCCGCAAACGGTGGGGCGCGTTCATTTATGTAGATGAGCAGGTGAACGCAGTGCCTACCGGCAAGGTCAAGTGGTACGACGTTGAAAAGGGCTTCGGCTTCCTCTCCCAGGAAGAGGGGGAGGACGTCTACGTCCGTTCGTCTGCGCTGCCCGACGGTGTCGAGGGCCTGAAGGCGGGCCAGCGCGTCGAGTTCGGGATGGCCGCGGGACGTCGTGGTCCGCAGGCGCTGAGCCTCAAGGTGCTCGATCCGGCGCCGTCGATCCGGCAGGGCGGTGGAGCCCGCAAGGACGACACCGTGCGCAAGCACACGCCCGACGAGCTGCACGGCATGGTCGAGGACATGATCACCCTGCTCGAGGCCAAGGTGCAGCCCGACCTGCGCAAGGGCAAGTACCCGGACCGCAAGACCGCGCAGCGCATCTCCGAGGTCGTGCGCGCCGTCGCCCGCGAGCTCGACAGCTAGCCGCACCCGACACCAACGCCGAGGGGCACCGTCACGCGACGGTGCCCCTCGGCGTTGCTGTACCCGATCAGGCGGTCTTGATGGCCCACGTCGCGTGCACCAACGGCAGGCCCTGCTCGTTGACCACGGCCGACGGCTGCTGGATCTCGATGCCGTTGAGCTGCATGCCCTCCGGGGTCTCGACGGTGATCGCGAGGGACTCGCCCGGCGAGTGGTATCGCTCGTCGACGCCCACCCGGCCGTCGTCGAGCTGGTAGACCATCACCACTCGCCACAGCCCGTCGGCGATGTCGCCGGGCAGGGAGATCTGCAGGGGCTTGCCGCGGGGGACCTGGAGCTCGGCGACGGGGCTCTCCACGCAGTCCTCCAGATAGAGGTTGCAGTACTGGGTCGGCTCCACCACGAGGGACTTGCCGCCCGCGAACGCGGTGACCGTCGGCGGCTCCTCGTCCGCGCCCCGCACCAGCGCGGTGACGACGGCCGCGAACCCGGCGAGCGCGATCAGCAGCCCCAGGGTCCCTATGAGGACGATCTTCTTTGTCTTGGTCACGACGTTCGGTTCCCTGCGTTCGCGGAGATCGGTCGAGTGATCTCCTGGTTGGCCACATTCGGGCGTTTGCCACCGAGGCCGGGGAGCAGCGTCGAACCCCGGTAGGTGAGGAAGGTCTGGACAAGGCCGAGCACGAGCAGCACCGACACCACGGAGAATCCGATCCAGTACTCGGTGGGCAGCAGCACGCCGAGCGCCCCGCCGATGACCCAGCTCAGCTGCAGGACGGTCTCCGAGCGCCCGAAGCCGGAGGCGATGGACTCCTCGGGCAGGTCGTGTTGCAGCGAGGCGTCCAGCGACACCTTGGCCAGCGCGCTCGCGCCCGACGCGACCAGGGTGGCCAGCGCCGCGGTGAGCAGGCTGTCGGTGAGGGCGGCGATGATCGCGATCGCGGTGACGGCGGCCGTGCAGCGCAGCACGATCACCGACGGTCTGCCGAGCTTGAGCCGCGCGCCGGTGGCGTTGCCCGCGAAGTTGCCGATCGCGGCCGCGGCGCCCACCAGGGCCAGCATCGCGGCCTGCGCCATCGGCTCGTGCTCGGTGCGGGACTTCGCGACGAAGGCGATGTAGAGCGTCAGGAACCCTGTCAGCACCCGGATCGTGCTGTTACCCCACAGACCCGTGATGACTGCGCGGCCGAGCGGCTGGCGCCGCTTGCTCGCCTTCGCCGCCTCGCCCGCGTCCTTGCCGATCGGCTCGGTGCGCGCGTCGTCGCCGTGATAGGTCAGGGTGGCGGGCACCTCGCCCTCCGTGACCTCCACCCATGCCGGGATCCGCATGCTCAGGTACGCGCCGAGTGCGGCGACCGCGGCGGCGAACCACAACGGCCCCGAGGACGACCTGACGATGAGCGCGAGCGCTCCTGCCACCGCCCCCGCGCCGATGGTGCCGCCGATCAGTCCGAAGACCGTCAGTCGGGAGTTCACCCGGACCAGGTCGATCTCCGGCGGCAGCACGCGCGGGGTGACGGCGCTCTTGAGCACCGAGAAGGACTTGCTCAGCACCATCATCGCGAGCGCGGCCGGATACAGGCCCCAGCTGTCGAAGTTGAAGACCAGCACGACCGCCAGCACGGTGCGCAGCGCGAACGAGGATGCAAGCGCGAGCCGTCGGCCGTGCTGCAGTCGGTCGAGCATCGGGCCGATCAGCGGGGCGATGACCGCGAACGGGGCGATGGTGATCAGCAGGTACAGCGCGACCTTGGTCTTGTCCTCGCCGGTGGCGGCCGAGAAGAACAGTGTGTTCGCCAACGCGACCGCGATGGCGGCGTCGGTGGCGAAGTTCGCCATCACCGCATAGGTCAGCGCGGTCAGTCCCGACTTCTCGGCGCCGTCGGCCTTGGCCGCCCGGTGGAAGGTGGCGATGCCCCTGTTCGTCAGTTCACGGCTGCGCATCGCCGCCACCCGGGTGACGGTGAGCTTGCGGGGAATCGGTGGCGGCTTCGGCGAGGAACCTTGCCGGGTTTCACTCGAGGAGCCCTGCCGGGTTTCACCGGAGGAACCCTGTCGGGTGTCACCCACGGGATGCAGCGGGGGCAGCGGCGCGCGGCGGGCCGAGGTCCGGCGCGTCGGCGGATAGTTCTCGAATCCCGGATGGCCCTGGCCCGGTCCGAGGTCGTCGGATGCCCGACTCCCGTCGGGATCGTTGGGCACGCGTGGTCCGGTCACGGGTCAATTCTGTCCTAGATGGGCGACAAAGGACCACACGCCTCGCCCGTCGCGGCTGTCAGGGCACGAAGCGGACCTCGAACAGGCGTGGGTAGTACTTGCCCGTGATCAGGAATCGGTCGGTGCCCGGCACTTCCGCGATCCCGTTGAGCACGTCCACCGAGCGGCTCTCCTCGTCCGTGAGCAGGCCCGACGCGTCGATCACCGCGGTGATCCGGCCGGAGTCCGGGTCGATCCGCACGATCTGCTGGGTCTGCCACACGTTCGCGTAAACCGCTGTGTCCCCGACGCATTCGAGTTCGTTCAGTCGGTCCTGCGGTTGCCCGTCGAGCGTGACCGCCCCGGTGCCACGCGGCTCGAAGGTGACCGGGTCGCGGAAGGTGAGGGTGTCCGAGCCGTCGCTCATCAGGAGGCGGTCCGACTGCGCGCACAGGCCCCAGCCCTCGCCCTCGTAGCTCGTGCGGGAGCGCTCGGCGAGAGTGTCGCGGTCGCGCGCGATCGCCACGCCGTCGCGCCAGGTGATCTGCCAGACGGTGTCGCCCGCGACGGTGATGCCCTCGCCGAACATCTGCTCGGGCACCGGCACCCGGAGCCGCTCCACGCCGGTTTCCAACGAGGCGGCCCGCATGTCCGACCGTCCGGCCATGCCGGTGCCCTCGAGCAGTTCGCCGTCCGAGACCTCGAGGCCCTGGGTGAAGGCCCCCCGGTCGTGTGGCCGCTCGCCCACGACCTCGACGCGAAGTCGCTCGACGCGGTCCGCGTCCGGTTCCGTGCCGGAATTCGTGGCCGCGTTGGTGCAGCCGGTGAGCATCAAGGCGGCCACAGCGGCCGCGATCTGGGGTAGCCGTCGCCCGGTCATCGGACCAGCATTGCAGCCCGTTGCGCCGGTGATTTGCTGCGATACGGCAAAATGGGGGTGTGAGTGCCCAATCTGCCCCCGAGCTTGCCCCCGTGCGCCCCGTCCTCGCCGATGCTGTGGACCTGGCCCGTCAGGCGTTGATCGACCTCGGCGAGGGGGAAGTCGGTGCACATCTGGGCGTCACCTCCGAGGGCGAGTGCGCCGCCACCCATCGGTTCTCCGCGCAGCTGCCCGGTTACCGCGGCTGGCAGTGGGCGGTGGTTCTCGCGGCCGACCCGGAGTCCGATCGGGCGACCGTCAGTGAGCTGGCCCTGCTGCCCGGTCCTGACGCGCTGACCGCGCCCGACTGGCTTCCGTGGGACGAGCGGATCCGCCCCGGCGACCTCTCGCCGGGCGACCTGCTGGCCCCGCTGCCGAGCGACCCGCGGCTGGTGCCCGGCTACGTGGCGACCGGCGACCCCGCGGTCGACGAGGTGGCGCTCGAGGTCGGCCTCGGCCGCAAGCAGGTCATGAGTCTCGAGGGCCGGCTGGACGCCGCGGAGCGTTGGCGCGAGGGCGACTACGGTCCCGACTCCGAGATGGCGAAGGCCGCGCCGTCCACCTGCGAGCTGTGCGGGTTCTACCTGCCGCTGTCCGGTTCGCTGAAGGTGGCGTTCGGGGTGTGTGGCAACGAGATGGCCGCCGACGGTCACGTCGTGTACGCCGAGTACGGCTGCGGCGCCCACTCGGACACCACGCTGCCCACCGGCGCGGGTAGCCCGCAGTTCGACGCCTACGACGACGGCGCGGTGGAAATGGTCGCGCTGCCGGAACCGAAGGTGGAGGCACCCGCAGCCGGGGCAGTCACGGACGAGGTGCCCGCGGACGAGGTGCCCGCAGCCGAGGCGCCCGCGGACGAGGCACCGACCTCCGACGCCGCCGGGGAACCGGCATCGACGGACTGACGGTCGCCGATCCCTTCGGCGCCGATGCGCTGAGGGAATCGACGCTGCTCGCGTGGCGTTCCTCGCCGACCAGGCTCCGCGAGGATGCCGCAACCGAGGCCGACCTCGCGGCCGCGGGATACCGCGACCGATTGCTGACCGAGCTGGCCCAGAACGCCGCGGACGCCGCCGCAAGGGCCGGGGTGCCGGGGGCGATGCGGATCACGCTCGACGGCACCCGACTGCACGTCGCGAACACCGGCGTCCCCCTCGATCAGGCGGGGGTACAGGCCCTGTCCGCGCTGCGGGTCTCGGGTAAGGACACCGACGGCGGGCCGGTGGTCGGCAGGTTCGGGGTCGGATTCACCGCCGTGCTGTCGGTGAGCGACGAGGTCGAGGTGCGGTCCCAGACCGGCTCGATCGTCTTCTCCGCCGAGCGGACCCGCGACGAACTCCGCGCCGCCGGCTTGGACGAACCCGAGCGGGGCGTGCCCGTACTGCGGTTGGTGTGGCCCACCGACGCGGCGCCCGCCGCCGGTTTCGACTCGGAGGTGGTGCTGGCGCTGCGACCGGGCGTGGACGGGGAGGAGTTGCTGCGGCAACTGGCCGAGGACGCCCCCGACCTGCTGCTGGAGCTGCCGGCGCTGGCGTCGATCGAGCTCGCCGACCAGACGTTCACCCGATCCGAGCGGCCGCTCGCCGACGGGCTGACCGAGCTCCGGGTTCAGGTCGCTCCGCTCCCGTCGGTCGGCGAGCGCACCTGGTGGCAGTACTCGGCGGCCCCGTCCGCGCGCTGGGCGGTGCCGGTCAGCGACGGACGGGTCCGCCCGGTCTCCGCCGATGTGCTGCGCGCGCCGACCCGGTCGGACGAGGAACTGTCGCTGCCTGCGATCCTGATCGCGGACGCGGCGCTGCAGCCCGACCGCAGACGGCTGATGCCGGGTGCCGCCCTCGAGCACCTGGCCGACGGATATGCCGATTTCGTTGCGGCGCTTCCTGAGTCGCAACGACTGCGGCTGGTCCCACTGCCCGGGTTCGCGCGCGGTGAGGTGGATGCGGTGCTGCGCGAGGCGGTACTGCGGGAGCTGACCGGCAACGCCTGGCTGCCGGGCGCCGACGGCATGGCGCTGGTGCCGGGATCCGCCGTCGTGCTGCCGGGGCTGACGGCGGAGCTCGCCGATCTGCTGCAGGACGTGATCCCCGGGCTGCTCGGTCCCGCGCTGTCCACCGAGCGCGAGGCCCAGGCGCTGTCCGCCGTCGGGGTGCACCGCATCGGGCTGGCGCACCTGACCGAGCTGCTCGCCGGGATCCATCGCGAACCGGGTTGGTGGGGAAGGCTTTACGTGGCGCTGGAGCCGCTGGTCGTGGATTCGGTCGCCGCGGAAGAGCTGGCCGCCATCCCGGTGCCGCTGACGGACGGTCGCACGGTGACCGGCCCGCGAACCGTCGTGCTCGGCCACGACCTCGGGGCGCTCGGTCACGGCATCGACGCACACGGGGTCCATTGGATCCGGCTGGTGCATCCCGATGCCGCCCACCGGCTGCTCGGCAGGCTCGGGGCGGGCAGCGCATCCGCGCTCGACGTTCTCGCCGACCCCGCCCTGCGGTCGGCGATCGAGGACATTGATCTCGACGATCCCACCGCCGCAAGCGAACTCGCTGAACCGGTGCTGTCGCTGTCCGCGGTCGCCGCCGCGGCGGGTGACCTGCCCGGCTGGCTCGGCCAACTGCCCCTGCCGGATGAGGACGGAATGCTGCGCGCCGCGGACGAGTTGCTGCTGCCGGGCGCGCCGCTCGCCCGCGTGCTGGCGGCGGACTCGCCGTTCGGGACGGTGTCGCCGAAGTTGGTCGAGCGGTTCGGCGAGGCAGCGCTGCGCGGAGTCGGGGTCGGCTGGGGATTCACCGTGCTCCGGGCGGACCTGCCGACCGGACCCGAGCAGGACCTCGATGACGAGGACGCCTGGTGGTCGACACTCGAGGAGGATCCGGAGGTGCTGCTCGCCGTCCGTGACCTCGACCTCGTGGACTCCTGCGCCTGGCCGGAGGCGCTCGGCCTGCTGGCCGGTGAGCCCGCGACCGCGGCGCTGCTCTCGGATCGGATCGGGTACACCGCCTGGTGGTTGCGCAGGCACGCGCGCCTGGGTGGGGTCCGGCTGGGGTCGATGCGCCGGCCCGACGATCACACCTTTGAGGGGCTGCTCGACGTGTTCGAGCACCCGGACGCCGCGGCGTTGTCGGGGGTCGTGGCCGCCGACCGGGTCGACGGTGTCGAGATGGCGGAATTGCTGCTGGACCGGCTCGCCGACCGCGACCGGGACCCGGGCCCCGCTGTGGTGGCGCGAACGCACCGGCTGCTGGCGGAGGCGACTGCGTCGGGGATCCTCGACCTCGACGAGCTCTCGCCGCCCGCGGCGGTCCGGACGCTGTCCGGGCAGCTGGCCGACCCGGCCGAGGCCGTCGTGCTGGACCGGCCCTGGCTGGCGGCGGCCGTGCCGTCGGAGCTCCTGGTGGTCGGTGATCTGCCGAGCGCGGCCGGGCTGGCCGAGCTGCTCGACCTGCCACCCGCGTCCGAGGCGATTCGCGGCGAGGTGCTCGGCGCAGGCCGCCGCGTCAGCGCCTGGGACCGCGAGCCCGCCGCGGTGCTCGCCCACATCGCGCTTGGACTGCCCTTGCCCGAGGGCACCCTGGTGGTGCACGACCGCCTGACCGTTCGGCTGAGCGGGGCGGTGCGGGGCGACGTCGAACTGCCGTGGTGGGTGGACGAGGAGGGGCGGACGCACTGCACGGAGCGCGGGTTGCTGGCTGGAGCGGAGCCTGCGGAGCGACCATGTCCCGGAGCGGAGCCTGCGGAGCGACCATGTCCCGGAGCGGAGCCCGCGGAGCGACCATGTCCCGGAGCGGAGCCTGCGGAGCGACAGGATCTCGAAAGGGGCCGGCCGGATGCCGATTGACCAGACGGTGCTGGATTTCATGGTCGGGATCCGCACACCCTGGCTCACCGACGTCGTCACGGCGATCACGAATCTGGGTGGCACGGTGGCCTCGTGGGTGATCACCTCGGTGATCGTGCTCGCCCTGCTGGCGCGACGGCATCGACCGGAGGCGCTGCTGGTCGGAGGCGCGATGTTCACCGGCCAGCTGGTGATGTCCCTGCTCAAGCTCGCGTTCGGCCGGGAACGGCCGCCGGAGCCGGCACGGTTGGTGGTCGAGCTGACCCATTCGTTCCCGTCCGGGCACGCGATGATGTCGTCGATCCTGGTGTGCGTCGTTGCGGCGGTGATCGTCCGGATCGGCGGGCCACGCTGGAACACCCCCATTGTGTTCGTGGGGCTGGGCCTGTGGACGCTGGCGGTCGGGCTCTCCCGGGTCTACCTGGGCGCGCACTGGCTCACGGACGTGATCGCGGGCTGGCTCTTCGGCGCCGCCTGGGCGGGTCTGTGGATCTGGGCGATTGTTAAATCTTCGCGAAACTCTGCCAATGGAGCGCCGTCTTCCCTAAGGTGACCGCTTTGGACGATCGTCCAGCTTTGCGGTCACGAGAAGAGGTCACCCCATGGCGGCAGCAGCCACCCCTGGCGTTCCCGACCAGCCCACGCGTCGGATCCATCTCGGCCGTGGAGTGCTCGCCGCTATCGTGATCGCCCCGCTGGCGCTCATCGGCTTCTACATGTGGGCGCTGTGGAACCCCGGTGACACCCTCGACCGGTTGCCCGTCGCGATCGTCAACAACGACGCGGGCGCGGACATGGACGGCACCCGACTCGAGGCAGGCAAGGACGTGGCCGCCTCGCTGATCGAGAGTGGCGATGTCGCCTGGCAGGAGGTGGACCTGGAGCAGGCCACCGCGGGTGTCGAGGACGGGGAGTACTACTTCTCGCTGGTGATCCCGCAGGACTTCAGCGCCGACATCGCCAGCGCCGGGACGCCCGACGCGCAGAAGGCGCGGCTCGAGGTCGTCTACAACGACCACAACAGCCTGGTCGCGACGCCGGTCGGCGAGGGTCTGATGGCGCAGGTGCGGTCCGCGGTCTCCGAATCGATCGGCGAGCAGTCGGTGGACCAGGTGCTCGTCGGGCTCGGCGACGTGGGCAAGGGGCTCGAGGAGGCCGCCTCGGGGGCTCGCCAGCTCTCGGCGGGTACCGGGGAGGCGCTGTCGGGCACCACCCAGCTCGCTGACGGCAGCGTCGAGCTCTCCTCGGGCCTGAGCGAGGCGTACGCGGGCAGCGGGGAGCTCTCCGCGGGCGCCTCGGAGCTCGCCGCGGGCGCCGATGAGGCAGCGGCGGGCGCGGCCGAACTGAACAACGGCCTCTCGCAGCTGGTTTCGGGCACCGACGAGCTGGGCGCGGGCGCCAAGCAGATCAGCGAGGTGATCGACACGGTGGTCGGTCCGCTCGTCGACACGATGGTCGCCGCCGGGCTCCCGACCGGTGACGAGGACGTGGCTGGCCAGCTCAAGCAGCTGCAAGCGGGCGCGCGGGAGCTCGCCTTCCAGCTCTCGGACCCGGCGGCGGACTACCGGGGCGGGCTTCAGTCCGCGGCCGCGGGTGCAGGCGAACTGTCGGGCGGGCTGGGTCAACTGGCCGACGGTGCGCACCAGCTCGACGCGGGCGCGGCCGAGCTGAACTCCGGACTGGGACAGCTCGACGCGGGCGGCGTGCAGTTGCGCGACGGCCTCGGTGAGCTCCAGGTCGGCGTCGGACAGCTCGACAACGGCAGCGCGGAGCTCGCCAAGGGTCTCGCCGACGGCGCGGCACAGGTGCCTGCGTTCACGCCGGACGAGCGCAAGGCCACGGCCGCGATGCTCGCGTCACCGGTGAGCCTGAGCCCGCAGAACATCAACGTCGCGGCAGGTTTCGGTCCCGGTGCCGTGCCGGTGGTGATGTCCGTGGCGCTGTTCCTGCTCGGGATCCTCATCTGGTTCGTGATCAGGCCGACCAGGCGCGACGGGCTCCGGCGCTACCGGATGCCCGCCGCGATCATGGCAGGCGGCGCCGTGCTGGCCTCGATCGCCGCGATCACCCTGACGGGCGCGGAGCCGCCGAGCGTGGTGATGATGGTCGCGGTGATGCTGCTGATCGGCGCGGCGGCCCTCGCGCTCGCCCGGATGCTCACCGTCGTCTTCGGTGCCGTCAACGGCACCTTCATCGCGCTGGGTCTGTTGATGGTCCAGCTGTTCTCGTTCGGCGGTGTGTTCCCGATCGAGCAGATGCCGCAGCCGTTCCGGTGGCTGCAGGCACTGATGCCGCTCACCTACGCGAGGAACGCCCTCCGGATGACGCTCAGCGGCTACTACGGTCCGAGGTTCTGGTTCGCGGTCCTGGTACTGCTGGCGCTGGTGGCCGCCGCCGTGGCGGTGACGCTCTGGTGGCGCAGGCGAACGGAGGATCCGGTCGCGGGTGAGGAGTATCACGACGAGTACGACGAGCTGGAGGAGTTCGAGGCCGGGGACGACCCGACGATGGAGCCGAGCCGGGTCTAGGTCCGGTCAGCTCAGGCCGCGCTGCGCGCCCTTGCTGCCGCGGCGCGCGGCGGCCCGCTGAACGAGGAACAGCGTGAATCCGAGTGCGCCGACGGCCAATCCGGCCAGACAGATCGGCAGCGCCGCGTGCCAGCGCTCACCCGAGGCGAGCACCACCGCGGTGGTGACCAGCCAGGCGAGTGTGCCGATCGTCACCACCGGACGCGGATCGGTGAGCCTGCGAGGGATCAACGGGTCGTCGCGGGTCTCGGTCACATGATTAAGCTACCCGTTCCCCTTTGCCCTAACCTCCCAGGTGCGACGCGCACCTTCGGCGATTGGGACATTGGACGCTATGGCTGGAACCTCGAGGCTCCTGGACAACTACTTCAAGATCACGGAACGTGGTTCCACGGTCAGCAACGAGGTCCGCGGCGGCCTGGTCACCTTCGTGGCGATGGCGTACATCGTCGTGCTCAACCCGCTGATCCTCGGCAGCTTCTCTCCTGACGACGCGGCCGCGAAGACGGACGTGCTCGGCAACATCCTGCCGGTCACCCAGGTGGCGGCGGTGACGGCGCTCGTCGCCGGTGTCATGAGCATCGCGTTCGGCATCATCGCGAACTACCCGTTCGGCATCGCCGCGGGCCTCGGCATCAACGCGCTGCTCGCGGTGACGATCGCGCCGCAGGTCACCTGGCCGGAGGCGATGGGCCTGGTGGTGATCGACGGCATCATCATCGTGGTGCTGGCGATCTCGGGCTTCCGGACCGCGGTGTTCAACGCGGTCCCCGACGCGCTCAAGTCGGCCATCGTCGCGGGTATCGGCATGTTCATCGCGTTCATCGGATTCGTCGACGCCGGCTTCGTCCGGCGCATCCCGGATGTCGCGGGCACCAGCGTTCCTGTCGGATTGGGAATCAGCGGCTCCATCTCCACCTGGCCGACGGTGATCTTCGTCTTCGGCGTGCTGCTGATGGGAATCCTGGTGGCGCGCAAGGTCCGCGGTGGCCTGCTCATCGGCATCGTGGTGACGACGGTGCTGGCCGCGATCATCGAGGCGATCTGGCATGTCGGCCCCTCGAAGGGGGTGAACCCGAGCGGCTGGAACCTCAGCGTCCCGACGATGCCGGACGTGCTCGCGCAGATGCCGGATCTGAGCCTGGTCGGCGACGTGAACCTGTTCGGGGCCTTCACCCGGATCGGTGTGCTGGCCGCCAGCCTGCTGGTCTTCACCCTGGTGCTCGCCAACTTCTTCGACGCGATGGGCACCATGACCGGCCTCGGTAAGGAAGCCGGACTCGCCGATGAGCACGGCAACCTGCCCGGGATCGGGAAGGCCTTCGTCGTGGAGGGTGCAGGCGCGATCGTCGGCGGTGGCGCGTCCGCCTCCTCGAACACGGTGTTCGTCGAATCCGCCTCGGGCATCGCGGAGGGCGCCCGCACCGGGCTGTCCAACGTGGTCACCGGACTGCTGTTCCTCGCCGCGATGTTCCTGACCCCGCTGTATTCCGTGGTGCCGATCGAGGCCGCGGCGCCCGCCCTGGTGATCGTCGGCGCGCTGATGATCGGCCAGGTCCGCGACATCGATTTCACCAAGTTCGACATCGCGCTGCCGGCGTTCCTGACCATCGTCGTGATGCCCTTCACCTACTCGATCGCGAACGGCATCGGCGTCGGCTTCATCGCCTGGGTTGTGATCGGTGCGTTCAGCGGCAAGATCAAGCAGATCCACCCGCTGTTGTGGGTGGTCGCGGGCCTGTTCGTGGCCTATTTCGCGGTCGGACCCATCACGGATGCGATTACCTGAACCGCTTGTCAGGTAGTGCCGTATCCTCCGGAGGGTGACATTGGATACTCGCACCCTGGCCAGTGATCTCTCGTTGGCCGTCGTGCGTCTGACGCGGCATCTCCGCGGGCGGCGCACCGACTCTCAGGTGTCGTTGACGCAGCTGTCGGCGCTTGCCAGCCTCTCCGCGGACGGGCCGATGACGCCGGGTGCGCTTGCGGCCAAGGAGCGGGTGCAGCCGCCGTCGATGACCCGGGTCATCGCCTCGCTCGCGGAGCTGGGCCTTGTCGTGCGGACACCGCACCCCACCGACGGCCGCCAGATCATCGTGTCCCTCTCGGACCCCGGTCAGGCCCTGGTGACAGACGAGACCAGCGCCAGGGAGAAGTGGATGAACGATCGCCTTGCGGCGCTCGACGACTCGCAGATCGCCGTGCTCCGCGAGTCGGTCGAGATCATCAGTTCGATGGTCAGCGACTCGGAGTAGCGCCTCCGCGTCGGCCTAGAAGTGCCAGCCTGCGAACGGTTCCCGGTCGGCGCGGAAGGCCAGATCCAGCAGGTCGAGGACCGCCTCGTCGCTCGTCCACAGCCGCCCGGCCCGAGCGAACGAGCGCGCCCGGTGACCTCCGAGGTACAGGCTGCCGAGTACGTCTAGATCGAGACGGGCCTGCGGCGGAGCATCGGTTCGGTTGACCGTGGCCCGGCCGTCCACCACCCGCAGTGAGAAATTGCCGCCCGCGTCGAGGAACGGGTCGTGGATCTCGAGGACCACGTCCAGGTCGACGGCGAAGGTGCGCGCGGTGAGCGCGGCAGGCACGTCCATGATGCGCACCCAGACGGCGTCGTCCCGCGAGGTCACCCGCGGCAGCCGGGCATCGGTCAGCAGCCACGGCAGCGGGTCGTCCGCGGCCTGATCGACCCGGATCTCGCTCATCAGGTCCATACCCGCGAGCACCCGCCACAACGCCGCATACGACTCGTCGGTCGCGGCGACGAGGTCATCGACCACCGCGACCATCCCGCCAGGGGTCTGCTTGCGACGATAGGTCGCGTAGCCGTCCGCGTGCACCAGATAGAACAGGGCGGAGGCGCCGTCGCGGCGGTGCTCGAGATCGGCGAACATCCGGTCCCAGTACACCTTCGGCCGGGCCAGGGCCCCGGGAGTGCGCGCCTGCCAACGGTCGTAGATCGCGGGCAGCGCCGCGCGGGCGTCGGCTGGTGGCACCAGGGCCACCCCGCCCGGATCCGCTGCGGTGTCACGGATCCGGGCCGAACGCCGGTCCACCGACACCGCGAGCTCGCTGGTCGCGGGACCGTAGCCGAAGCGGCCGTAGATGGTGGCCTCGGTGGCGGTGAGGATCGACAACGGTGCGTCCGCCGCGACGAACCGCCGGTGCTGTTCGGTGAACAGTGCGCGCAGGATGCCGCGCCTGCGGTGGGTCGGCGCGACCGAGACCCAGGAAACCCCCGGCAGATCCAGCTGGGTTCCGCCGGGGACGGTGATCCGCATCGCGAAGTGCATCACCACCGCGACGGGCCGGTCGCCGTCGGTGGCCAGGATGACGTCCTCCGTTCGGGCGAACCGCCGGGTGAAGGCCATGTCCTCGTCGGTGGGGTGGAAGCCGAACGCGTGCGCATCGAGCAGCGCGACCGCGTCCCAGTCCGTCTCCGTTGCCGTCCTGATCGCGATCGCCCTTTCGGTCATCCTTCGAGGGTGGCACAGATTTGTAGGTGGCACTGTGGTGTACGGCAGGATGGCGGTGTGGTTCACGTAATCGATATCGACGATCCGGCCGACACCCGCCTGGACGACTTCCGCGACCTGAACTCGTCGGATCGGCGTCCGGATCTGCCGGAGGGCAAGGGTCTGGTGATCGCCGAGGGCGTGCTGGTGGCGCAGCGGTTGCTCGCCTCCCGGTTCGAGCCGATCAGCCTGCTCGGCGTGGATCGGCGGCTGAGCGAGCTGGCCGACGATCTCGAGGGCGTCGACGTCCCGTTCTACCGGACCTCCGCCGACGTGATGGCCGAGGTGGTCGGGTTCCATCTCAACCGCGGCGTGCTGGCAGCCGCGCACCGCCCACCCCCGCTGGAGCTGGAGGAGGTGCTGCGCGGCGCGCGCACCGTCGCGGTGCTCGAGGGCGTCAACGACCACGAGAACATCGGCTCGATGTTCCGCAACGCCGCGGGACTCGGGGTCGACGCCGTCCTCTTCGGCGGCAGCACCGCCGACCCGCTGTACCGGCGGGCGGTGCGGGTGTCGATGGGGCACGTGCTGCGGGTGCCGTTCGCGCGGGTGCCGGAGTGGCCGCGCGGGTTGCATGTGCTCAGGGACAACGGATTTCAGCTCATCTCCCTGACCCCGAATCCGTCGGCGGTGACGCTGGCCGAGGCGATGACGGGGGACAAGGTGGCGCTGCTGCTCGGGGCCGAGGGGCCGGGACTGTCGGAGTACGCGATGCGCAACACCGATGTGCGCGCGCGGATTCCGATGGCGCCGGGAACCGACTCCCTGAACGTGGCGACCGCGGCCGCGATGGCGTTCTACGAACGGGTCAGGACGGCCGGATGAGTGGTCCGGTCGGCGCCCGCACACCGTGGGCCACCGGCCTTGTGGTGTCGGGTTTCGCGGCCGTGCTCACCGGCGTCGGGGTGGCCGCCTGCGGGGCGGCGATGGCGGCGGTGCACCCGCTGCTGGCGCTGGTGGTCAATGTGCTGGTCGCGGTCGGTGTGGCGCCGACACTGTGGCAGTGGCGGACGGTGCCGGTGTGGCGCTGGGCGGTGCTCGGCGCCGTGGTGGGAGTCGTCGCCGGGTGGATCGCATTGCTGGCCGGGGCCGGCTGACCTCGGGTCAGTCGAAGCCGAACCCGAACCACTGGCGGATCCCGCGGAAGAGTCCGACCCGGGGCGCGCGGTCGGGCTTTCCTGAGAGGATCGAGGGAGGCGCCTCGCCCTCCTTGTAGACGGCGAAACCGCAGACTCCGACGGTGGCGGGGTCGATCTCGCCGTCGCGGACGGGCCCGGTGTAGCGGAACCCGAGCCACTCGGCGTTGGCCGCCTCGGCGAACTCGCCGGGATGGAACGGCAGCGCCTGCGGGTCGGGCAGCACCTCCGCCGGGTAGGCCATGGGATGTTCCCCGGCCCAGAACCCTCGTTCCCACACCAGCGGCAATCCGAAGTCCTCGTAGATGTGCACCGGCGTCGCGCTGAACGAGCGGCGCAGGGCCCCGCGTTCCCAGTACGCGAAAGATGCCCAGGCGGTGTCCGGTTCGGTACACATCAGATAGGTGCGCTCGGAAGCCAGTGGGCGAGTCCAGGATTCATCGAGTTTCGACGGATCGTGCACCGTGAGGTTCGATCCGCACACGACCGTGAGCCCGGGATAGCTGCCGACGTAGACCACGCCGGGTGACACCCCGGCCGAGGTGGCGAGGGGGCCGGGTTCGAGTGGCGTGATGATCATTTCGGGATAGAGCTTGCCGACCAGCGCGTGTGCCGCCTCGGCGTCGGGCTCGGGATGATCGCGGAGGACGGCCATGGGATCGGGGGCGTCGACGTACCAGATAGTTGATGCTTTGGCCCCCACAGCCTGCACCTCCCTTTCGTCGCTTACCTGAAAGGGTACGACCTGGGCGCGGTTTCGTGTGGGAGCGAAACCCCCACCCGTTTGGCCGCATACGCGTCCACGTATTCCTGGTCGGAGTTGGCGAGCAGGGTCCGCATCAGTTCGTCGGTCGCCTCGCGCACCGTCCCTTCGCTCGGAACGGCCGCGCGGTGATGCGCCAGATCCAGTGGCGCGCACACGGTGATGTGGACCTTGCCGAACCGCCACATCCGGGAACCGATCGGATTGACCGCGGGCGTGCCGCGCATCACCACGGGCAGGACCGGGGCGCCGGTGGGCAGCGCGACCCGCATGACGCCGGTCTTGCCGCGGTGCAACCGCCCGTCGGGTGAGCGGCTGCCCTCGGGGTAGATGCCCCAGACGCCGCCCGCCTCGAGAATCCCGGTCGCCGTCGTCAGTGCGCCCCGAGCGGCGTCCGCCCCGCTGCGGTCGATGGGGACCTGTCCGGTACAGGAGAAGAACCAGCGCGTGAGCCTGCCCTTGAGTCCGGTGCCGGTGAAGTACTCGCTCTTCGCCACGAAGGTGATGCGCCGTCGCACCATGAGGACCAGGAAGAACGAGTCGGCGACGGTCAGGTGGTTGCTTGCGAGGATCACCGGCCCGGTCGGCGGAATGTGCTCGGCGCCCTCGATCGTCGGCCTGCCGAACAGGCGCAGGACGGGTCCGATCAGGACGTACTTGAACAGCCAGTACCACACAGTGCGCGCTCCCGAGGTGATCGATCGACCGGTCGTAGACAGTGTCTACGCGTAGGTCGCCGATTCTGTCACCGAGTGTTAGACAATGTCTACGTGGACGACGAACCGCTACGGGACAAGCTGGTCAGGTGTGGTGTCGAGCTGCTCGAGCGGGAGGGCATCGCGGGGGTCAGCCTGCGCGCGATCACCAGGGCGGCGGAGGTGTCGCACGGCGCCCCGCGCCGGTACTTCCCGACACACAAGGCGCTGCTCGCGGCGATCGCGGCCGAGGGCCTTGCCGACCTCGCGGCCGTTGTCCGGTCCACCCTGGACGACGGCGACCTGCCTGCCCGGGACCGGCTCGTCGCGCTCGGCTGGGCCTACGTGCGCTTTGCCGATCGTCGGCGCGCGATGTTCGAGCTGATGTTCCGCCACGACCTGCTCGAGGGTTCGGGGGCGGAACTGCGGAGCACGAGTCTGCCGTTGTTCGGGTCGCTCGTCGCGCTGGTGGAGGAGGCGACCGCGGGCAGCGCGGATGCCAGGGAGCGGGCGCTCGGGATCTGGACGGGACTGCACGGGATGGCCGTGCTGGCGGCCGACCGCGCCCTGCAGGTCATCGGGGACCCGCAGGGCGCGGGCGCCCTCGTCGGTCGGACCGTGGACGCGCACCTCGCCCACGGATGAGCCCTCATGCCGAAAGCAAACAGGCAGCGATTCACTTTTCTGTAGTCTCCGCGTGACCATCGATCACAACTGGAAAGAGAAGCGATATGGGATCTCTCGGTGAATTTCTGCTCAGTGACGCCAACCCCCTGTCGGGCGTGATCGGGGGCATCTTGTTGACGATCGCCATGATTTTCGGCTCGACGGGGATCTAGCTTGCTCGAGGGCTCGGGTGCGGAGCTGCGACGCACCCGAGCCTGCTGCTCTTCGGCGGGTGAGCCCTCAGACCAGCTGCGGTGCGGTCTCGCTCAGGAAGTCGTCGATCTGCGCCCAGGTGGTCTGCTTCGCGCCAGGGCCCGCCAGCAATCCGAGGTGGCTGCCCGGCGCGGTCTCGAATCGGACCGATGGGGCCCCGGTCAGCAGGTCGGTGATGCGCGCGACGGAGGCGACCGGCGCGATGACGTCATCGGTGCCGCCGACCGCCAGCACCGGCACCGATAGCGCGGACAGCTCGACCGTGCGGGATCCGAGCCGGAATTGCCCCGCCGCCAGGGTGTTTCCCAGGATCAACTGGGTGCAGATCTGATGGAAGAACCGGGCCGGGTAGCCCGGCATGGCGGCCATGAACTTGTCGATGGATTCCATCCGGGCCAACGTCTCGGTGTCGTGCAGGTTGCGCGCGATGAACCACGGCTTGGTCAACTCACGCTGCAGTGCCGTGACCCGGTAGCTGGCCTGCACCACGGGGGCGGGCAGGCCGCCCAGTGCCCAGGTGGCGGTGGTGAGCGGCCGGTCTCCGGTGATCCGGCCGATGGCCCGCAGCGGTGCGATGGCCGCGATCTCCGTGTAGTCGACCGGCGTGCCGATCGCGGCGATCGTCCTGATCGGGAGGTCGGCGTGCGCCGCCCCGGTGAGCAGCGAGATCGTCCCGCCCAGGCTCCATCCGATCAGGTCGACGGGCGCGCCGTCGTGCAGCTCGGAGACGTGCCGCAGGGCCTCCGGGATGATGTCGTCGACCCAGGCCTCGAAACCGAGGCCCCGGTCCGCGGACGTCATGGTGCCGTAGTCGACGAGGTAGGGCGTACGACCACTGTCGAGCAGGTGTGCCGCGAGGCTCTGGCCCGGGCGCAGGTCGTAGCACTGGGCAGGCGCGGCGAGCGGGGGCACCAGGAGGACCGGGTTGGTGCCGATCTGGGGGCCGAACCGGTACAGGTCCCGGTGCAGGCCGCGGGTGATCTGCTCGGACGGGGTCGGCTCGGCCGCCTGGACTCCGTCGCCGAACGTCAGGCCCCATGCGTTCCGGGTCAGCGTGTTCAGCCGCGGACGCCAGTCGAAATCAAGCACAGTCTTCCCCCTGCTCACGTCAGATACTTAGTGTTACTCGGCGTAACTCTAAGTGATCCCCCGTGGCGGGAGTCGGTTCGGGTATCGGTCAGCCGCGACCGCTGCTGCGCACGCCGAGCAGGACGTCGTCCCAGGACGGCAGTGAGGGCTTGCCGCGCTTGTCCTTCGCGCCCTGGTGCTGCGGCGCCGGCTTCGGTTGGTGCTCCTCGTCCTCGGCGGGGACGATGTCCTCCTCCTCGAAGAGGGCATCCATGGCGCCGGGTTCGAGCGACTCGGACTCCGCCATCTCTTCTTCGACCTCGGCCTCGATCACGGCTTCGAGGACTGGGGAGTGCGGGTCCTCGGCGGAGATCGGGGCGAGTCCGCGCAGCGGGCGCCCGAAATCGGGATCGATCAGGTCGGTCGCGGCCGCATCGAGCGGGGCGATGGTGCCGCCGTGGGAGTCCGGCTGGAAACGCCAGTGCGCCGCATTGCGGGTGCGCCCGGCCTGCCATTCGAGCTGGGCGATCCAATGGCCCTCGTCGTCGCGCCACGCGTCCCACTCGGCCTCGTCGAGGTTGTGGCCGCGGGCGCGGAAGGCGAGGCCGACGATCTCGGCCAGGGTCAGGACGGTGGGGCCGTTCTCGCGCACCGGGTGACCGGCCTGCGCCATCTCGGCGGCACGCGAGCGTTCGAGGAGCACCGGGTGCGCGAAGGTCTCGATCTTCTTGACCGACACACCGGCCTCGGTCGCCACCTGCTCGACCGTGGCACCGGCCCGGATGCGGGCCTGGATGTCGCGGGGGCGGATGCGGCTCTCGGTCTCGATCTCGATCTGCCCGAACCGGGCGACGTCGCCCCGAGAGGCGGCGCGAAGCTTGTCGTCGGCTGGTACACGAAAGCGCTCGCCGCTCTCGCTGTCGGCACACACGATGTGTGTTCCGTCGGGCTCAAGTCCGATCACTCGAAGTTCTCGCACCGTGACCTCCCTCATCGCGTAGCTCGCGATATTGCCCTTGCCGACTGTAATCGACCCGTGATGGGGGTCGGGTCAGGACACGCCTCGCCCGGTCAACAGGTTTGGATCGGGGCGCGCTATTGTCTCTGGCCGAAATTCTGTCGAATTCGGGGCTACCCTCAGGAAATCGGACGTGGTCGGACCGGCGAGGGCACAGCGATGATCGAGAAGGCTCCGGATATGCGGGCAGCTCCCTCGCCCGCGCGTCGGGCGTGGGACGCGGTCGGCGCGATGCTCGACGGCCCCCTGACCGGGCTCGCTCCGTGGATCGTGCTCGCGGTCGTCGAGGGTCCGGGTCGCCTCGCCTGGGCTGCCGGGATCGCACTGTCGCTCTCTGTGTTGTTCGTCGCCGTCGATCTGCTGCGCGGGCGGTCCATGAAACTGCTCGGCGTGATCGACGTCGTGTTCTTCGCGGCGCTGCTGGCGGTGCACTTTCTGCTCGACCAGGCGGGGCAGGACTGGATGGAGACCTGGGTCGGCGAGATCGCGAACATCACGCTGGTGGTCATCGCGGTCGGCTCGATGCTGGCCCGGATGCCGTTCACCATCCAGTACGCGCGCGAGGAGGTGGACGAGCAGTACTGGCGGACACCGCGGTTCCTGCGGATCAACTACGTGATCACCGGCGTGTGGGCCGCGGCGTTCCTGGTCGCCGCGATCGCCGGGTTCTACGGCGATGCGGTGCTGCGCGACAGCGACAACCTGTGGACGGGGTGGGTGATCCAGACCGCGGCGATGCTGATCGCGCTGCAGTTCTCGGCCTGGTATCCGGAGGATCCGCGACCACCACTGAGCGCGTTGCTGGCCCCGCTGGCGGTGTGGCTGATCCCGGTCGGCATCCTGATCCTGACCGCCGACGGCGGCCCCGGCTGGTTGGGATACACCTTCATCGCGGCGGGGGTCGCCGCACAGGCATTTCTGCGAAAGGGAGAGTAGATGACTGGCCTCGAAGCCGATGACCTCGCGAACCTGCGCAGGGCAATCGAGCTCGCGAACGAGACCGGAGAGGCAGGCAACCGGCCGTTCGGTGCGGTGGTCGTCGGCGCGGACGGCGAGGTGATCAGCGAGGGCGCGAACTCCGTGGCCACTTCCGGCGACGTGACCGAGCACGCGGAACTCGACGCGATCACCACCGCCTGTGCGGAGGGTCGCACGGACGACCTGGTCGGCAGCACCGTGTACGCGAGCGGGGAGCCGTGCCCGATGTGCGGCGCGGCGATGGTGTGGGCGGGGGTGAGTCGGGTCGTGTTCGCGGCGTCGGCTGCGGGGTTCGGCGCGATCCTCGAGGGTGGACCGCGCTTCGGGCTCGGGTGTGCGGACGTCATCGCGTCCGCCGATGCAGGCATCGAGGTGAGCGGGCCGCACCTCGGCGACGAGGCGCTCGACCCGTTCCTGCGCTTCGTGGCGGCGAACCCGGACTAGCCTGCGGAAGGCGACTCGGCGGCTGACAGAATCAGCGCCATGTCGAATCGAAACAACATCTCGTCCGGCTCCGACTGGGAGTCGAAGATCGGATACTCGCGGGCCGTCCGCATCGGCCGGCAGGTGTCGGTGTCCGGTACCACCGCGTCGGGACCCGACGGCCCGGTCGGCGGTGACAGCCTCGCCGAGCAGACCCGTGAGGCGGTCAGCCGGATCGTCGCCGCCCTCGCAGAGGCGGGCGCGAAGCCCGAGGACGTCATCCGCACCCGGATCTACCTCACCGACATGAGCCGCTGGGAAGAGGCCGGTCTCGCGCACGGTGAGGTCTTCGGCGAGATCCGTCCCGCCACCACGATCCTCGAGGTGAGCGCGCTCATCGATCCCGCGCTGCTTGTCGAGATCGAGGCCGACGCGATCATCGCGGAGTAGATCTCCACTCGCCGCAACAGGTCAGCCCCCGACGCGAAGTCGGGGGCTGAGCTGTTTCCCGGATCAGGAGCTGAACTGCATCGCGTCGTCCTCGAGCCGGCCGTGCCGCAGCGTCACCACATCGTGCGCGTAGCTCATGCCGAGCTGCCACGGTGCCTTGGTGCCGGTCCTGGGGAACTCGTCGATGGAGCGCTGGACATAACCGGCGGCGAAGTCGAGCAGCGGGCGGGTGGACAGGGCCGGGTCGTCGTTGGTCGGCACGCACACCGTGTGACCCTGCCGGTCCATGTGCGCCCGGAGACGGCACACGTAGTCGGCGACGAGGTCGGCCTTGAGCGTCCAGGACGCATTGGTGTAGCCGACCGTGAAGGCGAAGTTGGGCACGTCGCTGAGCATCATGCCCTTGTAGGCGAGGGTGTCCGGCAGAGATACCTCGCGGCCGTCGACGGCGAATTCGATCCCTCCGAACGCGAGCAGGTTCAGGCCGGTCGCGGTCACGATTACGTCGGCCGCGAGCTCCGCGCCGGACTCGAGCTCGAGGCCCCGCTCGGTGAAGGTCGCGATCCGGTCGGTTACCACCGACGCCTCGCCGTGGCGGATCGCCCGGAACAGGTCGCCGTCCGGCACCAGGCACATCCGCTGGTCCCAGGGGTTGTAGCTCGGCGTGAAGTGGGTGTCGATGTCGTACCCGGCGGGCAGTGCTCGCTGCTGGGCTCGCCGGAGGTACCACTTGACCAGGCGTGGCTGGCGCTGGCTGAGTTGGTAGGTGGCGGTGGAGAACGCGACGTTCTTCCAACGGGCGATCGGGTAGGAGAGCCTGTCGCCGAGCAGTCGCCGCAGCCCGTTGGTGGTCGGGTCCTTGGCGGGCAGGGCGGCGATGTAGGTGGGGGAGCGCTGCAGCATCGTCACGTGCTCGGCCCGGTCGGACATCGAGGGCACCAGGGTGACGGCGGTGGCGCCACTGCCGATCACGACGACCCTCTTGCCGGTGTAGTCGAGGTCCTCGGGCCAGTGCTGGGGGTGCACGATCCGGCCCTGAAAGCGGTCGGTGCCTTCGAAGTTCGGAGTGAATCCCTCGTCGTAGCGGTAGTAGCCGCTGCAGACGTAGAGGAAGTCGCAGGTGACCGCGACGGTGTCGTCGCCGTGCGTGGCCTCCACGGTCCATCGGGTGTCTTCGCTCGACCACTGGGCACGCACCACCCGGTGTCCGAATCTGATCTTCTTGTCGATCCCCGCCTCGCGGGCGGTGTCCCGGACGTACTCCAGGATGGCCGGGCCGTCCGCGATCGACTTCTCGTCCGTCCACGGGCGGAACCGATAGCCGAGGGTCTGCATGTCGGAGTCCGACCGGATCCCGGGGTAGCGGAACAGATCCCAGGTGCCCCCGATGGCGTCGCGGGACTCGAAGATCGCGAAGGACCGGGTGGGGAACTTGGCCTGGATCTGGTGGGCGGCGCCGATCCCGGACAGTCCGGCACCGACGATCAGCACGTCGATGTGTTCGGTCACGGCGGACCTCCTCGGAGACGGGGCAATGTATGTGTGACCGAAGGTACCGCATAGGCTGTGGTTCCGAAATGGTGACCGGTCGCCACTGTGTTGACTTGTGATCCCCTGTCGCCTTTACTTAGGCAGACCTAACGAAGGGCACGCTAAGTTAATTTCTGGTGGAGGGCCTTCGTGCTCACCGCAGTTGTCAGGACCGATCTGCCATGTATGACATCTTCACCCTTGCCCGTGCGGCCGACGCCGTCGCCGACCTGTTCGACGACCCGACCTTCCTCGCCGACACGGCCCGCCGCGCATCCGCGGAGGAGGTCACCGCGTTCTCCGCGTTGCTCGAGGCGGCGGGCCGCGACGATGTCCGAGCGAGTTTCCTGACCACGATCACCGGCCCCTAGGGGCGGCTACCCGCCCGCGCCGTTGTTCGGGTTGGTGCAGATGGTGCCCTCGCACGGGACTACCTCGCCGTCGCCGTTCGGGTTCTCCATCACCGCGCCGCCGTTCTGCTGCGGGTCGGTCCCTGCGCCGTGGTCCGGGTTGGTGCAGATGGTGCCCTCACACGGAACGTACTTTCCGCTGCCATCGGGGTGCGGGATGGCGTCCGGTGCGACGTAGCTGCCGATGGGGCATCCCGGATCCTGGTTGCGCGCACAGTATTCGGTGCTCAGGTTGTTGCCGGTGGAGCCGTCCGCGCCGACGGGTCCTTGTGCCGGGGACACCACGACCGGCGGCAGCGACACCGGAGGGGTTTCCGGGGTCAGTGCGGCCGGGGTCGCCGGCGCGGCCGTGGTGGTCGGCGCGGACGTGGTCGACATCGCCGCCGACGTCGTGGTCGTGGATATGTCCGAGGAGTCATTTCCGCATCCCGCGGCGAACGCGGCCAGGGTCAGTGCGGCGAGGACGACGAAACTGCGTTTGAACATCAAGCGATTCCCTCCCAATCGATGTCAGTCGCTGCCGATCCTGTCATCCCCGGGCCGAGAAGTGCGGCAACCCATGCGGATGCGGTCTGCCGTAGAAAGCAGTCAGCCCCCGGCAGGCGATGTCGGGGGCTGACTGTTGCTGGGTTCGGCTCAGAGCTGGCCGACCACCCAATCGATGCTCTTGGTCAGCGCGGTGACGTCCTCGGGATCGATCGCCGGGAACATACCGACGCGCAGCTGGTTGCGGCCCAGCTTGCGGTACGGCTCGGTGTCCACGATTCCGTTGGCGCGCAGGATCTTCGCCACCGCAGCTGCGTCGATCTTGTCGTCGAAGTCGATGGTGCCGACGACCTGGGAGCGGTGCGCCGGATCGGCGACGAACGGGGTGGCGAACTCGCTGGCCTCGGCCCAGTTGTACAGGCGCGAGGACGAATCGGCGGTGCGCTTGGTGGCCCAGTCCAGCCCGCCGTTGCTGTTCATCCACTCGATCTGGTTCGCGAACAGCAGCAGGGTGGCCAGCGCCGGGGTGTTGTACGTCTGGTCCTTGGAGCTGTTGTCCACCGCGATCGGCAGCGACAGGAAGTCCGGGGTCCAGCGGCCCGTGGACTTGATCTCCTCGACGCGGGCCAGGGCGGCCGGGCTCATGATCGCGATCCACAGCCCGCCGTCGGAGGCAAAGCACTTCTGCGGTGCGAAGTAGTAGACGTCCGAGTCGGCGATGTTCACCGGCAGGCCGCCCGCACCGGAGGTGGCGTCGATCGCGATGAGCGCGTTCTCCGAGCCGGCCGGACGCGACACGGGGATCGCGACACCGGTGGAGGTCTCGTTGTGCGCCCAGCCGATGAGGTCGACCGACGGGTCCGACACGGGCGCGGGCGCGCTGCCCGGCTCGGCCGAGACGACGATCGGGTCGCCGATGAACGGGTTGGCCTTGGCCACCGAGGCGAACTTGGAGCTGAACTCGCCGTTGGTCAGGTGCAGGGACTTCTCGCGGATCAGGCCGAACGCGGCCGCGTCCCAGAACGCGGTGGTGCCACCGTTGCCGAGCACCACCTCGTAGCCCTCGGGCAGCGAGAAGAGGTCGGCCAGGCCGGAACGCACCCGGGCGACGACGTCCTTGACCGGCTTCTGACGGTGGCTGGTGCCGAACACCGAGGCGCCAACGTCCACGAGCGACTGGAGCTGCTCGGGGCGGACCTTGGACGGTCCGCAACCGAATCGGCCATCGACGGGCTTGAGGTCGGCGGGGATGATCGGGGTGGTCATCGGTTCGAGTTCCTTCTCGTTGGTGGTGCGAACGGGCAGAGGGCCCGAATCAGCCGGCGATCTGGTCCCAGCCCTGGACGGACTCGGGGGTGCGGGGCTCGGGTCCGGTGTAGATGGCAGCCGGGCGGACCAGCTTGCCGAGACGCTTCTGCTCCATGATGTGCGCGCACCAGCCGGCGGTACGGCCACAGGTGAACATCGCGGGCATCATGTGCGCCGGGACCTCGGCGAAGTCGAGGATGACGGCGGCCCAGAACTCGACGTTCGTCTCGATCGCGCGGTCCGGGCGGCGCTCGCGCAGCTCGGCGAGGGCGGCCTGCTCGAGCGCGGCGGCGGCCTCGTAGCGGGGCGCGTTCAGGCGCTTGGCGGTGGCGCGGAGCACGCGGGCGCGGGGGTCCTCGGCGCGGTACACGCGATGCCCGAAGCCCATCAGCTTCTCCTTGCGGTCCAGGATGCCCTTGACGAGAGCGCGGGCGTCACCGCTCTTCTCGGTTTCCTCGATCATCGGGAGGACGCGGGCCGGGGCGCCGCCGTGCAGCGGGCCGGACATCGCGCCGATGGCGCCGGAGAGCGACGCAGCGACGTCGGCGCCGGTGGAGGCGATGACCCGGGCGGTGAAGGTGGAGGCGTTCATGCCGTGCTCGGCGGCGGAGACCCAGTACGCGTCGATGGCCTCGGTGTGCGCCGGGTCCGGGTCACCCTTCCAGCGGGTCATGAAACGCGCGGTGACGGTGGGGCATTCGTCGATGACCTTCTGCGGCACGGCGGGCTGGTAGACACCGCGGGCCGACTGCGCCACGTAGGACAGCGCCATCACCGAGGCGCGGGCGAGCTGCTCGCGGGCGGTGTCGTCGTCGATGTCGAGCAGCGGCTGGTATCCCCAGATCGGCGCCAGCATGGCCAGGCCGGCCTGCACGTCGACGCGGACGTCGCCGGTGTGGATCGGCAGCGGGAACGGCTCGGCGGGCGGCAGGCCCTGGCCGAACTCGCCGTCGACGAGCAGTGCCCAGACGTCGCCGAAGGTGACGCCGCGACCGACCAGGTCCTCGATGTCGACTCCGCGGTAGCGCAGCGCGCCACCGTCCTTGTCAGGCTCGGCGATATCGGTGGTGAAGGCGACGACGCCCTCGAGACCGCTGACAAAATCCTCGGGTACTGCCGCGCTCGCTGCCATTGCTCGTGGACTCTCCTCGTCGTCTTCGGTATTCGCCCGGTCCGGGCTGCTCCGCCTAAGTCATCGCCGTCTGCGGGGCGCATGCATGGTGTGCAGGCTCTGCGCCGCCGTGACTGGTGACCCTGCCTCGCGGGAATCGCGGGTGCGATCCACGGTCGACAGGGTGGGTCAGGTCAAACTCTAGCCCGTTGCGTGGCGTGGGTGAGCGGCACATACCCGGGAGTAACGTCAGCGGCTGTGTCACCCGATTCCGAGCCCGAGTCCGCCGCGAACCCCGACCTCGCCGCGATGCGGGTCGGCTATGCCCATCAGGACCCGAATCCTGCTGTGCCGGAGGGAAATCTCGGCGCGGAATCGCTGCGCGGAGGCTGGTACCCGTTGCTGCGCCGGTGGCTGGACCAGGCGCGCTCGTCCGGCATCGCCGAACCCAATGCGATGGTGCTCGCCACGGTCGACGCGGCGGGCAGGCCGGCCTCGCGGACGGTGCTGTGCAAGGGGCTGTCCGAGGACGGGCTGGTGTTCTACACCAACTACGAGTCGAACAAGGCGCGGGAGCTGGCCGGCTTCCCCTACGCGTCGGCGACCTTCTCCTGGATCGCGTTCGCCCACCAGGTGACGATCAGGGGATCGGTCTCCCGGGTGGACCCGCTGGTCACCGAGAAGTACTGGCACACCCGGCCGCGTGGTTCCCAGCTCGGTGCCTGGGCCTCGAACCAGTCGAGCCCCATCGATTCCCGCGCCGCGCTCGAGGCGCAGCTGGCCGAGGTCACGGCCAGGTTCGCGGACGTCGACGACGTGCCGGTGCCCCCGAACTGGGGTGGCTTCCTGCTCCGTCCGGACAGCGTGGAGTTCTGGCAGGGCAGGGCGAACCGGATGCACAACCGGGTGAAGACCACGCTGACGGACGGCGTCTGGACCGCGGAGCGATTGCAGCCTTGACCGAGGTCACGCGCAGGCGGCTGCTGGCCGACGTCACGCCGCTGCAGAACCAGGACTTCCGTCGGCTGTGGGTGGCGGGCATCGTCACCGTGATCGGCGCCCAGATCAGTGTCGTGCTGGTGCCGCTCCAGGTCTACGAGATCACCAGGAGTTCGGCCTATGTCGGATTGACCGGCCTGTTCGGGCTGGTCCCGCTCGTCGTCTTCGGCCTGTGGGGCGGCGCGCTCGCCGATGTGATGGACCGCCGCAGGCTGATGACGTTCACGACGATCGGGCTCGCGGTCACCTCGGTGCTGTTCTGGGCGCAGGCCGCGGCGGGGGTGAACAACGTCTGGCTGGTGTTGGGGCTGTTCTCGCTGCAGCAGGCGTTCTTCGCGGTCAACTCGCCGACCCGTAATGCGATCATCCCGCGGCTGCTGCCCTCGCGAGCGCTGCCTGCCGCCAACTCGTTGAACATGACGGTCTTCCAGTTCGGCGCGATCGCGGGCCCGCTGCTGGCGGGTGTGCTCGTCCCGTTGACCGGGCTGGCCGTGCTGTACCTGGTCGACGCGATCGCGCTGATGGCGACGCTGTGGGCGGTGCTGCGGTTGCCCGCGCTGCCGCCGACCGGCACCGCCACCAGGGCCGGGCTCCGGGCGGTGCTCGACGGCTTCGCGTACCTGTCCACGCAGAAGGTCCTGCTCGCGTCGTTCGTCGTCGACATCATCGCGATGGTGTTCGGCATGCCGAGGGCGCTGTTTCCGCAGATCGCGCACGAGAGCTTCGGCGACCCGGTGAGCGGCGGCGTCGCGCTGGGTCTGCTGTTCGCGGCCATGTCGGCGGGCGCCGTGATCGGCGGCGTGTTCTCGGGGTGGCTGCCTGGGGTCAGGTACCAAGGACGGGCGGTGGTGGCCTGCATCGTGGCGTGGGGCCTGGCGATGGTCGGCTTCGGTGTCGCCGTCGGGTTCGCCACCCCCGAAAGCTCGGCGGTATTGCTCTGGGTTGCCCTCGGTTTCCTCGCGTTCGGCGGCGCCGTGGACATGGTCTCGGCCGCGTTCCGCAGCACGATGCTCCAGCAGGTGGCGACCGACGAGATGCGCGGGCGGCTGCAGGGGGTGTTCATCGTGGTGGTCGCGGGCGGGCCGCGGATCGGCGACGTCCTGCACGGCGCGGCGGCCTTCGCGGTCGGCACCGCGGCCGCCGCGGCCGGCGGCGGGGTGCTGGTGGTGATCGGGGTAGGACTGGCCTGCCTCGCGTTCCCGATGTTCCTGCGGTACCGGGTGCGGCGCGACTGATCTCACGCGACCGATCCCACGGGGCGGTGGCTTTGGTGGGATGGGTGCCGTCGCGCGCCGATTGGTGGACACTGTGTGCCATGTGCGAGTCGTGTCATGTCTGAGTCCGTCAACGGCGCCGTTCGCTCGTCCGGTCTGAGCAGCTTCAAGATCGAGCACGGTGATTACCGCGCCGAGGTCGTCCCCCGTGGGGCCGGTCTCCGGCTGCTGGAGATCGGCGGCAGTCCGCTCACCGAGACCTCGCCCGCGGGGGAGAAGCCGCCACTGTCCGCCGGACTGGTCCTCGCGCCGTGGCCGAATCGGATTCGCGACGGCTACTTCATCTTCGACGGCGTCGAACATCAGCTGGCCATCACCGAGCCCGCCAGGAACAACGCGATCCACGGGCTGGTGCGCCGCGACGACTGGGAGCTCGAGGAGCACACCCCGAACCGGGTGCGGCAGAGCATCCGCCTCGGCCTGCACAAGGGCTGGCCCTACCCGCTGCAGCTCACGACAACGCACGAGCTGGGACCGGCGGGGCTGACCGTCACGCACACGGCCGAGAACATCGGCGCGATGCCTGCACCGTTCGGGATGGGCGTGCACACCTTCGTCCGGGCCGGCGACACCCCGCTCGACGAGTGCACGCTGCGGCTGACCGCGGGCACCCGGTTGCCGCTGGACCAGGAGCGGATGCTGCCGGTGGGCAACTCCGAGTCGGTGTACGGCACCGAATTCGACTTCACCGCCCCCCGCTCGCTCGACGGCGTCTGGCTGGACACGCCTTTCAGCTCGATCGTCCCGGATCCGGACGGCCGTGCCCGGCATGAGTTACGCGCCCCGGACGGTTCGGGGGCGGTGCTGTGGACCGACCGCCAGTTCGGCTGGATCCAGGTGTTCACGGCGGATCCGGAGCGCGGTCAGGGCTATCCCGGCCGCGGCCGAGCGCTGGCGATCGAACCGATGACCTGCCCGCCGGACGCGTTCAACACGGGCATCGACCAGGTGGTACTGCGGTCCGGCGAGACCTGGACGGGGACCTGGGGTCTCGGCGCGCTCTAGTGGTAAATCCCACTCGGCGTGGACCCTCCCTGGGCAAGGGGGCGTAACAGCGACTAGGTTCTATCCGACTGATAGTGCTACTCGCTGATCCGAGTTTGAGAGGGATCCTTCGTGCCCGCTGCCGATGACACCACACCGACGCTCAGCTACCCCGGTGGCGAACATGCGATGACGATTGCCCGAGCAACTGAGGGCAATGACGGCATCGAGCTGGGCAAGCTCCTGTCCGCGACCGGGTACACCACCCTGGATCCCGGATTCGTCAACACCGCCTCCACCAAGTCGGCGATCACCTACATCGACGGCGAACAGGGAATCCTGCGTTACCGCGGCTACCCGATCGAGCAGCTCGCGGAGGGCTCGACCTTCCTCGAGGTCAGCTACCTGCTGATCTACGGCGAGCTGCCCTCGGTCGACGAGCTGGCCGCCTTCACCACCCGCATCCAGCGCCACACGCTGCTGCACGAGGACCTCAAGCGGTTCTTCGACGGTTTCCCGCGCAACGCGCACCCGATGCCGGTGCTGTCCTCCGCGGTGAACGCACTGTCCGCGTACTACCAGGACTCGCTGGACCCCGACGACCCGGAGCAGGTGGAGCTTTCCACCACGCGCCTGCTCGCGAAGATGCCGACCATCGCGGCCTATGCGTACAAGAAGTCCGTCGGGCAGCCGTTCCTGTACCCGGACAACTCGCTCTCGCTCGTCGAGAACTTCCTCCGGATGACGTTCGGCTTCCCGGCCGAGCCGTACGAGGTCGATCCCGAGGTCGCCAAGGCGCTGGACATGCTGCTGATCCTGCACGCCGACCACGAGCAGAACTGCTCGACGTCGACGGTGCGCATGGTCGGCTCGTCGGACGCCAACCTGTTCACCTCGGTCTCGGCCGGCATCAACGCGCTCTGGGGCCCGCTGCACGGCGGCGCCAACCAGGCCGTGCTCGAGATGCTCGACGAGATCAAGGCAGGCGGCGGCGACGTCAAGGAGTTCGTCCGCAAGGTCAAGAACAAGGAAGACGGCGTGAAGCTCATGGGCTTCGGGCACCGCGTCTACCGCAACTACGATCCGCGCGCGGCGATCGCCAAGAAGGCCGCGGACACCATCCTGGCCAAGCTCGGCGGCGACGACGAGCTGCTCGAGATCGCGAAGGCGCTCGAGGAGGCCGCGCTCACCGATGACTACTTCATCGAGCGCAAGCTGTACCCGAACGTCGACTTCTACACCGGCCTGATCTACCGCGCGATGGGCTTCCCGACCCGGATGTTCACCGTGCTGTTCGCCATGGGCCGGCTGCCCGGCTGGATCGCGCACTGGCGCGAGATGCACGAGGACCCGGCCACCAAGATCGGCCGCCCGCGTCAGATCTACACCGGCTACAACGAGCGTAACTACACCGATCTGGGAAGCAGGTGACTCGGATGAGTGACGAGCCCGTGATCGAGTTCCAGGACGGCCCCCCGCCGACCGAGCTCGTGATCAAGGACATCACCGTCGGCGACGGTGCGGAGGCCACGCCCGGCGCCAAGGTCGAGGTCCACTATCTCGGCGTCGAGTTCGAGTCCGGCGAGGAGTTCGATTCCTCCTGGAGCCGCGGCGAGTCCATCAACTTCCCGCTGTCCGGCCTCATCGCCGGCTGGCAGGAGGGCATCCCGGGGATGAAGGTCGGTGGGCGCAGGCAGCTCACCATCCCGCCGGAGCTGGCCTACGGTCCGGCAGGCGCCGGGCACCAGCTCTCGGGCAAGACCCTGGTCTTCGTCATCGACCTGCTCGATGTCGTGGTTCCGCCCGCCGCACCGGTCATCGAGCCCGCGACGGGTCCGGCCCCGGCCGAGCTGGTCATCGAGGACATCACCGTCGGTGACGGCGCGGAAGCGCAGCCCGGTGGCGTCGTCGATGTCCACTACCACGGTGTCGAGTTCGACACGAACAAGGTGTTCGATTCCTCGTTCCAGCGTGGCGAGTCCGTGAAGTTCCCGCTCGGCCGGCTGATCCCCGGTTGGCAGGAGGGGATCCCCGGCATGAAGGTGGGCGGTCGCCGCAAGCTGACCGTCCCGCCGGAGCTCGCCTACGGGCCGGCCGGCTCGGGTCACCCGCTCGGCGGCAAGACCCTGGTCTTCGTCATCGACCTGCTGGACGTCTAGCAGATCTTTGCCTCGAGAGGCCCCGTATCGCGTTGCGGTACGGGGCCTTTCGCGTGCTCAGGGTTCGAGGACGAACGGCACGTTCACGACACAGGTGATCGCGCCCGGTAGCTGGTAGCTGCCGGCGACCTGTCCGATGCCGAAGCCTCCTGCCGCGGGACCGGTCGTGACGATGATGGTCTTGATGTCGCCCGGGTCGAGACTCACCGACGGTGTCGTTCCGCCGGGGAACTGAAAGAAGTTCCTCACCACGATCCCGCCCAGGCCACTGGGGATTTGCGCGTTGTGGATCTTGATGGTCCCCGATGGACCCGCGACCACCGGTCCGCACGCAGGGTCGGTCCCGATCTGACCGCCCATCGGGGTGGCGGCGCCGGCAACCGGCGCGCTGAACAGCGCGCCCGCGGCGGCGGCTCCGGCGATCAGCAGCGCGGCGGACACACGGGTATTTCTGGTGAGCATTGTTCTTCCCTTCGCGAGTCGTCTAGGGATGATGGCGACCGCCCGGTTTGCGGGCGTGCCGTTGTCCATCGTTACTCGCTCAGGGGCGATCGCACATCCCCCGGCTCACGGCCGGTGCGGGAACTCCAGCACCAACCGGGCCCCACCGAGGTCGCTGACCTCGAAGTATGCGCGGCCGCCGTGCAGCTGCGCCTGCTGTGCCACGAGCGCCAGCCCGAGGCCGGAACCGCCCTTGCTGGCGCCGGCGCCGCGGTAGAAACGCGCGAAGACCGCCTCGCGCTCGGTCTCGGGCACCCCGGCGCCGTCGTCGTCGACGGTGATCCTGACGGTGTCGGGGGACGTGCGGCGGGCGGCGAGGACCACCAGCGTGGCGCCGCCGTGGCGGATCGCGTTGGCGATGGCGTTGTCCAGCGCCAGGCGCAGCCCGGCAGACAGGCCGCGGATCACCAGCGAGGGCTCGGATTCGACCCGGACCTGTACGTCCGGATGGTGTCGCCGCGCGTCCTGGGCGGCGAGGTCGCAGAGTTCGACGACATCGGTCGGGACGTGGTCGTCGTCGCTCGACAGTTCCCCGGAGGCGAGGCGTTCGAGCGCGGACAGGGTGGCCTCGACGCGGCCCTGGGTCCGGGCCAGGTCGGCGAGGATCTCGGCCCGCTGTGACTCGTCGAGCTCGAGGGTGCTGAGCACCTCGATGTCGGTGCGCATCGCGGTCAGCGGGGTGCGCAGCTCGTGCGCGGAGACGGCCGCGAAGTCGCGTGCGGTATCGAGGGCGGCGGTCGTCTGGGACTGGGCCTCGGCGATGCGTCGCAGCATGAGCTCGATGGCGTCGGCCAGCTCCTCGGCCTCGCGGACCCCGGACGCAGTCGGCGGCGGGCCCTCCTGCGGTGGTCCGCCGCCGATCTGGTGGGTGAGCTGCACGATCGGGCGGACGGCCCGTCCGCCGAAGATCCAGCCGAGTCCGGCCGCGGCGGCGATCGCGAGCAGCCCGGCGATCAGCACCCATTGCTGCTGATCTGCGGTCACGTCCTTGGCCTCGGCGGCGGGCACCGCCAGCGAGACCGTCGTAGTGGTGCCCGCCACTGCGGTGGTGTTCACGCGGTACGCGGTGTGGTCGACGTTCACCGTGGCCGCGCCCACGGGCAGCTCGGGGAGCTGGGTGGGGGTGCTGGCGGCGAGCGTGCCGTCGTTGCGGATCGTGACGGCGAACGCGCCCGCGTCGCCGAACCGGGGCAGGAACATCGAGGCGGTGCCGATGTTGACGATCAGCACCTTCGCGGCGGTCTCCAGCCTGCGGTCGAGCTGGCTCATGTTGTTGCGGGAGATCGCGAGGGCGACGAAGACGCCGAGCAGCGCGACGATGATGGTGGCGCCGAGGGCGGTGGCGGCCGCCACCCGGACCCGCAGCGAGTACGAGTGCCCGCGCCTCACGGCATTTCCCGGAGCACGAACCCGACTCCTCGGACGGTGTGCAGGAGGCGGGGCGAGCCGTTCGATTCGAGCTTGCGTCGCAGGTAGCCGACGAACACGTCGACCACGTTGGTGTCGGCGACGAAGTCGTAGCCCCATACGAGCTCGAGCAGCCGCTCCCGGCTCAGCACGACGCCGCTGTTGCGGGCGAGGATGGCCAGCAGCTCGAATTCTCTTTTGGTGAGCTCGATTTCGCGGTCGCCCTCGTGGGCCCGCCTGCCCAGCAGGTCGACGGTCAGCGGGCCGACGGTGATCGCGCCCTGCGGTGCGGGTGCGGCGGGCGGCGTTGTCCTGCGGCGCAGCATCGCGCGGATGCGGGCGACCAGTTCGGCGAGTACGAAGGGTTTGACGAGGTAGTCGTCGGCGCCCGCCTCGAGCCCCGACACCCGGTCGTCGACGGAGGCGCGGGCGCTGAGCACGCAGATGGGGATGTCGTTGCCCATGGCACGCAACGCCGTGACGACGCTCGCGCCGTCGAGGACCGGCATGTTCATGTCGAGGACGATGGCGTCTGGGGAGCGGTCGGCGACGACGGTGAGAGCCTCGGCCCCGTCCGAGGCGGTCAGGATCGTGAAGCCGGACAGGCGCAGGCCCCGTCGCAGGGACACGAGCACGTCCTCGTCGTCATCGACGACGAGGAGGGTGGCGTTGGCGGGTTCGGTCACCACGCCATTGTGCCCGGAACGGTGATGGAAATTCTGCGGCAAGGCGCTGGTGTCAACCTGGATTGACACTCGTCTGGGCGGCGCATAGATCTGGGTGGGTCCAACGCCGAAACTCTTGATTTCTTGTCAGACCCTCGGCATAGAATCGAATGTATGTTCGAGAACGGTGGCGGGGTCGGTGAGGTGAGGTCCGGTGT
This sequence comes from Rhodococcus sp. PvR099, assembly GCF_017833315.1. Classification (NCBI taxonomy): domain Bacteria; kingdom Bacillati; phylum Actinomycetota; class Actinomycetes; order Mycobacteriales; family Nocardiaceae; genus Rhodococcus; species Rhodococcus sp. PvR099. The sequence goes on along the minus strand of NZ_JAFIBV010000001.1, from coordinate 2,849,895 downwards.
GGAGGCGGAGGCCGCCTCGCTGCTGGCCGACGTCGCCGCCCTCGACGAGGTCGTTAGGTCGTGTCGGGCGGAGAATCGGTTCGCGGCGCGGAAGGTGTTGGCGGCGGGTCGGTTCTGGGAGTCGTGGATCGAGCGCGATGTCCGGTTGGGGTCGGGTGACATCGTGGACTGTGGCAACGGTGCGGTCGCCGAGTTGGCGGTGCGGATGGGCTGCTCGAAGACGGTCGCGGAGTCTCACGCCTCACTGGGGATGGACCTGCGGTTGCGGCTGCCCCTGGCGCGTGCCGCATTCGAATCCGGTGAGTTGGATCTGCCTCGGGTGCGGGCGATCAGTCGCGAGACGACGGGGCTGAAGCCGGAGACGGTGGCCGCGTTGGAGCCGGGGATCGTGGCGGCGGCGCGGCAGCTGACGCCGGGCCCACTCGCCGGGGAGATCGGCCGGCTCGTCTCGGAGTTCTCGGCGGAGGAGGCGGCCGCGCAGCGGGAAACCGCACAGGAGTTGGGGCGCCGCATCGTCAAGCGTTCCCGCGGCACCATGTCCACCATCGAGGTGAATGTGTCGCCGGAGGAGGCCGAGCAGGTGATGCAATTGGTCGCCGAGTTCGCGGCCACGGTCTGTCCGCATGACAAGCGCGGCAAGCGGTGCCGGTTGGTGGATGCGGTGTTGGCGATGATGCATGGCGAGCCGTATCTGCGGTGCAGCTGCGACCGCACTGACTGCGCGCAGGCGGGCCGGGCGGCGTTGCCGGGGCGGCGGGCGCCGCTGACGCAGGTCACCATGGACGTCGCGACGTTGGTGGGGCTGTTGTCCGAGCCGGCGTATCTGCACGGTCATGGGCTGATCGACCCGGAGCTGGCCCGCAGGCTGGCGGCGGACGGGACGTGGCAGGCACTGCTCATCGAGGCATTGAACCTGGCGGAAGAGCTGGGGCTGGTCACCCATCGGGAGGACGACGGGACCGACAACGGCAACCACGGCGCCGCCGACTGCGACGGGGCCCACGACTCCGACGACCGACCGACGGCAGAACCGGTCGACGACCCGGCGGGAACGGTCGGAGCGGTCAATGGGATTGCGCCGGAGTCGAAGTCAGTGGAGAGGTCGGCTCGTACCGAGGCCGACCCACCCGAAGTCGTTCCTCCGCCCCCGCTGCAACCGCCGCGGTTCTGCGTGCGCTCGTACCTCGCCCGCGGCAGTCGCAGAAAAGCCGGCTACCTCCCCGAATTCGGGACGCTCCCCGTGCCGCGACCCTGCACCGCATCACCACCGAGCAGCGAGCATCAGCACCCGACACCGCCGGACGGCAGCGCCTCACCGATGCTGCCCGACCCATCGGTCCCGTCCAGCATCGGCACCATCACCGACGCGATCCTCGCCGCCATAGATGCCGACCCGACCCTGGCCCGACCGGAACATCCCGACGGACACGGCGGCCTGACCGCCCCACCCGACGGTGCCCTCACCTACCGCCCCGACGCCGCCACCACCGCGCTCGTCCACGCCCGCGACGGACACTGCCGATTCCCCGGCTGCACCAGACCGGCCGCCGGATGCCAACTCGACCACATCATCGAATACCGGCCCCACGACCCGATCGCCGGCGGTTGGACCATCGCCGCCAACCTGCACTGCCTCTGCCAGTTCCACCACCAACTCAAAACCCTCGGCCTCTGGACCGTCACCGCACTACCCGGCCACGCAATGCTCTGGACCTCGAGGACCGGCACCACCGCCCTCACCCTCCCCACCGGCGCCCACGGCAGCCACACCATGAAGACACCCGCACCACCTATCTTCGGCCGCCGCGGCCACACCCCACGACCGAGCCCGGCCACGTCACCGGACCCGCCACCGTTCTGAGCTGAGCTTCGCGGCCAATCCTGTCGTGCGAGGGGTGTAGAAATGCAGGCATGGGCCCCGCGATCGTGTGGTTTCGGCGTGACCTGCGCACCGGCGACCTTCCGACGCTGTCGGCGGTCGCCGGGGACGAGGTGCTCGGGCTCTTCGTGCTCGACGAGGCGTTGCTGCGACCGTCCGGCGCGCCGCGGCGCGACTTCCTCTACGCCTGCCTGGCAGCGCTCGACGAGGAGCTCGGCGGCAGGCTGTGCGTGGTCCGGGGCGATCCACGGGTCGTCGTGCCGCAGGTGGCCCGGGATATCGGTGCAGGCGCGGTGCACGTCAGCGCCGACTTCGGTCCGTATGGGCGTGCCCGCGACGACGCGGTGGCGAGGGAGGTCGATCTCGTCCGCACCGGTTCGCCCTACGCGGTGGCGCCGGGCCGGGTGACGAAGGCCGACGGCGCGCCCTACCGGGTGTTCACCCCGTACTTCGGGCGCTGGCTCGATCATGGTTGGCGTGCCCCCGCGGACACCTCCGCGCGCACGGCCTCGTGGCTGGATCCGGGGCTGTCGATCCGCGTGCCGATTCCGCGGACGGGCCCCGCGAGCCGAGAGCGGGCGGGGGAGCGGGCGGCGCTCGCGCGGTGGGCGGAGTTCCTGGACGATGACCTGGCGGGCTACGACACCGGCCGGGACCGGCCCGACCTCGACCGCACGAGCCGAATGTCGGTGTACCTCAAGTACGGGTGCATCCACCCGCGCACGATGCTCGCGGATCTCGCCGGTCGGCACGGCACCGGGCCTGCGGCGTTCCGGCGGCAGCTGGCCTGGCGGGATTTCTACGCGGACGTCCTGCACCACCGCCCCGACACCGCGCGGCGCGACTACGACCCGCGTTTCGGCGCGCTGCGGTACGACAGCGGACCCGATGCGGAATCGGCGTGGTCGGCCTGGTGCGCGGGCCGGACCGGGTACCCGATCGTCGATGCAGGCATGCGTCAGCTGCTGGCCGAGGGCTGGATGCACAACCGGGTCCGGATGATCGTCGCGTCCTTTCTGGTGAAGGACCTGCACCTGCCGTGGTGGCGCGGGGCCCGGTACTTCATGAGGAACCTGGTCGACGGTGATCTGGCCTCGAATCAGCACGGCTGGCAGTGGACCGCCGGATCGGGAACCGATGCGGCCCCGTACTTTCGGGTGTTCAACCCCATCAGCCAGGGGCAGAAGTTCGATCCCGACGGCGATTATGTGCGCCGTTGGGTGCCGGAACTGCGCGGCATCGCCGGTGCCCGGGTACACACGTTGGCCGACGGCCGACCCCACGGCTACCCGGACCCGATCGTGGACCACGGCATCGAGCGCCGGGAGGCGCTGGCTCGCTACGGCGAGCTGAAACGGGGCTAGGGTCGAACGATGGGCATCGTGTACTCGAGCGTGGTGGACACGCCCCGGGCCGAGGTCTTCGACTGGTACGGCAGGCCGGGCGCCTTCGCCCGGCTGTCACCGTCGTGGCAGCCGCTGCGGATCGTCTCCGAGGCGGACTCGCTCGCCACCGGACGCGCTGTGCTCGCGTTGCCCGGTGGGCTGCGGTGGGTGGCCCGCCACGACGGCGCCGCGTACGACCCACCCCATCGCTTCGTCGACGAGCTCGCCGCCGACGGGCTTGCATCGATCCCGGTCCGGGCCACCCTGTCCTGGAGGCACATTCACGATTTCACCGAGGTCACCGCGGGATCGACCCGGGTGATCGACCGGGTCGAGACCCCGGTGCCGGAGTTCCTGTTGCGGTCGACGTTCGCCTACCGGCATCGCCAGCTCGCCGGGGACCTGGCCGCACACCGCTGGGCGAGCGAGCGGGGTGTCCGGCCTGCGGTGGTGGCGGTCACGGGCGCCTCCGGTCTCGTCGGGTCGGCGCTGACAGCGTTCCTGAGCACCGGCGGGCACCGGGTGATCCGCCTGGTGCGGCGCGCACCGCGGACGCAGGACGAGCGACGATGGGATCCCGCGGACCCCGCCGCGGACCTGTTGGCGGGTGTCGACGCCGTGGTGCACCTGGCCGGGGCGTCGATCGCCGGGAGATTCACCGCGGCGCACATGCAGGCGATCCGGGACAGCCGCATCGGGCCGACCCGCCTGCTGGCGGGGCTAGCGGGCCACACCGACGGCGGTCCGCGGACCTTCGTGTCCGCCTCGGCCATCGGCTACTACGGATTCGATCGCGGCGAGGAACTCCTGTCCGAGGACAGCTCCCGCGGCGACGGGTTCCTCGCCGACGTGGTCGCCGACTGGGAGGCGGCCACCGGGCCCGTGGAGGAGGCCGGGCTGAGGGTCGTCCGGGTGCGCACCGGGGTCGTGCAGTCCGCCAGGGGCGGCACCCTCGCGCTGCTCCATCCGCTGTTCGCGGCGGGGCTGGGTGGGCGGATCGGCGACGGCAGTCAGTGGCTGTCGTGGATCGGGCTCGACGACCTGGTGGACGTCTATCACCGGGCCCTGTTCGACGAGTCCTTCCGCGGACCCGTCAACGCGGTGGCACCCGCCCCGGTCCGCAACCTCGACTACACCCGCACCCTCGCGCGGGTCCTGCACCGCCCCGCGGTCCTGCCGGTTCCGAGCCTCGGTCCGCGCCTGCTGCTGGGCGAGCGGGGTGCCCGCGAGCTGGCCGAGGCCGACCAGCACGTGGTCCCGACGAGACTCGCGCTCGCGGGGCACGGGTTCCGGCACCCCGAGGTCGAGGCGGTGCTGCGCCACCAGCTCGGCAAGGCGATCGACTCCCCATGAGCGGCTCGCACGTTCTGGTGCTGGGCGCGACCGGCTACATCGGTGGCCGGTTGACTCCGCGGCTGCTCGCGGCGGGCCACCGCGTCAGGACGCTGGTGCGTTCCCCGGACAAGCTGTACGACGTGCCGTGGGCGACCGAGGTGGATATCGTGCGCGGCGATCTGAACGATCCCGCATCGCTTGCGGGGGCGTTCGCCGACATCGAGGTCGTCTACTACCTCGTCCACTCGATGGGCGGCAGCACCGAGTTCGTCGAGACCGAGCGCCGCGGAGCGCTGAATGTGGTTGCGGCCGCGCGGTCCTCGGGGGTGTCGCGGATCGTCTACCTCGGCGGGTTGCACCCCGCCACGTCCGACCTCTCGGCGCACCTGCGCTCCCGCACACAGGTCGGGCAGATCCTCGTCGGCTCCGGTATCCCGACGATGGTGCTGCAGGCCGGGGTGGTCATCGGGTCCGGATCCGCATCGTTCGAGATGATCCGGCACCTGACGAACCGGCTACCGGTGATGACGACACCGAGGTGGGTGAACAACCGCATCCAGCCGATCGCGGTCCGCGATGTCCTGTACTACCTGATCGCGGCCGCCGAGGCCCCACTGCCGCACAGCCGCAGTTACGACATCGGGGGCCCGGACGTGCTGCGCTATGGCGACATGATGAAGGTCTACGCGCAGGTCGCGGGCCTGGCGAACCGCCGCATCGTGGTGCTCCCGGTGCTGACACCGAGGCTGGCCGGTCTGTGGATCGGGCTGGTGACGCCGATCCCCACCGGCCTGGGCCGGGCCCTGATCGAGTCGCTGCACAACGATGCCGTGATGGTCGAACACGGCATCGACGAGGTCATCCCGCCGCCTGCGGAGGGGCTGACCTCGTACCGCGACGCCGTTGGTCTGGCTCTTCGCCGCATCGAACGCGGCGAGGTGGAGACCACGTGGGCCAATGCGTCCCCGGTGGGGGCACCCTCGGACCCCCTTCCGTCCGACCCGTCTTGGGCAGGCGAGGTGGTCTACACCGACGAGCGCAGCAAGGTGTGCGAGGCGGACCAGCGGACGCTGTGGCAGGTGGTCGAGAGTATCGGCGGGGAGAACGGCTGGTACTCGTTCCCGCTCGCATGGGCGGTCCGTGGCTGGCTGGACCGACTGGTCGGGGGAGTCGGACTGTCCCGCGGCCGCCGCGACGCGCGGCGGCTCCAGACCGGAGACGCGCTGGACTTCTGGCGGGTGGAAAAGATCGAGCGCGGCACCCTGCTGCGACTGCGTGCGGAGATGCGAGCGCCGGGAGGGGCGTGGCTCGAGTGGCGTGTGCATCCCGCCGCCGCGGGCACGTCCCGGCTCGATCAGCGGGCCATCTTCTTCCCCCGCGGCATTGCGGGGCGCGTCTACTGGTACGCGATCCTCCCGTTCCATGGGGTCATCTTCAAGGGCATGGTCAACAACATCACGGGCACCGCGGCCAGGCAGTTTCCCCTCGATTCCTGAACCCGCTCGGCGCCTGTCAGACCGTGCACAGCGGGCGGATGTCTTCGCGCCCTCCGGTCGTCGGCGAGGTGAGCAGCAGGCACGAGTTGTACCCGCGTGATTCGACAACCGAGCGGATCTCCTGCCAGCGTTCGGCGGTCGCCGACGCGGACCGCGACAGCACGAATCCGGAGAATCGGGCCGGGTCCCCGACCAGTGCCCACGAGTAGTCGTCGGCGATGTGGCTCACGACGTAGTTCGTCGGCCCGTCCAGCGAGTCCTGGGTGGACACTCCGGGGAAACTCACATGTAGCTGCGCCATGGTGGCGGGGTCGTTCACCCGCGCATTGCCGGTGACGCCGCTGCTGCCCCCGGTCCACGTGGTGCAGCTGTTCTCGACACGCACGTTCTGCGCGTCGAGGAGCGAGTACGTGGCCCGGGTGTCGCTGGCACAGTTCAGGCTGAACGGTTGTGGTATCGCGGCGAGCTGATGCCAGGTACCCATGTACCGCTGCACGTCAAGCGACGGGACTGGTGCCAGGGGTGCGGCCGCGGCTGGTGCCGCGAGGAGCACGGCGCCTGCGGCTGAGAACAGGCCGACAGCGGTGCGGAGGAGCGGATTCCTCATTTGCCCGTCCCTTCGTCTATTTCGGCATCAGTACAGAGTCGATCAGATACACGGTGGCGTTCGCGGTCTGGACGCCGCCACAGATGACGCCGGCTTCGTTGACCTTCCAATTGTCGCCGGAACCGGTCACCTCTACCGTGCCACCCTCGACCGTGGTCTGGGTACCCTCGATGTCGCTCGGCGCGATCCGACCGGGCACGACGTGGTAGGTGAGGACCTTTGTCAGCGTTGCAGAGTCGGTTTTGAGACTGTCGATGGTGGCCGGGTCGACCTTCGCGAAGGCCGAGTCGACCGGCGCAAAAACGGTGAATTGTCCGCCGTTGAGGGTGTCGACCAGGTTCACATCTGGATTCAGCTGTCCGGACACCGCCGCGGTCAACGTCGTGAGCATCGGGTTGTTCGACGCGGCCACCGCGACGGGATCCTGAGCCATGCCGTCGACCGAACCCGGCCCGGTGGGTACCTGTTCGGCGTATCCGGCGCAGCCCGGGCCGACCAACGAGGAGGCCATGGCGTCGGAGCCATCCATGGATTCGGAGGTCTCCGTCTGAGGCGCCGCGGCCGATTCCGAGGCGGACGAGGAGTTCGAATCGTTTGACGAACAGGCCCCGAGTCCGAGCACGGCAACCGCACTGACGCCGAACGCCGTCAGGATCTTCCGCTTGCTGGAGTTCATAGCAATCCCTCTCCGAATGCCGACCTCTCGGTTGGAGGTCCGCTCGTACAGTGCTTCGGAGCGGATGGCCGTGCAGATTGGTCCGAATTGCCACCCATCCGAAACCGGACCTGCTCCGAACCACTCGTATGCAGAACCTCCCCGCGGGCCGGAACGTCGCCGTGATCGGTGGCGGCGTCGCCGGTCTGACCGCCGCCCACGTCCTGTCCCGCCGAGATCGCGTCACCCTGTACGAGGCCGACGACCGGCTCGGCGGGCACGCGCACACGCACACGGTGCACCTCGGCACGGGGCAGTCTGTGTCGCTGGACACCGGGTTCATCGTGCACAACGACCGGACCTATCCCACGCTGCTCCGACTCTTCTCGGAGCTCGGCGTCGACACCCAGGAATCGGACATGTCGATGTCGATCCGGTCCGACATCAACGGTCTCGAATACGCGGGCGCGCGGGGTCTGCGTGGGCTGTTCCCGACCGTAGGTTCGCTGCGGCGCACGCGGCACTGGCGCATGCTCGCGGAGGTCACGAGGTTCCACCGGTCCGCCCGCCGCGTCCTCGGCCTGCCTGTCGACGGCCCGGACGCGGACGAGACGCTCGCCGACTTCCTCGCCCGACACCGCTTCAGTCGGTATTTTCTCGACCACTTCGTGACGCCGCTGGTGGCGGCGGTCTGGTCCTGCGACCCCGCGCTGGCCGCGAGCTACCCGGCGCGGTACCTGTTCACCTTCCTCGACCACCACGGCATGCTCACCGTTTTCGGTTCGGTGCCATGGCGGACCGTCACCGGCGGATCGTCGAACTACGTCGAGAAGGTCGCATCCCGGATCGACGAGGTGCTCACCGGCACCGCGGTGACCCGGATCGACCGCCGCGACGGGGTGTGCGTGATCGACGCGACCGGCGAGGTGCGGTACTTCGATGCCGCCGTCGTCGCCGTGCACCCCCACCAGGCCCTGGCGATGCTCGGCGACCGCGCCTCCACACTCGAGAAGTCCGTCCTCGGCGCCATGCCCTACTCGACCAATCACGCTCAGCTGCACACCGATCAGTCCGTCCTGCCGCGGGCGCCGCGGGCCAGGGCCTCCTGGAACTACCTGATCCCCGATGGTGGCGCCGGGCCGCACGGGGTGATCGTCACCTACGACCTGACCCGATTGATGCGCATCGACGCGGTCACCGACCGTCGATTCCTCGTGACGCTGGGCGGATCGCACCTGGTGGACCCGGCGTCGGTGATCGCGGAGATGACCTACGAGCATCCGATCTATACCCCGGAATCCGTCGCGGCCCAGTCCCGTCTGGCGGATCTCGGCTCGGAGACACTCGCGTTCGCCGGTGCCTATCACGGTTGGGGGTTCCACGAGGACGGAGCGCTCTCCGGTCTGCGCGCCGCCGAACGGGTCGGCGGGGTGTGGGACACGGTCGCGGCCGCCGAGGTTCGGCAGGCCGCGCGGTGAACGGGTCCGTCGCCGCCCTCTACCGGACCAGGATCCGGCACGTCCGAACGGAACCCGTTCACAACGCCTTCGAATACCGCAGCTACAGCTGGTTCATCGACCTCGACGCGCTACCGCGACTGCCGTGGTGGCTCCAGCCGTTCGCCGGATTCCGGGCCGAGGACCATCTCGAGCCCGGCGGGGGCCGAACCCTCAGGGGCCGAGTCGATGCCGTGCTGGCCGCGCACGGCATCGACCTGCAGGGCGGGCGGGTGACGGCGCTGATGAACGCGCGGGTGCTGGGCTACGTGTTCAACCCGTTGAGCCTGTTCTGGTGTCACGACAGCACCGGTGACCTGCGCTGCGTGCTCGCCGAGGTACACAACACCTACGGGGGCAGGCACTGCTACCTGGTCCGCACCGATCGGAACGGCTGCGCTGCGACCGACAAGCGGTTCTACGTCTCACCGTTCAACGAGGTCGAGGGCGTCTACGCGATGCGGCTGGCGGAACCCGCCGAGGGCCTCGATATCCGTGTCGTGCTGCACCGGGACGGGCGAGCCCCCTTCGCCGCGACCATGCGTGGGCGCCGACGACCCGCGACCACCGCGAACGTGGTGCACGCACTACTGGCGGCGCCGCTGGCACCGCTGACGGTCGCGGCGCGAATCAGAGTGCAGGGCATCAGATTGTGGGCGCGTGGGGTACCCATCGCGCCCAGGCCGACCACCGACCAGAAGGAGACGGCACAGTGACCGCGGAGAGTGTGAGGACCGACATCGACGACCGGATCTGGCCGGGCCTAGCGGACGTCCCAGCGGGACCGCGTGCGCGATTCCTCGCGGCAGGGGCCGATCGACTGTTCCGCCGGGCAGCCGCTCGCCTCGCGATCCGCGTCGAGTATCCAGACGGCTCGGTCGTCGGCGCCGGCGACCGCCGAGACATCCTGCCGCGCATGATCATCCGGCGACCGGACGCATTCGCCGCGAGGCTCGCCGACGGCGGGCTGATCGGGTTCGGGGAGGCCTACATGGTGGGTGACTGGACCGCGCCGGACCTGGCCGCGGTCCTGACGGCCTTCGCTGCCGGGGTGGAGACACTGGTCCCACGTCCGCTGCAGCGGCTCCGCAGGCTGTTCGTCGTCGCGCCGCCCGCTTGCGACCTCGGCACCGAACAGAACGCACGGTCGAACGTCGCCCGGCACTACGACCTGTCAAACGACCTGTTCGAGCTCTTCCTCGACGAGACGATGACCTACTCCAGCGCATTGTTCCACGGGGGACCGGTCGGATGGGAGCAGCTGGCAAACGCGCAGCGCCGCAAGATCGATCGACTGCTGGACGCGGCGGGCGTTGGACCGGGCACCCGGCTACTCGAGATCGGCACCGGGTGGGGGGAGCTGTGTATCCGTGCCGCGCAGCGGGGAGCCACCGTCCGCTCGGTCACGTTGTCGGCGGAGCAACAGGCGCTGGCGCGCCGTCGCGTGGCCGAGGCCGGGCACGCCGACTCGGTGCAGGTCGACCTGCTCGACTATCGCGCGGTCGAGGGCGAGTACGACGCGATCGTCTCCGTGGAGATGATCGAGGCGGTGGGTCATCGGTTCTGGGAGACGTACTTCGCCGCGCTGGACCGATTGCTCGCCCCCGAGGGCACGGTGGCGTTGCAGGCGATCACGATGACGCACGACCGGATGCTGGCCACCCGGGACACCTACACCTGGGTGCACAAGTACATCTTCCCTGGCGGTTGCCTGCCGTCGACGGAGGCGATCGAGGCGGTCACCTCTCGGCACACGACACTCCGGGTGCGGGAGCTGACGTCGCTGGGCGGGCACTACGCGGAAACGCTGAGGTTGTGGAAGGACCGGTTCGCCGCGCGCAGCGCCGACGTCGCCGCGCTCGGGTTCGACGAGACCTTCCGGCGCATGTGGCTGTTCTATCTGGCCTACTCCGAGTCGGGGTTCCGTTCGGGCTATCTCGACGTCCAGCAGATCGTCTTCGACCGTGGGATCGGTCCGCGGTGAACGCCACCGGTCCCGCGGGTTTTGCCGCGGTCAGCGTGACCGGCCTGCTGGTGCTGGTGCTGCTGCAGGCGGCCACGTTCGCGATCGGCCGCAGGATCGGGCGCTACAACGTGGTCGATGTGTCCTGGGGCCTCGGCTTCGTCCTGGTAGCGGTGGTGGCGGCGACGGTCGGCGGGGGCGATGTGACGCGCCGGGTTCTGCTGGTGCTTCTGGTCGCAGTGTGGGGGCTGCGCCTGAGCTGGCACATGCACGTCAAGTCCAGGGGGCGCGGCGAGGACCCCCGCTACGAGGAGCTGCTGGCCCGCTCGGCGGGTTCCCGCACCGTGGTGGTGATACGGAAGATCTTCCTCACCCAGGGAGCCGCGCAGTGGTTCGTGTCGCTGCCGCTGCAACTATCCGCGGTGCTCGGCGCCACCCACGGGCCCGGTGTCGCGGTCCTCGGCCTCGGCGCGGCCGTGTGGGTCGTGGGGTTCGTGTTCGAGGCCGTCGGCGACAGCCAACTCGAGCGCTTCAAGGCGGAACCAGCCAACCGCGGCCGCGTCATGGACGTCGGGCTGTGGGCATGGACCCGTCACCCGAACTACTTCGGTGACGCGTGTGTGTGGTGGGGGCTGTGGCTTGTCGCCGCGAGCGTGTGGCCCGGGCCGCTCACCATCGCCTCCCCGGTCCTGATGACCTACTTTCTCGTGTACGCCACCGGTGCCCGGCTGCTCGAGAAGTCGATGTCGCAGCGTCCGGGCTACGCCGAGTATCAGGCGCGCACGGGGTTTTTCGTCCCCCGCCCGCCCCGACCGTCCTAGGCGTCCTGCCCACCCAGCAGTCGCGCCAGCGCGTCGAGCACCGCGGGATCCTCGATGGTCGAGGGCACGGTGTACTCGTCGTGGTCGGCGATCTGCCGCATGGTCTTGCGCAGGATCTTCCCGGAGCGTGTCTTGGGCAGCGCCTGTACGACGGTCACGTCACGGAAGGTCGCGACCGCTCCGATCTGATCGCGCACCATGGCCACCAGCTCGACCCGGAGCTGCTCCGGGTCGATGTCGGCGCCGGCCTTGAGCACGACATATCCGCTCGGCCGCTGTCCCTTGAGCTCGTCCTTGATCCCGATCACCGCGCACTCGGCGACAGCGGCGTGCCCGGCGACGACGGCCTCCATGCTCCCTGTCGAAAGCCGGTGCCCCGCAACGTTGATGACGTCATCGCTGCGGCCGAGCACGAACACGTAGCCGTCGGAGTCGATGTAGCCGGAGTCGCCGGTCAGGTAGTGGCCGGGGAAGGTCGCCAGGTAGGACTTGACGTACCGGTCCTCGTCCCGCCAGAGCCCGGCCAGCGTGCCGGGCGGCATCGGCAACGTGATGACGATGTTGCCCTCGGCGCCTGCGGGTAGCGGCGCGCCCTCCCCGTCCAGGATCTCGACGTGATAGCCGGGCACCGGCACGGTGGGGGAGCCTGCCTTGATGGGCATCGGCTCGAGCCCGCGCAGGTTCGCGCAGATGGCCCAGCCGGTCTCGGTCTGCCACCAGTGGTCGATCACCGGGACGCCGAGCTTCTCGGTGGCCCACTCGTAGGTGTCGGGGTCGAGTCGCTCGCCGGCCGCGAACAGCGTCGCGAGGGAGGAGATGTCGTACTGTGCAAGTTCTTTCGCCTCCGGATCGACCTTGCGGATCGCCCGGATCGCGGTCGGCGCGGTGAACAGCGCGCGCACGCCGTGGTCGCCGATCACGCGCCAGAACGCGCCCGCGTCGGGGGTTCCGACCGGCTTGCCCTCGTAGAGCACCGTCGTCGCGCCGACAAGGAGCGGGCCGTAGACGATGTACGAGTGCCCGACGACCCAGCCGACATCGGAGGCCGTCCACATCACCTGACCAGGGCCGATGTCGTAGAGGTTGCGCATCGACCAGGCCAGCGCGACCGCGTGGCCGCCGTTGTCGCGGACCACGCCCTTCGGCTTTCCGGTGGTGCCAGAGGTGTACAGGATGTAGAGCGGATCGGTCGCGGCGACGGACACGCAGCCCGCCGGTTCGGCGGAGGCGACCGCCGCGTCCCAGTCCAGCCAGCCCGCGACGTCGCCCGCCGATCCCGGGATCTGCCCGCGGTTCTTGACGATCACGGTGCCGGGTGCGTTCGCGGTCAACCCGAGTGCCCGCTCCACGATGGGCAGGTACTCGATGGTCCGGCCCGGTTCGAGTCCGCCGGACGCGGTGATCAGGGCCTTCGGCTCGGCGTCGTCGATGCGGGCGGCCAGTTCCGCGGCCGCGAAACCGCCGAACACCACGGAGTGGATCGCGCCGATGCGTGCACAGGCGAGCATCGCGATCGCGGCCTCCGGGATCATCGGCATGTACACGATCACCCGGTCGCCCGCCGTCACGCCCTGCGCGACCAGAACGCCGGCGAAACGCGATACCTCGTCGAGCATCTCGGCGTAGCTGTAGGTGCGGGTAGTGCCCAGCATCGCGGAGTCGTAGATCAGCGCCGCCTGCTCGCCGCGACCGGCGGCGACGTGGCGGTCGAGCGCGTTGAAGCAGGTGTTCAGCGTGGCGCCGGGAAACCAGCGGTACATCGGGGCATCGGAGTCGTCGAGGGCACTCGTCGGCGCGGTGTCCCAGTCGATGGCCTCCGCGGCCAGGAGCCAGAAGGCGTCCGGGTCGGCGGTGCTCTCGGCGATGGCTGACCTGTACGCGCCCGCGGTGCTCATGGCCCTCACCCTACTGATCCGAAGTACCGTGGATGCATGACTCTTCTCGCCGAAGATCTGCTCCTGCTCCTGCTCGACGACGAATCCGGCAAGCCGCTGATCGACGGCACCGCGCTGCCAAGGGCGTTGGCCGGTGCCGTCCTCCTCGAACTCGCGTTGGGTGGCCTGGTTCGCCCGGCCGGTGAGGGGGAGGAGGTGAAGAAGGGCAGGCTCGTGCTGAGCGAGGACGAGCCGCCCGAGGACCCGATCCTCGCGGGCGCGGTCGCACGGATCCGGGAATCGAAGCCGCTCAAGCCGGAGCGTGCGATCGAGAAGATCGACCAGCGGCTCCGCGAGGCCCTTCTCCAACGGATCGTGGACAGGGGTTGGGTTCGTGAGTCGAAGGGGCGCCTGCTCGGGATCTTCCCGACCACGGTGTGGCCCGCGGTCGACGAGAGCCACGAGCGTGCGGTCCGCGACGAGCTGCGCGCGGCACTGGTGGACGGCGCCGCCCCGACCGAGCGGACTGCCGCGCTGATCTCGCTGCTCTCCGCCGTCGACGCGGCGGCCAAGGTCGTCACGGACGGTGACCGACGCGCAATCAAGAAGCGGGCCAAGGAGATCGCCGACGGTGAGTGGGCGGGGGCGGCCGTCCGCAGGACGGTCGAGGCCGTGAACGCCGCAATCGTGGTGGCGGTGATCATCCCCGCGACCGCGGCGGGCGGAGCTTCCTGATGCGGGGGAAGGTGGCATTGGTCGCGGGCGCGACCAGGGGCGCGGGCCGGGGGATCGCCACCGAGCTCGGTGCGGCGGGCGCAACCGTCTACGTCACCGGCCGCACCAGCGGGTCGCTGCGATCGGAGATGGACCGGCCGGAGACGATCGAGGAGACCGCGGCCTTGGTGGACGCCGCGGGTGGTCACGGGATCCCGGTCCGGGTGGACCACCTGGTGCCCGAGGAGGTGCGCGCACTGGTGGCGCGGATCCGGGACGAGCAGGGCGCCCTGCACGTGTTGGTCAACGACATCTGGGGAGCCACCGAGATGGAGTGGGACAAGACGGTGTGGGAGTCCTCCCTCGACGTTGGCCTGCGGTACCTGCGGCTCGGCGTAGACACCCACGCCATCACAAGCCATTTCGCGATCCCGCTCCTCCTGGAGACCCCGGGTGGCCTGGTCGTCGAGGTGACCGACGGGACCGACGAGTACAACGCCGCCAACTATCGGGTGTCCTTCTTCTACGACCTGGCCAAGGCCGCGGTGAGCCGGATGGCGTTCGGGCTGGCCCACGAGCTGGGCCCGCGCGGTGCGACCGCGGTCCTGGTCACTCCGGGCTGGTTGCGCTCGGAGATGATGCTCGACAACTTCGGGGTCACCGAAGCGAACTGGCGCGATGCCACCGAGCGGATCCCGCATTTCGCCATCTCGGAGAGCCCCAGCTACGTGGGCCGGGGCGTCGCGGCCCTCGCTCAGGATCTCGATGTCGCGCGCTGGAACGGGAGGTCGCTCTCCAGCGGGCAGCTGGCGCGGGAGTACGGCTTCACCGATCTCGACGGCAGCAGGCCCGATGCGTGGCGATACCTGGTCGAGGTCCAGGATCCCGGAAAACCGGCCGACACCACCGGATATCGCTGACGGTTCAGCGCGGCACGCCCAGGTTCCGATAGCGCGCGATCCGGGCCGCGTACCGATCCGCCGCGGGTTGATCGACCAGGCCGGACAGCTCCCTGGCGATCGCCTCGCCGACCCGCTTGGAGAACCCGATCGGCTCGTCCGCCGCGTCGGGCAACTCCGGGATGATCGCGTCGATGATGCCGTCCCGCAACAGGTCCAGTGAGCGGATGCCCTGAGCGGCGGCCATCTGCGGCGCGTGCGTGGTGTCGCGGTGCACGATGGCGCTCGCGCCCTCCGGGGGAAGCGGTGCGAGCCAACCGTTCTGCGCGGACAACACCCGGTCCGCGGGCAGCAGTGCGAGGGCGCCGCCGCCGGTGCCCTGCCCGAGCAGCACCGAGACGGTGGCCGTGTCGAGGGTGACCAGGTCCGCGAGGCAGCGCGCGATCTCCGGGGCCAGCCCCTTCTCCTCGGCCTCCTTCGACAGCGAGGCGCCGAGCGTGTCTATGACCAGCACCAGCGGGATCCGCAGTTCCTCGGCGAGTTTCATCGCCCGCCTCGCCTCGCGGAGCGCGGCCGGTCCCATCGTGTGTTCCGGGGACTGACCGCTGCGGTCCTGGCCGAACAGCACGCACGGCGCCCCCCGGAATCGCGCAAGCGACACCAGCACGGTCTGGTCGGCCTCGCCCTGCCCGGTGCCGCTGAGCGGGATCTGCTCGGTGGCCGCGTACCGCAGCAGTTGCCGGATGCCGGGACGGTCGGCCCGGCGCGAGAGCATCACCGACTGCCAGGCGGGCACGTCCGGAATGTCGGCGGGCTCGGGATGCGGGTCCTGCCACCGCCCGGTCTCGCCGGTCATCACCCGCAACGCGCGATGAACCAGGTGCCGCAACCACTCCGGTGCCACGACACCGTCGATGACGCCGCTGTTGTAGAGGTTCTCGGCGGTCTGCACGCCCTCGGGGAACTTCTCGCCGTACAGCGCCTGGTAGACCCGAGGGCCCAGGAAACCGATCAGCGCCCCCGGCTCGGCGACCGTGACGTGCCCGAGTGAACCCCAGGACGCGAACACCCCGCCGGTCGTCGGGTTGCGCAGGTACACCAGGTACGGCAGGTGTGCGGCCTTGTGCACTGTGACCGCCGCCGCGATCTTCACCATCTGCACGAAGGCGAGGGTGCCCTCCTGCATCCGGGTGCCGCCCGACGTCGGGGACGCCAGCAGCGGCAGCCGCTCGGCGGTCGCCCGCTCGATCGCGGTGACGATCCGCTCGGCGGCCGCGACGCCGATGGACCCGGCGAGGAATCCGAACTCGCAGGCGATCACCGCGACCCGGCGACCCCGAACCGTCCCGACCCCGGTGATCACGGACTCGTCCAAGCCGGTCTTGGCGGCGGCCGCGTCGAGGTCGGCGCGGTAGGAGGCGTTCGCTTCGACCGGCACGGGCGGCCGGTCCCAGGATTCGAAGCTCCCGGAATCGAGTACCAGGTCCAGGATCTGCTGGGCCGACAGGCGCACGGTCATGGCCCGACCCTATCGGCCGAACGCCTCCCGCCAGGACACCGTCTTGCCGACCCGCAGGATCGAGCGCTGGTAGATCTTCGCGGCGACGAGCGAGAGCGCCACGGTGACCACGGTCATCAGCGCGATGGTGCCGATCACCTGCACCGGGCCGGTCACCCCGGCCGCCATCCGCAGCGGCATCAGGATCGCCGAGAACGGCGGGATCCAGCTCAGCACGTTGCTCAGGGTGCCGTCCGGGTTGCCGACCGCGGAGAAGGCGGAGAAGAACATCGCCATGATCAGCAGCATCAGGGGCATCGTGGTGGAGTTCACGTCCTCCTGGCGCGAGACCATCGAGCCGGCCGCGGCGTAGAGCACCGCGAAGAACGTGAAGCCGAGGACAAACCAGCCGAGGGTGCCCGCGAACACGCCGAGCGCGGTGCCGGTGACGGTCAGGACGCCGGTCGCGAGTCCGGCGCCGACTCCCGCGACACCGTACGCCGCCAGCTGCACCAGCCCGACCGCGCCGATGCCGATGACCTTGCCCCACAACAGTTGCAGCGGGCGCAGGGTGGACAGCAGCAGCTCGACCACCCGGCTGGACTTCTCCTCCACGACGCCCATCGCGACATACATGCCGAAGCCGAGGATCTGCATGTACAGCAGGGTCACCGCGGCGATGGACATCGCGATGCGCTGGCCCTCCTCAGGATCGGGCGGATCGATCGTCTCCACCGTGACCACGGCCGCGCCCATGTCCGCGCTCAGCTGCTCGACGTCGACGCCTTGGGCCGTCAGCGCCCGCTGCTGTGCCTGGCCGGTGACCGCGATGTCGACGACGGTGCGCAGCCCGGCGTCGATCTCGGATTCGGTGACCGCGGTGGCGGATCCGTCCGGGTTCGGGATCAGAGCCACGTCCAGGTCGCCGCTGCCGACGCGGTCCCGGGCGGTCTGTTCGTCGGGGATCTCGGACACCTCAACCGACGTGCCCACCTGCTCTCCGGCGGCCACCAGGGCAGGGGACAGCGACTGGTCCCCGACCAGTCCGATGGCGGCGCGGTCGGCGTCGTCGCCGCCCGAGAAGATCGAGTACCCGACGATGCCGCCGACGATGGCGATCAGGATGACCACGTTGCTGATCAGGAAGCTCTTCTTGCGGACCTGGGTGAGGAACTCGCGCCTGGCGACCAGGCGTACTGCGCGGGCGGTGTTCATGCCGCGACCACCTCTCGGAACAGTTCGGTGAGGGACGGGCGGTGCAACGAGAACTCGTGCACCGGTCCGGTCTTCATGGCGGCGGCGAGGATCTCCTGGTCGTCGGCTCCTGGGTCGAGCGTCAGCACGGTGCGACCGTCGGAGTGGCTCACGGTGCTCACCCCCGCCAGATGCCGTGCCCAGTCCGCGGTCGCGCCGGGGGCGTGCACGACGAGCTGGGCGCTCTCGCCGCCACGCAGTTCGTCGACGGTGCCGATCGCGCGCATCTTGCCGTGCTTGATGATGCCGACGCGGTCGCACAGTCGCTGTACCAGGTCGAGCTGGTGGCTGGAGAAGATCACCGGCACCCCGGTCCTCGCCTTCTCGATCAGCACGTCGCTCATCACGTCCACCGCGACCGGGTCGAGACCGGAGAACGGCTCGTCCAGGACCAGCACCGCCGGGTCGTGCACCAGCGCCGCGGCCAACTGGACCCGCTGCTGGTTGCCCAGGCTCAGCGAGTCGACGGTGTCACCGACGCGTTCGGCGATCCCGAGCCGCTCGGTCCAGCGGGTCACCGCCGATCTCGCCTCGGCGCGCGAGAGTCCGTGCAGTTCGGCGAGGTACGAGAGCTGGGCGCCGACCTTCATCTTCGGGTAGAGGCCGCGCTCCTCGGGCATGTACCCGATGGTGCGACGCACGTCCAGGTCGACGGGTCGGCCGCCGAGCCGCACCTCGCCGGAATCGGCGGACAGCACCCCGAGCGCGATCCGCATCGTGGTGGTCTTGCCCGCGCCGTTGCTGCCTACGAAACCGAAGATCTCGCCCTGGCGCACCTCGAAGCTGAGGTCGTCGAGCGCGACCACGTCGCCGTAGCGCTTGGAGATGCGGTCGATGGTGAGGGTGTGGCTGTCGGTCACGCTGCCTCCATGGGGAATTCATCGGACTCGGGATCGGGGTCGGGGCGGCTCCAGGCCAGGATCATCGCGGGCAGGCAACCGCCGATCATCAGCATGGTGAGGGTGAGCAGCCCGCCCGTGTAGGCCATGGTCGTGTGGGTGCCGCCGGTGACGGCACTGCCGTAGGTCAGGTAGATCACGGGGATCATCACCAGCCACTGGGTGATGCTCAGGGAGATCGAACGGGCGCTGTTCTGCTGCTGGACCTCCCACTCGTCCAGGGCTCCGGCGGGCGCGTCGCCCTGACGGCCCGAGACGATGGCCAGCGACGGCCAGACTAGGAAGAACAGCAGGCAGGCGGGCAGCCACAGCAGCGGGGCCTGCTCGAAGAAGTGGCACAGCACCCCGACCACGAGCATGAAGGCGAAGGTCACGGCGAGCGCGACCACGAGGATGCGGCGTCGGCGCTGGGTCCGCCAGCCGGGCAGTAGGTGCCGCCACTTGTCGGAGTTCGCGAGGAACCGGCGCACTCGGTGCGCCTGATAACGCTCGACGAGGTTCATCTCAGGCATCTCGGTTCACTCCTGACTCGCGTGATCGGTAGAGCTCGGTGGACAGCGGCGTGAACTCGTTCCGCGAGAACACCGCCTCGATCGGCAGGCCGAACACCTCGCAGATCCGCATCGCCAGGTCGAGGCTCGGGTAGTGGTCGCCGCGTTCGAGCGCGCCCACGGTCTGCGGGTTCACCTCGATCAGTTCGGCCAGCCGGACCCGACTCAGCGAGCGCTCGGCCCGCAGCACCGCGATGCGGTTGAAGATGTGGCGCGATTCGCCGCGCCGTACCGGGCTCATGCATCAGATTGTTGGGAAAACACAACAGTCTGTCAAGTAGTCCCCATGGCCGTCGAATGAGTCCTACTCGATGTAGTACCGTTCGCCCATGCGTGTCGGCCCAGGTGAGAAGCTCTCTCGCCGTGTGCGCTGTGCGTCCGTCGGCTCGACCACCGCGGCCGTGGCCGTCGCCGCGCACGGCGTGGGCGGCGGCGGACTGCCCGCCGGGTCCACCCTCATGCTTCTCGTCGGATTCTCCGCGGTGCTGGTCGCCGTGATGGCCGCCGTCCCCGTGCTTCGCCGCGGTGGCCCGGCGCTGGTCCCGATCTTGGCGGTCGGGCAGCTCGGCGCCCACACCACGCTGGCGTTCGGCGGCGGCGGTCACCACGCGGACATGGCCTCGGGTCCGATCGGCGGCATGGGCCCGCAGATGCTCGCCGCGCACGCCGTCGCGATCGGCGTCTGTGCCGCACTCATCGCGGCGGCCGAACGGATCGGCCCGCGCACGGAGGCCGCGCTGCGCGCGGTCGTCGCCGCGGTCGTCGTCGCCATCCCCGTCCTCGAACGACCCCGCAGCTGGCGACCCGTCACCGAGGCGCACCCGCTCGTGTCCGCGCTCTGCCGCGTGTCGGTATCGCGTCGCGGCCCACCGCTTTTCGTCTGATCACACCTCACCCCACCGCGTAACCACGGCCGCCTCGGCCCGGGCGCGGTCTCTCGCGGTTCCCATGGGGTCCCGCGCACCCACAGTCTGATCGACGAAAGCGATGTCATGACCATCACCACCGAACCCGGCGTGCCCAAATCCACGCCGCCGGGCACCGAATCCCAGGCGCTGCGCAAGCTCCTGCTGCGGTTGCACTTCTACGCGGGCGTGTTCGTCGGCCCGTTCCTCCTCGTCGCTGCCCTGACGGGATTCATCTACGCGTTCGCGCCGACGCTGGAGAAGCTCGCCTACGGGAACTACCTCGAGGCGCCCGCCACGGATAGTCCGCTGCCCGCCTCCGAGCAGCTCCAGGCCGCTCTCGACGGCCGCGACCCGTCCACGCTGCTGTCGCTGCAGACCGCCGAGGCAGGAGGGTCGACGCGGGTGGTGTTCGCCGACCCGAGCGTCGGCTCGGGGGAGACCACCGTCTTCGTCGACCCGGACAGCGGCAAGGTGCTCGGCGCACTGGCGACGGACTCCGGTGACCTGCCGCTGCGTGCCTGGCTGTCGGCGTTGCACAAGAACCTGCACCTGGGCGAGGTCGGCAACCTCTACAGCGAGTTGGCCGCATCCTGGCTCGGCGTGATCGCGCTTGCCGGTCTGTACCTGTGGTGGACCAAGTACCGCCGCGATCGCGCGAACGGCGACCGGGGCCGGTTGCTGACGGTGGACCGGTCGGTGACCGGGCGGCGGAGCACGCTGAACTGGCACGGTGTCGTCGGTGCCTGCGCGGCCCTCGGCCTGCTCTTCCTCTCGATCACCGGACTGACCTGGTCGGACCATGCCGGCAAGAACGTGAAGACGGTCCGCACCGAGATGAGCTGGACCACCCCGAAGCTGGACACCACGCTCGGGTCCGTCCAGGCTGCGCCCGCGGGCGAGCACGCGGGGCACGGCGCACCGGCCGTCCCGGTCGCCGACGGCGCTCCCACGGACCCGTCGGCCGTGGACGGCGTGCTGGCGGTGGCTCGCGATCAGGGGATGACCGGATCGCTGTCCGCGACGATCCCGGCCAGCGCCTCGAAGGCCTGGACGGTGAAGGAGACCGCGACCGGCGGCGATTCGATCGCGGTCGACGCCGCGACGATGCAGGTCACCGACGAGCAGCGGTTCGCGGACTGGCCGCTGGCGGCCAAGCTGAGCCAGTGGGGGATCGCCGGCCACATGGGCACGCTGTTCGGCTTCGCCAACCAGCTGCTGCTCGGGGCGCTCGCGCTGTCGCTGATCACGCTGATCGTGACCGGCTACCGGATGTGGTGGCAGCGGCGTCCCCGCCGGTCGGAGGGCTTCGCGCTCGGCACCGTGCCGCGCCGCGGCGCCCTGCGGCGGCTGCCCTGGCCCGCCATCGGTGGCATCGCGGTGATCGCGGTTGCCGTCGGCATCTTCGTGCCGCTGCTCGGCCTCTCGCTGCTCGGCTTCCTGATCGTGGACGTGCTGCTGGGGCTGCGTTCGAGGCGGCAACCGGCATGAGGCGGGCGGCGATCGCCCTGCTGCTGGCACTGGGCGCGGTCGTGCTGACCGCACCGGTGGCGTCGGCGCACTCAGAGCTGCTGTCCACGTCTCCCGCGCGGGACGGCGTGCTGGCTGCGGCGCCCACCGAGGTGGTGTTGACCTTCTCCACGGCGGTACAGAAGACGGGCGCCGCGATCGTGGTCACCACCGCGGACGGGACCCGGCTCGACGACGGCCCGGTCACGCGCGACGGCGCCAGGATGATCCAGCGGGTGAAGGCCGGCTCCGGGTCCGTCAACGTCCGCTGGCGGGCGGTGTCCGACGACGGGCACCCGCTCACCGGGACGTTCGGCTACCAGGTGGGCGCGCCCTCCGGGGATGCGGGCGCCGCGACGACGCCGGCGCCGGTCTCCGCTGCGCGGGCGCCCGCCGAGCGGCCGCCTACCACGGAATCATCGCCGCTGTACCGCCGCCTGCTCGGGCCGGTCGCCCTGGTGATCGCCGGGCTCGCGCTCGGGATCGCCGCGTGGCGCTCCGGAAAACACTCCAAGACAAACGAACTCGTATCGAAGGAACATCAATCATGAGCAACAACATCTTCTCTCGCCGGCGGATGCTGGCCGCAGGCGCCGCTCTGTCCATGGGACTCGCAATCGCGGGCTGCTCGTCGGACTCCGACAACTCTGCCGACGAAGCGCGTCCGGCCGCCGAATCGGTGACCCTGACCGAGTCCTGGGTGAAGGCGGCCGACAGCGGGATGACCGCGGCCTTCGGCACCCTCGTCAACGGATCCGGGACCGACGCGACCCTGGTCGCGGTGAGCAGCCCGATCTCGCCTGCCGTCGAGGTGCACGAGATGGCGATGGGCCCCGACGGGACCATGGTGATGCAGAAGAAGGAGGGCGGGGTGACCATCCCCGCCTCGGGCACGCACAAGCTCGAGCCCGGTGCGGATCACATCATGTTCCTCCGCCTGCCCGCCCCCGTGAAGGCGGGCACCGACGTGCCGCTGACCCTCACCTTCGGCGACGGGTCCACCGCCGAGACCACCGTCCAGGTACGGGATTTCACCGGAGCCAACGAGAGCTACGAAGGGAATCATGGCTGAGCTGAGCCGGCGCCGCCTGCTCAGCGCCGGTGCCGTCGTTCTCGGCGGCACCGGCCTGGCCTGGGGCGCACGCGAGGTCACGCTCGACCAGGAGCCGCAGTCGGCGGGGCCTCCGGTGCCCACCGTGTCGGAGGTCGAGCCGTTCTACGGCACGCATCAGGCGGGCATCGCCACGGCGCCGCAGGCGCACTCGACGTTCGTCGCGCTCGATCTCCGACCGGAGGTGGACCGGGCCGCGCTGATCCGGTTGCTGAAGGTGTGGACCGAGGACGCGGCCCGGCTCACCGAGGGCCGGGCGGCGCTGGCGGACACCGAACCGGACCTGGCCACCGAGCCGACCCGGCTCACGGTGACGGTCGGTTTCGGTCCGGGCGTCTTCCGGCTCGGGAACGCCGAGCACCTGCGCCCTGCGTGGCTGCGGCCGCTGCCCCCGTTCGCGGTGGACCGGCTCGAGGACCGGTGGAGCGGTGGGGATCTTCTGCTCCAGGTTGGCGCGGAGGACCCGGTCACCGTGGCGCACGCGCTGCGGGTGCTGCTCAAGGGGTCCGCGGGTGTCGGCTCGGTGCGCTGGACCCAGCGCGGTTTCCGCCGGGCCCGCGGCACGCAGGCCCCCGGCACCACGATGCGGAACCTGTTCGGTCAGGTGGACGGCACGGTGAACCCGTCGCCCGGTACCGCGGATTTCGCGGACCTGGTCTGGGACACCGGATCCGGACAGGCCTGGATGGCAGGCGGAACCTCGGTGGTGATCCGGCGCACCCACCTCGACCTCGACGAGTGGGACAAGGTCGACCGGCCGGGACGCGAGCAATCGGTGGGGCGCAGGCTGTCGGACGGGGCTCCGCTGACCGGCGACTCGGAACACGACGAGCCCGATTTCGCCGCGGTGGGCGCGACCGGGTTTCCGGTGATCCCGGAGTTCTCGCACATCGCCAGGGCCAGGTCGGCGGACCCGCGGCAGCGGATCCACCGGCGCGGGTACAACTACGACGAGGCGCCGGCCGGGGGCGAGATCTCGGACTCGGGTCTGATCTTCGTCTGCTACCAGGCCGACGTCGATGCCCAGTTCGTGCCCATCCAGCAACGACTTTCGGAGCTGGACATGCTGAACCAGTGGACGACGCCGATCGGGTCCGCGGTGTTCGCGATCCCGCCCGGCTGTGCCAAGGGTGGCTACATCGGCCAGCAGCTCTTCGGTAGCTGATCAGGCCTCCGTGAGTTGACCGCCATCCATCCGCCACCGGCGGGTGCTGCGCATCGTGTCCAGCATCCGCCGGTCGTGGGTGACGAGGAGCAGAGTGCCCTCGTACTCGTCCATCGCGCGCTCGAGTTGCTCGATGGCGGGCAGATCCAGGTGGTTGGTCGGCTCGTCGAGGACGAGCAGGTTCACCCCGCGGGCCTGGAGCAGAGCCAGTGCGGCCCTGGTGCGTTCGCCGGGGGAGAGCGAGCTCGCCGACCGCAGCACGTGCGCGCCGCGCAGGCCGAACTTGGCCAGCAGGGTGCGTACCTCGGCGTCGGGCCAGTCGGGGACCTGGGCGCCGAACGCCGCCGCCAGCGCCTCGTCGCCCTCGAACAGTCCGCGGGCCTGGTCGACCTCACCGACCGCGACGCCGGACCCGAGCGCCGTGGTGCCCTCGTCGGGAACGAGCTTGCCGAGGAGCAGCCGAAGCAGTGTCGTCTTGCCAGAACCGTTCGGCCCGGTGATGAGAACCCGGTCGCCCCATTCGATCTGGGCACTGATCGGTCCGAGCCGGAATGTTTCACGCTGAACAACCGCGCCACTGACGGTGGCCACCACGGTGCCGCTTCGCGGGGCGTCCGCGATCTGCATCCGAAGCTCCCACTCCTTGCGGGGCTCCTCGACGACCTCGAGCCGCTCGATGCGGCGCTGCGTCTGCCTGGCCTTCGCGGCCTGCTTCTCGGTGGACTCGGAGCGGGCCTTGCGTCCCATCTTGTCGGAGTCGGCGCCCTTGGCCTTCCGTCGGGCGTTGCGGACACCGTGCTCGAGCCAATTGCGCTGCATCTGAGCGCGATCCTCGAGACCGGACTTGGTGTCGGCGTAGTCCTCGTAGCGTTCCCGCGCGTGCTGGCGGGCGATGGCCCGCTCCGCGAGGTAGGCCTCGTAGCCGCCGTCGTAGACCGCGATCTGCTGCTGGGCGAGATCGAGCTCGACGATTCCGGTCACGGTCCGCGCCAGGAACTCTCGATCGTGGCTGACCACCACGATGCCGGTGCGGGCCTCCTCGACGAACCGTTCGAGCCGCTCGAGGCCGTCGAGATCCAGGTCGTTGGTCGGTTCGTCGAGCAGAAGCACGTCGTATCGGGAGAGCAGTAGCGAGGCCAGGCCGGCACGCGCGGCCTGGCCGCCGGACAGTGCGGTCATCTCCGCGTCGAGCCCGACGTCCAGGCCGAGGTCGCTCAGCACCTTCTCGGCGCGCTCGGACAGGTCGGCCCCGCCGAGGCCGAGCCACCGTTCGAGCGCGTGTGAGTACCGGTCGTCGCCGCCGTCCTCCGCGAGCGCCTCCGCGGCCGCGTTCATCTCCTCCTCCGCCCCGGTGACGCCCGTGCGCCTGCCGAGGAATCCCTCGACACTCTCGCCTGCGAGGCGTTCGGGTTCCTGAGTGAGATAGCCCACGGTGGAGTGCGGCGGGCTGAGCGTCACCGCGCCCTCGATGTCGGCGGTGGTGTGTCCGGACAGGATGGAGAGCAGGGTCGACTTGCCCGCGCCGTTGGCGCCTACCAGCCCGATCACGTCGCCGGGGGCCACGACGAGGTCGAGCCCGGAGAAGAGGGTGCGCTCGCCGCGGGATGCGGACAGCCCGTCGGCGTGCAGTGTTGCGGTCATGGCGACGATTGTCTCAGTCGCGCGGGGAACAAGGCTCCGACGGCCGGAGTTGTGGGTTGCATGACCTCTCTGAGCCCTGTCCCGAATGTGACGTTGAACGACGGCAACACCATCCCGCAGCTCGGCTTCGGCGTGTGGCAGGTGCCCGACGACGAGAGCTATTCGGCCGTCATCAGCGCGTTGAGCATCGGTTACCGGAGCATCGACACCGCGGCCATCTATCGCAACGAGGTGGGCACCGGCCGGGCGATCGCGGACTCCGGGGTGGCTCGGGACGAGTTGTTCATCACCACCAAGCTGTGGAACGGCGCGGGGGAGACCTGGACGGCGGACTCGGTTCGCCGCGAGTTCGACGCCTCCCTCGAGCGGCTCGGCCTCGACTACCTCGACCTGTACCTGATCCACTGGCCTCGCGCGGCGCGCGAGGACTACATCGCGATCTGGCGTGCCTTCGCCGAGCTGAAGGCGGAGGGGCGGGTGCGCTCCATCGGGGTCTCCAACTTCCAGCCCGCTCAGCTGAGCCGCATCATCGACGAAACGTCCGTGATCCCTGCCGTCAACCAGATCGAGCTGCATCCCGACTTCGCGCAGCCGGAGCTGCGCGCGTTCCATGCCGAACACGGCATCGTCACCGAGGCATGGTCGCCCCTCGGCCAGGGCGGTGCGCTGCTCGACGACCCGGTGCTGGCCCGGATCGCCGAGAAGCATCAGCGGTCCACCGCGCAGGTGGTGCTGCGGTGGCACCTGCAGATCGGCAACGTCGTCATCCCGAAGTCCGTGACGCCGTACCGGATTCGGCAGAACATCGACGTCTTCGAATTCGCGCTCGACGCGGATGACCTCGTCGCGATCGCCGGCCTGGACGCCGGCAACCGGCTGGGACCGGACCCGGACGAGTTCGACATGTGAGTCACCCCGAGGCGGCCCGGCGTCAGCGACGGCGTTTGGGCCGCCCTGCGTCTTGCTTGGCATTCTCCTCGGCGTCGATCCGGCGGAAGATGAGATGCTGCTGCCCGTAGGTCCAGAGGTTGTTGCTCACCCAATAGATCAGGATCGCGATGGGTAGGAATGGCCCGCCGACGAGGACACCGAGCGGAAAAACCCAGAGCATCAATCTGTTCATGATCGCGGCCTGCGGGTTCTCCTGTGCCGCCTGGCTCTGTCGCCGAATCGAGGCGCGGGCATTCGCATGGGTGGCGATGCATGCAGCGACCATCAGCGGGATCGCTACTGCCGCGATGCTCGCGATGGATGGGATCCCGCCGAACGGAGCGAACGCCTCGAGAGCTTCTCTCGGCTGGGTGATCCATGCCGAGATCGGGGCCCCGAACACGCGTGCCGAGAGGAACGACTGAACCTCGTCGACGCTGAAGAAATAGTTCGGGGTGCTCGCATTGGCCTCGGGCGACATACCGAGTTGCCCGAATCCGTCGCCGGTCCGATTGAACGACCGGAGGACGTGGAGAAGGCCGATGAAGACCGGTGCCTGCACCAGGATCGGCAGGCAACCCATGAGTGGGTTGAACCCGTGTTCTTTCTGTAGCTTCTGGATTTCGAGGGCTTGCCGCTGGCGATCACCCTGATACTTCTTCTGAAGGGCCTTGATCTGCGGCTGTAATTCCTGCATTTGCCGCGCGGTGCGTATTTGTCTGACCGCGGGCGCGTACAGCAGTGCGCGCAGGGTGAAGACGAGAAACGTGACGGCAAGGACCCAGGTGAGTCCGCTGTCCGGGCCGAAAGCGAACCCGAAGACGGCGTGCCAGATCCACAGGATTCCCGACACCGGGTAGTAGATGAAATCGAGCATGAGTGAACACCTCACTGCGAGGCGCGCTCTACGAGTGCAGGTGGGAATTGCGGCGCTTGGCCGTCGATTGCTCAACGCTGCACTGGAGCGCGCAGGGAAAGGGCAAGAAAGAGCTACGCGAGTGAGAGGTGAGTTCCGGGAGCCCGGGGCTGCGGCTTCCCCGGTGTATCGGGGCTGCTCTGGCGGCGGAATGAGCCACGCCGGCGTTGTTCATCGCGCGCGGGCCCTGTCGAGGGCGCGAAAAGGAGGCAAAGCGGTTCGATCGCGCTGCGACCGGCAATCGCGAGAAGGGCGAGAACCGTCACTGTCGCGCCGATTGCGGTCGCGGGGCCGTTCGGGGCGAAGGCCGGGGCGATCAGCATCGCAATGGTGGAAATGAGGAGCAGGTGCCGGAGATGCAGCGACCGCATCGGCCCGACCTCATTCCACGTCACCCGCCCGACGATACCCGGCGGTCAGAAGGGTGGGGGTTGGTGCCGGACGGTCAGTAGTTCATTGTCAGGTTGTGTCGACCGGATTTCACCCAGCCGGTGACGACGGCCCGCTCCGCCTGCTCGGCTGTTCCCCCGCACCCGACGACGAGTCGGAATCGCTCGGCGTCATAGGCCGTGTACGAATACTCGCGCACCGATCCGCGGGCGCCGACTGGGTTGTCGAGTTCCGCCCACCCGGATTCGCCCTTCTCGGCGACCACCCACACCGCCACCGGTGGCGAACTCCGCGGACCCTGTTTGCAGGTCACCGTCCCGAAGACGGTCCGAGGGGTCAGGGCCTGTGCGGCTGGTGCCGCGAGGGCGGCGGGCACGGCGATGAGTGCGGCGGCAGTGGCGGCAAGCTTGAGGAAACGCATTCGGGTCCTCTCGGTCGCACGGGACTCTCGGCAACACCGAACACTGATCCTAGCCAGCGTCCGCACGAATGCGGGCTCAATCGACTCGAGCCACTAGGGTCGGTGCAACCATGCGCGCAGAAATGCTCGTCCCCGCGGACCCGGCGTCCGCCTCGGGGTCGGCCACCGACGGGCGGCCGGCCAGGGCGCCTCGCTGGTGGCAACTGTGCGGCCGTCGCGTCATGCAGATCGCGCTGGCGCTGATCGCGCTGCAGCTGGTGGTGCGGGGCCTGGTCCTGAGTCGCGGCTACTTCTACTGGGACGACCTGATCCTGACCGGCCGGTCCGGATCGATGTCGCTGCTGTCGTCGCAGTTTCTGTTCTACGACCACGACGGTCACTTCATGCCTGCGGCATTCCTCGTCGCCGGGATCGCGACGAGGCTGGCGCCGTACAACTGGCCGGTGGCGGCGCTGATGCTGCTGGTGCTCCAGGCGCTGGCCTCGTTGGCCGTACTGCGGCTGCTCCGTCTGATCCTCGGTCGCCGCCCGGCCATCCTGATCCCGTTGGTGTTCTACCTCTTCTCGCCGCTGACCCTGCCCGCCTTCGCCTGGTGGGCCGCTGGGCTCAATGCGTTGCCGCTGCAGATCGGCCTCGCCTGGGTGGCGGGGGACGCGATTCGGTTGTGCCGCACCGGCAGTGCGCGCTACGCGATCTCCGGGTTCCTGGTGTTCGCGGTGTCGCTGCAGTTCTTCGAGAAGGCGGTGCTGGTGCCGCTGGTGGCCTTCGCCGCGGTCGCACTGATCTACCGGGTCGACGGTCGGGCGCAACCGATTCGCGCCGCGACCGCCAGGGGGGCGCTCCTCTGGGCGCCCACGCTGCTCCTGGCGGTCGTGTGGTCGCTCATCTACCGACTCACCGTCACCGTGGATTTCGCGGAATACGACGGTGCGTCGGCGGTCGAGATGGTCAAGCACGCGACGTCGAAAGGGCTGCTGCCGACGCTCTTCGGCGGGCCTTGGACCTGGGACCGCTGGCCACCGAGTCCGCCGTGGGCGGAGCCACCCGGGGTGCTCATCGCCGCGAGCGGGGTCCTCGCCGCCGCGGTTGTCGTCGCCACGATTGTCTGGAAGCGGCGGGTCGCGTGGGTGTGGATCGCGGTGGGGGCCTATGTGTTCGCCTCGGTCGCGGCGATGGTCGTCACCAGATCGGGCGCGGAGACGACCTTCGAGCTCGGGCAGACGCTGCGTTACCTGACCGACAGCGCCGTCATCATCGCCATCGCGCTTGCCGTCATCCTGCGTGCCCCCGCCCGAACCGCGGGGGCGGGTTCCGTGCGCGGACCGGCGGTGGCGGTGGCACTGATGTCCGCGTTCGTCGCGGGCAGTCTCGTCTCGACCGCGACCTTTGCCGACAGCTGGCGGGACGACACGACACGTGACTACCTGGCCAACGCGCGGTCGGCGCTCGCGGCGCATCCCGATGTGCCGCTGTTGGAGCAGCCGGCGTCGATCTGGGTGCTGCTGCCGGTCGCTCACCCCCACAACCTGGTCAGTCACGTCCTAGGGCCGCTGCCGGATCGCCCGGAGTTCGCGGCGTCCACCCCGGAGCTGCGCATGCTCGACGATGACGGCCGACTTGTCGACGCGCAGGTGACATGGGTTCGGGCCATCGATCCGGGCCCGGAGCCGGGCTGCGGGCACCGCATCGGAACGGACGTCTCCGAGCTGCCGCTCGACGGACCGCTGGCCGGCTGGGAGTGGACCGTTCGGCTGAACTATCTGGCCTCGGCTGACGGCGAGATCACGGTGTCGCTCCAGCAAGGGGAGCCGGTGACGGTTCCGGTTCGGCGCGGCGCGAACAGTGTTTTCGTGCGCCTGACGGGTGGCGGTGGGTTGCTCGAGGTGCGCGCGGTCGAACCGGACCTCACGCTGTGCGTGGGATCAGGACCCGTCGGCGTGGTGGTGCCGAGTCCGTGACCGGACTGGGTGATCCGCGCATGGGGATTCGACGATTCGCGCATCAGGGTCACAATTGGGTATTCGGTCCGGTCTGAACAGTTGTCCGGATGTCATCATGCCCGCTATGACGTGGGTTATCGCACACGCGGATTCGGTTCCGCCGCTCCAGTGTCCCGACATCTCCCGGCTGCGTTGGGTCGGGTCCTCCACCGCTGGACCGGAGTTCGCGCACCCGCCCGAGATGCGCGTCGCCGAGTGGCTGTTCGGGGACGGTTGTGGTGTGCGGCGCGAGAGCGCATCGGTGTCGGCGCTCGAGGTGACCTTCACCCCGCCGCGATCGGTTCTGCGTGCGGCATTCGGGGGAAGGCTGCGGGACCGCCTGGACGCGGTGCTGTCGGCCCACGAGCATGCGGTCGAGGAGACGTTGGCGACCTGGGAGCGGCATGCGACGGCCGTCAGGTTCGACACCTGTGCGGGCGTCGAGTGGTGTCCCGCGGTGGGTCTGGCCGGGCTGTCGGAAACCGAGATCTGCGCCGAGCGACAGCTGATCTGCACCCGTTTGCACGTGTCCACCGTTGCGCTGACCCTGGACGATGCACAGTGGCGCACGCTCGTGGTCGAGCGGTTCCTGGACTGGCAGTCGCAGGCCTGGTCCCAGTATCAGCGGCTGCTCACCTTGGGCGTGCGGCGGTCGCTCGGTTGGGGATTCGAGTTCGCTCCGCTGACGCAGACGCGCCAGGTGGTCGCCGACGCGGGCTGACCGACTGACCACGGCGTCCGTTGCGTTGCGTTACAGTGCGTTCTGAAACTCATGTCGGGGGGCACGGGCGACACTGGGGGCGAATTGAACGCTGGCACGGCAACTCTGCAGACCGCTGGTCTGACGCAACGGTTCCTCGGCGGTCTCCACATGCGCGGGGCCGATGGGATCGACATGATCTCCGGGATCTGCCGATTCAGGGCCGAACAACCGTCGCAGTTCAGGGCGACGATGGGATCCACGGACTTCGGGACGATCCGCGTGAATCGGATGAAGTCGACCGCCGTCACGGCGGTTCGCACCCGCACCATGCTGGACGATGAGATGGGTGACTACGTCTCCGTGGCGACCATCCGGTCGGGCACCGTTGGCGTGGAACAGGATCGGTCCTCGGGTCGGGGCGCGGCCGGCGACATCACGTTCGTCGATTTCGGGCGCGAGTTCGAACTCGATGTCGCAGCAGGCAGCGAGGTCGTCTTCGTCTACCTCCCCCGCCGGCTGCTCGCGGAGAGGTCGATCGACACCCGAAAGCTCACCGGCGCCGTCATTCCGGGATCGCCCGTCGGGAGCGCGCTGGCGGGAATGCTGGAGCCGCTCACCCGCCACCACCCGAACACCCTCGCGGAACAGTCGCTGATCGAGCACGCGATCGTGGATCTGGCGCTTGCCGTGATCCAGTCGTCGGCCGACGAGGCGCGCACGCCGGAGGAGATGGCCGTCGGCAACCGGGCCCGGGTGTACGACTTCATCGAACGCAACTTCACGGACCCGACCCTCAATGTCGATCGCGTCGCCGCGGGGATCAACGTCAGCCCCCGCTACCTCCACAAACTCATGGAGGGCGACGGCCATTCGGTCTACGGCATGATCCGCAGGCGACGGGTCAGGCATGGCATCGACCTGCTCTCGGATCCGGGCGCCGCGCACTTGTCGGTCGGCCAGATCGCGAGCCGGAGCGGTTTCACCGGGTTGAGCCAGTTCGGTCGCGCCGTCAGGGACCTCGCCGGTGAGTCCCCGCGGCAGATCCGGCAACGGGCAGCGGCCTCGGTCTGACGGGCCGGGTGCGGTCCGCTACCGAGCGGTCGCGCCCAGATGCTCGATCAGCTCCGCCGCGGCCGCTCGTCCACCCCGGTTTGCGCCGATCGTGCTCGCGGACGGGCCGTATCCGAGCAGGTGGATCCGCGGGTCGGACGCAACCTGCGTGGCCAGCCGCCCGGTCATGGCGATCCCGCCGCCTGGCCCGCGCAGCCGGAGCGGGGCCAGATGATCGAGCGAGCTACGGAAGCCGGTGCACCACAGGATCACGTCGGCGCGACGGTGCGTGCCGTCCGCCCAGCGCACCCCGTCCGCGGTGATCTCGCTGAACATCGGCAGTCGCGCGAGGGCGCCGCGGGCCCGGGCTGCCCGGATCGCCTGGGTGACCGGGAGCCCGGTCACCGACACCACCGAACCGGGCGGCAGGCCGCGCCGCACCCGGTCCTCGACCACCGCGACCGCGGCCCTGCCCTCCTCCGCGGTGAACGGTTCGTCCCGGAACTGCGGGACGCTGCGGGTCACCCAGGTGGTGGAGGTGACCAGGGAGATCTCGTCGAGCAGTTGCACGGCGGAGATGCCGCCACCCACGACGACGACGTGACGGCCCTCGAACTCGGCGGCGCTCTGGTAGTCCCTGGTGTGCAGCTGACGCCCCAGGAACAGCTCGGCGCCGGGGTAGCGCGGGATGAACGGGCGCTCCCAGGTGCCGGTGGCGTTGAT
This sequence comes from Rhodococcus sp. PvR099, assembly GCF_017833315.1. NCBI lineage: Bacteria > Bacillati > Actinomycetota > Actinomycetes > Mycobacteriales > Nocardiaceae > Rhodococcus > Rhodococcus sp. PvR099. The sequence continues at coordinate 2,817,126 of NZ_JAFIBV010000001.1, read as the reverse complement.
GATCCCGCGGGCGGTGACCGCTCCGGAGTCGGTCTCCAGGGTGAGCAGGCCGTCGCCCGCCTGATCACACACCACCCGGGTGTGCACCGGCCGGTGCACCGGCAGGTCGAAGCGGCGCTCGTACTCGGCGAAGTAGCGCGGTACCGCCTCGGCGGCGTGCACCTCGGCGGGCGCGGTGTCGTCCAGGACATCGGTGAACGGCATGCCGGGTAGGTCGTGCACGCGATTGACGGTGCTCAATGTCAGTGAGGGCCAACGGAACTGCCAAGCGCCTCCCGCGCCGGGGGAGTGGTCGAGGATCACGAATCCCGCACCGGGCTCGAGCCCGAACCGGCGCAGGTAGTAGCCCGCGGACAGGCCTGCCTGCCCGGCGCCGATGACCACGACGTCCGACCGTGTCTGCATGGTGGCAACCTCCCGGGTGTGAACGGTACGGTCATTCACATGATCGGGACCAGCCGCGACGGTGATGTGGTGACCATCGAGCTCCAGCGAGAGGAGCGGCGGAACGCTCTGAACACCGAGCAATGCGTACTCCTGCGCGATGCCGTCGACGAGGCCGTTGGCCTGGGTGCGCGGGCGATCGTGCTGACCGGGCAGGGCTCCGCGTTCTGCGCGGGCGCCGACCTGTCCGGTGACGTGTACGCCGACGGCTTCACCGACACCCTGCTCGAGATGCTGCACACCATCGACTCGACGCCGATCCCGGTGATCGCGGCGGTGAACGGCCCGGCGGTCGGTGCGGGCACCCAGTTGGCCCTGGCCTCGGACCTGCGCGTCGTCGCCCCCGACGCCCATTTCGCGATCCCCGCCGCCAAGCTCGGCATCTCCGTCGACACCTGGACCGTGAAGCGGTTGGTGTCCCTCGCGGGCGGCGGACCGGCCCGCACCATGCTGCTCGGAGCGGAGTCGTTGACCGCCGACGAGGCGCTGACCGCGGGCCTGGCGAACAAGATCGGCGACCTCGCGGCCGCGCAGGACTGGGCCAAGCGCATCGCGGCGCTGGCCCCGCTGTCGCTGCGGCACCTCAAGATGGTGTTCAACGACGACGGCACCCAGGACGACCCGACCCCCGAACAGCTCAGCGCGCTGCAGGCGGCCTGGCGCAGCGAGGACATGGACGAGGCCCGCCAGGCGCGGTGGGAGAAGCGGCAGCCGGAGTTCAAGGGCCGATGAGACTCGGGATCAAGGGCGCCATCGCGGCCGCGGCCGGGCTTGCAGGGGTCGCGGCGCTGGTGCGGGTCGGCACGGACCTGTCCTCGGCGATGGGCGCCTCGACCACGGCGATCGTGCCGCACGCGAAGGGTTCCGCCCGGTATCGCGGCAAGCGGTTCCACAACACCGAACCCAGCAGCCAGTTCGTGACCACGCGCTCGAGCATCGTGACGTCGCTGCTCACCCGCGGTCGGCTGGGACGCCCGCGGAGCCCGATCCCGCTCGCCACCCCGCTCGCACCCGCGCAGCCCGCGGAACTCGCCGTCACCTGGTACGGACACTCCAGCGCGCTGATCGAGATCGACGGGCACCGGGTGCTCACCGACCCCGTCTGGAGCCATCGGGTCTCGCCCTCCCGGCTGGTGGGGCCCGCCCGGCTGCACCCGACCCCGGTCGGGATCGACGCGCTGCCGCAGATCGATGCCGTCGTCGTCTCGCACGACCACTACGACCACCTCGACAAGGCCACTGTCATGGCACTGGTGCGCACCCAGCGCGCCCCGTTCGTGGTGCCGAAGGGCATCGGCGCGCACCTGCGGCACTGGGGGGTGCCGGACGATCGGATCATCGAGCTCGACTGGGACGAGCAGACGACGGTCGGCGCCCTGACCCTCACCTGCACCGAGGCGCGGCACTTCTCCGGCCGCGGGCTGGTACGCAACCCGACGCTCTGGTCGTCCTGGGTGATCGCCGGACCGCAGCGCACGGTGTTCTTCGGTGGTGACACTGGTTACACCCCGAGGTTCGCGGAGATCGGCAGGCGGCACGGCCCGTTCGACCTGACGCTGCTGCCGGTCGGCGCCTACGACGAGCACTGGCCGGACATCCACATGAACCCGGAGGAGGCGGTCCGGATGCACGCCGATCTCAACCAGGGCGAGTCAGGGTCCGGCGTGCTGGTGCCGGTGCACTGGGCAACCTTCAATCTTGCGTTCCATCCGTGGGCGGAGCCGGTGACACGGCTGTTGGCTGCGGCGGGCGAGGTGGACACGAAGGTGAGCGTGCCGATGCCGGGACAGCGGATCGACGTGCTGCGCCCGGCCTCGCAGCGGCAGTGGTGGCTGCGGCTCGCGTGAGCGCGAGGCGGCGGGTGTCCCCGGGTCTGGCATAGCCTGGCGGCATGGCCCCCGAGGAGAATTCCGGCGACGGTGTGACGGTCGCGACACTGACGGCAAGCGAGGTCGACGTCTCGACCGGATTGACCGCGGCGCAGGTCTCGCGCCGGGTTGCGGACGGGCAGACCAATGACGTGCCCGGTCGCGCGAGCCGGTCGGTCAAGGAGATCGTCCGCGCCAACGTGTTCACCCGGATCAACGCGATCCTCGGCGTGCTGCTGATCATCGTGCTGGCCACGGGTTCGGTGATCGACGGCATGTTCGGCCTGCTGATCATCGCGAACAGCGCGATCGGCATCATCCAGGAGGTCAGGGCCAAGCAGACCCTCGACAAGCTGGCGATCGTCAGCCAGGCCAAGCCCCAGGTCCGACGCGACGGCGTAGCGGTGTCGGTGGCGCCGAACGAGGTGGTTCTCGACGAGATCATCGAACTGGGCGCGGGCGACCAGATCGTGGTCGACGGCGCCGTGGTCGAGGGCGAGGTCCTCGAGGTCGACGAATCGCTGCTGACCGGCGAGGCCGACCCCGTTCACAAGCGGCCGGGCGAGCAGGTGCTCTCGGGTAGTTTCGTGGTGTCCGGCAGCGGTGCCTACCAGGCCACGAAGGTCGGCAAGGATGCCTACGCGGCGAAGTTGGCGGCGGAGGCGAGCAAGTTCACACTGGTGCACTCCGAGCTGCGCAGCGGCGTCGACAAGATCCTCAAGTTCATCACGTACCTGATGATCCCGGCGGGCCTGCTGATCATCTACAACCAGCTGTTCGTCAGTGAGCAGGATCTGCCCGCGGCGCTCAACGGCATGGTCGCGGCACTGGTCCCGATGGTGCCGGAGGGCCTGGTGCTGATGACCTCACTGGCCTTCGCGGTTGGCGTGGTCCGGCTCGGGCGCAGGCAGTGCCTGGTGCAGGAACTGCCCGCGATCGAGGGGCTCGCCCGCGTCGACGTGGTGTGCGCGGACAAGACCGGCACGCTCACCGAGAACGGCATGCGGCTGTCGGAGTTGCGTTCCCTCGACGGGGACGAGGCCTCGGCCCGCGATGCGCTGGCGGCGATGGCGGGCAGCGACCCCCGTCCGAACGCGAGCATGCTGGCGATCGCGGAATCCTGTGACGGCGATCCCGGCTGGACCAGCACGGGCATCGCACCGTTCACCTCCGCCAAGAAATGGAGCGGTATCTCCTACGGCGACAACGGGAACTGGGTGCTCGGCGCACCCGACGTGCTGCTCGACCCGGAGACCGACACCGCCCGTGAGGCCGAGGAGCTCGGTTCGAAGGGCCTGCGAGTGCTCATGCTCGGCAGCAGTGACCTGCCGGTGGACGACTCCGCTGCACCGGGTCGGGTGACACCTGCGGCGCTGGTGGTGCTCGAGCAGCGGGTGCGGCCCGACGCCAGGGAGACCCTCGAGTACTTCGCGGATCAGCGCGTGGCGGTCAAGGTGATCTCCGGGGACAATGCGGTTTCCGTTGGCGCGGTTGCCGATTCGCTCGGGTTGCCCGGCGGTGACCGTCCGATCGACGCGAGGGAGCTGCCGACCGATCGGGAGGCGCTGGCCGACACCCTGGACACGGCCACCACCTTCGGCCGGGTGCGGCCGGACCAGAAGCGCGAGATGGTCGGGGCGCTGCAGTCACGTGGTCACACGGTGGCCATGACCGGCGACGGCGTCAACGACGTGCTTGCGCTCAAGGACGCCGACATCGGGGTGTCGATGGGCTCGGGCAGCCCCGCGACCAGGGCGGTCGCCCAGATCGTGCTGCTGGACAACAAGTTCGCCACCCTGCCGTACGTGGTCGCCGAGGGACGCCGGGTGATCGGCAACATCGAGCGCGTCTCGAACCTGTTCCTCACCAAGACCGTGTACTCGGTGTTGCTGGCGCTGCTCGTCGGGCTGTCGGGGGTGCTCTCGGAGTTCTTCGACTTCGAGCCGATGCCCTACCCGTTCCTGCCGCGGCACGTCACGATCGCGGCCTGGTTCACGATCGGTATCCCGGCGTTCATCCTGTCGCTGGCGCCCAACAACGAGCGGGCGCGCAGCGGATTCGTCCCGCGGGTCATGCGGCTCGCGGTGCCGTCCGGCCTGGTCATCGGCGTGGCCACGTTTGTCTCGTATGCCCTGGTGTACGCGGGGCCGGAGGCCACGGAGACGCAGCGGGTGCAGGCCGGGACCACGGCCCTGATCACCCTGATCATGATCGCGCTCTGGGTGCTGGCCATCGTGGCGCGGCCGTACACGTGGTGGAAGGTGCTGCTGATCGCCGGGTCGGTGGGCGGATATCTCGTCCTGTTCGCGCTGCCCTTCACCCGTGAGTTCTTCAAACTCGATCCATCGGACGTGGCGGCCACCACCACCGCGCTCGTCTGCGGCGCGGTTGGCATCGTCCTGGTGGAGGTGGCGTGGTGGGTCTCCGGTGCGATCCACGGCGAGAAGCGGCGGCTGTTCGCAGCGCCGGATGTCGGCGGCGTGACCGGCTCGAATGGCCCGGATCCTGTGGCGTGACCACGGGATCTCTGTGAGACTGGGGTCGAAGCGGGGGAACGCCCCGGCGACCCAAGGTGCCTGGTCGGCACCGGAAGAGGAGACGCTATGAGCTTCATGGAGACCCTCAAGGGGCTGTTCGGCAAGGGCAAGCAGGCCGCCGCCCAGCACTCCGACAAGATCGAGGACGCCGTCGACAAGGCAGGCGATTTCATCGACGAGAAGACCGGTGGCAAGTACGCCCAGCACGTCGACAAGGCCCAGGATGCGGCCAAGAAGATCATCCCGAACGAATAGCCGATCGCGAACAGGAGCCGCAATGCCCGATCATTCCCCGTACACGGTGGAGCTGCTGTTCGATCGGGATTGCGGCTTCTGTGTACGTAGCGCGAACTTCCTCGACCGCATCGACCGCCGCGGTCGGGTCAGCGCCGTCGCGCTGCAGCAGCGGGGCGCGCCGGAGAGATTCGGAGTGAACACCGAGGCCGCGCTCGAGCAGGCCTGGGCGGTGGATTCGCGCGGTGACCGATACGCGGGTGCGGGCGCGATCAACGCCGCGCTCTCGGGGGTGCTCGGCACCCGAATCCCCTTGTTCGTCTACAGGATCTGGGGCATTCGCCAACTCCAGGACCTCCTGTACCGCTGGGTGGCGGCCAACAGGCATCGGCTGCCGGGTAAGGGCGGAAGCTGCGCGGTGAACTAGGCCGATGACGGTCACTTGGCTGTTCCTCGTCGTGATCGTCGCCATGGCCGTGACGGGCTTCGCCAAGCGGTTCGATCTCCAGGTCCCCCTGGTGCTCGTCGCCATCGGAGGCGCCGCCTCGTTCATCCCCGGACTCCCGCGCCTCGAGCTCTCGCCGGAGCTGATGCTCGGCGTCGTCCTGCCGCCGCTGCTCTACTCGGCGGCACTCGACTTCTCGTTCAGCACCTTTCGGCGCAATCTCGCCCCGATCCTGCGGCTCGGCATCGGCATGGTCGTCGTCACCACCTTCGCTGTCGGATGGTTCGCCAACTGGCTGGTGCCGGAGCTGACCCTGGGGGCCGCGCTCGTTCTCGGTGCCGTGGTGGCACCGCCCGATGCCGTGGCCGCGGTCGCGGTGGGCCGGAAGCTCGGGCTGCCTCGTCGCATGATGGCGATCCTCAAGGGCGAGTCCCTGGTCAATGATGCTGCGGCGCTGACCCTGTTCGCCCTTGCGACCGCGGCGGTCACCGGCAGGAAGATCGCGATCGGCTCGCCGGTGTTGTACTTCCTGTACGAGGTCGTGGGCGGAGTCCTTGTCGGGCTTGTTCTTTCGTTCGCGGTCCGGTTCGTCCGCGCGCGGATCGTGGACCCGCCGATGGAGACCGTGCTGGGGTTGTTGCTGCCGTTCGCCGCGTACTTCGCGGCAGAGGAGATCCACGCCTCCGGGGTGCTGGCCGTCGTCACGGCGGGATTCGTCCTCGGGCGCGATGTAGGGGACGAGTCCGTCTCCACCCGCCTCCAGGAGAGCGCGGTGTGGCCGACGATCGACCTGGTGATGGAGACCTTCGTCTTCGCCTACATGGGATTGCAGTTGCGGTTCGTCATCGAGGACGTCCGGGACGAGGGGCTCCCCGTCCACCACATCTTCGCCTACGGGTTGGCGATCCTCGCCCTGGTGATCCTGATCCGCCCCGTGTGGATCTTCGCCACCCAGGCGAGGAGTGAGGGCTGGCGTCAGAACCTGGTGATCTCCTGGGCGGGGATGCGCGGCGTCGTCACCCTCGCGGCCGCGTCCGGTGTGCCGCTGACGACCCTGGCGGGTGATCCGTTCCCCGGACGAGGCGTCATCGTGGCGGTCGCCTTCACCGTGGCGGTGGGGACACTGCTGATCCAGGGCCTGACGCTGCCACTGCTGATCCGGCGGCTCGACGTGGCCGATCCGGGTGAGGACCGGCGCCAGGGCGAGCAGATGATGCTCGCGCGGAGGATCTCTCACGATGCGGCCGCACAGTTCCTCGAGGAGGCGCTGCGGGATCCGCCTGCCGGGATGCCGACCGCGGAGCTGTCGGCGCTGGTGCAGCGGGTGCAGCGGGTGTCCGAGGCAAGGGCGAACGTGGATCGGGCCGAGGAGGTCAGCGAACACGAGGCCAAGACACTACGGGCGAGTGCAGTGTTCAACCGGCTGCGCCGCGGGGTTCTCCAGGACCAGCGGGCGGCGTTGATCGCGGCCAGGAATGCGGGCGAACTCGACGACGAGGTGCTGAGGTACGTGCTCGACGGGCTCGACATCGAAGAGGTCGCGGCGGAGTCGAGGGTGCGGCGGTCGCGGTGGTGAGCACACGGGCGCAGCTCGGGCACAATCGGATCGTGAACCGGACCAAGGTGATCCTCGCCGCGATCGCGTGTGTGGCGCTCGCCGCCGGCTGCTCCGATGCCCCCGCCGAGTCCGTGCGCGACGCCACGACCTCGGCCGCGGATGCCGCGATCGCGTCGGCCCCTGCGCCCGTCGGCGACGAGCGAGGGGCGCTGATCGAGGACCAGTCGCTCGCCGAGACCGCGGCGGTGAGTCCGCACGGCCCGGTCACCGCCCGCAAGCTCGTCTACCGCTCCACCTCGGGCCTGGACGGCGGCGGAACCGAGGTGTCCGGCACGGTCTTCGTCCCGCCTGGCGCCGCGCCGGAGCGCGGGTGGCCGATCGTCACCGTCGGGCACGGCACCACCGGCGTCACCGACGAGTGTGCGCCCTCGCAGTATCCCGACCTGCTCGGGGCCGTCGGTATGGTCACCGCGCTGCTCGAGCGGGGCTATGTCGTCGTCGCGTCCGACTACCAGGGGCTCGGTACACCGGGACCGCACCCGTACCTGGAGCCGAAGTCCGCCGCCTACAACCTGATCGACGGGGTCCGGGCGGCTCGGGCGGCGGTGCCGAGCACCTCGAACCGCTGGGCGGCGCTCGGCCTCTCGCAGTGTGGTCAGGCGTCGTGGTCCGCGGCCGAACACGCGGTCGGATACGGCGACGGGCTCGAGTTCGTCGGCGCGGCAAACCTGTCCCCGGCAGCGGACCTGTCGCATATCGCCGACGATCTCGGTGGAATCTCGCTGACGCTGCCGCAACAGATCTTCCTGCCGATGCTGCTCGCGGGCGGCGAGGCGCAGCACGCCGGCCTCGATCCGGCGAACTACATCCGGGGCGCACTGGCCGACAGCCGCGAGACCTCGATGTCGTGCGCCCCGCAGGCGGCCGAGCGGAAATGGGATGCGGCGGTGCAGATCACCCGGGCCGACAGCCTCCCGCTGACCACCGCCGACACCGATCGGATGCGGGCGTGGCTGGAGCGGATCGCGCTGCCTCAGCAACGTACCGAGGCGCCGATGCTGGTGGTGGTCGGGGACACCGACGATCTGATCCCTGCGGACTGGACAAGGGCGGCAGTGACGAAGGCCTGTGCCCTCGGCGACGTGATCGCGCTGGAGTCGCGGCCGGGTGAGGGGCATGCCGATCCGCGGGCCACCCCGGGGGCGGTGGCCTGGATCGCGGACCGGTTCGCCGGGGTGTCCGCGCCGAACAGCTGTCCGGGCACCCCGTGAGCGTCTCGCGGTCGGCGACCGCCCGGCTGTCGTAGCGTTTACCCATGACCGCGACCAGCCCGCTCGACCGGCTCCGCGAGCTGTGCCTGCGGATGCCCGAGGCGACGGAGCGGATCAGCCACGGCGAACCGGCCTGGTTCGTCCGCAAGGCCCCGCAGTTCGCGACCCTGTCCGACCACCATCACGACGACCGGCTGGCCTTCTGGGCGGCGGCGCCCGCCGGGGCGCAGTCGGACTGGGTGGCCCGTGACCCGGAGCGCTTCTTCGTGCCGCCCTACGTGGGCGGGCGCGGCTGGATCGGCGTGTACCTCGACCGTCCGCAGGAGTGGGACGACATCGCGGACATCGTCGAGGACGCGTACCGCACGGTCGCCCCGCGGAAGCTGCTCGCCCTGCTCGACGAGAGCCGGGACCGGTGACCGGCACCACCGCCGCGGTTCTGCTGGTCATCGTCGCCGCGGCCCTCGCACTCGGCGCGTGGTGGCTGCGCGGCCGCAGAACACTCACCACGCCTGCGGAGCGAGCCGTGCACGCCACCCTGCACACGGCCGCCCTCGCCGCGAAACCGCTGCGCCGCGGCCTCGACGCCACGTCCGCCACCGAGGCCGCCCCTCACCTGCAGGCACTGACCGGTGCGGATGCGGTGGCGCTGGCCTCCGCGGACGGGGCGCTGCTGGCCTGGCACGGACCACACGCGGGCCTGGCCGAGCGGTTCCGGGAGGCCGGGCTCCGGGCCGTCGCCGGTGAGCGACGGGTACTGGTCGAATCGGCCGAACTCGGCAAGCCCGAGGTCGGGGCGTTGATCGCCCAACCGCTGCTCATCGAGGATTCCGGGGTGGTCGGGGTGATGGGCGTGGTGACCGCGGGTGCGCCCGGCCCCGGCCTGCTGGGTGCGATCACGGAGGTTGCCCGATACGCGTGCAGCCAGATCGAGCTGGCCGAGCTCGACACGTCCAGGGCGCGGTTGGACCGGGCCGAGGTGCGCGCCCTGCGCGCGCAGATCAGCCCACACTTCATCTACAACGCGCTCAACACGGTGGCGTCCTTCGTCCGCACCGATCCGGACCGGGCGAGGGAGCTGATCCTCGAGTTCGCCGACTTCACCCGGTATTCGTTCCGGTCCGCGGGCGAGTACACCCTGCTGGCCGACGAACTGCGCAATATCGACAGGTATCTGACCCTCGAGCGGGCCCGGTTCGGCAAGGCCCTCGAGGTACGCCTGCAGGTCGCCCCGGAGGTGCTCGGCGTCGTGCTGCCGTTCCTTGCATTGCAACCCCTGGTGGAAAACGCCGTGCGGCACGGGATCTCGAGTAAGCCTCAGGGTGGAACCGTGAGCATCGTCGCGGCGGACGAGGGCACCGACTGCGTGATCAGCGTGGAGGACGACGGCGTCGGCATGGATCCCGAACTGTTGCGCTCGGGCTCGCTGGACGCGATCGAGTCCGGCGGCGACCGGCCGAGTGCCAGGGAATCGGCGCACGTCGGCCTGGCGAACGTGGACGACCGACTGCGCGCCGCGTTCGGGAACGACTACGGGCTGGTGGTGGAGACGGCGCCGGGCGCGGGCACCAAGGTGAGCATGCGGGTGCCGAAGTTCCGTCCGGGAATCCGGGCCTGAGTGTGACGGCGGGGGGATTCACCCATGGCACGATGGTTCCGTTGTGACGCAGAACTCCGATGGGCCGACGATCGCCCCGCTGACCGTGCTTGCCGTCGACGATGAGCGCCCCGCCCTCGACGAGCTGGCCTACTTGTTGCGCGCCCAGGAGGCGGTCGGCGACATCCTCACCGCGGGCGATGCCACCACCGCGCTGCGGGTGATCAAGGATCGTCTCGGCAGGTCAGCGGCCATCGACGCGGTGTTCCTCGACATCAACATGCCCGGCCTCGACGGGCTGGAGCTGGCCGGGGTGCTCGCCGCATTCGCCGACCCGCCCGCGGTGGTGTTCGTGACCGCGCACGACGATCGCGCGGTCGCGGCCTTCGACCTCGGGGCCGTCGACTACCTGCTCAAGCCGTTGCGTGAGGAACGGCTGGCGGAATCGGTCCGCAGGATCGTCGCGCTCAAACAGCAACACGAGCGTGCGGGCGCGGGCAGGCCCGAACCGGACGCGGATGAGGTGATCCCGGTCGAACTGGGCGGCCACACGACCCTGGTCCCCCGGTCCGCGGTGGCCTGGGTGGAGGCCGACGGCGACTACGCCAGGCTGCACACGGCGACCGGGTCGCATCTGGTGCGGATCCCGATCTCGGCCCTGGAGAGCCGCTGGGAACAGGCCGGATTCCTGCGGGTGCACCGCTCGTACCTGGTGTCGCTGCAACTGGTCACGGGGATCCGCAGCGTCGGTAACGGCACGGTGGTGTGTCTGCGGGCCGTCGGCGACGGACCGGCCGTCGAGCTGCCGGTGAGCAGGCGGCACACCAGGGAGCTCAAGGATCGGTTGGTGCGCGCGCCGCGGCAGAGCTGGACCGCCCGGTGACCGCGCCAGGGGGAGCGCCGAGGGCGAGGGAGCGGGTGGTGCTGGCCAAAAGGCACGGCGCCAGGATCGTGCGCACCCGGGTGGAGGTCCAGGAGCAGACCGAGGTCGGCGACGCGATGATCCGCGGGCTGGTCCGCGCCCAGCTGGGGCTGGCCCTGCGGCTCGCCCTGCTCGCCGCCGGGCTGCTGTCCGCGGTGCCGCTGCTGATCATCGCGTTCCCCGGGCTCGCGGAGGCGGAGGTGCTCGGGATCCGGTTGCCCTGGCTGGTCCTCGGGGTCCTGGTGTACCCGGTGCTGCTGATCGTCGGCAAGCTCTACATCGGGCGCGCGGAGCGCAACGAGCAAGAGTTCGTCGACCTGGCCGACGACTGAGCGCGGTTGGTGGCCACGGTGTCCGGAGAGCCCATCCCGGTGGCAACGGTGCTCGGCCTGCTGGCCGCGGCGGTGGTGACGGTGGCCATCGGCATCTACGGGGTCCGGCTGGCGCGCACCACCTCGGACTTCCTGGTCGCCTCCCGCAGCGTCGGTCCACGCTGGAACGCCGCCGCGATCTCCGGTGAATACCTTTCGGCGGCATCCTTTCTGGGTGTCGCCGGGTTGATCGCCAAGTACGGTGCGGACGCCCTCTGGTATCCGGTCGGTTTCACGGCGGGCTACCTGGGGTTGCTGCTGTTCGTGGCCGCGCCCCTGCGCAGATCCGGCGCCTACACGGTCCCCGACTTCGCCGAGTTCCGTTTGGGCTCAACGCGACTGCGCAAACTCGCCATGGTGGTCGTGGCGGTGATCTGCATCCTGTACATGGTCCCGCAGTTCCAGGGCGCGGGCCTGACGGTCGGCATCCTGCTGGGCATTCCCACCTGGGTCGGCGCGGTCGCGGTCGCGCTGATCGTCATCGCCAACGTGGTCGGCGGCGGGATGCGCTCGATCACCTTCGTGCAGGCATTCCAGTACTGGCTCAAGCTCACGGCGGTCGCGGTGCCCGCCCTGGTGCTCGCGGTGCACTTCCTCGGTGAGGAGCACGATCTCGGTGCACCCGCGCCGCCCACCGTGGGGGAGCGCACCACGGTGGAGATCACCACCGATGTCGTCGTCCAGGTGTCGGGGCCGATCGCCGCAGGCGTCGACGGAACCCTCGACGGCGCGGACGTGGACGGCATCGTCACCCTGGGGCCGGGTGAACACGAACTGGGCGCGGGCACCGCGCTGGTCCTCGAGGCGGGCTCGCCGGTGCCGGTGGTCGCGGGTGCCCCCGCCACGGACGCCGACTGGCTCGAGCCCGGTTCGGGGCTCGGCGGCGAGCACCCGCTCTTCCAGGTGTATTCGCTGATGATCGGGATCTTCCTCGGCACGGTGGGGCTGCCGCACGTGCTGGTCCGCTTCTACACCAACCCGGACGGCCGGACGGCCAGGAGGACCTCGCTGGCGGTGATCGGGCTGCTCGGCGTGTTCTACCTGTTCCCGACCCTGCTCGGGGTGTTCGCGAGGTTGTGGGTGCCGCAGCTGCTCATCACCGGCACCTCGGATGCGGCGGTGTTGTTGCTGCCCGGGTCGGTCTTGTCCGGTCCCGGCGGCCAGTTGCTGGCCGCACTCGTCGCGGCCGGGGCGATCGCCGCGTTCCTGTCGACCTCCTCGGGGCTGCTGGTCAGCGTCGCGGGCGTGCTGAGCACCGATGTGTTGCGCGGCCGGGTCCGCGACTTCCGGGTGGCGGCGGTGCTGGCGGGCGTCGTGCCGCTGTTGCTCGCGCTCGGCATGGTGTCCGTCGACCTGTCCCGGACCGTCGGGCTGGTGTTCGCCGTCGCGGCGTCCACCCTGTGCCCGCTGCTGGTGCTGGGCATCTGGTGGCGTGGGCTGACGGCGGTCGGGGCGGCGGCAGGCATGGTCACCGGTGGCCTGGTGGCCGGGGCCGCCGCCCTGCTGACCGCGGTCGGAGGGGCGCCGGGCGGCTGGGCGGACTGGACGCATACCGGTTGGCCCGGTGCTGTTGTCGGCTATCCGGCGGCGGTGAGCGTGCCGCTGGCGTTCCTGGTCATGGTGCTCGTCAGCCGGGTCACCCGCGGCCGGGTGCCCCAGGACGTCGGCCGGACCTTCGCCCGCATGCACGCGCCGGAACGGCTCGGCGTCGGCAGGGACCGGGAAGGGGACCTCCGGTCCCTGTGAGCGGTTGACGAGTCTCTGGACTCGTCAACCGCGCACGGGCGGCGCAGCCGCCGTTCGTCGTGTGGTGACGACCGTCCGGCGCGAGATCCGACGGTTCGGCGTGTGACCGTCGCCACAGGCTGTCTCTGTGACCTGTGTCTCATTAACGTCTGTGACCTGCCGGTCCTCACGGGATCTGGCCACCACTGACCGAGGAGTCCGCAGTGACCACAGCCGACCTGATCCCGGAGAGGTCGCCCGAGCGGCCGACCCCGGACGCGCAGGCCTTCATCGACATGCAGGCCAGTCCCGAGTTCCAGGAGTTGCGGAGCAGGCTGCGGCGCTTCGTCTTCCCGATGACCGCGTTCTTCCTGACCTGGTACGCGACCTACGTGCTGCTGGCCACCTACGCGACCGACTTTATGGCAACCAAGGTGATCGGCAACGTCAATCTCGGTGTCATCCTCGGGCTCGGCCAGTTCGTGTCGACCTTCGTCATCACCGCGCTCTATGTGAGGTTCGCGAACCGCGAGCTCGATCCCCGCGCCACCGCGATCCGCGAAGAGCTGGAAGGACCGGCCAAGTGACCACTCTGGCAGCGGGTACGGCCTCGGTCGGCAACCCGGCACTGAACATCGCGATCTTCGTGGCGTTCGTCGTGATCACCATGACCATCGTGATCCGCGCGAGCCGCACCACCAAGAAGGCGTCCGACTTCTACACCGGCGGCGCCCAGTTCTCCGGCCCGCAGAACGGCTTCGCCATCGCGGGCGACTACCTGTCCGCCGCCTCCTTCCTCGGTATCGCGGGGGCCATCGCCGTCTACGGCTACGACGGGTTCCTCTACTCGGTGGGATTCCTGGTCGCCTGGCTGGTGGCACTGCTGCTGGTCGCCGAATTGCTCCGCAACACCGGCAGATTCACGATGGCCGACGTGCTCAGCTTCCGGCTGCGGGAGCGCCCGGTCCGGATGGCCGCCGCGCTGTCCACGCTGGTGGTCTCGCTGTTCTACCTGCTCGCCCAGATGGCGGGCGCGGGCGGACTCGTGGCCCTGCTGCTGAACATCAACGGCAAGGTCGGCCAGGCCGTCGTCGTGGCGGTGGTCGGGGTGCTGATGATCGTCTACGTGCTCATCGGTGGCATGAAGGGCACCACCTACGTGCAGATGGTCAAGGCCGTGCTGCTCATCCTGGGCGCCGGGATCATGTTCGTGCTGGTGCTCTTCGCGGTGAAGGGCAACTTCTCGCAGCTGCTCGCGGACGCGCAGACGATGGTCAACGGCTCCGCCAACGAGGCGGTCGCGGGCCGCGACATCCTGGCGCCCGGCGCGAAGTACGGCATCAGCTCCATGTCGCGGCTGGACTTCATCTCCCTCGGCATCGCGCTGGTGCTCGGCACCGCAGGACTGCCGCATGTGCTGATGCGCTTCTACACCGTGCCCACCTCGAAGGAGGCCCGTCGGTCGGTGACCTGGGCGATCGGCCTGATCGGGGCGTTCTACCTGTTCACCCTGGTGCTCGGATACGGCGCCGCCCGGATGGTCGGGCCCGACAAGATCCTCGCGGCGCCGGGCAAGGAGAACTCCGCCGCGCCGCTGCTCGCGTTCGAACTCGGCGGCACCATCTTCCTCGCGGTCATCTCGGCGGTGGCCTTCGCGACCATCCTCGCCGTCGTGGCCGGCCTGGCGATCACCGCCTCGGCCTCCTTCGCCCACGACATCTACGCCAGTGTCATCAAGCGGGGCAAGGCTTCCGAGGAGCAGCAGGTCCGGGTCTCGAGGATCACCGTGGTGGTCATCGGAATGGTCTCGATCGTCCTCGGCATCCTCGCCATGGGGCAGAACATCGCCTTCTTGGTCGCGCTCGCCTTCGCCGTCGCGGCCTCCGCGAACTTGCCGACGCTGCTGTACTCGCTGTTCTGGAAGAAGTTCAACACCACCGGTGCACTGTGGAGCATCTACGGCGGCCTGATCAGCTGCCTCGTGCTGATCGTGTTCTCGCCCGCGGTGTCCGGCAAGGCCTCGTCGATGTTCCCGAGCGCCGACTTCGACTTCTTCCCGCTGGCGAACCCCGGCATCGTCTCCATCCCGCTCGCCTTCGTGCTCGGCATCGTCGGCACCCACGTCGGCCGGGCCAAGCAGGAGAACGCGGCCAAGCAGGCCGAGATGGAGGTCCGCTCCCTGACCGGGGTGGGCGTCGAGAAGGCCGTCGCCCACTAGCAGACCGTTGACTGTTCGCTACGATTCGTCAATGGCTAAGCTGAAGGTGTCG
This sequence comes from Rhodococcus sp. PvR099, assembly GCF_017833315.1. Taxonomy (NCBI): domain Bacteria; kingdom Bacillati; phylum Actinomycetota; class Actinomycetes; order Mycobacteriales; family Nocardiaceae; genus Rhodococcus; species Rhodococcus sp. PvR099. The sequence goes on along the minus strand of NZ_JAFIBV010000001.1, from coordinate 2,801,884 downwards.
ATCGATGTGCCGTTGTCCCCGCAGGAAGCGTGGGAGAAGGCAAGCGCTCTGGAGGAATTCGAGAAGTGGCTCTCGATTCACGACGGGTGGCGCTCGGAGATCCCCGAGCAGCTGACGGCCGGGACCACCGCCGAGTCGGTGGTCTCGGTCAAGGGGATGCGGAATCGGATCAAGTGGGTCATCAAGGAGTACAACCCGCCCAAGACCCTGCTCCTGAAGGGCGACGGCAAGGGCGGCGTCAAGGTGAACCTCACGCTCTCGGTGACGCCAAAGGGTGACGGCGCCGAGGTCGGTCTGAACATCGACCTCGGCGGGGCGCCGCTGTTCGGCCCGATCGGGTCCGGCGTCGCCCGCGCCCTCAAGGGCGACATCGAGGGCTCGCTGCGCACGTTCGTCACCCTCTACGCCCAGGTCGACTAGACCAGGAGCTTGGCCCGCAACGTGTTCACCGTGTGCTGATCCAGTCGGAGCCCGTCGCGCACGTAGCGGTCGAAGCTGCCGTACAGCCGGTTGACCTGATCGAACGCGGCGTCGAGCCAGGACTGCTCGACGGCGTCGCTGCGGCCGAGGAAGGTGTTGCTGGCCAGGAAGTCCGCGTTCACCGTCGCGCGGGGGACGCCGAGGATGGTCAGCAGGACGGCGGTCGCCCATCCGGTACGGTCCTTGCCCGCGCTGCAGTGGTAGACGACCGCGCCGCTCTGTTGCTGCGCGATCGCGGTGAGAAGGTCGCGGAACGCGACGTCGGAGCCCTGGAAGCTGACCATGAACGGGTAGCCGATGCTCTGGCCGATATCGGAGGAACCCTTGACGGCCGCGTCGATGATGGCCCGCCCCAGGGTGATCGGCACGAATTCGTGGAACCCGAGCCCGTTGTTCAGGCTCACCACATCCGCGACCTTGTACTCGACGCCTGCGGGCAGCCGGTCCGGTTCGTCCTTGCGCTCCACGGCGTTGCGCAGGTCCACGTCGAGGGTGACGTTCGCCGCGGTGAGCTTCGCCTGGTCGGAGTCGGTGAGCTTGCTCAGCCTGTTCGACCGGTACACCAGGTCCTCGCGCACCCGGCGGCCGTCGGCGGTCAGGTAGCCGCCGATGTCCCGGAAGTTCTTGGCGCCCTCGAGCTGGACGTCGGGGGCGGCGGGCTGGGCCGAGGCGGCCGCCGGGACCAGCAGGCCGGGCGTGAGCGCGACCGTCGCCGCCAGCAGTGAACCGATCAACCGTGCCCGAACTCCGCGTGTCATCGCCGTTCGCCCCCTCGTGATTGCGCACCCGGTCGTCCCGCCGGGATCCGAGGGGAGGCTACGACAGATCGACGACCGGCACCGGCGTTCGATCGGAATCCGCCTGCGTCAGCTCAGGACCGGGACCCCGGCCGTGTCGGTCAGCCAGGTCTGGGCGAGCCGGTCGAGCGTGCCGTCGGCGTAGAGCGCGTCGACCGCCGCGGAGGCGCATGCCGTCATCGGGCTGTTCTTCTCGAGCACCAGGCCGAAGAACTCGGTGACCGTGTTCGGCCGCGGGAACTGGCCGATCAGTGTGCTGTTCGGCAGGTCGGTTGCGGTGATCTGGAATCCGGTCGAGATGTCGACGACCAGGGCGTCGATCGTGCCGGCCGCCAGTGCGGCCTTCGCCTCGTCGTTGGTGGCGAACTCGACGGGCGGCTGGGACGGCCGGATCGTCCCGGTGATCGAGGCCAGGCTGGTGGAGCCGCTCTGTGCGCCGAGCCGGAAGGGGGCGAGCCCGTCGAGGGAATCGATCGCCGCGGCCGGGGTGCCCCCCATCGCGACGATGGACTGTGCCACCGCGTAGTACGGCGACGAGAAGTCGACGGCGTCGCGCCGGTCGCCCACGATGGTGACCTGGTTGATGTCGAAATCGAAGTTCTTCTCACCGGGCGCGATCGCGTCGCCCCATGGCACCCGGATGAACTCGACCTGATCCGGTCGGTACCCGAGCTTCTCGGACACCGAGCGGGCCACCGCGCCCTCGAAGCCCTTGCCGTTCGACGGGTCGTTGCCGACGATCCAGGGCTCGTAGGCCGGTGAATCGGTGGCGATGGTGAGGGCGCCGTCGGTCACGGTGGCACCGCTGCCCGGGCCGCAGTTGCCGACCGCCGTGGTGGTGGGCAGCTTGGTGTACGCCTCGGGAATCGACGTCGGCCCCGACTCGGACTCGGCCCCGGCGGAACACCCGCCGAGGATCAGCGCGGACACCGCGGCGAGTGCGACGAGGACGGGGCGATGGCCGATTCTGGACACCCGGTCATAGTGCCCAGGATCAGGGACCAAGAGCAATAGGAACGGTCGGTATGTCAGCGGCCGACGGTCAGCAGGTGGAACGTGGTCTTTCCCGCGATGCCGAAGTTGTCGTCGGCCACGTGACGTTCTCGGGCACCGTGGATGCTGGTCCGATACAGCTTCCCCGAGAATCCACCTGCCGCCGAGACGTTGTGCTCCACGGTGAGATAGTCGGAGTCGTCGATCGCCAGGATCTCGCCGATCCCGTTCGCCGACGACACGGGAGTGAACGCCTCGCCGGGCGCGAGGCGTACCGGGTCGACCTCGTAGACGAACTCGCCGAGGTCGGCGCCGGTGGCCCGGTCCAGGCGCAGGACGCGGGACGCGGGACGCGGGACGAGCTGCCCACCTGATCCGAGATGGCCGGGCCGTCCTGGGCCAGGGCGTTCTCGCTCGCGGCGGTGACTGTGGTGCCCGCGCGGTCGACGGTCATGGCCTCGAAGCCGGGCAGGCCGATGCGAGCGGATTGCGGATCCGAAGTCGGGATCGGCGCTTGCGGACGGTGGTGCCAGCACCACCCGAGATTCGGGTGGTGGCTGTCTGATCACAGACGGCCGTTCTTCGTAGCTTGATGGTGTGAAGGTGAAACTTGCGGTGCTGGTGGCGGCGATGGTGACGGCGACGTCCTGCGGTGTGGACGATGCGCCCGAAGTGCGGGAAGTGGGGAAGGAGCAGGTCACGGCGGCTCTGAATGATGCCGTCCAGCTGGGATATCCGGGTGCGGAGGCGGTGATCGACGACAGGGGGCACAGTTGGCGGGTCACCGCGGGTGTCGGCGATCTGGCTACCGGTGAGCCGTTCGCTGCCAATGCCCGGGTCCGGATCGGCAGCAACACGAAGACATTCGTGGCGACGGTCATGTTGCAGTTGGTGGCCGAGGGCAAGGTCGAACTGGATGCCCCGGTGGAGCGGTATCTGCCAGGAGTGGTGCATGGGCCGGGTATCGACGGGAACCGGATCACGATCCGAAATCTGCTGCAGCACACCAGCGGGCTCCCCGAGTATGCGGCGGAGTTCGGAGCGACGCCGATGCCTTGGCAAATGGAGATCCTCAGCGAACAGGCGCGGTGGCAGACCGCGGATATGGCCGCTGTCCTGCGCGCCGCGCTGACCGGTCCCGCCGCATTCGAGCCCGGCGCGAAGTGGGAATACTCCAACACGAATTACGCCATCGTCGGGATGGTGATCGAGAGGATCACCGGCGCTTCTGTTGGCGCGGAGATCACCCGTCGCATCGTCGAGCCACTCGGCCTCCACGACACCTACTACCCGGCACCGGACGAAACCGATATGCGTGGCCCGCATCCCATCGGCTACACCGAGGTCGGCGGCAGGCGGACCGACTACACCAGCCAGAACGTGTCCGCGGCCGGTGCGGCGGGCGCGATGGTCGCCAGCGGCGCGGACCTCAACCGCTTCTTCGCCGCCCTCCTGGACGGCAAACTGCTTCCGCCAGCCCAATTGGCCGAGATGCAAGATGTCCGGTCCATCAGCGAAAGCGGCACGATGGCATACGGTCTCGGGTTGATGCGCCTATCGATGCCCTGCGGACAGTTCTTCTGGGGCCACAGCGGAGGCATCTCCGGGTCGATCACCTATGCCGGTGTGGTTCCGGCGACCGGGCGGGCCGTAACCATCTCGCTGAACCAGGATTTCACCGATGAAGCGCGGTCTCCCGCCGCCAGTCGCGCACTCACTGCCGCGGTGTGCCCGGCGCCGTGAGCATCGCGTGCGGACCACCTCAGCAGCGCGTGGGAGCCGGCTCCCCGCGGAAGCGTGCCTCGACGTAGTTCCAGGCGTCGCCGAAGCCGGCCGCAGCGGTGGTCATGTGCTCGGCGATGTCGTACGGCACGAAGGTCAGGGGTGCTCCGGCCGCGCAATACCGGTGCGCGACATCGGCTACCGCGTCATAGGGGGTGAGCCCGTCGTACATGCCGTGCCAGATAGATGGGCATGGTCGGGATCGTCGGGTAGTAGCGGAGGCTGTTCTCCCGCAGGACGCCGAGTGCCTCCGGACTTCCCAACAGGCTGGTCGACGCGGCGAGCTGCTCCGCGTTGCGGAACACGCCGTGGAAGAACAGGAATCGCCTGCACTCGTTGGTCACCCAGTCGCGGAACCACAGGCCAGTCGGGTTCAGCTGCGCCGAGACCGGCAGCCGGTCGGGATACTCGCGCTCGAGTCCCATAGCCGCGGCGAAGGCGAGGCCGAAGCCCGGATGCGGGTTGAGGCCGAGGCCCTGCACCATTTCCCAGAGGTCCGCCGGGATCCCGCCCGCGGCCACCCCGGCGAGCTTCAGCTCGGGTGCGTAAGTCGGTTGCAGCGCCGCCGCCCATGCACTCGCCATGCCGCCGCCGGAGTACCCGGCCAGCGCGACCGGGCTGTTCGCGAGACCGAGCTCGGCCACTTTCTGCACGGCACGGACGCTGTCGAGCGCGATCAGGCCGCCGAGCTTGGCGGCACCGTAGGCGCCGGTCGGCCCGATGTGGTCGGGCACCGACACCGCCCAACCGCGGTTGATCGGCAGATACATGCCGGGGGCATCGTTCAGCTCGCCGTTGAACAGCGCCCGCGAGGGGTTGCACTTGGTGCCCAGAGAATTGATGATCGCCTGGTAGGACACGAGCGGCGGATTCTTGATGCCGCGGGGCAGGAACACCGTGGTCATGCCAAGGATGGGCTTGCCGGTGGAGTTCGTCGAGCGGAACGCCACCTGCCAGCCGTCGCTGTTCGCGTACAGCGAGGCGTCGATGGGGCGGACCCGGACCACATCGCCCGGACGCAGATTCGCGAGGTCGGGAGGGGCCAGATAGAACGGGTCCGGATCGGGCGTGGGGTAGAGGGGTCCCGCCGGTGTGGCGGTCGCGGGCAGGGCCAGTCCCGCAAGCAGGTTTCCCGGGTAGACGCGTAACACGCTAACCCAAGGAGCCCGTGTGGGCAGCGCGTAGCGGCGAAAAAACCCGCCCTGATCACCTTGTCTGCCGTCCAGGTGGTAACCAGTCGGGTGGTCGGTTTCGGGGTCGATCCGGGCGCATCGGCGATATATTCATAGATGGGGGTCGCCTGGAAGGAGACCCGTGACGCAATTCGACAGGACCGTCGAGGTTGCGCTCGAGCCCGACGCGGCGTTCGAGCTGATCAGCCGTCCGGAACGGCTGCGACGATGGTTGACCGTGGCCGCGAGGGTCGATCTGCGCCAGGGCGGGCGGTACCGATGGACGGTGGTGCCCGGCCACTCCGCTTCCGGCACGTTCGAAGAGGTCGTGCCCGGTCAGCGACTCAAGCTCCGGTGGTGGTGGGAGGACAGCGACGACCTGCCGCCGGGTGGCTCGACGGTCGCGATGACCCTGACCCCACATGACGGTTCGACCGAGATCCGGTGGGTCCACGACGGCCTGACCGACGCGCAGGCGCCGAGCCATGCCGAGGTGTGGAATCACTACCTCGACCGGCTGGCCGTCGCCGCCCGCAGCGGCGACGCGGGACCAGACGACTGGGCGGTCGCCCTCGAACCGACGGACGAACTCACCTGCGCCGAAGCCACGCTCGTGGTGCTGCAGGAAGTGCTGCGCGGTCTCACCGCCGACGACATGCCCCGTCGGACCCCGTGCCGCGACTTCACGGTCGCCGCGCTGGCCGAGCACCTGCTCGGGTCGATCGCGAGCCTCGGGTCGGCGGGGGGTGCGACGATGCCGGTCGCTGACGAGAACGATGATGTGGAGGTGCGGGTGGCCGACGCCGCCGCGGCGGCTACGGAAGGTTGGCACCGCCGTGGTCTCCACGGCACCGTGTCGCCTGGCTCGACCCCGATGGCCGCGACAACGGCCGTGAGCATCCTGTCGATCGAATTCCTGGTCCACGCATGGGATTTCGCGGTGGCGACGGGGCAGGGGATCGAGGTGCCCGACCAGCTCGCGAGCTATGTGCTGGGACTGGCGAACACGGCCATCGGGCCGCCGCAGCGCGAGAGTGGGGACTTCGGGGACCCGGTGCCGGTCGAGGAAGGTGCGGGGCCGCTCGAGCAGCTCATCGCGTTCACGGGTCGGCGGCAGCCGGCCTGATCGAGCGTCGCTGTCGGTCCGCTGTGGTGCCCTCGGCAGGATTCGAACCTGCGACCTACCCTTTAGGAGAGGGTTGCTCTATCCCCTGAGCTACGAGGGCATCCAACCCGCAGAGCACCTGCGGGCCGTATTGCACGGTAGGAGTGTAGCGGGTACGGGTTGATTCCTAGCCGTTCGCCCGGCCGACGACTCGGCGGTGGAGCAGTTCGAGGCTCGCCACGATCACCGCCGCCATCAGCACGTGCATCAGGATCAGGGCGGTCTTCGTGACGCCGTCGGTGTCGACCATCGCGGCGAGCGCGATGGTGAGCAGGGGCAGCGCCGCGCCGACCACCTGGCCGAGCCTGACCACGGCGGGCCACCGCAGTGACAGCAGTGCGACCGGTCCCATGCCGATCGCGGTCGGCACCGCCGAGATCATCACGATGCTGCCTGAGGGGATCGGGTTGACGGTCCCCTTGTCGAGGACCTCCAGTGACCCGCCTGCGATCACTGCGACCAGGTAGATCGCCAGATTGCCCACCACAGCCGCCGCCGTCGCGGCGAGGACCGAATTGTTCAGGTCAAGCGGGTGTCGGGAATCACTCGCCGCGGCCGATGGTTACCGTGATCATGACCACCACCGAGTCCGTAGTTGCGAACGCGTTCGGAGGACCCGAGGTCCTCACGGTGATCGAGGAGGCGCTGCCCGATCCAGGCCCGGGGCAGGTGCTTCTCGAGTTGCGCGCGGTGGGCGTGAATCCCATCGACCACAAGCTCTACAGCGGCGCCTTCGGCGCCGACGCATCCAGGTTGCCGATCCGGCCGGGAATCGAGGCCTCGGGGGTGGTGCTCGCGGTCAGTCCGGGTGCGGCCGGCCCCACCGGCCCGGTCGCTGTCGGCGACGAGGTGATCACCTATGCGGGCGAGGGCGCCTACACCCGGCGGCTCGTGGTCGGGGCCGAGTCCGTGTACCCGCGGCCGCAGGCTCTGACCTGGGAGCAGTCCGCGGGGCTGCTGGTGACGGGCGGCACCGCGTCCGAAGCGATCGTCGTGACCGGGGTAGTGGAGGGCGAGACCCTGCTGATCCACGGGGCGGCGGGCGGCGTCGGCTCGCTGGCCGTGCAGCTGGCGGTGGCCAAGGGCGTCACGGTGATCGGAACCGCGGCGGCGGACAATCACGAATACCTGCGTGGCCTCGGGGCGATCCCGGTGACCTACGGGGACGGGCTGGAAGCACGGGTCCGCGAGCTGGCCCCGAACGGGGTCGACGCTGCCTTCGACACCGCCGGAACCGATGAGGCGGTGGACGTCTCGCTCGCGTTGGTCGCCGACCGCAAGCGCATCGTCACCATCGTCGCGTTCGGACGGGCACAGGGGGAGGGCTTCGTCGCGATCGGCGGAGGAAATCCCGACAGCGCCGGGATCCGGGAGGCCGCCTGGCCCCGGCTGATCGAGACGGCCGCGCGCGGTGACCTCGATGTCGTTGTCGCCAAGACCTTTCCGCTCACGGAGGCGGCTCGCGCGCACGCCGAGCTCCAGCGGCCGCATCCACGCGGCAAGTTCATCCTGATTCCCTAGCCCTCCGGATCGTGCGGGCCAGGATCGGGCGCAGTATGGGCTCTGCGATCCCGCCTGCCCGCACGAGCACCCGGGTGAGCGGGTCGATCGCGCCCGACACGGCCGCGGTCTCCGGGGGTTTGCGGGTGTTCTCCGCCGCGAAACCGGGGGTGTCGGTGTCCGGGGGATACAACACGGCGACCGTGACGCCCGCGGGCTCGACCTCGTAGCGCAGACAGTGCGCGAGCTGGTGCACCGCGGCCTTGGTCGGCCCGTAGCCGGAATATCCGACGACTCCGACCACCCCCGCCGTGGAACTGGTCAGCACGAGGTGGCCGCGCCCACGGGACACCATCCCGGGCAGGACCGCGCGCGCGGCGTGCACCGCGCCCAGGTAGTTCAGCCGCATCTGCGACTCGAATTCGTCGATCGGTACGTCGAGGAATCGCCCCGGCAATGCGGTCCCGGCGCAGGCCCAGGCCGCGCCGATCGGCTCGGCGGTGGCCAGGAGCTGCTCCTCGCCGCGGGCGATGACCGATACCGCCGCGCCCCTGGCCCTCGCGGCGCGGGCGACCGCGGCACCGATGCCCTGCGAGCCGCCGGTCACGATGACGTGCGAGCGCTGCCAGTCGAACCGGGATCTCTTCACCACCGCGCGATCGTAGAACTTCGGTCACAAATGCCGGTCGGTTCTGTCATTCGGTTTCGCGGCGGTACTGCGTAGGGTGCGAGGTGATATTCACATCGAATCGATTAGAGGTGTCCGGGTGCGAGTCGGAATGCAGATCACCTACAGCGGCGGGTTCGCCGAGACCGTCGCGGAGGTCGCCGACCTCGAGCGCGCCGGCCTCGACATCGCGTTCATCGCGGAGGCGTACTCCTACGACGCGGTCAGCCAGCTCGGCTTCCTCGCGGCGAGGACCTCGACGATCGAGCTGGCGTCGGGCATCTTCCAGATCTACACCCGGACGCCGTCGCTGATGGCGATGACCGCGGCCGGACTCGACTTCGTCTCCGACGGCCGGTTCGTGCTCGGCCTCGGCGCCTCCGGACCGCAGGTGATCGAGGGCTTCCACGGCGTGCCGTACACCGCCCCGCTCGGCCGGACCCGCGAGATCGTCGACATCTGCCGTCAGGTGTGGCGGCGCGAGAAGGTCCAGTACGACGGCAAGTACTACCAGATCCCGCTGCCCGCGGAGAAGGGCACCGGACTCGGCAAGCCGCTCAAGCTGATCAACCACCCCGTGCGCGATCGCATCCCGATCGTCATCGCCGCGCTCGGCCCGAAGAACGTCGCGCTGACCGCCGAGATCGCCGAGGGCTGGCAGCCGATCTTCTTCGATCCCGAGCGCGCGAACGACGTGTGGGGCGAGTCCCTCGCGCAGGGCAAGGCCAAGCGCGACCCCAGCCTTGGCGAGCTGCAGATCTACGCGGGCCCCGCGCTGGCGATCGGCGACGACGTCGACCACCTGCTGGAGTGGGTCAAGCCGAGCCTGGCGCTGTACATCGGCGGCATGGGCGCCAAGGGCAAGAACTTCTACAACGACCTGGCCTGCCGGTACGGCTACGAGGCCGAGGCCGCCACGATCCAGGAGCTGTACCTGTCCGGCAAGAAGGCGGAGGCCGTCGCGGCCGTTCCGGACGAGCTCGTGCGCGCGATCTCCCTCATCGGCCCCGCCGGCTACGTCAAGGAGCGGGTCGCGGCGTTCGCCGAGGCGGGCGTCACCACGCTGACCGTGAGCCCGCTGGCGGGCGATTCCGCCGGCCGCGTCGCGCTGATCGACCAGTTCCGCAAGCTCGTCGACTGACCGCCGAGTGTGCAGCTCCCGTCGCGGCCACTCGGGCGACGCGACGGGAGCTGCACACTCGACGCGCCTGCACGGCCGGCCGCGGGTGCCTATTGTCGGGGGATGCGCCCCTTGATGGTCGCGACCGTTCGTTCGGAGTGGGTGCGAGCGTGGCGGTGGCCCGCACAGGTGCCGATGACGGTGCTGGGTAATGCGGCGCTCGTCTGCGTCGCCTGGTTCGTCATCCCGCGCAGCTGGCTGTTCGACTTCACCGGCGCGTGGGGCCTCCCGATCGCCCTGGCCGGATGGATGTACGCGGACGTGTCCGCGACCAATGTGCTGGGACAGGACCCGGCCGACGCGCTGACCGTGCTGTCCGACGGTGCCGCGCTCGAACGGCTGCTGCGGGCCAAGACCATCGTGCTGTGGCTGATGGTGGCACCGGCCTGCACGGCGGTCGCCCTCGCCCTCGGGGTCCTCGAACACGACCTGACGCTCGCCTTGCTGATGATGGTCGGGCTGTGCGTGATCCCGCTCGGTCCGCTGGCGCTGTCCGGCTGGGTCGGCGTCGTCTTCCCCTATCATCAGCGTTCCCTGCGTTGGCGGTGGGCGAACCGGCACCGGTTCCGGTCGGTCGTCGCGCGCTGGCTGATCCTGGTGGTGCTGCCGTATGGGGTGTTCCCGGCCGCGATCGTGGTGGTCCTCGCGGTGCCCCTGTTGATGTTCCACCTGCTGCCGCCGTTCGACGTCGGGGCGGTGCTGACTGCGGACGGACGGGTCGGGTTCGTGGTGTCGGCGAGCGTGGTGTCGGTGCTCGCCTGGTTCGCGGCGATCCGGGGCACGGCCTTCCTGGCGGGTCGACGGGCGGGCCGCCTGACCGACTACCTCGGCGACGCCGAGCGGGGCTGAGGTCGGCTCCACTCGGGGTTTCTCGGGGTGCGAATCTGGGTGCCTTCCTGGATGTGTCGGCACGGCGGACCGGCGAGCATCGGTGGCATGGAGAAAACACGCGTTCGGTGGCTGCGGGTGATCGGTGGCCTGTTCGCCGCCGCCGCCATCGTGATCGGTGTCGTGGCGGGCGGTGTCGTCTACGCGTGGCAGAGCGCCCGGGTTGACACCACCGGTCAGGTGCGGTTCGACCGCCCGCTCGCGATCCCGCCGCTCGCCGCGTCCACGACCGCCGCGGACGGGACCAGGGAGTTCGATCTCGAACTGCGCAGCGGCACCACCGACCTCGGGCACGGCCGCGGCACCGAGACCTGGGGCGTGAACGGCTCCTACCTCGGCCCGACGGTGCGCGCGGAGCGTGGCGAGCCGGTCCGGATGAACGTGCGAAACGGCCTGGACGAGGCCAGCACGCTGCACTGGCACGGCATGCACCTGCCCGCGGCCATGGACGGCGGGCCGCATCAGATGGTCGAGCCCGGCACCACCTGGTCACCGCAGTGGACGGTCGATCAGCCCGCGGCCACGCTCTGGTACCACCCGCACCTGCACGGGGCGACCGCCGAGCACGTCTACCGCGGCGTCGCGGGCATGTTCCTCATCGACGACCCGGCCGGGCCCGTACTGCCGGACCGATACGGCATCGACGACGTCCCGGTGATCGTGCAGGACAAGAAGTTCGACGGGGACCGACTCGACGACGGTGCGGCGATGTTCAGCGACACCGGGGTGCTCGGCGACGAGGTGCTCGTCAACGGCACCCCAGGACCCTACCTCGACGTCACCACCGAGCGGCTGCGGCTGCGGTTGCTCAACGCGTCCAACGCGCGGGTGTACCGGTTCGGGTTCGACACCGGTCTCGGGTTCTCGCTCATCGGCACCGACGGCGGTCTGTTGCCGAAACCCGTTGAGATGACCAGCCTTCAGCTCTCGCCCGGTGAACGAGCGGAGATCGTGGTCGCCGTTCCGGCGGGCACCTCGCCGGTGTTGCGCAGTACCCCGCCCGACCTCGGCGCCGACTTCTGGGGCACCCGGTTCGCAGGCGGGTCGGACACCATGGACATCCTGCAACTGCGCGCGGCCGACCGGCTCGAGTCGAATGCCGACGTCCCGAGTTCGCTTGCCGCGCAAGCCGATCTGGGGGTGCCGAGCGTGACCCGAAAGTTCGACCTGACCAGCTCGACGCAGATCAACGGGAAGTCGATGGACATGGGACGGATCGACGAGGTGGTCACCATCGGGACGACGGAGGTCTGGGAGGTGCGCAACGTGAGCGGGGGAGTGCACAACTTCCACGTCCACGACGTGCAGTTCCAGGTTCTTGACACCGACGATCCCGCGCTGACCGGGCCGAAGGACACCGTCTATCTGCCGCCAGGGCGGACCCTGCGGCTGTTGATGCGGTTCACCGACTTCTCCGATCCGTCGACCCCGTACATGTTCCATTGCCACCTGCTCCGGCACGAGGACAACGGGCTGATGGGGCAGTTCGTGGTGGTCGAACCGGGTCAGCTGCCGGTGCAACCGCCATCGCCGCCATCGGACGCCGCGCGTGGTCACCACTGAACATTTGCGAAACGCCCGGGTCGAAAACGAATGAGGACCGTTCCTGACCGCGATTCGCGCGACACTCGATGGGTCGCTCAGTCAATTCGAAACGAAGGACAGGTCATGGACATCAAGCTCGAACTGGTCGCGATCCCCGTCACCGACATCGACCGCGCCAAGGAGTTCTACGTCCGGCTCGGCTTCAACGCGGACCACGATCACACCGTCAACGAGGACCTCCGCTTCGTCCAGCTCACGCCGCCCGGGTCGGCCTGCTCGATCTGCATCGGCAAGGGCGTCACCGATGCCGAGCCCGGCTCGGTCGTCGGCATGCAGGTGGTGGTCAAGGACATCGAGGAAGCCGAGCGCGAGTTCAAGAGCCGCGGCATCGACATCAGCCCGATCGACCGCCAGCCGTGGGGCAACTTCGTGTACTTCAGCGATCCCGACGGGAACAAATGGGCGGTCCAGGAAATCGTGATCCCGTCGGCCGGGTGACCAGCGCAACAGCGATCGGTCCGCAAGAGTGACCTTCGACCCTGACAGGGCGCAGGCAAATTCAGGACAATGGTCCGGGCAGACCAATCGTGATCGTGAAGGGAGAACCATGAGCGCAGGAAAGCCCATCGTGGTGGGTGTGGACGGATCGGAATCCTCGACGGCGGCGGTGGCATGGGCTGCACGCACCGCGGCGATGAGGAAGACGCCGCTGGTCCTCGTGTCGGTGGTGCACGTCCCTGCGTACTACTACTCCGAGCCGTACCTCGCAAGGGGCTACGGAGACGACCTCATGAACGCGGGCCGCGCCCACCTGGACTCCGCTGCGGTGCTCGCCGCGCAGGCCGTGGACGGTCTCGCGTCCGTCGACATCAGCACGAAGCTGCACGAGGGGCAGATCGCGGACACGCTGCTGCAGTACTCGGACGGCGCGACCATGATCGTGCTCGGGTCGCGTGGTCTCGGGGAGTTCACCGGAGCGCTGATGGGGTCGGTCACCGTCGCGGTGTCCTCGCACTCGACGGCCCCGGTCGCGGTCGTCCGCGGCCGCACCCTCGACGGCAGGCCGCCGACCGAGGGCCCCGTCGTCGTCGGGGTCGACGGCTCGGCGGTGAGTGAGGCGGCCGTCGCGGTCGCGTTCGAGGAGGCCGCGGCCCGGCACGCCACGCTGGTCGCGGTGCACGTCTGGAGCGATGTGTCGGTCCAGCCCTCGCTGGGCGCGACCGCCGACGACCCGCACTGGAGCGGGATCCAGTCGTTCGAGGAGGCGGTGTTGTCCGAGCGGCTCGCCGGCTGGACCGAGCGCTACCCCGACGTCTCCGTGCAGCGGGTCGTGGCGAGGGATCGCCCGGTGCGGGTGCTCAGCGAGTACGCCGAGCGCGCGCAGTTGCTGGTGGTCGGCAGCCACGGCCGCGGCGGTTTCAAGGGCATGCTGCTCGGCTCGACCAGCAACGCGCTGATGCGCACCGCGGACTGCCCGGTGCTCATCGTCCGCCCGACGGACAAGGCCTAGCCGCCGGCCGCGGGCGGTCGGGGCTTCAGCCGAAGTCCGCCAGACCGCCCGCGCGCAGCTGGGCCCACGCGTCGGCGGGGTGCACCCCGCGACGGACGGCGTCGTTCTCGATGAGCACGCCGAGCAGCACCGAGTTCATGAACGCGAGACCCTCCGACTGGTGCTGGGTGGTCTTCGCCTCCGTCCACCGCATGATGTTGCCGCGCTTGGCGGCCGCGGCCATCTCCAGCACCGCATCGAACATCGCCGACGTCTCGCTCATCGCACGGACTCCTTCCCCTCGTCGCGGGCGGCCGCGCGCGCGAGCGCACGATCGCGGGCATCCTCGAATCGCTCCGCGTCGGCCTGCAGACCGACGAGGAACCGCTCCAGCTGTTCGCGCTGTTCCTCGCCCTCCGCGGTGAAGTCGTTGCGCTCGAAGATCTTCCAGGTGCGGAGCACGGGCATGACCACGTCGTCGAGGTGCTGGCGGAGGTCGTAGATGCCGCCCTTCGCGATCAGCACCGCATTGCGGCGGAAGCCGGGCATGCCGGATCCGGGCATCTGGAAGTTGGTCAGCACCTTGGTGATCGCGCGGATGGTCTGATCGGGGGACACATCGAGCGCGGCCCCGCAGATGTTGCGATAGAACATCATGTGCAGGTTCTCGTCGGCCGCGACGCGGGCGAGCATGCGGTCCGCGATCGGGTCACCGCAGGCCTTGCCGGTGTTGCGGTGCGAGACCCGGGTCGCCAGCTCCTGGAATGTCACGTACGAAACCGAATCGAGCAGTCCTGCGTTCCCGCCTGGCGCGAATCCGTTGGTCATGTGGGCCATCCGGGCGTTCTCCAGCGCCACCGGGTCGACGCCCCTTGTGACCACCAGGTAGTCCCGCATGACGATCGAGTGCTTGTTCTCCTCCGCCGTCCACCGGCCCACCCAGGTGCCCCAGGCCCCGTCGAGGGAGAAGTGCTCGGCGATCTCGCGGTGGTACGAGGGCAGGTTGTCCTCGGTGAGCAGGTTCGTGATCATCGCCGCCTTGGCGGTGTCGCTGAGGGTGGACTGGCCGGGGTCCCAGTCGATCCCACCCAGCGCGGCGAAGTTCCGCCCGTCGTCCCACGGCACGTAGTCGTGCGGGTGCCAGTCCTTGGTCATCGACAGGTGTCGATGCATGTTCTCCTCGGCCACGGCCTCCAATTCGTGCAGCAATTCGAGCTCGGTCAGTTCGCGGGTCACGGTCGATCCCCATTCGCAGTGCCGGTGGTCCGCGTCAAGGATTCCCGGGGCCGGGCGGACCGGGCTAGGGCCGAAGGTCCCCGATGTGCTGGGATCGGTGCCATGAGCATGCGGATCTTCCTGGTCGACGACCACGAGATCGTCCGCCGCGGTCTGGTCGACCTGCTCGCGGGTGTCCCCGACTTCACCGTCGTCGGCGAGGCGGCCTCGGTGGGTGAGGCGCTGGTGGCGGTGCCGAAGGCGGAGGTCGACGTCGCGGTCCTCGACGTGCGGTTGCCCGACGGCAGCGGCGTCGAGCTGTGCCGGGACCTGCGCTCGGCGCAGCCGGACCTGCGCTGCCTGATGCTCACCTCCTACTCGGACGACGAGGCGCTGTTCGACGCGGTGATGGCGGGTGCCTCGGGGTACCTGCTCAAGCAGATCCTCGGCACGGACCTGGTCGCGGCCATCCGGACGGTCGGGGCGGGCGTCTCCCTGATCGACGCCGACGCCACAGCGGCGGTGCTGGGCCGGATCCGCGCCCAACGCGATCAGGGCGCCGCGGTGTCCGGGCTGTCGGAGCAGGAGCGGGCCGTGTTCGAGCTCATCGGTGAGGGGCTGACGAACCGGGAGATCGGCGGGCGCCTGTTCCTGGCCGAGAAGACGGTGAAGAACTACGTGTCCAGGATTCTCGCGAAGCTCGGTATGCAGCGCCGGACCCAGGCCGCGGTGCTGGCCACCGAGCTGCGGGGCCGGCCGGGACGGGACCGCTAGCCCGCCGCGCCCATCGGTACCCGCCAGGTCAGGACGGTTCCGCCGCCGACGGCCGCGGTCACCTCACACCGACCGGCGCACGTGGCCGCGCGACGGTCCAGGTTGGCAAGTCCGCTGCGTGGCTCGTCGCCGGACATGCCGACCCCGTCATCGGTGATCGCGATCGTGAATTCTTTTGCCGCGGTGATGGATACGGCTATCGACGAGGCGCTCGCATGCCGTCGGGCGTTGCTCAGTCCCTCCCGCAGCACCGCCTCGGCGTGTGGGTGGACCGGCGCCGGGACCAGGGTGTCGATCGGCCCCGAGAACTGGACCGTGGGGGTGATCGCGGACTGCGGGGTGACCTCGCCGATCACATCGAGCAGCCGCCTGCGCAGGCTCGCAGGGGTGGCGGTGTCGCCGGTCTGTAGGTCGAAGATGGTGGTGCGGATCTCCCGCACGGTCCGGTCGAGCTGCTCGACCGACCTGGCCAGCACCTCGCCGTCGGGCGCGGGCAGGGCGATGCTCTGCAGGCTCATGCCGGTGGCGAACAGGCGCTGGATGACGTTGTCGTGCAGGTCTCTGGCGATGCGGTCGCGGTCGGCGAGCACGTCGAGCAGTCGTTGCTGACGCTGCCGGTGCGCGAACTCCAGCGCGACCGCGGCCAGGTCCGCCATCGAGGCCAGCCTGCTGAGCTCGTCGGGCTTCCAGGGGTGCGCGCCCGCTCCAAGGGCCACCACCAGCGCGCCCTCGATGTGCTGCGGCCCGGACACGGGGAGGACCGCCGCCGGGCCCGAGCCCGAGCCGGGCTCGGTGAGCTGGGCCCGGCCGGTCCGGAGCGCCTCCTCGACCGGCGAGCCCGCGAGGTCCGCCACCAGGTTGTCGCGCGGGTGGTCGGTGGTGGCCGCGACGATCGCCCTGCCGGACGAGGCATCGAGCAGCGTGACCGACTCCGCCGAGGTCAGCTCCCGGACGCGCCGCACCAGCAGGTCGAGGGTCTCCGGGACGGATCCGCCGATCAGCAGGCTCGAGTTGATTGCCGCCACCGCGCGCAGCCAGCGTTCCCTGGTGCGGGACTCCTCGAACAGCCGCGCGTTGTCGACGGCGAGCGCGGCGGACTCGGCGAGCACGGTGAGGATCACCTCGTCCTCGTCGGTGAACTCCGGCGCGTCCCGTTTCTCTGTGAGGTAGATGCTGCCGAACGCCCGGCCCCTGACGATGATCGGGACGCCGAGGAAGCTGCTCATCGGCGGGTGGTTCGGCGGGAACCCGACCGAGGCCGCGTGCCGGTCGAGTTCGCGGATGCGAACGGGCCGGGGGTCGTCGATGAGCAGTCCGAGTAGCCCACGGCCCTCGGGCAGATGTCCCATCGTCGCGCGTTCGCCCGCGTCGATCCCCTCGTAGACGAACTCCGACAGCCCGCCGCCGGGTGCCCGGACCCCGAGTGCGCCGTACCGGGCGCCGAGGAGCTGAGTGGCCGCCTGCACGATCCGCTGCAGGGTGGGGTCGAGCTCGAGCCCCGCCCCCACCACGAGGGTCGCGCGGAGCAGATCGCGCAGTTTCTCGGGCGACGTGACGACCTCACTCAGCCGTTCGTGGACGTCGCTGAGCAGGGCATTCAGGCCGTCGGCTGGAAGTTCGACCATGAGCGGCAGCGTAGTCGCTGTAACGGAAACAGACCGGTTCCGATGCTTTTGATAGCTAACCCTTCGGTAAAGGAGCCTCAATGAAGCAGCGATTCACCGTCCGCCGCCGGATTGCCGTGGCCCTCACGTCCGCAGCAGCCGCGACCGCTCTGTTCACCGGGACGGCCACCGCCGCACCCACAGCCCAGCCCGCCGACCCCGGCGCGGCCGCCTCCGGGCTGCGCGCCGCCGCCGCGGGCAACGCCGACGCGGAGGCGGCGATCGAGCGGCTCATCGCCTCGCCGCAGGACGTGGCGAAGGGGCTCGGCAAGCCCGTCCTCACCCTGCCAGGGCAGATCTTCCCGGTGCCCGCCTACTCCGACACCGGACAGGGCGGCGAGGTCCTCGGCCAGCTCTACGGCTCGGGGGTGGCCACCAACACGAACAACGAGTTCCGCTTCGGCTTCTTCGGCGGACCGGGGAACATCGCCGACAACCAGACGGGCGCCGAGCTGAACGTGGTCTGGTACAGCCTGGCCAACGGAACGAGCGGTATCACCCGGCTCGATCAGAACAACAAGGTCGTCCCCACCGTCATCTCCACCGCCCCGCTGAACGTCGGCAAGGGCATGGTCGTCGGCGCGGTCTACGGTTCGCTCTGGCACAAGGTCGGCCCGAAGCCGGAGGACGTCGTCAAGAGCACCATCTGGATGCCGAGCATGGGCATGGTGATGGGCTAGCAGCAGGTCCCGGGACTCTCCCTGGTGTCCCACCAGTGGGTCCACCGGTCCGCGAGGGACTCGAACTCCTCGGCGCCCCGGCCGTAGCCGCTCAGGATGATCTGGGCGCCGCCGCCGGGGCGCTGCTCGTTCTGCGGCTGGATCGCGAGGATCAGGAGCCCAGGGCCGAGGGCGTCGACGGTCAGCCCGAGCTGCTTGGGCGAGCGGAACCACACCGTGCCGCTGAGGGCATCGCCGGTCGCGACGAGGGCGGTGTACGCGGAGCCGGGCGGTCCGGTGATCCCCGCCACGCCCAGCAGCTCCATCGCGGTGGCCCCAGAGGTCGGGCCGTCGAGGTACAGGGTGTGCCGCTCGGCGAGATCGTGCCGCTCCAGCCCGAACTTCAGTTGCTGGAGGAACGTCGTCCACCCCTCGGTGACGTCCTCGTACCAGTCGTCCCACTCCGGGTGGGATCCCTTGGCGGGGCGGGTGATCCGTACGACGGTGCCCTCGACGGCGGGCCTCAGGGCAAACCGGTCGCCGCCCTGGAACGTCAGCGTCAACGCCTCGGCATCCGCGTCGGCGCCGTCGATGTAGATCTCGCGGATCTCGTCATCGAGGCCGCCTGGACCTTCGTATTCCCAGCCGTGCCAGCGCCGGATGAGGGCGGGATCGCGCAACGCCCGCCAGACGCGTTCCGGCTCGGCCGCGATGGTGGTCTCGATGACGATCTCGGGTTCGGTCATGGTGTCGATTTTGCTGCATCGGGCGCGCCGGGACCAGGCCGAACCGACAGAAGATGTTGAAGATCAAATGATTTCGTGGACCGGCTGTGCGCCCCGGACGATCGGGTCCCGTGCGATAGGTGTGCAATCGGGGAAACTCTGAAATAGGGTCGTGCCAGGCCGTCGGGTGAGTCGGCCGCCTGTCGGGGGTGTGGGCGGGCAGTTAGTGAGCACATGCGTACTGAAGGAAATGTGAGAACACTTCGATTCAGGGGGCGTTGCCGTGACCACCAGTTCTGTTCTGTCCGGAGCGCTCGTACGAGACCGGGATTCGAGGCTGGGCCGCTGAGGTGGCCGTCGTCGGCTTGTCGGCCGGCGCGCCGGCGCTAGCCAGGGACACCGCGGTGGATGCGGGTGATCTCGGTGCATGGCCGTTGCTCGCGAAGCTCACCGGTCCCGCTGACATCCGGGGCCTCGATCCCGATGAGGTCGCCGAGCTGTGCGCGCAGATCCGGGACTTCCTGATCCAGAAGGTGTGCGCCACCGGCGGGCATCTCGGTGGGAACCTCGGGGTCGTCGAGCTGACGGTCGCCCTGCACCGGGCCTTCGACTCGCCGCGCGACGTCCTGATCTTCGACACCGGACACCAGACCTACGTCCACAAGATCCTGACCGGCCGCGGTGCCGACTTCGGCGGGCTGCGCCAGGCGGGCGGACTGTCCGGCTACCCGAGCCGGGGTGAGTCCCCGCACGACACGGTGGAGAACTCCCACGCGTCGACCGCGCTCTCCTACGCCGACGGACTGGCCAAGGCGTTCCAGCTGCGGGGCGAGGAGGGGCGCCGGGTCGTCGCGGTGATCGGGGACGGCGGGATGACCGGCGGACTCGCCTGGGAAGGACTCAACAACCTGTCCGTCCCGGGATCGGGAAGGCCCGTGGTGGTGCTCAACGACAACGGCCGCTCCTATGACGCCACGATCGGGGGCCTGGCGGCGCACCTGGCCGCGCTGCGGAGAACGCGCCCCGAGGACTCCTCCGCCGCCGGGCCGTCGCCTGCTCCCCGGTGGGTCGCGAACACCGTGTTCGAGCACCTCGGTCTCGCCTACATCGGGCCCGTCGACGGCCACGACGTCGCGGCCCTCGAGTCCGCGTTCGACCACGCCTGCTCGCTGGGTCGACCGGTCCTCGTGCACGTTGTCACGGCCAAGGGCAAAGGCTATGGTCCCGCGGAAACCGACGCCGCCGATCGGATGCACGGCATCGGGGTGCTCGACCCCGCGACGGGTGCCGCGGCGCCGGGGAAGCCGACGTGGACAGATGTTTTCGGCGACGAGATCGTGCGGATCGGCGAGCGCCGTCCCGACGTGGTCTGCGTGACCGCTGCGATGACGAACCCGGTCGGCCTCGGCCCCTTCGCCCGGACGTTCCCCGATCGGGTCTTCGACGTGGGAATCGCCGAACAGCATGCCGTGTGCTCGGCCGCGGGCCTGGCGATGGGAGGACTGCACCCCGTGGTGTGCCTCTACGCCACCTTCCTCAACCGGGCCTTCGACCAGGTGCTGATGGACGTCGCGCTGCAGCGGCAGCCGGTCACCTTCGTGCTGGACCGGGCAGGCATCACCGGTCCCGACGGCGCCTCCCACCACGGCATGTGGGACACCGGGATCCTGAGCGTGGTGCCGGGGCTGCGCGTCGCGGCGCCGCGTGATCCCGCCTCCCTGCGCGAGCTCCTCGACGAGGCCGTCGCCGACGATGGTGGGCCGACGGTGATCCGCTATCCGAAAGCGACTGCGGGGAGCGATATCCCGGCGATCGCCCGGGTGGACGGTCTGGACATCGTGTACTCGTCCGGGACGACATCGCCGGAGGTGCTGCTGGTCGCCGCCGGAGCTATGGCCGGACCGTGCCTCGCCGCCGCGGCACTCCTGCACGGCTCCGGGATCGAAACCACGGTGGTGGATCCGCGCTGGATCACCCCGATCAGCCAGGCCCTGATCGAGCTGGCCGCGCGTCACCGCGTCGTCGTCACGGTCGAGGATGCCGCCCGCTCCGGGGGGATGGGGGCACTTCTCGTGGAGGCCTGCGCCGACGTAGACGTGCCGACGCCCGTTCTGTCACTCGGCCTCCCGCGCGCCTTCATCGATCACGGCGGGCGCGGGGACCTGCTGGCCCAGCACGGGCTCACGGCGGAGCGGATCGCGGCCGCCGCGGCGCGACTGCTCGCCCGGCCCTCGGCCGAGGCGGGTGATCCCGCGCATGAGTGAGCGCACCGAACTGCGGTCCAGGGACGAGGAGCTGGCGATCTTCGACGACGCGGGCCGCGAGATCGGTACCGCGCCCAGGCCAAAGGTGTTCGCGGAAGGACTGTGGCTGGCCAGCGCGGGGTCCTGCTGAGGTCCCTCGACGGCAGGTGGATCTACGTGCACCGCCGCTCGCACAGCAAGGAGGTGTTCGCGGGATTGCACGACTGCATCGCGGGCGGTGGGGTCGACCCGGGGGAGAGTCCCGAGCGGACCGCCCGCCGCGAGCTGGGGGAGGAGCTTGGGGTCACCGGCGTCAGGCTGTCGCCGATGGCGCGCATCTCCTGGGACGGGAGCTGGGCGGGGCGACCGCTGCGGTGCCACCTCCACGCGTTCGAGGGGCAGTACGACGGGCCGATTCGGCATCAGGACAAGGAGATTGCCGACGGCGGGTGGTGGACCGAGGCGAGCCTGCGGCGACGCCTCGCGGACCCGGCGTGGCCGTTCGCGCCGCACAGCCGGGCCCTGCTCGGTGCCTCGCTCGGGTGCGCGATGGGTCGCTAGGTCAGCTCAGAAGCCGAACAGGTCGGCGGCGGCCTCGACCGCAAGCGGAGCAGCCGCGCTCTTGTCAGGGGCGAGGTCGTGGCCGGTGCCCTCGACCAGCACCAGTCGCGTCGGCGTCGGCACCAGCTTGAGGGCGGCGCGCATCTCCTCCGGGGTCCCGAACGGGTCCCGGGTGCCGTGCACGAAAACGCACGGAACGCGCAGGTCCGGCAGGTGGGCGGTCCTCGCCTTCTCCGGCTTTCCCGGCGGGTGCAGCGGATACGAGAACAGCATCAGTCCGTCGCAGGATTCGGGATGCTCCGCCGCCAACATCGTGGACTGCCGGCCACCGTAGGAGTGTCCGCCGAGAATGATTGGGCCCGAGCAGAGTTCGCGCACCGCGGCCGCGGCTGCCGCGATGCCCTCGCGATCGCCGCCCGCGGTGGACGGGCTCGGCGGTCCTTTCGGCCTGCGCTGGCGGAACGGCAGGTCGTAGCGGAGCACGAGCAGTCCGTGCCCCGCGAATTCCGTTGCCGCCCGCTGCAGCATCTTGGCGTCGCGGTTACCACCTGCGCCGTGTGCGAGCAGAAGGGCACCGACCGGATCCCCGGCGGGCCGATGGAGAACGCCGCTCACGTCCTCGCGTTCGAACAGATCGGTCATGACCTCGACGCTATCGCGTACCGGACCAGAGTGTTTAGGAGCCCGAACCAACGCTGACATCCGTACCCCATCGGAGGACGATGAAACGGACCGGTCTCGCTTCTGACCTCCCGGAGACCTGTCACGACAGCTCCCGCGGGTTTCCGACGGAAGGTGGGGTGGCCGAGATGGTCGAAGCTGCGGCAGGCGCGGTGGACGCCGAGAGTTCTGTCGAGAGTGGTGGCTACCACCAGGAACTGAAGCGGACGCTCGGTTCCTTTCAGGTGTTCGCGATCTCGTTCGCCTTCATCTCGGTCGCGGTCGGCATCTTCGGGACCTACGACGACGTGCTGCAGAATTCGGGGCCGGTCGGGATCTGGCTCTGGGTGCTGGCGGTGGTCGGGCAGATCCTGGTGGCGTTGGTGTATGCGCAGTTCGCGGCCCGCATCCCGCTCAGCGGCTCCACCTACCAATGGGCCTCGCGCCTGGCCAACCCGAAGATCGGCTGGGGGTTCGGGTGGCTGACCGTCTGCTATCTGTCGTTCGGTGTCGTGGCTACCGACAATGCCCTTGCCAGCCAGGCCTTCATGCCGCTCTTCGGCATGGAGCCGGACGAAGACACCGCGCGCGTGATCACGCTGGTGATGATGCTCGTCCAGGCATTCCTCGTAGTGTTCTCGACACGAATCGTCGCCATGATCAACGCGAGCGCGGTGGGGCTCGAGCTGGTGATCGTCGTGTTGCTGGCAATTGCGCTCATCGTCGCCGTCCTGATCACGGGCGACGGCGGGGCGAGCAACCTCACCTCGCGCGGAGTCACCGAGAACGCACCCGACTATTTCGCCGTCGGCGGCGGGTTGATGGCCGCGATGATCATGGGCCTGGCCACGCTCGTGGGCTTCGACGCCGCGGCGAACCTGGCCGAGGAGGCCAAGGACCCGTTTCGTAGCGTCCCGCGCGCGATCGTGGGATCGGTCGTGGCGGCCGGGGCGCTGGGAATGGTGTTCGTGATCGCACTCACCGTCGCGATCGACGACATCCCTCGGATCAGCAAGAGCGAGTCGCCGGTCGCCGCGATCATGCGCGATCAGCTCGGTCCCGTGATGGAGCGAACACTCCTGGTCGCGATCGCGTTCGCGTTCTTCGCCGCCGGGATGGTGACGATGGCCGCGTGTTCGAGGATCGTCTTCGCGATGGCCCGCGACGCCCGGTTCCCCGCGTACCGGCAGATGCGGCGGATCAACCCGCGGACGCAGACACCGATCCAGGCGACGATCCTGATCCTCGTCATCGGGGTCGTCCTGATGGTCGCGCTTCCTGGCGATGCGCTGCTGAAGCTGATCGTGGCGGGGACGCTCCTCACGGCCATCGTCTACGCGGCGACCGTTGTCCTCTACCTGGCGGTGCGCAAGCGGTTGGACCGCAAGGAGGGCGGATTCAACCTCGGGCGGTTCGAATTACCCGTCGCGATCGGGGCGCTGGTGTGGATGGCTTTCGTGCTGTTCGTGCTGATATCCCCAGGGGAGGCGTTCGTCCCCGTCCTGATCGTGGGGGGTCTGCTCGTCCTGGGCGGGCTGTTCTTCCTCGCCATGTGGTTCTTCGACCGCGAGGTGCTCGAGACCGAGCCAGGAGACATCAGCGTCTACGAGCATTGACAGGAGGTGACCGAGTGAGTGCTACCGCCAGGCTGACGGGTGAGGTGGTGCGTCCGGGCGATCCGGGCTACGAGGCGGCGCGGGTCGGCTGGAACCGCCTGTACTCCCGCTATCCCGAGGCGATCGTGTTCTGCTGCGACGCGCACGAGGTGATCAATGCGGTCGAGTGGGCCCGGGAGGAGGGCATCGCCCTGCGCGCCCGCAGCGGCCGCCACAGCCTCGAGGGCTGGTCCTCGCTCGACGGCGGCCTGGTCGTCGACGTCAGCCGGATGAAGGACGTCGAGATCGACGAGACGGCGCGTACGGCGACCGTGGGGACGGGGCTCACCCAGACGGAGGTGGTCGCGGCGCTCGGGCAGCGCGGATATGTCGTTCCGACCGGCTCCGAGGGCGGCGTCGGCCTCGGCGGCGTGATCCTCGGCGGCGGTTTCGGATTGCTCACCCGCCGCATGGGTATGGCCAGCGACAACCTGCTCGCCGCCGAGGTCGTGGTGGCGGACGGCGCGCGCTCGGCGAAGGTTGTCGAGGCCACCGAGACCACCAACTCCGACCTGCTCTGGGCGTGCCGCGGCGGGGGCGGCGGCAACTTCGGGATCGCGACGTCCTACACATTGCGGCTGCACGAGCTCTCCGATGTCACCTTCCTGATCGCCAGGTGGACAGGGCACGGCGAGCTGGGCGCGCTGCTGCGCACGTGGCAGCGGGACGCGCCGGTCGCCGACGAGCGGCTGACCAGCACGCTCGAGGTGGATTCCAGCGCGGTCGAGCTCTCCGCGTTGCTCTACGACGGCTCGCGCCGGGAGCTGACCGACCAGCTGCGCCCGCTGCTGACGATCGGCGACCCCGAGGTGACCGTCATGGAGGACGCCTGGCCCGCGGTGTACGGCAGCGTCGACCGGGGTCCGGACGACGTGGCCAACTGGAAGTTCTACTCCCACTTCGTCACCCGTCCGTTCCCCGACGAGGCGATCGATCTGGTGGTCCGCTACATGGCCGACGCGCCCAGCGCACCGAGCAACTTCTTCTGCTCGAGCTTCGGTGGTGCCGTGCGGCACGCCCCGCCGGGCGGGTCGGCGTTCCCGCACCGCGACGCGCTCTTCTACTGCGAGCCGGGCGCGGCCTGGAACGATCCCGAGCTGAACTCGAAGGCTCTCGGCTGGGCGGCCGGCTTCTGGCGCGCGCTGCGCCCGTACAGCGGCGGTGCCTACGTCAACGTGCCCAACGCCTCCGCGTCGGATTGGGAGCGCGACTATTACGGGCCCAACCGCGAGCGCCTGCGGCAGGTCAAGGCAGCCTATGACCCGGAGAACGTGTTCCGTTTCGAACAGAGCGTGCCCCCCGTGCCCTGCTGAGGACGGACCTCCACGATCTCGACCGGCTCGAGCGGGAACGGGGGAGCGCCGACCCCGGTGATCCGGTAGTTGCCCCACGGGTCCTGTTCGGCCAGCGTCGCGGGCGTCTCGGGTCCGCCGGGAATGGTGAGGTGCATCGCGGATCGGCCCCGCTGCTTGAGCTCGGTCAGTTTGTCGCCCGCGATCCGGCCGTACCAGTGGTAGTTCCCGTCGAGTGGTTCGAAGTGGCCGCTCAGATGCACCCGCACCGACAGGGTGACCTCGTCGGTCGTCAGCGCCGCAGACCCGGCGTAGGCGTTGTCCTCCTCGCGTTCGTCGATATTGCTGAGTTCGAAGGCGCTCCGCTGGGGTCCGCGCGCGGCCGCCGGTCTCGGCCTCCACAGCGACCGGGCGGGCGTGCGGTGGAGGATCCGGTTGAACTCGCGCTGGGCCCCCGCGCGCACCTCGATCCGGGTCGCCTCCTCGGCCGTCATCATCGTCAGGCAGGTGCGGATGTGACCGCCCTCGTCCGCGGCGTGCGTGCCGGTGACGAGGAAGAGGTTGGGGAAGCCGGTGTGCGCAATGCCGAGATAGGCCGCCTGCTCACCGCGCAGGGCGTCCTCGAGGCTCGCCCCGCCCCGGCCGGCGATCGGGGCTGTGGTCCCTGGACCGGCCACCAGGATCCGCGGGCGATGGACCTCGCCCGACTCGGTCCGCACCCGCCACCGGTCGGTCGCCTCGTCGAAGTCGCAGGAGACCGGCTCCGGCAGGCCGGACAGGTCGAGGACGACGTGGCCGTGTCGCCCGGAGTCCTCGAGCGTGCGTGCGATGCCCCGTCCCGCGGATCCGGCGCCGACGATCAGGACCCCGGTCTCGGGCATCACAGGAAACCGCCGCGCCGCCACATCGCCCGGGAACTCGCCCGCATCAGGCCGTTCTCCTCCAGGAACGCGGCCAGCGATTCGAAGCCGCGGCGCTGGTTCTCCCGGAAGTAGGGGTTCACCAGCGCCTGCCTGCGGGCCTCCTTGGGGTCGAGCCCAGCCCGCGAGTACATCACCGGGTTGGTGAACAACCGCTGGAACAGCGGACCGCCGATGCCCTGCACCGTGCCGACCCACAGCTGCTCGATCCGATGACTCTGCGCCACCCGGCGGCGCACGCCCTCGCGGGCGAAGCGGATGTGCCGCGATTCCTCGGTGACGTGAATCTTCATCAGTCGCGAGATCATCGGCTGCAGTTGCGGGTCATCGAGTACGCGGCGCTGGGTTGCGTCGAAGATCTCCTCGCCGATCAGGGCGGCCACCCACAGCATGGTGCCGCGGAACGTCTTGGGCAGGAGGTTCACCACCAGGGCCTGGTGTCGTCGGAGCTGATACGGCTTGGCGCCCATCCGCTCGATCGCCCGGCCGAACATGGTCATGTGCCTGCACTCGTCGCCCATCTCGGTGAGCATGTACCGGGTGTGCAGCGAGGCCGGGTCGTTGTGCAGCAACGCCCGCAGCAGGGCCTGGTTGAGGATGTTCTCGAACCAGATTCCGACGCTGAGGATGTTCGCGGATTCTTGCCGGGAGAGCTCGATCCGCTGCGCCTCGGTCATCGATTCCCACAGTGGCGTCCCGTACAGGGACAGCACGTGCGGGGGCAGGAAGTACTTGTCCTCCTCGAGCGGTGCGTCCCAGTCGATGTCCACGACGGGTGCGTAGGAGCGCTTGACCGAGCCCTTGAGCAGTCGATCCGCGACCGTCTCCCGGTCGAGCGGTGTGGCGGCCTGCGACATGGCTGTCCTCCGTGACTGATCACTGTGTGGTGCCGGGGATTTCGCGTGCATGTTTCCGTTCTCTGTAAAAACGTAAACCGCTCGACGGGTGAGGTCAATAGATACCTGTGAACCGAATTAACATTCTTTTGGGGTTCCGGGCGTCGGCGTCGACCGGGGCGGCCGCGCCATAGAATCGGCCGGTGAGGCCTTCAGTGAGACCAGTGGATCCGGACGCTATCCGGGAGCAGATCCTGGACGCGGCCAAGGAGTGCGTCATCGAACTGGGGTTCACCTCCCGGCTGCACGCGGCCATCGCGCAACGCGCGGGGCTGTCGCGGCCCACCGTCTACAAGTACGTCGGCGACCAGGACGCGATCTTCGGCGCCTTGTTCCAGCGGGAGATCACCCAATTCTTCGTCGTGCTCGATCCCGTGTTGCGTGGGCAAGAGCGGGACCTGCGGGTCGGGTTCGTCGACGCGATCGTGTTCGCCGTGCAGTACGCGCGTGCGCACCCGCTACTGCAGAAGGGCCTGCGCGACGATCCGCAGGTGGTGCTGCCGTGGTTCACGGTGCAGGCCAAGCCGTTCGTCGAGCTCGGTGCGAACCTGCTCACCCCGCACTTTCAGCGCCTGTTCACCCCCGAGCAGCTCGCGGAGGTCAGCCCGAAGGCGATCTCCGAGTGGGCCTTTCGGATCATCGGGTCGCTGATCGTCACCGAGGGCATCGTGGACACCGCGAAGGAGCAGTCGCTGCGCGAGTTCGTCAGCTCGCTGCTGTCGATCGCGTTCATCCCCGCGCCGGATCCGGAGTTGGTGCGCGGCGCGGGGTGATTCCCGCTCGGCCTCGCCGCTACTTGGGCACGGCCACCGTCAGCAGGAACGCGACGTCCTCGAGTGCCTCGACGCTGTGCCGGGCCGCCGGGATGACCAGCATGTCGCCGGTCGAGCCCTTCCAGGAGTCCTCGCCGCTGATCAGGGCGAGCTTGCCGCTGAGCACCAGCAGGGTGGCCTCGCCGGGGCTGTCGTGCTCGGCCATCACTTCGCCCGCGCTCAGTCCGACGACCGTCTGCCGGAGACTGCGCTGATGGCCCCCGTAGATGGTCTGCGAGCTGCGCCCGCTGGTGGCCGCGGCGGCGAGCTTGAGCTGCTGCCGGGCGACGGCTGTCAATGACTTCTTGTCCATGAAGCGCCTCTCCTCGGGCTTGGAGAATGACCTGCCCTTGGATTATGACGCACCACCGCACCCATAGGGCGTTAGTGACGGAACCGATCAGCCACGGATGTAGGTGCGGAACCGGAACCGCAGTCCGTCCCGCTCCGAGGCCAGCCAGTCGCCGGTCGTCGCGGGCGTCCATTCCTCGCCGATCCTCGGCGCGTAGGCGTCGCCCTCGGTGTCCAGGTCTACCTCGGTCACGAACAGTCGGTCGGCGAACGGCATTGCCGCGGTGTAGATCTCACCGCCGCCCATCACCCAGGTCTCGCCGGGTCCGGCCAGGGCGATGGCGGACTCGACCGAGTGCGCGGCCTCGGCGCCCTCGGCCCGCCAGTCCGGGTCGCGTGTCACCACGATGTTGCGCCTGTCCGTGAGCGGCCGGAACCTGGGTGGCAACGAGTCCCAGGTCTTTCGGCCCATCACCACGGGGTGTCCCGAGGTGACGTCCTTGAAGTAGGCCATGTCCTCGGGAATCCGCCACGGGATCGCGCCGTCGCGGCCGATGACGCCTGCCGGGTTCTGCGCCCAGATCAGTCCGAGCACTAGATCGCCACCGGTGCCTTGATGGCGGGGTGATGGCGGTAGCCGACGATCTCGACGTCCTCGAACTCGTAGTCGAAGATGGAATCGCGGGGCGCGAGCACGAGCTTGGGGTACTCGTACGGCTCGCGGCCGAGCTGCTCGGTCACCTGGTCCACGTGGTTGTCGTAGATGTGGCAGTCGCCGCCGGTCCAGATGAACTCGCCCACCTCGAGCCCGGTCTGCGCGGCGACCATGTGGGTGAGCAACGCATAGCTGGCGATGTTGAACGGCACGCCGAGGAACAGGTCCGCGCTGCGCTGGTACAGCTGGCAGCTGAGCCTGCCGTCGGCGACGTAGAACTGGAAGAAGGCGTGGCACGGCGCGAGCGCCATCTGCGGGATCTCGCCCACGTTCCACGCCGAGACGATCATCCGCCGTGAGTCGGGATCGGTCGTGAGGGTCTCGATGACCTGGGCGATCTGGTCGATGTGCTCGCCGCTGGGCGTGGGCCAGTTCCGCCACTGCACGCCGTACACCGGGCCGAGCTCGCCCTCGGGGGAGGCCCACTCGTCCCAGATCGTGACGCCGCGGTCCTGCAGCCACTTCACGTTCGACTCGCCGCGCAGGAACCAGAGCAGCTCGTAGACGATGGACTTGAGGTGCACCTTCTTGGTGGTGATCAGCGGGAAGCCCTCGGACAGGTCGAACCGCATCTGGTGCCCGAACACGCTGCGGGTGCCGGTGCCGGTGCGGTCCGCCTTCGGGGTACCGGTCTCCATGACGAGTCGCAGCAGGTCTTCGTAGGGCGTGTGCACGGCCGCCAGTTTAGGCGGCTCCGCCACCCGTGAGTCCTTTCGGCCCGCGGGGGGACCGGAAAGACTCACGGGCGATAGCCTGCCGTCATGCGTGAACTCCTCGTGATCGGCATCGGCGCCGGCGACCCCGACCAGGTGACCGTGCAGGCGATCAAGGCGATGAACCGTGCCGAGGTGTTCTTCGTCATCGGCAAGGGCGCCGAGAAGCAGGACCTCGTCGACCTGCGCACCGGCATTCTCGACGAGCACATGCGCGGGCCCTACCGGATCGTCGACATCGTGGACCCGCCCCGGGACCGGACCCCCGCGGATTACGGCACCGTGGTCGACGACTGGCACGACCGGCGGGCCGCGATCTTCGAGGAGCAGTTCGGCGCCGTCGAGGGCGTCGGCGCGATCCTGGTGTGGGGCGATCCGTCGCTCTACGACAGCACCCTGCGGATTGTCGAGCGGGTGCTCGCGCGGGGCATCGAGACGTTCGAGTACTCGGTGATCCCCGGCGTCACGAGCGTGCAGTCGCTGGCGGCGCAGCACCGCATCGTGCTGAACCGGATCGGCGAGCCCGTCCACATCACGACCGGCCGACGCCTGCGCGACGGCCTGCCCGAGGGCGTGCGGGACGCGGTGGTGATGCTCGACGCCGACTGCAGCTTCACCGAGGTGCCCGGCGACGACGTGCAGATCTGGTGGGGCGCGTACCTGGGCACCGAGGACGAGGTGCTGATCTCCGGGAATCTGCGCGAGGTCGAGGCCGAGATCGTCCGGGTGCGGGCCGAGCTGCGCGAGCGCAAGGGCTGGATCATGGACACCTACCTGCTGCGACTGTGAGCGATTTTCACCCCCGCCGGGGTTAATCGCGCGCACGGGCGGCGTACCCGCCTACCCTGGTCTCATGCCCGAACTGCCCGAGGTAGAGGCCCTGGCACAGTTCCTGCGCACGCATGCCGTCGGCTCCGTGGTGGGCCGGATCGACATCGCGGCGCTGAGCGTGCTCAAGACGTTCGACCCGCCGATCACCGACCTGCAGGGCAAGGACGTGGTCGGAGCCGCCCGGTTCGGCAAGCACCTGGGGATCCGGTGCGGCGACGAGGACGGGCTGTGGCTGATCACCCACCTCTCCCGCGCCGGCTGGCTGCGCTGGGCCGACAACCCGAGTGCGACGCCGCCGAAGCCCGGCGGCAAGAGCCCGCTGGCGTTGCGGGTGCACCTGTTCACCCCCGACGGCGGGACGCCCGCCTTCGACCTCACCGAGGCGGGCACCAAGAAGCGGCTCGCGGTCTGGGTGGTGCGCACCCCCGCCGAGGTGCCGGGGATCGCGAAGCTCGGACCCGACGCGCTCGACATCACCGAGCCGGCCTTCGCCGAGCTGCTGGGCAAGAGCTCGCAGCGGATCAAGACCGTGCTCACCGACCAGTCCGTGCTGGCCGGGATCGGCAACGCGTATTCCGACGAGATCCTGCACCTGGCCAAGCTGTCGCCGTTCGCCACCGCGAACAAGCTGACCGCGGAGGAGGTGGCCACCCTGCACGCCGCGATGCGGGCGGAGCTGACCGACGCCGTTGACCGCTCGGTCGGCCAGGACGCCGCGCGGCTCAAGGGTGAGAAGCGCTCCGGGTTGCGGGTGCACGCCAGGACCGGGATGCCCTGCCCGGTGTGCGGCGACACCGTCCGTGAGGTGTCCTTCGCGGAGCGGTCATTTCAGTACTGCGCGACCTGCCAGACCGGTGGCAAGATCCTCGCCGACCGGCGACTGTCGAGGTTGCTGAAATAGGTTCGTGGCTCCCTCAGCGCCGGTGCCGGTACCCGATCCAGGCCCGGCGCAGGTCGCCCTGCGGGTCGTTCTCGATCCGCGCGGTGGTGTCCGCGATCAGCGTCTCGCGCCGCGCCAGGGTGTAGGCGGGCCAGGTGGACCGGGGCGCCCCGTACCGCGCGAAATGCAACCAGTGCGACTGCATGATGGCCGTGGCCTCCCGCAGCCCACGGCGCCCGCCCATCGCGGTGGCCGCCCGGCCGAGCATCGCCTCGCCTGCCCCGAACACCGCGAGCAGTTCGGTCGCGTGGGTGGCGCCGAAGCCGGCGACGTTCAGCAGCCGCGGGGCGAAGTCGTAGCGATAGCCGAAGGTCGGTGCGGTGGCCGTGTGGGCCTGCGCGACCAGGATCGACGGCTCCCAGAAGGTGGCGTCACCGCCGATCCGCACGGCGGCCCGGCGATCCGGGTAGCCCGGGTAGGCAGCCAGGATGCGGGCCTTGAGCTCGGGGTCCGTCTCGGAGAACATCTTCTCGATCCGGACCGGGTCGGTGGGGATGATGTCGAGGAACCGCGGGAACATCGTGCCCTCACGGGCATTGGTGCCGATGATCAGCGGGACGGCATGCGCGAGGCCCTCGGCGAATGCGTCGAGTGGGTGTCGCGGCAGGAGGTCGCCGTCGACGAGCGGGGCGAACGCCCTGGTGCCGGGCGCCTCGTCGGCGCCGCGCGCTGTGAGGGCGTCGCCCGCGCGGACCAGGGCGTCGGGGTCGGCGGTGGCGAGCGCGAGGGCCGGGTCGTCGGCGGCGCCCAGGATCTCGAGAAACTCGGCCGCCCAGGCCTTGGCGCGGCCGGGTCCGTACGCGGAGGCGGCGGGCGGGCTCTGCGCGATGGCGCGGGCGAACAGGCCCTCGGCCGCGGGCACGCACATCAGGGTGGTCACCGCGTTGGCTCCGGAGGATTCCCCGAACAGCGTGACGTTGTCCGGATCGCCGCCGAACGCGGCGATGTTGCTGCGCACCCACCGCAGCGCCGCGAGTTGATCGCGCAGACCGAGGTTGGAATCGAAAGTTCGCTCGGGGGTGGAGTATTCGCTGAAGTCGAGATAGCCGAGCGCGCCGAGCCGGTAGTTCAGCGACACGTACACGATGTCGCCACGCCGGACCAGCGTGTCGCCCCGGTAGAGCCCGGTGGCCGTGGATCCGCCGCTGTACGCGCCGCCGTGGATGAACACCATCACGGGCCGCGGGGCGGAACTCCGCGCGGCGGGCGCGAGCACGTTCATGGTCAGGCAGTCCTCGTCGGTGCGGGTCCCGAGCCGCTCGGCTCGCCCGGACTGGGGAGCGGCCGGGCCGAAGTCCAGCGCGTCGCGCACCCCTGGCCACGGCGCGACAGGCCGCGGGGCCCGCAGCCGGAGGTCGCCCACCGGTGGTGCGGCGTAGGGGATCGCCCGCCAGGACCTGAGCCCGTCGTGTTCCCGGCCGCGGACCGGACCCGCGTCGGTGGAGACGGTCAACGGGTCAGCCACGCCGGGCCTCGAGCAGCCGCAGCCATACCTCGCTGACCGTCGGGTACGACGGCACTGCGTGCCACAGTGACTCCATCGGCACCGCGCCGACCACCGCGACGGTGGCCGCGTGGACCAACTCCGCCACCTCTGTTCCCACGAACGTCGCGCCAACAAGGATGTCGGTGCCGCGATCGATCACCAGCTTCGCCCGACCGGCGAAATCGTCTCGCGCCAGCGATGATCCGGCCACCGCGATGTCGACCTCGACGGTCTCGACATCGATGCCGTCCGCGCGGGCTGCGCGTTCGGTGCGGCCGACGGACGCGACCTCGGGGGAGGTGAACACCACCTGTGGCACCTGGGCGTGGTCCGCGCTCGCGGTGAACCTCGCCCCGTCCAGCGCCCGGCCCTCCGCCCGCGCGGAGATCACGTCGCCGCACACCCGGCCCTGGTACTTGCCCATGTGCGTGAGCGCAGCGCGGCCGTTGACGTCGCCGACCGCGTAGAGCCATCCGCCGGGCACGCCCACGACGGCGAGATGGTCGTCGGTGGGCGTGCGCCCGTCCGTCAGCCCCACCGAGGCGAGGCCGAGACCGGAGGTGGCGGGGTGCCGTCCGGCCGCGACGATCACCTCGTCGACGGTGATCTCGCCCCGTTCCCGGCCGTCGAGGGTGATGGTCACCTGTCCGCCGTGGATCCGGCCGACGCCGGTGTCGCGCGGCTGCTCGCGGCGCACGGCGCCGGGGCTGGTGCCGAACAGCACGCTGGCACCCGACGCCCGCAGGGACTCGGCGACGAGGTCGCCCGCGAACGGCTCGGCGGACGCGAGCAGCGCCGATCCGCGGACGATCACGGTCAGCTCGCGTACCCCGAGGGCCAGCAGCCACGTCGCGCATTCGGTGGCGACCACCCCGCCACCGATGATGGCGACCCGCTCGGGCACCTCCCGAAGGTTGGTGGCGTCCCGGGAGATCCACGGCAGCGCCTCGCGCAGCCCGGGCACGGGCGGTATCGAGGCGAGGGTGCCGGTGGCGAGCACCACCGCGTGCCGCGCCCGCAACGTCCGGGTCGGGGGATCGCCGTGGCCGCCGGTCGAGAGTTCGACGGTGCGTTCGCCGGTGAGGGCGGCGGACCCGTGGATCACGTCGACGCCCACCGACGCTGCCCACTTCCGCTGGCCGGAATCGTCGTGGTGACTGGTGAATTCGTCGCGACGGGCGAACACAGCGCGGCGGTCCAGCGTCGCCTCGCCGATGGTCTCGCGGACGCCGGGCATGGCGCGGGCCGCCCCCAGCACCTCGGCCGGCCGCAGCAGGGCCTTGCTGGGCATGCAGGCCCAGTAGGAGCATTCGCCGCCCAGCAGTTCGTGTTCGATGATCGCGGCGCTCCGATCCGAACCTGCGATGGCATAGGCGGCGGCGTTCTCGCCCGCCGGCCCACCGCCGATCACGATGACGTCGTATTCGTCCGTCGATGTGGCCATGGTTCCCACCGTAGAGCGGTCAGCGGCGGCGGGCGAGACATTCGCGGGGCGGCGCATCACGGTTCCGCAATGCTTGCGCTGCGCATTTCGACCGGCCGATACTCCAAGGTGGGATTTTTCGTTCGAGAGACACCCTCGGGCAGGAGGGGCGCTATGAGCACCGAACCCGGCGCCGCCGCCGCTGACCATGCGGCGACGGTCGGCGCCCTCTACGCCGCGTTCGCGCGTGGCGACATCCGTGCGGTCCTCGGCATGCTCGCCGAGGACGTGCGCTGGGAGGACTGGGCCGACAACTTCGCGCAACGCGCCGACGTGCCGTGGCTGCGTCGGCGGGGCGGCCGCGAGGGCGCGGCCGAGTTCTTCGGGATCGTGGGCGGATTCGACATCGGCGAGTTCGCGGTCCTGTCGATCATGGCGGGCGAGAGCCAGGTGGCCGCGGAGATCAGCATCGACGCCGTGGTTCCTGGTGGGGGCCACTACCGCGACGAGGAGTTGCATCTGTGGTCCTTCGACGGGACGGGGAAGATCTCGCGGATGCGGCACTACGTGGACACCGCGAAGCACATCGCGGCCGCGGGCGGCGTCGACACCACGTCGCGTGTGGTGAACGGATCGTCAACCGAGGGTTGACGACCGAAGGTTGTCAACCTAGGGTTGACGCATGGCGAATCCGACGAAGATGACGAACTCCGTCCGCCTCGACGACCTGATCGAGGGAATCAAGAAGGCGCACACCGATGCGCTCGACCAGTTGTCCGACGCGGTCATCGCGGCCGACCACCTCGGGGAGGTGGCCGACCACCTGATCGGTCACTTCGTCGACCAGGCTCGCCGGTCCGGGGCGTCCTGGAAGGACATCGGCGCCAGCATGGGCGTCAGCAAGCAGGCCGCGCAGAAGCGCTTCGTGCCGAAGGGCGAATCGCCGGACCTGGATCCGAGTCAGGGCTTCAGCCGGTTCACCCCCCGGGCCAAGAACGTGGTGATGGCGGCGCAGAACGAGGCCCGCGCCGCGGGAAACGGCCAGATCTGTCCCGCGCACCTGGTGCTCGGTCTGCTCACCGAGCCCGAGGGCATCGGTGCGGCGCAGATCGTCGCGCAGGGCGTCACGCTCGATGCGGCCCGTGCCGCCGCGACGGCGTCCCTGCCCGCGCCTGCCGGGGAGTTGCCTGAACTCATCCCGTTCGACGCGCAGGCCAAGAAGGCGCTCGAGCTCACCTTCCGGGCGGCACTCCGATTGGGGCACAACTACATCGGCACCGAGCACATCCTGCTCGCCCTACTCGAACTCGAGGACGGCTCGGGTGTGCTCACCGGCCTCGGCCTCGACAGGGCGACCATCGAGGCCGAGGTCGGTGCCGCGGTGGCCGCGATGGCCGCCGCAGCTGAGCGGGAGTGACCGCCGGATAGTGGCCCGGTGGGCGACGGGTCAGGGGCGCCTGCGGGCGCGCAGGACCGCGTCGTGGATGGTGACCTCGCGGCCGTCGGGATCCGTCGTCGTGCGTGCCCTGGCCTCGGCCGCGACGATGTCCCACTTGTCGGGGTCGAGCGAGCCAGCGAGCTCCTCCGCGGTGAAGAACAGCTCCGGCACCGGCGGCCGCGGCACGGTGGTCTGCAGGTCGGACGGGTGGTGCCCGACGATGAGCAGGCTCCCGCCCGGCGCGACGGCCGCCGCCAGCCGGGCGTACAGGACCGTGCGCTGCGGCTCCGGCAGGTGCATGAAGTGTGCGGTGACGAGGTCGAAGCGGCCCTCGACCGGCTCGGCGGTCAGATCGGCGTGCACCCAGTTCAGCCGGTGCACCACGTCCGCGCCGAGGGCCTCGGCGCGTGCGGCCGCCCGCTCCAGCGCCGTGGTCGAGAAGTCCACCGCGGTCACCCGCCAGCCGCGTTCGGCCAGCCAATGTGCGTCGGCCCCCTCGCCCGCGCCGACGTCGAGTGCGGTACCCGGCGTCAGCTCGGCGGCCTCGGTGACGAGGTGGGGGTTCGGGCTACCGCTCCAGACCCCGGACCTCGAGCGGTATCGCTCCTCCCAGGCCCGCTCGTCGAATCCGTTCATCGGGCCACCCGGCGCCGGGTCCTCCGAGTGCGCGTGGGCGGTCACCGCGAGACGGGTGTCCTCCGCGATGAGATCGGCATTGATGGCCGCGCCCGCGTTCAGCCCCGCAGCGGCCGCCACGATCACCTGGGCCTTGAGGTCGGAGACGTTGCCCGCCGCCCAGACCCCCTTGACCGCGGTGGCGCCCATCGGATCGGCGGCGATGTAGCTGCCGATCACGTGCCCGGCCATCTCCTGCTCGGTGGGCTCGAGGCCGAGCTCGCCCAGGAATCCGGCACGGGCCTCGAAGCGCGGGGCGACCACGATCGCGTCGCGCGACACGAGCTCGCCGGTGCGCAGGCGGACCCCGGTGAACCGGTCGTCGTCGACCTCCAGGCAGGCGACCTCGCCGCGGACGACCACGATGCCGCGGGCGTCGAACTGCTCGAGCTCCTCGGCGCCGGGCTCGGCCGCGGTGTGCAGGAACACGGTGATGTCCGCGCTCCACTGCCGCCACATCAGCGCCTGGTGCACGGCCATCGGGCCGGTGGCCAGGATCCCGATCGCCCGGTCGCGGACCTCCCAGCCGTGGCAGTACGGGCAGTGCAGCACCTCGCGACCCCAGCGCTCGGCGACGCCAGGCACGTCCGGCAGTTCGTCCACCAGGCCCGTGGCCACCAGCAGCCTGCGGGCCGACACGCCCGCGCCGTCGGCGAGTTCCACGCGGAAGCCCTCTCCGTCCGCCGCCCGGGCCGAGGACACGGTGCCGCTGACGAAATCGGCGCCGTACCCCTGGGCCTCGGCCCGGCCGGCCGCCAGCAGCTCGGCGGGCGGAGTGCCCTCGCGGGTCAGGTAGTTGTGCGCGTGTGCCGCGGGAGCGTTGCGGGGCTCGCCCGCATCGATCACCAGTACCGAGCGCCGCGCGCGGGCCAGCGCCACCGCCCCGCTGAGCCCGGCCGCACCGCCGCCGACGATCACCACGTCGTACTTCTTCTCCACCGTCGTCTCCTCCGTTTCGTTCGCCTCGTCCTCGCACTCTCCGTCCCGAGGGACGAATCCCGCAAGCTGTGTTGCGAAAGTGGCAAAATGGGTGCATGGC
Source organism: Rhodococcus sp. PvR099 (assembly GCF_017833315.1). Lineage (NCBI taxonomy): Bacteria > Bacillati > Actinomycetota > Actinomycetes > Mycobacteriales > Nocardiaceae > Rhodococcus > Rhodococcus sp. PvR099. The sequence continues at coordinate 2,764,599 of NZ_JAFIBV010000001.1, read as the reverse complement.
CGACGACCCGCACGCCCTCGACGACGTCCTCGACGCGGTCGGACCGCGGCTGCGGGCGATTCGCAAGCAGCGGGGCGCGACGCTGGCGCAGCTCGCCGAGAGCACCGGGATCTCGGTGAGCACGCTCTCGCGGCTCGAATCCGGGCAGCGCAGGCCAACCCTCGAATTGCTGCTCCCGCTGGCCCGCGCGCACCAGCTGCCCCTCGACGAACTCGTCGACGCGCCCGCGACCGGCGACCCGCGGATCCACCCCCGCCCGATCAGCCGCAACGGCGTCACGATCATCCCGCTGACCCGCAGGCCGGGCGGGATCCAGGCCTTCAAACACGTCTTCCCGCCGGGCACTCCGTCCGTGGAGCCCCGGCTGCTGACGCACGAGGGCTACGAGTGGCTCTACGTCCTGTCCGGTCGGGTGCGGATGGTGCTCGGCGAGCACGACGTGACCCTGATGCCGGGCGAGGTGGCGGAGTTCGACACCCGCGTCCCGCACTGGTTCGGCAACCCCGGTCCCGAGCCCGCTGAGATCCTGAGCCTGTTCGGGCCGCAGGGGGAGCGGGCGCACGTGCGCACCCGGCGATGACCCCGACGCGGCGCTAGGCTCGTCCGCTGTGACCTCCACGGCGAAGACGCGAACCACGATCCTGATCACCGGCGCCAGTTCCGGGCTGGGCGCGGAGATGGCGCGCCAGTTCGCTTCCAAGGGGCGCGATCTCGCGCTGTGTGCCCGCCGCCTCGATCGGCTCGAGGAACTGCGCGCGGAACTGCTCGCCGCGCACCCGTCGATCAGGGTCGCGGTCCGGACCCTCGACGTCAACGATCACCGCGCGGTGTCCCGCGTGTTCGGCGAACTCGACGATGAGCTGGGCGGGCTCGATCGGATCGTCGTCAACGCCGGGCTCGGCAAGGGCGCACCGATCGGCACCGGCAAGCCCGAGGCGAATCTGGAGACCGCGCAGACGAACTTCCTCGGTGCGCTCGCGCAGGCGGAGGCCGCGATGGAGTTGTTCCGCGCCCGCGGCGCAGGCCATCTGGTGCTGGTGTCCTCGATGAGCGCGGTGCGGGGACTGCCGAAGGCGCAGACCGCCTACTCGGCGAGCAAGGCGGCGGTGTCCGCGATCGGGGAGGGGCTCGCCGCGGAACTCTCGCGCAGCCCGATCGCCGTCACCACCATCCTGCCCGGCTACATCCGGACCCCGATCAACGAGAAGGTGGCCAAGACGCCGCTGATGGCGGACACCGTCGCCGGCGTGCGGTCGATGGTGAAGGCGATCGAGCGGGAGCCGCGGCGGGCCGTTGTTCCCGGCTGGCCGTGGCGTCCGATCGACCTGGCGTTGCGGGTCCTGCCGCAGCGGCTGACCGGCCGGTTCCTGTGATCGCTACGGTGCCGGTGGCTACTGCAGATAGCCCTCGACCTGGCCTGCGGGGCTGACCGGCACCTCGTCCGGCGGGAGGCCGGCGTCTATGCGGGCCCGGCGCTGGCGCAACAGGTCCCAGCACTGGTCGAGGGTCTCCTCGATGGCGGCGAGCTGCTTCTGCTCCTGCTCGGGATCGAGGTCGCCCGCCTCGGTCTTCGCGCGCAGTTGGTGCTCGGTGTCGACGAGTCGGCGGATGCTCGCGAGGATGTCCTGTTCGCTCATCAGTGAACTCCACTCCTAGGGGACTGCGGGTTCCGCGATCCACCATAGGCCGGTTCCGTGTCCACTGTCCGGGCCCGGAGACTAGCGGCGCCGACGGAGCCGCCCGAGCACGGACGTCTCGGTGCCCCGTCCCGCCGCCCCTGCGATGAGCGCGAGCTCGGCCTGGTCGGTGATCTTCTCGCGGATGCGGCCCCGTTCGGTGCCGCGGCTGCGTTCGGCTTCGTCGATCAGCTTCCAGCCCTCGCGGTCGATCACCGCAGACTGCCGCTCCCGCACCAGTCGGTTCAGCGCGGTCGCGTTCGACCTGGGCTCGCGCAGCCGACCCGAGTTGAAATCGTCGACGAGCCGGGTCACGGTCTCCTGTGCGCAGGACTTGTTCGTGCCGATGAACCCGGTCGGCCCGCGCTTGATCCAGCCGGTGGCGTACGCGCCCGCGAGCACGGATCCGCCCGGGCCGTCGAGGACACGTCCGTCGGTATTGGGGATCACTCCGGCCGAATGATCGAACGGCACCCCCGCGATCGGCACCCCGCGATAGCCGATCGAGGTGAGGAGGAGTCCGGCCTCGAGTCGTTCCGTCTCGCCGGTCGGTTCGACCCGCACGCTGCCGTCCTCCCCGACGGTCAGCGCGTTGCGGGCGAACTCGACGCCGGTGACCCGGTCGTCGCCGCTGATCGCGGTCGGGGACAACAGGTACCGCAGCGAGATCCGCCGCCGATCCTGACCCGGCTCGCCCTCGCGGCGGGCGGACCGGAGCAGCGCCAGCTTCTGCGCCACTGCGTGCGAGAGCTCGCCGTCGCTGGCGAGGCGCTCGGTGATCGGGTCGAGCACCATCTCGTCGGGGCGGACCACCACGTCGGCGGCGGGGGCGTCGAGAAGGCCGGTGAACTCGGGAACCGTGAAGGCGGACTGGGCGATTCCGCGGCGCGCGACGATCACGACCTCCTCGATCCGGCTGCCGCGCAGCGCCTCGAGGGCGGTGGGGGCGATGTCGGTGGCGGCCAGGCGGTCGGGGTCCGCGGTCAGTATCCGCGCGACATCGAGCGCGACATTGCCGTTTCCGATGATCACGGCCCGTCGGTGGGACAGGTCGAAGCGATCGTCGGCGTGGTCGGGATGGCCGTTGTACCAGGCCACCAGGTTCGTCGCGGAGGTCGAGCCGGGGAGGTCCTCGCCGGGGATCTCGAGGCCGCGGTCGGTCGAGGCGCCGACCGCGTAGATCACGGCGTGGTGATGCGCGAGCAGTTCGTCGTGGGTCAGGTGTTCGCCGATCTCCACGTTCAGGAAGTACTCGAATCCCGGCTGGGCGGCGATCTTGTCGTACAACCGGGAGACCTGCTTGGTCTTCTGGTGATCGGGTGCGACACCCGCGCGGACCAGGCCGTGCGGCACAGGAAGTCGGTCGAAGACGTTGACGTGCACCCCGGGCTGGGTGAGCAGCTCGTCGGCGGCGTACATCGCGGCCGGGCCCGCCCCGACGATCGCCACCCGCAGCGGGCCCCGGTCGCGGCGGACCTCCGGCGCGGGCACCACGGGCGCAAGCACCGGCCGGGGGCGCGGCTCCTTGTAGAAGTCCGCGTTGATCGTCAGGAACGGCTGCTGGGACTCCGTGAGCTTCGAGTGCGGGACGATCGCGTCCACCGGGCACGCGGAGATGCAGGCACCGCAGTCGACGCACGAGGCCGGGTCGATGTGCAGCATCTCCGCGGTCAGGAAGTCGGGCTCGTCCGGTGTCGGGTGGATGCAGTTGACGGGGCAGGCGTACACGCAGGACGCGTCGCTGCAGCAGGATTGGGTGACGACATGGGGCATCGCGAAACAGCTTCCGATCTGGGGGTCTGGTCAGGCGGCGCTGCGGACCGGCTCGCTGCGGTAGCGCGAGCTCTTGCCGTCGATCTTCAGGCCCTTCCAGACCAGGCGCGACGCGGGATTCATCAGCCCGCTGTCGGTGGCCAGCATCCGCACGTCCGCGAAGTAGTCACGCAGGGTCTGGCGCGCCTCGGGGGTGCCCCAGAACAGGTCCTTCTTGACCTGCTTCGGGATGTCGAACTCGCGCCAGAACTGCTTCGGCGGGATGACGATGACGTCGCACAGGATGCGCATGATGATCGGCATCGCGAGCGAGGCGAAGAACCGCCCCACCTTCGACATCTTCGGGACGCGCCGACGCAGGAACTGGTGCGCGAAGGAGATGTGCCTGGCCTCCTCGGCGACATGAATCGCCATGACACCCTTCATGATCGGGTGGATGACGCCGTCCTCGCGCAGCACGGCCTTCTGGATGTGGTCGATCGGCTCCTCGCCCGCGAGGACGCCCATGAAGAAGATCACCGGCAGCGTCGAACCGGCCAGCGGGAGGAACGGCGAGACGAAGCGCATCAGCGGCCCCATGCCGGGGGTGTCCTTGCCGATCCGGTTGACCATCTCCTGGAACATCAGGGTGTGGTTGCACTCCTCGATGGTCTCGTGGGTGCAGTAGCGGGCCTCGGGGGAGCCGTTCTCCAGCGAGAACACGTACTGCATCATCCCGCGGATCAGGATGTTCTCGAACTGCAGGCCGACCTTGGCGACATTGGCCTGCCGCCACATGCCGATCTCGATCTGCTTCTCCAGGGGCAGCGCCTGGTACCACGGATGGCTGCCGAGGGGGTCGCTCTCCTTCTGGAGGACCCACCGGGGATCGTTCGGGATCACCGCGAACTCGGGGGAATCCCAGTCGATGTCCTCGAAGGGATCGAAGTGCTTGTGCACCGAGGCTTCCGACAGCATCGTCAGGGACTCGTCGTACCGGGCCTGATCGGATCGATCGGTCGCTGTCGTCAGTGTCATGGCTACTCCCGCTGTCGCTGTCGTTGCTGAGGCGATCGCGCACGGCATCGTCTCTTCGGTGCGGCGTTCCGGCCGCGGTGTCTCGATGTTCAGGTAACTGTAACCGCGAGTCGCATGCAAATCCAGGACTTGGGCCAATTCGATCGCGGCGGCAGGAAAAATCGCTCAGTCCCAGCTCAGAAACCTGGCGCATACTGGTTTCAGCAGACCCGCCACATCGGCGGCCCATCCGTGGAGCACCATCATGGTTCCGAGCATGCAGTGGCACACCTGGGGTAGTGAGGTGGAAATCCAGGTGACCGAGGGGGCCGCGCTCGGCGCTGCGGCCGACATCGCCGCGGCCACGCTCGATGAGGTCCGCGCGGCCTGCGACCTCACCCGTGGCGATGCCGAGATCCATGCCGTCAACCTCTCCCAGGGCATGCCGGTCAAGATCAGCCGACGCCTCACCGCACTGATCCGGGCGGCGCTGTGGGCGGCCCGGATGACCGGTGGCGCCGTCGATCCGCTCTCCCGCGACGCGGCGGACCCGTGCCGGGTGCCTCCCATTCATCCCGAGAGCACGTTCGAGGACATTCGACTGGACGGTGACACGGTTTTCGCCCCGTTCGGGGTCTACCTCGACCTCACCGACACCGCGAAGGCGGGCATCGCGGATCGGGTTGCCCAAACCGCCGCGGGCACACTCGAGTGCGGAGTCCTGGTCCGGATCGGTGACACCATCTCGACCGCAGGGCACTGCCCGATCGGGGGATGGCAGGTGGAGATCGGGGCAGGCGCGCCGATCGAGGTGCTCACCGGGAAGGCGCTGTCCTCAGCACGTTCCGCGGTCCTCGCGGAGTGGGACGCCGACGGCGGACTGGACGGTGTCACGGTGATCACCGAGGACAGTCTCTGGGCCTATGCGGCGGCCGCCGCCGCCGTGAGCCGGGGAGTGGCCGCGCTGCGCTGGCTCGACGAGAACGAACTCGCCGCCCGCGTCGCGTACCGACGGGGCACGGTGCGCATCACCGACGCATGGACGCACCTGCTGCCCCACGGTCACGTCGCCTAGGCGAGCGCGGGGGAACTCAGACCGCGCGTCCCCTCCTGCTGCGGTACCACCGCACCAGGGTGTCGGTGGACGAATCGGCTTGCTCCGCAGGGGCTTCGGGGTTGGTGAGGATCGGGCCGAGTTCGAGTGCCTGGGTCTTGCCCAGTTCGACGCCCCACTGGTCGAAGGAATCGATGCCGAACACGACACCCTCGACGAAGACCTGGTGCTCGTACAGTGCGATCAGCTGGCCGAGCGCCGAGGGGGTGATCCGGGGCGCGAGGATCGTCGTCGACGGCCGGTTGCCGGGCATCACCTTGTGCGGCACCAGTTCCGGTGCGGTGCCCTCCGCCGCGATCTCCTCCGCGGTCTTTCCGAACGCCAGGACCTTGGTCTGCGCGAACAGATTGCTCATCAGGATGTCGTGCATGCTGCCGGTGCCGTCGAGCGTCGGCAGATCATCGGTTGGCTCGGCGAATCCGATGAAGTCGGCGGGGGAGAGCCTCGTGCCCTGGTGCAGCAACTGGTAGAAGGCGTGCTGGCCGTTGGTGCCCGGCTCGCCCCAGAAGATCTCCCCGGTCGGGGTGGTCACGGGGGACCCGTCGGCGCGCACCGACTTGCCGTTCGACTCCATGGTGAGCTGCTGCAGGTAGGCCGCGAACCGGCCGAGATCGTTCGAGTAGGGCAGCACCGCACGTGAATCCGAGTCGAAGAAGCTCGAGTACCAGAGTCCGATGAGGCCGAGTAGCACCGGCGCGTTGCTCTCGAGCGGGGCGGTCGCGAAATGCCGGTCGATGGTGTGGAAGCCCTCGAGGAACTCGCCGAATCCTTCCTTGCCGATCACACACATCAGCGACAGCCCGATGGCCGAGTCCACGGAATAGCGTCCGCCGACCCAGTCCCAGAAGCCGAACATGTTGTCGGTGTCGATGCCGAACTCGGACACCCGCTCGGCGTGGGTGGACACGGCGACGAAATGCTTGGCGACGGCGTCCTCGCCGAGCGCCGCGGTGAGCCAGCGCCTGGCCGCCGTTGCGTTGGTGAGGGTCTCGAGGGTGGAGAAGGTCTTCGAGGCGACGATGAACAGCGTGGTCGCCGGGTCGAGACCGGCCAGCTTGCTCACCAGATCGGCGGGATCGATGTTGGAGACGAACCGGGCCGCGATGCCGGCGTCCGCGTAGTGCCGCAGCGCCCGGTACGCCATCACCGGACCCAGATCGGATCCGCCGATGCCGATGTTGACCACGGTCGTGATGCGTTCGCCGGTGGCGCCACGCCAGTCGCCCGAGCGCAGCCGATCGGTGAAGCGCCCCATCCGTTCGAGCACCTCGTGGACGTCGGCGACCACGTCCTGGCCGTCGACCACAAGGGCAGCGTCGGCGGGTAGTCGCAGTGCCGTGTGCAGTACGGCGCGGTCCTCGGAGGTGTTGATGTGCTCGCCCCGGAACATCGCGTCCCGACGCTCCTCGACCCCGGCCGCGCGGGCCAGTTCGATCAGCAATCGCAGGGTCTCGCGTTCGACGCGGTGCTTGCTGTAGTCGATGTAGAGATCGCCTGCCGTCACCGTGAGCTCGCTGCCGCGCTTGGGGTCCTCGACGAAGATCTCGCGCAGGTGTCGCGTCCCGACCTCGTCGTGGTGCGCGCGAAGCTCCTGCCAGGCGGCCGTGGCGGTGATGTCGAGACTCATACGTCGAGACTAGTGGGGGAGAACCTGCGGCGCTCAGCGCTTCCCGGTGCGGGTGCTCCTTGATCGATCGTGTCCGGCGGTTCGCCGAGTGTGCACCTACAGTCGGGACCACTCGGCCGACGCAACGGGATCTGCACACTCGACGGGGCCTTCCAATAGTCGCGCGGGCGGGCAGTATGGAGCCATGGACGAGCGAACTCTGATCGAGTCGATTCCCACGAAGCTCTGGATCGGCGGCAAACAGGTGGACGCGGCCGGCGGCGCGACGTTCACGGTGGTCAACCCCGCGACCGGCGAGCCCCTCACCGAGGTTGCGGACGCCAGCCCAGCCGACGGCCTGCTTGCTCTCGACGCGGCGGCGGCCGCCCAGCGCGAGTGGGCGGCCACCCCGGCGCGCAAGCGCGGCGAGATCCTGCGGGCCGTGTTCGAGGCGATCACCGCCCGCGCCGACGACTTCGCCCTGTTGATGACGCTGGAGATGGGTAAGGTGCTGGCCGAGAGCAAGGGCGAGGTGGCCTACGGCGCCGAATTCTTCCGTTGGTTCAGCGAGGAGGCGGTGCGGATCGCCGGCCGCTACACCCACGCGCCCGCGGGCACCGGCCGGATCCTGGTAGGCAAGGCCCCGGTCGGGCCGTGCCTGGCGATCACCCCGTGGAACTTCCCGCTGGCGATGGGGACCCGCAAGATCGGGCCCGCCCTCGCCGCAGGCTGCACGATGATCGTCAAGCCCGCCGCCGAGACGCCGCTGACCATGCTGTTGCTCGGACAGCTCATCGCCGACGCCGGGCTGCCCGACGGCGTGCTGTCGGTGCTGCCGACCTCGAACGCGGGCGCGCTGACCGGGCCGCTGATCGACGATCCGCGGCTGCGCAAGCTCACCTTCACCGGGTCCACCGGAGTCGGGCGCAAGCTGATCGAGCAGTCCGCGAAGGGGCTGCTGCGCACCTCGATGGAGCTCGGCGGGAACGCGCCCTTCGTCGTGTTCGACGACGCCGATCTGGACGCCGCGGTGGACGGGGCGATGCTGGCCAAGCTGCGCAACGGCGGCGAGGCCTGCACCGCGGCGAACCGGTTCCACGTGCAGAACTCCGTCCGCGAGGAGTTCAGTGCCAGGCTGACCGAGCGGATGCGGTCGATGACCCTCGGGCCGGGCACGGACCCGGATTCGAAGCTCGGACCCCTGATCAACCCCGCCCAGCTCGACACCGTCAGCGAGCTGGTGCGGGACGCGATCGCGGTGGGGGCGCAGGTGCGACTCGGCGGTCAGGCGCCGGGCGGGCCCGGCTACTTCTACCCGGCGACGGTGCTGGCGGACGTGCCCGTCGAGGCCCGAATCCTGCGCGAAGAGGTGTTCGGTCCGGTCGCCGCGATCGCCGGGTTCGACACCGAGGAGGAGGGCATCGCCGCCGCCAACGACACCGAATACGGGCTGGCCGCCTACATCTACACGCAGAGCCTGGATCGGGCGCTGCGGGTGGCGGAGGCGCTCGAGACCGGGATGGTCGGCGTGAACAGGGGAGTGATCTCCGACGCCGCCGCGCCGTTCGGGGGCGTCAAGTCCTCCGGGTTCGGACGCGAGGGCGGCAGCGAGGGCATCGAGGAGTACCTGGAGACCAAGTACATCGCCCTGCAGTAGCGGCGGGCTCGGGTCCTACCGGCAGAGCCGGCCGGGTCCTACTGGCCGAGCCGGCCGCGGCCGAGGCGCAGCAGCAGCATCGCCAGGGTGTGACCCTCCTGGCCGAGGTCGCTGAAGCGCTCGAGGACCTTCATCTCGCGGCTGTGCACGAGGCGCGGGCCGCCGGAGGCCATCCTGGTGCGGCCGATGATCTGGGAGACCTCGCTGCGGCGCTTGATCGCGGCGAGGATCTCGGCGTCCAGTCGGTCGATCTCCAGTCGGAGCTCCTCGATCTCGGCCTCGCTGGTGGGGAGGTCGGGGTCGGTGGCATCCGATGGAACTGAGCCGCCCATGTGTATTTCTCCTCGTGTCAGATCAGGAATCACAGTTTGCCACGGGTGTGAGGGGCTGACCATCGGCGGGGGCGCGGGCCGGTCCGGGGGCGCCGCTGTCGGTGCGCGGCGGTAGCGTTGACAGACGATGAACACTTTCTCAGCAGCAGCTCAAGCGGGTACCCGCACCCCTTCGGCGGCCCTCCTCGAGGGGCTCAACCCGCAGCAGCGCGAGGCAGTGGTGCACGCCGGTTCGCCGCTGCTGATCGTGGCGGGCGCGGGCTCGGGGAAGACCGCGGTGCTGACCCGTCGGATCGCGTACCTGCTCGCCGAGCGGGACGTCGCGCCCGGTCAGGTCCTTGCCATCACGTTCACCAACAAGGCCGCCGCGGAGATGCGCGAGCGCGTGGCGCACCTCGTCGGGCCCAGGGCCAACAACATGTGGGTCTCGACGTTCCATTCGAGCTGCGTGCGGATCCTGCGGATGCAGGCCGCGCTGCTGCCGGGACTGAACTCCAACTTCACCATCTACGACGCGGACGATTCGCGCCGGCTGCTGACGATGATCTCGAAGGACCTGGAGATCGACGCGAAGCGGTACTCCGCGCGGCTGCTGGCCACGCACATCTCGAACCTCAAGAACGAGCTGATCGACCCGGAGCGGGCCGCGGCGGACGCCGACAAGGATCCGAACGAGCTGGTCCGGCTGGTCGCGAAGGTGTACGGCCACTACCAGGCTCGACTGCGCGCGGCCAACGCGATGGACTTCGACGACCTGATCGGCGAGACCGTCGCGCTGCTGCAGAACTTCCCGCAGGTGGCCGAGTACTACCGGCGCCGGTTCCGGCACGTGCTGGTCGACGAGTACCAGGACACCAACCATGCGCAGTACGTGCTGGTGCGCGAGCTGGTCGGAGGGATCGCGGACAACGGGTCCCTGGTCCCGCCAGCCGAGCTGTGCGTGGTCGGCGACGCGGACCAGTCGATCTATGCGTTCCGCGGCGCCACCATCCGCAACATCGAGGAGTTCGAGCGCGACTACCCCGACGCCAGGACCATCCTGCTCGAACAGAACTACCGATCCACCCAGAACATCCTGTCGGCAGCGAACGCGGTGATCTCCCGCAACACGGGCAGGCGCGAGAAGCGGCTGTGGACCGAGTCCGGCGAGGGCGAGCTGATCACCGGCTACGTTGCCGACAACGAGCATGACGAGGCCTACTTCGTCGCCTCCGAGATCGACAAGCTGGTGGACGCGGGCGACGCGAAGTTCGGTGAGGTCGCGGTGTTCTACCGCACCAACAACTCGTCCCGGGCGCTGGAGGAGATCTTCATCCGCCTCGGCCTGCCGTACAAGGTGGTCGGCGGCGTCCGGTTCTACGAGCGCAAGGAGGTTCGCGACGTGGTCGCGTACCTGCGGGTGCTGCAGAACCCCGACGACACGGTCAGCCTGCGCCGGATCCTCAACACCCCGCGCCGCGGCATCGGCGACCGGGCCGAGGCATGCGTGGCCGTGCACTCGGAGCAGCGCGGCGTCGGCTTCGCGCAGGCACTGCGGGACGCGGCGGACGGCGTGGTGCCGCTGCTGAACACCCGCTCGCAGAAGGCGATCTCGGCGTTCCTCGAGATGATGGACGACATCCGCGAGACGTTGCAGCCCGACGACACCGGGCTGATCGACATCGGCGAGGTGGTCGAGGCCGTGCTCGACCGGACCCGCTACCGGGCGGAGCTCGAGGCGAGCAGCGATCCGCAGGACGGCGCGCGACTGGACAACCTCAACGAGTTGGTCAGCGTGGCGCAGGAATTCAGCTCCGACGCGCGCAACGCCGCGGGCGTGGAGACGGAGATCGACGAGAGCCTCGAGGGCGCGCTTGCGGCCGCGGCCGACGGGGATCTCGACCCCACCGAGGGCGAGCCGGACCCGGGCTCGCTCGCCGCGTTCCTCGAACGGGTTTCGCTGGTGGCCGATTCCGACCAGCTGCCCGACAACGGCGACGGCGTGGTGACCCTGATGACCCTGCACACCGCGAAGGGCCTCGAATTCCCGGTGGTCTTCGTGACCGGCTGGGAGGACGGCCAGTTTCCGCACATGCGCGCGCTCGGCGACCCCGCGGAGCTGTCCGAGGAACGCAGGCTGGCCTACGTCGGCATCACCAGGGCCCGCCATCGGCTGTACCTCACCCGCGCGATCATGCGCTCGGCGTGGGGGCAGCCGATCACCAACCCGGAATCACGATTCCTGCAGGAGATCCCGTCCGACCTGCTGCACTGGCGGCGGGAGGATCCGGGTACCGGCGCAGGCGGCGCGATCGGGGGCGGGCGTCCCCGCGGCGGTCAGGGCTACGGCGGTGGCGGCGGCTTCGGCGGCGGTCAGGGTTACGGCGGGTCGGGCAACGCCACACCGAGCTTCGGTGCCGCCCGGTCGCGCAACAACCATCTGGTGCTCGCCGTCGGCGATCGCGTCAGCCACGACAAGTACGGTCTCGGAACGGTTTTGGAGACCAAGGGCAGCGGGCCGACGGCGACGGTCACCGTCGACTTCGGCTCCGCGGGCAAGGTGCGCCTGATGCTCATCGGAGGCGTCCCGATGGTCAAGCTCTAGTCCCAAGGGGCAAGCCCCGAGCGGACAGCGGCGCTAGGAGGAACTCCCCAACGGCGACGGGATGGCGTCGAACTGCAGTGTGGTCGTGGCCGGGTCGCCGCCGGGCGCGTCGAAGGTGAAGACCGCGACGTACCGTCCGGGTTCGTTGACCCGGGTGGCCACGGTCGCCCCGCCGAGGGTCAGGGGGACGGTGAGGGTCCGGTCGTCGCCGTCCGGTTCGGTGATGTGGACCAGGACCGGGGTTGTCGCGTCCGCGCCTGCCGGGACGGGGCTGACGGCCATGGCGAGCGTCACCAGGTTGTCCGAGTACACGGTTCCGATCGGTGGCATGGCGGTGATCTGATAGGTGGCGGCCGCTGCGGTGGGCGCCAGTGCGAGCGAGACTGCGCCGGTGAGAGCGGCGGCGGCGACGGATCCTCGGGTGTAGTTCACGCGAACCCCTTGCTACGTAGACGTCAACGGAGTCTGGCGCACCGAAGGCTAATGCAGGCAGCGCCGTTCCGCCGGACGAATGCCGGGGTGAGGGTCGTTCCTAGTCGCGCTCGACGCCGAGGCTGATGCCGCGGGTCGCGAGCCAGGGGAGCGGATCGATCTTGTTCTCGCCGCCCAGGTGCACCTCGAAGTGCAGGTGCGGTCCGGTGGAGAAGCCGCGGTTGCCCATCCGTGCGATCTGATCGCCCGCCATGACCTTCTGGCCGACCGAGACGTTGGACGAGTCGATGTGGCCGTAGACGGTGACGGTGCCGTCGGCGTGCCGCAGTCGCACCCACATGCCGAAGCCCTGCGCGGGCCCGGAGTCGATGACCTCGCCGTCGGCGACCGCGTAGATCGGGGTGCCGATGGCGTTCGCGATGTCGACGCCTGCGTGCAGTGTGCCCCACCGGGCGCCGTAGCCGGAGGTGTAGGAGCCGACGGCGGGCAGTACGAAGAGGGGGCGACGGGCGGCGGCCTCGCGGGCGGCACGCTCCTCGCTGAACCGCTGGCCCTTGGCGAGCAGGTTCGAGAACTGGCTGAGGTCCGTCGGGGCTGCGATGTTGAGGACCTGCGGAGCCTGGGAGCCCGTGTTCGCGGCCGTGTCGGCGGCGAACTGGGCGGCCTGCGGCTCGGCGGTGGCGGCGGTGCCCGTGGAGCTCTCGTCCGCGGCCAGATTGAGCTCGGCGGTATCGGTGCTGCTGGGGCCGCTCAGGCCGGCCTGGCCCGCGGCGACGACGGCGCCTGCTGCGACCGCGATGACTGCGGCGCGGCCTTTGAGGGCGGTGGGGGGAGCGGGGATCCGGTGTGCTCCACCGCGGCGAGCGGGAGCTGCGAGGTCCGAATCGAAAGAGGTGTCGAGCTGGTCCAGCGGGGCGGAGCGGTAGTTCGTGGAGCGCGGTGTTCCGAGATTCGCGGAGCCGATGTAACGATCCGGCACGCGATGCGAATAAGTCTGCGTGGTCTCGTTGTCGCCTGCGTATTCGAAGCTCGATCTACTGGGTTCAACCGGGGCCTCGTAGCGAGGCTCTACGGCGTGACCTGCGGAAATCGAATAAACCGTCGTTGCGGCCTCGGTGGCCTGCTCCTGCGGGGCGAAGCGGCTGGATTGGAAGGGTGCGCGATGCCTGGACACTTGCCGCCTTCCTGTTCGTGATCTGTCTGTGACTTTGACCCAAGCGACGGTAACGAAACGGTTGCGAGCGCCGCAACTCCTAGCGCCAACTCGTTGGGATATGTGAGATGCATCACAGGGTGATTACGGCCGGGCCTGGGAATACGCCGGAAGGCGGCTGTAACGGGGCGAGCTGGATTCTTGTGAAGTTCGGTCGAGACCGACGCCGATGACCAACTAGCGTCTGACCGCGTGGCGCCCTCACCCGATCTCAGAACCAGTTCTCGGGCCAAGCCCGAACGCATCGACGCCCAGGACGGGTTCGGCTCGCCCGAGCCGTCCCGCGGCCCGGGTCCGGTCGCGATCGCGGCGGTCGTGCTCGCCCTGCTCGGTGTCGCCGCGACGGCGGTCGCCCCGGTGCTCGGCGTCATCCGCCAGGAGACCGGGCCCGCCGTCGCCGCTGCCGCCGTCACCGCCCTCGTCTGCGCGGCCCTGGCGCCTGCCTTGGCCGTGCTGGCACTGGTGGGCCGCAGGCCTGCCGTCGCGGGGACGGTGCTGGCCGGCGCAGGCGGCGTTTCGGTCGGGCTGGTGGTGCTCGACCTCCAGCTCCTCGACGACCCGATCAACGCGAACCGGCTCGAGCTGTTCCGTCCGCTGACCGCCGCGTCGCTCAGCGCGGGTCCCGGTGCCTACGCGATCCTGGCGGGGCACGTCCTCGTGGTGCTGGCCGGGTTGCTCGGACTCGTCGCGGCGGCGAGGGCCTCGAACGCCGACGGCTACGGACACTCCGACTACCCGGATCACGACGGGGCGGGCGTCGGCCGCCGGATCGGCGCCGGACTCTCGGTACTCGCGGTGGCGGCCGCGGTGGTCCTCGCCGCGGCGCTCTTCGCGCCGCCGCTGAGATCCACCGACCCGGTGCTGCTGGTGCCTGCCGTCATCGAGTCCGCGGCCCCGATGTCGTTGGGCGCGGGGCTGGTCGGGGTTGCGGTGCTGATCGTGGTCGCCGCGGCACTGGCCGCGATCTCGCCACTCGGTGCGGCGGGCGCCATCGTCGGGGCCGCGGTGGCGGCGCTCGGTCTGGTCGGCGTGCGACTGGTCGCGGGCCTGCTGGCGGGTGACGGTGTCTCGGTCGGTCCCGGCTCGGTGGTGGCGATCGCGGCGTGCGCGGTGCTCATCGCGGTCGGCTGCGTGATCCCGGCCGCGGCGGCCGCCCGGGCGCGCCGCGGGCTGGCGCAACTCCTGGCGCAGTCCACCGCCGCGGCCACGGCGGCGCCCGCGGCAGCGAGCACCACCAAGTCCGCCGCCCGCGCGAGGGCGGCCGCGGCCGAACGGGCCCGGGTCGGGCGCTGGCACGTCGCCACCGCGGTTGCCGGGATCGTGGCCGGGCTGCTCGGCGCGGTCGGTGCGCTCCTTCCCGTGCTGTCGGTTCCGGACGGGGTGCCGGAGCCGCGGATCCTGGCGACCAGGGTGGTGCTGCTGGCGGGGGTGGTGCTGGTGGTCGCCTGCGTCTGGCTGCTGCTCTCGGAGTTCGCGGGCCTGGTGCGCCCCGCGGTCGGGGTGCTGTGGGCCGCTCAGGTGATGGCGGTCGCCGCGGCGCTGCAGGCGGTGGTGGTCGCGGGCGACCTGCCGGGGTTCGGGCCCGGCCCCGGCGCGGCGTTGCTCGCCCTGTCCGCGGTCGCGGCGGCCGCGACCGGACTCCTCGCGCTCTGCGCGGGGTCGGCGGAGCGCGACGGCATCGACACCTCGGTCGACGTGCCTGTCCAGCTGCCGGTGCTGATCGTCGGCTCGGTCGCGGCGCTCGTATCGGTGGCCGCCCTCGGTTTGCCGCTGTATCGCGGTCGCGACTTCGGCCCGGACTCGTTCGCACAGTGGCCGTGGGGCTGGGACCTGTGGGGTCGCGCACTCCTCGCGGTCGTGATCGCGGCGGCGGTGCTCGTCGCGGCGCGGTCAAGAGCGGCAAGGGGTGCGTCCCTGATGATCGGCGCGGTGACCGGAATGTCCGTATACCTGATGGGGTGGCCGTTGACACGCGCCCGGGTGGCGGAGCCCGCGATGGGCGCGGGGGCGGTCTGCGGGCTCGTCGCGGTGGCGTTGCTGGCGGTGACCGCTTTCATGGTGGTTCGTCGAAATCGCCGGTGAGCTGACGCTCACGCCCCCTTGTGCCGTGAGATATGCCACATAGCATCAATGCGGTCGATAGACGATTGATTCAACTAGATAAAGTCCGGGACGGACCCGCTCTTACCCCTCGAGCGGGCGTCAACACTGACGAGACGGTGAGCAGATGGATCTCTTCGAATACCAGGCGAAGGAACTCTTCGCCAAGCACGGCGTGCCCACGTCGGCAGGACGTGTTACCGACACTGTCGCCGGCGCACGTGAGATTGCCGAGGAAATCGGCAAGCCCGTGATGATCAAGGCGCAGGTCAAGGTCGGAGGCCGTGGCAAGGCCGGCGGCGTGAAGTACTCCGCCGACGTCGACGCGGCTGTCGCGAACGCCGAGTCCATCCTCGGGCTCGACATCAAGGGACACGTCGTCAAGAAGCTGCTGGTCGCAGAGGCGAGTGACATCGCCGAGGAGTACTACATCTCCTTCCTGCTCGACCGCACGAACCGCACCTACCTGGCCATGTGCTCGGTCGAGGGTGGCGTCGAGATCGAGGTCACCGCCGAGGAGAACCCCGACGCCCTCGCGAAGATCCCGGTGGACGCCGTCAAGGGTGTCGACCTCGCGTTCGCGCGCAGCATCGCCGAGGCGGGCAAGCTCCCGGCCGAGGTACTCGACGCCGCGGCCGTGACCATCCAGAAGCTCTGGGAGGTCTTCATCAAGGAGGACGCGCTCCTCGTCGAGGTCAACCCCCTCGTGCGCACCCCCGATGACCAGATCCTGGCCCTCGACGGCAAGGTCACCCTTGACGAGAACGCCGGCTTCCGTCAGCCCGGCCACGAGGCCTTCGAGGACCGGGACGCCACCGATCCCCTCGAGCTCAAGGCCAAGGAGAACGACCTCAACTACGTCAAGCTCGACGGCTCCGTCGGCATCATCGGCAACGGCGCGGGTCTGGTCATGTCCACCCTCGACGTGGTCGCGTACGCGGGGGAGAAGCACGGCAACGTCAAGCCGGCCAACTTCCTCGACATCGGTGGCGGCGCCTCGGCGGCCGTCATGGCCGCCGGCCTCGACGTCATCCTGAACGACGCCCAGGTCAAGAGCGTCTTCGTCAACGTCTTCGGCGGCATCACCGCCTGTGACGCGGTCGCCAACGGCATCGTCGGCGCCCTGCAGACCCTGGGCGACGAGGCCAACAAGCCGCTCGTCGTGCGCCTGGACGGCAACAACGTCGAAGAGGGTCGTCGCATCCTCGCCGAGGCCAACCACCCGCTGGTGACCGTCGTCGCCACCATGGACGAGGCCGCCGACAAGGCCGCCGAACTCGCCTTCGCAGCGAAGTAAAGGGACTAGAACAATGGCAATCTTCCTGACCAAGGACTCCAAGGTCATCGTCCAGGGCATCACCGGCGGCGAGGGCACCAAGCACACCGCCCTGATGCTCAAGGCGGGCACCCAGGTCGTCGGCGGCGTCAACGCCCGCAAGGCCGGCACCACCGTCTCGCACACCGCCGCCGACGGTTCCGCCGTCGAGCTGCCGGTCTACGCGACCGTCGCCGAGGCCATGGAGAAGACCGGTGCGGACGTCTCCATCGCGTTCGTCCCCCCTGCCTTCTCCAAGGACGCCATCGTCGAGGCCATCGATGCGGAGATCCCGCTCCTCGTGGTCATCACCGAGGGCATCCCGGTGCAGGACTCCGCGTTCGCGTGGGCCTACAACGTCGAGAAGGGCAACAAGACCCGGATCATCGGCCCCAACTGCCCCGGCATCATCACTCCGGGGGAGGCGCTGGTCGGCATCACCCCGGCCAACATCTCCGGCAAGGGCCCGGTCGGCCTGGTGTCCAAGTCCGGCACCCTGACCTACCAGATGATGTTCGAGCTCCGTGAGTACGGCTTCTCGACCGCCATCGGCATCGGCGGCGACCCGGTCATCGGCACCACTCACATCGACGCCATCGAGGCGTTCGAGAAGGACCCCGAGACCAAGATCATCGTGATGATCGGCGAGATCGGCGGCGACGCCGAGGAGCGTGCGGCCGACTACATCAAGGCCAACGTCACCAAGCCGGTCGTCGGCTACGTCGCGGGCTTCACCGCCCCCGAGGGCAAGACCATGGGCCACGCAGGCGCCATCGTCTCCGGCTCCTCGGGCACCGCGCAGGCCAAGAAGGACGCCCTCGAGGCGGCAGGCGTCAAGGTCGGCAAGACGCCGTCCGAGACCGCCGCTCTCGCGCGCGAGATCCTGCAGAGCCTGGTCGTCGAGGCCTGAGTGAACTGAGCGGCTGACGCCGCTCCGGTCTCACCGAACGAGGGGCACCTGCCCGCGCTCACCGCGCGGGAAGGTGCCCCTCGTTCTTTCGTCCGACGGGCGGGCGCCGCGGGCTCAGGGTTCACACAGAGAAATGCGCTAGCGTTCATTGAGGAATTGACCAGTCGCACAATGCAGACCCTCCCTAGGAGATGTCATGACTTTCACGCCTGCGGGGTCCGGTTACGGTCCGGGCGAGCCGCCGTCCGGGGGACTCGGGTCGAAGGGCCTGCCCTATCTGCTCACCCTCGGCGTCCTTGGGCTCGCCATCATCAACTTCCTGCTGGGGTTCGCCCCGTTCGCGAAGGTGACCACCTTCGGTGACGAGACCCTGACGCAGAGCTCCTTCGAGGCCGGCTACCCGATCCTGGCGCTGGCCTTCCTGCTCTTCGGTGGGCTGCTGGCCGGCCTGTCGCTGCTGCCCGAGCAGCCGTACAAGGGCGCGGCGGCGGCCGCGTCGGTGGTGGGATTCCTCATCGCGTTGTTCTTCATGTTCAGCCTGTCCGAGGGCGTCTCGCTGGCCGTCGGCGGTATCACCGGCCTGATCCTGGCGTTCGTCCAGGCCGCGGTCGCGGTGGCGGTGCTGCTGTTCTCGCTCGGCATGCTCAAGGTGCCCGCCCCGAAGCCGGCCGGCTACGCGCCCCAGGGTTACCCGCAGGGCTACGGCCAGCCGCCGCAGGGGTACGGCCAGCAGCAGGCGCCCGGCCAGCCATACGGCCAGGCGCCCCAGGGCTACGGACAGCCGCAGGCACCCGGTCAGCCGCAGCCGCAGGGCCAGCCGCAGGCGCAGCCCGGCTACGGACAGCCGCAGCCCGGTTACGGCCAGCCGCAGCCGTATCCCGGTGGCTACGGTCAGCAGGGCTACGCGCAGCCGACGAACCCGTACGCACCGCCCGCGCCGCAGCAGGGCTACGGCCAGGCGCCGCAGGGCTACGGCCAGCCGCAGCAGTCCGGTCCGCAGGATGCCGCCACCGGCCCGGCACCGCAGTCGCCCGAGACCGCGGCTACGGACGAAGGCACCGCCGCCCCAACCCAGGCCTTCGGATCGGCCCCGAAACGGGACGCGGACTAGCGACACCCGCGCTCGACGCCCCCCGGTGAGCCGGGGGGCGTCGTCGTGTCCGGACCTGTCGGCGCGCCTGGCAGACCGTCCCCAAGACAGATGTCACCCTCGAGGAGATGAGTTCCTTGCGCAGCAGCGACACCCTCCGCCGTCCGAGCAGACGGCGGACACCGGCGGCACCGAGGCCGACGCCGAACCCCGAGCAGATCCGCACCCTGCTCGCGGTGGCATTGCGGCCCGCGCTGGTCGCGCTGGCGCTGATCGCCGCGTGCATCCTCGTGACGCTGGTCGCGGCGAACAGCGATCTCACCGGGACAAGCGGCGCCATCGCGGCGAGCTGGCTGGCCGTGCACCAGGTGCAGCTCACCATCGGCGGCGCCTCGCTCGGCGTGCTGCCGTTGGTCCCGACCATCCTGATGATCTGGTCGGTCGCGCGCGGCTGCGCGCACGCAGTCACAGAGCAGACCCCGCGACACGAACAACTCTGGGTACTCGGCGCCGCGCTCGCCGGTCCGTTGCTGGTCACCGCGCTGGCGCTGGCCGTGATCAAGGACGCGTCGTCGGTGATCGCGCTGGCCCCGCCCAACGCGCTGGCCGCCTTCGGCTGGGTGCTGGGCGTGCACCTGATCGGCGCGGGCATCGGGATGGGCAGCAAGCTGTGGCGCCCGATCTGTGCCCGGCTCGGCGTACCGGAGTGGGTGCGCGCGTCCGCCAGGCCCGCGCTGCGGGTCGGGTTGGCGCTGCTGGCGTCCGGTGCGGCCCTGACCGCGGTGGCGCTGATCTCGTCGTGGGCCGAGGTGGGCGAGCTGCTCGAGGCCGGTGACGGCTTCGGCGGCGCGCTCGGCCTCACCCTGCTCTCGATCCTGTATCTGCCGAACCTCGCGGTCGGCAGCGCGGCGATGCTGGTCGGGTCGACCGCGCACCTCGGCGACGCGTCGCTGAGCGTGTTCACCGTCGTCGGCGGGCCGCTGCCTGCGCTGCCCCTGCTCGGGGCGGTGCCCGCGGGGCCGAGCGGTGGCGGCTGGCCGGCCCTGTTGCTGATCCCCGCGGTCCTCGGCATCCAGCTCGGACGGGACTGCGCGCACCGCGCGGGCGGTCCGGCGGTGGCGGTGCGCAAGGTGCTGGTCGCGGCCGCCGCGGCGGCCCTGGCGCTGGGTCTGCTCGGGTTCGCCGCGGGCGGGGAGCTCGGTTCCTTCGGGACGGTCGGGGTGGACCTCGTGACGTTCACCGGGCTGTCCTTCGCCTGGTTCGCGGTGTTCGGTTCGCTGACCGCGCTGGTCGTGGCCAAGCGCGGGGGTGCAGTCCGGGAGCCGTCGAAGCCCGCCGAACAGCCCGATCCGCCGCGGACCTACACACTGGCCGCTCGAATGCTCGACCGCCCGGTGCCGGAACCGGTGAAGGAGCTGCCGGGTGCCTCGTACATCGAGGGCGAGGTGGTGGTCGAGGCCGAGGTGGTCGACCCCGGTGGCGACCCGGTCGCGGCCGCGAGCGATCCGGTGGTCGCGTCCACCGACGCGGTCGATGCCGAGATCGACGAGGCGGTGGTGGACGCCGAGGTGGCGGACGTCACGTCCGATGCGGCCGAAGCAGACCTGCCCGACAGCACCCGGACCAGCAGCGACTAGGATTCTTCCCGGCCGGGGCACACTCCGGTCGCCGGCCCGCACACAGGAGTAGAGCGCTGACTGCCTCGCGTGAGTACTTCCGCCCCGGCTCGACCGAGCCGGTCCGAGTCGTGGTCCTCGCTTCCGGTACCGGGAGCCTGCTGCAGTCGCTGATCGCGGCCGCCGTCGACGACTACCCCGCCCGCATCGTCGCGGTCGGGGTCGACCGCGACTGCGACGCTGCCGGGCACGCGGAGGCCGCTGGCATCCCCGCCTTCCGGGTGGGACTGCGCGACCACGCCGACAGGGCCGCATGGGACCGGGCGCTGACCAAGGCGACGGATGCGCACCAGCCGGACCTCATCGTCTCGGCCGGGTTCATGAAGATCCTCGGCCCCGAGTTCCTCGACCGCTTCGGCGGCCGCATCATCAATACCCATCCCGCCCTGCTGCCCTCGTTCCCCGGCGCGCACGCGGTGCCCGATGCCCTGGCCTACGGCGTGAAGATCACCGGTTCGACCGTGCACCTGGTCGATGCCGGGGTCGACACCGGACCGATCCTGGCCCAGGAGCCCGTGCCCGTGCTCGAGTCCGACGACGAGTCGAGCCTGCACGAGCGGATCAAAACGGTGGAACGGCGACTGCTGGCGGAGGTTCTCGCCGCCGTCGCCACCCGAGGTGTTATTTCCGATGGACGAAAGGCCGTGATCCCGAAGTGACCGAACGTAAGGCTGTGCGCCGCGCATTGGTGAGCGTCTACGACAAGACCGGCCTCGTGGAACTGGCCACCGGGCTGCACCAGGCCGGGGTCGAGCTGGTCTCCACCGGCTCAACGGCCTCGAAGATCGCCGATGCCGGCATCCCGGTCACCAAGGTCGAGGACCTGACCGGCTTCCCGGAGACGCTCGACGGTCGCGTCAAGACCCTGCACCCGCGCGTGCACGCCGGCATCCTCGCCGACACCCGCAAGGACGAGCACCTCGATCAGCTGGTCGAGCTGGGCGTCGAGGCGTTCCAGCTGGTGGTCGTGAACCTGTACCCGTTCACCGCCACCGTCGCATCCGGCGCCACCCCGGACGAGTGCGTCGAGCAGATCGACATCGGCGGTCCGTCGATGGTGCGCGCCGCGGCCAAGAACCACCCTTCGGTCGCGGTCGTCGTGGACCCGGGCAAGTACGAGGACGTGCTCGCCGCGATCTCGGCGGGCGGGTTCACCATGGCCGAGCGCACTTCCCTTGCCGCGCAGGCGTTCCAGCACACCGCGTCCTACGACGTCGCGGTCGCCGGCTGGATGACCTCGACCCTCGTCGAGTCCGATTCGCAGTTCCCCGAGTGGGCAGGCGCGAGCTGGAACCGCACCGCGGTCCTGCGTTACGGCGAGAACCCGCACCAGGCCGCGGCGCTGTACGAGGACCCGGCTGCCCCCGCCGGACTCGCACAGGCGAAGCAGTTGCACGGCAAGGAGATGTCGTACAACAACTACACCGACGGTGACGCCGCGTGGCGCGCCGCCTTCGACCACGCCGAGCCCGCGGTCGCGATCATCAAGCACGCCAACCCCTGCGGCATCGCCGTGGGTGCGGACATCGCCGAGGCGCACCGCAAGGCGCACGCCTGCGATCCGGTCAGCGCGTTCGGTGGCGTCATCGCCGCGAACCGCGAGGTGACCGTCGAGATGGCCGAGCAGGTCGCCGAGATCTTCACCGAGGTCGTGATCGCGCCCTCCTACGCCCCCGGTGCAGTCGAGGTGCTGGCCCGCAAGAAGAACGTGCGGGTGCTCGAGGCCGCGGTTCCGAACGCGACCGGCGTGGAGCTGCGTCCGATCTCCGGCGGCGCGCTGCTGCAGGAGCGGGACGTGCTCGACGCCGAGGGCGACGACTCGGCCAACTGGACCCTGGTCACCGGTGACGCGGCCGACGCCGCGACCATGAAGGATCTCGAATTCGCTTGGCGCGCATGCCGCGCCGTCAAGTCGAACGCGATCCTGCTCGCCCACGACGGCGCTTCGGTCGGCGTCGGCATGGGTCAGGTCAACCGCGTCGACTCGGCGCACCTGGCCGTGCAGCGCGCGGGGGACCGGGTCGCCGGTTCGGTGGGCGCCTCCGACGCGTTCTTCCCGTTCCCGGACGGCTTCCAGGTGCTCGCGACCGCTGGCGTCAAGGCGGTCGTGCAGCCGGGCGGTTCGGTTCGCGACAACGAGGTGATCGAGGCCGCTCGCGAGGCAGGCGTCACGATGTACCTGACCGGGGCGCGCCACTTCGCGCACTGAGGTTCTTCTCGCGCACTGAGGTTCTGACGAAAGGTGCACGCTCGCTTCCCGCCGAGTGTGCACCTTTCGTCGTTCCTACCCGGGCGATGCCCCGGTAGCTGCACACTCGACGCGGTCGTCAGGCGGCCGACCCGGAGATCACGATCCGGGCGGCGCCGCGGTCGAGCAGCTCGCGGGCCAGGTCGGTCGCGGCCGCGCGCTGGGCGGCGTCGGTGTGGGACAGGTCGAGGGTGACCGCGTGGCCGGTGAGGTCGGCGGGAAGGGAGGTCAGCGGCGGTGCCGTGGACAGTTGGCTGATACGAAGCTTCATGGGATTTCCTTGCTGTTGAAATGCTGGGGGTAGTAAAAGAAACGGCACCCGGGCGTGTGCCCTGGGTGCCGAGAACGGATCCGCTACGTCAGGATCGTTCTCGGGATACGCGCTTGGCCGACATGTGGCACTGCCACGCGGGTACGGCGCTGAGGTGCGCGTAATGCGTCATTGTGGCCGTCCCTTCGGTCTAGGCGTCGTTGGTTAGGCGAGAACGCTACAGCACGCCGGCGGCCAGCGCATCTCGGATTCCCGCGCCTGGGCCGCCGAGAGTGCATCTGCCGGTGCATCGGCCGAGATGGGACGACGGAATCTGCACACTCGACGGGGTGGTCAGACCGGGGCGCCCGCCTCCCACAGCGCGGCACGGGCGCGCTTGGCGACCGTGTGCGGACGCAGTCGCAGCTGCGCGGAACCGACGCGGACCACCCGCCACCCGAGGTTCGCCAGCAGTTCGAGTCGCTCGACATCCCACGCGCGTTGGCTCTCGTCGGTCCAGTGCTGCTCGCCGTCGTATTCCACGAGAACCTTCCAGCGTTCCCATCCCATGTCCGACCGCGCGACGACGCGGCCTCGCCCGTCCCGGACGACGATCTGCGTCGACGGGCGCGGCAACCCGCCGTCGATCAGCAGCAGCCGGGTTCGGGTCTCCTGCGGCGACTCCGCGCCGCCGTCGACGAGTTCGAGGACATGACGGAGCTGGATGATTCCCCTTGCCCCGCTGTGATTCTCGGCGACCGCACGGATCTCCTCGGGCTTCGTGTCGGTGGCGTTGCAGAGTGCGTCGAGCATCTCGACCGCGCGGTCGAACGGCAGCCGACGGCCGAGGTCGTAGCCGGTGCGGGCCGGGGTCGACGCGAGCCACCCACCGGCGAGGCAGATCTCGTCCGGACCCAGTGCGTCACCGTGGATCAGCACTCCCGACGTGCTGCGCCTGCTGCCCGTCCGGAACAGCTCCGCGCGGGTGCCCGGGTCGATCCATTTGGTGCCGTGCACCGCCGCGGCGGACATCCCGGCGAGGATCCCGTCCTCGCCGGCCCAGAGCGCCGCGGCCCGCGCGCGGAGGATCGCGTCGATCCCGATTCCCTTGGCGATGTACACATCTCGGTGGATCCGGTGGAAGTTCAGGCGTAGTTGCCGGTCGGTCACAGTGCCGACCGCCACGGCCTCGCTGCCCGAGAACGGTTCGTCGAATTCCCCCATCCGTCGAGACTGGCCGATGGGTCACGGCTCCGACAGGGTCCGCGGCGATCTGTGGAGAACCGATTCGGTTGTCCACAGATCGGCCGAGAGTGCAGTTGTCGGGACATCGCTCGGGTAGGCGCGACGGCAGCTGCACGCTCGGCGACGGCCGCGGGCCCGAGACGGCCGCGGGCCCGAGACGGCCGCGGGCCCGGGACGCCCGCTGCCCGGGACAACTAGGGCATGCTTGCGGGATGCAGGTGACAATTCATTCGGAGTCGGTGGGTCCGCTGTCGTTGGACACCGAAACCGGATTTGCTGACGAGGTCACCATTCGAACGCCGAACGGTGCTGTGCCCGTGTGGTTGAGCATCTTCGAGAGTGTCTCTCGGAACGGCGAGCTCCTGGGTGAGACGGGTGTCCTCATCGACGCGTTCCCCGAGTTGGTCGGCAAGGCGCGCAAGCTCCTCGTGGAGGATCTCGGCACGGGGACGCAGGTCGCCCAGTTCGTGGAGTTCCACACGGACGAGCTCGACCTTCCCGAGGTTCGGAAAGCGCACGAGGCGTATCGAGGTCAACGCGCGACGGCGGACGAGCTGGTGGCTCTCCTGGACCCGAAGGCGTTCGTCTTGTCTGTGGGCGAGGGTGGCGGACTGGTGAGCTGGATCGACTTCACGCTGTCGCCGGATGATTCCGATCAACTCCTGGTCGTTCGCTTCGATTCGGACCGGCATGCCACGAACATCTCGTGGGAGAGCTGACGAGATCGATCTCGCGTCCAACCAGTCGAACAGGTCGGGAGACGTGGCCTAGAGCCCGGCGAGCCAGTTCCGGAACCCGGCGGTGAACTCCGCTGAGTAGGGCAGGTCCTCGATGTAGTCGGCGCCGGTCGAGTCCCGCTCGCCGATCTCCTTGAGCACGTGATTGGCCGTGGTCATCCGCACCGATGTCAACGCTGCGGCGGCCAGCGCCACGTCCAGCGCGTCCACGTCGGCGTCCGCGACCTGGGTGTCCCGCGCCGAGCAACTGGTCAGCACCCGCAGTCCCGCGGGCAGCGCGCCCGCCAGCACGCGCGGGTCGAGCGCGTCCTCCTCGGCGAGCGCCTTGGCGTTGACCGGCACGAACCCGGCCATCCGCAGCGGCTCGGGCAGGTCGTCGGGGAGGGTACCGTCGGCGCGCAACGACTCGACGGCCTCGGTCAGCGCGGTGCGCAGCTCGTCGGCCAGCTCGAGCGGGAGCGCCCCGGCGCCGAGGGCGCCGTCCACCTGCGCGTTGATCTGCCGGGTCAGCAGGTCCAGCAGCCGGACCGCGAGCGGCTCGAGCAGGCCGAGTCCGGCGAGGGCAGGGGCGTCGTCCGCGACGGCGAGGGCGAGCCCGACCAGAGCGCCCTCGCTGTGCCCGACCACCAGCAGCCGGTCCGCATCGACATCTGGTTGCGCCGCAAGGTAATCCAGCCCGTCGGCGGCCGCGTCCACGAAGGTGGAGAAGCCGAGCCCCGCGACGTCCTCGACCTCGTACGGCCCCAGTCCGGTCTCCCCGCTGCCGAGCTTGTCGTAGCGCAGGCTCGCGAAGCCGGCGTCCGCCATCGTGTCGGCCAGGAAGCGGAGGGTGCCGATGGACCCGGGCATCAGGGCGCTGTCCCCGTTGCGGTCGGTCGGCCCGCTGCCGGCGAGGAGCAGCGCCGCGGGCACCGGGCCCGACACGCCGTCGGGGAGCCGCAGGCTGCCGTGCAGGGTGACGTCGCCGCTGGCAAAGGTGATCTCGGTGTCGGCCATGGCCCACTGTCTACCAGAGCGGGGGGCCGGGGAACGAGCCCGTCGGCGCCGCCCCGCGGGCTACCATCCTGCTCATCGCGCACCGTGCCTGCGGCCGCGGGATGGTCTCGCGGAGAAGGGCGGCGGCTGGGTGCGCGACGGGGACAACGCCTCACACATCCTGACCGCGGTGGCGCGACCGCTCTCGGGGCGACTGCCCGCGATCGCCGCGGGGCTGGCCGAGCAGATCCTCGCCGAGGACGGCGCCTACGCCGCGTTGGTCGCCCCCGCGGAGCTGCGGGACACGATCCTGCACAACCTCGGCCAGGCCATGACCTCGATGCTGGATCGCTCCGAGGATCGTCCCGTCGACCTCTCCGACGCCGCCTGGACCGGCCGGACCCGGGCCGAGCAGGGCCTGCCGCTGTCCTCGCTGCAGGACGCGTACCGACGCGGCTGCCGGCTGCTCTGGCAGGCCATGATCGAGACGGTGGCCGAGGAGTATCCGGCCTCGCTGCCCGACCTCCTGCCGTGCGTGGGCGACCTGTGGGACATCGTCGACCTCCTCGTCGGCGCGGTCGCCGATGCCTACCATGAGGCGGAATCCGAGCGCCTGGCGCGGGACGGCGAGCGGCGGAACGCCGTGCTCGACGTCCTGCTCGGCGGGCCGGGAGCCGACTTCCCCGTCGGCGGGGGAGCGGGCCTCGTCGCGGAGGCGTCGGCGTTTCTTGGGCTGGCCGAGCGCGGCCGCTACGCGGTGGCCGTGGTGCGGTCGGTCGGGCGGGGTGCCGGTCTGCCCCGGGACCGGGGCTACTCGGCGACCGGGGGCTTCCACATCCTGTGGCGGATCCGCGCGGATCACGAGGTGGGGCTGATCTCGCTCGGGTCGGACGAGGTGGCCGAGCCCGCCAGGCTGCTGGAGGAACAGGGCGTGGCCGCCGGGATCAGCCCGGTGGTGGGTTCGCTGGCCGAGCTGGCCAGGGCCCGTTGGCTCGCCGAGATCGCGTTGCAGACCTGCGGGCCCGACACCGACGAGGTGGTGGTGCTCGATCGGCGGCTGCCGATCGCACTGGTCGCCGCCCAGCCGGATCTCGCGGAGCGACTCCGAACGGTGGTGCTGGGCCCGGTGCTCCGGTTGCCGCCGGTGGAACGCGACCTGCTGCTCGACACCGTCACCGCCTGGCTGGACGCGGGCGGCTCGGCTGCGGGCGCGGCCACGACGCTGTTCTGTCACCGCAACACCGTCCTGAACCGGTTGCGGCGGATCGAGGACCTCACCGCCCGATCCATCACCGACCCGCGCGCGATGATCGAGCTGGCGCTGGCTGTCGAGGCCGCTCGCCGATAGCCCGATCTGGGCAGCCGAGCCAGTGCAGGGGCCGCCCGATTGTGCTCGGGCACAAGGCCCGCGCGGAGATCGGATTTCGGCTGCACGTGTCGAGGGCGCGGCATAGCTTTCACGCCAGGAACTCCCCGTCACCGGCCCGGAGTCATGCTGTGCCGGTGCGCAACCCGCCCTCGGGCGACTATCGAAAGGGAAGGTGTTCGCGCATGCGCACTCGCACCTCCATCCTCCGCGCCTGGCTGGCCGCCGCCGTCACGGCCGCGGTCACCGCGGTGACACTGACGGCCGTCGCCGCGCCCGCGCAGGCCGAGGGCATCCCGAGCGTCGGGCGGAACTGGGCCGCGCCCGGTCCCTATACGCCGGAGGTCAGCATCGGTGCGGTGCACACGCTGTACTACCCGCAGAACATGGGGGCGCGCGGCGAGAAGCATCCCGTGGTCATCTGGGGCAACGGCACCGGGGTGCTCCCCGGCGCCTACACCCTGCTGCTGCGGCACTACGCAAGCCACGGCTTCATCGTGGTCGCGGCCAACACGCCCGCGAGCAACTTCGCGATCACCATGCGCAGCGGCATCGACCTCATCGAGAACCTCAACGCCGACCCCGCCAGCGTCTTCCACGGCAAGGTGGACCTGGACCGGGTCGGATCCGCGGGACACTCCCAGGGCGGATCGGGCGCGATCAACGCCGCCGTCGACCCCCGGGTGGACACCGTCGTCGCGATCCAGCCGGGACCGCTCAACGACGTCGATCTGATAGACGAGCCCGTGCTGTTCCTCGCCGGGCAGTTCGACGCGATCGTGTGGCCGATCCTGGTGAAGGGCATGTACAACGACGCCGACCACGTCCCGGCGGAGTACGCGGAACTGCGCGGCGCCACCCACTTCGGCACCGGCATCTCGGGCGGGGACATGCGCGCACCGTCCACGGCCTGGCTCCGGTACTGGCTGATGGACGACGCGAACGCCCGCGCCGAGTTCTTCGGTCCGAGCTGCGGCTTCTGCTCGGACAGCCGCCAGTTCTCCGACTTCAAGCGGAACGCGCTGGCCGGCCAGATCCCGGGCTGAGCCCCGGTGCGCCGGGTGCTGGGTACTGCCCTAAGAACGCAGCGCCCGCACCCGGCGCGCGCCGCCCTTCCATGCGAACCACAGCATCAGGCCCAGCACCAGCGGGGTGAGCAGGGGCAGCAGGAAGGCCACCAGCACCATGCCGAACGAGACGCCGTCCTCGATCACCGACAGCGCGGGGTTCGCGAGACCTCCGGTGGTCGCGGTGCTCACCGCGCGGGTTCCGGTCTGCGCCGCGCTGAACGCGAGCGCGGTGGGCGCGCCGACGATGATGCCCGCGATCACCGCGGTCGACGGGTCGAGGTCGGTGAACACCGCGCCCGCCGCGATGGCCGCCGCGATCGGCCTCGAGATGGTGCCGAACACCCCGAGTGCGTTGTCCACCAACGGGATCAGATCGGCGAGCAGCTCAGCGGCGGTGGCGGCGGCAAGGGCGACCAACGCGCCGGTCGACCCGACCCACGCGAAGCTCTCGCCGAGGGAGATGCCGAACAGCTCGAAGTGTGCGGCCGCGCTGAGCATCAGCAGCGGCAGGAAGGTGCGCAGGCCGGTGGCGGCGGCCAGTCCGAGTCCGAGCAGGGCGGGCAGCAGCCAGGTCTCCATGGGCAGAGTCTAGGAGTCTTCCGCGGCGTGCCCACCGGATTCATCCGTCACGGGCTGGGGGTGGCCTCCGTCGGGGTCGGCGGCAGCGGCGCGACCCGGGGATCGCCCGCGTCCGCGAAGTAGTCGCCCCTGATGGTCGCGTCCACCCCGTCCGGGGCCTTGACCGCCCGCATGACCAGCGTGAGCACCGCCGCGACGATGATGTTGACCACGAACGCCGTCAACGCGATGTAGCCCATCTGCGCGATGCCGGGGATCGAGGCTAGCGATCCGGCGAAATGCGCCGCGGTGGCGGACGAGACGTTGTACGCCGCGATCGTGCCGTACACCATGCCGACCGCCCATCCCGCGAGCAGCGCCCACCGATGGAACCAGCGGGTGTAGAGCCCGAACACGATGGCGGGGAACGTCTGCAGGATCCAGATGCCGCCAAGCAGCTGGAAGTTGATGGCGTTCTGCTTGTCGAGGGTCAGCACGAAGATCAGCGCGACGAACTTGACGAACAACGAGGTCAGTTTGCTGACCTTGGCCTCCTGCGCGGGTGTCGCGCCGGGCCTGAACCATTCGCGGTACACGTTGCGGGTGAACAGATTTGCGGCCGCGATGGACATGATCGCCGCGGGCACCAGCGCGCCGATCGCGATCGCCGAGAACGCGACCCCGGCGAACCAGGCGGGGAAGGCGTCCTCGAACAGCTGCGGGACCACCAGCTGCGCATTGGGTTTGCCGTCCAGCCCGATCGGCTTGGTGCCCGCGGCGATCGCCACCCAGCCGAGCAGGGCGAGCAGGCCCAGCAGGAACGTGTAGGCGGGCAGGATCGCGGCGTTGCGCCGAATGGTGTTGCGGGACTTCGACGACAGGGTGGCTGTGATCGAGTGCGGGTACATGAACAGTGCCAGGGCCGAGCCGAGCGCCAGTGTCGCGTAGGCCCAGTACTGCTGGCTGTTCGGGATGAATGTCCCGGTCGGTTTACCGGTGGCGGGATTCGGGGTGGCCATCTTCGCCTCGGCGGCGTCGAAGATGTGGCCCCAGCCGCCGTAGCGGGACGGCAGGTAGATCACAGCCACGATGATGACCAGGTAGATCAGCGTGTCCTTGACGAACGCGATGATCGCGGGCGCGCGCAGGCCCGACGAGTAGGTGTAGGCGGCCAGTACCGCGAACGCGATGAGCAGGGGCAGGTCTTTGGCGATCACGTTGTCCGCGCCGCCGATGCCGATGACCTCGAGCACGGCCTGGATGCCCACCAGCTGCAGCGCGATGTACGGCATGGTCGCGAGGATGCCGGTCAGCGCCATCGCCAGCGAGAGCCAGCGGGAGCCGTACCGGCCGCCGACGAAGTCTGCGGTGGTGACGTACCCGTGCCGGTGGCTCACCGACCACAGTCGCGACATGAAGACGAAGATGATCGGGTACACCACGATCGCGTACGGGATCGCGAAGAAGCCGCTCACCGAGCCGAGCGCGAACATCGCGGCAGGCACCGCGATGAAGGTGTACGCGGTGTAGATGTCGCCGCCGATCAGGAACCACGTCACCCAGGTGCCGAAGCTTCGGCCGCCGAGCCCCCACTCGTCGAGGGTCTGCAGGTTCGACGCCCGGCGCCAGCGCGAGGCCAGGAATCCCATCACCGTGACGAGCGTGAACAGGGCGATCAGGACGGCCAGGGCCACGCCGTTGACGCCGGTGTCGCTCGCGGCCAGCGTGGTCACCGGTCGGACCCGCCGTCGGTGACCTCGGGCGCGGGCCCCTCGGTCATCGGCCGGTGCGGGCGGGCCTTCAGCACGATCTTGTAGGCCGACCAGGTGGCGCCTGCGCAGAGGAACACCCACAGGAACTGGTACCAGAAGAAGAAGGGCACGCCGCCCAGTTCGGGGCCACTGCGCGCGTAGGTCGAGACCCACAGGATGGCGACGATCGGCAGCAGCAGCAGGACCACGGCGAGGGCCAGCAGGCGCTTGTTCGCAGGTGGGGTGGTGTCGTGATCGTGCTCCGCAGTCATGATGGGTACTCCGCATCTCGACGCGGCGGACTGCCGAGTGCAACCCGCACCCGCGGAAAACTACCCCTCGGTGTGCCGCGATGTCCGCGATCCGAGGTCTCGAATCGGCCACGCGGCACGCGGCGCGGTAGATGCCGATTTGGCCACACGCGTGCCGAATTCGCCGAACGCTCGTAGCGTGAAGTGGTGACTGCCATGGCCCCCGATGGTTTTCCGCGCACGGTCGGCGAACTTCGCGCGTCCGGACACGTGCTGCGACCGGTCCGGGACGAGATGCGAGAGAACCTGCTCGCGGCGCTGCGCGACGGCCGCGAGCCGTGGCCGGGGATCGTCGGTTTCGGCGACACGGTGCTGCCGCAGCTCGAGCGGGCCCTGATCGCCGGCCACGACGTCGTGCTGCTCGGCGAGCGTGGCCAGGGCAAGACCCGGCTGCTGCGGACCCTGCCGCTGCTGCTCGACGAGTGGACCCCGGTGATCGAGGGCTCGGAGCTGGGCGAGCACCCGTACGAGCCGATCACGCCCGCCTCGATCCGCCGCGCGGCCGCCATGGGGGACGAGCTGCCGGTGGCCTGGCGGCACCGCGACGAGCGCTACTCGGAGAAGCTCGCGACCCCGGACACCTCGGTGGCGGACCTGGTCGGCGACGTGGATCCGGTGAAGGTCGCCGAGGGCCGCAGCCTTGGCGACCCGGAGACCATCCACTTCGGGTTGGTCCCGCGCGCGCATCGCGGCATCGTCGGCATCAACGAGCTGCCCGACCTGGCCGAACGGATCCAGGTCTCGCTGCTGAACGTGATGGAGGAGCGCGACATCCAGGTGCGCGGATACACCCTGCGGCTGCCGCTGGACGTGGTCCTGGTGGCCAGCGCGAACCCGGAGGACTACACGAACCGCGGCCGCATCATCACCCCGCTGAAGGACCGCTTCGGCGCCGAGATCCGCACCCACTACCCGGCCGCGCTCGAGGACGAGATCGCGGTCATCGAGCAGGAGGCGCACCTGCGCGCCGAGGTGCCCGACCACCTCCTGGAGATCCTGGCCCGGTTCACCCGGCTGCTGCGCGAGTCCTCCTCCGTGGACCAGCGTTCGGGGGTGTCCGCCCGATTCGCGGTGGCAGGCGCCGAGACCGTCAGCGCGGCCGCGGTGCACCGCGGAGCGGTGCTCGGTGAGTCAGATCCGGTGGCGCGGCCGGTCGATCTGGGCACGGTGATCGAGGTGCTGCGCGGCAAGGTGGAGTTCGAGTCCGGCGAGGAGGGCCGCGAGTTGGACGTGCTCGAGCACCTGCTGCGCCGGGCGACCGCGGACACGGTGCGCGAGCGGCTCGGTGGCGTGGACCTGGCGCCCCTGGTGGCGGCGGTCGAGGCGGGCGGACCGGTGGTCACCGGCGACCGCGTTACCGCGAAGGACCTGCTCGGCGAGCTGCCCGAGATCGATGTGCTGGACGAGGTGGCCGAGCGCTTCGGTGCCGAGAGCACGGGGGCGCGGGCGTCCGCGGTGGAGCTGGCGTTGGAGGGGCTGTACCTGGCCCGCCGCATCGCGAAGTTCCCCGACGAAGACGGACAGCTGGTGTACAGCGGATGACCGAGCCGCCGCGGCCCGGTTCCCGGCGTCCCCGGTCAGGGGGCCGGGGTGATCCGCACCGGGCGCGGTACGGGCCGTACCAGGGTGGACCGGATCCGCTGCTCCCGCCGGTGGATCTCCGGGAGGCGCTGGAGGCGATCGGCAACGACGTGCTCGAGGGCGCGTCTCCCCGACGGGCGCTGCGGGAGCTGATGCGACGCGGCACCGCGGACACCCGCGGGCTCGACGACCTCGCGGCGCGGGCGAATCGGCGCAGGCGAGAGCTGTTGGAGCGCAATCATCTCGGTGGCACCCTCGACGAGGTCCGCGAGCTGTTGGAGCGTGCGCTGCTGGCCGAGCGCAAGGAGCTGGCGCGCGCGCTGGACGACGACGCCCGGTTCTCCGAACTGCAGCTCGACGAGCTGCCCTCGTCGACGGCCCAGGCCGTCCGGGACCTGTCGGAGTACCGCTGGCGCGACGCGTCGGCCCGCGAGGACTACGAGAAGATCCGCGAGCTGCTCGGGCGGGAGTTGCTCGATCAGCGGTTCGCGGGGATGAAGGAGGCCCTCGCCGGCGCGACCGACGAGGATCGTGACCGCATCGACGCGATGCTCCGCGACCTGAACGACCTGCTGGACAAGCACTCTCGCGGCGAGGACACCCAGTCCGACTTCGACGAGTTCATGGCGGAGCACGGCGACTACTTCCCGGAGAACCCGCGCAACACCGAGGAGCTGCTCGATTCGCTGGCGCGACGGGCCGCGGCTGCTCAGCGGCTGCGCAACTCGCTCACCACCGAGCAGCGTGCCGAGCTGGACGCGTTGGCGCAGCAGGCGTTCGGCAGCCCCAGCCTGATCGATCAGCTGGACCGCCTGGACGCGAACCTGCGGTCGGCTCGTCCCGGCGAGGACTGGGACGGCACCCAGCGCTTCCGCGGTGACGACGGGATGGGACTGGGGGAGGGGACGGGGGCCCTGGCGGACATTGCGGAGCTGGAGCAGCTCGCCGAGCAGCTCTCCCAGCAATACGCGGGCGCGCAGCTCGACGACATCGACCCGGAGGCCCTGGCCCGACAGCTCGGTGACGGCGCGGCGGCCGACGCCCGCACGCTGGCCGAGCTGGAGCAGGCGCTGCAGCGGCAGGGCTTCCTCGCCCGCGGGGCGGACGGCCAGTGGCGGCTCTCGCCGAAGGCCATGCGCGAGCTCGGGCAGTCGGCGTTCCGGGATGTGGCGCAGCGACTCTCGGGTCGGAGCGGCGAGCGCGACACCCAGCGGGCAGGCGCGACGGGGGAGCCGACGGGGGCCAGCCGGGGCTGGGAGTTCGGCGACACCGAGCCGTGGGACGTGACGCGGACGGTGACGAACGCGGTGCTCCGTGCGGCGCAGCAGGGGAATCCGCTGACTTCGGATCGGATTCAGCTGCAGGTCTCGGACGTCGAGATCGCCGAGACCGAGCAGCGCGTGCACGCCGCGGTCGCGCTGCTCGTCGACACCTCGTTCTCGATGGTGATGGACGGCAGGTGGGTGCCGATGAAGCGCACGGCCCTGGCGTTGAACCACCTGATCACCACGCGCTTTCGCGGCGACGACCTCCAGCTGATCGCGTTCGGCCGACTGGCGCAGCAGCTCACCCCGGCCGAGCTGGCGGGGCTCGACGGCGCCTGGGACCAGGGCACCAACCTCCACCACGCGTTGTTGCTCGCGGGCAGGCACCTACGGCGCAATCCGAACGCGCAACCAGTCGTCCTCATCGTCACGGATGGGGAACCGACGGCACACCTCGAACCGGACGGGCACGCTTTCTTCGACTATCCGCCGCACCCGAAGACGTTGGGGCTCACCGTCCGTGAGTTCGACAACCTCGCGCGGCTCGGCGCTGCGGTGACGATATTCCGGCTCGGCGACGATTCGGGACTGGCCAGGGTGGTCGACAAGATGGCGCAGCGGGTCGGCGGCCGGGTGGTGGCCCCGGACCTGGACGGGCTCGGTGCGGCGGTGGTCAGCGACTACATGCGCCTGCGTCGGCGCTGAACGGGTCGGTTGGCGCTAGCCGCTGATCACCTGTCGGTTGCCGAGAGGCGCGGCGAGCTGCACCTCGAGGGTGGCCTGCACCGCGATCATGACGCAGACCCGGTCCACCGCGTCCGCCCTGGTGCCGGTGCGCAACGCGATGGTGACGCCGGCGGCGGACTCGGTGACGGTGGCATCGGCGCCGTAGCACTCGGGGGCCCCGGCGGTGAAGTGCACGGCCACGCGGTCGCCTGCCTCGCCCACCACGGTGTAGGACTCGAAGGGGGTGGGGTGCGCATCGACGATGGTCGGGTCGGCCGTGAACATCATGCCGGGCTCGGCGTCGGGGTCGTTCACCGGCGCCGGCGCCGGGCTCGTCCCCTCGACGATCGGTGCCTGCGTGGTCACCGCGGGTGAGCTCGGGGCGGTTTCCGGGTCCGAGGAGGCGCAACCGGCCAGGGCCAGGCTCAGCAGGGCCGCGACGACGAGGGTGCGCATGAGCTCACCGTAACGCGCCGAGCGCGCTGGGCGGCCGTCCCCGCGAGTGTCGGCGGGTCAGGCCAGCGCCCAGGCGACGAGCGCGATGGCGGGGATAGAGGCCAGGGTGGTGACCAGGGCGGTGTCGCGGGCGAGCACCGTGCCGCGCTGGTAGCGGCTGGCGTAGACGAACACGTTCTGCGCGGTCGGCAGCGCGGAGACGACCACAACTGCGAACAGGTCGTGGCCGTCGAGGCCGAGCAGGAACCGGGCCATCAGGTAGGCCAACATCGGCTGGACCAGGATCTTGAGCACCGAGGCGAGCGCGATCTCGCGGCGGGGACTGACGCCGCGTTGCAGCACGCGGACCCCGTACAGCGACAACCCGAAGGCCAGCAGCGCCCCGGGCACGGAGGCGCCGCCGATGAGCCGGAACGGCTGGATCAGCGATTCCGGCAGCGTCCAGCCGGCGATGGCAACCACGAGTCCGGCGATTCCGGCGACCACGATGGGGTTGAGGAACGGGGTGATGAGGGTGTCGCGGATCGAGGTGCCCTTGCGGGTGGTCGCCAGGTCGAGCGCGGTCAGCGCGATCGGGGAGTACACCACGATCTGGAACAGCAGCAGCGGTGCCACGAACGATGCGTCGCCGAGCACGAACACCGAGATCGGGATGCCCAGGTTGGCGGAGTTCACGTAGGAGGCGGCCAGCGCCCCGATCGTGGATTCGGGCAGGGGCCTGCGCAGCCAGCCGAGCGCGATCGCCAGGTACACGCCGCCGACCGCGAAGGCCGTGGCCGCGGCGACCGCGAGGGTGGGGGAGAAGACCGTCGCCAGGTCGGCGGTGGCGAGGGTGTCGAAGAGCAGCGCTGGGGTGGCGACGAAGAACACCAACCGCCCGAGCACGAATTCGCCGTGCTCGCCGAGCACCCGTGTCCGGCCGAGGATGTAGCCGATGGCGATGACGACGAAGATGACCGTGAAGCCCGCGAACACACCTGACACCCCGCGGACCTCCTCATAGAACCCGCAAGAGTCTAGTCGTCCGCCACGCGGAGAACTCCGGAGCGCCTCGCGGGACCGGCGCTGGGCGCATCATGGATCCACCCGTCGAGAGGAGTGCACCCATGCGAGCGTCCCGCATCCTGCGCCGAGGAGCCGTGGCGCTCGTGCTCGTCGCCGGCCTTGCGGCCTGTTCCTCGGGCGGCGGTGGGACCGCGGTGCCCGAGCCGTCAGCGGTGCAGTCGTCCGCGCCGGCGGTGACGTCGGAGGTGACGCCCTCCACGGCCGACGGTCCGCAGGCCTCCGGGCCGTACATCGCGACCACCAGCCGGTCGACCGGCGACACCGGGCGCGTTCGTTACGACGTCACGCTCCCGCGGATCGAGGGCGGCAATCCCGCGGTGGCCGCCGAGTTCAACGAGTCCGTCGCGGCGGCCTTGCAGGACCAGATCGACGGCCCCGGCGATGAACGGTTCACGTTGGAGGGCCGGGAGGCGTTCGCCCGGATCGGGGGTCGGGTGGTCAGCGGCCTGCTGGTGACCTCGTGGAATGCCAACCCGCCCGGGGCGCACCCCACCCCGCTGGTCGCCACGGTGGTGGTGGGCGTCGACGATGCTCAGCCGATCACGCTGGCGGCGTTGTTTCCCGACCTGCAGGCCGGGCTGAACCGGCTCTCCGAGGAGTCCGCTCGGTTGCTGCCCGCCACCGCGGCCGGTGAGGAATTCGAGCGCGAGGGGATCGCGCCAACCGAGCTCAACTTCGCGAACTGGCTGCCGACGCCCGCCGGGATGGAGGTCCACTTCTCGGACTACCAGGTGGGTCCGCACGCGATCGGGTTGGTGGTGATCACGGTGCCGTGGGACCGCCTGGCCGATGTCGTCGACCCCGCGCTGCTCGACGTGGTCCGCAGCTGACGGTCGAGTGTGCAGTTGTCGGGGCAAATGCCGGGAGGGCGCGTGGGTAGCTGCACACTCGGCGAGGCGCCCGGGAACGCAGAAGGCCGCGCAGTCCTTGCGGACTGCGCGGCCTCGGGTTCTGCGCTGACTACCGGCTGGTGCTGGTGAACGGCAGCAGGGCCATCTCGCGGGCGTTCTTCACCGCGACGGCAACCTGACGCTGCTGCTGCGGGGTCAGGCCAGTGACGCGACGGCTACGGATCTTGCCGCGGTCGGAGATGAACGTGCGGAGCAGGTTCACGTCCTTGTAGTCGACGTGCGTGATCTTCGCCGCGAAAAGCGGGTTCTTCTTGGGCTTGCGGCCCGCGTCAGCGCCGCGCGGCTTCTTGGACGGGGCTCTCTTGACTGCCATTGCTTCCCTTACGGCTCGAATTACCAGCTGGACTTGCGGACGCCTGGCAGTTCCCCACGATGGGCCATCTCGCGCACACGCACACGAGACAGGCCGAATTTCCGTAGGTGACCTCGCGGACGTCCGTCCGCAGCGTCACGATTTCGCAATCGTACCGGACTCGCATCGCGCGGCAGACGCTGCAGGGCGGTGCGGGCGCTCGCATGCTCCTCGTCGGTGCTCGACGGTCGCCGGATGACCTCCTTCAGTTCGGCCCGGCGCTCGGCGAACCGGGCGACCACGAGCTTGCGTTGCTCGTTCTTGGCGATCTTGGACTTCTTGGCCATGCCTAGCGCTCTTCCCTGAAATCGACGTGCCTGCGGACCACCGGGTCGTACTTGCGGAGCACCATCCGGTCCGGGTCGTTGCGGCGGTTCTTGCGGGTGACGTAGGTGTACCCGGTGCCCGCTGTGGACTTGAGCTTCACGATCGGACGGATCTCGTTGCGCGCCATCAGACCTTTCCTCCCCGTGCGCGGATCCGGGCCACGACGGCCTCGATGCCGTCCCGGTCGATGGTCTTGATGCCCTTCGCGGACACGGTGAGCGTGATGCGTCGGCCCTCGCCGGCCAGGTAGTAGGTCCTCTTCTGGATGTTCGGGTCCCACCGGCGGTTGGTCCGCGTGTGGGAGTGGGACACGGATTTACCGAATCCCGGTTTGCGTCCGGTCACCTGGCAGTGCGCCGACATGGTGTTCCTCCTGAGCCCTCTCGCATAGAGATGACAATCATTTTCGACAACAGCGTGAGTTCACTGTAGCGTTGCTATCAGCTAATGACAATCGTTATCGAAAGAGGTGTTGAGGTGAGTGATCCGCGGACGCCGCTGGTTCTGGTGTCGGGGTGGACGGACGCCGTCGACGCCACCGCGCGGGCCCTACTCGGCGACGGAACCGTGCTGGTGCATCACGATCTCGGTCACCTGGGGGAGGGCGTCCTGCGCCGCACGGTCACCGGGACCGACGGCATCGTGCGGACCCACATTCTCGAGCTCGCCCACGGCTGCGTCTCCTGCACGCTCCGCGAGGACCTGCTGCCCCTGCTGCGCCGCCTGCACGCGCGCAGCTCGGTCCGGCGGATCGTGCTGCACCTGGACCGGGCGCTCGAACCCGAGGCGCTGTGCTGGGCGATCGAGCACGTCGCGGTCGCGGGAGTGGTCGGGCAGATCGACGGTCCGGCATCGCGCGACGTGCGGGTCGAGGCCGTTGTCACCTGCATCGACGCCGCGACCTGGCTCGACGACGCGACCGGCGACGACGGGTTGGACGATCGGGGACTGACGGCGGGCGGCGACGACGAGCGCACGGTCGCGCAGCTGGTCGTCGGGCAGGTCGACTACGCCGACGCCCTCGTGGTCTCCGGTCGCGCGGCCGACGGCTGGGCGCAGGCGAAGCTGCACGCGGTGCTGACCCGGCTGGCGCCGTCGGCGCCGATCGACTGGGTGGCCGAGGGCGGCGCGGTCGAGGCCGAGCGGCTGCTAGCGCGGATTCCCGCGGGCGCCAGGCGAGGCGAGGTCGGCGACGCACACTCGGCCCTGCTGCGTGGGCAACCGCCGCTCGACGAGGACTGTGGCGTCTCGATCATCGAGTTCACCGCCGATCGTCCCTTCCATCCGGAGCGCCTGCACGAGGCCGTCGACGTGCTGCTGGACGGCGTGGTCACCGCGCGCGGCCGACTGTGGTTGGCCACCCAGCCCGAGCACGTGTGCTGGCTCGAATCCGCGGGCGGCGGGCTGCGGGTCGCCGCCGCCGGACGCTGGCTCGC
Organism: Rhodococcus sp. PvR099; assembly: GCF_017833315.1. Taxonomy (NCBI): domain Bacteria; kingdom Bacillati; phylum Actinomycetota; class Actinomycetes; order Mycobacteriales; family Nocardiaceae; genus Rhodococcus; species Rhodococcus sp. PvR099. Next base: position 2,725,495 of record NZ_JAFIBV010000001.1, on the reverse strand, counting down.
GGCGATGACCGCGGCGGAGCAGGAGTCGGTGTCGACCGCACGCCGGGCCATGGCGGCGCTGCGCTGGGACGAGCGGTTCGGCGACCGCGACACCTCGCTGATCGTGCTCGTGCACGCCCCGGACCCGGACCACATCGACCGGACCCTGCGGTGGGCCCTTGTCACCGACGAGGAACTGCGGCACGAGTCCGACTGGGGGAACTGGCCGGACCCGTTCGGGGAATGGCACGAGGACCCCTGCGGGGACGGGGACACCGACGGCGGGCCAGGACAGCAGGCAATCGACTCGCTACCCGGCGAGACCAACAGAGAGGATCGCGCATGAAGAACGGCATCCACCCCGACTACCACCCGGTGGTCTTCCAGGACTCGGCCACGGGGTCGACCTTCCTGACCAGGTCCACCGTCGTCAGCGACCGCAGCATCGACTGGGAGGACGGCAACCGCTACCCCCTCGTCGTGGTCGACGTGACCAACGAGTCGCACCCGTTCTGGACCGGAGCCGCCCGGCTGATGGACACCGCGGGCCGCGTCGAGAAGTTCGAGCGCCGATACGGCAAGCGCGCTCGCTGACGGCCTCACCTGACACAACAGAAGGAGCGAACAGGAAATGGCAGTCCCGAAGCGACGCATGTCGCGCTCGAACACCCGCAACCGCCGAGCCCAGTGGAAGGCCACCGCACCGGACCTGGTCGAGGTGACCGTCGGTGGGGTGTCCCACCGGGTGCCGCGGCGACTGGTCCGTGCGGTGCGGCTCGGAGTCTACGAACCCGGCGCGCGCTGACCCGATGGCCGTCGGCCGGTCCCGGACCGGCTGACGGCTGACCGCCCGCCGCCGTGGCACCCTGGACCGGTGCTGCTCAAGGTGCTGGAGTTGATCGGCGTCGTGGCGTTCGCCGCCTCCGGCGCCCTCGTCGGTGTCAGCAAGCGCCTCGACATCTTCGGGGTCTGTCTGCTCGGGGTGTTCACCGCCATCGGCGGCGGTGTCATCCGCGACGTGCTCCTCGGCATCCACCCGCCGACCGCGCTGAACACCTGGCCGAACTTCACCACCGCGTTGGTCACGTCCGTGATCGTGTTCTTCCTGCACCCGGCGGTCTCGAAACTGCGCCGCGAGATCCTGGTGCTCGACGCCATCGGCATGGGGCTGTTCGCCAGCAGCGGCGCGGTCATCGCGCTCGCCGTGGGCGCCAGCAATCAGGCCGCGTGCCTGATCGGGGCGACCACCGCGATCGGCGGCGGCGTGCTGCGCGACATGCTCGTCAACGAGATGCCGCTGCTGCTGCACCGCGATCTGTACGCGGTGCCCGCGCTGATCGGGTCCACCGTCACGGTGGCGTGCCTGGAGTTCGGGCTCACGCCGAACCTCGGGCTCGTGGTGGGCACGGTGTCGGCCTCGACGGTACGACTGCTCGCGCTGTGGCGGCACTGGAACCTGCCCGGCCCCCGGGTGTCCGAGAGCTGAGGGGTCACAATTGACCGCCGCCGCTCAGACCCCTCTCAGCGTGATCTCAGTTCGTGGGGTCAAACTGTGACCATGCGCATCCTGGTGGTCGACGACGACCGTGCCGTGCGGGAATCCCTCCGCCGATCCCTGACCTTCAACAGCTACACCGTCGACCTCGCCGTCGACGGCGTCGACGCGCTCGAGAAGGTCGCGGCGGCGCGACCCGACGCGCTGGTGCTGGACGTGATGATGCCGCGCCTCGACGGGCTCGAGGTGTGCCGGCGGCTGCGCAGCACGGGTGACGACCTGCCGATCCTCGTTCTGACGGCGCGGGACTCGGTGTCGGAGCGCGTCGCGGGCCTCGACGCGGGTGCAGACGACTACCTGCCCAAGCCATTCGCGCTCGAGGAGTTGCTCGCCCGGCTGCGCGCGCTGCTGCGCCGTGCCACGCCCGACGTGGGGGCCGAATCGGAGGCGATGACCTTCGAGGACCTCACCCTCGACCCGGTCACCCGCGAGGTCACCAGGGCGGGCCGCTCGATCAGCCTCACTCGCACCGAGTTCTCACTGCTCGAGATGTTGATGGCGAATCCGCGCCGGGTGCTCACCCGCAGCCGCATCCTCGAGGAGGTATGGGGCTACGACTTCCCGACCTCGGGCAACGCACTGGAGGTGTATGTGGGCTATCTGCGGCGAAAGACCGAGGCGGAGGGGGAATCCCGCCTCATCCACACCGTGCGCGGTGTGGGCTACGTGCTCCGGGAGACGCCCCCGTGATGGTTGCCCCCTTCGGTCGGAACGGCACGGCCACGAACGGCACTGGCGTCAACGGCGAGCAGGCACCGATGCCCGAGATGCGGCCACCGATGCCGCTGACGCGGTCGGTGTCGCTGCGCTGGCGCGTCACCCTGCTCGCGGCCTCGGTGGTGGCGATCGCGGTCGCGGTCATGGCCATCGCCGCGTACGCGGTGGTCTCCCGCGCGCTCTACGCCGAGGTCGACTCGCAGCTGCGTACCCGCTCGGCCACCCTCATCGACAACAACCTCGACGCGATGGACTTCCGGTACATCTCGCTGGCCACCTTCTACTCGGACGACATCAGCGTCGCGCTGATCTTCCCGGACCAGAACGTGTACATGCCGCCCGGCTCCAACGCGCCGATCGGGAACGCCGAGATGTCGGTGGCCAAGGGCGAACACGACAGCTCGCTGCGCACCGTCGACGGCCAGCGCGTGCTCACCCAGCGGACGAATCTCGGCAGCACCCTGGTGATCGCGCAACGCCTGGCCACGACGGGGGAGGTGCTCGATCGGCTCGCGTGGGTGCTGTTCACCGTCGGCGGTTGCGGAGTCGGACTCGCCGCCCTGGCCGGAATGGCAGTGGGACGAACAGGATTACGACCGATCGCGCGTCTCACCGCGGCCGCCGAGCGGGTCGCCAAAACCGACGACCTCACCCCGATCCCGGTTACCGGCAACGACGAGTTGGCGCGGCTGACCGTGTCGTTCAACACGATGCTGCGGGCGCTCGCCGAGTCGCGAGACCGGCAGAGCCGGCTGGTCGCGGACGCGGGCCACGAACTGCGTACACCTCTGACCTCGCTCCGCACCAACATGGAATTGCTCATCGCGGCGGGACGCCCTGGGGCGCCGCAGATTCCGGACGAGGACATGGCGGAACTGCGCGAGGACGTGGTCGCGCAGATCGAGGAGCTCTCCACCCTGGTGGGCGATCTCGTCGATCTGGCCCGGGAGGATGCGCCCGAGACCGTGCACGAGCGGATCGATCTCAGCGACACCGTGGAACGCTCGCTCGAACGGGTCCGTAGGCGGCGCAACGAGGTCGACTTCGAGGCACACACGACGCCGTGGTTCGTCTACGGCGACGGTGCAGGCCTCGCGAGGGCCGTGCTGAACGTGCTCGACAACGCGGCCAAGTGGAGTCCGCCCGGCCAGGCAGTCCAGGTCCGGATGCAGCAGCTCGACGGCGGCCACCTCGCGCTGACCGTCGCCGACGCGGGCCCCGGCATCCCGGAGGAGGACCGACAGCTGGTGTTCGAGCGGTTCCACCGGTCGACCGCCGCCCGGTCGATGCCCGGATCCGGGCTGGGGCTGGCCATCGTCCGGCAGGTCGTGGTCAAGCACGGCGGCACCGTCGAGGCGGGCCCGTCCGAGCTCGGGGGCGCGCTCATCACGATCGTGCTGCCGGGAGAGGCCGAGTTCGTGCCGGGCGGACAGGCGACAGGAAGGGTCTCGGCAAACTGACAGCCTGATCTCAGCGCCCTCTCAGACCGCTCGTGCAGAGTCGTGAGTAACGAGATCGAACACAGTGCGCCGAGGGCGCGCAGGGGAGAAACGGATACCAAACGCGATGACCGACGACCGCAGCAGTCAGCCGAACCAGCCGCAGCCGGGCCATGAGCCGGCGCAGCCCAGCCACCAGTCGACCCCGCCGACCGTCGGAATGCCGCAGGCGGGCCACGAGCAGGCGTCGGCCGAGCCGACCGCGGCGTACCCGCAGTACCAGCAGCCCTATCAGCAGCAGGGGTACGCGCAGGCGCCGTATGGCGCCTACCGGCCGACCGAGCAGTACCCGACCGCGGGGGCAGGCGCCACCGCCCCGACCGCGGACGCGGCCACCGCTCTCGGTGCGTCCACGACCACCAAGCCCCGGCCCTCCCGCGTCGCCCTCGCCACCGGTGCGATCGCGCTGGCCCTGGTCAGCGGCGGTATCGGCGGCCTCGCGGGCGCCTGGGCCGCGGGCGACAGCTCCGGGCCGGTCACGAACTCGCTGAACGCCCCGCAGGCCAACGCCAAGCCGGCGGCGAACGCGCCCGCGGGCTCCGTGCAGGCGGTGGCGCAGAAGGTGCTGCCGAGCGTGGTGCAGATCCAGGTCGCGGGCAGGCAGGCCGAGGGCGAGGGCTCGGGCGTCATCCTGTCCTCGGACGGGCTGATCCTGACCAACAATCACGTCGCGGCGGGCGCAGGGCCGGACGGCAAGATCATGGTCGCGTTCTCCGATGGATCCACCGCCTCCGCCAAGCTGGTCGGCACGGACCCGATGTCGGACCTCGCGGTGATCAAGGTCGACGGCAAGAACGACCTGACCCCGATCGAGCTGGGCAACTCCGCCGACCTCCAGGTCGGTCAGGGCGTCGTGGCGATCGGCTCGCCGCTCGGTTTGGCCGGCACCGTCACCAGCGGCATCATCTCCTCGCTGAACCGGCCGGTGTCCACCAGCGGGGAGGCCGCGAACCAGAGCACGGTCATCGACGCCATCCAGACCGACGCGGCGATCAACCCCGGCAACTCCGGTGGGGCGCTCGTCGACATGGAGGGCAAGCTGATCGGCATCAACACGGCGATCGCCACGCTCGGCGGCGCCCAGGCGGGCGGCCAGCAGGGCGGCTCGATCGGCCTCGGATTCGCGATCCCGGTCGACCAGGCCCGGCGCATCGCCGACGAGCTGAGCAAGACCGGCAAGGCCTCGCAGGCGATCATCGGTGTCACGGTTCCCTCCAAGGATGATTCGCACGGGGCAGGCGTCAAGGACGTCTCGCCCGGTGGTCCCGCCGAGCAGGCCGGGATCCCAGGGGGCGCGGTGATCACCCGGGTCGACGATCGAGTCATCGACAGCGGTGACGCCCTGATCGCGGCGGTCCGCTCGCACGCGCCGGGGGACAAGGTGAAGATCACCTACACCGACGCCAAGGGACTCGGCGAAAAGACCGTCGAGGTCACCCTCGGCACCGCGCCGACGCAGGGCGGTCGCTGATGTACCCGACGAACGGCCGTGCCGACAGGCACGGCCGTTCGTCCGTCGCGGTCCGGCGGATTCACGGGCGGTCGGGGCCGGCCGTGGTGCCGGGCACTACCGTAGGAGTCATGGACATCGAAGCCACACTTGCCGGGCGGGCCCTCGTCGTGATCGTCGACGACCGCGCTGCCCACGGTGCAGAGGTCGACGCGATCGGACCGCTGGTCACGGAACTGCTCGGAGAGGCGGGCTTCCTCGTCGACGCGACCGTCGCGGTGTCGGCGGACGAGGTGGAGATCCGCAACGCACTCAACACCGCGGTGATCGGTGGTGTGGATCTGGTCATCTCCGTTGGCGGAACCGGGGTCTCGCCCCGCGACGTCACCCCGGACGCCACCGCGGCGGTGCTCGACCGTGAGATCCCGGGCATCAGCGAGGCGCTGCGCTCGTCGGGCCTGGCGGCGGGAGCGCTCGACGCCGGGCTGTCCAGGGGACTCGTCGGGGTCTCCGGCAGTACCCTCGTGGTGAACCTGGCATCGTCCCGAGCGGCCATCCGCGACGGGATGGCCACACTCAGCCCGCTCGCCGGTCACGTGATCGGGGAGCTCTCCGGGATAGAGGACTAGTCATCGCCGACCGCGCCGAGAACGCACCCAGCCGGGACCCGATCGATCGGGCCCGGCTGGCGCGCGTTTTCGGCGATGTCCTGCCCGAGACCACCCGGGACGAACGTTCCGAGGGCTCGGCCGATGACTCCTCGTCGGCCGACGATTGGCTGCGGCGACAGGTTCCCCCTCACCACGGCTGATCCCGTTTTGTCCGATTGCGAAAATCGGCCGAGGAAGCCGCGACATTGACGGCGATGAAACGCCGGGTGAACACCTTCCCCCGCGAAATTGTCAACCCTTCCGTCGCACGTTTCGCCGAATGGCGAAACACAACCTTGACGAAGTGGTGCGGCTCACCGGGTTCTGCGGTTCTCCAAACGTTGCCATGCTGGTCAGGCGTGGTTAATCTCCTCCGCGAGTCAGTACAGGAACAGGGTCGGCGGAGCTCAGAAATGCGCGTCTGCCGGGAGCTTTTCCCCCGAATTCGGGGGAAATATCTCCGGCGAATCTCAGCCCCGCATTGATCACCTCGAGTTCACCTCGTGGTCACCATTGTTGGCAATACTTCGCCGGGCCGTATGGACCACTCATCAGCCTCGGCGGTCGAGGTTGAGAAGTAGCAGAACCTTTGAGGGGAACGAATGAGCGAGAACCGCAAGTCCGGCCTGCGCCGTGGCGCCCGCATCGCAGGCGCAGGCGCCGCTGCGGCGGTGGCGATCGGCCTGATGTCCACCGGTGCGGCGCAGGCCGACACCCTGGTGCCGCTGCCCGACGGGCAGAAGGCCGGACCGGGAGCGGTCGTCTCCCGCACCGGAGAGAGCGCCCTGATCTCTCCGTCGCTGGCCGCCAATGGCGCCGGCCGCACCGCGTGGGTCTCGGGCACCGTCACGGCGGACGTCAAGGGCATCACCAAGGAAGGCGAGGTGGGGCCGTTCAACGGTGCCACCAACGACAAGGGCACCAACAACTCCTCGACGCACGGGGTCTCGCGGATCAGCACCGGCTACATCGTCGGGTGCCAGGTCGACATCACCGGCCTCGGCGGCTCCATCGGCGCAGGCATCGACCTCTCCGGTCCCTCGATCTCCGGTTCGCTGACCGTTCCGGTCTCGGCCGGCCAGGTCAAGTTCGTGAATGTCGCGGGCAAGGACATCAAGAAGAACGGCAAGTACTCGGTCCAGTACCAGGACACCCAGCTCGAGATCCAGAACTGCGGCGGCTTCGCCCAGGCTCGTTCTTACACGGTGGTCGAGATCGTCGGCGACAACTACTCCAAGACCACCCTGTACGGCCAGCCGTTCAGCATCGGCTGACCTGACCTTCTTCGCCCACACACTTTCTCGCATTCGCGAACCCAGACCCTCAGAGGGGAACAATGAACGCCAGTAAGAACGGCCTGCGCCGCGGGCTGCAGACCGCCGCCGTCGGTGCCACCGCCGCGATCGCCCTCGGCTTCCTGTCCGCAGGCGCGGCAAACGCCGACACCTTCGTCCCGCTGCCCGACGGCTCGATCACCGAGACCCTCGTCGACGGCACCGTCGTCACCGTTACCCGCACCGGCGAGTCCGCCAACATCTCCCCGGCGATGGGATCGACCCCGCTGCACCGCAACGTGTGGGTCTCCGGCTCCACCAAGGTCGAACTCTCCGGCGCCAACGCCGACGGCGGCAAGATCGAGCCCGGCTACGTGGTGGCCTGCCAGCTGACCCTCGGCGGCAAGGGCGGCGCCGACACTGGCATGTCCTCCAACTGGGAGGGCGAGAGCGTCAAGCAGACCGCCAAGAGCGCGGGCAACCTGTCCATCGCCCCCGGCCAGGCCAAGAACGTCAAACTCCTCGACCTGGAGAAGGCCGACGACTTCGGCGGCGAGTCGCACTCCGGCGCCAACAGCTTCAAGGGCAAGAGCGGCAGCGTCACCTGGGCCGACTCCACCCTCGGCGTCGAGGGCTGCGCCGGCTACGCGCAGGCCCGCTCCTACGTGAAGGTCACCGCCAACACCAAGAACGTCAGCAGCACCATCACCCTGTGGGGACAGCCGTTCAGCCTCGGCTGATCTCAGACCCAACGAACCATCGGTGAGATGAATCACAAAACAGTCAAGGCCCAATCACGAACGGGATGAGACCTAATCACGCTCGTGTGATCGGCCGGCAGAAGCCGGGGACGAAACGGACATTTCCGTCGTCCCCGGCTTTTTGCTGTTACCTGGGTCACCCCCTCAGTTAATGATGTGTAAAAGTGAGGTTTCCGATCTATTCGTGGGGTGTTCAACCATTTAGCTTTGCGGGGCAACCGTGCTCACCGCCTGGTCAGGCGAGAGGTGAGCGCTAGACCTGTGAGGGGATTCAATGAGCGAGATCCGTAAGCGCGGCATCCGTATTGCTGGCGTCGGTGCTGCCGCGGCCGTGGCGATCGGCCTGATGTCGACCGGTGCGGCGCATGCCGACACGTTTGTGCCGCTGCCGGACGGGCAGAAGGCCGGGCCGGGTGCGGTGGTCTCCCGTACCGGTGAGAGTGTCCTGATCTCGCCGTCGCTGGCCGCCAATGGTGCCGGCCGCACCGCGTGGGTCTCGGGCACCGTCAGCGCCGATGTCACCGGTGTCTCCGGTGAGGGCGAGGCGGGTCCGTGGAACGGTGCGACGAACGACAAGGGCACCAACAACTCCTCGACGCACGGGGTCTCGCGGATCAGCACCGGCTACATCGTGGGCTGCCAGGTCGACATCACCGGTCTCGGTGGGTCGATCGGGATGGGCGTGAGCATGGACGGCCCGTCGATCTCCGGGTCGCTGACGGTCCCGGTCTCGGCCGGCCAGGTGAAGTTCGTGGGTGTCGCGGGCAAGGACATCAAGAAGAACGGCAAGTACGCCGTGCAGTACCAGGACACCCAGATCGAGATCCAGAACTGCGGCGGCTACGCGCAGGCCCGCTCATACACGGTGGTCGAGATCGTCGGCAACGACTACTCCAAGACCACCCTGTACGGCCAGCCCTTCAGCATCGGCTGACACGCGCCGTCCACTCTTCCTTTCGTCCATCCCTTTGCTCGCGGTGACGCGAGCTGACCGACCCTGAACAGGGGAAACATGAACGTCTCCAGCATCGGCCTGCGTCGCGGGCTCAAGACCGCCGCGCTCGGCAGCGCCGCCGCCATCGCTCTCGGCTTCTTCTCCGCGGGTGCGGCGAACGCCGACACCTTCGTGCCGCTGCCCGGCGGCACCATCACCAAGACGCTCGCCGATGGCACCGTCGTCACCGTCACCATGTCCGGCGAGTCCGCGAACATCTCCGGCTCGATGGGCGCGACCCCGCTGCACCGCAACGTGTGGGTGTCGGGCTCGGCGAAGGTCGAGATCTCCGGCGGCTCCGGCGCCGAGGGCGGCGACATCGAGCCCGGCTACATCGTGGCCTGCCAGCTCACCCTCGGCGGCGAGACCGGCCACAACGTCGGCGGCGGCACCACATGGGCCAACGAGGACGGCGACGCCGAGATGACCGCCGACAGCGCAGGCAACATCTCCATCGGACCCGGCGAGGCCGCCAGCTTCGCGGTCCTCGACCTCGAGTCCGCCGACGACTTCGGCGGCGAGTCGCACTCCGGCGAGCACTCCTTCGAGGGCGCCACCGGCAGCGTCACCTGGGCCGACTCCACCATGGGCGTCGAGGGCTGCGCCGGCTACGCGCAGGCCCGCTCCTACGTCAACGTCACCGTCGACACCGAGAACGTCAAGGGCACCGTCACCCTCTGGGGACAGCCCTTCAGCATCGGCTGATCAGACGCCGCTAGCGACTGCTTGCATGTCGCTCGAAACTACGCCGCTAGCGACTGCTTGCATGTCGCTCGAAACTACGCCGCTAGCGACTGCTTGCAGGTCGCTCGAAACTACGCCGCTAGCGACTGCTTGCAGGTCGCTCGAAACTACGCCGCTAGCGACTGCTTGCAGGTCGCTCGAAACTACACCGACCTGATCTGGAAACGTTGGGCCCGTACCGAATTCGGTACGGGCCCAACGTGTGTCCGCCTCCTCAGCTCCGATGTCTTGCGGTGTCGCTGCCCAGCAGGTCGCGGATCTCGGTGAGCAACTCGATGTCCGTTGCCTCCTTCTCCTCCTGCCTCATGTACCGCTCCTTGGTGTGGTTGTAGGGAACGATGAGGATGAAGTACACGACGGCCGCGATGATGATGAAGTTGATCGCCGCGGTGATCACGGCGCCGATGTTCACGAACGTCTCCGGGCTGTCGGTGATCTGGAAGCCGAAGCCCATTTCGTTCGAGCCGCCGAGAGCGGCGATGAGGGGTTCGACGATATTTGTGGTGAATGCGGTGACGATGGCGGTGAAGGCCGCACCGACGATCACCGCGACGGCCAGGTCGAGCACGTTTCCCTTGAGCAGGAAGTCCTTGAAGCCCTTCAACATGAGTTGGGTCTCCGTTCCGTCGGCTGGTGATGCTCTCGGACAGGGAAATGCTATGGACACCGGACCTCGCGGGGCAACCGGACGACCGTCCGGGCGTCAGTGGAACGTGACCGTCAGCGCTGTCGACAACGAGGCCGCGGCGACCGTGGTCGCCTCGCCTGCGGGCAGCGCGAGCATCACAACCCGCTCGCGTGCACCTCGGGCGGAATCATTGGGGGACACCAGGATCACCGTCGCGGCGGAGGCCAGTACCCGGGCGTCGGGCTCGGGCCCCTCGGTGTCGGAGTTCACGGTCAGCACGTCCACCCGGTCGCCCTCGCGTAACAGGTCGGTCACTTCGGGGTCGGCGAGTCGGATCGGAACCACGCGGGAGTCGGGCGAGTTGGTGGCCGCGTCGGCCAGACGGGGACCGAGCATGCGGAGGTCGGTCAGGGTCTCGCCCGCCCTGGCGGGGCCGGTCAGGGTGTGGCCAATGGCGTCCTCGATGCCGCGCAGGGCGCCCGTGGGCACCGTCGCGGCGCCCAACTGCACGAGCCGCACGTCGTCGGCGCGCAGGACCAGGCCGGGCGTCAGGTCGCGTGCGGCCGTGACGACGGCCACCTGATCGTCTGACGGGTCGCCGCGCAGCAGCAGGATCACGGCGGTCAGGGCCAGTGCGCCGGCGAGCACCCGGCGGGCGACGGCGACGCGGGCCGATCCCGGCCGGGTCAGTCGGGAGAGCCGGTCGGCCCATGTCGGGTCGAGCCGGTCGGCGCGACGGCTGCCGGGGATCGGTGCGCGGTCCATGGGGCCACGCTAGGGGCCGTGGCCGGCCGTCGGAGTCGCCGCAGGGCGCGCCTGTGGAGGGATCGGATGGCTGTGGAGAACCTAGGGGGCTAGGTGGCAGACGAGGTCGCGCTCGCGGTGGACGTCGACGTGCTGGTCGACGGGCTGCTCGCGGGGGTCGAGGACGCCGACGAATCGGACTTGGCGGGCTCGCTGGCTGTGCCGCCGCTACCGCGGCTGTCGGTGCGGTAGAAACCGCTGCCCTTGAAGACGATGCCGACGGAGTTGAACAGCTTGCGCAGCTTGCCGGAGCACTCGGAGCACACGGTCAGGGTGTCGTCGGTGAAGGACTGGACGATGTCGAACCGGTTGCTGCATTCGGTGCAGGCATACGAGTAGGTGGGCACTGAAGGATCCTCCGCACGGGGTACTCAGGCCTGGGTGGTGATACGGCAGGCGTTAGCACTTTACAGTCAGGAGTGCCAACGCCGGTAATCAGCTTCCTATTCCCAGTGCACGAAGCCCGCCGACCGGGGTGAGGACCCAGCCGACCCGGATGTCGTGTGACTCGTCGGGCAGCTCGCCGACTACTTCGTCGTCGCGGACCACCGCGATCAGGCGGGCGGCCGGATCGGCGAGGTCGAGGGTCCGGTCGTAGAAACCCGCGCCCCGACCGAGACGGACCCCCCGTTCGTCGACCGCGAGCGCCGGGATCAAGATCGCCTTCGCCTCCGAGATCGCCGAGGGCGGTAAGTGCGGCTGCCCGGGTTCGCGCAGGCCGAACGGTGCGCTGACCAGGGCCTCGGTGCCGTGATACTCCGCCCAGTACAGCGGGCCGGGATCCCTGGCCACGGGCAGCAGGACCCGTCCGACCCGAGGCAGGAGGGCGTCGAGGAGCGCCGTCGATCCCGGTTCGACCCCGACCGGCACATATGCGCAGACCGTGGCGTCGGGTCCGAGCGTGTCGCCGAGCGCCGTCGCTGCAGCGGCGAGGGCGCGGTCTTCCGCCTCCCTGGTCACGGCGTCGCGTGAACGACGCGCGGCGAGCACCCTGGCCCGCCACTGCGCTTTCGTCGTCACCTCGGTCACCGATGCCACCCTGTTCCCCTGATCCGCGTTCCCATCGTGCTCACCCTAGAATCCGGTGCGCACGGACGAGATGGATAGGGTGTGCTCATGACACAGGCCGGCACCAACAAGAACAGGCACTTCCGCACGGCGGTGGTGCCCGCGGCGGGTCTGGGCACCAGGTTCCTGCCCGCGACCAAGACGGTGCCGAAGGAATTGCTGCCGGTGGTGGACACGCCGGGTATCGAGCTGGTCGCCGGTGAGGCCGCCGATTCCGGTGCCAGCAGGCTGGTGATCGTCACCTCGGAGGGCAAGGACGGGGTCGTCGCGCACTTCGTCGAGGACCTGGTGCTCGAGAGCAAGCTCGAGGCCAGCGGCAAGTCGCACCTGCTCGAGAAGGTCCGCAAGGCGCAGGGCCTGCTCGAGGTGGAGTCGGTGATCCAGGAGGAGCCGCTCGGGCTCGGTCACGCCGTCGGGTGCGTGGAGTGCGTGCTCGACGACGACGAGGATGCGATCGCGGTCCTGTTGCCCGATGACCTGGTGATGCCGCGTGGGGTGCTCGAGACGATGGTCCGGGTCCGGGAGAAGCGCGGCGGCAGCGTGTTGTGCGCGATCGATGTGCCCAAGGATCAGGTCAGTGCGTACGGCGTCTTCGATGTCGAGGAGGTGCCGGACGCTACGAATCCGGACGTCCTCAAGGTCGTCGGGATGGTGGAGAAGCCGAAGCCGGAGGATGCGCCGTCGACGTTCGCGGCGGCGGGCCGGTACCTGTTGGACCGGGCCATCTTCGATGCGTTGCGCCGGATCACCCCGGGTCAGGGTGGCGAGTTGCAGTTGACCGATGCGATCGCGTTGCTGATCTCGGAGGGACACCCGGTGCACGTGGTGGTGCACCGTGGGTCGAGACACGACCTCGGAAATCCCGGAGGCTACCTGCGGGCTGCGGTTGACTTTGCCCTGGACAGTGACGAATACGGTCCTTCACTGCGCGACTGGCTCACCCAGAGACTGCGGCAGACGGGACATTAGTGGGGTCGGGAGGCAGTGACTACATGCGCTCGGTTGAGGAGCAGCAGACGAGAGTGACGGCCGCCGCGGTCGCACCCCGGCCGGTCCGGGTGGCGATCTCGGAGGCTCAGGGTCTGCTGTGTGCCGAAGAGGTGGTCACCGAGCGCCCGCTGCCGGGATTCGATCAGGCCGCGATCGACGGTTACGCGGTGCGCAGCGTCGATGTCGCCGGTGCAGGCGGGGAGAACCGGGGCGAGGACGACGAGCCCGTCGAGGTGACCCTGCCCGTGGTCGGCGAGGTCGCCGCGGGTTCGCGCCAACCGATCCGGCTGCAGCCGCGTCAGGCGGTGCGCGTGGACACCGGGGCGCCGCTGCCGACCCTCGCCGATGCGGTCCTGCCGCTCGACCGCACCGATGGCGGCCTGAACCGCGTGAAGGTGCTCTGGCCGGTCCGTTCCGGTGACTACGTCCGGCGCATCGGCGACGATGTGCAGCCCGGCGACGTCGCGGTGCGCGCGGGCACCATCATCGGCGCCGCCCAGGTCGGTCTGCTCGCCGCGGTGGGGCGCGACAAGGTGCTGGTGCATCCCCGACCGCGGCTGTCGGTCATCTCCGTCGGCGGCGAGCTGGTCGACATCGACCGCACCCCCGGTCCCGGCCAGGTCTATGACGTGAACTCGTACGCGCTCGCCGCGGCCGCGCGTGACGCAGGCGCCGACGTGAACCGGGTGGGCATCGCCGGCACCGATCCCCGTCGCCTGCGCGAGGTGGTCGAGGGTCAGCTGATCCGTTCGGAGATCGTCGTCATCGCGGGCGCGGTCGGCGGAGGGGCCTCCGATCAGGTCCGGGAGGCGCTGCGCGACCTCGGCGACCTCGAGGTGGAGCGGGTGGCGATGCACCCGGGATCGGTGCAGGGGTTCGGTCAGCTCGGCCGCGACGAGGTGCCGACGTTCCTGTTGCCGTCCAACCCGGTCAGTGCGCTGGTCGTGTTCGAGGTGATGGTCCGGCCGCTGATCCGGATCGCCCTCGGCCGTAGGCAGCCGATGCGCCGGGTGGTGACCGCGCGCACGGTGGCACCGATCACCTCGATCGAGAACCGCAAGGGCTTCCTGCGTGGGCAGCTGATGCGCGACGAGTCGACGGGGGAGTACCTGGTGCAGGCCCTCGGTGGGGCGCCAGGCGCCTCCTCGCACCTCCTGGCGACGCTGGCGGAGGCGAACTGCCTCGTCCTGGTCGCTCCGGAGGTCACCGAGGTCCGGACCGGCGACGAGGTCGACGTGGCCTTCCTTGCGCAGCGAGGCTGAGGGTTGGGCACATCGCTGCGCAAGTACTCGATTCACCCGGGTTGGCCGGCGCATCTGGGTCCGCTGACGGTGGGCGCCGGACGGGTGACGTTGCGCCCGATCCGGCTGCGTGACGCCGCGGCCTGGAGCCGTATCCGAATTCGCGACCAGGAGCATCTCGAACCGTGGGAGCCGACCGGTGAGGGCCCGTGGGAGGACCGCCATCACATGGGGAACTGGCCCGGGCTGTGTGCCTCGCTGCGCTCGGAGGCGCGCAAGGGCCGGATGGTGCCACTGGTCATCGAACTCGACGGAAAGTTCTGTGGGCAGCTGACGATCGGAAACGTCGTGCGCGGGGCGCTGCGGTCCGCGTGGATCGGCTACTGGGTGACCAGGGAGGTGGGTGGTCAGGGGGTGGCCACCGCCGCGGTGGCGCTCGGGCTCGACCACAGCTTCGGCGCGCTCGGGTTGCACCGGGTCGAGGCCACCGTCCGCCCGGAGAACCTGGCCAGTCAGGCGGTGCTGCGCAACGTCGGGTTCCGCGAGGAGGGACTGTTGCGCCGGTACCTGGACGTGGACGGTGCGTGGCGCGATCACCTGCTGGTGGCGATGACGATCGAGGAGGTCGAGGGCACCGTCAGCGACCGGTTGGTCCGGGCGGGCAAGGCCGCCTGGGGGTGACCGCCTGACCCGGGCGGATCCGCTTGGTGACGGGTAGTGCAAAACACCACTGGAGCGAGTGACTATTGTGACAGTTGGGAAAGTTGAGTCGGCGCGTCTGCGGGGAACTGCGCGCCGTGGCAATTAGCCTGAATGGGCTGATTGAGTCATATGTGCTGGTAGACGACTGGGAGGGAGGTCGCCGGTATGCCGAACTCGATCCTGTGGATCGCCTTGGTCGGGATGTGGCTGTTCGTCCTGCTGCCCATGCAGGTGAAACGTCGCCCCAGAATCCGTCAGACCACCGATGCAGCACTGGCGACCCGTGTGCTCGACCGCGACCAGCTCGCGCGTCAGCAGCACCGCGGACCCGCCTCAGGACACCGCAGCGACCCGAACTGGCGCCGCGAACCCACTCGCCCCAGGTATGCGGAGGACCGCATGGACACCCAGGTAGAAGTCGACGAGTTGGACGACGAGCGGGCTGCGGCTCGTGAGTACGTCCCACAGCGCCGCGGTCGCGGCGGGTTCGACCCCGAGGCCGATGCCCTCGCGCGGGCCGCGCGGTACGGATTCCGGCAGCGTGCCGTCCTCGGTCTGATCCTGCTGACGATCATGTCGGCGGCGCTCGCGCTCATTGTGACGCCGATGCTGTGGTGGGTCGCTGCGGCCGCCTTTGTCGGCCTCGGCGGGTACCTGGCCTACATGCGCAGGCAGGTCCAGTTCGAGCAGGAGATCCGACGTCGCCGCATGGCACGCCTGAGCCGCTCCCGGCTCGGGGTGGAGTCCCGCGAGGACGACGAGCTGCGGTTGATCCCGTCGCGGCTGCGCAGGCCTGGGGCGGTGGTGCTCGAGGTGGACGACGAGGACCCGGTGTTCGAGCACCTCGAGCACTACGACATCCGGTTCGAGGAGGAGGCGGCTCCTCAGGAGATGCGCCGAGTCGTCGGTCAGTAGCCTGACGCGGATGGCGGACGGAGCCGTGCAGGAGAGGATCGTGCTGCTCCGGCACGGCGAGTCCGAGGCGAACATCGATCCGGGGATCTACGAGCGGGTGCCCGACTACCGGATCCCGTTGACCGCGCGCGGCGTGGAGCAGTCCAGGGTCGCGGGGGAGCGACTGCGCGAACAGTTCGACGGGCAGAAGGTCTGTGTGTACGTCTCGCCGTACCTGCGGGCCTACCAGACCCTCGAGGCGCTCGGCATCGACGATCTGATCGAGCGTCGGATCGAGGAACCGCGCCTGCGCGAGCAGGACTGGGCTAACTACCAGGACCCGGACGAGATCGCCCGGCAGACCGGGCTGCGCAACACCTACGGGCACTTCTTCTATCGGTTCAACGAGGGTGAATCGGGCGCCGACGTCTTCGATCGCGTGAGCACCTTCATGGAGACGCTGTACCGGCATCGCGCCAAGCCCGGGTTCCCGCCGAACACTCTCGTGGTGACGCACGGGCTGACCATGCGGCTGTTCTGCATGCGCTGGTTCCACTGGTCGGTCGAATACTTCGAGTCGTTGAACAACCCGGGCAACGCCGAGACCCGGACGCTGGTACGGCAGGCCGACGGCCGGTTCGCACTGGAGCAGCCGTTCGATCAGTGGCGGGCCGTCCCGGAGGGACAGACCATCCTGGACACCACTCGGGCGGGCGTCGCCTGCCCCGAGTGACCCGCGTTCGGCAGGGTCGGAAACGCCGCCGTTGCGAGGTGAATCCCCTCCGGACCGGGCGATTTTTTCTGTGGCGGGCCGGGCTGCTACAGTTGCCGAGCGTTCCTACGGGAGCGTGGTTCGGGGCTGTGGCGCAGTTGGTAGCGCGCTTCGTTCGCATCGAAGAGGTCAGGGGTTCGATTCCCCTCAGCTCCACCAGTCGAAAGGCGCTTCTCCTCCGGGAGGGGCGCCTTTTGCGTTGCCGGCCCACCCCGCGGGGAAGCGCTCGGCCGACAGGCTATCGGACAGCTGTCCATGTCATTCACGAAAGAGACATTCGGCGCATGTTGAATGTGATCTACTTCATCTCGCCTCAGCGGCCCGGGACGTCATCGCCGGTGCGACGGAGGGGCGCTGGTCATTTACAAAATCTGGACGGCCTGGACGTCTTTCTGTGTCCGCGGTCTGCCGCATAGAGGGGAAATGTATGTCTGACAAGAGCATTCGTCGCGTGGTTGGCGGGGCCGGCGTGCTGGCGTTGTCGGCCGGGTTCGCGGCAACGGTGGGCGCGGGTGTCGCGGGCGCGGCGCCTGCGAGCGTGACGTGGGACGACGGCAGCGAGCGGATCACCCGCACGATCAGCGACACCACCCCCGCCGAGGGCGACATCATCACCTCGACCACCCAGTTCGACAGGACCGGCGGCGTCGTCGAGTACATCTACGAGGTCAAGGACGTCCACCCGACCTGCCTGACCTACGTGGACGGTTCGGCGAAGGTGGACGGCTCGCCGCGCGGCCTGGACAGCCAGGGCGCGGACTTCGCGAAGGTGAAGGGCAGCAGCGTCGAGTGGCCGCTGTACCCGCACATCAGCCCCAACCTGCGGACGTTCGAGTTCTCCTACAAGGTCGGCGCGAACTGTGACCGCACCGTCCCGCTGATGACGACGGTGCATTACGGCGGCTCGCTCGGTTCCGGCACCTACCAGGACAAGGGACCCACGGTCTCGGTGCGGATCAACACCTCCACGACCGCTCTGGCCACGCCGCCCAACGTGCAGGTCGGCCAGTCGGTTCCGCTGAAGGCGACCGTGACCGGTGGTGCCGAGGGCAATCCCGTCGAGTTCTTCGACGGAGCGGTGAAGATCGGTCAGGCCGCGCTCAACGGTGCAGGCGAGGCAACGTTCAACTGGACGCCCGCCACCCGGGGCGCGCACGGCCTGTCCGCGAAGTTCCTGGCGACCCCGCGGGCCGAGGGCTCGCAGTCGCCGGTGCAGACCGTGCAGGTCTCGCAGGCAGATGCGGTGTCCTCGACCGTGCTCGCCCCGATCTCGGGCGCTGAGGTCGGTCGGTCCACCGTGCTGAAGGCGACCGTGTCGCCCACGGGCGCAGGCGGCACCGTGGCGTTCAAGGACGGCGCGGCGACGCTGGCTGACGTGCCGGTCGATACCAATGGCGTGGCCACCTACACGTGGGTGCCGTCCACCGCGGGCAGCCACTCGATCGCCGCGACGTTCTCCGGGCGCTCCGGCGTCACGGGGTCGACCGCCAACGCGACGGTGACCGTCGCGGAGGCGCCTGCGGGTAACACCAACTCGACCACGGTGCTCACCCTGGGTGGCGCTCCCAAGGTCGGCGCGGCGCAGACGATCTCGGCGCAGGTCACTCCCGGCGACGCGGGTGGCACGGTCACGTTCAAGGACGGCGACATCGTCATCGGCACCGCGCCGGTGAACGCGGGCGGCCAGGCCGGCCTCTCGTGGACTCCCGCGAACGAGGGTCAGCGCGTCATCACCGCCGAGTATTCCGGTTCGGGCACCGTGAACGCATCCGCCGACCAGGAATCCGTCGTGGTGACGGGCACCGGCGGTGGCACCCCCGGCGGCGCAGGCAGCCTTGGATCGATCTTCGGATCCTGATCGGGTTCCGCCGGGCTGTCCCCGGCGGAGCGAGCTGAACACCGGAAGTGGCCCCCGACGATTCGTCGTCGGGGGCCACACCCGTATGGAGCCCCGTCGGCGTCGACCTTCAAACCCCGAGCATCCTGTGCATCAGCTTGATCGTCCGGTCGGTGTAGGGCGGGTAGAAGAACCGGGGATCGGGTTTGAACGGCTTGAGCAGCACAGCCTTTCGGTGGCTGAGGGTCTCGAACCCCCACCTACCGTGGTATCGCCCCATCCCGCTGGCGCCGACGCCGCCGAACGGGAGCTGGGGCACCACCTCCTGGAGGGTGAGGTGATTGACCACCGCCCCGCCCGAGCTGACTTCGGACAGCACCCGACGGCGAGTCCGCGCCGACCTCGTGAAGACATAAGCGGCCAGGGGTTTCGGCCGCGCGTTGACGAATGCGGTCGCCTCGTCCAACGAGTCGACGGCAAGCACCGGCAGGATCGGGCCGAAGACCTCCTCGCGCATGACCGGATCCTCGGGGCTCGGGTCCACCAGCACGGTGGGCTCGACCGTCAGTGTGGCCCGATTGGTACCGCCGCCGAACGCGACCGTGGCCCCGGTGCTCGCGAGGTACCCGGCCAACCTGTCGAACTGGCGCTCGTTGACGATGCGAACGCCCCGCGTAGTTGCCGCAGACCGGAACTCGGTGAGACTGCGGACTATTCGATCGACCAGCTCGTCCCGGACGGCGCGCTCGACCAGCACGTAGTCGGCCGCGATGCAGGACTGGCCCGAGATGAACACCTTCGTCCAGGCGATCCGGCGGGCGGTGACGGCGAGGTTCGCGTCCCGCATGACGATCGCCGGGTTCCTGCCGCCGAGCTCGAGGGTCACCGGGGTCAGGTGCGGCGCGGCCCCGGCCAGGATCTTCCGGCCGATCTCGGTGCCGCCGGTGAAGAACACATGATCGAAGCCCTGGGCGAGCAGGGTCTGGGTGGTACGCCCGTCGCCCTCGACCACGGCGATGGCCTCGGCGTCGAGGTACTTCGGGAGCAGCCGGGCCAGCAGGCGAGACGTCGCCGGGGTCAGCTCCGACGGCTTGACGACAGCGCAGTTCCCCGCCGACACGGCACCGACCAACGGTCCGAGGGTTACCGTCAGCGGAACGTTCCAGGACCCGATGACGAGCACCACCCCCAGCGGCTCGTACTGCACCCATCCCAGCGCGGGCATCTGGTTCAGCGGCAGCGGCCGCGGCCGGGGGCGCATCCACCGGCGCACCCGTTTGCGTGCGTAGGCGGCCTCGCTCTTGGCGGTGAGGATGTCGGACATCCACGTCTCGAAGGCGTCGCGCCCGAGATCCTCGGCGAGGGCCTGTGCGATCTCGCCCTCACGCTCGTCCAGCAATCGCTCGATGCCGCGCAGTTGCTCGATCCGCCACGCCGCGGGCCTGGTGCGGCCCGAGGCGTAGGTCGCGCGCAGCGCCGCGACCACCTCGGGAATCGGGACCGGCGAATGGGTGACTTCGGGTGCTGCGTGCAGATCGCTCTTCATGGCTGCCTCTTCCTTGCGTGCGAAGAAGGCCGGACTCACCACATCGGTTGCGGGAGCGCGGGCGAAACGGCGGAGGCCGCGGTCGAGGCGGGTGCGGACTGCGCGGGAGCCGGTGGTCTCCACGCTGGTCAAGGGGTGCCCGCACGAGCCGTGGCGCGGTTCGTACGTATGCGACTTCGCGAATGTCCTCGCGACCCTTCCATCGGGGCGCGAGGCCCCCGAATACATGTGATCAACACTCGTCGCGTGCGGCGTGAGCGTCAAGGCTCGCCATCGCGCATCGTGCCGGATTCAGCACTGGCCTCGAGTCGCCGAGCCGGGCACACTTGGTGATATGGATCACAGGATGACCGACAACGAATTGCGCAAGGCGATCAGGACGTTGCGGGATCGCGCGGACGAGGCTCGCCGCCATGGGGATCCGGAGGATGCCGACACCATCGAGAAGACGATCCGGGACTACCAGGACGAGATGTCCACCAGGCTGTGACGCCTGTGACGGGCGGGACGCGCGCGCCGTAGCTGCGCAGATGCGTTCCGTTCGAGCGCCCGTTCGCGGCCGCTCGGCGCCGTGCGCGACCGGGTCGCGATGACTTGCACAACCGTCCACTTTCTTATGCCAAAACGACGTCGGGCGCGGGACCGGCGTGGTCTACTTCTGCTCGATTCTGTGCACGCCGACGGCTCCGCTGCGGGTGAGTCGGATTCCGTGACGACACAACGTGACGACACAACAGGGCAACCCCAACACGTGTGGGAGCCCTCGTCTTTGGGAGGAAATGCATGTCGGGGAGGTCTGTGCGCCGCACCATTGCGATGGGAGGCGCTTTCGCGGTCATCGCGGGGTTCGCGGTGACGCTGGGAGCGGGTGGCGCGAGCGCCGCGCCCGCGACGATCACATGGGCGGACGGGGGTAAGAACTTCACCCGCACGATCAGCAACGTCGCACCGGCCGAGGGTGAGGTGGTCACGGTGTCCACCACGATCGCCGGGACCGACACCGTCAACTGGTTCGAGGATCACCGCAACACCTGCCTTACCTACAAGAAGGACTCGGCGAAGGTCGCCGGCCTCCCCGTGCCGCTGGCGAGCAACGGTGCGGGCCTGCTCCGGGTCGCGGGCAGCTGGGATGCGTCCACCTCGCCGACCTTCGAGTTCCAGTACGTGATCGGGGCCAACTGCGCCAGGGAGGTGGCTCTGAACACCGGCATCAAGTACGGCGCCGTCGCGTCCTCGGGGGAGAACCTCACCCTCGGTCCGGCGTACGTGGTGACCAAGAACGTCAGCACCACCGTGCTCGAGCCGGTCGGTCCGCTGAAGGCGGGCGTCGAGTCGACGCTGAAGTCCAAGGTGCTCGGCGGCCGCGCGGGCGACCTCGTGAAGTTCTTCTCGGGCACGAACGAGATCGGCTCAGGCGCGCTTGATGCCGCGGGGGCTGCCTCGTTCAAGTGGAAGCCTGCCGCCAACCAGGCCGGTCCGCACGATCTGACCGCGAAGTTCCTCGCGACGCCGTTCGCGACCGAGTCGGTGTCGGCCGTGCAGTCGGTCACCGTCGACCCGGGCGATCAGACGACGCAGACGACGCTCATCATGCCCGCCTCGTCCCCGATCAATGTCGACGTGATCATCGAGGCGCAGGTTTCCCCGTTCCCCGGTGCAGGCACGCTCACCTTCAAGAACGGCCTCACCGTGCTGGGGACCGCGCCGGTCGGTGCCGACGGCAAGGCCAGCGTGACCCAGAACTTCACGGTGCCCGGCAACAAGACGATCACCGCGGTGTTCTCCGGTGCCCCCGGGTTCGCCGGCTCCACCTCCGTCGCCCAGACCCTGAACATCACGGATCCGGGTGCGGCTGACGTCGCGACCACGACCACTCTGAATGTCCCGGCGGTCGCGCAGAAGGGTGTGTACGTGTTCCTGCGGGCCAACGTCGCCCCGAGGGCGAACGGCGGCACCGTCCAGTTCTTCAGCGGCGCGGAGCCGCTCGGCAACCCCGCTGGGGTGAAGGACGGGCAGGCCAGCGTGAGCTACCTGTTCACCACCAGCGGCGTGCGTGACGTCCGCGCGGTGTACTCGGGTGCGCCGGGATACCTCGGTTCGGAGGCGTCCACGACGGTCACCGTCCAGGACGAGCCGGTTCCCGGTGACGGTGGCGGCTCGCTCCCGGCCTTCGGTTCCTGATCGCTGACAGCTGACGGCGCCCCGCCCCGGATCTCCCTGGGCGGGGCGCCGTTGTCGTTAGACTCCGCGTGAGCGACCGGGACGACGTGAGGGAAGGCCATCGTGAAGGACCTGCGGGGGAAGAAATGCCTGATCACCGGGGCTGGTAGCGGGATCGGCCGGGCGACGGCCCTTGCCTCCGCGGCGGAGGGGGCCGAGCTGTTCCTCACCGACATCAACGCGGTCGGCCTGGCCGAGACGGTGGCCATGGCAGGAAGCGCGGTGACCGCCTCGAAGGCGCTGGACGTGTCCGACTACGACGCCGTCACCGTGTGGGCGACGGAGATCGACGATGCGCACGGCGCCATGGACGTGGTGATGAACGTCGCGGGAATCTCCGCCTGGGGCACCGTGGAGAACCTCGAACACCGGCACTGGAAGTCGATGGTCGACGTCAACCTGATGGGGCCCATCCACATCATCGAGAACTTCGTGCCGCCGATGGTGCGCGCCGGCCGCGGCGGGCACCTGGTCAACGTCTCCTCCGCTGCAGGCCTGCTCGCGTTGCCGTGGCACGCCGCCTACAGCGCAAGCAAGTTCGGCCTGCGCGGCGTTTCCGAGGTCCTGCGCTTCGATCTCAAGCGGCACGGCATCGGCGTCAGCCTCGTGGTGCCGGGGGGAGTGAAGACCCCGCTGGTCGGAACCGTACAGATCGCCGGGGTGGACCGGGATGATCCGCGGATTCGAAAGCTGGTGCACCGCTTCGAGAAGCGTGCGGTCTCGCCGGAGAGGGTCGCGGAGTGCATCGTCCGCGGCATCAAGAAGAACCGCTATCTGGTCTACACCTCGAACGACATCCGGTTCGGCTACTGGTGGGCGCGCAAGTTCGCCCCGCCGTACGAGTTCGTGATGCAGAAGGCCAACGACCAGTTCAGCAAGCTCCTGCCGCCGGTCTGAATCCGGCGGTCAACTGATCGCGTTCGAAGCATCCGCTCGGTCCTCGGGGTGGGTGGCGGTGAACCTTGGGTGCCTATCTGGACGGCGGGTGGTGCCGGAGGCTGGTTGTAGGAGCCCACCAGCTCCCCGACACCCAGGAGGCACTCCATCACTCGCAACATCACTTCCCGCAACACGCTCGCCGCACTCGCCGTGGCGGGGTTCGCGCTCGCCGGTATCGCCACACTGTCGGCGTGCGGCAGCAGCACCGGCGGTGCGCCCGTACCGGGTCAGGGGCAGAGCGCGCCGCGGCAGGTTGAGCAGGGAAACGTGGTGAACCGCGACGGTGGTCAGGAAGAATCGGGCGGCTCCGTCCCCGATGCCGACGCCGCCGGGAACCCGGGCTCGTACAACACTGATCCCGGCCCCGTCTTCGCTCCGCCGGTCGCGGCTCCCGCCGCTCCTCTCGCGCACCAGCCGGTCGTCGAGCCGCCGGTCGTCGAGCCGCCCCGCGGTCCCAAGGGCCCGTTCGAGGGTCCGGGCAAGGTCGGCGATACGGATGTTCTCGATCCCGGCCAGGCCGAGCCGCCGGTCGGTCCGAAGGGCCCGTTCGAGGGTCCGGGCCACGTCGTCGATTCGGATGTTCTCGAACCGGGCCAGGCCCAGCCGCCGGTCGTTCCGAACCCGCCCAGTGGTCCCGCCGGGCCTGTCATCGGTCCCGCCGGTCCTGTCATCGGCCCCTGAGATCAGACGGATCAGGTCACCGCGCTTCGGCGCAGCAGATGAGCCCCCGCCCACGCGGGGGCTCATTCGCGTGCAGCTATGCAGGCACTGTCGCCGTCGTCAGCATCCCGCTGTGCATCTCGTAGACGCCGTCGACCAGGTCGAGCTGGCTGAGGTCGTGGGTGACCATCACGGTCGCAACGTTGCGTTCGTGGCTGAGGGTGGCCAGCAGCGCGACGATCTCGCGGCTGCGGTCCTCGTCCAGCGCCGAGGTCGGCTCGTCGACGAGCAACACCGACGGATCGTTCATCAGGCTGCGCGCGATCGCGACCCGCTGCCGTTGTCCGCCGGAGAGCTGGTGCGGTCGCCGGTCCAGCTGCTTCTCGAGCCCCAACGTGGACAGCAGGTCCCTGGCCCTGGCGCGCTGGCCGCGAACGCTGCCGCCGCCGAGATGGGTGATCATCAGCAGCTGCTCCGTTGCGGTCAGCGAGGCCATCAGGTTGGCCTGCTGAAAGACGAATCCGAGCTGCTTGCGGCGCACGGTCGTGCGGGCCGTCCGGTCCAGGCCGGTGACGTCGGTGCCGTCGATGGTGACGGTGCCCGAGTCGGGGGTGATCAGCAGGCCCGCGACGGCGAGCAGGCTGGATTTGCCCGAGCCGGACGGCCCGGTGATCGCGGCGAGTTGGCCGCGCTCGACCGTGAGGGACACGTCGTCGAGGGCGCGCAGCCGGGTGTCGCCGTCGGGGTAGGTGAGGACCGTGTTCTTCAGTGTGATGCTCATGGATACTCCTGGAGGCGTGGGGTTTACGTGTGCCTGCGGTGCGGTCGGCGGTTACCTGGCCGCGCCGAGCGCGGTCAGCGGGTCGACCTTGACGATGCGGGTCAGGGCCGCCGCGGCGCCGAGCATGCCCAGCGCGATCAGCGCGAAGAACGGGACGAGTGTGCCGGTCACCGTGAGGGTGAACGGGACCGCACTCGCGGCCACCGAGCCGAGCCCGATCGCGGCGAGGGTGCCGAGGCCCGCGCCGAGGGTGAGAACGATCAGCCCCTGACCGAGTGCGTCGACGAGCAGGTACCGGGTGGAGGCGCCGACGGCCTTGAGGACCGCCAGGTCCTGGCCGCGCTGGATCGTCCAGATGGTGAAGAAGGCACCGACGACCAACGCGCTGATCGCCAGGAGCATGCCCTGCATCAGCAGCAGCGAGCCGCGCTCGGAGGAGTATGCGCCGATGGCGTTGAGGGCGCCCTTCTCGTCGGTGATGGCGGTACCGGTGAGGGATTCGGCGGCCGCCGCGTCGAAGTCGGAGGAGGTGCGCAATGCGATCGTCGTGCCCTCGCTGTCACCCGCGGTCGGCAGCAGGCGCCAGTCGGCGAGGTCGAGCCACACCACCGACTGGTGGCTGTAGTACGAGTCGTCGACGAGCGTTCCGATCGTGAGCGGGTGTCCTGCGATGTCGACGGTGGTGCCGACGGCCCAGCCGTTCTCGTCCGCGAGCTTCCTGTCGACCGCGATCTCGCCGGTGTGCAGCGGGACGGGCGCGGCGAAGGAGTCGCCCGCGACGCCGAAGCCGCTGGCGCTGACATCGCGACCGTCGGCGGTGATCCGGAGGGGTGCGATGCCGAGAATCGAGGCCTCGTCCACGCCGGGCGTGGAGGCGAGCTGTGCCCGCTGGGCCTCGGTGACCTGGGAGTCGGTGAACGCGACCTTCTGACCCTCGGCGGGCTCGCCGAACGCGAACCGATCGGCGCCCACGTTCTGGATCGCCGCGATCGACTGGTTCCCGAGCCCGGCCGTGAGGCCGGAGAGCATCACGACCATCAGCGAGATGAGGAAGAGGACCGCGCTCATCAGAGCGAAGCGGCCCTTGGCGAATCGGAGGTCACGAATACTGAGGAACATGGCTTCCAGCCTCGCGAATGAGGGTTCGGTCCGGCATCGCGCAACGGATGGGTACCCGGATCAATCGAAAGTTGGACTTCCCGGATCGCGGCCGGTCAGAGCCCCGGGTGGTGTTAGCGTGGATGAAATGCTGTTGCCCGAATACCGCCACGCACGCGGCACGACGCCGGTGCTGCGCATCATGCAGGTCGGCGCGCACGGGCTGTTCCTCGTCCTGCTGGCCGTCGGGACCGCCAGGGCGGCCGTCGATGAGCCGAATCCGCTGCCCGCATTCGTGCTCGCCGCGGCGGTGCTGGCCTGGTACCTGCTCGGAGTGTGGTTCGCCCGTCGCGCCGCCGAGACGACGGGCCGCGACTGGTACGGACCGCTGTGGCTGGGCGTCCTGGTGCTCGGCTGGCTCGGGCTGTCCGTGCTCGGTGCCGGCTTCGTGTGGGTGGCGTTCCCGCTGTTCTTCCTGTGCTTCCATCTGCTCTCGACCAGGGTGGCGCTGGCGGCGACGGTCGCGATCACCGCGGTGGTCATCGCCGCCACGCTCTTGCACGGCACCAGCAACACCGTCGCGTCCTTCCTCGGTCCGATCTTCGGTGCGACCGCCGCTGCGGGGATGGCGCTGATCTACCAGCAGTTGCTGCGCGACACCCAGCAACGTCAGCGCCTGTTGGACGAACTGACCCGATCCCACGACGAATTGCTCAGCGCGCAGGACGAATTGAACGCGTTGCAACGCGAGGCGGGCGCGGTGGCGGAGCGCGCACGGCTGGCGAGGGACATCCACGACACCCTGGCGCAGGGCTTCTCGTCCATCGTGCTGTTGGCTCGTGCGGGTCAGCGCGGCGATGACCCCAAGGCGGTCCTCGCGCAGATCGCGGAGACCGCCCAGGACAACCTCGCCGAGGCACGCCGGGTGGTCGGGGCGCTGACGCCGTCGGCGCTCGAGGACGCCTCGCTGGAGTCCGCGTTAGGCCGCCAGTTGACGCAGCTGGGCACGCACACCGGGATCGTCGGCCTGCTGCATGTCGAGGGGGATCCGCTGCCGCTGCCGATGGACTTCGATGTGGCGTTGTTGCGCGTGGCGCAGAGCGCGCTGGCCAACGTCCGGCTGCATTCGCAGGCCGAGAACGTCCGGGTGACGCTGAGCTACGACCAGGACGAGGTGCGTCTCGATGTCGTGGACGACGGGGTGGGGTTCGATCCCGCTTCCGTTGTCGATCCGGCCTCGTTCGGACTGCGCGCGATGCGCGACCGGCTCGAGACGCTGGGCGGCTCGCTGGTCGTCGAGTCGGCGCCGGGCGACGGAACTGCCCTGGCGGCAACGCTTCCCGTCTCAGGGGCACAGTCGTGACCGGCCCGCGGCTGCGGCTGTTGCTGGTCGACGATCATCCGGTGGTCCGGGCTGGGTTGCGGGCCCTGCTGTCCTCGCACGAGGGCCTGGACGTGGTGGCGGAGGCGGCCTCGGGCGAGCAGGCGCTCGAATTGGTCGAGACGACACGGCCGGACGTGGTGCTGATGGACCTGCGACTCGGCGCGGGAATGGACGGCGCGCAGTCCACCGAGGCGATCATGGCCCGACCCGATCCGCCGCGGGTGGTGGTGCTCACCACCTATGACACCGACGCCGACATCCTGCGCGCGGTCGAGGCCGGTGCGGCCGGGTACCTGCTCAAGGACAGCGATCCGCAGGTGCTGCTGGACGCGGTGTGGGCCGCGTCCAGGGGCGAGACGGTACTCAATCCGGATGTGGCGCAACGGCTGTACCGGCGGATCCGTGAGCCCCGGGTCGACCTGAGCGCCCGCGAGACGGAGATCGTCCGGCTGGTGGCGGACGGGCTGTCGAACCGGGCCATCGCCAAGCAACTGTTCGTCACCGAGGCGACCGTGAAGTCGCATCTGGTGCATGTGTTCTCGAAGCTCGGCGTGGACAGCAGGACGGCCGCCGTTGCCGCGGCGCGCGAGCGCGGCCTGCTGCGCTGAGGCCGTGCGCCGAGCCCGGGTGATCAGCGGCGGAGTCGAACGTCCAGTACCCGGGCACCGGGGCCCGCGGTGGCGAGCCGGTCGTGCGGGTTGGCGAGCGCGCAGCTGTTCATGGACAGGCATCCGCAGCCGATGCAGCCGGTGAGGTTGTCCCGGAGTCGGGTCAGCTGCTCGATGCGCCGGTCCAGGTCGGCGTGCCAGCTCGTCGAGAGCCGTTCCCAGTCGGCCCGGGTCGGGGTCCGTCCCTCGGGCAGCGTGTCGAGCGCCTCCCGGATCTCCGCGAGCGGGATGCCTACCTGCTGGGAGATCCGGATGAAGGCCACCCGGCGCAGGGTGTCGCGTGCATAGCGGCGCTGGTTCCCACTTGTCCGGCGGCTCTCTATGAGCCCCTCACGCTCATAGAAATGCAACGCGGACACCGCCACCCCGCTGCGCTCGGACAGCTGCCCCGGGGTGAGTTCCTTGGCCTTCCAGTCCGGCATCTCCACCGGCGCCTCCCCTCGTCGACCTCGACCTTAGTTGAGGGAATCGGGTCAGGCCCCTGATTCGAAGCCCTCGCGGCGCGGCCTGGCGCGCACTACCGTCTAGCCATGGAGCGCAGCGCAGTGGGAAACGAGGGGCCGTCCGTGTTGGGGGCCAACTCCGAGGTGGGCACCCTGCGCACCGTGCTCCTGCACCGCCCCGGTGACGAGCTCAAGCGGCTGACCCCGCGCAACAACGACCAACTGCTGTTCGACGGGTTGCCCTGGGTGGACCGGGCGCAGGAGGAGCACGACGCGTTCGCCGCGCTGCTGCGCTCGCGTGGGGTCGAGGTGCTGCTGTTGCCAGAGGTGCTCACCGAGACCCTGACCGTGAGCGGAGCGGCCCGCATGCAGGGCATCTCGGCGGCAGTCGACCCCCGCCGGCTCGGCCACCCGCTCGCCCAGGAACTCGCCGCGCACCTGCGGTCCGTCGAGCCCGCGGCCCTGGCCACCATCCTGACCGCGGGTATGACGTTCGACGAGCTCCCGCTCGGGCCCGGCGGCGCATCGCTGGTGCGGCGGATGCACCACGGCGGCGACTTCGTGATCGAGCCGCTGCCGAACCTGCTGTTCACCAGGGACTCCTCCTTCTGGATCGGGGACAGGGTCGCGATCACCGCGCTGGCCCTGCCTGCCCGGGTGCGCGAGGCCTCGCTGACCGACCTGATCTACGCGCACCACCCCCGCTTTCTCGGGGTGCGGCGGGCCTATGAGTCGCATACCGCGCCGGTC
This sequence comes from Rhodococcus sp. PvR099, assembly GCF_017833315.1. Lineage (NCBI taxonomy): Bacteria > Bacillati > Actinomycetota > Actinomycetes > Mycobacteriales > Nocardiaceae > Rhodococcus > Rhodococcus sp. PvR099. The sequence continues at coordinate 2,696,447 of NZ_JAFIBV010000001.1, read as the reverse complement.
GAGGGCGGCGACGTATTGCTGCTCGCGCCGGGTGTGGTGGCCGTGGGGGTGGGAGAGCGGACCACCCCGGCCGGGGCGGAGGCGTTGGCGCGCAGCGTTTTCGAGGACGGCCTCGCACACTCGGTGCTGGTGGTCCCGATCGCCCAGTCGCGAGCGTCGATGCACCTCGACACGGTGTGCACGATGGTCGACGTCGACGCCGTGGTGATGTATCCCGCCATTCAGGACAGTCTGTCCGCGTTCACCATTCACCGTGAGGACGTGGGGGTGAGCATTCGAGGCGCCGAACCGTTCCTGAAGGCCGCGGCCGACGCGATGGGCATCGGCAAGCTCCGGGTGATCGACACCGGGCTCGACAACGTCACTGCCGAACGCGAGCAGTGGGACGACGGCAACAACACTCTCGCACTGGAGCCGGGGGTGGTCGTCGCCTACGAGCGGAACGTCGTGACGAACTCGCGGCTGGAGGCATCGGGGATCGAGGTGCTGCGCATATCCGGGTCCGAGCTCGGCTCGGGCCGGGGCGGCCCGCGGTGCATGTCCTGCCCGGTGTCGCGCGATCTGCTCTGAACCGCCAAAGGTCCGATGCGGCAGGCGAAACCGTCGCCGCCGCACCCCTTCTGTGACCCGCGTCACCAATGCGGGATTCGTCGTGTGATCACCCCGATTGTGGCTACCTTCTCGCTTGGACAATTGTCCAACTTGGACTAAGTGTGGAAGGAAGTTATGCGCAAGCTGGTTTCGATGTCGATCGCATCCGTGGCGGTTGCGGGAGGCGTTCTCGCGGGCGCGGGCGTCGCCTTTGCCGGCACCCCGGTAATCACCCACGACGGTGGGTTCCAGGTGGGTACCGCCGGGCTCGCGCCGGGCACCTACGAGTCGACGGGGCCGACAACGCTCGGCGCACCGTGCACCTGGACGCGGCTCTCGCTCACGAACGGGCAGCCGACGGTCATCGAGTACATGCAGACCAACGGCCCGTCGGCGGTCACGCTGCAGGCCACCGACAGCACCTTCGTCACCTACAACTGCGGCGTCTGGACGCCGGAGGAGGTCGCGGTGCCCGAGACCCCGGTCGTCACGGAGCCGGAGCCGGTGGAGACCGAGGAGGAGGACGCGTCGGGCTCGCTCGATCTCGGCTCTATGGATCTGGGATCGGTCGATTTCGGTTCGGTGGGATCGTAGGAATCCAGAAGTGAACGCAGCACGGCCCCGTCGGCGTGAGCCGGCGGGGCCGTGTTCGGATCGGTGTGGCTACAGGATCGTGGCGACCCGCTCGGCCGGCCGGGCGAGCACGGTGCCCTTGGCCGTCACCACGATGGGCCGCTCGATGAGGATCGGGTTCTCCACCATGGCCTCGAGCAGTTCGTCCTCGCTCGCCTCGGCCAGGCCGAGTTCCTTGTAGACCGCTTCCTTCTTGCGGATCGCCTCGCTCGGCTTGAGCCCGGCGTCGTCGAGGAGCTTCCGCAGTCCGTCGCGCGAGGGCGGCGTCTCCAGGTACTTGACGATCGTCGGCTCGATGCCGGCCTCCTCGATCAGCTTCAGAACGGTGCGCGAGGTGCTGCAGCGCTGGTTGTGATAGATAGTCGCGTCGGCCATGACGTCATTGTCCCCGAACCGTTCACCGGCCCTCCAGTGACCGGCGCATCCGGGTGGAGTCGGCGGCGATGGTTCGGGTGGCCAGGTAGATGAACACGGCCGTGAGGACCAACATCAGCGGGATCAGGTACATGGCCGAGTTCAACCCCTGGCCCGAATACTGTGCAAGCGTGCCGGTGCCGGCCGCGTCGAGGGCCCGCTGAGCGAACCAGTCGGAGATGGCGCCGACCACGACCGGGCCCGAGAATCCACCGAGCAGGTACATGGCCGCGAAGAACAGCGCGGTCGCGGTGGCGCGCAGTCGCGGGACCACCACGTCGTGGATCGCGGGGTAGACGCTGATGTAGAAGCCATAGGCGAGCAGCCAGCCGGCGGCGAAGAGCGCGGTGAACGCCACGACGCTCCCGCCGTTCTGCATCAGCGCGAGGGCGGTCAGCGGCGCGGCCACCGCGCAGCTGACGACTCCGATGGTGAGCCGCGCGTTCGGTGAGGTGGTCGCCGCGCGGTCCGCCAGTCGCGCGCCCGCCAGCAGGCCGATCAGCCCGGTCAAGCCGACGATGATCCCGGTGACCGCGGCGGCAGGTGTCAGCTTCAGTTCGTACTGGCGCATCAGCAGCGGAACCACGAACGAGTTCACCGCGTACGCGGCGAAGTTGAACGTCAAGCCCGCGAGGATCAGCCAGCGCAGGGTCGGGATCGACAGCAGTCGGCGGATCGGCCGGGTGATCGCGGCGTCGTCCGTGAGCACGGCGCCCGCCGCGGTGTGCTCCGAGCCGCCGCGTTCGGGGTCGCGCATCCGGAACATGACAAGGGCGAGCAGCACACCGGGCACGGCCGCCACGAAGAACGGCGCCCGCCAGGAACCGAAGGCCTCCGTGATCTTGCCGACGGTGAAGTACGCCAGCATGAGTCCGACCGGGAGTCCGAGCATGAAGACGCCGAGCGCCCGTGAGCGTCGCTCCGCCGGATACATGTCGCCGATCATCGAATTCGCGGCCGGGGTGAAGCTGGCCTCGCCGACGCCGACACCGAGCCGGGCCAGGATGAAGAGCATGTAGTTGCCCGCGGCGCCGGTCGCCGCGGTCAGTCCGCTCCACAGCAGCAGCCCGGCGCCGATGATCTTCGGCCGGTTGCCGCGGTCTGCGAGTCGGCCGAGCGGCAGCCCCGCCACCGCGTACACCAACGTGAACGCCGACATGATGAGGCCGAGTTGCAAGTCGCTGAGCGAGAACTCGGCCTTGATGGGTTCGGCGACCACCGACGGGATCGCACGGTCGAAGAAGTTGACCAGATTCGCCAGGAACAGGGCGATCAGCGCCCCGCTGACGACCTTGGTCGTGGCGGCAGGCAGCGCCGATGGCGCAACCGTTGGTTCGTGCACGGACATGGGGCCTCGCTGGTTCGGTGAGGGTGGGGGACGGAAAGTGCACTGCTGCAGGCGGTGCGGTGGGATGGGGCGTGGCGCTCAGCGCAGCTCGCCGGCGACGTGTGCGCCGATCGCCTGCATGCCGAGCACCGTCGGGTGCAGCGGCACCGCGGGCTCCGACGGGACCAGACCCGCATAGTGGGCCTGGGTGGGGCCCGCGCAGATGTCGTGGCCGGAGGTGGCCTGCCTGATGTCGATGAATCGGATGTCGCGTCGGGCCGCCTCGGCCGCCATCGCCTCGTTCGCGTCCGCCATCACGCTCTGCAGGTAGTCGGCGTCTTGCGGCCAGATCGGCTGCTGCGCAGGGCATCCGCCCGGTCGGAGGTAGGTGCCGTACCCGACCACCGCGATCTCGGCGTGGGGTGCGCGTTCGCGGATCTTGTCGAGCATCGCGCCCCAGGTCGGGGCCCAGTCGCGGATCAGGTCCCGCTGCTGGTTGCGCCCACCCGCGGTGAACTTGTCGCGGCAGGAGGTGCCGGTCGGTTGCGGCAGCGGGTTGGTGCAGCTGAGGGCAGTGCTGAAGAGGTTGAAGTCGTTCGCTCCGATGGTGACCGTGACGAGGTCGGTGTCGGGACCGAGCGCATCGAGCTGCGGGGGCACGGCACCGGCGAACGTGCCCTGCCGCGTGTCGGTGATGTGTGCCGTCCTGGCGGACGAGCAGGTGACGTCGGTGAGGGTGGCGCCGAGGGCCGCGGCGACCACCGCGGGGTAGTTGTCCCGTGACCGCAGGCATCCGGGTGCGCTCATGTCCTGGTCGGGGAGCAGCGGCCCGGCGGCGGCGGAGTCGCCGAGCGCGACGTAGTCGATCGCGCCGGGTTGCGGCGGCGCAGCGCCGGCGTCGCCCGCGCCCGCGGCCGCGGCCGCCAGCAGACACAGTGTGGCGGCGGCCGTGGCTCCCGACCGGGTGGCGCGACGGATCATGTTGGTCACCGAGACTCCTTCTCTCATAGCCCGCCCCCGTGTGATGCGCCCTTTGTGCATCTGAGAGTGGCGTGGATTACATAGTGATCGGAAAACTGCTGGTCGCGGTTGTAGATTGCGATCAACTATTCGGAGGTTTTTGTGTCTGGAATCAAAAGTGACCCGGACGGGCCCATCACGATCGGCGGTCGGTCGCTGGCGGACCAGCTGGCCCAGCGGACGCACGCGCTGGTCGCGGAGACGGTGCACGCGGTGCGGACCGATGTGCCCTTCTACCGGTCGCTACCCGAGGAAGCCATCCGCATCGACGTCACCGCCATCGTGCGCCGGAACCTGGAACTGTTCATCGCGATGCTGAGGACCGCGGGTGAGCCGACCCCGGGGGAGGTTGCGGAGCTGCGTGATTCCGCCGGCCGCCGTGCGGAGGAACTGGTACCGCTCGCCGAGGTGCTGCACGCGTACCACCTCGGGATCCAGCACTGGTGGGCGGCGATCGCGGAGCTGGCCACCGACGGGGACGGTCCGGCCCTGGCGCGGGCCGGGCGGCAGCTGCACACCTACCTGCTGGCCGCGACGTCCGCGGTGGTGGCCGGATACGGGTCGGACCATGCGACCGCGGGGGAGGACGACGCCGCCAGGCGCGCCCTGCTGATGGCGTTGTCCGCGGGAACCGACCCGGCCGGGACCGCGGATCGGGTCGGTCTGACGCTCGCCCGGCTCTACTGGATCGTCGCGATCCACGTCGATCCGCACCCCGACGAATCCGCGGCGGAGGTGGACACCGCGGTGGCCGAGCGCCGCAAGGTGCGGCGGCTGCAGCGCGAACTCGACAACGTCGGCAGGGACAAGGCGCTGTGCGCGGTGACCAGCAGCGGCGGGACGGCGCTGATCCCCATCGTCGATTCCGATCCCGCCGAGGACAACTGGGAGGACAGCACCCAGTTCGCGCAGCTGCGGCGCAATCTGCTCGATCTCGAACGGGCGATCGGCGCCGCGGTCGTCATCGCGGTCTCCGCCGCGGTGCCGTCCCGGGTACCCGGCGCGTTGCAGGAGGCTCGCGAGGTACTCGAGGTGGCGCGGTGTCACGGGCACCGCGGCGGGCTCTTCCGGCTGCGGGATGTCCCGGTCGAGTATCAGCTGACCAGGGCGAGCGCAGCGCACGCGGTGCTGGCGAATCTGTTGTCCCCGTTGGATGCCCACGAGCCGATCCTGCGCACCCTCGAAGCCTTCGTTGACGCCGGCTACGACCGGGCGGCCGCGGCCGTGGCCCTACACGTCCATCCGAACACGGTGCTCTACCGGCTTCGCAAGCTCTCGACGTTGACCGGGCTGGACGTGTCGTCGCCGCGGGATCTGGTCCGCGTCACCGCGGCGCTCGCGGCGAGGCGCACGGGCGCCGGGCGGACCTGAACGGCAGTCGTTGGCGCATTCGGCGGCGCGACGGGCCGCCGGTGCGTTTGTATGTCGGCATGGACCTGCAGACGATCTCCGACCGCATCGAGATACAGGATCTGTTCACCCGCTATGCGCACGCCGTGGACAGCAAGGACTGGGATCTCTATCGCACCGTGTTCACCCCGGACGCGCACATCGACTACTCCACCGCGGGAGGGCCGGTCGGTGACCTGGAGTTCGTCGTCGCGCAGCTCGCGACGATGCTCGACCTGTTCGCGCAGACGCAGCACTTCGTCTCGAACATCGACGTGGAACTCGACGGTGACCGGGCCCGGGTCCGGGCCATGTTCTTCAATCCGATGATCGTCAAGAAGGACAGGCAGTTCTTCTGCGGCGGCTGGTACAACCACGAGCTCGTTCGCACGCCCGAGGGCTGGCGCAGTCGCAGCCTTGTCGAGGAGTCGGCGTGGTTCGACGGTGTGGCGGAGGCGTTCGCGGACTGACCGCGGCGTCGCGGGGTTAGCGTTGATCATGCGCATCGACATCGACCCACACTCGTCCACGGCGCCGTATGAGCAGCTGCGGCTGCAGATCCTCGATCGCGTCCGGCGCGGCGAGCTGATCGCGGGCACCAAGCTGCCGACCGTGCGGGCCCTCGCCGAGGAGCTGGGGCTGGCCGCGAACACCGTGGCCCGCGCGTATCGAGAGCTCGAACAGCTCGGGGCGATCGAGACGAGGGGGCGGCTGGGGTCCTTCGTGGCCGCGGTCGGAGACGCCTCGATGGCCGCCGCGCAGCGCGCCGCCACCGACTACGTCGCCACCGTCCGCGGACTCGGCCTCGGCGACGAGACCGCCGAGCGTTTGTTCAAGGCGGCGCTGCGGGGGGCCTGAACGGGTCCCGCGACCGGCGTAATGGTTGACGCTTCAACCATGGTGTGTCAGAGTTGGTGCCGTTCCCGTCCGTCGCGCCGCACACCGAAAAGGACTCCATCATGAAATCCGCCGCATTCCGTGACCTCGCCATCCTCATCGCCCGGGTCGGCATCGGCGTCATCTTCGTCGCCCACGGCTGGCAGAAGTTCTTCACCATGGGGATCGACAAGACGCAGATCGCGTTCGAGGGCATGGGCGCGCCCATGCCGGACCTCTCCGCGATCGTGGCCGCGACCATCGAACTGGTGGGTGGCTTCGCCCTCATCGCGGGGGTCGCCACGCCGATCGCCGGGATCCTGTTGTTCCTCAACATGGTCGGGGCGTTCGCCATCGTGCACTACGACAAGGGCATCTTCGTCGGCGAAGGCGGATACGAGCTGGTACTGGCGCTCGGCGTGGGATCGCTGCTGCTCGCCGCGACCGGCGCCGGACGGTTCAGCGTCGACGGGATTCTCGGCCGTAAATCGTCGGCACGGTCGAGGGCGTAGCGGGACGGAGCCGCTCGGGTAGGTCGTCGTTCCACGCCTGTCGCGCTTGCTTTTGCCGGAGCGGGCAAGCAACGTAGGAGCACATGGCGTCGAATTCCGATCTATCCGAGCAGGATTCCGACCGCACCGACGACGAGATCATCGGTCATGTCTTGACGCGCACGAGCGGTGTCCGGACCGACCATGTGGTATTCGGGGTCACCGCCGCGATCGTCGCTGCGATCGTGGTCTGGGGCCTGGTCGGTCCGGACAGCCTCGATTCCGTCACCGGCACCGTGCTCGATTGGCTGGTCACCAACCTGGGCTGGCTGTTCATTCTGGCCGCCACCGGATTCGTGTTGTTCGCCCTGTGGCTGGCACTGAGCAAGTACGGCCGGATCCCGCTCGGGAAGGACGGCGAGAAGCCGGAGTTCAACACCGTCAGTTGGATCGCCATGATGTTCAGTGCGGGAATGGGCATCGGGCTCATGTACTTCGGTGTCGCCGAGCCGCTCGCACATTTCGTGAACCCGCCGCCGGGGACCGACGGGGGCGTCGGCACAGCGATGGCGACCACGATGTTCCACTGGAGCCTGCATCCGTGGTCCACCTACGCGGTGGTGGGGTTGGCGCTCGCCTACGGCACCTACCGGCGCGGTCGCAAGCAGCTCTTCAGCTCCGCGTTCGTCGCGCTGCTCGGGCGTCGCGCGGAGGGGCCGATCGGCAAGGTCATCGATATCCTGGCCATCTTCGCGACCATGTTCGGAACCGCCGCGTCCCTCGGGTTGGGCGCGCTGCAGATCGGCTCGGGCTTCGAGGTCGCGGGCTGGTTGGACGAGGCGGGCACGCTGCTGCTTGTCGCCATCGTCGCCGTGTTGACGCTGGTGTTCGTCGCGTCCGCGGTCTCGGGAGTAGCCAAGGGCATTCAGTGGTTGTCGAACATCAACATGGTGCTGGCGCTGGTGCTCGCGCTGTTCGTATTCGTGCTCGGGCCGACGGTGCTGATCCTCAATCTGATACCCACCGCCCTTGGCGCCTACGCCGCCGAGATCGCGGAGATGTCCGCCCGCACAGCGGCATCGAGCAATCCGGAGACCGCCGAGTGGCTGTCCTCGTGGACGATCTTCTACTGGGCCTGGTGGATCTCGTGGACCCCGTTCGTCGGCATGTTCCTGGCCCGCATCAGCCGCGGCCGCACCATCCGCGAGTTCGTGATCGGCGTGATCTTGGTCCCGAGTCTGGTCAGCCTGTTCTGGTTCTCGGTGTTCGGCGGCGCGGCCATCGGCGAGCAGCGCAGCGGCATCGACCTGGCGGGGCGCGGTAGCTCCGAATCCCAGCTCTTCGGCATGCTGGACAATCTGCCGCTGGCCGGCATCTCGACCGTCCTGGTGATGCTCCTGGTCTCGATCTTCTTCGTCTCCGGCGCGGACGCCGCGTCGATGGTGATGGGAACGCTCTCGCAGCGCGGCACCCTCGACCCCAGCCGCTGGGTCGTGATCTTCTGGGGTCTGGCCACCGGCGGGGTCGCGGCGTTGCTGCTGTGGACGGGCGGCGAGGACGCGCTGCACGGTCTGCAGACGATGACGATCATCGCGGCGGCGCCGTTCGTCCTGGTGATGATCGGCTTGTGTGTCTCGCTCTACCGGGACCTGTGTCACGACCCGATGATCCTGGAGGCGAAGCGGGAGCGGCGGCGGACGCCGCGCCCCCGACGCGGTCCGAGTAGGTCTGTCGGTAACGGTTCCTCGGCCTGATGGGACGGAAACCCGTGAGCAGCACGGGTTTCCGTCTCATCGGACTGCTCAGCGGCTCAAGCCGGCCCTGAGTTCATGCTTGCGGGCCTTGCCGGTCGCAGTCTTGGGCAATTCGTCGACGACGATCACTCGCTTGGGCACCTGGAAACCGGCGAGGTGTTGCTTGGCGTGGGCGATCACCTGGGCTTCGAGCTCGCCGGGTGCGACGGTGGCGTCAGTGGCGACGACCACCGCGCAGACCGCCTCGCCCCAGCGCTCGTCCGGCAGACCGACGACGGAGCACTCCTGGACCCCCGGCGCCGCCGAGACGACACGCTCGACATCCACGGACGAGACGTTCTCGCCGCCGCTCTTGATGATGTCCTTGAGTCGATCGGTGAACCAGACGACCCCGTCCTCGTCGAGATGGCCGACGTCGCCGCTGTGGAACCAGCCGTGCGCGAAGGCCGCCCGATTGGCGTCGGCGTTGTTCCAGTAGCCGCTGCTGACATGCGGTCCCCGGTAGACGATCTCGCCGGTCTCGCCCGCGGGCAGCAGCGCGCCGTCGTTGTCCATGATCTGCACCTCGACGGTCGGGACCGGCGGACCCCACGAGTTCGCCTTGGTGTGGCGGTGCTCCGGCCACTGCAGCACGGTCGCGGGGACCACCTCGGTCTGACCGGACCCGAGGATCACCGCCGCGTTCGGGAACGCCTCGTCGACCTGATCCAGGAGTGCGTCGGGCATGGGGGCCATCGCGTAGATGCACAGCTTGACCGAGGAGAGGTCCCGCGCCGCGGCGGCCTGCGTGCCCACCAGTGCGCGGTACATGATCGGCAGGAACATCACGTGGGTCGCCCGGTGCGCCTCGATGGCGTCGAGCACGGCGCCCGGGTCGAACGGTCCGGGCAGCACCACCGTGCCGCCGATCATCAGGGTCGGCAGGACCAGCGTGTTCAGGCCCGTGGTGTGGAACATCGGCAGCACGTTGACCAGGGTCGCGTGCTCGCCACCCCAGGATGCGCCCTGCATCAACGCGTTGGTCAGGCCCGCCACGAAGACCGCGGTGTGGCTGACCAGAACACCCTTGGGGCGGGACGTGGTGCCGGAGGTGTACAGGCACTGCACCACGTCGCGGTCCTCGACGAGCACCTCGAGCGGACCGGCGGCCGCACGTGACGCGAGATCCTCCCAGGATCGGGTCGCGAGCCCGCCCACCGCAGTGGCCGGTTCCGCGCCGACGAGGACAACGGACTTCACCCCGGTCAGCTCGGGCAGGATCTTCTCGAGGAGCGGGGCGAAGGCGGCATCGGCGACGACGGTGGTGGTGCCGGAGTCGTTCAGGATCCACGCGATGTCCTCGGGCGCGAGCACGACGTTCACCGGCATCGCCACCAGGCCCGCCTTGGCGCAGGCGAAGTAGGTCGCGACGAACTGCCACGAATTGCCCATCAGCATCGCGACCGGTTGCTGGTGGGACAGCCCCGACTCGAGGAGCGAGCGCCCGAAGGACTCCGCTGCGGCGTCGAGTTCGCGGTAGGTGACCGAGCGGCCGCGGTCCGCGATCGCGGTGCGGGAGCCGAGCATTCGGGCCGACCGGGTGAGGGCGTCGCCCAGCGAGGTGCGGGTGGCCAGATTGACCTCGAGCGCGGTCAGACCGGACAGATCGGCTTGCATACGTGGCCTCCACTGGACGTCAAGGGACGCGCCACCCGAACGGCTGGGCGCCCACGAGGTTGGTGACTGGGGTCACATTCGGCCCCTTGGGAGGCGACTGTAGGCGCGAACGGAAAAACAATCAAGCATGCTTGATTGAATTCAGCGGGGGCAACCCGAAGTCCGGGTCAGCGCCAGCTCGGCAGCCACAGCTGCTGCTGCCAGGCCTCCGGCGTGATCGGGATCGCGGTGAGAACCGGCCAGAGCCAGATGAAGTTCGCGATCACCAGGCCGAGGTAGAGGCAGACCGCGAGCAGGCCGGTGCCGCGTCGTTCCGCGGAGGCACGGGCCCTGCCGATGATCTCGCCGAGCGCCAGCGCCAGTCCCATCACGAGGAACGGGGCAAGGGCGACGGCGTAGAAGAAGTACATCTGGCGGTCCATGGTGACGAACCACGGCAGCAGTCCGGCGCCGTAGCCGGTGAGCACGGCCGCGTAGCGCCAGTCCTTCGACACCACCGTGCGCCACAGCGCCCACGCGAGCATCGGCAGCGCCAGCCACCAGATAGCCGGGGTGCCGATCAGCATGACCGCCTTGACGCAGCTCGATGCGCCGCACCCGGAGATCTGCTCGCCGTCGGCGAAGTAGTACAGCATCGGGCGCAGCCCCATCGGCCACGACCACGGCTTCGACTCCCACGGGTGATGGTTGCCCGCGGAATTGGTGAGCCCGGAGTGGAATTCGAGCACGTTTCCGCTGTAGTACCAGAGCGAGCGCAGCGCGTCCGGGACGAACGCGAAGTTCCCGCCGAGGCCCACCTTGGTGCCGACGGCGTTCCGGTCGACGCCGGTCTCCGAGGCGAACCACGACCAGTAGCTCGCCAGGTACACCAGCAGCGGGATCACGACCAGCGCGTAGAGCGCCGGCCCCACGTCACGCAGCCCGGCGCCGATCCACGGTCTGCGGACGCCGTAGGCGCGCCGGGCGGCAACGTCGAACGCGACGCTCAGGAGACCGAAGAAGACGATGAAGTACACGCCCGACCACTTGGTGCCGCACGCCAGCCCGAGCAGCACGCCCGCGCCGAATCGCCACCAGCGCACGCCGAGTCGTGGCCCGTACGGGGAGTCGTGGATGCGGCCCTCGACCCACACCAGGGCCATTCGTTCGCGCACCTGGTCCCGGTCGACCACGAGACAGCCGAACGCCGCGACCACGAACACGGCCATGAAGATGTCCAGCATCCCGATCCGCGAGGACACGAACGTGACGCCGTCGGCGATGATCAGCAGCCCGGCGATCGCCCCGACGAGGGTGGAGCGGGCCATTCGGCGGACGATCCGCACCACGAGCAGCACCAGGATGGTGCCCGCGACCGCGGACGCGAACCGCCAGCCCCAGCCGTTGTAGCCGAAGATCGCCTCGCCGACGGCGATCAACTGCTTGCCGATCGGCGGGTGCACCACGAGGCCATAGCCGGGGTTGTCCTCGAGCCAGCCGCCGGTGAGCACCTGCCAGCCCTGGGGCGCATAGTGCTTCTCGTCGAACACCGGGGTGCCCGCGTCGGTGGGGTAGCCGAGCATGACGAAGCGGGTGATCGCCGCCAGCGTGGTGAGGAAGATGGTGACCGCCCAGCCGCGCATCCGGTCGGTGGGGCCGGGATCGAGGGCAGGCGCCGTCGGCGCCGGGCTGACGATCAAGGTGTCGACTGCGGGCGTCGCGCGCTCGTCGGTCAACTGGGTCACGTGCTCGATCGTAGGCTGTGGGACATGAACGGTCGTCTTGTCCTAGCCGCGACACCGATGGGTGAGGTCCGTGACGCCTCCGAACGCCTCAAGGAGGCCCTCGCCACCGCGGACGTCGTCGCGGCGGAGGACACCCGCCGCACCAAGCATCTGGCGTCCGCGCTCGGGGTGGTGATCACCGGCAAGGTGGTCAGTTTCTACGACCAGGTGGAGACGACCCGGCTGCCGGCGTTGGTCGCCGATGTCTCCGAGGGCAAGACGGTGTTGCTGGTGACCGACGCGGGGATGCCGTCGGTCAGCGACCCCGGCTACCGGTTGGTGGCGGCGTGTGTCGAGAAGGACCTGCCGGTGACCTGCCTGCCGGGCCCGTCGGCCGTGACGACCGCGCTGGCGCTGTCCGGACTGCCGGTCGAGCGCTTCTGCTTCGACGGGTTCCCGCCGCGCAAGCAGGGTCAGCGCCGAACCTGGTTGGAGTCGCTTCGCACCGAGCAGCGGGCGTGCGTGTTCTTCGAGGCGCCGCACCGGCTGGCCGCGTGCCTCGCCGACGCGGTCGAGGTGCTCGGCGGGGACCGCCGCGCTGCGGTGTGCCGGGAGCTGACCAAGACCTACGAAGAGGTGCGCCGCGGCACCCTGGCCGAGCTGGCGGAGTGGGCGATCGAGGGGGCACGCGGGGAGATCACCGTCGTGCTGGAGGCCGCGCGACTGGTCGCCGCGGAGCCCGAGGATCTGGTCGGGGAGGTGGAGCGGCTCGTGGAGTCCGGGGCGCGGCTCAAGGACGCATGCGCGATGGTCGCGACCGCCGGGGTGTCCAAGCGTGAAGTCTACGAGGCGGTGCTGGCGGCCCGTCAGGACTGAGTGGGTCCGGCATCGCCGAAGCGTCAGTTCGGCGGTGCGCCCATCAACATGATGAGGCCGACCGCGGCGGCGAGGATGAGTGCTGCGGCGAGAGTCGGTGGAACCGTGGACGCGATCTTGGCGGCGATTCTGCTCATGGTCACTCCGTCGTGTGTGGTCGGCCACGTGCACACCGGCGGGAACAACCCCCCCTCGGGCTGAACAGTTCCCGCCGGTGTGGCGCGGTGATGCAGGGCCCCCCGTGCGTCGAGATCAACTCTTGTCGGTGGCTGGGACCCAACCAAACCCCGCGTCCCGGTACCCGGGTATCGTCCCAGTTCGCAGTGGGTGAGGAACTTTTCCGCAGCGGAATTTCCATGGCAGGAACTGGGGTGATCGACGATGTCCGGTGGCGATTCGGCTGATGCGGTGGACAGTGCCTCAGGGAGGGACCGGGATGCACAGGCGCGGAGCCCGCGGAGTGACCCGGATGCACAGGAGCGGAGCCCGCGGAGCGACCCGGACGCACAGGCGCGGAGCCCGCGGAGTGACCCGGACGCACAAGCGCGCCTGCACTTCGCAGATCAGTTACGCCTGCTGTTCGCGACGGCGGGCGGGCCCGCTCTGAAGAAGGTCGTCTCCGAGGCGTCTGCGGTCGGCCGAACCATCGGCACGGACCGGCAGATCTCGGTCCAGCGACTGAGCGACTGGCGTTCGGGCAAGCGGGTCCCCGCGACGTTCGACTCCGTCCGCCCGGTTCTGGTGGTCCTCATCCGAGCGGCCCAGGCGCTACACGGCACCCAGCCGCCGGTGGCCGGCCTGTACTCGATGAAGCAATGGCTGGCGTGGTGGACGAGTGCCCGCGACGCGAACGCCACGCGCGGCCGTGGCGAGCCGGCCGATCAGGTGGTGGCCGTCCCGGTGACCGGCGTTCGTCCGTATCGGGGGCTCGAGCCGTACCGGGCCGAGGACGCGCGGCTGTTCTTCGGGCGCGGCGCCAGCCTGCCCGGTCTGGTCGAGACGGTCACCTCCGCGCAGGGGCACGGACTGGTGATCGTGACCGGTGCCTCGGGAGTGGGGAAGTCCTCGTTGGTCCAGGCCGGTCTCGTCGCGGAACTGGCGGGCCCGGGATCCGACGCCGGTGGCAGGCCGGTCGTGCTCACGCCGGGACCGCGTCCGTTGCAGTCGCTGGGCGAGGCGCTCCCGGAGCTGCGGGAGGCGGCCTCGGATCCTCGGCCGGAGATCGTGCGCCGCGCGGTCCGCGCGGTCGCCGCCCGGCTGGAGCCGAACCCGCTGTTGATCGTCGTGGACCAGATCGAGGAGCTGTTCACCCAATGTGACGATCCCGAGGAGCGCGACCGCTTCCTCACCCTCCTCGATCTCGCGGCCACGACGGTCGGTGCCGAGGAGACGCCCGATGCCGCGCCCGTCGTCGTCGCGACGATGCGCTCGGACTTCTACGAGCAGGCGCTGTCCCAGCCGGTGCTCGCCCGCGCGTTCGAACGTCACAGCAAGGTCCTCGCGCCGCTGACGCGGGAGGACATGGTGGAGGTGATCACCCAGCCCGCCCGGATGATCGGTCTCAAACTCGAGGCGGGGCTGGTCGACCTCATCCTGCACGATCTCGGGGTGCTCACCTCGGACGAAGGCGCGGGCACCGTCCTGCCGCTGCTCTCACATCTGCTCGACACGATGTGGGAGCGCAGACGCGGAGGAGTGCTCACCGTGGCGAGCTACCGCGCCACCGGCGGCGTGCGTGGGTCGGTCGCAGCGACGGCCGAGCGCACCTGGGCGGCGTTGGACGAGCGGGGCCAGGTGCTGGCCCGAGCGATGCTGGTGCACCTGGTGTACGTCACGGACACCGGCACCGACGTGAAGATCCGTCGTTCGCTGCCGCAGTTGCTGGCCTTCGCAGGCGAGGACACGGCCACCGGCAGGCAGGTGGTGGACCAGTTCATCGCGGCCCGGGTCCTGGTCGCGGACACCGAGAGCGTGGAGCTCATCCACGACGCGGTGATCGATGCCTGGCCGCGGCTGAAACAGTGGATCCAGGAGGATCGCCGATATACCGCGCTGCGCCAGCAGATCGAGGCGGACGCCGCGAACTGGGAACAGGCGGACCACAACAGCAGCCTGCTCTATCAGCGCGGCCGCCTCGACATGGTCGCCGAGCACGATGCGTCGAGGGTCGCCGTCGAGGGGCTGGGCGCGACGAAGGTGGCCGCCTCCCTGACCCCGACGGCCTCGGAGTTCCTCGCCACCTCGACCGGGCACGTGCGCCGGGACACCTGGATCCAGCGGGCCGTGATGGCGGCGCTGGTGGTGTCCACGGTGATCGCGTTGGTCGCGGTGTCGATGGCATGGACGGCGAAGCAGCGCGCCGAATCGGAACGCTCGGCCGCTCAGTTCCGCCAGCTGATCGCGCTGACGGATTCGCTGCGGGACTCCGACCCGACGACCTCCGCGCGGCTGGCCATCGAGGCCTGGCAGATGAAGCCGGGCAACGATGCCGCGTACTCACGCCTGATCGCGACCGAATCGACCCCGGTGGGCCGCGTCCTGACCGGCCATCAGGGCCCGGTCTACGGGGTGGCGGTCTCGCGCGACGGCTCGACGATCGCCTCGGCCAGCGACGACCGCACAGTTCGACTGTGGGACCTCACCGACCGCACCGACCCACGACCGATCGGCGCCCCTCTCGGCGGGGCCGAGAAGTACATGGCGTCGGTGTCCTTCAGCCCGGACGGCAGGATCCTGGCCGCGGGCAGCGGCGATGGCCTCGTGTTCATCTGGGACATCACCGACAGGTCCGCGCCGCGTCCGCTGCTCGAGGGGACCAAGGTGGGGACCCGGGCGGTCCACAACCTCCGGTTCAGCCCGGACGGCCGGATCCTGGCCGTGCCGAACGACGACGGCACCGTGACGATGTTCGACACCTCGGATCCGTTCTCCGGTCACTTCGGGTCAACGGTGCTGCCCGCCCATCAGGGCGCGGTCCGGACGGTGTCGTTCCGCGGGGACTCGGCGGTGCTGGCGACCGCGAGCGATGACCGGAGCATCCGGCTGTGGGACATCGCCGGGGTGGGCGCGGGAGTCGCGCCGGTCCCGCTGCCGTCGGTGCTGACCGGTTTCGGCGACGTGGTGCACTCGGTGGCGTTCGCGCCCGACGGGCGGACCCTCGCCGCCAGCAGCGATGACGGGTTCCTCCGGGTGTTCGACACCACCGACGTGCGGGCGGTCGGCGAGATCGGGGCCCCGATCCAGGCCCACACCGGTGGGGTGTGGACGATCGCCTTCGCGCCGGACGGCGCGACGCTTGCGAGCGCATCGTGGGACGGCACGGTGAAGACCTGGTCCCTCGACCCCGCCTCGCGGACCCTGCGCGAGCTGCGTCCGGCGTTGACCGGCAACGGCGGGGGAGTCCCCGCACTCGCCCTGGTGCCCGACGGTTCCGCCATCGTGACCGGGGGACAGGACTCGACGGTGCGGGTGTGGACCCTGCCGACGACCGCGATTCACGTCTCGGGGTCGGGGCTCACCCAGCCCGCGCCGAGCCGCGACGGATCGTTGGTGGTGACCGGTGGATACGACTCGGTGATCCGGTTGTGGCGGGTCGACGGTGACCGACGGTTGTCCCTGGCGAGTGCGCTCGCCCTGCCGCGCCCGCTCGGCGGAGCCCATGTGGTGGCGCTGGCTCCCGACGGCGGGACGATGGCGACCGCACCGACCTCCGGCGGTCAGGTGCAGCTCTGGGACGTGCACGACCCGGCCCACCCGCGTGCTCTCGGTGGACCGATCCTGACGCAGACGAGATTCACCTGGGAGTTGGCCTTCAGTCCGGACGGGTCGACCCTCGCCATCGGTGCGGATGACGTCAGCGTCCGGCTGTGGAACCTGGCGGATCCGGAAAGGCCGGTGCCGTGGGGTGAACCGCTCGCCGGTCCGACCAATCTCGTTCGCACGGTGGCCTTCAGCCCGGACGGGCGCAACCTGGTGGCGGCAGACGCGGACGGCGGGATGCACGCCTGGGACGTGCGGGACGCGGCGAGCCCGCGCGAGGTCGCGGTTCCGGACGGCGGTCAGGCGGACGGGATCAACTCGATCTCGTTCAGCCCGGACGGGACGATGCTGGCGACCGGGGGCGACGAGCAGTCGATCGTGCTGTGGGACCGGGCAGCCGACGGTTCTCTCGCCATGAGGGGTTCGCCGCTGCGCGGACACACCGGCACCGTGTACTCGGTGTCGTTCGACCCCGACGGCCGCCACGTGATCAGCGGCAGCGACGACGGCACGGTGCGGCTGTGGGACGTCGCCGACGCGGGGTCGATGCGCAATGTCGGCGGGCCGCTCACCACCGCCGGTACCGGTCGATGGCAGGTGGCCTTCCTGCCCGGCAGTCACGCCGCCCTCTCCGGGGACGGTGAGGGCGTGCTGCGGATCTGGGAGCTGGACGCGCCGTCGATCATCCGCCGAATCTGCTCGTCGACGGCGCCGCTGTCGGCGGACCGCGCGGCGGACTTCGAGCTGTCCGGTTCGGGCGAGCAGGCCTGCGCGCAGGCGTGAGGACGACTATCCGAGCGACATGATGCTCGAGGCCTTGTCGAGGCATTCCTGCCATTCGGCATCCGGGTCGGAGTCGATGGTGATGCCGCCGCCGACGCCGAGCACCGTGTTCCCGTCCGGGTCGAATTCGACGGTGCGGATCGCCACGTTCAGTTCGGTGCCTGCGAGCGGGGACGCGAACCCGACTGCGCCGCAGTACACCCCGCGATGGTTCGGCTCCCATTGGGAGAGGAGTTGGCGGGCGCGGTGTTTCGGGCAGCCGGTGACCGAGGCGGGCGGGAAGGAGGCCTCCAATAGGGTCGCGGTGGTGGTGCCGGGCGCGGCGGTCGCGGCGACGGTGGAGACCAGATGCCAGACCCCAGGGGCGGGGTAGACACCGAGCAGATCGGTGACCGTGACCGATCCGGGCACCGCGACCCGGCCGAGGTCGTTGCGCACCAGGTCGACGATCATCACGTTCTCCGCGACGTCCTTGATCGAGGCACGCAGGCGGTCCGGATCGTCGGCGATCGGCAGCGTGCCCTTGATCGGGCTCGAGCGGAGCGAGTCCCCGTGGCGGGAGAGGAACAGTTCGGGGGAGAGCGATGCCACCGCACCCCACTCGCCCTGCACGAAGGCGGCGCGGGCGGGACGGGTCGCGGCCACGGCGTCGGCGAAGAAATGCAGCGGATCGCCGTCCGCGCGGCCGCGGAACTGGGTGCACACGCAGGCCTGGTACACCTCACCCTGCCGGATGGCCTCCAGGCACTGCAGCACACCGTTACGGTGCGCCTCCCGGTCGGGGGCGGTCCACTCGATCCACCAGGGCTGCGCCGGGGCGGCGGCCGCGGTGACCGCGTCCGACCACGCCGCCGGGCAGGGGTCGTCGGTTAGGCTTTCGTACCACCAGCAGCCGTCGGCGTCCTGCCGCAACACCGAGTCCGTCCAGCCGCCGGCCGCGGCGGGGAGCGCGGCGGTGGCCCCGCTTGCCGGGGTGTCCGGGTAGGCGAGATAGCCGATCCAGCCGCCGCCGATCACCGGGCCGCCGTCCGCGCGCGGTCCCGTGTCGCCGACGGTTTCCTGGTCCGAGAGGTCGAAGGTGCTCGCCTGGCCGGCGGGGAGCGTGTGCACCGTCGGGGCCAGTACCGCCCGGGATCCGAACCAGTCACCGATCAGCGCCGCGGGAGCGGGTGCGCCGCGGTCGACGGCCAGGCTCGCGAGAGCGCGCAACACGTCGGTCGGGTCGCCGCCGTCACCAATCCGCTCGATCCGCACCCGACAAGCGTGACACGGCCCCACCCGCACACCCGAATCGTGCGGGTCGACAGACCTTCGTCGCGGTCGAAATGGTGCGGGAGGGGCGAACCTCAGCCGGCGGTCGAGGGTCTCCTCAGGCTGAGACGCCGCCGTCGATCACCAGATCGGCGCCGACCACGGAGCCGGCCTCGGTCGACGCGAGGTACAGGGCTGCGGCCGCGACCTCGCCGGTGGCGGTCATCCGTCCGAGTGGAGACTGCTGCCGGATGCGAACTTCGCGCTCAGCCTCCGTCTCGCCCGGTCGTAGCGACATCGTGGTATCGGAGGCGCCCGGGCTGACCGCGTTGATCCGGATGCCGTCCCCGATGTGGTCGAGTGCGGCGGCCCGGGTGAGGGCGGAGACGGCGGCCTTGGACACGATGTACCCGGCGACACCCGGGATTCGTTGGTGTGCACCGAGATTGGAGGCGATGTTGACGATCGCGCCGCCTCCGCTCGTGCGCATGTGCCTGATCTCGGCCTGCATGGCGAGCAGGACACCGGTGACGTTGACGTCGAGAAGATTCCGAAAGTCTTCCTCGGGCAGGTCGGCGACAGGCTGTCCGCCGCGGAAGATACCCGCGTTGTTGACGGCGACGTCGAGGCCGCCGAAGCGGTCGACGCTGCCCCGCACCAGGGCGTCCATCGAATCGGATCGGGTGACGTCGGCAGTGATTGCGGCGGCGGTGCCGCCCTGCTCACAGATCAACGCGACGGTGTCCGCGAGGGGTGCGGCGGTGCGGCCCGCGGCGACCACGGCCGCGCCCTCCCCTGCGAAGGCGAGGGCGATGGCGCGGCCGAGGCCGGAACCGGCTCCGGTCACGAGGACGGTCTTACCGGCGAAACGTGCGGTCATGGTTGGAGCTCCTCTGGGTTGACAGCTGGTTGACTACTGGGTGGTCGGGCAGTGGGCGCGGAGGTGCGGGAGGGCGGCCAGGGTGAACGCCGCTGCGGTGGCGGCAAGCGACGAGGCGTCACTGCCGAGGGTGAGCAGGAGCGCGAACACGACGGCGCGTGGCGCCCGCAGGCGGGAGCAGCAGGCCGGGAACCAGGCCGAACCAGGACAGCAGCCCCGCAGACCGGCGAAGGTCAGCAAGTATCCGGCGCTGAGCAAGATCAGGTCGGCCAGGACGGTGCCTAGGAGGGGGAAGGCGGGCGCGGTGGCCTTTGCCTGCGCCTGGGCCGGTGCCGATTTGCGGCTTCGTAGCTGTCATGATTCCCGGTATTTTTGAACTGATCGTTCCATTATGTGGACATGCGAAGGGCAGGCTTCTGCTCGGATGATCGGTCAGTCCAGCAGGGTCAGTGCCTGCTCGGCCGCGGTGTGTACCCGCACGGGATCGCTCGAGGCCTTACCGACCACCCGCATGCCTTGCATCAGTACGAGCAGCATGCGGGCCAGTCCGCGCGGATCGCGATTGGCGGGCAGTTCACCCTGGGTCTGAGCCCGGACGAGGGCGGAGTAGAGCAGGGTCTCGATATGCTCCCAGCTCACCTCGACCCGACGGGCAGCGTCGGTGTCGTGTGGGCCCAGTTCGGCTGCCGTGTTGGTGATGAAACAGCCGTTCAGGCGCTGGTTGGAGGAGGCCTCGTCGGCGAAGCGACGCACCACCGCGCGGACGGCGGGCAGGGCTGGGCCAGGCTGTGAGAGTTCGCTGAACAGTCGCGGGTCGCGGGTTTCTCCATACCGGTCCATCGCCTTCAGGTAGAGGTCGTGCTTGTTCCCGAAGGTGGCGTAGAGGCTTGCTCGGCCGACGCCGAGGTGCTCGACGAGGTCGGTCATGGACGTGGCCTCGTAGCCGTGGCGCCAGAACAACTCCAGCGCCGACTGGAGTGCGACATCGGGGTCGAACGCTTTTGTCCTCGCCATGGCTGGGACGGTACTCTTTATTGGAATGATTGGTCAAGTATGGACGGTGGTGGTGTCAGCGGGTGTCGCCGCCGGTCGAGGCGGCTGGGCTTGCTGGAGGGTAGTCGCGCATCCCAATCAGGTTGGGGTAGTGGAGAAAACCGCTTTCGCGACGGGTGCGTGGGCCGTCGTGAAGCGGGAACCTTGCGGTCATTCCCGCGGCTCACCCCGCGATCATCTGTCCGTCCTTGCTCATCGGCCTGGTCGTCTGGATGAGCGGCGAGGTGAACAGCATCTCGACCTGTTCGAGATTGACAGGGGCGCCGCCCATTCGTGGCGGTGGACATTCGCGAATTATGCAGGGTCCGAACATGATTGGCATGGCCGATCGAGGTGAGCGGCAAGGCCTTCTGCTTGGCGTACGGGTTGTCGAGATGGACTCGCCTGCTGTGCACGGTGACGCTGAGGTCTGGCTCCCCACCCGCGCACCCGAATCGAGCCGTCACCGGGCCGTCAGTGCGGGCCGCGACGCCAGCGGTACGCCCCGCGAGTCGCCTGCTTCGTCATCCAGCGCACCGTCGTGAGGCAGACCTGCTCCTTCACGAGTGCTCCCACGCGGCCGGTGATCGCAGGCCAGGCGGGGGAGTCGTCCGCGTGGGTCGGTTGGAAGGCTCCGCGCCGCCGGCCGAGACTGATGCACTGGCCAACGAATCCGAGCGAGAGCTGCGTCGGTTCGGCGCCGCCGAGACGGGCGAGGACGGTGTCGGCGGCGTGCGCGCCCATCGGGAGGGCCGCCTGGCAGCTCATCCGGAGGTGGCCGAGTTCGTCCGCGGGTCCGGCGACCGCGTCACCGGCTCCTACGACCGACGGGGCGCTCCGGCTGGTCAACGTCGCGTCGACCAGCAGTCGGCCGTCGACATCGACCTCGAGTCCACTCCTGCGCGCCAGGTCGGGCACCGCGAAGGCGGTCGCGAGCACCGTGCAGTCGCTCCGCAGGATCCGCCCGTCCGCGAGAGTGACCTTGCCCTCGGCGATTTCGGCCACCCGGTCCCCGTCGATCGCCTCGACGCCGAGCGTGGTCAGCGTATCGAGGATCTTGCGTCGCGTCCGTGGCGGCAGGGCGTGCGCCACAGGGGAGTCGGACACCAGGGACACGGCGATCTCGGGATCGTTTTCGGCGAACTCGGCCGCCGCCTCGATACCGGTCAGTCCGCCCCCGATCACGGTGACGGCGAGCGGTCGCGGAAGAGCCCGCAATCGGAGCCGGAGCAGGTGGGCCTGTTCGAACTCGGACAGGGAGAAGGCGTGTTCGGAAGCCCCCGGGATGTGGTCGCGTCGGTCGGTGCTGCCGACCGCGTAGATCAGGTGGTCGTAGGCCAGGAGCTCGCCATCGCTCAATACGATCGAGCCGTCCCGCGCGTCGATCCGCTCGACGGTCCCCACGCGCAGCTCCACCCCAGGGTGGAGTATCTGCTCGAATGAGATTGTGGCGTCGGAGCTTCCGGTGACGAGCTGATGAAGCCGGATGCGTTCGACGAACACCGGCCGGGGATTGACGACGATCACCTGCGTGTCCTCGCTCCGTGATTTCAGCCGGTTCGCCGTCATCACCCCGGCGTATCCCGCTCCCACGACCACGACACTTGCGCTCATCGGCGCACCCCCTTCGACAGTTTCAGTTCGGCCGCCACGGAGGTGGCCGCGCGTAGCGCGCTGTTGATCGCGATCTCCCCGCGCATCCCGGGGGCAGCGACCATGTCCCCGACGAGGTACACCCCCGAGCCCCGGTCGATCGCGGGGCGGTCGCGCCAGGTCTGGCCGGGCAGGTCGATGGCACCGGTCCTGCCCCTCGCCGTCGCGGTCCGCTGCCAGGTGACGCGGTCGCGCCAGCCCGGAACCGTGAGGTCGGTGAACCTGTGTAGACGGGTGCGCGCCTGGTCGACCGACTCGCCCGCGCGCACCGGCATGTCGATCTGGAACAGGGACTCGCTCGGCGGCGCGACGGAGCGGTCCTGCATCGAGTAGCACTCGTGGAAGCCGCCCTCATCGAGGTCGGCGGCGGTGAACAGGTCGCGCCGTCCCTCGCGGACGGCGAGGTCGAGCATCACGCAGTGTCCGCTCTGCCAGCTCAGCGCCGAGTCGCCGAGGAGGGTTCGCGCGGAGGACAGTTCGGTCGCGACGATCGTCGGTGTGGCGGGGATCGTGTCCACTCGGGAGCCCAGCTCGATCCGGACCCCGAGGTCGCGTGCGCGGACCGCCATCCGGTCGGTGACCGCCTGCCAGCCGCCTGCCACGTAGCGCACGCCGGGCACCCTCGGCCCGTAGATCCGTTGAAACAGATCCCACACGAACGCGGCCGAGAGCCTCCCGGTGTCCGCGTCGTAGGTGGCGACGCCGACGGAGTTCGCCATCGCGGTCGCGGCGTCGTGCCCGAAACGCTGTGCGGCCCATGAATGGAAGTCCGTGTCGATGGGTGCGGTGGCCCAGGGCGTGAGCTGGGCGCGCAGCATTCCCCTCGGCGGCCGCCTGCGAAATCTGCCGCGCGACCGGAAGCCGAGCAGCCCGATGCTGCGGATCGGGGGCAGGCACAGGCCATCGACGAATCCGCGTCGCTTGAGCCACTGCCAGTGCGGGCCGTCCGCGTAGAACACGTGCGCGCCCTCGTGGGCGATGTACGGGCCGGCCGTGGCGCGGGCTCGGCCGCCGAGCGTGCCGTGTGCCTCGTGCAGGGTGACCCGGGCGCCCGCCTCCGCGCAGGCGATCGCAGCGGTGAGTCCGGCCAGGCCGCCGCCGATCACAGAAACCGAATCTGTCATGCCTGTGACGGTAAGGAGCGGGTGATGATTACTCCAATGCATTGTTTGGGTCGTCTCGATGCACTAGACGTATAGATATGACCCTGACGCAGCTCGCCTGTTTCCTCGCCGTCGCGCGCACCGGGCATTTCACCAAGGCGGCCCGCGAGGTGCACTTGGCCCAACCGTCGCTGAGCAGACAGATCCTCGCGCTGGAGAAGAGCCTGGGCGCCAGCCTGTTTCACCGCGCGCGGGGAAACATCGCGCTGACCGCGGCGGGCGAGGCGTTGTTGCCGTTGGCGACCAGGATGCTCGCGGACGAGGAGCTCGCGTACCGCGAAATCGCCGAGCTGACCGGGTTGCGGCGCGGCCGGGTGCGCTTGGGTGCGCCGCCGAGCCTGTGCGTCAGCCTCGTCGCAGATCTTCTCGAGCGCTATCTCGCGGCGTACCCGGGGATCACGTTGAACGTGAACGAGAGTGGATCGCGCGGGCTGGTCGACGCGTTGACCGGCGGACTGGTCGACATGGCGTTGATCGTCTCGAACGAGGACCGCGGCGAGGCGGCCCTCGAGGTCACGCCGCTGCTGCGGGAGGACCTCGTCGTGGTGTCCTCGGCCGCCGCCGATCCGCTCACCGCGCGAGGTGCGCTGACGCTCGACGAACTCGCGAGCTCCCCCCTGGTGATGTTCCACCGTGGGTACGACCTGCGCGCGGCCACCGACGCCGCGTTTCAGCGGGCCGGATTGACGCCGCGGGTCGCGGTGGAGGGCGCGGAGATGGAGGGGGTGCTGCGGTTCGTCGAGCGCGGTCTCGGTGTGGCCGTGGTGCCGTCGCTGGTGGCGGCCCACCGGCCCGGCCTGCGTCCGGCGCGGCTGAAAGCGCCCGAGCTCAGCCGCACCATTTCCCTGGCCCGCCGGGCCGATGTGCAACCGACCCACGCCGCGCGCGCGATGCAGGACATGCTGATTGCGGTGGTCGACGACATGGTCGCGGAAGGGGCGCATGGGCTCACGCGCCTCTGATCCGCTTCACCCCGCGATCGCCTGCCCGCCCGCCGACAGCGTCGCCGCGTCGGCCGCCGACCGTCCGGCCAGCACGCCCCGCGGATCGACCGCGGAATGCTGCCATGTCTTCGTGGGACCGAACAGGCGGTCCACCTCGGCCTTCACCGCCGCCGCACGGCCGGCGAGGAGGGGTAGCAGGTCCCCGAACCGGACCTCGGCGTCGACAACCACCCGCGCTGTCGCGGCCTTGTCCGCCTCGGTCAGTCGTTGACCGATCCGGATGGCGAAACCGAACAGGAAGGCCTTGCGGAACGATGTGGACCGCGAACCGTCCTCGCCCGCTTTGCTCATTGCCCTCGTTGCCTGGATGAGCAACGAGGTGAACAGCATCTCGACCTGTTCGAGATCGACGGCAGCGCCGACCATCGTGGCGGTGGCCATTCGCGAGTTGTAGAGGGTACGAACATGATTGGCATGGCCGATCATGGTGAGCAGCAGGGCCTTCTGCTTGACGTAAGGGTTGTCGAGGTGGACCCGCCTGCTGAGCACGGTGACGCCGACGCCGACGCCGGGCTCACCGGACTCGAGCAGCGCGGAGTTGATCGCATATCGGGTCATCAGCTCCTGGGCCTTGGCAGTGAGGGTCTCTGCCTCTTCTGTGAACTCGGTGCTCTCGGCCTTCGCGAGCAGTCCGCGAATCTTGTTCAACACCTTCAGATCTGCCGGGCTAGAGGGCTGAGTCGTCGTTTCGTTGCGCTGCCGTGGCCAGGCGGAGGGCGGTGGGCACAGTGCCGTCCAGGGGCCCAGGTGCTGCCACAAGAACCCGAGCGATCGGGTGTGCGCCTGGTCCACCGCCGCGATCTCCTGCGCTTCGGGATGCGTGTCCGCGATCGCCTGTAGCTGGTCCAGCCATTGCCGGGGAGCCCTCGACCATGCGCGGCTTCGTCGCGATTCTTCCAGGACCAGCGCCGCCGCGGTGGGGGTCACCGTGGCGTCGATTGCGCGTCTGGTGACGTGCATGACATCGGCGGGCTGCCAGCCACGCTCGTACGCCTGGGCGAGCGCGTCGACTGCGGACATCTGTCGAATGTGTGTTCGATTATCGCTCATGGCGACAGTCTGCACCGGGGGTCCGACACGTATTCCCGGTGCAGGTGGGGGGCGGGTTCGGCGCTACTTGCGTCTGATGGCGCGCTCACCCTTGGCCAGCGATGCGTTGTCCGCCGCGGCCCGCCCGGCATGCCAGCCCCTGGCGTCCACCGACCGGGCCCTCGCCTTGGTGGTGCCGGGGAACAGCCGGGTGAACTCCGCGTCGACCGCCGCGGAGGTGGTGGCGAGGACCGGCAGCAGATCGCCCAACGGGATGGACTCCTCGGCGGCCGCCGCCTCGGTCGCCGTGGCGTCGGCATCGTGCAGTCGCTGTCCGATCCGGCTGGCGAACCCGGCGAGGAAGGCCTTCCGGAACCCCGTGGTGCGCGCACCGCTGCGGCCCTCCGCGGCGCCGGACTGCAGGGCGCGGGCCGACTGGACGAGCAGCGAGGTGAACAGCAGGTCGACCTGCTGTAGATCGACCGGTGTCCCGACCGCGGTGGCGATGTCGAGGTCGCCGAACAGGACGGTACGAACCCGGTTCGCGTCGCCGATCGCGGTCAGCAGGTGCACCTTCTCCTTCAGGTACGGGTTCTCGAAATGGAACCGGCGGCTGTGCACAACGGTTCCGCCCGCGTGGGCGCGTGAACGCAGCAGGGCGGCGCTGATCGCGTACCGCGTCATGAGTTCCTGTGCCTTCGCGGTGAAGGCCTCCGCCTCTTCCGCGAACTCGGTGCGCTCCGCCTTGGCGAGCAGCCCCCGGATCCGGCCCAGCACCTTGGGATCCGCGGTGGTCGCGGGTTCCGCGGCTACCGCCTCGGGTTCCGCCGCGCCTTCGGGCGGCCACTGCGACGGCGGGGGCAGGAGGAACATCCAGTCCGACAGCCGGTTCCACTCCGCGGCCAGCTCGGACAGCTGGTATCCCAGGAAGCCAGACCGTCCGGCCGTCAGGGCGCCGGCGAGGTGCCCGCCACGTGGACCGGTGACCGGCGTCCGGTCGGCCAGGCGAGCCTGGTCCGGGTACACCTCGCCGACTGTGTGCAGCTGATCGGACCACTCCGTTGGCGCCCGATCCGCCGCACCGCTCAGCCGCGCCTCGTACAGCAGCACGGCCGCGGCGAGTCCGGGCGGCGACTCGGCTGCCCTGCGGGTCAGGTGCAGCAGGTCCGCGGGTTGCCAACCTCGCTCGTAGGCGCCCGAGAGCGCGTCGAGGAGCGCCGCTGCCTCGGCCGACGGCCGGCCGTCGTCGGGCACGCCCTCGTTCGTCATATCAGGCGGTTTCGGGCTCCACGTACCGGGGGAACACCGGCGACGGTGCAGGCAGCGGGTTGCCCGCCACGATCCGCACGCCGAGGCTCGCGAAGTCGCGGCCGTCCTCGTCCTGCCCGAGCAGGTCCAGGATCTTCGCCCCGGAGTCCGGCATCACCGGCTGGACCAGGATCCCGACGATGCGCACGACCTCGAGGGTCACGTAGAGCACCGTCGCCATCCGGGCCGGGTCGGTCTTGCGGAGCACCCACGGCTCCTGCTGCGAGAAGTATCGGTTGGTCTCGCCGAGCACGTGCCAGATCGCCTCGAGCGCCTGGTGCAGCGCCTGCTTGTCGAAGTCGGCGCGCACCGCCTCGAGGAGGGCGTCGGCCTTGGCCAGCAGCGCGCTGTCGTCCTCGGTGAGATCGCCGGGGGTGGGGACCTGGGCGTCGCAGTTCTTGGCGACCATCGTCAGCGAGCGCTGCGCGAGGTTGCCCAGCTCGTTCGCCAGGTCGGCGTTCATCCGGGTGACGATGGACTCGTGGCTGTAGCTGCCGTCCTGGCCGAACGAGATCTCCCGCAGCAGGAAGAAGCGCAATGCATCGAGGCCGTACTGCTCGACCATCTGGAGCGGGTCGACGACATTGCCGACCGACTTCGACATCTTCTCGCCCTTGTTGTAGAGGAAGCCGTGCACGAAGACGCGCTTCGGCAACTCCAGGCCCGCGGACATCAGGAACGCCGGCCAGTACACCGCGTGGAAGCGGCTGATGTCCTTGCCGATGATGTGCAGATCCGCAGGCCAGAACTTGGTGAACGCCTCCGACTCGACGTCGGGGTAGCCGAGGCCGGTGAGGTAGTTGGTGAGGGCGTCGACCCACACGTACATGACGTGCTCGGGGTTGCCCGGCACCGGAACGCCCCAGTCGAAGGTGGTGCGCGAGATCGACAGGTCCTTGAGGCCGCCCTTGACGAAGCTGACGATCTCGTTGCGCCGGGTGTCGGGCGCGATGAACTCGGGCTGCGACTCGTACAGCGCGAGGAGCTTGTCCTGGTACGCGGAGAGCCGGAAGAGGTAGTTGGACTCCTCCGTCCACACCACGGGGGTGCCCGTCAGCGTCGAGATGCGTGAGCCGTCGTCGAGCAGGGTGGTCTCGGCCTCGGTGTGGAACGCCTCGTCGCGCACCGAGTACCAGCCCGCGTAGGTGTCGAGGTAGATGTCGCCGGCCTCGACCATGCGCTCCCAGATCGCCTGGCACGCGACCTGATGATCCTCATCCGTGGTGCGGATGAACCGGTCGTAGGAGATGCCAAGGGTCTTGTCCATCGCCTGGAACACGTCGGAGTTCCTGGTCGCGAGCTCTTGGACGCTGATGTCCTCTTTGGCCGCGGTCTGCTGCATCTTCTGGCCGTGCTCGTCCGTGCCGGTCATGAAGAACACGTCGAACCCGTCGAGACGCTTGAAGCGCGCGATGGCGTCCGAGGCGATGTACTCGTACGCGTGGCCGACGTGCGGGGCGCCGTTCGGGTACGCGATCGCCGTGGTCATGTAGAACGGCGGTCGGGTGGCTTCGGGGCGGCTGGGTGCGGGT
Source organism: Rhodococcus sp. PvR099 (assembly GCF_017833315.1). NCBI lineage: Bacteria > Bacillati > Actinomycetota > Actinomycetes > Mycobacteriales > Nocardiaceae > Rhodococcus > Rhodococcus sp. PvR099. Next base: position 2,668,323 of record NZ_JAFIBV010000001.1, on the reverse strand, counting down.
GACACAGTCATGGTGCGCCTACTCTATCTGCGTGCCAAGAGACCGTCCGGCCCCGGACCTGCCAGAGCCGCTCGAGCCCCTGATCGACTCACACACCCACCTCGACGCGTGCGGCGCCACCGACGCCGCGTCGGTGGCCGAGATCGTCGACCGCGCGGAGCGGGTCGGCGTCGGTCGCGTCGTCACGGTGGCCGACGATCTGGCCGCCGCACGGTTCGCGGTGGACGCCGCGAACTGGGACCCGCGGGTGTACGCGGCGACCGCCATCCATCCGACCAGGGCGAACGTGCTCGACGACACGACCAAGGCCGAGATCGAGCGCCTCGCGGGCGATCCGCGAACCGTCGCGGTGGGGGAGACCGGGCTCGACTACTACTGGCCGGGCAAGCTCGAGGGCTGCGCCACCGTCGAGGAGCAGGTCGAGGGATTCCGCTGGCACATCGACCTCGCCAAGCGGCTGCGCAAGCCGCTGATGATCCACAACCGGGAGGCGGACCACGATCTGCTGGCGGTGCTGATCGACGAGGGCGCGCCGGAGACGGTCATCTTCCACTGCTTCTCCTCCGACGCGAACATGGCGCTGGCTTGCGTGGAGGCGGGCTACGTGCTCAGCTTCTCCGGCACCGTCAGCTTCCGGAACGCGCGCGAGCTGCACGAGGCCGCGAAGCTGGTGCCCGACGATCAGCTGATCGTCGAGACCGACGCGCCGTTCCTCACTCCGCACCCGTTCCGGGGCGCACCGAACGAGCCGTACTGCCTGCCGTACACGGTCCGGGCGCTGGCCAACACGCGCGGCCAGGACCCGATCGAGCTGGCGCGGGCCTCGACCGCGACCGCCCGCCGCGTGTACCGGATCTAGCCCCCGCCGAGAGTGCAGTGGGGGTACCTCCCTGCACGAAGTGCTTGGGGGATGGTCGCATCGACCGAGAGCGAGCGACGGCAACTGCTCACTCGGCGAGTAAATTGGGCCGCACGGGTAGGCGACGAATGCACGGGTTCACGAATGCGACTCCCGTCGACCGCGGCGTCGACATCATCGACGTGTACATCGCGGCGTGGGAGATCGAGTGCTGCGCCCCACCGCCCGAGGTGGGCCGCGAGGCGACGTGGGTGCTCGCCTACACCGCAGACGACACCGAGCCGGAGGTCATCCGCCGACCCGTCCGCTGGGATCGGATCAGCCGCAAGCTCAGCGCCGGCGGCGTCAGCGCCTACTGGCGAGACGCTCCTGACGACCTGTCCGACCATCCCGCCGGGCTACGCGGGCGGCTGTGGGGGACGGTGCACGGCGCGGACGTCCCGGATGGATTCGACAGCACCACCGGCTCGGTTCTGGGCGTGTACCTGCTCGACGAGCTGTACCGCGAGAACGAAATCGGCGCGTGGTGCCCAATCCAGGGGACCGCGGTGCGGACCTCGGTATCGAAGAGCCCCGGGTGGTTCGGCGGCAGCGGGACCTTCGTGTCCGGCATGGACTGCCGCAAGCAGACCGGGGTGGTGATGGAGCTGGCGGTCCGGGGCTGACGCCGAGTGTGCAGTTGTCGGGGCATCGCCCGAGAGCAATGGACGATAGCTGCACACTCGGCGAGCGGCGCGTGCTCGGCCTACAGGACCTTCTTGAGGAAGTCCTGGGTGCGCGGTTGCTGCGGGTTCCCGAACAGCTCCGCGGGGGTGCCCTCCTCGACGACGAACCCGTCGGCCATGAAGATCACCCGGTCGGCCACCTCGCGGGCGAAGCCCATCTCGTGGGTCACCACGACCATCGTCATGCCCTGATCGGCGAGGTCGCGCAGCACCTGCAGCACCTCGCCGACCATCTCCGGGTCGAGCGCGCTGGTGGCCTCGTCGAACAGCATGATGTCCGGGTTCATGGCCAGCGCCCTTGCGATCGCCACGCGCTGCTTCTGCCCACCGGACAGGTTGGCGGGCTTGGCGTTCGCCTTCTCGCCGAGACCCACCTGCTCGAGCAGTCTCTGCCCGGTCGCCCTCGCCTCCTCCTTGGTGGCGCGCTTGGTCTGCACCGGCGCCAGCATCACGTTCTCCAGCGCGGTCATGTGCGGGAAGAGGTTGAAGTGCTGGAACACCATGCCGATGTGCTGGCGCACCTTGTCGATGTCGACCTTCTTGTCGGTCAGGTCGTAGCCATCGACGATCACGGTGCCGTCGGTGATGTCCTCGAGCTTGTTCAGGCAGCGCAGGAAGGTGCTCTTGCCGGACCCGGAGGGACCGATCACGCAGACCACTTCGCCGTTCGCGATGTCCACGTCGATGCCCTTGAGCACCTCGTTGTCCCCGTACGCCTTCTTGAGGCCGGAGACCTGAATCTTGGTGGTGGGCGACGCAACCGGCGCCGCTGACGACTCGGTCATGCGTTGATCCTCTTTTCGAGCCGGTCGGACAGTTTGGTCAGCGCCATGATGATGACGAAGTAGAAGATGCCGACGATCAGCCACATGTTGAAGGACTCGAAGTTCCTCGCGATGATGATCTTGCCGGTCTGGGTGAGCTCGGCGATGCCGATCACCGACAGGATCGAGGTGTCCTTGAGCGTGATGACCGCCTGGTTGACGAACGACGGCATCATGGTGCGCACCGCCTGCGGCAGCACCACCTTGCGCATCGAGGCCATGTAGTTCATGCCGAGGCTGCGGGAGGCCTCCATCTGGCCCTTGTCGACGGACTGGATGCCGCCACGGATGATCTCGGTGATGTAGGCGCCCGCGTTCAGGCTCAATGTGATCACGCCCGCGGTGAACGCCGGCATCTGGAAGCCGAGCGCGGCCGGGATGCCGAAGTAGATGAAGAACGCCTGCACCAGCAGCGGGGTGCCGCGGAAGATGTCCACATAGGTGACGCCGATGGCGCGCAGGACCTTGCGGTGCGAGACCCGCAGGAACCCGAAGATCAGGCCGAGCACCAGCGCGATCGCCAGCGAGACCACGGTCAGCACGATGGTCATCCACAGGCCCTTGAGCAGCTGCGGGTAGGTGTCCTTGAGGAGCGAGAAGAAGTTGTTCCCGCCCTGGGCCTCCTGCGCACCCTCGCCGAGGTAGGTGTCGAGGATCTTGTCGTACTGCCCGCTGGCGCGCAGGTTCGCGAGCCCGGCGTTGAACTTCTGGATCAGCTCGGCGTTCTGGCCCTTGGAGACCGCGAACCCGTAGGAGTTGCCCGCCTCCTTCTCGCCGACCGCCTTGAGGCCGTTGCCCTGCGCGATGCCGTACAGCAGCACCGGGTAGTCGTCGAAGACCGCGACCGAGTTACCGGTCTTGACGTCGTCGTACATGCTGGCGGAGTCATCGAAGGTGACCGTGGTGAAGCCGTACTTGTCCTTGATGGACTCGGCGAACATCGCGCCCTCGGTGCCGGTCTTGATCGCGACCCGCTTGCCCCTGAGGTCCTCGTAGGACTCGATGTCGTCGTTCGACTTCGCGACCGCCATCTGGACGCCGGAGTCGAAGTACGGATCGGAGAAGTCGAAGACCAGTTTGCGCTCGTCGGTGATCGACATGCCGGCGATGACACCGTCGACCTGACGCGACTGCAGCGCCTGGACGGCGGCGTTGAAGCCGAGCGGCTTGACCTGGTACCGGAAGCCCTGGTCCTCGGAGATGGCCTTGAGCAGGTCCATGTCGATGCCGACGAAGTCGCCCTGCTCGTTCTGGAACTCGAACGGAGCGAAGGTCACGTCGGTGGCGATGACGTAGGTCTTGTCGGGGTCGGATTGTGCGTTGGCGGTCCCGACTCCGAGGACGAGGGCGAGCAGGGCGAGGAGGCCGATCACGACGGGTAGTCGGTCGAGTCTTCGGCGCGATTGTGTACGCATCCGCGTGAGCATTCCTGGTCACGATTCCATGAGCAAACGACTCGGCGCTGTGTACCGTTCTGAGACCTTTATTTGCGCTGGTCAGGGACTCGCGGTTGCCAGGAGTCTGCATGCTCGTTACCGTACTGTGATCGAACCGCGTCGGGAATACCCCCGATGACCGTCGGCCCTCAGGACTCCTCGTGTCACCTTTTGCTCGGATCAACAACGCCAACTCCCCGCTCCTGCGCGTGGTCGTCGGGGCCCTGCTCCTCACCCTGATCGCGGGTGGACTGCTCGCGGTGTTCCGCCACAAGACGGTCACCGTGGACGTCGACGGGGAGACGATCGCGTTGAGCACGATGAGCACCGAGGTGGTCGACGTCCTCGCCGACGCCGGCTACTCGGTCGGTGACAAGGATGTGGTGGCGCCCGCCGCCGATTCCGCCGTCGCCGACGGCTCGACGGTGGTGCTGCGTCGCGCCCGCGAGCTCGCGCTCACCGTCGACGGCGAGCCGCGCACCATCTGGACCACTGCGCTGACGGTGGACGAGGCCCTGCAGCAGCAGCGGCTCGAGGCGGACGTGCACGTCTCCGCCTCCCGCTCGCAGCGACTCCCGCTCGACGGCGCCGCCCTCGACGTGGTGAGCCCCAAGCTGGTCAGCCTGGTCGACGGCGCCGCCCCCGCGGCCGAGGTCCGGTTGGCCGCGCCGACGGTGGGCGAACTGCTGGCCGCCAAGGGCGTGCCGCTCGAGCCGACCGACACCGTGGCGCCCGCGGCCGACGCCAAGATCACGGACGGCATGCAGATCGCGGTCACCCGCACGCGCACCGAGAACGTGACCGAGACGCTGCCGCTCCTGCCGCCGGAGCAGCGCATCGAGGACCCGACGATGAACATGAGTAAGACCATCGTGGAGAACCCCGGCGCCCCCGGCGTGCACGACGTCACCTTTGCGGTCACCAAGGTCAACGGCGCCGAGACCGGCCGCCAGCAGCTCGATGCCGTCGTCACCACCCCCGCCCAGCCGAAGGTGGTCCGCGTCGGCGCCAAGCCGGGCACCGAGGTTCCGCCGGTGAGCAACGGCGCAACCTGGGACGCGCTCGCGCAGTGCGAGGCGACCGGGAACTGGGCGATCAACACCGGTAACGGCTTCTACGGCGGCGTGCAGTTCGACCAGAACACCTGGGAGCGGCAGGGTGGACTGCGGTACGCGCCGCGCGCCGACCTGGCCACCCGCGAGGAGCAGATCGCCATCGCGAGCAGGACGCAGGCGACCCAGGGCTGGGGCGCGTGGCCGGCCTGCACGTCCCGCCTCGGCATGCGCTGAGTGTCGGATTTCGCGGCAGCTCGGCAGAGGCGATAGGTTCATCTCGTGACAAACCCCGAGGTGAACCCCCTGTGACCAGCCCCGAGGTGAACCCCGCCGAGGGGAACCCGCGCGGCAAGGCAGCTCTGCTCGGCCCCGTCGAGGTGCGTGCGCTCGCCGCCGAGCTTGGCGTGCGACCCACCAAGCAGCTCGGCCAGAACTTCGTGCACGACGCCAACACGGTGCGCCGCATCGTGACCACGGCCGGTGTCGGCCGCGAGGACATCGTGCTCGAGGTCGGCCCCGGGCTCGGCTCGCTGACGCTGGCCCTGCTCGACGCCGTCGACTCGGTCATCGCCGTCGAGATCGACCCGGTGCTCGCCGCCAGGCTCCCTGACACCGCGTCGAAGCGGGCTCCCGAGCTGGCCGACCGGTTGACGGTCGTGGGCGCCGACGCCATGAAGGTGATGCCCGCAGACCTGCCCGCCGCGCCGACCGCGCTGGTCGCGAACCTGCCCTACAACGTCGCCGTGCCGGTGTTGCTGCACCTGTTCTCCGAGTTCCCCAGCCTGCGCACCGCCCTGGTGATGGTGCAGGCGGAGGTCGCGGACCGGCTCGCCGCGGTGCCCGGCAACAAGATCTACGGGGTGCCCAGCGTCAAGGCCCGGTTCTTCGGTGACGTCCGGCGCGCGGGTGCCGTCGGCCGTCAGGTCTTCTGGCCGGTTCCGAAGGTGGAGTCCGGGCTGGTGCGGGTGGACCGCTACGCCGAGCCGCCGTGGCCGATCGACGAGGAGCATCGGCAGCGGGTGTGGGCCGTGGTCAATGCGGCCTTCGCGCAGCGGCGCAAGACACTGCGTGCCGCGCTCGCGACCTGGGCGGGTTCGCCCGTCGAGGCCGAGCGCCGACTGGTGGCGGCGGGGATCGACCCGTCCGCGCGCGGCGAGACGCTCGACGCGGCTGCCTATGTGCGGCTGGCGGGGGTCGGGCCGTCCGACTCGATCGGCTGACACGGCACTTACGTCTTAGCTCCATTGGGAGCATGTTGCGTTTAACGAATCACCAAGGGCAGCAACAGTATGCGGATTTCTACGCCGGACTGTCTTGTTGACTGTACGTTGACGCGAAGCGTGCTCGGCGCCAGTGCGGTTCTACGCCGCCGATGCGTGACCTAATCTTTGCTACTGATTGGAGTCTGTCCATGCCTCGTCCCATGATGCGTCGACTCGCGGCCACCGTTGTCGCCTCGGCAGTGCTGGCCGGTGGCCTCGCCGCCGGAGCGGGCGCTGCCTGCGCCGTCCCGGCCAATTCCCTCCCCGGCGGATCCCTCGCCGACGTCACCGGATCCTCTGACCTTGAGATTCCGAGCCCCTTCGGCGAGATTCTCAACGCGGTCGGTCGTTTCGTGGCGATGGACATTCTCGGGAGTTCTGAGCCCGGACCCAAGCCGGGCATGTAGGCGCTGACGCGCCTGTGCGCGTGTTGCACCCCAACTGAGGTGCAACACGCGCACAAGCGGCGTAGCCGCTGCTACTTGAACCGGCGCAGCCGCAGGCTGTTGCTCACCACGAAGACGCTGGAGAACGCCATCGCGGCACCGGCGAGCATCGGGTTGAGCAGGCCGGCCGCGGCGAGCGGGATCGCCGCCGCGTTGTAGGCGAACGCCCAGAACAGGTTGCCGCGGATGGTGCCGAGTGTCCTGCGGGACAACCGGATCGCGTCGGCGGCCGAGCGCAGGTCGCCGCGGACCAGGGTGATGTCGCTGGCCTCGATCGCCGCGTCGGTGCCGGTGCCCATCGCCAGACCCAGGTCCGCCTGGGCCAGGGCGGCGGCATCGTTGACGCCGTCGCCCACCATCGCGACCACCTTCCCGCGGGCCTGCAGCTCCTTGACCGCGTCGACCTTGTCTGCGGGCATGACCTCCGCCAGCACCGTGTCGATGCCGACCTGATCGGCCACGTTCCTGGCGGCCGCCGCGTTGTCGCCGGTCAGCAGCACCGGTTCGAGGCCGAGTCGCTTGAACTGCGCGATCGCTTCGGCGCTGGTGTCCTTCACCGCGTCGGCGACCACCAGCACGGCCCGCGCCGCGCCGTTCCAGCCGACCGCGATGGCGGTCTTGCCCGCGTTCTCGGCGGCCGCCTTCGCCTCGCTCAACGCCACCGGCAGGTGCAGCGACCAGTCCTCGAGCAGGGACGTCCGGCCCGCGACCACGGCGTGCCCGTCGACGATGCCCTGGACCCCACGGCCCTCGACGTTCTCGAACCCCTCCACCGACGGCAGGGGACCGGTCGTGTCGGCCGCGGCGGCGGTCGCGATCGCCTTGGCGATCGGGTGCTCGGAGGCGTGCTCCAGGGCGCCTGCCAGGCGCAGCGCCTCGGCGCGGTCGGTGCCCTCGGCCACGATCACGTCCTGCAGCGTCATCTTGCCGGTGGTTACCGTGCCGGTCTTGTCCAGCACGATGGTGTCCACCTTGCGGGTGGACTCGAGCACCTCGGGTCCCTTGATCAGGATGCCCATCTGGGCGCCGCGCCCGGTGCCGACGAGCAGGGCCGTCGGGGTGGCGAGCCCGAGCGCGCAAGGGCAGGCGATGATGAGCACCGCGACCGCGGCCGTGAACGCGACCGACAGCGGGTTGCCCGTTCCGATCCAGTAGCCCAGCGCGGCAACGGCAATCGCGATGGCGATCGGCACGAAGACCCCGGCGATGGTGTCGGCCAGGCGCTGCACATGGGCCTTCCCGTTCTGCGCGTCCTCCACCAGGGCGGCCATCTGGGCCAGCTGGGTGTCGGCGCCGACCCTGGTCGCCCGGACGACGAGCCTGCCGCCTGCGTTGACGGTCGCACCGACCACCGCGTCGCCCTCGGCCACCTCGATCGGGACGGATTCACCGGTCAGCATCGACATGTCCACCGCTGATCGGCCCTCGACGACCTGGCCGTCGGTGGCGATCTTCTCTCCCGGTCGCACCACGAACAGGTCATCGACCGCGAGTTCTGTTGCCGGAATGCGGGTCTCGACGCCGCTGCGGAGCACCGAGACCTCCTTGGCCCCGAGCTCGAACAGCGCGCGCATGGCGGCCCCGGCCCGCCGCTTGGAACGCTGCTCGAAGTAGCGGCCCGCGAGCACGAATGTGATGACGCCCGCGGCGACCTCGAGGTAGATGTTGGCGGCGCCGTCGGTGCGCCCGATGGTGAGCGAGAACGGGTGCGTCATCCCGGGTTCTCCCGCGGTACCGAAGAACAGCGCGTACAGCGACCAGAGGAACGCCGAGCCGGTGCCGATGGTGATCAGGGTGTCCATCGTGGCGGCGGCGTGCTTGAGGTTCGCCCAGGTGGCCTTGTGGAACGGCAGCCCTGCCCACACGATGACCGGTGCGGCCAGCGTGAGTGACAGCCACTGCCAGTTGGTGAACTGCAGCGCCGGGATCATCGCCATGGCGATGACGGGGAAGGACAGGATCGCCGAGACGATCAGCCGGGTGCGCAGGGCGGTGAGTGCCCTCGACTGCTCGTCCTCGGGCTCGGCGTCGGCGTCGCCCTCGCGGTCGGTCGAGGGCGGCTGGGGAACGGTGGCCGAGTAGCCCGCCTTCTCGACCTCGGCGATGAGGTCGGCCGAGGTGACCGCGGGGTCGAAGACGACCTTGGCCTTCTCGGTGGCGTAGTTGACGGTGGCGGTCACGCCCTCCATCTTGTTGAGCCGCTTCTCGATCCTGGCCGCGCAGGAGGCGCAGGTCATCCCGCCGATGGCGAGCTCGATGCTGGCGGTGTCGGTGGTCTCGGGAGCGAGGTACTCGGTGGTCATGTCAGTGGCCTTCGTGGGTGGAGACCGTGAATTCCGCTGTGCGGACTACGTTCTCGTGCTGGAAGTCGAGGAACAGGCGGTAGGTGCCGTCGGACGGCGCCTGCGCGTGGAATCTGACGCCCGGTCCGGGCGCGGTGACGCCGTCGCCGGGTTCGCCTTGCGGGTGCACGTGCAGGTAGGCGAGGTCGCCGGTGCGCAGCGCGACCAGGTGCCCGAACGCGCCGAGGTACGGCTGCAGGTCGGTCACCGCCTTGCCGTCGCGGGCCACGGTCACGGCCAGCTCTCCGCCTGCGGTGCTGAGGTCGCCGGACAGGGTGACCTGGTAGCCGTCCACTTCGGCGACCCGTGTTTCCCGGGGCAGGGTGGCCGGGGCGAAGTCGCCCGCGACGTCGACGTTGCGGCCGAGTGTCAGCTGCGGACCGCCGGTCGGCTGGAAGTCGGCGAACACGCGGTAGGTGCCGCCCCTCGGCCAGCTCCAGTCGAGGGACCAGGTGCCGTCCGTTGCCCGGACCGGGTGGACGTGGCGGAATTCGCTGGTGTCGCTGCGGACCACGATCAGGTGCAGCTGCTTCTCGTGTAGCTCGTCGTACTCGGTGACCGCGGCGCCGGACGGGCCGAGGATCCGGAAGTTCAGTGCGCCGGGGTTGTTGGCTTCGGTGGGTGCGGTGACCTCGGACAGGGTGTAGCCCTGCTCGGAGACCTGAAGGCCCGCGGGGGCGGTGGCGACGGCGGTGCCCGCGTCAGTGTGTCCGCCGTGGGTGGTGGTGTCGTGGGTGTTCGACATGTCGATCGGGCTTCCTGTTGCCGCACCCAGCCCGAGGGCCGCCGCGAAGATCACGGCGAGCCCTCCGGCGTAGGCGGCGAGTTTGATCGGGGTGTTCATGGCCGTCCCTATGCGGGAGTGGCCGAGTAGCCGGCCTCGTCGACAGCGCCGAGCACGGCCGATTCGTCGAGCGGCGCGGCGCTGGTGATGGTGAGCCGGCCGGTGGGGACGTCGACCGCGATGTCGGTGACCCCGCCGAGCTTGCCGACCTCGGCGCGGACCGAGCCCGCGCAGTGGCCGCAGGTCATGCCGGTGACGGTGTAGTTCGCGATGGTCATGTCGTTCTCCCTCTGTGTGCGTCCATACCGATGGGGGGTACGGGCTCTTGCACGAATGAAGGTACCCCCAGGGGGTAATTGTGCGCAAGTGCCGTTCGGGTGTTGCGTGTCATACCCCTAGGGGGTATAAACCACACCACGGCTTTCGCCGCGACAGTCACCCGGAGTTTCAGAAGGAGTGAACGAGATGAATCGGACACAGGACCCCGCCCAGACCCGAAAATGGTTGGCGCTGGGTTTGATTGCGCTCGCGCAGTTTGTGGTGATCATGGACACGTCGATCATCGGCGTCGCCCTGCCGGAGATGCGCGAGGATCTCGGCTTCACCCAGGGGAATCTCACCTGGGTGTTCAACGCGTACGTGGTGATGTTCGGGGGGATGCTGCTCCTCGGCGGGCGGCTGTCCGACCTGTACGGCGCGCGCCGGATGTTCGGCCTCGGCTGGCTCGTCCTGCTGGCGGGGTCGGCGGCCGCGGGTCTGGCGGGCAACGTGCCCACCGAACTCATCGGGCGGGCCGTGCAGGGCGTGGGCGCCGCGCTGATCGCGCCCGCCGCGCTGACCCTGCTGATGATGCTGTTCGGGTCCACCCCGCGGGAGCTGACCAGGGCGCTGGCCATCTACGGCGCGGCTGCGCCTGCCGGTGGAACCGCGGGCGTGTTCCTTGGCGGACTGCTCACCGAGTACGCCTCGTGGCCGTGGGTGTTCTTCATCAACATCCCGATCGCGGTGATCGCGCTCGTCGCGGCGCCCGCTCTGCTGCCCGGCGGCCGCGGCGGCGCGACCGGCGGCGTCGACCTGCTCGGCGCGCTCACCGTCACCCTCGGCATCGGGGCGGCGGTCTTCGGCATCGTCCGCGCGCCTGAGGTTGGCTGGGCCGCCGCGCAGACGTGGGGGACCCTGGTCGCCGCCGCGGCGCTGATCGCGGGGTTCGTGGTGATCCAGTCCCGGCGGCGCGAACCGCTGGTCCGGCTCGCGATCTTCCGGACCCCCAACCTGGGCGCCGCCAACCTCGCGCAGTTCCTGCTCGGGGCCGCGTGGATCCCGATGTGGTTCTTCCTGAACCTGTATCTGCAGCAGGTGCTCGGCTACTCGGCGTTCCCCAGCGGCGCCGCCCTCATCCCGATGACGGCGCTGATCATGATCGGCATGATCGTGCTCGCGCCACGGCTGATCGCGAGGTTCGGGCCGAAGCCGATGGTGGTGTCCGGCCTGGTCCTGCTGTCGGTGGGCCTGGCCTGGCTGTCGCTGGTTCGCCCGGACGGCAACTTCTGGGTCGACGTGCTGCCCGCGTCGCTGGTCTCGGCGCTCGGCATGGCACTGGCCTTCATCCCCTCGCTGGGCACCGCGATCTCCAGCGCCCGGTCGGAGGAGGGCGGACTGGCGTCGGGCATCGTCAACACCAGCTATCAGCTCGGCTCCGCGCTGGGTCTGGCCGCCGCGACGGCGGTCGGTGCCGCGCTCGGGGCGAACGAGCTCGGGGATCGCGGCGCCCTGACGGACGGGTTCTCGGCGGCGTTCCTGGTCGCGGCGGGCGTGGCCTTGGCCGGCGCCGTTCTGGCCGGTCTGACGCTGCGGGGTTCGCGGGCGTCCGCGCCGGATGCCGAGTCGGTGACGGTCTGATGGCGGGGGGAGCGGTCCGGCTGGACGCCCCGAGGGTCAGGGCCGTGCTGCGCTGCGCGGCGGGCTGCCTGCTGGCCGCGCTGCGGGTCCGGCTGGATCCGCGCTCCCGCGACGGCGAGCGCTGAGCATCGGTGGGTCATGGGGCGCCGGCGCTCCGCCGTGGGCGAGTTTCCACGCGGCGCGTCGGCGCCCCGCAGCATCACCGGCGATCTCGGGCCCGTGCCGCGGGGGCCCAACGCGGATCGCGACCGAGGAGTGCGACCAGTTGGTCGAGGACGGGGGCGTCCGGGTCGAGGGGCCGGACCGGGGCGAACAGCGCGCCCGGCCCGCGCATGTCGGGTGAGTCGGGGTAGCCGGCGGCGAACCGCACCGCGGTGGCCACCCGACGATCCGCGGGACGGTAGTCGATGCCGGCCGCCCGACTCAGGTCCCATCCGTGGGTGAGGACGTCGACGAAGTGGACACCGATGGCGATCGAGCCGGGCACCGTCCCGGAGCCCGCGACGGCGACGCTCCGGCTCAGGACGGCATCGTCGGTCAGGACCGAGTCGAGTTCGCGTGCGGCCGTTTCGAAGTCGGCGCGGGGGTTCGGTGTCCGTGGTGCGTCACCGGTGAGTTCCGCATGCGTGCTGTCGGCGGTGCCGGACAGGTGCGAGCGCATCGCCAGGGTGTTGGCGGTCAGGTGGCAGATCATCGCCCGGACGTCCCACTCGTCGCAGGGTGTCGGGAGATCGAGTTGATGCTCGCCCAGGTCGGCGACGAGGGCTCCCGTCAGTCCGAGTACCTCCCGATAGTGCTCGCGCAGGTCCATCGATACCTCCCTTAATATGTACGAACGATCGTACGTTTATTTGACCATTCGGAGGGCTTGCGAAGCAAGGGGGTTCCGCCCGCCGGGCGGCGAGCAGTGAACCGTCGCGCTCAGCTCCGGCGGTAGCGCTCGCTGAGCATCGCGTGGTGTTCGGCTCGCTGAAGACACTCCTCGCGGAGCTCCGGTGGGTCGAGCACCGTGAAGTCGACGCCGAAGGCGGTGAGCCATCCGGCGATGCCTGCGGCCGACTCGCCGCGCAGCTCGATCACGCAGCGGTCGCCGTCGGCCGACTCGAGCGCACCCCAGTACTCGTCGACCATCGGGGCGATCTGCTCGATCGGGGCGTCCAGCAGTACCCGCGCCGTGACCTGGCTGAGGGCTCGACTGATGCCGCTGGAGACGAACGCGGCGGCGTCGCCGGTCGGCAGCTCGCGCGGGGTGAACCGGGGTCCGCTGGGTGTCTTCGGGGTCATCCGGTCCACCCGGAACGACCGCCAGTCCTCGCGGGTCAGGTCCCAGGCGACCAGGTACCACCGCGCCCCGGCCCGGACCAGTCGGTGCGGTTCGACCTCTCGCCTGCTCTCGGTGCCGTCGTTGGTGCGGTAGTCGAAGCGCAGCCGCTCGTGCACGTGGCAGAGCGAGGCGATCGCGGAGAGCACCTTCGCGTCGACCGCGGACCGGGGCGCACCCTGCGGCACCACGTCGATCCGCAGCGCGTCGAGGCGGTGCCGCAGCCGCGAGGGCATCACCTGTCGCAGCTTGGTCAGCGCGCGCAGCGAGGAATCGCCGAGGCCCTCGACCGATCCGGTGGCGCCGGACTGCAGCCCGAAGGCGACGGCCAGCGCCTCTTCGTCGTCCAGCAGCAACGGCGGCATCTCCGCGCCTGCGCCGAGCTGATACCCGCCCCCGACGCCCACGCTCGCGTTGACCGGATAGCCCAGGTCGCGCAGCTTGTCCACGTCGCGGCGCACCGTTCGCGGCGTCACGTCGAGCCGTTCCGCCAGGTCCGCGCCCGACCACTCCCGCCGCATCTGCAGCAGCGACAGCAGTCGGAGCAGTCTCGCCGAGGTTTCCCGCATGGCTACACCCTGCCAGCCAATGCGGACAGTTGTGGTCCGCATTAGCAGGCTGACGCCAGCTCGAGGGGGACGTTCTCGGGTCGACTCACCGAGGGTGCCCCCGACAACCTCCCCCTCGGTCGAGTGGATCACTAGCGGTGTGCCTGACGTGGCCGTGTGGTCTGCGTGACTCGTTGCGTATTACGAATCATGTTGTGTCGCAGTGGAATGAATTCGCGATCGCGGGTGCGGAGCGCAGGGTACGGTGACCCCCAATCACGACCGCGTCTGCCGATCCCGTCGGAGTCTCGTCCGGTTCGATCCGTCTCATCGAGTAGCTGTATTTCTCGACCGGGGGCGGGTGGGCTAGGTCGGTCCCGCGTGCAGCCACCACGGCGGAGCCTCATCCGAGGTCCTGCCCCTTTCACACAGGAGGATCTTGATGACACATCATTCCGGGCGCCGAATCATCTCGACAGTCGTCGTTGCTGCTGCCCTGGTAGGGGGTCTGGCGTGCGGTGCTGGAACCGCGGCGGCAGATTCCTCGGACCCGTCGGCGAACCCCGTCTACTCGGGGTCGGAGGCGATATTGGGGACTGCCGACGCGATCGGGTCGTCGGACGTGCTCTTCACGGTTACCAACGAGATCATGAGCCCTCTGAATGTGGGAAGCTCGGCGCTCGGCTCTGTCTGCGCTGCCGCGCGGAACCTCCTGCTGGGCCAGAACTACTGCTTGGCTCGTCCCGGAATGGGCGGTTGGGGCTGACCCCTCGCGAGTGCAGTCACAGCAGTGGGCGCCGCCGGAACGACTTACGGCGGCGCCCACTGTGCTGTCAGTCGGTCCTTACACGGTGTTCAGAGCCTTGCCCATGCCCCGCTCCACCGCGTCGACCAGGCGCGGACGCAGCTCGGCCGCCGGCACGATCGCGTGCACCGAGCCGACCTCGCGGGCCCGCTCGATGTTGTGGATCGCCTCGAACTCGGCGGCCACCTCGCCCAGCTTGGCCGACCGGACCGCGGAGCGCTCGGCGGCGAGCTCGACACGCAGGCGGGTGCGTTCGGCGTTGTCCTCGGTCTCGGCCAGGCGAGCCTCGAGGTCCCGGACCGCGGGATCCGCCGCGGTGCGGGCGTTGACGTCGCGGGTGAACACCACGGCCGCGGCGGGCGCCCCGCCGAGCACGGAGGCGAAGGAGCCCTCGACCGCGAGCACCTCCATGTTCTCGTTCAGCGCACCGGAGAACACCACGAACGCGCCGCCGTGGTAGCGCGAGACCACCACGAACACGATCGGCCCGTCGAAGTTCACGATGGCACGGCCGATCTCGGCGCCGTACTCGAGCTGCAGGTTCCGCAGCGACTCCGGGGAGCCGTCGAAGCCGGACAGGTTCGCCAGCACCACTACCGGGCGGTTGCCGCTGGCCGCGTTGATCGCGCGGGCCGTCTTCTTCGACGAGCGCGGGAACAGCGTGCCGGAGGTCCACTGGTCGGGGCCGTCGGTCGGGAACCAGCCCTTACGGGCGATGGCGCGCGACTCGATGCCGATCACCGTCACCGCGTTGCCACCGAGGTGGGCGTCGAACACCACGGAGGTGTCGGCGTCGGCCATGTCGGCCCACCGTTCCAGCACCGCGTGGTCCTGATCGACCACGGAGCGCATCACGGTCCGGATGTCGAAGGGCTTCTTGCGGTCCGGGTTCGTCTCCCGCGAGAAGATCTCGCCGACCGTGGTGAACTCGCTCGACGGATGCACGTGCGGGAAAGTGCGGACGTCGCGGTCGATCGGGTCCGTGGAGTCGGCCTTGCGCGGGAAGCGTTCGCCCGCAGCGAGGTACGAGTGCTCGTAGTGCGTGAACAGGACGCCGATGGCCGCCGTCAGGTTCGGCGCCCAGTACTGCGCCTGGCCGTTCGGGCCCATCACCCGGTCGTAGCCGCCGATGCCGAAGTTGTCCTCCGCGGAGACGCCGCCCGAGTAGTCGAGTGACTGCTTGCCGGTCAGCACCATCGCGCTGTCCGGGGTCATCACCAGGATGCCCTTCGTGTGCATCAACATCGTGGCCTCGGCGTTCCAGTAGGGCTGGGCGCCGACGTTGATCCCGGCGACGAGGACGTTGATCTCGCCGCCGTTCTGGGTGAACGTGATGATCCTGCGCAGCCCGCGCGAGACCCAGTCCATGTTCTCGGTGCCGGATTCCATCGAGATGGTGGCGCCGGAGGAGAGGGCGAACCACTCGACGGGCACGCCGAGCCGCTCCGCAATGTCGATGGCCGCGACCACGCGGGAGCACTCGGCCTCGGCCACGGTGCCCAGCGCCTTCGTCGGATCACCGAACAGTGCGACGCGGGTCATGCCTTCGGGGTGCCGCTTGGTGGGTGTGGTCACCAGGCCGACGATGATGCCTGCGGTGTTCCGCCCGTAGGCGCGCTCGACCGGGACCAACGCGCCGGACTCGTCGAGGTCGTACTCGACGAACGTGCCACCCGCCGACAGGGCCGGGATCAGCTCGTAGGGGTAGACCGTGCCGCGGGCCTTGGAACGCTGCACCTTCTGGGTGTACGCGTCCAACGGCTTGAGCGGCTCGGTCGGCGGCTCGGTGACCGCGACCTGCAGGCCCGCGCCCGAGCGGTACGAGAACCGAACCGCCACCTGTCGCGGCGCCTCTTTGGGGGTCTCCTGCAGGCGGCCGATGATGGTGAGCTGCTCGAGTCCGGCGCCCACGGTCAGCGGTGCGACGTGCTGGGCGATCCGGGCGATCCGGTCGGCCGACACCTCGAACTTCGGCCACACGTAGAGCACAACGCGGTTGTTCTCGATGCGCTTGCTGCCGCGCTCGGCCTGGACCCGGCGGATGCCGTCGAGGCAGGCCACGACGGCCCGCTCGATGGCGGGCGCGGCGGCGATCTCGCCGTCCGCGTCCATCTGCAGCGTCAGGTCCCGCACCTGCGCCATCGCGATCAGCCGCTCGTCGGTCTGGTTCTCCTTGGCGACGAGGCGATACAGGAAGGTGTCGGCAGGGGCGGGCAGGCGGGTGCCGTCGAAATTCTTGAGCCGCCACATGTTCAGGCGCTGAGCGGTCAGCGGGTGCATGTCGCGGATGATCTTGTCCTCGACCAGCCCCGAATCCGGCTCGGCCGCGGGCCGGAACGTCACGACGCGCTGCACCGTGATGTCGCCGGGGGTCGCCACCGTGACGGTGACACGGCGCCATGACACCGCTCCGCCGTGCTCCTGCAACGCCGTCCGCAGCGACTCGGCGAGGGTGTCGCCATTCGTGGGGGCGTCCGGCCAGGCGAGGTAGAGGTCGATGACCTGGTTGACCGGGGCGGGACCGACCGCCGCGTCGACGACGGCAAGCGCCTCGTCGAGGCGGGCCCGCTCGGCTGCGACCGAGACCAGGTTCAGCTGCTCACCCGCGAGCTCGAAAGTGCCGGTGACGCAGGGCAAGCCGTGACCGTCGAGGGCCTTGACGTCGTGCAGGCCGCGGATCTTGTAGTACTGCCGGGTGACCACCTCCAGCAGGTCGCCGGGCAGCGACAGCGGGTCGGCGAGGAGGCCGACCAGCGGCTCGGGGGTGTCCACCAGCGCGTCGATCCGCTCCGCACGGTCGACCGCTCCCGGACGCTCCGCGAGGTACTGCAGGCTGCCACGAACGCCGTCGTAGACCTGCTCGCGGGCCTTGCGGATCGCAGGCTCGTCGAAGATCCGGAACTGCAGGTTGCGGGCGACGTCGCCGACGACCGGGTAGCGCAGCTGGGTGGCGAGGACGAGGCGGTCGAGGACCTCCGCAAGGGCGGGGTAGTTGTCCGTGCAGACGCGGCCGTCGTGCAGCCACTGCGCGAGCAGGCCGGCGACGATCGGAACCTGGGTCTCCATCCGCTGCTGCGCGACGAAGATCCGGTAGACGGCCTCCTCCAGTTCCTTGGTGCGCTCGAGGTCGTTGACGTCGTAGTGACGCAGCGATCGGGAGAGCTTGGCGCGGAAGGAGTCCGGCATCCCGTGCACGTCCACGTCGAGGGACTGCAGGAAGGAGTGGAAATGCTCGCGCGGGCTGTGCACCCGCTCGACGGTGTCCTCCTCGTCGACGGTCGGCCGGTTGCGGGAGAGCTCGCAGAGGTCGGCGAACGTGGTCAGCAGGTTCAGCTCGGCGGCGACGAGGGTGGTGTCGGACTCGGGGAGCGACTCGCGCAGGGCGAGGTACTCGGCCAGCAGCGCGCGCGAGCGGGCGGCGTCGACGTCGAAGCCGGTGATCATCGCGCTCAGGGCGTCGAGCCGGGCCAGTGCCTCGGTGAGGTCGTCGCGGTCGCGGGTCTCGGGGGCGACGAACTCGACCCGCGGGGCCTGGGTGGTCACCGTCTCCTCGGCGACCTGGTCGACGCGCAGCAGCGGCGCGCCCGCATCCACCTGGGCGTTGACCACGGCGAGCACCTCGCGGACGGTGCCCGCGTAGGGCGCCCGGATCGCGGTCTCCATCTTCATCGCCTCGAGCACCACGAGAGTGTCGCCTGCTTCCACCTCGTCGCCGACGGCGACCGGGAGGGCGACCACCACGGCGGGAGAGGGGGCGCGCACGACGCCCGCCTCGTCCTGGCTGATCTGGTGGCTGATGCCGTCGACCTCGACGAGGTGATGGGCGGGGCCGGTGACGGAGACGATGTGGAACCGGCGGCCGCCGACCACGATCCGGCTCTCGAACTCACTGAGCCGGTCGACGTCGACCTCGACCTCGCCGCTGTCGCCGTCGATCCGGTAGCGGTGCGGACCGATCTGACCGACCACGAACTGGTAGGCCTGGCCCTGGTAGCTGAGTTCGACGGGCCGGCCGACACCGTGCTTGGCGCGCGGCCTGCCGCCACGGGCGGCGGCGAGGAACGCGCCCCGCTCGTGGGCCTCTTCCGCGTCGTACACGCCGACCGCGGTCGCCAGCAACGCCACGGCGGCGGCAGGCGTCGGGCCGTTCGCGCTGCCCGCGCCGGTGCGGTCGAGCCATCCGGTGTCAGCGCTGGCGGTGATCACCTCTTCGCGGTCCAGCAGGTCCAGCAGGAACGACTTGGTGGTGGTGCCGCCGTCGAGGACGACGGTGGTCTCGCGCAGCGCGGTACGCAGCCGGGCGAGGGCCTCGGACCGATCCCGGCCCCAGGCGATGACCTTGGCGACCATGGAGTCGTAGTCGGGCGGGATGACATCGCCCTGGGCGATGCCGGTGTCCACGCGCAGCCCGGATCCGAGCGGGAACTTGAGCAGGCGCACGGTGCCGGGGGCCGGAGCGAACCCGTTGTCGGCGTCCTCCGCGTTGAGCCGGGCCTCGACGGCGTGGCCGAATTCGGGCGGGCAGTCGCCGACCAGCGGGTCGCCGCCCGCGACCTGGATCTGCAGCTTGACCAGGTCGATGCCGGTGGTGGCCTCGGTGATCGGGTGCTCGACCTGCAGGCGGGTGTTGACCTCGAGGAAGGTGAAGACCTGCTGGGAGGGCTGGTACAGGTACTCGACAGTGGCGGCGCCGCAGTAGCCGGCCGCGCGCACCAGGTCGGCGGAGACGCCGCGCAGGTGGTCGGCCTGCTCCTTGCTCAGCAGCGGAGAGGCCGACTCCTCGATCACCTTCTGGTTCTTGCGCTGGATGGAGCAGTCCCGCACGCCGGGGGCCCAGACGTTGCCGTGCGCGTCGGCGATGACCTGCACCTCGACGTGCCGGGCCTCGGTGACCAGGCGCTCGATGAACACGACCGGGTCGCCGAAGGAACGCTCCGCCTCGCCCTGGGTGCGCTCGAGGGCGAGCTCGAGTTCGTCCTCGGCGAAGACCTTGCGGATGCCACGGCCACCGCCGCCGGAGCGGGCCTTGATGATCAGCGGGTACCCGATGGCCTGTGCGTGCCTGCGGGCGTCCGCGCGGGTCTCGACGGGACCGCCGGACCATGGCGCGACCGGGACGCCGACCTTCTCGGCGAGCAGCTTGGCCTCGACCTTGTCGCCGAGCAGGCGCATGGCGTCGCCCGAGGGGCCGATGAAGGTGATGTTCAGGCGGGCGCAGAGGTCCGCGAATGCCGGGTCCTCGGCGACGAAGCCCCAGCCGACCCAGACGGCGTCGGCCCTTGCCTCGATCAGGGCGCGCTCGAGCTCGGCGTGGTCGAGGTAGGGGGTGGCGGCCGTGGTGGACGGCCGCAGGGTGACACCCTCATCCGCCTGCCGGACGAACATCGCCCGCCGCTCGGCGTCCGTGTGCAGCGCGATCGTCGTGATGCCGTACGGGTGCTCGGCATTGAGCTCGCGCACCGCCCGGATCAGGCGTACCGCCGCCTCACCCCGATTGACCACCGCTACACGTTTGAACATCCTCGCCCACCGTTCTCGAAATGTGTGTGTCGACTGCGCCGCGCCTACGCGACCGTCCGCCGTCCCGAACCCCCGAAGGGGCCGGAGCCGGTGTGCAGTCCGGACCGGTTGGCCTGGGACATGCCCGACCGAGTGCGGTTGGGACCCGAAACCTCGTATGGAAACGAAGTCGAGGCGCGAGCGAATTGATCCGGTCACGCGTAATCCTCGCCCGGCCTGGCGTCCCAAGTCGACCCTGCCGGTACGCAAGCATGCAGTATTTCGTCGACATTGTCATGTCGCGTCGGCCGGGGGCAAAGGATCGACTAATGTCGTTGCAGTGCAGTCTAATTCGATCGCATCCCGACGGGGTTCGGAGAGTGAATCGGTACTACCAACCGGTAATAAGTTTGATACTGGCGAGTAGGTATAACGCGTACTCGTGAGTAGGAATTGATTTACTCACGAGTAGGGTTACCGGCAGGCGAAGTTTTCATATTGAGAAAGATGCTGTTACGCGGAGTATCAATTTCCTGGCGAGAACACTTGATCTTGATATCTGCAGGTGAATGGATTGTGCCTCCGCGTGCCAAATCAAGTTGATCTTGCCGGGGCTCTGGCAGGCCCCGGACCTGGACATTTGCTCAAGTGGATTCGGTTTTCCGAATGATGTAGAACAGGTCTCAAGCGCAACTGGCTCGTGATCTTTCTCACAGAATCTCTGCGGGAATGCGACACGGCCGGAGCGCGGAAAGACAGGTCCCCGGGGGACCGGAGCCGCTCACGGTTCCGGGCACGGGATTTCAGGAAAGGCGCGCAATGCTGCTGCCGATGTCACCGACCGACTCGATGTTCCTGCTGGGGGAGTCCCGAGACCATCCGATGCACGTCGGGGGTCTGGCGCTCTTCACGCCGCCGGAGGGTGCAGGGGCGCGGGACGTGCGGGCGATGCTCGACGCAGCCTTTGCCAGGGGTGAGGTCTCGCCGCTGCTGCGCAAGCGGGCGCGGCGATCTGTGACCTCGCTCGGACAGTGGGGCTGGGAGACCGACACCGACATCGACCTCGGCCACCACGTCAGCCACGAGGCGCTCCCGGCGCCCGGCGGGATCACGGAATTGCTCGAACTGGTCTCCCGCCTGCACGGCGGCCTGCTCGACCGCAGCCGCCCGCTCTGGGAGATGCACCTGATCGAGGGCCTCGAGGACGGCCGGTTCGCGGTCTACACGAAGATCCACCACGCACTGGCCGACGGCGTGTCCGCGATGAAACTACTGCGCAGCGCGCTCAGCGAGGATCCGGAGGCGCGCGAGATGCCCGCCCCGTGGGAGCCGCTCGTGCGGGAGCGTCCCGCGCTCGCGCTCGTCCCGGACGTCTCCGACGACGGTTCCGTCGAGCCCGCCCGTGGTGGTCCTCTCGACCTGGCGTCCGCGGTGCTGCGCGTCGCGCGTGGCGCAGTCGGCGAGGCGGTCGGCCTCCTGCCCGCGCTCGCGGGCACGGTCGACCGGGCCAGGCACGACCGCGGCGGGTCACTCTCCTTCGCCGCGCCCAGCAGCATCTTCAACGTGCCGATCGGGGGTGCCCGGCGGTTCGCGGCACAGTCCTGGCCGATCGAGCGGCTGCGGTTGGTCGCGAAATGCGGTGACGCCACGATCAACGACGTGGTGCTGGCGATGTGCGCGGGCGCGCTGCGCGCCTACATGGACGAACTCGACGCGCTCCCGGCCGACCCGCTGATCGCGATGGTGCCGGTCTCGCTGCGACGTGAACCGCATGAGGTCAAGGCGGGCAACGAGATCGGGCTGCTGATGTGCAATCTCGCCACGCACCTCGACGATCCGGCGGCCCGCCTCGACACGGTGCGCACCGCCATGCGCGAGGGGAAGGACTCGATGCGCACCATGAGCACGGCGCAGGTCCTGGCCACCAGCGCGCTCGGCGTCGCCCCGCTGGCGCTGGGCATGTTCGGCCTCGGTGGGCCGGTCCGCCCCGCGAATGTGATGGTCTCCAACGTGCCGGGTCCCGGGACGCCGCTCTACTGGAACGGTGCCCGGCTGAGCGCGCTCTACCCGCTGTCGATCCCGGTCGACGGGCAGGCCCTCAACATCACCTGCACCAGCACCGACGACGAGATCGCGTTCGGACTGACCGGCTGCCGCCGCAGCGTGCCGCCGCTGCAGCCACTACTCGGATATCTCGACGACGAGCTCGCCGCGCTCGAGCGGGCCGTCGGATTGTGACACCGGAGAGGGAGAGGACGATTCAATGCAGCTCACCGCACATGACCAGTCCCTGTTTCGAGATGAGCCCGCGCCACACCGGGTCCGCTCTGCCGTGGCCATCGCGCTGGCCGCATCCGTCCCCTCCGCCGCGCCAGCGCTCCTGGTCACCGGGTCCGCCCTCGCGGGGGTTCTGATCGCCGCATTCACCAGCATCTGCGTCGGCCTGGCCGCCGTGATGATCTGACAGCGGACTCGATCAGCCGATCGGCCCCGCGAGCATCCAACGGTGGCCGAACGGGTCCAGCAGGGTGGCGCCGCGATGGCTGTTCTCGTTCGCCGGTTCGCGTTCGACGGCCGCGCCCGTCGCGCGCGCCCGCTCCAGGGTGGCGTCGGTGTCGGCGACCGGCAGCATCAGGCTCACTCCGGAACGGCCGGGGGCGGGCGCGGTGAAACCGATCTCGGGGAACTCGTCGGCCAGGTACAGCGTGCCGTCGCCGATCGCCAGCTCACAGTGACCGATCCGGCCGTCGGGCATCATCACCGGCTCGCCGTCGACCCGGGCGCCGAAGGCCTCGGCGTACCACTCGATCGCGCGGCGGGCGTCGGGCACGGACAGGTAGGGCAGGGCGGCGGGCCGCGGCACCACGGTCCGCTGCTGGTCGGGGTCGCGGGGGTCGGTCATGACGGCTCCTTGGTGGGTTGGTGGCGTCCACCTCCATGGTCGTCCCCTCGGCGCGGTCATCGGACCGCATTTGTTCCACTACGCTGGTGCCTTGTGCTGTCCGCTGTTCCTCGCCCGGTGATCGTCCGGGCACCGTCGAAGGTCAATCTGCACCTCGGCGTCGGTGACCTGCGCGAAGACGGCTATCACGAGCTCACCTCGGTCTTCCAGGCGCTCTCGCTGCACGACGACGTCGAGGTCCGCGACGCGGACGAGCTCTCGGTCGTGGTGCAGGGCGAGAGCGCGCGGGTGGTGCCGACGGACCACCGCAACCTGGTCTGGCAGGCGGCCGAGCTGCTCGCCGAGCGGGCGGGCAGGGACCCCGCGGTCGCGATCGCGATCGCCAAGGGCATCCCGGTCGCGGGTGGCATGGCAGGCGGCAGCGCCGACGCCGCGGCGACCCTGGTCGCCCTCGACGAGCTCTGGGAGCTCGGCCTCGAGCGCGCCGATCTGGACGAATACGCGGCCCGGCTCGGCAGCGACGTGCCGTTCTCGCTGCGCGGCGGCACCGCGATCGGTACCGGTCGCGGGGAGAAATTGCTGCCGGTGCTGTCCCGCAACACCTTTCACTGGGTCCTCGCGCTCGCCAAGGGTGGGCTGCGGACCCCGGACGTGTTCCGCGAGCTGGACCGGTTGCGCGCCGAGGGCGACCCGCCCCGGCTCGGTGACCCCGACGAGCTGATGCACGCGCTGGCCGTCGGGGATCCCCATCAGCTCGCCCCCCTGCTCGGCAACGACCTGCAGCCCGCGGCGCTGTCCCTCAAGCCGGAGCTGCGCCGCACCCTGCGGGCGGGCACCGCCGCGGGTGCCCTGGCCGGCATCGTCTCGGGCTCGGGGCCCACCTGTGCCTTTCTCTGCGCGGACGCCGACGCGGCCGTGGCGGTCAGCGCGGAACTGGCGGGCGCGGGCGTCTGCCGGACCGTGCGAACAGCCCACGGCCCGGTGCCCGGTGCCCGCGTGATCGACGACAAGACGGAGCACTGATGGCGAATCTGATCAATCTGGAGCAGGTCTCGAAGTCATTCGGGATCAAACCGCTGCTCGACTCGGTGTCGCTCGGCGTCCAGGAGGGCGAGCGGATCGGTGTCGTCGGCCTCAACGGCGGCGGCAAGACCACCATGCTCGAGGTGCTCGCCGGCATCGAACCGCCGGACTCCGGCCGGGTGAGCCGGGTCGGCGGACTGCGGATGGCGGTGGTCACCCAGCGCGGCGTGCTGCCCGCGGGCTCGAGCGTCGCCGACGTGGTCCTCGCCCCGCTCGGGGTCGACGAACACGAATGGGCGGGCAACGCCCGGATCCGGTCGATCCTGACCGGAATCGGGATCGACGCCGTCGGCCTCGATCGCATGGTCGAGGGGCTGTCCGGTGGCGAACGGCGCCGGGTGGCTCTGGCCGCCGCGCTGGTGCAGGACCTGGACCTGCTGGTGCTCGACGAGCCGACCAACCACCTCGACGTCGAGGGCGTGCAGTGGCTGGCCGAGCACCTCGTCGACCGGCGCAGCGCGCTGGTGGTCGTCACGCACGACCGGTGGTTCCTCGACACCGTCGCCAACCGCACGTGGGAGGTCGTCGGCGGAAAGGTCGAGGCCTACGAGGGCGGCTACAACGACTGGATCTTCGCCCGCGCCGAGCGCTCCCGGCAGGCCGACGCCTCCGAGGAGCGCCGCAGGAACCTGGCCCGCAAGGAACTCGCCTGGCTGCGGCGCGGTGCGCCCGCCCGCACCTCCAAGCCCAAGTACCGGATCGAGGCGGCCGAGGCGCTGATCGCCGACGTGCCCCCGCCCAGGGACAAGGTCGCGCTGGCGTCGTTCGCGAACAGCCGACTCGGCAAGGTGGTCATCGAACTCGAGGACGCCACGATCGCCGCGCCGGACGGCCGGGAACTCGTGAACGATCTGACCTGGCGCTTGGCACCCGGCGAGCGCATCGGCCTGGTCGGCGTCAACGGCTCCGGCAAGACCACGCTGCTGCGCACCCTCGCGGGCGAACTCGAGCCCGCGACGGGCCGACGGAAGCAGGGTCAGACCGTCAAGATCGGTTGGCTCCGCCAGGAACTCGACGACCTGCCGACCGATCTGCGCGTGCTCGAGGCGGTCAAGGATGTCGCCGAGCGGATCGTGTTGGGCGACAAGGAAATATCCGCCGGTCAGCTGGCCGAGCGACTGGGCTTCACGCCGGCCCGTCAGCGCACCCGAGTGGGCGATCTGTCCGGTGGCGAGCGGCGACGGCTCCAGCTGACCCGGGTCCTGATGTCGGAGCCGAACGTGCTGCTGCTCGACGAGCCGACCAACGACCTGGACATCGACACCCTCCAGCAGCTCGAGGACATCCTCGACGGCTGGGCGGGCACGATGGTGGTGATCAGTCACGATCGCTACCTGATCGAGCGGATCTGTGACTCCACCTGGGCGCTGTTCGGTGACGGCAAGCTCACCAACCTGCCCGGCGGCATCGTCGACTACCTGCGCAGGCGTCGGGCCGCGGTCGAGGCCGCCGGTACCACCAGTCAGGCGCTGTCGGGTTCGTCCGCGCCCGCACCGCTGAGGGACGGCGCCGCGGACCGGGCGGCCCGCAAGGAGCTGAGCAAGCTCGAGCGCCAGATCGTCAAGCTCGACGAGCGCGAGACGAAGCTGCACGCGGCGTTGGCGGAGGCCGCGACCGATCCGGCGAAGCTGCAGTCGCTGGACGCGGAGCTCCGGCAGGTCGTGATGGACAAGGACGGCGCCGAGGAGCGCTGGATGGAGCTCGCCGCCGAGCTGGAGTGAACCGGCGCTCACCCATTCCGGTCTCCTTCGCAGGCGAAGAAGACTAGTCTGCGAGCAGGTCAGTATCTGTGCATGAGTCCCGTCATGGAAGGCGTGCATCATGGATCTGGAGGCCGTCGCCGAGATCTGCAGACTCAAATACCGGTACACCCGCGCGCTGGACACCAAGGACTGGGCCACGTTCCGCGACACCCTGTTGCCCGACGCGACGGCGACCTACGGCGAGCATCTCCGGTTCGAGGATCGTGATGCGCTCGTCTCCTTCATGGAGATCACGCTGGCCCCGCACGTGCTGACCGAGCACCTGACCGGGCAGCCCGAGATCGACGTGGACGGTGACAGCGCGTCCGGGGTCTGGGTGCTCTCGGACACGGTGATCATTCCGGAGGACGGGATGATGCTGCGCGGTGCGGCCTACTATCACGATCGGTATGCCAAGGGCGCCGACGGACGATGGCGCATCTCGCACACGGGCTACGAGCGCACCTACGAGGTGGTCATCTCCCTCGCCGACATCCCGAGCTTCCAGGTCACCTCGAGCCGCTGGGCGCTCTCGGTGACCCCGGCCGCCACCCAGGCCTCCGCCTGACGGAGATCGGGCAGAGTCGAATCGTGCTCGGCCCGAGGCGCTCTCGGTCTGCGCGCGTCCTCGCGGTGCGCGAACCCGTGGCCGGGGCCTAGGGTTCGATCGTGCCCGACATCGCGCCCCGGTCCTCGTTCGCCGACACCCGCGCGTGGCTGCGCGCCCTGCCCGCCATGACGGCCGCGGCGGCGCCCGCCGACGTCCTGGACCCGACTCACACCCCGTCGCCGCTGTTCCTGCGCTGGCTGGAGGATGCGGTCGCGGCAGGCGTGCCGGAACCCCAGGCGGCCGTGCTGTCCACGACGGAGGACGGCGGCCGGGTCGACGCCCGGGTGCTCACCCTCAAAGACGTCGACGAGCGGGGCTGGTGGTTCTCGGGCTCGGTGGACTCCCCGAAGGGGCGTCAGCTGGCGGCGAACCCCTCGGCGGCGCTGACCTTCTACTGGGCCGGGGTGGGCAGGCAGGTCCGGGTCCGCGGCCACGCCGAGCCGGGGGAGGCGCGGGTGAGCGCGCGGGACTATCTCGAACGGTCGGTGACCGCCCGCGCGGTGGCCGCCGCCAGCCGACAGAGCGAGGTCCTGGCCGATCCGGTCGAGTACGACCGCGCGGTCGCCGAGGCGGTCTCCCGGATCGAGGCCGACCCGGGCCTCGTCGCGCCGGCCTGGCAGGCTTGGTGCCTGGTCCCGGACAGCGTCGAGTTCTGGCTCGCCGACCCGGGGCGCAGACACCAACGGTTGCGGTACGGGCGGCCCGAGCCGTCCGCGAGTTGGTCGACCACTGGGTGGATTACCGACGTCCTGTGGCCGTGACCAGAACATCTGAACGGGAGTGTGCATGAGCTTCATCCGGACCAACGTCGCAGGCGGCGTCGGCGAGATCGTGCTGGACCGACCGAAGGCGCTCAACGCCCTCGATCCGAGCATGATCCGCGATCTGTACGAGCCGCTGCTGCGCTGGCGCGACGACCCCGCGGTCGAGACGGTCCTGGTGACCAGCGGTTCCGAGCGGGCGTTCTGCGCGGGCGGCGACATCAAGGCCGTGCGCGAGGCGGTGCTGCGCGGCGACCGCGAGTTCGTGCACGGGTTCTTCGCCGACGAGTACCGGCTCAACCTGCTGATCGGCGAGTACCCGAAGCCCTACATCTCGCTGATCGACGGCGCCGCGATGGGCGGCGGGCTCGGCATCTCGGTGCACGGCTCGGTCCTGGTGGTGACCGAGCGGGCGGTGCTGGCCATGCCGGAGACCGCGATCGGGTTCTTCCCGGACGTGGGCGCGAGCCACTTCCTGCCGCGGCTGACCGGCGCGGCAGGCATGTACCTCGGGCTCACCGGCGCCAGGGCCTCGGCGGGCGACGCGGTCGCGTTCGGACTGGCGACGCATTTCGTGCCGAGCGAGCGGTTGGCGGAGTTGGCCGACGCGATCCGCGGTGGCTCGGCCGCCGAGGCGCTCGAGAAGTTCGGCGAGCAGGCCCCCGAGGCGCCGCTGGCCGCGCGGCAAGCGGAGATCGACGAGGTGTTCGCGCAGGGCACCCCCGCGGACATGCTGGCCCGGCTGACCGGGGACGACGAGTGGACGACGCAGGCGCGGACCGCGCTGACCGCGGTGTCGCCGACCGCCGCCTTCGTCACCGCGGAGCTGATCCGGCGCGGCGCGGACGACGAGCTGTCGCGGTGCCTCGATCGTGAGCTGGCGCTGACCGCCGCGGTGACCACCGGGCCCGACTTCGCCGAGGGCGTGCGCGCGGTGCTGGTCGACAAGGACCGCAACCCGTCCTGGTCGCCGTCGAGCCTCGCCGAGGTGGACCGGGACGCGATCGCCGCCCTGTTCGCCTAGCCCCGTCCGCCCCGCCGAGTGTGCAGCTACTGTCGCCCCTTCCCGGGCGATGCCCCGGTAGCTGCACACTCGGCCGGGTTCGGGGGCGCGCGGATAGCATCGAATCCGCCATCCCTACCGGAGGAGCCAGCAATCGTGATCACCGAGATCCTCGCCCGCGCGGCGCTGAGCCCGATCCCGTCCGCCCGGGCGATCGCCGCGAAGTTCCTGCCGATCCGCGAGCACCGGATCGAGGGCAAGCGGATCCTGCTGACCGGGGCCTCGTCCGGGGTCGGGGAGGCGGCCGCGCGGCGACTCGCCGCCGAGGGCGCCGAGCTGATCCTCGTCGCGCGGGGCGCGGAGGCGCTCGAGGCCGTGCGCGACGAGATCGTGGGCGGGGGCGGGACCGCGCACGCCGTGCCATGCGACCTCACCGATCCGGATGATGTGGACCGGCTGCGGATCCTCGTCCGCGACGAACTCGGTCCCGTCGACGTGCTCGTCAACAACGCGGGCCGGTCGATCCGCCGCCCGGTCGAGGATTCGCTCGACCGGTTCCACGACTTCGAACGCACGATGGCCCTGAACTACTTCGGCCCGGTACGGCTCACCCTCGCGCTGTTGCCGGAGATGCTCGAGCGACGGCAGGGGCACGTGGTCAACGTGGCCACCTGGGGCGTGCCGGGCGGCGTCATGCCCAAGTTCGCGGCCTACCACGCGTCGAAGTCCGCGGTCAGCGCGTTCGGGCGCGACCTCGGCGCCGAGCTCGACGGACGCGGGGTGTCCGTGACGACCGTGCACTTCCCGCTGATCCGCACCCCGATGATCGCGCCGACCAAGGACTACGACGCGATGCCGGCGCTGACCCCCGAGGACGCGGCGTCCTGGCTGGTCACCGCGATCCGGACCCGGCCGGTCGAACTGCTCCCGACCTACGCGGAGCTGCTGCGGTTCCTCGACAACTTCGCCCCGACGGTCACCGACGCCCTCGTGCGGCGCGCCGGGATCTGACCGCTGCCGGTCGAGTGTGCAGCTACCGGGGCATCGCCCGAGTGGCGGCGGCGGTAGGTGCACACTCGGCGGGGCGCTGGGGGAGCCGCAGGACAAGCCGGACGCCGCCGAGCGGGCTGTCCACCAATTCCACGGTGCCGCCGTGCAGTTCGGCCTGCTGAGCGACCAGCGCGAGGCCAAGCCCGGACCCGGCGGAGTCGGAGCCGGTGCCGCGGACGAAGCGCGCGAACACCGACGCCCGCTCGGCCTCCGGCACGCCACTCCCGTCGTCGTCGACGGTGATGACGGCGGCGCCGTCGGCGTCGGCACGGACGGTGACGAGCACCCGCCCGGCCCCGCCGTGCCGGACCGAGTTGGTGATGGCGTTGTCGAGCACCAGTCGTAGCCCGGTCGGAATGCCGCGCACGACAACGGGTTCGGGGGCGGAGACGGAGATATCCAGGTCGGGATGGATGCGCTCGGCTGCCTGCACACAGCGGTCGACCAGCTCGGCCAGGTCCAGCTGCTCGTGGTCCGCGACGTCGGAGAGCTCGCCGACCGCGAGCCGCTCGAGGTCGGTCAGGGTCGTCTCGACCTGACGCTGCGTGCCGAGCAGGTCACGCAGGATCTCCTCGCGCTGCTCGCCGGTGAGCCGCATCGTCGAGAGCACCTCGAGGTCGGTCCGCATCGAGGTCAGCGGGGTGCGCAGCTCGTGCGCGGACACCGCGGCGAAGTCGCGTGCCGAACCGAGAGCTTCCTCGGTCCGCTTCTGGGCCGCGGCGATCCGGTCGAGCATGTGCCCGATCGCCTCCGACAGGTCCTCGGCCTCCCTGGCCCCGCGCACGCTCGGGCGAGCAGCCCCGGGATCGTCGCCGATGTCGTGGGTGGCATCGGCCAGCAGCCGCAGCGGGCGGACGGCCCGCCCGGCCAGCAGCCAGCCCAGCCCGCCCGCCGCCGCGATCGCCACCACGGCCGCGATCGCGACCGCCACCTGCTGCTGCCGGATGGCCTGGGTCAACGGGTCCTCCGGGACGGTCAACGCCAGGAAGGCGCCCGGTTCTCCGGGGACCGCGACGTCGCGAACCCGGACCGCGGTACCGGCCATCAACTCCGTTCTGGTCGCGTCCTCGGCCACGGCGGCCTCCGCGGACCCACCGGATACGACGGCGGGTAACGGGAGAGCCGGTGCCATGTCGACTGTGTCGGCGGCGGTTGTGTCGGCCGGCATCGCCAATGTCACCGAGTCGAGCGTCCGGTCGATCTGCTCGGAGCCGTTCACCCGCAGGAACACCGCGATGGCCGCGCCGATGGCGACGATGACGACGGCCGCGGACAGCGCCGACACGATGGCGACCCGCGTTCGCAGCGACAGCGACCGCCTCACGGTTGCGCCCGCAGGACGAAGCCGACGCCGCGGACCGTGTGCAGGACTCGTGGCATCGAGTTCGCCTCCAGTTTCTTGCGTAGATAGGTGACGAAGACGTCGACCACGTTGGTGTCGGCGTCGAAGTCGTAGCCCCACACCAGGCGCAGCAGCTGGGGGCGGCTGAGCACGACGCCCGCGTTCTCCGCCAGCGCGCCGAGCAGGTCGAATTCGCGCTTGGTCAGGTCGAGTCTGCGGCCCGCGACGTGGGCGCGCCGCCCCGGCAGGTCCACCTCCAGGGCCCCGACCGTGACGGTCCCGGCGGGCGTCGCGGCCAGGGGCGCCCGCCGCAGCAGCGCCCGCAGCCGGGCCACCAGTTCGCCGAGCTCGAACGGCTTGGTCAGGTAGTCGTCCGCGCCGGCCTCCAGACCCGCGATTCGGTCACCGACGGAGCTGCGCGCACTGAGCACGCAGATCGGCACCTCGTTGCCCATCGCCCGCAGCGCGGTGACCACGCCAACGCCGTCGAGGCCCGGCATGTTCACATCGAGGACGATCGCGGCGGGGCATTCGTCGGACACGGCCCGCAGGGCGGAGGCGCCGTCCGTCGCGGTCTCGGTGTGAAAACCGGACAGACGGAGCCCCCGTTCCAGCGAGGCCAGGACCTTGGGGTCGTCGTCGACGACGAGGATGCGGGCGGTATCGGTCACCGCATCCATGGTGCCAGGGCCGCGAGGGTGTCCTAGCAGGCCCGAGCCACGGTCACGGCGCCTGCCGGGGCGTTCTCGTCCATCTGGATGGTCAGCACCTGCGCCAACTCCGCGGGCAGATCTGCCGGACCGGGGATGCGAATGACGGTGGGGGCCGCCATCCCCTCGGCTTCGGCCGGGATCGGCACCTGGATCTCGGCCGGTGCGGCCTCGACGGCCTCCGTGGCCGGGACGGTCGGGGTGGCCGGCACCGCGGTGCCGGCCTCGATCATCTTCTGCAGCGTCTCCGGGCTGAGTTCGATGGCCGCCGCCGCGCAGGTCGCCTCGTCCAGCGGCGCGCCGAGCACCGCGGGGGCCGACTCGCCGACGGCGACCGCCGGGCCCTGCGGGATGGCGTCGTTCGCCCACGCCACGCCGGGCACCGTGATCGCGGCGGCGACCGCCAGTCCGGCGGCCGCGATCCCGGCGCGCTTGCGGACGACGACGGTGTTGAGGGACTTACGCATTGGGGTCTCCTTCGGTCTTGTCGGAGCCGGAGGTGGCCTCGACACGACCCAAGGTAGGGACGAAAAACTCGGCGCCCGTTAGCGAATCATTAGGGGTTCGTTAGACCCGCACCGGCATCGTCCGGCGCTGGATCCGCAGCCACACCGCGAAGCCCCAGACCACGAAGCCCGCGTACACCAGGTACAGGATCGCCGACGGGTAGTAGCCGGCCTCGAGCAGCAGCGGGACGCCGACGACGTCGACGGCGATCCAGATCAACCAGAACTCGGTCCAGCCGCGGGCCATCCCGTAGGTGGCGAGCATCGAGCCCATGAAGATCCACGCCTCCGCCCACGGGCCGTAGGACCCGAGCCGGGCGAAGATCTGCGCGAACGCCACGGTGCCCGCGCCCATCGCGAGCACCAGCAGGAGCCGGTCCCGCGGCGGCGCCCACCGGGGCAGCACCGCCTGGCCGGACTCGTGCCGCGAACGCACCCACTGCGTCCAGCCGTACACGCTCACGCTGATGAACATCAGCTGGCGGCCTGCCTGGCCGTACAGGTTCAGCTCCTGTGGGGTGTGGAACAGCGCGCCCATGAACACGGTGAACAGCAACGCATTTCCGGCGATGCCGACCGGCCACGCCCACACCACGCGCTTCATCCCGCCGATCGCGGACGCGATGCCGAAGGTGTTGCCGACGATCGCGCCACAGGATCGTGGCCCCGCCGATGTGCAGTTCCGCATCGAACAGGGCGAGCAGCGGGTTCACGGAGCTAGTCGGCGGTCGCGACGAGCGGCTCGAGGGTCAGCTCCGGAAGCTCCTTCTGCAGGTACTGCAGCCGCCACTTGTCGCTGATCAGGGCGAGCATCACACCGTCGGACCTGGTGAAGACCTCGACCCCGCGCTGGCGGCCCAGCTCGGTGGCCGACTCGGCGTCCGTGCGGCGAGCCAGCGCGTACGGCAGGCCCTCCATCCGGGCCTCCACCGAGAACTCCGCCTTCATCCGCGCGGCCACCACCTCGAACTGCATCGGGCCGACGGCCGCCATCACCGGAGCCGCGTCGCCGCGAATGTCGTTGCGCAGCACCTGGACCACGCCCTCGGAGTCGAGCTGCTCCACGGCGCGGCGGAACTGCTTGTACTTGCTCGCGCTCTCCGCGCGCAGCACCGAGAAGTGCTCGGGCGCGAACGAGGGGATCGGCGGGAACTCCACCTTCTTGTCCGTGAACAGGGTGTGGCCGGGGGCAAGGGCGGTCGCGTTCACCAGGCCGACCACGTCGCCCGGGTACGCCGATTCGACGGTGGAGCGCTCGCGGCCGAACACGGTCTGCGCGTACTTGGTGGTGAAGGGCTTGCCGGTCTGGGCATGCGTGACGACCATCCCGCGCTCGAAGACACCGGAGACGATCCGCATGAACGCCAAGCGATCTCGGTGGCTCGTGTCCATGCCCGCCTGCACCTTGAACACCACCGCGCTGAACGGATCGGTGACCTCGCGCGAGGCGCCCTTGATGTCGTCGCGCGGGCCGGGGGCTGGCGCGAGCGCCACCAGGGTGTCGAGGATCTGCCGGACGCCGAAGTTCAGCATCGCGGAGGCGAAGATGACAGGGGAGGTCTGTCCGGCCAGGAACATCTCCTGGTCGTGGTCCTGCCCGCTGGCGGAGAGCAGCTCGCTCTCCTCGACCGCGGTCTCCCAGTCGGAGCCGTCACGGGCCGCGGCCGCGTCCGCGTCGAGGATCTCCTCGGGTGCGATCGTGGCGCCGCCCGCGGTGCGGGTGAACCGGATGTACTCCTGCGGGGCGCCGTCCTCGCCGCGCCGCAGCAGGCCGCGGAAGTCGCCCGCGATGCCCACCGGCCAGTACAGGGGAGTCGGGGTCAGGCCGATCCGCTCGTGGATCTCGTCGAGCAGCTCCAGCGGGGTCTGGCCCGGGCGGTCCCACTTGTTGATCACGGTGATGACCGGGATGCCGCGGTGGCGACAC
Source organism: Rhodococcus sp. PvR099 (assembly GCF_017833315.1). Taxonomy (NCBI): domain Bacteria; kingdom Bacillati; phylum Actinomycetota; class Actinomycetes; order Mycobacteriales; family Nocardiaceae; genus Rhodococcus; species Rhodococcus sp. PvR099. The sequence goes on along the minus strand of NZ_JAFIBV010000001.1, from coordinate 2,634,882 downwards.
ACCTGGAACAGCTTGAGGGTCTGCGGCTCGAGGCCCTTGGCGGCGTCGATGAGCATGACCGCGGCGTCGACCGCGGTGAGCACCCGATAGGTGTCCTCCGAGAAGTCGGAGTGACCTGGGGTGTCGACGAGGTTGATGACGCTGATCGGATCGTTCGGCTCGGACTCGCCGGACTTGTAGTTGAACTGCAGCGCGGTCGAGCTGACCGAGATGCCGCGGGCCTTCTCCATCTCCATCCAGTCCGAGACGGTGGACCGGCGACCGGCCTTGCCGTGCACGGCGCCCGCCTCCGAGATCATCTTCGCGTGCAGCGCGAGGGCCTCGGTCAGTGTGGACTTACCGGCGTCCGGGTGCGAGATGACCGCGAAGGTCCGTCGCCGGGTGGCCTCGGCGGCCAGGCCCTTCGGCGTCGCGGGGGTCCCGGCCGAGGCGACCTCCGCGGGGGCGTCGGGGGAGGTGGAGGCAGACGCCGGCGCGGGCTCGGTGGTCACCGGGATTCCTAACTGATATGAGACGGACAAGATGGCGAAACGCCAATATGCCAGGCTACCCGTGCGGGTGACGCCTATGCTCGAGTGCACCCCGAACCAGGCCGTGGCCCCCGGGAGTAACGGCCGAATTGCGTTTCCGGAAGTACCAGTGAGGGCTCTGGGGCCCTCGGTGCGGCGTCCTCCGCGCCCGACCGCCTCGTCCCTCCATCGTGCGGAGGAGGGCGTCATGAGCCGGTTCACCGAAGAGATGTATGCCAACGCTGCGGACAGTGTCCATGGGCTCGTGACCGGGGAACCGGACAGTCCGCACCGCCAGGTCTGGAGCGAGATCCATGCGGTCGCCCGCGCGATGGCAGGCGCGCTCGCGGCCGCGGGCATCGGACACGGCGACGCGATCGGGATCCTCGCCGGTCAGCCGGTGGACATTGCCCCGTCCGTGCAGGCCATCTGGATGCGCGGTGCCTCCGTGACCATGCTGCACCAGCCGACTCCGCGCACCGACCTGACCGTCTGGGCGGAGGACACCGAGACGGTCATCGGCATGATCTCGGCCAAGGCTGTCGTCCTCGGCGCACCCTTCGACGCGGCGGCGCCGCTGCTCGAGGAGCGCGGCATCAGGGTCGTCACGATCGGGGACCTGCGCGCGGGACCGGACATCGATCCGGTGCGGACCGCCGAGTCCGACATCGCCCTGCAGCAGCTCACGTCAGGGTCGACGGGGTCACCCAAGGCCGTGCAGATCACGCACGGGAACTTCTACACGAACTCCTGGGCGATGCTGTCCCGGATCAAGTTCTCGGTCGACGACGACGTGATGGTGAGCTGGCTGCCGCTGTTCCACGACATGGGCATGGTCGGTTTCCTCACCCTGCCGATGCAGATCGGTGCCGAGATCGTCAGCATCACGCCGATGGACTTCCTCACCTCGCCGCTGTTGTGGGCGGAGCTGATGGGCAAGTACCGGGGCACGGTCACCGCCGCGCCGAACTTCGCGTACTCCCTGCTCGCCAGGCGGCTCGCGCAGGCCGAGGACGGCATCGTGGACCTGTCGACGGTGCGCTGCCTGCTCAACGGTGCGGAGCCGGTGGACGCCGAAACGATGCTCGCGCTCGCGGAGGCGGGGGCACGATTCGGGCTTGACCCGTCGGCGCTGGCGCCGACGTACGGGATGGCGGAGGTGACCCTCGCGGTCTCCCTGCCCCAGCCGGGGCAGGGATTGGTGCTGGACCTGGTGGATCCGGACCTGTTCGAGGCGGGCGGCCTGGCGGTGCCGACCGACCGTGCCAATGCCCGCCGGCTCCCGACCCTCGGCCCGTTGGTGTCCGGCCTGGAGGGGCGCATCGTCGGTGAGGACGGACGGGTGCTCCCACGCCGAGCGGTCGGCATCATCGAGCTGCGGGGTGGGTCCGTCACCCCCGGCTACCTCACTGTGGACGGGCACAGGCCCGCGCAGGACTCGGACGGGTGGTTCAACACCGGCGACGTCGGGTATTTCACCGAAGAGGGCCTGATGGTGGTGTGCGGGCGCGTCAAGGACGTGATCATCATGGGCGGGCGCAACGTCTACCCGACCGACATCGAGCGGGCCGCGTGCACCGTCAGGGGGGTGCGGCCCGGCAATGCCGTCGCGGTGCGGCTCGATGCCGGGCAGAAGCGGGAGTCGTTCGCGGTCGCGGTGGAGACCAACGACCACGAGGACCCCGAGGAGGTCAAGCGGATCGAGCACGAGGTGGTGCACGCGGTGGTCTCGGAGGTCGGCGTCCGACCGAGGACGGTGGCCGTGCTCGGTCCTGGCAGCATCCCGAAGACGTCCTCCGGCAAGCTGCGGCGCGGTCGGTCGGCGTCGCTGGTGAGCGGGGCGTGATCCGGCGGAGCGTCGGCGGGCCGGCTATTCGCGGATGCTGGCCTCGGCGGTCGAGCCGTCGAAAGTGAACGATCCGGCCGGCCCTCGGCAGGACATGGACTTGCCGTCGAGGGCGGTACACGACAGCTCTCCGACCGTGAGCGTCGAGCCGGGCGGCAGCAATTGGCCCGTGATGAAGGCCCCGGCGACGTTGACGACCTTGCTGACCCCGTCGGGCTCGATGACGATCGCGTCGGCGGGCGCCCGCACGCCGGTCTGGGGGTCGACGATCGGCGGATCCGACTTCGGCAGGGGGAGGTCACACAGCATGTGCGGCGCCTGGTTGTCAGCCTGGTTGGGGTTGAACCAGCAGCCCGCGACCCCGGAGACGAGGTGGAACACATGTTTCCCGTCGCCGATCGAATACTCGGCGGGATCGACCTGGACCGCCTCGGCGGCGGTGGCCACCCCTGGGGTATCCGAATTCGCGCAGCCGCCCACCAGTATCCCGGTCACCAGCACGAGCCCGGCACCTGCTGCGCCACCCCACCGAACCACTACGCCCCCTGCGTCATTCTCGATCTCCACACGATCGCGACGTCCGCCGCATAGCCCAGATAGTAGCCAGCCCGGTTCGATCAGTGCAGTTGGTTCTGCGCGGCCTCGAGCCCGACGCGGAGCAGCAACTCGACGGCGTCCGCTGCCTCCTCGCAGACCAGGTCCAGTTCTTTGCGCTCGACCGATGAGAACGGCTTGAGCACGTAGTCCGCGGGATCCATCCGGCCGGGCGGCCGACCGATGCCGACGCGGGCGCGCAGGTAGTCCTTGGTGCCGATCGCGCCGGAGATCGAGCGGAGGCCGTTGTGCCCGCCCTCGCCGCCACCGAGCTTGAGCCGGAGCGTGCCGAAGTCCAGGTCCAGCTCGTCGTGCACGACCACGAGATTCGCGGGTTCGACCGAGAAGAACCGGGCGAGCGCGGCCACCGGCTTGCCGGACAGGTTCATGTACGAGCGCGGCTTCGCCACGATCACCTGACGGCCCGCGATGCGCAGCGTGACCGCGTCCGAGCCGCTTTTCTTGTGTGCGGTGAACCGGGCCCGCTCGCGGGCGGCCAGGGCGTCGACCACCATGAACCCGACGTTGTGCCTGGTGCGTTCGTACTGCGGTCCTGGATTTCCCAGCCCGACGACGAGGGCAGTTGATTCGGATGGCTGGGTCAACGCGGTCGGCTCTCGGTCGTAGGGGTGGGGCCGCGAACGGCAACGGCGCGCCGTCCCTCGCGGGATGGCGCGCCGTTGACGTTAGCGCTGCACTGATGTGTGCGGTGGAGCGACTCAGCCCTCGGCGGACTCGGCCTCGGCGGCGGTCTCCTCGGCGGGGGCCTCGGCACCCTCGACGCCCGCACCCTCGGCCTCCATGGCCTCGGCGGACGGGGCGGCGACGATGTTGACGACCAACACCTCGGGGTCACCCTGGAGGGTGGCGCCCGCGGGCAGGGTCAGGGCGGATGCCAGGATCTGGCTGCCGACCTCGAGGCCCTCGACCGAGACCTCGATGGACTCGGGCAGGTTCATGGCGTCGGCCTCGACGGAGACGGTGGCGGCGTCCTGGGCGACCAGGCTGCCGGCTGCGGCCTCACCGATGACGACGACGGGCACCTCGACGGTGACCTTCTCGCCCTTCTTGATGACCAGCAGGTCGGCGTGCTCGATGTAGTTGCGGATCGGGTGGACGACGACCGACTTGGTGAGCGCGATCTGCTCCGTGCCCTCGATGTCGAGGGTGAGGACGGCGTTGGTGCCGTGCGCGCGCAGGACCTTGGCGAACTCGCGGGCGTTCAGCGCGAGGTGGCGCGGCTCTTCCTGGTGGCCGTAGAGGACCGCGGGGACCTGGCCGTCGCGGCGGGCGCGGCGTGCGGCACCCTTGCCGAACTCGGTGCGGACGGCGGCTTCGAGGCGATTGGCATCGGTCGACATGGGGAAACAGCTCCTATGGCTCACATCAGATTTGATTCGGTGGCATTGCGGTGATCTCGACGGGGGCGGATGAACGCGCACGGCCCGGAGCGCAAACTGCTCGAAAGGTAGCCGTAGCCGCGTCGATCACGGTGAGCCAACGAAGTGGTTCACCCTCGCCGAGACAACGCAGGCCAGCATACCGGAGATGCCTGACCCCCCGCGAATCGGCCTCGACACGCGTCCGGTGCGCAATCGAGCGGGGGTCGGGGGTGGCCGTTAGGTTTGGACGGAGATCGAAGGACACCACAACTCCAGGGAGCATCGATGACTGACGTAACCGCCGCGCTGGCGCCGCTGGGCGTGCTCGCCCCGTTCGCCGGCCACTGGGCGGGCTCCGGCGAGGGGCACTACCCGACGATCGAGGATTTCGCATACGACGAGCAGGTCAACCTGACGCCGATCGGGAAGCCCTTCCTGACCTACCTGTCCCGGACCCGCAAGCCGGGCGGCGGGCCGCCGATGCACACCGAGAACGGTTACCTGCGGCTCACCGGCGGGGACAGCGTCGAGCTGCTGGTCAGCCAGCCAACGGGATTCGTCGAGATCCATCAGGGTGAGGTCCGCGACGGCGTGCTCGAGATGACGGCGCTGACGCTCAGTCGGTCCCCGAACGCGAAGCCCGTGCACGAGATCCGCCGACGCTGGGTGGTCGCGGGAGATCTGCTCACCTACGACCTGTGGATGGCGCACGACGCGACGCCGCTCACCCACCACCTGCACGCCGAGCTGCGCAGGCAGGACCAGACCGGCTAGAGCGCCGCGACCGCCTCGACGAGCCGCTCGAGGTCCTCGAACGAGTTGAAGCAGTGCGGCGACGCCCGCACCACCGCCTCCAGGTCCCGGTTGCTCATGTCCACCAGCGTCGAGCCGCGGCCGCTGACGGTCACCGTGATGTCCTTGGCGGCCAACGCTTCCCGCACGGCCGCCGGGGCCACCCCGTCGACGGTGAAGGAGACGATGCCGCTGCGGGTGTGGCCGAGATCGCGCACCGTCGCGCCGGGGACCGTGGCCAGCCCGGCACGCGCGGCCTCGGCACGCTCCGACACCGCGGCGCTCACCTCGTCGATCCCCAGTTCGAGCAGATAGCGGACCGCCGCGCCCAGGCCGAGCCGGCCCGCGACGCTGCACTCCCAGAACTCGAACCGCGACGCGTCGCCGGCCATCCGGTAGCCGTCGGTCGCCGTCCACTGCGCGCCGTGCAGGTCAAGCGCGGCGGGTTCGAGGGTGCCTGCCAGCTCGGGGCGCACGTAGAGGAATCCGGTGCCCCGTGGGGCCCGCAGCCACTTGCGGCCCGTCGCCGAGAGCGCATCGACGCCGAGCGTGGCGACGTCCACCGGGATCTGGCCGACCGACTGACAGGCGTCGAGAAGAACCAGCGCGCCGACGCCGTGCGCCAGGTCCACCACCTCACGGACGGGATTGATCAGCCCGCCGTTGGTCGGCGCGTGCACCAGCGACACCAGGCGCACCCGCTCGTCGAGCATCCGGGAGAGGGCGTCGAGGTCGATCTCCCCGGTCGGCGTGGACGGGACCACCTCGACGACCGCGCCGGTCGCACGGGCGCGCTGCAGGGCCGCGATGGCGTTGCTGGCGTACTCGACCTCGGTGATCAGGACTCGATCGCCCGGGGCGAGCGGCACCGCGTAGAAGAAGTCGGTCCACGCCCTGGTCGCGCTCTCCACCAGCGCGAAGTCTCCTGCCTGGGCGCCGAGCAGCTCGCCGAGCGCGGTCTTCACGTCGGCCAGGTCGGCGGCGCGCTCCCCGGCGGCGAGGTAGCCGCCGATCTCGGCTTCCCGTCGCAGGTGGGCGATGACCGCCTCGAGCACCGGCTCGGGGGACAGCGACGAGCCGGCACTGTCGAGGAAGACCTTGTCGAGGCAGCCGGGCGTATCGCGGCGTAGGCGTTGCTGATCGAGCATCTTCACGGCCCTCCGGACTGACTGAGCTGGCGTTGTCTGTCGGACAGTACCGTCGCCGCAGTCGGCGCGACGGGTGCGCGATCGGCGATCGCGGTTTAGTGTCGGTGACGGTCTCTATTGTCGAATTCGTACTTGCCGAACACGCGCCGCCGACGATCGGAGCAGCTGATGGCGATGGCAGTGGATTCGCGCCGGCTCACCACCCGAGCCGCCGCGGAGGCGTACGTCGGTGGTGTCTGTTTCAAGCTCGGCCCACCCCGGCTCATCGGTGCCGAACTGGAATGGCTGACCGCTCGTGATGACCCCGCGCGGAGCAGGCCGGACCTCGGCGACATCGCCGCTGCGCTGGGGCCGCACGCACCGACATCGATTGCCCCCTCTTCACCCGCTCTGAGTCTGCCGAGCGGAAGCGCCGTCACCATCGAACCCGGCGGCCAGATAGAACTCTCCAGTGCGCCCCTGTCCTCGGCCGAGGACCTGTGTGTCGCGCTCGCCGCCGATGAGGCCGTCCTTCGTCGCCTGCTGAGGGCGGCGGGAATCACCGTCCGTTCCCATGCCGCCGACCGGTCCCGCCAGGCCGAGCGGTTGCTGCGACTGCCCCGGTACCGGGCCATGGAGGAGCGGTTCGACGGGATCGGTCCGTTCGGCAGGCTGATGATGTGCAACACCGCGGCCACCCAGGTGAGCGTCGACGCGGGGGCGGACCCGCCCGAGGTGGCCGCCCGCTGGCGGTTGCTGCACGACGCCGGGCCCGCGTTGCTCGCGGCCTTCGCCTGCTCGCCCCGGCTGCGCGGGACGCCGGACGGCGGGTGGGCCTCGCAGCGGATGCGGACCTGGCTCGAGCTCGATCCGGACCGGACCCGGCCGCTGCACACCGCCGATCCGATCGCCGACTACGGCCGCTGGGCGCTCGACGTGCCGCTGCTCTGCGTGACCGGTGGACGGGGCGCGGATTCCGACGGCGACTGGTCGGCGCCGCCGGGTGCCACTTTCGCGGACTGGATCGCTGGGGCGCTCGACGCCGAGATCGACAGGCGCCCGGACCTCGCCGACCTCGACTACCACCTGACCACGCTGTTCCCTCCCATCCGGGCCGCGGGCCACCTGGAGGTGCGGTACCTGGACGCACAGCCGGGCGACCTGTGGCGGGTGCCCATCGCGGCGCTGGCCGCGCTGCTCGGCGACCGGGACACCGTCGCGGAGGCCACCGCGATCGCGGCGTCGACCGCGGGACGGTGGCGCGACGGCGCCGAGTTCGGGCTCCGTGACGGCGAACTGCGCCGCGCCGCAAGCGAATTGCTGTTCCTGGCCGCGGCGCGGTCGCCCCGGTTCGAGGAGGAGCTCGCGTCCGCCGCCGAGCGATGTTGCCGCGGAATGACCCCAGCAGAGGAGTACCACCGATGACCGCCGGCCCCTCGACCCGCCCGCCGGCACCCGAAACCCCGACACCCGAGGCGCTGCGCGCCCAACTCGCGACGGTGCTGGCCCGCGCCCGCGCCCGCAGCGCGGCCCTCACCGACTGCGTCGACGAGTCGGAACTGATCGCGCAGCACTCGCCGCTGATGAGCCCGCTGGTGTGGGACCTCGCGCACATCGGCAACCAGGAGGAGCTGTGGCTGGTTCGCGACGTGGGCGGCCGCGAACCGGTTCGCCGCGACATCGACGAGATCTACGACGCCTTCAAGCATGCTCGCGCGGACCGGCCCGCATTGCCGTTGCTGAACCCGGCGGAGGCGCGCGGCTACGTCGCCGAGGTCCGGGACAAGGTGTGGGACATCCTCGACCGTTCGCCGCTGGCTGGCAGACCGGTCGAGCGGGACGGTTTCGCGTTCGCGATGATCGCCCAGCACGAGCAGCAGCACGACGAGACGATGCTGGCCACCCACCAGTTGCGCAGCGGCCCAGCGGTCTTGCGCGCCGTCCCGGCGCCGGACCCCGTGCGCGCGGTGACACCGGACGAGGTGGTGATCCCCGGCGGGGAGTTCACCATGGGCACCTCAACGGATCCCTGGGCGCTGGACAACGAGCGGCCCGCGCACGCGGTGAACGTCGCGACCTTCGCGCTCGACGTCGCCCCGGTCACCAACGGGCAGTACCGGGAGTTCATCGCGGACGGTGGGTACGAGCGCGCCGAGTTGTGGAGCGAACGCGGCTGGGCGCACCGCCGGTCGGCAGGCCTGACGGCGCCGCAGTTCTGGGAGCGCGACGCGGCGGGGGACTGGTGGCGGAGGTCGTTCGGGACGCTCGCGCCGCTGAACCCGAACCAGCCGGTGGTGCACGTCTGCTATTTCGAGGCGCAGGCGTACGCCCGGTGGGCGGGCAAGCGGCTGCCCACCGAGAGCGAGTGGGAGAAGGCCGCCCGGTGGGACCCAGCGACCCGGCGATCTCGCCGATACCCCTGGGGCGATGAGGAACCCGGCTCCGGGCACGCGAACCTCGGGCAGCGGCACCTCGAGCCCGCCGGTGTCGGCGCGTACCCGCGCGGCCGGTCCCCGCACGGCGTGGACCAGCTGATCGGCGACGTCTGGGAATGGACCTCGTCGGACTTCCTGCCCTATCCGGGTTTCGCGGCGTTCCCCTACCGGGAGTACTCGGAGGTCTTCCACGGCGGCGACTACAAGGTGCTTCGCGGCGGCTCGTTCGGCACCGACCCGGTGGCCTGCCGCGGTACCTTCCGCAACTGGGACCATCCCGTGCGGCGGCAGATCTTTGCTGGATTCCGCTGTGCGCGCGACGTGCAGGAGAGCGCGTAGATGTGCAGGCATCTGGGTTATCTGGGCCCACCGCGCGCGGTGGGTGAACTGATCACCGCCGGATCGCACAGTCTGCGTGACCAGTCCTGGGCGCCGCGGGACATGCGCAGGGGCGGCACGATCAACGCGGACGGATTCGGTGCGGCGTGGTGGCAGGGTGATCCGGGATCGCCGGACGGGGTGCAGGCGTACCGGAATCCGGTGCCGATGTGGGCGGACCCCGCGGTCGACGGGGTGCTCGGTCAGGTCCGGTCGGGTGCCGTGGTCGCGGCGGTCCGCTCGGCGACGGTCGGCATGGCGCTCGAGCGCGCAGCGTGCGCCCCGTTCACCGGCGACGGGTGGGCACTGAGCCACAACGGCCGGATCGTGGGCTGGCCGGATTCGATGGCCGGGCTCGCCGAGTGGTTGCCTGCCGTGGAGCTGCTGCGGATGCCGGCGCTGACGGACTCGGCCCTGCTGTGGACCCTGGTGCGGCGCCGCCTGGATGCGGGCAAGCCGGCCGCCGCGCTGGCGTCGGTGATCGCCGACGTCCTCGAGGCCGCCCCCGAATCGCGGCTGAACCTGTTGTTGGGCAACGGGACGACGCTGTGGGCGACCACCGTCTACCACTCGCTGTCGGTGAAGGTGGACGAGCTCAGCGCGATGATCTCGTCGGAGCCGATCGACGACGACCCGGGCTGGCAGCCCGTACCGGATGGGCACCTCGTCGAGGCGCGACCGGGACACCTGAACATCACCGAGTTGGGAGATCACCTATGAGCGAACCGACCCTGGAGATCCACTTGGCGCCGGAGCAGCTGCTCGGCTCCCTGCGCGAGGACGCCCTGATCGGGCTCACGTCGACACCGAAGTGGCTGCCGCCCAAGTGGTTCTATGACGCCAGGGGCAGCGAACTGTTCGAGGAGATCACCAGGCTGCCCGAGTACTTCCCGACCCGAACCGAGCGGGAGCTGCTGCGGGCGAGCGCCGCGGACATCGCGGAGGCCACCTCCGCGCAGATCCTCGTCGAGCTGGGCTCTGGTTCCTCGGAGAAGACCCGGTTGCTCCTGGGCGCGCTGACCGAGCACGGAACGCTGGAGCGCTATGTGCCGCAGGATGTGTCGGAGGCGGCGCTGGCGTCCGCAGTCGGGCAGCTCGCCGACGAGTTCCCGTCGCTGGCCGTGCACGGAATCGTCAGCGACTTCACCGACACCCTGCACAACCTGCCGCGGGGCGGCACGAGGATGATCGCGTTTCTCGGCGGCACCCTCGGCAACCTGGTGCCAGACGAGAGGGCCGAGTTCCTGGCGTCGATCGCCGAGGTGCTGGACGAGGGGGAGCAGCTGCTGCTGGGCGTCGGGCTGGTCACCGACCCGGCGGTGCTGGTTCCGGCCTACGACGACGCGGCGGGGGTGACCGCACAGTTCAACCGGAACGTCCTGTCGGTGCTCAACGAGCAACTCGGCGCCGACTTCGATGTGGATCGGTTCCGGCACCTGGCGCTCTGGGACGAAACGAACGAGTGGATCGAGATGCGGCTGGAGGCCGCCGAGGCGATGAGCGTGTGTCTGCCGGGCATCGGCCTGGACGTGCGGTTCGGCGCGGGCGAGCAGATGCGCACCGAGATCTCGGCGAAGTTCCGGGTCGAGGGCATCGGCAAGGAACTCGACGCCGCGGGGTTCGGCAGCGATCGGGTGTGGACCGATCCGGACGAGCGATTCGCGCTGATCCTGGCGGACAAGAAATAGACCAGAGCCGGGCCCGCACGGTGTTCGTGCGGGCCCGGCGCGCCGCGGGCGTGCCCGCGCAGGCCTTCGCGTCGAGCTACTTGCAGGCCGCCATCTCAGCGGAGGTGTCTGCATCGGCCATGCAGTCGCTGTAGCTGCTCCAGTCGTCGCCGATCTTGTCCATGTCGTTGCCGAAGTCCTCGACGGCTGTGAAGAACATGACGATGCCGGCAATGCCCCCGGCGATCGCCAGTCCGCCCAGGACGGCACCGGTGATGGCCGTCTTCACGTTGGTGGCCTTGTTCTTGCGGACCCGGCCCCATCCGGCCAGGCCGAAAATCAACGCGATCACGCCGAGAATGAACCCGATGAATCCGGTGATCGGCATCAGGCAGAAGAGCAGGCCGATGATCGCGGTGATGATCGCGGTGATGCCGAAGCCGTTCTTCTCCGGATTCTGCGGCACCGGCTGCCATCCGGGGGGCGGCGTTGTGAACTGTGGCTGCTGTTCGGTCATGATGTGATTCCTTCCGGTCGTGCGTTGTGAACTATTGGCGCTAGATCAGGCCGCGGCGTCGGCAAAGACGGTGGCGACGATGTTGTCGGTGATGGCTGCCCTGGTCTCCGCGGCGACGTTGAACTCGTGGTTGCGTCGGGTCGCGACGGCGAGCCGGTGCGCAGCCTCGTTGAGGCGGTGGCCCGAATGCCCCCTGACCCAACTGAAACGGACCCGCCGCCCGGCGGACAGTTCGTGGATGCGGGTGACCGCGGCCATGACGGCGCCGCTCCGACGCTCGATCAGGTCGGATCTCGTCATCGACAGGCTGGCGAGCGCAGCGCGGCTGTCGGTCAGCACGTGGAGATCGCGATGTGGGAACCGCGTGAGGGCGTGCTTGATCGCGAGCAGCTCGCCTTCGAGAACCGATCGTGCGTCCGGGTACATCTTCTGGCACAGGTCGGCGTCCTCGCTGATGCAGGCCACCCCGACCCCGCGTCGAGCCGATGACTTCGACGCGTCGGTGGCGACCGTGAGCTCGGGCTGCGGCTCGGAGGGGCGCTGATCCTGGGGTGTCCTGAGCTGGACCATGTGTGTGGAGAGAGAGTCGGCGGCGGTATGCAGCAGCGCGGGCATCTGCCCGCGCGGTGTTCGAACCAGCGCGACGGCGGGGAAGGAGGCTGCCACGCGCTCCAGCTCGCCGCGCACCTCGGGCTCGCTGATGTGCAGGGAAAGCGGCCGAGCATCCGGCACGGACACGGCCAGTCGGTAGACGGCCTCGAACGCGTCGAGCAGAGCGGCGCGCCGGGCAGCGGCATCGGTACCGGGCCGGGAGAAGATCAGGCGTTCGCTTGATGCGTCCACACCGATGACTGCGGCGGCGAGGGCAAGCTGATGGTCGTCTTCGTCGATCTGTCGGAAGTGGATTACTGCGAGGGTCATCTGTCGGCTCCTGCCTGCTCGGGTGGGATGTCTGGTCCGGGCGCTCGTCGTGGGCCCGCTAGGCCGATCCGGTGACCTCGATGATGTTCACCTGGAGCTTGGGCACCGTGGTGCTGCCGCCAGCCTGGGTGTCGTAGGTGTAGGAACCGAGCACCTCGGTGTACATGGTCACCAGGTCGTCCTCGACGACGTTGGCGATCAGCGCCGCTGTGTCGCCGACGACAAACGTGTTCTGGTCGTAGTCGTACTTGTCTCCCGCGAAAGGCGCGGTGCGAGCGAGGAACTGGGTGGTGCCCGTGGCGGCGTCGAACTGCGTGACGCGGCCGTAGACGACGACCTTGCGTCCGGTCGCCGAACCGGGGTTCTTCGCGATGAGTGCGAAGTCCCGTTCGGAAAGCTGCTCGTAGGTGGCGGGGTCCTTCTTGGCGGCCTCGAGAGCCTGGACTCGCGCGGCCTCCGCGGCCGCGGCCTCCTGACGTGCCTTGGCGGCGGCGGCATCCGCCTGCCTCTTGGCCTCGGCTTCCTGCGGTGAGACGGTCTTCCGTGCCTCGGTGGTCGACGTCGCGGCTGAGGCGGCACCCTCGGTGGTCGGGGTGCCGCAGCCCGTGAGGGCGATCGCCACAGCGATGGCGGCGACCGCCAGCGTTGACTTCTGATTGATCTTCAGGCTCATGGGATTCCCTCCGGGGGAGTCGATCTGTGGGGTGACGTTCGTGGAACCGAGGCCCCGCACTCGCGCTCGGGCGAGTGCGGGCCACCTCGATTCCTGGCGGTTTGCCGGTGTCAGAGACCGGCTGAGCCGGCCACGAGGAGCGGGAGCACCGCGCTTCCAACCACCGCGCTCCCGACCACCGCGGATCCGATGGCGGCACCGGTCATGTCCGGGGCAGGGGCATCGGCGACGCGCTTCCAGGTGCCGCACCCGAACGAGGAGAAGGCGTGGTCGCTGTACTGGATCGTCACCCGAACAGTGCTCGCCATGGTCCGCTGATCGTCGATCTCTGCCCACTTGTCCGAGTAACGGGTCCAGTTGCAGCTCGTGTAGCCACTGGGATGGGCCTCGTAGACGCCGGAAGCGATGTCGTCGCCCACGAACCAGAGCCCAGAACCAAAGGTGGTGTCCGCCGCGTTCGCGATACCCGACGCCCCCAGAACCAGGCCGGCCGCCGCGAACGAAACCCCTACAGCACTGACGAACTTGCGCATTCTTTGTCCTCCTGTTGGATCGCGTTGCCGCGAATGAACCGCCTCGACCCCTCGTCGAGGCGGTGTCAACAGACTTGACCACTGGGAAGACTTCTCACACTGATCCGGCGATAACCGGGGATATCAACATCTTTGCGAATGTTGTCTGCCGCGTGGGATAGGTTGTCTGGGCTATCAACCAGCGGTGCAAGAGCAGACAGTAATGGAGGGGTGTGACACGGTGCGTGACATCGACCGGACCTCGACCCTGCTGCTCACCAAGCCCGATATCGCAGCCCTCGCGAAGGTGCAGCGGCCGGTCGTGTCGATGTGGGCCAAGCGCTACCGCGATGGCGACCGCCCGTTCCCCAGGCCCGTGTCCACCGAGGGCAGGCAGGAGAAGTTCAGTGGCACCGAGGTGGTGGACTGGATTCGGTCACGGAACCTCGGGAACAGCGACACCCTCGTCGAGGACCTCGCTCTGCACGCGGCCTTGGACCACGGGTCGGCGCTGAGTCGCGATATCGTGTTCAACGGCATCAGCGCGCTGCTCTGCATGAAGGCAATGCTGGGGGAGTCGCTGGCGGACCTCGATGCGCGGGATCTGCTGGACGAGGCCGATGAGCTCGACCCCGATGACGAGTTTCTCTATGGCGAGATCGAGTCGCTCGGCGGCGAGCTCGGCGCGTTCGCATCGTTCGCGGACCAGATGGCCGACGCCGCCTACACACCGGCGCAGGCCTTCGAATCGATGATGGCGCAGCGCTTTCGGCTGCAACGAGCAGACCTGGTGGACAGTGCCCTCGCCGCCCCGGCGCTCGAACTCTGCGCTCGGGTCTGTGCAGCGTTGACCGCGGACGACCGTGCGGTCTTCGTTGATCCTTCTGCCGCAGGCAGTGACCTGTTGGTCGCGCTCCGCAACGTGCTGCCGGAGTACGGCGAGCCGATGGCGATGACCGGTGAAGCCACGACCGCGGCGTCGCGGTTGGCCCGTCGTCGACTCGCGGTCCACCACTGGCGCAGGCGCCGGGCGCCGGAGGGTGGGTTCGGTGGCGGCTTCGTCCTCGACGAGCCGGCGATGTTCCTCACCCAGTACCCGTCGCCCTGCGGCGTCGGCATGACCGATACGCAGGTCCTCGCCGACATCGACAACATCGTGCTGCAGATGGGCCCCGAACATCGGGCGGTGATCATCGCGCCTGCCAGCGCGCTCGTCGATGAGCTCGGGGATCGTCAGGCGGACGGTATCCGGTCGGGGCTGGTCCGCTCGGACCGCCTACGTGCCGTGTTCCGGCTGCCCGAGGGTTTGCTCCCGGCACGTCCCGGCCTGTCGATGGCGCTATGGGTACTCGGCGCGGCCGACCCCGCTGTCAAACCAGCGGACCGATGGACGGTGCTGGCGGACTTGAGCGCCGTCGAGTTGGACGATGCCGCGGTCGTCGGCGTGATCGCCGACGTGACCGCATCCATGGGTACGTACAAATCGGTGCGGGCCCGCGCGTTTCGGCACGGCGCGGTCTACGAGACGGCCGCGTTGCTCGCCACCGGCGCGCTGACCCCGCCGCAGCCGAAGCGTGTGCGTCGACCTCGCTTCGACGGTGCGGAGGCTGCGGGCCGGATCGTCGAATTGGTCGACGCCACCAATCTGCGCGCGGGTGGACTGCTCGACGGGAACCTGAATCTGCGGGTGGAGTACAGGGAGGCCGGTGGCGGTCCGATGCCCACCGCTGGGCAGCTGGCGGAGTCAAAGGACTTGAAGGTGCTGCCCGGCAATCGGATCGACGAATCTGACATCGAGATAGGTGAAGGTGTCCGGGTCATCGGCGCCGAGGAGGTGTTGGGCGGTCGACGGGTCGGTGAGCGCGTCATCGACCGGCTGACCCTCACCACGAGGTACCCCAGCGGCCGGTACACGGAACCGGGCGACCTCGTGTTCTGCACCAGCCCCGGGTTCGGTGTGGTCGTCGACGTCGAGGGGATGTCGGTGGTGGTCTCGCCCGCGCGGATCATGCGGATCGCGGACCCGGCGAGCTCGGGCCTGGTTCCCGAGCTCATCGCCCGGCATCTGCTGGCAAAGGGTGTCGGTGCCAGGCCCTCGGGTGCCATCCGCTCCGGCCACGCGTGGAAGGGCTGGGAGATACCGCGCATCTCACCCGACCGGGTGCCGGCCGTGACCGGGGTGCTGCACGACCTTCGGGAACGCCGCAGGGCCGCAACCGAACTGCTCGACAACTTGGACCGACTGACGAACACCCTGATCGATGGTGTGGCGCATGGGGCGCTCACCGTGGCCGGGGATACCGAGACCCACCCAGAGAGAGGCTGACCATGCCACCGAAGAAGAAGGCTGCGGTCACGGCGCCGTCGACCATGAAGGAACTCAAGGACACGCTGTGGAAGGCAGCCGACAAGCTGCGCGGTTCCATGGACGCGTCCCAGTACAAGGACGTGATCCTCGGCCTGGTGTTCCTCAAGTACGTCTCGGATGCATTCGCCGAGCGGCGGGAGCAGATCCGGGAGGAGCTGCTGGCCGACGGCATGAACGACGATCAGATCGCGAACCTGATCGACGACCAGGACGAGTACCTGGGGCACAGCGTCTTCTGGGTGCCGGAGTCGGCGCGCTGGACGTACCTGGCCGAGCACGCCAAGGGCATTCAGGACGCGCCAGGGGTGGAGGGCAAGACCGCGGGTGAGCTGGTCGACGACGCGATGCGCGCGATCATGGCGGCGAACGCGAATCTCTATGGGACGCTCCCGACGATCTTCAACAAGGACAGTGTCGACCAGCGCCGCCTCGGCGAGCTGATCGACCTCTTCAACGACACCCGGTTCACGGGGCACGGTGCGACCAAGGCAAGGGACCTGCTCGGCGAGGTCTACGAGTACTTCCTGGAGAAGTTCGCCCGCGCGGAGGGCAAGCGGGGCGGCGAGTTCTACACGCCTGCAGGGGTTGTGCGGGTGCTGGTGGAGGTGCTCGAACCGTACAGCGGCCGGGTGTACGACCCGTGCTGCGGC
Organism: Rhodococcus sp. PvR099; assembly: GCF_017833315.1. Taxonomy (NCBI): domain Bacteria; kingdom Bacillati; phylum Actinomycetota; class Actinomycetes; order Mycobacteriales; family Nocardiaceae; genus Rhodococcus; species Rhodococcus sp. PvR099. The sequence goes on along the minus strand of NZ_JAFIBV010000001.1, from coordinate 2,618,511 downwards.
TCGGGCGGCATGTTCGTACAGACCGAGAAGTTCATCGAGCAGCACGGCGGCAACCCGACCGAGGTGTCGGTGTACGGCCAGGAACAGAACCAGCGCACCTGGCAGATGGCGAAGATGAACCTCGCGATCCACGGCGTCACCGGCAACCTCGGCGACCGGTGGGAGGACACCTTCGCGCAGGACAAGCACCCGGACCTGCTGGCGGACTATGTGCTCGCGAACCCGCCGTTCAACATCAAGGACTGGACGCGCAAGGAGGACGACAAGCGCTGGAAGTATGGTGTGCCGCCTGCCGGTAACGCGAACTACGCGTGGATTCAGCACATCATCTCCAAGCTCGGCGAGCGGGGCACCGCGGGTGTGGTGATGGCGAACGGCTCGATGTCCTCGAATTCCGGTGGTGAGGGCGAGATCCGGGCGCAGCTTGTCGAGGCGGACCTGGTGTCCTGCATGATCGCGCTGCCGACACAGCTGTTCCGAAGCACCGGCATTCCGGTGTGCGTGTGGTTCTTCGCGAAGGACAAGGCGAAAGGCCCGAAGGGCTCGATCGATAGGCAGGGCCAGGTGCTGTTTATCGACGCACGCAACCTCGGCTACATGGTCGACCGCGCTGAGCGGGCGCTGAGCGACGACGACATCGCGAAGATCGCCGGCACATTCCACGCCTGGCGCGGAACGGAGTCAGCTTCCCAAGCTGAATACGCGGACGAACCGGGCTTCTGCTATACGGCGACGCTTGCTGAGGTCAAGGAGAACGACTACGCGCTGACCCCAGGTCGGTACGTGGGTGCGGCGCCCATCGAGGACGATGGTGAGCCGATCGAGGAGAAGATTGCTCGATTGACCGGGGAGCTGTACGCGCAGTTCGACGAGTCGGCGAGGCTGCAGGCGGTCGTGCGCGAGCAGTTGGGGAGGGTTCTGTGAGCGAGTTGCCCGTCGGATGGAATCCTCGGAGGCTTGGTGATCTCGGGACGTGGAAGTCTGGAGGCACCCCGCGAACATCTGAACCGGCCTATTGGGGCGGTGAAATTCCATGGATTAGCTCTGGGAGCCTCACGGAGTTCCATATAACTGATTCGGATCGCCGGATCACCGTACACGGATCCGAGAATGGCACGACGATGGTCGGTCGTGATGCGATTCTAATGGTTGTTCGGGGCATGAGTTTGAAGACCGAATTTAGGATGGGGATCACCGACCGCGTTCTGGCCTTTGGGCAAGACTGCAAGGCGCTTGAGCCAAGCGATGGGATTGACCCACTCTTCTTGGCCTATGCTATTAAGTCGCGCACGCCGATGATTCTGGGATTGGTCGACGAAGCTGGCCACGGAACGGGCCGGTTGAATACCAGTCAACTGTTTGACGTCATGATATGCCTTCCTCCTCCTTCTGAGCAGATTGAGATTGCCGAGGTCCTCGGTGCCCTCGATGACAAGATTGCTGCAAACCGCAAGCTCGCGACTACAGCGGACAGCCTCGCTGAAGCGGTCTTCATCAAATCGGTGAACGGGCTCAGTAAAGCTGCGAGGGGTGGTGACTGCGAGGGTCAGGAGTTGACGATTCGAGAACTGGCAAGGCGTGGATGCCTTACATTTGGTGACGGGTACAGGACGAAGCGAAGCGAACTCGACGAGGACGGATTCCGCATCGTTCGAGTTGCCGACATTTCGGACGGTCAGGTCTCACTCAGCGGATCGGACTTTGTTACCTATGATCGGCGCTCCGCGATTGGCGTTAAGGCGGGGCAATCGGGTGACATCCTGCTGACCACGAAGGGGACGGTGGGAAGACTCGCCGTATTCGAGGGCGCGTCCGAGGACGTCGTGTACAGCCCGCAGGTGTGCTTCTTCCGTGTGCATGACAACGACACCATCGACAGAACTTATCTTCGTCGTTGGTTTGCCTCTGCTGATTTCGTTCGGCAGGCGTCATATCGGAAAGGCAATACCGACATGGCTGACTACATCAATCTTGCTGACATTGGATCGCTGACGCTGATGTTGCCTGACATTGCCGAGCAGAGGTCGATCGGAGAGGTCCTCGGACCATTGGATCGTTTGGTTTCCTCGCTTCGTGCCGAGTCTCGCACCCTCGCAGCCATCCGCGACGCCCTCCTCCCTCAACTCATGTCCGGCAAGCTCCGCGTCCGCGACGCTGAGCGTCAGGTCGAGGCGGTGCTGTGACGCGGAGCGGCGACGCGGGACCCGCGGATCCCTTCGCGGGCGTCGACCCGACCCCGCGGGCGGTGCTCGCATCGCTGACCCGCAGACGGCTGGGCGCAGTTGCGTTCGCTGGTGGAGAGGATCACTGAACAGACTGGGTCCTTCGGGGACTGGGTGGCGCCGGAACGAATCGGCGATAACAGCTTCTCGATGGGCCACAGCACGCACGGGCCAATCCTCAAGGATGCCTATGACTTTGCGTACGCACACGGGTTCGTGATGCCGGGTTTCAATTGGGTTGACTGGGAACTTGGCCGCGAGTTCGTCGCTGACCGCGATGAACGGGTGATCGAAGCTGCATCACCGGAGGTCACTCTCGGGCTGATCATGACGTTCATTCGTGGCGATCGATTCTCCGAGGGTGCATTGCTAGAAGCCTTCGATGACGGCACCATGCCAAAACTCTTTGCCCGACTTCTGGATTTTGCGCCATCGGACGGAACCTCGGGAACCGTTGCGAGGAGTTGCACGTGAAACAATTCGCCCCATATCTTCGGGTGCTCGCCGGGCTGTTCGCCGCCATCTGCACTTGGCTCGCGATCGTCGAGCTCATCAACGGGAACTTCGGGCAACTCGTGGTTCAGTTGCTCTTCGCCGCCGGCCTCTGGTATCTCGCGCTCGGCAAGCCGATCCGCGATCACCTCGCCAGGGTCAAGGTAGAACAGAGCGGACTCGCCGCCCGCGCGCAGGCCGGCCACGAGGCGTTCCTCGCCGGCGACCCGGCCGCGTTCGCACCGCCGCCCGAGGCGCCGAAGCCGCCTCCTGTTCGCAAGGGCGTGATCATCGCGTCCGCGGTCGCCGCGCTGCTCGTGGTGGTCGGGATCGTGAGCGACATCGGCGACGGTCTGGACAATGAGTCAAAGTCCGCGCCGACCAGCGCGACAGCGGCGCCCGCGCCCAAGCCTCCCCACACGACGGAAACCACAGCGCGACCCACCATCTCGGCCCAGCCGGTGCCCGTGGCCCCGCTGGTCGCACCGCCGGTTCAGGCAACGACGCCGGCCCCGGTGGCTCCTCCCGCCGCTGCGGCGGCGGCCGCCGCTCCCGTCGTCGCGGTCATGCCGCCCGTGGTGTGCATGAACCTGCAGGCCGCCCAGGATGCCATCCAGGCTGCCGGGGTGTTCTTCTCCCGGAGTCAGGACGACTCGGGCAAGGGCCGCGCGCAGGTGCTCGACCGCAATTGGGTGGTGGTCGGGCAGACCCCGCCCGCGGGATCCACTGTCACAGAGGGCGAAGCGGTGCTGTCAGTGGTCAAGGAAGGTGAAGCCGGGGACTGCTCCTGAGGTCGGGGGCGGCTCAGCCAGCGCACTGGGCACCGCGCCGACGCCTCCCATTTCGGGGTGGTGTCGGGCGGTGCCTGGTGGTTTCGCTTTAGGCGGCGAAGGTGAGTTGGTTGCGCCGGTTGTGTGCCGGCATGGGTTGTCGCCTGGGGTCGATCCATCGTGGTGGGGTGAACCAAGGATGGCCGTCGGTTTTGCTGATGTGCACGGTCCAGTCGCCGCGGTGGATGGTGGTGTGGTGGAAGCGGCAGAGCAGTACCAGGTTTGACAGGTTGGTGGGTCCGCCGTTGGACCAGTGCTGAATGTGGTGGCCTTCGGTCCAGGCGGCGGGTCGTCCGCAGCCGGGGAAGGCGCAGCCGCAGTCCCGAGCATTGAGGGCGCGGCGGAGTTTGCGGGGGATGAGGCGGGTGGTGCGTCCGACGTCGATGGGGTTGCCGTCGGCGTTCATGGTGATGGGGGTGATGTCGGCGTCGCAGGAGATCTGGGCGGCGAGGTCGAGTGAGATGGGCCCCAACCAGGGCATCCAAGCCGGTCCACGTCTACGCCCCCGGTGGCCGCGTTCATGGTGATGGTGTTGGTCGGTGGTGGCGGCGAGGTCGTCGGCGTCGACGAAGACGTTGATGTGGGGTCGTTCGCCGCCTTCGCTGGGTGCCTGCCCGGAGTCCAGATAGCTGCGGACGATGTGGGTGAGGGCATCGGCGCGGCGTTGGGCGGGGGTGCGTTGGTCTTTGCTGGTTTGTCCGTCGCGGTTGTCGGCCCCGGGGCGGGGCTTGGACAGGGCGGAGAGTGCGGTGAGGAGGGCTTCGCCGGAGGCGGCGTCGAGGTGTCCTTTGAGGTGGACGCGGCCGCCGAGTCCGGGTGAGGCGTGGAATTCGTTGAGTTCGGCGTTCTCGGAGTCGGGGTTCTTCTTGTCGCCGTTGAGGATCAGATCGAGAGCTTTGGCGCGGCGGGCGAGGGTGGTGGAGTCTTCGGTGCGGGCTGCGTAGAGGAGGTAGCGGGCGCAGGCCTGTGTTCGGGTGGCGTCAGTTCCGACGATGTCGAACACATTCTCGGTGTCACCGTCATCACCAATGTCACCGTCACTGTCGGTCTCGGCCGTGTCGTCGTCGGCGGTGTTGTTATCGGAGCGGGCCGGGGCATCGGGGTCGGGCACCTTGTTCAGCAGTTCGACGATCGCCCGGACCTGGTCGTAATCGGTTTCTCCGGCATCGAATGCCGCGGCCACCTCCGGATGCTTGGCCAACTCCCGGCCGAGTCGGACGATCCTGTTCGCCTGGCCGGGGGTCATAGTGGTCGCCCCGGCGAGCCAGCTGCCGGGCGAGGACGCCCCGACCTGTTCGGCCACACATCGCTGATCGACCTGATGCATCAGACGTACCCGCAGCGCCTCGAGTTGCCGCATCCGCAGCGAGAGCTCGGGAATCAGCGTCAGGAGTTCGGAGTCGGCGAGCTGCCACGCGGCCACATCCTGTGGCGCGGTGAGCATCTCGTCGAGATCCATGTTCGAAGTCTACTCGAACATGCGTTCGAGCGCTAGGGGTGTGGGTGACTGGGAGGAGCTCTTACCCGGCCGAGTTTGGAGCCGGAGAGGTGGTGGTGGTCGGGGCGGTCGTGGTCGCCGCCACCGCGGTGGTCGGGGGAGTCGCGATGGCAGGCACCGCGTCCTGCGAGTCCACCGGGACGGCGGCCTCAGTGGTGGGGACCGCGCTCGGCGTCGTCGTGGGTGTCGATGCCGATCCGGTGGCCGATGCCGCCGGTGTTTCGGTGGGCGCCGCGTCGGTCGTGGTTGGTGCGACGGACTCGGTTGCCGTCACGGTGCCCGCCACGGGCGTGGTGCTCGGCGCCGTCGGCGCGGACGTGGCGGTGGCTGTGGCCGAAGAGAGGGCCGCGGCCAGGCTTCCGGCGTCCGGCTTCGCCGACGGGTCGATGGGCTGTCCGTTCTGCGCCTGCTGAGCGAGGTGGGTCAGCCACGCCGCGGCGTACTCGGCGGAGGTCAGCGGCTTGCCGTTGGCGGCATCGTTGTCGCGCCAGTAGTCGAAGTGGTGACCGACGTCCTTGGCGAGCGTCAGCTGGTAGGGATCGCTCAGGACGACCGGGATGGTGTTCTGGTTCGTAGTGATGAGACCGATGATCTCCTTGAACACCTTCTGCGGGAGGTAGGCCAGCGGGGACATCTCGTCGGCGGAGATCGACTGGGCCTTCGCCGGAGCCTTCGGGGCCTCACCCGGCTTGTACGACGGGGAGGACACCGTCAGCAGCACGTCGAGGAAGGTCTGGTCGCCCTTCATCCAGTCCGGCTGGGACCGAACCTCCGCGAACGCGTTGAACGCGATCTGGCTGAGCGCGACGGCGACATCCTGTCCCGTCGCAGGCGTGAGGCCCTCGCGCTCGAGGGTGTCGACGTTCAGTTGCCTGCCCACGTTGATCGCGAGCTGCAACAGCGAGATGTTCTCCGGCACCGCGCAGGTGAAGTCCTTCTCAGAGCAGAACGACGCGACCTTGCCGCCCAGCGCGCCGAAATCGTCGCCGCCGGTGTCTGGAAGGGCGCCCGCTCCTGCGGTCGGGTTGGTGCCGTTCTGGTACTGCCGGTCGAATCCGTCCGGATTGGCAAACGGATTCTTCGCCCCGGGGAACGGGCCCTGACCATTCGCGCGGCCCGCGTCGGCCAGGATGACCACGCCGACGACGTTGCCCGGATTCACGATCCCGTATTCACCGTTGGTGTCCGCGTCCTGATGGCCGACGTCCATCGCGACCCGCCGGGCGACGTCCGCGCCTTCGCTGTACCCGACGACGGCGAACTTCGTGTCCGGGCACGCCACCCGGATCTCGCGCATCACCGATTCGGTGTTGGCCACGCCCTTGGCGACGGCGCCCTCGTAGCTGCTCATGTTCGCGGGGTAGGCGATGTAGACGGCGGCATACGCCTTCGGATCGACGACACCGTTCGGTGCGTTGATCACCGGATCGACCCAGTGGCTGCTGTAGTCGCTCGACAAAGCGGCAGGCAGCGCCTCGCCGTTGGGTCCGACCAGCATCTTCGTGGTGCCCGCCACGGGCGTGTCATTGCGGCCGGCGATCGAGATGGTCACCATGTCGTGGCACTCGGTCACCGACGACGTGAGCTCGGTGTCCGCGGTGCGCGGCGCCGGGGACAAGGCCCACGTCAACCCGAGTATCGCCGTCACCCCCACGACGGCAGGCACCAAGGCAGCCGAAGCTATCCGATGGCGTGCGATGAACCCGCGAACTGTCATGTCGTCTCCCCATTCCGACTACCGAGGCACGCGTCGGTACTACCCCCCGAGCGGTGCGTCACATCACCAGATACATCGTCACATGGGACGGAAGTGCTACACAGAGATTACGCACGGACTTTCCGCAGTACCGGAAAGGGCACGACGCGCCCACCCCCTCTGGTGGGCGCGCCGATCCGGACTACCGCAGGCTGACCCGCACTCCGCCGGAGAACATCGAGTCGTGTAGCTCGATCTCCGCGGGCGCCGCGTCGATGGGCATGTCGTAGACCACCTTCATGGTCACGGTGTTTCCGGGGTTGATCTCGTCCCAGAGCGCCACGTCGGTGTCCAGGTTCAGCCCGGCGGAGGTGTCCGCGGTGAACTTGCGACCCTTCGTGTCGTACATCTCCTGGTTGTCGGGGCTCAGCCCCTTCGGCTCGTCGGCGGTGTTCTGAACCGTCATCGTGACGATCACGAACTGGCCCTGTGCCTCCTCTGCGAGAAACTGGTTGTCGCCCAGGGAAGACAGGCCGGTCTGCACATCGGTGACCACGAACTCGAACTTGCCGTCGCGGACCGGGGCGTTCATCGTGGCGGCGGCCTCCGAGGCCGGCTTGTTCGAAGGCGCCTCGACCGTCGCGGCGCCCGGCTGCGCGCCCGCGGGTGCCGCTTCATAGGAGGCATCGGGATTTCCGGCTTCCTTGTCGCCGCCGCCGCTGAGGCCGCCGACGACGAGGATGGCGCCGATCGCGCCGACGACCCACGGCCACTTCTTGACCTTCTTCTTCGGCGGCTCGGGGGCAGGGTGCGGCGGGATCCGCCAACCCTGCGGGGACTGGTCGGGATTCGGTGTCTGGGGGTAGGTCATGGTCTCCCTCTCGTGGTCGGGCGGAGGCCGTCCGAGTTACTTCGTGAACGTGTGGTCACATCGTGCGGGAGTCGAGGCGATAGGTGGTTACGTCACCGCGATAAGGCGGGTTATCAAAACTCAGCATCGCCCCATGGGCCTGCCTGCGGTGTGCTGGACCCGCATCCGCCGCGGGACCTTGGGCACTCTGCCGAGAGAACCGTCACCCTTGGCGAGGGCACCTTCTAGGTTGGTCATCATGAAAGAGGTTGTGGACATGGGCGAGTCGCATGGGTTGTCCGAGGACGACTGGGAGCACCTGGCCCTCGACGTGCTCTCGGAGCTCGCATGGAAGCCGCTGAGCGGCACCGAAATCGCCCCCGGCACCGGTGAGCGGGCCTCCTGGGACGAGTTGCTGATCGTCCCGCGCCTGCGGGCCGCGATCGCCAAGTTCAATCCGGAGTTGCCTCCGCACATCGTCGACCAGGCGGTCGCGCTCGTCGCGACGGCCACCTCCAACGACGCGATCTCGGAGAATCAGGTCATCCACGGCTTCCTCACCGAGGGGCTGCGCAAGATCAGCTACGTCGACGACTCGGGAGTCGAGGTCACCCCGACCATCCGGCTGTTGTCCACGCAGCCTGATGACAACGACTGGCTTGCAGTCAACCAGGTGACGATCGTCCGGGCCGACTTCAAGCGCCGGTTCGACGTCGTCCTCTACCTGAACGGGATGCCGGTCAGCGTTGTCGAGCTCAAGCGGGCGGGTGCCGAGCACGCCGGCCTCGTCGAGGCGCACTCGCAGCTGCGCACGTACCTCGCCGAGTTCCCTCTGGCGTTCCGTTTCGCCGTCTTCAACCTCGTCTCCGACGGCATCACCGCCCGCTACGGCACCCCGTTCACCGTGTTCAACCACTTCTCGCCGTGGAACGTCGACGACGACGGAGTCCCGGTCACCGCGGAGAACTCCGATGCCGACACCACCGCGCTCGACGTGGCGCTGCACGGCTTGTACAACCAGGAGCGGTTCCTGCAGCTGATCCGCGGCTACACCGCGTTCGACAAGGGTGAGGATGGGCTGGTCAAGCGGATCGCCAAGCCGCACCAGTACTTTGCCGTCACCAAGGCGGAGGGCTCCACGGTCTACGCCGTGGAGAGCAACGGCAAGGCCGGCGTGGTGTGGCACACCCAGGGCTCGGGCAAGTCCATGGAGATGGAGCTCTACGCCAATCAGGTGATCCGGCACCCCAAGCTGGCGAACCCGACGATTGTGGTCATCACCGACCGCACCGAGCTCGACGGACAGCTCTACGAGACCTTCCTGCGCTCGCAGTTACTGCCCGAGCGCCCGCAGCAGGTCCGCAAGCGCGAGGAGTTGCGGCAGGAACTGTCCGGCCGGACCACCGGCGGCATCTACTTCACCACCCTGCAGAAGTTCGGGAAGACGAAAGAGGAGAAGGACTCCGGGGCCAGCCATCCTCTGCTGTCCGCGCGCAGGAACATCATCGTCATCGTCGACGAGGCGCATCGCAGCCACTACGACAACCTCGACGGCTACGCGCGGCACCTGCGCGACGCGTTGCCGCACGCCACCCTCATCGCCTTCACCGGCACCCCGATCTCGTTCGAGGACCGTGACACCCGAGCGGTGTTCGGCGACTACATCGACATCTACGACCTGACCCGCGCCGTCGCGGACGGGGCGACGGTCCCGGTGTACTTCGAGAGCCGTCTCGTCAAGGTTGCGTTCGCGGACGGCGTCAGCGAGGACGACCTCGACGCCACCGCCGACGAGGTGACCGCAGGCCTCGACGACACCGAGCGCGACCGGATCGAGAAGTCCGTCGCCGTCGTCAACGCCGTCTACGGCACGCCTGCCCGGCTGTCCAAGCTGGCGCAGGACGTCGTCGAACACTGGGAGTACCGCCGGGACGCGATGCGCCCCTTCATCGGATCGGACGACAACCCGACGGCGCCGGGCAAGGCCATGATCGTCGGCGCGACCCGCGAGATCTGCGCCAACCTGTACCGCGAGATCGTGGCGCTGCGGCCGGACTGGCACTCCGACGACCTCGCCTCCGGGCGCATCAAGGTCGTCTACTCGGGCAACGCCTCGGATCAGCCCCCGATCAGCGACCACGTGCGTCGCGACTCGGAGAACGCGACGATCAAGAAGCGGCTCAAGGACGTCGACGACGAGCTGGAGATCGTCATTGTCAAGGACATGATGCTCACCGGCTTCGACTCGCCGCCGCTGCACACCATGTACCTGGACCGGCCGCTCAAGGGTGCTCTGCTGATGCAGGCGCTGGCGCGCGTCAACCGGACCTTCCGGGGCAAGCAGGACGGCCTGCTCGTCGCCTACGCGCCGATCGCGGACCACCTGGCCGAGGCGCTCGCCGAATACACCCAGGCGGACCAGAAATCCAAGCCGCTGGGCCGCGACATCAACGAGGCGATCGACACCGCGAAGAACCTGATCACGGTCCTCGAGTCGATCCTGCACGGGTTCGACTGGCGAGCACGGCTGCGTGCCGCGAGCGCCCGCGCCTACTTCGAGGCGGCGAACGCGACCGTCAACCACCTCCGCGATCCGCGGAACCCGGAGAACCAGGTCCGCGAGGGGGAGGAGACCCTGGCCGTCCGCTACCGGAAGTTCGCCTCGCAGCTGTCCCGGGTGTGGGCGATCTGTGGCAGCCGAGAGGAACTCCGTGAGCTCGCGCCCACCGCGCGGTTCTTCGAGGAGGTCCGCGTCTACATGGCGAAGTGGGATGCGGAGGACCGGCTGGCGCGCGGCCAGGCGGTGCCCGAGGACGTGGAGCGCGCGCTGCGGCAGCTGATGGCGGCGTCGGTCGAATCCGGCGAGGTGCTCGACATCTACGACGCGGCGGGGATGCCGAAGCCGTCGCTGAGCGACATCAACGTCGACTTCATCGCCAAGACCAAGCAGGCGAAGAACCCCAATCTGGCGATCGAGGCACTGCGGCGGCTCATCAACGAGGAGTCGCGGAAGGCCGCCAGACACAACGTCGTCCGCCAGCGCGCCTTCTCGGAGAAGCTGCAGGACCTGATGGTCAAGTACACCAACAGCCAGCTCACCTCCGCGGAGGTGATCGCGGCGATGGTCGAGATGGCGAAGGAGGTGGCCGAGGAGGCCGACCGCGGCGCCCGCTTCTCGCCGCCGCTCGACTACAAGGAGCTGGCGTTCTACGACGCCGTCTCGCAGAACCCTTCCGCCGTGGCGGAGCAGGGGGAGGGCAAGCTCGCCGACATCGCGCGCGAGTTGGTCGCCGTCATGCGACGGGACGTGCGCACCGACTGGACCGTCCGCGAGGACGTCAAGGCCAAGCTGCGCTCGCAGATCAAACGGCTGCTCACCAAGCACGGGTATCCGCCGGATCAGCAGCCCGAGGCGATCAAGCTGGTGATCGAGCAGATGGAGATCATCGCGCCGGAGATGGCGGCCTAGGGTGCCCTGTGCGCGATTTGTACCCCAGCTGGGGTACAAATCGCGCACAGGCGGCGGAGCCGCCCTACAGCGTCAACTGCATGAATGTCATGTCCAGCCAACGCCCGAACTTCATCCCGACCTCGGGCATCACGGCGACCGTCCGGAATCCGAACCGCTCGTGCAGTGCGATCGAGGTGGTGTTGCTGGACTCGATGCTCGCCACCATCACGTGCACGCTGCCCGCCTTGGCCCGCTCGATCAGCTCGGCCATCAGCTGGGACGCGATGCCCTTGCGGTGGTGATCGACGTGCACGTACACGGAGTTCTCCACCGTGTACCGGTAGCCGGTCTTGGCCCGCCACACGCCGTAGGACGCGTAACCCGCCACCCGGCCGTCGGATTCCGCGACGAGCACCGGATAGCCGGCCCTGCGGCGGGCCTCGAGCCACTCGCGGCGGTCCTCGACGTCCACCGTCTCCTCGTCCCAGATGGCGGTGGTGTTGAGGACCGCCTCGTTGTGGATCTCGAGGATGCCGGGCAGATCGTGGTGGTCGGCGTCGCGGATCAACAGGCTCACCGCCTCATCGTGCCGCACCGGGACGGTCCGCCGCATCGGGACCGTCGGCTCAGCCGTCGATGCCGCGGCGGGTCTTCTCCAGCGCGGCCAGCATGCGCAGGATCGAGGCCTTCTGGTTGCCGAGATCGGTGAGCCGGGCGCGGGCGGCCAGGCCCTGACCGGCCTCCGCGACGGTGATCTGCTCGTCGACCGACGCGAGCTGGTCCAGCAGGCCGGTGACGCGCGCCTCGAGGGTCGCCATGTCGACGGTGGTGGTCGGTGCCGACGCGGCCGGGGTCGAGGCCGAGGATGCGGCCTTCGGGGCGGCCGTGCGGCGGGGTGCGGGCGCGGTCTCCGCGACGACCGCGGCGGCGCGCGGCCGCAGGGCCTTGCGGACCAGGGCCGGGTCCGGCGGGGTCTCGAGCTTGATCTGGTTCAGCACGGCGCGGGCGTCGCGGGCGGTGACGCGCCACTCCCGCTCTTCCTCGTCGTCGGACTGCAGCGTGCCGCCGAGCGGGCGCAGACCGTACATCCCGAGGAAGCGCCGGGCGCCCTCGATGATCTCCTCGTTCTCGCGGCAGGTTCCGCAGCGCGGCTCGTTGCGGTACATGTCAACCGACTCCGCGTCTCCGCACCAGACGCAGGCTCCTGGGACCCATCGCCTGGCCGTCCGCATCGTCGTTGTTCCGGACTGGCCATCGAGTGTCTGCGCGTCAATCACGACGCATGACAATAGGGCAGAGCGAAGTGGCCCTCGACACCGGCTGGCAACCAACCTGCGGTTCTGCATTCCGGCGTGATCAATCTCATGTTCATGTCCCGGCGCGGCGCGCCGCGACCCGGTCAAACGCTTGCCGCGCAAGAGGTTCCGGCACCCGTCGGGACGTCGAACGGAGCCGGTCGACGGGTCGCGGGTCAACGCTGCGGCGGGGGCGGAGGCGCGTCGCCGGGGGCGAGCTGGGCGCCTATCTTCCGGAAGATCGATTCGGCCTCGTTCTTGTACAGGCCGGCGTCGTCGAAGGCCTCCTGGTCGTAGGTGACGGCGACGGCGATCGCGACCTTCTTCGACGGCAGGTAGGCCTCCGCGGCCGCGTAGCCGGAGAACAACGGGTTCTGCATCAGCCAGTCGCCGGTGATGATGATCCCGAGCCCGTAGGTGTAGCCCTCCGACATCGTGGTGCATGTGGGGCACCCGGGCAGGGTCGTCGTCTTGCCGCGCAGGTCGGTCGACACCATCTTCTTGTACGACTCCGCGGACAGGAGCTTGCCGGTGCCGATCGCGACCGCGGTGTCGTGCATGTCGGAGATGTCGGTGGTCTGGACGGCCCCGCGGGTGATGGTCCAGGACGGGTTCCAGTAGGTGGATTCCTCGTAGAACGGGGCGCCTGCCGGGATCTGGAGGGCCTCGCGACGCTCGGAACTGAAGGCGTGCAGGGCGGGTTCGGTGATGGCGGCGGTGCCGGGGTCGGTGGTGTTGGTCAGCCCGAGCGGGCCGAGCACCCTCTCCTGCATGAGGTCCGTCATCCGCTTGCCGGTGATCTTCTCCAGCGCCAGCCCGAGGATGACGTAGTTGGTGTGCGCGTAGTTCCAGTTGGTCCCTGGCTCGTAGAGCAGCGGCTTGGCGGTCGAGGAGGCGATGAGTTCCTCTGGGGTCCACCTGCGGAAGGGGTCGGCGTAGATGGCCGCGTCGAACTCGGTGGCGCCCAGGACGTAGTCGGGATAGCCCGAGGTCATCTGGGCCAGCTGACCGAGCGTCACGAGGTCACTGTGGGGGATGTAGGGCAGCCAGGTCGACACCTTGTCGTCGAGGCTCACCTTCCCCTCGTCGACGAGCTGGAGCAGCAGGGTGGAGACGTAGGAGATCGCCACCGCGCCGTTGCGGAAGTGCATGTCGGTGGTGGCGGGCACTCCCGTCATCGACTCCCCGACGGCCTCGGTGAGGATCTCCCTGCCGTCGACGGTGGCGCGCACGATCACCGACTTCAGGTGGCCCTCGGCCATGGCCTCGCGGACGATCGTCTTGACGGCATCGGTCTGCGCCGGATCGGCGGGTGACGGGGGTGGCGACGCGGTGTCCGTCGAGGTGCACGCGGCCACGAGGCCGACCAGGCTCACGAGCACGAGAACGCGCCGAATCATCGCCATAGTTGATCATCGCAGATCGGGCGGGCCGACCTGGTGGTTTCTAGGCCGGGGCCCCGATCACATCGGTGGCCCATTCGACCAGGGGCCGCAACGATTCCCACGCCTTGCGGACCTCGGTCGCGGTGCGCCTGGTGTCGAGCCACTTCGGGGAGGGGTACAGGCGACTGGCCGTCAGCGACTTGTGACGAAGCAGCTCGATCCGCGGATGCTCGACGGTGTAGCCGCGCGGCGTCGTCTTGAGCCGGTCGCCGCCGATCTCGAACTTCGCGGCCTCGAGGTCCCGGGTGATCGTCTCGAGCTGGCCGCCGCGGAGGTCGGTGTCGACCGCGGCACGGAAGCGTGCGACCCGATCAGGGTCGGCCTGATAGAAGCCGCCCGCCACGAAGAGCCCGCGGGCGTCGAGCTGCACGTAATAGCCGAGGGCCGGCCCCACCGCACAGAAGCCGCCCTGATGCGTCTTGTACGGCGACTTGTCCTTGGAGAACCGGACATCGCGGTACGGGCGGAACAGCTTGGCCTGCCCGAAATCGGACTCCAGCTCGGCGAGCAACGCGGCCATCGGCGCGTGCACGCTCTCGTCGTAGACGGCCTTGTGCGCCGTCCACCAACTCTTGCTGTTGTCCGCCTCGAGGTCCTCGTAGAAGTCCAGGGCGGCGACGGGGAACCCGGAGAACGCGGTCATGTGAAAAGGCTAGCGCCTGTGCGCGGTTGACGGGTCCAGGGACTCGTCAACCGCGCACAGGCGCGAAGCGCCTAGGCGCTGCCGTTGAAGAGGGAGGTCACCGAGCCGTTCTCGAAGACCTCCTTGATGGTGCGCGCGAGCAGCGGCGCGATCGAGAGCACGGTCAGCGTCGGGAAACGCTTCTCCTCGGGGATCGGCAGCGTGTTGGTCGCGATGACCTCCTTGGCGCCGCAGGCCGCGAGCCGCTCGGCGGCCGGGTGCGAGAAGATCCCGTGCGTGGTGGCGATGATGACGTCGCCGGCACCGGCGTCCTTGAGCACCTTGACGGCGCCGGCGATGGTGCCGCCGGTGTCGATCATGTCGTCGATCAGCACGCAGGTGCGGCCGTTGACGTCACCGACGACGCGGTTGGACTTGACCTGGTTCGGGACCAGCGGGTCGCGGGTCTTGTGCACGAACGCCAGCGGCGCGCCGTCGAGGGCGTCCGCCCACTTCTCGGCGACCTTGACGCGGCCGGCGTCAGGGGAGACGACGCAGATGTTGTCGGTGCCGTAGTTCTCCCGCACGTACTCGGCGAGCTGGCCCTGCGCGTGCATGTGGTCGACGGGGCCGTCGAAGAAGCCCTGGATCTGATCGGTGTGCAGGTCGACCGTGATGATCCGGTCGGCGCCCGCGGTCTTGAGCAGGTCCGCGATCAGGCGGGCCGAGATGGGCTCGCGGCCGCGGTGCTTCTTGTCCTGGCGGGCGTACGGGTAGAACGGCAGCACCGCGGTGATGCGCTTGGCGGACCCGCGCTTGAGCGCGTCGATCATGATCAGCTGCTCCATGACCCACTGGTTCAGCGGGGCCGGGTGGCTCTGCAGCACGAATGCATCGGATCCACGCACCGACTCCTCGAACCGGACGAAGATCTCGCCGTTGGCGAAGTCGCGGGCGGTCTGCGGGGTGACCTGGATGTCCAGCTCTTTCGCGACCTGCTCGGCCAACTCGGGATGGGCGCGACCAGAGAAGAGCATCAGGTTCTTCTGGTTGTCGATCCAATTCGCGCTAGTCACTGATCTTCGCCATCCTTGTTCGTGTTTTCGGCTTGTTGCTGCTGTGCCCGCGCCGCCGCTTCGGCGGCCGCGGTGCCGGGTCGGTTCCGCTCGACCCAACCTTCGATGTTGCGCTGCTTACCCCCGGACACGGCGAGCGCGCCGGGCGGAACGTCGAACCGCAGCACCGTACCCGCACCGGTGTACGCACCGTCGCCCACCTGCACCGGGGCGACGAACATCGTGTCGGACCCGGTGCGGACGTGCGACCCCACCACCGTACGGCTCTTGCTGACGCCGTCGTAGTTGACGAACACGCTCGACGCCCCGATGTTGCTGTGCTCACCGACGGTGGCATCGCCGACATAGGTCAGGTGCGGCACCTTCGAGTGCGCCCCGATGTCGGAGTTCTTCACCTCGACGAAGGCGCCCAGCTTGCCGGCCTCGCCGAGCACGGTGCCGGGGCGCAGGTAGGTGTACGGCCCGACGGTGGCGCCCGCGCCGATCGTCGAGCGGTCGGCATGGGTGCGGATCACGGTGGCGCCCTCGCCGACGGTGACGTCGCTGAGGGTCGAGTCCGGGCCGATGACGGCGTCCTCGCCCACGGTGGTGCGGCCGCGCAGCTGCACGCCGGGCTCGATGGTCACGTCGGGCCCGAGCTCCACGTCGACGTCGATCCACGTGCTCGACGGGTCGATGACGGTGACCCCGGCGCGCATGTGTCGTTCCAGGATCCGACTGTTCATCTCCGCGGCCACTTTCGAGAGCTGGACGCGGTCGTTGACACCGGTCACCTTGGCCTCATCGGCGAGCTGCGCGGCGTACACATGATGACCGTCTTCGCGGGCGATCTTCAGGACGTCGGTGAGATAGAGCTCCTGCTGCGCGTTATCCGTTCCGAGCTTGCCGAGCGCGTCGCGAAGGACCTGGGCGTCGAACGCGTAGACGCCCGAGTTGACCTCGGTGATCGCGATCTGCTCGGGAGTGGCATCCACGTGTTCGACGATCTCGACCACTTCGCCTGCCGCGTTGCGGACGATGCGCCCGTACCCGTTGGGATCGGCGGGGACGAAGGTCAGGACCGTCACTGCGGCGGGGGTGGGCGCCGTTCGGTGCTCGTCGATCAGGCCGTGCAGGGTGTGGCTGTCGAGTAGTGGTACATCAGCCGCGGTGACGAGCACGATCCCCTCGAAGTCGTCGGGGAGCGCCTGAAGGCCGCACTCGACAGCATGCCCGGTTCCGTTCTGCTGCTCCTGGACCGGCGCGAAGATCTTGCGACCGAGTTCGGTCGCGACCTCTGCGATCGCGCTGCCGACGGCCTCGCGCTCGTGCCCGACCACGGCGACCAGGTGCGTCGGGTCGAGTTCGGCTGCCGCGTGCAAGGAATGCGCGAGCATCGTCCGACCCGACAGCGTGTGCAGCACCTTGGGGGTCTTGGACCGCATCCGGGTCCCCGCACCCGCTGCGAGGACGACCACGGCGGTCTCGGCTGGCATGACGCTCCCTCGAACTCGAACCGGTTTGTACAGCTACTGGGTCACCCAGTAGATCGCGCTCCGCCGCCAGGACTCGAACCTGAACTATCTGAACCAAAATCAGAGGTGCTGCCATTACACTACGGCGGATTGCCGCACCTGCGGAAACGCGTCAGAAACTGGAGGCTCGACCCAGCCCCGCCTGTGCGCCCACGATCCTCGCATGCTGGCGCGGATTTGGTCGAACCGCCTCGACTGAATCGATTCGCGTGCCGGATAGGCTGGCGGCATGTCCCGACCCCCGCAGGCCCCCGGCGAACGACCTCCGCGGACGCGGATGACCGGCACCCAGCGTCGAGAGCAGCTGATCGAGATCGCCCGCACCCTGTTCGCCGAGCGCGGGTACGAGGCCACCTCCATCGAGGAGATCTCCGCCCGCGCGAGCGTCTCCAAGCCCGTGGTCTACGAGCACTTCGGCGGCAAGGAGGGTCTCTACGCCGTGGTCGTGGACCGCGAGATGTCGACCCTGCTCAACATGATCACCGCCTCGCTCTCGCAGAATCGGTCCCGCGTCCGGGTCGAGCGGGTGGCGCTGGCACTGCTCACCTACGTCGAGGAGCGCACCGACGGCTTCCGCATCCTGGTGCGCGACTCCTCGGTGACGGCAGCCGACGGCACCTATTCGTCCCTGCTCAACGATGCGGTCAGTCAGGTCGGCCACATCCTGGCCTCGGACTTCTCCAAGCGCGGCTTCGACCCGGAGCTCGCCCCGCTCTACGCACAGGCGTTGGTCGGGATGGTGTCGATGACCGCGCAGTGGTGGCTCGACGAACGCACCCCGTCCAAGGAGGTGGTGGCCGCGCACGTGGTGAACCTGTGCTGGAACGGCCTGACCAACCTGGAGGCCGATCCAAAACTCGGCGGCCAGTAGCGGCGGCAGGGGCCGCGCCGCCGTGGCCGGCCCATCGGAAAACGTCGGTGGCCGCGCCTAGACTCTTCTGTGGTCGTCCCCAGCGGCGGCTTCACCCGTTCGGCGAGCCCAGGAGCATCGACGTTGTCTTCCCGTTCTTCGAATCCGGTGGCCGTCGACTCCGCTGCGTTTCCCCTCGCCGGAGTGTTCTCGGTGGCCCTCGCCGACCCGGCCTTCGGCGGCGTGCGCGAGGCCGTCGGCTCGGCTTCGCTCGACATCGTCGCGCCCACCCCGGCCCGGCCGTTCATCGCCTCGGCCATCGCGGGGGAGACGCAGCTGCTGCTCGTCACCGCGACCGGCCGCGAGGCCGACGACCTGACCGGTGAGCTGCGCGAGGTGCTCGGTGACGCGGTCGCGCAGTTCCCGTCCTGGGAGACGCTGCCGCACGAGCGGCTCTCGCCCGGCGCGGACACGGTCGGGCGCAGGCTCGAGGTGCTGCGCAGACTGGCCCGCCCGGACGACGCGGACTACGGCCCGCCGCTGCGGGTCATCGTCACCACCGTCCGCTCGCTGGTGCAGCCGATGGCCCCCGGGCTCGGCGAGATCGAGCCGATCACGCTGCGGGTCGGCTCCGAACACGACTTCGACGCGCTGACGCACCGACTCGTCGAACTGGCCTACGAGCGCGTCGACATGGTCGGCAAGCGCGGCGAGTTCGCGGTCCGCGGCGGCATCCTCGACATCTTCTCGCCGACCGCCGACCACCCGGTGCGGGTGGAGTTCTGGGGCGACGAGGTCACCGAGCTGCGCGCGTTCTCGGTGGCCGATCAGCGGTCGCTGCCCGAGCTGGATATCGCCACCCTGATCGCGCCGCCCTGCCGCGAGCTGCTGCTCACCGCGGCGGTGCGCGATCGCGCGGCGGCACTCGCCGCCGACAACCAGGCCGATGCGGCACTGGTGGAGATGCTCGACAAGCTGTCCGCAGGCATCCCGGTCGAGGGCATGGAGGCGCTGCTGCCCGTGCTGCAGAACGGCGAGTTGGCGCTGCTCACCGACGCGCTGCCCGCGAACACGCACGTACTGCTCTGCGACCCGGAGAAGATCCGCACCCGCGCGACCGATCTGGTGCGTACCGGCCAGGAGTTCCTCGAGGCCTCCTGGACGGCGGCCTCGCTGGGCGGGGCGGCGCCGCTGGACGCGTCCACGATCGACACCTCGAGCGTCGGCGGCAAGGGCCTCGACCTCGCGGCCTCCGCGTACCGGTCGCTGCGCCAGGTCCGCGAGAGCGTCGAGGCGTCCGGCCGGCCCTGGTGGACGGTCAGCCCGCTCGCCTCGGGCAGCGGCGAGGAACTGACCCTCGAACTGCGGTCGGTGCCGGAGGTCCGCGGTTCCGACGAGCTGCTGGCCGAACTGTTCGTGACGCTGCGGGCGCACGTGAGCGCGGGCGGTCGGGCCGCGATCGTGGTGGCCGGCTCCGGCACCGCGCACCGGGTGCTGGAACGCCTCGCCGAGGCGGAGGTCCCTGCGACCGAGCTGGCGCCGGGCGCGGCGCCAGGGCAAGGCGTGGTCGGGGTGCTCTGCGGCAGCCTGCACGACGGACTGATGTTCCCTGGCGGCGAGGCCGCCGACGCCGGCCTGGTCCTGATAACCGAGTCCGACCTCACCGGCAATCGCGTCGCGGCGGTAGGGGACGGCAAGCGGCTGCCCGCCAAGCGGCGCAACCAGGTCGACCCGCTCGCGCTGACCGCGGGCGACATGGTGGTGCACGACCAGCACGGCATCGGCCGCTTCGTCGAGATGGTCGAGCGGACCGTGGGCGGCGCGCGCCGCGAGTACCTGGTGATCGAGTACGCGGCCAGCAAGCGGGGTCATCCCGGCGACCGGCTGTTCGTGCCGATGGAGTCCCTCGACCAGCTCTCCCGGTACGTCGGCGGCGAGCTGCCCGCGCTCTCGAAGCTCGGCGGCTCCGACTGGACCAACACCAAGCGCAAGGCCCGCAAGGCGGTTCGAGAGATCGCAGGCGAGCTGGTGCAGCTGTACGCCGCCCGGCAGGCCGCACCGGGCCACGCCTTCGGCCCGGACACCCCGTGGCAGAAGGAGATGGAGGACGCGTTCGCGTTCACCGAGACCCACGACCAGCTGACGGTCATCGACGAGGTCAAGGCCGACATGGAGAAGCCGGTCCCGATGGACCGCGTGGTGATCGGCGATGTCGGCTACGGCAAGACCGAGGTCGCGGTCCGGGCGGCCTTCAAGGCCGTCCAGGACGGCAAGCAGGTGGCGGTGCTGGTACCGACCACCCTTCTCGCGCAACAGCATCTGCAGACCTTCACCGAGCGGATGGCCTCCTTCCCTGTCAAGGTCCGGGGGCTGTCCCGCTTCACCGATGCGGGGGAGTCGAAGGAGATCATCGCCGGCATGGCGGACGGCGAGGTCGACGTCGTCGTCGGCACCCACCGGCTGTTGCAGACCGCGGTCCGCTGGAAGGACCTCGGGCTGGTGATCGTCGACGAGGAACAGCGCTTCGGTGTCGAGCACAAGGAACACATCAAGGCGCTGCGCACCCACGTCGACGTGCTCACCATGTCCGCCACCCCGATTCCGCGAACCCTCGAGATGAGCATGGCGGGCATCCGCGAGATGTCGACCATCCTCACCCCGCCGGAGGAGCGGCACCCGGTGCTCACCTATGTCGGCGCGTACGCCGACAAGCAGGTGGCCGCCGCGATCCGGCGCGAGCTGCTGCGCGACGGCCAGGTGTTCTACGTGCACAACCGGGTCAGCTCGATCGACAAGGCCGCCAAGCGACTTCGCGACCTGGTGCCCGAGGGACGGGTGGTGGTCGCGCACGGTCAGATGAACGAGGAGACCCTCGAGAAGACCGTGCAGGGCTTCTGGGAGCGCGAGTTCGACGTGCTGGTGTGCACCACGATCATCGAGACCGGGTTGGACATCTCCAATGCCAACACCCTGCTCGTGGAGCGGGCCGATTCGCTCGGTCTGTCCCAGCTGCACCAGCTGCGCGGGCGCGTCGGCCGCAGTCGTGAGCGCGGGTACGCGTACTTCCTGTACCCGCCGGAGAAGCCGCTCACCGAGACCGCCTACGACCGCCTCGCCACCATCTCGCAGAACTCCGATCTGGGCGCGGGCATGGCCGTCGCCATGAAGGACCTCGAGATCCGTGGCGCGGGAAATGTGTTGGGGGCGGAACAGTCCGGACACGTCGCCGGCGTCGGCTTCGACCTGTACGTGCGGCTGGTCGGCGAGGCCGTCGAGGCGTTCCGTGCGGTCGCCGACGGCAGGCCGGTCACCACCGATGAGGCACCGAAAGAGGTCCGCATCGACCTGCCGGTGGACGCGCACATCCCGCCCGACTACGTGACCAGCGACCGGCTCCGGCTCGAGGCGTACCGGAAGCTGGCCGCCGCCACCGACCCCGAGGCCATCGCCGCGGTGATCGAGGAGCTCGTCGACCGGTACGGCCCCGTGCCGGAGGAGGTGGGCCGGCTGGTCTCGGTCGCCAAGCTGCGCCTGCTCTGCCGCGAGTTCGGCCTCGAGGAGGTCTCGGTGGCGGGCACCCAGCTCAAGATCGCGCCGATGCACCTCCCGGACTCGAAGCAGCTGCGTCTCAAGCGCCTGTACCCGAGCGCGCAGTACCGCGCGACGACCGGGATGGTGCAGCTTCCGTTGCCGCGCACCGGTTCCGGCGGGGTCGGCGCCGACCGGGTGCGCGACGTCGCGCTGCTGCAGTACATCGCGGACTTCCTGCTCGCCCTCGACGGCCGCGCCGCGGGCGCGGTCGACGTCAGCCTGCCCGCGAGGGTGTGAGACGGTGACGAGCGAGCCCGGACGTCCCGAGCCACGGCCGGGCGACAGTGTGGTCGAGGCCATCGACGTGATGGACAAGCTGTGGGGCTACGGCGGCTGGGAGGTCACCCAGACCCACCACTCGCTGACGGTCTACCTCGTCGAGGAGACCTACGAGCTGCTCGACGCGATCGCCGCGAGCGATCCGGCCGAGATCCGTGAGGAACTCGGGGATCTGTTGCTGCAGGTGCTCTTTCAGTCCCGGATCGCGCAGGCCGCCGGGCATTTCGACGTCGACGACGTGGCGGCCACCCTGGTCGCCAAGCTGGCGCACCGCAGCCCGCACCTGGCCGAGGACGCCGTCGGCCCGATCGACATCGCCGAGCAGGAGGCGGCGTGGGAGCGTCGCAAGACCGCGGAGAAGTCGCGCGCCTCGTGCATCGACGGCATCGCCACCAGCCTGCCCGCACTGGCGTTGGCGGAGAAGGTGATCGGCCGGGCCCGCAAGGCCGGGTTGCCCGCCGAGCTGGTGCCCGAGGACCTCACGACGGTACGGATCGGGGAGAACGGCAACGCGGAGGTGACCCTGAGGCGGGCGGTGCTGGCGTTCGCGGACCGGATCCGGGCCGCCGAGCGCGCCGCCGCTGCGGCCGGGATCAGTCCCGGCGCACTCGCCCCCGAGGACTGGAAGGCGCACTGGGCCTAGCGGATCCGGGCCGCCGTCATCAGTGCCCCGGCTCGGCCACCGGTTCCGCCGGGGACGCCTGTCCCTCGAACAGCGTCGAACCCCAGTACCCGCCGTCGTCCTGGACGCCGGGCGGCACGGCGAACACCGCGGACCCGACGTGCTTGATGTACTCGTTGAGCGCGTCGTTGCGCGAGAGCGACAACTGCATCGGCACGAACTGCTTCTGGGGATCGCGGCAGTAGGCGATGAAGAACAGTCCGGCATCGAGATGTCCGAAGCCGTCTGACCCATCGGTGAAGTTGTAGCCGCGGCGCAGGATCTTGATGCCGCCGAGCTCCTCGTCGGAGGCGAGCCGAACGTGCGCGTCGGTGTCGATGACGGGCTGCCCGCCCGCGC
Source organism: Rhodococcus sp. PvR099 (assembly GCF_017833315.1). NCBI lineage: Bacteria > Bacillati > Actinomycetota > Actinomycetes > Mycobacteriales > Nocardiaceae > Rhodococcus > Rhodococcus sp. PvR099. The sequence goes on along the minus strand of NZ_JAFIBV010000001.1, from coordinate 2,595,779 downwards.
CCTTCGCATCGAGGTTCAGCGGATCGAACTCGTTCTTCTCTCCGAGCGGTGCGCCGGTGCCCTTGCTGCGCCCGATCACCCGCTCCTGTTCGTGGAGCGCGGTGCGGTCCCACGATTCGATCAGCATCCGGATGCGCCGGGCCACCAGGTACGAGCCGCCCGCCATCCACTCCTGGTCGTCGGCCCCGGCCACCCAGACCTGTTCGTCCACGGCGCCCTGGTCCTCGGCCTTGATGTTGCGCGTTCCGTCCTTGAACCCGAACAGGTTCCGCGGCGTCGACTGGGTCGTCGAGGTCGAGGAGGTCCGGCCGAACCCGAGCTGCGACCACTTCACCGCGACGGTGCCGAAGCCGACCCTGGCGAGGTTGCGGATGGCGTGCACGGCCACCTGCGGGTCGTCCGCGCAGGCCTGGATGCAGATGTCCCCGCCGCTGCGGGCCGGTTCGAGGGAGTCGCCGGTGAACTTGGGCAACTCGGCCAGCGCTGTCGGCCGCTTGCCCGCCAGGCCGAACCGCTCGAACAGCGATGGTCCGAACCCGATGGTCAGCGTCAGCCGGCTCGCGTGCAGGTCGAGTGCCTCGCCGGTGTCGGTCGGCGGGGAGTAGTCGCCCGCGCCGATCGCGCCGTCGGGCACGGCCTCCTCGCCCGCCGTCATCCGCTCCGCCATCTCGGTCCACCTCTTCAGCAGGGCGACCAGCTCGTCCCGGGAGTCGGTGGTGACGTCGAACGCGACGAAGTGCATGCGGTCCTGCGCCGGGGTGACGATCCCGGCCTGGTGGGCGCCGCGGAAGGCGACCACCTGGGTGTCCACCGATGCGGGCTCCGGGGCGGTCAGGCGACCGACCGCTGCGCCAGCGCCCACCGCGAGCGCCCCGGCGCCAACGGCGCCGAAGAGCCGCCGCCGCGAGAGCCCGGGACGGCGGGCGCCGTCACTGTCCGGCGACGACACCCTGCACCTGGCTCACCTCGGCGGACAGCGCGTCGATCTTCTGCGAGAGTGCCTGCCGCTGCGGCTCGGTCACCGTGCTGTACAGCACGAATCCGTCGCCGCTGCGGTAGAGGGCCAGCTCCGCGTCGAGCTCGGCGAAGCGCTGATCGATCCGGGTGCCCAGCGCGGGGTCCTTCTCGTCGACGATCGGGCGGAGCGTCGCGATCGCGGCCTGGGAGCCGTCGACATTGGCCTGGAAGTCCCACAGGTCGGTGCCGCTGAAGATGTCCTCCTCGCCGGTGATCTTGGTGCGGGAGACCTCGTCGAGCAGCGTCTGGGCGCCGCCGGCGACCTGGATCGGGTCGACGGTGAAGTCGGGGGAGTTGATGCCGTCGGACAGTTCCTGGAGGTCGGCGAGGAGCTGGTCGGCGATGGCGTTCGTGTCCGGCTGCAGGCCCTGCGCCCACAGGTCCTTCTCGAGCCGGTGGAAGCCGGTCCACTTCTGGCCGGGCTCGAGGTCGACCTCGCGCAGGTCCAGTCGCGGGTCGAGGTCGTCGGGGAACGCCTCGGCAATCGGCTCGATGCGCTCGTAGTAGGTGCGGGTCGTCGGGAACTTCGCCTTGGCGGCCTCGATGTCGCCGGACTTGACCGCGGCGACGAACGCCGCCGCCGTCTCCTGGAGGGCGGTGACCTGGCTCGTGACGTAGCGCTTGTACTCGGCCGCGGCGTCGGCCAGCTGGCCGCTCTCGTCGGCGGCCTTGGAGGAGTCGCCGGTCACCGTGAACTCGGAGCGGATGCCGTCGCCGACCATGCCCGGCTTGCAGGCGGTGTGGTACGTGCCGGCCTCGGAGAAGTTCACGATCAGGGTGCGGATCAGGCCCGGACCGACGTTCTCGACCTCGCCCATGACGCGGTCGCCCTCGCCGTAGACGTAGAACTCGGTGACCTTCGAACCGTTGTTGGTGATCTCGAAGGTGTTGTTGCCGGTCTCCCCGGTGTCGCGCGCGACCTCGCAGCTGGTGTCCGTCGCGGTGACCGCGATCGCGCCCTCGGCGCTCTCGGACTTGGAGGTGCAGGCGGCCAGCGCCACCGGCGCGAGGGCCAGCAGTGCAATGGTGGGAACGGTGCGACGCACGGTGGAGCCTTTCAGGATGCGGTGATGTGTGAAGATTCGGGGAGCGGAGCCTGCGAGGGCTTGGCTGGTACCGGGCGCAGGAACAGGGTGAGCACGACGACCAGATACACCGCCCAGGCGACCACCTGGAGGACTGTCGGGTCCGGCCGGAAGTTGAAGATGCCCTGCAGGACGGTGCCGTACCAGGTCGAGGTGTCGAAGTGTGCCGACACATCGAACGCCAGGTTCGATCCGCCCGGGAGCCAGCCGGCGATCTGCAGGGCGCGGACGCCGTACGCCAGGATCCCGGCCGCGACGACGACCAGGAACACCCCGGTATAGCGGAAGAAGGCGGTGAAGTTGATCCGGACCGCGCCGAAGTACAGGGCGACGGTCAGGGCCGCGGCGATGGCGATCCCCAGGAGCAGTCCGACGAGCGGCCAGATGCTGCCCGCGGTGTTCTCCGCGTAGCCGACCAGCAGCAGCGCGGTCTCCACCCCCTCGCGGCCGACGGCGAAGAAGGCCATCGACGCGACCGCGAACGGTCCGACCGCGAGCGCCTTGGACAGCCCCGCGCGCAGGTGCCCGGAGATCGAGGCGGCGGCCTTGCGCATCCACAGGATCATCGCGGTCACGATGACCACGGCGACCAGGGACGCGAGTCCACTGATGAGCTCGGCCGCCATGCCGGTCACGGTCGAGGTACCGAAATGGATGGCGACGAAGATGATCGCGACCATGGCGACGGCCGCGGCGACGCCGAGCCACACCCATTTGAGGGCGTCGCGCCGGTCGGACTTGACCAGAAACGCGACCAGGATCATCACGACGATGCCGGTCTCGAGCCCCTCGCGGAGCCCGATGAGCCCGCTGCCGAACAGCTGCGTCGCAACGCTCGGCGCGCTCGCGCCCGCGGCGAGTATGAGCACGGGGGCTCCTTATCTGTGCACGTCCGCAGCCCGGACATAGGCAAGGCGAACCTTCTCTTGAACCGAACTAAGGTAGCACTTACCAGATGTGCGCCCCGGTCGAGGCGGCGGCCCGTCCGAATTGCCCGGATTGCCGCCCGTCCGTGATTCACGTGGATCATGGACGCGGTGACCACACGACGTCGACGACTGCTCGGGTGCGTTGTCGGGACCGTGCTCGGCGCCGCGATCCTCGCCGGATGTGCGGGTGAGCCGAAGATCGCCATCCCGCAGGGCATTCCGCCGGGCCCCGGTGCGCCCGTGCCCCCGATCGACATCGACGCGCCCGGTCGGACCGCCGATCAGTTGCGGGACTGGGCCGCCGACCAGACCGATGCCCTCGGCATCTCGGTCACCGCGCTCGAGGCCTACGGCTACGCGGCCGCGGTGATGGCGCAGAGCCGGCCCGAGTGTGGCATCGGCTGGACGACGCTGGCGGGTATCGCGAGCGTCGAGAGCAGGCACGGCACCTATCGCGGTTCATCCGTCGCGCCGACCGGCGACGTCAGCCCGCAGATCCGGGGGATACCGCTGGACGGGGGACCGGGCGTCGCCGAGATCCCGGACACCGACGGCGGCGCGATGGACGGCGACCCCGTGCACGACCGCGCGATGGGCCCGCTGCAGTTCATCCCGGAGACATGGAAGCGGTGGGGCGTCGACGCCAACGGCGACGGGGTGGCGAATCCGGACAACATCGACGACGCGGCGCTGACGGCGGCGCGGTATCTCTGCGCCAGGGGCGGCGACCTGACCTCCGAGGAGGGCTGGCGCCGGTCGCTGATGGCATACAACCTGTCCGGCGAGTACCTGGCCGACGTTCGCGACCGCGCGGCCGCGTATTCGGTGGGGACCCGGCCGTGACCGCGCGGCGCGACGACACGGCCGGTTGCTGCCGTTAGGCTCAGACCTGGCACTATGTAGCGAAATCGTCTACTGGAAACGCCGCCAAAAGGAGAACCATCCGTGGCCATCATTGAGCAGGTCGGAGCTCGCGAGATCCTCGATTCCCGGGGAAACCCCACGGTGGAGGTCGAGGTGCTGCTCGACGACGGCAGCTTCGCGCGCGCCGCGGTGCCCTCGGGTGCCTCCACCGGCGAGCACGAGGCCGTGGAGCTGCGTGACGGTGGCGACCGCTACGGCGGCAAGGGCGTCGAGAAGGCCGTCGAGGCCGTGCTCGGCGAGATCGCCCCGGCCATCATCGGCATCGACGCCACCGAGCAGCGCGTGGTCGACCAGGCGCTGCTGGACCTCGACGGCACCCCGGACAAGTCCCGACTCGGAGCCAACGCCCTGCTCGGCGCGTCGCTGGCCGTCGCCCGCGCGGGCGCCGAGTCCTCCGGCCTGGAGCTCTTCCGCTACGTCGGCGGCCCGAACGCGCACGTCCTGCCCGTCCCGATGATGAACATCCTCAACGGTGGCGCGCACGCTGACACCGGCGTCGACGTCCAGGAGTTCATGGTCGCGCCGATCGGCGCCGCCACCTTCAAGGAGTCGCTGCGCTGGGGCACCGAGGTGTACCACTCGCTCAAGTCGGTCCTCAAGGCCAAGGGCCTGTCCACCGGCCTCGGTGACGAGGGCGGCTTCGCCCCCGACGTCGCGGGCACCAAGGAAGCACTCGACCTGATCATCGAGGCCATCGCCAAGACGGGCCTGAACCTGGGCACCGACGTCGCGCTGGCGCTCGACGTCGCGGCGACCGAGTTCTACACCAAGGGCACCGGCTACAAGTTCGAGGGCAAGATCCGCACCGCCGCCGAGATGTCGGCCTTCTACGCCGAGCTGATCGCCGCGTACCCGCTGGTCTCCATCGAGGACCCGCTGGACGAGGACGACTGGGAGGGCTGGGTCGCGCTCACCGAGCAGATCGGTGACAAGGTCCAGCTCGTCGGCGACGACCTGTTCGTCACCAACCCGGATCGCCTCGAAGAGGGCATCGTCAAGGGCGCCGCGAACGCGCTGCTGGTCAAGGTCAACCAGATCGGCACGCTGACCGAGACCCTGGACGCCGTCGACCTGGCGCACCGCAACGGCTACAAGACGATGATGAGCCACCGCTCGGGCGAGACCGAGGACACCACCATCGCCGACCTCGCCGTCGCCGTCGGCAGCGGCCAGATCAAGACCGGCGCCCCCGCCCGCAGCGAGCGCGTCGCGAAGTACAACCAGCTCCTCCGCATCGAGGAGGCCCTCGGCGACGCGGCCCGCTACGCAGGCGAGCTCGCGTTCCCGCGCTTCTCCTTCGACGGCTCGGCGAGCTGAGAACGGAAGCGGTACTGAGCCTATGAGCCAACGCGGTAGGTCACGTCCGGGCGGCAGCCCGGCCGGTCGGGACTCCCGTCGCACCCGCGACGAGTCGGCTGCGCGGCGTCCGTCGCGCGGCCGTACGACCGGACCTACCGCGTCGGCTCCAGGCTCCGGCCCCGCTGCGGGCGGAAAGCCCGCACCGGAGTTCGAGCCCGAGTCGTCCAGCGAGAAGCCCATCCGCGCACGGGGTTCGCGCGCCGGCTCCTCGGGCGAGGACAAGCCCGAACGCACCATCCTCGGGCTCTCCACCGGCAAGGCGGTGATGCTGGCGGTGGTGGTCTGCGCCCTCGCGCTCACCCTGGCCGTCCCGCTGCGCAACTACCTCACCCAGCGCAGCGAGGCGGATCGGGTTGCCGCGCAGCAGAAGGAACTCGAGGAAGACCTCAAGCAGCTGACCCGGCAGAAGCAGCAGAACGACGACCCCGCGTACATCTCCGCCGAGGCCAGGGAGCGGCTGCAGTACGTCAAGCCGGGCGAGACGCCGTTCCAGGTGCAGCTCCCCGGCGAGGTGGCGACCAGGCCCGAGCAGCTCAGCGAGCGCAAGCGGACAGGGGATCCCTGGTACACCGACCTGTGGCGTCCCATCGTGGAGCCGCAGCCGGAGCCCAGCGCGACGCCAGCGCCGCCCGTCCCGGGACCGCCACCGCCCGCACCGGATTCGACCGGCGCGGGTTCGATGACCATTCCTCATGATCAAGGAGGGCCCGTCGGGTGACCGATTCGGCTGACAGCACTTCCCGCCCCGCGGTATCCCAGGACGACCTGGCCGCCGTGGCCGCGCAGCTCGGCCGCGATCCGCGCGGCGTGCTCGCCATCGCCTACCGGGCACCGGACGGCACGCCAGGTGTCGTCAAGACCGCGCCCCGGCTGCCGGACGGCACGCCGTTCCCCACGCTGTACTACCTGACCGATCCGCGTCTCACCGCCGAGGCGAGCCGGCAGGAGTCGGCCGGGGTGATGCGCGAGATGACCGAGCGCCTCGAGCGCGATCCGGAGCTGGCGCAGGCCTACCTCCGTGCGCACGAGTCCTACCTCGCCGAGCGGAACGAGATCGATTCGCTCGGAACCGATTTCACCGGCGGCGGCATGCCCGACCGGGTCAAGTGCCTGCACGTGCTGATGGCGCATTCGCTGGCGAAGGGACCGGGGCTCAACCCGCTCGGCGACGAGTCGGTCGCGCTGGCCGCGCAGGGCAAGCTGCGCGGCACCGCCATCCCGGCGGACTGGCCGGTCTACCAGGGACCCGGCGAGACCGGGAACGACGAATGACCAGGGTCGCTGCTGTCGACTGTGGCACCAACTCGATCCGCCTGCTGATCGCGGACGCCGACGCGGAGGGACACCTGCACGACGTCCGCCGCGAGATGCGGGTCGTGCGCCTCGGGCAGGGTGTCGACGCCACCGGCGCGTTCGCGCCCGAGGCCATCGAACGCACCCGGGTCGCGCTGCAGGAGTACGCGGACATGATCCGCGAGACCGGCGCCACCGCGGTCCGGATGGTCGCGACGTCGGCGACAAGGGACGCCTCCAACCGCGAGGACTTCTTCGCGATGACCAGGGAGGTCCTCGGTGCCGTGATCGAGGGGGCGGAGGCGGAGGTGATCTCCGGGGACGAGGAGGCACGGCTGTCCTTCGCGGGCGCCGTCGGCGAACTCGACCCTGCCGCAGGACCTTTCGTTGTCGTCGATCTCGGCGGCGGATCCACCGAGGTGGTCCTCGGTGACGGCGGCGGGGTGCACGCGGCGCACTCGACCGACATCGGCTGCGTGCGGATCACCGAGCGCTGCCTGCACGACGACCCGCCGACGGCCGAGCAGATCGCGCAGGCGCGCGAGTTCGCGTTGGCGAAGCTGACCGAGGCCTTCGATGTGGTGCCGGTGGAGCAGGCACACACCTGGGTCGGCGTGGCGGGCACGATGACGACCATCGCCGCGGTCTCACTGGAACTGCCGCACTACGACGCCGAGAAGGTGCACCTGTCGCGGATGACGCTGCCGCGACTGCACGAGGTGAACGATTCGCTCGTGCACATGACCCACGACCAGCGCGCCGCCCTCGGGCCGATGCACCCGGGTCGGGTCGACGTGATCGGTGGGGGAGCGATCGTCTCCGACGTCCTGGCCGAGGAGCTCGCGCGCCGGGCGGGGATCACCGAACTGGTGGTCAGCGAGCACGACATCCTCGACGGGATCGCGCTCTCGATCCTGTAGCTCCGATCCGGCAAATCGTCGCCGCGGGCAAGCTAGCATCCACGTGTCCAGTTCGACCGTTTCCGCGGTCGGACCGGTAGCGGCTGTCGCGATGTCGGCGCCGCGGCCCCCATAGCCCAATTGGCAGAGGCAGCGGACTTAAAATCCGCCGAGTGTCGGTTCGAGTCCGACTGGGGGCACTGGTCTGGGTGTTTCCCGGCAGGATCCGGGCGCCCACCGCCTCGCGCCGCTACCCGATCACAACGAGATTGCCTCGCCCTATCATGGGCAGATGAGCAGTAACCCTGCTGCGAAACGAGTTGCTCGCCTCCTGGTTGAGCGGGAGGAGCTCCTGCTCAGAGTCCGCGAACTCGAGGCTCTCCTGGACCGATCGAGGCGACAGCTTGACGAGGTGAACGCAGAGATCTCCTCGCTGCGCCGAGTCGAGAGCGAACTGCTCCGGCGTCACCCTGAGCTCAAGCAGGAATGACTGAGAAACGGCATCGCCGATGCCTATCCCGGCCGTAGACAGAAGGCTGACGTTGTCCTGGGCGGACTGATCGAGCTTGCCCGTGCGGCGCTACGCCGACCGGCGGATGTCGTCCTTCTCGCCCGTCGGGCGGGGCGCTTCGATGGGGATGCCGATGAACATTCGGCGCATCACGGCTCGCGTCAACGCGCCGACGGCGCGGGTCTGGAGGTCCAAGACTGCGTCAGTCGTCGCCAATGCCAGCACCACGGGTGTGCCGATCCACACCGGAATCTTCATGCGCCTTCTCCTCGGGACTGCGTGCGCCCGTCAGCGATGGGAGTTCTGGCGGGATGAACAGGCGGCCCCGCCGACGCAGGGGGCTTTGTCGACGGGGCCTACGCCACTCATCGAGGGATGGTGGCGCGAACTCACCGTAGACGGAGCAAGTCGTTACTCGCGCGTACAAAACTGGACGGTTCTCCAGATTGGCAGATGGGCCTCCCATCCGGGTTTCACCCATGCCGGATGAGGTGTCGGTGGCACATCCGAGAAAATCTGAACTCCTCGATCACTCGAATAGAGGAGAGAAACGGCATGGATGGTTCCGGATCCGTTGAACTGACTGCAGCGTTGGCCGGGATCGGTGTCCCGGACCGCGTGGAGACACCGCTCGGCGCATTCGAGTTCTTCGACGGCGTACCGCTACCCGAGTCGACCCGCAAGCTGTACGACGGACTGGACTTCGTCCGAGGCATCGACGCCTTCCTCAATGCCGTGCCAGGAGCGTCTCTGGTGGCGATGAGGCGCGGATTCCGCAGTATCGGGATCGACGGGCTCAACGTCCTCGGCGTCACCGACCCCCGGGCCAACTCGGGGAGCTACTTCCTGACCCCGAACACCTCGACCGCGTACGGGACGATGTTCATCGACCTGCACGACGGGCCGGTGGTCATCGAGCCGCCGACGAACTCCCTGTGTGTCGTCGACGACTTCTGGTTCCGATACGTGACGGACATGGGCATCGCCGGACCGGACAAGGGGCAGGGCGGAAAGTACCTGTTCCTCCCGCCCGGCTACACCGGCGACGAGCCTGAAGGCTACTTCGTCTGTCGCACACCTACTTTCACCAACTGGGTGGTCTTCCGCGCACTCGACGGGATCGAGGCGGTCAAGCAGTCCCGTGTCTACCGGCTCTCCGAGTCGGCCAATCCGCCCGAGATGACGTTCGTCAACATTGCGGACGAAGTGTTCAACACCGTCCACTCGAACGACATCTCCTTCTTCGGCGAGGTCGACGAACTGATCCAGGAGGAGCCGCCCGGCTCGCTCGACCCCGAGCGGGCGGGGCAGCTCGCCGGGATCGGCATCAAGCACGGACGACCGTTTGAACCGGACGACCGGCTGAAGAAAATCCTCGACTCGGCGGCGAAGACCGCCGCGGGCATCAGCCGGGCGCTCGCGTACTTCCCGCGCGGCACGGAGAACTTCACCTTCGAAGGCGCGTCCTGGAAGGACGGGTTCGTCGGCGGCAGTTACGAATTCCTGCACGAGCATGCGCGCCTGCTCGACGCCCGCACCCTGTTTCACTACGTCGCCACCGTCATCACGCCGGCGATGGCCCACGCGCAGGTCGGCGCCGGTTCCGCATACACCTACACCGCCGAGGACTCGCAGGGGCGCCTGCTCGACGGCGCCAAGACCTACCGCCTCGTGTTGCCACCGAACCCGCCGGCAAAGAACTTCTGGTCGGTCGACGTTTATGACACCCAGACGCGGTCGCTCCTCCAGACGGACAACCCCCACCCGAGCGTGATGAGCCTCAGCGGCACCGTGCAGGAGGAGAACGACGGGTCGATCGTGCTGTGGTTCGGGCCGACCGCGCCTGCGGGCAAGGAAGCGAACTGGATCCGAACCGTCCCCGGCAAGAGCTGGTGGCCGATCCTTCGACTCTACGGCCCCCTACAGCCGTGGTTCGACAAGGCCTGGCAGCCCGGCGAGATCGAAGAAGCAAGCTGAGGATCGCCCGTCAGGAGCTCGGTGGCGTCTCGCCTCGGTAGGCCTGGTGGCGGTGTAGGAACTTGGCGCGGTGCCCGCGGAGGAGCTGCACCTCGTCCACGTCCTCGCCCTGCTCCCGCTGCTCGGCCTGACGTTTCTCGAACTCCAGGGCGATCCTGGCCGGGTTCGTTTGTTCGCGCAGATCGCGGGCCCGCATGGCGGCGGACTCGTCATGCAGTAGATACGCGGCGGCACGGTCGCAATAGATGAGCATTCGCTCGTACCCCAGTCTCACCGCCGCGCCTTCGTCGAGCCTTGTTGCGCCGATGTCCTCGACCAGCTGAAACGGAAGGCGCGCGAACCGGTAGTTGAATCGGGCCACCGCCATGGGTATCCCGAGCACGGTTCGATCGTATCGGCGTCGCATCGGGCTGGCTGTGGACAACCGCTGTGGAAATCAGCGCATGGCGGGGAGGCCGTACCTCTTGAGGGCGGCGGCCACCAAGCCGGTAGCGAGGGCGGCCGCTGCCGCGGCTCGAAATGCGGCCGACCTGATGCGGGGTGCTGCGTGCGATGCCATTGGCGACGGTTCTCCCTCGTTGGCGTGCCTCCGGTTGAGGCGGCGGAGCCAAAGGTATGCCACGTCACACGTGTTGGCCACCAATGGAACGCTTGGTTTCCACCGAGGTGAAACACGTTCTCGCGCTACGTGAGTTGGCACAAAGAAGGCCCGTCGCCCGGAGGGTGTCGGCTCAGGACTCGTCGATGCCGGCGAAGGCGGCAGTGGACTGGCGCAGCAGATCGGTGACCCGTTTGTCCGAGTACCCGGTGGGAGTGATCACGACGCCCCTGCGCGGGCACCACACCACGCCTTTGTCGATACGGGTCGCCGACGCGGCTAGGCCGACCTCCCACTTCCCGAGCACGACCGCATCGGGGTCCACCGATACTTCCCAGTCGAGGATCCAGGACTCGAGGGCTGCCCACTGATAGGCGGGGTCAGCGATTCTTGCGCGCACCGCGGCCATTGTGGCGACGCGAGCAGAAGCTGGCAAGCGTCGCACTTCAGAGCGAGATTCGGCCGACCTCCACGGGTTCGACGCGTCCGGTTGAGAGGTCCGTCGGCGGCCGGTTCACGGGTAGATGGCGGCCTTCAGGTCCTCGAAGGATTCGCGCAGCAACTCGGCGTAGCGACCGTCGTCGCGCAGCTGCCGCGGGTCTGCGGTGATGTTGACCGCCAGCGAATCACCCACCGAGCTGATCGAATGCACCACGCCGCCGAGGCCTACGAGCGGGGCCACCCCGAAGTTCGCGGCGACGGTGGATCCGCAGAGCGCCATGTCGGCTGGGCCCTTGGGCACGTTGGTGACCAGGGTGTTGGCGAGCCGGATGGTCGACGACTGCCGGGTGGGGAGCGCGCCGAGGACGCGGAGACCGTTCCGCACCACGAATCCCGGGATCGAATTGGCGAGCGCGTCGAACTGCGTCTCGCCGGGGCCGGTCTTGCGCACCGTGTCCATCAACACCGAGCGATGGATCGCCCCGGCGCGCTCGACGAGGTCGGGGAGGTCGGTGTGCAGGTCCACAGCGAGGGTGACGAACCGGTTCCGGGAGGTCGCCTCGGCGGCGTTGCGGGTCGAGAGCGGGACCCCGGCAGCCAACGATCCTTCCGGCGCGGTGCCGACCTCGCACAGATATCTGTGCATGGTCGAGCCGACGATAGTGAGCATCAGGTCGTTGACGGTCACACCGCCGATCGCGCTCCGCATCGCCCGCAGCTCGGGGACCGAGAAGAACACGGCGTCGAAGACGCGCTCCGGGCCGAGGGGTTGATTCAGCACAGTGCGCGGGCGCAGCGCGGCGGGAACCTCGTACATCCCCTGCGCGCGCTCCGCCCGCATCAGTCGCTGGACCCGTCGCGCCCGGGGCACAAGGCCTGCGAGTAGGCAGAGGTTTCGGGGTAGAGAGGAAACCGCGGCGGCGGCCATCGAGAACCGGGAAGGAATCGCAGCCGCCGCGGCCGGGCGCTCATCGGTCGGCAGGTTCTCGGTGAACAGCTGCCGGGAGATCTTGGCGCCGAGGCCGCCGTCCGCCATCGAATGGTGCATCTTGATGGCCACCACGGTGGCGTCCCCCGGGATCTCGGCGACCCCGGCGACCCCGGTGACGATGTGGATCTCCCACAGGGGTCGCGAGGGGTTCAGTGGCCGCCGCTGGATGTCCGCCAGCAGCGTCCGCAGTTCCTCCCAGCCTCGCCCGTCGTGGAAGACGACGTGGTCCTCGGCCGCGAACGCGGGGTCCTCGGCCCAGTACGGGTGGTCGAGGTCGAAGGGGATCCGGATCATGCGCTGGCGCAGGATGCCGATTCGGTCGGCCCGTTCCGTGATCCACCGCAGCAGCTCGTCCCGGCCTGGTTCGGGGTGCTCACCCGAGTCGAAGGCAAATGTCGAGACGGAGGTCTGATTGGCCGACGGTGTCTCGACGTACACGAACACGGCGTCGCGCGGATCGACCTGCATCATCAATGTCCCCCGAGGGCCGAAGCGCCATTCCCAGGTGAACGTACCGTCCAGCTCGGCGGTTGCTGTCTTTAGCACCCCCGCGACTCCAATCGGCCGACTCGGGTACGTGACGTCGGCCACTAGTTTTTCGGCGCCTGTGGGAGCTCGAAACCGTCGGGTCTCGCGCGGGTCGGTTCCGTGATCGACGCAAAACCGGCCGGTTTGTTATCTCGTCGTTACTGAATCTGTCTCGCTCGGATTTTCGCGCCTGACCTCACATTTTTGACGGTCCGCCGGATCGCAGTAGGGACTTGTCGCAGGTGGGGCGGCGCGCCGCGCCGGGCGGACAGGGTGCCCGGCGCGGCGTCCCGGCCGGGGTTCAGTCGATCAAGATCGTATTTAGATAAAGATTCGATCACGGTGGACGTATCGATATCGTTTCGTTACATTCGTTGTGGGGGTCCGAGGTTGCACGGCCCAAAAGGTGCGACCAAGAAGCCAACGAAGATGAGGTAAAGACTGTGGGAACTCTCCGCAGGACGTTCAATCGTTCCAGCTCGATCACCACCGCCCGTCGCCTGAAGGGTGCAACCGTCGCCGTCGCGACCGGCGCGATCCTGGTCGGCGGCATGCAGCTCGGATCCGCCACCGCGACCGCTGCGCCGATCGATCACCAGGCCTTCGCCGCCGTGCCCTTCCAGCTTCCGCAGGAACTGCTGCCCCAGGGAGCCCCCGCCGCACCGGCGCCGCTGCCCGAGATCACCGGCGCGCAGCAGTGGGTCAACGACCAGCTGCGCGCGCTCAACCCGGGCGGGTCTGTCGCACCGCTCAAGGCGCGCACCGTGCAGCCCGTCAACGGCCACATGACCTCCGGCTACGGCGCTCGCTGGGGCTCGCATCACGGCGGCATCGACATCGGCGCCAACCTCGGCACCCCGATCATGTCCGCTGCCAACGGTGAGATCATCTCCGCGGGCCCGGCCTCCGGCTTCGGGCTGTGGGTCCGCGTGCGTCACGACGACGGCACCGTCACCGTCTACGGACACGTCAACGAGTACACCGTCAATGTCGGCCAGCGTGTCGAGGCCGGTCAGCAGATCGCGACCGTCGGCAACCGCGGCCAGTCCACCGGACCGCACCTGCACTTCGAGGTGTGGGACGCGAACGGTGCCCAGCTGGACCCGAGCGAGTGGCTGGCGGCCAACGGTGTCGCGGTGACCTGGGGCAGCGCCCCGGCCGCCTAGGCGCCGGACCAGGCTTCAGACCCCCACGCGCGGGGCGTGGGCACGCTGTCGGAAGACGGCGATGCTCATGCCCCGCGCGTTCGGCGTCTCAGATGCCGACGGCCGTCTCGAGTGCCTCTAGCTCGGTGTCGAGGTGGTCCAGGATCGCCTCGAGGTCCGGCAATGCCCGCCTGCAGCCGGTCAGCCCGAACGCGATCGCGTCGTCGGAACTGGTGCAGGTGATGTTCAGGGCCTGTCCCTCCTGCGGGAACGCGATCGGATACAGCCCGTCGAGCCGGGCCCCGTTCCAGTACAGCGGTGTGCGGGGGCCGGGAACGTTGGAGATCACGACGTTGAACGGCGGGCGGACCGCCCCGCTGCTGCCCGCGACCACGTGCAGCGCCGCAGGCACCATTCCGGCCGCGCTCACCGCGAGGATCTGCGACGAACTCATGCCGATCATCGACTCCTTGCCCTCGAGCATCGACGTTCGCACGGTCTCGAGCCGCTGCGCCGCGTCGGCGGAGTGGGTCGCGAGGTTGCACATCAGCACGCCGAACGAGTTGCCCGCCTGGCTTTCGTCGGGGCCGCCGCGAAGCGACACCGGCACGGCGGCGATCAGCGGGACCTCGGGCAGGGCCTCCCGCGACTGCAGATACGTGCGCAGGCCGCCGGAGCACATCGCGAGCACCACGTCGTTGACGGTGGCGTCGGACGCCTTGGCGATCAGGCGGAGTCGCTCGATCGGCCAGGACCGGGCGGCGTAGCGCCGTGCCCCGGCGATGGGCACGTTGAGGATGGTGTTCGGGGCGGCAAAGGACAGAGAGCCGCCCTGCTCGCGGAGCGCGCGGACCACGGTGCCCGCCAGCGCCGAGCCGAGCCCGGCCGCCCCTCCCAGCAGTGACGCGGCCCCGCGGACCGCGGCGGCGGGCAGTCCGAGGACGCCGCCACCGTCGCTGGTCTCGACGGCCGGTTCCTCCGATGCGGGGCACGCCGGCTCCGGGTCCTTCATGTCCCAGACGGCGGGGATCGCCCGGTCCGTCGGGTCCTCGCTCAGTGACTGCGCCAGCAGTCTCATCGCCGAGACCCCGTCGGCGAACGCGTGGTGAAACTTCGTGTACACCGCGAATCGGCCGTCGTTCATGCCCTCGATCAGGTGCATCTCCCACAGTGGACGGTGACGGTCCAGGGGTGCCGAGTGCAGTTGTGAGCACAGGTCGAGTAGTTCACGCATGCCGCCGGGTTGCGGCAGGGCGTCGTGGCGCACGTGATACCCGAGGTCGAACCCGCTGTCCTCCTCCCAGGCCCACTGTCCGAATGAGGACCACGAGCGCGTCGGCTTCTGGCGGAACCTTTGTGCCGCAGTGTCCTTCGCGAGAGCGGCATCGAATGCCGCGCGGACATCGGAAGCGGTGGCGCCCTCCGGCGGCTCGAAAAGCTGCAGCCCGCCAACGTGCATGGGGTGTTCGCGCGATTCCGCCAGCAGCCACATCGAGTCGGCGGGAGACATAGACAGCGGCATGGGCGGCCCTCCTGGGTTCTCGACCGCTGCCCCGGTCGGATTGTGGATTTCTGTCGAATTTGTTGTACCCGTTCGTGAATCGCCCCGCTACTTGTCACTTGTCCAGTCATGGGACGGACGGTCGAGGTGGTCGCTCGTCCATGTCGGGCCCGGGACCTGGAACAATCGAGCGGTGCCGGTCCCCGAAGAAGTCCTGTCCCGACTGCGTCGGTTCCCCGACGTGGAGGCGCCGAACCTGTTCGCCGTCGACGGCGCGGATCGGCTGATCCTCGACGAGGCGGGCCCGTCGCTGCTGGGCGCGGCGAGCGGGACGGTGGCGGTGATCGGCGACCACTACGGCGCCCTCACCCTTGGGACGATCGCGGGCTTCGGCGTCACCGACGTCCGGGTTCACCAGGACCCGATCACCGGCGAGCTCGCGCTGTCGCACAACGCCGCGCGAGCCGGACTGAGCGAGGCCTACCGGTCCTGCGGGCTGGACGAGTCCCTGCTCTCGGGGGCGCGGGTGGTGCTGGTCCAGCTGCCGCGCAGCCTGGCCGCCCTCGCCGAGATCGCCGAGGCCGTCGCCCGGCATGCCGATCCGGAGGTGGTGATCTACGCGGGCGGCCGCGACAAGCACATCACCCCCGCGATGAACGAGGTGCTCGCCCGCAGCTTCGGCGACGTGCATGCCACCCGTGGCAGGCAGAAGTCCCGGGTGCTCGTCGCCCGCGGCCCGCTCGATCCGCCCGCCGAGCCGACCTACCCGCTGCGCGAGCACCTGGCCGAGCTCGACATGGAGGTGGTCGCGCACGGGGCCGCCTTCGCGGGCACCAAGCTCGACATCGGAACCCGGTTCCTGCTCGACTACCTGCCCCGGATGAACCCGGATGCGCGATCGGCGGTCGACCTCGGTTGTGGCACAGGGATTCTCGCCGTGGCCTTGGCTCGTTCCCGTGCCGACCTGCGGGTGATCGCGACCGATCAGTCCGCCGCGGCTGTCGCGTCGACGGCGGCGACCGCGCACGCGAACGGGGTCGGCGACCGGGTGACCGCGCTGCGAGACGACGTGATGTCCACCCTCGGCGACGCCACCGCCGACCTGATCGTCTGCAATCCGCCGTTCCACGTGGGTGCGGCCGTCCATACCGGGGCGGCGCTGTCGATGTTCCGCGGCGCGGGCCGGGTGCTGCGCGAGGGTGGTGAGCTGTGGACCGTCTACAACTCACACCTGGGATACCGCGGTGCGCTCAGGAAGTCGGTCGGCCCCACCGAACTGATCGGACGGAACCCGAAGTTCACCGTCGCCCGGTCGGTCAAGGGCGTGTGACGGCTCGGCCCGCTACTTGACGGGCCCGCCGCCGATCGGGTCGCCGTCGAACTGGTCGCGGGTGATGCCGAGGTCCTCGATGATGACGCCGTCGACCACCTCCGCCTCGACGGACTCGGGATCGCCCGGCTGCTGACCGTCGTCGTCGAGCGGGGTGTCGGGCTCTTCCTCGGCGAGCCGCTCGTCGAGGGTCTCGCCCGCGGCGGCCTCCGCCGCGGTGGTCCCGAAGCGATCGGCCTCGCTCCAGTGATCGGGGGCGTCGACGACATCATCGCCGTCGTCGTTGCGGACCTCGTCCGAGTCGAGCGACTCGCTGGCGTTGAGGGTCTGGCCCGGGCCGTCCTCGGTGCTCATGAGTCAATAATGCCACCCTTGGGTGCAATGTCGTGCCAGGTGAACCTCGTTTTCGTGCGGGGCGGGCGCGATCCGCGCCCGGTAGAGTCCCCACTGTTCCGGCTGGCGACTTGTTTAAGTTCGAAGCGCTGGGAACTTACGGTCACATGTGAGACGTTTTACCAACAGAACGGGATTTCCCGTCGCGGTCGGGCCACAGCGGCACGGCAGGATCCCCAGGGATCCACCTATAGAAGGGACACGCACGGTGCGCACCACCAGTAACCCGGTGTTCCGCAACCTCCCCAAGCAGGAGGGCAGCGGATACGCCTCGTTCGGTTCTGCCGCGGCAGGCGCGGGGCAGATGACACAGCAGTTCGGTCAGCCCCAGTACACGCAGGCTGAGCCGTACACGACAGGTCCTGCTCAGCGGGCCATGACCATCGACGACGTCGTCACCAAGACGGGCATCACGCTCGGTGTGCTGACGGTCGCGGCGATCATCTCCTACGTGCTCGTCAACTCGAACGTCGACCTCGCGGCGCCGTTCGTGATCGGCGGCGGACTCATCGGGCTGGTCCTGGTCCTGGTCGCGACCTTCGGCCGCAAGATGGACAACCCGGCGATCGTGCTGGCCTACGCCGCGGCGGAGGGCGTCTTCCTTGGCGCGCTGTCGTTCATGTTCACCGACATCACGTTCGGCGGCACCGGCGGCTCCACCCTCATCGCCCAGGCGGTGCTCGGCACCTTCGGCGTGTTCTTCGGCATGCTCGTGGTCTACAAGACCGGCGCCATCCGCGTCACCCCGCGGCTGACCCGGATGATCATCGGCGCACTGATCGGTGTCGTGGTGCTCTCGCTCGGCAACCTGATCGCCAGCTTCTTCACCCCGGGTGGCCTCGGCCTCCGTGACGGTGGCGGACTCGCGATCGTCTTCAGCCTCGTCTGCATCGGCATCGCCGCGTTCAGCTTCCTGCTGGATTTCGACGCCGCCGACCAGCTGATCCGCGCCCAGGCGCCGGAGAAGGCGGCCTGGGGCGTCGCGTTCGGCCTCACCGTCACCCTGGTGTGGCTGTACGTCGAGATCCTGCGACTGCTGAGCTACTTCAACAGCGACTAGTCACCGCACGCCTGACCACGAACGGGCGGTTTCCTGCTCCGTCACTCGACGGATGTTCAGGAAACCGCCCGTTCGGCGTTGTGGAATCGATTCGCGGGTTGTCCACAGGTCGACGGTTCGCCGGGATCGGTGCCTCGCCGACGCGGCATGGTGAGGCGATGGGGGCAGACGACGCACCGTTTCGGGGATCGAGCGCCATCGCGGCGGGGGTGGTCACCGAACACCAGCTATACCACGATTTCGTGCGCCTCTACCAGGGCGTCTACATCAGCAAGCGTGTGGAGATCACCGCAGCCCTGCGCGCACGCGCGGCATCGCTGTTCGCCGGGCCCGACGCGGTCCTGACAGGGTTCTCCGCCGCTGCTCTGCACGGGTCCAGGTGGATCGACGCCAGCGAGCCTGCGGAGGTGATCCGCCCGGGCCATCATCGGGCGACGAGGAAGCTCATCGTCCACGATTGCCGACTCGAACCGGACGAGATCACCGTCGTCGACGGCATTCGAGTGGCCACGGCAGCGCGTGCTGGGTTCGATCTGGGCAGGCGCTTGTCGCGAGTATCCGCGATCGTCGCGTTGGATGCCCTCTGCAACGCGACGGGACTCAAACCCGCCGAGGTCACAAGGCTCGCGGAGCAACACCCACGGGCGCGTGGACTCGTCCGGTTGCGCTCGATCCTCGGCGAGGTGGACGCCGGGGCGGATTCGCCGCCCGAGACCCATACTCGTCTGGCCATCGTCGACGCGGGTCTGCCGCCGCCTGAAACACAGATCCCGATCGTCGAGAACGATGGATGGAGGTTCGCGTGTGCGGACCTGGGCTGGCGGGAGTGGTCGGTCCTCGTGGAGTACGACGGAGAACACCACTGGACCGATCGCCGCCAGCGAGCCTGGGACATCGAGCGCTCGGCGCGGATCGAGGCGCTGGGCTGGACCGTGGTGCGGATCGGTGCGGAGCTGCTCTACAACCGGCCGGATGAACTGGTCCGCCGGGTGAGGGCCAAACTCCGCGCGGCTGGGGCTCCGGTATGACGACGAACGGGCGGTTTCCTCGCGGGCCTCTCGGCCGATGCTCAGGAAACCGCCCGTTCGCGGTGGTGCAGAAGGACTAGCTGAGGCGCTCGAGCACCATCGCCATGCCCTGGCCGCCGCCGACGCACATGGTCTCGACGCCGAAGGTCTTGTCCTGCTCACGCAGGTTGTTGAGCAGGGTGTTGGTGATGCGGGCACCGGTCATGCCGAACGGGTGGCCAAGGGCGATCGCGCCACCGGAGACGTTGATCTTGTCCTCGTCCAGGTTCAGCGCGCGGGCGGAGCCGATGACCTGCACCGCGAACGCCTCGTTGATCTCGTACAGGTCGATGTCCGAGGTGGCCATCTTCGCGTAGCCGAGGGCCTTCTTGACGGCCTCGATCGGGCCGAGGCCCATGATCTCGGGGGAGAGGCCGGTCGCGGCGGTCGAGACGACGCGCGCCAGCGGGGTCAGGCCGAGGGCCTTCGCCTTGGTGTCGCTCATGATGACGAGCGCGGCCGCGCCGTCGTTGAGCGGGCAGGCGTTACCGGCGGTGACGGTGCCGTCGGGGCGGAAGACCGGCTTGAGCTGGCTGATCTTGTCGTAGCTGGTGCCTGCGCGCGGGCCGTCGTCGGTGGACACGACGGTGCCGTCGGCGAGGGTGACCGGGGTGATCTCGTTGGCGAAGAAGCCGCGGTTGATGGCCTCCTCCGCGCGGTTCTGGCTGCGGACGCCCCAGCGGTCCTGGTCCTCACGGCTGATGCCGGTCAGCGAGGCGACGTTCTCGGCGGTCTGGCCCATCGAGATGTAGATGTCGGGGGTCAGGCCGTCCTCGCGGGGGTCCTTCCACGCGACGCCACCCTGCGCGGCCAGCTCGGTGCGCGCCTGGGCGTCGGCGTACAGGGCGTTCTTGGTGTTCGGCCAGCCGTCGGCGGTGCCGGTGGTGAAGGACGAGACGGACTCGACGCCCGCCGAGATGAACACGTCGCCCTCGCCCGCGCGGATTGCGTGCATCGCCATCCGGGTGGTCTGCAGCGAGGAGGAGCAGTAGCGGTTGACGGTGACGCCGGGCAGGAAGTCGTAGCCGATCGCGGTGGCGACCACCTTGGCGATGTTGTAGCCCGACTGGCCGCCGGGCTGGCCACAGCCCATCATCAGGTCGTCGATGTCGGCGGGATCGAGCTCCGGGATCTTCGCGAGGGCCGCGGCCACCATCTGGGCGGCCAGGTCGTCGGGACGGATATCCTTGAGCGAACCCTTGCCGGCCCGGCCGATGGGCGAACGTACAGCGGAGACAATGACGGCCTCAGGCATGAGAACTCCTTGCAGTAATCGGGGTGCATGGTGGGTGCCACACACTGTGGATTTGACCCAGACGTTACGTGGCGCTCGCGGCGCGCTGACGGCGCCGTCGGTCATCGACGATCTTGAGCACTCCGGAGGTCGGTTCCGGGGCCACCTGATCGGCCCCCGGCTCGCCCCTGCTGGCCCGGCGCTCGGTGTCGCGGCGCCACAGGAAGCGGTTCGCGGCCTCGGTGATCCGGGCGGAGATCCGGCGCGACTCGGCGGCCTCGGAGACCTCGGGCAGCTCGGGCAGCGGACCGCCCTCCCATTCCCCGAGCGCGCTGGCGAGGACGGGGAGCAACTGCTGGGCCGCGAGCTCGTACCCGGCCGCGGAGGGATGGAAGTGGTCGGCGGAGAACATGGTGTCCGGGGCGGCCAGGAACTCCGGCGCGAGCAGGTCTGCGAGGGCGACGGGATGGCCGCCTGCCCGCAGCACCGCCGCCGCCTGCGCGCGGGCCAGCCGGTGGCCCCACTCGCGAACCACCGACCGCAGCGGCTGCGGGATCGCCGTGACCACCCCCAGGTCCGGACAGGTGCCGACGACCACAACCGCGCCGGCCTGGCGGAGCCGCGCCACCGCGTCGCCGAGCCTGCGGGCGGACGAGTGGATCGAGTTCTTGGCGGTGACGTCGTTGGCGCCCACCAGGATCACCGCGGCGTCCGGTGGCGGGCCCGCGATGAACATGGCATCGACCTGACCCTTGAGCCCCTTCGAGGTGGCGCCGCCGATCGCCTTGGTGGACAACCAGATCCGCTTGCCCGTCTCCTCGGCGAGGCCGCGGGCGATCCGCACCCCTGGCACCTCGTCCGGGACCGCGCAGCCGACCCCGGCCGCGGTCGAGTCGCCGAAGATCATCAGGTGGATGTCGAACTCCGCGCCGAGGCGCCAGCGCTCGGGGGCCTCGCACCCGGGCGTGTAGATGCCGTCGGCCTCGGGTGGTTTGGCGACGTTGCGGCCGATCACGCCGCGCGCGGCGGTGGCCTGGCCCATCAGGTAGTTGTAGAGCGCCCACGACGCGGTGCCTGCCGAGGACCCCGCGACGACCGCGGCCGCGCTTGCTTTCGCGGCCGTTTTCCATCCGCTGGTGGGCACCGGATCCACCCTCCGCTCGTCGCGAGTGCTACCGGCCACAAATCTAGTGCGAAAGCCCGCGCCGCGTGGGGTCTGCGCTCGGGGACCCGACATCGAGATCGGAGCGGGCGGAGCGACCCCCGAGAAGGGACCTGGTGTTGCCCCCGTCGCGCGCTCTGGGACCATGTAGGCATGCGCATCGCGGATCATGTCACCGACCTCATCGGAAATACTCCGCTGGTCAAGCTGAACTCGGTGGTCGAGCCCGGCTCGGGCCTGGTGGCCGCCAAGATCGAGTACCTCAACCCGGGCGGCAGCTCCAAGGACCGGATCGCGGTCAAGATGATCGACGCCGCCGAGGCGTCGGGCGAGCTGAAGCCCGGCGGGACCATCGTCGAGCCGACGTCGGGCAACACCGGCATCGGGCTGGCACTGGTCGCGCAGCAGCGCGGCTACAAGTGCGTCTTCGTCTGCCCGGACAAGGTCAGCGAGGACAAGCGCAACGTCCTCAAGGCATACGGCGCCGAGGTCGTGGTGTGCCCGACCGCGGTGGCACCGGAGCACCCGGACAGCTACTACAACGTCTCCGACCGCCTGGCCCGCGAGCTGCCCGGCGGCTGGAAGCCCAACCAGTACTCCAACCCGGGCGGGCCTGCGAGCCACTACGAGACCACGGGCCCCGAGATCTGGCGGGACACCGAGGGCAAGATCACGCACTTCGTGGCGGGCGTCGGCACCGGCGGCACGATCACCGGCACCGGTCGCTACCTCAAGGAGGTCTCCGGCGGCAAGGTCAAGGTCATCGGCGCGGATCCTGAGGGCTCGGTGTACTCGGGCGGCACCGGACGGCCGTACCTGGTCGAGGGCGTCGGCGAGGACTTCTGGCCCACCGCCTACGACCCCTCGGTCCCCGACGAGATCATTGCGGTCTCCGATGCCGACTCCTTCGACATGACGCGGCGCCTGGCCCGCGAGGAGGGCCTGCTGGTCGGCGGCTCCTGCGGCATGGCCGTGGTGGCCGCGCTGCGGGTCGCCGAGCGCGAGCCCGACGCGGTGATCGTGGTGCTGCTGCCCGACGGCGGCCGCGGCTACCTGTCGAAGATCTTCAACGACAAGTGGATGGCCTCGTACGGCTTCCTGCGCACCCCGCTGGACGGCAAGGTCCACGAGCCGACCGTCGGCGACGTGCTGCGTGGCAAGTCGGGCGAGCTGCCCGACCTGGTGCACACGCATCCGTCGGAGACGCTGCGCGACGCGATCGAGATCCTGCGCGAGTACGGCGTCTCGCAGATGCCGGTCGTCGGTGCCGAGCCGCCGGTGATGGCGGGCGAGGTCGCGGGCAGCGTCACCGAGCGGGACCTGCTCTCGGCGGTGTTCGAGGGCCGGGCGCAACTCGCCGATCCGGTCGCCAAGCACATGAGCCCTCCGTTCCCGCTGATCGGCTCGGGCGAGCCGGTGACCGCCGCGACCAAGGCGCTCGGCGACTCGGACGCGCTGATGGTGGTCGACGACGGCAAGCCCGTCGGCGTCATCACCCGGCACGACCTGCTCGGATTCCTCAGCGCCGGGGGATAGCTCGACCCGGGCCGCCCCGCCCGGGTGCCGTTAGGATCCCCGCATGGGGGAGATGAGATCTCGGGTGGGGATGGTCGCCGCGGCGACCGCGGTGCTGGTGTCCGGATGTTCGACGGTGACCAGTGGGACACCGGTCGCGGAGTCAGAGGGTTCGGACGGCGGTGCGGCGGTGGCGCTGTCCGCGGGCGAAGCGCCGGACTGCGCCACGATGGCCGGGGCGTTGGGCGGCTTGGTGGCCGGCATGCCGCTGGCCAACCAGGGCACGCTGCCGGGCTCCACCGACCCGCTCTGCCTGTGGGCGGACGGGGACTTCACCGGGACCCAGCGCAATCTCTTCGTCAGCGTCAAGGCCAACGGGTTCACCGAGGCGATGCTCGAGGCCTCCAGGGGGAAGACGAGCCTCGGCGTGGTCGACGAGCCGCGCGCCGACGCGCTGGGTGGGCTCGTGATCAAGGTCAACGACACCGTGTACACGCTGACGATGGCCGGTCGCAGTGTCGATGCCGGCAGCCACGGCAGCCAGGGATACACGGAATCGGAGTACATCGACGCGCTGGTCTCGGTTGCCCGATTACTGACCGAATAGCGGCTCGCTAGGCTTACCGGCATGAGCGAGCACAGCAACGCAGAGCAGGGGTTCTCCACCAGGGCCGTTCACGCCGGGTACGAGCCGGATCCGCTGACCGGCGCGGTGAACGTGCCGATCTACGCCAGCTCGACCTTCGCCCAGGACGGCGTCGGCGGGATGCGGAGCGGGTTCGAGTACGCGCGCACCGGGAACCCGACCCGGCGTCCGCTCGAGGCCAACCTCGCCGCCCTCGAGTCGGGCACCTATGGTCGCGCGTTCGCGTCCGGCATGGCGGCCACGGACTGCCTGCTGCGCTCGGTCCTGCGCCCCGGTGATCACCTGGTGATCCCGAACGATGCCTACGGCGGCACCTTCCGGCTGATCGACAAGGTGTTCACCCAGTGGGGCATCGAGCACACTCCGGCCGCGGTGTCCGATGTGGACGCGGTCCGCGCCGCGATCCGCCCGAACACCAAGCTGGTGTGGGTGGAGACCCCGACCAACCCGCTGCTCAACATCGGCGACATCGAGGCGCTGGCCGGAGTCGCGCACGAGGCCGGGGCAAAGCTGGTGGTGGACAACACCTTCGCGTCGCCGTACCTGCAGCAGCCGCTCGGCCTCGGTGCGGACATCGCGCTGCATTCGACCACCAAGTACATCGGCGGGCACTCCGACGTCGTCGGCGGCGCGCTCATCACCGACGACGAGGAACTCGACACCGCCTTCGCGTTCCTGCAGAACGGCGCGGGCGCGGTGCCCGGCCCGTTCGACGCGTACCTGACCATGCGCGGCATCAAGACCCTCGCGCTGCGGATGGAGCGGCACAGCGAGAACGCCGAGCAGATCGTCGACCTGCTCACCGGCCACGCCGCGGTCTCGCAGGTGATCTACCCGGGTCTCGAGTCGCACCCGGGCCACAAGGTCGCGGCCAAGCAGATGCGTCGCTTCGGCGGCATGATCTCGGTGCGTCTCAAGGGCGGCAAGCAGGCCGCGCTCGACTTCTGCTCGCGGACTGAGATCTTCACGCTCGCCGAGTCCCTCGGCGGTGTCGAGTCGCTGATCGAGCACCCCGGCGCGATGACCCACGCGTCGACCGCGGGCTCCGCGCTCGAGGTGCCGGACGACCTGGTCCGGCTCTCGGTCGGCATCGAGGACGCCGCCGACCTCATCGCCGATGTGGAGCAGGCACTGAAGTAGGCAGCTCCGCTGCCCGTGCGCGGTTGACGAGTCCTGAGACTCGTCAACCGCGCACGGGCGCCGCAGGCGCCTTACGCTGGCGCTGTGGAACTCGTGACGAGGGAACAGATCGCGGCGGCGGCCGACCGACTCGCCCCGGTGATGCGCAGGACACCGATGGTCGCGTCGCGGGTGCTCTCGGAGCGCTGCGCCCACGACGTGTGGCTCAAGTGTGAAAACCTTCAGCGCACAGGCTCTTTCAAACCTCGTGGCGCCTACAACCGGATCGCGAACCTGACCCCCGAGCAGCGGGCGGGCGGTGTGGTGGCAGCCAGCGCAGGCAACCATGCGCAGGGTGTCGCCTGGGCCGCCAGCCGGCTCGGCATCGAGTCCACGGTCTTCATGCCGGTCGGCGCGGCGCTGCCGAAGCTCGTCGCGACCAAGGCGTACGGTGCGACGGTCCACCTGCGCGGTCACACCGTCGACGAGGCACTCGTGGCAGCCAAGGAGTTCGCCGCCGCGACCGGGGCCGTGCTCATCCACCCGTTCGATCACGTCGACGTGGTCGCGGGCCAGGCCACCGTCGGGCTGGAGATCCTCGAGCAGCTGCCGGAGGTCGGGACCATCGTGGTGCCGACCGGCGGTGGCGGTCTGCTCGCCGGGATCGCGGCGGCGGTCCGGGACTCGGGCCGCCGGGTGCGCCTCGTCGGCGTGCAGGCCGAGCAGGCGGCGGCCTGGCCGAGGTCGCTCGCCGAGGGCGCCCCCGTCGAGGCGGAGGCCCTGTCCACCATGGCCGACGGAATCGCCATCGGACTCCCGGGTGCGGTGCCGTTCGCGCACGTCGACGCCCTGGTGGACGAGGTGGTCACGGTCAGTGAAGACGCGCTGTCCCGGGCCCTGTTGCTGTGCAGCGAGCGGGCCAAGCTGATCGTCGAGCCGGCGGGGGCGGCAGCGGTGGCCGCCCTGATGAGCTGCGCGGCGGAACAGCTGCGGCTGGAGGGGACCGTGTGCGCGGTGTTGTCCGGCGGCAACATCGACCCGTTGCTGCTCACCCACGTGATCACCCACGGCCTGCGGGCCGCCGGGCGCTACCTGGTCGTGCGGGTCACCATCCCGGACCGCCCGGGTGGGCTGGTGCGGCTACTCGGCGTGGTGAGCGAGCGCGGCGCCAGCGTGGTGGACGTGGTGCACTCGCGGACCGCCCGCGACCTCGGCCTGGACGAGGTGGAGGTGCTGTTGACTCTGGAAACGAGGGGGCCCGACCACCGCGACGAGGTGCTGGGCGCCCTCGACACCGCCGGCTTCGCCGTGCGGGTGCAGGAGTAGGCGCTCCGCGCCCGTGCGCGGTTGACGAGTCCCCACACTCGTCAACCGCGCACGGGCGGCGCAGCCGCCTAGGCGATGGTCGCGTTCGCGACCGGGACGTCGAACACCCGGCACCAGATGAGCACCGTGCTGGCCTGGCCGATCTGGATCTCGGCGGGCAGCTCGTAGTTCTGGTCGCCGCGGCTGCCCTTCAACGCCCCCAGCCGGACCGGCTCTGGGCTCCGGACATCGGCCCCGTCGATGAGGTGCACGAAGTAGTCGGGTCCCGCCTCGACCTCGAAGTTCTCGAAGCGCAGCACGCGGCGGCCGTCGCCCAGGTCCAGTAGCCGTGCGGAACCCGTTGCGTCGTGGTCGATTCCGACGAACTTCGCGGCGCCGATCTCGTGCGCGCCGCCCGGGTGGTCCCCGCCCGGTTCGAGCACGGCCACCCCGACGAGTGGATCGGGTTCTCGAACGTCGGTGCCGCGGAACGTCGGCACGATGACGAGCGCGATGACCGCGGCGGCGAGCAGGGTCTGCGCGAGCGCGCCGATCCAGACGTGGCGGGTCAGCCGGTAGAGCGTCCAGCCGAGCAGCAGGAACAGGGCGAGGGTGGCCGCGCCGATGGCGAGCGTCCGGGGATGGGTGGAGGTGTTCGAGATGAGGTTCGGCGGGATCTCGTAGATCAGGGCGAGGGCACCCACGGCCAGGCCCGCGGCGATCAGGACGAGCAGCGATCCGGTCAGCCACCGTCGACGGCGGAAGGGGCCGATCTCGGGCCCGGATCGCATCGCCATGTCGTCAAGCGTAGGCACGGGTGCTCGCCACGGTGGCGTTGTTCTCGTGCGCGATGACGCGGTCGATCACGGCCAGCCGCAGAGCCGGGTGACCCGGAAGTCCTGGTCCACCAGCCTGGCCGGCATCCCGAGCTCCTCGAGCCAGGCGAGCGTCTCCTCGCCCCCGCGGACCGCCGCCCTGCTCGCCGCGGCGGCGGCCAGGGCGGAGCCCGCGACCACGGACACGGTGCGCCAGTGCGGCGCCCCGGCGGGATCCGGGTGCAGCGGGCTGACCGTGCTGGCGGTCGCGAGGCCGGAGCCGGACGGGATCGAGACCTGACACGACGGGTCGCCGGGCAGGTCCTCGACCTTGATCTGCCAGCCGCTGCGCGGCTCCGGACCCGCGGTCGCCACGTCGCCGCCGAGGCTGACCAGCACCCCGCAGCCGAGCAGCTCGGCGACGGCGGTGGCGCAGCGGTCGGCCGTGACGGAGCGGGCGGTCGCGGACACGTCGAGGGTCAGCCCGGCGGGGAGGGTGACGTCGTGGCCGCGGACGGTCACGGAGCGCCACCGGTCCGGTTGCGTGCCGCCGACGGTGGGGTCGAGGACGCCCGCCGTCAGCTCGGCGGCCAGGAGGGCCCTGCTGACCTGCTCGGCGAGCAGGACGCTCACCCGGGTCGTGGTGCCCGCGGACCGGTTGAGTGCCGCGATCTCGGAGTCTTCCCGGGTGGCACTGGTCGCGACGTCGGCGGCGGCCAGGTGGCCGCGGACCATGTTCCAGGCGGATTCCAGCATGTCGGGGTCTGCCACGACCACCGTCGCGCGCACACCCCACATCGACCAGCTCTTCGCGGCCTTGTCCGCCGCGAGGGTCACGACCCGCCCGAGATCACGTCGAACTGCCCGGCGCCCCGGGTGACGACCGGGCCTGCGCCGTTCGAGCGGTTCGAATCGGCGGCGATGACCGTCCCCGAATCCGAGGAGGGGGCGTCTCCGAGCGCGAACGAGGCGCCGGCGAGGGACCCGACGCTGAGCGCACCGACGATGCCGGACGCCGCGACAGCACGGCGGAATCGGGACGTCCGGTGGGGCTGCTCTGCGGGTCGCTCGCTCATGACGACCAGGATCCACCGCGAGCCTGAGAGAGACCTGAGGGTCTGCTGAAATTCTGGTTCTTGGCCTGAAATGTCGCGGTGCGCGGGCATACGCTCCGTGAGTGCGCAGTTTTCCCCGCCCGAAGTGGGCCGATCCGCCGGCAGATGCACAGTCGGCGGCGGCTAACGCCGGACCGGCACGCCGCGATACAGGCGTCGTGTGGGTTCGGGAAACACGGTTCGATCGATGTGATCGAAATCGCCCCGCGGCCGGGTCGGGGGACCTAGCGTTGCACCTGATAGCCCGCTCGAAGTTTGGAGTTGCGAATGCCGGTTGATCCAACGGCGGTGATCGTGGCAGTTGCCACTGCCCTCGGCGGCCTCGTTCAAGGGGCCGACATCCCATTACCGGTGAAGGATCAAGCAGCACAAGCGATTCAGTCTTTCGAGGCGTCGGCACCCGCGGCGTCGCAGCAGATCAACGACGTCATCGGCATGTTGCCCCAGAATATGCAGGGTCAGGCACAGCAGGCCGTCGCGGATGCTGCTGCCGCAGTGGAGGATTCAATCAAGCCGTACCTCCCACCTGCCCCGCAGATTGCACCGGGGGTGCCGGCCGTGCCGCCGCCCGCGGTGGTCGCGCCGCCGGTGCCGGAGGCGCCCCGCTACACGGCGCCGCCCGCGCTGCAGGCGACCCCGATCGGCGGCGACCCGAGCCGGATGCTGCCCGACGCATTGACGGACCTTCCCGAGATGGTGATGGCCCCGATCGGCGCGATCGCGGTCTTCGTGCCGTGGCTGAAGAAGGCGGGCGAGATCTGTGAGGGCATCAAGCCCCCGGTCCTCGCCGCGCTCTATTCGGCGGAGAACGGTTTCCGGTACGGCCCGACGGCGCCGGTGTCCAGGGACGGAGCGCGCGGGCCGGGCCAGTTCATGCCCGGCACCTGGGCCAAGTACGGCAAGGACGCCGACGGCGACGGCAAGGCGGACATCCTCGGCGTCGCGGACTCGGTGATGGCGTCGGGGCACCTGCTCTGCGACATGTACACCGAGATCGAGGGCTGGCAGAAGCAGGGCCTGGTCAAGGGCGACACCCTCGATCTGGCCATCGCCGGGTACAACGCGGGGGTCGGGGCCGTGCGGCGGTCCGGCGGGATGCCGTCCGGGCTGCCCGACTACGAGAACCAGACCAAGCCGTACGTGAAGAAGATCCGGGCCAGCGAGGCTCGATTCGCGGGGATCCTCACCCCGTTCGTCGGCGGCAACTTCGGCGACGGGATCGGCGGCAAGATCGTCGAGGCCGCGCTCCGCTACCTGGGCCTGCCCTACGTCTGGGGTGGCGGCAACATCAACGGGCCCTCCGGCGGTGGCTTCGACTGCTCCGGGCTGACGTCCTACGCGGTGTACGCCGCAACCGGCGACCTGCTGAAGCTGCCGCGGACCTCGGAGACCCAGTGGAACGTCGGCGAGGAGATCCCGCTGGCCGAGGCCAGACCCGGAGACCTGCTGTTCGGCAACTGGCAGTCGGGTGGGCCGGGGCACGTCGCGATCTACATCGGCAACGGGCAGATGGTGCACGCCCCGCAGACCGGTGACGTGGTCCGGGTCGGGCCGGTGTTCGACGGGATGAAGGTCCGCCGGATGGTGTGACGCGGCTCCGCCGCAGTTCGCTACTGCTGGAGCGGCGGCGCGGCGACAGCCGGAGCTGGGTCGATGGATGTGGTCGTCGACGCGCTCGCCGGGGAGGTGGCCGCGCTCGACGGCGTCACCGGCGAGGTCGAGATCGGCGGTGCGACGGTTGTGGTGGCCGGGGGAACCGTCCAGTTGCTGCCGATCCCGCAGACGGGGACCCCGGGCGGACACCCTTCAGTGGTCATGCCGCACTCGGTGTGGCCACAGCTGTCGGTCCCGCATGCCGGGCCCGGCACGCAGTTGTATCCCGGCGGGATCTCCTGGACCGGCGACTCGTAGTACGAGGACTCCGGTGCCGGGGCGGGCGCGTGGCCGTCCCACGATTCCGGCCCGGCCTGCGGTGCGCCCGGGGCCGCCGAACTCGTCGGCGGCGCAGACTTGGTCACCTTGGCCGAGGTCGTGGACGCCGAGCTCGGCGCGGGGCCGCCGGATTCCGATCCGCTCGAGCATCCGGCCAGCAACACCACCGGCACGACCAACACGAGCAGCATGCGCAGAACCGCACCCAACCGACTGCCGGTCCACATTTTTCGCAACATGGCGAGAACATTTGCAGACCGCGACTCGCGTGGACCAGTGGCCGGGAGGCCACCCATCGATAAGATCGGGTCATGCTTTCGGTAGCGGTCGTTGCGTTCGACGGAATCAGCCCGTTCCACCTGGCGGTACCGACGCTGGTGCTCGGCCGATCCGGCACCGGCGTCGAATCCGGCTCGCCCTATGACGTGCGGGTCTGCGCCGAAGAGCCCGGAACGCTTTCCACCGCAGCCGGTTTCGACATCACCGTGCGAGACGACCTCGACGTGGTGGCCGGCTCCGACATGGTGGTCTTTCCCGGCTGGCTCCGCGGACGCGGGGTGTCGCCCGCGCTGAACGAGGCGGTACACGCCGCCCACGAGAGGGGCGCTCGACTGGTCGGGCTGTGCCTGGGTTCCTGGGCGATCGCGGCGACCGGGCTGGCCGACGGTCGCGAACTCACCACTCACTGGGCCGCGGCCGAGGAGATGGCCCTCGCATTCCCGAAGGTGCGCGTGCGCGCCGACAACCTCTGGACCGATCTGGGTGACGTGATCACCTCCGCGGGCGTCGCCGCGGCACTGGACTGCTGCCTGCACATCGTGCGCGGCGACCTGGGCGCCCGCGCCGCCACCGACCTGGCTCGGTCGCTGGTCACCGCGCCGCACCGCAACGGCTCGCAGGCCCAGTTCATCCCGGTCGCGGTGCCCGACGACGACACCGACGATCCGATCGAGCACGCGATGGTGTGGGCCCGCACCCACCTCGACACCGGCATCGACCTGGACAACTGGTCGCGTCGGGCGCTGATGTCGCGGCGCACCTTCACCCGGCGGTTCAGGGACCGCACCGGCACCAGCCCCCAGCAGTGGTTGTTGCAGCAGCGCACCGACCACGCCCGGCTGCTGCTCGAATCGACCGACGAGACGGTGGACCGGATCGCCCGTGACACCGGCTTCGGCAGCGCGGTGAGCCTGCGCCACCACTTCCACCGCATGCTCGGCACCAGTCCGGCGGCCCACCGCGCCCAGTTCCGCGGGGCAGCGCAATGATCACCGCGTCCTGACTTCCTCGGAAAACACGAAACCCCGGCTCGAGCCGATGCTCGAACCGGGGTCCGGTGGAAATGAACGCGAACGGGCGGCGTGCCGCCTCAGCTGTGGTACGGCTCCGCGCTGACGAGCGTCACCTGCATGGTGTTGCCGTTGGGGAGCGTGTACTTGCGGGTCTCGCCGACCTTCGCCTCGAGCAGCGCGCTGCCCAGCGGGGAGTTGGGGGAGTAGACCTCGAGCTTGTTGTCGCGGGCGCCCTCTTCGCGGGTGGCGATCAGGAAGGTCTCGGTGTCGGACTTGTCGCCGTCGTAGTAGACCTTGACCACGGAACCGGGCAGTGCCACACCGGACTGGGTCGGCGCCTCGCCGACCTTCGCGCTGTTGAGCAGCTCCTGGAGCTGGCGGATGCGGGCCTCCTGCTGGCCCTGCTCCTCGCGTGCCGCGTGGTAGCCGCCGTTCTCCTTGAGGTCGCCTTCCTCGCGTCGCTCGTTGATCTCGGCCGCGATGACCGGGCGGTTGGCAATGAGCTGGTCGAGTTCGCTCTTGAGCCGGTCGTGTGACTCCTGGGTAAGCCAGGTCACCTGGGTCTCGGTCATGCTCGATCACTCCTCGTAGTCGGAACCCATCCGGGTCCCCTGGGCGGGCCACTGAACTCCAGTGGCCTTCGGCGACGAGAGCGCGCCTACCCCCGGTGGTTGGATCCCCCCGGTTCGCTCAGTCATGTGAGCGGTGCACCCTGCCGCTATGCATCTATACGCAAATGCAGCAATACACGGTTCCAAAGCCGGAACCGTGTACCCGAGGATTCTAGCACGAGCAGGGATTTCTCCATGAAAATCGCGCTGGTGCGGGCCCGGGGCGGTCCGGCCGGATCAGCCGTTGGTCAGGTACTCCGGCACGGTCGTCCCGCAGCCGTAGATATCGGCGATGGCGGGGCGCTGAGACGTCTTGATCAGCGTGGTCACGTCGACGGTGCCGCTGTCGGACGGTCCCAGGTACACCTCGCGGCGGCCGGTCTCGGAGCCGTCCCTCGACCGGGCCCGCACGATGCAGACGGCGGACTCGGACGGGTCCTCGCGGGTCACGGTGAACCGGATGCTGATCGTCGACTCGTCCACCAGGTTGTACGCGATCGACTGGCCCTCGACGTCGTCGCCTGCGAACTTGTTGTACGCGAAGAAGGCCAGGGCGAGCCCAAGGAGCACCACGCCGACGCTGAGGATGATCGCCACCACCCGGGATCCGCGCAGATCGCGCGTTGGCGTCGGGTAACGGTCGGCGGGAGGCGTCTCGGTCATATCGCTCAGCTCTCGTACAGCGGCACCGGGCCTGCGGCGGCCCGGTCGGTGTACCTCGCGCGCTGCTGGGGCGGGGCCACGGCTGACGGCGGAAGTACCGGGTGGAACTATAGGGGAAGGACAACGGTGCGTTGTCGGCGGACGTCGGCGTCGGACCACCACGTCGCTACAGGCGAAGCTGAGGTGAAGGAGCACTGTGAGCGGATTGCGTCTCATGGCCGTGCACGCCCATCCCGACGACGAGTCGAGCAAGGGCGCCGCCACCACGGCCCGGTACTCGGCCGAGGGCAACGAGGTTCTCGTGGTGACGCTGACCGGCGGCGAGCGCGGCGACATCCTCAACCCCGCGATGGATGTGCCCGGCGTGCGCGACCGGATCAGCGAGGTGCGCAAGGAGGAGATGGCCGAGGCCGCTCGCATCCTCGGCGTCCAGCAGCTCTGGCTCGGCTTCGTCGACTCCGGGCTGCCCGAGGGCGACCCGCTGCCGCCGCTGCCCGAGGGCTGCTTCGCGCTGGTGCCGCTGGAGGAGTCGACCGAGGCGCTGGTCAAGGTGATCCGCGAGTTCCGTCCGCACGTCATCACCACCTACGACGAGAACGGCGGATACCCGCACCCCGATCACATCCGCTGTCACGAGGTGTCGGTGGCCGCGTTCGAGGCCGCGGGCGACCCCGAGCGTTTTCCGGGGGTGGGGGAGCCGTGGGAGCCGCTGAAGCTCTACTACTCGCACGGCTTCATCCGTAAGCGCCTGCTGCTGTTCCAGGACGAGTACGACCGCCGCGGCGAGGAGTTCCCGATGGCGGAGTGGCTCAAGAAGTGGCGGACCGAGCAGGGCGACCTGATGGCGCGGGTGACCACCCAGATCGTCTGCGGTGACTACTTCCCGCAGCGCGACGACGCCCTGCGTGCGCACGCCACCCAGATCGACCCCAACGGGTCGTTCTTCGCGGTGCCGCTGGACATCCAGCAGAAGATCTGGCCGACGGAGGAGTTCGAGCTCGCGAAGACGAGGGTGCGCACCGCGATCCCGGAGTCCGACCTGTTCGCAGGCATCGACCACGTCGGCTACGGCCACCCTGAGGAGAAGAAGTGATCTTGGCAAGTGCGGCCGGCTGGCTGGCACAGACCCCCAGCAATCCGGTCGGGCCGGAGTTCGGCAAGGCCTCACCGATCGGCTTCGTCATCATCGTCGCGCTGCTCGTCGGCACGGTGCTGCTGGTCCGCTCGATGAACAAGCAGCTCCGCAAGCTGCCCGACACCTTCGAGCCGGAGCATCCCGAGCTCGACCAGGCCGCGGACGAGGGCACCGATCGGGGCGCGGCGGGCGAGGCGCCCACCGACGGGAAGAACGCCGAACCGCCGACCGGCTCGGCGAGCTAGGCAGCGCGCGATGTCGGCCCTGGCCCGAAACACTCTCGGCGGGGCGACGAGCCCCTACCTGCGTCAGCACGCCGACAACCCCGTGCACTGGCAGCAGTGGGGCCAGGAGGCGCTGGAGTGGGCGCGCGAGCGAGACGTGCCGATCCTGCTCTCCGTCGGCTACTCCGCCTGCCATTGGTGCCACGTGATGGCCCACGAGTCCTTCGAGGACGAGGCGACCGCGGCGCTGATGAACGAGAACTTCGTCTGCATCAAGGTCGACCGCGAGGAGCGGCCGGACCTCGACGCGGTCTACATGAACGCGACGGTCGCGATGACCGGCCAGGGCGGCTGGCCGATGACCTGCTTCCTGACCCCCTCGGCCGAACCGTTCTACTGCGGCACCTACTACCCGACGGTGCCGCGCGGCGGGATGCCGTCCTTCACCCAGCTGCTCGAGGCCATCACGGACACCTGGCGGGGCAGGCGAGGAGAGGTGGAGGAGGCGTCCGCCGCGATCACGGCACAGCTGACCGCCAACGCCGCCGGGGTTCCCGGGGGGCAGGTGGTCCTCGACGCGAACCTGCTGGACGCCGCGATCGTCGCCGCGCTGCGTGACGAGGACCGGGACAGGGGCGGATTCGGGGCGGCGCCCAAGTTCCCGCCGTCCGCACTGATGGAAGGGCTGCTGCGAGGCTACGAGCGCAGCGGTGACGCGAAGGTGCTCGCCGCGGTGGAACGCACCGCGGAGGCGATGGCGCGCGGCGGGATCTACGACCAGCTGGGCGGCGGGTTCGCGCGCTACTCGGTGGATGCCGACTGGGTGGTCCCGCACTTCGAGAAGATGCTCTACGACAATGCCCAGCTGTTGCGGGCGTACGCCCACCTGGGGCGGCGTACTGGGTCGGCGCTGGCGATCCGGGTGGCCGAGGAGACGGTCGAGTTCCTACTGCGGGACCTGCGCACCGAGTCCGGCTGTTTCGCCTCGGCGCTGGACGCCGACACCGATGGCATCGAGGGCCTGACCTACGCGTGGACCCCGGACGAGCTGCTCTCGGTCCTGGGCTTCGAGGACGGTGTGTGGGCCGCCGGGCTGCTCGCCGTGAGCTCCGCGGGCACCTTCGAGGCGGGCACCTCGGTGCTGCAGCTGCCCGCGGACCCCGAGGACCCCGCGCGCTGGGATTCGGTGCGGTCCAGGCTGTTCGAGGCGCGGTCTGCTCGCCCGCAGCCGGGGCGTGACGACAAGGTCGTCACCGCCTGGAACGGTCTCGCGGTCACGGCCCTTGCCGAGGCGGGCGCCGGGCTCGGTCGCCCCGAGTGGGTCGAGGCCGCGGCGCACTGCGCCCGGACGCTCCTCGGCGAGCATCTGGTCGACGGCCGGCTTCGCCGGGCCTCGCTCGGTGGGGTCGTCGGTGACGCGGCCGCGGTGCTCGACGACCACGGCGCGCTGGCGGTCGGGCTGCTCGCCCTGCACCAGGCGACCGGTGACCTCGAATGGCTCACCCGCGCAGAGGAACTCATCGACCTGGCGATCGCACACTTTGCCGATCCCGAGGAACCGGGCAGCTGGTTCGACACCGCCGACGACGCAGAGGCCCTGATCACCCGGCCGCGCGACCCCTTCGACGGGGCGACGCCATCGGGGGCGTCCACGATGGCGGAGGCGTTGCTGGCGGCCGCGGCGCTGGCCGGTCCCGAGCGTTCCGCCCGGTACGCCGCGGCGGCCGCGGACACCCTGGACCGCGGGGTGCTGTTGCTCGCGCGGGCGGCCAGGTCCGCGGGGCACTGGCTGGCCGTGGCCGAAGCCTCGGTGCGCGGACCGATCCAGGTGGCGGTGTCGATGACCGGCGACGGCGCCGGCCTGTTGGAGGCGGCCCGGCGCGAGGCGCCGGGTGGTGCGGTGGTGATCGGCGGTGCGCCGGACACGTCGCCGCTGCTCGCCGACCGCCCACTGGTCGACGGCGAACCTGCCGCCTACGTGTGCCGAGGGTTCGTCTGCGACCGGCCGGTGACCGGCGCCGAGGAGTTGCGTGGACTGCTGGGGGTCCACGCTCCGTAGCCGACGCTGCTGAAGGTGCCCTCGGGTCAGCCGCCGGTCGCCGCACGAATCGTGGGCCACGACCTGCCGAGTTCGTCCCGCCAGTAGGGCCACGCGTGCAGCCCCACCGGGGAGGCGCCGCGGGTGACGTGGGCGCCTGCCTCGCGCAGGGTCTGAGCGAGCTGGTCGGTGCACAGCGAAACGGCGAATTCCATCACGCCGCCGACCACGACCGACTGCGCGAAGCCGGGGGCGTTCGGGTTCTCGTGCGGTCCAGGCAGACCGGAACCGGAGGACAGGTACACGGGTTTACCTGCCAGCCGTGGGGCTCCGAGGAACACGTCGTGCGAGCGCCATGTCTCGCTGCCAGGTGGCCCCCACATCTGGTCGGAGGTCCCGTTGCCGTTGATGACCACGAGATCGGTCAGTGCCTTGCCTGCCGGTCCCTCGGTGAGATAGCAGCCGCTGTATCCCACGGCGCCGTCGTAGACCTCGGGCGCCCGCTCGGCGAGCATCATCGCCGCGGTGGCACCCATCGAGATGCCGCCGATCGCGTTGCGGCCGTTGGTGCCGAACCGGGCGTCGATCAGCGGCGGCAGCTCCTTGGACAGAAACGACTCCCATTGGGCGCGACCGAATTTCGGGTGGTCCTGCACCCAGTCGGTGTACATGCTGCCGGTTCCGCCGATCGGGAAGACGACGTTGACGTCCTTGTCGGCGAAGAACGCCGCCGCATCGCCCCGAGCGGGGTCGAGCCAGTTGTTGTCGTCGACCTGTCCGGAATTGCCGTCGAGTAGGTAGTAGACGCCGTGGGGTCGGCTGCGGTCGGCGGCGGGGAGCACCTTCACCGGCACCTCGCGTCGCATCGCGGGGGAGGCGACCTGCAGCAACAACACGCCACCGCTCAGCTCGGTGGCGCTGGTGACGGCGGGCGTGGCGTCCGCGGCCACCGGGACGTAGTCCGGGACCACGGTCTGCGCCGCGGCCCCAGGCGCGACGAGGACGGCCACCGCGATCGTCGCGATGGCCGCGATCGCTGTCGATGCTTCTCGCATGCCGCCTCAGATCCCGAGCGAACGGGCGATCATCGGCCACGACCCGTGGAGGTCGTCCTGCCAGTAGCCCCACGAATGGGTTCCGGCGGGCCGGAAGTCGAAGACCACGTTGTCCATGCCGAGTTCGCGCGTGCGGTCGGCGAGCCTGTGGGTGCAGTAGTTGGTGGCGGACTCGATCACGCCGCCGACCACGATCTGGCTGCCCAGGGTGAGTGGGTTGCCCTTCAGCCTCGGGTTGGCCAGCGTGTCGTGCGGGCCGGGCAACCCACTGCCGTTGGAGACGTAGATGGGGATGCGCGGCAGTCTGGCCGCGTTCACGTAGGGGTCGCGGGCGGTCCACTCGGGATCGCCGGGCGGCCCCCACATGTTCTCTGCCTTCCCGCTGCCCGCCCCGACCACCATCGTCACGAACTGGCGCCCCGGCATCTCGCTGGTCATCGCGCAGCCGCTGTAGGAGGCGACGCTGCGATAGAGCGTCGGAGCCTGGATGGCGAGGTCGAGCACGGCGGTGCCCGTCATGGACAGGCCCGCCAGCGAGTTCTCGCCGGTGGTGGCGAACGCGGAATCGATCACCGGCGGGAGCTCCCGCGTCAGGAACGTGGTCCACATGTTCCTGCCGTTGTTCTCGTTGGTCTTCGCCAGACCGGGATCCGGGTTACGCCAGTCGGTGTAGTAGCTGAACGCGCCCTCCATCGGGGTCACCACGGTGACGTGCTTGTCCGCGAAGAACTGGGCGACGTCGGTCTGCGCCTGCCAGGACGCGCCGTCCTCGCCGCCGCCCGCCCCGTTGAGCAGGTACAGCGTCGGCGCCGGGCGGTCCGTGTCCTTCGGCCGCAGCACCTGCAGCGGGATGTTCCGATCCATCGAGGGCGAATAGACCTCGATGTCGATGCGCCGGTCGGGGCCCTGTTGCTCGCTGACGATCGCGGCCCCGGCGGGCTGGGCGGCGGCGGTCGGCTGAGCGGTGACCGCGATCGCCGCGCACACCCCGAGGATCAGGGTCGCGGAAACACCGCGTCGACGCCGCGCGGGCATCTGGTCGCTGTGGCTGTCCATCTGGCTCCTCCTGATCACGCAGGGAAGGCGGCGGGTTCTCGCCCGGCTCGGGCCCGCGTGGGGAGAACCCGCGCGGGCCCGAGGTCACACTCGAAGTCGAACGAGGCTACTTGCCGGCTCCCGGCGTGCCGCCGCTGAGCGCGATCAGCGCGTTGATCACCTTTTGGCCGTTGTCGTTCATGCTCGTCACGATGGGTCCGAGCACTTCACCGATCGATCCCATTTCTCTCCTCAAAGGTAGGACGAGGGTCGTCACATCCGCCCTCGCGTGGTCGAAAGTGGTGTCGTAGTTGGTGTTACAACGAATTCGCGCGGTCGCGGAGACCGCCCCGTGTCTCAGGCGGGCGGCGTCCCCACGCTGCCCTCCACCGATCCCATGAAGACCTCGAACAACCCGTCAGCGGCCATCATCGACCCCAGCCCGGGGATGATCGCCCCGATGATGTCTCCCAAAGACCCCACGTGTGCCTCCTCAAGTCATACCTCGGATGCGGTGCGTGATCTCGCCAGTGATTCCGCGGGCTCATGCACCGTTCGGATCGTCACGACCGGTTGGTTCGTGACGTCAGTACGGTAACAACGAGTTAATGATTGTGTTGTGAATTCGCAAAGTTTCGTGACCTTGGGTAACGGATGGGTCGCGGCGGGGCTCAGATGCCGACTTCGTGGGCCGGCTCCGCGAGGTCGCGGAGCGAGTCGCGCAGGAGGTCCCGGTAGCGGTCCGTGTCGGGCATCATCGCGGCGTCCGTGCTGAAGGACACCGCGACCCCGTCGCCGCGGGAGGACACGATCAGGTGCCGGAGGCCCGAGCCGTCGAGGATCTCGAGGATGCCGAACGTCCGGACCAGCGGGGCCGAGCGCAGCAGCAGGTCATCCCCTGCCCATGGGACGTTGCTGATCATGGTGTTGTACCGCTCGACGGTGGGGCCGGAGTGGTCCTTGAAGGCCTTTGCCCGGCCGGCGAGCCGCAGCAGGAGCGCAGGCGAGGACTCGATCCGCCGCGCCGAGCGTCGCACGTGCTCGTTGCGGCTGCGCTGCTTCTCCAGGCGCGTGGAGGCGCCGATCGCCCGCAGTCGGTCGACCGGGTCGCCGATGTCGGTGTGCAGATCCACCGCCATCAACGCGAGGTGGGTCGCGCGGGGGCCCTCGGGTCCGTCCGCGACCCCCTTTCCGGTGCCGCGCAAGGACATCGGGACCATGGCGGCCAGCGAACCGTCTGGTGACTCGTCCTGCTCGGACAGGTAGGTGCGGAGCGCGCCCGAGATCGTCGCCAGCATCACGTCATTGACCGTCGCGCCGTCGGCCGCCGCCTGTGCCGCCCTGATCTGGTCGCCGGGAAGGATCACCAGATCGAAGGTCAGCTCGGCTGAGATCGGTCGGTTGAAGCGGCAGGACGGGCGCGACAACGCCGGTTCGACGATGGTCCCGTCGGCCACCTCCGCCCGGATGCGCTCGTCGGCGGCCCCTGCCGCCGCGAGGCCGCGGCGAAAGCGCAGGCACTGCACCGGGAGTGAGGCGAGCGCGCGCGTCACCGCAGTGGCGGTCGACCAGTCACGCGGCCGGGTGGGGACGGGCGGGTGCGAGGTGTCCGGCCCGAACAGCCGCCGCCCGAGGTCGCGGGTGGCGATCCCGTCACCGGCGCTGTGATGGAACTTCAGTACGGCCGCCGTCATGCGGTCGGGGTCCCCGGCAGATATCGGGTCGCGGCGCAGGCTCCGCTCCCGCGTGGTGACTCCGGTGATGAAGTGCAATTCCCACGGGGGGCGCGTCAGGTCGATCGGGGCGTCTGCGATGCGGGAGATCTGTCGCCGCAACGGATCCCAGCCCGGGGCCTCGGCCGGCGACACGTGGACGTGGTCACGCAGGTTCATCCGGGGGTCGGGTGCCCAGTACGGCAGGTCGAGGTCGAGCGGCACCCGTCGTAGCCGGCGCGTGAACATCCCGGCGTGGCCGAGGCGCGCCCGCATCCAGGCGATCGCCTCGGGTTCGGTCAGCGGCGCTGCCTCGGCGGACGTGTCGAACAGGTACACCACGACGATGTTCGAGCGGTGACGTGACGACTCGCTGTACACGAACTCGGCATCCTGCGGTGCCAGCTGCGTGACCCCGGCCCCCGACACCCTCACCGCTCTCCCTCCCATGCGTGCGGAGCGGCGGACCGGTGCAGGGCCCCCCGCGGTTCGTGTCCCAGGCTAAGCACATCGCGCCGTCCTGGGGTCACAATTGCCCAATCGGGTCGCCGGGTTCGATGGGGTCGCTGGTGCCCGGTCGGGGGCCGCGGGCGCGGTCGGGCGTGCTCAGCCGAGGACGACGAGCCATACCGCGATGTAGTGGCACAGTGCCGCGATCACGGTGCCCGCGTGGAAGAACTCGTGGTGGCCGAAGGTGTCGGGCCAGGGGTTCGGCCACTTGGTGGCGTAGAGGATGGCGCCGACGCTGTAGAGCACCCCGCCGACCGCGAGCAGGATCAGCGGCAGCCAGCCGACCTCGTCGACGAGTTGTCCCGCGACCGGCACGATCGCCCAGCCGAGGATCAGGTAGAGCGGGACGCCGACCCAGCGCGGAGCTGTGGGCCACAGCATCTTCAGCGCCACCCCGGCCAGTGCGCCCGCCCACACCACGGCCAGCAACGTCCGGCCGGTCTCGGGCGGCAGCGCGAGCAGTGCGAACGGGGTGTAGCTGCCCGCGATGAACAGGAAGATCATCGAGTGGTCGGCGCGCTTCATCCAGATCCGGCCGCGCGTGGTCGCCCAGTGCACCCGGTGGTACGTGGCACTCACGCCGAACACTCCGCAGACCGTCACTGAGTAGATCGCGGTCGCGACGGCGGCTCGACCGGATTCCTGCGCCGCGGCGGCGACGAGCACGGCGCACGCGATCACCGCGACCACGAATGCCCACAGGTGGATCCAGCCCCGCATCCGCGGCTTCACCGGCGGCGCTGCGAGGTCGAGTTCGGACATTGCGGCTCCCGGGCGGTCGTGAACCTACGGTTGCGTAGGTTCGGGCGTCGGTCGCCACTGTAGCGGCCGCCGGAACCGCCGGAAACGGGGTGAGACGACGATTACAGCCGCGGCCGTCGGGGCCGCACCGGGGCCGCGTAATGTGGGCTCTCGTGGTGATGTCCAGGTGAAGGTCCCGAACCTGCTGTACAGCATCTACGAGCGACGCCTTCGCCGTCAGCTCGAGGGGCTCCAGCACCCGCGACACGTCGCGGTGATGTGCGATGGCAACCGTCGATGGGCCAGGGAGAACGGTTTCACCGACGTCAGCCACGGTCACCGGATGGGTGCGCTGAAGATCGCCGAGATGCTCGGCTGGTGCGATCAGGCGGGCATCGAGATGGCCACCATCTACCTGCTCTCCACCGAGAACCTGCGGCGCGAGCCGGAGGAGCTCGACACCCTCCTCGAGATCATCAC
This sequence comes from Rhodococcus sp. PvR099, assembly GCF_017833315.1. Classification (NCBI taxonomy): domain Bacteria; kingdom Bacillati; phylum Actinomycetota; class Actinomycetes; order Mycobacteriales; family Nocardiaceae; genus Rhodococcus; species Rhodococcus sp. PvR099. The sequence goes on along the minus strand of NZ_JAFIBV010000001.1, from coordinate 2,554,392 downwards.
CGATGTGGTGGAGGAGATCTCGGGTCCCGGGCAGAACTGGAGCGTCAAGATAGTCGGCACCCTCGACCTGCTCCCGGAGGAGCAGGCGCGCCGCCTGCGCGAGGCCGCCGAGCGCACCGCGGGCCGCACCGGCACGCACGTCAACGTCGCCGTCGGCTACGGCGGTCGGCAGGAGATCGCCGATGCCGTGAAGTCGCTGCTGCGCGAGAAGCTCGACGAGGGGCTGTCCGGCGACGCACTGGTCCGGGCGATGTCCGTGAAGGGGATCGACGGCCACCTCTACACCTCCGGGCAGCCGGACCCGGACCTGGTGATCCGCACCTCGGGGGAGCAGCGACTGTCGGGCTTCCTGCTGTGGCAGAGCGCGTACTCCGAGATCTGGTTCACCGAGGCGTACTGGCCGGAGTTCCGGCACGTCGACTTCCTGCGCGCGCTGCGTGACTACGCGGCCCGGCACCGCCGATTCGGCGCATAGGCGCTTCGCGCCTGTGCGTGGTCGACGAGTCTCAGGACTCGTCAACCACGCACGGGCGGCGTAGCCGCCCTACAGCTTGCGCAGCCGCAGCCGGTTGATGGAGTGGTCGGCGTCCTTGCGTAGCACCAGCGTGGCGCGCGGGCGGGTCGGCAGGATGTTCTCGACCAGGTTCGGCCGGTTGATCGAGTTCCAGATGTCGTCCGCGGCCAGCACGGCGTGCTCGTCGGACAGCCCGGAGAAGTGGTGGAAGTGCGACGTCGGGTCCGCGAACGACGTCTTGCGCAGCGCCAGGAAGCGCTTGATGTACCAGCGCTCGATGTCCTCGATCCGCGCGTCGACGTAGATGGAGAAGTCGAACAGGTCCGAGACCATCAGCCGCGGTCCGGTCTGCAGGACGTTGAGGCCCTCGATGATCAGGATGTCGGGCTGGCGCACCAGGTGGTACTGGCCGGGCAGGACGTCGTACGAGACGTGTGAGTACACCGGCGCCGCGACCTCTTCCGCGCCGGACTTGACCTCGGTGACGAAGCGCAGCAGCTTGCGGCGGTCGTAGCTCTCGGGAAAACCCTTGCGGTGCATGAGGCCCCGGCGCGTCAGCTCGGCCGTCGAGTACAGGAAGCCGTCGGTGGTGACCAGGTCGACGCGCGGGTGGTGATCCCAGCGCGCGAGCAGGGCCTGCAGCACGCGGGCGGTGGTGGACTTGCCCACCGCGACGCTGCCCGCCACGCCGATCACGAAGGGCACCTGCCGATCCGGGTGCTTCTCGCCGAGGAACGTCGCGGTGGCGGCGAACAGGCGCTGCCGAGCGGCCACCTGGAGGTGGATGAGCCTGGAGAGCGGCAGGTAGACCTCGGCGACCTCGTCGAGGTCGATCTGTTCGCCGAGGCCGCGCAGGCCGAGGAGCTCTTCCTCGGTGAGCACGAGCGGTGTCGACTTACGCAGGGTTCGCCATTGCTTGCGGTCGAACTCGACGTAGGGGCTGCTCTCGCTCACTCGTGCCATGCGCGCACCTGGATCTCGCTCTGCATAGTCGGATTGTGCTCGACACCACTGTGCGCGGCGGCGGCGGGTCGGACAACTCGCCGATGGTTAGGGTGGACGACCATGGACCCCGTCGAACTCGTCCGCGAATACCTGCTGCTCGGACTCGGTTTCGACCGGTTGGAGGAGGGCTTCGTCGACGCCTTCACCGGCGACCAGGCGCTGCGCAGGCAGGTGGAGAACGCGCCGCCGCCCGATCCGCGCCTGCTCGCGCGCCGCGCCGCCGAATTGCGTGACGAGGTTGCCGGTTCCGGGTTGCCCGCCGAACGGGCCGCGTTCCTCGACGTGCACCTGCGCGCGCTGGAGTGCTCCGCCCGGAAGTTCGCGGGCGAGCAGATCGGCTTCGTCGACGAGGTGCAGGCCTACTTCGACGTGCGCATCGAGCCGGGCTCCGAGGACGAGTACCGGGCTGCGCACCGGGCGATGGACGAGGTGCTGGCGGGCGACGCCGCCCGCCCGCTCGCCGAGCGGCTGCAGGCGCACCGCGCCGCCGACGAGATCCCGCCGGAGCGGCTGCCGGAGTGCGTCGAGGCCTTCTCCAGCGCGCTGCGCGACCGGGTGCGGGCGGAGTACGCGTTGCCCGAGACCGAGCGGGTCGAGTACGAGGTGGTCGGGGACAAGCCCTGGTCCGGGTTCAACTACTACCTCGGTGACTACCGGTCGAAGGTGGCGATCAACTCCGACCTCAAGCAGCACATGGCGAACCTGCCGCACCTGATCGCCCACGAGTCGTATCCCGGCCACCACACCGAGCACTGCCGCAAGGAGGCGGGACTGGTCGGAGCGGGGCAGGCCGAGCAGACCCTGTTCCTGGTCAACACGCCGCAGTGCCTGATGGCGGAGGGCTTGGCGGACCACGCTCTCGGCTCGATCGTGGGGTGGAGTGGAGCCGGCGGAACTCCCATGGGTGCAGGCTGGGGGCCGTGGGCCCAGGAGATCTACGCGGACCTGGGACTGCGCTTCGACGGCGAACGCGCGGAGCGGTTGGCGAATGCGTCGGCCTCGCTACTCGGGGTCCGGCAGGACGCGGCCCTGCTGCTGCACGACCGCGGCCGCAGCCAGGACGACGTCGCCGCGTTCCTGCAGCGGTGGACCCTGTCCACGCAGGAGCGGGCCCGGCAGACGCTGCGGTTCCTGTCCGACCCGCTGTGGCGCGCCTACATCAGCACCTACGTCGAGGGCTACCGGCTGCTCGGGAGCTGGCTCGACCGCGGCGCCGACGCGGCAGGCCGATCCGAGTTGTTCCGGCGGTTGCTGGACGAGCCGCTGATCCCGTCTGCGCTGCGTTGACAGCCATTGCCTAGACTGAGCGTGCCCCTGCCGTAGCTCCCGCTTGGAGATTCCTCGATGACCGCTGTGCCCAGCACCGACGTCAACAATGCCTCGCTCGCCGAACTCGATCCCGAGGTCGCGGCCGCGATGAACGGCGAGCTGGCCCGTCAGCGCGACACCCTCGAGATGATCGCGTCCGAGAACTTCGTGCCGCGCGCGGTGCTGCAGGCTCAGGGCAGCGTGCTGACCAACAAGTACGCCGAGGGCTACCCGGGCCGTCGCTACTACGGCGGCTGCGAGCACGTCGACGTCATCGAGGACCTGGCGCGCAACCGTGCCAAGGAGCTATTCGGTGCCGAGTTCGCGAACGTCCAGCCGCACTCCGGCGCGCAGGCGAACGCCGCGGTGCTGATGGCGCTGATGAACCCGGGCGAGAAGCTGCTCGGCCTCGACCTGGCGCACGGCGGCCACCTGACGCACGGGATGAAGCTCAACTTCTCCGGCAAGCTCTACGACGTGGCGTCCTACGGGGTCAGCAAGGAAGACCACCGCATCGACATGGACGAGGTCCGCAAGATCGCGGTGGCGGAGAAGCCGAAGGTGATCGTCGCCGGCTGGTCCGCGTACCCGCGGCAGCAGGACTTCGCCGCGTTCCGGTCCATCGCGGACGAGGTCGGCGCCTACCTGTGGGTCGACATGGCGCACTTCGCCGGGCTCGTCGCCGCGGGCCTGCACCCGTCGCCCGTGCCCTACGCGGACGTCGTGTCCACCACCGTGCACAAGACCCTCGGCGGCCCCCGCTCCGGACTGATCCTGGCCAAGCAGGAGTGGGCCAAGAAGATCAACTCCGCGGTGTTCCCCGGCCAGCAGGGCGGGCCGCTCATGCACGCCATCGCCGCGAAGGCCGTCTCGCTCAAGATCGCGGGCACCGAGGAGTTCAAGGACCGTCAGGCCCGCACCCTGTCCGGTGCCCGGATCCTGGCTGAGCGCCTCACCGGCGCCGACGTCGCGGACAAGGGCATCTCCGTGCTCACAGGCGGCACCGACGTGCACCTGGTCCTGGTGGACCTGCGCAACTCGGCGCTGGACGGCCAGCAGGGCGAGGATCTGCTGCACGAGGTCGGCATCACCGTCAACCGCAACGCGGTGCCCTTCGACCCGCGTCCGCCGATGGTCACCTCCGGCCTGCGCATCGGCACCGCCGCGCTGGCCACCCGTGGGTTCGGCGACGCCGAGTTCACCGAGGTCGCGGACATCATCGCGACCGCGCTGGCGCAGGGCTCGGACACCGATTTCGCCGCGCTGCGCGCCCGGGTCTCGAAGCTTGCCCTCGACCTGCCGCTGTACGAGGGCCTCGAGGACTGGGGCCTGCTCTCCAAGACGGTCTAGCGCCTGAGCTGGAGTTAACGACGTGTTCATCGGCGCCCTGCGTGTTGCGAGTGCAGCAGGGCGCCGATCGCAGTAGCGTCCCCGGTAACAGGCAGCGGACCTAGTTGCCTGTCCGGGAGGTTCTGATCGTGGCTGAAGTATTCAGTACGAGAGGGCCGGCGCCCGGCCCTCGTGCGGATTGACGCACCAGGGACGGACCGGCCCAGCGAACTGAAGTTTGCGCGGGTGCCGCGCAGACGTAGGAGCCTCACGTGACCGCAACTCGCTCCGTATCTGCCCATTCCGGACATGCCGGGAACTCCCCGAGGTCCGCAACCACGAAGTCTCCCGAACGGTCAGTTCGCACCTACGTACTCGACACCTCGGTTCTGCTCTCGGATCCGTGGGCCGTCACGCGTTTCGCGGAGCACGAGGTGGTGCTGCCCCTGGTGGTCATCGGGGAGTTGGAGGGCAAACGCCACCACCACGAGCTGGGATGGTTTGCCCGCGAGGCGCTTCGGATGCTCGACGACCTGCGGATCGAGCACGGACGGTTGGATCAGCCGGTTCCGATCGGCTCCGACGACGGCACGCTCCAGGTGGAGCTCAATCACACGGACCCCTCGGTCCTGCCGATCGGATTCCGCACCGACTCAAACGATTCCAGGATTCTGGCCTGCGCCCTCAATCTCGCCGCCGACGGCAAGGAGGTGGTCCTGGTCAGCAAGGACATTCCCCTGCGGGTCAAGGCCGGCGCGGTGGGTCTGCCCGCCGACGAGTACCACGCGCACGACGTGGTCCCGTCGGGATGGACGGGGATGACCGAACTCGACGTCGCCTCGACCCGGATCGACGAGCTGTTCTCCGAGGGGGTCATCGATCTCGACGAGGCGCGAGAACTGCCCTGTCACACCGGAATCCGGCTGATGGGTGGCAGCTCCAGCGCGCTGGGGCGGGTGACCCCGGACAAGCGGGTGCAGCTGGTCCGCGGCGAACGGGAGGCCTTCGGCCTGCACGGCCGCTCGGCCGAGCAGCGGATCGCCCTCGACCTGTTGCTCGACGAGAGCATCGGCATCATCTCGCTCGGCGGCAAGGCCGGTACCGGTAAGTCGGCGCTCGCCCTGACCGCAGGGCTGGAGGCGGTGCTCGAGCGTCGCACCCACCGGAAGGTGGTCGTCTTCCGGCCGCTGTACGCGGTCGGTGGACAGGAGCTCGGCTACCTGCCCGGCAGCGAGAGCGAGAAGATGGGTCCGTGGGCGCAGGCGGTGTTCGACACCCTGGACGGCCTGGCGAGCCCCGAGGTGATGGACGAGGTGATCAACCGCGGGATGCTGGAGGTATTGCCGCTCACCCACATTCGCGGCCGGTCACTACACGACTCGTTCGTGATCGTGGACGAGGCGCAGTCCCTCGAGCGCAACGTGCTGCTCACGGTGTTGTCCCGGCTGGGCACCGGGTCCCGGGTGGTGCTCACCCATGACGTCGCCCAGCGCGACAACCTGAGGGTCGGCAGGCACGACGGCGTCGCCGCGGTGATCGAGAAGCTCAAGGGGCACCCGCTCTTCGCCCACATCACGCTCACCCGCAGCGAGCGGTCGCCGATCGCGGCGCTGGTGACCGAGATGCTCGAGGAGTTCGGCCCGACCGCCTGAGGCGCGGGGTGGGGAGGCCCGGTCGCTCGGGCCTCCCCATCTGCTACTGCTGCGGAGCCTGGTCCTGGGCAGGCGTCTGGGCCGTCTTGTCCGTGCCGCGGAGCTTGCGCCACTGGGTGGTGGCGACGTACTTGATGAGCAGGCCGTAGTTGCGGAGCTTTTCCATCATGGGTCCCTTCGGTACCGGATCGGTGAGTCGATCCGGTGAATTCTATGGGGCGACAGACACGCCGGATCGACACCGGTCAATGTCGGGATGAACACACCTCACCAGGGCTTTTCGAGGCCCCTGTCAATGGCGCGTACCGCCGGGGCGTCCGTACCATCGGCGGACGTGCACGGTGAGAGCGAAGTGATCGACGCGAATTCGGACTGGGTCCGCCCGAGGCTGCTGCAGGCGACCTTCATCCCGGTTCACGGGGCGATGGCGTGGTGGGGCACAGACGATGTTGCCGCCGAGCTGGTTCGGTTGGGTCTGCCGCAGGGGCGGGCGGCGAGCTGCCGGTTCGCGGTTCCCGTCGGCGGCGCCGTCGCGCCTCGCACGGTCGATGCGCGACTGATCGATCTGGTGGACGTGCTGCCCGCGTTGCGGGCGATGGACCCGGACGGGGGCGCCGGGGGATCCGTCCGGTCGTGGTGCGCGGCCGCGCACCTCGCGGGCGGGGACCGGGCGGCGAGCGACGAGCTCGCCGCGCAGATGCCCGCCGCGGCCCATGCTCTGCTGAACGAGGACGAGTCGGCGATCCATACCGCGGCCGCCCTGCTGAACAGTTTCACCTCGGCGGCGCGGACCACCGAGGACCTGGCGACGGCGCACATCCGCGCCACCTTGCGGCCGTACCAGGTCCAGGGTGTGGCCTGGCTCCTGGCTCTCGAGGAGGTGGGCGGCGGCATCCTCGCCGACGAGATGGGGCTCGGTAAGACGCTGCAGGCGATCTGTGCGCTCGCCACCCGGAACGAGCTGGGTCCCCACCTCGTGGTGTGCCCGACCTCGGTTGTCGGGAACTGGCGTCGCGAGCTCGCACGGTTCGCCCCCGACCTCCCGGTGATCGTCCATCACGGTGCGGGCAGGGCGCTGCCTGCGACGGTGATTCCGGGGACCGTGGTGCTGACCAGCTACGGTCTGCTGCGCTCGGACGTCGACCGACTGTGCGAAGCGGCCTGGGACGTGGTCATATTCGACGAGGCGCAGCAGATCAAGAATTCCGATTCCCTCGCGGCCAGGGCGGCGGCGCGGCTGTCCGCGCGGATTCGGGTCGCGATGACCGGTACCCCGGTCGAGAATCGGCTCGACGAGCTGTGGTCGATCTTCCGCGCGGCCAATCCGGCGCTGTTGGGCACCAGGGCACGCTTCCGTCAGCGGTTCGTGGTGCCGATCGAGTCCCGACGATCGGCGACGGCCGCGGCCCGGCTCGGCGCCCTCATCGCGCCACACGTGCTGCGGCGTACCAAGTCCGCGGTCGCCACCGAGCTGCCGGACAAGCAGTACTCGACGGTCGCGTGCACGCTGTCCGAGGAGCAGGCGCGGCTGTACCGTCACGCGGTGGAGCGTGCGTTCGATACGGGGCTCGGCAGTGGGATCGCCAGGCGCGGCAACGTGCTCGCGCTACTGACCACCCTCAAGCAGGTCTGCAACCATCCCGAACAGTTTCTCGGTGACGGCGGCGCGCTGCGCGGCAGGTCGGGCAAGTTCGACCGGGCCACCGAAATGCTCTCGGAGATAGTCGAAGACGGGGATCGGGCCTTGGTGTTCACGCAGTACCGCACGATGGGGGAGCTGCTGTCGACGCACCTGACGACCGAGCTCGGGGTCGGCGAGATCCCCTTCCTGCACGGTGGTCTGAGCGCACGGTCGCGCGATCGGATGGTCCAGGAGTTCCAGGACGACCCGGACTCGGCCCCCGTCCTCATCCTGAGTCTGCGTGCGGCGGGATTCGGTCTGAACCTGACCCGAGCCAGTCATGTCGTGCACTACGACCGATGGTGGAATCCCGCGGTCGAGGACCAGGCCACGGACCGGGCGCATCGGATCGGCCAACGCCGAACGGTGAACGTGTACACCCTCGTCACCGGCGGCACCATCGAGGACCACATCGCCTCGATGCACGAATCGAAGCGTGCTCTGGCGGAATCGATCTCAGGGAACTCGGAGGCTGCGCTGGCCGAGCTGGCCGATGACGAGCTGCGCTCGCTGCTCGACCTCGACGCGGTCGGTGCTCGATGACGGCGGCAGAGTTCGGAGCGACGGCGTGGGGTCGGGCCTGGCTCCGCACGATCGAGTCGACGGCGGCCTCGGCGCCGAATGCGCTGCTGCCCGAGGCCCGGCGCCTCGCCAGGGGCGGCGCGGTGAATGTCACGGGTGTGTCCGCAGGAAGGGTGTGCGCGGAGGTGGCGGCGAGGCAGAAGTCCCACGCGGTCACCATCGAGGTGCCGCGCTGGGACGATGCCGCGCTGGCGCGGGTGGGCGAGGTGCTCGGCGCGGCCGGGCTCGGCGACGCAGGTGCGTCCGGTGATCTCCCGGATGCGCCCGTGGCGGAGCTGCAGGGCGCGGGTATCGCGGTGGCGGCGACACCGGCGGAGTGCGGGGCGACGTGTGCCTGCACGAGCCGCCGGACGCCGTGCCTGCACCACCTGGCGACCGTGTACGCCCTCGTCCAGCTGATCGACGAGGAACCGGCGCTGGCCGTCCGGCTACGATCCGACGACTCGGTCGGCTCGGCGGGCCCCGGCTCGCTGGAGCCGTCGGACTGGATCACCCTGTCCGAGGTGGACCCGGCGTCGTTCTACGGCTGACGAGAAGCTGCTCGGCCGCCGACTTGTCACGCGTCCAGCGCAGCAGCCTCGCTGAGGTAGCCCGTACCGCGTCCGCCGCGCCTGCCGGTCACGGCCCTGGCAACGCCGACCACGATGCCGCGGATGACATCGCGGACGCTGAAGTAGTCCCGCCACACCGCGATTCTTCCGTCGCGCAGCTCGAACGTGCCGCACACCCAGAACTCGGCGTTGACCGGACCCGCTCCGAGCAGGTCGGTGCGCTCGGTGAGGACCACGCCGTTCTCTCCCGCCGCGTGATGCACGATCACGTCGAACCGCAGGCCGGGGCGGGCGAGCTGCCGGAGCACCCGGGTCACCGTGGGGTATCCACGCAGGATCGGCAGCGAGACGTTGTGCCAGGCGATCTCGGGGTGCAGGTATTCGGCCGCGGCGTCGACATCGGCCCTGGCCAGGGCGGCCAGGAACGCGCGCACCACCCGGACGTCGGCCGGTGTGTCCACGGAACTCGGTTCGATGGTTGCAGGGCTCATGTCGGTCCGATCGCTCGTGTGGTCGGGGGTGACGGTATCCCGACCGTACCGGCCAGGTGCTTGACCGCGCGGGCCCCGCGGGACACCATGTGGTGTGCGCAAACTGGCGAGCGCGATCCTATCGACCGTCATCGCAACGGTGCTGGCGCTGCTGTGTGCGCCGCACGCTCTGGCTCAGGGGCCCTGGTTCGACGGGGCCGTCGGAGGGGCCACCCAGGTCATCGCCGTCCGCGGGTCGGGCGGCTCGAACGCCACTCTGGAGGCCTGGCAGCGCTCCCCGCTCGGCTGGCACCGGATCTCCCCGAGCCTGCCCGCACAGGTCGGTGCGGACGGGTTCACGGATGCGGCCGCGGACGGCGTGCCCGCGACCCCGGAGGGCGTGTTCAGCCTGGACGCGGCGTTCGGCACCGCCGGGAACCCGGGCGGCGGCCTGCCGTACCGGAAGGTGGGTGCCAACGACTGGTGGGACGGCGATCCGGACAGCGCGACCTACAACACGCATCAGGTCTGCGCCCCGGGGTCCTGCGCCTTCGACGAGTCGGCCAGCGAGGAGCTGGAGATCCCCGCCTACCGCTACGCGGTGGTGATGGGCGTCAACAAGGAGCGGGTGCCCGGCGGTGGCGGCGCCTTCTTCCTGCACGTCTCGAACGGCGAACCCACGCTGGGCTGCGTCGCGGTGAGCGAGGGCGCCCTGGTCTGGCTGATCCGGTGGCTGCAGCCGGGTGCGGTCATCGCCATCGCGAACTGAGCAAGGCTCGTCGACTGCCGGGAGGCCGGAGTGAACAGCGATCGATCCACCCCCTCGGCGGACGCGAAGTCGATCGCCGTGCGCAGCATCGAGTTCGTCGCCGCGGGCAGCCGCGAGGACTTCGACGCCATCATCCATCCGGACGCGGTCAACCACGAGACCAAGACCGAGCCGCCGCACACCCGGGTCCGCGGACCGGGATCCTGGCATGCGACCGCGCTGTGGCTGCGCAGGCCGTTCGCGGACCTGCACTTCGAGATCGGGAACATCGTGGCGGAGGGCGACCTCGTCGCGGTCGAGGTGACCATGAGCGGTCGCCACGTCGGGCTGTTCCTGAACTTCGACGAGGGCGGCGCCGTCGCCGGTGCATTCCCGCCGACCGGCCGGAGTTTCGCTGTCACCCAATCACATTGGGTACGACTCGAGGACAGCCTGGTGATCGAGCACTGGGCCAACCGCGATGATCTGGGCATGGCCGAGCAACTCGGCTGGTTGCAGCCGAGCCCGGCCTACTTGGTGCGGATGCTGTGGGCCAGGAGTCGCGCTCGGAAGTCGCCGCCTGCCTGAGCCGCTACTCCTGGACCTTCGCCATCGCGAGGACGTCGAGACGGCGGTCGAGCTCGGCCTCGGTCAGCTTCTCGGGAACCAGCCCGCGGTCGATCACCGTCTGGCGGATCGTCTTGCGCTCTTTGAGCGCCTCCTTCGCGACGGCGGCGGCCTCCTCGTAGCCGATCGCGGAATTCAGTGGCGTCACGATCGAGGGCGACGACTCCGCGAGCGTCTTGAGGTGATCGGTGTTGGCGACAAGGCCCGAGACGCACTTGTCGGCGAACAGTCGGGAGACGTTGGCGAGCAAGCGAAATGACTCGAGCAGGTTCCTGGCCATCATCGGGATGTACACGTTGAGCTCGAAGGAGCCTGCCGCGCCACCCCATGCGACGGCCGCATCGTTGCCCACGACCTGCGCGGCCACCTGCGTGACCGCTTCCGGCAGAACGGGATTGACCTTGCCGGGCATGATCGACGAGCCGGGCTGCAGGTCGGGGAGCCGGATCTCGCCGAGTCCGGTCAGTGGGCCCGACCCCATCCAGCGGATGTCGTTCGCGATCTTGGTGAGCGAGACCGCGATCGTCCGCAGTGCGCCCGATGCCTCGACCAATCCGTCGCGGGCGGCCTGAGCCTCAAAGCTGTTGCGCGCCGGGGAGAGTGCGTCGATCCCGGTGGTCCGGACGAGTTCGGCGACCACCAAGGGCCCGAACCCGTCGGGGGCGTTGAGCCCGGTGCCGACCGCGGTGCCACCGATCGGCAGCTCGCCGAGCCGGGGGAGGGCAGACATGATCCGCTCGATACCTGCCTCGACCTGCCGGGCGTAGCCGCCGAATTCCTGCCCGAGGGTGACCGGCACGGCGTCCATGAGGTGGGTCCGTCCGGACTTGACGACGGACTTCCATTCGGCGGCCTTGTCGAACAGCGCGAGCCGCAGATGGTCGAGCGCGGGGATCAGCGCCTTCACCGCGGACTCCGTGGCCGCGAGGTGGGTTGCCGTCGGGAAGGTGTCGTTCGACGATTGCGACATGTTGACGTGATCGTTGGGGTGCACCTCGACGCCGTTCGCCTTCGCGATCGACGCGATGACCTCGTTGGCGTTCATGTTGGAGCTGGTGCCCGAGCCGGTCTGGAACACGTCGATCGGGAACTGGTCGTCGTGCCTGCCCTCGGCGATCTCCTCGGCGGCCGCGATGATCGCGTCGGCCTTGACGGCATCGAGCAGTCCGAGGTCCTTGTTGACCTGCGCGCAGGCGGCCTTGAGCAGGCCCATCGCCCGGATCTGCGCGCGCTCGAGGCCGCGGCCGCTGATCGGGAAGTTCTCCACCGCGCGCTGGGTCTGGGCCCGCCACAGCGCGTCGATCGGGACTCTGACCTCGCCCATGGTGTCGTGCTCGATGCGGAACTGCGATTCGGCGTTCTCAGTCATACCTAGCAGCTTGCCACTCGAGCGGCTGCGCCGCCTGTGAGTCCTTGTGGCCCCTATACGGACCAAAAGGACTCACAGGCGCGGAGCGCCTCAGGGCATGGGGAACTGGGCGTCCGGGTCGCCGTCGAAGTCGACCGAGGAGTACTCGCGCAGCTTCGACAGGCGGTGGTAGGCGTCGATCATCCGGACGGTGCCGGACTTGCTGCGCATCACGATCGACTGGGTGTGCGCGCCGCCGCCGCTGTAGCGGACGCCGCGCAGCAGGTCACCGTCGGTGACGCCGGTGGCGGTGAAGAAGACGTTCTCGCCGGAGACCAGGTCCTCGGTGAGCAGCACCCGATCCAGGTCGTGGCCCGCGTCGATGGCCTTCTGGCGCTCGGCGTCGTCGGTCGGGGCGAGCCGGCCCTGCAGCGCGCCGCCCATGCAGCGCATGGCGGCGGCGGCGATGATGCCCTCGGGGGTGCCGCCGATGCCGATCAGCATGTCGGTGCCGGAGTCGGGGCGGGCCGCGGCGATGGCGCCTGCGACGTCGCCGTCGGAGATCAGCCGGATCCGGGCGCCGGTCGTGCGGACGTCGGCGATCAGCTGGGCGTGCCGGGGCCGGTCCAGGATGCAGACGGTGACGTCGGAGACCGAGGACTTGCGGACCTTCGCGATGCGCTTGATGTTCTCCGCGACCGGGGCCGTGATGTCGATGACATCGGCGGCGTCGGGGCCGACGGCGATCTTCTCCATGTAGAACACGGCGGACGGGTCGAACATCGCGCCCCGCTCGGCGACCGCGAGGACGGAGATCGCGTTCGGCATGCCCTTGGACATCAGCGTGGTGCCGTCGACGGGGTCGACCGCGAAGTCGCAGTCCGGGCCGTCGCCGTTGCCGACCTCTTCGCCGTTGTAGAGCATGGGCGCCTCGTCCTTCTCGCCCTCGCCGATGACCACGACGCCGCGCATGGACACACTGCTCACGAGCTGACGCATGGCGTCGACGGCGGCTCCGTCACCGCCCTCCTTGTCGCCCTTGCCGACCCAGCGGCCCGCGGCCAGCGCGCCCGCCTCGGTGACGCGGACCAGCTCCATCGCCAGGTTGCGGTCCGGCGCCTCGCGGCGACTCGATGGGGTGCTGGCCGTCATGTGCGGTGCCTCCTAGTGGTCGGCGCATGCGGCGCCGCCATAGATTCCGTCGGGGAAGTCAGGGTTCGACTCGAGCGTGATTGTCTCATCACCGGTGGCCCGCGGATGAGGCTGGGCTACGGCAGCCGCTCGAGCGACCATCCCGTGCTCAGATCGCGGAGCAGGTCGGGGGCGCGGTGGACGGCTCGCTGCTGGTCGGCGAACTGACGGAACGGCTGGGTGAGCAGCGCGGCGGCCACCCCCGGTCGATCCTCGGCGAGGCGCCGATAGGCGACCGCGATGTCTCCGGCGATGTAGGACCAGCGCGGTCCGCGATCCGCCCAGTTGAAGTCGGGCAGCGGCGCCCGCAGCCGGTAGGTGGCGCCTGCGACCTCGCCGGTGACCGAGACCGGGGCGAACACCCCAGGGGCCAGCGAGCCAGGGACCGAGGGCTTCGCGGCGATGGTCGTCACATAGGTCAGTGCCCGCCCGACGCCGCCGCGCGCCGCCGACGTGGCGTCCCACTGGTCGGCGACGACCTGGTTCTGTTCCCGGTCCGCCATCCGGACCATGGCATCGGCGTAGCCGGCCGGGGTGCCGGAGTAGATGCCCGCCCACGCGGCCCTGGCGTTGTCGTCGAGCAAGCCGGCCGCGTCGAGTTCGTCGACGGCGGCCCGCCCGCCCGCGAGGTACGCCTCGTGCATCGGGACCATGTCGAAGAAGATGTGCTTCTGCATGATCAGCAGGCGCTTCTGGTACCAGTCCAGATCCTGCGCCGTCACGGTCGGGCCGACGGTCGTGAGCACCCGGGCGTCCGGCGGCAGCAGCGTCGTCGCCGCGTCGGGCAGCGCGCCGGTGGCCGCGGCCACCGCGCCGGCGAGGCCGCGGACGGCGTCGACACCGAGCGCCATGCGGCCCATGTCGAGGTCCCAGAAGCCGCCGGTGAAGGACGCGCCCGCCATCCCCGCCATCCCGGCCCAGTACAGCTCGGCGCGGGCGCGTTGGTACCGGCCGTAGTTCTCGTACACCCGGTCCACCAGCGTGGCGTTGGCGGCGAGGCCGGTGTTCGGGTCCCAGGTGGCCAGGTCGATGCCCGCCGACCGGGCGCCGCGGACGAGCCAGTACTGGTGCAGCAGTGCGGAATAGCGGCCGGCAGGCACGCCTGCCGCCCGGGCCTCGCCGAGCGCGTCGCCGAGGACAGCGGGGTCGGTCGGCAGTCGGGGGTCGAGCCCGCCCGCCCGCTCGGCCTTCGCGTTGGCAGGCGCGATGTCGAGCAGGGTGGCGTAGCCGGCGGGCTGGGCGGCTGCCGCTGCAGGCGCGGCCGTGGTGACCGCGGCGAGGCCGAGCGCGAGGAGCACCCCGCGGATCGCGGCGGTGCGAATGGCAGGCGGGCGGATGCAGATCCTCGAGCGCATGCCGGACATCTAACAACATATATTTGATTTCCGGTGGCGATTACGTCCGCCGGTGGGAACCGCCGGACCTCGGCTGACGCGCGGCTGGGATACTAGCTGCGTGGCCGAGAAGAAACCCCGGATTCTGCAGAACAACAAAGACATGATGTGGTCGATCATCCCGTTGGTCCTGTTGTGCCTGATCGTCGCCGGGGTCGCGAGTCGCTGCTCGTTCAGCCCGGGCGGTCCCACCTCCGGGCCGGTGCCGCAGTTCGACGTCGACGCGTCGCTCAAGTACGACGCCGGTGTGCTCGGGTTCCCGGTCCGCGACCCCGCCGTGCCCGAGGACTGGCAGCCGAACTCCGGCAGCCGCGGAGTGGTGGGCGGTGACAGTGGCGGCGACGTGACCACCGTCGGCTACATCACCCCGAAGGGCCGCTACCTGCAGCTGAGTCAGAGCGCGGCGACCGAGGAGGCGCTGGTGCCCTGGGTCGCAGGCGACCTGCGCAGCCCTACGGGTGTCGCCCCGGTCGCGGGTGATCGGTGGGTGGAGTACGCCGAGGAGGGCAGCGAGCCGATCTGGGTGACCGATCTCGGCGATGTCCGGGTCCTCATCAAGGGCAGCGGCACGACCGAGGAGTTCACCGAGCTCGCCACGGCCATCGACGCGGCCCAGCCGCTGACGCCCTGATCAGGGCCCTCCGTCCGGTCCGCTAGACGGCCGAACCGTCGAGCGTGCAGAAGCTGTGGCAGACCCGGTCGCGGACGATCACGTCCGGGCACTCCGGGTCGAACCATCGGTCGACGTACGCCCAGTGCACGGGGTGCGCGAGGTAGGGGCCCATCAGTCCCTGCAGGTCCGTGAACTCCTGTTCCCACACGTGCGTCCACGGCGACGCTCCCTCCGCCCGTGACACCCGGCTGAGCTGCCAGGCTCGGATCGCGGGGACATGGCGGGGCATCCGGAGCAGCTCGTCCTCGAACCGCTCCACCACGGTGTCCGCCGCGCCGGGATCCACCCGCAGCAGCAGCGCGCGGTAGATCCCGCCCTCGGCTCCGACCCCGAGCTGTCCGCGTGGCTCGCCGCGGTATTCGACGCCGTCGACGTGGTCGACGGCCGCGGGATCGAGGAGCGCATCGACGGCGGGTTCGGCCGTGCGCCACCGATCCTCGGCATCGAACTGGAGATGCGCGAGCAGGTCGCCGCCGTTGCGGACCCCGGGCAGTGTCGGCTGGATCAGCACGCGGTGCGCACCCGCCAGGGCCGCGGTGCGGCGCAGGTCGTCGGCCAGCCGCGCCCGGGCGCCCTCATCGACATCGGGGCGGTGGTGAATGAGCTTGGTGATCTTAAACATCGGTCAACCCGTCCACGTCCTGTGCGGCGGAGGCCATCGTGCGGGTGCGCTCGAGCACCAGCTCGTCCATCCGCGTCCACCATTGCCCGAGGGTGGGGTCCGGGCGTCCCTGCCACGTCATCCGCCACCAGCCCTCCGCGCCGTCGAGCGTCCAGGTGACGGTGATCGTGTTCGACTCGTCGTCGAACCAGATCGGCGGACTCACCAGCACGTGCTCGAGGGTCATGCCCCGCCCGCGGGCTCCGGGGGCGTACTCGGCCAGGTATGCGTCGACGAATTCTCGTGCGCGCCCCGGCCTGGTGACCACCCGGTCGATGACGTACACCTTTTCGCCTGCCATGCGCCGAGGCTAGGGAGTCGCCGGTGACGGGGCAGCGGGCGCTCCCGCTCATCGGGAGTTCGTTCAGCGCACGACCGGTACCAGCACCGGGTTGTCGGGGAACAGTGCCCACACTCTTCGCACGATTCGACAGGTTTCGCGCATCGACGCCGCAGACTGTGAGAGGAATCCGGAAGTGTCAATTTCCTCGGAGGCGACATGGACCTGATCTTCACCAACGGAATCGTTGTCACGATGGATGAGGCTCTGCCCGTTGCGGAAGCGCTCGCGGTGCGCGATGGGCGGATCTCGGCGGTGGGGACGGCGGACGAGATCCTCGCGCTGCGGACCGCCGACACGGAGGTGGTCGATCTCGGCGGACGGGCGGTGCTTCCGGGTTTCGTGGAGGCACACGGCCACCCCACCATGGACATGACCCGCTACGCGGAGACCGTCGTCGACATCCGTCCCGTCATCGTTCCGGACGCGGACGCGGTGATCGCCCTCATGCGCGACACCCTGGCGGACACACCCGCGACGGTGCCGCTCGTCTTCAGCGGACTCGACCCGTTGCTCCAATCGGGGTTCCCAGAACCGACCGGGCCCTGGCTCGACGAACTCGCCGGGGAGCGGCCGGTTCTGGTGATGCACAACTCGGGTCACCTCGCGTGGGCGAACACGGCGGCGCTGCGGCTGTCGGGTCTGCCCGAGGATGCGCCGGATCCGACCGGCGCGCATTTCGAGCGTGACGCCGACGGGAAACTGACCGGCAAGGCGTACGAGGTCCCGGCGATCTTCGCCCTCGCGGGCCCCATGCAGAGCCGGGACGTCGACCCGGCGGCACTGTGGCGTGCCGAGTTGCAGGGGCTGGCCGCGCGTGGCATCACCACGATCGCGGACCTCGCGTTCTCACCGCACCAACTGCCGCTGATGCGCGCCCACTACGCGGGCGATCACCCCCTCGTCCGGCTGCGGACGTACGAGATGTCCACCGCCGAAATGCGTTCCGAGTCTTCCCCGGACGACGGTGACGACATGTTCCGGCAGATCGGCATCAAGCTGTGGGTCGACGGGTCGCCATGGGTGGGAAACATCGACACCTCGTTCCCGTACCTCAACACCGACGCCACGCTCAACGTGATCGGCCTCGGACACGACCACCGTGGCCAGGCGAACTACACGGGCGAACAGCTCGCAGCGATCGTCGGCGCGTACTTCCCGCTGGGGTGGCAGATGGCCTGCCACGTCCTCGGCGACCGCGGCGTGGACACGATCCTCGACGTGTACGAGGCCGCGCTGACCGAGCATCCCCGAGCCGACCACCGGTTGCGCCTGGAACACTGCGGGGCGATGACCGCGGCCCAGTTTCGGCGGGCCGCCCGGCTGGGCGTGACCTGCAGCCTGCTCATCGACCACCTCTACTACTGGGGCGATGTGCTCGTCGACGGGCTGTTCGGCGACGAGATCGGCTCGCACTGGATGCGCGCGCGATCCGCCCTCGACGCGGGCATCCGGGTCTCCCTGCACAACGATTCGCCGGTCACGCCGGTCGAGCCGCTGCGCAACATCTCCGTCGCGGTGACCAGGACCAGCCGCACCGGACGGGTCCTCGCGCCGGAGGAGCGCATCACCGTCGAGGAGGCACTGCGCGCCCAGACGCTCTGGCCCGCGCACCAACTCTTCGCCGACGAGATCATCGGGACGCTGGCCCCCGGTAAATATGCCGATCTGGTCGTGCTGTCCGCCGACCCCCGCGCCGTGGAACCCGCCGCGATAGCCGATCTCACGGTGGAGGCGACCTACCTTGCCGGCCGCGCGACCTACTCGGCGGGCGGCTGAGGCCTGCTCCGCGCTAGCGCGGGTCGCCCTCGTCGTCGGCGTGCGAGAGCGCCTTCTCGACCCGGGCCCGCGCCCCCGCGAGGTGCTCCTCGCAGCGCTTGGCCAGCGCCTCGCCGCGCTCCCACAGCGCGAGGGAGTGGTCGAGGTCGAGGCCGCCCTGCTCGAGCATCTTGACCACGTCGGCCAGCTCGTCGCGCGCGGCCTCGTAGCCGAGCTCCGATACCGGTTGGCTCACTGTGCTTCTCCTGACTTGTCCTTGCCCATGACGGCGGCGATGACCGCGCCGTCGGCGACCCGAACCCGCAACTGGGTGCCGGGCGGGGCGTCTTCCACCGAGCGCAGCACCTCCGGATCGGACCCGGGCACCACCTTCTGCACCACCGAGTACCCGCGGGCCAGCGTCGCCGCAGGCCCGAGGGTGGTCAGACGGGCCGCGAGGTGCTCGACGACGGTGGCCTGACCGGCGACCAGCCGGTTGACGTCGCGCCTGCCCGCCTCGCGCAGCCGCGCGATCTCCTCGGCCCGCCGCTCGACGGCGGCGAGCGGGTCGGCGAGCACCGGTCTGCTGCGCAGGTCGGCCAGCGACCGCGCCTCGCGTGCCACCCAGTTCCGCAGTGCGGCCGCGCCGCGCGCCCGAAATTCGGCGACAAGCGCCTGCTCGGCGACCGCGTCGGGGACCACCCGCTTGGCGGCGTCGGTCGGCGTCGCGGCGCGCACGTCCGCGACGTGATCACAGAGCGGGTTGTCCGGTTCGTGGCCGATCGCGCTGACCACCGGGGTGGTGCACGCGGCGATCGCGCGGCACAGGGTCTCGTCGGAGAACGGCAGCAGGTCCTCGACGCTGCCGCCACCGCGGGCAAGGACGATCACCTCCACCGCCGGGTTCGAGTCCAGCTCGGCCAGCGCCGCGACGATCTGCGCGGTTGCCGTCGGACCCTGTACCGCGGTGTTGCGGATCTCGAACTGAACAGCGGGCCAACGCTTTCCGGCGACGCTGAGCACATCACGCTCGGCGGCACTGGCCCGCCCGGTGATCAGGCCGACGGTGTGCGGGAGAAACGGCAGCGGCCGCTTGAGCCGAGGATCGAACAGACCCTCGGCCGCGAGCAGCGCGCGCAGCCGCTCGATCCGGGCGAGCAGCTCGCCGATCCCGACGGCCCGGATCTCGGTGACGCGCAGGGACACCGTGCCGCGCCCCGTGTAGAAGGACAGCTTGCCGAACATCACGACCCGGCTGCCCTCGGTCAGCGGAACCGGGGAGTCGCGGATCAGCGCGGGGGAGCAGGTCACCGACAGCGACATGTCCACGGAGGCGTCGCGCAGCACCAGGAACGCGGTGCGGGTGCCGGGACGGACGTTGATCTGGGTGATCTGGCCCTCGACCCAGATGCTGCCGAGGCGATCGATCCACTGCGAGACCTTGGTCGCGACGGATCGGACCGGCCACGGGTGCTCGGGCGAGTTCGAGGTCGGCGCGCCCGTCTGGCTCGGCTGGACGGAGCTCACTTTGCCTTGGCGCTGGTGATCCGGTTACCGAGCATGGTCTGGAACGGGGCGCGGGCGCGGGCGGCGTTCTCGTAGGCCAGCAGGGCATCGAGCTCCTCGACCGACAACGTCCGCAGCCGCGCCCGGAGCTGGGCGAGCGTCAGGTTGTCGTAGTCGAGGTACTCGGCGATCTCGGGCCGCGTCGCTGCCGGCTTTGCCTTCGTCGACGCGGGCGTGCCGTTGGCGGACTTGTTCGCGGCCGCCTTCTCGGGTGCGGCGCTCGCGGGCGTCGCCGCGGGTGCGTCCGGCTCGGACTCCGGCTGCATCGAGTACAGCGCGAACCGGCCCTGGTTCGTGGGCTTGGCCGCGGCCCCGTCGCCGCCCGACGGCGCGGGCGCGGTGTCCTCGTCGAAGACCGCCCACTCCGGCTGTTCCTCGTCCTGATGGAAGAGCATCGAGAACGCCTGATCGCCCTTGATCGCCAGCGCCGTCATCGACTGCTGGACGCGCATGGTCGTCTGCAGCATGTGGCTGATGGTGGTCATGGGGAGCGCGACCGCGGTGTTCGGCAGCTTCTGCACCTCTTCGACAACCGTGACGGCGATCCCGGCAGCGACCCGCGCAGCGAAAGGGGGACGAATCATGGCCCTAAGACTGCCTGACGAATGCCCCTTTTGGTAGCTGGGCGCGCGGTGTGCCTGATCGGGCGCCCCGTCGAGGCTGCCCGTACCCTGGTGTCATGTCTTCCGCAGTCCCCCTGAACCTGGGCATCGCCCGTTCCAGCGCCCCTGCTCCGGGCGGCTCCGGCAAGCGCGTCCTGCTCGCCGAACCACGCGGATACTGCGCGGGTGTCGACCGCGCGGTCGAGACGGTCGAGCGGGCCCTCGAGAAGCATGGCGCACCGATCTACGTGCGCAAGGAGATCGTGCACAACCGGCACGTGGTCGAGACGCTGTCGGACCGCGGCGTCGTCTTCGTCGACGAGACCGACGAGGTGCCGGAGGGCTCGCTGCTGGTGTTCTCCGCCCACGGGGTGTCGCCTGCCGTGCACGACTCCGCGGCCGAGCGCAACCTCAAGACCATCGACGCGACCTGCCCGCTGGTGACGAAGGTGCACCAGGAGGCCAAGCGGTTCGCGCGGGACGACTACGACATCCTGCTGATCGGGCACGAGGGCCACGAGGAGGTCGAGGGCACCGCGGGCGAGGCCCCGGACCACGTCCAGTTGGTGGATGGACCCGAGTCGGTCGACGCCGTCTCCGTGCGCGACGAGACGAAGGTGATCTGGCTGTCGCAGACCACGCTCAGCGTCGACGAGACGATGGCGACGGTGGCCCGGCTCCGCGAGAAGTTCCCGCTGCTGCAGGACCCGCCGAGCGACGACATCTGCTACGCCACCCAGAACCGGCAGGTCGCGGTGAAGGCGATGGCCCCGGAGTGCGATCTGGTGATCGTGGTCGGGTCGCGGAACTCGTCGAACTCGGTGCGGCTGGTCGAGGTGGCCCTCGGCGCGGGCGCGCGGGCGAGCTACCTGGTCGACTACGCGCGCGAGATCGACACCGCGTGGCTCGACGGCGTCACCACGGTCGGTCTCACCTCGGGGGCCTCGGTGCCGGAGATCCTGGTCAGCGGCGTGATCGAGCTTCTCGCCGAGCACGGATTCCACGATGTGCAGCCGGTGACCACCGCGAACGAGACCCTCGTCTTCTCGCTGCCGCGCGAGCTGCGCAAGCCGAGCAACACCGGTTCCTAGCGCGGGCGGTGACGCCCCGGTCCCGGCCCACATGGAGCCGGTCCTCGGGCGTCAGTACCTGCCGCGCGGCTGATCGTGAGCCGAGTCCTCGCGGTCCCGGTATCGGACCTGCGGGATCGGGTGCACGGGGGTGTACGGGTCGGCGGCGCCGCGAGGGGGCTGCACCCGGGCGGTCGCGGCGGTCGGCGCGCGTTCCGGCCTGCGGCCGGAGTTCCCCTGCGCGGGCGGAGGGGGGACCGGACGACGCTGGACCTGGGTCGGCGCCGGGTCCCGGTACACCGCGCGTCCGGGCTGGGTCTGCGGAGCCCCGTGCGGGCGTTGCGCCGGTGCGGTGCGCTGGGCCGCCGTGCGCGGCTGATCAGTTCGTCGTGCCGCCTGCTGCGGCCGGGTCGCGGGGCGATCGGTGCCGCGGGCGGCGCCTGCCTCCGCGGACCTGCTCTTCGCGCGGGCAGGGGGGCGGACCGCCTGCTGGCCGAGGTAGAGCCGGACCCCGCCGATGATGAGCACGGCGAGGGTGGTGGTCAACATCAGTGGAAAGCGATTGACCAACGGGATCGCCACGTTGAACATCAGATCCTTGAGCCCACCCTTGGATCCCGTGGTCAGGAACTGGTAGGCCAGCGGCACGGCCGCGAACAGGATCAGCGGCGGCTGGACCATCGCGGCGAACAGGCCGCGGCTGCGAACCGCGAGGACCGCGCCGACACAGCCAAGAAAGTAGAAGACGGAGAACGCGGACGTCAGTTCGTTGCCACGGACCGCGTCAATGGCGAATCCAACGAAGGTCGTCGCCACCGCGATGAGAACGGCTGCCGCTGCGGGCACGCCGGGCACAGTGGGGAGAACAGACCGCATCTCGAGCGGCACCCCAGAGCGAGCACGTTGGGTTGCAGACACCCTTAGACACTAGCCGTTCACGATCCGATCGCCTCGTTGGCGCGACCGTTAGTGGGCAAGTTCTCGCCGAGGCCGACGGCCCTCGGCCACGAGTCGATCCGCCCGATCTCGGCGACCTCACCGTCCCCGACCTCCAGTTCGTGGAGCTTGCGGGCGGTCACGATGACCCGCGACTCCATGGATGCGGCCGTCAGATTGAACGAGTCGACGGCCTTGCCCAGTTGGGATCCGAGCCGGTCCAGGTGGCTGCCGACCACCCCGAGCCGGGTGTACAGCTCGCGGCCCAGGCGGTGAATGGTCGCGGCCTCACGGGAGAGCGTCTCCTGCCGCCAGGTGTGCGCGATGGTGCGCAGCAGTGCTACAAGGGTGGTCGGGGTGGCCAGGATCACGTTCTTCGCGAAGGCGTGCTCGAGCAACTCGGCGTCGGCGGTGAGCGCGGCGTCCAGGAACGGGTCGCCGGGGACGAACAGCACCACGAACTCCGGGCTCGGATCGAACGAGGCCCAGTAGGCCTTGGCGGAGAGCTGGTCGACGTGTGTGCGCAGCTGTCGGGCGTGCCGGGTGAGGTGACCGTCCCTGATGCGGGGATCCTCTTCCTGTGCCGCGTCCAGGTACGCGGCGAGGGGAACCTTGGCGTCGACCACGATCTGCTTGCCGCCTGCCAGCCGGACCAGCAGGTCCGGTCGGACGCCCTCGCCACTGACCTGGGTGTCGAAGTCGCAGTGTTTGACCATTCCCGCCAGCTCGACCACCCGCTCGAGCTGGATCTCACCCCAACGGCCACGGATCTGCGGGGCGCGCAGCGCGGTGACGAGCTGGCCGGTCTGGGTGGTGAGCAGCTGGGAGGCGCGATGCATGCCCGCGACCTGTTCGGACAGCCCCGCGTACGCGTGCACCCGGCTGCGTTCGACCTGCTGGACCTGGTTTGCGAGCGCGTCGACCGCGTCGTGCAGTGGGCCGACCAGGTGGGAGACCTGTTCGCCGACCGCGCCCGACGTGCGCCGAGCCGAGTCCTCGTTCACCGCGGCGAGGGACTGTCGCAGCGTCCTCTCGTTCTCGCGCAGCGCCGCGAGCTGGGCCTCGGCCCGCGCCGCGTGCTGGCCGGACCGGGAGGCGTGCCAGAGCCAGCCGACGGCGATGCCGAGGCCGAGCGCGACGAGCAGTCCGAAGGCGGTGACGGGGTCCATGGGGCAGATGGTGCACGAGGGCACCGACACGCTCCGCCCTGGAGTGACCTCGGGCGCCCCTCGTGCCTGTGCTCGGCGCGCGTCACCGATCGTGTCGGCGCCGTGATCTACGGTCGGCGCATGCGAATCCTGCACACCTCCGATTGGCACATCGGGCGCACCTTCCACGGCGTGGACCTGCTCGCCGATCAGGCGAGCGCGCTCGAGGCCATCGCGGCCCTTGTCGCGGAGAACGAGGTGGACGTGGTCGTCGTCCCCGGCGACGTGTATGACCGCGCGATCCCCAGCGCGGATGCGGTGACGGTGTGCAACAACGGTTTCGAGGCCATCCGTGCGGCGGGAGCGGTGATCGTCGCCACCTCCGGCAATCACGACTCCCCGGCGCGGCTCGGCGCGGGCTCGGCGTTCTCGGCCGCTGGCGGACTGCACCTGATGACGCGGGTCTCCGAGGTGGACCGTCCGGTGCTGCTCGAGGACGAGCACGGCGAGGTCGCCTTCTACGGCCTGCCGTACCTCGAGCCCGAGACCACGCGGGCGGAGCTCGGCGTGCCGACTGCGCGCTCGCACGCCGAGATCCTGGATGCGGCGATGGCGCGCGTCCGTGCGGATCTCGGGGGCCGCGCCGTCGACGGCAGCCGGCCGCGTGCGGTCCTGCTCGCGCACGCCTTCGTGGTCGGGGCCGAGGCGACCGGCTCTGAACGATCCATCTCGGTCGGCGGGGTCGAGACGGTCTCGGCCTCCGCGTTCGACGGCGTCGATTATGTGGCGCTCGGGCACCTGCATTCGCCGCAGACCCTCACCGATCGGGTGCGCTATTCCGGGTCGCCGCTGCCGTATTCGTTCGGCGAGCGGACCCACCGCAAGGCGGTGTGGATCGCCGATCTGGACGCCGCGGGTCTCGCGGAGGTGCGCCGCGTCGACCTGCCGGTGGTGCGCGGGCTGAGCCAGCTGACCGGCACCGTGGACGAGCTGCTCGACGACGAACGGTTCACCGCCGACGAGGACAACTACGTCTCGGCGATCCTCACCGATCCGGTCCGGCCGGAGGACCCGATGCGCACCCTGCAGACCCGGTTCCCGCACATGGTGCACCTCGAATGGCAGCGACCCGAGGGCAGCGCGAACCTGCACTACGGGGAGCGCGTTCGCGGGCGCAGCGACCTGCAGATCGCCACCAGCTTCCTCACCGATATGCGGGGCGAGCCGACGGCGAGCGAACTGCGCCTGGTCGAGCGCGCGCTGAGCGCCGCGGTCCGCGAGAACGAGCTCGGCGAACCGGCGGCCCTGGAAGAGATCGCGTGAGGCTGCACAGTCTGGAGGTCTCGGCGTTCGGGCCGTTCGGCGACACCGCGACGGTGGACTTCGACGCCCTCGGCGCGGATGGCCTGTTCCTGCTGCACGGCCAGACCGGCGCGGGCAAGACCACGATCCTCGACGCGGTGGCCTTCGCGCTGTACGGCACAGTCCCTGGTGCCCGGCAGCAGGGCAAGCGACTGCTCTCGGATCACGCCGCCGCGGGTTCGGTGCCGAAGGTGGTGCTGGAGGCGACGATCGGAGGCCGCAGGCTCCGCCTGACCCGCAGCCCCGAATACGAACGGGCAAAACTCCGTGGCACCGGTACCACCAAGGAGAACGCGAAGGCGACGCTCACCTGGCTGGACGGTCACGGTCAGAACCTGACCCGCCTCGACGAGATCGGCGAGGAGATCGGCCGGCTGCTCGGCATGAGCGCGGACCAGTTCTTCCAGGTGGTGCTGCTCCCGCAGGGGGAGTTCGCGCGATTCTTGCGCGCGGACACCGACGAGCGGGGTGACCTGCTGGAGCGGCTGTTCGACACCACCCGGTTCGGCACGGTCGAGGACTGGTTCGCCGAACGCAGGCGCGAGAGCGCGGCGACGCTGGAATCCGGACGCAAGTCCGTTGACCTGATGCTCGCTCGCGTCTCCACGGCGGCGGGCATCGAAGCGGGCGCCGACGCCGATCCACTGACATGGGCGCACAAGTTGCGGGCCGACGCGGAGGAGGCCAGGGACACCGCCACCGCGGAACTCGTCGCGGCCAGGGCGGTCGCCGCGCGGGCCACCGCCACGCTCGCCGAGGTGACCCGGATCCGGGGCCTGCAGCAGCGGGCCGCGAAGGCAGCGGCGGAGCTACGCACCCACGCCGAGGGCGCGGACGAGCGGGCAGCGCAGACCGAGGAACTCGCCAGGGCGGTGCGGGCCGCGCCGATCGCCGAGATCCGTGTCGAGGCCGCCGCGGCGGCGGAAACCGCTGCGCGGGAACTGAAGCTGATGGAGACCCTGGCCGGAGGTGTCGGCGCGGTCGACGAGGGCAGGGCGCTGCTGGAGCGGCTGTCCTGGCCCGAGGTCGCCGAGGACCGCGGCGTCATCGCCGCGACGATCCGCGGCTGGACCGACGAGGTCGCGCGGCTCGACGACCTCATCGCCGAATCGCTGGTCGCCGACGCCCTGCAGGAGACCGTGGACCGGCTCGGCGAGCGGCGCCGCGAGCTCGCCTCCGCCGCAGCGGAACTCGAGCTCCGTCGGACCGCGCTGCCCGAGCAGCTACGCGCCGCCGAGGGCGATCTCGCCGCGGCGCGGCAGGCGGTCGCGGCGCTGCCCGCCCTCGACGAGGCGCGGGGCAGGGCCGCCGACGTGCAGGGCGCCGCCGTCGCCCTCGCACAGCAGCGACAGCTCCGGGCGGACGCCGCGGACCAGCTGTCGGCGGCGCGGGGCCGACACCAGGACGCGCGCGGCGAGCTGCTCGACCTTCGCGAACGCCGCCTCGCAGGCATGGCGGCCGAGCTCGCGGCCGGACTCGCCGACGGCGAACCGTGTGTGGTATGCGGTTCGGCCGAGCACCCGAACCCGGCCGAGCCGTCGGAGACGATGGTGACCAGGTCCGACGAGGACGCCGCCCGAGTGTCGGAGCAGCGATTCGCCCAGGAGGTCGATGTCGCGACCGATCGCCTCGCGAAGATCGATCAGGCCATCGAGGTCCTGCTCGAGCGGGGCGGCGACCGCGACCGGGATCGGCTCGCGGCAGAACTGTCGGCGGCCACCCAGGCGCACGCGGCCGCGCAGGCGTCGGCAGCGCGTGAGCAGGCGCTCTCCGATCGCCTGTCCGGGCTGCGAGCCGAACAGGAAGGCCTGCAGGAACGTTCACGCGTCGCCACGGCCGAACTCGCGACCCTCGACGAGCGGATCGCGGGGTCGGTGCATCAGCTGGAGACCATCAGCAAGCGGATCGCGGAGGCCTCGGGCGTCGACGAGAGCCCGCAGGCGCGCCGCGACCGGCTCGACGCGCTCGCGGCGGCGGTGTCGCGACTGCGAGACCTGCGCGCGCAGGTCACCGCCGCGCAGGAGAGCGCGGAGGCGTTGTCCGCGAAGGTCGCCAGGGCGGCGGCCGAGGCCGGGTTCGAGTCGGTGGACGAGGCGGCCACGGCCACCAGGGACGAGCGTCGGGTGGCGGCGATCGAGGCCGCGCTCGAGCAGGCGCGGGATCAGCGGGTGCGGGCCGAATCGGTCCTTGCTGAGGCGGAGGTGGCCGCCGTCGCCGGGATGGACCCCGTCGACCCGTCGGTCGCCGAGTCCGAGGTCGAGGGTGCGAACGCGGTGGTGAACTCGGCGATCGCCGTCGCGTCGGAGGCCGACCGCAGGCTGGCGGACCTCGAACGGCTTGTCGCGCAGCTGGCGAAGGAGGTCGGCGCGCTGGCCCCGATGCAGGAGCGGCACGCGGAACTGGCGGGCCTGGCCGAGGTGATCGCCGGGCGGGGACAGAATGCCCGCAAGATGTCGCTGCGGTCCTATGTCCTCGCCGCCAGGCTCGAGGAGGTCGCGATCGCCGCCTCGACCAGGCTGCGCCGGATGTCCGGTGGCCGTTACGAATTCGTGCACGCGGACGGGGCAGGGCCGCGCGGCAAGCGGGGCGGGCTCGGCCTGGACATCCGCGACGACTACACCGGGGTGGTGCGCTCGGCGAAGACCCTCTCGGGCGGCGAATCATTCCTCGCATCGCTGTCGCTGGCGTTGGGTCTGGCCGACGTCGTCGCCGCGGAGTCGGGAGGCCTTGTGCTCGACACCATGTTCATCGACGAGGGATTCGGCACCCTCGACTCCGACGCGCTGGAGTCGGTGATGGGGGTCCTCGACGAGCTCCGTGCGGGCGGACGGGTGGTCGGCATCGTCAGCCATGTCGACGAGATGCGGCAGCGGATCCCGAGCCGGCTGCACGTGATCCGCGGGCGGGCCGGGTCGAGCGTGGAGGTCGTCGCGGGATAGTGCGGGCCGGGCGCGCCTGCGTCAGTCCGCGGTCGCGAGATCGCCTGGCTCGGCGGCGGGCACCGCCTCGCTCACCACCTCGGTCTCGGTCCCGGCGTCGGGGTCCCGATCGTCCAGCTTCAGGTCGACCTGCTCGCCGATGTAGCGGATCACCACGGCCACCACGGCCGCGACCGGGACGGCGAGGAACGCGCCGACGATCCCGAACATGGAGCCGCCCGCGGTCACCGCCAGCAGCACGATCACCGCGTGCAGCTTCATGGTGCGGCTCTGTAGCACCGGCTGGAGCACGTTGCCCTCGAGCTGCTGCACCGCGATCACGATGACCAGGACGATCAGCGCGGTCGTCCAGCCCTTCGCGACGAGCGCGACCAGGACGGCGAGGGCGCCCGCCACGAAGGCACCGACGATCGGGATGAAACCGGCGATGAAGGTGAGCAGGGCGAGCATCGGGGCCAGCGGCACGCCCAGGATGATCAGGCCGAGGCCGATGAAGAAGGCGTCGACGAAGCTGACCAGCGCCTGGGTGCGGATGAATCCGCCGAGGGTGTCCCAGATCCGGACGGACACCTCCTCGAAGTGCCGTCCGGCGCGACCGCCGGTGACGCTGTGCAGCCACGGCAGGAAGCGTGGCCCGTCCTTGATGAAGAAGAACGCGAGCACCAGCACCAGCGTGAGCGTCACGAGCATGGAACCGGCCGCGCTGACGCCGCTGAACACGCCGGTCGCGATGGCCTGAGCACTGGTCTGCAATTTGTGGATGATCGCCTGGACCGCGGAGTCGATCTGATCGTCCTGCAGGTTGATCGGCGGGCCCTTGATCCACTCCTGCACCTGCGTGATGCCCTGGCTGGCCTTGTTCGCGAGCTCGGGCGCCTGGTCGACCACCGAGGGCACGATCAGCGCGATGATCCCGCCGAAGAAGCCGAGGAACGCGATCAGGGTGATGCCTGCCGCCGCCCCAGGGGGCACGCCGCGAGAGGTCATCGCGCGGGTGGGCGGCCACAACACCGTCGAGACCACGATCGCCAGCAGAACCGGCAGGACCGCGACCCACAGGACGCCGAGCAGGGTCCACACCACCCAGCCGCCCGCGGCGATGAGCACCAGGCACAGCGACCACTTGGCGAGCCACATGCCGCCCATGCCGAGTATCTCGCCGCGGTCGCGGGGGTGGTGCTGACGCGGCTCGGTCGGCGGCGCGGTGGGCTGATCGCTCACGGTCGGTCCTTCCTGGCGGTGATGGACCGAATCTACCGTGCGTGCTCCTCGTGTGAGATCAGCCAGCGCTTGGCGGGCAGGCCCCAGCGGAACCCGCCGAGCGTGCCGTCGGTGCGCAGCACCCGGTGGCAGGGCACGAACAGCGCGGCGGCGTTGCGGGCGCAGGCCGACGCCGCTCCGCGCACCGCGGCGGGACGTCCTGAGCGGCCGGCGAACTCGGTGTAGGTGATCGGGTCCCCGGCGGGCACGGTGCGCAGTACATCCCAGGCGTGCACCAGGAATTCGCCCGACTGCTGCCGGACGGTGATCGAATCGATGCTGGTCAGTTCGCCGCGGTGGTAGTCGGCGACGGCGCGGGTGACGGCGCCGAGATCGCAGAGCCGGGTGAGCGCGGTGGGACGCAGGCTCGGGTGGATCAGTGCCCGCAGCTCCTCGGGGTCGTCCGTCCATCCCGACGCCAGAACCGCGCCGTCGTCGTCGACGAGGGTGGTGAACGGGCCGATCGGGGTCGTGGTGGTGGCGTACTGGGCGATCATTTCTTGTCCTCCGTATCGGGGGTCGGTGTGGGATCGAGCGCACCGCGTGCGGCAAGTGCGTTACGCCACAGGTGCATTGATGCGTACGAGCGCCAGGGGGTCCAGCGCGAGGAGTCGGTCAGGTCGGCGCCCATCGCCTGTGCGCCCTGGCGGACGACGAGGTCCGTGTCGAGCAGCACGTCGGGGTCCGCGAGGGTGCGCATCACCACGTAGTCGGCCGTCCACGGTCCGATGCCCTTGTACGACAACAGATCCGCGCGCAGATCCTCGGCGGTGCGGCCTGCGTGCAGGGTCAGGGTGCCCGCGGCGAGCGCCTCAGCGACCCCGATGACGGCGTCGATCCGGCGGGCGGGACCGGTGAGCACCTCGCGGCCGCGCGCGGCGATGACGTCGGTGCCGGGGAAGCTGTGGGTCAGGTGCGGGTCGTCGACCGGGGCGCCGAGCGCGGCCACCAGGCGGGCGGTCTGGGTGGACGCCGCGGCCAGTGAGATCTGTTGCCCGATCATCGTGCGCAGCAGGAGTTCGTCCGCGTCGATGCTGCCCGGTACCCGGATGCCGGGGGCTGCCCGGACGCTCGTCGCCAGCGCGGGATCCACGGCGAGGGCGCCGTCCACCGCCTCGGGGTCCGCGTCCAGGTCCAGGAGATGTCGCAGTCTGGCGACGGCGGGCGCGAGGTCGCGCATGTCCCGCAGGGTGAGCTCGGCCCGCACGTACTCGGGCAGGACACACAGCGCGACCACCCCGCAGCCGCGGGGGAGTCGGAGCGTTCGCCGGTACTCGCCGTCGGACCAGCGCTCCATGCCTGTGACGGCGTGCCCGGACAGGAACCAGGCCAGCCAGCCGGCGTCGAGGGGTTTGCGGTAGGGCAGTCGCAACGACACCGTGCCCTTGGCGGGCGGTGCGTCGGCGAGCTTGGCGGCCTCGGTGCGCATCGTCGAGGGGGCAACCGCGAACACCTCGCGGACCGTGTCGTTGAACTGCCGGATGCTCGAGAATCCCGCGGCGAAGGCGATGTCCGACATCGGCATGGCCGTGGTCTGGATCAGCAATCGGGCGGTGTGCGCGCGATGTGCCCGGGCGAGGGCGAGCGGTCCTGCGCCGAGTTCCGCGGTCAACGCCCTGGTGAGGTGCCGCGACGAGTACCCGAGGGAGGCGGACAGCGATTCCACCCCGCCGCGCTCGACGGCACCGTCGGAGATCAGCCGCATTGCGCGGGCTGCGAGATCCGAGCGCACGTTCCACAGCGGCGAACCGGGCGCGGCGTCGGGCAGGCACCGGCGGCAGGCGCGGTACCCGGCCTGCTGGGCGGCGGCCGCGGTCGGCAGAAAGCTGACGTTGCCCGGCTTCGGAGTGATCGCCGGGCAGGAGGGCCTGCAGTAGATGCCCGTGGTCCGCACCGCGGTGATGAACTGCCCGTCGAAGCGGGCGTCGCGGGAGGACACGGCGCGGTAGCAGCGGTCGAAGTCGAGATGCGTTGCGGTCACAGTCACCACTGTGGCAGCGCGCCCGCGGCCGCGCTAGCGGAAATCGGACATCACTGTCTGGCGTCGAGTGTGCACCTGGGGTCGCATCGTCCGAGAGCGAGCGACATTCCCCCGAGCACTTCGTGCAGGGAGGTGCCCCAGGTGCACACTCGACGGATCAGGCGCCGCGGGTACGGACCTCGTAGTCGCCGGTGGCGCATCCGGTCATCAGCGAGCCCTCGCCGAGCGGAGTGAAGGCGACGTCCTCGACCCCGACCGTGTCGACGGCCGAGGCGCCTGCGTCGACCCGGTTGGGGAACCAGACCTCGAGACTGCAGCTGCCCTCGCCCGCGGTGCCGGTCAGCTCCAGCCGATTTCCCTCGGCCGCGAGGTGGGTGATCCGTCCGGGCGCGTATCGCGGGTAGGCGCGGGTGATCTGGTCCAGCAGCGCGGTGTTCCGCGGGGCGTCCTCCCCGGTGCTGCACAGCACCGGCATCAGCCCGTTGCCCAGTTCCTGGATGCCGTTCTGCGGGTCCCCGCAGGCCTGCTTCCACACCCAGTAGGTGCCGCCCTGGATGTGCGCGTCCTGCTCCTGTGCGAAGCGGGCGGCCTTGTCGACGAGTCCGTCGCCCCAGTAGCCGTACTCACCGGTCCAGACCGGGATGTCGCCGTACTTGTGCGCCACTCGGTCGGCGAGGGTGAAGCCCCGTTCGATGCTGACGATCGTCGGCAGGCCGAGCGAGGCGTCCATCGTGATGGACTCGGCGTAGAGATGCGGGGAGAAGACGATGTTGGTGTCGTCGGTGAAGCCGGCCGGGGGGCCGCTGTCGAACCCGAGGCCGGACCACAGGATGCTCGGCTCGAAGTAGACGATCTGCTCGGCGCCCGCCTCACGGATGGCGTCGATGGTCCGGTCGTAGAAGCGGCCGAGCAGCAGCGACGAGGTGAGCGGCGCGGTCTCGCCGAAGTTCGGTTCGTTCAGCAGGTCGTACCCGGCGACGGCATCCTCGTCCTTGAACTCGCCCGCGAGCATCGCCCAGGCCTGGACCAGCTGTTCCTGCACGCCGTCGGTGTCGTAGTAGAAGTTGTTGAACGCGCGGCCGCCGGCGGGCGAGATGTCGCGCCCGGTGAACTGGCAGCGCGGTGCGCCGTCGGTGATCGTGGCCCACTCGGGCGCGCCGTCGTAGCCCCACATGGGCGAGGTGCCCGGCCTGCAGCTGACGTCATCGGGGGATGGGGCGTTCGACCAGCCGTCCTGATGCATGTCGAGCACGGTGTAGAGGCCGTGCGCCTTGGCCTGCGCGACGGCGACCCGGATCTGGTCGACATAGGCCTCGTCGTAGCGGCCGCGTTCCGGCTCGAGGGCGGACCAGGACAGCGCGAGCCGGACCACGTTGAACCCGTGATCGGCGATACCGGCGAAGTCCGCGTCGGTCAGGGGCAGGGTCGAGGGGACCTCGGGCCGCGGCGCGTAGAAGTCGACGAGCTGGTTGACGTTGACGCCGCGCAGCAGCACCTCGCGGCCGGCCGCATCGGCGATGACCTCACCCGAGACACTCAGGGGCAGCAGGGTTCCCGCCTCGACGGAGTCGAGGGGCGCAGGCGACACGGGCTGCGCATCGGGGCGTGCCAGGAACGGGACGGTCACCGCGACGGCGGCCAACGTCACCGCTCCCGCCCGCAGGGCCGGGCGGGGGATCGGCGACGGCTGGGTCGCCTGCCGCCGCGACCAGACCGCCGCGAGTCCGACGATCCATCCCGTGCAGGCGCCGTAGGCGACGCCGTCCGCGAGCCGGATGTACCCGCCCATCAGCGGCCAGAGGTCGCCCGCGAAACCGTCGTCGGAGACCATCCCGACGATCGATGCGGCGACGGCGAGCAGCGCGCCCGCGCCCATCGCCGCGAACCATCCGGCGAGGAAGGTGGCCGCGGTCCCGCCCGTCACCCGGCGGCCGAGCACCCGCTGGCAGCCGATGGCGCCGAGGACGAGTACGGCGATCCCGCCGACGGTCGCGAGTACGCCGTTGAGGACGTTGGGCGCCGGCATCCACCGGTCGTAGGGGGCGCCCGCCCACCACTGTCCCGCCAGGAGCGGGGCGACGGCGCCGAAGATCAGCGCTCCTGCCCACACCGACGGCGCGTCGTCCGATGCGTCGGCCACGCTGCGGCGGCGGCCCGCGATCGCGACGATGCCCGCGACGATCAGTCCGGCGGGAATCGCCTTTGCGAGGGCGAACCCGCTGCCCCACGCCGCGGTCCCGAGGTCGCCCACCGCCACCAACGACATCGCGAACTTCGCCAGGAGCACGGCGAGCACGACGCTTACTGTGGTGGCCGCGAACAGCCAGCGGGACCCGGCGATCGACCGAACCGCCCACCAGGTGACGCCGAGCAGCACCGGCAGGTAGACGACGAACGGCGCGATTTGCCAGGGCGCCCGGATCGGCCACAGGTCCGCGCCGGTCCAGCCGAGCAGGCTCAGCAGGCCGCTCGGATCCGCGGCGGCCTGGACGATCACCAGCACACCCAGGGCCAGGGTCGCGATCCAGGCAAGGCGATTCGAAGACATCCGACACATTCCGTTCACTCAGGAGTTCTCGGAATCCTAAGTGCCTGCGCTTCTGCTCGCGCCCGAAACTGGACGATTGTCCGAATCGCGGGACCGGTTCCTCGCCGAGCGTGCACCTGCCGTCGCTTCGGCCCAGGAGGGACGGCAACAACTGCACGCTCGGCGGTCAGTAGCAGCGGGCACCGGCGTGGAGTAAGGCCCCCGAGGGGCCGGTCCGCCGAAAACGCCCAGAGCCTCGCAGAACGTGAACTAGTCTCGGAAAACCTACTTCGCGGTATGTTCCGACACCGGGAGAGCTATGAGTGCTCGCATCGCCCGCGCACCGTCGCGGTCCTCCGTTCTCCGGAGGTGCCTGCCCGCGCTGGCCGCCGTCGTGCTGGGGCTGGTGGTGGCGGGACCGAGCGCGCCTGCGCCCGCCGCCGCGTCCGAGGCGGACACCTACCTGAACCTGCCCCTGATCAACCGCGATGCCGCGCACGGACCGGGCGGGGTGAACCCGGCGCTGCCAACCGATCGCGGCGTGCTCGCACGGCTGCTCGACCAGGCCAGGGCCTCCGATGCGGCGCCGACCTCGTATGCCGCGCTGCTCTACCAGTACTGGCTCGCCGACGTCACCGCCGAGGCCGGCATCGACCTGGCGCGGTGGGATCCCCGCACCGGGGTCGAGACGAACCGGGAGAACCTGATCCGGTCGTACCGGTACTACGAGCACCTGCAGCTGCAGCACCGCGAGTTGCAGTGGGCGGGCATGGCCGGGCAGGTCGGCGCCGACTTCGGCGGCGGGCTCATCGATTTCGAGCTGATCACCAACATCTACGACTTTCCACAGCTGCAACAGACCACGCGCGCCATCGTCGCGACGGCGACCGACGTGGCGGGACCGCAGATCGTCGACCGGCTCCCGAAGGGGTTGCGCGCGTTGGCAGGGGCAGGCACCACGGTCACCGGCGACGACCTGCACCACATCCTGGGCATGATCCTGGTGATGCAGAAGAACATCTTCTCGGATCTGATGCCGATGCACCGCGCGTACGTCACCGAGGGCCTGCCTGCTCTCGAGGAGATGCGCGCGGCGGGGCTGTTCAGGCAGGACGTGATGGACGCGTGGCGCGACATCGCCTCGACGGATGCGGACCGGATCGCCCGTGGCAACGTGGCCCTGCTGCGTCGCGAACAGGGTGTGATCATCCGGGAACAATGGGACGACGTGCGGGCCTACAAGGGCGACGTCGGCGAGGCCGTCAGCTACCTGTCCACGGTCGCGGGGTCACCCTCGGTGGCAGGCGTGCTGCCGCCGCGCTCGTTCCGTCCCATCGAGATTGCCACCACCCTGCCCGACGGCCGGACCGCCACCTTCACGACGCCGCTGCCGAGCTGGAACTGGTCGGTCTACGAGGAGCGGTGGGACTACATCACCACCCAGTTGCTGCCCAGGTACAAGGCGACGGTGGAAGACGACTGGCTGCGGCTCGAGGCGGAGCTCCGCACCCCGTACGAGATCCAGATCGAGAGCCACCGGCCGTTGATGAACATTCCGCAGATCCTGCAATCGGCCCTCCAGAACACGAAAGTGACGGTGTCCTGATGTCGACCGATCCGCGCCACCCTCGCCCCCGCATCGGCGGGGCGCACTCGCTCTCGGCAGCCGCCGCGGCCGTCCTGCTCGCGATCCTGTCGCCGGGTGTCGGTGCGGCGCAGGCACCCCCGCCGCCCGTCGCGGTCGACACGCCCGCGCTGCAGGGCGAGGTGTTCAATCCGTTCGTCGAGGGCGCGTTCGAGGGCGGGGAGTTCGGCACCCGCGACGAGATCCTCGGCGCGCTGCGGCCGAACGATCCGTTCTACGTCGAGCCGCCGCTCACCGGTGCCGAGAAGCCGGGCACCCTCCTCAAGGCCAAGCGGGTCGAGGTGATGTTCACCGGCTTCAAGCCGGCAAACCTCGAGGCGTACAAGATCATGTACGTCACCACGGGGAACGACGGGGTGACCCCGACGATCAGCACCGGGTTCGTGATGATCCCGATCGACGGCGTGCCCGCGTCGGAGAAGAAGGTCATCGGGTACCAGGAGGCCAACGACAGCGTCGGCGCCTACTGTCACCCCAGCACGCAGTGGACGGGCGGTGACCCCCTCGACGGCGCCTCGTGGTCCGCGCTCGGGCCGCTGGCGCTGATGTTCGGCAAGGGGTACGCCGTCGTGATCTCCGATGTCGGCAACGATGCCGACCCCGATCCGCACGGCGTCTTCGCGGCGAAGTTCGCAGGCCATGCCCAGCTCGACGCGCTGCGCGCGGCCACCGCGGGCGGCGGGACGGGGCTGAGCCCGCAGGCCCCCATCGCGCTGTTCGGTGTCGCGGGCGGCGGCGTCGGCGCGGCCTCCGCGGCGGAGATGCAGGCCGGCTACGCACCCGAGCTGAACGTCAAATCGACTGTCCTCGAGGGCATGGTCATCGATCAGCGGAACTTCATGCGGACCGCGGACGGCTCGGTCGGATCGGGCTTCGCCTTCGCGACCCTGCTCGGGCTCGAGCCCTGGTATCCGGAGATGCGGATCAACGACAAGCTCAACCCGGTGGGCAGGGCGCTGGCGGACGAGTACCGCGTGCAGTGTCAGATGCCGTCCTACTTCACGGCTCCCTTCGTGCCGCTCCGGCTGCTGTTCTCCAGCGGTCAGAGTCCCGCCGACATCCCCGAGTTCCAGCATGTCTACGACGACAACAGGCTCGGCGGCCAGGCGCCGAGATCTAAGGTGCTGATCTCCTCGTGTGGCAAGGACGACTCGCCCATGTCCCTTGTGCCCGCACAGGATTCCCGTGACCTCGCGGCCCGCTACCGGGCCGGTGGTACCGACGTCACCTATGCGCCGAGCGACTGCAACCTGAACCGGCTGTTCGCCGACCCCTACGGGTGGGGGACCGACCTGTTCGGCATGCAGACGATCGACTGGATCGACAGGAACTTCGCGGACTGAGGCGCGGCGCCGGCCGCGCGGTCAGAATCGGGCGGCGTCCGCGTCGATCCAGTCGCTGCGCCAGCCCGCGGGCGGGTCCTCGAGCAACTCGCCCGACTGCAGCCACTCATAAAGATCCGCATAGGTTTTCGTGGTGAACGCGTCGACGCGCCGATTGAGCATGGACGGCCGCAGCTCGTCGAAGCCGTCCAGGCCCATCGAGGCGATCAGCTGCTTCGCGCTGGCCACCGTCGACTTCTGGAACCGGTACACCCGGGCCGACTTGTCCGGCACGTCGATCGACTTCGAACGGGAGCGGTCCTGCGTCGCGACCCCGACCGGGCAGTGGTTGGTGTGGCAGGCCTGGGCCTGGATGCAGCCGACCGCGAACATCATCGCTCGGGCCGCCAAGGTGAAGTCGGCGCCCTGGATGATGCGCTTGACGATGTCGGTGCCGCTGGCGACCTTGCCGGAGGCGCCGACCCTGATCCGGTCACGCAGGCCCGCGCCGACCAGTGCGTTGTGCACGAGCATCAGGCCCTCGGTCAGCGGCATGCCCATGTGATCCTCGAATTCGACGGGGGCGGCGCCGGTTCCGCCCTCCGAGCCGTCCACGATGATGAAGTCCGGCGAGGTCCCGGCTTCCAGCATGGCCTTGCAGATGCCGAGGAACTCCGAGCGCGAGCCAACACAGAGCTTGAACCCGACGGGCTTGCCTCCGGAGAGGCTACGCAGCGTCGTGATGAACTCGATCAGCCCGGCGGGGGTGTCGAAGGCGCTGTGTGCGGGCGGCGAGATCACGGTGACCCCCACCGGGACGCCGCGGGTGTCGGCGATCTCCTGGCTCACCTTCGCGCCCGGCAGCACGCCGCCCAGGCCGGGCTTGGCGCCCTGGGACAGCTTGATCGAGATCGCCTTGACCTGGGGGTCGACGGCCTTACCTGCGAAGACCTGCGGATCGAATCGTCCGTCCGCCGTGCGACATCCGAAGTAGCCGGAGCCGATCTCCCAGATCAGGTCGCCGCCGTGCTTGCGGTGGTAGGGGCTGATGCCACCCTCGCCGGTGTCGTGGGCGAATCCGCCGCGTGCGGCGCCAGCGTTCATCGCCTCGACCGCGTTGGCGGACAGCGAGCCGAAGCTCATCGCGGAGACGTTGAGCAGCGCGATGTCGTACGGCTGGGTGCAGTCGGGCCCGCCGAGCCGCACCGTCGGGGTCGCCTCGGGGGCGTGCCGTGCCCGCAGCGAGTGCGCCATGAACTCGTACCCGGGCGCGTGTACGTCGCGTTCGGTGCCGAAGGGCTCGTCGTCCTTGGTGCCCTTGGCGCGTTCGTACACGAGATCGCGGGTCTCACGATCGAACGGCGTTCCATCGGTGGATGATTCGATGAAGTACTGCTGGATCTCGGGGCGGATCTTCTCGAGCATGAACCGGGCGTGCCCGAGGATGGGGTAGTTGCGCAGGATGCTGTGCCGGCGCTGGAGTAGATCCCAGGTGCCAAGGCCCGCGAGCGCCACGAGGATGGCGGCGAGAATCGCGATGACGACCCGCCATCCGGATCCCATGCCGAGGGCGAGCGCCAGTGCCGCGAGTCCGGCGAGCCACACTCCGGCAACGATCAGCCATCTCACCACGGTGCATCCTTTTCGCGTCACGTCCATTGCCGGTCGGGTCGACCGAGTGTTGCACCCGGCGTGCGGGGCGCCGAAAACGACACGGCGGCCCCGGAAATGAGATCCGGGACCGCCGTGTCGGGTGGAGCGGGTGTACTACGCCGGGATGGTCAGAACCTGGCCGACGTTGATGGCGTCCGGGTTCGGGATGCCGTTGGCGTCGGCGATGCGCTGGTACTGGTTGCCGTCGCCGTAGAAGTGGGTGGCGAGGTCCCAGAGGGTGTCGCCGGGGGCGACGGTGTGAGTGCGCGGGGCCGGGGGCGCCGGCGGGGCCTCGGCGGCGGCCGGGGCGACGGGGGCGGGCTCGGGCTCCGGCTCGGCCACGACCTCGACGGCAGTGTCCGAGGCCCAGACGGCCTTGTCGCCCGCGTACAGCACCACGTTGCGGTCGTCCTGGACGACCAGCTTGACGTCGGAGTTACCCGAGGTCTCGGAGGCCCACACGGCGTCGTTGCCTTCGGTGTACAGCACGAAGTTGCCGTCGTCCTGCAGGTCGGCCTTGACTGCGCTCTTGCCGTTGGTCTTGCTGGCCCACACAGCGTTGCCGCCCTCGCTGAGCACGAGGTTGCCGTCGTCCTGCAGCGTCAGCGCGTAGGCGCCGTTGTTGGAGGTGATCGACTGTCCGGCCGTGAGGCTCGAACCGGCCTGCAAGGTGTCCGCCACGTTGTTCCCCTTTCAGAGGTGATCGTCGGTGAAGCGCTTGTAGTGCTGATCCACACGGGGACCGCATGATCCAGCCCTCGGCGTGCTCACAGAGCGTACGCGGCGCGAAAGAGTTTCGCTGGGGCTGAAGGGCGATCTGAACATAGTCTGAACAATGTGACGCGCTGGGAGAACGAACGTAACGAAGAGCAATCACGCGCCTATATCCGGCGTTTCGAGGAGTTGGCGGCGCAGGGCGTGGATCTGCACGGGGAGGCCCGGATGGTCGATGCCGTGATCGCGCCGGGTTCGCGGGTACTCGACGCCGGATGTGGCACCGGGCGTGTCGGCGTCGAATTGTCCAGGCGCGGTCACCATGTCACGGCGGTCGACCTGGATCCGGTGTTGGTGGAGGCCGCGCGGACGCACCCGGAACTGAC
The DNA here is from genome assembly GCF_017833315.1 of Rhodococcus sp. PvR099. Taxonomy (NCBI): domain Bacteria; kingdom Bacillati; phylum Actinomycetota; class Actinomycetes; order Mycobacteriales; family Nocardiaceae; genus Rhodococcus; species Rhodococcus sp. PvR099. The sequence continues at coordinate 2,515,449 of NZ_JAFIBV010000001.1, read as the reverse complement.
CGTGCACCGGGCGGACCTCGCCGAACTCGACCTGCCGGGCGAGGTGTTCGACGCGATCATCGCGGCCGGGAACGTGCTGATCTTCCTCGAACCAGGGACGGAACGGACTGTGCTGCAACGGTTTGTCGCGCACCTGGCCGACGGCGGGGTGTTGGTGACCGGGTTCGCCACCGACTACCGGTACACGGTCCGCGACTTCGACGCGGACCTGGAGTCGGCCGGGCTGGTGCTCGAGCAGCGTTTCGCGACGTGGGATCTGAGGCCCTGGCGGCCGGACGCGACGTGGGCGGTGACGGTCGCGCGCAAGCGAGGGTAGCGGCCGCCTCAGACCCAACAGGCTATGGCGATTGGCCCGGCGAACGGAATGAAGGCCAAGGGCGAGCAGGTCAGCGCGGCACCCAATGGGCCCTGCTGTGGGTTGAGGTATGCGGGCTGGACGGGCGCGGGGATCGGCGATGCCGGTCCGGCGGCGGCGATGGCAGGGCCGAACGCGATCACCGGCACCGTGGCCGCGGCCACTATCGCTGCGCGGAGTGAATTTCTGGTCATGGTGATCCTCCTGGTGGCGGCGTGGCGCACCGCGCGGTTCCGGGGTGCCCTCGGATTGCGCTCTTCTCATTGTGAGCGCCGGGAGACCGCATGTCACGGCCGTGGGCTACTCGTTTTGCCCGCCTTCGCTGAGCCATGGGTGCAGGCCCGCAGTCCGGGCCTGCACTGACGACAGGGCGACGACTCGCTCGGATAGGGTGCTTGCGCTGTATCCGACTGACTTTCTGGGGGGACCATGTCCGAGACCGATCTTGCGAGCGCGCCCACGTCCTCGGCGGCGCCGTCTTATCCGCAGCCCGCGTACCCGTCCTATCCGCAGCACGCGCAGGCCCCGCAGCCGATGCAAGCCCCTGTCCAGTACGGGCCTCCGGTTCCCGGCGCTGTGCCCGCGCCGCCGCCGTCGAACGCGGGCTGGGCGGTGGCCGCGGTCGTCTTCTTCTGGCCGCTGGCGTTCGCCGCGTTCAACCACTCGTCCTCGGTGTACCCGAGGTGGGCGCTCGGTGACTACCAGGGTGCCCAGTACGCCTCCGACCGCACCAAGCAGCTCGGCCAGATCGCGCTGTGGCTGGCTATCGGCCTGGGGGTGCTGTACGTCATCCTCTTCGCGGTGATCTTCGCCGCCGGGATCAGCAGCGTCGAGGACAGCACCAGCGGGTACTGATCCGCAGGTCTACGGACCGGTGTGTGCAGGGCGCCCACCCCGGTCCGTAGACTCTGGAGACCGTGAGCCTTACCCTCGGAATCGTCGGACTGCCCAACGTCGGCAAGTCCACCCTCTTCAACGCGCTGACCAACAATGACGTGCTGGCCGCGAACTACCCGTTCGCGACCATCGAGCCCAACGTCGGCATGGTCGAGCTGCCCGATCCGCGGCTGGTCAGGCTCGCCGAGATCTTCGGCTCCGAGCGGATCCTGCCCGCGACGGTCTCGTTCGTCGACATCGCCGGCATCGTGAAGGGCGCGTCCGAGGGTGCAGGCCTTGGCAACAAGTTCCTGGCCAACATCCGCGAGGCCGACGCCATCTGCCAGGTGGTTCGTGTGTTCGCCGATGACGACGTGGTGCACGTCGACGGCCGCGTCGACCCGGCCTCGGACATCGAGGTGATCGAGACCGAGCTCGTCATCGCCGACATGCAGACCCTCGAGAAGGCCCTGCCGCGGCTGGACAAGGAAGCGCGCAAGAACAAGGAGCTCAAGCCGCTGCACGACGAGGCGGTCAAGGCCCAGGCGTTCCTCGACGAGGGCAAGACCCTCTTCAGCGTCAAGGACAAGCTGGACTTCGGGCTGCTGCGTGAGCTGAGCCTGCTCACCACCAAGCCGTTCCTTTACGTCTTCAACGCGGACGAGGCGGTGCTCACCGACGAGGCGAAGGTCGCCGAGTTGCGGGCGTCGGTCGCCCCCGCGGACGCGGTGTTCCTCGACGCGAAGGTCGAGCAGGAGCTGCTCGAGCTGGACGAGGAGGACCGCCAGGAGATGCTCGACTCGATCGGCCAGTCCGAGCCCGGCCTGCACGCGCTCGCCCGGACCGGCTTCCACACCCTCGGGCTGCAGACCTACCTCACCGCCGGCCCCAAGGAGTCGCGCGCCTGGACCATCCACAAGGGTGACACCGCCCCGCAGGCGGCAGGCGTCATCCACACCGACTTCGAGCGCGGCTTCATCAAGGCAGAGATCGTGTCCTTCGCGGACCTGGACGAGGCGGGTTCGATGGCCGCGGCCAAGGCTGCAGGCAAGGTGCGCATGGAGGGCAAGGAGTACGTGATGGCCGACGGTGACGTGGTGGAGTTCCGCTTCAACGTGTAGAACCCCAGGCGAACGGCTTGTTAGGTCGCCCGTCCGCAGCAGAACCCGCAGAGGCCCGGAACAGCTCGTCCGCAGCCCTGCGGGTTCTGTCGTCTGGGTCGGGCCACGGTGGCTGTAGGTGTTCAGCGTGACGCTGGGCTGAACGCCGGACCGAGAAACGTCTGCAGGTAGGTCAGCAGAGCCTCCCGGTCGTCCACGTCGACTGCCGATCCCGGCGTCCCCACCAGCGAGACGAGCATCCGGACCAGCCATTCCGCCGCCCCGGGCAGGTCGAGGTCCTCTCGGGCCAGGCCGCGTTGCTGGGCGTCACGCAGCCGGTCCACCCAGAAGTCGGACAGCTGGGCGACCACGTCCTGGGAGTAGGTGCCCATGATCTCGGCGTACTCGTGCGGTTCCCGGGCGGCCAGTTCAACGGCCAACGGCCCCAAGGGATTCTGCCTCGACAGCACGACCGCCTCGGTCAGCATGCCGGACACGCTGTCCTGTCGCGCGATCCGATCGGCCGCGTCCTCCCAGAAGTCCGCGCCCCGGCGGATCAGTGCCGCCGAGAGCAGTGTCGCCTTATCGGTGAAGAACCGGTACAGGTAGGCGCGGCTGAGATCGGCTTCCTGGGCCACGGCGCGCACGGTGGTGCGGCGGATCCCGTCGCGCGCCAGACAGAGTTCGGCGGCGTCCAGGATGCGGTCGCGCACGACGCTGGAGTCGGGTCTCATTGCCGCTCGATCATAGGGCGTCGAAAAGTTCGGAGAATTCTTCTGTAAACACTTGTGTCAAAGTGTCTACAAAGCACTACGTTCTCCACCATGACCGGCCGCGCGGAGGGCCCGGTCGCCGACCGAGGCGACGGCGTGTCGGAACGGTGAGCGCTACGGAGGACCTATGGGATTCCTGCTACCGGTGGAACCGGACATCGACGCGGACGAGTTGCGCCGCGGCCGCCGACCCACCCAGATGCGCATCCTCTCGGAGAACTACCTCTCACAAGGTTTCGGGACACCCGATGTGGTGTACGTCGGCTACCTCGCGAAGATCGCCCTGTTCATTCTCGGCGCGGCAATGTTCGCGTTGACCACACCCGGCGTGGACGGCCTGCTCGACGTCGGCCAGTGGTGGGCCCTGCCGGTCGTGTGGCAGAAGGTCGTGCTCTGGTGCATCCTCTTCGAGGTCACCGGCCTGGGCTGCGGATTCGGGCCCCTGAACCTGCGCTTCCTGCCGCCGTTGGGTTCGTTCCTCTACTGGTTCCGCCGTGGAACCATCCGGATGCCGCCGTGGCCGAGGCGAGTTCCGCTCACCTCCGGAGACAAGCGCGGCGTCGTAGACATCGCCGCGTACGCCGCGCTGCTCGTCTCGCTGCTGGTGGCGTTGGTCTCCGCGACCGCTGCCGGGACGGTTCAGCTGCCTTGGCAGAAGGTGGCCGTCGTCCTGGGACTGCTCGCGGTCATAGGACTGCGTGACCGGACGATCTTCCTGGCCGCCCGCGCGGAGGTCTACGGCGCGATTGCCGTGACCTTCCTCGTCCCGTTCCCCGACTCCATCGTGGCCGCCAAGTTCGTCCTGCTGTGTATCTGGTGGGGTGCGGCGGTCTCGAAGCTCAACGTGCACTTCCCGTCGGTCGTGCAGGCGATGGAGGCGAACAGCCCGCTGTGGCGAACGAAGCGCATCAAGCACCTCTTCACCCGCTCGTACCCCGATGACCTGCGCCCGTCCTGGCTCTCGAAATTGCTCGCCCACGGCGGAACCGCGATCGAGTTCGTCGTTCCGCTCGTGCTGATCCTCTCCGGAGGCGGCACCGTCACGACGGTCGCAGCGATCGTGATGATCCTGTTCCACCTGCACATCATCGTGACGATCCCGATGGGGACGCCGCTCGAGTGGAACGTGTTCATGATCTTCGCCGTGCTGACGCTGTTCGTGGACAAGGCATCCCTGGGGCTCGGCGACCTCGTCCATCCCGCGGTCCTGCTGATCCCGGCCGTCAGCTTCCTCCTCGTGATCCTCGGCAACCTGTTCCCGGAGCGGATCTGCTTCCTGCTCGGGATGCGGTACTACGCCGGGAACTGGGACACCACCGTCTGGTGCCTGTCGCCCAGCGGAGAGCAGAAGCTGACCGACGGCACGATCCGCTTCGCGATGCTGCCGCACCGCCAGCTGGAGAAGATCTACGGCGGCGAGGACGAGGCCCGGGTCACGCGGCTCACCGGCTTCGCGTTCCGCGCGATCCACACGCACGGCCGCGCGCACGCCGCACTGCTGCCCCGACTCCTGGCCGACCAACCCACCACGGAGTACGTCGAACTCGACGGCGAGACGGTGGCCGGCGTCGTGCTCGGCTGGAACTTCGGTGACGGTCACCTGCATTCCGAGCAGCTCGTCGAGACGCTCCAAAGCCTGTGTGCCTTCGATTCCGGTGAACTCCTGGTCCTGGTCCTGGACGCCCAGCCGATCCACAAGCAGACCCAGGCCTACCGGCTGCTGGACGCCGCCACCGGTGAGTTCGAGCGGGGCACGGTTCGGGTCGCGGACATGGTCAACCGGCAACCGTGGGCCGACGACATGCCGGTGACGGTGAGCGAAAACCCTCGGGCCCGCTGACATGGCGAACGTGAGGACCGCAGTCGTGGTCGGTTCCGGCCCCAACGGTCTGGCCGCCGCCGTCCGATTGGCCGGGCACGGAGTGAAGGTGACGGTGCTGGAAGGTGCCGAAAGTCCGGGAGGAGGCGCGCGCACCAGTGAACTGACGCTGCCCGGACTGCTGCACGACGTCTGTTCGGCGGTGCACCCGCTCGGGGTCGCCTCGCCGTACCTGGCGACCCTGCCTCTCGCCGAACACGGCCTGCGGTGGCGGTGGCCCGAGATCGACCTCGTCCATCCTCTGGCGGACGGGTCGGCCGGCGTGCTGGCCGGCGACGTCGATCACACGGCCGCCGGAATGGGTGTGGACGCGGACGCCTGGCGCAGGGTCTTCGGGCCCCTCGCGCGCACCTTCGACACCCTTGCCCCCGAGGTGCTCGGGCCGCTCCTCCGAGTGCCCAGGCATCCGATCACCCTGGCCAGGTTCGGGCTCCGGGCCGGACTCCCCGCCACCGTCCTGGCCAGGGCCTTCCGCACACCGCAGGCCCGGGCCTTGTTGATGGGGTGCGCGGCGCACCTGTTCCAGCCGTTGAACCGTCCGCTGTCGGCGTCGGTGGGTGTGATGTTGGTGGCGGCCGGGCATCGTTACGGATGGCCGGTCGCCGAGGGCGGCTCGCAGGCGATCACCTCGGCGCTGGTCTCCCTCCTGCGCGAGCGCGGAGGGGAGATCGAGTTCAACGCTCCGGTCCGATCGTTCGCCGACCTGCCGGCCGCCGACGTGACGTTGTTCGACACGACTCCGCAGGCGGTTGCCGAGATCCTGGGTGATCGGCTCGGCGGGCGGGGCCAGCGCCGATACCGGTCCTACAAGTTCGGCCCTGCCGCCTTCAAGGTGGACCTGGCCGTGCGCGAGGGGGTCCCGTGGACCAATGAATCTGCGCGCAGGGCAGGGACGGTCCATCTGGGTGGCACTGCCGGCGAGGTGGCGGCTGCGGAGGCCGCAGTCGTGGCGGGCAGGATGCCGGCGCGGCCGTTCGTGCTCGTCGGGCAGCAATACCTGGCCGACTCGACCAGATCGGTCGAGGGAGTGCATCCGATCTGGGCGTATGCGCACGTCCCGTCCGGCTACGACGTGGATGCGACGGAGGTCGTGCTGGACCAGATCGAGGCGTACGCGCCCGGTTTCCGCGGCCGGGTCGTCGCGGTGCATGCCACCGGCCCGGCGGAGTACGAGCGCTACAACGCGAACTACGTCGGGGGCGACATCGGGGGAGGGGCGAACTCGCCGCTCCAGATGGTCGGGCGACCGGGGTTCGCGCTCGACCCGTACGCGACCGGTGTCGATGGCATGTTCTTGTGTTCGGCCTCCACGCCGCCAGGTGCGGGCGTACACGGAATGTGCGGGGCAGGCGCTGCCGCCAGCGCGTTGCGCAGTCTGGGCGTCGATGTGCAGCCCCTCCGGCGCCGAGCCGACTGACGGGTTACCACTGAACTGAACCGGATCACGGCCACTCGTGGTGGTGGCACGGCGGTGCTGCGGTTGGACAACGTGCCGGAGATGATCGCTGCTGCGCTGACCGACTGGGCTGGCACGAGGACCGGGATGCTGTTCATCCCACCCGGGGAGCCGTGGCGCAACCCCTTCATCGAGTCCTTCAACGGTCGCCTCAACATGCACCTGTTCTGGTCCCTGACCCACGCCAAGGTCACCATCAGCGACTGGAAGGAGGAGTACAACCACGACCGGCCGCACTCATCATTGGGCTACCGAACCCCACGGGCCTACGCTGCAATCTGTACCCACTAATCGACTCTCACGCGTCTGGTGTCGTATGCCCACATCGCGATCTCGACGCGGTTGCGGGCGCCGAGCTTGGTCATCAACGATGCGACGTGGGTCTTGACCGTGCTCAGGCCGACGAAGAGCTCGGTGGCGATCTCGGCGTTGGTCCGGCCCCGTGCCACCAGCGCGAGCACCTCCTTCTCGCGCTCGGTGAGCGGGTCGATGGGCTGGACCGGTACCACCGGCGCCTGGTCGGCGAAGGTCGCCAGCAGCCGGCGGGTGACGTTGGGGGCGATCAGCGCGTCCCCGTTGGCCGCCGCGTGGATAGCCTGCACGAGGAGCTCCGGCCCGGCGTCTTTGAGCAGGAAGCCGCGGGCGCCGGCGCGTAGGGCGCCGAGGACGTACTCATCGAGGTCGAAGGTGGTGATCACGACGACCGCCATCGGGTCCGTCACGTCTGGCCCGGCCAGGCGCCGCGTCACCTCGACGCCGTCGAGCCCGGGCATCCGGATGTCGACGAGGAGGACATCGGGACGCAGCCGGGTCGCCAGGTCGAGCGCTGCGAGCCCGTCTGCTGCCTCCCCCACGACCTCGAGGTCGGGTTGCGCGCCGAGAATCATCACCAGCCCGGTCCGGACCAAGTCCTGGTCGTCGGCTACGACAACACGGATGCTCATGCCATCGCCTCCACCGGCATCACGGCCTCGACCACCCAGCCACCCTCGGGCCCCGGCCCCGCGGAGAGCGATCCGCCGAGGAGCTGGGCGCGTTCGGCCATGCCCAGCAGGCCGAACCCAGGCTCCGGGGCCGGCCCCGGCTCGGTCTGTCCATCGTCGCTGACACGCAGCCTGACGGCGTCGCCCTCCCGGCGTACGTCGATCCCGACGCGGGTCGCGCTCCGGGCGTGCCGTACGGCGTTGGTCAGCGACTCCTGCGCGAGCCGGTAGAGCGCGGCATCCACGGGTCGTGCCAGCCGGGTTAACGAACCGTCCAGCGAGACCTCGACGGTGGGCGTCGCGTCCGCGCGCGCCAGAGCAGGCAGGTCCGCGACACCCAGCTGCGGTGAGTAGGCGACGGCTTCCTCCTCACGCAGCACCCGCACCATGGATCTCATGTCCGCCAGGGTTCGCGACGCTTCAGACTCGATCGCGGCCAGGATCTCGGCAGCCTTCTCAGGCTCGATGCCGGCAACCACGCCACCGGCCTGCGCCTGCACCGCGATGGCCGAGACGTGGTGGGCCACGGTGTCATGCAGCTCGCGAGCCAGCCCCACGCGCTCCTGATTGCGGATCTCGCGCTGCTGGCGATGCCAGAGGTCCGCGCGGTAGCGGAACACCGCCGCGAGGGCGACGAACAACAGCAAGAGGACGCTCCCGCCGAAAACGTCGGCCCAGCCCGCGGAGGAGACGTACATCCCCAGCGCGACGACGGCCGTCACGAACGCCGTCCCCAAGACCATCTCCCGGCCCGAGCCCCACCGCACCAGGGAGTAGAGCAGGATCAGGACGGCCATCATGGAGTAGAGGCCGAGGTCCTCGGCGTGCGCAGTCAGCTGGAGGACCGAGAGCAGCCCGGCGACGCCCCACCCGACCAGGGCGGCCATCAGGGGGCGACCCCGCCGCCAGAGCAGGGCAGGCATCACCGCCAGGGCGAGCATCGTCACAAGTGGTCGCCAGGCCAAGCCCGGCCGAGCGATGCCCTCGACCAAGGCGGCGGCCGCGAACACGCCCACAAGCAGCCAGTCGAGCCGACCGATGGGTGGGGCGTCAGCAGGCCGCGGCTCATGCCAGATGGAGCGCCGGACAGTGACCACGGCTACAGCCTAGGGGTCGGCGCGCCTCGGCGTACCCGCCGAAAGAACGAGAGAGAGACCATGCCATCGGCCAGGCGAACCCCAGCCTCCGGGCCGAGGCGCCCGCCGCCGGGCTCAGCGATCGTAGACCTACCGATCCTCACCACAACAACGGAGCCCATGATGAGAACAGGTCAACCCACCGCCACACTGGAAGACCAGCGGATCCCGGTGAGAGCCAAGCTCGCCGCAACGTGGACAAGCTTCATGTTCCTATACGCCTACGTGGACATTCTCAACTTCTTCACGCCCGGCGTCATCGAAGACATCCTCGACGGCAAGGTCTTCGAGTTCGACCTCTCCCAGACCTTTTCGACCACGGCGCTGACCCTCATGGCCATCCCGATCCTCATGGTCGTGCTGTCGATGACGCTGCCCGCCCGGGCGAACCGCATCACGAACCTCATCGTGGCCTCGCTCTACGTCCCCGTCACGGCATTCAACGCGGTGGGCGCGTCCTGGCTGTACTTCTACGGCCTCGGCATCGTTCTGGAATTGATCCTTCTCGCCCTCATCGTGCGGTACGCCTGGACCTGGCCCCGCACCGTCGGCGACCATGGCGACCAGCCCGGACCGTGAAACCGTTCGCGCCCAACAGCAAGCGTGAACCCAAGAGCAGTCCCAGTCCTGTTCGGAGCCATCTGCCTCGGGTGCCGCGGTGTGGGCCTCCTGGCGGTGGGACACCAACTACCACTGGGACGTCGCGTAGGGGCCTTCCAAGGCACCTACCGGCAAACGCAACGGCATCAAAGTCTTGGAAGCGGTCCAGGTGCTGTGAGGGCCGATTAGTGGGTACAGATGGGCGCCGCACGCGGCGCGGCTACCGAGGCGGTCGCCCCGTCACCTACGACGCCGAGGACTACAAGGGTCGCAACGTCATCGAGCGCGGTTTCAACGAGACCAAGCAATGGCGCGGGCTCGCCACCCGCTACGACAATCTCGCCCTCACATACCGCGGCGGAGCCGTCCTCCGAGCCATCATGCTCTGGCTCAACGCAGTAGGAGACACGCCCTAGAGTCCCCTGAGCCCGAGCAGTCGACTCGCGAGGCGAGGTGGTCGATCCCCTCGCCCCCTCAGTCGATCTACGAGCTCTGGCGTGTGGGGCGGGAACGAGTCGAGGATCTCAGCGGGCCCGAACGCGATGGGTTCGCCTGGTTTCGCACGGTCTCGAGCATCCGTCCAACCCGTGATGAGGAGATACCATCCCGCTTCCGCGACTACTGGCGAGTCTGAGGTCAAGATCGCTTCGATCTCCACGACGCCGTCGCTGAGCGAGGCGACATTCTCGACCGTCCGAGATATCACCACGATCTTCGCCGATGGATCGCTGTTCCACACGGTCGCGTTGGCCCACCGCTTGAAGAGCTCGGCCTCCTTGCGTTCTCGGACATCTTGACGCCACCAGAATGCGAGGAGCCCAGCCACGATGAGTCCAGTGGAGCCCCAGAGTACGAACTCGAACATGCCCGCATCATAGGGATCGAGACGCCAGCCTCTCCGAGAAGCGGGCGCATCCGACCACATCGCCATCGGTAACGATCCGCAGCGCCTGCGGCCAAAGCTACGCATTGTGAGCCTGCTGTCAGAGATGCTGCACAGGTGATGCCGACCAAACGAAACGGCTTTTCCGCCATATCGATGGTGATGCTCGCTGTCGCGGGGTTGCTGGTCGCGCTCCCTGGGAGCAGTGGCGCCGCACCGCCGGACTGGCGATACACGATGGTGACGTTCAGTAACATCAGCGACCACGACCTGGATGTCTACGAGTCGGGGGACGCCACTCACTTCCAGCCCCTACGACTGTCGGCGTATCGGCCGCCGTCAGGGGTGGTGCGCGACCCGAGCATCTTCCGGCACACGGACGGGCTCTACTACCTCACTTACACGACAGTCGACGGTGCGAACATCGGCTTCGCGCGCAGCAGTGACCGCATCAACTGGACGTTCCTGGGGGCCTGGCCGGTCCCGCTCTGCTGCGCGTTCCTGCCGGGCACGGGGGACGGAACGGGCTCGGCGAGCCCGCCGGGCTCCTCGGGGTCGGCCGGGTTCAGCGACGGACCGTCGCTGTCGCCGTTCACCACCAAGGCCTGGGCACCCGAATGGTTCGTGGACGGCGAGCGCGTCAGCGTCATCCTGTCGATGTCGACCGGCGGCGGATTCGTGCCGTATCTGATGACCGCGCTGGATCCGTCGCTCCGAATCTGGGGCCTGCCCGTTCCGCTCGACGGCATCGGCGCGGACCACATCGATACCACCGTGGTCAAGGTGGGATCGATGTATCACGCCTTCACCAAGAACGAGACGAAGAAGGTCATCGAGCATGCGGTCGCGCCGTCGGTGACGGGACCCTATTCGTTCGTCCCGGCCGGAAATTGGGGCTCGATGCTGGAGGGCCCAGCCCTGGTTCAGTTGCCGAACAACGCCTGGCGGATATATCTCGACGCCTACACCGAGGGAAAGTACCTCTATTCCGACAGCACGGATGGGCTGAACACCTGGTCGCCCGCGCAAGAGCTTCCAGGCCTTTCCGGGACGGTGCGCCATGTCGGCGTGATGAGAGAGCCTGCGTAACCGCATGCTCAGCGCCCCGACACGGGCGCCTCGCTCAAGGTCCGGCGGGTGACGAACCGTCGCGGCATCCCCGACAGCGGATCGGTGAATTCCAGTTCCCGCGCGAGCAATTGGAGTGGGAGGGAATGGTCGTCCGGCGCCTCGGGCTGCAGGTCGGGGTACAAGCGGTCGCCCAGGATCCCGACGCCGAGCGCCGCCAGGTGGATCCGCAACTGGTGCATCCGCCCGGTGTGCGGACGCAGGACCGTGTGCAGCACGGCACGTCCGGAGGCGCTCACGCCGGTGCTGCGCATCTCGACCGCCGTCTCGGCGTTGGGCTCGCGTGAGTCGTCGACGACGGCCCGCAACTCGCCCCGCCGCGCCTCGATGTGGTTGCGGTAGACGACGGGAACGACGCGCCCGGCGAGCGTCGGTGCGTCCGGGTCCCAGCCGTTCGGTCGTGCCGACACCGCCTCGTAGACCTTCGTGACCAGCCGCTTCTCGAACAACGACTGGTAGGCGCCTCGCGTCGCGGGGCGGGCCGAGAACATCACCAGGCCTGCGGTCCCGCGGTCGAGTCGATGGATCGGCGTCAGGTCCGGGTTGTCGAGGCGGACCCGCAATCGGACGAGCGCGGACTCGCGCAGGTACCGCCCGCTCGGGGTGGTCGGGAGGAAGTGCGGCTTGTCGATCACGACGAGGTCGTCGTCGACGTGCAGGATCTCCTCGTGGAACGGAACCGGGTCCTCCACCGGCAGATCGCGGTAGTACCAGACGAACGGGTACGCGCCCAGCGCCGTGCCGCGACCGATCGGACTGCCGTCGGTGCCCACGATCTCGCCGGCGTCGAGCCGCCGGTACAGTCCGTCCGCGTCCAGGTGGTCGAACCTCGCGATGACATACTCGGCGATCGTCGCCCACGGCCCGGACGTCGGGACGCGCAGCCGCGTCGGTCCGACCCCGTTCTTGACGGGCAGCGGTGAGGGCATCGGCACGAGCATCATCATCCCACCGACTACTGGCGCGGACGTGCCGCGGGGTTTCGCGAGGTCAGGCGCGCGCGAACAGACGCATCGCCTCGTCGACGACGGCGGCGCGGGTCTGACCGTCGGGGTCGGCGTCCGGGCGGAGCCAGATCGAGGCGTGGTTGAGAATGCCGTGCAGGCAGTGCAGGGCGACCGACGGATCGGGGCAGTCGAACTCACCGGTTGCGACGCCGAGATCGACGACCCTGCGGAAGAGCTGGTCGTGGCGCATGCGCATCGATTTGATCGCCTCGCTGTGGACCGGCGGCCACGGTGCGGGGAACGAGAACACCTTGCCGACCTCGGGGTAGCGCACGGTGAGGATGTGCAACTGCTCGGCGATCAGGGCGCGCAACTGGTCGGTCGCGGACAGGTCCGTGGCGGCTTCGAGCGCCCCGCCAAGGCTGGTCAGAACGTCGGTGGTGAGCTTCTCCAGAGCCTCGGCGACGAGCGCATCCTTGCTCGGGAAGTAGTGGTACAGAGTCGCTTTCGCGATATCGGTGCGCTCGGCGACGTCCTCGAATCGCATGCCCTGGTAGCCGCTGCTGGACAGGATCTCGAGCGCCGCGGAGATCATCTCGGCCTTGCGACGATCGCGACGGCGGGTGGCGCGCCCCGCTTGGGCGGCGGGTTCCCCTTCCACGGTCGAAGTCATCGCCCGATCATATCGGGAGTCTGGGTCGGGACGATCTACCGCGAAATGGCAGGTAATCGGGTTCAACCGAATGAACAGGATCAACCATTGAGGCGGTAATTCGACCAGATGGGATAAAGTTCGACCCAAGGGTCGAGAAATGGTGAAAGGTGCGTCCGATGACCGAGGCGACAGGACACGGGGCCGGCTACTTCGAGCGGGTCTCGGAGAATCGGTTCGTCCCGACTCCGCATGCGAGCGGCGCGTGGGCGGCCGACGAGCAGCATTTCAGTCCGCTGGCCGGATTGGTGGTCCACGAGATCGAGAGGATGCGGCTACGCGAAGGTCGCCCCGCGCTGCCGATGAGTCGCATCGGCTTCGACATCCTCGGACGAATCGCGTTGGAGGAGTTCGACGTTCACGTCGAGACCGTCCGGCCCGGCCGGACCATCGAACTGGTCCAGGCAACCGTGGTCATCGCGGGCCGTGCCGTGGTCACAGCCCGGGCCTGGTATCTGGCCGATCTCGACACCGCGCTCGTCGCCGGCGGAGAACCCGACACCCTGCCGAGCCCAGAGTCGGCCACACTGTGGCCGATGGATTCGGTGTGGCCCGGCGGGTATATCGCTTCGCTCGACACCCGGCAGGTCGGTGCACCGAGTGCGGGACGCGCGACGGTCTGGGCATCGACGTCGGTGGACCTGGTGGTCGGGGAGCAGGCCGGTGACCTGGCCTCCTTCCTCGCCCTGGTCGACACCGCGAACGGCATCGGAGTGCGGCGGGACCCCGCCGAGTGGATGTTCCCGAACCTGGACCTGACCATCCATCTGTACCGCCAGCCGGAGGGGAGGTGGACCGGGCTCGACACCACGGTCACGTTCGGCCCGACTGGGCAGGGGCTGACGAGCACGGTCCTGCACGATGTCCGCGGACCCGTCGGCTGTGCGCAACAGATCCTCACCGTCCGTCCGCAGCCAGAACTCGCGGTTCAGACCGCATAGACCGCGAGACTGACATAGGGCACCGCTCCGACTCGTCCCGTATTCGGGTGGTCGGGCGGTGCCCTGTGGTTTCGCCTTTTAGGCGGCGAAGGTGAGTTGGTTGCGCCGGTTGTGTGCCGGCATGGGTTGTCGTCGGGGGTCGATCCAGGTGGGTGGGGTGAACCAGGGGTGGCCGTCGGTTTTGCTGATGGTCACGGTCCAGTCGCCGCGGTGGATGGTGGTGTGGTGGAAGCGGCAGAGCAGTACCAGGTTTGACAGGTTGGTGGGGCCGCCGTTGGACCAGTGCTGGATGTGGTGGCCTTCGGTCCAGGCGGCGGGTCGTCCGCAGCCGGGGAAGGCGCAGCCGCAGTCCCGAGCATTGAGGGCGCGGCGAAGCTTGCGGGGGATGAGACGGGTGGTGCGTCCGACGTCGAGTGGATTGCCGTCGGCGTCCATGGTGATGGGGGTGATGTCGGCGTCGCAGGAGATCTGGGCGGCGAGGTCGAGTGAGATGGGCCCCAACCACGGCATCCAGGCCGGTCCGCGGCGACGACCGCGGTGGTGGTGGTGGCTGTGGTGATCGTGGTTGTCGGTGGTGGCGGCGAGGTCGTCGGCGTCGACGAAGACGTTGATGTGGGGTCGTTCGCCGCCTTCGCTGGGTGCCTGCCCGGAGTCGAGAAAGCTGCGGACGATGTGGGTGAGGGCGTCTGCGCGGCGTTGGGCGGGGGTGCGTTGGTCTTTGCTGGTTTGTCCGTCGCGGTTGTCGGCCCCGGGGCGTGGTTTGGACAGGGCGGAGAGTGCGGTGAGGAGGGCTTCGCCGGAGGCGGCGTCGAGGTGTCCCTTGAGGTGGACGCGGCCGCCGAGCCCGGGTGAGGCGTAGAACTCGTTGAGTTCGGCGTTCTCCGAATCGGCTCTCTTCTTGTCCCCGTTGAGGATCTGATCGAGCGCCTTCGCGCGGCGGGCGAGGGTGGTGGAGTCTTCGGTGCGGGCGGCGTAGAGGAGGTAGCGGGCGCAGGCTTGTGTTCGGGTGGCGTCGGTTCCGATGATGTCGAACACATTCTCGGCGTCACCGTCGCCGTCGGTCGCGGCATTGTCGTCGGAGCGGGCCGGGGCGTCGGGCTCGGGCACCTTGTTCAGGAGTTCGACGATCACCCGGACCTGGTCGTAGTCGGTTTCTCCGGCGTCGAATGCGGCGGCGACCTCCGGATGCTCGGCCAGTCCCCGGCCGAGTCGGACGATCCTGTTGGCCTGGCCGGGGGTCATGGTGGTCGCCCCGGCGAGCCAGTTGCCCGGCGATGAGGCGCCGACCTTTTCGGCCACGCACCGCTGATCGACCTGATGCATCAGACGCACCCGCAGTGCCTCGAGCTGACGCATCCGCAACGACAACTCGGGAACCAACTTCAGGATTTCGGCATCCGCGAGCTGCCACGCGACCACATCCGGTGGCGCGATGAGCATCTCGTCGAGATCCATGTTCGAAGTCTATTCGAATGTATGTTCGACCACAAGGGAAATCTGATCTGGCGCTGCACGTGGAGGGTGAGGGTTGCGTGGTGGCCGACGGTGACGTTGTGGAGCTCCGCCGCAAATGTTTAAGCCCCGGGTTGGCGGCCCATTTCGGGCCGCCCGTCCGCGGCCTTGACCTCTCAGTCGCCTGCGGCCGTCAGGGGCGGCGGGAAAAACGGGCGGCGGCGAAGCCTTGACGCAGCTGTATATACAGGACTATACATATCGCGATGGTGTGACTCGCCGCACAGTGCGAGGGGCCGGCCTGGCCGGATCCACCAGCACAGTCCAGGGAGATCGATTGTGAAAGACACCGCCGCGGCGCTGACCCGAGGTCTGACAGCACGCCACATCAGGTTCATCGCGCTGGGTTCGGCGATCGGGACCGGGCTGTTCTACGGATCGGCGGAAGCGATAAACCGGGCGGGCCCGTCCGTACTGCTCGCCTACCTCATCGGTGGGGCGGCGATCTACATCGTGCTTCGCGCGCTCGGCGAGATGGCGGTGAGCAATCCCGTTTCGGGCTCGTTCGGCGAGTACGCGAGCAAGCACCTCGGGCCGCTGGCCGGGTTCATGACCGGCTGGACGTACACCTTCGAGATGATCGTGGTGTGCCTCGCCGACGTGACGGCCTTCGGCGTCTACATGGGGTTCTGGTTCCCCGACGTACCTCGGTGGATCTGGGTGCTCTCCATCATCTTCTTCATCGGCGCGATCAACCTGCTGAGCGTGAAGGTCTTCGGCGAGGTGGAGTTCTGGTTCACCCTCGTCAAGATCGTCGCGATCGTAGCGATGATCGCCGGCGGAATCGCGATCCTGATCTTCGGGTTCGGGATCCACGACACCGGGACGGGCGTGAGCAATCTGTGGACCGACGGCGGCTTCTTCGCCACCGGGTTCGGTGGGTTCGTCAGCTGCTTCGCGATCGTCATGTTCGCCTTCGGAGGCACCGAGATCATCGGTATCACCGCGGGGGAGGCGGAGGACCCGGAGCGCACCATTCCCCGCGCGATCAACACCGTCCCGGTGCGCATCATTCTGTTCTACGTGCTCACGCTTGCCGTGATCATGGCGATCAACCCGTGGCAGTCGATCGGATCCGAGGGCAGCCCCTTCGTGCAGATCTTCCAGGGCCTCGGCATCGGCCCCGCCGCGACCGTGCTGAACATCGTGGTGATCACGGCGGCGCTCTCCGCGATCAACAGCGACATCTTCGGCGCCGGACGGATGATGTTCGGGATGGCCCAGCGTGGTCAGGCCCCCGCGTCGATGGGGAAGGTCTCCCGCAACGGGGTGCCCTGGATGACGGTGGTCATCATGACCATCACGCTGCTCTTCGGAGCGCTCCTCAACTACCTCATCCCGGACAAGGTGTTCCTGGTCATCGCGTCGATCGCGACCTTCGCGACGATCTTCGTCTGGCTGATGATCCTGCTCTCGCACTACCGCTCGCGGCAGCGGATGGATCCGGCCGAGGTGGCCGCACTGAAGTTCCCGGTGCCGTTCTGGCCGTACGGGCAGCTGATCGCGATCGGCTTCCTGGTGTTCGTGATCGCGGTGCTCGCCTTCGACGCCGACACCCGCGTCGCGCTGATCGTCGGCGCGGTCTGGCTGGCGCTGCTCGCCCTCGCCTTCCTCCGGTGGGTGCGGCCCGAGCGGCTACCTGCCGAGCCCGAACTCGCCGACCAGCCGTCCTGACCCAACCCGAAGAATTTTCGCTACCGCTCATTAGAAACGGAGAACAACCATGAGCACGAACACCCTCCCGCGCGCAGAAGAGCGCGCAATCGACAACAGTGCACCCGTCGTGGTCGGAGTCGGCGCCGTGACGCCGGATGAGTTGGTGCGCGTCGCCCGGTTCGGTGCGCCGGTGCGGTTGTCCGAGGAGGCGCTCGAGGCGATCGGGGCCAGCCGCACCCGCATCCAGGCACTCGCCGAGGACCCGAAGCCGGTGTACGGCGTGTCGACCGGGTTCGGTGCGCTCGCCACCCGGCACATCCCGTTGGAGTTGCGGGCACAGCTGCAGCGCAGCCTCATCCGCTCGCATGCCGCAGGATCCGGTCCGGAGGTGGAGCGCGAGGTGATCCGCGCCCTGATGCTCCTGCGCCTGTCCACCCTCGCGACCGGCCGGACCGGCGTCCGCCCCGAGGTTGCTCAGGTATACGCGGCCCTGCTGTCCGCGGGCGTCACCCCTGTCGTCCACGAGTACGGCAGCCTCGGCTGCTCGGGCGACCTGGCGCCGCTCGCGCACGTGGCGCTGGCAGTGATCGGCGAGGGCACCGTGCGGGACGCCGACGGCGAGCTGATGCCGGCCGCCGAGGCGCTGGCCGCAGCCGGAATCGAGCCGGTCGAGCTCAAGGAGAAGGAGGGCCTTGCCCTCATCAACGGCACCGACGGCATGCTGGGCATGCTGGTCCTGGCCTGCCATGACCTGCGCAAGCTGTTCTCCCTGGCTGATGTCACCGCGGCGATGAGCGTCGAGGGGCTGCTCGGCACGGACAAGGTGTTCGCGGCGGACCTGCAGGCCCTGCGCCCGCACCCCGGTCAGGCCATGGCTGCCTCGAACATGACCCGGGTGCTCGCGGGCTCGGGAATCGTAGCCAGCCACGCCACCCCCGACTGCACGGTCGTGCAGGACGCCTACTCGCTGCGGTGCGCTCCTCAGGTCGCGGGCGGCGCGCGCGACACCCTCGCGCACGCCGAGCGGGTGGCCTCGTACGAGCTGGCGAGCGCCGTCGACAACCCGGTGGTGACCCTCGACGGCCGGGTCGAGTCCAACGGCAACTTCCACGGGGCGCCGGTCGCCTACGTGCTGGACTTCCTCGCGATCGTCATCGCCGACCTGGCCAGCATGAGTGAGCGCCGCACCGACCGTTTCCTCGACAAGGCGCGCAGCCACGGGCTGCCGCCGTTCCTGGCCGACGACCCTGGGGTGGACAGCGGGCACATGATCGCGCAGTACACCCAGGCCGCGATCGTCTCCGAGCTCAAGCGGCTCGCGGCGCCCGCGAGCGTCGACTCGATCCCTTCCTCTGCCATGCAGGAGGACCATGTGTCGATGGGCTGGTCGGGTGCTCGCAAGCTGCGTCGGGCCGTCGACGGGCTCACCCGGGTGCTCGCGATCGAGGCGCTCACCGCCGCACGCGGTCTGGATCTGCGGGCTCCGCTCGAGCCGTCGCCTGCGACCGCTGCCGTGCGAGACACGATCCGTGAGCAGGTTCAGGGGCCGGGCACGGACCGCTACCTGGCGCCGGAGATCGAGGCCGCGGTCCAGCTGGCAGCCTCCGGGGCGTTGCTCGACAGCGCCGAGTCCGTGGTCGGCAAGCTCAGCTGACCCGCTCCGCTCGAATGAGGAATCGGACGCCCGGTGAAACCGGTTACGGGACAACGTCGTTCCGTACCGTGGCGGTCGACCGCAGGGTGGTGCCTTGGCAGAACGGCCAAGGCACCACCCAGGTGGTTGCATCGACCGGCCAGTGGCGGGTGAGCATCGCCGAGGAACCACTCGAGTCGAGGTTCTCGGTCATCGAGGGGTTCGACCGATTGATCACCCCTCTCGGCTCGGTATCCCTCGAACTCACGGGGCCGCCCTTCGTCGACCTACCGGGCTCGGCCGATGCGGTCACCGTGGTGCGCCACGTCGTCGAGCCGTTGCACACCTTGGCTTTTCCTGGCGAGTGGGCGCCGGCATCGCGGGCATCGTCCCGTACCCGGGCCCTCAACGTGATGGGGAGGCGGGGAGAGGTCGACATGTCGGTGGACATCGGTTCCGCCGAGATCCCCGATCCCGGTTCGGTCCGGATCTGTCTCGATCTCGTGACCGAAGCGGCCCTGATCGTGCCGCCCGGCGAACCGATGCCGTCGGTGAGTCAGGGAAGATGCGCGATCATTTCGATATCGCCCTCTGAGGCGCAGTAGTTTCGAGCCGGGCAGACGGGCCCGAAACCTGGAAATCCTCGGCTCGACGCGGCGGCAGGCGCTCGCGTCGAGCCGAGGACGTATGAGGGGTCGGGCTCAGTGCAGCCGAGTGGCCAGCGCGGTGGTGACGATCCGGTGGATCAGTCGCGCCGCGGTCCGCGCTGTGCGGTTGTCCACGTCGAGAGCGGGATTCAGCTCCGCGACATCGAGCAGCCGCAGCTTGCCGCTCCGTGCCACCAGATCACACACCCGCTGGATCACCTCGAGCGGAACACCGAACGCGGCCGGGGCGCTGACCCCCGGGGCGACCGCGGCGGGCAGCACGTCGAGATCGATCGTCAGGTACAGGACGTCGACCGCGTCGAGGAAGTCCTCGACGAACGCCTCCACGGCAGGCAGGTTCGCCGCCGTGCAGTCGTCGTCGAGAAGGTGCCGCACGCCCAGTTCGGTCGCCGTCGCGAAGAGCGCCGCGGTGTTGCTGGGTTGCGCGATGCCGAGCACCGCGTAGTCGAGGGCTCGGCCCAGCGCGGTTTCGCGGTCGGCCATCTGCCGGAAAGGAGTTCCGGAGCTCGGCCGCGGGTCGCTCCGCAGGTCGAAATGTGCGTCGAGGTTGAGCACGCCCAGGCGTGCGCCTGATGCGACGGCCGCCGAATTCGCGATTCCGAGATAACTGCCGTAGGCCACCTCGTGCCCGCCGCCGAGGACGGTGACGAGGCTCCCGGCGTCGAGCAGGCCGGTGACGGCCGAGCCGAGCCTGTCCTGGCCGCCTTCGAGATCCTCGCCGACGACCTCGACGTCACCGGCGTCGAACAACCGCACCGGGGTGGCGAGCGACATCGACGCGAGCGCCCGGCGCAGCGCCGCCGGGCCGTCGGCGGCGCCCCGGCGGCCCTTGTTGCGGCGCACCCCCTCGTCGCTGCGGAACCCGATGAGAACGCCTGCACCGGAATCGGTTCGGTCCTCGAACGCTGCGACGGCGCCGTGCCAACGCAGGTGTTCGGCGCCGGGTCCGTCGTCGCGTCCCGACCAGGCTGTGGGGGCAAGGTCCACGGTGGTCATCGTCGGTATCCGTCCTTCCAGATCTCGCGCACCAGCGCCACCCCGGGCCGGTAGGCCAGGTGCAGATGGGACGGGGCGTCCAGTGCGATCAGATCGGCTCGCGCGCCGACCCGGATGTGCCCGATGTCGGTGCGCTGCAACGCCGCGGCACCGCCGGCCGTCGCGGCCCACACAGCCTCGGCCGGGCTCATGTGCATCTCCCGCACCGCCAGCGCGATGCAGAAGGGAATACTGGTGGTGTAGCAGGTTCCGGGATTGCAGTCCGCGGCAAGCGCAACGGTGACGCCGGCATCGAGAAGGGCCCGAGCGTCGGGGTACTTGTTGCGCGTGGAGAAGTCGGCTCCTGGCAGGAGCGTGGCGACGGTGCCACCGGCCGCGAGCGCCTCGACATCGGCGTCGGTGGTATAGGTGACGTGGTCGACGGACGCGGCCTTCAGCTCGACCGCCAACTGAACGCCTGCGCCGTAGCTGAGCTGATTGCCGTGCACCCGCGGGGTGAGCCCGGCGGCGATGCCGGCCTCGAGTACGGCCCGCGACTGGTCGGCGTCGAACGCGCCCTCCTCGCAGAACACATCGATCCACTTCGCGTGCGGCGCACACTTGGGGATCATCTCGTCGACAACCATCCGCACGTAGTCGTCGCTGCGACCCGCGAACTCCGGCGGTGTGACATGCGCGGCGAGCAGGGTCCGCTCCGTGGTGTGTGCGGAGGCGACCTCGAGGCTGCGCAACTCATCGGGAACCGACTGCCCGTAGCCGGATTTCGTCTCGATCGTGGTGGTGCCCGAGTGCAGCGACTCGGCGACGAGCCGCGCCACGTTCGCGCCCAGTTCGGCGTCCGAGGCGGCCCTCGTGGCGGCGATGGTGGTGCGGATGCCGCCCGCTCCGTACGGGGCGCCCGTCATCCGCGCCTCGAACTCCTCGGCACGTTCGCCGCCGAAGACGAGATGGGCGTGACTGTCGACGAACCCGGGCAGGGCGGCCCGGCCCCGGAGGTCGTACCGGGATCCGGCACTGCCCTCCGGGATCCGGGAACGGGGGCCCACCCACTGGACGAGCCCGTCCCCGAGGACCACCGCGGCGTCGTGGATCAGGCCGAGCGGGCCTGCACCGGACTCGGGGTCATTGGTGACCAGGGTGCCGATGTTGTCGATGACGGTCCACCGGCCGTCCTGCCCGGGTGCGTCGTACACGTTTACGCCTCCTGCATCGGGATGCGAACGCCGCGCTCGGCCGCGACCTGGGTCGCGTGCTCGTATCCTGCGTCGGCGTGCCGGATGACACCCATGCCGGGGTCGTTGGTGAGCACCCGCTCCAGCTTCTGCGCGGCCATCTCGGTGCCGTCTGCGATGCACACCTGACCGGCGTGGATGGACCGGCCCATCCCGACGCCGCCGCCGTGGTGGATGGACACCCAGGACGCGCCGGAAGCGGTGTTGACGAGGGCATTCAGCAGCGGCCAGTCGGCAACGGCGTCGGAACCGTCGGCCATGGCCTCGGTCTCCCGGTACGGCGAGGCGACCGATCCGGAGTCGAGATGGTCGCGGCCGATGGCGAGCGGCGCGGAGAGTTCCCCGGAGGCCACCATCTCGTTGAACTTCACACCGGCCTTGTGGCGGTCGCCGTACCCGAGCCAGCAGATGCGGGCGGGCAGGCCCTCGAAATGAACCTTCTCGCCCGCCATGGTGATCCAGCGCTTGAGGTGCTCGTTCTCGGGGAAGAGCTCGAGAATCGCGCGGTCGGTGGCCTCGATGTCCTTGGGGTCGCCGGAGAGGGCCGCCCACCGGAACGGGCCGAGGCCCTCCTCGAAGAGCGGACGGATGTAGGCGGGAACGAACCCGGGGAACTCGAATGCCCGGTCGTAGCCGCCCTTTCGGGCCTCGTCGCGGATCGAGTTGCCGTAGTCGAAGACCTCGGCGCCCGCGTCCATGAATCCGACCATCGCCTCGACATGTGCGGCCATCGACTTCTGGGCCTCGGCGGTGAAGTGTTCGGCGTCCTTCTCGGCCATCTTCTGCCAGTCCTCGAGCGCGATTCCGACCGGCAGGTAGGACAACGGATCGTGGGCGGAAGTCTGGTCGGTGACGATGTCGATCGGGGCGCCCATCGCGAGCAGGGCCGGGAAGACCTCGGCGGCGTTGCCGACCAAGCCGATGGACAGCGGCTTGCGGGCATCGCGCATCTCGACGGCCAGCGCGAGGGCGGCGTCGATGCTCTCGGCCTTGGTGTCGAGGTAGCCGTGCGCGATCCGGCGGTCGATGCGGGTCGGGTCGACGTCGACGCAGATGGCGACGCCGTCGTTCATGGTGACCGCGAGCGGCTGCGCTCCGCCCATGCCGCCCACACCTGCGGTCAGGGTGATGGTCCCGGCGAGGGTCCCCCCGAACCTCTTGCGCGCCACCGCGCCGAAGGTCTCGTAGGTGCCCTGCAGGATGCCCTGGCTGCCGATGTAGATCCAGGAGCCGGCCGTCATCTGGCCGTACATCATCAGGCCCTCGGCCTCGAGCTTGCGGAACTGCTCCCAGTTCGCCCAGTCGCCGACCAGGTTGGAGTTGGCGAGCAGGACTCGCGGAGCCCACTCGTTGGTGCGGAAGACCCCGACGGGCTTGCCGGACTGCACGAGCATCGTCTCGTCGGACTTCAGTGTCTGCAGCGTGCGGACGAGGGCGTCATAGGCCTCCCAGTTGCGCGCGGCCTTGCCGGTGCCGCCGTAGACGACCAGGTCGTCGGGACGCTCCGCGACCTCCGGGTCGAGGTTGTTCATGAGCATGCGCAGGGCGCCCTCCTGCTGCCAGCCGAGGCAGGTCAGCTCGGTGCCGCGCGGTGCCCGGACCGGCCGGGGTCCGGTGGGGGAGTGATTGGTCATCCTGGGTCTCCTGACGATGTTGTGTGACCCCATGACACATCCTCGGCGCTACGCGGAACAGTGCCTCCTTCGATGATTCTCGGATACGAGACACGTTTCCGTTGGCGAGTCCGATCCGGCGGCGAGCAGCGGGCCGATAGACTGGGCGGAAACGAGATGCCCTCGAACGGGCGGGATGTGGACGGTGGCGAGGGTGGCGATCGACGAGTCGGACGTGGCGTCGCTCTACAGGGCCCGCGGGCACGAATCCGCGCCCGCATATCAACGGGTCAAGAATCTCATCGCGGAGCAGATCGTGTCGGGCCGTTGGCCTGAGGGAGACCAGCTGCCGTCGGAGAATCAACTCGTCAACTCGCTCGGGTTGTCTCGAATGACCGTCAACCGGGCGTTGCGCGAACTGAGCGCCGACGGGCTTGTCGTGCGACTCATGGGCGTCGGCACCTTCGTCGCCGAAAGAAAGGTCAGCTCAGCGCTTTTCGAGGTGCGCAACATCGCCGACGAGGTGACGCACAGGGGACACCGGCATCGCAGCGAGGTGGACCTGCTCCGCGCCGAGCCTGCCGAAGCGATCGTCGCGCACCAGTTGGGGGTGCCGGACGGGAGCCCGGTGTTCCATTCGCGGTTGGTGCATTTCGAGGACGACCTGGCAATCCAGGTCGAGGACCGCCACGTCAGCCCGGAGATCGCACCCGAGTATCTCGATCAGGACTTCACCGCTCAGACACCCAACAACTACCTGATGTCGGTCGCGCCGCTCGGCCGTGGTGAGCACGTGGTCGAGTCGGTGCTCGCGACCGCGGAGGAGTGCCGGCTCCTGGGGATCGACGAGGCCGAGCCGTGCCTGCTCATTCACCGGCGCACCTGGTCCGAGGGGCGGTTGGTGAGTACCGCGCGACTCGTGCACCCCGGCTCCCGCTACCGGCTCGAGGGCACCTTCGAGACGCAGTGAACCCGGAGCGGCCGCGGTGAGCCGCGGCCGCTCGCACCGGCGGCGATCGGCTCAGACGCTACCGACCAGGCTCCGGATCTGGCGCACCGCAACGGACATGGCCGCGACATCGACGGACGAGTTCTCGAAGATCGCGTCGAGGGTCGATCGTGCCCGCAGGATGCGGGTGGAGTTCCGCACCTCCCAGCGTCCGATCATCTCCGCCGTGGATTCTCCTGCGCTCGCCGGGTTCCCGAGTAGGTCCAGGCACAGCGCCCGCAGGGAGCCGTAGAGCTCGTCCCGCATCGCAAGGCGGGCAAGGGAGTTCCATCGGTTGTCGTACGACAGTCTCGACACCGACTGCAACAGATGCACGGCGCCGAGATGTTGGCTCAGTGCGTAGTACAGCTCTGCGACGTCCGGCACGTCCCGGCCGCTGACGTCGGCCACCTCGATGATGTCGAGCAGGCCGAACTGATCGAGCAGCAGGTGAACGCGGGCCGCCAGATCGTGCGGGACACCGGCGTCGACCGACGCGGCGACCCGCGCGTGCAGGTCGGCAAGCTCTTGTCCGCGAAGCCAGTCCGGGACCAGGTGCGCGTGCCGGACGAGTCGGGGCGCGAATCGTTCGACCTCGGCGCCGATGTCGAGGGGCTGCGGCCGGTTGGCCAGCAGCCAGCGCGAGGCCCGGTCCAGCACCCGCTGGGTGTCGACCACCAGGGCATCGGTGACGTCCGTCGGCAGCCCGCTCTCCGCGATGTCCGCCCACAATCGGTTCAGGTCGAAGATCCGGGCCGACGCGACATGGGCGCGCACGGCGTCGGATCCGATCGCCGCCGAGTCCTCCGCGAGGCGGAACGCGAAAGTGATTCCGCCGTGGTCGATCACGTCGTTCGTCAACATCGTCGCGACAATCTCGCGGCGTAGCCGGTGTGAGTCCAGGTGGTCGCCGAATCGGTTCCGCACGGCGTCCGGGAAGTACGCACGCAGCCGGTCGCGCAGCGCAGGATCGTCCGGCAGGTCACCGGCCAGCAGTTCGTCCTTGACGGCGAGCTTGACGTGCGCCATGAGGGTGGCCAGTTCCGGAGAGGTCAGCCCCTGGCCGTCCTGTGCGCGCCGAGACAGCTCGCGCTTGTCCGGTAGCGCCTCGAGCGCGCGGACGAGTCCGCGTTCGTTCTCCAGCCTTGCGATCATCCGGGCGTGGACGCCGAGCGCGGAGGCGGCAGTGGATCGGCTCACACCGAGGATCCGATTCTGGGAGCGGTTGTCTGCCAGTACGAGTCGGCTCACCTCATCGGTCATCGACCGCATCAGCGCGTCCCGTTCACCGGCAGCGAGGTGGCCGGACGCGACCATGCCTGCGAGCAGGATCTTGATGTTGACCTCGCGGTCGGAGCAGTCGACGCCTGCCGAGTTGTCCAACGCGTCTGTGTTGATGCGGCCTCCGGCGCGGGCGAACTCGATGCGACCGAGCGGGGTCAGCCCCAGATTCCCACCCTCCGCGACGACGCGGGCGCGTAGGTCGCGCCCGTCGATGCGGACCCCGTCGTTGGCCTTGTCTCCCACCTCGGCGTGGGATTCGGTGGAGGCCTTGACGTAGGTGCCGACGCCGCCGTTCCACATCAGGTCCACCGGGGCGCGCAGGATCGCGTCGATCAGTTCGGCGGGAGCGAGCGCGGTGACGCCGTCGGAGAGACCGAGAGCGCCCCGCACCTCGGGGCTGACCGGGACCGACTTCACCGAGCGCGCCCACACCCCGCCGCCGGGGCTGATCAGCCCGGGGTCGTAGTCCGCCCAGGAGGAGCGGGGCAGGCCGAACAGTCGACTGCGTTCCGCAAACGACGTCGCCGCGTCCGGCGCGGGGTCGAGAAATATGTGACGGTGGTCGAAGGCGGCGACCAGTCTGATGTGCTCGCTGAGCAGCATGCCGTTGCCGAACACGTCGCCGCTCATGTCACCGATGCCGACGACCGTGAAGTCTTCACTCTGGGTGTTGCGGCCCATCTCGCGGAAGTGACGCTGCACGCTTTCCCAGGCGCCGCGTGCGGTGATGCCCATCGCCTTGTGGTCGTAGCCGACCGATCCGCCGGAGGCGAACGCGTCGCCGAGCCAGAATCCGTACTCGGCGGCGACCTCGTTGGCGATATCGGAGAAGGTGGCGGTGCCCTTGTCCGCGGCGACGACGAGATAGGTGTCGTCCGCGTCGTGGCGGACTGCGTCGCGGGCGGGAACGACCGAGCCGGTGGCCGGGTCGATGTTGTCGGTGACGTCGAGCAGGCCGGCGATGAACTGCCGGTAGCACGCGATGCCCTCGGCCAGGTTCGCGTCGCGATCGGTCGCGTCGATGCCCGTCGGTGCGGGCGGCTGTTTCACGACGAAGCCGCCCTTGGCGCCGACCGGCACGATGACCGCGTTCTTCACCGCCTGCGCCTTGACCAGTCCGAGCACCTCGGTGCGGAAGTCCTCCTTGCGGTCCGACCATCGGAGGCCGCCGCGGGCAACGGCGCCGAACCGCAGATGCACGCCTTCTACTCGTGGTGAGCAGACGTAGATCTCGAATCGTGGTCGGGGGTGGGGGAGCTCGTCGATCCGTTGCGGATCGAACTTGAACGAGAGCAACGGCGAGGTGCCGCCGTGGGCGAAATAGTTGGTGCGCAGGGTGTTTCGGATGAGGGTGGTGAAGGCCCGCAGGATGCGGTCCTCGTCGAGGCTGACCACACTGCCGAGCGCATCGTCGAGACGGCAGGTCAACGCCTGCTGGCTGCCCTCGTCGTTCGTCGCCGGGTCGAAGCGGGCCTCGAACAGCTCGACCAGCAAGCGTGCGGACTCGGGGTGTGCGGTGAGGACCTCCGCGATCCGCACCTGGCTGTACGGGAAACCGGCCTGCCGCAGGTACTTTGCGTACGCCCGCAGCATCGACGCCTGTCGCCAGGTCAGCCCCGCGCGCAGTACCAGGTGATTGAACGTGTCGACCTCGGCGTCACCACGCCATGCGGCGGCGAAGGCCTCGGTGGAACGGGCAGCCATGCCGGTGTCGGCCGGAGCGGGATCGACGTCGAGGGTGAGGCCGAAGTCGTAGATCCAGCACGGACTGCCGGCCGAGTCGCTCATCGGGTAGGGCCGCTCGTCGAGCACCTCGACACCGAGGGACTGGATCACGGGGAGGATGCGGCTGAGCGAGACGGCCTCTCCGTCGATGTAGAGCGTGAGGCGCAGTTGTCCCCTGGCCGCGCCCGTCGGCGGGTGAAGGGCAACCTCGAACGAATCGGTCCGCAGCGCCTCGATCCGGGTGACGTCCGCGGCGGCGCGCGCGGGGTCGAAGTCGTGCTTGTAGGCCTCCGGCAGGGATTCGATGTAGGACTTCGCCAATACCGGATCCGCCATCCGGTCGCGGAAGTCGTCGTCCCAGGCCTGCGTCATCGTCGGCTTCTCCTCATGCGGCAGCAGTTGTATATACAGGACTATACAACTCTGTGAGCTGCCTCACAAGGGTCGAATCGTGGCTACCGCCAGCTCAGCGTGGGGAGGGGACGTGGCCCGAGATGTGCGAGGTCAGACGCTCAGCGCCGGTCATCAGGGTCTGGCCAACGGCATCCGGTTCGGGATAGGCCAACTGCTTGCGCCAGGTGGTGCTCAGGGCCGCGACGGCACGGCCGTTGTGATCGAAGACGGCGGTGCCCACCGACCGCAGGCCCGTCGTCACCAGGTCCACCTCCTCTGCCCACCCGCGCGAGCGTGCATCGGTGAGGGTGCGTCGCAGTTCGGTCAGCGTCCGCGGGCCGAGTCCGGTCCGTGTGATGAAGTCCCCGCGCCGGGAGTACAGCGCCTTGACCTGGGCGTCGGGCAGGGCCGCGAGGATGGCGCGCCCATTGGCGGTCAGGTGCGCGGGGAGCCGCACCCCGATGTCGGTGATCAGTGAGACCTCGGCCGCGGGTCCGGACGTGGGGCGTTCCTTGAGGAGATAGACCGTCTCGTTGCCGTGCAGGATCCCCAGGTGCACGGCCTGTCCGAGCTGCATGGCCAGCCGGTGCAGGATCGGCTGCGCGAGCCGCTCGAGTGGTTCGTGGCGCAGGTACGCCGAGCCGATCTCGAATGACGTCACCCCGAGCCCGTACGCCTGCTCGCCGGGCACGTACACCACGAATCCGCGCTCTACCAGCACCGACAGGATGTGGTAGACGGACGAACGGGGTAGATCCAGGTCGCGGGCGAGGGCGGCCGCTTGCACCGGACCCGGGCGCTCCGCGAGTCGTACCAGGATGTCGAGGGCACGTCCGACCGCAGGCGATGCGCTGGAACCCGCTGGCTTGACCACCCAGCCGATTCTGCCAGCGGCGTCGTCGGAACGTCACCGCGACGCGGGCCGATGAACGGCGGGGAAACGACAGCGGAACGGTTCGTGTACGTCTAGGGTCATCTGGAATTTGTCCCTACCGCACCTGAGGTGGCTTGTGTCTTTTCCGCCCACCAACGTTTCCCGCCGCGCCTTCCTGGCCGGCCTGTCCGTGCTCGGCGGCGCGACCCTGCTGCCCGCCGCGGCGAACGCCACCCCCGTCCTCCGCCAGGCCCCCGATGCCGGGGCCGGGCTGATACGCAACCCCGAGTTCGGCAACGGAGTCATGGCCGGGGTGCCGCGCACCGACGGCGCGACGTTGTGGACGCGCGTCGGCGCGGCGGGGGGTACCGGCAGCCTCGAGACCGGCAGCCTCGGCGGCGGCAGTGTCGGTGGCAGTGCCGGCGGAAGTGCCGGTAGTAGCGGCGCGGGCGGTGAATTGGCGTTGGTCGTCTCGAGGCGGGAGGACCTGTCGAGCCCGGTGCTCGCCGAACGGGTTCAGGTACGTGAAGACGCCGACGGCACAGTGCATTTCGATGTGAACGGACTGGCTCCGGGGGAGACCTACTACTACCAGTTCCGGGGTAACGGAGGCGAGTCGCCCGTCGGTCGGTTCCGGACGCTGCGGCCGGCCGATTCCAACGAGCCGGTCCGCATCGGCTGGTTCACCTGCCAGGGCTTCGAGGAGGGCTACTACGCGGCGCACCGGCATCTCGCCGAGGAGGACCTCGACTTCGTCGTGTGCCTCGGCGACTACGTGTACGAGTTCACCAAGCCGGGCGTCCGGGGCGTCACGACCAACCCGTTCCCGCAGACCATCGACGCCATGCGGGACAAGTACCGCCAGTACCGCACCGACGCGAACCTGCGGCAGATGCACAGTCAGCACGCGTTCATCCCGATCTGGGACGACCACGAGTTCCGCAACAACTACAGCAAGGACGGCTGGACGTTCCCGGTGATCTCGCCCATCGAGGGCGCGGTCGGGTTCCAGCAGAAGAAGCAGTGGGCGTGGCAGTCGTGGTTCGAGCACATGCCGGTTCCCCGTTTCGCCAACGACCCGACGCGCACGTACCGCTCGCTGCGGGTGGGCAAGACGGTGGAGCTGTTCGCGCCCGACACCCGGCAGTACCGGGACCGGCAGGCCTGCGGCGACTCCCTGGACCACATCGTGTGCGCCGAGGCCGACGCGGCGGGCCGGACCATGCTGGGCTCGACGCAGAAACAATGGCTGCTCGACGGCATGACCAGGTCGGACGCCCGCTGGAAGGTGGTGGCGAACGCGAACATGATGATGGGCATGGTGGTGGCGGACAACGGCACCCGGGCCTACATGGACACCTGGGACGGCTACGGCGCCGAGCGAGCGGAGATCCTGTCCACCGCGGCCCAGTCGGTGGACAACCTGGTCCTGGTCACCGGCGACGACCACGACGGCTGGGCGGGCGAGCTCTGGGACACCGGGTTCGCGCCGGGCACGCCGAGCGGCGCCCAGGCCAACGCGCCCGGGACCCGGCGCGCGGGTGTCGAATTCGTCGTCCCGTCCGTCACCTCCGCCAACACCGCGGACGGCGGCTACACCAGCAGCAGTGACAACACCGGCGGGGCGCGCGCCGAGGAGGTCAACCGGCGGGACAAGAACCCGCACGTCAAGCACGCCGACATGGTCAGCCACGGGTACGGCGTCCTCGAGGTCGACGCGAGCGAGGCGCGCTTCCAGTTCCGGACGGTGGACAAGCTGAACCCGAACTCGGGAGTGGAGACGACGAAAGCGCTGCGCACCCCGGCCGGGCAGTCGGTGATCGAGACCCTGTGACCCGCCTCGACAGGTGACAAATGCGCAAAGGCCCCGCCGTGAGGCGGGGCCATTGCGCATTTGGAGGCGGGTTGTCAGCGCAGACGGCCCGACCCGCTTCCTCTCACGTCCGTCAGATGATGGCGCCTTCGAAGAGCACGCTGTACAGCCCGCCGATCACGAACGCAGCGACGTAGAGCGGTCCCCTGATCGGATCGCCTGCATTCGCACCCGCCTGAAGCCAATTCATGATTTCGATTGAACCCATGTCCCCCACGCTCCTCGTATAACGCTGACAATGTCCGGCGACGGTGTCGCCGCGGGCCGACCTTACCGGTAGCGGCCCCGTGGTGAGGCCGAATTCCGGTGTCAGGCAGCCTCTCCCAAGAGTCCCGACGTCACGGCACGTGGAACGTGGCGAAACCGGGAGTGACGATCCCGGCCACCGGGTTGACGACGACGACGACCTGACCGATCCCGGTGTTCACCGTCGCCGCGGCCGGGATCCCGTTCAGACCGTCCGACAACTGGGTGGTGCCGGTCGCGCCGGACGACAGGTTCATCCACTGCACCTGCGAGGAGAGCGGGCAGCCCCAGCCTCCCGGATTCCCGCCGGTGATCACCACGGATCCGGGCTGGGCGCCGACCACCGCCGCGCATCGAGCCGCGGGAGCGTCGAAGCTCCCGTTCGGATTCCCGTATGGGGACGGATTCACCTGAAACGGAACGGTCACCGGAGCCGCCGCCGCAACCCCCGCGGTCGACAACCCCAACGCGGCGACAGAGATGGCACACATACCGAGCTTGCGAGCGAGCTTCACAACAGATCTCCTGCAACGCTAGAGGGCCCGACCCTGACACGACCCACCGTATCGCGCGCGTACTGGACGGTCCGCATGTTGACGGGGCCGGAGTGTCCGGAGACACTGCCGTAAGGCCGGAGTGGGCCGCCAGCACGAGGGAGGTCCCGATCGATGCCGATGCAACAAGCGCAGGCTCGGATGTTCCTGGTCATGCTCCGTCGGGAGGTCGAAGACCTTGCGGCAGGTATCGAAACCGCCGAGGCCGACGCGGTCCTCGCCCGGCGCTCCGGCAACCTCGACCGTCAGGCCGAACTGCTCGTCAGAGCAGGGGCGCTGGATCGGCGCATGTACGAGATGCACCGCATGATCGCCAGGCTGCTGAAGCGGTTCCCCGACGTCGACGACCTCGCGCCCGAGCCCGCCTGACCCAGATCCACAGCGAGATGAGTGCTCACGCGACACGGGTCGGCGCGCGACGCGTGTACCGAGCCCCGAACGTCGCCTGCACCTGGATCCACTGCGCAAGCACCTGGCACCCGGTGAGCCCGCCCGCGTCGAGCGGTTCGGTGGCATAGGCGACGTGCCGACCGCCCCGCGGATTGCTCATTCGCACGCGGCCCCAGGTCATGCGTGCGGGCAGGTAGCCGAGCACCTCGAGTGCGGCGGTGCGCAGGCGCCGCAGGTCCGTGCGCCACTGCCTGACGCTCAGGCGGGTCTTGGTCGCGTTCTGGAAGCTGTTGTTCCGGAGCAACTCCCATAGCTTGCCCAGCCACGTGCTGGGTTCCCGGAGCGACATCCAGCGCGTGAGGTCCGCGATGTCGCGAACGAAGCTGTCGTCGCTGGCATTGCAGATCATGTCTTCGGGGTGTCCGACCCAGAGGACGGGGATCGAGTCCGGTGTCGCGGGCCCCGGCCCGGCGACGCCGTGCCCGCGGCAGCCCGGCACAGCGCCGTCCGGCTGCTCGGGGTCGGAGATCAGCCCGACCGCGGCGATACCGCCCGCGGTCAGGTCTCCGGCGGCGATGTGCCCCAGCACCTCGCGGATCACCGTGCAGCCCTGCGAGTAGCCGATCAGCATCACCGGGCCGTCGGTCTCCGCAACCGCCTCGATCACCCTGCGCACGCCGACGGCGGTGCTCTGCCGGTAGCTGAGCCCGCCGACGGCGACGGGGCCGTACGAGGCGGGGTAGCCGACCCAGCGTGCGACGAAGCGGCCGTCGAGCGTGTCGGTGACCTCGCGCAGCAGCCCGGACACCTCTGTGCGGCGGTCGTCGGGGTGCGACTCCCCGGTGCCACCGACGGCGAGCACGGTTATCTGCGACATGAGTCCACGATGCCCGCTCCGGGTAAGGATCCATTCATGGGCGCCTGAGAAGATCCTGGCAATCGGGGTCCGGCGCGGCTTAGGGTCGAGGTCATGACCCGTCCTGCCATCGGTATGGAGTACACCGTCCTGGACTGTCCCGATCCGGGCGCGTTGGCCGCCTTCTACGGCGCGGTGCTCGGATGGGGGGGCACGCGGTCGGACGACCACTGGGTGGTCCTGCAGGGTCCGGGCGCGCTCCGGCTGGCGTTCCAGCTCGCGCCCGACTTCGTCCCGGCCGACTGGCCGGCGGAGGGAGTGCGGGTGCACCTCGACCTGCGGATCGACGACATGGATGCGTCCACGAGGTGGGTGCTCGGCCTCGGCGCGGAGCTCGTCGAGGGACCGGCGGACCACCCGGACTTCGCGGTGTTCCGGGATCCGGCCGGGCACTACTTCTGCCTGTGCCTGAACGACTGAGCGGGGGCGTTCAGCCGGCCTTCGCGAGCAGCGCATCGAGCGCCGCGTAGCTGTCGTTCATGCCGCCCTCCATGCCGGACTGCAGCATGCCGTCGCGCTCGGCGGCGGTGAAGAACTGGCTGTCGATGACGACCTTGGTGCGGCCGTCGCCCAGGTCGACGAACTCGACGGAATCGATGCACGGGTGCGCGGGCATGCCGTCCCACTCGAAGGAGTAGACCAACCGCTCCTTCGGGGTGATCTCCCGGAAGCGTCCCTCGAAGCCGTCGGTTCCGCCCTCGTGGTGCTCGACCAACCGCCAGTGGCCGCCGCGCTCGAAGTCCCAGCGCTCGACGTCGAGCGGGTTCCCGCGGCCCCACCACTGGGCGAGTTGCTCGGGTTCGGTGTACGCGGCCCAGACCCGGTCGCGGGTGGCGTTGAAGACGCGTTCGACATGGATGTCGCGGTCGCCGGGGGTGGACACGGTCGCGGCGGCGGGGGTGTGTTGCGTGGTCATCGTTACTCCTCCATGCGGTTGAGGAACTGTCCGAGACGGTCCAGGCGGCCCTCGATCTCGAGTTGGTGACCCCGGATCCAGGCGAGCTCGCGGTCGAACGGGTTCGTGCCGAGTCGGCAGTGGCGCACGCGGCCGCGCTTCTCGGTCACGACCATGCCGGCTTCCTCGAGGAGGCGCAGGTGCTTCGTGATGCCGGTGAGGGTCATCTCGAAGCGCTCCGCGAGCTCGCTGACCGTGGCGTCCGTCCGGCCGAGGTGTTCGAGGATCCCGCGTCGGGTGGGATCCGAGAGCGCCGCGAACGAGGCGTCGAGCCGTGAATACTGAACCATCTAGTTCAGTATTGCCCGCAGGTCTGGCGGTGTCAATGGTGGGAATGGCGAGACCCTTGGCGGTAGCGTCCCATTCATGACTGAGGCAGTGAAGGGTCCGGCGTCCTACTTTCCGTCGATCGAGAAGAAGTACGGCCGGCCGATCGCGGAGTGGCAGACCATGATCCGGTCCTCGGATCTGACCAAGCACAAGGAGCTCGTCGACTGGCTCAAGGCCGAGCACGAGATGGGCCACGGGCACGCCAACGCCCTGGTCAAGTACACCCTCGACGAGGACGCGGCCGGCTAGATCGGCCGCGGACGCGAAGGACGAGGAGGCGGCGCCGTGCTCCCGCTGTTCGCGTCCGACCCCGCCGCAGGAGCGATCCTCGCGGCGGCGTTCACGGCATTTGTGTTCTCGGAGTTCTGGATCGGGCGTACCCGGCCCGGTAGCGCCGAGCGGGACCAGGACGCGCGCAGCGGGCTCGCGGTCGGGCTGGGGCTGCTGTCCGCCTACGCCGGTGGGCTGGTGATCAGCCTGCTCGTCACGTCGACGGTGATCACCACCGGCGCGGCCTGGTATTTCGTTGCGGGCCTGGCGATCGCGGCCGCGGGTCAGGGCATGCGCCTGCGTGCGGTGTACGAACTCGGAGCCGCCTTCACGTTCAGGGTCCAGGTCGCGCCCGGTCAGACGGTGGTGGACACCGGCCTGTACCGGTGGATCCGGCACCCCTCGTACACCGGCGCGCTGATCTGCGCCCTTGGGTTCACCATCGCGTACACCAACTGGCTCGCACCCCTCGCGGTGCTGGGGCTCGTGCTCGGCTACGTGGTGCGGATCCCGCACGAGGAGCGGACGCTGGCCGAGGGGCTCGGCGACCCGTACCGGCAGTACATGCGCCGGACCAAGAGGCTGATCCCGTTCGTGTTCTAGGCGCCCCCACCGGATCCGTCTGCCCTCGGCAGACAAATCGATTCGCCACCGCGCTAAGCGGATACAACGGAATACATGACCACGACACCAGCCCTGACCTACCGAGACCAACTCACCGATCGACTGTTCCGGCAGCGCACCGTGATGCTGACCGGTGAGGTGAACGACGAGATGGCCGAGCGGGCCTGCGCCGAGATGGTGCTGCTCGCCACGGCCGACGCCGAGCGTGACGTCGTCGTCTACATCAACTCACCCGGCGGCTCCGTGCTGGCCGGGCTCGCCATCTACGACACCATGAAGCTCATCCCCAACGACGTGGTGACCGTCGCGCTGGGGTTCGCTGCGAGCATGGGCCAGGTGTTGCTCGCCTCCGGCACCCACGGGAAACGGATAAGCCTGGCGCACAGCCGGATCATGATGCACCAGCCGTCTGCAGGCATCGGCGGCACGGCGATGGACATCGCCATCCAGGCCGACAACTGGGAGTACATGAAGCGGCAGTCGGAGGAGATCCTCGCGGCCGAGACCGGCCGCACGGTCGAGGAGATCGCCGCCGACAGCGACCGGGACCGCTGGTTCACCCCCGAGCAGGCCCGCGAGTACGGGATGGTCGATCACGTGGTCGGATCGTTCGCGCAGATCGCGCCGTTCGCGACCGCAGGACGGATGGGGCTGTAGTCATGGCGCAGTACGCGATTCCCAGCGTCATCGAGCGGACCCCGGCGGGCGAACGATCCTTCGACGTGTTCAGCCGACTGCTCAACGAACGGATCATCTTCCTGGGTACCGAGATCGATGACGGTGTGGCGAATGTGGTGATGGCGCAGCTGCTGCACCTCGAGGCCGATGCGCCGGATCGGGAGATCGGCCTGTACATAAACTCGCCGGGCGGGTCGACCACCGCGATGCTCGCCATCTACGACACCATGCAGTTCCTGCGCCCCACGGTGGCCACCTATTGCATGGGCCAGGCCGCGTCCGCCTCGGCGGTGCTGCTCGCCGCGGGCGCGCCGGGGCGCAGGCATGTGCTCGCGCATTCACGGGTGTTGCTGCATCAACCGTCCGCGCAGGGCCAGGGCACCATCTCCGATCTCGCCCTGCAGGCCGCGGAGGTGCTGCGGGTCCGGTCGCAGACCGAGGAGATCCTCAGCGCGCACACCGGTCAGGACGTGGCACGACTGCGCAGGGACACCGACCGGGACCGGATCTTCACCGCCCAGGAGGCACTCGACTACGGCCTCGCGGACCAGATCATCGTCTCCAGGGACGCGGCGTAGCGGACGGCGTTGCAGATCAGGCGGCCATCAGCTCCACCCGCGGCGGACCGGTCACCGTGTGCTGACCGGTGCGTCGCGGGGCCGACAGTCGCCGCACACCCCTGGCCAGCAGGTTCTCCAGCGGCATGCCGAGCGCGTCGCACACCGAGCGCAGCATCTCCGACGACGGCTCCTTGCGTCCGCGCTCCATCTCGGAGAGGTACTGCTTGGACATGCCCACCGTGCGCGCGACGTCGTCGAGGGTGCGGTCCTGGTCGCGGCGCTCGTCCCGCAGGATCTCGCCGTAGACCTTGCGCAGCAGGGGAGCGGGTCGGTCGGCGCGGTCCGGGCGTCGGCCCTCGCGTCGCCTGGTGGCGATGTCGACGACGACCGGCCGGTCCGCAGCTGTCATGACCGCAAGCCTGCCACCGGGCCGCGGCGAAAGGCGCGGTTGTTCGCTGAGGGCTGACCCGGCGACGCGTTCGGCGCTGCGCATGGTGTCGGTGGCGACCGTCCGTTCCTGGATGGACAATTCGGTGGGAGCCCGGCCGTCGGGCGCAACGGAAACGGAGACCGCAATGGCGCCCGAGAGTACGGACAGCTTCCTCGTGGAACGCTCCATCGACGTCGCCGCGAGCCCGGCCACCCTGCACGGCCTGATCGAGGACTTCCGCCGCTGGCCCGAGTGGTCGCCCTGGGAGGTGCTCGACCCCACCATGACCCGCACCTACGGCGGCGCCGACCGCGGGGTCGGCGCCACCTACACCTGGTCGGGCAACCGCAAGGCCGGTTCGGGGTCGATGGTCATCACCGAGTCGGTCCCCGGGCAGAAGGTGGTGCTGGACCTGACGTTCCTCAAGCCGTTCAAGGCCGAGAACGTCACCACCTTCCTGCTGGAGCCCAGCGGTGACGGCACAACGGTCCGCTGGCGGATGACCGGCAAGAAGACCTGGTTCTTCAAGGTCTTCGGGTTCATCTTCAGCATGGACAAGATGGTGGGCAAGGACTTCGAGAAGGGCCTGGCCAAGCTGAAGGCCCTCGCCGAGGCCGGATAGCTCCCGGGCCGGCCACGGCGGGCGCATCGGCGGCGGTCGGTCGGTGATACCTTCCGTCGGTGCCGCGGATGAGTCCCCCTGATGCGCAGACGTACTGGATCTCTACCAAGATCCACAGCGACCAGTTCCTGCTCTACTGCTTCGAGGACCCGGCCGACTCGACGGCCGCGATGCGCGGCTCGCTCCTCGCGCGCGCCGCGCTCGTCCCGGACCTGCGGCTCAAGGTTCGCGAGGTCCCGTTCCACGCCGACTACCCGCACTGGGTCCCGATGGACGTCGGACCCGACCACGTGGTGGCCCATGAGCCGCTCGAGAGCTGGCCGGACTGCCTGCTGGCCGTGGGGGGGCTGCTGACCGAACGCCTGGACTCGCGCGAATCGCCATGGCGGCTGCACCTTTTCGCGGTCGCGCACGGGGCGCCGCGGTGCGGCGACGCACCCGCGGTGGTTGCGGTGCTGCAGGTCGCGCACGCCCTGGCCGACGGGCGAGGCGCCTCGACGCTGGCCCGAGCCCTGTTCGGTGGGCAGGACGCTGCGGTGCGGCGGGCGCCGAGCCCCGCGCCGTGGCGACCGGCCTTGGCGCTCACGCTGGCCGCCGCCCGACTCCCGGCGCAGCTGGCCGCCCTCCTGGCCGCCGCGGTGCCCGCCCACCGGACCCATCGCGACCTCGAGCGCGACACCGCCACGGGGGTGTTGCCGCCGCAGCCGCCGAGCCTCCCCAAGGGTCCGACCAACGCCCGGCCGGACGAGCGCCGGTCGGTGCGGATGGTGGTTCGCGACGCCGCGGACCTGCGCGGGCCCGGCGTCACCGTCACGGTCGGGGCGATGACCGCGATCTCGCTGGCGCTGACCCGGTACCTGCGGGCGCAGGGGAGCGCGGTGCCTGCAGACCTCGCCGCGGAGGTGACGGTCGCCAAACCCGGGCAGGCGCGGTCGCGAAACCACTTCCGCAACGTCGCGGTCGATCTGCATCCCGGCGTCGCCGATCTGCGGGACCGTGCCGCGGCGATCGCCGCGTCGCTGGCAACCCGCCGGACCCGCGGCGAGCACCCGGCCGCGGCGGCCGCGGACCGCGCGCTGCGCTCGGTTCCTGGGCCGCTGGTGCGGTGGGGCGTCGAGCAGTTCGATTTCGGCGCGATCCCCGACACCGTCACCGGCAACACCGTGGTCTCCAGCGTCGACCGGGGTCCGGCCGATCTGTCCCTCGGCGGCGGACCGGTGCGTTTCACTGCCGGCTTCCCGGCGTTGTCCCAGTTCATGGGCCTGACACATGGAGTACACGGCATCGGTGAGACCGTCACGATCGGCGTCAGCACCAGTCCGTCCGTACTGGCCGACCTCGACGCCTACGAGACCATGCTGCACGAGGCGATAGACGAGGTCAGCGCCGCATTCGGGCCAATCGGGTGGCGAGCCGCGCCGTCCCCGGATACCCTGCATTCGGTGTCGGAAGCTCCGGCAGAGCAGTGACGACTCGACGAGTCATCGAAGGAGTACCCAGATGTCGACCTACATTTATGATGCGCTGGTTCCCTACGTCGGACCGGCCGAGGCCGCGAACCTGGCCACCCTGCTGGCCGTCGGACCGTAAGGGCCACACCCAACCTCTCGTGAGGCCCGGTGGAGCGTGCGCTCCACCGGGCCTCACGCATGTCCGGGACAGTCCGGACTTATCCCGAGGCCCGGACGGGCCGCCTCGGTGTCGGCGTAATATTCCGACGACGAATCTGGTGTCTGAGGCCCCGATGTCGAGGCCTCGGCTGTCGAAGGGAATCGGATTGAACGCGCACATCGAGCAGCTCGAGTTCCAGGCGGAAACCCGTCAGCTGCTGGATCTGATGGTCCACTCGGTCTACTCGAACAAGGACTCCTTCCTCCGCGAGCTGGTCTCCAACGCCTCGGATGCGCTGGACAAGCTTCGCCTCGAGGCGTTCCGCGACAAGGACCTCGACGTGGACACCTCGGATCTGCACATCGAGATAGAGGTGGACAAGCAGGCGCGCACGCTGACCGTCCGCGACAACGGCATCGGCATGTCCCGCGAGGAGGTCGTGGACCTGATCGGCACGCTGGCCCGCTCCGGCACCGCGGATCTGCGTCGCAAGCTGCGTGAGGCCAAAGACGCGGCGGCGAGTGAGGAGCTGATCGGGCAGTTCGGCATCGGCTTCTACTCGACCTTCATGGTGGCCGACAAGGTCACCTTGCTGACCCGCCGCGCGGGCGAGAGCCAGGCGACTCGCTGGGAGTCGAGCGGCGAGGGCACGTACACGATCGAGACGGTCGACGACGCGCCGCAGGGCAGCTCCGTGACCCTGCACCTCAAGCCCGAGGACGCCGAGGATCACCTGCACGACTACACGTCCGAGTACAAGATCAAGGAACTGGTCAAGCGCTACTCCGACTTCATCGCGTGGCCGATCCGGATGGATGTCGCGCGCAGCGTGCCCGGCGAGGACGGCGCGGAGGCGACGGTGACCGTCGAGTCCGAGACGATCAACTCGATGAAGGCGCTGTGGGCGCGTTCGAAGGACGAGGTCTCCGACGAGGAGTACCAGGAGTTCTACCGGCACATCGCGCACGCATGGGACGAGCCGCTCGAGACCATCGCGATGAAGGCGGAGGGCACCTTCGAGTACCAGGCGCTGCTGTTCATCCCCACCCACGCGCCGTTCGACCTCTTCCAGCGCGACGCCAAGACCGGTGTGCAGCTCTACGTCAAGCGCGTGTTCATCATGGACGACTGCGACCAGCTGATCCCCGAGTACCTGCGCTTCGTCAAGGGCGTGGTGGACGCACAGGACCTCTCGCTCAACGTCTCACGCGAGATCTTGCAGCAGGACCGCCAGATCCGGGCCATCCGGCGCAGGCTCACCAAGAAGGTGCTGTCCACCATCAAGGACATCCAGACCGAACGGCCCGAGGACTACCGCACCCTGTGGACCCAGTTCGGTCGCGTGCTCAAGGAGGGCCTGCTGTCCGACACGGACAATCGTGATGCGCTGCTGGGCATCTCGTCGTTCGCGTCCACCCACAGCGAGGACGAGCCGACCACCCTGGACGACTACCTGGCGCGCATGAAGGACGGGCAGGAGCAGATCTACTACGCGACGGGCGAGACGCGGCAGCTGCTCGAGAGCTCGCCGCACATGGAGGCGTTCCGCGCCCGCGGCCTCGAGGTGCTGTTGCTGACCGATCCCGTGGACGAGATGTGGGTCGGCGCTGTGCCCGAATACGAGGGCAAGGTCTTCCAGTCCATCGCCAAGGGCGAGGTCGACCTCGACACCGAGGAAGACAAGAAGGCCAACGAGTCCGAGCGCGAGGAAAAGGAGAAGGACTTCGAGGGCCTGCTCACCTGGATGGCAGAGGCACTCAACGAGCAGGTCAAGCAGGTGCGGCTGTCCACCCGGTTGACCACCTCCCCGGCCTGCATCGTCGGTGACGCGTTCAGCATGTCGCCGACCCTGGAGAAGATGTACCGCGCCTCGGGGCAGGTGCTCCCGCCCACCAAGCGGATCCTCGAGCTCAACCCGGAGCATCCGCTCGTGGCGGCGCTGCGGACGGCCCAGGCCGACCGCGCCGACGATCCGGCGCTGGCGGAGACCGCCGAATTGCTCTACGGGATGGCGCTGCTAGCCGAGGGCGGCGAGCTCGACGACCCCGCGCGGTTCACCGGCATGCTCGCCGACCGACTGGCCCGAACGGTCTAGACCCGCGGGCGCCGACGCGCCGCGCCGATCTCGTGGGATAGCGAATCGGCGCGGCGCTCCTGCGTTCCTGCGGATACAGTGCGGGTATGTCTGTCGTATACAACGTCTTCGTCGCCATCCACCTGCTCGGTATGGCCGCCATCGTCGGTGGCTACTTCGCCGTGCTGGCGGAGCCGCGGGTATCCGAGGTCATGGTGTGGGGCGCCCGGGTCCAGTTCCTGACCGGACTGATCATCGTCGGGATCGGCGAGGGTGCGCTGGACAAGGAGTACATCACCGCCAAGATCGCGACCAAGCTGGTGCTCTCGCTCGTGATCGTCGCGCTCGCCGAGATCGGTCGCGCCAAGCAGAAGCGGGGCGAGGCGAACCCGAACCTGGCGCACGCGGCCGGGGTGCTCGCGATCATCACCGCTCTGATCGCCGCGCTCTGGACGTAGCCGGGGCAAGCGCGGCCCCAGGTAGGCCATCTCGGTGAGACCCGAAACCAGAACCCGCACAGAGCGACTCGACGAGCTCCCGTTCACCCGTCGGCACGGCAGGTTGCTGGTCGGTTCCGGTGTCGGCTGGGCGCTCGACGCGATGGACGTCGGCCTCATCTCGTTTGTGATGGCCGCGTTGGCCGTGCATTGGGACCTGAGCAAGACACAGCTGTCCTGGGTCGGTTCGATCGGCTTCGTCGGGATGGCCATCGGGGCCAGCGTCGGTGGGCTGCTCGCGGACCGGATCGGCCGCAGGCAGGTCTTCGCGGCGACCCTGCTCGTCTACGGGCTCGCCACCGGTGCCACCGCGCTCGCGGGCTCGCTGGCGGTGCTCATCGCGCTCCGCTTCGTGGTCGGGCTCGGGCTGGGCGCCGAGCTGCCGGTCGCGTCGACCCTGGTCAGCGAGTACGCGCCGCGAAAGCAGCGGGGCCGCATGGTGGTTGCGCTCGAGGCGTTCTGGGCGGTGGGCTGGATCCTGGCCGCCCTGATCGGCTACTTCCTGATCCCGCTCTCCGACGACGGCTGGCGCTGGGCGCTTGCGGTCGGCATCGTGCCGACCGCCTACGCGGTGGTGGTTCGGTTGGGCCTGCCCGAATCGGTGCGCTTCCTCGAGGGCCGCGGCAGGTATGCCGAGGCCGAGGCGGCCGTGCGGTCCTTCGAAGAGTCGCCGCCGATCCGCCGGGCGCAGGGGACCGCGCCCGACACCGCGACCGAGCCCCGGCCGGGGCGACCGGATCCGCCCGCCGACGACACCGTCGTCGAGTCGATCTGGTCGCCGCGGCTGCGCAGGCGGACGGGCGCACTGTGGGCGATCTGGTTCTGCATCAACCTGTCCTACTACGGCGCCTTCATCTGGCTGCCGAGCCTGCTGCTCGCGCAGGGCTTCGACCTGGTGAAGTCCTTTCAGTACACGCTGGTCATCACGCTCGCCCAGCTGCCCGGGTATGCGATGGCGGCCTGGCTGATCGAGGCGTGGGGTCGCCGCGGGACCCTGGCGACCTTCCTCCTCGGATCCGCGATCGCGGCGGGCTTGTTCGGGTTGGCGGACTCACCGACGCAGATCGTCGCGGCGGGTATGGCGTTGTCGTTCTTCAATCTCGGCGCGTGGGGCGCGCTGTACGCGATCGGTCCGGAGCTCTACCCCACGACGGTGCGCGGAGCCGGCACCGGCGCGGCGGCTGCGTTCGGACGGATCGCGTCCATCATCGCGCCGCTGATCGTGCCGTGGCTGCTGACCGGCGGCGGCAACGGACTGGTGTTCGGGGTGTTCGCGGTGTCCTTCGGGTTCGCCGCGGCCGCGACCCTCGCGCTGCCCGAACTCAAGGGTCAGGCGCTGGCCGAGCGCTGACGAACCCGGCCTCCTCTCAGGCCATCTCCGGCACGTGCAGGTGGGCGATCGCCAGTTCGAATTCGCACACCTCGAGGATCTCGCCGCCCATCTCGCGGACCGCTGCTGCTCGGATCTCCTGGGCCAGCTCGCGATTGTTGTCCATGGCCTCGTGGCTGTCGAAGGTCACCGAAGACACCGCACGTCCCGCCGCGTGGTCGACGAGCAGGCTGGCGCTGCAGAACCCCTCGAGGTCCTCCATCGCTGGCATGGACACCATCTTGTAGACGTCGATGGCGTGGTCCATCCGGCCCGGCTCGAGCTTGAGCCACACCGCCCGCACACACGCGCCGTGGCTCGAATGGTGGTCGCGGTGCAGGATCGCGATGTCCCAGCGTTCGACCGTGGTGGTGCCGTTGAAGGCCTTTGCGGCCTCGTCGCGAAGCTGCAGGACGGGCCCCTCGCTCCTGCGCAGCGACTCCTCGTCCATCCAGGAGCTGGTGGCGATGCAGCGTCCGCTGTCGTGGTCGACCAGCAGGGACAGTCCCGCGCAGCCCTCGAGTTCGGCGAGTGCAGGCATCACCGTGTCGCGAATATGTTTGATTCCCGCGTCGATGAACGACGGGTGGGCCTGGATAGTGGTTGAGCGTGCAAACACGATCCACCTCCTTGTTCTCGAGGCAGCACCCGGCGGGCGCCACCGGTCAACCCCCCCTCCATGCCTCACCCTCCTCCCACCGGGTGCGCATGGCAATGGGGGATCGCAACGACAAAGGCCCGGGGGAGCGTGTGCTCCGCCGGGCCTCGGGTCGTGTCGTCTCAGCTCACAGGCCGGGACGCTTGCCCACCGTCAGGGTGACCTCACCGGTGTGTGCGAAGAAGTCGTTGCCCTTGTCGTCGACCACGATGAAGGCAGGGAAGTCCTCGACGTCGATCTTCCAGACCGCCTCCATGCCGAGCTCCTCGTACTCGATGACCTCGACCTTCTTGATGCAGTCGAGCGCCAGCCGCGCCGCGGGGCCGCCGATGGAACCGAGGTAGAAGCCGCCGTGCGCGTCGCAGGCGTCGGTGACCTGCTTGGACCGGTTGCCCTTGGCCAGCATCACCATCGAGCCGCCCGCCGCCTGGAACTGCTCGACGTACGAGTCCATCCGGCCGGCCGTGGTGGGGCCGAACG
Source organism: Rhodococcus sp. PvR099 (assembly GCF_017833315.1). Taxonomy (NCBI): domain Bacteria; kingdom Bacillati; phylum Actinomycetota; class Actinomycetes; order Mycobacteriales; family Nocardiaceae; genus Rhodococcus; species Rhodococcus sp. PvR099. The sequence goes on along the minus strand of NZ_JAFIBV010000001.1, from coordinate 2,471,969 downwards.
AGCCGGACGCGAGACCCTCGGGGGTCTTGGCCGGACCGGCGTAGTACACAGGGTGGTCCTTGAGGTACTGCGGCATCTCCTCGCCCGCGTCGAGACGTTCCTTGATCTTCGCGTGCGCGATGTCGCGCGCGACGACCAGTGGACCGGTCAGCGACAGCCGGGTCTTGACCGGGTGCTTGGACAGCTCCGCGAGGATCTCGGGCATCGGCTTGGTGAGGTCGATCTTGACCGCGGCGCCCTTGCCGGTGCCCGAGATGCCGTCGGTCTCGGCGTCGAGCTGGGTGTCGGTGACCTCGGGCAGGAACCGGCCCGGGTTGAACTCGAGCTGCTCGAGGAAGATGCCCTCGGGGGTGATCTTCGCCTTCGCCTGGCGGTCCGCCGAGCAGGAGACGGCGATCGCGACGGGCAGCGACGCACCGTGGCGGGGGAGCCGGACGACGCGGACGTCGTGGCAGAAGTACTTGCCGCCGAACTGCGCGCCGATGCCGATCTTCTGGGTGAGCTCGAAGACCTTCTTCTCGAGCTCGTGGTCACGGAAACCGCGGCCGGTGATCGCGCCCTCGGAGGGCAGCTCGTCGAGGTAGTGCGCGGACGCGTACTTGGCCGTCTTGAGGGCGAACTCGGCGGACGTGCCGCCGACGACGATCGCGAGGTGGTACGGCGGGCAGGCCGCGGTACCGATCGAGCGGATCTTGGCCTCGAGGAACTGCATCATCGAGTCCGGGTTCAGGATCGCCTTCGTCTCCTGGAACAGGTAGGACTTGTTGGCGCTGCCGCCGCCCTTGGCCATGAACAGGAACTTGTACGAGTTCTCGTGCCCCTTGGCCGTGTCCGCGTACAGCTCGACCTGCGCGGGCAGGTTGCTGCCGGTGTTCTTCTCGTCCCACATGGTCACCGGGGCCATCTGCGAGTACCGCAGGTTCAGCTTGGTGAAGGCGTCGTACACGCCCCGCGAGATGGCCTGCTCGTCGTCCCCGGGCGTGAGGACCTGCTGGCCGCGCTTGCCCATGACGATGGCGGTGCCGGTGTCCTGGCACATCGGCAGCACGCCCGCCGCGGCGATGTTCGCGTTCTTGAGCAGGTCGAGCGCAACGAACTTGTCGTTGTTCGAGGCCTCCGGGTCGTCGAGGATGCTCGCGAGCTGCGTCAGGTGATCGGTGCGCAGGTAGTGCGAGATGTCGTGCAATGCGGTCTCGGTGAGCAGCCGCAGCGCCTCGGGCTCGACGTTCAGGAAGGTGCGCCCGTCCGGTCCCAGGGCGGTGGACACCCCCTCGGTGGTCAGCAGCCGGTACTCGGTGTTGTCGTCACCGATCGGCAGCAGGTCCTCATAGAGGAAGTCGGCCATCATCTCTCCTGTACACGGGGCGTGGAAGCACGTTCAGGCTAGCGGCGCTGCTCCCGCGCCCCGATCCGGGGGCGGGAACGAGCCCGTCGCCCGCGCGGGCGGTCCGTACACTTGACGAGATGCACACCCACCCCAGGCTCCACGCTTACCTCGACGTCGCCGTCGTGGTGCTGGTCCTGGTGGGAACCAATCTGATCGCGCACTTCACCAACGCCTGGGCGAGCATCGCCACCGTGCCGATCGCCGCGATCGTGCTGGTCGCCATGACTCGCCGCCGGGGTCTGGGCTGGTCTGAGCTGGGACTGTCGCGGCGGCACTGGCGCACGGGGTCGCTCTACGCGCTCGCCGCGGTCGGGGTGGTCGTCGCGGTCGTCGCGATCGGGGCACTGCTCCCGATCACCCGGCCGTTCTTCATAGCCGATCGCTACGCCACCATCTCGGGCGCCCTGATCGCGTCGATGATCGTCATCCCGTTGCAGACCGTGATCCCGGAGGAACTGGCGTTCCGGGGGGTGCTGCACGGCACCCTGGATCGCGCCTGGGGTGCGCGCGGGGTGTTCGCCGCGGGGTCGCTGCTGTTCGGCCTGTGGCACATCGCGTCCTCGCTCGGGCTGACGAGCGGGAACCGTGGGCTCACCGGGATCCTCGGCGGTGGGGTGTGGGGGCAGGTGCTCGGGATCGCGGGCGCGGTGCTCGCCACCGCCGCGGCGGGATTCGTCTTCACCTGGCTGCGCAGCCGCAGCGGCAGCCTCATCGCACCGATCGCGCTGCACTGGTCGTTGAACGGGGCAGGCGCGCTCGCCGCCGCCGTGGTGTGGCAGATGTCCGTGGCCTGACCTCGGGCCGACACCCAGGTCAAACAGCCGTCGGCGCGCGTCGACGCTGACTACGCTTGCCGAGTATGACGGCCGGCGATCGCCGGCTTCTCGCGGCGACAGGGCTGCGCTCGGCCGGGACCACCGCGGGTCGCTGGGTGAAGCACGCGAGTTACCTGAAGAAATGGCTGGTGCTCGGCACCGCCATCGGCATCATCGCGGGGCTCGGTGCCGTGGTCTTTTCTCTCGTGCTCTCCGAGGCCACCCACCTGCTGCTCGGAATGCTCGGCGGCTACACGCCGCCGGAGGCCGCGGGGGACGGCGGCGGCACGGGCAGCGGCGACTCGCCCCGCCCGTGGGCCATCCCGATCGTCGTCTGCCTGGGTGGGCTGGCCTCCGGGGTCATCGTGTTCACCTTCGCCCCCGAGGCGCAGGGACACGGGACCGACGCGGCCATCGAGGCGATCCACCGGAACCCGCGGATGATCCGCATGAGAGCGGTGCTGGTGAAGCTCGTCGCCTCGGCGATCATGATCGGCTCGGGCGGGTCCGGTGGCCGCGAGGGCCCGACCGCCCAGATCTCCGCCGGGTTCGGCTCCCTGCTCGCGCGCACCCTCGACCTGTCGCCGAAGGACGGCCGGGTCGCGGTCGCGGTCGGCATCGGATCCGGCATCGGCGCGATCTTCGGGGCCCCGCTCGGCGGCGCCCTGCTCGCCGGGTCGATCGCCTACCGGGACGACTTCGAGTTCGACGCGGTGATCCCGGGGCTGGTCACCTCGATCGTCGGCTACACCGTCTACGGGTCCCTGCTGGGCTTCGCGCCGCTGTTCGGCTACGCGGCGTCCGACTACCGGTTCGACGATCCCCTGCAGCTGGTGTGGTTCGCGGCCATCGGCGTGCTCGGGGGGCTCGTCGGCCTGCTCTACAGCAGGACGTTCTACGGCACCGTCGCGATATCGGACCGGGTGCGCTGCAGCCGGATCCTCAAGCCGGCGATCGGCGGACTCCTGGTCGGCCTGACGGCCCTTGCGTTGCCCGAGGTGCTCGGCAGCGGATACGGCTGGGTGCAGCAGTCGCTGGACCGGACGGGTCTGCTGGCGATCCCGCTATGGGTGGTGCTGGTGCTGCCGTTCGCGAAGATCCTGGCCACCTCGCTCTCGATCGGCACCGGAGGATCGGGGGGCATCTTCGGGCCCGGCATGGTGATCGGCGCCTTCATCGGCGCGGCGGTGTGGCGGCTCCTCGAACCGATCGCGCCCGCGGTCCCGGATTCGCCCGCGCCGTTCGTCATCGTCGGGATGATGGCCTGCTTCGGCAGCATCGCCCGCGCGCCGATCGCGGTGATGCTGATGGTCGCCGAGATGACCGGCAGCCTCACCATTCTCACGCCCGCGATGGTCGCGGTCGGGCTGGCCTACCTCATCGTGCGTCACTCCGGTGAGACGATCTACCGGGCCCAGCTGGGCACCCGCGAGGACGCCCGCGCGGCGCGGTTGACGGCGGGGATGCCGCTGCTGGGCCGGGTCGGCGTCGGTGAGGCGATGTCGCCCCCGCGGCTGGTCCTCGACGGCGGCACCGACGTCGCCGACGCGCTGGCGCGATTGAGGGAGGCGGGAGTGCCGGGGGCGCCCGTCGTCGACGGCGAGGGGCGTTTCATCGGCGCGGTCTCGCCGTCGGGACTCGCGGCCGCGGCGCCGGATGCGATCCTCGCGCGGCGCGCCGATGCGGGGGCGCCGACGGTCGACGTCACCGCGAACCTCGACGAGGCGCTGGAGGCGATGCCGGACGAGGCCCGGTGGCTGACCGTGCTCGACGGGCAGAGGCGGGTGTGCGGCATCGTCGGGGTGCCGGACGTCGTCCACGGCTATCGGATGGAGGTCCTGGCCGAGCAGCGGCGGGTGGAGCGGGTCGGGACGCATGTCGAGGTGCTGGACGTGCGCGCGGCCGAAGACTCGCCCGTCCTGGGAAAACGGCTGGCGGACAGGGCCCTTCCCGCGGGGTCGCTGGTGGTCTCGGTGCGGCGCGGCGACGCGGTGGTCCCCGGCACCGCCGCGACCCGACTGCGCGCAGGCGATCTCGTCACCGTCCTGGTTCCGCCCGAACAGAGCGCGTCGGTCCGCCGACTGGTCGAGGGCGACTCCGCGGGAGGCGACCGATGAGCGCCGCGACCGCCGTCACGGTGTTCCACCGGACGCCCGACGCCGGCGGTTTCGCCGGGTGGGCCGACGGCATGGGCGTCGCCGCGCGGGACGCGGACGGCTTCGTCGATGCCAGGGTGGCCGCGTACGAGGCGCCCGAACTGGACTGGGCGGTGTCGGTGACATTCGATTCCGAGGAGCACCTGCACCGCTGGCTGGACTCGGCCGGCCGGGCGGGGCTGATCGCGGCGGGGGAGAGCTTGGGATTCCGGCGCGCGAGCTCGGATCTGATCCTGCTCGAGGGTTGTCTGCCGCCAGGAACCGCGGTGTTCGAACACCCGGTGTCGCCGGGGCGCGAAGGGGCCTTCGAGGCGACGCAGGTGCGACTGTCCGCGTTGATCGCCACCTTCTCGGGGTTCGAGGGCACCACGGTGCTGCGGCCGGTGGGTGCGGGCACCTGGATGTCGGTGCTCCGGTTCCGCACCGACCGCCAGCTGGCGGCCTGGATGCGCTCGAAGGAGCGCACGGAGGCGCTCCCGGAGCTCCGATCGCAGTTGTCGGAGGACTTCTCGGTGGTCGCGCGGAGCACGCCGTTCGGGTCGATCCTGCGGGTGCAGGACGGCACGACGCGGATCACGCCGCAGTGGCGCACGGCGATGCTGATCCTGCTCGTGCTGTACCCGACCGTGATGACGCTCTCGCGATTCCTTGGGCCGGTGCTGAACGAGTGGGGCCTGCCGCCCTGGCTGTCGATGTGGCTCAGCCAGATCGTCAGCGTCGGGTTGATGACCTGGCTGCTGATGCCCGCGGTCACTCGGTGGTTCCGGCGCTGGCTCGATCCCGTGGACGGCGCGGGGCCGCGCGTGGGGCTGATCGGCGCGGTCGCGGTCGCGGTGGTCTACACGGCGACGCTGACCACGTTCGCAACGGTGCACTGGCTGCAGTTCTGGGACTACATGGACTGAGCGTCCGACGAACGGGCGGTTTCCCGGACTTCCGTCGAGTGACGGAGCGGGAAACCGCCCGTTCGTGGCTTCCTAGCTCAGCGCAGCACCTCGCGGTGCTCGTTGGCGTACGGCACGTGCTCGTCGATGCGTCCTTCCTGCAGCTTGTTGACCCACTCCGGGTCGGCGAGCAGCGCCCGTCCGACGGCGACGAGGTCGAACTCCTGATTCTCGTACTGCTGGAGCACGCGGTCGATGCCGACGGTGTTCGAGGCGCCGTCGGGGGAGAACGCCGTGGTGAACACCTTGTCGAGTCCGACCGAGCCGACCGTGATCGTCGGCAGCCCGGACAGCTTCTTCGTCCACCCGGCCAGGCCGAGCTTCCCGTCCGAGCCTTCGAGTTCGGCGAACGCGGGTTCCCAGTGCCTGCGGGTGGACGCGTGCAGCACGTCGACACCGGCGGCGACCAGCGGGTCGAGAACCTGCTCGAGCTCCGCGGGCGACTGCGCGATCCGCGCGTCGTAGTGGTTCGACTTCCACTGGGAGAAGCGGTAGACGATCGCGAAGTCCTCGCCGACCGCCGCGCGGATGGCCGCCACCACCTCGGAGGGGAACCGGGTCCGCGACTGCAGCGAGCCCCCGTAACCGTCCGAGCGCCGGTTGGTGCCCGCCCAGAGGAACTCGTCGAGCAGGTAGCCGTGCGCACCGTGCAGCTCGATGCCGTCGAATCCGACGTCCTTCGCGTTGACCGCGGCCGCGACCCAGGCCTCGCGCAGTTCGTCGAGGTCGCCGGTCGTCAGCGCCCGACCGCTCGGGGAGCCGTCGAGCGCGAGGCCGGACGGGCTGACGGTGGTCGCCTCCGGGTTGAGGCGGGGGGCCTCCCCGCGCTCGACCCCGAGATGCCAGAGCTGCGGGATGATCGCGCCTCCCTCCGCGTGCACGGCGTCGACGACGCCGCGCCAGCCGGCCAGGCTCTCGGTGCCGTAGAGGTGGGGTACCCGGGTGTGCGGGCCCGCGGCCGGGTCAGGGATGTAGGTCCCCTCGGTGATGATGAGGCCGACCCCACCCGCTGCGCGGCGACGGTAGTACTCCGCCACGTCCGCGCCCGGGATCCCGTCCGGCGAGAAGCCCCGGGTCATCGGAGCCATCGCGAAACGGTTCTTCACGTTCAGGGACTTGACCGCGAACGGTTCGAAGAGTCCGTCGACGGGCAGGGGGACGTGTGATTCGGTCATGACCCTGGGTAACTACGTGCAGGCGCAACTTATTCCGAGGGTGCTCGACACCCGGCTAGTCGAGGTCGCGCTCGCGGCTCTCGCGTTCGATCCGCTGCTGCTTGCCGATCCGGCGCTGTTCCTCGGCCCGCTCTCGGCACTGCCGCAGGAAGGCCTCGTCGTCGTCGGGATTCTGCGGGAGCTGCCTGCCGGGTCGGTCGTACTCGCTGTAGGCGGAGGGGTGCGGTCGCCCGCGCTGCGGTCGCGCGCCCTGTGGGCGGCCGAGGATCAGCCACAGCAGGGAGCCGACCGTAGGGATCAACAGCACGATCAGGATCCAGCCGATCCGGGGGAGGTGGCGTACCTCGTGGTCCTCGCAGGTGAGCACGTCGACGATGCAGAAGACCCACAGCGCCATCATCACGAGTCCGAAAGCCGCGTACGGCATGAAAAATGTCCTCCCCAGTCCAGTACGGCGCCCTGTTGCGCCGCGTCACCCGGCCGCGCGCGCATGGCTGCGGTGCCGGGATGACCCCCGCGGGGAGAATATGTGTTGAGGGCGCCGATTCGTGAGCTTTGCTCAGATTGTGATCCCGGTCATCCCTCGTCGAGGACGATCCACTCACCGAAGGGCGGCGGGCCCTCACCGTGGACCTTGATTCGCTGCTCGGTGGCATCGGGGTGTTTGACGTGCATCCACTCATAGCCGTGCAGGACGTGTTCCTCGGCCGCGGATTCGTCGACCACCACCATGTCGCCGTTGGCGCGCTGCTCGAACGCGAATCCACTCTCGGGCGCGATGACCCACCACGTCTGATTGCCCATGACCTCGAGTCCCATCCGGGAGAAGTTGTGCGGACAGGTCAGACGTTACCGCCGATCGACACCGGGCGGGCGTCCCGATTCGGCGTCGAAGGGCCGATACGCTGCGGCGACGCCGCAACAGGTGTTGCTAGAGATACTAATGTGACTGGCGACACCAGAGTGATTGTGATGGAATGGCCGAACCACCCAGGTCACCGTGGCCCCTCGTCGGCAGTCGGGGCGTGCCGGTGACGACAGCAATCAGTGATGTGAGGGCGTCGTGCAGGTTTCCCGTCGAGAACTCTTCAAGTACGTGGCCGCCGGATCCGCCGCTCTTGGCGTCACGGCGCTCGGATCCAATTCCCTGCTCGCGCAGGCCTCTCCGAACCTCGGCACCCTGATCGACTACGCGGGCGGGGTTCCGTCCGCGGAGGCCATCCTCGCCGCCGGACACGTCGGGGCCATCCGTTACGTCTCGGACCGTCGGCCAGGGGCGGAGTGGATGGAGGGCAAGCCGATGCTGGAGGCGGAGGCGACAGCACTCGCCGAGTCCGGGCTGGAGGTCGTCTCCTGCTACCAGTTCGGCAAGGCGGACACCGCGGACTGGCGCGGCGGGTTCGATGCGGGCGTGGAGCATGCCGAGCGCGGTCTCGAGCTGCACCTGGCCGCGGGCGGTCCGGAGAACCGGCCGATCTACGCGTCCATCGACGACAACCCGAGCGAGGACGACTTCACCGAGCTGATCGCCCCGTACATCCAGGGTTGGGAATCGGTTGTCGGGCACGAGAACACGGGCGTCTACGCGAACTCCCCGACCCTCGACCTGCTGGTGGCCGAGGGCCTGGGCGCGTTCTACTGGCAGCACAACTGGGGCACGCCGTCGGGTTTCGTGCATCCCGAGGCGCATCTGCACCAGTACGAGATCGACAAGCGAGCCGTCGACGGTGTCGGCATCGACCTCAACGCGATCCTCAAGGCCGACTACGGCCAGTGGTCGCTGGCCTGACCGAACGCCGCGCCCCTGCGATGCGGGGCGCGGCGGAGTGCTGGGGCGGTCAGCAGGCCGGCTTGGCGATGTTGTAGATCTGCTGTGCCTGGTCCGGGGTGGCCTTGACGCCGTTGTTCTCGGCCCTGGTCTCGAGGCCGGCGACGATCTCCTGCTCGGACTGGCCTGCGTCGATGTCGGCGCAGGTTTGCGCCAGGATGTCTTCGATGGCGTCGTCGTCGCGGCCCGCTGCTAGATCGGGATTGGCGACCTTGAACGCGGCGGTGAAGGTCGCGACCTTCGCGCTGTCGAGGGCGCCCTTGGCCTTCGAGACGGCGGTGCTGGCCGCGGCGTTCGCCGAGGACATGGCGCCCTCAGCGGCGTTGGCGGCGGAGGTCATGGCGCTTCCCGCGGCGCCTGCGGCGGACGACATCGCGGCCGATGCCTTGTCCTTGGCGGTCTGGGTGTTGTCGGTGGCTTCGTCGGAACTACAGCCGGTGAGGGCGAGCGCGAGGGCGGCGGTGGAGGCGGCGAGCACTGCAGCTGCTTTTCTCATGCGGTCGAGCCTAGCCGCGACGGCGGGGGATTCGGCGCAAGACGAGCGCAGTCCGATCACGACTCGATGACAGACTTCTCGCATGGGTATCGGTCGCTACGCCGCACTGCTGGCACGCAGGCCGGTGCGCAGGCTGATCCTAGTCGGGATGATCGCGCGGCTGCCGCACTCCGCGGCCGGGCTGATCCTCACCCTGCACGTCGTGCAGACCCTCGGCAGGGGATACGCGGCCGCGGGACTCGCGGCGGCGGCGCTGACCATCGGCATCGCGGTCGGCTCGCCCTGGCGCGGCAGGCTGATCGACCGGATCGGGCTGCGAAGAACCCTGCTGCCCTCCGTGATCGCCGAGGGCGTGCTGTGGCCGATCGTCGCCTTCGTGCCCTACCAGGCACTGATCCCGGTCGCCTTCGTCTGCGGGGCCTTCGCACTGCCGATCTTCACGGTGGTCCGCCAGAGCATCAGCGTGCTGGTCGGCGAGGCGGATCGGCGGACCGCGTACGCCCTCGACTCGATCGGCACCGAGCTGGTGTTCATCGTCGGCCCGGCGACAGGGGTATTCCTCGGCACTCACTTCAGCACCCGGTACACCCTCATCGCGATAGGCGTGTCCGTCGTGGTTGCCGGTCTGTTCCTGATGTGGTTCAACCCGCCGACCCGCAGTGAGACCCCCGCCGTCGCGGCAGGAGCCGAGGCGGCGGTCGCACCCGCGGTTGACGACGCGACGGCCGCCACTCTCAGCGCCGCGACGCGCCCCGGCTGGCTCACCGCCGCCGCCGTCGGCGTGTTCGCCGCCTCGGCGGGAGCCACCTTGATCCTGGCGGGCACGGACGTCGGCATCCTGGCCGCGCTGCGGGCGAGCGGGGAGGTGCAGTCCCTCGGTGTCGTGTTCTTCTTCTGGTGCGTGTCGTCGATCGTGGGCGGGCTGATCTATGGCGCGATGCATCGCCCCGTGAGCCCGGCGCTGCTGCTGTTCCTACTCGGCCTGTTCACGCTCCCGATGGCCTTCGCCACCTCGACCTTCACACTGGCGGCCCTCGCCATCCCGGCCGGGCTGTTCTGCGCGCCGGTGATGGCGGCGACGGGCGAGGCGATCGCGGACCTGGTTCCGGAGGACCGGAGGGGCGAGGCTATGGGTTGGCAGGGGACCTCGTTCACTCTCGGCGGCGCGGTCGGTTCGCCCCTTGCCGGTGCGATGGTCGACCGTGCCGGACCGGCGGCCGGGTTCACCGCCGTCGCGGTGGTGGGCATGGCGATCGGATTGGCGGGGTACGTGGCCAAGCTATGGGTCGCGGCCGCGCGGGCCGGCCGACACGACCACGTGTGAGCATCGTAGGTCGGGCCCGCTGCCGGTAGCGTCAGCGGAACCATTCGAGAGAGGACAGACGTGGAACAACTCATCAACATCGTGTACGCCCTCGCGGCGAACATCTACGACCGCGTGTCGAGCGGATCCGTGGCCCCTCAGGAACCGCAGAACCCCTAGTGCGCGACGCGCCCTAGGCGCCGCCCACCGCGGAGAGCCACTGGCGGGCCTCGTCCGGAAGTCCTCCGGACGACTCCGCGGCGCGGCACCATTTCTTGGCCATCTTCAGGAACTTCATCGGGTTGTAGACGTCTTCCTCGCAGGACCACAGCCCGTCGCCCGCGTAGTGCAGGATCGTCAGGTTCGAGGCCTCGTGGAGCGTGCCGTCGCCGGGATCACGCATCGGATTGCGGATCTCGCAGATCACCCAGCCGCGCTCCTCGTCGATCGTGTGCCAGGCCGCGGGGAACTCCGTCATGTGGCTGCCGGGGAAGCTCGTCATCGTCCGCACCACCCACTCCCGGATCTGTTCCCGGCCAATGAAGTTCCCGTAGGCGTGCTCGATGTAGGTGGCGTCCTCGGTGAACATGTCGGCGAAGAGGTTCCAGTCGCCCGTCGCGGTGGCCTTCTCAACCGTGCGCTGGTAGCCCTCGAAGGCCGACTCCAGTTCAGCCCTCGTCCACGTCCGGTTGTCGGTCTTGTCCGCCTCGGTCACGTGCATCCTCCGTCGAATCGTGTTGTGCGGCTGTCTGTTTCTGGTTGATGCAGCTCAGGTCTGGGTGTGCGACATCGGCGACACCGCGAGTCCGGGCTCTTCCGCCAGCACGTGCAGCGGGCGGTCGCTCGGGCTCGTGGCGTCGGCACGCCAGGACAGCACCGACCACTTCGACAGTCCGGACAGCGCCGAACCCAGGCTGCCGAACGAGCCGGTGGACAGGGCGGAACCGGCCGAGCCGATGGAGCCTATCGAGAGGATCGAGCCGACGCTGCCGATCGAGAGAATCGAGTAGGCCGAGCCGATCGAGAGGATGGAGCCCTCGGATCGGATGGACAGGATCGAGCGTCGCGAGTGCACGGACTTCACCGAGTGCGGTACGGAGGCCATCGCTGAGGTTTACCACAGGGCCGGACAAAGCAGAAGGGCCCCTTCGCGATGCGAAAGGGCCCTTCTGGGATGGCTGGTGACTTACGGAACGACAACCATTCCGACGGTCGGCAGGAAGCTGCAGGTGATCGGTGCGGCGCCCTCGGCCTGGGTGGTGAGGGAGCCGGAGATCACCGCGAGAACGCGGCCGCGACCGGTGTCGGCGATGGCGGACAGGGTGGCCGGTCCGTCCGGGTTGATCTTCGACTCGGACGTCAGGTTCTGAGTCGCCGACTTCTGGTTGTCGATGTTGACCCAGCTGACGGTGAGCGGGACCGGCTGCACGTCGGCGGGCTTCTTGGTGCCCAGCGCGGTGAAGACGAACCCGGCCTGGCCGGCCTTCGGTCCCGGAGGGGGCAGGTGCGCGGGGCCGGGGACGGCCAGCGCGGTACCCACCGAGTCGGCGGTGGCCGAGATGCAGCCCTTGCCGAGGGTCGGGTAGAGGAACTGGGCGATCACGGGGCCGCTCTCCGGCGGGAGCTCCGGTCCGCCGCCGCCACTGCCGTCGAGGAAGGTGATGACCTTGGAGAGGGTCGCCTTCGTCGACTCGGGCAGGTTGGAGGACTCGAGCAGCGTGCGCGCCTGGGCGAGCAGGTCTGCCTGCGGTCCGCCTGCGATGTCGGACGGGCCTGCCGCGGCACCGATGATGGCCGGTGCCAGCGAGGCCAGAGCCTCGATGTTGAGGCCCTCGGGGAGCACGGGCGCGGGCTGCGCCACAGCGTTGGTCGGAGCAGCCAAGGCAGCGGCCGCGGCTATCGCTAGCGCGGTGATCGTTCTGCGCGGTCCTCGCGTACGAAGCACAGTCGTCCCATCCTTATTTTCTTCAAGCGTCGGTTGGCCTGCAGGCCCCCAGCGGTAACGAGGGGCCACTCTATGCAGGCCATCAGGCGGTTGTACAGCGCTTGCCGAGACAACCCTGTTATTTCTTTGTCACCCGAGAGTGACTCTGGGTCGGGAGTCTATGGCAATGCTGGCCGGATGATGCTTGCCCGGTGACCATATCGTGTGACTAGAGTGAAAATTGAGATTGTTGATGCAACTGTTATCCACAATTTTCGGGGAGGTTCAGCGGCCGCCGCGGCTGCCGTTAGGCTCGCTGTCGAACGCTTCGGGTTCCACCCGTCGGCCCACACCACACGGGAGAACGCGAGACGTGTCCGAGATGCCACCCGCACCCCAGACTCGGGATGCTCGCACCGATAGCCGGTCGGCGTCGATCCTTCGCTTCGCCCCGCTGCTGCTGGCGGTCTCCGTCGCGGTGCGGATGGCATGGGTGTTCCTGAGCCCGAACGGCATGAACCTGGTCGATCTGCACGTATATGTGGACGGCTCGGCCGCGCTGCTCAGCGACAACCTCTACGACTTCACCTACGCCGAGCTGACCCCGGACTTTCCGCTCCCGTTCACATACCCGCCGTTCGCGGCGCTGGTGTTCTTCCCACTGCACTATCTGCCCTTCCCGGTGGTGGGGGTGTGCTGGACGCTGCTCACCATCGCGGCGCTGTTCCTCGTGATCCGGATCAGCCTGGAACTGATCTACGGCGCGGCGGCGAGGGAACCCCGCTGGACCGCGGTCGCGCTGACCTGGACCGCCGTCGGAATCTGGACCGAGCCGGTTCGTACCACGCTCGACTACGGGCAGGTCAACGTGTTCCTGGTGCTCGGCGCCATGGTCGCCGTCCGCAGCACCCGGTGGTGGATCGCGGGCGGGCTGGTCGGCTTCATCGCGGGCATCAAGCTCACGCCCGCGATCACCGGCCTGTATTTCGTGGCGCGAAGGCGATGGAAGGCCGCCGTCTTCTCCGCGGTGGCGTTCGGGCTGACGGTGGCGGTCAGCTACCTCACGATCGGCCCGTCGGCGCGCGAGTACTTCGAACACCTGCTCGGCGATGCATCCCGCATCGGCCCGGTCGGGTCGGTGTGGAACCAGTCGGCGCGCGGTGCGTTGAGCCGAGTACTCGGCCATGACGTCGAGAGCGGCTGGCCGTGGCTGGTGGCGGTGGCGGTGGCGGCGCTGCTCGCCTTCTTCGCCTGGCGGGCGCTCGGGGCCGACGACAGGCTCGGCACCCTCGTCGTGGTGCAGCTCTTCGGGCTGTTGATCTCGCCGATCTCGTGGTCGCACCACTGGGTGTGGCTGATCCCGATGCTGATCTGGCTCGTACACGGACCGCTGGCGGAGCGGCTGGGGTCGAAGATCCTGGCCGGCTGCTGGCTGGCGTCGACCATCATCGGGGTGCCGTGGGTGCTGTCCTTCTTCCAGGACTCGATCTGGCTGATCTCGAGGCCAGCCGTGCTGGCCTGGCTGGGCGCCGTGAACGTCGTGGGCGCCGTCGCGTTCTACGCCTGGGTGATCTACGCCGGACGGCTCAGCCCTCGGCAGCCAGACGATCGATCTCCCGCGCAAGGCCCACGTCCAGATCGGTGATCCCGCCCATGGAGTGGGTGGCGCAGGTGAAGGTGAGCGTGCGCCAGCGGATGTCGATGTCCGGGTGGTGATCGCGGCTCTCGGCGGCCGCCGCGACCCGATCGACCAGCGCGATGGCGGCTGGAAAGGTCGGGCACTTCAGTGTTCGGGTGATCGAGGCGCCCGCCCGCTGCCAATCGGGGAGCGATCCCAGCGCGGCTTCGACCTCGGCGTCCGACAGCAACTCGGCCATGACAATGATGGTGCCATGCATGAAGCCCGGGCGGAAACGAATGCGGTGCGAGAGGTCGCGGCGGCGGCGATCATCGCCGGCGGTCGGCTGTTGCTCGCGCAGCGGGTCGCGCCGCCGGAACTGGCAGGCATGTGGGAGCTGCCCGGCGGAAAGATCGAGCCGGGGGAGACCCCGGCGCAGGGCCTGCGCCGCGAGCTCCGCGAGGAACTGGGTGTCGACACCGTGGTCGGCGACCGGATCGGGGTGGACGTGCCGCTGCCGAAGGGCATGGTCCTGCGCGCCTACCTGGTGTCGCTGTGTGACGGGACCCCGACCGCGTTGGAACATTCCGCGGTGCGCTGGGTGACCGGGCCGGAGCTCGCCGCCGCCGATCTGGTGCCGAACGACAGGGCGTGGCTGGCGGAGTTGATGGCGGTGCTGCACGCGGAATAGTTGTGGCGGCAGGCCGCCTCCATCGCGTGTCGCGCCCGGAAACCCGTTGTCCCCAGCCGTTTCCGTGCCACGCTGGTACTGATCATCGGCGTATCGAGGGGGAGGCGTCAGCCATGGGGTGATCCTCGGCTTGGTGGCGGCCTGTGCCGCCGCGCTGACACTGGGGGTGCCCCCCGCGGCGGCCGCCGAACCGCTGCCCGGTCCGACGCCGTTGGCGGACAATTGGTTCCAGGGGCCGGCCGATCTGTCGGGGTACGCGAAAGGGGACGTGATCCGCAGCCGTCCGGTGGAGGTCCGCTTCCCGGCGAACACTCCGTGGCCGGTGGTCAAGACCACCCAGCTGCTCTACCGCACCACCGATTCGTTCGGGGTGCCGGTGACCACGACGGCGACGGTGATGGTCCCCGATCGCCCGTGGACCGGACCGGGGGCCCGCCCGCTGCTCTCCCAGCAGCAGGCGATGGACGCCCTCGGTCTGGCGTGCAACCCCTCGGTGACCCTGCCCGCGGGAAAGTCCCAGGACCTGGCCCTCATCTCGCCGATGCTCGCGCTCGGCTATGCGGTCGTCGCCTCCGACTACCAGGGCCCCGAGATGGCCTGGATCGCCGGACGACAGACCGCACACGGCGTGCTCGACGGCATTCGTGCCGCGCAACGCTTTGAGCCGCTTGGGCTCTCGCAGTCACCGGTCGTCATGTACGGCTACTCGGGCGGCGGGCACGCGACCGCATGGGCGGCCGAACAGAAGTCCACCTACGCGCCGGAACTCAATGTCATCGGTGTCGCCGAGGGCGGGGTCCCCGGCGACCTGGCCGGGCTGAGCGAGAAGCAGCCGGCCGTCGGTTTCACCGCCTGGGGCACCCTGCTCGGGTTGTCGAGGGAGTTCCCGGACAAGGTCAGGCCGCAGGAATACCTCACCCCAGAGGGGATCGAGTTCGCCAATACGCTCACCGACGGGTGCCTGACGGACCTGCTCGGCAAGACCAAGGGCATCAGCCTCGCCCAGTGCTCGAAGGTGGGCGACATCCTCACCATCCCGAGCGTCGAGGCCGCCATCGAGGAGAACTCGCTGGCACGCACCGCCGCCACGCCGGACATGCCGCTGTTCGTCTTCCATGACACCAAGGACGTGCTGATCCCGGACCGGGGGATGACCGGAGTGGTCCGTGAGTACTGCAACCGCGGGGTCGACGTCCAGTACGCCCCCGGACTTGGCGTCGATCATGTCGGTGGGGCCTTTGTCGGGATGCCGCCCGCCTACAAGTGGCTCGACGACCGCGTCGTCGGCCGTCCGACAACGCCGAACTGCTGATCCGGGCGACGCGCGACGGGGAGGGGCTCAGGAGGCGCGTGCCTTCTTGAGCCCCTTCTTCAGGTCCTTGCCCGTGACGCCCTCGTTCTCGAGTTTCTTCATCCGCATGATGACGACGGGACACTTGAGGCACCGCGTCTTGCTGCGGCAGCACTTCTTCTTCGGCTTGAGGCTCGAGACCTTCTTCGCCTTGACCTTGCCCATGTCGGCTCGGCCCTCCTGCCCGGTCGGATACCGGATCGTCCCGGCCTACCCGAGGTTAGCTTGCCCTCACGAATCGGCCCGGCGCAGGCGCGTGCCGCGGTCGGGCTCGGCGGCCCGCTCGCTCGGTCCTTGTGGTTGACCGAGTAGCAGATCCAGGGTGATTCACAACTCGTTTTCGGCGGAATTGCCGCGGGCGGGTAGTATCTAGCTGGCCGCAATGCCTGCACAGGTCGTCCTGTGCTGATGGATTCGCATTCGCGACGCGGCCGCCCGAGCCGTGCGAGCCTAGGTTTCGCGTGGCTGAATCAAGCCAGCCAGGAGACCGCAGCGTGCCCAGCACCACCTTCCGCAATGTTGCCATCGTCGCACACGTCGACCATGGCAAGACCACCCTCGTCGACGCCATGCTCCGGCAGTCCGGCGCCTTCGCCGAGCGTGCCGAACTGGTCGACCGCGTGATGGACTCCGGTGACCTGGAGCGCGAAAAGGGCATCACCATCCTCGCGAAGAACACCGCCGTGCATAAGCACAACGAGGACGGTTCGATCACGGTCATCAACGTGATCGACACCCCCGGCCACGCCGACTTCGGTGGCGAGGTGGAGCGCGGCCTGTCCATGGTGGACGGCGTTGTGCTGCTCGTCGACGCCTCCGAGGGCCCGCTGCCGCAGACCCGTTTCGTGCTCCGCAAGGCGCTCGCCGCCTCGCTGCCCGTCATCCTCGTCGTCAACAAGACCGACCGTCCCGACGCCCGCATCGAGGAGGTCGTCTCCGAGAGCCACGACCTGCTCCTCGACCTGGCGTCCGATCTGGACGACGAGGCCGCCGAGGCAGCCGAGCTCGCCCTCGACCTGCCGGTGCTCTACGCCTCCGGCCGTGAGGGCAAGGCCAGCAAGGTCCAGCCCGAGAACGGCCAGGCCCCCGACGCCGAGAACCTCGACGCGCTGTTCGAGGTCCTGATGGAGAACGTCCCGGCACCCAAGGGCACCGTCGACGCGCCGCTGCAGGCGCACGTCACCAACCTCGACGCCTCCGCCTTCCTCGGCCGCCTGGCCCTGGTCCGCATCCACAACGGCGAGCTCCGCAAGGGCCAGACCGTCTCCTGGATGCGCGAGGTCGACGGCGAGCCCGTCGTCACCAAGACCAAGATCACCGAGCTGCTGCAGACCGTCGGCGTCGAGCGTCAGCCCGGAGAGGTCGCCGTCGCCGGTGACATCGTCGCGGTCGCCGGCTTCCCCGACATCATGATCGGCGACACCCTCGCCGACCTGGAGAACCCGGTCGCGCTGCCGCGGATCACCGTCGACCAGCCCGCCATCTCGGTCACCATCGGCACCAACACCTCGCCGCTCGTCGGCCGGGTCAGCGGCCACAAGCTGACCGCCCGCATGATCAAGTCGCGTCTCGATCAGGAGCTCGTCGGCAACGTCTCGCTCAAGGTCCTCGACATCGGTCGCCCGGACGCATGGGAGGTGCAGGGTCGTGGTGAGCTCGCGCTGGCCATCCTGGTCGAGCAGATGCGCCGCGAGGGCTTCGAGATGACCGTCGGCAAGCCGCAGGTGGTCACCCGCCAGGTCGACGGCAAGGTGCACGAGCCCTTCGAGGAGCTCACCATCGACAGCCCCGAGGAGTACCTCGGCGCCATCACCCAGCTCCTGGCGAACCGCAAGGGCAAGATGGTCCAGATGGCCAACCACGGTGCCGGCTGGGTCCGCATGGAGTTCATCGTCCCCTCGCGTGGCCTGATCGGTTTCCGCACCGACTTCCTCACCGAGACCCGCGGCACCGGCATCGCCAACGCCGTCTTCCACGGCTACGCGCCGTGGGCGGGAGAGATCCGCGCGCGCCACACCGGTTCGCTCGTCTCCGACCGCACCGGCTCGGTGACCCCGTTCGCGATGATCCAGCTCGCCGACCGCGGCACCTTCTTCGTCGAGCCCGGCGCGGACACCTACGAGGGCATGGTCGTGGGCATCAACCCGCGTCAGGAAGACCTCGACATCAACGTCACCCGCGAGAAGAAGCTGACCAATATGCGTCAGTCCTCCGCCGACGTGATGGAGACCCTGGCCAAGCCGATCAAGCTCGAGCTCGAGGGCGCCATGGAGTTCTGTGCAGGCGACGAGTGCGTCGAGGTCACCCCCGAGGTGGTCCGCGTCCGCAAGGTGCACCTGTCGCAGACCGACCGCGCCCGCGAGCGCTCGCGCAGCAAGTCCCGCGACAAGGCCGCGCTGTAGAGTTGCGCTTCGCGCCTGTGCGCGGTTGACGAGTCTGCGGACCCGTCAGCCGCGCACAGGCGTTTACAGCCGTAGATCGAAAGGGACGTGCGAGTGCATCGAGCGGGACGACGAACCCGACAGATCCTGCCGATCGCGACAGCCCTTGTCGCCGGCCTGATGCTGGCGGGCTGCACCGCGAACCCGCCGCCGCCGGTGGAGAGCACCGACAGTCCCAAGCCGACGACGGCGGTGCCCACCAAGAACACCGTCGTTGTCGCGATCGACGACGTGGGCCTCGGCTTCAATCCGCACCTGCTCTCCGACCAGTCGCCGGTCACGTCGGCGGTCAGCTCGATGGTGTTGCCGAGCGCCTTCCGTCCGGTCCCCAGCCCGACCCGGCCCGGCGGCACGGACTGGCTCCCCGACGAGTCCCTGCTGATCTCCGCGGACGTCACCTCCCAGAATCCCTTCACGGTCACGTACCAGCTCCGCAACGAGGCGCAGTGGTCCGACAGCGCGCCGATCGCCGCCGAGGACTTCCGCTACCTGTGGCGGCAGATGATCAGCCAGCCCGGCGTCGTCGACCCGGCCGGCTACGGCCTCATCACCGACATCGGCTCCTCGGGCGGCGGCAAGACCGTCACCGTCACGATGAGCTCGCCGTATCCGGCGTGGCGGGAGTTGTTCACGGACCTGCTGCCCTCGCACCTGGTGAAGGACTCGCCGGGCGGGTTCACCCGCGGACTGGCGGAGAACATCCCGGTGTCCGGCGCCGACTTCCACATCAAGTCCATCGACCGCGGCCGCGACGAGATCCTGCTCGAACGCAACGACCGGTTCTGGGGCAAGCCCGCGACCCCCGACCAGATCCTCATGCGTCGCGGTGGTTCGTCCGCGCAGTTGGCGGACTCGATCCGTTCCGGTGACGCCCAGGTCGCGCAGGTGCGGGGCAGCGGCCCGCTGCAGGCTCAGTTGGCCGCGATCCCCTCGGTGCGCGCCGCCGTCACCCCCGCGCCCCGGGTACTGGAGCTGACCTTGAACGGCAGGGTCCCCGCGCTCGCCGACCAGCGGCTGCGTCGCGGTCTGATGGGGCTGCTCAGCCCCGACCTGCTGGCCTCCGTAGGCACCCCGACCGGCGCGAACGCGACGCCGGCCCGAGCCCAGGTGCTGGCGCCGTCCGATCCGGGCTACGTCCCGACCGCGCCGCCCGCGCCGAGCCGCGAGCAGGCGCTCGGGTTGCTCGCCGAGGCGGGCTGGGTTCACACCCTCGTCGACGGCCCCGGTGAGACGGCGACGGCCAGGACCGCGAAGGACGGCGATCAGCTGGCCCTGGTGATCGGTGCGCCGGAGGGCGACGACTCCGCCATCGCGGTCGCGAACACGGCGGCCGACCAGCTCCGCGGCGCCGGGGTCGATGCCTCGGTGACGACGATGAGGCCGGACGAGCTGTACGGCAAGTCGCTCGTCGAGGGCGAGGTCGACGCCGTGGTCGGCTGGGCGCGCGCGGGCTCCGACCCGGCGACCTCGATGGCCTCCCGGTTCGCCTGCCCCCCGCCTGCGGCCCCGGCACCGTCCGGCGCAGGCGAGTCGACGGACGCCGAGCCCGACGTCGTGCCCGATCCGCTTGCCCCGAGCAATCTGTCGGGACTCTGTGACGCGGCCCTGCAGGCGGGCATCGACGAGGCGCTCCGCGGAACCGCGGACGTCGGACACGTGATCGCTCAGGCCGAGCCGAAGCTGTGGGATCTCGCCGCCGTGCTGCCCGTCCTGCAGGACACGACCGTGGTCGCGGCCGGGCCGGGCGTCCAGGGTGTTTCGCTGACCGGCGCGATCCAGGTCGGCATCTTCGCCGATGCCGCCGGCTGGTCAAGGAGCCCGCAGTGAGCGAACGTCGACTGCTGCTGGTGCACGCCCATCCCGACGACGAGACCCTCACCACCGGGGGCACCATCGCGCGGTACGCCGCCGAGGGCGCGCGGGTGACCGTGCTGACCTGCACGCTCGGCGAGGAGGGCGAGGTGATCGGTGAGCGGTGGGCGGGCCTCGTCGCGGACCGGGCCGATCAGCTCGGCGGCTACCGCATCCTCGAGTTGACCGAGGCGCTCGCGGCGCTGGGCGTCGACGGCCCCAGGTTCCTGGGCGGGGCGGGTCGCTGGCGGGATTCCGGCATGATCGGCACCCCGTCAGCCGCCAACCCGCGCGCGTTCGTGAACGCGGACCCCGAGGAGGCGGTCGAGGCTCTGGTCGCGGTGATCCGGGAGGTCCGTCCGCACGTGGTGGTCTGCTACGACCCGGACGGCGGCTACGGCCACCCCGATCACATCCAGGCGCACCGCTTCACGATGGCAGCGGCGTTGGCCGCGGGCACCGATATGTATCCGGCCGCGGGTCGGCCCTGGGAGCCGACGAAGGTGTATTGGACTGTCACCGAGGCGAACTCGTTGGCACAGGGGATCGAGTGCATCACCGAGATCCCGTCGTCGTGGCGGATTCCGGAGCCGGGGGAGTTGCCCTGTGTGCTCGACGAGACGGTGACCGCCGCGGTGGACGTGCGGGCTGTGCTCGAGGCCAAGCGGTCGGCGCTGACCGCGCACGCGACGCAGGTGACGGTGTCGGAGACCGGCTCGGAGTACGCGCTGTCGAACAACGTGGCGCAGCCGATCCTGGCCGAGGAACACTACGTTCTGGTGCGCGGCGCCCGCGGTGCGGTCGACGCCGACGGGCGCGAGCGGGACCTGTTCTCCGGCATCGCTTTCTAGCACGCGGCCGCCCCGAAGGCTTCCAGTCGCCCCACGGGGTGACCCGATCCGGGTTACCCTCGGTGTGCTTCATCAGTCGTACCTGAGTTTCTCGCACGTTGTATCCAGATCGATTGTCGATTTCCGGATCACGAAGGGATCAGCCCGATGGCGTTGCACAGGGTCACCGACAGGGGCGGGGACGCCCAAGACATCTACTCGACGCCGCTCAGCCGAGAAGTGTTGCCGAAGTACCAGATGCCGAAAGAAGCGTCGGACCCGCGGATCGCCTACGCACTGATCCACAGCGAACTCCAGCTGGACGGCAACTCCTCGCAGAACCTCGCGACGTTCTGCTCGACCTGGTCGGAGGACGAGGTCCACCGGCTGATGAACGACTGCCTCGACAAGAACATGATCGACAAGGACGAGTACCCGCAGACCGCGGAGATCGAGTCCCGGTGTGTGCACATGCTGGCGGACCTCTGGAACTCACCCTCCGGACGCGACACCATGGGCTGCTCCACGACCGGATCGAGCGAGGCCGCCATGCTCGGTGGGCTGGCCCTCAAATGGCGCTGGCGCGAGCGGCGGCAGGCGGAGGGCAAGCCCACCGACCGCCCGAACCTGGTGTGCGGGCCGGTGCAGATCTGCTGGGACAAGTTCGCCCGGTACTTCGACGTGGAACTGCGCCAGATCCCGCTCGAGCCCGGCGCGACGGGGATACGTCCGCACCAATTGCGGGAGTACGTCGACGAGAACACCATCGGTGTCGTCGCGATCCTCGGCGTGACCTACACCTGCGACTACGAGCCCGTCGAGGAGATCGCGGCGGAGCTGGACGCGATCATGGCGGACACCGGGCTGGACGTGCCCGTTCACGTCGACGCGGCCAGCGGGGGATTCATCGCCCCGTTCGTGCAGCCGGAGTTGTTGTGGGACTTCCGTATCCCGCGAGTGGCCTCCATCAACACCTCCGGTCACAAGTACGGACTGGCCCCGCTCGGGGTCGGCTGGGTGGTGTGGCGGTCGGCGGACCTGCTGCCCGAGGACCTGGTGTTCCGGGTGAGTTATCTCGGCGGCGACATGCCGACCTTCGCGCTCAACTTCTCCCGGCCGGGCGGCGAGATCGTCGCCCAGTACTACCTGTTGCTGCGCCTCGGCCGCGAGGGCTATCGCATGATCCAGCAGACGTGTGCCGAAACCGCCCAGGCCCTCGCCGAGGAGATCAAGACGATGGGGCCGTTCACCCTGCTCTACGACGGGACCGGCGGGCTGCCCGCGGTGTCCTACACCCTGACCGGCCCGGCGACGGCGGGCTTCTCGCTGTACGACCTCAGCGATGAGCTGCGGAGGCGCGGCTGGCAGGTGCCCTCGTACCCGTTGCCCGCGAACCGGCAGGAGACAGTCATCCAGCGGGTCCTGGTTCGGCACGGGATCTCCCGCGATGTGATCTCCCTGCTGGCCGAGGACATCCGTCGATCGCTGGCGCGGCTGGCAGGGGGCACGCCGTCCGACGAGGCGCGGGAAGGGTTCCATCACTGACGGGGTTCGGGTTCCTCCCGAGGCATGGGGTCGGCTGTGACGGCCGACCCCAATCCGATTAGACTGTGATGTGGGTCATAGCCGGGTCGGGCTGACGGAAGGATGTCGATGTACAACTGGAGTGTTCAGAACGCGATCGTGGCATTCGTGGATTCGCTGCGCCCCTACTCGGAACAGCATCACGAGATGTACATGAACGCGCTGTACAACTTCGTCGACATGCAGAGTCACCTGCTCACGCTCCTCGGCTACCCGCCGGTGGGCTGAAGCCCCCGCCTACGATTGGTGCCATGACATCCGGCACCAGCCCCGCACCGACCGGGCGCCGCATCCTCGACTCGGCGATTCTCGGCCTGCTGATGTTCGACGGCGCGCTCACGGCCGTGCTGGCCGTGCTCTTCCTGCCCACCTACCTGGGTTCGGTGGCGTTTCCGATCAGCGCGCTCGCCGCGGGTGTCGTCAACGTGTTGCTGGTGCTCGGGGCCCGCACCGTCACCGACCGGGCATCGATGGCGGCGCTGCCGCTGGTCGGCTGGTTCCTCGGCTTCGTGCTGTGCATGTTCGGCGGTCCGGGTGGGGACGCCCTGTTGCTCGCGAGCCCGCTGACCCTGGTGCTGCTCGGACTCGCGGTGGTGCCCGCCGGGCTGCTCCTGCTGAGGTTCGCCTCCGAGGACGCCGTCGCGCGCGGCAACTCCGCCCGCCGGGCCTAGGAGCGGCGGGCGAATAGGAGGGTGTCGGCTACGGGGGCAGCAACCCCGCAGCCCGACCGGCGTCGGACAACATCGCCTCGACCATCGCCTGCGTGAGCCTGCCGGTGAAGGTGTTCTGCTGGCTGACGTGGAAGCATCCGAACACCTCCAGCGCGCTGCCGTCACCGGTCGGGGGCAGGACAATGTGGGCGCCGTGGCCGAACTTCGGCCGCGGCCGCGGTACCGCCCAGCCGGCGTCGGTCAGTGCGGGAAACAGTGCCTGCCAACCGAATCCGCCGAGCACGACCACCGACCGCAGGGTCGGCGAGAGCAGCCGCAGTTCCTCGTCGATCCAGCGGCGGCAGGTGTCCCGCTCGGTGGGCGTCGGCTTGTTGTCCGGGGGAGCGCAGTGCACGGGTGCGGTGACCCTGACCCCACGCAGCCGCAGGCCGTCGTCGCGGCTGACCGCGGTCGGTTGGTTCGCCAGCCCGACCGCGTGCAGCGCCGCGTACAGCACGTCGCCACTGCGGTCACCGGTGAACATCCGACCGGTCCGGTTCCCGCCGTGCGCGGCGGGGGCGAGCCCGACGATCAACAGCGCGGCATCGGCCGGCCCGAACCCGGGAACGGG
Organism: Rhodococcus sp. PvR099; assembly: GCF_017833315.1. Taxonomy (NCBI): domain Bacteria; kingdom Bacillati; phylum Actinomycetota; class Actinomycetes; order Mycobacteriales; family Nocardiaceae; genus Rhodococcus; species Rhodococcus sp. PvR099. The sequence continues at coordinate 2,448,294 of NZ_JAFIBV010000001.1, read as the reverse complement.
CCTGCCCCAGTAGGTCTCGTCGCGGAACGCGGCCCGCTTCTCGACGGCCACGCGCTCGCGCCACTCGACGAGCCGCGGGCAGCGTCTGCAGTTGACGAGCTCACCGTCCATCTCGGCGAGGGTGGCATGGGCTTCCACAGATCCGACGGTACCCGCGCGTGGTCCGGGCCCGTCAGGAGCAGGGAATCGTGCCCTGGAGGTTCGGATCGAGCGCCTTGCGCGCGAGGAAGACCGGAGCGGGGTGTTCGAGGAGCCCGACCTGCGGATTCGGGCCGGTGTCGAAGCTCTTCCTGGAGTGCCCGACAAAGAGGTCCTGGTTCTGGCACTCGTCCTGCACGTACACATTGCGGAGGGACGGTCCGGGGGCGGCGTCGAGGAACGACCCCGTGTACGGGGTGATGGTCCGGTCCGTTTTCGATGCGATGACGGTGTAGTCGATCCCCGGGAACGTCTCCTGGCCTGCGTTGAGTGTGGCCAGGAATTCCGATCCGATGATCTGCTGCTGCGAGGACTTCGAGGCGCCCGCTGCCCTGGCCGCCTCCACGGTCGGGTACTGGTCGCGGTAGCTCGTCCCGTGGGTGGACGGCGCGAGCATGACCAGGGTGTGAACCTTGCTGTTCGCGGGGTTCTGCTGGTCCGCCCCGCCGGCGAACCGGAGGTACTGCCGGGTCACGGTGCCGCCCTGCGAGTGCCCGACGACGTCGACCTGCGCGGAACCGGTTTCCGTCCGAACCTTGTCGACGAACTCGGCCAGTTCGACGGCCGCGTCCTCGATCGCCGCGTGTCCCCACCAGTCCCGGCCCGCCGGGATGGGGGTCGGGCCGAGGAAGAGTGAGGGGGCGAAGCCGTAGTTCAGCGCGAAGACGCAGTACCCATCGTCCTTGAGCGGCTTGATCAGCGGGCCCTGGTCGCTCGGGTTCTCCGTGTTGCCCCAGCTCTCCTGCATGCTCCTGCCGGTGCCGTGCACGAGCACGACCGGTCGAGGGTGCTCCGGCGACGGCTCACATTCCCAGTCGTTCGCGCCCGCGAGCAGTCCCTGTTCGGGCTCCGCGGCCGAACCCGTCATCGAGGACTGGGCGGACGCCGTCGCCGACGGGAGGATCGCGGTGGTGAGGGCGAACAGTGCGACGGTTGCGACGCTCGTCGCGACCGCGCGGAGCCGGTCGTTCACATGAGTACTCCTGGGGCTGGGTGCGGGAAATGCGAGACAGTGCAGCCGTCATCTGTAACACCCCCGACGGGGTCGGCGCAGGAGAATGCCCTCTTCGGTCAGTCTGCCGCCGCTCGCACTCTGAGCGTCAGCACCTGGAACGGCCTCAGCGTCACCGTGATCGCGTCGCCGTCGACCGTCGCGCCGGTGGGGGCGGCCACCGGCCGTTCGAGCAGGTCGACCGTCTCGACGCCCGCGTGCGGGAAGTCCACGTCGATCAGCGCGGTCGATCTGGCGCCGGTGGATTCGTACAGCCGGACCACGACGTCGCCGCCGCGGTCCTCGGCGAGCTTGACGGCCTCCACCACCACCGCGGGATTCGACACCCGCAGGAGCGGTTCGACCGGCGCGCCGCCCGTGATCGTGCGCGGCGGCAGGTTGATCCGATAGCCCTCGGCGACGGCGTCGCCGATCGTGGCACCCGGCCGGACGGAGACCCGCAACGTGTGTGCGCCCTGATCGGAGGTCGGGTCGGGGTACAGCGGCGCGCGCACTAGCGACAGACGCACCGTCGTGGTGCTGCCGCCGTCCTGCCGGGCGGAGCGTCCGATGTCGTGGCCGTAGGTGGCGTCGTTGGCCACCGCGACGCCGTACCCGGGCTCACCGACGTGCACCCAGCGGTGCGCGCAGATCTCGAACTTCGCGAAGTCCCAGGACGTGTTGGAGTGCGTCGGCCGGAAGACGTGGCCGAACTGTGTCTCCGCGGCGCTGCGGTCGGCGTGCACGTCGAACGGGAAGGCCAGCTTGAGCAGCTTCTGCCGTTCGTGCCAGTCGATCTCGTTGCTGATCTCCAGCGCGCGGGCGCCTGCGGCGAGCTCGAGCCGCTGCACGATTGTCGAGTCCCCGAACGACCTGCGCACCACAACGGAGTCGCCGTCACGATCGACGGAGTCGGGATCCCGCAGGTCGGTCACCGTGTGGCGATAGAACTCGTCGATGTCCCAGGCGTCCCACTGGTTCGGCACGTCCCGGTGCAGCTGGAGCAGGTTGCCGACCGCGCCGGGCGCGATGGCGTCGCGTCCGGTGTCGGCATCGGTCAGCGAGGTGATCAGGCCGTCGCGGTCGATCGTGACCCGGACGAGGCCGTTGTCGAGGACAAAACCCTTGCCGCGCCCGGTGATCCGGGTGGGGGCGGCCTCGGGGACGGCGGTCGCGATGCCGAGCGCGGGCACACCGTCGCGCGCCTGGGGGCTCGCGTTGAGGGTGAGGGTCGCCGAGCCCGCTCCGGTCAGTGCTCCCGCCGCGTCGGCGATGATCTCCTCCAGACCGGCCGCGACGGCGGCGTAGTTGCGTTCGGCGTCGCGGTGCACCCACGCGATGGAGCTGCCCGGCAGGATGTCGTGGAACTGCTGCAGCAGCACCAGATGCCAGAGCCGATCGAGCTCGTCGTACGGATAGTGCGCGCCGGCTCGCACGGCGGCCGTGGTCGCCCACAGTTCCGCCTCGCGCAGGAGGTGCTCGCTGCGCCGGTTGCCCTGCTTGGTCCTGGCCTGCGAGGTGTAGGTCCCGCGGTGCAGCTCCAGGTACAGCTCGCCGGACCACACGGGCGGGGTGGGGTACTCGGCCTCCGCCCGGCGGAAGAAGTTCGCGGGCGAGTCCAGCGTGACGGTGGGTGAGCCCTCGAGCGAACGGGTCCGCTCGGCCGCGGCCAGCATCTCGCGGGTCGGCCCGCCGCCGCCGTCGCCCCACCCGAACGGGACAAGGGACACCGTCCCCGCGCCCTGCTCCCGGTAGTTGCGCTGGGCGTGACCGAGGTCGTGTCCGGACAGGTCCGAGTTGTACTTGTCCACCGGGGGGAAGTGGGTGAAGACCTGGGTGCCGTCGATGCCCTCCCATCGAAAGGTATGGTGCGGCATCCGGTTCGTCTTGTTCCAGGAGATCTTCTGGGTGAGGAAGTACTGCGACCCCGACAGGCGGACCAACTGGGGCAGCGCGGCCGAATAGCCGAACGAATCGGGCAGCCAGACCTCTGGGGTGTCGACGCCGAACTCGTCGAGGAAGAACCGCTTGCCCGCAACGAACTGCCGCGCCATGGCCTCGCCGCCGGGCATGTTGGTGTCGGCCTCCACCCACATGCCGCCGACCGGGACGAACTGGCCGGCCGCGACCTTGTCTCGGATCCGTTCGAACAGCTCCGGATAGCCGTCCCTGACCCAGGCGAGCTGCTGCGCGGACGAGCAGGCGAACCGGAAGTCCGGGTGATCGTCCATCAGCGCAACGACATTGGAGAAGGTGCGGGCGCACTTTCGGATGGTCTCGCGCACCGGCCACAGCCAGGCCGAGTCGATGTGCGCGTGCCCGACGGCGATCAGGTTGTGCGCGCTGGCGTAGGCCGGTCGCGCCAGCACCTCGCGCAGTTGCTCGCGGCCGGCGGCGGCGGTGCCCGCGATGTCGTCCGGGTCGACGGTGTCGAGCATCCGCTCGAGGGCGCGCAGGATCTCGTGCCTGCGTGGCAGGTCGAACGGCAGCGCATGCATCAGGCCGCTGAGCGCCGCGATGTCCTGGGTCAGCTCCCACACCGTGCGGTCGCGAAGCGCGAAGTCGACCTGGCGGAGCTGGTAGATCGGTTCCTCGCCCGCGGTGTCCAGGTCGCCGAGGGCGGTGGGCTGGAAGCCGAAACTCCGTGCCACATCGGGATTCGCGGCCAGCTCGAGGTAGAGGTCGACCGGCCGGTGCGGATCAACCGGAAGATGGGTGTTGAACGGGGAGATCGCCTTGATGACGGTGCCGTCGGGGCGGTAGGCGAGCGCCTCGGCGTTGAAGCCGGGGCCGCCAGTGAAGCCGGGGTCGACCACCAGCTCCACCTCGACGTCGTCGCCCAGGCCCCGCCAGCGATCCGGCACGCGCCCGGTCACGTGGAGCCACATCGTCCCCCACGGCCTGCCCCAGCGGGTCCCGATCGCGATGGGCGCGAACTCCTGCCTCAGTGCCTCCGTGACAGGCACCGGCTCGCCCGGCACCTGCCACGCCGTGAGCTCGGCCGGGACGGTGTCCCGGTAGAGCGCCCCGCCGAGCCGCTGATCGACGAACCGCCGCAGCCGCTCCTCCACGATTTCGCGATCGTCGTGCATCGGTGTCCTCCGTGCGTCGATGAGGGGATCGGCTCAGGTGTCGCGGGTCCAGATGTCCCCCGCGCCAGGGGTCACCGTCTCGATCAGGGCCCAGGCGCGGTCGGCGGGCAGATCGAGGACCTCGTAGTGGCCTGCCCCGGCCGGGGTGGCCGCCACCACGGTGGCGACGCCGGCGCGCCGCTGGAACCAGCTCTGCCGCACGGTCCATCCGATGATGCCGTCGGCCTCGAGGCTGGCCCGGCTGCGGTCCAGCGAGCCGCTGCGGGTGATGAGCCATCCGGGCGGCGTGGCGTGACCGAGGCCCCGATAGCGGTCCCAGGCCAGCGCGGTGGCGGCCGCGGCCAGGGCCGCGAGGCCGGCCCACGCCTGCCACCCCAGCGGCACCCCCAGCGCCGTCGCGACCGCGGTCGCAACGGCCAGCGCTGCCACCGGGAGCAGTGCCCGGGTGTACCGGCGGCGTCTGGCGGCCGGGCCGTGTGGGGCGAGTTCCACGGGGGAGTGGTCGCCACCAAGGACGACGGCCGCCACCCGCTCGGCCTCGGCCCGCGGCGCCTGCGGCATCAGCAGGGTGGACTGTCCCTTGCCGGAGCTGATCCCGGTCATGATCGCGTCGAGGTGGGCGCCGCCCGCGGCCCGCAGCAGCAGCGGCTCGCGCAGCGAGGTCCCGCGCAGCCGGGCCCTGTCCAGGGTGGTCTGCCTGATCTTGAGCAGGCCGTGGCTGACGTGCAGCACCTTGCCGTTGTCGGTGACCCGGAGGTTGCCGAACGCGATGAGGTAGCGCACGCAGGAGAGCCCGCTCGCCACGACGATGAGCGCGACCAGCCCGAGCGCGACGGCGGCGGCGATGCCGAGGTGCTGCATGGAGTCGACTCCTCGACTCACCGCCGAGGAATCGGCGATCCGCTTGCCGAGCCCGTATTGGAAGGCGAGGCCGATCGCGGCGGCCACCGTCAGCACCCCGGTGACGGAGAACGGTGCGTAGCGGACCCAGGCGGGTGTCCAGTGCGCGATCTCCGTTTCTCGGCGCGGGGTACCCGCGTCCGCTCCCAGCTGCGCCGCCTCGGCATCGACGGGCGCCGCCGGTTCCCGGTGCCCGGCCAGCAGGGCCGCGCGCAGGGCGGGGACAAGGGCGGAATCGAGCGCGTTGAGTTCGAACCTCTTGGAGTCGCCGTGTCCGGACTGCTGGCCGGTGCCGATCCGGACGACGGACAGGCCCAGAACCCTGTGCAGTACACCGGATTCCACGTCGACCGAGCGGATCCTGTTGCGCGGAACCGAGAGCAGGTTCTTCTGGAACACCCCGGTGCGCAGCTGCACGTGGACCGGGCCGATCCGGTAACCGGTGGTGAACCAGCGCAGCAGCGCGTACGCCACCAGGACGGCGACGACGATCAGACCGAACGTGTGGTTGCCGCTCTGGGTGCCGACGACCAGTGAGATCAGCAGCACCGGTAGCAGTTTGACGACCTCGTCGACCGGATGGACGAGCAACATCCGCTTGTCGAGCCGCAGCCACGGCTGTTCCTGCTCGGCCGCCAACGCGGCTGCGCCCGAGGCCTCCGGTGGGGCGGTACCGGGCGCGGGGTGCGGTGTCGCGTAGTGCGGAGGGGCAGGATGCCCTGGTGCGGTCACGTCGCGTCCCCGACGTTGCGGCCCGCGATCTCGGTGAGCTGCGCGACGGTCCGGTCCGCGACCTCGCGGTCGAGCGCGGTGATGGTGACCGCACCCGCGGACGAGGCGGTGGTGACGGTGACCGTGGCGAGGCCGAGCATCCGGTCGAGCGGTCCACGCTCGGTGTCGACCGTCTGCACCCGGGAGATCGGGGCGATGCGGCGCTCCTGGGTGAACCATCCGGTCTTCGTGTACACCGCGTCGGCGCTGATCTCCCAGCGGTGCACGCGGTACCGCCACTGCGGGACGACAAGGACGTGCGTCGCCGCCACCGCGAGGCTGACGACGAACACCGCGACGTGCGGCCACGTGGTCCAGCGCCCGTCGACGAATCCCCAGACGATCTGGGCGATGAAGACCGGGATCCACATCAGCGCGGCGTTGATCGCCCACAACTGCGGGGCGCGGGTGCTGGGTCGCCACTGGGGGTCGGCCATGGTGACGACGGGGGGCGGGGGAGTGCTCACCTCTCCAGCCTGCCCGATCTGGTGCCGTCGCAGTGCGATCATCCGTCGGTTTCGGCCGATGTCGCCCCACGCCCACGGGTCCTCGGGAGGGTTAGCCTGGGAGAGGCGAGGGAAGGAACGACCATGGACCGATTCGATCCCGCCTCCGGACCCGAGGTCCCCGAGGCCGACCACGCCGAGCAGGAGACACCTGTCGTCGAGCAGGACGACGCGGACACCACGGCGGAAGTGGCGCCCGGCTCGCTCGAGGTCAACGACGCCGACGCGGCCGAACAGGCGCGTGTCGTGCCGGACGACGACGAGTATCCGCACGGGTGACGGGGCGCGTTTGCTGCGGTGGGAGGCCTCCCCCTGGCAGGTCCAACGGGTGATGGCGCATGATCGAACGCGTGAGCACTGACGACGCCCCCTCGACCACGCCCGCGATGCTGCCCGATCCCGCGATGCCGTCGGGATCCGCGCAGGTGGGTGCACCGGCTCCGCCCGCAGGTCTGGCGGCCCCTTCGGCGTCCGCGATGCGCAGGGCGCTGCGCCGCGCTCGCGACGGCGCCACCCTCAACGTCGACGAGGCGACGGTGCTGCTGCACGCCCGCGGTGCCGACCTCGAGGATCTGTGCACCTCGGCGGCACGGGTCCGCGACGCGGGCCTCGAGGCGGCGGGGCGGCCGAAGACGGTCAGCTACTCGCGCAAGGTGTTCATCCCGCTGACCCGGCTGTGCCGCGACAAGTGCCATTACTGCACGTTCGTCACCGTCCCCGGCAAGCTGCGGGCCGAGGGCCGGGGGATGTACCTGGACCCGGACGAGGTGCTCGACATTGCCCGCCGCGGCGCCGAACTCGGCTGCAAGGAGGCGCTGTTCACCCTCGGTGACCGGCCCGAGGAGCGGTGGCCGGAGGCGCAGGAGTGGCTCGAGTCCCGGGGCTACGACTCCACCCTGGATTACGTGCGCGCGATGTCGATCCGGGTGCTCGAGGAGACCGGACTGCTGCCGCACCTGAACCCGGGCGTGATGAGCTGGGAGGAGATCTCACGGCTCAAGCCGGTCGCGCCGTCGATGGGCATGATGCTCGAGACCACGTCCACCCGGCTCTTCACCGAGAAGGGCGAATGCCACTACGGCAGCCCCGACAAGGATCCGGCCGTGCGGTTGCGCACGCTCACCGACGCGGGCAGGCTCTCGGTCCCGTTCACCACCGGCATCCTGGTCGGCATCGGCGAGACGATGACCGAACGTGCCGAGTCCATTCTCGCGATCCGCAAGTCGCACAAGGCGTTCGGTCACATCCAGGAAGTCATCATCCAGAACTTCCTGGCCAAGGACGACACCGCGATGCGCGACGCGCCGGACGCGGGAATCGAGGAGTTCCGGGCCGCCATCGCCGTCGCCCGGCTGTTGCTCGGGCCCGGCATGCGGATCCAGTCGCCGCCGAACCTGGTGTCCGCCGACGAGTGCCTCGCCCTGATCGCCGCGGGCGTCGACGACTGGGGCGGCGTCTCGCCGCTCACCCCGGACCACGTCAACCCCGAGCGGCCGTGGCCGAACCTCGACACGCTGGCCGCGATCACCGCCGAGGCGGGCTACACCCTCACCGAGCGGACGGCCGCGCAGCCGCCGTACGTGCTCGCCGGCTCGCCGTGGATCGACCCCCGCATCTCCGCGCACGTCCAGGCCCTCGCCGACCCGGTGACCGGGCTGGCCAGGCCGGACACCCGACCGACCGGCCTGCCCTGGCAGGAGCCGGACGAGGCGTGGGTGTCGGCCGGGCGCATCGACCTGAACACCGCGATCGACACCGAGGGCCGCAACACCGAGACCCGCAGCGACCTCGGCAGCGCGTTCGGTGACTGGGACTCGGTCCGCGAACAGGTCCTCGAGCTGTCCAACCAGGGCGCGCCGGTGCGGCTCGACTCCGAGGTGCTGGCGGCGCTGCGCAGCGCCGAGCGCGACCCCGGCGCCTGCACCGACGACGAGTACCGGGCCCTGGCGACCGCAGACGGCGAGGGCCTCGAGGCGATGGTCGCGCTGGCCGACGCCCTGCGCCGTGACGCCGTGGGCGACGACGTCACGTACGTGGTGAACAGGAACATCAACTTCACCAACATCTGCTACACCGGCTGCCGGTTCTGCGCCTTCGCGCAGCGCAAGGGCGACGCCGACGCGTTCACCCTGTCCACCGCCGAGGTGGCCGACCGGGCGTGGGAGGCTCACGTCGCCGGGGCCACCGAGGTGTGCATGCAGGGCGGTATCGACCCCGAGTTGCCCGTCACCGGCTACGCGGACCTGGTCCGCGCCGTCAAGGCGCGGGTGCCGTCGATGCACGTGCACGCCTTCAGCCCGATGGAGATCGTCAACGGCGCCTCCCGCGGCGGGCAGAGCGTGCGGGACTGGCTGACCGACCTGCGCGCGGCGGGCCTGGACTCGATCCCCGGCACCGCGGCGGAGATCCTCGACGACGAGGTGCGCTGGGTGCTCACCAAGGGCAAGCTGCCGACGAGCACCTGGATCGACGTGGTCACCACCGCGCACGAGGTGGGTCTGCGATCCAGCTCGACGATGATGTACGGACACGTCGATCAGCCGCACCACTGGGTGGGGCACCTCAACGTGCTCCGCGGAATCCAGGACCGCACGGGCGGATTCACCGAGTTCGTCCTGCTGCCGTTCGTGCACCAGAGTTCGCCGCTGTACCTGGCGGGGGCGTCGAGGCCGGGGCCGACGCAGCGAGACAACCGGGCCGCGCACGCGCTGGCCCGGATCATGCTGCACGGGCGGATCCACAACATCCAGACCAGCTGGGTCAAGCTCGGGGTCGCGGGCACGCAGGCGATGCTCCAGGGTGGCGCCAACGACCTGGGCGGCACCTTGATGGAGGAGACCATCTCGCGGATGGCCGGTTCGCAGCACGGATCGGAGATGACGGTGGCGGAGCTGCGGGCGATCGCCGAGGGGATCGGACGCCCGGCCCGGCAGCGCACGACAGGTTATGCCGAGAGGGTGGGAGTGGCATGAGCGAGAAGGATCGGATCGGCGACGGCAGGGTCGTCGCGGTGCTCGACCGCGCGGCCTGGGGGATCAACCCGGTGCTCGACCTGATGAGCACCGATCCGCTGCGGATCAAGGCGAGGACGTTCACGCCTACCGCCGAGCAGCGCACGATCGTCGGGACGAGCGAAGCGACGGGGGGCGTTCTCGAGAAGGTGCTCGACGCGGCGGCCTGGCTGCTCGATGTCGCCGAGGTGCCCGGCACCGCGGCGTGGGAGCGGGCGAGCGACGAGCGTCGCGCCCGATGGTGGGTGACCCGGCTAGGCGCGCTGAACACCATCGCGGTGGCGTTTCCCGGCGTGTTCGGCCCGCTCGTCCGGCGGCTGCCGATCCAGGACCTGCTGGCGTTCGCGAATCAGACGCTGGTGCTGGTCGCGGTGGCCAGGGAGCTCGGCGTCACCGATCGCAGCGCCCAGGTGGATCTGCTCGCCTCGGTGCTCTGCCGCAGGCAGACCGACGCCAGGACGCTGCTCGCGCACCCGGATGCGACGCCCCCCGAGGCCGGTTCGTCCTGGCGGCCGTTCGCCCTGCTCGGCGCGATGTGGACCACCTCCCGGATGCTCCGGGCGATCCCCGACGAGCTCGGGAAGCGGCCGAGGCCGGGCCAGCCCTATCGGACCCTCGGGAAGCTGCCCCTGGTCGGCGCGGTGGCGGACTACCTCGGTGAGCGGGGCGCCCTCGCCCGGGCGGCCGCGCAGGGGCAGCGCTGGATCGACGGCCACACGGTGCGGACGGCGGCGGGCAGATCGGGCTTGCAGGGCCTGTCGAGCGTCTGACTTTCGACCCGGTGCCGCGGGCCGCTCCGCAGTAGTCTGTGGGTGTTCCCCGGTTTCGCGTCGAATCCGGCGGTCAGGGCACCCTAAGCGGGTGTGCCCGGCTCGGGGAGGAGATACTGGTAACTCGTGGGCGGACATGGGGGTTCGCCCGGCGTGATGGTTTTTGACGAAAGGCAGGGAGAGCAGCAGTGCCCTACACGATTGCTGAACCGTGCGTGGATGTTCTCGACAAGGCGTGCATCGAGGAATGCCCTGTCGACTGTATCTACGAGGGTGGCCGCATGCTCTACATCCACCCCGATGAGTGCGTGGACTGCGGCGCCTGCGAGCCCGTCTGCCCCGTCGAGGCGATCTTCTACGAAGACGACGTCCCGGATCAGTGGAACGCCTACGTGAGCGCGAACGTCGACTTCTTCGTCGAGCTCGGATCTCCCGGTGGCGCCGCCAAGCTCGGCAAGGTCGATTACGACCCGCCGTTCATCAAGGCGCTGCCGCCGATGGGCGAGCACTGAGTTGCTCGGTACCACCGTGACCGGTCGCACCCGGGTTCCCGTGTCCGCGGGGCTGCCCGACTTCCCCTGGGACTCGTTGGCAGAGGCCAAGGCCAAGGCCGAGTCCCACCCCGACGGGATCGTCAACCTCTCCGTCGGCACGCCTGTCGATCCGGTGGACCCGCTGATCCGCGAGGCGCTCGCCTCCGTGTCGGAGGTGCCGGGATACCCGACCACGCACGGCACCCCCGAGTTGCGCGCGGCCGCGGTCGGTGCGCTGACCCGGCGGTACGGGGTCACCGGGCTCGATCCGGCGGCCGTGCTGCCCGCGATCGGCACCAAGGAAGCGATCGCCTGGCTGCCGCGTCTGCTGGGGTTGGGCGCCGATGACCTGGTCGTGATCCCCGAGGTCGCCTACCCCACCTACGAGGTGGGCGCGCTGCTCGCCGGCGCCAGGGTGCTGCGCGCCGACGGCACCATGCGGCTCGGCCCCGAGAGCCCGGCGCTGATCTTCATCAACTCGCCGTCGAACCCGACCGGCAAGGTGCTCGGCATCGACCACCTGCGCAAGGTCGTCGACTTCGCCCGGCAGCGCGGCGCGATCGTCGTCTCCGACGAGTGCTACCTGGGCCTGACCTGGGAGGCCGAGGCGTACTCGATCCTCGACCCCCGCGTCTGCGACGGCGACCACACCGGCCTGCTTGCGGTGCACTCGCTGTCGAAGACCTCGAACCTGGCCAGCTACCGGGCCGGCTTCATCACCGGCGACGCCGCCCTGGTCGCGGAACTGCTCGAGGTGCGCAAGCACGCCGGGATGATCATGCCGTTCCCCGTGCAGGCCGCGATGACCGCGGCGCTGAACGACGACGCGCACGAGAACGCGCAGCGCGAGCGGTACCGCGCGCGCCGCGAGGTGCTGCTGCCCGCCGTGCGCGCCGCCGGGTTCACGGTCGACAGCTCGGAGGCCGGCCTGTACCTGTGGGCCACCCGCGAGGAGGCCTGCCGGGACACCGTGGACTGGTTCGCGGACCGCGGCATCCTGGTCGCGCCCGGTGACTTCTACGGCCCCGGCAGCAGGCGGCACGTGCGGATCGCGCTCACCGCGACCGACGAGCGGATCGCCGCCGCCGCGACGCGACTCACTGCCTGACCCTCGTTACCTGGCCGCGGACCCGCCACGGCGCTAGCCTGGGGGCGGAGTTCCTCGTTGCCGGGGTACCGCCCCTGCAGCGTCCCCTCGCGGGCAGGAGGCAGCATGGACGCCGTCACTCGGGTTCCTTCGCCCAGCAACGAACCGGTGTACTCGTACGCACCGGGTAGCCGCGAGCGGCTGTTGCTCACCGCCAAGCTCACCGTGCTGGCCTCGGATCCGCTCGAGTTGCCGCACGTGATCGGTGGCGTACACCGGCAGGGCGCCGGTGAGCGGGTGGACGTCGTTCAACCACATCGGCATTCGGCCGTGCTCGGGACGCTCACCAACGCCACCCACGAGGACGCGGACGAGGCGATCGAGGCCGCGGTCGCCGCCGCGCCCGGCTGGCGGGCCCTGTCCTTCGACGACCGGGCCGCCGTGCTGCTGCGGGCCGCGGACCTGCTCTCCGGTCCCTGGCGGGAGACGCTGGCCGCCGCGACCATGCTCGGGCAGTCCAAGTCGGTCCAGCAGGCCGAGATCGACGCGCCGTGCGAGCTGATCGACTTCTGGCGGTTCAACGTGCACTTCGCCCGGCAGATCCTGGCGGATCAGCCGGTCTCCGGTCCTGGGGTGTGGAACCGGCTCGAGTACCGGCCGCTCGAGGGATTCGTCTACGCGATCACGCCGTTCAATTTCTCCGCCATCGCGGGCAATCTACCGACCGCACCCGCGCTGATGGGCAACACCGTCGTCTGGAAACCGTCGACCACGCAGACCGTCGCCGCCTACTGGACGATGAGGCTGCTGGAGGAGGCGGGGTTGCCGCCGGGCGTGATCAACCTGGTCACCGGCTCGGGCGCCGCGGTTTCCGATGTGGCGCTGAGCGATCCGCGCCTGGCCGGCATCCACTTCACCGGCTCGACCAGGACCTTCCAGCATCTCTGGCGGGAGGTGGGGGCCAATATCGGCTCGTACCGCGGCTATCCGCGGTTGGTCGGCGAGACCGGCGGCAAGGATTTCGTGGTCGCGCATTCCTCGGCGAATCCCGAGGTGCTGAGCACCGCACTGGTGCGCGGCGCCTTCGAGTACCAGGGCCAGAAGTGCTCCGCGGCGTCCCGCGCCTACGTCCCGAAGTCGGTGTGGCACAGGATGGGAGAGTCCTTCCTGGCCGAGGTCGATCAGCTCAGCTACGGCGACGTGACGGACCTGTCGAACTTCGGAGGGGCACTCATCGACCGCGCGGCCTACGACAAGAACGTCGCCGCGATCGAGCGGGCGCGGGACGCCGCCGGGGTGCAGGTCGCGGTCGGTGGAAAGTACGACGACAGCGAGGGATACTTCGTCCGGCCGACGGTGCTGCTCGCCGGGGATCCGCGCGACGAGGCCTTCGCCACCGAGTACTTCGGGCCGATCCTGTCGGTGCACGTCTACGACGACGACAAGCCCGGCGCGTTCGAGGACCTGCTCGCGGTGGTGGACTCGAGTGCTCCCTACGCGCTCACCGGATCGATCATCGCGGACGACCGGGTCGCGGTCGACAAGGCGTCCACGGCACTGCGATTCGCGGCGGGCAACTTCTACGTCAACGACAAACCGACCGGTGCCGTGGTCGGACAGCAACCCTTCGGTGGGGCCCGCGCGTCCGGCACCAACGACAAGGCCGGCTCGCCGATCAACCTGCTCCGCTGGACATCCGCCCGGACCATCAAGGAGACCTTCGTCCCACCGACGGACCACCGCTATCCGCACATGGAGCCGGAAGAATAGCCGTGGTGGCGCAGGTGTTCGAGAACCCGCTGCGGCCCGCGATCCTGGCGGCTGCGCGATCGACGACGCTCAAGGCCGCGATCACCAGGGCGCCCGTCACCCGATCCATCGTCAAACGGTTCATCGCGGGGGAGACCAGGGCGGAGGCGCTGACGGCCGCGCGCGCGATCCTCGACACCGGCAGGCTGATCAGCATCGACCACCTCGGCGAGGACACCACCGACGAGGCCAAGGCGGGGGCCGCCGTCGCCGAGTACCTGGCCCTGCTCTCCGACCTGGCGGAGCTGCCGGAGGCGAGGGAGCCCGGCGGGGTGCGCCCACTCGAGGTGTCGGTGAAGCTGTCCGCGCTGGGGCAGGCGCTGCCGGTCGACGGCCGCGAGATCGCGTTGGCGAACGCGAGGACGCTGTGCGCCGCCGCGGAGCGGGCCGGGGTCTGGATCACCGTCGACGCCGAGGACCACACCACCACCGACTCCACCCTGTCCATCGTCCGCGAACTGCGCGCTGACCATCCGTGGCTGGGCGCGGTGCTGCAGTCGTACCTGCGCCGCGCCGAAACGGACTGCCGCGACCTGGCGGGCCCGGAATCGCGGATCCGGCTGTGCAAGGGCGCCTACCGGGAGCCGGAATCGGTCGCCTTCCAGGCCAAGGCGGACGTGGACGCCTCCTACCTGCGCTGCCTGCGGGTGCTGATGGAGGGCGGCGGCTACCCGATGGTGGCCTCCCACGACCCGGTCATCATCGCGGAGGCCGACTCGATGGCGTCGGGGTCGGGGCGGGACTCGGCGGACTTCGAACACCAGATGCTCTACGGGATCAGGGACGGCGAACAGCTCCGCCTTGCCGGGCTCGGCGCCCAGATGCGGGTCTACCTGCCGTACGGCGGCCAATGGTACGGCTACTTCATGCGCAGGCTCGCGGAGCGGCCCGCCAACCTGGGCTTCTTCGTCCGTTCGGTCTTCACGAGGGACTGAGGAGGGATAACCGCCCGGTGGGTGGGAACGGCTATGGAGAACGGGTTCTCGGCCAAGGAGATTGAAGGGAGCTGTGACCGGTATCACTGCGGTCACCCCGGGGGCCGCTGAACGAGAGGACGCTTCATGACCAACGTGGAAACCGAGATAACCGATGAGGTCCGCGTCATCGACCAGGGCACCCCGCCCGCTCGCTTCGCACGTGGCTGGCACTGCCTGGGGCTGGCGGAGGAGTTCCGCGACGGGAAGCCGCACTCCATCGAGGCCTTCGGGACCAAGCTCGTCGTGTTCGCCGACAGCAACGGCGAGATCAAGATCCTCGACGCCTACTGCAGGCACATGGGCGGCGACCTGAGCCAGGGCACCGTCAAGGGCGACTCCATCGCCTGCCCGTTCCACGACTGGCGCTGGGGCGGCAACGGCAAGTGCACCGCCATCCCCTACGCCCGCCGCGTCCCGCCGCTGGCCCGCACCCGCGCCTGGAAGATCATGGAGCAGGACGAGCTGCTGTTCGTCTGGAACGACCCGGAGGGCAACCCGCCGCCCGCGGACGTGACGATCCCGCAGATGTGCCCCGAGGGCACGGAGTGGACCGACTGGGTGTGGAAGTCGATCGTCATCGACACCAACTGCCGCGAGATCATCGACAACGTCGTCGACATGGCGCACTTCTTCTACGTGCACTACTCGTTCCCGACGTACTTCAAGAACATCTTCGAGGGACACGTCGCGATCCAGGAGTACGAGGGCGTCGGCCGTGAGGACATCACCGAGTGGGACGACCCGGACGTCCCGCAGCTGGTCTCGACCACCTCGACGGCGGCGTACCACGGCCCGTCGTTCATGATCGACGACCTGACCTACCACTACGAGCACTTCAAGGCCGAGTCGATCCTCATCAACTGCCACTACCCGGTCGGCCCGGACCAGTTCGTGCTGATGTACGGCATCAAGGTCAAGAAGACGCCGGAGGTCCCGGCGGAGATCGCCGACCAGATGGTGCAGGCGATGATCGGCTACATCGGCATCGGCTTCGAGCAGGACATCGAGATCTGGAAGAACAAGACCCGGATCGACAACCCGCTGCTCACCAACGAGGACGGCCCCGTCTACCAGCTGCGCCGCTGGTACGAGCAGTTCTACGTCGACGTCGCCGACGTCAAGCCGGAGATGGTTGACCGCTTCGAGTTCGAGCTCGACACCACAAGGCCGGTCGAGGCGTGGAAGCAGGAAGTGGCCGACAACATCGCCCGCAAGGCCGACGCGGAGGCCTCGGCCTGATGGAGCCGGTCGATTGCGAACGCTGCGGCAACCGGGTGCTCGTCGAGAAGAACAGCTGGGAGCACACCACTGTCCAGTGGAGCACCGACCACCCCGAGGTAATCTGCGAGAAGTACCAGCAGGACCCTTCGCTCACCCAGCGCGGTGCGCGTATCGGGCGCTGTTCGGCGTTGCGCGAATCGATCCGCAAGGCCGTCCTGGACGGACGCATCCCCGTTCCGGAATGAGCTACCGCCCTCGCCGGGCGCGGCGTGAGCACGCCGCGCCCGGCGAGTCTCGCAGGCCTGCATCGGATTCCTGGATTGCCGGGTTTGTCTGATATCCCTTGGGGATGAGTGCACCCAAGCAAGTCCAAGACGTCGCGGCACCCCGGAAACGGAAGAGCCGAGTCCTGAGTGTCCTCGGCGTCGTCGTCGGCGCCGTCGTCGGCTATGTGGTCATCACTCCAGTCATCCGCGGCGAGGACACACCGCAGCCGACCGTCGGGGAGTCGGCCGCCCCGCGGGCGGCGGACGCAGGCGATCGCGCCTCCGCGGCGCAGGCCGCCCTCGATGCGGAAACGCACTGTGAGAAAGCAGTTGCGGAGCGACTGAATTCGCCTGTGACCCCGGGATTCCCGGAGGCGCACGAGACGAGTCTCGCGGGGCTCGGCCACGAGGTCCGTGGCGTGGTCGATTCGCAAGACGGGTCCGGGGCGAGTGTCCGCAGCACCTTCGAATGCACCGTGTTCCCGGTCGGCGCCGGGCAGTTCTCCGTGACGGTGACCGAGCTGTCCGAGCAGTGAGCTGGTAGCCCCACGGCGTAGCGATCAGGTTCGAGCGCCGACCGGCCGCGCGTCGCCGCCGCGCCGGTAGGACAGCGCGTAGAGCGTGAACCCGACGACGGGCAGGATGATGTCGAACCACAGCGGTGCACCGATGTTGCCCGACTTGGTGTTGTCCTCGGCGATCCAGAAGTACACGTGGCCCGCCGCGTCGCCGAAGTACTGGATCGTGGTGACTGTCAGCAGCGCCAGCCAGAAGTAACCGCGGAACCAGAAGCACAGGACGCCGGTGACGCCGATCGCGAGGTCACCCATCGCGTTCTCGAACTGGAATCCGCCGTCGCCCCTGGTGTATCCGATCATCTCGGCGATGGCAGGTCCGTCGAACACGTGGAAGGCGGCGCCGACCACCGAGCTCAGCCCGATCGCCAGCACCAGCCACCACACGAGGTAGGTGTCGATCACCGCCGCGGGCCTGGTGTCCGTCCGATGCCTGCGGACCTGTATCGCGGCGACGATCAACGCCAGCGCAACGGCGATCACAGTGGTCACGGGACTCCTCGGGTTGACCGTCACAGGCGTCGATTCCATGGTTGCGGCTCGGGCGTCGTCGTGTTGCCCTTTTGGTGAACGCTCCGTGTGAGACGCTGGGCTGGTGCTGCTTCGATCGCTAGACGCCCTCGCCGTCGCCCGAGGCGACGATGTCGCCGACGCCGTCCGGATCGGCGACACCACGCTCTCGCGCAGCGACCTCCTCGGCGCTGCCGGAGCGCTCGCCAAGCGCATCGGCGGCGCCGAGCGGGTCGCCGTCCTCGCCACGCCGACCGCGTCGACGGTGATCGCGGTGGTCGGTTGCCTGCTCGCTGGCGTCACGGTCGTGCCGGTGCCGCCGGACTCCGGTCAGACCGAGTTGAGCCACATTCTGTCCGATTCGGGGGCCCAGGCCTGGCTCGGGAACGCTCCTGACGGTAGCGGGTTGCCGGTCGTGCCGGTGCGGTTGCACACCCGTGACTGGCACTCTCACCCAGAACCGCCCCCGTCCTCGATCGCCTTCGTGCTGTACACCTCCGGCACCACGGGTCCGCCGAAGGGCGTGCTGCTGAGCAGGGGAGCCATCGCCGCCGGCCTCGACGCGCTCGCGGATGCCTGGAAATGGACCGCGAACGACACACTGGTGCACGGACTTCCGCTGTTCCACGTGCACGGACTGATCCTGGGGCTGCTCGGCCCGCTGCGGGTCGGCAGCAGGCTGGTCCACACCGTGCGGCCCACGCCCGAGGCGTATGCGCAGGCCCACGGATCGCTCTACTTCGGCGTGCCGACGGTGTGGTCGCGGATCGTCGAGGACGAGGTGTCGGCCAAGTCGCTGAGCGGCGCCCGGCTGCTGGTCTCCGGCAGCGCCCCGCTCCCGGTGCCGGTGTTCGAGCGGCTCGCGGACCTGACCGGGCTGGTGCCGATCGAGCGATATGGCATGAGCGAGACCATGATCACGGTCAGCACCCGCGTCGGCGGCGAGCACCGCCCCGGTTGGGTGGGGCTGCCGGTGGCGGGCGCCGAGACCCGGCTGATCGACGAGGACGGGACCCCGGTCCCGCACGACGGCGAGAGCATCGGCGGACTGCAGGTGCGGGGGCCGATGCTGTTCGACGGGTATCTGAACCGCCCGGACGCGACCGCGGCGTCGTGGACCGAGGACGGCTGGTTCAAGACCGGGGATGTCGCGGTGATCGACGAGCACGGATTCCATCGCATCGTCGGCCGCGAATCGACCGACCTGATCAAGTCCGGTGGGTACCGGATCGGGGCGGGGGAGGTGGAGGCCTCGCTGTTGGGGCACCCGGCGGTCCGCGAGGTCGCGGTGGTCGGGGTGCCGGACGCCGACCTCGGTCAGCGGCTGGTCGCCTACGTGGTCGGCGAGGTGCCCTCGCCCGAGGACCTGATCGAGCACGTGGTCGCGGAGCTGTCCGCGCACAAGCGGCCCCGCGAGATCCGGGTGGTGGACTCGTTGCCGCGCAACGCACTCGGCAAGGTACAGAAGAACCAGCTCGGCTGAACCGGCTGGCCCTAGGCCAACGCGCCCGCACCACCGAGCGTGACGAACTCGCGGTCCTGCGCCCTCAGCGCGGGCAGGGCCGCGGCCAGTCCCTCCGCGGTGTCACCCGCGGGGCGGTTCATGTGCGCGATCACGATCGACCCGGGCGCAGCGGAGGTCAACGCGCCCTGGACCTTCGAGGTGGGCATGGTCGCGCCCGAGTCGCCGTTCATCGTGAAACCGACGACCTCCTCGCCGAGATCCCGGACGATGGCGGCCGCGACCTCATCGCAGTGTGCGGTGCCCGGCCGGAACCAGCGCGGCGCGACGCCGGTGATCTCCTGCAGCCGTCGGTGATTGACAAGCACCTCGTCGATGACCTCCGCCACGGAACGGGTCCCGGCGATCCCGTACGCCGATCGTCCGGTCACCGACAGCGGCAGGTGCTGTGTCCCGTGGTTGCCGAGTTCGATCAACGGGTTGTCCGCGAGGCGCACCGTCAGCGCCGGATTGGCGTCGATCCAGCGACCGTTGAGGAACAGCGTGGCCGGCAGCCTTTCCCGCTCCAGCAGGACCAGCAGATCGGCGTCCACCGCGGTACCGCCCGGGCCGCCGCAGGCGTCGAAGGTGAGGGCGAGCCTGCGGTCGGGCGGCGCGAGCCGGGTCCTGGTCCCGCTGACGGCGACGCCCCATTCCCGCGGGACCGCGCCCGCGTACCTGGCCTGCACCGTCGCCACGGCGGGCCGGACCGGACTCAACAACGGGTAATCGGTGAGGCTGTCGGCAGGCCCGACCGGGAGCGGCTCGGAACTGGCGACGGTGGGCCCGCCGACCACGGCGAATCGGTGCGCGGCGACCGCGACGCCACCGGCGAGGCCGAGTAGCAGGGACCGGCGGGTGAGGGGCGAGCGCACGGCGACACGCTATGACAGCTGAGGCGATCTCGCGCGCCGAGGCGAACCGTTGGCGGAGACGGCTCCTTTTGGGCCCGACGCGACTAACCTCGATAACCATGACCAAGCCAGCCGAGAACACCCGTATCGTGCTCGCGTCACGCCCCGTCGGCGAACCCCAGCCGTCCGATTTCCGGATCGAGACCGTCCCGGTCCCGGTTCCCGGCGACGGGCAGCTGCTGCTCAAGACCCTCTACCTCTCCCTCGATCCGTACATGCGGGGCCGGATGAGCGCGGCGAAGTCGTACGCCGATCCGGTCGAGCTCGGCGACGTGATGGTCGGCGGCACCGTGTGCGAGGTGGTCGAATCGAAGGACCCCGCCTTCCACGCGGGCGATGTGGTGCTGTCCTTCTCGGGCTGGCAGACGCACTCGGTGATCGACGCGCATCACGTGCGCAAGCTCGACCCGCAGGCCGCGCCGGTGCAGAGCTGGTTGGGCGTGCTGGGGATGCCCGGCTTCACCGGCTACGCCGGGTTGCTGCGCATCGGCGACCCCAAGCCGGGGGAGACGGTGGTCGTCGCCGCCGCGACGGGGCCGGTCGGATCGGCCGTCGGGCAGATCGCGAAGATCAAGGGCGCCAGGGCGGTCGGCATCGCGGGCGGGCCCGAGAAGGTCGCCTACCTGCGCGAGATCGGCTTCGACGCCGCGATCGACCACCGAGCACCGGATTTCGCCGAGCAGCTCGCGGCGGCCTGCCCCGATGGCATCGACGTGTACTTCGAGAATGTCGGCGGTGCGGTGTGGGCCGCGGTGTGCCCGCTGCTGAACGACTTCGCCCGGGTTCCGGTGTGCGGGCTGGTGTCGCACTACAACGAGACCGCGGCACCCGCGGGTCCGGACCGGCTGCCTGGCTTCATGAACGACGTGCTGAAGAAGAGCCTGACGATCCGAGGCTTCATCCAGAGCGAGTTCGTCAAGAGCGACTTCAAGGCGTTCGTCGCCGACATGTCCGGCTGGATGCACAACGGCCGCATCGCGTACCGCGAGGACATCGTCGAGGGGCTGGAGAATGCGCCCGCCGCCTTCAACGGGATGCTGGCCGGGCGCAACTTCGGCAAGCTGATCATCAAGGTGGCCGAGGCCGGCTCGTGACGGGGCTGGGAGAGCGGCCCCAGGAAAAGGTCGGGCCGCTCGAACTGATCGCGTTCCTGTGTGAGCTGGCGATGCTCGTTCTCCTTGCCATGACCGGGGTCGCCGCGACGGATTCACTGCTCGGTCGGGTGCTCGCGACGGTCGCGTTGCCGGCCGCGGCGGCGGGGATCTGGTCTGTCTGGATGGCACCGACGTCCCGCCGCAGGCTTGCCAATCCGTCCCGGCTCTACGCGCAGGTCACGTTGTTCGCGGTGGTCGGGACAACTGTCGGGTTGTTCCTCGGCTGGCTGGTCGGCGCGGCCTTCTTCGTGGTGTCCGCGGTCGTGTTCGCAGAATTGTGCAGGCGGGAGCGGCGCACCGCATAGGACCACCGTCGAACCGGTTGTTCTCGGCAGGGCCTCTACTTGCTGTCGCGGAAAACCGGCTCCCGGTTCTCGCCGGGCCAGTGTGGCCTCCTCGAAGTTGTCGGTCATCAGCCGGATCATCAACACTTCGGCACGCTGATCATCAAGGTCGCGTGACCGCAGTTCTTGACCTGAACCGCGGTTGAGGTCATAGCGTCGCGGGTGCATCGCACCGACGACGGGAGCCCCCATGACCGCGACAGCGTCCGCCCTCACACCCGCTCAGATCGAGTACCTCGGCAGCCAGCGGCTCGGCCGTCTCGCGACGGTCGATCGTCGGGGCGCCCCGCAGAACAACCCGGTGGGATATCGGTACAACGCCGAGCTCGGCACCATCGACATCGGCGGCCACAACCTCGGCGCGAGCAGGAAGTTCCGCAACCTCGCGGGCAACGACCGGGTGGCCTTCGTCGTCGACGACCTCGCGTCGATCCAGCCGTGGGTGGTGCGGTGCATCGAGATCCGCGGCAGGGCGGAGGCATTGACGGACGTGGAGCCGTGGGGGAGGGGGATGTCGCCGGAGCTGATCCGCATCCACCCCGACCGGGTGATCGCATTCGGGCTTGACTCCGGCGCGGGCGCCTGAACTATTTGCTGTCGCGGAACACCGGCTCCCGCTTCTCGCGCCGGGCCAGGGTGGCCTCTTCGAAGTTGTCGGTCATCAGCCGGATCATCAACTGACCCAGGCCTTCCTGGTTCATGTGTTGCGCCATCGAGGAGGCGTCCAGGCTCGACCAGAGGGTGCGCTTGGTGAGCTCGACGCCGGGCCGGGAGAAGGCCGCGATCCGCGTCGCCAGGTCGAAGCACTCCTCGAGCAGGTCCTTGCCGTCGATGATGCGGGAGACGAGCCCGATCCGCTCCGCCTCCGCGGCATCGATGTCCCGACCGGACAGCATGATCTCGAACGCGCGGGACGAGCCGATCGCGCGCGGCAGCAGGTAGCTCAGCCCGAGCTCGCTGGCGGTCAGTCCGTTGTTGATGCCCGCCGCCCGGAAGTACGCCTCCGGGGCGGCCATCCGGATGTCTGCGGCCAGCGACAGGCAGAAGCCGCCGCCGATCGCGGCGCCGTTGACCGCGGCGATCACCGGCTGATGCATCCGGCGGATCGCCAGCACCACGTCGTCGAGGATCTCCATGGCGCGCAACGCGATCGACGGACGGGTCAGGCCGTCGATGTGCGGGGGACTGCCCGCGGAGGCCTGGTCGGCGCCCGAGCAGAAGCCGTGGCCCGCGCCGGTGAGGACGACCGCGCGCACCGAGTTGTCGTTGCTGATCGCCTCGAGCGATTCCTTCAGCGGAACCATCACGTCGAACGCCATGGCGTTCATCCGCTCGGGGCGGTTGAGGGTCACCAGGGCCACGTTCTCGCGGGGCCGCTCGACGAGGACAAAACTCATGGCCGTTCTCCTGCTCGACGACGGACGTAGGTCGCGCCGACACTACGTCCTGCCTGGCCGCCGCGGAGCGGTTTCTGGCACCAGGTGCAGGATGCGCCCCGTGGAGGTGTCCACCCCGGCCCGACTCCTCCGGAAACGCGTCGTCCGATTCCCGCCAGCACCGAGTCCCGGGATTCAGCAGTCTGAATCAGGTGCTCACCGCACCACTTTCAGCAGATCTCCCGAAAGGACTCATCATGTCTTCGAGCCTGGACTCCAAGGTCTTCATCGTCACCGGCGGTACCTCCGGCATCGGCCTCGCGGTCGCCCGTCGGCTCACGGCGGAGGGCGCCGCGGTCGTGCTCGGCGCTCGCCGCCGGGATGTCGGTGCGGACGCCGCCGCGGGCATCCGCGCCGCGGGCGGCACCGCGATCTTCGTGCCCGCGGACGTGTCGGTGGAGGCGGACGCCGCGGCACTGGTCGACGCCGCGGTCGCCGAGTTCGGGCGGCTGGACGGGGCCTTCAACAACGCGGGCGGCGTCAACGCGTCCGGCCCGGTGTCCGGGATCGACGGGGCGGACTGGGACGCGGAGCTCGCGCAGAACGCCACCAGCGTCTTCCACTGCCTCAAGCACCAGATTCCCGCGGTCCTCGAGACCCGCGGGGCCATCGTCAACAACGCGTCCAACCTGGGAGCCGTCGGGCTGCCCGAGGTCGCGCCCTATGTCGCGGCCAAGCACGCCGTCGTGGGGCTGACCCGGGCCGTCGCGCTGGAGGTCGCCGAGCGCGGAGTGCGGGTCAACGCCATCACCACCGGCGGGGTCGACACCCCGCTCTCCCGCGGATCGATGGCCCCCACCGACGAGGCGATGGCGCAGATCGCGGCCATGCACCCGGTGAACCGCGTCGCCCAGCCGGAGGAGATCGCGCCGTTCGTCGCGTTCCTGCTGAGCGAGGAGGCGTCGTTCGTCACCGGCGCCGCGCTGGCGATCGACGGGGGATTCACGGCGCGCTGAGCGGAACCGGACGCGCGTGCGGACGCCTTGGCCTAGGCGTCCGCACGCCGCCTGCGCGCATTGAGCACCGAAAGGCCGGCGATCACGGCGAACAGCACGGCCGTGGAGATCAGCTGCTTGCGGGCGTCGGCGTCGGTCAGCATCAGCAGGATCAGGCCGCCGAGCGCGGCGAGGGTGAACCAGCTCAGGTAGGGGAAGCCCCACATCCGGAGGCTGAGCTTGCCCTCGGCCTCCAGCCGCGGTCGCAGCCGCAGCTGCGAGACCACGATGAAGATCCAGATCACCAGCAGCGCGGCGCCGACGGCGTTGAGCAGGATCGACAGCAGCGAGTCCGGCAGCAGCCAGTTCAAAAGCACGCTGACGAAGCCGAAGAACACCGAGAGCAGCACCGCGTTGGTGGGCACCCCGGTCTTGGACAGGCCGCCCAGCAGCGCCGGGCCGTCGCCGCGACGGGCGAGCGAATAGGCCATCCGGGAGGTGCCGTAGACGTTGGCGTTGAAGGCCGACAGCAGCGCAACCACGACCACCAGTTCCATGAAACCGGCCACGTAGGAGATGTGTGCCTGGTTCAGGACGGCCACGAAGGGACCGCTCTGCAGCTGCGGCGAGTTCCAGGGCAGCACCAGCACCATGATCGCGATCGAGCCGATGTAGAACACGCTGATGCGCCACACCACGCTGCGCACGGCCGTGGCGATCGAGTGCTCGGGGTCCTTCGACTCGGCCGCGGCGATCGTCACGATCTCGATGCCGCCGAATGCGAACGCGACCACGAGCAGGCCCGCGGCGATGCCCGCGAAGCCGTTCGGCATGAAGCCGCCCTGGCCGAACAGGTTCGTGAACCCGACCGGGTCGGTGTCCGGCAGCAGCCCGAAGACCAGCAGTACGCCGATCACCAGGAAGGCGATGATGACCGCGACCTTGATGGCGGCGAACCAGAACTCGAACTCGCCGAAGTTGCTCACCTTGGCCAGGTTCACCACCGCGAAGAAGGTGACGAAGACCAGCGCGACCACCCACTGCGGCACCCCGGGCAGCCATCCGTGCACGATCGCCGAGGCCCCGGTGATCTCGGCGCCGAGCACCATGATCAGCATGAACCAGTACAGCCAGCCCATCGTGAAGCCGGCCCACTCGCCGATGCCGATGCGCGCGTAGTGGCTGAACGAGCCGCTGGCCGGGATCGCGGCGCCCATCTCGCCGAGCATCCGCATCACGAAGACCACGATGATGCCGGCGATGATGTACGAGATCAGCACGGCCGGGCCGGCCTTCGCGATCCCGACACCGGTGCCGAGGAACAACCCGGCGCCGATCGCGGAACCGAGGCCCATCATCGTCAGATGGCGGACCTTGAGCCCGTGCCCGAGGTGCGAGGTGTCGCCCTCCTCGGCGAGGGCTGTAGCGGTGTCCTGTGCCGGGTCGCTCGTCGTCATCGTCAGTCGTTCTTGTGCAACGCGGCGTTGAGCTCGACGCCGGTGCCCTTCCACGGCACCACCTCGACGGCGCCGGACACCGAGTTACGGCGGAACAAGATGTTGGACTGGCCGTTGAGCTCCTTGGCCTTGATCACCGTGCCGTCCGGGCCGGAGACCTTGGTGCCGGAGGTGATGTACAGACCCGCCTCGACCACGCAGTCGTCGCCGAGGGAGATGCCGAGGCCGGAGTTCGCGCCCAGCAGGCAGCGCTTGCCCACCGAGATGACCTCCTTGCCGCCGCCGGAGAGGGTGCCCATGATCGAGGCGCCGCCACCGACATCGGAACCGTCGTCGACGACGACGCCCGCGGAGATGCGGCCCTCGACCATCGAGTTGCCGAGGGTGCCTGCGTTGAAGTTCACGAAGCCCTCGTGCATGACCGTGGTGCCGCTGGCCAGGTGCGCGCCGAGGCGGACCCGGTCTGCGTCGGCGATCCGGACGCCGGAGGGGACCACGTAGTCGACGAGGCGCGGGAACTTGTCGATGCCGTAGACGGTGACCTGGCCGCGGGCGCGCAGCTTGGCGCGGACCAGCTCGAAGCCGTCGACCGCGCAGGGGCCGAAGTTGGTCCACACCACGTTGGCGAGCAGGCCGAAGACGCCGTCGAGGTTGGCGCCGTGCGGCTGGACGAGACGGTGCGAGATCAGGTGCAGGCGCAGGTAGGCGTCGTGCGCGTCGACCGGCGCGGCGGCCAGATCGGCGATCGAGGTGCGCACCGCGACCTGCTTGACGCCGCGGGCCTCGTCGTCGCCGACCAGCGCGGCCAGCTCGGCCGGGATGTCGGCGCCCTCGAGCACGACGGTGCCCGTCTCGGCCACATCGCTCAGCGTGGGCTCCGGGTACCAGGTGTCGAGGACGACCCCGCCCGTGGTCACGTTTGCGATACCGACTGCCGTTGCTCCCTGAGTGCTCACGGGCAGTCAGGGTACCGGCTGGAGCAATTGAACCGTCACCCGCGCGCATCCCGTGCAAGGCTGAGCGCAGACCGTCGTACCGGCCGAATGGATGTGGGGACGCATGCGTGGAATCGGATTCGCCCGTTCGGTCAGGATCGCCGCGGCCGGCGCAGCGGTGGCCGCGGCCCTCTCGTTGCTGTCGACGCCGCAGGCGGGCGCCGCGCCGCTCTGCCCCGGCGCGAGGCAGGCGCCCGCGTTGGTCGGCCGGGTGCCGGGCGCGGCAATCGAGGGTGCTGCCGTCGACGGCGCGGGCCGGCTCTACCTCACGGACCTGCGCAGCAACCGGGTGCTCCGGATCGACCGGCCAGGCGCTCCGGCCGTGCCGTTCGCGACCCTGCCCGGCCCGATCGGCGGCGGCCTGGTCTTCGCGCCGGACGGCGCCCTGCTGGTCGGCTACGGCGATGCCCGCGTGTTCGTCGGCGACATCGCGCGGCCGGCGGGGATCGTCAGGATCGACGTCGGGACCGGCGCGGTGCACCCGTTCGCGTCGGGACTCTCCGCGGCGAACGGCCTGGCCGTGACCCGCGACGGCACCGTGTACGCCACCAACGACCTCGCATCGCTGGTCGGGCGGGTGCTGCCGAACGGTGTCGTGCAGCCCGACTGGGCAGTGCTGCCCAGCGCCAACGGCGCCGCGCTCAGCGCCGACGACCGCTATCTCTACGTGTCGCGGACCTTCGTGAATCCGGGCGTGAGCCGGATCCCGCTGGCGAACCCGGCCGCACCCGAGTCGCTGGTGGACTTCGGCAGCGGCGACGCCTTCGTCGCGCCTGACGGGCTGGTGCTGGACGCGGCGGGCCGTCCGATCGTGCCCACCGACATCAGCGGCGAGATCCTGCGGGTGGACGGGCCGAACCGGTACTGCGCCCTCGCCGGCGGCCTGCCGGGTTCCAGCGTGCTGACCTTCGGCAGCGGCGGCTCCGGGTTCTCCGAAGGCCGGCTGTTCCGCGCCGGTTTCGACGGCGACATCTACGAGATAGGCGCGTAGCGCCCGTGCGCGGTTGACGAGTCCCTGGACTCGCTTACCGCGCACGGGCGGCGGAGCCGCCTAGTCTGATCGGGTGACCCCGACGCCGCGCCTTGACCTGCACGCCGACCCGATCGAGCTCACCGCCGCGCTGGTCGACATCCCGAGCGTCTCCCATGACGAGGCACTGATCGCGGATGCGGTGGAGGCGGCGCTGCGGGAGCAGACCATCGGCTTCGAGGTGATCCGCAACGGCAACGCGGTGCTCGCCCGCACCGACCTGGGACTGCCGAGCCGGGTGATGCTGGCCGGCCACCTCGACACGGTGCCGATCGCCGACAACGTGCCGAGCACTCGCACCTTCGACCCCGTGCAGGGGGAGCTGCTGCACGGCTGCGGCACCGTCGACATGAAGTCCGGTGACGCGGTGTTCCTGCACCTGGCCGCGACGATCGAGGAACTCGCGCACGATCTGACGCTGGTGTTCTACGACTGCGAGGAGATCGCGGCCGTGCACAACGGCCTCGGCCGCATCGAGCGCGAGCTGCCGCAATGGCTGCAGGCCGACGTCGCGGTGCTCGGCGAACCGTCGGGCGGGTTCATCGAGGCCGGCTGCCAGGGCACCCTGCGGGTGCGGCTGACGACCTCCGGCACCCGTGCGCACTCGGCGCGATCCTGGCTGGGGGACAACGCGATCCACAAGTTCGGGCCGCTGCTGGCCAGGCTCGCCGACTACCAGGCGCGCTCGGTGGACATCGACGGCTGTGTCTACCGCGAGGGTCTGTCCGCGGTGCGCATCGCCGGGGGAGTGGCCGGGAACGTGGTGCCCGACGCCGCCGAGGTGGACGTGAACTTCCGGTTCGCACCCGACCGCAGCGTGGACCAGGCGATCGAGCACGTCAGGGAGGTGGTGGACGGACTCGGCCTCGGCTTCGAGGTGACGGACAGTTCGGCGGGGGCGCTTCCCGGTCTGGGTGCCCCGGCCGCCGCCGCGCTGATCGGAGCGGCGGGCGGACAGTTCCGCGCGAAGTACGGCTGGACCGATGTCGCCCGGTTCTCGGCGCTCGGCATCCCGGCCGTCAACTACGGCCCCGGCGACCCGAACCTCGCGCACAAGCGGGACGAGCACGTCCCGACCTCGCAGATCACCGAGGTCACCCGGGTGCTGCGCGGCTACCTCAGCACCTGACGTCTCACGCGGATGCGTCCGTCCCGTCGATCGCAGGCAGCCAGCGGTCGGCGAGCGACCGAACCCAGTCGGCCGCCGCGCGGGGGTCGTCCGGCGGAGCCTCGACGAGCACCAGTTCATCGACGCCCGCCCCGGCGAGCGCGGGGACGTCGCCGGGATCGACGTCGCGCAGCGCCACGGCCATCCGCAACTCGCCGGGGTCGCGCCCGACCGCGCGGCACAGTCCGCGGAGGGTGTCGATCCGTTCCGCGACCTGCTCCACGCCGGAGAGATTGAATCCGTACCACCCGTCGCCCCAGGTCGCGGCCCGTCGCAGCGCCGGGTCGCTGTTGCCGCCGACGACGATGGGGATGCGACGGTCGCGAACCGGTCTGGGATTGACCCGAACGGCGTCGAAGCTGACGAACTCGCCATCGAAGGAGGCGACGTCGTCCCGCCAGAGCGTCCGCATGGCCGCGACGTACTCGGCGGCGCGCGGGCCACGCCGAGCGAAGGGAACGCCGAGCGCGGCGAATTCCTCCTCGGACCAGCCGATGCCGACGCCGAGCGTCAACCGGCCAGCGCTCATCAGGTCCAGTGTCGCCGCCTGCTTGGCCAACAGCACGGGGTTGTGTTCGGGGAGAAGGAGTATGCCCGTCGCGATGTGGATCCTGCGCGTCGCCGCGGCGGCGAAGCTGAGCCCGATCATCGGGTCGAGCCAGTCCGCGACGGCGGGCACGGCGATCCTGCCGTCGTCGGCGTAGGGGTAGCGGGAGGTCGGACGGTCCACCATCACGACATGTTCGCCCGCCAAGAGCGTCGCGAAGCCGGAGTCGTCGGCGGCGACCGCGACGGCGTCGATCACCTCGCGGCGAGCGCCGGTGCCGATTCCCAGCGCGTGGAGCCCCAGACGCATCGGTCAATCGTGGCACACGCGAACCGGCGCCGCCGGTGGAACGCAGCCGGCCTCACCCAGGCGGTCGACGGGTGAGGTCGGCCGCGGTGACTAGCCGATGCTGAACGGCTGTCCCCACAGCGTGGTGCTGCTGGTGATGTTGTCGGTGCTCACCGAGACGGTGGCGTAGGACCGGGCCTGCGCGTAGCCGGCGCAGCCCTCGACGCCGATGGTGGAGTCGGCGTAGGTGACGCTGCCGCTCTTGCCCTTGAAGCTGTTGGCACCGCTGTGCATCTCGCCGCCGAAGCCGTCGGCCTTCTCGAGGTCGAGCAGTTTGACGTTCTTGGCCTGGCCGGGGCCGATGCTGACGGTGCCCGCGGTCTTGGCGGTCTGCTTGGCGCTCTCACCCTCCCAACCCGAGGACATCCCGGCGTCGGCGCCGCCCTTGCCGCCGAGTGTCAGCTGGCAGGCCACCACGTAGCCCGCGGTGATGCTGCCGCCCTTGGCATTCGGCCCGGTGACCTCGGCGCCGATCCGGCCGGACACCCATACATTGCGGTGCAGCGGGGTCGCGCCCATCGACGGCGAGATGTTGGCGCTTTCGCCGGTACGGGTGATCGTGACGACCGTGCCGTCGGCGAGGATCTCGGTGATGCTGCCGTCCGGCAAGGGGACGAAGGTGTCGGCATTGGCCGCACCCGCCGACAGGAAGCCGACCGCGACGGCCGTGGCCGCGCCGACAGCGGAGATCTGCAGCCCGTGACGCAGGCCGGTGTTGCTGGAGTTCATGATTTCCCTTGTCATCCGATGCTGAAGGGCTGGCCGTACAGGGTGGTCTTGGAGTAGTTGCCGCCGACGATCTCGACCACGGTGTAGGAGCGGGCCTGGGCGAAGCCGCCGCAGTTCTGGATCTCGAGCTGGGTGTCCTGGTACTGGACGGAGTACTTGCCGTTCTTCTTGATGTCCTTGCCGGAGACGCCGACGAACTTGACCTGGCCGGCCGAGACCGGGACGGTCAACGACCCCGAGACTGACGGGCCCGTGAGGTCCATCGAGGCGCCGATGGACCCACCGAGGCCGGTGATGTCGACCTGGCAGCCCACGATGTAGCCCGTGCTGATCCGCGAGACCCCGTGCGTGGACGAGTTGTTGGTGCCCTTGTCGTTGGTCGCACCGTTCCAGGGGCCGGCCTCTGTTTCCTTGGTGATGCCGGTGACATCGGCGGTGACCGTGCCCGAGACCCACGCGGTGCGGCCGGCACCGTTGGCGGCCAGCGACGGCGAGATCAGGGCGCTCTCGCCGGTGCGGGAGACGACAGCTCCCGGCCCGGCCTTCTGCCCGTCCGGCAGCGGCACCAGGGTGTCGGCATGCGCCGCACCGGTCGACATCAGGCCGATCGCGACCGCGGCGACCGCGGTTGCGCCCGCCATGCGGGCGCCGCGCACCACGGACATGTTCTTCACGCTCAAAGCAATCCCCTCACAAGGAATCTCGACCGGGCAACTCGGGTGACCGAGGCGGGCGGGGACATATCGTTGCCACCGCGAACAAGAAGTTAGCGAAGGCTAAACTACTTTGCAATCGCTTGCTGTGGCGTTTACCCAGTGAAATGGGTCACCCGCGTCGGGATAGCCTTGCTCGCATGGCACCCGACAAGACGCCCGGCCGGGCCGCGAAGCAGAACACCTCGAAGCGGGGCAGTGCCTCGGTCAAGCACCGCGGACCGATCCTGCTCCGCCGCGATCGCAAGGTGGAGACGACAACCACCGATTCGAGGCTGCTCGACCAGC
Source organism: Rhodococcus sp. PvR099 (assembly GCF_017833315.1). NCBI lineage: Bacteria > Bacillati > Actinomycetota > Actinomycetes > Mycobacteriales > Nocardiaceae > Rhodococcus > Rhodococcus sp. PvR099. The sequence goes on along the minus strand of NZ_JAFIBV010000001.1, from coordinate 2,417,518 downwards.
GTGGGCCGACCGACTGGGTGCACACCGATCCGTGGCGGGTGCTGCGGATCCAGAGCGAGTTCGTCGAGGGCTTCGGAGCGCTCGCGGAGGTGCCGCGCGCGGTGACGGTCTTCGGCTCCGCGCGAACCGGGTCCGATCACCCCGAGTACACCGCGGGCCGTGACCTCGGTGCCGCACTGGCCGAGGCCGGGTACGCGGTTATCACCGGGGGCGGCCCCGGCGTGATGGAGGCCGCGAACCGTGGTGCCAGCGAGTCGGGCGGTTACTCGATCGGTCTCGGCATCGAGCTGCCGTTCGAGCAGGGCCTCAACGAGTGGGTCGACCTCGGCATCAACTTCCGCTACTTCTTCGCCCGCAAGACCATGTTCGTCAAGTACTCGCAGGCCTTCATCTGTCTGCCGGGCGGCTTCGGCACCCTCGACGAACTGTTCGAGGCGCTGACCCTTGTGCAGACCCGCAAGGTCACCCGGTTCCCCATCGTGCTGTTCGGCACCCAGTACTGGTCCGGCCTGCTCGAGTGGATCAAGACGACGCTGGTGGAGAGCGGCAAGATCTCCGAGAGCGACGTCGAACTGCTGCACGTGACCGACAGCGTCGAGGAGGCCGTGCGCATCGTCGTCGAGTCGCAGCACGGCGTCGACGCCGCCGAGCTGATGGGAACCGAGGAGGAGTGGTGATCTTCCCGATCCGCACCATCTGTGTGTACTGCGCCTCCGGGCCGGTCGACGATTCGTACCTGGCGCTCGCGGCGGAACTGGGCACCGAGATCGGCCGGCGGGGGCTGCGGTTGGTCTCGGGCGGCGGCAACGTCTCGATGATGGGCGCGGTGGCAAGGGCCACCCGCGAGGCCGGCGGCTGGACCATCGGCGTCATCCCGAAGGCGTTGGTGCACAGGGAGGTCGCCGATACCGATGCCGACGAACTGATCGTCACCGACACGATGCGTCAGCGGAAGCAGATCATGGAGGACCGGGCCGACGCCTTCATCACCCTGCCCGGTGGGATCGGCACGCTCGAGGAGCTCTTCGAGACCTGGACTGCGGGCTACCTGGGCATGCATGCCAAGCCGGTGGTCCTGCTCGACCCGGTCGGCCACTACTCGGGGCTCCTGAGCTGGCTGGACGGACTGCGTGACGGCGGCTTCGTGCAGCAGCGGGCCCTCGACGGGCTGCTGGTGACGTCCGGGGTCGGCGAGGCGCTCGACGCCTGCACCACCCCGTGATCGTCGGTGCCTGCATGTCACTATGAAGCCCATGACCGAACCCCACGTCGCGGCCTCGCCGACCCTGTGCGGCAAGCCGGTGGCGACCGATCGGGCCCTGGTGATGGCGATCGTCAACCGCACCCCGGATTCGTTCTACGACAAGGGCGCCACCTTCACCGATGAGGCGGCCATGGCGGCCGTCCACCGGGCGGTCGACGAGGGTGCGGACCTGGTCGACATCGGCGGCGTCAAGGCGGGCCCGGGAGACGAGGTGGACACCGCCGAGGAGATCCGCCGGGTGGTGCCGTTCGTGGAGGCGATCCGCGGCCGGTACCCGGACCTGCTGATCTCCGTGGACACCTGGCGCGGCCCCGTCGCCCGGCTGGCCTGTGGTGCGGGCGCCGACCTGATCAACGACACCTGGTCCGGTGCCGATCCGACGCTGGTGGAGGTCGCGGCCGAACTGGGCGCCGGATACGTCTGCTCGCACACCGGCGGCGCCGTGCCCCGGACCCGGCCGCACCGGGTCCGCTACACGGACGTGGTCGCGGATGTGGTCGACGAGGTGGTGACGGCTGCGCAGCGGGCGCGCGATCTCGGCGTTCCAGCCGACGGTATCCTCATCGATCCGACCCACGATTTCGGCAAAAACACCTTCCACGGGCTCGAGTTGTTGCGGCGCGTGGACGTTCTTGTAAACACCGGGTGGCCTGTCCTGATGGCACTGAGCAACAAGGATTTTATCGGGGAGACTCTAGGTGTAGAACTCGCCGAGCGGTTGGAGGGTACGTTGGCAGCGACAGCATTGGCAGCCGCAGAAGGTGCCCGAGTCTTCAGGGTCCACGAGGTCGCATCCACCAGACGAGTGGTCGACATGGTCGCCGCGATCATCGGCACCAGGGCGCCGGCCCGCACGGTCAGGGGGCTGGCATGAGGACGAGCACGAGCGGTGAGCGTGTCTGGTCGGAGGCGAACAGCTGGGACCATCCGGCGTGGAGCATCGCCGACCTGATCGCGGCGAAGGCAGGCCGGACGGTGTCCGTCGTGCTGCCCGCACTGAACGAGGAGAAGACGGTCTCCGCGGTGGTGGACACCATCCATCCGCTGCTCGGCAGCCTGGTGGACGAGCTGATCGTGCTCGACTCCGGGTCGACCGACGAGACCGCGGAACGGGCCGCCGCGGCGGGGGCCACCGTGGTCAGTCGCGAGCAGGCGGTGCCCGGCCTCGCGCCGGTCCCCGGCAAGGGCGAGGTGCTCTGGCGCTCGATCGCGGCGAGCACGGGCGACCTGATCGCCTTCGTCGATTCCGATCTGATCAACCCCGACCCGGAGTTCGTGCCGAAGTTGCTCGGCCCGCTGCTGACGGTCGACGGCATCCACCTCGTGAAGGGGTACTACCGGCGGCCGCTGCGGGTCAGCGGGACCGAGGATGCGAACGGCGGCGGCAGGGTCACCGAGTTGGTCGCGCGACCGCTGCTGGCGGCGATGCGGCCCGAGCTGACCTCGGTGCTGCAACCCCTCGGCGGTGAGTACGCGGGGACGAGGGAGCTGTTGTCCGCGGTCCCGTTCGCGCCCGGGTACGGGGTGGAGATCGGGCTGCTGCTCGACACCTACGACCGGCTCGGGCTCAGCGCCATCGGCCAGGTGAACCTGGGGGTGCGCAAGCACCGCAACCGGCCGCTGGTCGAGCTCGGCGTGATGAGCAGGCAGATCATCGGCACCATGCTCCGCCGGTGCGGCATCGAGGATTCCGGAGCGGGGCTGACGCAGTTCCTGGCCGAGGGTGACTCGTTCGTGCCGGTGACCACCGAGGTGTCGCTGGCGGACCGGCCGCCGATGAACACGCTCAGGCCATAAGGCAGGCGGGTCACCGGGTTGCGGCGCATGTCGGACCGCCGTGACAGGATCGGATCATGTTCACGGTGCTGCTCTATCTGCTGATCATGGCGCTGGTCGGTGGGCTGTTGTTCCTGGCCGCCTCCGCGGTGTTCGGGCGCGGTGAGGAGATGGCCCCGCTGCCGCCGGGGACCACCGCCACCATGCTCCCGGCCGAGGACGTCACCGGGGCCGACGTCCGCGCGCTGCGGTTCCAGCAGACCGTGCGCGGATACAAGGCCGCCGAGGTGGATTGGGCACTGGATCGGCTGGGTCGCGAGATCGATTCGCTGCGGGGCGAATTGGCGAGCCTGCGCGAGGCGCCGGTTCCCGGGCCGGAGAAGCCATGAGCGAGGACGCGTCCTACGACGGCCGGACCCGGTGCCCGTGGGCGGTCGACGGGTCGGGATCGCGGATCTACCGCGACTACCACGACGAGGAATGGGGCGTGCCCCTGAGAGGTCGGGACGAGCTCTTCGAGCGGTTGTGCCTGGAGGCCTTCCAGTCGGGGCTGTCCTGGATCACCGTGCTCCGCAAGCGGGAGGCCTTCCGCTCCGCGTTCGCGGGGTTCGACGTCGAGGCGGTGGCCGCGTTCGGAGCCGACGATGTCGAGCGGCTGCTCGGCGATCCTGGCATCGTCCGCAATCGGGCGAAGATCGAGGCCTGCGTCGCGAACGCGGGGGCCGTGCTCGAGATGCCGGACACCGATCTCGACTCGTTGCTCTGGTCGTTCGCACCCGAGCCACGCCCGAGCCGGTTACGGACCGTCGACGAGGTGCCCGCGGTGACCGCGGAATCGACGGCCATGGCCAAGGAACTCAAGCGTCGGGGGTTCAAGTTTGTTGGTCCCACCACGGCATATGCCCTGATGCAGGCGACCGGGATGGTCGACGATCACCTGCTCGATTGCTGGGTCGGGGTGCGCCGCTGAGCCCGGTTTCCGGTCCGCATTCGATCGGAAACGAGACTCAGGTTCCCGGCATTCCTTGCAATAGGGAAGAATGGCACATGTGATCCCCGACAACAGCTGTCGGGGTACCGACGGTAAGCCTAGGCGCAGAGCTTGTCAGCGCAGATCTGGAGGGAGCAGGTAATGGCGGCCATGAAGCCCCGGACCGGTGACGGTCCCCTCGAAGCCACCAAGGAAGGGCGAGGAATCGTCATGCGGGTTCCGCTCGAGGGTGGAGGTCGGCTCGTCGTCGAGCTGACCCCGGAAGAAGCCGCCGCGCTCGGAGACGAGCTGAAGGGCGTCACCAGCTAACTCCTCGCAAGGTTCGGTGCGGCGCACGTTGCCGGACGCGAACCTTCAGGCATACGGCCCCGCTTGCCACCTCGGCTCGCGGGGTCTTTGCGGTGCAATCGACAGAGAGGCGGACCGATGCTGGCCGAGGTCGTCGGGCTGCTCGCCTGCCCACACTGCGGCGGCGGACTGGACGTCGCCGACCGCACCCTGCTGTGCGAACAGGGACACAGCTTCGACATCGCCAGGCAGGGCTACGTCAGCCTGCTGTCCGGGGCCGCGAAGTTCACCGGCGACAGCGCCGAGATGATCGCGGCCCGTGCTCGATTCCTCGACAGCCACCATTTCGACCCGCTGATGGACGCGGTGGCGCGCGCGTGCGCCACCGATGTCCCGGTGGACCCGGCGGTGCTCGAGGTCGGCGCGGGCACCGGGCATTACCTCGCCGCCGTCCTCGACGCGCTGCCCGCCGCGCGGGGTATCGGTGTCGACGTCTCCAAGGCCGCCGCGCGATGGCTCGCCCGCAGCCATCCCCGGGCGGGCTCGGTGGTCGCCGACATCTGGACCCAGCTGCCGGTCCGCGCGCACGCCCTCAGCCATGTGCTGTCGATCTTCGCCCCGCGCAACGCCGCGGAATTGCGCCGGGTGCTGCGGCCGGACGGAACGCTGATCGTGCTGACCCCGACGGATCGGCACCTGCGTGAACTCGTGGACCTGCTCGGCCTGGTTCGGGTGGACGAGAACAAGACGGTGCGCCTCGGCGCCAGCATGTCCGGGTACTTCGAGCGGGCCGACCGGGTCGCCGTCGAGTACCCGATGACACTCTCGCGCACCGATGTCGACAGCCTGATCGCGATGGGCCCGTCGGCGCGTCACCTCGGCGACGAGGCGCGAGCGCAGCGTATCGCCGGGCTGCCCGAGACCTCGACGGTGACGGCCTCCGTCACGATCAGTAGCTACCGCCCGGTCCCTGCGGCGGGCCGACGCCCGGTGTAGCCCTCGCTCGCGGCCTGGTAGACCGCGAGGGTCTGCTTGGCGATCTCCTCCCAGGAGAACTCGGCAATCGCCCGTGCCCGGCCCGCCCGGCCCATCGCGGCCGCGCGGTCGCGGTCGGAGGCGACCATGTTGACCGCCGTGGCCAGCGCGTGCTCGAACGCCTCCGGCTCGTAGGAGTTGTAGTGCACCAGCGTCCCGGTCACGCCGTCCTCGACCACCTCGGGAATGCCGCCGACGTCCGAGGCCACCACCGCGGTCTCGGTGGCCATCGCCTCCAGGTTCACGATGCCGAGCGGCTCGTACACCGAGGGGCACACGAACACCGTTGCCGCGGACAGGATCTCCCGGACCTGCGCGGTGGGCAACATCTCCCTGACCCAGAACACGTTGCGCCGTGCCTCGGAGAGCTTCGCGACCGCCCGCTCGGTCTCCTCGGCGATCTCCGCGGTGTCGGGCGCGCCGGCGCACAGCACCAGCTGCACGTCCGGGTCGAAGTCGTGGGCCGCCGCGATCAGGTGGCCGACCCCCTTCTGCCGGGTGATCCGGCCGACGAATGCCGCGATGGGAGCGTCCGGGTCGACGCCCAGATCACGCAGGACCGAGGTCGGGCGTTCGCCGCCGAAGTCCGGGTACCAGACATCGGTGTCAATCCCGTTGCGCACCACGTGCACTCGATCCGGATTGACGAAGGGATAGGCGTCGAGCAGGTCGAGGCGCATGCCGGCGCTGACAGCGATGATGGCGTCGGCGTACTCGACCGCGTTGCGTTCGGACCAGGAGGAGATGCGGTAGCCGCCGCCGAGCTGCTCGGCCTTCCACGGGCGCCGGGGCTCGAGCGAGTGCGCGGTCATGATGTGCGGCACCCCGTAGAGCTCGCCTGCGAGGTGACCCGCCAGGCCGGTGTACCAGGTGTGTGAGTGCACCACGTCGGCCGCGCCCGCCGCCTGCGCCATCCGCAGCTGCGCCGACAGCATGGTCAGCGCGGGATTGGAGCCGGCCAGAGCGGGATCGGGCCGGTGCACGATGGCGCCCTCGCGGGGCTCGCCCATGCAGTGCACCTCGACATCGCAGAGCCGCGTGAGCTGGGCCACGAGCTCGGTGACGTGGACCCCCGCGCCACCGTAGATCTCCGGGGGGTACTCCCTGGTCATCATCGCAACCCGCACGCGATAAACGTAGCCGCCGAGCCGACTTGGGGCTACCGCTGGCGGGGGTCAGGCGCGGCCGATAGGTTGACAGGGTGAGGAGCCAGCCGCATGTGCTCGGAATCGTGCTCGCCGGAGGCGAAGGGAAACGTCTGTACCCCTTGACCGCTGACCGGGCCAAGCCGGCGGTGCCGTTCGGCGGGGCCTACCGCCTGATCGACTTCGTACTCAGCAACCTGGTCAACGCCGGCTATCTCCGGATCTGTGTGCTGACCCAGTACAAGTCGCATTCCCTCGACCGCCACATCTCGCAGACGTGGCGGCTGTCGGGTTTTGCGGGGGAGTACATCACCCCTGTCCCGGCACAGCAGCGGCTCGGCCCGCGCTGGTACACCGGCAGCGCGGACGCGATCTTCCAGTCGCTCAACCTGGTCTACGACGAGGACCCCGAGTACATCGTGGTGTTCGGCGCCGACCATGTGTACCGGATGGATCCCGAGCAGATGGTCCAGCACCACATCGACTCGGGCGCGGGGGTCACCGTGGCCGGGATCCGGGTGCCGCGCAGCGAGGCGTTCGCGTTCGGCTGCATCGACAGCGACGAGTCGGGCCGGATCACCCAGTTCCTGGAGAAGCCGGCGCATCCGCCCGGCACCCCGGACGACCCGAACGCGACGTTCGCGTCGATGGGCAACTACGTGTTCACCACGAAGGTGCTGGTGGACGCCATCCGCGCCGACTCGGAGAACTCGGACTCCGACCACGACATGGGCGGCGACATCATCCCGGCGCTGGTCGCCGCGGGGATGGCCAATGTCTACGACTTCAAGGACAACGTGGTGCCCGGCGCCACCGACCGGGACCGGGGGTACTGGCGGGACGTCGGCACCCTCGACGCGTTCTACGAGGCACACATGGACCTGGTGTCCGTGCACCCGGTGTTCAACCTCTACAACCGGCGCTGGCCGATCCGCGGCGCGGCGGAGAACCTGGCGCCCGCCAAGTTCGTGCAGGGTGGGCTCGCCCAGGAATCGGTGGTGGGCGCCGGCTGCATCCTGTCCGCCGCGACCGTGCGCAACTCCGTGCTCAGCTCCAACGTGATGGTCGACGACGGCGCCACCGTCGAGGGCAGCGTGTTGATGCCGGGCGTGCGCGTCGGCAAGGGCGCGGTGGTGCGGCACGCGATCCTGGACAAGAACGTGGTGGTCGGCGAGGGCGAGATCATCGGCGTCGACCTCGAGCGCGACCGGCAGCGGTTCGCGATCAGCCCCGGTGGTGTCGTCGCGATCGGCAAGGGCGTCTGGATCTAGGGCATCTCTCCCAATCGCGTCGTCCTGGTCGGGTAACGGTTCGATGCGCCGGTTCGCCGCGGCGTCTCGGGTGAGTAACGAGATCTTCGTCCGCAATCCATGAACCCCGTCTGCCTGGTCTAATGGAATGCTCAGAGACAGAATAGATTTCGACAGCGAGTACGCCCTAACCCAAGATCCGCCGGCCACCCGTACCGGTCAGTCGTACACGCGCGCGGGGGCCCAGAGTTTCGGGACGCGCGATGAGCGAAGCAGTGCTGGGGCTCTCCGTGAGCAGAAGCGAGCCGGCGCAACCCCGCCTCGAGCCGGTGCAGCGAATCGACATCGAGGCAGGCGGCGGTCGCATCGTTCTCCGCGGGCTGCTCGCGATTGCGACGTTGAAACCTGCGCAGGCCGCGCTTCTCGTCACCGATGTGATCGATCAGCTCGAGCTGGTGCGGAGCCGGGACGGCTACCCGATCCTCCGCGACCAGGCGGTGACGGTATCCGACCGGGGACAGCTCGCGATCGATCGCACCGGGAGTGCGGCGTCCTGGCACGACGTGCAGGATGCGGTGGCGAGTCTGCTTCGAAGCATCGCGACGAACTGTCGTGATCGCGCGCTCGCCGACCGGCTGGACGAATCTATCGACCGAACAACAGATCTGGCCGACCTGGCCCGCGGGGTTCGCGGCGCGGTCGCACCGTCGCTCGACCCCTCCACGGTGGGAAGGACGCGGTGTCAGCTCGCGGAGCTCGTCTCGGCGACAAGGGGACGGACGCTCTCGGACGATCGGGTGGTCACGGACCGCGCGAACTCGCAGAGCCTGCCGGCCCCGGCGGTCGGATCGTCGCTCGCCCCGAAGGGCTGGTATCCACCCATCGGGAATCCGTGGCATCGGCGACGGAGACGGCTGTCGCGTCGCCGGGGTGTGCTCGGCCTGATAACGATCCTGTTGCTCGTCGGGGCAGTGTGGGCGGCGCCCGGTGCGTGGTCGGAGCTGCGCCGGGGCTGGGATACCGTTCTCCATCCGGTGAATCCGTCGGAGCAGAATCACATCAGTCCGGTCTCGCCGCCGCCACCCGCGCCCGAAGCCGACCAGGAGACCTCGCCGACCGCGCAAGGAACCGCCGAGGCGGGTCCGGTTCGTACCGGTCTTCCTGGCAGCGCGGGGCCGATCACCCGGGTCACCGCCACCTTCGCCAACGGCGAATGCTCGACGGGACAACCGTGCACCATGCGGGTCGACGTCCACGTCGATCCCGCGGCGAACGTCGAAGCGGTGACCTGGCACGTGAGCGTGTACGACCGATGCTCCGGAGCCGTCCATCCGGGCAATGACGTCACGATGCCCGTGCCGCCGGGTGGGCAGCAGGTGTACGGCATCGCAAGCGTCGTCCTGCCGCACGCCCCCGCGCTCGCCGTCGCCGGGCTGACCAGCGCCCCGGCGGCAGCCGCGTCGGAGCCGGCATTCGTGCCCGCCGAGAACGCAACCTGCTGAGGCGTGGTCGCATGCAGGCGCACCAACGAGAATCCGATCCCTGGCTCGTCGGGGCGGCGATCACCCTCGTCGTTCTCGGCCTGCTCAACCTGATCTCGACAGGGAAGTCGACGGACGCGGTGCGCCACGCACTCTTCGCCGCCGTCGGCCTCGGTGCGATGTACGCGATCTCGCGCCTGCGGCCCAGCAACCTCCGACGATTCGGCTGGACGTTGTTCGCCGCCTCGGTTGTCCTGCTCGCGGCGGTGCCACTCATCGGGGTCGCGACCAAGGGTGCCCAGCGCTGGCTGAACTTCGGCCTGTTCACCGTTCAACCCTCCGAGCTCGCCAAGTTGGCACTGGTACTTGTCCCCGCGGCGATCTTGGCGGGTGGGTACACCCTCGGCCGGTTCGCAGCGACCCTGTTGATCTCGAGTGTGCCGATCGGCCTGGTCGCGCTGCAGCCCGACCTGTCGACCGCCGTGGTGCTCGCCTCGACCGTGATACTCATGCTGATCCTGGCCAGGGTGCCGCTGCTGCCACTGCTCCCGCTGTTCGCGCTCGGGATCGCTTCGTTGCCCCTTGCCGTGCTGTTTCTCCGGCCCTACCAGCTCGAGCGCATTCACGTGTTCCTCTCGAGCAACGCCGACCCGCAGGGGTCGGGTTGGGCTGCGTTGCAGGCGGACATCGCGATCGGCAGCGGCGGCTGGTTCGGTCTGGGGCGTGAACCGTTCTACGACCTGAGGGCCGAGTACCTTCCCGAATCGGAGCACGACCTCGCCTTCGCGAGCCTCGTGTACGGATGGGGTCTGTTCGCCGGTCTGGCAGTCGTGATCGCCACGATGGTCATCGTGTGGCGAGCCGCGCTGGCCGCCCGAACGGCGCGGACCCGGGAAGCTGCCCTCGTCGCAGCCGGGATCGGTGGGCTGTTCGGAGTGCAGGCCGTGGTCTCGATCGCTCAGAGCCTGTCGCTTCTGCCACACACCGGCATGCCGATCCCGCTGTTCAGCTACGGGGGCACGGCCGCAATCCTCGGATTCGTTGCGATCGGGCTGGTGCTCGCGATCCGCCGCGACGGCGTCACGCGTCCCCTGTGGGCCACCGAGTCCAGACGGCGCCGCCTACCCCGAGGAGTGTCGGCAGGCGCCGTCACGGTCACGGCGATGCTCCTCGTGCTGTCGGTGTTCGCGTGGCAGCTGCAGAGCGGCCGGGGTGTGGAGTTTCGCGCGATGAGCGACCGGCAGATGGAGCGTTGCATCCGCCTACCCGCCGAGCGGGGTCACATCCTCGACCGCAACGGCGAGCCGCTCGCGTACAACGTCCCCGAATACGCCGTTGCGGTGGTTGCCCGAATGTTCGATCGCGACGACGGGCCCGTGCGCGCCGAACTGGCCGCGCTGCTCGGCGTCGCGCCGGAACAGCTGGCGGCGACCCTGGAGAGCGGCGGCGACGAGTTGGAGGTCGTTCTTGGACGGGTGACGCCCGAGCAGGCTCGGCGAATCGTGGACGCCCAGATCCCGTGGGTGCTCGTGTACCCGACCGGGCGCAGGCACTACACGGACGGAGCATCGCTGGCATCCATCCTCGGGCACGTCGGGCTCGCGGACCCGCAGGACATGGAACGCTGGCCACAACTTGCCCTCGGATCACGGGTCGGCAAAGCGGGACTCGAAAAGCGGTACGACGCGCTGCTCCGCGGCACCGACGGCAGGCAGTGCATGTACGTCGCTCCCTCTGGGCGTCTGGTGGCCACCGGCGAGCGGGTGGACCCGGTGCGAGGACACGACCTGCGGTTGCACCTCGACATGGGGCTGCAGCGGCTCGCGACCGACGCGCTGACCGACGCGGTGCGCACCAGCGGGGGCGACATGGGCGCGGCGATCGTGATGGACGCCCGCACCGGGGCGGTGTTGACGCTGGCCAGCGTGCCCGGATTCGACAACAACCTCTACGGCCCTCCGGTCGACACGGTCGCGCTGGCGGCACAAACCGAGGGGCCCGGGCCGGGACGGATGCTCAACCACGCCGCCCAGTCCGCGGCCCCGCCGGGCTCGACCTTCAAGATCGTCGTCGCGGCGGCGAATGCGAAGTACAACGTGCTGTCGCCGGACGCCGTACTCGCAGGCGGTGCGTCATACACCTATGGAGGGCACACATTCGCGAACTGGCAGCCGATGGGACCGAACAGTTTGATCGGGGCGATCCAGTGGTCGGATAACGTCTACTTCTACCAGCTCGCCGAGCTCCTCGGCCCCGAGCGAATCGCGGCGACCGCTACGGAGCTCGGGGTGGGTGAGGAATCGGGGATCGACCTGCCGGGCGAGTCCGCGGGTTTCCTTGGCACACCGGAGAACGTCGCCAGCATCGGGGGAACCTGGTATCCGGGGTCGACCCTGCTGATGGGTATCGGTCAGGGCACCGTCAGCGCGACTCCGGTGCAGTTGGCGCGCTGGACGTCGGGCATCGCCACGGGCTCGACGGTGACACCGCAGCTCGCCGCGGCGTACGGGCCGGACGCCTTGCCCATTCCCACCGCGGAGCCTCGTCGACTGTCCTTCGCGGACCAACTCGGCCCCGTGCGAGCGGGGATGCGGGCATCCGCCGCAGCCGGTACCGCCGGGCAGCTGGCCACCTTGCCGGTCGCGGCGGGCGCCAAGACCGGAACGGCGGAGGATCCGTCGGCGCCAGGAAAGGGCCTCAATGCCTGGTTCTCCGCGGTGGTGCCCTTCGACGCTCCCGAGATCGTGGTCTCGGTGCTGGTCCGTGGCGGTGGTTTCGGATCGGCGACATCCGGGCCCGTCGCCAAGAAACTCCTCGAGCGTTACCTCGCGCAACCCCGGGCGGTGCCGAACCGCTGATCCCCGATCCACCGCGGGGATGCTCCTGATGTGCGCTGATCAGTCGCTGTAGGCGGCAACGACTTCGGGGTGGTCGAGACAAGCAGTCGCACCTTCGGCGACACAGGTCAGCGGGCGCTCGGCCGTCTTCACCGGGAGCCCGAAGGACTCTTCGAGCAGCTGCGACAGGCCGCGCAGAAGCGACCCACCGCCGAGCACCAGGAGTCCCTCCGACATCACGTCACCGATCGCCTGCGCGGGAATGTCCTCCAGGCACTCGGCCAGTGTCTGCACGATCCCAATTGCGGTCGGCCGCAGCGCATCCACGATCTCCTCGGTCTCGAGTGTGACCAGACGTGCCCGGCCGGTCACGGCGTCGCGGCCCTCGACGACGAGCGACTGCCCCTCGGCAGTCTCGGGCGCACCGACCTTCACCCGCTCGGCGGTGAGCTCGCCGACGATGATGTTGTGCTCGGTCCGCAGGTAGTGAGACAGCGCGTTGGTCAGTTCATCCCCCGCGAGTCGGCAACTGCGATGCGAGAGCATGCCACCGAAACAGAATGCGGTGACTTCCGAAGTGCCGCCGCCGATGTCGACGACGAGGTGGGCGCGGGGTTCGAGCGGGTTGATCCCGCAGCCGAGTGCCCCCGCGACCGGCTCCGGGATAAGCCCGACCTTGCGCAGACCGGCCTCGTGCCCGACCTCGAGCAGTGCCCGACGCTCGAGCGAGGTGGCGCCCGCAGGAACAGCGAAGACGCCCTTCGGCCGCAGACCGTAGTGCCTGCTCGGGGCCGCGCGCTTGATGACGGCCGTGACGAATGCCCTGGCCGACTCGAGGTCGACGATCACCCCATCGCGCATCGGACGAACGGGCGTGACCCCCACGGGATTGCGGCCGACCAGGTCCCGCGCGTCGATGCCGATCGAGAGAGCGTGGTGCGGTTCCTTTTCTCGAACCAGCATGAACGATGGCTCGTTCAGGACGATGCCGTCTTCGGGGGTGCCGACGACAGTGTTGGTGGTTCCGAGATCGATACCAAGTCCGCTCACGTCGGCCTCCGAGAGGTGTTCCAGCGAGATGATTTGATCGTACGCAGCGGCCCCGACGTTCGGTCGATATCGCGCTGACTCGTCGAAGATCTCGCGAAACTGGTCCATCCCGGTGGCGTCGTCGCCGTCGGCGAGGGCCACCCGGATCTAGCCGGCGGTCGCGCGCACCGGCTCGGTGGACCTCATCAACTCGGCCCAGGACTCGACGTTCGGGTGGCGCTTGAGCAGTGCCCGGCGCTGACGCTCGGTCATCCCGCCCCAGACACCGAACTCCACGCGGTTGTCGAGGGCCTCGGCGCCGCACTGGACGATGACGGGGCACCGGCGGCACGCGGCGGCCGCCTCGCGTTGGGCGGCGCCGCGAACGAACATCTGATCGGGGTGCTCGGCGCGGCACAGCGCACGCTCCACCCAGGCGTGCGGCAGGGCGAGGCGTGGGTAGTCGCAGTCGGCGGGGGCGAAGCCCCCCGACTCCGGTCGGGGGCGGTCTGAGCAGATCACGAGGTCTCATGCTGCCCCGGATCCGGCCCGCGCGATGGACAGTTGACCGGAAGTTGGTCAACTGTCCATCTCGGGGTAACGGTGCGGCTCCGGCGGGCCCCGGGAGCCGGGAGCCGGGAGCCGGGAGCCGGGAGCCGGGCGAACCTACTGCCGGAGGTCGCGCCGTCGGAACGCGATCAGGCCGGCGACGAGCAGCGCCGCATCGATCACCAGGAGCCACACCAGCGGGGTGGCCTCGAATTCCGCGCCGGGCAACTTGGGTGTGTGGCTGAAGGGTTGGAGGCCCTGCACCCACTGCGGGACGCCGGAGATGGAGCCGAGCAGGAAGAGGGCGACGAAGGTCACCAGCACTCCCCACGCCACCGGGGTGAAACGCGGAACCAGTCCGAAGAGCAGCACCGTGATCGCCGCCAGCATCCAGACCGCGGGCAACTGCACGAGCCCGGTGGCAAGCACCCGGGGTAGCTTCCCTCCGATATCACCCGCCGCGATTCCGTAGGTCAGCCCGGCCACCAGCCCGGCGGCGAGCAGGGCGACGGCCGGGCCCGCGACTGCGAAGACGATATGGCTTGCGGCCCATCGGGTCCGGCCGACTGCGCCGCAAGTCACGGACTCGGCGCGCTGCGCGGTCTCCTCGCCGTGGAGTCGCAGCGCCGAGGAGATCGCGAGCGCCGCGGCGCCGACGGCGAGCATGGTGAACGAGATCGTGATGAACGCGTCCTCGAGTGCCTGCGTTCCGCCGATCCGGCTGATGATCTCCAGGACCGCGTCGCTGCCACCGAGTTCGTCGCCGATCCCGTGTACGACGCTGCCGATCAGCAGGGCGTACAGGCTGATCCCGATGGTCCAGGCGATCAGCGTGCCGCGCTGCAGCCGCCAGGACAGGCCGAACGGGCCGCTCAGCGACCGCGTCGCGGTGGGCGAGCCCAGACGCTCGGCGATCAACCCGGCGCCGACGTCCCGCCTGCGCAGCAGTGCATAGGCCGCCGCGGTCAGCGCGATCGCCGTGGTCAGGTGCAGCAGGAGCACCCACCAGCGGTCGCCCGCGTACGGGCGCACCTGCAGCGACCAGCCCAGCGGCGACAGCCAGGACAGCGCGGACGGGCCGGCGTCGCCGACGGCACGGAGCGCGAAGGCGGTGCCCAGCACGGCAAAGGCGATGCCACGGGCGGTGCGGGCGCTGGTGCTCAGCTGGGCCGCCACGGCGGCAACGGCGGTGAACACGATCCCCGACGCCGCCAGCGCGAGCCCGAACGCGATCGAGCCCGCGTGTGGCACGTCGGTGGTGAGCAGTCCCACCGAGCCGATCAGCCCGGTCGCGATCGACGCGCCGAAGGCCACCAGCAACGCGGCGGTCAGGCCGGCGTACCGGCCGACGACGGTCGAATCGAGCAGTTCCGTCCGACCGCTCTCCTCCTCCGCCCTGGTGTGCCGGATGACGGTGAGGATCACCGCGATCGCGATCAGCGTGTAGAACATCCCGGCTTTCCAGATGCCGACGGCGCCCAGGCTGTCGTTGTAGATCTCGCCGTACATGGCGCGTTGCGCCGGGCTTCCCATGATGGTGGCCGCGAAGGCCGCACGGTCCGCCTCGGTGGGGTAGATGCTCTCGATGCTGCCCATGTAGACGGGCGCCAACGGCAACGAGAGGAGCAGTACCCACAGCGGCAGCACGATCCGGTCCCGCCGCAGGAAGAGCCGGACGAAGCCGAGGGTTCCGGTGAAATTCGATGTCCCGCGCGGGACCGCCGCGGCCGGATGCCGGGGGCCCGCGACCGTCGCGGTGCTCATGCCGACACCTTCTCCCCGGTGTGCTCGGGTCCCTCGACCTGATAGTGGCGCAGGAACAGTTCCTCGAGCGTCGGTGGCTTGCTGACCAGGCTGCGCACCCCGGCATCGCCGAGCACGCGGATCAGCTCACCCAGGTGCTCGCTGTCGACCTGGCAATGGAGGGTGTGATCGTCGATCGAGACGTCCTCGACACCCGCGAGCCGGCTGAGGTCGCCCGGGTCGCCCGTCAGCTCGGCGCTGATCGAGGTGCGGCTCAGGTGTCGCATCGACGACAGCGAGCCGCTCTCCACCGTCTTGCCCGCGCGGATGATGGTCACCCGATCGCACAGTGCCTCCACCTCGGACAGGATGTGGCTGGACAGCAGCACGGTGACGCCGCGACGGGCCGCCTCGGCGACACTCTCGCGGAATACCTGTTCCATCAGCGGGTCCAGGCCGGAGGTCGGCTCGTCGAGCAGGAGCAGCCGGGCGTTGGACGACAACGCCGAGATCAGGGACACCTTCTGCCGGTTGCCCTTCGAGTAGGTGCGCGACTTCTTGCGTGGATCGAGGTCGAAGCGCTCGATGAGCTCGGAGCGCCTGGCTTCGTCGATGCCGCCGCGCATCCGGGCCAGCATGTCGATGGTCTCGCCGCCGGTCAGCGACGGCCACAGGGTGACATCGCCCGGTACGTAGGCCAGGTCGCGGTGCAGGGTGACGGCGTCGCGCCACGGGTCGCGGCCAAGAACCGTTGCGCTGCCCGCGGTGGCCCGCAGGCTGCCGAGCAGCACCCGGATGGTGGTCGATTTGCCCGCGCCGTTGGGGCCGAGGAAGCCGTGCACCTCGCCGGGCGCGACCTGCAGGTCGAGGCCATCGAGGGCACGGATCTGGCCGAAGGTCTTGACCAGGTCGCGAACGTCGATCAGTGGGGTCGTCATGGCGTCTCCTCGGTCGGGGATTCCGTGTCGGGATGGGTGGTGGGGTCGTCGGCCTCGGTGGCCAGGAACGCGTCGAGCAGCGAGGAGTCGGTGAAGATCCCCTCGGCATACATCTCGAGGGCGGGCAGGGTGATCTCGTCCGACAGGTCGCGGATGGCCGTGGCGTAGTCGAGCGTCCCCTCCCGGTCCGCCCGTATCTGCAGGTAGAGCAGCAGCGCGCCGACGTTGTTGAGGGTGAGGTACCGCGCCCGCGCCTTCGGGTCGCGGCTGGCCCGCAGCTTGCCGGAGCGCACGCCGATCGCGAGGTACTCCTCGGTGTCGGCCACCATGTGTTCGAAGAGGGACTCCGCGAGCCGGCCGCCTGCCTGGAAGCTGCGCACCATGTACGCGACGACGGGCGCGTACTGCTCGAGTTCGCTCAGCGCCGCGATCGCGCCCGCAGGACCGGGCGTCGACATGGCCTGAGCCTTCTGCTCCCGGATGATCTCGAGAACGTGCGCGTCGCACTCGGCGCGCAGTCCGTCCTTGGAGCCGAAATGGTGGTTCACCAGTCCGGGGGAGACCCCGGCTGCGGTCGCGATGGCGCGGACCCCGGTGACGAAACCCTGCTCGCCGAAGAC
The DNA here is from genome assembly GCF_017833315.1 of Rhodococcus sp. PvR099. Classification (NCBI taxonomy): domain Bacteria; kingdom Bacillati; phylum Actinomycetota; class Actinomycetes; order Mycobacteriales; family Nocardiaceae; genus Rhodococcus; species Rhodococcus sp. PvR099. Next base: position 2,400,572 of record NZ_JAFIBV010000001.1, on the reverse strand, counting down.
CCGGATCGCCGTGTCGCGGATCCGTGCACGGGCGGTCATGTCCCGGTCGGGGGTGGAAGAGTCGGCCATTGCTGAACGCATGTTTAGTAGATTAAACACTCGTTCAGTCGTGCGGCAAGTGGTCTCCCGTCAAGAGGCCGTAAAAATTCGCCGACGCAGGCGCGAGCGGGTGGCGCTACTCCGAACGCGACGCGCAGAGCAGCCCGTCGCCGACCGGCAGGAGCACCTTCGTCAGGCGGTCGTCCTCCGCGATCGCCCTGGCGGCCGCGCGCACGGCCAGGGTGGTCGCGTCGCGCTGGTTCGGGTCGGCCACGCGCCCACCGAGCAGCGCGTTGTGCAGCACGATCACCCCTCCGGGTCGGAGCAGTCGAACCCCCTCGGCGACGAACTGCGGGTGGTCGGCGGGCGAGGTGTCCACGAACACCAGGTCGTAGGCGGCGTCGGCGAGGCGGGGCAGCACGTCCAGGCCCCAGCCGTTGATGAGCCGGGTTCGGCCGGGCGCGATCTCGCCGGACCGGAACGCGTCCTTGGCGGCCCGCTGGTGCTCGGGTTCGGTGTCGATGGTGGTGAGCACCCCGTCGGCACGCATGCCGTCGAGCAACCACAACCCGCTCACCCCCGCGCCGGTCCCGATCTCGACCACGGTCTTGGCGTCGAGCATCTGGGTGAACAGGCTCAACAGCGCGCCGACGGACGGAGGAACCGGGGTCGCGCCGAGATCCTCCGCCCGTTCGCGTGCGAGCGTGAGGACCGCGTCCTCCAGGACCGATTCCTCGGTGTGAGCCAGCAGCTGCTCGGCGTTGTTGTGCACGAATCCGAGGTTATAGCCGACACGCTGCGGTGGAGTCGAGGCGCGCACGTGATTTTGGCCGCTGACCCGCAGATTCTCAGCTGAACCTCAGGTTGCTCACACATCTCACACATTTGGATCGGAAAAGGTAGGGGCACACGAGATCGCTGACCGCCCAGGAAGGGGGTACCGGACGAACCCGGCGAGAAGGGAACAAACCCGACATTGTGGGGGTTGTGCCTTTTATTCGTATCGTCCTGTGCTCGCTCACCAGCTGTCCTTAGCAGGAGGTTTCCACAATCTCGATGGTCAACGCCGTACCCGCCTTCGATGCGGAATTCACCGAGTCGGTGCCGACGGGCGGCCCCGACGCCGCCGATCTGAGCGGCACCGCCGCCTTTGACGCCACCGGCGATCAGACCAGCATGCCGTCATGGGACGAGCTCGTCCGTGAGCACGGCGACCGGGTGTACAGGCTGGCCTACCGGCTCTCGGGCAACGCCCAGGACGCCGAGGACCTCACCCAGGAGACCTTCATCCGGGTGTTCCGGTCGCTCTCGAACTACCAGGCGGGCACCTTCGAGGGGTGGTTGCACCGGATCACCACGAATCTGTTCCTCGACATGGTGCGGCGCCGCAACCGGATCAAGATGGAGGCGCTGCCCGAGGACTACGAGCGGGTCCCGTCCGACCGTCCGAACCCCGAGCAGATCTATCACGACGCCCGGCTCGATCCGGAGTTGCAGTCCGCGCTGGACTCGCTCGCGCCCGAGTTCCGTGCCGCTGTGGTGCTCTGTGACGTCGAAGGCCTGTCATACGAGGAGATCGGTGCCACACTGGGAGTCAAGCTCGGTACCGTACGCAGCCGAATCCACCGTGGACGGCAGGCGCTGAAGGAATATCTGACCGCGGTGTCGGGGACAGGGAAGATGACATTCGCATGACCGTGCAGGAGGGTTGGATGACGCAGGCCCGGAAACCGCGCCGCTTCAGCTCTACCGAGCATCTGGCCAGTGAGGCGATCGCGGCGTACGTCGACGGCGAGCTGCAGATGAACGCCTACCTGCGGGCCGCGCAGCACCTGTCGATGTGTCCGGAGTGCGCTGCCGAGGTCGACGCCCAGCACCACGCGCGCGGCGCGCTCCGTGAGGCCTCGGAGATCAGCATGCCCAGTTCGCTTCTCGGCATTCTGAGCCAGATCCCGATGTGCAACCCGCTCCCGGACGCCGACGCAACAGCACAGGGCCGCGGTCGTCGCTTCGCCGAGCGATCCGGCTTCCGGCGTGCCGACGGCAAGGCAGGCGCCGTGCTCGCGGCGATGGTCACGTCGTACTCGTTCGCGTCGTCGTGGCGCAGGCGCCGCTAGTCGCCACCGCGTCGGTGATGATGCCACGCACCGCGTCGGTGATACTGGGATCCGTGACTGACGCCAACGAGGGGTACACAGCCGCGTGAACTCGGATCCCACATCCCCGGCCGCAGGCGCGCTGGATGCAGCAGCCGAACAGGATTCGGCACCGCCCCGGCTGGCACCGCGACCGCTCTACCGTCCCACCGTCGACCCCGCGGCCGCCGACGCCTTCGGACGGCCCGACGGCGTCGACTCCTCCTTCGCGCCCGGCACGGACCGCACCGCGGATCCGAAGGTCGCCGTTCGGCGTCCCGACCCGGTGCTCGCCGAGGCCTTCGGCCGTCCGGCAGGCGAAACCGATTCGATCCAGCGCGATCCGTCCGCGAGCGACTCCGAGGAGGCGGCGGACGAGGCGCCTGCCGATCCGTGGCGGGACCCGGACGCACCGGCACGGCTCGGTTCGCCCGCCCTCGATGCCCCCGCGGCCGGGGACCTGCCGCCCGCGCCCGCACTCGGCATCCGCGACGTCCTGCTCGGCGAGCGCATCGCGCCGCGGGCACTGGCCGCGCTGGCAGGCGTCGCGTTGGCGATCGGCCTGGTCGGCGGCATCATCGGCCGGGTCACGGCCGAGAACGTCGGCGCACTGACCAGCCAGCGGGTCGAGCTGACGCAGTCGAGCGGCGACGACGCCGAACTCGGCCAGGTCGCGAAGGTCGCCGAGGCGGTGCTCCCGTCGGTGGTGTCCATCCAGGTCGCGCTCGGTGAGCAGTCCGGCACCGGCTCGGGTGTCGTGATCAACGGCGAGGGCTACATCGTCACCAACAACCACGTGATCTCGATGGCCGCGACGAACCCCGACGCGGCGACGCTCCGCGTCGTCTTCGCGGACGGCACCAAGGCGCCAGCGCGCGTCGTGGGTCGCGACACGAAGACCGACCTCGCGGTGCTCAAGGTGGATGTCGGAAACCTGACCGTCGCCGAGCTCGGCCGGTCCGCGGACCTGAAGGTCGGCGACGACGTGGTGGCGGTCGGATCGCCGCTGGGGCTGAGCAAGACGGTCACCAGCGGGATCGTCAGCGCGCTGCACCGCCCGGTCCGGCTGTCCGGCGAGGGCACCGACACCGATGCGGTCATCGATGCGGTCCAGACCGATGCCGCGATCAACCCCGGCAACTCCGGTGGACCGTTGGTGGACCGCGAGGGCCGGGTGATCGGGATCAACTCCGCCATCCGAAGCGAGAGCGGGGGATCGGTTGGCCTGGGGTTCGCCATCCCCGTCGACGACGTCACCGCGGTCGCGCAGGAACTGATCCGGACCGGAGCCATGCATCACCCCGAGATCGGCGTGAACGCGCGGTCGGTGACCAACGAGCAGACCAGTGGCGCCGAGGTGGCCAACGTCAAGGACGGCGGGCCCGCGCAGCAGGCCGGGATCATCGAGGGCGACGTCATCGTCAAGGTCGGTGACCGCGACGTGACCAGCGCGGACGAGCTGGTGGTCGCGGTGCACCAGCAGGCCGTCGGCCAGCCGGTCCCGGTGCAACTGGTGCGGGCGGGCCGGACGGTCGAAGTCCAGGTCACACCCGCTTCGGACTGAGTGGTTCCCTCGGAGGGCAGCGGTATGCGATGTGAATTCGGCACCGATAGCGGCGCGGATCGCCGCGGGCACGTAGGCTGACCCGGTGTTTGGCAACATTGGCTGGGGCGAGTTCATGGTCCTACTCGTCGCGGCGCTCGTGATCCTCGGACCCGAGCGGTTGCCCGGTGCCGTCTCGTGGGTGACGAAGTCGCTGCGCCAGGTCCGTGACTACGCGGGCGGCGCGACGCAGCAGCTCAAGGACGAGCTCGGCCCCGAGTTCGAGGACCTGCGCAAGCCGCTCTCCGATCTGCAGCAACTGCGGGGGATGACGCCGCGCTCGATGATCACCAAGCATCTCCTCGACGGCGACGACTCGATCCTGACCGGGAACTTCGACGCGAAGCCGCAGAGCAGCGGCGGGCCCGCCAGCACCGGCCTGCCCCCTACGGTGCAACGCGAATCGACACCCCTCGCCTCCGGCGAGCGTCCCCCGTACGACGCCGACGCCACCTAGGGCCCGTCGAACGGAATCCAGTCGCTGGTCGCCGGGTCCCGGTGGAAAGCGACGAATATCGAGCCCTCGTCGCCAGGGCGTTCCGGGTCGAACAGGACCTGTGTCGTGCCCTGGTCCGGTACCCGGTGCAGGCTCGGAACCCTCCGCGTGACCCACCGTGCGACGCCCTCGGCGTCGGTGAACGTCACCGTCGCGTCGATGCCCACGATCGACACCGAGCCGTCCTCCTGAGGGCTGTCGATGAGCACGTTGACGTCGGCGATGATGCCCGGTACCCGTAGCCCGCGTGCCAACAGCCGGTCACGCTCCCTGAGTTGGACGTTCTGCCTGCGGAACCCGGACATGGTCCGCGACACCGCCGCTCCGGTCGTCACCAGCAGGAGCAGGGGAATCCAGATCTCCGTGTAGTAGCCCACCCAGGCGAGCGGGCTCCACGGCGTCTCGGTCATGGTGACCGGGTCGATGGCCGCGCCGACCTGCGCCGGTGGCCACCAGTTCAGGGTGGACACCGAGAAGCCGAGGGTGATTCCCGCCCAGCCGGCCGCGGCCATGAGGCCGGGGCAGCGGTGGCGCCCCAGGAAGGTCGCGAGGTCGTCGGACATCCCGACTCCGAACAGGACGTAGCCGAAGGCCGCCCCGAACGGCCACCAGAGCCACGTCGGAGCCTCGTCGAACCGGGCCTCGTCGGCGAACGCGGTGTCGATGACGGCGTGCCGGAAGATGTCGGCGACACAGGCCAGGCCGTACCCCAGCAGCGCCGCGCAGGCCACGAACACCGCGAACCGGAAGCAGAGCCACAGTAAGAAGGTGGGGCTGCCGCGCCTGGACTCGAGTTCGTCGTGCCGCCGCCGAGCCGGATCCAGTGTGCTCAATGCCCCCGCCTCGTCCACCGTCCAGGAAGCCACACTCTATCGAGCGCATTCGGCGTAGCGTCCAGCCATGGGAACCACCCAGGGCGCCCGCAACCAGCTGTGCCACGCGGGGGGTGACGTCTGATGCGCGATGTCCTCACCGAACTGATGGCGATCTGGCGTGCGGGTGGGACCGCGGGTGTCGGCACGGTGGTGCAGACCTTCAGGTCGGCACCGAGGCCCCCGGGCGCGGCGATGGTGGTCGCCCCCGACGGCACCGTGGCCGGCTCGGTCTCGGGTGGCTGTGTGGAGGGCGCCGTCTACGAGCTCGCCCGGGACGTGGTCGAGTCCGGCAGGCCGGAGCTCGAGCGATATGGCGTCACCGATGATGATGCCTTCGCGGTGGGGCTGACCTGCGGCGGCATTCTCGACGTCTACGTCGAACCGGTCTCCCGCCGCACCTTCCCCGAGCTCGCCGAGGTCGCCGAGGACATCGAGCACGAACGCCCGGTGGCCGTGGCGACCGTGATCGACCACCCACAGACCGCGTGGGTCGGTCGCCGGATGATCGTGCGGCCGGACGGGATCGGTGGAACGGTCGGTTCGGCGCGCGCCGACGCCGCAATCGGCGATGACGCCCGAGGTCTGCTCGCGGCGGGACGGACCGGGGTGCTCACCTACGGCCCCGACGGCCAGCGGCGGGGCGAGGGAATGCGCGTGTTCGTCGCGAGTCATGCCCCGAGTCCACGCATGCTCGTCTTCGGCGCCATCGACTTCGCCGCGGCGGTGGCGCATCAGGGAGCCTTCCTCGGCTATCGCGTCACGGTGTGCGACGCCAGGGCGGTGTTCGCCACCCACGCCCGCTTCCCGACCGCGGACGAGGTGGTCGTGGACTGGCCGCACCGCTACCTGCAGTCGCAGATCGACGCCGAGGCGATCGACGGGCGCACCGTGATCTGCGTGCTCACCCACGACCCCAAGTTCGACGTCCCGCTGCTGGCGCTCGCGCTCCGGCTGCCCGAGGTCGCCTATGTCGGGGCGATGGGGTCGCGGCGTACCCACCGCGATCGGCTCCACCGCCTGCGCGAGGCCGGGCTCGGCGAGGCGGAGCTGGCGCGGCTGTCGAGCCCGATCGGACTCGACATCGGGGCCCGCACGCCTGAGGAGACCGCGGTGTCCATCGCCGCCGAGATCATCGAGCTGCGCTGGGGTGGGGGCGGCGAACGGCTGACCGCGATCGAGGGCCGGATCCACCACGACGAGACCTCCTGACCGGTGCCTGCACGAGTCGTGTGCGGATCGTTTGCGCTGATCGCTCGGGGCGCTTGACACCCCCGGTGGACCGGTCGAGTCTGGATTTGTCCCCATGCGATGCGAGGTGGATCAGATGCAGGTCCCTGGACCCTTTGAATACGAGCGAGCGACGAGCGTGGTCGACGCGATCGGACTGCTCGAACGGCTGGGGAGCGAGGCCCGACTGGTGGCCGGCGGCCACAGCCTGCTCCCGATGATGAAGCTGCGGCTGGCGAACCCCGAGTACCTCATCGACATCAACCCGCTGCACGACGAGCTGGGTCACATCACGGTGGAGCCGTCGGGCGTGCGGATCGGTGCGATGGTGCGACACCGGGAACTGCTCGAGTCCGCGGAGCTGGCCGCGCTGTGGCCGATCTTCCGGGACGCCGAGCGGGTGATCGCCGACCCGGTGGTGCGCAACCGCGGCACCATCGGCGGATCGCTCTGTCAGGCGGACCCGGCCGAGGACCTCAGCACGGTGTGCGAGGTGCTCGACGCGACCTGCGTACTGCAGGGGCCGCGCGGTGAGCGCTCGATCGCCATGTCCGAGTTCCACGTCGGGCCGTACGAGACCGCCGCGGCGGACAACGAGATCCTCACCGAGATCCGGATCCCCTTCCGTGATCGCGGGTCGAATGCCTACGCGAAAGTGGAAAGACGCGTAGGGGATTGGGCGATCGCGGCGGCGGGCGCCGCGGTGTGGCTGGACGGCCCGGTCGTCGTAGAGGCGAGGATCGGTCTCACCGCGGTGAATGCCGACCCGTCCGGATTCGGCGAGGTGTACGAGTTCCTCATCGGCAAGCCGTGTACCGACGAGGTCGCGCTCTATGCAGGCGATCTGGCGTCCCGGCACTGCGAACCGGTCACCGACCAGCGGGGTACCGCGGAGTACAAGCGGCACCTGGCCAAGGAACTGACCCGCCGCGCGCTGCGCACGGCTGCCGGACGGGTCCACTAGCGAGGACAGGTCGGGGGACCAGGGAAGGACGAAAGACATGCAGGTGACGATGACCGTCAACGGCAGTGAGGTCACGGAGGACGTCGAACCCCGAATGCTCCTGGTGCACTTCCTGCGAGATCAGCTGCGGCTGACCGGAACCCACTGGGGCTGCGACACCAGCAACTGCGGCACCTGCGTGGTGCTGGTGGACGGCGAGCCCTTGAAGTCCTGCACGATGCTGGCCGCGATGGCCGCCGGGCACGAGGTGCGCACCGTCGAGGGCCTCGAACGCGACGGCGAACTCGACCCGGTCCAGCAGGGCTTCATGGAATGTCACGGCCTGCAGTGCGGCTTCTGCACCCCCGGCATGATGATGACCGCAAGGGCCCTGCTCGACAGCACCCCGCATCCGGACGAGCAGGCCATTCGCGAGGCGATCTCCGGACAGATCTGCCGGTGCACCGGGTACACCACGATCGTCCGTTCCGTGCAGTGGGCCGCGGCGCACGAAGAGGGCGCGGCCCGCGAACCGGAACCGGAGCGCGGCACCGGTCCCACCGCGGCGCAGCCCGAGACCTCCTCACCGCCGCGCGTCAGCGAGCACGCCGGAGGTGCATCATGACCACCGTCGACCATCCACCGACCGGACCAGTGACGGACGAGTCGGACAACGAACACTTCGACAACAACAAGAAGCCGGTCGGGTACGGGCGGATGCTCCGCAAGGAGGATCCCCGCTTCATCCGCGGCCGCGGGAACTATGTCGACGACATCGTGCTTCCCGGCATGCTGCACCTGGCCATCCTGCGGTCGCCCGTCGCACACGCACGCATCGTGCGCGTGGACACGACGGCGGCGCAGGCGCATCCGAAGGTGAAGGCGGTCATCACCGGCGCCGACCTGGCCGAGCAGGGACTGGCCTGGATGCCGACCCTCTCCAACGACGTGCAGGCGGTCCTCGCCACCGACAAGGTGCGTTTCCAGGGGCAGGAGGTGGCGTGCGTCATCGCCGAGGACCGGTACTCGGCGCGTGATGCGCTCGAGCTGATCGACGTCGAATACGACATCCTCGATCCGGTGATCGACGCCCGCAAGGCGCTCGCGCCCGACGCCCCGGTGATCCGAACCGACCTCGAGGGCAAGACCGACAACCACGTCTTCGACTGGGAGGCGGGCGATCCGAAGGCGACGGAGGAGGCGTTCGCCAGGGCGGAGGTGATCACCACCCAGGAGATCGTCTACCCCCGCGTGCACCCGGCGCCGATGGAAACCTGTGGCGCCGTAGCGGATTTCGACGCGGTCAACGGCAAACTGACGCTCTGGTCCACCTCCCAGGCGCCGCACGCCCACCGGACCCTGTATGCACTGGTGGCCGGGCTGCCCGAGCACAAGATCCGGGTCGTCTCGCCGGACATCGGCGGTGGGTTCGGCAACAAGGTGCCGATCTACCCCGGATACGTGTGCGCCATCGTCGCCTCGCTGGTGACCGGGAAGCCGGTCAAGTGGATGGAGGACCGCAGCGAGAACCTGATGAGCACCGGGTTCGCGCGGGACTACATCATGCAGGGCGAGATCGCCGCCACCAGGGAGGGCAAGATCCTCGCGATCCGGACGAACGTGCTCGCCGACCACGGCGCCTTCAACGGCACCGCGGCTCCGGTGAAGTACCCGGCCGGTTTCTTCGGGGTGTTCACGGGCAGCTACGACCTCGAGGCCGCCTACTGCAAGATGACCGCCGTCTACACCGACAAGGCTCCGGGTGGGGTGGCGTATGCCTGCTCGTTCCGGATCACCGAGGCGGTGTATCTCGTTGAGCGACTAGTCGATTGCCTCGCGTACGACCTCGACATGGATCCCGCCGAGCTGCGGCTGAAGAACCTGCTCAAGCCGGACCAGTTCCCCTACACCTCGAAGACCGGCTGGGTCTACGACTCGGGCGACTACGAGGTGACCATGCGCAAGGCCATGGACATGATCGGCTACGCCGACCTGCGCCGGGAGCAGGCCGAGAAGCGTGAGCGGGGCGAGCTGATGGGCATCGGCATGTCCTTCTTCACGGAGGCGGTCGGTGCCGGGCCCCGCAAGCACATGGACATCCTCGGGCTCGGCATGGCGGACGGTTGCGAACTCCGCGTGCACCCGACAGGCAAGGCCGTGGTTCGGCTGTCGGTGCAGAGCCAGGGGCAGGGGCACGAGACGACCTTCGCGCAGATCGTCGCGGAGGAGCTCGGCATCCCGCCGGACGACATCGACGTGGTGCACGGCGACACCGACAACACCCCGTTCGGCCTCGGCACCTATGGCAGCCGGTCGACGCCGGTGTCCGGGGCGGCCGCGGCGCTGGTCGCGCGGAAGGTGCGGGACAAGGCGAAGATCATCGCGTCGGGCATGCTCGAGGTGTCCGTGGCCGACCTCGAATGGGAGAAGGGTTCCTTCCACGTGAAGGGCGATCCGACGACGGCGGTGACGATCCAGGACATCGCGATGCGGTCGTACGGTGCCGGCGACCTGCCGGAGGGTCTCGAGGGCGGGCTCGAAGCCCAGATCTGTTACAACCCCGAGAATCTCACCTACCCGTACGGATCGTATTTCTGCGTCGTCGACATCGATCCCGGCACCGCCGAGGTAAAAGTGCGCAGGTTCCTCGCGGTGGACGACTGCGGCACCCGGATCAACCCGATGATCATCGAGGGACAGGTGCACGGCGGCATCACCGACGGGATCGGGATGGCGCTGATGGAGATCATGGCGTTCGACGAGGACGGGAACTGCCTGGGTGGCTCGCTGATGGACTACCTGATCCCGACGGCGCTCGAGGTGCCCCACCTCGAGACCGGTTTCACGGTGACGCCCTCGCCGCACCATCCGATCGGCGCCAAGGGTGTCGGCGAGTCGGCGACCGTGGGTTCGCCGCCCGCCGTCGTGAACGCCGTGGTAGACGCGCTGAAGCCGTTCGGCGTCCGGCACGCCGACATGCCGCTGACACCCTCGCGGGTGTGGGAGGCGATGCAGGGCAGAGCGGCACCACCGATCTAGCCCGCGGCCGGAGACCGGGCAGGACCCAGCACAGCGCAGGAGGGTGCGGGCATGGAGACGAACGCGCGGATCGCCGAGCTGATCGACCGCAGGCAACCGTTCGTGCACGCGACCGTGGTGCGGGCCGAGCCGCCGACTTCCGCGCACACCGGCGACGAGGCGATCGTGCTGCCGGACGGCACCATCGAGGGTTTCGTCGGCGGTCAGTGCGCCGAGAGTTCGGTGCGCAGGGCCGCGCTCGATGCCCTGCAGTCCGAGGAGAGCGTGCTGCTGCGGGTGCTGCCGGACGGCCAGGCCCAGTTCCCGGAGGCGCCGGGGGCGACGGTCGTCGTCAACCCGTGCCTGTCCGGGGGCGCACTGGAGATCTTCCTCGCGCCGCGACTGCCCGCCGCGCGGCTGTATCTGATGGGCACCAACCCCGCCGCGGACGCGGTCGCCGAGCTGGCCCGGATGCTGGGGTTCCAGATCGAGCGGGTCGAGGAGGGCGGCAGGCCCGGCGACGCGGTGGCGGCGGTGATCGTCGGACTCGGGGGGAACGAGGCGGAGTCCATCAGGTCCGCGCTCGACGCCGGCGTGGGATACATCGGGCTGGTCGCCAGCAGGATCCGCGGCGCGAGCGTGCTGGATCAGCTCGAACTCGACGAGGCGGAGCGGGCCAGGGTCCACACCCCGGCCGGGTTGCCCATCGGCGCGCGCACCCCTGCCGAGATCGCGTTGTCGATCCTCGCGCAGATCGTGCATGGCATTCGGCTCGGCGAGCTGGCCCGCCGAAGCCCGGCTCTGGACGCCGCACTCGCCGCCGCGGCGCAGGACACGGTCACCGATCCGAACTGTGGCATGACGGTGACGGTCCGCGCGGACACCCCGCGGGTCGAGCTCGACGGGCAGACCTACTGGTTCTGCAGCGCCGGGTGCCGCGACCAGTACGCGCGGGAGCGGTCCCCGTGACGGTCACCGGCATCGTCCTCGCGGCCGGGGGATCGGCCCGCCTCGGCAGGCCCAAGCAGCTGCTGGAGTACCGGGGCGCCCCGCTACTGGCGGCGGTGCTGCGGGTCGCGCGCGAGTGCCGCCTCGACCAGGTGCTGGTGGCCCTCGGCGGGGCGGCGGCCGAGGTGGAGGCCGCCGTCGACCTGTCCGGGATACAGGTCGTGCACAACCCCGACTTCGGTTCCGGCTGCGCCTCGACGATCTCGCGCGCGCTGGACGAGGTCGACCCGAACGCGCGGGGCATCGTCCTGATGCTCGGCGACCAACCCGGGGTCCGGTCGGCGACGGTCGCGGCACTGCTCGACGTCGCGACGTCGGACGCGAGTGCGGTCTGCCGATACCGGGACGGCCGCGGGCACCCGCTCTGGTTCGGTCGCAGTATCTTTCCCGAGCTGCGGGGGCTGCACGGCGACAAGGGGGTGTGGAAACTGCTCGAATCGGGCCGGATCCCGGTGTTGGAGGTGCCGGTCGATGCCGAGATCCCGCTCGATGTCGACACCTGGGACGACTACCTGGCGCTGCAGGCGCAGGATTCTCGGTGAGCCATGAGCCGGCCCGGGTTCGCCGATCTCGCCGACGTCGTCGGGCGCTTCGACGCGCAGGACTACCTGCTGGACGAGGGCACGGCGTCGGCGATCTACCTGGCACTGGCGCTCGGGCGGCCACTGTTGCTCGAAGGCGAGCCGGGAGTGGGTAAGACGACCGCGGCGAAGGCGCTCGCCGCCGCGCTCGACACCACGCTGATCCGGCTCCAGTGCTACGAGGGGCTCGGTGCCGGTGAGGCCCTGTACGACTGGAACTACCAACGGCAGCTGCTCGCGATCCGGATGGCCGAGTCGCGCGCCGGCCGGCTGGACGAGTCGGATCTGTTCACCGAGGAGTTCCTGCTGCCGCGCCCGATTCTGCAGTGCGTGCGGCACAGGGGCGCAGGGGCGCCCGTGCTCCTGGTCGACGAGATCGACCGTGCCGATGACGAATTCGAGGCATTGCTGCTCGAGTTCCTCGGCGAGTCGTCCGTCACGGTGCCGGAGCTCGGGACCTTCGCCGCGGAGCGACCGCCCGTGGTGGTCCTCACCTCCAACCGCAGCCGCGATCTGCACGACGCGCTCCGCAGGCGCTGCCTCTACCACTGGATCGAGTATCCGAAACCCGAACGCGCGGTGGCGATCCTGCGGCGCACCGTACCGGAGGCGAACACAGCGCTGATCAAACAGGTCACCGAGTTCGTCGGCGAAGCCCGCGGGCTCGACCTCGACAAGCCGCCCGGTCTGGCCGAGTCGATCGACTGGGTGTCGGCGCTCGCGGCACTGGGCGCGACCGAACTCGGCCGCGCCGAGGCGGTCACGAGCCTCGGTGCGATCGCCAAGACCCCGGACGACCGGGACTCGATCGTCGCGCTGCTCGACCACAACGAACGCGATCGGGCCACGCCGTGCGCGGCACCCGATGTCACCACATGAGAGGTCAAGGGCGATGAAGCTGGAAAATCAGTTCACGGTGCACGCGCCGATCGAGACGGCCTGGGACACCCTGACCGATCTCGATGTGGTCGCGCCTCTGCTCCCGGGTGCGCAGCTGACGGGGCGCGACGGCGACGCGTACCTGGGCAAGATGAAGGTCAAGGTCGGCCCCGTGACGAGCGAGTTCTCCGGCCGGGCGGCGTTCAGGGAAACCGACCGAGCGGCGCATCGAGCCGTGATCGAGGCCAACGGCCGGGATTCGCGGGGCGCGGGCAACGCCTCCGCCACCATCACCGCGCGGCTGGTCGAGGAGGGCGACGCGACGAGGGTGACCGTCGACACCGACATGAAGGTGGTCGGGAAGCTGGCGCAGTTCGGCAGCGGCGTCATCGCACAGGTGTCGGAGAAGATGATGAACCAGTTCGCCGCCTCGCTCGAGGCCAAGCTGGCCGCGGGGGAGCAGGCAAGCGAGCCGGAGACGGCGGCGCAGGCAGAGGAGGCACCCGGTGCGCTCGTCGCGGCGCCGGAACCGGCCCATGAGCCCGAGCCGCTCGACCTGCTCGGGTTGGCCGGACCGGCCCTCGCGAAGCGGCTGCTCCCACTCGCGGCGGCGCTGCTGGCCGGTCTCGTGGTCGGGCTGGCCATTCGATTCCTGTGGCGACATTGAGCCGTGGTCATGGCCGAACCGGCACTGGCAAGGGGGATCGACCTGGCGGCCTTCTCCATTGCGCTGACGATGCGCCTGCGGGCAGCGCGGATCCCGGTGACCGAGGGCGCCGCGGCCGAGTTCGCCAGGGCGCTGTCGTCGTTGCGGCCGACGTCGATGTCCCGCCTGTACTGGGCGGCGCGCCTGACTCTGGTGCGCAGGCAGGCCGATCTCGCCGGCTTCGACCGGGTCTTCACGGGCGTCTTCGGGGCGTCGCTGTTGGCGATGGACCCGAATGCACACCGCGCGCTGCGTCATTCGCTGCCCGATTCCCACATTGCGGCGCTGGTGTCGCGCGCGGGGAGCGACTCGACGCAATCGCAGGGCGTCGGACTGCCCTGGGCGACGATGGCGGCGGTCCGGGTCACCCGCGACCGCGGCGAGGAGGGGCCGAGCCTGCCCCTGCGATTGCCTGGCCGCCTGGAGGCGGTGGAGGGCCGGCCGTTCGGGGAGTTCAGGGAGGACGAGTTGCGGGCACTACGCAGCTGGTTGGACGAGGCATCGGTCGCCTGGCCGAGGCGACGCACGAGGCGAAGGCGACGCCACCCGGCGGGCAGGCGGATCGCGCTCCGGGAGACGATCGCCCGGTCTCGGCGCACCGGCTGGGAGACCCTGACGATCGTGCGCACCAGGCCGGTGATCCGGCCCCGGCGGATGGTGATGCTCTGCGACGTGAGCCAGTCCATGCAGCCCTATGCCGACGTCTACCTGCACCTGATGCGTGCCGCCGTGACCCGTGGCGACGCGGAGGTCTTCGCCTTCTCGACGCGGCTGACCAGGCTGACCGCCGTGCTCGCACACCGATCCGCCGAGGCCGCGGTCGCGCACGCCAACGACAGGGTGGTCGACCGGTTCGGCGGCACCCACATCGGCGGCAGCGTGCGCGACCTGCTCGCGTCGCACCACGGCAACGCGCTGCGTGGGGCGGTGGTGCTCATCGCCTCGGACGGCTGGGACAGCGACAGCCCGCAGCAGCTGGGCGCCGCGATGGCCCGCCTGCACCGCAGGGCGTACCGCGTGATCTGGCTCAACCCACGCGCGGGGGCGACGGGGTTCGAGCCGCTGGTCGGGGCGATGGCCGCGGCGCTCCCGTACTGCGACCGGCTGCTGGCCGCCGACACCCTGATCTCGGTGCGTGAGGCGCTCGAGGTGATCGGTGCCGCCGCGTGGCGCGGCCGTTGAGCGCCGGACCTACAGGTGCCGCGTGGTGTCGATGCCGAGCGACATGCCCGCCAGGCCGCGCGAGCGGACCGAGAGCTTCTCGGCGATATCCCGCAGCGCGGTGCCTGCCGGGGAGTCGGGATCGCTGAGCACGATCGGGACGCCCTCGTCGCCGCCCTCGCGGACCGCCTGCTCGAGCGGGATCTGTCCGAGCAGCGGGACCTTCGCTCCGACGGCCTTGGTGAGCCGGTCGGACACGGCCTGACCGCCCCCGGAGCCGAACACCTCCATCCTGGTGCCGTCCGGCAGCTCCATCCAGGACATGTTCTCCACGACGCCGACGATGCGCTGGCGGGTCTGCAGCGCGATCGCGCCCGCCCGCTCGGCCACCTCGGCCGCGGCCTGCTGCGGGGTGGTGACCACCAGGATCTCCGCGCCGGGGATCAGCTGGGCGACGGAGATCGCCACGTCACCGGTGCCGGGCGGCAGGTCGAGCAGCAGCACGTCCAGGTCGCCCCAGAACACGTCGGCCAGGAACTGCTGGAGCGCGCGGTGCAGCATCGGCCCGCGCCAGACGACGGGGGTGTTGCCCTGGGTGAACTGCGCGATCGAGATGAGCTTCACGTCGTGCGCCTGCGGCGGCATGATCATCCGCTCGACCTGCGTCGGCTTGGCGTCGGTGCCGAGCATCCGGGGGACCGAGTGGCCGTAGATGTCCGCGTCGAGGACACCGACCGAGAGGCCGCGGGCGGCCATGGCGGCCGCGAGATTGACTGTGACGGAAGACTTTCCGACGCCGCCCTTGCCGGATGCCACGGCATACACGCGGGTCAGCGAGCCGGGCTGGGCGAACGGGATGACCGGCTCGGCCGAGTCGCCGCGCAGTGACTTGCGCAGCTCGGTGCGCTGCTCGTCGTTCATCACGTCGAGCTCGACGCGGATGGCGCCGATGCCGGACACATCGGCGACCGCCTTGGTGACCCGATCGGTGATCTCGGTCCGCATGGGGCAGCCCGCGGTCGTCAGGTAGATCTCGATGTCGACGCTGGCGTCGTCGGACAGCGCGACGCTCTTGACCATCCCCAGCTCGGTGATGGGTTTGCGGATCTCCGGATCGAGCACCCGGGACAGCGCGCTACGAACGTCGGACTCGGTCACTACTGGCATGCCCTAATCCTAGGTGGCCTGGACTCAGTGGATACGCGGCAGGGCGTCCGCGGTGGGGGTGATGCCGGTCGAGTAGGCCAGCGCCCATGCGGTCACGTTGGCCACGTACGCCATCGAGTTGTTGTAGCGGTGGATCGCCATGGTGGCCGAGCCGATGTCGCGCATGTTGGTCCCGCGGTCGCACAGGTACTTGCCGGTCGCGGCGGCGGAGTCGAACAGGTTCTGCGGGTCGATCTTGCCGTCGCCGTTGCCGTCGGCGCCGAACTGCGCCCAGGTGGTGGGGATGAACTGGGTGGGGCCGACCGCGCGGTCGTAGACGGTGTCGCCGTCGAGGGCGCCGCCGTCGGTGTCCATGATGACGGCCTGTCCGGGCAGGCTGCCGTTGAGCGGCAGGCCGATGACCGGCTCGAACACGTCGCCGTTGTCGTGGGCCTTGCCGCCGTTGGCGTGGTGCGACTCGACCATGCCGATGCCCGCGATCTGCATCCAGCTGATGCCACAGCCGGGCAGGTCCTTGGCGAGCAGCTTCTCGGCGGACTGGTAGGCGGCGAAGTTGACGCCGGGGATGCCGAGCGGTCCCTCGGGCAGGGGGGCGGGCGCGGGCGCCGGTGCGGGCTCGGGGGCGGGCGCGAGGACCGGGGCGGCCTCGGCGGCGGGCGTGGCCACGGCGGCGGGCTCGGCCTCGGGCTGCGGGGCGGCGGGAACGTCGGCGATCGGTGCGGAGTCGGCGGCGACCGTGAACGGGAGCGAGGGGGAGGCACTTGCCGTGGTCCCGACGACCAGCCCGGCGGGGACTAACCCGGCGAGTGCCACGACGGAGTTGCGGCGAAGATTCGAATCGTTCTTCTTGCTGTGGC
This sequence comes from Rhodococcus sp. PvR099, assembly GCF_017833315.1. Taxonomy (NCBI): domain Bacteria; kingdom Bacillati; phylum Actinomycetota; class Actinomycetes; order Mycobacteriales; family Nocardiaceae; genus Rhodococcus; species Rhodococcus sp. PvR099. The sequence goes on along the minus strand of NZ_JAFIBV010000001.1, from coordinate 2,383,877 downwards.
GACCCACGGTGATCCTCCTGCGTCCCGGTCGGGGCACTGATTTGTTATCGACCGGAGCCGAGGCTACCCGAATTCGAGATACTTCCGTTACTTTACCGTGATCTGCGTAACGGGATTCTGGAGGTAATCACTGGTCAGCGAAGAAAATTGGATAGTTTCAGTTAGGTCACGCCGAGGGCGCGTCGAGACCGAAAAGTGAACCCGTTCGAGACCTGGCGAAGGGATGCCGAGCGTTCCGTCCGGACTGTCAGGGTGCGGGCGGGGGAGGCGGCGTCGCCGGCGCGGCGGGAGTGCCGCCGGGCGGCGGACAGAAGATCAGGCACGGCAGCTCGGGCAGGCCGGGGATCAGTGGCGCCGGTGCTGGGGCCGGTGCGGCGGGCGCGACGGGTGCGGCCGCATCGACGGCGCGTCCCGGTTCGGGTGCCGACGTCGGCTCGGCCGGCTCCGGCCGGACCTCCGGGATCGAACCGGGGGCGGGCGTCCCGCCGCCCGCATATGCCGCGGACCACGCCAGCACATTGGCGGCGTAGGCCATCGAATTGTTGTAGCGCAGGACCGCCCGGACTTCTTGGGCGCTGTCGCGCAGGTTCAGTCCACCCGAGCAGAGGTACCGGGCGGCCGCGAGCGAGGCGTCGAAGACGTTGTTCGGGTCGGCGGTGCCGTCGCCGTTCCCGTCGGCGGCGTACCGCGTCCAGGTGCTGGGGATGAACTGCATGGGCCCGACCGCGCGATCGTGCTTCTTGTCGCCGTCCAGGGCGCCGTCGTCGGTGTCGGTGATGACCTGGTTGCCCGCGAGGTGCCCGTTCAGGACCGGTCCCAGGATCGGGGTCAGCGTGGTGCCCGCCGCGTCGGTACGGCCGCCGCCCGCGTGCCCGGACTCGATCCGGCCGATCCCGGCCAGGAGATGCCACGTCACCCCGCAGTCCGGTGCCTCCGTGGCCATCGTCGACTCGGCCATCCGGTACGCGCCGAGCACCAGTTCGGGGATGCCGAGTTCGCTCACCGTGATCGCCGCGGGCATCGGCGACAGGCGGGGCGCCAGCGCGGGCGGCAGCTCGAACTGGACCGGTGGGGGCGGGGTGTACGCGTGCGGTGCGCGGGCCGGCCTGGGCGCGGGGGGCAGCACCCCGACCGTGCCCGCGGGATCGAGGGCGTCCTGCGTCGTGACCGCGACCCCGGCGAGGGCGGGTGCGGCGGTACCGAACGGTCCGAAGCCGAGCGCGGCGCCCACGACCGTGGCAGCGGCCCCGACCGCGACCAACGTCGCCGTCGACCCGGCCGCGAGACCCCTGATCCGCATGCGCCCACCCTTCGCAATGCCCGAACCCACGAAATGTGACCCAGATTACAGAGTGGATACGCGGGTGGTGGCCCTTTCGGGTGGTGCTACCGGCGCGGGGGCCTCGGCTCCTCCTCATCCTGCGGGGTCAGCAGGGACTTGATCTCCTCGAGCTCGCGGCGCAGGTAGTCCCTTGTGGCCACCTCGCCGACGGCCAGGCGCAGCGCGGCGAGCTCGCGGGCCAGGAACTCGGTGTCGGCCTTGGTCTGTTCCGCCCTGGCCCGGTCCTCCCCGAGCGAGACGCGGTCCCGGTTCTCCTGCCGGTTCTGCGCCAGCAGGATCAGCGGCGCGGCGTACGCGGCCTGGGTGGAGAACGCCAGGTTGAGCAGGATGAACGGGTACGGATCCCACTGCAGCCGCACCGCGAACACGTTGAGGGTGATCCAGACGATCACCACGATCGTCTGGATGGCCAGGTACCGCCCGGTTCCGAGGAACCGAGCGAACCGCTCGCCGACCCGGCCGACGGCTTCGACGTCGATCTGGAAATTGAACAGCCGGGATCCGCGCGGTGTGTCGAGCCGTTGACGTGCGCTCAGTGCAGTCGTCTTCTCCGACGATGTCCGCTTCTCACTCATCGGCCACTTCCTGTTCGCGCCAGTCCTCAGGGAGCAGGTGATCGAGCACGTCGTCGACGGTGACGGCGCCGAGCAGGTGTTCCTCGTCATCGACGACCGGTCCGCACACCAGGTTGTATCTCGCGAAGTAGCGGGTCACCGCCGTCAGCGACTCGTCCGGGTCGAGCCGGGTGAGGTCGGTGTCCAGCACCCCGCCGACCAGGGTCGCGGGCGGCTCCCGCAGCAGCTGCTGTAGGTGCACGCAACCGAGATATCGGCCGGTCGGCGTCGAGATCGGCGGCCGGACGACGAACACCAGGCTGGCCAGCGCAGGCGTCAGATCCGGGTTCCGGACCCGGGCCAGCGCCTCGGCGACGGTGGTCGAGGGCGTGAGGATCACCGGTTCGGGCGTCATCAGGCCGCCCGCGGTGTCGGGGGAGTGCTCGAGCAGCCGGCGCACGGGCTCGGAGTCCTCGGGATCCATCAGCTGCAGCAGCGACTCGGCCTCGGCGTCGGGCAGCTCGCCCAGCAGGTCCGCGGCGTCGTCGGGGTCCATCGCCTCGAGCACGTCGGCCGCGCGTTCCACCTCGAGGTGGGTGAGCAGGTCGGTCTGATCGTCGGACGGCAACTCCTGCAGCACATCCGCGAGCCGCTCGTCGTCGAGCGCGACCGCGACCTCGTGACGGCGCTTGTCGGGAAGCTCGCGGATGGCCTCGGCGACGTCGGCGGGACGCATGCCCTCGAACTGTGCCAACAGCTGCGAGACGCCCTGTCCCGGCAGGGCCAGCTGAGATTGCGTCAGCCCCTGCACGTGCTGCCAGTCGACGATCTGCATCGCGGTGCGGCGGGCGAGCCTGCCTCGGGGCTTGCGGACCGCAACGCGGGAGACCACCCAGTCCCGCGTCCTGGTCAGCTCGATGCCCAGGTCCGCGACCAGAACCTCCTGACCGGCCAGGTCGTCGTGTTCGGGGTCGTCGACACGCACCCGGCTGTCGAGTATCTGGGCCAGGGCCAACACCTCGCCGGGTTTCTGGGTGAACCGGCGCAGGCTCACGTTGCCGGTCAGTGTCACCGAGCCGGGCTCGATGGCCGTCACCCGCAGCATCGGGATGAATATCCTTCGCCGGGTGAGCAATTCGACGACCAGGCCGAGGACTCGGGGGCGTTGTCGGCCGACCCGGATGGTGATGACGACGTCGCGGACGCGACCGATCGATTCTCCGTCGGGCCCGAGCACCACCAGGCCGGCGAGCCTGGCTACGAAGACCTTGCTCACTGCTGCCATGATGGCCAGGCTAATTCACACTGGAGGTCCACATGCAGGTCGCGCGTCCGCGTCGGTCGATTCTTGCCGTTCCCGGCAGCAGCAGGAAGATGATCGACAAGGCCAAGGGATTGCCGGCCGACGAGATCTTCCTCGATCTCGAGGACGCCGTCGCACCGATCGCCAAGGCACAGGCCAGGGCCGAGATCGTCGATGCGCTGAACTCCGACGGATGGGGTGAGCAGATCCGGGTCGTCCGGGTCAACGACTGGACCACCGAGTGGACCCACGCCGACGTCATCGAGGTGGTCTCCGGCGCAGGTGCCCGGATCGACGCCATCCTGTTGCCGAAGGTGACCGACGCGAGTCACGTGCAGGCACTCGATCTGCTGCTCACCCAGGTCGAGCGGGCCAATGGGCTCGAGGTGGGCCGGATCGGCATCGAGGCGCAGATCGAGAACGCGATCGGCCTGACCAACATCAACGCCATCGCGACCGCCAGCCCGCGGGTGCAGACGCTGGTCTTCGGGCCCGCCGACTTCATGGCGAGCATCAACATGCGCACCCTTGTCGTCGGCGAGCAGCCGGAGGGTTACGAGCCGGGCGACGCCTACCACCACATCCTGATGACGATCCTGATGGCGGCGCGGGCGCACGGGCTCGAGGCGATCGACGGGCCGTACCTGCAGATCCGCGACGTCGAGGCCTTCCGGCGCGCCGCCGGGCGGACCGCGGCGCTCGGTTTCGACGGCAAGTGGGTGCTCCACCCCGGCCAGATCGATGCGGCCAACGAGGTTTTCAGCCCGCGTCAGGCCGACTACGACCACGCCGAGATGATCCTCGACGCGTACGAGTTCCACACCTCGGCGGCGGGCGGCGGGCGCGGCGCCGCGATGCTCGGTGACGAGATGATCGACGAGGCGAGCGCCAAGATGGCGCTGGTCGTCGCGGGCAAGGGGCGCGCGGCAGGCATGGTGCGGACCACACGGTTCGACCCGAACTCTCAGTAAGATGGACATCGACGAGAGTGCAGTTCTCACGAGCTGAATCACCGATGAGGGAGCACAGACGATGACCAATCCGCTCGCACAGCCGAATCGGACCGGACGCGGCGGGCCGCTGCCGACCCCTCCCACCGGTTGGCCGATCGGTTCGTACCCGACCTATGCCGAGGCGCAGCGCGCCGTCGATCACCTGTCGGACCAGGCCTTCCCGGTCGAGGACGTCACCATCGTCGGCGTGGACCTGATGCAGGTCGAGCGCGTTCTCGGACGGCTCACCTGGGCGAAAGTGATTGGTGGCGGAATCGTTTCGGGAGCCTGGTTGGGTGTGTTCCTTGGCCTGCTGCTCGGACTCTTCACCGACAGCCTCCTCGGCCCGCTGGTCGCGGGCATCATCGGCGGCATCATCTTCGGATTGATCTCCACCACCATCCCGTACGCCGCCACGCGTGGTCAGCGTGATTTCGCGTCCACCATGCAGTTGGTGGCCGGCCGCTACGACGTGCTGTGCGAGCCGAAGACCGCCGAGCGGGCGCGGGATCTGCTCGCCAAGCTGGCCATCTGACGGTTCCCGCCGCACCAGGGGTCTCCACACGGGTGACTCACGGCGAAGTCATGGCCTCGACCACCGCAGCGGTGGTGTCGGCAACCACCTCATTGTTCCCCTGTGCATCCTCCTGATTGGTCAGGCTGTCGGTGAGGATAGCGAGAACCAGGGGGTTGCCGTCCCGGTCCCAGGCGACGCCTGCGTCGTTGACGGTCCCGAACCGGCCTGCGCCGGATTTTGCCGCAGCGGTCCACCCGTCCGGCAGACCGGCGCGAATTCGCTTGTCCGACGTCTTGCTCGCCCGCATCCAGTCGACGAGTTGCGCGCGTTCGGGAGATCCGAGCGCGTCCCCCAGGAGCAGTGCCTGGTAGCCGTCCGCGAGTTCTTTCGGTGTGGAGGTGTCCCGCGGGTCCCCGCGGAGCGCGCTGTTCAGTTCGGTCTCCCACCGGTCCAGGCGGGTGCTCTCGTCTCCGATCTCGCGGGCGAGTGAGGTGATCGCGGGCGGCCCGCCGATCTCCTCGAGTAGATAGTTTCCTGCCGTGTTGTCACTCCGGGTCAGCGCCGCTTCGGCAATCTGCCGCAGTGTCATCGGGGTGCCGACGGCGGCCGCGGTGACGGGTGAATTCTCCACGAGGTCACCGGGTTCGACCAGGACCGGTTTGTCGAGTGACGATGTGCCCGCCCGCGTCCGGCGGAGTACCTCGGCGGCCGCGTACGTCTTGAACGTCGAACACAGGGCGAATCGTTCGTCGCCCCGATGCTGGTAGATCTGGCCGGTCGCGGGATCGATTGCGGTGACCCCGATTCGCGTGGAGTAGCGGGCCTCCAGCGCGTCGAGTTTCGTGTCGAGTGAGGGCAGTTCCGGTGTCACGGCCACCGAAGTGTCCTGGACGGTCTGATCCGCGGCGGCCGTGCACGCGCCAAGAAGCAGCGGAAGAGTGAGAGCGAGGGTGCGGGCACCGTGATGTCCGATGCTGCCCCGCTTCGATTTCGGATGAACTCGATTTCTGGTCATGACCCCAATGTCGGGGTCGGCGCCGCCGTGCGCAAAGACGGTCACAGCGTCGAGACGAGTCGAGAATGCTATCTCGCCAGTTCAGGAGGCAATTCTGTGTGGAGCAATTCGTCGCGCGCCCCTGACGCCCCCTGATCGGCTGATTCAATGGTGGCCATGGATCTGGTCCGCCATTTGAATTTCTTTGTCGCAGTTGCGGAAGAGGGGCATTTCGGAAATGCCGCGGCACGATTGGGAATGACACAACCGCCGTTGTCGCAGGGCCTGCGGCGTCTCGAACAGAGGCTGGGCACCGAGCTCGTCCACCGCAGCGCTCGTGGCGTCGGGCTCACGGACGCTGGGCGACAGTTGCTTCCGCGAGCACGGCTCCTGGTCTCCGACGCTGCCAGATTCGAGGACGAGGCTCGGCGCATCACGGGCGGACATGACGCAGCGGTGAGATGGGGTGTCACGCACTCGCTTGGCGACGACGTGGTGGTGCGGTGTGTCCGCGCGCTCCGCGACGCCGACAAGGCAAGGCCCACCAGGGTCGTCACCACCACTGCGACCACCACCGAACTGGTGGAGAGCGTCCGAACAGGGAGTCTCGACGTCGCTGTGGTCGAACACCCGGCGCTGCTCACGGGTCTCGATAGTGGGCCCATCCTGAAGATTCGGCGTTGGGTGGTCGTGCCGGACGACCATCCGGCCGCGATCGCGAAGAAGGCGCAGGTCCGGATGCTTCGGGGACTGACGTTGTCGACAGGTCCACGATCGGACAATCCCCCCGCTCACGACCTGTTCGTGGACATGTGGCGGGCCCGTGGCCTTGACCCGGACGTGGTCGTCTCGACGGGGCCGCGAGACCTGCTCGCCCGCGTGGCGGCCGGTGGCACTTTCGGGGTGACGACGACTCCGCCGACAACGATGCCCGGCGTGTCCTGGGTCGACATGGTGCGAGAGGAACTTGCGCTGCGCCTTCGTATCGTCTGGCGGGCGGGTGCCGATCTCGCGCTGTCGGCAGGCGCACTGGACCGGGTGCTCCTCAAGGCGGGACGATGAGCACGACCGCGGAGAAGCGGATCCGCGACGTGTTCGCCGACGCCGGCTGCACCGGCTGGCTTCACGCCAGGCGCATCGGAACGCGGCGAGCGGACGACGACGAAGACGCCGTCTCGGTCGGTGCCGACGAACTCGTCGTGACGGCGTCCGTCTACAAACTCCCACTCTTGGTTGCCCTGTGCAGGGCTTTCGACGTGGGGTCCCTCTCCCCGACAGCGACGGTACGTATCAATCCCGCGGACTGCACGCCGGGGCCGACCGGGGTGTCGACCTTCCGGGACCCGGTGGTGATGAGTTGGCGCGATCTGGCCCTGTCGATGATGACGGTGTCCGATAACGCCGCCGCGGACCTCATCCTCGGACGAGTGGGACTCGACGGCATCGATCGGGTGCTCGCCGAACTCGGACTGCTCCGCACGCGAATCGTCGGCGGCACAGCGGATATCCATCGGACCATGCTCGAGGAGGCGAATTCGCACACGACGAGGGAAGCGTTCGAGGTACTCGCCGACAATGACGAGGCGTGGGCGGGCTCCGCCTACGATCCGGCGTTCACGAGCGCGACGACCCCGAGAGAGATGACGTCGCTACTCGACGCGATCTGGACCGACGGTGTGGTGTCTGCGGATCAGGGTCAGTTCATCCGGGAGGTCATGGCGGGACAGATCTGGCCGCATCGAATCCGCTCGGGATTTCCCTATGCGGGGGTGACCGTGGCGGGGAAGACCGGGACGATCGGGGCCATCCGCAACGAGGTGGCAGTCGTGGGTTTCCCTGGCGAGACTCCGGTTGCCGTAGCCATTTTCACACGGGCGGCGCGCGCCGATCCTGTGCTGCCCGTGGTCGACCGGGCGATCGGACGGGCCGCTCACATCGCGGTGACCGAACTTCGTTCCGGCCGCATCGCGTGAGTGCGCGGTGCCGAGGGTTTCGTGGTGCGATGTCCTACCCTTGGTGCGGCGACGGAAGTCTTTCGGCGGTAGGGGAGTGCAATGTCAGCGGGGCTCGAGGCCAGGCGAGAACGATTGTCCCGCAGGGCCCTGAGCCGCGCGACGCTCGACCGTCAGCACCTGCTGCGCCGCACGAGCGGCACCGCGCTCGAGTTGGTCGGCCACCTGTTCGGCCTGCAGGCGCAGGCGCCGATGGCGCCGTACTTCGCGTTGTGGGCTCGGCTCAAGGGATTTCGGCCCGCCGACCTGTCCGCGCCGATCGAGAACCGGGACGTCGTACGGATCGCCCTGATGCGCGGCACGGTGCACGCCGTCACCGCGGCCGATGCCCTCTCGCTGCGGCCGTGGGTGCGGCCCATCATGGACGCGGACCTGCGAACGAACACCCAGCACAAGGCCGCCCTCGTCGGGATGGACCTCGCGGCGCTGACGGACTGGAGTCGGGCGACCCTCGAGGGCACCCCGCTGAGCCTGGCCGACCTTCGGCCGCTGCTGGCCGAGCGTTGGCCGGACCGCGACCCGGTGGCCCTCGCACATGCGGTCCGGGCCCTGCTCCCGCTCGTGCAGGTGCCCCCGCGGGGGATCTGGGGCAGGTCCGGTCAGCCGGTCTGCACCACCCTGGAGCGGTGGACGGACACGCCACTGTCCGAACCGATTCCGGACGAGATCATCCTGCGTTACCTGGCGGCCTACGGCCCGGCGTCGGCGGCGGACGCACAGGCCTGGTCCGGCCTGACCAGGCTGGGGGAGGTGTTCGACCGACTTCGCCCGAGGTTGCGGGTGTTCGTCGACGAGGACGGTGCCGAACTGTTCGATCTGCCCGACGCCCCGCGGCCTGACCCGGCAGGAAGCCTGCCGCCACGGATCCTCGCGCCCTACGACAGCGTCCTGCTGGGCCACGCGAACCGGAGTCGGGTGATCGCCGACGAGCACCGCAAGGTGGTGTTCACCGTGAACGGGATCATCAAGCCGACGGTCCTGGTGGGCGGCCAGGTTGCCGGGTTCGTCACGGTCACCGCCAAGAAGCGTTCGGCGGCAGTCGAGATCGCGACATTCGCCCCGGTCGCGAAGGGCGCCACGTCGGCGCTCGAGGCCGAGGCGCAGCGGTTGCTGACGTTCGCGCACCCCGACGCCGACGATCACGACATCCGGTTCACCGACGCGCGGTAGCCGCCTCCGCCATCGACGACTCGCCCGCTGCGGGAAGGTCGTTGCCCGCTTCCGCCGCCGCCGTACCCCGCGAGATCCGCCGCGCGAGCGCGTGGGCCGCGCCAACGAACAGCCCGACGATCGCGCCCCAGACCGCCGACACGAGCGCGCCGCCGACGAGCGAGGCCAGGTAGGCGCCCGGTCCCTCCTGCAGCACGAAGCTCAGGTACACCGTGCGGATCAGGTTGCCTGCGAGGACGCCGGTCACGGTGGCGCCAAGGCCCGCCAAGAAGGCGCGCCCGACCCCGCCGCCGGGGTGCCTGCGCGCCGAGTCGGTCAGCCGCATCCAGACGACGGCGAGCATCACCAGTGCCGCGGCGCAATCGACGAGCCAGTTGGTGGTGGTCGTCTCGCCCAGCGGGAACAACCGCAGCGCCGGGATGCCGAAGGGCAGCCCGATCGCGCTCGGGACGAGCAGCTCCGGGATCCGGGTGAGCACGGCGCCCGTGATCGACCAGACCCCGAACAGGACCGAGATCGCCGCAAGCGTCGCGACAGCCGGCCACGGGGCGCGGAAACCGGCATCGACCTGCGGATTCACCGAAACAGCAGCGCTGGCGTCAGACATGCCGCAACATTAACGGGATCGAATGGACCAAGCGTCCAGAATCATGCAGAAAGTTGGGTGTGAGTCCTGTGCGGCGAACCAGAGTGGTGTCCCTCGTTGCGGCCGGTGCGCTCGTCCTCGCCGGTGGTGTCGGCGCGGTGCTGCGATCAGATCCGGCGCCTGCCGAGTCGTACCTCACCGACGGCCAGGGACGTTCGCTCGTCCTCCGCGGATTCAACACGGCATCCAGCGCGAAGAGCACCCCCGACGGCATGCCGGAGTTCACCGAGGCCGACCTCGAGCGGGAACACACCGACATGGGCACCAACTTCGTCCGGTTCCTGATCTCCTGGCGCTCGGTGGAGCCGGAGCCCGGCGTCTACAGCCAGGAATACCTGGACCGGGTGGAGGACCGCATCGACTGGTACGCGGACCGCGGCTATCACGTCATGCTCGATATGCACCAGGACACCTGGGGGGCCGCGATCACCCCGGGCGGCAAGGCCGGCAACGGTGCCCCCGCGTGGGCCACGTACATGGACGGGTTGCCGGTCGGATCGCACGACATGTGGGAGCAGTACTACCTCGACGCAGGCGTGATCCGCGCCTTCGACAACTTCTGGAACACCACCGGAGCGCACCCCGAACTCTCCGAGCACTACGCGAATGCGTGGCGGGCGGTGGCCGAGCGATTCGCCGACCATCCCGCCGTCGTCGCCTACGACCTGATGAACGAGCCCTACGGCGGCACCCTGCAGGGCCCCGTCTTCGAGTCAGGGCCGCTCACGTCGCTCTACCAGAAGTCGGCGGACGCGATCCGCACCGTCGACCAGGACAGCTGGGTCTGTGTGGCGCCGCAGGCGATGGGCAACAACTGGGGCACCCCGAGCGGCCTCGGCGCGATCACCGACAGCCGCGAGGGCGACGCGCGGATCGCCTACTGCCCCCACATCTATCCGCTGCCGATGGACCTCGGTGGGGGCTACGAGGGCACCTCCCGCGACCTGGTCGACGCGACCGTCGCCTCCTGGCGTGACAACACCGTGCGCACCGCGGCCGCCCTCGGCGACGCCCCGATCATCCTGGGGGAGTTCGGGCTCGACACCACGCTCCCCGGTGCGCTCGACTACGTGGACCGGATCTACGCCACGGCGGCGGAGATCGGTGCGGGCGTGAGCTACTGGTCGCGCGATCCGGGTCCGTGGGGTCCGTACGGGGAGGACGGCACCGCCCGCAACCTCGTCACCGCACTCGACACGCCGTACCCGCGCGCGGTCGCGGGCACGCCGATCTCGTGGGAGGCGTCCGCGGACCGGCTCCAGCTGACCTTCCGGCCCGACCGCGACATCTCGGCGCCCACCGAGATCTACCTGCCGCAGCGCGGCTTCCCCGCGGGCGTGGCGGTCGACGGCGGCGAGGTGCTGGCCTGGGATCAGCAATCCCGGCTGCTCACCCTCCGGCAGCCGCAGGCGGACGAGGACGTCACCGTGACGCTCACCCCGGCGCCCTGATCGGTGCCTGACGGGCGTGGGGTGTTAGATGAACGGGTGAGTGACAGCGTCATCGCCTCCGTACGTGCGCACCTCACCGAGCGGATCGGTGGGCCCGCGCCCTCCGCCGCCTCCGTAACCTTCCTCGGGCTGGAACCGCTGGAGGTACTCCGCTTTCCCGCCGACTCCGACGACCTGGTCCGGTACGTCTCGCTCGGCTGTTCGCGGCATCCGATGGGTGATCCGAGCGACGCCATCGCGGACCCGGTGCGCGGGCCACGCGCGGAGCTGATGCTGACCCTGCGCGGCGGCGTCGGCGTCGCCTCGGGCGTGCACAAGACGCTGGCGATCCTGGCCGCCGCGCCCGCGGTGGAGGGCGTGGTCCTCACGGTCGACGGCCTGCTCGACGTGGGCGAGCCGCTGTGGAAGGGCGCCCCGTTCACCGCGGTGCTGCTGGGGGAGAGCGACGTCGAGGACCTCGAGCTGCCCGAGCCGGCCGATCCGGTGCGCTTCCTCGCCGCGGTGCCGATCACCGGGACCGAGGCCGCCTGGGTGCGGCTGCGCGGAGCCGCGGCGCTGCGGGAGGCGTGGGCGGAGGCAGGGATCGACGTGCGCGACCCGGCGCGCGGGGCGGCCTCGCTCTAGTCAGAGCCAGTTGTTGCGGCGGAACGTGACGAACAGGCCGGCGCACGCGATCACGATCACCGCGACAACACCGTAATAGCCGTAGCTCCAGCGCAGCTCCGGCATGTGGTCGAAGTTCATCCCGTAGATGCCCGCGATCATCGTCGGCACCGCGGCGATCGCGACCCAGGCCGAGATCTTGCGCATGTCGGTGTTCTGCTGCACGGCCACCTTGGCCAGGGCGGCCTCGACGAGGGTGCTGAGCACCTCGTCGAACTCGGCGATCCGCTCGGCGACGATGGTGTGGTGGTCCTGCACGTCGCGTAGGTAGCGCCTGACCTCCTTCGGCACCCCGGTGGTGGTGTCCTGGCTCAGCCGCTGCAGGGGACTGGCGAGCGGGTTCACAGACTTGCGTAGCTCGACGATCTCCCTCTTGAGTAGGTAGATCTGCTCGATCGGGACCCGGGTGCGGGGGCTGAAGACCTCCTCCTCCATGAGATCGACGTCCTTCTCGACGGATTCGGTGACTGCGAGGTACTGATCCACCACGTGGTCGGCGATCGCGTGCAACACGGCCGACGGACCCAGCGCGAGCCGACCGGGGTTGGCCTCCATCAGCGCCCGGACACCGGCCAGGCCGGAGTGTTCGCCGTGCCGCACGGTGACCACGAAGTCGGCGCCGAGGAAGATCATGATCTCGCCGGTCTCGACCACCTCGTTGGCCGTGGTGATCGACTCGTGCTCAACGTAATTCACGGTCCTCAGTACCAGGAAGAGCACATCGTCGTATAGCTCGAGCTTGGGCCGCTGGTGGGCATGCACGGCGTCCTCGACTGTCAGCTCGTGCAAGCCGAAAACCTCTGCGACACTGCCCATCTGATATTCGTCGGGGGCGTGCAAGCCCACCCAGGCGAAGCCCTTGCCGCGGGCGCGGACCTCGGCGAGGGCGGCGGAGTGGGTGAACTTCCCCGGCAGTCGCTCGCCGTCGATGTACACGGCGCAGTCCACGATGGCCCTTGCGGTCGGGACGGGGATCCGTGCCGGGGTGATGCCGGGCGACCTGCGGGTCGGGCGTAGCGACGGCATGGACGGCACAGCAGCCACTCCCTCTCGAGCCCGGCGATGATCTGGGGTCAATCCTAGCCCCGGTGGAATCGGGCGGACGCTGAGCTGCGAGGTGTCGAACCGCTTCCCACAGCCTGAGACAATGGCTCGGTGCGCATCGACCTCCACACTCACACAACTGCCTCGGACGGGACGGACAGCCCCGCTGACCTGGTGCGGCACGCCGCGGACGCCGGGCTCGACGTGGTGGCCCTGACGGACCACGACACCACCGCCGGCTGGGCGGAGGCCGCCGCCGCGCTGCCGGCCGGGCTGAGCCTGGTCCGTGGCATGGAGATGTCGTGCGAGGGCCGCGGCGAGGACGGCAGGCCGGTCGCGGTTCACCTGCTCGCCTACCTCTTCGACCCGACGAACGCGGCCTTCGCCGCGGAACGTGGACGGCTGCGATCCGAGCGGACGTCGCGGCTGCGGGCGATGGCCGAGCGGATGGCACTCGACGGCCTGCCGGTGGACCCGGACGAGGTGATGGCTGCGGCGGGGCCCGCGGCCGGTCGCCCGCACCTGGCGCGGGCGCTGGTGGCGGCGGGGGTGGTCGGATCCGTCGACGAGGCGTTCGGTGACCTGCTCAAGACCGGTGGCCGCTACTACGTGCACAAGGCGGATACGCCGCTGCCCGAGGCGGTGCGGATGGTGTCCGACGCGGGCGGGGTGAGTGTGATCGCGCACGGGCGGGCCGCGAGCCGCGGCCGCCTGCTCGCGATGGAGCAGATCGGCGAACTCGTGGCGGACGGTCTCGCAGGGGTGGAGATCGACCATCACGACCACCTGCCCGCGGATCGGGAGATCCTCGCCGGGATCGCCCGCGAACACGGACTCATCGTGACCGGGTCCTCGGATTATCACGGCGTCAACAAGGCGGTGAAGCTCGGCGAATTTCTCACCGCGCCCAGCGAGTTCGAACGGATCGTGGCCAGGGCCACCGGCATCGACGTGATCTCGGCATGAGGGAGGAGTGCTGATGTCCTTCGACACGACCCTGTACATGACGGCCGTGATCACTCTCTTCGTGATCATGGACCCGCCGGGCGCCATCCCCGTCTTCCTGTCCCTGGTCGGCCGCAAGAGCAAGGAGGCGCGCAACCGGGCCGCATGGCAGGCGCCCGCGGTCTCGCTTGCCGTCATCACGGTGTTCGCGATCGGCGGCCAGGCGATCCTCAACTACCTGCACATCGGGATCCCCGCGCTGCAGGGCGCGGGCGGCCTGCTGCTGTTGCTGATCGCATTGGAGCTGTTGACCGGCCGGGACGCGAATCAGCCGAAGGGCAATGAGGACGTCAACGTCGCGCTGGTGCCGCTCGGGACGCCGCTGATGGCGGGGCCCGGCGCGATCGCCGCGGTGATCGTCTTCGTGAACCAGGCCGAGGGGCATTCGGGTGCCCCGCTGGCCGTGGGGTTGGCGATTCTGACGATTCACCTCATCCTGTTCGTGGTGCTGCGGTTCTCCACGGTGCTGATCCGGCTGCTGGGCGTGAGCGGAATCTCGCTGCTGGCCAGGATCGCCGGACTCCTGCTGGCCGCGATCGCGGTGCAGCTCATTGCGGACTCGGTCCGCGGATTCATCGCAGGTGGGTAGGGACGTGTCGGTCGACGAGTACGAGGACCACGCAGAGAGCAGCGGGGGAGTCGCCCGCGGACTGCGGGCGCTGAGCGGTGCCATGGCGGCGGGCGTTGTGGTGCTGGCGGTGGTCGTCCTCGGCACGTCGTATCTCGGCGGCCAGCGCGGGTTCCCGGGGCCGGGGAAGGTCTCGGTCGGCGCGCACATCGTCGCGGTCGTGTTGGTGTTGCTGGCGCAGCGGGTGGCCGATCACCGGCGGGGTGTCACGGCCGTCTTCGGCTCGGTGGGCGTGTTCTTGGTCACAGGCCTGTTGCTGTGGACCCAGTGGTGGCGTTAGCTCACCAAAAAAGCTACTCACCGGTGAGATTTGCGTGCGGTGAGGCCGCGGTGGCACACTTGTTGCACTTCGCGCCGGTGCTACCCCCCGGTAACGGAGCGAGAGTCGGATTCACCAGCGGCAGATTTCGCGCCCGGGCTCACCCCGCCTGGCGCCTTCGCGCTTCCGAGTTGAGTGCAGCGGCCCGTAGACCAATCGGGAATTGATCGTGCACCCTCGGTTAGCCTCACCCCCATCTCGACCAAAAACCTGCGGCTGCGTCGATTTCCACCTCGGCGCTGCTACTTCCCAGTAACCCGCCCCCGAGTGGGAGCGGCATGAGTAGGAGTGCAATCGTGTCTCTTGTGTCTGAAGCAACCACACCGAAAAAGGTTGAGCTGACCGACGAAGAGATCTTCGCGGGCCATGTCGGCGGCAAGCTCTCTGTCGAGACGACCGCCCCCCTCGATTCTCAGCGCGCCCTGTCGATCGCATACACGCCCGGTGTGGCACAGGTCAGCCGCGCGATCGCGGCGGACGAGACGCTCGCGGACCGCTACACGTGGACCAGCCGTCTCGTCGTCGTCGTGAGCGACGGCACCGCGGTGCTCGGACTGGGCGACATCGGACCGCGCGCCTCGCTGCCGGTGATGGAGGGCAAGTCCGCGCTGTTCAAGCAATTCGCGGGCCTGAACTCGATCCCGCTGGTGCTCGACACCAAGGACCCCGACGAGATCGTCGAGACCCTCATCCGGCTCCGCCCGAGCTTCGGCGCCGTGAACCTCGAGGACATCTCGGCCCCGCGCTGTTTCGAGATCGAGAAGCGGGTCATCGAGGCCCTCGACTGCCCCGTCATGCACGACGACCAGCACGGCACCGCCATCGTCGCGCTCGCCGCGCTCAAGGGCGCGGTCAAGGTCCAGGACCGTGACATCACCGCGCTGCGCGTGGTGATCTCCGGTGCGGGCGCGGCAGGCGTCGCCTGCGCGAACATCCTGCTCGCGGCCGGCATCGCCGACGTCACCGTCCTCGACTCCAAGGGCATCGTGTCCAGCGACCGCGGCGACCTGAACGAGATCAAGGCCGACCTCGCCGCCCGCACTAACCCGGCAGGCCGCACCGGCGGCATCGTCGAGGCGCTCGACGGCGCCGACGTGTTCCTCGGCGTGTCCGCGGGCACCGTGCCGGAGGAGATCATCGCGACGATGGCCCCCGAGGCGATCATCTTCGCGATGTCCAACCCGGACCCGGAGATCCACCCGGACATCGCACGCAAGCACGCCGCGATCGTCGCGACCGGCCGCAGCGACTTCCCGAACCAGATCAACAATGTGCTCGCCTTCCCCGGCGTGTTCAAGGGCGCGCTCGACGCAGGCGCCCGCCGCATCACCGAGGGCATGAAGCTCGCCGCGGCGGAGGCGATCCTGTCCGTCGTCGCCGACGAGCTGGCCGTCGACAAGATCGTGCCGAGCCCGCTCGATCCGCGGGTCGCCCCCGCGGTCGCCGAGGCCGTCGCGGCCGCGGCCAAGGCCGAGGGCGTCGCCCAGGCCTGAGCCTCCAGCCCAGAGCTCGAGGGGCCCCGTCGTGCGGTTGACACCGCACGATGGGGCCCCTTCGCGTTCGGGGTGTCCGGTCTTGCCGGACGCGGGCTCAGCTCAGCGTCGGCGTGCGGCGCAGCCTCCCGGTGCCGGGTACCGAGGCCCACACCGCGACCGCGAGGATGCCGTCGAGGATCAGGGCCAGCGCCGCGACGAGGATCGCACCCACCAGGACGCGGGCATAGTCACCGAGCGCCAAGCCGTCGAACATGTACCGCCCCAGTCCGCCCAGATTGACATAGGCGGCGACCGTGGCCGTGGCGATGACCTGCAGCGTCGCATTGCGCAGCCCGCCGACGATCAGCGGCAGCGCGTTCGGGACCTCCACCCGGCCGAGCACCTGTGCCCTGGTCATCCCCATCGCCCGCGCGGCGTCGACCACGACAGGGTCGACGTTCGCGACGCCCGCATAGGTGCCTGCCAGGATCGGCGGGATGCCGAGCAGGACCAGCGCGATGATCGGCGGGATCAGGCCGAGCCCGAGGAGCAGCACCAGGAACGTCAGGATGCCGAGGGTCGGTAGCGAGCGGAGCGAGTTGACCAGACCGACCAGGATGGCGTCGCCCTTGCGGAAGTGCCCGATGAGCAGGCCCAGTGGGATCGCGATGGCCGCGGAGACGGCCACCGCGAGCAGGCTGTACCAGAGGTGTTCGACGATGCGGGCGCCGATGCCGGTTGGGCCGGACCAGTTCGACGGGTCGGCGATGAAGTCGAAGGCGGAGCCGAAGAGGTTCATGCGGGGCCCTCCGTCGCGCGCAGGACCGCGGCCGGCTCCTCGGCCTTGCGGCTGCGGGCGGTCCTGGTCCAGGGCGTCAGCACGCGACCCGCGAGGTAGAGCAGGCCGTCGATCACCAACGCCAGGAAGACGATCGCGATGATCCCCGCCAGGATCTGGTCCGGGTAGTCGCGCTGGTAGCCCTTGGTGAACAGTTCACCTAGTCCGCCGATGCCGATCAGCGAGCCGACCGACACCAGCGAGATGTTGGTGACGGCGACGACCCGGATGCTGGAGATCAGGACCGGGACGGCAAGCGGCAGTTCGACGGTCAGCGCGCGGCGCAGCGGGGTGAAGCCCATCGCGGTGGCCGAGTCGATCACCGACTCTGGCACCGAGTCGAGCGCCTCGGGCACCGCGCGCACCAGCAGCGCGGTCGAGTAGATCGACAGCGCGATCACCACGTTCATCTCGTCGAGGATGTTCAGCCCGAGCAGGGGCGGGATGGTGACGAACAGCGCGAGCGAGGGGATCGTGAACGCGAGCGAGGCGAGCGTCATGGTGGTCTTGCGCAGCCACGGGACATTTCGGATGGCGATGCCGGCGGGCACCGCGATCACCAGCCCGATCAGCAGCGGCAGCAGCGCCAGGTAGAGGTGCGTCTTCGCGAGGTCGACAACCTGCGAGAAGTTGTCGATCAACCAGCGCATCAGCCGGCCGTCTCGCCGTTGAAGAAGTGCCGGTTCCTGGCCCGGTCCTCGGCCTGTCGCTGGTCCGCGAGCTTGCGGATCACCTCGGATCCGTTGACCCCGCCCACCACCGAGCCGGATTCGTCCACCACGACGCCGATTCCGGACGGCGACGAGATCGCAGCGTCCAGCGCCTGCCGCAGGTCCCCGCCCCGCGTGAACAACGAACCGCCCGCGGATGTGCTCTCGGCCAGTGTGTTGCCTGCCCGGATGCCCTCGACGCCGGTGACGTCGATCCAGCCGCGCGGCGCGCCGTCCTCGGTGACCACGAGCACCCACTCGCCCTGGTCGAGGCGAAGCGCGGCGAGCTCGGACTCGACGGCGGTGCGGATCTCGTGTACCGGCACCTCGTCGGCGGGTCGGAACGACAGCCCGCGGTACCCGCGATCGCGTCCCACGAAGTCGGCGACGAAATCCGTTGCGGGGGAAGCGAGCACGGTCTGCGGATCGGCGTATTGCTGGAGCCTGCCGTGCGGGCCGAACACCGCGACGCGGTCGCCGAGCCGGACCGCCTCGTCGATGTCGTGGGTGACGAACACGATGGTCTTGCGCAGTTCGGCCTGCAGGCGCTGCATCTCGGCCTGTAGGTCCTCGCGGACCACCGGATCGACCGCGCTGAACGGCTCGTCCATCAGCAGGATCGGCGGGTCGGCCGCCAGCGCCCTTGCGACGCCGACGCGCTGCTGCTGGCCGCCGGAGAGCTGGGACGGGTAGCGGGTGGCCAGTGCGGGGTCGAGTCCGACCCGCTCGAGCACCTCGAGCGCGGCCTTGCGGGCCGCGCGCCGCGAATCGCCGCGCAGCACAGGCACGGTGGCCACGTTGTCGACCACGGTCCGGTGCGGCAACAGGCCCGCGCTCTGGATCACGTAGCCGATGCCGAGGCGGAGCTTGACCGCGTCCGTGCGGGTGACGTCCTGGCCGTTCACGATCACCTTGCCGGAGGTGGGCGTGATCATCCTGTTGATCATCCGCATGGACGTGGTCTTACCGCAGCCCGACGGCCCGACGAACACGGTGAAGGACTCGGGGTCGATGACCAGGTCGAGATTGTCGACAGCGGTGGTGCCGTCCGGATAGCGCTTGGTGACCGACTCGAAAGAGATCAAGGCCTGCCGCCTACGACACCGGCTTGTCGAGCCCCTTGGCCGACACCCACTCGGTGGCGGCGGCGTCCGGTTCGGTCTTCGAGTCGCCGGAGACCGAGGTGTTCAGTGCGATGAGCTCGTCGGTGGTCAGCTTGGCCGACACCGCATTAAGGACCGCTGCCAGCTTCTCGGACTGCTTGTCGGCGCGCAGCACCGGCACCACGTTCTGCGCCGGGAAGTTGTACTTCGGGTCCTGGAGGACCACGAAGTTGTTCTTGGCGATGGCAGGCGAGGTGGTGAAGATGTTCGCCGCGGTGACCTGGCCGGAGGAGAGGGCGGCCACCGTGGCCGGTCCGCCGCCGTCCGCGATCGGCACGAAGTTCTGCGGGCTGATGACGAGGCCGTAGTCGGCCTCGAGTCCGGGCAGCCCTCCCGCGCGCTCCTGGAACTCGGCGGGTGCGCCGAACTTCACCTCGGCGGAGTGCGGCGCCAGGTCCGCGATCGAGGTCAGCTGCCACTTGTCGGCGGTCTCGCGGGTGACAACCACCGCGTCCTTGTCCTCACCTGGCGCGGGCGTGGTGATCGCCAGGTCGGGGCCGAGCGCCGCGGGCAGGGCCGCGTCCACCTCGGCGGCGCTGGTCGCGGTCGTGTCCTTGTCGAGGTACTGCAGCAGATTGCCGGTGTAGTCCGGGATCACGTCGATGGACCCGTCCTTGACCGCGGGGATGTAGGTCTCCCGGCTGCCGATGTTCAGCTTGGTCTGCACGTCGAAGCCGTTGGCACGCAGTGCCTCCGCGTAGATGTTCGCCACGGTCTCGGACTCGGGGAAGTTCGCCGACCCCACGATGATCGCGTTCGGGTCCGAGCTGGTGCCTCCGCTGCTGCTGAGCGGGTCGGAGTCACCGCCGCAGCCGGCGAGGGCAAGGGAGGTGACCGCCGCGACGACGGCGAAGGGGAGCAGGCGTGGACCCTGCGGAATGCCCATCGAGCGCAGGCGTGGAGCCTGCGGAATGCCCATCGAGCGCAGGCGTGGAGCCTGCGGAATGCCCATCGAGCGCAGGCGGGCGGAGCGGAGAGCTGAGAACCTCATGGCGTCCTTCCATCGGTTCCGGCGGTAGCACCCGTCCCCTTCGGACTGGTTGCTGCGGCGTCGACAAGCCGGATCTCTCGGCCGCTCGAGATGGTGCTGGCCACCGAGTGTAACGATAGGGAGGACATTCGCTGGGTGAGGAGAGGGAGCGTGGCGCGCCATGACGGCTCGGTGGAGGAAGGCCGCGATGACAGCGATGTCCGCGGCCGTTGTGTGCGCGCTCGCCGGATGCACGGTGGACAATTCCCGGCTCGACCAGACGCAGGCACCGGCGGCGATCACCGTCGGATCCGGGGAGAGCGCGGAGTCACAGGTCGTCGCGGAGATCTACGCGGGGATCCTGCGTGGCACCGGATCCCCTGTCGAGGTGGGTTCACCGGAGACCAGGGCGGAGTACGTGGAGGGACTCGGGGCGGCGGACATCACGCTGGTGCCGGACTTCACCGGGCAGCTCCTGCACTACTTCCAGCCGGACTCGGCGCTCACCGATCCCGATGAGGTCTTCGAGGAGCTGAACAGGTCTCTGCCGGAGGGGCTCTCGGTCTCCGACTACAGCGAGGCGGAGCTGGAGGCCGATGATTCGGCACCCGCGGAGAACGTGGTGCCCCTCATGCGCAACGGCGTGCTCACCGAGGATCAGGTCAAGGCGCTCAACGTCGTTGCGGGCGAGCTGACCTCGGACGACCTGGCGTCGATGGCGGAGCGGGTTCGCGTAGGCGAGCTCACCCCCGAGCAGGCCGCGGACGAATGGCGGGCGGCTCGCTGAGAGGATCCCCTGCACGTAGTGAGCTGCCGCGGAAGCGGATCCGGCAACCAGGCGGATCGGCTCTGTCGGTGATCGGTGGGCAATGAGGCCGCCCGAATCGCGTCTGTAATGTCGAACCCCGATGCAGCAGAGCACACAAAGCAGGCGGGGGCCAATGCCGAGGATTGCCGAGTTACCGACCAAGCTGATCGCAGGGCTGGCGCTGGCCTTGATCGGCCTTTCGATTGCCGCACCACCTGTCCAAGCGCAGGCGAGCTCCGAGTCGGCTCCGCAGTATGCGCCGACCATGCTCATTCTCGACGCGTCCGGATCCATGCAACGTCCCGATCCGGCGGGCACGATGATGGACGCCGCGAAGAACGCCGTCCGCACCTTTGTCGGCGCCGCGCCTGCCGAATCGAAGGTAGGACTGACGGTGTACGGCACCGGCACAGGCAACACCGAGGCGGACAAGTCCGCAGGATGTCGTGACGTGCAGGTGCTGCACAAGCCCGACACCCTTGACCGTGCCGCGTTGACCAATGCGGTCGACGGAATCAAGGCCAGCGGGTGGACGCCGATGGGCACCGCAATGCGCCAGGCGGCCGCCGCCCTCCCGGACTCGGGACCGCGCTCGATCGTGCTCGTCTCCGATGGCGACGACACCTGTTCCCCACCGGATCCGTGTGAGGTCGCCAGGGAGTTGAAACAGCGAGGCGTCGACCTGGTGATGCACGCGATCGGCTTCGCGGTGGACGGAAAGGCCCGCGCCCAGCTCACCTGCATGGCGCAGGCCACCGGCGGCACCTACACCGACGCCGCCGACGGACCCGCGCTGGAGCGGACGCTGCCACGGGTAACGGCCGCTGCGCTGCGCAACTACACGGCGGCCGGGACACCGATCGCCGGAACGCCCACGTACGAGACCGCCCCGGTGGCGAAGCCCGGTCAATACCTCGACACCATGGGCCAGAAGGAGACGCGCTACTACGCGGTCGATGTTCCCGACGGGGCCACCGCCTATTTCAGCGGCACGATCTCCTTTCCCCGCCTGCCCGACATCTCGAGCACCGAGGACATGAATGTTCTCAACCTGCGGGTTTACGGCAGGGACGGCCGAGACTGCAACGAGTTCGTGTTCGAACAGGTGACGAGTTCGAGCGATGGCGCGGCACTGACGGTGGCCGAGACCTTCGACGGGGCGACCGAGAAGCGCGCGGACGACGGCAGCGGTGCCGACAAGTGCAGGGGCGGCGGGCGTTACTACTTCGCGCCGACCTGGGCCACGGTGTCCCACGGTGTGCCGGAACGGCTGCCGATCGAACTGCTCATCGGCATCGAGCCCGCCGCAACCGATCCCGGGCCGATCGCCGTGGCTCCGCCGATCGCCTCTACCGAGCAGGCCGGTCCGGGTACCCCGGTCGTCGGCGGCGGGTCCTTCAATGTGGCCACCGAGCTCGACGGCAGTGGTCGGTACACCGACACCCTGCAGCCCGGCGAGTTCGTGTTTTACCGGGTTCCGCTGGATTGGGGGCAGGGGCTCGCGTATCGGGTGCACTACGGGGAGAACGGCGGCCGAGGCGTGGAGAACATCTCCAACATCCAGACCGCCGTGTACTCCCCGGTCCGCGAGGAGATCGACCTGGATACCGGGTCGTACACCGGCACCGACCGGATGCTGCCGTCGAACGGGGCATTCGCCACGGTGCCGATCCGCTACAACAACCGCACATCCGATGTCCTGGACACCCGCAAGGAAGCCGTGGCCGGGTCGTATTACATCGCGGTCAAGGTGGGCTCGACTGCGGCGGAGGGCGAGAAGCGTCCGGTGCCGATCCGGCTGGACCTGACTGTCGGGGGGAAGGTTGAGGAGGGTCCCTCGTATTCGTCCGGGGTTGCGAACGGGATCTTCGGCGAGAACGCGACGACGCAGGCTGTGAACGCCCCGCCCACCGGCGGTCCTGCTGCCGACACCGTGGTGGTCGAGGCGGCGGGCGGGGCAGGCACCTCGGACTCGAGTTCGTCGACCGCCGTGATCGCCGTGGCGGTGGCCGGAGTCGTGTTGTGCGGCACGCTCATCGGCTGGGTCGCCGTGCGCAGGCGCCGAAGGTAGACGGCTGGCGGCGGTGACGCACGAACGGGCGGTTACCGGGTTCGCGTCTCGGCAATCGTCCCGGTAACCACCCGTTCGATGCGTGAGCTAGACCCTGGTGCGTTCGAGCGCCTCGCGTAGGAAGCCGCCGAGCTCGCGCACGGCGTCGTTGGCCTCCCGCAGGATCGACGCCTGCAGATGCGCGACGTGCCACAGCTTCGGGTACTCGGTGAACCGAACCGTGACGTCGGCGGCGCGCAGCTTGCCCACCAGTTCCACCACCTGTGGGTACAGCACCTCGGAGGTGCCGACGTGCACGATGGTCGGCGGCAGGCCTTCCATGTCGGCATGCAGCGGCGCGAAGCCCGGGTCGGTCGGGTCGCCCCCGTCGAGGTACGCCTCGGCCGCGACGAACGACCACGCCGTGTTGACCACGAGATCGCGATCCTTCGGGGCGTCGCGGGCGCCGGGGTCGACCCAGGGCGCGATCAATCCGAGGGCCGCCGGGTGCACGTCGTGCGCGTCGATCAGGCGCCGCGCGGTGGCCAGCGACAGTCCGCCGCCCGCCGAATCCCCTGCGATGGCAACCTGATCGGCGGTGTACCCGTGCTCGACCAGCAGCTCGAGGTACGCGTCGACCGCGTCCTCCAGCCCGGCCGGGTACGGATTCTCCGGGGCGAGACGGTAGTCGAGCAGGTACACCGCGGATTCGGACTCCCGTGCCAGGTACGCGGCGAGCGACCGGTGGGTGGCGAGCGATCCGAGGGTGTAGCCGCCGCCGTGCAGGTACAGCACGGCGGTGCGGCGCTCGCTGGCGCCGACCGTGATGCGCTCGGCCCTGCGGCCTGCCAGGGTCAGCTCGCGCACGACGGTGTCGCGCGGGAGCCGCTGCAGCGGGGATCCGGCGTCGAGCAGCGCGCGCGCCGCGGGTACCGGCATCTTCGCGTGCAGCGCCACCCGGTAGAACGCGCCGAGGTTGGCGGCGACCAGCGGTCGGGGCAGGAACACCACTGGGCTACTTCCCCTTCGGCATCACGCGGCCGGCGATCTCGGCGACCACACGCTGGTAGCTCGAGCCGACCAGGCGGACCCAGGCATCGAGGAACTTGGCGTCGGCGCCGATCAGCACCCGCGCCTTGCCCTTCTGCACGCCGTTCACGATGACCTTCGCGGCCTGCTCGGGCGTGGTGCGCGCGAGCTTCTTGTCGAAGAACTCGGAGAAGGCGGCGAGGTCCTCCCCTGGCCCGGCGGTCGCGTTGCGGGCGATGGCGGTCTTGATCCCGCCGGGGTGCACACAGGTCACCTTGACCGGGTGCTTGGCGATCAGCATC
Organism: Rhodococcus sp. PvR099; assembly: GCF_017833315.1. Lineage (NCBI taxonomy): Bacteria > Bacillati > Actinomycetota > Actinomycetes > Mycobacteriales > Nocardiaceae > Rhodococcus > Rhodococcus sp. PvR099. The sequence goes on along the minus strand of NZ_JAFIBV010000001.1, from coordinate 2,359,892 downwards.
TCCTGCCGCAGCGACTCGGTGAAGCCGCGAACCGCGAACTTCGCGGAGTTGTATGCGGACTGGCCGGGCATCGAGAGCAGGCCGAACAGGCTGGAGACGTTCACCACGTGACCGTCGCCGGAGGCGAGCAGGTGCGGCAGGAATGCCTTGGTGCCGTTGACGACTCCCCAGAAGTCCACGTCCATGATCTTCTCGATGTCCTTGAACTCGGACTTCTCGAACTCGCCGTGGTACGCGATACCCGCGTTGTTGTAGATCTGGTTGACCTTGCCGAAGTGAGCCGCGATCGTCTCGGCGTACTGCAGCACGGCCTCGCGCTGGGTCACGTCCAGGTGATCGGACCTGACCTCGGCGCCGAGCGCCTCAACCTGGCGCACGGTCTCCGCCAGACCGACGCTGTCGAAGTCGGAGAGGGCGAGCCGCGCGCCCTTCTTGGCCAGGTTCAGCGCGAGCGCGCGACCGATGCCGGATCCCGCTCCGGTGATGACGACGACCTTGCCTGCGAAATCGCTCACTGTGCAACAACCTTCTCATCGTCGTCGGCGGTGCCGACAGTGGATGCCGTCCCGCGTTCGATTTCGGCGGCGATCTCGTCGCCGGTGATCGCGGGCAGGTCCTTGGTGGCCACGCTGCGGTACGCAGCGAGGTCGAACTTCTTTGTCGTGTTGCGGAACTGGAAGGTGAAGCCCGGCCACAGCGTGGTGTTGTTGCCGTGCTTGTCGAGGTACCAGCTGGCGCAGCCGCCGTTGTTCCAGACGCTGCGCGCGAGCTTGTCCTGCAGGTCCTTGTTGTAGGCGTCCTGCACGTCCTGGCGGACCTCGATGGTCCCGATGCCGTTGCGCTCGATGGTGTTGATCGCGTCGATGACGTAGTTGAGCTGCGACTCGATCATGAAGACCATCGAGGTGTGGCCAAGGCCGGTGTTCGGGCCGACGAGGAAGAACATGTTGGGGAAGTTGGCGATCGCCGATCCCTTGTAGCCCTGCTGCCCGCTGGCCTCGAAGACCTCCGCGGCGGAGCGGCCGTCCTTGCCGATGATGCCTGCGAAGGTGGGGGAGTCGGTCACGTGGAAGCCGGTGGCCACCACGATCGCGTCGACCTCGCGGGTGGCGCCGTTGCGGTCGACGATGCCGTTGGCCGTGACCTCCGAGATACCGTCGGTGACCAGGTCGACGTTCGGCTGGGTCAGCGCGGGGTAGTAGTTGTTGGAGATCAGCATGCGCTTGCAGCCGATCTGGAAGTTCGGGGTGACCTTCTCGCGCAGGTCCCGGTCCTTGATCTGCATGCGCAGGTGGCGCTCGGCAGCGAACTGCAGCGGCTTCATGAAGATCGGGGCCTTGGCCAGGCCGACGACCTGGGTCTCGCGCATCCAGTAGATGCCGGTGCGGGAGAGCTTCTGGAACCCGGGGACGTACTTGAACGCGAGCTTCTCGAGCGTGGTGTACTCGCGGTCCGCGCGGGGCAGGACCCACGGCGCGGTGCGCTGGTAGACGTCGAGCCGGCCGGCCTTCGCGGCGAGCTGGGGGACGATCTGGATGGCGGAGGCGCCGGTGCCGATCACGGCGATGCGCTTGCCCGCCAGGTCGGCGTCGTGGTTCCAGCGTGCGGAGTGGAAGATCTCGCCCTCGAAGCCGTCGATGCCCTTGATGTCCGGCAGCGACGGCTCGCACAGCGCGCCGACGGCCGAGATCACGATCTTGGCGGTGAAGGCGCCCTGCGAGGTCTGTACCTCCCAGCGGGCGCTGACGTCGTTCCAGCGCGCCTCCTGCACGTCGCAGTCGAAGACGTGCTTGTCGAGCACGTTGTACTTGCGAGCGACGGTGCTGATGTAGTTCTGGATCTCCTGCTGCTTGGAGAACGACCGGGTCCAGGTCGGATTCAGTGCGAAGGAGTACGAGTACAGATGCGACGGGACGTCGCAGGCCGCGCCGGGGTAGGTGTTGTCGCGCCAGGTGCCGCCCACCTCACTGCCGCGCTCGAGGACGACGAAGTCCCGCTTGCCCTCTTGTACCAGCTTGATCGCGGCGCCGAGGCCCGCGAAGCCACTGCCGATGATCAGCGTGTCGACGTGTCGCGGAGCTCCACCCGGCTTCACGGCGGTGTCTGTAACTGGAAGACTCATGTACCACACAGTAGGGGCTTGTTGAGTAGCAGTCAATAGCTTATTGACAAAAATTCAGTAAGCTGATGGTCATGGCGGTCACCAAGCGCACCCGGCTCAGCCCGGAGGAGAGGCGCGCTCAGCTCATCGACCTGGGCGCGCGCATGCTCGCGGAGCGACCCCTCGAGCAGGTCTCGGTCGAGGAGATCGCGGACCAGGCCGGCGTCTCCCGCGGACTGCTCTTCCACTACTTCGCGTCCAAGCGCGAATTCCATCTCGCCATCGTGCGCCACACCAACGTCGAGATGCTCGCCCACACCGAACCAGACCTCAGCCTGGAGCCGCTCGAGATCCTGAGGTCCGCGATCACCTCTTATGTCGACTACGTCTCGGAGAACCGGAACACCTACGTCTCGCTGCTCCGCGGCACCGCGAGCGGGGACCCCGAGATGCGCGACGAGTTCGAGCGGACCCGGGCGATCATGGCGGAACGGATCACCCTGCAGCTGCCGAAGCTGGGCATCGAACCGGGACCCAGGATCACCCTCGCGGTCCGTGGCTGGATCGCGTTCGTCGAGGAGGCCACGATCAGCTGGCTCAAGGATCCCGAGATCGCCCGCGAGGAACTGATCGACCTGATCGTCACCGCCCTGCCCGCGGTGGCGCTGAGCTCGGAGGCGGCGGCGTTGCTGGGCGCGTGACGGGCAGATCTCGCCCGGGAGATCCGCGACGTGCCCTCATACCTGGGTATGGGATCCGATCTCACTCCGCAGCGGGACGCGCCGATCGGGTCCGCGTCCATACCGTCGGTGCATGGACACCCTCGGATCGCAGGTTCGCTCCCTGTTCGCCCGGCAGCGGCCCCTCATGGTGATGGTCACCGCGATGATGTTGCTCGCGTTCGCCTGCGCCGTCGGCATGGTGGTCGACGACCGCACACTGCTGGGGGTGTCGGTCTGGGTGAAACCGTTCAAGTTCGCGATCGCCTTCGCGCTCTACGGCGCGACCCTGGCGTGGCTGCTGAACCTGCCGCACCGGGGGAGTCGCTGGACGCGCCTGCTGGCTCTCGTCTTCGCGGTGGCCGGCCTCACCGATGTCGCTTTCGTCGCGGTCCAGGCGGCACGCGGAACCTTCAGCCATTTCAACAATTCCGACGACATCGTCAACTCGGTGGGGCAGACGATCTTCGGGTTCGGCGTGCTGGGGCTGTTCGCCGCCAACCTCGTGATCGCCGTGATCCTGCTGCGGCAGCGGCTGGCCGACCGCCCGACCACCAGGGCCATCAAGGCCGGGCTGTGGCTCGCGCTGGCCGGAATGGCGATCGCGTACATGGTGGGCTTCCAGGGCGATCAAACGGCGCGCGACGCGAACGGTCGCATGGTCGAGCTCGGCGCCCGGCACACCGTCGGAGCTACCGACGACCGACCCGGCATGCCGATCACCAACTGGAGCACCACCGGTGGGGACCTGCGCATCCCTCACTTCGTCGGGCTGCACGCGCTGCAGGTCCTGCTGCTGGCCGCGGTCGTGCTGGCGGCGCTCGCCCCGCGCGTCGCGTGGCTCCGGGAGGAGGGCTCGCGGGCAGCGGTGATGGGGGTGCTCGCCGGTGGCTACACGGGCCTGCTGGCGCTGCTGTCGTGGCAGGCGCTGCGGGGACAGCCGCTCACCGACCCCGACGTCCTCACCCTCGCGGCGGGCGGCGCCCTGATCGCAGCCACGGTGCTCGGGGTCGCTGCCGTGCGCGCGTTTCACCCCGGTAGGGGTACGACTCGCGCACGGGCGGCGCAGCCGCTACAGGTGCCGCAGGAACCGGTCGGGGCCGTCCAGGAATGAGCGCCAGTTCCGGACCAGGTCGAGCTTGTCCCACCGCGGGTGCTCGATGCCGTCCTCGGTCAGCTCCCAGATCTCGGCGCCGGGACAGGCGGCCAGCACGGGGGAGTGGGTCGCCATGATCACCTGGGAGCCCTCGGCCGCCAGGTCCTTGATCACCCCGAGCAGCGCCAGGCAGGACTGGAACGAGAGCGCGGCCTCCGGCTCGTCCAGGATCCACAGGCCGACACCGATCGGCCGGTCCGCCACGTAGCGCAGGAACGACTGGCCGTGGGAGAGTTCGTTGAGCCCCTGATCGGTGTCCCGGACGCGATCGGTGTCGGCCCGGTCGAAGAGCGAGTGCATGGACTCGGCCCGTAGGAAGCAGCCGCCGTATGGCCTGGGCTGCGCCCCGATGCAGGTGAGATGACGGGGCAGGTCCGTGTCCTCGGCGCTGCCGCCCGCCGACCACAGCCGGTCCTGGGCGCCGCGGAATCCGTTCTGCCAGGCGCCGGCGACGGCCTCGACCAAGGTCGACTTGCCGACACCGTTCTCGCCAACGACGACCGTCACCGGGCTGGTGAAATCGAGTCCGTCCCTGCACAGTTCGCCGATCGAGGGCAGGTCGAGATACCACGAAGCCGGGTCGAATCCGCTCCTGCGAGTGAATTCGACCCGGCTCAGTGGCAAATCGGGTGCGGTCAAGCTATGCGATCGGCTTGAACGCCTCGTCGATGATCTCCTGCTGCTCGACGGCGTGCACCTTGCTCGAGCCCGAGGACGGGGCCGACATGGCGCGGCGAGAGATCCGCTTGATGCCGGTCAGCTTGTCGGGGATCAGCTCCGGCAGCGCCAGGCCGAACAGCGGCCAGGCACCCTGGTTCGCCGGTTCCTCCTGGACCCAACGGAACTCGGTCGCGTTCGGGTACCGGTCGAGGGTCTCGCGCAGGCGCCGGCTCGGCAGCGGGTACAGCTGCTCGATCCGCACGATCGCGATGTCCTCGCGGTTGTCCTTCTGCTTGCGGGCCAGCAGCTCCCAGTACAGCTTTCCGCTGACCAGCAGCACGCGCTTGACCTTGTCGCGCTCGCCACCACCGGTCTCGTACTCCGGCTCCTCGAACACCGAGCGGAACTTGCCGGTGGTGAAGTCCGCGAGATCGCTGACCGCGGCCTTGTTGCGCAGCATCGACTTCGGGGTGAAGACCACCAGCGGACGCCGGATGCCGTCGAGGTGGTGACGACGCAGCAGGTGGAAGTACGACGCCGGGGTGGACGGCACCGCCACGGTCATCGAGCCCTCCGCGCACAGCTGGAGGAAGCGCTCGATGCGGCCGGACGTGTGGTCCGGGCCCTGGCCCTCGTGGCCGTGCGGCAGCAGCAGCACGACGTCGGAGAGCTGGCCCCACTTGGCCTCACCGGAGGAGATGAACTCGTCGATGATCGTCTGGGCGCCGTTGACGAAGTCGCCGAACTGCGCCTCCCACAGCACCAGCGCGTCGGGGTTGCCCACCGAGTAGCCGTACTCGAAGCCCACACCCGCGTACTCGGTCAGTGCCGAGTCGTAGACCATGAACTTGCCGCCGTTGCCCGCGTTCGCCGCGATCGCGGAGATCGGGTTGTACTCGCCGCCGGTCTTGCGGTCGATGAGCACCGAATGGCGCTGGGTGAACGTGCCGCGGCGCGAGTCCTGACCGGTCAGGCGCACCAGCGCGCCCTGCTCGACTAGCGAACCGAACGCCAGCAGCTCCGCGTACGCCCAGTCGATCTTGCCGTCGCGCGACATCTCCTGGCGCTTCTCGATGACCGGCTTGACGCGCGGGTGCACCGTGAAGCCCTCGGGCACGTTGACGAACGCGTCGCCGATCCGCTCGAGGACGGCCGGCTCGACGGCGGTGGTCAGGCGGGCGGGCGGGGTCTGGTCGAGCTCGACCGACTCCGACGGCTCCGGCTTGAACTTCTCCAGCTCGCGGACCTCGTTGAACACCCGCTCCAGCTGACCCTGGTAGTCACGCAGCGCGTCTTCCGCTTCCTTGAGCGAGATGTCGCCACGGCCGATCAGGGCCTCGGTGTAGCTCTTGCGGACGCTGCGCTTGGTGTCGATCAGGTCGTACATCGCCGGCTGCGTCATCGACGGGTCGTCGCCCTCGTTGTGGCCGCGGCGGCGGTAGCAGATCATGTCGATGACGACGTCCTTGCCGAACTCCTCGCGGTAGTCCACGGCGAGCTGCGCGACCCAGACACAGGCCTCGGGGTCGTCGCCGTTCACGTGGAAGACCGGTGCGGCGATCATCTTCGCGACGTCGGTGCAGTACTCCGAGGAGCGCGAGTGCTCCGGGGCGGTGGTGAAGCCGACCTGGTTGTTGACGACGATGTGCACGGTGCCACCGGTGCGGTAGCCGCGCAGCAGCGACAGGTTCAGCGTCTCCGCGACCACGCCCTGACCGGCGAAGGCGGCGTCGCCGTGCAGCATCAGCGGCAGCACGGTGAAGCCTTCCTCGCCCTTGTCGAGGATGTCCTGCTTGGCGCGGACGAGACCCTCGAGGACCGGGTCGACGGCCTCGAGGTGCGACGGGTTCGCGGTGAGCGAGACCTTGATGTCGTTGTCGCCGAACATCTGGATGTAGGTGCCCTCGGCGCCGAGGTGGTACTTCACGTCGCCGGAGCCGTGTGCGGCCGCCGGGTTCATGTTGCCCTCGAACTCGGTGAAGATCTTCGAGTACGGCTTGCCGACGATGTTGGCGAGCACGTTGAGGCGACCGCGGTGCGGCATGCCGATGACGACCTCGTCGAGCTCGTGCTCGGCGCTCTGGTCGATGACGGCGTCCATCATCGGGATGACCGACTCGGCGCCCTCGAGCGAGAACCGCTTCTGGCCGACGTACTTGGTCTGCAGGAAGGTCTCGAAGGCCTCGGCGGCGTTGAGCTTGCTCAGGATGTACTTCTGCTGAGCGACGGTCGGCTTGACGTGCTTGGCCTCGACGCGCTCCTGCAGCCACTGCTGCTGCTTGGGGTCGAGGATGTGCGTGTACTCGACGCCGATGTGCCTGCAGTACGCGTCCCGCAGGATCGACAGCACGTCGCGCAGCTTCATCCGCTGCTTGCCGTGGAAGCCGCCGACGTTGAACTGGCGGTCGAGGTCCCACAGCGTCAGGCCGTGGGTGGTGACGTCGAGGTCGGGGTGGCTGCGGAACTTGTCCTTGACGAACTGCAGCGGATCGGTGTCCGCCATCAGGTGTCCGCGGTTGCGGTACGCCGCGATCAGCTCGAGAACACGGGTGCTCTTGTCGATGTCCGTCGCGGAGATGTCCTGGCGCCACCGCACCGGCTCGTACGGGATGTGCAGCGCGTGGAACAGCTCGTCGTAGAAGTCGTCGCTGATCAGCAGGTTGTGGATGGTCCGCAGGAAGTCGCCGGACTCCGCGCCCTGAATGATGCGGTGATCGTAGGTCGAGGTCAGCGTCATGAGCTTGCCGACGCCCATCTCGGCGATCTTCTCGTTGCTGGCGCCCTGGAACTCGGCCGGGTACTCCATCGCACCCGCGCCGATGATGGCGCCCTGGCCCTGCATCAGGCGCGGCACGGAGTGCACGGTGCCGATGGTGCCGGGGTTGGTGAGCGAGATGGTGACGCCGGCGAAGTCCTCCGCGGTGAGCTTGCCGTCACGGGCGCGGCGGACGATGTCCTCGTACGCGCCGTGGAACTGGGCGAAGTTCATCGACTCGGTGCCCTTGATGGCGGCGACGACCAGCGAGCGGCTGCCGTCCTTGCCGGGCAGGTCGATGGCAAGACCGAGGTTGGTGTGCGCGGGGGTGATCGCGTTCGGCTTGCCGTCGACCTCGGCGAAATGCCGGTTCATGTTCGGGAAGGCCTTGACGGCCTGGACGATGGCGTAGCCCAGCAGGTGGGTGAACGAGATCTTGCCGCCGCGGGTCCGGGCGAGGTGGTTGTTGATGACGACGCGGTTGTCGAACATCAGCTTCGCCGGGATGGCGCGCACGCTGGTGGCGGTCGGGATCGCGAGCGAGGCGGACATGTTGCGCGCGAGCGAGGCCGCGGCGCCACGCAGGACCTTGGACTCGTCGGTGCTGGCAGCCGGGGCTGCGGGCATGGGCTTGGCTGCGGGAGCCGGGGCCGCGGCCGCGGGCTTGGCAGCGGGGGCCGGGGCTGCGGGCGCGGGCGCTGCTGCCGGTGTGGCTGCTGCGGGGGCAGGCGTCGGGGCTGCCGGGGCGGGGGCAGGGGGTGCGGCGGCAGGGGGCGCGGCGGCAGGCGGTGCGGCGGCGGCCGGGGCGGGCGGCGTGCCGTTCGTCGCTGCGGGTGCGGCGGTGCCGTTCGTCGGGGCGGGCGCCGCGGGAACAGCGGGGCTGCTCACGCCGTTGCCGGCTCCGGAAGCATCTGGCGTGTAATCGGTGAGGAATTCGTGCCAACTCGCGTCGACTGATGCCGGGTCCTTTTGGAACCTCTGGTACATCTCGTCGACCAGCCACTGGTTCTGTCCGAATTGTGACGTAGAACTGCTGCTCACGGCAGGTGTTCGCCTCGTTTCTCTCTTGGTCCCAGATCAGCGCGGATAGACCTGAGGCTAGACCCCATCTGTGACGAGCGCGCACCGGGCGCCCGCCGAGTGAAGTACATCACTTCAGGCCGCCGGGTTCACTACTATCGATGACGGTTAGTCCCCGCGAATTATTCCCTTCTTGGCTCTGCGCTGCATCCCAGAGTCGCTCATAGTGACCACCGGCACGCCGCAAATCGCGGTGCCGTCCTTTCTCCACGATCCGCCCGTCGTCGATCACGACCACGAGGTCGGCCTGGGCGGCGGTGGCAAGGCGGTGCGCCACGATGACCGCGGTCCGCCGGCGGGTGAGCAGTCGGCCCGCCTCCAGCACGGTCCGCTCGGTCGCGGGATCGAGCGTCGCGGTGGCCTCGTCGAGCAGCAGGAGGTCGGGGTCGACCAGCTCGGCGCGGGCCAACGCGATCAGTTGTCGCTGCCCGGCCGACAGGCCCTGGCCGCGTTCCCCGATCGGCTGGAACATCCCGCCCCGGAATCCGGCGATGGTCTGCAGCGCCCCGACCGCGCGGGCCGCGGCGACGATCTCGTCACGGGTGGCGTCGGGTTTCCCGTAGGCGATGTTGCTCGCCACGTCCCCCGAGAAGAGGTGCGCCTCCTGTGGGACCACACCGAGGCGGCCGCGGTATCGGTGCAGTGGATAGGCGCGCAGGTCGACGTCGTCGACGCGAACGGAACCGGTGCTCGGGTCGTAGAACCGGGCGAGCAGCTTGACCACCGTCGACTTGCCCGCGCCGGTCTTGCCGACGAGAGCGACGGTGGTGCCGGACTCGATCCGTAGATCCACCCCGCTCAGCGCCTCCCGTTCGGCACCGCTGTAGCGGAAGCTCACGGCGCCGAAGGAGACGTCGCCGCGCAGGTGGCCTTCGATGGGAACGGTGTCGGGCTGGTTGGCGGTCTCGATGGAACTCGAGGTGCGCAGCAGGTCGCCGATGCGGGTGAGGCCGACGCTCGCCTGCTGGTAGCCGTCGAACACCTGCGAGAGCTGCTGGATGGGACCGAACAGCAGCCCCAGGTATAGGACGAACGCGACGAGCGTCCCCGCGGTGGCGTCGCCGCTCGCGACCTCGCGCGAACCGACAAGGACCACGGCGGCGAGTGCCAGGTCGGAGAGCAGCGTGATGAACGGGAAGAAGATCGAGATCGCGAGCTGCGAGCGCATCCGGCTGTGGCGGTAGCTGTCCGCCCTGGCGGCGAACCGTTCCGCCGCGAAGTCCTCACGGCGATACGCCTGGGCGGCGCGCAGGCCGGCGATGTTCTCCTGGAAGTCGGCGTTCACGATGGAGATGCGTTCGCGGGAGACCGAGTACGCGACGGATGACACCCGCCGGAAGATCAGGGTGGCGACGATCAGTGGCGGCACCACGGCGAGGGCGACGAGCGCGAGGACGACATCGGTGAGCAGCAGCGCCACCGAGATGCCGACGACGGTCAGCACGCTGACCACGGCGGTTGACAGGCCGGTCTGGAGGAACGACGACAGCGCGTCGACGTCGGTGGTCATCCGCGTCATGATCCGGCCGGACAGCTCGCGCTCGTAGTAGTCGAGTCCGAGCCGCTGCAGGTGGGCGTAGCTGCGCACGCGCAGGCCGTAGAGGACCTTCTCGCCCGCGCGGGCGGTGATCACCGTCATCACCGCGACCACCACCCAGTTGGTGGCCACCAGCGCGACCCCCGCGAGGGTGGCCCACCACAGCGCCGACGGCTGGTCGGGGACCACGCCGTGATCGATGGCGAACTTCACGATCGACGGGAACAGCACACCCGCGAGCGAATCGAGCGCGAGGCAGACGACCACCGCTGCGAGGATCCAGCGGACCGGCCGCAGCAGCGAGGACAGCCGGAAGTCGGGATCGGGCCTGCGGAGGCCGGCATCGTCCATCCGGGGGTTCTCGACCGCTGGCGGCAGCGCCTCGACCGCGGCCCGCAGCTCGGGGGTCGCCGCGACGTCGCCGAGGGCGCCCGCCATCGGCCCTCCGCCTCCGCCACCCCCTCCGCCGCGGCCGGGGGCGCCGCCGTGCCCCGCGGACGCGGCCGGGTTGTCGGAGACGATCGCGTCGAACTCGGTGGACGGCACGGTCTCGGGCCACAGTTGGGTGTCGGTGGGTTCGGGCCCCGTCGGCACCGGCGTCGGGTCCGAGTGCGCGCCTTCCGGGTCCGGGTCGGCGAGCAGCGCCCGGAACAACGGACAGCGCTCGTCGAGCTCGGCGATCGTCCCGCTGTCGATGATCCGGCCCTCGTCGAGGACGGCGACCCGGTCCGCCAGGGTCAGCGTCGAGCGCCGGTGCGCCAGGATCAGCGTGGTCCGGTCGCGTTGGGAGCGCAGGGTGTCGAAGATCGCGGCCTCGGTGGCTGCGTCGACGGCGGAGGTGGCGTCGTCGAGGATGAGCAGCCGCGGATCGACCAGCAGCGCGCGCGCCAGTGCGACCCGCTGGCGCTGGCCGCCGGAGAGGGTGAGTCCACGCTCGCCGACGACGGTGTCGTAGCCGTCGGGCAGCGCCTCGATGAACTCGTCGGCCTGCGCCATCTTCGCGGCGATCGCGATCTCCTCGGCGCTGGCGTCGGAGCGGCCGAGCGCGATGTTCGCGGAGATGGTGTCGGAGAACAGGAACGGCTCGTCGAAGACCAACCCGACGGCCTCGCGCAGCTGATCGGCCCGCAGGTCCGCCACGTCGATGGCCTGTCCGTCCGAGGTGAGTCCCACGCTGCCCTCGGTGGGCGCATAGAAGCGGGGGAGCAGCAGCGACAGCGCGGTCTTGCCGGATCCGGCCCGGCCAACGACGGCCACCGTCTCGCCGGGAGCGATGTCGAGGTCAAGGTCCCGAAGCACCTCGCGGCCGGACTCGAAGCCGAAGGTGACCCCGCGCAGCCGGACCCCGATCGGCCCGGCGGGCAACGGGATCGGGTGCGCCGGGTCCGCGACCGAGGGCTCGGTGTCGATCACCTCGTAGACGCGTTCGACCGCCGCCCGCGACAGCTGGGCCATGATCACCACCGACGACAGCAGGCGGCTGATGTTCGACATCGTCGCCACGTAGGTCGCGAACGCCAGGAAGGTGCCCACCGAGATCGAGCCCTGCAGCGCCAACGCGCCGCCGAGGGCGATCACCCCGACCAGCCCGAGCTGCGGCAGCGCGGCCATGGTCGGAGTGAAGCGAGAGTTGATCCGGGCGGCCCGCATCCGTTCGGCGTAGAGGTCGCGGCCGAGGCCCTCGAGGCGCTGCACCGCCCTGGCCTCCTGGCCGAACCCCTTGACCACCCGGACGCCGGTGACGGTCTCCTCGACGTGCTGCGCGAGGTCGGCTGCGCGTTGCTGGGCGGACCAGGTGGCCGCGTACAGCTTGGGTCGGATCAGCCAGACCACGAGCGAGACCGCAGGCACCACGAGCAGCGCGACGACGGTGAGTAGGGGGGAGAGGTAGGCCATCACCACGACCGCGAGCAGGAACTGGATCAGCGCGCCCGCGGACAGCGGGACCATGGCGAGCAGGCCCTGCACCAGCTGTAGATCGGTGATCGAGCGGGACACCACCTGCCCGGTGCGGATCTGGTCCTGGCCCGCGCCGTCGAGGCGTTGCAGCGAGCTGAGCAGACCGAGGCGGAGGTCGTGCTGCACATCGATGGAGAGCCGGCCGGCGAGCATCCGGCGGCCGAACTGGCATCCGAACCGGACCACGGCCAGCCCCGCGATGCTCGCGGCCACGGTCGCGATCATCTCGGTGGCGCCGCTGGTGGCGTCGTCGATCGCGATCCGGGTCAGGAGCGGGAACGAGATGTCGATGATCGCGGCGATCACCGTGACCGCGAGTGCGCCGAGCACGACGGTCCGGTGGGCCCAGCATTCGGCCGTCAGCCGACGTATCCAGCCGCGTTTGCTCTCCGAGGTCACCATCGAAATCCACGGTAGCCCCGGGGTCCGACGCGGACGCCTCAGGGCTAGGTGATGTCGCGGGCTCGCGTCAGCCACCAGCCGAGGCCGGCCGACAGTGCGGCCCAGGCCAGCAGCACGATCGGCGCGAGCGGCCACGGCGCGGTGTCCGAGAGCCCGTCGGTGGCCGCGCCCAGCACGGTGGACAGGGTGAGCGCGCCGGGCAACCACGCCGCGACCGATCCCGCACCGAACCCGGCGAGTATCGCGCCGACGATCATCTCGCCGACCGGATACCAGGCCAGCAGCGCGATCGCCGCGCCGATCGAGGAGGCGAACGCCAGTCCCAGCCCGGCCCCGATCAGCGACCAGGCGATGGACGCCAGCACCCCGGCGGCGAACAGTTCCGCCAACGAGCCGTCGAATTCCAGTGCGCCGCCGAACGCCGTCAGGCAGATCGCCGCGAGCGCCATGGCCGCGATCGCGTACAGCGCGCCGAAGGCCGCCGTCACGATCAGTTTCGCGGCGAGCACCCGGTCCCGGTCCGAGGCCATGAGGAAAGTGGGAGTCAGTGTGCTGTACCGGAATTCGGTACCCGCGTTCACCGCGCCGAAGAGGCCGGCGAACAGGGCCACCCAGCCGATGGTGATGAAGAGCCCGACGTTCGCCGCGCTGGTGGTGAGTTCGGCGTCCACGGTGGTGAGGGTGTCGTCGACCGCCGCGAAGATCGCCCCGGCGAACAGGGCGACCGCCAGCGGTGCGATCACCAGGGCCCACCAGAAGCGCAGGGTGGTGACCTTGCGGAGTTCAGCGGTGAGCAGCGCGGTCATCGGGGACCTCCATAGTGCTGGCCCGGCTGGTAGTCGGCCGCGTACCGGCCGGATGTCATAGACAGGAACACCTGCTCGAGGTCGACCGGCTCGGCGGTGGCGCCGAAGATGCGCACGCCTGCGGGCTGTGCGATGGCGGCGATCGTGTCGAGTTCGGCGCCGGTGACGGCCAGGCGGCCGTCGGGCAGCACCTGCGCGTCGGTGATCCCGTTGGCGGCCAGGGCGATCGCAAGGGTGGCGGGATCGGATCCCGCGATCAGGATGCGGCCCTGGCGAGAACGCCGAAGGTCATCGATGCCGCCCTGGTAGACAAGGCGGCCCTCGCTCACGATGACCAGGCGGTCGACGGTCTGCTCCACCTCGCGCAGGATGTGGCTGGAGACCAGGACCGTGCGGCCGGACCGGGCGAATGCCTTGAGGAACTCGCGCAGCCAGGCGATGCCCTCGGGGTCGAGGCCGTTCGCGGGTTCGTCGAGGACCAGCATCTGGGGGTCGCCGAGCAGGGCGGTGGCCAGCGCGAGCCGCTGCCGCATGCCGAGCGAGAAGGTGCCTGCCTTCTGGTGTGCGGCCTGTTCGAGCCCGACCAGCGCCAGGACCTGTCGCGCGCGCGAATCGGGGAGCCCGGTCGCGGCGGTGTAGACGAGGAGATGGCCGAGCGCGGTGCGGTTCGGGTGCAGGCTCAGCGAATCGAGAACAGCGCCGACCACGCGCGCGGGTTGTGTGAGCGCCGCGAACGGCACGCCGGCGATGGTGGCGGTGCCCGCGGTCGGCCGCACCAGGCCTAGCAACATGCGCAGCGTGGTGGTCTTGCCTGCGCCGTTCGGGCCGAGGAACCCGGTGATCGATCCCTGCGGCACGGTGAAGCTCAGATCCGATACGGCGTCAACGGTTTTGAACTGCTTGGACAGTCCGATCGCCTCGAGTGCCGCCGGGTGTCCCCCTGCGCTCATGCCGTGCCCTCCCTCCGTGATGGGCGCCAGCCTATCCGCGGAGGGAGGGGTGGGTGGATCTCCCGCGTGGTTTCAGTTCTGCAGGCCGAGCGCGACGGCGAGCGCGGTGAGGGTGGGCAGCTGGTCGCCGTCGACGGGGAGCGCCTGGATGGCGACATGGTTCGCGCCCGCGTCGAGGTGTTCGGTGAGCCGGGCGGCGATCGCGGCGGCATCGCCGTGCGCGACGAGGGCGTCGATCACCCGGTCGCTGCCGCCGTCGGCGAGTTCGGCCTCGGTGAATCCGAGCCGGGTGAGGTTCGCGATGTAGTTCTGTAGGTGCAGGTACGGGTTCTCCACGACGGGGCGGCCGATCGCCCTTGCGGCCGCGGCGTCGGTGTCGAGCACGATCTTGTGCTCGGGTGCGAGAAGTGGTTCGGGGCCGAGCAACTCGCGCGCCTCGCGGGTGTGCTCCGGGGTGGTCAGGTAGGGGTGCGCGCCCGCGGTGCGGTCCGCCGCGAGCCTGAGCACGCGCGGCCCGAGGGCCGCGAGGACGCGGCGCCCGGCGGGGACTCCGGCCGCGTCGAGCTCGTCGAGGTAGGAGACGAGTGCCTGATAGGGCTTCGCGTAGACCTGTCCGGAGTGCTCGGGATGACCGGCGCCGATGCCGAGCAGGAACCTGCCCGGGTGGCGCGCCTCCAGTCGGTGGAACGACGCGGCGACCTCGGCGGCGGGGGAGACCCAGATGTTGGTGATCCCGGTGGCGACGGTGAGACCGGTGGTCGCGTCGAGCAGGGCCTCGGCGGTCTTCAGGTCCGCGGGCGGGGAGCCGCCGAGCCAGACGGTGCCGTAACCCAGCCGTTCCAGCGCCTGACCGAACTCGGGAGTCGCGAAGTATGCGGGCTGCCACACACCGATTCGGCCGAGGTCGGGGGTTTCTTCGATGACGCTCATGGGCTCTCCGTCCGATTGGCTTGCCATAGGGGTGGTGCTTTGCGCAACCCCGCGTCGCCGGAGTTCATTCCGGCAGCTGATTCGGCGATCCTCGGAGGGTCGTAGCCTGCTGGTCATGGTGGTTACCGGGGGCAAGGATCGGCTGCTCGTGCTGCGCGCGAGCCTCACGCTGGCCGTCGCCATGGGGCTGGGCCGGTTCGCGTTCACGCCGATCCTGCCGTTGATGGTGGGTCAGACGGAGCTGACCGCGGAGTCCGCGGCCACGCTGGCGACGGCGAACTATCTCGGCTACCTGGTGGGTGCGGTGGCGGCGATCTTCGCGCACTGGATCCCGAGGAGCAGGGCGGCGCTGCGGGTCTCGCTCGTCCTGTTGATCGCGACGCTCGCGCTGATGCCGGCGGCAGAGTCGATGTCGTTGTGGCTGACGTTGCGGTTCCTGGCCGGTGTCGCCAGCGCGGTGCTGTTCGTTTTCACCGCGCGGGTGGCGCACCAGCAGGTCAGGGGCGGCGGGGACGGTGTCGGCTGGGTGTTCGGTGGCATCGGGGCCGGAATCGCGTTGTCCGGCTGCGCGCTTCTCGCGTTGGGGTCCGGCGGATCGTGGCGGGTGAGTTGGCTGGTGGTGGCCGCGTTGGCGGCGGTACTGGCCCTGTTCGCGTGGTCGCTGCCCGGCGGTGACCCCGCGACCGCGACCTCGGCGGGTAGGCAGTCGCCGGTATCGCGCCGGGACCGGACGCGATTCGCCTGGCTGATGGCCGCCTACTTCTGCGAGGGCATCGGCTACATCGTGTCCGCCACCTTCATCGTCGCCGCGGTGGCCTCCATCGGAACGGCGACCTGGCTGGGCGGCGCGGTGTGGATCGCGGTCGGGCTGGCTGGGCTTCCGTCGTGCGTGCTGTGGATCAGGCTGTCGCGCAGGCACTCCCGGGTAGCGATGCTCGCGGTGGCGTTCGTTGTCCAGATCATCGGGGTAGCGGCCTCGGCCCTGTTCGATGCGACGGCGGTGCAATTGCTGGCGGCGCTGGCCTTCGGCGGCACCTTCATGGGGATCGTGATGCTGACGCTCGCGGAGGGCACCGAGCTGGTGGGCCCGCGTGCCCCCGCGATCGGAACGGCGCTGTACGGGCTCGGCCAGGTTCTCGGCCCGCTGATGGTGGCCCCGTTGCTCGACACCGGGTACTCACGGTCGCTCGCCGTGGCGGCAGGAATCCTGGTGCTCGGGTTGGCGTTCTTGGTGCCGCTGCTCCGTTCTGCCCGGGTGGAGGTGCCGGAGTCGGAGCAGGTGGTCGCGCGTTAGTTGAGTCCTGCGTAGGAGTGCAGGCCCGAGACGACGAAGTTGATGGCGAACATGTTGAACAGTGTGGTGGCGAGGGCTGCGACGTTGATCCACGACGCGCGAAGGGTCCCCCACCCGCTAGTAGCTCGCGCGTGTAGGTAGGCGGCGTAGAGCACCCACGCGATGAAGGAAACGGTCTCCTTCGGATCCCAGCCCCAGAAGCGTCCCCATGCGGCTTCGGCCCAGATCGCGCCGCAGATGACTCCGATGGAGTAGAGCGGGAAGCCGACGATGGTCGTGCGGTAGGCGACCCGATCGAGCAGTTCTGCGGATGGAAGTCGGTTGGCGATCCAGGCTTTCGGGCCGCGGTCGTTGGCGTGTCCGTGGACGGCGACGATGTGGAGCAGGCTGGCTGTGCTGGCGAACGTGAGGATCCCGCAGGCGGACACGATGATTGTCACGTGGATGGCGATCCAGTAGGAGCGCAACGCCGGCACGAGGGGAGCGGCGTCGTTGTACATCGCCGATGCTGCGATGAACAGGAGTACGACCACCGGAGCGAGTACGAACACCGTCAGGTTGCGGATCGGGTACTTCCGTACGGCGACCAGCCAGCACACGACAGTCGCTGCGCACAGGAACAGTGCGTACTCGTAGAGGTTGCCCAGCGGCCAGCGATCGGTCGCCAGGCCACGCAGGACGATCGCGGCCACGTTCAGTGTCAGGGCAACGAGCGTGAGGGCGATGGCGGCACGTCCAGCTCTCTCGCTGGGCGGGCGGGTGCTGTCCGAGGTCGAGATTCGCCCAGGCATATCCGGGGCTGATGCGCCGACAGTGGCCACAGCCCGCAAAAGGGCGTCCGCTGCGGTGCGGGGGCGAACGGAAGTGCCCGCAAATTCGAATGCCGAAAGACCCAGAGCAAGAACGTAGATCGCGAACGCGGACGCGAATGCGAAATCGCTGTACTGCGCCAGTGTGGTGTTGACCGGCATGAAGCCCCCCTCGCAACTCATCGGCTACTACGGTGGATAGTAGACGACTGGGCGCGCTGGGTTTGGCTTCGTGCAAGTCCTGATTTATGTCGGACCCTCGGCGTATAATCGAATGTATGTTCGAGAACGGTGACGGGGTCGGTGAGGTGAGGTCCGGTGTGGAGGCGGAGGCCGCCTCGCTGCTGGCCGACGTCGCCGCCCTCGACGAGGTCGTTAGGTCGTGTCGGGCGGAGAATCGGTTCGCGGCGCGGAAGGTGTTGGCGGCGGGTCGGTTCTGGGAGTCGTGGATCGAGCGCGATGTCCGGTTGGGGTCGGGTGACATCGTGGACTGTGGCAACGGTGCGGTCGCCGAGTTGGCGGTGCGGATGGGCTGCTCGAAGACGGTCGCGGAGTCTCACGCCTCACTGGGGATGGACCTGCGGTTGCGGCTGCCCCTTGCCCGGGCCGCGTTCGAGTCCGGTGAGTTGGATCTGCCTCGGGTGCGGGCGATCAGTCGCGAGACGACGGGGCTGAAGCCGGAGACGGTGGCCGCGTTGGAGCCGGGGATCGTGGCGGCCGCACGGCAGCTGACGCCGGGCCCACTCGCCGGGGAGATCGGCCGGCTCGTCTCGGAGTTCTCGGCGGAGGAGGCGGCCGCGCAGCGGGAAACCGCACAGGAGTTGGGGCGCCGCATCGTCAAGCGTTCCCGCGGCACCATGTCCACCATCGAGGTGAATGTGTCGCCGGAGGAGGCCGAGCAGGTGATGCAATTGGTCGCCGAGTTCGCGGCCACGGTCTGTCCGCATGACAAGCGCGGCAAGCGGTGCCGGTTGGTGGATGCGGTGTTGGCGATGATGCACGGCGAGCCGTATCTGCGGTGCAGCTGCGACCGCACTGACTGCGCGCAGGCGGGCCGGGCCGCGCTGCCGGGGCGGCGGGCGCCACTGACCCAGATCACCATGGACGTCGCGACGCTGGTGGGGCTACTGTCCGAACCCGCCTACCTGCACGGCCACGGACTGATCGACCCCGAGCTGGCCCGCAGGCTGGCCGCGGATGGGACGTGGCAGGCCCTGCTCACCGAGGCACTGAACCTGGCCGAGGAGCTTGGCCTGATCGCCCATGACGAGGCCGCCGCCAGTGATGTCGACAGCGACGGCGAACGCTCGGCCACAGGAACTGTCAAAGACATTGCGCCGGAACCGGTGCCGGAGTCAGTCGCCGACACCGACGAGAAACCCGAAACCGAAACGCATAGCGAGAAGTTTGTCCGCATCAAAGCTGAACCACCTGGCCCCGATGCACCGCCACCACCGCTACCGCCGCGGTTCTGCGTGCGCTCGTACCTCGCCCGCGGCAGTCGCCGAAAGGCTGGCTACATCCCTGAATTCGGGACACTCCCCGTGCCGCGACCCTGCACCGCATCACCACCGAGCAGCGAGCATCAGCACCCGACACCGCCGGACGGCAGCGCCTCGCCGATGCCGCCCGATCCATCGGTCCCGACCAGCATCGGCACCATCACCGACGCGATCCTCGCCGCCATCGATGCCGACCCCACCCTGGCCCGACCGGAATACCCCGACGGGCACGGCGGCCTGACCGCCCCACCCGACGGTGCCCTCACCTACCGCCCCGACGCAGCGACCACCGCGCTCGTCCACGCCCGCGACGGCCACTGCCGATTCCCCGGCTGCACCCGCCCCGCCGCCGGATGCCAACTCGACCACATCATCGAATACCTGCCCCACGACCCCATCGCCGGCGGCTGGACCGTCGTCGCCAACCTGCACTGCCTCTGCCAGTTCCACCACCAACTCAAAACCCTCGGCCTCTGGACAGTCACCGCACTCCCCGGCCACGCAATGCTCTGGACCTCCCACACCGGCACCACCGCCCTCACCCTCCCCACCGGCGCCCACGGCAGCCACACCATGAAGACACCCGCACCACGGATCACGGGCCGCCGCGGCCACACCCCACCAACACAGGCACCCGCGCCGGACCCGCCACCCTTCTGAAGGGCGCCAGCACTGTCACACGGAGGACTGCCGGTGGCCGCCTTACGTCCCCGCCCATCCAAATCAGCGACGTAATCTCACGGCCACCGTATGTGCCTTGCACGGTGTTCCGGCGGACTCCGATCGAGCGCGCCGATCGCCAACTGTCATGGAACCGCCACGACCAGTACGGCGCCTTCCCGGCCCCGGCTCCATGCATCGATATCCAGGGCGCGCTACCCATGAACCCTGTTTTGGGTCCCCAACGCGCATGACGAATGACCCGTTCCGCGCGGATCAGCTCAGATCTCGGCGGTCATTCCCTCGGCAGGTAGCCGCGCGGAGCATCCATAGACTGGCGGTCACTTTATGCAGGGTGCCCATTTTCCAGATAGAGGGTTGTGTCGTCGGCACGAGCCTGCAGAGCTTTCCGGGTGCGTCTGAGCATGTGTGCGGGTAGACGGTCTTCCAACTCGTCGTCGGTGCACCACGCCCAACTGCGGAGTTCTGTTTGCGGCAGCACGATAGCGGCCGATTGGTCCGATGACAGGACGGCGCCGTCGTAAACGAACAGCAGCCCCTCGATCCGGTTTGGGCTGGGAGCGACCCAGTCGGTCACCAGGAGCCGGCCGGGCTTGACCGACAGGCCAAGTTCGTGGCGGATGGCTCGTGCGGTGGCTACGAACGGTGACTCGTCGGCCTCGACAACGACGCCGGGCAGCTGCCAATACGACTTGTAGGTCGGTTCGACCAACAGGGTTCGGCCTAGATCGTCGGAGAGCAGCACCCCCGCCGCGATCCGCTTCTTCGGTAGCCCCCCGAGATACTCAGCGCGCTCGGGTGTCATTGCATCGAACAGATTCTCGGCGGGCATATCAGTTCCCTCCTCGAGATCTCTGACGGTGATGGCCACAGTCGCGGCCAAACGATCCAGCCGGCCCCGCTGGTCCAGCAGTCGGCGGTGATGGCGGCGCAGCGCTTCGATCGGATCGTGCTCGGCATCGACCACGCCACCGATCGTCGCCAGGTCCAACCCCAATTCCCGGAGCAACAGGATCTGTTGCAACCGCAACAACTGTTCACGTTCGTAGTAGCGATGGCCGTTGGAACCCACACCAGCTGGACGCAACAGACCAATTTCGTCGTAGTACCGCAACGTCCGTGCCGTCACCCTCGACACTCTGGCCACCTGCTGAATCGACCAACTCATCAGCGCCGAACACCTCCCTCCGCGATGGACTCAAACGGTAGAAGCTGCCGCAACGGCAAGGTCAAATATCTCGGTGGGAGTGTCGAAATACTGCCGACATTTGTGCGTGGCTGGCTAGCCGAAGCATTGGTCTTTGCAGGTTTCGTCGGTCGAAGACGAGCACGGCCTGCTGCGGATGCAGGAGGGCTCCTGGATTCATCCCGTACCTGTCAGCTGACCTCGGCGAGGACCGTCGGCGGGCCGGGACGGGATACCGCCCGACCCGCCGACGCGCGCGACTACTGCCCGAGCATCGCCTTCATCTGGGTGATCTCGGTCTGCTGGCCTGCGATGATCTTCTTCGCGAGCTCCTGGACCTGCTCGCTCTGTCCGTCAGTCAGGATCGCGGACGAGGAATCCACCGCGCCCTGATGGTGGGCGATCATCATCTCCAGCCACGCCCGGTCGAAGTCGGCTCCCGACGACTGCTCGAGCTGCGTCATCTGCTCCGCGGTCATCATCCCGTCGCCGCCGTCGCCGTGGCCCATATCGGCATGGCTCATGTCGGCTGCCATCGTCGGCACGCCCCACTCGGTGAGCCACCCCGTCATCTGCACGATCTCGGGGTCCTGGGCGGCCTTGATCTGGCCGGCCAGCGCGAGCAGTTCCGCATTCTCGGTGCGGCCCTCGGCCAGCGCCGCCATCTCCACCGCCTGCTGGTGGTGCGGGATCATCATCTGCACCCACATGGCATCGGCGTTGTTGTGTGTGCCCGACGACGCGGACTGCGCCGCACTCGAGGTCATCGACATCGAGCCCATCGAATCCATCGAGTGGCCGGATCCGGAGTCGTCGTTGGAGCAGCCCGCGATCAGTGCGACGGCTGCAGCGGCCGCTGCGATCATGCCGGTGGTCTTGGTACGTGTGTTCATCGTTCTTCCTTGGTCTTTCGAGTGGGACAGTGGCCGAACTGCGTCGAGCACGACACAGTGGCCCTGTCAGACCCGCAGAAGGCACAAGGTGGCAAGGCGACTAGAGGTGGGCACGGCGAACGGTGGCCCGCGACCGGTATAGGTGACCGCGGACCGGCCGCGGCGCATCCGGGCGCCCGCGCCCGACGGGAGGCCGAACGCGATCAGGGACATCGCCAGCAGCACCGCCGAGAGCAGTACGGCGACGCACGCGTTGAGCATGTGGTGGCTGCCGGTGTGGTCGGCCGGCCGCTGGTCCGCAGGTGCTGCCACAGGGGCTGAGGTCTCGGCATGTGATGGCAGCCGGTCGGCTGCCATGTCGGTGGACGCGGATCGAGTCATCGCCCCATCCATGTCCATCGCAGGCGCGCTGACCGCGGCCCGCGAACCGTGCGCCTGCCCGGTCTCCTTCACTGCCGCCGCCACGTGATGCATCGCCAGCAGGCCGAACACCAGCGCGCCGAGCAGCAGCGCGCACGAGAGTGCGGCGCGCTGCGGGGCGAGGCGGAGCCGGTCCATGCCTAGACCATACCCTGCGGGGGTCAGGTAGTGAGCTCCAGCGGCCACCGCGCGGGTGCGGGCCCGAAGGCGTCGCGCGCGTTGTTGATCACGCCCTTGCCGATCACCCGGTTGCCGGTGCCGCCGATCGCCGCTCCGATGCCCGCGGGTACCAGCTTGCCCAGGATCAGCGCACTCCGGCGGGCCGCGTACTTGGTGACGAACTTGTGGATCAGCTTCCGGTTCATCCCGGTCATCGTCTGCGCCGGGAGCCGATTGGTGATGAGTGAGCCCCAGTTCTTCGTGGTCGCGCCGACGGCCTTCTCCACGATCTCCATGCCAGAGGCGCCCAGCGCCACCGCGAGTACCAGCGCCCGGCGCTGCTCGTGCTGCTGCACCGAGATGCCGTGCACCGAGGCGATCGCCAGCGTCAACAGGGCCGAGGCCTCCAGGAAGAACACCGACTCCGCGCCGACCGCCGCGATGGAGCCGACCGTGCCGATGCCGGGCACCGCCGCAGCCGCGCCCACCGCGCCGCCGCTGCCGGTGACCGCGGTGAGGAAGATCTTCTCCATCCGCTCGACGATCTGCTGGGGATTCTCGTCGGGATGGGCCCGGCGAACCCGGTCCACGTACTTCTGGATCGCGGGTCCCTGCAGCTTGGCGCCGTTGTCGAGCAGCGACACGATGACCTGCTCGATGCGTCCCAGCTTGTCCGCCATGGTCTTCCCCTCCGTCACGGCCAGCACCGTCCGCGGCCGAACTCCTGTCCAACGGTCGGCCTCGTCGTGTTTGTTCCTGGCCCGGGCACGTCGTCCCTGGATGCGACGCAGATCACTGCCTACGCTGAGATCATGACCGGGCACTCGGAGGGTAGACGGGCATCGCCCGCGCAGGCCCTGCGCCCGTTCGTCGGTCCCTACGAGGGCTATCGACTGACCGGGTTCGAGCCCGGCTCGCACCTGGGCCTGCCCTCGCCGTACCTGACGGTGATCATCGCGCTCGACGCCCCGCTCGAACTCGCACGGATGTCCGATCCGCGGCAGCAGCCCGGCGCCTGGGGCACCCTCGCCAGCGGCCTGTCCACCGCGCCGGTCACGATCCGGCACGACGGCAACCAGCACGGTGTCCAGCTCGCCCTCACCCCGGCCGGCTCAAGGGCGCTCCTCGGTGTGCCCGCCGCCGAGCTCGGTGCCTGGGTCGTCGAGCTCGAGGACCTGCTCGGCACCGACGCCGCCGAGCTGAGCGACCGGATCGCGGCGCAGCACTCCTGGGAGGCCCGCTTCGCGGTGCTAGACGAGGTGCTGTCCCGCCGCCTCGCCGACGCCGAGATCGATCCGCACCTCGAGCACGCGTGGCAGCTCCTGACGGCCGCCGACGGTGTGGTCCGGGTCGGCCAGGTGGCCCGCGAGATCGGTTGGAGCAGAAGGCACCTGGTCGGCCGGTTCGCCGCGGAGTTCGGAGTCAGTCCCAAGGAGGCGGCCAAGCTTGCTCGCTTCCACCGCTCGCATCAACTCCTGCGGAGCCGGCCGTCCATCTCCCTCGCCGACGTCGCCGCCCGGTGCGGCTTCTACGACCAGGCCCACCTGGCGCGCGATTGGCGGGACATCGTCGGGATCCCGCCGTCGAGGTGGCGGGCCGAGGAGCTGTTCTCATTCATCCAAGCGGACCAGACATCGGAAGGAGCAGTGTCGAGGGCATGAGCACACAGACGATCAACACCACCACGATCTGGCCCACGCTCAGCTACGCGAACGCGCGAGGGGCCATCGCGTTCCTCGTGGACGCCTTCGGATTCATCGAGACCGCCGTCTACGGCGAGGGGGAGCGGGTCGACCATGCCCAGCTCGACTGGCCGGGCGGCGGCGGCGTCATGCTCGGCTCGCAACGCCCCGACTCCGCGGTGGGGGACCTGCCGACGGGGGTCGGTTCGGTGTACATCGTCGTCCCGGACCCCGACGCGCTGTACCGGCGTGCCGTCGATGGCGGGGCCACCATCGTGAAGGGGCTCACCGACGAGGACTACGGCTCCCGCGGGTTCACCTGCCGCGATCCCGAAGGGGTGTACTGGAGTTTCGGCACTTATGCAGGAGAGCCGCCCAGGACCCAGTGATCGGCGGGGACCACCTCGTCGGGCTTCGGCGGATGGGGCGGCGTGCCGTCGCCGAACGGTCTGCCGCCCAACGCTTCCCGTCCGTGCGGCTCGAGCCAGTTGGCGAGATCCGGCCCCTTGGGGATGATCTGGGTCGGGTTCACATCGGAGTGCACCACGTAGTAGTGCTTCTTGATCTGCGCGAAGTCGATGGTGTCGCCGAAGCCCGGCGTCTGGAACAGGTCCCGCGCGTAGTCCCACAGCACGTGCATCTCGGTGAGCTTGCTGCGGTTGCACTTGAAGTGCCCGTGGTAGACCGGATCGAACCGGACCAGGGTGGTGAACAGTCTGACGTCCGCCTCGGTGATGGTGTCGCCCACCAGGAATCGCTGCGTCGCGAGCCGGTGGGTCAGCCAGTCCAGCCTCGCGAAGAGACGGTCGTAGGCCTCTTCGTACGACTCCTGGGTGCCGGCGAATCCGCAGCGGTACACGCCGTTGTTGACGTCCTTGAACACCAGCTCGGCGACCTCGTCGATCTCCGGTCGCAGAGCCTCGGGGTACAGGTCGGGTGCGCCCTCGCGGTGGAACTGCTTCCACTCGGTCGAGAGGTCGAGGGTGAGCTGCGGGTAGTTGTTGGTCACCACCTGACCGGTCGGGATGTCGACGATCGCGGGCACCGTGATCCCGCGCGGATAGTCGGGGAAGCGGGCGAAGTACGCGTCCTGCAGGCGCGGGATCTTCAGCACCGGGTCCACCCCACCGGGATCGAGGTCGAAGGTCCAGCTCCGCTGGTCGTGGGTCGGCCCGCAGATGCCCATCGACAGGACGTCCTCGAGGCCGAGCAGGCGCCGCACGATGATGGCCCGATTCGCCCAGGGGCAGGCCCGCGCGACGACGAGTCGGTAGCGGCCGGGTTCGACCGGGTAGCCGTCACGGCCGTCCGCGGTGATCCGGGTGGTGATGTAGCGGGTGTCGCGGGTGAACTCCTGGCCCGCTTCGACATACGACGCCGCGGTGCTGTTCTCGTCGGTCACTGTTCATCAACTCCGTCGATAGTGGGCAACAATCACACGGTACTTCGGGGGAGCGTGGCCACGGTATGGACGCCCAGTTCTTCGTAGCCAAGCGACGCGGCCAGTCGGCGCGAGGCCGTGTTGCCGGGGTGGCTGCGCCACTGCGGGATCAGGCCCACGTCGATCGCGTCGTTCGTCGTCAGCCGGGCCACAACGGCTCCGTGTCCGCGCCTGCGATGGTCCGGCGACGTGAGTGTGCCCATGTGGGCCAGGATGCCCTGCCACTCCGCGTACCCGGACGAGGACAGCGGCGTCCCGGCGGCATCGACGAGCGTGAACCAGTTCCGCTTGCCGGTGAGATCGGCCTCCGCCGTGTCGTCGGGCGGGCAGGCCGACTGCAGGGCAAGCACGTGTTCGAGGTCGTGCGAGATCAGTGGGTCCTCGCGGCCGATCTCGGTGCCCACGTCGGCGGCGAAGGACAGCAGCCGCGGGCCCGAACAACTGCCGCCGTGGTCCTTGGTGATCGTGAGCATCGTCGCGCCGTCGGTCAGCTCATCGTCGCTGTAGCGCTCCGCCCGCTCGATCGCCCAGTCCGGGCCCACCAGCGCGCTCGCTCCAGCCAGCCGGAGGAACCGGACCCGGTCGGAGCTCTGGTCCACCCGGATGTGACGGGTACCCGGCCGCACCAGGCCGAGGTCCGGCAGTCCCAGTTCTCTGGCCCAGGCCAGGGCGATGATGTCGATCTGATGGGCGTCCACCCTCGTCACGGTATCGGTCCCGGCGCGCGGCGCACGCCGGCCACAGCATCGCCGCCCAGCCGACGACGACGAGCACCGCGGCGATCACGTCGCTCGGCCGGTGCCACTGGCAGATCATCACAGCGGACCCGGCCGCGGCGGCGGCCCCACACATCAGCGCGGCGGCCGCCGACCGCGAGCCCGGGGTCAGGACCATCGCCAGCCCGACCGCCAGCGAGGTGATCACGGTGACGTGCCCACTGGGGAGCGTGTTCTGCGCGCCCCAGCCGAGATACGGCCGGTCGAGCAGCACCTTGACCGCCTGCGTGGTGAGGTTCGCGCCGGCGATCACCGCCAGCGCGACCACGATCGAGCGAGGTCGACGACGGATCAGCCCGATGAGGACGATCGCGCCGATCGCCGCGGCGATGACCGTCGCGTTCACCGCTCCGAGCAGGGTGAAGCCCGCCTCGTGCCAGGAGTCGGGTGCGGCGTTCGCGGTGCGCATGATCTGCTGGTCGAGGAGCTGGCCGCCTTCGGTGGTGACGAACACCGAGTGCACGAGCATCAACGCGATCGCGCACGTCGCCGCGATCGTCGCGCCCGGCATGAACCGCGATACGCGGCCACGGGCCTTCGCCTTCTGGATCCCCATTCGGATCAGGATGCCGCGCCCAGATGAGAGCTTCATGAGAAAGCTGTTGCCGAACCATCCCTCCGCGCCGTATATTCCATCTGGATTAATTGGCGCGGAATAGGAAGGCGTGGACGTGGCGGCAACGGCGTTGACTCCCCTCGGGATCACGGTGCTGGCGCTGCTGTTCGAGCGGCCCATGCATCCGTACGAGATGTTCCAACTGCTCATCCAGCGGCGCGATGATCGGCTGGTGAAGATCCGGCCGGGCTCGCTCTATCACACCGTCGACCGGTTGGAGCGGCAGGAACTCGTCGCAGTGCTCGGCACGGAGCGTGAGGGCAACCGTCCCGAGCGCACCACCTACGCCATCACCGAGGCGGGACGGGCGGCGCTGACCGTGCGGATCCGCGAGATCCTGGCCACCCCGGTCAGTGAGTACCCGCAGTTCCCGGTGGCCCTCGCGGAGGCGCACAATCTCGACGCGGACACCGTCTGCGAGCTGCTCGGCGAACGGGTGTCCCGGATCGACGAGGACATCCGGGAACTCGAAGGGATGCGGCAGGCGGTGGTGGCCGAGGACATCCCGCGGGTCTTCTGGTTCGGGATGGACTACCTGCGGGCAGTTGCCAAGGCCGAGGCCGACTGGCTGCGGGGCCTGATCGTGGAGATCGAGAGCGGCGAACTACCTTGGCTCACAGAGGAACTCATCAGTAAGCGCAATCCCCAACTTGCGAAGGATTGACATGCAAACCGAGATCAAGCAATGGCCGGCGCTCTGGGCGCTGTGCCTCGGGTTCTTCATGATCCTGGTGGACTCCACCATCGTCGCGGTCGCGAACCCGGCGATCATGGAGGATCTGCAGACCGACATCAACAGCGTCGTGTGGGTGACCAGCGCCTATCTGTTGGCCTATGCGGTCCCCCTGCTCGTCACGGGCAGACTCGGTGACCGGTTCGGTCCCAAGAACCTCTACCTGATCGGGCTCACGCTGTTCACCGCGTCCTCGCTCTGGTGCGGACTGTCCGGCAACATCGAGATGCTCATCGTCGCCCGCGTGTTCCAGGGCTTCGGCGCCGCGCTGATGACCCCGCAGACGATGGCCGTGATCACCCGGATCTTCCCGCCGGACAAGCGCGGTACCGCGATGGGGCTGTGGGGTGCCGTCGCCGGTGTCGCCACCCTGGTCGGCCCGCTCGCGGGCGGCGTCCTGGTCGACGGACTCGGCTGGCAGTGGATCTTCATCGTCAACGTCCCGGTCGGCATCATCGCCTTCTTCGCCGCGTGGCGGTTCGTGCCGTCGCTCGAGACCCATCAGCACCGTTTCGACATCCCCGGGGTGATACTGAGCGCCGCTGGCATGTTCTTCCTGGTTTTCGGCCTTCAGGAGGGCAACACCTACGACTGGTCCGGGCTGGTCTGGCTGTCGATCGTCGCCGGCCTGATCCTGCTCGCGGTCTTCATCTGGTACCAGTCGTGGAACAAGAACGAGCCCCTGCTGCCGCTGGGACTGTTCAAGGACCGCAACTTCTCCCTGGCCAATATCGCGATCACGTCGATGGGCTTCTCGATCACCGCGATGGTGGTGCCGCTGATGTTCTACGCGCAGGCCGTCCGTGGGCTCTCGCCGACCGGTTCGGCGCTGCTGATGGTCCCGATGGCGGTGCTCACCGGCGCGCTGGCGCCGAACGTCGGCAAGCTGGTGGACCGGGTGCACCCGCGCTACATCGCCGCGCCCGGCTTCCTGATGCTCTCGATCTCGCTCGGCTGGCTCGCGTTGGTGATGCAGCCGGACGTCGCGATCTGGGAGCTGCTGCTGCCCATCGCCCTGATGGGCGTCGCGAACGCCTTCATCTGGTCGCCGCTGGCGGCAACCGCCACCAGGAACCTGCCGATGAACGCGGCAGGCGCGGGCTCGGGTGTGTACAACACCACCCGCCAGGTCGGTGCGGTGCTCGGTAGCGCAGGCATCGGTGCCCTGATCACCTCGCGGCTGACCGCCAATGGGGTACCCACCGGCGGTGAGCACGAGGCGGGCGGTGCGATGCCGAGCTTCATCGTCGACGGGTTCAGCACCTCGATGGCGCAGGCGGTGCTGCTGCCCGCGGGTGTGCTGCTGATCGGTTTCGTTGCGTCGCTGTGCTTCTCGCGGCCGATCCGGGAAGGGGACAAGCCCCCGGTTGACGCCGAACACCAACGCGTCCAGGCCTAAGCCGCGCGGGCTCGGGTGTGGCAGGCTGACGCCATGACTGCGTCGTTCCCGCCTGCAGGTTCCGAGCCCGCCCAGCCGACCCGGCTGGAGCGCATCACCACGGACGCCGGCGCCGAGATCGCCGTGCTGACCTTCGCGCACGGACCGTTGAACCTGTTCGACCAGGCCATGTTCGACGCGATCACCGCCGACGTGGATTCGCTGAGCGCGGCCCCGCCGCGTGCGGTGCTGCTGCGCGCCGAGGGCAAGGTCGTCTCCGGCGGCGTGGACGTGCATGTCTTCGAGGGGTTGAGCGCCGAGCAGGGCGCCGAGCTGTGGCGGACCCTGTTCGCGGAGATCATCCACCAGATCGAGGCCCTGCCCTGCCCGGTGGTGTACGCCGCGCACGGGCTGACGCTCACCGCCGCGTTCGAGATCGCGCTCGCCTGCGACATCATCCTCGCCGCACCCAAGGCCAAGTTCGGTCTCGTCGAGACGGTGGTCGGGTTGACGCCCTCGATGGGCGGGCCGCAGCGGCTCGCCGAGCGCGCCGGTTCGGGCCGGGCCAGGGAACTGGTGATGACCGGCGATCTGTACGACGCCGCGACGTTGGCCTCCTGGGGGGTCGTCAACGCGGTGCACGAGGATGTCGACGCGGCCGCCCGCGCCCTGGTCGCGAGGCTCGCGGACGGTCCGACCCGTGCGCACCACGCCACCAAGCAGATCATCGAGGCCTGGCGTTCCGGCGGTGTCGCACACGCGGACTCGATCACCCCGGAGGTCTCGGGCGTGCTGTTCGGTACCGAGGACCTCGCGGGCGCGGTCCGCAGCTTCCTCGACGTCGGACCGGGCAAGGCCACCTACACGGGGCGCTGAGCGCGGAGTCGGCTCGCGTGGGCGCGGCAGCGCCTAGGGTGGGCGGCATGTCTGACGAAGTGCTGCTCGAACGTCGTGGCCGCATCCTGGTCATCACCATCAACCGCCCGGAGGCGCGCAACGCGATAAACGCCGCGGTCAGCAACGGGCTCGCGGCCGCGGTCGACGAACTCGACGCCGATGCGGACCTGTCGCTCGCCGTCCTGACCGGCGCCGGGGGCAACTTCTGCGCGGGCATGGATCTCAAGGCGTTCGTCGCGGGCGAGAATGTGATCGCCCCCGGCAAGGGGCTCGGCTTCACCGAGGCGCCGCCCCGTAAGCCGATCATCTCCGCCGTCGAGGGATACGCACTCGCGGGCGGCACCGAGCTGGTGCTGGCGACGGACCTGGTGGTCGCGTCCTCGGAGGCCAGGTTCGGCATCCCCGAGGTCAAGCGGGGACTGGTCGCGGCGGGTGGCGGCCTGCTGCGGCTGCCGAAGCGGATTCCGTACCAGAAGGCGCTCGAATTGGCGCTCACCGGAGACAGTTTCACCGCGGAGGAGGCGCACGGTTACGGCTTCGTCAACCGGCTGACCGAACCCGGCAAGGCGCTCGACGGCGCGCTGGAGCTGGCCGAGCGGATCACCGCCAACGGCCCGCTCGCGGTCGCCGCCACCAAGGAGGTGATCGTCAAGTCGTCCGGCTGGACCGACGAGGAGGCGTTTACGCGGCAGCTGGAGCTGATGGGACCGGTCTTCGCCTCGGAGGACGCGCAGGAGGGGGCGATCGCCTTCGCGCAGAAGCGCGCCCCGGTCTGGAAGGGCCGATAGGGGTGCGCCGACGTCGGGTGGCGGCGCTGTCGACACTCGTCGTGGTGGCCGGACTGCTCGGCGGGTGCGCCTCGCAGGAAGAGGATTCGGCGACGGCGCCGGCAGACGTCGCGGCCGACGGCTACGTCTACGGCTACGCGCCGATCGCCCTGGCCCGGACCAGGGCCAACATGATCTGTCTGCTGCCGGTCAACCAGCTCTACAGCCAGGCCGCCATGTCGGGGCCGGAGACCAGGGTGGTCGTCGCCCCGAACGCGGACACCCTGTACTCGATCGCCTGGCTCGACCTGCGGTCCGGCCCGGTGCTGCTTACCCATCCGGAGATGGGGGAGCGGTACTTCGATTTCCAGCTGCTCGACATGTACACCAACGTGTTCGGCAACATCGGCACCAGGGAGACCGGGCAGGCGGCGGGCTCGCACGTGATCGTGCCGCCCGGGTGGCACGGCGAGACGCCCGCGGGCGCCGCGGTGATCGAGTCGCCCACCTGGGATGCCTGGATGATCGGGCGCACCCTGGTGGAGTCCGACGCCGACCTCGCCGCGGCTCGTGCCGCCCAGCAACAGTACAAGATGACCGTGCTCACCTCTCCGGTCCCGGACGCGCCGCCGCCGCTGCCCCCGACCGATTGCGGCAACAACCCGGCGCCGCAGGCGATCGCGGGTTCCGGGCCGAAGGTCTTCGACGAGCTGTCCGCGATCCTCGCGGCCAACCCGCCGCCCGCGGCGGACGCACCGATGCTCGAGCACCTCGCCACCCTCGGGGTGACGCCAGGCGCGACCCCCAGCGGCGGCGAGCCGGACGACGTCGCGGCCATGGCGGCGGGGGTTGTCCGGGGCGACAAGCAGATCGTCGGGCTCGCGAACACCTCGTTCGGTGGCGACGGGCCGTGGAGCTCGCTGCAGGACGCGGGCCGGTACGGCACCGACTACCTGCACCGCGCCGGGGTCGCGAAGATCGGGCTCGGGGCGAACGTGCCCGAGGAGTCGATGTACTACGTCGCCAGGACCGACTCGGGCGGCGCCGCGTTGCGCGGAGACGGTGGCGGCTATCGGCTGCACTTCCCGGCAGGCGGGCTGCCGCCCATCGACGAGCGCGGCTTCTGGTCCGTCACCCTGTACGGACCGGACATGTTCTTCGTGGCGAACCCGTTGGGCCGCTATGCGATCGGTGACCGCACCCCCGGACTGGTGCGGGGCGCCGACGGCTCGCTCGACCTCTGGATCGGGGCCCAGCCGCCCGCGTCCGGCCCCTCGAACTGGTTGCCCGCCCCGCCCGGCGAGTTCGTCCTCATGCTGCGCTCCTACCTGCCGACCGACCAGTCGTGGACGCCGCCGGCGCCGGAACCGGCGAGCTGACGCGGGATACTGGACGCCTGACGACCTCAGGAGGACACCGTGTCGACCCCGCTCGCCGAGCTGCACATGCACATCGAGGGATCCCTCGAGCCGGAGCTGATCTTTGCGCTTGCCGAGCGCAACAAGGTGGAGTTGCCCTACCGGGACCTCGATGACCTGCGCGGCCGCTACGAGTTCAGCGACCTGCAGTCCTTCCTGGACCTCTACTTCGCGAACATGGCGGTGTTGCGGACCGAGCAGGACTTCGCCGACCTGGCCCGCGCCTATTTCGCGCGCGCGGCGGCGGGCGGCGTCCAGCACGCGGAGATCTTCTTCAACCCGCAGGCGCACACGGCCCGCGGGGTGCCGCTGCGCGCGGTCCTCGACGGGCTGGCCGATGCCGTCCGCGCCAGCGAGGCCGAGTTCGGGGTGTCCAGCGACCTGATCGCGGCCGTGCTGCGGGACCGGCCGGTGCCCGAGGCCGAGGCGATGCTGGACGAGGTGCTCAGGCTGGACGTCCCGGTCCTCGGTCTCGGCCTGGACTCCGCCGAGGTCGGCTATCCGCCGTCGCTGTTCGTGGACGTGTTCGCGCGGGCGCGGGCGAACGGGCTGCACACCGTGGCACACGCGGGGGAGGAGGGCCCGCCCGACTACATCTGGCAGGCGCTGGATCTGCTCGAGGTGGAGCGGATCGACCACGGCGTGCGGTGCCTGGAGGACGAGGCGCTGATCGCTCGGCTCGTGGACGAGCAGATCCCCCTGACCGTCTGCCCGCTGTCGAACGTGTGGCTGAAGGTGGTCGACACCCTTGCCGAGCATCCGCTGCGCCGCATGCTCGAAGCGGGACTGCTGGTCACGGTGAACTCCGACGACCCCGCCTATTTCGGCGGGTACGTCGACGACAACTTCGCCCGCCTGCAGGCGGAGCTCGGGCTCACCGAGCAGGAACGGGAAACCCTGGCCCGCAACTCCATCCGGGCCTCGTTCGCCTCGCCCGAGCGGAAGGCGGCGCTGCTCGGCTGAGCTGTGAGTGATTTGCACCCCAAGCGGGGTGCAAATCACTCACGGGGCGCGGAGCGCCGTTATCCCAGCACCTGGCGCAGGTAGGCGTTGTCGAAGACCCGGGCCGGGTCGTACTTGTCCCGCACGGACCGGAACTCGTCGAAGTGCGCGTAGGTCGGCTGCAGATCCGCCGCGGTGCGCGAGTGCAGCTTGCCCCAGTGCGGCCGTCCGTCGACGGCGCGGGCGATCGACTCCACGGCGTTGAAGTACTCGCTGTGATCGCGGCGGTGGTACTGGTGCACGGCGATGTAGGCGGTGTCGCGGCCGTTCGCGGTCGACATCCAGACATCGTCGGCCGCGGCGAACCGGACCTCGACGGGGAACGCGACCCGGAAGTCGGACTTCTGTAGCCAGCCGTCGATCTCGCGCAGCGTCTCGGGGAGCGCCTCGGCGGGGATCGCGTACTCCATCTCGCGGAACCGCACCCGGCGCGGGGAGGCGAAGACCGCGTAGTTGCGATCGGTGAACTCGCGCGCCGAGAGCGCCCGCGAGGAGAGGTTGTTGATCCGCGGGATCGCGGCCGGGAACCGGGCGGCGACGCGGTTGACGCCCTCGAACAGGGTGTTGGAGAGCAGTTCGTCGTCGATGTAGCCGCGGACCTTGTTGACGGGGGTGAGCGGTGTGTCCCCTGGCAGGCGGGTGTTGTGCTTGGTCAGCACCCGGTCGGTGTGCGGGAACCAGTAGAACTCGAAGTGGTCGACGCCGTGGGCGTGCTCGTCGATCCGTTCCATGGTCTCGCTCAGCCGCGCGGGGGCCTCGACCGCACGCATGGCGTAGGCGGGCTCGCACAGCAGCGTCATCGACGCGATGACGCCGAGCGCGCCCAGACCGAGCCGCGCGGCGTTGAACAGTTCCGCGTTCTCCTCGGCGGAACAGTTCACCACCGAGCCGTCCGCCAGCACGATCTGCAGCCCGCGGACCTGGGTGGCCAGACCCCCGAAACGGGCGCCCGTGCCGTGGGTGCCGGTCGAGATCGCGCCCGCGATGGACTGCACGTCGATGTCGCCGAGGTTCGTCATCGCGAGACCCAGAGACCACAATGTGGGATTGAGTTCGTTCAGGCGAGTGCCCGCGAGGACGGTGACGAGGGCGCCCGACGGTTCCACCGGGATCACGGACTGGATACCCGTAAGGTTGTCCAGGCTGATCTGCACGCCGTCGGTGACCGCGACGGGTGTGAAGGAATGTCCGGCACCAACGCACTTGACGTGCAAGCCTTCCGCTGCGGCGCGGGTGATCTCGTCACTCAGCTCCGCGACAGTCGCGGGTGCAGCGAGGCGAGTGGGCCGTGCGCTGGCGCAGCCGGCCCAGTTCTGCCAGAAATGTGATTCCATTCACTCATAATCTACTGGACGATCGTCCAGGTCAACACCTGATACGGAACTGGCTCCGGCGTTCTAGGATCGGCAGATGCTGAATCGGCTTCCTGCGGACGAACGTCGCGCCCAACTCGTCGAGTCCGCGATGGGTATCGCGGAACGCACCGGGATCAACTCCGTCACCATTCGTGCCGTCGCCGAGGAGGCGGGGGTCTCGCTCGGGGTGGTCCATTACTGCTTCGAGAACAAGGAGGCGCTGGTCGCCGCCATGGGCGAGGCCCTCGTTCTCCAGCTCAGCGCTGCGCTGCGGTACGCATTCGGCACGGCGCAGGGTGAGGGTGACCAAAGCGGCCTGCGTGGCCTGCGCGAGGTGCTGCACAGCGGCCTGTCCAATATGTGGCCGCTCATCGAGATGACGCCGAACCGGCAGCTGCTCACCTACGAGATCACCGCGTACGGGCTCAGGCAGCAGGCCGCGGGCGCCGAGCTGGCCGGGTCCATCGCCTCGCTGCAGTACCGGACGATGGACATCGAGGCGACCGCCTTCCTCGAGGAGACGGCCCGGTACACGGGGACCACCTGGACCGAACCGGTCGAGCACATCGCCCGCTTCTGTCTCGCGGTGATCGACGGCATCGTGCTGCGGTGGCTCGTCGACCGCGACGGCGAGGCAGTGATCGCCCAGCTCGACGACGCGGTGCAGATGATCGCCATGAAGGCGGTCGAGGCGGAAGAGGAGCAGGCCTAAAACCTGGACACTCGTCCAGTTGGATGGTTGACTCAGGCCATGACCTCGACCCGCGAACGGCTGGACTCCTACGCCATGACCTCCACCCGCGAACGGCTGGACGCCGCAACCCGTGAACTCGATCCGCCGCTGGCCGCGGTGGATCTCGGCACGCTGCGCACCAATGCCGCGGACCTCGTCCGGCGCGCCGGTGGCACCCCGGTCCGGGTGGCCAGCAAGTCGGTTCGCTGCCGGGCAGTGCTCGAGGAGACGCTGGGCTCCGGGCTCACCGCGCAGGGTGGATTCCGGGGCATCATGTCCTACTCGCTGCGCGAGGCGATCTGGCTGGTCCGGCTCGGTGCGCGCGATGTGCTCATGGGATACCCGACAGTCGACCGGGGTGCGCTCGCCGAGCTCGCCTCCGACCCACTGCTGCTCGAGTCGATCACGCTGATGGTCGACAACTCGGGCCAGCTCGATGTGCTGCACGACGCGGCGGGCAGCACATCGGTGCCTGCCCGGGTGTGCCTCGACATCGACGCCTCGCTGCGGGTCGGCCCGCTCCATCTCGGAGTACGGCGGTCGCCGCTGCGGACCCCCGATGAGGCCGTGGTCGTCGCCCGCGAGGCCAAGCGCCGCGGGTTCGTCGTGGTGGGCGTGATGTTCTACGAGGCCCAGATCGCCGGCCTGCCGGACACGAGTGCGCCGGTTCGGCTGGTCAAGCGCGCCTCCGCTGCCGAGCTCGCGACCAGGCGCACGGCGGTCGTGGATGCGGTCACCGCCACCGTCGGCGAGCTGCAGATCGTCAACAGCGGCGGCACCGGCTCGCTCGAGGTCAGCTCCGCCGACAGTTCGGTCACCGAGGTGACTGCCGGTTCCGGGTTGTACGTGCCGACGCTCTTCGACCGGTACAACGCGTTCACCCCGCGCCCGTCGGTGTACTTCGCGCTGTCCGCGGTCCGCAAGCCGACGCCCCGTATCGCCACCCTGTTCGGCGGCGGCTACATCGCGTCCGGCCCCGCGGGCCCCACGCGGGTGCCGACCCCGGTCTGGCCCGCGGGCCTCAAGCTCACCAGGAACGAGGGCGCGGGCGAGGTCCAGACCCCGGTGACAGGCGATCCGGCAGCGGCCCTTCGGATCGGGGACCGCGTCTGGTTCCGGCACGCCAAGGCAGGCGAGCTCTGCGAGCGGTTCAACGAGCTGCACCTCGTCGAGGCCGACGGCACCCGCACCACGGTGCCGACCTTTCGTGGCGAGGGGCAGTGCTTCGGCTAGAGGTGTGTCCGGATGAACGCGCCGAGCTCGGTCAGTCCGGCGGGAGTGGTCGGTAGGTAGTCGGTCAGTGCCGGGGAGCGGACGATCACCGCGCGCCACTTGCCGCGGGAGATGGCCACGTTGAGTCGGTTCCTGGACAGCAGGAACCCCATGCCTCGGGGAACCTCGTCGGCCGAGGACGCCGTCATCGACATCAGCACCACCGCGGCCTCCCGGCCCTGGAACTTGTCGACGGTGCCGACGAGGACCTCGTCGAGTCCCGCATCGGCGAGGGTCCGGCGGAGCAGGCTCACCTGGGCATTGAAGGGGGCGACGACGAGGATGTCCGACTGCGCGAGCGGGCGGGTGTCCTCGCCGGCACCGGGTGTCCACGGGGTGCCGAGCAACGCCTGCGCCTCAGCCGCGATGGCCGCGGCTTCCTCGACGGACTCCGTCGAGTTGCCGTGGTGCTCGACGTACATGGCCACAACTCCGGGTTCCACGCCTGCGAGGGTGCGGGCGGTGGTGGCCCGCTCCTGCGAGTGCAGCCGTCCGTCGTAGGACAGGTCCGAGACCGCCGCGCACACCGCGGGGTGCATCCGCCAGGTCCGGTCCAGGAAGTAGCCGAGCTCCGGCGGCAGTGCGCCGTGACCCTCCGCCAACCAGCCAAGGGCCGAGGTGTCCACCGGCTCCGGATGTGTGCCCTGGCTGACCTGCGGCAACTGCTGAGGGTCACCCAGCAGTAGCAGGTTGCGTGCCGAGATCCCCACCGCGACGGTGTTGGCGAGCGAGAACTGACCGGCTTCGTCGACAACCAGTAGGTCCAGGCTGCCTGCCGGAACCCGGGCGGTGTGCGCGAGATCCCATGCGGTCCCGCCGATCACGCAGCCGGTCGACTCGTGCTCGGTGAGGAAGGCCGCGAGTCCGCTGGACTCGACCTTCGTCCACGCCGGATGCTCGCCCAGGCCGGAACCGGGCTTCTTCGCGACCCGCTCGCCGGGGACCCCGGCGCGCACGATCCCGTCGAGCATGTTCTCGACCACCGAATGCGATTGGGCGACAACGCCGATTCGCCAGCCGTGCCGGTTCACCAGCTCGGCGACCACCGCGGCGCCGGTGTGGGTCTTGCCGGTGCCGGGTGGCCCCTGCACCGCGAGGTAGGAGTCGTCGAGGTCGCGCAGTGCCGCGACGATCGCGGCGGCCTTGTGCTCCGGGTCGGCGACGGGGAGCGGATTGCCGGAGCGCGTGCGGGGCGGCACCCGGCGCAGTACGTCGACGGCGGCCGAGGCGGGCATCGACGGCAGGGCCGCGGCCATCGCGGCGGCCTGCTCGGCGATCGCGGCTTCGATGGCCACCGTCCGGACCGGCTGGCCGGGGGCAAGGGCAATCGGTAGGACGGCGTGCGGGCCGGTGCCGGTCGGCTCGAGTTCCTCCACGACCGCCACCTCGCGCGGCTCGCCGTCGGGCCCGACCTCCTCCTCGAGCGCGAGGACCGTGACGGGGACGGCGCCGCGGGCACGCGGGTCGTCGGAGCCGATCCCGGTGCCCTGCTCGTAGAGGGCGTACACCTGGTCACCGACGCGCACCGTGGTGCCCGCGCCCCAGTGCCCGGCGAGGCGAACGTGCCTGCGCTGCTTGCGTTGCCGCGGGGTGCTCTTGTGCCACTCCACCGGCACCTCGGCCCGCTCGGCCACCAGCACGTCGGCGGACTCCGCCCACTCGTCCTCGGGCTGGACGAGCCGGTCGAAGTGCGCCCACCAGAACGGCTTGCGCTCGCGTCGGTGGTAGCCGACCGCGGCGGCCATCAGGGCCGCGGCCCGCTGGTCGTCAGTCCGCTCTCCTGGCAGGGCGTCGCCGACATGGTCGCGGAGCGCGGTCTCGGCCGCGCTCGCTTCCTCGACGGGCGCCGAGAGCACCTGCTGCGCCGGGTGCGGCTGCACTCCGTGCTCGGCCGCGACGGCCCGCAGCCAGTCCCTCAGCCGCAGCGTGGAGACGCAGTCGTACTCGTTGTAGTCGGCGATCTCCTTCAGGAGGTCCTGTGCCTCGCGCTCGCGCCCCGCGTCGCGCAGCGCGCAGTAGTCCGCGTAGGCGACGATCGAGGCGGCGGCGTTGGTCACGTCGCCGTCGCGCAGCTGCTCGCCCATGTACAGGGGCTCGAGCTTCTTGATCGAGTAGGACGAGGCGCCGACCCGGACCGCGCCGCGGACCACCGGGTACAGATCGACCAGCACGTTCTCCCGCAACAGTGTGTCAACCGATTCCTCGCCCACGCCGTAGCGCCCGGCCAGCCGCAGCAGCGCGGTCTTCTCGTAGGCCGCGTAGTGGTAGACGTGCATGCCAGGGAAACGCGTGCGACGCTCGGCGACGTAGTCGAGGAAGTCGAGCAGGGCGCGGCGTTCCTGGGCGCGGTCGTGCGCCCAGAACGGGCGGAAGGTCCCGTCGGTCTCCGTCACGCCGAACAGGTACTCGAGGCCCCAGTCGGTGGAGCCGTCCTCTGCCCACAGCGGGTCGCCCTCGAAGTCGAAGAAGATGTCGCCCGGGTCGGGCTCCGGGACGGCGGCGAGCGCGCTCGCACCGTCGATCACCTCGTACACGGGGGAGTGCGAGCGCTCCTGCCGGACCTGTGCGGCCGCCTGGGCCTGCAGCCCGCCGAAGGTGCGTGCGCTCATGCCCTCGACCGGCTCGGTGCGGTCGGCGAGGGCGTCGAGGTCCGCGACGCCACCGCGGATCAGTTTCTCCCGCTGCGAGGATCGCATCCCGGCCACCAGCAGCAGGTCCCGGGTCCGCACGATCTCCGGCGAGCACTGCTCGCACCGGCCGCAACCGCGGTAGCGCGGATCGGCCCAGGCCACCGGCGTCTGCTCGCGGTGGTGCCGGTCGAGGATCCGGACCAGCTCGTCGCGACGCTGTCGGAACACCGGCGCGATGTCGCCCAGTGCGAAGTCCGCGGTGCTGTGATCGCCGAGGACCAGCGTGACGTGCGGCGCGGCGGGGACGCCGTCCGCAGTCAGTGCGTCCGCGTAGGCCGCCAACTGCAGCAGGGCGGTGACCTTGGCGTGGCGCGAGAGCTTGGTGTCGACCACCACGTATCGGTCGCCCTCACGCACCAGGAAGTCGCAGAAGCCGAGGAAGCGTCCGTCGAAGAAGGTGCCCTGGTAGATCACGTCCGCGCCGGACCGGGCCGCTGCCACCGTCGCCTTGTTCGCCCGGGTCAGCTCCTCCCAGTCCAGGCGCGGTCGGTCGATCCGCACCACGCCGTCCCCGAAGCGCTCGACGTACCGGTCGAGCTGACGCTGTTCGTGCGCGTCGCCGAGTTCGGACGTCCGGGCCAGCATCGGGTCCGCCCGGTCGGCGCCTGCCGGTTCGATCCGCCCCAGCTTCGCGTCGAGCCTGCGCAGCAGCGCGTACTCACACTCCGCGGCCTGGGACAAGTCGCTGGCGCTGAAGATCAACACGTCGTCGAGGAGGAACACGGGACGACTATCGCAGACGGCACCGACCGAGCCGGGCGAACGCCACCCGGATCCGGGTGCGGTCGGTCGTCAGCCGCGCCCGCCGCAGGCCGCGGAGACCCCGGCCAGCGTCTGGGCCGCTGCCAACTCGGCGTCGAGCGCCGCGTCCGCCAACAGGTCCGGGTCGGCGGGGTGGTCGATGCCGAGCACCGTCACCGGGCGGCCGCCGGCCGGGGTCAGCGTCAGTCGGACGCCGGTTGCGAACCCGGGAGCGGGCTCGGGTGGTACGACGCCCGCCGCGGCCAGCGCGCGCAGCGTCGCGTCCCAGCCGGTCGGGCCGAGCGCGACGATCACCCGCACCCAGCGGCCGACCTCGGCGTACTCCCGATCCAGCCACGACGCGTCGCCGACCGCGGAGACGATCCGGGTCCCGAACAGGTGCTGGCCCGGCGCGCGCAGCCCGGTGGGCCGGGAGGCGACACCGATGCGGTGCAGCGACCCGGCGATCCGGTCCTCCGCGGCCGGGTCCGGTGCCGGGTCCACGATCAGCAGCTTGGGCAGGGTGTCGCCGTATCCGGGCACAATCGTCGACATGAGCCCCATTGAACCCGATCCGGTGCTGCTCGACGCGGCCCGAACCGCGGACCGAGTTGTGGTGTTCTCCGGGGCGGGCATGTCCGCCGAGTCCGGCGTGCCCACGTTCCGCGACGCGCTCACCGGGCTGTGGCAGCGGTTCGACCCGACCGAGCTGGCCACCCCGCAGGCGTGGGAACGCGATCGCGAACTGGTGTGGGCCTGGTACCAGTGGCGTAGCGCGCTGGTGCGGCGGGTCCAGCCGAACGCCGGTCACCGTGCCGTGGCGGACTGGGCGCGGTTCGCCGAGCTGGCCGTGGTCACCCAGAACGTCGACGACCTGCACGAGCGGGCCGGCTCGGACGTCGCCTCGCACCTGCACGGCAGCCTCTTCGCGCCGCGGTGCAGTGCGTGCGGAACGGCGGCGCACGTCGACGTCATGCCGGATCGAGTGCCGGTGGAACGTCTTTCGCCACCAGAGTGCGCGGCGTGCGGCGAGGCGGTCCGGCCGGGCGTGGTGTGGTTCGGCGAGCCGTTGCCGCGGGCTGCGTGGGACGCCGCGGAGGACGCCGTCGAGGGGTGCGACCTGATGGTGGTCGTCGGCACCTCGGGGATGGTGTACCCGGCGGCAGAACTGCCGGCGCGGGCGGCCGCGTCGGGTGCGACCGTGCTCGAGATCAACCCGGAGCCGACCGAATTGACCGCCGTGGCAACCCATTGCTGGCGGGCAACAGCGGCCAAGGCGCTGCCGGCGCTGGTGGCGGCCTGTGCTCCGGCCGGGGGCTGAGCCGGCGGCGTCGTCCTAGAAGGTCCGCAGCGCCTCACGACTGAGCTGATAACCGTGTCCGGAAACCTCGTTGGCGCAGAGCAATCCGCCCTCGGTGCTCAGGCAGCCGAAGTCACCCATCCGGATGCTGCTGCCGTAGGGCAGCACCCTGCTGCCCCGGGTGACCAGCGGTCTGGGCAGACACACGCCTGCGGCGACGCCCTCGTCGGTGAGCATCGCGTAGTCGGGGAACCACTGGCACGGTTCCTTCGCGTCCGCGGGCTTGGCCGCGGGCGGATAGGCGTGGTCGGTGACCTCGCACAGCAGCACGGTCGGCTCCTTCGGCGTCGAGCAGCGGATGTTGCCGCTCGGTGTCGTGAAGTGGAAGCCGATGGTGGGCGCGGCGGGGGAGGAGTCGGTCTCCTTCGCGTCGTGGTAGGTCTCGGGGTCGACCGGGGACCCGGCGCCGATCCGGGCGGTGTCGGTGGCGGCACCCGGATTCGGTGGGCGCGGCGGTGTCGGCACCCCGGAGGTGGTGGGGAGGCCCCAGTCCTCGGCGGCGACCGCAGTCCCCTCGATACCCGCGCCGCCGCATCCGCTGACCGCCGTGCCGATCGCGACTGCACCAAGGACGCGGAGGAGGGCGGGGGCACATGCGAGGAAGCGTCGCGGCATCGGTCGACTATCTCAGATGATTTCGTGCCGCTGCGCGGCGTGCTGACGGCACAATGTCCCGATGCCATTCTTCTCGGGGGTCAGCGGGCAGGTTCACTATCGACATTGGCCGGTGCCAGATCCGGTCGTCGTCATGGTGTTCCTGCACGGGTTGGGCCAGCACAGCGGTAACTATCACCGGTTCGGACGGGCCATGTCGGCCCAGCACATCGAGGTGTGGGCCCTCGACCACATCGGCCATGGACTGTCGGAGGGCGACCTCGGGGTGATCGGTCCGCTGCCCGGACTGGGCGACAATGCCCTGCGGTTGGCCGCGATCGCCGAGGAACAGCATCCGGATCTGCCGGTGATCGTGATGGGGCACTCGCTCGGCGCGGCCGCGGCGCTCGCCGCGATCGAGGCGGAGCCGACGAGGTTTCACGCGGCCGTGCTCAGTGCACTCCCTCGGGTCATCTCCTCGCGGCCGCCGATCGCCATTCGGCTGCCGATCCTGACCCTGCACGGCGTCGACGACAGGATGGCGCCGATCGATCCGGTCCGGTCGTGGGCGGCGGCACTGCCGTCCGCCGCGTTGCGCGAATACCCGGACGCCGGTCACGATCTGCTGCACGAACCGGTCCAGCGGGTGGTGACTTCCGACGTCGCGGCCTTCGTGCTGGGTACCGTTCAGGAATGACACCGGACCAACACCTCGAGACGCTGCGAACCGAGGGGCTGAGGCTCGCCGCGATGCCCGCGGTGGCGCTCGACGCCCATGTCCCCACGGTGCCGGGGTGGACCCTGGAACGGGTCGTGCGGCACACCGGGCGGGTACACCGATGGGTGCGGACGACGCTCGCGGCGGGGCCGGGAGCCGAATTGGACGGGGCCGCGCAGCCGGAGTCGCTGCCCCGCGGCCCGGACTGCCTGCCCGCGTACCGGGAATCCCTCGAGCAACTCCTGGCCGAGATCTCCGCCCACGATTTCGACCGCGGCGCACCGACGTTCGCGGGTCCCGGCACCGTGGGGTTCTGGGCGCGCAGGCAGGCCCACGAGGTGGCGGTGCACCGGGTGGACGCGGCCGACGCGCTGCACGCCGCGGGTGGCCCCCCGCCGGAGGACATCTCCGCGGAGTCGGCCGCGGACGGCGTCGACGAGTGGGCCCGCCTGATGCTGGTCCGCGCCCTGCCTGCCGACCGGATCCCATCGGAGCTGCACGGCAGGACCGTCCACCTGCACGGCACCGACACCGCGGATGCGGAATGGCTGCTGCGGTTCGGACCCGAGGGGGTCACCGTCGAAGCCGGGCACGCCAAGGGCGATGTCGCGGTCCGCGGCACCGCGCAGGAGCTGCTGCTTACGATGTGGCGGCGACGACCGCTCGCGGCGCTCGAGGTGTTCGGCGATGTCACGGTGGCGCAGCGGCTGGTGGACGCGGCCCGGATCTAGCCGAGCGAGCGCGGAGGTGGAACCGCGTCGGACGCGTGTGCGTCCAACCGGAACAGGGGCACGTAGTCGGGGACGGACGGTTGATCAGGATGCGATGGAATCTCAGCCCGGATGAGTTCGACCACGCCTGGCGCGAGGCCGGACCCGACCGGTTCCCGTACCCGCTGGAGGTGCATCGCACCGTCGAGGACTGTGCCGCCCACGCGCGAGCGCTGTCCGATTGGTACGAGGGCTACCGCTCCGCGGAGCTCGACGTCGCCTTGGGGATTCTCGCCAAACCGTCTGTGCGCGTGGAGATATTCGGGGTCGAGGGCGGAGCCGCCGTCAGCGATGGCCGGCCTGCCGCGGTCAGCGACGGGCGGCTCGCCGCCGAATGGGATGGGCGACCCGCAGCCGTGGTCCGAGTGCTGGGGTGCGCGAGCGAGCGCACCTCCGTGGTCGTCGCGCAGCGCCCCGGACCCACGGCGGACACCGGCGGGGACCTGGCGATGTGTCTCGGCGGGGTGGACACGCTGGCCCCGCGCATCATGGACATGCTGCCGGGGGCCGAGGCGGGTGGCAGGCG
This sequence comes from Rhodococcus sp. PvR099, assembly GCF_017833315.1. Lineage (NCBI taxonomy): Bacteria > Bacillati > Actinomycetota > Actinomycetes > Mycobacteriales > Nocardiaceae > Rhodococcus > Rhodococcus sp. PvR099. The sequence continues at coordinate 2,316,424 of NZ_JAFIBV010000001.1, read as the reverse complement.
GGCGATGAGGGCTCCGGTGTCCGAGGTCCGCGGCGGACGTCGGTCCTCACTCCTGGTACCGGTGCGCTCGGCGACCACGGCGGCCCGGATCCGAGCGTTGCTCGACCTGCCGCGCAACGGGGTGGGACAGGTGACCGTGACCACCGGAGTCGACCAGCCCGCGTCGTCGGCGAGCCGGGCATTCAGCTGGATCGACGTGAGCGGTGACGGTCGCTACCTGGTGCGGACCGAGTCCGAGGTCGAGATTCGGCCGCTCTCGGTCGCCGACTTCACCGCGGAGTTGCGCGCGGATCTGCCGGCGACCTACTGAGTCGGATCAGGTCATGATGACCGCGTCGGCCGAGCCGAACGCGAGCGCGAGGTTGTTGAAGAAGGTCGTCACCGGGTCGTACACGAGTACGTCCTGCGGGTTGAGCATCTGGCAGTCCTCCTTGAAAACGAATGGGTCGTCCCCCCGATCGGAGGGACGACCCATTCACTCATGGCCGGGGATCGCTCAGGTGTAAATGGCCTCGATCGCCGTCGCGAATTCCTGATGGATGATGTTGCGCTTGAGCTTGAGGGTGGGGGTCAGCTCGCCTGTCTCGACGGTGAAGTCCACATCGAGGATGCGGTACTTCTTGATCTGCTCCGGGTTGGAGACCTTCTTGTTCCCCTCGGCGACCGCGGCGTCGATCTCGGCGACCAGGTCCGGGTGCTTGACGATCTCCGAGATCGCGATGTCCGCGGCGATGCCGTTGCGCTCGAGCCAACCCGGCAGGGCCTCGGGGTCGATGGTGATCAGCGCGCCGATGAACGGCTTCGCGTCGCCGACGACCAGGCACTGGCTGATCAGGGCGTGGGCGCGCAGCGCGTCCTCGAGCACGGCCGGGGCGACGTTCTTGCCGCCTGCGGTCACGATGATCTCCTTCTTGCGACCCGTGATCGAGACGAAGCCCTCCGAGTCGATCGAGCCGAGGTCGCCGGTGTGGAACCAGCCGTCGCGGATGGAATCCGCGGTGGCCGCGTCGTTGTGCCAGTAGCCGTTGAACACGACCGGTCCCTTGACCAGCAGCTCGCCATCCTCGGCGATCTTCGCCGCGTGCCCGTTGATCGGCTTGCCGACAGAGCCGACCTTCTGGGCGTTCGTGGTGTTCACGGTGATCGCGGCGCTGGTCTCGGTGAGGCCGTAACCCTCATAGATCGGGAGGCCGATGCCACGGAAGAAGTGTCCGAGACGCGCGCCGAGCGCCGCGCCGCCGGACACCGCGCGGTCGCACTCGCCGCCGAGTGCGGCCCGCAGCTTGCCGTAGACCAGCTTGTCGAACAGGGCGTGCTTGAGCTTGAGCCCGAGGCCCGCGCCGCCGGTGTCCTTGGCCTCGCTCCATGCGATGGCGGTGTCGGCGGCCTTCGCGAAGATCTTGCCCTTGCCGCCGTCCTCGGCCTTCTGCTTGGCCGAGTTGTACACCTTCTCGAACACGCGCGGCACCGAGAGGATGAAGTTCGGCTTGAACGCCGCGAACTGCTCGAGCAGGGTGCTGATGTCGGCGGTGTGGCCGACGGTCACCTTGTTGTCGAAGGCGCCGAAGGAGATGGCGCGGGCGAACACGTGCGCCAGCGGCAGGAACATCAGGGTGCTCTGGCCCTCGTACATCGCGTCGTCCAGCGCGATCTTCACGGCCTTGGACTCGGCGTAGAAGTTCGAGTGGGTCAGCTGGACGCCCTTGGGGCGGCCGGTGGTGCCGGAGGTGTAGATGAGGGTGGCGGGGGAGGAGGCGTTCACCTGCCCGCGACGCTCGTGCAGTTCCTCGTCGGTGATGGCGGACCCGCGGGCGGTCAGCTCGTCGAGGGCTCCCGCCTCGATCTGCAGCATCTCCCGCAGCGCGGGGGCGGCCTCGGCGACGTCCTTGACCGTGGCGGCGTGCTTCGCGGTCTCGACGACGAGCACGGAGGTGGCGGAGTCCTCGAGGATCCACTGCGCCTGGTCGGCGGAGGAGGTCTCGTAGATGGCGACGGTGCAGCCGCCTGCGGTCCAGATGGCGTAGTCCAGCACGACCCACTCGTAGCGGGTGGCGGACAGGATGGCGACGCGATCGCCGAGCGCGATGCCGGAGGCCATCAGGCCCTTGGCGACGCCCTTGACCTGCGTGGCGAATTCGGCCGCGGTGACGTCGACCCAGGAGCCGTTGACCAGTCGCTTGAAGGGAACGTGCTGGGGGCTCTCCTTTTCGAGGCGGAACACCGTATCGGCCATCGAGATGTCTTCCGGGATGGAAAACGACGCCGGAACTTCGAACTCTCGCACTGTGACCCCTCCAGGTACTACTGACGTGTGGAGTGTGCATTGGATCACATCCGTGGTCGGTATGCACTCTCAAGCTTGTCCGAATTGCGAGGGTTAGCCTCGCTACGGAGATTTACGTGTAACCCCAAGTCTCGTGATCTGCGGGTTTTTCGTCTGGTTGAGGCGAAGATCACGTGGCGAGCAGGTCGGTCACCTCCTGGTCCGTGAGCTGGTGGAAATCCCGGTAGGCACCGCCGACACCGCCGAGCCAGCGCGGGACGAGCGGGCAGATCACCTCGTCCGCCTCCTTGGTCAGCCGGGCGACCGCCTCCTCGGAGGAGACCGGCACCGCGACCACCACGCGGGCGGCCCCGTCGGCCCTGGCCACCCGGCACGCGACCGCCGCCGTCGCCCCGGTGGCCATGCCGTCGTCGACGATCACCACGGTTCGGTCTCGCAGCGGGATCCGCCCCCGATCGCCGCGCAGCACCCGCGCGCGCCGCTCGAGTTCGCGGCGTTCTCGCGATTCGACGGTGGCCAGCCCGAGCGGACTCATTCCGGTCTGCGCGAGGACGTCGTCGTTGAGCACCCGGATGCCCCCCTCGCCGAGCGCGCCCATCGCCAGCTCCGGCTGCCACGGCACGCCGAGCTTACGGACCAGGATCACGTCGAGTTCGCCGCCGAGTTCGTGCGCGACCTCGGTCGCCACCGGCACCCCGCCCCTTGGCAGTCCGAGCACGAGCGGATCCGCGTCGCGCAGGTGGCCGAGCGACTCGGCCAACGCGCGACCGGCTTTCGCGCGAGTCTCGTACAGCATCCTGTCTCTGACGCTACGCCGCTCGAGCGCCCTCGGCTCCCGTGCGAGGGACTAGCGCTCGGTGATGCCGAACCGGCGCAGCGCCAACGCCGGGTTGGTCGCCCGGACCTGGGCGATCCGCGCGGCGGTGGCCTCGGCGCGCGCGGTTCCGACCTGATCGCCCAGCGACGCGAGCACCACGCCCATCGGGTCGACGATCATCGAGTTGCCCGCCCCGGTCCTGGCGCTCTGGTCGGCGGCGGCGACATAGATGGTGTTCTCGATCGCCCGCGCCCGCACCAGGGTGGTCCAGTGGTCCTCTTTCAGGGGGCCGGGCACCCACTGCGCCGGCAGCAGCAGCACGTCCGCGCCCGCGTCAACGATCCGCCGGGTGACCTCGGGGAATCGCAGGTCGTAGCAGGTCTGCATCCCGAAGGTGAGCCCGTCGACCTCGAAGGTCGCCGGATCGTCGATCGCCCCGGCGCGGAAGAACTCGGATTCGCGGTAACCGAAGGCGTCGTAGAGGTGCAGCTTTCTGTAGACGGCGGCGACCCGGCCGTCAGGAGCCGCCGCGACCAGGGTGTTGGAGACCCGCTCGTCGCCGTCGAGTGCCTCGTTGATGCCGGCAACCACGTGCACGCCGAACTGTCCGGCGATCTCGAGCATCCCGCCGACAAATGGGCCGTCGAGAGGCTCGGCGGAGGACAGTATGCGTTCGTCCGTCGGTGGCGCGGTGAACATGGCGTACTCGGGTGCCACCACCAACTGCGCGCCGCGCGAGGCCGCCTCGCCGACGAGGTTTCGCAGCGTTAGGTGGTTCTCCCGCTTGTCCTGTCCGGCGGAGAACTGGGCAACGGCGATCTCGACCATGGCACGAGTATGGCCCAGCCGGTGGGCGCGCCGCGGGCGCGCCCACCGGTGCGTCCTACGCCGTGGAGGTGAGATCACCGTCCAGGTAGGCCTGGTACGCGGGCAGATCCAGCATGCCGTGCCCGGACAGGCCGATGACCAGGACCTCCGGCTCAGTCAGGCTGCGCGCGTATTCGGCGCAGGCCGCGATCGCGTGCGCGGACTCGGGTGCGGGCACGATGCCCTCGGCGCGCGCGAACAGCACGCCCGCGGCGAACGAGTCGGTCTGGTCGACGGCCTGACCCTGCACGTAGCCCAGCTCGACTGTGTGGCTGAGCAGTGGTGCCATGCCGTGGTAGCGCAGGCCGCCGGCGTGGATCGGGTCCGGGACGAAGTCCTGACCGAGGGTGTGCATCTTCAGTAGCGGCGTCAGGCCCGCGACATCGCCGTGGTCGTATCGGTACTCACCCTTGGTGATCGAGGGGCAGGCGGCTGGCTCGGCGGCGACGATGCGCGTCGTGGCCCGGTCGTGCAGCACCTCGCGGATGAACGGGAAAGCCAGACCGGCCAGGTTCGAGCCGCCGCCCGCGCAGCCGAACACCACGTCCGCGTTCGCCTCACCCGCGGCGCGCAGCTGCTCGACCGCCTCCAGGCCGATCACGGTCTGGTGCAGCACCACGTGGTTGAGCACGCTGCCGAGCGCGTAGCGGGTGTCGGGGTCGCCGGCCGCGACCTCGACCGCCTCGGTGACCGCCATGCCGAGGCTGCCGGGGGTGTCGGGGAAGTCGGCGAGCATCTTGCGGCCCGACTCGGTGAGGTCGGAGGGGCTCGGGTGCACGGTGGCGCCGTAGGTCTCGATCAGGTGCCTGCGGTACGGCTTGGACGCGTAGGACGCACGCACCTGCCACACCTCGAGCTCGATGCCGAACTTCGCGCACGCGAACGACAGCGCGCTGCCCCACTGCCCGGCGCCGGTCTCGGTGGTGATCTTCTTGACCCCGTCCTGGGCGTTGTAATACGCCTGCGCCACCGCGGTGTTGGTCTTATGACTCCCCACCGGACTGACGCCCTCGTACTTGACGTAGATGCGGGCCGGGGTGCCCAGCGCCTTCTCGAATTCACGCGCCCGGATCAGCGGCGCGGGCCGCCACGTCTTGTAGACCTCGCGGATCGGTTCGGGAATCTCGATGTACTGCTCGGTGGCGGCCTCCTGCGCGATCAGTGCGCTGGGGAACAGTGCCTCGAGGTCGGCGGGGGTGACCGGCTCCCTGGTACCCGGGTGCAGGTGTGGGGGCGGCGGCACCGGCAGGTCAGCCGCGATGTTGTACCAGTGGGTTGGGATCGGCGTCGGCTCGGACACGGGCGCTCCTGGTTGGTATTCGGACGAATGGGACGGGCACATTGTGATCAGCGGCCGCCGCGGCGCCGCGACCAGGGGGTGGTGCGGCTCGCACGGGTTATATCCTAGTGCTAGGATATAACCCGTGCCCGCAGAGCTGACCGAATCCGAGGTGACCGTCCTCGGCCTGATCGCCGAGCGTCCGCGCCACGGCTTCGACCTCGAGAAGGTGATCGACGAGCGCGGCATGCGGCAGTGGACCCAGATCGGGTTCTCCTCCATCTATTACCTCCTCGGCAAGCTCGACAAGCGCGGTCTCATCGAGGAGGTGGCGGTGGAAGCCGGTGGACCCGGCCGCCCCCGCCGGGTCTACGCGATCACCGCGGCCGGCCGCGTGGCCGCCGCGGAGCGGACCGCTCAGTTGCTCGCCGAGCCGTCCGCGACCACCGCACCGGTACTGGTCGGGATGGCCAACTGGCCGCTCATCCCGCCCGCCGAGTCGATCGCTGCACTTCGGCGACGCTCGGACGCCTTGGTGCGCAAGAAGGCCGAGGTGCTCGCCGCGCGCGACGCCCAACAACCGCTACCGGATTTCGTCGACGCCGTCTTCGAGTACTCGGTCGTGATGCTCGACGCGGAACTGAGCTGGGTCGCCCGGACCCTGACATCCCTTGAGAGGAAACGATGAGCAAGCTGGACTTCAAGAAGCAGAAGGAGCTCTACTCGCCTGCGGCCGACGACTTCGCATTGGTGGAGGTTCCGCCGATGTGGTTCCTCATGATCGACGGACACGGCGATCCGAACGTCTCCGAGGACTATCGGCTGGGGGTGGAGGCGCTGTACGCCGCTTCGTACGCGGTGAAGTTCGCGAGCAAGAAGGGGCACGAGGCCGACTACGTGGTCGGGCCGCTGGAGGGCCGGTGGTGGGCGCAGGACCCCACGGTCTTCGTCGACCGCAGCAAGTCGGAGTGGAACTGGACCATGCAGATCCGACAGCCGGACTGGATGACCGCCGAGGAGGTCGCGGCCATCCTGGCCGAGACGGAGTCCAAGAAGAAGCTGCCCGTCGTGGGGGAGTTGCGGCACGAACGGCACGACGAAGGCCTGTCGGCGCAGATCATGCACGTCGGCTCGTACGACGACGAGGCGCCGACCCTCGAGCGGCTGCACACCGAGTTCATTCCCGGTCGCGGTCTCGAATTCAATGGCAAGCACCACGAGATCTATCTCGGGGACCCCAGGAAGTCCGCGCCCGAGAAGCTACGGACGGTGCTCCGTCAGCCCGTCCGGCAGGCGTCGGCGACGGGCGCGACGAGGGCGTGAGCGGGACTCCCGGCGGCGACGTACTAAACTCCTGGTGAGATGAGCGACACCGAGCACAACCCCGAGCCGGAAACCGACACCACCACCTTTGCCGATCTCGGCATCGATGAACGGGTGCTGCGGGCACTCTCGGACGTCGGCTACGAGTCGCCGTCCCCGATCCAGGCCGCGACCATCCCGCCGCTGATGTCCGGAAGCGACGTCGTCGGGCTCGCGCAGACCGGCACCGGCAAGACCGCGGCGTTCGCCGTTCCGATCCTCTCCCGCATCGACACCGAGCAGAAGCGGCCGCAGGCGCTGGTGCTGGCGCCGACCCGCGAGCTCGCCCTGCAGGTTGCCGAGGCGTTCGGCAAGTACTCGGCGCACATCCCGGGGCTGCAGGTGCTGCCCATCTACGGTGGCCAGGCCTACGGCGTGCAGCTGTCCGGGCTGCGCCGCGGCGCCCAGATCATCGTCGGCACGCCGGGCCGGGTGATCGATCACCTGGAGAAGGGCACCCTCGACCTCTCGCACCTGGACTACCTGGTGCTCGACGAGGCCGACGAGATGCTCAAGATGGGCTTCCAGGACGACGTCGAGCGGATCCTCGCCGACACCCCGGAGTACAAGCAGGTGGCGCTGTTCTCGGCGACCATGCCTCCTGCGATCCGCAAGATCTCCAAGCAGTACCTGCACGACCCGGTCGAGATCACGGTCAAGACCAAGACGTCGACCGCGCCGAACATCACGCAGCGGTACGTGCAGGTCGCGCACCAGCGGAAGCTGGACGCGCTGACCCGGGTCCTCGAGGTCGAGACCTTCGAGGCGATGATCATCTTCGTCCGCACCAAGCAGGCCACCGAGGACCTCGCCGAAAGGCTGCGGGCGCGGGGGTTCTCGGCCGCCGCGATCAACGGCGACATCGTGCAGGCGCAGCGTGAGCGCACCATCGGCCAGCTCAAGAGCGGCGCGCTCGACATCCTCGTCGCCACTGACGTCGCGGCCCGTGGCCTCGACGTCGAGCGCATCTCGCACGTCGTCAACTACGACATCCCGCACGACACCGAGTCCTATGTCCACCGCATCGGCCGTACCGGCCGCGCCGGGCGCTCCGGCGAGGCGCTGCTGTTCGTGGCGCCGCGGGAACGGCACCTGCTCAAGGCCATCGAGAAGGCCACCCGTCAGCCGTTGACGGAGATGCAGCTGCCGACCGTCGAGGACGTCAACGCGCAGCGCGTCGCCAAGTTCGGCGACTCGATCACCGAGAGCCTGAGCTCCGACAACCTGGCGCTGTTCCGGACCCTGATCGAGGATTACGAGCGCGAGCACGACGTGCCGCTCGCCGACATCGCGGCGGCCCTTGCCGTGCTCTCGCGCGACGGCGAGACCTTCTTGATGCCGCCCGAGCCGCCTGCGCCGCCGCGCCGCGAGCGTGAGCCGCGCGCGGAGCGCCCGCCCCGCAAGTTCGACGACACACCCAAGTTCGGTCGGGAGGGGCAGGAGCTCGCCACCTACCGGATCGCGGTCGGCAAGCGGCACCGCGTGGCGCCCGGCGCGATCGTCGGCGCGATCGCCAACGAGGGCGGCCTCCGGCGAAGCGACTTCGGCCACATCAGCATTCGGCCCGATCACAGCCTGGTGGAGCTGCCTGCGGACCTCGCGAGCGAGACCCTCGAGGCGCTGCGGCGGACCCGGATCTCCGGGGTGCTCATCCAGCTGACCCCGGACCAGGGCCCGCCAGGGCAACGCCTCCCGCGCGACGGCGGCAAGGGCAAGTTCGACCGCAAGCCCAAGCGGGACCGCTACTGACCAACTGACAACGCCCGGCCACATCGTGGCCGGGCGTTGTTTGCTGTGGGGCGGAAGGCTACTTGGCCGGTGCGGCAGGCGCGTCAGGCGCGACGGTGAACATCCCGACGGTCGGCAGCACCACGCAGGTCGCGTCCGCGTAGGTGACCGTGCCGAACAGCGCGGCGGCGACGTTGCCGGGGCCTGAGTCGACGACCTTCGACAGCGAGGGGGTGCCGAACTCGGTGACGCCGTCGATGGGGGCGATGCCGCTGGCGCCGGTGCTGGTGTTGACCCACACGGCGGTCAGGCCGGAGCCCTTCGCCACGCCGGAGACGCGGGGCGAGGCCTGGAACCGGATCTGGCCGGCCTTGAGGTCTCCGCCGCTGCTGGCGGAGGCGCCGGTGAGCGTGATCGGGACGCCGGGGCCACAGCCGAGCGTCGGCGAGGTGAACGCGAACAGGCCGAAGGAGCTCGCGATGTTCGTTGTGACCAGGGGAGAGCCCACCAGGACGTCGACGGCGGCGCTGTTCGCCTCGGAGTTGGCGGCGGCCTTGCGGAGATCCTGGATGCCGTCCGACTGGGGGTCGGCGCCTGCGGTGCCCGCGAACACGAGGGTGGCGGTCGCGCCGATGGCGAATGCGGCGGTGGTGCGACGTGCCAGGTTCTTGCCGTTCACTCAATGCTCCTCGTGTCGTGTGCTGCTCCGAGGAGAAGGTACCGGATAACCGTGCCCCCGGCGAGAGATGATTTCAGCACCCGACCGTCTCAGGGGTGGGCCGCCGGGGACCGACGCTCCGACGCGGGCAGGCAGAGTCGAGAGGCGAACGAGCGCAGCAGATCGCGGACATCCCGGTCGGCGGGTTCGAGGCGGCCGGTCTTGCCGATCGCCGCGAGGCACCCGGCCACCCGGCCGTCCGACGTCCGCACCGGCACGGCGACGGCCGTTCGGCCGACCCGGCATTCGTCCATCTCGCCCGCCGCGTCGGCATCGCGGACCCGCCGGAGTTCGGCGGCGAGCGTGCTCGGATCGGTGATGGTGTGCGCCGTCACCCGGCGTAGGGGGCGTGGCCGGGCGTGTTCCGGGAGCCGGGCCAGCAGCAGCTTTCCGATGGCCGACGCGTGCAGGTGTGCGGTGATCGCGGACTCGGCGGTCAGTTCGTGATCGGGGTCGCGGTCGACCAGGCGGACCCGATCGTCGGCATAGGACGCCAGATAGATGCCGAATCGGACCTGCGACCGCAGCTCCTCGAGGACCACGCCGCGGTCTGTGTCGGGTTCGGGTGGGGCGCCCGCGCCCGCCAGTTCGCGGGTGCGCCGACCGAGGGCGAACCCCGACAGGTCCTCGACCCGGACCAGGAACCCTTCCGCCACAAGCAGGTTCAGCAGCCGGTAGGCGGTGGCCGGTGGGATTCGGCTCATCGCGGCGATGTCCCGCGCCGCCGCGCCGGGCCCGAGGCTGGCCACCGCTTCCAGCAGTGACAGCGCCTTCTGCACCGCCTTCGGTTCGTGCCCACCGAGCTCGGCGGTCCGCAGTCCCGCCATCAACGCCCGCCGCGGTCCGTACGGTCGGCGCCGACCAATGCGATGGCGCCACGCGCGTTGGTGCCGAGGGCCCCCGAGCCGGGCAGCACATCCGCCGACTCGGGGCTGTCGAACACCCCGACCGCGGCGAGGGCGCCGGGATGGGTCCGGCGCAGGTGGCGCTGCCACGCCGTCCCGGCCAGGATCACGGACGCGACCGCGGCGCCTGCCCAGTACCTGCCGTCGTACGCGTTCAGTCCCACGATGTAGCCGAGGGTTGCCGCCGCGGCGGTGCCGCCGATCCATCCGGCACACACGACCGGAAGGGTCAGCTCGCGGATCCGGCGCAAGAACCTCAGTGATGCGACCGTCACCAGCAGGTACGCGACGATCAGTGCGCAACGCACCCCGACCTTCACGTCGGCGATCACCGCGTCGAATGCCGCGAACACCATCGCCGCGGACAGCACCAGCGCGACGATCACCGAGAGTGCCACCCAGGGTGTCCGCAGCCGGCGGTGCACGGCCCCGAACGCCCCCGGCAACACTCGTTCGATCCCCATCGAATAGGCCAGCCGTGAGGCGGCATTGGAAGAGGCCATCGACGACGCCAGCCACGAACAGCTCAGCCCGAGGTTGAGCATGATCACCACCGCCGGACTCACCCCGGTTCCGGTGCCGTGCAGGTACGCGTTGACCACCGTGTCGGCGCGCCCGGACCAGGCAGCCCAGGCCGCGAAGATGAACAGCGCCCCACAGATCATCGGGGTGAGCAGCACGGTGCGGGTCACGGTCACCAACGGTCGCTTCGCCTCCGGCCCGAAGAAGGTGGCGCTCTCGAACCCTGCCAGGGCGAACAGCGCCGTCAGCACCACCAACATCACACCGCGTGTGCTGTCCGCGTTGTCGACCATCGCGACCTGATCGGTGGGCCCGGAGAGCACCATGAGCCCGGCGATGAACATCAGCGAACACACCTCGACGGTGAGGATGGCGAGGGCCGCGAACCGGACCCCGCGGACCAGTGCCGCGAGGATGACGGCGGCCACCGCGAGATAGATCGCCGCGACCCACGGCCCCCGTGGCGCGACGCCGAGTTCGGCGAGTAACGCGATCAGCGCCTGACCGCCGTGGTACATCGTCAGGGCGCCGCTGCCGAGGTATTTCGCCAGCATCGCGACGCCGGTGGTGAGTGCGGCGCGGGTTCCCGAGCCCTGGAACACGAAGCTGTAGAGCCCGCCTGCGGCGGCCAGCCTGCGGGTGAACTGGGACACGCACGCCGCGATCAGCGAGACGGCCACCGTGGCGACCACGATGGTGATCAGCCCCGCGAGCAGGGTCTCGTGGGTCAGCATCGTGACGGGGAGCAGCACCATCGAGGCCGCGGGGGCGGTCGTCGCGACGGCCTGGGCCAGCACCTCGACGCCGGAGAGCCTGCGGCGTCCGAGTGCGCGTAGCGGTGAGACCGCGGGCCGCTCGGGTTCCACCGCCGAGAAGGACCGCGCGATCGCGTCAGTCAAGGCAGTCATCGCACCTCCACACCGTCCGGCCCCCGGGAGGCACCGGTCCGGCGACGGTAGCCGGGGCGTGTTTCGCGAACGTTGCGGTCATGAGTCCGCGGTCGCTCGGCGAGTGAGAAACCGAGCGCGCCCGTTCTCACTCGACGCACCGCGAATTTCTCGCTCGCGTAGCTGTCGCGACTCACGGCCACCACAGGATTGGCGGCGAACATCCACCTCGGCCAGCCGAGAGCACGAATGGGAGCGCGAATTGGCAGTCACCAGAAGATCATTCATGCAGGGACTCGGTGTCACCGGCGGCGTCGGCCTGGCGTACGGGGCGATGTCGACCCTCGGTCTTGCCCCGGCGACCGCGGCCGCGCCCCGCCGCTTCCAGGCCCCGGCGATGGGCGACCTGATCGGCCAGGCGCCCGGCTCGCACTCCGTCGTGATCCTCGGGGGTGGGCCGGCGGGCCTGTGCTCGGCCTACGAGCTGCGCAAGGCGGGCTACGACGTCACGGTGCTCGAGGCGCGGACCCGTCCGGGCGGCCGGGTGTACTCGGTGCGCGGCGGCACGACCGAGACCGACCTGAACGGTGAGACGCAGACCTGCACCTTCTCGGAGGGGCACTTCTACAACCTCGGCGCCACCCGGATCCCGCAGAGCCACATCACCCTGGACTACTGCCGCGAGCTGGGGGTCGAGATTCAGCCATTCGGCAACCAGAACGCGAACACCGTCGTGCACTACAAGAGCGACACCTCGATCTCCGGCCAGTCCGTCCAGTACCGCGCGGCCAAGGCGGACACCTTCGGGTACATGTCGGAGCTGCTCAACAAGGCCGCATCGATGGGGGCGCTCGACGACGTCCTCTCGCCTCAGGACAAGGAGGCGCTGGCGTCCTTCCTCAGTGATTTCGGCGACCTGTCCAGCGACGGTCGCTACCTCGGATCCTCCCGGCGCGGTTACGAATCCGAGCCGGGGGCGGGGCTGAACTTCGGCTCCGAGACCAAGCCCTTCGCGATGTCGGAGGTGATTCGCGGCGGGATCGGGCGCAACTTCAGTTTCGAGTTCGGGTACGACCAGGCCACGATGATGATGACCCCGGTCGGCGGCATGGATCGCATCTACTACGCCTTCCAGGAGGCCATCGGAACCGATCGGATCCGGTACGGCGCCGAGGTGACGGCGATGAAGAACGTGCCCGACGGCGTCACCGTCGAGTACACCCAGGACGGCAGGGCGCGCTCGATCACCGCCGACTACTGCATCTGCACGGTGCCGCCGAACCTGGTGGGCCGCTTCGCGAACAACCTGCCTGCGGACGTGCTGACCGCGCTCGAGGCGGCCGTCCCGGTGTCCTCGGGGAAGCTCGGCATCGAGTACTCCCGGCGGTGGTGGGAGACGGAGGACCGCATCTACGGCGGCGCCAGCAACACCGACAAGGACATCTCTCAGATCATGTTCCCGTACGACCACTTCGGCTCCGACCGGGGAGTGGTGGTCGGGTACTACAACACCGGCAAGCGGCATCTCGCCTTCGAATCGCTCACGCATCGACAGCGTCTGGCCAAGGCCGTCGCGGAGGGCACGGCGATCCACGGCGACAAGTACGGCCGCGACATCACCTCGTCCTTCTCCGGGAGCTGGCGCCGGTCCCGGTACTCGGAGGGCGCCTGGGTCGGGTGGAAGGGGGCGGGGGACTCGCACGGCGGCACCGCCACCCCCGAGTACACCAAGTTGCTCGAACCGGTGGAACGGATCTACTTCGCGGGCGACCACCTGTCCAACGCGATCGCCTGGCAGCACGGCGCCTTCACCTCGGCCCGCGACGTCGTCACCGCGCTGCACCAGCGCGTCGCCCTCAGCTGACCTCCCCTCGACACAAGGAGAAACGAACGATGCAGAACCGCATGCGATTCACCGCAGCCACCGCCGCGGCTGCGGCAGGGATCATCATCCTGGCCGGCTGCTCCTCCGATACCGAGGAGCCCGCGGTGCCCGCTGAGGCGGCGGCCTCGACGTCGGTGCTCGAACCGGGCGAGGCGAACCCGATGATCGCCCAGGGCGTCACGATCGCCGGCGGTAGCGCCGTGTACAAGACGAGCGGGCTCGGGCCGTCCGCGATGAACAACGCGGCGCCGGAGGGTAGCCCGGAGTCCTATGTCGACACCGCGCAATTCCCCGGCGGGGTGCTTCCGCCGGGGGTGACCGTCACCGAGGCACAGGGCATCGGGGTGCTCAAGAAGATCCGCGAGGGCCTGGAGGCACAGGGCCTGACCCTCGGGGACGTCACCACCATGCGGGTGTTCCTCGACAATGCGCCGGGCACCGACCGCGTCGACTATGCCGGCTGGAACCGGGCCTATCGCCAGTTCTTCGCGAACACGAATCTCGAGACCGGGGACACCGAGTTGGTGGCGATGGGTACCGCGGAGCCGGCCGCGCCGCTCGAGCGGAACGAGGCGCGCCCCACTCGGTTTGCGCTCGAGGTGGGCAGCCTGCCGGTGCCGGGCTGGCTGGTGGAGGTCGAGGTGGACGCGGTGTACCCGGCGGGGAAGGGGCCGCAGTAGCGGGGGTAGTGGTCGGTCGGTACCCGGCGCCGTCAACCGGCCCGGGTGCCGACCCGTTCAGCGTGCAGGTGTGAGGGGCTGCTCCCCGAGTGACTCCCGGATCGCACCGATCAGTGCGGACTTCTTGTCGTTGTACCGGATCCGGAACGCGTCCTGGTCGGTGACGCCGTCGATGGTGGAGTCTGTGACGAATCCGAAGAGGGCGACGGTCGCGTCGACCACCGGGCCGGGGGCGCAGATCCGGAGTTCGTTTGCGATCGAGTCCATCTCGACGATGGACCGGGCCAGGGCCTTCAGTTGCGGGTCGTCGGACTCGAGCGACTCCTCGAGGTCCGCCTCGGCGAGCAGGGCATGGTCGACCTCGACGATGCTGTTGTGTGCCCGGTCGGCCGCGGCGAGGAAGCGCACGTAGGTGGAGCGGGCCTGCGGGTCGGACGTGGTGGTGCGGACCGGTTCCGGTGTCGATGCCGATCTGCCGCGCCGGACGGCGAACACGCCGAGCAGGATCCCGAGGATCATCGACAGCGGCACCGCCCACCAGGGTGCGGTATCGGAGCTGAGGGCCTCGACCAGCGAGTTCACTTGCCGATCCTAACAATCGGCGACCCGAATTCCCGGTAGCGACGGGCGACGACACGCATCTGCTTAATGCAACCGGAGGGTTGCACCTCCGGTGGAATAGTGCAACCATTGAGTTGCATCTATCGCGGGTAACCCACAGGAGGAGATCGAGATGACGTCGACAGGTCAGGCAACCGTGGACGAGGGGCGCTACACCGTCAGCCGCACCGTGGTCATCAACGCGACGCGCGATCGGGTGTGGCAGGCGCTGACCGATCCGGAGCACATCGCGAAATGGTTCGGCCAGCGCGCGGTCATCGACTCGCTCACCGTCGGGGCCAGGGGCGTCTTCAGCTGGGACGAGCACGGCGACATGCCGCTCGAGATCATCGAGGTCGACGAGCCCGACCGCTTCGGGTATCGCTGGGGCCACCTCGGCGAACCCGACCTGGCCCGCGGCACGGACGTGCGATTCACGCTCCGCGAGCTCGGCGGATCGACCGAGCTCACCGTCGTCGAGACCGGATTCGACCGGGTCAGCGACGTGGAGTCCGAGCGCCGCGACGCGCTCGAGGGCAACCGGCAGGGCTGGAACGCCGAACTGGACGAGCTCGTGGCCTACCTCGAGGCGAAGGCGGCATGACCGGAGGCGTCCCGGCGCCGACCCGCGTGTTCGCCGCGCTCGCCGACGACACCCGCTGGGACATCCTCGTGCTGCTCGGCGAGGCGGACCTGTCGGCGTCCGCGCTCGCCGATCGCCTGCCCGTCAGCAGGCAGGCGATCGCCAAGCACCTGGCGGCCCTGGAGGCCGCGGGTCTCGTCGAACGTGTCCCGGCGGGCCGGGAGGTGCGATACCGCGCGATCGGCGCCACCCTCAGCGCGGTCGGGCGCAGGCTCGAGGCGATCGGCGCGCACTGGGATGCGCGGCTCGACGAGATCAAGCGGATCGCCGAGGCGCTGTAGGCGATACCGGCTCAGGCGTTGCCGACGGCCTCGCGCAGGTAGGCGAGGTCGTCGGCAACGCCGTCCGCCGGGGTCTCCAGGATGACCGGGGCCTGCGCGGCGAGCACGACGGCCGCCAGCACCTCCGGGTCGATGGTGCCGTCGGTCAGGTTCGCGTGCCGGTCCCGCGCGGAGTTGAACTCGTCGCGGGAATTGTTCAGGTGCACCAGGTCGATGCGCCCGGTGATCGCCTTGATCCGCTCCACCACGCCGACCAGTTCCTCGCCACCGGCCCAGGCGTGGCAGGTGTCGAGGCAGAAGCCGGCGCCGAACTCGCCGACCTGGTCCCACAACCGCGCGATGTCGTCGAACCGCCGGGCCATCGACGATTCCCCGCCCGCGGTGTTCTCGATCAGGATCGGCACCTCGAAGCCGCCCTTGTCGGCCTGCCGCTCGAACAGCTTGCGCCAGTTGTCGAACCCCGCGGCGGGGTCCTCGCCGTCGCGGACGTGCCCGCCGTGCACCACCAGGCCGATCGCGCCGAGGTCAGCCGCGGCCTTCGCCTGCTCGGCCACCGACTTGCGGGAGGGGATCCGGATCCGGTTGTTCAGGCTCGCCACGTTGATGACGTACGACGAGTGGACCACGACGTCGATCGCGCTGTCGCGGATCTGCTCGGCCCTCGGGTGAGGGGTCAGCTTGTTCCACTTCTGCGGATCGGTGAGGAACAGCTGCACCACCTCCGCGCCGAGCCGCTCACCTGCCCCGATGGGATCGTCGTCCTCGCGTACGTGTGCTCCGATGCGCATGGTTACCAGGGTAGGGCCTGGGTCGGACAGACGACTTCGAGAACCTGCCTCGTGCTTCGTCGAGGTAGCGAAGATCAGTACGGGCAGGATGGCCCAGGACATACCTGTTTTCGGATCAGATGGACGGATCTCCCGCGAAAGCCCTGTAGAAACTGGATGACCTCACGGTCGTCAATCACGGCATCACCCACCTCACGTAGGAGATTTGCATGTTCGCCAAGGCCGGAAGGCTCGCCTTCTCCGCTGTAGCCGCTGCTTCAGTCGCTGTGCTGATTCCCGGGATCGCCCACGCCGAATGGGGGAAGACTCCAGGAAACTATGCAGCCTGGTCCGCGCCGGCGAACCCGACATCGTTCACGATCCCGATGACGCTGCAAGTCGATCCGGGTGACTACAACGCCTACTGGTCTACTCAGTTCAAGTTCGCCGGAGTGGACGCGTCCGGCTACTTCGGCTTCCAGACCCATCGCGACGGCGGCGGAATGTTCCTGGCCTCGGTGTGGAATGGGGTTTCCGGTACCGCCGGATCGACGGGAACATACTGCAAACCCTTCGCCGAGGACGGTACCGGCAAGACCTGTCGGTGGGATGCGCGCCCGCAGCTCGGGCATGTGTACGAGCTGACGGTTGCCCGTGACCCGAGCGGCACGGGCTGGACATTCACTGTCAACGACCGCACGACCGGCGCATCGACGGTTCTGGGAACGATCACACTCGCGGGAACCGCCACACTGGAGAAGAACTCCTTCATCTCCTGGACGGAGTACTACGACTGGAACAACCCGAATACCGTGTGCGCGGATGCCAAATACTCCAAGATGCTGTTCGGAATCCCCAGCACCGATGAGGGGCAGGGAAACTACACGAACAGCTGGAAGTCCAAGACCTGTCAGGAGCTGTCGGAAGTCACGGTGGGTCCGGCCGGCGCCACCGAAGAGAACGGGCCTCGGCCCCTGGTGCCCCCGGTGCCCCCGGCAGTCACGACAGGGAGCCTCGGCAGCTGACTTCACGCATCCCGCCGCATCCCGCCGCACCCCGAGCAAAAGATCAGGGTGGTCCCTGATGGCGCTCGCATATCGGCTCCGACAAGACTGATGCGGTCGCAGTGTCAGCCCAGCCCCAGGACGAAAGGCAGTCATGAGCTCGCATGCCCTCGGCGCCGTCGCGGTGTCAACCGAAACGCCGGCCCCCACCCCCGTCGCCGCTCGCGCGCAGAACCTGAACAAGACGTACGGCTCCGGGGACACCCAGGTCCGCGCGCTGGACGGGGTGTCGGCCGACTTCGCGCGCGGGGAGTTCACCGCGATCATGGGGCCCTCGGGGTCCGGTAAGTCGACGCTGATGCACTGCCTGGCCGGGCTGGACTCCGCCACCTCGGGATCGGTCATGATCGGGGAGACCGAGCTGACGACCCTGTCTGACAAGCAGATGACGCAGCTGCGGCGCGACCGGATCGGGTTCGTCTTCCAGGCGTTCAACCTGGTTCCGACGCTCACGGCGCTGGAGAACATCACCCTCCCGCTCGACATCGCGGGCCGCAAGGCCGACCCGTCCTGGCTCGACAACGTGCTCACCCGGCTCGGGCTCAAGGACCGGCTCGACCATCGGCCGAGCGAGCTGTCCGGCGGGCAGCAGCAGCGCGTCGCCTGCGCGCGGGCGCTGGCCGGTCAGCCGGAGATCATCTTCGGCGACGAGCCCACCGGAAACCTGGACTCGCGCTCCTCCGGCGAGGTGCTCGCCATCCTGCGGGCCGCGGTCGACGAGTTCGGCCAGACCGTCGTCATCGTCACCCACGATCCGCGGGCCGCGAGCTACGCGGACCGGGTGGTGTTCCTCGCCGACGGCCACATCGTCGACGAGTTGCGTGACCCGACCGCCGAGACCGTCCTGGACCGGATGAAGCGGCTCGACACCGTCGACACCGTCTCCGTCGACGGACAGGGCTGAGACATGTCCTCACCCATGCGCAAGGTTTCGCTGCGAAACCTCGCGGCGCACAAGGTCCGGCTCGCGCTGACCGTGCTCTCCGTCGTCCTCGGCACCGCCTTCGTGGCCGGGTCGTTCGTGTTCACCGACACGCTGCAGAAGACCTTCGACGGGCTGTTCGCGGACGCGGCGAAGGGCGTCGACGTCCGGGTCAGCGGGCTGGAGAAGGGGTCGAGCGGGGTGCCGCTGAGCGAGCTCCCGAAGCTCGAGGCGGTCGACGGGGTGCGCGCGGTCGTGCCTGCCGTCGACGGCCCGATCGTGCTGCTCGGCGCCGACAAGAAGCCGCTGCAGTCCGGTGGCGCCCCCAGCATCGGGCTGTCGTACACCCCGCCGGAGCAGGCGCTCGGCGATCCCGACGTGATGGTCGCGGGGGCGCCGCCCGCCGCTCCTGGCCAGATCGCGCTCAACGAGGGCGCGGCACGCAAGGCCGGTCTCGCGGTGGGGGACCGCACCCAGGTGCTGGTGCCCACGAGCGGCGTCATCGACGTCACCGTCAGTGGGATCTACCAAACACCGTCCGACTCCGGCGGATTCGTCGGCGCGCAGTTCGACGGCGCGCAGGCGCGCGAGCTCTTCACCGATGGCAGCCACGTGGACTACGTCGACGTCGCGGGCACCGGGGTCTCGCAGTCCGAGCTGCGCGACCGGGTCGCGGCCGCCCTCCCAGACCTCAAGGTGGACACCGGCGATCAGGTCCGCGAGGACGTGAAGGCGGAGGTGAACTCGGCGCTCAGCTTCATGAACTACTTCCTGCTCGCGTTCGGCGCGATCGCGCTGTTGGTCGGGACGTTCATCATCTACAACACCTTCTCGATGATCGTGGCCCAGCGGCTGCGCGAGCTCGCGCTGCTGCGGGCGATCGGCGCCAGCCGCAAGCAGGTGGGGCGTTCGGTGGTGCTCGAGGCGCTCATCGTCGGCCTGCTCGGCAGCGCGCTCGGCATCGCCGCGGGCGTCGGCCTCGCCTACGGGCTGCGCGCGATGCTCAACGGCTTCGATGTCGGGTTGCCGTCCGGGCCGTTGCAGCTGGAGCCGCGCACCGTCATCGTCGCGCTCCTCGTCGGCGTGCTCGTCACGGTGGTCAGTGCCTACGCGCCCGCGCGCCGGGCGGCCAAGGTGCCGCCGGTGGCGGCGATGCGGGAGGAGTTCTCCTCCACCGGTGACTCGCTGCGGGTGCGGACGCTGGTCGGCGCGATCGCCGCCGTGGTCGGCGGCGCACTGCTGCTGGTCGGCTCGCGCGGCACCGGCGGCGGGGCGGCCACGACGGTCGGCCTCGGTGCGGCCGCGTTGATCGTCGCGGTCCTGCTCGCGGCGCCCGCGCTCTCGCGCCCGGTGGTGGGTGCGCTCGGCGCGGTGTTCGCCAAGCCGTTCGGTCCGGTGGGCCGGCTGGCCCGCACCAATGCCGTGCGCAACCCCCGGCGCACCGCGGCGACCGCGTTCGCGTTGACCCTCGGGCTGATGCTGGTGTCGGTGATCGGGGTGTTCGGGGCTTCCGCGAAGGAGAGCGTGAACTCCCTGGTGGACAACGGTGTTCGCGCCGACTACATCCTCGCGGGCCCGGATTCGATGGGTGTTCCCCTCGGCGCGGCGGCCGCGGTCGAGGAGGTGCCAGGTGTGGCGGATGCGGTCGAACTGCACGGCGTTGCGGTCAAGATCGACGACGAGGAACAGTTCGGCACGGCCCTCAGCGGACAGCTCGACGGTGTCCTCGACTACACCCTCGAGGAGGGGTCGGCCGAGCTGGTAGGCACCAACATGCTGGTCTCCCGGACGACCGCCACAGAAAAGGGATGGCGGATCGGTACGCCGGTCGTCCTGACCGACCGCGACGGCGAGCAGGTGACCACCAATGTCACCGGCATCTACGCCGACTCCCAGCTCCTCGGCAAATGGATGGTGCCCGAATCGGTGTACGAGCAGGTGACCCCGGCGGCGGTCAGGGCGGTCTGGGCGGTGCTGATCGAGGCCCAGCCCGGCGCCGACCTGGCGGCGATGCGCGGCGATCTGGCGGCGGCGACAGACAAGTTCCTGGTCGTGCAGGTCAAGGACCGGGAGGAGTTCAAGGGCAGTCAGGGCAAGCAGATCGACACCCTGCTGGCGGTGCTCTACGGGCTGCTCGCGTTGGCCATCGTCATCGCGATCCTCGGCATCATCAACACCCTCGCTTTGTCGGTGGTGGAGCGGCGCCGCGAGATCGGAATGCTCAGGGCCGTCGGCATGCAACGGCCGCAGGTCCGCCGCACCATCTACCTCGAGTCGGTGCTCATCGCGGTCTTCGGTGCGGCGGTCGGTGTGCTGCTCGGAGTCGCGTTCGGCTGGGGCTTCGTCAGCACGCTGGCGGATGAGGGCCTCGACGTGATCGCGGTGCCGTGGGGGCAGGTGGTCGCCATGCTGCTCGGCTCCGCGGTGGTAGGCGTGCTGGCCGCACTGTGGCCCGCCGCGCGGGCCGCGCGCACCAAGCCGCTGGAGGCGATCGCCGGGGTGTGATCGCCTGTGCCGCCGGGCTGGTCGTCGACATCAGTGCTCGATGTCGACGACCAGCCGGGTCGGGTCGCTCAGGGTTGAGACCGTGAACGGATGCCCGCCGGACTCGAGACCGATGAACGACTGGGTGGTCCCCTCGAACACCCCGGAGATCCGGGTCTCGGTGACCAATTCGGAACCCTCGCCCGGCAACGGGTTCGGTCCGTCGTACTCGGCGACGCCCGTGTCGAACGGGTAGCCGCTGCCGGTGATGAGGACCTCGAGGATCGCGTTGCCTGCCATCGGGATCACCTCCCCGCTGCCCTCCTGCACGGCGAGGTCGGCGTAGCGGACCGACCAGCCGGGAACGCCGGTACCGCCCAGTTCGTAGACCACGCGGTCGTAGCCGTCCTGGCCGCCGACGCGCAGACCGGTGACCGTCAGGTGCGCGTCGGCGGACGCGTCGGCCCGCTGGGAGTCGGTGCTCCAGGCAGTGTTCGGGGTGGTCGACCTGAGCGTGGCGCCCGACTCGGAGGTGGGGGAGTCCACCGGCGCCGCGGTGACCGACCCCGAGGTGGTCGCGAGGCCGTCGCCGCCGTCGCCGCAGCCGGTCAGCGCGAGCACCCCGCCCACCGTCAGCACGCCACAGAGCGCGGCGAGACGGGTGTGGGGCGTGTTCGGGCGGTTCATGATTCCGGCATCTCGGAGGAGTGGTGGTTCACGATCAGCCATTCGCCGTCCCTCTTCTCGTATACGAACGTGTAGCGGGCATCGACGATCTCCGTGCCCTCGGGCTTGTTCATGGTGAATCGGTAGACACCGGTGTCGATCGCGTTGTCCGCGTCGAGCACGTTGACGACCGACTGCTCGATCACCGCGCTCGGCTTGCTGGGCAGGAAGCCGGTGAAGTAGTCGACGATGCCCGCGCGGTCGGTGCGCACCGTATTGGACACCGTCGGGAGGAGCACTGCGTCCGGGGCGTACAGGTCCGCGACGGCCTCGGGGTCGCCGGTCGCCAGGGTCTCGTTCCAGGTGTCGAACAACGCGGCGACCTGTTCCTGCGACGGCGGATCATCCTGCGCGACTCCGGAGATCGGGTCCGCGCATGCCGCGAGGGCCGCGATGGCGCCCGCGGTCAGTGCGATGGATCGAACGGTGGACTTGTGCATCGCGGCACCTGATTTCCCTCGGTTGTCATTCGATGGATTGACGGGGCTACCTCACCACCAGATCGTGGTCGGTGGCACTGAGGGTGATGGCGGCGATCTGCTTGCCCCGCATCCAGTCCCTGACGAAGCTGTCGAGCGCGGGATCGTCGCCGCGCGTGTCGAAGGCCTCGCGGGGGACCTCGACGGCGCCGACGAGATGGCGCGGCTCCCCGTCGAGCCCGGGGGCGCGGGGGCCGAGGCGCAGTCCGTCCGCGGTGTGCAGGATCACCGGGATCTCGGCGCCGTCGGGCGCGGTCACCGTCGCCGCCCTGCTGGTGGCCGCCGGGTCGAAGTGCGACACCGAGATGCGGTAACCCGATGGCGCGGCGTGCGATCCGACCGCGTCGAGCAGCCGTGGGTCGACCACCGAGTACGGGAGGCCGATGTCGATCAGGGTCTGCCCGTCGATGCTGCCGTCGCGCGCGGGCAGGTTCCCGGACAGGTGCCAGGGTGCGGGCGGGGCCAGGGTGTCCTTCGACCGGTCCGCCGACGGGTTGTCCACAGGGACGCCAAGGCGCGCCGCGTCAGTGCGGGTGAATTCCCATTCGGGCGCGGTCGGGGCCTTGTGCCAGAACCCGGTGGCGCCGTCGCGGCGGCCCTCGACCCGCAGTTCGCGCTGGCCCGGGCCCGGTCCGGTCGAGTTGACGCTGATCGCCGAGGTGATCTCGCCGGGGACCTTGGGCTGATGGACCCAGTCGGGCGCGGGCAGTTGGATGGCGGCGGTGCTGCGATCGAGCAGCTCGGCGAAGATGTTGGGGGCGGTTGGCTTACCGACCTGGCTGTCCCAGCTGTACCGGAAGAAGACCGAGTCCGAGCCCGACGAGTCGAAATCGAAACTGCGGGTGTACATGTCGCCGTACCGGTTCATCACGAAGGTCGTCGACCCGGCCGCGGACAGCGAGATCGACTGGAACCGGCCTCCGACCGGCCCGCCGATCTCGTAGCTGTCGTCGTTCGGCAGCCACGGGTCCGCGAAGGTGATGCGGCTGCCGTCGCCGGTCAGTGCGGGCAGCATCGTCATCTTCCCCAGCCCCACGTAGTGGATTCGCCCCGCGATGTCCGTGAAGGTCTGGTTGTCCCACGGGGAGGAGACGCTCAGCGCCCAGCCGTTCCCGTTCTCGCCCGGAAGTTGTTGTCCCGGAGCGAACCACAGCGGCGAGCCCCACGCGGACGTCCAGTTCCAGAGGATCGGGTCCTGCGAGGCGTTGTCCATCGTGTAGATCCAGCCGTTGTCGTCGACGGCGGCCAACTCGTCGTCGTCCACGGAGATCCCGATCAGGCGGCCCCGCAGGCACTCGGGCATCGGGACGTAGCGCCACGGTTCGGTGTTGGCGCCGCCTGCCGTTCGGGGACGGGTGAGCAGGTCGTGCCCGACCAGTGCGAAATCGGAGAACCGGTTGAACTGCGTGGTCGGCGTGCGTAGTTCGACGCTGGCAGGGGCGGACTGTCCGGTGAACACCGGCAGGTTCGTCAATCCGAGCCTGCCACCGCCGGACGGGACTCCCGGTGGCAGCTGCGCGGTCCCGAACGGTACGCAGGCGGCGGGCTGGCTCGGCGGTGCCTGTGCCGCGGCGACGGGTACCGGCCAGAGCAGGCCAAGCGTGACGAGGGCCGCCGCGCGTGGCACCCGTGATCGGGTCGAGTGTTTGGCCTGACCGCCGCGTCGTCTCACCCCTGCAGTGTCCCATGTCGGGACCGGTCCGCTCAGGAATCCACGGCCGTCGGGGTCGCTGTGTTCCGGTTCGGTGTCGGGGCGGGCTGATCGGCCGTCCGCCTCCTGCGGGTGGCAAATGGCAGGAGCGAACAGGAGGTGAGGATCACGGCCACGCCGAGCCATTGAGCTGGGCCGAGCCGTTCGGAGAGCACGATCGCGGCGACCAACACCCCGACCACAGGTTCGAGGAGTCCGATCAGACTCATGGGGACGGATCCGAGCCGCCGCACCGCATAGAAGGCGCCGCCGAGACCGACCGGAACGAGGAAGAACCCCTGCAGGATGACCGATCGCCAGCCGTCCGCGGTGAGCCCGAAGTCCTGATCGGTGGCGATCGCGCCGACGCCGATCGTCACGGTGGTGCCGACCGTCACCAGCCCGGCGGCCGTGACGGCGCCGACCTGGCGCACCCAACCCTCTCCGAGCACGAGGTACACCGCGTAGCCGGCGGCGCTGAGCATGGACATCATCGCGCCGGTTGCGGTGACTGCGCTCGCACCTGATCCGGCGACGAGGGCGATCCCAACCGTCATCGCGGCACACAGGGCGAGGACCGGTGCGCCGATACGCCGGCGGTGAATCAGCCAGACCAGGAGCAGGACCAACACGGGGTAGATGTGCACCAGCACGACCGCCACCTGGGCGCCCGTGGACCGGACCGCGGCGAAGTACGCGAGAATCTGCAGACCGAAGATCGGTCCGCACAGCAGTGTCAAGCCGAGGGTCGCGGGGAGCGGAAGCCCCCGAAGTCGGCCGGTGAGACCGGCAACCAGCAGGATGAGCGCGCCGCCGCACAGGCTGCGCAGCGTCACCATCACCGACGGGGACACCCCGTCGCCGTACGCGAGCACCGCCGCCACCGGGGTCACCCCGTAGGCGGCCGCGGACGCGATCCCGCCCGCCCAGGCACCGGCGAAGTGTCGCTCGCCGGAACGCGCCGGCCCGCCGGTGCCTGGGCCTCGGGTCATCAGAGGTTCCGGGAGATGACCAGCCGCATGATGTCCGAGGTGCCCTCCTCGATCTCCTCCAGCTTGACGTCGCGCATCCACTGCTCCACCGGGTACTCGCGCGAGTAGCCCCAGCCGCCGAGGGTCTGGACGGCGGCGTGGGTCACGAACATCGCGGTCTCGGAGGCCGTCAACTTGGCCATGGCGGCCAGCCCGGTCGTGTTCACGCCCGCGTCGATCGACCGCGCGGCGTGGTGGACCAGCAGCCGGGACGCCTCGATCCGGGTTGCCATGTCCGCCAGGCGGAACGCCACGGCCTGGTGCTCGATGATCGGCTTGCCGAACTGCTTGCGGGTACGGGCGTAGTCGAGCGCGTACTCGTAGGCGGCCCGCGCCGCTCCCACGGCGGCCGCACCGAGCACGATCCGCGAGATGTCGAAGGTCTCCATCAGGCCGTAGAAGCCCTGTCCCTCGTCGCCGAGCCGGTTCTCCTCGGGGACGAACACGTCGTCGAAGAACAGCTCGCGGCAGACGATCGCACGCTGTCCCATCTTCTTCATCGGCTCACCCCAGGTGAGGCCGGGTGTGTCCTTGGTCAGCATGAACGCGGTGACGCCTTTGGAACGTTCGTTGCGATCGGTCTTGGCGAACACCACGTACTGGTCTGCGGCGCCGGCATTGGAGATCCATGCCTTCTGACCGTTGATCCGGTAGCCGCCGTCCACGCGGGTGGCGGTGGTGATGATCGACGCGGCGTCCGAGCCGGAGCCGGGTTCGGTGGTCGCGAGCGCGGTCATCAGGGGAGCGGTGCCGGTGAGCGGCCGCAGCCACTTCTCCTTCTGCTCGGGGGTGCCGAGGGCCATCAGCGGGTCGGAGAAGAAGCCGTTGGAGCACACCAGGTTTCCGATGCCCGGGTCGCCCCAGCAGAGCTCCTCCTGCACCAGGCACTGGGTGAACACATCGGTCATGCCGCCGCCGCCGAACTCCTCGGCGATCATGAAGTCGGTGATGCCGACCTGGGCGGCCTTGGCGAAGATGTCGACGGGCGTGACCACGTCGGCTTCGTCGACCTCACGGCCGCGCGGGCGGATCTCCTTCTCAGCGAAGTCACGGCAGAGCTTGACGATCTCGCGCTGCTCGGTGGTGAGCGGCCAGGCTTCGAACTGGGTGCCGGTCATGGTGGGCCTTTCTGGGTATGGGTACCGGGGGTTAGGGGAGGGAAATCGGGTCGGCCCGATCACATTTGGACTGAGGTCATCTCGGTGAACTCCTCGATGCCGACGCGGCCGAGCTCGCGGCCCAGCCCCGAGTTCTTCCACCCGCCGAAGGGTGCGAGTGGGTTGAAGGCCGCGCCGTTGACGTCGACCTGGCCCGTGTCCATGCGACCCGCGACCGACAGGGCGCGTTCTCGGTCGGCAGACCAGACGGCGCCCGCGAGGCCGTACTCGCTGTCGTTCGCGGCCGCGATCGCGTCCTCGTCCCCGTCGTGCGGGAGCACGACCAGGACCGGGCCGAAGATCTCGTCTCGTGCGACCGGGTCGTGCCGGTCTACGTCCGCCAGGACGGTGGGCCTCAGGAAATGCCCGCGTTCGGCGATGGCGTCGGTGCCACCCGCCGCCAGCCGCGCGCCCCGTGCCACCGCACCGTCGACAGCCGCGGCGATCGACACGCGCTGCCGGCCGGAGATCACCGGACCGAGCGTGGTTGCCGGGTCGAGCGGGTCGCCGACGACCATCGCATCGGCGTGCGCGGCCGCGAGCTCGACGGCCTCGGTGTACCGCGTGCGCGGAACCAGCAGCCTGGTCCATGCGCTGCAGGTCTGCCCGCTGTTGAGCATTGCCGCCTCCACTGAGCCGGTGACGGCGGCGGTGAGATCGGCGTCGTCGAGGACGACGCTGGCCGACTTGCCACCGAGTTCCAGGCACGCGCGCTTGAGCTGTTCGCCCGACACCCGCCCGACCTCGCGGCCGACCGTGGTGGATCCGGTGAAGGAGACGACGTCGACGCCCGGGTGCGCGACGAGGGCCGAGCCGACCACCGAACCCTGCCCGGGCACGAGGTTGACCACGCCGGGCGGCAGGCCCGCTGCGAGCAATGCGTCGCAGAACAGGTAGGTCGACAGTGGGGTCAGTTCGGCGGGCTTGACCACAGTGGTGCATCCGGCTGCCAGCGCCGCGCCGACCTTCGCCGCGAGCTGGTAGAGCGGGTAGTTCCACGGGGTGATGCAGCCGACCACGCCCGCTGGCCGGCGCAGCACCGTCGAATTGCCGATGGTGGTGTGCATCGGTTCGTCGCGGGCGATCCGCGCGAACGAGGCGATGAGCTCGATTGCCAGGTCGACGTGCGCTTCCTCGGCCACCGCCACCGGGGCGCCCACCTCGGCGACGATGGCGTCGACGAGCAGGCGGCGGTCGGCGAGCAGCCGGGCATGCACTTCGTCCAGCATGTCCGCGCGGGTCGCGTGATCCGTTCGGCCCCAGTCGATGCCGGCCCGTCGCGCGGATCGCACCGCGGCATCGACGTCCTCGACCGATGCGGACGCCGCGCTGCCGACGACCTCCTCGGTAGCGGGGTTGTACACCGCAGAGGTGCTCGCACGCTCCTGCCAGGTGCCGTCGATCAGGACGGTATTGCGCATCCAGTTCGTCACAGCGGCACCTCTTCCTCGCGCACATGGATCAGGGTCGGCCGGTCGGCGGCCAGGGCAGCGGCCACCGCCGCGCCTACCTGGTCGGTGGATTCGAGCGCCACTCCGTGGCAGCCGAGGGCTCGGGCGAGCGCCGGGAAGTCGGGAGCGCCGAGGTCGACGGCGTGCACCGCCTCGTTGCGGTCCGCCATCTCGTTGCGGATCTCGCCGTAGCCGCCGTTGTCGACGATGACGACGGGGATCGCCAGCTTCGCCTCGGCAGCGGCCGCCAATTCGGCGATCGTGAACATGACACCGCCGTCGCCGAGCATCGCCACGACCTGGCGGTCCGGCGCCGCGACCTTCGCCCCGATGGCGGCGGGCAGTCCGTATCCCAGCGTGCCCAGCCCGGTGGGGTACAGGAACGACCGGGGGCGGTGCAGGGGGAGGTTCGACAGCGCGCCGTAGTAGCAGGCCATCGCGCTGTCCGCGGCCAGTACGGCGCTGTCGTCGAGGACGTCGTCGAGCACCTCGCACAGGCGCACGTAACGAGCGCCTTCCCGGCGGGCATCGTCGCGGATCCGGTCCCGCCAATGCTGTGCGCGGGCGCTCCCGTCGGCCTTCGGCCCTGGCAGGGCCTGGAGGAGGCTGGCGAGGGTCTCCGCGGCGTCACCGACGAGCGCGACCGCGGGGCGGGCGTTGGTCGAGATGGAGGTCGGGTCGATGTCGATCCGGATGAGGGTCGTGTCAGCTGCGATCGGACCCCACCACCAATCCGATGGGGCGAGTTCGGTTCCCACCGCGATCACCACATCGCTGTCGGCGACCACCCCGGCGACGGAGGGATGTTGGAGGCCGGCGCCGAGCGAGAGCGGATGGTCCTCCGACAGCACTCCCTTGCCGTTGGCGCTCGTGACGACCGGGGCGCCGAGGGCCTCGGCCAGTTCGCGCAGTTCCGCCGCTGCGCCGGCGGCTCCGCCACCCGCGATCAACAGCGGGCTCCGGGCGCCCGAGAGCAACTCGTGCGCGGCGCCGAGGGCAGCGGAGTCGGGAATCGACACCGACCGGGAGATGGGCGCGACCGGGCTCACCTCGTCCGAGGCGTCGAGCAGGTCGAGCGGGATCTCGAGGTAGGCCGGGCGCGGCCTTCCCGAGGTCATCGCGGCAAAGCACTGCGCCACCGCGAGCGGGATCTCCGCGACACTGGTGACGCGCTGGGCGTGGCCGACGACGGAGTCCATCGCGCGGAACTGACTCTTGACCTCGTGGAGGTATCCGTTGCCGTTGCTCGGATGTGCGAGCGGCAGCCCCGGAGCGATGAAGAGGACCGGCACCGAATCCGAATAGGCCTGTGCCGCAGCGGCCGCCGCGTTGAGAATGGCGGGTCCGGTGGTGGTGATGCACACCCCGGGCCTGCCGCTGACGCGGGCGAAACCGTCGGCCGCGTAGCCCCCGCCCTGCTCGTGACGCGGGGAGACATGCGTGATGCCGGAATCGGCAAGCGCCGCGTAGATCGGGAGGTTGTGCGTCCCCGGGATGCCGAAGACTGCCGTGACCTCGTGCGCGGACAGGGCGTCGACGAGCGCCTGGCCGCCGGTGCGGACTGTGTTGTTCATGGTCATGCCCCCTTGGTCGGATCGGTGTAGATTGCCTTGCCCAGCCACTGGCCGCCGTCGACGACGTGGACGTCACCGGTGACGTAGGAGGCGCGGTCGGAGAGCAGGTAGGCCGCCGACTCGGAGACCTCCTCCGGCGTGGTGAAGCGGCCTGCGGGCACGCTCGAGAGCACCTGGGTACGCGCCTGGGCGGTCGGCCACAGCGCGGCGCCTGCGCCCTCCGTCTCGGTGGGCCCCGGTGCGATGCAGTTCAGTCGCACTCCGCGCGCGGCCCACTCCACCGCGAGGGTGCGGGTCATCGCGACCACACCCGCCTTGGCGGCCGCGCTGTGCACGGTGCCGGGATGGCCGTGCCACGCGTAGGTGGCGATCACATTGAGGATCGAGCCGGACCCGGCCGCGAGCATGTGCCGTGACGCCGCCCTGGTGCAGTAGAAGGTGCCGTTGAGCACGATGTCGATGACGGCCTTCCAGCCGTTCGGGGAGAGGTTCTCGCCGGGCACGACGAAGTTCCCGGCGGCGTTGTTGACCAGTGCGTCGAGGCGTCCGGTCCGCTCGACCACCGAGTCGATCGCGGTGTCGACCGCAGAGGGGTCACGGACATCGCAGGACACCGCGATGCCCGTGCCGCCGGCCCGTTCGGCCAGCGCGACCGTCTCGGCCAACGCCTCCTCGCGTCGACCGAGCACGGCGACGGTGCCGCCGGCGGCGGCCCATCGGGTCGCGATCGCCCGGCCGATCCCGGATCCGCCGCCGGTCACGACCGCTACGCGGTCGGCGAACTCGGCCCTGATGTCTGGTGCAGTCATGAGTCGTTCCTTGGGTACGAGGGGATTGGTCAGGGGTGCTGTTCGATGACGAGCGCGTCGACGGCGAGGATGCCGTCGGGGCCGACCCGCAGCGGGTTG
Organism: Rhodococcus sp. PvR099; assembly: GCF_017833315.1. Lineage (NCBI taxonomy): Bacteria > Bacillati > Actinomycetota > Actinomycetes > Mycobacteriales > Nocardiaceae > Rhodococcus > Rhodococcus sp. PvR099. The sequence continues at coordinate 2,286,713 of NZ_JAFIBV010000001.1, read as the reverse complement.
ACCTCGATCTCGTCGACGTGCGGGTGTGCCGCCGCCAGTTCGGAGACTGCCGCGGCCGCGGCAGCCAGGCCGTCGATGTCGACGCCCGGCTTGCCCCGCCATCCGCGCAGCAGCGGCAGACAGGTCAGTCGCTCGATCATCTGGAGAGCGGTGGCCTGGTCGATCGGCGCCAGTTCCACCGCCACGTCCCGGTACACCTCGGCCTCGGTGCCACCGGCCCCGACGACGATCACCGCACCGAGATCGGGGTCGCGGCGGGCGCCGAGCAGGATCTCCACGGTGTCCGGGCGGGTGTCGAGTTCCTCGACCACGTAGTCGCCGACGCCGAGGGCGGCGTACATCGTGTCGAAGGCCGCGACGAGTTCGGCGTGGTCGGCGATGCCGACGCGTACGCCGCCGACCTCGCTCTTGTGCTCGAGCCAGCTCGCCTTGAGTACGTAGGGTGCGGTCAGCCGCTCGACCGCCGTCGTGAGCTCGGTCCGGTTGTGCACGGTGAGGCTGCGCGGGAACCGGATCCCAGCTTCGGACAACAGCTTCTGGGCTGGGAGGTACCCAGCGCCGATCAGCTCGGTCCTGGGAGCCGACGGACGGCACTCGCGTCCGGCCGACTGCAGCCGGCTCGCGTGCGAGAGGGACCGGACTGCGGAGTCGATCGCACTGTAGGTGGGGATCGCGTTGGCGTGCAAGGCTTCCGTGGTCGGGTTGCCCTCGACCATGGTGTGCGCGATCAGCGGCTTGCCGTTCGCGGAGACCGAGTCGCCCATCGACCGGGCGACCTCGATCTCGCGACCGGAAAGGGACGGGGTGTCCGCCCCATAGGTGCCGAAATATCCGGTCAGGACGACGGAGTCCACCTCGTCCGACTCCAACAGGAGCGAGACCACGCTCGAGTACGAGCCCAGGTCCCGCTCACCGGCACCGGCCAGGTCGACGGGGTTGCTGCAGGCGGCGCCGCTCGGGAGTTGCTTTTCCAGAGCGGATTTCAGTCCCGCCGAGAATTCCGGGACCCGGAGCCCGGCCTTGGCGACGACGTCGGCCGCGATGCCGGTCTGTCCTCCGCTGTCACCCACGACGGCCACCCGGCGGCCGCCGGGCAGGCCGGTCGCGAGCAGCAGGCGAGCGAGGTCCACGAGCTCGGTAGGGGTGGCGACCCGGACCGCGCCCGCGACGCGCAGCGCGGCATCGACGACGTCCATGCTCGAGGTGAGCGATCCGGTGTGCGATCGGGCCAACCGGGAGCTGGCCTCGCTCGCGCCGACGGTGAGCACGATCGTGTGCTTTCCGGCCTGTCGGAGTCGGCTGAGCGCATCCACGATGTCCGGGCCGCCGGCGAACGACTCGAGGTAGAGCGCGACCACGCGGGTCGAATCGTCGCCGACCAGCTCGTCGAGCAACTCGGCGGCGCCCAGGTCCGTCTGGTTCCCGATCGAGATGAACCGGGAGACACCCAGTTCGGCGCGCGCCGCCAGCAACGCGATCTCCGAGCCGACCTGGCCGCTCTGCGAGATCACCGCGATCGGTCCGGGGGTGAACTGCCCCCAGGCCAGACGCAGCTCCGTGGTGCTGTCGTAGATGCCGAGGCTGTTCATCCCCACCAGCCGGGCCCCGGCCGCCCGGATGCGTTCCGCGATGGCGCGCTCGTCGGGGACGCCCGCGGTGATGCCGAGGAATCCGCGGGCACCGAGCGCGAGCGCCTCGTCCACCACCGCGCCGACGTGGTGCGGCGGCACGCACAACGCGACCAGTTCGGGAGCGTCCGGCAGCTCATGCAGTCCGGCGTGACTGGACTCGCCGTGGATCTCGGCCCCGGACCGGTTCACCAGGTAGACGCGACGGCGGTGGCGTCCGGACAGCGCGCCTGTCGCCAGCCAGTAGCCCCACTTCGCTGGGTCGGCGGTGGCGCCGACCACCGCCACCGAGGAGGGGTCGGTGAAGACCCGTAGGTCGGTGTCGGTCGTCGGCGCAGGGATGGGTGCCATGTCAAGAACTCCTGGTCGTGGTGGGGCCGGGGCGTCAGTAGGTCGGGAACTGCGCGGACAGATCGGCGAGCTTGTCCGAGGCCAGAGCGAACGCGGCGGCACGCGTGCTGACACCGTGCTCGTCGGCGTGGTCGAACATCTGGCCGCTCAACGTCCACATGCGGGTGCGGATCTTGTCGAAGGACTGCTCCGCGCTGCCGTCGATGTCACCGAAGAACACCCACCACCACCAGGCGTTGGTCGCGGAGTTGGCGAGAAAGTCCGGCGACACCACGACACCCCGGGCGACCAGCGCCTCCTCGGCGCTGGGGGTGATCGGCATGTTGGCGGCCTCGACGACGAGTGCGGCCCGGACCTGGTCCTGGTTGGAGTCGTCGATGCAGTACGACGTCGCCGCCGGGATCAGCACCTCGGCCTCGACGGACAGCCACTCTGCGGACGGCAGCTGCACGTCGCCGGCCGCGAGCCGGCTGCGGTCGACCCCGCCGGTCGCGTCGCGGGACAGGAGCAGCGTCTCCACGTCGAGACCGTCCGGGTTGGCGACGACGCCGTGCACGTCGGCGATGCCGACGATGCGCACACCGGCCTGGGCGAGGTAACGGGCGGTGGCCCCGCCCATCGATCCGAAGCCCTGCACCACGGCCCGGGTCTGCCTCGGGTCCATGCCCTTTCGGTCCATAGCGGCGAGGGCCGCCTCGGCGACACCGTATCCGCCGACGAGCTCGTCGAGCTTGACCCCGTCGACGATCGCGGTGAACGCCGTCTTCATCCGGGTCGCGGACTCGGCCCGGTCGTCGATGACGCGGTGTGCGGCCTGCACCGAGCTCTCGAGCCCGATGTCGCTCAGGGCCGCGTCCACCGCGTCCTGGCGGACACCGAAGTCCTCGCCCATGGTCCAGCGCTGCTCGATGAGCGGCGCCATGGCCTGGAGGTAGCGCCTCAGCACCCCGTCGGCGTCGGCGTGGTACGGGTCGAAGTCGATGCCGCCCTTGGCGCCGCCCAGGGGGACGTATCGGGCGCCTGCCTCGAAATGGATGGCCTCCTTGAGGGTCATCCCTCGGGCCAGCCCCCTGACCTCGTTGAGCGTGCAGCCGGCGCGCATCCGGAGGCCGCCGCTGGAGATGCCGCGGACGAGGCGGTCGATGACCAGGTATCCCGTTGCGTCGCTTTCGGTGTCGCGCCAGGTCGCCTCGAAGAACGGGTCGTCGGTGCGGGTGGCGTCGGTCGATCCGATCGCGTTCGGAAGGGTCAAGGACATGGGGGCTCCTACGCTCTCTGTCATCTACTAACTGATTGCTCAGTCAGTATGCGAGAGTGATGCGTGCCACGTCAAGGGGATGGCGTTTGAATTTTCCGGCGCCGCAGGGCGATCACCGGTGGAGGAGCCGCCGGGGGAGCCCCGGCGGCAGCGCGTCAGAGCTGTAGCTCGGAGCGGATCGCCCGGTCCATCCAGGTGGCGACGTCGTCCTTCGACACCGCGCCGTCCAGTGCGACGAGTTGGACCGCGAGCCCGTCGAGCATGGCGGTCAGCCGCCAGGTGGTGCCCTGCGGGTCGTCCGTGCGGAACTCGCCGTTGTCGACGCCCGCGCGGATCAGGTCGGTGACCACCTCGCGCCAGCGCATGTCGAGGCGATGGGTGACATCGCGCAGCGCGGGCTCGCGCAGGCACGCCGACCAGGTCTCGATCCACAGTCTCCAGCCCACGGCGCGGCCGGTCGGTCCGTATTCGTTCAGGACTGCACGCAGGCGGTCCTCGATCGTGCCATCGGTGCTCTCGAGCACCGTGTCGAGGTTGGCCAGGTCGTTCTCGGCGGCCAGTTCGAAGGCGCTGACGATGACGTTCTCGAGGGTCTTGAAGTGGTAGAAGATCAGCGCGGTGCTGACGCCGAGCGCCTCCGCGATGTCGGCGGCACGCAGTCGATCGATACCGTTCTCGGTTACCAGGTCCAGCGTGGTGGAGAGGATCTCGTTGCGCCGATCCTTGGTCTCTTTACGCTGTTTTGTCTGCTTTGCCACACTGTCAAGCTACTGCACCGTCGTGCGAATGCGCCGAGCCGCCACCGCGCTGCTCTCGTTCGAGCGAATGCACGGTGACGGCTCCGGGTGTATGCGGCGATAGCGCACGCGTACTTGGGGTTTCGTGAGCGATCAAGCCCTCGCAGCGGCCTCCGACGCGATCTCGATCGGGTCATGCGGTGTTGCTACGGACCGCCGCACCCGGATGACGAGTTCGATCACGGCGATCACCGCGATGTTGACGATCAGGCCGCTGATGCCGGTGTTGATGTCGGGCCCGTCGAACGGCGCGAAGGTGAGCAGGATGACCGTGAACACACCGGCGCACAGGCCGGCGATGACCGAGGCCTTGTCGAGTCGTCGTTTGAGCAGCAGTGCTCCCGCAATCGCGGGGACCACCTGCGTCGACCCGCTGAAGGTCAGCAGCAGCATGTTGCCGAGCAGGTTCGGCATCGACAGTGCGAGGACCAGTGCTGCAAGCCCGAAGACCACCACCACCGCCTGGTTCACGACGAACTTGCGCTTCTCGTCCTTGACCTGGAACACGTTGTTGACGGCGAGCGGCGCGATGGCGATGAGCAAGGCAGCGGAGGGCACCATGGCGGTTGCCGCGGCGGCGGTGAGCACGACACCCATGGCCCACGGCGGCAGGGCCTCGGACGCCATCTTGAGCATCGCGGAGTCGCCGTCCTGGTCGCTGCCGAATGCGACGATCGCCGTATAGCCGAGCAGCATCGGGATGCTGGCCAGGGCGCTGTAGATCGGCAGGTAGATCAGGTTCTGGCGGACCGCCTTCTCGCTGCGGCTGGCCAGTACGGCCGGCCAGTTGTGGGGCAGCGCGTAGAACATCACCCCGATCATGCTGATCGCCATGCTCGTGATGAACCACCAGATGCCGTAGGTGCCGGTCTGGACGTACAGCATCTCGGGCATCTCACGGGCGATGGTGCTCAGTCCGAAGTCGAGCCCGCCGTTGAAGTGCATCGGGATCGCGATGCTGATCACCAGCATCACCAGGATCATCAGCACGTCCTTGAAGTACGACGTCCGCGCCACGCCGTGCAGTCCGGACCACAGCACGAACGCGATCACGAGTACGAACGCGACGATGCTGCTGATCGTGCCGTCGGCGGCACCACCTGTCGCGGCGCGGACGATCAGGCCCAGTCCGGTGATCTGCAGCTGCAGGTAGGGCAGCAGGAAGATGATGCCGAAGACCGCGGAGAGGAAGCCGAGCGTGGGGCTGTTGTAGCTGCCGCGGAGGAAGTCGGATTGGGTGACATACCCGGCCGCCTTCGCCCGGCGCCACAGCTTTGGGGCAATCCAGTACATCACCAGGTAGGCGAGTGGGATGTACGGAATGCAGTAGAAGGCGGAGGCGCCGAGGGAGACGACCAGCCCGACGGTGCCGAGGAATGTGAACGTCGTGAAGGTCTCGCCTGCCTGCAGGACCCAGGTGGTCATCACGCCGAACTTGCGGCCGGCGACCGCCCATTCGTCCATGTCCTTGACGGGCTGTCGCCGCCCATAGAAGCCGATGGCGGCGATGACCAGCATGCCGAGGACGCCGATTGCCAGGGTGACGTTCACGCTTCGTTGCCTTCCGCGTCGAGATCGGTGCGGGTGCGCTCGAAGTAGGTGAGGACGCCGGACACGAGGATGCTGCTGACCAGGGTGACCCAGATGAAGATGGCGGGGGCGCCGAGCCACACGTGCGGGCCGTTGATCTGGGGTATCCAGGTCACCAGGAATATCAAGATGAAGGGGATGGAGCCGACTATCCAGTACTTACGCATGTGCACCGCCTGATGGGTAGGGGTTAGTTGCCCGCGATGAATCGGGCACGGAGGGTGGGGTCGGTGGCGAGGTCGACGATGGTCCAGGCCATCGCGGTGGCGCCGTCGATGAGCGCGCGGTCCGCGGAGGCGCCCGCACAGTGGGCCGCGAACTCGGGCTGGTGGTTGACCGAGGTGCCGCAGTCAAGGGCGAGGGTCGGATGGATGGCGGGGATCGCGCGGGAGACGTTTCCCATGTCGGTCGATCCGAGTGCGGATGACGTCTCCCCGACCGGGGCGAACCTGCGGCCGAGCTGCCGGGCGTTCGTCTCGTAGAGGTCGGCGAGCGCGGTGTTGTTGCGGAACTCGGAGTAGTCGGGCCCGGTGGGGGCGCTCGTCATCTCACAGCCGGTCGCCAATGCCGCCGCCTCGAAGCATCGCTGGACGCGCTGCTCGAGTACCTTGAGTGATTCGAGGTCGGATGCCCGAATGTAGTAGTGCGCACCGGCTTTCGCCGGGATGATGTTCGGTGCCTCGCCGCCGTTGGTGACGATCCCGTGGATCTGATCACCGGGATGGAGTTGTTGGCGCAGCAGCCCGATCGCCACCTGGGCGAGGGTGACCGCGTCGCCGGCATTGACCCCCTCGTAGGGGGCGGCCGAGGCATGGGCGTTCTTGCCGGTGAAGTCGACGAGCAGGTCGCCGTTCGCGAGGACGCTTGTGTACGCCTGCTCGAAGGTTGCGGGGTGCACCATCATCGCGGCGTGCGTTCCGTCGAAGAGGCCGGCGTCGAGCATGAGGACCTTGCCGCCGCCGTTCTCCTCGGCGGGGGTGCCGAACACCTTCACCGTGATGCCGAGGTCGGAGGCCAGCGGGGCGAGCGCCCGAGCGGCGGCCACGGCCGATCCGGCGATGACGTTGTGCCCGCACGCGTGCCCGAGGCCGGGCAGGGCGTCGTACTCGGCGCAGATCCCGACCACGAGAGGCCCGTCGCCGGCGGTGGCGAGCAACGCGGTCGGCAGGTCGGCGACGCCGGTGTTGACGGCGAAGCCCGCCTCGCTGAGGGCGTCACCCACCCACTGGGCGGCGCGGTACTCCTCGAAGCCGACTTCGGGGTGGGCGTGGATGCGGTGGCTGAGGTCGACGGCGGACTGCTCGGCTCGCCCAATGTTCTGCCGGACGGCTTCCTTCAGATCCACGGAGTCTCCTTACTGACTAATCGATCAGTCAGAGTATGAGACCAGAGTCACACCGCAGTCAATAGGCACCCGCAGTCACATTCAGATCCCGTTTCAGTGTGCTCGCAACGGTCGGTCGCCGAAAGGCGCCGTCACCTGGGGCTGTGCGGACCGGGTCGCGGCGCGTTCCCCGGAATTCTGGGACAGTGGAGTCCTGGAACTCGAGGAGGCTCGATGTCGGATGACCCGCAGGTCCCGGGCGATTACGAGACCGCGGCACAGCGCCGTGAGCGGATCTCGCTGCAGGTGCGACGGTGGAGCGAGGGGGCGTGGGTCGAGGCCCGGCTGCCGGTGCTGTCCGACGAGGCGGCCGTGCTGATCGCGGCCGGACACGTCGACGTCACCACGCGCGAGATCTTGGCCGAACGGCGGCGGACGGGCCGGACCATCCCGTCGATCGGGGGCTTCGGTGCGCTCCGGCGGCTCACCGACGAGCAGGCCCGGCTCGCGGGTCGGGCGGCGGAGCTGCGGCCGGGGCCCGTGCAGGCGGTGTTCACCTTCCGGGCGGCCGAGGTCGCCAAGCGGCTCGATCACCTGCGGTCGGCCATGGTGCTGTCCGGCACGCATTACGCGAGCGGGGTACGCGCGATCCGGCGGGAGCGCCGCGACGGGGTGCACCTCGAACCCGACCAGCGGGAGGCGTTGTTCGCCGCGCTGCAGCGGACCCCGGTGCCCGTCACCTCGGGCGATCGCCCCGTCGACCAGGTGCGGAACGCGACCCTCGGCGCTGCCGCGGAGCGGGTGGCCGCGCTCACCGAGAGCACTCCGCTGGCCGGTGTCGGTCGCCGGGCCGCCGAGGCCCTCGCCCAGGGCGCCGCGCCCGAGGGTGAGCGGTTCGCGGACCGCTACGACACCCTGCTCTACCTGGCGGGCACGCTGTACGACCGGATCGATGGGTCGTCGGCCTGGCATTCGGAGCACTTCCTCATCCAGCGTGCCCAGCTGGACCTGGCGGACGAGCTGATCCAGATCGCGGCCGACACGGTGGCGCTGCGGGGGATCACCGCCGAGCTCGGCGCGGCCATGCGGTCCACGCGGGGCGAGGGTGCCCGCGCCCAGATCACGGCGCGGCAGACGGCGCTGGCGCCGGTGTGGCATCAGCTGGTCGACCGGGTCGCGGCGCTGGCTCGCATCGGAGACCTGCTCTCCCAGGCGGAAGAGCAGCTCCAGGCGGTCGCCGCGGTGCAGCGGACGATGAGCCTCGATTCGAGGATCGACGACCTCATCGCGCGCTCGGGCAACCGGGAGCTCTCGGCGGAGAACACCCACCACGTCGGCGACCAGTTCGGCGGGGTCGAGGAGCTGATGGGGACCTATCAGAGCGTCCTGTACCGGGACATCCTGGCGCTCACGTCGCGCGCGGAACCGGGCCGCGGGCGGGACTGACGGTCAGGCGGTGGCCGCGACGAGGCGAAGGGCCAGTTCGGAATACAGCTCCGCGACCCGATCCGGTTCGGTGAAGCCGCCACCGGGGAACCATCGGCACACGTCGACGCAGAGCGAGGTGATCGCGAGGGTCACGCCCTCGACGTCCGGCACGACGAACGAGCCGTCCGCGGCGCCCGCCTTGACGATCCGCTTGACGATCCGGTTCACGTCGCGGCGGAGCCCGATGATCGTGCGGTAGTGCTCGGGGGAGAGCGCGGTCAGCTCGTACTGCACCACCCGTCCGCGGGCGTGGTGGGTCGCATGCCAGCGGGTGAAGGCGCCGACGACCGCGCGCAGCCTCGCGGTGGGCGGCGAGTCGACGGGATCGGCGTCGGTGAGCAGCTCGACGCACCGCTGGTGGCCCTCGTAGCTGATCGCGTAGAGCAGCTCTTCCTTGGACTTGTAGTGCGGGTACATCGCGGCGGGGCTCAGGCCGAGGCGAGCGGCGATGTCGCGGGTGGTGGTCCCCCCGTAGCCGTTCTCGGCGAACGCCTCCACGGCCGCGGCCCGGATCCGCGCGGCGGCCTTGGAGCTGCTCACCACGCCGGGTGTCTCCGCCGCCACCGATTCGCTCACCCTTGGCCTCCGCTTCACCTTCTGCACCTTGACAACACCCGCCGACGGGACAAGTATAAGCATGCGCTTAGGAAATGAGCGTGCGCTTAGTTCTGCGGTGCGCGCTCTCGGCTCGCCCCGTCCGGTTCGACCGGCCGGGGTTCGGCGATCTGACACAGAAAGCACACAATGAACCTGAAACTCACCGACGAGGAACTCGCCTTTCGCGACGAGATGCGCACGTTCTTCACCACCCAGGTCCCGGCCGACATCCGTGAGCGCGCCGCGCGCGGCGGTGAGCTGACCGCCGAGGATTTCAAGACCACCCAGGCGATCCTCAACGCCAACGGGCTCGCCGTGCCGAACTGGCCGGTCGAGTGGGGCGGCCGCGACTGGACGCCGGTGCAGCGTCACCTGTGGCTGGACGAGATGCAGCTGGCCTCCGTGCCGGACCCGCTGGCGTTCAACGCCGACATGGTCGGGCCGGTCATCGCGGCCTTCGGTTCGCAGGAGCAGAAGGAGCGTTTCCTGCCCGCGACCGCGAACCTCGACATCTGGTGGTGCCAGGGCTTCTCCGAGCCGGAGGCGGGCTCCGATCTGGCCTCGCTCAAGACCCGCGCCGTCCGCGACGGGGACGACTACATCGTCAACGGCCAGAAGACCTGGACCACGCTGGCGCAGCACGCGGACTGGATCTTCTGCCTGGTCCGGACCGACCCGAACGCCCCGAAGCGGCAGGCGGGCATCTCGTTCCTGCTCATCGACATGAAGACCCCCGGCGTCACCGTCCGCCCGATCAAGCTGATCGACGGCAGCTACGAGGTCAACGAGGTGTGGTTCGAGGACGTCCGCGTCCCGGCCGAGAACCTCGTGGGCGAGGAGAACGCGGGCTGGGGATACGCGAAGTTCCTGCTCGGCAACGAGCGCACCGGCGTCACCCGGGTCGGCACCTCCAAGGTGCGCCTGGCGCAGGCCAAGGAACTGGCGGCCCAGACCAAGGTCGGCGACGGCACGCTGCTGCAGGACCCGCTGTTCGCGGCGCGCCTCGCGGAGCTGGAGAACGAGCTGCTGGCGCTGGAGCTGACCCAGCTGCGGGTGGTCGCCGGCTCGGCGGACGGCAAGCCCAACCCGGCGTCGTCGTTGCTCAAGCTCCGCGGCTCGGAGCTGCAGCAGGCCTCCACCGAGATCCTCATGGACGTCGCGGGCCCCGATTCGCTGCCGTTCGGTGCGGCCGACATCGACTCGCCGTCCTGGGCGCAGCACGCCGCCCCGACCTACCTGAACTACCGAAAGGTATCCATCTACAGCGGATCGAGCGAGGTGCAGCGCACCATCATCGCCTCTTCGATCCTCGGATTGTGAGGCGCCGCAATGGACTTCGAACTCAATGACGAACAGGTCATGCTGCGCGACACGACCCGTGAGCTGCTCGCCCGCAGCTACGACGCCGAGAAGCGCAACGCCGTCACCGCCACCGACCTCGGCTGGAGCCGGGACGTGTGGAAGAGCTTCGCCGAGATCGGCCTGCTCGGGCTGCCGTTCGCCGAGGAGGACGGCGGGATGGGCGCGGGACCGGTCGAGACGATGGCCGTGATGAACGAGATCGGCCGGGCGCTGGCGCCGGAGCCGTACCTCGCCGTCCTGCTCGCCGGTGGGCTGATCGCCGACGCGGGCTCGGCCGACCAGCGCGCGCGCTACCTGCCTCGGGTCGCCGAGGGCACCGTGCTGCCGGCGTTCGCGCACGCCGAACCCGGTAGCCGGTGGCCGGCGAGCGAGGTCTCGACGACCGCCACCGCGCGGGGCGACGGCTGGGTCCTCACCGGCCGCAAGAACCCGGTGCTGCACGGCGACTGCGCCGACACCCTGGTCGTCAGCGCGACCCTGCCCGGCGGGGGAGTGGGCCTGTTCGTGGTCGACGCCGCCGCCGAGGGCGTGACGCGGCGCGGCTACGCCACCCACGACGGGCTCCGCGGCGCCCAGATCGAGTTCGCCGACGCGCCTGCCGAGCAGCTCGGTGACGGCGGCGACGTCACCGCCGCGATCACCGCGTCCGAGGTGCGCGCGCAGGCCGCGCTGTGTGCCGAGGCGGTCGGTGCGATGGCAGAGACGCTGCGGCTGACCACGGAATACCTCAAGCAGCGCAAGCAGTTCGGTGTTCCGTTGGCGAAGTTCCAGACCCTGACGCAGCGCGCGGCGGACATGTACGTCTCGCTGGAGTTGGCGAGCAGCATGAGCCTGTACGCCACGATGTCCCTGGCCGACGGCGTGAAGGACCCGACGATCGCCTCGCGGGCCAAGCTGCAGATCGGGCGGGCCTCGCGGCACATCGGTCAGGAGGCCATCCAGATGCACGGCGGCATCGGCATGACCGCCGAGTACCCGGTGGGGCACTACGTCTCCCGGCTCGTCGCGATCGAGCACACGCTCGGCAGCGCCGACGACCACCTGCGCGTGCTGGCGGGCACCGTCGCCGACCACGAGATGGTCAACGTCTCGCAGTAACCCGTATCGGCCGAGAGCCCCGACGACCCGTGCGGTCGGCGGGGCTCTCGTTCGTCGGGGTCAGCGGCTGAGCTTGGTGCGCATCATCATCACGTTGTAGTCGGACCAGGTGGTGGCCAGGAAGTACAGGTTCTCGCCCTCCGACCAGGGGTGCATGTACGCGCCGTACAGGCCGGGCACGGTCGCGCTGCTGATCAGCGTTTCCGGTGCGCTCCACGGCCCGGTCAGCACCGGCGCGGTCCGCATGATCAGCGCGTTCGATTCGTTGGAGTACAGCGCGATGAACTTGCCCAGGTAGGCGCTGTACTGGACCGACAGCTCGCTGACGCTGCCGTCCAGCACCGGGACCGCGACGGCCGGGTTGCCGACCACCCAGCCGTGGCCGTCCCAGTACTCGTAGCCGGCGACGTTCAGGATCGAGGCTTCCGGGGTGCGGGAGAGCCGGGCCTGCCCGGAACGACCCGAGGGCGTGCCGAAGTTGTAGATGAAGCCGTCGTGCTTGACGAAGGCGCCCATCTGGAAATTCTGATTTCCCGACGTCGGGAGATTCGCCCGGGAGAGGGCGTCGTCGAGGACATTCAGTCGCACAGATTCCGGCCGCGGCGTCCACGTCTCGCCATTGTCGGTGGAGGTTGCGATCTGAGAGTAATTGGTGACCCATTCGCCGGGCGCCGCCCAGCTGCGGATGGACATGTAATTGATGTATTGCACCCCGTTGACGGAGATACCGGTGGTCGGGATGACGGTGTGTTCGACGCCGGGGATCTTCTTGCTCGGGAGGAATTCCTTCGAATGGTTCGGCCGGTCCAGGGGCGAGCTGTCGATGCTCATCCCGTCGTCGAGGTCGCGGTCGGAGCTGCGGAAGAGCACGTTGCTCCGCCAGTCGCCCACCAGCCCCTCGCACAGCGGCTCCTGGCTGAGCCCGGTGGTGTCGCCGAACGCGGTGAGGACCTGACCCGCGCCGTTGTCCCACATGATGCCGAGATCGGTGCCGACCACGTTGAACCGCCGGGCGGTGTCGTTGGGGCCGTTGAGACCGGTGACGTGCTCGACCGCCTGGGTCTTGCCCTTCAGGTTGGGGAGCCGCCCGTCCTGGCCGTTCAACCACGGGATCGGGTTGCCCGCACCACCGGTGCTTCCGAACCCGCTGCTCCCGCCGCTGCCGGTACCGCCGCAGAACGGATCCGCCGTGGCGGAGGGCGCGGAGACGGCGAGCACCGCCATCGTCGCGGCGAGGGACAGCATCAGGAACTTGGGGGTACGGGTCATCGGTTGGGCCTTCCCTCTCGATTCTGCGTAGTGGCCGAACAGCAATCGCGGCCGCTGACAATCTAACGAAGCGGGAGAAAAGGGGCCGTGGCCTTGGATAACCGTTCGGACAAGACTTCGAATTGCCTCCGAAGGTGGCAAAGGTCTCGATTTGGATAACGACGCCGCGCCTATCCGGATTGTCGGCATCGTGCCGCTAGCGTTTCGGGCGGAAATGCGGCTCAGGAGTCTTACGCACCCGAGAGGCGTAATTCTCGACGATGCAGATACCAAGCCGGCGGCTCGTGTGCGAGACGCCGAAGAACTTCCGAGTAGGTGTTCGAGCATGACCACAATCGCCCCGCCCGCCGTCAAGACCCTCAGTGCCTGTGTCTTCGTGACCGGGCTCGTCGGCGCCGCCATCGGCATATACGGCCTGGATGTCGAGGTCGCCGTGCTGTGGCTCATCGTCGCATCCGTCTCCGGGCTCTACCTGCTGAAGCTGCGGGCGGAGTCGCACGGTCGGCTCGAGCGCCCCGCTCGCTCCCGCCGCACCACCGCCTAGCCGCCCGCGCGAGGGTGCACGCCCCTAACCTCGTGTGATGCGAACGGTGGGTGTGGACCTTGCGGCGGAGCCGAGGAAGACCGCGGTCGCGGTGATCGCGTGGTCCGAGGGCGCGGCGAGGGTCGAGAGCCTGCGGTTGGGTGTCGGCAACGCGGAGATCGTCGAGGCTGTCCACGGCGCCGAGCGAACGGGGATCGACTCTCCCTTCGGGTGGCCCGAGGCGTTCGTCCGGTTCCTGACCGAACATGACGGCAACATGCTGCCTGTACCCAACGGCCTGGAGAGCAGGGACGGTCGCAGGCCGTTGGCGATGCGACGCACCGACCTCCTCGTCCGTGCGTCGACCGGGCTGTCCCCGCTCAGCGTCTCCGCCGATCGCATCGCGCACGTCGCGTTCCGCTGCGCGGGCCTACTCGCCGAGCTTCGGTACAGCGGTATCGAGGCCGGCCGGGTTTCGGGACGCGCGGTCGAGGTGTACCCGGCTGCCGCGCTCCTGGGGTGGGGCCTGCCCGCACGTGGCTACAAGGGACTGGTGAACCGGGCGGCACTCACCGAACTCGTGGCCGGGCTCGGTGAGGCGGCGCCGTGGCTGGACCTCGGGGCGGGGGAGAGTTTGTGCCGGGAATCCGACGACGCCTTCGATGCGGTCGTGGCCGCCGTCGTGGCCCGCGCCGCCGCGCTCGGCAGGACGGAGCTGCCCGCGGACGAGGATCGGGCCGTGGCGGAGCGGGAGGGCTGGATTCACCTGCCGAATTCGCCGCTGGAAACGCTGCGAGGCACGCAAATTTGAGGACGCGTAGCCGATTACCGCCTCCGACCAGGCGTTTTGGTGTTCTGAGGTTTGTCGCGTAACTTTTGTCGAGTCAGAGCGACACGGACACCGACCCGGCCGAGAGGCGCGGGACAC
>NZ_JAFIBV010000001.1:1967500-2270000 GCF_017833315.1 Rhodococcus sp. PvR099 | reverse complement strand
TGATTCCGTGAGTAGTGGCGAGCGAAAGCGGAAGAGGCTAAACCATGTACATGTGATAGCCGGCAGGCGTTGTGTGCGTGGGGTTGTGGGGCCTTTCTTCTCATCACTGCCGTGGTGGGCGAGAGTAAGAAACCGGGTTGTTAGTCGAAGTGGTCTGGAACGGCCTGTCGTAGAGGGTGAGAATCCCGTAGACGAAAACTTCCCGGCTCTCGTGAATGGTTCCCAAGTAGCAGCGGGCCCGTGAAATCTGCTGTGAATCTGTCGGGACCACCCGATAAGCCTGAATACTCCCTGGTGACCGATAGCGGACTAGTACCGTGAGGGAAAGGTGAAAAGTACCCCGGGAGGGGAGTGAAATAGTACCTGAAACCGTGCGCTTACAATCCGTCAAAGCCTTTGAGCAGCTTGCTGCTGGGGGTGATGGCGTGCCTTTTGAAGAATGAGCCTGCGAGTTAGTGGCATGTGGCGAGGTTAACCCGTGTGGGGCAGCCGTAGCGAAAGCGAGTCCGAATAGGGCGGTCCAGTCGCATGCTCTAGACCCGAAGCGGAGTGATCTACCCATGGCCAGGGTGAAGCGACGGTAAGACGTCGTGGAGGCCCGAACCCACTTAGGTTGAAAACTGAGGGGATGAGCTGTGGGTAGGGGTGAAAGGCCAATCAAACTCCGTGATAGCTGGTTCTCCCCGAAATGCATTTAGGTGCAGCGTCGCGTGTTTCTCACCGGAGGTAGAGCTACTGGATGGTCTAGGGGGCCCACAAGCTTACCGAAATCAGCCAAACTCCGAATGCCGGTGAGTGAGAGCGCGGCAGTGAGACTGCGGGCGATAAGGTTCGTAGTCGAGAGGGAAACAGCCCAGATCGCCAGCTAAGGTCCCTAAGCGTGTACTAAGTGGAAAAGGATGTGGGGTCGCGAAGACAACCAGGAGGTTGGCTTAGAAGCAGCCACCCTTGAAAGAGTGCGTAATAGCTCACTGGTCAAGTGATCCTGCGCCGACAATGTAGCGGGGCTCAAGTACACCACCGAAGCTGCGGCATTCATGCAATACACCTCCTTGTTCCTGCGGGGACTTGGGCAGTGGTATGGATGGGTAGGGGAGCGTCGTGCAGCCATGGAAGCGTCGGAGTGATCCAGGCGTGGAGGCTGCACGAGTGAGAATGCAGGCATGAGTAGCGAAAGAAGAGTGAGAAACTCTTCCGCCGAATGACCAAGGGTTCCTGGGCCAGGTTAATCCGCCCAGGGTGAGTCGGGACCTAAGGCGAGGCCGACAGGCGTAGTCGATGGACAACGGGTTGATATTCCCGTACCCGTGTAAACGCGCCCATGGTGAATCAGTGATACTAACCGCCCTGAAGCCGGCTAATGTTCCTTCGGGATCATGGTCGGGGGATGCGCGGGACCTGATCTGGTAGTAGCCAAGCGATGGGGTGACGCAGGAAGGTAGCTGAGCCAGTCAGTGGTAATACTGGTGTAAGCGTGTAGGGAGTGGCATAGGCAAATCCGTGCCACACATATCCTGAGACGTGATGCATAGCCGATTGAGGCGAATTCAGTGATCCTATGCTGCCGAGAAAAGCCTCTAGCGAGCTTTTACACGGCCCGTACCCCAAACCGACACAGGTGGTCAGGTAGAGAATACTAAGGCGATCGAGATAACTATGGTTAAGGAACTCGGCAAAATGCCCCCGTAACTTCGGGAGAAGGGGGGCCTCGTCTGGTGATCGGATTTACTCCGTGAGCTGGGTGGGGCCGCAGAGACCAGTGAGAAGCGACTGTTTACTAAAAACACAGGTCCGTGCGAAGTCGTAAGACGATGTATACGGACTGACGCCTGCCCGGTGCTGGAAGGTTAAGAGGACCGGTTAGCTTTTCGGAGCGAAGCTGAGAATTTAAGCCCCAGTAAACGGCGGTGGTAACTATAACCATCCTAAGGTAGCGAAATTCCTTGTCGGGTAAGTTCCGACCTGCACGAATGGCGTAACGACTTCTCAGCTGTCTCAACCATAGACTCGGCGAAATTGCATTACGAGTAAAGATGCTCGTTACGCGCGGCAGGACGAAAAGACCCCGGGACCTTCACTATAGCTTGGTATTGGTGTTCGGTTCGGTTTGTGTAGGATAGGTGGGAGACTGTGAAGCGGGCACGCCAGTGTTCGTGGAGTCATTGTTGAAATACCACTCTGATCGTATTGGACATCTAACCTCGGACCATGATCTGGTTCAGGGACAGTGCCTGGTGGGTAGTTTAACTGGGGCGGTTGCCTCCCAAAATGTAACGGAGGCGCCCAAAGGTTCCCTCAGCCTGGTTGGCAATCAGGTGTTGAGTGCAAGTGCACAAGGGAGCTTGACTGTGAGACTGACAGGTCGAGCAGGGACGAAAGTCGGGACTAGTGATCCGGCACCGGCAAGTGGAAGCGGTGTCGCTCAACGGATAAAAGGTACCCCGGGGATAACAGGCTGATCTTCCCCAAGAGTCCATATCGACGGGATGGTTTGGCACCTCGATGTCGGCTCGTCGCATCCTGGGGCTGGAGTAGGTCCCAAGGGTTGGGCTGTTCGCCCATTAAAGCGGCACGCGAGCTGGGTTTAGAACGTCGTGAGACAGTTCGGTCTCTATCCGCCGCGCGCGTTAGAAACTTGAGGAAGGCTGTCCCTAGTACGAGAGGACCGGGACGGACGAACCTCTGGTGTGCCAGTTGTTCCACCAGGAGCACCGCTGGTTAGCTACGTTCGGAAGGGATAACCGCTGAAAGCATCTAAGCGGGAAGCCTGTTCCAAGATGAGGTTTCTCACCCCCTTGAGGGGGTAAGGCCCCCGGCAGACCACCGGGTTGATAGGCCAGAACTGGAAGCACGGTAACGTGTGCAGGTGACTGGTACTAATAGGCCGAGGACTTACCACAAAGAAGCTACGCGTCCACTGTGCGGTATCTGAAACAACACACAGATACCATTCACCCCCACCAACATCGTGGGCACCCGAGAAAGGGTTGCCGGCCTGTTGGGTTCGGGCGAGGGGAATTGAATGTGTGACAGTTTCATAGAGTTACGGCGGCCATAGCGGAGGGGAAACGCCCGGACCCATTCCGAACCCGGAAGCTAAGCCCTCCAGCGCCGATGGTACTGCACTCGACAGGGTGTGGGAGAGTAGGACACCGCCGAACATAAATTGCGAATGCCTCGCATCACAGACTCGAAAGAGACTGCGATGCGAGGCATTTCGCATATCCGGGGTCTGTTGAGCACAACTAGGATCGTGTTGTGGGTGACGACCTGGTGGAAGCGATGGATCTCAATCTTGCGTCTCATGCGGCGCACCTGCATCCGACGGTCGCCGGCGCGACGGTATACGAATCCGGTGACATCCTGATCGCGGACAGCGGACTGGACGATGACACCTTCAACATCGTGTGCCGGGCGCGCTTGGCACCGCACACGGCGCAGGCACGGCTCGAGGAGATTCTGGCCACGGTGCGCGCGGCCGGTCGTCCGTTCTCGTGGTGGGTGGCACCGACCTCGACGCCCTCGAACCTGGGAGAGATGCTGCGAGCGCGGGGCGTTCGGCCGTCGGAGACCGAGCTGGCGATGACCGCGCTGATGACGGAGATCCCGTCGCCCGCGCCAAGTGCGGTCCTGACAGTCGTGACTGTGACCAATCGCGAGCAGTTGCGTGACTACGCGGACCTGATGGCCAGGAACTGGACGCCGCCCTCATCGGCGGTGTTCGACTACTTCGACGCCGCGGGGTCGGCGATCCTGAGTGGCGAATGCGCCAGCACCTTCGTCGTCGGTTATAGCGCTGGAGAACCGGTGGCGGGGGCGGAGATTCATCTGGCGGCCGGTGTTGCCGGCCTCTACGGCGTGGTGACACTCGAGGACCATCGCAGGCGGGGATATGGCACGGCGGTGACCCTTGCGGCGATCGACCACGCGAGGACGGAAGGCGCGGATTGCGTCGTGTTGCAGGCCTCCGAAGACGGTGCCTCCGTTTACGAGCGGATCGGATTCACCCCCGTCGGCACGTATACCGAATACGCGCTGCGACGGGGGTGAACCGAGTGTCGGGCCGGTGTCTCAGGCCCGGATCCGTTCGGTGAGCGCGCGCCGGGCGTAGGCGCGCACGTCGGCGTCCGAGTCGTCGATCGCGATGCGCAGCACCTGTTGTGCCGCAGGGTCTTCCGTCCAGGTGGTGAGGGTGAGCACGGCGGCCTTTCGGACGTCGAGGTGTACGTCGCCGAGGGCCGTCTCGAGTGCGGGCACCGCGTTCTCAGGGAGTGCGCCGGCGAGGGCACGGGCCGCGCCCTGCCGGATCTGCCAGGCCGACTCCGTCAGCCCGGCGACGGCCAGCGCCACATCGTTCTCGGTGGGGCGAAGCGAGGCGAAGGCCGCAAGTGCGGCCGCCCGGACGAGGGGGTCCCGGTCGACCGCGAGGGTGCGGACCGCCTCGAGACCCCCGAGGCTGATGGTCGCGAGGCCCTGGGCGCAGGCGATCCGCACCTCACGATTCTCGTCCGCGGATACGGTCGCCACCGTCTCCCAATCGTTCAGGGATACCAGAGCGCGCACCGCCTCGATGCGGACCCGATGGTCGACGTCGGCGAGTGCCGCCCGGTATTGCGCGGCCGTCCCGGTGCGCAACGCCCGCAGGAGGTCGACCACGGTGGACCGGACGACCGGGTCGCCGGAGCCCAGGTGGTGCGCCAGCCCCTCCACCGAGGGCAGCACCTCGACCAGCTCGCGGAGTCCCTCCGCGGCCACCCGGCGCCCGGCCGCGTCCTCGTCGCCGAGCGCGGCGACCAGCAGGGCGTCGAACCCCTCGGGGGTGGCCTCGGTCAGCGTGGCGATGGCGGTGGAACGCACCTGCGGGTCCGCATCGCTCAGATAGGGGCGCAGCTGCGTCGCGGTCGGACTGTCGAGTCCGAGGATTTCCACGATCCGGGGGGAGCGGGGCTGGACCTCTACTGGGGTGGTGTTCACCCGAGAGGGGGACTCCACCGGTGCGCGCCCGCCAACCAGCGGCGGCTGCGTCACCGGCACGACCCGCTGATCACGCGGGGGAAGTTCGTCCAGTCCCGGCACCGATACGAAGTACGGTGCCACCGGTCGCTTGAGGAACTCCATCCCGCCCGCGGCACCCTTGCGCAGGTTGAGGTGGTACCCCCACTCGGAGTCGTCCTGGCCGGGCAGGTCCGCCCGCTCGTGGTACAGGCCCCATCGGCTCTCGGTGCGGGTGAGTGAGCTGCGTGACGCCATTTCCGCGCAGTCTCGGATGAACGACACCTCCGCGCACCGCATCAGCTCGTGCGGGCTGGTCGCCCCCATTCCCTCGATCTCCGCGGTCATCCGCTCGAAGGTCTCGACCGCGATGGACAGCTTGGTGGCGGTCTTCGGGGGCGCCACATAGTCATTGACGAACCGCCGCAGCTTGTACTCGACCTGCGGTTGCGGCGGTCCATTCGGGTGCAGGATCGGCCGGTAGATCAGCTCGTGCGCCTCGCGCAGCTGATCGGTCGGCAGGTCGGTCGGCGCGTCCACGGCCGACAGGGTGCCGGTGGCGTGGGTCCCCGCCAGGTCCCCGTACACGAAGGCGCCGATCATGTAGTTGTGCGGCACGCACGCCAGGTCGCCCGCCGCATACAGCCCGGGCACGGTCGTCGCGCCGTGCTCGTCCACCCACACGCCCGACGCCGAATGTCCACTGCACAGACCGATCTCGGAGATGTGCATCTCGATGTCGTGGGTGCGGTAGTCGTGGCCACGATTCACGTGAAACGTTCCGCGCGTGGGCCGTTCGGTGGTGTGCAGGATGGACTCGAGCGTGTCCAGGGTCTCGGTCGGCAGGTGACTGACCTTGAGATAGATGGGGCCGCGTGCGGATTCGATCTCCTGTTTGACCTCGCTCATCATCTGTCCGGACCAGTAGTCGGAATCGACGAAGCGTTCGCCCTGCGCGTTGACCTGGTAGCCGCCGAACGGGTTCGCGACGTACGCGCAGGCCGGCCCGTTGTAGTCCTTGATCAGCGGGTTGATCTGGAAGCATTCGATGCCGCTGAGCTCGGCCCCCGCGTGGTACGCCATCGAATAGCCGTCGCCGGCGTTGGTCGGGTTCTCGTAGGTGCCGTACAGGTATCCCGACGCGGGCAGCCCGAGCCGTCCGCACGGGCCGGTCGCCAGGATGACCGCCTTCGCCCCGACCGCGACGAACTCCCCGGTCCTGGTGTTCAGTGCCGCCGCACCGACCGCCCGCCCCCGATCCGTCAGGACCCGCACCGGCATCAGGCGGTTCTCGATCCGGATCTTCTCGCGCATCTTCCGCTGCCGCAGCACCCGGTACAGCGCCTTTTTCACGTCCTTGCCCTCGGGCATCGGCAGCACGTAGGAACCGGAGCGGTGCACCCGGCGGACCGCGTACTCGCCGTACTCGTCCTTCTCGAACTTGACGCCGTACTTCTCGAGCCTTTGCACCATCGCGAAGCCGCGGGTCGCGGTCTGGTAGACGGTGCGCTGGTTCACGATTCCGTCGTTGGCGCGGGTGATCTCCGCGACGTAGTCCTCCGGCTCGGCCTTGCCGGGGATGACGGCGTTGTTGACGCCGTCCATTCCCATGGCCAGCGCGCCGGAATGCCGGACGTGCGCCTTCTCGAGCAGCAGCACGTCGGCGCCGTTCTCGGCGGCGGTCAGCGCGGCCATCGTGCCCGCGGTGCCGCCGCCGATGACCAGTACGTCGCAATCGAGGCGGATGGTGTCGGCCAGGTCTGGGATGTCCATCAGTTCTCCGGGGTGTTCGTCGGGCCGACGCTCGGGTGGCCCAGCGCGGCCAGGACTTTCGCGCGGGCGGCTCGGGTGTCGGGGTGGTCGAGGGCGTCGCGGTCCCGCGGCCGTGGCACGTCGACGATGGTGCGCAGCGGGGCGCCCGCCTGTCCGAGCACCGCGACCCGGTCGCCGAGCAGGACCGCCTCGTCGACATCGTGGGTCACGAAGACCACCGTTGTCGGGTGCGTGCGCCAGGTCTCGACGAGCAGGCGTTGCATGGTCGCGCGGGTCTGGGTGTCGAGCGCCCCGAACGGTTCGTCCATCATCACGGCCCGGGGCGCACCGGCAAGGCCGCGTGCCAGCTGCACCCGCTGACGCATGCCGCCGGAGAGGTTCTTGGGCAGGAAGTCCGCGAAGCCGGTGAGCCCGACCTCCTCGATCCACCGCTCCGCGTCGCGCCTGCGCCCCGACCTCGGCTGTCCGCGAAGCGCAAGCGCGAGTTCGATATTGGACCGGACCGTGCGCCACGGTAGGAGCGCGTTGTCCTGGAACACCACGGCGCGATCCCGCGAGGTGGTGGTGACGGCGGCTCCGTCCGCGAGGATGTGGCCGGAGTCCGGCGCCAGCAGGCCCGCCAGGGCGCGGAGCACCGTCGACTTCCCGCAGCCGGAGGGGCCGGTCAGGACCAGGATCTCGCCGGGCAGGGCGCTCAGGGACAGGGAACGGACGACGGGGGTGCCGGTGTAGGACAGCGTGACGTCGTCCAGGGCCAGCGACATGCCCGCCGCGACCTTCTCTTCGCTTGTTGCCGTGGTCATCTGGTGTTCTCCCCTCGGGGCAGCCACCGGGTGACGCGGCGGCCGAGCAGTTCGACCGCCGCGGATGTCGAGAACCCGAGGATGCCGATGGTGATCATGCCGACGAACACGCCCGGGTAGTCGACGATCGTGTATGCCTGCCAGGTGCGGTAGCCGACCCCGAGCCGGCCCGAGATCATCTCGGCGGAGATCACGCAGATCCACGCGACTCCGATGCCGACCGACAGCCCGCCGAACAGCCCGGGCAGGATCCCGGGGAGCACCACGCGGCCGAGGACATCCCAGCGGCTGCCGCCAAGGGTGCGTACGGAGTCCTCCCAGATGGTCGGGAGCGCCCGCACCGCGTGCCGGGTGCTGACCATGATCGGGAAGAAGGCGGCGATGAAGGTGATGAAGACGATGCCGGCCTCGTCGCTGGGGAACAGCAGGATCGCCACCGGCACGATGGCGATCGCCGGAATGGGCCGCGCCAGTTCGGCCAGCGGGCCGACGGTGTCGGCGAACAGGCGAGAGCGTCCGAGCGCGATGCCGACGGCAACCCCCGCCACCGTGGCGAGGCCGAACCCGGACACGATCCGGATCAGCGACTGACCGAGGTCCAGGTAGAAGAGGTCGGTCCGGAGCTGTTCGCTGTATGCCGCCACGATCTCGGTCACGGTCGGCAGCGTGTCGAACCGCAGCCACAGCCGAACGCCGTTGGCCGTCAGCAATTGCCAGGCGAGCACCGCGGCGATCACCGACGTGATCCGGATGGCCCTGGACCGCCACCGGGCGGGCCAGTCGGTCCGGTTCACTGCGCCGGGGTCAGGCGTCGCGTCCTCCGCAGGCACGACCGACTCCCGCGCGGACGCCCGCGTGCCGGGGGCGGTCACGGACGCGGTCACTGCCGGACCTCCTCGACGGCGCGGTCGTAGGTGATCGGGGCGCTCGCGGGGTTCTTGTGCAGGTAGCGCTCCGCCGCGGCGGCCGTGGTGAAGGGCAGGAAGCGAGCCCCGTCGCGCACCCACACCGCCTTGTCCGCGAACCAGCGTGTGCCCAGTTCCGCGTCGGGCACGTAGGCGGCCCGGATGCCCCTGCCCTCGGCGCGCGCCTTCTTGACCGAGCGCAGGAGGCAGGTGGGGTCGGCCGCGGGCTGCGTCTGCGTCGCGCCGTCGAACCACAGCTCGCTCGCCTGCGCGGGATCGGCGACGGGGACTCCGCACGCGGGGTCGGTGCCGGTCAGGGCCGTGGGGTTGGCGGTGACGGCGACCGCGGCGTCGTAGGACTCGATGCCCTCGGTCGCGTAGGCGGCACGCAGCGGCGCGTCGTCGACGAATCCGTCGATGTTCAGGTCGGCGAAGTCGCCGATCGACTTCAGGTAGGGCACATCGGTTTTCAGGGCGTCGACCAGGCGGGGCTTGAGCGTCGGGTCGAACGAGGTGCCGCCGGGGCCGTTGTAGAGGTAGACCACCTCCTGCGGCAGTCCGCTCTGCTCGGCGACGATCCGTGACGCCTCGAGGGGCTCGCCGCGGATGAATCGGGTGGCGTCGAGCTGCGCGAGCAGGAAGGCGTCGAGCACCTCGGGGTGCTGCTCGGCGTACGACTCGCGCACCACCACCCCGTGCAGGGTCGGCTGGTTCAGCTCCGCGCCGTCGTAGAGGAGTTTCGCCTTGTCCTGGAACACCAGCAGGCCAGGCCACGCCACGAACTGCGACAGCGCGGCCACCTGCCCGGACTCGAGCGCGGACGAGCCGACCTGTGGCTGCTGGTTGAGCACCTCGACTCCGGTGGCGGGGTCGAGTCCGGCGCGGTCGAGGGCCTGCACGAGGGTGCCGTGGCCTGCGGAGCCGACGCTCGCGGACACCTTCTGTCCGGCCAGGTCGGCGAGACCGGTCGCAGGCGAATCCGGAGGCACCACAACCATGTTCAGCGCGCCCTTGGGGTTGTAGCCGGTGACCGAGACGATCTCGGTCTTCGCGCGCGGGTTGGCCTGGGTTCGGGACCCATTGATGAGCATCGGATAGTCGCCCATCGAACCGATGTCGATCTTCTCGGCGACCATCTGGGCGGTGATGGGTGCGCCGGTGTCATAGTCCTGCCATTGCACGGAGTACGCGGTGCCGGTCCGCTCGGTCACTGCGGCCAGGCGCTTCTCGAGGTAGCCCTGTGCCTTGAGGAGGGTGCCTGCGGTGACCGTGTTGATCGTCTTGGACTGGTAGCCGATGACGACCGGCACGGCGTCCGCGCTGCCTGCGTCGCCGCCGGAATCGCTGTCGAGGGAGCAGCCGGCGAGCAGGGCCGTGGTGAGGGCAGCGGCCATCGCCGCCGCGGGGATGCGGCGTTTCATGTTCGGGTCCTTGGTGGTCGGGTTGTCCGGTGCCTGGCGGCTAGCGGAGCAGGAAGGGCATGTTGACGGTGACTGCGCCGGTGGGACAGCGGGCCGCGCAGGGGCCGCAGTACCAGCACTCGTCGACGTGCATGAAGGCCTTGCCGTTGTCCGGGTTGATCGCCAGCGAGTCCAGCGGGCAGATCTCGACGCAGAGGGTGCACCCCTCGATGCAGAGCGACTCATCGATGGTGACGGGGACGTCGGCGCGTTGGTTGACCAGTGCCATCAGGTCAGCTCCCATGGTTGGTTCGTGCGGAAGAGGTTGCCCCGCATGGTGATGCGGTCACCTCGCATGCGGATGTACTCGAGGTCGACGGGCCTGCCGTCGTCGAGGGTGGTGAGTCGTTCGAGGAGCAGCAGCGCGGCGCCCTCGGGGGCCTGCAGTGCGGCCGCGGTGTGGGCGTCGGCGTTGACGGATTCGATGGCCAGCTCGGCCGATCCGAGTGGCCTGCCGGAGACCTCCTCGATCAGGGCGAAGATGTCGTTGCCCGCGAGGTCGCGGCGCAGCAGTTCCTCGCCGAGGTCCGGGACGAGGTAGGTCAGGTCCAGGCTGAGCGGCAGGTCGCCGAGGTAGCGGAGCCGCTCGATGTAGACCGCGGGCTCGGCCCGGTCCAGCTCGAGGCGGCGCGCGACGGCGGGCGGAGGCACGAGGCGCAGGGCCGCGCGTACCTCGTTGCGCACCTCGCCGTGCTCGCGGAGCGTCTCCTTCAGACCGAGCAGGGTGTCGATGCCGTGGTCGAACTTGCGTCCCGACACCTGGGTGCCGACGCGCGGCGCGCGGTCGATCAGGCCCTCGTCCTTGAGCAGCGATAGGGCCGCCCGCACTGTGTTCCTGGAGACCGCGAATTCGACGGCGAGGTCGTGCTCCGGCGGCAGGGTGCGCGCGAACGCGCCGGCCAGGGTCTGCTGGCGCAGCACGTCCGCTACCTGGCGGGCCCGATCGGCGCGGGAGCGGCGGCTCGGAGGCGGCTCGGTGGCTGCGCTCATCTGCTTCCCTTCTTCGGGGCCGGTGACCTGGACGAATGCCGACAGTAGCGGTGGTTTCGCGGGCTGCTGGCCGCTCACTTCGCGGCCGCCGGAGTGGTGAGGCGATTGCGCCACCCGCGGTGCGGGCGTACCTGGGCAAACGACGGGCCGGCGGACGATTGCGCCGCCGCGAGGGGGCACGGCGGAGTTCGGATCACGCTGATCCGAAGGTTCGGATTCGCCGGCCGGGCCCAGGCCCGAGTCGGACGGCGTCTTGGCGGGTTTATAGTTGCGTTGTGCAACAACGATCGACCGCGGCCGTCGCCCAGGTACACGAGGAGCTCGTGCACCTGGTCCGCCAGCTGATGACGGGGGAGCGTCCCGCCGAGGGGGTGCCCACCTTCGCCCAGCACTCGGTGCTCTCCTATATCGAGCGCAATCCGGGATGCCGTGCGACGGAGATCTCCGAGGCGTTCGGGGTGCACCGGTCGACCGTGTCGCGGCAGCTGCGCGGATGCGTCGACGCCGGGTGGGTCCAGGCCGAGCCCGGACCGATTCGCAGCGGGCATCCGCTCAGCCTCACGGATGCCGGCCGCGACGTCCTCACCGGCGCCGACCGGCGCCGCCGTGACGAGGTGGGGGAGCGGGTCCGGGACTGGTCGGCCGCGGACATCGCCGACCTCGCCCGCATGCTGCACCGGTTCCGCACCAGTACCGCAGACCATGACACCGACCAGAGCATCGGAGCAGACCCCCGTGCGTGAATTCACCACCACCGCCCAGTTCACCATCGCGGACGATGACGCCCTCGTCCGTTCCGTCTACCGGCACGCGCAGGAAGCGCCCGAGCGGGTGCTGTTCAGTCGACCGATCGGCGGCGACTGGGTCGACGTCACCGCGGCGGAGTTCGCCGATCTGGTGGTCGGTGTCGCGAAGGGCCTGATCGCCGGCGGGGTGGCCCGCGGTGATCGGGTGATCCTGCTGTCCGCCACCCGGTTCGAATGGACGCTGTTCGACTTCGCGATCTGGGCGGCGGGCGCCGCGTCCGTGCCGATCTACGACTCGTCCTCGCCCGACCAGATCCGTTGGATAGCAGAGGATTCGGGAGCGGTGACGGCGATCGTCGAAACCGATCGGCACGCGTCGGCCTTCGACGGCTCCGGACTGGGTGTCCGCCAGATCGACGACAACGCGGTGGGCGCGCTGATCGCGGCGGGCGAGCACCTCGACGATGCCGAGGTGCACGACCGGGTCGCGGCGATCCGGGCCGACGACCTGGCGTCGCTCGTGTACACCTCCGGCACCACGGGCAGGCCCAAGGGCTGCATCCTGACCCACCGCAACTTCCTGTCCGAGGTTCGCGGCATCCTCAGCGCCAGCGTCGGCGAGGTGGCCAAGCCCGGCAACCGGATGCTCACCTTCCTGCCGCTTGCCCATGTCCTGGCCCGCGCCGTGTCACTGGCGATGTTCGAAGCCGGTGGAGCGCAAGCGCATTGGTCGAACTTCAGCACCGTCGTCGGGCAGTTCGCCCGGTACCAGCCGCACACCATCCTCGGCGTGCCGCGGGTGTTCGAGAAGGTCCGCGACTCGGCCGCGCACAGCGCCGCGCAGGGCGGCGCCGTCAAGAAGGCGATCTTCGGCTTCGCCGAGAAGACCGCCGTCCGCTACAGCGAGGCGCTCGATGCGGGTGGTCCGTCCCCGGTGCTCCGCGCGCAGCACTGGGTCGCGGATCGGCTCGTCTACTCGAAGCTCCGGGCCGCGCTCGGCGGGGAGTGCTGGTGGGCCATCTCCGGTGGCGGCGCGCTGATGCCAAGCCTCGGGCACTTCTTCCGTGGTGTCGGCGTGCCGATCTACGAGGGCTACGGACTCACCGAGACCACCGCGGCGCACTGCGTCAACGTCCCGGGTGCACACAAGATGGGCACCGTCGGACAGCCGATGGGTGGCAACGGCGTTCGCATCGCGGCCGACGGGGAGATCGAACTGTGCGGCGGGGTGGTGTTCGGCGGGTACTGGCACAACGAGCAGGCCACCGCCGACACCTTCGACGAGGGCTGGCTGCGGACCGGCGACCTCGGCGAGCTGGACGGGGACGGCTTCCTCACCATCACCGGACGGAAGAAGGACCTCCTGATCACTGCGGGCGGCAAGAACGTCTCGCCGGGACCGCTCGAGGACCGGATGCGCTCGCACGCCCTGATCTCGCAGGCCGTGGTCGTCGGGGACGCACGCCCCTTCATCGCCGCGCTGCTCACCGTGGACCCGGACGTGTTCGCGCTGTGGAAGACCGAGAACGGCAAGCCCGCCTCGGCGTCCGTCGCGGACCTGAGCGAGGACCGGGACCTGCAGGCCGCGTTGCAGCTGGTGGTCGACGACGCGAACAGCACCGTCTCGCATTCCGAGGCGATCAAGAAGTTCGCGATCCTGCACCGCGACCTCACCGAGGCGGACGGCGAGATGACCGCGACCCTGAAGATCAAGCGCAAGGTGGTCACCGAGCGCTTCGCCGACGAGATCGACGCGCTGTACCGCTGACCCGGTCGCGCTTCACTGAGAACATCCCTCTATCGGTCGGTGCTGGTGTCCTGGCGAACCGTAGTTGCCGGGCACCGCCCGTGGGGAAGCTACGTTTTCGGAAATCGAGCAGGTCCTCCCGGCGGGTCGCCCTTGCGCCAGGGCCCGGTCGGGTGCAGTGTCGAGACCGGCACTCGCATCCGGGAGGACACATGACCAGCCCCGACCTCGGTTCCATTCTGCTTGCGAGCCCGGACCCCGATCGCCTTCGGGACTGGTATTGCCGGGCGTTCGACGCCACACCTACCCCGGACGGCGACGTCCGATTCGGCGGCGTCAGCGTCCTGTTCGACCAGCGCGACGATGTCGCGGAGAAGAACCCCGAGCCCGGCCGCACGATCCTCAACTTCCATGTCGACGATGCGGCAGCGGTCGCGGCCCGCCTGGACGAGATGGATGCAGACTGGCTGGTGCCGCTCGAGGAACGCTCCGAGGGGATGCTCTTCGGGACGCTGATCGACCCGGACGGGAACTACTTCCAGATCATCGAGCTCGGTGCGCGATACCTGGCCGCCCGGGTACCCGCCCCGTCGGCCACGCTGAACTCGGCGCCGTACAGCGGCTTCGCGGTCGACGACCTCGAGGCGGCCGCGGCCTTCTACCGCGACACCCTCGGCCTGACCGTCACCGAGCAGTTCGGCCTGCTCGCGCTGCAGGTCGGCGGGGGTGAGACGGTGCTGGTGTACCCGAAGCAGACCCACATCCCGGCGACGTACACCATCCTGAACTTCCCGGTCGAGGACATCGATGCGGCGGTCGACGCACTGCGCGAGCGGGGCGTGACCTTCGAGCGGTACCCGGGGATGGAGGCCGACGAGCGGGGCATCTTCCGGGGCGGCGGACCCTACATCGCATGGTTCACCGATCCGGCCGGCAACATCCTCTCGGTGCTGCAAGAACGGTGATCTCCCGTGCTGTGGGTCACGGCGCGTCCACATGCACGTAAGGTGGAGGTCAGAGACCGAGTCGTGTCCGCGTCGCCCGTCGCCCCACTGCTCTCACATTTGCACGGGCTGAGCGGCACGGACGGATACCATGGAGAACACTGCCAGCCTGGGCATTCAGGCATTCATCTCGGAGGTCGCCCAGCGCGGTGGCCGCGCGGTCCGGCTCACCCACTCGCGGCGCAACCCGGTTCAGGTGTGGGGCGTCGGCGACGACAGTTGCGTGGTCCGGGTGCGAACCAAGCTCGACGGCGACTGGCAGGCACGCAAGCAGGACGGTGCGCTGGACACCGATGACACCGGATCCCAGTTCTGGGTGTTCGTCGACCTGGCCACCTCCCCGGAGGAGTACTTCGTCGTCCCGTCCGAGGAGGTCGCCGCCGACATCCACAGCGAGGTCGATCTGTGGGTGAAGGAGGTTCCGGGGCGCACCCGGACCGGTAGCCACGCCATCGCCGTCGAACGGGTGGAGCACGGCCGCGCGCGTTGGGACCTCCTCGGGCTGTCCGACGTCAAGGACCCCAGTCGCAAGCCCGTCGGTGCGGTGGCCGAGCCGAGCCGGCCGAAGCTGGTGCCGATCACCCGCACGAAGAAGTCCGCGGTCGTCGAGGAGGTCGTCGACCTGAGGCTGCAGGTGGTCGCGGACTTCGAGGGCTACCGGCTCGTCGGCATGTACGACGAGCAGACGGGTCGGCTCGAGATCACCCGCGGGCCGATGGAGGGCCGCCGCTTCGACAATCCGACGGTCGCGGCCAATGCCGTCGCCAGTCACATCAGCGGCGACGTCGAGACCAGGGACGGGTGGACGTTCTGGCAGATCGAGGGCGCCGACCGCGCGCCGCTGGGGTCCCGCCGCGCCGGATAGCCGTCGCGGACCGTCCCAGCCGCCGCGGACGCCGAATGTGCACCTGCCGGCGGTCGCTCTCGGGCGATGCCCCGGCAGGTGCACACTCGGCGATGCAGCGCTGGTGCCCCGGGTGGGTTGATCAGTTCCAGTTGTCGATCTTGACGTCGTGCGGATCCGGCGCGCCCGTCCCGGTTTCGATCAGCGACTTCAGGCTCATCAGGAAGAGCGCCCACTTGGTGCTGCAGTGGTGCATGAACTCCACCGGCTCCTTCCAACCCTGGTGGTTGAAGAGGATGACCGTGTAGTCGTCCACCTGATCGAGGTCCCAGATCACATGGGTGCCGACCCATTCCTCCGGTCCGTCGATCACTTCCCACTGGACGCGCTTGCCGGGAACGAGTTCGTCGACCTTCATGTCGAATCCGCCTGCTCCGAAACGAAATTGGAGCACACCGCCGACGTCGTTGCCTTCGCCCTTGGTGTCGGTCGTCCACCAGGCGGCGAGCCGCTCGGCTGTGGTCAAGGCCGCGTAGACCTCGGCCGTCGATGCCTTGATACCGACCCTGTGCAGGATGTCTACCATTTTCGGTCCCTCTTTCCGGTGTTGGTTTTCGAATGACCTGTCGGAATTCAGTGCTGTGTGTCGCGCTGGTCTTTCGTGCGCTGAATCGCCTCGGCGATGCGCTTGATCCGCTGGAGCCTGGCGTCCCACGCCGCCCCGACCGAGGACAACTGCGCGACCGCGCGAGCGAGTTGCGCCTCGTCCACCCGATACCTCCTCTCTCGCCCGGCGGGCGTGGCGTGCACCAGGCCCACCCGGTCGAGCACACCGAGATGTTTCGCGATGGCCTGCCGTGTCACGGGCAGCTGCTCGCTGAGGCTGGTGGCCGTGCCGTCGCCGGCCGCCAGGAGCAGGTCGAGCATCCGCCGACGGGTCGGATCCCCGACCGCGGACCACAGGTCGTCGTCGACGGCGGTGCTCACGGGGTGGACACCAGCCGCGCGAGGTACTCCCCGAGCTTGGGCAGGAATCGGTCCCAGCCGGTGCTGTGGTCGAGGTACTGCTCCTCCAACTTCGCGGCCTCCCAGCCCATCTCCCGGAACCCGGTCTCGGTGAACCGGATCTTGGTGCCCGTGCCGGACGGGGTGAGCTCGAAGGTGATCAGCAGCGAGTCGGCGGAGTCGACGACCTTGTCCTCGGGGAAGCACCAGCGGAACGAGAACAAACGGGGCGGCTCGGCGTTCACCACCTTGATCGGGACGACCTTGGCGCGGTCGCCCCAGACGAGCTCACCGACCGCTCCGGGAGTCGCTTCGATCTCGGTGTGGTCGGTCCACCACTCCGAGATGTGCTCGGGGCTGCTGACCACCTCGAAGGCCACCTCGGGCGAGGCGTCGACGTAGATCTCTCGTTCGATGCTGCCGAACTCCATGTTCTGCACCCTTCCTCGATATGCAACGTTTGGTTGCACATCACGCTAGCCGAGGGTTCGGCATCGCGCAACCATTGGTTGCATATTGGCGGAAGCGGTGCTGCGCCGAGTGTGCAGCTGCCGTCGCCCGCACTCGGGCGATGCCCCGGCAGCTGCACACTCGGCGGGGCGCGGGGCTAGCTGAACTCCGCGCGGAACGCCGCGACCAGTTCGGGGAGGAGGGCAGTGGCCGCGTCGGGATCGGCGTCGAGGGCCTGCAGGGCGACGCTCACATCGGTGACACCCAGCCGTGCCTGCGCCGCGGCGTTCGCGACGGTGGCGGGCAGGTCGACCGCGCCGCTGCCGGTCCGCTCGACGGTCAGCCGCCCACGAACCTGGAGCTCGGCCGGGTCGCGGCCCGCGTCGGCGAAAGCGTCGCGCAGCCGCTCGATTCCCGCGCCGAGGTCGTCGTCGGTGGCGCCCATGATGGGAATCCAGCCGTCGCCCCAGGTGGTCAGGCGGCGGACCACCGCCTTCGACAGGGTGCCGGACACCCAGATCGGGATGCGTCGACCCGCCGCAGGCCGGGGCGAGCAGTGGGCGTCGTCGAAGGTGATGCCGGGGCGGGCGACCGCGGCGGGTGCGCCCTCCCACAATGCCCGGCACACCGCCAGGGTGTCGTCGAGCAGCGGGCCGCGCTTGGCGAAGTCCAGCCCGACCGCCTCGTATTCCTTTGCCTGCCAGCCGGTCCCGACGCCCAGGTCGACCCGGCCGCCCGACAGTAGATCAAGTGTCGCGGCCGTCTTCGCCAGGACCGCCCCGCCGCGTAGCGCGGCGATCACGATCCCGGTGCCGAGCCGGATCCGCTCGGTCTGCCCGGCCACCAGCGCGAGCACCGTCATCGGCTCCAGCCATGGCGCGTCGGGGTTGGTGGGGAAGGCGCCCCAGGAGTAGGCGGACGTGTCCGGGCCCATCACGACGTGGTCGGTGAGGATCAGCCGATCGACCCCGGCGGTGTCCGCGGCGCGGCAGACCTTGAGCAGGTGCCCGAAATCGTCTGCGGCGAGCAGGTTCCCGAAGTTGGGGACGTTGAGACTGAGCGTTGGCATGGTGATCCTTCGGAACTGGTCAGGGATTGAGGGGGCGGTTGGTCCAGCCGCCGGATGCGCGCGGCACCCAGCCGCCCGCGCCGTGCGTGCCGCCGTCGACGTGGATGGTGCCGCCGGTCACGAAGCGGGACAGGTCCGACGCCAGGAACAGGGCGGCGCCCGCCACGTCCTCCGGCTGCCCGGGGCCGCCGAGCGGGGACCACGTCGGCCACAGCGGCGCCTGCTCCTCGGGCACCAGCTCGGCGTAGGGGACCTGCACCGACTCGATGAGATCGGGGGCGATGGCGTTGACCCGAATCCCCGCCGGGCCGACCTCGGCGGCGAGCGAACGGGTGAACTGCATCAGCGCGGCCTTGTATGCCGAGTAGACGGTGTGCCCGGGCATCGAGCGATGCGCCTCGACGGTGGTGAGGTTGATGACCGATCCGTCGCCGCGCTCGGCCATGCCGGGCAGCAGGGAGTGCGTGAGCCGCAGCACGTGACCGAGGTTGACCTCGTGCAGCTGCTCCCACAGCTCGGGCTCGTTCTCGGCGAACGGGCGCGGCGGGCGCAGGTAGTGGCCGACGTTGTTCACCAGGATGTCCGGCCGGTGCTCGAGCAGCGCCGCGGGTACCGGGGCCGTGCGGACGTCGGCCTCGACGGCCTCGATCGTTCCGCCCGCGGCCGGGTCGAACCCGAGATCGGTGACCGGATCGAGGTCGGCGACCAGGACGTGGGCGCCGTGGGCGGCGAACGACCGCGCGACCGCCGCGCCGATGCCCGCCGCACCGCCGGTGACGACCGCGCGCCGGCCCGACAGCAGGGCGCCGGGGGTGAATGCGGCTCGTGATGGCATGGCTCCATCACAGACCACCGCCGTCGACGTCGCAGTCGTTCTTCCCGATCAACGGGAGCGGGGTTCGCGCCGGGTGTGGCGTGCCTCCCAGTGCCCCCGGCGGTTCCAGCAGGTGGTCGCACATCCTTGGTACGTTGGCTGGGATCCCGCTGCGAGGAGGCTGCCGTGCCCACCGGACTGGATGTGACCGCGACCCCGGCCGAGACGCTGACCGTGTCCGCCCGGGACGGCGACGCGCGCGGCTACGCGACGGGCACGGTGTTCGCCTGGAAGGGGATCCCGTATGCCGCCGCAGGCGCCGCGCGGCGGTTCCGGTCCGCGGTGGCGCCGTCCCCGTGGCTGGGCGAGCGCGACTGCCGGGACTTCGGCCCCATCGCCCCGCAAGCCAAGACGGTTCAGGTGCCGATGGAACCGGGCTCGGTCGTGGACGAGGACTGCCTCTCGCTCAACGTGTGGGCGCCCCGGCCGGACGGGACGCCGCGCCCGGTGATGGTCTGGATCCACGGCGGTGCGTACTGCGTCGGCTCGTCGTCGCAGAGCGTCTACGACGGTAGGCGGCTGGCCGAGCTGGGCGATGTCGTGGTGGTCACGGTCAACTACCGGACCGGCGTGCTCGGGTTCCTCGACCTCTCGACCTTCTCTACCGACGAGCATCCCTTCGAGACCAACATCGGGCTCCGCGACATGATCGCCGCGTTCGAATGGGTACGTGAGTGCATCGAAGCGTTCGGCGGGGACCCGGACAACGTCACCGCGTTCGGGGAGTCCTCGGGCGCCGGATCGATCACGACGCTGATGACCTCACCGCGCGCGGAGGGTCTCTTCCAGAAGGCCATCGTGCAAAGTGCTCCCGCCACATCGGTTTACGGCGCCGAGCGGGCGGCGTCGGTGGCCAGGCGCTTCCTCGAGATCGTCGGCGTCAGCGAGGACGAGGCAGGCAGGCTGTTCGAGCTGCCGATCGAAAAGCTGACCGCGGCGGGTGACGTGCTGCTCGACGAGGTGACGACCTCGGTGCCCGGCACGCTGTCGATGGCTCCCGTGGTCGACGGCGACCTGGTGCCCCGGTACCCGGTCGCCGCGTTCCAGAAGGGTTTCGCGCACCGCATCCCCCTGATCATCGGCACCAACAAGGACGAGGCGTCGATCTTCCGGCTGACCAGGTCGCCGATCATGCCCGTCACCGCGGACACCGTGAACCAGATGTTCACCGCGATCGCCGCCGACCACCCGAAGCTGCCCGCGATCCGCGTCGCGGAGATCATCTCGGCCTACCCGGACTGGTCGAAGACCAGCGGTGCCCTCGCGGTGTCGCGGGACGCGGCCTTCCGGATGCCGTGCCTGTGGATCGCCGACGCGCACAGCAAGCACTCGCCCACCTGGGTGTACCGGTTCGACCACGCCACCCCGATGCTGTGGGCGGCCCGGGTCGGCGCCGGGCACGCCACCGAACTGCCCTATGTGTTCGGCAATTTCGGCACGCTCAATCATGACCCGACCTTCTGGCTCGGCGGGCGCAAGGCCGCGCTCGAGGTCTCCGGCCGGGTGCAGCGGCGGTGGCTGGCGTTCGCGCAGCACGGCGTGCCCGCGGCGCTCGACGCGTCCAAGCACTGGGCGCCGTACCGCGAGGACACCAGGGCGACGCTGCTCATCGACAAGACCGACACCCTGGCGAGCGACCCCGACAAGGAGCTGCGGGCCGCGTGGGGCGACAAGGTGATGGGGTTCCGGTGACCGGCACCGCTGTAGCGTCATGCGCATGAGCAAGCTGGATGAGGTCGGCGAACGGGAATCGTGGCGCTGCTGGTTGTGCGACGAACCCGTCGACCCGAACATGTCGGTGAACGACCCGCGCGGTCCGAGCATCGACAGCATCAACACCGCCAAGAAGGGCAAGGGCGGGCCGGAGCGGCTCGCGCACCGCGCCTGCAACACCAAGAAGGGCGCGATCAAGCCGGTTGTCCCGTGGTCGGACGCGCTGTTCGTCATCGATCCGGCGCCGATCATCGGCGTGGTCGAGCAGCTCACCCGCAAGCCAGGACGGGTCGCCGTCGCGCGGTGCCCCTCGAAGTCCGACGCCGAGGACGCGTCCGCCTGGCTGCTGGACCGGTTGTCCCGGCTGGCGCCCGAGCTGACGCTCGACACCAAGATCGAGCCGGGCGGCGGCGGATTCCTGCTGGTCGTCTCGCGCTGAGGCGCGCTGGCGTTCGTCAGCCCTGTGCGGCGCCCACCGTGTGGAGTGCCGCCACGAGCGGCGCGAGTTCCGGTATGGCGCAGGCCTCGTCGAGCGCCTCGCGCAACTTCGCGTCGTGGGTGGGTCGCGCCCGCTCCAACAGGGCCCGGCCTGCCTCGGTGACCTCGGTGTAGATGCCCCGACGGTCGTCCTGGCACAGATACCGGGCAAGTAGTCCCCGGCTCTCGAGCCGGTTCACCAGCCGGGTGGTCGCGCTGCTGCTCAGCGCGGCCGCCCTGGCGAGCTGCGACATCCGCATGTGCCAATCGTCCTGACGGCTCAGTGCGTCGAGCACCGTGTATTCGACCACCGAGAGGTCGTGTTCGCGCTGGAGCGCGCGTTCGAGCTCGGTGTCGAGCAGTCCGTGCAGCGCCGCGAGGGTGCGCCACCCCTGCGCTCGGATTTCGACGGCGTCGTCGGCGATCCCCACGAGATACCTCCCAATCGGTTGCCCCACCATACATGGCTTGCGCCATTATCGGGCGCGTGCAACTATCTATGGGGCGTGTGCAACTACTGCTTGCGCCAGCTATCTGCTTGAGCAATCGAATTGTGGAGGGCATTCGCATGCCGTTGGGACTATTCGCCCTGGCCATGGGGGGCTTCGGAATCGGCCTCACCGAATTCGTGATCATGGGGCTGCTGCCCGAGGTCGCCGCCGATTTCGGTGTCTCCGAGTCCGTCGCGGGTCATCTGATCTCGGGCTACGCGCTGTCGGTCGCGATCGGTGCCATCGCGCTGACCGCTGCGGTGGGGCGATTCGACCGCAAACGGGTGCTGATGTCGCTGATGGTGCTGTTCGTCGTCGGCAATCTGCTCTCCGCGGTCGCGCCCACCTACGAGGTGCTCATGGCCGGACGCATCGTCGCGGCACTGTGCCACGGCGCCTTCTTCGGGATCGGAGCGGTCGTCGCGGCGGATCTGGTGGCGCCCGGCAAGCGTGCAGGCGCCATCGCCACGATGTTCACGGGTCTGACCATCGCGAACGTCCTTGGCGTGCCGTTCGGCACCCTGCTCGGACAGCAGTTCGGGTGGCGCTCCACGTTCTGGGCCATCACCGTGATCGGTGTGGTGGCGCTGGCCGGCATCGCCGCGCTGGTCCCATCCGTATCCCGTTCGGACGCAGCGGTTTCGGCGGGGCTCGGCAGCGAGCTGCGTGCGTTCCGGTCACCACAGGTGTGGTTCTCGATCGCGATCACCGTCCTCGGTTTCGGCGGCATGTTCGGCGCCTTCACCTACATCGCCTTCACCCTCACCGAGGTCAGCGGGTTCGCCTCGACCACGGTGCCGTGGCTGCTGATCCTGTTCGGCGCGGGCCTGTTCGTGGGTAACTACGTCGGCGGCAAGGCGGCGGACCGGGCGCTGACCGCGTCGCTGGTGACGCTCCTCGCCGGGCTGACCGTGGTGCTGATCGTGTACGCGCTGACCGCCCAGAGCAAGACGATGACGGTGGTGTCCCTGATCCTCATGGGAGCCTTCGGTTTTGCGACGGTCCCCGGATTCCAGATGCGGATCATGAACTACGCGGCGCAAGCGCCCACCATGGCGTCGGGCGCGAACATCGCCGCCTTCAACGTCGGTAACGCACTCGGCGCGTGGCTCGGTGGGTTCGCGATCGCCGCCGGGTTCGGGTTCGTCTCACCGATCTGGATCGGTGCGGCCGTCACCGCGGCGGGGCTGGGCGTGCTGCTGATCGCGACCCGCGTCGACCGGGGCGCAGGCGTCGCGGGGGAGGAGCGTGTTCCGGTCGCCGCGTGAGGTCGGGGCGTCAGCCCACCTGGAACGGGCGCACCTCGATCGGGAGGGTGGTCGCGGCCGCCAGCTTGCGGCCCCAGCCGAGCGCGGTGTCGAGGTCCGGCGCCTCGATGATCGTGAATCCGCCGAGATGATTCTCAGCCTGCGCGAACGGGCCGTCGGTGACGAGCACCTCGCCGCTCTTCGGTCGCAGGACCGTCGCCTGCTCCGGCGGGTGCAGGCCCCCTGCGAACACCCACGCGCCCGCGGCCTTGAGTTCCTGGTTGAAGGCGTCGATGTCCTCGATGATCCCCTCCAGGATCTCCGGCGCGGGGACCGGTCCGTCGGGCTGGTAGACACTGAGCAGGTACTGCGTCATGGCATTCCTCTCTCACTCCCTGGTGCGTCGAGTGTCGACCGGATCGGCCACCGGTGCATCCAGATCGCGTAATGCCGGCAGCGTGAAGCAGACGGCGGCGATCACCAGGACCGGGATGGACAGTGCGAAAAAGGTGATTCGCAGGCCGACCGCATCGATCAGCGGGCCTGCGAGCAGGTAGCCGAGCGGGCCCGCGGCGTACGCGGTGGACGTCATGACGCCGACGACACGGCCGCGCATGTGCTCGGGGCTGCGGGTCTGCATCGCGTAGTTCGCGATCGGCCCGACCGGCCCGAACACCAGGCCGACCAGCAGCGCCAGCGTGAGCGTGACCCACAGCGCAGGCAGGAACGCCATGCCGACCATGCACCCGCCGAGCGCGGTCACCGCCAGCAGCATCAGGGTCCGGCGCTTGACGTGGGCGGCGAGTGCACCGTACGTCAGGGCCCCGATGACGCCGCCGATGCTCATCGCCATCAACACCCAGCCGAGCTGCGCGGGCTCGCCGCGCTCGGTGAAGTAGACCGGGAACAGCACGCTCTCCACCGGCATGTACAGCGCGACGATCGCCATGTCGACCAGCGCGAGGGTGCGCAGCAACCGGTTGTGCCACACGAACTTCAGGCCCTCGAGCGTGCCGCTCCACATCGATTCCGGCCTGGTCTCGTGATCGGGGGCGCCCGCGCCCTCGAGCCGGAGGAAGGCGATGGTGAGGATCGAGAGCGCGAAGCAGACGGAGGTCACCCACAGGGTGTTCACCGCGCCCACCGTGGCGATCAGCACGCCGCCGATGCCGGGGCCGATCAGGTACGCGACGTTGTAGTTGGCCTCGTACAGGCTGTTCACCCGGTCCAACGACCACCTGGCCTCCTTCGTCGCGGCAGGCAGCATGGATTCGCGGGCCGAGATGCCTGCCGGGTCGAAGGCGGCGCCGAGTGCGGCGAGCGCCGCGATGCCACCAACCGACAGCCCGACCGTCGCGGACATCACCGGGATCAGCGCCACCGACACCGCGGACAGGAAGTCGGAGACCAGCGAGGTGCGGCGGCGGCCGAACCGGTCGACCACCGTGCCGGAGAACAGGCTCGAGAGCAGCAGCGGCAGGGTGGCGGCGCCCGCGACGACGGCGGCGTCGGTGGCCCGGCCGGTCTTGGCGAGCACCAGCCACGGCAGCGCGACGATGGTGATGCCATTGCCGGTGGCCGAGAGCAGGGTCGCGAGGTTGATCAGGGCCAGCGGCGTGTACCGGCGTGCGGCCGTGGCCGTCGTCGCAGTCATGTCGGGGTTCTCTCAGGCTGGAGGAGACATGTCCCGAGGCTAGCGAACCCGCCACCGCCGCGCGAGCGATTATTGCTCGCGCGGCGGTGTGGTCAGGAGGCCAGGATCCTGGCCTTCTCCGCGTTGAACTCGTCCTCGGTGAGAACTCCTTGGTCCTTGAGTTCGGCGAGTTGTTTCAGGGCGGTGATGCGATCGACGCCGCCCGAGGGTGGTGCGGCAGCGGGCGGCGGCGGGGGCGGAGGCGGCGCGGCCTGCGGGGGCGCCTGTTGGGTCTCCTGTTCGGCGTTCCATCGCCGACCCTGCCGACGGGAAACGCGATTCGAGACCGCGGTCGCGGTCCCGGCCACGACGGCGGTACGCGCGACGCCACGGAGTAGTCCAGGCATGGTGTGCTCCTTCTCTTCAGCTGTCGGCGTCGAGTGAGTCGAGTGCCGCCATGATGCCTTGTAGGGGGATGCGGCCCGAGGCCACCAGTTGCGCGCCGCCACGGCGCAGCGCCGCGGCGAACGGGGCTGCCCACAGGTTCTCGTAGACGAGAATCGCTCCGGAACAGCCGGGTTCGAGGATCGCGCCTGCCTCCTCGACGTCGCTTGGATTCACCAGTCCCGACGACGCCTCGGCGAACAGCGTCACGTCGATGCCGCCCTCCAAGCCGAGGTCGTCGATCGCGATCCCGGCCAGCGATCCGTCGGTGTCCTTGCGGACGAACACGAGGTCGAGCACGCGAATGATGCCGTTGTCGACCAGGTCGCGGAGCATCGGCAATGCCGAGCCGTCCGGCTGCCGGTCGGCGGGGAACTCCACCACGAGGTAGTCGATGGGCCCGACTTCGTCGAATTCGTTGTTCACTACAGGACCTCTCTCGTTGAAGATGGCCGTGGTCAGAACGGTGTTCGAGTGGTGCACGATCGGGGGTGCGGTGGCTTGCTGTCGGCCCCGCATGCTGCTCTCGGCGAATGGATTCGGACCAGGGGGCAACCGCGGCATCACGGCCCTTCCCCGACGCATGCCAGCATCTCACCTGGAGGGCCACGCGGCCAGGAAACCGGGCCATCGCGCGGCTCGGCGTTGTCGGCGCTGGCCCAGAGCCGCTGGTGCGTCCGTTCCGCCGGCCTCGGTCGCGGGCCGCGACAGTGCCGTGGGAGTTCGCGGCTGCGTGGTCACCCAGCCCGCGATGTCCCGACGGGCCGCCTTCTCGACGAGCAGGGGAACGAAGTCGCGCACCTTGCCGTCGGCGAAACGCTGGTGGATCGTGCGTACGGTGTGCTCGATGTCGATCGGCGATATGGACGGGTAGCGAGCGGTCAGACGCGCGATGACCTGTTCGACTTGAAGCAGTTCGTCATCGCCGGTCATGGACTCATGGTCTGCCCGATTCTCCACCGCGGTCAAGACTCGAAAAGGACTCGAGACAGGCACGGTTCACTCCGCGGACGCTTCCCTGGCTCGCGGGATTCGATCTTCGAATCCGCGATGTAAGCGGTGCGGGAAGCGGACACTGGGGACATAGCACCATTCGGTTGCGAGGAAGGGGACCGTCATGTCTGAGAAGTCGCCGGCCGAACAGGGAATCGCTGCGGGTACGTCGATGGGGGCGGCCGTCATCCTGGTGACCGTTGGCATCATCCAGTTCTTCCAGGGGATCGCCGCGGTGGCCGAGAACGAGGTCTTCGTCGTCGGCATCGACTACACCTACAAGTTCGACCTCACCACGTGGGGCTGGATCCACATCGTGCTCGGCGTGGTGGTGGCGGCGATCGGTGTCGCGCTGTTCACGGGGGCCGGTTGGGCGCGGATCGCGGCGATCGTGATCGCGGCGATCTCGATCATCGCCAACTTCATGTGGTTGCCGTACTACCCGTGGTGGTCGGTGCTGATCATCGCCCTCGACGTGGTGGTGATCTGGGCGGTGTCCACCTGGAAGCCGCAAGCAGTCTGACCCGGAAACACGGTCTGACCGGAAACACGGTCTGACCGGAAACACAGTGGAAAGCAGGACAATTCGGTGACAAGTCCGACAGCAGGGCCGCGCACCTCGGTGCCGCGGCCCTGCTGTCGGCGAACCTGGTGAAGTCCTGGACGAGCACCGCACACAAGGACGGCCGAGGGAGAACCCGGTGGGCAAATCCAAGGACAAGAAGTCCGAGAAGCGCTCCGAGCAGACCGGTCGGCAGCCTGCCGAGGCCGGCGAGTTGATCGATTCGTCGGCCGAGGAGCACGCCCCGCCGATGACGAACAAGGAATACCGCCGCCATCTGAAGGTGCTCGACGCCGAGCTGGTCGCGCTGCAGGAGTGGGTCAAGTCGACCGGGGCGAAGGTCTGCATCGTCTTCGAGGGCCGCGATACCGCAGGCAAGGGCGGGGTGATCAGGGCGATCACCGAGCGGGTGAGCCCGCGGGTGTTCAGGGTGGTCGCCCTGCCCGCCCCGACCGAGCGGGAGAAGTCGCAGATGTACTTCCAGCGGTACGTGCCGCATCTGCCCGCCGCCGGGGAGGTCGTCATCTTCGACCGCAGTTGGTACAACCGGGCAGGCGTCGAACGGGTCATGGGTTTCTGCACGGAGGACGAGGCCAGGAAGTTCCTCGAGCTCATCCCCGTGGTCGAGCGCGTGATCGTCGAGTCGGGGGTCATCCTGCTCAAGTACTGGCTCGAGGTGAGCGAGGAACAACAGACGCTGCGCCTGCAGAGTCGCATCGAGGATCCGCGGAAGATCTGGAAGCTCTCCCCGTTGGATCTGAAGTCCTACAGCCGCTGGTATGACTACTCGCGGGCCCGTGACGAGATGTTCCGGTTCACCGATTCCGGCTTGGCGCCCTGGTTTGTCGCGCTCAACGACGACAAGAAGCGGGGGCGGCTCAACATCATCAGTCACCTGCTCAGCCAGATCCCGTACACCCCGCTCGAGCGTCCCGACGTCACCCTGCCGAAGCGGCAGGACCCCGGCGGATACCGCGCACCGGCTCTGCCGTTGCACTGGATTCCCACTCCTTACTGACGTTTCCGAGTACCCGGCGAGGAGCAGCGGTCATGGCCACCACGGAACCAACACCGGACCGGGTGCACACACGCACCACCGCCGAATCCGAAGCGACCTGGTTCGCCCAGGACGCGGACGCCGTCGTCGCGGCGCTCGACACCGACCCGACGTCGGGCCTGACGGACGGCGAGGTCGACGCGCGGCGGCGGCGGTACGGCGGCAACGAGATCGCGGCCGAACCCGCACCCTCGACGTGGTCGATCGCCCTGCTGCAGCTGAAGGATCCGATGAATCTGATGCTGGTCGCGGTGGCCGTCGTCAGCGTGATCATCGGCGAGGTGCCGACGGCGCTCGTGGTGGCGGCTCTCGTGGTGCTCAACATCGTGCTGGGCACGCAGCAGGAACTGAAGGCGCGCGCCAGCGTGGACGCGCTCGCGAAGATGCAGACGCCGCAGGCCCGGGTGATCCGCGGCGGGACGCTGACCGAGCTCGACGCGACCGAACTCGTCCCTGGCGACATCGTCGCGCTCGAGGCGGGCGACATCGTCCCCGCCGACGGCCGGCTGTTGCGGTCGGCCACCCTCGAGACCCAGGAGGCGGCGCTGACCGGTGAGAGCGCACCGATCGCGAAGGATCCCGGGACGCTCGACACCGCAGACGTCGCCCTCGGCGACCGCAACAACATGGTGTTCCAGAACACCTCGGTCACCCGCGGCACCGCCACCATGGTGGTCACCGAGACCGGCATGCGCACCCAGATGGGCCTGATCGCGTCGATGCTCTCGGCCGTCGCACCGAGCAAATCCCCCTTGCAGCGCGAGCTGAACGCGCTGACCAAGGTGCTGTCCGTCATCGCATGGACGGCCGTGGCGATCATCGTGATCCTCGGTGTGCTGCGCGGGCAGAGCCTGACGACGCTCCTGCTGCTGGGCATCTCGATGGCCGTCTCGGCCATCCCGACCGGTATGCCGACGTTCGTCCAGGCGATGCTGGCCTACGGGGCGCGCCAGCTCGCCGACGCGAAGGCGATCGTGAAGAACCTCAACGACGTCGAGACCCTCGGCGCGACGAGCGTGATCAACTCCGACAAGACCGGCACCCTGACCATGAACCAGATGACGGTGCGCTCGTTGTACTTTCACGGCCGGTGGTTCACGGTGGACGGCGAGGGCTACGGCAAGGCCGGGACGATCGCCCAGGTCGCGGGCGAGGCGGTGCCGGACTTCACCCTGCTCGCCTACGGGCTGTGCCTGGACAGCGACGCGACCGTCTCCGACTCCGGGGAGGTGGTCGGCGATCCGACCGAGGCCGCGCTGGTGGTGCTCGCGGCCAAGATCGGGGTCGACGCCCCGCTCACCCGGCGGACGTACCCGCGCGTCGCCGAGGTGCCGTTCGATTCCGCCTACAAGTTCATGGCGACCTTCCACCATCTTCCGGTTCGCGGCAGTACCCGGTTCGCGGAGCTGGTCAAGGGCGGACCCGACGTGGTCCTGGCCCGCTGCGCGACCGCGTTCGTCCCCGGCGGGGAGACGGTGCCGCTGGCCGAGGTTCGGGACGAACTCGTGGCCGCCAACCGCGCCATGTCGGAGAAAGGGCTTCGCGTGCTGGCCTTCGCCACCCGGCTGCTCGACGGCCAGGAGGCGGCCGTGACCGCGGACCCGATGTCGTTCGTCGAGGACCTCACGTTCGTCGGCATGGTGGGGATCATCGACCCGCTCCGGCCGGAGGCGATCGACGCCGTGCGCACCGCCCACTCCGCGGGCATCGACGTCCGGATGATCACCGGCGACCATGCCATCACCGCATCCGCGATCGGCGCCGAGCTGGGACTCGGGCCGGGCGCGATCGGCGGCGCCGAACTCCAGGCCATGACGGACGAGGAACTCGCGGCGGCCCTGCCGGAACTCCACGTCTTCGGCCGCGTCACGCCGCAGGACAAGCTGCGCCTAGCCGACATCATGCAGCGGGGCGGCGCGATCGTGGCGATGACCGGCGACGCCGTCAATGACGCCGCCGCGCTGAAGAAGGCCGACATCGGGGTGGCGATGGGGTCGGGGAGCGAGGTCACCAAGCAGGCCGGGCGGATGGTGCTGACCGACGACAACTTCGGGACGCTGGTCACCGCGATCCGGTTGGGTCGCGGCATCTACGAGAAGATCGTGTCGTACGTCCGCTATCAGATGGCCAAGCTGTTCGCGATGGTGCTGTTGTTCCTCGTCGCGAGCGTGTTCGACATCAACGACGGCATCGCCCTCACCCCACTGATGGTGCTGTTCCAGAACTTCTTCATCACCCTGTTCCCGGTCGCCGTCATCATGCTCGACCCGCTGCCTGCGGACCTGATGAGCAAACCGCCCCGGGATCCGAAACTCCCTATCGCACACCGGAAGGCGTTCATCCAGTGGCTGGCATACGGGGTCCTACAGTTCGCCGTCACCCTGGCGGCGATGCTCGTCGCCCCCGGCCCGATGAGTCCGACCGAGGCGAGCGTGCCGATGACGATGGCGTTCGTGGTGCTGTCGATCGGGTCGGTCCTCAGTGGCCTGGTCATGAGGCGCGATCCCGAATCCGGTCTCGCCGCTCCCGTGCTCGGTGCGCTGAAGATCCTCTCCATCCCGATCATCGCCACCGTGTTCGCGGTCGAGCTCGGCTTCCTCCAGGATCTGCTCATGACGACGTCCCTGACGGGTGGACAGTGGCTCGCCTGCATGGGTTGGGCGCTGATCATCCCGGTCGTGATCGAGACCGAGAAGGTGATCCGGCGTCGCAGGCGTCGACTCTCGGGGCCACCGGAACTCCTGTCCGCCGCCGTCGCGGTCGACCCGGCGCGGGCACGCACAGCCTGACCACGTCACCGCGATCGGCCGAGCACGGCG
This sequence comes from Rhodococcus sp. PvR099, assembly GCF_017833315.1. Classification (NCBI taxonomy): domain Bacteria; kingdom Bacillati; phylum Actinomycetota; class Actinomycetes; order Mycobacteriales; family Nocardiaceae; genus Rhodococcus; species Rhodococcus sp. PvR099. Next base: position 2,239,902 of record NZ_JAFIBV010000001.1, on the reverse strand, counting down.
GGCGGAGTTTGGTGCTTCAATTGATGCATGTGTAGGTGGATGGCCTACTCGGGAGAGCCGATCCTCGCGGAGGACCTGCTGTTCCGGCCTGAACACTCCCTGATCGACCAGAGCCTGCACTCCCGCCTCGGCGCCACGACCACGAACGGCGACGGCTTCGGCATCGGCTGGTACGGCGAGGGCACCGAACCGGCGGTGTTCAAGAGCATCGAACCGGCCTGGAACGACTCGAATCTGCGCGAGATCGCCGGCCACGTGCGCACCCCGCTGCTCTTCGCGCACGTGAGGGCCTCGACCGGGACCGCGGTGCAGCGCAGCAACTGCCATCCGTTCCGGCACGGGCGCTGGTTGTGGATGCACAACGGCGCCCTCGGAGGATTCCGCGAGACCCGGCGCGACCTGATCACCGCGATCGACCCGGCACTGTTTCCCGATCTCGAGGGTTCGACCGACTCCGAGACGCTGTTCTTCCTCGCGCTGACCTTCGGCCTCACCGACGACCCCTTCGACGCCGTCGCCCGGGCCGTCGGTCTCGTCGAGGATGTCGGCCGGGCCCACGGGGTCGACGATCCGGTCCAGATGACGGTCGCGACGACGGACGGCGAATCCACCTGGATTTTCCGCTACTCGACCGCGAGGCAGTCGAGGTCGCTGTTCTTCTCGACCGAGATCTCCAGGCTGCGGGATCTGCACCCGGAGGTGCCCGTCCTCCATCAGTTGGGCGGGGAGACCCGGTTCGTGGTCTCCGAACCGTTGCGTGACCTGCCGGGCGCGTGGAACGAGGTGATGGAGTCCTCGGCCGGGGTGGTCAGGCCGGGACAGGACGAGCTCCGCGCGTTCCGTCCGATCGCACCCGCCTGAGACAAACGCCCGTGGAACCGGGGCCGTGCGCGCCCGGCATCGGGTGCCGGGCGCGACGGTCCTACTCCCGGGAGGAGATGGCCGCGACCGGATCCGCGCGGAGCCTCGCGCGGGTCGGTATCGCGATCGCGATCAGTCCCAGCGTCACCGTCGCGGCGATGATCGCGGCGTAGGTGACGGGGGAGATGGCGGGGATCGGCTGCCCGGAGACCCCGAGGCTGACCCCCACCAGCGGCGGCAGTGCGATCAGCGTGCCCACCACCGACGCGATCGTCACCACCATCACCGCCTCGGCGCGCATCATCGCGCGCACCTGCCTGCGGCTCGATCCGACCAGGCGCAGCAGCGCGAACTCCCGGCCCCGCTCGGCCGTCGCCATCACGAGGGTGTTCACCACCGCCACCGCCAGGTAGGCCAGCAGCACCGACAGCGCGATCAGGCTCGTCCAGGACTGCGCGCTGCGCTCGGATTCGCCCGCCGCGCCGAGCCCGTCCCGGTCGGTGACGGTGTAGCCCGCCGCGGCCAAAGCGGCGCCGACCTCGGATTGTCTGCCGGGCTCGGCCCGCACCAGGATGCTGTCGTCCAGCCCGCTCGTGGTGTGGGCGCGCACCACCTCGTTCGCGAAGGTGACATCGCCGAATCCGAGTCCGCGCCCGTAGGTGGCGACGACGGTCGGGCTGACCGCGGTGCCGTCGCCGAGGTGCAGCGTGGCAGTCTCTCCGACGCCGACTCCCAGCGTCTGGGCGGTGTCGCTGCTCAGCGCCACCGTGTCCCGCCCGGCCAGCGCGTCGAGGCTGCCGGACTCGACCTGGAGATCCATGGTCGCGACCGTCGCGGCCGGGTCGATGCCCTGCGCCGCGTACCGCTCGGTGGTGGTGGACTCGCCGTCGAAGCGCGGGACGTACACCTGGCTGCGGGCAACGGGATTCGCCGCCTCGACGCCGGGTGTCCGGCCGATCGCGTCGACGACGGCGGGGGACAGCCCCGACCCGGTGCCGGTGACGAGGAAGTCCGCTACGACGCCCTCCCTCGACTGGGTGGCGGCCTCCGCCGCGACGGTGGTCTGGACGAAGATCTGTACCGATCCGATCGCGATCGCCAGGGCGAGTGGGGTGATGGCGGCGGCGAGGCGGCGGGCGTTGCCGCGGGTGTTCGCGGCCGCCAGGAACAAGGCCGGCGATCCCGATCGGCGGAGCGGCCCACCGAACGCGGCCACCGCGCCGCTGACCAGACGCGGTCCCAGCAGTCCCACCGAGATCATCAGCAGGACAGCGGCGCCCCCGGCGCCCGCCAGCGCCGCCTGACCCGGGACAACGGCGGGCAGCAGCGAGATCACCAGGCCCGAAGCGCCGAGGACCTGCCCGGTGACCATCCGCCCGCGGCCGAGCCTGGCCGGGGTCGCCGACGCCTCCGCCAGCGCGTCGACCGGATTGATCCTGGCGGGCCTGCGCGCGGCGACGGCCGCCGCCGCACGGGCGGTGATCAGGCTCAGTGCCACGGCCGCGACGGCGGGCAGCGGGCTGAAGGCCAGCGCGAAGTCGGCGGGCAGCAGTCCGGCCGCCGCGAAGCGAGACCGGAGGTAGTCGGCGAGGACGAAACCAGGGACGGTGCCCGCGACCGCGGCGACGCCCGCGACCAGCATCACCTCACGCCCGACGAGCCGGTGGATCTGACCCGGAGTCGCACCGACCGCGCGGAGCAGTGCGAACTCGCGCCTGCGCTGGGCGATCGACAGCGACAGGGTGCTGGCCACCACGAACATCGCGATCATCACTGCGGTCCCGGCGAACGAGATGCCGATCATCACCAGCTCGGTACGCGCACTGCCCGCGTCGAGGAACTCCGCGTCGCCGCGGGCCCGTCCGGTGTAGGTCTCGACCTCGGGCACTCGTTCGCGGATCCGTTCGGCCAGCGCGTTCGCCGAGACGCCGTCGGCCGCCGTGACCCCGATGACGTCGACGTTGCCCGGACGCGGTGACAGCGAGGAGACCTGGCCGTCGGACAGGAACACGTGCGCGGCCCGGTCCGGGGTTGGGTTCGCGCCCGCCACCCCGACCACGGTGTAGTCGTCGGCGATGCCGCCGTGCGCCAACGAGATCCGGTCGCCGATGCGGGCGGGCTCGGCGTCGTCCACCACGACCTCACCCGGACCGTTCGGTGCCCGTCCCTCCCGGATCTCGTACGGGGTCAGCGCGGCCGAGCCCCAGCCGTGCGCCTGCACCGGCCTGCCCGACCACGCGAGCGGAACGCTGATGTCGGGGACCGCGCGCGCCACCCCGGGAACCGACGCCAGCTCGTCCGCGACGCCCGCGGTCAGCGGGGCCCGCTCCGCGAACGGCTGGTCGACGTCCTCCTTGACCACGAGCGACTGCCTGCCGCCGACGATGACGTCCGCGCCGGCGTAGCGCTGCGGCTCGATGCCGCCGCGGATCCCGGACTCGATGAGGACCCCGAGCCCGGTGACGAGCATCGAGGCGAACAGCACCGCGACGAACATGCCGACGAAACCGCCTCGGTGTGCGCGGATGTTCGCGCCTGCAAGCGATCTCATCGGGTCACCACTCCCCGAGGTGGGTCATGTGGTCGGCGACCTGCTGGGCGCTCGGCCGGTCCAGGTGACCGACGAAGGCGCCGTCGGCGAGGAACAGCACCCGGTCCGCGTACGAGGCGGCGATCGGATCGTGGGTGACCATGACCACGGTCTGCCCGAGTTCCTCGGCGGTGCGGTGGAGCAGTTCGAGGACCTGGCGGCCGGTCCGCGAATCCAGCGCGCCGGTCGGCTCGTCGGCGAACACGGCATCGGGCCGGGTCACCAGGGCGCGCGATCGCGACCCGCTGTTGCTGGCCGCCGGACAGCTCCGCGGGCCTTCGCCCGCGCAGATCTGCCAGGCCGACCGCGCCGGTGACGAAGTCGAGCCAGCCTGGGTCGGTGCCGCGGCCCGCGAGCAGCAGCGGCAGGGTGATGTTCTGCTCCACCGAGAGCGCGGGCAGCAGGTTGTACGCCTGGAAGACGAAGCCGACGTGATCGCGCCGGAACACGGTCAGCGCCTTGGACTTGAGCCGGGAGATGTCGGTGTCGCCGAGCCACACGGACCCCGAGGTCGGCTGATCGAGGCCGGCGGCGCAGTGCAGGAAGGTGCTCTTGCCGGAGCCCGATGGGCCCATCACGGCGGTGAAGGCCCCTCGGGGCAGGGTGAGGTCGATGCCCCGCAGCGCGGTCACCGCGGCGGGACCGGACCCGTACCTCTTGGTGACCTGCTGGAGTCGGAGGGCGGCGACGGGCGGGCTCAGAACCTGTGTGCTCATGGATGACGACGCTATGGACGGCAGCGTCGGCGGACGATCCCGCGCGCTACCGAATCCATGGTGTGGCTGGCTATACCGACACCTCCGCCGGGGTGCGGCATGCTGGGGGCATGGCGAGGACCGGGCGGCTGCGGAGCTGGTGGCGCGCGCTGCGCTACCTGGTGGCGGAGGGCGTCGCGGGCATGGTGTCGATGGCGCTGCTGGTCGTCGGGCTGGTGCTGGTGGTGTTCCTGCTGTTCGGGCCTGGCTGGCTGCTGGCGCCCCGGGCGGTGGGGCTGTTGCGGTGGTGGACGGGGCTGGCCCGGCGTCGGGCCGGGTGGTACTCGGGGGAGGAACTGTCCGAGCGATACCTGCCGATCCCGGCCGACCCGACGTTCGAGGACCTGCGGCGGCTGGTGACCGCGGCCTCGACCCGGCGCGACGCCGCCTGGGTCGGGGTGCACGCGCTGATCGCTCCCGCCGCGGGCCTGTTCGCGCTCGCGTTCCCCGCCGCGGCCGTCAATTCGCTGCTGATCCCGGCGTATTGGCAGATGATGCCTGCCGACGAGCCGGTGACCAACCTCTATCCGGTGACCTCGTGGTGGGGGGCCGCGGCGATGCCGCTGGTCGGTGTCGCTTACGGCGCGCTGTCGCTGTGGCTGACCCCGCTGATGGCGCGCGGGATGTGCTGGTTGGCCGCGCGGCTGCTGGCGCCGACCCGGGAATCGCGGCTGGTGGAGCGGGTGAGCGCGCTGACCGCGAGCCGCGCGGCCGCCCTCGACGCGCACGCCGCCGAGCTCCGCCGGATCGAACGGGACCTGCACGACGGTGCCCAGAACCGGCTCGTCGGGGTGGTGATGATGCTCGGCATCGCGGAACGGTCGCTGCGGACGAACCCGGAACAGGCCCTGCCGCAGCTGCTTCGGGCCCAGGACGCGGCCGCCGACGCGCTCGCGGGCCTGCGCACCATCGTGCACGACATCTACCCGCCGATCCTCGACGAGCTCGGGCTCGAGGGTGCGGTCTCGGCGCTGGCGGGCCGGAGCGCGGTGCCGTGCGTGCTGGACGTGGGCGGGCTGCGCCGCGCGCCTGCCGCGGTGGAATCGGCTGCGTACTTCGTGGTGGCCGAGGGACTGACCAATGTCGTAAAGCACGGCGGAGCGAGCGGGGTGACCGTCCGCCTGCATACGGCGGACCGGGGTTCCGGTGAGGTGCTGCGGATCACGATCACCGACGACGGGTACGGCGGAGCGGTCGAGCGGGCGGGCGGCGGGCTGAGCGGGATCCGGCGCCGGGCCGAGGCCTTCGAGGGGACGATGGAACTGGCCAGCCCCGAGGGCGGCCCGACGTCGTTGACGGTGGAACTGCCGTGCGGGGCGTGAGGGCAGCCGTGGGCTACCGTCGGTTCACCATGAGACTGGAGGCGCCGTGCGGATCGTGATCGCTGAGGATGACGCACTCCTTCGGGAGGGCCTCGCGCTGTTGCTGCGCGGGGAGGGCTTCGAGGTCGTCGCCGCGGTGGACAACGCCGAGTCCTTCCTGGAGGTGCTGGACTCCGCGGACGCCGCGGTGCTGGACGTCCGGATGCCACCGACCTTCACCAACGAGGGGCTCAAGGCGGCCGAGGAGGCGCGACGGCGCAGGCCGGGGTTCCCTGTGCTGGTGCTCTCCGCGTACGTGGAGGACCGGTACGCGGGTCGGCTGCTCGCCGAGGGCGCGAACGGGATGGGGTACCTGCTCAAGGAACGCGTCGGCCGTGTCGCCGAGTTCACCGACGCGCTGCGCCGGGTCGCGGCGGGCGGCACGGTGATGGATCCCGAGGTGATCTCGCAGCTGATGAGCCGCAGGCGGTCGGACGACCCGATCCGCTCACTGACCCCGCGCGAGTCCGAGGTGCTCGGCCTGATGGCCGAGGGCCTGGACAACGGCACCATCGCAGGCCGGCTCGTGGTCAGCGAGACCGCGGTGAGCAAACACATCGGCAACATCTTCGCCAAGCTCGGGTTGTCCGCGTCCGACAGCGGGCATCGACGGGTGCTGGCGGTGCTGGCCTACCTGCGCGGCTGAGCGGTTGCGGCTTCGCCGCCCGTGAGTCCTTCTGGTCCCCCTGCGGGCCAGAAGGACTCACGGGCGGGTCTGCCGTTCGGGGGCGATATCAGGGTAAATCCGGATGCGCCGAACGGTTCTCGCACCATAGGGTCGGGGTATGAAATCTGCTGCGATCGCGGTCGGTATCTCGGTCCTCCTGCTCGCCGGATGCTCGGACACCTCGGATCCGGTGGTGGTCAACAGCTTTCCCAACCGTGCGGCGGTACAGGCCGACCTGGACGAACTGGTCCGCTCGACCGTCGGCGGCGCGGTGGCCACCCTGTCCGTTCCCGGCGAGACGGTGGAGCTGCGCAGCGGGGTGGGCGACCGGGTCACCGCCGAGCAGATCCCGGACGGCGCACAGGTCCGGATCGGCAGCGTCACCAAGACATTCGTGGCTGCGATCGTGATGCAGTTGGTCGACGAGGGGAAGATCGAGCTCGATGCCCCCATCGATCGCTACCTGCCCGGCGCGCTGGTCGCGGAGGGCGTCGACCCGGGCGCGATCACGGTCCGGCAGCTGCTCCAGCACACCAGCGGGCTGCCCGAGTACTCCGATGACCCGCGCATCACACAGACCTATCTCGGCAGCGGCGAACGGTTCACCCGCCAGGATCTGCTCGCCATGGCGATGGCGCACCCCGCGCAGTTCCGCGCGGGCGAGCGGATGAAATACACCAACACCAACTACCTCGTGAACGGAATGCTGGTCGAGAAGGTCACCGGGAACACGGTCGAGGACGAGCTCGCGAGCCGGATCACCGGGCCGCTGGGCCTGACCGACACCTACCTGCCCGGCACGGGGGAGAAGCAGATCCGCGGACGCCACCCGTCCGGCTACGAGGCGGACGGGGACACCATCGTCGAGATGACGGCGACCGAGCCGTCCGGCCCGTGGGCAGCCGGCGCGATGGTCTCGAGCGGGGCGGACCTGACCGCCTTCCTGCGGGCGCTCGTGGAGGGCCGGCTCACCTCGGAGGCGTCCTGGGGTGCGATGACCAGCACCGTCCCGATGGATCAGCCCGGCATGTCCTACGGGCTCGGGTTGATGTCGGCGACACTGTCGTGCGGCAAGGTCTTCTGGGGGCACTCCGGCGACATCCCGGGGTTCCACACGCTCTCCGGCGCGACCGAGGACGGCCGGGCCGCGGCGATCACCGTCACCCAGGCGCCGCCGCAGGAGGTCGACACCCTCGCCCTGCTCAGCCATGCCCTCTGCTGATTCGCACGACTGCGCGTCAGTGCATGACGGCGGCGATCTCGCGGGCGGTGACCCTGGCCAGCTCGACGAAGAAGGGCACCCGTTCGGGGATCATCAGCTCGGTCGGCCCGCGCAGTCCCAGCGCGAACCGGGCGAGGCCGTCCACGCCGACAACCGGGACGCCGATCGTCCGGTAGCCGACGGCCAGCTCCTCGTCGTTGAAGGCATAGCCCCGCTCGCGGGTCAGGGCCAGCTCCTTGCCCAGCTCCTGCGGCCCGGGAACCGAACGCGCCGTGCCCGTTTCGTAAGGCAGCCGACCCAGCTCGTCGTCGGTGACCAGGGACCAGGCCAGCAGCGCCTTGCCCAGTGCGCTGGCGTGCAGCGGCAGCCGGACGCCCTGTAGCTGGTGGCCGTCGGCCTCCCGCCACCGGCTGGTGCCGAGCAGCACGGCGTCGTTGCCGTAGCGCGTCGCGATCGACGCGCTCGCGCCGGTGGTGGTGGCGAGCTGCTCGAGGTGCGGCTCGGCGAGATAGATGCGGTGCTGCCGGTAGGCGATCTGGCCGTACTCCGCCAGTGCGCCGCCGAGGCGATACCGGCTCGAGTCCGCGTCCTTATCGAGGAAGCCGGCGTCGACGAGCGCGGCGAGCAGCCGGTGCGTTGTGCTGACCGCGAGCCCCTGGAGGCGGGCCACCTCGGACACCCCGAGCTCGTCGCCGCCGCGGAAGCAGCCGAGCACCGAGAGGGCACGGGCGACGGTCTGCACGGATCCGGTCGCCGGGGGCGTGAGGTCTGAGGAGGTCTCCACGTCGCGACGCTAACACGCGCGGCCGGTGTGGACGCTTTCCACTATTCGGAAAATCTGCGATCTGAAACGGCGAGGAATGACCGAATCCTGCAGTGGGCGTCTGTCAATACTTCCAATCAGCAGAAAACTATACCTAGTCGATGGGGTTTGGCTCGCCTAGTTTTCGGGGCGTAGATCGATCAGCCTCTCGAACAGGAGCCCCCCGATGTCCCGCAACCGCCGACTTCCCCGAGCGCGCCTCGCGCTCGCGCTTCTCCCCGTCGTCGCCCTGGTTGCCGCCTGCGGGTCGGATTCCGAAGGCACCGCAGACGCCGCCGGCTCCGCCGAGCCCACCTTTGTCCTCAAGGTGACCGACCCGGGCAACGCCGGACCGCTCGCGGTCGGCAAGCGGGACGGCTCGTTCGACGAGGCGCTGGCCCCCCTCGGCGCGAAGGTCGAGTGGGTCAAGGCACCGCCCGCGTTCAGCGCGAACCTCAAGCTGTTCAACGCCGGTCAGCTCGACGTCTCCGGCGGTGCTTACAGCCCGGTGGTCGGCGCGCTGTCCAAGGACGTCGCGGTGCGGATCATCGCCGTCGCGGACCCGGTCGACCAGGACCAGAGCGGCATCATCGCGTCCCCTGGCTCGGGGGTGAAGGAGGTCAAGGACCTCGTCGGCAAGCGCATCGCGGTGAACCCCGCGGGCAAGGGCGAGTACATCACCCTGAAGGCGTTGCGCCGGGCCAACATCCCGTTCGACCAGGTCGAGCGGGTGCCACTGCAGCCGTCCGACGCGGCGTCGGCCTTCTCCACCGGACAGGTGGACGCGTGGGCGTCGTTCAACGACCCGTACCAGGAGGCCAAGGCCCGCGACGGCGTGGTCGAGATCGCCACCGAGGCCAGCATCGACTCCAAGGACAACACGATCGTCGCGTTCCGCACCGCGGTCCTCGAGGAGCGCCCCGACGTCGCGGCCAAGTACCTCGAGACCCTGCAGGCGCTGACCGAGCGGCAGCGCAGCAACCCGGAGGACTACCAGAACGTCTTCGAGAAGGCGGGCCCGCGGGCGCTGTCCGGGGACCGGCTCGAGCGGGCGGTCGATCTCGGCCGCCGGGCCTCGGTCCCGCACTACCCGACCGCGGCCGACGAGGCGGACCTGCAGGAGGTCGCCGACCTGTTCTTCCAGAACGGGGTGACCACCCGCGCGCTCACCGCCGGGGATGTCTTCTACCCCTTGCAGTCCAAGGTGGACGCGACCGCTCAGGTCCAGTCGGCCCCGACGAAGACCGGGAACTGACATGGCGTTGCTGAGCCCGCCGAGGGCGCGGGAGGAACGCGGCGGGCCCACCACACTGGAGCTCGAGGCGCCGCGGTACCGCGCGGGTCGCGCCCGGCCCGCCTGGGTGTCGATCCCGTTGCGGTTCCTGGTGCCCGCGCTGATCGTCGCGGCCTGGTGGATCGGGTCGGCCACCGGTGCGATCCCCGAGGAGATCCTCGCCGGACCGCCCGCGGTGTGGCGCGCCTTCACCGAGCTCTACCAGACCGGGCAGCTGGTCGACTTCTCCATCGCCTCCTTCAAGCGGGCCGCGGTCGGCGTGTTCTTCGGCGTCCTGATCGGCCTGGCGTTGGGGGTGCTCTCCGGACTGTCCAGCCTCGGTGAGGAACTCATCGACTCCACGATGCAGATCAACCGGGCCATCCCATTCCTGGCGCTGGTGCCGCTGTTCATCGCCTGGTTCGGCATCGACGAGACCTTCAAGGTGCTGCTGATCGCGGTGGCCACCGTCGGCCCGATGTACGCCTACACCTACCTCGGCGTCCGCAACGTGGACCGCAAGATGGTCGAGGCCGCCCAGAGCTTCGGCCTGCGGGGATGGCGGCTCGTGTTCGGCGCGATCCTGCCCGCCGCGCTGCCCGGGGTGCTGATGGCGCTGCGAATCTGCCTGTCCATCAGCATCACCGGTCTCATCGCCGCCGAACAGGTCGGCACCAGGGAGGGCATCGGCTACCTGGTGACGCTGGCGCAGGAGTACAACCGCACCGACTACATGGTGCTGTGCGTGGTGCTCTACGCGGTGCTCGGCCTGATCTTCGACGGCATCGTCCGCGTCATCGAGAAGTTCGCGATGCCGTGGCGGGGACAGGTGGCGGTCCGATGAGCGCCAACGACACCGCGTTGCCGCCGCTGGCTGTGCGGGAACGCACCGCGACGGCGGCCCGCGACCGGCGGGCGGGCGAGCCCGTCGCCGTCTCGCTGCGCGGGGTCCGCAAGGCGTTCGGTGACAAGACCGTGCTGGACGGCGTCGACCTGGAGATCCACCGCGGCGAGTTCGTGGTGCTCCTCGGTCCGAGCGGCACCGGCAAGACGACGCTGTTGCGGCTGCTCACCGGCCTCGAAAGGCCGGACGCCGGAGAGATTCTGGTTCCCCGGCAGCGCACCACCGTCTACCAGGAGCCGCGGCTGATCCCGTCCAAGCGGGTGCTGGCCAATGTCACCGTCGGGCAGCGCCGGACCGCACAGAACCGGGACCGCGCCGCCCGCTCGCTGGCCGAGGTGAACCTGGAGGCCAAGGCGCGGCAGTGGCCGGCCACCCTGTCCGGCGGCGAGGCGCAGCGCGTCGCGCTGGCCAGGGCACTGGTCCGCGAGCCCGAGCTGCTACTGCTCGACGAGCCGTTCGCCGCGCTCGACGCGCTGACGCGGCTGCAGATGCAGGATCTGGTCGGCGATCTGGTGGCCCGGCACCGTCCCGCGGTGCTGCTGGTCACGCACGACGTCGACGAGGCCGTCCGCCTGGCCGACCGGGTGCTGATCCTCAACGAGGGCAGGTTCGCGGTGGACGTCGACATCGACCTCGCCCGGCCCCGCGACCGCACCGACCCCGAGTCCCTCCGCTACCGCGCCGCGTTCCTCACCGAGCTCGGTGTCGGCCGCACCGCTTCCCCCACAACCACTTAGGAGCCCGAGATGACCGCAGTAGTCGACACCGCCCTCGACACCCTCTGGTACACCCGCTGCCCCGTGCCCACCGCGAGCGGCCTCGCGCACAGCCTCGGCTGGCTGGGGGAGACCGCGGCGGAGGCGGGCGTCGGCCTGGGCGTCCTGCAGGACGCCGGCCCGGAGCTGGCCGTCCGCCACTTCGACCATCAGCTGCTCGGCCTGGTCCGCGAGGGCGGCAACGTGCCCGCGATCGCGGCCCGCGCGCAGGGCTCGCCGACCCGGCTGATCGGGCTGACCTGGATCGACGAATCTCAGGCCATCCTCGTCGGGCCGGACTCCACGGTCGCCGGCGCCGCCGACCTGGCGGGCTTGCGGATCGGGATCCCTGCCTGGGCGCAGGACCAGGCGCGCAGCTTCCCGCGCGCGATGGCGCTGCACGGCTTCGCGAACGCGCTCCGCCTGGCCGGGCTCACCCTCGCCGATGTCGTCGCGGTCGAGGTGGAGGTCGAGCGGAACCCGCAGGTGCGCAGCGCTGTTCGCGACGGGCGGCGCAGCACCACCTGGGGTGTCGACGAGCTGCTGCGCGGCGAGGTGGACGCCATCTACGTCAAGGGCGCCCGCGCGCAGGAGGTGGCCCGCGAGCACGGCCTGCGGGCCGCGGTGGACCTCGACGCCACCGACGCGAAGCGGCTGCGGGTCAACAACGGCACCCCGCGCCCCATCACCGTGCACGCCGACCTGCTCGAGTCCCGGCCCGAGCTGGTGGTCGGCTTCCTCGCCCAGAGCCTGCGTGCCGCGGACTGGGCAGCCGATAACCTGCACCGCGTCCGCGAGGTGCTCGCGCGCGAAACCCTGTCCGGTCCCGAGGGAGTCGCCGCCGCGTACAAGGAGGGCTTCCACAAGGACCTGCACCCGTCGCTGTCGGACGAGCGGGTCGAGCTGATCGGGATCCAGAAGCAGTTCCTCTACACCCACGGGTTCCTGGCCGCCGACTTCGACCTCGAATCCTGGGTGGCCCGTGAGCCCCTGGAGCAGGCGCTGGAGCTGCTGGCCGCCGGAAAGGTGCCGTCATGACCGAGTTCCTGTGGCGGCTGCCCTCGCAGGGGGACGGCAGGCACGCGTCGCCCGGCTCGCGCAACCGCGGCGGCTTCGGCGGACCGCAGGTGCCCACCGTCGCGACCGATGTGCGGCCCGGCAACTTCGGGCCCTTCGACGACCTCGCGCAGGTGGTGCTCGCGGCCGAACTCTCCGGGCTCGACGGGGTGCTCGCGCCCTACGACCCGCTCGGCGAGGAGTCGTGGATCGTCGCAGGCGGCGCCCTGCGCGACACCCGGCACTCGAGCGTGATCGTCGAGTTCCACCCTTCCTTCGGCACCCCCGTGTACGCGGCGAAGGTGTCCGCGACGCTGCAGCGGCTCTCCAGGGCCCGGCTGTCCTGGCGGCTGCGGGTGGAGACCGACGAGGCCGACGCCCGCGCCCGCGGGGACCGGGTCACCGGCGTGGACCGGTACACCCGGGCCGCCGAGTTCCTCACCGTCGCGCGCGGGGTGTGGAACGAGACCCCGGTCGCAGGAGCCGGATTCAACGGCACCGGATTCGACTTCGACGGCGAGTACTTCGACGTGATCGACGGCGGGTTCCGCGGCATCCTGGCCGGGCTGCCCTTCCCGACCGTCTACCTGTCCGGGGACTCGGAGCAGGCGCTCGAGCTGTCCGCGCGGCACGGCGACGTGCACCTGTTCACCGAGACCGTCGACGGGATCGCGGCATCGGTGCGCGAGCTGCGGAGTCGGTCGCAGGCACTGGGCCGCACGGTGCGCGCCGGGCTGGAGCTGCCGATCATCGCCCGCGAAACCGAGGAGGAGGCCTGGGCCCGCGCCGAGCGGCAGTGGCACGAGGTCCACGACGACGGTGTCGGCGCGCGTTCGCTCGACCTCGGTGGCGGGCGCTGGGCCGGCTTCACCGAGATCGGCTACGACCAGCCGATCGGCCTGGTCGGCAGCTATGAGCAGGTGGCGCAGCGACTCTCGGAGTACGTCGACGCAGGCGTCGACAGCCTCGTGCTCGACGGCCGCCCGCACATCGAGGAACTGCACCGCACCGGCGAACACCTGCTGCACCTGGTCGATCCGGCCGGACGCACCTTGGCGAGTCAGGAGGCCACCGCATGAGCATCGACTTCTACTGGCGCATCGGGATGGAGGGCGACCACGCGTCGCTGCGCACCCCGCGCCGATACAACCGCGGCGAGGCGAACGGCCACGGCCCCGGCAACATCGCGCCCGCGATCCGTGGCGGAGAACTCGACGGCTACGGCTACATCGACCACATGGCGGCGGTGGCCAAGGCGTCGGAGTCGGCCGGGTTCCTCGGCGGCCTGCTGCCCTCGTTCCCGGTCACCGAGGACCCGTGGGCGGTGGCGGCGGCGCTGGCCCGCGAGACCACCACCTATCGGTTCATGGTCGCCTTCCAGCCCGGGTTCCTGCATCCCGTGCAGGCGGCGCGGATGTCGGCGAGCCTGCAGCGGGCCACCGGCGGCCGGCTCGTCTACAACATCATCAGCGGCGGCGGGGGACCGGCGCAGCTGTGGTGGGGCGACAAGGTGAACCACGACGACCGGTACGCGCGCACCAGCGAGTTCCTCGACGTGCTGCGCGGCGTGTGGGACGGCGAGCCCTACGACCACGACGGCCGGTTCTTCCAGACCGAGGGGGCCGCGCTGCCGCCCGGGCTGGCAGGCCAGCCGTTCCCGGAGGTCTACTTCTCGGGTTCGTCGGCCGCCGCGGTCGGGGCCGCCGGGCTGCACAGCGACTACTACCTGTCCTGGCTCGAACCCTTCGGCGACCTACGCGCCAAGTTCGATGGCGTCCGCACCCACGCGGAGAAGCTGGGCCGCACACCGAAGTTCGCGGTCCGGATCGACGTCGTCGCCCGGCACACCGAGGAGGCCGCTTGGGCCGAGGTGGAGAAGGGCTGGGCGTTCGTCGACCGCGCGGCCGCCAACCGGGCCGCCCAGGGTGACTCCGTCGGCGCGGCCAGGATCAAGGGCTGGGTGCCGGAGACCATCACCGGCTACCGCGATCTCGAGGTGCAGCCGAACGTCTGGGCCGGGTTCAGCCTGATCCGCGGCGGTCCAGCCTTCGGCCTGGTCGGCAGCTACGAGCAGGTCGCGCAGCGGCTCGACGAGCTGCGCGAGCTCGGCGTCGACGCGTTCATCCTCGCGGGCAACCCGCACCTCGAGGAGGCCTATCGCGTCGGCGAGGAGGTCCTCCCGCTGCTCCAGGCGGCTCCGCCGCCCGTGCGCGCTTCACGAGTCCAGGGACTCGACAACCACGCACGGCTCCTCACCCCCTGACCACTTTCGAATTCACCAGGAGAATCCCATGACCACCACCGAATCCCGCATCAACGAGACCGTCGCCGCCTTCGTCGCGAGCGCCACCCGCGACGCCGAGAAGGCGTTCCGCGTCTTTCGGGAGACCGGCACCGTCTCCGCCAACGGCACCGTCAACTTCGTCGAGCGGGTGCCCGGCGAGGAGATCGCCGTCGCGCTCAACGAGCCGGGGCCCTGGGCCGACGACCGCACCATCGAGCCCGTCGTCGCGACCTTCGACGGCGAGGTGCTCTCCGGCCGCGGCTCCGCCGGCTTCGTCACCGGCTACGCCAAGGTGTTCCGCGAGCACCAGGAGATCACCTCGATCGTGCACGCGCACACCCCGTGGCTCGGCGGCTTCGCGCAGACCCACAAGAGCCTGCCGATCCGGTACGCGGCCTCGCAGCGGCTGACGCTGTCCCGCGAGATCCCGCCGCACATCGACCGCAGCATCGGCGCGGGCGAGTTCATCCTCGGCGAGCTGGTCCGCGACCCCGACCTGGTCGCGATCTTCGAGGCCAACGGCGGCGTCAACGTGATCGGCCGCGCCGGGCTGCTCGATCTGGCCAAGTTCGTGGTGTTGCTCGAGGAGGGCGCCCAGTACCAGGCCATCGGCGAGTCCGTCGGCGGCACGGTCGAATTCGACAAGACCAACCTCGTCGCCCAGTGGTCCCGCAGCGGCCTTGTCGACGAGGCCCGCCGCCGCGGACTCGTCTAGGCGGCTCCGCCGCCTGTGCGCGGTTGACGAGTCCCCACACTCGTCAACCGCGCACAGGCGCGAAGCGCCTTCCCAACCCCATTTTTCGAGGAGAACTCTCATGACCGTTCGCGTCGGCTACTTCCCGCACAACAACTCCCTGTTCGTCCTGCGTCACCGCGGTATCCTGGAAAAGGCGTTGCCCGACGTGGAATGGGTTGACCTGCGCGCCCTTCCGGAGGCCGAGGCCGTGGATCCCAAGACCGGTCTGCCGAGCCTGCACTCGGATTGGCTGTTCACCGAGGGCGGCTACGACGTCATCGGCACCGGCTTCACCCCGCCGCTGACCGCCCTCGCGAAGGGCCACGACGTGGTCTACATCGGCATCTCCGGCCCCCGCGTGGAGAACGGCCGACTGGTGGCCCTCGCGAGCTCGGGCATCGAGGCCGCCGCCGACCTGCAGGGCAAGCGGGTGGGGATCGCGCACGGCTCCTGGCAGACCACGCTGCTGTTGTTCGCGCTGGAGACCGCCGGGCTCAGCTGGGCAGACGTCGAACCGGTCGACACCGGCGTGAACGACGGCGCCGAGGCGCTGCTGCGCGGCGACCTGGACGCGTGGGTCGGCGCCTACCCGGGCCTCGAGGCGCTCGAGAAGTCCCACGAGGTGAAGACCCTCGTGGACACAGAATCGCTGTTCAGCCATCCGTCGCTGTGGTTCACCCGCCGGGATTTCGCGGAGAACAACCGCGAGGCGCTCGAGGCCGTCATTGCGGCGCTGCAGGAATCCGACGCGTGGATCGAGGCCAACCCGCGCGAGGCCGCGCAGTACTTCGTCGACGATGCCCTCGCCCGCGGCGGTCGGGCCGACCTGGACCGCTGGGAGCGCGCGCTGCGCGGCCGCCCGTTCGGCCTGAACCGGGTCAGCGAGGCGTTCCTCGACGAGCAGCAGCGCGCGGGGGAGTTGTTGGCCGCCAACGGGCTGCTGTCGAGGCCGGTCGACGTTCGCGCCGCGGTGGTGCCGTGGATCGGCGAGGCCGTGGAGGCGGCTTCGCCTGTGCGCGCTTGACGAGTCCCCACACTCGTCAACCGCGCACAGGCGCGAAGCGCCTCCTCCGGGGCGGCGTCCTGGCACGATGGACGTCATGGACGAGGTGAAGTACGCCGAGGACCTGATGGTCGGCGACGTCATCGATCTCGGCTCGCATACCGTCGGCGAGGCCGAGATGGTGGACTTCTCGACCGTGTGGGATCCACAGGACTCCCATCTCGACGCGGCGGCGGCCGCCGACGGCTACTTCGGCGGGCTCATCGCCAGCGGGATCCACACCACCGCCGTCTACCAGCGGCTCGCGGTTCTCGGCGCCTATCGGTACTGGAGCGTGATCGGCGCCCGCGGGCTGCGCGACGTCCGGTTCCTGCGCCCCGTGCGTCCCGGTGACGTGCTGACCGGACTGCTGGTGATCGACGAGGTCGAACTGGACGATCGCGGCCGCGGGCTGGTGACCACGACCGGTCAGCTGGCGGACGCGCAGGGCCGGGCGGTGTTCAGCCTGCTCACCGAGCTGTACCTGCACCGTCGGCCCTGACGCCGTTCCTATCCGCGCAGGCACCGGAAGAACGCCCGCACGTCGCCCACCAGCAACTCCGGCACCTCCAGCGCCGCGAAGTGCCCGCCTTCGTCGAACTCGCTCCAGTGAACCAGCGTCGGGTGCGCCTTCTCCGAGACGCTGCGGACCGGACGGACGATGTCGTGCGCGAACACCGCCATCCCGAGCGGCGCGACGCCGGTCGGTCCGTCGCCGCGCGGTCCGCCGGACTCGAACGTCAGCCGCGCCGAGGATCCGGCGGTGCCGAAGAACCAGTGCAGCGAGACGTCGGTCAGCAGCACGTCGTCCGGCAGCGGGTGCGCCGGGTCGGTCCACTCCCTGACCTTGTCGGCGATCCAGGCCAGCTGCCCGGACGGTGAGTCGGTGAGGGAGTAGGCGATGGTCTGCGGGCGGGTGGCCTGCATCTGCATGTAGCCGGGCCTGTTGGCGAGGAAGTTCCGGATGACCTCGACCCGCGCGGCGTCGCCGTCGGAGAGCCCCTCGGTCGCGACGGGTCCGTGCGGCAGGTAGTTGACGTGCACGCCGATCACGTTCTCGGGCGCCGCGATTGCGAGCTGCTGGGAGACTCCGGAGCCCCAGTCTCCGCCCTGTGCGCCGTATCGCTCGTATCCCAGCCGGTTCATCAGCTCGGCGAAGGCGCGGGCGACGCGGGCGGTGTCCCAGCCGCGGTCGCGGGTCGGGCCGGACGGCCCGAAGCCTGGGATCGACGGGATCACCAGGTGGAAGGCGTCCGCGGGATCGCCGCCGTGCGCGCGGGGGTCGGACAGCGGGCCGATGACGTCGAGGAATTCTATGAACGAGCCCGGCCAGCCGTGGGTGAGGATCAGCGGCGTCGCGTCCGGCTCGGGGGAACGGACGTGCAGGAAATGCATAGTGGCGCCGTCGATCTCGGTGACGAACTGCGGGTGGCGGTTCAGGGCGGCCTCGTGTGCGCGCCAGTCGTATCCGTCGCGCCAGTAGTCGGCCAGTTCCCGCATCCGGCCGAGCGGGATGCCGTAGTCCCAGCCGGCCTCGTCGAGCTCGTCGGGCCAGCGGGTGCGGGCCAACCGGTCGCGCAGGTCGTCGAGCGCGGACTGCGGGATGTCGATCCGGGACGGGCTGATGGTCGTGTCGGGCATCGGAACCTCCTGCGTTGATCGTTGGCGACGCCAACGATAACAGAACTTGTTGGTAGCGCCAACGGTTACTAGGATGGTGCGCATGGAGTCCATCGATGACGGCCCGCCGACCGCGCTGCGACGCTCGCCGACCTGGCTGATGGGGCAGGCGGGCATTCACGCCCAGCGGCTGCTCAATGAGCGGATGGCCGAGGTTGGGGCGCACCGCTGGCACTACTCGGTGCTGTCCGCGCTCGCCGAGAACGGTCCGCTCAGTCAGGCCTCGCTCGGCCGTCTCTGTCGCCTCGATCGCAGCGATATCGCCGCCGTGGTCGGCGAATTGGAGGGCGGCGGGTATCTCGTGCGCGAACCGGATCCGGTGGACCGGCGCCGCAACGTCGTCACGATCACCCCCGAGGGGAGTCGGCACCAGCGGCGGTTGGAGGCCCTGGCGGTCGAGGCGCAGGAGGATCTGCTCGCGCCGCTCGGCGCGGGGGAGCGTGAGACGTTGATCGCGCTCGTCGAGCGGCTGGTCGAACATCAGTCCGGGCGGCGGGGAGCCGGCTGGGCCTAGGTATGGGAACGAATTGTGTTCTCGCGCAACGCTAATAGGTGCTTACGACGGTGGTGAATTGAGGTTAACTTCAGTATTGACGGCGGGTATATGGGTGGTTACTATCCAGTAAGTTTGTGACGGCGGCCACCCGGGCGATCGAGCGTCACCGGAGAATCCATGGGGGGTTCGAGTAGCGATGCGCACACGGATGGCTCGACGAGGGTCGCTCGCGCGGACCGGAACGCTGGCCCTGGTCGGCGCCCTGGCGATCGGCCTCGCCGTCGCGCCGGGCGGCGTCGCGTCCGCCGACCCGAGCGGGGGAGCGGACGGCGCGAAGTGGCAGGCCACCGCCGACGCCGCGCCGGAGTACCCGGTCGTCGCGATCGACTGGGACGTGCCGATCACGATGGGCGACGGGACCGTGCTCAAGGGCAACGTCTACCGCCCCGCGGACGCGTCCGGCAAGCCGATCGACACCAAGATGCCGTCGATCCTGAACGTGACGCCGTACACCAAGCTGATCAGCAACCTGGTCGACTCGATGATGGCCGTGCCGGGACTCGAGGACATCCTCGTCGACCTGGTCAGCTCCTACGACCTCGCCGGTACCCCGCTCGACGGCGTCGGCGAGACCGCGAAGGTGCTCACCGGCGGCGGCATGCGCGTCTTCGCCGTGAACCGGGACCTCATCCGCAGCGGCTACACCCAGGTGGTCGTCGACACCCGCGGCACCGGGTTCTCCCAGGGAGATTGGCAGACGCTCGGCCCGCGTGAGCAGCAGGATTCCGTCGAGATCATCGACTGGATGAGCAAGCAGGCGTGGTCGAACGGCAAGGTCGGCATGGGGGGCGTGTCCTATTCCGGGATCAACTCCCTGCAGGCCGCCGGCTACCGGCCGTCCGCGCTGAAGGCGATCTTCCCCATGGAGCCGGGGAACGACCTGCTCCGCGACATCGTCGGAACCGGAGGCGGGCTCGGCGTCGGCTTCATGCCGCTGTGGCTCGCACTCGTCAACGGGACCAAGCTCATTCCCGACGTGCAGTCCCTCGTGCAGGGACGGTTCGACCAGCAGTGGCTGCAGGACCGGTTGCGCGACCCGCTCACCCTGATCGCCGAGCTCGGCGAGGCGATGACCGCCCCGACGGTGAACGATCTCGATCCCACCACGCTGGGCGTCGCGCAGGACGGCACCTTCTATCAGGAGCGGAAGGCCAACGTGGAGAACATCGCGGTGCCCACCATGCTCTACGGCGCCTGGCACGACATCTTCGCCAACAGCGAGCCCCGCGTGTACAACGCGATCCCGCTCCCCGCCGGGCAGAAGCAGCTGATCATGAGCGACAACTACCACGTCACCTTCGGCGGCGGATTCGGCGAGGCGGGCGCCCCGCCGCGGCTCGACGTCCTCGAGCGGGCCTGGTTCGACAAGTGGCTCAAGGGAATCGACAACGGGATCGACCGCTACGGCCCGGTCACGCTTTACCAGCAGGGCAACGGCTGGACGACCACCGACCAGTTCCCCCGTGCGGGCGTCGAGTACCAGCGGATGTACCTCTCGGACGCGCCGAGCGGGACCGCGGGCCACGCCGCGCGCGACGGCAGCCTCGTCGCGGCGACGCCCCAGAGTTCGGCGCGGCTCACGGCCGCCCCCGGGCTGCGCGGGTTCTGCTCCCGCGACGGCGCGCAGGGGACCGCGGGCATGACCGTGATCCTGGGCTCGGTGTGCAGCAAGGACTCCCGGTTCCAGGAGGCCGAGGGGCTCGCGTTCACCAGTGCCCCGGTCGCGGAGCCGACCGAACTGTCCGGGCCGGTGAACCTGCACCTGGAGACGGTTCTCGACGCACCCGACGGCTTCTGGGCGGTCACCCTCAATGACGTTGCGCCCGACGGCACCTCGACCACGCTCACCAACGGCGCCCTCACCGCGTCGCTGCGCGAGGTCGACGAGGCGCAGAGCCAGCGGTCGGCGAACGGGGACTACGCCGAGCCGCACCACAAGCTGACGGTGTCCGCGCGCAAGCCCGTCATCCCGGGCCAGGTGACGCCGGTGGACATCAACCTGGTGCCCACCGACGCGCTGCTCAAGCCGGGGCACCGGCTGCGGGTGGACGTCTATGCCGCCAGCGTCCCCCGGTACCTGCCGCTCGGCCCGATGATGGCCGACGGCCAGAACCGGCCGCAGCACGTGCAGCTGTCGCCGGAGCGGCCCAGCTTCCTGAACCTGCCGCTGGTCGGGGCGAGCGCCTGGTAGCGGTGCGGGGCTACTTCTGTCCCGCCATGATCAGCTTGGCGGTGGTCTCGAGCCGGTCGGCGATCTGCTCGTAGGACTCGTAGCCCATGCCCGCCCGGACGAGCGCCCCGGACCACGCGATCTCGAGCGCGTCGAGCACCTCCGGGGCGTGCCCCGGGCCGAGGGCGGCGATCAGGCGGCCCCGGATGTCCATGCCGATCCGCAGGCGCAGGTGCTCGACGTCGGGGTCGTTGCCCAGGATCGCCGTGGTGCTCGCCGCGGCCAGGGCGGGCTCGTCGGAGACGAGCAGCGCGACATCGCGCAGCACCCGGCAGACCCGGGCGACCGGATCGAGGTCGGTGGGCACCTCCCGCGGGACCGCGTTCAGGCGACGCCAGAACACCTCCGCGACGAGGTGGCTCTTCGACGAGAAGTAGGTGTACGCGGTCGCCGCGGCGACGCCCGCCTCCGCCGCAACCATGCGGACGGTGAGGCCCGAGAATCCCTGCTCACGCAGCACCGCGACCGCGGCCGTGGTCAGCTTGTCGACGGTCTCGGCCTGCTGCTCGGTCAGGCGCCGGCGAGTGGATTCGAACTTGGCTTCACTAGACACATGTCCAGACGCTACTGGAAGCGGGGGGACTCGGGCAAAGGGTCGGGCTCGGCTCGATCACCAGCCCGCGGGCAGGGCCGTGAAGTCCGGCTGGCGGCCCTCCGCGAACGCGGTGAGGGCCTCGATGTTGGCGGGGCCGCCCATCAGGTCGCGGAAGCAGGCGTTCTCCCGCTCGCGTGCGGCGTCGATCTCGGCCCGCAGCGGCTCGGTCATCGTGCGCTTGACCGCGATCAGGCTGGAGATCGGCTTGGCGGCAAGCACTTCGGCGTGCCTGCGGGCCTCGCCCATCAGCTCGTCCGGCTCGCAGACCCGCCAGACCAGTCCCATCTCCTTCGCCTGCGCGGCGTCGATCCACTCCGAGGACATCAGCAGCCAGGCCGCGTTCTGCCTGCCGACCAGCTGGGGCATCAGGTAGCTCGAGGCCGCCTCGGGTGCGACGCCGAGGCCGGTGAACGGGCACTTGAGCTTGGCGGTGGTCGACATGAAGGCCAGGTCCGCGAAGCCGAGCACCGTCGCGCCGATGCCGAGCCCGATCCCGTTGACCGCGCAGATCAGCGGCTTGGGGAACTCGACAAGCGCGTCGAGCAGCCCGGGGAACCCGTGCTTGCCCGGCCGGAAGTCGGGATCGGTGGTGCGGGCGTGCATCTCGCGCAGGTCCGTGCCCGCGCTGAACGCGCGCCCGCTGCCGGTGAGCAGCAGCACCGCGACGTCGGGGTCCTCGGCGGCCGCGCGCAGGGCCTCGGTGGTGGCGTCGTAGAGCGCCTCGTCGAACGCGTTCAGCGCGTCGGGCCGGTTGAGGGTGATCGTCCGGACGCGCTTGTCGTCGGTGATGAGGAGGCTCATCGTTGCATGCTAGAACGTGTTGCAGTTTTGGGGAAGGGTGTCGGTGCCGACGCCGGTCGGGCGGTGCTGTCCGGGCGTCCCTCCGTACATCGTTAGCATTGGCACCAAGTAGCGGCCGGCCGAGAGGCGCGGCCCGGTTCGGACACCCGAGAAGGCGGTCGACGTCGTGAAGAAGTACCTCCCCAGCTGGCACGACGACGAGGTCCGTGCGCTCTCCGAGCTCGCGGCCGGATTCTTCGAGCGGGAGGTGGTGGCGCACAACGACAAGTGGGACGCCCAGCACCGCATCGACCGCGAGGTGTGGCTCAAGGCAGGTGAGCTCGGCCTGCTGTGCTGCTCCATCCCGGAGGAGTACGGCGGCGGTGGCGGCACCTTCGCGCACGACCTCGCCGTCTTCGAGGCCCAGGGCTACGCCGGCGATCTCGCCCTCGGGATCTCCGTGCACAGCGGCATCGTCCCGCACTACATCGCCGAGTACGGCTCCGAGGAGCAGAAGAAGACGTGGCTGCCGGGCATGGCGACCGGGGAGATCCTCACCGCCATCGGCATGACCGAGCCCGGCGCCGGCTCGGACCTCAAGGCCATCAAGACCACCGCCATTCGCGACGGCGACGACTACATCGTCAACGGCTCCAAGACGTTCATCACCAACGGCGCCTCCGCCGACATGATCGTGCTTGTCGTCAAGACCGACCCGAAGGCGGGCGCCAAGGGCGTGTCCCTGCTGATCGTCGACCTGCGCGACTGCCCGGGATTCGTCGTCGGGCGGGTGCTGGACAAGGTGGGCCAGCACGGCGCCGACACCTCCGAGCTCTCGTTCACCGACGTGCGGGTGCCGGTGTCGAACCTGCTCGGCGACGCCGAGGGGCAGGGCTTCGGTCAGCTGATGGCGCAGCTGGTGCAGGAACGGCTGATCATCGGCGCGCAGGCGTCGGGCGCGATGAACCGGGCCGTGCAGGAGACCGTCGCGTACACGAAGTCGCGGCAGGCGTTCGGGCACAGCCTCTTCGAGTTCCAGAACACCGCCTTCGAGCTGGCCGAGTGCCAGACCATCGCGCGCACCTGCGAGGTGTTCCTCGACCACTGCATCCAGTCGCACCTGCGCGGTGAGCTGGACCCGTCCGAGGCGGCGATGGTCAAGTACTGGCTCACCGAGCAGCAGTGTGCGGTGATCGACCGGTGCGTCCAGCTCTACGGCGGCTACGGCTACATGCGCGAGTACCTGATCGCCCGGATGTACGAGGACGCCCGCGTCCAGAAGATCTACGCCGGGGCCAACGAGGTGATGAAGGGAATCATCGCGAAGTCGCTGTAGCCGCTGCCGGGCGCCCGAGATCGACGCCCGGCCCGCTCAGTTCGACTGCCGGAGTAAGTCGGCCGCCCTTTCCCCGATCACCACGCACGGCGCGTGGGTGTGGCCGCGGATGATGGTCGGCATGATCGACGCGTCCGCCACGCGCAGTCGATCCACGCCGCGCACCCGCAACTGGGGGTCGACGACGCTGGCCGCGTCGCTGCCCATCCGACAGGTTCCGGTGGGGTGATAGAGGGTGTGCGAATTGCGCTCGAGGGCGATCTCGAGCACCTCCTCCAGCGGTGGGCGGGAGGTCATCGCGGGCCGGACCATCTCGCCGAGCCGCGACTTCAGCGCGGGGGCCGAGGCGAGCGAATCGCACACCCGCAGGCCCTCGAGCATCGCGCGGCGGTCGACGCCGCCCGCATCGCTGAGGTAGCGCGGATCGATGATCGGCTTGTCTGCGTGCGCCGCCGACCGCAGCGTGATCTCGCCGCGGCTCTCCGGCTTGAGCAGGATCGTCCCGAGGATCACGGCGTGCTCGGTGCCGGGCACCAGGCCCTCGTCGAAGAACGGGGCGGGCGCGAAGATCATTTCCAGGTCAGGCAGCGCGAGATCCTCACGGCTGCGGGTGAACCCGTACGCCTCGCCGACATTCGAGGTGAGCATCCCGCGGCGCCGGGCCAGGTAGTTGGCGAGCTCGGGGAGCTTCTCGGCGGCGAAGAGGGTATCCGCTTCGACGCGGTAGCCGAGCATCGACACCAGGTGGTCGGACAGGTTGCGGCCCACCTCGGGGAGGTGGTGACGCACGGCGATGCCGTGCGCGCAGCTGCTGCTCGTCGCCGATGCCGGACAGCATCAGCAGCTGCGGGGTGTTGATCGTGCCGCCGGCGAGCACCACCTCCTTGCGGGCGCGGACCGTGCGGACCGCGCCGCCCTGCACGTACTCGACCCCGACGGCGGCCGATCCCTCGAACAGCACCCGGGTCGCGGCGGCCTCGGTGAGCACAGTCAGGTTGGCGCGCTTGCGCGCGGGCGCGAGGTAGGCGTCGGCCGTGCTCCAGCGGGCGCCGCGCTTCTGGGTGACCATCGTCTGCAAGAAGCCCTCGGGCTGAGCGGTGTTCGCGCGCTCCACCGGGAATCCCGTCTCCCGCGCCGCCTCCAGGTAGGCGCCGGTGAGCGGTCGGGGGGAGCGCTGCCGGCTCACCGTCAGCGGGCCGGTGGTGCCGGCGTCGTCGGTGGCGGCGCCTTCCACGTTCTCGATCCGGCGGAAGTACTCCACCACCTTGCCGAAGGACCAGGAGTCGTCGGCGAGTTCGGCCCACTCGTCGTAGTCGGCGGCGAAGCCGCGCACCCACATCATGGCGTTCATCGACGAGGAACCGCCGAGCGTCTTCCTTCGCGGCCAGTAGATGCTGCGGCCGCCGAGTCCGGGCTGCGGCTCGGTCAGGTAGTCCCAGTCGACCTCGCTGCGGAACAGCTTGGAGAAGGCCGCGGGAATGTGGATGTACTTGTCCTTGTCCGGCGGACCTGCCTCGAGGAGGACGACCTCGGTGCGCGGGTCGGAGCTGAGCCGGCCGGCCAGCGCGGCGCCGGACGATCCCGCGCCGACGATGACGTAGTCGGCGACTGACGATGACTGGACATGCGTTCATCTCCACATCGGGAAGTGTTGGGGGGAGGCGGCTCTCGCCGCGGGTGCGGAACCGTCGGTCTTAGCCGCGCAGCGCCGAGGCGAAGATTGCGGGCAGCTTCGTCCACGATGGCTTGCCCGCGAACTCGGTCAGCCGCCGCCCGGTGCCTGCCGCGGTCCGGTTGGTGACGAACCACGGCGGCTTCGGTGAGATCGACCACTCCCGGTGCATCAGCGACCGCGGGGACGGCCGGAACGGCCCGCGCACCACGGTGCGCTCGGGCCGGTCGATCAGCAGCGCGTTGTGCACCACGCCGATGCCGCTCTGCACGTCGCTGAGGGTGTGGCCGGGGAACGCGCCCCAGGTCGCCGCGGGGGTGAGGTACCCGACCCCGGTCCATGCGTTGATCGCGATCGTGCCGTACCGCAGCGATTCGAGCAGCGCGTCGAAGCGCGCCCCCATCGAGTCGATGGTGCCGGGCTCTGCGATGATGTTGACCCCGAGCGTCCCGACGAACTGCTCGTTGACCACGTCGGCGGCGCGGGTCGCGAACTGCTCGCCGTCGTGCGGCAGCTCGATCACCCCGAGCACCGGCCCGAAGTACTCGGTCTGCAGCAGCGGGGCGAACTCGTCGGGCTGCAGGCCCGACACCAGCACCCGGCCGCCCTTCTGGCCCAGGCGCTCTGCCTTCGGGTAGGACCGCTCGGCCGAGGCGACCCGGTCGTCGCTGCCCGGGTAGTACGCCGGCCGGGCGGGGGCGCGGTCGACGGCGGCGCGCAGCGCGGCGACGAACTCGTCGCGTTGCGGCCACCGCGAGGACAGCACGACCACCTGCGAGGCGATGCAGTTGTAGCCGCCGTTGTGCAGGCGCTGCGTGGCGATGTGCTCGGCCTGGAACTCGATGTCGGCGCGGCTCCAGGTGCCGGGCAGCACGATGGTCGGCGACACCCCGCCCAGCTCGCTGGTCATGCCTTTGTCGAGGACCGGCTCGCCGGCCGCCTTGCGGCGCGCGCCCTCCTCACCGGTGCCGAAGACGATCGCGTCGTGGGTGAGCGCGCTGCCCGTCATGTGCACGTGGTCGACGAGCCGGTGCCGGGTCAGGTAGGTGCCGACGTCGGCGCCGCCGGTCAGGATCCGGACCGCACCGATCGCGATGAACGGCTCGAGCACCTTCGTGAACACCGGCAGCATCCGGTCCATGATCGGGTTGAGCTTGAGCGCGACGACGCGGTTGTGCGCGAACAGTTCGTACAGGGTGTCGAGCGGCGCGATCGAGGTGATGTTGCCCGCGCCCAGGACCACCCCGACGCCCTGCGTCCGGGTCGGATCGAGCTGGGCGAGGCCCGCCTCGCGCTGTGCCGTCGCACGATCGACGCCCGGCTGCAGCCACACGTCGGCGCTGAACCCGCTCAGCAGCAGCTTGTCGAAGACGTTCATCGGCAGGGCCCGCACGGTGGTGCGGCCGCCGGGGGCGGTGCCGAAGGTGGCGTCGGTCAGCGGACTGGTGCCGGATTCCAGCTTCTCGAGGCTGTCCGACAGCACCGTCGCGGCGGTGGCCACGGAGTACGGTCCGGAGATCCACTCCTCGCCGACCAGGGGGGAATCGGGGTCGAGTCGCTTGATCTGCACCGCCGCCGCCACCCATTCGGCCGCGTGCGCCGCCGTGAGGTCGCGGACCTGGTCGAGCAGTTGGCGCCTATGGCCAAGGGACAGGCCCGCCCAGGCCTTCTCGCCCTCGACGAGGTCGGCCAGGGCCTGATCGATGGCCGGGTGGGTGCTGGCGGGGTCGTGATCAGACACGGGACAACTCCGTTCGATTCGAGTCGGGCGGGGCCGGACTCGTCGGATCTTCTATGTGTGATCCTCGTCCCATCCGGTGCCGTGCGCCATAGGCGGAGGGCGTCGATGTCGACCAGCCGGTTGTGCGACCGCACAAATTACTATGGCGTGGATCACTCACCGGCGGCTACCCTGGGGCGATGGTCGTCAGCCCCGAAATCGCTCCACCCACGCCCGCCGAGCTGCTGCACGACATGCGCGCCTCGGTGGACGCGCTCGCCGACGAATTGGTCGCTCGCATCGTGGCCGCCGAGCAGGACTACGCCGACGCCTCGCTGCTGACGCCGGAGCAACTGCGGTCCGCGTGCTGGGACAACCTCTCCTCGATGCTCGGCAACCTCGACGGCACCGCACCGATCCGGCTCGAGTCGGCCCGCGCGGCCGGGCGGATGAAGGCGGAACGGGGAGTGTCGCTGGCCGCGCTGCTGCACGCGTTCCGGCTCGGCGGGCGGCTGATCTGGGAGGAGCTGATGGCGCGGTCGGACGGTCGCGCCAGTCGCTGGCTGCTGGACATGGCCGAGCAGGTCTGGGCGCTGGTCGATGTCTATTCCGACGCCGCGGCCGACGCCTATCGGAAGGCGGCCGACACGAGGGCCAGGGAGGACGCCGAGGCGAGGCGGCGGCTGATCCGGATCCTGTTCGCGAACCATGCCCTCAACCCGGCGGGTGTCGCGGATGCGGTGCGGGCGTTCCGGATCCCCGATCGAGGATCCTTTCTGGTTGTGTCCGTGCGGGATTCGGAGTCCTGTCCGTCGGCGGACGCGCTGCGATCGCGGCTGGGCGGGGTCGGCGTCGACTCGGTGTGGGACACCGAGGTGGACGGTCGCCTCGGCCTGCTGTGGGCGCCGACGGAGGCGGCGCTGGACGCGGCACTCGCCGCGCTGGGCGAGATCGGCGGCGGACCCGTCGGGGTGAGCCGCGGGTTCGCCCGACCGGGCGGCATCGGGGCGGCGGTGGAGCAGGCCCGGCAGGCCAGGAGCTGCGCGCCCGACGGCGCGGGCGCCCCGACGCGCTACGACGCGGTCCCGGTGCCGCTGCTGGTGATCCGTCAGCCGGACGCCGGACAGCTCGCCGCCCGTCAGGTCCTGGGGCCGGTGCTGGCCCTGCCCGCCGACGAACAGCGCAACCTGCTGACGACCCTCGAGGCCTGGTTCGCCGCCCGCGGATCGACGACGGCCGCGGCGGCGGAGCTGCACTATCACCGCAACACCGTGCTGTACCGGCTGCGCCGGATCCAGGAGCTGACCGGCCGCGACTTCTCCGACCCGGTGCACGCCGCCGAGCTGTACGTCGGGCTGTGCGCCCACCGGCTGCTCGGCGCCGGGCGGGAGTGAGCCCGGGCCTGCGCCGGTCCTGATGGGGTCGAGCTTCGGTTGTGAGTCGCCCTGCACCCGTCTTCGGTGGTGATGGAACCGATCGAACCGTCCGTGCGTCCAAATCACGTGCGCTCTGTGAGTTGAGCCGGGACACTTCGGGAAGCGGGTGGGCAGTGCGGATCAACGTTCGACGACTGGACGGCTATCTCGAGCGACTCGGATTCGGTGAGCGTGATTATTCAATCGGTCGCGAAGTCGAGAACAGGCTCTGCCTTCTGCAGGAAGGCGACCAGTGGCTCGTGTTCTTTTCCGAGCGAGGCTCGAGGTGGGATGACGTGAGCTTTGACTCCGAGGAGGTCGCGTGCACCTTCATGCTCGGCCTGTTGGCGCAACAGTATGTCGAAGAGGGGCCGCGTCGATGACGGACTCGGTCACGACGGTGTCGATCACGGAGATAAGAAGACTGCTCGCTCAGTCGAGCCTCGACCGAACAGCGGTTGATATCGCCGATGGCTTGCTCGCGGGCGTCGGGCCTGCAGATCAACACGTCGAGGTTCACGAAACCGACCGGCAGGTGGCGGTCACGATCTACGAGCGAAGGTGGCGCCGCGAGTTGAAGTCCGGGGCCGTCGTTCATGGAACGCAAGATCTCCTGTCCGGGCTCGAGAACGCCGACTGCGAAACCGTGTGGATGGCGATGCCCGCGGTCGCTGGGCGGGCGGTCATCCTCTGGTTCGATTCGGCGATCGCCGAGGTGCTCGGGTGTGTCGTCACCTCACTTCCCCGACCGTTGAGGAGGCACGTGTGATCGCCCTGAACTCCACCTGGCAGGGCGAGTCCGTGCAAAAGCCGGATGGGCGTTGGATGTCGAGTTGGAGATCGCAGACCCGGTTCCGTGGGGGAGCGTTGTGATCATCAAGTGCGGTGTTGCCGAAGTGTCGGAGAGCAGCGGAGTTCTTGCCGTGAGCGGGCAGATCAAGGCTCTGGAGGCGGATGATGTTGTTGCGCTAGATGTTCGGCTCGGAATCATCCTTGTCGAAATGGTCGGGCAGCGGCCGACGATTCGAATCGGAGACTTCATCAGTTTTGCACCGCGTGACGTCACGATCTACCCGACCGGAATCTGGAGCAGCGGCGAATGAGCTGGATCGAATTCTTGCAGGACGCCCGCAGTGTTCGGGCGATCTACGGCGATGTGATCCCGAACCTGTCCGAAGTCGAGGTCCACGAGATCCGGTTCGACACGCGGGGGAGTTCGGTCATTCTGCGGCTCGACCTGGCCGACTATCCACTGAACCCGCCACCGAAGTGGGTCGAGCAGCAAGCGAATACGGTGCAGATCGAACTGCACTTCTCCGAGGTGCGAGGCGTTGAGTTGAGCGGTTGGGGTACCGAGCGACGGGCGAGCCTCCACGTCGACGAGGCCCCGGGCTCGGGGTATGAGGTTGCCTGCATTGGCGCGTCGCGTCTGAAGATGGTGGCGCGGTGGATCGCGATTCGCAAGATCTCAGCTCACCAGAGTGCCGGTCTGGGAGGAGGAGTGGCATGAGATACCTGAGACTGTCTGCCGACTATCTCGAACCGTCCCTGGTTGATCCGCAGGCGGGGCGGTCAACCGCGGCCGAACTGGGATTGTCCGAGGCGCTGAGTCAGCGGATCGAGGACTGGAACGAGCAATACCAGCAAATCATCGCGCTGACGATGCCGGAACGCGCCGCCGAGGAGATCCGGTCGGTGATCGCCTCGCTGGATTCGGAGGGGCGCGAACTCGCTAGGGACATCGTGGCCGAGACACCTGGTGGGGCGAAGGTCGAGTACTTCAGCGAGGGACTACTGAAACTCTATCGGGAGCTGCCATGACGGCTGTGGGACAGCTGGACCAGCGCATACACTGGGAGGCAACCGGAGACCCGCGCGAGCCACACCGCGCAAGACTGGATGGCCAGACGCTGTCGATTCGGCTGGGCGATTTCCCGGCGGACGCGCTCTACACACTGCTTCTCGACGGAGAGGTTGTCGCGGAGTTCGACGACTGGCCGGCCCTCTGGGTACGGTGACGGGGATGGCCATGGGGGTGGACTGATGTCTCGACAGTTGCTGTCCGACAACCAGCATGCGATCAGGGAGTTCGAACGAGATCTGATCGACGTGGCCGAAGTCCAGGGCAGGCTCGCCAGGTGCGGGCGAGGGCTGGATCGCACGTTGAAGCCGGTAGCCGATCGGATTCGCGATGTCGAGTTCGAACTGGAGCGGGTGCGGTTTCTGGTTTCCCAGGAGGACCAACGTGGGCAGGGGTTGCTCGCGCTCGAGGGCCTGGATGTCATGGCCTCATCCCTTAAATCCGGCAGGAATGAGGCGTAGGGGAATGCACCCTGCAATGAACGGCAACCGTTTCACGCTGAACCGTGAACCGGCGCAGTCAGTGCCCATTCTGGCGCCGGTCGCATCCGCGTATCCGGGCATCGGTGTGCTCGGTATCGAGTTTGCTCGGGTAGGAGACCGCTCGATATCGGGTGCGGTCGCGTCGGCATTCGAGGTGCTTCGGCCTGCCGTGTCGAGCTTCGCGAACAGTCGAGTCGCGCTTGTCGGGATGACGCCGCCGCTTCGGCCCTACAGCCGGACCGGACGGCTGTCGATGGAGCGTCAGGCGCTCTGGGGCCAGTGGGAAAGCCAGGGCGTGGCCCTTCCCCACGGGGAGCGCCGCGATTGGCAGACCGGGCGAACGGACGTGCAGTTCGGGGGATTGCTGGTGACAGATCTCGAGCAGTTGGGTACCGCGATCGAAGTCAGCCGCGCGCGGTCGGCCGTTTGCCTCGTGCTGCCGCCGCCGGAGAACATCGACCGACTGGAGCGCGCGGCCCGCGCGATTCGGGATGTGTCGGCCGACGGCAACACGCTCGTTCCACAACTCGTGCCCTCCATCCCGTCCGGCGGGCTGCTGATTCGGGGTTTCGGGTCGTTCGACGATCATGTGGTCGGTATAGATATCTATGCCGACACAGCGGAACTCGACAGCCTGCAGCAGGCATTGTCCTAGTTCGGAACGGTTGGATGAACGGCCAGGCGATGGGAGGCTTTCGTCTGACGAGTACGAGGGGGAGACATGTCATACCGCCAGTTCGAGACCCCGAATCTCTCGGATTTGTCGGAGGTCGACCGGATCTCCCTGCTGGAAGGTGGCGGGGATCTCGGAGTCCTGGCGCTCCGGGCGGTGTCCGACGACGGGGACCATGTCGACCTGACCCTCGATCCGCTCGGCCGTTCGATCAGGCTCGTCTGGATCGCGGACGGTCGTCGACTCGTCGATGTCTACCGTGAAGGCGCCACGAGATTCGATGTATCTCAGGAACCTGGTTCGGCTGTGCTCCGCGTCGCGGTGGAGTACGACGATGCGGCGGGACTCCTCGAGGTCGGGATCGGATCCGAAGTGTCCGTGAAGGATCGGCTGATGTTCAACTGAGGAACAGGTGCGCGAGGCCGGGTTGCAAAGGAGCAGCATGAGATTCAATGACACGTACGTCTCGCGCGACGAGCGATTCTCGGTCGGCATCGATCTGGTGACAGGCGGAGGCTACGTGTCGATCCCGGTGAGCAACGGACTGGTCGACTACGAGGAGTACTACGAGATCGACCCCGAAACCTACGCGCGTTTCTTGTCCGACCCGGCCGTTGCCTCGTCGTTTGCGGCTGAGTGCAGGCGCCGTGAGCGGGACGAGTTGCTCATCATGCCGCCGGGTCGGAACCGGGGTACCCCGATCTAGCAAACGCTCGATGGAAGATGGTGCGTGACTTAACGGATGGGACATCTCAAGAGTCGACCGAACTTCATCGATGGGGTCTCGGACGTGCTGGGGATCATGCTGGATCGGAAGGGGCGCGTTGAGTTCAAGGTGATCGAGCGGCTCGGCGTCGACCATCCGGGTCTCGACGAAGAACACCGCGCGCCCGCACTCGGACGGCCTGGCCTCATCCTCGTCGAACTGGCTGGGCCGCGGTCGGCGATTCACATCGAAGACTTCATCAGCTTCGCACCGGGTGAGGTCTCGATCTCCCCGACCGGAATCTGGAGCAGCGGCGAATGAGCTGGATCGAGTTCCTACAGGATGCCCGCAGTATTCGGGCGATCTACGGCGATGTGATCCCGAACCTGTCCGATGTCGAGATCCACGAGATCCGGTTCCATACCAAGTAGGCGGGTCAGTCGGCAGCCGTGACGAAACCCTTGTCCACCAACCACGCTCGGGCCACGTCGGCCGGCTCCTGGCCGTCGACGTCGACGCGGCGGTTCAGCTCGGTGATCTCTTCGTCGGTCAGCTCCGCGGATACTGGCGCCATCACCTCCGCGACCTGCGGGTGCTCCTGCGCGAATCCCTCACGCATGATCAGTGCCGGATTGTATTTCGGGAAGAAGGAGCGGTCGTCGTCGAGCAGGACCAGGTCCAGCGCGATGATCCGGCCGTCGGTGGTGAACACCTCGCCGAACTTGCACTGGGTGCCGTCCGCGGTGGCCTGGTAGATGATGCCCGTCTGCAGGATCTGCTTCTGCGCCTTGGCCGGATCGAAGTCGTAGGCCGCGGCCATACCTGGATAGCCGTCCTGGCGGACGTTGAACTCGGTCTCGACGCAGGTGGTCGCCGCGGCCGGGTCACGCTTGACCAGATCCGCGTACTCGGAGAGCGTCCGCACCCCGGTGGCTTCCGCGGTGGCTCGGCTGGTGGCCAGGGCGTAGGTGTTGTTCATCGGCGCGGGGTCGGTCCACACCAGTCCGTTACGGGTGAGGTCCTCGTCGCGCACCGCCTCGAACTGTGCGGTGGGGTCGGGGATCGGGTGCTCGTGGCCCAGGTAGTTGATCCAGCCGGTGCCGGTGTACTCGTAGGTGAGGTCGATCTGGCCGTGGACCTGCGCGTCGCGGGTGCTATTGGAGCCCTGGATGTTGGTGAGGTCGCGGATGTCCGCGCCGGCCGCGGACAAGGCGAACTCGATGATGTACCCGAGGATGATCTGCTCGGTGAAGTCCTTGGAGCCCACCGTGATCGGGACACCCTCGAGCTCGGGGACAGGAGTGATGCTGCCCGGGCCGACCTTGAGGGGCAGCGCGCCGCCGGACTCGAGCCCACAGGAGGCCAGCGTGACGGCAGTCGCCGCGACCATCGCGAACGCTGCGACCTTACGCAGCAGGGGCTTCCGGCGTCCGGCCATGTCAACGCAATCCCTTCGGGCCGAGGTAGACCTCGGCGAGGGCGCCGAGCCAGTCGACGAGCAGGGCCAGCGAGACCGCGAGTACGGCACCCACCACCAGGGTCACGTTGTCGCGCAACTTGTACCCCGTGTCGATCAGGACGCCGAGCCCGCCGGCGCTGACCAGGAAACACAGGGTGGCCGTGCCGACCGCCAGCACCAGCGAGGTGCGCAGGCCGGCCAGGATGTACGGCACCGCCATCGGGAACTCGACGCGGCGGAGCACCGTGCGCGCCGACATGCCCTGGCCGCGGCCCGCGTCGATCAGCATGGGATCCACCTGCTGGTAGCCGAGGATCGTGTTGCGCAGCACCGGAAGTAGTGAGTAGAAGGCGATCGGCAGTACCCCGATCCAGAACCCGGTGGTGCGGGTGGCGAGGTAGAAGAGCACCAACAGGCCGATGGCCGGGGCGGCGGCACCGATGTTCGCGATGCCGACGAACACCGGCGCCAGCCGGGTCCAGCCCGGCCGGGTGAGCAGCGTGCCCAGGGGTACCGCCACTGCCACCACGATCACCACGACGGCGACCGTGATCAGCACGTGCTGCCAGGTCAGGGTCGCCAGATTGGCCACGCTGATGCTGGCCTGCTGGGTGGCGTTCAGGTCGCGGCTGAACGCCCACGCCAGGACCCCACCGGTCAGCAGGAGAACCAGCACCGGCTGGGCGAGCAGGCGCATCCGTTCGGCGCGGCGGTCGGCGGCCGCGGTGTGGTCGACGACGGCCACATCGGTGGCGGCGACGCCCGCGCCCGGCGCGGAGCCCCGCGGGGACGTCTCGGTGCTCACGGGGCCAGCTCCTCGGGAGCGCGCTGCGCCCCACCGGGCTCGTCGAGCGCGCTGGGGCCCGGGTCGGAAAGGTCGTCGTGGTCGTCCGCGTGCTCGTCGCGCAGCTGGCGCAGGTTCTCCACCAGGGTATCGATGGTGATGAGGCCGACGTACTCGCCGCGACGTCCGGTCACGACCGTGGACGCGCTGGACTCTGCGAGCAGGGCCTCGAGGGCGTCCTGCAGCGTGGACTGCACCGAGAGGATCTCGCCGACCGGATCACCCACGTCGCGCAGCGAGTCCACGGTGGCCAGGTGCGCGGGGGAGACCCAGCGGACCGGGCGGTTGCGGGCGTCGAGGATCAGGCCCCACTGCCGTCGGCGGGCGAGCAGGGCCCGGCGCATCTCGTCGACGGAACCGTCCTCGTGGGCGGTCGGGCATTCGATCAGCCGCACGTCCCGGACCCGGCTCAGGGTCAGTTGCTTGAGGGAGGCGTCGGCCCCGACGAACCCGGCGACCATGTCGTTGGCGGGGTTCGCCAGGATCGCCTCCGGGGTGTCGTACTGCATGATGTGAGACTGGCTGCCCAGCACCGCAATTCGGTCGCCGAGCTTGACGGCCTCGTTGAAGTCGTGAGTGACGAAGACGATGGTCTTGCCGAGCTCGGACTGCAGTCGCATCAACTCGTCCTGCAGCAGGCCCCGGGTGATCGGGTCGACGGCGCCGAACGGCTCGTCCATCAGCAGCACCGGTGGGTCCGCCGCCAGCGCGCGGGCCACCCCGACCCGCTGCTGCTGACCGCCGGACAGCTGTCGCGGATACCGGTCCCGGTAGGTGTCGGGATCGAGGCCGACGAGGTCGAGCATCTCGTCGGTGCGTTCGGCGATGTGTTTGCGGTCCCACCCGATCAGGCCGGGCACGGTCGCGACGTTCTTGGCGACCGTCAGGTGCGGGAACAGGCCCGCCTGCTGGATGGAGTAGCCGATGCCGCGGCGCAGTTGGTCGGGGTCGATCGACAGCGCGTCCTTGCCGCCGATGGTGATCCGTCCCGACGACGGCTCGATCAGCCGGTTGATCATCCGCATGGTGGTGGTCTTCCCGCACCCGGAGGGTCCGACGAACACCACGGTCTCGCCGGCGGGGATGGTCATCGAGACGTGGTCGACCGCGGCGTCCACCTGCCCGGGGTAGCGCTTGACCACGTCGTCGAGGACGATCTCGACCCCGTGGGTGTGGTCGTGGTGCGCGGCGGTGCCCTTGCGCGATGCGGTGTCGGTCACCGGATCCCCCTCGAGGTGGTGAGTCGGCCGAGCAGGACGTAGAGCCCGTCCAGGATCAGGGCCAGGACGACGATGAGCACGGTGCCGGTCAGTGCCTGCGGAACCGCGGTCGGGCTGCCCACGCGGGACAGGCCCGAGAAGATGAGGTTGCCGAGGCCCGGGCCTTTGGCGTAGGCGGCGATCGCCAGGATGCCCATCAGCATCTGGGTGCTCACCCGGATGCCGGCCAGGATCGAGGGCCAGGCCAGCGGCATCTCGATCCGCCCGAGCACGCGAAGGCGGTTCATCCCGACCCCACGCGCGGCGTCGGTGATGGCCGGGTCCACCGAGGCGAGACCGATGATGGTGTTGCGGATGATCGGCAGTAGGCCGTAGAGCACCAGCGCGGTGACGGTCGGGCGCACGCCGAGGCCGAGAATCGGGATGAGCAGACCCAACAACGCGAACGAGGGCACGGTGAGGATGGTGCTGGCCAGTCCGGTGGCCACCGCGGATCCGATCGGGCTGCGGTAGACCATGATGCCGATGCCGACGGCGATGATCGTCGCGATCACGATCGACTGCACGACCGCGCTCACATGGAGGTAGGAATCGGTGACCAGTTGGTTGCGTCGTGCGAACACAAAGTCCCACCAGGCCTGAAAGTCCACCGGCGACACCTCCGTCCGCACACCCGCCGACCACCACATTGCTCGCAGGTCGGCCTCTGCGCAAAGAAACGCGAAACGTGGCGTGTCAGGTTTCGAACACGCAACGGCGCCCCAACCGAGGGTTGGGGCGCCGTTGCGGTCTGCTGAAGTTCAGCCCTATGCCCCCGTCCGCAACTCCCGCTTGAGCAGCTTCCCGCTCTGGTTCCGCGGCAGCGCGTCGACGAACTGGATGTTCTTCGGCACCTTGAACGGCGCGATGCGCTCCTTCACGTGCCCGATCAGGGCCTCGGCCGTCACCGGCTCGTGGTCCTCGCGCAGCACCACGACCGCGGTGATCGCCTCGATCCACTTCTCGTCGGGGGTGCCGATCACGGCGACCTCGGCGACGGCCGGGTGGGTGTAGACGGCGTCCTCGACCTCGCGGGAGGCGACCAGGATGCCGCCGGTGTTGATGACGTCCTTGATGCGGTCGACCACGGTGATGAAGCCCTCGGCGTCGCGGGTGACGAGGTCGCCGGAGTGGAACCAGCCGTCGCGGAACGCCTCCGCGGTCGCCTCCGGGTTCTCCCAGTAGCCCTGGCACAGCTGCGGGGACCGGTACAGGACCTCGCCGGACTCGCCGTCGGGCACGTCGTTGCCCTCGGCGTCGACCACCCGGGTCTCCACGAAGAACACCGCGCGCCCGCACGCGGACGGCCGGGCCTCGTGCTCCTCGGGCTGCAGCACCGTCGCCAGCGGGCCGATCTCGGACTGCCCGAAGCAGTTGTAGAAGCCGAGGTTCGGGTAGCGCTCGCGCAGCCGGTTCAGCACCGTGACCGGCATGATCGACGCGCCGTACTGCGCCTTCGTCAGCGAGGATAGGTCGCGGGTCTCGAGGTCCGGGTGGTTCGCCAGCGGCACCCACACGGTCGGCGCGAGGAACAGCGAGCCGATCTTCTCGGCCTCGATGCGGCGCAGGATCTCCGGGATGTCCGGCGCCGCCATCAGATTCACGGTCGCGCCCACCGACAGGTAGGGGATCGCGAAGACGTGCATGCCCGCGGAGTGGTACAGCGGCATGCAGATCAGTGGGTTGTCCTCGGCGGACAGGCCGAGCGCGATCACCGACGAGACGTACTCGTGCATGAGCGCCCCGTGGGTCATCATGGCGCCCTTGGGCTTCGACGTGGTGCCCGAGGTGTAGAGCAGCTGCACCAGATCGGTCGAGGCCGCCTGCGGCTCCAGCGCAGGTACCTCGCCGGTGCCGCTGAGCTCGAGCAGCGAGCCGTCCGCGTCGCGCAGCGGCAGCACGTGCTCGATCGCCAGGTTCTCGCGCACCGAGGCGAGCGTGCCCTCGAGCGCCGGATCCACCAGCACCGCCCGCGCCCCGGACTGGGACACCAGGTAGCTCAGTTCCTCGCCCTTGAGGGCGTAGTTCACCGGCACGTGCACCAGGCCCGCGCGGGCACAGGCGAGGAAGCCGATGACGTACGCGTCGGAGTTGGTGCCGTACGCGGCGACGCGGTCGCCCGGCTCGAGTCCGAGCGCCAGAAGGTGGCCGGCGGCGCGGGTCACCGCGTCGTCGAGGTCGCGGTAGCTGC
Source organism: Rhodococcus sp. PvR099 (assembly GCF_017833315.1). Lineage (NCBI taxonomy): Bacteria > Bacillati > Actinomycetota > Actinomycetes > Mycobacteriales > Nocardiaceae > Rhodococcus > Rhodococcus sp. PvR099. The sequence continues at coordinate 2,202,135 of NZ_JAFIBV010000001.1, read as the reverse complement.
GGCTGCGGCCGTCGAAGGTCAGCGCGGTGCGATCGGGAAACTTGGCGGCCGAGCGGCGGAGCACGCCGTCGACGGTGTTGGTGCGCGGATCGAGACTCATGGACGTCAGGTTATCGGACGTCCAACTATCGCGATAGGGGTTGCTTTTTCGCCCCGATTGTGGCCCGGATCACGCGACCTAGCGGTCGTCGGTCGAACTCAGGTGGTCCATCAGTTCGTCCAGCGACTCGAACTCGACGACCTCGTCGTCCTTCTCATCTATTACGACATCCTCGACGACGAGATCCTCGTCGAGCTGGGCCCGGATCCAGCTGTCGGGGAATTGCTTCGGCGCGAGGAAGGAGAGCAGGACAGCGTCGTGCAAGACGGCCACGGACCTGAGGGTCAGGTCATCGCGCAGGTCGGTCGCTTCGATCACGCTCTGATCGCCGACCGCGTCCTCGATCTCCTCGGCGATCGAGTCGACTACCTGACCCCATCGCGCGGTCGAGATCGTGAGCAGTCGTTCGACAGCAGCAAGAAGCACACCGGTGTCCAGGCCGGACCGCTCATCGAGCTCGGGATCGACGTTCACCGTGACGTCGGTCCCGGCGGCACGCAGCTGTGCGGTGCCGACAACGATCCCGTCGTCGGCGAGTGGGTCCGTCAGCAGCCCAGTCCGAGCGATCTCGTCCCTGAGTCGGTCAATCGGGTCCATCGCGGCGATGCCTCCCTGTGCGCGCTCGGTGACCCCTTCCGGCGTATCCGGCACTTCGTATGCGGTGTCGACCGGCGCCTTCGAGGGGCTTTCGCCGAGTCTATCTGTGCGGTTATCTCCAACTCCTCAACACGGTTTGGCAACACGCTCTCGTCGCGCGAGTCCGACGTTGATGACGCTCAAGCTGTGGGCCAGCGGCGACGTCCGCGCGTCGAAGACCGCGTTGCTCGAGTCCATGTAGGCGCTGTGGCTTCAGGCGGCGACCGGTACGACACGAGCAACTTGCAGAGCCTGTACGAGCCGCACCATGACGCGAAGACGCGCGCCGAGGCGCAGTCCAGCAGTCGACGAGATTGCGTCGACGGCTGCCCGTTCTAGGCCGCGCGGCCCGAGGCGACCGTCGTAACGGAGTTGCTGAGGGGAAGAAGGTGTCCGGCGGCACGAACAGCGACTAGCAGGCCTACCAAGGCCACACCTGCAGCGTCGCGCGTCCGATACTCGAGCCTGTCTGAACACACTCTTTCCAGCTCACTCTGCGGTAGTGGGCTGGACCTCACCACAGTTTCACCGGTCGCGGCATCCGTCACTTTCAGTTCGCTTCCCGGTACCGGGTTCACGACAGAACCGCAGACAATTTCCGTTTGCCCGACGCTGTCTGCTGGAACAGATATATCCGAGAACATCGAAGCTCCACTGCCGAATATTGCTCCGGCACCAAACAGCCCACACGTGACTCCAAACAGGAGCCAGTACTGGCCGCGTCGGCGCCTCGTCCACCACATGTAGCTCAGGGCGACTCCGGCAATCGTGAACACGAGGTATTCCCACCAGTAGAGAATCCCGATGAGCCTGTACATGAACATGAGTGTGAGGATCCAGAAGGCTGCAGTGAGCCACTCGGTAGGTGATTCTTCGCCTGGTCGCTCCCGGGGTGTCATCAGGTCATTCTCTCCGCGCCGACACCCGTGCGTGGCTCAAGGCGGCACCAGGGCGGGTCCTGCTCGTCGGGGATAGAAGGTCGGAATCCCTGTATAGGCACCACGGGGCGCCGGCGCGGCCGACGACGTGGGACATCCCGCGGTTCGCCGAGCATCACCAGTACCAGGCGATCATCACCGAAAACGTTCGCCGACGTGACCGAGCAGTGTGCGCAGGATCGGTTCGGCATATGTCCACAGCACGGCGCCGCCGATGCCCGGCACCAGGTGGCGCACGGCTCCTGGGATGCGGGCGGCCAGCCACTCGCCGCGGTCGGGTGAGTGGCTGGTGTCCTGCTCGCCGTACCAGAGGTCCACGGGGACACGGATCGTCGTGAGGTCGAAGGGCCAGCGCCCCATCGCCAGCGCCGTGTCGCGGGCGTAGCCGGCCGGGCCCGGCGCGAACGCCTCGCGCATGCTGCCGCGGTAGGCACGCTCGAACGCGGGGTCCCGATAGACGGCGAGGTCGGACGCGGGGCTGGTGTCGGTCACCATCCGCCACATGGCGTCCGCATCGAACGTCGCGAAGAGGCGCTCCGCGGCGTCCGGGTCCGACGCGGTCAGGTCGACGAGATCGCGCAGTGGCTTCGGCAGGGCGTCGGCGAATCGCGGCGCCGCCACCTCGTCGCTGCCGGACACGATCGCGACCGCGGCGCCGACGCCCGCCGCCGCACACGCGAGCGCGAAGGGCGCGCCCTGCGAGTTGCCCACGATCGCCGGGTTGCCGAGCCCCCGCAGCGCGGCGAACTCGCGGACGTCGGCCGCGAAGTCCCGAAAGGTCTTACCGGGCAGCGGCGTCGACCGGCCGAGGCCCGGGCGGTCGAGCGCGACGAGCCGCACGCCGAGCGACTCGACTGCCTCGGCGCCGAACCCGAGCGACCCGGTGGTCGCGGCGCCCGGGCTCAGCAGCACCGGAATCCCGTCCGCGCGGCCCCATTCGGCCCACCCGATCACCCGCCCGTCGGCGAGACGCGATTCGCCCAGCCGGGCCGGCGCCGAGACATCCACAGACATGGTCGTGATTCTCGCCGACAGCGCCGGGCATCGCGACCGAGTTTTCGGTGTCGGCTACCGCCGCGCGAACAGCGCAGGCTCGCTGCCCGGCACCTGTGCGACCTGCTCGCGCGCGACCAGGTGCCGCAGGTGCGCGGCGGCCTCGGACAACGCCATGCCCTTGGCCATCGGATGGAAGTCGGTCCACGGGCGGTACCACTTCATTCGCTGGGCCACCTCCCAGACGGTGATCTGGTCGTCGCCGAACGCGGCGTACAGGTGCTCGAGCCGCTCCTCGTGGTGCTCGATCAGCTCGCCTGCGCGGCCCGCGACGTCGTCGATCGGGATGCCGTGCGCGCCGAGGCCGCGGGTGATGTCCATCGTCTGCACGCGGCGCAGCGAGTCCAGGAACTCGGCGAGCGCGTCGCGCTCCTCGAGCGGGTAGACGAAGTTGCCGACGTGCGGGGTGGTCTTCTGCAGCACGTGGTCGCCGGTGAACATCACGTCGGCGTCCTCGAGGTAGAAGCAGGCGTGGCCGGGGGTGTGGCCCGGCGTGAACACCACCCGCAGCCCGCGCCCGGTCAACGCGATCACCTCGTCGTCGGCGAGGATCCGGTCGGGAGTCGATTCCGGGCCGGCCGGAGACTTGCCGTTCGCCACGGCTGCGAACGCGTCGAGGTCCGCCTGCGTCGCGCCCGCGCGGGTCAGGTTCACCTGCTGGTCCGCGAGCCAGACCTCGTCGTGGGGGGAGGACATCTTCCCGAACATGTCCATGTCATCGGCGTGCATCGCGATCCAGGCCCCGGAGGCCTCGCGCACCCGCCCGCACAGACCGGTGTGGTCCGGGTGGAAGTGGGTGAGCACGACGCCCTCGACCTCGGAGATCGAGTGCCCGACCGACTCGAGTCCGCTGGTCAGGCCCTCCCACCCCTCGTCGCCGTCCCAGCCGGCATCGACCAGGACGATCCCACCGGGCGACTCCATCGCGTAGACGAGCGTGGTGCCCAGGGGGTTGTGGGACATGGGAACGGGAATCTGAAAAATGCCATCGCCGATGGCGGCCGCGTCGAGCATGGGATACCTCGTCACTAGTGAAATTGGTTTCAACTCTTTGTCCTCATCATTACCGGACGTCGACGCGCCGGTCCATACCAGGGTCCCGGGCGGCGGGACCGGCCCGACGATGCACGGGTCGATGTCAGCCCCGGTTCTGATCGACCATCCAGGCGGCGACCTGCGTTCGGGAGGTGAATCCCAGCTTGGCGAGGATCCGTTCGACGTGTCCCTCGGCGGTCCTTTTCGAGATCACCAGCCTGGCGGCGATGGCACTGTTGGTCAGGCCCTCCGCGACGAGGCCGGCGACCTGGAGTTCGCGGCGGGTCAGGGTGGTCTTGCCCGTGTCGGCCCGCTCCCGAGACGACCCGGTGGACTCGCCCAGCGCGTAGGCGACGGCCTCCCCGAAACTCGCGGACGCGCCCTTGCGGTAGCTCGCGTCGAACGAATTCGGCGTGAGTGCCTTGCGGGTCAGTCGCTCGCACTCGTCGTGCTGGGCGCGCAGCCCCGGGATCGCGATCTCCGGAAGGCCACCCGTCTGCCGCATGGCCTGCGCGCAGCCCAGCAGCACCGCGGACCTCGTGTGGTCCCCAGCGGCCGCGGCGATCCAGGCCAGGCCCTCGAGGCTCGGAGCGGCGCCGAACGAATTGTCGACGGACCGGGACAGTCGCAGAGCCTGTTCCAGCAGCGCGATCGCCCTCGCCGGCTCGGTCGTCCACACCGCCAACCCGAGCGTCCGCACGGCCCACGACCGGAACGCGAGCTCGCCGCGCGGCTCAGTGATGTCCAGCACCTGTTCGAGGTAGTCGGCTGCACGCTCCGGTTGTCCGAGCAGCCCGCTGGCCACCTCGGCGCCGGTCAGGGTGATGACCCGCAGGAGGTGGGCGTCGGGCGGACATGTTTCCAGAACGGCGTCGAAATGTGCTGCCGCGGTGGATATGTCATTGGCGCCCAACGCCAGAACGCCTGCGGCGTAGAGCGCGGTCGCGGCGGCGTCCGGGTCGCCGGTGTCCGCTGCCGCCGCTCGCGCCCACCCGATCCACTGGGCGCCGGTCTCGATGTCGCTCCGAAACCCGTTGAGCGCCGCGCCGAGGCTCACCGCCCGCACCCATTCCGGGCCGCGCGGAACGTCCTCGACGGTCAGCAGTCGCTCGGTCCAGCGGGCGCCCTCGTTGATCTGTCCGCTGATGAGCCAGAACGGGTACAGTGCGGCCGTGATGCGCAGACCGGCGGCCACCTCACCCGGCTCCGTCATGCTGGTATCCAGTGCCTCGCGAAAGTTCTGCTGGTCCAGCTTCAGGTGGGCGATCCAGTCCAGCTGGCGGGGCCCTATCCAGTCGCCTTCCGCCCTCAGCGCCAGGCGCCCGTACCAATCCAGGTGGCGTCGCCGCATGAGTGCGTACTCGCCGGACTCCGCCAGCTTCTCGAGGCCGTACTCGCGGATGGTGTCCAGGAGCCCGTACCGCCCCGCCCTGGCCGATTCCTCGTGGATCAGGATCGACTTCTCCACCAACGATGCGACCAGGTCGAGCAGCGCGCCCGGCGTCAGGTCGGCGCCGCAGACCTGCTCCACCGCGGTGAGCTCGAAGCTGCCGGCGAACACGGAGAGGCGGGCCCACAGCTGTTGCTCCTGCGGCGTGCACAACTCGTGGCTCCAGTCGACGCTGAGCCGGAGGGTCTGCTGCCGCGTCGGGGCGGTGCGTCCGCCGCGGGTCAGGAGCGTGAAGCGGTCGGTGAGGCGTTGCAGGATCTGTTCGGGAGACAGTGCGGCCAATCGCCCCGCCGCCAGTTCGATCGGCAGCGGCAACCCGTCGAGCCGGTGGCAGATCCCGGCCACGGCGGCCATGTTCCCCTCTGTGAGCACGAATTCCGGAACGACCGCGGCGGCGCGTTCGGCGAACAGGGTCACCGCGTCGTAGCTGGGCAGTGCCCCCAGATCGAGTTGGCGGTCGGGGGCGGGCGCGCTGAGCGGCGGAACCCGCAGGGTCGCCTCGCCTCCGATCGCGAGCGATTCCCGGCTGGTGGCGATGATGCGCAGCTCGGGGCAGTACCTGAGCAGCGTCTCGGCGAGGGCCGCGACCGCATCGATAACCTGCTCGCAGTTGTCGAGGACCAGCAGGATCTGGCGCGGCTCGAGAAATTCCGCGAGGACCGTCTGCAGCGGCTCGCGAGAGAAGGACTGCAGCCCGAGTGCGGCCGCCACCACGCCGACCACCAGCGACTCGTCGTGCAGGTCGGCCAGTTCGACCAGCCACGCCCCGTCGCGGAAGGCACGCTGGACGCTCGTCGCGATCCGCAGCGAGAGGCGGGTCTTCCCGACGCCGCCGATGCCGGTGAGCGTCACCAGGCGGGAGGTCGTCAGCATCTCCTTCGCCTCGGTCAGTTCGTTGCGACGATTGACGAAACTCGTCAGCTCCGCGGGCAGGTTCCCCTTCCGGCCCCGCGTCGACGGCCCGGTCGGTGGGACCCCGCCATCCGCCGACGGACGACGATCGGACCGCTTCGCGGCGATGGATTGCAGTGCCATCTCGTCGACCGGAAGACCGTGGCGGAACTGGATCTCACGCAGAACGTCGCCGAGCCGCGCGGCCGTGGGGCGGGCGTCCGGATCGGCGGACATGGCGTGCTCGATGGCGGCGGCCACGTCGTCGGGAATGTCGAGTTCGCGCAGGTCCGGAACGGGCTGCGAGGTGATGCGCACGAACTGCGCGACGACCTGCTCGCCGGTGCGACGTTCGAAGGCCGCGTGGCCGGTGAGGGCGCAGAACACGGTGGCACCGAGCGCGTAGACGTCCGCGGCGGCGCTGGGCGGGCCGCCGCCGAGGACCTCGGGCGCGGTGAACGCCGGGGTGGCGGTGAACGTGCCGGTGGCGGTCTCGAACCCGTCGGGGAGATGTGCGATGCCGAAGTCGGAGAGCGCCGACTCGCCGAAGTCGGTGAGGATGACGTTGGCCGGCTTGATGTCGCGATGCAGGATGCCGAGCCGGTGCGCGGATTCCACCGCGCCCGCCAGCTTCACACCGAGTTGCAGCGTCTGCTCGAGCGAGAGTGGGCCGTGTTCGCGGATGCGCACATCGAGCGATCGCTGCGCGTGATAGGGCATCACTATGAAGGGAAGGCCGTTCGCGGTGGTGCCGACCTGCAGGACGTTGACGATATTGGGATGCCCGGTGAGCCGGCCCATCGCCCGCTGTTCCCGGACGAAGCGCGTCCGATTCTCCTCGTCGAGGTCGGCGGTGAGCACCTTCACGGCCACGGTGCGGTCCAGCGTCGCCTCCGTGCAGCGGTAGACGACGCCGAAGCCGCCGCGCCCGATCTCGGTCGCATCGGTGAACCCGGCGGCGGCCAGCTCCGATGTCACCGTCGGGGGCGCACCGCGCTGGGTCGCGAACGGATCGTCACCGACCATCGGTCATGCCGATCTGTGGTGTTCTCGACGATGCGGCACGGCACTCACCTCACGGGCAGATCCCGGGAGCGGACGTGGCCGACCGCGAGAGCTGGCCTGGCTCCGGAACTCCATAGTGCCACCCGAACGTGGTCTCAGCCCCGGTCCTGTTCGACCATCCAGGCGGCGACCTGCGTTCGCGAGGTGAATCCCAGCTTGGCGAGCATGCGCTGGACGTGTCCCTCGGCGGTCCGTTGCGAGATGAAAAGCCGGCCGGCGATCGCGCTGTTCGTCAGCCCCTCCGCGACGAGGCGGGCCACCTGGAGCTCGCGTTTGGTCAGGGTGGGTTTGTCCGTGGCGGCCGGGCTCCGAGGCGGCGCGGAGGACTCCGCCAGTGCGTACGCGACGGCCTTCCCGAAGCTCCTGGAGGCACCCTCCCGGTAGCTCGCGTCGTAGGACTTCTGCCCGAGTGCCTTGCGAGTCTGTCGCTCGCACTCGTCGTGGTGTGCGCGCCAGCTCGGGATTGCGATGCTCTGTACGCCCCCCAGCTGCCGTATCGCCTGCGCGGAGCCGAGCAATACGGCGGACCTCGGGTAGTCGCCGTCGGCCGCGGCGTTCCAGGCCATGCAGTCGAGACACAGCGAGGAGCCGTACGGATCGTCGAAGGATCGGCACAGTCGCAGCGCCCGTTCCACCAGCACCATCGCCCGCCGTGGATCGGTCGGCCACACCGTCAACGCCAGCGTCTGCAGGGCCCATGCCCGGAACACGACCTCGCCGCGGGGCTCGGTGATGTCCAGCATCTGCTGCAGGCAGTCGGCTGCCGTCGCCGTCTGTCCGAGCAGCCCGCGGGTCACCTCGACACCGGTCAGGACGGCGAGCCGCAGGAGGTCGTTGTCGGCGGGGCACTTCTCCAGGGCGGAGTCGAAATATGTTGCTGCGGTGGGCACGTCATTCGTTGTCAGCGCGAGAAGGGCCGCGGCGTAGTCGGTGGTCGCGGCACCGACCGGGTCGTCCGGATCCACTGCCGCGCGCGCCCATCCGACCCATTCCGTGCCTGCGGCGATGTCGCCACGGAAGCCGTTGAGCACCGCGCCGAGGCCCACGGTGCGGACCCACTCCGTGCCTCGCGGAACGCCCTCGACGGTCAGCATGCGTTCGGTCCAGTGGGCGCCCTCGTTGAGCTGGCCGCTGGCAAGCCAGAACGGGAACAGCGCGGCCGTGATCCGGAGACCGACCGCCGCGTCGCTCGGACCCGCCATGCTGGCATCGAGTGCCTCGCGAAAGTTCTGCTGATCCAGCTTCAGGCGGGCGATCCAGTCCAGCTGGCGGGGGCCTATCCAGTCGGCTTCCGCCCGCAGCGCCAGGCGCTGGAACCAGTGCCGGTGGCGTCGCCGCATCTCCGCGTACTCGCCGGACTCCGCCAGCTTCTCGAGGCCGTACTCGCGGATGGTGTCCAGGAGTCCGTACCGGCCGGTGGCCGCCGATTCCTCGTGGATCAGGATCGACTTCTCCACCAGCGACGCAACCAGATCGAGCAGCGCACCCGGCGTCAGGTCGGCGCCGCAGACATGTTCCACCGCAGCGAGCTCGAAGCTGCCCGCGAACACCGACAGGCGAGCCCACAGTTGCTGTTCCTCGGGCGTGCACAACTCGTAGCTCCAGTCGACGGACAGCCGGAGGGTCTGCTGCCGGGTGGGGGCGGTGCGTCCGCCACCGGTCAGGAGCGTGAAGCGGTCGGTGAGCCGCTGCAGGATCTGCTCGGGTGACAGGGCCCGCAATCGTCCCGCCGCCAGCTCGATCGGCAGGGGCAATCCCTCGAGCCGGTGGCAGATCCCGGCCACGGCGGCCATGTTGTCCTCGGTGAGCGTGAATCCCGACACGACCGCGACGGCGCGGTCGGCGAACAGGGTCACCGCGTCATAGTTGGGTAGCGCCCCGAGATCGAGCCGACGGTCGGGGGCAGGCGCGCTGAGCGACGGTACCCGTATTGTCGCCTCACCGGCGATGCCGAGCGATTCCCGGCTGGTGGCGAGTATGCGCAGCTCCGGGCAGCGTTGCAGCAGGGTTCGGGCCAGGTCCGCCACCGCGTCGACGAGCTGCTCGCAGTTGTCGAGCACCAGCAGGGTCTGGCGCGGCGCGAGGTACTCCGCGAGGACCGTCTGCATGGGTTGGGCAGAGAAGGACTTCAGTCCGAGAGCGGCCGCCGCCACGCCGGCCAGCAGCGACTCGTCGTGCAGGTCGGACAACTCCACCAGCCACGCGCCATCGCGGAAGCCGCCGCGCTGGGCGCTCGTCGCGATCCGCAGCGCGAGGCGGGTCTTCCCGACACCGCCGATCCCGGTGAGCGTCACCAGCCGGGAGGTCGACAGCATCTCCTTCGCCTCGGTCAGCTCGCTGCGACGGTCGACGAAGCTCGTCAGGTCGGCGGGCAGGTTTCCCTTCGTGCCCCGCGTCGAGTGTCCGGTCAGCTGGCGCGTGTCGCTCGTCGACGGCCGACGATGACCGCGCTTCGGGGTGGCCACGGACTTCAGGGCCATCTCGTCGACCGGAAGGCCGTGGCGGAACTGGATCTCACGCAGGACGTCGCCGAGCTGCGCGGCCGTCGGGCGAGCGTCCGGATCGGCGGACATGGCGCGCTCGACGGCGGCGGCCACGTCGTCGGGGATGTCGAGTTCGCGCAGGTCCGGCCCGGTCTCGACGGCCGGGTGGCCGGTGAGAGCGCAGCACACCGTCGCACCGAGCCCGTACACGTCCCCCGCGGCACTGGGCGGGCCACCGCCGAGGATTTCGGGTGCGGTGAAGGCCGGAGTCGCGGTGATCGTGCCGGTGGCGGACTCGAACTCGTCCGGCAGGTGTGCGATGCCGAAGTCGGCGAGCGCCGGTTCGCCGTAGTCGGTGAGGATCACGTTGGCCGGTTTGACGTCTCGATGCAGGATGCCGATGCGGTGCGCGGACTCCACCGCACCGGCCACCTTCACACCGAGCTGCAGTGCCTGTTCGAGCGACAGCCGACCGTGGTCGCGGAGGCGAAGGTCGAGCGAACGTCGCGGGTGATAGGGCATCACCAGGTAGGGCAGGCCGCTCGAGGTGGTGCCGACCTGCAGGACGTTGACGATGTTGGGGTGCCCGGTGAGCCTGCCCATAGCCCGCTGTTCCCGGAAGAACCGGGTGAGGTTCTCCTCGTCGAGGTCGGCGGTGAGCACCTTCACGGCCACGGTGCGGTCGAGGGTCGCCTCCGTACACCGGTAGACGACGCCGAAGCCGCCGTGGCCGATCTCGGTCGCATCGATGAACCCGGCGGCGGCCAGCTCCAATGTCACCGAGGAGGTCACATCGCGCTGGGCCACGGACGGATCGTTTCCGGCCATCGGTCACGCCGACCTGTCGCGCGTATGGCGTCCTTGACGATGCGGCACGGCACTCACCTCGGCAGCAGATCCGGCCTTGCTCCGGAACTCCATAGTGCCACCGGTTCGGGGCGGTCTACCAGCGGTCCACCGGGAAGTCGGTGCGCTGTGATAAGCCTGAGCCGACCATCGGGGAGTTTCGAACGTAGGGGGAGTACGTGCTGACGCTGCACCGCGCCGAACGCTCCGACACCCTGGCGGCCGCGCTGGCCGACGTGCTGAGGAGCCCGCTGGCCGACCCGTTCGCCCCCGAGGTGATCGCGGTCCCCGCCAAGGGCGTCGAGCGCTGGCTGACGCAGCGGTTGTCGGCCACCCTCGGCGCGGTAGACGGCGACGGGGTCGCGGCGAACATCGAGTTCCCGTCGCCGACCCGGCTGGTGGACGAGGCCCTGGCCGCGGCGACCGGGATGACCGCGGACGAGGACCCGTGGAACCCGGCGCGACTGCTCTGGACACTGCTCGGCGTCATCGACGACGTGCTCGACGAGCCGTGGGCGTCGGTGCTGGCGCGCCACCTCGGCAACGGCACCGACGACCACCGGCGCGGCCGCCGCTTCGGCACCGCCGCGCACCTGACCGAGCTGTTCCGCAGCTACGGCGCGCAGCGGCCGGCAATGCTGGTCGACTGGGCTGTTGGACGCGACACCGACGGCGCCGGCGGCCCGCTCGACGACGACCTGCACTGGCAGGCGGAGCTGTGGCGGCGGCTGCGCGGGCGGGTGGGTACCGAAAGTCCCGCCGAGCGGCTGGTCGACGCCTGCGCCCGGCTGCGCGACGAGCCGGGCCTGCTCGACCTGCCGGACCGGCTCTCGGTGTTCGGGCCCACCCGGCTCACCGCCGCCCAGATCGACGTGCTGTCCGCGATCGCCACGAATCGCGATGTGCACCTGTGGGTTCCGCACCCCAGCCCCGGCATGTGGGCGGCGTTGGCCGACCGCGCACCGGCGGCGACCCGCGCCGAGGACGACGGCGCGCTCGCCGTCACGCACCCGCTGCTCGCCGGCCTGGCCCGCGACGTCCGCGAGCTGCAGGCCCGGCTGAGCCGCCCCGGCATCGAGCACGCGCACCACCCCGCAGCCCCGACCCCGGACACCCTGCTCGGCCGGCTGCAGGCCGACATCGCCGCCGACCGCGCGCCCGCCGCCGGAGCGAACGCCGACGGCAGCGTGCAGGTGCACTCCTGCCACGGCCCGGCCCGGCAGGTGGAGGTGCTGCGCGAATCCCTGCTGCACCTCTTCTCCGGCGATCCGACGCTGGAGCCGCGCGACGTGCTGGTCATGTGCCCGGACGTGGAGACCTATGCGCCGCTGGTGCGGGCCGCCTTCGGACAGGAATCGGTGGGGCACCCCGGGCACCGGCTGCGGGTGCGCCTCGCCGATCGCGCACTGCACCAGACCAATCCGGTGCTCGCCGTCGTCGCCACGCTCCTCGGGCTGGCCGACGGTCGCGTCACCGCCAGCCAGGTGCTCGACCTCGCCGCCGCCGAACCCGTCCGCCGCCGCTTCCGGTTCACCGACGACGACCTCGAGCGGCTGCGCGAGTGGACCACCGCCGCCGGGGCGCGGTGGGGGATCGGGCCGTTGCAGCGCACCGACTTCGGGCTCGGCGACTTCCCGCAGAACACCGTTCGGTCGGCGCTGGACCGCATCCTGCTCGGCGCCGCCGCCGACGGGGCCGACGGCCAGTGGCTCTCGCTGTCGCTGCCGCTCGACGACGTCGACAGCAACGACATCGACCTCACCGGCCGGCTCGCCGAGTTCGTCGACCGGCTCGACGTGTCCCTGCGCGGGTTGCGCGGACCGCAGCCGACCGACCGGTGGTCGGCGGGCCTGGCCCGCGCGCTTGACCTGCTCGTCGACGTGCGCGAACGCGACGCCTGGCAGCTGGGGCAGGCGCAGCGCGAGCTCGCCGCCGCCGTCGAGCACGGCGACGACCGCGAGCTGCGGCTGGCCGACGTGCGCGCGATGCTCCGCGCCCGGCTGGCCGGGCGGCCGACCCGCGCCAACTTCCGCACCGGCGAGCTGACCGTGTGCACGATGGTGCCGATGCGCTCGGTGCCGCACCGCGTGGTGGTGCTGCTCGGGCTCGACGACGAGGTCTTCCCGCGCGGCGCGGGCGTCGACGGCGACGACGTCCTCGCGCGCAGACCGCTACCGGGGGAACGGGATCCGCGCAGCGAGGACCGTCAGCTGCTGCTCGACGCGGTGATGTCCGCGAGCGAGAGGCTGGTGCTGTTCTACACCGGCGCCGACCCGGTCAGCGGCTCCCGGCGACCGCCCGCGATCCCGCTCAGCGAACTGTGCGACGTCCTCGACACCATGGTGGGCCGCACGGAGGCGGCGCTGACGCGGCATCCGTTGCAGCCCTTCGACGCCCGCAACTTCCGGCCCGGGGACCCGTTCAGCTTCGACGCCGCCGCGCTGGCCGGGGCGCGGGCCGCGCAGCGCCCGCCCGAACCGGAGGCCGCGTTCCTCGCGGAGCCGCTGCCGCCGACCACCCCGGGCGATGTCGACCTCGCCGAGCTGGTCGCGTTCCTCGTCCACCCCACCCAGGCGTTCCTGCGGCAGCGGCTCGGGCTGCGGGTCCCGGAGCTGGATGAGGACATCGCCGACGCGCTGGACCTGGAGCTGGACCCGCTGGCGAAGTGGGACATCGGCGAACGGATGCTCGCGACGCTGCTCGCCGACGGCCGGGACTTCGCGGAGGGCGTCGCGGACTTCCGGGCCGCCGAGTGGCGCCGCGGCACGCTGCCGCCGTTCGGCCTGGGCGAGGGGGCCCTCGGCGAGATCGAGGCGACGGTGCGCTCCCTGGCCGCCGCCGGACGTCAGCCCGGCGGCGCCGAGACGATCGACGTGGACGTCGATCTCGGGTCGGGTCGGCGGCTCACCGGCACCGTCGGCGGCGTGTACGGGACGGTGATCGCGCGGACCACGTTCTCGCGGCTGGCGGCCAAGCACCGGCTGACGGCGTGGGCGCAGCTGCTGGCGGTCGCCGCGTCGGCGGGGCCGCGCGAGACCGCCTGGCGGGCGGTGACCACCGGCCGCGGCCAGTACCGCCGACCCACCTGGCAGTCCACCCTCACCGCGCCGGAGGACGCGCTGGCCCAGCTGGTGCGCCTCGTCGGGCTGCGCGACCGCGGGCTGCAGGCCCCGCCGCCGATGGCGACCGGCGCGTCGGCGGCCTACGCGGAACGCCGCTCCGGCGGCGCATCCGTGGAGATGGCGATGGAGGCCGCGGGCAAGGAGTGGGGCGGCACCTTCGGCGACGCCGCCGACCGGCACCTCGGCTATGTGTACGGGGCTGCGCCCGCGCTCTCCGTGCTCACCGAAGCGCCGGATCCGGTGGAGGGCAGCGTCTTCGGCGCGGTGGCCCGCGAGCTGTGGGACCCGCTGCTGGCGGCCGAGACATTGGGAGAACCGTGAACGGGCGCACCGCCTTCGACCTGCTCGGCCCGCTGCCGAAGGGCACCACGGTGCTCGAGGCGAGCGCGGGCACCGGCAAGACCTACGCCATCGTCGGCCTGGCCGCGCGCTTCGTCGCCGAGGCCGGGGTGGACCCGGCGAGCCTGCTGCTGGTCACGTTCAGCCGCGCCGCGACGAAGGAGTTGCGCGAGCGCACCCGGGAGCGGTTCGCCTCTGCCGCGGCCGGGCTCGCGGACCCATCGGCCAGCCGGGACCCGCTCGTCGCGCACCTCGCCGACGCCGACCCCGACACCGTGGCGCTGCGCAGGCGCCGCCTGTTGCAGGCCCTGTCCGACTTCGACGCCGCCACCATCGCCACCACCCACAGCTTCTGCCAGCGCATGCTCGACGGCCTCGGCATCGCCGGGGAACGCGACCCCGACGCGGTGCTGGTCGAGGAGGCCACCGACCTCAACGCCGAGGTGATCGGCGACCTGTACCTGAGCACCTTCGGCCGCGGCGGGTCGCCCTCGCTCACCCCGGGTGAGGCGCGAAAGGCGGCGCGGGCGGCGATCTTCGACCCGCAGGCCGCGCTGGCGCCCGACGATGCGGACGGGACCCCGGCGGCGGACGCGGCCGCGTTCGCCGCCACGGTGCGGGCCGAGGCGCACCGCCGTAAGCGCGCCGTCGGGGTCCGCGACTTCGACGACCTGCCCGCCCTGCTGCACGGCGTGCTCACCGACCCCGTGCACGGCCCGGCCGCCTGCCGCCGGGTCCGCGACCGCTACTCGGTGGTGCTCGTCGACGAGTTCCAGGACACCGACCCGCTGCAGTGGGGGATCCTGCGCAGCGCCTTCCACGGGCAGTCGACGCTGATCCTCGTCGGCGACCCGAAGCAGGCCATCTACGCGTTCCGCGGCGCGGAGGTGCTGGCCTACCTGGACGCGGTCGGCGCCGCCGACAGCCACCAGGAGCTCACCACCAACTGGCGCAGCGACGCCCCGCTGCTGGACGCGCTCGCGCACCTGCACGGCGGTGCGGCGCTCGGGCACCCGCAGATCGTGGTGCACCCCGTCGACGCCGCCAAGCAGGGGTCGCGGATCGGCGGGGCGGTGCCGCTGCGGCTGCGGCACCTGCCGCGCGCGGGCGCGGGACCGTTGGGCAAGACCGGCTTTCCCGCCGTCGGGCCGCTGCGCGGGCGGGTCGCGGCGGACCTGGCCGCGGACATCGTGGGGCTGCTCGGCGGCGACCAGACGGTGGACCGGGGCCCCGGCCCGCGGCCCGTCGAGCCCGGTGACATCGCGGTGCTGGTGCGCACCAACGCGCAGGTGGCGCTGGTGCACGACGCGCTGGATCGGGCCGGGGTGCCCGCGGTCACCGTCGGCGGGCTGAGCGTGTTCCTCACCCCCGCCGCCCGCGACTGGCTGTGGCTGCTGCAGGCGATCGAGCAGCCGCACCGCTCGGACCGGGTGCGGCTGGCGGCGCTCACCCCGCTGCTCGGGCGCACCGCCGCCGAGCTCGACGGCGCGGGCGACGACGCGGTCGCGCAGATCGGCGGGCGGCTGCGGGACCTGTCGGCGGTGTTCGCGCAGTCCGGGTTCGCGGCGCTGTTCGAGCGGCTCGCCGCGTGGAGTGGGCTCGAGGCCCGGATGCTGTCGCGTGCCGCGGGGGAGCGGCGCCTGACCGACCTGCGGCACGTCGCGCAGCTGCTCAACGAGGCCGCCGTCGCCGAATCCCTCGGGCTCACCGCGCTCACCCGCTGGCTCACCGACCGGATGCGCGACCCCGCGATCGGCGGCATCGACCGCAGCCGCCGCCTCGACAGCGACGCCGCGGCCGTGCAGATCGCCACCGTGCACGCCACCAAGGGCCTCGAGTACCCGATCGTGTACCTGCCGTACGCGTGGGACGCGGCGAAGAACCCGAAGCCGGACAAGCTGCTGCTGCACGACGCCGACGGCCGCCGCATCCTCGACGTCGGCGGGCCCGAGGGGCCCGGCTACAACGAGCGTAAGAAGCGGCACGACGAGGAGGAGGCCGGGGAGGAGCTGCGGCTGCTGTACGTCGCGCTGACCCGGGCCATGTGCCAGCTGGTGCTGTGGTGGGCGCCCGCCTACTCGACGAAGGCGGCGCCGCTGCACCGGATGCTGCTGGCCCGGCGGCCGGGTGAGCTGGCGGTGCCGGCCCAGGAGCGGGTGCCCGCGGATCCGGATGTCGCGCAGCGGCTCTCGGCGTGGGCTGGCGACTCCGAGCTGGTGCGGGTGGAGGCCGTCGGCGCCGACCCGATCGCGGTGCCGGAGTGGACGCCACCGCAGGAGGAGGTGGGGGAGCTGGCCGCGGCGCGGTTCGACCGCGACCTCGACGCCGCCTGGCGGCGCACCTCCTACTCGGCGCTGACCGCGCACGCGCACGACGCCCCGCCGAGCGTCGGCAGCGAGGCGGAGGAACCCGAGCTCGACGACGAGCCGGACGAGCCGCCGCTGGTCTCGCCCACCGAGGCCGTGGGCCTGCCGTCGCCGATGAACGGGCTGCCCGCCGGGGCCGCGTTCGGCACCCTGGTGCACGCGGTGCTGGAGGAGGTCGACACCGCCGCCGCGGACCTGGAGGCCGAGCTGGTGCGGTGCTGCCGCGAGACGGTGGCCGCCGGGTACTCGGGGGTGGACCCGGACGCGCTGGCCGCGGCACTGGTGCCGGTGCTGCACACCCCGCTGGGTGGCGGGCACACGCTGGCGTCCATTCCGCCGTCGGACCGGTTGCCGGAGCTGGACTTCGAGCTGCCGCTCGCCGGCGGCGAGGACGCCGACGCGGAGGTGACCCTAGCCGGGGTCGCGCCCCTGCTGCGCCGGCACCTGCCCGCCGACGACCCGCTGGCCGGTTACGCGGCGCTGTTCGAGACCCTCGGCGCGGCCCCGCTGCGCGGCTACCTCACCGGCAGCATCGACGCGGTGCTGCGGCTGCCCGGGCCGCGGTTCGTGGTGGTGGACTACAAGACGAACCGGCTCGCGCCGGGCGACCTCACCACCGCCGACTTCACCACCAAGACGATGGCCGCGGAGATGATGCGCGCCCATTACCCGCTGCAGGCGCTGCTGTATGCGGTTGCGCTGCACCGCTACCTGCGCTGGCGGCTGCCCGGCTACGACCCGGCCACCCACCTCGGCGGGGTGCAGTACCTGTTCGTGCGCGGCATGGCCGGCCCGGACAGCCCGGCGGGCGCGGGCGTCTTCGACTGGTACCCGCCCGCCGCGCTGGTGACCGAGCTGTCGGACCTGCTGGCCGGAATCGAGGGGGCGCCGTGACCGAGGTGCAGGTGGCGCAGCGCGGCAAGGGCGCGCTGCGGGTGTTCAACGAGGCCGGGGTGCTCGCCGCCGCGGACGTGCACGTCGCGCTGCGTCTCGGCGCGCTCGGCGGGGAGGACGCCGAGGAGGCGCTGCTCGCGACGGCGCTGGCGGTGCGCGCCGTGCGCTCCGGCTCGGTGTGCCTGGACCTGGGCCGGATCCGGGAGGTCACCGTCGACGTGCCCGCGGACGGGGAGGCCGTGGACCTGGAGGCGCTGCCCTGGCCCGACGACGCGGACGTGCTGGCGGCGCTGCGGCGCAGCCCGCTGGTGATCGGCGGCGACAAGGGGCCGCTGCGCCCGCTGCGCCTCGTCGACACCGAGGACGGCGGGCTGCTGTACCTGGAGAAGTACTTTCGGCAGGAGCAGACCATCCGGCGGGTGCTCGACGAGCGCGCCCTCGGCCATCCCGCGGTGGACGAGGACCGGCTGCGGGCGGGGCTGACGGAGCTGTTCGGCGGCTCGGCCGCGCCGGATCGGCAGCGCATCGCCGCGGCGGTGGCCGCCACGCACCGGACGGCGGTGATCGTCGGCGGGCCCGGCACCGGCAAGACGCACACGGTGGCAAGGGTGCTGGCGCTGCTGGTCGCCGAGCACGGCGCCGGGCTGCGGATCGGGCTGGCCGCGCCGACCGGCAAGGCCGCCGCCCGGCTGCAGGAGGCGGTGCGCGAACAGGCCGAGGAGGTGAGGCTGCCCGCCGGGCTGGCGGCGATGACGCTGCACCGGATGCTCGGCTGGCAGCGGGTGGGCGCGAGCCGGTACCGCTACAACGCCGGCAACCACCTGCCCTACGACGTGGTGGTGGTCGACGAGACGTCGATGGTCTCGCTGACCATGATGTGCCGGCTGCTCGAGGCGCTGCGCCCGGACACCCGGCTGGTGCTGGTGGGGGACCCGGACCAGCTGACGTCGGTGGACGCGGGCGCGGTGCTGGCGGACCTGGTGGCGCGGCCGGTGACAGGGACGGAGAACCCGCTGCTGGCGAGGGTGGTCGGCGCGGACCTGGACGCGGCCGACGACCCGGACGAGGCCGCGCTCAGCGCGGGGGAGCGGGACCGGTTGCGCGGCGGTGTGGTTCGGCTCAGCCGCGGGCGCCGCTTCGGCGGCGAGATCGCCCGGCTGGCGGTCGCGGTGCGGGACGGCGACGAGGACGCGGTGATGGCGATCCTGCGGTCCGGGGCGGACGCGGTGTCCTTCGTGGCGCCGGACGATCTGGCCGCGCTGCGGGCCGACGTGGTGTCCAGTGCCGCAGCGGTGACCGAGGCGGCCGTGGCCGGTGACGTCGCGGCGGCGCTGCGGGCGTCGGAGGCGCACCGCCTGCTGTGCGCGCACCGCGAGGGCCCGTTCGGCGTGGAGTGGTGGGCGCGGTCGTCGATGGAGTGGATCGGCGCGGCGACCGGGACCCGGCTCGACCCGGACCGCTGGTACGCCGGGCAGCCGCTGCTGGTGACCGCGAATGATCACGAGGTGCGGATCTACAACGGCGACACCGGCGTGGTGGTGGACCGCGGGGACGGCGAGCTGGTGGCCGCATTCGCTCGGGGCGAGGAGCCGCTGCTGCTGCACCCGAGCCGGCTGTCCGCGGTGCAGACCGTGTACGCGATGACGATCCACCGCAGCCAGGGCAGCCAGTACGACACGGTGTCGGTGGTGCTGCCGGGCGAGGAGTCGTCGCTGCTGACGCGGGAGCTGTTGTACACGGCCATCACCCGCGCGCGCGGGCACGTGCGGATCGTCGGGGACGAGGCGTCGGTGCGGGCCGGGGTGCGGCGGCGGGTGCTGCGGGCGAGCGGGTTGCGGCGGGGGTAGTTCCGGGGGGCCAGCTCAGCGGGGGTCGTCGAACAGGGTGAGCTCGGCCGGGTCCTCGAACAGCTCCATCTGCCGCGGCGGTTCCACGGGTGGCGCGGGGGCCAGCCCGGGCCGGGAGAAGCTGACGACCCGCAGCGCGCCGCTGAGCGCGGCGAGGGTGTCGGACCAGGCCGCGGCCTCGCCCTCACACAGCGCGATCTCGTCCGGATCCGCCTCGGCGCGAGCCTTTTCCAGCGAGCCCCGCCACTCCGCCGCGCGTTCCGCGCTGATCCGCATGTACTCGAGGATGGTGGTGCGGTCGCGTTCGCAGACGTCGGCGGCGGTCTCGGCGTCGAGGTCCCCCTCGCCGAAGAGCACCAGCTGCATCACCGCCATCAGCGACGGCGGCACGTCCGGTACGCACTCGTGGTCCCCGGCGGGCGAGGGGGTGGTGCGATAGCCGACGGCGTCGAAGCGTGCGGCGAACGATCGGTCCACGGTCGCGAGGAACGCGGTGAGCCGGTCCAGCAGGTCGGTCAGATGTCGTGGCACGAAAGGAAACCCGGGCACCTCGATCACCGCGTTGAGGCGATCCTCGCGGAGGACGAACCGCAGGTGCGACCAGCGCGCGGTGAGGTCGGCGACCGTCTCGGCGGCCCGGGTCCGGCCACCGATCCGGTAGAGCAGTGGCACCCACAGCCGGACGACGGGTTCGGTGGCGTGCGGGATCACGAACACCGCGTGCCCCTCGATGGTCAGGACGAAGTCGCCGTCGCTGTCGACCTGCGGCTGGTCGCCGAGCAGATCGGTGAGGGCGGCCTCGACGAGATCACGCAGGTGGTCCGGGTCGCGCGGGGCGACGGCCAGCATCGGGTCGACGTCCGAGGCGAGCCAGTCCCGCACGGTGGGTCCGGTGAGATTGCCGGCACGGCTGCCGACGGCCTCGGCCCGCAGGAAGCTCGGGTGCGGCACGCTCCATACGTCGCGAAAGGCCGCGACGGCCATCGAGGCGAGCTGGTCGGACCAGCGGACGGTGCGGTCCAGGAAGTGGGCGGGCGAGCCGTCGCCTGGGTCGGCGTCGGGCGCGCAGGTGGGGTGCTGCCAGCCCAGCTCGATCAGCAGCGCCTCGTCGGCGGGGGACAGGGCGAAGCGGGGGTCGAGGAACGCGTTGGAGGGAACCTCGCAGCGCACCAGGTCCTCGGCCCAGGCCAGGAACTGCACGCACGGGAGGTAGCCGCCGACGCCCGGTTCCTCCGCGAGCTCGACCACGAGGATGTCCTCGCCGCGCATCGTGCCGATGTGGTCGGCGAGGGTGCCGCGAAACTCACGCCACGCCAGTTCGACGGCCTGGTCGAACTTTTCGAGGTCCGGCAACGGTGTGGTCCCATCTGCAGCGCGCTCCGGCCGCACTCCCGACCGTCGGCATGCAGGGTAACGCGGGGGACCGACTTTCTGGCCGAGGACGCGGCGGAGCGCCGCAGCCCCGACATCACTTGCACTGAGGATCCGTGAGGTATCCCTGTTCGCACCCGTGCCGTGTCTGAACGTCGCCTTCGCGATCCGCGCAACGGGTCCAGACGACGGCTGCGTGGTTCTCGTCTCCTCCGTCGGCGCTCAGCGCCTCGCGGTCACAAGGCGTCCGTGATGCGATCGAAGTCATCCGTCGGCATGACCGCGAGAGAAACGAGGCGACGGTCGGGCATTCGTTCGGCGAGGATCGCCTAGGCAGCGGCGATTGCCTCCGCGAGGTCCGCGGCGTCGTCGAGCGTCATGGTCAGCTGGGTACGTGCGAGCGGTGAACTACTGATGACGCCGTGAAACGGGACCATCTGATCCATCAGGGTGTCGATGGCGTCGTCGTCGAGGTCGTCGATGAGTGCATCGATCTCTGCGATCACGTTGTATTCCATTGAAGCCTCCAGTTGTCGTGGCGGGCCGACGTCGTGCCTGCACGATCGAGCATCGCGGTTCCGAGCAGTGTGGGTTACGTCAGCGCGCGACGCATGAGCGCCGCGGTTTCGTCGTTGTAGGCCACCAGCGTGACGACCTCGACCCCGGTGTTCGCGGCCGAGATCGCCGCTACCGCCTGCTTGATCGCGTCCTCCTTCGGCCACCCGTACGAGCCGCCGGAGATCAGGGGGAACGCGACGGTCCGGGCGCCGACCGAGTCCGCGGCGGCCAGGCTCCGGGTGTAGGCCGCGCGCAGCAGCGCCGACCGGTCCTCGTGGCGGGAGTACCGCGGACCGACGGTGTGGATCACCGTCGGCGCGGGCAGTCGTCCTCCGGTGGTGGCGACGGCGGCGCCGACGGTCAGACCGTCGGGCAGGCTGGTCGCGCGGAGCACCTCGCAGGCGGCGAGGATCTCCGGCCCACCTGCCCGGTGGATGGCGCCGTCGACTCCGCCGCCGCCGAGCAGCGACGGCCTGGCGGCATTGACGACGGCGTCGACGCTCAGGCGGGTGATGTCGCCCTCGACAACCTCGATCTTGGTCGTGATTGCTCCGTCGGGCTTGGCGACGGGTGCGGTGGCGGCCGCCCAGAGGTCGCGCTTGGGGTGTGCCCAGGGCATGGCCTCGAGCACGTCATCGGGGTTCCGCCCCAACAACATCGAATACCTGGCCGCGACGGACGGCGTGCGACTGTGTGCCTGCACGCAATGCAGCAGCACGCGCTTGCCCTCGGCGCGCAGGGCCTGCACGGTGCGGGCGGCATCGTCGATGACGAAGTCGAGGTTCGGGTTCTCCTCCCGGCCCTCGTCGATCAGCCAGAACGCGACGTGCTCGCCGCGAACCTGTTCGGTTCCCATACGGCACAGGCTCACCACGGCGTCGAACCCGCTCCCGGTGACGGCGTCGCTGCCGCCGAGCAGCACGCCGCCGTCGTGGGGGTGGGTGGTCAGGCGTCCGGTGCCGGAAAACTTGCTGTAGTCGAGCACCGGCGTGGACGGCCAACCGTGCTTGTCGTCGCGTCCGCCCTTCGCGGTCTTGACGGCCAGTCGCACCAGGTCCCGGGCGGTGTATCCGGGCCAGCCGTGCAGGATCCGGCGCCAGCGGGCAGGCACCGCGGAAGCTCCCCAGCGGGCGCCGAGGAGCCCGCCTGCGATGGCCGCGGTGGTGTCGGTGTCCCCGCCCGCGCGCACCGCCGCCTCGAGGGCGTCCTGCAGGTGCCGGGCGTCGGAATCGTCGGTGTTCGTGATCGCCCACCACGCGGTCTGCAGGGCGTGCACCACCCAGCCGTTCTTCGGGAAGTCGGCGGGGGACCCGTGTTCGGCCTGATCCAGCAGCGGGCCCCAGAACGCGGTGACGTCGGCGGGTGCGGTGGTCAGGTAGCCCCGCACGCCGTCGAAGGTGCCGTGCAGGACGGCGTGCCGGATCGCGTGGCTCCACAGCTGGCAGGCCTGCGCGGCGCGCGGGTCGTCGTGGGTGAGCGACGAGATCTGGGCGGCGGCGTCTCGGCAGCCGGCCTCGTCGTCGAGGTAGGCCAGCGCGACCGGTGCGGTGCGCATGAGCGAGCCGTTGCCGGCCTTGAGCCCGGTCAGGGCCTGCGCCCGTGCCTGCATGGCCGCGGCGCCGACGGGGCGGCGATCGAGAACCGCACGGGTCTGGTTGCCGACGTCGGCGGGGTCGGTGTCGTACCACCGGACGAACTGCGCGGCAACGGCATCCAGGCCGACTCCGCGGCCGATGTCCGCCCCGGTGGCGGCGACCTCCGCGATCGCGAGCGCCATCGCGGTGTCGTCGGTCCACTCGCCCGGAGCCCAATTGAACGTGCCGCCGCCGATCATGTCGATCGTTGCGTCCGCGGCCGGATGAGTGAATTCGTACCCCGCCCCGAGCGCGTCGCCAGCGGCTGTGGCGAGCAGTACGCCTGCCGCCCGATCGCACTGCTGTGTGGTCAACCCCATGTCAGCCCCTTTGATTGATATTGCTCGAACCATAGAGCACATGTGAGTTAAGATGCAACAGTGAGCAGAAACAGAGACTCGAGCGATAGGACATTGGAGGACTATCCGCGTCCCTCCGTCGCGGTCGATGTCGTCGTGCTGACCTATTCGGAGGGCGCGCTCCGGGTGGTGGTGGTCGAGCACAAACGCGGCATGCTGGCCCTGCCCGGCGCATTCCTGCATGAACGCGAACTGCTGACCGCGGCCGCCGAGCGAGCGCTGCTCAAGGCCGACATGACCGGCACACAGTTCCATCAGCTGGCTCTGTTCGATCACCCCGATCGAGACGAGCGAGGCTGGGTGCTCTCGATGGCGCACACCGCGGTGGTGCCGGCGGACGCGCTTCCCGAGACTGCCATCCTGGTGCCGGTGCACGACGGAGCGGTGGAGCAGGAACTCGGGTTCGACCATGCCGACATGGTGCGGCTGGCGGTCGACGACCTTCGCGCGCGGTACGCGGCGCGGGTCGACCCGGCGGGATTGCTGGGGGAGTCGTTCACGATGCTCGAGCTACGTCAGCTCTACGAGGTGGTGTTCGCGCGGGAACTGCAGAAGGATTCGTTCCGGCGCCACGTGGTCGGGTCCCTCGAGAAGACCGGGGAGTGGTCGAAACTCGGCAATGGTCGGCCCGCCGAACTGTTCCGCAGGAACGGCGACGCCGGGTTGCCGGCGCAGGCCGCGGTGCTGTTCACGAGATGATCGCATCCAGCGGCGGGCCGGGCTCGGCGCCGAGACCCGCTGGCGTCAGAACAGCGTCGGCTCGACCAGCGCACCCTGCCGGGCCTCGCGCAACCGGGCGCTCCACCGCTGCACCAGCCACATCTCGATCAGCTCGGGATGCGTGTTCGCCTGTGCCGCCCACGCATTCAGCAATGCCACGTACCGGTCATAGCGGCGCAGGGTGAAGCCGCTGACGGAGGGATCCTCGAGCCAACCCTCGTGAATCAGGGTGGAGACACCGAACTGTTCGATCAGCTGGGGTCGGGCACCGTAGATCCTCGCTTCGACAGCCCACAGGTATACAGCCAGCAGGGACACCCCGACGCCCGGCGTCTCGGGCCATCCCGACCACGACGCGCTCGCCGCGTGCGGCAACGCGCGCTCGCGTGCGCAGTGGTCCAGGACGGACCTGATCCGGGCGAGCTGGTCCTCGCCGACGCGGGCGTGCGGGTTGACCACGTCGGGGAAGCGGCGCTTGAAGCGGCGGTGCGGGTGGGCACCCTGCCACGCAGCGCACAGGAACAGCAGCCCCAGACCGGCGTGGTCTGTCTCCGCCAGCTCGCTGCCGAGCCGAAGATCGTTGCGCTGCACCGTCGCGATGCCCTCCGGGACGATGCGTCCGTCGAGATCGCGCCCCCGCAGCCGGATCTCGTGTCCGGCACGAGCGAGGTGTTCGTTCCACCAGTCCAGGTCGACCGGTGCGCCGTCATCGAGGACGTGCAGCGGATAGGACCGCGTCCGACACCACTGCAGGCATGCGTCCGGCGGCTCGAACCCCTCGTCACCAAAGTGCATGGGCACAGGTTGTCATCGACCACCGACAGGTCCGAGCAGGAGCGGACAGCCGGGCGCCCGCCGTGGGCGGCCCGGCCGTAGTCGCTCCGCGGTTACTTGGTGGCGGTGGTGATGCCGAGGTCGCCCTCGACGTGCTCGCCTGCTTCGCCGCAGGCGCAATCGCCGCCGCAGCCCCCGCCATCGCAGTCACCGGCGTAGCTGTCGTCGTCGGCGTCGCAGTCGAGGGTGCCGCCGAACTGGGCGGCGAAGTCGTCATCGAGGTCGTGGGTGAGGTCGTGGATCTCGTCGATCAGGTTGAGCAGGTGCTGCGGCGCGAACGGGTCCGCGTCGACGAGCGTCGAGACCAGCAGGTGCTCCTCGCTGAGCGCGAAGCGCAGCCGCGGCCACTCCTCCGACAGCGCGACCAGCTGCGTGGTGGCCTGCGCGCGGTCGGCGATGCCGGTGACGATCGACGACCACACGTGCAGCTGCGGGCCGTCGTCGGCGACCGTCACGTACACCGCGAAGCCGTGCACGGGGATCGCGATGTCGCCGTCCTCGTCGGTGTCCGGCTCGGAACCCAGCAGCTCGGCCAGGGTGCGCACGCAGAGGGTGTGCAGCTGGTCGTGCTGCTCGGTGACCACGGCGAGTGCGCCGTCGATCCGCAGCGGCTGGTCGTCGGTGGTGTCGTGGTCGCTCATGGTTCCTCTGTCCTGCGCCGGACCGGGGTACGGCTGGCCGCTGCTGTGGTGGGCTGGGTGTGCGGGTCCACGGTATCGCGGGGTGGTGTCGGTGGGTCGTCGGGTGGGTGACGGGACAGTATTACCGAACGATCGGGGCCACGAGGTCCCGGTGAGATTCAGGGGAGCCGCGTCCTGATCTCCGCCACGTGTCCGCGAATTCACAGGTTGCCGCCTTCGCTATGGGATACGACGGTGACGCGGGGTTAACGGGATCGCTGGTGCCGCGTACGCGATTGACAGAATCGATCGAGGTGGGCCCGTGAACGTAGCCCTGCGAACAAGGTGACCGCTGGCGCCTGAATTATTGGAAGGGCAATCTGGCCATCACCTGATCAGGCGTACATTCTCGACATGGGGTGCGTTCGCCGATGACGGCCAAGCGTCCAGGTGCTTCGTCGCCGTCCGTCCGTTCTCGGATGCAGGCGCAACGCCGACGCGACACCGATGCCGAACTTCAGGTCAGGAAGCGGCTCCATGCTGCTGGCGTTCGATACCGCGTCGATGTCCGTCTAGAGAAGGATCTCCGCATACGTGGAGACATTGTGTGGCGTGGGCTTCGAATTGTTGTGTTCATCGACGGCTGCTACTGGCACGGCTGCCCAGACCATGCGACCAGGCCGAAGACAAACGCCGACTGGTGGGCACAAAAGCTGGACGGCAACATTGCCAGGGATAGACGCGCCGACCGAGACCTATCGGCGCGAGGATGGACGGTCCTTCGTTTCTGGGAGCACGAGGACCCTACTGAGGTGGTCGCTGCGATCAAGGAGGAGCTTGACCGACAGAGGTGAGTCCAATGGACGAATCATGTGACTCCGCGAACGTATTGCGGTGGTTGTGGTGGGGGCGGGGAACGAGGGCGTCCTTTGGTGGCAAATAGCGGCACGCCCGGTGGTGCCAAACTTTGCGGCTCTCGAGTGGGATCACAGCGACGCGAGGGCTATCGGCGGCCGACTGACAGCCGGGGCTCGTCCTCCCGGGGGACCTCCCTGCTGGTCGTGGCCTGCTTGGCGGAGTCGTGTCGTTGATGTCGTGCCGTCGAAGCGACCTGAACCGCATGGGTTCTTGGAGACTCCTGACCTTAGAAACGAGGATGGAGTCATGCCGAAGGACCGGATCGGGATATGGGGGCGCTGGGTCGGAGAGGGAACGTCAAAATGCATCGTTCATCAATTTGGCTGGAGATCGAGCGTCAGTCTGACGAATCCTGATCGACTGCTCGCAGTATTCGCAGCAGGCCGTTCAACGTTGCGACGTCAGATGAGGAAATCGGGTCGGGTGAGAAGTGCATAAGGCTGTTCCGGATGTCCGCAGCCTGCTTGACCAGATCCACCAAGCTTTGTTGGCGGATCCCATTCCAGCTGAGCTTTCCCCAGCAGTTGGAGTCGGCGAGAAGGTAGGGGTAAGCGCCAAGGGTCAACGCCTCCAGTGTCTTCGCGCGAGCGGCTGATTCCGCGACATCTTGATCGGTGAGCATGTTGACGGACCTCCGCAGTCTCAGCTCGATCTCTTCGATAAGCATGAGAGGTTTACGGTCTCGGCCGAACTCAATCGCGAGATCGGCTGCTGTCACGATCCCCCCGAGGTCGCCGCGTTCAGTGTTGACCCACACATAGCCGTATCGCTCGACCGAGGGGACGACGTCAAGCAAGTCCTCCTTGGACGGAACCTGGGGTGGAGCTGATACCAGCGCGTCGCGCACGTAGTTGGGCTTCTGATAGAAGCTGGCAATCGCGATCGATTGCCATGTGATCGAGCCGACCAGTCGCTCATCTTCAACGACTGCGAGCTGTGAATAGTCGTACTTCAACATCAGTGTTTGGGCGTCTGCGAGGGGCGCGTCCGGGGCGACGGAAACAGGTCTCGTTGACGCGGCCGGGATGGTCGACACCGGAAAATCGATGGTCCGGGTCTGATGTATCGGCGCGGCAATATCTGCATGGCGATCAGCGCCGCCCGCCAGATCTGGAACAGTCTCGGTGGGCTGAGTGACGTTTGCAGCTGGTTCCGACTCGGCATCAGGGATCGGGCGGAGGGTGATCTCGCGATCGATTGGCCCGGACTCGATCGGGCTGTCTGTCTCAATTCCCAGCGATTCCAGCGTTTCCTGAATTTGGGCGACAGTCCCGACGGTCCTTCGGCTTACGCCGTTGTATTCGAGGAGTCTACGCACGGTCATCGTGGTCGGGAGGTTGTCCACGAGCGTCGACAGTGACATCTCCGGATCATCGGCCAGGTCGGCCATTGCCGGGTCGTCGCCAGTCTCTGCGATTGAAGTAAGGCGCCCGACGGCATCATTGCGGGAAAGTCCGCAAACGGTCAGCAAGGAACCCAGGGAGGCACGCAGATCGAGGCCGAAGGAGGAGCGTGGGAAGGGGGTTTCGATCCACTGTACCGCTCGCTGATGTGGGAAGTCGTCATCAGGCTGGAACTGGTAATTGGACTCAACCCAGCCCAACGCGACTCCACCTTCGCCACGCTTGAGTGGCATCGTCACGAGGTCGCCGATGCGTATCTCGTTGACAAATCTGTACAACTGCCCGGTCCAGTTGCCGATTGTCTGGTTCGACTGACCGGGATAATGTTCACGCAAACGCTTTTCGATCTCATTGCGGTCCGCATTGCTCAGATCGCCGGCCACCCAGCCGACACAAGTTATCCCGTTCCGAAGTGCGGGTTGTTCTCGTTCCCCGTCACTGCCCGCCCGAACCATCCATGCCCTCACGAGTCACTTTGTAGCACGTTCTGTGTTCCGTTGTGGAGGGTCAGTCGGGACGAGTGGTGCAGGGCGCAGGCGGCTGTGAGCCTGTCAGGGCACTGCCGGAAGTGGGGTCGGAGACCTCTATTTGCACGTATGTCGTGCGAACGGCGTCACCGACCGCGGATAGAATCCGCGTCTATGAGCGCTGACCAGGCCCCGTCCTTTGACCTGGCGAATCCGTCGATCGTCGACCTGTTTGCCGGACCCGGCGGACTGGACGTCGCCGCTCACTGGCTCGGGGTTCCTGTGGTCGGTGTCGAATGGGACGACGATGCCTACGAGACGCGGAAGGCGGCCCGGTTGGATACACATCACAAGGATGTGCGTGACCTCGGTCCGTGGAGCGTTCCCAAGGCGAACGTCCTCGCCGGTGGGCCGCCTTGCCAGACGTTCACTGTCGCGGGCTCCGGCACGGGCCGCAAAGCCCTTGACGTCGTCCTCGCGCTCGTGGAGATGATGGAGGAAGGTCGCGAGGCTGAGGTGAAGGACATCCTTGCGAACATGGAGGATGAGCGGACAGGTCTGGTCCTCGAGCCGTTGCGATGGGCGTTGAAGGCCCTCGATGACGAGCGGCCCTATGAGGCGATCGTGCTGGAGCAGGTGCCGGCGGTACGGCCGGTGTGGGACGCCTATGCGGCGGTGCTTGAGCGCAAGGGATACGGCGTCGATGTCGGTGTGCTTCGGACCGAACAGTTCGGTGTGCCGCAGACTCGTCGCCGCGCGATCCTCATCGCGAGGAGAGGGCGTGAAGTCAAATTGCCGACGGCGACCCATCGTGCTTTCCGGAAGGGTGTTGCACAGAAGGAAGACTCTCTGCTGCCCTGGGTGAGCATGGGGGACGTATTCGGCCCGGAGAAAGAGTTCGAGGTGATTTCGAACTACGGCACAGGGGGAATACCGTCTGCCCGCGGTCGGAGGAAATCGACCGAGCCGGCATTCACCGTCACCGGAAAGATTTCACGCAATCGCGTGATCGGCCTAGGGCCAAGCTCAACGGGTCGTTTTGAGCCGCACCACGCGGGCCAGCTTCAAACCTTCCCCTCGAACTACCCGTGGAGGGGGAAGGACTGGGCCCAGCAGGTTGGCAATGCCATCCCCCCGCGGCTTGCCGTTCACGTGCTTGCGTCCGTGCTGGGCGTCGAGCCTCCAAGCGAGGCTTTCCTCGAGCGCGCAGTGACAGGTAGTTGGTGGGACCACGTGCCTTGCGATTCGCCACTGCCCGAGGCCGGCTAGAACGCGGGTGAGGTGCCTCCCCCGCGGCTTCACCCAGCGTTTGTCGTGTCCGTCGAACGCACGACTCCAACTTTGTCGGTGGCATCTGGCAATGTTCTAGGGCTCGGCACCGGGCGCCCGAATTGTCTGTAACAAAGGGCGTACGTCGGTCGACATACCGCAGGCGACACCACGTCGGGGGCGGGCTGTTGAACGGACCGACGAGCCAGGGGTGAAAAGCATTGACGGAGAAGTGGATCGGACGTGAAGGGGTGCTGGCCGATCATGTTCGGAGTCAGACCGAACAGTGCCTCGCGGCGTACGGCGCGAAACCAAATCTGATCGAGCAGGATGCAGGTATCGAGCTCTCCAACATCGAGGGTGGATACGGCCGGAAGCAGCTCCACGAGCTCGTGCAGAACGCCGCGGACGCGATGGTTCATGCGGGCGGCCGAATCGCGCTCGTGCTGTCGAATGGTGTGCTCTACTGTGCGAACGAGGGTCGTCCGCTCACCGCGACCGGCATCGAGACCCTGATGGCATCGCACATTTCCCGCAAGCGCGACGACGAGATCGGTAGGTTTGGACTGGGTTTCAAGTCGGTCCTTGGGATCTGTGACGCACCCGAGATCATCAGCCGTGATGTGTCGATCCGCTTCGATCGCGGGGCCAGCGCCGACCTCGTGCGTGCGATCGACCCGGCTGCGTCGCGAACGCCGGTGCTGCGCATTGGTTTCCCGTTCGATCCGTACGAAGCGGCGAAGTCGGACATGGTCCTTGCCGATTTGATGCGGTGGGCCTCCACGATCGTGCGGCTTCCCCTCGTCGGCGATACCGACTGGCTCGGCGACAAATTGCTCGCGTTTCCGTCGGAGTTCCTGCTGTTCGCGAAGCACGTCAACGCGATCGATCTCCGGAACGACGATTCCGGTGACGACCAGAGCTGGTCGGCCGAGCGGGACGGCAGCCGGATCGTGCTCACCTCCGGGAACCTGCAGAGCACATGGAACGTCTTCCGGGCATCGCACAAACCGAGTGCCGACGCACGCAAAGATGCAGGGGAGATCTCCGGCCGTGGCGTCGTGGACGTGGCGTGGGCTGTGCCCTTGAAGGGGCGCAACAAGGTCGGATCGTTCTGGTCGTACTTCCCGACCAACTCCGGTACCAGCCTCACAGGAATCGTGAACGCGCCGTTCAAGACGAATGAAGACCGCCACGACATTCTGGACGGACTCTACAACCGCGAGATCCTGCTCTCTGTCCTGCCAGACCTCGTTGCGTCGAATCTGGCCGAATTGGTCGACCCCGATGACCCCGGATCCATCCTCGACCTTCTACCGAGCCGCGGGCGCGAGGCCCGTTCCTGGGCCGACGACGCGATCAACGAGCCGATCCTGAAGGCGGCATCGCGGGTGCCATGTCTTCCGGACATGGACGGCATGCTGACCCTCCCGGAGAAGATCAAACTCCAGCCCGGCTTCCTGTCCGACTTCGATTCGTGGAAGCCGCGGTGGGCTGCGGTCGCGGGTCGTCCCGCCGACTGGGTTCACGGGTCCGTCGACCGGACCGCGGAACGTCGCTACAAGGCGGAACGCCTTGTGGGTCTGTCAGGTTCGAAGCCGTACGGTGTCGGCGAGTGGCTGCATGACCTCGCCGCGGGCGCTGGTGTGGTGGGGTCGCAGGAGGCGATCAAGCTTGCTCGCCTTGTCGATACCGAGGCCTCCGACCACATGCTCGACATGCGACGGGCGAAGTTCGTTCTCGCGGCGGACGGTTCGCTGAGACTCCCGTCTGCAGGCAAGATCTTTCTGCCGGAGTCGGACGACGAGACGGGAGCTGAGTTCGTTCATCCAGCCGTCGTCGCCGACGGCGATGCCGCGACTGCGCTCGCCGCGCTCGGTATCGGTCGGCTCGATCAACTCGGTCGTCTGCGGGCGCATGTCGTGCGAATGACCGAGTCGGCGGTCACCGGTGCCATGCTCGAAGAGCTCTGGTCGTTGACGCGCGGTTTGCGGGTTGCGGATGCAGCCTCCGTGCTATCGACTGCCTTCGGCGCCGGAGGCGCTCCCGTGCGAACGCTGGCGCGCCGTCACGCCGCTGTCGCCGATGTTCTACTGCCGGGCGTCATCGTGCCCGCCGATGGTTCGCGCGATGTATCACATGCCATCGACACAGCGTTCCACGCAAGAGATCTGGAACTGCTGCGGGCGATCGGTGCCTCGTCCGAGCCGACGCTCGGCCAGCCGGACAAGAGCGAGGCCTGGTTCGCCTCTTGGGTAGACGCGGCGCGCGCAGCGTACGTGACCTGGGTTGCGGATCACGGGCATCGAGTGACCGCGGCACGAGTGCGGATCTTGTCAGGCACCGCCCTTTGCGGACTCGACATGGCTGAGCAGCTGAGCGAGGAGGGTCGCAAGGCTCTCACCGATCACGTGCTTCGTGTGTCCACGAAAGCGTGGACACTCGACGCGACCAGCTCGGCCGGCCTCGCCATGCCATACACGAACCCGGCGGTGTGGTGGGTGCGGCAGCACGGCGTCGTGGACACGGCGTACGGGTTGCGGCCGGTCCGTGAGTCCCTTGCCTCGATCGCTGGCGTGCCAGACGAGGTCTTGCCCGTTGCAAGGATTTCCCCCGAGCACGCCCAGCTGTTGGGGCTGGCGGATCGTATCGACTCGCGAGATTGGGAGCGGATCCTGGCGCGGCCCTTCCGCTATCTCGACCAGGACCGACTCAACCAGCTGTACTCGCGTGCCGCGCTCGTGGGAGCGCCGGCACCCGATGAGCTCGGCGTGACGCATGCCGCCGCGAAGACACTGACGGCGCCCGAAGAGACGTACGTAACCGACAGTCGGCCCGACTACGACGCCATGACCGCTTCCGGGTACCCGGCGGTGCTCGCCGAGGACGAACGCACGATGACAGCCTTGATGCAGCGCTGGGGACTTGTCGACGCTCGAACCGTCATCAGCCGGACGGTGATGGTCGCGGCATCGGGCGACCCGATCTCGCTGGCCGACAAGTTCCCGGGCCTCCGTGCCTTCGTGCCCACGGTGCCCGATGTCAACCTGACCCCGTGCTCGGAGCTGTCGGTCGAGCTGTCGACGGACGGCGGCACCGGCAACTCCGTCACCGAACATATCCTCCTGCGTGACGGCGAGAAGTCCATTTACTTCCGAGACGATCTGTCCGACGATCGCCTGCTTGAACTCGTCGTTGCGGAACTCCATCTCTCGGTGTCTACTGCCGACCGGCAGAAGGTCCACACCATCGGCGCGCGTGGGGAGGCGAACCGGCTGCGCCAGCGAGTCAAGGCTGAAGCCAACGAGGACCGCAAGCTTGTGATGCTCGCGGGTGTAGACGCCCTCGAAAAGGAGATCCCGGCGGGCGCGAAGGCGCTGGCGGAGCGGCGGCTCGGCAAGAAGCTGACGCCAGACGAGATCGCCGGGATGGCTCGCGCCTCCCGCGGTTCCAGCCTCCTGACCCGACTCGCTCCTGCGATCGAGGAGAAGGGCGTTGTGCTCCCGAAACTGTCGGGCGGTGTTCAAGCCGCCACGGCGGTGAAGGAACTCGGATTGTCTCCCGACTACGCGGGCTCCCGGGTGTCGGCGCCTGCGGCGCGGTTCCAGGTCATCGGCCCGGTTGCGCTTCCACCGCTGCACGACTACCAGGAACGTGTCGTGACGAACCTCCTGGAGATGCTGCGTCCGGGTGGTGACAACCGCGGAATCGTCGCACTGCCGACCGGATCGGGAAAGACGCGAGTGGCGGTGGAGTCGCTCATCCGTCACGTCAAGCAATCCGACACCGAGCCGCTGATCATCTGGATCGCGCAGTCCGAGGAGCTGTGTGAACAGGCCGTCGACACATGGTCCTACACCTGGTCGGCGTTGGCGCCCGCCGGTGCACGTCTGACGATCAGCCGGCTGTGGGGAGCCAACGACGCGGCGCCCGCGGACGACGGCGCGCACCTCGTGGTGGCCACCGACGCGAAACTCCTCTCGTTGGCGCGTCGCAGCAATCACGAATGGCTGACGAATGCCGAGGTCGTTCTGGTGGACGAGGCGCACACGTCGATCAGCAAGACCTACACGGAACTCTTCAGGTGGCTCAAGCGCGGAACGAAGGAACGCGATCGGGCCCTGCTCGGGTTGTCGGCTAGCCCGTACCGTGGCCATAACGAGGACCAGACGAAGGCCCTCATCAACCGCTACGACGCGAACCTGTTGACCGACGGCGTCTTCGACGGTGATCCGCACGAGGTGCTGCAGGAGATGGGAATCCTCGCGCGGGTGAGGCACCTCGAGCTCGACGGCATGACCTTGACGCCGGGGAAGCCGCGCAAGGCGTCCGAGGCCGAGGCCATGCACCTCGACGACTACCGCATCGATCTGAATGCCGTCGCCGCGGACACCGACCGGAACCGCGCCATTCTCGATTCCCTGGAAAAGTTGCCCACCGACATGACGGCGCTGGTCTTCGCGGCCTCCGTCCAGCACGCACAGGTCCTCGCCGCCGTGCTCTCCAGCGGAGGAATCCCGGCAGCGTCCATCGACGGGTTCACACCCGCACCGGAGCGGCGCCGGCTCATTCAGAAGTTCCGGTCCGGTGAGATCCGGGTGCTGACCAACTACAACGTGCTGTCGCAGGGCTTCGATGCACCGAAGGTGGGCGCGGTCTACGTCGCGCGGCCGACTTTCAGCCCCAACCGCTACCAGCAGATGATCGGTCGTGGACTCCGCGGTCCTGCGAACGGCGGTTCGGAGGAGGTCCTCATCGTCAACGTGAAAGACAATATCGACGCGTTCGGGACGCAGCTCGCGTTCCATCATTTCGACGGATTGTGGAGGCGGTAGTGGTGTCCGAGCCTTTGGAGCTCAATGACGTGCAGCGGACGGTCGTCGAGGCGCCGATCGAGGACCGGTTGGTGGTGGTCGCCGGCGCAGGTCAGGGCAAGACGGAGGTCGTCGCTGCGCGGATCGGATTCCTCGTCGAGGAGGAGCAGCTGTCGGCGTCGACCGAAGTCCTTGTGCTCAGCTTTTCGCGGGCCGCGGTGACCGCGGTCCGGACACGCCTGGAGCTGCGCGAGGTGGCGGCGGCGAACGTGCGCACGTTCGACTCCTTCGCCGGGCAGATTCTGCTCGACGCGGACATCGAGCCTGTCGGATCGTTCGAGGCCCGGATCCGGCAAGCTACAAAGGTCCTGGTGGAATCAGACGAGACGCCGTTCGACGTGGAATCGCTCCGGCACGTCGTCATGGACGAGGTGCAGGATCTCGTCGGTGACCGCGCGGACTTCGTACTGGCGCTCCTGCGCAGGCTGGATCCCGATGTGGGAGTCACCGCGCTCGGCGATCCGCTCCAGGGCATCTACGACTTCCAGCTCGACGAATCGAGGAGCAAGACGTCGTCGCAGCAGGTCTTCGAGGCGCTGAGGGACGAGTTCGGTGCGCGAACCGTCGGGCTGGGGGAGAACTATAGGGCGCGTGGCGCCGATCCCCGTGCGGTCGTCGAGCTGGGGTACAGACTCCGAGACATGTCGGAGGCGCACGAAGCGGAAGCTGCACTGAGCGAATTCGAGTCGAAGCTGCTCCCCCTGGGCGAGATCGACGAGTGGGCGGACATGCTGTCTGTGGACGGCGCGACTACCGCCGTCCTGTGCGCGACGAATGGCGAAGTTCTCCGGGTCTCGAAGTACCTCAACGAGAACGGTATTCGCCATGCTGTACGACGCCAGGCGCAGGATTTCGGTGCTGCAAAATGGGTCGCGCAGGCGCTCGGTTCCTTGGACGGCGTGGTCGTCAGGCGGTCCGAGGTCGAGGAGGCGCTGGAACGGATCCTCGGTGAGGAACGAGGCGACGACGCCTGGTATCTCCTCAAAGCGGCGGAAGGCGATGCGCGTCGGATCGACGCACTCAACGTGGCTCGGATCAGGGCGTTGGTGAAGTCAGGAGCCCTTCCGCTGACCCTGACCGAGCCCGATGCGAGCAACGTCATCGTCTCCACGGTGCACAGGGCCAAGGGGCTGGAGTTCGATCGGGTGTTCCTCGTCGACCGGGCATTCACGTGGGAGGACGAGGATGCGTGGGCTGCGGTCCGGTCACGGTACGTCGCCCTGAGCCGGGCGAAGGACACGATCCATCTGTGTGAACTGCCGAGGACGTACGCGTTGTACCAGGACATGCACTGGTTGCCCGGTCGGATTCAGGAGCGGGTCAATAATCGGAAGACGAAGAAGAAGCGCACGAAGGCGGTCGAGTTCCAGTGCAGGGACGTTGAGGTCGAAGTGCCGGCCTCGATTGAGGACAACGCGAACGTCGTCCAGAATAATCTCCTCTCTGAGGATCTCGTCGGGGCGCCTGTGGAGGCGGTCCTGGACGTTGCGCAGTCCACCGAGGACCTGCCGTCCTACGTTCTGCGCACCGAGGACGGACGTGTGGTCGGACGTACGAGTGAGGGATTCAACGAGTCCTTTGTCAAGGCATTCAGCATGCGCGGCGGCTCGTGGCCGGCGACTTTGTCGGGGCTCTCCGTTGTGTCGGTCGAAACCGTTGCCGGGGACCCGAGACGCTCACAGGAACTGGATGTCAGCACTTCCGGGCTGTGGCTCGCGCCGCGAGTCATCGGTCTGGCACAACCTGACTGGTCGAACATGGAGGAGATTTCGTGAGTTCGCGGGACACGTCCCTGGATGAGAAGTACCGGTTCAGGACGGAGATGGTCGACGAGCTGGCGGCGGATGTCGTCGGTCCCGGCGGTGGTGAGAACGAGACCATCGCGGAGCCGCCGCTCGACCGGTACATCGTCGGTGCGCTGTGGCCGAGCGACGATGAACGACAGGAAACCCCGGAACCGGACGGCGCTGACGCGGATCGCGAGTCGACGGACGACAGCCCTGTTGCGCAAGCCCTGATGCGATACCCGTCGTCGGTCGGCCTGACGTTCTCGGTCCGGCTCGCGGACGCTCAGGACATCACGATCGGGATCGAAGGTGCGAGCTACGTCCGCACAGGCGTGGATGGCGATGGCGCCGTCGCGGCGAAGGACAAGCGTTCCGGCGACTGGCAGCGGGTGCCCCTGGAAATCGAGCCGCTCACGTTGTCGGTTGGTTCCCCCGGCGTGGTCGGGCCGATCAAGGACGTCGTCGAGGGACTTCAGCTGTACGTCTATGTGAGGCCTCCACGGGACGGTGTCTCCACGATCTCGGTGGCGTTGCGCAACACGAACGCGGTCGCCAAGGGCGAGATGCGCGACGGCAAGGCCTGGTTCCAGGTGGGGCTGAGCATTTCCACTGTGGTGCCGGCGATCGTCGATCGCACCAGCCACGTGAACATCGGTCACGACGAGGACCTCGACAGCTCGGCCCTGCTGTACCGCAACAAGCGCACGTTCGCGATCGGACACGGCTGCGCCGTGAAGTGGGACATCGCAGCCTCAGGTGAGGCCGTGAACCGTGTTGCGACGACGTTCCTGCCCACCTACGAGGTGTCGCGGGCGCGACCGGGTCTGGTCGACGAGTCCGTGAACCTCCGGATGTCGTTCCTGGCGAGCGGTTCCGATGACGAGGTCATCGCCAGCCTGCGTGGATTGGTAAGCCGGTACCGCGAGTGGATCAAGGCTCTGGACGGCGACCTGTCGTCGGGTGAGGCCGATGTCCATGCTGAGTTGCTCGGTGTGGCACGCCGGCACGTCAAGGCGGCGGGTATCGCCGCCGACCGTATCGAGGCGGGAATCGATTTGCTCCGGGACGACCCGGTGAGCATGCGAGCTTTCCGCCTGTCGAACCACGCGATGCAGCTGCAGCGTGCGCGACAGGACTGGGTTCGCGGGGGAGCGAAGGGGACGGTCGGTGACGGCGCCGAGGACGGCTGGTACCCGTTCCAGCTCGCGTACATCCTCCTGAACCTTCCGGGACTCGCCGACAGGCACCACCCGGATCGGGAGATCGCGGACCTGCTGTGGTTCCCGACCGGTGGTGGCAAGACGGAGGCGTACCTGGGTCTCGTCGCGTTCTCCATCCTGCACCGCAGGCTCGGCGACCCCGAGGCGCAGGGCGTCGCCGTCATCATGCGCTACACGCTGCGGCTGCTCACCATTCAGCAATTCGAGCGGGCGACGATGCTCATGTGCTCGCTTGAAACGGTGCGCAAGGCGAACCGAGACATCGGCGACCTGCCGTTCTCGATCGGACTGTGGGTCGGTGGCGGCGGCACGCCCAACACGCTGGCTGAGGCTCGTCGATCGCTGAGCGACCTCGCGTCCGGGCGTGAGCTGCAGGAGAAGAACCCCGTGCAGCTGACTCAGTGCCCCTGGTGCGGAACGCTGATGGACCACAACAACTACGCGATCGTGAAGTCGCCGGAACGACACCTTCAGATCGCGTGCGGAACCGTCGGCTGCGACTTCGCAACCGGGCTCCCGGTGCACGTTGTCGACGAGGACATCTATCGGGAGCGTCCCGAGCTGATCCTCGGCACCGTCGACAAATTCGCTGCGATGGCGTGGAAGGAAGACGTCGGCAAGCTCTTTGCCCGCGACGGTGTCGGGCACCCGCCCAGCCTGATCATTCAAGACGAGCTGCATCTCATTTCCGGTCCCCTGGGCTCGATGGTCGGCCTTTACGAGACGGCGGTCGATGCGGCGTGCTCGACCGATCCCCTCGCGGAGTCGGACGACCGT
The DNA here is from genome assembly GCF_017833315.1 of Rhodococcus sp. PvR099. NCBI lineage: Bacteria > Bacillati > Actinomycetota > Actinomycetes > Mycobacteriales > Nocardiaceae > Rhodococcus > Rhodococcus sp. PvR099. The sequence continues at coordinate 2,164,259 of NZ_JAFIBV010000001.1, read as the reverse complement.
GGCCGGCCGAAGGTCATCGCATCGACCGCGACGATCCGGCGCGCGGAGAAGCAGATCCGATCCGTCTTCGCGCGTCGGGCAGCACAGTTCCCGCCGCCGGGCATCAACCCGGACGAGTCGTTCTTCGCTGAGCCCGCACCACGGGAGACTCACGGCACCCGCGAGTACGTCGGCGTGATGTCACCGGGTTCCAGCCACGCGACTCTGATGGTGCGCGTGTACTCCGCGCTGCTGCAGGGGGCCAAGGACATCGACGGCGACGATGCAACGCGGGATCCGTACTGGACGTTGCTCGGCTACTTCAACAGCCTCCGTGTCCTCGGCAGCGCGAATCTCCAGGTGGAGGGCGACGTCCGCGAGCGCCTGCGGGTGGTGGCGAACAGGAAGGAGACCGAGGGGCGGGAACTGAAGCCGGCGAACGAGCTGACCAGCCGCGTCGCCTCCTCGGAGATTCCTCTGCGCCTCAAGCAGATCGAGGCGACGCTGGCCGACGGTGATCCGGACGACGTCGTGCTGGCGACCAACATGATCTCCGTCGGTGTCGACATCGACCGACTGGGGTTGATGACGGTGATGGGCCAGCCTCAGTCGAGCTCCGAGTACATCCAGGCGACCAGCCGCGTGGGCCGCAAGTATCCGGGCCTCGTAGTCACCATCTTCAACGCGGCTCGTTCGCGGGACCGTTCGCACTACGAGAGCTTCGTCCCGTACCACCAGGCGCTGTATCGGGCGGTGGAGGCTACGAGCGCGACGCCGTTCGCCGCACGGGCCCGCGATCGTGGTCTGCATGGTGTGTTGGTGTCGTTGGCACGCCTGCTCGTGCCGGGACTCACCCCGGACACGGCCGCGTACCTTGCCGAGGACAACTGGGACGACCTGCGCAAGATCGCCGATCTGATCGCGAAGCGGGCGGCAGTGGTCCTCGAGGATCCGGCGAATCCGGGCGACGCGGAAAGCGAACGCGAACGTGCGGACACGGTACGCCAGGTGGACGAGCTGCTCACCGTGTGGGCTGACGCGGGTGAGGCCAAGCCGAACATGCGGTACCAGAACGTGCGCAACCTCGACGCTGCACTGCTCGTCGACCCCTCCGACGCGTTGACGAACGACCACATCGACTACTCCCAGGAGGAGGCCCCGTGGCCGACGATGCGCAGTATGCGTGAAGTCGACGCGGAGAGCGGCCTGTACCAGATTCCGATGAAGAGGAAGTAATGACGACCGGAGCGAAGGCCCGTAGGGGTCAACTTCTCAGCACGTACGGTATCGGCGGGCTCTTCCCGTCGGAGACGACCAGTTTCATGATCGTCGGGCTGGATGAATGGCACGAGAACCGGACTCGACCGGTGAGTGAGCCGCGCCTGGCGCGTTCTCTGCGGGTGGCGGAACTGAAGTCACCGCCCGCGGGCTCGCGCGACGGGCGCGATGTTCCCGTGATCCGATTCCCGCTGACACAGGTCTGCCCGAATCCGAAGTGCCGTCGCATCGGTTCGCTGTTCGACCTGGCGAAGGACTGGAACATCGCGAAATGTGCTCAGTGCAAGGACAAGCCGCTGCTGACACCGTTCCGTCTCATCACTGCCTGCTCGAAGGGCCACATCGACGAGTTCCCGTACTTTCGGTGGCTCCACAAGGGGGCGGCGTGGGGCGAGGGAACCAAGCATGAGATGAAGATGGTGTCCCTCGGACGCACGTCCTCGCTCGCCGACCTCGTCCTCAAGTGCAGTTGCGGTGTCGCCCCGAAGAACTTGGACGGAACCTTCGGGCCGAAGGCACTCGCCGAATTCGGCACCTGCAGTGGTGCGCGGCCGTGGCTGGGTGCTGAAGCGAAACAGGATTGTGCCGAGACTCCGCGGGTGCTGCAGCGTGGTGCGTCGAACGTGTGGTTCCCGGCGGTGCGGTCGGCGATCTCCATTCCCCCGTACTCGGAAGCGCTGGCGAAACTGGTCGACAAGCACTGGGTCCTGCTCGAGGATCTCGATCCGGTTCCGCCAAAGGTGCTTGAGAAAGTCACGAAGCTGTCCAATGACAAATACTCTGCCGCGGACATCGCCGCGGAGATCGAACGGCGGCGCGGCGCCGAGGCAGACGACGATGTCAGCGAGGACGCACTGCGTCGTGACGAGTTCAGCGCCCTGATGACGGGGCGGGAGGACATCGGGATCGAGGCAGACTTCGTGTGCCTTCCGATGCCGCTGGGCTCGTCGTTGCCCGAGCTGATGACAGACGTCCGGAAGGTGACGCGACTGCGCGAGGTCCGTGCGCTGTACGGGTTCTCGCGCCTCGACGGCGTGACGGAGCCCGGTTCGGAGGGCCTGTGTGACCTGTCGCGTCATCGCACCAACTGGTTGCCGGCGATCGAGGTGATCGGTGAAGGCGTCTTCATCGCACTGGATCGTGCCAAGCTCGCGGAATGGGCCGCGAAGTCCTTCGCGCAGGGGCGGCAGCAAGCGCTCCAGACGGCTGCCGGGCGCAGGGCCGCGGAGTTCGGACGTCCCGAGGCGCCGCGTGTCGACATCGTGGAGGTCGCCGTTCACACCCTCGCGCACGTCCTGATCGACCAGCTTTCCCTGGACGCCGGTTACCCGGCGGCCTCGCTGCGGGAGCGGCTCTACGTCGACGACAACATGGCCGGCATCCTCGTCTACACGGCAAGCTCGGACTCCGCGGGCAGCCTCGGAGGTGTGGCATCGCAGGCCGCACCCGAGAGTTTCGCAGGCGTGCTGCGTGAGGGGCTGACCCGTCTGTCGTGGTGCTCGTCCGACCCGGTCTGCATCGAGTCGACGGCGTCCGGCACCGACGCGCTGAACCTGGCGGCATGTCATGCATGCGTGCTCGTCCCGGAGACCTCGTGCGAGCTGAGCAACACCTTCCTCGATCGCGCACTGCTGTTCGGCACTCCCGAGGAGGGACGCGAGTCCGAGGGCCTGTTCAGCGGATTCATCTCCCACGGCTGATCCGACCGACGGCCGGGGCGAGGCGTCAACGTCTCCCGCCCCGGCGGTCGGTGTCATACAGGTGGTCATCCCAAGATGCCGCCCTCTCGGGGACTAATCTGACCCCGATAGTTCCATGTTCGAAGGAGTCCTGAGTGGCAGACATCGCCGCTGGTGAACGCGTTGTGGTCCGTGACGAGGAGTGGCTCGTGCGGTCGGTGCGGACCACCGAGCGTGACGGCACGCGCGTCGAGGTGACCGGGATCGGCGAGCTGGTCCGCGACCAGGACGCCGTCTTCTTCGATTCCCTCGACACGATCGACCGTCTCGACCCGCGCGACGGCAAGCTCGTGCTCGACGAATCGGCGGGCTTCCGTCGCTCCCGGCTGTGGCTCGAATCGGTGCGCCGCAGCAGCCCGGTGCCAGCCGGCGAGACGCGCATCGCGGTCGGCCATCGGGGTCTTCTCGACCGGATGGACTACCAGCTCCGCCCCGCAGCGCAGGCGCTGCAGAATCTGCGTCCGCGGATCCTCATCGGTGACGCCGTCGGTCTGGGTAAGACACTGGAGATCGGCATTCTGCTGTCGGAGCTGATCCGACGCGGCCGGGGTGAGCGCATCCTCGTCGTCACGCCCCGTGCCGTGCTGGAGCAGTTCCAGCACGAGCTGTGGACGCGGTTCGCGATCCCGCTCGTACGCCTGGACTCGGGCGGCATCCAGAAGGTCAAGCAGACCCTCCCGAGTTCCCGGAACCCGTTCAGCTACTACAAGCGGGTGATCGTCTCGATCGACACCCTCAAGAACCCGGCGAAGTACAAGCACCACCTCAAGAACCACAAGTGGGACGCCGTTGTGATCGACGAGTGCCACAACCTGATGAATCGCACTTCCCAGAACAACGAACTCGCGCAACTGCTCGCTGCGCAGACCGATGCGCTGATTCTGGCTAGCGCCACCCCGCACAATGGTGATCCGAAGTCGTTCGCGGAGCTGGTGAATCTGCTCGACCCGACCGCCATCGCCGACCGGACCGGATACACCGCCAAGGACATCGAGCACCTCTACGTCCGCAGGCACCGGAACTCGCCCGACGTCAAACTGGATGTCGCGCACAAGTGGAAGCAACGGCGGACTCCGAAGATCGTCGAGGTGGTCCCCAACGCCGCGGAGATCGCGGTGTTGCGGGAGCTCGAGGACACCTGGCTCCACCCGGACGGCGGCTCGGTGGTGACGGGGCAGGGGCGGCAACTGTTCCCATGGACCCTGTTCAAGGCCTTCCTGTCCTCGCCGAAGGCGCTGCGCGCGAGCGTCGAACGCCGCCTCAAGACCCTCGACTCCGCGACGTCCGCGGAAGCCAAGGCGCTGCTGCGGCTCGACGAGCTGGCCGAGGAGGCCGACGCGAAGGCACCCTCCAAGCTGGTGACGCTGATCGACCACCTCACCGAGGTCGGAGTCGGCAAGGGCTCACCCACTCGTGCTGTCGTCTTCTCCGAGCGCATCGACACCCTCACCTGGCTCGAATCAGAGGTCGCCAAGCGGCTCAAGCTGCCCGCCAAGGCGGTACAGGTGCTGCACGCCGGCCTGCCCGACGAGAAGGTGCAGGCTGTCGTCGAGAGCTTCGGCCAGGCCAGCTCGGACATCCGCATCCTGCTGGCCTCCGACATGGCCTCCGAGGGCCTGAACCTGCACAAGGAATGCCACCAGCTGGTCCACTACGACCTGCCGTGGTCGTTCATCCGGATCCAGCAGCGCAACGGTCGTATCGACCGGTATGGGCAGATGCACGAACCGCAGATTGCCGCCCTGGCGCTCGCCAGCGACGCCGACGACGTGCCGAGCGATCTGCGGGTGGTCACCAAGCTGCTGCAGAAGGAGTACGAGGCCAACCAGGCTCTTGGCGACGCAGGCGTTCTCCTCAATGTGCGCGACGCGGAGATCGAAGAGCAGACGGTGATGAAGGCCATCCGCGACGGCAAGGATCTGGACACGGTGGTCCCGGAGGCCACGCCCGCGGCCCTGAATCCTTTCGCCGGGCTGATGGCGACCGGCGGCGGTCACGAGGGAGACCCGACACCGGAGGAGGTGCCGCGGCTGTCGCTGTTCACGGATGACGACAACTACCTCGACGACGCGCTCAAGGACGTTGCTGCCGAACCTGGCGGTCACGCCCTGGATGTGACGCGCGACGAAGACAAGGACATGATCGCGTTCAACCCGCCTGCCGATCTGGTTCCGCGGTTCCGCGATCTGCCCTCGGAGTACCTCGACGAGCAGAAGATCGCCGAGCGTCTGCGGCTGTCCGGGAGCAACGAGTTCTCGGAGGAGCGGTTGGACCGGGCGCGGAAGTCGACGGACAGCGCGTGGCCGGACGTGCACTTTCTCGCTCCCATCCACCCCGTTCTGGACTGGGCGGCAGACCGTTCCGTTTCGCGGTTCGGGCGCAACGAGATTCCCGTTCTGTCCGGCAACGTGAGCGAGTCGGTGTTCCTCACCCAGGCAGTGTGGTCGAACTCCCTCGGGCAACCCGCGATCGCGCACTGGGGTGCGGTGCGGGGTCTTCCCGACCACCCCGAGGTCGGGGACTTCGACGAGACCCTCGACGCGGCTGGAATCCGCGAGGGCGCATCGAACGCTGGGTTCGCGGACGTCGATCTGGACGCACTGCAGTACCGGGTGGGCGCTGCGGTGGACGCCGCTACCGAACACATCCGGGACAGGCGCGACGACTTCGAGGCAGACCTCCTCCGCCGCATCGACGACTACCGCAGCGGGCTGAAGGGCTGGGAACAGACTGCCCTCGGCATCGTCACCGACAGCGGCCGCCGCACCGGATCGAGACTGGACATCGAGGCGACGGTCGACCGGTCGACCGCCCTCATCGATGCACTCGCCGCCAGCGGCGACCCCTTCGTTCGCGTCGTCGCCGTGATCGTGCCGAAAGCAGGTAGCTGAGCCATGTTCGACTCCATCTCCAATGTCAACGATTACCTGTCGGAGCACTGGCTCGCGGAGGTCTTCCCCACCAAACTCAAGGACCTCGGGAAGGACTGGAAGGAACGCGCGACTCAGGGCAAGGACACCCCTCTCAAGGGGCTGGTTTCGATCAGCGGCAGCTACCTTCGTGCGCTCGGCGAGCTTCCCGAGCCGACACATCCGGACTACGCCGCTGTCGTCACCGAGATGCACCGTGAGCTGTTGCGCGCAGCAGGATTCGAGACCTTCGAGACGACCCTGGAGACCTTCCAGGGGGAGACCCCGATCGCCGTCCCGCTGCTCGGCCGAGTCCCCGGCGCGGGCGACATCGACGCCCTGCACATCCTGCAGGCGGTACCGGCGACCGACGCCGACTCCCTGTTCTCCGACGACGCCGAGCTGCTGCATCCCCTGCAGTTGACGATCACGAGCGAGAAGACCGAACAGGTCGCGTCGGTGTCCAAGGCGATCACCCAGCTGTTCGTCAGTGACCACGCCCCGCGCTACCTCCTGCTGGTCGCCGGTGGCACGGTGCTGCTCACCGACGCCGCTCGGTGGTCGGAGGGCCGCTATCTCGCCTTCGACGTCGCGACGGCGCTCGACCGCCGCGACGAGAAGGCCACGGGCGAGCTCTCCCATCACGCCGGCCTCTGGTCCGCGGACGTGTTGCTGCCCAACGACGACGGCAAGGCGACCCTCGATGCCTTCACCGAGGACTCCGAGAAGCACGCCGTCGGCGTCAGCGAGGATCTCCGCGAGGGCCTGCGCATCTCGATCGAGAAGATCGCCAACGAGGTGCTCGCGCAGCGCCGCGCGGCAGGGCTGCCGGTGGAGGGCATTCCGGAACTGCCGAAGGATCTGACGATCCAGTCGCTGCGGTTCCTGTACCGAATCCTGTTCCTGCTCTTCGCCGAAGCCCGCCCCGAGCTGGGCATCCTCCCCGTTGGCGCACCGGAGTACGGGTCCGGGTATGGGCTGGACCGGCTCCGCGAGATCATCCAGGTGCCCCTGACCGGTCGCTCCGCCGACGGGCATCACCTGCACGAATCGCTGGACCTGCTGTTCCGGCTCGTCAACGACGGTCACGGTGTCGGCACCGAGGACGGCGACGGGCTGGTGTTCGAGGCGATGCGCTCGGACCTGTTCGACCCGAAACGCACCCCGTTGATCGACGAGACGCGGATCAGCAACCGGGTATTGCAGGAGGTGCTCACCCTGCTGCTGCTGTCGAAGCCGTCGAAGAACAAGAACAAGCAGCGCGGCTACATCTCCTACGCGCAGCTCGGCATCAACCAGCTCGGTGCCGTGTACGAGGGCTTGATGTCGTACTCCGGACTGATTGCCGACGACGACATGGTCGAGGTCGCGAAGGACGGTAACGCCGACAAGGGCTCGTGGCTGGTGCCGTCCACTAAGTCGGGCGACTACGCCGCCGAGGACATCGTGTGGCGCGAGGACCGGCTGACCGGTCGCAAGGACATCGTCCGGCATGCCAAGGGCAGCTTCGTGTTCCGGCTTTCGGGACGCGACCGCCAGCGCAGCGCGTCGTACTACACGCCCGAGGTGCTGACCAAGACCGTCGTCAAGCATGCGCTCGCGGAACTGGTCACCGACGAGACGACAGCAGCCCAGATTCTCGAGTACCGGATCTGCGAGCCGGCGCTCGGCAGCGGCGCCTTCCTCAACGAGGCGATCAACCAGCTCGCAGCCGAGTACCTGATCCGCAGGCAGAACGAGCTGGGGGAGCGGATCGAACCCGAGCAGTACACCACCGAACTGCAGAAGGTGAAGGCCTACCTGGCACTGCACCGCGCCTACGGCGTGGACCTCAATGCCACCGCCGTGGAGCTGGCAGAGGTGTCTCTGTGGCTCAACGTGATGCACCGCGGACTGCAGGCCCCATGGTTCGGTCTGCACCTGCGCCGCGGCAACTCTCTGATCGGTGCTCGCCGCGCCACCTACGACTTCACTTCCCTCGGTAAGGCGAAGAAGAGCTGGCTCACGACTCCACCCGTCGACCGGCCACTCTCGGAAGGATCCATCGGCGACGGCGAGATTCACCACTTCCTCCTGCCGGCCAGCGGCTGGGCTGCCGTCGCCGATGCGAAGCAGGCCAAGGAGTTGATGCCGGAAGCGGTTGAAGCGCTGAAGAAGTGGCGCAAGGAGGTGACGAAGAAGCCGGACAAGAAGCAGCTCGACCGGCTGCGGGCGCTGTCTCGGCGTGTCGAGCGCCTGTGGGAGCTGACGCTGCGCCGCCTCACGATCAGCGAACGCGAGGTTTCGCGTCAGATCGATGTGTGGGGCGCGGACCTGCCCGCCGTCGAAACCGCTGTTGAGCGCGAGAAGGTCGAGTCGGAGCTGCTCGATCCCGAGGGCCCGTACATGCGGCTGCGGCTCGCGATGGACACCTGGTGCGCGATGTGGTTCTGGCCGCTGACCGGATCGGTAGAGGACTCGGACGACGACAAGAACAATCATCCCGGCCCTCCGAGTCTGAACGAGTGGATCGCCACCGTCGAAGGGCTGCTCGGATTTGACGGGGTGCGCAAGGGCGACGAAGACCAGGCCATGTTCCACGAGACGGTCGACAGCTTCGGTCAATTGTCGAAGATGGACGACCTCGAGCGTGACTTCTACGGCATGAGCCCGGTGTGGAAGCTGGTGTCGAAGCACCGGTGGCTCGGGACCGCGCGAGGCATCGCCGAGGAGCAGGGCTTCTTCCACTGGGACCTGGATTTCGCGCAGATCTTCGAACGTGGCGGCTTCGACCTGCAGGTGGGTAACCCGCCGTGGGTTCGGCCCTTGTGGAAAGACGACATCGCACTCGCCGAGTACGACCCGTACTTCATCTTGCAGGAGAAGATTCCCGAGACGACGTTCAAGGCGCGACGAAGCGCGGTGCTTGAAGTTGCGAGTGCTCGGGATCGATACCTCGGCGACCTGAATTCGTGGGCGGGAACCGCTGAGCACCTTGGATCAGCTATCGAGCACCCCATCCTCGCTGGCGTTCAGACGAACCTCTACACGAACTTCATGGAGCGGGTGTGGAGGAGCGCTGGCAGTCGGGGGGTGACTGCCTTGATCCACCCGGAGGGCCACTTCACTGACCCGAAGGCAGGCGCACTCCGGGCGGGCACCTATGCGCGACTCAAGCGGCATTGGCAGTTTGGAAACAACTTGCTGTTGTTTCCTGAGATTGATAACAACATTGTCTTCGGAGTCTCTGTCTACGGCCAGATAGGCGAGCCGGATTTCCTGAACATGGTTACCCTCCAAGCGCCGGCGATGGTGGACGGGTCACTCAATCATGATGGGGTCGGGGAGATTCCGGGAACGCAGTTTCCTTGGGGTGGTTGGGACCTTCGGCCGCACCTCTCACGTGTCACCCGTATCGATGAGAAGATCCTCGGCGACTGGGCACTCCTCTTCGACCCTCCGGGAACGCCCCCTCATGGGGCGCGGCTCGTCCGTCCCCTGACTCGTGAGCACACCGACATATTGTCGACGTTCGCTCGTCAGTCCACGCGTCTTGCGGACGTGGGCTACAGATGGACGAGATGCTTCGACGAGGACAAAGGGAAGAAGGACGGCTATATCGAATGGCGCACAGAGTTCCCTGCGGCCTGGGATGAGGTCGTCTATCAAGGTCCGCATTTTACAGTAGCGAATCCGCTTGTGCGTGAACCGAACAATCCGTGCAAGTCCAACAAGGATTGGTCGACATTTGACCCCGAGCTCATTTCTGAATCAGTGATTCCGCGTACCAATTACCAGCGAGCCTGCGATCGCGATGTGTACGACGGCGCGACTCCGCGGTGGGGCAATCGTCCAGTGACGGACTATTGGCGAGTCGCGTGGCGCAGAATGACGCAGTCAGGACTGGAGCGGTCATTGCATGCTGCGATAATCAGACCCGGCGTAGCGCATGTACACACCATCAACTCGTTGATGGTGTGTACATGCGCTAGCGAATGTAAACAAATCTCGAACACGGTCGGTTCTGCTGACTTGAAGCGCACAGCACTCACGGCGGGGCTTTGGTCCTCGTTGCCGTTCGACTACCTGGTGAAAGTAAGTGGCAAGGCGGACGTTCAGGCTGAGCTGGTTGACCGGTTTCCTGCCCCGATCGATCATCCGGCGTGGCCGTACCTCCTTCTCCGCACGCTCCGGTTGAACTGCCTCACTCGCGACTACGCTCCGCTGTGGGAGGGTCTGTACGAAGGCTCATTCGCAGGCGACGATTGGACTCCGGCATTCGCGACGTCCTTGGGCCTCGGTGTCGGTGAGCGAGATTGGACGATGAACACCCCGTTGCGAACCGAGTTCGAGCGTCGCGCCGCGCTGGTCGAGATCGACGCGCTCGCCGCGCTGATGCTCGGCCTCACCGCCGATCATCTGGCGTTGATGTTCCGTGCGCAGTTCCCGGTGCTCCGCAAGTACGAGTACGAGATGAACTTCGACGCGAACGGTCGCAAGATTGCGAAGGAACATCACGCGCAAGGTGTTAAGCAGCAGAAGGACGACTACAAGCTCCTCCAGGCGTACCTCGAAGGCGAAGCCTGCGGCGACCTGCTCGATCGCTACACGCCGTTCCCGCCCGACGAGAACCACGACAGTCCGTGGTTCTACAGGCCCGACCGTGAGGCCGAGATGCGCACAGCCTACGCCGAGTTCGAGCGGAGGCTCGGTCTGAATGGGTGACATTGCGGCGCCGACTTTCCCGTCTCTGCTCGCGGAGGAAACGAAGGACTCGATCACCGAGTACCTATCCACCACCTTCGCTCTCGCCGATCCGAACGCAGGATCGGCCCTCAGCGAGTTCCTGCGGCACCCGGAGACCGGGATCTTCCGCGGCCCCTACCTGAAGGTGCGCACGCCCTATCAGCAGGTGCCGGCGAAGTGGACCTCGCCGCTGGAATGGATGCCCAAGGGGTTCAGGCCCTTTCAACACCAGGCAACGGCGTTCGAACGGCTCTCCACTCGCGAGGGTGCCGCACAGCCGACCATCGTGACGACCGGAACCGGCTCGGGTAAGACCGAGTCGTTCCTCGTCCCGCTGCTCGACCATGCACGCAGGGCGGCTGCGCGCGGTGAGCAGGGGATCAAGGCGATCATCCTGTACCCGATGAACGCGCTCGTCACCGACCAGGCGCGTCGCCTCGCGAACTACCTGCACGACGACCCGCAACTGAGCGACGTCACCGCAGGCGTCTACATCGGTGGCCAGGGCCGGCGGCGCACCCCTACGCGCAACCAGCTCGTCGACAACCGCGACGAACTGCGCAAGAACCCGCCCGACATCCTGCTCACCAACTACAAGATGCTCGACCTGCTCCTCCTTCGGACCGGTGACAACCCGTTGTGGGACAACGCAGCATCGAGCCTGCAGTACCTCGTCCTCGACGAGTTCCACACCTACGACGGCGCGCAGGGCACCGACGTCGCTATGCTCGTCCGCCGGCTCGGCGCGCGCATTGGTGTCGCCGAGACCGGGCGTCCGTTGGGTCGCGTCACCCCCGTCGCCACCTCCGCCACGCTGGGCGGAGGCAGCCGCTCCAACGAGCTGCGTGAGTTCGCCGAAACCGTTTTCGGTACTGAGTTCCCACCCGAGTCTCTCGTCACCGAGACATCTTTGACCGCTTCGGACGTCGTCCCTCACGTGGATTTCAGCCTCGACATTCCCACCGTTGAGGTCATTCTCGACGCCCCGACACCGGATGCGGCGAAGGCTGGCTCGTGGGAGCCGCTGGCACGGGCTGTCCTCGAATCGAACGCAGAGCCGGGCGCTCATGTCGCCGACATCGACTACACCGACCCCGTCGCGATCGGCGACGCACTCCGCGCCCACTTCCTCACCCGCGCCGTCATCGACGCCCTCAGCGGCGAACCCCTCACCCCCTCCGACGCCGTCACCCGCATCACCCAGGCCGGTGTCCTGCCCTGGGGCGTCCACAACTCCACCCGCCCCGCCGAAGTCCAGCAGGCCCTGCTGAAGTTCCTCGCACTTCTGTCCGTCGCCCGCGTCCGTGACGACCACGGCTCGCTCCGACCTCTCCTCAACGTGCAGGTGCAGTTGTGGGTGCGGGAGCTGACCCGCATGCTTCGTCAGGTCTCCGTCGAACCCAGCTTCGACTGGTGGCATGACGGACCGCCCGCCGACGGCACCTACCTTCCCGCGGTGCACTGCCGGGTGTGCGGCCATTCGGGGTGGATGACCTCCACCACCGAGCTCGGCGATTCTTTCGCGAACGAGCCGCAGGCGATCTGGCGCGACAGCGCACGCCCCGCCACCCGCAACAAGACCCGTACCCTGCTCCTCGCGGACGCCGCCGACCAAGGCGTCAGCTTCGTCGACACCGACACCCTCGAAATCGTCTCCACCCCAGGCGAGAACACGATCGCGGTGCACTGCACCCCGGACGGCGACGAGGCCGTCGAGCAGGCATGCCCTGCGTGCGGTGCGCGCAACGCCATTCGCTTCCTCGGGTCCAGCGTCGCCACCCTCCTCAGCGTCGGCCTCACCAGTGAATTCGGCTCCCCACTGCTGGCGGACGACGAGAAAAAGACCCTTGTGTTCACCGATTCGGTGCAGGACGCGGCCCACCGGGCCGCGTTCATCGAGGGCCGCGCCTTCCAGTTCAACTTTCGCTCGGCGCTCCTCGCGGCCACACTCGGCGAACGCACCACGCTCCAGACGGCGGCGCAGCGACTGTTCTCCGACACCGCAGAAGCGCAGCTGTACTCGATCACCCCACCCGACTTCGTTCGCCGCACCGGCGTCGAAGGCGCCTGGCTCGACCACGACTCCGACGGCTGGCTGCGCAACCTGCTCGCCGTACGCATCGCCTTCCAAGCGCACCTCGAAACCGGCCTGAATGCACGCATGGGCCGGACCCTCGAACTCACCGGCGCGGTCGCCGTCGACGTCGACATCGACCTCGACCACTTCGCGACCCTCGCCCGCGACATCCATCAGAACCTGCCCCAGCTCAGCCTCACGCTGAGGGGCGGCCCCGCCGAGCAACTGAGCCTTGACGTGCCGGACAACCGGGCAACGCAACTTGCCATCGATACCTACACAGGCCCGCGCTACGACATCTGGATTCTCGGACTTCTCGAACACCTCCGCACCACCGGCGGTATCCATCACAAGTGGCTTGTGCGGTACATCCGCGACGAGGGCAAACGGTGGTCCATCTGGGGTGGCAGCGCCGAGGGTATGCCGAAGTTCCCCGCCGGCAGGCCCGCTCCCGGCTTCCTCACCACCGGAGCGGCCGGCGACACCGACTTCCACGCGTTGAACCCGCGCGGCGAGTCGCGGCTGACCGACTGGACCCGCCGGTGCCTTGGCGTCACCGCACCCGAGGCCCGTGCCCTGCTCGCCGACGTCGTCGACGTCCTCGCCGGTGACGACGGCCCCCTCGAACGGCGCAGCGGCGAAAAGGGCTCCAAGATCTACGGGCTCACGGCCGACCGCGTCATCTTGGATCCCAACGGCATCGAACGGCTTCAATGCCCGGTGTGTCACCACGTGCAACCCGCCGCTTCGAACCGCGCGGCCCTCTGGGATGGCGCGCCCTGCCCACGGATGCGCTGCCCAGGCACCTTGGCTTCGGTCGAGATCGAACCGAAGAACTTCTACCGGAACATGTACCAGCAGGGCCGCATCCGGCGCATCGTCAGCGAGGAGCACACGGGCCTGCTCGACCGCGAGGAGCGTGAGGAGGTCGAGGCACGTTTCAAGATGGGCGGCTCGCCCGTCGACCCGAACATCCTCGCCTGCACGCCCACCCTCGAACTCGGTATCGACATCGGTGATCTGAGCACCGTCGCGTTGGCGTCACTGCCGCGGTCCACCGCGAACTACCTCCAGCGGATCGGTCGCGCCGGACGATCCACCGGCAACGCGTTCATCCTCGCCGCCGTGCCCAGCTCGCCGCGAGACCTCTACTACTTCGCGGAGCCGACCCACCTGCTGGCCGGTGAGGTGCTGCCGCCCGGCGCCTACCTCAACGCCACCGAATTGCTACACCGCCAGTTCTTCGCCTTCACACTCGACCGCCTCGCAGCGGGCGGGCTCGGCACCCTCCCTGCGATGCCGTCGAAACTCGGCAGCGCGCTCGGTGGGGGCATGGACGACGGAGCCTGGCTCCGATCCGTGGTCGACGCGGTCACCGCCGACGCGGACGCGCTGAGCACCGAGTTCCTCTCGCTGTTCGGGCAGAACCTTGTTCCGGAGGCGCAGCAGGCGGTACGCGCCTTCGCAGCGATCGGGCTGCGGGGGGAAGCCGCGCGCGTGGCGCTGACCTGGCAGGCCGAGACTGACGAGATCCGCAGGCGGCTCAACGACCTTGCTCAGACCGTCGCCGAACTCGACAAGCACGGTCACCTCGACGACCAGCAGAAGGAGGACCGCAAGCGCTGCATGGGCGAATCGCGTGCTCTCGGTGACCAACTGCGCGAACGCGGTCGTCAGGAAACGCTCACCGGGCTGAGTGGCGTCGGGCTCCTCCCGAACTACAACCTCCTCGACGACGCCACCACCCTCGATGTCCACCTGTGGTGGACCGCGAACGAGGGCGGTCACTCGCCCGAACCGCAGGCCCTCGACCTCACCTACGAGCGCAGCAGCAGCACTGCGCTCACCGAACTGGCGCCGGGCGCCTACTTCTACGCCAACGGTAAGCGCGTCCAGGTCGACGCCGTCGACATCGGTCCCTTGTCCCAGCCGCTGTGGTCTCGCACCCGGCTCTGCCCGTCCTGCGGGTGGGGCACCACCAACGTCGACGCATCGCTCGCTTCCTGCCCGCGCTGCCACAGCAGCGCCGTCACCGACTCCGGTGCCGTCCACAAGGTGCTTCCACTGCAGAAGGTCTCGGCCGTGCACCGGCTCGACGACGTCATCATCGACGACGATGCCGACGACCGCACCCGCACGTTCTTCACGAAGGTCACCGGCGTCGACATCGACCCCGCCGACATCGTCGACGCGTGGAAGCTGAAGGCGACGGTGTTCGGGGCGGAGTACGCGCGCTCCGCGGTCATCCGCTCGCTCAACGTCGGACTCGGCGACGCTCCGGGCAGCGAGGCCATCATCGCGGGGGAGACGGTGAACGCCGCCGGGTTCACCACCTGCTCGCACTGCGGTGTCGTCGCCGCACGGCCCACGGAGAGGGACAGCACCCGGCACCGGGGGTTCTGCGCCACCCGCCGCGGCACCGCCGAGCTGTGGGAGCGCCTGCTCCTCTCCCACGAGCTGCGCACCCAGGCCGTCCGGTTGCTACTCCCGGTATCGCTGCTGCACTTCGAGACGACGATGACGTCGTTCAAGGGGGCGCTGCTGCTCGGGCTGCGCCGCGACTTCGGCGGCGACCCGCAACACCTCGACGTCGTCGCCTCCACCATGAGCGACGGCACCGGATCGGTGCGTCGGTTCCTGGTGCTCCACGACACCGTCCCCGGCGGGACCGGATACCTCGACCGGTTCGGCCAACCTGACCGTTTGCGTGGCATCCTCACCCTCGCCCGCGATGTGCTCGCCACGTGCCCGTGCCGGCTCGAAGGGCGCGCGGCCTGCCACCGCTGCCTCTACGGCGTCCTGCCCTCCCGCGACATGCCCCACGCCTCCCGCGAATCGGCGCTCCGGTTGCTGGACGAGTTCCTCGGTGACTGGGAGGTGGAGACCATCCCGACGGTCAGCACCGTCGACATCGCGAAGGTGCAACTGAGCGAACTCGAGCTGCAGTTCCGGGAGGCGCTCAAGGATCACATCGCGAACCAGGACGGGTGGTCCGTGGAAACCGCGATCGGTTCGAAGGGCGAAGAACTCGACCTCCGGCTCGCCAACACGAGCGGAGAGCCACGCCGCTGGCGGATGCGTCCGCTCGTGGACCTCAAGGCCGGCTCGATTACCACGCAACCCGACTTCCTGTTCACGCGCAGTGATGCACAGGGATGCGATGTCGCGGCGTACCTCGACGGGCAGAAGTACCACGCGAGCGTCGAGCACAACATCACCGACGATGACGCCCGGAAGCGGGATGCGTTGCGCCGCGACGGTCGCCGCGTGTGGTCGATCGCTTGGGACGACGTCCAGGCGTTCGTGTCGAAGTCGCTCAAGGCCGCGGTGCCCGACCTGCTGCACCAGCAGGCGCAGAACACCGCGAGCACCGGCATCGACGATCCGCGGTTGAAGGCATTATGGGGCAACCCCATCGACTTCCTCGTCGAGTACTTGGCCGATCCCGACGCCGATGTGTGGGGCGCCGGCGCGGACGGGACGGCGCTCGCCATCGTCAACCCGGGCAAGCACGGATCCGATGCGCCGATCATGCTCGCGCCCGGTTCGCTCGCGGCAGGTCTGACCTCGCTCGTCGGGGGGCAGACACCGACAGCCGACGCCGCCGGGTCCGTGATGGTGGTGCCACGCGCTGGTCTGAGCGGGCTGCCGCTCGTGATCGTCGCCGACCCGAATGATCACGTGGCGACCCTCGGCGTGCTGTGTGTGCTCGACGACCGCGCATCCGAGGTTGGAGGCCCGACGCACGTCGCGCACTGGCGTGACTGGCTGCGGTGGTCGAACGTCCTGCAGTTCCTCACTCGCCCCCGGTTCGGGCACGACCTACCGATGCGCATGGTCGAGATCTGGACGCGGCGTTCGGAAGACCCGTTCGCCGACGCGATGATCCCGTTGGCGGGCTCGGCGGTGATCAGCGCGGCGGACACGTCGATCGAGCTGAGCCCCGAATGGTCGATCGTGTGCGACTACACCGATCCCGTGCTGTCAAAGCTCATCGCGATCATGGCAAGCGAGGGCGTCGACCTGCCGGAGGCGGGTGCCGAGGTCGGACCCGACGAGTCCGTGTGGCAGGTCGAGCTGGCGTGGCCGGATACGAAGGTCGCGGTTGTCGTCGACATCGACGCCGACCGTGACGAGTGGCTCGAGAAGAACGGGTGGACAGTGGCCTCCGCTGAGGGGGCGTTCGAGCCGGATACTCTTGCACGCGAAATCGAGGATGCGGTGAAGGGGAGTACGCAGTGAAGGCCGAAGTGCGCATGCACGACCTGTTCGACAGCTCGTACGACCGACTCGAGGGCAGCGTCAAGCAGCGCGTCGTGGACTTCATCATGAAGATCCAGCGAGATCCCGAGGCTCCTGGACTCGACTACAAGATCCCGAAACTGGCGCAGAACAACCGGGTGCGTACGGCCCGCGTGACCGACCACTACCGAGCAGTGCTCGTCGTTGCCGGTGAGGACGACGGCACCGCAATCCTCTACCTTGTGGCGGTCAAGAAGCACGACGCCGCATATGACTACGCGAGCAAGCTCACCCTCCAGGTCAACGCAAAGACCGGCGCCGCCGAGCTGTTCGACGCCATCGCGCTCGAGGAAGCCGTCGACAAGGCGCGCAACGCGGAGCCCGCGGAACCATCCGCAAAGCCGATCATGCCCGCGAAGGTTAAGCAGAAGGACCTCGAACGGTTCGGCGTCGAGCCCGAGATCGCCGAGCAGCTCAAGAAGGTGACCGACGAGGACGACCTGATGGCGATCGCCGACGCGCTGCCGTCCTCGCAGGGCAACGCGGTGCTCGACCTCGCCTACGGCAAGAGCCCCGACGAGGTGTGGGCGGACCTCGTCATCGAGGATCCGGGCGAGGTGGACGTCGACGACCTCGACGCTGCGCTGCAGCGTCCGCTGTCGCGCCTCAGCTTCACCACCTACGACGGTGACAACGAGGAGGAGCTGCGCGCAGTTCTCGAGGGAGACTTCGCGAAGTGGCGGGTGTGGCTGCATCCCTTGCAGCGCAAACTCGCTCAGCACACCGGCTGGAACGGACCGTTCCGCGTAACCGGTGGTGCAGGCACCGGCAAGACGGTGACCGCGATCCACCGGGCGCGGCACCTCGCGCGCAGGCTCGAGGCGCACTCGTCCTCGCAGAAGGTCCTGTTCACAACCTTCACCAAGAACCTGTCGCGCACGATCGAGGCCCAGCTCAAGCAGCTCGCGGGGCCGACGATCGGAGATCGGGTCGACGTCGTCAACATCGACTCGCTCGCTCGCCGCGTCGTGAACGCATCGGACGAGCGCCGCAAGGCCGTCAGTTCGGTCAAGTTCGTACAGGCCGATTCCGCGGAGGTTCGGGAGCTCTGGTCCAGCGCATCCCTGGTCGCGGTCGGCCAGTGGGACACGGGGTTCCTCGCAGACGAGTGGTCCCAGGTGGTGCTCGGCAATGCGATCGTGGACGAGGCCGGCTACCTCCGCGTTACCCGCAGCGGCCGCAGCCAGCGCCTGACGCGACCGCAGCGCGCGGATGTGTGGCAGGTGATCGAGCAGTTCGAACGCCTCATGCGCTCACAGGGTTTGATGACCTTCACTCAGCTCGCCGCGCAGGCAGCGGCGCTGCTCGTCGCCGACCCGTCACTGCGGGAGCAACTCGGCTACCGCCACGCTGTGATCGACGAGGCGCAGGACCTGCATCCGGCGCACTGGAAGCTGCTGCGTGCCTTGATCGCACCCGGCACGGACGATCTGTTCATCGTCGGTGACGCGCACCAGCGCATCTACGGCCGCCCGGCGCCGTTGTCCCGCTACGGGATCGAGACGCGGGGTCGCTCACGCAGGCTCACCATCAACTACCGGACCTCCAAGGAGATCCTGAAATGGTGCCTGCAGGTTGTCGATCAGGACGTGGACGACCTCGACCTCGCCTCGGATACTCTCGCCGGCGCGCGGTCGGTCTTCGGCGGGCCCGATCCGGAGGCCGAGCAGTTCAAGAGCCAGAGCGATGAGGACAAGGGCATCGCCGCGCAGATCAACGCGTGGACCAAGGAAGGCTTCGCGTTGTCCGACGTTGCTGTCTTTGCTTTCGACAACAAGGCAGTCGGCGAGATCGCCGAGTCGTTGGATGCCAGCGGGATCGCGTGCGTTGTCGTCACTGACAAGTCCGACGAGGACAAGCTCGGTGATGCCGTCCGCGTCATGACCATGCACCGAGCGAAGGGCCTCGAGTTCCGGGCCGTAATCCTCGCCCGCCTCGGAGCCGACAACTTCCCGCCCTACTACGTGCAGAAGATGACGGGGCCCGAGCGGGAGCTCGAGGAGAACAAGCTGCGGAACGTGCTCTACGTCGCGGGGTCCCGGGCGAGGGAGAGGCTGGCGGTGGTGTGGACGAAGGAGCTGTCCACACTTGTCAACGCGTCCCTGTAGGTAGTTATGAACCGTCTGTGTGCGCTGGCCACTGCCCAACCCTCTCTCAGACGGTTCATTACCACACAGTTCGGTCAGCGTGGCCGGGTACAACTAGCGCGCATCCTGACTTCGGGGCTACCCGCCGCTTCGAAGCCGTGAGTTTGCGCTACAAGGGATGGGCCTACGCATCCTTCGTCGAAGGTTGGTGCCTGGCCTTGAACTCACCGAATCTCGCCCGAAGAACGTAGATGTGGTCGATGAGTGCTTCAGCGAAATCCAATGCATCTTCAGCATCTTGCGCGCTCACCTCCTTCCCGAAATGTGCTCCCGCATTACCTGCGATTCGGAGGAGGTCCGCCCATTCGGCCAGGACTCCATCGATCTTCCCCGATTCCTTCATTTCCTGGAGGTTTGCGGCAAGATTCCTCTTGGTGGCACCTTGATCAACGCATGTGCCTTCGAGTGTCCGGCGCACCATAACCACGGCAGCGCGATAGGCCTTTGCTTCAAAGCACTTTCGAGCCTCGGAGAATTCGGCCCGGATGTCCCGGGGCACCGCGAGGCTAATTCGACGAGGAGACGGGTAATAGATCCCAGGTCGATCGGCCTCGTAGCCACTTCCGAAGTCCTCGCGAACTTGGACGATCGGCGTCATGCACGTTTCCTGATCGCATTGCAAGAGAACGTACTCGGCAGGTGGGCCGAGGTCTGGACCCTGCTGAACGCGGCCATGTACCTCGCTCTTGGTTGGTTCGCCGCACACTGGGCAGAGGAACGCTCGCCCGTCCTGAGGTCTGCTGTTCGTGGTCAACTATTCGAATCCGTTCATTTGTCAGGTCTGGGATTGCTGGTCAACCGCGAATCATGATGCGTCTGTGGTCGGTCGTGCGGCCCGGCGTTGAGCCGAACGGGTGTCGAGGCGTTCGGCGGCGGCGTGCGCGTACTCCCATCCACGGGTGGCGAGTACTCGTCCGCCGGTGAGTGAGATTTCTGACGTATCGGAGCATGCCGGTCCAACCGGCAGCACATCCCAGTCCGCCGGCACACGTGGGGTCTCAGCCACCCACCTCTGGAAGCTGCGGATATCGTCACGTTGAAAGCCAGTCTGGACCTCCGGGGGAGATCCGGCGGTAGCGAGATTCAGGACTCGCGCGAGATCGTTCACATCGTCTGCGGATAGCACGGTCTCGCCGTCGATTGGGGAAATCATGTCGACCAGGGCAAGCGCGAGGGAACGGCATCGCACGAGCGGGCGATGTAGGTAACTGTTCGGCAGATCCTGCCGGATGAACGCGCCGACCACTGGCTCGTAAGCGGCGCCGTTTCGGAACAGCTCGCCGCCCCACCACAACCTCGCGAACGCCTGCTTGTGAATCTCACCTCGCCAGCGGTTCTCGACGATGCCCTTGCGGCCTTCCCAGCGCCACTCGACGTACCAGTGGAATCGGATTGCCAGCCATGCCCAGACATCGGGATCCGAAGCCTCGGCTCGGGTGAGGCGCAGTGCGTAGTGGATTCGGGGTGCCAGCCACCGGTCGCTGGTTGATGGATCCGCCCATGTGTCCAGTCGTGCCGAGAGGTCGTCCATCAGGTCGACGAGCACATCGATCGAGATCTGTGACTCGTCGCGACGAGTCACGGCCTCCGAATCGCTGAGCCATGCGCTGTCGGCGACCAGCTGGGATCGGGAAGCGGGGTCGAGGCGACGGACATAGCGCCGCAGGGTTTCGTGGTCAGCCACGGCGGATCTCCTCGGTCACCATTGCCAGCGTGTTCGGCACGTCCGCGAGCGCGTCGATTGCGACGTCGATGTGCGTCCACAGGTCCGCGGATTCGGCGCGCTTGCCGTGTGAGTCGTGCAGCCGGCGGTACAGCTCGTCGACGGAGGCGAAGTGGGGGATGGCGTCGGCGACCGCTTCGCACACCTGGCGGAACAGTGGGTCTGAGGGTGGTACGGGCTCGTCGTCTTCGCTCGTGATTTCCACCGCGGCGGCCCGGAACAGTGTTGCGAGCGTGTACCGCGCGATCTGCGAACCGAGGAGTTCCCGCGTCCGCCGGCGCTCGAGCTTCGCCGTCTCCGATGACAGCAGGTCCTGGAAGCCGGGGATCGCGCTGTTCAGCAGCAGCATCGGCTTGGCCGCGGACAGGTCCAGCACAGCCGGAGCGTCGGGGCTCTGCCGCGCGACCAGGGGCGAGTTGGGGGCGCCGAAGTCGACCCACGACTGCGAGATCGGAGGCTGGCCGGGCTTGACGGGTGCGGACCCGGTTCGACGACGATCGTCCAGGGAATCGAGCGACCCACAATCCTGGGAGTGCCGCGGTACTCCGACGCGATCTCGGCCACGAGGGTGGCCGTGCCCGCCAGGTCGTCGCGCGAGATGTCGATGGTTCCCTGGAGTTCGTTCGGATTCTCGTCGCGCTGGAAGAGGGGGAACGGCATGCGGATCCTCGTGGAACTGCACGACAGCAGGGCATAACCGGTCAGTTCGTCGTCGAGACCCTTGGGACTTTTCTCGTCGGTACGTGCGGTGAGCGTGAAGGACAGCGCCGCCCAGTCGCCTACCTCGGCGAGGCTCATCCGGAAGGAGTCGGAGTCGACCGCGGGCTGGACGTCGGGAAGGTCGCACTCGACTTCGTTTATCCCGCACAACCATTCACCGTCGAAGGTCGGCCACGGGTAGCGCACTCTCATGCGGTGACCCCCTTTCGTCGGGTGTTCGTCACGTTCCGAAGCTGGATGTCGACCGCGGATTCCTCAGCGGGGATCGGTAGGTCCGACACCGAAACACCGGTCACCGTCGCCTGCACGAACCTTCCCTTGTCCTTCGCTTCGAGTAGTACTGCGCCGTCCTCGATTCGGGCATCGTCCGAATGTAGGCGCTCCCACGCGACCTCCTGGCCTCCGCCGTCCAACCCGACGAAGTACAGGGCGGGACTCAGGGCCCAGCCTCCAGGCTCGTTCCTGGCCTTGACGCGAAACGTCAGGTGCCAGCGACCGTCGATGACCTTCCATTCAGTGATGTCGACGGCAGGCTTGCGGCTCGTGGTTCCTACGGCGCCACTCCCGCCGGCCTCGCCCCGCAGGAAGCTGAGGTGCTTGAACACGGCGGTCGGAGGCTTGTCTTCCGCCGGTGGGGGAGCACCGAACAAGGCGATCAGCTGCTCGGAGACGTTCTTCTCGATCGCCTGCAGATTCGGCACCCACGGTGCAACGTAGTGCGCGCTCAGACTCGACTGCGAACTCTTGTTTCGGCCGCCCCGCGGAATCCACTGATCGTGGGCGGGTGGTTCCGCGAAGCGCAGGAAGTCGTCCGCCCACCGATCTTCCGCCGACGACGAATCCGGGTTGATCGCGCCGCCCGCGAGCAGAAAGGCGTGGTACGTGTGGTTCTCGAATGTCCGGTCCAGCGTCTGCACCACCATCTCCGGCTGGCGCAGCAGGCACACCTTGTTCTCGAGGGGATCCTTCTGCTTGTCGGACTTGGTGACGACCAGCTTTGCGTTGTGCACGAACTTCGCGTGACCGGACCCGGACTTGCGCTTGGAGATCGCAATCGGGATGTCGCGAGCAACAACGGAGTACGTCTCGTCGAGTGACTCGTCGAGATCGCCCGCGTCAAATCGTCGGAGTGCGCGCACGAGTTCCGTGTAGGTGTCCTCGGGGTCGACGATGATGTCGAGTTCACGGACGCCGTCGTTCACCACCTCGATCCGCACCTGCAGACGTCGGCGCGCCAGGAGCGGCCAGAAGCTCTCCTCGATCCCGGCCCGCAGCTCCTCCGCCATCTTCACGAGACCCTCGACAGTGTGGCCACGGTCGGGTTCGTCGGGGTCGTAGAAGCCGACGATCATTGCCGACGTCCCGGGTCGTGCGCCCGAGCGGCCCAGATGGAGGCGGTCGACGAGTTGGTCGGAGGCCCACGTCGAGGTCACGTTGCCCTTCTTGCCTGGGATGCCGAAGTAGCCGCGGCCCTGGTAGGACTGGTTCCCGACGCGGTGAACCACACCCTGGTTGACCCCGAACAGCCGGTTGCGGGTGTTGCCGTCCACCGCATCCGCATCTGTGACCATCGAGTTGAACAGCACCGTCTGGATGCGAGAGAACCGCCAGTACACGGCTTTGCCGAGGCCGAAGCTGCCGCCTGAGGTCTCGTTCTTCCCGCTGAACAGGTCCAGCCGGCAGAGCTTGATGAAGTTGCCGAACCGCTCCGAGTCGATGTCGGAGAACTCGGGACCGGTGAGCCCGCGGCAGCCGTAGTCGGAGACCTTGAGGAGAACCAGAGGATCCGGCTGGGCCATCGCCTCGAGCCCGGTCTTGATGTGGCCGGCGGTGACGGCACCCGTTGATTCGTCGCTCATCGCCCGCAGATGCGGATCGAGTTCGTCCGACCAATTCAGAGCGCGCAGGAAGTCCGACTGCGCCTCGCCGCTCAGACGAATGAAGGTGTAGACCAGGCTGGGGCTTTCCTCGGAACGGGCATCGTTGGAGTTCTGCGTGCTCTCCCGTGCAAGCGAGGCGAGGCCGGCGTTCACGGTCCACTGGTTGGCGTTGCCGTAGTTGCCGTACGTACTGCTCTGCTTGTCCCATTGCCAGGCCAACTCGGCCACGATCTCCCCCTGCGTCAACTGTCGATTGTTCGGAACTGTGTGGGCGACTGTGTCGCTACAACAGCTTGACGTTGTCGAAGTACTCCGAATGTCCCGCAACCTTCGCCGTGACATCGCGGTCCTTGATGTTCGGGTACTTGCATTCGAAACCCTTGAGGCCCACCGCGACACTCCCGGCCTGCGCCGTCGCGTACGCGTACTTCAACACTCCGTCCTTGGTCGAGTAGTAGTTGTTGACGGTCCCGGTGACTGCCTCGCTCAGTGGCCGCCAATCTGCCTTCTTGCCCTCCGCAGCACCGAGGAGGTGCAGGGTCTCGATCGCCGGTGCGTCCTTGCTGGTCCCCAGGGTTTCCGCCGCCGTGATCATCGCGCGCGCACCGAGGCTGTGCCCGACGAGGATGTACCTGTCCACCTTGGTCCGAGCGAGGATGCCGGCGAGTGCGACACCCGTACGATCGGCGCGGACCACCGCGGTGTGCCATGGATTCGTGGCTAGGTCCGAGACCAGCAGCGCGGGTGCGATAGGCGCGAGCGTCTTCGCCGCCAGCTTGCTCGCCCGAGCGGCTGCGCCGGTCGCGAAAGTCATCGCCTGCTTCGTGCTCAGATTCTTCACGACCAGCGATGCCAGCTTGCTCAGTTCCTTGCTCCCCCAGTGGAGACGGTAGATGGGGGAATCGGGGTACCTCTTCTCCACCATCTGCATGGCCGACTTCCAGTTCGGGTCCTTCTCGGTCGTGAAGCCCCGTGCCACGATCACCGGGATTCCGGGGCCGTCACGAAACTTCTCGATCGCAAACGAACTGTCCTCGCTGACATACGCGTTCGTGATGCTGGCGCCCAAGGCGGTACCCAAGGCGGCTCCTGCTGCCGCGACGACGTAGGTTCCGCCAACCATTCCGAGGCCACCGGCCGCAACTGCGCCACCGCCCAGCATCGCGAGACCGTAGCTGGTTGCGGCAGCGCCGGCGTAGCCGCCGACCAAGGTGCCGATCGCGCCGCCGACCGCCGGGGCCGCGAGCAGCCCACCTGTGCCGACGACGCCAGCTGCGAAAGCACCGGCCATCGCGTATTTCGAACCGCGGCTCAGGTTGCTCTTGTCGAACACGCGGAGCTGCTCGTAGTCGTCGACGGTCTCGATCTTGTCGGCGGCGCGCTCGAAGCTGGGAAGTTCGTGGCGGTGCTCCGCGCAGAACCGCGGGATGCGCACCGACCCGGAGCCGCGTGTCGCCATGTTGAAGCACTGCGGTGCTGCACATTTCAGAGTCGGACCGCCGCAGGTCTCGCACAGATAGGCAGGAACACTGAGTCGACCGGTCTTGACCTTGCGGTGTTCGGTGCGGGCGTAGCATGCCGAGCACCAGCCGGACCGCGTGTCGTCGCCGAGTCCGTCAATCAGCTTCGCGATTTCCGCCGCGACGTCCGCGTGCGAATCGGCCTGCTGACGGTGACTGGCCTTCTTCTTCTCGTCCTTGTAACGGCGAAAGAGCTTCTCGTTCTTGGCATAGGCCCAGGTGTTGTGGATCAACGCCAGGTTGCCGGTCATCGGAGGATCGCCCTCGACTGTCGGCTCGACCGCGGTGATGGTTCCCTCCAGGCGCAGCAGAAGCCCGAAGGGCGACCGGACTTCGCAGATCATGCCGTCGTGCGAGACCGGCTTGAAGAGCACGGCATCTGTTGTCACTGTTGCCCCTGTGTTCGTTGCGGATTCGTGCGGAGAGGTGCTGTGTGGGTTCGCTGGTTTGTCGGGTCTAGGCAGATCCGCAGCGGCACCGCGGGTCATTCGACTGCCAGGTAGGAGGCCAGGCGCGGGACGGGCTTCTCTCTCAGGCGCCCGCCCGGATCGTGCCCCCGGTGCGGATCAGTCGACCACTGCGTAAACCGTGGTCGAGGCAGGCATCCAGCCGGTCGCGGCTGGGACCGGCGAGGCGCTTCTGGTTGAACACGGCCATCGTCTCCCGCATGAGGGGCTCGACCTCGAGTTGCCTGCCCCGGCACACCGCGTTCATCGCGTTCACGATCTCCTCGGGCGCGATGTCGCTGAGTGATCGGGTGACGTTGTCGGGCGTTGACCGGTACCCTCCCCATTCGGCACAGTCGAGCTCTCGTGGCCAGACGAAGTTGCCGAGCGGTGTCGCTTGGATGAGCTCCGCGGGCACACAGTCGATCACAAACCCCTTGCGTGAGGCCGAGACTCGGTCGAAGCCGAATCGTCGTCCCACGTCGCGGGCGAGGCGGTCCAGTTCGATCGGACCCTCGATCTCGACGATCTCGCGGACCGCCCCGGTGATCCGACCGCGCACGGTTGCGGAGTTCACACGATCGAGGTCCTCTCGTTCGCCGAGCGCTGTGGTCGGCGCGCACTGGTAGACGCCGCCACGACTGTTCCAGTCGCGGACCACGGACCGAGTGTCCGGCTCGTCGGTGTCGGACGTCGTGCCGACAGTCGCCACAGACGCGATCATCTCGGACTCGTGTTCGGTGACCGTGGGTGTCTGCGGGACGGTCACCGGCATGTCTGTGTCGGTCATGGCGCCCCATGTGAGCTCGCCGTCGTCGGTGGGTGCGGTGTCGTCGGGCATGTCCACGGACGCGTTGGCCTCGGCCTCCGCGATCGCGGCCGCACGCAGGGCCGCAGTCGCTTCGAGCTGTGCGTCGAAGGCTGCACGGCGTTCCTTCGCGACCGCAACTGCCGCGTCGGCCCGATCGAGCACCGCCGCGGAATCGTCGATCCAGTCCGGTAGCCACATCCGCAACGACGACCCCCAGTGCATTACCGATTCGAGAAGCTGCGGCGTCAGGTCACGGTCGGCGACGGTGGGGCGGTCCGCCCACTGTGGTCCGTCGAGGAGCACGGCAACCTGCCAGTGATCGCACCCGGGTTCGCGGACCACGAGATCGAGAACGAAGTCGGACAGTCCGTAGTTCGCCTCCACCTCGTATCCCCTGGCGCGCAGGGCGTCGCCCACGCTCAACTGGATTGCGTCGCAGTCGGAATCGGTGGCGGTCGGTCCCGAGTCGGGGCCTTCGGCCGCGAGCTCGAGGTACCCGCGCAGGTGCGCCAGACCCACCGATCGAGTCCGGGGCAGGTCGATGTCGGAGGGGTCGAAGGAGGTGACGATGACCACCTTGCGTCGAGCCCGGGTGATCGCGACGTTGAAGCGCTTCTCACCGCCGGAGCGGCTCAACGGGCCGAAGTTGAGCGGAAGCTTCGGGTCGCCGGGCTTCTTCGAGAAGCCGGTACTGAACAGGATCACGTCCCGCTCGTCACCCTGGACGTTCTCCAGATTCTTGACGAAGATTCCCTCCTCGGCGTCCGGACGCAACTGCTCGCGGACCAGCGGGTCGTCGCATTCGTCGAGCAGGTCCTGGATGAGGGTTCGCTGTTGAGTGTTGAAGGTGACGACACCGATGGTCTGCCCGGCCAGGTGCGGGGTCGCGAGCCGTGTGCGGATCTCGGCGACGATCGACTCGGCCTCGACCCGGTTCGTGCGGAACTCTCGCTTCTTGTCCTCCCGGTTGAAGTGCCCGTCGACCCGCCGCCATTCGACGCCCGCGGTGATGTCGCCGCCGGGGGAGGGCAGGCTCGCGAGCCGGCCCTCGTAGTAGTTACGGTTCGAGAAGTTGATCAGCGACTCGTCCTGGCTGCGGTAGTGCCACGACAACCACAGGCGAGGGACACCCGATTCGACGCACTCGGTGAGGATGCTCTCGGCGTCCTCCGGCGCGAGAACGCCGTCCTCGTCCTCTTCCTCGTCGTCAGCGGCGCCGACCTGACCGAACGAGGTCGGCGGCATCTGTTGCGAGTCGCCGACGATGACGGCGGACCGTCCGCGTCCGAGGGCGCCGACCGCTTGCGCGACGGTCACCTGGGAGGCCTCGTCGAAGACGACGAGATCGAAGGTCGCCGATCCCGGCGGGACGAACTGGGCGAGGGACCCCGGGCTGACGAACACACACGGGGTAGCGGCGAGGATGTGCTCCGAATACCGGGACATCAACTGGCGGAAGGTTGCTCCGCCCCGCTTGCGGTCGAGCAGTCGACGCAACTCTCCGACGTCACCGCGCAGGGCACCCGCTTGGAAGGGACGTCGAGCCAGGAGGGCGGCGGGTAGTGCACGCACCTGCTCGGCACGCAGGGCGCTTGCCGCGTTCGCGAAGTCGTCGATCTCGCCGTCCCGCAGCGCGGTGTCGAAGTTCGTCAGTCCGGTCGCGCGGCGCCGCTCGACGAGGGACGTCTGAGCCACCCCACGGATGAATGCGACCGGGGCGTCGGTCGCCGCGATTCGGCCGGTCAGCAGCAGGTCGACGAAATCGACCAGCCCCGCTTGGCGCAGCGGATCGAGGAAGGTCGACACTCGCGACCAGTCGAGGAACCTGCGCGGCCCGCCGCTGCTCGCCTCGTCGGCCCACGCGGCTCCGTCCCGCTCCCATGCGGCGAGCCAGTGCCAGCCGTTCTTCCACCGGGTCAGGGATTCGGTGGTGGTTCCAAGGCATCCCCGCCAGCGATCCCACGCCGCCGCGACCTCGGTGAGGAGTCGGATCTCGTCGGCTGTGGGAAATCCCGCGTTCTCGAGCAGTCGCCACGATTCGGGTTCCGCGTCGACGAACGCGACCGTGGCGTCGATGTACTCGAACGTCGGCTGCAGTTGAGCCACGCTGTCGGAAGACAGCGGATTCCACACTGCGGGCGCGAACGGGCCGAGGAGATTGGCCATGAGGAATTGGACGCGGGAGATGTGTTCGCGCGCACTGGGAATGGCACGCAGCAACGGGAGCGCAGATTCCGGAGTGAGATCGGCGCCAGGAACTGCGAACGGTGTGATGCTCTTCTGGAACTGCTCGGCCTTCTTCTTCTTGCCGAAGATCCCCTTGCCTGCTTCCTCAGCTTCCATCACGAAGGCTGCGGTGTCGCCTGCCTCGACGAACATCGGATTGAAGGTGGCGAGCAGGGGCTTGCAGTAGTCGTGCAGACGACTGATCTCGGCCAGGAGCGCGTCCCGATTCGTACCGAACTGCGGTCCCCGGATCCAGGCCAGGGTTTGCGTGTCGGGGACCGGACGGCCAAGTTGGCGTGACGCCGGCGCGAGGATACGTCCGATCTCCGAGGGGTCACCGAGTTGGCCGAGCAGCGACCAGACCCGGGGGTTGCCTCGCGCGGTGGCCAGCGCCGCCGTCACTCTCGTCGCCTCGGCGGTCACCTGGTCCGCGCCGACCCCGGTTGGAACAGTCCCGACAATCGACCAGGGGCAGCCGGGGTGGATCGACAACGATCGCCCGGCGCGCGAGAACTGTTCCACCGCGTCGGTGAGAATGTGACGGTCCACCGAGGGGGTCGCGACGAACGCCGCGGGAATGGGCGCGGTGGCACCGTCCCGGACATTGAGCAGGTCCTCGTAGGAGACCCAGATCGACTGGTCGACGCCGTTGCGGCTGTGCACTTTTGACGGGTAGTCGGCGAGCGGCGCGTGGCGGGCGCGGAAGTCCGCCAGCTTTGCGGTCCACCCGTGCTGGTTGTAGCGGCTGCTGTTGTCGATCGCCGCCTTGAGCTGGTCGCGAATCGCGTTGGGGCTCTGATTCTTGCCGTGCAAGTCGAGCGTGAAATCGCCCAACCCGACCTTGGTCAGGCGTTTCTTCACCACGTCGAGTGCGGCCTGCTTCTCGGCCACGAACAGAACGGTCTTGCCGAGGTCGAGTGCGTGGGCGATCAGGTTGGTGATGGTCTGGGATTTGCCGGTCCCCGGCGGACCTTCGAGGACGAAGGTGCGGCCCTGCGCAGCAAGGGCGACCGCGCGCAGCTGTGAGCCGTCTGCGGGAATCGGCACCGGCACGTCGGTCTCGTCGACCACGACGTCGTCCAAGCCGAGGTCGCCGGTCGCAAGCGGATCACGAAACGATTGCCCCGCATCATGGGTCAGGTGCCGGACGATCGGGCTCTGCTCGAGCACGTCCCAGTGATCGGTGAGGTCCTTCCACATCCCGAAGGTGCCGAACTGGCAGATCGACACCGTCGCGACCTCGTCGATGCGGAGGTCGATGTTGTTGTCGACCAGCGCGGCTCGGATTCCCCGCAGAGCGTGGTCGATGTCGAGTCCGCTCGCGTCGAGCTTCGGTGACTCGAGGGCCTCGATGGATACGTTGTGCTTGAGGCGCAGCCATTCGACGAGGCAATGGTTCGGGGTCGCGACCTCGGTGGCGTCGACGACGATCTGGTACTGGCTGCGCCCGGTTCCGCCGACGATCTTCACAGGGAGGAGGAAGAGAGGTGCGCGAGCCTCGGTGCCGGTCGAGGTGTGGTGGATCAACGCACCCAACGTCAGGTACAGGTTGGAACTGCCGGTCTCCTCGAGCAGTGTCCGTGCGGTGCGGGCGAGCTCCTTGAATCGTCGGGTGTAGCTGTCGCGAGCCACTGTCGCGTACACGGCGTGGTCGTCGGTGAGACTTGCGAGGAGAAGCTCGGGCTCGAGCTCTGCCGCCGCCCGTGCGCCCTGCAATTGATGGATCGCGGACAGCTCGTCATGCGGCAGCATCGTGATCGACTGCCCGGCATGAATGAGGTCGTCGAGGACCGGCAGGCCGGCTTTCGGAATGTGAACGTCGATCACCTGCGCCGACCGGCGAAGGTTCAGCAGCCGGTTGCGGGTGCTCAGATCGAGGAGCGACCGCTTCCACTTGCGCACCCGTGCAGGAGCGTCGTCGGTGAGGTCGAGGACGGTGTCTGCGTCCGTCGCGTTGGCCTTGAGCTGGTCGGGAAGGTCCAGAACGCTGTTCACAAGGGGGATGGGTTCGTCCGAAGGCTCGACAACGATGGTGTCGACGCTGGGAAGTGGGGTGACCCCGTCGCGGTGTGCTCCGCTGACACTGACGACACCGGACAGTTTCTCGGGCTGCGCGAAGTGTCGCCGCCCCGCTGCGACAGCGGACTTGAAGTCGCCGTCGGGAGTGTCACGGTAGTAGATCGCGTCGATGGCGACCGCGATTCCGGACTCGACGAGGTTGACCAATGCGTTCTGCTCGGTGAGCGACGACCGCACCAGCTTCGTGTTCTCGTCCTGGAGGTAACCAGAGAAGGCGTGGGAGTCGGTGAGCCAGATCAATGGGTGCAGCCCGGCGGCTTCGAGACACGC
The DNA here is from genome assembly GCF_017833315.1 of Rhodococcus sp. PvR099. Classification (NCBI taxonomy): domain Bacteria; kingdom Bacillati; phylum Actinomycetota; class Actinomycetes; order Mycobacteriales; family Nocardiaceae; genus Rhodococcus; species Rhodococcus sp. PvR099. The sequence goes on along the minus strand of NZ_JAFIBV010000001.1, from coordinate 2,133,428 downwards.
CGCATACGCGACGGACAGGTCGATGCAGGTGCCGAACCGATCTTCGAGCACCTGAGCAGTGGTGCGCACCTTCTGTCCGGTGCGCTCGAACGACGCGGGCGGATCGATGTAGCGGATGCGGCGTGATCGAAGGGACTCGTAGACGGCGGCGGCGATGAGCGCCGCGCGTTCTCGACCTTCCTGGTACCCGGCGATCGAGGAGTTCCCGGTGTTCAGGCGGAGGATCTCGGATGCTCCGTCGAGGACCGACATGACGGCACGCGTGTTCGGTTGAACGAAGGCGGCCAGGGAGTCGTGGTAGCGCGGGGCCGCGAACCACTCGTTGTGTGCGAGCACACGAATGGGCGCTGTCGCCTCGATCGGATCGCCCCACAACCGGGTCACGGTCACCGAGATCGTCGCCGGATGGCTCTCGTTCAGGGCCCTCAGGTAGTCGACCGGGGGCGTGAACGAGGTGAAGTCGTGCCAGACGGCGTCGCCGTCCGCAGGCAGGGTGCCATCGTGCGTGTGGGTCCACGTGGGGGCCAGCTGGCGGCCGTTGCCGTGCAGTCTCACGGTCACGGTCACGTCCGTCACCGGTTCGCCGGATGTGTTCGTCACCGTGAGTGCGGTGATCAGCGGGACGCTGTTGTGCACCAGCGCGAGGTTGACGGCGGGCTGTGCGAGCAGACTCACCCGCATACCCTCGGATTCCGCAATCACACCCTGCTCCAGCGACCCCATCGACCCTCCCGCGTCTGTTCGACCATCAGCGAGGCTGATGTGTCGATCACATGAATGGGCCGACGACAGGATCGTACGGGCGGGCTCGGTGCCCGTTGTCGCCAGAGGGGGCGAGTCATTCAATCGAACGACGCGCGAACTCGCGGCTGCCTCCGGGGCCATCTTCTGGCTGTTCCCGTCGTGTCGCGGCAGGCGAATCGGCGGATTCGGCTGGACCCATGTTCAGGCCGAAGCTGCCGTCGAGGACCCGACGCCATGCTGCCTCGCAACCCTCACGAGACCTGTGCGCGGTCAGAACGGGAACAGCGAGGCCGCCGCGGCGAGGTTGTGCGCCGTGCGATTCGCCACGAACTGAGCCAGAGGTCTGCGATCGAGGCGGTGTTGTCGATCAGTTCCGCCATCAGCGCGGCAAACCGGTCAATCGCCAACTCGAACGCGTCGGCGGTGGGACCCTCCCGCTCGGCCGACAGTGCGCGCGCGTGCCGTCGGAACTCCTCCAGATCGGTCACCAGCTTCGTGACGGGCCGGCCCAGGGATTCCCTCACCTCGAGCGCCGCGTCCGGGGCCGGAACAACTGACATCGCCGCGGTCATGTGGCTCTCCCTCCTCGAGCGCTTCGCACTTTCGGCCGGACCATCGATCTCACTGACTCCGTGCCCGCTGATCCGGGGACTCCGTCCTGCCGATATCCCCGGAAGTGCAATCGCCGCTCAGAGCATCAGCATTGTTGGGCCACAGGCGTTCTCGTTCGCCGTTCCCATGCTAGCGCCTCGACCGTGAGGTGCAGATTGATCTGTTCCCGCACGGGCGCACCGTCGCGGACGTGACGGCTCGGATAGGGTTGCCGATGGCGGGTCGTGGGGGTCCGTTGTCGATCGTTCGGGGGGATGTTCGTGCGGGAATGGCGTGTGTCGGTCGGGGTGGGCCTAAGTGTGCTCGCGGTCGGGTGTTCGGCTGGTGGCGGTGCCGGTGGCACGGCGAACGAGATCGCTGCGCCGACTTCCGAACCTTTGGTGTCGACTGCACTGACTGCAGCGCAACAGGATCCGCGGCCCGTGGGGAACCCGGACGATTACGCCGTCGGCGATGGCAAGCACGCCTTTCGGCTCGACTCGGTGCGGGCGGGATGCTGGTTCAATCCGAACAACCATGACGAATCGGCACCGCACATGTCATGCACCCTGCCGCTGCCCAAGACAGATCCGCCGATCACCGACCTGAACACCGGGCTCGTCGAGCCTGCAAACTCGGTGGTGATCGACGCGGAACACGCCCGCAAGGCTGTCAACGTCGCCGGTGGAATGCTCGCCGGTCCGGTGCTGCCCGCGGGCTCCACACTGACAGTCGGCGCGCTGGAGTGCACCGCGGTGTCGGGCACATCGCTCTCCTGCCGCGGGCCCGCCGGGTCGTTCGTGTTCGACGGGGACCGTGCCGCGGTGGAGGTCACTGATCTGGGTGTGCCTGCGGCCACGAAGCAGCCGACCGCACCGACACCGGCTGCACTCGGTGCGGGGCATGCGTGCGGCGAGGTGCGTGCCGCTGGAAGCGGCAGGGCGCTGCCCATTGTCATCCTTCTCGGCCACGTCGACTGCGCGGCCGCGCTGACGATGGCGGACCGATACGTGAACGATCCCACCGTCGTCAAGCGGGGCAGCGGCCAGTTCGCCGACGTCGACGGCTGGACGTGCATGTGGCCCTACCTACCCGAGCGCACACACGCGGGCTCGTATCTCCAGTGCGACGACGACGCGGTGAACCCACAGAATTCGTTCCGCATCGGGGCGTGATCTCGGTGGGCCCGTCGGGATTTGCACCAACCGACCGGAAGGGGATGTGGTGATGCCGAAAACCGGAGCAGGGGACTTTCCTCGACGCGGACCCATTTCCATTCCGGCGGTATGGCAGCACTCGCGTTACACGCTGCGGGACATTCTCGCGCTCGTGATGTTCTCTGGGTGCGGAGTGCTGTCCGCGCTCGTCGGTCTCGGTGGTTGGCTCGACGGGATGCCTGCGGCGCTCCGCTATGGGCTGGGATTCGCGTGCTTCTTCTTTCTCATCGTGGCGACCGGCGCGGCGTTCCGCAGCGCAGGGCGACGCGACGCCGACATTCGCACGGTCGTGACCGCGGGCGGTGACGCGACCGAGCTGCGTCAATCGCGTCGACTGTGGCTGGTACTCGTGGCGTTGATGGGCTGCATGACCGCACTGATGCTCGGGGCTGCGGTGGAGATCTATCTCAACGTGCCGAGCTCATTCATTCCCGGGGCGTCGGCGGTGCTCGGCGGATTCGGGTTGTACTGCCTGACCTTCCTACTTGCAGTGGTCACCGGGAGGGTGCGGCGCGGATACATTCGATTGTCCATCAACGGGATCCACCATCGCGGATGGAGTTTCGAGTCGTTTCTGCCGTGGACCGCGGTGGTCGGTGCGATCCCCGTCTACTACGACTCCCCGACGGTCCTGGTGGTCGCGCACGCGAACACGGACTGGTCGCGCCGCCCCACGGCGCGGATCTGGCGGATCGATCGACTGCCACCCGCGCCGATGATCGAGGTGGACTGCCGCAAGTTCGCGATCGATGCGGCGCTGCTGTTCCACCTCCTCGCCTACTACGCCAACAACCCTTCGACGCGAACAGAACTGGGCGCCGAGGCGGCGATCGAGAGGGCTCGTGCGGGCGACTATCCGCCGCCCACCGAGGGCATTCCAGCGCCGTGAAGCCGGTGGGGAGACGTCGCTGTGCGTACTCGCCCCACGCGTCAATCGCCTGCCAGGGCGAAGTCCGGATCTCCCACCGCACAGCTCAGGCCCGGACGCCTTCGTGTGGATGTGATCTAATATTGCGCAATATTGATTTAAGTAGGGGGAGTTGTGACCGCGTTCTTGCAATCAACCGCATTCACCGCCTTCGGTGCGCCGACCACCTGGGCGGAGGTGCTCGGCTTCGTCACCGGCGCCTGGTGCGTTTGGCTGGTGGGCCGTCAGTCCGCGTGGAACTGGCCGATCGGCATCGCCAACAACGCCGTGTGGATCCTGCTGTTCGCCACCGCAGGACTGTTCGCCGATTCGGCGCTGCAGGTGGTCTACATCGGACTCGCCCTGTGGGGCTGGCACAACTGGGTGCGCGGCCGCGTGGGGGAGACGTTGCCGGTCACGGGCACCTCCACCGCGGAATGGCGATGGCTCGCCTGCGCGGGGGTCGCGGGAACCGTCGCGCTGACGCTGCTTCTCGACACCGCGACCTCCTCGACCGTCCCGTTCTGGGACGCGGTGACCACCGCGCTGTCGCTGCTCGCGACCTGGGGGCAGGCGAAGAAGCGATGGGAGTCGTGGCTGCTGTGGATCGCCGCCGACCTGATCTACATCCCGCTCTACCTGCACAAGGGTCTGACCCTCACCGCGCTGCTCTACGTGGGATTCCTGCTGCTGTGCGTCCGCGGATTGCTGGTCTGGCGCCGCAGCATGGCCACCGCGCCTGCGTCCGCGCCTGTACCCGTGACGGCAGGCTGAGCGATGTACGAGCACGCGCTGGTGATCGGGAAGTTCTACCCGCCGCACCGCGGACACCACCACCTGGTTCGGTCGGCGGCGCGCGTTGCCGCGCGGGTGAGTGTCGTGGTGATGGCGTCGGCCGCCGAGTCGATCCCGCTGGCGGAGCGGGTGTCGTGGATGCGGCGGTCGCACGCTGGCGACGCGAACGTGACTGTCACCGGGATCGCCTGCGACGCACCGTTGGACCTGGAGGCGACGCCGGTGTGGGCGGCGCAGGTCGCCTGTATGAAGGCGGCGGTGCGGCAGATCGACGCGACACCCGTCGACGCCGTCGTCTCCAGCGAGAAGTACGGCGACGAACTCGCGCGCTGGTTCACGGCGACCCATGTCTGCGCCGACCCCGACCGCGTCGAGTATCCGATCTCCGGGACCGACTGCCGCGCGGGCCTCGCGGACAGATGGGACTGGCTCGACGAGCCGGCGCGGGCCGGGCTGGCGACCCGGATCGTGGTGCTCGGCGCCGAGTCGACAGGCACCACCACGGTCAGTCGCGCGGTGGCACAGCGCTATCGGGACCGCGGCGGGGTCTGGTCGCGGACCGGGTGGGTGCCCGAGTACGGGCGTCAGGCCACCCACGACAAGCTGGCCAGGCTGCGCTCGGTGCAACCCGGCGCCCCGGTGGAGGCGCTCACCTGGACCGGTGACGACTTCGCGCGCATCGCCGGGGAGCAGGCCCGGACGGAGGAGGCGGCAGCCCGGGCAGGATCGCCCGTCCTGATCTGCGACACGGACGCCTTCGCGACCACGGTGTGGGAGCGGCGGTACCTCGGTCCGGGCGGCGGGCGTGCATGGGAGGGCGTCGCAGATCGGCGGGCGTTGTACCTGCTCACCGACCACGTCGGAGTTCCGTTCGTGCAGGACGGCATTCGCGACGGCGAGCATGTCCGGGCCGAGATGACGGGCTGGTTCGAGGACGCGCTCACCGCGACCGGGCGCTCGTGGGTGCTGCTCACCGGTTCGCTGGAGGAGCGGGTGGAGGTGGCGGTGCGCGTGGTCGACCAGGCATTGGCGCAGCGGTCGTCGTTCAGCGCGCCGTTGTGAGCCGGTCGACGGTGACCGTCTGGACTCGCTGCACGGCCGGTTTGAGCTAGTCCGTGAGGTCGAGCCTGGGTGTCCTCCCGCATCGCACACGTACCTCGCCCCAATCGCCGTTGACGAGATAGGAACCGTCGTCGCTCACCAAACGGTCGATGTTGCCGAGGTCTTCTTCGCCGCTGGCGTCCACGAATCTGTTCGTCGATCGCCTGATCCATTCGATCTCGGTGACGTCGTCGAAGACCAGTGCGGCATTGGCATAGCAGTACCGTTCGCCGGGCAACGGGTCGTGATAGCTGGGGTGCTCCGGCGTGAGGACGGCCTCCAGCTTGAATGACAACGTGTGTGGGAGCTCCGAAATGGCGAGTACGAAGCTGTCCTCGAGATACACGCCCGACAGCCCCGGGAGCTGTGCGTAATCGCTTGTCATGGCAGGTCCCATTCGATTGGAGTGTGGTTACCGAGGCTCTTGCGTGTCACCGGGTTGCCGAAGGGGTCGATACGCAGCCCTGTCGGGTCGCGGAGTTCGACGTGCGGGTCTTCGCTTCCAGGAGCGCGCGATGAGCCCTTCTTGATGGTCAGGCGGACGACGCCGTTCTCGTCAACGTACTTGGCGGGGCCATCGGCGGCTTGCATCTTGGTCCATCCCTCCGAACGTGCGTAGTCCTCCAGCTCGCTGGCCTTCGGTTTGTTGCCGTTCTGGAAGAGATCGCCGATGTCCTTTTTCGTCGGCTTCAGTTTCGCCTTGTCGATGATCTTCTTGCCGAGGGTTTTGATTCGCTCGAGAACGAGGCGGAGCCCCCTGAGGTCGTTGCCGGCTTTGACGCCGCGCCCGACATTCTTTGCAGCCTTCCACGCGATGACTGCGTCGCGGACGATACGCCCGAACTTGGTGATCGTCTGGGCAGATTTGGCGGCCCCCGCGGCTGCGGAGATACCGAAACTGACAAACGAGGCCGCGACCGCGATGGTGGCCGTGACTGCGAGCTCGACTGCGAGATCCTCGAGGAGGTTGCTGAGGTTTTGGCGTAGTTCCTCGACGCCTACCTTGTACTCCGAGCACGATTCCGCCATCTCGCGGCATGCATCTTGCAGGCCTTCGACCGCGGACTGAAGTTCCTCGAGGTCGTCGTAGATGAACTCGACTTCCGGGGACGTCACGTCGACGAACAGGTCCATGGTCGCCTGCAACGCTGCAGCCGCGTCGGTGGTTTCGGCGCTGTTGGCAAGGGTGCTCCACACCGTGGAGGCTTCGTTCAGCTTCTCGGTATCACCGTCCGGGACAGGGATTCCGACCTCGGACGCCAGCCCGAGGCCGCCGTCGACCAGTCCGTTTCCGGGACCGCCCGCAGACGGTGGAAGTGCGGGGGTGCAGCCAGGCAGCACGGATGGCAGAGGAGGCGGCGATGGAGGTGCTCCGCCGTCGACATTGGCGTTGTGGTCCGCCATGGCATGGTTGTGACCGGCCTGCCGTAACACGGCACCGTAGTTCTCCAACGCCCGCACCGCGTCGTCGCGCCCGGCCAGGATCAGCTGTGCGCGCTCGTCATACGATGTCGCCCATTCGCGGCCGGAGTCGAACGTGCCGGCCATTCCACCGCAATGTTGTAGTGACTGCACCGCCGTCGTGAAAGCGGTGTACAGGCTGACGGCGGCATCGTTGCACCGAGTGCCCGCCGCGTAATAGGTTTCGGGGTCGGCATCCACCAGTGTCATTCGGCGCCTCCGCGCCCGAGCATCTGCAGGTTTGCGGAAACCGCGCCCGTGTACTGCTCGTGCGCCTGCCTCGCTGCCGTCCTCATTGCGTCGAGACCTTCACGCAGATCCTTCGCTCCGGCTTCCCACTTCCGATGTGCATCGGCATGGGCGGTTGCGGCTTTGCCGGTCCAACTGGCGGGAAGGCCTGCGACTCGATTCTCCAGCTCGTCGAGGTTCTCCTCGACGAAGCCGACCAGTCCGGCGATGCGGGCAATCACGTGGTCGAGCTGTTCGAGGTCGACCGTGAATCGTGACGTCATCGCGTCAGTCAAGCCGCAAAGAGCTGATCGATCCGGCCGCGGCGGTATCTTGCCTCGCGTAGTTCTCGGCGGTCACGCCTAGCAGTTCGGCCATCGAGCTCAGGGATTCGAATACTTGGACGCCGCCGTCGAACAGCTCTCGCCACCCAGCTCCGTAAGCCGCGGCGGCATTACCGGACCAACCTCCGGACATCAGGCTGTCCACCTCGGAGCCAGCAGATCTCAGTGCTACCAGAAGGTCCTGCGCGGTCTTGTACGCGAAGCGCCCGGCCTCTTGCACACCGTCGGCATCGACGAACAGGCCGTTGTTCTCAGAGCTTGATTCAGTCATTGTTCCCCCCGCATGGACGGTAGCGGTCAGCCGGAGGGCCGGGCAAATTGTGGCTGGTCGGTGGTCAGCATTTCGTGATTCAGGCAATGCGAAGGGTCTTCGGATACACCCGCCACCATCGTTGGCCGATTCGCGGCGACTGCCTGGATGGCACGACCTGGAACATCCGCCGTCGAACTCCACGGACGCCCGTCGGCGTTCATCCGAGACACTACGCGGTCGAGCCGTGGAATTTCGCTGCCACGACCCGCTACGTCGTGACGGACGGGAAGGAGGGGCAGTACCTCACCCAGCTGACCGTCACGACCCTCGCGAGTCAGGATGGGGACCTCGCGACCGATGTCGCCGTCCTGAACCTCGGGCTCGAGATAACGCAGCTTTAGAACCGCAGGTCTACGCCGCCAGCAGGTCCTTGTACTCCGGATTCTGCTCAACAAACCTCTCCACATACGAGCACGACGTCGCGATCGAGATGCCGTCCGCCCGCGTCGCGTCCAGTGCCGCCGCGACCAGCTTGCCCGCTAGGCCCTGCCCGCGGAAGGCGGGATCGGTGACGGTGTGGTCGAAGTCCCGGACGCCGTCGATCACGGTGTAGTCGGCGTGCCCGGCGAGGGTGTCGTCGACGTGGATCTCGAAGCGGTTCTCGGCCGGCTTGTGCTCGATGCGGTGCGCCACGGTGACGGGTCCTTTCGACAGAAGATTTCTCGCACGTTACCCATGCGGGGTACTAGCCGGATCAACTACGCGCCGCCGAGCGCTATTCCGGCCTCCGGCAGCGCCGGACGAAGCTCGTCCAAACTCACCGTCTCGTGCAGCCACGTCGGCGACGCGATCGGGTCCTTCAACACCCGCTGAACCGCCAGCGCCGCGACCGCCGCCGTCGCCCGCGACTGGCCGCGCCCGGTGGCCCACCACGACCTGCCGTCGCCGCCGCGGGCGGCGATCACCCAGCCGTCGCCGCCGGGCATGCCGCCCGCCGGCGCCAGCGGCGCCACCCTCGGTGCCCAGGTCAGCGCTGCCAGGCCCAACGTCGCGAGCCGGGAGTCCAGCCGCAGGTAGCTGCGGACCGGAACCCCGAGCTGCGCGGTCAGCCGGTGCTGGTCCGCGAAGTCCGTGCGCAGCGCCGGGAACCGCGGGTAGCCCGCCTCGGCCGGGAGGTCGAACCGCGTCGGCCGGGTGTAGTTGCGCACCCGGGAGCCGTCCGGATCCGGGAAACGCTTGCCCAGCAGCCCGTACGTCCACGCCGTCGCGGCCGGCCCGTGCGCCTCACCGGCCCCGAGCCCGATCAGCACGTCCACCGGCCCATCCGCGCGCGCCGCCTCGGTCGCGAGCAGGCCGCTCAGTCCGGGCGCGATCCCAACGCCCAGCAGCACCGGCCCGTCCACCCGCTCCAGCTCCCGCGCGTACTCGGACGTCGCGGTGATGTCGACGAACGGGATGCCGCGACCGGCGACCGCCGCCGCGACCGCGGGGTCCTCGGCCCCGGAGCAGTTCACCACCGCCGACACCCCGTCCAGCCCCGACTCCAGCGAGCTGGGGTCGGCCAGGTCGACCACTCGGTCCGCCCGCGATGCGTCCCGGCCGGCGGCCAGGGCGTCGATGCCCGCCGCGCGCAGCCTCTCGACCACGTGCACGCCCACTGCGCCGTATCCGCCCAGAACCAGTACCGAGGTCATGTCGATCTCCCGTTCATTTCACTAGAGTGATGCTCTAGTGCGTCACTCTAGATCTACACTTCAGTTCGTGGCAACACCGAACGAGGACGACAAGACACCGGCGCGGCGGAAGATCCTCACCGCGGCGCGCACTCTGTTCACCACCACCGGCTACGCGTCGACCACCATCAAGGCGATCGCCGCGGAGGCAGGCGTCGCGGTGCAGACCGTCTACTTCGTGTTCGGCAACAAGCGCAGCGTGCTCGCCGCGCTGCTCGACGTTTCGATCGCAGGCGACGACGAGCCGATCGCGACGCTGGACCGGCCGTGGGTCGCCGAGGCCGTCGCCGAGCCGGACCCGATGGCGCAGTTGCGGATCCAGGTGCACGGCGCGCGGCTGATCCTGGACCGGGTGGGCCCGGTGCTGCTGGCGGTGCGGGCGGCGGCGGGGGCGGACCCCGAGGTCGCGCAGCTGTGGGCAACCACCTGCGAGCACCACGAGACGGTGCTGCGGCACCTGACGACCGCGCTCGCCGAGAAGGTCGACGGGCTCGACGTGGATCGCTGCGTCGACGTCGGGCTGGCGCTGCAGAGCCCCGAGACCCACGCCCTGCTCATCGACGAACGGGGCTGGAGCGCAACGGACTACGACGACTGGGTGGTCGAGGCGTTGGCGTTCGCCGCGGGCATCGCGAACTGAGCGTTACCCGAACAGTTCCCGGATGTCCTCGGCGGACAGCGTCGCGTTGAACGCCCCGCCCTCGTCCACCACGCTGGCGAACAGCTCCGACTTGCGGGCCTGCAGCGCCATCACCTTCTCCTCGATGGTGTCCCTGGCGATCAGCCGGTACACCATCACGTTCCGGGTCTGCCCGATCCGGTGGGTGCGGTCCACGGCCTGCGCTTCGCTGGCCGGGTTCCACCACGGGTCCAGCAGGAAGCAGTAGTCGGCCTCGGTCAGGTTCAGCCCGAACCCGCCCGCCTTGAGGCTGATCAGGAACACCGGCGCCTCGCCGTTCTTGAACTCGCCCAACACCTTCGCCCGGTCCCGGGTCCTACCGTCGAGGTAGGCGTAGTCGACGCCCTCGGCGTCCAGCCGGGTGCGCACCCGGTCCAGGAACCCGGTGAACTGGCTGAACACCAGCGCCCGGTGACCGCCGTCGATCACGTCCGCCAGCTGCTCGAGCAGGGCGTCGATCTTCGCCGACGCGATCGAGGCGTGCGCGTCGTCGATCAGCGACGCGTCCAGGCTCAGCCGGCGCAGCAGCGTCAGCGACTGCAGGATGGTGAACCGGTTGGCGTCCACGTTCTCGACCAGCCCGAGGATCTTCTGCCGCTCGCGCTGCAGGTGGGTGTCGTAGAGCTTGCGGTGCCGCGGCGACAGCTCCACCTCGAGCACCTGCTCCTGCTTCGCGGGCAGGTCGGAGGCGACCTGTTCCTTGGTGCGGCGCAGGATCAGTGGCTTGATCCGCCGCCGCAGCCGGCCGAGCAGCTCGACGTCGCCGCCGTTCTCGATCGGGGTGCGGTAGTACTCGGCGAACCGGGTCGGGTTCGGGAACAGCCCGGGCGCGGTGATCGACAGCAGCGACCACAGCTCCATCAGGTTGTTCTCCATCGGGGTGCCGGTGATCGCGATCTTCGTCGGCGCCTCGATCCGGCGCATGGTCAGGTACGCCTTGGACCGGTGGTTCTTGACGAACTGCGCCTCGTCGAGCAGCAGCATCGACCAGCGGTGCGCCGCGTACTCCTCGTCGTCGAGCCGGGCCAGGGTGTACGAGGTGACCACCACGTCCGCGCCCTCGATCGACTCCATCAGCGGCGCACCGCGTTTCGCGGCCGTCTCGGACATCGCGACCACCCGCAGGTGCGGGGCGAACCGGGCCGCCTCCGACGCCCAGTTCGAGACCACCGACGTCGGCGCCACGATCAGCACCGGCGGATCGGACGGGTTCGCCTCCCGCGCCTGGCAGATGAGCGCCAGCGACTGCACCGTCTTGCCGAGGCCCATGTCGTCGGCGAGGATGCCGCCGAGCCCGTTCGACCAGAGGAAGCTCAGCCAGCGGAACCCGTCGAGCTGGTACGGCCGTAGCGTCGCCCGCAGCGAGGCCGGTGCGTCGAGGGTGGACGACGCCGCCACGTCCAGCAGCCCCTGCACCTGCTCGCGCCACCGGGCGGCCTGCCGTTCGACCACCCCGAGCGCCGCGAACTCCTCCCACAGCGAGACCTGGAACCGGCTCAGCCGCAACCCGTTCGGGTCCTGCTCGTGCAGGCCGGCGGCCTCGGCGATCAGGTCCTTCAGTCGCTGCAGCTCCGGCTTGTCCAGCGAGAGGTAGGCGCCGTCGGGCAGCAGCAGGTGGGACTGGCCCGCGGTCAGCGCGGCGAACAGGTCCCGGAACGGTACCGGGGCGTCTTCGACGCGGACGGTGATGGACAGGTCGAACCAGTCGCCGCTGTCGGTGGCGTCGGTGCCGACCCCGATGCTCAGGGTGTCGCCGGCGTCGCGGTAGTCGGCGGCGGTGCCCTCGACCCGGACCTCGATGTCCTCGCGCCCGCGCAGCAGCGGCAGCAGCTCGGTGGTCAGCCGCGCGGTGTCGAGCCCGTCGAGGCTCACCCGCGGCAGCAGCCCGCCGCCGGGACCGAGCAGCCGGTGCTGCTCGAGCGGCAGGTCCAGCCCGGCAAGCAGCGCCCGCTCCCCGGCCGGGTCGCGGAACGACTCGTCGGAACCCGGCGCCAGCTCCACCTCGTGGGCCGTGTCGCCGACGGAGTAGCGGAACCGCCAGTGCAGCCGGGCCCGGTGCCCCGCCTGGTACGCGACGTCCAGCAGCAGCGTCGGGCCCGCGATCGTCGGGGCGGTGAACGAGCCGTTGGCCGAGCGAACGCTCGCGGCCCGGCTCAGCCGCGGGTAGTAGGAGGTCGCGAACCGGTCCGCGTCGGCCGCGGGCACCGTGATCGAGGCACCGGCGATCGCCAGCTCCTGCATCGCGCGCGTCGCCGTGCCGGACAGCCGGGCGATCCGGAACGGCCACTGCGCGGGTGAGGTGGCTTGCGGGTCGTCGGGGCGCAGGTAGATCACCCCGTGCGCGTCCTCGCCGAGGAAGCCGAGCACCACCGCGGGCCCGTCGGAGTCGTCGGTGCGCACGGTCGGGGTGACGACGAGGTCGCCGCCGGTGTCGTCGATGTCCACGCACAGCTCGGCGGTGCCGGGGTGGGGGAGGGCGCCCAGCTCCTTGTTGCCGTAGAGCAGCTCGATCCCGGCCCCGGCGGCCTCGTCGAGCAGCGCCCACAGCCGCCGGCTGGTGATCGTGGTGAGGTCGAGGTCCTTCTCGGCGGACCCGTAGCCGCTGCGCCTGCGCCCGCCCAGCTGGTGCACCGTGTGCAGCTCGCTCAGCAGGTCCCGGTGCCGGGGGTCCACCTCGTGCATGGTCGGCAGGTTCGCCCAGTTCATGTTCGCGTTGACCCAGCCGGCCCGGCCGGGCCGGGCCAGCCGCGCGTACAGACGCCAGAACTGGGAGCGGGGGCCGGGGGTCAGCGTCAGCTGCACCGCCAGCGGGACGGTTCCGCCGTCGCGCCGGTCGTCGCCGCCGAGCGCGGCGCCGAGCACGTCCTCCCAGGACGGCGGCGCCGCGACGGCCTGCGTGTCCGGCTGGTCGAGGAGCGCGACCGTGAGCGCGACCGAGTGCTTGCAGTTCAGCCGGACCGGGCAGCTGCACTCGCCGCGCGCGAACTCGAGCCGCTCGGCGCGCAGGCTGAACACCGCCGACGTCCGGTACAGCTCGGTCCCGTCGACCAGGCCGACCGCCCGGCGCTCCGCGGCCAGCCAGTCCAGCTCCAGCACCGAGCCGCCGCGGGCGTAGCGGACCCCGCGGTCGTAGGTGGTCTGCCCGACCGCCCGCACCAGGGTGGTGATGGTGTGGTCGCGATCGGCGGGCGTGAGCATGGCTAGACGGTAGTCGGTGGGGGAGACAGCGCAGGTCGCGCGCCCGCCCGAACTCCTGTTCGCCGTCCTCGTGTCGTCGCGCCGGCGGGAGTACCGTCAGTCAGCGAGGCGAAACGCGTGCGTCGATTGGGGCGGATCGTGGCTGAACGCATCGGGCTGGTCGTAGCGGGAGCGGGCGCACGAGGTGCGTTCGAAGCAGGCGCCATGGCGACGCTGGCGAAACGGATGGCCGCGGACAACACCCCGCCGTCGATCCTGGTAGGCACCAGCGCCGGCGCCCTGAACGTGGTCGGGCTCGGCGGCCTCTTCGACCTCGGAGTGGTGAGGGCGGCGGACGAACTCGCTCGTCGGTGGGGATTGTTCAGGCTGGACGATGTCTTCGAGCCGGTGAACAGCGTCGTCGGGAGCGGGCTGCGCTACCTGGCTCAGATCGCCGGAATCCCGGTACGTCTTCCCAGCCTGCTGGACACCGACCCACTGCGGGACACGCTGAAGCGAATGCTGCCGTGGGACAGGCTGCACGAGAACATCGCCGCGGGAACGATCGGCGCCGTCGCGGTGACCGCCACGTCCGTGGCGACGCGGGGGACGGTCGTGTTCGTGGAGAGGAACTCGTCCGTGGACCTCCCGCTCTACGACGCGAGCCGCAACATCACGTACGTGGACACGATGCTCACCGTCGACCATGTGCTCGCCTCCGCCGCCGTGCCGGCGCTCTTCCGCCCGGTGCACGTGCCGGACTCGCACGGCTGGTCCGGTTGGTACGTCGACGGCGGTTTGCTCCTGAACACGCCCCTCAAGCCCGCGATCGATTTCGGTGCCGACCTGTTGGGTGTAGTCGCGACGCATCCCCCGACCTGGCCGACCGGGTTCCCATCCGAACAGCCCACTCACACCGGGAAGCCCGACGTGTTCGGGGCCGCGGCGCTCTCCATGCGCGCCATGCTGGCCGACCGCATGATCGAGGATCTGCGCGCGATCGAACGCCGCAACGAATATGCGCGCGTCTGCCCGGAGATTGCTCGCCAGATCAGTTTCATCTTCGCCGGTCCTGCACTGGACCAGGCCGGCGAGATCGCCGCGCTCGCGGACAGGATCTTCCGCGAACAATTCGCCTGCCTGCGAGGCACGCAGAACCCGTCGTTGTGGGCCCTGGCCCGGCTGATCGGGGGCGAGGCGGCAGACCGAGGCGATCTGCTCAGCTTCCTCTTCTTCGACCCGGCCTTCACTGAGGCGGCAGCGGAGCTCGGACGTGCCGTCGAGTTGGTCGAATCCGGGTAGGACACGTCGCGCACGACCGCGGCCTCACGCTATCGAAGCGTCGGTTCGTCCTGTGTCAACCCGTGACGCTCGCGTCGAGGGGTAGAGATTTGCACCTTGGGGTGGGTAGTCGAGCTGATGGTTTGGGGCGACCCTGGAACCCGAAGGAGCTTAGCAATGGCAAAGATTCTGGGCAGGCCCAGCGCTTTCGAGGGTAACCCCGGCAACAAGGTGTGGCTGTCGCCCAGGGACGGGCCCGAAACATTCGGGAGGACCACCGCATGGGCATGAACGGTCGAGGACACGGAAACACACCGCGGCGGATCGTCGACTATCTTGTCGACTCCGTGACCGCGCTGGGAGTTCGGCACATCTTCGGGGTGGACGGCGCCAACATCGAGGACCTCTACGACGCCATCTTCGATGCCGACGTGGACGTGACCGGAGTGGTGGCGAAACACGAGTTCTCCGCGGTCACGATGGCCGACGGGTACGCACGCTCGACGAGCGGACTCGGTGTCGTCGCCGCTACCTCTGGCGGCGGCGCGATGAACCTGGTCGCCGGCCTGGCCGAATCCTTCACCTCACGTGTGCCGGTGCTGGCCGTCGTCGGTCAGCCACCGACGGCGTCGGAGGGCAATGGCGCATTCCAGGATTCCAGCGGCCGGGCCGGGTCGATCAACGCGGTGCGGTTGTTCTCCGAAATCTCCCGCTACTGCGCGCGGGTCGAGCGGCCCGAGGACATCGCCGAGCATCTGCAGCGGGCGGTATCCGCCGCCAGGCGCGGGGGGCCGGTGGTGCTGTTGTTACCCAAAGATGTTCAGCAAGCCACCGTGACCGTGCCCCGGTTCACCCCGCCCGCCCGCCGGGTAGTTCACGATCGCATCGGGCTGGCCCGCGTCACCGAGATGATCGCCGCAGCCAGGAGCACCGGAAAAATCGTGCTCGTCGTCGGCGATCAGGTAGCGCGCAACGACGCCCGCGCGCAGCTGCGCGCACTTGCCGTCGCATTGGACGCGGCGGTCGGGGTAGCACCGGATGCGAAGGATTGCTACACCCCCGACGAACGCGGATTCTGCGGTGTCGCGGGCACGATGGGCCACGCCGAACTCGTTGACGCCGTACGGCAATCGGCATTGTGTCTGCTGGTGGGGACCCGGATGCCGATGACCGCGCGGGCCGGCCTCGACGGGGCGCTGGCCGCAGTGCCTGTGGCCAGCATCGGCGCCGAACCACCCTATCTGCCCACGACACACGCGGTCGGCATGAACCTCGGTTCGACGCTGGCCGATCTCGCGGCCGTGTTCCACCCCGACGGCGAACCGGAACCAGCAGCCCCGCAGGCCCTGACGACGCTTGAGGTGCCCGACTCCTCGGGGCCGGGACTTCGCTACCGCGAGGCAGTGGAGGCGATCGGCGCGATGCTGCCGTCCGGGTCGGACGTATTCGCGGACGCCGGGAATACGGGCGCGTCCGTCGTGCATCATCTTTCGGCGCCCCGCGGCGGGCGATTCGTGGTCGCCCTCGGGATGGGCGGCATGGGCTATAGCTTCGGCGCCGGGATCGGCTCGGCGTTCACCCGGAACAGAAGGACATTCGTGATCGCCGGCGACGGCGCGTTCTTCATGCACGGCCTGGAGATCCACACCGCGATCGAGCACAACCTGCCGGTGACGTTCATCATTTTCAACAACAATGCGCACGCCATGTGCGTGACCCGCGAGCAACTGTTCTATCGAAATCGCTACAGCTTCAACCGATTCCGGCCGTCCCTGCTCGGCGAGGGTATCGCGGCGATGTTCCCGACACTGTCG
Organism: Rhodococcus sp. PvR099; assembly: GCF_017833315.1. Lineage (NCBI taxonomy): Bacteria > Bacillati > Actinomycetota > Actinomycetes > Mycobacteriales > Nocardiaceae > Rhodococcus > Rhodococcus sp. PvR099. The sequence continues at coordinate 2,117,103 of NZ_JAFIBV010000001.1, read as the reverse complement.
GCATTCGCCGCGCGAAGCGTCGGCGACCTGACCGACGCGCTGGCCCGCAGCGCCAACACCGAGGGTCCGTCGTTCGTTTCGGTGGATTGCGATCCGGACGAGATACCGCCGTTCCTGCCGTTCCTGACCCACCCCTGATCAAAGGAGAACTCGTGACCGTCAATATTCCCGCCCCGACAGGCCTTCCCGCTCTCAGCGACATCACCGAGGACGAAATCCCGGGTGTCCTGCGGATCGAGAATTCCGACAGGGATGCCACCACACCGATCATCATGGACATGCTGCGGTCGGTGTACCCGCACGAGCAGGTGTTCGGCCAGTTCTGCCCGGTCAACGCCTACATCGCGGCGCCGCCGCGGCAGGTGTACGAGTATCTTGCGGACACCCGGTGCCTGGAGGAGTGGACCTACAGCCTCCGCGGGTTCACCGAAGCCGACGAGACCGGGCTGTGGGTCTCCCAGGACAGACTCGGCGACCAGACGAAATGCTTCGTGCGCACCGTCACCGATTCCGGCGCGATGACGGTGGACTACCACTGCGCGTGGGATCAGGGCCAGCACCTGTGGATGATCTATCTGATGCGGGTGGTCGACGCGGAGGCGGTGCTGAACGCGCCGGGATCGGTGGTGCTGTGGAACAACTGCCACCACCCGTTCTACGACGAGAACCCCTACCCGGAGACGGCGCCGGCGGACCGCCCGGTGTGGGTCGGCGACTTCTGGGACATGTTCTCCGCCGGGCATCAGTTGGAGATGGACAACCTCAAGGCCATCTGCGAGTACCGCGCCGCCCACGGACTACCGATCAAGCCGGAGTGGATGAAGTGAGCACGACAGTGCACGCACCTATGACAGCGCCCCTGCCTGCGGTCAGCCTGGTCGACGTCGCCAGTTACCTGCCGGAAAATCGTGTTCCCACCGACTATTTCACCCAGTTCTCCCGCTCGGACCGGATGGCGAAGAACGTCATGTTCCGCTCACCGAGATATCGGCACCACGTGGCCCGTGACGAGACGGCGGTCGACATGGTGGAGCGCGCGGTGGCGCCGCTGATCGACAGGCACGGCGCGGACGCGATCTCCAGCGTGGATGTGCTGCTCACCCACACCCAGCTGCCCGACAATCCCGTCCTGGGAAGCGGCCCGGAGGTGGCCCGCCGGTTGGGGCTGCGACCGGACTGGGTGATCGACGTGCACAACAGCGGCTGCGCGTCGTTCGTGCAGATGATGGCGCTGGCCCGGACCATCCTGCAGAGCACCGATGCCACAACGGCGTTGATCGCCGCGACCCAGAACTGTGCGGGACAGGTCTTCACCCAGACCGCGATCCGCGGGCTGGCGCACGCCCCGGTCCCCGGCGACGGCTGCGGGGTCGGCCTGCTGACCAAATCCAACGACGCGCCGATCCTGGGCATCGAATGCCGCACCCATCCGGAGTTCGGCGGCGACATGACCTTCGAGGCAGTTCCGGTCTCCGATCGCAAGTACTGGGAGCCGGGGCGCGGGCAGGTCTGCGTGGGGTTCACCGAGTCCAAGATCACCAAGGTGTTCGCCCGCGGCAACCGACTGGTGCCGGAGGTCGCGCTCGCAGTCTGCGACCGGATCGGAGTGCAGTCCACCGAGGTCGACACCCTCGTCACCAACCAACCCAACCGGCTGTTCCTGCGGAACTGGCGCGAGGCCATGCAGCTGACCCCCGAGCAGCATCCGGACACCTTCGACGAATGCGGAAACCTGTTCGGCGCAGGCATTCCGGTGACACTGGACACCGCCAACCGCGACGGGCGCATCGGCAACGGGTCACTGGTGTTGATGGCCGCATTCGCCCACGCAGGCGACTTCGCCGGTGCCGCGGCCGTCCGCTGGGGAGCGGGACCGACGACATGACCGGCGACGTCGCGAAGATGCCGACGCTGTCGGTGGCGGGCGGCCGGACCCGGCCGGCGCGCCACTTCGAGCTCGGGCTGAGCGAAAACCCGTTCCCGCCGTTGCCATCGGTGCTGGCAGCGCTCCACGAACAGATGGCCCAGGCGAATCGGTACCCGGAGTTTCTACCGCAACGACTGCCGCAGATCATCGCGCAGCGGATCGGCGTGCAGCCGAGCCAGGTCGTCGTCGGATCGGGCGCCACCGGAGTGGCGATGCAGATCATGCAGACCGCGATCCGCGACGGCGAATCCATGGTGTTCGCGACACCCACGTTCGATGGCTACCCGATCATGGCCGACATGATCGGCATGCGCGCGGTGACCGTGCCGCTCGACCACTGTGGTCGCCAAGAACTACATGCGATGAGCGAGGCGGTCGACGATCGCACCGGGCTGGTGGTGCTGTGCCGACCGCACAACCCCACCGGCACCCTGGTCTCCGCAGCCGACCTGGAGATGTTCCTGTCCTCGATTCCCCAGCGGGTGGTGGTGATCCTCGACGAGGCCTACGTCGAGTTCGTCGTCACCGATGCGCTCGACGTGCACGACATCATCCGCCGTCACCCCAATGTGTTGGTGCTGCGGACATTTTCGAAGGCGTTCGGGCTGGCCGGGTTGCGCATCGGCTACGCGTTCGGAGCCGACGACCTGGTGGCGCGCGTGCGACGCCGACAATTGCCGTTCGGAATGAGCTGCGCGGCGGTGGCGGCGGTGACCGCATCCTATGCGGCCGAGGACGAATTGCAGGCCCGGGTCGCCCGGATCATCGCCGAACGCGAACGGTTGCGGAACCGGCTGCAGCAGCATGGACTTCGGGTGCCGTCCAGTCACGCCAACTTCCTTTACCTGAGCGGGCCGCGTACCGCGGACGCGCTGCAGCGCGCTGGCATAGTGGCCAAGTCCTACCCCGACGGCAGCGCCCGCATCACGGTCGGCGACCCCGCCGCCGGCCGCGCGGTGCTGCGGGCACTTCGGACGATGTGAGCCCGATCGTGTCGATGATGCTTCCGCGCGCTGCGCGGTTGAGTGCGGCCGGGCTCGGTGCGGTTCGCGCGCTCACCGCCGGAACCGATCCCGATCGCTACTTCCGGTGGCGGCGCGACCGCGACGGTGACCCGTTCGAGGTGCGGTTTCCCGGCTTCCCGCCGATCCTCTTCACCGGGCATCCCATGGGTGCCCGCGACATCTTTCGTGCGCCTGTCAATTTGGTCGAACCCCCCACGCCGAATCCGATCGCGCCGCTGGTCGGGGATGCGTCGCTGATCTTGATTTCCGGAGAGCGGCACCGCCGGGAACGGAAATTGCTGACACCACCGTTCCACGGGCCGCGGATGCGGGCGTACGGCGAGATCATCCGCGACTCGACGCTCGATGAGATCGGCAATTGGATTCCGGGACGCACCGTCGACTCGCGGTCCGCCCTGCGGGCCATCACCCTGCGCGTGATCCTGGAGGCAGTGTTCGGACTCTCCGGCACTGATCGCCCCGCCGAGTACATCCGGGTGGTCGCCGGTTTCCTCGCCGCCTACACCGTCCCACTGATGTTCGTTCCACCGCTACGCCGCGGCGTGTTCGGACGCGCGCCCTGGGATCGATTCGTCCGCGCGCGCGAGAGATTCGATGCGTTGCTGACCGAGGACATCGAGCACCGGCGCGCGAGCCCCGAGAACGACCGGGTCGACATTCTGAGCATGTTGCTCGCCGCGACCTATGACGACGGATCGCGGATCGACGACGCCGAGCTGCGCGAGGAACTCCGCACCTTGCTGGTCGCCGGGCACGAGACCACCGCGACTTCGGTGTGCTGGGCGTTGTTCCACCTGCACCGGCACCCCGCGATCCTGGAGCAGGTGGTTGCCGAGCTGCGGGACGTGGGTCCGACGGCGGCGCCCGACGAACTGGCCCGGTTGCCCTACCTGGACGCTGTGTGCAAGGAAACGTTGCGGCTGAACCCGCCGGTGCCGATCGTGCTGCGCCGACTGACCGGGCCGCTCACCGTGTGCGGCGTCCCGGTAGCCAAGGGTCGAACGGTCGGTATCGCGCTGCCGCTCCTGCACACGCACCCCGACGTCTGGGAACGGCCCGACCAGTTCGATCCGGGACGCTTCGAGGAGCGGCGCTACAGCCCATTCGAGTTCGCCCCCTTCGGCGGAGCACATCGACGGTGCATCGGATCCGCACTGGCGGAGTACGAGATGCCGATCGTGCTGGCGACCATCCTGTCACGGGTCAAGCTGGCGCTGCCGGAGCGGGACCGACACCGACCGCCCCCCGTGTCGGTCCCGCACAACATCGCAACCGGACCGCGCCGACCGATCAGGTTTGAAGTGGTTGGCCTACGACACCAGCGGGACGGGTCGGTCGCGCAGCGGGTGCCGCACCGTCCCCGCTGAGTCAGCTCAGCGCGACCGGGTGGTAGTACAGCGCGGTGTCGGTCTCCTCGACCCGGACGTCGACCATGTCGCCGACGTCGAGGTAGTCGCTGACGTTGATCCGGGAGCTCGAGCCCACGAGCCTGCGGACCGAGCGCGCCGGGATCAGCCCTTGCCGGCCGTCGAGGGTGACGGCGAGGGCGTAACGCGGGCCGGTCCGGGTGACCCGCGCGTAGACCGTCGGCTCCTCCGAACCCTCCGGCGCCGTGCCGTCCGGGTCGGCGTCGAGCTGCGCCGTCTGCCGGTCGAGCTCGGCCGCGAGCAGGTCGGCCATGGAGTCCACGTTGTCCAGCAGCTGGGCCATCTGCCGCGCCACGTCCTGGTGAAACTCGTTGGGCTTGAGTGCCTTACCCGGCTTGTACATGTCCTCGTGGGTCAGCTCGCCCCACGCGTCCTGCAGCAGCGTCTTCACCTGCACCTCGACCTTGACGCCCAAGTCGCCCTCGTGGGTGGCGACCTTGATCATCAGGACCGCGTGATAGGCCCGGTAGCCGCTGTCCTTGGGATTGGCCACGTAGTCCCGCGGCGGAACGGCCAGGCGCACCGAGCAGGCGGGCGAGGTGCAGGCCTCGTACAGCTTCTCGGTGAATGCGGAAAGGTCCCGCGGCGTCTTGCACAGCACCTTGATCCCGACCAGGTCGTGGATGGCGTCCGCGATGTCCTCGGTGGTGGTGGGCCGGGCCATCTGGCCCTCGGCGACCCGGCGCCGGACCTTGTCCGCGGTGCGCTCGCGATCCTTGATCCGGGCGGTCTTGGCGTTGAGCCGGTCGCGGTCGAGGTCCTCGAGCACGTCGTCGGCGAGGGTGTCGAGGAACGTCTGGGCGGTGACCAGCGCCGCGGCCCACGCGCGTTCGCGCTCTCTGTAGAGCTGGTTGACCAGCGCCGCGACGTTGTCCGACTTCTTCTTGGTGCGCATGATCCGATCCGGGTTCAGGGTGTACGGGTGGGCGTGGGGCCCGTCAGCTCGGCTCGTCGAACAGGGTCTGCTCGCCGGGGTCGGTGAACAGTTCCATCTGCCGAAGCGGCTTCGGGGCCGGCGCAGGGGGAGGGGTGGTGAGCTCCCCGTGGTCGACCTCCATCGGCACGGGGTCGGGCTCCGGGAAGCCCTCCAGCCGCCCGCCGAACCGCGCCGCGAACTCGTCGTCCACGGTCTGCGCGAACGAGAACAGCTGCTCGAGCATGTCGATGAGGTGCTGCGGGACATACGGATTCGCGAGCACCGCCGCCCAGGCCTCCACGCGGTCGGTCGCCAGGGTGAACTTGAGGTGCGGCCATCTGCGGTTCAGGTCGGCGATCAGCTCGCTGGCCCGGGTCCGGTCGCTGACCTCGCGCACCAGCGGCACCCGCACCTGCACCTCGCCGCCGTCGAGGTGCGGCCCGACGAACCCGACCACCCGGCCGAGGGCGAGCATGAAGTCGCTGTGGCCGTCGTCGCCCGGCGGCTCGTCGAAGAGGCGGGTCAGGGTCAGCCCGACCAGCTCGTAGAGGTGCTCGTCGTCGCGCGGCACCACCGCGGCGCCGAGATCCAGCGCGAACGCCTCCTCGTCTTGCAGATCCGGCTCGAACTCGAGCGCCTCCAGCGTCCCGACCGCCTCGGTCCGCAGGAAGCTCGGGTGCGGCACGCTCCAGGTCTCCCGGAACACGGTGATCGCCATCGCGGCGAGCTGATCGGCCCAGTTCGCGGCCTTGTCGACGAAGAACGCCGGCGATCCGGCGTCCGGCTCGTCCTCGGGCGCGCGGGTCGGGCGATGCCAGCCCAACTCGACCAGCCGCGCCTCGTCCGCGGGGGACAGCCGGTGCCGGGGATCGAGGTACGCGTTGGACGGGACCTCGCATCGCACCTGGTCGCCGCCCCACGCCAGGAACTGCACACACGGAACGAAGCCCTCCACCGAGGACTCCTCACCCAGCTCCAACGCGAGGAGGTCGTCGTCGACCATGGCAGCGACATGGTCGGCGAGGACCAACTGGAAGTCGGCCCAGGCCTGCTCGATCCTGTCGTCGAAACTCTCGGTCATCGTTCCCCCTGTCGCGTGTCGTGGAACCCCTGACATCAGCAAACCTATCGCGAGGGTCCGACGATGTCCGGGAGGCAAGCGGAGCGGGGACATCTCGATCCGGCCGCACGGTGGAACCGATGGGTGGGTCGCTGCGTCTATCTAGGGTGGACCGGTATCGATCGGCCGGGAGTGGGGAGTGTCGGGTGCGGTTGCATTTGCGGGGTCTGGCCGGGTTCGGGCTGGTGTGTGGAGCGTTGGTGCTGGTCGGGTGTGGTTCGGAGAGTGTTGCGGGGGAGGCCGAGGCGGTCGGGGCTGGTGCCGGGGAGCCTGTGTTCAGTCCGTGCGATGACATTCCAGATGAAGCGCTGACGACCGTCGGAGTGGATCCGGCGACGGAATCGCGGGACGTGCTTGGCGTCAAACAGCCTGGATGGAACGTCTGCAGCTGGAGCGGGTCTCAACATGACCTCACTGTGTTCGCGACCACGTACACGCTGGATGACGTTCGTTCGAACAAGAACAACGAGGAGTTCATTCCGCTAGAACTGGGCAACAGGACTGCGATCTCTTACCGGGAGGTCTCGGACCATGATCGGCGAAACTGCGATGTTGCGCTGGAGTCGGCCGGCGGAGCCGTTCTTGTGTCGATCGCGTACGCCAGTGGCGCACCGGTAGGTGAAGATTCATGCGCCATCGCGACGATGACGACACGGGAGCTGTTGGGGCAGATTCCGAAGTAGCGGAGGGGACGAAGTATGTCTGAAGTGCAGGATTCGGGCTGGGGTGCGATGGGGTCCGCGATCGATGGAGGACACCTCTATCTCGAACCGGAGGTAGCACGCCGCTGTGCGCAGCGCTGCGGTGAGTTTGTAGCCCAGTTGGACGAGATCAAGCGCGGTGCGCGCGCTCTTGGGAAGATGGACGGCTTCGGCGATCATCTCCAGTCGGCCGTCACGCTCGCCACGAAATTCGAGAAGAAGGCAGTCGGCGGCGACTATTCACTCGAGCAGGCGATTGGCGACCACATCGTGGAGGTCCAAAAGATGCAGCAAACGTTCGAGAAGATCGCGACCATGTACGCCTCCTCGGAGGAGCGCAACTCCTCGGGCATCGATAGCGCGGGCGCGCCCCTTGACCGCTGAAACGCGGAACGGATCGGCCCGTTAGTGCGTCTATCTAGGGTGGACCGGTATCGATCGGCCGGGAGTGGGGAGTGTCGGATGCGGGTACGAACACGGGGTCTCGTTGCGTTGGGCGCGGCTTGTGGTGCGTTGATGCTGGCCGGGTGTGGTTCGGAGACTGTCGCGGGGGAGGCCGAGGCGGTCGGGGCTGGGGCGGGCGAGCCTGCGTTCAGTCCGTGCGATGACATTCCGGACGAGGCTTTGCAGTCATTGGGAATGGATCCTGCTAGTGAATCGCCGGACGTTGCGGGCGTGAAGCAGCCGGGGTGGAAGATCTGCAGCTGGAACGAGGGCCCTCAGTTCCTGGGTGTTTTCGCGACAACACGTTCCATGGACGAGGTGCGCGACAACAAGAACAACGAGGATTTCACCCAGGTGAGTGTGGGTGATCGTCGCGGTATGACGTATCGGGAGGTTGCCGATACTGACCGGCGGAGCTGCGACGTTGCCGTGGAATCTGGAAATGGGGTCGTCTTGATCCAGATGTCCAACCTCGGCAGAGATCCGTTGGTCGAAGAGCCGTGTGCGGCAGCTACTCGAGCTGCAAGCGCCCTCTTGTCGTATGTACCTGAATAGTCGTCTCACCTGAACAGGAGTTGATTGTGGCTGAAGGGTCTGCCGGAGCTGGGTGGGCAGCGATGGGTGCCGCGGTCGGCGCGGGTCGGCTCTCCCTGGAGCAGGGAGTAGCGCGCCGTTGCGCAGCGCGGTGTGCTGAATTCGTCGACCAGCTTCGTCGAATTCAGTTCGATGCGAGTAAGCAGGCGAAGGTTGATGGTTTCGGGACACTTCAGTCCGGCATCGACCTGGCGGCCAAGTTTGGGAAAAAGGCGTCTGGGGGCGACTACTCAATGGTTCAGGCAATCGACGACCACATCACTGTGGTCCTCGAGATGCAGCAGACGTTCGAGAAGATCGAGGCCATGTACTCCGCCTCGGAGGACCGCGGCACTGCCGGCATCAACAGCGCGGGATCCCCTCTCTGACCCTGCTACCTACTTGAGCATCGCGCCCGGATTCAGGATCCCGTCCGGGTCCAGCGCGGTCTTTATCCGCCGGTTCAGCTCCATCACGTCCTCGCCCAGCTGACTCGGTAGCCAGTCGCGCTTGAGTCGACCCACCCCGTGCTCGCCGGTGATTGTGCCGCCCAACGCGATCGCCAGGTCCATCACCAGGCCGAACGCCCGCTGCGCCCGATCCGACTCGTCCGGGTCGGTGGGGTCGAACACGATCAGCGGATGCGTGTTCCCGTCGCCCGCATGCGCGACCACGCAGATCAGCACGTCGCAGTCCTCGGCGATCTGCTCGACGCCGGTGATCAGCCGCGGCAGCGCATCCATTGGTACGCCGACGTCCTCGAGCAGCAGGCTGCCGAGTGCCTGCACGGCCGGGAACACCGACCGCCGGGCCACGGTGAACGCCTCGCCCTCGGCGGGGTCGTCGGTGGCGAACACCTCAGTGGCGCCGTGCTTTTCGCAGGCCGCGACCATCGCCGCGATCTCCTCCGCGGCAACCGCGCCCGGTGCGTCGGACTGTGCGAGCAGCAGCGCCCGCGCCTTCCGGTCCAGGCCCATGTGCACGGAGTCCTCGACCGCGTTGATGCTGGCGTGGTCCATGAACTCGAGCATCGCGGGCCGCAGGTTCCTGGTGATCGCGAGGACCGCGTCGGCCGCGTCCTGCACCGAACCGAACGACGCCACCACGGTCGAGGCGGGCGGCTGCGCGGGGATCAGCCGCAGCGTCAGTTCGGTGATGATCCCGAGGGTGCCCTCGCTGCCGACGAACAGCTTGGTGAGCGAGAGCCCAGCGACGTCCTTGAGGCGCGGGCCGCCCAGGCGCACCGCGGTGCCGTCGGCGAGTACCACCTGCATGCCCAGGACGTAATCGGTGGTGACGCCGTACTTCACGCAGCACAGGCCGCCCGCGTTGGTCGCGGCGTTCCCGCCGATGGAACAGATCTCGAACGAGGACGGGTCCGGGGGATACCAGAGCCCGTGCTCGGCTGCGGCCTTCTTCACCTCCGCGTTGAACAGGCCCGGCTGTGCGACCGCGATCCGGGTGACCGGGTCGACGCTGATCTCCCGCATCCGCTCGGTGGTGAGCACGAGGCCGCCGTTGACCGCGGTGGAACCTCCGGACAACCCGGACCCGGCGCCGCGCGGCACCACGGGCACCCCGTGCGCCGACGCCCACCGCATCACCGCCTGCACGTCCTCGGTGCACGTCGCGCGGACCACCGCCAGCGGGCGCCCCGCGTTCGGGTCCGCCGCCCAGTCCTGTCGATACCCCTCGGTCAGGTCCGGATCGGTGAGCACCGAACCGTCGGGCAGTGCGGCGACGAGCTCGGTGAGGTCGGCGGTCGACATGCCACCCATCATGCTCCGAAACCCGCCGATGTCGTCGGATGTTTCCGACTCAGCGGGCAACGGCCGTACTCCGAACGTGCGGGCGCCTACCCGCCCGCGACCACCGCCGTGACCTCGAGCTGAGTGACCTCAGGTGCGGTCTTCGCGCACCCGGTCCCCGGCATCGGCAGGAACAGTGACGCGTACGCGTTCGGCGGGAACACCCGCAGCCCGGCGACAGGGGTCGGATCACACAGCTCGGGCGGGTAGTTCGCGACCTGGATGGCTCGCACCTGGGCGGTCGCCTTGCCGTTCGAGGTCAGCTCCACCGGGCCCTGGCCGGCGCCGGCCCGGGTGGCCGGCGCGCCGACCTCGGGGCCGTGCTCCTCGGCCACGTAGGAGACGCCGGGGAAGCCGTCCAGCAGGCAGGTGCGGCCGCCGATGTTGGTGAACACCAGCGGGATCATGGTCGACCCTGCCGCGCCCTCGACCTGCCCGGCCGTGAGCATCAGCTCGGTGGCCGCGCAGGTGTTCGGATCGTCCGGGGCTGTGGTGGGCGGCGGGGGACCGGCGGCCGTGGTGTCCACCGGCGGCGCCTCGCTGGCGGTCGTGGTCGTGGTGGTGGTCGGCACGGGCGCGGCCGTCGGGTTGCCCTCGGTGCCGGAGGAATCGCACGCGGCCAACGTCAGGGCCGAGGTGGCGAGCAGTACGGCGACAATCCGGGTACGGGTCATGTCATCCCCTCCGTTTCGGCATCGGACATCACAAATCGTAGTGCCTTGATCGATCTTCGATGGATTGCTCCGATTCCTATCTTTCGAACGTATGTTCTAGTAGGCTTCGAATATGGATCTGGACGAGATGCTCATCGCGCCACTGGATGTGGCCGCATGGCAGCTCGCTGATGCCGAACTTCTGCGGCTGATTCCCGCGCTCTCGCTGCGAATGCGGCAACTCGAGGCGCTGCGGGTGCGCCTCATGCACCAGGTCGACCAGCGCTGTGTGGCCGAACAGGCGGGGGCCTCATCGCCCGGCAACTGGCTCGCGGGCGCGACCACCATGACGCCGGGCCAGGCGAACAAGATCGTCCGGCTCGGGCGGGGGCTGGCGGAGCATCCGGAGGTTGCCGCCTCCTTTGATGCAGGCAGGACCGACTACGACCAGGTCCGCGTGATCGTCGAACTCCTCGCGAAGGTCCCGGACGGAGACGACCCGGCAGGCCTGAACGCTGCCGCGAAGGCTGGGGAGAGCTCCGGCGAACCCGATGACACCCAAACCGAAGCTGACGGGGATGCCGGCCCGAACGGTGACGATGGCGAAGGCGATGCGCACCGCGCCGACGGAGATGGCGCCGAGGCCGCTGACGAGCCGGACATCGAGTCGGTGATCTTCGGGCCCGACGTCACACGGTCCGAGGCCTGCGCCCGGTACCTCCTCTACGCCGCCCGCACCGAAGACTCCACCACCCTCGCCCGCCGCGCGAAGGCGCTCGATCAGATCCTCAACGGGGACAAGAAGAGAGCCGATTCGGAGAACGCCGAACTCAACGAGTTCTACGCCTCGCCCGGGCTCGGCGGCCGCGTCCACCTCAAGGGACACCTCGACGCCGCCTCCGGCGAAGCCCTCCTCACCGCCCTCTCCGCCCTGTCCAAGCCCCGTCCCGGGGCCGAAAACCGCGACGGACAAACCGGCAAGGACCAACGCTCGCCCGCTCAACGCCGAGCCGACGCCCTCACCCACATCGTCCGGAACTTTCTGGACTCCGGGCAGGCACCCGTCGAAGGTGGCGAACGACCCCACATCAACGTCTTCGTCGACGCCGACGACCTGGCCGCCACCACCGACGACCACCATCACGAACGCGACCGCCACCGCCACCTTCGGGGGCGCCGGCGCGGACCCGCCTGGATGCCCTGGTTGGGGCCGATCTCCCTCGACCTCGCCGCCCAGATCTCCTGCGACGCCGACATCACCCCCATCACCATGGACTCCGACGGCAACCCGATCGACGTCGGACGCACCACCCGCCTGATCCCCCGCAGACTCCGCCGCGCCCTGAACGCCCGTGACTGCGGCTGCGCCTTCCCCGGCTGCGGACGACCCGCCGCCTGGACCGAAGGCCACCACATAATCCACTGGTCCAACGGCGGACCCACCAACCTGTCAAACCTGGTACTGCTCTGCCGCTTCCACCACACCACCATCCACCGCGGCGACTGGACCGTCCACATCAGCAAAGACGACAGCCATCCGTGGTTCACCCCACCCACCTGGATCGACCCCAGGCGACAACCCATGCCGGCACACAACCGGCGCAACCAACTCACCTTCGCCGCCTAAAGGCGAAACCACCGGGCACCGCCCGACACCACCCCGAAACGGGAGGCGTCGGCGCGGTGCCCGCCCCGCGTTCGGGGGAGTGATGGCGGCCTCGCCGTCGAGTTGACCGCCTGGATGCAGACCCTCGCCCTCACCGAGACCGAAGCCCCGCAATGGGATCCGAACAAGTTACGACTGCGGCAGTTTTCGATCGCGGATGGATCGTCCGACATGCCCGGCGAACCCACTTGAGACGGTCTGCGTACGTACCGTAGCGACACCTGATCGAGGCCGCCCTTGTGCCAGGATCGGCGCTTGTTCCGTCCCAGCCTGACTAGTTTGAACCGGCCCTTACAGGCCGACACGGATATCACCGGAGCTCGTGGAACGCGGCCGTCAAACCCGGCTACCTCGGGTGCGTGATCGGCTCACCTCACCTCACACGCGGTAGCGGCGAGCGTCGGCGATCGGATGAGACCTGACCCATTCGGAGGTGCGGGTGAGCCCGTCGCGCAGGGAGACCTGCGGGACCCAGTCCGTCAGCTCCCGCACCCGCCTGTTGTCCGACAACAGCCGATGGACCTCGCTCCCCGCGGGGCGCTGGCGTGAGTCCTCCGTGGTGATCGATGCGGAGGAACCCGAGATCTCGATGAGCAGACCGATCAGGTCGCGGATCGAAATCTCCTTGCCGGTACCGAGATTCAGCGTCTGGCCCAATGTCCGCTCGGACTCGGCGATAGCCATGAAGCCGCGAGCGGTGTCCTCGACATAGGTGAAGTCCCGGGTCGGGGTCAGTGCGCCGACGGCGATCTCCTCTGCGCCGGAGTGCAACTGGTGCAGGATCGCGGGAATCACGGCGCGCGTCGATTGTCGTGGGCCGAAGGTATTGAACGGACGGCAGACAGAGACCGGCGTGTCGAACGAGTGGAAATGCGACAGCGCGACCATGTCCGCGGCGATCTTTGATGCCGAGTAGGGCGACTGCGGTTGCAGCGGGTGCGCCTCGGAAATGGGCACTTCTCTCGCGGTTCCGTACACCTCGCTTGTCGATGTCTGGACAACCCGTCGCACCTCGCGTCGGCGCGCGGCGTCGACGATGTTCTGGGTGCCCAGCACATTCGTCTCGAGATAGGTCAGGGGAGCCTGGTAGCTGTACGGGATTCCGATCAGTGCCGCGAGGTGGAAGATGGTGTCGACACCCTCGGCGGCATCGAGGACCTGTCCGCTGTCGCGGACATCTCCCGCGATCATCTCGATATCGTCCAGGTGTTCCGACAGGAAGCCGGCCGACGCGTAGGGCTTGTAGTGCGCCAGCACCCGTACCTCAGCGCCCTGGGTGAGCAACTGTTCGACCAGGCTGCTGCCGATGAAGCCCTCTCCGCCGGTGACCAAGACTCTTCTGCCGGACCAGAATTCATTCACGGGTACACCCCTTCGTTTGATGTGCTCAGCGTTTGATGTGTTCATGCGTTGACGACGTCGCGTGCCGCGGACTTGTGACCGCCGAGCTGCCGGATCCAGTTCGCCACCGTTCGCGCGGAGTCATTCATTCCCGGATGGGTGGCGTGTTCGACCGTGGCGCGCCCAGTGGCGTCGCCGACCAGGTCGTCGATTGATCGCGCCAGGGTTGCCGGGCTCAGGTCACCGTCCGCCAGCATCCTGGCGGCGCCGCGAGCCACGAGGGCCTGCGCGTTGTGTCGCTGATGGTCACTGATCGCGTGCGGGTAGGGCACGAGGACGCTGGGCACGCCCACGTGGGATATCTCGGCGACCGTGATCGCGCCCGCCCGTCCGACGAAGACGTCGGCACCGGCGTACACCAGGTCCATCCTGTCCAGATACGGCAGCACCAGCACGTTGCCGAGGCCTTCGACCGCGGCCGACGCCGTCGCGAAATGCTCGGGCCCCGCCTTCACGACCAGGCGGACGTCGTCGCGGGTGCGCCACTCGCGCGCCAGCGACAGCGCCGTATCGGTCAGCCGGCGAGATCCGAGGCTGCCGCCGCACACGACGACGAGTTTCTGGGCCGGCGCCGCGCCGAAGACGGTGCGTGCCTGATCGCGAATCGCCCACTTGTCGAGCCTCGCGATCTCGCGCATCAGCGGTGTGCCGACCACCCGAACCTCATTGCGGGTGAAGGCGCGCGCCGCCTCCGGGAATGCCACCGCCACCCGGGACGACAAGAGCGCGCTCAGGCGGTTTGCCCGTCCGGGCACGGCGTTGGATTCGTGAATCAGCGTCGGTATGCCCGCGAGGCGGGCGGCCAGCACGATCGGCAGGCTGGGATATCCGCCGGTGCCGAAGACGACGTCGATGCCGAGCTCACGGATCTGTCTCGCGCACTGGGCGCTGGCTCGTACGAGTCGTGTTGCCGCCCTCGCGCTGCCGCGCATGCCGGTCAGTCCGTCGACCTCGGCGGTATGAAGTCGGTAGCCCGCCGCGGGCACGAGTGTTTCTTCGAGTCTGCCCTTGGCGCCGAAGAAGTCGATCTGAACGTCGGTGTCTTCGCGCAGAGCCTCGGCGACGGCAAGACCGGGATAGATGTGTCCACCGGTGCCGCCCGCGCCGATGGCGACTCGAAGCGTCGATCGCGGTTCGAATGTCATGTCCGCACTGTGCGCGACGGAGATTAGAGCTCCGTTAGATCTCGGATCGGGCGGGCAGTGATCGCGGCCGGGCCGAGCAACGAAAGCGCCCGGCGGCCTGGAACTTCCAGGCCGCCGGGCGCTTCGCGAAACGAGTGGACAGTCTCACCACGCGTTCAAGGTGTTCAGGATCTGGGGGCGCGCCTTCCACAGTTCGGCGGACCAGTATTGCCACGAGTGGGTGCCGTTGGCCGGGAAGCTGTATGTGGCCGGGATGCCCATCGAGTTCAAGCGGAACTCGAAGGCGCGGGTGTTGGCCAGCGCCAGTGCCTCGAGTCCCATGCCCGCCGCGGTGTTGAAGTACTCGATCGGGGCGTTCGGCTGATCGTAGGGGCCCGGAAGACCGCTGGCCGCATAGACATACATGGACAGGCCGCGCAGCTGCTCGGCCTGGACGAACGGGTCGTTGCGCAACCACGCGGGCGACCAGGGCGGGCCCCACATGGAGTCGACGTTGTAGCGACCGGCATCGAGCATCGCGACGCGGATGGCCTCGCGCATGCCCGGTGCGGACAGGTTGAGGTAGCCCGACAGGGAGCCGGCGAAGGTGAACTGGTCGCGATGGTGCGCCGCGAGCGTCATCGCCGCGGAGCCACCCATCGACAGACCGAGCACGCCGTTGTTGTTGCGGGAGACCCCGCGGGTCTCGAGGTAGTTCGGCAGGTCGCGGGTCAGGAAGGTCTCCCACTTGTAGGTGGTCTGCTGTCCGTTGAGGTTCGACGGTGCCATCCAGTCGGTGTAGAAGCTGGACTCGCCGCCGACCGGCATCACCAGGGTGACGTTGTCGTTGCGGAACTGGTCGAGCGCGTTGGTCTCGAACGTCCACGCGTTGCGGTCGTCACGCGCCCTCAGCCCGTCCAGCAGGTACAGCGCGGCATTGCCGCCGCGGGAGGCCCACTGGATCTGCACCTTGATCGGGCCCATCTCCGAGGGGACCCACACTTCCTCGTACCCACCCGACGGCGCGCGGTGCGCGACGGGCGCGGCGCCCGCGGTTGCCTGACCCGAGATCCCCGCGAGCATCGCGCACGCTAGCAGCGCCGCTGTGACGGTGAGCAGGCGTTGGAGAAGTCGGTTGGTCCATTGTGGTCTGGCAATGCTCATCAAAACTACTGGGTTCCGTCCTGTCCGTGCGATGTGCGGCGGCCGCCCCAGCGGAGAGTGGCACCGCCCCGACCCACATCGGGCACGAAGGTACGGACGAATTATTAGCGAACCTTAAGAAATGGGAGCCCTCCTGGGGCAACCCGAAATCGGCGAGTTCTACATCACATGGGTGCGCCTGCCCGATGGGGACCGGGTGGCGATCCGGCCCTACTGGTGCCCGTCGTGCAGGCATTCCTCGAACAGCGTCCGCACCTCGTCGACGTGCTTGTCGAGCGTCTCCACGGTCCAGTTCTCGGTGCTCACCGGCTCCAGCACGTCCACGTACACCGTGCCCGGATGTGCGACAAGTGAGTTGCGCCACATCAGTTCTCCGGCGTTGTGGATGACGATCGGCACGATCGGCACCCCCGCCTGGATCGCCAGGTGGAAGCCGCCCTTCTTGAACCGGCCGAGGCGCGGCGTCACCGTCCGGGTCCCCTCCGGCGAGATCGCGATCGAGATGCCCGACTTCAGCTTGTCCACCGCCGGCGCCAGCGCGGCCTTCGCCTTCTCGCTGTCCGACCGGTCGATGTACGCCACGTCCAGCAGCGCGCCGATCGGCACGAAACGCGGATCGCGGGACGCCTCCATCTTCGCCACCCCGGTCACGTCGCGGCGGATCACGCCGCCGACGATCAGCATGTCCAGGGAACTGGTGTGATTGAACATGAACACCGCGGGCCGATCGCTCCACGCGTTGTCCTTGCCGCTGATCTTCACCGAGACCCCGCAGATCGCCAGGGCCAGGTCCGGGCCGAAGGTGCCGACGAGGTTCGCCGCGCTCTGCCGGTTGCGCAGCACCAGCCCGGCCGCGCCGCCCGCCACGGCCGTCGCCATCAGCGCGCCCACCGCGGTGGAGGTCCGCAGCACCGACACCGGATCGGCGCCGAGCTGCGGCTTGCGCAGGTTCACCACCGGCCAGCCCTTCCGCTGGGCGACGCCGGTCAGCTTGCGGTCCGGGTTCAGGGCCACCGGATGGCCCACCGACTCCAGCATCGGAATGTCCTCGCCGCCATTGGAGTACGCGAAGCTGCGGGACAGATCGGCCTCCTTCCGCTCGGCATACGAGCGCAGCGCGTCGGCCTTCGCCTGCCCCCACAGCGGCGGCGTGCTCAGCTCGCCGGTGAGCATCCCGTCCACCACCTCCGGTTCCGTCGACAGCACGTCCGCGATGTCGAGGTCCGCCGCCACCCACTGGGCTTGGTACGGGGTGGCGGAGGTTGCCATCACGATCGTGTGGCCGGCGCGCCGGTGCGCGGCGAGCAACCCGCGGACCTCCGGGTAGATCATCCCGGCGATCTCCTGCCGGAACAGCCGCTGCCCCCACTCGCGCAGCTCGTCGTCCATCCGCCCGGCCAGGGCCTGGACCCCGATCCGCATCAGCCCGCCGACGTCGGCGCCGCGGAACTGGGTGTCGATCGCCGCGCCGGTGGTGCGCAGCAGCTCGGCGAGGCTGATGTCGAAGCGGCGCAGCCGATCCCGATACACCACGCTCGCGGAGTAGCCGCTGATCAGGGTGCCGTCCAGGTCGAACGCGGCGAGGGTCCGCGGGCCGGGCTCGGCGGCGGCGATGGCCTTGTGCAACGCGTCCACATCGCTCACAGATCACGCTCCTCGGGCGAAGTGCTGGGCTCCCGGAACTGGTCGAGGCGCCCCTGGGTGAGGCCGCGGATGTGCCGTATCCGGGCGACCAGGGTGCGGATCTCGGCGGCGAATGCCGTCCGCCGCCGCGCCAGGTCGCCGTCGGCGTCCCAGTCGGCGGCCTCGACCAGATTGCGGTTGCGTGCCAGTTTCAGTGCGGTGCCGAACAGCTCGCTCGAGATGGACTCGCTGCTGGCGATCTGCTGGCGCAGCCGGCGCTGCTCGGCCAACGCGAGACACGTTGTGATGAAGTCCTTCTCGTTGAACTTTCCGGACAACGGGGTGTGGACCAGCTGATCCGCCACCACCTCGTAGGCCTCCAGGAATGGTTGCAGGACCCGGTGCGCCAGGTAGGGGCGTACCCGGTCGAGCATCTTCTCGGCCAGCTTCGGATCATCGAGGTTGCTCTCCCACGTCGGGTCGATCAGGCCCATCTCCCGGCGCATGTCGTGCTCGAAGGTGTCCCGGTCACTGAAGAAGAACTCGAACTTGAGCAGATCGCGGATCCGCTTCGCCTCGATCCAGCCGTCGACCTCCAGGTTGCCGTACTGCGCTTCGATGGCGCCCAGCAGCACCAGCTCCGTGATCGCCCGGACCACGAAGAAGTGGATGGTGTTGTTGCGGTAGAACGCCGCCACCAGGTGCTGGTCCTTGCCGAGGTAGTAGACGCGCGTGCCGCCCTTGTCGAAGCACTGCAGCACACCGGATTCGACGTGCGTGTCCAGGGCCTTGCGGTACACCTGCGGGTTCTGCAGGTCCACACCGCCTGCGGTCGGTAGCGAGCGGGCGGAGATGTAGTCGACCAGTGGCGTGAGGATGAAGGCCAGCTCGGGGACGGTGAGCGCGCGGTCCTCGATGCCGAGGAAGGCGAGCATGACCAGTGACGACACCGTGATCGGGGTGACCTCGTTGATCCGATGGCACACCTCGAACGCGGTCTTCTGAATGGCCAGCCGCAGGTCCTTCTCGCCGCCGAGCGACTCGGCGAGCGAGAGCGGCCGTCCGATGGTCACGTGCGCCACGCCGTGCCGCTTGCCCTGGGCGCGCACGTAGCCGACCATCCAGCGCAGGCTCTCCTTCGTCTTCGCCTCGCCGTGCGCCTCGGCGGCCATCGCGCTGACCTCGTAGAGCTGGTCGTAGGTGAGCGAGACCGGTACCAGGTAGACGTCCTTGATGCCGCTGGATTGATAGGCCTTGGTCAGATAGGTGAGCAGCCCGAAGCGCGGTGGCCGCAGCTTTCCGGTGCGGCTGCGTCCGCCCTCGATGTACCACTCGAGGTTGAACCGCTTGATCAGCAGATAGCGCATGTACTCGCGCAGCGTCCACTTGTAGACCTCGTCGCCGTCGAACTTGCGGCGGATGAAGACGGTGCCGCTGCGCCTGCTGATCGGCCCGATCGGCCAGAAGCTGACGTTCAGCCCGCCCATCACGTGATTGAGCGGCAGGTCGTTCGCGAGCAGCGCCGGCCGCAGCACCAGCGGATCCAGGTACGAGCGGTGACTCGGCAGGAACACCAGCGAGTGCTCCCGGTTCAGCTCACGCAGTTCCTCGAACCGTGAGGTGTCGACATCGAGCCGGTAGGCGCGGGAGAAGTAGCGGCCCAGCCGATCCCACAGGGCGATCGCCCGCCTGCTCTGCGCGGCCACCATCTCGCCGAGCGCCTCCCTGGCCCGCTTGTCGACCTCGGCCGGCGGGACGTTCAGCCGCAGGGACAGGTCGCTGATGCCGGCGTGGAAGCGGGCGGTGTCGGTGATCTCCTCGGTCACGAACCTCGACACCTTGTACTGATTGCCGAGCAGGGCGCGCTCGGACCGTTCCAGCGCGAGGGCGGCCTGCCTGCGGATGTATTCCGGCAGCGAGCCGCCGCCGCTCTCGTCGAGCCTGCGCTTGAGGTCGCTGAGGGGGGCGGGCTCGCCCTCGATCACCTGGCAGCGCGCCGGGTCGCTGCGCAGCACCCGCCGCTGTGCGCCGTGGCCCGGGTGCAGCGGATCCCTCGGGGACAGCGCATCCCGCAGTCCGGGTCGATGCCCGTTGTCGGGCGGTGGCAGCCACACCACGCGCACGGGGGTGAGCATCGGGTCGTCCTGCCTGCGGGTGAGCTCGGCCAGCGACTGGCTGCCGATCGGCACCGCGGTCGCGGGCTGCCCGGTGTCGGTGGGTCGGCGGCTGAGCCATGACCGCAGCACGTCGTCCTCGGCCGCCGTCACGGTCTCGGTGAGATAGACCCGAGGGTGCTGCGTGCTCGTCATCGTTGCGTCCCTTCGTTCGGGCCGGCCAGTGCGACAACCTCGTCCAGGCTCTCCTGCAGGCAGCGCATGAACAGTTTGGGAGCGGTGACCGCTGCGGTGTCGAGGTTGACACCGATGCAGCAGGTGCCCACGTGCGAGACCAGGGTTGCCATCACCGCGCAGCCGGGTGCGGGACCGAACGGGAACATCCGCTCGATCCGGGCCCCCGCGAGATACACCGGGACCGGGACGCCCGCGACGTTGCTGGCCTGCAGGTCGAGGCCGGTGGACTGGGACAGGTACCACTCGGCGAGCAGCCAGTTCGGCAACCGCTTGAGCACTGGAGCGGCGAGGTCGATCGCGTCGATCGCCGGTTCCTCGCGCAGTCCGAGGACGATGGCGCGCACCTTCTTGATCCGCTCGACCGGGTCCGCCTCGGCGGCGGGCCCGGCGAACCGGACGGCCGCGAACCGATTGCCGCCCGAGGGGTCCGAGGCCGCCCGCATGTTCACCGGCATGCCCATCGGGATCGGGCCGATCTGCTGGCCGTGGGCCTGCGCGTAACGGCGGAAACCGCCGAGCAGCGCGGCGACGTACGCGTCGTTGATCGAGCCGTGCGCGGCGCGGGCGGCGGCCTTGAACTCGGGCAGGCCCACCTCGAGTACGCCGAACCAGCGACCGAGCCCACGCCCGCGCAGCAGTGGCAAACCCGCCGCCGGGGGAGGGGTGACGATGCGGCGCAGCGAATTGGCATAGCCGAGTGCGTCGCTCGCGGCGCCGATCGGGTCGGCGAGGGCGCCCACCGCGGCCCTGGTCGCGCCCGTGATGAGCCCGGTGATCCGGCCGGGCGCCTTGCGCACCTCCGTCATTACGTCCTGGCCGAGCGCCTCGAAGTGGGAGAGGTGCTCGGGCGGCGCGGGCAGCCGGTCCGGCTTGTTGGGGCTGGGCGCGGACCGGCGGCTGTG
This sequence comes from Rhodococcus sp. PvR099, assembly GCF_017833315.1. Taxonomy (NCBI): domain Bacteria; kingdom Bacillati; phylum Actinomycetota; class Actinomycetes; order Mycobacteriales; family Nocardiaceae; genus Rhodococcus; species Rhodococcus sp. PvR099. The sequence goes on along the minus strand of NZ_JAFIBV010000001.1, from coordinate 2,096,278 downwards.
CAGCAGCGTCATCATCCGGATGCCGCCCATGCCGTCGGTCATGCTGTGGTGCGTCTTGACGACATACACCGCGCGGCCGTCGTCGAGGCCCTCGATGAGCATCGCCACCCACGGCGGCCGAGCCTTGTCGAACGGCTCGGTGCCCATGTGCCTGCAGATCCGCAGCGCGTGGTTGAAGTCGGCAGGCGCAGGCAGCCGGATGCGCCGCAGGTGATAGCCGAGATCGAACTCGGGGTCCACCGACCACACCGGGTTGCCGAGACCGAACGCGGGCTCCACCGCGCGCATCCGGATCCGGGGGACGATGTGCGAGGCCCACTCGTGCGCCCGCACCAGGCGATCCCAGTCCGGCGGGCGATCGAGGAGGTCGACCGCGACGATGGGGGTGCGCAACCGTGGCTGGGACTCCTCCATCCGCCACATGCCGGTCTCGAGGTCGGACATCGACCGGTCCCAGCCGTCCGCGACGGCGGACAGGTCGACGTCGACCGCGCTCGGTGGTATCTGCGGAACGCCGTCGGTCATGCCCGCACTCCCTCGGTCGTCGAGTCCTCCCGCGGTTGGCACTCCCGGCGCAGAGCCAGCGGAGCGCCCACAAAGCCAGTGTGGACCCGTCGGGTGGGGGACGCACAGGGTTTCGGGGCCCCGGTGGCCACTGGTACGGGTGGTTACTCGGCGACCCGGATGTTCTCGTTCCAGCGCGCGGGTCCTTCCCCGAGTGACCGCGTCATCATCCGGTGGGCTCTACGCTGTCAGTGCCGACACGTCGAGGTCGGTTTGACCACTTGTTTAACGGTAGGTGATGCGCATTACACATGTGGTGACCTGGTGATATATGGCGAGAGTGCGAGTTCGGGACTGCCCGGCGGTTCCGGGCGATCACGCTCGGCACCTCAGTTGGTCGGGCGTTCATCCGATCGGCCGCGCCGCGACACATGCATCGCCTAACGTGCACATGTAGTTGCTCTATTGAGGGGTCGGATTTTGTCGTTGGAACGCGGGCCCGTCGGGGGTCAGGGTGCTGCAGGCTCCACCGAGGAGCGCTCAACCTCCAGGGGTGAGTTGTTTCCACTTTCGGCAGCTCAGCGTGGTATTTGGTTTGCGCAGCACCTGCTCGGGGACGTGCCGATCGCGATCGCGCAGTACGTCGAGATCGTCGGCGACCTCGACATCGAGGCCCTTGCCGATGCCGGCGCCACCGCCGCCCGTGAGATGGGCACCGGCATGCTCCGCATCACCGAGGTGGACGCCGAGCCCTTCCAGCAGATCGACCACTCCCTGCGGGACCGGATGGCGCAGGTCGATTTCCGCGGCGACGAGGATCCGCACGCCGCGGCCCAGGCCTGGATGCGTGCCGAGTACAGCGCGCCGATGGACCTGCTCTCGGACCGGCTGATCGAGTCGGCGACCCTGCGCGTCGGCGACGACCATTACTACTGGTACTCCCGCATTCACCACATCGCGCTCGACGGCTTCGGTGCGATGACCTTCATGGGCCGCACCGCCGAGCGGTACACCGCGATCGTCGAGGGCCGCGAGCCCGACGAGCTCAGGGCCACCGCGCTGCCCGACATCAGTGCCGAGGAGGCGACCTACCGTTCGTCCAGCCGGTTCGAGAAGGACCGCGAGCACTGGGCGGAGCGGGCGCGCGACCTGCCGCCCGCGATCAGCCTGTCCGGCCGCACGGGCCCGGTCGGGCCCTCGTCCCTGGTGATCAGCGGCCCCCTGCCGGCCGCGGCCGAGGCCGCCGTCGCGCGCGTCGCGGACCGTCAGCCCGGTGCCTCGCTGGCGACGGTCGCGGTCGCAGCCGTCGCCGCGTACCTGTCCCGACTGACCGGTGAGGACGACATCGCGCTGAGCCTGCCGGTGTCCGCCCGCACCACCGCCAAGCTCCGTCGCTCCGGCGGCATGGTGTCCAATGTCGTGCCGCTGCGGCTGGCGGTGGCCGACGACACCACCCCGACCGATCTGATCGGCGCCGTCGCGCTCGAGCTGACCGGCGCGCTGCGACACCAGCGGTACCGGCACGAGGACATCCGGCGCGACGCCGGGTCGGGCGGGGCCAGGCGCGGCTTCTTCGGACCCGCGATCAACATCATGATGTTCCACAGCGAGATCCGGCTCGGTGAGCTGATCGGCCGCCTCAACGTGCTCACCACCGGGCCCGTCGAGGACATCTCGGTCAACATCTACCCGAGCGTGGCGGGCAGCCACGCGCACATCGACTTCGAGGCCAATCCCAATCTGTATTCGGAGGAGGAACTGCGCGGGCACCACGCACGTTTCCTCGAGTTCTTCGCGGCCTTCGCCGCGGCCGAGCCCGACGCAGCCGTCACGGCCCTCGAGGTGCTGCACCCGGACGAGTACGCCGACCTGGTGCCGTTCCGCGGTCCGGCGGCCCTGCCCGCCCGCACGCTGCCGGACCTGCTGACGGCAGGGTTCGCCGCGAACCCGGACGGCATCGCGATCTGGACGACGGAGACCGAGGTCAGCTACCGGGAGCTCGAGGCCAAATCGAACCAGCTCGCGCGGTTGCTCATCGATGCCGGAGCGGGGCCCGAGACCTTTGTCGCGCTTGCGTTCTCGCGTTCCGCCGACGCGCTGGTCGCGTGCTGGGCGGTAGCGAAGGCGGGGGCCGCGTTCGTCCCGATCGACCCGAAGCTGCCCGCCGACCGGATCGGCCACATGCTCGACGACTCGGGTGTGCTGCTCGGACTCACTGGTGCGGACCGGGTCTCGCTGCTGCCGGATTTCGTCGACTGGATCGTCCTCGACGACAGCGCCGTCCGGCGCCGGTGCGAGTCGCGTTCGGCGTCACGGATCTCCGACGCCGACCGAGTGGCGCCGCTCGTGGTGGAGAACACCGCGTACATGATCTACACCTCCGGCTCCACCGGTGTGCCGAAGGGCGTGCTCGTCACCCACTCGGCGCTGGTCGACTTCGCCGCCGGCTCCCGCGACGAGCTGCGGGTCTCCGCTGCCTCGCGGGTGCTGCGGTTCTCCTCCGCCAGCTTCGACGCCTCCGTCTTCGAGATGATCCAGGCGTTCAGCGCGGGGGCGACCATGGTCGTCGCGCCTGAGCAGATGTTCGGTGGCGACGAACTCGCCGAACTGTTGCGGGAGCAGCGGGTCACCCACATCTTGTCGGCGCCGACCCTGCTCAGCACCGTCGAGACGAAGGGTCTCGAACACCTCGAGGCCGTGGTGGTGGGCGGCGACATCTGCACCCCCGACCTGGTCGAGCGGTTCGCGGAGGTCTGCCGTTTCACCAACAGCTACGGTCCGACGGAGACCACCATCGTCATCACCACCGGCGATCCGCTCGACGGCAGCACGCCGATCACGATCGGCCGCCCGATCCAGGGCGCCGAGGTGATGGTGCTGGACCGCAAGCTGCGGCCGGTTCCGGTCGGCGTCGTGGGTGAGCTGTATCTGGCGGGCGCCGGGTTGGCCCGCGGCTACCATCGACGCCCCGAGTTGACCGCGGACCGGTTCGTGGCCAACCCCTTCGGTGCGCCCGGCTCCCGGATGTACCGCAGCGGTGACGAGGTCCGCTGGACCGCCGATCACCAACTCGACTTCGTCGGCAGATCCGATTTCCAGGTCAAGATCCGCGGCTTCCGGATCGAACTCGGCGAGATCGACGCGGCGCTGCTCGCCCAGGACGGCATCGACTTCGCCGTCACCATCGCCTACGAGACCGCCAGCGGCAGTACGGCCCTGGTTTCTTATGTGCGGCCGGAACCGGGCGTCGACATCGACCCGGGCGCCGTCACCGCGCGACTGGCGGAGTTCCTGCCCGCGCACATGGTGCCGGCCGCGGTGATGCCGCTCGAGCAGGTGCCGCTCACCTCGGCGGGCAAGCTGGACCGGCGGGCGCTACCCGAGCCGGTCTTCGGCTCGCGCGACCAGCAGTACCGGGCGCCGAGCACCGACGCCGAGCGGCTGATCGCGGGTGTCGTAGAGGAGGCGCTCGGTCTGGACCGGCTGAGCGTGGACGAGTCGCTCTTCGCGGTCGGTGCGGACAGCATCATCGCGATGCAGATCGTGGCCCGCACCCGTGCACTGGGACTGAGCTTCACCGCGCGGGAAGTGTTCGAACGCAAGACCGTTGCCGAGATCGCCAAGATCGCGGTGCCTGTGACCGCGGCGCCCGCCGTGGCACTCACCGAGCTCGAGGGCGGGGGAGTCGGGTCGGTGGCGCTGACCCCGATCGTGACTTCGCTCCTCGATCGCGGCGACTTCGACGCTTTCTACCAGTCGGTGCTGTTGACCCTGCCCGAACAGGTCGACGGCGACCGGCTCCGGCGGGCGCTGCAGGCCGTCCTCGACCGGCACGACGCGCTCCGCTCACGCCTGCGCCGCGACGTCGGTGGTGACTGGGTCTTCGAGACCGGCGCGCCGGGAACAGTCGACGCGCCCGCGCTGATCACTCGCGTGGTGACGCCGAGTGTGCCCGGCAGCCCCGCCTTCGACGAGTTGGTCCTCGCCGAATGCGGCGCAGCCGCAGCGCGTTTGGATCCCACGGCCGGGGTCATGGTCCAGCTCGTGTGGCTCGACCCGCAGGAGTCCGCCGGCCGACTGCTCGTGGTGATCCACCACCTCTCCGTCGACGGGGTGTCCTGGCGGATCCTGCTTCCGGACCTCGCCACCGCCTGGACCCAGCTCGGCGCGGGCCTCGAACCGGAGCTTGCGCCGGTCGTCACCTCGCTGCGCCGGTGGGCGCACGGCGTGCTGGACTCGGCGCGCAAGGGCGACCACGCCGCGGAGCTGCCCCGGTGGAGCGAGATCCTCGAAGGCCCTGACCCGCAGCTCGGCCGCCGCGCGCTGGACCCCGCCCTCGACCGCGTCGGGGACGCGGAGCGGGTGCACGTCGAGCTCGCAACCGCGACCACGCAGAGCCTGCTCACCACCTTGCCAGGCGCATTCGGGTGCGGCGTGAACGACGGACTGCTGTCCGCTCTCGCCGTCGCGCTGACGGCCTGGCGCCGCGACCGCGGGATCGACGGGTCGTCGGTGCTGCTCACCCTGGAGGGCCACGGCCGCGAGGAGGAGGCCGTCGCGGGGGCGGACCTGTCCCGCACCGTCGGCTGGTTCACCAGCGCCTTCCCCGTTCGCCTCGAACTGCCGAGCGCAGATCTGGACGACGTGCTGGCGGGTGGCCCCGCGGCGGGCACGGTGATCAAGGCGGTCAAGGAGCAGCTTCTCGACGTGCCCTCGCGCGGAGTCGGATTCGGCGTACTGCGTCATCTCGACGCGGAGGCGGGCGCAGTCCTTGCGCCGCTGCCCGTGCCGCAGATCAGCTTCAACTACCTCGGCCGGCTCGGCACCGGCCACCTCGGCGAGGCGCTACGGCACCTCGGCTTCACCCCGGATCCCGCCGCACCGGACCTGAACGCGGGCAGCGGGCTCGCGATGACCGCGGCCGTCGCCGTGGACATCAACGCGATGGTCGTGGACGGCGCCGACGGCCCGATCCTGCGGGCGTCGTTCGCCTTCCTGCCCGGCCTGCTGACCGTCGAGGAGATCGACGCCTTCGCGGCGCTGTGGCGCCGCGCGCTCGAGGGCCTGGCCGGGCACGCCGAGCAGCCGGATGCGGGCGGACTGACCCCGTCGGACCTGCCGCTGGTGTCCGTCAGCCAGCACGAGATCGATCGCTGGCAGCACCGCTACCCCTCGCTGACCGACGTGTGGTCGTTGTCCCCGCTGCAGTCCGGCATGCTGTTCCACGCAACCCTGGCCGCGGAGACGATCGACGTCTACACCGCGCAACTCGTGATGGATCTGGCCGGCACCGTTGATCCCGCCCGCCTTCGCGGCGCTGCGAACGCGCTGGTGGCCCATCATCCGAACCTGCGCACGGCATTCGTCTACGACGACAACGGAATCGCCGCACAGCTCGTGCTCGATCAGGTGGACGTGCCGTTCGTTGAGGTCGACCTGACCGAGGTCGCGGCCGCCGGCCGCGAGGCCGAACTCCGGCGCCTGCTCGACGAGGAGCGGGTCGCTCGCTTCGCGATGGATCGGCCGCCACTGCTCCGGATGCTGCTGATCCGCACCTCCGCCGATCGGTGCGTGCTCGCACTGACCAACCACCACATCATCCTCGACGGCTGGTCGATGCCGCTGCTCGTGCGCGAGCTGCTGGTCCGGTACGCCGCGGGCGGCGCGGGACCGGCCCTGCCCGATGCCCGCCGCTACCGGGATTACCTGGAGTGGCGGGCGTACTGGGACTCCGACGAGTCCGCGCACGCATGGGCGGGCGTCCTCGACGGGGTCACCGAGCCGACGCTGATCGCGTCGGCGCAGGCCCCGGCCGCCGGGCTCGGCTTGCCCGGCGAGGTGGACGTCGCGCTGCCAGCCGGTCTGGTCGATGCGCTCGGCGAGCTCGCCCGTGCACACGGCGTCACCCTCAACACCGTCATCCAGACCGCGTGGGGACTGTTGCTGTCCCGCTTGCTCTCCCGCGATGACGTCCTGTTCGGCGCGACCGTGTCCGGTCGGCCCGCCCAGCTGCCCGGCGTCGAGGAGATCCTCGGACTATTCATCAACACCGTGCCGGTGCGGGTCCGGGTGGATCCGCACGCGACCGTCGCGCAGTTGCTGCGCCTGGTGCAGGACGAGCAGACCGCGCTGCTCGAGCACCACCAGCTGGGGCTCGCCGACATCCAGGCCGAGGCCGGTCTCGGCGCACTGTTCGACACCCTGACCGTCTTCGAGTCCTACCCGGTGGACCGGGCCGGCTTCGACGAGAACACCGACATCGCCGGCATGCGCGTCACGGGGCTGCAGGGCCACGACGCGACGCACTATCCGCTGACGCTGATGTCGATCCTCGACCCGCAGCTGCATCTGCACCTGCGCTACCGCACCGATCTGTTCGATCTCGTGGATGCAACCACGCTCGCGGATCGGCTGGCGCTGGTCCTCGGTGCGATGGCCGAGAACCCGGAAGCGACCGCGGCCGGTGTGGAGGTGCTCGGCCCCGCCGAACGCGAACTCGTGCTGCGGGCGTGGAACGAGACCGACCACGAACTCGAGCCGGCAACCCTGGTCGACCTGTTCGAGGCGCAGGTGGCCCGCACCCCTGACGCGAACGCCGTCGTGTTCGGCACCGATGCACTGTCCTACGCGGAGTTCGACGCCAGGGCCAACCGGTTGGCGCGTCACCTGATCGGCGCGGGCGTCGGGCCGGAGTCGCTGGTCGGGATCGCGATGCGCCGCTCGGTGGAGATGGTGATCGCGATCTACGCGGTGCTCAAGGCGGGTGGTGCCTACCTGCCGATCGACCCCGAGCAGCCCGACGAGCGGATCGAGTATGTCGCGGGGCTGTCCGCCCCTGTCCTGGTGCTCAGCACCGTCGCCGACCGCGAGTCGATGCCCGCGTCCGTCGCAACAGTCGCGGTCGACGAGCTGGACCTCGCCGATCTGTCTCCGTCGGCGGTGCGCGACGGTGACCGGGCGGCGCCGCTGCGACCGCATGCCACCGCGTACGTGATCTTCACCTCCGGCTCGACCGGCAGGCCCAAGGGCGTGGCGGTCCCGCATCGGGGGATCGTCAACCGGCTGCGGTGGATGCAGGACAGCTATCCGCTCGCCGGGGATGACGCGGTGCTGCTCAAGACCCCCGCGACGTTCGACGTCTCGGTGTGGGAACTGTTCTGGCCGTTGCAGACCGGGTCCAGGATGGTGATCGCGGAAGCGGACGGCCACCGCGAACCGGTCTACCTGGAGACCGCAGTCCGCGAGTACGGCATCACCACCATGCATTTCGTGCCGTCGATGCTCGAGGTGTTCCTCTTGGGCGCCGACATCGCCCGGTGCGGCTCGCTGCGCCGGATCTTCACCAGCGGCGAGGCGCTCGCGCCGGGCACCGTCGCGGCGCTGCACGGCCGCACCGATGCCGAACTGCACAACCTGTACGGGCCCACAGAGGCGTCGGTCGACGTCACCTACCACCGCACGGCGGTGGACGAGACGGTCGTCCCGATCGGGGCGCCCGTCTGGAACACCCAGACCTACGTGCTCGATGCAGGGCTGCGCCCGTCGCCCGTCGGTGTCGCGGGAGAGCTCTATCTCGCGGGCGTCCAGCTGGCCCGCGGGTATGTCGCGCGGCCGGACCTGACCGCGGACCGCTTTGTGGCCAACCCGTTCGGTGAGCCCGGCTCGCGGATGTACCGGACCGGTGACCTGGTGCGCTGGAACGCAACCGGGGAACTGGAGTACATCGGCCGCACCGACTTCCAGGTCAAGCTGCGCGGCCAGCGCATCGAGCTCGGCGAGATCGAGGCCGCGCTGCTGCGCGACGATCGTGTGGCCCAGGCCGTCGTGGTGGTCCGAGGCGACGGACCGGCGGGGGACTACCTGGCGGCGTACGCGGTGCCCGCCACCGGTTCCGGCCTCGACGATCAGGTGCTGGACACCGGCGCTGTGCTGGACGCCGTCGCAGGGGCGCTGCCGCGCTACATGGTGCCGTCCGTGCTGACGGTCCTCGACGCGCTGCCGCTGAACCCGAGCGGCAAGCTGGACCGCAAGGCGCTGCCCGCCCCCGAGTTCGCCGGTACCGCCGAGTTCGTCGCCGCGAGCACCCCCACCGAGCTGGCCCTGGCCGAGATCTTCTCCGGGGTCCTCGAATCCGCGCACCCGGTGGGCGCGACGGACAGCTTCTTCGACCTCGGCGGCAACTCGCTGGCCGCGACGCGGCTGCTGGCCAGGGTGAACGCCGAGTTCGGCACCCGGGTGAGCGTGCGCGAGCTGTTCGAGGCGCCGACGGTCGCCGGGCTGGCAGCCGTCGTGGATGACGTGCTCACCGGCCACGTGCACCGCCAGGAGTTGCTCGCCGGCCCGCGTCCCGACCCGATCCCATTGTCCCCGGCGCAGTCCCGGATGTGGTTCCTCAACCGGTTCGACCCCGCGTCCGGCGCATACAACGTCGCCGCCGCGCTGCGGATGACCGGGACACTCGACGTGTCCGCGCTCGCGGAGGCCGTCGCCGACATCCTCGAACGGCACGAGTCGCTGCGGACGGTGTACCCGGACTCGCCGTCCGGCCCCTACCAGCAGATCCTGCCGACATCCGAGGTGCTCGACGAGCTCGCGCTCGACTCACTCCGAGACGACGAGCCACTCGGGGCGGACGAACTGGCCGAGCGGGTCCGGGCCGCGGTGGCCTCCGGCTTCGACGTCACCGCGGAGATCCCGCTCGAGCTCACCCTGCTGACGGCCGGGCACGACGACCACGTGCTGGTGGTCGTGGTGCACCACATCAGCATCGACGGATGGTCGATCCAGGCGCTGGCCCGGGACCTGGTGCAGGCCTACTCCGCCCGCACGGGCGGGCAGGCGCCGTCGTGGACGCCGCTACCGGTGCAGTACGCGGACTACGCGGTGTGGAAGCGCGCAGTGCTCGGGTCCGAGGACGACCCGGACTCGACCGCAGCCCGCCAGATCGACTACTGGACCGCAGCCCTGGCAGGCGCACCCGAGGTGCTGGCCCTGCCGACCGACCGCCGACGACCCGCCGTGCCGTCCTATCGCGGCGGCACCGTCGAGTGCGAACTCGACACCGCCGCCTATGACGCGGTGAAGGCCCTCGCCCGGTCGACGAATTCGACGCCCTTCATGATCCTGCATGCCGCCCTCGCGGTGCTGCTGGCACGGATGAGCGACACCGCCGACATCGCGGTCGGCACCCCGGTGGCCGGCCGCGGTGAGCAGGCCCTCGACGATGTCGTCGGCATGTTCGTCAACACCCTGGTGCTCCGCACCGAGGTGGACCCGGCCCGGTCGTTCGCCGCGCTGCTCGAGCGGGTCCGGGCCACCGACCTCGCCGCATATGGCAATGCCGACGTGCCGTTCGAGCGTCTCGTCGAGGTGGTCAGCCCGGCCCGCTCGACCGCCCACCACCCGCTGTTCCAGGTGGTGCTCGCGCTCGAGGACGCCCGCGAACACACCATCGCCCTGCCCGGACTGCAGATCGCCTCGGAGCCGATCGATTTCGGGCTCGCCAAGTTCGACCTGCAGCTGACCGTGACCGAGCACTTCGACGGCAGCGGTGACCCTGCCGGTGCGATCGCCGCCTTCACGTACGCGCGGGACCTGTTCGACCGCCGCACCGTCGAGGGCTTCGCCGCGCGGTTCCTGACCATCCTGCGCGACGGCACGGGCGATCCGTCCCGGCCCATCGGCGACTTCGACCTGCTCGACGGCCATGAGCGCGCGACGCTGGTACCGGTGACGGGCCAGGCGCCCGCCGAGACCCGTACCCTGCCCGAACTGCTGCTCGAATCGATCCGGAACCCGCGCGACATCGCTCTGGTCGAGGGCGAGGCCGAGCTCACCTATGGCGAGCTGGACGAGCGCTCGAACCAGCTCGCCCGAATCCTCATCTCGCGCGGCGTCGGACCGGAATCCTATGTCGCGCTTGCGGTCCCGCGCTCCATGGAGTCGGTGCTGGCGTTGTGGGCCGTGGCCAAGACGGGCGCAGCCTTCCTGCCCATCGACCCGACCTACCCGGCCGAGCGGATCGCGCACATGGTCACCGATTCGGCTGTGGCCATCGGTGTCACCGTGACCGCACACCGGGGCGAGCTCCCGGACACGGTGTCCTGGATGTCACTCGACGACGAGGTCACGGTGGCGGAGCTGTCTCGCGCGGACGCCGAACCTGTCGGCGACGTCGACCGGCTCGCTCCGCTCCGGCCGGGGCATCCCGCGTACATGATCTACACCTCCGGCTCCACGGGCACGCCCAAGGGTGTGGTCGTGACCCACCTCGGGCTCGCCTCCTTCGTGGCCGAGCAGCGCGCCGACTACGCCGTCGGGCCGGATTCGCGCACCCTGCATTTCGCGTCGCCGAGCTTCGACGCATCGATTCTCGAACTGCTGATGGCGGTCGGCGGCGGCGCGGCGATGGTCGTGGTGCCGGTCGGCGTCTACGGCGGCGCCGAGCTGGCCGGGGTGCTCCGGTCCGGCCGTGTCACGCACGCCTTCGTGACCCCCGGCGCGCTCGCCACCCTCGACCCCGACGGGTTGGACACGATCGGCGTGGTCGTCGTCGGCGGCGATGCCTGCGAACAGGCACTGGTTCGCCGTTGGGCGCCGGGACGCCGGATGTTCAACGCGTACGGCCCGACCGAGTCGACCATCATGGCCACCCACCAGGGCCCGCTGGAGCCGGGCCTGCCGGTGCTGATCGGGGCACCGGTGGTCGGCACGGACGTGGTGGTCCTCGACGGGCGGCTGCATCCGGTGCCCGCCGGCGTCGCCGGCGAGCTGTACGTGGCGGGCGTCGGCCTGGCACGCGGCTACCACGGCCGGTCCGGGCTCACCGCGGACCGCTTCGTCGCGAACCCGTTCGGCGAGCCGGGTTCGCGGCTGTACCGCACCGGTGACCTGGTCCGCGCCAACCCGGCAGGCGAGGTGGAGTACCTGGGCCGCACCGACTTCCAGGTGAAGGTCCGCGGACACCGCGTCGAGCTCGGCGAGATCGATGCCGTGCTGGCCGGGCACGCGAGCGTGCAGGCGGCGGTCACCGTCGGCCATACCGGCGCCGATGGCGTGGTGACCGTGATCTCCTACGTGCTCCCGGTGCCGGGCCGGACCACCGACGCGGACACCCTCACCGCGCACGCGCGGGAGCTGCTGCCGGTCTACATGGTGCCGTCGGCGATCACCGTGCTGGACGAACTGCCGTTGACGCCTGCGGGCAAGGTGGACACCCGCGCGCTGCCGGAGCCGGTGTTCACGGTCCGCGAGTTCGTCGCGCCCCGCACCCGCACCGAGACCTCGGTGGCCGACGTCTTTGCCGAGGTGCTCGGCGTCGAACGCGTCGGTGCGGACGACGACTTCTTCGCGGTCGGCGGCAACTCGCTGAGCGCGACCCGGGCGATGGCCCGGATCAACGCGATCGCGGGCACCGGGCTGGGCGTGCGTGAGCTCTTCGAGGCGACCACGGTCGCGGCGCTGGCCGCCCGCGTGGACGGCGCGCAGCGCGAGATCGTCCGCCCGGAACTGGTGGCCGAGGCGCGCCCCGCGTGGGTGCCGCTCTCCGCCGCGCAGCAACGGATGTGGTTCCTCAACCAGTTCGACCCGACGTCCCCGGCCTACAACATCCCGCTGGCCGTCAGCCTCACCGGCGCCCTCGACGTGCCCGCGCTGGCGGCTGCCGTGCGCGATGTGATCGATCGGCACGAGTCGCTGCGCACGGTGTTCCCCGCCTCGGAGCAGGGCCCGCACCAGGTGATCGTGCCCGCGGCTCGGATAGATCTGGACCTGACCCCCGTCCCAGTATCGGGCAGGGACGAGCTGCGCGCCGCCATGGTGGCGTTGCTGTCGCAGGGCTTCGATGTCACCGCGGCGGTTCCGGTGCGCGGGAGCCTGTTCCGGCTCGCGGATCGGGAACACGCTTGCTCCGCAAGCTCCGCTCAGAAGCACGTGCTGGTGCTGGTGGTGCACCACATCAGCGGCGACGGCGCCTCGACCGTGCCGCTGGCCCGCGACCTGATGATCGCGTACTCCGCGCGGACCGTCGGGGAGGAGCCGTCCTGGCGGCCGCTGCCCGTTCAGTACGCCGACTTCGCGCTCTGGCAGCGGCGGGTCCTCGGCGACGAGGACGACCCCCTGTCCCTCGCCGCCCGGCAGCTCGCGTACTGGCGCGGCCAGCTCGCCGGTACCCCGGGCGTGCTCGAGCTGCCGACCGATCGGCCCCGGCCAGCCGTCGCGTCGTATCACGGCGCCCGCGCCGACCTGGAGATCGGCGCCGAGCTGACCGCGGCACTGAACGCACTCGCACGCGAACACAGCGCCACCCTGTTCATGGTGCTGCACGCCGCGCTGTCGGTGTTGCTCGCCCGGCTCAGCGGGAGCACCGACATCTCGGTGGGCACCCCCATCGCAGGCCGAGGTGAGCAGGTGCTCGACGATGTCGTCGGCATGTTCGTCAACACGTTGGTGTTGCGCACCGAGGTCGAGCCGGGCACCGCCTTCACGGACCTGCTGGCGACCACCAGGAGCACGGACCTGGCCGCGTACGGCCACGCCGACGTACCGTTCGAGCAGGTCGTCGACGCGGCGAATCCGCCTCGTTCGCAGGCGCACTCGCCGCTGTTCCAGGTGGGGCTCTCGCTCCAGAACCAGGGCGTCGGCTCGCTCGAGCTGCCGGGCCTCACCGTGGCCGCGCTCGACCCGGGTGTCGATGTCGCGAAGTTCGACCTGGAGCTCACCTTCCGCGAGCACGGCTCCGGCGGTGGCATGGCGGCCTCGGTGACCTACGCCGCCGACCTGTTCGACCGGGACACGATCGACGGGTTCGCACGGCGGCTGGTGCGGGTGTTCGAGTCCGTCGCGGCGGATCCGGCGATTCCGGTCGGCGAGATCGAGGTGCTCGACGCAGCCGAACGGCTCGCCGCCATGGCGGGCCCCGCGTTGCCCGCGCCGCCGGTGCGTACCCTGCCGCAGATCCTCGCGGCCGGTGCGGGAATCGACCCGGCGGCGGTGGCCCTGCGCTGCGCAGGCGATGTCGAGGTGTCCTATGCGGATCTGGAGGCCGAGTCGAACCGGCTGGCGAGGCTACTGCTCGGACGCGGCATCGGTCCGGAATCGTTCGTGGCCACTTCCTTTGCCCGGTCCGCCGAATCCGTGCTCGCCCTCTGGGCGGTCGCGAAGACGGGCGCGGCCTTCGTGCCGATCGACCCGGCGCTGCCCGCCGATCGCGCGCGGCACATGCTCACCGACTCGGGGGCGGTCCTCGGCCTGACCGTCGCGGCCGAACGCGATCGGCTGCCAGGCACGGTCGAGTGGCTTGCGCTCGACGACGTCGAGCTCACCCGCCAGCGGTCCACACTGCCCGCGGGCCCGGTGTCGGCCGACGAACTCGCCGCGCCGATCGACCCGGCGAGCGCCGCGTACATGATCTACACCTCCGGCTCCACCGGCGTCCCGAAGGGCGTGGTGGTCACCCACACCGGCCTGTCCACCTTCTGCGCGGACGTGCGCACCGAACTGGCCGTGACGAGTTCGTCACGGGTGCTGCGGTTCTCGTCGTCGAGTTTCGACGCCTCGGTGTTCGAGATGCTGGTCGGTTTCAGCGCAGGCGCCACCATGGTCATCGCGGCGCCGGGGATCATCGGAGGCGGTGAGCTGGCCGCACTGTTGCGGTCCGAGCGGGTCAGTCACATCCTGACCGCGCCCGCGGCACTCGGCACGGTCGACGCGGACGGGCTCGAGGACCTGCGCTCGGTGATGGTCGGCGGCGACGTCTGCCCGCCCGAGCTGGTGGCGAGGTTCGCGCCCGGCCGCAACTTCTTCAACAGCTACGGGCCCACCGAGAGCACCATCGTCATCACCGTGACGGCGCCGCTTGGCGAGGGCGACCGGATCACCATCGGGACACCGCTCGAGGGTGCCGGGGCGGTCGTGCTCGACCGCCGCCTGCGCCCCGTCCCCGTCGGGGTGGTCGGCGAGCTCTACCTCTCCGGTCCCGGTCTCGCCCGCGGCTACCACCGCCGCGGCGCGCTGACGGCGGCGAGCTTCGTGGCGAACCCGTACGGCGACGGCCAGCGGATGTATCGCACGGGCGACCTGGTACGCCGGACCCGTGACGGGGCACTGGATTTCATCGGCCGGGGCGACACCCAGGTCCAGCTGCGCGGCCTGCGCATCGAGCTCGGCGAGATCGAGGCTGCGCTGGTCGGCCGTCCTGGCGTTGCCCAGTCGGTGGTCGCGCTGCACCGCGACCCGCACACCGGGGAGAACCTGGTCGGATACGTGACGGCCGAGGCGGGCGTCGCGCTGGACCCGCAGGAGCTACGCACCGCGATCGGCGAGGCGTTGCCCGCTTACATGGTGCCGTCGGTGGTGATGGTGCTCGACGCGCTGCCGATCAACGCGACCGGCAAGCTGGACCGGCGCGCGTTGCCGGTGCCGGAGTTCGTGACCGACCGCGAGTTCCGCGGCCCGACCAATCCGGTCGAGGAGGCCATCGCCCGCGTCTACGCCGAGCTGCTCGGAGCGGAGCGGGTGTCGGTGGACGACAGCTTCTTCGAGCTTGGCGGCAACTCGCTGCTGGCGACCAGGCTGGTGGCCCGGGTGAACTCCGCCCTCGGTACGTCGCTGGCGATCCGCGCGGTGTTCGAGCATCCGACGGTGGCGGAGCTGGCCGTGCGCGCCGAATCCGCGTCGCTGGAGGCGGGCCGCATCCCGCTGGCGAGGATGCCGCGGCCGGAACGGATTCCGCTGTCCCTTGCCCAGCAGCGGATGTGGTTCCTCAACCGTTTCGACACTGCGTCCGCGGTGAACAACATCCCTCTCGCGCTGCGGTTGTCCGGCCGGCTCGACGTGACGGCGTTGCGCGCCGCGGTCGCCGACGCGGTCGAGCGGCACGAATCGCTGCGCACCGTGTACCCGGACGGCGATGACGGGCCGTGCCAGGTGATCCTGCCGACCGAACAGGCGGTCCCGGAGCTGGTGCCGGTCCCGGTCGTCGAGGACGAGGTGCTCGCCCGCGTGATCGAACTGGCGACCACCGGTTTCGATGTCACCACCCAGGTCCCGTTGCACGTGCAGTTGTTGCGGGTCAGCGAGACCGAACACGTGCTTGCGCTGGTGGTACACCACATCTCGGCGGACGGCTTCTCGATGGGCCCGCTGGCGCGGGACGTGATGGTCGCCTACGCGGCGCACCTGCACGGGGCGCAGCCGACCTGGGCGCCGCTCGAGGTGCAGTACGCGGACTACAGCCTCTGGCAGCGCGCGGTACTCGGCGACGAGCAGGACCCGGCCTCGGTGGCCGCGCGTCAGGTTGCGTACTGGACCGCCGAGCTTGCCGGCCTGCCCGAGCAGCTCGATCTGCCCGCCGACCGGCCGAGGCCCGCCGAACAGTCCTACCGCGGCGACACCTACGCGTTCACCCTTGACGCCCGCACCCACCGGGCCTTGCTCGACCTCGCCCGCGGCCAGGACGCCACGCTGTTCATGGTCATGCACAGCGCATTGGCGGTGCTGCTGAGCAGGCTCGGCAACGAGCCCGACATCGCGATCGGCTCGCCCATCGCCGGTCGCGGCGAGGAAGCGCTCGACGACCTGGTCGGCATGTTCGTCAACACCCTGGTGCTGCGCACCCGGGTCGGCCAGGACCAGCGTTTCAGCGAGGTGCTCGACCTGGCGCGCGCGAACGACCTGGCCGCCTTCGGCCACGCCGACGTGCCGTTCGAGCGGCTCGTCGAGGTGCTCAACCCGACCCGGTCGACCGCGCGGCACCCGCTGTTCCAGGTGGCGCTGTCCTTCCACAACCTCGAGCGCAACCGGTTCGCGTTGCCGGACCTCGAGATCGGGGTGCTCGACGCCGGGTTCGAGCCCGCGAAGTTCGACCTGCACCTGACGCTGGTGGACCGCCATGACGAGACCGGGGATCCCGCCGAGATCGCCGGGTCGTTCACCTACGCGACCGACCTGTTCGACCGGGACACCGTCGCACAGTTCGCGGCCCGGTTCGAGCGGATCCTGAGGACGGTGATCGCCGACCGGGACACCGTCGTCGGCGACATCCCGATCCTCGACCCTTTGCACCGCGAGGAGCTGGTGACGGGGCGGAATCAGACCGGTCACCCGGTGCCCGAGACGACGCTCGCCGAGATGTTCGACGCGCAGGTCCGCCGGACCCCTGGCGCGACCGCGACGGTGTTCGAGGGCGCGGAACTGACCTATGCGCAGTTCGACGCTCGGGCAAACAGGCTGGCCCGCGAGCTCATCGCCCGCGGTGTCGGTCCGGAAGCCCGCGTGGCGCTGGCCATCCGGCGTTCGGTGGAGCTGCTCGTCGCGATGTACGCGGTGGCCAAGGCGGGCGGCGTGTATGTGCCGATCGACCCGGACCACCCGGCCGAGCGCACCTCCTACGTGCTCGACTCGGCGCGGCCGGTGGCGCTGCTGACCACGACCGGCGTCTCCGTCACCCCGCCCGACGGGGTGGACCTGCTGCTGGTCGATGGCCTCGGCAGTGTCCTCGACGAGCACAGCGCGGCGCCGATCACCGATGCGGACCGGATCTCCCCGCTGCGGCCGGAGAACACCGCCTACGTGATCTACACCTCCGGCTCGACGGGCAGGCCGAAGGGCGTCGCGGTGCCGCACCGCGCCATCGCGAACCAGTTGCTGTGGAAGCAGTCCGAGTATTCGCTCGGGGCCGACGACGCGGTGATGCTGAAGACCGCGGCCACCTTCGACCTGTCGGTGTGGGAGTTCTGGTGGGCGTTGACCACCGGGGCGCGGTTGGTGATCGCGAAGCCGGGCGGCGAGCAGGACCCGTCGTACCTGGCCCGGTTGATGCGCGAGACCCGGGTCACCACAATCCATTTCGTGCCGTCGCTGCTGACCGCGTTCCTGGCCTCGGTTGGCTCGGAGCTGATCCCGTCGCTGCGCCGCGTGATCTGCATCGGCGAGGCGCTGCCCGCCGAGACGGTGCGCCGGTTCGCCGAGTTCAGCGATGCGGCGATGTTCAATCTGTACGGCCCCACCGAGGCAGCGGTGAGCGTCACCCACCACCGTTGCGGGCCCGAGGACGAGCGCACCGTGCCGATCGGTGTGCCCGAGTGGAACACCCAGGTGTACGTGCTCGATGCGCGGCTGCACCCGGTGCCGGTCGGGGTGCCGGGCGAGCTGTACATCGCGGGCGCCCAGCTCGCCAACGGCTATGCGGGTCGCGCCGACCTGACTGCCGACCGCTTCGTCGCGAATCCGTTCGGCCCGAACGGGTCCCGGATGTACCGCACCGGCGACGTGGTCCGATGGCTGGGCCGTGAGCAGGGCGTGCTCGACTACGTCGGCCGCAGCGACTTCCAGGTCAAGCTGCGCGGGTTCCGGATCGAGCTCGGCGAGATCGAATCGGCGCTGACCGCGCACCCGGCGGTCGACGCGTCCGTTGTCCTGGTGCACCGCGGTCCGCACGGCGCCGAGAACCTGGTGGCCTATGCGGTGCCCGCCGCGGGGGAGGCACCGACCGTGGAGTCGCTGCTGGCCTTTGCCGGCGAGCGGGTACCGAGCTACATGGTGCCGTCGGTGGTGGTGTTCCTGAGCGAACTGCCGCTCGGCGTGACCGGCAAGCTCGACCGGAAGGCCCTGCCCGAGCCGGAGTTCCTCAGCGCCAGCGCGTTCCGAGCGCCGACGACGCCGAGCGAACAGATCATCGCGGGCATCTTTGCGGACCTGCTCGACCGTCCCCGGATCGGCGCCGAGGACAATTTCTTCGACGTCGGGGGCAACTCGCTGCTCGCGACCAGGGTGACGGCGCGTATGGGTGAGGTCTTCGACGCCACAGTCAGCGTCCGCGAGTTCTTCGAGGATCCGACGGTGGCGGGGCTGGCCAGCCGGGTGGACGCGCACGACCCGAACCGGCCCCGGCTCGGGGCCCGCCCGCGGCCCGCGCAGATCCCGCTGGCACCCGCGCAGGAGCGGATCTGGTTCGCGAACCACGAGACCCGCAACGGGGACTGGAACATCCCGGTCGCGTTGCGGATCCGCGGCCCGCTCGATGTCGCGATCCTCGCGGCCGCCGCGCGCGACGTGGTGGCCAGGCACGAGGCGCTGCGCACCGTGTATCCGAGCACCCCGACCGGACCGGTCCAGGTGCTGGTGCCCACCGAGGACGCCGTCCCGGAGCTGAGGCGGGTGCCGGTGTCGGCGGAGCAGCTCGAGGAGCAGGTGCAGCGGTACCTGTGGGCCGACTACGACGTCACCAGTGAGCTGCCGTTGCGGATGCGGTTGTTCGCGCTGGGCGAGGACGACCACGTGCTGGCGATCGTGGTGCACCACATTGCTGCTGACGGCGCCAGCATGGGCGTGCTCACCCGCGACGTGATGATCGCCTACGCCGCGCGGACGGCTGGCGCCCTGCCGCAGTGGACGCCGCTCGAGGTGCAGTACGGCGACTACACGATGTGGAAGCACGAGGTGCTCGGCGATGTCGCGGTCGGTGGCAGCGAGGCGCACCGGCAGCTGCAGTACTGGCTGGGTGCGTTGGAGGGCAGGGCGGGGCGTCTCGAGCTTGCGGGGGCCGGGCGTGCGAAGCGGACGTCGGCGGGGGCAACCGCGCCCGTGTCGATCGACGCGGCCACCCACGCGGCGTTGCTGACGCTGGCGCACGAATGCCGGGCGAGCCTGTTCATGGTGATGCAGGCCGCGTTTGCTGTCCTGGTCAGCGACCTCGCGTCCGTCTCGGACGTCACGCTGGCCACCTCGATCGCGGGTCGCGACGAGGCCGCGCTGGCGGAGGTCGTCGGCAACTTCTCCGATGACGTGCTGATGCCGGTGACAGTCGAGGAGGGCGAGCCGTTCACCGACCTGGTCGCCCGGGTCCGCGACGTCGCGCTGGGCGCCTTCGCCCACCCGGACGTCTCGAACACTCGGCTGCAGGCCGCACTCGGGACACGGGAGCGGCTGTTCCAGGTCGAGTTGATCCTGCAGCCCGGCGGCGCGAGCATCGACGTCGACCTGGGCGGACTGCGGATCGAGGGGCACCCGTTCGTCACGGAGGTCGCCAAGCACGACATCGAGTTCAGTCTCAACGATCACTACGATGACGACGGCGCGCCCGCCGGCATCACCGGTGGGGCGCTGTACTCGACGGATCTGTTCGACACGGCGGCCGGGGAGCTGCTGGTGAAGAAGTACACAGAGATCCTGTGCACGGTGAGCAGGGGGACGGAATGAGGGAGCTGCCGAAGCTGGTGTCGGTCGTCATGCCGGCGTACAACGCGCGTGCGGTGATCGACACCCAACTCGAGGCGCTCGCCGCGCAGGACTACGCCGGCGAGATGGAGGTGGTGGTCGGTGACAACCGTTCCACCGACGGGCTGCGAGAACACCTGGCCGACCATCCCTTACGGGATCGGTTGCGGCTGCGGCGTGTGGAAGCTGCGGACGCGCAGTGCGCGTCGCACGCCCGAAACGTCGCGGCGGCGGCATCGGGTGGTGAGTTCCTGGCCTTCTGCGACGCGGATGATCGAGCGCACGTCGGCTGGCTGTCGGCGCTGGTGGAGGCCGCTCGCGAGGCCGACATGGTGAGCGGTGCGCTGGAGACCGGGTCGATCAACGCCCCCGAGGTCGCCGAGCGGGTATCCATCGAGGCGCCGGAGCGCGGCTTCGAGTTCCCTGGATTTCTCCCGTTCGCCAGCGGAAGCAACTGCGGTGTCTGGCGGGACGCCTTCGAGGCCGTCGGGGGATGGGACGAGTCGTTCCGCCGCGCTGGGGAGGACATGGACTTCTCCTGGCGTATCCAGCTCGCGGGATACACGCTCGGCCACGCCCCGACGGCGATCACCGCGTACCGGCTCAAGACCACCTATCGGGAGCTGTGGGACCAGAGCCTGTCCTACGGGGAGGTCGATCCGCGGCTGTACAAGCGGTACCGAGCCGCCGGGTTCCGACGGAATCTGCTCGCGCTACCGGTGGTTGCTGTGCTGTTGTTTATCCGAAACCCGTTGCTGCCCACCGCGGTCACGCGACTTCCACGCGGGCAGTGGTTGGCCTACCTGGCCCGTGCTTTCGGCCGGGTCCGAGGAAGCATCCAGCACCGCGTCTGGTTCGTCTAGATGTACTGACCGGAGAGGTTGATCGAGTGCCTCACTCACCTTGACCATTCACGGGTCTTGCTGTCGCTGGGGGGATGCCGATCTCGTCAATGTCATGGCCGCTGCAGGCAATCTTGGTTGCCCTGGCGTGCTCGATATGGGACACGAGGAACCACCGCATATCGCTGCGTAGCCTGCACCACCCGATCAGGTACCAATGGCCGTTCGTGGAGGCGAACATCACCGGCTCGACGTCGCGGGTTGTCTTGTTGCCGTCACGCGAGGTGTAGCGGATTCGCACCACCCGTTGCTCGGCCATCGCTTCCTCCAGCGCTGACTTGATCGTGCGCGGAGTGGGGGGCGCGTTGACCCAGACGCGACTGGCCAGCTCATCGGCCTTCGTCCGGGTCCGTGGATCGAGTACGTCCATGATCTTCCGAACGCCCGCTAAGGCGAGATCGGCGTAGGGGGCATCGGGTGCAGCAGAGACTGCCGCGAGTAGCGCCACTGCCTGCACAGGGGTCAAGCTGACCGGTGGCAGGGTGCCTCGGGCGACTAGCCCGTAGCCACCGCCGGGGCCCGGGCGCGACCAGATCAGCGCGCCACTGTTCTCGAGTGCGGTGAGGTCTCTCTTGACCGTCCGCACGGACACGCCGAACTCTTTTGCCAGTCGCTCAGCAGTGCATCCACGCGGTCCGCTGCGGCGCAGCATCTCGGACAGGGCGTGGAGTCGCTCCGTCCTCTTCATTTCCCACCCCGGCAAAAAATCATGCCAAAATGGTGACATACCCTTGTCCTAGAGGCTTGAGAGCATCGTGGTGTGACGACAAACGCGAGCAACCCGACCATCATCCTGATCGCTGGCCATTGGCTGGGCGCTTGGGCATGGGACGAGGTGCTGGAACACCTGACCGCTGACGGCTGGCGAACCATCCCGATGACGCTTCCCGGCCTCGATGAGCGGGACCCCAAGCGGGCGTCCAGGACGCTCGATGACCAGGCGACGGCGATCGAGCAGACTATGACCCAGGCTGAGGCTTCCGAGGCCCAGCCGGTAGTCATCGTGGCGCACAGCGGAGCCAACGCGCCGGTAAGCCTTGTGCTCGATCAGCATCCTGAACTTGTCCGCCGAGTGGTGTGGGTCGATAGTGGGCCCGTCGCGTCCGGCAGTGTCTTCGCCCCGGATGCGCCCGAGGATCTGGACGAGTTTCCCCTGCCGCCCTTCGACGCGCTCGGGGAGCAGGCCAGCCTTGAGGGCCTGAGCACTGAGGCTCTCGAGCGCTTTCGAGCAAGGGCCGTTCCAGAACCCGGTCCCGTGCTACGCCAGCAAGTGAAGCTCACCAACGACGCGCGACTGGCGGTCCCGACCACTCTGGTGTGCTGCTCGATCCCGAGCGCGCAGATAATGGAGTTGGCCAACGCGGGTCATCCCATGTTCGCCGAGGTGTCAAACCTCGACCATGTTGACCTCATCGACCTCCCGACCGGGCATTGGCCCATGTGGAGCCGCCCCGGCGACCTCGCCCACATCCTCGCCACAGCAGCGACTTCCCCAGCTAACTGAACTGCACACAGACCTGAAGAGGGCCAGCCGAAGCGGCTGGCCCTCTTCCATTCCCGAAAGATCTCATGACACACCCCAATGCCGCGCTCACCCCAAGACACCGCCTCAAGGTTGCCCGTCTCGTCGTAGAGGAGGGGTGGCCGATCAGCGAGGTCGCCGCCCGTTTCCAGGTGTCCTGGCCGACCGTGAAGCGCTGGGTCGATCGCTACCTCGCCGGTGAGCCGATGCACGATCGCTCCTCGCGGCCGAGAACATCGCCGAACAAGACGGGCAAGGCCGTGACGAAGCGATGTGTGAGCCTGCGGATGCGGATGCGCGAAGGCCCGGTTCAACTCGCGAGCAGGCTTGGTGTCGCCCCGTCGACGGTGCATCGCATCCTGTGCTCCGCGCGTCTTAATCGGCTGTCCTATATGGACCGGGCGACGGGTGAGCCAATTCGCCGGTACGAGCACGACGGCCCGGGATCGCTCGTCCACGTGGACGTGAAGAAGCTCGGGAACATCCCCGACGGCGGCGGCTGGCGCTACGTCGGCCGCCCCCAAGACGACCGCAACCGCGCAGCCGCCCCTGGCAAGCCGAAGAACAAATGGCGCAACCCGAAGCTCGGGTACGCCTTCGTGCACACAGTTCTCGATGATCCACCCCAGGTGGCATACACCGAGGTCCACGATGATGAGACAGCCGTCGCCGTTCTGCGCCGTGCAGTTGAATGGTTCGTCGACCGCGGCGTCACGAGCGCTTTCACCGCACTATGGCCGACGGATGGGCCTATGCCCGCTGCTACACCTCAGAACAAGAGCGGCGGGGAGCGCTTGGGGCGTGGTTGCACCAGTACAACCAGCATCGCCCGCACACGGCGTGCGGCAACCAGCCGCCGTTCGCACGATTGATCAACGTCCCCGGGCAGTACATCTAGACGAACCAGATCCGGTGCTTCACGCTGCCGGAGATCCGGCCGGCCGCGAAGGCGGTGTAGTAGATCCAGCCGCCCGTCGAGAGCCGGGAGATGAACCGGGGGACCACCGGACACCTGACCACCAGGGCCAGCGCGAAAACGAGCAGCGGCAACGGCTTGGTGGGCCGCAGGCCGTACCACCGGTAGTGCCGGTAGAGCTCGGGACCTGCCTCGCCGTATGCAAACGACTGACGCCACAGGGCGCGATAGTTGTCACGAAGCCGGTAGGCCACCATCGCCTTCGGCTCGTGGCCGAGAGTGAAGCCCGCGAGCTGAATCCGCCAGGTGAAGTCGACGTCCTCGCCGACGTTCAGGGACTCGTCGAAGCCGCCGACCGTTTCGAACACGCTGCGCCACATCCCGAGGTTGCCCGACAGCCCGAAGTCGAGGAAATCCGGTGTCTCCTCGGGCTTGTCCGGCGGCTGCACGGGTCGCCAGGAGGCGACCTTCGGGGTGTTGAGGGTGGTCGTCTCGACGGGCCCACTCACCGAGTCGTACTTCTGCCCGGCCGCAACCAAGGCGCCGAGCCATTCCGGGTGCACCATGTCGTCGGCGTCGCAGAACACCAGGTACTCGCCGCGGGCCGCCGCCGCGCCTGCGTTGCGGGCGTGGGGGGCGCCTTGAGTGGCGGAGGAGTCGACGCGGCGGAGGCCGAGGATCTCGCGGAGCGGGTGGCCGTCGATGTGCCCGGCCAGGCCGTCCGTTGACCCGTTGTCACTCACGATGACCTCGAACTCGCCCTCGTAGTCCTGCTCGGCGAGTGCCGTCAGCTGTACATCGATGACACCCATCGCGTTGTATGCGGGGATGATCACCGAGACGAGTTCTGGGGGATTGGTTGTTCCCATCCGTTGTTCTCGCTTTCGCTTAGACGTAGAAGACACGATGTTTGACGCTGCCGCGGACGCGTCCCCAGAGCCAGGCGGCATGCATCACCCAGTGGCCGGTCGGGGTGCGTCGAATCGCGCGGGGAACGAGCGGGTTCAGGAACACCAGTCCGGCAAGGAGATTGATGAAGACGAGTGGCTTGCGGCGCGGGAGGCCATCGGCTTGGTACCGAGCGAACAGTTGAGCGTCGACCTCGCCGTACCCACGGATCTGACGCCACATCGACCGGTAGCTGTCGCGGAGTCGGTAGGCGACGAGTGCATTCGGGGCGAAGCCAAGGGTGTGGCCGGATTGCTGTATCCGCCAGCAGATGTCGATGTCCTCCCCGCCGAGGAACGACTCGTCGAAGCCGCCCACGGCGGCAAAGGTGTCCGCCCAGATCGCGAAATTGCTACCGTGCGCGAACGGGAGAAAACCGGGAACGTCGCACAACCCGTCCTCGGAGATCTGGCGCCACGACGCTACCTCTGCGGAGTTGATCGTTGCCGTCTCGAGAATTCCGCCCACCGCGTCGAATTCGATCGCGGCCTCGACCAGTCCGGTGAGCCAGCCGGTGTGGGCAACATCGTCCCCGTCGCAGAAGGCCAGCAAGTCCCCTGAGGCCGCTGCGGCACCGGAGTTGCGCGCGTGCGAGGCCCCCTGCTTGTCGGAACTGTCGTGGTACTCGAGATTGAGCCGGCCGGTAGAGTCGATGCCGCCGAAGCGGTCTCCTAGACCGTCGGTCGATCCGTTGTCACTCACGATGACCTCGAATGGCCCCGTGTAGTCCTGCTGGGCAAGTGCCGCGAGCTGCGCGTCGATGAGGTCGCCCGCGTTGTAGGTGGGGATCACTACCGAGACGAGCTCTGGCGCATCACGGTGGGTGGATGTGGAGGTCATGTCCGAAATTCCTTGCTTCCCCTGTATGGATCGGATCCCCGTCGGTGGGCGATCGGCATGGTTCGTCTGAGCGCGGTCCGAGAAGGGGCTGCGATCACAGATAACGCACCCGCAGTCTGACGCTCTCGCGCAGTCGACCGGTCATGAAGGCGGTCTGTGCAATCCACATGCCCCGCGGCGGGACAGCGCCGATTCGCGGGACGAGCGGATTGAGCACGAGCACACCGACCCAGCCGAGCGCCGAGTCGCGGATGGACGGGCGTGGCAGCCCGCGGTCGCGGAACCGGAGATAGAGGTGCACGGAGCCGCGACCGTAGTTCACCATCTGCCGCCAGGTGCCGCGGCGGGAATCGCGAAACCGGTAGGACACCACGGCTTCCGGGGTGTGGCCGAGGGTGAAGCCTGCCAGTTGCAGCGACCAGGACAGTGCGGCGTCCTCGCCGCCGCCGACGAGGCTCTCGTCGAAGCCGCCCACCGCGTCCAGCGCGGAGCGCCAGACGCCGAGGTTGCACCCGATCGCATAGGAGAGGTAGCCGGCATGCTCGAAACGCTCCTCGGCGTTGGGCATCGAGCGCCACGAGGCGACGGCGGCGGTATTGAGCGCCCGTGTCTCGACTGCTCCGCCGACCGCATCGAAGTCCTGGGCCGCGCGCGACATCGCGCCGAGCCAGCCGGGGTGGACGGCGTCGTCGGCGTCACAGAAGACGATGAACTGACCGCGCGCGGCCGCGGCACCGACGTTGCAGGCGTGTGATCGGCCCTGGGCGCCGAAGGAGTCGACGCATCGGAGTGCGAGTCGCTCGGCCAACGGGTGTGTGGCCAGGTGCTCACGAAGCCCGTCCGTGGACCGGTTGTCACTGACGATGACCTCGAACTCGCCTGCGTGGTCCTGTGCCGCCAGGGCAACCAGTTGATGGTCGAGCAGCGGAAGGCCGTTGTATACGGGGATCACCACGGAGATCAGCCCCGGGGCGGCTGCCTTCGGCGCACAACCCGACATTTCCGACATGTAAGCGTCGGCCGACACATCCGACATTTGTTCGATGCCCCCGGAATCTGAAGGATCGGACACCCGCGCCGCAGCGCCGCGTGTGGTCCGATCGGTTGGGCGGCCGTATAGGCAGCCCCCGGCCGGAGTCTAGGTGAACGGTGCGCGGCGTGGCCCGCCACCCGCCACCGCAAATTGTGACGCCCATCACTCAATGGACTGGGCGGTCGTCCGGTTCGTGTCGTCGAACTAGGGTGACGGTCGATTCGCGAGCGAAAGTGGGAGCTACAGGTGCGTGTACGGACGCTGGCGGCAACCTTGTTGACCGCAGTTCTGCTTGGTGTTGCTCCTGCCGCCGCGACTCCCGCGCCGCGGGTGCCCGCGACCGCGAGCGTTGAGGGCATCGACAAACACTCCGACAGGCAGTGGGACGTCAACGTCTACTCGCCCTCGATGGGGCGGGCGATCCCGTTGCAGGTGATCAGGCCCGCGGACACCAGCGAGCCCCGGCCAACCCTGTACCTGCTCAACGGCGCCGGGGGAGGCGAGGACGGGGCCGACTGGGAGAACCAGACCGACATCCTCGAGCTTTTCGCCGACAAGAACGTCAACGTCGTGATCCCCGCCGCGGGCATCTTCAGCTACTACACCGATTGGCAGCAGGTCGACCCCAAGCTCGGGGTCGCCCACATGTGGCAGACGTTCCTCACCAAGGAACTGCCGCCGGTTATCGACGAGGCGCTGGGTACGAACAAGGTGAACTCGATCGGTGGTCTGTCGATGTCGGCGGGTTCGGTCCTCGACCTGGCGATCCAGGCGCCCGGCCTCTATCGCGGTGTCGCCTCGTACAGCGGCTGCGCGCGGACGAGCGATCCGGTCGGCCAGGCGTACATCCGCACAGTTGTCGAGGTGATGGGTGGTGCCAAGACCACGAACATGTGGGGCCCATACGACGGGCCTGCCTGGCGCGAGCACGACCCGTACCTCAACGCCGAGAAGCTCCGGGGCCTGGCCATCTACATCTCGACCGGTAACGGGCTGCCTGGTGCACACGAGGATCCGAACGCGCCGCGAAACCCCAAGTCGCCGCCGCTGGCCGATCAGGTCGCGATCGGCGGTGCGATCGAGGCCGCCACCAACGTCTGCACCCGTCAGCTTGCCGACCGGTTGCGCGAGCTGAACATCCCAGCCACGGTCGATCTCCGGCCGAACGGGACCCACTCGTGGGGATACTGGCAGGACGACCTACGCAAGTCGCTGCCACTGCTGTCCGCTTCGCTCGGGATCTGAGGCGCGGGCTCGTCACCCGCCGGCGACTGCATGCGGGTCGTTCGAAAGAGACCGCGGGGACTTATAACGCCAGCGTGATCCATAAAACAGCACAGTTGTCGGTTCGTAACCGAAGGTTCTCACAACGGCAACCCAATCTCCCCGCCCGCTGGGTTAGGTTTCCCCCTATCGCTCGGTAGCGCGAATGCGTTACACGTAGACGTCGACCAATTTCGGGAGGCGTCCGATATGAATCGGGAAGAGGTGGGCGATGAGCGGGCTGCCCAGTGGAGTCGACGGGATCATCCGCGCGATTTTCGCCTATGAGTTCGAGGACCGTGACGTGGTCGACGAGGTGGTGATCGGTGCCATCAGGTCGGGCGAGTTCGGGGAGTACCTCGACACGGTCGGGTCCTCGGGAATGTTCACCCCCTCGGTGGTCGACACCATCGGGACCGCCTGGTCAAAAAACCCAGAGTTGCTCGTCGACGCATTGCTCGACGGGGTGAGGGTCGGATAGCGGCATCGCATGCCACATGAGTCACATTCGTCACGCCGGTCACTCTGTTATCAGATCGTTGGCGAGCCGAAGGTTCTGGGCACGGAATCGGCGATAGCGTGAGTTATCGCCACAGCACCACACAGTGTTACAGCGAAGATGCCGTCAGTATTGACGAAGGGACCGACACGATGAGAGACCTGGGATCCCACACAAAAGACCTCGTCAGCGCCGTGCTGTCGTACGAGTTCGACGGCGGCGAGATCGACGCCTGGGCGATCGATCTGGTGCGCGGGGGAGAGTTCGCGCAGTGGCGCGACGCCCTGACCGATTCGGGTTTGTTCACCGACAATGCGGTTGAGGTGATCGGGTCGGCCTGGCGGCGGGATCCGGAGCTCCTCGTCGACGCCCTGCTCGACGGGGCGGACGAGGTCTCGCGCCGCAGGCTCAAGACGATGCGCCGTCCCTCGCTCCTGCCGGTCCACATCCCGGCCGACCGGATCGTCGGATTCGGCTGACCAACGGCTGACCGGTGGCCGGGCCTTCGGGTCCGGCCACCACTCATATCCGCCCGTCGACGACCATCGCGTCGTCGTCGGTCAGGGTCCGGTACGGGATGCCCGCCAGCCGGTAGCGCTCCGCGACCTCCTCGAGAAGGGCTGTCTCCTCGCTCCCGTAACCAGGCGAGCGAAAGTGCGGCACGATCGCCTGATCGATCAGGCCGAGTCCCTCCCAGATCACCGGCGTCCCGCAGGCCGGCCCGACCTCCGCCGGATCGTCGAGCAGCTCGAGCCCCCGCAGCGACGGCGACATCACGCAGGCCCCCGCGCTGTACCCGGCGTAGACCAGCGCGTCGGCACGCAGCAGCTCCGGCAGCACCACGTCGGCGCCGCTCCGCGCGAACTGGGCGCGCAGGACGAAGGTGTTGCCGCCGCGCACCCACACCATCGACTGCTTCGTCAGCTCCGCGCGCAGGGATTCCGGGTCGCCGATGAACTCGCGCAGGTCCAACTCTCGTGCGTCGAAGCCCATCCGTCGCAGCGGCGTCACGTCGCTGACCACCGCCGAGTCGCGTCCCACCTCCCACGCGTCCGCGGCGTTCGCGATCACCGCGACGGGGCCGGGTTCGCCGAGCAGTCTCAGCAGTCGATCGGGGTCGGCCCCGAACCTGTACGAGGACAGGAACAATCGCATCAGATGGTGAAGGCGAGGTTGGCCGCGATCTGGCGGCCGAGGGCCTCGTCGCCGAGCACCTCGATCTCCCCGGCGTGATCCGCGGCGGATGCCCGCCCGCCGCAGAGCCGGGTGAACAGCCGCGAATCGAGCCGCAGCGTCGTGGTCGCGGGCGCGTCAAGGGCGGGGACGACGGCGGCCCGGCCGTGGACGGCGACGTGGATGTCGCGGGCGAGCGGGCCGGTCAGCGCGAATGTCACTGTGGAGCCGTCCGGTGCGCCGCCCTTCTTGCCGACCGCGAAGCCGAGGCCCCCGACCAGTTCCGCGAACGAGTACTCGGCCCGCGGGCCGCCCTCCTCGCCGGGCAGGCCGACGGCGTCCCGGATGTCGTGCTCGTGGAACCAGCAGTCGAACAGCCGGGTGCGCATGAACCGGCCGTAGCTGTCGGGGCCGACCGGCGTCATGGACGGGGCGTCGAAGTCGTCCTGCGTCATCGCCGACAGCGCCTCGCGGCGGGTGCGGACGATGTCGCGGAACCGGGACAGCACCTCGGCATGGCTGTGCGAGCGCAGGCCTGCGACCCAGCGCTCGTTGAAGGCGCCGATCGCGTTGACCACGTGGGGGGAGTCGGGCACCTCGTCCGCGGTGAGCGGCGGCTCGACGTCGCTGAGCATCGACTCGATGCCGATCAGGTGGGCGACGACATCGTGCACCGTCCAGCCCGGCAGCGGGGTCGGGCTGGACCACTGCTCGTCGGTGAGCCCGGCCAGCAGGCCGTCGAGGATGTCCCACTCCTCGAACAGGGCGGCGGTCAACGGCTCACGGTCGATCAGCGTCGGCTGCTTCGCATCGCTCACCGGCGCCACTCTAGGTGCTGGGCAGGCGGGTCGCGGGGATATGCGGCTCGGCGTCGCCCGCGCACCGCGGGCAGCCGCCCTCGGTCCCGTCGGGCCGGAACGCCCCGCACCCGGGGCACACCCGGTCGAGCCAGCAGGCCGGGTCGCCGCCGATGTCGTCGGAGCTCACGAGTCCGACTCCCGCAGGAACTCGGCGAGCACCTCGGCGTGGCTGTGCTCGAGGTCCCTGGTCGCGGTGAGCAGGACCAGCGGGCGACCGTGCGCGAGCTTCTGGACGCGGGCGATGGCCTCCTGGCCGAAATCGGACTCGAGCTCCGCGCGGTAGCGCGCCCGGAACTCCCGGAAGTGCGCCTCCTCGTGGCTGTACCACCGTCGCAGTTCGGTCGACGGCGCGAGGTCCTTCGCCCAGTCGTCGTAGTGGAATGCGTCCTTGCGGATGCCCCGCGGCCAGAGCCGGTCGACGAAGATCCGGGCACCCGGCTCGGGTTCGGGGTGGTCGTAGACGCGCTCGATCGTGACGGTCGGCTTGGTCTGCCTGCTCATCGGCACCTCCGATGCGGTCGGAAATCCCAGACTACGCGTGTGACCGGTGCCACATATCGATGTCCGAGTTGGGCGATTGGTCCTGTTCGGATTCGATTCAGTTTCCACCCGCTGGGATGAGAATCCCCTATCGTGGCGCCACTCTGGCTAGTGTTGTGAACTTCGTGCCAGCTGGGTCATCATCCGCAAGTCGCACGGGTGCCGCCGTCCGCCGCGGTTCCAAAACCACCTACCGCAGGAAGTAATCAGACAGTTGGATACATCGCAGAGCTCTAAGCAGCCGCGCCCAACGGTCGGCGTCGTTCGGGAAACGAACGACGGCGAACGCCGGGTCGCGTTGGTACCCAAGGTCGTCGCAACGCTTCGCGGCAAGGGTCTCGACGTCATCGTCGAGTCCGGTGCGGGGCTCGGCGCCCTGATGCCCGACGAGTTGTACGAGGAAGCGGGTGCGACCATCGGCGACGCGTGGTCCGCGGACGTCGTCCTCAAGGTCGCGGCCCCGAACGCCAAGGAGACCGCCCGGCTGCGCGCCGGCCAGAAGCTGATCGGCTTCCTCGCCCCGCGCACCAACGAGACCGGCATCGCCGCGCTCGCGGACGCCGGGGTCGAGGCGTATGCCGTCGAGGCGATCCCGCGCATCTCCCGCGCCCAGGTGATGGACGCGCTGTCCTCGCAGGCCAACGTCGCCGGCTACAAGTCCGTCGTGCTGGCCGCGTCGGAGTCCACCCGGTACTTCCCGATGCTCACCACCGCGGCGGGCACCGTCAAGCCGGCCACCGTGCTGGTGCTCGGCGTCGGCGTTGCCGGCCTGCAGGCGCTGGCCACGGCCAAGCGTCTCGGCGGCCGCGTCACCGGCTACGACGTGCGACCCGAGGTGGCGGACCAGGTCCGTTCCGTCGGCGCGCAGTGGCTGGACCTGGGCATCGACGCGGCAGGCGAGGGTGGCTACGCCCGCGAGCTGACCGAGGACGAGCGGGCCCAGCAGCAGCAGGCGCTCGAGGACGCGATCAAGGGCTTCGACGTGGTCATCACGACCGCGCTTGTACCCGGCCGTCCGGCCCCGCGCCTGGTCACCGCCGCCGCCGTCGAGGGCATGAAGCCCGGCAGCGTCATCGTCGACCTGGCCGGCGAGACCGGCGGCAACTGCGAGATCACCGAACCCGGTCAGACCGTCGTCAAGCACGGCGTGACCATCTGCTCCCCGCTGAACCTGCCAGCCACCATGCCGGAGCACTCGAGCGAGCTGTACTCGAAGAACCTGTACGCCCTCATCGAGCTGATGCTCGACGAGAGCGGCGCGCTCGCGCCGGACTTCGACGACGAGGTGCTCGCCGCCGCGTGCGTCACCCGCAAGGAGGCAAAACCCTGATGTACAACGAACTTCTTGCCAACATCGCGATCCTGGTCCTGGCCGGGTTCGTGGGCTTCGCGGTCATCTCCAAGGTGCCCAACACGCTGCACACGCCGCTGATGTCGGGCACCAACGCCATCCACGGCATCGTCGTGCTCGGCGCGCTTGTCGTGCTCGGGCACCTGCCCGGCGATGCGCCGTGGAGCATCAAGATCATCCTGTTCGTCGCGCTGGTGTTCGGCACCCTGAACGTCGTCGGCGGCTTCGTCGTCACCGACCGCATGCTCGCGATGTTCAAGCCCAAGAAGGACGCCGCAGTGTCCGACAAGAATGCGGCGGCCGAGAAGAAGGGGGCTGACGCCTGATGGGCTACCTCGTCACGATCCTCTACATCGTCGCGTTCTCGATGTTCATCTACGGTCTGTCCGGCCTCACCGGCCCGAAGACCGCGGTACGCGGCAACTACATCGCCGCGGTGGGAATGCTGATCGCGGTGGTCGCCGTCCTGATCGACATCCGCGACACGGACAACTGGGCCCTCATCGCGGGTGGCCTGCTGGTCGGCGTCGTCCTCGGCGTGCCGCCTGCGCTGCGCACCAAGATGACGGCGATGCCGCAGCTGGTCGCGCTGTTCAACGGCGTCGGCGGTGGCACCGTCGCGCTCATCGCGTGGGCCGAGTTCCTCAACTCCGACGGCTTCACCGCTGTCGAGGCGGTGCCCTCGGCACCGTTCATCGTCGGATCGCTGTTCGCCGCGATCATCGGTTCGGTCTCGTTCTGGGGCTCGCTGGTGGCGTTCGCGAAGCTGCAGGAACTGCTGAACAAGAACGTGGAGAAGGTGTTCGTCTCGAACGCGAAGGCGTTCCAGGTTGCGAACATGATCCTCGCGTTGGTCTCGATCGGGCTGGCCGTGTTCATCGGCATCAATGCCGACGGTGACCCACAGTCCTCGCTGCTGATCGTCGGGCTGCTCGTCGCGGCCGGTGTCATGGGCCTGTTCGTGGTGCTGCCGATCGGCGGCGCCGATATGCCCGTGGTGATCTCGCTGCTCAACGCGTTGACCGGTCTGTCGGCGGCGGCGGCGGGTCTGGCCTTGAACAACCAGGCGATGATCGTCGCAGGCATGATCGTCGGCGCGTCGGGCACCATCTTGACGAACCTGATGGCGAAGGCGATGAACCGGTCGATCCCGGCGATCATCTTCGGCTCGTTCGGTGGCGACGCCGCCGCGGCGGGCGGCGCCAGTGCGACCGGCGGCACCGTCAAGGCGACCTCCGCCTCGGATGCGGCGATCCAGATGGCGTACGCCAACCAGGTCATCGTCGTCCCCGGTTACGGTCTGGCGGTGGCGCAGGCGCAGCACGCGGTCAAGGAGATGGCGGCGCTGCTGGAGGCCAGGGGCGTCGAGGTCAAGTACGCGATCCACCCGGTCGCGGGCCGCATGCCCGGTCACATGAATGTGCTGCTCGCCGAGGCGGACGTCGAGTACGACGCCATGAAGGAAATGGACGACATCAACGGTGAGTTCTCGCGCACCGACGTCGCCATCGTCATCGGCGCCAACGACGTCACCAACCCCGCCGCGCGCAACGATCCCAGCAGCCCGATCCACGGGATGCCGATCCTCAACGTCGACGAGGCCCGGTCCGTCATCGTGCTCAAGCGGTCGATGTCCTCGGGCTACGCCGGCATCGACAACCCGCTGTTCTTCGCGGACACCACCTCGATGCTGTTCGGCGACGCCAAGAAGATGGTCGCCGCGGTCACCGAGGAGCTCAAGGCCCTCTAGCCCGACGCGTTCGCTGACGAAGGCGCCCTTCCCCGAGTCGATCGGGGGAGGGCGCCTTCGGTGTTCGCGGTGTCTAGAAGATGATGCTGCCGGTCGGGATGAGGGCGGTGGTGATCATCGCGATCACCATGGCGAGGGGGTCGACGTCGTTGCTGCCCATGCGTTGTGGCTCCTTGACTCGGTGAGATGGCGGTGCGCGGCCCGAACCTACAAGGAGCCCGGCGGCGGGGTGATCGAATCGCCCGAATCGCCGGGTGCTCAGACCGACTCGTTGAGCTCGCTCAGCACCCGGGGACGGCCGACGAGTCCCGCGTACCGCGACGCCAGCAGCACGAACACCAGCGGCACCAGCATGGTCGCGGTCAGTGGCATCAGCTTGGTCAGCCAGCCGAGCAGCGCGGGACCCGCGAGCAGCCCGACGTAGCCCATGCCAACCACGCGCGACATGTTCACCCCCGCCGATCCGACGCTCAGGTTGCCCGCCGCGGTGAAGATCTGCGGGATGCAGCCGGACAGCCCGAGCCCGAACAGTGCCCAGCCGGCCAGCGTCAGCCACACCCAGCCGGACACGATCACCATCCCGATGCCCGCGGCCGCGATCAGCGTGCCGTAGCGCACCACCGCGACCGGTCCGAGCGCGGCGCTGACCCGGTCGGCACCGAACCGGCCGACCGTCATCATCAGCGCGAACGCGCCGAAGGCCAGCGCGGCGGTCGCGTCGGATGTCCCGAGGTGCTCCTTGACCTGCAGCGTGCTCCAGTCGTTCGCGGCCCCCTCGGAAAGGAACAGCGCGAAGGCGAGCGCTCCCAGGGCCAGCACCTTGCGTGAGGCCCCGGCGCCTCGCCTGCCGGTGACCCGGTCGGGGGCCGTGTGTTCGGCGGGGGCGACGTGCGGCAGCAGGAAGGGGGCGCACCCGGCGACCGTCACGAACCCGATCGCGGCCGCGACGGCCAGCGAGGTCAGCGGCGGCCACCCGGCAGCAAGGGCGGCGGCGCCGAGCAGCGACCCGACGACCCCACCGATCGAGAAGAACGCGTGGAAGGCCGACATGATCGGCCGCCGGTAGAGCCGCTCGACGTGCACGGCCTGCGAGTTCATCGACACGTCCAGCGCGCCGTTGCCGAACCCGAACACGGTCAGCGCCACGCCGAGCCAGACCGCGTCGGTCGCCGGCCCCGGCCCGATCACCCCGAACGAGATGAACACCCCGGCGAGGATCACCATCAGTCGGCTGCCGTAGCGGTCCGCGAGCGGGCCCGCCACCTGCATGCCGATCAGGGCGCCGCCCGCCAGCAGCAGGAGCAGCCAGCCGAGGGTGGCGTGGCTGATGCCGGTGCGCTCCGAGATGGAAGGGATGTGCACCACCCAGGCGGCCAGCAGGAATCCGTTGACGGCGAAGATGCCGAAGATCGCGGCGCGGGCCCGTCGGAGCCGGACGGGATCCGCGAGGGTCGGGCTTTTCGGGCGCACCCACTCTTTCTACCCCGGCCAGCCGCCCGCCCGGCCGGCCCTGTCAGAGCAGGGTGAGTGGATCGGTCAGTGTCGCGGCGATGTCGGCGAGGAAGCGCGAGCCCTGCTCACCGTCGACCAGGCGGTGATCGAAGGACAGCCCCAGGGTGGTGACCGAGCGGACGGCGAGTTCGCCGTCGACCACCCACGGCCGCGGCGCGATCGCGCCGAGGCACAGGATGGCCGCCTCGCCCGGGCTCAGGATCGGGGTTCCGGTGTCCACGCCGAACACCCCGACGTTGGTGATCGTGATGGTGCCGCCGGACAGGTCGGCGGGGGTGCAGCGGCCGGCGCGGGCGGTCTCGACGAGCTGGTGGATCGCCCGGGTGAGCTCGAGCAGGCTCATCAGGTGCGCGTCCTTGACCGACGGCACCAGCAGTCCGCGCGAGGTGGCGGTCGCTATCCCGAGATTGACGTAGTGCTTGGTGACGATCTCCTGGTGCTCCTCGTCCCAGCTCGAGTTGAGAGAGGGGTGCTCGCGCAGCGCCACCAGCAGGACCTTGGCCACCAGGGTCAGCGGGGTCGGCTCGAGGCCGGCGAAGGCGGGACTCGCGCGCAGGCGATCGACCAGGTCCATCGTCGCGCTCACGTCGACCGTGACGAACTCGGTGACGTGCGGGGCGGTGAACGCGCTCCGGGTCACCGCGTCCGCGGTCCGCCGCCGCACACCACGGATCGGGGTGCGGGTCTCGCGATGTGCGGGTGCTTCCTCGGGCGGAGCCGTTTCTCGTGGAACATCGTGTGCGCGAACGTCCTCGGGTGTGATCGCCCCGCCGAACCCGGTGCCCTGCACGTCGCTCAGGTCGATGCCGAGCTCGTGGGCCAGCCTGCGCGCGGAGGGCTTCGCGTCGGGCCGCGCGCGTTCGAGGTCCGGGGACCCGGGGGCGGGTATGGCCCTTCGCCTTCGCCTCCGGCTCGCGGGCGCGGCGGTCGGTCCGTACCCCACCAGCGTGGCCGGATGGTCCGGTGCTTCCGCGGCGCGCGGCGCCGCTCCGCCGGGGGAGTCGTCCGCGCCGGGTTCGCCGATCCGGATCAGCGGCGCCCCGACCTCGACGATGGTGCCGGGTTCGGCGAGCAGGGCCAACACCGTCCCGGCGAAGGGGGAGGGCAACTCCACCAACGCCTTTGCCGTCTCCACCTCCGCGATCACCTGATCGAGTTCGACGGTGTCACCCACCGCGACCGACCAGCGGACCAGTTCCGCGTCCGTCAGGCCCTCGCCGAGGTCGGGCAGCCGGAACTCGTTCGCTGGGTGCACGGCGGATGTCCCTTCATGCGGCGAGCGTCTGGTCGACCGCGTCGAGGATGCGGTCTGGGTCGGGGAGGTAGTACCGCTCCAATCTGGCGGGCGGGTAGGGCGTCGCGAAACCGCCGACCCGGGCGACCGGCGCCTCGAGCTGGTAGAAGCACCGCTCCGTGATCCGGGCGGCGATCTCCGACCCGAGCCCGAGGAACACCGGGGCTTCGTGCGCGACGACCAGCCGCCCGGTCTTGCGGACGGAGGCCTCGACGGTGTCGAAGTCGATCGGGGATAGCGAGCGCAGATCGATCACCTCGATCGAATGCCGCTCCTGCCGGGCGATCTCGGCCGCCGACAGCGCGGTGGCCACCATCGCCCCGTACGCGACAAGGGTGACGTCGGTGCCGGGGGCCGCGACTCGGGCCTGGTGCAGCTCGAGCGCGGCGGGTGCGTCGAGGTCCACCTCGCCCTTGTCCCAGTACCGGCGCTTGGGTTCGAAGAACACCACCGGATCGTCCGAGGCGATGGCCTGCATGATCATGTGGAAGGCGTCGTCCGGGGTGGACGGGGTGACAACGCGGAGGCCGGGTGTGTGCGCGAAATGCGCCTCCGGGGACTCCGAATGATGCTCCACCGCACCGATTCCGCCGCCGAACGGCACCCGGATCGTCAGCGGCGCCCGCACCCGGCCCCCGGTGCGGAAGTGGATCCTGGCGACCTGGGACACGATCTGGTCGAAGGCCGGGTAGACGAACCCGTCGAACTGGATCTCGCACACCGGCCGGTAGCCGCGCAGCGCCATCCCGAACGCGGTCCCGATGATGCCGGATTCGGCGAGCGGGGTGTCGATCACGCGGGCGGCGCCGAAGTCCTTCTGCAGCGTGTCGGTGACCCGGAAGACGCCGCCGAGCTTGCCGATGTCCTCGCCCATCAGCAGCACCTTCGGGTCGCGTTCGAGGGCCCTGCGCAGCCCGGCGTTCAGCGCGGCGCCCAGCGCCATCGTGGTCACGGCTGCGCCTCCTCGAGGGTGTCCAGGTACGCCGAGAACTGTTCGCGTTCCTCGTCGATCAGCGGATGCGGGTCGGAGTACACGTGATCGAAGACCGTCAGCGGGGCCGGGTCGGGCAGGGCGAGGGCGCCCGCCCGCAGGGCCTCGGCCGCCGCGGCGGCCTTGGTATCGACCCCGCGGGTGAACTCCTCGTCCATCGCGCCCTCGCGCAGCAGCAGCCGGCGGAGCCGGTCGATGGGGTCGCGGGCGCGCCAGTGCTCGATCTCCGCGCCGGTCCGGTAGCGGGTCGGGTCGTCGGAGGTGGTGTGTGGGCCCATCCGGTAGGTGATGGCCTCGATGAAGGTCGGTCCGCCTCCCTCACGCGCGCGCCGCACGGCGGTGCGCGTCACCGCGAGGACGGCGAGGACGTCGTTGCCGTCCACCGCGATCCCCGGGATCCCGAACCCGCGGGGCCGGGCCACGAGCGGGAACGGGCTCTGCAGTTGAACGGGTTCGCTGATCGCCCAGTGATTGTTCTGGCAGAAGAAGACCACACCCGCGCCCCAGCTCGCGGCGAACCCCAGCGCCTCCGACAGGTCGCCCTGGCTGGTGGCGCCGTCGCCGAAGTACGCCATGACCGCGATCTCGGCGCCGTCCATATGGGCGGCCATCGCGTAGCCGGTGGCGTGCAGACCCTGTGAGCCGACGACGATGGCCGGGTTCGTCAGGTTGTACTCGGCGGGATCCCAGTTCGACAGCGCCACGCCGCGCCACAGCGGGGGCCACTGCGCGGGTGGCACGCCGCGGCAGTACGCGAGGCCGTGCTCGCGGTAGCTGGTGAAGACGTAGTCGTCCGGTGCGAGGGCCCGCGCGGACCCGATCTGGGACGCCTCCTGACCGAGGCTGGGTGCCCAGATCCCCAGCTGTCCCTGGCGCTGCAGGGCGGTGGCCTCCGCGTCCACGCGGCGCAGCACCACCATGTCCTCGTACAGGCCGCCCAGCTCCGCGGGGCCGATGTCGGTGACCTCGCCCGCGTAGCCGGCTCCGTGTACCCGGGCCCCGTCGGGCTGGATGAGTTGGACCGGATAGTCGATTTTCTCGGACACCGGACCCTCCTCGCTGCTGTGCCGGGGCGGTCCTCGTGAGACCTCGGCGGCGCTCGATGTGTCCTTACTTCTCAGCATCCACCTTTGGCGGCGGGGCGCAAGTGAGCCGGTCGTCGAGCCGTCAACACCGTTCTGACCTGCATGGACGATCAGTTCGTCACGAGCAGGGTGGCGATCACGATCACCGAGAGATTTGCCAGTGCGAATGCCGTCCAGGCGTTATTGCCGGAATCGGGGTTGCCGAAGTCGCCGTACCTGATGTGAAAGGCGACCGCGGACCCGAACAGGACGAGCAGGCCGACGGCGGCGGCGATCCCGACCGGCCACCAGTACAGGCCCACCATCAGCCCGGCCGCGCCCGCGAGCTCCGCCGCGCCGATGAATCGGACCCGCGCGGCGCTCAGCCCGCGCCTGCGCAGCGCCGTCCAGGCCGGCCCCCGCAGCATCACCTTGGGCACCCCCGCGCCGAGCGCGGCGACGGCGAGAAGGACGGTGCAGACGATGGTGAGGATCTCCATGGGTGTCCTTCGCTGTCAGCGGCGGTGCAGGCGCAGCCGGAACCCCTCCGGCTTGAGGGTGAGCAACTCGGTGACGTCGAGCTCGTAGTCGGGCTCGGGCTCGAGGTCGTAGCGGTGCAGCAGCAGTGCCAGGGCCATCACGATCTCGTGGATCGCGAATTGCCTGCCGATGCAGGAGCGGATACCGGTGCCGAACGGCTTGTAGACGTGGCCGGGGCGGGTGCGGACGTTCGCGGGCAGGAACCGGTCCGGGTCGAACGAGTCCGGGTCGTCGCCCCAGACGGGGTCCCGGTGCAGCTGCGGCAACAGCACGAACGCGGCGTCACCCGCCTTCATCGGATAGCGGCCGCCCAGCACGGTGTCCTCGCGGGCCTCGCGCATGTAGCCGGGCGCGGTCGGCCACAGTCGCAGTGTCTCGTCGAGGACTCGCCGCACGTAGCGCAGCTTCGGGATCTGCTCGAACACCGGATCGGGGTCGGTGCCCTTTGGCCACATCGAGTAGATCTCGGCGCGGGCGCGCTCGGCGATCTCCGGGTTGTTCGCCAAGTAGTACAACGCGAACGACAGGGCGCCCGAGGAGGTCTCGTGACCGGCGATGAGGAAGGTGATCACCTGGTCGCGGACGTTCTCGTCGTCGAGACGCTCGCCGGACTCGGGATCCTCGGCGGAGAGCATCAGACCGAGCAGGTCGTCGCGGTGCTCCTCGGGGTTCGCGCGGCGCGAGCGGATCACCTCGTCGACCACCTCGGCCATGTAGGCCAGGTCGGCCTGGTTCCTGCGGATCGCCGTGCGCTTGATCGCCCGGTCCAGGATCGGGATCGGGATGGTGAACGAGGCCTTCTGCGCGAACCTCAGTGAGCGGATCATCGCCCCGACGAACGGGTCCTGCTCGGCTCGGTCGAAGGAGCCGAACTCGTATCCGAAGCCGGTACGGCCGATCGTCTCGAGCGTCACCTTGGTCATGTCCGGGGTGACCTCGACCGGTGTGGAGTCGCAGCGCTCGTCCCAGTGCACGATCAGCTCACGCACGGTGTCGAGCATGGTCTGGTGGTAGCTGCGCATCGCGGACTGGGTGAAGGCGGGCATCAGGATGTTGTGGGCCTTCGACCAGTTCGGTTCGGAGTTGTAGGCGGTGAACAGCCCGTCGTTCCCGATCGGCCGCAGGTTCCGCAGCGCGACGCCGACGTGCTTCTGGAACCGGCTCTCGTCGTTGAGCTCGGTGGCCAGGTCCACGCCGGAGACGAAGGTGAACACGTAGTTGAAGATCTTGCGCTGGTAGATCGGGCCGAGGCGCCGCGCGCAGGCCATCGCGTTCTGCGTCGGCTTGGTGACATCGACGTCGAGCAGGTCCCCGAGCAGGGGGATCCGCCGCGGCGGGTGGGGCATCGACGGACGATCGACCGTGAGGACTGCCATGGGCTCCATCTTGGCGTGCCGGCGCGCCCGCGGGCGGCGGAACGCGCCCAACCGCGGGGGTTCGTCGACTTCGGGTTCGTCAGCGTCGCCGCAGACCCAGCCGCAGGCCGACGGGCTTGAGCGTGAACTCCTCCGCGACCTCCAGCTGGTAGCCGGGAACGGGAGCGAGCTCGTAGCGATGCAGGATCAGCGCGAGCGCCAGTGTGGACTCGTGCAGGGCGAGCTGGCGTCCGATGCACGAGCGCATGCCCGTGCCGAAGGGCTTGTAGATGCCGGTCGGGCGGGTGCGGGCGCGCTCGGGGAGGAATCGGTCCGGATCGAAGGCCAGCGGGTTCGGGCCCCACACCGGGTCCCGCTGCACGCGCAGGGTGAGCGCCAGCAGGGCCTGGCCCTTCCGGACCGCGTGGCCGCCGAGGGTGGTGTCCTGTTTCGGTTCCCGGAAGTAGCCGGGGGCGATCGGCCACAGGCGCAGCGTCTCGTCGACGACCCGGCGCACGTACTTGAGCTTGTGGATGTCGGCGAACACCGGGTCCGGCTCCGTGCCCGCCGGCCACAGCGAGGAGACCTCGGCCCGGGCCCGATCCGCGATCTCGGGGTGGGTCGCGAGCAGATGCAGCGCGAACGAGAGTGTGCCGGAGGTGGTCTCGTGGCCGGCGCTGAGGAAGCTGATCACCTGATTGCGAATGTTCTCGTCCTCGAGACGCTGCCCGCTCTCGGGGTCCGCGGTGCCGAGCATCAGCGCCAGCAGGTCGTCGGGCTGACCGTCCGGGTGGCGGCGGCGCTCGCGGATGATGTCGTCGACCACGTGCCGGACGTAGTCGACATCGCGGGCGTTCTGCCTGATGTCCTTGCCGTGGACCGCGTTCTCCAGCCAGTGCACCGGGATGCGGAACCCGGCGCGCCCGATATAGGCGAACATGCGCGCCACCGCGACGGCGAAGGGGTCGGGCTCGCTGCGAGTGAACGAATCGAAGTGATAGCCGAATCCGATGCGGCCGATCGTCTCGAGCGTCAGCTTGCTGGTGTCGGTGTGCACGTCGACGGTGGTGTCCCAGTCGGCCAGGGTGTCCCAGTGGGCAAGGAGTTCGCCGACGGTCTCGAGCATGATGTCGTGGTAGCCGCGCATCGCGGAGAGGGTGAAGGCGGGCATCAGGATGTTGTGCGCTCGCGCCCAGTTGGGTTCGTCGCTGTACGCGGTGGGCAGCGCGTCGCCTAGGAACTCGCGGGAGGCCGCGAAGGCGAAGCCGACGTGCTTGCCGAACCTTTTCTCGTCACCGAGCTCCGCGTACGCCGCGGGCCCCGAGACGACCGTGAGGTGTCGATTGAAGATCTTGGTCTCGTAGATGGGGCCGAGGAACCCGGCGAGCTCGGCCAGCCGCTGCGCGGGACGGGCGGCGTCGCCGGAGAGCACGTCGCCCAGCACCGGTAGCCGATGCGGTGGGTGCGGCAGCGTGTCGGTGGTCATCGCCGGAAGCGGACGAGCCATGACTGATTCTCGCGCACTTCGGGGGTATTTGTCGCCCATCGGCGCTCGCCCCGGATCACGTTTCGTGGTCTGGCGAAATCGAATCGGCCCCGATTTGTTGCGGCTCGGCGGCGATATCCGCGTCCGCAGGTGGTAACGGCATCCGCGAACTAGCATCGCTGCTTGGGTAATTCCGCCGCGGTCGCGGCCGTCACGGGCACGCTGATCCAGGGAGAGGGAAGCAGATGGATTTCGCACCCACCGAACGCTGTCAGGAGTACCGCGACAAGCTCCTGGCCTTCATGGACGAGCGGATCTACCCGGCCGAGGCGGTGTACGAGCAGCAGATGCGCGAGTCGGGAGACCCGCACTTCCAGCCGCCGATCATCGAGGAACTCAAGGTCGAGGCGCGGTCGCGGGGGTTGTGGAACCTCTTTCACCCGCATCCCGGGTACGGGCCGGGGCTGACCAACTCGGAGTACGCGCCGCTGGCCGAGATCATGGGACGGAGCCACCTCGCGTCCGAGGCGTGCAACTGCTCCGCCCCGGACACCGGGAACATGGAGGTTCTCACGCTCTTCGGCACCGACGAGCACAAAGAGCGCTGGCTGCGGCCGCTGCTGGAGGGCACCATCCGCTCCGCGTTCGCCATGACCGAGCCCGACGTCGCCAGTTCGGACGCGACCAACATCCAGATGACCATGGCCCGCGACGGCGACGAGTGGGTGCTCAACGGGCGCAAGTGGTGGACCTCGAATGCGTTGCACGCCAACTGCCGGGTGCTGATCGTGATGGGCAAGACCGATCCCACCGGGCCCGTCTACAGCCAGCAGTCGATGATGGTGGTGCCGATCGACGCCCCCGGGATCACGGTGGTGCGCGGGCTGCCGGTGTTCGGCTACCAGGACCGCGAGGGCCACGCCGAGGTGCTGTTCGAGAACGTCCGGGTCCCCGATGCCGACGTGTTGGCCGGTGCCGGTGCGGGATTCATGATCAGCCAGGCCCGGCTCGGACCGGGGCGCATCCACCACTGCATGCGCGCGGTCGGGATGGCGGAGCGGGCGCTGGAACTGATGTGCCTGCGGGCGTCGACCCGGGTCACCTTCGGTCGTCCGCTGAGCGCGCGCGCCAACATCCAGGACTGGATCGCCGAGGCGCGCATCGAGATCGAGATGGCCCGGCTGCTGACCCTCAAGGCCGCCTGGTTGATGGACACGGTCGGCAACAAGGAGGCGCGCACCGAGATCGCCGCCATCAAGGTGGCTGCCCCGCAGATGGCGCTCAAGATCGTCGACCGAGCCATCCAGGTGCACGGCGGCGGCGGGGTGTCCGACGACTTCCCGCTGGCAATGATGTACGCGCACCTGCGCGCCCTGCGGCTCGCCGACGGCCCCGACGAGGTACACAAAATGACCATCGCGCGCCAGGAGCTGCGGCCGTACCGGCTCGCAGCCGAAGAAGCCGTCGCCGCCGCGAAATGACAGACACCGCACCACAGTCCGTGACAGGAAGGGAACCCGATGAGCAACGCCGTAGGACTCGACGAAGAGGCGGTGTCGAACTGGATCGCCGACATGGGGGTCGGTGCCGTCGCGCCGCTCGAGTTCAAACGGATCGGCAACGGCCAGTCGAACCTGACCTATCTGGTGTCCGACTCGGGGGGTGGCCAGTGGGTGTTGCGCAGGCCGCCGCTGGGGCACCTGTTGGCGTCCGCGCACGACGTGGCCCGGGAGTACCGGATCCTGTCGGCCCTGCAGGGGACCGGGGTGCCGGTGCCGAAGGTGCTGGGCCTGACCGAGGACCCGGCGATCACCGACGCGCCGCTGATGCTGATGAACTACGTCGACGGTGTGGTGATCGACAGCATCGGGGTGGCCAAGCAGCTGACGCCGGAACGTCGACGGGCAACCGGGCTGTCGATGCCGAAGGCGTTGGCCAGCATTCACGCCGTCGACCTCGAACTGTCCGGCCTCGACGATCTCGCGAGCCACTCGCCCTACGCGGAGCGCCAGCTCCGGCGCTGGTCGGGGCAGTGGGAGAAGTCGAAGACCCGCGACATCCCGGCGATCGACGAGCTGGCGGCGCTGCTCACCCGGTCCATCCCCGCGCAGACCGAGCTGACCCTGGTGCACGGCGACTTCCACCTGAGCAACGTGATCACCGCCCGCGACGACGGCAGGGTGGTCGCCGTCGTGGACTGGGAACTGTGCACGCTCGGTGACCCGCTCGCGGATGTCGGTGCGCTGCTGGCATATTGGGCGCAGGCGGAGGACGAGGTTCCCGGTCCTTTCGCGGCGTCGACGCTGGAGGGCTTCCCGACCAGGGAAGAGCTGACGAAGGCCTACATGCAGGAGACCGGCAGGGATCCGGCCGCGCTCGGGTTCTGGCACGCACTGGCCCTGTGGAAGATCTCGATCATCGCCGAGGGGGTGCTCCGGCGGACGATGGAGGATCCACGGAACACGGCCGCAGTGGGAGCACCGTCGACGAAGTTGATCGACGACATCGTGGCCCAGGCGATGGAGATCGCGCGCAAGGCCGGCCTCCGGTAGCTAATCGTATGCAAATCGTGACCAAAAGAATCTTGTAAAAGAAACCATCAATCCGCTAGACGGATCCGGGATCGGCGTGCACACTTCTTTGTGAGCCGGAACACGGTGGCAAAAATCACACTGAAGGGAACAACATGGACAACATTCTGAGCCAGCTGATCTCGGTGCTCGGCGGCCTCACGGGCGGTCTCACGTCGGGCTCGTCGAAGCCCTCGACCACGACGTGAATACTCCGACCTGATCGAATGCCCCGCTTCCCGAGAGCGGGGCGTTCGGCGTTTCGGGGGCGTCGAGATCGGGGCGACTACGCTTCACCGCCATGGCCACCACTGACTCCGCGGAACGCTCGGGCAAGTTGTCGCGTGCGCGGATCCTCGAGATCGCCTTGGCGCACTTCGCGGTTCACGGCTATCGGGGCAGTTCCCTGGCGAAGATCGCGGCCGAGGCCGGGATCTCCCAGCCCGGACTGCTGCACCACTTCCCCACCAAGGCGGCGCTGCTGATGGCGGTGCTCGCCGACCGGGACGTGCAGGATCTGCACGCGACGGGCACGGATCCCGAGACCCTGTCCGAGATGGACTTCGCCGAGCTGATCGCCTTCCTCATCCGGATCGTGCGCCACAACGTCCAGAATCGTGACCTCGTTCAGCTCGCGCACCTCACGGCCGCCGAGGCGACGGGATCGGAACACCCC
Source organism: Rhodococcus sp. PvR099 (assembly GCF_017833315.1). NCBI lineage: Bacteria > Bacillati > Actinomycetota > Actinomycetes > Mycobacteriales > Nocardiaceae > Rhodococcus > Rhodococcus sp. PvR099. The sequence goes on along the minus strand of NZ_JAFIBV010000001.1, from coordinate 2,051,474 downwards.
GCCCGCGAGTGGGTCATCGGCCGGCAGAAGTTCCTGCAATCGCTGGTCGAATCGTCACTCCGCCGCGGCATCGAGGCGGGCTCGGTGCGCCACGACGTCGACCCACGGATGACCACCTTTTTGCTGGTCGCCGCCGTGGAGGGGCTGGAAAACCAGTGGCTGGTCGACGACGAGGTCGACATGGTCGGCTCCTTCGTCCACTTTGCCGAACAGCTGCAACGAGCGGTGGCACCGACCGCCTGATCATCCGACCTGAGCAGGGAGTTCCCGGCTCAGGACGGCGGGGTCAATTGGCTCACCGCGTCGCGGATCTCCTCGGGAATCGCCACCGGTTTCCGGGTCTGCGCGTCGATGTAGACGTGCACGAAGCGTCCCGTGGCGGCGAGATCGAGCGCGCCGCGCTCGCCGACCCGGAAGATCGCGAGCGCGTAGACGATGCTGCGCGCGCCGAGCCGGGCCACCGACAGTCCGACCTGCAGCTGGTCCGGGAAGCTCAGCTCGCTGTGGTACCTGCACGAGGTCTCGGCGACGACGCCGATCGCGGGCAGGTCGCGGATGTCGACGCCGACCGCCGACATCAGCCAGCCGTTCACCGCGGTGTCGAAGTACGAGTAGTAGGTGACGTTGTTGACGTGGCCGTAGTGGTCGTTGTCCGCCCAGCGGGTGGGTACAGGCCACAGCACGGGGTAGTCGGCGGCGGTGGGCTCGGATTGGGCGGAGGTCATGGTGGCGACCTTAGATCAGGCGTGTCGGGACAGTTGCCTCGGTGGTGGCGTCGTATGGATCAGCGAATCGACGAGCTTGGTCATCGCCGAACCGGCGGCGTCGGTGGCGGTGGGCCCCAGCGCGACCAGCGAGACGATGAGGGCCGCGGCCTCACCGGGGGTGAGGGTGATCGGATCGACGTGCCGCCTGGCGTCGATCGCGTACCCGCCGCCTGGCCCGTTGCGGACCTCGATCGGGATGCCTGCCTCGCGCATCCGGGCGATGTCGCGCTCGACGGTTCGCGGGGTGACGCGCACGGTGTCGGCCAGCGCGCGTGCCGTCGTGAACTCCGGCGACCGGGCGCGTAGGCACTCGATCACCGCGTGCTGGCGTTCGATCCGCCGTAGCGTCAGGTGCGGGTCGGTGGACTTCGAGAAGGCCATGGCGACGAGGTTATAGAAGCCGACAGCTGCTTGTCGGGCTCTCTGTCTACTGTTGCGTTCACCCTCACATTCAAGGAGTGCGCATGAACACCGAACCGAAGTCGACACCGATCGTTTTCCTCAGCGGCGCAGGGCTTCCGGCCTGGATCTGGGACGAGGTGCGGGCCTCGTTGCCCGTCGACTCGGTCGTCGCGTCATACCCGAAGCGCGCGGACGCGACGCTGCGGGACTACGCGGAGGCGGTGCTGGCGCAGGCACCCGACGGTGAGTTCACCGTGGTGGCGCATTCGATCGGCGGCGTGGTGGCGACCGAGGTCGCGGCCCTCGCCCCCGAGCGCGTCGGCGGGCTGCTCGCCGTCGCGGCCTCGGTGCCGTCGGCGGGCCGCTCGTTCCTGGGCGCGCTGCCCGCGCCGCAGCGGTACATCGTCGGGCTGATCATGCGGCTCGCGGGCACCCGGCCGCCGGAGAAGGCGATCCGCTCGGGCCTGTGCGCCGGTCTCGGCGAGGATGACATCGCGCGCATCGTCGCGGACTTCGCGCCGGAATCGCAGCGCCTCTACCGGGATCGCGTCTCGGCGCGGACCCTGCCCACGCGCACCGGCTACCTCGTGGCGACGGCGGACAAGGAGTTCCCGGCGGCGCTGCAGGGCCGGTACGCCGACGAGCTCGGAACCCGGTGGCGGCGCGAGATGGCCACGGGGCACCTGCCGATGCTGCAGGACCCGGCGTCGCTCAGCCAGCTCCTCAAGGAGTTCGCGGCCGGGGCCTGACGCCGCGCACCACCAGCCGGAAGACCAGCCCGGCGACGAGCGCCCAGAAGGCCGACCCGATGCCGAGGATGCCGACGCCCGACGCGGCGATCAGGAAGGTGAGTACCGCCGCCTCCCGGTCGGATTCGTCGGCCACCGCCGCCGCCAGTGAGCCGCCAAGGGTCGCCAGCAGTGCCAGGCCCGCGACGGCCTCGACCACGCCCTGCGGTGCGGCGACGACCAGCGTCGCCAGCGCCGCCGAGCACAGCGCGAGCACCAGATAGGAGCAGCCCGCGGTGAAGGCGGCCACCCAGCGCCGCTTCGGGTCCGGGTGCGCGGAGGGCGCGGCGGCCAGGGCGGCGCTGATGGCGGCGAGGTTGATCGCGTGGCCGCCCGCGGGTGCGCCGATCACGGTGCCGATGCCGGTAACGGTCATCGCCGACTTCCACGGCACCCGGTACCCGAAGGACGACATCACCGCGGTGCCCGGGATGTTCTGCGAGGCCATCGTCACGATGTACAGCGGGACCGCGATGCCCACCAGCGCCTGCCACGTCCAGTGCGGGGCGGTGAGCTCGAGCGTCGGGGCGAGTGCGGAGGTGTCCAGGGAGCCGTTGCCGAAGGCGATGCTGATGGCGATCACCACGGCGGCCGCGGCGAAGGCCGCGGGCACGGCCCAGCGCCGGGAGAACCGCAGCAGGACCAGCCAGACGAGGACGACAGGGGCGACCGCGGCGGGGGAGTCGCGGAAGGCGGTGACCGGGGCGAGGCAGAGCGGGAGCAGCACCCCCGCGAGCATGGCCTGGGCGAGCGGGGTGGGGATCGCCGCGATCAGCCGACCGAGCCGGGGCCACAGGCCGGTGAGGGTGACCGCGAGGCCGACGACGATGAAGGCGCCCACCGCCGCGGGCCAGCCCCCGACGACCAGGCCCGTTCCGGCCAGCAGTGCGGCGCCGGGGGTGGACCAGGCCAGGGTGATCGGCATCCGGTAGTGCCGGGACAGCCAGAGCATGCCGATCGCCTGGGTGACGCACAGCGCCATCAGGCCGGACGCGGCCTCGGTCGGACTCGCGCCGACCGCGCGCAGGCCGGTGAGGACCACGGCGAAGGAACTGGTGAAGCCGACGAGGGCGGTGACAACGCCCGCGCTGATCGGGTGCGAGAGGCCCGGTTCGCGCGCGACCGCGGGCCCCGTCTGTTCGGCTCCCGTCGGATCGGGCTCGAGGGTTCGTGACACGACCGCCATCTTGCCGCAGCCGCGGTCGCGGTCGGTCGCGGCGCCCCCGCCGAGTGTGCAGCTGCTGTCGCGCTATCTGGGCGTTTGCCCCGGCAACCGCACACTCGGCGAGGCGGGCGGCTGGGTGCGGGCCTTCTTGCGTCAGCCGATCTGCTCGAACAGGGACACGATGATCCCTTCGGGCCCACGCACGTAGGCCATCCGCACGCTGTTCTCGTACTCGCCGATGCCGCCGATGAGCCCGTACCCGTCCGCAGCCACCGCGTCGACCGCCGCCTGGAGGTCGCCGACCTCGAAGGACACGTTGCGCAGCCCGACCTCGTTGGCCATCGCCGTCGGCGATCCGGGCACGTGGTCGGGCGTGACGAAGGTCGAGAGCTCCAGCCGGGACCCTCCGCCGGGCGGCCGCAGCATCGCGATCTGACAGTGCGCGCCGGGGATGCCGCAGACGGTCTCCACGAACTCGCCCTCCACGGATCCGGTGCCCTCCACCTCGAGGCCCAGTCCGACGAAGAACGCCGTTGCCGTGTCGAGGTCCGCGACGGTGATGCCGATGTGGTCGAAACGCTTTACGTGTGCCATGGGATCCATCCTCCGATTGTTGTGTGCCGATTCGATGCTGGGACGGAGCCGGGGCCGGGATCTCGACATGTTCTTGCCGCAAAGCTGTGGTCATCCAGGATTTCGAGTAGTCGTGCGGGACGACAGGTTGCGTCGAGCGCCAGTATCGTGTGTGTCGCTGGCCGTGCCGCCCGAGTGATCGAGCCGACCCACGGGCGGTGGCGGCCGCCGGTAGGGTGGAAACGACATGGAGATCGTGATCCGGTCCACGCCAGACGAAGTCGCCTCGACCGTCGCCGACATCGTCGAGCGCTCCGTGCGCCGAGGCCCGACGACGCTTGGCCTCGCGACCGGGTCGTCTCCGCTCGGCAGTTACCGCGAGCTGATCCGGCGGCACCACGACGACGGGTTGGACTTCTCGTCCGCCCGGGTGTTCCTGCTCGACGAGTACGTCGGGCTCCCGAAAAGCCATGAACAGTCCTATTTTTCCGTGATCAGATCCGAATTCGTCGATCGGGTGAATCTCGACCCCGACCGGGTGCACGGCCTCGACGGGCAGGCACCGGACCTGGCCGCGGAGGCCGCCCGCTACGACGCCGCCATCGCGGCTGCCGGTGGTATCGACGTGCAGCTGCTCGGGATCGGCACCGACGGACACATCGGCTTCAACGAGCCCGGGTCGTCGTTGACGTCACGGACGCGCATCAAGACGCTGACCGAGCAGACCCGACTCGACAACGCCCGCTTCTTCGGCAGCGTCGACGACGTCCCGCTCCACGTGCTGACCCAGGGCCTCGGCACCATCGGCGAAGCCAGACACCTGGTGATGGTCGCGGTCGGGGCGGGCAAGGCGGACGCCATCGCCGCGGCGGTGGAGGGCCCGCTCACTGCGATCTGCCCGGCGTCGGTGCTGCAACTGCACCGGCACGCGACCGTGGTCGTCGACGAGGCGGCAGCGGAGTGGTTCGCGTTGGCCGATTACTACCGGTACGCGCTGCGGCACAAGCCGGACTGGCAGCAGTTCTGAGACGACGGTCCTCCGGTCAAACGAGGGTGGGACCTGCCGGTACGGAGTAGGTTCTGCAGGCAACTGCACGTCTGACGACGGGACCCGGCGATGACAGCACAGGTCGTGACCAGGACACATCGGCGGCGGGGGTTGTTGGCGGCGGCGGCCGTCACCCTGCTCATAGCGGCGGGATGCGCAGACGATTCGACCTCGGAGCAGGCGGCCACCAGCACGCCAGCTGGTGCCGAACCGAGCGCGGAGATGGATTCCGCCGTCGCCCAGCGCCTGGACGACGCGATCAACTCGACCATGACCAAGACGTCCGTGCCAGGCGCGATAGTCGGCATCTGGGGGCCGGAGGGCGACTACGTCAGGGCCTTCGGCGTCGCCGACAAGTCCACCGACGTGCCGATGGAGACCGGCTTCTACACCCGGATCGGCAGCCTGACGAAGACGTTCACGGCCACCGCCATCCTGCAGCTGGTGGACGAGGGCAAGGTGGGACTCGACGACCCCATCTCGAAGTACATCGACGGCGTCCCCGCAGGCGATCAGATCACCATCCGGGAGTTGGCCCGCATGCAGAGCGGGCTGGCGAACTACTCGGCGAGCCCGGAGTTCCAGCAGGCGCTCTTCGCGGATCCCAAGGCGCCCTTCACCCCGCAGCAACTGCTGGACTATGCGTTCGCCCAACCCGCGACGTTCCCGCCCGGCCAGGGATTCCAGTACTGCAACACCAACTACGTGCTGCTGGGACGCGTGGTGGAGAAGGAAAGCGGGCTGGCGCTGCAGGACTACATCAACGAGCGGATCCTCCAGCCGTTGCGCATGGAGAAGACGAACTTCCCCACCACCAACGCGTTCCCGAGCCCGCACGCGCAGGGCTACACCGTGCAGACCGCCGACGGCAAGGAAGCCACGGCCACCGACTGGGACCCGTCCTGGGGCTGGGCGGCAGGCGCGATGATCTCGACCCTCGAGGATCTGCACATCTGGGGTCCGGTGCTCGCGACCGGCACCCTGCTCAAGCCGGAAACCCAGGCTCAGCGGCTCGAGACGGTGAATGCGCCGGGTTATCCCCCCGACGTCGGCTACGGCCTGGGGGTGTTCAACGCCGCGGGCTGGATCGGCCACAACGGCAGCCTGCCCGGATACCAGACCGTGACGGTCTACCTGCCGGAGCAGAAGACGACCCTCGTCATCATGACCAACACCGACATCGCCTACGAGGGCGGCGAGCCGAGCACCGAGTTGGCGACGGCGATCACCGAGATCATCTCCCCGGAACACGTCTATCGGCTGAGCGCGGCCGAGCCGAGTGCGGTGACGACGACTTCGGTGACGACGACTTCGGAGGCGACGACCCAGTTGACCGAGCCCACCCGTTGATCCGGGGGCGCTCGAACGCCCCATTTCGGTGACGGACCTATCCGCGCGACCCATCGGCTCCGAAGACCTTGCGAACTACCATGCAAGGGAGCGGAGGCGGGCATGCCGGAAACGAGTTCGACGTCAACGGAGGGGAGCCCCGTCGCCAGGAACGCGGCGCTGCGGCTGATCGCGCGGGCGGTGTCGGGTGTGATCGCCGCAGGCGTGGTGCTGGGCGTCGGCGAACTGCTGTCGGCGCTGACCGGCCCGGAATCGTCGCCCTTCTTCGCGGTCGGATCGACCACGGTCGACCGCAGCCCGGCCTGGGCCCGGGAGTTCGCCATCACGACCTTCGGTACCAACGACAAGCCCGCGCTGTTCATCGGGATGTCGGTCCTCGTCGCGGTGATCGCCGCGATCGCGGGCATCGTCGAACGGCCGTCGCGGCCGTACGGCAGCGCGATCCTCGCCGGGCTCGGACTGGTCGGGATGTATGCCGCCTACAACCGGCCCGGCGCGAGCGGGGCCGATGCCGTGCCGACGGTGGTCGGGGTGATCCTGGGCATCGTGGTGTTGCGGCTGCTCACGGCCCAACTCGACGAACCCTCGCGCGGCAGCGACGGGGGGATGGGACGGCGCCGGTTCCTGGTGATCGCGTCGGTGGCCGTCGCGGTGGCCGCCGCCGCGGGGGTCGCCGGGCGGCAGATGAACCAGCGGCTGAGCGGGGTGCTCGAGAGCAGGCGTCGGGTGAAAGTGCCCGTGGTCGCGGATCGGGCGGCGCCCATCCCGCCCGGGGTCGACCTGGAGATCCCCGGCGCGACCTCGTTCACCACCCCGAACCCGGTCTTCTACCGCATCGACACCGCGCTGCAGGTGCCCCGCCTGACGACCGAGGACTGGCGCCTGCGCATCCACGGCATGGTGGACCGCGAGGTCACGCTGGGCTGGGACGAGTTGCTGCGGCGGACGCCCATCGAGCGCCGGATCACGTTGACCTGCGTCTCGAACGAGGTGGGCGGCGAACTCGCGGGCAATGCCACCTGGGTCGGCTTCCCGATCGCGGAACTCCTCGACGAGGTCGGGGTGCAGCGCGACGCGGACATGCTGTTGTCGAAAAGCGTCGACGGCTTCACCGTCGGTACGCCCGTCGAGGTGCTGCGCGATGGCCGCGACGCGCTGCTGGCCATCGCGATGAACGGCGAGCCGCTGCCGCTCGAGCACGGGTTCCCGGTCCGCCAGGTGGTGCCGGGACTGTACGGCTTCGTCTCGGCCACCAAGTGGGTCGTCGACTGGGAGCTCACCAGATTCGATCGGGCACAGGCGTATTGGACCAAACGGGGATGGGGGGACAGGGCGCCGATCAAGACGGCCTCCCGGATCGACGTGCCCGCCGCGTTCGCGCCGGTGTCCGAGGGACAGGTGACGATCGCGGGCACCGCCTGGGCGCAGCACCGGGGCATCGAGAGGGTGGAGGTGCGGGTGGACGAGGGGCCGTGGCAGCCCGCGACCCTCGCGCCGCAGTACTCCATCGACACCTGGCGTCAGTGGTCCTGGCAGTGGGACGCGCCCGCGGGGGTGCACAACGTGCAGGTGCGTGCCACGGATCTTGACGGCAACGTCCAGACCGAGGAGCGCGCCGAGCCGATCCCCGACGGCGCCACCGGCTGGCACAGCCGCACCATCACCGTGCGCTGACGCCGAGTGTGCAGCTGCTGGCGCGCTTCCTGGGGTTTGCGGCGGCAACTGCACACTCGGCGGCGGTACGGTGTGGCCATGGTGGCTATCGAGGTGCTTCGCGGGGACATCACGAAGGTCGAGGCGGACGCGATCGTGAACGCGGCGAACTCCGGACTGCTCGGCGGCGGGGGAGTGGACGGGGCCATCCACCGGGCCGGCGGCCCGAGCATCCTCGAGGAATGTCGACGGCTGCGCGCGAGCACGCTGCCGGACGGGCTGTCCGCGGGCGACGCCGTCGCCACCACCGCGGGAGATCTGCCCGCGCGCTGGGTGATTCACACGGTGGGACCGGTGCACTCGGCAGACGAGGACCGGTCGGCAGTGCTGCGTTCGGCTTACACCCGCAGCCTCGAGGTGGCCGACGAGCTGGGCGCGCGGACGGTGGCCTTCCCGCTGATCTCGGCCGGCAGCTACGGCTGGCCGCACGCCGACGCCGTGCGCCAGGCAGTCGCCGCGGTGCGCAGCTCCGGCACCTCGGTGCGGACCGTCACCTTCGTCGCCTTCGGCGAGCCGATGGCCGAACTGCTGCGGCGCGAACTCGGGGTACTCGTCACCGCCGAGCAACTCGCAGCCCGGCTGGGCGCGCCCCGGCCGCCGGTACTGCTCGACGTCCGCTGGGCGCTCCGCGACCCGAACGGCTGGGAACACTTCCACGACGGGCACATTCCCGGCGCCTCGTTCGTGGACCTGGAAACCGAGCTGGCCGCGCCGCCCGCGCCGGAACACGGCAGGCACCCGCTACCCGAGATCGCCGACCTGCAGTCCGCGGCGAGGCGGTGGGGGATCGACACCGGCGACGCCGTCGTCGTCTACGACGCCACCGGGAACACCGCCGCCGCGCGCGCCTGGTGGCTGCTGCGCTGGGCCGGGGTGCCCGACGTCCGGATGCTCGACGGCGGGCTGTCCGGGTGGACGTCGGCGGGACTCGACCTGGAATCCGGTGCGGGCCAACCGGTGCGGGCCGGGGACGTGGAGCTCACCGCCGGTCACCTGCCGACGGTGACGGCGAGCGAGGCCGCCGAGCTCGCGGTGGACGGGGTGCTGCTCGACGCCCGCGCCGCCGAGCGATACCGCGGCGAGGTCGAGCCGGTGGATCCGCGTGCGGGTCACATCCCGGGGGCGCGCAGCGCCCCGACTGCCGAGAACCTCGACGGCGCCGGACGATTCGCGGACGCCGAGGCCCTGCGTCGACGCTTCGCCGGGCTGGGTGCCGACGGTTCGGCACCGGTTGCGGTGTACTGCGGGTCGGGGGTGACGGCCGCGCACGAGGTCGCCGCGCTGGCCATCGCCGGGATCGACGCGGCCCTGTACCCGGGCTCGTGGTCGCAGTGGTCCAGCGATCCGGATCGTCCCGTGGCGACCGGCCCGACCCCCTAGTGCCTCACCCGGTCAGGACCGCGAGTACTCCGAGGCCCGGCGGATCTGGTCCGGGCTCGGGCGCACCCCGGTGTAGAGCTCGAACTGGGCCGCGGCCTGCAGCGCGATCACCTCGGCGCCGGTGATGACGGTCTTGCCCAGCGCCGACGCGGCCCGCACGAGCGGGGTGTCGGGCGGCAACGCCACCACGTCGAACACCGCCTCGGCCCTGCGCACGGCGTCCTCGCCGAAGGGCAGGTCGTCGGCCCCTGGCCCGCCCGACATCCCGACCGGGGTGGCGTTCACCAGCAGCCCCGGCCGCAGCTCGCCCAGCTCTGGGCGCCAGTCGAAGCCGTACTGGTCGGCCAGCGCCCGCCCGGTGACCTCGTTGCGGGCGATGACCGTCACCTGGCCGAACCCGTTGTCGCGCAGCGCCGCCACCACGGCCTTGGCCATCCCGCCGCTGCCCGCGACCGCGGCGCTGAGCGTCGGGGGGACCCGGTGCTCGGCGAGCAGCGTCGCGACCGCCTCGTAGTCGGTGTTGTAGGCATGCAGCACACCGCCGGAATTGACGATGGTGTTCACCGAGGCGATGGCGGCGGCCGAATCGTGCATCACGTCGACGTGCTCGATGCACGCCTCCTTGTACGGCATCGAGACGCCGCAGCCGCGGATGCCGAGCGCCCGGATGCCCGCGACGGCGGCAGACAGGTCGGTGGTGGTGAACGCCTTGTAGACGAAGTCAAGGCCCAGTTCCTCATAGAGGTAGTTGTGGAACCGGGTGCCGATGTTCGACGGCCGCGCGGCGAGGGACATGCACAGGCGGGTGTCCTTGGTCAGGGCGTCTCGGATGGTTCGGCTCACCCGCTCGACGCTATCGCCGTCGGCCGTCGGTGGTCCACCTCGGCGGAAGGTCACGGCCGCCGATCGCAGGTTCGCCGACTCAATACACGTTGATCTGGGTGACGCTGGGGAGGTGCGGACGATCGGTTGTCAGGGTGACCTCGACGCGGCCGGACCCCGTCTCGAGGTGTGTCCACGGCTCCGCCGGGAAGTCGATCACCCCGCCACTGACCTCGGCGGACCACGATCCCGCAGCGCCGGTTCCCAGGTTGCGCCAGTGCAGCGTTGCCAATACCGAGCACAGCGCCCCTGGCGTGGTCGATATCCCGACGAACGTCGCGTTCAGTCAAACGTAGACCAGCCCGGGGAGACTGTCCGTGGCGACCGTGACGCCTCCGATTCGGCCGCCACAAGCAAGTCCGTCAGCGACGGTCGCGGTGTCCGGGATGTTCACCCACCTGTCCTGCTCCGGACCAGCCGCCGCAGGCGTGCAGGCACCGAACAACCCGGCGAGCACGAGGCCGCTGATCGCGATCGACCTGCCGAGCGTGGGAAGCGACATGGTGCTCCGATCGTCGTCGGACAGTGGTTCGACGGTACCTCGGCGGGTTGGCCTGGCATTTCCGTTTGTCGGGGACCGGGACACCGGTCACCGACGCCGGACGCTCAGCCGGTGAACGGCGGGACGAACATGCACGGCACCTCGCGCCGGTGCATGGGGTCGAGCGCGTTGAACACCATGTACGCCGCGCGCTTGGAGCCGGCGATGGCGGCGTGCTCGGAGTAGTCCTGCGCGCAGGTGTCCTGCACGACGATGTTGTTCACCGTGTAGCCGGGAGGGCCCTGCACCTGACCCTGCGGCAGCGCGATCGCCTCGTCGTACCGGGTGGAGATGTTGGTGTAGTTCACGCCCTTGACGTAGGGGGTGCCACCGGCGTTGATCTTCTTGATCAGTTCGGAATCGGCGGTCATCTCGCCGCAGCCCTGACACACGGGGACCGAGGTCTCGGGCACCCCCAACCGCTTGGCGTAGGCGGGCAACGCGTCGACGCCGAGGGTGGTCAGGCCCAGCCACGGCGGCGCGACCGAGACGTAGTTGGTGATCGTGCCCTCGCCGCCGAGGTGCTTGAGGTAGTACGTCGGGATCAGCGTGCCCTGCGAGTGGCCGACGACGTCCACCGTCGGGGCGCCGGTGGCGGAGCGCACCCGGTCGACGAAGGTCTTGAACTCACCGGCGCTGTTCTCGAGCGGGCCCATCCCGCCGATTGCCGAGATCGGCCAGGGTGCGCCGGGAATCGCCCCGTAGGTCAGGGCGAACACACAGAAGCCAGCGTTCTTGAGCATCGGGACATAGGCGCCCCAGTTGGTCTGCTGCCCGCCGCCCGTCCCGTGCACCAGCACCACCGGTCGCGGATGCTCCGCGGTCGGCTTGCATCCGAAGTCGTTCGCGCCGGGCAGCGAGCCGCCGGGGTTGGCCAGCTCGTTCGGGATGCCCGCGAAGAAGTTGTAGTTCTCCGGCAGCGGCTCGGCCTGGGCGGCCCCCGCCCCGAACGGCAAGATCAGCGCGGCCAGCGACAGGACGAAGGCCGCGGTGCGTGACGCTCGGAACATGTGCCCCCCATTGTTGTGTGGATCACTGTGATTGCGGATCACAGCAACCTAGCAATTGCTCGGTTGGTTGCATAGGGGGAAACCGGACGTTCTGGTACCGGCCACTCATGGCATCGGGAAGCGGGTGGCGGTGATCGACTCGAGGTTGCTGCCGTCGTGGCCGATCAACCAGGAGCCGCCCTGGCGCTCACAGTTCGCGAGGTCGTCGAAGACCCGCATCAGGAAGTAGACCGAGAGGTCGGGCGAGGGCGTCAGCGCCAGCTGGTGCGACTCGCCCGGCCGGGTCATGTCCAGCCACACCCCGGACTGCCCGTCCAGCCGAAGGCCGACGATGTGTGCGGCGTCGACGAACTGGTATCTGCGCTGCTGCCACGGCGTGCTGTGCGAGTAGCCCTGCTCGAGCACCTGAACCAGGATGGTCATCTGTCGCTCCCGACGCGATTCGCCCAATGGCCCATTATCCCGCTGGTCAGACGGATTAATCCAGCGTCGTCGCGGTTTGTCGTGGCCGCCTGATTGGATGGGCTGATGGTGCACGCGGTGTGGTCCCCGGGATCGGGGCTGATGCTGTGGCGCGACGGCGGTGCTCCCGAGCCGGTCGACGACGAGATCGAGCACCTGCCCGCCTCGTTGCGGCGGGCCATGGACCGCAAGTTCCGGCACCGGGTCACGGTGTCGCTGCCCAACGGCGACGGCACGCTCGGTGAGGTGACGGTACCCGCCCTCGCGCTGGCGCCGCCCGCGGCCGCCGCGCTGCTGCTCGACCTCCCCACCGGCCCGACTCCGGGTCTGCCCGGCGACCTCCGCTTCCTCGCGCACGTCGCCAGGGGAGTGCGGAGCTGGGTTCGGGCGGGCCGGGTCGTGCCCGAGCTCGAACGCGCGGACGGCCAGTGGTGGGCCCGGTGGCGGCTCGTCGGCGGCGATCGGCAGCGGGCCTGGATCTCGGAATTGGCGGCGGCGACGCCCGCCGTGCTCCGCGGATCGGGTGGCGCGCGAAAGGTGCTGGAGGATCTCGTCTTCGAGATCACCGACCCGATCGTGCGCGAGCTGCTCCGCGACCGCGACGGCGGCGAGCACCCGTTGCTCGCGGCGCTGGCCGCGGGCACCCCGTTCGCCGAGGGCACCCAGCGGATCGCCACCGATCTGCAGCAGTGGCGGCAGAGCCTCACCGTGGAGGAGCCGGACCTGGTCCTGCGGCTGCTCGAACCGGAGGACGACGACGAGCCCGCTCTCGAGGACGGTGCCTTGGTGCTCTGGCGGCTGCAGGTCTGCCTACGGCCCGAGGGCGAGGCGCCCAGCCCGGTGCCGGTGCACCTGGGCGACCCCAAGGCACTGACGGTCGGGGTGCGCAAGCTCGCCGAGGCGATGGCCGCCTACCCGATGCTGCGCGCGGTGCCGTCGGACCCGGACAGCCTCGACCTGCTGCTGCCGCTGGAGGTGGTGACCGACCTGGTCGCGCACGGCGCCCAGGTGCTCGCCGACGCGGGCGTCACGTTGATGCTGCCGCGCGCGTGGAGCGTGGTGGCCCCGTCGCTGCGGCTGCGGGTGACCAGCCCGCCGGTGGCGGCCGACAGCGAGGACAGCGCGGTCGGGATGAACCAGCTCGTCGCCTACAACTGGGAGCTCGCGCTCGGCGACATGGTGCTCACGCCCGCGGAGATGGCGCAGCTGACCCGGGCCAAGACCGACCTGGTCCGGCTGCGGGGACAGTGGGTGCAGGCCGACAAGACCGTTCTCGCGCGGGCCGCCAAGTACGTCATCCGGCAGTCAGGCGACGGCGGGCGCACCCTCGCCGACCTCCTGGGGCAGCTCACTGCGCCGGAATCGCCGCCGGTTCCGGTGGAGGAGATCACGGCCACCGGTTGGGTTGCGGGACTGCTCGATTCGGGAGCGCGGCCGACCAGTGTGCCGCAGCCGCCCGGGCTCGAGGCGCGGCTGCGGCCCTATCAGCGGCGCGGGCTGGACTGGCTGGTGTTCATGAGCGACCTCGGGCTCGGCGCGGTGCTCGCCGACGACATGGGCCTGGGCAAGACGGTACAACTGCTCGCGCTGCTCGCCCACGAACGGGCCGACGGGGCGCAGCGCCCGGGGCCGACCCTGCTGGTCTGCCCGATGTCCGTGGTCGGGAACTGGCAGCGCGAGGCCGCCCGGTTCACGCCGGGGCTGCGGGTGCTCGTGCACCACGGCACCGACCGTCTGCGCGGCGAGCAGCTGACCGCGGTGGTGGCCGAACACGACCTGGTGATCACCACGTACGCGCTGCTGGCAAGGGACACGGCCGCTCTCGGCGAGCAGAGCTGGCGCCGGATGGTGCTCGACGAGGCCCAGCACGTCAAGAACTCGGGCACGGCCCAGGCGCGGGCGGCGCGGGCGATCCCGGCGGCGCACCGGCTCGCGCTGACCGGCACCCCGGTCGAGAACCGGCTCGACGAGCTGCGCTCGATCCTGGACTTCGTGAACCCGAGGATGCTCGGCAGCGCCCAGCAGTTCCGGGCCCGGTTCGCCGTGCCCATCGAACGCGAGCACGACGAGGGCGCGTTGGCGCGGCTGCGGACCGTGACCTCGCCGTTCGTGCTGCGCCGGGTCAAGACCGACCCCGAGGTGATCTCCGATCTGCCGGAGAAGTTCGAGATGACCGTGCGCGCGAACCTCACCGCCGAGCAGGCCTCCCTCTATCGGGCCGTGCTCGACGACATGATGGAGCGGATCAGGGACACCGAGGGCGCGGCCCGCAAGGGCGCGGTGCTCGCGGCGCTGACCCGGCTCAAGCAGGTGTGCAATCACCCGGCGCACTTCCTCGGCGACGGCTCGCCGATGTTGCGTCGCGGCAGCCACCGGTCCGGCAAGCTCGGCCTCGTCGAGGACATCCTGGAGTCGGTGCTCGCCGACGGCGAGCGCGCGCTGCTGTTCACCCAGTTCCGCGAGTTCGGCTCGCTCGTGGCCCCGTACCTGGCGGAGCGGTTCGGCGCCGAGGTGCCTTTCCTGCACGGCGGGGTGTCGCGGGCCAAGCGTGACGCGATGGTGGAGGGATTCCAGGGCGGCGACGCCGCGCCCATAATGCTGCTCTCGCTCAAGGCCGGCGGTACGGGACTCAACCTCACTGCGGCCAATCACGTTGTGCACCTGGACCGCTGGTGGAACCCCGCGGTCGAGAACCAGGCCACCGACCGGGCCTTCCGTATCGGTCAGCGTCGCCACGTGCAGGTCCGCAAGCTGGTGTGCGTCGGCACCCTCGAGGAGCGGATCGACGCGATGCTGGCGAGCAAGTCGGAACTGGCGGACCTCGCCGTCGGCACCGGCGAGAACTGGATCACCGAGATGTCCACCGATGAGCTCCGCGAACTGATGATGCTCGGCGAGGAGGCGGTGGGCGAATGAACCGGCGGCGAACCGATTTCAGCCAGTTCGGCACCCAGCGCGCGGCGCGCGGCGGCCCCTTTGCGCAGTCCTGGTGGGGCCGCGCGCTGGTGTCCTCGATGGAGAAGATCGCCGACTCCGGCCGGATCGCACGTGGGCGCGGCTCCGCCCGCGCGGGACAGGTGATCAGCTATCGGATCGCGCCTGGAGCGGTGGTCGGTGAGGTCCAGGGCAGTCAGATCGACCCGTTCACCGCGACGTTCACCCTCCGCCCGCTGGATCCCGACACCGTCGACGTGCTGATCGACCGGGTGCGCTCGACGCCGGGCATGCTCGCCACCCTCGCCGCGGGGACGGTGCCGATCGAGCTCGGGGAGCTGTTGCTGCCCACCGAGTCCGGCGACCTGGACTTCGGCTGCACCTGCCCGGACCAGGGCTGGCCGTGCAAGCATGCGGCGGCCATCGTCTACCTCACCGCGCAGCGCCTCGACACCGAGCCGCTGGTCATCCTCACCCTCCGCGGGCTCGACCTCGACACCCTGATCCGCTCGTTCGACTCGGACGGGGCGGACGCCGAATCCGCGCCCGATCTCGACGACTACTTCGGGGACCGGATCGAGCTGCCGCCGCTGCCGCGGTTGGAATTCCGGCCCGCGCCGGACGATCTCACCCCGGAGCCGCTGCGCAAGGCGCTGCGGGCGGGCGGGGTGGAGGAGCCGGTGGTGGCCGACGCGCTGCGCGAGCTGACGGCCACCTACCGGATCCTGGGCGGGCAGTGACGCCCGACTACCGCTGCGAGGAGATGTTTCCGCCGTCGACGACCAGCTCGCTGGCCGTGATGTAGCTGGCCTCGTCGGACAGCATGAAGCGGACCACTCGGCCGACCTCTTCCGGGCGGCCGAGGCGGCCCATCAGGATGCGGCGCTCGAACGTGCCCTCCGGCAGCATGTCGACGGTCGGCTGAAGCATCGGGGTGAGGATCTGTCCGGGGGAGACGCAGTTGATGCGGATGCCGTCGGGCCCGAGCCGATCGGCGAGCGAGCGGACGACCGCGAGCATGCCGCCCTTGGCAGCGCTGTACACCGGGTTGATGGCGTTGCCGAGGTGCGCGTTGATCGAGGCGATGCCGACGATTGCCGAGCCCGGGTTCGCCTTGAAGTCCGGCAGCAGTTCCTTCGTCAGCAGCACCAGCGGACGCAGGTGGGTGTTGATGCCGAGGTCCCACACGTCCACGGTGACGCCCTCGAGCGAACCGGTGTCGACGACGCCCGCGGCGTGCACCAGTCCGCCGATGTTCGGCAGCGCGGCGCGGGTGGTGGCCAGCGCGTCGGCATACAGGTCGGGGTTGCTCAGGTCGACCGCGACACCGATCGCATCGACGCCGAACTCGGCGGCGATGGCCTCGGCCTCTGACTTGGCCTTCGCCTCGTTGAGGTCCCAGAGGGCGACCGGACGGCCGGCCTCGGCGAGGGAGCGGGCGGACGCGAGGCCGATGCCCGATGCGCCGCCGGTCACGATGACGGCGGTCGTAAGGGTCGCGGGGGTGTTGGTGGCTTCAGACATGTACCCAGCGTCGACCCGCCCGGGGGCGCCCACAACCCCCTCGTCCCGCTCAGCGGCTACAGGCCGCGGGCCGGGGTGGTGCCCGTCCGCGCCATCGCGGCGAACAGCTCGGTGTGCATGGCAGCGGCCTGCTCAGGGGCGTAGTAGCCGACGTTGAGCGGGTTGGCGCGGTTGTGCATCTCGAGGGGGTCCTCGACCAGGCCGTACAGCTCGTACTGCGGCGAGGCGACGCCCGCGGGGTCGAAGTACGCGGAGTACTTCCATCGTGTCCCTGACACAGCGGATGTGGTTGGGCTGGGTGACGATGAACTGGCCGTCGGGGGTCGCGCAGTTCTGGTCGTCGTAGGTGAACAGGATGCTGTCCTGCACCGCCGCGGTGGGGTTGTCCGGGTGCGCGGCGGCGTCCGCGACCACCGGCATCAGATCGGTGCCGAGGAACCGCCACGGGGCCGGGTCCGCGCCCGCGAGGGTGGCCAGGGTGGGCACCACGTCGATGAGCGATGCCATGGCGTCGGTCTGCACGGGCCTCGGGAACATCACCGGGTTGCTGATGACGAGGGGCACCCGGAGCGTCTCCTCGTACGCGTTGAAGATCTTCTGGCGCAGGCCCCCGTGCGAGAGCCCCATCTCGCCGTGGTCGGACATCCGGACGATCACGGTCCGGTCGATCAGCCCCGGCTCGGCCTCGAGCGCGTCGAGGACGGCGCCGATGTGGTCGTCGACCACCTTGTGCATGTAGGCGTAGAAGTTCACGTAGTTCTGTGCCGCCTGGGGGCCGATCAGCGGACCGAGCCCGGCCGCGAGCAGCAGTTGCGACTGGATCTGGGCGGTCGGCTTGTGACCCCGGGCGAGCATCTCGTCGACGCTGGGCGGCAGCGTGATGCCCTGGTTGAACGCCTGCGTCGCCTCGGTCCCGTAGTTGTTGCAGGTGCCGTTCAGCGCGTCCCACGTCTGCGGGTAGGCGAGGACGTCGTGCGGGTTGATGAACGAGACGATCAGCGCGAACGGCCCGTCCCCGTCGGCGCCCTGGCCGCCGATGAACTCGACCGCCTCGTTCGCGATGCGTTGGTCGATGTCGGCGCAGCCGCCGCCGAAGTGATCCGGGTTGGTGTCCTGCCCGCCCTCGGGCGGGACCCAGCCCTGGAACCCGTAGGCCGCGATGTCGGCGCTGCTCGGGTCGCCGCCCGCGGCGCCCTTGCTCATGTGCCACTTGCCGCGGTAGTGGACGGTGTAGCCGGCCGACTCCAGCACCCTGGCCATGTTCTGCTCGCCGACCTGCAACTGAGGTTCGTTGGGCGAGACCGTCCCGCCCTCGGTCAGGGTCGCGGTGACACCGTGCTGGGCCCGGGTAGAGGCCGGTGAAGAACGTGCTGCGACTGGGGGAGCACATCGCGGTGTTGCAGAAGGACCGGGTGAAGGAGAGCCCGTGGTCCGCGAGGCGCTTGCGGTTGGGCAGGTTCACGTCCGCCCACCCGGCGGGCCAGTGCATCGGGTGCCGTTCCTGATCGGTGATGATCACGACGATGTTGGGGCGATGGACGGGTACGCCGGACCCTTGGGCCGCGCTCGCCCTCGGACCGGTCGAGCCGATCCCGGCTACGCCCGCCGCGACAAGGGCGCCCGCGGCGCCGAGGAAGGTGCGGCGGGTCGTCGCCGTGGAGAATCCGGCGGACCCGTCCGAGCACTGAGGTGATTCGTTCGCGCGCCGGGTCGATTCGGTCTGGGGCTCCATCGGGCGATCTCCATCCTGAGACGAGAGAGTGCAGCTGACAGGTTTCATGCCCGTTCGCGCGCGCCCGGTGGCGGTCCGGCCGGCACCTTGTGACCGTGATTGTTCTCCGTCGGCGGTGTTCGCACCCCCGGTTTCGGATGATCTTGTTCGACGGGACCGGGATTCTCGCCTGGTCGGCGCCACCTCTAGACATACATGGACATCCAACTATAGGATGGCAACATATCCGGAACTCCGCACCGCGCCCGTGGGTTGCCATGGGGTCGGCGCGGGCATTCGCCCTAGCGAGAACAGGTCCAAGAAAATGGTTCAGGAACTCACCCACTTCGTCGGTGGCAAGCGCGTCCCCGGCACCTCCGACAAGTTCGGCGACGTCTACGACCCCAACACCGGCGAGGTGCAGTCGCGCGTGCCGCTCGCCGACAAGGCCGAGACCGAGGCGATCATCGCCAATGCGGTTGACGCTCAGCGTGAGTGGGCCGCCTTCAACCCGCAGAAGCGTGCCCGCGTCCTGATGAAGTTCCTCCAGCTCGTGCAGCTGGAGATGGACTCGCTCGCGCGACTGCTGTCCTCGGAGCACGGCAAGACCATTCCCGACGCCAAGGGCGACATCCAGCGCGGCCTCGAGGTCATCGAGTTCTCGCTCGGCGCGCCGCACTTGCTCAAGGGTGAGTACACCGAGTCCGCGGGCACCGGCATCGACGTGTACTCGATGCGGCAGCCGCTCGGCGTCGTCGCAGGCATCACCCCGTTCAACTTCCCGGCGATGATCCCGCTGTGGAAGGCGGGACCGGCGCTTGCCGCGGGCAACGCGTTCATCCTCAAGCCCTCCGAGCGCGACCCCTCGGTGCCGCTGCGCATCGCCGAGCTGTTCGTCGAGGCAGGCCTGCCCGCAGGCGTGTTCAACGTGGTCAACGGCGACAAGGAGGTCGTCGACGTGCTGCTCACCGACGACCGGGTCAAGGCGGTCGGCTTCGTCGGCTCGACCCCGATCGCGCAGTACATCTACGAGACCGCGGCCGCCAACGGCAAGCGCGCGCAGTGCTTCGGCGGGGCCAAGAACCACGCCATCGTGATGCCCGACGCCGACCTCGACGAGGTCGCCGACGCCCTGATCGGTGCCGGCTACGGCTCCGCGGGCGAGCGTTGCATGGCCATCTCGGTCGCCGTTCCCGTCGGCGAGGAGACGGCAGACGCGCTCGTCGCGAAGCTGAAGGAGCGCGTCGCCAAGCTGAAGATCGGCCGCAGCGACGACGAATCCGCCGACTTCGGTCCCCTCGTCAGCAAGGACGCCCTCGACCGCGTCAACAACTACGTGCAGATCGGCATCGACGAGGGCGCAACGCCGGTCGTCGACGGCCGCGGCTTCACCCTCGAGGGCCACGAGGGCGGATTCTTCGCAGGCGCCACTCTCTTCGACAATGTCACCGCGGACATGCGAATCTACAAGGAAGAGATCTTCGGACCCGTCCTCCAGGTGGTTCGCGCAGCCGATTACGAGGAGGCTCTGCGCCTGCCCACCGAGCACGAGTACGGCAACGGTGTCTCCATCTTCACCCGTGACGGCGATACCGCGCGTGACTTCACCGCTCGCGTCAACGTCGGCATGGTCGGCGTCAACGTCCCGATCCCCGTGCCGATCGCGTACCACACCTTCGGCGGCTGGAAGCGGTCCGGCTTCGGCGACCTCAACCAGCACGGCCCGGACTCCTTCCGCTTCTACACCAAGACCAAGACGGTCACGCAGCGGTGGCCTTCGGGAACCAAGGAGCACGCGACCAACCACTTCGTCATCCCGACGATGGATTAGGAACACCATGTTCACCCTGACCGATGACGAGCGGGCGATCAGCGACACCGCTCGGGACTTCGCCTCGGAGTACTTGGCCCCCAACGCGATCGAGTGGGATCAGACCAAGCACTTCCCAGTGGACGTGCTGCGCAAGGCCGGCTCGCTCGGCATGGGCGGGATCTACATCAGCGAGGACGTCGGCGGGTCGGGGCTCACCCGGCTCGACGCCGTCCGGATCTTCGAGCAGCTCGCCAAAGGCTGCCCGTCCATCGCCGCCTATGTGTCCATCCACAACATGGTCACCTGGATGATCGACTCCTTCGGGACCGACGAGCAGCGGCACCAGTGGGTGCCTGCACTGGCCTCGATGGAGCACCTCGGCAGCTACTGCCTGACCGAGCCGGGTGCCGGCTCCGACGCAGCGGCCCTGAGCACCAAGGCCGTGCGGGACGGCGACGACTACCTGCTCACCGGGGTCAAGCAGTTCATCTCCGGCGCGGGCACCTCCGACGTGTACGTGGTGATGGCCAGGACCGGATCCGCGGGCGCCAAGGGCATCTCGGCGTTCATCGTCCCGAAGGGCGCCGAGGGCCTGTCCTTCGGAGCCAACGAGAAGAAGATGGGCTGGAACGCGCAGCCGACCCGTCAGGTGATCCTCGACGAGGTGCGGGTGCCCGCCGCCAACCTGCTCGGTCAGGAGGGCGACGGCTTCCGCATCGCGATGTCCGGACTCAACGGCGGCAGGCTGAACATCGCGGCGTGCTCGGTCGGCGGCGCCCAGGCCGCGCTGCAGAAGGCGGTCAACCACCTGGCCGAGCGCAAGGCGTTCGGCTCGCCGCTGCTCGACTCGCAGGCGCTGCAGTTCCAGCTCGCGGACATGCGCACCGAACTCGAGGCCGCTCGCACCCTGCTGTGGCGGGCCGCGGCCGCGCTCGACGAGGACGCGAACGACAAGGTCGAACTCTGCGCGATGGCAAAGCGATTCGCCACCGACACCGGATTCGACGTAGCCAACAAGGCACTACAGATGCACGGCGGGTACGGCTACCTGTCCGAGTACGGATTGGAGAAGATCGTGCGTGATCTGCGGGTCCACCAGATCCTCGAGGGCGCCAACGAGATCATGCGGGTGGTCATCGCCCGCGCTGTCGTCGGAACGGCGGGGGCGGCGTGAGCGCGGGCGCGGCGGAGGTGACCGAGGCGGAGGTGATCGTCGACAAGCGCGACGGCCTCGGCCTGCTCACCCTGAACCGGCCCAAGGCGATCAACGCTCTCAACCACTCGATGGTGCACCAGCTCGCGGCGGCGCTGGAGGATTGGGCCACCGACGACGAGGTGCGCGCGGTGGTGCTCACCGGTGCGGGGGAGCGCGGGCTCTGCGCGGGCGGCGACATCGTCTCGATCTACCACGACGCCCAGGACGGCGGCGACGGCTCGCGCGAGTTCTGGCGCGACGAGTACGTGCTCAACGCCGCGATCGCGGGCTACCCCAAGCCGTACGTCGCGATCATGGACGGCATCGTGATGGGCGGCGGCGTCGGGGTGTCTGCGCACGGCAGCGTCCGGATCGTCACCGAGCGCTCGATGATCGGGATGCCCGAGGCCGGAATCGGATTCGTGCTCGACGTCGGCGGCACCTACCTGCTCTCGCGCGCCCCTGGTGAGCTCGGTACCCATATCGCGCTGACCACCGCACGGCTGACCGCGGGCGATGCCATCGCCTGCGGGCTGGCCGACCACTTCATCCCGTCCGGCCGCGTGCCCGCCTTCCTGGCTGCGCTCGCTGCCGGACCCCTCGAGCGCGCGCTCGAGGAGTTCACCGAGCCCGCACCCGAATCCGCGCTGCTGGCGCAGAAGGGGTGGATCGGCGACGCCTACTCGGCGGACACCGTCGAGGAGATCGTCTCGCGGTTGCGGGACAGCGGGATACCGACGGCCGCGGACGCCGCCGAGCAGGTCCTCGCCAAGTCGCCGACCGCGGCGAAGGTGACGCTGCGCTCGCTGCGCCGCTCCCGCGACCTCGGCAGCCTCGAGGAGGTGCTGAACCAGGAGTACCGGGTGTCCTCGGCCTGCCTGGATTCCCACGACCTCGTCGAGGGCATCCGCGCGCAGGTGGTGGAGAAGGACCGCAATCCCGCCTGGTCGCCCGCCACTCTGGAGGAGGTCACGGACGAGCAGGTGGATCGCTTCTTCGCGGATCTGGGGGCGTTCGAGCTCGGCCTCGTCCCCGGCGGAAACACCCACAGCTCCATCACTCTCGGCAACACCCAGGAACTCAGCAGCGTTGGGGAAGGAAAGTCATGAGCGCCGCAGGCAATCTCCGGATCGGCTTCATCGGTCTCGGTCACATGGGCGGCCCGATGGCCGCGAACCTGGCCAAGGCCGGATACCAGGTCAACGGCTTCGACCTGGTGCCCGCGGCACTGGAACAGGCCACCCGCGACGGCATCACGGTCGTCGCCTCGGCCGCCGACGCCGCCACCGGGTCGGACATCGTGATCACCATGCTGCCCAGCGGCAAGCACGTGCTCGGGCTGTACGAGGGCGGACTGCTCGAAGCCGCGGCCCCCGGCACGCTGTTCATCGACTGCTCGACCATCGACGTCGCGGACGCCCGCCAGGCACACGACCTCGCGGTCAAGGCCGGGCACCGCGGCATGGACGCCCCGGTCTCCGGTGGTGTGGCGGGCGCGACCGCGGGAACCCTGGCCTTCATGGTCGGCGCGGACGAGGCGGACTTCGAGTCGGCGCGGCCGCTGCTCGAGGTGATGGGCGCCAAGGTCGTGCACTGCGGCGCATCCGGGGTCGGCCAGGCCGCGAAGATCTGCAACAACATGATCCTCGGCGTGTCCATGATCGCGATCAGCGAGGCGTTCGTGCTCGGCGAGAAGCTGGGCCTGAGCAACCAGGCACTGTTCGACGTGGCGTCCAACGCCTCGGGTCAGTGCTGGGCCCTGACCAGCTACTGCCCGGTGCCGGGCCCGGTGCCGACCAGCCCGGCGAACAACGATTACCAGCCCGGTTTCGCGGCCGCCCTGATGGACAAGGACCTCGGCCTTGCCGCGAACGCCCTGCGCGGCAACGGCGTTCCCGGCGAGCTCGGCCTTCGGGCCGCGGAGATCTACTCGCGGTTCCACGAGGAGACCGGCGGCACGCTGGACTTCTCCGCCATCGTCAACGACATCCGCCGACGTGCGAACGAGGAGAACGCGTGAGTGACTTCGAGACCATCCTGCTCGAGCGCAAGGGCAGGGTCGGCGTCATCACGCTGAACCGGCCGAAGGCGCTCAATGCGCTCAACGCCCAGCTGATGGGCGAGGTCGTGGCCGCGGTCGTCGACCTCGAGCGCGATCCGGAGATCGGCGCGATCCTCATCACCGGGTCCGAGCGGGCCTTCGCCGCGGGCGCCGACATCAAGGAGATGGCGCCGAAGTCGTACATGGACATGTACCTCGACGACTGGTTCGCGGCGTGGGATCGCCTCGCCTCGGCCCGCAAGCCCACCATCGCCGCGGTCGCAGGCTATGCGCTTGGCGGCGGCTGCGAGCTGGCCATGCTCTGCGACATCATCCTCGCCGCGGACAACGCCAAGTTCGGCCAGCCGGAGATCAAGCTCGGGGTGATCCCGGGAATTGGTGGCTCGCAACGGTTGACCCGCGCCGTCGGCAAGGCGAAGGCGATGGACCTGTGCCTGACCGGACGCAACATGGACGCGGAGGAGGCCGAGCGCGCGGGCCTGGTCTCGCGGATCGTGCCCGCGGCTGACCTGCTGACCGAGGCCATGGCGACGGCGACGACGATCGCCGAGATGTCGCTGCCCATCGCGATGATGGCCAAGGAGAGCGTGAACCGGTCCTTCGAGTCCACCCTCGCCGAAGGGGTCCGCTTCGAGCGCAGGGTGTTCCACTCGACGTTCGCGACCGCGGACCAGAAGGAAGGCATGGCGGCTTTCGTGGACAAGCGGGCGCCGAAGTTCACCAACAGCTAGCCGGTGAAGCCGGGCTTCACCAGCCGCCCGGCCTCACCAACCGCTGAGCGCCGGACCTCGGCGCGAGGACGGCATGCCGGTGGCGGCGGCGAGGAGCACCGCTCCTCGCCCCGCCACCGAGGCCGGTTCCGGCGGCATGACCACCGGGATCCGCATCAGGGCCTCCAGGCGTGGGCCGAGGGACGGGGTGTGTGCGCCGCCCCCGAGCAGCACGATCGTCGACGGGGTGGTGCCCGATTCACGGATCATGCTGCGCAGCACCGTGCTCGAGTGGGCGACGGCGTCCGCGGCCAGTCCCGCCAGATCGTTGTTCGTCAGGACCTGGCAGGCGCCGGTCTCGGGATCCTTGGCCGTGACGATCCGCTCGAACCCGAGCTGCTCCTTGAGATCGCGGCACGCCGCCTGCTCGAGCCGGATCCCGCGGCCCGCCAGGTGCTCCTGCACCAGCCGGTCGAACTGGTCCCCGCCGACCACCGCGCTGCGGCGCGAGGCCAGCACCTCACCGGACACCGTGTCCGCCACGCAGGCGGCCAGTCCCGAGCTCCCCACGTCGTAGAGCAGGACCGAGCCGCGGCGCGGCAGCCGGCCCGTGAACCTGAGATACCGCAACTGGGCGGAGGTTTCGGGAACCACCCGCACGTGCTGCCGGGTGGTCGCGGCGGTGGCGCTCTCCACCACGTCGGGGTCGATGCCGGTGCGCAGGGTCACCGCGGTCGCACCGATGAACGCGGCCTGCTCTACGGCGGTGGCGCGCAGGGTGCGGATCGCGGAGATGACCGGCTCACCGATGGTCGTGCCGGGGCGCCGCCGAACGTCGCAGCGCGCCACCGGTTCGTGATGCGGTCGATCCGAGAGCGCCAGCACCGCGCGCGCTCCACTAGCGCCCGCCGACACGCCAAGAACCAGCACCAACGTCGCACTCCTTGCTCGCTGATCAGCTCACCACTTGGTGGGTGCGTCCCCGGTGTCGAAGTCGCCCGCGCTACGGCGGAGCTCCGCGAGAATCCGCACGAGGGTGTCGAGCTTATCGGCGGACAATCCGGGTTGAGCGAAGACCTGGGTGTTGAGCTGTTCGGTGGCCGTGAGAGCCAAATCGCGGCCGGCCTGGGTGATTTCGATCAGAGTAGCGCGACGGTCGCTCGGATGCGGAACTCTGCGAACGAGTTTCGCGGATTCGAGCCGATCGACGGCGTTGGTGACGCTGGTCGGGTGCACCTGGAGGCGGGCGCTGGCCTTCGCCATCGGCAGGGCGCCGGTCCGGGTGAAGGTGAGCAGCGTCAGCAGTTCGTACCGCGAGAAGGTGAGTCCGGTCGGCTTGAGCACCTCTTCGACCCGGGCCATCATGATCTGCTGCGCGCGCATCAGCGAGGTGACCGCGGCCATCCCGTCCGCGACATCGCCCCAGCCGTGCTCCTCCCATTGGCGGTGGGCCTCCTCGATCGGATCGAGTGGCAAAGGTGACGAAGGCGGCATTCCGCCATCATCCCATGCCGACCGCCACCTGCAGGTATCTCATGGCGCCGTCGGCGCCAGGTGGCCAGTCAGGCGGTCGGCCCGCAACCGCAACAGGTCGTCGGCGCGTTCGGGATGGGTGTAGATCCAGAACCGTCCCGCGGCCAGTCCCTCGAACATCGTGTCCGCGGCCTGCTCTGGGGTCACCCCGTTCTCGCGGAGGAAGGACTCCATCCGGTCCCGGGTGGCTGCGCCGGCCGAACCGTCCGACCCGGCGGACTCGTAGATCGCGGTGTGTACCGGGCCGGGCAGGAGCGCCGCGACCGTGATCGGCGCCCGCTCGGCGGCGAGTTCGATTGCCAGGCACTCCGTCATGGCCAGGGTCGCGTGCTTGCTGGCGCAGTAGGCGGCCTGGGTGGGGACGGTGGTGACGGCCCCGATCGAGGCGGTGTTGACGATGTGTGCGGGCCCGCCCGCCGCGAGCATCCGCGGGACGAAGGCGCGGATTCCGTGGAAGACGCCGGTGACGTTGACGCCGAGGACGCGGTCGAATCGCTCAGGGTCGAGCTCCCACAGTCGTCCGGTGCTGTCGATGCCCGCGTTGTTGACCAGCAGGCGCACCGATCCGAACCGGTCGACGGTCGTCGCGGCCAGGCGTTCGAGGTCATCGGGGGCGGTCACGTCGCAGCGCACGGCGAGTGCCTCGCCTCCGGCAGCGGCGATCTCGCGCGCGACCTCGTCGAGCCGGGCGCCGTCGAAGTCGGCCAGTGCCACGCGCATCCCGAGCCCGGCGGCCCGGCGGGCGATCGCCGCGCCGATGCCGGAGGCCGCCCCCGTGACGACCGCGGTGGTGCCCGCCAGGTCCCGCAAGTCGAATGCAGTCATGACCGCACCGTAGGAGCCCGGGTGCGGCCGGGCACCACCGCTTCCCTGTCAGCGGGAGTCGACCGCGGGGGCGGCCGACCCGTCGCGGTAGCGTCGGCGGCGAAGGAGAGAGTCTTGACGCAGCCGCACACACCCTGGCGCCAGCACCTGCTGATCCACATGGTGTTCTTCCTGATGGGGGCCGAACTCTTCCTGGCATCCCCACTGCTGCCGACCATGTCGGCGGACTTCGGCACCACCGTCACCGCGACCGCATGGGTGGTCACCACGTTCGGGGTGTCGTATGCGATCGCCAGCCCGCTGCTCGGGGCGCTCACCGAGCACCTGCCGCGCAGGCGGGTGATCCTCGCCGGGCTCGGGGTGTTCGCGACGGGGGAGACGCTGTGCGCGCTGGCCCCGAATCTCGGCTGGCTGCTCGCGGCCAGGGCGATCGCAGGCGTGGGCGGGGCGCTGATCGGGCCCGCGATGTGGGCGTACCTGGCGGAGACCGCGGTGCCGTTGGAGCGGGGCAGGGCGATCGCGCGCGGCGCCGCGGCGTATGCGGGCGGCCAGATCGTCGGGGTGCCGCTGGCGACGTTCGTGGCGGCCGGGTCGAGCTGGCGGCTCGCCTTCGCCGCCGTCGCGGCCGGCCTGATGGTGGCGGGCACGCTGATCGCGCTGCGGCTGCGGGAATCGGCGCGCGCCATCAGGATCCACGACCGGGGCGCGTGGGCGGCGCTGCGGTCGTCCTTCGCGCTGTGGCGGGGCGGGGTGTTCCGGTTGATCATGGCGGGCAACTTCTTCGTCCAGGCCGCGCGGCTGGGGACCTACGCCTACGCGGGCGCGCTGTTCGCGACGAAGTTCGGATTCGCGACCGGCGTGCTGGGCCTCGTCGGCGCCCTCGTCGGTCTCGGCTCGCTGATCGGCTCGCTCGTGGCCGGGCCGCTGGTGGATCGCTGGCGCTCGCGCGGGCGGCGGGAGCCGCTGCTCTGCGTCGGCTGGGGGTTGGTCCTCGCGGCGGCCCTCGGCGCCGCGACCACAGCCGACAGCTGGCAGCTGTGCCTGGCGGGCTTCGTGACCGCCTTCTTCGCGGGCACCGCGTTCTTCAGCACCGCGCAGGTGTACCTGACCACCGTGATGGCGGAGCGTCGCGCGCCCGCGGTGTCCTGGAACAACTCGGTGCTCTACATCGGCACGGGTGCGGGCACCACCGCGCTGGGCTTGACGACCCTCGGCGGCACCGCGTTCGCGTTCTGCTCGGTGGCGTTCGCGTTGCTGGCCGCGGGGTTCAGCGCGCTGTCGGCGCTGCGACGGCCGAGCGTGGCGGACTAAGAATCACGCTGAGCCGAACCCTGGTCGGATCGTCCCCGCGTCGGCAGAGTGTCCTATCGATGCGGGTGTGGCTGAGTGGTTAGGCACCGGCCTGCAAAGCCGTCAACACGGGTTCGATTCCCGTCACTCGCTCAAATGTCGGGGCCGGCCAGCAGGGGCCGGCCCCGACTGGTCTCCGCACCGGCCTGGATCTCCGTTGCCTGTGACCAGATCGCCTGCCAGCGGCCGTCTCTGAGCTCGTAGCTGTCGGTGTGCCAGTAACTCGTCCGCGGAACCCGGTACCCGCCGAAGATGACCTCGAGCGTCGCTCGATAGCGGAGGATCGCCGCGTCTCCGAGTAGTCGAACCTCGATCTCGCCGGGTTCCCATAGCAGGTAGTCGATCTGGCCAGCGGCGATCGCGGCCAGGTATTCGTCTCGGGTCAGCGCGGCGCCGACGGGCGTGATGAGTTGGAAGTCGGTGCCGTGCATCGTCTGCGCGGACTCGATGTCGGCAGCGACGAGCGCGCGCAGGCGTGCGATCTCGGTACTGCGGATGACGTCGAATGTCGAACTCGTATCTGCTCCCATGTTTGGACACTCTGACACTATTTGTTTACTTAGACAACTGGACGATAGAAGTCCAATCTGTCAGGCTTTCGTTCGTGGCTGACGACGAAAAGACCGAGCGGATCCTCGACGCTTCCCTCGCGGTCTTCTGTCAGTACGGTTTCGGCAAGACGACCATGCAGGACATCGCGCATGCGGCCGGGATCTCCCGCGCGGCGCTCTATCTCCACTTCAAGAGCAAGGAAGACCTCTTCCTGGCCGGATCCGAGCGCGCCCACCTCCAGGTCAGGGGCGAGGTCGACGCTGCCCTGGCGGCCGATGGCGACGTCATCGACCGGATCGACGCGGCGCTGACCGCTTACCTCGGCGGGCTCATGGAGGAGATCAGCACCAGCGTGCACGGCGCGGAGCTCTTCGGCGTGGGTCTCGCCCTCACCGGCGAGATCAGCCGAAACACCCAGACCTGGCTCATCCAGCGGCTGAGCGAGGTCCTCGACGCCGCCGCCGCAGCGGGGGAGATCGACCTCTCCGCCGTCGACGCGACTCCCGACGAACTGGCCGCCCTGATCCTTGGGGCCGTGAACGGCATCAAGGACGCGCAGGGTGGCGGTGCGGCGCTGCGGGCCGGCACCTCGCTGGTGATGCGTGTGCTGCGGGCGGCGCTCATCCGCTGATTCGCACAGCTCGACGGAAGAGACCGGACGGAAGAGACCATTTGGAACGTTTCGGATGGACGGCCGTCTAGCATCGGTCGGCGTGACCGTTAGCGCCGTAGACGAACGACCGCAGCCCAGCCGACCGGACCCAGCAGGGGTGGCCCGAGTGGAGGCCGGTCGGGTTCGCCTCCTTGCGGTGGTGTCGTCCGTTCTCGCGATCCTGGCCGCACTCTCGGTACCGTTCCTCCCGGTGCAGCAGGAGAGCGCGAGTCTGTCCTGGCCGCAGGCGGACTCGATCGCCGGCTTCGACGCTCCGCTGGTGTCGTACGCACCCCTCGAATTCGACGCGACCATCCCCGCCGCCGCGGCGGCGCAGCTGTCCGACACCGGCGGGGTCGTGGTCTCGACCGCCCCGGTCGGGGCGGCGGACGCGGCAAGGTACGGCGTCGTCGCCCGGGTCAGCGAGGGGGCCGACGGCGGGCCCGTGCAGTTCGAGATCGTCCAGCGCGACCACACTCTGCTGTCGATCCCGGTCGACGAACTCGACGGGCGTTCGGTCACCGTCACCTCGAACGCGGAGCGGACCACCGCCACGCTCGCGGGCGACGATCCGATCACCCTCGTGGGCGACTTCCGGCCGCAGATGGTGGGTGTGTTCAGCGACCTCCGGGGCGTCGTTCCCGAGGGCCTGGCCGTGCGCGCGGACCTCGATACCCGGTTCACGTCGACGCCCTCGGCGATCAAGCTCGTCGCGATGATCGTCGCGGCGCTCGCGACGGCCGTCGCCCTCGTCGGGTTGCACCGCATCGACGGCCTCGACGGTCGCCGGGCCCGCCGGTTCCTGCCCGCGCGCTGGTGGAGGTTCCGTCCGATCGACGCGGTGGTGATCGGAACGCTGCTGCTGTGGCACTTCATCGGCGCCACCACCTCCGACGACGGCTACCAGTTCACGATGGCCAGGACGTCGCTCGAGTCGGGCTACATGGCCAACTACTTCCGCTGGTTCGGTGTCCCGGAGACGCCGTTCGGCACCCCGTACTACGACCTGCTCGCGCTGCTGACGACGGTGTCCACGGCCAGCCCGTGGGTCCGGCTCCCTGCCCTGATCGCGGGGATCGTGAGCTGGCTGGTGATCAGCCGCGAGGTGGCCCCGCGCCTCGGTGCCGCGGTCCGCAACAACCGGGTGGCGTTGTGGACCGGCGGACTGGTGTTCCTCGCGTTCTGGCTGCCCTACAACAACGGCCTGCGGCCCGAGCCGATCGTCGCCACCGGTGTGCTGCTGACGTGGTGCTCGGTCGAACGTGCCATCGCGACCAGGCGTCTGCTCCCCGCCGCCGTCGCCGTGCTGGTCGGCGCGCTCACGGTGACCGTCGGGCCTTCCGGGATCATCTGCTTCGGTGCGCTGATCGCAGGCGCCCGGCCGGTGCTGGCGATCGTCGCCGCGCGCGCCAAGGCCGTCGGCTACCTCGCCGTACTGGGCCCGATCGTCGCGGCGGGCCTGGTCATCCTGGTCGCCATGTTCGCGGACCAGACCCTCGCCGGTGCCCTCGAGATGCAGCGCGTGCACGCGATCCCGCCGACCAACGCGTGGTTCGAGGAGTACAAGCGGTACGACTGGCTGTTCATGATCAACGCCGACGGGTCCCTGGCCCGACGGTTCGGGGTGTTCGTGATGGTGCTCTCGATCGTCGCGAGCCTCGTGGTGATGCTGCGCCGCGGCGGGCGGATCCCCGGAACCGCAGCGGGTCCGTCCCGCCGGATCATCGGCATCACGATCGCCGCGATGGTGCTGATGATGTTCACGCCAACGAAGTGGACGCACCATTTCGGGATCTACGCCGGCCTTGCCGGTTCGCTCGCCGTGCTGACCGCCGTCGCCGTCGGCCCGCTGGTGTTGAGGTCGCGGCGCAACCGGGCACTGTTCGCGGCCGCGGTGCTGTTCGTCCTCGCGCTCGCCTTCACCAGCAGCAACAGCTGGTGGTACATCTCGGCCTGGGGCGTCCCTTTCTGGGACAAGCCGGTGATGATCGCCGGGTTCGGCGCGGGCACCATCCTGCTCGCCGCCACGGTGGTGATGCTGCTCGTGGCGGCCTGGTGCTTCGTCCGGGAACCACACGAGGACCGGTCGGCGTCTCCCCGCAGGCCGTGGTCGATTCCCCCACTGACGGTCGCGGCCGGGGCCATGGTCGTGTTCTTCGTGCTCTCGATGACCAAGGGCGCGATCGCCCAGTACCCGTCCTTCTCTGTCGCAAAATCCAACTTCGGTGCCCTCGCCGGACACGCCTGTGGCCTGGCCGAGGACGTACTGGTCGAGACCGACACCAACGCCTCCATGCTGCAACCGCTCACCACCACACCGGCGAACGCGTTCGCAGCGCAGAGCGCCGGATTCACCCCGAACGGGGTGGCCGGCGACCTGACCTCCGACGAGAAGGCCGCCTCCGAGGGCATGGCCACCTCCCTCGACAACGAGGACTCCAAGTCCAGCAACGCCGCCGGCACCGCAGGCGGACAGGGCGCCTCCGGCATCAACGGCAGTTCCGTCGCGCTGCCCTTCGGTCTGGACCCGGCCCGGACGCCGGTCCTCGGCAGCTACGGGGCGAAGGGCCCGGCGTCGCTGACCTCGGACTGGTACGCCCTGCCCACCGAGGGTGACCTCGTCTCGATGTCCGTCGCGGGCCGGGTGTACTCGGTGAACTCGGACGGGATCGAGACCCCGGGTGCCCGCGTCGACCTCGACTACGGCGTGCGCGGGGCGGACGGGACCGTCCAGCAGTTGGGCAGTGCGCTGCCGATCGACATCGGCCCGGCCCCCTCGTGGCGCAACCTCAGGGTGCCGCTCGACCAACTCCCGGGCGAGGCGAATGCCGTCCGGATCGTCGTCGACGACAGCGACACCGACCCCGATCAGTGGGTCGCCGTCACGCCGCCGCGGGTCCCGCAGACCCAGACCCTCGACGCCCTGCTCGGGTCGACCACACCCACCATGATCGACTGGGAAGTGGCACTGCAGTTCCCGTGCCAGCAGCCGTTCAACCATCGCCTCGGCGTCGCCGAGATCCCTGAATACCGCATCCTCGGGGACCGCCCCGGCGCGGTGATGACGAGCCTGTGGCAGGACCACTTCGGCGGCGGCCCCCTGGGGTGGATCGACCTGACCGCCACCGGCCGCACCCTGCCGACCTACCTGAAGGACGACTGGAGCCAGGACTGGGGCAGCCTGGAGAAGTACACCCGCCGCGACGCGAATTCCGTACCGGCACAACTCGACACCGCGACGGTGCCGCGCTCGGGCACGTGGACTCCGGGGCCGATCAACATCGCCTGGTGACACGGCCGGGGTTCGATTCCCGCCTTCGCTCGACCGTCGGGGCCGGCCATCACTGGTCGGCCCCGACGCGTATGTGCACCAGCAGTGCGGCGAGTGGGTACCTCGCTCACTGCGGCAGTGACAGCATCGACAGATGCGTTAGTGGCTGCTAACGTATTTCTTGTGACTGACCCGTTGACTGCCGCTGCCGAGCCGAACCGGCGACGCATCCTGCAGTTGCTGGCGGGGCACCCGAGGACCGTCAGCGAGGTCGCTGCCGAGTTCCCGGTGACCCGGTCGGCGATCTCCCAGCACCTCCTGGTGTTGGCCGACGCCGGGCTGGTCGAGGCCGAGAAGGTCGGCCGACAACGGATCTACCGAGTCCTGCCGAGTGGGCTGCTCAAGCTGCAGGCCGAGATCGACAAGTTCTGGACCGACGAACTCGACCAACTGGTCGCCGACGCACACACCCTGAGGAGCAAGTCATGAGCTACACGAAGACAGCGGTCCTGCCGGTCAGCCCTGACGAGGCGTTCGCACTGATCACCGAGCCGGAGCGGTTGCGCCGCTGGCTGACCGTCTCGGCGGTGGTCGATCTGCGCGCGGGCGGCTCCTACCGGTGGACGGTCACCCCGGGTCACATCGCGGCGGGCACCTTCCGTGAGGTCGATCCCGGCCGCCGGATCGTGTTCGGGTGGGGCTGGGACGGCAATGCCGACCTGCCATACGACGCGTCCACGGTGACCGTGACGGTGGAGCCCGCGGACGCCGGTTCGCTGGTGACGTTGGTACACGAGGGGCTCACCGAGGAGCAGGCGAAGTCTCATGCCGAGGGCTGGGATCACCACTTCGAGCGTCTCGAGCGCCTGGCAACCACCGGCGATGTGGGCCCCGACGAATGGGCCTACGCGCCGGAGAACCTCACCCCCGTGGTGGCGGCGGAGGCGGCCTTGGCGGTGCTGCAGCCGATCCTGCGCAATCTGACTGCCGAGGATCGCTCCAAGCCGACGCCGTGTGCGGACTTCACCTGTCACGAGCTCGCCGAGCACCTCTTCACGTCGCTGGTCCAGTTGGGCGCCACGGAAGGCGCCCCCGTGTCGGGATCGCTGGAGAACCGCGTCTCGACCCTCGCCGGCCGGGCCATCGACGCCTGGCACACGGTCGACCTCGACGGCACCGTGCCCGGCCCCGGCGGCTCGCAGATGCCGGCATCGTTCGCCGCCGGCATCCTTCCGCTCGAACTCACCCTCCACGCCTGGGACTTCGCTCAGGCGAGCGGCCAGTCCCTGCACATCTCCGACGAACTCGTCGACTATGTCCGCGGTCTCGCCGAGACGATCGTCCCCGCAGTCCGGGGAACGGCATTCGCCGACGAGGTCACCCCGGCCGGGGACGCCACCCCGATCGATCGGCTCGCGGCGTTCTCCGGGCGTACGCCGATCGCCGCGTGAGAGCGACGAGCCCGGCAGGTGGTCACCTGCCGGGCTCGGGTGTCTGTGGGGTCAGCCGGCGGTCGGCGGCTGATCCACGGTCTGCGCGAGGTAGAGCTGCTCGCCGAGCTTGTCGATCAGCTCGAGCTGGGTCTCGAGATAGTCGACGTGGTCCTCCTCCTCGGCGAGGATCTTCTCGAAGATGCCCGCACTCGTGTGGTCGCCCTTCTCGCGGCACATCGTGATGCCTGGGCGGAGGCGCTGCACGACCTCGACCTCGATCGCCAGGTCGGATTCGAACTGCTCCCGGATGGTCTGTCCGATGCGCAGCGGCAGCAGCCGCTGGTAGTTCGGCAGGGCCTCGAGCATGAGGATCCGGTCGGTGAGCAGCTCCGCGTGCTGCATCTCCTCGAAGGACTCCTCTCGCGTCTTTTCCGCGAGCTTGGTCAGGCCCCAATTGGCCTGCATCTTCGAGTGCAGGAAGTACTGATTGATCGCTGTGAGTTCACTGGTCAACTGCTCGTTCAGAAGAGCAATGACCTCGTCGTCGCCGCGCATGACACCTCCGGTGGGGGTGGGCTGGACACTAGAGTCAGCCTAACCCTCACCGGGTGAATTCACTCGGTGTATTTGTGCACGAATCGCAACTAGGCGCTGATCGGTTCTGCCTCGCATTCGACGACGGTGGCGTAGTGCTGTTCGATCATCGACTTGATCCGGTCGCGGCACATGCCGCAGCCCCGCCCGCGCCCCGCGCCGCAACCCAGCGCGACGTGCTTGGCGGTGCGAGCCCCCGCAGAGATGCATTGCTGCACGTGTTCTTCGGTGGCTGCTTCGCAAACGCAGACGTACATGTCGAGATCCTCCAGCCCTGCTTCCTCAGGGAAGGCTACACTAAGGATCGTCCAATGAAAAGGGTAGGCTACCCCAACTTTTTGATCTTGATCGTGGGCCGATCGCGGCCCGCGGGCGCACCCACGGGTGTACGTTGCTGAGGCAATCCTCATCGGGGATTCCCCGATGGTCGCAGCGGCCGAAGGGCACCGTCATGACAGCAGGATGGAAGACGATCGCGGGCGCGATGTTTCTGGCATCGACGCTGGTGGGGTTGACCGCCTGCTCGAACGACTCGGACACCTCGAATGAGCCCGAGCAGATCACCGTCTACAACGCCCAGCACGAATCGCTCACCCAGGAATGGGTCGACGAGTTCACCGCCCAGTCCGGGATCAAGGTGAACCTGCGCAACGGCGACGACACCGAGCTCGGCAATCAGATCGTCGCCGAGGGTGGGGCGTCCCCTGCCGATGTGTTCCTCACCGAGAACTCGCCCGCGATGGCGCTCGTCGAGACCGCGGGGTTGTTCGCCGACCTCGACCCCGACACGCTCGCGCAGGTACCCCAGCAGTATCGGCCGTCCACCGGGAAGTGGACGGGGATCGCGGCGCGCTCGACGGTCTTCGTCTACAACAAGGACAAGCTGCCGCAGGACCAGCTGCCGAAGTCGCTGCTCGACCTGCAGGACCCGAGCTGGAAGGGGCGCTGGGCCGCCTCGCCGTCGGGCGCCGACTTCCAGGCCATCGTCAGCGCGCTGCTCGAGCTCA
Organism: Rhodococcus sp. PvR099; assembly: GCF_017833315.1. Taxonomy (NCBI): domain Bacteria; kingdom Bacillati; phylum Actinomycetota; class Actinomycetes; order Mycobacteriales; family Nocardiaceae; genus Rhodococcus; species Rhodococcus sp. PvR099. The sequence continues at coordinate 2,016,227 of NZ_JAFIBV010000001.1, read as the reverse complement.
AGGGGGAGGACGCGACGCGGGCATGGCTGGCGGGCATGAAGGAGAACGCCGTCCCCTACAAGGGCAACAGTGCCGTGATGAAGGCCGTCAACGCGGGGGAAGTGCCCGGCGGGGTCATCTACCACTACTACTGGTTCGGCGATCAGGCCAAGACGGGCGAGAACAGCGCCAACACCGCGCTGCACTACTTCAAGAACGAGGACCCGGGCGCGTTCGTCAGCGTGTCCGGCGGCGGCGTGCTCGAGTCGAGCAACAAAGCCGTTGCCGCGCAGCAGTTCCTGAGGTTCGTGACCGGCAAGTCCGGCCAGGAGATCCTGCAGAAGGGCGATTCGTTCGAGTACGCGGTGGGCAGCAACGTCCCGTCGAATCCGGCGCTGGTGCCGCTCGCGGACCTGCAGGCTCCGACCGTCGATCCGTCGAAACTCAACAGCCAGAAGGTCACCCAGTTGATGACCGAGGCCGGCGTCCTCTAGTGCGATGATCGCGCCCACGCTCGCGCGCCCCCGATCCGGGCGGTCGGAGCGACGGCGGGTGCCGCCGGTTGTCGCGGCGGTGGTCGCGGTGCTGGTGGCGGTGACCCTCATTCCGCTCGGCTATGTCATCGCCACCACCATCGCCACCGGCTGGGAAACGGCCTCCGCGTTGATCTTCCGGCCCCGGGTCGGGGAGCTGCTGCGCAATACCGTCGCGCTCGTGGTCATCACCGTTCCCGTCTGCATGACCCTCGGGGTCGGCGCCGCGTGGATCGTCGAGCGCACCACGGTGTTCGGGCACCGGTACTGGGCCCCGATCCTGGCCGCGCCGCTCGCGGTGCCCGCGTTCGTGAACAGCTACGCGTGGGTGAGCGTGATCCCGTCCCTGCACGGGCTGTGGTCCGGGGTGCTGGTCGCCACGCTGTCCTACTTCCCGCTGGTCGCGCTGCCTGTCGCCGCGACCCTGCGTCGGCTCGACCCTGGCATCGAGGAGTCGGCGGGCGCGCTCGGGGCCGGTCCGTACCGCGTCTTCTTCCGGATCGTCGTGCCGCAGTTGCGGCTGCCGATCCTCGGCGGGGGACTGCTGATCGGGCTGCACCTGCTGGCCGAGTACGGGGCGTTCGCGATGCTCCGCTTCGACACCTTCACCACGGCGATATTCGAGCAGTTCCAGTCCACCTTCAACGGTGCGGCAGGCAGCATGCTCGCGAGCGTGCTGGTGCTGTGCTGCCTCGTCCTGCTCGTCGCCGAGGCCGCGGCAAGGGGCTCGGCCCGGTATGCGCGGGTGGGTTCGGGTGCGCCCCGTCGGCCGGACCGGATCCGGTTGCGGTGGAGCGCGGTTCCCGCCGCGCTCGGGCTGGTGGCGCTGACCGTCGCGGCCCTCGGCGTCCCGCTGTGGACCATCGCGCGCTGGCTGCGGATCGGTGGCACGGATGTCTGGCGGACGGGGACGCTGTGGCCCGCGTTCGCCCAGACCCTCGCCCTCGGGCTGCTCGGCGCGGCGGTGACCACCGCGCTGGCGTTCCCCGTGGCCTGGATCGCGGTGCGGCGACCGGGGGTGTTCAGCAGGATGGTGGAGGGCTGCAACTACGTGACGAGTTCGCTGCCGGGGATCGTCACCGCGCTCGCACTGATCACCGTCACCATTCGCTACGCGAACCCGCTCTATCAGACCGTCATCGTGCTGATCACCGCATACGTGCTGATGTTCCTGCCGCGGGCGCTGGTGTCGCTGCGCTCGGGCCTGGCGCAGGTCCCGGTCGGGCTCGAGGAGGCGTCGGCCGCGCTCGGACGCTCGCAGGCGAGCACCTTCGTGCGGGTGACGCTGCGCCTGACCGCGCCCGCGGCCGCGGCGGGCGCCGCGCTGGTGTTCATGGCGATCGTGACGGAACTGACCGCCACGCTGTTGCTCGCGCCGATCGGGACGCGGACCCTCTCGACCCGATTCTGGTCGCTGACCAGCGAACTCGACTACGCCGCCGCCGCGCCCTTCGCGCTGGCGATGATCCTGCTGGCGTTGCCCATGACCTACCTGCTGATGCGGCAGTCCCAGAAGGCGGCCGGGCTGTGAGCGAGGTGGAGATCGAATCCCTGTCGAAGTCGTACGGCCCGATCGAGGTCCTGGACGCGGTGACCCTCCGGGTCGAGCGCGGCACCACCACCGCGGTCGTCGGCTCGTCGGGTTGTGGGAAGACCACCCTGCTGCGGGTCGTCGCGGGGTTCGACAGCCCCGACGCCGGGACGGTGTCCATCGCCGGGGCCCTGGTCGCGCGGCCCGGTCGGGTGGTGCCCCCGCACCGGCGGCGGGTCGGCTACGTGGCGCAGGACGGGGCGCTGTTCCCACATCTCAGCGTCGCGGGGAACATCGGGTTCGGCCTGCGCGGCACGCGATCGGGGGACCGGGCGCGGTCCGGCAGGCGGGTCGCGCAGCTGCTGGAGATGGTCTCGCTCGACGAGTCCTATGCGCGGCGGCGGCCGCACGAGTTGTCCGGCGGCCAGCAGCAGCGGGTGGCGCTGGCCCGCGCGCTCGCCCGCGAGCCCGAGGTGATGCTGCTCGACGAGCCGTTCAGCGCCCTGGACGCCGGCCTGCGCGCCTCGACCCGGAAGTCGGTGGCGCAGACGCTCGACGCGGCGGGGGTGACGACGATCCTGGTGACCCACGATCAGGAGGAGGCCCTCTCCTTCGCCGGGCAGGTCGCGGTGATGCGGGCGGGCCGGTTCACCCAGGTCGGTGCGCCGGAGCAGGTGTACCACCGTCCGGTGGACATCTTCACCGCCGAGTTCCTCGGCGAGTGCGTCCTGCTGCCCGCCGTCGTGGCCGGCGGCATCGCGGATTGCGCCCTCGGCCGTATCCCGGTGCGGGCGAACGCGTTCGAGGGGCCGGCCCGGATGATGCTACGTCCGGAACAGATCGTGGCCTCGGACCCGGGGGAGGACCCCGACGGGCGCAAGACCGGCACGGTGACGGCGACCGAGTTCCTCGGCACGCAGGCGCTGCTCGACATCACCCTCGATTCCTCACCGACACACATCAGGGTCCGTCAGGCCGGCACCCGCACCCCGGCGGTCGGCTCGCTGGTGGCCATCGAGGTGCTGGGTGAGGCCGAGGTGTTCCCGGTCGCGAACCGCAACGGTTAGGGCGTGGCGGTATCCGGCTGCGCCGCGGCCAGCGCGCGGGCGATCTGCTCGACGTCGAGGCCGGCGGCGGGCAGCAGGTGGTAGAAGGCGCGCTCGCACAGCTCGATCACCTCGACACGGGTCATGGTCGGCTCATCCAGCCAGGACAGGACCACCTCCTCCATGAAGGCCTGCCAGCCCTGCACTGCCGCGTCGACGGCGGGGGTGGTGGGCAGGCCGAGTTCGGCAAGCGCGCGCACGATCCAGTCGGTGAAGGTGCGCCGCATCCCGCGGTAGATCCGGCGCATGCCCTCGTCGCCGCTGCCCGCCAACCGCATCACGGCCAGGTAGCTCGTCGGGTGCGCGACCACCGCGTCGACGAAGGTCTCCACGCCCGCGCGGAGCTGGGCGGACGTCGGCAGCGTCGGGTCGGGCGTCATCCGCTGCTGCAGGGCCTCCGCGCTGGCCTGGAGCACCGCGTTCCGGAAGCCCTGCTTGTTCTTGAAGTAGTGGAACAGCAGCGGTGGAGACACGCCTGCCTCCGCCGCCACCCGGTCCATCGACAGGTCGTCGAAGGACTCGGACTCGAGCATCCGCACCGCGACCTCGAGGATCTGGGCGCGCCGATCGGCGGGGGAGCGAGGGGCAGCGGCCATGCCGAGCACTCTATTGAGTAATGCTCAACCGGTCCATTGACTTCTACTCAACGGGATATGTAACCTCGGGTAACACTTACCCGATGTGAGGAGCGCGACAATGCCCGAGTTCGACATCGTGGTCAACGGCGGCCTGTGGTTCGACGGCACCGGGGCCGGTGGTCAGCGGCGCAATCTCGGGATCCGGGACGGCGTCGTCGTGACGGTCTCCACCTCTGCGCTCCCCGTCGGGCCGGACACCGAGGTCATCGACGCGGCAGGCAAGTGGGTGCTCCCTGGCTTCGTCGACGTGCACACCCACTACGACGCGGAGGCGCTCGTCAGCCCCGGGCTGCCCGAGTCGGTCCGGCACGGCGTCACCACCGTCGTCCTGGGCAATTGCTCGCTCTCGACCGTCTACTCCACCCCGCGCGAGTGCGCGGACCTGTTCAGCCGGGTCGAGGCAGTGCCGCGCGAGTCGGTGCTGCGGATCCTGGAGGAGAACAAGACCTGGCGCGGGCCCGCGGAATACGTCGACGCGCTCAACGCGTTGCCGCTCGGGCCGAACGTCGCCGGCTTCATCGGCCACTCCGACATCCGCACCCACGTCCTCGGCCTCGGCCGCGGCACCGACAAGAAGACCAAGCCCACCGCGGCCGAGCTCGACCGGATGGGCTCGATGCTCACCGAGGCAATCGACGCAGGGTTCCTCGGACTGTCCTCGATGACCAACGCTCTCGACAAGATAGACGGCGATGAATACCGTTCGCGCTCACTGCCGTCGACGTACGCGCGTTGGCGCGAGTTCCGCTTCCTCAACCGGATCCTGCGCGATCGCGGCAAGATCCTGCAGAGCGCGCCGACGATCAACCTGCACCCCAACGTGGCCGCGTTCTTCGTCGAGAGCTCGGCGATCGGGCGGAAGAAGGCGCTCAAGACCTCGCTGCTCTCCGGCGCCGATTCCAAGGCCTACCCGGCGATCGTGTACTTCATGCTGACGGCGGCGCCGCTGCTGAACCGCTTCGCCAAGACGAACTTCCGCTGGCAGCACCTGCCGGTGCCGTTCACCGTGTACGCGGACGGCATCGACCTGGTGGTGTTCGAGGAATTCGGCGCGGGCGCCGCCGCCCTGCACCTCAAGAACGAGGTGGAACGCAATGCGCTGCTCCAGGACGAGGAGTACCGCCGCTGGTTCCGCAAGGACTACGACAACAAGTTCTCACCGCGTATCTGGCACCGCAATTTCTACGACGCGGTCGTCGTCGGGTGCCCCGACGAGACCCTGATCGGCAAGACCTTCGGCCGGGTGGGCGACGAGAGGGGGGTCCACCCGGTCGATGCGTACCTGGACCTGGTGGTGGAGTACGGCAAGAGCTTGAGGTGGCGGACGACGGTCGCGAACCACCGGCCGAAGTTCGCCGACAAGCTGGCCGCCAGCCCGGGCGTGCAGATGGGCTTCGGCGACGCGGGCGCGCACCTGCGCAACATGGCGTTCTACAACTACCCGATCCGACTCCTCAAGCGCGTCAACGACGCCCAGTCCGGGCGCAAGCCGTTCCTCACGATCGAGCGTGCGATCCACCGGCTCACCGGCGAGCTCGCCGACTGGTACGGCATCGACGCGGGCCACCTGCGCGAGGGCGACCGCGCCGATCTCGTGGTGATCGATCCGGCGGGCCTGGACGCCTCGGTCGACGGGCTGTTCGAGGAGGCGGTGCCCGAGTACGGGGGCCTGCGCCGGATGGTGAACCGCAGCGACGCCGCGGCGGTGGCCACCGTCATCAACGGCAGGCTCGTCTACCGGGACGGCGAGTTCACCCCCGGCTTCGGCGTCGAGAAGACCGGGCAGTTCCTGCCCGCGGGCGCCAAGGCGCCGTCGGTGGGTGGACGGGTGCGCACCGGGGCTACCGCGTGAGCAGCGGCCGGATCGCCTCCTTCCGCCGGGACGGGCTGGTCTTCGACGTCCGCGACACCGGACCCCTCGATGGTGTCCCGGTGGTGCTGCTGCACGGCTTCCCGCAGGATTCCCGCTCCTGGGATCGGTTGGCGCCGCTGCTGCACCGGCGCGGCTTCCGGACCCTGGCGCCCGACCTGCGCGAGGCCTCGCCCGGTGCCCGGCCGCGATCTCGCTGGGCCTACCGCAGTTCCCAGCTGACCGCGGACGTGGTCGCCCTGATCGAGCAGGCGGGTGCGGGGCCCGTGCACCTGGTCGGCCACGACTGGGGAGCCGCGGCCGCATGGAGTACCGCGGCGGCCCGCCCCGACCTGGTCCGCACCCTGACGACGCTGTCCGTGCCGCACCCGGCCGCCTTCGTCCAGGCGGTGCTCACCAGCAGTCAGGTGCTCAAGTCCTGGTACATGCTCGCCTTCCAGGTCCCCGTGCTCCCGGAGCTGGTGCTGTCCCGCGGCGCCATGCGCCGGCAGCTGATCGCCACCGGGATGTCGCCCGACGACGCGACCCGCGACGCCGTGCCGATGCGCGAGAAGGCCAGGGCCCGTGGCGGACTGAACTGGTATCGCGGCATGGCCTTCACGACGCCGGGTCGGGCGTCGGCCAGCGTGCGGGTGCCCACCCTGCACGTGTGGAGCGACGGCGACACTGCGATCGGGCCGGTGGGTGCCGCCCTGACGCCGCGGTATGTCGATGCCCCGTACATATTCGAGGTACTCGAGGGGGTCAGCCACTGGATCCCCGACGAGGCGCCGGAGCGGGTGGATGCGCTGCTCGGTGAACACCTGGCGGCATACTCGCAGTAGGCCCCCGACCTCCTGGTCGGGCGGTGACCGAGTGTCGCTACCGTCACACGGCGCTCGGACGGGGCGACTGTGCGCGGCCGGCGCCCGTCCAGGCCCTCAGTAGTGACTCGCTCAGTTGGCGTTCGAGCGTTGCCAGGTGAGGGACGACGCCCTGCGGTTCGAGTGACTCGCGGAGCAATGTGAGGAACCGTGCGGGTGTGACGCCGAACGTCTCGAACAGCTCGGCCGGGCTCGCGCCGCCGAACGGCGCCCATGTGATCGCGAAATCGATCACCCTTCGGGCGTGCGGACTGACGGCGCCGGCTTGCTCGAGGAAGTCGCCCAGTCGACGCCACGCTCGAATTCGCTCGGCGTCGTTACCGTCGCCGGCCGACGGTGGTGCGGGGTGGAGGAATACGTGCTGGTCCTGGTGCATCTGAGCCTCGGCAAATGGGGGACGGTAAGTGATGTGGATCACACTGTTCACGCCCTCGTCCTCGCCGGCGACCGTGGAACTACGGGTATTCCTACCTGTTTCCGGCCGGGCCGGGGATTGCCGGGCGGTAGCGGGTCGATGTACCCGTCGGGTCGGGTCAGTGAATGTCAGGCGATCGCCCTGCGAATTCCGAGTTCTGCGCTCGCGGTGGCACGGGGGCGTGGCTACTGTCCCCGCCATGCACGTCTTGTTCGTCTGCAACGGCAACGTGTGCCGCTCGGCCATCGCCGAGCGCCTCGCAATCGCCATTGCCGCGGAGCTGGAACCCGCCGCGCCCGGTGCGATGCTCAGCGCGGAGAGCGCGGGGACCAGGGCGCTGGTCGGGTTCCCGATGGAGCCGGTCGCGGCCGACGTGCTCCGCGGGCTGGGCGGCGATCCGTCGGGCTTCGTCGCCCGTCGGTTGCGGCCCGAGCTGATCGAACGGGCCGATCTCGTGTTGGCGATGTCGGAGTCCGTGCGCGACGAGGTGGTGCGACAGCTGCCGGAGGCCGCGGATCGGAGCTTCACGCTGCCGGAGGCGCACCGCATCGTGTGGCTGACCGGGGCGCGGACCGTGTACGAGATCGCCGCGGGCCGCGACGACGTCCGGCCCGGCGGCGAGTCGATCAGCGATCCGGTGGGTTTGCGCCGGGAGGCGTTCGAGCGGGTGGGGGAGGAGATCGCGGAGGCGCTGCTGCAGGTGATCCCCGCCCTGCACGCCGGCGGGGTGCCGGAGGTCGCGTGACGGGCGGGGTCGCCTGGAGCCGGGTCACCCGGTGACGCGCTCCCGGGTGCTCGAGCCGTCGATCGGCAGGCCGGCGGACTCCCAGTCCGCGATGCCCTCACGGTACTTGCGCACGTTCGTGTAGCCGAGTTCGCGGAGCCGGTTGGCCACGATCTCGCTGTTGCGGCACGAGGTGTTCGCGCAGTAGGTCACGATCGCCGCATTTCGGTCCGGAAGGACCTGCGCTGCTGTGGATTCCACGTCGGCCTCGATGAGGTTCAGCGCGCCGCGAATGTGTGCCTTGTCGTAGTGGTCGACGGGGAGCGTGTCGAGGAGCACCACGGAGTCGTCGCGGAGCGCGGCGGCCAGTTCGTCGCGCGAGATCAGCTCGGTCATCGTGTCACCTTCCATCGGGTCGCCCGCACTCATGTGCGTGCGTACGCACATTTAATATCAATGTGCGTACGCACGCAACTGATGGGGTGGATCCGGTTAGACTGCCCCGGTGGCAGCGACACGGAATTCCAGGAGGCGTCACCTGGAGACGAGCGCGTGGGGCGCGCTCCTGCAGGTCCATGCGCGGCTGGTTCCCGAGCTCGACGGCGACCTGAAACGCACGACCGGGTTGCCGCTGGCCTGGTACGACGTGCTGCTCGAACTGGCGGGAGCGAGCGGCACCGCGCTACGCATGAGCGACCTCGGGGAGCGGGTGGTGCTCAGTCGTACCCGCGTCAGCCGCCTGGTCGCCGAGATGGAGACCCACGGGCTCGTACAGCGGGACGCGAATCCGGACGATCGAAGGTCGGCGTTCGTGACGATCACCGACGCAGGCAGGCGCCGATACCGTGAGGCCGCGCCGATCTACCTGCGCGGCATCGCGGAGCGCTTCGCGGACAGGCTGGACGACGAGGAACTCCGCGCGATCACGGCTGTGTTGCAGAAGGTCCTCGAGCCGGCAGCCGCCACCGACGACCGAGCCGGGTCCCGGCCGACCTGACCGCCGGTACCCGCCGAATCGGTGGTCGCGGCGCCACCCGTGGACGCCGCGACCACATCCGGTCAGGCTCCGAAGCGTTCCTCGACCTCGGCGGCGGTGAGCCCGAACTCCTCGAGGGTGTACTTGTGGGCGGGCCGCCGGTCACCGGACCGGCTCTCCTCGTGCATCGCCTCCATCGCCTGCTGGGCCTGCGTCGTCAGCGGGAGGTCGAAGCGGGTGTAGATCCCCTCGACGGTGCCGAGCGGGTCGGCGACGAAATCCTGGTAGTCGACGTCGATGAACTGGGCCGGATCGTGCTGGGCCCGTGCGGCGTTGAACTGCTCGAGTCCGCGCGCCCACAGCTCGAGCTGGCTACGGCCGATCACCTCGCCCGTGAACTTGTTGGACCAGCCGGCGGTCGCCTGCTCGGCCAGGCTGCACACGGACGGGATGATCGTGCTCGGCGCGCGGTGGGTCTGCACGATCAGCGCATCGGGGTACACCGCGAGCAGCTCGTCGAGCGCGAACAGGTGGCTCGGGTTCTTCAGCACCCACCGGCGGTCCCGATCCGGCAGGCCGATCAGCTGCAGGTTCTTCTTGTGCCGCGCATAGGCATTGGTCCAGTCCTGCCCCTCGAGCCACTTCGAGTAGGTCGGCAGGTTGGCCAGGCACTCGTAGGACACCGACTTGAAGGTCTGGCGCAGCAGCTGCCAGCACTCCTCGACCTCGGCGGCCGACATGTAGTGCACGCCCATGAACTCGGGGTGCTCGATGTGGTGCTTGCTGAACTGGGCCTCGATGCCCTGGAAGACCGGGTTCGACTCCCAGGTCTCGCGCGGCGGACGCGGCTGCGGCATCTCGGTCAGCCACATCTCCAGGCCCTGGTGCGCGGGATCGACGGTCAGCAGCCGGTGCAGCGCGGTGGTGCCGGTCCTGGGCAACCCGGTCACGAAGATCGGCCGCTCGATCGGCACGTCGGCGTGCTCGGGGTGCTGCTTCCACGCGGCCTCGCTGAGCAGTCGCGCGACCAGGGCCCCGCGCAGGAAGACGCGAGAGATCTTGCTGCCGAACGGCGTCAGGTCCTCGTCGCTCGCGTAGGAGTCGAGCAGGACTCCGAGCGCCTCGGTGTAGTCGTCGGTGCCGAAGTCGGTCAGGCCGGTCATCCGGGTGGCCGAGGCGTGCAAATCCTCGACGGTCCCGACGGTGGTGCGTTCAGTCATGGTGCTTCGGTGGCCCTTCGCCTAGTGGTGGAACTCGCCGCAGTTGACGTCGAGGCACTGGCCGGTGATGGCGCTGGCCATCGAGGAGGCCAGGAAGATCACGGCGTCCGCGATCTCCTCCGTCTCCGGCAGCCGCTTGAGGTCGGTGGCCGCCGCGGTGTGCTCGTAGATCTGCTCGACGGTGATCCCGAACTTCTTCGCCTGGTGCTCGAAGTACTGCTTGAGGGTGTCGCCCCAGATGTAGCCGGGCGCGACCGAGTTGATCCGAATCCCCTTGGGGCCCAGCTCGGTGGCGAGCGATTGCGACATCGCCAGCAGGGCGGACTTGGCCATCTTGTAGCTGCCGTAGCGTTCCTGCGAGTGGCGCAGCACCATCGAGTTGATGTTCACCACCGCGCCCTTGCTCTCCTCGAGGGCGGGGGTGAACAGCTGGGTCAGCCGCAACGCGCCGAGCACGGTCAGTTCGATGCTGTCGCGGATGTGCTGGTAGTCGGTGCGCGCGAGCGGCTTCATCGACGGAACCGAGAATGCGTTGTTCACCAGGACGTCCACCTTGCCGTAGGCGTCGACGCTAGCGGCGACCAGGCCCTCGGCGGAGGCCTGGTCGGTGATGTCGGTTTGCACCGTGACCGCGCGCCTGCCGAGGTCGGTGACCTCCTTGGCCACCTCGTCGAGCCGGGACTGGGTGCGGGCGGCCAGCACCAGGTCGGCCCCGGCGGCGGCGCACCGCAGCGCGAGGGTGCGGCCGAGCGCGGGTCCGACACCCGAGATCACAACGACTTTGTCCTGCAAGAGATTTGTCATGGTCGTACTACCCCAGCATCCGGTTGGCGACGGCGGCCTGGCGCGCGGCGATGCGGGCGGTCCAGTCCTCCGGCGTGATCTTGTTCTGTTCGTGGAAGGGCAGTTTCGCGGCGACCTCGTCGATGCCGACCACCTCGACGGTGGGGCCGTCGGCCGGGGTGAACTCCCGTGAGGTGCGCTGCCAGCGGAACTGCAGGATGCCTCGTGGGTGGCCGACGGTCTCGATCCAGTTGGTGACGCCGGGATTGCGCTCTGAGACCACCATGCGGATCATGCCGTCCGGGTCTGCCTGCGCCTGGGTGTTGTTCAGCGAGGTCTGGTGTCCTGTGTAGTCCAGCGAGATGTACCACATGCTCCCGAGCTGGAAGCCCTGGTAGGGCGCATCGGACTTCGGGACGGTGATGATCATCGCCTGGCCGTCGGCGAGTTCGTAGTGCCCGACCGAGGAGAACTGGGTGGCCAGGCCGCCCGGCGTCAGCCGCGGCTCGGTCATCGTGTTGACCGGCAGCTTGAGGTAGAACCACTCCGGGAACTGCAGCCACGTCTTGACGCGGCTGACCAGGGCCTTGCCGGCGCGGGCGAAGCGCTTCGCCGTCTCCTCGGGCGTCAGCGGGTCGAACGGGACGCCCCTGCGGTCCACGCGCTCGACGCGGATGGTGCCCCGGCGCTGGGACCAGTCGCTGTAGACCTCACGCACCACCAGCTGTGACGCGCCCGGCGCGAGCGTGAAGTGGTTGCGGCGCCCGGCGTTCTTCTCGGCCCATGCCCCGCCCGCGGGCCCGAACCGGACCTCGAAGTTGCCGTCGGCGTCGATGTCGATGTCCCGGTCGTCGAACGCCGATGCGCTGCCGGGCACGTTGGAGTCGGTGTAGTTGCCACTGAGCACCTGGAAGCTGAGGTCGCAGGTGGTGCCCCGGGTTCCGGTCACGACGTACTCGGCGTCGTCGTTGACGCGGGTGCCGAAGTACAGGGTGTCGGGGTTGTCGAGGCCCATCTTCGTGTACGGACCGGTGCCCTGGATGAAGCCCGGATGCGTCTTCTCGGTGGCCCACGCGGCGTGCACGGTGGCCAGGATCCCGCCCGCGAGGTACTGGTAGCCCTCGAGCAGGTCCTGTTCGGACCGGATGTGTGGGGCGGCCTCGACCAGCTTCTCGGCCTCGGCGATGGCCTCGGCCAGGGGTTCTGTCAGCACTCCCGCTCCTCGCGTTCAAGTGGTACAAATATGTACCTAGGTGGTAGACCGGTGATGGTCCGACAATAGAACGTGTTCTAAGGAGTGGTCAATGGCTGAGGAGCAGGACACCGTCGCCGGGCGTCGCTCGCCCCCGACCGAGCGGGTGGTGCAGGTCCTCGACTACCTGGTCGCCCGCCAGGAACAGCGCTTCGGCCTGTCCGAGCTGGCCCGCGCGCTCTCGATCAGCAAGCCGACCTGCCTGGGGATCCTCTCCGCCCTGGTCTCCGGTGGATATCTCACCCGCGATCCGGCGTCGAAGACCTATGGGCTCGGCCCCGCGCTGATCGCCGCCGGGCGGGCGGCGCAGCGGGGCTTCGCGGTCGGCCCGATCGCGCGCACGCACCTCGACCGCCTCGCCGCCGAGTTCGGGGCCGTCTGCACGGCGTCCGCCGTGGTGGGTGACCGGATCATGATCCTCGAGGTGGCCACGCCTGCTGGGATGAAGGGCGGACGGACCGCCGTCAAGGTCGGGCAGGCGTACCCGTTCGCGCCCCCGGTGGGGCTCATGTACGTGCTGTGGAGCGCCGACGACGACCTGAAGGCGTGGCTGAGTCGCGAACCGACGCTGCCGGTGGTGCTCGATCGCGACCTGTTGCGCGAGGTCGTCGAGGACTGCCGCGATGCGGGCTACCTCGTCGAACGGCTGACCCCGATGGGGCGCAGGCTCTTCTCGCTGATGCAGGGCGTCGCCGGGCAGGACCTGCCGTCCGAGATCCGCGAGCTGCTCGGCGAGATGGTCTCGAGCCTGGGTGAGCGGGTGTATCTGGGGCGCGAGCTCGCCGCCGACGCGGAGTATCCCGTGAGCCTGATCGCCGCGCCCGCCTACGACGCCGACGGGCACCAGTCGCTGGTCCTCACCCTGGACGTGGGCTCGTCGATCAGCGGCGCCGAGATCGAACGTCGCGGAAAGGCCCTAGCGGCGGCGGCCGACGCGGTGACGGCGGAGGTGGGTGGGAGATGGCCGGACCGGCGCGCGGATCCGGGTCCGGCGTCGATCGGCGGGGGGATTGACCCGACCTAGAACACGTTCTATTGTCGGCTCAGACTTCAATTTCGAACCGCCCCGGTACAAAAATGTACCGATGGCTCGGACCCCGATCCAGTCGAGGAGCCGCACGTGACAACCCGACACGCACCACCCGCCTACGAGCTGTCCCACCTGGGCGCGCTCGAGGCGGAGGCGGTGCACATCTTCCGTGAGGTGGCCGCCACCTTCGAGCGCCCCGTCCTGTTGTTCTCCGGAGGCAAGGACTCGGTGGTGATGCTGCACGTCGCCGCCAAGGCCTTCTGGCCCGCGCCGCTGCCCTTCGCGGTGATGCACGTCGACACCGGCCACAACTTCGACGAGGTAATCGAATTCCGGGACCACGTGGTCGAGGAGTTCGGCCTCCGCCTCGTGGTCTCGCGGGTGCAGGACGACATCGACGCGGGCCGCGTCACCGAGGAGCAGGGGCCCCGCGCCAGCCGCAACCGGCTGCAGACGCACGCGTTGCTGCGCGGCATCCGCGACAACGAGTTCGACGCGGTCTTCGGCGGTGCCCGCCGCGACGAGGAGAAGGCGCGCGCCAAGGAGCGGGTTTTCAGCTTCCGCGACGAGTTCGGGCAGTGGGATCCGCGCGCGCAGCGGCCCGAGCTGTGGAACCTCTACAACGGCAAGCATCGCAAGGGCGAGCACATCCGGGTGTTCCCGCTGTCGAACTGGACCGAACTCGACATCTGGCAGTACATCCTCGAGGAGCAGATCGAGCTGCCCGCCATCTACTACGCACATCGCCGCCAGGTGGTGCCGCGCGACGGAATGCTGCTGGCGCACACCAGGTTCCTGACGCTGCTCCCGGGGGAGGAGCCGTACGAGGAGCTCGTCCGGTTCCGGACCGTCGGCGACGCCACCTGCACCGGATGCGTGGAGTCCTCGGCGGCCACCCCGGCCGCCGTCGTCACCGAGGTGGCGGCCAGTCGCATCACCGAGCGCGGGGCCACCCGCGCCGACGACCGGATCTCCGAGGCCGGGATGGAAGACCGCAAGAAGGAGGGGTACTTCTGATGTCGCAGTCCCACCACGCCCTGCAGCTGCTTCGCGTCGCCACCGCGGGCAGCGTCGACGACGGCAAGTCGACCCTGATCGGGCGGCTGCTCTACGACTCCAAGTCGATCTTCGAGGATCAGCTCGAGGCGGTCGAGCGCAGCAGCCGCGAGCGCGGCGACGAGTACGCCAACCTCGCCCTGCTCACCGACGGGCTGCGCGCCGAGCGGGAACAGGGCATCACCATCGACGTCGCGCACCGCTACTTCGCGACCCCGCACCGCAAGTTCATCATCGCCGACACCCCCGGTCACGAGCAGTACACCCGCAACATGGTCACCGGGGCCTCCACCGCGGACCTCGCGTTGATCCTGGTCGACGCGCGCAAGGGCGTGCTGGAGCAGACCCGCAGGCATGCCTTCCTGTCCACCCTGCTCGGGATCCCGCACCTGGTGCTGTGCGTGAACAAGATGGACCTGGTCGACTGGTCGCAGGAGCGCTTCGAGGAGATCAAGGAGGAGTTCCGGCAGTTCGCGATCAAGCTCGACGTGCACGACCTGACGTTCATCCCCGTCTCCGCGCTCAAGGGCGACAACATCGTCACCCGCACCGAGAACATGCCCTGGTACGAGGGCTCGTCGCTGCTGCACCACCTCGAGGACGTGCACATCGCCTCGGACCGCAATCTCATCGACGCGCGGTTCCCGGTGCAGTACGTGATCCGGCCGCAGCGTCAGACCGACGCCGAGCTGCACGACTTCCGCGGCTACGCGGGCACCGTCGCCAGCGGCGTGTTCAAGCCCGGCGACGAGGTCGTCGTGCTGCCCTCGGGCTTCACCTCCACGGTCGAGGCCATCTTCGGTCCAGGCGGCACCGTGATCGAGGAGGCGTTCGCGCCGTCCGCGGTGACGATCTCGCTGGCTGACAACCTGGATGTCAGCCGCGGCGACGTGCTCTGCAGGCCGAACAACCGCCCGCAGGTCGGCCAGGAGATCGACGCGATGGTCTGTTGGCTCACCGAACAGTCCTCGCTCTCCGAGAACGCCCGGTACACCCTGCTGCACACCACCAAGTCCACCAAGGCGCAGGTGGTCCGGCTCGACTACCGGCTCGACGTCAACACCCTGCACCGGGACGAAGTCGCGCAGTCGTTGTCGCTCAACGAGATCGGCCGGATCCAGCTGAAGACACAGCAGCCGCTGCTGTTCGACCCGTACCGTCGCAGCCGGGTGACCGGCAGCTTCATCCTGGTCGACGAGTCGACCGGCAACACCGTCGCGGCCGGCATGATCCTCGGGCCCACGCTCAAGGAGTCGAAGGTCGTCTGGCACGCCGCGTCGGTCTCCCGTGCCGAGCGCGCCACCAAGGGCGCGACGGTGTGGCTGACCGGGCTGTCCGCGTCCGGGAAGTCCACGGTCGCCGTCGAACTCGAGCGACGGCTGGTGGCCTCCGGCGTGCCCGCCTACCGACTGGACGGGGACAACCTGCGGCACGGGCTCAATTCCGACCTGGGCTTCGGTGCCGCGGACCGGGCCGAGAACGTCCGGCGGGTGGGCGAGGTCGCCCAGCTGCTCGCGGATGCGGGGATGGTCGCGGTCGCCTCGCTGATCAGTCCGTATCGCGAGGACCGGGATCGGGTGCGGGCCCAGCACATCGCGGCAGGCCTGCCGTTCATCGAGGTGTTCATCGACACCCCGATCGAGCAGTGCGAGGCCCGCGACCCGAAGGGCATGTACGCCAAGGCGAGGGCGGGCGAGATCACCGGCTTCACCGGAGTCGACGACCCGTACGAGGCGCCGACCGACGCCGAACTGGTGCTGCGACCCGAGGACGGCGATCCCGTCGCCCAGGCCGCCACGATCATGGAGTATCTGAACCTATGACGACCGATGCCGCGCTCGCCGGCGAACTGGCCACCCGTGCGGGCGAACTCCTCCTGGAGCTGAGGAACCGCGAGCTGGGCGAGGCCCCGCTCGAGAAGACGCAGGCGCGTGAGCTCGGGCGCAGGGGCGACAAGGAGGCGAACACGCTGCTGCTGGGGCTGCTCGGGGAGCGGCGTCCGGGCGACGCCGTGCTGTCCGAGGAGTCCGCGGATGACCGTGCCCGCCTGGACAATCCGCGGGTGTGGATCATCGATCCGCTGGACGGCTCGCGGGAGTACGGTCTGCCGGGACGTCCGGACTGGGCCGTGCACGTCGCGCTGTGGGAACGCGGCGCGGGGATCACGGCGGCCGCCGTCGCCCAGCCCGCGCTTGGTGAGGTCTACGTGAGCGGGTCGGCACGACCGGCGGACCCGGCGGGGCGGGCCCGCCCCCGTCTCGAGTCGACGACGCGGCCGCGGCCGCGAATAGTGGTCAGCGACAGCCGCCCTCCCGAATTCATCGGGGCGCTCGCCGAGCGGGTCGGCGCCGACGTCGCGCCGATGGGCTCGGCCGGTGCCAAGGCGATGGCGGTGCTGCGCGGCGAGGCCGATGCCTATGTGCACGCCGGTGGCCAGTGGGAGTGGGATTCGGCGGCCCCCGTCGGGGTCGCGCAGGCGGCCGGTCTGCACTGCTCGCGGATCGACGGGACACCGCTGGTCTACAACGAGGCGCACCCCTACCTGCCGGACCTCGTCATCTGCAGGCCCGAGCTGGCCCGGCCGCTGCTGGACGGGATCGCCGCGCTGACCGGTGCGCCCGCCGACAGTCCCCGGGTGGCGATGGCGCGCGAGTACCTCAGCAGCCTGGTCACCCACGACGCGAGCAAGGTGCGGCTGGCGGCGGACTGCTTCCGGGTCGAGAACGGCCAGCGGACGGGCGATTCCGGGCCGGAGATCGTCGCCGAGCTGGAGCACGGCGACCAGTACAAGCCGATCACCGGCATCCGGGACCTGGAGTTCCGGGAATGGGGGCCGAACGTGGTGGCCCGCTTCCTGCTCGACATGGGTGCGGGCGAGCACGTCATCACCGTCGCGATCACCGAGCACTTCTCGGTGCCGGGCGGGGAGATCGAGTCGATCCTGGCGATCATCGAGCCGCACCCGGCGGCCGGGTGA
Source organism: Rhodococcus sp. PvR099 (assembly GCF_017833315.1). NCBI lineage: Bacteria > Bacillati > Actinomycetota > Actinomycetes > Mycobacteriales > Nocardiaceae > Rhodococcus > Rhodococcus sp. PvR099. Next base: position 1,999,274 of record NZ_JAFIBV010000001.1, on the reverse strand, counting down.
CGGCGGCGTGAAGGTCTTCACCGGAGCGGATCCGCGGATGGGGCTCGGCGACGTCGGCGCCTACGCCCGGCGGGTCGAGGCCGCGGGCTACGACGGCATGCACGTCTCGGAGACGGTGCACGATCCGTTCCTGCTCGCGCTGATCGCGTTGCAGAGCACCTCCCGGATCGTGGTGCGGACGTCGGTCGCGCTGGCCTTCGTCCGCAGCCCGCTGCTCACCGCGTACACGGCATGGGACCTGGCGAGGATGTCCGGCGGCCGGTTCCACCTCGGCCTCGGCAGTCAGATCAGGCAGAACATCGAGCAGCGGTACGCGATGCCCTGGGCCGAGCCTGCGGCGCGGATGGCGGAGTACGTCCACGTGGTCCGGGCGGCGTTCGAGACGTTCCGGACCGGGACGCTGACGCCGTTCGAGGGCGAGCACTATGGCTTCACCCGGATGCAGCCGTACTTCAATCCGCACGACGCGACCGACGCCGAGACGCCCTGCCCGCCGATCTACCTGGGCGGGGTCGGCCGCCGGATGTGCACCGTGGCGGGGGAGGTGGCGGACGGGCTGATCACGCACCCCACCGGCTCGAGCCCGTCGTTCCTGGAGCAGGACGTCCGGCCGGCGCTGGCGGCAGGCGCGGCGGCCGCGGGCCGGAACCCGGCCGACTGCGAGCTGGTCGCGGGGTTCCAGGTGATCACCGGCGAGACGCAGGCCGACCTCGACGCCGAGCGCGAGCGGCACCGGCGCCAGTTCGCCTTCCTGTACTCGACCCCGGAGTACCGCCGCGAGCTCGAACGCTGCGGCCTCGGCGATCTGCGCGAACCACTGGCCCGGATGGTCCGGGCGAACGACTGGGGCCGGCTCGGGGAACTGGTCACCGACGAGGTGCTCGACGCGATGCTGCCGTCGGCCAGCTACGGGGAGCTGCCCGAGCTGATCCACGAGCGGATCGGCGGGCTCGCCGACGCGGTCACCCTGCCGCTGCCCGCGGATCCGGCGCGCGACCGCGCTATGGCCGATGTGGTGCGGCGACTGCGCGATCTGGACTGAGCGGACCGCACGTGCGGCGCTGAGGAATGCGCATGCGCGGCGAGTGTTCCATCCATCGGGCGGATGCTGGTCCGGGTGTTCCGATGCAGCCTAGCCTCGGGGGCAATCGAACTCAGGACGGAGATGGTCATGGAATCGGCCCAGCAGGTGTTCAACGGCAAGGTCGCGGTCATCACCGGTGCCTCGAGCGGGATCGGCGCGGGCCTCGCGCGGCACGCCGCGGGTCTCGGCATGCGGGTGGTGCTGGCCGATGTCGACGCGGAGCGGACCGAGTCGCTCCGGGCGGAGCTCACCGCGCAGGGCGCCGAGGCGGAGGCCGTGGTGACCGACGTCGCCGACCCGGCCGCGGTCGAGGCGCTGGCCGAGCGGGCCTGGCGGCGATTCGGTGGGGTGGACATGCTGGTCAACAACGCCGGGATCATGGCGTTCGGGTACTCCTGGGAGATCCCGGCGGAGCGCTGGGACGCCATGCTCCGCGTCAACATCGGCGGGTACGTCAACGGCCTGCGCGCCTTCGTGCCGCGGATGCTCGATGCCGGGACCCCGGCGTGGGTGGTCAACGTGTCCTCGGTCGGGGGCCTGCTGCCCAGCCCGCTCATGACCCCGTACAGCGTCACCAAGTTCGGCGTGCTGGCGCTCACCGAGAGCCTGCACTACGAGATGCAGATGAAGAAGGCACAGATCCGGGTGTCCGTGGTGACGCCGGGGCACGTCAAGAGCGACATCTTCCGGGCCGCGCGCCCCGGTGCGGACACCCCGCCCGAGGTGCAGGGCTTCCAGCAGTGGCTCCAGAACGACGCGGACGAGCACGGACTCACCCCGGACGAGCATGCGGAGCGGGTGTTCGCCCAGGTCGCCGAGGGGCAGTACTGGGTGGTGCCCCAGCCCGAGGCCCTCGATCCGGCGCTGCAGCCCCGCACCGACATGATCCTGGGCCGGGTCACTCCGGTGGTGCAGTTCGGCGGCTGACCCCCCGCGGCTCCGGTCGCACCCGGCCCGGTCCGCGCCTGGGGTGCTGCTGTGGACCGGGCCGGGGTTCTGCCGCGACGGATGCGAAGCCAGCACCTGTGGGGCGCTCCGCTGCGGACGGCCCCCGAGGCGCTGGGGGCCATGGTCGCCGTGCAGGCACAGGAGTACGCCTACGCGAAATGGTCTCTGGCGCAACGAACCCGGACCGTCGTCGATGCTGACGTCCGGGACGACTACGCGCGTGGCAGGATCCTGCGCACCCACCTGCTGCGACCGACCTGGCATTTCGTCACCCCGGACGACGCGAACTGGCTGCTGGAGCTGACGGCACCGCGGGTGCAGGTGGTCAACGGCCACCACCTGCGCTCGCTCGACCTCGACGAGGGCACGCTCGCGAGGACCGGCGAGCTGATCGCGGAGGCGGTCGAGGGCGGAAACCACCTCACCCGCAGGCAGATCGGCGCGATGCTGCAGGCCGCGGGCGTCGGGGCAGACGGGATGCGGCTGGGCTACATCCTGATGGCCGCCGAGCTGCACCGGGTGGTGATCAGCGGCGTGCCCAGCGGCAGGCAGCACACCTACGCGGCGTTCGGTGAGCGGGTGCCTGCGAGCGAGCCGCTGGACCGCGACGCGGCGCTGGCGCGGCTGGCCCGCCGGTACTTCGCCACCAGGGGACCGGCCACGGTCCGCGATCTCGCACGATGGTCGGGCCTGACGCTCGCCGACTGTCGGACGGGGCTCGACGCCGTCGCGGACGAGTTCCGGGTGGCCGAGGTGGAGGGGCGGTCGCTCTGGTACCCGCCAAGGCAGGACGCGGCACCACGGCCGCCCGTCGTGGACCTCGTCCAGGGCTACGACGAGTGCATCATGTCGTACAGCGACACCAAGGACTACCTCGCGGATCCCGACCTGGCCGGGCGCGGCGCGCCTGCCCACGTGCATGCGGTCCTCGTCGACGGCCTCGTGGTCGGGCACTGGAAGCACACGCTCTCCGCCCGGTCCGCCACCATCGACCTGGCGCTACACCGGACGCTGTCGGCGCCGGAGACGGCGGCACTGGACGCGGAGATCCAGCGGTACGGGGAGTTCCTGGAATTGCAGCGTGAGAAGGTTTCGGCACACGAACACCACCAACCGAAGGGGAACCCATGAATCCGGAGTCCATCGTCACCGAGTTCTGCGCGCTCTGGGCGCAGGCCGATCCCGATGCGATCGTCGAGTATTTCGCGGAAGACGCCGTTTACCACAACATCCCGATGGAACCGGTGGTCGGGAAGTCCGCGATCAAGGACTTCATCACGGGCTTCATCGGTTCGTTCGGCGGCATCGCGTTCAACGTGCACCACCAGGTGGCCAACGGCTCGATAGTGATGAACGAGCGCACCGATGTGTTCGCCATCAACGGCAAGCAGATCGACCTGCCGGTGGTAGGGGTCTTCGAGATCGCGCCGGACGGCAAGATCGTGGCCTGGCGGGACTATTTCGACATGACGCCGCTGACGGCGCTCGGCAACTAGCCGACGGGGCCGCATTGCGCTCACATTCTGTGCGCGCAATGGCGGTTTCCGCGCTTTCGCGCCACACAGTGTGAAGAGAGTCCGCTGATCGCGGCTGAGAAATTGCACCGATCCATCGATGGTTCTTGGTGATGGTGGTGCCCCCGGCAGGATTCGAACCTGCGGCCTTTCGCTCCGGAGGCGAACGCTCTATCCCCTGAGCTACGGGGGCCCGCCGAAACTTCCGGCGTGCCATTGGGCGGGGTTAGCGTAACCCACGATTGGCCGGATCCATATTTGGACCCCCCGGTTGGGTAAAGTGCCTGGTACGCACCCGGTGTCCGCCACGAATACCGAAGGGCTCGTCGATGGCCGATCAGTATTACCCCGATGCCGAACTCGACCTGGACCTGCGCTGGTGGGCCGCCGCCAACTACCTGACGGTCGCCCAGATCTACCTGCGGGACAACGCATTGCTGCGAGAGCCGCTACGCGCCGAGCACATCAAGCCGCGGCTGCTCGGACACTGGGGGACCAGTCCAGGCCTGTCCGCGATCTACGCCGTGCTCAACCGGCACATCCGCCGCACCGACGCGAACTGGCTGTACGTCACCGGTCCGGGCCACGGCGGCCCGGCGCTGGTGGCGGCGACCTACCTCGAGGGCACCTACTCGCAGATCTATCCGCAGGTCAGCGCGGATGCGGCCGGGATCGAGCGGCTGTGTCGGCAGTTCTCGGCGCCGGGCGGGGTGCCGAGCCACGTGAGCGTGCAGACCCCGGGCAGCATCCACGAGGGCGGCGAACTCGGCTACGCGCTCGCGCACGCAGCCGGAGCCGCGTTCGACCGGCCCGACCTGCTGGTCGCGTGCGTGATCGGGGACGGGGAGGCCGAGACGGGCCCGATGTCCGCCTCCTGGAAGCTGCCCGCCTTCCTCAATGCGCGCCGGGACGGGGCGGTGTTGCCGATCTTGCACCTGAACGGCGCGAAGATCGCCGGACCGACGGTCCTCGGGCGCAGCGCCGACACCGATGTCGCCGCCTACCTCTCCGGTCAGGGGTGGGCGCCCGTTTTCGTCGACGGCGACGACCCTAGGCTCGTGTTCCGCGCGCTGGCGGCCGCTGTCGATGCCGCGCACGAGTCGATCACCGCGATCCAACGGGCGGCCCGCGCCGGTACCGCCTCCGCCGACACGCCCCGGTGGCCGGCGATCGTGCTGCGCACCCCGAAGGGCTGGACCGGTCCGCACACCGTCGACGGCGTGCTGGTCGAGGGCACGCACCGGGCCCATCAGGTGCCGCTGTCGGCGGTGCGCACCAACCCCGCCCATCTCGCGCAGCTCGAGCGATGGATGCGGTCCTACCGACCGGACCGGCTCTTCGACGAGAACGGCACGCTGGCAGCCGAACTCGCGGCTCTCGCGCCCGCGGGGGACAAGCGGATGGGCTCCACCCCGTACGCGAACGGCGGGCGGCTGCGCCGGGCGCTGCCGGTCCCGCCACTAGAGCGCTACGCCCTCGACGTGCCCGCACCGGGGACGACATTCCACGAGACCACCCGGGTGCTCGGCGAGATGCTCCGCGACATCTACGCCGAGGGCACCCGGTCCGACGGCGGTGGCGACTTCCGGCTCTTCTGCCCGGACGAGACCGCCAGCAACCGGCTCGGCGCGGTGTTCGAGACGACGGACCGCTGCTGGCAACTGTCCGTCACCGACCACGACGACGGGCTCGGCCCGGACGGCCGGGTGATGGAGGTCCTCAGCGAGCACCTGTGCCAGGGCTGGTTGGAGGGATACCTGCTGGCGGGCGGGCACGGGATATTTGCGAGCTACGAGGCGTTCGCGATGGTCAGCGTCTCGATGCTGATCCAGCACGCCAAGTGGCTCCAACACGCGCGGACGCTGCCCTGGCGGGAACCCGTCTCCTCGTTGAACGTGCTCCTCACCAGCACCTGCTGGCGCAACGATCACAACGGTTTCAGCCACCAGGGCCCGGGCATGATCGACGCGGCCATCCCGTTGTCGCCCGAGGTGGTCCGGATCTGGTTGCCGCCGGACTCGAACACGCTGCTCTCGATCGCCGACCACTGCCTGCGCAGCACCGACCACGTCAACCTGATCGTCGTCGACAAGCAGCCGCACCTGCAGTACCTGAGCCTCGAGGAGGCCGATCGGCACTGCGCCGCAGGCGCTTCGGTGTGGCGGTGGGCGGGGACCGAGGAAGACGGGGCAGGCAGGCCGGACGAGCCGGACGTCGTGCTGGCGGCGGCCGGGGACGTGCCGACCCAGGAGATCCTGGCAGCGGCCGAGCTGCTGCGGGTCTGGGTGCCCTACCTGCGGGTGCGGGTGGTCAACGTCGTCGACCTGATGGCGCTGATGCCCCAGGACGTGCATCCGCACGGGTTCACGGACGAGAGCTTCGCCGAACTGTTCACCGAGGACACCGACGTGGTGTTCGCCTTCCACGGGTACTCGCGTGCGGTCCACCAATTGCTGCACGGCCGACCGAACGCGGACCGCTTCCACGTCCGTGGGTTCAACGAGCAGGGCACGACCACCACGCCGTTCGACATGGTGGTGCTCAACCGGATGAGCCGATACGACCTGGTGCTCGAGGCGCTGCGCCGCGCCCGCCGGGTGCCCCAGCGGGGCGACGAGCTCGCGCGGTACTGCCGGGCTCAGCTCGAGCGGCACCGGGACTATGTCATCGCGCACCTCGAGGACATGCCCGAGGTGCGCGACTGGACATGGGGTACGACCGCCCCCGCCGAGCCCACGACGCGTTGACCGTTGGCTCGGCGGACGGTCAGTTCATCGGCAGGGGAGCCGCGCCCTTCTCCTGGAGCATCGCGGTGATCCGGTCCGCCTCGCTCTGCTGGGTGTCGACCATGGTCTGAGCCAGCATCTGGACGGTCGGAACCTCCGCATGCTGTGCGCCGTACTCCATCATCGGCAGGCCGCCCTGGTGATGACGCAGCATCAGCTGCAGGTAGAGGACGTCGGCGGCCGGACCGCGGGCCTGCCGCAGCGCGGCCATGTCCTCGGAGCTGGCCATACCAGGCATCGCGCCCGTCGACGCGGGCGCTCCGGCCTCGGAGGTCATCGTGCCCATGTCGTGGCCGGATTCCGCGTGACCGTGCCCGTCCCCACCGTGCCCGGATTCGTCCGAGTTCATCCAGGTCATGTAGTCGCCGGTCGGGAGCAGCGGCTGATTCCACAGCGACAGCCAGCCGGTCATCTGCCCGATCTGGTTCTGCTGGGTGGTCAGGATGTCGTACGCGAGGTCGCGGACCATCGGATCGGTGGCGTTTGCGATCGCGATCGCCGACATCTCCACGGCCTGGTTGTGGTGCACGGTCATGTCCTGCGCGAACCCGACGTCCACCGAGCCCGCACCCGGGTTGTCGGCGCCGCCGTCACGCAGCGGCAGGCTCGCCAGGAACCCGATGGCGAACCCGATCGCGACGGCGGCGATCAGGCCGAGCACGGCGAGGGCGGTGCGCTGACTGCGCTTGCCGCCGTCCCGTGCCTGCTCGGGTGCTTGCTGCTCGACTGCGTTCTGGTCGGCTCCGGTCTGATCAGTCATGTCAGCCAGCCGGCGCCGGTGCCGGGGCCTCGGGGACGGCGGGCGGGACCTGGAGGTCCGACAGCTGCATGCCACCGGGCAGTCCGCCGGGCGCTCCGCCGGTGCCCAGCTCGCCCTGATCCTGTGCCAGGCCCTCACCGTTCATCGGCACCGCGTCGGGGCCGGGTGCCGAGCCGTCGAACGCAGGCGGGTTGTCCGGGTCGAACGCGCCAGGGATGGTCGAGCAGCTGGCGCCGACCTCGGGGTAGACCCCGAAGTTGTTCAGGCGCAGCGCGGCGATGAACTGGCCGATCCGCGGGTCGCTGGCGTCGTCCAGCTTGAGCTGGTGCCCCCAGCTCTGCAGGGAGATCGGGGAGTCGAGGCCCGGGTACGGCGACATCAGCATGTAGGACTTGCCGTCGACCCGGTCCGCGAGCGCGTCACGCTGGTCGTCGGAGACCTTGTCCGGGTTGTAGGCGATCCACACCGCGCCGTGTTCGAGCGAGTGCACGGCGTTCTCCGTGCGGATCGCGTTCGGGTACACGATGCCGGTGCAGGTGGCCCACGTCGCGTCGTGCGGGCCGCCGTACGGCGGGGTCTGGTCGTAGGCCACCCGCTGCGTCGCGCTCACGTGCAGCGCCGGGGGGTACTCGTTCCGGACGACACCGTCGATCTCGATCGAGGGGTCCTTGTTCTCGGAGCTCGGCGCGAACTTGTCGGCCTCGGCCTTGTCCTGGTACTTCGGGAACAGATTCACCGCGAGCACGCCGATCAGGGCAAGCACGGCAATCACCGCACCGATGGTCAGCCAGGGGATGTTGCGTTGCTTGGGGAGCCCGGCCTTGGGCTTGGCGCCGCCGGCACTCTTGTTGGCGGCTTTGATGGCCTTGGCTGACTTGGCGCCCGAGTTCTTGGCGCCGCGATTTTCCGAACCGCTTGGCATCGGTGAGTGCTCTTTCGGTGGTTGGACAGTCACAGGGCGGCGGTGGGGTCCCGCCGGGGCCCCACTCTACGTTCAGTGCCTGAGCGCAGGCCGCGAACGGCCAGACCATAGGATAGATACCTGTGACTCCTGCCGACCTTGCCGAACTGCTCCGAGGGACCGCCGCGAAGGTCCTCGCCGAGCGTGGGCTCGACGCGAGCGTCCTCCCGGCGACGCTCGCCGTCGAACGCCCCCGCAACCCCGAGCACGGGGACTACGCCAGCAACGTGGCCATGCAGGTCGGCAAGAAGGCGGGCGCCAATCCGCGCGATCTGGCGACCTGGCTGGCCGACGCGCTGACCGCCACCGACGGCATCGAGACCGTCGAGGTGGCAGGTCCGGGATTCCTCAACATCCGGCTGGCCGCGGCCGCACAGGGCGTCATCGTCGCGAACGCCATCGCCGCCGGAGAGGCCTTCGGTTCGTCCAAGGCGCTGGCAGGTAAGCGGATCAACCTCGAGTTCGTCTCCGCGAACCCGACCGGCCCGATCCACCTCGGCGGCACCAGGTGGGCCGCGGTCGGCGACGCGCTCGGACGCATCCTCGCCGCCCAGGGCGCTGCGGTCACCCGTGAGTACTACTTCAACGACCACGGCGCCCAGATCGACCGGTTCGCGCGGTCGCTGATCGCCGCGGCCAACGGCGACCCGGCGCCCGAGGACGGCTACGCGGGGGCGTACATCTCCGACATCGCTGCGGAGGTCGTCCGGCAGCGGCCGGACGCGCTCGCGCTGCCCGCCGACGAGCGTCAGGAGACGTTCCGGTCCATCGGTGTGGCGCTGATGTTCGACCACATCAAGAAGACCCTGCACGAGTTCGGCACCGACTTCGACGTGTACTTCCACGAGAACTCGCTCTTCGAGTCCGGTGCCGTCGAGACGGCGGTGGCGACCCTCAAGGCGTCCGGGAACCTCTACGAGGAGGACGGCGCCTGGTGGCTCAAGAGCACCGACTTCGGTGACGACAAGGACCGGGTCGTCATCAAGAGCGATGGCAACGCCGCGTACATCGCGGGCGACATCGCCTACTTCCAGGACAAGCGTTCGCGCGGCTTCGACCTGTGCATCTACATGCTCGGGGCCGACCACCACGGCTACATCGGCAGGCTCAAGGCCGCCGCCGCCGCGTTCGGCGACGACCCGGACACCGTCGAGGTGCTGATCGGTCAGATGGTGAACCTGGTCCGCGACGGCGTCGCGGTGAAGATGAGCAAGAGGGCGGGCACCGTCATCACCCTCGACGACCTGGTCGAGGCGATCGGCGTCGATGCCGCCCGGTACGCGATGATCCGGTCCTCCGTGGATTCGAGCCTGGACATCGATCTCGAGCTGTGGACCAGCACCACCAGCGAGAACCCCGTCTACTACGTGCAGTATGCGCACGCCCGGCTCGCCTCGCTGGGCCGCAACGCGGCCGAGCTGGGCATCTCCACCGAGAACCCGAAGCTGGAACTGCTCACCCACGACCGGGAGGGCGACCTCATCCGGACCATCGGCGAGTACCCGCGGGTGGTGGCCGCGGCGGCCGAGCTGCGGGAGCCGCACCGGATCGCCCGGTACATGGAGGAGCTGGCCGGCACCTACCACCGCTTCTACACCGACTGCCGGGTGCTCCCGCAGGGCGACGAGCCCGCGGGCGATCTGCACACGGCCCGCCTGGCCCTGTGCGCGGCGACCCGCCAGGTCCTCGCCAACGGCCTCGCCGTGCTCGGCGTCAGCGCACCGGAGCGAATGTGAGCGCGCATCCGGCGGGACCCAAGCACGCCGAGATCCCGCACGCGCCCGGACTGCCGCCGCGGCCGGAGTCCGCGGCCGAGCTGACCGCACTGCCCGCCGCGGTCTGGCCCCGCAACGCCGCCCGCGGCGAGGACGGCGTGGTCCGGCTGGCCGGGGTGGCTGTCACCGAGCTGGCGGAGCAGTACGGCACGCCGCTGTTCGTCATCGACGAGGACGACTTCCGGTCCCGGTGCCGTGACATGGCCCGTGCCTTCGGCCCCGCCGGCAAGGTGCACTACGCCTCGAAGGCGTTCCTCTGCGGTGAGGTCGCCCGCTGGGTCGCCGAGGAGGGACTGTCGCTGGACATCTGCTCCGGCGGCGAGCTGGCAATCGCGCTGCACGCGAACTTCCCGGCCGAGCGAATTGCCATGCACGGCAACAACAAGTCCGTCGCCGAGCTCGAGGCCGGGGTGGCCGCGGGTGTCGGGCACATCGTGCTCGACTCGACCCAGGAGATCGATCGGCTGGACCGCGTCGCCGGTGCGCACGGCGTGGTGCAGGACGTGCTGATCCGCGTCACGGTCGGCGTAGAGGCGCACACCCACGAGTTCATCGCAACCGCTCACGAGGACCAGAAGTTCGGGTTCTCGCTCTCGGACGGATCGGCACTGGACGCCGTCCGCCGCGTGTTCGCCACCGAGAACCTGCGGCTGGTAGGGCTGCACAGCCACATCGGCTCGCAGATCTTCGAGGTCGACGGGTTCGAGCTCGCCGCGCACCGCGTGATCGGGCTGCTCCGCACCATCGTCGCCGAGTTCGGGGTGGACAAGTCCTCGCAGATCTCGATCGTCGATCTCGGCGGCGGGATGGGGATCTCGTACCTCGCGACCGACGACCCGCCGCCGGTGGACGACCTGGCGGCCAAGCTCGCGCACATCGTCGCCACCGAGTCGGCGCTCGCCGGACTGCCGGTGCCGACCCTCGCGGTCGAGCCGGGCCGGGCGATCGCGGGACCGGGCACCGTGACCCTGTACGAGGTCGGTACGGTCAAGGATGTTCGCTTGGGTGCCAACGCAACCCGGCGATACATCAGCGTGGACGGCGGGATGAGCGATAACATCCGCACGTCGCTGTATCAGGCCGAGTACGACTCGCGTCTGGTCTCGCGCGACAGCGTGGCCGACCCGGTCGTCGCCCGCGTGGTGGGGAAGCACTGCGAGAGTGGCGACATCGTCATCCGGGACGCCTGGATGCCGGAGGACGTCAACGCGGGAGATCTGCTCGCGGTCGCCGCCACTGGCGCATACTGCTATTCGATGTCCAGCCGCTACAACCTGCTCACCCGGCCTGCCGTGGTCGCGGTGCGTGACGGTCAGTCCCGACTGATCTTGCGCAGGGAAACAGTGGAAGATCTGCTCAGCTTGGAGGTACAGCAACATGACTGAACCGAGTGGCAATGCCGCGATCGGTGTGGCGGTCCTCGGCCTCGGCAACGTGGGCAGTGAGGTCGTGCGAATTCTGCGCGAGCACGCCCGCGAGCTCGAGGCGCGGGTCGGCGCACCGGTGGTGCTGCGCGGCATCGCGGTGCGCCGGATCGAGGGTGACCGCGGGGTTCCGGCCGAGTTGCTGACGACCGACGCGGACTCTCTGGTCACGCGCGCGGACGTGGACATCGTCGTCGAGGTGATCGGCGGTATCGAGGTGCCGCGCAAGCTCATCCTCGCCGCCCTCAACTCGGGCAAGTCGGTGGTCACCGCGAACAAGGCGCTGCTGGCCGACTACACCGGCGAGCTCGCCGAGGCGGCCGAGAACAAGAGCGTCGATCTGTACTTCGAGGCCGCGGTCGCGGGCGCGATCCCGGTGATCCGCCCGCTGACCCAGTCGCTCGCGGGCGACCGGGTCAACAAGGTCGCCGGAATCGTCAACGGCACCACCAACTTCATCCTCTCCGCGATGGACGAGACCGGCGCCGATTACGCCGACACGCTCGCCGAGGCGGGCCGGCTCGGCTATGCCGAGGCCGATCCGACCGCGGACGTGGAGGGCTACGACGCCGCGGCGAAGGCCGCGATCCTCGCGTCGATCGCGTTCCACACCCGGGTCACCGCCGCCGACGTGTACCGCGAGGGCATCTCGAAGATCTCCTCGGCGGACCTCGAGGCGGCCAAGTCGCTGAACTGCACGGTCAAGCTGCTCTCGATCTGTGAGCGGATCAACGGCGCGGACGGCTCCGAGCGGATCTCGGCCCGGGTCTACCCGGCGCTCGTCCCGCTCGATCACCCGCTCGCCTCGGTGAACGGCGCGTTCAACGCGGTCGTGGTCGAGGCCGAGGCCGCGGGACGGCTCATGTTCTACGGACAGGGCGCCGGTGGCTCGCCGACCGCCTCGGCCGTGATGGGCGACCTCGTGATGGCGGCCCGGAACCGGGTGCACGGCGGCCGCGGTCCCCGTGAGTCGAAGTACGCGGACCTCAAGATCGCGCCGATCGGCGAGATCCCCACCCGTTACTACGTCAACATGCAGGTCGCGGACCGTGCGGGCGTGCTGTCGGCGGTCGCGGCGGAGTTCGCCAAGCACGACGTCAGCATCTCGACGGTCCGTCAGGAGGGCATGGGCAACGGCGCCGGGCTGATCGTGGTCACCCATCTGGCGACCGACGCGGCCCTGTCCGAAACCGTTGCGGCCCTCGGCAAGCTCGAGTTCGTGACCGCGGTCACCAGTGTTCTCCGATTGGAAGGTTCCAGTGAATAGCCCCCGCCTGCACACTCCCGTTCACACCCCCTGGCCGGGGCTGATCGAGGCGTACCGCGATCGACTCGCCATCGGGCCGAACTGGAAGACGATCACGCTGCGCGAGGGCGGCACCCCGCTGCTGCCCGCCGCCCACCTGTCCGAGATCACCGGTTGCGAGGTCCACCTCAAGGTCGAGGGTCTCAACCCCACCGGGTCGTTCAAGGACCGCGGCATGACCATGGCCGTCACCGACGCGCTCGCGCGGGGCCAGAAGGCCGTGCTGTGCGCCTCGACGGGCAACACCTCGGCGTCGGCCGCGGCCTACGCGGCCGTCGCGGGCATGACCTGTGCGGTGCTGGTGCCGCAGGGCAAGATCGCGATGGGCAAGCTCGCCCAGGCCGTCATGCACGGCGCGAAGATCATCCAGGTCGAGGGCAACTTCGACGACTGTCTCGAGCTGGCCCGCAAGACCACCGCGGAGTTCCCGACCATCGGTCTGGTGAACTCGGTCAACCCGGTGCGCATCGAGGGGCAGAAGACCGCGGCGTTCGAGATCTGCGACGCGCTGGGCAAGGCGCCCGACATCCACGCCCTCCCGGTCGGCAACGCGGGCAACATCACCGCGTACTGGCGTGGGTACTCGGAGTACTACGCGGACGGGATCACCTCGGTTCGCCCGCGCATGCTCGGCGTGCAGGCGGCGGGCGCGGCTCCGCTGGTGCACGGCGCCCCGGTCAAGGACCCGGAGACCATCGCCACCGCCATCCGGATCGGCTCGCCCGCGTCCTGGGACGGTGCCGTCGCGGCCAAGGAGGAGTCGAACGGCGTCTTCCGCGCCGCCACCGACGAGGAGATCCTCGAGGCCTACCGGCTCATCGCCCGCACCGAGGGCGTGTTCGTCGAGCCCGCGTCGGCGGCGTCGGTGGCCGGCCTGCTCGCCGCGCACAAGGAGGGCTGGCTGGACGCCGGGCAGACCGTGGTGTGCACCGTGACCGGTAACGGACTCAAGGATCCCGACACCGCGCTCGCGGGAATGCCTGCTGTGCAGCCGATCCCGGTCGATCCGGTGGCGGTTGCCGCGGCGCTCGAGCTCGTCTAGTGGTCGCACCGCGCATCGGAGGGAGCACGATGACTCAGACGCTGCCCGCCGGGCTCACCGTGACCGCACGGGTGCCCGCGTCGACGGCGAACCTCGGTCCGGGCTTCGACACGCTGGGGCTCGCCCTGGCGCTGTACGACGAGATCACGGTGACGACCACCGATGCGGGGCTGACGATCCGGGTGGAGGGCGAGGGCGCCGAGGACGTGCCCTGGGGCCCCTCGCACCTGGTCGTCCGTGCGATCGAGCGGGGTCTCGAGTCGATCGGCGTCTGGGCCGGCGGTCTGGACGTGGTGTGCCGCAATGCGATTCCGCATTCGCGCGGACTCGGGTCGTCGGCGTCTGCCGCGGTCGGCGGGCTCGCGGTGGCGAACGGGCTGGCGAGTAAGCTCGACCCGGCGCTGGCGCTCACCCAGGAGCAGCTGGTCCAGCTGTCCTCCGAGTTCGAGGGCCATCCCGACAATGCGTCCGCGAGCGTGCTCGGCGGCGCGGTGGTGTCCTGGTCCGAGGACACCGGCGTCGCGGACTCGCCGCGCACCTACGCCGCGGTGCGCCTGGACGTGCACCCCGCCATCCGGGTGGTGGCGCTGGTGCCGTCGGAGCGTTCTTCGACGGCGCAGACGCGTGGCCTGCTCCCGGAACTGGTCCCGCACGCCGATGCCGCCTTCAACGTCAGTAGGGGAGCGCTGGCCGTGGTGGCCCTGACCAGTCGTCCGGACCTCCTGATGGCCGCGACCGAGGATCGGCTGCACCAGAACCAGCGGGCGTCCGCGTTGCCGCTGACCACGCGCTGGATCGAAACCCTGCGGCAGGCAGGCATCGCGGCGACGGTATCGGGCGCGGGCCCCACCGTGCTGGCGCTGTCGACCAGGGCGTTCCCCGACGAACTCCGCGCCAAGGCGGAAGCGGACGGGCTCCGGGTGCTCGAACTCGGCGTCGCGGACGGTGTGCAGGTCGGTTGATCGGCCGACCGGACGCCGATACCGGCGGGTCGGTCCTTGCCCGCGGGCCGGTTGGAGGCTATCCTGAGGGTCGTTCGCCCATCGTGCGCATCAGACGCCGGTGTTCTACCAGGGCATTCACTCCGAGAATTGGCTCCCGTACCCCGGGACTGCCGAGGCAGGGGTAGACGCACCTGGCTCGATTCCCTCGCGTGATTTCCGCGGTGATCGACTTGGAACGTGCCTGTTCGAGAGGCCACGGGGGTGGACGAGCCGATAGTTCCATCCAGCGAACACGTCCGGCATAACCGAGTTCAGCGAGTGAGCTGAGCTTCGGGACGAACCCTCGACACGCGCCGCGCGAGCGAGGGAAGGAAAGGATCTCCGTGACCGATACGGACCTGATCGCCACACCTGCTCTCGATACCCCGGTTGACTCCGCGGCGAGCCAGGCCGGCGGCACTGCACGAACTTCAGAAGCCACCGGCGACGCGGTGGCAGCCTCCACCAAGCGCGCCGAGGCCCGGCGCGGTGCCGGCCTGTCCGGCATGGTGCTGGCCGAGCTGCGCGGACTCGCGACCGAGCTCGGCATCAAGGGAACGTCCGGCCTGCGCAAGGGTGACCTGATCGCGGCCATCAAGGAGCGTCAGGGCGGTGGCGCCGCCACCAAGTCGGCGCCCAAGACGGCTCCCGTCGAGGCCGCGGCGAGCGAGGTCACGGCCGCGCCGCAGCGGGTCGCCGAGAATGCCCCCGCCGCCGAGTCGGCCGCCACCACCACCGAGCGTCCGGCAGCGCAGCCCGCCGAGTCCGCCGAGGGCGAGCAGGGTGGCCGCCGAAACCGGCAGCGCCGCGGGTCGTCTCGCCAGGCCGGCTCGCCCGAGCAGGGCGAGTCGACGGCATCGACGGCCCCCGCGACCGAACAGGGCGGCGATCGCCAGCCCCGTCAGGACCAGGGCGGCGAGCGCAACCGTCGCGACCGCAACCAGGGCGAGCGTGGCCAGGGTGAGCGCAACCAGGGTGAGCGTGGCCAGGGCGACCGCAACCAGGGCGAGCGTGGCCAGGGTGAACGTAACCAGGGTGAACGTAACCAGGGTGAGCGCAACCAGGGTGAACGTAGCCAGGGCGACCGCAACCAGGGCGGCAACGGCCCCCGTGGCGAGGGTCGCAATGACAACCGCGGCGGCGAGGACGAGGACGGCCGGGGTCGGCGGGGACGCCGGTTCCGTGAGCGTCGTCGTGGACGCGACCGCGGTGAGGGCGGCGGCGCAGGTGTGGACCGCGACATGGAGATCCGCGAGGACGACGTCCTGCAGCCGGTCGCAGGCATCCTCGACGTGCTCGACAACTACGCCTTCGTGCGGACCTCCGGCTACCTCGCGGGCCCGAACGACGTGTACGTCTCGATGAACCTGATTCGCAAGAACGGGCTCCGTCGCGGCGACGCCATCACCGGTGCCGTCCGCGTCGCCCGTGAGGGCGAGGGCGGCGGCGGAAGCAGCCAGCGTCAGAAGTTCAACCCGCTGGTCCGCCTGGACACCGTCAACGGCGGCGACGTCGAGGCGGCCAAGCGGCGGCCCGAGTTCGGCAAGCTGACGCCGCTCTACCCGAACCAGCGTCTGCGTCTCGAGACCACGCCGAACATCCTCACCACCCGTGTCATCGACCTGGTGATGCCGATCGGTAAGGGCCAGCGCGCCCTCATCGTCAGCCCGCCGAAGGCCGGTAAGACCAGCGTGCTGCAGGCGATCGCGAACGCCATCGCCACGAACAACCCCGAGTGCTACCTGATGGTCGTCCTGGTCGACGAGCGTCCGGAAGAGGTCACCGACATGCAGCGTTCGGTGAAGGGTGAGGTCATCGCCTCCACCTTCGACCGGCCGCCGTCAGACCACACCTCGGTGGCCGAGCTCGCCATCGAGCGGGCCAAGCGCCTCGTCGAGGAGGGCAAGGACGTCGTCGTGCTGCTCGACTCGATCACCCGACTCGGCCGCGCGTACAACAACTCGTCGCCCGCCTCGGGACGAATCCTGTCCGGTGGTGTCGACTCGACCGCGCTGTACCCGCCGAAGCGGTTCCTCGGCGCGGCCCGCAACATCGAGAACGGCGGCTCGCTCACGATCATCGCCACCGCGATGGTCGAGACCGGCTCCACCGGTGACACCGTGATCTTCGAGGAGTTCAAGGGCACCGGCAACGCCGAGCTCAAGCTCGATCGCAAGATCGCCGAGCGTCGGGTCTTCCCGGCGGTCGACGTCAACCCGTCCGGCACCCGTAAGGACGAGCTGCTGCTCAACCCGGACGAGGCCGCGGTGCTGCACAAGCTGCGCCGGGTGCTCTCCGGCCTTGACTCGCACCAGGCGATCGATCTGCTGATCGACCGGCTCAAGAAGAGCAAGAACAACCTCGAGTTCCTGATGCAGGTCTCCAAGACCGCGCCGGGAGCGATGGGCGACGACGACTAGTAGTCGCGTGCGACGAGGCAGGCCCAGGAAACCGCACGGTTTCCGGGGCCTGCCTCGTTGTCGGCGCCGGTCGGGAACAGATCGCGGCACCTGGTCGTTAGGACTTGATGCACGCGTTCTGGCAGAATGAACGATCGCGCCCGTGGCACTCGCCGCGTGCGAGTACAACAATGTCCGGTTCCGGTTCACGGCTTCGATTGGCGAAGGCGACCCGGCGACCACCGAAAGGGACACCATGAAGGCAGGAATCCACCCCAACTACGTGGCGACCACCGTCGTCTGCGGTTGCGGTAACACGTTCGAGACCCACAGCACCAAGGAGTCCGGACGCATCAACGTCGAGGTCTGCTCGCAGTGCCACCCGTTCTACACCGGCAAGCAGAAGATCCTCGACACCGGTGGACGCGTCGCGCGCTTCGAGGCTCGCTACGGCAAGCGCGCCGGCAAGAAGGCCGACGCCGACAGCTAGCTGTCCCGCCGACGCCCGTCCTGTGTTCCATTGCAGGCCGGGCGTCGGTTTTTTTGTACCCGTGGTGCGCGCGCCGGACCCGGCGCCAACATCCACCCATTGCACTGCCCGGCATCCCCTCGGGGGTGTCGACAACCGAGGAGCGAACCATGGCGGGGACCACCCAGCCGTCGGCGATCGATGACATCCTGGCCGAGCACGCAGGTCTCGAGCTGCAGCTGTCCGACCCGTCCCTGCACAACGACCCCTCGGCCGCCCGCCGGGTCGGCAAGCGGTTCGCCGAGCTCGCTCCCATCATGGCCACGCACACCAAGCTGCAGGCCGCGCGCGAGGACCTGGAGGCCGCTCGCGAGCTGGCCGCCGACGACTCGAGCTTCGCCGCCGAGGTGCCCGAGCTGGAGGCCAAGGTGGCCGAGCTCGACGTCGCACTCACCGACCTGCTCGCGCCGAGGGACCCGCACGACGGCGACGACGTGGTGCTCGAGGTGAAGTCCGGCGAGGGCGGCGAGGAGTCCGCGCTGTTCGCCGCGGACCTGGCCCGGATGTACCTGCGCTACGCCGAGCGGCACGGCTGGCGGGTCGAGGTCCTCGACGCGAACATCTCCGATCTCGGCGGCTACAAGGACGCGACCCTGTCGATCAAGTCGAAGGGCGACACCCGCGACGGTGTCTGGGCCCGGCTGAAGTTCGAGGGTGGCGTGCACCGCGTCCAACGGGTGCCCGTGACCGAGTCCCAGGGCCGGGTGCACACCTCCGCGGCGGGCGTACTGATCTACCCGGAGCCCGAAGAGGTCGAGGAGGTGCAGATCGACGAGACCGATCTGCGCATCGACGTCTACCGCTCGTCCGGCAAGGGTGGCCAGGGCGTCAACACCACCGACTCCGCGGTCCGGATCACCCACCTGCCCACCGGCATCGTCGTGACGTGCCAGAACGAGCGCTCGCAGCTGCAGAACAAGGCGCGCGCGATGCAGGTGCTCGCGGCCAGGCTGCAGGCGGCTGCCGAGGAGGCGGCCGCGGACGAGGCCTCGGCCGGACGCCAGAGCCAGGTGCGCACCGTTGACCGCTCCGAGCGCATCCGTACCTACAACTACCCGGAGAACCGGATCACCGATCACCGGATCGGGTTCAAGGCGCACAACCTCGACGCCGTGCTCGACGGCGATCTGGATGCGCTGCTGGACGCGCTCGGCAAGTCGGACCGGGAGGCCCGGCTCGCCGTCGAGTAGCCACGTGGCCACGGTCGGGTAATGCGGGGTTCCGGCGGCGGCCCATGGCAGGCTGGACGGGTGAGTCGTCAACCCCTCCGCCTCGCGATCCTCGAGGCCACCACGCTGCTCGAGGAGGCGGGCGTACACAGTCCCCGCACGGATGCAGAACTGCTCGCCGCGCACGTCGTGGGGGTGGAACGGACCAGGCTCGGCCTGGTGCCGCTCGTCGACCCCGAGGTGATCGAGCGGTACCGCGCGCTGGTCGCCCGGCGTGCCGAGCGGGTTCCGTTGCAGTACCTCACCGGTGTGTCGTCGATGGGCGACATCGACCTGCAGGTCGGTCCGGGGGTTTTCGTGCCAAGGCCGGAGACCGAGCTGTTGTTCGCGTGGGCCCTTGCCTTCCTGGAGGGACATCCCGCGCATCCGCCGGTGATCCTCGATCTGTGCACGGGTACAGGGGCGCTGGCGCTGGCGCTAGCGAACGCCCGCCCGGACGCGATCGTGCACGCGGTGGAACTGGATCCCGCGGCGCTGGCCTGGACCCGCCGCAATGCCGAGGCCAGGGCGAACGAGGGCGACACCCCGATCACGCTGCACCAGGGCGATGTCACCGACCGGTCGTTGCTCACCGAGCTCGAGGGCAAGGTCGACATCGTGGTGTCGAATCCGCCGTACATCCCCGAGGGTGCCGAGCTCGATACCGAGGTCGCGGATTTCGACCCGCACCTGGCGCTGTTCGGCGGGCCGGACGGGCTGTCGGTGATCACCCCGATGGTCTCCAACATCGCGCGCTGGCTGAAGATCGGCGGTGCCATGGCCATCGAGCACGACGACACCAACGGCGGCCAGGTGGCGGCCCTGCTGCGCGAGCGTCGGGTGTTCGGCGAGGTCGCCGAGCATCCGGACCTGGCGGGCAAGCCCCGCTTCGTGGTCGCCCGCCGGGTCGCAACGGACGCCGAGGCGGCCCGCGGGCACTGAGCAGGTGCGTGGAGCTCTGCGGAACGACCAGTGTCTGCGTGCGTGGAGCCTGCGGAAGGGCCAGGCGTGTCTGCGACGGATCGACGCGGATGGAAGGATGGGGGAGTGAGCATCGTCTACGACTGCCGGAACACCGATTCGCGCGAGGCGGGCATCGCTGCCGCGACGAACTCGCTCAAGGCCGGGCGCCTGGTCGTCGTGCCGACCGACACCCTCTACGGACTCGCGGCCAACGCCTTCGACGGCGAGGCCGTCACCGCGTTGCTGCGCGCCAAGGGCCGCGGACGGGACATGCCCGTGCCGGTGCTCGTCGGCTCGTGGAACACCATCGACGGACTCGTCTTCACGGTGCGGCCGCAGGCGCGTGAGCTGATCCGCGCCTTCTGGCCCGGTGGGCTGAGTCTCGTTGTGCAGCAAGCTCCCTCGTTGGCGTGGGACCTGGGCGACACCAGGGGGACGGTGATGCTGCGGATGCCGCTGCACCCGGTGGCCCTCGAACTGCTGCGGGAGGTGGGACCCCTCGCGGTGTCGAGCGCGAACATCTCCGGGCACGCACCCGCCTCCACCGTCGAGCAGGCCCGCGATCAGCTCGGCGGCGCCGCATCGGTGTACCTGGACGGTGGTCCCGCCCAGCACGCTGTCGCCTCGACGATCGTGGACCTGACGGCCGACGAGCCGCGGATCCTGCGTGAGGGGGCTGTCGCGGCCGCGGACATCGCGGAGGTGCTCGGCGTGACCATCGAGAGCCTGCTGCCGGGACGGGTACCGGAGTGAGCGAGGCGGGTTCCCCGCGGCAGGCCCACGCCGATCAGGCGTTCTGGGGCCCGGACTTCTCCGAGCTCGAACGGACCGACCCGGAGATCGCCGAGATCACCCTCGCCGAGCTGGACCGGCTGCGCGGCGGGTTGCAGCTGATCGCCAGCGAGAACCTGACCAGCCCCGCGGTGCTGGCGGCGCTGGGGTCGACGCTGAGCAACAAGTACGCAGAGGGGTACCCGGGTCACCGGTACTACGGTGGCTGCGCCGAGGTCGACCGTGCCGAGAGCCTGGCGATCGAGCGGGCCAAGACGCTGTTCGGGGCCGAACACGCCAACGTGCAGCCGCATTCGGGGGCCAACGCCAACCTCGCGGTGTACGCCGCGTTCGCGAAGCCCGGCGACCCGGTGCTGGCGATGAGCCTGCCGCACGGCGGTCATCTCACCCATGGGTCCAAGGTGAGCTTCTCGGGCAAGTGGTTCACCCCGATCCCGTATCACGTGGACAAGTCGACCGAGCTCATCGACTACGACGAGGTCCGTGACCTCGCTCTGACCCATCGGCCGCGGATCATCGTCGCGGGCGCGACCGCGTATCCGCGACTGATCGACTTCGCGAAGTTCCGTCAGATCGCCGACGAGGTGAGCGCCATCCTGTGGGTCGACGCCGCGCATTTCATCGGGCTGGTGGCAGGCGGGGCGATCCCGTCGCCGGTGCCGTACGCCGATGTCGTCTCCGCGACCACGCACAAGGTGCTGCGGGGGCCGCGCGGCGGCATGCTGCTGTGCCGGGCCGAGCACGCCAAGGCCGTCGACAAGGCGGTCTTCCCCTTCAGCCAGGGCGGCCCGCTCATGCACTCGATCGCGGCCAAGGCCGTCGCGCTGAAGGAAGCGGCCACGGACGACTACCGGGCCTACGCAGGGAGCGTGGTCGACAACGCCGCGGCGATGACCAAGGCACTCGAGTCGGGCGGCATGCGCGCCGTGTCCGGCGGCACCGACACCCACCTGGCACTGTTGGACCTGCGCGAGCTCGGGGTGACCGGGGCCGAGGCCGAACGGCGATGCGATGCGGCCCGAATCACGTTGAACAAGAACGCGATCCCGTTCGATCCGGCGCCGCCGATGGTGGCGTCCGGGATCCGGGTCGGATCCGCGGCGGTGACCACGCAGGGTTTCGACACCGACGACTGCGCGGCGGTCGGTGCGCTGATCGCCAGGGCGATGCGGGCCGAGGACGGCACCACCGCGGGCGACGCGGAGCTGGCCGATGTGGCGCGCGAGGTCTCGGAGTTGGTGGCGCGCAAGCCGGCCTATCCCCGGCCGGCGACGCAGACGAGTGCAGCGGCAGGGGATGGCGCGCGGTGACGGTAGCCTCTTCGACGTGATCGCCGCCCATACAGAATTGCTCGCTCAGTCGGGCCGGGGGGCCGGGGTCCCGATCAGGGAACTGCTGCTGGTGCTCTTCACCGCGGCGGTCATCACGTTCCTGGCGACCGGGGCCGTCCGGTTGTTCGCCCTCAAGTTCGGCGCCGTCGCAGTCCCACGCGACCGCGACGTCCACGTCACGCCCACGCCCCGGCTCGGTGGCGTCGGCATGTACGTCGGATTCGTCGCCGCACTGTTGTTCGCCCAGCAACTACCCGCGCTGGCCAGGGGATTCGACTACAACACCAAGGACATCCCGGCGGCGCTCGTCTCCGGCGGCGTCATCGTGCTGGTCGGGATCATCGACGACCGGTGGGGACTGGACGCGCTCACGAAGTTCGTCGGCCAGGTCACCGCGGCGGGCGTGCTGGTGGTGATGGGGGTCAGCTGGTTCGTGCTGTACCTGCCCTTCAATGGCACCACCCTGGTCCTGGACCAGTTGCAGTCGGGCCTGGTGACGGTGCTGATCGCGGTCGTGATGATCAATGCCATGAACTTCGTCGACGGGCTCGACGGGCTCGCGGCAGGCCTCGGCCTGATCGCCGCGCTGGCGATCTGTGTGTTCTCGGTCGGCCTGCTGCACGAGCAGGGCGGTGACGTGAGTGCGTATCCACCCGCGATGCTGGCCGCCGCCCTGGCGGGCGCGTGCCTGGGCTTCCTGCCGCACAACTTCCAGCCGGCCCGCATCTTCATGGGGGACTCGGGGTCGATGTTGATCGGCCTGATGCTGGCGGCGATCTCGACGAGCGCCTCCGGCCGGATCCCGCTCAGCGCCTATGGCACAAGGGACATCCTCGGTCTGCTCTCGCCGCTCCTGCTGGTGGGCGCGGTGATGTTCATCCCGATCCTCGACCTGCTGCTCGCGGTGGTCCGCCGGACCAGGGCCGGGCGCAGCCCCTTCAGCCCCGACAAGATGCACCTCCACCACCGCCTGCTGCAGATCGGACATTCGCACCGGCGTGTGGTCCTGTTGATCTACTTGTGGGTCGGCGTGCTCGCATTCGGCGCAGTCGGCTCGGCCCTGCTCGACCGGCGGATCGTCGTCCTGCTGGTGGCGGGTGGCCTGGTGTTTGCGCTGGTGGTCACCGCCGTGCCGTCGCTGCGCCTGAAGCAGGTCCCCGGTCGCGATCGGGCCGACAGTTCGTAGCCCGCTAGGCTGGCGGACCGTGACCTTCTCTCCGGAACCCGTGCCCGACCAGTCCGCTCCGCTGCGTGCAGCGGTTCGCTATGGCGTGATCGGCCTGATCGCGCTCGCGGTGATCGGCTCGATCATCGCCTTCGTCGCGGCAGGCCTGCCCGGACTGTGGGGTGCGTTGATCGGCGTCGCCGTCGGCGGCGGCTTCATCCTGTGCACCGCGCTGGCGGTGCTGTTCACGGAGAAGCTCCCGCCCGCCACCTCGGGTGCGGTGCTGCTGGGCAGCTGGCTGCTCAAGATGATCCTCGCGATCCTGGTCCTTGGCGTGCTCAAGGGCATGGACTTCTACAGCAAGCAGGCGCTGGTCATCGTCATGGTGCTGGCCCTGATCATCGTGCTCGGCGCCGAGACCTACGGGCTGCTCAAGGTGAAGGTGCCCTATGTCACTCCCACACGGTCGGACGCGGCTCCCACACAGCAGGACGGCCCCTCCGGTGAGCCTGAATCCGACGAAAAGTAGTACGACGACCTGTCGTAATCGGTCAAGCAGGACCCCCATCTACACAACGTCGTAGTTGTATTGGTAGGGTCAGGGCCAAGCGAGAGCCGAAACTACGCGAAACACACATTTCGCCGGGTCAGGCATCCTCGCAGGTGACCACGATCGCCACTTCCGCGTGTTCGGAAATGGCTGGTCGGGGACCACCGAGTCGACGACAGTCCGCCGACACCGACAGACGCGGGGCCGAGTGAATCGGCCACAGCAGCTGACGAATACGCGAGCCGACCTTGTCGACTTGTTAGATCGTCAATGTCCGATCGAACCGCAGGCGATGCCGCCTGCGGCCACGACTACGGGAGAGACCGCTGAGCGTCACCACCCTGGCCGCGGAGTTCCATCCGCCGTCACTTGCAGACTTCTTCCCTCCCGCCGTGCTGTTCGAGGGCACGCCCTTCGAGCTCGACCGGCTGATGCTGATCCGCATCCTGATGACGGTGGTGCTCCTCGCGTTCTTCGCGATCGCGATGCGCAGCCCGAAGCTGGTGCCACGCGGCGCGCAGAACGTCGCCGAGATGGGCCTCGGGTTCGTCAAGAACCAGATCACCGATGAGGTGCTCGGCAAGGAGCAGGGCAAGCGCTTCCTGCCGGTCATCGCCACGATCTTCTTCGCGGTGCTGTTCCTGAACGCGTCCGGGATCATCCCGTTCCTGAACATCTCCTCGAACGCCCGAATCGGGATGCCGATCGTGCTGGCCGCCCTCGCGTACATCACGTTCAACTACGTCGGCATCAAGAAGTACGGCTTCTTCAAGTACGTGAAGAGCAGCATCGTCGTCCCCGGCGTGCCGGTCGCGCTGCACGTGCTGCTGATCCCGATCGAGTTCGTGTCGACGTTCATCCTCCGGCCGTTCACGCTGACCGTCCGTCTCATGGCCAACATGCTGGCCGGCCACATCATGCTGGTGCTGTTCTTCAGCGCCACCCAGTTCTTCTTCTTCGAGGCCGCGGCCGGAATGAAGATCTTCGGTGTGTTCTCCCTGGCAGCAGGTTTCGGGTTCACCCTCTTCGAGATGCTGGTGATCTTCCTGCAGGCGTACGTCTTCGCCCTGCTGACCGCCGTGTACATCGACCTCGCGCTGCACGCCGACTCGCACTGACCGCACTACACACAAACTGACCCATCCGCCGAATCCCGGTGGTGGGCAACGGAAAGGGAACGGAAACCAAATGAGCCTCGCGTACCTGGCACAGGAAGCCGTTGAGCAGACGACCACCGGCAAGGGCTACGGCGCCATCGGCTACGGCCTCGCGGCCATCGGCCCCGGCATCGGCGTGGGCATCGTGGTCGGTAAGGCCATCGAGGGCATCGCGCGTCAGCCCGAGCTCGCCGGCCAGATCCGTACGAACATGTTCCTCGGTATCGCATTCACCGAGGCCCTCGCGCTGATCGGCCTTGTCGCCGGCTTCATTTTCTGATCTCGCCATGTCAACCATTGCATTGATCGCGGCCGAGGAGGGCGAGGTTATCAATCCTCTCGTCCCCGAGACCTACGACATCGTGTGGTCGGCGGTCTGCATCGCGGTTATCGGCTTCTTCTTCTGGAAGTACATCCTTCCGAAGTTCCAGCAGGTGCTGGCGGACCGTACCGAGCAGATCGAGGGCGGCATCCAGCGCGCCGAGGATGCTCAGGCCGAGGCCAAGGAGACGCTGGAGCAGTACCGCGCCCAGCTCGCCGAGGCGCGGACCGAGGCCGCGGCCATCCGTGAGGATGCCCGCACCCAGGGCCAGCAGATCATCGCCGAGATGAAGGTCCAGGCACAGCTGGAGAGCGACCGCATCGTGGCCGCAGGCAGCAGCCAGCTCGCAGCTCAGCGTCAGCAGATCGTCACCGAACTGCGCAGCGATCTGGGCAAGACCGCGGTCGATCTGGCCGAGAAGGTCATCGGCGAGTCTCTGGCCGACGAGGTCAAGCGGTCGGGTTCGATCGATCGTTTCCTCAGCGAACTGGACGCCGTCAGCGCTGACTCCGCAGCCGGAAAGTGAGCACCATGTACGCAGCAAGCCGTGAGGCGCTGACTCATACGAGGAGCGCCCTGGAATCAGCGTTGGCCGGAGTTTCGGCCGGCGCGGCGACTGCAGCTGCGGCACAGACCGGTGCCGAGCTGTTCACGGTGGTCGAGGTTCTCGACGGTCAGCGCACGCTTCGTTCCGCGCTGTCCGACCCCTCGGCCCCCGCGGCGGTTCGGCAGGCCTTGGCCGAGCAGGTGTTCTCGGCCAAGGTTTCGGCCGAGGCCCTCGCCACGCTGAAGGCGGCCGTCTCCCAGGACTGGTCGAGCTCGGCTGACCTGCGGAACTCGCTGGTGCTGCTCGGTCGGGAGTCGCTGCTCAAGGCGGCCGACGATCAGGGTCAGCTCGACACCGTCGAGGACGAGCTCTTCCGCCTCGGCCGCATCGTGGCGGGCGACTCGAGCCTCGAGCAGGCGCTGTCCGATCGCGCGACGCCCACCGCGGCGAAGCGCGAACTGCTGACCAAGCTGCTCTACGGCAAGGTCACCGCGATCACCGAGGCCCTGGCCACCCAGGCCGCAGGCCGGTTGCGGACCGCACCCGCGGATGCCTTCAACGAGCTGTCGGAACTGGCGGCGGCGCGACGCGACAAGGCGGTCGCACACGTGCGCAGCGCCTCGGCGTTGTCCGCCGAGCAGGAGGAGCGGCTCGCCGCGACCCTGACCCGCACCTACGGCAAGCCGGTCACCGTGCACGTGGAGGTCGACCCCGAGCTCCTGAGCGGCCTTGTCGTTCGCGTGGGCGACGAGGTCATCGACGGCAGTGCGGCGGGACGTCTCGCGTCTCTGCGCAAGACCTTCAAGTAGTCCCGGCGGCCGCGGCCGACCTCAAACTCCAGATATTCGAAGACCAGATACCGAGAGCAGGAAAAACATGGCGGAGCTGACGATCTCCTCCGATGAGATCCGTAGTGCGATTTCGAACTACACCGCGAGCTACTCCCCGGAGGCCTCCCGCGAGGAGGTCGGAACGGTGTCCGACACCAGTGACGGCATTGCGCACGTCACCGGCCTGCCTTCGGCGATGGCCAACGAGCTGCTGGAGTTCCCCGGCGGCGTGCTCGGTGTGGCACTGAACCTGGATGCCACCGAGATCGGTGCCGTCATCCTGGGTGATTACGAGCACCTCGCAGAGGGCCAGCAGGTCAAGCGGACCGGCGACGTGCTGTCCGTGCCGGTGGGCGACGCCTACCTGGGCCGCGTGGTCAACCCGCTCGGCCAGCCGATCGACGGCCTCGGCGAGATCGAGTGCACCGAGACCCGCGCCCTCGAGCTGCAGGCCGCCTCGGTCCTCGAGCGTCAGCCCGTCGAGGAGCCGCTGCAGACCGGCATCAAGGCCATCGACGCGATGACCCCGATCGGCCGTGGACAGCGCCAGCTGATCATTGGCGACCGCAAGACCGGCAAGACCGCGGTCTGTGTTGACGCCATCCTGAACCAGAAGGCGAACTGGGAGTCCGGCGACGACACGAAGCAGGTTCGCTGCATCTACGTCGCGATCGGCCAGAAGGGCTCCACCATCGCGGGCGTCAAGGCTGCCCTCGAGGAGCAGGGCGCGATGGAGTACACCACCATCGTCGCGGCCCCGGCCTCCGATTCGGCCGGCTTCAAGTGGCTCGCCCCGTACACCGGTTCGGCCATCGGCCAGCACTGGATGTACCAGGGCAAGCACGTCCTCATCGTGTTCGACGACCTGACCAAGCAGGCCGAGGCGTACCGCGCCATCTCGCTGCTGCTGCGTCGTCCGCCGGGCCGCGAGGCGTACCCCGGTGACGTCTTCTACCTGCACTCCCGTCTGCTCGAGCGTTCGGCCAAGCTCTCCGACGAGCTCGGCGGCGGTTCGCTGACCGCACTGCCGATCATCGAGACCAAGGCCAACGACGTCTCGGCCTACATCCCGACCAACGTCATCTCCATCACCGACGGTCAGGTGTTCCTGGAGTCGGACCTGTTCAACAAGGGCATCCGCCCCGCGATCAACGTGGGTATCTCGGTTTCCCGAGTCGGTGGCGCCGCGCAGACCAAGGGCATGAAGAAGGTCTCCGGCTCGCTCCGTCTCGAGCTGGCCCAGTTCCGTGAGCTGGAGGCCTTCTCGGCCTTCGCCTCCGACCTGGACGACGCCTCCAAGGCACAGCTCGAGCGTGGACAGCGTCTCGTCGAGCTGCTCAAGCAGGACCAGTACTCCCCGATCGCCGTCGAGGACCAGATCATCTCGATCTACCTGGCCGGCGAAGGCGTGTTCGACTCGGTGCCGGTCGGCGACGTCCGCCGCTTCGAGTCCGAGCTGCTCGAGGACCTGCACCGCAACGCGGGCTCGGTCTACGAGGCCATCAAGGGTGGCAAGGCCCTCGACGAGAACTCGATCGCCGACCTCAAGGCCGCGACCGACAAGTTCAAGGAAGGCTTCATCGCCTCCGACGGCAGCCGCGTGGTCAACGAGGCCGAGGCCTCGGCACTCGGCGCGAACGAGGTCAGCCAGGAGCAGGTTTCCGTCACTCGCAAGCACGTCAGCAAGTGAGCGTGACTGCCGTGTCGGAATCTCGTGGGAAGGGAGTGTGACTGAGTAGATGGCAAGCCTGCGCGAACTGCGCTCACGTATCAAGTCAGTCAACTCGACCAAGAAGATCACCAAGGCGCAGGAGCTGATCGCGACCTCCCGCATCACCAAGGCTCAGGCCAGGGTTGCGGCGTCGAAGCCCTACGCCGAGGAGATCACCAAGGTGCTCTCCGCGCTGGCGAGCGCCTCCGGGTCGCTCGACCACCCGCTGCTGAACGAGCGGCCGGAGCCCAAGCGGGCTGCCGTGCTGGTCGTCACCAGCGACCGCGGTATGTGCGGCGGCTACAACTCCAACGTCCTCAAGGAGGCGGAGGAGCTGATCCAGCTGCTGCGCTCCGAGGGCAAGGAGCCGGTGCTGTACGCGATGGGCGCAAAGGGCCTGACGTACTACACCTTCCGTGACCGCGATCTGAAGGGCGCCTGGACCGGGTTCTCTCAGCAGCCGGGTTACGCGGATGCCGCCAAGGCGAGCCGTCACCTGGTCGAGCTGTTCATGGCCGGGTCGGGCGCCGAGGTTGCCGCGTACAACGGCGAGGGCACGGTCGAGGGCGTTGACGAACTGCACATCGTCTACACCCGCTTCGTGTCGATGCTGACCCAGACGCCGGAGGTCCGGCGCATGGCTCCGCTCGAGGTCGAGTACAAGGACGAGAACTTCGAGCTCGGGGAGGACATGCTCTCCGATTCGAACGGTGCCAATCCGACGGCGCAGTACGACTTCGAGCCGGAGGCCGGGACGCTGCTCTCGGCGCTGCTGCCGAAGTACATCAGCACCCGGATCTACTCCTCGCTGCTCGATGCGGCGGCCTCGGAGTCGGCTTCACGTCGTACCGCCATGAAGGCGGCAACGGACAACGCAAACGAGCTGGTGAACACCCTGAGCCGCCAGGCCAACCAGGTGCGCCAGGCCCAGATCACCCAGGAAATCAGCGAGATCGTCGGTGGCGCTAATGCGCTCGCCTCGAGCGCAGGAAGTGACTAGACACATGACCGCAGCAGTAACCCAAACCAACGCGAACGGCTCGGGCACCACGTCCGGCCGGGTCGTGCGGGTCATCGGTCCCGTTGTGGACGTTGAGTTCCCGCGTGGCGCCGTTCCCGCCCTGTTCAACGCGCTGAACGCAGAGGTCACTCTGCCGACGGTCGCGAAGACGCTGACCCTCGAGGTGGCGCAGCACCTGGGCGACAACCTGGTGCGCACCATTTCGATGCAGCCGACCGACGGCCTGGTCCGCGGCGCGGCTGTCGTCGACTCCGGCAAGCCGATCTCGGTTCCCGTCGGTGACGTCGTCAAGGGCCACGTGTTCAACGCCCTCGGTGACTGCCTCGACACCCCGGGCCTCGGTCGCGACGGCGAGCAGTGGGGCATCCACCGCAAGCCCCCCGCCTTCGATCAGCTCGAGGGCAAGACCGAGATCCTCGAGACCGGCATCAAGGTCATCGACCTGCTCACCCCGTACGTCAAGGGCGGCAAGATCGGTCTGTTCGGTGGTGCCGGTGTCGGCAAGACCGTTCTGATCCAGGAGATGATCACCCGTATCGCCCGCGAGTTCTCCGGCACCTCGGTGTTCGCAGGCGTCGGTGAGCGCACCCGTGAGGGCACGGACCTCCACCTCGAGATGGCCGAGATGGGCGTTCTCCAGGACACCGCCCTTGTGTTCGGTCAGATGGACGAGCCGCCGGGAACGCGTATGCGCGTCGCCCTGTCGGCGCTGACCATGGCGGAGTACTTCCGCGATGTGCAGAACCAGGACGTGTTGCTCTTCATCGACAACATCTTCCGTTTCACGCAGGCCGGCTCCGAGGTCTCGACCCTGCTGGGTCGTATGCCCTCCGCCGTGGGTTACCAGCCGACGCTGGCGGACGAGATGGGTGAGCTCCAGGAGCGCATCACCTCGACCCGTGGCCGTTCGATCACCTCGCTGCAGGCGATCTACGTCCCCGCCGACGACTACACCGACCCGGCACCCGCGACCACCTTCGCGCACCTCGATGCGACCACCGAGCTCTCGCGTCCGATTTCGCAGATGGGTATCTACCCCGCTGTGGACCCGCTGACGTCGACCTCGCGCATCCTCGAGCCCGGCATCGTCGGTGCGGAGCACTTCCGCGTCGCGAACGAGGTCAAGCGGATCCTGCAGAAGTACAAGGAACTGCAGGACATCATCGCCATCCTCGGTATGGACGAGCTGCAGGAAGAGGACAAGATCCTCGTCGGCCGCGCGCGCCGTATCCAGAAGTTCCTCGGCCAGAACTTCATCGTGGCCGAGAAGTTCACGGGTGAGGCCGGTTCCGTGGTGCCGCTGCGCGACACCATCGAGGCGTTCGACCGCGTCTGCAAGGGCGAGTTCGATCACCTGCCCGAGCAGGCGTTCAACAGCTGCGGTGGACTCGACGACGTCGAGGCCGCTGCCAAGAAGATCGCCGGGAAGTAGTCGACAATGGCTGAGATGACTGTTGAGCTGGTTGCCGTCGAGCAGCGGCTGTGGTCGGGTTCGGCGACGCTCGTCAGCGCTCAGACCACCGAGGGCGAGATCGGCATCATGTACGGACATGAGCCGGTCCTCGGCCAGCTGATCGAGGCAGGCGTGGTCGCCATCACCACCGCCGACGGCGAGCGCGTCGTCGCCGCGGTGCACGGTGGCTTCCTCTCGGTGACGGGCACCACCGTCACGATCCTGGCGGAGTCCGCGGACTTCGCGGGCGACGTCGATGTCGAGGCCGCCAAGGCGGTCCTGGCGGAGACGACCGAGGATCTCGAGGCGATCGCGATCGCCAAGGGTCAGCTCCGCGCCGTCGAGCGCGCCTGACCGGTACCCCGATAGCCGCGACGAGCAAGGCCGACGAGCAGTGACAACCGGAGTGACAGTTCTTTTCGTTCTGGTTGTCCTGCTCGCGGCGCTCGTCGCGGCTTTCGTGTATCGGTTGGGGGTGCTGCGCCGCGGCGGCACGGCGGCGATCGTCCGGACCACTCCCGCGGGTGTCGGCCAGGGCTGGCGGCACGGTGTCATCCGGTACGGCGAGGAGGACCTCGTCTTCTACAAGCTCTCCAGCCTCCGGCCCGGGCCCGACTCGCGGATCAGCAGGCAGGGCATCGAGGTGGGTGATCGGCGCGGGCCGCGCGACACCGAGTTCGACATCATGACCGACGAGATCGTGATCCTGTCAGTTCAGGACGGCGATCACGGTTACGAGGTGGCCCTCGATTCCGGCGCCCTCACCGCGTTCCTGTCCTGGGTGGAATCGCGTCCATCGGGGCGCTCCATGCGGGGCCGTCCGGCCTGACCGAATACCTCCAGACCCCGGCTCATCGCCGGGGTCTTTTGTCGTTTCAATGCCCGTCCGCGGATTCGGTGCCGCCCGCGCCCGGCTTCCACAGCACGTCGCCGTCGGGGTTCGCCGCCCGGCTCAGGATGAACAGCAGGTCGGAGAGCCGGTTCAGGTACTTGGCCGGCAGCACACTGGTGTCCTCGGGGGAGGCGTCCACCGCCGCCCACGCGGATCGTTCGGCGCGGCGCACCACGGTCCTGGCCACGTGCAGCAGCGCCGCAAGGGCGGTGCCACCGGGCAGGATGAAGGAGTTCAGCGGCGCCAGCGGCTCGTTGTACTCATCGCACCAGCCCTCGAGCCGCTCGATGTAGCCGGCGGTGACCCGCAGCGGCGGGTACT
>NZ_JAFIBV010000001.1:1305000-1962500 GCF_017833315.1 Rhodococcus sp. PvR099 | reverse complement strand
AGCGTCGCGTGTTTCTCACCGGAGGTAGAGCTACTGGATGGTCTAGGGGGCCCACAAGCTTACCGAAATCAGCCAAACTCCGAATGCCGGTGAGTGAGAGCGCGGCAGTGAGACTGCGGGCGATAAGGTTCGTAGTCGAGAGGGAAACAGCCCAGATCGCCAGCTAAGGTCCCTAAGCGTGTACTAAGTGGAAAAGGATGTGGGGTCGCGAAGACAACCAGGAGGTTGGCTTAGAAGCAGCCACCCTTGAAAGAGTGCGTAATAGCTCACTGGTCAAGTGATCCTGCGCCGACAATGTAGCGGGGCTCAAGTACACCACCGAAGCTGCGGCATTCATGCAATACACCTCCTTGTTCCTGCGGGGACTTGGGCAGTGGTATGGATGGGTAGGGGAGCGTCGTGCAGCCATGGAAGCGTCGGAGTGATCCAGGCGTGGAGGCTGCACGAGTGAGAATGCAGGCATGAGTAGCGAAAGAAGAGTGAGAAACTCTTCCGCCGAATGACCAAGGGTTCCTGGGCCAGGTTAATCCGCCCAGGGTGAGTCGGGACCTAAGGCGAGGCCGACAGGCGTAGTCGATGGACAACGGGTTGATATTCCCGTACCCGTGTAAACGCGCCCATGGTGAATCAGTGATACTAACCGCCCTGAAGCCGGCTAATGTTCCTTCGGGATCATGGTCGGGGGATGCGCGGGACCTGATCTGGTAGTAGCCAAGCGATGGGGTGACGCAGGAAGGTAGCTGAGCCAGTCAGTGGTAATACTGGTGTAAGCGTGTAGGGAGTGGCATAGGCAAATCCGTGCCACACATATCCTGAGACGTGATGCATAGCCGATTGAGGCGAATTCAGTGATCCTATGCTGCCGAGAAAAGCCTCTAGCGAGCTTTTACACGGCCCGTACCCCAAACCGACACAGGTGGTCAGGTAGAGAATACTAAGGCGATCGAGATAACTATGGTTAAGGAACTCGGCAAAATGCCCCCGTAACTTCGGGAGAAGGGGGGCCTCGTCTGGTGATCGGATTTACTCCGTGAGCTGGGTGGGGCCGCAGAGACCAGTGAGAAGCGACTGTTTACTAAAAACACAGGTCCGTGCGAAGTCGTAAGACGATGTATACGGACTGACGCCTGCCCGGTGCTGGAAGGTTAAGAGGACCGGTTAGCTTTTCGGAGCGAAGCTGAGAATTTAAGCCCCAGTAAACGGCGGTGGTAACTATAACCATCCTAAGGTAGCGAAATTCCTTGTCGGGTAAGTTCCGACCTGCACGAATGGCGTAACGACTTCTCAGCTGTCTCAACCATAGACTCGGCGAAATTGCATTACGAGTAAAGATGCTCGTTACGCGCGGCAGGACGAAAAGACCCCGGGACCTTCACTATAGCTTGGTATTGGTGTTCGGTTCGGTTTGTGTAGGATAGGTGGGAGACTGTGAAGCGGGCACGCCAGTGTTCGTGGAGTCATTGTTGAAATACCACTCTGATCGTATTGGACATCTAACCTCGGACCATGATCTGGTTCAGGGACAGTGCCTGGTGGGTAGTTTAACTGGGGCGGTTGCCTCCCAAAATGTAACGGAGGCGCCCAAAGGTTCCCTCAGCCTGGTTGGCAATCAGGTGTTGAGTGCAAGTGCACAAGGGAGCTTGACTGTGAGACTGACAGGTCGAGCAGGGACGAAAGTCGGGACTAGTGATCCGGCACCGGCAAGTGGAAGCGGTGTCGCTCAACGGATAAAAGGTACCCCGGGGATAACAGGCTGATCTTCCCCAAGAGTCCATATCGACGGGATGGTTTGGCACCTCGATGTCGGCTCGTCGCATCCTGGGGCTGGAGTAGGTCCCAAGGGTTGGGCTGTTCGCCCATTAAAGCGGCACGCGAGCTGGGTTTAGAACGTCGTGAGACAGTTCGGTCTCTATCCGCCGCGCGCGTTAGAAACTTGAGGAAGGCTGTCCCTAGTACGAGAGGACCGGGACGGACGAACCTCTGGTGTGCCAGTTGTTCCACCAGGAGCACCGCTGGTTAGCTACGTTCGGAAGGGATAACCGCTGAAAGCATCTAAGCGGGAAGCCTGTTCCAAGATGAGGTTTCTCACCCCCTTGAGGGGGTAAGGCCCCCGGCAGACCACCGGGTTGATAGGCCAGAACTGGAAGCACGGTAACGTGTGCAGGTGACTGGTACTAATAGGCCGAGGACTTACCACAAAGAAGCTACGCGTCCACTGTGCGGTATCTGAAACAACACACGTTTTGTTTCAAGAACCGGAACGAATCCAATGAGATTGATATCGATTTGGGTTTTGACCGTGTTCCGTGTGAAAATTTCACAGAGTTACGGCGGCCATAGCGGAGGGGAAACGCCCGGCCCCATTCCGAACCCGGAAGCTAAGCCCTCCAGCGCCGATGGTACTGCACTCGACAGGGTGTGGGAGAGTAGGACACCGCCGAACATAAATTGCGAATGCCTCGCATCACAGACTCGAAAGAGACTGCGATGCGCGGCATTTCGCATATCCGGGGCAGAAACACACACACGCCCCGCCGGCCACCGCCCCCGGCCACTCGCCGAGTGTGCACCTACCGACATACCTACTCGGCCGATGCCCCGACAACTGCACACTCGACACCAGCACCGGGCCGGCCGAGTGTGCACTTACCGGCGCGTCTTCTCGGGCGATGCCCCGTCCCCCAAGCACTTCGTGCAGGGAGGTACCCCAAACTGCACACTCGACGGCTCAGCTGGTGGTGGGATCGGCGAAGTCGACCTGCTCGTAGTGCTCGACGGTCGGGAAGGGGTCGTAGAAGTCGTGCAGCAGCGAGCGCCACTGCGCGTACTGCGGCGACTTCCTGAAGCCCTCGACGTGGTCTTCCAGGCTGTCCCACTCGACCAGCAGCAGGTACGTGCCGGGACGTTCCAGGCAGCGTGAGAGCGACAGCGTGCGGAACCCGGCCATGCTGGCGATGATCTGCTCGGCCCGACCGAAGGCGGCCTCGAATTCGGCGCTGCGACCGGACTTCACCTGCAGGAGGGCATGTTCGAGGATCACCACCGCATCCTCGCAGGTGCGTGGCTAGTCGTCGTAGAGACTTCCGAATTCGTGTGCTTCGACGAGACGCTTGGGTGCGGTCAGGCACCAGGCCTCGGTGACCAGTTCCAGCAGCTCGTCGGGTTCGATCTTCCCCAGCTGCACCACGACCCACCCGAACTGGTTGGTGGTGAACTGGACCTCGAAGACGTCGGGGCGCTCGGACACCAGCGCGATCTGCTCGTCGAGCGTCGTCTTGAGCCCCACAGTCTCCGTCTTCTCCCAGACATAGCCGAAGCCCTTGCCGTTGACCTTGAGCGAAACCCAGCTGCCGCCGCCCCCGCCGCTCTGCTCGGTTTCGGGCAGCGTGTCCAGCATTGTCAGGAACTCGTCGACAGTCACACCCATGCCCCACATGTACCAGAGCCCGCCGACAGTCGAGCGCGGGCGGGGGAGCCTCGCTACGGCGCTCGGCGGGCGGGGGTGGCCAGGCAGGTGGCGACATTGCGCCCGCGGAGGATCACGGAGTCGCCGAGCTCCCAGTGCCGGGACTCGTCGGTCCCGGCCCTCTGGACGGCGCGATCGGAGGCGACGAGCGCGCCGTCGATCGTCTTGGCCAGCTCGGACAGCCGGGCCGCCTCGTTCACCGGATCCCCGATGACCGTGTACTCGAAACGCTTGCGGGCGCCGATGTTTCCCGCGACGGCGGTGCCAGCCGCGACGCCGATCGCGGCGCTGCAGTCCGGCACCTCGACGATGAGCCGGGACCGGATCGCGCGGGCGGCGGCGAGCGCGCTGCCCGCGGGGTCCTGGATCTCGACGGGCGCCCCGAAGATCGCGAGCGCGGCGTCGCCCTCGAACTTGTTGATCAGGCCCCCGTGCCGGTCCACCTCGTCGACCACGACATCGAAGAAGCGGTTGAGCAGGTCGACGACCTCCTTGGGGGGACGGGATGCCGCGAGCTCGGTGGACCCGACCAGGTCGATGAAGAACACCGCGATCTCGCGCTCCTCGCCGCCGAGCTCGGGATTGCGCTTGATGGCGGCCTCGGCCACCTCGTGTCCCACGTGCCGTCCGAAGAGCTCCTGGATCCGCTCACGCTCGCGCAGGCCCTCCGCCATCCGGTTGAAACCACTCTGCAGCTCGCCGAGCTCGGTGCCGTCGTAGACCACCACCTGCGTGTCGAGCTCGCCGTGTTCGACCCGCACCATGGCTGCCCGGACCGCGCGAATCGGCGCGACGGTGGCTCCCACCCCGAGCAGGGTCAGCGCCAGCCCGAAGATCAGGGTGATGGCGCCGAGCGCGAGGATGGAGACCGCGAGCTGCTCCACGTCAACGTGTTCGGGGCGGATGAAGCTGAAGACTGCGATCAGCATCAGGCCCGCGACCGGCACGCCGGTGCCCAGGGTCCAGGCCAGCATGTTGCGGCCCGTCACGCCTGCGATGCGCACCCGGCGCGGGTCACCCGCCTCGAGGGCGCGCGCGGCCGCGGGACGCAGCGAGAACTCGCTGAGCAGGTAGCTGAACGCGCAGACCGTCACCCCGCCCATGGCGATGGTGAAGGCGACCTTGGGGATGGAATCCGGCTCGATGAGCCCGTAGCTGAGCGTGAAGAGGACGAACCCGATGGTCCACAGCAGGGCCTGCATCCGGGTCAGGCGCCACGGCATCGCGAGCGCCGCAGCGGCCTCCCCCCGGGTCGGCTCCCGGTTCTCGATGGCCCACCGCAGGTCCTTCGTGGCGCGGAGGGTGCCCCACAGCACCCCGACCGCGACGGCCAGGGTGATGTAGACCGGCCCGATCACCGCGTTGACGACCAGGTAGTCGAGGTCGTAGAGGCTCGGGCCGGGCACGACCACGGTGATCAGGGCGCCGACCACGAGCGCACCGATCAGGTTGGACAGCACCAGGCTTGCGGTCAGCAGCACCTGGACGCGGATCCTGCGATGGCGCGCGCTCTCTTCCGGGGCGCCGAGCAGCCGCGAGCCCAGCGGCGCGATCGAGCGGAACGGGAGCGGCATGGTCGCTCCAGCGTAATGGGTTGACCACCCGGTGACCCGGCGTGGCGTGGCGGGTCACCGGCGCGCACCGATGGGTGCTCTAGGGTGTTCCGAGTGCGCCTCGTGATTGCCAGCTGCCATGTCGACTACGTCGGACGACTCACTGCACACCTGCCGAAGGCGCGCAGGCTCCTGCTGGTCAAATCCGACGGTTCGGTGAGCATCCATGCGGACGACCGTGCGTACAAGCCGCTGAACTGGATGAGCCCGCCGTGCTGGCTCGTCGAGAACGACGGCGAGGAGGGCACCCAGCTGTGGGTCGTGACCAACAAGGCCGGCGAGGAGCTGCGGATCACGATCCACGAGGTCGAGCACGACTCCTCGCACGAACTCGGCGTCGACCCGGGCCTGATCAAGGACGGGGTCGAGGCGCACCTGCAGGAACTGCTGGCCGAGCACGTCGAGACCCTCGGTTCGGGCTACACCCTGGTTCGGCGTGAGTACATGACGGCGATCGGTCCGGTGGACCTGCTCGTGCGGGACGCGGACGGTGCGTCTGTCGCCGTGGAGATCAAGCGCCGCGGCGAGATCGACGGTGTCGAACAGCTGACCCGCTACCTGGAACTGATGAACCGCGATCCGCTGCTCGCACCCGTGACCGGGGTGTTCGCCGCGCAGCAGATCAAGCCCCAGGCGCGGACCCTCGCCGAGGATCGCGGGATCCGCTGCCTGACACTCGATTACGACAAACTGCGGGGGACCGAGAGCACCGAGTTCCGGCTGTTCTGATCGAAACCTAGGCTGTAGTCATGCCCAGACGGAATCAGCGGCACCGGACCGAGCGGCCGGCGCCGGCCGGCGGCAGGGAGTCGCGGATCGATTCGGGGCCTGCGGGATACGACGACGAGCGGTATCTGGTGCGCCCGGTGCCGGGGTCGCGCGCCACCAAGACCTATCGCTGCCCCGGCTGTGATCACGAGATCCGGCCCGGTGTCCCGCACCTGGTGGCCTGGCCTGCGGACGAACTCGGCGGGGCCGAGGAACGCAGGCACTGGCACACCGGGTGCTGGAACGGGCGCGGGTCGCGGGGGATCACCCGACGTTGGTCTTGACCGACTCCTCGGACTTCTCCGACTTCTCCGACGCCTCGGGTGCGTCGTCTCCGTCGGTGTCCTCGTTCTCGGCCGGGGTGTTCCGTGCGGCGGAGTCGCCGACGCCGTCGAGCAGTTCGCCCTCGCGGTTGACGGAGGCGAGCATGGCGGGCACCGAATCGAGCTGTCCCCGAATTCCCAGGAGCTGAGCCAGGACCCGGCCGCGGAGCACGCGAAGCTCCTCGGCGAGCTCCTTCGCGTGGGCGATCCGCTTCTCGGCCTGCTCGGTCGCGGTCTGCAGTCGCCTTCGGGCCTCGTTGGTGGCGTCCGTGAGCCTGCGCTCGGCCTCGGCCTTGCTGGTGGCCTCGAGCTCGTTGACCGCGCTGACGACCTTGGTGCGGCGCTCGCTCATGGTGATCTCGAAGTCCTGCTGGACCTCGTTGCGCCGCGCCTCGGACTCGGTCTGGAGGTGAGCGACCTCGGACTGCGCCTTCTCGACGAGACGGGCGGCCTCGGTGCGCGCGGTCGCCATGGTCTGCGTGTGCTCGACCTCCATGGCGTTCCTGCGATCCTCGAGCTCGGCGAGCAGGCCCTCGTACTTGCCGCGCAGCGCGGCGCCGTCCTGCTCGGCGATGGACACCAACTCGGCGGCTTCGGACTGGGCCGTGGCCCGTACTTCCGAGGCCTCATCGGAGGCGAGGCGGAGCATCCGGGAGATGCGCTCGCTCATGCCCTCCGCGGTCGTCGGCGGAACGGACAGGCGGTCGACGTCCTTGCGCAGGTCGTCGATCTCGTCGCGGGCGTCCTCCAACTGCTGGGCGAGGTCCCGGGCTTGCGCCGCCGCCGCATCACGATCGGTCGCGGTGACCCGGAGTTCCGCGTCGAAGCGCTCGAAGTAGTTGCGTACCTCGTCGCGGTCGTAGCCCTTCCGCACGATGTTGAAGGGCAATTGGATCTCGTTGGGCATGGTCATAACTTACCGTCGCTCCGGTGGTGATGTGGTCTATGCGCTCGGGCGAACCACTGTGCTGAAAAGGGGGTGGCGCAGTATCAGTGTGCCGGGTCCGCGGCCGGCTCGACCAGCTCGACCAGCACGCCGCCCGCATCCTTGGGGTGCAGGAAGTTGATCCGCGAGTCCGCGGTGCCGCGGCGAGGGGCATCGTAGAGCAGCCGGACGCCGCCCGCGCGCAGGCGCTCGGAGATCGCGTCGAGGTCGCTGACCCGGTAGGCGAGCTGCTGCAGGCCGGGGCCGCTGCGCGCGATGAACTTGGCGATGGTCGAGTCGTCGTTGAGCGGGGCGAGCAGCTGGATCGCGGTGGCGCCTGCCGGGCTGCCGGGCACGGACATCATGGCCTCGCGCACGCCCTGCTCCTCGTTGACCTCTTCGTGCGTGGACACGAGGCCGAGGTGCTCGCCGTACCAGGCGATGGCGGCGTCGAGATCGGGCACCGCGATGCCGACGTGGTCGATGGCCGTCACCAGGTCTGAAGCGAGTACGGGCGCGGCGGCGTTGGGGGCGGAGTTCGTCATGTCGATGACGGTAGCGCTACCGTCTTTGTAGTTCTCTTTGGGATGTGACTTTTGGTCGCTGACCACCCGTGTTGATCGTTGGAGGAAGCCGTGAGCAGTTCAGTCATCGTCGCCGGAGCGCGGACCCCGGTTGGCCGTTTGCTCGGCTCGCTCAAGGATTTCTCGGGATCCGATCTGGGTGGAATCGCGATCAAGGGTGCACTGGAGAAGGCGGGCGTGGCGCCCGAGGCCGTCGAGTACGTGATCATGGGCCAGGTGCTGACCGCGGGCGCCGGTCAGATGCCCGCACGCCAGGCGGCCGTCGCGGCGGGCATCCCGATGGATGTGCCCGCCCTGTCGATCAACAAGGTGTGTCTCTCGGGTGTCGACGCGATCGCGCTGGCCGACCAGCTGATCCGGGCAGGGGAGTTCGACGTCGTGGTCGCGGGCGGTCAGGAGTCCATGTCGCGGGCGCCGCACATGCTGGAGAAGAGCCGTGAGGGCTTCAAGTACGGCGATGTGACCCTGCGCGACCACATGGCCTACGACGGCCTGCACGACATCTTCACCGACCAGCCGATGGGCAACCTGACCGAGCAGCGCAACCAGGCCGACGACCAGCTGATCAGCCGTCAGGCGCAGGACGCCTTCGCGGCCGCGTCGCACCAGAACGCGGCGCGGGCCTGGAAGGACGGGCTCTTCGAGGCGGAGGTCGTGCCCGTGTCGATCCCGCGGCGCAGGGGCGAGCCGGTCGTGTTCGCCGAGGACGAGGGCATCCGCGCCGACACCACCGTCGAATCGCTGGGCACGCTGCGACCCGCGTTCAGCAAGGACGGCACCGTCACCGCGGGCTCGGCCTCGCAGATCTCCGACGGCGCCGCCGCGGTGGTCGTGATGAGCAAGGCCAAGGCGCAGGAGCTGGGCCTGAGCTGGATCGCCGAGATCGGCGCGCACGGTGTGGTGGCCGGCCCCGACTCGACGCTCCAGTCGCAGCCGGCGCGCGCGATCGCGAAGGCCTGCGAGCGTGAGGGCATCGACCCGAAGGATCTGGACCTGGTGGAGATCAACGAGGCGTTCGCCGCCGTCGGCATCGCCTCGACCAAGGAACTGGGACTCGACGAGTCGAAGGTCAACGTGAACGGTGGGGCGATCGCGATCGGGCATCCGCTGGGGATGTCGGGCGCGCGGATCGCGCTGCACCTGGCGCTCGAGCTGGGCCGTCGCGGCGGTGGCGTCGGTGCGGCCGCGCTGTGCGGCGGCGGCGGTCAGGGTGACGCCCTGATCATCCGGGTTCCCAAGCAGTAGCCGAGGGCGGCGCCGCGACGCCCCGTGGTCGAGGTGGACGGCCTCAACTACGGGGCGTCGTAGTGCGTCGGGCACAATGGGGCCCATGGCGAACATCTTCGATCTCAGCACGTGGGCCAAGCGCTTCCGTTTCGTGGCGGTCCTGGAGGCGATCACCTGGCTCGGCCTGCTGATCGGCATGGCCTTCAAGTACCTGCCCGCAGACGGCAACGAGATCGGCGTGAAGGTCTTCGGGCCGATCCACGGTGCGGTGTTCGTGCTGTACGTCCTGGTGGCCATCGTCACGGCGAAGAAGCTCTCGTGGTCGCTGGTCACCACGTTCTTGGCGCTGGTCGCGAGCGTCCCGCCGTTCGGCACGATCGTGTTCGAGGCATGGGCCGTGCGCACCGGCCGTCTCGCCGAGCTCTCGGCCGAGAGCGCCAAGGAACCGGCACCCGCGCTGAGCTGAGCCGTCGATCGTGACAAACTGAACATGTGACTCGACCCGGTTCCCGCCCACCCTCACGTCCATCGGCCGCGGCGGCCGCCGCCATGACCGGCGCGGTGGATCTGTCCGCCCTCAAGGAACGAGCGCAGGCCGCGCCCGCAGGCCCGCCGACCGCGAACGGCGTGAGTGCCGCGTCCGCGGCGGTCGTCGAGGTGACCGAGGCCAATTTCGAGGCCGAGGTGCTCGCCCGCTCGACCCAGGTTCCCGTCGTCGTCGAGCTGTACGCGGCATCGATGCCTGCCAGCGCGGTGTTCTCCCCGGCCCTGGACTCGCTCGCCGTGGCGGGCAACGGGTCGTGGGTGCTCGCCCGGGTGAACGTCGACAGCGATCCCCGGATCGCGCAGGCGTTCGGCGTGCAGGCGCTGCCCGCCGTCGTCGCGGTCGCGGCCGGACGTCCGCTTGCGGACTTCGACGGCGATGAGCCGCAACTCGGACAGTGGATCGACGCCGTGCTGCAGGCGACCGCGGGCAAGCTCTCCGGCCCGCCGCAGTCCGAGGCTGAGGGCGAGCAGGAGGAGCCCGAGGATCCGCGGTTCGTCGCGGCGGAGACCGCACTGAGCGAGGGTGACCTGGCTGGCGCCGAGGCCGCATATCAGGTGATCCTCGACGCGGAGCCCGCGAACGTGCAGGCGCTCGGTGCGATCCGGCAGGTCCGGTTCATCGCCCGCGTGCAGGACCTCGACCCCGACGCCGTCGCGCGGGCCGACGCCGAGCCCGCCGACGTGGCCGCCCAGCTCGACGCGGCCGACATGGAGCTCTACAGCCAGCAGCCCGAGGCGGCCTTCGCCCGTCTCATCGAGACGATCCGCCGCACCGCGGGCGACGACCGCAACTCCGCTCGGACCCGACTGCTCGAGCTGTTCGAGCTGTTCGACCCCGCCGATCCGATCGTCATCGCCGCTCGTCGCAAGCTCGCGTCCGCCCTCTACTAGGCACTACGCGCCTGTGCGCGAGTCTCACCCTGATCGGGGTGAGACTCGCGCACAGGCGAAGGAGCCGCATCACCCGTAGCGGTTCTCGCAGGCCTGTTCGCCGCCGAGGACTCCCGAGCGGAAGGCGTCCACCCGGGCGAACCCGCTCGGCACGGTGTTCCCGTTCACGTCGCTGGCCATCAGCCCGTCGTTCAGCAGCCCGGACACCGCCTCGTCGAGGTCGCCGGGGGACAGGGTCAGCCCACCCGCCTCGCCCACGGCGGTCGCCGCGGTCCACGCGCCGGACAGGCAGGCCGCCCGCACCGCGGTCTTGGCCTCGGTCAGCGACTTCTCGGCATGCGCCTGCGCGGCCAGCGTGAAGCGCGAGGCCACCAGGACATAGGCGCCGAAGTCGCCGCGCACGTCGGCGTCGAACTCGTCCCCCGACTCCGGGTTCGGGGTGCCGCGCTCGACCAGCTCGGGCATCGAGACGCCGATCGTGTTCGTCGCCGGGCAGTAGGAGACCGGTTGCGTGGTCTCCGCGTCCGGACACCCGGTGTCCGCCCCCGCGAAGTCGACGGCCGGCTTCCGCGGCAGGTCGAACAGCGCCTGCAGCGAGTCCACCGTCAGCTGCACGGACTCCTCGGTGACCGGCATCTCGCCGGTGTCACTCTCGGTGGTGAACTGCTGGGGCAGCTCGGCCTGCCGCGACAGCACGTCGGTCTCGTCGATCTTCGTGCAGGACTTGGCGCCGTCCGTGAAGCCGATCTGGAACGCGGTGATCCGCTCGAATGCCGAGCCGTGCACCGATTCCGGGTCGTTCGGGTCGCTGTCGCGCACCGCGACCATCGCCGCCATCACCGAGTTGAGCCCGTCGGAGGTGTTGAGGGTGAAGTGCCGGGAGTCGCCCTGCGCGACGTGCCGCATGTAGGCCCCGGCGAAGCAGTCCGCCTGCTGCTCGAGCACCAGCGTGAGGTCGTCGTCGCCAGCGAGCCCCGAGCCGTACTGGACCGCGTGCCCGTACTCGTGGGCCATGACCATCACCACGGACATCGGGCCGAAGGTCTCGATGAGCGAGGGCAGCAGCACGGTGCGGTCCCAGCCGATGGAGCCGTCGCGCGTGCAGTAGCCGGCGTTGGCGAATCCGTGGGTGTTGTCGCCGCAGAACGTGGGGGCCTGCGCCCGATCCGCGTCCGGGTCCCAGGAGAGCAGGTC
Source organism: Rhodococcus sp. PvR099 (assembly GCF_017833315.1). Taxonomy (NCBI): domain Bacteria; kingdom Bacillati; phylum Actinomycetota; class Actinomycetes; order Mycobacteriales; family Nocardiaceae; genus Rhodococcus; species Rhodococcus sp. PvR099. The sequence goes on along the minus strand of NZ_JAFIBV010000001.1, from coordinate 1,950,963 downwards.
GGTGACGGGCCTGAAGTCGCCGCCGAACACCCGGGGGTACTCGGACTGCCAGAAGGCCGCGATGTCGTCCACGGCATTGGTGGCCAGCACGTCGGCCGCCGAGCCGTCCGCGCCGCGAACCGGGAGCTGGGCGTCGGGCACGCCCTCGCGGGGGCCGCTGGGGCCGGAGGTCGCGGGCAGCCCCGCCACCGTGAAGGGATTGTCGTAGATCGACACGGCGCGTCCGTCGATCGCCCCGGAGCAGCCCGCGACGAGCGCGGCGAGGGTGACGAGCGAGGCGACCGCGAGCACGGATCGGTGGCGGCGCATCAGCCACGCTCCAGGCTCAGCCAGATGGCACCGTTCTTGGGCAGCGCGACCGACGCCGATGCGGGTCGCCCGTGCCAGGGCTGCAGGGTGGCGCTCACAGCTCCGAAGTTACCCATCCCGGCGCCGCGATAGGCGTCGGCATCGGTGTTGAGGATCTCGACCCACCGGCCGGGCTCGGGCAGGCCGACCCGGTATTCCGAGTGGGCCGAGCCGGAGAAGTTGAACAGGCACGCCACGATCGACCCGTCGGACCCGTACCGCAGGTAGCTGAGCACGTTGTTCTCGGTGTCGTTCGCGTCGATCCAGGAATAGCCGCCGGGGGAGTTGTCGAGCGTCCACAGCGCCGGGTGGCGTCGGTAGGTGGCGTTGAGATCGCGCACCAGCGCCAGGATCCCGCGGTGCAGCTCGCCGACGAATCCCTCGTCGAGCTGATGCCAGTCGAGCCCGCGCTCCTCCGACCACTCGGTGCGCTGGCCGTATTCCTGCCCCATGAACAGCAGCTGCTTGCCGGGGTGCGACCACATGTAGGCCAGCAGGGTGCGCAGACCGGCGGCCTTGGCGAAGTCGTCGCCCGGCATCCGGGTCCACAGCGTGCCCTTGCCGTGCACCACCTCGTCGTGGCTGATCGGCAGCAGGTAGCACTCGCTCCAGGCGTACATCAGCGAGAACGTGATCTCGTGGTGGTGGAAGCTGCGGTGCACCGGGTCCCGGCCGAGGTAGCCGAGGGTATCGTGCATCCAGCCCATGTTCCACTTCATGCTGAAGCCGAGGCCGCCGACGTTGGTGGTGCGGGTGACGCCCGGCCACGCGGTGGACTCCTCCGCGATGGTGACCACGCCGCGGTGCTGCCGGTGCACGGTCGCGTTCATCTCCTGCAGGAACGCCACGGCCTCCAGGTTCTCCCGCCCACCGTGGATGTTCGGTGTCCAGCCGCCCTCGGGTCGCGAGTAGTCGAGGTAGAGCATCGAGGCGACCGCGTCCACGCGCAGCCCGTCGATGTGGAACTCCTCGATCCAGAACAGCGCGTTGGCGACGAGGAAATTGCGCACCTCCCGCCGCCCGAAGTCGAAGACGTAGGTGCCCCAGTCCAATTGCTCGCCACGGTGGGGATCGGCGTGCTCGTAGAGCGGGCCGCCGTCGAACCGGGCCAGCGCCCAGTCGTCCTTCGGGAAGTGCGCGGGCACCCAGTCGACGATCACACCGACGCCTGCGAGGTGCATCTGGTCGACGAAGGCCCGGAAGTCGTCAGGGGAGCCGAAGCGGGCGGTCGGGGCGTAGTAGGAGGTGACCTGGTAGCCCCAGGATCCGCCGTACGGGTGCTCGGCCACCGGGAGCAGTTCGACATGGGTGAAGCCCTGCTCGACGACATAGGCGGACAGCTGGTCGGCGAGTTCGAGATAGCTCAGGCCGGGCCGCCAGGACCCCAGGTGCACCTCGTACACGCTCATCGGGGCCAGGTTCGGGTCGGTGCGCGCGCGGACGGCCATCCATTCGGCGTCGGCCCACCGGTGCGTGCTCACGCCGACCACGGAGGCCGTGCGCGGCGGCACCTCGGTGGCGAACGCCATCGGGTCGGCCTTCTCCCGGACGGAGCCGTCGCTGCCGTGCACCCGGAACTTGTACAGGTCGCCTGGCCCGACGCCGGGGACGAACAGCTCCCAGACCCCGCTGGACCCGAGCATGCGCATCGGCGCGGTCTGCCCGCCCCAGCCGTCGAAGTCGCCGATCACCGTGACGCCGCGCGCCGAGGGCGCCCACACCGCGAATGAGGTGCCTGCCACCTCCCCGTCCGGGGTCGTGTACCTCCGCGGGTGCGCGCCGAGGATCTCCCACAGCCGTTCGTGTCGGCCCTCGCCGAACAGGTGCAGGTCGAGTTCACCGAGGGTCGGCAGGAACCGGTACCCGTCCGCGGAGACGACGGTGTGTCCGCCGGGATACTCGACCACCAGCCGGTAGTCGATGAGGTCCTTGACGGGAACGACCGCGCTGAACAACCCGTCGGAGACCGGCTGCAGGGGGTGGTCGACGCCCCCGATGCGGGCCGACACCTCGCCCGCGTGGGGGCGCAGCGCCCGGATCACGGTGCCGCCGGGATGCGCGTGCGCACCGAGGACGGCGTGCGGGTTGTGGTGGGTTCCCTCGGCGAGCCGGGCGAGGTCGGCGGGTGGGGGCGCCGCGACCTGTGCGACCCGATCCGCGCTCATGTGCGTGGTGCGCGGTGGGCGAGGGGTAGCCGCGCGGGGTAGGGAACGGCGGGCAACGCGAGGATGTGGGCGACCGCGCGCCAGGGTTCGAGTCGGATGAAATTGGCCTGGCCCCAGTGGTACTGCTCGCCGCTGACCTCGTCGAGAACGGTCAGGTGGTCGTGCCAGTCGCGCCCGAGAGCGGGCATGTCGAGCCAGATGGTGCCCTGCTCCGCCCCGTACGGGTTGAGGTTCACGATCGTGAGCACGGCGTCGCCGGTGGTCGGGTCGAACTTCGAATACGCGATCAGCGCGTCGCTGTCGGTGTGGTGGAAGGTGATGTTGCGCAGCTGTTGCAGCGCGGGGTGGGCGCGGCGGATCCGGTTCAGGGTCGCCAGCCAGGGCTCCAGCGACTCACGGCGGGCGCGGGCGCCGTCGAAGTCGCGGGGGCGCAGCTCGTACTTCTCGGAGTCGAGGTACTCCTCGCTGCCCGGTCGCAGCGGAACATGTTCGTACAGTTCGTATCCGGAGTAGACGCCCCAGGTCGGCGACAGGGTCGCGGCCAGTGCGGCGCGCAGCGCGAACATGCCGGGGCCCCCCTGCTGCAGGCTCTCGTGCAGGATGTCCGGCGTGTTGACGAACAGGTTGGGCCTGGCCTCGTCGGCCTTGGCGGCGATCTCCAGTCCGAACTCGGTGAGTTCGTGCTTGTTCACCCGCCAGGTGAAGTAGGTGTAGGACTGGGTGAACCCGCGCTTGGCCAGGCCGTACATCCGGGCGGGCCGGGTGAAGGCCTCGGAGAGGAACAGCACGTCCGGATCGGAACGCTTCACCTCCGCGATCAGCCACTCCCAGAAGTCCGGTGGCTTGGTGTGCGGATTGTCGACCCGAAAGATCTTGACACCGTTCTTGATCCAGAACCGCACCACCCGCAGCACCTCGGCGTAGATGCCCTCGGGGTCGTCGTCGAAGTTGACCGGGTAGATGTCCTGGTACTTCTTCGGCGGGTTCTCGGCGTAGGCGATGGTGTCGTCGGGCAACACCGTGAACCACTCCGGATGCTGCTGCGCCCACGGGTGATCGGGCGCGCACTGCAGGGCGAGGTCGAGCGCGACCTCGAGCCGCAGCCGGCGGGCCCTTGCGACGAAGTTCCTGAAGTCCTTGATGGTGCCGAGGCGGGGGTGCACGGCGTCGTGGCCGCCCTCCTCCGCGCCGATCGCCCACGGCGATCCGACATCGTCGGGCCCCGGCGTCAGCGAGTTGTTCGGGCCCTTGCGGTTCACCCGGCCGATCGGGTGGATCGGGGGCAGGTAGACCACGTCGAAGCCCATCGCGGCGATGCGCGGGAGGTCGTCCGCCGCCGTCGCGAAGGTGCCGTGCCTGGGCGTGCCGTCGGGGGCACGGCCGCCGGTCGAGCGGGGGAAGAACTCGTACCAGGCGCCGACGAGCGCGCGCTTGCGGTCGACCCACACCGGGATGGTGCGGCCCTTGGTGACGAGGTCCCGCAGCGGGTACGCCCGCAGCAGCTCGGCGATGTCGGCCGCGAAGGCGGGAGCGACCCGGGCGGGTAGCTGCTGATCGCTGCGCAGTGCGTCGGCGACCGCGGCGCATCGCGGGCGGTCCCCGCGCGGCACCGCCTTGGCGGCCCGCTCGAACAGGCGGGCGCCGATCTCGAGATCGTTGGCCAGATCGGCGGCGCCCTGACCGACCGACAGCTTGGCCTCCACATTGTGCCGCCAGGTGGAGACCGGATCGCCCCAGCCCTCGACCCGGAAGCTCCACGCCCCGACGCTCGTGGGCGTGAACACGGCCGCGAATGTGTCCGGTAACGGGCCGGGGGACATCGGGATCCGAATGGTGGTGTTCGACTCCGGCCCGCGCACGGCGAGGGTCGCCGCAACCGCGTCGTGCCCCTCGCGCCACACCGTCGCCGACACCGGGAAGGTCTCGCCGACGACCGCCTTCGCGGGGTGGCGTCCCCCCGAGATCTCGGGGGCGACGTCGTCGATGCCTATCCGCCCGGTCATGGATTAGACCTTACGGGTAGTTGTACGGGAAGCGCTGGCCGAATCTCGCGTCCCGCGCAACACGCCCCCGGCGGCCGGAATGGGTAGTCTTCGCAGGGTGAAAGCCTTGCGTCGGTTCACCGTCCGTGCCCACCTCCCCGCCAGGCTGGCCGCCCTCGAGCAGCTGTCGACGAACCTGCGCTGGTCCTGGCATCCCGAGACCCAGGATCTGTTCGGCCGGATGGACCCCGCGCTGTGGACGCAGGTCCGCCACGACCCGATCCGGATGCTCGGCGAGGTCTCGCCCGCCCGCCTGGACGAACTGGCGGTCGACGACGACTTCGTCGCCGAGCTCGACCGGCTCGAGCAGGACCTGGACACCTACCTCGGCCAACCGCGCTGGTACCAGAACCAGCAGGCGAAGGGCGCCGACCTGGCCGGCGGGATCGCCTACTTCTCAATGGAGTTCGGCGTCAGCGAGGTGCTCCCGAACTACTCGGGCGGGCTCGGGATCCTGGCAGGCGACCACCTCAAGGCCGCCTCGGACCTCGGGGTTCCGCTGATCGGTGTCGGCCTCCTCTACCGGTCCGGCTACTTCCGTCAGTCGCTGACGGCCGACGGCTGGCAGGCGGAGCACTATCCCTCGCTTGACCCGCAGGGCCTGCCGCTGCGGCTGCTCACCGAGCCCGACTCGGGGGCGCCGGTGCTGTTGCGGGTCGCGATGCCGGGCAACCGGGTGCTCCGGGCCCGGGTGTGGATCGCCCAGGTGGGGCGGGTTCCGCTGTTGCTGCTCGACTCCGACATCGCAGAGAACGACCCGGAGCTGCGCGGGGTGACCGACCGGCTGTACGGCGGCGACCAGGACCATCGGATCAAGCAGGAGATCCTCGCAGGCATCGGCGGAGTGCGCGCGGTGCGCGCGTACACCCATTCGCTCGGGCTCGCCGATCCCGAGGTCTTCCACATGAACGAGGGCCACGCGGGTTTCCTCGGGGTGGAACGGATTCGGGAGCTGATCACCGGGTCCGGCCTGGACTTCGACTCCGCGCTCGCCGCGGTGCGGGCGGCCACCGTGTTCACCACGCACACCCCGGTGCCCGCGGGCATCGACCGGTTCCCCGCCGATCTCGTCCGGCACTACTTCGGTGGGGTCGGCGGCGAGAACGAGTCCGCCCTGCTGCCCGGTCTGACGGTGGACCGGATCATCGACCTCGGCCGCGAGAACGACCCGTCGGTGTTCAACATGGCCCACATGGGACTGCGGCTGGGTCAGCGTGCCAACGGCGTCTCGAAGCTGCACGGGATCGTCAGCCGGGAGATGTTCAACGGCCTGTGGCCGGGATTCGATGCCGCCGAGGTCCCGATCGGCTCGGTGACCAACGGCGTGCACGCCCCGACCTGGGCCGCGAGGGAATGGATGGACCTGGCCCGCCGCGCGGTGGGACCCGAGCTGGTCGAGGAGGCGCGCGGCTGGGAGCGGCTACAGGAGATCGCGCCCGCCGACCTGTGGTCGACCCGCAACACGCTGCGCGAGCAGCTGGTGCAGGAGGTCCGCAGGAGGGTGCGGGCATCGTGGCTCGAGCGCGGCGCCACCGACGCCGAACTCGGTTGGGTTTCGGGTGTTTTCGATCCCGAGGTGCTGACCGTCGGCTTTGCCCGCCGGGTCCCGACCTACAAGCGGCTGACCCTGATGCTGCGTGATCCGGACCGGCTGCGGGCGATGCTGCTCGACCCCGACCGGCCGGTGCAGCTGGTGGTGGCGGGCAAGAGCCACCCGGCCGACGAGGGCGGCAAGGCGCTGATCCAGCAGGTGGTGCGCTTCGCGGACGAGGCCGATGTCCGGCACCGGATCGTGTTCCTGCCCGACTACGACATGTCCATGGCTCGGTACCTGTACTGGGGCTGCGACGTGTGGCTGAACAACCCGCTGCGGCCGCTGGAGGCCTGCGGCACGTCGGGGATGAAGTCGGCGCTCAACGGCGGGCTGAACCTGTCCATCCGCGACGGCTGGTGGGACGAGATGTTCGACGGCGAGAACGGCTGGGAGATCCCCACCGCGGACGGCGTGACCGACGAGGTGCGCCGCGACGACCTCGAGGCGGGCGCGATGTACGGGCTGCTGGAGCGGTCGGTGCTGCCGAAGTTCTACGACCGCGACGCGGACGGGGTGCCTGCCCGCTGGGTGCAGATGGTCCGCCACACCCTGCAGCACCTGGGCCCGAAGGTGTTGGCGTCGAGGATGGTTCGCGACTACGCCGTCGACTACTACGCACCTGCCGCCCGGTCCGCGCGGGCCGTGGTCGCGGACGGTTTCGCGGCGGCGCGGCAGATCGCGGAGTACCGCGGCCGCGTCGAGGCGGCCTGGCCCGACGTGCAGGTGGTTCAGGTCGACAGCTCCGGGCTGCCGGACACCCCGGTGATCGGTGCGGACCTGTCGCTGCGCGCGTACGTGCGGCTCGCCGGTCTCGCCGTCGCCGAGGTCACCGTGCAGGCGGTGCTCGGCCGGGTGGGGGCTGACGAGGAACTGAGCGATGTGGTCACCGTGCCGATGCGGCACGCGGGTTCGGACGAGCTCGGCGAGCTGTTCGTCGCCGACACCACGGTCCCGCACTCCGGGGCGGTCGGCTACACGGTGCGGGTGCTGCCACACCACCCGTTGCTTGCCTCCGACGCCGAACCGGGCCTGCTGGCGGTGCCGCACCTGTAGGCGGACCGCGGCGCCGCCACCGGCCACGGATGCGCGCGAACCCGACGTGGGGACGGCCCGCGGGGTGGACAATCGAAGTCGTGGCGCCGGCAGCGGAATCGGGTGCACACCCGAGCAGGGCCGAGCGCGCGGAGCGAGGTCGCGCCGCGCGCCGGGAGACGCCGTTCGCTTCACTCGCGGAGCACCACCCCGGCGCCGAGCGTGATCCGGTCGGCCTGCTCGAGACCCAGGCGGCGGCCCGCATCCCGCAGCTCGTCCCGGTTCGATACGGGCGGATGGCGACCTCGGCGTTCGCCTTCTTCCGTGGCTCCGCCCTCGTCATGGCGGACGACCTCTCGCGCGCCCCGTCCTCGGGACTGAACACTCACCTGTGCGGGGACGCGCACCTGAGCAATTTCGGGATCTACGCGACGCCGGAGCGCAGGCTGGCGTTCGACATCAACGACTTCGACGAGACCTATCCCGGTCCCTTCGAGTGGGACGTCAAGCGCCTGGTCGCCAGCCTCGAGGTCGCGTCGCGGGACACCGGGTTCGGCACCAAACAGCGGGCCAGGATCGCAAGGGGGTGTGCCGCCGAGTACCGGGAGACGATGGCGCTCCAGGCGGAGCGGGGCACCCTGGCGGTGTGGTACTCCCACATCGAACCCACCGAGGAGCTCGTTGAACTGGCCGATCAACTGGACTCGTCGTCGAGCAAGCGGATGCGCAAGACGCTGGAGAAGTCGTGGAACCGCGACAGCGTCCAGGCGCTGGGGAAGCTGACCACGGTGGTCGACGGCAGACGGAAGATCCTCAGCAATCCGCCCCTGCTGGTCCCGATCGAGGAGGTCTTCGCCGACGCCGATGCCGACGAGTTGAATCGCGAACTGCGCCAGCGTCTGAGCGATTACCGCTCGACGCTGCAGTGGGATCGCCGGGTGCCGCTCGAGCAGTTCGAGCTGGTCCAGGTGGCGCGCAAGGTGGTCGGGGTCGGCAGCGTCGGGACGCGATGCTGGATCATCCTGTTCCGCGGCGTGGATGACGAGGACCCGCTGTTCCTGCAGGCCAAGGAGGCGGTGCCGTCCGTGTTGTCGGATTACCTCGAGGGGCCCTCGTTCGAGAACGAGGGCGAGCGGGTGGTCCACGGTCAGCGGCTGATGCAGGCCGCCAGCGACATCTTCCTGGGGTGGCAGCAGGGCATCGGAGTGGACGGCGTGCGGCGCGACTACTATCTGCGGCAGTTGCGAGATGGCAAGGGGTCAGCGGTGATCGAGGCGATGACGCCGACGGGGATGACGCTCTACGGGCGCCTGTGCGGCCGTGCGCTTGCCTATGCGCACGCCAGGTCGGGCGACCGGATCGCGATCGCCGAGTACCTCGGGTCCAGCACCGAGTTCGACGAGGCAATCGCAGCGTTCGCACAGTCCTACGCCGCTCAGACCGCGCACGATCACGCGGCGTTACTCGAGGCGATCGCCGGTGGGCGGGTCGCGGCGCGGTCCGGACTCTGAGATGGCGGGGCACGACGATCCGGACCGGAGTCGGCGCTGGTGGGCGCGGGCGGCCTTCGCGGCCGCCGTGGCCGCGGCCGTGGTCCCGATCGTGGCAGCGGGCCTGCTGAGCACGCTGGTGCTGCTGGCCGCGGGCATCGGCGGGGTCGTGGTGATGGTGGCGGCCCTGTACTGGTTCCTCACCCATCGCGGTGTGCCACGGTGGATCTGGCTGGGTGTGGCCGTGCTCGTCCCGATCGCGGTCCTGTCCGCGTTCGTCAGCGCGAACCTGCTGTGGGTGGTGGTGGTCTCGTACGTGCTCGTGCTCCTCGCGGCCCTGTGCGCCCGCACCGCCCTCGAGGCCGAGCGCGCCGAGTCCGCGATGGACGAGCGCAGCGTCCCGCCGCCCCGGCAGCCCTTTCTGGTGATGAATCCGCACTCGGGTGGCGGCAAGGTGGCCAGGTTCGGGCTGCAGCGCAAGGCCGAGGAGCTCGGCGCGGAGGTCGCCCTGCTCGAAGGACCGGACACCATCGACGTGGAGGCGTTGGCCCGCGACGCGGTGCGCAGGGGTGCCGACCTGCTCGGGGTGGCGGGCGGGGACGGGACCCAGGCCCTCGTCGCAGGGGTCGCGGCCGAACACGACCTACCGTTCCTGGTGATCAGCGCGGGCACCCGCAACCACTTCGCGCTGGATCTCGGGCTCGATCGCGACGACCCGGCCGCCGGCATCGAGGCGTTGCGGGACGGCGTCGAGGTCCGCGTCGACCTCGGGGAGATCGCCGGGCGCACCTTCGTCAACAACGCCTCGTTCGGGGTGTACGCCGAGGTGGTGCAGAGTCCGGCGTACCGGGACGACAAGACCGGGACCGTGCTCCGCATGCTGCCGGACCTGCTGGGCGGGAGCGCGGGGGCGAGGCTGATCGCCCGAACCGGCGGCCTCACGGTTGAGGGTCCCCAGGCGGTACTGGTGAGCAACGGCCCCTATCAGACCAGTGACCTCGCGGGTCTTGGCCGACGGGCGCGACTGGACCGCGGCGTGCTCGGGGTCGTGACCGTGGCGGTGGATGGCGCGCGCCAGGCCGTCGGGTTGCTCAACCGTGCGCACGAACGCGGCATGACCCAGCACACGGTCCGCGAGGTGACCGTCGATGCCGATGCGCCGGCGATACCGGTCGGCGTCGACGGCGAATCGCTCATGCTCGCCACGCCGGTGCGGTGCACCATCAGGCCGGGGGCGTTGCGGGTGCGGCTGCCGAGGGACCGCCCTGGGGTGCCGCCGTTCAAGGTCGCGGTCGACTGGGTTCGGCTACGCGCGCTGGCCGGGTGGGCACACCGGCCGAGGTAGCGGGGCTCAGCCCGCCGTCAGCCTGGCGAGCGCCTTGCGCACGACCTCGGGATCGGAGGTCTCCCAGAACGGCGGCAGCGAGGCGCGAAGGTAGCCGCCGTAGCGGGCCGTCGCGAGCCGGGAGTCCAGCATCGCGATCACGCCGCGGTCGTCGACGCTGCGCAGCAGCCGACCCACGCCCTGCGCCAGCAGCAGCGCGGCGTGATTGCCCGCCACCGAGAGGAAGCCGTTGCCACCGCGGGACTCGACCGCGCGCTGGCGGGCCACCAGCAGCGGATCGTCTGGCCGCGGGAACGGGATCCGGTCCAGGATCACCAGGCTCAGCGACGGGCCGGGCACGTCCACGCCCTGCCACAGCGACAGCGTGCCGAACAGCGAGGTGGCCTCGTCCTCGGCGAACGCGCGGACCAGCTGCCCGGTGGCGTCGTCGCCCTGGCACAGCACCGGGGTGTCGAGGCGCTTGCGCATGACCTCGGCGGCGGCCTTCGCGGCGCGCATCGAGGAGAACAGCCCGAGGGTGCGGCCACCGGCCGCGGTCACCAGTTCGGCGATCTCGTCGAGATAGCTCGGTGCCAGCCCGTCCCGGCCGGGGGCGGGCAGGTGCTTGGCGACGTAGAGGATGCCCGCCTTGGCGTGGTCGAACGGCGAGCCGACGTCGAGCGAATTCCACCGGATGGCGGCCTCGTCCGCGGGCGCCTCGGTGCCGGTCGCCATCGCCGGATCGACGCGGGTGCCGGACTCGGCGGGCAGGCCCCAGTTCACCGCGAGCCCGTCGAACGATCCGCCGACCGTCAGGGTCGCGGAGGTGAGCACCACGGTCGACTCCGCGAACAGCCGCGAGCGCAGCAGCCCGCCGACCGACAGCGGCGCCATCCGGACGAGCTTGCCCCGCCGCTCCTCGTCGGCGAGCCAGACCACGTCGCGGCGCTTGGCCGGGTCCGGTTCGTCGAACGCGGTGAGCACGCGGACGGCGTTGTCGTGCACCTCGTCGACGGCCGCGAGCGCGGCGTTGCGGGCGGCGGCCGCCTCGGGGTCGGTGGCGTTCATCCCCGGCCGCGCAGGCCCGATCGCCGTGCGCACCGCCCAGGCCGCATCTCGGACGGCGGCCAGCGCGTGGCCCGCGCCGTCGGGCAGTCCTTCCCAGCGGCCGGCATGCAGCTCCTCGAGCACCGCGTCCCAGCCCTCCGCCGAGGCCTCGAACCGGTCCGCGTCCTGCTCCTCGACGAGCTTGACGCACCTGCGCGCGGCGGCGCTGATGGTCGACGGCGCCAGCTCGGCGGTGGCCACCCCCGTCACCCGGTCGACCAGTTCGTGTGCCTCGTCGATCACCACCACGTCGTGCTCGGGCAGGACGGCGATGCCGGTGATCGCGTCGATCGCGAGCATCGCGTGGTTGGTGACCACCACGTCGACCTTCGAGGCCTCGGCCCGCGCCCGCTCCGCGAAGCAGTCCTCGCCGACGGGGCAGCTCGACTTGCCAAGGCACTCGCGCGAGGTGACGCTCACCTGGCGCCACGACTGATCGCTCACGCCGGGCACCAGCTCGTCCCGGTCGCCGGTCTCGGTGTCGGATGACCACTTGGTCAGCCGCTGCACCTCGCGGCCGAGCCGGGAGATCGCGAACGCGTCGAACAGCTCGGCCGACTCCGCAGTGTCTTCTGATGCCCCGGTGTGGATCTTGTTCAGGCACAGGTAGTTGTTGCGGCCCTTGAGGATCGCGAACTCCGGCCGCCTGCCCAGCGCGCCCGCGAGGGCATCGGACAGGCGCGGCAGGTCGCGGTCGACGAGCTGGCGTTGCAGCGCGATGGTGGCGGTGGAGATGACCACGGTGCGCCCGCTCTCGACGGCGTGCCGGATGCTGGGCACCAGGTAGGCGAGCGACTTGCCGGTACCGGTGCCCGCCTGCACGGCGAGGTGCTCGCCGGTGTCGATGGCGTGCGCGACCGCCGACGCCATGGTCAGCTGGTTGGTGCGTTCGGCGCCGCCCAACGCCTGCACCGCCACGGAGAGCAGGTCGGGCACGTTGGGGAGTTCAGGCACCGACCAAGGCTACTCGGCGCCGCCGTCAGTTCGCCGCAGCGACCTGACCCACCGGGGTGACGCCCGCGCCGCGGAGCCGCTCGAGCACCGACGGCACGGAGTCGGGGGACACCGCGGCCGTGTACCGCAGCAGCACCCTGGTCTCGAAGCCCTCGCGCGCCGCGTCGAGCGCGGTCGCGCGGACGCAGTGGTCGGTGGCGATGCCGACCACGTCGACGGCGGCGATCTCGCGGTCACGCAGCCAGTCCGCCAGGGACCGCCCAGACGCCGCCGAGCCCTCGAAGCCCGAGTAGGCGGCCGAGTGGGCGCCCTTGGAGAACACCTCCTCGACCGATCGCAGGTCGAGGGCGGGATGGAACCCGGCACCTCGCGTCCCGGCCCGGCAGTGTGGCGGCCAGCTGTCCACGTAGTCGGGTTCGTCGGAGAAGTGCGCGCCCGGGTCGACGTGGAAGTCCCTGGTGGCGACGATCGCGTCGTACTCACCTGCCGCGGTGGAGCCGAGCAAGGAGGAGATGTCGGCCGCAACCGCCGCGCCGCCCGCGACGGCCAGCGAGCCGCCCTCGCAGAAGTCGTTCTGCACGTCGACGACGATCAGCGCCCGCTTCGGGGCGGCGGGGGAGTCGGTGGGGTTCATCGCAGTCACCTAGCCCACGAACCGGGTGGGGATCGCGGGATCGCCCTGGGACAGCTTGAGTCCCTCCCACGGCAGGCTGACGAGCCGCTGGGCGAGCAGGTCGCGGCCCTCGTCCAGGGTGGGCAGACCCGTCACCACCTCGCCGCCCCGCACCATCGGGACCAGCAGGTCGTGCGCGATCAGACCGCCGCTCTCGGGCGCGGGCGCGTCGGCCGGGAACGCGACCTCCTCGACCGCGGTCCCGGTGGGCCGGGCGAAACGGAGCACGCGCTTGGTCCCGCCGCGCGACTCCTTGTGGCTGCTGCGCTTGGCCACCGGGATGCCCTCCACCTCCACCAGCTTGTAGACCATGCCCGCCGTGGGTGCGCCCGAGCCGGTGACCAGCGCGGTGCCCACCCCATAAGTGTCCACCGGTTCGGCCCGCAGCGCCGCGATCGCGTACTCGTCCAGATCGCCGGACACCACGATCTTCGTCTTCGTCGCGCCCAGGTCGTCGAGCTGCGCGCGCACCTGGCGGGCCCACACGCCGAGATCGCCCGAGTCGATCCGCACGCCGCCGAGCTCCGGCCCGGCGACGGCGATGGCGGTCTTGACGCCCTCGGTGATGTCGTAGGTGTCCACCAGCAGGGTGGTGCCCAGTCCGAGCGCCGCGACCTGACCGCGGAACGCGGCCGCCTCGTCCGGGCCGGCGACAGTGTTGTGCAGCAGCGTGAACGCGTGCGCGCTGGTCCCCGCGCCAGGCACGCCGTAGCGGCGGACTGCCTCCAGGTTCGAGGTCGCGGTGAACCCGGCCAGGTACGCCGCGCGGGAGCAGGCCACGGCCGATTCCTCGTGGGCGCGCCGCGAGCCCATCTCGATCATCCGCCTGCCGGCAGCGGCGCTGACCATGCGTGCGGCGGCGGAGGCGATCGCGCTGTCGTGGTTGAGGATCGAGAGCGTCAACGTCTCGAGGAGCACGCATTCGGCGAAGGTGCCGCGCACCGAGAGGATCGGCGAGCCAGGGAAGTACAGCTCGCCCTCCCGGTAGCCGTCGATGTCGCCGGAGAAGCGGTAGTTCCGCAGCCAGTCCACCGTCTGCTCGTTCAGGAACTCGGACACGACGGCCAGCTCCGGCTCACCGAACCGGAAGCGGGGCAGCGCGTCGAGCAACCGGCCGATGCCGGCGACGACGCCGTACCGGCGCCCGGCGGGCAGCCTGCGCGCGAAGACCTCGAAGCTGCAGCGGCGGTGCGCCGAACCGTCGCCGAGCGCGGCCGAGAGCATCGTCAGCTCGTACTGGTCGGTGAGCAGCGCGGTGCTCGTCTTCGGCTGGGACCAGTCCGAGGCGTTGTTCGTCACGCGCCCACCTTACGAGTCGCGGACCCGTGATGCGCGGACGTGCCCGTCCTGCGTTCGGAGGTTTTCTCTTTCCTGAGCACGTCGTACTCTGGAGTCATGGCCCAGTGCCCGACAACTATTCCCATGGCGAGGATGCCCGCAGCGTCGCCGCAGGTCACGCCAGCCGAATCCGAGGTCGAGGAGATCCTGGAAGCGGAGGACAAGCCCTGGGTGACCGTCGTCTGGGACGACCCCGTGAACCTCATGCACTACGTGACCTTCATCTTCCAGAAGCTGTTCGGCTACAGCAAGGCGAGGGCCACCGACCTGATGATGCAGGTCCACAAGGAGGGCAAAGCCGTCGTGTCGTCCGGATCCCGCGACAAGATGGAGCACGATGTGAACCGTCTCCACCAGGCAGGCCTGTGGGCGACGATGCAGCGCGACAGCTAGCGGAGATCCCCGACCACCGATCCTGAAAGGACCCGCAGGTACGCAACGTGCGCACATGGAGCCGAAAGAATTCGCTGGGCGGCGTGAAGATTCGCTCCGAGATGGACGCACGAGAGGCCTCGGTCCTCAGGTCGCTGGTCTCGTCTGTCCTGGCGCTGCTCGAGGACCGGGCGGCCGCGGTGCCGCAGGACGACCTCGCCGAGCTGACCGGTCTGCGTACCGGGAACAGTGACGCCCCAACGGATGCCACTCTGGCCCGACTGCTGCCGAACTTCTACCGGGCCGAGGCCGACCGCGAGGGCACACCGGCACAGGGCGCGAATATGAATGCGGCACTGCGCAGTCTGCACGAGCCGGAGATCATCGACGCCAAGCTGGCGGCGGGATCGGTGATCCTGCAGACGGTGCCGCCGGAGGGTGGCAAGGTCTCGCTGACCCCCGAACAGGCCGACGCGTGGCTCGCAGGACTCAACGACGTGCGCCTGGCCCTGGGGACCACCATCGGCATCGACGCCGACACCCCGGACGAGCTCGAGCCCGACGACCCGCGGGCGCCGCACCTGGACGTCTATCACTGGCTCACCTGGATGCAGGACTCCCTGGTGCAGGTCCTGGTCCCGTGACGGGCGCGGGGGTGCGCAGCGGGCCGCGGAACTCGCTGGCCGATGTCGAGGGCCTGCTGGTCGGGCACCACCACGAGCTGGACCGGGACGCCGGACTCGGCTCGGGCCGGGCGACGGGCTGCACCGTGGTGCTGGCGCCAGGCGGCGCCACCGCGTCCGTCGATGTGCGCGGCGGCGGGCCCGGCACCCGCGAGACCGACCTGCTCGATCCGAGCCACACCGTCCAGCAGGTGGACGCGGTGCTGCTGACCGGGGGCAGCGCCTACGGGCTGGCAGCCGCGGACGGGGTGATGCGCTGGCTCGAGGAGCACGGTCGCGGGATCCCGATGGACGCCGACGGCCATGTCGTCCCGATCGTGCCGGGAGCGGTGATCTTCGACCTGCCGGTGGGGGACTGGTCGGTGCGGCCGACCGCGGATCACGGATTTCTCGCGGCGGAGGCGGCGGCTGCGGAGTTCGCGGTCGGATCCGTTGGTGCCGGGGTCGGTGCGCGCGCCGGGGTGCTCAAGGGCGGTGTCGGCACTGCCAGCCTCGTGCTCGGCGCAGGGGCGGCCGAAGGCGTCACGGTCGCGGCGCTGATCGTCGCCAATCCCGTTGGCTCCGTGTTCGATCCGGGCACCGGTCTGCCGTGGGGGGTCGGGGTGGCCGAGGCCGCGAGCTGGGGCCTGCGGGTCCCGGATGCCGCCGAGTTGGCCGCGGCGATCGAGCTCGGGCAGAAGGGCACCGTCCTGAACACCACCATCGGGGTGGTGGCGACCGATGCCGCGCTGAGCAAGGCCGGCTGCAGGCGGGTCGCCGTCGCGGGCCACGACGGCCTGGCCCGGGCGATCCGGCCCGCGCACTCACCGCTCGACGGGGACACGCTGTTCGCCCTTGCGACCGGCACCAGGGCGACCGCGCCCGCCCCAGTCCCGATGCCCGCCGCCTTTCCCGCGGAGCTGGCGCTGCTCGACGCGGTGTGCGCGGCCGCGGCCGACGCGGTGACGCGGGCGATCGTCGGTGCCGTCCTCGCGGCAACGGCGGTCGCGGGAATACCGAGCTATCGGGAGCTGTTTCCGTCAGCATTCGACGTCTAAGCTGGGCGAACACATCGGAGGCGCAGGTGTTGGTGATCAGATCCGACCTCGTCGAGGCGATGGTCGCGCACGCTCGTGCCGATCATCCAGATGAGGCCTGCGGCATCATCGCCGGCCCCGAGGGCGGCGATCGGCCGCTGCGGCACGTCCCGATGATCAACGCCGAGCGCTCGCCGACCTTCTACCGCTTCGACTCCGGCGAGCAGCTGCGGCTGTGGCGTGCGATGGAGGCGGCCGACGAGGCGCCGGTGGTCATCTATCACTCGCACACCGCCACCGAGGCATATCCCAGTCGCACCGACGTCTCCTTCGCCTCCGAACCCGACGCGCACTATGTGCTGATCTCCACCCGCGATCCGGACACGCACGAGCTGCGCAGCTTCCGGATCGTCGACGGCGTGGTCACCGAGGAACCGGTCGACGTGGTGCCGAGCTACCCGTACGCACAGAACCCCCACTAGGAGCCCTGATGGCCGTCATCGTTTCCATCCCCACCATCCTCCGCAACCACACCGACGGTGAGAAGCGGGTGCAGGCAACGGGTTCCACCTTGGCCGCGGTGATCGACGACCTCGAGGCCAACCACGCCGGGCTCAAGGACCGGCTGATCAACGAGGGCAAGCTGCACCGGTTCGTCAACGTGTACGTCAACGACGAGGACGTGCGCTTCTCCGGCGGACTCGACACCGCGGTGGCCGACGGGGACTCGGTCACCATCCTGCCCGCCGTCGCCGGAGGCTGATCCGCGGTGGCCCGGTACGACTCGCTGATCGAGACCCTGGGCGACACACCGCTGGTCGGGCTGCCGCACCTTTCCCCGCGCTGGACGGGGGAGGCGCCGGTGCGGCTGTGGGCCAAGCTGGAGGATCGCAATCCCACCGGCTCGGTGAAGGATCGGCCCGCGCTGCGGATGATCGAGCAGGCCGAGCGGGACGGACTGCTCACGCCCGGCGCCACCATCCTGGAGCCGACCAGCGGCAACACCGGGATCTCGCTGGCGATGGCCGCCAAGCTCAAGGGCTACCGGCTGATCTGCGTGATGCCGGAGAACACCTCGATCGAGCGCAGGCAGCTGCTGACCATGTTCGGCGCCGAGATCATCGACTCGCCCGCGCGCGGCGGCTCCAACGAGGCGGTGGCGCGGGCGAAGGCGATCGCCGCGGAGCACCCCGAGTGGGTGATGCTCTACCAGTACGGAAACCCGGCGAATCCGGCCGCGCACTACGAGGGCACCGGACCGGAGTTGCTGCGCGACCTGCCGGAGATCACTCATTTCGTGGCCGGACTCGGCACCACCGGCACCCTGATGGGCACGGGACGCTTTCTGCGCGAACACGTGCCGGGAATCGAGATCGTGGCCGCCGAGCCGCGCTACGGCGAACTGGTCTACGGCCTGCGCAACATCGACGAGGGCTTCATCCCCGAGCTGTACGACGAGTCGGTGCTCACCTCGAGGTTCTCGGTCGGCCCGTTCGACGCGGTGCGGCGGACGCGGGAACTGATCGAGCGGGAGGGCATCTTCGCGGGCGTCTCGACCGGGGCCGTCCTGCACGCGGCGCTCGGGGTCGCGGCCAAGGCGGTCAAGGCAGGCGCCCGCGCCGACATCGCCTTCATCGTGGCCGACGGCGGCTGGAAGTATCTGTCGACCGGTGCGTACGCCGGTACCCTCGAGGATGCGGAGGCGGCCCTGGAGGGGCAGCTGTGGGCGTGACGGAAAGAGGTTCGGATGAGCACCCCGGGTGACCCGTTCAAGTACACCAACCCCGCTCTGTCGGTGCCGTCGAACCCGCCCGCGACCAGGCCTGCGGCCGAGCGCCCGATGTGGCAGCAGGCGGCCGCGGTCATCGGCGGCTTCGTGGTCGGGCTGTACGTCCTCGAGTTCATCGACATGCTCGTCAAGGGCAGCCTCGACAACGGCGGCATCCAGCCGAGGACCGTCGACGGCCTGTGGGGGATCGTCTTCGCGCCGGTGCTGCACGGCGGGTGGGCGCACCTGGTCGCGAACACCATCCCGCTGCTGGTGCTCGGATTCCTGGTCATGCTCTCGGGCATCGGGCGCGGGCTCGCGGCCACCGGCATCATCTGGGTGATCGGCGGTGTCGGGGTGTGGCTGTTCGGCTCGGTGAACAACCATCTCGGCGCCTCGGTGCTCGTGTTCGGCTGGCTGACCTACCTGATCACCCGCGGCATCTTCGCCCGGCATTTCGGGCAGATGGCCCTAGGGCTTGTCGTGCTGGTGATCTACGGCGGGGCGCTGTGGGGCGTGCTGCCCGGCCAGCCCGGGATCTCTTGGGAAGGGCACCTGTTCGGCGCGATCGGCGGTGTCGTCGCCGCCTGGGTGCTGGCCTCCGATGTCCGCAAGGCGCGCGAGGCGAAGGCGTTGAACCGGTAGCGAACGCGCAGGTGTGACGCCCGGCGCAGCGGATCACGGGGCGGCATTTGGTCTCGATTCCACTCGAAGCTTTTTCCGGATCAGGTGGTCGTGGCAGCATGGGAAACATGCGCATCACCGTCCTGGGTTGTTCGGGCAGCGTCGGGGGTCCCGACTCGCCCGCCTCGGGCTACCTCTTGACCGCTCCGGACACCCCGCCCGCGGTCCTTGACTTCGGCCCCGGCGTGCTCGGAGCGCTGCAGCGTTACGCCGACCCCGGTCAGGTGTCGATCTTCCTGACCCACCTGCACGCGGATCACTGCCTCGACCTGCCGGGGCTGCTGGTGTGGCGCCGGTACCACCCCAACCCGCCGCCCGGCCGGGCCGTCGTCTGCGGGCCGACGGACACCGCCTGCCGGATCGGTGCCGCCTCCTCGGAGTGCGGCGGCGAGTACGACGACATCTCCGACACGATCGACCTGCGCGCCTTCACCGACGGCGGATCCATGAGCCACGGCGCGCTCACCGTCACCTCGCGCCGGGTGTTCCATCCGCCGGAGGCGTACGGGTTGCGGATCAGCGATCCCGCGGGCCGGACCCTCGTCTACACCGGCGATACCGGGATGTGCGACGAGGTGGTCGAGCTGTCCCGCGGCGCGAATGTGCTGCTGGCCGAGGCCTCCTGGACCCATCACCCCGACCGCCCGAAGGGGATCCACCTCTCCGGCACCGAGGCCGGACAGGTCGCGGCAAGGGCGGGGGTCGGCGAACTGCTGCTCACGCACATCCCGCCGTGGACCTCCCGCGAGGACGTCATCGCCGAGGCCAAGGCCGAGTTCTCCGGACCCGTCCACGCCGTCTCGCCCGGGGACGTCTTCGAGATCTGAGTCGCGGGACGTCTAGGCTTGCGCCCGTGAGCAGACGACTGGATGGCAGGGCGGACGACGAACTCCGCGAGGTACGGATCACCCGGGGCTTCACGAGCCATCCGGCCGGATCGGTTCTCGTCGAATTCGGTGGCACCCGCGTGATGTGCACCGCGAGCGTCGAGGAGGGCGTGCCGCGCTGGCGCAAGGGTTCCGGCCTCGGCTGGCTGACCGCCGAGTACGCGATGCTGCCCGCCGCGACCCACACCCGCAGCGGCCGCGAGTCGGTCAAGGGCAAGGTCGGCGGACGCACCCAGGAGATCAGCAGGCTGGTCGGCCGCTCGCTGCGCGCCTGCATCGACCTCGCCGCGATCGGCGAGAACACCATCGCCATCGACTGCGACGTGCTGCAGGCCGACGGTGGCACCCGGACCGCGGCGATCACCGGCGCCTACGTCGCGCTGGCCGACGCCGTCACCTACCTGCGCGCGGCCGGCCGGCTGGCCGACCCGCAGCCGCTGTCCTGCGCGATCGCCGCGGTCAGCGTCGGCGTCGTCGACGGCCGGGTGCGGCTTGACCTGCCCTACGAGGAGGATTCGCGCGCCGAGGTCGACATGAACGTCGTCGCGACGGACACCGGCACCCTCGTCGAGGTGCAGGGCACCGGAGAGGGCGCGACCTTCCCGCGCACCACGCTGGACAAGCTCCTCGACTCGGCACTGGCCGGCTGCGAGCAGCTGTTCGAGGTGCAGAAGCAGGCGCTCGCGCTGCCGTACCCGGGTGAGCTGCCCGAGCCGAAGGAGCCCGAGGCGGCGAAGAAGAAGTTCGGTGCCTGAGGCCGTCCGACTTCTCGTCGCGAGCCGAAACGCGAAGAAGCTCAAGGAGCTTCGGCGCGTGCTCGAGGCGGCCGGGGTCAGCGGCATCGAGCTCGTCGGCCTCGACGAGGTGCCGCCGTTCCCGGAGGCGCCCGAGACCGAGGCGAGCTTCGAGGGCAACGCGCTGGCCAAGGCCCGCGACGGCGCCGCGGCCACCGGGCTGCCGTGCGTCGCGGACGATTCGGGGCTCGAGGTGGACGCGCTGAACGCGATGCCGGGGGTGCTGTCTGCGCGGTGGTCGGGCGGACACGGTGACGACGCGGCGAACACCGCGCTGGTGCTCGCGCAGCTGTCCGACGTGCCGGACGAGCGCAGGGGAGCGGCCTTCGTCTCCGCATGTGCGCTCGTGGTGCCCGGCGGCGAGGAGTCGGTGGTGCGCGGAACGTGGCCCGGGGCCATCGCCAGGGAGCCCCGCGGCGACGGCGGATTCGGTTACGACCCGGTGTTCGTGCCGGAGGGGGAGTCGCGCTCGGCGGCGCAGCTGACCCCCGAGGAGAAGGACGCGGCCTCGCACCGCGGCCGGGCGCTGGCGCAGCTGGTGCCCGCGATCGCCGCGCTGGCCGGCAGCTAGGTTCCGCCCGCCCGTCGAGTGTGCAGTTCCGCGCGTCCCCTTTCGGGCGATGCGTCGGAAGGTGCACACTCGACGGGCCAGCGGGGCGGCCTGCGCCCCGACCATCGCTGTGAGGACGTGCAGATGTCGCCGATGATGATTCCCGTGACGCCGCAGGGCTGGATCACGTACCTGATCGCGTACCTGACGGGTCAGCCCGTGATCCTGGGCGGCGGCGGGTCCTAGGGCATCGCCGCCGGGCGATCAGACGCCGAAGTCGCGCTTGACCTGCTGGGTGCGCCAGTGCTCGACGAAGAACGACAGGAACGGGACGGTGCCCGCGAGCAGGGTGCCGATGGTGCGGCCGACGGGCCAGCGCACCTTCACCGCGAGGTCCATCGTGAGGATCAGGTAGACGAAGTAGACCCAGCCGTGCACGATCGCGATCCAGCTCGGCAGGTTGTCCACCTTGAACACGTACTTCGCGACCATCTCCGCGGTGAGCACGAGCAGCCAGATGCCGGTGGCGTAGGCGAGGACGCGGTAGCGCAGCAGCGCCGAGGCGATCTTCTTGGTGTCGCGAACTTCGGTCGCGGTGACGGTCTCGTCGGGGGCCGTGCTCACGTGCTGCTCCTATCGGCCTCGCCGGCTCTGAGCTGCGCGAGGTAGTTGTTGTACGCCTGGTGGGCTTCGTCGTCCGGGTTGTCCGCGTCCAGCTTCTGGTTGCCCGACCGGGTGCGCGTGGGCAACACGTCGGCGGGGATCTCGCGGACCTCCGAGGAGGAGGCCGCGTCCTCGGACGGGTCACGGTCCTCGAGCTGCACGAACCGCCGGTACGCGTACACCACGAACGCCGCGAACAGCGGCCACTGGAAGGCGTAGCCCAGGTTCTGCCCGGTGCCGCCGACGGCCTCGAAGCGAGTCCACTGCCACCAGCCGAGCGCGAGACACCCGGCCGCAGCGATGACGACGAAGAGAATCAGCGCTGGTCTGCGACGGGAGGGTGAACTGGCCACACAACGACGGTACCCGAGCCGTCGGAGCCGCAGGTACGGAGCCGGGGAGGCGTGGATCACCCTCCCACGGGCCCCGCGATGACCGTGGTCAGGACACTGCCTTGATCCGGGTGACCAGCAGGGCCCCGATCAGCGCGCTGATCGCGGCGAAGGTGAAGAGCAGCGGATAGTTCTTGTCGGGCCCCACGGCCAGGATCAGCGGCGCGATGGCGGGCGCCAGCGACTGCGGCAGCGTGTTCGCGATGTTGATGACACCGAGGTCCTTCGCCGCGGTCTTCGGATCGGGCAGCACCTCGGTGACCAGCGCCATGTCCACCGCGAAGAACAACCCGGTGCCGATCCCCAGCAGGAGCTCGGCGACCATCACCATCGCGAAGCTGTCCGCGATGGCCAGGACCGCCAGTCCCGCCGACAGCATGAGCGCCGACCCGATCACGAAGGCCTTGCGGCGTGCCGCCCGGTCCGAGATGTAGCCGCCGACGGCAGCGGCGATCGCCGTGCAGGTGTAGCTGACGCCGACCAGGGTCGCGAGTGCGGTGGCGGCCTCATCGGTGGAGAGGTCGAGCCGATCCTGCAGGAAGAACAACAGGAACGTCATCGGCATCGAGACGCCGAGCATGACCAGGAACCTGGTGAGCCAGGCGTATCCGAAGTCCGGGTGGAGCCGCGGATTGACCCAGAAGCTGCCCGCGAACATCCGCAGGGAGAACCGATCGCGGGGGGCGGGCACCTGCGGATCGGGGAGGGTGACCGCGAAGGCGGTGATCAGGATCAGGCCGACCACGGCGGGCACCAGGATCTTCGCGGTGCCCGGCACCACGGTGACCAGCGCGACGCCGACGATGAGCGCCAGCATCTGACTGAATCCCATTGCGCCCGAGGCCAATCCTCGTTGGGCGGGGGGAACGTGATCGGGGATGGTCGCCGTCAGTGCGGCCATCACCCCGTTGAAGGCCAGCTGCGCCAGGCACCATCCGACCAGCAGCACCGGGATCGACGGTGCGAACGCCACGATCGTCAGGCCCGCCGTGCCCACCACGGCGCCGCCGATCAGCCACGGCCTGCGCCGACCGAAACGTGAGGACGTCCGATCGGAGAGGCGACCGGCGAGCGGGTTCCCGATCAGGGCGAGAAAGGCGCCGACCCCGAGTACCAGGCCGAGGGTGTTCTCCTTCTGTGCCGGATCGAGGTGCTCGACGCGAAGCTGGAGCGTGACGACCACCGGCGTGAGCACGGAGAGGAAGAGTCCCAGGTTCGCCATCGCCAGCCTGGCGGGAAACGCCCGCGGTGACCCATCCAGATCCGATTGACTGTCTTCGAGCCCTTCGGCACCAACGGCTGTCATTCGGCATCTCCCGCTTTGATTCGGCGGTGTCGCGCTCGACACCGCAACGGAGTATGGCGAATGAGCCGAGTGTGCGGTAGGTAACGTTATGGAACTGTTACTTATTGGGTCGAGCGCCGAACGATTGATATGCAAGCGGCAACTTGCCTATGGTGGGGTCGTGGTCAACGTCTATCGCGCTCTCGACGACGAGACGAGGCGTGTCATCCTCGACGAACTGGCGACGAGCGACGGCCAGACGCTGTTCGAGATCTGTTCCCTGCTCTTGGTGCGGCATGGTCTCGGCCTCACACGTCAGGCGATCTCCCAGCACCTCGGCGTGCTCGAGTCGGCGGGGCTGGTCGTGACGGAGCGGCGTGGACGATCCAAATTTCATTACTTCGATTCCGAGCCACTCGCCGAGATCAGCAGACGATGGCCTGTCCGAGAGAGTGACGATCAATGAGAATCAACCTGACGAGTTTGTTCGTCGACGACCAGCGAGCGGCACTCGCCTTCTACACCGATGTGCTCGGCTTCGCGAAGCACCACGACATTCCCCTCGGCGACGACTCGTGGCTCACGGTCGTGTCGCCCGAATCGCCCGACGGCCCGCAACTGCTGCTGGAGCCGGCGCGGCACCCGGCGGTGAAGCCGTACCGGGATGCACTCGCCGAGGACGGTATTCCGCTCGCGCAGTTCGCCGTCGACGACGTCGAGGCCGAACATGCCCGGCTGACCGGAAGGGGCGTGGTGTTCACGCAACCGCCGACCGACATCGGGACCGCGGTCGTGGCCGTCTTCGACGACACGTGCGGCAACCTCATCCAGATCATCACGGAGAAGTCGACGTGACCCTGGCAGAGGTGATGGCCGAACTCGCCGCGCTCGAGGACCCGAAGGCGCGCGCGGTCAACGAGAAGCACGGTGACGATCACGGTGTGAACCTCGGCAAACTGCGCGCGATCGCGAAGCGGCTGAAGACGCAGCAGGAACTCTCGGGCCAGCTCTGGGCGACGGGGGACACCGCGGCGAGACTGCTGGCGCTCCTGATCTGCCGCCCCAAGGCGTTCGACCGCGACGAGTTGGATGCCATGATGCGCGACGCGCGCACCCCCAAGGTGCACGACTGGCTCGTGAACTATGTGGTGAAGAAGAACCCGCACTCCGAGGAGCTGCGCCTCGCCTGGTTCGCCGATCCGGATCCCGTTGTCGCGAGTGCCGGCTGGGCCCTGACCACCGAACGCGTGGCGAAGAAGCCCGAGGGCCTCGACCTCGCGGGCCTGCTCGACGTCATCGAGGCGGAGATGGCAGACGCCCCGGACCGTCTGCAGTGGGCGATGAACCACTGCCTGGCTCAGATCGGGATCGAGCACCCCGAGCTCCGTTCCCGGGCAATCGATATCGGGGAGCGCCTGGAGGTGCTCAAGGACTACCCGACGCCGCCGAACTGCACGTCTCCGTTCGCGCCCACCTGGATCAACGAGATGGTGCGCCGGCAACAGGTCCGGTGATTTCCGTCAGTACGAAGGAAGGATGGCCCGGGTGCCTGAAGTAGCTCGCAAGCGCCGCACCCAGCCGCCACCGCCCCATGTCCTCTACGAAGCGCTGACCGATCCCGATCGCGACCCGACACGCCCGTGGCTACTTCTCCAGGAGGACGAACAACGCCCCACGATCGCCGAATCCGTCGAGCCGAACCTCGTCGTGTGGACCTCGCTGTGGCCACTTCGCCCAGACGCCAACATCCGATTCGACATCGAGGGGCCGTCACGCGGCAGTGCAACGTTGACCTGGACGTTGATCCTCGACGATCCGGTCCCCGACGCCGCGACGATCATTCGTATGCGCAAGCGGCTGAACGTACTCATCAACGCCAACTTGCGCTTCACCTTCGGTCAATAGGCGCGCGCCGGAGGTGTCAGTCCGAGTCAGCGCGAACGCGCCGGTAGTGCTCGTAGATCACGCGCGAGCCGAACGTCATGGTCTCGATCAGGTCGCGCGGGACGTCTTCGGTGACCGGCGGCAGGAACGGCGTGCCGCCCCCTATGGCGGTGGGGTCGGATCATGATGTGTGTTCAGCCGAACCGGGCGCATCGTCCGGGGGCGCGATGGCCGCGGTGACGCGGTGCGCCAGTGCGCGCAGGTGGTCGATGAGTTCGGGTGGTTCGTGCACTCGGAAGCCGAACCCGAAAAGTCCGGTGTAGACGGCTATTTCGTCGAGTGAGTTCGAGCCGGTGTGCAGCAGGCAGTGCCCCTCGTCGATCGCCTCGATGACGCCGACGGTCGGCGGGATGCGATCCACAGCCACGGCCGCCGATACCTCGAGGGTGATGCGCGCCTGATAGCGATAGGGGGCGGTGCTGACCCCGCGCGACACCCAGCCGGTCAGGTCCACCTCGGGGGCCTCGCGCGGGGTGAATCGCGGTCCGTTGGGGATGCGCGGACGCAGGCGGTCGACACGGTACGTGCGCCAATCGTTCTTCTCGACATCCCAGCCGACCAGGTACCAGTGCCGCCCGGTGTGCACGAGCCGATGCGGTTCGGCCGCCCGCCGGATCTCGGTGCCGTCGTGCGTGCGGTAGTCGAAGCGGAGATGTTCGTGGTCGCGGATCACGGCGGCGATCGTGGTGAGCACGTCCGGGTCCACAGCCGGGGTTCCGGCCGGCATGCTGACGGTCGCGGCCTGTAGCGCCGAGACGCGGTGGCGCAGTCGCGGCGGGAGGATCTGCTCCAACTTCGTCAGCGCCCGCAGCGAACTCTCCTCGATGCCGGTGATGGTTCCGCCCGCGGCGGTGCGCAGCCCGAGGACGACGGCGACCGCCTCGTCGTCGTTCAGCAGCAGCGGGGGCAACTTGGTTCCCGCGCCCAGTCGGTAGCCGGCCGCTCCGGCGACCGCATGCACGGGGTAGCCGAGGTTGCGCAGCTTGTCGATGTCGCGGCGGATGGTCCGCGCATCGACCCCCAGGCGCTCGGCCAGGTCGGCGCCGGTCCACACGCGGGGCGTCTGCAGGAGCGACAGGAGTTCGAGGAGTCGAGCCGAGGTTTCCAACACACCGCGCATTCTCCAGCAAACCTAGGGCGAAAGTTGTCCTAGCCGCTCCGTACGGTGATTCTCATGAGCGCAGAGATCACTCCCTTCCGTATCGATGTCCCCCAAGCCCAGCTCGACGACTTGCATCGGCGACTGGACGAGACCCGCTGGCCGGATGGCGTCACCGGAGTCGGCTGGGCGCAGGGCATTCCGCTCGACTACACCCAGGAGCTGGCGCGGTACTGGCGCACCACCTACGACTGGCGAGAGCAGGAGACGCGGCTCAACGCGTTCCCGCAGTTCCGCACCGAGATCGACGGCCACGACGTGCATTTCATCCATGTCCGGTCGGCCGAACCCGGTGCCATGCCTCTGATCCTCACCCACGGTTGGCCCGGATCGATCGTCGAGTTCCTCGACGTGATCGGTCCGCTGACCGACCCGGTCGCGCACGGCGGGCGGGCCGAGGACGCGTTCCATGTCGTCGTGCCGACGATCCCTGGATTCGGGTTGTCCGGGCCTGCTGTCGGCTGGTCGACCACCCGGGCCGCGCACGCCTGGGTGCAGCTGATGCACAGGCTCGGCTACGACCGCTACGCCGCGCATGGCGAAGACACCGGCGCGGCCATCTCCCGAGAGCTGGCGGTGATCGATCCCGAGCACGTCGTGGCACTGCACGTGACGATGATCGCCTCGGCCACCGTCACCCCCGAGACGGCCGACCTCGACAATCCCGCCGAGAAGCGCGCCCTGCAGCTGGCGCAACGCGCCCAGTACGAGCTCGGCGCCTACGCGATGCTGCAGGCCACCCGCCCGCAGACCCTGTCCTATGCGCTCGCCGACTCGCCGGTGGGTCAACTGGCATGGATCGTCGAACGCTTCAAGGACTGGACCGACTCGACAGACGTGCCAGAGGACGCCGTCGACCGCGACACGATGCTGACCAACGTCATGATCTATTGGCTCAACGGCACGGCGGGCTCGTCGGCGCGCTACTACTACGAAGGCGCCGCGACCTGGGGTGGACCCGAACCCGAGACCGATGTGCCGGTCGCGGTCGCCGTTTTGCCGCAAGACCTGGGAATCCCCGTCCGCCGCATCGCAGAGCAGAACCACAACATCGTGCGCTGGACCGAATTCGACCGGGGCGGCCACTTCGCGGCTATGGAAGAACCCGACCTGATCATCGACGACTTGCGCGCCGCGTTCCGCGACTACCGCCAATAGACACGAAATCGCGGTGGTCAAGCAGTGGTCTCTACGGGTTCAGCGGCGAGGGATGTGTGGGTTCATACACACCGAGTGCTCCGCCACCGGGCAGCGTGAGGTGGGTGATCAATCCCCACCGTTCGCGCCGCAGGTCCGAGCATGCAACACCATGTTCAGCCATCTGCTCAACGAACGCCTCGACGTCGTCACACATCAGAAACAGCTCGTGCACGCCATCGGCGTCGGCTGGATGTATGGCCAGCTCGGCCGGCGGAAGGGCGAAGATCAACCAGCCCTGCCCGGCATCGACGGACGGATAGTCGAGCACGTCGCGGAAGAACGCCCGGTCTGCCTCGGCGTCGGTGCTGTAGAGGACAACATGCGCTCCACGAATCATGTTCTGACCCTAGTTCGCGGCACAAGACGGAAACGAGGTCACGGACTCTTCCGAGTTCGTGACCTCGTCGTGTGCAGTTCGTGGAACTGCTGGTGGTGCGCGAGGGGGGACTTGAACCCCCACGTCCTGAGACACCAGGACCTAAACCTGGCGCGTCTGCCAATTCCGCCACTCGCGCGTGCCGAAACAGACTACTTCACGGCGTCCTCGGTCGGCGCGAGCAGCGTCATGAGCAGGTCCAGCTGCTGCTCGCGTGAGGCGACGCCGAGCGTGTGACCGACCATCCGCTCCTGTGAGGCGCGCATGAAACAGCCGCTGACAAGCGTGTAGGCGACCGTCTCCGGATCGACGTCGGCGCGCACGACGCCGAGGCGCTGCTGCTGCTCGAGGTAGGCGCCCAACATCGTGATCCCGCGATGCGGGCCGAGGTCGTTGTCCCGCATGTGTGTGCCGAGCGCCTCGCGCAGGTCGGCGTCCGACTGCGCCGCGGTGAGCACATCCACGGCCGGGTCCAGGAACGCCTCGACCGCAGCCATGAACCCGGCCAGGGTGCCGCGCAGGTCGGGCCCGGCGAACCCCCGCTGATTGAGGTCGGCCAGCGGGCGCAGGCCCCGCTCGAACACCGCCAGCAGCAGGCCGAAGCGGTCCGTGAAGTGGTAGTAGATGCTGCCCTCGGACACCCCGGCCCGTCTCGCGACCTCGCGGGTGGTCAGCTTCGCGACGCCGCGTTCGCGCAGTACAGCAAGGGTCGCGGACAGGATCTCCTCGCGGCCGCCGGAGGGTGGCCTGCCGCGGCGCGGGGCGGGTGCGGTGGTCATGGTGAGCCGAGCCTACCGGGCGCGAAAAGATTATTGAGCCAACACTCAGAAATGATGTTATTTTTGAGTGCACACTCAGGAAAGGGGTGGGTCATGGCTCGGAAATGGTGGACCCTGATTGCCGTATGCACAGGGGTGTTCATGCTCTTGCTCGACGTGACGATCGTGAACGTCGCGCTGCCCGACATTCAGCGCGAGTTCGGCGCCTCGCTCACCGATCTGCAGTGGGTGATCGACGCGTACGCGCTCACCCTCGCGGCCTTCCTGCTCACCGCGGGAACGATCGCGGACAAGTACGGCAGGCGGCTGGTCTTCGCCGTCGGCCTCGTCGTGTTCACCGTCGGTTCGCTGCTGTGCGGGGTGGCCAACTCGCTGGTGCTGCTGTCCGTCTCGCGGGCGGTTCAGGGCGTGGGCGGCGCGATCATGTTCGCGACGTCCCTCGCGTTGCTGGCGGGCGCGTTCGCGCCGCGCGAGCGGGGCGTCGCCTTCGGCGTGTTCGGCGCCGTCACCGGTGTGGCGGTGGCGGTGGGCCCGGTGCTCGGCGGAGCTCTCACGAGCGGGCTGTCGTGGCGGTGGATCTTCTTCGTCAACCTCCCGATCGGGATCGCCGCGCTGGCGGTGACGCTGCTGCGGGTCGACGAGTCGCGGGCGCCGACAGCGCACCGGGTGGACTGGGCGGGCTGCGTGACGTTCAGCGCCGCGCTGGGCGCGCTGGTGTTCGGGCTGATCCGCAGCCACGTCGACGGCTGGGGGTCGGTCACGGTGGCCGGTTCGCTGGTGGCGTCCGTGGTCCTCCTCGTGGCCTTCGTCGTCGTCGAAAAGACCTCGGCCGCTCCGATGTTGGACCTCAGCCTGCTGCGGGTGCCGACCTTCGGCGGCGGCTTGATCGCCGCGTGGGCCATCTCCGCCTCGTTGTTCTCGCTGCTGACCTACCTGGTCATCTTCCTGCAGGGCATCCAGGGCTACTCGGCCGTCGAGACCGGGCTGCGGTTCCTGCCGTTGACCCTTGCGATCTTCGTGACCGCGGGAGTGGCAGGCCGGCTCAGCGACGTGGTCCCGGTGCGCTGGTTGATCGGCCCCGGGTTCGTCTTGGTCGCGGCCGGGCTCTGGCTGATGCGCGATGTCGACCCGGCGGCCAGTTGGACCCAGTTCGTCCCGGGCTTCCTCGTCGCCGGGGCGGGCGCCGGGCTCATCAACCCGCCGCTCGCCTCGACCGCGGTCGGGGTCGTCGAGCAGGACCGCGCGGGCATGGCCTCGGGCATCAACTCGACCTTCCGGCAGGTCGGCATCGCGACCGGCGTCGCCGCCCTCGGCAGCCTGCTGGCCTCGCGGATGGACGACTCGGTACGAGCGGCCCTGTCGGAGGGTCCGCTCGCGGGCCGGGCAGGGGAGTTCGCGGACGCGGTCAGCAGCGGCAGTACCGCGTCGGCGATCGGTTCGCTGCCGCCCGAACTCCGTGGGCTCGCGGCGCAGGCCGCGGGTACCGGATATGCGGAGGCGCTCGACAGCATCCTGCTGATCGGTTCGGTTACCGCGGCGCTGGCGGCGATCGCGACGCTGCTGCTCATCCGGTCCCGCGACTTCGTCGAGGCGTCGGGGGAGCTGGAGTCGAGCGAGCAGGAGGCCGCAATTCCGGTCTGAGGGCTGCTGTCACGTGGTGTGGTTCCGGCGGTGTCGCGCGTCGGGGCCACGCCCCGTTTGGTAGAGCTGACGGCATGCGAACTCTCAAGGTCACCGACAACGCGCTTCACCTGACTCTTTCGACGCTGGAGAAGAATCGGTGCGCTCCACGGCGACGTCGAGGTCCCGTTGAGTTCGATCCTCGCCGTCGACGTGTGTCCGGACGGGCTGTCGGCACCGCGCGGGATGCGTGCGCCGGGGTTGGGGGTGCCAGGATGGCGCAAACTCGGCACCTGGCGATCGCGGGGGCGCCGCGAGTTCGTCGATGTGCGCAGGGGGCAGCCGGCGGTGCGGGTCGAACTCGCGGGTCAGTCGTTCGCCGCGCTCTTGGTCGGAGTCGACGATCCGCAGGCTCTCGCGCGGCGACTCGGCGGGCTGTCGGGGTAGTCGGAACCGTGCGCGCTTTTCACCCCCACCGGGGTGCAACTCGCGCACGGGCGGCGGAGCCGCTGATAACGAGTTGGTAACGATCAATATGAGGGGTTCCTCAGGTTTCGCGTCGGGTCGTTTTCGGTCCGGCCAGCGCGTTCTCTCCTTACCCGCGAGTCACTTGTGAAGCCGATTTGTGACCTGCGTCACGCCTACTACCTGGTAGAACGCTTGTCCAGGTCGCAAACGTGAGGAAATCCTCACCATTCTGTGCGAGCCTGATCGCGTCCCCGAAGATCCGTCCGTGGCCTGCCGATGGCCGCGTGTGGCCCGAGATCTCGGTGGGCATCGACCAGGAGAGGACAGTCAATCGTGACGATCGACGAGAGCACGCCGGTGGGTAAGGGAAGCGGCACCGGAGGGTCGCGGATTTCTGCGCGCGCCGGGTCTCCGAAGTCCGCGCTGCGCGATCGGCTCGTGGCCGGTGAGCCGTACGCGCTCGCGTTCGGCGGCCAGGGCGCGGCATGGCTGGCCCCGCTCGAGGAGTTGATCCGCGACAACGGCCTCGAACCCGACATGACCGACCTCGTCAACGAGGCGGCGGCCCTCCTCGCGCCCGTCGCGCAGGACCTGCTCGTGGTCCGGCCCGCTGGCTTCGACCCCATCGGCTGGATCCTCGAGCAGGACGTCGTGGATGAGGATGTCACCCCGGCCGGTCCCTCCGCCGCGGCGCTCACCTCCGCCTCGGTGTCTCTGCCCGGCGTCTTCCTCGCGCAGCTCGCCGCTCTGCGGTCGCTGCGCCTGCAGGGCCTCGACCCCGCCCAGCACGCGCCGGTCGCCGTGATCGGCCACTCGCAGGGCATGCTCGGCGTGCAGGCCGTTGCCGACGGCGGCGCCACCGACGGCTCCCTCCTGGCCATCGCGCAGCTGATCGGCGCGGCCGCGGTCCTGGTCGGCCGCCGTCGCGGCGTCATCGGCGGCGCCGAGCGCGCCCCCATGCTCGCCATCTCCGATGTGGACCCGGATCGCATCCAGGCCATCGTGGACGAGGTCGCCGCGGGCGTCGACGCCGAGCGCGCCGCAGTGATGGCCATCCGCAACGGCCGTCGCCGCGTCGTGGTCTCCGGCACCCCAGCGCAGCTGGCCCGCGTCCAGCGGCGAGCCGAGCAGATCGCCGAGGACGAGGCGCGCGAGCGCGACGCCAAGAAGCGCGGCGGCGCCGTGTTCTCGCCGGTCTTCGAGCCGCTCGCGGTGGAGATCGGCTTCCACCACCCGGCGCTCGCGGATGCCGTTGACACGGTCGGTGCCTGGGCCGTCCGTTGCGGACTCGACCCCGAGCTCGCCAGCAAGCTGGCCGGCCTCTGCCTCGTCGACCCCGTCGACTGGGTCGCGGCCGTGGACTCGGTGGTGGACGCGGGCGCGGCCTGGGTCCTCGACCTCGGCCCTGGCGACCTGCTCACCCGCATGACGGCCGGTTCGCTGCGCGGGCACGGCGTCGGCATCGTCGCGGCTTCCACGCGCGTGGGCCAGCGCCACCTCATCACCCCGGGCGCGGCGCCCGAGGTGGCGAAGGCCTGGAGCGAGTTCAAGCCGACCCTGGTGTCGCTGCCCGACGGCAAGGTCGGCGTCGAGACCGCGTTCACCCGGCTGACCGGGCGCTCACCGATCCTGCTCGCAGGCATGACCCCGACCACCGTCGACGCGAAGATCGTCGCCGCGGCGGCCAACGCCGGCCACTGGGCCGAGCTGGCCGGCGGCGGCCAGGTCACCGAGAAGATCTTCACCGACCGGGTCGCCGAGCTGCAGACCCTGCTCGAGCCGGGCCGCGCGGTCCAGTTCAACTCGCTGTTCCTGGACCCGTACCTGTGGAAGCTCCAGCTCGGCGGCAAGCGGCTGGTGCAGCGGGCGCGCTCCGCGGGCGCCCCGATCGACGGCGTCATCGTCACGGCAGGCATCCCCGAGCTGGACGAGGCCGTCGCACTGATCGAGGAGCTGTCCGAGGTCGGCATCGGCCACGTCGCGTTCAAGCCCGGCACGGTCGCCCAGATCCGCTCGGTCATCCGGATCGCCAACGAGGTCCCCGACTTCCCGGTGATCGTGCACATCGAGGGCGGCAAGGCAGGCGGACACCACTCCTGGGAGGACCTCGACGACCTGCTCGTCACCACCTACGCCGAGCTGCGTGCCCGGCCGAACCTGGTGATCTGCGTCGGCGGCGGCATCGGCACCCCGGAGCGGGCCGCCGACTACCTGACCGGACGCTGGTCCACCGAGGCCGGCTACCCGGCGATGCCGGTCGACGGCATCCTCGTGGGCACCGCCGCCATGGCGACGCTCGAGGCCACCACCGCCCCCGACGTGAAGCAGCTGCTGGTGGACACCCCCGGCACCCCCGACTGGGTCGGGGCGGGCACCGCGACCGGCGGCATGGCCTCCGGCCGCAGCCAGCTCGGCGCCGACATCCACGAGATCGACAACGCCGCCTCGCGCACCGGCCGCCTGCTCGACGAGGTCGCCGGTGACGCCGACGCCGTCGCCCAGCGCCGCGACGAGATCATCGCCGCGCTCGACATCACGGCCAAGCCGTACTTCGGCGACGTCGCCACCATGACCTACGAGCGCTGGCTGCGCCGCTACCTGGAGCTGGCCGTCGGGATCGACTCGGCCAAGACGTTCGACTGCGGCACCGACTGGGCGGAGGCGTACGCCGACGCGACCGAGTCGGTCTGGCTCGACGGCACCTGGCGCGACCGCTTCGCCGAGATGCTGCGCCGCGCCGAGGCCCGGCTGCACCGCAACGACCGCGGCCCGATCCGGACCCTGTTCAACGACGAGCTGGTCCTCGAGCGCCCCGAGGCCGCGCTGTGCGCCCTCAAGGCCGCCTACCCGGACGCGGGATCGGTCGTGCTGCACCCGGCCGACGTGCCGTTCTTCACCGCCCTGTGCAAGACCCCGGGCAAGCCGGTCAACTTCGTGCCGGTCATCGACAAGGACGTCCGCCGCTGGTGGCGTTCGGATTCCCTGTGGCAGGCACACGACCCGCGCTACACCGCCGACCAGGTGTGCATCATCCCGGGCACCGTTGCCGTCGCCGGTATCACCGAGGTGGACGAGCCCGTCGGCGACCTGCTCGACCGCTTCGAGCGGGCCACCACCGATGAGCTGCTGGCCGCGGGTGCCGCGCCGACCGCCGTCGCGAGCCGCAGGCACGCGGCCACGGCCCGCGGTCTGCTCGGTGTCGTGCTGTCCGCGCCCGACGTTCTGTGGGCCTCGCGCCTGACCCGCAACCCCGTGCACCGTCTCGGCGACCTCGCCGACTGGACGGTCGACGGCGACAGCGCCACCCACGCCCGGACCGGCGCCATCCTGAACGCGGTGGACGCCGAGCACGCCGAGCTGACCGTTCCGCTGCTCGCCGACCGCGCCGTGCGGATCCGGATCACCGTGCCCGCCTCGACCCGTGACGGCGGCGCCCCGGTGGTGACCGCGGCGGACGCCGAGGCCGCCATGTCGGCGCTGCTCGGGGTCGCGGCAGGCCAGGACCTGCCCGCCGTCAAGAACGGTGCGGCGCGCGTCAACCTCGCCTGGGTGCCCGACCGGGTCGCCGACCACGCGGGCGTCACCGGCGCCGGGTTGCCCGAGTCGCTCGCCATCGGCACCAGCGCGGTGCCGGACGTCGTCGTCGGTGCCTGCTGGCCCGCCGTGTTCGCGGTGCTCGGCGCCGCCACCACGGCAGAGGGCGCGCACGTCATCGAGGGCATGCTCGACCTGGTCCACCTCGACCACGCCGTTGACCTCGTCGGGGCGATCCCGACCGAGACCAGCGTGCTCACCGTGAAGGCCGAGTCCGTCGCCGTCGTCGACACCGACATGGGTCGCGTCGTCGAGGTGCACGTCGAGGTGGGGGCCATGCGCGAGCACGGCACCGCCGCGCCGACCTTCGCAAAGCTGGTGGAGCGCTTCGCGATCCGCGGCCGCACCGGTGCCGGCGAGCTGGCCGACCCGGCCAGGGCAGGCGGCTCGCTGACCGATGCGGTCACCGACACCCCGCGCCGTCGTCGCCGCCAGGCCACGATCGTCGCGCCGCGGCACATGGGCGCCTTCGCGGGCGTCTCGGGCGATCACAACCCGATCCACACCTCCGACGCGGCCGCGCTGCTCGCCGGGCTCGGCAGCCCGATCGTGCACGGCATGTGGCTCTCCGCCGCCGCCCAGCAGGTCGTCACCGCCATCGATCCGTCGGCGGTCGTGCCGCCGCGCAGGCTGACCGCGTGGACCGCCCGCTTCCTCGGCATGGTCCGACCCGGCGCCGAGATCGACGTCCGCGTCGACCGCATCGCCTACGACGGCGGCGCCGAGGTCATCGAGGTCGGCTGCCGGGTGGACGGCGACCTGGTGATGGTCGCCTCCGGCCGCACCGCCGCGCCGAAGACCGTGTACGCCTTCCCCGGCCAGGGCATCCAGCGCCCCGGCATGGGCCTCGACGCCCGCGCCCGGTCCAAGGCCGCGCGGGAGATCTGGGACCGCGCCGACAAGCACACCCGCGAGGCGCTCGGCTTCTCGATCCTGGCCGTGGTCCGCGACAACCCGACCGTCCTCAAGGCGCGCGGGGTCACCCACAAGCACCCCGACGGCGTGCTGCACCTGACCCAGTTCACCCAGGTCGCGATGGCCGTGCTGGGCGTCGCCCAGGTGGCGGAGCTGCGCGAGTCCGGCGCCTTCGTGGAGGACTCGCTGCTGGCCGGCCACTCCGTCGGCGAGTACAACGCGCTCGCGGCGGTCGCAGGCGTGCTGCCGCTCGAGGCAGTGCTCGAGGTCGTGTTCCAGCGCGGGTCCGCGATGCACGCCCTTGTGCCCCGCGACGAGGCGGGCCGCTCGAACTACCGCCTGGCCGCGATCCGGCCGTCGCAGATCGGCGTCGCCGACGAGGACCTCGCGGAGTTCGTGGCCGGCGTCGCCTCGGAGACCGGTGAGTTCCTCGAGATCGTGAACCTGAACCTGCGTGGCTCGCAGTACGCGATCGCGGGCACCGTTGCCGGTCTGGACGCGCTCGAGGTCGAGATCGACACCCGCCGTGAGGCTTTCGGTGGCAAGCGGGCCTACATCCAGATCCCCGGCATCGACGTGCCGTTCCACTCCACCGTGCTGCGCGGCGGCGTGGACGACTTCCGCGAACGGCTGCTCGCGCTGCTGCCGCAGGAGATCGATCCCGCGATCCTGATCGGGCGGTACATCCCGAACCTGGTGCCGAAGCCCTTCTCGCTCGAGCGTGAGTTCGTGCAGGAGATCGCCGACCTGGTGCCCTCGGAGCAGCTGGCCGCGGTGCTCGCCGACTTCGACGCGCACGCCGCCGACCCGTCCGCACTGACCCGCGTGGTGCTCGCCGAGCTGCTGGCCTGGCAGTTCGCCAGCCCGGTCCGGTGGATCGAGACGCAGGACCTGCTCTTCGGCGACGAGGCCGACGGCGGCCTCGGGGTCGAGCGCTTCGTCGAGATCGGTCTCGGCGCGGTGCCCACCGTGGCGAACCTGGCCTCGCAGACCCTCAAGCTGCCCGGTCGTTTCGGCAACCCGGTCGAGGTGCTCAACATCGAGCGCGAGGCGGGCATCGTCTTCTCGACCGACACCGACCCGGCGCCCGTCGAGGACGACGAGCCCGAGGCCCCCGTGGCCGAGACCGCAGCGCCCGCAGCCGCGGCCGCGCCCGCACCCGTCGCCGCCCCGGCGGCGGCCACCGGCGGCCCGCGCCCCGACGACATCGCGTTCTCGGCCTCGGACGCCACCGCCGTGCTCATCGGGCTGTGGACCAAGCTGCGTCCCGACCAGATCGGCCCCGTCGACACCATCGAGGCGCTCTGCGACGGTGTGTCCTCGCGCCGCAACCAGCTGCTCGTCGACCTCGGCGCGGAGCTGTCCCTCGGCGCCATCGACGGCGCGGCGGATGCCGACATGGGCTCGCTCGCGGTCACCGTCAACAAGCTGGCGCGCACCTACAAGCCGTTCGGCCCGGTGCTCACCGACTCGGTGAACGACCACCTGCGCAAGGTGTTCGGGCCCTCGGGCCGTCGCCCCGCCGCCATCGCGGAGCGGGTCGCGAAGGTGTGGGAGCTCGGATCCGGCTGGGCCAGCCACGTCACCGCCGAGGTGGCGCTCGGCACCCGTGACGGGTCGAGCGTTCGAGGCGGGGCGCTCGGCGGCCTGCACGAGGGCGCCCTCGCCGACGGCGCCGCGGTGGACGCGGTGATCGACGCCGCCGTCCAGTCCGTCGCCTCCCGTCGGGGCGTCGCCGTGTCGCTGCCCGCCACCGGTGGCGGGGCAGGCGGCACCGTGGACGCCGCCGCGCTCGGCGAGTTCACCGAGCACATCACCGGCCGCAACGGCGTGCTGGCCTCCGCGGCCCGGCTGGTGCTCGAGCAGCTCGGACTGTCCGACGAGGTCACCTCCGGCCCCGCCGACACCGACTCCGCGCTGGTGGACCTGGTGTCCACCGAGCTGGGCTCGGACTGGCCGCGTCTGGTCGCGCCGGCCTTCGACGCACGCAAGGCCGTCCTGATCGACGACCGGTGGGCGACCGCCCGCGAGGACCTGGCCCGGCTGTGGATCGGCGACCACGCGACCGTGGTCTCCGTGACCGAGGCGGACTTCACCGGCGCGGGCAGTGCCGTGGCCGCGCATGCGGACTGGTGGCGTCAGCGGGCCGAGGCCGAGGGCCGTGAGGAACTCGTCCAGGTCTACGCCGACATCGCCGCGGCGGCCGCCGTCACCGACGACGAGCCCGGCGTCTGGTCCGATCAGGTTGCCGTCGTGACAGGAGCAAGCAAGGGCTCCATCGCTGCCTCGGTCGCGGGTGGCCTGCTGCGCGGCGGCGCGACGGTCTTCGTGACCACCTCGCGCCTGGACTCCGAGCGGCTCGGCTTCTACCGGAAGCTGTACCGCGCCAACGCCCGTGCCGGCGCAGCCCTCTGGGTGGTGCCCGCCAACATGGCGTCCTACGCGGACGTCGACGCGCTGATCTCCTGGATCGGCGAGGAGCAGACGGAGACCGCAGGCGGAGCCAAGAAGCTGGTCAAGGAGGCCGTCACCCCGACGATGCTCTTCCCGTTCGCCGCGCCCCGGGTCGGCGGCGAGCTCTCCGACGCGGGGGCCCGCGCCGAGATGGAGATGCGGGTCCTGCTGTGGTCGGTCGAGCGGCTGATCGGCGGGCTGTCGAAGATCGGCTACGACCGCGACGTCGACACCCACCTGCACGTGGTGCTGCCGGGCTCCCCGAACCGGGGCCTGTTCGGTGGCGACGGTGCCTACGGCGAGTCGAAGGCCGCGCTCGACGCGGTGGTCATGCGGTGGAACGCGGAGCGGACCTGGGCCGAGCGGGTCACCCTCGTGCACGCGCTGATCGGCTGGGTGCGCGGCACCGGGCTGATGGGCGGCAACGACCCGATGGTCGAGGCCGTCGAGGCCAAGGGCGTGCGCACCTGGTCCACCGACGAGATGGCCGAGCAGTTGCTGGCGGCCTGCACGCAGGAGACCGTCACCGCGGCCGTCACCGCGCCGGTCCAGCTGGACCTGACCGGCGGCCTGGCGGAGGTCGACCTCGACCTGGTGGCCCTCGCCCGCGAGGCGGCCGACGCCGAGAAGGCGGCGGCCGACGAGCCCGAGGAGGACACGGCCGACACCGTCGACGCGCTGCCCGCGCCGCCGCGGATCGGGGACGCCCCGGCCGCGCCGTCGTGGCCCGAGTTGGACGTCGCCCCGTCCGACCTGGTGGTGATCGTCGGTGCCGGTGAGCTCGGACCCTACGGCTCGTCCCGCACCCGCTTCGAGATGGAGGTCGACGAGCAGCTCTCGGCGGCAGGCGTTCTCGAGCTGGCATGGAACACCGGTCTGGTCACCTGGGAGAGCGACCCGGTCGCGGGCTGGTACGACACCGAGACCGGTGAACTCGTGCCCGAGGCGGAGATCGCGGACCGTTACCACGACACCGTCGTCGAGCGGTGCGGCATCCGCACCTACGGGGACGAGGGCGCCATGGTCGACAACACGGCCCCGCTGCTCACCTCCGTGTTCCTCGACAAGGACCTCACGTTCGTGGTCGGCAGCGAGGCGGAGGCCAGGGCCTTCGTCGACTCCGATCCGGAGCACACGGTCGCGGCGGCCGTGCCGGACAGCGGCGACTGGCAGGTCACCCGCAGGGCCGGCACCGAGATCCGGGTGCCCCGCAAGGCGAAGTTGACCCGCACCGTCGGCGGCCAGATCCCCACCGGTTTCGACGTCACCAAGTGGGGCATCCCCGCGGACATGGCCGGATCGGTGGACCGGGTGGGCCTGTGGAACCTGGTCACCACGGTGGACGCGTTCCTCACCGGCGGCTTCACCCCCTCGGAGCTGCTGCGCTGGGTGCACCCCTCCGCGGTGGCGAACACCCAGGGCACCGGCATGGGCGGCATGACGTCCATGCGCTCGCTCTACATCGACACCCTGCTGGGCGAGTCCCGCGCGAACGACATCCTGCAGGAGGCCCTGCCGAACGTCATCGCGGCGCACGTGGTCCAGTCCTATGTCGGCGGCTACGGCGCGATGGTGCACCCGGTCGCGGCGTGCGCCACGGCGGCGGTCTCGGTCGAGGAGGGCGTCGACAAGATCCGCCTCGGCAAGGCGCAGCTGGTGGTCGCAGGCGGCTTCGACGACCTCGGCATCGAGGGCATCGTCGGCTTCGGCGACATGTCCGCGACGGCGAAGTCCGAGGACATGCTGGCCAAGGGGATCGACGAGCGTCGGTTCTCCCGCGCCAACGATCGTCGTCGCGGCGGCTTCGTCGAGTCCGCGGGCGGCGGCACCATCCTGCTGGCCAGGGGAGACCTGGCGCTGGAGATGGGACTGCCGGTGCTCGGTGTGGTGGCGTGGGCGGGCTCGTTCGCCGACGGCGTGCACACCTCGATCCCGGCCCCCGGAATCGGCGCGCTCGGTGCCGGACGCGGCGGCCAGGACTCGCAGCTGGCGCTCTCGCTCAACGCGCTCGGTGTCACCGCCGACGACATCTCCGTGGTGTCCAAGCACGACACCTCCACGGCCGCAAACGATCCGAATGAGGCCGAGCTGCACGAGCGGCTCGGGGCGGCGCTGGGTCGCAGCGCGGGGGCCCCGCTGTTCGTGGTCTCGCAGAAGAGCCTGACCGGGCACGCGAAGGGCGGCGCCGCGGCGTTCCAGCTGATCGGCCTGTGCCAGGTGCTCGCCAAGGGCGTCATCCCGCCGAACCGCAGCCTGGACTGCGTGGACGAGAAGATGACCGAGTTCTCGCACCTGGTCTGGCCGCGTGAACCGCTTCGCTTCGGCGAGCGGCTCCCGCTCCGGGCGGGCCTGCTGACCAGCCTCGGCTTCGGTCACGTGTCCGGCCTGATCGCGGTGGTGCACCCGCAGGCGTTCGTCGAGTCGATCCCGGCGGCCGCGCGTGCGGACTACCTGGCGAAGGCTCAGGAGCGCACGATCGCCGGGCAGCGTCGACTCGCGTCGGCGATGTGCGGGGGAGCGGACCTGTACGAGCGGCCCGCGGACCGTCGCTTCGGCGGGGATGCAGTGCCCGCGAAGGCGGCTCGTCAGCTCGAGGCGGACATGCTGCTGCACGAGCAGGCCCGGCTCGGCGCCGACGACGTCTACCGATCCGGATTGCCGGGGTGCCAGTGATGGCCATTCTGGGAATCGGATACGACCTGGTCACCGTCACCGAGTTCGCGGAGCAGATGAACCGTCCGGGAACGGCCATGCTGTCCAGCTTCCGGCCGGGGGAGCGCCGCTACGCGGAGTCCAAGAGCCCCGACCCGGCCCGCCACTACGCGGTGCGCTGGGCGGCGAAGGAGGCGGTGATCAAGGCATGGGCGTCGTCCCGGTTCGCCCGGCCGCCGTCAGTGGGTGACAACGCCTACGCGCAGATCGAGGTGGTCAACGACGCGTGGGGCAGGCCGAGCATCAAGCTGCACGACGAGGCCGCGGAGTTCCTGCCCGGCGCGATCATCCACCTGTCGCTGACCCACGACGGCGACATGGCGGGCGCCATGGTCGTCATCGAGGAGCCCGACCTGGTGGTGCCGGTCGCCGACTAGCGAACGGACGACGGATTGACGAGGCCGGCCCGCGGAGCGATCCGCGGGCCGGCCTCGTCCCCGTTCGGCGGCCTTGCACCTGACGCGACGTGAGGTCCTAGCGTGGCGGCATGACTGCAGACGAGAACGACGGGATGTTGACGGAGCAGGACGTGATCGACGCGGCGACGCGGTTGCCGGGGGTGGTCGTGGTGACCGCCGACGAGGCGAGCGGGGCGCCCGAAGCCTCCCGGGGTGACTCGTTCGTCCACCTCGACCCGGACCGGAAGTTCCCGTTCGCGACGATCGTGACCCAGGACGTGCCCGGTTGGGACACCTACTCGGCGCTGGATCGTGACGGTGCGTTCCGCGTGAACTTCGGCGTCGGTCGGGCCGGGTTCGAGGAGCTGTTCGGCTACCCGCCTGCCGCACACGCCGCGCACGCGGACTGGATCGACTTCACCGTCGGCGACCGGCTGCTGCCGCACCCGACGTACGCTGCGCAGTCCTGGGTGTCGATCGCGTGTCCCACGCGGGCGAGCCTCCCGCTGGTGCAGGACCTGTTCGACCGGGCCCGCGCGCACGCCGCGCGCCGTCGCCGGACGGGTGACGGTGGGCGATGATCGGAGTATGGACGACGGGTACACGGTCGGGGAGCTCGCGCGGCTGTCCGGCGTCTCGGTGCGGACCCTGCACCACTACGACGCCATCGGGCTGCTGACGCCGCACGCGCGCAGCACCGCCAACCACCGGCGGTACACGGGCGCCGATGTCGCGCGGCTGCGTCAGATCCTGTTCTACCGGGAGCTCGAGTTCGGCCTCGAGGAGATCGCGGAGATCCTGGCCGATCCCGCGGTGCACCCTGACGCGCATCTGCGCAGGCAGCACCGGCTGCTGCGCGAGCGCCGGGCCCGCATCGACGGCCTGCTCGACGCCGTCGAACACGAACTGCGGGCGAGCGGCTCGGGCATCGCGCTGACCGCCGCCGAGCAGCTCGAGATATTCGACACCGACCGCTTCGGTTCCGCGCTCGCGGAGGTCGAGGAGCAGTGGGGGGTCGACGCCCACACGGCGGCCTATACGAAGGAGGACTGGGCGGCGATCAAGGCGGAGGCCGATTCCGACATCGTGTCCTTCGCGGCCGCATTGGCCGCGGGCGAGCCCGCCGACGGCGAGGTCGCGATGCGGGCCGCCGAGGATCACCGGACGCACCTGGCGCGCTGGTTCTTCCCCTGCAGCCATCGGCAGCACCGAAAGGTGGCCGCGCACTACCTGTCCGACCCGGCGACCGTCGCGCAGTGGGACGAGATCGCACCGGGGTTCGCGTGGTACGTGCACGACGCGATCGTGGCGAACGCCGATCGCGCCGGTTCGTGACCGCCCGCTCAGGTGGAGCGCGATTCCTTCTCGGCGACGAGGAGGTACGCGGCCATCAGCCGC
The DNA here is from genome assembly GCF_017833315.1 of Rhodococcus sp. PvR099. Lineage (NCBI taxonomy): Bacteria > Bacillati > Actinomycetota > Actinomycetes > Mycobacteriales > Nocardiaceae > Rhodococcus > Rhodococcus sp. PvR099. The sequence goes on along the minus strand of NZ_JAFIBV010000001.1, from coordinate 1,908,785 downwards.
TTCAGCTCGTCGACGGCGTCCGCGTGGCTCTGCCCGTCCTGGACCGAGAAGTTGAGCATCGAGTACACGACGTGGACGAGGACCTCGGCCATCATCGTGCGGCGGTCGCGTTCGGTGCGCGGGGTCAGTGGCGCGAGCATCCGGGAGATCTGCTCGGCGAGCTGGCGCTCCTGGATCTTTCCGGTGGCCCGCGTCGACGGGGTGGACTGCATCGCCAGCCACACCTCGCGCCGCGACGGGTCCGAGGTCCACAGCTTCGCCAGGTGATCGACGAAGTTGTTCAGGAACCGCAGCCAGTCGAGTGAGGGCACCTCGCCGTTGAACTGCTCGAGTTCGTCGCGCACCGAGGTGAAGTCCTGCCGGTTCAGTTCGCACACGATCACGTACTTGTTGGCGAAGAACTGGTAGAGCGTGCCGATGGGGACATCGGCCCGAGACGCCACCTCCTCGCAGGTGAACGACTCGAACCCGACATCGGTGAGCAGGTCCCGCGACGAGGCGAGCAGGGCGTCGAACTTTCGTCGGCTGCGCTCCTGGGTCGGCCTCTTGCGGGGGAGCAGTTCCTCCAGCGCGGCTGGGTCGGCACCAGCCTCCAGGGCCGGGTCCGCGCGGCGCGAGGTTCGGCTGCTGGTCATGGACTCCACCTGTCCAGGTTATCCGTCTTTGTCGCCGGATCCGATGAACCCCGGGTTCTGGGTGTTTCCCGGGGTATCGGATACCCGGGGGAGCTACCGGGTGACGCGGTTGCGGTACAGGACGTTCGCCCAGACGAACCCGACCGCCGCGATCACCGCGCACCAGGCCACCGCGAGCCAGGCACTGTTGCCGATCGGGGTGCCCATCAGCAGGCCGCGGACCGTCTCGATGATCGGGGTGATCGGCTGGTTCTCTGCGAACCACCGCAGCCAGGTCGGCATCGTCTCGGCAGGCACGAAGGCGCTGCTGACGTACGGCAGGAACATGATGACGAAGGTGAACCCGCCCGCCGCCTCCGGGTTCTTCGCCAGCAGGCCGAGGGCCGTCGACAGGTACGACAGGGCGAAGACGAAGGCCGCGATCATCCCGATCACGCCGAGCCACTTCATCGGGTCGCTGGTCGGGCGGAAGCCCATCAGCAGGGCGACCGCGAAGACGATCGCAGTGGTGAGCAGGTTGCGGACCACGCTGGCGAGCACGTGCCCGGTCAGGAACGAGGACTGGGCGATGGGTAGCGTCCGGAACCGGTCGATGATGCCCTCGGTCATGTCGGACGAGACGCCGACCGCGGTCGTCGAGGCGCCGAAGGCGGCGCACAGCAGGATGATTCCGGGCACCACGTAGTTGATGTATGCGGTGCCGGTGTCGATCGCGCCACCGAAGACGTACACGAACAGCAGCATCAGCATGATCGGCAGCGCGACCGCCATGATCATCGAGTCCGGGCTGCGCAGCAGGTGTTTGAGGCTTCGGCGCAGCATTGCCAGCGAGTCGGCGGCGACGGCGGTGCGGGGCAGGGTCTGGGTGCTCATCGGGCTGCTGCTTTCGTGGTCGGGGCGTCGGCGTCGCGGGGCGAGCCGGTGAGGGCGAAGAAGACGTCGTCGAGGTCGGGCGTGTGCAGGGCGAACTTCTCGACCGAGATGTCGTCGTCGATGCGGTCGAGCAGGGCGCGCAGGGACGCGATGCTGCCGTCGGTTGGCACCTCGACGGTGAGGGTCTCGGGGCGCGTGACGGACCCGGGCAACGCGCCCGCGGCCCGGTCCAGCTGGGCGGGATCGGTGAGTTGCAGCTCCATGTGGCCGCCATGGACGAGCCGCTTGAGCTCGTCGGCGGTGCCCTCGGCCACGATCCGGCCCCCGTCGATGACGGCGATCCGGTCGGCGAGCTCGTCGGCCTCGTCGAGGTACTGGGTGGTGAGGAAGATGGTCACGCCGCTCGCGACCAGCTCACGGATGACGATCCACATGTCGCGGCGGCTGCGCGGGTCCAGACCGGTCGTCGGCTCGTCGAGGAACACCACCTTCGGGTTCGCCACCAGGCTCATCGCCAGGTCGAGGCGCCGCCGCATGCCGCCCGAGTAGGTCTCGGACCGCCGGTCCGCCGCGTCCGAGAGGGAGAAGCGGTCCAGGAGTTCGGCTGCGCGGCGCCGCGATTCGCGCCTGCCGAGGTGATGGAGCTCGCCCATGAGCGCGAGGTTCTCCCGGGCGGTGAGCAGCTTGTCGACCGCCGCGTACTGACCGGTGACGCTGATGCTGCGGCGCACCTCCTGGGCCGATCGGGGCAGGTCGTGCCCTGCCACGCTGACGGTGCCGGAGTCGAAGGGCATCAGGGTGGACAGGATCCGGACGGTGGTGGTCTTGCCCGCGCCGTTGGCGCCGAGCAGTGCGAACACCCCGCCCTCGGGCACGAACAGGTCGAGTCCGTCGAGCACGGTGTGGTTGCCGTAGGACTTGGTGAGCCCGGCGACGGAGATCGCGCCGGTGGATTCGGGTCTTGTCATGGGATAGTCCCTTTCACGAAACTGTGTATGTCATACACTTTGGTTTATAAGGTACACAGTTTTACGATGAGCGCAAGAGGTGACGACGGGAGCGGTACGGATATGGATACGAGTGGTGCGGACAACGCGGGGGCCGGGGATCTGCCACGGGCCGTCAAGCTCGCCTGGGGGCTGGCCGAACCGGGCAGTCGGGGTCCGCGCCGCGGACTGAGCATCGAGAAGATCCTCGACACCGCAATCGAAGTCGCGGATGCGGAGGGTGCCGCAGCGCTGTCGATGGCCCGCCTGGCCAAGGAACTGGGCTTCACGACCATGTCGCTCTATCGGTACGTCAAGAGCAAGGACGAGCTGATCGAGCTGATCACCGACCGGGTGGTGGGGCCCGCGCCGCACATCGAGCCGGGTACGCCGTGGCGGGAGGCGTTGGCGCAGTGGGCGACCTCCGAGTACGAGGCCTTGATGCGGCACCGGTGGTGGCTGCAGCTGTCCCTCGGGGGGGTGCCACCGACCGGACCCAACAACATGGCGTGGCTGGAGGTCGGACTCGGCTGCCTGGCCGACACGCCGCTGCCGAAGCCGCTGCGTTTCCAGATCGTCCTCAACACCTCGCTCTACGTGATCGGGCGCGCCCGTTTCGCAGCGGACTTCGCGGCTGCCTCCGCCACCGTGTCGCCCGAGTACGCCGCCGCACTGGACTATCCGGTGCTGCTGCCGCGCCTGCTCTCCCCGGCGGAGTTCCCCCACCTGACCGGGGCGCTCGCGGACGGCATTTTCGACGCCGACCCCGAGGTCGACTGGGAGGACGCGGACTTCGCCTTTGCGCTCGGCCTGATGCTCGACGGCATCGAGAAGTTGGTCGACGCGCACCGCTGACGGGCCGGTCCTCAGCCGTTGTTGCGGGCGCGCACCCCTCATCCGAACCGGGTGAATTCGCGCGCTGGACGTGCATGATCCGCTGCAAATCCGTTGCGCCGGGGGAATAGTGCAAGGGGGAAGCCCGCGGTCGCGTCGGTGACCCGGTACGACGTCGATTGGTGGGAACCGATGAGCGTTGACACAGAGGGTCCGGCGGACAGCGCCGCGACGCCGAGGCGACTCCCCGTCGCGCCCCGGCAGCAATACATCACCTGGATCGCGCTGGCGATGATGACCACGAGCTCGGTTGCCAGCCTGCGCTCCGCGCCGTCGATGGCGATATACGGCCTCGCGTGCGTGTTCCTCTACATCGTTCCGGCGATCGTGTTCCTGCTGCCGACCTCGCTGGTGGCGGCCGAGCTCGCCTCGGGCTGGTCCGGCGGGGTCTACCGCTGGGTGGGCGAGGGCATCTCCGACAAGGCGGGTTTCCTCGCCGTCTGGTGCCAGTTCGCGATGACGATCTTCTACTACCCGACGCTGCTGGCCTACGTGGCCAGCACCTTCGCCTACGTGATCAATCCGGCGTTGGCCTCGAACGGGCTCTACACCGCGATCATCATCGTCACCCTGTTCTGGACCGGGGTCTTCGTCTCCTCGCGAGGGATGAAGGCCGTGGCCGGACTCTCGAGCGCCGGACTCGTTCTCGGCACCCTGATCCCGGGCGTGCTGCTGATCGTCATGGGCGTGGTGTTCCTCGGGCAGGGCAACCCCTCCGCCGCGCCGATGGAGTTCAGCGCGCTGCTCCCCGCGTGGACCGGCATCGCGAGCCTGGTGCTCATCGTCAACAACTTCCTGTCGTACTCGGGAATGGAGATGAACGCCGTCCACGTCTCCAGCCTGCGCAAGCCGGCCAAGGAGTTCCCGCGCGCGATGTTCGTCGCGATGGGCCTGGTGCTCGCCATCTTCATCCTGCCCGCCATCGCGATCAGCTGGGTGGTGCCTGCCGAGAAGCTCTCGCTCACCGCGGGCGTGATGCAGGCGTTCGACATCTTCTTCGCGCACTTCGGATTCGGATGGGCGACACCGATTCTGGCGTTGATGCTGATCGCAGCATCGCTGGGCGGGATGCTGACCTGGTTGGCCGGGCCCTCCAAGGGGCTGCTCATGATCGGGAGGCAGGACGGGTTCCTGCCACCGATCCTGCAGCGGTTGAACAAGCACGGGGTCCAGCAGAACATCCTGGTCGCACAGGGTGCGGTGACCACCCTCATCGCGTTGCTGTACGCCTTCATCCCGGAGGTCTCCAGCGCCTACTGGATCCTGTCGGTGATCACCACCCAGGTCTACCTCGTGGTGTATCTGCTGATGTTCGTGGCCGCGATGCGGCTGCGCAAGAACCGGCCGGAGCAGCCGCGTGGCTACCGCGCGCCCGCGCTCTTCCTGCTCTGCTGGGTCGGCATCGTCTCGAGCCTCGCGGCATTCTGCATCGGGTTCGTGCCGCCCTCTCAGTTCGGCGGCGGCAGCGTCTTCGTCTACATCCTCATCGTCGGTGGCGGGTTCGGGATCGTCGGGATCGGGGTCCCGCTCCTGATCCTGGCCCTGCGCAAACCGTCATGGAAACAGGAAGTCTCGGCAGACCCGTTGGAGAAGGAGGCGTGATGACCACACCAGAGGACGGCGACACACGGCCAGAGGTCGGCGAGGTGAGCGTCGCCCCCGTCGACGATCTGCACAAGCGGCCGGAGAACAGACACTGGATCCTCTACCTGGCGGCCTTCGCGGTGTTCGTCGGGCTGGCGGCCTGGGGTCTGGTCACCTTCAACGAGAACAAGCGCACCGACGAGGCGGACGCCAAGGCCACCGAGCTCGCGGCGCAGTTCGAGGCGGCGGGCCTGGGCGCTCTCGACGTCGAGGCGACAGCGCGGGTGCTCGGATCGGACGGCGGTGCCGCGTGCACCGATCCCGGCAGCGCACTCAAGGCCGGTGTGCTCAATCAGCAACTGGTCAGCGGTGCCGCCGGACCCGGCCAGCGTCCCATTCTCGCGACCCACGACGCGGTGGCGGGGGCACGGTTGGTGATCGAGGTCTACTGCCCGGAGCAGTCGGCCGAGTTCGAGGAATCCCTGAACGATCTGAAACTTGTCGACGGCAATTAGCGGGAGCCGTCGGTGACAGCCCAGGAGGTGGCAATGCCGGACGAGATTCGCTCCAAGGTAAGGGACTTGATGCCCACGGCGCGCACGGAGCTCGCGACGCTGGTGGGCTTCAAGTCGGTGGCCGATCCCCGTCAGTTCCCGCCGCAGGGGTGCACGGACGCGGCGAACTGGGTGCGGGACGCGTTCGTCGCGGCCGGGATCGGGCAGGTCGAACTGATCGAGACCCCGGACGGCTCGAACGCTGTCGTCGGGCACCAGCCGGGGCCCGAGGGCGCTCCGACGGTTCTCCTCTACTGCCACTACGACGTTCAGCCACCGGGCAACGAGCAGCTGTGGCACACCCCGCCGTTCGAGCTCACCGAACGCGACGGCCGCTGGTACGGGCGTGGTGCGGCGGACTGCAAGGGCAACATCGTGATGCACCTGCTCGCATTGCGCGCGCTGGGCACGCCGTTCCCCGTCGGCATCCGGGTGGTGGCCGAGGGTTCCGAGGAGATGGGCACCGGTGGCCTCGAGGAGCTGGTGCAACAGCGCCCCGAACTGTTCGAGGCCGACATGATCCTGGTGGTGGACACCGGCAACGCCGAGGTCGGCGAGCCGACGGCGACGATCACCCTGCGGGGGATGGCGAATGTCGTCGTGCACGTCGAGACGATGGCGGGGGAGGTGCACTCCGGGATGTTCGGCGGGCCCGCGCCCGACGCCCTCGCCGCGCTGGTACAGATGCTGGCCACGCTCCGCGACGAGGACGGCAACACCGTGGTCGAGGGCCTGGACTCCGGGCAGCGGTGGGACGGCGCCGAATACGCCGAGGCGCAGTTCCGCACCGACGCCGGGGTGCTCGACGGGGTCGGCCTGCCCGGATCGGGTTCGGTCGCGGATTCGGTGTGGGCCAGGCCCGCGCTGACGATCCTCGGGATGGACTGCCCGCCGGTCGTGGGGTCTGCCGCCGCGATCCAGCCGAGGGCGTCGGCGCGACTGAATCTGCGGGTACCGCCCGGGATGGATCCGCAGAAGGCGCAGGACGCGCTGATCGCACACCTGGAGGCCGCCGCGCCGTGGGGTGCGCGGGTGACGGTCGAACCGGAGCAGATCGGATCGCCGTTCCGCGCCAGTACGGACGGGTCCGGCTACGCGGCCCTGGCCGACGCCATGGCCGAGGCTTTCGGGAAGCCGCTCGGCACGGTGGGGCAGGGCGGCTCGATCCCGCTCTGCAACGTCTTCGCGACCATGATCCCCGGTGCGGAGATCGTGATGCTCGGGGTCGAGGAGCCGCGCTGCCTCATCCATGCACCCAACGAGAGCGTCGACCCGTCCGAGATCGAGAACCTCGCGGTCGCGGAGGCGCTGTTCCTCGGACGGTTCGCCGCCACCCGTTGATCTACGCGGCCGGGCTCAGACGGACAGGTCGCGGCGCAGCTTGGCGACGTGACCGGTGGCCCGGACGTTGTACTGGGCCACCTCGATCTTGCCCTGCTCGTCGACCAGGAAGGTGGAGCGGATCACGCCCTGCACGGTCTTGCCGTACATGGTCTTCTCGCCGAACGCGCCCCAGGCCTTGAGCGTCTCGCGCTCCGGATCCGACAGCAACGGGAAGGTGAGCTCCTCGTTGTCGCGGAACTTGGCCAGCTTCGCCGGCTTGTCGGGGGAGATGCCGATGACGTCGAGGCCCGCGCCGTTCAGCTCGGCCAGGTTGTCGCGGAAGTCGCAGGCCTGCTTGGTGCAGCCGGGGGTGCTGGCCGCCGGGTAGAAGTACACGATCACCTTGCGTCCGCGGTAGTCGGCGAGCGAGACCTCCTTGCCGTCGGCGTCGGGCAGGGTGAATCCGGGCGCGGTGTCCCCGGCGGCGAGTCTGATGTTCTCGGTCACGCCGACCAGGTTACTGGCAGCCCCGGCCGTGACACCGGACGTCGGCGGTTCCTCCCTGCGCACACGCGCGCCGCACCGGTACGGTCATGACCAAGCAAGATCGACGATGAGAGAAAGTGGGATCCACGTGCCCAGGGACACCGAGAGCATCGAGCGCGACATCGAGCAGGCGCGCAACCAGCTCGCCAGCACGCTCGACGAACTGAGCGTCCGCACCAACCCGAAGCGACTGGTCGAGAACGCCAAGGCGGGCCTGGTCGCCAAGATCAACGAACCGCCGGTCAAGTTCGCCCTGATCGGCGCGGGCGCCTTGGTCGCGGTACTGGTGCTGCGCAAGATCTTCCGCTGATCGACGCGGTGTCCACCCGATTCCGCACCTTCGAGCGGACCTCGGTCGTCGAGGCGCCGTGCGAGGCCGTCTGGGCGCGGATCGTCACCCCGCAGGGCATCAACGACGAGATGATGCCGCTGCTGCGGATGGCGATGCCCAGGGGCGCTCGGGGGCTGACGGTGGACACCGTAGAGGTCGGCCGCAAGGTCGGACGATGCCGGCTGTACCTGTTCGGCATCGTCCCGTTCGACCATGACGACCTGATGCTCGCCGAATTGGAGCTGGGCCACCGGTTCCTCGAGCGCTCGACGATGGCCTCGATGCGGACATGGGAACATGAGCGGACCCTGACCGCCGAGGGCGCGCGAGCGACCCTCGTGCACGACCGCGTGCGTTTCGAGCCGCGCGGTCCGATCGCCGCGGTCCCCGGGCTGCCCGGGCTGCTGGAGCGGGTGATCGGCGGGTTCTTCGCGCACCGGCACCGAAAGCTGCGACGGCACTTCGCGAACTGAGCACCGAACCCCGGTCTGCCCTTCCCTCAACGATGCCGGCCCTCAACCGACAACAAAGAAGGCCCCGACCGTGATGGTCGGGGCCTTCTCGTGTGCGCCCACAGGGACTCGAACCCCGGACCCAGTGATTAAGAGTCACTTGCTCTACCAACTGAGCTATAGGCGCATTGTCACTCGCTCGGGACTCGCGCCCCGCTCTCTGCGACGTGGAGAACATTAGACGAGCGATCCGAGCGAATGCAAATCAGCCCCCCGTCGGCACTCGACGGGCTGGTCAGGGGCCTGTACGGGGTAACACTCGCGGCCCGGGCGGCGATTGGAATGTGAACGTTATTGGGTCGGCCGGGACGCTGTTGGCTGGCATGGCGCCGAGCCTGGCATCATGGCAGTTCACAGCTCTGCGCGTCCGGTGTGCGCCCTGTGGCGGCCGGTTGTGGATGGTGTGTTTAGTGGCTTCGAGTACATGAGGGTGGGGATCAGGGTGGCGACCATACGGGGAACGCTGAGTGCGGTGGCTCTCGCAGCGGCAGCGATGCTCGTGGCGACGGGGTGCACGGTGCAGTTCGGTGAGGATGCCGAGGCGGCGCCCGCGCAGGCGGCCATCGACCTGAACCCGGTGTTCGAGCTGATCAAGCCAAAGGTGACCTCCGCCGTCGCGGACGGCGCGGTCGGGTACTCGCCTGGCGACCCCGTCGCGGTCCGGGTGGCGGACGGCAAGCTGTCGAAGGTGACGCTCCTCGACGAGTCCGGCGACCCGGTGGCAGGCGCCATCGCCCCGGACGGTCAATCCTGGGTGAACACGCAGCCGCTCAAGTACAACGGCGAATACCGTCTTCAGGCCGACGCTTTCGGGCTGGGCGGCGCGAGCACAACGGTGTCGAGCTTCACCACGAGTTCGCCGGGCAACATCACCAAGCCGTACGTGATGCCGGGGGACGGGGACGTCGTCGGCATCGGTCAGCCCGTCGCGGTGCAGTTCGACGAGTCGATCCCCGACCGCAAGGCCGCGCAGGAAGCCATCACGGTCGTCACCAACCCGCCGGTGCCGGGCGCCTTCTACTGGGTCAACGACCGCGAGGTGCGCTGGCGCCCCGAGAACTACTGGGCCCCTGGCACCGCGGTGACCGTGGACGTCAACGTCTTCGGCCGTAACCTCGGCGGCACCCTGTTCGGTCAGGCGAACGAGCACCGCGAGTTCCGGATCGGCGACTCGATGATCGCGTACGCCGACGACAACACCAAGCAGGTCACCTTCGAGCGCAACGGCCAGGTGGTCATGACGATGCCGACGTCCATGGGCAAGGACAGCTCGCCGACCGACAACGGTGTGTACATCATCGGCGACCGTTTCGAGCACCTGATCATGGACTCGTCCACGTACGGCGTCCCGGTGAACTCCCCACAGGGATACAAGACTCCCGTCGACTACGCGACCCGAATGTCGTACAGCGGCATCTTCTTCCACTCCGCGCCGTGGTCGGTGGGGGAGCAGGGTTCCACCAACACGAGCCACGGTTGCCTGAACCTGAGTCCGGCCAACGCCCGATGGGTGTTCGAGAACACCAAGCGCGGCGACCTGGCGATCGTGAAGAACACCGTCGGCGGCACGCTGCCCGGCACCGACGGCCTCGGCGACTGGAACATCCCGTGGGCGACCTGGAAGGCCGGCAACGCCTGATCTCGCGGCCGTAGCGAGGGCCCCGCACCCACAACAGGGTGCGGGGCCCTTCGCGTTGTACGGACCGGTGCGCCGGGTCTCAGGGTCCGTGCATGCCCCGGAAACGGAGAACGCCCCCCGACCGGAGTCGGGGGGCGTTCTCTTCGGGTGACTGACGGGACTCGAACCCGCGACAGCCAGGATCACAACCTGGTGCTCTACCAACTGAACTACAGTCACCATTGCCGGCGCGGTTTCACCCTCGCGGGCTGCTCCGTATCGGCGTGCACGATATTAGCCTGACTCGTCGCCGGAATGCCAATCGATATCTATTCGGCGACCAGATCCTCGACGACCGCGGCGATGTCGTCGGTGGTGGGACCGGGCTCCGCGACGAACGCGGTCCGTCGGTAGTACTTGAGTTCGCGGATGGATTCCTGGATGTCCGCCAGCGCTCGGTGTGCGAGCCCCTTCTCCGGCTGACCGAAGTAGATCCGGGGATACCAGCGGCGGCACAGCTCCTTGATCGAGCTGACGTCGATCATCCGGTAGTGCAGGTACTCGTCCAGTGCGGGCATGTCCCTGGCGAGGAATCCGCGGTCGGTGGCGATCGAGTTGCCGGCCAGGGGAGCGGTGCCCGCGGCGGGGATGTGCTCGCGGATGTAGGCGAGCACCTGCTGTTCGGCCTCCTCGAGCGTCACCGTCGACCGGCGCACCTCCTCGGTCAGTCCGGAGCGCTCGTGCATCTCCTTGACGACGTCGGGCATGTCGGCCAGCGCGGCGTCGTCGGCGTGGATGACGATGTCCACACCTTCTCCGAGCACGTTCAGATCGCTGTCGGTGACCAGCGCGGCCACCTCGATCAGCTTGTCCGTGCCGAGCCGCAGTCCGGTCATTTCGCAATCGATCCACACAAGTTTGTCCTGCACCATGAACACAGTAGTCAGCCGATGGCCGGGTTAAGGTCAACTGGTCGCTTCGCGGGCCCGGTCGGCTGGGCGGCGGCGGACACATTCGACGACGTTGTCGCTCCGAGGAGGGCATGAATGACGGTGGATCCAACCTCATCCGGTGAATCCGCTCCACAGGTGGACTCGGTATCGCTCGAGGAGAAGGCCAAGGCCGCCAAGGCCGCTGCCGAGGAGGCCGCCCGCGTGGCGGCGGAGGCGCTGGCGGCGGCAGAGGCCGCGGAGCAGGCCGCCGCAGAAGCAGCGCGGGTCCAGGCGGCGAAGACCCCGGCCAAGCCGGCGCCGGTCGAAACCGCTCCCGCCGACGGTCCGGCGGTCGAAGCCACGCCCGCCGCAGCGGCCCCCGCCCCGGTCGAGACCGCCGCCGCCCCGAGCCCTGCCGCGCAGGAGATCGCCGCGGGCTACGCGTTCGAGGGCGCGGCGCTGGAGCTGGGCACGGTGATCGTCGACGGCGTCGTGGATCCCGCTGCGCGCGTCCGGATTCCGCTCGCCACGATCAACCGGCACGGACTGGTCGCGGGCGCGACCGGCACAGGCAAGACGAAGACCTTGCAGGGCATCTGCGAGCAGCTCTCGGCCGCGGGCGTGCCCGTGGTGATGGCCGACGTCAAGGGCGACGTGTCCGGGCTCTCCGCGCCAGGCGAGTCGAGCGAGAAGATGGTCGCGCGGGCCGTCTCGACCGGCATCACCGACTGGGTGCCGACCGGGTTCCCGGTCGAGTTCCTCTCGCTCGGCACCGAGGGCATCGGCATCCCGGTGCGTGCGAGCATCACCAGCTTCGGGCCGATCCTGCTGAGCAAGGTGTTGGGGCTCAACGAAACCCAGGAGTCCACGCTCGGGTTGATCTTCCACTGGGCGGACACCCAGGGCCTCGCGCTGCTCGACCTCAAGGACCTGCGCTCGGTCATCGCGCACCTGACCTCCGACGAGGGCAAGGCCGACCTCAAGGGCATCGGCGGTGTCTCCTCGGCCACCGCGGGCGTGATCCTGCGCGCGCTGGTCAACCTGGAGGCGGACGGCGGCGACACCTTCTTCGGCGAGCCGGAGCTGGAGACCGAGGATCTGCTGCGGGTCGGGCCGGACGGCAAGGGCATCATCACGCTCTTCGAGCTGGGCGCGCAGGCGGCCCGCCCGGTGATGTTCTCCACCTTCCTGATGTGGGTGCTCGCCGACCTGTTCCAGACGCTGCCCGAGGTCGGCGACGTGGACAAGCCCAAGCTGGTCTTCATCTTCGACGAGGCGCACCTGCTGTTCACGGACGCGTCGAAGGCGTTCCTGCAGCAGGTGGAGCAGACCGTCAAACTGATCCGCTCGAAGGGCGTCGGTGTGTTCTTCTGCACCCAGCTGCCCACGGACGTTCCCAACAACGTGCTCTCGCAGCTCGGCGCCCGGATCCAGCACGCCCTGCGCGCGTTCACCCCGGACGATCAGAAGGCGCTGAACAAGACGGTTCGCACCTACCCGAAGACGGAGCACTACGACCTGGAGAAGGCACTGACCTCGCTCGGCATCGGTGAGGCGGTGGTGACCGTGCTGTCCGAGAAGGGCGCGCCGACGCCGGTGGCGTGGGCGAAGATCCCGCCGCCGCGGTCGCTGATGGACACCATCGGTGAGCCGGCGATCAGGGCGGCGGCCGCGGCGAGCCCGCTGCACGCGAAGTACGGCCAGACCATCGACCGGGAATCGGCCTACGAGAAGCTGACGGCGAGTGTGTCCGGCGCGCCGAACGTAGACGGCCTCGACCTGCCGCCCGCCCTGCCGGATCTGCCGGACCTGCCGCCCCCGCCGCCGGACGAGCCGAGCGCGGTGGAGAAGATCATGGAGAACGCGGCGGTCAAGAGCTTCCTGCGGTCGGCGGCCACCGTCGCCGGACGCGAGATCTCGCGCTCGATCTTCGGCACCGGCCGCCGCCGCAAGCGCTGACGCACTGTGCGCGGTTGACGAGTCCATGGACTCGTCAACCGCGCACAGGCGGCGCAGCCGCCTAGCCCTTCGGGAGCAAGCGGGGAACTACCTTGCCCGCCGGATTGCGGGGGAGTTCGTCGAGGAACGCGACCTCGCGCGGGACGCAGTGCCGGGCGAGGTGCGCCTTCACGTGCGACTTGATCCCGTCTTCCGTCAGGCCCGCGCCGTCGGGGTCGTCGGTGCGCACCACGTAGGCGGCCAGCCGCGCGCCGAACTCCGGATCGTCGATGCCGACGACCGCGTTCTCCAGCACCCCGGGCAGCTCGCTGAGCAGGTTCTCGACCTCGCGCGGGTAGACGTTCTCGCCGCCCGAGACGATCATGTCGTCGCTGCGTCCGTCGAGGAACAGCAGACCGGTCGGGTCGAAGTGCCCCAGGTCGCCGGTGGACATCAGCCCGCCGCTGATCTCCTTCTCGCTCCCGCTGCGGGTGTAGCCCTCGAACAGCATTCCGTTGCCGACGAAGACACGGCCGACGGTGCCGTGCGGCACCTCGTGGCCGCGATCGTCGAGGATCCGCACCACGGTCCCGAGTGGGGGACGGCCGGCGGTGGTGGGGTGCTCACGCAGCTCGTGCGGCTGCGCGATCGACGCCCAGCTCACCTCCGTGGAGCCGTAGAAGTTGTACAGCACGGACCCGAACACCTCGAAGGTCTTGTGCACCACCCCGGTCGGGATCGCCGAGCCGCTGGCCGCGATCACCCGCAGCGTGGAGAGATCGACGTCCCGATCACCGGCAGGCAGGTCGGTGATCCGCTGCAACATCGTCGGAACCACCCACAGCGCGGTGGCCCGGTGTGCGGCGACCTGGGCCACGGTGCCTGCCGGGTCGAATCGGCGGGTGAGCACCATGGTCGAGCGCAGGGCAAGGCCGACCTGAGCGGCGGCCAGGCCCCAGGTGTGGAAGATCGGCGATGCGACGACCGTGGTCTCGGCGCTGCGCAGGGGCAGCCGCGAGAGCAGGGCGGACGCGGGCATCCAGCTGCGCGGTTCCGGCCGGTTTGCGCCCTTGGGCGTGCCCGTCGTGCCTGAGGTGAGGACGACGATCCGGCCGCGCCTCGGACGGCGGGCCAGCGGCGCGGTGCTCCGCCGCCCGTCCACGAGCAAATCCTCGAAGCCCACCAGGTCCGAGGCCTTCGCAGCCTCCACGGGCTCCGCGTCGGCGAACACCGCGACGCTGGGGGCCGTGTCCGTCAGCAGCGGGGTGAACTCGGAATCGACCAGCAGCCAGTCGATCTTCTGTTCCGCAAGCACCTCGGCGAGCTGGGTGGTCGAGGCCCCGGTGTTCAGCAGCACCAGGTCGGTGCCGAGCCGTGCGGACGCGCCCATCGCGATCAGGAAGCCGCGGTGGTTGCGGGCCAGGATGCCGATCCGCCCGCGTTCGCGCAGCCCACGCCCGTGCAGCGCGGCGGCGAGCGCGTGGGCGTCCTCATCGAGCTGCCGGTAGCTGATCGGCCCCCGGTCGTCGATGACGGCGATCCGGTCGCCGTCGCGGCGCGCGGCCACCGCGAGCAGGCCGCCCGCGGTGAAGTCCCACTGGTACCAGGCAGAGACGACGCCGGCGAGCCTGCTCGGGCCCATCGGGCCGACGATGCCCGCCTTGGTGACGGGGACGAGTCCCTTGAGTAGGTCGGTTGCTCCGGTAACGCTCGGCATCTCGGCGGTTCCTCCTCGATCTGGGGTCTTATGGCGACGGCCACAGCCCCCCGGTAACTTACTCGGCGGTAAGGATCGTGCCAATGGGCGTGTGCCCGACTGCTCGTGTGGGTGACCGATGGCCGGCGGGTGGACACCGTCCGCGCGCATGGCCGACCATGGGGCGATGACACTCAGTGCCGACGAGGCCGACCTGTTCGAAGCCTCCCGGGGTCGCCTGGAGGCGATCGCCTACCGGCTGCTCGGGTCGGCCGGTGACGCCGAGGACGCGGTGCAGGAGGCCTACCTGCGCTGGCACGCGGCGGACCGGGACCGGATCGAGACGCCCGAGGCGTGGCTGACGAAGGTGCTCACCAATCTCTGTCTCAATCAGCTCACCTCGGCCAGGGCCCGGCGGGAAACCTATGTGGGACAGTGGCTCCCCGAGCCGGTGCTCGCCGGAGACCGGATGCTCGGTCCGGCCGACACCGCCGAGCAGCGCGAGTCGGTCTCCCTCGCGATGCTCCTGCTCATGGAGCGCCTCTCGCCCAACGAGCGCGTTGTCTACGTGCTGCGCGAGGCGTTCGGCTACTCCCACCGCGAGATCGCCGAGATCCTCGGCCTCAGCGAGTCGAACTGTCAGCAGATCTACCGGCGGGCCAAGCAGCACGTCACCGGGCGTTCCCGCGCCACGGTCGACGAGGCCGCCACTCGGCGGATCGTCGAGGAATTCCTCGCCGCGGTCCTCAGCGGCGACACCGATCCGCTGATCCGGATGCTCGCCGACGACGCGGTCGGCGTGGCCGACGGCGGTGGCCGGATCCCGGCCCGCAAGACGCCGGTCCTCGGTGCGCTCGAGATCGCGCGCTACCTGAGCCACGTCTTCCGTCTGACCGACGCCAAGCGCCGCTATGTCGGTGGCGATCCGGTGTTCTATGCCTGCGTGGTCAACGGTGGTCCCGGTGTGTTGGCGCAGGTCGGTGAGCGGGTCTTCGCCGTCTTCGCCCTCGACGTCACTCCGGACGGCATCGCGGCGGTCCACATCCAGGTCAACCCCGAGAAGCTGGGCCGCATCACGCGCCAGTGGGAGGCGGAGGGTCCGCACAGCCCGCTCGCTGTGACGTGGTGACCCACATCACATAGCGTTCGTGTCAGGGATCGCGCGCCTATCCGGTTCATGAGGTGAGTCCACACCGATAGGAGCGAGCCATGAAGCACCGCATTGTCGTCCTCGGAGCCGGGTACGCCGGAGCCACCGCCGCCGGCCGTCTCGCCAAGCGACTGCACAGCGACGACGCCCTGATCACCCTCGTCAATGCCGACCCCGACTTCGTCGAACGGGTGCGCATGCACCAACTCGCGGCCGGTCAGGATCTGCGCCCCCGCCCGCTGCGCGAGTACTTCGCCGGCACCGGCGTGCAGGTCGTGACCGCGCTGGTCACCGCGGTCGACGTCGATCGCAAGACCGTCGATCTCGACGGCGGCGATTCCCTCGGCTACGACAGCCTCGTCTACGCCCTGGGGAGCGTCGGCGCCGACCACGGCGTCCCCGGTGTTTCGGAGCACGCCCACAGCGTCGCGGGCAAGCAGGCCGCGTTGCGGCTGCGCGCGCGGCTGAACGAATTGTCCCCGGGCGCAACGGTCGTGGTCGTCGGCGGCGGCCTGACCGGCATCGAGGCCGCCACCGAGATCGCCGAGACCCGCCCGGATCTCGCGATCTCGATCGCCGCTCGCGGAGGCGTCGGCGACTGGCTGAGTGAGAAGGCCCAGCGTCATCTGTGCGGCACGTTCGACCGGCTCGGCATCACGGTCCACGACCACATCGACATCACACGCGTCACCGCCGGCGCCGTGATCGACGGTGCCGCAAGGGAGATCCCGGCCGATATGACCGTGTGGACAACGGGTTTCGCCGCGCATCCGCTCGCGGCTGCCACCGCACTCCAGGTGTCCGGCAACGGACAGATCGTGGTCGACCGCAGCATGCGCTCGGTCTCGCACCCCGATGTCTACGCCGTCGGCGACGCTGTGCTCGCCGAGGGTGCGGGCGGTAAGCCACTGCGGATGTCCTGCGCCTCGGGCGGTCCGACGGCGTGGCAGGCCGCCGATGCCCTCGCCGCACGTTTGACCGGTCGCGAGGTCCCCGAGACCACGATCGGCTACAACTTCCAGTGCATCAGCCTGGGGCGCCGCGACGGAATCATCCAGCCCGTGACTCCCGATGACCAGGCCAAGCCCACCGCGATCACGGGCAGGGCCGCCGCATGCATCAAGGAGCTCGTCTGCTCGGGCGCGGCCTGGGGCATCGGTCATCCGACCCTGCTGATGCCGAGCCGCCGCCGGCACGTTGCGGCAACCGGCGTAGCGGAGTCCGGCCTCGTCACCCCGCGACGCGGCTAGAGCGAGGATTCCCTTCGGAGCAGGTCGTCGATCGTCTCGCGACGGATCAGTTCGCGCGCCGAGCCGTTGCACACCGCGATGATCGGCGGCCTGCCCACCGAGTTGTAGTTGGACGCGAGGCCGTGGTGGTAGGCGCCGGTGCCGGGGATCGCCAGCACATCGCCTGGGCGCACGTCCGCGGCCATGGCGACGTCGACGGCCAGCTCGTCACCGGATTCGCAGTGTCGACCCGCGACCGTGACCGGTATCTGGGCGCCCACCGGATGCCGGTTGGCGAGGGCGACGCTGTACCTGGCCGCATAGAGGCAGACGCGGGGGTTGTCGCTCATGCCGCCGTCGACGCAGACGAAGGTGCGCCCGCCCTCGATGTGCTTGACGGACACGACCCGGTACACCGTCACGCCCGACCTGCCGACGATGGCACGGCCCGGTTCGAGGGTGATCCGCGGCCGCGGGAACCGGTGCCGCGCGCAGGCCTCGTCGAGCGCGTCCTCGATGGTCGCGGCGAGCAGGGTGAGGTCAAGGGGCATGTCGTCGAATCCGTACGAGACCGCGTGGCCGCCACCGAGATTGAGCTCGGTCAGGATCAGTCCGTGATCGTGGTACACCTGAGCCATCTGGGCGATCATCCGGTGCACCGCGGCGCCGAAGTGCTCGGGATCGGTGATCTGCGACCCCAGGTGGCAGTGCAGGCCGATCAGGTTCAGGTGTTGCTGGTCGAGTACCCGCGCGATTGCGGCGTCCGCCTGGCCGTGATCGATGGGGAACCCGAACTTCTGGTCCGCCACACCGGTGCGGACCGCGCGGTGACCGTGCACGTCGATGTCCGGGGTGACCCGGACCAGCACGTCCTGCTTGTGGTCGAGCGCCGAGCCGAGGACCGCGATCTCGGTGTGCGAGTCGATGACGATGCGGCCGACGCCCGCGTCGAGGGCGGCGGTGAGTTCGGCGGGGGTCTTGGCGTTGCCGTGCATGATGATCCGGCGCGCGTCGACGCCCGCCGAGAGGGCGATGGCCAGTTCCCCGGCCGAGCACACGTCCAGGGCCAGCCCCTCCTGGCTCACCCAGGAGGCGAGCGCCCTGGTCATCAGCGCTTTTCCGGCGTACGCGATCTCGGCCTCAGGGAAGATCTCGCGGTAGGTGCGACAGCGGTGCCGGACGTCCAGCTCGTCGATCACGTAGCTCGGCGTTCCGTACTGGTCGGCGATATCCGACAACGCGACGCCGCCGACGGTGATCCGGCCCTGCTCGTCGTGGTGGGTGTTGATCGGCCACACCGCGGGATCGAGCCGCGGGGACATGGCGGAGCGGAGCGACGGGAAGATGTCGAGAAGGGTCACCGGGTTCTCCTAGGGGTGGTGGTTCACCCTCCGGAGTACTCGCGTTCGGGCGCGTGGACGCGGCCCCTGACGCGACCTTGACGCCGACCCGTCACGGCTTGACGTCATCCTGACGAATCGGCGTTCGCAGGCAACCTGACCACCTGCGCGGCGTAGGACAGCCCGGCCCCGAACGCGATCAGCAGGGCCGTGCCGCCCGCGGGGGCCTCGCCGGACCGGAGCAGCGTGTCCATCGCCAGCGGGACCGACGCCGCCGACGTGTTCCCGGATTCGACGATGTCGCGCGCGACCGCGGCATCGGGCGAGAGGCCCAGCCGCTTGGCGATGATGTCGGTGATCCGGAGGTTCGCCTGGTGGGGGACGAAGGCGTCCAGCTGCTCGGGCACGACGCCCGCCCGGTCCAGCGCGGCCCTGGCGACCTTCTCCATCTCGAATGCCGCCCAACGGAACACGGCCATCCCGTCCAGCTTGACGGTCGGCCGCGGGCCGGTGGGATTGTCGCGGTATACGTCCCAGGACGGGGCCTGGCAGATCACGTTCGCCTGCGACCCGTCCGAGCCCCACTCGACCGGTCCGATCCCTGGAGTCTGCGACGGTCCCACCACCACGGCCCCGGCGCCGTCGGAGAAGATGAACGCGGTGGTCCGATCGGTCAGGTCGAGGCACTCGCTCATCCGCTCGACGCCGATGACCAGGACGTGCTCCGCGCTGCCGCCGCGGACCATGTCGGAGGCGACCGCCAGCGAATGACAGAAGCCGGCGCACCCGGCCGAGACGTCGAAGGCGGCCCCGTAGACACCGAGCCGGTGCGCGATCTGCGGGGCGACGGCGGGCGATTGGTACAGGTAGGTCGACGTCGCGACGATCACGCAGCCGATCCGCTCGGGCGCAACCCTCGACGACGCCAGAGCCCGGTGTCCCGCCGCGACGGACATCTCGAGGATCGACTCCTCCGGCCCGGCGAACCGACGCGTCTTGATCCCGGAGCGGGTCTGGATCCACTCGTCGCTGGAATCGATGCTCTGACAGATCTCGGCGTTGTCGACGATGCGGGACGGCCGGTACACCCCGAGGCCGAGGATGGCGCTGTGTGGTGAGCCGGTGGTGGCGGTGATCGGGGCGGCCATCGTTCATCTCCTGATGCGGCGGATGTTGCCTTGCCGCTTCAGCATGGGTCCTGGCCGGGCCAGACGATAGGCACCCTAGGGGGCATCGATCGCACCCTAGAGGGTGTCTCCTAGATGGTGGCCCGTTCCGCGCCAACCGCGAGGTCGTCGAGGGCATCAACGGCCCTCATCGCTCCTCCAAGAGCCCGCGCAGGTACTCGGCGGTGTCCGGGCGCGCGGCATCGACGGCCATGACGATCCGTTCGCGGCGATCGTCAGCGAGCGCGGCGAGCGCACCGATGAACTTCGGGAGTTCGTTCCTCCGACGCATGAGCAGCGCGTTGAGGAAGTCGGGCACCTCCCGCCAGCGCGCGCCGTGGCCGAGCTCCATGATCGCGAACACGCGGTCGAAGTTGCTCGGGAAGTCCTTCTCGTTCGTCCAGGCGCGATCGACCCGACCGCTCTCGCGGAACGCCTCGGCCGCGGATCTCCAGTCCTCGGGCCAGTCGTCCGGGATCGGATCGAGCACCGGCTTCCTGTTCGTGCCGCCGAGTGCCTCGTGGATCGGTTCCCACTGTTCGTCGTCACGGACCCAGCGGCCGACCGTTCGGCGCACGAGCGCTCGCTGCGCATCGCCCCAGGTATCGGTCGCCGTGAGGAACGCGCCGCTCGCGTCCTCGGCACCCGTGACGAACATCGAGCCGGTGCGGATGCTGTGGTGATCCCCGCGCGACTCCAGCCAGTTCGGCAGCACCCGGGCGGTGGCGGCACCAGCCGTTGTCGGATCGGCTTGCGAGAGAACGCCGTAGGCGGCCTCGTAGATGCCGTAGTCGTCGAGCGGGTGCAACGACCACAGGATCGCCTCGATGGTTTCCGGATCGATCGCCCGCCCGTCGAGGGCGTCGAGCATCGCGAGGTACCGGTCGATGCCTGCCTGCTGGACGGCGTCCTCGTCATCGCTGAGCGGCTCCGCCTCGTCCTGATGGATGCTGCCGCCCAGGCGGATCAGCTCGTCCCGCCACGCCTGATCGCGGCCGCCCTCGTCACTCATCTCCGGTCCTTGTCCGATCCCGCTTGATGTACTTCTCGGCCAGTGCAAGTGCGGTGTCGTCGAGCGCGCGACCCGGCACGAAGAACGCCGCCTTCCCCGCCATGTTCCGAAACACGATGGTGCCCTTGATGCGCACCGCGCTGGAGAGCGAATTCCACGGGGCGCGCGATGATCCGAACCCGCCGTCCAACCCCAGCCCGTCCGCGTCGATCCGCACCGTGAGTCGCGATCCGACACCCATGCCGTCTTCGATTGCCTTCGTGGCAACGCGACGAAGGATGACCCCGAAGACGACAAGCAGCAGCATGAGGGCTGCGATCACCCCGAATGCGAACGCTCCGACCGGGCGACCCGACACCGCCGACACGATGCCGACGACCAGCGCGATCGGGAGCGCGATCGCGCCTGCGATCCGCAGGCGACGCGACACCGCCGCAGCGACGAAGGCCCGCCGGACAGCCGCCTTGTCCACAGCATCGATCGTGATGCTGTTCTCCCACACGGCCCGTGGCTCGCTTCCGTGCATCGCCGGCTCGGTGAGCGCCGCACGAATCCGCTCGTACGCCTGCCGAGTCTCGGGCGGCGCCAGGAAGTCATCCAACGGCGCCCCACTCGCCTCGAAGTCCGCCTGCTCGAGCAGCGCGATGCCCAGTGCGGCGATCCGCTCCGGCGATCGTTCCTCCAGATAAGCGGCCCACGCCTCCAGCGCGGTGATCGCGCGCAGGAGATCCGGATCCATGTCGCCATCCGACAGATCGCCCTCGTCGATCTCCCCGATCCATACCCGAAGCTGCTCGGCAGAGGCCGTACCCGCTCCGTCGGCCGCCGCGCTGACGGCGCGTGCCCCGGCCTCCGTCAGCTCGGCGGCCGCCGCCGCAGCCACGCCATCCGCTGTGAGGAGTTCCCGCGTGACCGCGAGCCCGAACTCGGCCTGCGCCTGGGCCGTAGCGTGGGTTGCACACTCACGAACGGCGTTCTCGACTTCCGCATAGCAGGTCATCATTCGTCGTCCTCACCTTCGGCCTGCCATGCAGCTTCAAGTTCTTCGAGCACAGTGGGCGGCATACCCTCGTCCCATCCGTTGGACTCCACGTATCCGCGGATGTCGACGGCGTCTCCGGTGACGGACTCGAACATCACATCCGGGATCAACCATCCCGGATCGTCGTGTGCGCCCAGCGCTTCCGCCGTCCAGTCCTGGCCGGGATGCCTCGGGTTCCCGGTCGGAGTCGAGAGGTCGTTCGCCGGGTCGAACGACGCACCGGCGCCCGCCACCGTGCCGGAGACGACACGGTCCTGCAGCACATGCACATTCGCCCATCCCGCGCGATTGACCGACGGCACATCGGCCTCGCTGCGGAACCTCTGGTAGTAACCCGGCTGGGAGTACCAGTACAAGGCCGCCGCGGTGGCACGATCGAGCTTCGGATGCGCGGCCATCCATGCGATCAGGTCGGACTTGCCGTCGTAGTTCATCGCGAGTGCCGTCACCAACCACTCGGTCGCGGACGCACTCTCCAGGAACTCGCGCATCAGGCGCAGCTCCAGCTCGTCGAAGTCAACGCCCATAGTTCACCTTCCCCAGCGGGACCGGTGTCGGATTCGATGCGACCCACGCGACCGCGAGTTCGCTCAGGCGATACACCTGCGCGTCATCCCCGTCGCCGGATTTCAAGGCCCGCGAGAGGCTTTGGGCCTCCTGCAGTTCGCCGGCCGGGAGCGGGGTGCCGCTCGCGTAGTGCTCGGGCAGCGCGGCGAGCATGTGCCTGAAGTCGCGGCCCCAGTTCGGGCTGCCGTCGTCGAGGATCTCCCGCGCGATCCGTCCGGTGAGGCGGACCACCTCGCCCTGCACGGTCGTCGCAGGGCCGTTCGACGGCACCAGCAACTCCCAGAGCGCCTGATGCTGGTCCTGCCACGCGCCCGTGGGAACCGCGATCGGCGAGACGCCGTCGTGCCGCCGACGCCCGGCAACGGGCGTGACGCCGAACAACCGGTAGAGCTCCGTGAGGCCGGCGTCGGTCTCGTCGAGGAAGTCGGGGTTGAAGCTGTCCCGGTGGAACTCGAACTCGGTGCCGATCCGGGTCGCCGCGGCCCGCATCTCCTCGGTGACGGGATCGCCGGCGTCGAGGAGCAGCTTCGCGACCCGGGCCATGCCAGGGATGACGAAGTTCCGCGTCCGACGAAGACCATGCAGCATCGGGGTCTCGCCCGCGCCGTTCAGAGCGCGGGCATCGGCGCCGTGTTCGAGCAGCACCCGCGTCGCGTCGGGGCGTTGGCCTCCCGCGGCGGCGTGCAGGGGCGACTCGCCATACCGGCTCGGTCGTTGGATGTCCGCCCCGAGCGACAGCAGGAGCGGGATCTGCTCCGCGCGACCCCTCGATGCTCTCGTCCAGAGTGGGGTGTCCTCATAGAGGTCCGCGGCGTCGACATCGAGTCCCTGCTCGACCAGCCAGATGATCAGCTCGTCCGGGCACCCGACGAATCCGATGGCGGTCTGCTTGCTGGATCCGCCGCGAGCATCGAGCATCGACTTGTCGAACACCGCCTTCAGATCGTCAAGCGATTCGGTCTTCAGCTTCTCGTCGAAATCCTTCGGCAGGGTCCTGCGCTTCGCCACGAGGGCCTCCTTGTATCGGGTCCATCTGCCCGGGTAGTTGATCATCGGGCGGAACCCGAGCGGCAGGCGGGGAAGAGTAGCGTCGTGGATGTCGAGGGCAATTCGTATATGCGCGGTCAAGCCATGTCGTCCTCGGCGCTCAACCGGTCCGCAGGCGAAGGGCCGAGAACTGGAGCGCCGCCATGGCGTCGAACCCGACCGATGTGTCGAATTCTCAAGCAGATTCTGCGTCTCCCGACCCTGCTCAGGCGCTGGAATCGTCGCCCTCCTGCCCGGCGTGCCCACACAGCCTGGAGTCCCACGATGCGCTCGGTATCCGGTTCTGCGCCGCGACCACGGACCGTCACCTCGAGCGGAAGTGCATCTGTGCCGGTGAACAGGTGATCGGGCAGCATTACACGCGGTACTGAACGAGAAATCGCCTTCGACCGGATTCGGCTCGCGGGCAGCGAGCCGAATCCGGTCGTGCGTTCACCAGCCGGACCCGGAACCGCCCGATCCGGTGTTGGCGAGGATGGTGCCGATGACCATTTGCGCAATACCGGCGACAGAGCCAACAAATTCCACGGTGTCCTCCGACTTTCCTCATCGCCGATTGTCCGGCGTAGCCAAGAACTTAGCCTAGCTATCTTGTGAAAGCGCTGTGTTTCCACAAGCTCCTGGCCGCAGGCCCCTAGCCGCCCAGCTTCTTGTAGAAAGTGCCGACGATCGGCGCGACCACCGCGCGCGGGCTGTACTGGCCCGCCACCGACATGCCCTTGCTCAGGATGCCCGGCACCACGCGCATCTTGTTCTTCGCGAGGGAGTCCAGCGACAACTTGGCGGTGTACTCGCTGGAGATCCAGAAGAAATCGGGGACCAGCTTGTCGACGATCGAGGCCTCCGCCGGGTCCGGGATCTCCGTACGCACCGGGCCCGGTGCGAGCAGGGTGACGTGCACGCCGGTGCCGGTGAGCTCACCGCGCAGCGACTCGGAGAAGGTGTTCACGAACGCCTTGGTGGCCGCGTAGGTGGCGTTGTTCGGGATCGGCATGTTGCCCGCCGCCGATCCGACCATCAGGATGCCGCCGGAGTCCCGCGCGAGCATTCCGGGCAGCACGGCAAGCGTGAGGTCGTGCACGGCAACGGCATTGAGCTCGACCTGGGCCCGCTCGTAGGCGGGGTCCAGCTCGGACACCGGGCCGAACGTGGCGATCCCGGCGTTGTTGCACAGGATGCTGATCGGGCGTTCGGCTAGCTCGTCGACGAGGCCCCCGCGCTGGTCCCGATCGGACAGGTCGACCGCGCGGACCTCGACCTCGACGCCGTGCGCCGCGGTCAGCTTCGCCGCCAGCGCGTCGAGCAGGTCGCCGCGACGGGCCACCAGGATCAGCGAGTATCCGCGCGCGGCCAGGTCGGTGGCCAGCGCCTCGCCGATGCCGGAGGAGGCGCCGGTCACGACCGCGCGGGAATCAGGGGTGGGGGTAGGCAGGCTCACGGGCTCAGGCTAGCGGGTCAGATCGCCGCCGCGAGGCGGGTGCCCTGCTCGATGGCCCGCTTGGCGTCCAGTTCGGCCGCGACGTCCGCCCCGCCGATCACGTGCGTGGTCACCCCGGCCGAGGCCAGGTCGCCTTCGAGCTCACGCACCGATTCCTGACCCGCGCAGATCACCACGTTGTCGACGGCGAGGACCTGCGCCCGTTCGCGCTTCTCGCCGAAGGTGATGTGCAGCCCCTCGTCGTCGATCCGCTCGTAGTTCACACCCGAGAGCTGGTGCACGCCCTTCTTCTTCATGGCGGCCCGGTGCACCCAGCCGGAGGTCTTGCCGAGTCGTGCGCCGATCTGGCCGGGCTTGCGCTGGAGCAGGTACACCTCCCGCGGCGACGGCTCGGTCGTGGGCGCGGTGAGCGAGCCTGGTGCGGTGTCGGACTCGGTGACGCCCCACTCCCGCTTCCACTCGTCCAGGTCGAGGGTGGGGGAGCTGGCGTGGGTGAGGTACTCGGAGACATCGACGCCGATGCCGCCCGCGCCGATCACCGCGACGCGGTCGCCCACCGGCCTGCCGTCACGGACCAGTTCGGCATACGAGAGCACGCTGGCGTGGTCGATGCCGGGGATGCTCGGAATCCGCGGGGTGACGCCGGTGGCGAGGACCACCTCGTCGTACCCGCCCTCCGCGAGGCGGCCTGCATCGACCCTGGTGCCCAGGTGCACCTTCACGCCGTTCAGTTCCAGCTGCCGGGTGTAGTAGCGGATCGTCTCGGCGAACTCCTCCTTGCCGGGGATCCGCCGGGCGATGCCGAACTGGCCGCCGATCTCGGCGCCGGCCTCGAAGAGTTCGACGGTGTGGCCGCGCTGGGCGAGTCCGACGGCCGCGGCCAGGCCCGCGGGTCCGGCGCCGACGACGGCCACGCTCTTCGCCCGCCTCGTCGGTGCAAGCACCAGCTCGGTCTCGCGGCCTGCGCGGGGGTTGAGCAGGCAGGACACGTTCTTGCGGACGAATGCGTGATCGAGACAGGCCTGGTTACACGCGATGCAGGTGTTGATCTCGTCGCTGCGATCGGTCTCGGCTTTGCGGACCCAGTCGGGATCGGCGAGCATCGGCCGGGCCATCGAGATCAGCTCGGCGTCGCCGCGGGTGAGGATCTCCTCGGCTACCTCCGGCATGTTGATCCGGTTCGACGCGCAGACCGGGATCGACACGGCCGCGGCGACCTTGGCGGTGAACTCGACGAATGCGGCCCGCGGTACGGAGGTGACGATGGTGGGCACCCGAGATTCGTGCCAGCCGATGTCGGTGTTGATGATCGTGGTGCCGGCATCCTCGAGTTCGTTTGCCAGGGCTGAGATCTCGTCCCAGGTCTGGCCCTTCTCCACGAGATCGGCCATGGACAGCCGGAAGACGATGATGAAGTTCGGCCCCACCGCCGCGCGGGTGCGCCGCACGATCTCGACCGCCAAGCGACGCCGGTTCTCGGCGCTGCCGCCCCACTTGTCCGTGCGCTTGTTGGTGCGGGCCGCGAGGAACTGGTTGATGAAGTACCCCTCGCCGCCCATGATCTCGACGCCGTCGTAGCCGGCGGACTGGGCGAGCTCCGCGCAGCGCACGTAGTCGTCGATGGTGCTCTCGACGCCGCGGCCGGTCAGCGCCCGGGGCCGGAAGGGGTTGATGGGGGCCTTGATCGAGGAGGCCGACACGCTCAGCGGCTGGTAGGAGTACCGGCCCGCGTGCAGGATCTGCAGGGCGATCTTGCCGCCCTCGGCGTGCACGGCGTCGGTGACCTCGCGGTGCAGCTTCGCGGCCTTGCGGGTGGTGAGTTTGGCCCCGAGGGGCAGCAGCCAGCCGGTGCGGTTCGGTGCGTAGCCGCCGGTGATGATGAGGCCGACGCCGCCGCGGGCCCGCTCGGCGAAATACGCGGCGAGCTTCGGGATGTCGCGAGTCCGGTCCTCGAGCCCGGTGTGCATCGAGCCCATCACCACGCGATTGCGGAGCGTGGTGAAGCCCAGGTCCAACGGGGACAACAGGTTCGGGTACGGGTTGCTCACGTGGGCGGCCTTTCGGGTCGGACTCGGGCTGGAGTGGTGGGGTCGGGGTCAGGGGCGCGGGAGCGGAGCCCGCGGAGCGACCAGGGGGCGCGGGAGCGGAGCCCGCGGAGCGACCAGGGGTCACAGCGCATCGAGCACCTCCTGGCACCAGGCGGTGAAGCCCTCCTCGACGCGGATGCCGCCACGCAGGACCAGGTACTGGTGCAGGTCGGTGCCGGACAGCCGGTCGGGTGCGGGGAAGTCGCGCTTCTCGATCAGTCGGTAGACCTCGAGCCGCCGGGCGTGGTCGTCGCGGTGCCTGCCGACCTCGGCGCGCACGTCGTCGAGGTCGCCGAAGGATGCGGCGCGGATCTTCACCGCCAGCTCGTTGCGCAGGTTCCCGGCCTCGGTCGGTTCCGCGATCCACCGCCGCAGCTCGGCGCGGCCGGCGTCGCTGACGCGGTAGACCCTCTTGTCCGGGCGGCCGTCCTGGCCGACGGTCTCGCCGTCCACCCAGCCGGCCTCGTCCATCCGCTTGAGCACGCGGTAGATCTGCTGGTGGCTGGCGTTCCAGAAGTAGCCGATGGACTTGTCGAATCGACGCGCGAGCTCGTATCCCGACCCGGAATGTTCGGAGAGCGAGACCAACAGCGCATGTTCGAGTGCCACGGGATCGAGTATCTATGCAACGAGGAGACTATGCAACTGAGTTCATATCCACGCAGTTGATTCCTGCCGGCGAACGCCGGCCCGAGACGGTCAGAAGACCCAGCGGAGCGCGGCCACGATCTCCCGGGGGCTCGAGTCGGCGAAGCGTGCCACCTCGGCGCGTCGGAGGTCGGCGACGGTGGCCGCGAGCTCCGGCCCGAGCGCCGCCCCCAGCACGGCGTCGGCCTCGAACGCGTCGGTGGCCTCGGTGAGCGTGCCCGGTAGCGCGCGGATTCCGAGCCGGGCCCGCTCGTCCTCGCTCAGCCCGGCCGGGTCGACGTCCACCAGCCCGGGCAGGTGTGAGCGCTCGGCGAGCCCGGCCAGGCCGGCGAAGATCAGCGCGGCGATGCACAGGTACGGGTTGGCCGACTGGTCGAGGACCTTGACCTCCAGGTTGGCCGCGCGGCTCTCCTCGCCGCGGCTGCCCGTGATCAGGCGCAGCGCGGTCTCGCGGTTCTCGTGGCCGCACGCCTGGAACGGGGCCGCCCAGTGGCCGGGAACGAGCCGCAGGTAGCTCGCGACCGAGGGTGCGCCGACGGCGAGCAGGGCGGGCAGCCGGTGCAGGATGCCCGCCGCGAAGGACTCCGCGGCGTCCGTCATGCCGCAGGGCCCGTCGCCGCCGTCGTGCAGGTTCACCCCGCCGCGCCAGATGGACAGGTGCACGTGGCCGCCGTTCCCGACGCCGTCGGCGACCACCTTCGGGGAGAAGGAGGCGCGCAGGCCCCGGTCGGCGCTCAGCGCCCGGATCGTCTCGCGTACCAGCACGAAGGTGTCGGCGGCGCCGAGCGGATCCTCGGCGGCCACGGACAGCTCGTACTGCCCGGCCGCGTACTCGGGGTGGATCTGCTCCACCGCGACGCCCTGTTCGCGCAGCGCGGTGAGCAGGTCGGCCAGGTAGTCCGAGTGTTCGACGAGACGGGTGAACCCGTAGGCGGGCCCACGGGTGGCGGGCACGAAGTCGTCCTGGTCGAGCCCGAGGGTCCATTCCACCTCGATCGCGGACTTCGCGGTCAGGCCGGCGTCGGCCAGTGCCGTGACCGCGCGACGGGTGACGTCCCTGGCATCCTGCGGGTGCGGAGTACCGTCCTGCGTGTAGCGGTCGGCGGGCGCCCACGCCCAGCCGGGCTGCGCGGCGAGTGCGACGGTCCGGTTCAGGTCCGGCAGCAGCCGCAGGTCGCCAACGGGCCCACCCGCGCAGCGGCCCGCGATGATCGAATCGTCGGTCGCGAACGCGTCGAACACCGGCGACGCGCCGACGCCCCAGGCCGCGGCGTTCGCCAGCCGATCGACCGGGACCGCCTTCGTCCGGGTGATCCCGCTGTTGTCGACCCACGTGAGCGCCACCCCGACCACGCCCTGATCGGCCAGCCGCGCCGCCACCGGGCCGGCCTCCGCGGCCCGCCGCTCACGCTCGTCCCGGTCCATTGCGGCTCCTTCGCGCGGTCTCTGATCAGCGGCGATTGCCGTTCAGCGGCAGAATGGCGGTCATGGCACGATCCTCAGACGATACGTCGGCGCGGCCATCGAGACCGGGCGAACGGCGCCTGGAGGAGCTCGTCGGACAGATCGCGCTCGTCGACCACCACTGCCACGGGATCGTGCGGGGCCCACTCGACCGGGCCGGGTTCGAATCGCTGCTCTGTGAGGCCGATGCGCCCGGTCGCTGG
Organism: Rhodococcus sp. PvR099; assembly: GCF_017833315.1. NCBI lineage: Bacteria > Bacillati > Actinomycetota > Actinomycetes > Mycobacteriales > Nocardiaceae > Rhodococcus > Rhodococcus sp. PvR099. The sequence continues at coordinate 1,879,970 of NZ_JAFIBV010000001.1, read as the reverse complement.
CACGGGACGCTGTTCGACACCCAGGTCGGGCTCGCGGTCCGGCGCCTGTGCGGCCCCGTGCTCGACCTGCCGCCGCACGCGCCCGCCGACGACTACCTCGCGCGCCGCGCCGAGCTCGGCCCCGTCGAGGTGGCCCGGCGGCTGTTTCGGGGCGCGGGGATCTCCGAGTTCTTCGTGGACACCGGCTTTCGGCCCGACGGACTGACCTCGCCGGACGAGCTGGCCGCCTGTGCCGGGGCCTCGGCGCGGGAGATCGTCCGGCTCGAATCGGTCGCGGAGCGGGTGATCGCCGTCCATGGCGCTGGCGATTTCGTCGAGGCCTGCCGGGACCGTCTGGCGGCCGCGGCGGCGACCTCGATCGGCTTCAAGTCGATCGCCGCGTATCGGGTCGGTCTGGATCTGGCCCCGGAGCGTCCGCCCACGAACCAGGTGGCCGCCGCGGCTGCACGGTGGGCTGCCGGGATCGAGCGGGGCGCGCCGATCCGGATGGCCGACGAGACCCTGATCAGGTTCCTGATCTGGACCGCCGTCGATCTCGGCCGGCCGATCCAGTTCCACACCGGATTCGGCGATGCCGATGCGGATCTCGGCCGCTGCGATCCGCTGCTGCTGGCGCCGCTGCTGCGGGCAACGGCCGGTCGCGGGGTACCGATCATGCTGCTGCACACCTACCCCTTTCATCGGAACGCGGGCTGCCTGGCGCAGGTGTTCGACCATGTCTTTGTCGATGTCGGCCTCGCGGTGCAGAACGTCGGGAGCCGGGCCGGACAGGTGGTGGCCGAACTGCTCGAACTCGCGCCCTTCGGTTCGGTGCTGTTCTCCTCCGACGGCTACGGGCTGCCGGAGCTGTTCCACGTCAGCGCCATGCTGTTCCGCCGCGCGCTGTCGGACTTCCTGGCGGCGGGAGTCGATGGCGATGCCTGGTCCGAGCGGGACGCCGAGCGGATCGCGTACCTGATCGCCGCGGAGAACGCCCGCCGCGCATACGGTCTCGACGACGGGGGAGCCGGACGCGGTTCGCTCGCCTAGGCTCGCGGTCATGGGCCCCGAGGCGATCGGTACCGGCGTCACCCGCAAGCAGGTCTTCGCGTGGGGGCTGTGGGACTGGGGCTCGGCCGCGTTCAACGCCGTGATCGTGACGTTCGTCTTCTCCGTCTACCTCACCGACGCGGTCGGCGACGACCTGCCGGGCTCGATCTCGGCGAGCACGTGGCTCGGCTGGTCGCTCGGCGCTTCCGGCCTGCTGATCGCGGTCCTGGCGCCGGTCGCCGGGCAGCGCTCGGACGCGACCGGGCACCGGCGACGCTCGCTCGCGTTCCTCACGGCGGCGGTGGTGGTCGTGATGGCGGCGATGTTCCTGATCGAGGACCGGTACCAGTACCTGTGGGCCGGGCTGGCCCTGCTCGGCATCGGGTCGGTCCTGTTCACGCTCGCCGAGGTGCCCTACAGTGCGATGCTGCGCCAGGTGTCCACCCCGGCGAATGTGGGCAGGGTGTCCGGGTTCGGCTGGGCGATGGGCTATTTCGGCGGCATCGTATTGCTGCTGGTCTGCTACTTCGGGTTCATCGTCGGCGACGGCGACACCCGCGGACTGCTGGGCCTGAGCACCGACGGGGGATTCAACATCCGGATGGTGGCTCTGGTGGCGGCACTGTGGTTCGCGGCGTTCGCGATTCCCGTATTGGTCGCGGTACCGGAGCTGCCCCGCACGGAGGCTGATCCAGGAGCGGCCCAGGCGGGGTTCTTCGCGTCCTACGGTGTGCTGTGGCAAGACCTCAAGGAGCTGTGGACGGCGGATCGCCGCACCGTCGGGTTCCTGTTTGCCAGCGCGCTCTTCCGTGACGGCCTGGCCGGGGTGTTCACCTTCGGGGCGGTCCTCGCGGTCAATGTCTACGGCATCGCGTCCTCCGACGTGCTTCTCTTCGGCGTGGCCGCGAACGTGGTCTCCGGGGTCGCGGCGCTGGCGGCCGGGCGGTTCGACGACACCCTCGGGCCGAAGACGGTCATCGTCGCCTCGCTCGTCGCGATGCTGGTGGCCGGCGGGATCCTGCTGGTGGTCTCGGGTCCGGTGGCGTTCTGGGTGTTCGGGCTGCTGCTGTGCGTGTTCGTCGGCCCCGCGCAGTCGGCGTCGCGGACCTTCCTCGTGCGGATCACCCCGACCGGGCGGGAGGGGCAGATGTTCGGCATGTACGCGACCACGGGCCGGGCGGTCTCGTTCCTGGCGCCGACCCTGTTCGGGGTGTTCGCGTGGCTCTTCGCCAGCGATCGGGCCGGCATCGTCGGTCTGCTCGTGGTGCTGGCGCTCGGGCTGGCGGCGGTGCTGCCGGTGCGGGCGCCCGAGCGCGACTACCGCCGCGAACCCTCGTCGGTCTGAACCTTGAGCTTGTCGGCGAACAGTCGTCGCTGCACGATCCAGCCGGCCGCGGCGAGCGCGATCCAGAGCAGGGTCGAGGTGACCTGCTCCCAACCGGCTTCCGGTTCGTGCAGGAAGGAGAGGGTGTCGCTGGTTCGTCCCAGACCGGCCAGGATCATGCTCGCGCCGCCGATCGAGGTGAGCCACAGCAGCGCCCTGGCCCGGTACTTGTCGGCGAGGAACGCGGACGCCACCGCGACCGCGAGGATCACGATCCCGCTGAGCGCCCAGTTGTTGTCCCCGGGCTGCAGGACGTCCGCGAGCTTCGCGCCCGCCATCGCGCCGGTCAGGCCGCCGATGAAGTAGGCGGAGAACTTGAAGATCAGCGTGGTGACCACCCACGAGGCGACGGCGCCGATGAGCGCGAACAGGATCAGCGTCGTCAGCGAGGCGTTGAACAGGTCCGCGATCAGCCAGCCGAGCCCGAAGCCGGCGGCGAGCACGGCGACGTGCAGCGAGCCGATGCCCCAGAAGCAGAGGACGACACCGACCAGGAGTACCGCGATCCCGCTCATTTTTCGTTCCCTTCGATTCGCGCGAGGACCGCTTCGGCCAGCGCGTCGGGTGCTTGTTCCGGTATCCAGTGGCTGACGCCGTCGAGCTCGACGAAACGGTAAGGGGCGTCGACGAATTCGCCGCAGCGCTCCGCGCCGGCGCGGCCGAGCGCCTCGTCGGCGGAGCCCCAGACGTAGGTGGTGGGCACCCGGACCGGGGGAATGCCGCCGAAGTCGGCGCGCATGGCGCGGTACCAGGACAGCGCGGCCGTCAGCGCGCCCGGCTCGGTGAGGGCCCGCACGTGCTCGGCGACCTGATCGGGATCGAGGTCGCCGTACGCCGCGCGCAGGCGCTTGGCGTCGTCGTCGAGCAGCAACTTCTCCGCCACCTGGCCATCCCGGAAGACGCTGATGTAGCGCGACCGCTTCTGCTGGTCCGCGTCCTCGCGCAGCGCCCAGCCGAACGCCGACGGGTGCGGAACGGACACCGCGGTCAGGCTCTCGACGCGTTCGGGGTGGTGTGCGGCGAGCCACCAGGCGACCACCGCACCCCAGTCGTGCCCGACCACGTGTGCCGACGCGATGCCGGTGGCGTCCATCAGGGCCACCACATCGGCGCCGAGCAGTTCGATCGAATAGTGCTCGACACCGACCGGTCGGGCGCCGGGGGAGTAGCCGCGCTGCGACGGCGCGATCACCCGGTGTCCGGCCGCGGTCAGCAGCGGGGTCAGCGGGCGCCAGCAGGCCGAGGTCTCCGGGAAGCCGTGCAGCAGCACGATCGGGGGGCCGTCGGCGGGACCGGAGTCCTCGACGTCGAAGGTGAGTCCGCCGGCGGTCACTGCGGTGTGAGTACGATCGTCCACGGAATCCATTTGTCCCTCAACGCTCGTCGTTGCATACCCGGTATGGGCTGAGATTACCGCTCGGGCCTCGAAAAGGGCGACATTCGTGGGCGGCCCCGATCGTGCCCACTTCGGCCGTGTGCCCGGGGTTTGTGACGATGAGGTGAGCGCATCGGCCGATCCGGTTCGTCCGGTTCCGGAAGCATGCTAAGTATCTCTTGGTACCAGGTGACCCGGCGTGGTACTTGAGGGGTTTTCGGGAGTGAACTGTGACGATTGCCAATGGTGGGGTCCGCGATGACGAGCCCCTGCGAATCGCCGGACGGTCGGTGGCGAACTGGCTGGACGCCGCAGCGACCGACCTGACCGCCGCGGTGATCGAGCGCCTCGTCGACGACCTGCCGATCTACAAGGAGCTGCCGCAGGAGGTGGTGCAGGGCGAGATCGCGGACATCGTGCACCACAACATGGAACTGTTCGCGACGCTCGTCCGTGAGCGTCGGCCCGGGCGCAAGGCAGAGTTCGTCGAACAGCGGAACTCCTCGGCCAGACGCGCGGAGGAGGGCGTCCCACTCGATGCCGTGCTGCACGCGTACCACGTCGGCATCGGGATGGCGGCCGAGGAACTCTTCGCCGACGCGGAACCCGGCGACATCGGCGACGTGCAGACGATCATGGTGATGGTGCTCGATTTCCTGCGCCAGTTGACCCTCGAGGTGAGTTCGTCGTACCTCGAGGAGCGTCAGATCATGGACAGTCAGGAGAACTCCGGCCGCCGCTCACTGATGGCCGCGCTGGTCGCCGGGGAGCCGCTGGATGCCATCGCGCAGCGAACCGGGCTCCGACTCGCCCCGCACTATCTCGCGATGAGTCTGTCGATCGGGGAGCACGTCGACGAGCGCGGCGACGGCGTCAGCGGGACGGTCGCGGGCAGGCGAAAACTGCGCAGGCTGCAGGCCGAGTTGGACCGGATCACCGGGGAGCCCGCGCTCACCGTCATCGACAGCAGTGGGGGGACGGCCCTGATCCCGTGTCCGGGGAACCCGCCGGAATGGGACGTGCTGAAACGGATGGTCGATCGCGCGCAGGCGGTGGTGGGCACCGAGATCCGGGCGGCGGCGCTGGTTGCTGCGCCCGCCGAGGTGCCCGCGGCGGTGGAGCAGACGGCCGAGATCATCGCGCTCATCTCGCGATCGGGCCGCCCACCGGGGCTGTACCGGCTGCGCGACGTGCTGCTCGAGTATCAGCTGAGCAGGCCTAGCCCCGCACACCCCGAACTGGCAGGCCTGCTCGAGCCACTGGTCGCGAGGCCGGAGCTGATGCAGACTCTCGAGGCCTATGTGGCGAGCGGACTGAACCGCCGCGCGACGGCGTCCGCGCTCCAGGTACACGCCAATACCGTCGACTACCGCATGCGGCGCGTCGCGGAGCTGACGGGGCTGAACCCGGCGGACCCCGCCGACCTCCCGCACGTGGGGGCGGCGCTGGCGGCCCGCAGGGCGCTCGCCTGAGCGGAGGGCCCCGCGGACCGTCTCGGGCATAGTGGAGGGCTCGCGGCGATCCGGCGCCGCGACCACGAGGGGGATTCGATGCGGTTGGTTCGATGGACGGTGACGACCCTCGGGTGGGCGGCGGTGCTGGCGGCCGCGGTGGGTGTCCTCGCGCACTACCTGGACTCGACGGTCACCGTGCTCGTCGTGCTCGCGTCGTTCGCGCCGTTCCTGATGGCGTGCGGCGTGGTCGGCCTTGCGGCGCTGGCTTGTACTCGCCAATGGGTCGGGACGGTGGTCGCGGCGGTGGTGGTGGCGGCCGCGGCGTGGACGCAGCTGCCGCTCTACCTGGGCGACCGTGCCTCCGACGGTGACCCGGAGCTGACGGTGATGCAGGCGAACATCCTTTTCGGGAAGGGCGACCCGGAAGCCCTTGTCGCGCAGGTCCGCTCGCGTGGCGTCGAGGTGTTGACGGTCAATGAGTTGACCGACGGCGCGATCCCGCAGCTCGGTGCCGCCGGTCTGGACGCAGAGCTGCCGTACCGGTACCTGCGACCGATGGAGTGGGGCGGGGGCGGGACCGGGGATCTGGAGCCGACACCCGATCAGCGAGGAGACCGAGCACATGGGTTTCGTGCTGAACATGGTCTCCGTGCGGGTGCACAAACCGGATCAGCGGCCCTTCACGGTGGTCGCGGCACACCCGCTGCCACCCTGGCCCCGACCGCAGACGACGACGTGGTCCCAGGAGATGGGCCAGGTGCGCGACATCCTGCAGGGCCTCCGCGGGCGCGGCGAGCCGGTGATCATGGGCGCCGATCTCAACGCGACCTACGATCACGCGCAGTTCCGGGCTCTGATCGGCGAAGGGTACAACGACGCGGCGGAGCAGTCCGGTGCCGGTGTGCTGCGCACCTATCCGGCCGACCGCTGGTGGCCCCCGGTGCTGGGGATCGATCACATCCTGGTCTCCGGGGCGGCTGCGGTGAACGCGGAGGCGGTGGACCTGCCGGGTTCGGATCACCGCGGCGTGGTCGCGGAGATCGACCTGAACGCCCCCGACGACTACTCCGGTTCCGACTGACCCTGGTCCGACGGCGTCCGTTCGTTGATCAGGACCGCGACGCCGTCGAGGATGCGGTCGAGCCCGAATCGGAGCGCGTGTACCGGGTCGCCGGTGGACTCGAACTCGGTCCCTGCCGCCTCGCCCACCCGCCCGGACACCGGGAATTCGGCGGGATCCATCAGTCGTTCTAGGGTCGGCGAGACGAGGTCCCACCACTGCGCGTCGGTCAGCCCGGATTTCTCGGCGGTCGCGCCGACGCTGACGAGCAGGCGGGCGGTCCCGACCACATGGGTCAACACCAGCGTCAGGACCGAGTCCATCTCGACGTCGGAGAGACCGATTCCGTCCAGCGGTCGCAGTTCGGCCTCGTATTTGCGAACGGTGTTCGGGCCGAGGACGGGACGCATCCCGACGAGCTGGAGCATCCAGGGGTGGCGCTGGTAGAGGTCCCAGTTGCGGGCGGCGATGAACGCGAGGCCGCCGCGCCAGCCGCCCGGTGCCTGGGCGGGTTCGTCGAGATCCGCGTAGAGGCCGCCGAGCACGCTGTCGTGCATCAGGTCGACCAGGTCGTCCTTGCCAGGGACGTGCGTGTACAGCGACATGGCACCGGAACCGAGCCGGTCGGCGACGCGCCTCATCGAGACACCGTCCAGGCCCTCGGCGTCCGCGAGTTCGATGCCCGCGGCCACGATCGCCTCGACCGTCAGGCCCTTGCGCCCGGCCTTCCCATGCAGCCCCCACAGCAGTCCGAGGGTGCGGGCCGGATCGGAGGGGACCTCCCTTTTTGACGTCACGGGGACATTCTCCTCCCGCCCGTCATGGAACCCCTCGAGCCATACGGCGCCACGGTTGAGCGCGATCGATGTCCTTGCCCGTCAAGGCTCCGATAAAATCAACCTTGGTGTGCCGGGAAGCCTGGTCGGCGCGGGTGCTGGACTGCAGCGATCGGCGGCAGGGACCCCGTCTCTCGTGATCAGGGGCATCGCAAATGCGCGAAGTGGCAACCGTCCTGTTCCTGGTGGTACTGGCCACGGCAGTGGCCACCTTCGCTCGGCGCTGGCGTATCCCCGCCCCGTCGTTGCTGGTGCTCGCCGGTCTCGCGGTGGCCCTGATACCGGGGGCGCCCGCGCTGCGGATCCCGCCGCAGATCATCGCGCTGGTGGTGCTTCCACCGCTGCTGTACGCGGCCGCCGAGGAACTGTCGCTGCGGGATCTGCGGACGGTGTGGCGGCCGGTGACAATCCTCGCCTTCGGCCTCGTCCTGGCCTCGGCGGCGGCGGTGGGCTATGCCGCGGTGGCGGTGACGGGCCTGTCTCCGGCGATGGCGTTCGTACTGGGTTCGGTCTTGGCGAGTACCGATCCGGTGGCGGTCACCGCGCTCGGTCGGCGCCTGGCCCTGCCAGGGCGCGTGCAAGTCCTCGTGCAGGCGGAGAGCCTGTTCAACGACGCCACCTCGCTCGTGCTGTTCAAGGTGGCCGTCGGCATCGCGGTGGCGGCGGGCGCGGTGAGCTGGCCGGCGGCCGGCTGGGAGTTCGTGGTGCTCGCGGGCGGCGGCAGCCTCATCGGCACCGCCGTCGCGGGGGTGGTCGCCCTGATCCACAGGCGTACCACGGACCCGGTCCTCGAGACCGTGATCGCCCTGGTCACCCCTTACATCGCGTTCGTGCTCGCGGAATTCGCACACACCTCAGGCGTCACCTCGGTGGTCGTCGCGGGAGTCCTGCTCGGCCGCTCCAGCCATCGCTTCAGCGACGCCCAGATCCGTCTCCAGATCCAGGCTGTCTACGCGGTCGTGGTCTTCCTGCTGGAGAGTGTGGTCTTCAGCCTCGTCGGCCTGGCACTGCCCACGCTCGTGCGGGACCTGCCCAGTGGCACCGGCCGGTGGCCGCTGCAGGCACTGGTCCTCGCGGCCGTCCTGATCGGTGTCCGGGTGCTGTGGATGGTGCCGTTGTCCATTGTCACGAAGTCCACCGGCGGTCAATCCTCGTGGCGTATGGCCGCCGTAGTGACCTGGGCAGGCACCCGCGGCGTGATGCCCCTGGCCGCCGCCCTGTCCATCCCGCTGACAACCACCAGCGGTGAGCTCCTGCCCGGGCGGCCCCTTGCCCTCGTGCTCACCACAGCCGTCGTCGTTTTCACCCTGGTCGTACAGGGGCTGAGCCTGGCTCGGGTGGTCAACCGCTCCGGCCTGGCCCTGGAGCCAGAGCACACCGCCCGCGAGGAGGTCGAGGCCCGCGACATCCTCGATCGCGCCGCCCTTGCCTTCGTCGACCGCCTCGCCGACCTGGAGACCCAGCCAGAGCCTGTTATCGACCGCGTGCGGCGCGGCCTCGGTGCCCGGCTGGACCACACCACCGACAGCCCCGACGGCAGCACCCTCGACGCCGCATATCGCGAACTGCGGCACGAGGTGATCGCCGTCCAGAACGTCGAACTGCGCCGCCTATATGACGAGCACCAGATCAGTGAAACCACCCGCAAGAGCCTGCAACGCGACCTCGACCGGGAGGACGCAGCCCTCGGCGACCGCTGACGGCACGAGCACGACACGGTCGATGGGCCACGTGCGGAATCGCACCTGGGGTGAAGAACCCGTGGCGATTCCGCCGGGTCACCGGGGCACCGGGTTCACGTCAGCTGGGGTGGGACCGCCATGGTTGAGATGGCGGATCGTCAGGGCAGCGCCGAGGAACGAACCCAGGAGCAGGATGGTGATGAGTTGATCACCCACGACGAGGCTTCTTTCCTATTCATATCTCGATACCGTGCAAGACCAGCGTCGACCCACGGCGGTTCGGCGAGAAGGCTGCCGACACATTCTTCGCGAGATCTATACGTGCACACCGCGTGAAGTGGCCGGGCCACGGCCGGCCAGGAGAGGTCGTGGTGTCAACGCCTCGTCAATGTCCATGTCGTGGGCGCTATGAATCCGTAAGGAATGTCGAATCCGGCGCTGACGGGTGTTGACTGACACAGAAACGTGCGGGTGGTCCGGTGGACCGTCCCACCTTGATGCTGGGGATTCGGCCGATCGATTTGTCGACCCTACTTTTCGAAGCCGCGGTCGGTACCGGCACGAATCTCGACAGGCGTTCGGCAAAAGGAACGTAAAGATGATGGTTCTCGCGTTCATCGTGCTGACTGTGGCGGTCTTCGCCGTGCTCGGGTTGATCCAAAAGGCCGTGGAGCGGTTGTGAACGTCGACAACGCCGTCGGCCTGATTCTGGTCGTGCTGCTGGCCGTCTTCCTGATCGCGGCCCTGCTGTTCCCGGAGAGATTCTAGTGAATACCGCGACCGCGGGGATCGTGTTCACCGGCACTCTCGTGCTCGCACTCGTCCTGGTGCACAAGCCGTTGGGCGACTACATGTATCGCGTCTACAGCCGCACCACACACTCACGCGTGGAGCGGGCGATCTACCGGATGATCGGCGCCGACCCCGATGGAGAGCAGGCGTGGCCCGCCTACGCACGGAGCGTGTTGGCGTTCTCCGCGGTGAGCATCCTCTTTCTGTTCGGCTTCCAACTGCTGCAACAGCATCTGCCACTGCACCTGTCCGATCCGGCCACGCCGATGACCCCGGCGCTTGCCTGGAACACCGCGGCCAGCTTCGTGACGAACACCAACTGGCAGGCGTACTCCGGTGAATCCACCATGGGGTACCTGGTGCAGATGGCAGGTCTCGGCGTACAGAACTTCGTATCGGCCGCGGTGGGGATGAGTGTGGCGATGGCCTTGGTGCGCGGCTTCGCCCGCACCCGGACCGGCAATCTCGGCAACTTCTGGGTGGACCTGGTGCGAGGCACGATCCGAATCCTGCTTCCGATCGCCTTCGTCGCCGCGATCGTCTTGATCGCCGGCGGGGTGATTCAGAACTTCCACCTGCACACTCAGATCGTCGACACTCTCGCCGGGACGCGGCAAACCATCACCGGCGGCCCGGTCGCCAGCCAAGAAGCGATCAAGGAACTCGGCACGAACGGCGGCGGCTTCTACAACGCCAACTCCTCGCATCCGTTCGAGAACCCCACCACGTGGACGAACTGGGTCGAGATCTTCCTTCTGCTGATGATCAGCTTCTCCCTGCCGCGCACGTTCGGACGGATGGTCGGCAGCACGAAGCAGGGCTATGCGATCGCCGCAGTCATGGCGACACTCGCCGTGGTCAGCGTGACATTGATGAGCGTCTTCCAACTGCAACACCACGGCACGGTGCCGACCGCGATCGGCGCATCGATGGAAGGGGTGGAAGGGCGGTTCGGCGTGACGAACTCGGCCACCTTCGCCGACGCCACCACCTTGACCTCGACCGGTGCGGTCGACTCCTTCCACGATTCGTACACCAGCCTCGGCGGCCTGATGACGCTGTTCAACATGCAGCTCGGCGAGGTCGCCCCCGGCGGCGTCGGGTCCGGTCTGTACGGGATGCTCGTGCTCGCGGTGATCACCGTGTTCGTGGCCGGGCTGATGGTCGGCCGGACACCCGAATACCTGGGAAAGAAGATCACCCCCCGCGAAATCAAGCTGGCCGCTTCATATTTCCTGATCACACCCTTGGTCGTGTTGGTCGGCACCGCCGTGGCGACGGCACTGCCCGCACAACGAGCCGCGATGCTGAACACCGGCCCGCACGGACTTTCCGAGGTCCTCTACGCCTTCACCTCTGCGGCCAACAACAACGGCTCCGCGTTCGCCGGCCTGTCCGTGAACACCACCTGGTACAACACGGCGCTGGGGCTGGCCATGCTGTTCGGTCGGTTCCTGCCGATGATCTTCGTCCTCGCCCTCGCCGGTGCGCTGGCCTCGCAGGGCACCACCCCGGCGTCGATCGGGACACTGCCCACCCACCGGCCGCAGTTCGTCGGCATGGTCGCCGGGGTCACCGTCATCCTCGTGACGCTGACCTTCTTCCCGGCGCTTGCGCTCGGACCGCTGGCGGAAGGAATGCACTGATGTCCGATACGACCATGGCACCGCCTGCAGGGGCGTCACCGCCGCCGACACAGGTCGGGCGCGTGGCGGGCGGGCTTCTCGATCCGAAGATGCTGATCAGATCGCTGCCCGACGCCGTGCGCAAGCTCGACCCCCGCACCCTGTGGCGCAACCCGGTGATGTTCATCGTCTGGGTCGGCGCGATCTGGAGCACCGTGCTTGCCGTCACGGATCCCTCGTGGTTCGCCTGGGCGATCGTGTTCTGGCTCTGGCTGACAGTGATCTTCGCCAACCTCGCCGAGGCAGTCGCCGAGGGCCGCGGCAAGGCCCAGGCCGAAACCCTCCGCAGGGCCAAGACCGACATGATCGCGCGCCGGATCAACGGTTGGGCGCCGGGCGTCGTCGGCACTGAGGAGCAGATCGGAGCGCCGCAACTGCAGCAAGGCGACTACGTCGTCGTGGAGGCAGGCCAGACCATCCCTGGCGATGGAGACGTCGTCGAAGGCATTGCCTCCGTGGACGAGTCCGCGATCACCGGCGAATCCGCGCCGGTGATCCGCGAGTCGGGCGGCGACCGGTCCGCGGTCACCGGCGGCACCCGGGTGCTCTCCGACCGGATCGTCGTGAAGATCACGCAGAAACCGGGCGAGAGCTTCATCGACCGGATGATCGCGCTGGTCGAGGGCGCGAACCGGCAGAAGACGCCGAACGAGATCGCCCTCAACATCCTGCTCGCCGCGCTGACGATCATCTTCGTGTTCGCGGTCGCCACCCTGCAGCCGCTGGCGATCTATTCGAAGGCGAACAACCCCGGCGTTCCCGACACGGCGGCGTTGGACGTTCACGGTGTAACCGGCATCGTCATGGTGTCGTTGCTGGTGTGTCTCATCCCGACCACTATCGGGGCGCTGCTCTCGGCCATCGGCATCGCCGGGATGGACCGCCTGGTGCAGCGCAACGTGCTGGCGATGTCCGGGCGTGCGGTCGAGGCGGCAGGCGACGTGAACACGCTGCTGCTCGACAAGACCGGCACGATCACCCTGGGTAACCGGCAGGCATCGAGATTCCTCCCTGTCGCGGGGATTTCCGAGGATCAGCTGGCAGATGCGGCGCAGCTCTCCAGCCTCGCCGACGAGACCCCGGAGGGGCGCTCGATCGTGGTGTACGCGAAGGCGGCCTACGGTCTGCGCGAACGCACCCCGGGGGAGCTCTCACAGGCGAGCTGGGTGGCCTTCACCGCGCAGACCCGCATGTCGGGTGTCGACCTCGACGGCCACATGCTCCGCAAGGGGGCCGCCACCGCGGTCGCGGACTGGGTCCGCAGGCAGGGCGGCGAGGTTTCCCCGCAGCTCGGGCAGCTCGTCGACGGCATCTCCGCCTCCGGCGGCACCCCGCTGGTGGTCGGCGAGGTCGCCGACGGGCGGGCCGCGGTACTCGGTGTCATCCACCTCAAGGACGTCGTCAAACAGGGCATGCGGGAACGCTTCGACGAGATGCGCCGGATGGGGATCCGCACCGTGATGATCACCGGCGACAACCCGTTGACGGCCAAGGCGATCGCGGACGAGGCCGGCGTGGACGACTTCCTCGCCGAGGCGACACCCGAGGACAAACTGGCGCTGATCAGGCGGGAACAGGAGGGCGGCAAGCTCGTCGCGATGACCGGCGACGGCACCAACGATGCCCCCGCGCTCGCGCAGGCCGACGTCGGGGTCGCGATGAACACCGGCACCTCGGCGGCGAAGGAGGCCGGCAACATGGTCGACCTCGATTCCGACCCGACCAAGCTCATCGAGATCGTGGAGATCGGCAAGCAACTGCTCATCACCCGCGGCGCGCTCACGACCTTCTCGATCGCCAATGACATCGCCAAGTACTTCGCCATCGTCCCCGCGATGTTCGTGGCACTGTTCCCCGGACTGGATCTGCTCAACGTCATGCGCCTGCACAGCCCGGAGTCCGCGATCCTGTCTGCGGTGATCTTCAACGCGCTCGTGATCGTCGCGTTGATACCGCTGGCGCTGCGCGGGGTGAAGTACCGGCCGAGCAGCGCGTCGAAACTGCTCAGCCGCAACCTCTACGTCTACGGACTCGGCGGCATCATCGCACCGTTCGTTGGGATCAAGCTCCTCGACCTGATCGTTCAGTTCCTCCCCGGGATGTCCTGACATGCAAACCTCTTCGTGGATCCGGCAGCACCTGGCCGCGCTGCGCGCCCTGGTCGTGCTCACCGTCATCACCGGCATCGCCTACCCGCTCGTGGTCTGGGTGGTGGCGTCCCTTCCCGGCCTGCATGACAACGCGGAAGGATCGATCATCCAGGTCAACGGCCAGGCTGTGGGCAGCGCCCTGATCGGGCAATCCTTCACCGATTCCGACGGGAACCCGCTGCCGCAATATGTCCAACCCCGCCCGTCCGCCGCGGGTGACGGCTACGACCCGACCGCTACCGGCGCGAGCAACCTCGGGCCCGAGAGCGTCCGGGACATACTGCCGGATCCGGCCCTGATCGCACAGGGTGCGACGCCGGAGGACGCCGGGTTCAAAGCCGGACTGCTCACCCTGGTGTGCTCACGAAGCCGCTCGGTCGGTGAACTGGAGGGTGTCGACGGGTCCCGTCCGTTCTGCACCCCAGGTGGTGTCGGCGCGGTGTTGTCGGTGATCGGTCCACGGGACCAGGGCGGCAACGTCGTGCACCCCACACGGGTGGTCAGCGTCAATGAGCAATGCTCGACGGACAAGTCGACACCGGTCACTCCGTTTATCGGGGCGTACGACGGTGTCAGGGTCGAATGTGCCGAGTTCGGTGAGGACTATTCGATCGGTCAGATCGTGCCGATCCGCGGTGACGCCCCGGCGACACCGGTGGTCCCGGCGGACGCGGTCACCGCCAGTGGCAGCGGACTGGATCCGCACATCTCACCGGCCTACGCGGATCTGCAGGCGGCGCGGGTGGCCAGGACCCGTGGGATCTCCGTCGACCAGGTCCGGTCGGTGATCGACGACCACGGGGACGGGCGCGGGTTGGGATTCCTCGGAGAACCGCGCGTCAACGTGCTCGAGCTGAACCTCGCACTCGACGCCGAGTACCCGGTTCCGAGGTAGGCAGGCTCGCATGCGGGGCACATTGCGTATCTACCTCGGCGCTGCCCCCGGGGTCGGGAAGACCTACGCCATGCTCGGTGAGGGGCGCCGACGCCGCGACCGTGGTACCGACGTCGTCATCGGGTATGTCGCCTGCCATGGCCGCCCACGCACGCTGGAAATGGTCGACGATCTCGAGGTCGTCCCCACCAAGGCCATGACCTACCGCGGTGCCACGTTCACCGAGATGGACACCGAGGCGGTGATCGCACGAACACCGCGAGTGGCCCTCGTCGACGAGCTCGCCCACACCAACGTTCCGGGATCCAGTCACGACAAGCGGTGGCAGGACATAGAGGATCTCCTCGACGCCGGCATCGACGTCGTCTCGACCGTCAACATCCAGCATCTCGAGTCCCTCAACGACGTCGTCGAACAGATCACCGGCATCCCGCAGCGTGAAACCGTCCCCGATGAGGTTGTCCGCCGCGCCGACCAGGTCGAACTCGTGGACATGGCCCCCGAGGCGCTGCGACGCAGGATGGCCCACGGCAACGTCTATCCACCGGAGAGGGTGGGTGCCGCGCTCTCGAATTACTTCCGGGTCGGCAACCTGACCGCGCTGCGCGAACTGGCGATGCTCTGGCTCGCAGACAAGGTCGACGACCAACTCGATCGCTACCGGGCCGACCACCACATCACCGGCACATGGGAGGCCCGTGAACGTGTCGTCGTGGGACTGACCGGAGGCCCAGAGGGGGAGACCCTCATCCGCCGGGCCGCGCGGATCGCTGATCGATCCAAGGGTGCCGACCTGTTCGCGATCCACATCACCCCCAGTGACGGTCTGGCAGGCGCCAACCCCGCCCACCTGGCCCGGCAGCGGGCACTGGTGGAGAGTCTCGGGGGCACCTTCCACCATGTGGTGGGGGACAACGTCCCTGATGCGCTGCTCGAGTTCGCTCGCGGCGTCAACGCGACCCAGCTGGTGCTGGGCGCGTCCCGACGGGGGCGGCTCGCCCAGATATTCTCCCGCGGGGTCGGGGTGGAAGTGACGGCGCTGTCGGGCAGCATCGACGTGCACATGGTCACGCACGAGGCGACGAAACAAGGCCGTGCCCAACGGTTGTCGGCGCTGACCCGGCTGCGGCGGGTGGCCGGGTTCGTTCTCGCCGTCGTCGGGATGCCGTTGCTGGCGGTCGTGCTGGCGAACCTGCGGGGGCACCTGTCGCTGCCGAGCGACATCCTGCTGTTCCTGCTCGGCGTCGTCGGGGTGGCGCTGGTGGGCGGGCTGTGGCCGGCGCTGGTCGCCGCACTTCTCGGCTCCGCGCTGCTCAACTATTACTTCACCCCGCCGATCTACGAGTTCACCATCGCCGAGGCACAGAATGCGCTCGCGCTGATCGCCTATGTCGTGATCGCGATCGCGGTCAGCGCGGTGGTGGACCTGGCCGCCCGCCGTACCCGCGACGCGACGCAGGCGAGCGCCAACGCGGCCGTCCTGGCGAACCTGTCGGGCAGCGTGCTGCGCGGTGAGAAGGCGCTGTCCGCGATTCTCGATCGTCTGCGCGAAACCTACGCGCTGACATCGGTCACCCTGCTCGAGCGTCCACCCGACACCCCACTGACGCCGGCCCGCCAGCAGGAACCGGCGCGGTGGCGGGTGGCTGCCACGGTCGGGGGTGAGCCCTGCCTCAGCCCCGACGACGGCGACATGGTCGTTGCCGTCGACGACGACCTCTCCCTTGCGCTGCGTGGGCGGACGCTGCCTGCCGCCGACCGACAGGTCCTCGAGGCCTTCGCAGCCCAGGCGGCGGTGGCGTTGCGCCAGCAGCGGCTCGCGGACGAGGCGGAACATGCCCGGCCCCTGGCCGAGGCCGATCGAATGCGCACCGCGCTCCTCGAGGCCGTCGGTCACGACCTGCGCACCTCGTCGGCCTCCGCCACCTCGGCCATCGAACGCCTCCGACACGCCGACGGCAACCGGACCGCGGCGGACCGGGACGAGCTCCTCGCGACTGCGGCCGTCTCGCTGAAACGGCTCGATCATCTTTCCGCCACGCTGGTCGAGATGGGTCGTCCGCGAGCCGGGGGGCTGGGTACGGCGGTTCAACCGGTCGCGCTCGACGACGCCATTCCACGGGTCTTCGACGCCATCGGCGCGGGCGCCGATCGAATCCGGGTGCAGATCGCCGAAGAACTGCCTGCCGTGCTCGCCGACCCCGGGCTACTCGAGCGAGTGCTCGTCGACCTGATCGCGCACGCCCTGCACCGCACCCCACCGGGTGAGGACGTCCTGGTCGCGGCAAGCGTGTTCGGCGACATCGTCGAATTGCGAGTCGTCGACCACGGCCCGGACCTCCCCGTCGACGCCGACCGGGATCCGCTCGGCCTACCGGCGCCCGAGCCGGACGGCGAGAACGATCGCCGGGTCGATCTCGGGCTTGCCGTGGCCGAGAGCCTCGCCGAAGCGATGGGCGGCTCCATCGTGCCCACGGACACGCCCGGTGGCGGTATCACGATGATCATCACCCTGCCGGCGGAGGAGACCGTGACGAGGGACCGCCCGAGGGACCCCGCATGACTCGCATCCTGCTCGTTGAGACCGAGCCGCAACTCCTGCAGGCACTCGGATTCATACTCAGGACGCGGCACTATGACGTGCGCACCACCCCCGATGCCTCGCAGGCCCTGGTACAGGCCACCACCTGGCATCCCGACCTGGTCATTCTCGACATCGACATCGACCTGGACCTCTCGGGCGGCGACGGCAGCGAGTTGATCGCGAGGCTGCGTGAGCGGACCCGCATGCCGATCATCGTGGTGGGCGGCCACTCCCGATGCCACGACGAAGTAGCGGCCCTCGACGCGGGTGCCGATGACTACATCACCGGACCGTTCGGCATCGACGAGTTGCTCGCCCACGTCCGCGCCGTACTGCGCCGAGCCGCCGATGACGCCCGGCCCGCTGTCGTCGAGGTCGGCGACCTGCGCGTTGACCTCGCCCGCAAGGTGGTCACCGGCCCCCACGACGAGAGGGTGCACCTCACACCGATCGAGTGGGGAATTCTCGAACCACTCCTGCGCAATCCCGGAATCCTCGTCGGCGGAGAGCAACTCCTGACCGCGGTGTGGGGACCCGGCCACACCGCCGACAGGCACTACCTGCGGATCTACCTGTCGTCGCTGCGGCACAAGCTCGAACCCGACCCGTCCCGGCCCCGCTACCTCATCACCGCACCCGGCATGGGCTACCGCTTCGAGCCATGATCCGGGGGTGCCCGATCAGGTCACTGTGCGTCGCCTGCCGTGCGCGTTGCCGGTTGGGCAGCACAGGATTCGAGGTAGCGCTGTTCGGGGACCTTGAGTGTCTGCTTGGCCGCGGACAGGTAGTGCGACCGGGCCGGACATCGTGGGACTGATCGGCGCCGTTGTGCTCGGCATCCAGGCATGGGTGCTGTGGCGGGCCCGGACGGGGGAGCAGGGGGAGCGGATTGCTCACCCTTGGGTGTGTTTCGGAAGACGGCGCGGCGGGCGACTCTTGAATTCGAACCCGATACCGAACCGAACGGAGCGACATCCCATGCGCCAGACCACCATGACCCGCACCATCATCGCCTCAGCCGCGGCGGCCGCCGCCATCGCCCTCGCCGGGGTCGGTGCCGTGTCGATCGCATCGCACACCGATCCGGGAACGGCGACGAGCGTGAACGCCCCGGTCGGGCCGGGGGGTGCGGTCGTACCGGGCTCGGATACGAGCCGCGCCACGGGTGGCGGTGTGGGACAGGGGGCCGTCGTGGCACCGGTCGACGCGGCGACGGTCCCGGGTCTGAGCGGGCCCGTGGGTACCGATCCGGTCGGACCGGCGGGTCAGAACCCGGGCGGCCCGGCCGGCCCGAAGCCCGGCGGACCCGTGGCCGATCCGGTGGTCCCGCCGCCTGCAGGGCCGGTGGATCCCGGTCCGGTGGTGGACCCGGTCGAACCGGGACCCGTTGGCCCGGTGTCCGATCCCGTCGTTCGTGATCATCGGGGGGACGGGGTCGACCCGAACCCGCCCGGTGGCGTGATCGTCGGGCCTTCCGATGGATCCGGACCGATCGTCCGCGACCATCGCGACCAGTCCGGACCGATCGTCCGGGATCATCGCTAGCCGCGATGCGCATCGGGACCGCACCGGGTCCGTGATGTGGGTCAACAAAGGGGTCGGTCCCCGCGCGTCGCGCGGGGACCGACCCCTTTGTGCGCCATACTGGGCGGCCCGCTCACATCTCGAACAGGAGTTCCCCCTTGCGTTTTCGTTCGGCCGCCCGTCCGCGTCTCTTCCTGATCGCCACCGCGGTGGCAGCACTGGCCCTGACCGGCTGCGCTGCTCCAGCAGCGGAGGCGATGCCGACCGGGAGCGCGGGCGACTCCGGTAGCGCCCAGGCCGACGGGGTGGCCGCCACCCTCGCCACGCTCGAGACGATCCCGGTCAAGGGCCGGGCACCCAAGACGGGATACTCGCGCGACCAGTTCGGACCATCCTGGACCGACGACGTCACCGTCGCGGGCGGCAGGAACGGCTGCGACACCCGCAACGACATCCTCGCCCGCGACCTCGTCGACACGACGGTCAAGCCGGGGACCAGGAACTGCATCGTGCTCACCGGCACCCTGCACGATCCGTACACCGGCAAGTCGATCGCGTTCACCCGCGGTTCGGGCACCTCCAGCGCGGTCCAGATCGACCACGTGGTCGCGCTCAGCGACGCCTGGCAGAAGGGCGCGCAGCAATTGGACGAGCCGACCCGTCGGGACTTCGCCAACGATCCGCGGAACCTGCTCGCGGTCGACGGCCCGACGAACGCGCAGAAGTCGGACGGCGACGCGGCGACGTGGCTGCCGCCGGCGAAGCCGTACCGGTGCACCTACGTCTCGAAGCAGGTCGAGGTCAAGGCCGCCTACCGGCTGTGGGTCACCCAGGCGGAAAAGGACGCGATCACGCGAGTGCTCTCGTCCTGCTAGTGACCGGAGGTCGGTGGGTGACGACCGCGACCGCGACGCCAGCGGCGACTCCGACGAGGGTGGCGATCACCCGGGCTTCGAGGAGCGCCCACGGCTCGGTCGGGTCGGCCAGTTCGGTCATCAGCATGATCAACGGTGTGAAGAACCCGATGGCCAGGCCGTAATTGCGTGTCATGAACAGCTCGGTCGGAAACATCAGGGCGATCACGAGGATGGCGAGCGCGGTCGCAGGCAGGTTCGGTAGGAGCAGCGCGGCGGCGACGCCGAGTCCGGCGACCGTGCCCAGCACGCGGTGGATGCCGCGATAGACGCGGCTGCGCGCGTCGGTGGCCGCCAAAGGAACGGCGGCGCCCGCCAGGGCCCAGTTGAGGTGACCGATCCCGAGGAGGAGCCCCGCCGCGCCTGCGAGGGAGAGGGCCAACGCATAGCGCGCGGCTTGGACCAACGCTTCCGAGGCCATCGGTCCCTCGTCCTGGCTCATCCGCCGAACGGACGTCTCGAGCCGGAATGCCGGGGGGCGGATCGAACCGGATTGGCCGACGGCGATGCAGAGCAGTGCCGTCGCGGCGCAGATCGACAGTGCCGCAAGGGGTGCGACGTGGCCGGCAGGGACGGCGGCGACGGCGCCGAGCGCGAAGATCCCGAAGAACGGGCCCGCGGGTCGGAGACCGAGCCGGTCCGTCACCAGTGATCCCATGGCGCTGAACCCGACCGCGGTGACCACCAGGACCCACGGTCGGGCGTGGAGGCCGGACAGGAGAAGGCCGATGCCGATGCCGGTCAGCAGTACCGTGCTCGCCTGCACCTGGTGCCGGAGTCGCTCGCGGTGGCATTCGGACCGGCCGTACATGCCGGTGAACGACCCGAACACGGCATAGATGATCAGGTCGGGGCGGCCGACGAGCACCAGTACGAGCCCAGGAACGATCAGTCCGATCGCGACCCGGCCCGCGTGCAGGTGGTCGTTCTCGACGCGGACGACGCTGAGCAGTCGACGTGCCGGTGCCGCGCGCAAGGGGGTACTCCGATCGTCGTCCGTGGGAATGGATCTCAGTCTCAGGGTGCAGCGCCGCGGATGTCCAAGACATGTTTCCGAACGTTCGATAGGCGCGGCCGATCGAGCGGAGGGTGTCAGTCGGCCGCAGGCTCGGACGGCGCCCGCAGCGCGGCATCGATGCCGGCGGCCTGCGCGGTCCGGATCAGGGCGCGGGTCAGTACCGAGCCGGGCGCGGCCGCGGCGATGACGAGCGCCACCCGGGCGGTGACCGACGGGCCGTCCGGTTGCAGCACGCGCGTGCCCGCGGCCGGGGCCAGGCTACGGAGCCAGGTCTGCGGGATGATGCTCGCCCAACGGCCGCTGCCGACGTGGGCGAGAAGCGTCAGGGCGGAGTCGGTTTCGAGCTGCGGAGTCGCGGCCAGATCGAGTGTGGCCAACGCATCGTCGATGAGCTGGCGGCCGTGCATGCCCTTGTTCAGCAGGCACATCGGTAGTTCCAGCGCGTCCGGCCAACCGATGGTGTCCGATCGGCCGGTGAGCAGTTCACTGCCGACGACGAGTACGTGCCTCTCCTCGTACAGCGGGGTGACGAGAAGGTCGGCGGTGTCCTGACCGTCCGGATAGACGATCCCGGCGTCCAGTTCGAATCGGCGGATTCGCTCGATGATCTCGGCCGACCGCAGGCTCGACTCGACCTGGACGCGGACGAGTGGGTGCTCCGCGCAGAACGGATCGGTGAGCAGTGCGACGGTGGTCGACGCCGCCGGGATCACCCCGAGCCGCAGCTCGCCGGTGAGGTCGGTCTGCAGCGCCGCGACCTCCTGTTTGAGCAGATCGTGGTCGGCCAGGATGCGTCGGGCCCACGGCACCAGCCGTTCGCCCTCGGGTGTGAGGCCCTCGAAGGCGCGCCCGCGTCGG
Organism: Rhodococcus sp. PvR099; assembly: GCF_017833315.1. NCBI lineage: Bacteria > Bacillati > Actinomycetota > Actinomycetes > Mycobacteriales > Nocardiaceae > Rhodococcus > Rhodococcus sp. PvR099. Next base: position 1,858,730 of record NZ_JAFIBV010000001.1, on the reverse strand, counting down.
ACCAGCGGAACCTTCAGTTCGTGCTCGAGCTTGCGGATCGCCTCCGACAGCGCCGGCTGGGATACGAAGCAGGCGCTCGCGGCGCGAGCGAAGTGTCGCTCCCGGGCGAGCGCAACGAAGTACTCGAGCTGGCGGAACTGCATGGCCTATTCGACCACGCCCCGGTGCCGAAATGACTGGTCGGAAGTGTCTACCGCGGCCCGGACCGCCAGCCGCCCATCCCGATCATGATGAGGCGCAGCTGGCGCTCGGCGCGCGCGATCACCTCGCGCTCGTCGCGCTGATCGACCTCGAGGACGTTGACGACGGTGGACATCATCGTGTTGACGATCAGATCAGCGGCCATCTCGAGGTCCTCGACCTCCCACTCAGACAGGCCAGGAACCCGGGACAGGTCGATGGTGAGTTCGCTTGCGAACAAACGTAATTCGGAGGCTATGGCCCGGCGCACCTCGGCGACCCCGCCGTAGCGTTCGCGGCTGAGGAACCGGAACTGGCCCTCGTGCGCGTGTACCTGCCGCAGCAGGATCTCCAGCGACGCCCCCGCGTCCTTGGCGCTCGGGCCGCGGCGGGCCTCGCGCAGCATCCGGCGCAGCATTCGCATGCTGTCCTCGACCAGGGCGACGCCGAGGTCGTCCATCGAGGCGAAGTGTCGATAGAACGCGGTCGGGACGATCCCGGCCGACCGCGCGACCTCGCGCAGGCTCAGGTTCGCGAAACTGCGGTCCTCCAGCAGCTCGAGCGCTCCGTCGAGAAGCGCCGTCCTTGTGCGCTCCTTGCGTTCGGCCCTGCTCTCCGGTTCGGTCACGGCAATCAGTGTATGTGTGTTCACTTGTTCTGTGTACGACCGGTCTGTAATCGGCGTCACATTGCCCTTGGGGTTGACACCTACCTGGTACTTCCTGACACACTTGTTTGTGTACGAGTGTTCACTGAAACTCTCAAACAGGAGGCCGTGGTGACCTTGCAGACCCGAACCGGAATCCGCCGGCTCTCGCTGATGTCGCTCTTCGAGGCGATGGCGACCCCGCACCAGATCGACCGCTACCTCGAGCTCGTGAACCCGATGGCGACCGTGCGCGACCTGCGGGCCGAGGTCACCGAGGTGCGCCGAACGACCGCCGACACCGTCACCCTCACGCTGCGCCCCACCCGGCAGTGGCGGGGCTTCGAGGCCGGTCAGTTCGTCCAGATCGGGGTCGTGATCGACGGTGTCCGGCACACGCGGTGCTATTCGCCCGCCTGCTCGCAGCACCGTGCGGACGGCCGCATCGAGCTCACCGTCAAGGCGCACCCACAGGGCCTGGTGTCGCAGTACCTGCACGCCAACGCCCACCCCGGGCTGGTGGTGAGCCTGTCGCAGGCCGACGGGGTTTTCCGGATGCCCGCTCGCAGGCCCGACAAGATCCTGCTCATCAGCGGTGGCAGCGGCATCACGCCGGTGCTGTCGATGCTGCGCACACTCCTGGACGAGGGGCACGACGGCGAGATCACCTTCCTGCACTACGCCGACGCCGAGCGGGACGTTGCCCACCGCGACGAGCTGGCCCAGCTGGTGGCGGGTCGCGACAACGTGCGGGTGGTGTTGGCCTACACCGACCAGTCGGAGGGCGGCGACCTGCACGGCTTCTTCGGTCGCGAGCACCTCGAGGCCGCGGCGCCCTGGCATGGCGAGGCCCAGACGTACCTGTGCGGCCCGCCAGGGCTGATGCGGGGGGTCCGCGAGCACTACGTCCGGATCGGGCTGGTCGAGCGGCTGCACACCGAGGAGTTCACCGCCCCGGTCGCCGCCGACGAGGACGCCACCGGCCTGCTCACATTCAGCTCGTCCGGGGTGACCGCCCAGAACTCGGGCGCGAGCCTGCTCGAACAGGCGGAGGCCGCCGGTCTGTCTCCCGAGTACGGGTGCCGGATGGGGATCTGCTTCTCCTGCACCGCGGTCAAGACCTCCGGCTGCACCAGGAACCTGCGTACCGGCGAGACCGACTCCGACCCCGACCAGCCGATCCAGCTGTGCATCTCGGCGGCCGTCGGCGACGTCTCCGTCGACATCTGATCACCTTCGACCAAGGAGAACTCCCATGCTCGGACTGTCCATCCCGACGCTGCCGTTCCTCGGCGGCGCGAAGAACGAAGAGACCACCGCCCCGATCGTGCTCAGCTACGAGCAGGTCGAGGAGATCGGACGCGAACTCGACGAGCTGCGCGCCCGGATCGTCGCCGATCTCGGCGAGCAGGACCGTGAGTACATCTACAAGATCATCAAGGCCCAGCGTGGATTCGAGGTCGCCGGCCGCGGCCTGATGTACCTCGGGTTCCTGCCGCCGTTCTGGCTCGCCGCCGTCGGTGCCCTCGGCATCTCGAAGATCCTCGACAACATGGAGATCGGCCACAACGTCATGCACGGCCAGTACGACTGGATGCGTGAACCGGGCCTGAACTCGCGGGTCTTCGAATGGGACACGGTGTGCCCCGCGGACCAGTGGCGGCACTCGCACAACTACATGCACCACACCTACACCAACATCGTCGGCCGCGACCGCGACATCGGCTACGGCATCCTGCGGATGGACGAGGCCCAGAAGTGGAATCCGTACTACCTGGGCAACCCGGTCTACGCGTTCGCGCTCATGGTCTTCTTCGAGTGGGGCGTGATGCTGCACGACCTCGAGACCGAGAACATCGTCAAGGGCAAGCGCAAGTGGCACGACGTCAAGCCGCTGCTGCAGGGCATGTGGCGCAAGGCCGGTCGCCAGGTCCTCAAGGACTACGTCGTGTTCCCGGCCCTGACCGGCCCGCTGTTCGTGACCACCCTGCTCGGCAACGCCGGCGCCAACCTGGTCCGGAACCTGTGGACCTACTCGATCATCTTCTGCGGGCACTTCCCGACGGGAGTGCAGACCTTCAGTGAGGAGGAGACCGCGGAGGAGACGCAGGGGCAGTGGTACGTGCGCCAGATGCTCGGCAGCGCGAACATCGAGGGCAGCCCGCTGTTCCACATCATGTCCGGCAACCTCTCGCACCAGATCGAGCACCACCTGTTCCCCGACATCCCGGCGCACCGTTATCCCGAGATGGCGCCGCACGTGCGGGCGCTGTGCGAGAAGCACGGTCTGCCGTACAACACCGGCGGCTTCTTCAAGCAGATCGGATCGGTGTGGGGCAAGATCTTCAAGCTCGCGTTGCCGCCGTTCCTGACCGGCTCCGAGTCCGCTCCCGGTGTTATCGTCGAACGTCAGAAGGCCACAGCGTGAGAGGTGACGCGTCCATGGTGAGCAAGTTCGAGCGACGCAAGGACACCGTGCAGGAGCTGACGGAGTCCGGGGCCACGCACGTCGGCAAGATCGCGATGATCATCGCGGGCGCGGTCCGGGACGTGACCCGCGAGATCGGCGACTGGATCACCGACGGCATCGAGATGCGCGAGGCGTCGAAGCGGGCGCAGGCGGACGCCGCCGATGAGGAACCGGACGTCGTGGAGGGCGAGACGGACGGCGGCGAGGGCCCCGCCGACAAGTAGTCGCCGCCCGTCTGCGACACCCCGCGCCCGGCGCGTGATAATTGACCCAGCTGATGATGATCGGCGGGACGGTTCCACGTGCCCGCCTGGAGTAGTGGATGCGGAGAACGGCGATGAGTGAGGCAGTTCAGGTCGGCGACCTGGTGCATATTTCGGATACTGCCGGCACCTGGGCGGTGGAGGAGATCCGCTCCGGAATCGCCCTGCTGCGGGGCAGCGACGAGAAGCGGATCTCCTCGCGGCTGCACAAGCTCACGGTGGTGCGCAAGGGCGCGACGAAGTAGGACGCGCCGATTGGGAGCGCGGGTCCGCGCCGACTGCCGTCGGCGCGGACCACGTCGTCGTCAGAGCCGGACGTGCGGATAATCCGGTGAGCGCTCCTGGAATGACAGGATGCTGGGATTCTGGACGATCCCGTCACGGATCTCGATGGACCGCCGGATGGTCGTGTCGGCATCCCAGGCCGCGGGCCCGCCGAGCACGGTCGCGAGATAGGGGAGTAGCGCTTCGCTGATCTCCCAGGTGGCGGAGTTCCACAGGTAGGACGGGCTGTGGTCCACGCCGTAGTAGACGACGTTGTTGCCGACCTCGAAGGTGGGCTCCTCGAACGACGTCGGCCGCGCCCAGCTGAATCCCATTCCCTCGTCGCAGGATACGTCGACGATCAGCGTGCCCGGTGCGAGTGAATCGAGGTCCTCGTCGGCGAGGAAGGTCAGCGGCGCGTCGGTGTCCTGCAAGACGCAGTTGACGATGATGTCGTGCTCGGCGAGGAATCCGGCCACCGGCACGCGACCGCGTTCGGTGTGGGCGTGGCTGCGGCGCGGGTCGGCGTCGTCGTGATCGAACTGCACCATCCGGGCGGAGTGGATGGGCGCGCCGACCGCGCTGATCCCGCGGACGGTGAGCACCTCGACGTCGTGGACGCCGTGCGCGCTCAGCGCGGTGACCGCGCCCCTGGCGGTCGCGCCGAAGCCGATCACTGCGGCCCGCAGGCGGCGACCGTAGTCGCCGGTCGATCCGGCGATCTGCATGGCGTGGAGCACCGAGCAGTAGCCGGCCAGCTCGTTGTTCTTGTGGAAGACGTGCAGGCTGAGCGAACCGTCGGCCGTCCAGTGGTTCATCGCCTCGAAGGCGATAAGGGTCAGCCGCCGGTCGATGGCGAGCTGGGTGACCGCCGCGTCCTGGACGCAGTGCGGCCAGCCCCACAGCACCTGGCCCTCCCGCAGCTGCGCGAGATCCTCCGCGAGTGGCTTGGCGATCAGGACGACGTCACAGGTCGCGATGAGCTGCTCCCGCGACAGCAGGCCCGCGACGAGCGGGGCCAGCTGTTCATCGGGGATCCCGAAGTGCGCGCCGTACCCGCGCTCGAGGTAGATGTGCTCGCGGAGCCCCGCGTCGATTCGCTCGAGGTGCAGGGGGTGGATCGGGAGCCGGTGCTCGTTTTCCTTGTGTGAGTTCGACGTGATTCCGAGACGGAGCATGTTCAAGTGCGCCCTTAACTGGTGATGCCTGCCTATTGCAGGCCGTGGGCCACGGGCGGCGTGACTTCGAACGATTGTGCGATGGCGTCCGATCGGAGTCTAGGGCACCTTGCGCGTCGTCCGGCGCAGATGGGCAAGACCCCGCGGTGCCGGATCGGCACCGCGAATCGCCGCGCCCCGATCTCAGGGGGTCGCCAGGAGCTTGTCGAAGGCCGGCATCACCTTCGGATTGGAATCCTTGATCCCGTTGACGGCGCCGACGCCGGCGCCGATCACGCCGCCCACGATGCACCCGGCGATGAAGTTGGGGAAGATCGACAGGCACCCGACGCCCGCACCGACGCCCAGCCCGATCAGTGCGCCCTGTGCGCCGCCGTTCCCCCAACCGACGGCGACCTCGGTGGCGAATGCATCGAAGGCGGACTGCTTGGTGGGGTTGTCGGGCCAGATCGCGTCAGAGACGGCTTCGGCGCCCGGGGGCGGGGCCACCGCGGGCTGGGCGTAGGCGGTTCCCGCTCCGGCGCCGAGGGCGACGACGATGAGCGCAGACGCGGCAAGAGATTTGGTCGGATTCATTGCAGGACTCCAATACTGGTTTGGATGGCCATGATCCAATTCAGTCGCCGTAGAGTCGGCAGGTCGTGTCGGCGGCTGGGGGCGACGGACTTCGCGCAGGAATGAGAGCTCGGATCGCGCCGTACGGTGCGGCCACTTCCATAGCGCACCTCCACGGAGTCGCCAAGAGTCAGGTAAAAACACTAGCGCGGTGATCGCCTGTCCACGACTGGAACAGAGGAGATCGCGACCCCCGTTCCCGGTCACCAGGCAACTGTGACCGGGGAAAGGCCCCCGGCCGAGTGGGCCGAGAGCCTTTCCTTCATGGGCGCTCGATCACGACCCGAGGCTGCCGCCCCCGCCGAGGCTGCCCAGGGGGCCGGCGCCGCCGCCTCCGCCGCCCTGCATGCCGCCCATCATGTCCATCACTTTGCTCATGAGATCGATCAGCTTCTCGAGCATTTCGAGGTCCATCTTCTTGCCACCTTCATGGGTAATTCACGGGTGAGCGGTGTGATCGCAACTGAACGCGAGGCGCACCAGTCGAGCAATTCCCGCCCACCGCTCGTGAGGACGGCAACGCCTATCTGACTTCCGACGACCGCGCGGGGCGATCCGGAATCCTTGGGCGCGATCAGGGAACGCGCGTGCGCAGCGGCGGTGGCGAGCGGCAGGTGGCCACCGCGAAATGCCCGCGGTCTGGTCCACCACCCGCTCCGGAACGCCGTGCGGCATAACTGTCCGTCATGGGGACTCACCTCAACCCTGTATATCGCCGGGTCTTGGTTCAATGTTGCAGGAATTCGCCACCGATTTTGGTCGATTGCGGTCGGCGGCGGGACGCTCGCTCGATGCTCACCCGTTTTGGGGGATGCCGCCCGCGCCGAGGGTGTCGAGGCTGGAAGCCGGACGACGACCCATCGCCGGACACAACCCTCTGGAGGAACCCATGGCCATGGATACATTCGCTCTGCTCGCGGCGGTCTACGACTCGGAGGATGCCGCGATCGCCGACTACGACGCCATCCACGACCTCTACGTCGAACTCCACCTGGTCGACACCTACGACGCGGCCGTCATCACCCGGACGGACAAGGGCAAGGTCAAGATCGTCAAGAAGCATGAGCAGCCGACCCGGCAGGGCGCCTGGGGCGGACTCGGCATCGGCCTGGTCGGCGGCGCGCTGGTGGCCCTGTTCCCCGCCGTCGGGCTCGGGGCCGGGCTGTTGCTGGGTGGTGCGGGTGGCGCCGGACTCGGGGCACTCGGCGGCCACGTCGCGGCCGGGATGAGCCGCTCCGACCTCAAGGAGGTGGGTGAGCTGCTCGACGAGGGGGACAGCGGGCTGATCGTCATCGCGGCGACGGATGTCGAGGCGCGGGTCGAGAAGGCGCTCAAGCGAGCAGCCAAGGTGACGAAGAAGCAGCTCGAGGCGGACGCCGAGCAGGTCAGCAAGGAGATCGACGAGGCGACCAAGAGCTGAGAACTTCACGGTCCGGCGGTCGGGCAGATCACCCTCATCGGGGGAGGCGCCCGCCGCCGTGGCCGCGCAGGCTGCAACCCAGGCCACACCCGCGGACGACAGCCATTCAAGGGAGCACACCATGACAGAACTGGACACTCTCTCCGACCTGCGACCCGCCGGTGCGGTCGGCCGCCCGACCCGGGCGGCCAGCTTCGAACACGGGGAAAAGGTTCGGCGCCGGATCCCGTTCGGCGCCATCGCCGAACACGGTCCGACCGCCGACCGTGACGCGATCGGCCTGCTCGAGTCCCAGGCCTCCACCCGGGTCCAGGAGCTCCTCCCCATCCGGTACGGGCGGATGGCCGACTCGCCGTTCGCGTTCTACCGAGGCGCCGCGCTGGTGATGGCCCACGACCTCGCACACGCCCCGACGACGGGTCTGTACACCCAGCTCTGCGGGGACGCCCACCTGAGCAACTTCGGACTCTTCGCGACACCGGAACGCGAACTCGCCTTCGACCTCAACGACTTCGACGAAACCTATCCCGGACCATTCGAATGGGATCTCAAGAGGCTCGTCGCGAGCCTCGCCGTCGCCGGTCGCGACAACGGGTTCACCGGCAAACAGCGCAAACGTATCGCCCGCGCGTGCGCGGCCGAGTACCGCGAAACGATGACCTACCAGGCCAATCGCGGCGAGCTGGCGGTCTGCTACGCCCACATCGACGCGACCGCCCAACTGGACGAGCTCCGCGAGGTCCTGGACTCCTCGACCCGTAAGCGTGTCCGGAAGACGATCCGTAAATCCTGGGGCCGCGACAGCATGCAGGCGCTGTCCAAACTGACCACGACGGAAAACGGGCAACCGCGGATCGTGAGCGCACCGCCGCTGATCGTCCCCATCGAGGAAATCCTCAGCGACACCGAAGCCGAGCGGATCGACCGCGAGATGATCCAGCGACTACGCGAGTATCGCGACACCCTCGAACCCGCCCGACGTGTCCTGTTCGACCGATTCGAATACGTCCAGACCGCACGAAAGGTCGTCGGCGTCGGCAGCGTCGGCACCCGGGCCTGGATCATCCTCCTCGTCGGCCCCGGCGGCGACCCGCTGTTCCTGCAGGCCAAGGAGGCGGCGCCGTCGGTGCTTTCCAGATACCTGGAGGGTCCGTCCTATGCGAACCAGGGCGAACGCGTCGTGTCCGGACAGCGGGTGATCCAGAGCGCCAGCGACATCCTCCTGGGCTGGCAGCAGGGGCCCGACGTGAACGGGACCGTCCGGGACTATTACGTCCGGCAACTGCGCGACGGCAAGGGCTCAGCGGTCATCGAGACCATGTCCGCCGACCTGATGGCCCTCTACGGCCGGCTCTGCGCCCGCGTTCTCGCGTTCGCGCATGCCCGCGCGGGCGACCGGTTCGCCATCGCCGGGTACCTCGGTTCGGACGACGACTTCGACAAGGCGCTGACGGAATTCGCCGAGGCCTACGCCGACCAGAACGCCCGCGACCACGCCGCGCTGCTCGATGCGATCGCCGACGGGCGGATCGCCGCGCACCGGGAGTGAACCGCGGCCGGAGCGCCGCTTCTCTGCACACGTGAGCGCCCCCGGCAGGAATCGAACCTGCGACCTAGAGATTAGAAGGCTCTTGCTCTATCCAACTGAGCTACGGAGGCGTGATCCGCGAAGGATCGGGTCCGGAGTCTACCGGTAACCATGACCAATATTCGATAGGTTCGCTTACGGGTCGGCGAACCTGGACGAACCCGACAGGCGCGCGCCTCCTACCCTTGTGGGCATGGCATCACCCGAGCTCGCCCCCTCCGCCCCGTCGCCGATCCGAAGGGCGGGGGAGAACTCGGTACCGATCTTCGTCACGCTCGGGATCATCGCGGGGCTGGTCGCGGCGATCATCGTCGGGCTGTCTGCCTCGGACGCGCTGGTGTTGCTCGGCATCCCCGACCCGGGTCCGCTCACCACCTACGGACTGCCTGCGGTCAAGGCCGCCGGTGAGGTCGCCGCCGTCCTCGCGATCGGGTCGCTGCTGCTCGCCGCGTTCCTGGTGCCGCCGCAGCGCAGCGGGGTGCTCGACGTCGACGGCTACCGGGCGGTGCGCACCGCGTCGAACGCCGCGATCGTCTGGGCGGCCTGCGCGCTGGTCCTGGTGCCGCTGACCGTCTCGGACACCTCCGGTCAGCCGCTGAGCGCGGCCATCCAACCCGCCAACCTCTGGAAGGCGATCCCGCAGATCGAGCTCGCGGGCGCGTGGCGATCGACCGCGATCCTCGCGGTGCTGCTCGCGGTGGGCACGCGACTGGTGCTGCGCTGGTCCTGGACCCCGGCGTTGCTGCTGCTCGGCGTCGCCACCCTGATGCCGCTCGCGCTGACCGGGCACTCCTCCTCCGGTGGATCGCACGACCTGGCCACCAACAGCCTGATCTGGCACCTCGTCGCCGCGGCATTGTGGGCGGGCGGGTTGTTCGCGCTGCTCGCGCACGCGCGCAGGCGGGGCGCGTACACCGACGTCGCGACGCGCCGGTTCTCGAACGTCGCCACGGTCGCGTTCGTCGTGATGGCGATCTCCGGTGTCCTCAACGGACTGGTGCGGCTGCCGCTGAGCGAGCTGTTCACCAGTACCTACGGCTGGCTGCTCGTGGCCAAGACCGTCGCGCTGGTGGTCCTGGGCGTGTTCGGATACCTGCAGCGGCGCAGTGCGCTGCCCGCGCTGGCCGCCGACCCGACGGCCCGTGGCCCGCTGATCCGCTTCGCCGGCGGCGAGGCGATCATCTTCGCCGCGACCATCGGCATCGCCGTCGGCCTCGGCCGGACACCGCCCCCCGCGGAGAACATCAACCCGACCCCGACCGAGGTGCAGTTGGGCTACAACCTGGACGGCCCGCCGACGTTCGCGAAGCTCGCGTTCGACTGGCGCTTCGACCTCATCTTCGGCACCGCGGCGATCATCATGGCGGTGGTGTACCTGCTCGGCGTCCGGCGGCTCCGCAAGCGCGGGGACACGTGGCCGGTTGGCCGCACCATCGCCTGGGTGCTCGGCTGCGCGACGCTCCTGGTCGCCACCTCGTCGGGCCTGGGCAGGTACTCGCCCGCGGTGTTCAGCGTGCACATGGGTGCGCACATGGCGCTGTCGATGCTCGCGCCGGTGCTGCTGGTGCTCGGCGGCCCGATGACCCTGGCGCTGCGGGCGTTGTCCCCGGCAGGGCCCAAGGGGGTACCCGGTCCGCGCGAGTGGCTGCTGGCCGCGCTGCACAGCCCCGTGTCCCGTTTCCTGACCCACCCGCTGGTGGCCTCGGTGCTCTTCGTCGGCGGCTTCTACGCCCTGTACCTCGGCGGCATCTTCGGCGCGACGCTCGACTCGCACGGCGCGCACCTGCTGATGAACGTGCACTTCATCCTGAGCGGCTACCTCTTCTACTGGGTGGTGATCGGCATCGACCCGGCGCCGCGCACCCTGCAGCCGATCACCAAGCTGGCGATGGTGTTCGGGTCGTTGCCGTTCCATGCCTTCTTCGGCATCGCGCTGATGAGCATGGGCGAGGTGATGGGTGGCTGGTTCTACCGGGCGCTCGGCCTGGACTGGAACGCGGACCTCATCGGTGATCAGCGGCTGGGTGGCGGCATCGCCTGGGCCACCGGCGAGATCCCGCTCGTGCTGGTGATGCTGGCGCTGCTGGTGCAGTGGTCGCGCAGCGACGAGAAGACGGCCAAGCGGGTCGATCGTGCGGCCGACCGTGATGACGACGCCGAGCTCGCGGCGCACAACGCCATGTTCGCGGAGCTGGCGCGGCGCGACCACGAAGCCGGCCAGTGACCACTCGCGAGGAGGTGCTCGCCGCGCGGGAGCGGGTGGGTCCCCGGGTTCGGCGGACCCCGGTGCTCCTGGTGGTCCTGCCGACGCCGGGCGGGGACATCCCGGTCGCGCTCAAGCTCGAGCAACTGCAGCTCGGCGGTTCGTTCAAGATCCGCGGCAGCCTCAACGCCATGCTGAACCGGGATGGCGCGCAACGTGATTCGCCGGTGGTGATCGCGTCCGGCGGTAACGCCGGGATCGCGGCCGCCACGGCGGCCGGGATGTTGGGGATCGCGTGCACGGTTGTCCTTCCGGCCTCGGCGCCCGCGGTGAAGGTGGATCGGCTGCGCGCGCTCGGCGCCGAGGTCGTGCTCGACGGCGAGCGATACGTCGACGCCTACCTCCGGGCGTCGGCCATCGCCGCGCAGCGCGGCGCCCAGCAGTTGCACGCCTACGACCTGCCCGATGTGGTCGCGGGTGCGGGGGTAATCGGTCTCGAGCTGGCCGAGGAGGCGCCGGAGACCGACACGGTACTGGTCGCGGTCGGTGGCGGCGGACTCGTCGCGGGGATCGCCGCCGCGCTCGCGGGGGAGAAATCCGTCGTCGGGGTGGAGCCGAGCGGCGCACCGACCCTCAGCTCCGCGCTCGCCGCCGGTTTCCCGGTGGACGTGGGGGTGGACAGCATCGCGGCCGACGCGCTCGGTGCGACCCGACTCGGTGACATCGCCATGGATGTCGCCCGCCGGGCCGGGATCGGCTCGGTGCTGGTCGAGGACGAGGCGATCGACGAGGCACGAAACCTGCTGTGGCGCGAGTTCCGGCTGGCGGTCGAGCATGCGGCGGCCGCGCCGATCGCCGCCCTGCTCAGCGGCGCCTACACGCCGGCCGCGGGGGAGCGGGTCGCCGCCGTGATCTGTGGCGCCAACACGGACCCGACGACGCTGCCCACGGGCTAGCCGCTACGCGGGCCGCCCCGCCCGAGCCCCGTAGCGCTCACGGGCCGCCGACGGGGTGACGGTCTCCGCACGCACTGGCGGCGCCCCGTTGAAATGCTGGTCGAGGACCGAATGGGTCGCCGGGAGCAGGCGCTTGACCACGGCCAGTTCGGTTCGCGGATTGCTCGTGGAGCGCACGGCGGCCCGGGTGAGCGGCGTGACCACCCGGTCGATCACGGCGGGCTGATCGAAGTCGCCCAGCTCCCGCATCCACCCCGGCAGGGTGGCGATCGTCGCGGGCGCCATCAGCCGACTCATCGCCCACAGGGCGAGCCGGTCCTTCCCGAAGCGGGTGCGCAGCAGGTAGTGCATGCCCTCGATGGCCCGTTCGGAGGTGCACAACCGAGGGCGCACGGCGGAAAAGTACTCGTGCACCTCGGCGCGCGAGCGCGGGATGTCCGCGGGCTTGCAGGTCTGCAGTTCGGCGGCGACGGCGCACTCGGCCCAGTACCGGGCCTCCTCGTCCGGACTCAGCGGTCCGGGACCGAACATCTCGTAGCACTTGAGGACCGAGTGCCAGCCGGTGACGTGGATCCACAGCTGGCTGTCGGGGCTGTTGGCGCTGTACCGCTGCCCGCTGATCGGCTCGATCCCGGTTGCCTTCGCGTGCACCCGCATCAGCAGCTCGGACGTCTCGATCGCCGACCGGGCGTCGCCGACCGCCACGATCAGGAAGTAGGAGAGGGTGCCGTCGAGACGCCCCCTCGGGTCCAGGTAGATCCCCTTGGCGTCGGCGACCGCGGCGGTCAGGAAGGGGTCGAAGTGCTCCAGGGTGACCGAGCGCTGAAACCCGACCAGTGCGGTCGGGTTGGTCCAGACCTTCCACGTCGGCGATCCCGGCCCGAAGAATCCGTTGTCCTCGCGCCTGCGTGCGGGATCGAACGGCCAGCCTCGGTCGGCCAACATGCGGGGTTCGCTCATCGTGTCTCCTCCGGCGCGGTTCGTGAATGCAACGCGACCGTAGCAATTGCTGTCGGTGAATACAACGGTTGCGTAGCATTGGCCCCGGCGGGGACTGGCCGCGAGCGGCGATCTCTAAGGTGGACGCGGAGGTGGATCGATGACGAGAGCGCAGACGGCGGACGAGCGCCCGCGACGCAAGTACGCGCCGCGACTGCCGCCGGAGCAACGCCGTGACCAGGTGCTCGACGCCGCGGTGGCGGTGACCGGGCGGTCGGGCCTGCACGAGCTGAACATGGAGGCCGTCGCGGCGGAGGCCGGCGTCGGGAAACCGGTGCTCTACAACGTGTTCCGTACCCGTGCGGAGCTGGTCGCGGCCCTGCTCGAGCGCGAACACCGGCGCGCGATCGAGCAGGTGATGGCCGCGATACCGACCGACCTCAGCGCGCTGGGTCCGGCCGCGGCCTACGCCGGAACGGTGTCCTCGTTCGTGCGCGTCGTGGTGGCGAACCCCACCCGGTGGCGCTTGATCCTGACCGCGCCCGACCAGGCGCCGGCCGAGTATCAGGAACACCTCCGCGCCTCCAGGGCGGCGGTGCTGGTGAAGGCGGAGGAACTGGCCAGGATGGGGATCGCGCTGGAGCCCGGACTGGCCGGTCTTGACCCGGTGCTGCTGGCCCACACGATGCTCTCGTTCGCCGAGATGCTCGGCAGGCTCGCGGTCAGTGATCCCGTCACCTATTCGAGTGAGCGCCTCGTCACCTACGCGGGGGCGCTGGCCGCCACGATCACCTCGGGTCGGTCCACCCGCTAGCACACCGGTGAGACGAACTGTGTTCCCGCGTGGCCGTTTTCGCGGGTCTGTGGACGCCCCATCCGTTCATCCACAGATTCGTCCGCGGCCACAATCCGGCGACCCGACGGGGGACGCTGGCATCGAGGGGCCGCGTGGCCCACGGATGCCAAGGGGGAACGACATGTACGAGACGCACACGGCGGTGGTCGGCACCGTGATCACCAATCCGGTCAAGCGGCCGACGAACTCGGGGGAGGAGGTGCTCAGCTTTCGGATGGCGAGCAACACCAGGCGTCAGGACCGCTCGACCGGGGAGTGGACCGACGGCGGCACCCTCTACCTGACGGTGACCTGCTGGCGGCGGCTGGTGGCGGGCGTCGGCGCCTCGCTGATGAAGGGGGATCCGGTGATCGCCTGTGGGCAGCTGCGAACCAACGAGTACACGACAAAGGACGGGGTGGACCGCGCCGACCTGGAGATGCGCGCCAGCGCGGTCGGCCCCGACCTGGCTCGCTGCCGAGCCAGGCTCGACCGTGCGCCCAAGGCGTCGCAGTCCGTCGACCCGGATGCGGACCCGGGGGCCGGGGAGTCGGAACGCGATCCAGGGGGCCTCGCGGGGGCAGGCCTCGATCCGGCGCTCCGGGCGAGCTGACCGATAACGGGCATTTCGGTCACGGCGGCGGCATAGGCTGAGGAGTCTTCCCGTCAGGTGAGGGGGCGGCTCGCATGGCACGCCTGAGGTTGTTGGTCGTGGTCCTGATCGTCGCCGCGATGACCGCTGTGTCGGTCGGATCCGGCACCTCCGCGGCGGCGCCCGCACCACCCGGATCGGTCATCGCGGTGCAGGACATGCCGAGAGAACTCTGGATACCCGGGACCGGGCGGGCGTACCGCCTCACCTACGCCACCGCCGACCATTGGGGTGCCCCCGCCACCAGCACAGGGGCGGTGTATCTGCCGCCGGGGCCGGCCCCCGAGGGTGGCTGGCCGGTGGTGTCCTATGCGCACGGAACGATCGGGGTGTCCGATCAGTGCGCGCCCTCGATGACCGGGCCGCAGGCCATCGAGTCCGCCTACCTCCAGGACTGGTTGGCGCGGGGGTACGCGGTGGTGGCGACGGACTACATCGGTCTCGGGACGCCCGGCGTGCTGCCGTACCTCGACGGCAAGGCCGCGGCGCACAGCGTCATCGACATGGTGCGGGCGGCCCGGACGATCGACACGGGGGTCTCGCCGCGGTGGGTGGTGATCGGGCTCTCGCAGGGTGGGCACGCGGCCCTGCACACAGCCCATGAGGCGACGACGTACGCGCCGGACCTGGACTACCGAGGCGCGGTCGCGATCGGTGCGCCGTCGAACCTCGAACAGCTGTTTCCGTTCGGCGGTCCGGGTTTCCCCAATCTCGGCCTGCGTGGGCTGACGACGTTCTCCCTGTTCGCCATCGTCGGGTTGCGGTCGGCTCGACCCGACCTGGACCTCGACAGCTACCTGTCGCCGCGCGGACGGGAACTGGCGGGGCTGGCGGAGCGCCTCTGCTCACCCGAGCTGGCTCCCCAGGTCGCGGGAGTGCAGGTGGGTGAGCTGTTCTCGCGGTCGCTCGGCGACGACGAGATCCGATCGGCGCTCGCCGACTATCTGGGCGTGCCGACCGGTGGCTACGACCGGCCGCTGTTCATCGGGCACGGCACCAACGACATCGTGGTGCCGATCGTGCTGACGCTGAAGCTGGTCGCGGATCTTCAACTCGCCGGGGCGGACGCGCGGTTCGTCGCGTACCCGGGTGCCGGGCACGGCGAGAGTCTCGGGGCCTCGTCGGCGGACTCCATCGCGTTCGTCGAGCCGCTGATCCGATGACCGGCCGCTCGCAACAAGGCATCGGCGACCGGTGACTGGACGAGTGTCCTGTTTTGCGGGTAGCGACCGCGCCGGAGTTCTACGCTGCACCGAGTCCGGAGCCCGTCGCGGGGGACCGCACACACAACCAACCGAGGGTGGGGGAACACGATGGAGTTCGAATTCGGTCGCGCTGCTGGGCATCGCCTCGGCCTGCGCGCAGGCGTAGCAGTGCTGGCGGTGCTCGCACTGGCCGTGCCGGCGGCCGGGCAGGCCGCGGCGGATCCGGTCGGCGAACCGGGCACGGTGGTGGCCGACAAGGCCCTTCCGGTGGGCGCGGAGGTCGGCGCGGCAGCGAGTGGATCGCGCCAACTCACGTACTGGACCGAGGGTCCGACGGGCGCGCCGGCCCTCAGCACCGGAGCGGTCTACTTGCCGAAGGGAACGGCGCCCGCAGGCGGCTGGCCGGTGGTGTCCTGGGCACACGGCACCACGGGCGTCGGCGACGATTGCGCGCCCGCGCTCGGGTTCGACGTCACCGCGCTCACCCGCGACTACGTCTCGGCGTGGCTGGCGCAGGGCTACGCCGTGGTCGCCACCGACTACGTGGGGCTCGGCACCGAGGGAACCCATGCCTACCTGCACGGGCGAAGCGAGGGCCGTTCGGTCATCGACATGGTCCGGGCGGCCCGCGAGGTGACGCCTGAACTCTCGACCGCCTGGGTGGCCATCGGGCATTCGCAGGGCGGGCATGCCGCCATGTTCGCTGCGCACGAGGCGACGAAGTACGCGCCGGAGCTGGACTACCGCGGCGCGGTCGCCACAGGGACCCCCGCGAACCTCGAGTTGCTCTTCCCACTGGGCGGTCCCGGCTTCCCCAATCTCGGCCTCAACGGGCTGACCTCCTTCGCGGCGTACGTGGTCAACGGGATGAAGGCGGCCCGACCGGATCTGCCGATCGGCGACTACCTCAGCCCGGCCGGTCGCGAGTTGGTCGAGACCGCCGAGACCATGTGCTTCGTCCCCCTCCAGAAGCATGCCGGAACCTTCGGTGTCGGAGAGATGCTCAGCAAGCCGCTCGACAACGAGATGTTCCGCTCGGCCATGCGTGATTACCTCGCGGTCCCCACAGCCGGCTACGACCGGCCCGTGTTCATCGGGCACGGCACCGGCGACCGGACGGTTCCGTATCCGCTCGGTGCGAAGCTCGCACTCGATCTGCAACTGGCAGGCGAGCCCGTCACCTTCAGGTCCTACTCGGGCGGTCACGGGGCGTCGGTGATGGAGGCGTTGCCCGATACGACCGCCTTCATCCGGTCGCTGTTCGGGACCGCCTGAACCCCTGATCTGACCTGCGGCGGGCCGTGAATCGGTCGTGGCCCGCCGCAGATCGGGCCCAAGGCCTGTGTGGATTGGGGAGTCGCCTGGTGTCCCGATACTCTGGTCGCCATGGCGGAGTTCATTTACACGATGAAAAAGGTGCGCAAGGCGCACGGCGACAAGGTCATCCTCGATGACGTCACGATGAGCTTCTACCCGGGCGCGAAGATCGGTGTCGTCGGTCCGAACGGCGCGGGTAAGTCCTCCATCCTCAAGATCATGGCCGGACTCGACCAGCCGGGCAACGGCGAGGCGTTCCTCGCGCCGGGCGCGACCGTCGGCATCCTGATGCAGGAGCCGCACCTCGACGAGACCAAGACGGTGCGCGAGAACGTCGAGGAGGGCCTCGGCGAGACGATGGTGCAGCTCAAGCGCTACAACGAGATCGCCGAGCTGATGGCCACCGACTACTCCGACGAGCTCATGGAGGAGATGGGCGAGCTCCAGGAGAAGCTCGACCACGCCGACGCCTGGGAGATCGATTCCCAGCTCGAGCAGGCGATGGACGCGCTGCGCTGCCCGCCGGCCGACGAGCCCGTCACCCATCTCTCCGGCGGTGAGAAGCGCCGCGTCGCGCTGTGCAAGCTGCTGCTGAGCAAGCCCGACCTGCTGCTGCTCGATGAGCCCACCAACCACCTCGACGCCGAGTCCGTGCTGTGGCTCGAGCAGCACCTGGCCGCCTACCCGGGCGCCATCCTCGCCGTCACCCACGACCGGTACTTCCTCGATCACGTCGCGCAGTGGATCTGTGAGGTCGACCGCGGCCGGCTCTACCCGTACGAGGGCAACTACTCCACCTACCTGGAGCAGAAGGCCGCGCGACTCGAGGTCCAGGGCAAGAAGGACCAGAAGCTGCAGAAGCGCCTCAAGGAGGAGCTCGCCTGGGTCCGTTCCGGCGCGAAGGCCCGCCAGGCCAAGAGCAAGGCCCGCCTCGACCGCTACGACGAGATGGTCGCGGAGGCGGAGAAGCACCGCAAGCTCGACTTCGAGGAAATCCAGATCCCGACCCCTCCGCGCCTGGGCAATGTCGTGGTGGAGGTCGAGAACCTCGACAAGGGCTTCGACGGCCGGCTGCTGATCAAGGACCTGTCCTTCACGCTGCCCCGTAACGGCATCGTCGGCGTGATCGGTCCCAACGGCGTCGGTAAGACCACGCTGTTCAAGACCATCGTCGGGCTCGAGGAGCCGGACTCGGGCACCGTCAAGGTCGGCGAGACGGTCAAGCTCAGCTACGTCGACCAGACGCGGGCCAACATCGACCCGACCAAGACGGTCTGGGAGACGGTCTCCGACGGACTCGACTTCATCGAGGTCGGCCAGAACGAGATGCCCTCGCGCGCGTACGTGAGCGCCTTCGGGTTCAAGGGCCCGGATCAGCAGAAGCCCGCGGGCGTGCTCTCCGGTGGTGAGCGCAACCGGCTGAACCTGGCGCTGACCCTCAAGGAGGGCGGCAACCTGATCCTGCTCGATGAGCCGACCAACGACCTCGACGTCGAGACCCTCAGCTCGCTCGAGAACGCGCTGCAGGAATTCCCCGGCTGCGCCGTGGTGATCTCGCACGACCGCTGGTTCCTGGACCGGACCTGCACGCACATCCTGGCCTGGGAAGGCGCCTTCGGCGACAACGAGGCGGCCTGGTACTGGTTCGAGGGCAACTTCGAGGCGTACGAGGAGAACAAGGTCGCGCGGCTCGGTGCCGACGCGGCCCGGCCGCACCGCGTCACCCACCGCAAGCTCACCCGGGGCTAGGACGTGCCGAACAAGGTCTTCACCTGTGAGGTTCAGGTGCGCTGGGGCGATTCCGATCGCCTCGGCCACGTGAACAACACGCTCTTCCTCGAGTACGCGCAGGAAGCGCGGGTCAAGTTTTTCCGCGAGCGCGTCTTCCCGGCGGGCGTGCGTCCGTCGGCGATGGTGGTGCGCAAGGTGGAGATCGAGTTCCTCAAGCCCATCACCGACGAGTCGGGCCCGGTCACCGTTGAGGTGTCCGTCCTCGCGGTCGGGAACTCCTCGTTCGGCGTCCGCCACCTGTTCCGCGACGTCCACGGGGTCACCTGTGGCGTCGCGGACGCGGTGATGGTGCGGTTCGACGTGAAGACCGAAACGTCGGTTCCGCTCACGGAACTCGAGCGATCGGTGCTGTCGGAGTACGCGATCACGGAAACGGTGCGCTAAAGGGCGCCGTCAGTTCACCTCTCGTCCCGCTCCCCACGGTTAGGCTCAGACGTGCACACCCGTCACGTCAGTTCGACCAGGGGAGTGGGCCGCGAGATGACCAGATCAGCCGATCGCTTCGACCACGGGGCCACGATGGGCCTGCCCTCGGACCTCGTCTCCCGCCTCGACGCGGTCCGCGATGTGTACTTCCGGAACATCGACTGGGCGGGGTCGCCCGGTCGCCCGAGCGCCGACGCCGAAAGGGTGTTCGGCACCCACCTCGAACTGGCCTCGCGCCGCCCTGCCGGCCACGCGGTATCGCGGGTGCTCGAGCCGCTGCCCGGCCAGCCCGCCGTGCAGATCGTCACCGATGACATGCCCTTGCTGGTCGAGTCGGTCATGGCGCTGCTCGCCCGCCTCGGTATCACGGTCACCGAGCTGATCCATCCGGTCTTCCAGGTCCGGCGCGATCCGGACGGCGGCCTCCTCGATGTGCTCGTCAACGGCACGGCGGCCGGAGCCGGAATGCTCACCGAGTCCTGGATGCTCGTCCTGCTGCATCCGACCACCGACCCGGACACGCTCGCCGAGGCAGGCGCCGCGGTCCGTGACGTGCTGTCGGATGTGCGGCAGGTGGTCGCCGATGCGGACGCGATGCGCTATGGCCAGTTGGTGCTCGCCGAGCATCTGGATGCGCTCGCGGACCGCGAACCGCAGGGATACCGGGCGGTCGACATCAGGGACACCGCCGCACTGCTGCGCTGGATGTCCGAGGGGCATTTCATGACCCTCGGCTACCGGCGGTACGAGTTCCGCGATCCCGGCGAACACGGGCGGCCGCTCGCCCACATCGTGCCCGAGAGTGGGCTGGGGGTGCTCGGTGCGGGATCGGTGGCCGATCACCGAATCGACCTGCCCGCACCCGAATTCAGTGTCGACCGGCCCATCCTGCTGCTCGCGCAGGGGGCGGCGCCCGCCACGGTGCACCGATCGGTGTACCCGTTCTTCGTCTCCGTCACCGGCCTCGACGGCGACGGCGCGATCACCGGCGAGCACCGGTTCGTCGGCGTGTTCACGGTGACCGCGCTGCACGAGAACGTGCTCGACATCCCGGTGATCGAGCGACGCGCGCGCACGGTGATCGAACGGGCCGGATTCGACATCGGTTCGTTCTCCGGCCAGCGGATGCTCGAGGTCATCCAGTCCTTCCCCCGTACCGAGCTGTTCTCCAGTGACACCGAGACCCTGTACGAGACCATCACTTCCGTGCTGGCAATCGGCATGCGGAGGCGGGTCCGGCTGTTCCTCCGGGACGACCAGTTCGGCGGGTTCACGTCTGCGCTCGTCTACCTGCCCCGCGACCGTTACACCACGCGGGTTCGCTTGGCGATGCGGTCGATTCTGCTGCGGGAACTGGGCGGGGGGATGCTGGAGTACAGCGCGAGGGTCACCGAATCGGATCTTGCGATGGTGCACTTCACCATCCACAAGGGGCCGGACGTGCCCCCGTCGTCGGCTCAGCTCTCGGCAGGTGACCGCGACCGGATCGAGTCGATGCTGGCGGCGGCGACCAGGGCGTGGGAGGACGACCTCCTGGACGCCGTCGCGGCGGATCCGTCGGTGACCTCGGTGACCGCGCAGCGCTTCGCCGCGGCGTTCCCCGAGGCATACAAGCAGGACTTCGACGCCGCGCGAGCGGTCAGGGACATCGTGCGACTGGAGGCGCTGGCCGGCGAGGCGATCGATCTGAAGCTGTACCGGCACAAGGACGCCCGACCGGGTCAGTGGCGTTTCACGCTGTACATCAGCGGTGCCGGGGTCTCGCTCAGCCAGGTGCTGCCGGTGCTGCAGAGCCTCGGAGTCGAGGTGCTCGACGAGCGGCCGTACCGGGTGGTTCGTCCGGACGGGCTGCCGTGCTGGATCTACGATTTCGGGCTGTCCGCGGCTCCCGAACTGGTCGATGCGACGGTCGGGGAGAACCTGGACTCGGAGCTGGACGAGGCGGATCGGGCCATCGAGTCGACGAGGGCGCTCGCCCTCCAACACCGGTTCACCGACGCCTTCACCGCCGTCTGGTACGACCGGTCCGAACCCGACCGGTTCAACGAGCTGGTGCTGCGGGCCGGGCTCGAGTGGCGGCAGGCCACCGTCCTGCGCGCGTACTCGAAGTACCTGCGCCAGGCGGGATTTCCGTACAGCCAGTTCCACATCGAGGGAGTGCTGATCGAGCACGGTCAGACGACCGGGCTGCTGGTCGAGTTGTTCCGGTCGATCTTCGATCCCGACCGGGCCTCGGCGCAGCGTGCGGAGGAGCTCGCTGCCGAGCTGCGCGACCGGATCAACGAGGTGGTCAGCCTCGATGCCGATCGGATCCTGCGCGGGATGCTGGGACTCGTCCTGGCCACGCTGCGGACGAACTACTACGTGACCGACGAGGCAGGCGATCACCGCGAAATCCTGGTGTTCAAACTCAACCCCCAGCAGATCGCCGAATTACCGAAACCGCGACCGCGTTTCGAGGTGTTCGCCTACTCGCCGCGGGTGGAGGGCGTGCACCTGCGATTCGGTCCGGTGGCCCGTGGCGGGTTGCGCTGGTCGGACCGCCGGGAGGACTTCCGGACGGAGATCCTCGGCCTGGTCAAGGCGCAGGCGGTGAAGAATGCCGTGATCGTGCCGGTCGGCGCGAAGGGCGGATTCGTGGTCAAGAGGGCGCCCGCGGCGACCGGGGACCCGGTGGTGGACCGGCAGGCGCTCCTCGCGGAGGGACAGGCCTGCTACCGGTTGTTCGTCTCCGGCCTGCTCGACGTCACCGACAACGTCGAACCCGCGACCGGGGTGGTGCTTCCGCCGGACCGGGTGGTGCGCCGAGACGGCGACGACACCTATCTCGTCGTCGCTGCGGACAAGGGCACCGCCCAGTTCTCCGACCTCGCCAACGACGTGGCGGCGCGGTACGGCTTCTGGCTAGGCGACGCCTTCGCGTCCGGAGGCTCGGTTGGCTACGACCACAAGGCCATGGGGATCACGGCCAAGGGCGCCTGGGTGAGTGTGCGCCGACACTTCCGTGAGATGGGGATCGACACCCAGACGGAGGACTTCACCGTCGCGGGCATCGGCGACATGAGCGGCGACGTGTTCGGGAACGGGATGCTCCTCAGCCCGCACATCCGGTTGGTCGCGGCCTTCGACCACCGGCACATCTTCCTCGACCCCGATCCGGACGCCTCGAGGTCCTTCCTCGAACGGGAACGGCTCTTCGCACTGCCGCGTTCCTCGTGGGCGGACTACGACCCGGCTCTCATCAGTGCGGGCGGCGGGGTGTGGGACCGCTCGCGCAAGTCGGTGCCGCTGACCGCCCAGGCGCGGGCGGCGCTCGGCCTCGACGAGGACGTCACCGAGTTGTCGCCGCCGGAGCTGGTGCGGGCGATCCTGCGCGCGCCGGTCGACCTGCTCTGGAACGGCGGGATCGGAACCTACATCAAGGCCACCACGGAGACCCATGCGGACGTCGGCGACAAATCGAACGATCCGGTGCGGGTCAACGGGAACGAGTTGCGCGCCAGGGTGATCGGTGAGGGCGGCAATCTCGGGGTGACGCAGCGCGGCCGGATCGAGTACGACCTCGCGGGTGGCCGCATCAATACCGATGCCATGGACAACTCGGCGGGCGTCGACTGTTCCGACCACGAGGTCAACATCAAGATCCTGCTGGACACCGCGGTCAGCGGCGGGGCGTTGCCGGGGGCCGAGCGCAACGGCCTGCTCGCCTCGATGACCGACGAGGTGTCGCGGCTGGTGTTGCGGGACAACATCGACCAGAACGACCTGATGGGCACCTCACGCGCCGACGCCCCGGCGATGCTGGGGGTGCATGCGCGCCAGCTCGCCGCGCTCGAGGCCCGTCGCGGGCTGGACCGGGAGATCGAGGCCCTGCCCGGACCCGTGGAGATCGAGGAGCGACTGCAGGAGGGCACCGGCCTCACCTCTCCGGAGCTGGCCACCCTGCTCGCACACGTCAAGCTCGCGCTCAAGGACGATCTGCTGGCCAGCGAGCTGCCCGACAGCGACACCTACGCGGTGCGGCTGCCCAGGTACTTCCCTCGGCCGCTGCGCGAGCGGTTCGCCGGGCAGATCAAGTCACATCGCCTGCGCCGCCAGATCGTGGCCACCATCCTGGCCAACGAGGCCATCGACTTCGGCGGGATCAGCTTCGCGTACCGGCTCGCCGAGGAGGCCGGCGCGAGCAGTACCGACTCCATCAGGGCCTTCACCGCGGCGACCGAGATCTTCGACCTGCGCACGGTGTGGAGCGACATCCGCGAGGCGCCCATCGATTCGATGGTGGCCGACGAGCTGACACTGGAATCGCGCCGGATGCTCGACCGGGCGGCGCGGTGGCTGCTGTCGAACCGTCCGCAGCCGGTCGCGGTGGGCGCGGAGATCAACAGGTACGCCGCGCGGGTCCGCGCGATGACCCCGAAACTCCCGAACTGGCTGCGCGGACATCACGTCACCGACCTCGCCACCCGGATGTCCCACGTGGTCGAGCACGGCTGCCCCGAGCCGCTCGCGCGGCGGGTGTACGGCCTGCTCGACGGGTTCCCCTCGCTCGACATCATCGACATCTCGGACATCAGCGATCGCGAGGTCGAGGAGGTCGGTGAGCTCTACTACGCGCTCGACGAGCGCCTCGGGATCGACGGATTCCTCACCGCCATCTCGGGTCTCGAGCGCGGCGACCGGTGGCATTCGCTGGCCAGGCTCGCGTTGCGCGACGACCTGTACAGCTCGCTGCGCTCGCTCACCCTCGACGTACTCGCGGGTGGGGAACCGGACGAGACGCCCGAGGAGAAGATCCTGGATTGGGAGTCGTCGAACTCGTCCCGGCTGAGTAGGGCCAGGGCAGCGCTCGGCGAGATCGCGGAGTCTGGGACGCTTGACCTCGCGACGCTCTCGGTGGCGGCGCGTCAGGTTCGCAGCATGGTGCGCGGAGCGGGCACCTGATCGGAAGGGATCGAAGTTTGAGCGTCGAAACGTCAGGGTCGGTGACCGCGGCTGCGGTCGGCTTCCACACGAAGGTCGGCGTGCGCTGGTCGGATATGGACGTCTTCCAGCACATCAACCACGCGAGGATGGTGACCCTCCTGGAGGAGGCGCGCATCCCGTGGCTGTTCGAGGACGGCAGGCCGACGGTCACCCTCCGGGACGGCGCGGTGATCGCCGACCTGCACGTGCGCTACCGCGGCCAGTTGCGGCACGACGACGGCCCCCTGGACGTGCTCATGTGGATCGAGTCGGTCCGTGCGGTGGACTTCACCATCGGGTACGAGGTGCGGGCAGGCGGCGCGGCGCCGGACTCGGCGCCGTCGATCGTGGCGTCCACGCAGATCGCGGCCTTCGACATCGACACCCAGCGGCTGCGCAGGCTGACCGCGCCCGAGCGCGAGTACCTGGAGCAGTGGAAGCGTGCATGAGCGGGTCCTGACCATCCCGGACGCGGGCGAACGGGAGAACCTCGCGACCTTCCTCGCCAGGGCGATCCGGTTGGACGAGGCGGTGATCGTCCGGATGCGGCAGCGGGACGAGGGTCGGCTGGTGGCCTTCGTCCCGACGGGTTTCGACGCGCTCGCGGCGCGGGTCGTCTCCGGACGGATCAGCCCGGACGACACCTCGGCCGCCGGTGACGGACTGTTGCGCGGCGTGACCGCGGCCGAGGGCGCCGACATCGACCCCGGCTTCTCGATGGATTCGGCCTGGCGTGGCGCCCTGCCGCCGGAGGCCGGCTTCGCGCACATCGACGACGTTCCGGCTCGGGTGCTGATCGACCTGGCTCAGCAGGGTGCGGCGCTGGCCAAGGAGCACGGCAGCAGCCACGGCCCGCCTGCCTCGTTGCTCGCGCAGGAGGTGCTCAGCGTCGAGGGTGCGGGCGAGGTCGTCGGGGTGTCCATGCGCACGGTGTTCGCGCTGGCCGCAATGGGATTCATCCCGCAGGTCAGCTCGGATCCGATGACCGCGGCCGTCGATCTCGAGCGCATCGATGCGGCCGAGATGGTGCGGGTGCGCGCGACCAAGACCTGGCTGCGCCTGGACGCACGCTTCGGTTCGGTGTTCGCACGGCGCGGGGGTGAGATCCCACTGTCTGTGCTCTAGTCCGCACCGTGGGCGTCCGGTGACGAGTCCACGCCGTCGCATCATGGTTTCCCGTGTGTGGGTGTGGTTGACCTGCTGATCCTGCAAATCCTCATGTGATTTGGCCAGGTATTTGCAAGGGATTTACCGTTGTACGAATTGCGTGATCGGGAACCTTGTACGGCATGAATTCGACGTACTAATTCTCCTTTTCGTTGCGAACGACCGTCTCGTTTGAATAACTTTGTGTCCGGTCCGCCGGGTACTGCCGCACCCGCCCTTTGGAGATTGCTTACCATTCGCCGGTATGACGACTTCAGCGAAAGCCAAGCGGCGGATTGTTTTTCGTGATGTACGTGTGTTCGACGGCACGTCCGACCGGCTCGTTGCCGGGGACGTCCTGATCGATGGCGACCGAGTTGCTGCGGTGTCGGAATCCCCGGTGGGTGAGGAACCGGGCAGAGAGACGAAGGTGATCGACGGCGGCGGCCGGGTGCTGATGCCAGGTATGTGTGACGCCCACGTACACCTGGTGGGCAACGCGAACTCATACGTCGACATGGTGACGGGCTCGGAGAGTCACATCGCGATCAATGGTCTCGCTGAAGCAAAGAACATGCTGTTGCGCGGTTTCACCGCGGTCCGGGACATGGCCGGCGACACGAGCAGCATCAAGTCGGCTATCGATCGTGGGCAGTTTCTGGGCCCGCGGATCTACCCGTCGCAGGCCGCGGTCTCGCAGACCAGTGGTCACGGTGATTTCGGCTTCGTCTACGAAACGCCGACCGCGCTGGGCGGTGCGGAGTCGCGTGCCGAGCAGATCGGGTTCATGCGTGTCGCGGACGGCGAGGCGCAGGTGCTGGCGTCGGTGCGTGAACAGCTGAAGAAGGGCGCGTCTCAGATCAAGGTGATGGTCGGGGGCGGGGCCGCCTCGATGTACGACCCGCTGTACACGGTCCAGTTCACTGACGGCGAGTTGCGCGCGGCGGTGAACGCTGCCACCGACTACGGCACCTACGTCGCCACCCACGTCTACAACGTCACCGGCATTCGCCGGGCGATCGAGGCCGGCGTCAGATCCATCGAGCACGGCCACCTCGCGGACGAGCCGACCATTGCATTGTTGGCCGAGCGGGAGATCTGGCTGTCCATGCAACCGTTCGCGCTCGGCGACCACCACTACCCGGATGCCAATCGTGCCGGGAAGGATCGCGAGATCTGCACCGGTGTCGAGAACGTGTACGGCTGGGCGAAGAAGCATGGGGTGAACGTCGCCTGGGGAACCGATCTGCTCCTCGAGCCCCAGATCGCCCCACGGCAGAGCGTGATGGCGGCCCGACTCGGTGACTACTACAGCAATGTCGACGCGCTGCGGATGCTGACGTCCGGCAACGCCGAACTGTTCCGGCTTGCGGGCGAGCGTGACCCCTACCGGGAGGCCCCGTTCGGGGTCATCGCCGAGGGCGCGTGGGCGGACGTCCTGCTGGTCGACGGCAATCCGATCGAGGACCTCAGCCTGATCGGGGACCCGGGTAAGAGCCTGTCGGTCATCGTGAAGAACGGCGAGATCGTCAAGAACACACTCTGACCCGGTCCGCCGAGTCATCTGATCGAACACGAACAGCAGTGTCGAACGAGCGCGCCGTCGACCTGATGGTGAGCGCCGGATGAGAGGTGTGAGTTGGTCGAAACAGCGACAGCGGAACACGAGGACTTCTGGGAGCCGATCCCCGGGTCGCTCGTGTCCGCGAGGGCGATTGAGCTTCACGGTCCGTGGGGGCACGTGTTCGGCCCGCTCGACCTGGACATCGACGAGGGCGGGGTGACGGTACTTGCCGCGCAGTCCGGTGCCGCCCGAACGGCCCTGCTCATGACCTTGTGCGGCAGGATGCGTCTGTCGGGCGGGTCACTGACCGTGCTGGGGCACACGAACAAACCCGCGAAGGTGTTTGCGGAGTCTGCCATCGCGTGCGTGAACGAGATCGACGACGTCAGCCCGTCGGTCACCGTCCGCGACATGGTCACCGAACAACTGCGGTGGCAGTCACCGTGGTTCAAGTTCGTTCCCCGGGTGCACGAGGACGGTGTGGAGCGCATGTGCGCGGAGGTGTTCGGTGACGTGCCGTTGCCGGCGCTGAACGCCTTCGTCGACGATCTCCCCGAAATCCAGCAGCTGCTGCTGCGGATCGCGGTGGCCAACACTCGCCGTCCACCGCTGCTCGTCGTCGGGCGCATGGACAAGATCGCCGACGACGAGGAACGGCTCGGGGTCCTCGAACGCCTTGTGGCGCTGGGTGAAAAGCAGTCGGTGATCACCGCGGACGTCAACCCGCTACTGCCGGACACCGGGGTGCGTGCGGTGGTCGACCTGCACGGACTGCTCGGCGCAGGCGACGTCGGCGTCATGACCGAAGGGAGGTGACCCATGCTTGCAGGAGTGTCCCTCGGCAGCGATTCGAAGCGGTACTTCCGTGGCACCATGCCGCGCATCGCGATCATCACCATCATCCTCATGCCCCTGCTCTACGGCGCGATGTACCTGTGGGCGTTCTGGAATCCGTTCGGCGCGGTCGACAAGATCCCCGCCGCAATCGTCAACAACGACACCGGCCGCACCGCGGACGGGCAGCAACTCGATGCCGGTGACCAGGTCGTCAAGTCGCTCATCGCCTCTGGGCAGCTGGACTTGGCGGAGGTCTCCGACGAGGAGGCATCCGAGGGCCTGGCGTCCGGAAAGTACTACTACACGATCACCCTTCCCGAGAACTTCAGCGCGGCAGTCGAATCGCCGAACGGGGCCAACCCGGAGAAGGCGGAGCTGATCTTCACGTTCAACGACGCCAACAACTACCTGGCGACAGTCATAGGGCAGGACGCCTCGGAGCAGGTCATCAACCAGGTCAACTCGACCATCGGTGCGCAGGGTGTCGGGCAGGTGCTCACCGGTCTGCAGAGCGCCGGCTCCGGCCTGCAGCAGGCCGCCGACGGCGCCGACCAGTTGGCCGCCGGGATCGACACCGCCAAGAGCGGGGCGGACCAGCTCAGTTCGGGTGCGAACGAACTGGCGACGAACATGGTCACCGCGGAATCCGGATCGGCACAACTGGCAAGTGGCGCAGCTCAACTCGCAACGGCGATCGACGGTGCAACCACGCCGTTGATCAATGCCCTCGACAGCGGTTCGCTACCGAATGTCGGCGGTCAGGTGTCCGAGCTCCGGCAGTCGCTGGAGGCACTCGGGAGCCGGCTGCCCGAATCGACGCCTGCGCCCGCCACCGCGGTCTCCCAAGCGTTGGACATCCTGCGGCAGAGCTCGGATCCCCTGGTTCAGCGGGCAGTGGCGGCGTTGTCGCCGCTCACCGCCCAGCAGGTGCGTGGGGATACCGCGGAGCTGCAGGCGGAGATCAATCGACTCAGCGGTGATGCCCGGGCGGTCGAATACCAGCTCACGAACCCGAGCAGCCCACTGCAGTCCGGTCTGGCGACGCTGCAGAACGGTGGGATCGCCTCCGACCTGCGCCAGTTGCGCAGTGGCGCCGACGAGCTCAGCAGTGGTGCCGCGACGCTCAGCTCCGGCCTGGTTCAGCTGACGGACGGCAGCAACCAGCTCGCGAGCGGCGCAGGTCAGCTCGCGTCCGGGATGGTCGAACTGCAGTCCGGCTCGAAGGAACTCGCGAGCGCGCTCGACGAGGGGGCCGGGCAGGTACCGAGCTGGACGGACGAGCAGAAGACCGCGACGGCGGACACGCTCTCGACGCCGGTGAAGCTCCAGCAGGACTACACGAACATGGCGCCCACGTTCGGCACCGGCTTCGCGCCGTTCTTCCTCTCACTGGCCCTGTTTGTCGGCGGCATCATCACCTGGATGTTGCTGACCCCGTTGCAGTCCCGGCCGACAGTCGGCGGGCTGGGACTGTACCGAACGGTGTTCGCGTCGTACTGGCCGGCGTTGCTGGTGGGGATCCTGCAGGTGGTCGTCATGTACACCGTCGTCCACTTCGGTGTCGGCCTCGACGTGAAGCACGTGTTCGGCACGATCGCGTTCCTGATGCTCATCTCCGCGACCTACCTCGCGATGATCCAGGCCTTCAACGCAGTGTTCGGGATCGCCGTCGGGCGTGTGGTGACCCTCGCCTTCCTGATGCTCCAGTTGGTCTCCGCGGGCGGCATCTACCCCGTGCCGACGACCGCCAAGCCTTTCCAGTACATCCACCCGTTCGACCCGATGACCTACACGGTCAACGGGTTGCGGCAGCTCACTATCGGTGAGCACGTCGACTCCCGGCTGTGGATCGCGATCGTGGTGCTCGTCGGGATCCTGCTCGTGAGCCTGACCGCCAGCGCACTCTCCGTCCGCCGCAACCGCCACTACACCATGGAGCGGCTCTACCCACCTCTGGAGGTGTGACCAGGAGAAGCCACCCGGTGACCGGGCGGTGCTCGTCACCAAGCCCGGGTGATTTGCCTCAACCTCTGTGATCTGTGGAACCGAGTATTGGAGAGAAGATGTCTGATTCCTTTGCAGCTCCCGCCGAATCCCTCGCTCCCGCCTACACCGGACGGCTCGGAACCGACGCCGTTCCGGCACTGCGCATGCCGAAGTCCGAATCGGATCCGGAAGCCGCCTACCGGTTCATCCACGACGAGCTGATGCTCGACGGCAGCTCGCGGTTGAACCTGGCCACATTCGTCACCACCTGGATGGACCCTCAGGCCGACCGGCTGATGGCGGAGACGTTCGACAAGAACATGATCGACAAGGACGAGTACCCGCAGACCGCCGAGATCGAGACCCGCTGCGTGAACATGGTTGCGGCCCTGTTCAATGCGGTCGATCTCGACGAGTCCGATCCCTCGTCCGCGACCGGGGTGTCCACGGTCGGCTCCTCCGAGGCGGTCATGCTCGCCGGCCTCGCCCTGAAGTGGCAGTGGCGGGCGGCCCGGCAGGCAGCAGGAAAGGACTCGACCCGACCGAACCTCATCCTCGGCAGCAACGTCCAGGTCGTCTGGGAGAAGTTCTGCCGCTACTTCGACGTCGAACCGAAGTACCTCCCGATGGAGAAGGGCCGCTACGTCATCACGCCGGAGCAGGTGCGGGAGGCCGTGGACGAGAACACCATCGGTGTGGTCGCAATTCTCGGTACGACGTTCACCGGTGAGCTCGAACCGGTTGCCGAGATCTCCGACGTCCTCGACGAGATCGCCGCGAAGGGTGGCCCCGACGTTCCCCTGCACGTCGACGCCGCGAGCGGCGGCTTCGTGGTGCCCTTCCTGCACCCGGAACTCAAGTGGGACTTCCGCCTGCCCCGGGTGGTCTCGATCAACGTCAGCGGCCACAAGTACGGCATGACGTACCCGGGCATCGGCTTCGTCGTGTGGCGTTCGAAGGAGCACCTGCCGGAGGACCTGGTCTTCCGGGTCAACTACCTCGGCGGTGACATGCCGACCTTCACACTGAACTTCTCGCGTCCGGGCAACCAGGTCGTCGGTCAGTACTACAATTTCATCCGGCTCGGTGTCGCCGGGTACACCCAGATCATGGAGTCGCTGCGGGACACCGCACTGATGCTCTCCGCTGAGATCGCGAAGATCGACCACATGCGGATCATCACCGACGGCACCGCGATTCCCGTGCTGTCGTTCGAGGTCGACGGCGACGCGGGGTTCTCCGTGTTCGACATCTCCCACGAACTGCGGGCCCGCGGTTTCCAGGTCCCCGCCTACACCATGCCGGCCGACGCGGAGGATGTCGCGGTACTGCGAATCGTCTTGCGGGAGGGTTTCAGCCGGGACATGGCATACAAGCTGGTGCTGGCGATGAGGGATGTCGTGGCACGGCTGAAGTCCGGTGCCGAGCACAACGCAAAGGGCTTCGCGCACTGAGCTGACAGTCACAGGCGGCACAGGTGCATATCCCGTACCTGTGCCGCCCCTGCTCGTATCGGAAGGAGGCCACGGTGGCGGGGACCGTGGACCGCCGGGCGCGTAGTGCCGTGCGCTACCCGGATCGTGCGGAGAAACATCGAACTGGTGCGCAGACGCAACACCGGCCATCGGGTGGGGCACCGGCCCTGGATCGACGGCACCCCGGCCGGGGTTCTCGCGGGCGGGTCGGATCGGCCGACCCGGAACACCGGCAGGGCGGCGGAGGCACTCAGCTCGCGTCGGCCATCTCCTCGGCGGGCTGATCGTCCCCACCGAGAAATATCGCCGAGGCCGCGAAGAAGCACAGCGCACCGACGAACGTTCCACCCGCAGCGACCGCCGCGTCCATCGTGGTGCCGTCACGGGTGATGAACGCGCCCACCGCTGAGAATCCGAACGCGATGGAACCGAGCATGTTCAGCCACACACTCTGCCAGTCCCGCGAGCCTGGTTCCCAGAACTGGTTGGCCCGCAGCAGAATCAGGACGGCGAGGGCACTGCTCGCAAGGAAGGCGACCGAGCCCTCGGCATTGGGATTCCACACCAGGTGCATTTCGCTGTTGATCGTGTGCGCGTGCAGTGCGGCACCCGTGCTTATGTTGAACAACAGCGTTCCCAGGAATTGGATTGCCGCCGAGAGCCATTCGGCTCGAATTGCCGGCTTGCCGCGGTCTGTAGTGGTGGCCTGCCCACTGAGTACAAGTTGGATGAAAGCCGCGGCGGTGAAGAACCAAGACCCGATGAAGAAGGCCGTGTTGGCGCTCGCGGCGCCAAGAGCCGTGGAAATCCAGGGTGCGGACCCGAGCGCAAACAGCAGTGCACCGATGACGAATCCCCACGATTGCATCCGCAAAGTCGGGTGAATCAGCATGTGGCGCAGTCTAGATGGCGTTTCGTACAGGCAGCTGTAATTTGGTACGGGGGAATCGAATCGTTACTGTTTGGCTCCCTGCGCACTCGGCCTGACTGGGATTTCAGACCAGCCAGGCCGCCGCGTTCGGGGGCAGCTCCCCGTTCACCAGCGGGGCGCTGGCGAGCAGTAGTTCTCCCGGCGGGAGCGGGATGGGCGCATCCGTGGCGTTCAGCGCGCAGACCAGCCCGCCGCGTCGGCGGAAGGCCAGGCAACCGGACGGGCTTCCGTACCAATCGATCTCGTTGCCGGAGAACTCAGGTCGCAGGGCCCGCAGCTCGAGTGCGGACCGGTACAGCGACAGCGTGGACGTCACGTCCTCGATCTGCGCCTCCACGGTGCGGTCGGCCCATTCCGGTGGCATCGGCAACCACGACGTCTCCGTCGAGCTGAAGCCGAACGGCGGTGCCGCGCCCTCCCACGGCACGGGGACCCGGCAACCGTCGCGTCCGCGTTCGGTGTGCCCCGACCGCTCCCACACCGGATCCTGCAGCGCCTCGTCCGGGAGGTCGACGTTCGGCAGCCCGAGTTCCGCGCCGTTGTAGATGAAGACCGCCCCGGGCAGCGCGAACTCGACGACGGCCATGGCGCGGGCCCTGGCCAGGCCGATCTCGCCGCCGCCGTAGCGGGTGACCTCGCGCTCGACGTCGTGGTTCGACAGCGTCCAGGTGGGGGTGCCGCCGACCGCGGCCACCGCGCCGAGCGAGTTCTCGATGGCCTCGCGCAGGCTGTCGGCGCCGAACTCGGCCTCGGCGAGGCGGAAGTTGAAGCCCAGGTGAAGTTCGTCCGGCCTGATGTACTCGCCGAAGCGCTCGTTGTCGCGCACCCAGATCTCGCCGACGGCCACCGTGTCGGGATACTCGTTCATCACCTTGCGCAGGCCGCGGTGGATCTCGTGCACGCCGGGGTTGTTGAACCGCGGGTCGTTGTCGTCGTTGCTCAGGAGCCGGTTGGATTCCCAGTCGTAGTCCGGCAGTCCCTCCGGCTTGGCCATGCCGTGCGCGACATCGATCCGGAAACCGTCGACGCCGCGGTCCAGCCAGAACCGCAGCGTGGTGGCGAGGTCGTCGGCGACCTCCTGGTTGTCCCAGTTCAGGTCGGGCTGCTCGGGGGCGAAGATGTGCAGGTACCACTGGCCGGGGGAGCCGTCCGGTTCGGTGACCCGGGTCCAGGCGGGCCCACCGAAGATGCTCGGCCAGTTGTTGGGGGGCTGGGAGCCGTCCTCGCCCAGGCCGTCGCGGAAGTGGTAGCGGGCCCGCTCGGGGCTGCCCGGCCCGGCCGCCAGCGCGGCCGCGAACCACGGGTGCGCCACGCTGGTGTGGTTCGGCACCAGGTCCATGGTGACCCGGATCCGCCGCGCGTGTGCCTGCGCGATCAGCGCGTCCATCACCTCGAGGTCGCCGAACAACGGGTCGATGTCGCGCGGATCGGAGACGTCGTAGCCGTGGTCGGCCATCGGCGAGCGCATCACCGGGCTCAGCCAGATGGCGTCGACGCCGAGCAGCTCGAGGTACCCGAGCCGGTCGCGGACGCCGCCCAGGTCGCCGACGCCGTCGCCGTTGGAGTCGGAGAAGGAGCGCGGATAGATCTGATAGAAGACCGCGTTCGTCCACCAGGGATCTGTTGTCTCCGGCACGGTCTCGTCGGTGGTCACAGGGACCCATAGTGCCAAACCCGTCCGGGCAGCACGACTTCGGCGGGATGTGGCCCGGTTCGCGCCGATCAGACGGGTGAGTTCACCATCGAGGCGGCGGCCATGTCCATGTAGTCGACGAGGGCGCGGCGGTGCGGCTCGTCGAGGGTGGCCTCGTCGATCGACGCGATCGCGATGTGCATGCAGCGCAGCCACGCGTCGCGCTCGAGCGGGCCGATCCGGAACGGCTGGTGTCGCAGCCGGAGCCGGGGGTGTCCGCGCTCGTCGGAGTAGGTTCGCGGGCCGCCCCAGTACTGCTCGAGGAACATCCGCATGCGGCGTTCGGCCGGTCCGAGGTCCTCCTCCGGGTAGAGGGGCCGGACGATCTCGTCCTTCGCCACTTCCTCGTAGAACCGCGCGGTCAGTTTGCGGAAGGTCTCGGCTCCGCCCACCGCTTCGTAGAAGCTCACTTCGGCATCAGTCATGTCGGCGTCCATTGTGCCCGTACTCGCGCCGTGACGTCGACGCGCTCGTGTTGTCATCGGTTGTTCACCGAAAGTCCTGCATCTTTGTACCAAATGGACGTGCGCGAGCAGGCCATCCGTGGTCAACTTGGGAGCAATCTTCCCGGAGGTCGCATGAAGAACTCGCACAGCGCCCGAGCGCACCGACAACTCCAGCCCACTGATGCCCGCCTGCCGCGGGGATCGGGGGCTTCTTCGCTGCAAGTGATAGACGAGGGTCTGAGACCCTCGACCCCAGGTGAGGACGACGCGGTTCCTTCCTGGGTGAAGCGCCGGGTGCTGCTTCTGAACGCCACCTACGAGCCGCTCACCGCGCTCCCCGTCCGCCGAGCCGTCGTCCTGCTGGTGTGCGAGAAGGCCAGCGCCGTCCACGAGGATCCGGACGGGCAGGTCATCCATTCCGCCGACTGGTCGGTGCAGGTCCCCTCCGTGATCCGGCTGCGCAACTACGTGCGGGTGCCCTATCGGGCCCGGATCCCGATGACCAGGGCCGCGCTGATGCACCGCGACCGATTCCGCTGCGCGTACTGCGGCGACAAGGCCGAGACCGTCGACCACGTGATCCCGCGCAGCCGGGGCGGCGGTCACTCCTGGGAGAACTGCGTGGCCTGCTGCGCGCCTTGCAACCACCGCAAAGCCGACAAGCTGCTCAGCGAGCTCGGCTGGACCTTGCGGGCCGCCCTGGTGCCGCCCAAGGGGCAGCACTGGCGGCTGCTGGCGAGCACCAAGGAGCTCGACCCGGTGTGGTTGCGCTATCTCGGCGAGGGCGCTGCGTAAACGTCCGATCTCGAGGTGCCCCCGACGGCACAATTTGTGGCGCACTGGGCTACGGTTTGGTGCGTGAGCATTCTTGAGACATCGCTGATCTTCGTAGGGATCCCTGCGCTCATCACGGCGATCATCGCGGGGCTGTGCTACCTGGCCAAGCCGGTGGCAGGCACCACCCCCGCGCACTACTCGCTGGACGAGGAATGGACCCACAAGCCGGTGCTGTGGTCCGCGGTCGACGAGGTGACGGTCGGTCACCACGGCGGGCACGCGGCCATCGAGTCCGGATCCGCAGATCTGATCGGAGGTTCGGCAAGTGGCAGGTGGTAGCAGTTTCCCGGCGGTGATCGAGTCCGAGCTCCCGGTGGGCTCGGTGGTGACCGCGAGCGGTCGCGTCTCGAGCGTGCACCGCGTCGGCGATCCCTACGACGATCTGCCGTTCAGCGTGGACGAGCTGGTGGCCCTCGACGATGCGATGACCGACGCGACGAGGTCGACCAAGGTGCGCTTCAACGCGTTCATCGGTGATCTCGGCGAGGACACCGCGGCGGGCGCCGACGCGCTGTTCCCGAAGACCCCCGAGGCCGAGCGCTCGGTGCTGATCGCGGTCTCGCCGAACCAGCGCGCCATCGAGATCCGCTCTGGGCGCAAGGTCGCCGGTCGGGTCACGGACCGGGTCGTGCAGCTCGGCGTGACTGCAGCTGTGTCCTCCTTCGGGGAGGCCGACCTGATCGACGGCCTGGTCAGCGCGATCCGCGTGATGAGCGCGGCCATCGCGGTGCGCTAGCCCCACCCCGGCACACTCCGCTTCGACCGAAGGTGCCCCCCACGCGGTTCGCCGCGTGAGGGGCACCTTCCGTCGTTTCCTGGGGTGGGTCAGCCGGCGTCGAAGGCGCGGGCCCGCAGCGCGCGCACGATCCCGGCCTTGCCCTCGACCACCAGCCTGCGCAGCGCGGGCGGATGGTCACCGGCCAGGAAGTCGTCGGCCGCCGCGACGGAGGCCTCGGTGATCGACCAGGCCGGGTACAGGCCGACGACCACGGTCTGCGCCACCTCGCTGGAGCGACGCGTCCAGACATCGGCGATGTCGGCGAAGTACCGGGTCACGTACGGCTGGAGCAGCTCGCCCTGACCGGGCGCCGCGAAGCCGCCGATGATCGCGCGGGCGGTGATGTTCGGGACGGAATCGTCGCCGACGACCGTGGCCCATGCCTGATCCTTGACCGCCACCTGCGGCCGGGCCGCCCGTGCGGCCGCCGCCTGCCGGGCACCGGCCGCGGTCGGATCCCGATGCGCCTCGGCGTCGATGAACGGCGACTCGGGGCCGTCCGCGTCGACCTCACCGGCCACCGCCAGCGCCTGCACCAACCGCCAGCGCAGGTCGGTGTCGACCACCAGCCCCGG
The DNA here is from genome assembly GCF_017833315.1 of Rhodococcus sp. PvR099. Lineage (NCBI taxonomy): Bacteria > Bacillati > Actinomycetota > Actinomycetes > Mycobacteriales > Nocardiaceae > Rhodococcus > Rhodococcus sp. PvR099. Next base: position 1,822,549 of record NZ_JAFIBV010000001.1, on the reverse strand, counting down.
CAGCCCGACGGTCGCCGGATCGGCGTCGAGCAACTCCTGCAGCACCTCGGTGTGCCAGGGCTGCAGGCGCGCCGCGGTGAGCGAGTTGAGGAAGGCCAGCTGGTGATCCGAACCCGGCTCGGCCTCCCTGGCCAGCTCGAGCAGCCGGTTCGCGAAGCCCGGCCAGCCGGTGTCGTTCGCCCAGCCGGGCTCGGCGTAGCTGCCGAGGGCGGCGTGTGCCTGCATCAGCAGCCGCGACGCCACCCCGACCTCGGTCTCCGCGCCGACGCCCCGCTGCACCAGTTCGACGAAGTCCCTGGCCTTGAGCTCGGCCTGCCGCGTCATCTCCCATGCCGCCGACCACGCCAGCGTCCTTGGCAGCGGTTCGGCGATGTCGCCGATGCGCTCGATCAGCACGGCCAACGAATCCGGGTCGAGCCGCACCGAGCAGTAGGTGAGGTCGTCGTCGTTGACGAGCACGAACTTGCCGCGGGCGACCCCGACCAGCTCGGGCACCTCGGTCCGCGGTCCGTCGACATCGAGCTCGATGCGCTCGGTGCGCACCAGCTTGCCGTCCACGTCGTCGTAGATGCCGACGGCGAGGCGGTGCACGCGGTACTCGCCCGCGCCCGGCTCCGCGCGGCCCTGCAGCACGGCGAAGGACGAGAAGGTGCCGTCCTCGGCGACCGTGAACTCCGGCCGCAGGATGTTCAGCCCGGTGGTCTTGAGCCACTGCGCGCCCCAGTCGGACAGGTCCCGGCCGGAGGAGTGCTCCAGCGCGGCGAGCAGGTCGTCGAAGGTGGCGTTGCCGAACGCGTGCTCCTTGAAGTACGCGCGCAGGCCGGCCAGGAACGGATCGAGCCCGACATACGCGACGAGCTGCTTGAGCACGCTCGCGCCCTTGGCGTAGGTGATCCCGTCGAAGTTCACCTCGACCGCGGCGAGGTCCGGGATGTCGGCGGCGATGGGATGGGTTGAGGGCAGCTGATCCTGCCGGTACGCCCAGGACTTCTCGGCGTTGGCGAACGTGGTCCAGGCGTTGACGTACTCGGTGGCCTCGGACTGGCACAGCACCGATGCGAACGTCGCGAAGGACTCGTTGAGCCACAGGTCGTCCCACCACGTCATGGTGACGAGGTCGCCGAACCACATGTGCGCCATCTCGTGCAGCACCGTCTCGGCGCGGCGCTCGTAGGACGCCCGGGTCACCTTGGAGCGGAACACGTAGTCCTCGAGGAAGGTCACCGCGCCCGCGTTCTCCATTGCGCCCGCGTTGAACTCGGGGACGAACAGCTGGTCGTACTTGCCGAAGGCGTACGGCACCTCGAAGTTGCGGTGATAGAAACCGAAGCCCTGCTTGGTCTCGGTGAACAACCGCTCGGCGTCCATGTGCTCGGCGAGCGAGGCGCGGCAGTAGATGCCGAGCGGGATGTGGCCGTGCTCGTCGGTGTAGGTGTCGGTCCACCGCGCGTACGGCCCGGCGATCAGGGCGACGAGGTAGGTGCTCATCTTCGGGGTGGTGCGGAACTGGTGCAGTCCCGGTGTGGCGGCGAGGGTTTCGACCACGGCCGAGTTCGAGATGACCTGCCAGTCGGTGGGCGCGGTCACGGTGACGTCGAAGGTGGCCTTGAGGTCGGGCTGGTCGAAGCAGGCGAACATCCGCTTGGCGTCGGCGGTTTCGAACTGCGAGTAGAGATAGACCGACCCATCGGCGGGATCGACGAAGCGGTGCAGGCCCTCGCCGGTGTGCGAGTACTCGCAGTCCGCCTCGATGATCAGCTCGTTGCGCTCGGCCAGGCCGGTCAGCGCGATGCCGGTGGACTCGTCGTAGCCGGTGACGTCGAGGGCAGCGCCGTTGAGGGTGGCACTGCGGACGGCGGTCGCGATCAGGTCGATGTAGGTGTCGCCGCCTGCCGTCGCACCGAAGGTGACCGTGGTGCGGGAGGAGAAGGTGTGCGCGCCGGGCTTGCCGTCACCGTCGGTCAGGTCCAGCTCGATGCGGTAGTTGTCGACGCTCAACAGCGCGGACCGCTGTGCTGCCTGCTCGCGGGTCAGGTTCGGTGGGGCCACGTCGGACGCTCCTCGTGATCGGGGACAGATGTGTGTCGAGGCTTGACCTCTCGGGTCCATCCCATCACGAGATGCGCACGCTCACGACCGGTCAGGCCCGACTTCGCCGCGCAGGCGGGCCGCGCGCAGGATGAGGTAGTCCCGTTCGGCGACGCTGGGGGTGCTGTTCGCGGCGACGGTGTACTCGGCGACGGCGCTGGGCGTATCGCCTGCCATCTCGTACAGGTGGGCTCGGACGGCGGCCAGCCGATGGGTGCCCGACAGCTGGTCCTGGTGGGCGGCGATCAGGTCCAGGCCCGCGGACGGACCGTGCGCCATGGCGGTTGCGACCCCGAGATTCAGGGTGACCAGCGGGTTCGGGGCGACGCGTTCGAGCAGGCGATAGAGCGAGAGGATGCGGTCCCAGTCGGTGTCCTCTGTGCTCGTCGCCTGGGCGTGCAGCACGGCGATCGCGGCCTGGATCCGATAGGGGCCCGTCAGCCCGTGCCCGATCGCCGCCGTGGTCAGTCGGACGCCCTCGGTGATCGCCTCGCGATCCCACAGCCTGCGATCCTGCTCGGCGAGCGGGATCAGTTCCCCGCGTGGGCCGGTGCGCGCGGCGCGGTGCGCGTCGGTGAGCAGCATCAGCGCGAGCAGTCCGGTGACCTCGGGATCGTCGGGAAGCTGGCCATGGACCGCCCGCGTCAGTCGGATCGCCTCCGCCGACAGGTCCGCGCGACGCACCTGTCGGCCGGACGTGCTGGCGTGGCCCTCCGTGAAGATCAGGTACAGCACGTGCAGCACCGCGCCGAGGCGTTCGTGCCACTGCCCGGACTCCGGCACCGCGAAGGGCCGATTCAAGGCGGCCACCCGCCTCTTGGCGCGGGTGATCCGCTGCGTCATGGTCGCTTCCGGCAGCAGGAAGGCCCGCGCGATCTCGGCGGTGGTGAGCCCGCCGACCGAGCGCAGCGTCAGTGCGATCGCACTCGCGGGCGACAACGCCGGATGGCAGCAGAGGAAGAACAGGGCGAGCGTGTCGTCCCGATCGGGCGTGGTGATGTCGGCAGGCCGGGTCGGCTCCCGCCCGGCGGCGACGGCCTCGCGGTTCCTGCGGGCCGCGTCGGCGCGGATGGCGTCGGTCATGCGACGGTGGGCGGCTTGGATGAGCCAGCCGCGTGGATTGTCGGGCAGACCGTCGGTGGGCCAGTGCGTGGCGGCGGCGACAAGCGCCTCCTGGAGCGCGTCCTCGGCGGCGGCGAAGTCGCCGAACCGTCGGACGAGGACACCGAGGACCTGCGGCCGGAGTTCGCGCAGCAGGTCCTCGGTGTCGCCGGAGGGTGGGAAGGTCACTGATCGGTGGGCGGGGCGCTCATGATCGCGCGCACCTCGATGTACTCGCCGATCGGCTTTCCGCCGGGTCCGGGGGCCGCCGAGGCCTGCGCGGCGATCTCCACCGCCCGCTCGGCGCTGTCCACGTCGACGATCCAGTAACCGGCCAGGAATTCCTTGGTCTCCGGGAACGGCCCGTCGGTCACCACCGGCGCGGAGCGGCCGTCGGAGCTGACGATGCGTGCCTGGTCCGGCCCGGCCAGCCCCTGCGCCTCGACCAGTTCGCCGGATGCGGCCAGTTGCTCGCCGAGCGCGCGCTGGAAGTCGATGTGCGCCTCGATGTCCTTCGGCTCCCACTCGTGGATCGGGGAATCGCAGTACGCGGCCTCGCTGTACGTCTTGATCAGCATGTACTTCATCGTCGGCTCCTTCGGTCGGGTGCGCCCCGTGGCGCTCTCATGGGTAGGACGGAGCCGGGCAGGCTCTCCCGACACTCTTCTGCGGGAGAATGGTGTGATTCAGATCACACCATCTGGTCGAGCGGTGTCGACTCGTCGGCCAGGCGGGCCGGGTCGACCGGCTCGCCCGCGGTGATCAGCTTCTTGACGGCGTCGGTCACGTCCCAGACGTTGACGTTCATGCCTGCCAGCACCCTGTTGTCCCCGCCCAGCCAGAATGCGACGAACTCGCGCCGGGTCACGTCGCCCCGCACGACGAGACGGTCGTACCCGCCGGTCGGTGCGTAGCCGACGTACTCCATGCCCAGGTCGTACTGATCGGTGAAGAAGTAGGGCAGGTTGTCGTACTCGGCGGGCCTGCCGAGCATCGTCGCCGCGGCGACGATGGGTTGGTTGAGGGCGTTCGCCCAGTGCTCGACGCGAATCCTGGTGCCCAGCACCGGGTGCTGCTGCGCCGCGATGTCGCCGACCGCGACGATGTCGGGGTCGCTCGTGGTCATGCCCGCGTCCACGAGCACCCCGCCGTCCACTGCGAGCCCGGCCTGCTCGGCGAGTTCGACGTTCGGCTGCGCCCCGACCGCGACCAGCACCGCGTCGGCGGGCAGCACTTCGCCAGTCGCCAGGCGCACCCCGGTGACCCGACCGGCGTCGGCGGTGATCTCCTCCACGGTGGCCTCGAAATGCAGGTCGACTCCGTGCTCGCGGTGCAGTTCCGCGAAGACCGTGCCCATCTCGGGGCCTAGGGACCCCAGCAGCGGCAGCGTCGCGGACTCGACGACCGTGACGACGACACCGCGCTCGCGGGCCTGGGCGGCGACCTCGAGTCCGATCCACCCGGCGCCGATCACGACCAGGCGAGAATCCGCCTCCAGCGCGCCGATCAGGCCGTCGGACTCCTCGATGGTGCGCAGGTAGTGCACCCCTGCGGCGTCGGAACCCGGGATCGGCGGTCGCCGCGAGCGTGAACCGGTGGCCAGCGCGAGCTTGTCGTAGCCGAGCGTCGAGCCGTCCGGCAGTCGTACCTCGTGGGCGTCGCGGTCGAGGGCGGTGGCGGTGGTGCCGAGCCGCAGGTCGACGTGGTGGTCGCGATACCAGTCGCCGTGATGCACGGTGAAGTCGGCGAGGGCCTTCTTGCCCGCCACGTGTTCCTTGGACAGTGGTGGCCGCTCGTAGGGGAGGTGGTCCTCCGCGCTGAGCAGGACGATCGAGCCGTCGAAATCCTTCTCGCGCAGGGCTTCCGCGGTCTTCGCTCCGGCGAGCCCGCCGCCGACGATCACGAACGTACGGTTCGGTGACATGTCCTCACACTCCGTTCGAGACACTGCATTGTGACGAAAACGGTCCTGATGGCGCTGCTGTCGACCCTACTGCCGACCGTCATCCGGTAGGGGGCTTCTCGGCCGGGAAGCATTCGGTCCGATCGGTGGTTGCCTACGAATGGACCCGTCGGCGACGGGTCCCCACCAGACGAGCGCGCCGACAGCCGCGACGAGAAGACAGGGGAGCAGCCCGTGAGTGAAACCAGGGATACCGCCGATTTTTGGTTCGACCCGCTCTGCCCGTGGTGCTGGATCACCTCGCGCTGGATCCTCGAGGTCGAGAAGGTCCGTGACATCGACGCGAACTTCCACGTCATGAGCCTTGCGGTCCTGAACGAGGGGCGCGATCTGCCCGAGGAATACCAGGCGATGATGGAGAAGGCGTGGGGTCCGGTCCGGGTCGCGATCGCCGCGGCCAAGGAGCACGGCGACGAGGTGCTGCTGCCGCTGTACACCGCGATGGGGACCCGGATCCACGATCAGGACAACAAGGATTTCCCGGTTGTGATCGCGGAGGCGCTGGCCGAGGTTGGCCTGCCCGCCGACCTGGCCTCGGCCGCCGACACCGACGCGCACGACGAGGACCTGCGTCGCAGCCACAAGGCCGGGATGGACGCCGTCGGTCCCGATGTCGGCACCCCGACCATCCACGTGAACGGCGTCGCCTTCTTCGGTCCGGTGCTCTCGCGCATCCCGCGCGGCGAGGACGCGGGACGGGTGTGGGACGGCACCGTCGCGCTGGCGTCGTACCCGCACTTCTTCGAGCTCAAGCGCACCCGGACCGAGGACCCCTCCTTCGAGTAGGCGCTACGCGCCCGTGCGCGGTTGACGAGTCCCTGCACTCGTCAACCGCGCACGGGCGGCGGAGCCGCCTAGGGCAGCACCAGGATCTTCACGTGCTCTTCGGGGTCGCGCAGCGCGGTGAACGCGTCCGCGACACCCTCGAGTCCGACCCGGCCGGTGATGATGGACTCGGCGTCGATCTCCCCGTCGGCCAGCCGCTGCAGGGTGATGTCGTAGGCGTTCTCGTACGGGCCGTGGCCGAAGTTGATCGCGATACGGCGGAACTGTCCGACCACCGGAATGATCGTCTCGTCGCCGAACGGCGCCGCCAGCACCTGGATCCGCGAGTTGAACGGCATCGTGTGCATCAGGGTGCCCAGGATTCCGGCGCGGCCGCTGCACTCGTAGGCGATCAGAATGCCCGCGCCCGCCTGACCGACGAGGGTGTTGCCCTCGGCGACCATCTGGTTCCACAGCTCGATGGGGTCCTGCTCGTTCGGGTCGACCACGATGTCGGCGCCCATCTTCGCGGCGAGCTCGCGCCGCTTCGGCGACGGCTCGGACGCGATCACCAGCTGCGCCCCGCGGGCCTTGGCCGCGACGATGGCGCCGAGCCCGATGGTGCCGCAACCGATCACCAGTGCCGAGTCGGCGGGGGTGAGGCCGGACTGCTGCATGTGCATCTCGCCGACGTGCAACGGTTCGGCGAGAGTGGCGTGCTCGAGCGAGAGACTCTCGGGGACGTGCCGGACCCAGAACGCGTCGACGACGATGTGCTCGCCGAACGCGCCGTGGTACTCGTTGGAGTACCCGATGATCTTCGGGATGCCGGTCGTGGTGTCGGTCGCCAGCCCGATGCCCGCCACCCGGTCGCCGACGGCGAAATCGGTGACGGCGGAACCGACCTCGGACACGATGCCCGCGTACTCATGGCCGAGGACGACGGGCCGGTCGGTGTCGAAGGTGGCCAGCGGGTAGCCGGCGTTCTCGGCGACGTGCACGAACCGGCAGGGGTCCTTCGACATGCTCAGATCGCTGCCGCAGATGCCGCAGGCGGTGACGTCGATGCGGAGCTGAGCGGGTGCGAGGGTGGGTGCGTCCGGGACCTCGGTGACCGTGAACGCGCCGTCGCTGAACTGTGCTGCCTTCATGCCTGTGCTCCTGCGGTCTCGGCGGGCTGGCCGTAGTAGTCGGTGTGTGCCTTGGTGATCGCGCCGATCAGGCCGCCGAGCAGGTAGTCGCGGTTGTCCTCGGCGAACTGGAGGCTGGCCTCACGGCCTGCGTTGCGGTTCTTGAAGTGCGGGATCACCTCGGAGGCGAACAGGTCGTAGCTGCGCTTGGTGTCCTCCCAGTTCGCCATGTCGACGTGCAGGATCAGCATGGTGCCGAAGCCGCCGGTCTTCTCGATCAGTCGTTCGATCTGCGTGATCGCCTCGTCCGGGGTGCCGATGATGGCCTGACCGAACTCGCCGAGGGTGTCATTGCGCCACTGGTCGATGATCCCCTTGGGAGTCTGCGCCCAGTCCGGGTTCTGGCCGGTCTGCCGGTTGACGTAGGCGGCCATCGAGTCGATCCGGCGGCTCACCGCGCGCTCCGCGTCCGCCCGCGTCTCGGCGAGGAACATCGGGTTGACCAGCCGCCAGGTGGACCGGTCGGCGACGTGCCCGTTCTCGGCACAGACCTTCTCGTAGACGTTCCAGTTGCGATCGAGGACGTCGAATCCGCTGGGGGAGCTGGCGGCGAGCGAGAGCAGCGAGAGGCCGTGGGTCCCCGCGAGCACCGATCCGTTGGGGGACATCGTCGAGGCGGTCGCGATCTCGATGCCGGCCGGGTTGTAGGTGGGCAGCTGCGCGCGGGCATCACGCAGGGTGAACCAGTCCGTCTCCATGTTCACGACCTCGCCGCGCAGCAGCGCGAGGATCGCCTCGAGGGCCTCGCCCTGCATCCGGCGCTGGTCCGAGGGGTTGATCCCCATCATGTGCGCGTCGAGCGGGATCTTGCCGGGGCCGGTGCCGAAGATCAGCCGGCCGCGCGTCTGCAGATCGAGCTGCGTGATCCGGTCCGCGGTGATCAGCGGGTGGTGGTACGGCAGCGAGGTGACCCCGGTGCCGAACCGGATCCGTTCGGTCCGCTCCGCGGCCGCTGCGATGAACAGGTCAGGGGCGGGCACGATCTCGGCGCCGGTGGAGTGGTGTTCACCCATCCACGCCTCGTCGAATCCGAGGTGATCGAGGTGTTCCATGAGGTCGATGTCGCGGCGCAGCTGCAGCGCGGGATCGGCGTTCAGCGGGTGGTACGGCGCGAGGAAGGCGCCGAAGTTGATCGAATCGGTGGTCCACACGAGCGTCATCTCCTTGCAGGTGGGTGCCGGCCTCCGGGGGAGGAGTCGAGGGCGGCCGGCCGTTCAGAGTGAGCGGCATCACATCCGCCTGACCGCAGTTCTATCACCGAACTGGATCAACTGATCCAAAAATCTCCCGCTGAGTGGACACTCGTGCGGAGGTGCGGATTTCCGGTTCCCTGTCGGTGGGTCAGGAGCCGAGCAGTCGGTCGGCGCCGCCGACGACGAAGACGACGAGGTCCTCGTAGAAGCTCGTCAGGTCCTCGGGGGAGAGACGGCCGGCGCCGTGGCTCCACTCGTCGGCCCGGCCCAGAGCCTGGAGGAAACCCATCACGGAGATCGCCCAGCGGAGCGGGAGGCGGTCCGGGTCGGAGTGTGGATATGCGCGGCGGACCTGATCGAGCAGGCTCTCGTCGACCTGTTGGCCCGCGGCCTCGAGGGCCGGGTGGCCCTCCTGGGAGATCTGCGCGATGATCTTGACCCACCGCATGCCCCGGACGCGTTGTCGCAGTACGAGTTCGAGGTAGGGCTCGGTGACGGCCCGAACCAGGTCGTCCGCGGTCGGGGGGACGGGCGATGCGGCGAGTCGGTCTACGTTGATCCGGATCTGGTCGCGGACCGCGCCGCCGAGATCGAGGAGGACCGCCGCCAGCAGGTCGTCCTTCGAGCCGAAGTGGTAGTGCACCGAGGCAGGCCCGAGCCCGGCGGCCGAGTTGACGGCCCGGATCGACACGGCGTCCACACCCTGGGCGGCGAAGAGCTTTTCGGCCGTCTTCACCAGGCGCATTCGGGTGGCGTTGCCCTGACGGTTCTGGTTCGGGGTGGACATGTCGAGAGTTTCGCACACCCTTGACATGGGTGGGGGCATGGCATCAAATGGGCTCAACGATTCAATCAACTGATCCAATTGTGTGGTCGGTCCTGGGTAGAGGCGGGTACGAGATGCAGCTCGAGGTGGACCTTCGCGAGGCCGAGGCGACGGTGGAACTGACGGGGGTCGACGAGTTCACCAGTCTGGCGGTCACCGTGCTGGGCGATCGCGACCGGGAACGGGCCGCCGCCGCGCTGGGCGCATGGGGCACCGTGGACGGCGACCACGTCTGGCTCGACATCGGCGTCCTCGAGGGGGCGGTGCGCAGTCACCCCCTGCGCGGCGAGGGCTGGCTGCCCCGGTTCGTGGCGATGATCGACTATGCGGAGTCCAAGGGCTGGGTGGATCCGGACCACCGCGCGGTCCGCGCACACTGCGAGCAGGTCGCCGGCTAGAACACCCGGCCGTGCCGCGAGCGGTCCCGCAGGGCGGCGGCGCGCCAGGTCAGCACCGGGTGTCCGGACAGGATGTTCACCAGCCAGGGGAAGAACCCGCGCTCGGTGCGGGCCCGGTCGGCCATCTCGTCGAACCCGACCAGGCTCATCAGGTACTTGCCCGCGGCGAGCACGCCGATCGCCCCCGGTGCGCCGTGTGGACGGTTACAGATCCCGTGGTTGTCGGCGGTGTACTCCTGCGCGCGGGAGAGCGAGGACCCGATCACCGGGATGTAGTTGGAGGCGAACATGCCCAGCTGGCGCCAGTAGGAGGTGTGGCCCGCGGCGATGTGCCCGACCTCGTGTCCGATGATGAACGCCAGCGCGTCGGGATTGCGTGCCTGGCCGCCGATCTCGAACAGGTCGCTGTAGACCACCACGTACCGCCGGAAGCCGTGACCGGACGCGAACGCGTTGATCTGACCGTTGCCGAGGACGACATAGCCGTCGGGAACCTGTGGCATGCCGAACCGCGCGGCCGCCTCGACCAGCATCCGGTACCCGTCGGGGAACTGGGTCGGCGTCATCTTCACGCCGTTGACGCGCTGCGCGGCGTACATCTGCCCGCGGGCGAAGAAGAGCAGGATCGGTGCGAGCAGCACGATGATGACCCACGGCTCCAGCGCGCCCGAGGCGATCAGCGCGATCGACACCAGGTAGGCCGCCACGGTGGTCGCGATCGCCAGGATCAGCAGCGGGATCTCGAGGTGGTGCCGGATCGGCATACCCCACGGGGAGAGCCCTCGCGGCGGGAGCATCTGCGGCGGCGCGTACCCGGGCGCGGGGTGGACGGGCGAGTGATGCGTGATCGTGGGTGGGAACTGCTCCATGTGGACAAACCCTATTCGTGGTCGGGTCGGGGGTCGCCGCGCCGACCTGTCAGAATCGACACATGCGCGTATACCTAGGTGCCGACCACGCAGGCTTCGAGCTCAAGAACCAGATCAAGGACCATCTCACCGCGAACGGCCACGAGGCCGTGGACTGCGGCGCCCACGTGTACGACGCCGTGGACGACTACCCGGCGTTCTGCGTCGAGGCCGCGCGCCGCGTGGTCGAGGACGAGGGCAGCCTGGGCATCGTGCTCGGCGGCAGCGGCAACGGCGAGCAGATCGCCGCGAACAAGGTGCCCGGCGCCCGCTGCGCCCTGGCCTGGAGCGTGGAGACCGCCCAGCTCGCGCGCCAGCACAACAAGGCGCAGCTGATCGGCATCGGCGGCCGGATGCACTCGCTCGAGGAGGCCCTTGCCATCGTCGACGCGTTCCTCGAGACCCCGTGGTCGGGCGAGGAGCGGCACCAGCGGCGCATCGACATCCTGTCGGAGTACGAGCGCACCGGCGTGCCGCCGGCCCTGCCCGAGGCCTGAGTGCCCGAGGGTCACACTCTCCACCGCCTCGCACGGGAGCACCAGCGACACTTCGCCGGTGCTCCCGTTCGTGTGTCCAGCCCGCAGGGCAGGTTCGAGTCCGGCGCGGCGAGCGTCGACGGCCGGGTCCTGGTCCGGGCCGAGGCGTGGGGCAAGCACCTGCTGCACCACTACGAGTCGGGCCAGATCGTGCACGTGCACCTCGGGCTGTACGGCAAGTTCACCGATCTCCCGCTGCCCATGGGCACGCCGGTGGGCCAGGTCCGCATGCGGATGGTCGGGGCCGAGATCGGCACCGACCTGCGCGGGCCGACCGCCTGCGAGATCTATGACGAGCCCCAGCTACGCGCGCTGGAGGACCGGCTGGGCCCCGACCCGTTGCGTCCCGACGCCGACCCCGCGCGGGCGTGGCGCCGTATCTCCAAGTCGCAGACCGCGATCGGCGCACTGCTGATGGATCAGCAGGTGATCGCCGGGGTGGGCAATGTCTATCGGGCCGAGTTGCTGTTCCGGCATGGGATCAACCCGAACCGCCCCGGCGCGCGGCTGGGCGCGACCGAATGGGATGCCATGTGGACCGACCTCGTCGCACTGATGAAGGTCGGTGTCCGGCGGGGGAAGATGCACGTGGTGCGCCCCGAGCACGACAACGGCGAGCCGGCGTACGCCAAGGACCGCCCGCGTACCTACGTGTACCGCCGAACGGAATCGGCGTGCCGCGTGTGTGGCACACCGATCGCTCACTCGGTCATGAAGGCGCGCAACCTGTTCTGGTGCCCGACCTGCCAGTCGGTCTAGAAGCCACCGAAGTCGCCGCCGCCGAAATCGCCACCGCCCCAGTCGCCGCCACCGCCCCAGTCGCCGCCACCGGCGTCGCCACCCCAGTCGCCGCCGCCCGTGTCACCGCCGGCGTCGGCGCCGGCGTCTCCACCGGCGTCGCCGCCCGCGTCTCCGCCCGCGTCGCCGCCCGCGTCTCCACCGGCGTCTCCGCCCGCGTCGCTCCCGTCGCCGGCGCCGCTCTCGAAGGCCTGCGCGTCATAGGGCACACCGGCCATGCCGCCGAACATCGCGGAGAACAGGAACATCGAGCCGACGCCCCACGCGCCTGCGACGAGCGCCGGCTTCCACCACGGCTCGGAGTACCAGCCGGCAGGGACGGGCCGACCCGCGACGCGACCGCCCGGGTAGTAGTTGGGGGTGCGCGGGGACGGGTTCGGGGAAGCCGAGACCTGACGGCCCTCGAACTCGATGTCGCGGTTCTCGGTCACCTCGCCCGCGGCGCGCTGGCCGTCGATGCTCGGGACCTCGGGTCCCGGGTCCAAACCCATCGCGGTTCGCGCGGCCCGGATGTAGTACAAGCCTTCCAGCGCAGTCTGCTTCGCGAGGCGGGCCTGCGCCGGGCTGTTGGCCTGGTCGATCTGCGAGCCGGCCGCGATGTGGCGCTCGGACGCGTCGGCGAGGGCCTGCTTCGAGGCCATGTCGGTGCCGGTCAGGTTGTAGACCTGGCCGCCGAGCCGCTCGATTGCCTGGCGCGCGTCCGCTTTGGCGTCCTCGAGTTGGGTGGCGGTGTGGCCGACGGAGCGCTTCTGGCTTTTCATGACCAGGAACACGACGACACCGATGACGGCGAGGATCAGGAGGAGTTCCACTGGGGGCCTTCCCATGGGGACAAATCGGACGAGTCCCAGCCTACCGGCGATCCAGCGGGGCCCGCCGTCCGCGGAACTGCCGCCCTCGAGTCCGTCGGCTATCCGCCGCGCACCCGGTCTCCCTCGAGGGTTCGGCGAATTGCGCTGGTGCCGAGCTCCATCATGGCCGTGGTGCGGTCCGCCAGTGCATCCGGCAACACGTCCGCGATCCAGACGAATCGGGTGCGGCCATCGCTCTCGGCGAACACCTGGGCCGACCCGTTGTGATGCTCGTAGGGCCCGTCGACGATCGACCACGACAGGCGGCGGGCCGACTCGTCCAGCGCGACCAGGCGTTCGCGGACAACCGAGCCGTCGCCGAACGTGATCATCCGGTCGCCCCCGTCGATGGTGGTGTCGGTGACGAACCCGGCGGCCAGGCGCTCGTGCAGCGCGCCCCAGTCGCGAAGCGCATCCCATGCGCGCTCGGGGGAGGTGTCGACGAGTGTTTCGGTGCGTATGTATGCCATGACCTGAGGGTGCCCTCCGCCGGTCCGATCGTCTTGAACATTTTTGCGGTTCCGTGTCGGTGGCCGCGCGTAGCGTTTTCCTCATGCAATCGGCGGCGCGGATCGCGGAGTCGCCCCAGTTCAGTGCCTGGGCGGTCACCTGTGCCGGCGAGCACGCCGGGTGGTCGGGCCCGGAGTGCCACGACGATCACCGGCTGGTGCTCGTGCGAGCGGGACGGTTCCTGCGACGGGCCGACGGAGCCGAATCGGTGCTGGACCGGACCACCGCCTACCTCGGCCGACCGGGCCAGGAAGAGCGGTTCGCGCATCCCGTCGGCGGCGACCTCTGCACCTCGATCGACATCGGCGCCGAGCTGTGGCACTCGATCGCGGGCGACCAAGGGGCGGCGCCCGCCGCGGACCTCTACGTCGACGCCAGGGTGGAGCTGTGGCATCGGCGGCTGCTCAGGGCGGCGGCGAGCGGCGACGTCGGGTTCGCGGTCGCCGAGGAACTGGTGGGGCTCGTCGGGGAGGTGGTTCAGCGCGTGGCGGACGACGACGCTGGACCGGCGCGGATCCGGTCCGGCCCGCGCGGCCGGGCGCTGGTCGCGACGGCCAGGGAGGCGATCCTCGACGAAGCCCCCGGATCCGACGGGCTGATCCCGCTGGCGGGCGCGCTGGGGGTGTCGCCGTTCCTGCTGAGTCGACACTTCACCGCAGTCACCGGCGTCTCCGTCACCCGGTATCGCAACCGGGTCAGTGTGGGCCGGGCGCTGGCTCGGCTCGAGGCAGGGGAGCGGGACCTCGCCGGGCTCGCCGCGGACCTCGGGTTCGCCGATCAGGCCCACCTGACCAGGACGATGCGCGCCCACCTGGGCCGAACCCCGGGCGCGGTGCGAGCGCTGCTGTCGCCTGTCTAAGCGCTCGCCGAGCGTCGCCCCGTCACATCGGGTCCATGTCCGAATAATCACTTTCGTCGGGACTGTGAATCGTGATGAAGTGCGGTATGGAAATCTCGATTCGGCCGTTGGTGGCAGAAGATCTGGACCGCGCAGCGTCTGTTCTCGGGGAGGCTTTCGCCGACTATCCCTGGACGACGTGGTGCGTCCAAGCCGATTCGCACGAGGAGCGGGTGACCGAGCTTCAACGGTTGTATCTCGAACACATGGCCCTGCCGCACGGCCTCGGGTATATCGACGCCGACCGGAACGGCGTGGTCGCTTTCATTCCTCCCGACGTGTCGCCTCCTGACGAATCGGTTCTCGCGTCCATTGCCGAGCTGCACGGGGACCGGTTCGTCCGAATGATGGACGCGGAGGAGCGGATGTCGACAATGGGCTCCTGGGATGACGCTTGGCTTCTGGCGACGATCGGGGTGGCCCGTGGCGCGCAGGGGCGTGGGCTGGGCGGCGATCTGCTCGCCGCCGGGCTCGCGGAGATGGACCGCGAGGGCCACGCAGTGTGGCTGGATACGGCGACCCGCCGAAACCTGCCTCTGTACCAGCGTCACGGGTTCTCGATCGCGGGGCACATCACGATCGACCATGGACCCGAGGTGTGGCGAATGCATCGGGGGCCGCGGGGGTAGCGGACTGTCGGTGCCCGATGCGAACATATGTTCGTGTCCGATCGTGCAGCGTTTCCGCCCTCGCCCGCCGGCCCGGGCTCCGAGCCTGCCCGGACCGAGGCCACGATCCTGCATGCCGATCTCGATGCCTTTTACGCCTCGGTCGAGCAGCGAGACGACCCGTCGCTGCGGGGCAGGCCGGTCATCGTCGGCGGGGGAGTCGTCCTCGCCGCCAGCTACGAAGCCAAGGCCTACGGGGTCCGCACGGCGGGCAGTGGGGCGCAGGCGCTGCGACTGTGTCCGCAGGCGGTGGTCGTCCGGCCGCGGATGTCCGCGTACGCGCAAGCGAGCCGTGCCGTGTTCGAGGTCTTCCGGCAGACCACTCCGCTGGTCGAGGGTGTGTCGATCGACGAGGCGTTCCTCGACGTCGGGGGATTGCGGCGGGTCTCAGGGACCCCCGTCGAGATCGCGGCCCGGCTCCGGGCGGAGGTGCGCGAGCGGGTCGGGCTGCCGATCACGGTGGGCGTCGCGAGGACCAAGTTCCTTGCCAAGGTGGCCAGTGCGGTGGGCAAGCCGGACGGGCTGCTGCTCGTGCCGCCCGATCGCGAGCTGGCGTTCCTGCATCCGCTGCCGGTCGAGCGACTGTGGGGAGTCGGCGCCGTCACCTCACGCAAGCTGCGTGACTACGGGATCGGCACCGTCGGGCAGATCGCGGAGATCTCCGAACGCGAACTGATGTCGGTGGTCGGGCAGGCGGCGGGCAGGCACCTCCACGCGCTTGCCTGGGCACGTGACCCGCGGCGCGTCCAGGTCGGGCGTCGCAGGCGGTCGATCGGAGCGCAGCATGCGCTGGGGCGGAGGCCGAAGTCGCCGGAGGACATCGAGGCGGCACTCGTCGCGCTGGTCGATCGGGTGGCAAAGCGACTGCGGGCGGCGGACCGGGTCTGCCGGACGGTGGTGCTGCGGCTGCGTTTCGACGATTTCACCCGGGTCACCCGCTCGCACACCCTCGGGCAGGCCACCTCGCAGACAGCGGTACTGCTGGCCGAGGCGCGCGGCCTGCTGGCCGCGGCGATGCCCACGATCCACGATCGCGGCCTGAGCCTGGTCGGGGTGGCGCTCGCGAACCTGGAGAACGGCGGGGCGGAACAACTCACGCTGCCGTTCGGTGAGCCCTCGAGCAGCTCTCTCGACACCACACTGGACAGCCTGCGGGACCGGTTCGGCTCGGCCGCCGTCACGAGGGCGGTGCTGCTCGGCCGCGATCAGGGTGTCACGGTGCCGATCCTGCCCGACTAGCGCACACCTGCACTCGGGCACGAAAAAGCCCACCCGGCGAAGGCCTGGTGGGCTGGTACATCGTGGAGGGGATGACGGGAATCGAACCCGCATCATCTGCTTGGAAGGCAGAGGCTTTACCACTAAGCTACATCCCCGTGCACACGACAACTTGGGATCGCCATCGATGTCGTCTGCGTTGAGAGACTGTACCCAACCCAGTTCAGGATTCGCCAATCGGGTGGCCGGAGATCCGCCAAATCGGGTGGCCGGGAATTTCACGAACTGGTGACCCGTAGGATTCACCACGGCGGCAGCCACACGGATCTTCCGCGTGGTCGTCGTGTCGCGGACCTAACGGGGTGTAGCGCAGCTTGGTAGCGCATCCGCTTTGGGAGCGGAGGGTCGCAGGTTCAAATCCTGTCACCCCGACCAGGGACAACGTCATAACAGCGCGGAACTGAAGATCAGGGCCGCGACGCAACGAGCAAGACCACACGAAGGAGCATGTCCGTGAAGAGCACCGTCGAGCAGCTGAGCCCGACGCGGGTCCGTATCAACGTTGAGGTGCCCTTCGAGGAGCTCAAGCCCGATTTCGACAAGGCGTACAAGGCCCTCGCGCAGCAGATCCGTCTCCCCGGCTTCCGTCCGGGCAAGGCCCCGGCCAAGCTCCTCGAGGCCCGCGTCGGCCGCGGCGCCGTGCTCGAGCAGGTCGTCAACGACACCCTTCCCGGGCGCTACTCGGAGGCCGTGACCACCGCAGGCGTCAAGGCGATCGGCCAGCCGGAGATCGACATCACCAAGATCGAAGACGGTGAGCTGCTCGCGTTCACCGCCGAGGTGGACGTCCGCCCCGAGATCGACCTGCCCGACTACAGCACCCTCGCCGTCACCGTCGAGCCCGTCGAGATCACCGACGAGGCCGTGGACGAGCAGCTGCTGTCGCTGCGTCAGCGTTTCGGCACCCTCACCGGTGTCGAGCGCGCCGTCCAGGACGGCGACTTCGTGTCGATCGACCTGTCGGCCGCCATCGACGGCGAGGCCGTCCCGGAGGCGACCGCGTCCGGCCTGTCCCACGAGGTCGGCTCGGGCCAGCTGATCGAGGGTCTCGACGAGGCGATCGTCGGGCTCAAGGCCGGCGAGTCGAAGGACTTCACCACCAAGCTCGTCGCCGGTGAGCACGCCGACAAGGAGGCCGTCGTGACGGTCACCGTCGGCACCGTCAAGGAGCGCGAGCTGCCCGAGGCCGACGACGAGTTCGCCCAGCTGGCGAGCGAGTTCGACACCCTCGACGCACTCAAGGACGACCTGCGCGAGCGGGTCGGCCGGGTCGCCAAGGTCGAGCAGGCCGGCCAGATCCGCGACAAGGTCCTCGAGACGCTGCTCGAGACCATCGAGGTCCCGCTGCCCGAGACCGTGGTCAAGGCCGAGGTCGACGCGCAGCTGCACGAGGCCGTGCACGGCCTCGACCACGACGAGGAGCAGCTCAACGCTCTCCTCGAGGCGCAGGGCACCAGCCGCGAGCAGTTCGACAAGGATGCCACCGAGGCCGCCGAGAAGTCGGTGAAGACCCAGCTGCTGCTCGACGCGATCGCGGACGAGGCGGGCACCGAGGTCGGCCAGCAGGAGCTGACCGAGCGGATCATCTTCCAGGCCCAGCGGTACGGCATCTCGCCGGATCAGTTCATCCAGCAGGTCCAGCAGGCCGGTCAGCTCGGCGCCGTGTTCGCCGACGTCCGACGCGGCAAGGCGCTCGCGACCGTCGTCGACCAGGTGACCGTCACGGACACCTCCGGCGCGGCCGTCGACACGAAGGAGCTGTTCGGCAGCCCGGAGTCGGACGAGGCCGAGGCCGCGGACGAGAGCTAGATTTCACGCCAATAGCGAACAGGGACGGCACCGGGACTCCGGGGCCGTCCCTGTTCGTTAGTGTCAGTGTCAAGAATCATCGAATTCAGTTATGGAGAAGGCAGGTACCGTGACTTCACAGAACCCGGGGGCTTCGTTGGGCCCCGCCATGACTTCAGCCACCTCTGGTCTGAATCTCAGCGACTCGGTGTTCGAGCGCCTGCTTCGGGAACGCATCATCTTCCTCGGTACCCAGGTCGACGACGACATCGCGAACAAGCTGTGCGCGCAGATCCTGTTGCTCTCGGCCGAGGATCCGACCAGGGACATCTCCCTCTACATCAACTCGCCCGGCGGCTCGGTCACCGCGGGCATGGCGATCTTCGACACCATGCAGTTCGCCGAGTGTGACATCGCGACGTTCGGCATGGGTCTGGCCGCCTCGATGGGCCAGTTCCTGCTCTCGGCGGGAACCAAGGGCAAGCGTTACGCCCTGCCGCACGCGCGGATCATGATGCACCAGCCGTCCGCAGGCATCGGCGGAACCGCGTCCGACATCGCGATCATGGCCGAGCAGTTCGCGCACACCAAGCGTGAGATGGCTCAGCTCATCGCCGAGCACACGGGCCAGACGGTCGAGCAGATCACCGCGGACTCCGACCGGGACCGCTGGTTCACGGCGACCGAGGCGCTCGAGTACGGCTTCGTCGACCACGTCGTCTCCCGCGCACGGCAGGCCGGCGGCGCGGGCAACTGACCCGCCACCGCCCCCGACCTCCCGTCCACACCATCTTGGAGAACTGATGACCAACCTCTTCGATCCCCGTGCACTCGGCGGCCAGGCACCGGCCGGCGCTCAGTCGCGCTACATCCTGCCTTCCTTCATCGAGCACTCCAGCTACGGCGTCAAGGAGTCGAACCCGTACAACAAGCTCTTCGAGGAGCGCATCATCTTCCTCGGCGTGCAGGTCGACGACGCCTCGGCGAACGACGTGATGGCGCAGCTGCTGGTGCTCGAGTCGCTCGATCCCGATCGCGACATCACCATGTACATCAACTCGCCCGGTGGCTCGTTCACCTCGCTGATGGCGATCTACGACACCATGCAGTACGTCCGGGCCGACATCACCACCGTGTGCCTCGGGCAGGCGGCGTCGGCGGCGGCGGTGCTGCTCGCGGCTGGCACCCCCGGCAAGCGTCTGGCACTGCCGAACGCGCGCGTGCTGATCCACCAGCCGTCCACGGGCGGCATCCAGGGCCAGGTTTCCGACCTGGAGATCCAGGCCGCCGAGATCGAGCGGATGCGCCGGCTCATGGAGTCGACGCTGAGCAAGCACACCGGCAAGGACGCCGAGGTGATCCGCAAGGACACCGATCGCGACAAGATCCTCACGGCCGCGGAGGCCAAGGAGTACGGGATCATCGACGACGTGCTGGAGTACCGGAAGCTCTCCGCCCAGAAGTAGCGGTCGTCGGCCTCCGGGTCGACAGAAGACGGTCGGGCTCCGCGACACGCCGCGTTCGTTCGGATGTTGCGTGTCGGGGAGCCGACCGGTCAGGCTGGGACCCCCGGTCGGAATCGGGGTGGCACCGGTCGTCGGAGTTTCACCTCGGCTGCGCCGAGTTGAATCATCGGCAACTGGTCGACCTCGTTCCGAAACTACGGGTACGGTCACATCAGGGGCTTTTGTCCGCCCAGGGATGTGGGTCGCGACGACTCACACGCTCGGGCGGGGGATGGTCACCACGCTGAGAAGGAAGTAGGGACCTGACGAGATGGCACGCATCGGTGACGGCGGCGACCTGCTGAAGTGCTCTTTCTGCGGCAAGAGTCAGAAGCAGGTGAAGAAGCTCATCGCGGGACCAGGGGTCTACATCTGCGATGAGTGCATCGACCTGTGCAACGAGATCATCGAGGAAGAGCTGGCCGAGTCGAGCGAGGTCAAGCTCGACGAGCTGCCCAAGCCGGCCGAGATCCGTGACTTCCTCGAGAACTACGTGATCGGTCAGGACGCGGCCAAGCGCACGCTCGCGGTCGCGGTCTACAACCACTACAAGCGCATCCAGGCCGGTGACAAGGGTCGCGACGCCCGCGGCGAGACCGTGGAACTGGCCAAGTCGAACATCTTGATGCTCGGCCCGACAGGCTGTGGCAAGACCTACCTCGCGCAGACGCTGGCGAAGATGCTGAACGTTCCGTTCGCCATCGCCGACGCGACAGCACTCACCGAGGCGGGCTATGTCGGCGAGGATGTCGAGAACATCCTGCTCAAGCTGATCCAGGCCGCGGACTACGACGTCAAGCGCGCCGAGACCGGCATCATCTATATCGACGAGGTCGACAAGATCGCCCGCAAGAGCGAGAACCCGTCGATCACCAGGGACGTGTCCGGCGAGGGTGTGCAGCAGGCTCTGCTGAAGATCCTCGAGGGCACCCAGGCGAGCGTGCCCCCGCAGGGTGGGCGCAAGCATCCGCATCAGGAATTCATCCAGATCGACACCACCAACGTGCTGTTCATCGTTGCGGGCGCGTTCGCGGGTCTCGAGCGGATCGTCTCCGATCGGGTCGGCAAGCGCGGCATCGGTTTCGGGGCGGAGGTGCGTTCCAAGGCCGAGCTGGACACCCAGGATCACTTCGCCGAGGTGATGCCCGAGGACCTGATCAAGTTCGGCCTGATCCCGGAGTTCATCGGCCGTCTCCCGGTCGTGGCCTCGGTGACCAGCCTGGACAAGGAATCTCTCGTGCAGATCCTGTCCGAGCCGAAGAACGCTCTGGTCAAGCAGTACACGCGGCTGTTCGACATGGACGGGGTGGAACTCGAGTTCTCCCCGGACGCGCTCGAGGCCGTCGCGGATCAGGCGATCCTGCGCGGCACCGGTGCCCGCGGCCTGCGCGCCATCATGGAAGAGGTCCTGCTGCCGGTGATGTACGACATCCCGAGCCGCGACGACGTCGCCAAGGTGGTCGTGACGGCCGAGACGGTGAACGACAACGTGCTGCCGACCATCGTCCCGCGCAAGCCCGAGCGGCCGGAACGTCGCGACAAGTCGGCGTAATCAGCACAACGACACAGCAGACGGAGAACGGCCGGTGGGATTCCCACCGGCCGTTCTCCGTCTGTCGGGGTCGTTCGCGAGCTAGCGTGACCCGTATGGCGACCGAAGGCTCGATCCTCGTGCTCAACGGACCCAACCTGAATCTGCTCGGGCAGCGCGAGCCCGAGGTGTACGGGTTCGCCACCCTCGACGACGTGGAGGCCATGTGCCGCGTGGTCGCCGCCGAGTACGGCCGTGAGATCGATGCGCGCCAGTCCAATCATGAAGGCGTACTGATTGATTGGATCCACGAGGCCCGCGATTGGGCCTCGGGTGTGGTGATCAATCCGGGTGGCTATACGCACACCTCCGTGGCGCTGCGCGACGCCATCGCCACGCTCGGGGTGCCGGTGGTCGAGGTGCACATCAGCAACATCCACGGTCGCGAGGAGTTCCGGCACCGGTCCCTCGTGTCGTCGGTCGTCGACGGCGTGGTGTGCGGCCTCGGGCCGGAGGGCTACCGCGTTGCCGTCGACTGGATCTGTCGACGGCAACGGCGGTCAGGAGGCGTCGCCGACTGAGGCGATCGCGGCCCGCAGGCGGGCGCCCGCCTCCTCGGCCACGGCCTCGAGCGCGGGTTCGCCCGTGACCTGCACCATCAGTTCGGGATTCATCGCCTCCACGATGACGGTGCCGTCGGTATCGGGATCGGAGCGAACGATCACGTTGCACGGCAACAGCAATCCGATCTGCCGGTCGATGGTGACCGCGCGGTGCGCCAGCGGCGGGTTACACGCACCGAGGATCAGATAGTCCTCCATGTCCACGTCGAGCTTCGCCTTGAGCGTCGCGCGCATGTCGATCTCGGTGAGCACGCCGAAGCCCTGTTCCTGTAGGGCCTTTCGGGTCCTTTCGACCGCATCGGCGAAGGAGGCTTGCAGTGTCGTCGAGAGTGCCAGGTTCATGAGTTGTCTCCGTTCTGGATCGGGGTGTTCACGCGGGTTCGTCGAGTCGTCTGATGCCGAGCCGCTGCATCAGCAGGCTGGCCGGGCACCATCCGACGGTCGCATAGAAGAGCAGGTTCGCGGCGACGAATCCGGTGAGGATCAGCCACCACGACGAGAACGCGAGGGTGAGTGCGACGCTGAGCAGCACCATGGTGCCTGCGAGGAGCGGAACCAGCCGCTCGACCGTCCATCCGTGGTGGCGGGGAAATGTAGCCATGGGGGGAGCTCCTTTCTGGGGTCAGCCGTGCGAGAAGCTGATGTCGGGCAGCACCCTGCGCAGCCAGGCGGGCGACCACCAGGCGGCGTGCCCGGTCAGTCGCAGCAGCACCGGCAGCAGGACCAGGCGGATGAGGACCGCGTCGAGCAGGACGGCGACGCCCAGGATGATGCCCATCTCCTTCGGCGGAAGCGGATCCGCGAGCGCGAAGGTGAAGAACACCGCGACCATCACCGCTGCCGCAGCGGCGATCACCCGGCCCGAGTGTGCGAGGCCGTCCACGTGCGCGACCTTCGGATCGCCGGATCGCTCGTAGTGTTCCTTCGCGGTGGACAGCAGAAACACTGTGTAGTCCATCGCGATGGCGAAGATCATCGCGAAGAAGAACACCGGCCCCCATCCGTCGAGGAAGCCCTGCGGGGTGAAGCCGAGCAGGCCCGCCCCGTGTCCGTCCTGGAAGATCAGCTTGGCGACGCCGAACGCGGCGGCGGTCGAGAGCAGGCTCACCACGGTGCCAAGGATGGCGATCAGCGGGGCCTGCAGCGCGACCAGCAGCAGCAGGAACCCGAGTACCAGGATGATGCCGACGATAAGCGGCAGGTAGTCGTTGAGCGCCTGCTGCAGATCGAGGTTCTCGGCGGGTGCGCCGCCGACCATTGCCTGCTCGGGCAGCTCGGACCGCAGCTGGGTGAGGATCGAACCCATCGACTCGTCGGAGGGGTCGACGCCCGGTATCGCCTGCAGCATCACGTGGTCGGAGCCGTCGATCGCCGGCTGCGGCGGGGTGACCATCGCGATTCCGTCGACGGCGGCCGTGGCGCCGGCCGTGGCCTCGGCCTCCGATGCAGGGGCGATGATCTGCAGCATTCCTGGCGCGCCCTCACCCAGCTGTTCCTGGACGAGTTCGTAGCCCTGCCGGACCGGCGCGTCGGAGGGGACCACCTCGATCGACGGCATCGCGACCTTCAGACCGAGCACCGGGAGGGACAGCGCGATCAGGATCAGGAGCGAGCCGATCGCGAACGGCCACGGGCGGCGGTGCAGGAGGTTGCCCCACGCGGCGAAGCGGGGGGAGCGGTGCTGCTGCCGCTTGGCGTACGGGAGCGCGCCTGCGTTGACCTTGGTGCCGAGCTTGCCGAGCACGGCGGGGAGCAGGGTCAGCGTGGCCGCGAGAACGAAGGTGACGGCGAGCATGATGCCGACGGCCATCGTCCGGACCGCGGGCGCCGGGACCAGCAGTACCGCGGACAGGCTCACGAGCACGGTCAGTCCCGAGAGGACGACGGCCTTGCCCGCGGTGTCCATCGTCTCGGCGACCGCCGCGCGCGGGTCGCCGCTCTTGCTCAGCGCATCCCGGAATCGCGACACGATGAACAACGCGTAGTCGATGCCGAGCGCGAGGGCGAACATCATTGCGAAGTTCATGGCCCACACGGAGATCGGCGTGACCGTGTTGAGCAGGACCAGCCCGCCCGCGGAGGCGATCAGGCCCGCCATGGTCAGCAACAGCGGCAGTCCCGCCGCAACCAGCGACCCGAATGCCAGCACCATGATCGCGAGCGTGACCGGCCAGGAGAGCATCTCCGCCTGGATCATCGCGTCGTGATTGGCCTTGTTGAAATCGCTCCACAGCGCGGACGCGCCGGTGGGGTAGACCTCGATCTCATTCGTGGACAGTGCGCCCAGTTCGCCCTTGAGCTCGTCGACGGCCTTGACCATGTCGTCGGTGCCCGCGTTCGCCCCCGCGATCAGGATGCCGGTGTGCCCGTCCGGGCTGATCGACATGCCGGGCTGCGGGGCGATGACCTCGCCGAACCGCTGATCGTCGGCGAACACCGCGGTGGCGTCGGCGAGGACCTGCTGCACCTGCGGATCGGCGACCGCGAGCGTGTCCGAGTGCACGACGACCTGCACCGCGGCGGAGGAGTTCCCACCGAAGTGCTCCTGCGCGAGCTCGCGGACCTGCACGGATTCCGAGCCGTTGGCCTGCCAGCCGGCGCCGGCAAGCGAGGTGAACACCGACGGCGCGGCGGCGCCGAGCGCCACCAGGGCGATCAGCCAGATGCCGAACACCCACCGGGCGCGTCCGACCATCGCCGCGCCCAGTCGGCCGAGGAGTCCCCCAGTCGATGCGATCGGCGGCGGGCCGTCGCCGCCCGCTCTCACCGCCCGGGTTTTGTCCACCTCGGCCGTGTTGCTGGTCATGCGAATCTCCTCGATATGCCCTGGGGGGTATCTGCTCGGTATGAGTCGACCATACCCTAGGGGGTATCTAGGTAGGATGCGAGAAGCGCCACAGGGGTGGGCGGGTGGTCGGGTGCGGCGTCAGGCCGGCTTGATCCGGGCCTCGCCGCTGTAGACATTCATGGTCTCGCCGCGCAGGAACCCGACCAGGCTCAGACCGGACTCGGTGGCGAGATCGACGGCGAGCGACGACGGGGCGGAGACGGCGGCCAGCACCGGGACGCCTGCGACCACGGCCTTCTGCACGAGTTCGAAGGAAGCGCGCCCGCTGACCACGAGGATCGCCTCGCGCAGCGGCACCCGGTCGGCGGTCAACGCCCAGCCGAGCACCTTGTCGACGGCGTTGTGTCTGCCCACATCTTCGCGAATCGCGAGCAGGGCGCCGTCGGCGGTGAACAGTCCGGCGGCATGCAGGCCGCCGGTCGAGTCGAAGACCCGTTGCCGCGCGCGCAGGGTCACAGGCATGGACGCCAGGGTCGACGGCGTCACCACGGGGTCGGGAGCGGTGAGGTCGTAGCGCGAGCGCACCCGGACCTCCTCGAGCGAGGCCTTGCCACAGACGCCGCATGCCGAGGTGGTCAGGAACTGGCGATCGGCGCCGGTCGGCGGCGGGACCCCGGGAGCGAGCGCCACGTCGAGCACGTTGTAGGTGTTGGCGCCATCGGCATCGACACCGTCGCAGTACCGGATGACCGAGACGTCGGACGCCGATCCGATGATGCCCTCGCCCAGCAGGAACCCGTGCACCAGGTCGATGTCGTCCCCTGGGGTTCGCATGGTCACCGAGAGCGATCGGCCGCCGATCCGGATCTCCAGCGGTTCCTCCACGGCCAGGCTGTCCGGTCTGCGCACCGTGGCGCCACCGGTGATCCGTAGCACCGGGCGGCGCGCGGTGACCCGACCCATCAGTGCGCCCCCGCCGGTTCGAGCCGTACCAGCACCGCCTTGGACACCGGCGTATTCGACTTCGCGGCAACGTGATCGAGCGGAATGAGGGGGTTGGTCTCCGGGTAGTAGGCGGCGGCATTGCCCTTGGGGGTGCTGTACCGGACGGCCCGGAAGTCGCGCACCCGGCGCTCCTGCAGCACGCCGTCGGGGCCGGTCCACTCGGAGACGATGTCCACGGCGGCGCCGTCGGCGATGCCGAGTTCCGCGAGGTCGGCCGCGGACACGAAGATCACCTTGCGGCCGCCCTTCACACCGCGATAACGGTCGTCGAGCCCGTAGATGGTGGTGTTGTACTGGTCGTGACTGCGCAGGGTCTGCAGGATCAGCCGGCCGGGGGGAGTGGGCAACCACTGCAGCGGACTCGCGGTGAAATTGGCCTTGCCGGTGCTGGTGGGGAACTCGCGCCGGTCGCGCGGCGGGTGCGGCAGCTGGAACCCGTCGGGCCGCCGGACCCGCTCGTTGTAGTTCTCGCAGCCGGGTACCACCCGCGAGATCGAATCGCGGATGCGGTCGTAGTCACCCTTGAACTGTGCCCACGGCACCGAGTGGTCGGCGCCGAGCAGGTGCTCGGCGAGTTCGCAGACGATTGCGACCTCGCTGCGCAGCTGATCGCTGACGGGTGTCAGGTTGCCCCGCGAGAGGTGCACCATGGACATCGAATCCTCCACGGACACCATCTGTTTCCCGCCGGCCTGGATGTCCTTGTCGGTGCGGCCGAGCGTCGGCAGGATGAGCGCGGTGCGCCCGGTCACCACGTGCGAGCGGTTGAGCTTGGTCGAGACCTGGACGGTCAGCGCGCACGAACGCAGTGCGGCCTCGGTGGCCTCGGTGTCCGGGGTGGCCCGGATGAAGTTCCCGCCCATCGCCATGAAGACGGAGCCCTTGCCGTCACGCATGCCGCGGATGGCGGCGACGGTGTCCCAGCCGTGCTTTCGGGGGCTGACGATCGAGAACTCGCGGTCCAGCGCGTCGAGGAACGAGTCCGGCATCTTCTCCCAGATACCCATCGTGCGGTCGCCCTGGACGTTCGAGTGCCCACGCACCGGGCAGACGCCCGCGCCGGGCTTGCCCATCATGCCGCGCATCAGCAGCAGGTTGGTGATCTCCTGAATGGTCGCGACCCCGTGCGTCTGTTGGGTCAGGCCCATCGCCCAGCATGCGATCGTCCGTTCGGAAGAGGCCATCGCGTCGGCGGTCTCGCGCAACTGCGTCATCGTGAGTCCGGTGGCCTCGAGGACGACGTCGAGATCGACTGCGCGGACGTTCTTCTCGTACTCGGCGAAACCCGCGCAGTGCTGCTCGACGAAGGCACGGTCCACCACCGAACCGGGGTCCGCGTCGTCGGCCTCGAGCAGCAGTCGCCCGAGCCCCTGGAACAGGGCCATGTCACCGCCGAGGCGTATCTGCAGGAACTCGTCGGCGATGTCGACGCCGCGCCCGATCACGCCGCCCACCTTCTGTGGGTCCTTGAACCGGCGCAGCCCCGCCTCGGGCAGCGGATTGACCGCGATGATCTTGGCGCCGTTCCCCTTTGCCTTCTCCAGCGTGGAGAGCATCCGGGGATGGTTGGTGCCGGGGTTCTGGCCTGCGATGAGGATGAGGTCGGCGTACTCGAGGTCCGGCACTGTCACCGAACCCTTGCCGATGCCGATCGATTCGGTCAGCGCGCTGCCGGACGATTCGTGGCACATGTTGGAGCAGTCGGGCAGGTTGTTGGTGCCGAAGCTGCGGATCATCAGCTGGTAGAGGAACGCGGCCTCGTTGCTGGTGCGGCCGGACGTGTAGAACACGCCGCCGTCGGGGTCGGGCAGCGCGCGCAGGTGGTCGGCGATCAGCCGGTAGGCCTCGTCCCATTCGATCGGCGCGTAGTGGGTCGCGCCCTCGCGGAGCACCATCGGGTGCGCGAGGCGCCCCTGCTGTCCGAGCCAGTAGTCGGTCTTCTCGGCCAGCTCCGCCACAGAGTGCTCGGCGAAGAACTCGGGACCGACTGTGCGCAGCGTCGCCTCCTCGGCGACGGCCTTGGCGCCGTTCTCACAGAACTCCGCGGGCTTGCGGTGCCCCGGCGTCTCGGGCCAGGCGCAGCCGGGGCAATCGAACCCGTGTCGCTGATTGAGCCTGGCCAGGGTCCGGGCGGTGCGGACGGCGCCCATCTGCTCGAGGCCGCGTTGCAGGGACACCAGGACCGCTGGCACTCCCGCCGCGTGGTCCTTGCTGTGCGTGACGACCAGCTCGGATTCGTCTATGTCGCGTTCGGGTCCCTTGCGAGTCATGCCTACATAGTGGCCCCGTCACGGGCCCGCCGAAAGCGAGGTGACCCACTCTGCCTACTATTTCGGCTAGCCTTACCTAGCTTTGGTGACGATGGAGGAGAGTCGATGGCAGACGTCGGTAGATTGACGCGGCGGGGATTTCTGATCGGAACGTCGGGCGCGCTGCTCGCGTTCGCCGCTGCCTGCAGCAGCGACGGTGACGGAGGTTCGGCCTCCTCGGGCACCGGCGCGACCATCGGCAACAAGTACGGCGAGACCCAGGTCCCGCTCGACCCGCAGCGCGTGGTCAGCGTGGGATACAACGACCAGGACGCGATCCTGGCGCTCGGCTCCACCCCGGTCGGCGTCTTCGACTGGTACGGCAACTACCCGAACGCAGTGTGGCCCTGGGCGCAGGATCTGCTCGCCGGGGCGACGCCCGCGATCATCGGCAGCGCGAACACCGGGATCGACGTCGAGAAGGTGGCCGCCACCAACCCCGACCTGATCATCGGCACCTACTCGGGCCTGACCAAGGACCAGTACAACAAGCTCAGCGCGCTCGCGCCGACGGTCGCGCAGCCGAAGGAGTTCGCCGACTACGGCGTGCCGTGGCAGGACCAGACCCGGATCATCGGCGAGGCGCTCGGTAAGCAGGACAAGGCGAAGGAGTTGGTGACCTCCGTCGAGAAGCAGTTCACCGATGTCGCGGCCGCCAACCCGGCGTTCGCGGGCAAGACGGTGATCGTGGGTGCGCTCAAGGGTCCGGGCCAGTTCGGCGTCTATGGCCCGGAGGACCCGAAGGTCCGCTTCTTCACCGAACTCGGCTTCGTGAATCCGCCTGTCACGCAGCAGATCACGACCACGAACTTCGCCCCGATCAGCACGGAGCAGCTCTCGCTCGCCGACGCCGACCTGCTGGTCTGGTACGCGGGTGGCGGCTACGGCGACAAGCTGCGGGCCGAGCTCGACAAGACGCCGGTCTATCAGGAGCTGAACGTCGTCAAGGACGGTCGCACGATCATCCTCGAGGACGAGGCCGCCGAGGCGATGACCTGGAGCACCGTGCTGTCGCTGCCGTACGCGCTGGAGAACATCCCGCCGCGGATCGCTCCGCTGCTCACGAAGTAGTCCTGGCGAGAGTTCGCCCGACGCGCTAGGGGACCAGGACGACCTTTCCGACGTTGCGACGCTCGGTCAGGATTCGATGGGCCTCTGGCGCGTCGGCGAACGGGACGGCGTCGGACACCACGGGTGCCACGACGCCGTTCTCGATCAGCTCGCGCAGCGGGGTGATCCACGGCTCCAGCGTGCCGCGGTCGTCCCACAGTCGCAGCATGTTGAGGCCGATCACCGTCTTGGACTCGCTCATCTGGTCGATGAGATTGAAGCCCCGCATCATGCGCAGGGCCTGCGGTGCCGCCCGTAACAGGTTTCGCTTGTCGCCCGCGACCACCGAGCTGGCCCCGAAGGCGACGAGCCTGCCGCCGGGACGCAATTGGCCGTAGCTCCGCCGCAATGACTCCCCGCCGATCGCGTCCATGATCACGTCCATCGGCGGAAGCTCGCTGTCCCACCCTCGTTTCCGGTAATCCAGCGCCACGTCGACGCCGAAGCCACGGATGGCGTCGTGCTTGCCTGGCGAGGCGGTTCCGTAGACCTCGGCGCCGACGTGCTTGGCGATCTGCGTCGCCGCGATCCCGACGCCACCCGCCGCGGCCTGGATCAGGACCCGCTCTCCCGCACGGAGATTCGCGTAGCCGACCAGGCCTGCCCAGGCGGTCGCGTAGTTGACGGGAATGGCGGCGCCCTGCTCGAAGCTCAAGGAGTCCGGCAGCGCGATCACGTCTCGGGCGTCGGCACACACCTGCTCGGCGTAGCCGCCGAACCGCGTGCCCGCGACCACCCGGTCACCCACGGCGAGGCCGACGACATCCGCGGCGACCTCGCTGATCGTGCCCGCGACCTCGTAGCCGACGACGCTCGGCAGCGGCGGGGCGTCGGCGTACAGGCCGAGTCGGGCCATCACGTCGGCGAAGTTGACGCCCGCGGCCCGGACGTCGATGCGGACCGCGCCGGGGCGGAGCGCCGGCGATGGACGTTCCTGGACCTCGAGGACGTCGGCGTCCCCGTGCTTGGTGATCACGACTGCGCGCATGTGGGAAGGCTAGTCCCGATCGGCTCCGCACAGGCGGGATGCGGGTCCGCCCGGCCAGGGAACGACCGTCAGCCCTGGCCATTCCCGCCGCCATCGGGCCGCCTTCGCCTCGTAGACCTCCCGCGGGGCCAGGATCGGGTTGGGGCGCAGCACCATGCTGAAGAGATCATCGAGGCCGTGGGGTGCGTAGACCTGGAACTCCCCGGTGGGGGAGCGCGTGATCCCCACGCAGCAGGTGGTGGATGCGAAGTGGTCGATCGCGTCCGCGCAGCTCGTGAAGGGGACGCCAGGGACACCGAATCGATCCTCGTACCACAGGTGTACCCGCGCCTCGTTGCGCAGCTCGACCGCCGCCTCGACGTCGCCGTACAGGGTCTCCGCCTGCCTGATCATTCGGTCCTCGGCCGCGTAACCGAGGTCCGCCCGGTCGAAATAGAAGAGGTCGTAGTCCTTGATGCCTGCCAGGAGATCGCGGCCGTCGAGGTGGTTCCAGACCGTCTGGAAGACCCCACCGGCCGTGAGATACCAGTCGCTCATCCCGAGATCGGGTGCACGATCGAGGATCGTTCGGGCCACGGGATTTGCGAGCACGATCCCGAGGAGTCGCTCCTTGTCGGTGGACGAGCCCATGGCCTCACTCTCGCATGATCGTTCTCTAGGGTCACTCTGACCCAGTCCACGAGGTAGCTGACGAACGCTATTCGCCGCGTTCTGTTCATGTGCCAACCGTTTCCCTGGGGTGCCTTGGACGTTTGCGAACCCGGCACTCGGCGCGGGGTGTGTCGCTCTAGTTGTAGTACTGGACGGCGCAGAACTCATTCCGCTCGGGATCCGTGAGCGCCACGCAACGCCCTCCGGGTATTCGTGGCGTTCACCGGTGTCGCGGCCGCCGAGGGCGATGACGCGTTCGACCGCGGCGTGGAAGTCGTCGACGGCGACATCCAGATGGATGCGGACCTTCCCGGACTTGGGTTCGGGGACCGGCTGCAAATTGATGCGTGGCTCGTGTTCATGCCGTGGGGTGAGCTCGATCCATCCGGGCAGGCCCGGCAGCGCCTCACGATCAAGTAAGGCTCCCCGGAATCCGGCCAATCGGATCGGGTCCGTGCAGTCGATCGTCAGGCCGCTCCATCGAATCCACATTCCTTGATTCGACCGCACAGTCGATGGCGATGGGTCCGTTTGTTCTCGAGTTCCTCAAACCCCTTGCGTGCAGGCCATTCCCGAGTAAACTCGAACATATGATCGAATAGAGTCTCCTGGGGGGTGATTGGAGTGTCAGCTTCGGCAGTGACCGATCGTGAGCGGATTCTTCTCGACGCGATCTCCGAGACCTCCCGCGCCGAGAACGCGGCGGCGGCCCGGTTGATCGCGCAGATCATGGACTACACCAGCTCTCGTGGCACCTTCGACCATCGTGCTCCCGGTGCCGGGTTCGACACCGAGCAGGCGGAGCGGTCTGCGCTCGCGGAGGTCGCGCTGGCGTTGTCGAGCACCTTCAGGTCGGTGTCGTCGCTGATGCGGCTCGGGTTCACCCTCGAACGGATGCCCGAGATTCGGGGCGCTTTCGCTGCTGGCGAGGTGTCTCTGGCGAAGATCCGGGTGATCGATGAGCACACCCGCAAGGCCACCGCTGCTGCGGTGCTGCGCCTGGACTCGGACATCCTGTCCGCCGCGCGACGACTCGCACCGACCCCACTCGGAATCGAGATCGCCCGGATGCTGATCGAGGACGACGCCGCATGGGCGCAACGCGCCCGCGAGGAGGCCGAAGCCAAGCGCAAGGTTCGCTCCCGCCGTCTGCCCCACGGGATGGGCGTGCTGTCGGTGACGCTGACGGCGACTCAGTTGACGGCGGTCACGGGGCTGATTGTGAAGGTCGCCAAGACGGCGTGCCGGGCCGATCCGCGTCCCCTCGACGTCCGGTGTGCGGACGCATTCATGGTCTTGATGCACGGTGGGAGGGCCCTGACCTGCGAGTGTGGCGACCAGGACTGCGCGGCCACCCGCAACTGTGAACCTGCCGCCCCACAGGTGAATCTGACGATCTCGTGCGGGCTGGAGACGCTGCTCGGGTTGGCCGACAACCCGGCCTATCTGGAGGGCTACGGCTATCTGGATGCCGGCCAGGCCCGTGCCATCGCCGAGGATGCGACCTGGCAGGCGATCATCGACTGCGCCAGGCAGGCGCTCGACCGCCTGCAGTGCGACAACATCGTCGGCGGTGACGGTACCGATGGCGTGACCGAATCGACCGAGGAACGTGCCACGGCGGAACCGGACCACCTGCCACCCGGCATCGGGGCGGAACCCGAAGCGCGCGAACCCGACCCGCCAGATCCATCCGACCCGCCAGATCCGTGCCGCGCGGCCGTGGCCGAGCCCGACGAGCAGCACGAGTCGACCGCCGGATCCGGCCTGCTCGTGTTCAGGAGTCGGATCCTGCCCGCGGGGGCGGCCGCGCTTCCGGTCCGCAAGCTCCCGCATCCCGGTGTCATCTCACCGGCCGACGCCATCGACGGCCTGTTCCGCACCATCCTGAACGACCCTGCGGATCTCGTTACCGCGTTCCCGGACGGCCACGGCGGATTCACAAAGCCGCCACCGGGCGCGCTGACCTACCGGCCGAGCGACCTACTCGCCGCCGCCGTTCGGCTCCGCGATGGCACCTGCCGACACCCGGACTGCCTGATCGCCGCCGCGGACTGCCAGATCGATCACGTCGTCGCGTTCAACAGAGCTGATCCGATCCTTGGTGGCTGGACCGTTTTCGCCAACCTCCAATGCCTGTGCACGCTGCACCATCAACTCAAAACCGCGGGCCTCTGGCGTCACGACATGCTCGCCGGCGCGATCATGCACATCTACAACACGATCGGGCAGCACGCCCTCACTCTTCCCGTGAGGCGACAGGGGCTCCGGATTCCGCCCCCAGCTCGGGCGCCGGCTGCCGCAGGTTCAGGATCACCACGCCCGCGATGATCAGCGCGAGCCCGAGGAACTTCGCAGCGGATGCCTGTTCGCCGAGGAACGCGATGCCGATCACCGCGACCGTCGCGGTCCCGATCCCGGACCAGAGCGCGTACGCCAGGCTCACCGGCAGCGACCGCAGTGCCTGGGCCAGGCAGGCGAACGAGGTGGCGTAGCCGAGCAGAACGGCGATCGTGGGCAGCGGTCGACTGAACTGTTCGGTGCTGCCGAGGAACACCGTGGCCAGGATCTCGCAGGTGATCGCGGCGGCGAGGAAGGCCCACGCCCGTACGCGGTCGCTCATCCGACACCGCCGAGATTCAGCGCGACCACGCCCGCCACCACCAGGGTGATGCCGAGGATTCGGCCGGCCGACCGGGGTTCGCGCAGGACCAGCATCCCGATGGCGGCGATCGCGGCGGTGCCCACCCCCGCCCAGACCGCGTACGCCACACCGACATCGAGGGTGCGCAGGGTCTGCGACAGGCAGTACAGCGCCACGCAGTAGAGGCCGAGGACCA
This sequence comes from Rhodococcus sp. PvR099, assembly GCF_017833315.1. Taxonomy (NCBI): domain Bacteria; kingdom Bacillati; phylum Actinomycetota; class Actinomycetes; order Mycobacteriales; family Nocardiaceae; genus Rhodococcus; species Rhodococcus sp. PvR099. The sequence goes on along the minus strand of NZ_JAFIBV010000001.1, from coordinate 1,789,440 downwards.
CCGCGGTCGGGCCGGGCCGCCGGAAGCCCTCCGTCCGGGTCAGCAGGCTCGTCGCGAGTACCTCCGCGCAGATGGCCACCGAGAGAAACACCCATGCCATCGTCATGGCTACAACGTATCGGGGGCGGTAGCGTCGCGGCATGGCCGCCGTCACGGTTCGACCCGCCGCCCCCTCCGACGTCCCCGCCGCCGGACGCGTGCTGGCCGCGGCCTTCGATGACGACCCGGTCACGGAATGGCTGTGGCCGGATGTCGGCTCGCGCCGCGCGGGGCTGCCGCACATGTTCGGGACGCTCATCCGGCACCATCACTTTCCGCTCGGCGGCGTCGAGGTGGCGCTCGCGTCGGACGGGTCGGTGGCCGGGGCAACCCTGTGGGACCCGCCGGGACGCTGGCGGCAGTCGGCGCTGAGCCAGCTGCGCGCGCTGCCCGGACTGATCCGCGCCTTCGGTGGCCGGATCATGGCGGGGGCGGAGTTCGCCGGGACGATCGAGAAGGCGCACCCGGAAGAGCCGCACTGGTATCTCAGCACCATCGGCACCGACCCCTCGGCGCGTGGCGCTGGTCACGGCACAGCGTTGATGAACTCCCGGTTGGCCCGGTGCGACGCCGAGCACGCGCCCGCTTATCTGGAGTCGAGCAAGGAGTCGAACGTCCCCTATTACGAGCGATTCGGCTTCGAGGTGACGGGCGAGATCGTCATCCCGAACGGCGGCCCGACGCTGTGGGCGATGTGGCGGGCGCCTCGCTGACCGGACGGCGGTGTCGGGGGACCCCGCGGGTTCTCTAGAATCACCGGGTGACCAGTGCCGTGCCGCAGGACCCCATGAACCCCGCCGACGCCCTCCCGAAGAGCTGGGACCCCAGCGCGGTAGAGCAGGAATTGTACGAGGGTTGGGTGGACGCCGGCTACTTCACGGCGGACCCGACCAGTGACAAGCCCGGCTACTCGATCGTGCTGCCGCCGCCGAACGTGACCGGCAGCCTCCACATGGGCCATGCCCTCGACCACACCCTGATGGACGTGCTCTCGCGACGTAAGCGCATGCAGGGCTACGAGGTGCTCTGGCTGCCCGGCATGGACCACGCGGGCATCGCCACCCAGAACGTGGTGGAGAAGCAACTCGCGGCGGACGGCAAGAAGAAGGAAGACTTCGGCCGCGAGCTGTTCATCGACAAGGTCTGGGACTGGAAGCGCGAGTCCGGCGGCACCATCGGCGGCCAGATGCGCAGACTCGGCGACGGCGTCGACTGGAGCCGCGACAGGTTCACCATGGACGAGGGCCTCTCGCGCGCCGTCCAGACCATCTTCAAGCGGATGTACGACGCGGGACTGATCTACCGGGCCGAGCGCCTGGTCAACTGGTCGCCGGTGCTGCAGACCGCCATCTCCGACATCGAGGTCAAGTTCGAGGACGTCGAGGGCGAGCTGGTCTCGCTGCGCTACGGCTCCCTGAACGACGACGAGCCGCACGTCATCGTCGCCACCACGCGTGTGGAGACGATGCTCGGCGACACCGCGGTCGCCGTGCACCCCGACGACGAGCGCTACCAGCACCTGCTCGGCACCACCCTCGAGCACCCCATCACGGGCCGGCAGATCCCGATCATCGCCGACGACTACGTTGACCCGGAGTTCGGCACCGGCGCGGTGAAGATCACCCCCGCGCACGACCCCAACGACTTCGAGATGGGCCTGCGGCACAACCTGCCGATGCCCACGATCATGGACAAGACCGGCAAGATCGCCGATACCGGAACGCAGTTCGACGGCATGGACCGGTTCGAGGCCCGCGTGAAGGTGCGCGAGGCGCTCGCCGAGCAGGGTCGTGTGGTCGCCGAGAAGCGTCCCTACCTGCACAGCGTCGGCCACTCCGAGCGCAGCGGTGAGTCCATCGAGCCGCGGCTCTCGCTGCAGTGGTGGGTCAAGGTCGAGGAGCTCGCCAAGGCCGCGGGCGACGCGGTCCGTAACGGCGACACCACGATCCACCCCGCCAGCCTGGAGCCGCGCTGGTTCGGCTGGGTCGACAACATGCACGATTGGTGCATCTCGCGCCAGCTGTGGTGGGGTCACCGCATCCCGATCTGGTACGGCCCTGAGGGAGAGGTCCGCTGCGTCGGACCCGACGAGACCGCGCCCGAGGGCTGGGAGCAGGACCCCGATGTCCTCGACACCTGGTTCTCGTCCGGACTCTGGCCGTTCTCCACGATGGGCTGGCCGGAGCAGACCCCGGAGCTCGAGAAGTTCTACCCCACAAGCGTTCTCGTTACCGGCTACGACATCCTGTTCTTCTGGGTGGCCCGGATGATGATGTTCGGCACCTTCGTCTCCGAGGACGACGCGATCACCGCGGGCGAGGGCAAGACCGGTCCGCAGGTGCCGTTCACGGACGTCTTCCTGCACGGTCTGGTCCGCGACGAGCACGGCAAGAAGATGTCGAAGTCGAAGGGCAACGGCATCGACCCGCTGGACTGGGTGCGCGAGTTCGGCGCCGACGCGCTGCGCTTCACGCTGGCCCGCGGCGCGAACCCCGGCAGCGACCTCTCCGTCGGTGAGGATCACGCGAAGGCCTCCCGCAGCTTCGCCACGAAGCTGTTCAACGCCACGAAGTTCGCCCTGATGAACGGCGCGGCGCCCGCGCCGTTGCCCGCCGAGCTCAGCGACGCCGACCGCTGGATCCTGGACCGGCTCGAGCAGGTCCAGGCCGAGGTCGACGCCGCGTTCGACCGCTACGACTTCGGCAAGGCCTGCGACGCGCTCTACCACTTCGCCTGGGACGAGGTGTGTGACTGGTACCTCGAGCTCGCCAAGGTGCAGTTCGCAGGCTCCGAGGCCGAGGGCACCAAGGCCGTGCTCGGCAATGTCCTCGATGCGCTGCTGCGCATGCTGCACCCGGTGATGCCGTTCGTCACCGAGACCCTCTGGAAGGTGCTGACCGGCGGGGAGTCGGTGGTGATCTCCGAGTGGCCGACCGCGACCGGTGAGGCCGCCGATGCCGTTGCCGCGCAGCGCATCGCGGACGTCCAGCGGCTCGTCACCGAGATCCGCAGGTTCCGCAGCGATCAGGGTCTGAACCCCGGCCAGAAGGTGGCGGCGAGGCTCAGCGGGATCGCCGAGGCCGACCTGGACGGCAAACAGGCCGCGGTCGCCTCGCTGGTCAAGCTGACGGATCCGGTCGACGACTTCAGCGCGACGGCCTCGCTGGAGGTGCGGCTCAGCCGCGGCACCGTCACCGTCGAGCTGGACACCTCGGGCACCGTGGACCTGGTCGCCGAGCGCAAGCGCCTCGAGAAGGACCTGGCGGCGGCCGAGAAGGAGCTCGCGGGCACCGCGGCCAAGCTGTCCAACGAGGCGTTCCTCGGCAAGGCGCCGGACAACGTGGTCGACAAGATCCGTGCCCGGCAGACCCTGGCCGCGGAGGAGGTCGAGCGGATCACCGCCCGGCTCGCGGCGATGGATCTGAAGGGTCAGGCGTGAACGCCGAGACGCCCGAGAAGTGGGACGGGGGATCGCAGCCCACGCCCGTCGATCTGGCCGAGCTGGCGCTCGTCGAGGCCGAACTCGACCAGCGCTGGCCCGAGACCAAGATCGAGCCCTCCACCGCCCGCATCGCGGCCCTGATGGACCTGCTCGGCTCGCCGCAGCACAGCTATCCGGCCATCCACGTCGCGGGCACCAACGGGAAGACCTCGGTCACCCGGATGATCGACGCGCTGATGACGCGCCTGCACCGTCGGGTCGGGCGGACCACCAGCCCGCATCTGCAGCTGGCGACCGAGCGGATCAGCATCGACGGCAAGCCGATCTCGCCTCGCCTGTACGTGGACACCTACCGTGAGCTGCTGCCGTACGTCGAGATGATCGACGCCCAGTCCCAGGCGGCGGGTGGCCCCGCGATGAGCAAGTTCGAGGTGCTCACCGCTATGGCGTTCGCGGCCTTCGCCGAGGCGCCGGTGGATGTCGCGGTCGTGGAGACCGGGCTCGGCGGCCGTTGGGACGCAACGAATGTCATCGACGGTCAGGTGGCGGTGATCACCCCCATCGGGCTCGATCACGTCGAGTTCCTCGGCAGTGACATCGCCGGGATCGCCGCCGAGAAGGCCGGGATCATCAAGAAGGCGCCCGAGTCGCTGGTGCCGCGCGACACCGTCGCGATCCTCGCGGAGCAGACGCCGGAGGTGACCGAGGTGCTGCTGCGCCGGGCCGTCGAGGCCGACGCCGCGGTGGCCCGCGAGGGATCCGAGTTCAAGGTCCTCGCCCGCCGGATCGCGATCGGCGGACAGCAACTGGAACTGCAAGGCCTGTCCGGGGTCTACAGCGACATCTTCCTGCCCCTGCACGGCGAACATCAGGCCCGCAACGCCTCGCTCGCGCTCGCCGCGGTGGAAGCGTTCTTCGGGGCGGGGGCGGACCGCCAGCTCGACGTCGACGCGATCCGGGAGGGCTTCGCCTCGATGACCAACCCGGGGCGCCTCGAGCGGGTGCGCAGCGCGCCCACCGTCTTCCTCGACGCCGCGCACAACCCGCACGGGGCCAAGGCTCTGGCCGCCGCGCTCGTCGCGGAGTTCGACTTCCGCAAGCTGGTCGGCGTCGTCGCGGTGATGGCGGACAAGGACGTGGCCGGGATCCTGACCGCGCTGGAGCCGGTGTTCGACGAGATCGTCGTGACGCACAACGGATCTCCGCGCGGCATGGACGTCGAGGAACTCGCCAACCTGGCGGTGGCCCGGTTCGGCGACGAACGCGTGGTGGTGGCACAGACGCTCCCGGACGCGCTCGAGACAGCCATCGGGCTGGCCGAGGAGGTCGCCGAGCCCGGTGAGGCTGTATCGGGGGCGGGCGTCGTGGTCACCGGTTCGGTGGTCACCGCTGGCGTGGCCCGCACCCTGTTCGGAAAGGACCCGGCGTGAGTACTCCCGAGGGATCGAGCACACCCGAAGGTGACGCGGAGGGTGGCGCTCCGCGCTTCCGTCCGCCGGTGAACGACCCGTGGAAGGGCTTCCGCGGGGTCTGCGCGGGCACCCTGATCCTGGAGGCGATCGTGGTGCTGCTGGCGCTGCCGGTGGTGGCGACCGTTGGCGGCGGCATCACCTGGCTGTCCGGCGTCTACCTGGTCGGACTCGCGCTGCTGATGATTCTCGGCGGCGGTGTCCAGGGCAGGCCGTGGGCGATGGGGTACAACTTCGCGCTGCAGGCGGCGTTGATCGCCGGTTTCGCGGTGCACCCCGCCATCGGCGCGGTGGGACTGCTGTTCGGTGCGGTGTGGGCCTACCTGCTGTATCTCAAGCGGGACCTCACCGAGCGGATCGAACAGGGTCTGCTTCCTGGCCAGCGGGACTGACCCCTTAAGCTGTCCGCCGTGACTGAGCGCACCCTGGTACTGATCAAGCCCGATGGCGTCGCCCGCCGATTCGTAGGAGAAATCCTTTCCCGTGTCGAGCGGAAGGGGCTGTCCATCACGGCCCTCGAGATGAAGACCGCGGACGAGGCGCTGGCGGGCCAGCATTACGCCGAGCACCTGGGCAGGCCCTTCTATCCGGGGCTGATCGAGTTCATCACGTCCGGACCCCTCGTCGCCGCAGTGCTCGAGGGCCCGCGCGCGATCGCGGCTTTCCGACAGCTCGCGGGCGGCACCGACCCGGTCGAGAAGGCCGTCCCCGGTTCCATCCGCGCCGACCTGGCACTGGACGGCCAGCAGAACCTGGTGCACGGGTCCGACTCCGTCGAGTCGGCCGAGCGGGAGATCACGCTCTGGTTCCCGGAGCTCGCCCGCGGCTAGTCCGCATCACCCCCGACCACCTGTAAGAGGTCCGAACACGCCGCGCCGGATCGGCGCCGGTGCGCCGTTGGCGTGGTCGGGCCCGACGGTGTGGGATACTGATGGCGGTCGACCCGCGATGTGTTCCATACGGGCCCGATCGGATGACACCACGGTTCGATGCCCGATCATCGCTGCCACGGCGCGCAGGAAATCCCTCGCGGTCCCAGGCATGCTGGATGATCAGGCGCACGGATCAGGGAGTACGGCCATCCAGCCAGGCGCCGTGCGAGCTGGCAGTGATTTAACGGGTCACTGCGAGACGTGCGGGGCGAGACCAGACAATCTCATGCCCACCGGTATGAGTACACAATGAGCGCCCTCGCGTGGCCGCTTCACACCCAGTACGACTCTGGGTGGACGCGCCCGGGGGTCCGAGGAGACTACGTGGCCGATCAAGCGCCGCCCGAAAATTCACAGACTTCAGCCGCAGCGAATGCGGTGCCGACCTTCCCGGAGAAGATCCGGGTGCACGCGCTCGCCAAGCTGCTGGGACTGACCAGCAAGCAGGTGCTCGCCCAGGTCGCCGAGTTCGGCGCCGAGGTGCGCAGCGCGCAGTCCAGCGTGGACCGCGCTCTCGCCGAGCGGGTGCACGCTGCGTTCAACCCGCAGGCAGAGGCGCACCAGGAGGTCGCAGCGGCCGAGCCGGCTGCCGCGCCCGAGGTGGCGAGGCCGGAAGCCGCGTCCGCGCCCGGCGTGGAGACCGCGGGGCTGTTCACCAACATCGCCGAGCCCGAGGTGCACGTCGTTCCCGACGTCACCCCCGTGTTCCAGGCCCCGCTGTTCCTGCAGCCCGACGCGGCCGCCGCGGAGGCCGCACCGCGGCGTCGCCGCGCCCGCCGCGTGGCAGCGGCGCCGAGCGAGGACGCGCCCATCGAGGTGACCACCGTCGTCGAGCACGAGGAACGTCACGAAGAGCGCCACGAGGAGCGTGCGGTCGAGGAGGCCGACACCTCGGTGACCGAGGAGTCCACCGCGGCCGAGGTCGAGTCCGACGAGGACGGCGGCGAGTCGCAGAGCCGTCGCAGGCGTCGCGGTCGTCGCGGTCGCGGTCGCGGCCGGGGCGAGCAGGCGTCCGAGGACGAGCAGAACGAGACCGAAGGTGCGGCCGAGCCCGCCGCCGAGGGCACTGAGCAGGCCGAGCCCACCGAGCAGGCGGCCGAGGCGGAAGCGGCCGAGTCGGAGGAGTCGGAGGAGGCAGGCGAGGCCGGGGATGGATCGAGCCGTCGTCGTCGTCGCCGCCGCCGCCGCAAGGGCAGTGGCGATGGTGCGGACGCAGGTACCGAGGAAGACGGCGTCACCACCGTGGTGCACGAGCGTGAGCCGCGCACCAAGGCCAAGGTCAAGGACGAGGTCCAGGGGATCTCGGGCTCGACCCGACTCGAGGCCAAGCGTCAGCGACGCCGCGACGGGCGCGACGCCGGTCGCCGCCGCCCGCCGATCCTCACCGAATCGGAGTTCCTGGCGCGCCGCGAGGCCGTCGACCGCGTCATGGTGGTCCGCGAGAAGACCGGTGCGCATGCGGAGGGCCTGACGCAGGTCGCGGTGCTCGAGGACGGCATCCTCGTCGAGCACTTCGTCACCAGCTCGGCGTCCGCATCGATGGTCGGCAACGTCTACCTCGGTCGCGTTCAGAACGTGCTGCCCTCGATGGAGGCCGCGTTCATCGACATCGGCCGTGGCCGCAACGGCGTGCTCTATGCAGGCGAGGTCAACTGGGAGGCCGCGGGACTCGGCGGCAACAGCCGCAAGATCGAGCAGGCCCTCAAGCCGGGTGACCAGGTCCTGGTCCAGGTCAGCAAGGATCCGGTCGGGCACAAGGGTGCCCGCCTGACCACGCAGATCTCCCTGGCCGGGCGATTCCTGGTGTACGTGCCCGGCGGTAGCTCCACCGGCATCAGCCGTAAGCTGCCCGACACCGAGCGCAAGCGACTCAAGGAGATCCTGCGCGAGATCGTGCCGCCGGAGGCCGGTGTCATCATTCGCACCGCGTCGGAGGGCGTGAGCGAGGAAGAGCTGGCCCGCGACGTCAAGCGTCTGCAGACCCAGTGGGACGAGATCGAGAAGCAGGCCGCGGCCGCGGACAAGGGCAAGGGGAGCAACCCGAAGGCCCTGTACGAGGAGCCGGATCTGCTGGTCAAGGTCGTCCGCGATCTGTTCAACGAGGACTTCGCCAAGATCGTGATCGAGGGCGAGAAGTCCTGGTCGACGGTGGAGAACTACATCAAGACCGTCGCACCCGACCTGCTGCCGCGGGTCGAGAAGTACGAGGGCAACGGCGGCCCCGATGTGTTCGAGGCCAAGCGGATCGACGAGCAGCTCGCCAAGGCGCTCGACCGCAAGGTGTGGCTGCCCTCGGGCGGCACCCTGGTGATCGACCGCACCGAGGCGATGACCGTCGTCGACGTCAACACCGGCAAGTTCACCGGTGCGGGCGGCAACCTCGAGGAGACGGTCACCAGGAACAACCTGGAGGCGGCCGAGGAGATCGTGCGCCAGATGCGGCTGCGCGACATCGGCGGCATGATCGTCGTCGACTTCATCGACATGGTGCTCGAGTCGAACCGGGACCTGGTCCTGCGTCGACTCACCGAGGCGCTCGGCCGCGACCGGACCCGCCATCAGGTCTCCGAGGTGACCTCGCTGGGCCTGGTCCAGATGACCCGCAAGAAGCTGGGCACCGGACTGGTCGAGGCGTTCTCCACCAACTGTGAGCATTGCCACGGCCGCGGCATCATCGTGCACGCCGAGCCGGTCGAGGTGCGGTCCTCCGAGGACGCCGGGCGATCGGGCGCGCCGAAGGGCGAGTCCGGCGGCCGCAAGAAGCGTGGACGCGACAAGTCCGGCGCCGCCGAGACCGCCGCGCCCAAGAACGGGCAGGCGCCCGCGGTCGAGGTCGACGCGACGGTCAAGCGTGCCCACCCGGTGGCGCTCGCGATGGCCGCGCATCACCACGACGATGACGCCGCCGAGCATCAGCCGGAGACCGGCGAGGCCGCGGCCGCCACGCAGGAGCCGACGGTGGCCGAGGTCGCCGCTGAGCCGGTCGTGGAGGTTGCTGTGGAGGTCGTCGCGGAACCGGAGGCCCCGGCCGCGCCGGAGCCCGCAGAGGCCCCCGCGAAGGGCAGGCGTCGTTCCCGACGTGCGTCCCGTGCCACCGCGGCCCCCGCGACCGAGACCCCGGAGGCGGCAGAGGCCGGCGCCGTGGTCGTGATCGAGGCGGCGCCCGAACCGGCCGAGCCGAAGGTCGTCGAGAAGAAGGCCGTTCGGAAAAAGGTCGTCGAGAAGAAGGTCGTCGAACCCAAGGTTGTCGAGCCGGTGAAGGCCGCGGAGACCACCGCGGCGGCTGAACCGGTCGAGGGGGACGGCGCACCCGCGGCACCGGCCCGTCGGCCCCGTCGAAGGGCCGCGGCCAGGCCCGCGGGACCGCCGGCGGACGTCGACGCCTGACCGACGGCCGGTCGAGGGGGAGTCGGAGACTGTCAGTTTGACACCGGCGCGGAGCCTGCGGAGTGCCAGTTTGACCCTGCGGTTCTCCATCCCGTAACCTTGACCGGTCGCTACCCGGCGATATGGCTCAGCTGCGCCCGCGAGGGCGGCGGCGGGCCTGCCCGAGGTAGCAAGCACACCAGACCAGTCGCGCGGCTCAAGCCGTGCGAGCACGTTCGAAGAAGCAAGGGGTAGCCCTCCGATGGCAACGTACGCGATCGTCAAGACCGGCGGAAAGCAGTACAAGGTCGCTGTCGGCGACCTCGTCAAGGTCGAGAAGATCGAGGGTGAGCCCGGCACTGCTGTCTCGCTGGTCCCGGTTCTCGTCGTCGACGGTTCCGAGCTGACCACCGACGCCGCCAAGCTGGCCAAGGTCTCGGTCACCGGTGAGGTCGTCGAGCACACCAAGGGCCCGAAGATCCGCATCCACAAGTTCAAGAACAAGACCGGGTACCACAAGCGCCAGGGCCACCGTCAGAAGCTGACGGTGCTCAAGGTCACCGGCATCAAGTAACCAGCTTTAGTACCCAGGAGGGTTCGACATGGCACATAAGAAGGGTGCATCCAGCTCCCGTAACGGTCGCGATTCGAACGCACAGCGCCTCGGCGTGAAGCGCTTCGGCGGCCAGTCCGTCAGCGCCGGTGAGATCCTGGTGCGTCAGCGCGGAACCCACTTCCACCCCGGCGTGAACGTCGGACGTGGCGGCGACGACACGCTGTTCGCTCTCTCCGCTGGTGCGGTCGAGTTCGGCACCAAGCGTGGACGTAAGACTGTCAACATCGTTCCGGTCGCCGCAGAGGCCTGATTCTGCTGCGTCGCTCGTGTCACCATCACGGTGACTGATGACAGTTCTAAGCTCCCAGTAGGGGCGGGCCAGGGTCTCATACCCTGCTCGCCCCTATTTGCTTTTCACCCTGAGGAAGGGATCCGGCAGTCATGTCCCGATTCATTGACCGCGTGGTGCTGCATGTCAGCGCCGGAAAAGGCGGCAATGGTTGCGCCTCCGTTCACCGCGAGAAGTTCAAGCCGCTCGGCGGTCCCGACGGTGGCAACGGCGGGCGCGGAGGTGACGTGGTGCTCGTCGTCGACGAGAACGTGCACACCCTGCTGGACTTCCACTTCCACCCGAACGCCAAGGCGAGCAACGGCACGCAGGGCGCAGGCAGCAACCGCGAGGGCGCAAACGGCCAGGATCTGATCCTCAAGGTGCCCGACGGCACCGTCGTGCTCGACTCGGACGGCAATGTCCTCGCCGACATGATCGGCACGGGAACCCGATTCGACGCCGCCCCCGGTGGCCGCGGTGGACTGGGTAACGCCGCGCTGGCCTCGAAGGCCCGTAAGGCGCCGGGCTTCGCCCTGCTCGGCGAGGAGGGCGTTCAACGCGACCTCGTCCTCGAGCTCAAGTCGGTGGCCGACGTCGGACTGGTCGGCTTCCCCTCCGCGGGTAAGTCCTCCCTGGTCTCGGTGCTCTCGGCGGCCAAGCCGAAGATCGCCGACTACCCGTTCACCACGCTGGTGCCGAACCTCGGTGTGGTCTCGAGCGGCGACACCACGTTCACCGTCGCCGACGTGCCTGGCCTGATCCCCGGCGCGAGCCAGGGGCGCGGTCTCGGACTGGACTTCCTTCGCCACATCGAACGCACGGCGGTGCTGGCACACGTGGTGGACTGCGCGACCCTGGAGCCGGGCCGTGACCCGGTCTCCGACGTCGACGCGCTCGAGGCCGAGTTGGCCGCCTACAAGCCGGCACTCTCCGGCGACGCGAGCCTCGGTGACCTGGCCGACCGGCCCCGCATCGTGGTTCTCAACAAGGCGGATGTCCCCGACGCGGCCGAGCTCGCCGAGATGGTCACCCCGGAGTTCGAGGCGCGCGGCTGGCCCGTGTTCACCATCTCGGCCGTGAGCCGGGAAGGGCTGCGGCCGTTGACCTTCGCGCTCGCCAAGCTCGTCGAGGAGTACCGCGAGGCACATCCGAAGGCGGAGCCGAAGCGTCAGGTGATCCGTCCCATCGCCTCCAATGCGAGCGACTTCACCGTCGTCGCCGATCCCGAGACCCCCGGCGGCTTCATCGTTCGCGGCGTCCGGCCCGAGCGGTGGATCCGTCAGACGGCCTTCGACAACGACGAGGCCGTCGGCTACCTCGCGGACCGTCTCGCCCGGCTCGGTGTCGAGGACGCGTTGGTCAAGCAGGGCGCCGAGCCCGGCTGCTACGTCACCATCGGCGATGTCAGCTTCGAGTGGGAGCCGCAGACCCCGGCGGGCATCGACATGACCCGCACCGGTCGCGGTACCGACCCGCGACTCGATCAGGTGGACCGCATCGGTGCCTCCGAGCGCAAGCACGCGCACAGGATCCGGCGTGGCCTCGAGGGCCTGGATCCCGAAGAACAGTGATGGACGACGCGGTCCGTTCACTCTCGGAGACCCGCGCCACCATCGCGACCGCACGCAGCGTGGTCGTGAAGATCGGGTCCTCCGCGCTCACCAGCATGGAGTCCGGCATCGACCTGCGGGCGCTGAACGCCCTGGCCGACGCGATCGAGGCAAGGATGCGTGCCGGCTCCGACGTCGTGGTGGTGTCCTCCGGCGCGGTCGGTGCCGGTATCGCACCGCTCGGGCTGACCAAGCGGCCACGGGATCTCGCCACCAAGCAGGCGGCGGCGAGCGTAGGGCAGCTGGCGCTCGCGCATGCCTGGGGCACCTCGTTCGCGCGGTACGGGCGGACCGTCGGCCAGGTGCTGCTCACCGCCGACGACATCGCCCGGCGCACCCAGCACCGCAACGCGCAGAGCACTCTCGACCGGCTCCGTGCGCTCGGTGCCGTCGCGATCGTCAACGAGAACGACACCGTCGCCACCACGGAGCTGCGGTTCGGGGACAACGATCGGCTGGCCGCGATGGTCGCGCACCTCGTCGGGGCGGATGCGCTTGTCCTGCTCTCCGACGTCGACGGACTGTATGACGGCGACCCCCGCAAGGGCGGCGCGACCCTGATCCCGGAGGTGACCAGCCCCGAGGACCTCGATGGCGTGGTTGCCGGGTCCGGGGGAGCGCTCGGCACCGGTGGGATGGCCTCCAAGCTGTCCGCGGCCCGGCTCGCGGCCGACTCCGGCGTGCCGGTGCTGCTCGCCGCGGCCACCGATGCCGCCGCTGCGCTCACGGGCGCGGGCGTCGGCACCGCCTTCGCCGCCCGGCCGACCCGGCTGTCCGCGCGCAAGTTCTGGGTGCGGCATGCCGCCGACACCCGGGGCGGGCTGCATCTCGACGCGGGCGCGGTGCGCGCCGTGGTGGACCGGCGGCGTTCGCTCTTGCCCGCGGGGATCACCGGCGTCGACGGCCGGTTCTACGGCGGGGACGTGGTGTCGCTGTTCGGGCCCGACGGTTCGCCGGTCGCGCGCGGCGTGGTGGCGTACGACTCGACCGAGCTCGGCGAGATGCTGGGCCGGTCCACGGTCGAGCTGCCGTCAGAGCTGCAGCGGCCCGTGGTGCACGCGGACGACCTGGTCCCGCTGTAACGGTCTTCTCCCCGAAACGGACAAACAGACTGTCCGGTACACAAGTGGGGAGGCGAATCGCATGAAGCGTGGGGTATTGGTGGCCGCGGGGGTCGTGGCGATCGGGTTGGGGACCGTGCTCGCACCGACGGCGGCCGCGGAGGGTGGTCCGGGGGAGTACTCGCGGTGCGAGTCGTTCCGGGCCCCGTGGGATCCGCAGGCGTGGATCCGTGACGGTGCCGGCGACAAGATCGTGCTCAGCCCGTACGGTGCAAGCGAGGTGTACTGCACGTCCTGGCACGGGATGACCGGCGGGTACCAGGTCGACCCGAGGGGCAACAAGCATCGGCTGGATACCCCGTGGCTGGGACCGCTGACGAACAAGATCTATGTCTGGAGCCCCGAGACTTTCTGACGGGTCATGGGGCTTTCGGCTTGTCCTGCGGGTCGCCGATGACCTTGGGTGGTCCTTCGGGGTGCAGAGCGCCGCCCTCGTTCACCCAGTCGGAGATGTCGGCGGCATCCTCCGGGGTGACGGGCTTGCGCCTGCTGAAGAGTGATTTCACCTTGTCGCTGAACTTCGACATGCCCGGAGTCTACCGATGTGGCGTCAGGGCGGTCAGGACCTGCGAGCAGCCCGCATCCAGCTTGAGGGTCGCGAACTCGTCGCCCCGGGTCGGGCCGCGGTTGACGATGACGACCGGGATGCCGTCCTTGGCGGCTCGGCGGACGAAGCGCAGGCCGGACATGACGGTGAGTGAGGATCCGAGTACCAGCAGCAGTTCGCACCCGGCAACCATCATGAACGCCGCCTCGACCCGTGGTTTGGGCACGCTCTCGCCGAAATAGACGATGTCCGGCTTGAGGATCCCGCCGCACTGCTCGCAGTCCACCATCACGAAGTGCGCGGTCTCCTCGATCACCGCGTCGGCATCGGGCGCGATCTCGACTCCGGTTGCCGCGGAGACGGATTCGGCGAATCCGGGATTGGCGGCATCGAGCCGCTGCGCGAGGGTGAACCGAGAGATCAGGGCCTCGCACCCCATGCACCGCACCTGCGCGTAACTGCCGTGCAGGTCGATGACGTTCCTGCTGCCCGCCTTGGTGTGCAGCAGGTCCACGTTCTGGGTGAGCACGCCGTCGACCATGCCCGCCCGTTCCAGCCCTGCGAGCGCGCGGTGTCCGGCATTGGGCCGGGACGCGTCCATGTGTCGCCAGCCGAGGTGGTTGCGGGCCCAGTAGTGCCTGCGGAACGCGGCGTCGCCCATGAACTGCTGGAACGTCATCGGGGTGCGGGGCGGGGAATCGGGGCCCCGGTAGTCCGGGATGCCCGAGTCGGTGGACATCCCCGCACCGGTCAGCGCGACGATGCGGCGGCCGCTCACCAAGCCGGCCAGGCGCTCGTGGTCCTCGTCGGCCGCCGCGGTCTCGAGTGGGGGAGCGGACATGGTTTCCAGGCTAGACGTTCTGGTTCATGATGTCGGTGACTCCACAGGACTCCTGACCGCGGCTCCGGTTGCGGGTCCGGGGTGTCGGTGAAATCATCCCCGCATGGTGCATGGAAACCCGTTCGCTGGTCTGTCCCGCCGAGAGTTTCTCGCCAAGGCGACCGCTGTGGGTTCGGTGGCGATGCTCAATTCGTGGGCGAGTCCCATCATCGCCAGAGCGCACACCATGTCCGACGGGGGCCGAGGATCACTGAACGACATCGAGCACTTCGTGCTGTTGATGCAGGAGAACCGCTCGTACGATCACTACTTCGGAACACTGTCGGGCGGGCGCGGATTCGACGATCCGTCCGCGGCGTGGAAGCAGTTCGGCTACTCGCCCGAGCGTGGTGAGGACCCGACGGGATTCATCAATCCGTTCCGGTTGGATACGACCCTGGGCGCGTCGTTGGACGGTGAGTGCATCAACGATCCGGACCACTCGTGGGCTGGCACGCACGAGGCGTGGAACAACGGGGCCAACGACAAATGGATGCCGATGTCCATCGCCTCGGTCGGAGTCGGCAACGGACCGGCAGCGATGGGCTACTACACCCGAGATGACATCCCGATCCACTACCAGCTCGCCGATGCCTTCACCCTGTGCGACAACTACCACTGCTCCGTGCTCGGCCCGACCGATCCCAATCGGTTGTACTGGATGAGCGGAACCATCGACCCCGACGGGCTGGACGGTGGGCCGCTGGTGGAGACGCCGACGCTGATCCCGAAGTTCCAGTACTCCTGGAAGACCTACCCGGAGAGCCTCGAAGAGGCAGGCGTGAGCTGGAAGATATACAACAACAAGGACTTCGGCCCCATCTCCTCGGTTGCTCTCGACGGGATGATGGGGTGTTTCAAACAGGCTCAAGACCCCAGTTCGGCGCTGGCCCGCAAGGGCATCGATCCCACCTACCCCAATGACTTCCGCAGCGACGTGGCCAACGGAACGCTGCCAGCCGTGTCCTGGGTCATCCCGTCCCTCATCAACTGCGAGCACCCTGCTCTGCCACCGGCATTCGGTGCCGCGGGCTTCGTCGAACTGCTGGACATCCTCACCTCGAATCCCGAGGTCTGGGCCAAGACCGCGCTGATCATCTCGTACGACGAGCACGGTGGTTTCTTCGATCACGTGGCTCCGCCCACCCCGCCGCCGGGAACGCCCGGCGAGTACCTGACCGTTCCGCTGGATTCCGTGTCCTCCGCGAAGGGCATTGCCGGGCCGATCGGACTCGGGTACCGGGTTCCGGCCCTGGTTGTCTCGCCGTACAGTCGCGGTGGTCTGATCGCCTCGGAGGTCTTCGACCACACGTCCCAACTGCGGTTGCTGGAGAAACGATTCGGTGCACCGGTGCCGAACCTCACGCCGTGGCGCCGCGCCACCGTCGGGGACATGACCTCGGCATTCAACTTCGCCGCGCCACCCGACGCACGCAAACCGGCGCTGTCGGACCCGGCGCCCGGAGTGCAGAACGCGGTTCTGCAGTGTGGACCGAACATCGCGGCCGGAACCCTCGGCCAGGGTGCCCCGTACCCGGTGCCACCGAATCGGATGCCGACCCAGGAACCCGGCACACGGGAGTCTCCTTCCGGAGTGGTCGCGCGGTAACGACGCCGTGTCGCGAATCTTCAATCCCAAATCGGGTGCCTCGCTGGACACTGATGGGCATGAACACAGTGAACCCCGTTCCCGCCGGATACCGGACCCTCACGCCCTACCTCGCCGTCAAGGACGGCCAGGCGGCGCTGGACTTCTATCGCCGCGGCCTCGGTGCCGAGGTCGTGGACGCGATGGACGCGCCCGGCGGCGGCCTGATGCACGCCGAGCTGCGGATCGGCGACTCGATGCTGCAACTGTCCGACGACATGCCCGACTACGGACTCAAGGCGCCCGAGCAGGGCTGGGTGCACAGCTCGGTGGTGGTGTACGTCGAGGACTCCGACGCGTTCGTGGACCGCGCGGTTCGCGAGGGCGCCACCCTCATCAGCGCCGTCGCGGACACGTTCTCCGGCGACCGGCACGGGGTGTTCCTCGATCCGTTCGGGCACCGGTGGGCGGTCTGCACGAAGGTCGAGGACGTGCCTGCCGAGGAGGTGGCCCGGCGCGCCCGCGAGCTGTTCTACCCGGCGGCAGGCGTGGAGCCTGCGGAACGACCCTGAAGATCGAGTGGAGCCTGCGGAACGACCCTGAAGATCGAGTGGAGCCCGCGGAACGACCCTGAGGGGCGGGCGGACTCGTCGCGCCGCGAGTACGGTCGATCGCATGGGAGTTATCGGTGAGTTGTTCCCGGGGAAGAAGCTGGAGAACGACGGCAGCCAGGACAGCGACGGGCAGACGCATCAGCCGCGCCTCGAACTCGACCTCGACGCGGGCGTGATCCGGGTGTCGCCCGCGAAGCCCGCCGCCTCTCCGGACACGGAGTCGGGGGCTCAGTAACCCGCGACCGGGTCGATCCGCGCCAGCAGTTCCTCGCCGGCCACGAAGCGTCGAACGTTCGTCGCGACGTGGTCGGCGAACGCGGGCGGCCGGACGGACGGCGGGTTCGAGCAGTGCGGGGTGATGATCGCGTTCGGCAGTGTCCACAGTGGATGGCCGTCCGGCAGTGGCTCGGGGTCGGTGACGTCGAGCCCTGCGCCGCCGATCGCCCTGTCCCGCAACGCGTTCACCAGGGCGTCGGTGTCGACGAGGGAGCCTCGCGCCACGTTGATCACCCAGGAGTGGGCACCGAGGCGGGCGAGTTGCTCGGCGCCGACCAGGTGTCGAGTCCGGGCCGTCGCGGGCGCCGCGACCACGACGTGATCGGTGCGGTCCCAGACCTCGTCGGTTCGGTCGGCGGGCAGGGTCTCCGCGGCGCCGGGAACCTCCCGGCCCGAGCGGTTGACCGCGATCACCGAAGCGCCGACCGAGGTGAGCATCGGGATCAGAGCGCGCCCGATGCCGCCCGCGCCGAGGACCGCCACCGTGCTCTCGCGCAGCGTCCCGACCTTGCCGAAGAACTCCTGCTGCCGCCAGCTGGTGGCAGCGAGTTGCTCGGGCAGTGCCCGGACCCCGGCCAGCAGCAGCGCGAAGGCGTGCTCGGCGACGGTCGCGGAGAACGCGCCAGCGGCCGAGGTGAACACGATCCCTGGGTGGCGAGCGATGATCCCGGCGGTGAACCAGTCCTCGACCCCGGCGGAGTACAGCTGCACCCATCGGATCGACTTCGGCAGCTCGTCGGGAAATCGGTCGGGCTCGGCCGCCCAGACCAGCGCCTGTGCGTCGGCCATCGGTGCCCACTCGCCCCCGCCCGTGGCGATGGCCTCCATCAACTGGGGGTCGGCGTGCGGGCCGAGGGCGATGGGCACGGGCGTCATGTCGGTCTCCTCGGGCGCCGTTCGGGCCGGGACCAGATACGAGGAACCGGGCACCTGTACTTCCTAAATCGTGCATTGCCTGGGCTTGGCAGGACGTCAAGCATGGAACTGACATAGTAGGAGAACCTGCACTGGACTCGGCAGCCGAAGGGCCAAATGATGACGTTCCGGTTCGTCCCCACACTTACCGCAGCAGCCATCGTCACCTCGGCGATACTGATGAGTGCGTGCAGTCCTGAGGCCAATCCGCGGAATGTGATCGCGACCGACGAGGTCCCGCACCAGGGGTACTTCGCTGAGCCACCGGTCGATGTACCAAGGGATCCGTCCGCAACCTGCCTCGACGCAGATCTGGCGAACATGACTGTCGACGACTCTGTTGCATACTGGCAGAACATCTTTGACGACCAACGCAGCCACTACCCTGAGCAGTCCTTTCCCTCGAATCAGGACTTGGAGAGCCAAAAACGGGCCGAGTGGTCGAAGGTCGTGGACGACGCGGTGCCCTCTGGGGGCGACGCCAGATTCGCCCGGGACGTATGCGGCCTGATTCAGCTGGACGGCTCTTTGTACTCAGGGCTTCCCCTGCGTCAGGTTCGTGGTCACGCTGCTGAATTTGGCCGCGGGGCATGCACTGCGATCACGGAGCAGGGAACCCTCGGCCTCTGGCAGTCACTGCAGTCCCAGGAACCCGATCGCGCGAAGGTCGCTTCCTACGAGTACCTAGTCCACTCTGCGATCACCAACGTATGTCCCCAACTCGCCGAACTCATAGAGCCTCGGCGCAGATAGAAATCTGTGCCGATCTGACTCCCGATTCGTCAGCACGGCCTGAAGACGGCGTTTTGTGCCTCAACTAACGGGGTCGACTCGTCTCAATACATTTCAACGAGACAGTTTCTTCGAGCGAGGAGTTATCGATGGCAACCGAGTGCCCGTCCGAGGTGATCCGATCGCTCGTTGCGCGGGTCGCTCATCTGGCCGACGAGGGATCGATCGACGACTACGTCCAGCTCTACACAGAGGACGCGGTCTGGGAGATGGCGAGCGCAGGACCGAGCGTCGCGATCGGACCCCAGATCGTCGAGGGCCGGAAGGCGATCGCTGAGGGTGTCCGCCGTCGACGGGCCGACGGGATCGCCGGTCCGGGCACGGCGACCCGGCATGTGAGCTCCTGCGTGTCCATCGCCTTCGATTCCGAGGATTCCGCCAGCGTGCAGTCGGTCTGGCAGTTCTTCGTCGACACCACCACCGCGCCGAAACTCGCCAGCATGGGGACCTACCGCGATGTTTTCCAGAGGGTCGACGAATGCTGGCTCCTGGCCAAGCGCTCGATCACGACCGGATAGGCGGCTGCGCCGCCCGTGCGCGGTTGACGAGTGCAGGGACTCGTCAACCGCGCACGGGCGGCGCAGCGCCTAACTAGCCGGGGATCTCGACCAACGGATAGACGCCGTTCTCGTCGTGGACTTCGCGACCGGTGACCGGGGGGTTGAACACGCACAGCATGCGCATCTCGGTGACCGGCTCCACGCGGTGCCGCTCGTGGCCGTCCAGCAGGTACATCGAGCCGGGGCCGAGCTGATGGACGACGCCGTTGTCCAGGTCGGTGAGAATGCCCTCGCCCTCGATCAGCCAGACCGCCTCGACGTGATGGGCGTAGTGGAACTCGTTGACGGATCCGGCCCGAATCGTGGTCTCGTGGAACGAGAATCCGACCCGGTCCGCGCCGAGCACGATGCGCTTGCTGCGCCAGTTCCCATCGGCGCTGGTGATGTCGCGCTCGGTGCCGGTGATCTCTTCGGTGGTACGGACGATCATCTTCGGTCCCTCCTCAGGCACAGACCTTGGCGGTGGCCTCGGCGAGAATGCTCAGGCCGTGGTCGAGTTCGGCGTCGGTGATCGTGAGCGGCGGCAGGAGCTTGACCACCTCGTCGGAGGGGCCGGACGTCTCGGCCAGCAGGCCCTCGTCGAACGCGAGCCCGCACACCTTGACCGCCTTGCCCGGATCGTCGAACACCAGGCCCTGGACCATGCCGCGGCCGCGGGTGCTGACCCCGTCGAACTGGTCCGACAGGTTCGCGAAGATCTGCGCGATGCGCTTGCCCTTCGCGGCGGTGGAACGCTCCAGGGTGTCGTCGGTCCAGTACTGCTCGATGGCGGCCGTCGCCGTCACGAAGGCGGGGTTGTTACCGCGGAAGGTGCCGTTGTGTTCGCCGGGCGCCCACACGTCGAGGTCGGGCCGCAGCAGCGTCAGTGCCATCGGCAGGCCGTAGCCGCTGATCGACTTGGACAGCGTGACGATGTCCGGCGTGATCCCCGCGATCTCGAAGGAGAAGAACGGACCGGTTCGCCCGCAGCCCATCTGGACGTCGTCGACGATGAGCAGGATGCCCCGGCTCCGGCAGAGTTCGGCGAGCGCACGCAGCCACTCGGGCCGCGCGACGTTCACCCCGCCCTCGCCCTGCACGGTCTCCACGATGACCGCGGCGGGACGGTTCAGCCCGCTGCCGGAATCGTCCAGCACCCGCTCGAACCAGTGGAAATCCTCGGTGGCACCGTCGAAATAGTTGTCGAAGGGCATCGGGGTGGCGTGTACCAGCGGAATCCCCGCACCCGCACGCTTCATCGAGTTGCCGGTGACCGACAGTGCGCCAAGGGTCATGCCGTGGAAGGCGTTGGTGAAGTTGATGATCGACTCTCGGCCGGTGACCTTCCTGGCCAGCTTGAGTGCCGCCTCGACGGTGTTTGCGCCGGTCGGGCCGGGGAACTGGACCTTGTAGTCGAGTCCGCGCGGTTCGAGGATGTACCGCTGGAAGGTCTCGAGGAACCGCCGCTTCGCGACGGTGGACATGTCGAGGCTGTGCGTGATGCCGTCGCCGAGGATGTAGTCGACGAGGGCCTGCTTGAGCTCGGGGTTGTTGTGGCCGTAGTTCAGCGCGCCTGCGCCCGCGAAGAAGTCCAGGTAGTCGCGGCCGTCCTCGGCGCGAATCCAGGAGCCGGAGGCGGAGCTGAACACGGTCGGCCAGCTGCGGCTGTAGCTGCGGACCTCGGACTCGAGGGTTTCGAAGATGCTGATGTCTTCCAGGGTGGTCATTGCTCTCCTCCTGTGGTGTCATCGCCGATGATGTAGAGCTCTTCGGATTCGTGCTGATCGGGGAAATGACTGTTGGTGAACAGTTCTCGATTGGTGATGTCGACGTACCGCATCCGTGCCACGGACGTGAACAGGGCTCGGGACGCGTCGTTGCCCGGACTGATCGTGGTCTCGAGCCTGGTGACGCCCTGGAGGGCGAGGTGATCGAGCAGGTCGTTCAGCATCGCCGCGGCGACTCCGCGGCCGCGCAGCGATTCGTCGACCGCCACCTGCCAGACGAAGACCGTCCGCGGGTCTTCCGGACGGACGAAACCGGTGACGAAACCGCCCACGCGGCCGTCCAGTTCCGCGACCACGGATGTGTCACGGAAGTCCCTGCACCACAACAGGTATGCATAGCTTGAGTTCAGATCGAGCACCTGCGAATCGCGGGCAATCTCCCACATGCGCACGGCGTCATCGATTTCGGGCTGCCTTGTCGTCACCGCTCCGGGAGCGGTGGTCGGGGTCGCACTCTTTGTAACGGGGCTCATCTGTCGAACGAACGTAACAATGGGGGCAACGGATTTCAGCTACCCCCGGCGATTCCGCATGCCCTGACCCGGCTCCCGCACTGGTGAGCCCGACTGTGTGAGCCTGGTCACACCAGGGGGTCAGCTGACGCTCGCCAGGGCAAACGGCAGGACGGCAGGGGCGCCCGCAGCGCGGAGTTCGCGGGCCGCCATCGTGAGCGTCCAGCCGGTGTCGGCGAGGTCGTCGAGCAGCAGGATCGGGCCGTCGGCGTCGCGGAGATCCGGGGCCAGCCAGGCCCCCGTCAGCCCGGCCACGCGGTAGGCGGAATTGGCAGCGGAGACCGGCGGACGCTCGGGGTTCCTGGTGAGAATGCCCAGGTTGCGGAGCCGCCCGACGGTTGCGAGCCGGTCGGCGAGTGAGGAGATCAACTGCGGGCGGGTCGCCGACTCGAGGGCCACCACCGCCGTCGGTCGCTGCTGCCAGTCCCATGCGGCGAGCACCTTGACGCAGGCGTCGACGATCGCGTCCGGCACCGGGCCGTCGGGCTCGTCGAACAGCGCGCGCAGGCGCTGGCCCCAGCCGAGGTCGGACAGGCGGCCGA
This sequence comes from Rhodococcus sp. PvR099, assembly GCF_017833315.1. Taxonomy (NCBI): domain Bacteria; kingdom Bacillati; phylum Actinomycetota; class Actinomycetes; order Mycobacteriales; family Nocardiaceae; genus Rhodococcus; species Rhodococcus sp. PvR099. The sequence continues at coordinate 1,767,582 of NZ_JAFIBV010000001.1, read as the reverse complement.
GCACCCGGCCCGTCTCGGGTCCGTCGGTGATCTTTCCGGACAGCGGCACGCCCAGCTTGGCGAGGCCGGTCGGCCACTGCTTGCGCGGGGCCAGGTCGACGCCGGGCCGGTCCAGGCGTGCCCGCGCCCGCGCGATGGCCTCGTCGTCCACCTCGGCGGAGTGGGCGGGGCCGGCGCAGTTGTCGCAGCGCCCGCACGGCTGTGGGTCGGCGGACAGGCCGGGGTCGTCGAGTTGGCGGCGCAGGAACTCCATGCGGCACATGGGTGTTCGCTGGTACTCGACCATCGCCTGCTGCTCGGACTCGCGGGCCTGCTCGAGCCTGCCGTATCGCTCCGCGTCGTACTCCCACGGCTGTCCGGTGCTGATCCAACCGCCGCGGACCCGCTTGACGGCGCCGTCCACGTCCAGGACCTTGAGCACCATCTCCAGGCGGTTCCGGCTGAGTTCGACCAGCGGTTCGAGCGCCTGCGTGGACTGCGGGCGTTCGGGGTCGAGCACCTCGATCACCCTGCGCACCAGGTGCTCGCGTGGGAACGCGATGCTGGCGAAATAGCTCCAGATCTGCCGGTCCTCGAATCCGGGCAGCAGGACCACCTCGGCCCGATCCGTGGAGCGGCCGGCGCGGCCGACCTGCTGGTAGTAGGAGATGGGGGAGGAGGGTGCGCCGAGGTGAACGACGAACCCGAGGTCGGGCTTGTCGAATCCCATGCCCAGCGCCGACGTCGCGACCAGGGCCTTGACCCGGTTCTCGAGCAGGTCCGCCTCGAGGCTCTCGCGTTCGGCCGGGTCGGTCTGGCCGGTGTAGGCGGCCACCTCGTGACCCTGCTCGGAGAGCAGCCCGGCCAGGTCGCGGGCGGCCGACACCGTGAGGGTGTAGATGATGCCGGACCCGGGCAGCCGGTTCAGCTGCTGGCCGAGCCAGGCGGCGCGCTTGCTCGCCTCGTCGATGTGCACCACCGACAGCCGCAGCGACTCCCGCTCGAGGCCGCCGCGCAGCACCAGGGTCTCGGAGCCGCCGACGCCGAGCTGTGCGGACACGTCGGCAACCACCCGGTCGTTCGCGGTCGCGGTGGTGGCCAGCACCGGGATGCCCTCGCCCAGCTCACCGATCAGGGTGCGGATCCGTCGGTAGTCGGGACGGAAGTCGTGGCCCCAGTCGGAGACGCAGTGCGCCTCGTCGACCACGACAAGGCCGGCGTCCGCGGCCAGCGAGGGCAGCACCTGGTCGCGGAAGTCGGGATTGTTCAGCCGCTCCGGGCTGACCAGCAGCACGTCGACGGTCCCGTCGGCGATGGCGGCGTGGATCTCGTCCCATTCGGTGACGTTGCCGGAGTTGATCGTCGCGGCACGGACCCCGGCACGCTCGGCGGAGGCCACCTGGTTTCGCATCAGGGCCAGCAGCGGGGAGACGATCACGGTCGGCCCATGGCCCCGCGCCCGCAGCAGCTTGGCGGAGATGAAGTAGACGGCGGACTTGCCCCAGCCGGTCCGCTGCACCACCAGCGCACGCTTGCGCTGCACCACCAGCGCCTCGATCGCCGTCCACTGATCCTCGCGCAGCGTGGCGTCGGGACCGGCGAGTTCGCGCAGCAACCGTTCCGCGTCGGCGCGGAGATCGAGGGTGGCGGGCTCGGTGGCTGTCGTCATGGCTCCCATGGTGCCCGACGACCACGACATCAGGTCATTGCCGCCCGAGCGCGGCGTCGACCTCGGCGCGGGTCGGCGCCGAACCGGCCCCCGCCCTGGTGGTGGCGAGGGCTCCGGCGGCGCAGGCCCGAGCGAGCGCGACCTCCCGCCCGAGGTGCCAGGACGCGGCGAGGGTCCCGGCGAAGGCATCGCCCGCGCCGGTGGTGTCCACCACCTCGACGGCGGGCGGCTCGCTGCGCAGTCGCAGGCCGCCTGCACCGCGCAGGGTGGCGCCCCGTGCGCCGAGAGTCGTGACCACATCGGGCACCCGCGCCAGGGTCGCGGCGCCGAGTTGCGCGGCCTCGGTCTCGTTGACGACGAGCACGTCCACGCACGCCATCAGCTCGTCGGGGAGCTGCGCCGCAGGCGACGGGTTGAGGATCACGGTGGTCCCGTTCGCCCGGGCGTGCCGAGCGCCTGCGGTCACCGCGGCCAGCGGCAGCTCCAGCTGGGACAGCAGGAGGTCGGCGTCGGCGATCGCGCCGAGTTCGGCGTCCGTCGGTTCGCGCAGCGCGGCGTTGGCGCCGCTCACCACGACGATGGAGTTCTCGCCGGAGTCGTCGACCGAGATGACCGCGACCCCGCTCGGGCCCTCGGCCTCGCGCAGCAGGCTGGTGTCCACTCCCGCACCGACCAGCGCGGCCCTCAGCTCCGGCGCGAAGGCGTCGTCGCCGACGGCACCGAGGAAGCGCACCTCGGCACCCGCGCGGGCCGCGGCGATGGCCTGATTGGAGCCCTTGCCGCCCGGTCCGGTCGAGAAGCCGTGGCCGAGGACGGTCTCACCGGGCGCGGGCAGCCGCGGGGCGGTGGTGACCAGGTCCATGTTGATGCTGCCGAGGACGGTGATCCGGGGAGCGGACATGGGCCGAGGCTAGCCGGATTCCGCGGGGTCTCAGTTCGTGTCGGCGGGGACACGCGCGCGCAGCAGGGCGTATCCGCCGCACACGGCGGCCCCGAACACGACGCCGACGACCAGCGCGGTACGTCCCGCGGAGCTGAAGAAGAGCAGCACCACGACCATCGCCAGGAAGGCGAGGGCCAGCCAGTTGGTCACCGGCGCCCCCGGCAGGCGGTACTCCGCGGCAGGCAGCAGGCCCGCCCGGACCGCCGCCCGGAACTTGAGGTGGCAGACCAGGATGGTGCCCCACACGAAAATGATGCCGACCGTGGACACCGAGGTGATGTAGAGGAACGCGCGGTCGGGGGAGACGATGTTGACGATCACGCCGATCACCATCGCGCCCGCGGACAGCGTGATGCCCGCGAACGGGACCGAGCGCTTGCTGAGCGCGCCGAGCGCGGCAGGGGCCTCGTTGCGCTGCGACAGGCTGCGCAGCATCCGGCCGGTGGAATAGATGCCCGAGTTACACGAGGACAGCGCCGCCGTCAGCAGCACGAAGTTCATGATGCCCGCCGCGGCCGGAATGCCGATCTGCTGCAGGACCTCCACGAACGGGCTCACGCCCGCGTGGAAATCGCGCCAGCTCGCCACCGACATGATGACCACCAGCGAGCCGATGTAGAACAGGCCGATCCGGAATGGCAGGGTGTTGATGGCCTTGCGCAGGGTCGGCTTCGGGTCCTTCGCCTCGCCCGCGGTCACGCCGACGAGTTCGACGCCCACGTACGCGAACATCACGATCTGCAGGCTCATCAGCGCCGCGCCGAACCCGTTGGGGAACACCCCGCCGTCCGCCCACAGGTTGGTCACCGTCGGATTGGTGGCGTGCCCGAAGCCAAGGGTGAGCACGCCGATGCCGATCAGGATCATGCCCAGGATCGCGGTGATCTTGATGGCGGAGAACCAGAACTCGGCCTCGCCGAACAGCTTGACCGAGATCAGGTTGGCGCCGAACAGCACGACCAGCACCACCAGCGCCGTCAGCCAGGTCGGCACTGACGGCCACCAGAACTCGACGTACTTGCCTGCCACCGTGATCTCGGCCATGCAGGTGGCCACCCACACCGCCCAGTACGTCCAGCCGGTGACGAACCCGAAGAATCGGCCGAGGAACTCCTCCGCGTACTCGCCGAAGCTCCCCGAGACGGGGCGGTAGCTGAGCAGCTCACCGAGCGCCCGCATGATCACGAAGATCACCAGCCCCGCCGCGAGGTAGGCCAGGATCAGCGACGGTCCGGCTTCCTCGATCGCGCCGCCCGCGCCGTAGAACAGGCCGGTTCCGATGGCGCCGCCGAGGGCGATCATCTGGATGGTCCGGGAACTGAGCCCGCGGCTGTAGCCCTCGGACGGTTCCTCGGTGAGCACCTCGGTGTGGGTCTGGGTCATGAGAGCTCTATTTCCTCTGTTGACGACTTGGGCTGAACGATTATGCGCCGGGCCGGTCGTTACCCTGTACTCATGACCGCGGTGAGCAAGACGGTGGAGACGAACGGTGCTGCCAAGGGCGACGACGACGGGCGCGGGGACGCGGCCCGTGCGGCCGTCCACGAGGCGGCGCGCAACGCCCGTGTGGCGTCGCGGGTGCTGGCCCAGCTGACGACCGCGCAGAAGAACGCGGCCCTGAACGCGGCAGCCGATGCCGTGCTCGCCGCCACCGACGCGGTGCTCGCCGCCAACGCCCTCGACATCGAGGCCGCCAAGGCGACCGGCACCGAGGAGAGCCTGCTCGACCGGCTGCGCCTGACCGCCGACCGCGTCGGCGGAATCGCGGCCGGCCTGCGGCAGGTCGCCGGGCTCGCGGATCCGGTCGGTGAGGTTGTGCTCGGCGCGACCCTGCCCAACGGCCTGGAGATCCGTCAGGTGCGGGTGCCGCTCGGCGTGATCGGCATGGTGTACGAGGCCCGCCCCAACGTCACCGTCGACGCGTTCGGTCTCGCGCTCAAGTCCGGGAACGCGGCGCTGCTGCGCGGCTCCTCCTCCGCCGTGCACTCCAACGCCGCGCTCGTCGAGGTGCTGCGCGCCTCGCTCGCCGCGCAGGACTTGCCCGCCGACGCCGTGCAGTTGCTCTCCAGCGAGGACCGCTCCAGCGTGACCCACCTGATCCAGGCCCGCGGCCTGGTCGACGTCGTGATCCCGCGCGGCGGCGCGGGGCTGATCAACGCTGTCGTCCGTGACGCCACCGTGCCGACGATCGAGACGGGCGTCGGCAACTGCCACGTGTACGTGCACGCCGCGGCCGACCTCCCGATGGCCGTCAAGATCGTGCTGAACTCCAAGACCCGCCGCCCGAGCGTGTGCAACACCGCCGAGACCGTCCTCATCGACAAGGCCATCGCGGAGACCGCGCTGCCCGCGGTGACCCAGGCGCTGCAGTCGCAGGGCGTGATCATCCACGGGGACCTGCCCGGACAGGTGCCCGCCACCGAGGCCGACTGGGCCGAGGAGTACCTCTCGCTCGACGTGGCGCTCAAGGTGGTCGACGGGATCGACGACGCGATCGACCACATCAACCGCTACGGCACCGGTCACACCGAGGCCATCGTGACCGCGGATCTGGCCGCGGCCCGCGAGTTCACCGCCCGGGTCGACGCCGCCGCCGTGATGGTCAACGCCTCCACCGCGTTCACCGACGGCGAGCAGTTCGGGTTCGGCGCGGAGATCGGCATCTCCACACAGAAGCTGCACGCTCGCGGTCCGATGGGCCTGCCCGAGCTGACCTCCACCAAGTGGACCGTCTGGGGCGACGGGCACACCCGACCGGTGTAGTCGCAGGCTCCGCAGGACTGACAGACCCCGACAAGCACAAGGAGCGAGTGTGGACCGCGCACTTCCGACGACGCCGCCGATCTTCGCGAGCGTCGATGAGGTGATCACCGGGCTCGCCGAGACCGGGTACCTCTCCGACAAGGCCACCGCCACGGCGGTGTTCCTCGCCGACCGGCTCGGCAAGCCGCTGCTCATCGAGGGGCCCGCAGGCGTCGGCAAGACCGAGCTGGCCCGGGCCGTCGCGCAGGTCTCGGACGCGGAACTGGTGCGCCTGCAGTGCTACGAGGGGGTCGACGAGTCCCGCGCGCTGTACGAGTGGAACCACGCCAAGCAGATCCTGCGCATCCAGGCGGGCAGCGACAACTGGGACTCGACCAAGCAGGACGTGTTCTCCGAGGAGTTCCTGCTGCCGCGTCCGCTGCTCACCGCGATCCGCCGCGAGGACCCGACGGTGCTGCTCATCGACGAGGTCGACAAGGCGGACGTCGAGATCGAGGGCCTGCTGCTCGAGGTGCTCAGCGACTTCGCGGTCACCGTCCCCGAGCTGGGCACCATCGTCGCCACCCGCAAGCCGTTCGCGGTGCTGACCTCGAACGCGACCCGCGAGCTGTCGGAGGCGCTCAAGCGCCGCTGCCTGTTCCTGCACCTCGACTTCCCGGACGCGGACCTCGAGCGGCGCATCCTCGCCAGCCGCGTTCCCGAGTTGCCCGAGGCGATGGCCGAGCAGCTCGTGCGGACCATCAGGGTGTTGCGCGGCATGCAGCTCAAGAAGCTGCCCTCGGTCGCCGAGACCATCGACTGGGGCCGCACGCTGCTGGCGCTGGGCATGGACACGCTCGACGACGATGCGGTCCGCGCCACGATGGGCGTCATCCTCAAGCACCAGTCCGATCAGCAGCGGGCGGCGTCCGAGCTCCGGCTGAACTAGCTCGCCGCAACCGAGAGGACGGAACCGATATGGCCGCAACGCCCCACACGCCCGGTGCCCTCGCGTCGCCGCACGGGCTGCCCGGCCACCTCGTGGACTTCGTCGAGGCGCTGCGTAAGCGGGGGATCGCGGTCGGGCCCTCGGAAACCGTCGACGCCGGTCGGGTGATGGCCGTGCTCGACCTGCTGGACCGGGAGTCACTGCGCGAGGGCCTGGCCTGTTCGCTGCTGCGCAGGCCCACCCACCGCGCGACCTTCGACGCGCTGTTCGACCTCTGGTTCCCCGCAGGGGTGGGACTGCGCGCGGACGGCGGCGCCGAGGTGTCGATCCCGCGCACCCCCGAGGGCCTGGTGGACTTCGACGCCCTGCGGGAGCTGATCGCCGGACTGCTCGCCGACGGATCGCCCGAGTCGCTTGCGCTCACCGAGCTGCTCACCGGGCAACTCGTCGAGGAGCTCGGCAAGTACGAGTCCTCCAAGGGACCGTCCTTCTCCGCCTACCAGGCGCTGCGCGATGTGGCACCGGAGACGCTGCTCGCCCGGATCCTCGACGGACTGATCGGCAACAGCGTGGACGGCGAGCACCCGGACGGCGACTACGCCACCGAGGTCGCACGCCGGACCGCCGCGCAGCGGATCGCGGACTTCCGCAAGATGGTCGAGGTGGAGACGCGGCGCCGGTCCGCCGAACAACTCGGCAAGGACCGGGTGGCGACCTACGGTGTGCCCCGGCTCGCCGAGGAGGTCGACTTCCTGCGGGCCTCGGACACCGAGCTCGTGGCGCTGCGACGCAGCGTGAGCCCCCTGGCGCGCAAGCTCGCGAGCCGGCTCGCGGCCAGGCGCAAGCGCAGCAGGGCTGGCGCCATCGACCTGCGCAAGACGCTGCGCAAGTCGATGTCGACCGGCGGGGTGCCGATCGACCTCGTGCAGCGCAAGCCGCGGCCTGCCCGACCGGAGCTGGTGGTGCTGTGCGACGTCTCCGGCTCGGTGGCGGGCTTCAGCAACTTCACCCTGCTGCTCGTGCACGCCCTGCGGGAGCAGTTCTCCCGGGTGCGGGTCTTCGCGTTCATCGACACCACCGACGAGGTGACCCGGTTCTTCGACGCGGGCGCCGACCTCGGCGCGGCGATGTCGCGGATGATCCGCGAGGCGGACCTGATCACCTACGACGGCCACTCCGACTACGGCAATGCGCTCGGTGTCTTCGCCGAACGCTTCGCGCACAGTCTGACCAGTAAGAGCTCGCTGCTGATCCTCGGCGACGCGCGCAACAACTACCGCGACCCGAACATCGCCGCGCTCACCCACCTCGCCGCGGTCGCCAAGCACACACACTGGCTCAACCCGGAGCCGCGCGGGCAGTGGGGTAGTGGCGACTCCGCGGCCTTCGTCTACGCGGACACGGTGACCATGCACGAGTGCCGGTCGGCGCAGCAGCTCGCCGCGGTGGTCGAGGGTCTGCTCCCGGTGTGACGGCGCACGGTCGGGCCGCGCCACGGCAGCCAGTAAGCTCGACAACCGTGCAGCAGGAACCAGGAGCAACCCCCAGGCGGCGACCGCGTCGCCTCGGGGTGATGGGCGGCACCTTCGACCCGATCCACCACGGCCACCTGGTCGCGGCCAGCGAGGTCGCGGACCGGTTCGCGCTCGACGAGGTGATCTTCGTGCCGACCGGGCAGCCGTGGCAGAAGGCCGCGCGCACCGTCAGCCCGGCCGAGGACCGCTACCTGATGACCGTGATCGCGACGGCCTCGAACCCGAGCTTCTCGGTCAGCCGGGTGGACGTGGACCGCGAGAAGGCCACCTACACCGTGGACACCCTCCGCGATCTGCACCGCCAGCATCCCGATGCCGAACTGTTCTTCATCACCGGCGCGGACGCGCTGGAGAGCATCCTGTCCTGGCAGGACTGGGAGGAACTGTTCGAACTCGCGAAGTTCGTCGGCGTGAGCCGCCCGGGCTTCGAGCTCGGCGTCGGGCACCTGGCCGAACACCTCGAGGGCCTGCCGGAGGACGCGGTCACACTGATCGAGGTCCCCGCCCTGGCGATCTCCTCGACCGAGTGCCGGCTCCGGGCCGCCGAAAACCGTCCCGTCTGGTACCTCGTGCCGGACGGCGTCGTGCAGTACATCTCGAAACGCAATCTGTACCGACCGCACGATTCCGAGCGCCTCGACGGCGCCGTCACCGTGTCGCAACCGGCACCGCACAAGATCAGTACCCATCCGCAGAACCGGGAGAACACGTAGTGAGCGCATCCGCCGAAGCCCTTGAAATGTCGCGAATCGCGGCGCTGGCAGCAGACGAGAAACTGGCGAGCGATGTGGTGGTGCTCGACGTCTCCGAGCAGCTCGTCATCACCGACTGCTTCGTCATCGCGTCAGCGGCGAACGAGCGTCAGGTCAACGCCATCGTCGACAACGTCGAGGAGAAGCTGCGCGAGGCCGGTCACAAGCCGGTCCGTAAGGAGGGCACCCGCGAGGGTCGCTGGGCGCTGCTCGACTATGTCGACATGGTCGTCCATGTCCAGCACGACGAGGAGCGGAACTTCTACGCGCTCGAGCGGCTGTGGAAGGACTGCCCGGTCGTCCCGGTCGACGGCATCGAGCCGCGGTCGAAGATCGCAGGCACCCCCGCGGACGAGGCCGTGGAGTCCCCCGACTACCCGGAGTCCGCTCAGTGACCGAAAGCCCCACCACCGGCCCGACCGTCCGGCGCTTGATCCTGCTCCGGCACGGCCAGACCGAGTACAACGCGGGCGACCGGATGCAGGGTCAGCTCGACACCGATCTCTCGGAACTCGGCCGGGTCCAGGCGAAGTCGGCGGCCAGGGTGCTGGCCGAGCGGCGTCCGATCGCGATCGTCTCCTCTGACCTGCGGCGGGCCCGCGACACGGCCACCGCGTTGGGCGAGCACGCCGGCCTCGAGATCGGACTCGACGAGCGGCTGCGCGAGACCCATCTCGGCCAGTGGCAGGGGCTGACCCACACCCAGGTCGACGAGCGTGACCCGGGTGCCCGGCTGGCCTGGCGCGCCGACGCCCGGTGGGCCCCGCCCGGCGGCGAGAGCCGGATCGACGTGGCCAGGCGCGCGACACCGGTCGTGACCGAACTGGTTGCCCGGCAGGAGAGCTGGGGCGACGAACCGATCGTGCTGGTGGCGCACGGCGGGCTGATCGCCGCTCTCACGGCCGCGCTGCTGGATCTGCCCGTCGACCGGTGGGCGGTGTTCGGAGGCCTGGGCAACACCAGCTGGGTGCAGCTGAGTGGCCACGGGGACCCGGACGCGCCGAGCTGGCGCCTGGACGTGTGGAACGCCTCGGCGACGGTGGCCAGCGATGTCCTCTGAGCTCGCGGTCGAACCGCCCGTCGAACCCGGCCGCCCCGTCCTGTTGGTGCTGGCCGATTCGCTGTCCTACTTCGGGCCGAAGGGCGGGCTGCCCGCCGACCATCCGCGGATCTGGCCGAACATCGTTGCCGCCGAGCTCGGTTGGGACGTCGAACTGGTCGCCCGAATCGGCTGGACCAGCCGCGATGCCTACTGGGCGCTGATCCAGGACCCGCGGGTGTGGGCCACCGTGCCGCGCGCCGGGGCCGTTGTCTTCGCCGTCGGCGGCATGGATTCGCTGCCCTCGCCGCTGCCCACCGCGCTGCGTGAGCAGATCCGCTACGTGCGGCCGCCCGCGCTGCGGCGCGTGGTGCGGTCCGCCTACGGCTGGCTGCAGCCGCGGCTGTCGCCGCTCGGCTGGCCGGTCGCGCTGCCCCCGAAACTGAGCGTCGAGTATCTCGAGAGTGCAAGGAACGCATTGGAATACATGCGACCCGAGCTCCCGGTGATCGGCACCCTGCCGTCCGTCCACGACTGCGAGGCCTACGGCAAGGTGCATTCGGGTCGGCCCGGCGCGGTCCGCGCGCTCGAGCAGTGGGGTGCGGAGAAGAACGTGCCGCTGGTCGACCTCGCCGAGGCAGTCCGCGAGAACGTCTTCTCGGAGCACGGCAATCCCGATGGCATCCACTGGGGCTGGGAGGGGCACGAGCGGGTCGCCGCGGCCATGCTGAGCGCGATCCGCGCGGCGGTTCCCGGCCGGGAACCGCTGGAGGGCATACGGTAACGCTGTGCCCGTCGTCGTCGTCACCGATTCCTCGGCCTGTATCGCTCCCGAAGTGGCGCAGCGGTACGGGATTCGCGTCGTGCCCCTGCATGTCCTCGTCGGCGGCAGCGATGTGCGGGAGGGTGTCGACGAGATGCCTCAACCGCTCCCGCAGGGCGCCACGATCACCACGTCCGGGGCCTCGCCGGGCGAGCTGACCGAGGCGTATTCGCGGGCACTGGACGAGAGCGCGGGCGACGGCGTGCTCGCCGTGCACATCTCGCGCCAGCTCTCCGGCACCTGGGAAGCCGGACGGCAGGCCGCGGAGGGATTCGGCGGCAGCGTGCGCATCGTCGATTCGCAGTCCACGGCAATGGGATTGGGCTACCCGGCGTTGGCTGCAGCCCGGGTGGCGAAGGCGGGGGGCGACCTGCGGGCGGTCTATGAACGCGCCGTGGACGTCGCGAACCGTGGCCGGCTGCTGATCATGGTCGACCGGCTCGATCACCTGCGCAGGGGCGGCCGGATCGGCACCGCCGCGGCGTTGCTCGGCACCGCGCTGGCCATGAAGCCGGTGCTGCACATGGTGGACGGCAAGCTGGTGCTCAAGGAGAAGACACGCACCGCGACCAAGGCGCTCGCCAAGATCATCGAGAGCGCGGCCGACTATGCGGGGCACGGCCCCGCCGCGGTGGCCGTGCACCACCTGCAGGCGCCGGAGCGGGCCGAGGAGGTCGCGGAGGCGCTTCGGGAACGGATCCCGTCGATCAGCGAGATGGTGGTCTCGGAGATCGGCGCGGTGATCGGCACGCACGTCGGCCCCGGTGCCATCGGTGTGCTGGTCTGCCCCGGCGGAGCGGACGCCGAGAACATGACGGCGGAGCCCGCCGGCCAGGGCGAGAGCACTCATCCCCAGCCCGAGAACTGACTCACAGCGTTGCCCCTCATGGTCCCGTTCAGCCGTCACTGGGTCTGACGATGACCGAGTTGATGTCGTAGACGCCGAAGAACTGGACGAAGGCCAGCGCCTGCGGCTTGTCTCCGTTCTGGTCGGTGGTGAACGACATCAGTGGGTTCTGCAGACCTGCATGTGTGGCGTACACGGTGTAGCGGGTGTCGGCGGTCATCCCGCGTCCAGAGAACTGCACCATGTCCACACCGTCGACGGCCCGCACGATGAGAGCGCTCGAGCCCGGACCCACCAGAGCCGAGGTGACGCTCTGGACCGGAAGGTTCAGGCCTTGCCGGGTCAGGTTGGCCGTCCCCGGCCCATCGGGCACCGCGCCGGCGACGTACACCACCGCCTGACCTTCCTGTCCCGTCCGCAGGGTCGTGGCGATCGCGCGGGTGGCGGTGTCGATGACGTCGACGCTGTCAGAGCCCTCGTTGACGACGTAGACACGGGTGTTGTCGGGGCTGGGCCAGATGCCGTGCGGTTCGACACCGGAGGACGGAATGGACCCGACCTGGGTGGGTGGCCCATCAGGGTGACGCTGGTAGATCTTGGTTTCGTCGGTACCACCCACGGTGAGGTAGACGAGCTCCGCTTCAGGTGTGGTCACGAATCCCGGGTGGTTGGTGTTCGGCCCGGAATCGAGGACCGCGCTGACAGCGCCGGTGGTCAGGTCGATGACGCTGACCTTGCCGGCCTTCTTGTGCGCGGCCCACAGCTCCTTGCCGTCGGGTGAGAGGGCCATGTCGGAGGAGAAGGGGTCGGTGAGCCCTGCGATTTGCTGCACGACTTCACGCGAGGCGACGTCGATGACGTCGATCGTCGCCGCGCGTGAGTGGTTGACGTAGGCACGACTCCCGTCGGGGCTGAACAACACCTTCGACGGGCCCGACTCCGTGCTGATCTGTCCGATGACCCCGCCCTGTAACGCATCCACGATGTCGAGCTGGGACAGTGCCCGGTCCGCGACCCAGACGGTGTGGCCGTCCGGGCTGAAGAATCCCTCATGGGAGGAACGGCCAACGGTGGTCTGCGACACGATGCTGTTGTCGGCCGTGCGGATCACGGTGACGGTGTTGGACGTGACGCTGACCGCGTCGAGGAATTGGCCGTCCCGGGAGAATCCGAGACCGTGCACGTCGACATTGCGCAGGTATTGCGGACCCAGGATGTCGCCGAGCCGCTGTGCCCCGAGCGCTATCGTCCCCAGGACCTCGTCGGCCGCGGGGTTGATCACCGTCACCGTGTTCGAGGTCTGGTCCCCGGTGTAGACCCGGTCACTCGGCGAGATGGGCTGCGCCCCTGGCAGCGCAGGCGCCTGTTCCAACCGCGCCATCGGTGTTCCCGGGGTGGGGCTGCTGGACTGAGCGCCCTGCACGCCGCCGTCGCCGTCGCAAGCCGACAACAGCGCCAACGCGGCGCCGGCGACCACCGCGATTCCTGCACGCCAGACGATGCCACGATGCGTGCTCACGTCAGTCCTCCACTCGGTCGGTCGGCCCCCTGGGCTTCGGTACCTCCTGGCACTGTCACGTTGATTGAGAAGTTTAGCCCTGCGGTTGGTTTCATCCCCAGCCCGAGAACTGATCCACAGCAGGCTCGAACTCGGGGTCTGCTCGCCCGATCCGGGCGGATCGCGGTCCTAGCGTCGCTGTCATGCGCAGCACCGACGAGACCCGGGACCGGATCAGGCAACGACTCGAGGCGATCGCTGCCGGGGGCCGGGTCGACAAGCCCGCCCCGTCGTGGGACCGCGTTGATCAGGCGGAATCCGGGCCGGACCCCGGTGACGGCGATCCGGGTCTGCGCGCTCCCGAGTGGCTGACCGACCAGGCGGCCCCGGCGCGCTCGCGGCTGGCGCCCGGCCGCCGCGGAGTGGTGGCGTTGGCGGCGGTCGCGCTCGTCGCGGCGGTGATCGGGGTGGTGTTCGCCTGGCGGGACCGGCCCGTGGCGCAGGCGGTCCAACCGGTGACCGTCGTGTCCACCGACTCCCCTGGTCAGCCAGGGGACGCACCAACGCCCGCACCGGCGCCCGCGGATCCGGTGGCCGCGTCACCGCCCGCCGAGCTGGTGATCAGCGTCGTCGGACTGGTACGGACCGCGGGCCTGGTGCACCTGCCTGCGGGGGCCCGGATCGCGGACGCGCTGGCGGCGGCGGGCGGGGCCAGGGAAGGCGCCGACCTGCTGGGGCTGAACCTGGCGCAGCGGCTCAACGACGGGGACCAGATCCTGGTGGGGCTGGCGCCCCGCGACGGGGCGCCCGTCGCGGTGGGCAGCGCCACCATCGGGGCGGGCCCGGCCGCTGCGGGCCCGGCCCGTCCGCCCGACCCGGCGGCGCCAGGCCGGGTGAACCTCAACACGGCGTCCGAGGCGGAGCTGGACGGACTGCCGGGGGTGGGCCCGGTCACGGCGGCGGCCATCGCCGCGTGGCGGCAGGCCAACGGGCGGTTCACCGACATCGAACAGCTCGGCGAGGTGGACGGGATCGGGCCTGCCCGGCTGGAGAAGCTGCGCGCGCTGGTGACCGTGTAGATGACGATGTCAGGTGCCCCGGTCCCCGACGGGCGAGTGCTCGACCTCCGGCTGCTGCCGTCGGCGGGAATGTGCTGGGGCGCAACGCTGGTCGGGATCGAGCTGGGATGGCGGGCCGCGCTGTGGACGGCGGTCGGAGCGCTGGCCGCGGCGGCGACCGCCGTGGTCGTCGCGGTCGCGGGCACCCGCCGAGCCTTGGCGGGCGTGCTGATCGCGGCGCTGCTGATCGGAGCCGGCTTCGCGGTCGCCGTCGCGGCCCGCGAGCGGGCGGTTGCCGAGCACCCGCTGACCGCGGTCGCCTCGCGGGGAGGGCACGTGAGCCTCACCGTCGTGCCGGTGGACGACCCGCGGCGCGTTCGCTCCCCGGCAGGCGACACGGTGATGGTCCGGGCGTCGCTTCGATCGATCGACGCGCGGGGTCCGGGGGCGGGCGGATACGCCGTCGGCGGTTCCGTGGTGGTCTTCGCGCCCGCCGACGGCTGGCAGGAGCTGCTGCCCGGGCTGCGGGTGAGCCTGCGGGGCAAGGTGAGCCGCCCGATCCGCCGCGACCTCACGGTGGCGACGATCCGCGTGACGGGGGCGCCGCTTCGGGTCGAACCGGCGCCGCGGACGCAGCGGGCGGCGGGCGCGGTCCGGGACCGCTTCGCCGCGGCCGCGCGATCGGCGTTGCCGTCCGAGGCGGCCGGGCTGTTGCCGGGGCTGGTGGTGGGGGACACCTCCGGGCTGCCTGGCGCGGTGCGGGACGACTTCACCGCTGCCGGGCTGTCCCACCTGACCGCGGTCTCCGGGGCGAACATCTCGATCCTGATCGGCGCCGTCCTGCTGCTCATGCGGGCGTTGGCTCTGGGTCCGCGCACGTCGGCGGTGCTGGCGGCGGCGGCGTTGGCGGCCTTCGTGATCCTGGCCCGGCCGTCGCCGAGCGTGCTCCGGGCCGCGGTGATGGGCTCGATCGGGCTGCTCGCCCTGATGACCGGCAGGCGCAAACAGGCGATGCCCGCGCTCGGGGCGGCCGTGATCGTGCTGCTGGCCCTGTTTCCCACGCTGGCCGTCGATTTCGGGTTCGCCCTGTCCGTCGCGGCGACCGCGGCGCTGGTGCTGCTGGCGCCCGGGTGGACGCGGTGGCTGCGGGCGCGGGGCTGGCCGCGGGCGCTGGCCGAGGCGGTGGCGGTGGCCACCGCCGCGTACGTCGCGACGGTGCCGATCGTCGCAGCGATGTCCGGGACGCTCAGCACGGTGGCGGTCGCCGCCAACGTCGCGGTGGCCCCGGTGATCGCGCCGGTCACCGTGATCGGCGCGATCGGGGCCGCGGGTGCGGCGGTGTGGCTCCCGCTCGGCGGCCTGATCGTGCGGGCGACCGGGCCGCCGCTGTGGTGGTTGCTGCGGGTCGCCGAGTGGGCCGCGGGTGCGCCCGGCGCCACGGTCGCGGTTCCCGCCGGGCTCGCCGGCGCCGCGGTGATGGCGGGGATCGCGGCGGGTCTGCTGCTCGCGATCCGATCTCGGTGGCTGCGGCGGGTGCTCGCGGCCGCGGTGCTGGGGCTGGCGCTGGTGTGGGTGCCTGCCCGAGTCCTGTGGCCGGGCTGGCCGTTGCGGGACTGGGTGTTGGTGGCCTGCGACGTCGGGCAGGGCGACGCGGTGGTGCTGGCCGCGGGGGACGGCGCCGCGGTGGTGATAGACGCCGGTCCGGAACCGCGACTCGTGGACGGCTGCCTCGACAGGCTGGGCGTGCGGACGGTCGCGGCGGTGGTGCTGACGCATCTGCACGCCGACCACATCGACGGCCTGCCCGGGGTGTTGCGGGGGCGCCGGGTCGGTGCCGTGGTGCTCGGCCCGATGCACCAGCCGGAGAGGGGTTTTCGCCAGGTGAGCACGCAGGCCGCGGCCTCCGGCGTGGCGATCAGGGAGGCGAGGGCGGGGCAGCAGCTGCGGCTGGGGGCACTGACGTTCCGGGTCCTCGGGCCGACGCTGCCGGTGCCCCGCAGCCCGGCCGCGGGAGCGGAGATGGCGAACGAACAATCTCTGGTGCTGTCGGTGGACACCATCGCGGGACGGATCCTGCTCACCGGGGACGTCGAGGCGGAGGGGCAGCGGGACCTGCTGCGGGATCGGGTGCCGGTGGCCGCGGACATTCTCAAGCTGCCGCACCACGGCTCGCGGACCACCACCGAGGAGTTCCTGCGGGCGGTCGGGGCCAGCCTGGTCGTGGTCTCGGTCGGGCAGGGCAACACCTTCGGCCACCCCAACCCCGGCATCTTGCGTGCCCTGCAGGAGATGGGCGCCACCGTCGCCCGGACCGACCGGGGTGGCGACGTCGCGGTGGGCAGATCCGGCGGCGGGGCGATCTCCGTCGGACGACCCTGATGACCCGGCGTGCGTCGGTACGGCTCCCTCCGCGCGGTGTCGGCGCATCGTGGGACGATCTTCGGGTGAGTCCCGCATCCCCAGCCCCCGCGCCGCTCCACCTGGTCCTCGGCGACGAGGAACTCCTGATCGATCGCGCGGTCGCCGGCATCGTCGCCGAGGTCAGGGCCAGCTCGGCGAACGCCGAGGAGCTGCCCGTGACCAGGCTCCGGGCGGGTGACGTGAGCGTCGCCGAATTCGCCGAGCTGCTCAGCCCCTCGTTGTTCGCCGAGGATCGGGTGATCGTGCTCGAGGCCGCCGCCGAGGCGGGAAAGGATGCGGTCGCGCTGGTCCTCGACGCCGCGGCTGCGCCTCCCGAGGGATTCGTCCTGGTCATCCTGCATTCCGGTGGCGGCCGCGCCAAGGCGATGGTGGGGGCGTTGCAGAAGTCCGGCGCCGTCGTCCATGAATGCGCCAGGCTCAGCAAGCAGGGCGAGCGCGCCGACTTCGTGCGCGGCGAGTTCCGCACGGCGGGCGTCCGGGTCTCGCCGGAGGTGATCCAGGCGGTGATCGACGCGGTCGGGTCTGATCTGCGCGAGCTGGCCGCGGCCTGCTCGCAGCTCGCCGCCGATACCGGCGGACTCATCGACGCGGCCGCCGTGCAGAAGTACTACACGGGCAAGGCCGAGGTCTCGGGCTTCGATGTCGCCGAGCTGGCGGTGTCGGGCGACCGAACCGGCGCGATGGAGGCGCTGCGGTGGGCGATGCTGCGGGGCGTCCCGCACGTGCTGCTCGCCGACGCCCTCGCCGATGCCGTGCACACCGTCGCCCGGGTGGGCTCCGCCGGCCGCGGCGACCCGTTCCGGATGGCGTCGGAGCTGGGCATGCCGCCCTGGAAGATCAAGAAGGCGCAGGGGCAGGCGCGCGGCTGGGGCTCCGAGTCCATCGGTGAGGCCCTTGGCGTCGTCGCCCAGCTCAATGCCGACGTCAAGGGCGCGGCCGCGGACCCGGACTATGCCGTGGAGTTCGCGGTGCGGCGCGTCGCCGAGCTGTACAGGTGAACCCCGCGCCCGACGACGGCGGGCTACCTCGATCTGCTCCCGGATGCGGGCTCGCCGCGACCCACGGCGGCTCAGCACGCGATGAACAACCGACTGGTCGCCGCCGTGTACGAGCGGGTCTGGCGTCCGGTCTGGACCGCTGCGATGGGCGCCAACAGATTGTCGGCGGGCGGCGAGCGGGCGAAGGTGGTTGCCGTTCGACGACGGGACGTTCGACGCCGTCTGCTGCTACGCCGCGCTCTACCTCGTCCCCGAGCCGATGACCGTCGTCGACGAGATGATCCGGGTGCTCTCGCCCGGCGGCCGGATCGCAGTGATGACCGGCTACGGCCGTGAGCACCCCAAGCCCTGATTCGGGAACGCGAAAAACCGCCCGGTCATGGACCGGGCGGTTCTGCGAGACGGTTTATGTCAGAGCTTGTTGGCGGCCAGCGCGAGGGCCGACTTCTTGTTGGCAGCCTGGTTGGCGTGGATGACGCCCTTGCTGGCTGCCTTGTCGAGCTTGCGGCTCGCGACCAGGAGGAGCTCGTCGGCCTTCGCCTTGTCGCCCGAGGACGCAGCCTCACGGAAGGAACGGATCGCGGTACGCAGCGAGGACTTCACCGACTGGTTGCGCAGTCGCTGGCGCTCGTTGGTAGCGATCCGCTTCACCTGGGACTTGATGTTGGCCACGCGTAGAATCCTGTCGTTTTCGCTCGGTTTCTTGTCTAAGAAGCTTTGGGCGCACTTGGGCGCCGACGGTCGAGATTACCAGGGACCGGTCCTGGAACCCAAACCGACGCGCATCGCGGGGTGCGAACTATGACGTTGTCGGCTCGCGCTGCCGGTCGCCGCGAGCTGTAGCACCATTGGCCGATGAATCTCCGATCATCGACGATGCCGCAGGTGGCGGCCGAGGCGGGTCCTGTGCAGCGGGGCGGATCGCGGCCGCCTCGCATCTTCGACGGGTACGCCGACATCGGACGATACGCGCTCGCCTACGACGAGATGTTCGACCGGGACGGCAAGATCCGCGCGCCCTACCGTGGGATCCATGCAGCGCTGACACCCTCGGACGCCGCTCACCTCGCCGCCCGCGCCGACGCGCTCGGCCGGGCCTTCATCGATCAGGGCATCACCTTCTCGCTGTCGGGCCAGGAGCGCCCGTTCCCGCTGGACCTGGTGCCGCGGGTGATCGCGGCGGCCGAGTGGTCCCGGCTGGAGCGGGGGATCAAGCAGCGGGTGCAGGCGCTCGAGATGTTCCTCGCCGATGTCTACGGCGAACAGGCGATCCTGCGCGATGAGGTGGTCCCGAAGTCGCTGATCACCTCGTGTGAGCACTTTCACCGCGAGGCATTCGGGATCGTGCCGCCGAACGGGGTGCGCATCCACGTGGCGGGTATCGACCTCGTGCGCGACGCGAACGGGACCTTCCGGGTGCTCGAGGACAACCTCCGCTCGCCGTCGGGGGTGTCCTATGTGATGGAGAACAGGCGGACCATGGCGCGGGTCTTCCCCGACCTGTTCTCCTCTCACCGGGTGCGGGCGGTCGGCGACTATGCGACGCACCTGCTGCGGGCCCTGCGCAACGCGGCGGCGTTGAACGAGGCCGATCCGACCGTGGTTGTGCTCACCCCTGGCGTCGCGAACTCGGCGTACTTCGAGCATTCCCTGCTGGCCCGGCAGATGGGCGTGGAGCTGGTGGAGGGGCGCGACCTGTTCTGCCGCGACAACGTCGTCTACATGCGCAGCACCGAGGGCGAGCGTCAGGTGGACGTGATCTACCGCCGGCTCGACGACGAGTACCTGGACCCGATGCAGTTCCGGCCGGATTCGGTGCTCGGCGTCGCCGGGCTCCTGAACGCCGCGCGCGCCGGGAACGTCGTCATCTCCAGCGCCGTCGGCAACGGTGTCGGCGACGACAAGCTCGTCTACACCTATGTTCCCGCGATCATCGAGTACTACCTCGGGGAGAAGCCGCTGCTGGCCAACGTGGACACCTACCGGTGCTGGCTCGAGGACGAGTGCGCGCAGGTCCTCGATCGGGTCGACGAGCTGGTGATCAAGCCGGTCGAGGGCTCGGGCGGGTACGGGATCGTCTTCGGCCCGGATGCCTCGCCGAAGGAGCTCCGGGCGATCAAGCGCAAGATCCGCGACGACCCGCGCGGTTGGATCGCGCAGCCGGTGGTCCAGCTCTCGACCGTCCCGACGAAGGTCGGCGACGTGCTGGCGCCGCGCCACGTGGACCTGCGGCCGTTCGCGGTGAACGACGGCGAGGACGTCTGGGTCCTGCCCGGGGGTCTGACCAGGGTCGCGTTGCCGGAGGGGTCGCTGGTGGTCAATTCCAGCCAGGGCGGCGGCAGCAAGGACACCTGGGTGCTCGCGAGCCGGACCTCGGACGCGGAGCGCGAGCTGGCGGGCGCCGAGCTGGTGGGTGAACCGTCGCGGGCCGGGCAGACCGAGCAGGGGCCGGAGCTGTCCACAGGACAGCAACAGCAGCAACAACAGCAGCAGGGTGGGGTGGGGGACGATGCTGGCGCGTAATGCCGAGTCGCTGTACTGGATCGGGCGCTATGTCGAGCGCGCCGACGACACCGCCCGCATCCTCGATGTCGCCGTGCACCAGTTGTTCGAGGACTCCACGGTCGACGCCGACCGGTCCTCGCGGCTGCTGCTGCGGGTGCTGGGGATCTCGCCGCCGGAGGGTGCGCTCGACGTGTGGTCGGTCACCGACCTGGTCGCGTTCAGCCGCGACCAGGGTGGATCGATCGTCGACTCCCTTGCGCATGCCCGCGAGAATGCAAGGGGCGCACGGGAGGTGACGTCGAGCGAGATGTGGGAGTGCCTGAACACCACCTACAACGGCCTCGCCGCGCGCGAGGAGGCCGCTCGGCGTCTCGGCCCGCACGAGTTCTTCAGGTACGTCGAGGGCCGCGCCGCGATGTTCGCCGGGCTGGCGGATTCCACCCTCAGTCGCGACGACGGCTACCGGTTCCTGCTCCTCGGCCGGTCCGTCGAACGGGTGGACATGATCGTGCGGCTGCTGCTCTCGCGGGCGGGGGACCGTACCAGCTCGCCCGCCTGGGTGACGGTGCTGCGGTCGGCGGGAGCCCAGGACACCTACCTGCGGACCTACCGCGGCGCCCTCGATGCGCGTCGAGTGGTCGAGTTCATCCTCCTGGACCGGCTCTTCCCGCGGTCCGTGTTCCACGCCCTCCGGCAGGCCGAGCAGTGCCTCGACGAACTCGACCACCGGCCGCACAGCCGGGTCGGCTCGCGCGCCGAGGCCCAGAGGTTGCTCGGCAGGGCCAGGAGCGAGCTGGAGTTCCTGCCGCCGGGGGTGCTGATGGAGGACCTGCAGGCCAGGCTGGTGTCGCTGCAGGAGACGTGCCGCGAGCTGGGGGAGGCCATCGCGTTGCAGTACTTCCACTCCGCGCCGTGGGTGGCGTGGACCGACGCGGGGGCCAGGAGCGGCGACTCGACGCTGGAGGGGGAGCTATGAGCTGGCGGCTGCGGGTGGTGCACACCACCGGATTCGCGTACAACGCGCCGGTGACCTCCTCCTACAACGAGGCCCGGCTCACCCCGAGGAGCGATCATCGGCAGAACGTGATCCTCAACCGTGTCGAGACGGCCCCGGCGACCAGGTGGTACCGGTACACCGACTACTGGGGTACCGCGGTCACCGCGTTCGACCTGCACGCCCCGCACACCACGCTGGAGGTCTCGGGATCGTCGGTGGTGGAGACCGATCCCTTCGCCGCACCCACGGAGACCGTGACGTGGGCGCAGCTCGAGGGTGCGTATCTGCGCGACAGGTTCGGTGAATTGCTCAGCGACACAGCCTATGTGCCGGGAAGTCGCAAGCTCGCTGCCGTCGCCAGGGACCTGCGCAAGGGGTGCGGGCCCGCAGAAGCGGTTGTGGCGGCGTCCAATTGGGTGCACGAGGAGATGTCCTACGTGCCGGGCACGACGGGGGTGCACACGTCGGCGTTGCAGGCCTGGGACGAGCGGGCCGGGGTGTGCCAGGACTACGCGCACCTGACGCTGCTGTTGCTGCGGAGCATGGGCATCCCCAGTCGCTACGTGTCCGGCTACCTGCATCCGAAACGTTCCGCCGCACTGGGGGACACCGTGGAGGGCGAGAGCCACGCCTGGGTGGAGGCCTGGACGGGGGAGTGGTGGGGGCATGACCCGACCAATGCCGTCGAGGTCAACGAGCAGCACGTATCGGTGGCCGTGGGCAGGGATTACGCCGATGTCCCACCGCTCAAGGGGATCTACTCCGGCGGCGGCTCGACAGACCTCGATGTTGTTGTGGAGATCACCCGCCTCGCGTAGCGTCCCGAAATGATCTTGTCCTTGCATATGACCCTATTTCACTGAAGGTGGAACATGTCTCCGACTGCACAGGAAATATCTGAGAAGGAACCGATCTCGGACGTCAAGAAGTACGTCGCCGAGGGCATCGGCACGTTCGTCTTGGTGTTCACATCGGTGGGCACCGCGGTGATCGCGGGCGACAAGGTCGGCAACCTCGGCGTCGCCCTGGCGTTCGGCCTCACCCTGCTCTTCCTCGTGTATTCGATCGGACCCATCTCGGGCTGCCACGTGAACCCGGCCGTCACCTTCGGGCACTTCCTGCTCGGCCGCATATCCGTGGCCAAGGCGGGCCTGTACGTGGCCGCCCAGGTTCTCGGCGGCGTGCTCGCCGGCGTCGTCCTCTACTCGGTGGCCAAGTCGCTGCCCTCCTACAACCGCGCCGCGTCGGGGCTCGGTGCGAACGGGTGGGGTGCGCACAGCCCGTCGGCGATCAAGGGTCCGCTGGGCATCGGGGTGCTGGAGAACGGGTACGGCCTCGCCGCGATGATCGTGATCGAGGTGCTCCTCACCGCGCTGCTGGTGTTCGTGGTCATGGCCTCGACCGACCAGATCTCGGACGTGCCGCTGGCGGGCATCTCGATCGGCTTCACCCTCGCGGTGATCCACCTGGTGTCGATCCCGATCGACAACACCTCGGTGAACCCGGCCCGCAGCATCGCGGTGGCGCCCTACCAGGATGGCGCGCTCGGCCAGCTGTGGGCGTTCATCGTGTTCCCGCTGATCGGCGGCGCGCTCGGCGCGCTGGCCTACCGCGGGGTGTTCGGTCGATACGACCGGATCAACATCTAGCGGGACCCGAACCCACGATCCGAAGGACCCCCGACGCGGATAGCGTCGGGGGTCCTTCGTCCGTGTCGCGGCGTCGCGTTTGTTCAAGCGCGGTGTCGGTGGACCGTCCTACGCTGCATGTCATGCAGGCAGACAGCACCTTCTCCGTGACCTCGTTCGAACCGACCGAGTACACCTCCCCGATCCAGACCGGACTCGACGTCGGGTACACGTACATGACCAAGACCTTCACCGGCGACATCGAAGGCACCTCGCGGACCCAGTTCACCTCCGCGTTCTCCCAGGAGACCGGCGTGGGCACCTACCTCGCGATGGAATCGTTCGAGGGGTCGATCGGCGACCGCCGCGGCACCTTCAACTTCGCGCACATGGCCACCACGGACGGCGCCGACCGCAGCCACCACCAGCTCGTCGTGGTCCCCACCAGCGGGACCGGCGACCTGGCGGGGATCACCGGGACCGGCGAGCTCCTCGTCGACGCGGACGGCACCCACCGGCTGCGGCTCGACGTGGAGTTCGCCGGCAACTGATCAGGGTGGCGGGCCGGAAGTGCCTCAGCTCCAGCTGAAGTCGGCCCGCAGGCGGGTCGCGACCTGCTCGAACCGGCGCTGATCGAGGATGGCGCCCTCGCGGCGGATGCCGGCCTCGGGGACGTCGAGCACCCGGTCGAGGCGCACCCAGCTCGGGCGGCCGGCGCTGTCCCAGGAGCCGGCGCCGACTCCCATCCAGTTCCGGTCGCCGTCCCGATCGGCGTTCGAGGACAGCATCAGGCCGAGCAGGGTCTCGCCGTCGCGCCCGACGACCAGGACCGGCCGGTCCTTGCCCTGGTGTGCGTCCTCCTCGTAGGTCACCCAGGTCCACACGACCTCGCCCGGGTCGGCCCGGCCGTCGAGGTCGGGGGAGTACTCGACCCGGCGGGCGCGGTGCGCGGTCGGCACCGCGGTGGAGGACACCGGTCGTCCGGGCTTGAGGGGCGGCTTCGGCGTCGGGGCCTGCTCGACACGGGCCTTGCCGGGCAACACTCCCGAGCGTTGCAGCTCCTTGAACAGGCGGGGGCCCTCGCGCAGCGCGATGCTCCCGAGTTGCTTGCCGATCTGCGTCCAGCTTCGTGCCATGCGTCCAACCTATCTGCGCGGCGCGGATCGGCATCGATCGGCCGCATCGGATCCACGCAACGGGCTGCACCATCCGATTTCGATACCTCTGGGTCCTTCTGTAGCGGGTGCTGCCGGACGAGAATGGACTCGTCAGGATTTCCCGGCGATGTCGGGAACAATCCAAGGATTGGGAGAGATCATGCTCGGCCTCTTTTTGGGTCTGGGCAGCACCGCCCTCGCGCTGGGTCTGGGTGTGGGCTTAGCCCTCACCATCGGACTCGCCCTCGGCAGCGCGGCGCTCGGGCTCGGCTTGCTGATCAGCGACGCAGCCATCAAATACGACATCGACGAACTCGAAGACTGACCGACACATCGTCGGCGACCTCATCGTCATGGGGTGATATGCCAACCGAGGATCCAACTTCACAACTGCGCGGCTTCACAACTGCGCGGCAGGGGCGCTGAATATGCTTGTGCGCGTTGTCATGCGCCGAGAGCGGCCGACAACAGCTGCCAGGACGCATGCAGGTCGTCCTGCCAGTAGCCCCACGAGTGACTGCCCGGTGCGCCGAGTTCGACGGTGGCGGGGATCCCGAGCGCTGCGAGCCGGTCGGCCAGCTGGCGGGTGCACTGATCGGTGGCCGCTTCGATGACGCCACCCACCGCAACCTGGGCGCCCAATGCGATGGGGTTGCCGCCGATCCGGGGATTGTCGAGGGTGTCGTGTGGACCCGGTAACCCGGTCCGGTTGGAGATGTACAACGCGATCCCGCGCAGCCTCTCGGCCTGCAGATACGCGTCGTTGGCCACCCAATCGGGGTCCGTGTAGGGACCCCACATGTTCGTCGTGGCGCCACCCCCGGCCCCAACTACCAGCTCCACATACGCGCGGCCCGGAGGAGCGCTCGTGTGCGCACAGCCGCTGAATGCGGCAGCGCCCCGATACAGGGACGGCGCCATCTCCGCGAGCGTCAACACCGCGCTGCCCGACGTGGACAGCCCGGCAATTGCGTTGCGCCCGTTCGCGCCCAGCGTCGCATCGACGATCGGCGGGAGTTCCCTGGTGAGGAAGGTGGTCCACTTGTTCACCCCGAGCGCCGGGTCTGGCCGCTGCCAGTCGGTGTAGTAGCTGAACTTCCCCCCGACCGGAGTGACCACGTTGACGTTCTTGTCCGCGAAGAAGGCGACCGCGTCGGACTGCGCCTGCCAGGTTGCCGCGTCCTCACCCCCGCCCGCGCCGTTGAGCAGGTACAGCGTCGGTCGCGGTGAGGAGGTGTCGGCCGGGCGGATCACCTCCAACTGGATCGTCCTGTCCATCGCCGCGGAGTGGACGTACACGTTCCACTGCCGGCCGCCGGTCCTGTCGATGTGATCGAGATACGAGCCTGTCCCGCTCTGGAGCGCCGAGCGATCGGGGCTCGCCGCGGCGGGCGACCCCCCGGCCAGCCACGAGGTGGCGACGATCAGCACGACAAGCTGCGCCCACCATCGGGGACTCGTGACCGCTGCGCACCTGACCTGTTCATGGACCATGCGCCACCACACTCCCTCAGACCGCACGCATCGGATAGCTGAGTGCACCACTCAACGGCGAGGAACTCTGACCACGATCATCTCGCATTCGCAGGCCCGAAGGAATGCTCTTGGCAGGTGCATCGGCGAAGATGGTGGCTCACTATCTCGGCCGGGCATCGGCAGCTGTCACACTAGACGTCTACGCACACCTGTGGTCCGGCGACGACGATCGCGCGCGGGACGCAATGGATATGGTTCTGGTGCGGGACCAGTGCGGGACGGACACACCGGCCGGTGCAGCTTCAGTGAGTGAGTGAGATGAGGAAAAGGGCTTGACCAGCAACTTTGCGGAGACCACGTTCACGGATCCCACGCGGATCCGGAACTTCTGCATCATCGCGCACATCGACCACGGCAAGTCGACTCTCGCGGACCGGATGCTGCAGCTCACCGGAGTGGTCGATCCGCGGCAGATGCGCGCCCAGTACCTGGACCGGATGGACATCGAGCGCGAGCGCGGCATCACCATCAAGGCGCAGAACGTGCGGCTGCCCTGGGTTGTCGAGAACGAGGACGGCACCAAGGAAGAGATCGTCCTGCACCTGATCGACACGCCCGGTCACGTCGACTTCACCTACGAGGTGTCCCGCGCGCTGGAGGCCTGCGAGGGCGCCGTGCTGCTGGTGGACGCCGCGCAGGGCATCGAGGCGCAGACGCTGGCGAACCTGTACCTGGCGATGGAGAAGGACCTCACCATCATCCCGGTCCTCAACAAGATCGACCTGCCCGCGGCCGATCCCGACCGCTACGCCGAGGAGATCGCGCACATCACCGGCTGCGAGCCGGGCGACGTGCTGCGGGTCTCGGGCAAGACCGGTGTCGGCGTCAAGGAACTGCTCGACGAGGTCGTCAAGAAGGTCCCGGCTCCGGTCGGGAACGCGGACGGCCCTGCGCGCGCGATGATCTTCGACTCCGTGTACGACGCGTACCGCGGCGTGGTCACCTACGTCCGCGTGGTGGACGGGCGGATCACCCCGCGCGAGAAGATCACCATGATGTCCACCGGCACCACCCACGAGCTGCTCGAGGTCGGCATCATCTCGCCCGAGCCCAAGCCGAGCATCGGCCTCGGTGTCGGCGAGGTGGGCTACCTGATCACCGGCGTCAAGGACGTCCGCCAGTCCCGTGTCGGCGACACCGTCACCGCCGCGCGCAACGGCGCCACCGAGCCGCTCGTCGGCTATCGCGATCCCAAGCCGATGGTGTACTCCGGCCTGTACCCGATGGACGGCTCCGACTACCCGGTGCTGCGCGACGCGCTCGACAAGCTGCGGCTCAACGACGCGGCGCTGGCGTACGAGCCGGAAACCTCTGTGGCCCTTGGGTTCGGTTTCCGCTGCGGGTTCCTCGGGCTGCTGCACATGGAGATCACCCGGGACCGGCTCGAGCGCGAGTTCGGCCTCGACCTCATCTCGACGGCGCCCAACGTGGTCTACCGCGTGGTGATGGAGGACGGCTCCGAGCACGAGGTCACCAACCCGTCGTACTGGCCGGAGGGCCGGGTGCGCGAGGTGTACGAGCCGATGGCCAAGTGCACCGTCATCGCGCCGAGCGAGTACACCGGCCCGATCATGGAGCTGTGCCAGAGCCGTCGCGGCGAGCTCGGCGGCATGGACTACCTCTCCGAGACCCGGGTCGAGCTGCGCTACACGCTGCCGATGGGCGAGATCATGTTCGACTTCTTCGACTCGCTGAAGTCGCGCACCAAGGGCTACGCCAGCCTCGACTACGAGGAGTCCGGCGAGCAGCAGGCCGCCCTGGTGAAGGTGGACATCCTGCTGCAGGGCGAGGCGGTCGACGCGTTCAGCGCGATCGTGCACAAGGACGCCGCGTTCGCCTACGGCAACAAGATGACCACCAAGCTGCGCGAGCTGATCCCGCGCCAGCAATTCGAGGTGCCGATCCAGGCCGCGATCGGCGCGAAGATCATTGCGCGCGAG
Source organism: Rhodococcus sp. PvR099 (assembly GCF_017833315.1). Lineage (NCBI taxonomy): Bacteria > Bacillati > Actinomycetota > Actinomycetes > Mycobacteriales > Nocardiaceae > Rhodococcus > Rhodococcus sp. PvR099. The sequence continues at coordinate 1,740,566 of NZ_JAFIBV010000001.1, read as the reverse complement.
AACATTCGCGCGATCCGCAAGGACGTGCTCGCCAAGTGCTACGGCGGCGACATCAGCCGTAAGCGCAAGCTGCTCGAGAAGCAGAAGGAGGGCAAGAAGCGGATGAAGACCATCGGTCGTGTCGAGGTCCCGCAGGAGGCCTTCGTGGCGGCGCTGTCCAACGAGTCGGTGGCGGACAAGCCGAAGAAGTAGGCGCCGCGCGCACAGGCGGCGTAGCCGCGACAGGAGAGGAATCGGCATGCTCGAGACCTGGCTGACCAGGGAACTGCGGATCGAGGTGCCGATCCTCGGCGCGCCGATGGGCGGCAGGGCAGGCGGCGAACTGACCGGCGAGGTGTCCAAGGCGGGGGGCCTCGGGCTGCTCGGCGCGGCGCGGTACGCGACCCCGCAGTGGGTGGCCGAGGAGGCGGCGGTGGCCCGCCGCATCGGCGGGCGGTTCGGCGTCGGGCTGATGACGTGGGCACTCGACGACGACGACACCCTGCTCGACGCGGCGCTGGCTGAGGAGCCGGTGCTGGTGTCGCTGTCCTTCGGCGACCCGGCCGCCTACGTGCCGCGGGTGCACGCCGCGGGTATCCCTGTCGTGTCCCAGGTGAACACGCTCGAGGACCTGCGGGTCGCCGAGGCTGCCGGGGTGGACCTGGTGATCGCCCAGGGCGGCGAGGCGGGCGGGCACACCGGCCAGATCGGCACCCTGCCGCTGCTGCAGGAACTGCTCGACGCGACGGACCTGCCGGTGGTCGCGGCCGGTGGCATCGGCACGGGGCGCGGGCTGGCGGCGGTCATCGCCGCGGGCGCGGAGGGCGCGCTGATCGGCACCGCCCTGCTGGCCAGCCCGGAGACCATCGGACCCGGCTATGCCCGCGAGCGGGTGGTCGAGGCCGGCAGCGCCGACACCGTGTACACCTCCGTCTTCGATCAGGCCCGTAGTCAGCCGTGGCCGAGCCGCTGGGGCGGCCGGGCGATCGCGAACGAGTTCACCGAGGCCTGGCACGGCGCCGACGGGTCCGAGGAGACCCTCGCGGAGGCCTACGACCCGAACGACCCCGACCTCGGCGTCGTGTACGCCGGTGAGGCCGTCGGCCTGGTGCACTCGGCCCGTCCGGCGGGCGAGGTCGTTCGGTGGATCGCGGACGATGCGGAGCGGCTGCTACGCCGGTTTGCCTGACGAAGCCCTGGCGGGCCGACCCGCGGCGTTCTCAGGTCGGGCCGTGCGCGGGCTGGAAGGTACCGGTGTCGCCGGCCTCCTCGGCCCTGATCACGTGCACCACCGCGTTGATCAGCGCCAGGTGGGTGAAGGCCTGGGGGAAGTTCCCCAGGTGCCTGCCGGTCCGCGGATCGATCTCCTCGGCATACAGCTTGAGAGGGCTGGCGAACCCGAGCAGCCGCTCGCACAGGCGCTTGGCGCGTGACAGTTCGCCGATCTCGACCAGCGCCGACACCAGCCAGAACGAGCAGATGGTGAACGTGCCCTCCTCGCCGGACAGGCCGTCGTCGGTGGTCTCCACCCGGTACCGCAGCACCAGACCGTCGTCGGTCAACTCGTCGGCGATGGCAAGCACGGTGGCGCGCACCCGGTGGTCGTGCGAGGGCAGGAAGCGCAGCAACGGCACCAGCAGCAGCGAGGCGTCGAGCGAATCGTCGCCGTAGCGCTGTGTGAAGACGCCCCGGTCGTCCACCCCGTGTTCGAGGATGTCGTCCTTGATCTCGTCGGCGATCCGCGCCCACTGCTCGGCATACGCCTTCTCGCCGTGCAGGATCGCCAGCTTGCTGCCGCGGTCGAGGGCCACCCAGCACATCACCTTCGAGGAGGTGAAGTGCTGCGGTTCGCCGCGCACCTCCCAGATCCCGCGGTCGGGCTGACGCCAATGCTCGATCGCCTCCTCGACCTGCCGTTTGAGCAGCGGCCACAGCGATTCGGGGACCCGGTCGCGCGAGCGCACGTGCAGGTACACCGAGTCGAGCATGGTGCCCCAGATGTCGTGCTGGTTCTGGTTGTATGCGCCGTTGCCGATGCGCACCGGGCGGGCCCCGTCGTATCCGGACAGGTGGCCGAGCTCCTCCTCCTCGAGGGTCTTCTCGCCGCCGATCCCGTACATCACCTGCAGCGGGTTCGGGTGACCGTCCTCGGACCGGGACACGTCGTAGATGAACGAGAAGAAGTCGTTGGCCTCCCGGTCGAGGCCGAGGGTGTACAGGCCCCACAGTGCGAAGGTGGAGTCGCGCACCCACGCATAGCGGTAGTCCCAGTTGCGCTCGCCGCCAGGGGTTTCCGGCAGGGAGGTGGTGCAGGCGGCGAGCAGCGCACCGGTCGGGCTGTAGGTCAGGCCCTTGAGGGCGAGCGCGCTGCGCTGCAGGTAGCCGCGCCACGGGTGGTCGGGGAAGCGGCCGATGGTGATCCACTGGCGCCAGCACTCCGCGGTCTGCCACATCTTGTCCGCGGCCTCCTCGAAGGTGCCGGGCGCGGGCACGTCCGCCCAGGACAGGGCGACGAAGCCGTTGTCGCCCTCCCGCATCCGGGTCCGGATCCGCGCCTCACGGCCCTCGAGTCCGAGTTTGAAGTTGGTGGTCAGCCGCAGGGTGGGGTGCGCGCCGAGGAGGCTGCCGTCGCAGGTGGCGGTGGCCTCCTCGTAGACCTTGCCCGTGTACTCCCACTTCGCGGCGGCGCGGTGGTAGTCGAAGGCGGGCTCGCAGCTCATCTCCAGCTCGATGGTCCCGCTGACGCACTTGATGGTCCGCAACAGGATGCCCTCGGCATCCCAGTCGGTCGGGGTGCGCCGATGGGTCTTCGAGCGCTCCTGGGTGTTGTGCCACGGGCCCATCACCAGGGCATCGCGCACGATGAGCCAGCCGGTCTCGGTCTGCCACGTGGTCTCGACGATCAGCCCGCCCGGCAGGTAGCGCCTGGCCGCGGGCACGTTCTGCCCGTAGGGGCCGATCCGGAAGTGGCCCGCGCTCCGATCGAGGACCGCACCGAAGACGCTCGGCGAATCGGGGCGGGGCACGCACATCCACTCGACCGAGCCGTTGCGGGCGATCAGGCAGGTGGTCTCGCAGTCGGAGAGGAATGCGTAGTCGTCGATGGGCGGGAAGGTGCGGCGATGGTGCTCCAGGTCGATGCGCGCAGGCAGGTTCGCGGGCACCACCTCGCCGTTTGTGAGCGCCTCGGTGTCATCGAGTGGGGCCATCTGATCATCGAGTTGGGCCATCTCATCATCATCTGCCCGACGGGCGTGGGCGTCCACCGGAGTGGGGGCGATAGGCTGACCGGGTGACACAGATTGCCAGCTGGTGGGACGGACTCGAGCTCTGGGTGATCGGGCTGCCCTTCATCCCGCAGCTGATCCTCGTGATGGCGGTGATGATGCCGCTCGCGATCGGGATCGCCAGCGGCGCCGACCTGCTGCTCGCCAGGATCTTCGTGCTGCTCGGCCGGGACTCGGCCCCCGCCTCCGCCACCGAGGACGGTGCCCGCTGATGCCCCGTTCGCGTGTCACCCTCGCCCTCATCGCGCTGATGCTCCTGGTCCTGATCGGCTGGCTGCTGACCAGGTAGTGGAACGGTGCCGGCTCCAGTTCGATCGGGGCCGGTAGCTCTGCTACATTCGTGCGCGTGTCTGCAACCGCCGTGCACCAGGTCCGCCATGAACTGGCGTTGATCGCTGTCGGCATGCTTGCGGTCGCCGATATCGACTGTTGTCGATTCCCGTAGCCGCACGAGCCACCTGAGCCGCGGCCGGACCGCCCCACGTAGCGGGCGACAACCCCAATTCTGTGTCACCGTGAGACCACGCCGTTGCCGGTAGTGGTCCCGCGCTGCGGTCTGAGGACCGGACACCACCTCCTTGCCCTCGTGGCACACCTGTGAAAGGCAATTCACATGAGCGCGCGCTCTCGCATCACCCGTTCCGGCCTCCTGCTGGCCGCCGCCGTCACCGCCGGCTCGATCGCACTGACCGCGTGCAGCGGCGGCTCGAGCGACACCGTCGGCGCCGAGGGTGGATCGAGCGACGGCAGCGGGGGCACCGTCAGCCTGTTCGCCTACGCGGTCCCCAAGCCCGGCTACGACAAGCTGATCCCCGCCTTCAACGAGACCGAGGCCGGCAAGAACGTCGAGTTCCAGCAGTCCTACGGCGCCTCCGGTGACCAGTCCCGCAAGGTCAAGGACGGCGCCCAGGCCGACTTCGTCAACTTCTCCGTCGAGCCCGACATCACCCGCCTCGTCGACGCGGGCCTGGTGAGCGAGGACTGGAACAAGGACGCCTACAACGGGATCCCGTTCGGCTCGGTCGTGACGGTGGTGGTCCGCGAGGGCAACCCGAAGGGCATCAAGGACTGGGACGACCTGCTCCAGCCCGGCCTCGAGGTGGTCACGCCCAACCCGTTCAGCTCGGGCTCGGCGAAGTGGAACCTCTTGGCGCCGTACGCCGCCAAGAGCGACGGCGGCAAGAACCCGCAGGCCGGACTCGACTACCTGAACACGCTCGTCACCGATCACGTGAAGGTTCAGCCGAAGTCCGGTCGCGAGGCCACCGAGACCTTCCTGCAGGGCACCGGCGACGTGTTGCTGAGCTACGAGAACGAGGCCCTGTTCGCCGAGCGCAACGGGGACCCGGTCGAGCACGTCACCCCGCCGGTCACATTCAAGATCGAGAACCCGGTCGCCGTGATCAAGAGCAGCCAGAACCTCGAGAAGGCCAACGCGTTCAAGGACTTCCTCTTCACCACCGAGGGCCAGAAGCTGTGGGCCGAGGCCGGATTCCGTCCGGTCGATCCCGGTGTCGCCGCCGAGTTCGCGGCCGACTTCCCTGCGTCCGCGAAGCTGTGGACGATCGCGGACCTCGGCGGCTGGAAGGCCGTCGACGAGAGCCTGTTCAAGAAGGAAACCGGCTCCATCGCCACGATCTACGACAACGCCACCAAGTAATCTGACCGTGACCAGCACTACAGAAACAACGACGGGGGGACTGGTGTCCGAGTCCGTAGGACAGCAGTCGACCGAGACCGGTCCCCCCGCTCGGCCCACCCGCCCGAAGAAGCGCAAGTGGACCGCCGTGACCGGCACCGTTGGCCCGCTTGGCATCGGCGTCGCGATGCTCTGGCTCAGCGTCATCGTGCTGCTCCCGCTCGCGGCGCTGACGGTGACCTCGTTCGAGGACGGCCTCAGCGGGTTCTGGGAGGCCGTGACCAGCCCGGTCGCGCTGGCCTCGCTGCGCGTGACCGTCACGGTCTCGGCGGTCGTCGCCCTCATCAATGTGGTGATGGGCACCCTGATCGCCTGGGTGCTGGTCCGCGACGAGTTCCCCGGTAAGCGATTCGTCAACGCGCTCATCGATCTCCCGTTCGCGTTGCCGACCATCGTGGCGAGCATCGTGCTGCTGGCGCTGTACGGCCCGAACAGCCCGATCGGTGTGCAGCTCAACGCGACCCAGCCCGGCCTCGTCGTCGCGCTGGCGTTCGTCACGCTGCCGTTCGTGGTCCGGTCGGTGCAGCCGGTGCTGATCGAGACCGACCGGGAGGTGGAGCAGGCCGCCGCGTCCCTCGGCGCGAGCAACTGGACCATCTTCCGGAAGGTGGTGCTGCCGATCCTGTCGCCCGCGATCATCAGCGGCGCGGGCCTGGCGTTCGCCAGGGCGATCGGCGAGTACGGCTCGGTCGTGCTGATCGGCGGCAACATCCCGCGCGAGACGCAGGTGACCTCGCAGTACATCCAGCAGCAGATCGAGATCGACCGGCCGGTCAACGCCGCCGCGGTGTCGGTGGCGCTGCTGGCGATCGCCTTCGTCACCCTGTTGGTGTTGCGGGTGCTCTCGAGCCGCAGCCAGCGACGTGAGGAGCAGGCCCAGTGAACCTCTCGACCGGATCGAAGCTCGGGATGCGGGTCGTCGCGCTCGGCTACCTGTTCTTCCTGCTGCTGGTGCCGATCGGCGTCATCCTGTGGCGCACCTTCGAGCGGGGCATCGGCGCCTTCATCGAGGCGATCTCCACCCCGGCGGCGATCTCGGCGCTGAACCTCTCGCTGCTGATCGTGGCCATCGTCGTGCCGATCAACGTGATCTTCGGCATCGTCACGGCCCTGGCGCTGGTCCGGGGACGGTTCCCGGGCCGCGGCCTGATGCAGGCGGTCGTTGACCTGCCGTTCGCGGTCTCGCCGATCGTCGTCGGCGTCTCGCTGATCCTGCTGTGGGGCGTCAACGGCTGGTTCGGCGTCCTGGACGAGGCAGGGTTCCGGGTGATCTTCGGCCTGCCAGGCATGGTGCTGGCCACCATCTTCGTCACGCTGCCGTTCGTGGTCCGCGAGGTCGAACCGGTGCTGCACGAGATCGGCGACGAGCAGGAGCAGGCCGCCGCGACCCTCGGCGCCTCCAAGTGGCAGACCTTCTGGCGGATAACCCTGCCCGCGATCCGCTGGGGCCTGACCTACGGCGTGGTGCTCACCGTTGCCCGTTCGCTCGGCGAGTTCGGCGCGGTGATCATGGTGTCCTCGGGGTTCCCCGGCGTCTCCCAGACCCTGACCCTGCTCGTGCACTCGCGCTACATCGACGATCACAACACCTTCGGGGCCTACTGCGCGGCGACGCTGCTGATGGGGATCGCGCTGGTGACCCTGCTGCTGATGACGCTGCTCGACCGCAAGAGGAGCAACACATGATTTCCGTGATCGGCGCCAACAAGAACTTCGGCGACTTCGCCGCCCTCGACAACCTGTCGCTGGACATCCCGGCCGGCTCCCTGACCGCGCTGCTCGGTCCGTCCGGGTCCGGCAAGTCGACCCTGCTGCGGTCGATCGCCGGGCTGGAGAACCCGGACTCGGGGACCATCACCATCGGGGGCAAGGACGTCACCGGTGTGCCGCCGCAGAAGCGCGACATCGGCTTCGTGTTCCAGCACTACGCGGCGTTCAAGCACATGACCGTTCGCGACAACGTCGCGTTCGGGCTGAAGATCCGCAAGCGTCCGAAGCCCGAGATCGACAAGAAGGTCAACGAGCTGCTCGAGATCGTCGGTCTCGACGGTTTCCAGCACCGCTACCCGGCCCAGCTCTCCGGCGGCCAGCGGCAGCGCATGGCGCTGGCCCGCGCGCTCGCCGTCGACCCGCAGGTGCTGCTGCTCGACGAGCCGTTCGGTGCGCTCGACGCCAAGGTCCGCGAGGACCTGCGGACCTGGCTGCGGCGGCTGCACGACGAGGTGCACGTGACCACCGTGCTGGTCACCCACGACCAGGAGGAGGCGCTCGACGTCGCCGACCGGATCGCGGTGCTGAACAAGGGGCGGATCGAGCAGGTCGGCACCCCTCGGGACCTGTACGACACGCCCGCGAACGACTTCGTGATGTCGTTCCTCGGCCCGGTGGCCAAGCTGAACGGCCAGCTGGTCCGCCCGCACGACATCCGCGTCGGGCGCGACCCCAGCATGGCGGTCGCGCAGAAGGCAGGCACCGCGGAGTCCGCGGGTGTCACCCGGGCGACGGTCGAGCGGGTGGTGCACCTCGGCTTCGAGGTGCGGGTGGAGCTGCGCAACGCCGCCACCGGCGACCTGTTCGCGGCCCAGGTGACCCGCGGCGACAGCGAGGCGCTGCAGCTCAAGGAGGGCGAGACCGTCTACGCCCGCGCCACCCTGATCCCGAACATCCCGGCCTAGGCCGCTCCGCGGCCCGTGCGCGGTTGACGAGTCCAGACACTCGTCAACCGCGCACAGGCGGCGCAGCCGCCTACTATTTTCCTGCACGTGTCGATTCGACCGGGTTCCGTTCGTCGTCATTGAGTACGGCACCTCGCCGCACGATGAAACGACAGGAGTCGAGCCATGAAGTACATGATGCTGATCAACGCGGCCTCCACCGATCCCGTCACAAACGGGTGCACCCCCGAGGACTGGATGGTCTACGACAAGCAGGTCAGCGAGGCGGGCATCTTCGTGTCCGGGGAATCGCTGGCGGACCTGACCACCGCGACGGCGGTCCGGGTCGGACCCGACGGGCAGCGCACGGTCACCGACGGACCGTTCGCGGAGAGCCGCGAGGTCCTCGGCGGCTTCTACGTGATCGACGTGCCGAACCTCGACGTCGCACTCGACTGGGCGGCCCGCTGCCCCGGCGCCCGCGGCGGCGGATCGGTCGTGGTGCGGCCGATCGCCGACTTCGGCGAGTGACCGCGATGGACGAGCGGGCCGCGGCCGAGTCGTCCGTGGAGGCCGTGTTCCGGGAGGAACGCGGCCGGCTGCTGGCCTCGCTCGTCCGCCGGTTCGGCGACCTCGACCTGGCCGAGGAGGTCACCTCGGAGGCCATCGAGGCCGCGCTGGTGCACTGGCCGGTGGACGGCGTTCCTGCCCGGCCCGGCGCCTGGCTGATGACGACGGCGCGGCGGCGGGCGGTCGACCGGCTGCGGCGGGACCAGGCCTACGCGGCCCGGCTCGCCGTCCTGCAGGTCGAGTCCGACCGGGCGGACCCGGCCCCGCCCGCCGACGCGCTCGCCGACCTGCCCGACGACCGGCTGCAGCTGTTCTTCACCTGCACCCATCCGGCGCTCGCGGACGAGGACAGGGCGGCGCTGACCCTGCGCTGCCTGGCCGGACTGACGACGCCGGAGGTGGCCAGGGCGTTCCTGGTCCCGGCCGCGACGATGGCGCAGCGAATCGTGCGGGCCAAGAAGAAGATCCGGCAGGCAAGGATCCCGTTCCGGGTGCCGGGTGCCGACGAATTGCCGGACCGCCTGCCCGGGGTGCTCGGGGTGATCTACTCGATCTTCACCGAGGGCTACGCGGCCAGCTCGGGTCCCGACCTGCAGCGCCTCGACCTCGCGGAGGAGGCGATCCGGCTCGCCCGGATCCTGCGGCGGCTGCTCCCCGCCGAACGCGAGGTCGCCGGGTTGCTGGCGCTGATGCTGCTGATCCATGCCCGCCGCGACGCGCGGACCGGGCCGGGCGGCGAGCTGGTGCTGCTCGACGACCAGGACCGTAGCCACTGGGATCGCGCGGCCATCGAGGAAGGCGGCGCGCTGGTGGTCGTCGCGCTGACCGGTGGCCCGCCGGGCGTGTACGGGGTGCAGGCGGCCATCGCGGCCCTGCACGACGAGGCCGCGGACGTCGCCTCGACGGACTGGCCACAGGTGGTGGCGCTCTACGACTTGTTGCTCGCGCTGGCGCCGTCGCCGGTGGTGGCGCTGAACCGGGCGGTGGCGGTGGCGATGCGGGACGGACCGGAGGCGGGGCTGACCCTGCTCGACGGGTTGTCGGGGGAGCCGCGGCTGCGGGGCTATCACCCGTACGCGGTCGCCCGCGCGGACCTGCTGCAGCGGCTCGGCCGGTTCCCGGAGGCCGCGGCGGCCTACCGGGCGGCGCTGGAGACCGTCGGCACCGACGCCGAACGGGAGCACCTGTGGCGCAGGCTCGACGAGGTCGAGCGGTCGGGCTAGGCGGAGAGTTCGACCCGGCCGGCGGTGAGCCGCTCGACGCCCGCGGCGTACCGGTCGAGCGCGACCTCCGCCAGCAGGGGGTGGGCGCCGATCACGTCGGCCTGCAGCGATTCCGGGGCGCAGTCCTCGGCGGACCGGCCGATCCGGTCGGTGAGCAGGCCGGGCGCGAGGAACCACGGGGCGACGACGATGGACCGCGCGCCGCGGGCCCGCAGCGCCGAGACGGCCTGCGGCACGCCGGGTCCGGTGGTCGCAAAGCAGACCTCGACGCCTGCCCAGCCGGTGCCGGCCCGCAGCCGCGGGCCGATCCGCGTGGTGAGTTCGTTGGCGGTCTCCGAGGACGAACCGACCGCGGCCAGCACGACTCCGACCTCGGGATCGCCGAGATCGGTTCCCGTCTGGGTGATGCGGTCGCGCACGGCGGAGACCAACCGGTGGTCGTCCCCGAGCACCTCGGCCTGGATCAGGTTGAGCCCGGGGTGCCTGCGGCGGCCTGCCGCGAGCAGCGCGGGCAGGTCCACCCGCGCGTGGAAGGCGCTGCCCAGCAGCAGCGGCACCACGACGGCGGACGAATGTCCCTCGGCGGCAACCGCATCGATGGCCTGGTCCACCGACGGGGCGGACAGGTCAAGGAAGCAGAGGCGGACGTCCAGGTCGGGGCGCGAGGCCCGGATGCCGTCCACCGCGGCCGCGACCGCCCGCGCGGAGCGGGGGTCGCGGCTGCCGTGGGCCACCGCGATCAGCGGTGCCGGCACGGGCATCGGGGACGCGTGCGTCCCGACCTGGATGTCGAACACGACGCTAGACGCGGGCGAGCTCGACGGCGGCGATCGCGTCGCCGACCAGGCCGGCCGCGAGGGTGTTGCCACCCGCCGGGTCGATCAGCAGGAAGCTGCCGGTGTGCCGGTTGACCGTGTAGTCGTCCGCCACGATCGGCTCCGCGACGCGCACCGAGATCTTGCCGATCTCGTTGAGCTCGAGGGTGTCCGGGCTCTGTGCCGTGGTGAGGTCCTGCTCGTCGAACCGCTCCACGATGCCACCGACGATCGCCTGCGTGGTGCGGGTGCCGTGCTTGAGCAGCAGGCGGGCGCCGGGCCGCAGCGGCTTCTCGGCGAGCCAGCAGACCGTCGCTTCGAACTCGCCGATCGGCTCGGGCGCGTCCTCGATCGAGGCGATGGTGTCGCCGCGCGAGACGTCGACGTCGTCGGCCAGGATCAGCGTGACGCTGCGCCCCGCGTTCGCGACGTCGAGCTCACCGTCGGCGGTGTCGACGCGCTCGACGGTGGTGCGGGTGCCGGACGGCAGGATCACCACCTCGTCGCCAGGGCGGACCGAACCCGCGGCGACCTGACCGGCGTAGCCGCGGTAGTCGAGGAAGTCGGCGGTGCGAGGCCGGATCACGTACTGGACCGGGAAGCGCAGGCCCACCCGGTGCGGCTCGGCGTCCACCGGGATCGACTCGAGGTGCTCGATCAGGGTGGGGCCGTTGTAGTACGGGGTGTTCTCGGAGCGGACGGCCACGTTGTCGCCGTGCAGCGCGGAGACCGGGATCTCCACGACGTCCTCGGACGCCCACCCCAGCGAGGTGGTGAGCGCGTTGAACTCCTCGGAGATGTCCGCGAACACCTGGGCCGGGTTCTCGACCAGGTCGATCTTGTTGACCGCGAGCACCAGCTTCGGCACGCCGAGCAGCGCGAGCACGGCGGCGTGCTTGCGGGTCTGCGAGATGACGCCCTTGCGCGCGTCGACGAGCAGGATCACCAGCTGCGCGGTGGACGCGCCGGAGACGGTGTTTCGGGTGTACTGCACGTGGCCCGGGGTGTCCGCGAGCACGAAGGTGCGGTTGGGCGTCGCGAAGTAGCGGTACGCCACGTCGATGGTGATGCCCTGCTCACGCTCCGCGCGGAGGCCGTCGACCAGCAGCGACAGGTCCGGGGTGTCGAGCCCACGGTCGACCGACGCGCGGGTGACGGCGTCGATCTGGTCGGCGAGAACGGATTTCGTGTCGTACAGCAGCCGGCCCACCAGGGTGGACTTGCCGTCGTCGACGCTGCCCGCGGTGGCGAGCCTCAACAGGTCGCTCATCAGAAGTAGCCCTCTCGCTTGCGGTCTTCCATGGCCGCTTCGGAAACTCGGTCGTCGCCACGGGTGGCACCGCGCTCGGTCAATCGGGACGCCGCGACCTCGGCGAGGATGGCCTCGTTGTCGGCCGCCTCGGAGAGCACCGCGCCGGTGGTGGAGCCGTCGCCGACGGTGCGGTAGCGCACCGAGAGGTTCTGCACCTCCTCGCCTTCCCGCGGTCCGCCCCAGACGCCGGAGGTCATCCACATGCCGTCGCGCTGGTACACCTCGCGCTGGTGGGCGTAGTAGATGCTGGCCAGCTCCACGTTGTCGCGGGCGATGTACCGCCAGATGTCGAGCTCGGTGAAGTTGCTCAGCGGGAACACGCGGACCTGCTCGCCGGGGGAGTGCTTGCCGTTGTACAGGTTCCACAGCTCGGGACGCTGCTTCTTCGGGTCCCACTGGCCGAACGCGTTGCGCAGCGAGAAGATCCGCTCCTTGGCGCGGGCGCGCTCCTCGTCGCGGCGGGCGCCGCCGAACACCGCGTCGAAGCGGTTCTCGGCGATGGCGTCCAGCAGCGGCACCGTCTGCAGCGGGTTGCGGATGCCGTCGGGCCGCTCGGTGAGCCGGCCGTCGGCGAGGTAGTCCTCGACCTTGGCCACGTGCAGGCGCAGGTTGTACTTCTCGACCACGTGGTCGCGGAAGTCCAGCACCTCCTGCAGGTTGTGCCCGGTGTCCACGTGCAGCAGCGCGAAGGGCAGGGGTGCGGGCCAGAAGGCCTTGATCGCCAGGTGCAGCAGCACCGTGGAGTCCTTGCCGCCGGAGAACAGGATCACCGGGCGCTCGAACTCGCCTGCCACCTCACGGAAGATGTGGATGGCCTCGGACTCGAGGGCAGCGAGCGTGTCGAAGTCGGTGCCGTCGAGTTGCGGTCGGATGTCGGTCAGTTCAGCAGTCATGAGGCGTGCAACCCGCATTCTGTCTTGGCGTTACCGGCCCACCGTCCGCTGCGCGGATCGGAGCCGGGGGCTGGCTTGGCGGTGCACGGCGCGCACCCGATTGATGGATAGCCTTCGTCGACAAGCGGATTCACCAGGATCGAGTGCTTGTCGATGTAGGCCTGCATGTCGTCGTCGGACCACGCGGCGATCGGGTTGATCTTCACGAGCCCGAACGCGTCGTCGAACGAGATCAGCGGGGCGTTGGCGCGGGTGGGGGACTCGACCCGGCGGATGCCGGTCACCCAGGCCTTGTATCCGGCGAGCGACTTCTTCAGCGGCGCGACCTTGCGCAGTGCGCAGCAGCGGCCGGGGTCGCGGGCGAACAGGTCCTTGCCCTCGGCCGCGTCCTGCTCGGCGACGCTGGCCTCGGCCTGGACGTTGATGACGTTCACCCCGTACACCGCCTCGACCGCGTCGCGGGTGCCGATGGTCTCCGCGAAGTGGTAGCCGGTCTCGAGGAACAGCACGTCGACGCCGGGGTGCACCTGGGCGGCCAGGTGCACCAGGACGCCGTCCTGCATGTTCGACGCGACGATGAAGTCGGTCCCGAACGTGTCCTCGGTCCACTGCAGCAGTTCCTGCGCGGACGCGCCGTCGAGGCTCGCCGCCGCCTGCTCGGCGAGCGCGCGGAGGTCGTCCGCGGTCGCGGTGGCCAGATCCAATGTGGTCAACGGAGATCCCCCTCGTCTGCTCGGACGGCCCACTCGGCGAAGCGTTCGCCCGCATTGCGGTGCTTGACGAACTGCCGGACCACCCGGTCGATGTAGTCGCCCATCTCGGTGCTGGCGACCTTGTGCTGGCGCAGCTTGCGGCCGAAGGCCACGTCGAACCCGAGGCTGCCTCCCAGGTGAACCTGGAAGCCCTCCACCTGATTCCCCTCGCCGTCGTCGATGAGCATGCCCTTGAAGCCGATGTCCGCGACCTGCGAGCGGGCGCAGGAGTTGGGGCACCCGTTGATGTTGATGGTGATCGGCACGTCGAGCTGCGCGTTGATGTCCGCGAGGCGCTGCTCGAGCTCGGGCACCAGCACCTGCGAGCGCTTCCGGGTCTCGGCGAACGACAGCTTGCAGAACTCGATGCCGGAGCAGGCCATCAGGTTCTGCCGCCAGTGCGACGGGCGGGCGGGCAGGCCCAGCTCGTCGAGGTCGGCGATCAGCTGATCGAGCTTGTCGTCGGCGACGTCGAGGATGATCAGCTTCTGGTACGGCGTGAAGCGGATCTTGTCGCTGCCCGCCTTCTCGGCGGCGTCGGCGACCTTCGCGAGGATGGTGCCGGAGACCCGGCCCGCGATCGGCGCGAAGCCGACGGCGTTGAGGCCGTTGCGGGTCTTCTGGACGCCGACGTGGTCGATCGGCCGCTTGGGTTGCTCGGGCGCGGGGCCGTCGATCAGCTTTCGCTTGAGGTACTCGGTCTCGAGCACCTCCCGGAACTTCTCGATGCCCCAGTCCTTGATGAGGAACTTCAGCCGCGCCTTGGACCGCAGCCGGCGGTAGCCGTAGTCGCGGAAGATCGAGACCACGGCCTCCCACACGTCCGGCACCTCGTCGAGCGGCACCCAGACGCCGACGCGCTGCGCCAGCATCGGGTTCGTCGAGAGCCCGCCGCCGACCCACAGGTCGAGGCCGGGGCCGTGCTCGGGATGGTTGACGCCGATGAAGGCGACGTCGTTGATCTCGTGCACCACGTCCTGCTGGCCGGAGATCGCGGTCTTGAACTTGCGCGGCAGGTTCGAGTACTCGGGCTTGCCGATGTAGCGGCGGACGATCTCGTCGATCGCCGGGGTCGGGTCGAGGACCTCGTCGAGGGACTCGCCTGCCAGCGGGGACCCGAGGACGACGCGCGGGCAGTCGCCGCAGGCCTCGGTGGTCTTGAGGCCGACGGACTCGAGCCGCTTCCAGATCTCGGGGACGTTCTCGACCTCGATCCAGTGGTACTGGACGTTCTCGCGGTCGGAGAGGTCGGCGGTGTCGCGGCCGAACTCGGTGGAGATGCCCGCGATGGTGCGCAGCTGCTCGACGTTGAGCGCGCCTGCGTCGCAGCGCACCCGCATCATGAAGTACTTGGCCTCGAGCAGGTCGATGTTCTCGTCACCGGTGAAGGTGCCGTCGTAACCCTGCTCACGCTGGGTGTAGAGGCCCCACCAGCGCATCCGGCCGCGCAGGTCGGACTTGTCGATGCTGTCGAATCCCTGCTTCGAGTAGATGTTCTCGATGCGGGCGCGGACGTTGAGCGGGTTGTCGTCCTTCTTGGCCTGCTCGTTGGCGTTCAGCGGCTCGCGGTAGCCGAGGGCCCACTGGCCCTCGGCACGGCGCTTGGCCGGCCGCGGCGCGCGGGCGGGAGGAGGAGTGTCGACACTTTGCGACATCGGAGGCGCTCCAGAATCTTCTTCGGTGCGCCGGTCTGTGATGGCAACGCCGACGGGGAGGGCTGTCCCCGCAGGCACATCCGAGACCGGCCGGGACTGAGAGGGGGCTGGCGAATGGCGTCTACGCAGGCAAGGGCAGACAGCTACAGACACGCTTGAGATCGACGTGGCGTCGAGCCACGAGCGCAATCCCAAGTCCGGTCACCCGGCCAATTGTGCCAGATGACCTCGCGGATTCCGACACCCCATGGCTATTTCCCCCCGACTCGGGGGAAATGCGCAGGCAGGGCGATGTGTGGCGCTCGTCACGTCCTCTGGTAATGGGACACTGATGGGGTGAGTGGATCGATGACCGAGCCGGTGGCTGCTGCGTTTGCGCTGCCGGACCATGCGCTGGCCGGAGTGGGGTCGCGTCCCTTCGGCATCTACATCCACGTCCCGTTCTGCGCGACGCGCTGCGGGTACTGCGACTTCAACACGTACACGGCGGGGGAGCTGGGCACCTCGGCGTCGCCGCAGTCCTGGCTGGAGGGGCTGCGCCGCGAGCTGGACGCGGCCGCCGCGATGCTCGGCGCCGAGGGTGCGCTGCCCGCGGCGGAGACGGTGTTCGTCGGCGGCGGCACGCCGTCGCTGCTCGGCGGCGACGGCCTGGCCGACGTGCTTGGCGCGGTCCGCTCGAGCTTCGGCCTGGCCGCGGGCGCCGAGGTGACCACGGAATCGAACCCCGAGTCCACCTCGCCGGAGTTCTTCGACCGCCTCCGCGAGGCCGGGTTCACCCGCATCTCGCTTGGCATGCAGTCGGCGGCGCAGCACGTGCTGCGGATCCTCGACCGCACCCACACCCCGGGGCGCCCGGTGGCGGCCGCCGTGGAGGCGCGCGCGGCGGGGTTCGAGCACGTGAATCTCGACCTGATCTACGGCACGCCCGGCGAGCGCGACGAGGACCTCGACGCGTCCCTTGATGCGGTGCTCGCCGCGGGCGTCGACCACGTCTCGGCGTACGCGCTCATCGTGGAGGACGGCACCGCGCTGGCCAGGAAGGTGCGACGCGGGGACCTGCCCGCGCCCGACGACGACGTCCTCGCCGCCCGGTACGAGCGGATCGACGCGCGCCTCGCCGACGCCGGGCTGAGCTGGTACGAGGTGTCGAACTGGGCGAAGGAGGGCGCCGAGTGCAGGCACAACCTGGGGTACTGGGACGGCGGCGACTGGTGGGGCGCGGGCCCAGGCGCGCACGGCCACGTCGGCGGGGTGCGCTGGTGGAACGTCAAGCACCCGGCCCGCTACGCCGACCGGCTGACGGCGGGTGAGCTGCCCGTCGCGGACAGCGAGCAGCTCACCGCCGAGGACCGGCACATGGAGCGGGTGATGCTGACGCTGCGGCTGCGGTCGGGACTGCCGGTGTCGGACCTGCGAGCTTCCGAGATCGCGGCCGCCGAGCAGGCCGTCGCGGACGGGCTGCTCTCGCGCGCCGATGACCGCCTGGTGCTCAGCGACCGCGGCAGGCTGCTGGCCGACGGTGTCATCCGCGACATCCTGAGCTGACCCCGCCCGTCCAGCCGGCGCACCCCGACGCGGCTGTGCGGCAACGGGATCCGGTCCGGCCTCTGAGGATCACCGACCGGTTCCGGAGAATCGGCGGCGCATGTCGCGGGCGACGATCGCCCGCAGCAGCTTCGCCGCGACCCGCGCCCGCGAGGGCGTGTACGGGTACCACAGCGGTTCGTTCGTCAGGGTGGGGAACCGGGGGGCGGTCACGGCCTGCACCCGGCAGTACTTGTGCAGGCCCGAGTCGCCGCCGAAGCGCGCGCCGATCCCGGAGGTCTTCCATCCGCCGTGCGGCAGCCCGAAGCAGAAGAGGTTGCTGAACATGTCGTTGACGTTCACCGCCCCGACCTCGAGGCGTCGAGCGATGGCCTCCCCGCGCGAGCGGCTGCCGGTCCAGACGGTCGCGGACAGGCCGTAGACCGAGTCGTTGGCGAGCCGGACGGCCTCGTCCGCGTCGGCCACCCTCATCACGGGGATGGTGGGACCGAAGGTCTCCTCGGTCATGCAGGCCATGGTGTGGTCCACGTCGACCAGCACGGTCGGCTCGAAGAAGGTCCCCACCCCGGTCGGGGCGCCGCCGGTCAGTGCGGTGGCGCCGCGGGCGATCGCGTCGTCGACGTGACGGCGCACGATGTCGACCTGGTTCACGTTGGCCAGCGCGCCGACGTCCGCGGAGTGGGAGTCGTCGTCGGCGCCCTGACGCAGCGACCGGACCTTCTCGGTGAGCAGCGCGACGAACTCGTCGTGCACGGCCTCCTCGACGTAGACCCGTTCGACCGAGATGCAGGCCTGGCCGGAGTTCATCAGCCCGCCCCAGACGATCCCGCTGGCTGCCCGCTCGAGGTCGGCGTCGGCAAGCACGATCGCGGCGTCCTTGCCGCCGAGTTCGACGCTGCAGGGGATCAGGCGCTCGCCCGCCCGGGCGGCGATCTTGCGCCCGGTGGCCGTGGAGCCGGTGAACTGCACCATGTCGACGGCGTCGACGACGGCCGCGCCGGTGTCCCCGCGGCCGGTGATGCAGGCCAGTATCGGCGGCGCGCCGATCTCGCGCCATCCGCGCGCCAGTTCGAGCGCGGAAAGCGGGGTCACCTCGGACGGCTTGAGGATGACGGCGGCGCCTGCGAGCAGCGCGGGGATCACGTCCATGGCGGGCATCAGCAGCGGGAAGTTCCACGGCGTGATCACCCCGACCACCGGATGCGGGCGATATGTCTTGCGCTGCGATTTGGTGAGGCTGAACGCACCGGAGTTCGGGAGCTTCGCGTCGGCCAGGTCGCGCGGCGCGCGGGCGGCGTAGAAGTTGATGATCTCGGCGATCACCGGCACCTCGAGCCCGGCCTCGGTCCGCGGCTTCCCGGTCTCGGACTGGAGAACATCCTCCAGGTGGGTCTCGTTGTCCAGCAACCAGTCCCGCAGTTTGAACAGCCACCTTGCCCGACCCTTGGGTCCGAGGGCCTCCCAGGCCGGCTGCTGTGCGCGGAGTCCGTCGACCACCTCGGCTACCGAGTCGGGCTCTGTGTCGGGAACCGAGCCGACCTCCTCGCCGGTCGCCGGGCAGTGAATGGTGACGGGCGGTCGGACGATCGTCGGCACCAGCTGGTCGATGCTCATCGCACACTCCTCGGTGGGGGTTGGCGTCGAGTATCGGCGCGAGCGGAGCCGCGGCGCTTGGCCGATTCGGCCAACAACCACGGGCCTTTTGGGTCAGCGGCACAAGTGGGCAGGTGGCCGGGTCCGCGGCTCCCGGATTCGATCCAATCGGGATCTGTGGGATCTGCTTCGGCCGGGCCGCGCGTAGCCTGGGTGTGGAGCCGAAAGATGCACGATAAATCGCCTGCAGCGGGTGCGCCCGAACCGACGCGCCGGGTGTTGGCATTTCATGCCCGAACCCTCGACGAGGCGCGCGCGGCCGTCGGTCGGAATTACTACCCCCACCGGCTGGCCCAGCTCACCACGGACTCCGACCTCGACATGTCGCTACGCACTGTGCAGCTCGGTCCTGTGTCCGTGGGGCGGTTGTCGTACGGAGTGGACGTGAGCATCCACCTCGACGAGCTGGAAAGTGCCTACCACGTGAACATTCCGATGTCGGGCGGCATCGAGTCGGAAGCGGGCGGAGAGCCCGATGTGGTCACCCGCGGGCGCGCGTCCATCTACCTCCCGCATCGCTCCACCAGGATCACGCGATGGAGCGCGGACTGCGTGGTGTACGGCATCAAGTTCGACCGCGCCTACCTCGAGTCCGAGCTTCGCGCCCTACTCGGCCGGCCGGTCGGCAAACCGGTGACCTTCGACCCCGTGTTCGATCTGTCCAGCAAGTCGGGCGCGAGCTGGTTGGCTCTGGTCCGAACCCTCGCCGCGGAACTCGACGACGACAGCAGCCTGCTCTACAACGAGCTGGTTTCGAGCCGGCTGGTCGATGCCGTGACCACCGGTTTGCTGCTCACGGCGGCGCACGACAGCCGTGAACTCCTCGACTCGCCCGCCCACGCTGCCCGCCCGCGCACGATCAGTCGGGCCATCGATGCGATCCACGCGCATCCCGAGGAGCCGTGGACCGTCAGCGGGCTGGCGATGCTGGTGGGCGTCAGCGTGCGCACCCTGCAGGACGGATTCCGGCGGTACGTCGGGGTCTCGCCACTGGCCTATCTTCGCGATGTGCGGCTCGAGCGGGCCCATGAGGACCTGATCCAGGCAGACCCGTCCGACGTCGCGGTCACCGATGTGGCCTATCGCTGGGGATTCCAGCACCTCGGCCGTTTCGCTCTCGAATACCGAAAGCGGTACGGGCAGCCGCCGTCGAAGACCCTCACCACGACGTAGCCCGGCCCGAAAACCCTGTGCACTCGAAGTCCCTGCGCAATCGGGACATCCCCCGCGCTTCGGGGACAGTCTTCAGCCGCTGCTGCCTCTAACGTTGGCCCCATCGTTGCCGCTGGACAAAATCCAGGACACGCCCCCTCGGCTCCACGTCCCGCGTGATCGTCCGGGTGCGGGCACATGAAAGGCCGAACCTTGCTGCTGCCGATGGCGCCGACCGATTCGATGTTCCTGCTCGGCGAGTCTCGTGACCATCCGATGCATGTAGGGGGGCTCGCGCTGTTCGCTCCGCCGGATGGCGCCGATGGGTGCGATGTGCGGGCACTGCTCGATTCGTCCTTGGGTCGGGGCGATGTCGCGCCGCTGTTGCGTAAACGCGCCCGTCGGTCGGTGACCTCGCTGGGGCAGTGGGGCTGGGAGACGGATGTCGACGTCGACCTCGGGCACCATGTGCGTCACGATGCCCTGCCGCGCCCTGGCGGGATCACCGAACTGCTGGAGCTGGTCTCCCGCTTGCATTCCGTGTTGCTGGACCGAAGCAGGCCGCTGTGGGAGATGCACCTCATCGAGGGCCTCGCTGACGGCCGCTTCGCGGTCTACACGAAGATCCACCACGCCCTCGCGGACGGCGTGTCGGCGATGAAGCTGCTGCGCCGTGGGCTCAGCGCGGACCCGGCACGGCGGGAGATGCCCGCGCCATGGGAGCCGCTGGTGCGCGAGCGCAGCGCGCTGCGACTCGTCTTGGACCAGCCGGCGGGCGGTCGCGGACCGCTCGGCGTGCCTGCCACCGCGCTGCGTGTCGCTCGCGGCGCGCTCGGTGAGCTGGGAGGCCTCGTGCCCGCGCTCGTTGGCACCGTCGACCGGGCCTTGCACGGGCGTGGCGGATCGCTCTCGCTCTCTGCACCCAGCAGCATCTTCAACGTGCCGATCGGTGGGGCCCGACGGTTCGCGGCACAGTCCTGGCCGATCGAACGGCTACGGCTGGTCGCCAAGCATGCCGAGGCGACCATCAACGACGTGGTGCTCGCGATGTGCTCAGGGGCGCTGCGCGGCTACCTGGGCGATCTCGAGGCGCTGCCTGCCGACCCGCTGATCGCGATGGTGCCGGTCTCGCTGCGTGGCGAGCAGCGGGAGGGCAAGGCAGGCAATGAGATCGGGGTGCTGATGTGTAATCTCGCCACCGACCTCGCCGACCCGGCGAACCGCCTCGCGACCGTGACGGCCTCCATGCGCGAGGGCAAACAGGCACTGCGGGCGATGAGCTCGGCGCAGGCTCTGGCGATGAGTGCGCTCGGGGCCGCGCCGCTCGCACTGGGCATGTTCGGAATGGGCGGGCCGGTCCGCCCGCCGAACGTGATGATCTCCAACGTTCCCGGGCCGGCTGAGCCCCTGTACTGGAACGGCGCCCGTCTGACCGCGCTGTATCCGCTGTCGATCCCGGTCGACGGACAGGCCCTCAACATCACCTGCACCAGTACCGATGACGAGATCGCGTTCGGGCTGACCGGCTGCCGGCGAGTGGTGCCGCTACTTCAGCCCCTGCTCGGTCGCCTCGACGACGAACTCTGCGCCCTCGAAAAGACCGTCGGCCTGTAGGCCGGGACAGGAGATCACATGAACCACCCATCAGCCGACCGGGCCCCCGTCCCCGCCGAACCGTCGATCTCCCGGCTCCGATCGTCGCCGGTGATCGCGCTCGGCTCCGGGATCTCGGCCTGCGCGCCCGCACTGATCGTGACCGGGTCCGTTGTCCTGTGCGCGGTCGTGGCTTTGTTCACCGTCGCCTGTGTCGGTTTCGCCGCCCTGATGATCTGAGCGAGGGCGGGGCCGAGCCGATCGATGAGCGCAGGCGGATCAGCCCCCCCCCGGTCGGGTCAGCGGATCGCGTCGTAGTCGAAGACCCGGGCGTGCAGCACGACCCTGTTGCGCAGGGCGGAGCGGACCGCGCGGTGCAGGCCGTCCTCGAGGTAGATCACGCCGTCCCAGAGCACCGCGTGCGGGAACAGGTCGCCGTAGAAGGTGGAGTCCTCGGACAGCAGGCGGTCGAGCTCCAGGACCTTGGTGGTGGTCACGATCTCGTCGAGGCGCACCTGTCGTGGTGGGATCTTGGACCAGTCGCGCATGGACAGCCCGTGGTCCGGGTACGGCTTGCCGTCCCTCACGCCCTTGAAAATCATCGGTGTTCCCGTCCCGGTTGTCGGGGGTGCGCGGCCGGCACCTGGCGCCGTTCGCGCACCACACACAGTAAGGCCTCGCGGGAAGCGCCCGGCAGGGCGATTAGACTGGTAGCCGGTCGCGGGGGTGTGAACCACGCCGACCGTGACGAATGGTCTCGCCGGACTTCCGGACGGGGGAGTCGGGTGACGGAGGTGGCCGCTATGTCGAGTACCGATGAACGACGCTTCGAGGTGCTGCGCGCGATCGTCGCCGACTACGTCGCCACCCAGGAACCGATCGGCTCGAAGGCCCTCGTCGAACGCCACAACCTGGGCGTCTCCAGCGCCACCGTCCGCAACGACATGGCCGTGCTCGAGGCCGAGGGCTACATCGCCCAGCCGCACACCAGCTCCGGCCGGGTGCCGACGGACAAGGGCTACCGGCAGTTCGTTGACCGGATCGCCGACGTCAAGCCGCTCTCGCCCGCCGAACGCCGCGCCATCCTGGAGTTCCTCGAATCCGGCGTCGACCTGGACGACGTGCTCCGCCGCGGGGTGCGGTTGCTGGCCCAGCTGACCCGGCAGGTCGCGGTCGTGCAGTACCCGACAATCTCGTCGTCCTCTGTCCGCCACCTCGAGGTGGTCGCGTTGACCCCGGCCCGGCTGCTGCTGGTGCTCATCACCGACTCCGGTCGCGTCGACCAGCGCATCGTCGAACTGGGCGACGTGATCGACGACGAGAACCTGGCCCGGCTGCGGAACCTGCTCGGTGGCGCGCTGGAGGGCAAGCGCCTGGCCGCAGCGTCGATCGCCGTCTCGGAGCTGGCCGCCGACGCCCCTGACCACCTGCGCGACGCCGTGGTCCGATCCGCGACGGTGCTGATCGAGACCCTCGTCGAGCACCCCGAGGAGCGGCTGGTGCTGGGCGGCACGGCGAACCTGACCCGCAACGCGGCGGACTTCACCGGGTTCCCCGGCTCGCTGCGATCCGTCCTCGAGGCCCTCGAGGAGCAGGTCATCGTGCTCAAGCTGCTCGCCGCCACCGGCGACGCGGGCAAGGTGACCGTCCGGATCGGAGAAGAGACCCAGATGGAGCAGATCCGCGGGACCTCGGTGATCACCACCGGCTACGGCGCGGGCGGCAATGTCTTCGGCGGCATGGGGGTGCTCGGCCCCACCCGGATGGACTACCCGGGAACAATCGCATCGGTCGCCGCCGTTGCGAGGTATATCGGCGAGGTTCTCGCCGAGCGCTGACGCGTGTGCGCGGGCTGCCGCGAGCATGACTTTCACTGACAGCTGGAACTGATCGACAACGAGGACGAGAGACTTAACGTGGCACGGGATTACTACGGACTTCTGGGCGTCAGCACGAAGGCGACCGATCAGGAGATCAAGCGGGCGTACCGCAAGCTCGCCAGGGAGCTGCATCCCGACGTCAACCCCGACGAGGCGGCGCAGGCCCGGTTCAAGGACATCTCGACGGCATACGAGGTGCTCTCCGATCCCGAGAAGCGGCGAATCGTCGACCTCGGCGGCGACCCGCTGTCGCAGGGCGGCGGGGGCGGCGGCGCCGGATTCGGTGGTGCCGGCTTCGGCGGCGGACTCGGCGACGTGTTCGAGGCGTTCTTCGGCGGCGGCGGCCAGACCAGCCGTGGACCGCGCGGCCGCGTGCAGCCCGGCGCGGATTCGCTGCTGCGGACCAAGCTGACCCTCGAGGAGTGCGCCACCGGCGTCACCAAGCACATCACCGTGGACACCGCGATCCTCTGCGACGCGTGCACCGGTGCAGGCACCAACGGCGACTCCAAGCCCGTGACCTGTGAGACCTGCCGCGGTGCGGGCGAGGTGCAGTCCGTCCAGCGCTCGTTCCTCGGCCAGGTGATGACCTCCCGTCCGTGCCCGACCTGTCGCGGCGCCGGCGAGACCATCCCGGACCCCTGCCACAAGTGCGGCGGCGACGGCCGGGTGCGTGCCCGCCGTGACATCGCGGTGAAGGTCCCGGTCGGCGTGAGCGGCGGCATGCGGATCCGGCTGGCCGCGCAGGGCGAGGTCGGCCCCGGCGGCGGCCACGCGGGCGACCTGTACGTCGAGATCATCGAGCAGCAGCACGACGTGTTCGTCCGTGACGGCGACGACCTGCACTGCACCGTCCGCGTCCCGATGGTCGATGCGGCGCTCGGCACCACCGTCACCGTCAACACGATCATCGACGGCCCGACGGAGATCACCATCCCCGCGGGCACCCAGCCGGGCAAGGTCGAGTCGGTCCGCGGGCACGGCATGCCGAAGCTGCGTTCCGGGGTGCGGGGCGACCTGCACGCGCACCTGGAGGTCGTGGTCCCCGCGCGCCTCGACGGCAAGCAGACCGCGGCGCTCAACGCGTTCAAGGACCTGCGCGACAAGGACCAGGCCGAGGTCGTCACCACCGCCTCGCAGCACAACGGCGGACTGTTCTCCCGCCTGCGCGACGCGTTCAGCGGTCGCTGACGGGTCGGGCGAACGAACATGGCCGCGACGGTGTTCTATCTGGACCCGCTGCCCGAGGTCGGCGCGGTCGCCGTGCTCGACGGCAAGGAGGGCAGACACGCCGCCACGGTGCGCCGGATCCGGGTCGGTGAGCGGCTGGTGCTCTCCGACGGCCGGGGTGCCGTCGCGGACGCGGTGGTCGTCGAGGTCGGCAAGGACCGCCTCGACCTGGAGGTCACCGCCCGCGCCACCGTCCCGGCGGCCGCCCCTGCGGTGACGTTGGTGCAGGCGCTGCCGAAGGCGGAGCGCTCCGAGCTGGCGGTCGAGCTGGCCACCGAGGCGGGCATCGACGCGATCGTGCCCTGGCAGTCCGCGCGGTGCGTGGCCCGCTGGGAGGGCCCGAAGGCCGACAAGGGCGTCGCGAAATGGCGCGCGGTGGCGGCGGCCGCCGCGAAACAGTCACGGCGAGCACATATTCCGGAGGTGCTCGACCTGCACCGCACGCCCGCGGTCGTCGAGCGGGTGGCGGCCGCGGTGGCCGGTGGCGCCGTGGTCGCGGTGCTGCACGAGTCGGCCACGACGGCGCTGGCGGAGCTGCCGCTGGCCGCGGCGGCCGAGATGCTGCTGGTGGTCGGGCCAGAGGGCGGCCTGGACGACGCGGAGGTCGACCTGCTGACCGCGGCGGGGGCGGTCGCGGTGCGCCTGGGCCCGACGGTGCTGCGGACCTCCACGGCGGCCGCGGTGGCGCTCGGCGCGATCGGCGTGCTCACCGACCGCTGGTCCGCGCGGCCCCTCCAGTAGTCGCCGTGCCCCGCCAACGCGTCGACTACGGACCCGAGCCGCAGCAGTTCGGGCACCTGTACCTGCCCGCCGCCCCGGTCGCCGAGCCGGTGCCGGTGCCGGTGCCGGTGGTGATGCTCGTGCACGGCGGCTATTGGAGCGCCGACTTCCACCTGAACCTGGCGACCGCCCTCGCCATCGAGCTGGCCCGGCGCGGGGTGGCGTCGTGGAACGTCGAGTACCGCCGGGTCGGTGCGGGTGGCGGCTGGGAACAGACCAGTGCCGACATCGAGGCCGCGCTGGCCGCGGTCGGCGGCATGCTGCCCGCCCTCTCGCCGATCCCGCTCGATCTGGAGAACGTCCGGATCGTCGGTCACTCCGCTGGCGCGCAGCTGGCGTTGTGGGTTGCCGGGCAACGGGATTCCCCGGTTCGCCCCGAGCGGGTCGTCACGCAGGCGGGCGCGATGGACCTGGCCGCGCGCGCGGCCGGTCGCACCGCGGGCGCCGCGCTGCAGGCGTTCTTCGGCGCCCGGTACGACGACGCGCCGCAGCTCTACCGCGACGCCTCGCCCGTGTACCGGGTCCCGATCGGGGTCCCGGTGGTCTGCATCCACGGCGCGGAGGACATCCAGGTGCCGGCCGCCGCCAGCCGCGCGTACCGGGACGCCGCCCAGGCGGCCGGGGACACGGTGGCGTTCTGGGAGGTGCCGGGTGAGGGCCACAACGACTTCCTCGCCCGCGGTTCCAGGAGCTGGGACCTGACCCTGCGCGCCCTGCTCGACGACGACCCCTGGGCGACGCACCCGGTGTGACCTAGGCTCCCGGCCAGCCGCCCCCCGGCGCCGGCGCGGCGGTGCTGACCACGGTGCCGTCCCACGCCGTGTGGTCCATGAAGCGCTCGGCTCCCGGCCACTGCGCGGCGACGACGAAGAGGGTGTCGCCGTCCGCCCCGCCGAGCGCGCAGGCGAACGCGCCGCGGTCGAGCTGCACCCGGTCGAGGACCTGACCGCCCTCCGCGACGCGCACGCAGCACCGGTCGCCGACGTCGGCGTACCAGGCGGCGCCCTCGGCGTCGAGGCAGATGCCGTCGGGTGAGTGGTCGCCGACGCCGGCCCAGACGCGCCGGTTCGACAGCGAACCGTCGGTCGCGATGTCGAAGGCGGTGAGCCGGTGACGGTAGGACTCGGCGACGATCAGCGTGGCGTTGTCGGCGGTGACCGCCATGCCGTTCGGGAAGTCCAGGTCCTCGGCGACCACGCGCGCCCGCCCATCCCCGGTGACCAGTGCGACGAATCCGGGTGCGCTCTCGGCTGCGGGCGGCCCGGCGGCGAAATCGAAGTTGACGTTGTTGACGTAGGTGTTGCCCCTGCCGTCGACGACGATGTCGTTGCTGCCGTAGGGCGAGAGCGCCGACAGGTCCGCGTAGCGCGTGAGGGTCCGGTCCCGCGACAGGCGGAGCAGCGCCCGCTCGGGGCCGGAGGCGAGCACTGGTGTCCCGTCGGGCAGGAAGTCGAAGCACAGCGGCAACGACCGATGTTCGACCACGGCCTCGATCCGGCCGTCCGGGTCGATCGCGTGGATCACCCCGGCCGTCCAGTCCGCGACCCACAGCCGTCCGTCGTGCCAGCGTGGGGATTCCAGCTGGCCGAAACCGCTCGCCACTGTCTGCATCACTCGCATGATCCGCCTCCCGTTGTGTCCCTGGGGAGGTAGACCCCCGGGCCGGGCGAAACTCATCGGTCCGAGGCCGCCGGGGTCTCCGGCTACGGTCGGTCGGTCGACCGGCCGGGCAGGATCACCGCCACCAGCACCGCGCCGACAGCGAGCGCGAGCCCGCCGGCCAGGCTCGCGCTCGCAATCGCGTCCGCGAACGAGGTGGAGGCAGCCTCGAGGAGCGGCTGGGCGTACGAGACAGACAGCGGATTGCCCGCCAGCTCCTGCGCGACCAGCGCCGCGCCGCCGACCGACTCCCGCGAGACCTCCATCGCATAGTCGGCCTGGGCGGCGAGATCCCCGCCGAGCTGGGGGAGCGGCGCGCCGTCGATGAAGCCGGCGATCGAGTCCTTGTAGCTCGCCGCCAGAATGGAACCGAGGATGGCGATGCCAAGCGATCCGCCCAGCTCGATCGCGGTGTCGTTGAGGCCGCCCGCGGCGCCGAGGTCGCTGTCGGGGAAGCTGCCCATGATCGCGTCGGTGGCGGGCGGCTCGCTCAGGCCGATGCCGACTCCGAGCAGGACCAGCGGCACCAGGAAGTCGAGGTAGCCCGAGCCGCCGTCGACCCGCGTCAGCAGCAGCACGCCAGCCGCCGCGAGGACCATGCCCGCCACGATCGCGCTGCGCACGCCGATGCGCGGGGTGATCCGGCCGCTGACCACCGCACCCGCGGTCACCGCCGCGGCGAGGGGCAGCAACCGGACGCCGGTCTCGAGCGGGCCGTAGCCGAGCACGAACTGGAACTCCTGGGCGATGAAGTAGATGGCGCCGAACGCGGACAGGAACAGCAGCAGCACCGCGAGGGTCGAGCCGCCGACGCTGCGCTCGCCGAGCTTGCGCACGTTCAGCAGCGGCTGCGGGTGCCGCAGCTCCCAGGCGACGAACGCCGCGAGCCCGACCAGCGCGATGGCGGCGCCGACGAGCGGGCCTGCGCCCCAACCGAAGTGGAAGCCGTTGATGATCGCGTAGACGAGCGCCCCGATCGCGACGACCGACAGCAGGCCGCCGATCCAGTCGATGCGGCCCAGGCCCTCGGCGCGCGACGGCGGCACGAGGGCGAGTGCGGCGACGGCCGCGACCGCGGCGATGGGGACGTTGATCAGGAAGGTCGCGTTCCAGGAGTGGCTCTCGAGGATCCAGCCCGCCAGCAGCGGCCCGAACGCGATGGCCAGCCCGGAGGTGGCCGCCCAGGCGGCGATCGCGCGGGAGCGCTCCGACTTGGGGAAGGTCGCGACCAGCAGCGAGAGCGTCGCGGGCATGATGATCGCCGCGCCGACGCCCATGGTCATCCGGGCCGCGATCACCGCGGTTGTGGTGTCCGCGAGGCTGCCGAACACCGCGCCGCCGCCGAACACCAGCAGGCCGGTCAGCAGCGCGCCGCGGCGGCTGTACTTGTCGCCGATCACGCCTGCCAGCAGCATCAGCGCCGCGTAGGGCACGGTGTAACCGTCGATGACCCACTGCAGCTGCGCGCTGGTCAGGCCGAGGTCCCGGGTCATGTCCGGCGCCGCCACGATGAGCGCGGTGTTCGCCATCACCACGATCAGCAGGCTCAGGCACAGCACGCCGAGCGCGGCCCAGCGCCAGCGGTAGGGCTGTTCCATCCGGGAGACCGGCTTGGTCGCGAGTGTTGTCATCGTCGGCGCTCCATTCGGCGGCGGCGGTCCGGCGTCCGGACCTATCTGCACATTGATGTGCAAGTTAATAGCTTGCACACTGCTGTGCAACTATGCTTGACGCAGATCACATCGGGCGGCGAGAGGTGGATGCGACGGTGGCGGAGCCGGTGAGGCGTCGACGCAGCGAGGCGCGGGCCAATCGGACGCGCATCATCGACGCCGCGATCGGCGCCTTTGCCGCCGACCCGGACGCGAGCATGGACGACGTCGCGCGTGCGGCGGGCGTGGTCCGCCGCACGGTCTACGCGCATTTCCCCAGCAGGGAGGCGCTCGTCGAGGGCATCGCGGACGAGGCCTCGGCCGAGCTGGTCGCGTCGTTCGGCGCGGACGTTCCGGTGCCGGAACGACCCGACCTGGCGCTCGCCGTCCTCGCCCTGCTGACCTGGCCGGTCGGCGACCGGTTCCGGATGCTGCTGACCTTCGCGCGCAAGGAACTCGGCGAGCAGCGCATCCTCGACCTGATGGAACCGGCGCGGGCGCCTGCCATCGCCATGGTCGAGCAGGGCCAGCGCGAGGGGACCTTCTCGTCGTACCTGCCCGCCGGGCTCCTGGTGGCGATGACCGAGGCCGTCACGATGACCCTGCTCGATCAGGTCAACAAGGGTGGCGTCACCGATTCCGGCGAGTCGTTCGGAGTCGTCTCACTGGTGCTGCTCGGGGTCGCGCCCGATCGTGCGGCGGAGGTCGTCGACGAGGCACGGGCGTGGATCCGGGACGCCGAGGGCGCGCAGGTGCCCGCGGCTGGCCCTGACCGGCGGTAATCGTGTGGGCGGCGCGAACGACCCGCGATAGACTGCGAGGTATCAGGGCGGCCAAGTCCGTCGGGACACGGAACCAGGAAAGCAGGCCATAGCTACCACGTGAGTGCAGACAGCGACATGGGCGATCAGTCGGACGACGCAGGGGGACGCGCTTCGCGCGCAGGGGCGAAGGCCAACGGCAGCCAGGACCGCCCAGCGCAGCGCACGGTGCGGTCGAGCATGGAGGTCTCACCTGACGCGGTGCTCCCGCTGCTCGGTTCCTCGGATCAGAACCTCAAGGAACTCGAACGCGCCCTCGACGCAGACATTCACGTTCGTGGCAACGCGATCACCCTCACCGGCAGGGCCGCGGACGTCGCGCTGGCCGAGCGGGTGATCGGTGAGCTGATCGCCGTCGTCGCAGGCGGCAACACCCTGACCCCCGATGCGGTGCGGCGCAGCGTCGCGATGCTCACCGAGGGCGTCGCCGAATCGCCCGCGGAGGTCCTGAGCCTGGACATCCTGTCCCGGCGCGGCAAGACCATCCGGCCCAAGACGGTCAACCAGAAGCGATACGTCGACGCGATCGACGCGAACACCATCGTCTTCGGCATCGGCCCCGCCGGCACCGGCAAGACCTACCTCGCCATGGCCAAGGCCGTGCAGGCGCTGCAGAGCAAGAACGTCAGCCGAATCATCCTGACCCGACCCGCGGTCGAGGCGGGCGAGCGGCTCGGGTTCCTGCCCGGCACCCTGCACGAGAAGATCGACCCGTACCTGCGGCCGCTGCACGACGCGCTGCACGACATGATGGACCCCGAGGCCATCCCGAAGCTCATGCAGGCGGGGGTCATCGAGGTCGCCCCGCTCGCCTACATGCGTGGCCGCACCCTCAACGACGCGTTCATCATCCTGGACGAGGCGCAGAACACCACGGCCGAGCAGATGAAGATGTTCCTGACCCGGCTCGGGTTCGGTTCCAAGATCGTGGTGACCGGCGACGTGACCCAGGTGGACCTGCCCGGCGGCGCCCGGTCCGGACTGCGGGCTGCCTCGGAGATCCTGACCGACATCGACGACATCCACTTCGCCGAGCTCACCAGCGCGGACGTGGTGCGGCACCGCCTGGTCTCCGACATCGTCGACGCCTACGAGCGTTTCGAGACCGAGCGGATCGACGAGGTCAAGCTCGGCAACCGCTCGCAGCGCCGGGCGGCGCAGGCCCGCCCGTCGCGACGCTGACGATCGCCCAGCCGCTTGAGCACGATGGTGGGCACAGCCCACGTGACCACACCGCCCCCGCCCATCACCGCCGCAGGCGGCCCCGAGGAGAACGACTGTCATGAGCATTGAGGTATCCAACGAGTCCGGGATCGACGTCTCCGAGGGCGAGCTGATCAGCGTCGCGCGGTTCGTCGTCGGCCGGATGGACGTGCACCCGGCGGCCGAGCTGTCGATGGTGCTCGTCGACCTCGACACGATGGCCGACCTGCACATGCGGTGGATGGACCTGCCCGGTCCGACGGACGTGATGTCCTTCCCGATGGACGAGCTCGAGCCCGGCGGTCGGCCCGACGCCCCCGAACCCGGACCGGCGATGCTCGGCGACATCGTGCTGTGCCCCGCCTTCGCCGCCGACCAGGCAGCCAAGGCCGGCCATTCCACCGCGCACGAGCTGGCGCTGCTGACCGTGCACGGTGTCCTGCACCTGCTCGGCTACGACCACGCCGAGCCGGAGGAGGAGAAGGAGATGTTCGCGCTGCAGAACAGCCTGCTCGCCGACTGGTACGACGAGCTGCGCCTGGCCGAGCGGGAGGCGGAACTGGCCGCCCGTGACAGCAGGCTGCTGGGCAAGACCGGGTTTGTCGACGGCCCCGAGCAGTGAGTGATGAGCTAGTCCAGATCCTGCTCGCCGCGATCCTGGTACCGCTCGGCGGGCTGTTCGCCGCCATCGACTCCGCACTCAACACGATCTCCCGGGCCAGGGTCGAGGACCTGGCCAAGGATGCGCGTCCGGGTGCGCAGCGCCTGCTGATGGTCGTGGCCGACCGGCCCCGGTACGTCAATCTCATGGTGCTGCTGCGGATCCTGGCCGAGATCACCGCCACGGTCCTGCTCGCCGCCGCGCTTCTGGACATGCTCGAGCGGAGCTGGGCGCTGCTGGTCACCGCGGTCGTGATGGTGCTCATCGACTACGTCGCGATCGGGGTGGGGCCGCGGACCATCGGCCGCCAGCATGCCTACTCGATCACGCTCGCCGCGGCGCTGCCGCTGCAGGTGATCGGCGTCCTGTTCTCCCCGATCAGCCGACTGCTCATCCTGGTCGGCAACGCGCTCACCCCAGGTCGGGGTTTCCGCAACGGCCCCTTCGCCTCCGAGATCGAGCTGCGTGAGCTGGTCGACATGGCGCAGGAGCGCGGGGTGGTGGCCGACGAGGAACGCCGGATGATCCAGTCCGTGTTCGAGCTCGGCGACACCCCCGCCCGCGAGGTGATGGTCCCGCGCACCGAGATGGTGTGGATCGAGGCGACCAAGTCCGCGGGTCAGGCGACCTCGCTTGCCGTCCGCAGCGGGCACTCCCGGATCCCGGTGATCGGCGAGAACGTCGACGACATCCTCGGCGTCGTGTACCTCAAGGACCTGGTCCAGAAGACGTACCACTCGACCGACGGCGGCCGGGGCGTCACCGTCGGGGAGGTGATGCGCCCGCCGGTGTTCGTGCCCGACTCCAAGCCGCTCGACAGCCTGCTCGCCGAGATGCAGCGCGACCGCAACCACATGGCGCTGCTGGTCGACGAGTACGGCGGCATCGCCGGGCTCGTCACCATCGAGGACGTCATCGAGGAGATCGTCGGCGAGATCGCCGACGAGTACGACATCGGCGAGATCGCGCCGGTGGAGGACCTGGGCGACGGTCGTTTTCGGCTCTCGGCCCGCCTGCCGATCGAGGACCTCGCCGAGCTGTTCGAGATGGAGATCGACAACGACGAGGTGGAGACGGTCGGCGGGCTGCTCGGCTACGCGCTCGGCCGGGTCCCGCTGCCGGGCTCGGAGGTCACCACCGACGGCCTGATGCTGCGTGCCGAGGGCGGCAGCGACGTCCGAGGCCGGGTCCGGATCAGTACTGTTCTTGCATGGAGAGCGCCCGAACCGGACGCCGACTCGGTCGGCGATGACGAGGGAGACGAGGGCCGACATGACTGAGCATCTCGACGAGGAGGACGCCAAGCTGGTGGTCCTCGCCCGCGGGGCGATGGGCCGAACCGGCGGCGCACAGGGCGCGGCGGTCCGGGACCTCGACGGTCGCACCTACGCCGCAGGCCCGGTCTCGCTCGACGCCCTGACCCTCACCGCATTGCAGGCCGCGATCGCCGCGGCCCTCTCGAGCGGGGCGGAGGGTTTCGAGGCCGCCGCGGTGGTGGGCGACCTGCCCGGCAGCGCCGCAGACATCGTCACCGCCGTCCGGGACAACGAGCCCGGGGTGCTCGCACTGACCGAGGTCACCGCCTCCGCCAAACTGATCGCCGCCCGAGCCGACGGCTCGGACCCCTATGTCATGGGCTGGGAGCCCTACCGACCCATTTCTGGAGATGCCCATGAGCACTGAGACCGAATTCCGTTCCGGCTTCGTCTGTTTCGTCGGACGGCCGAACACCGGCAAGTCGACGCTGACCAACGCGCTGGTCGGCAGCAAGATCGCGATCACCTCGTCGCGGCCGCAGACCACCCGGCACACCATCCGCGGCATCGTGCACCGCCCGCACGCCCAACTGATCCTGGTCGACACCCCCGGGCTGCACCGGCCCCGGACTCTGCTCGGTCAGCGACTGAACGACCTGGTGCGCGACACCTACTCCGAGGTCGATGCCATCGGTCTGTGCATCCCCGCGGACGAGAAGATCGGCCCCGGCGACCGCTGGATCCTCGAGCAGGTCCGCCAGATGGCGCCGAAGACCAAGCTGATCGGCATCGTCACCAAGATCGACAAGGTCAGCAAGCAGAAGGTCGCCGAGCAACTGGTGGCGCTGTCGAAGCTGCTCGGCCCCGAGACCGAGGTGATCCCGGTGTCGGCGGCGTCGGGGGAGCAGGTCGAGATGCTGGTCGATCTGCTGGCGAAGTCGATGGACGAGGGCCCGGCGTTCTACCCGGATGGCGAGATCACGGACGAGCCGGAGGAGACGCTGATGGCCGAGCTCATCCGCGAGGCCGCGCTCGAGGGGCTCGGCGACGAGCTGCCGCACTCGCTGGCCGTGGTGATCGAGGAGGTCATCGAGCGTGAGGGCCGCACCGAGAAGCAGGGCGAGATGCTCGACGTGCACGCGCTGCTCTACGTCGAGCGGCCCAGCCAGAAGGGCATCGTGATCGGCAAGGGCGGTGCCCGGCTGCGCGAGGTCGGCACCAAGGCGCGCACCCAGATCGAGAAGCTGCTCGGCACCCGGATCTTCCTGGAGCTGCACGTGAAGGTCGCAAAGGACTGGCAGCGCGACCCGAAGCAGCTCGGGCGCCTGGGGTTCTAGGCGGCTGCGCCGGCCAGTCCCACCAGGCGAGGGCGAGCAGTTGCCGGGTGACAACGGATCCCGTGGAGATGATCGTCCCGGGTCGTAGGCTCGTGCCATGCTGGAGAAGTCCGAGATCCGGTTCCTCCCCCTCGGCGCCCGCCGCGTTGCGTACGAGATTCGCGGGGATGGTCCACCACTCGTGGCTCCGGCGTGGTGGGTGAGTCACCTCGAGCTCGACTGGCAGGGTGTGGGTTTTCGGCGATTCTGGGAGGGAGTCGCAGCTGGCTACACGCTGATCCGCTACGACCGGCTCGGCGTCGGCTTGTCGGACCGCACCTTGCACGATTCGGACCTGAGCCTCGATGGGGAAGTTGCGACGTTGTGCGCGCTTCTGGATGAGCTCGAGCTCGAGCGTGTGTCGCTCATCGGCGGCTCATCTGGGAGCTGCACCGCCATCGCGTTTGCCGCAGCGTTTCCGGAGCGCGTCGAGCACCTGGTGCTGTACGGGTCGTACCCCAACGGTGCGGCGCTGACAACACCGGGCGTGGGGGATGCGATCTTGGCGACGGTGCGCGCGCACTGGGGCCTCGGCTCGCGCCTGCTAGGTGACATCTTCCTCGGTGGCGCCGACCCTGCGGAGCACGAACTCTTTGCGCGGTTGCAGCGGGAGGCGGCGACCGCCGAAACCGCTGCCGCATTGTTGGATCTGGCCTATCACCTCGACGTACGCGCACACCTCCCTCTCGTCCGCCAGCCGGCGTTGGTTGTGCATCGTCGTGGCGACCGCGCGGTACCGTTCCGGCTCGGGCGCGAGGTCGCGGCCGCCATTCCGGGCGCGACCTTCGTCCCGCTGCCGGGAAGCGCGCACTTCCCCTGGCACGATGACACCGATTCCGTGGTCCGCGCGTGCCACCAGACGCTGGCACCGGTGCAGCCGTCGTCGCACCGTGCGAGCGAGCCGGAATCGGTCCTGCTGTCCAGCCGTGAGCGTGAGATCCTCGCCTGCGTCGCTCGCGGTCTCGGCGACCGTGAGATCGCAGAGCAGCTCGTGCTGAGCCCGCATACCGTTCACCGCCACGTTGCGAATATCCGCCGCAAGCTGGGCCGCACCTCACGGACGGCCGCCGTCGCGGAGGCCGCGCGTCTCGGACTCCTGTGAGATGGCCGGAATGGGCCATCTGCAGGAGATGGCCGAACTGAGCGATGTGCGCAACAAGCGGTCGCTCGTACGTTTGACCGCATGACCGAGAACGTAAGCATCGAATCAAGCAACGAACTCCAGGCGAGCCCCCCATCAGCGGCGTGGCTGCGGATCTTCGCGCTGGCGTACGACCCGTTTCTCTGGCTGGGCGAGATCGCAGGCATGCGCCACCGGCGGAGCTCGCTCCTGGGCGGCGCCCACGGTCGCGTCGTCGAGATCGGCGCCGGGACCGGGCTGAACATCGCGCACTATCCCGACGGGATCGCCGAGCTCGTGCTCGCCGAGCCCGAACCGGGGATGCGCCGAAGACTTGCGCGTCGCCTGCAGCGGCATGCGCCCATCGCGCGGATCGTCGACGCGCCTGCCGAGCGTCTACCGCTCGCCGATGCGTCGGTGGACACCGTCGTCTCGACGCTCGTCCTCTGCACCGTCAACGACCCCGAACTCGCGCTCCGCGAGATCGCGCGCGTGCTCCGCCCGGATGGGCAGTTGTTGTTCATCGAACATGTGCGTGCGAGCTCGCGGTTCCTCGCGGCGTGCCAGGATCTTCTGCTCGATCCGTGGCGACACTTTGCGGGCGGCTGCCGCTGCAACCGCGCGACCGCGGACCTGATGCGCGACTGCGGTTTCACGATCGCAGCCGACGATGCTGTGTGGCGCGGCATGCCGCCGATCGTCCGTCCGCTCGTGGTGGGACGCGCCACCAGGCTCGGCAAGCTGGCGATGGAGTAACACGGTCGATCGGACCGGCCAGTCGACTGCTCCATCTCGGGCGGCCGGTAGCCGGGCCCCGTTCATGGCTGAGCCCCGCCGACCAGCAGCAGGATCGCGGTCGAGACGTCGGTGCCCGCGCCGCCGGTCGCCAGCCGGCGCAGCTGCAGGCCGGTGATGGTCGCGACCAGGGTCGGTGCGATCGCCGCGGCGTCGGGCACGCCAAGCGCCTCGAGGATGGTCACGGTGAGCGTGTCGTAGGCCGCGAAGCACTCGTCGGCTGCCGCTTGCAGCTCCGGGTCGCGGCCGGCCTGGATGTACAGCTCGAACGGCGCCATCCGCTCCGCGTCGAACGCCAGGTCCCGCACCACCTGCTCGGTGAGCGAGGCGGCGTCCTGCACGCTCAAGCCGGTGTCCCGGTACTGCTCGGCCAGGTCGGTCAGCCGGGCGGTCTCGGCGGTGACGAAGCCGAGCAGGGCGTCGCGCAAAAGGTCAGTCTGGCTGGGGAAGTGGTAGGTGATCGAGCCGAGCGAGACCTCGGCCTGCGCCGCGATCCTGCGGTTGGTGACGGCGGCGATGCCGTCGGTGCCGATGATGTGCAGGACCGCGGCGAGGATCCGCTCACGAACCGGGGTCTCGCTCACCGGTCACCACCACTGTTCGGGACGTTCACGGTCCCAACGTAGTTCACGTTCGAGCTGGGCCGCGAGCGAGACCAGCAGCGGTTCGGTGTTGTCGTGACCCATCAGCTGCACGCCGAGCGGCAGGCCGTCCGGGGTGAAGCCGGCGGGCACGTTCACGCTCGGCCAGCCCAGGATGTTCCACGGCCAGGTGTACGGGCAGGCGGCGGTGATCACCTTGTCCGTCTCGAAGTGCCCGATGCCGTCGATCGCGTTCACCGGCGGCGGCGGGGTGGCGGTGGTCGGGGCCAGGATGACGTCGAAGTCGTTGAAGATGGTGCCGATCCGCCTGCGCATGCGCGGCTCGGCGGCGCGCGACGCACGCAACGGCAGGCCCCCCAGTAGCCTGCCGGTGCGCGCGTTGGACAGGGTGCGCGGGTCGAGCAGCGTCGGGTCCGGCACCCGCGAGCGCCACTGCTCCAGCCCGGCCATCGACCGCGGCAGGAAATTCGTGCCCAGCAGCAGCCCGTAGGCGGGGTCCGCGACGGTCACCTCGTGGCCGAGGCGGCGCAGCGCGTGCGCGGTGGCACCGATCGCCTCCTTGACCTCGGGGTGCAGGGTCCTTGGCGTGGCCGTGTAGGGAATCTTCAGCGACAGCGCGATCCGCAGCCGGCCGGGCTCGCGGTCAACGGCATCGCGCACGGTCACCGGCGGGGGCTGGTGCTTGTCGCCCTCGTGGCTGCCGGAGACCAGGTCGAGCAGGAGCGCCGCGTCCGCCACCGTGCGGGCGAGCGGCCCCATGACGGTGATGCCGTAGAAGGCCTCGGGCTCGGGCCAGGTGGAGATCCGTCCACGCTGCGGCTTGATGCCGACCAGGTTGGTCCACGACGCCGGGATCCTCACCGAACCCGCGCCGTCCGAGCCGAGCGCGGCCGGTACCAGCCCGGCGGCGACCGCGGCCGCGCTGCCGCCGGAGGACCCGCCGGGGGTCCGCTCGCGCGCCCACGGGTTCCTGGTGTGCCCGAAGCTGCCCCCGGTGAACGGCCACTGGCCGAGCTCGGGGCTGTTGGTCTTGCCGACGATGACGGCGCCCGCGGCGCGCAGTCGCCGCACGACCTCGGAGTCCGCGGTCTTGGCGGGGAACTCGCCCGGGCAGCCGAAGGCCGTCGGTTCGCCGGTGATATCGACGTCGTCCTTGACCGCGATCGGCACGCCGAGCAGCGGCAGGCGCTCGCCCGCGGCCAGCCGACGGTCGGCCTCGGCCGCCTCCGCGAGCGCGGCCTCGCGGCGAACCACCCGGAAGGCGTTGAGGCCAGGCTGGCTGGCGTCGATGGCGTCCAGGCTGCGGCGAACCCGGTCGACGGAGGTGGAGGCGCCGGTCGCCAGGGACTGTGCGGTCTCCTCGAGTCCGAGTTCCCTGGTCTCTTCCATGTGCGTGCTCACTCCGTGCCTCCCGATGACTGTTCGTTCGAACGAACAGTACCTCCGGCCGGTGTCGGCCGCCAGGTTTTCGCGTCAGGATTCGGTGCCGGGTGAGTAGCTTTGGGCCCAGCGCGAACATCGGAGGAGTCATGAGCGGTGACCTGAGGGCCTGGGAACGGCGTGGGCGCCACCTCGAGGTCGACGGGAACCGGATCTTCGTCGTCGAGATAGGGGAGGGCACCGGCGCTCCGCTCGTGATGGTGCACGGGTTTCCCGGCTCGTCGCACGACTTCGCCGAGGTGGCGGAGCGGCTCGGGTCCGGTCGGCGGGTGGTGCTGCTCGACCTGCTGGGGTTCGGGCTGTCCGACAAGCCGACCTCGGCCCGCTACTCGCTGTTCGAGCAGGCGGACCTGGTGGAGGCCGTGCTCGGCCGGTTGGGTATCGGCCGCTGCGTGCTGATCGCCCACGACATGGGGGACACCGTGGTGGCCGAGCTGACGTACCGCCACAATCTCGGTGTCCTCGGGTTCGTTCCCGAGCAGGTCATCCTGACCAACGGCTCGATCTTCATCGACCTCGCGCAGCTGACGTCCGGCCAGCGCGCGATGCTGCGCCTGCCCGCGCGGGCGCTGCCCTTCTCACCCCCGCATTGGCTGCTGGCCCGCGCGATCGACCGCAGCTTCTCGCCGCGCGCGCCCGCTCCGGCCGGCGCCATCGACGCCCTGATCGAGGCCATCGAGCGCAACGGCGGCGGGCGGCTGCTGCCCCGCCAGAACCGCTACATTCTCGAGCGCCGGGCGCATCAGGATCGGTGGACGGCGGGGCTGGTGGAGTACCCGGAGCCGTTGGCGCTGATCTGGGGCGAGTGCGACCCCATCGCCGTCCCCGAGATGCCCGCGCGGTTGCTCGAGCTGCGCCCCGACGCCGCGGTGACCGGGCTACCCGGCATCGGGCACTGGCCGCAGCTCGAGGCGCCGGACCGGCTCGCCGAGCTGATCGGGCAACGCCTGGGCTGACCGGGTGAGCGCGGGCGGTCCGGGATTGTCCCCGCATCGTGGGACACTTTCCTGGTGAGGTTGTACCGGGACCACGCGGTGGTGTTGCGCCAGCACAAGCTGGGCGAGGCCGACCGCATCGTCACCCTGTTGACCCGCCAGCACGGGCTGGTGCGGGCGGTGGCCAAGGGTGTGCGCCGCACCAAGTCCAAGTTCGGTGCCCGGCTGGAGCCGTTCGCGCACATCGACGTGCAGCTCTACCCCGGCCGCAACCTCGACATCGTCACCCAGGTGCAGACCCTGGATGCCTTCGCCGGGGACATCGTCGACGACTACGGCCGGTACACCACCGCCTGCGCGGTGCTCGAGACCGCGGAACGGCTCGCGGGCGAGGAGCGGGCCCCGGCCCTGCGGCTGCACCAGCTCACCGTCGGCGCATTGCGCGCGGTGGGGGAGCAGGCCAGGCCACCCGAGCTGATCCTCGACGCGTTCCTGTTGCGGGCCATGGGTTTCGCCGGCTGGGCGCCCGCGCTGGAGGAGTGCGCGCGGTGCGCAGCACCCGGCCCGCATCGGGCCTTCCACGTGGCCGCGGGCGGGGCGGTCTGCGTGCACTGCCGACCGCCTGGCTCGGCGACACCCTCCCCTGGCGTGCTCGACCTGATGGACGCGCTCGCGCGCGGCGAGTGGGCGAACACCGAGACCGTCACGGCCGCGGTCCGCGCGCAGGCCAGCGGGCTGGTCGCCGCGCACCTGCAGTGGCACCTCGAGCGTCAGCTGCGCACCCTGCCGTTGATCGAGCGCTCACGCCCGCACGCCGCGGCCGAGGTGGATACCGCGGATCCGCGGGCGGTGGCGGGGCCACCCCGTCCGGTCGGGCAGGATGGTGACCGTGATTCGACGACGCGAACCGCAAGCTCCGCCTAACCGCGTGATCCGGCCCCCGGCCCCCCACCCCTCCGGCGCCAGGGCGCCGATCCTGCAGCCCGAGCTGATCCCGCGGCACGTCGCGTTGGTGATGGACGGCAACGGCCGCTGGGCCCAGGAGCGGGGCCTGCCGCGCACCGCGGGTCACGAGCGCGGCGAGGCGGTGCTGATGGACACCCTCGAGGGCTGCATCGAGATCGGCGTGAAGTGGCTCTCGGCGTACGCGTTCTCCACCGAGAACTGGAAGCGCAGTCCCGAGGAGGTGAAGTTCCTGATGGGCTTCAACCGGGACGTGATCCGGCGTCGGCGCGACGAGATGCACGAGATGGGTGTGCGGGTGCGCTGGGCGGGGCGCAGGCCGAGGCTGTGGGCCAGCGTCATCAAGGAGCTCGAGGTCGCCGAGGAGCTGACCAAGCACAACACCACGATGACCCTGACGATGTGCGTGAACTACGGCGGCCGCGCCGAGATCGCCGACGCGGCACGGGAGATCGCGCGTCGGGTGGCGGCGGGCGAGCTGAACCCGGAGAAGGTGACCGAGGCGACCGTCGCGAAGTATCTCGACGAGCCCGACATGCCGGACGTGGACCTGTTCCTGCGACCTTCGGGTGAGCTGCGCACGTCGAACTTCCTGATCTGGCAGTCCGCCTATGCGGAGATGGTGTTCCAGGAGAAGCTGTTTCCGGACTTCGACCGCCGCGACCTGTGGGCCGCGTGCGTCGAGTATGCGTCGCGCGACCGAAGGTTCGGAGGAGTGAAGTGACGGACGCCGGGACCGCCGAGCAGCTGCAGGTCCGCGCCCGTGACGCGCTCGCGCATTTCGTGGAGGTGCGCGAATCCGACGACGGGTCATTGGGTTTCGAGTACGCGGGGGCGCTGTGCTCGCTGCGGGCGGTGAACCTCGCGCCCGGGCTCGACGTGCTGTCGGTGACCGCCGTGCTGGCCTGGGACCGTCCGGTCAAGCCCGCGCTGCACAAGAAGGTCGCCGAGAAGAACTCGATGATGCAGTTCGGGTCGATCACGGTGATCACCCGCGGCAAGCTGGCCGACGTGATCCTGCGCTACACCTTCCCGGCCGCCGGGCTCGAGGACGAGGCGCTCACCACGATGCTGCTGCTGGTGCTCTCGGGCGCGGATCAGGGTCGGCAGGGGTTGCTGCCCTAGCCGCCGCGCTCAGGTGCGCGATCGGGATCCACTCGTCACCGATGTGCGCGCTTGGATTCACGGGCCGCGTTCTTGGCGGAGCGTGCGATGCTCTTGAGTTCGTCACGGGTGAAACCGAGATGGCGGGCGGAGCGCATCCAGGTGTAGAGGTCCGAAGCCGCCCGATGCTGGCCGAGCCGCGAGTAGCAGGCCGCCAGGTCGAAGGCGGACTTGCGGGCTCGCTCGGCGACCTCGGGATCGGGGAAGGCGCCCGCGATGTCCAGGATCATCCGGTGGGCGTTGCCCGTCTCGTGCAGGCGGCCGAGACCGGTCAGGAGCAGCGCCTTGTTGCGCAGTGTCTTGACGCGGCGGAGCCGGCGTTCGGGGGAGTCGACGGACAGGTCGTGGACTGCGAGGACGTGGTCGTAGGCGGTGATCGCGGCGACAGGGTCGCCCAGATCGTCGATCAGAACGGCGCGGTTGTAGGCGGCCACTTCGCGGGCGCTCATGATGTCGCCGT
The DNA here is from genome assembly GCF_017833315.1 of Rhodococcus sp. PvR099. Taxonomy (NCBI): domain Bacteria; kingdom Bacillati; phylum Actinomycetota; class Actinomycetes; order Mycobacteriales; family Nocardiaceae; genus Rhodococcus; species Rhodococcus sp. PvR099. Next base: position 1,699,787 of record NZ_JAFIBV010000001.1, on the reverse strand, counting down.
CGGTCGATCCATCGGCGAGCCGTCCGAGCGCCTCGTAGGCCTCGATCGCGGCACGCTCCTCGCCGAGTCGGGCGAGCGCGATGCCGAGTCGCAGGTGACCGCGTGCGTGTACCCGCCGTGCGCGGGTGTCGAGGCCGGGGCGGCGCAGGGCGGCACCGCGTGCGACGGCGACGAGTTCCTCCCACCGCCCGGCGTCGACCAACAGACCTCCGAGCACGTCCAGCGCCGCGAGCCCGAGCATGACGATGTTCTCGTCGGGGTCCGCACCGGTGTCGGCCGCAACCGCCGCGAGCAGCGTTTCGGCGTCCGCGCGTCGCCCCTCGTCGACCAGTCTGTCGGCCTCGTACAGCCGTTCGCGAAGATCGCGGTAGCGGGCCTCTCCCGCCGAGGCGGGGGCCGCATCGGTGGGGGAGGAGATCGCGAGGATCCGTTGATTCTCGGTCGCGAGGTCGACGGTGTCGCGGGTGTCCGGGTCGCCGCTGTCCGCGTGGTTCGTGACCAGGCCCCGCAGCAGGGTCGCCGCCAACTCGCGTTCGCCTCGTTCTGCCGCGCGTGTCGACTGAGTGAGGCGGCGCCGGGCGTCCAGGCGGCGGATGCGCACGTCTGGATCGGCGGCAAACAGATCCGCAAAGCGGTGCAGCGCACCATCGATCTCGGTCGGATCGAGCCCGGGTGACTGCCACACGGAGAAGAGTGAGTTGGCCGCCCACAGGCGGACGTCGGCGTCGGCGTCGTGGGCCGAGCGATTCACGGTGTCGCGGATGACACCGCGAGATTCGGCCAGTTCGCCTGCTTCCCGCAGGAGGCGTCCCCGCCAGTACATCGATTGGGCGATCGCGGCCGCGACGCCGGGCACGCCGGCGGCCCTGGCGTACCGGTGCGGCACCTGCTTCAGCACCTCGAGGGCATCGCCACGGCGGCCGATGTCGACGAGTCGAAGCGCTCGGTCGACCATCGCCAGGGCGAGCGGCACAACAAGACGCTCGTCGGTCTCGTGCCCGGGGAATCGCGCTTCGAGCCGTTCGTAGAGCTGCACGGCCATCTCGGGGTCGCCGAGATGCGCGGTCACCTCGGCGAGTCGTGATGCCACGCGCGCCCGTGCCCCCGCCGTGACCGGGCTGGTATCGGTGCCGAACGCGCGGTCGGCGTGGGCGAGGATCTGTCGATCCACCGTCGTCACCGCGCCTGCGTCCTCGGGAACACCCCCGAGCACCCACCACAGGACCGCCTCACGCGCGTCCTCGGCGGCACAGGCGGCATAGCGGTCCACCAGTGCGGTCGAGTGTTCCACGGCGGCAAGGTCGCGCTCGGTGTCGGGAAGCCGCTCCAGCACCTGGTCGAGATGCCGGGCCTGTTCGGCGGCCGCCTCGAAGCCGGGATCGGCGACGGGCACATCGAGAGCACGCAGGCCGTGGGTAATCGCCACCGCCGCAGGCAATCCCCGGCTGATCTCGTCGTCGACCAGGCAGAGCGATGCGGCGTGCAGGAGCGCCCGCGCCGAGGGGAGTGGCTCGGCCTCGGCGATCACGCGGTGCATCAGCGTGATCGCGGACTCCGGGTCATCTCCGATGTCGTAGCGGATCTGTGCCGCCCGATAGAGCGCATTGATGCGCAGATGACGCAACCGCTCGTCGGATTCCGCGGTGAGCGTGAGCGCCAGCGTCTCGAGGCCGACCGCCACCCGATGGCGATCTCGTCCCAGGTGCCGCCGCAGGATCTCGGCGGTGAGCATTGCCTCCGCTCGGGCCTGCCGCACACCGAGCGGTTGATCGTCCCCGATGTGACGTGCTGCGAACGACTCCGCCGCTCGCAGCACATCGACCAGCACGATCGCGTCATCGAGCTCGTGCCGGTGGATCCACTCGATCGCCTCGAGCTCGGCGAGCGCGCGGGCCTCCCGGACGGTGTCGGCATCGAAGCCGTCCGTGAGCTCGGTCATCCTCGCGATGCGTCGCTCGAGGGCATCGCGTGGTTCGGACGGGGCTTCCAATCGGAGGAGCATCCCCGTCGCCTCGGCCACGGCTACTGCGTCCAGGTCCTCGGCGGCACGTCCCTGCGCATCCAGCGCCAGAGCCAGGATCGCGTGCGCCTGCTCCTGATCACCTACCTCGAGCAGCTCGCGCGCACGGCGCACGACATCACGAACCATTCTTCGATCCTTCCCGGGATGTCCCCAAAATCTATATGCCCCAGGAGCGCAGCGGAGTTGTGCGTCGCGAATGTCCGCTGACGCCGGGGCGCCGCTTTCGGGGATCGACGGGCGTAATATCTACGTATGAATGCAGATAATGCATATTGCCGGCGGCGGCTGCAGGACGACCAGGTCGACCTCGTCGTGGAGGTGTTCCGGATGCTGGCTGACGCCACCCGTGTGCACGTGTTGTGGGCCCTGGTCGATCGGGAATGCTCGGTCAACGAGCTGGCGGCGCACGTCGGCAAGCCGGCGCCGTCGGTGTCGCAGCACCTGGCGAAGCTGCGGATGGCGCGGCTGGTGCGGACGCGCCGCGAGGGCACGACGGTGTTCTATCGGCTCGAGAACGACCACGTGCGCCAGCTGGTGACCGACGCGGTGTTCAACGCCGAGCACGCCGGTCCTGGCATACCCGGACATCACCGCACCGACAGCGGGTTGCGGGTCCTGCACGCCGATGCCGCGGGGGAGGCGGCGGTCGGCGAGATCGGCGGCCCAGCATGACGCACGAACACCAGGAGGGTCACGTGCACGCGCACCGTGGCGGCTTTCGCTCCGCCGTGCGGGAGGTGTTCGTCCCGCACCGCCACGACGCGGCCGGCAACGTGGACGACGCGCTCGAATCGAGCGCGATAGGCATCCGGGCGGTCAAGGTCAGCCTGGTCGTGCTGGGTGTCACCGCACTCGTCCAGCTGTCGATCGTCGCGGTCTCGGGGTCGGTGGCGCTGTTGGCCGACACCATCCACAACTTCTCTGACGCGCTGACCGCCGTCCCGCTGTGGATCGCGTTCGCGCTGGGCAGGCGTGCCGCGACCCGCCGCTACACGTACGGGTTCGGCCGCGCCGAGGACCTGGCAGGCCTGTTCGTGCTCGCCATGATCGCGCTGTCCGCGCTGATCGCGGGGTACGAGGCCGTGCGTCGGCTGCTCGATCCGGTGCCGATCGAGCACCTCGCATGGGTGGCTGCGGCCGGGCTGGTCGGATTCATCGGCAACGAGCTCGTCGCGCTCTACCGGATCCGGGTCGGCAGGCAGATCGGATCCGCTGCCCTGGTCGCGGACGGCCTGCATGCACGCACGGACGGATTCACCTCGCTCGCAGTGCTGTTCGGCGCGGGAGGCGTCGCCCTCGGATTCCCGTTGGCCGACCCCATCGTGGGCCTGCTCATCACAGCCGCGATCCTGATCGTGCTCATCAGCGCCGCGCGCGAGGTGTTCGGTCGGTTGATGGACGGGGTCGATCCGGATCTGGTCGATGCCTGCGAGCGTGCGCTCGCCGCCGAGCCGGGGGTGGCGGGGGTCCGGAGCCTGAAGATGCGGTGGATCGGTCACCGGCTACACGCCGACGCCGAACTCGACATCGACGCCGGTACCAGTCTCGAGGACGCGCACCGGATCGCCCATCGAGCCGAACACGCACTCACCCAAGCGGTCCCGAAGGTCTCGACCGCCCTGGTGCACGCCTATCCCGCGCACCCGCTGACGCGGGTGTCCCGAGCGACAGGCGCGGAATCGAGCGGGCGCTAGGCGGAGCAGTTGCGGCAGGTACCGAAGATCTCGACGGTGTGGCTGACGTCGGTGAAGCCGTTCTCGTCGGCGATGGACTGCGACCACTGCTCGACAGTCGGGCCCTCGACCTCGACGGTGAACCCGCACGACCGGCACACCAGGTGGTGGTGATGGCCGGAGGAGCAGCGGCGGTACACCGACTCGCCGGTGTCGGTGCGCAGGACGTCGACGGTGCCGGCGTCGGCGAGGGTCTGCAGCGTCCGGTAGACCGTAGTCAGGCCGATGCCCTCGCCGCGCTTGCGCAGCTCGTCGTGCAGGTCCTGCGCGGAGCGGAACTCGTCGATCTCGTCGAGGAGTGCGGAGATCGCGCTGCGCTGCTTGGTGGCCCGCACGCCGACCACGACGGGGTTACGCCTGTCGTTCTTCTCGGTCACGGTCTCGGTCCTTCCTCGGCGTGGGCGACGGCGTCGATCACGATGTGGGCCAGGTGGTCGTCGACGAGGCGGTAGAACACCTCGCGGCCGTTGCGTTCGCCGCGCACGACGCCCGCCGACTTGAGCACCCGCAGGTGTTGGCTTATCAACGGCTGGGTGACGCCGAGCGCCTCGACGAGTTCGTGCACGCAGCGCTCCGCGTCGCGCAGCTGCAGCACGATCGCGATCCGCACGGGGGCGGCCAGGGCGCGCAGGATGTCGCCCGCCGCGCTCAGCGTGTCCTTGCTCGGCAGGGCGGCCGGCGGCCTGGAGCCGGACGGAACGTGTTCGACGGCGTGGAGATCGTCGGCATCGCTGATGCTCACCCCGCACCCACCTCCTCGTCGGATCCCGCGGCGGGCCCCGCTCGCCTTATTGCAAATCGATTCCATTTTGATATGCATGGATGCGCATGTCAAATGGGGAGATTTCGGTCGGCCCGACGGGGCAGATAGGCTGGGGCGCAGAAAACCGCACGTGACCGCAGCATCTATTACCCAGATGGAGAGCTCCCCAAGTGGCACCCAAGTCCATGATCGAGACCGTCGCCAACCTCGCGAAGCGCAGGGGGCTCGTCTACCCCTGCGGTGAGATCTACGGCGGTACCAAGTCTGCCTGGGACTACGGGCCGCTCGGCGTCGAGCTGAAGGAGAACATCAAGAGGCAGTGGTGGCGCAACATTGTCACCAGCCGCGACGACGTCGTCGGCCTCGACTCCTCGGTGATCCTCCCGCGCGAGGTGTGGGTCGCATCCGGCCACGTCGGGGTCTTCAACGACCCGCTCGTCGAGTGCCTGAACTGCCACAAGCGGCACCGCCAGGATCACCTGCAGGAGGCCTTCGCGGAGAAGAAGGGCCTCGACAATCCGGACGACGTGTCCATGGACCTCATCGTGTGCCCGGACTGCGGCACCGTCGGCCAGTGGACCGAGCCGCGCGACTTCAACATGATGCTCAAGACGCACCTCGGCCCCATCGAGACCGAGGAGGGGCTGCACTACCTGCGGCCCGAGACCGCGCAGGGCATCTTCGTCAACTTCGCCAATGTGCTCACCACCTCGCGCAAAAAGCCGCCGTTCGGTATCGCCCAGATCGGCAAGAGCTTCCGCAACGAGATCACGCCCGGCAACTTCATCTTCCGCACCCGCGAGTTCGAGCAGATGGAGATGGAGTTCTTCGTCAAGCCGGGCGAGGATGCGGAGTGGCACCAGTACTGGATCGACACCCGGCTCGCCTGGTACACCGACCTCGGCATCGACCCGGAGAACCTGCGTCTGTACGAGCACCCGGCCGACAAGCTCTCGCATTACTCGACCCGCACCGTCGACATCGAGTACCGCTTCCGGTTCCAGGGCAGCGAGTGGGGCGAGCTCGAGGGCGTCGCCAACCGCACCGACTTCGATCTCAAGACCCACTCGGAGCACTCGGGCACCGACCTGAACTACTTCGACCAGGCCAGCGGCGAGCGGTACACCCCGTACGTCATCGAGCCGGCAGCAGGCCTGACCCGCTCGCTGATGGCCTTCCTGGTCGACGCCTACTCCGAGGACGAGGCGCCCAACGCCAAGGGCGGCGTCGACAAGCGCACCGTACTGCGCCTTGACCGTCGCCTGGCCCCGGTCAAGGCCGCCGTGCTGCCGCTCAGCCGCAACGCCGACCTCACCCCCAAGGCCAAGGATCTCGCGGCGCTGCTGCGCAAGAACTGGAACGTCGAGTTCGACGATGCAGGCGCCATCGGCCGCCGTTACCGTCGCCAGGACGAGATCGGCACCCCGTTCTGCATCACGGTCGACTTCGACACCCTCGACGACCATGCGGTGACGATCCGCGAGCGCGACACCATGGAGCAGGAGCGGGTCTCGCTCGACAAGGTCGAGGGCTACCTGGCCCAGCGACTGATCGGCGCCTAGTCTTCTTCGGTGACCTAGTTTTCTGATGAAGGGGCTGTCCCTGGCCGAGCGGCCGGGGACAGCCCCTTCGCCGTTCTCGCTGGTCCACGATCGGCCTGCCATAATTTGCCAGGGGTAGTTTCGATCACACGAGACCACGACGGGACGTTCCATGACGACCTCCGTGAAGGGCAGGCTCGGGAACCTGCCGCTGGAATTGACCAGTTTCGTCGGTCGGCGCCGGGAGATCGCCGAGGCGAGGCGGTTGCTGGGTACCTCACGGTTGGTGACGTTGGCCGGCATCGGCGGGGTCGGCAAGACCAGGCTGGCGGTGCGGGTCGCCGCGGACTCGCGGCGGTCGTTCACCGACGGGGTCTGGTTTGTCGCGCTCGGCGACCTGCACGATCCTGCGTTGCTGCCTGAGGCGGTCGCCGCGGCGCTCGGGCTACCGGATCGGCCGGGAAGTTCGGAGTCCCGTCTGCTGGTCCATCATCTGTCCACCCGGCAGACCTTGTTGGTCCTGGACAACTGCGAGCATCTGCTCGGGGCAGTCGCGGATTTCGCGCAGGCACTGCTGCGATCGTGTCCGGAGCTGCGCATCCTGACCACGAGCCGAGAGCTCCTCGGGGTGCACGGAGAGCGGGTGCTGCGGGTGCCGCCGCTGACCGTTCCGGACGCGCAGCGGACCCCGCCGCTCGAGGCCATGCCCCAGTACGAGGCGGTGGCGCTGTTCGTCACGCGGGCCGCCGCCGCCCTGCCCGAGTTCGCGCTCACCGAGACCAATTGCGCTGCGGTGGCCGGGATCTGCAGCAGGGTGGACGGACTTCCGTTGGCCATCGAGCTGGCGGCGGTGCGGCTGCGGATGATGTCTGCCGAGCAGATCCTGCAACGCCTGACCGACCAGTACCAGCTGCTCACCGTTGGTTCCCGATCCGCGCCGACCCGTCTGCAGACGTTGCGGTCGTGTGTGGACTGGAGTTTCGAGTTGTGCACGGCGCGGGAGCAGGAGCTGTGGTCGTGGTTGTCGGTCTTCGTCGGTGGTTTCGAACTCGATGCGGCCGAGGGTATCTGCCCCGAGGAACAATCGTCCGGGGACCTGCTGGACGCGGTGGCGTCGCTGGTGGACAAGTCGATCCTGGTCCGTGAGGAGTGTGGGGACGTCGTGCGCTTCGGCATGGCCGAGACCATCCGCGACTACGGCCGAGAGAAGCTGAGTGAATCCGGCGACTTGTCCCGGGCGCAGCGGCAGCACCTCGGGTGGTACGAACGGCTGGTAGCGCAGGCGGCTACCGAGTGGATCGGCCCCCACCAGACCGATTGGATCGCTCGACTCGACCGGGAACAGTCGAACCTGCGGGAAGCACTGGCATTCAGCATGACCGAGCCGGTGATCGGCACCGATCCAGATGTCAATGTGCGCATCGTCAATGCCCTGTTTCTGTTCTGGACGTGCCGGGGCCTGTTGGCGGAAGCCCGGCATTGGATGGACATTTCCCTGTCGACCTCCGATACCGCGCAGGCGGCGGAACGACTGTCGACCTTGTTCGACGACGGGGTGTTGGCGGGGATGCAGGGTCAACTCGGCGACGCGACGACACGGGCGCAGCAGTGCTGCGCGCTCGCGGAGCAGCTGGGGGACGCGGAGTCGCTCGAGACAGCGAACTACGCCAGGGGTTACCTGGCAATGTTCAGGGGCGACCTCGCCGCGGCATACGAACCATTCCAGGCCGCCCTCGCCAGCGCGGGTGCGCACTTCGCGGCCGGGTCCGGCCCGGGTCGAACCGGGCTCCGAATCGCTCGACAGCTGGGCGCCCTCCTGGGCCTGGCACTCGCGAGCGGGCTTCTGGGGGACGAGGAGACGGCCGTCGCCTGTTACGAGCAGACGCTGGCGATCACCACCCCGCGCGGTGAGTCCTACTTCCGTGCGTACTCGTCATGGGCCCTCGGATTGACGGCGCTACGGACCGGCGACATCGACCGGGCAACAACCATGATGGAACAGGCAATGCGACTGAACCGGCAGGTCAACGACCCGCTCATGACGGGCTGGTGCCTGGAGTCGATGGCCTGGATCGCGATACGCGAAGACAAGCCGACTCGAGCGGCCGTCCTGATGGGCGCCGCCGAGACGCTCTCGCAGAGGGTGGGCACCGCCGCGGTGCCCCTTCCGTACATGCTCGGGAACCACGACGAATGCGTGCAACAGGCCCGTGATGCGCTCGGAAAGCGCTCCTACACTGAGGCATTCCGCACCGGTGCCGCCATGAGCCTCGAAGAATCCGTCGCGTACGCACTCGGGGACCGCCCCGCCGACCAGCCCCGGACGACACCGGTCGCCCCCGTGTTGACCCCGCGAGAAACCGAGGTGGCACAACTGGTCGCGGCAGGCCATCCGAACAAGGTGATCGCCTCGATGCTGGTCCTCTCACCCCGCACCGTCCAGGGCCATGTAGAACACATCCTGGCCAAGCTCGGGTTCACCTCCCGAACTCAGATCGTGGCCTGGGTCGCCGAGAATCACCGGTAGCCCAGGCCCTCGTCACCCGAATGTGGATCAGTTCCGTCGGAGACCACGCAGGCGTGCGGTCCGGGAGGGGGCGTTCCGGACCGCACGCCTGCGGTTCTTCAGCGTCCGGGTTCGGTCGCGTGAGGGGCGCGGCCGAGTGGTCCGGGTGCGTTCTTGGGTGGGGTCAGCCGATGCTGAAGGGCTGGCCCCAGAGGGTGACGTTGCTGGTGACGTTGGCGGTGTTGACGGTGACCTTGACGTAGGAGCGGGCCTGGGCGTAGCCGGCGCAGCCGCTGACGCCGAGGGTGGAGTCGGCCCAGGTGACGCTGCCCTTGCCTTTGTAGGGGTTTGCGGCGCGGTGTTGTTCGGCGCCGAAGGCGTCGGCGAGTTCGAGATCGAGGATCTTGTAGTCCACGGCCTGGCCGGGTCCGATGGAGACGTTGCCCGCGCCCTTGGCGGTCTGCTTGGCGGCGCCGTCGGGGTCGGCCCAGGTGGTGCTCATGCCTCCGTCGGTGCCGGTTTTGCCGCCGAGGGTGAGCTGGCAGGCGACGATGTAGCCGGGCTGGATGGTGCCTGCGCCGCCGCCGGAGACCTCGACCTTGGCGCTGCCGGAGACCCAGACGTTGCGGTGCAGCGGGGTCGCGCCCATGGACGGGGAGATGGTGGCGGATTCGCCGGTGCGGGTGATGGTGACGACGGTGCCGTCGACGAGGGTCTCGGTGATCGTGCCGTCGGGCAGCGGGACGAGGGTATCGGCGTTGGCCGCGCCCGCGGACAGGAAGCCGAGCGCGATGGCGGCGGCGCTGCCGGCGCTCGCGATCTTGAGCCCGCGACGCAGGCCGGTGGTGTTGACGTTCATGAATTCCCCTCTGAGGGTTCAGGTATCGAGTTCAGGCGTGGACTGTGCGCGTGTCGTACCCCAGTCGGGGTGCAACACGCGCACGGGCGGCGCAGCCGCTATCCGATGCTGAAGGGCTGGCCGTACAGGGTGGTCTTGGAGTAGTCGTTGCCGACGATCTCGACCACCGTGTAGGAGCGGGCCTGTGCGAACCCGCCGCAGTTCTGGATCTCGAGCTGGGTGTCCTGGTACTGGACCGAGTACTTGCCGTTCTTCTTGATGTCCTTGCCCGCGACGCTGACGAACTTGACCTGGCCTGCGGAGACCGGAACGGTCAGCGAACCGGAGATCGAGGGCCCGGAGAGGTCGATGCCTGCGCCGATGGAGCCGCCGAGGCCGGTGATGTCGACCTGGCAGCCCACGATGTAGCCGGTGTTGATGCGCGAGACCCCGTGCGTGGAGGAGTTGTTGGTGCCGGGGGTGTTGGCGGCTGCGTTGAACGGGCCGGCTTCGCCTTCCTTGGTGATGCCGGTGACGTCGGCGGTGACGGTGCCGGAGACCCAGGCGGTGCGGCCGGCACCGTTGGCGGCGAGTGATGGGGAGATCAGGGCGCTTTCGCCGGTGCGGGAGACGACAGCTCCGGGCCCGGCCTTCTGTCCGTCGGGCAGCGGGACGAAGGTGTCGGCGTGGGCCGCGCCGGTGGACATCAGGCCGATCGCCAGTGCCGCGGCGCCGATGCCTGCGATGCGGGCGCCACGGCGCCGATTCTTGTTGAGAGTATTCATGGATTTCCTTTACAGATCTGGATTTTGTGTGGGTTCTGGATGGTTCCAACGAGCCGGCTCGACGCTCCGGACAACGGCGGGCTCCGAGAGCGTGGGATTTATGCCGGGGACGCGAGCGTGTCGGTCGGGGCCGCCGGGACCTCGTCGGGATTCCTCAACTCCGATGAGGCAAGCTTGCGGAGACCGGCGGGATAGAGCCTCATGCCGAGGCCCATTACGAGGATCGACACGACAGACGCCAGTGGAACCCACTGAAGCGCACCGAGTAGACCCAGCCGGTCCGATAGCAACCCGACGACGAACGGGCCCAGCGCCAGTCCGAAGACGTTGTTCGCGAGCGTGCCCACTCCGAAGGCCGAGGCCCGGATGGACGGGTGGGACAGGCTGGCGACGACCGCCGTTGTGGCACCGGAGAATCCGGAGCAGAAGAAGGCTCCGAGGCCGAGGAACATCAGCTGGATCGGGCCGCTGGCGAGTTGGAAACCGATCATCAGGGACACCATCGCGATGAGGCCGTACGCGATCGCGGCGCTCCACCTTTGTTCGGGCCGTCGGCGTCCGATGCGGTCGGCAGCGATGCCGCAGAGCACAGTTCCTGCGCCGATCAAGAGCACGAAGACCGCTGCCGCCAGGCCGGCGTCGGTGGCCGACATGTCGTGGTAGCGATTGAAGTAGCTGGGGAGCCAGGCAAGGAGCACGCCCGCGACGAAAAACTGCAGTCCTGCACCGACATAGGCGCACGTCAGGGAGGCGTTCGTGAACAGGCTTGAGATGGGTGCGCGTCCACTCACGGAAGCGTGGGTGCCGGAGGCCGGCTGCTCGGTGGCGTGGCGCGCCAGTTGATGCTCGGTGACGAGGATCCGGAACAGAACGATCAGACACAGACCGAAGGCCGCCATGATCAGGAACGCCCCTCGCCACCCGAGTCGATCCGCGAGGACGCCGCCGAGTGCGACACCGACGACCGAGCCGAAGAACGCTGCGCCGAGGATGGAGCCGCTGAGGGAGGCGTGCAGGCGTGGGGCGAAGACGCCCAGCATGACGGCCATTCCTACGCTCGCGTAGGCGGCCTCGCCGAACCCGAGCAGGAATCGTGCGCCGAGTAGCTGCGTGTAATTGACTGCCGCGGCGCACAGGACGGTCGCGACACTCCACATGACGGCCATCAGGACCACGCTGCGGACCCGACCCCAACGGTCGGCCAGAAGCGACATCGGCAGTGCCAGCACACCGACCATCAGGGCGACGACGCTGGTCAGAGCTGCGAGCTGCGAGTCCGACAGGTGCCACTCGGATTTCAGTACAGGGAAGACCGAGCTGAGAACCTGGCGGGACATGTAGTCCGACATCATCAGACCGAAGATCAGGGCGAAGACCACCCACGGAAAGACGTTCGAGTGGGCGGCCGCGCCGACGGGTTCTCGGGATGGCGTGGGCGCTCGGGACTCCATTGTCATGCGTGCTCCTGTTCTTCGAGGCGCGTTGGGGCGACGCGTCTCTGATTGGCCTGGTCGCAGACGTGCGTCAGGACCTGCCGGGCTTTGCGAACTAGGGATTGCCCACCGAAAGTGACCGTGCGGACTGATTCGGCAACTGCGGTGACTCGGGTCACACTATGCGAGTTGGGTCAAGATCATTTGACCTATTGGGACGCATTCCTTGGCAGTTTGGGACAGGGGATCGATGACGGTGCTGAAGGTGCGGAGTTCGGCTCTGACCGGCTACATCGGGCTGACCCAATCCTTCGGCTCGGACCCCGATCCGCTCATGCGTGCCGTGGGCATCGACCCGCCCGCCCTGGCCATGCCGAACACATGGCTTCCGGCAAAGGCAGTCGATGAGCTGTTGGAGCGCACTGCTCGGGAAACGTCATGCGCGGACTTCGCGGTCAAGATGGCGGACGGACGGAGCGTGTCGATTCTCGGAGCCGTGGGTTTGGCCGCCAGGGAAGAGCCCGACGTCCGGAGCGCGATCGCGCTCATCTGCGCCACATGCGGGTACACAACGAGGCGATTCGCATTCGGCTCGTCGAATTGAACGGACTTGCCTCCCTGCACATCGAGCCCGCGCCAGGGATGACACTCGGTCGCCAGTCCATCGAACTGGTCATCGCATCGTTGGCCCGGATCCTCAGCGCCTTCCTCCCGGAGGACTGGCGACCACTGTCCACGTGCTTCGTCCACGACGCACCGCCAACACTCGAAGTCCACCACCGCGCGTTCGGGACGGACATCGCGTTCGAACAAGACTTCAACGGCCTCGTGCTCTACTCGAGCGATCTGGACTCAATCAACCCGCTGTCGGACCCGATGTTCAAGCCCTACGCACGGCAGTACCTGGATCTGCTCGCGCCACCGGAGGATGCCTCCGTCGTCGGACGAGTCCGCGGCATCATCGAAGCCCTCCTCCCCGGCGGAAGCTGCACCGCGGCCCGTATCGCGCGCGCTACTCGTCCGTTGTCGATTCGGTGCGCGCAGACCTCGCGCGCCGGTACATCACGCGCGGTGATAGGAACCTGACCGACATCGCAGGCGAACTCGGATTCTCAGATCTGAGCGCATTCTCGCGCTGGTTCCGTCAACATTTCGGCCTGAGTCCGACGAAATGGGCTGCGCGACAACTCGAAGCCTTCCCAACGGGGAGGGAAGCGCTCAACAGTGCGAATCAGGCGCACGGCGCTCGGCCGCGCGTTTCAGGCGGACACCTCGACGGTGGTCGTGGCGTCGGGGGCGACCGTGACGGTGGCGTAGCTGACGGTGCTGCCGTCGACGACCTCGGTCTCGGCCTTCTGGGTTGCGCCGTTCACCGTGAGCGCGGAGTGCGCGCCGGGGAACTGTGCGGTCCAGCTGAGGGGGGTGGCCCCGGTGTTGGTCAAGGCCGATTTGGTCAAGGCGTCGTGGCGGAGGGTGAAGGTCGACTTGCCCAGTGGGATCGAGGCGACCTCCAGCCAGCCGATGTCGGCCGGGAGGTGGGAGGTGGTGGTCACGGCACTGTTCGGGGCGTCGGGCCGGACGCCGAGCAGACCGTTGACGGTTTGACTGACCAGGGTGAAGGCGACTTCGGGGTAGTCGCCGTTGACCAGCTTGCCGGTGGAGTGGACATCGCCGATCTTGTTGTAGACGTTCTGCATCCATTTCCAGGCGGTGGCGTCGGCGCTGTTGGCGAAGAAGGTTTCCGGCAGGTACGTCTCGGCCTCGACATTGGCGGGCGCGCCGCTGCCGGAGGCCTGGGAGTCGATGAAGGAGAGGTAAGAGTCGCGGCGCTGACCGGGTTCCATGATGCCCTTGAGCGGCATGAACCAGCTGTTCTCCTTGCCCCAACCGGTGATCGGGCCGCCGTAGGTCTGATAGGCGCGCACCACCTCGCCGGGTTTGGCGGGGTCGATGCTCCAGGTGGTGTTGTAGTAGTTCTTCAGCGCCTGCGCGGCGTCGGTGAAGATCTGGGCGCCTGCGGTGTCGCCCTTGGCGGAAGCCAGCCCGGCCGCCGCCAGGTAGGCCTGGTACTGCGAACCGATGGAGTCCCCGGCCTCGGCGAAATGGTCCCAGCCGCCCTCGTTGTAGCTCGCGGTACCGGCGAAGATGTCGCTGCTCGTCGCCTGGGCGATCTTCACGTCGCCGTGGCCCCGCGGGCCGGGGTGCTGCTCGACGAATTCGGTGACGGTGTTCCCGGCGTAGTCGCTCAGCGTCGGGTCGGTCAGGTAGTCGGTATCGCCGGTCTGGCGGTAGGCCTCATAGAGTTTTTGGGCCAGTTCGAAGGGGGCGGGCAGCTCCCGCACGTAGGAACCGGGGTCGCGGTAATCGGCGCTCAGGTAGGTCTTGGCGTCGAAGTTGATCGACCAGACAGGATCGTATTTGTTCGCAGCGGTGGCCGAGGCGGCGAAGGCCTTCAGCATCGTCTTGTTGGCGGCGTCCAGACCGAGCAGGTGGGCGCCGGCCAACTGGTGGACGAAGTCGCGGGAGTAGAAGCCCGACCGGTACGGGTAGCCGGCCCAGTAGGTGTTCGCGTAGGGCGCGGCGGAGGTGCCGAAGCTGTTGTTCTCGTCGGCGTTGATCGCGCCGATCTGGCCCGGCTGCTGGACCCAGCTGTTGGCCTTGGCCTTGGCCCAGTTGAACATCTCGGTGAGCCTGGCGTCGGACGAGTCGATCCGCGGATCGTTCGGGGCGGACGGGGCCACCGTGATGTCGTCGATGTTGACCCAGCCGTTCGGTGACGAGCCGAAGGCGATCTCGACCCGGTCGCCGGCGCGCAGAGACAGCCTGGAAAGGGTGTAGCGAGCGAAGATCTGCTGAGTAGCGAAGGTCACCGAGGCGGCCGGCACCCCGTTGACCGTCGCGGAGAAGGTGCCTTCGGGCGCCCCGGTGGCGATCCAGGCCGACAGGTCGAACATCCCGTCGGCGGGAACCGTGACGGTCTGGCTGATCCTGAATCCGGTGCCCTCGTCCAAGTACGCGTTCTTGGCCCCGCTGTGCTTCAGGTTGGTTCCGTTGCCCGTGCCGCCGGTGAACGTCCAGCCGGTCATGTCCTGCTCAAAGCCCGGATTGACGAAGGCGAGCGGCGGCGGCTCGGAAGCGGAAGCGGAAGCGGGGCTCGGCACGGCCAACGCTCCGGCCAAGAGTGCCAGATTCACGATCAGCTGGATCTTCACTGTCAGCCCCCTTTCGTTTCGTCTCAACGCTGGGCCACCCCATAGGTACCGGTGGTTGTTCCGGTCAGCCGCCACCCGCCGTCGATCTGGGTCAGGTCGAGATCGGAGACTCCGGAGGTGTCGAGGTCGGGGCGTTCGGTGCCGGGGTACCAGGCCTCGAGGCGTCCGGTGCCGGTGCCGGCGAACCCGGTCGCGGTCACCTCCGTGAGGGTGCCGGGAGCGGCCCGCGGGTAGGCGCGCGCGAGCGGGCGGGCGAATCTCTCCTCCATGCCGGCGGATCGGCCCGAGGGGCAGTCGATCAGGTTGAGGTTGCCCATCGTCTTGTGGGTGGCGGCGGTGTTGCCGTCGTGGATGAAGTGCGGGTCTCCGCAGGCCTGGGTCCAGGACCACCAGGCGCCGCCGATCCGGTGTGCGTTCATCGCATCGACGAATCGATCGACCTTCGCGACGTCGGCGTCGGGGTCGCCGAACCAGGCCCACTCACCGGCCCACACCGGTGCCCGATACCTGGCGGCGGCGTCGAGCGCCAGCCGGAAGCCGTCCTCGATCGAGGGGACGTCGTTGTCGACGTTGATCGAGCCGCTGTAGAGGTGGGGCGCGAACACCACGAGGGGATCATTGAGATAGTGCGGCGGCGGCAGCGCGTCGACCCCCAGCGCGGACCAGACCGCGCTCGGCTCGAAGAACACCAGGTGCGCGAACCCACCCTGCTCGGCCTGCCGGATCGCCGCGATCGCGCGCTGGTAGAACCGGCCGATCTGGTCGGCGGCGGTGATGGGGTCCCGCAGTCCGGGGTTGGGCTCGTTGAGCAGGTCGTAGCCGACGACCGCCGGTTCGTCCTTGAATTCGGCGGCCAAGCGAGCCCAGGTGTTGACGAGGTGACCCTGGATGCCCTGGGCGTCGTCGTAGAAGTTCTGGAACGAGCGGGCAACGGCGGGGGAGCTCTCCCGCATCCCGCCGAGGGTGCAGGTGCTCCAGCCGTCGGTCAGGGTGGCCCAGGCCGGGGCACCGTCCCACCCGATGCCGTCCTCGAGCGGCGACGGGCAGGACTCGCCAGGAGGCGTGCCCACGGCCTTGCCCCAGGCGTCCTGGTGCATGTCCAGCACGGTGTAGATGCCCTGCGCCTTGGCATCTTTCACGGCTTCGCGGATCCGGGCCACATAGTCCGTGTCGAAGGCGCCGGGGGTGGGTTCGAGGGCCGACCACGCGATGGTCAGCCGCGAGACGTTGAAGCCGTGGGCTGCCATCCGGGCGAACTCGTCGGGTTCGAGGCGGGCGGTGGCCCGGAGCGCGGGGTCGTTCTTGGCGTAGTCGTTGAGCTGGGTGACGTTCGCCCCGCGCAGCAGGACGGTCCGCCCGGTGACATCGGTGATGGCACCGTCGGTCACGGTCAATCGGGGCAGCGTCCAGTCGCCGGTGTCCGCCGGTCTGGCATTCGCTGACACCTGCTGTGCCGCGGTGGCGGCAACGAGGAGGATCAGCGTGACGATACGGGTAGGGACTCGGCTGGACCGCACGTTGTCACCCTCCTTCTGGACGAACGTCCATGTAAGCACGCATGGGTCGGCATCGTAGGTTCATTCGAGGTACTTGTG
Organism: Rhodococcus sp. PvR099; assembly: GCF_017833315.1. Lineage (NCBI taxonomy): Bacteria > Bacillati > Actinomycetota > Actinomycetes > Mycobacteriales > Nocardiaceae > Rhodococcus > Rhodococcus sp. PvR099. The sequence goes on along the minus strand of NZ_JAFIBV010000001.1, from coordinate 1,683,358 downwards.
GTCGGGTTGAGCGAAGGGTCTGTCCCCGGCCGAGATGGCCGGGGACAGACCCTTCAGTCAGTTGTCAGTTGTCAGTTGTCAGTTGCTGGAGCCGAAGCCGCCGAGGCTGCCGGTGCCGCCCGTTCCGCCGCCGGCCGCGACGGTAACCGGCAGCTGGCCGGACGACGCGTTCACGGTGCCGTGACCCGAGTACTCGGCGGTGATGGTGCGCTGGCCAGCGGTGGCGGGAGTCCAGGTGACAGTGGCACTTCCGTCGGGTCCGACCTGGCCGGTGCCGATGACGGTGCTGCCCTCCTTGAACGTGACGGTGCCGCCTGCGTTGGCGGGGTTGACCTTCGCCGTGACCGTGGTGGCCTTGCCGACTGTGGCGCCGCTGACCGGGTTGAGCGTGGTGGTCGAGTCGGTGTTGGAGGCGGGTGCCTCGGACACATTCACCTGCGCGGTGGTGTTGGATCCGGTGGTGTTGTCGTGGCCGGAGTAGGTGGCGGTGATGGAGTGTGCGCCTGCCGCTGCCGGGGTCCACTGGTAGTCGATCTTGCCCTCGTTGCCGACGGGCAGGGTGGCGAGTGAGGTTGTGCCGTCGCGGAGTTCGATGGTGCCGCCTGCTGCGGCCGGGTTGACGGTGGCGGTGATGGTGCTCGCCTTGCCGACCTGTGCGTCGGTGACCGGCGCGATCGCAATGGTCGATGGCACGGGTGCCTCGGTCACGGTGACCTGTGCGGTGGTGGTGGATCCGGTGACGCCGTCACGGCCGGAGTAGGTGGCGGTGAGGGTGTGCCCGCCAGCGGCGGCGGGGGTCCACTCGTGGTGGATGGTGCCGTCGGCGCCGACGGGCAGGGTGGCGAGTGAGGTTGTTCCGTCGCGGAGTTCGACGGTGCCGCCCGCTGTGGCCGGGTTGACGGTGGCGGTGATGGTGCTCGCCTTGCCGACCTGTGCGTCGGTGATCGGTGCGAGCACGACGGTGGACGGCACGGGTGCCTCGGTCACGTTGACCTGTGCGGTGGTGGTGGAGCCGGTGGTGTTGTCGTGGCCTGAGTAGGTGGCGGTGAGGGTGTGTGCGCCTGCCGCGGCCGGGGTCCATTCGTGGTGGATGGTGCCGTCGTTGCCGACGGGCACGGTGGCGAGTGAGGTTGTTCCGTCGCGGAGTTCGACGGTGCCGCCCGCTGTGGCCGGGGTGACGGTGGCGGTGATGGTGGTGGCGCGGCCGACCTGTCCATCGGTGATCGGTGCGATCGCGATGGTGGAGGGCACGGGTGCCTCGGCGACCTGCACGGTGATCGGCGACGACTCGGAGGCCGTGGCGAAAGCCGTGTCGGGGAAGCGGGCCGTGAGGTTGTGTGCACCGGCGGTGATCGGGGTCCAGGCGAGGGTCGCGGTGCCCGCGCCGTCGAGGGTGGCGGTGCCGATCGGGGTTGCGGCGTCACGGAATTCGATGGTGTCGCCCGCCGCGCCGCCGGTGACGGTGGCGGTCAGGGTGCTCGCCTTGCCGGCCTGGGCGCCGGTGACGGCGGCGAGGGTGGTGGTGGAGCTGCTCTTGCCGATGGTGATCGATGGACCCTGGGTGCCGAAGCTGCCGCTGCCGAGCGATCCGCCGTAGTCCATGCCGGTGGTCAGGGCGGTGCCGCGGGGGCAGTTCGCGCCGACTTTGTAGCTGACGCTGAAGGTGGGGGCGTCCCAGAAGCCGGGGCGGCTGCGGACGACCCAGTCGGTGGAGCCCCAGGAGGCGCGGACGTAGGCCTCGTCGGCGTTGACCTCGGGGTTCTCGACCGGGTAGTCGCTGCCGCCGGACATTTTGGCGGAGCCGGGGACGTAGGTCAGGCAGGAGTGGTGCCGGTCTTTGACGTTGTAGATGTACTCGTCGACCCAGCTGGTGCGTTCGAATCTCGTTTTGACGGTGATGGTGTCGCCGACGGCGGGGGTGGTGTTGCTGATGTCGCGGATGTAGCGGGAGCTTCCGCTATTCCAGGTGATCGACCCGGGGGCAGCGCTGGCAACGCCTGCGCCGAGGAGGGCGAATGCGCTCATGGCCACTGTTGCTGCCGCGCCTGCGGCGATGGCGCGGGTGGTCTCTCGTGATGTCATGGTGTTCCTTCGGTCGCTGCTGTGCGACCGTCGTCATCGACATCAAGGTCGCAGCGTTGGGGTGTGGGGTTTGGGGCCGTGTGTTCGGCTCTTGTGGTACTGCCGGGTCTTTCCCCGGCCGTCGAGGCCGGGGAAAGACCCGGTGGTGGTTACTTGCTGGAGCCGAAGCCGCCGAGGAGCGAGCCAAGACTGCCGGTTCCGCCGGTGCTGCCGGCGGGTGCGACGGTCACCGCCTTCTGGTCGGACGACGCGTCGACCGTGTCCTTGCCCGAGTAGTAGGCGGTGACGGTCCGCTCGCCTGCGGTCGCCGGGGTCCATGCAGCAGTGGCGGTCCCGTCGGATCCGACCTGGGCGGCGCCGATGAAGGTGCCGCCGTCCTTGAAGGTGACGGTGCCGCCGGCGTTGGCGGGGTTGACCTTCGCCGTCAGGGTGGTGGCCTTGCCGACGGTGGCCCCGGTGACCGGGTTGAGCGTGGTGGTCGAGTCGGTGGTGCCCGGGTTCGTCCCGATGGTGATGGACGGGCCCTTGTCGCCGAAGTTGCCGCTGCCGAGGGATCCGCCGTAGTCCATGCCGGTGGTCAGGGCGGTGCCGCGGGGGCAGTTCGCGCCGACTTTGTAGCTGACGCTGAAGGTGGGGGCGTCCCAGAAGCCGGGGCGGCTGCGGACGACCCAGTCGGTGGAGCCCCAGGAGGCGCGGACGTAGGCCTCGTCGGCGTTGACCTCGGGGTTCTCGACCGGGTAGTCGCTGCCGCCGGACATTTTGGCGGAGCCGGGGACGTAGGTCAGGCAGGAGTGGTGCCGGTCTTTGACGTTGTAGATGTACTCGTCGACCCAGCTGGTGCGTTCGAATCTCGTTTTGACGGTGATGGTGTCGCCGACGGCGGGGGTGGTGTTGCTGATGTCGCGGATGTAGCGGGAGCTTCCGCTGTCCCAGGTGATCGTGGCGGGGGCGGCGTCGGCGACGCCTGCGCCGAGGAGGGCGAATGCGCTCATGGCCACTGTTGCTGCCGCGCCTGCGGCGATGGCGCGGGTGGTCTCTCGTGATGTCATGGTGTTCCTTCGGTCGAGGGGAGTGCGACCGTCGACAGCGAGGCCGCAGCGTTCAGTTAGGGCCGAAGGGTCTGTCCCCGGCCGCCCAGGCCGGGGACAGACCCTTCACGGTGTGGGTGTCAGGAGCCGAAGATCGAGCCGAGGCTGCCGGTGCCGCCGCCGGTTCCGGGGGTTCCGCCGGTGCCGTCGCCGGGTCCCACGATCACCGATTCCTGGTCGGAGGACGCGTTGACGGTGTCCTTGCCGGAGTATTCGGCGGTGATGGTGCGCTGACCTGCGGTGGCCGGGGTCCACGCGGCGGTGGCGGTGCCGTCGGCGCCGACCGTGCCGGTGCCGATGACGGTGCCGCCGTCCTTGAAGGTGACGGTGCCGCCGGCGTTGGCTGGGGTGACCTTCGCCGTCAGGGTGGTGGCCTTGCCGACGGCGGCGCCGCCGACCGGGTTGAGGGTGGTGGTCGAGTTGGTGTTGGTGGCAGGTGCCTCGGCCACGTTCACCTGTGCGGTGGTGTTGGAGCCGGTCACGTTGTCACGGCCGGAGAAGGTGGCGGTGATGGAGTGTGCGCCTGCCGCGGCGGGCACCCACTGGTAGGTGACCCTGCCGTCGGCACCGACCGTCAACGTCGCGAGCGATGCTGCGCCGTCACGGAGTTCGACGGTTCCGCCCGCCCCGGTCGGAGTGACCGTGGCGGTGATGGTGGAGGCGCGGCCGACCTGCGCGCCGGTCACCGGTGCGATCGCGACGCTCGAGGTCGCGTTCTGCTCGGCGACCTGCACGGTGATCGGTGCGGACTGGGAGGCAGTGGCGAACGCGGTGTCGGGGAAGCTGGCGGTGAGGGTGTGGCTGCCGCGGACGGTGGGGGTCCAGGCGAGGGTCGCGGTGCCCGCGCCGTCGAGGGTGGCGGTGCCGATCGGGGTTGAGCCGTCACGGAATTCGATGGTGTCGCCCGCTGCGCCGCCGGTGACGTTCGCGGTCAGGGTGCTCGGCACGCCGACGCGAGCGCCGGTGACGGCGGCGAGGGTGGTGGTGGAGTTGCTCTTGCCGATGGTGATGGACGGGCCCTTGTCGCCGAAGTTGCCGCTGCCGAGGGATCCGCCGTAGTCCATGCCGGTGGTCAGGGCGGTGCCGCGGGGGCAGTTCGCGCCGACTTTGTAGCTGACGCTGAAGGTGGGGGCGTCCCAGAAGCCGGGGCGGCTGCGGACGACCCAGTCGGTGGAGCCCCAGGAGGCGCGGACGTAGGCCTCGTCGGCGTTGACCTCGGGGTTCTCGACCGGGTAGTCGCTGCCGCCGGACATCTTGGCGGAGCCGGGGACGTAGGTCAGGCAGGAGTGGTGCCGGTCTTTGACGTTGTAGATGAACTCGTCGACCCAGCTGGTGCGCTCGAATCTCGTTTTGACGGTGATGGTGTCGCCGACGGCGGGGGTGGTGTTGCTGATGTCGCGGATGTAGCGGGAGCTTCCGCTGTCCCAGGTGATCGTGGCGGGGGCGGCGTCGGCGACGCCTGCGCCGAGGAGGGCGAATGCGCTCATGGCCACTGTTGCTGCCGCGCCTGCGGCGATGGCGCGGGTGGTCTCTCGTGATGTCATGGTGTTCCTTCGGTCGCTGCTGTGCGACCGTCGACATCGACATCAAGGTCGCAGCGTTGGGGTGTGGGGGCCGTGTGCTCGGCGCGCGGCGGTCGCGGCGCCGAGCACACGGGGTCTAGCGGCGGGTGCCCAGCACCCGGGTGCTGGATCTAGCTGCCGTTGTTGATGACGCGGGTGATGGTGTCGCCGAGGACGTCGCTGATCGAGCCGGTGGAGCTCATCTGGCCTTGGGAGGAGCCGAGACCGGCACCGTCCGCGCTGCCGAGGACCGCCTCGCCCGGGTTCTTGGCCCGCACGTTGAAGCAGGAGGTGAGGCCAGGCTTGCCGGTTCCGACGCCGACGGTGCCGCCGACGCCGATGCCGCCGCTGGTGACCTTCGTGCCTGCCGCAGTGTTGTCGGGGACCTTGTAGGTGATCTCGGCGGTGACCGGGTTGCCGGAGTTGACGAACCAGCCGGTGCTGTTCATGCTCCAGCCGCCGTCACCGCTGGTCTGCGGGGTGATGTCCTCGGTGGTCTGGCCCTGGGCGAAGTGGTAAGCGGTGACCTTCGCCGAGACGGGGGCGCCGAAGCCGGCAGGCGGGTAGTCGGTGATGGAGTTGACGTACGGGTTACCGATGCTGGTGGTGCCGACGACGATCTTGTAGGTGACGTTGGTGCCTGCGGCGACCTCGGCGGCTGAGACGGTCTTGTCATACGTGTGGGTAATCCACACGGTGCTCCAGTCGTTTTTGGTGTCGTGGCTGGACTGGGCGCAGGCCGGGTCGGCGGCGCTCGCGACGCCTGCTCCTGCTCCGGCCATGAGCAGGCCGGCGGGAAGGGCGGCGGCCGCCGCGAGAGCGGCGATGCGGCGGACTGTGTTCGAAGACATGTATTCCCTACTTTTCGCTGGTGCGGTCAGGTTCGCGTGGCGACCGCGTACTTTCCCGACGCAGGGCTGTCCCGGCGTCGCATTCTCGTCGCCCGCCCCGCGTGTGCCGGGGGAGGCGACCCACTCTCGACCGCCGGTGTGGCGGTCACTGGGGGCCGGTGCACCTCGGGCGTGCACCGGCCCCGAGCCGAGCCGTCAGCTCAGCGAGTGCAGCAGGTTGCCGACCGCGGCGGCATTGCCGAGCGCGGTGAGGACGGAGAGGAAGGTTCCCATTGTTTTCTCCTTGACTCGATTCCTGAATTGGTGCGGCCGCAACCAGGGGGCAGTTGCGGCCGCGACAATTTCTACCACGCCGACACAGGGCTATGTGAGCGAAAAGGAAAAGAAGTATGGCGTGTGTCCAGTTCGCTCGGGAAGGCAAGGGGGAGGGGAGGTTCAATTCACTGTGAGTTCACGGAGTGTTCGCGTCGTGGGCATGCGATCGGCGTGCGTCCGCCCTGCGATATGTGGAGTATAAGTGCTGGTAAATACGTATTTTCATCCACAGCAGAGCTGGGTAGGTGGGACGGGGCCGACTGGGTCTCGGAGCCCTCTGTGTCCGTCGAATGACAACGATAAATTGTTGATCGGAGCAAAAAGTCGGTTAATCAAACCCGGGCCAATGCAGAATTGCCGCCCGGGCCGACATTGTCGGGGGCGGAGTTAATGCATCAGGAATGCGCTATTTGAATGTTCTAATATGAATACTTCTGCATTGTCGGCGTTGGTTCGTTATCGGCCCTTCGGGCTGATCGTTGAAATCTGCACCGGTCTTGGGCGGTTGTGGGTTATGCGGCGGGGAACTCCTGGTCGCGTTCGGCCCCACAGGCGCAGAACACCGGATACTGGTCCCCGGCGGCGGTGTGATCGAACTGAACGCGGACGTGTTGGTCCGAGCGAACCGCGATCTCGCCCTCGAGCCAGGTGCAGATCCAGGGGCCGTCGTCGAGCGCGACGACCGCGAGAAGGCACGGCATCGGATCGCCGCACCTGTCAGGTGACTCGCGATCGACGACCGTCCACGTGCGGATCTCTCCGAGTCCCGTCGACGGGACCTTCGGCAGGTCCTTTCCGCCGCAGGCATCGCACGAGGAGCTTCCTGGACTCAGCAGTGTCGCGCAGCGCGCGCAGTTCCGGATCATCAACACCTCCGGCGACGGATGGGTCGACTGCGGCGGTCGTGTGAGCAAGAGCATCAGGAACCTCGACTTCACGCTGGGCAGAACTGGTGAATCTCATACTTCGCGGGGGCTGTGTCGAGCACCACGGCAGGATGACGGGGGGAGGTACCTGTTTTTGGGCCCCGCCGTCCGCGACCACATCTCGCATCCGCGCGACAGCAAGCGCCCCCATGGCGTTACAGTTCACTCTAAAGTGTCAAGTCGGAGCTTCGCCGCACGAGGCGGATTCCGGTCGATATCGTTCGCGGCCCTGAGCCGGGGGAGAGATGGGAGTGACGATGCCGCCCATCACCCGTGGCAAGGCGGCTGGCAACCTTCCCCTCGAACTGAACAGCTTCGTCGGGCGCCGCAACGAGACGGCCGAGTCGAGGCGACTGTTGTCGTCGTCGCGGCTGTTGACGTTGACCGGTATCGGTGGTGTCGGCAAGACGCGGCTGGCGCTGCGGGTCGGCGCGGACTCGAGACGAGACTTCGAGGACGGTGTGTGGCTGGTCGAGCTCGGCGACCTGCGCGATCCGGCCCTCGTTGCGGGCATGGTGGCCGCCACGATCGCGCCGCGGAACATCTCGAGCGAGCCGCCGCTCGAGATGTTGGCTGGTCATCTGCGTGACCGACGACTGCTCCTGGTGATCGACAACTGTGAACACGTGGTGGATGCGGTTGCGACCCTGGCAATGACCCTGTTGCGACGCTGTCCGGGGCTGCGGATCCTGGCCACCAGCCGCGAGGCCCTCGCGGTCGGCGGCGAAGCCGTGTTGCGAGTCCCGTCGCTCGCGGTACCGGACCCGGACGAGCCGCCGTCGCTGCAGGACCTTGCTCGCTACGAGGCCGCGGCTCTTTTCCTTGAACGCGCTGCCGTCGCGGTGCCCGGTTTCGCCCTCAGTGAGGACAATCGAGTGGCCGTGGCGCAGATCTGTCACCGGCTCGACGGGCTCCCGCTTGCCATCGAGCTGGCGGCGGTCCGGTTGCGGACACTGTCGGCCGAGCAGATTCTCGACCGGCTGTCCGATCGGTATCAGCTGCTCACGGGCGGCCGCAGGGGAGCGCCGAGCCGGCAGCAGACCCTCAGGCTGTCCATCGACTGGAGCCGCGAACTGTGCACCGAAGCGGAACGCGAGCTGTGGGGTCGGTTGACGATCTTCTCCGGCGGGTTCGAACTGGATGCGGCGGAAGGGATCTGCGCCGGTGATCAGCCGGTGGACGAGGTGCTCGACGTGCTGGCCTCGCTCGTCGACAAGTCGATCCTGATCTGCGAGGGCGCGGGGGCGGTGGCGCGCTACCGGATGCTCGAGACACTGCGCGAATACGGCCGCGAGGAGTTGCTCGGCCCGGACGACATCGAGGTCCTCCGTCGACGGCACCTGAGCTGGCACCGGGATCTGGTCTCGACGACGAGATTCGAGTGGATCGGCCCCCGCCAAGTCGAGCTCATGGCCCGACTGGGACGCGAGCAGACGAACCTGCGTGAGGCGCTGCACTTCTGCATGAGCGAGCCGGACGAGGCCGACACGGGCCTGCAGATCTCAGTGGCCCTCTTCCCGTTCTGGCTCTCCCGTGGCCTCCTCCGCGAGGGCAGATACTGGCTCGACTGCGCGCTCGAGCTGCACGGGGACGAACCGTCCGTCGACAGGGTGAAAGCGTTGTGCGCCAACAGTTTGCTCGCCGGCTATCAGGGCGACTTCGCGTCGGCCGCCGCGTTGGCGGCGGCGGGACACGACCTCGCGGAGCACCTGGACGACGACACGATGCGCGTAGCGGTCATCCACGCGAGCGCGTATCTCGCCGCCTTCGCCGGGGATCTGCCGGGCGCGCTCGCCGGCTGGGAGAAGGCTCTCGCGGCGTTCGCGGACCAGGGGAACAACCTCAGGCAGATCTCGACATTGCTCGGACTCACCTTGGCGTCCGGACTGCTCGGCGACGCGGCCAGGGCCATGAGTTACCAAGAAGACGCCCTTGCCATCAGCGAACGAACCGGCGAGTTCGTTTACCGGGCATATGCGGCCTGCGCCCTCGGGCTCGCGCTGTGGGAGGCCGATCCACCGCGCGCCGCCGGCCTTCTCGAACAAGGGCTGCGGCTGTCCCGATCGGCGGACGACATGCTCGCCGCCGCGATGTGTGTGGAGACGCTGGCGTGGATCGCCTGTGCGGAGAATCGTCCCCGACGTGCCGCGCTGCTGCTGGGCGCGGTGGAGACGATGTGGCGGGGGGTGGGCAGCGCAGGAGTGGTTGCCCGCACGCTGCAGGTGCACCACGCGGAATGCGAGCAGCAGACCCGTCGGGTCCTCGGTGAGCGGGCGTTCGAGGGCGCCGTTCAAGAAGGGGCGCGGTGGAGCCCGGAGGAGGCGATCGCGTTCGCGCTCGACGAACTCTCCGAGGCGGAGGATCGGCAGCCTGCGGGGTCGGCATCGGCGCTGACCCAGCGCGAGCGCCAGGTCGCCGAGCTCGTGGCTCAGGGCCTGACCAACAAGGCGATCGCCGCGCAGCTCCTGATCTCCCAGCGCACCGTGCAGGGGCACGTCGAGCAGATCCTCGCGAAGCTCGGATTCGCCTCCCGTATCCAGGTCGCGGCGTGGATGGTCGAGCAGGGATTGAGCAGCAGGCCCGGGAACACCTGACGCCGGAGAACGGCCGGGCGTGTGTCACCGCGGATGAACGCAACAACATGGGCACAACGCCCCTGTTCTTGCCCACCAGGGGTAGTTTCTGTCACACGAACCCGGCGAAACGACAGGACGTTCGATGACGACCTCCGTGAAGGACAAGCCAGGAAACGTGCCGGCCGAGTTGACCAGCTTCGTCGGTCGGCGTCACGAGATAGCCGAGGCGAGGCGGTTGCTGGCGACGTCGCGGCTGGTCACGTTGACCGGCATCGGCGGTGTCGGCAAGACCAGGCTGGCGGTGCGGGTCGCCGCGGAGTCGCGGCGGTCGTTCACCGACGGGGTCTGGTTTGTCGTGCTCGGCGAACTGCACGACTCTGCCCTGTTGGCGGAGACCGTTGCCGCATCCCTTGGGCTGCCGGATCAGCCGGGACGTTCGGTCTCTGACCGGCTGATCGATCATCTCGCCACCCGGCAGACCCTGTTGGTGCTTGACAACTGCGAGCACTTGCTCGGTGCAGTAGCGGAAATGGCACAGAGACTGTTGCGATCGTGTCCGGAGCTGCGGATCCTGGCGACAAGCCGCGAGCTTCTCGGGGTGGACGGGGAGCTGGTGTTGCGGGTGCCGCCGTTGACCGTTCCTGACGCCGTGCAGACCCCGCCACTCGAGGCGATGCCCCAATACGAGGCGGTGGCGCTGTTCGTCGCACGCGCCACTGCGGCTATGGCCGATTTCGCGCTCACCGAGGCCAATTGTGCTGCGGTGGCAGGAATTTGCGGCAGGGTGGATGGACTTCCGTTGGCGATCGAGCTGGCGGCGGTGCGGATCCGGGCGATGTCGGTCGCGCAGATCATGGAACGCCTGACCGACCGGTACCGGCTGCTGACGGTCGGTTCTCGGGTGGCACCGACCCGGCTACAGACGTTGCGGTCGTGTGTGGACTGGAGCTACGAGCTGTGCACCGCGCGAGAGCAGCAGGTGTGGGCGTGGCTGTCGGTGTTCGTGGGCGGTTTCGAGCTCGATGCGGCCGAGGGGGTGTGTCCCGAGGGTCTGGTCGCCGACGATTTTCTCGACGCGGTCGGCTCGCTCGTGGACAAGTCGATCCTGGTACGTGAGCAGGTCGGGGAGGTCGTGCGTTTCGGCATGGTCGAGACGATCCGCGCGTACGGCCGGGAGAGGTTGCGCGAGTCCGGCGACTACCTCCGGGCTCAGCGGGGGCACCTCGCCTGGTACGAACGGCTGGTGCTGCAGGCGCAGTCCGAGTGGATCAGCGCCCGCCAGATCGACTGGATCGACCGACTCGATCGGGAGCGGCCGAACCTACGGGAGGCGCTGACCTTCAGTCTCACCGAGTCGGTGGTCGAGACCGATCCGGACGCGAACGCGCACATCGTCAATGCCCTGTGGCTGTTCTGGTCGTACCGGGGCCTGCTGGCGGAGGCCAGGCATTGGATGGGCCGCGCTCTGGCGAGCTCCGACGATGCGCAGACCGTGGAACGGCCGTTGACGTTGTATGGCGACTGCGTGTTCGCGGGAATGCAAGGGCAACTCGACGACGCCGCGGAGAGGGCGGCGCGGTGTCGCGCGCTTGCGGAACAGCGCGGAGACGCGGAGTCGCTCGAGATGGCGAACTATGCGAGCGGGTATCTGGCCGTGTTCAGCGGAGACCTAGTCGCGGCGGTCGAACCGTTCCAGGCCGCACTCGACAGTGCATATGCGGCCGAGTCTCACTTGGCGGGAACCGGGCTCCGCATCGCCCTGGTGACAGGCGGACTTCTCGGCCTGGCAATCGCGACTGGACTGTCGGGGGACCAGGAGGCGGCCGCCAAGTGTCACGAGCAGATCCTCGCGATCACCGCCCCGCGAGGTGAGTTCTCCTTCCGCGCGTACTCGTCGTGGGCTCTCGCGGTGACCACGCTGCAGGCCGGCGAGACCGATCGGGCCGCAACTCTGCTGGAACAGGCGTTGCGGCTGCTCCGGCAGCTCAAGGATCCGGTCATGACGGGATGGTGCCTGGAGTCGTTGGCCTGGATCGAGATCCGCGGAGGCGAGCCGATGCGTGCCGCGGTCCTGATGGGTGCCGCGGAGACGCTCGCACAGACGGTGGGACGATTCTCCGTGACCCTCCCGTACATGCTCGGGAACCACGACGAGTGCGTGCAACTGACCCGTGACGCGCTCGGGGACCGCGCCTACGGTGAAGCATCTCGAACCGGTGCCGCCATGAGCCTTGACGAATCCATCGCGTACGCCCTCGGGGACGCCCACACCGACAAGCCCCGGACGGCACCGGTCGCATCCGTGTTGACCCCGCGCGAATCCGAGGTGGCAGGCCTGGTCGCGGCCGGCCACACGAACAAGGTGATCGCCTCGATGCTGGTGATCTCACCCCGCACCGCCCAGGGCCACGTCGAACACATCCTGGCCAAGCTCGGGTTCACTTCCCGGACCCAGATCGTGGCCTGGATCGCCGAGAATCAGTTGGATCGGCAGGCCTGATCCGGGTGGCCCCGGGCCGGTGACGACTCCTCGTCGGTTGATGAGACCGCCCGTCCTCGCTCAGTACCGGGCGAAGTTCTGGGTGGCCCAGGCCCGGCCGTCCGGTCCGACGTAGTAGCCGACTCCGATGTCGGTGATGTCGGGGTTCAGCATGTTCGCGTTGTGGCCCGGTGAGTTGATCCACTGCTTGACGAGCTGGTCGGCCGAGGCCTGCTTCCAGTTCTGGAGCACGTTCTCCGACGCAACTCGCCAGCCCTGCGGGATCTCCTTGCTGTAGGCCGGGTTGTGCGACAGCGTCCCGGCCTTCGCGAGCCGGCCGCTCCACGACTGGGCGACCTCTGACATGTCCGCGTTGAACTTCAACGGGGGCAGGCCGTTCCGCTTGCGGTGTTCGTTGGTCAGCCTGGCGATGTCCGCCGCCATCTGATCGGCAGCGCGATCCGCCGTCTGATCGGCGGCGCGATCCGGCGTCGACGGGCGAGGGGAGGCCTCGCAGTCCGAGGATCCGAACAGCGAACCGATTTGCTCGATGAAGCTGCACGAGGACGAGCTCGAACCGAATGCCTCGGAGGACTCCTGGGCCGCCGCTGTGGTGGGCCCCGCCAACGCCGCCCCGGCGACGATCGCCGAGATCAATGCGGTATGTAGGACCCTGTGTGATGAACGAATAGTTCTGCGCTCCTGCGGTATTGGGCTTGCGTCACGACGTTGCGCGCAAATGACGGCCCAACCTTAGATGATCTGCGCGACAGCGCTGGACGACTGACCGGTTTGCGTATCGACGGTGTCACGCGGGCATGTCGCCACACCGAAGAATGGGTCGCAAATGTCGCATATGTACCGAATTTCGGCCTGATTCACATACGAAATCATGAGTATGCCGGGCGAAACTTGTGTCAATCAGTTCATGTGGGTTGGTGTCTCGTGACCGGGGCAAAGAGCCACGTGGAATCCGGACGCATTGGCGTGCGACGAGGACCTCGCGGTGGTCGGTGTGTACGCGAACCGATACCGGAGGTCCTCGCCAACTTCGTCATGCCACGCTGGTCGGAACCTGCCTGGGAACTACCTGGTTTCAGGACCCGAACAGATTCCCCAACGAACCACTTGCGCTTGCGCTCTTGGCCACCGAGATGGTTGGGCCCTTGTCCGGGTAGTTGCCCGCGCCGAGCGATCCCGAGTATTTCATGGAGGTGTTCAACGCGACATCGCGGTCACAGTTGGCGCCGACCTTGTACGAGTACACCATGGTGCGCGGCGAGGTCGAGTTCACAAGCCAGCTGCCGACGACCTTCGCAGATGTCGGATCCGAGTTGGTGAGTGCCGTTTGGACCCCGTCGATCTTCAGGTCTACGAAGGTCAGGCATGCCGGGTGGACGTCCGTCATCTCTTGGATGGTCTCGTCGCCGGTCTCGGCGTTGGGGACGCGGCTGAACGTGGTCGACACCGAGATGGTCTCGCCCACGGCGGGCGTCACGTTGCTGATCGTGCGGGTGAATGTGCTGCCGCCGTCCCACCAGTTGACCGAACCCGGCGCAGCACTTGCCATTCCAACGCCAGCGGTGAGCGCCAACCCGGCCGCCACCGCGAACGCGCTCACACCACCGATCACGCGACGGGAGTTGCTCTGAATCATTGTTTTCCTTTCATGGAAGGATCTGGAAGGCCCCCCGACTTGATTCCGGGCATCAAGAGGGTCATTGCAGAATCCGTGTCCTCTTTGAGTAGGGATAGAGCCTGGCTGCGGAACCCGTGCACCGCAGGCCGTAAGGGATTCGCTCAACGTTCCAACCAGCTCGGCACCGGAGGACGAGAACCTACGGTCGCCAACCAGCGGACCTGCAGCCGTCAGAAGCGACCTGAGCAACTGAACGAGTTTGGTCCGGCAACTGAGCGAAGTAATGCACTCACGAGATCGTGCCAATCGATCCCGGTTCTCCCTCCGTTCATGTGAATCGAATGGGGGTGTGACCTATGCCACGGCTTCGTAAGCTAGCGCCGGACCGGCGCCGGGCATATCCGCCATGCTGCAGGTGAGGGATGCGGCGACCATTTCCGACACCGGTCGCGAACTCCAGCCTGGAGCACGGCAGCCGATGACGAATGGTCGGCGACGATGGCTCGCGGTCGCGCTGATGCTTGCATGCCAACCGTGGCATGCGGTTTCGCCTCGATTGGGCCGATATGGTGGGCGCAGGTGCAGGGTGAAGGGAGTTTCGATGGCAGTGCCGCAGTCCAAGGTCGAGTTGCTCGATGCCATCGGCGACAGCTACTGCAAGCTCACCCGTGATCTCGAGCGCGTCCCGCCGGAACTGGCGCGAGAGTCGACGCTGCCGGGGCATGCGGCGGGAACGATGATGAGTCCGGCCGACCTGGTTGCTTACCTGATCGGATGGAACGAGCTGGTGCTGTTGTGGTTCGAGATCCGCGGCCGGGGTGACGAACCGAGCTTTCCCGCCCCGGGCTTCACATGGAATCAGCTCGGCGAGCTGGCTCAGAAGTTCTACAGCGACCACGCCGCCGAATCGTGGACAGGTCTGCTGGCACGCTTCGCGGCGGCCGAAGAGCAGGTGATCGCACTGGTCGAGTCCATGAGCGACGATGAGTTGTACGGTGCGTCATTCCACCGCAGCTACACCGCCGGCCGGATGATCCAGTTCAACACCTCGTCGCCCTACACAAACGCTCGTCGACGTATCCGCGCCTGGCTGCGCGAGCGAATTTCCATGCCCTGATCAGGTTGCCGAACATACAGCCGACATGATCGAGGGGGGTCCCCACCACCGCGCAGTTCCCGCAATGGCTGTGACCGAAAACACTCACCGTGAGCGATTCATCGACCGCCACCAGGCGCAGCGCCCTTCGCAGGTGAGTGTTCACGGGCACCGCGCCACGATGGGCGCCCCATCGACCTCAAGACTGAGGATGAGTTGTCCAGTGTCGGGGTCGCCGGCTGCGCACGCCGTGAACCGGGAGAGGCGTCGGTGACAAGTAGGCATGTGGACACTGATGCACTCCGCGAGGTCCCAGCCCCGCGAGACAATGAGCTGATCGCCCGGTCGCTGACGGATCCGGACGCCTTCGCGGGCATCTTCGATCGTCATTTCGGCACGATTCACCGCTACCTCGCTCGTAGGGCAGGGGCGGATGCTGCGGATGATCTCGCCTCGGACGTGTTCACGATCGCGTTCGGTAGACGGGTCGGTTTCGATCTCGAGTACGAGCAGGCGTTGCCCTGGCTGTACGGCATCGCAGGCAATCTGCTGCACGGGAACCGTCGCCGCCTCCATAGGGAGGTCGCCCTGCTCGCCCGTCACGCGAGGCCCGAGGCCCCGGTGGCCTTCGAGGAGCGGGTCGACAGTTCGCTCGATGCCCGGCGTGAGTTCCTGGCGCTCGAGCGCCGACTCCGGCGATTGCCGCAGGCCGATCTCGACACGCTGCTTCTCCATGCGTGGGAGGACCTCAGCTATGCCGAGATCGCCGAGGCGCTGCAGATCCCGATCGGAACCGTTCGGTCTCGCTTGAACCGACTCCGACGCAAGCTCCGTGAACCGGACGGCGTCGATCCCGCAAGAACAGGACGACAACAGACCGAGTCGAGGCAAGGAGAAGGGGATGCGTGATTTCACGGAGATCCGCGATCGGCGACCCGAGCCGCAACCTCCCCGCGACGAGGTCGTCCTCCGAGCGAGAGAGAACCTGATGCGCACCATCGAGACCGAGACCGCCCCGCAGCCACCCGCCGTCGAGGCCACTGATTCCCCCGCCCCGGTCGTTCGACTCGACCAGCGCCGACGGCGGATCTGGCGGGTCGTGGCCGGCGTGGGTGCCGCCGCCTGCGTTGCTGTCGCCGCGTCGATATTCGTCGTCGGAGACGACGGACTCGGCCAGTCCGGGCAGGTGCAGGTCCTTGCGGCCGGCCCGCATTTCACCCTGCAGAAGGCGGCGACCCGGGTGGCGGAGACGTCTTATTTGGTCGGGGCCGGACCGATCCGGCAACAGCAGTTCGTCAACCTCACCGACGAGGGCCAGCCGACATACGACAGATACGTGCGCCCGGACGGAACCGCCCTCGTCGGCAAGGCCGGGGGCGACCTTCAAGAAACGTCCGGGTACCTGACGAACGCGCAGTTGGCCGAGCTCCCCGCCGACCCCTACCAGCTGCGGACACGAATGTTGAGCCTGTCGAGCGAGCTGGGGCTGGGGTATCCCGGGGAGGCTCCGGATCGGGCGCTGTACCGGTTGGCGACCGAACTGCTGCCTGACCCGGGTGTCACCCCCGAGGTCAAGGCGGGGATCTACCGGGTGCTGGCCGACCTCGACCTCGAGGCGATCAGCGCGCGTGACCTGGGCGTCGGCGCGGACCGGGCAGGGCGGCCCGGCGACGTCCTCGAGTTCACCTTCGAGGAGGGCTACGTAGACCGGCTGGTGATCGACCCCCAGACCGGAGCGTTGCTCAGCACCGAAACGGCGGACCGCGAAGGGCAGCCTGCCGGCGGTCAGGTCTACGTATCGGCCGAGATGGTCGACACGATGCCACTGGCGCCCGCCTGAGAGTTCATCGACGGAACTGCCTCGGCGGTCCCCCGGGACGCGCCGAGGCAGTTGTTCGCACGGCGGGCTCGGGCGGATCCGACGCCACGTCGGCTTGACGTCGACGTGAGTCATCGATCCCGAGTTGGCCCGCACACCACAACATCGAAGGTCCATAACCACAACATGTTTCAACCACAATTCGACAGACGGTCCTTCCTGGCCATGTTCGCCGCGGCAAGCGCAGTCAGCTCCGGTTGCGCGCCGACCTCCTCCGCCCAACTGGGGACGGCGACACCAGCAGAGCCAGCCGCCCCGGCACCAGCAACGTCGCCGAGCAGCACCCAGCCAGCTCCGCTACAAGGTCCGCCACCCCGGTCCGCGCGGGTGCCCGTCCCCGGCGGAGCGGTCACCGCCATTCCTGGCCAGGGCAACAATCTGGCACTGACCGTCGATGACGGGGCGAGCTCCGAGGTCGTCGGCGCCTACATCCGATTCGCACGCGACAGCGGCGCCCGTTTCACCTTCTTCGTCACCGGCGTCTACGACTCGTGGACCGATCACAAGGCGGAACTCCGCCCGCTGGTCGAGTCCGGCCAGATCCAGCTGGCCAACCACACCTGGGACCACCCCGACTTGACGTCATTGTCCGCCACTGCGATCTCGTCGCAGTTCGCTCGCACCAAGGCGTTCCTGCGCAACACCTTTGGCGTCGACGGCACCCCCTACTACCGACCCCCGTTCGGATACCGCAACAGCACCGTCGACGACATCGCCGCGGACCACGGATACACCGTCCCCACCCTCTGGTACGGCTCATTGTCCGACTCCGGTCTGATCACAGAGCAATACCTGCTCGAATGCGCGCACAGGTACTTCAACCCCCAGACGATCATCATCGGACACGCGAACCATCCGCCGGTCACCCACGTCTACGGCGAACTCCTCGACATCATCCGTGACCGGAACCTGGCGATGGTCACCCTCAACGACATCTTCACTAGCTGACATCACCACCTACCGACCTACCAACCCACACTGCACGGATACGGATCACTCTCACCCACAACAGGATCAAGGAAAACTAGGCCCTCGCTGCTGCCACAGCTGCGACCGTAGTTCTACGTCGGCGTCTGCGACGTGACCCCAGAGATGAGCGCGCGCTACGAATACGAGATCGATACCGCGCGCGAACGACGTGTGGCAGGCCGAGGTGGCGCGAAACCTGGCCGCTCAGAACGCAGGATAGGGCGCCGGCCAGCCCTCACGGCGTGCGGGTTCGCACCGGTCCGCACCGTCTGCCTGACGCGACAACGCCCGGACGGGCCCGCGGCGACGACTCCTCGCTCACGTCTGCTCGTCAGTCGTCAAGCGCGCGCCTCCCTACCGGTCGCGACCCGGACACGGATCCGGGCCCGCGAACCCGCCGCCGACCGAACAAATACCAACTTCAATGACCACGATCGGGCTCTGCTGTCACCACAGCTAGTTGTCACGCCACCGGTCAGGGATCCGGGAGTTGCCAGCACCGATGACGATTCACACCCTCCCTGGGAGCGCGGGCGAAGACAGGTACTTCCCCCCGTCATATAGCCGGTATCCCCGGTGTTCGCCCGGCGTTACCTTTCCATGGTGTGGCGCAGGACACAGTTGCTCCTACATCCGTTTCCGAGTTGCTTTGAACGCGAGCGGAACTGATCAACCTGCGTTGCGCAGTGCCGCCCCAGTCGCGGGCTCGCAACTACTCGGAGAGGACTTCACATGGCTGTACCTGTTTTCCGGATCACCTCGTTAGCCGTGGGGCTGTTGTTGATCGGCGGCACCGCGTCCGCGGCACCCACGTCCACCTCGTTCAAGAACGCCTGCCAGGCCAGCGCGATGCTCACCGTGCACAAGGTGGCCGACACGTCGATGACCGTCGACGCGCCGGCATCGGTGACGGCGGGTGAGACGTTCACCTACCGCATCCAGCCGGGTGGAAGTTCATATCCGGATGGCGATTCCGGTGCCACGACCACCAACGTCTCCCGGTTGAAGGTGGACTACGAGATCCCTGCGAACGCCACATTTGTCAGTGCGAATGTGGTCGCCGGTACCGGGATCAACCTCGACAACGTGGCGCCGAGCGTACTGCGGGTGAACACCGCGGGCAGCCCCGACGCTGCTGGTCCGATCCTGCGACTCTCGGGTAACAACGAGTTGATCGGCAACAGTCCGTCGTCGAGTACCAACAGCGAGGGCGGCATCCGGGCGCCGAAGCTCAAGAAGAACCTCGACGGCAGTGACAACGCCAACGGGGAAAGCTGGTTCCGGCTCCCCGCTGTTGACGTCACCGTCGTTGCCGGTACCTCCGGTGTCATCACCCCGAAGGTTCGCACCGCCGGTGGCGCGGGTAGCTACAACAACGACGAGAACTACTACACCTTCCTGCCCCTCGCGACTTTCTTCTGGAGCAACCAGTGGGCGCCGACCCGTTGCACGCCTCGTGACGCGCAGGGTTCGGCATTGAATGCGGGTGCGGGCGCGCTGGCCACGATCACCGTCGGCTCGGCGGTCTCCGATACCACCACCACGCTGAAGGTCCCGGCCACCGCCAAAACCGGCACCGCCGTCGACCTCACCGCCACCGTCGCGCCCGTGGGCGCCACCGGCACCGTCCAGTTCAAGGACGGCACCAACAACATCGGCAACGCCGTCCCGGTGAACAACGGCACCGCCACGCTCAAGCACACCTTCACCGCGGATGGCGCGCACGCCGTCACCGCTGTCTACAGCGGTGACGCCGCGAACAAGCCGTCCACCTCGGCCGCGGCGACCGTGACCGTCAGCACCGACCCGGTGATCGTCGACACCACCACCACGCTGAAGGTCCCGGCCACCGCCAAGACCGGCACCGCCGTCGACCTCACCGCCACCGTCGCGCCCGTGGGCGCCACCGGCACCGTCCAGTTCAAGGACGGCACCAACAACATCGGCAACGCCGTCCCGGTGAACAACGGCACCGCCACGCTCAAGCACACCTTCACCGCGGATGGCGCGCACGCCGTCACCGCTGTCTACAGCGGAGACGCCGCCAACAAGCCGTCCACCTCGGCCGCGGCCAGCGTGAACGTCTCCGGCGGTGGTAACCCGGGTGGTAACCCCGGCGGCACCGGATCACTCGGTACCGGATCACTCGGCTCCTGACAGCACACCGACGAACGCCCTCACCCGCCGGATGGGGGCGTTCGTCGATCCGTGAACGCGCCGTCATGGCGCCTCGATTGCCAGGGGAATTGCCATGTTCATCGGTTCGATTCGCGCTGCGAGTGGTGTCGTCGCCATCTCGCTGGCTGCGCTCGTCGCCCTGCCGGTCGCCCCATCCGCGCTGGCCGCACCGGACACCGCAAGCTCGGGCAGCGCGAGCGGCAGCCTGGACGGTAGTAGTGGCGGGGCCAGTTCCGGCGGGGGCAGCGTCAGTTCGGGGTCGACGATCCCCGGTCCGCTCCAGAACGAGCACCCGCCGTTGCCCGCACTTCGCGACGACATCGCCACCGCGGGAATCGTCGGTGAGGAGCGCAAGTCCGAGCAGCTCGTCCGCTTCACGGTGGCCTCGCCCGCGTTGCGCCGCACCGTCGGCGTGGAGGTTGCGCTGCCGCGAGACAACTCGGTGCCCAGGCCCTCGATCTACGCGCTCGAAGGGGTCGACGCGGGGGAGGACACCAGCGGTTGGGTGACCATGGGCGGAGTGCCGAAGTTCTTCGCGGACAAGAACGTCAACGTCGTGATGGTCAACGGCGGTGTCTCCGGCATGTACACCGACTGGGACCGGGCCGACCCGGGCGTCGGCCTGCACAAGTGGGAAACGTTCGTCACCGGGGAACTGTCGCCCCTGATGGACGCGCGGCTGAAGACCAACGGTGTCAAGTCGCTGATGGGCGCCTCCATGGGAGCGCAGGGGGCGATGATGCTCGCCACCCGGCACCCCGAGATGTACCGCGGCATCGCGGTGTTCAGCGGCTGTTACTCGACGACCGATGACCTGGGGCGTCTGAGCGTGCTGGCGACGGTGTCGTCGAGGGGCGGCGACCCGGCGAATGTCTGGGGCGAGTTCGCCGGGCCGGAATGGGCTGCGCATGATTCACTGCGCAATGCGGAAGCCCTGCGCGGCAAGGACATCTACGTCTCGGTGGCATCCGGGTTGCCAGGCCGGTACGAGACGCCCGACCTGGCGGACTACAGCCGCAGGGTGGTCATCGGTGGATCCATCGAGGCGGCGGCGAATGCCTGTACCCACAGGCTCCAGTCCCGGCTACGGGACCTGAACATCCCCGCGACGTTCGACTTCGAACCGAGGGGAACCCACGCCTGGATCTACTGGGAGAACCAGCTATCCAAGGCGTGGCCGACCCTCGCGCGCTCGCTCGGGCTCGCCTAGCCATCTTCCTGCGAAGGAGAATCTCGTGCTCGACGATCGGTACGACCCCGTGTTGACGGCGGCGATCGCGGAGCAGCCACGCGACCTGCCCCCGTTCACCCGGGCTGCTCGCGGCATCCGTGCGGCCTGGAGGACGCTGCCCGAACCCGATGCGCCGATGATCCGGCGGCGGATTCGTATCGCGGCGAGCACGCCCTCTCTCCGCGGGGACGTGTGGCGATCGACGGGAAACACCGAGCGCGCCATCATCGAGCAGCTCGTCGCCGACGGCGCGACCGGCGACGTGGCACGCGTGGCCGCGTCATCCGTGCTGGCCGCGCTGGTCGCCGGGCTGTTCATGTGGGCCGATGACGAGCGCAGCACCCTCGCCGACGCGATCGAGCGGGCGCTCGACGTGATCGAGGTCAGCGCCTGACCGCGGCACGGGCCACCAGCTCCATCGTCACGGCCACCGCGCAGGTCTGCGCCAACAGGAGCCCGACGAGCACCAGGATCTGCACGGCCCCGGCCTGAATCGCCGATCCACTGGCGAGCAGCACGCCGACAAAGGCGCCGGGAAGGGTCACCAGACCTACCGTGCGGGTCTGGTCGAGACCGGGCAGCAGCGCGTCGGACGCAGCCGTGTGGATCACCTCCATCCGCGCGTCCCGCACGCTCAGGCCGAGGCTCAACGCGGCCTCGACCTCCCCGCGCCGCTGATCGATGGCGTCGAGCGCGCGCTTGGCCGCGAGCGACGTGGCGGTCATCGCGCCACCGAGCACGATGCCCCCGATCGGGATCAGGGCCACCCCCTCCAGCGGAACCACCCCGCTGATCAGCATCAACGGCAGTACGGCCGTGATGCCGGCCGCGAGGGCCAGAGCCAGCCATCCGCCCGATCGGCCGGAGCCCGATCGGCGCGCGGCGGTGGCCGAGGCCGCGACATACATCAGGACCAGGACGGCCACCGCCGACCACAGGTGCCGCAGCGCGGCCGCCAGTACGACGGAGACGACAGCCAACTGCAGAGCGCCCCGGAGCGCCGCCCGCGGCACCGTGAGCGGAGGGTCAAGTGCCGCAACCCGGTACACCACAGCGGCGATCGCGGCCATCGCCACACAGACGACCGCCAGCGCCGGGCCGGGCTGCGCCAGCGCGGAGCTCACGGCCGATCTCCGGTCGTCGGCGCCCGCATCGGCCGGGCCCTAGAACCGCCCGCTGCGACTGATCCGTCCGGAGCTGCTCGGACCGCCGAACGAGCCGGGGCCGCGGCCGCCTCCGCCGCCTCCGCCGCCGCGATTGCCCCAGCCGCCGCTCATCCCGCCGCGCATCATCGAATCGATCAGGATGCCGCCGAGGATCGCGCCGGTGTTGCTCCCGGAGTTCCGTGGCTGCCTGCTCGCCTCCCATGTCTGCACGTCGCCCTGCGCGAGTCGCAGTGCCCGGGCGCCGAGGTCGCCCGCGGCCTTCGCATGCTGCAGCGCCTTCGCCGGGTCGGACTGGCTGAGCTGACGGGCGGCGTCGAAGTGGCGTTCCGCCTCAGAGAGCCGGGTGCGGGCCTCCGCACCGACGGCGCCGCGGCGGGTGTTGACGTAGTCCTTGGCCGCGGTGATCTGCGACTGGGCGACCGTGAGGTCCTGGGCGAGGCGCTGCGCGGCCCGCTCGGTCTGCTCCTTGGCGTCCATCGCGGCGGCCAGCACGGTGTCGAGTTCGTTGTCCGCCTTGACGATCGCGTTGAACGCCCCGAGCGGGTCGCTCTCCTTGAGGGCGTCGGCCTGTGCCAGCGCCGCCTCCGTCGCGGCCTTTGCCGACGCGAGGGGCGGGCCGCCGTGCTGGGCCAACGCGGACGCGGCCGCGATGTCCTTGCGGGCGTCGTCGAGGACCGCGTGCAGAGTGGCGATGGCGGTACGGATGTTGTCCGCGGCGTGGTCGACGCCGTCGAGCAGCTCCCGGACCTGTGCGATCGCACCCTCCGCGGCCCGGATCGCGACGACGGCGGGACCCTGCTTACCCGCGGGCAGGGCGGCCGCTTCACGGCCTGCGGTGATGTTCTGGTCGGCGAACGTCAGCTGTTGCTGCGCCATCGCGACATTCCCCGACACCGACGCGAGTGCGGGCGCGGGGAACTCGTTCTGCAGTCCGGCGAGCGTGGTCTCCGACTGCGGGACCCGGACGGTCAGCTCCACGACGTCCTGGGTGAGGGCGTCGAGACGGGCGGGCGCGTCGAGGAGCAGGTCGCGCATCCCGTCGAACTCCGTCACCCGCGAATTGAGCTCCTTGTCGGCCCGGCTGCACGTCGAGATCAGCTGGATCAGCATGTCCCGCTTCTGATCCGGTGTTTCGGGGATGTCGTCGTCCAGGCGCTGGCGGAGGGTGAACGCCGAGGCGAGGGTGGTCTTCGCGGTGTCGTAGGCGGCGGTGAACGGCGCGGTCGCCTGGTCGCCGAACTCGCCGCGAGCCAGGTTCAGCTCCTCCTCGCTGGTACGGATCGCGTTGTCCGTCTCGACCAGCACCTCCTTGGCCCTGGCATCGAGGGTCTCGATCGGCAGGGCCGCGATGGCGGTCGGGTTCGTCCAGTCGACGTCCTTGGCCGCCTCGATGCCCTGTCGGATCCGCTCACCCTTCTTGCGGCGGGAGTACAGCACCACGCCGCCGGCCCCGACGAGCACGACGCCGCCACCGATGAGCAGGTATTTGGCGGTGGATCCGGGCCCCGACGAGCTCATCGCGTCGTCGATTCCGCCCGCGGCCGCGATCGCGGCGCCGGCCCAATCATCTTGTCGCAGAGCGGGAACGATGGCGTCCTGCTCGATGCTGTCGATCTCGGCGGAGCTGACGTTGCTCAGGTTCGGCGGCAGGTCGAGGGCGTAGGCGCGGTCTTCGGTCGCCACCGCCAGCAGCGCGCTGGTGTCGCCGAGCCCGCTCTGCTGCGCCGTCTTGCTCGCCCATTGCCCGGCATCTATGCCGTCGAAGCTCGCGACATAGGTCACCCAGAGCTGCACGTGCTGCTCGTCGAAGAGCGCGTCGAGCGCGGCCCGCACGTCGGCGCGCTCGACGTCGTCGAGGGCGCCGACCCGATCCGAGATCTGGCCAGGCATCCGGAACGGCGCCTCGGCACCCGCCACGCCCGGCAGGCAGATCAGGCCGAGCAGCGCCAGCACGGAGGCCGTTGCCGCGGCGATCGAGATGCGGTGGGAGACGTGTCGACCGCGAGCGTGCGACTGTGCGAGTGCCATGGCACTGAATCTATCGGCATCGGCGGAATTCGCGCTGTGATCCGACGGCCGCGCCGCCGTCGCCGCGGAACGGGACGGAGTTCGGGGCTTCCCGGGAGAAACAGGTACCCGCCCCGGTCATGTGGCGGGTATGCGCGGCAACGGCCTGGCGCTATCTTTCGATGCCGTGGCGCAGGTCACATCCCATGGGAAACGCACAAACGGAGGATGAAGTGGAAATCATCGGAACGATCCTGGCGCAGTTCAAGATGGCTTCGTTGCTCGGATCCAACTTCCTTCAGCTGCTCACGTCGTTCAGCTGACGACAGCACCCTGACGAACGCCCCCACGATCGGGTGGGGGCGTTCGTCGTCGCGGCACCCGGATCAGGCGGTCCGGGTGGATGTTCCGGCGGTCCTGCCGATCGCCGGGCGGGGATGACAGATGTCATGGGTGGATCGTGACGTCCGACAGGTCCGTCACGGTCGGTTTCGCAGCAAGGTCGATGGCATGACCACACCAGCGATCCAACTCAGAGATCTGCGTAAGAGGTTCGCCGTCAGGGGCGGCCGTCCCGTGCAGGCCGTCGACGGACTCGATCTCACTGTCCAGCCCGGTGAGATCGTCGCCTTTCTCGGGCCCAACGGTGCGGGTAAGACGACCACCATCGACATGATGCTCGGCCTGGCGGTTCCCGATTCCGGCGACGTCTCTTTGTTCGGCGGTGCACCGGCCGAGGCGATCGCCACTGGCCGGGTGTCCGCAGTCCTGCAGAGCGGCGGGCTGCTCAAGGACCTCACCGTCGAGGAGACCGTCCGTCTCGTCGGCGCGTTGTTCGCCACCACTCGGCCGGTCGAGGAGGTGCTGGCCAGGGCAGGAATCGCCGAGATCGCGGGCCGGCTGGTGGGCAAGTGCTCCGGCGGCCAGCAGCAGCGACTGCGGTTCGCGCTCGCACTGCTGCCGAATCCGGATCTGATCGTTCTCGACGAGCCCACCACCGGCATGGATGTCGAGGGCCGCCGCGAATTCTGGAACGCCATGCGCGAGGACTCCAGTCGCGGACGCACCGTCCTGTTCGCCACCCACTATCTCGACGAGGCCGATGCGTATGCGGATCGGATCGTGCTGGTCCGGCAGGGCCGCGTGGTGGCCGATGGCAGCGCGGCGGAGATCAAGAACCTCGCGTCCGGCCGGGTGATCAGCGCGACCCTGCCCGGCGCCGACCAGGGTCGGCTGCTCGCCATCGACGGTGTCGACGAGGTGGAGCTGCGCGGCGAGCGGCTCGTCGTGCATGCGAAGGACTCCGATGCGGTGGCCCGATACCTGCTGACGCACACCGACGCCCGGGACCTGGAGATCGCCTCGAAGGGACTCGAGGACGCGTTCCTCGCGCTCACCACCGAAACCGCACCGCACGCGTCCGCCTCCGACTACGTCACCCAGGGAGTCTGATCATGACAACCACGACCGTTGCCCCGCCGGCCCGAAGGATCCCGGTCGCGGGCGGGTTCAGCCTCGGCTTCCTGCTGCTCGAGCTGCGCCGGATGCTCCGGAACAAGCGCACGCTGATCTTCACCCTCGTCATGCCCCCCGCCTTCTTCGCGATCTTCGGGGTGCAGTCCGACTACACGACGCAGTCCTACGGATCGGGCAATGTCACCGCCTACGTGATGATCTCGATGGCCGTCTACGGCGCGATGCTCGCCACCACCAGTGGCGGGGCGATGGTCTCGATCGAACGCGCGCTCGGCTGGAGCCGTCAGCTGCGGCTGACCCCGCTGAGGCCCAGCGCGTATGTGGCCACCAAGATCGCGGTTGCGATGGCCCTCGGCCTGGTGTCGGTGAGCGTGGTGTTCCTGGTCGGCGGCGTGCTGGGGGCGCACATGCCGGCGGCCGCCTGGCTCGGCTGTTTCCTGCTGGCCTGGCTCGGTTCGGTGGTGTTCGCCGCGTTCGGGCTGTTCATGGGGTATCTGCTTCCGTCGGAGAACGTCATGCAGATCCTTGGTCCCGGGCTCGCGATTCTCGCCTTCGCCGGCGGGCTGTTCGTCCCGCCGAGCGGCTGGTTCGAGACGGTGTCTCGGTTCTTCCCGACCTATGGCGTTGCGGCCCTCGCCCGTTCACCGCTCGGCGAGATCGGGGTGGGCACCGCGGCGGTCGCGGTGGTGAACCTGCTCGTGTGGGCGGCGATCTTCGTCGTCGGGGCGACTGTGCTCTTCCGTCGCGACACCGCGCGGGTCTGATGGTCACGCCCGACCATCGGCCGACCCCGTCGCCTCGGCGGGGTTAGCGTGATGGACGTGATCGACCAGCGTGCACTCGAGCCGCGGGCCCCGGGGCGGATGGGTTTCCTGTTCGCCGCCATCTGGCTCGTCTACCTCGCCTACCCGGTGTCCTCGGCCCTGCACCTGACCGACCCGCCGGCGCGGGTGTTCGCGCTGGTGCTGATCGGGCTGTTCGGCGTCGCGTACGTCGGCAGCTTCGTCGTCTTCCGGGTGATCGACGGGATCCGCCAGCAGTGGCCACGGCCGGAGCCGCGGGTCGTCTACGCCGGGCTGGCCGTGCTCACCGCGCTGATGGCCGCGGCGATGATCCCGCTCGGCTCGGATGCGTTCTCGCTCGCCATCTACATCGCGGCGATGGCGGCGATCACGCTGCCGACGGCCAGGGCGGCGACGGTGGTTGGACTGCTCGCGGCGGCGGTGTTCGCGCTGCCGAGGCTGATCAAATCGCTGCAACCGCAGGATTTTCTGGCCTTCCAGATGATCGTGGCGGCCGTCGCGTCCTGGGGTATCGGGCAGGTCATCTATCGGAACATGCAGCTCGCCGCCGCCAGGGAACAGCTGGCCGCGATGGCGGTGGCCGAGGAGCGCCTGCGGGTCGGGCGCGACGTGCACGACATCCTGGGACACTCGCTCACCGTGATCACCGTCAAGTCCGAACTGGCGCGCAGGCTCCTCGATCTGGACCTCGACCGTGCCCGTGCGGAACTCGACGACATCGAGTCGCTGGCGCGGGAGGCGCTCGCGGGCGTCCGCGACACTGTCGGACGGCTGCGGGAGGTCAGCCTCGAGGGCGAGCTGGCCAACGCCCGTTCGGCGCTGACCGCGGCGGGCATCGAGGCCGTGCTGCCGGATTCGGTGGAGGAGGTGCCGCGTTCGCGTCGGGAGATCTTCGGCTGGACGCTGCGCGAGGCGGTGACCAACGTGGTCCGGCACAGCGGGGCTTCCCGGTGCGAGGTGCGCCTGTCGCCGTCCACCATCGAGATCTCCGACAACGGGCGCGGACCGGGCACCGACGGCGGCGAGGGCAACGGGCTGGCCGGGTTGCGCGAACGCATCGGCCGGGCAGGCGGGGTCCTGCGTCTGGCGCGGCCCCCGGCCGGCGGGTTCCTCGTCTGTGCGGAGTTTCCGGCGACCAAGGACGTCGGCCGCGCCGAGTCGAGGTGGGGCGGGCAATGACCGCGACGATCACCCTGCTGATCGCGGACGATCAGGCCCTGGTGCGCGGCGCGCTGGCGGCGCTGCTGAATCTAGAGCCGGACCTGGCCGTGGTGGCGGAGGTCGGCAGGGGAGACGAGGTGCTCGCCGCGGTGCGCGAGCACCGGCCGCAGGTGGCCCTGCTGGACGTGGAGATGCCCGGCATGGACGGCATCGCGGTGGCCGAGCAGCTGCGCCGGGAGTGCCCCGACTGCCGGATCCTGATGGTCACGACATTCGGCAGGCCCGGATACCTGAGGCGCGCGATGGACGCGGGCGCGAGCGGGTTCGTGGTGAAGGACACCCCGGCCCGCGAGCTGGCGGATGCCGTGCGCCGCGTGCACATGGGCCTACGGGCGGTGGACCCCACGCTGGCCACCGAGACCCTCGCGACGGGCTCGTCCCCGCTGACGGCCCGTGAGCGCGAGGTACTCAGGGCCGCATCGGGCGGGGCGGCCACCGGCGTCATCGCGAGGACCCTGCACCTGTCGGAGGGCACGGTGCGCAACCACCTGTCGTCGGCGATCGGGAAGACCGGCACGACGACGAGGGCCGAGGCGGTGAAGGCCGCCGAACGGCTCGGATGGTTGTAGCTCGGGCGCGCCGTGACGCCCACCGCGGCGTGCGGCTGGCAGACTTGCGGAGTGAGTTCACCAGTTGTGCGCGTGCGCGAAGCCGATCGGCTCGGTTTCGGGGGCACCCTTGCCCGCTGGACGCGCCGCACCATCGCCGGTGCCGTGCTGATGGGCCTGCTGTTGGTCGGCGGCACCGCGGCGCGCGTGTGGCAGGTCGCCAGGATCGACGACCCGACCAAGGCCGACGCCATCGTCGTGCTCGGCGCGGCCCAGTACTCGGGGACGCCGTCCTCGGTGTTCGAGGCGCGCCTGGAGCAGGCCGTGAAGCTGTTCAACAGGGGTGTCGCGCCAACGGTGGTCACCGTCGGCGGCAAGCAGGAGGGCGACGTCTACACCGAGGCCGCCTCGGGGCGGAACTATCTGATCGGTCGCGGCGTGCCGGGCGACCGGATCATCGCCGTCGAGGAGGGTTCGGACACCCTGCGGAGCGTCGAGGGCGTGAGCCGGGAGATGGGCGAGCGCGGCATGAACTCGGCCGTCCTGGTCAGCGATCCGTGGCATTCGCTGCGGACCAGGACCATGGCCCGCGACGCCGGGCTCGAGGCCTGGACGGCGCCGACCAGGCAGGGGCCCGCCGTCTTCACCCGGGAGTCGCAGGCGCACGGAATCGCAAGGGAGACAGGTGCGTTGATCTGGTATCAGCTCACCCACTTCTCCGCTGACTTCCCCTACACCGCGGGACAGTGATGGCGCAGGATCCGGTGGCGGACTACACCGAGCACGACCTGGAGCGGCGGGTGGCGGAGGCGCCGAAGAGCGGCGGGCTGCCCGGCACCTCGGCCCGGCGCACCGACTTCTCGCGGGACCGGGCCCGGGTGCTGCACTGCGCGGCGCTGCGTCGGCTCGCCGACAAGACCCAGGTGGTCGGCCCGCGGGACGGCGACACCCCGCGGACCCGGCTCACCCACTCGATCGAGGTCGCGCAGATCGGCCGCAGCATCGCGGATGGCCTCGGCTGCGACCCGGACCTGGTCGACCTCGCCGGGCTCGCCCACGACATCGGCCACCCGCCGTACGGGCACAACGGCGAGAAGGCCCTCGACGAGGTCGCCGCGGAGTGCGGCGGGTTCGAGGGCAACGCCCAGAACCTGCGGATCCTCACCAGCCTGGAGCCGAAGGTGCTCGATGGCGACGGGCGCAGCGTCGGGCTCAACCTCACCCGCGCGGCACTCGACGCGTCGATCAAGTACCCGTGGGCGCGTCCGTCGCCCGGCGCCAAGTTCGGCGCCTACGACGACGACGCCCAGATCCTGGCCTGGGTGCGCGAGGGCGCGCCCGGGCGACGGCGCTGCCTGGAGTCGCAGGTGATGGACTGGGCGGACGATGTCGCCTACTCGGTGCACGACGTCGAGGACGGGGTGATCGCCGGTCGCATCGACCTGCGCGCGCTCGCGGACCCCGCCGAGCAGCGGGCCCTGGCGGAGATGGGCGCCTCGGAGTTCCGCGGGCTGATCGTCGAGGACCTGGTCGAGGCCGCGCGGCGGCTGTCCGTGCTGCCGGTGGTGGTCGGTGCGAGCGGCAGCTTCGACGGCACGCTGGCCAGCTCGGTGGCCCTGAAGAACCTCACCAGCGAGCTGGTCGGGCGGTTCGCCACCGCGGCGGTGACCGAGACGCGCCGGGTGGCCGGTGATCGCCCGCTCTCGCGGTACTCCGCCGACCTGGAGATCCCGCCGGTGGTCGGCGCGGAGGTGGCGCTGCTCAAGACCGTCGCGCTGCGGTACGTGATGTCCGACGCCGGGCACCGCACCAAGCAGGACCGGCAGCGCGACCGCATCCATCGGGTCTCGGAATGGCTGCACCGCACGGCGCCGTCCGGGCTGGACCCGCTGCTGCTCTCCGCCTGGGAGCGCGCGGCGGACGACGCGGCCAGGACCAGGGTGATCGTCGACCAGATCGCCTCGTACACCGAGAGCCGGCTCGAACGCGTCGACAAGCAGAGCCTCGGCGCTCAGGCGAGCTGGGGATAGCGCCTACACTGCTCGAGTGGCCGGCCGAATTCCTGAACGAGACATCGCGGCCATCCGCGACCGGACTCACATCGAAGACATCGTGGGGGAGTACGTCGCGCTCAAGCGCAGCGGCGGCGACTCCATGAAGGGCCTGTGCCCGTTCCACGACGAGAAGTCGCCCTCCTTCCATGCCCGCCCCAACCACGGGACCTACCACTGCTTCGGCTGTGGCGAGGGCGGCGACGTGTACTCGTTCATGCAGAAGATCGAGCACATCTCCTTCGTCGAGGCCGTCGAGCAGCTCGCCGACCGGCTCAACTACACGATCTCCTACGAGGGCGGCGGCCCCTCCGTGCAGCGCGACCGCGGCACAAGGGCGCGACTGGTGGCGGCCAACGCGGCCGCCCAGGAGTTCTACGCGGCGCGGTTGCGGGAACCGGACGCCCAGACCGCCCGCGACTACCTCACCGAGCGCAACTTCGACGGCCAGGCCGCGATCACCTTCGGCTGCGGCTACGCGCCGGACGGCTGGGACACCCTGACCAAGCACCTGATGGTCAAGGGCTTCGAGGCGAACGAGATCATCGACGCCGGCCTGGCCACGCCCGGTAAGCGCGGCACCCCGATCGACCGGTTCCGGCGTCGCCTGGTCTGGCCGATCCGCAACCTCGGCGGCGACGTCATCGGCTTCGGCGCCCGCAAGTTGTTCGACGACGACACGATGCCGGGCAAGTACATCAACACGCCGGAGACCATGCTGTACAAGAAGTCTCAGGTGCTGTTCGGTCTGGACCTGGCCAAGCGGGACATCGCGAAGGGTCACCAGGCGGTGGTCGTCGAGGGATACACCGACGTGATGGCCATGCACCTGGCCGGGGTCAAGACCGCGGTCGCCGCCTGCGGCACCGCGTTCGGCGAGGACCACCTGGCGATGCTGCGCCGACTCCTGATGGACGACAGCTACTTCCGCGGCGAGGTGATCTACACCTTCGACGGCGACGCCGCGGGCCAGGCGGCGGCCCTCAAGGCGTTCGAGGGCGATCAGAAGGTGGCGGGGCAGACCTACGTCGCGGTGGCGCCGGACGGGATGGACCCGTGCGAACTGCGCCAGTCGGCGGGGGACGCGGCGGTGCGCGACCTGGTCGCCCGGCGCATCCCGATGTTCAAGTTCGTGATCCGATCCCTGCTCGCCGAGCACGACCTCGACACCGGCGAGGGCCGGGTCGAGGCGCTGCGCCGGACAGTGCCGGTGGTCGCCCGGATCAAGGACGAGGCGCTGCGCGAGGACTACGCCCGTCAGCTCGCCGGCTGGATCGGCTGGGACGACATCCCGACGGTGATCAAGCGGGTCCGCGAGGAGGCCCGCAGGAACTCGCCGAGGTCTGGTCGCGGGCCGCAGCGGCAGGAGCGGAGCCGGGTTCCGGAGCAGGGCGCCGGGGAGGCGCCCGCTGGTCCGGCCCGGCCGAACCCCACGGACCCGACGCTGTGGCCGCAGCGGGAGGCGCTCAAGTCGGCCCTGCAGTACCCGTCGATCGCCGGCTCGGTGTTCGACTCGCTGCCGTCCGAATCGTTCACCCATCCCGCGTACGCGCTGGTGCGCGACGCGATCGCGGCGGCGGGCGGGACCGGCGCCGGTCTCGGCGGGGCCGAGTGGATGGATGCGGTCGGCAAGCGGGCCGAGCCGCTGCAATCGCTGGTCACCGAGCTGGCCGTGGACCCGATGCGGGCCTCGGACGTGCCCGCGTACATCCCGCGGGTGCTGGCCCGGCTGCAAGAGGTGTGGGTGGGCAATCAGGTGGCCGACCTCAAGTCGAAGCTGCAGCGGATGTCGCAGGCCGACCAGCCCGACGAGTACATGTCCCTGTTCGGCGACCTGGTCGCGCTCGAGCAGTACCGGCGCAGCCTGCTCGAGCAGGCCGTCGGGGACAGCTCCGACGACCTGTAGCGGGTCCGCCCCTACTTGCGGTCGCGCGGGACGTAGATCGTGGTGTCCGCGTCGATGGCCTCGAGCGGCTCGAGGCGGGGCTGCGTGTTCAGGCTGTCGGAGAGCTTCTGCCTGCCCACGTCGATGACCTTCTTGGTGGCGGGGCTTGCCGCCACGGCCTTGGCGGCCTTACTGATCTGTTCGTAGCGCGACCTGCCCGCCTTGGTCCCCAGCACGTACCCGACGCCGACAGCGATCAACAAGCGCATCATCCCTGCTTTCCTCCTCCGACCAGCCTCTCAACAGTCTGCCTGATGGGCCTCCGGGCAGGCGATTTGGTACCTGGGTGGGGGGATGGGTTAAAGTCTGTCCGCAGCCAAACGGAAACGAACGGCTGACGGAATAATCCCCTGTAGCTCAATTGGCAGAGCTTCCGACTGTTAATCGGACGGTTGCTGGTTCGAGTCCAGCCGGGGGAGCATCCGGGAGGACCCCGTCACACATCGTGTGGCGGGGTCCTCTTGCGTTCGGCGGTGCATGCAGCTGCGGGCGCCTCGGTTCGACACCCTCGGCGGACAATGGGGGGAGTGGGGCCGGTAGCATTTCGGCGGGCCGCTGATGTTCTTGATGTGGCCCATGGGGCGGTAGCTCAGTCGGTTAGAGCCGTGGACTCATAATCCATTGGTCGCGGGTTCGAGCCCCGCCCGCCCCACTCGAGATGCCACCCCTCGCGCCCGCAGTGCCGGTAGGTTTCACCGCATCGATCGTTCGCGGACCCTTGCAGGGGAGCCCGACCATGAGCGCAGCCGAACAGCCGGCGGGGACTGCCCGCTATTACGCCCACCGCGTGCAGCGGATGGTCGGTCGCGACCCGGACGAGGCGCACCGGTCCGCGACCCCGCTGGAACTGCTCTTCGACCTGACGTTCGTCGTCGCGTTCGGCGTCGCCGGGGAGGAGTTCGCGCACCTCGTCGCGGAGGGTCACCTCGGGAGCGGCCTGGCCGGGTTCGGGTTCGCGATGTTCGCGATCATCTGGGCCTGGATCAACTTCTCGTGGTTCGCGTCCGCCTACGACACCGATGACTGGATCTACCGGGTCACCACGATGGTGCAGATGGTCGGGGTGGTGATCCTCGCGCTCGGTCTGCCGCAGATGTTCGCCTCGATCGACCGCGGGGTCGAGCTCGACAACTCCGTGATGGTCTCCGGGTACATCGTGATGCGCGTGGCCATGGTCTTCCAGTGGCTGCGGGCCGCGAAGCACGATCCGACGCACCGCCCCGCGGCGCTGACCTACGCCGTGACGCTCGTCATCGCCCAGGTCGGCTGGGTGGCGGTGGTCATCGCCCCGCTCACCGTCGAGGAGGTGTTCGCGGTCGCCGCGGTGCTCATGCTGCTCGAGCTCAGCGGACCCGTCATCGCCGAGCGGAACAAGGGCGGGACGCCGTGGCACGTGCATCACATCGTCGAGCGCCACGGGCTCTTGGTCATCATCACGCTGGGAGAAGGCGTGATCGGCACGGTGGCGTCGCTCTCGGCCGTCGTGGGGAGGCAGGGGTGGACGCTCGATGCGGTTCTGGTCGCGATGGCCGGGATCGGGCTCACCTTCGGGCTGTGGTGGGTCTACTACATGCTCCCGTCGGCCGAGGTACTCGAGGTGTACCGAAACCGTTGCTTCGTCTGGGGTTACGGCCACATCGTGATCTTCGCGTCGCTCGCGGCGGTTGGGGCGGGGCTGCATGTCGCGGCCTACTACATCGAGCATCTCGCGCACGTCGGTGCGGTGGCCGCGGTGCTCGCCGTGGCGATACCCGTCGCCGTGTTCATCGGCGCCATTTATCTGCTCTACGCCTACCTCGTGCGGGTGCCCGATCCGTTCCACCTGATCCTCCTCGTTGGCACCGGCGCGACCCTGCTTCTCGCGGTCGTCATTGCCGCACAGGGGGTCTCGATGGCGTGGTGCCTGATCGTGGTGATGCTGGCGCCGGTGGTGACGGTCGTCGGCTACGAGTGGGTCGGACATGCGCACGAGGCGCGCGCTCTCGACATCAGTCTCGGTCGCGCGGACCAGGGGCGCGATCACTAGCCTGAACCCATGACGATCCCGCCCGACACCAAGAACTGGACCTGGGTTCTCGAGCGACCCTGCGCCGACTGCGGATTCGATGCCGGTGCGGTCGAGTACGAGGACATACCCGGCCTGGTCCGCGCGAACGCGGCGGCCTGGCCCGCGGTGCTGGCGCGGCCCGAGGTGGCCGTGCGGCCGGACGAGCAGACCTGGTCGGCATTGGAGTACTCCGCGCACGTGCGGGACGTGTTCCGGATCTTCCTGCAACGCCTGGAGCTGATGCTCGCGCAGGACGACCCGCAGTTCGCGAACTGGGATCAGGACGAGACGGCCGTCGCCGAGCGCTACGGCGAACAGGACCCGGCGACGGTCGCGGCCGAGCTCGGTGCCGCCGCGGCCGCCGTGGCGGACGCGTTCGCCACGGTCGCGCCCGCGGACCGGGGTCGACGGGGGCTGCGCAGCGACGGATCCGCGTTCACGGTGGACTCGCTCGCGCGCTATTTCGTGCACGACCCGATCCATCACCTGCACGACGTCCGCGGCTGACGGACGCACGTCCAGTTCGGGGCTCGGATCGGCGCCAGGGGCAGCGTGGGAGTCCCCGCGGTGTCGGCGCCGGAACCCCCTTTGTGCTGGTCTTTTCTAACTTCGTTAGACCATGGCACGAAATCCTTCTAGAACGTGTTCCAATTTGCCGACTTTCAGGATATCGTGTCCGCTGTGATCACCGTCACCTCGATCACATATAGCGGACGCGGACGAAAGGCCGGAACGAAATGAAGACAAAAGGCGCGCTGTTGTGGGGTCTCAACGAGCCGTGGTCGGTCGAGGAGATCGAGCTGGGTGATCCCCGCGAGGGCGAAGTCCAGATCCGCATGGAGGCGGCCGGTATGTGCCACTCCGACTATCACATCGTCACCGGTGCCACCCCGATGCCGTCGTTCCCGGCGCTGGGTGGGCACGAGGGTGCGGGTGTCGTCACCAAGGTCGGCCCGAACGTGAAGCGGCTGAAGGAGGGCGACCATGTCGTGCTGTCCTTCATTCCGGCCTGTGGCGCCTGTGACCCCTGTACGCAGGGACACCAGAACCTCTGCGACCTGGGCATGAACCTGCTGACCGGCCAGTCCATCTCGGACGGCTCGTTCCGCATCCAGGCCCGCGGCCAGAACGTCATCCCGATGTCCCTTCTCGGCACGTTCTCGCCGTACATGACCGTGCACGAGTACTCCGCGGTCAAGATCGACGAGCACATCCCGTTCGACGTCGCCGCGCTCGTCGGCTGCGGCACGACGACGGGCTGGGGCTCGGCGACCAACGTCGCGCAGGTCCGCCCCGGTGATTCCGTCGCGATCGTCGGCGTCGGCGGCGTCGGCATGGCCGCGCTGCAGGGCGCGGTGGTCTCGGGTGCACGCCACGTGATCGCCATCGATCCGGTCCCGTTCAAGCGCGAGCAGGCCCTCAAGTTCGGTGCCACGCATGCGTTCGCGAGCCTCGAGGAGGCCATCGTCCCGGTCATGGAGCTGACCTGGGGCAAGATGTGCCAGAAGGTCATCCTGACCATGGGCGAGATGGACGGCACGCTGGTGGACCCGGCGCTGACCCTGACCGCCAAGGCCGGCACCTGCGTCGTGACCTCGATGGGCAACATGTCCGACATGGACGTGAAGATGAACCTCTTCCTCTTCGCGATGCTGCAGAAGACGCTCAAGGGCAACGTCT
Source organism: Rhodococcus sp. PvR099 (assembly GCF_017833315.1). NCBI lineage: Bacteria > Bacillati > Actinomycetota > Actinomycetes > Mycobacteriales > Nocardiaceae > Rhodococcus > Rhodococcus sp. PvR099. The sequence goes on along the minus strand of NZ_JAFIBV010000001.1, from coordinate 1,647,543 downwards.
TCGGCGGCGCCAACCCGCGTCACGAGATCCCGATGCTGCTCGACCTGTACAAGTCGGGTCAGCTCAATCTGCAGGACATGATCTCCAACACCTACAGCCTCGAGCAGATCAACGAGGGCTACCAGGACATGCTGGACGGCAAGAACCTGCGCGGCGTCATCAAGTACACCGACGCGGACCGCTAGAGCTACACCTCAACGGCGCCGGGCAGCTCAGTCGAGCTGCCCGGCGCCGCTGTCTATCCGGTCAGCCACTCGTCGATGAGACCGGCGACCCGGTCCGGCGCGTCCAGCGGGACGAATGCGCCGCAGTCGTCGAGGATCTCGAGCCGAGCGTCCGGGATGTCGCTTGCCAGCCTGCGGCCCAGGTCAAGGCCGAAGACGCGGTCGTCGGCGCCCCAGATGAGCAGCGCGCCGCCCGTGTAGGTGCGCAGCTGCTGCGCGGCGGCCAGGGTGTGTGAGGCGTCGATGCCCGCGAAGAACTTGACGGTGTCTCGGCGCAGCATGGGGTCCCGCAACGGCCGGGTCCAGCCTGCGATCACCCCGTCACCGGGCCCCCGATGGCTGAGCGGGCGGGGAATCGCGAACCGTCGTGCCGCCCGCAGCCGCATGAGCTGCCCGCCGAGGGCGAGGACCCCGGGCGCCCTGCCGAGCGCGAAGAAGGCGCGCAGCGATCGGGGCGGAAACTGCTCGTAGGCATCGCAGGCGGTGAGGACTAGCGTCCGCACCAGATCGGGATGGCGGGCGGTCAGGATCTGGCTCAGGCCGCCGCCGGTGTCGTTGCCCACCACCGTGACCCGGCTCAGCCCGAGCTGCCCGACCACCTCGGCGGCCAGGTCGGCCAGCGCGGGCGGGTTCAGATCGGCGCCGGGGTTCATCGGCCGGGTGTGCGAGCCGAGGGGGAGCGTCGGCAGCAGGCACCGGTATCCGAGCGCCGCGGCCCGATCGGCGACGCCGTCCCAGAGGTGACTGTCGACGAGCGCGCCGTGCACGAACAGCAGCGGAGTGCCCGTCGGGGCGCCGCGCTCGCGCAAATGTACCGGGCCCGCGGTGGTCTCGATCCAGCGTTCCGTTTCCAGGTTGGTGCCGCTCTGCGTCATGTCGGACTCCTGTATTGAAAATGCATTCAATAGTGACTTAGACGGTAGCCTCTGTTGAACGTCATTTCAATAGCCTTCGAGACCCTAGAGTGAGCGCGACCGAGGGGAGGGGTGCCGATGCCCGAGCAACGCACCCGGCTGACGACCGAGCAGCGTCGTGCCGAGCTGATCGAGGCGACCCTGCGTGCGCTGTCCACCCGGGAACCGGAACGGCTGTCCGTGCAGGAGATCTCGGCCGAGGCCGGGGTGTCCGTCGGGCTGCTGTACCACTACTTCGGCGGTAAGGACGCGCTCGTCTTCGCGGCGATGGAGTCCGCGGCGGACAGGATGATCGCGGACCTGACCGCGGCCACCGGCGAGGGACCCCTGCTCGGCAGGCTGATGGCCGGGCTCGGGGCCTACCTCGATCACGTGCAGCTGCACAGCGTCGGCTGGCAGGCCTTGATGCGGGCCGGCGGGAGCTCGGGCCTCGCCGAACTCGGTCGCCGAGTGGACGCGGCCTCGTTCGAGCTGATCCTCGACGCGCTCGGCATCGATGCGCCGAGCGAGGTCGCGGTCATGGTGATCGAGGGCTGCCTGGCATTCGAGAAGGCCGCGTGCCTGCGTTGGCTGGCGAGCGCGGACGTCGAGCGGGCAGTGCTCGAGCAGGTGCTGGCCGGGACGTTCCTGTCCGCACTGCAATCCGTCTCTGGTGCGGATCCCGCGGTGGCGGCCGGGCTGGCCGGGCTGGCGGAGGGCTGAGGGCGGTCTCGTAGGCTGCACGGGTGCACAGCCTCGATGCGATCGAACACTGGCCCGTCGACCATGCCGCGGTAGCCGTGATCGGCCCGGACGGCAGGATCGGCGCGGCCGGGGACCAGGACCGGGTGTTCGCGCTCGCCTCGGTGACCAAGCCGCTCGTGGCGTACGCCGCTCTGGTGGCCGTCGAGGAGGGTGCGATCGAGCTCGACCAGCCCGCGGGGCCACCCGGCGCCACCGTGCGGCACCTGCTCGCACACACCTCAGGGCTGGCGTTCGGCGAGCCGACCGTGCAGAGCGCGCCAGGGGCCAAGCGGATCTACTCCAGCGCGGGATTCGAGGTGCTGGCCGACCTCATCGCGGCGGAGACCGACATCGCATTCCCGGACTACCTGCGCGAGGCGGTGTTCGCCCCGCTCGGCATGGCGGCATCGACGCTCGACGGTCCTGCGGGGCACGGCGCCCGGTCCAGCGCGGCCGACCTGGCCCGGTTTGCCCAGGAGCTGCTGGCTCCGACCCTGATCTCGGCGGAGACGGCGGGGGAGGCCACCAGGGTCCAGTTCCCCGGCCTGGACGGCCTGTTGCCCGGCTACGGCGTCCAACGGCCCAACGACTGGGGGCTCGGCTTCGAGATCAAGTCCCACAAGGCGCCGCACTGGACGGGTGCCACGAACTCGCCGTCGACCTACGGCCATTTCGGTCAGTCCGGGACCTTCCTGTGGGTCGACCCGGACCGCTCGATCGCGTGCGTCGCGCTGGCCGACCGGGCCTTCGGCGACTGGGCCAAGGCCGCCTGGCCGCCGCTGAGCGAGGCCGTGCTGGCCGAGCTCGCGGACATTTGATCACACCAATCCCTTCTATAACTGGCGCAACAGGGGGCGCACAGGGCACACTGGTGACGCAAATCGCGCGCCAGGCACAAATGAGGTCGTTGGGGAAGACGTCCCTCGTCTGAGCCGGAGGTGCTTGTGCGCGCGTTGAATCAGTTCGCCGATGCGACGACTGGTGTGCTCTACGTGCATTCGTCGCCCGCCGCGGTGTGCCCCCACGTCGAATGGGCGCTCACCGCCACCCTCGAGAGCCCAGCCAACCTCAAGTGGACCTCACAGTCCGCCGGAGACGGGCTGCTGCGCGCGACCAGCAACTGGGTCGGGCCGGTGGGCACCGGCGCGCGACTGGTCACCGCGCTGCGGTCCTGGCCGATGCTGCGGTTCGAGATCACCGAGGATCCCAGCGACGGCGTCGACGGCGAGCGGTTCAGTCACGTCCCCGGGCTCGGACTGTGGCGCGGCGCGATGAGCGCGAACGGCGACGTGATCCTCGGGGAGATGCGGCTGCGCGCGCTGATGCAGGCGCACGGCAGCACGGGCGAACTCGCCTCCGAGCTCGACACCGCGCTCGGCACGGCCTGGGACGAGGCGCTCGAGCCGTACCGCAGTGGCGGCGAGGGTGCCGAGGTCACCTGGCTGCGCAGGCACGTCGGCTAGGGCGCGTCCCCAACCCTGTTCCTGGCGTCGAGCAGCTCGTCCAGATGCTCGCGGGACCAAGCGCAGGCCGCCGCCATCGGCTCGAAGAGCGAGCGGCCGAGCGCGGTGAGCTCGTACTCCACCCTGGGCGGGATCTCGGCGTAGGCGGTGCGGGTGACCAGGCCGTCGCGCTCCATGGCCCGCAACGACTCGGTGAGCACCTTCGGGGTGACCGTGCGCAGTGGGACCTGGAGCTCCGAGAACCGGCGCGGGCCCTCGCGCAGGCAGGTCATGATCCGCGCCGTCCATTTGTCGCCGATCCGAATCGGCGCGGGACCGGTCGAGCAGCCCTCGAACATGTCGGGCTCCAGAGGCTTCGTCACCAGGTCAGCGTAACTATCGTTGCGGTAACCGGCACCCTGCTCGCTACCTTCGCGTCGTCGGTCGGCGATCGTGCGCCGGCCCCGTCGAACGGAGCCACCCATGAGCAGGATCATCATCTTCGGAGCCGGTGGGCGTGCCGGACGCCGCGCGGTCTCCGAGGCCCTCGCCCGCGGTCACCGGGTCACCGCGGTGGTCCGCGACCCCGCACGGTGCCCGGAACTCGCCACGCTCGGCGCGGACCTGGTGACCGGGGACGCCACCGACGCCGACAGCATCGCCGCTCTCTCGGCCGGCCACGATGTGGCGATCAGCGCCGTCGCCCGGATGGATCTGCCGTCGTCGGAGTTCTATGTCGCGGCCACCGAGGCGCTGCTCGATGGCCTCGGCCGGGCTCTGGTGGGTCGGATGCTGGTCGTCGGGATCGGCACGCTGCTCGAGACCGAGCCGGGCGTCCGCGTGCTCGATGCGCCCGGCTTCCCCTCGGAGGCAAGGGAGTTCTCGCTCGGTCACGCGGCCGAGCTCGAGGTGCTGCGCGGCGCCGACACCGATGTCGACTGGCTGATGCTGGCGCCGCCGCCGGTTGTCCTCGACGAGGTCGCCGAGCGCACGGGGGAGTACCGGATCGGCGGTAGCACCGTGATTGCCGATGCAGCCGGGGCGCGGCCGTTCTCGTACGCGGACCTCGCCGTCGCGCTGATCGACGAGGTCGAGCGTCCGAAGCACAGCCGAGAACTGGTCGCGGTCGGCTGACGGTGGCCCGGCGAGGGGAGGTTCTCGGGCTCTCGGCGCGACAGAACCGAGAACCACCCCCTCGGCCGCCTGTGGATGAGCGGTTCGGTCATCCACAGATCGCGGATTCCCGGCCCGGTCGGCTTGCGACACGTCGAGGGTTGGGGAGTGCACCCGATGCCGTTCCGCGGAACCCTGGCCGTACGCCGGGGCACCGTGACGGCGCATCAGCTCAGGCGGGACTTCGTGCGGCTGCACCGAGACGTCTACGTGCGCAAGGGGACTACGCCGACCGCGATCGCCCGTGCCCGCGCGGCGCAGCTGTGGGCGGGGGACCGCGGTGTGCTCGCCGGGTTCTCCGCCGCTGCCCTGCACGGCAGCAAGTGGATCGATGCGAGCGAGCCCGCCGAGCTGATCCGCGCCGGTCACGTGCGGGCGCCGAAGGGAATCGTGGTCAGGAAGGCGGAGCTGCTCGACGGTGAGACCTGTCGGATCGACGGGATGGCCGCCACCACCCCGGCGCGAACCGCGTTCGACCTCGGGCGTGGACTCGGGTTCGACCGGGCGGTCGAGGTCCTCGACGCGCTGTGCAACGCCACAGGTCTCGACCCCGCCGAGGTGTCGGCGATCGCGGAGCGGCACCCCGGCGTACGCGGCCTGGTCCGGCTACGACGGGTGCTCGACATGGTCGACGGCGGAGCGGAATCGCCGGCCGAGACCCGAACCCGGTTGTTGATCGTGCGCGACGGGCTGCCGCGCCCGGCGACCCAGATCAGGGTCCGCGACGAGTCGGGGCGGGTCATCGCGAGGTCGGATCTCGGTTGGGAGCGCTGGCGGGTCCTGGTCGAGTACGACGGCGAGCACCACTGGCTGGACGAGCGGCAGCGTTCCCGCGACATCGACAGGGCCGCCGTCCTCGAGGCGCTGGGCTGGGCGGTGGTTCGCGTGAGCGCAGAACTGCTCCGTGATCGGCCCGGCGTGGTGCTGGAGCGGGTCCGCGCGAAGTTGCGCGTGGCCGGGGCGCCGGTGTGAGCCGGCGAGGGGGAAGTTCTCGGGCTTTTCGACGTCATGGCTGCCCGAGAACCGCCCCCTCGACGAGGGAACCACCCCCTCGGGAATGGATCCGCCGCAGTCGGCGTTGAACCAGGCGGTCGTCAGTTTTGTGTGTTTGTGTTTACCGCACGCTCGCAAGAACTCAAGTTGCGTGCGCTCTGTTTGCCTTCAGGAATCTGGAGACGCCGAGTCTCGAACCGGCCCGGGGCACCACACGGTGTGGGTCCCGTCATCCCAGCCCTGTGAGGAGCAAATATGAGTCAGGGAACAGTCAAGTGGTTCAACGCGGAGAAGGGCTTCGGCTTCATCTCGCGCACCGACGGACCGGATCTCTTCGTGCACTTCTCCGAGATCCAGGGTTCCGGTTTCCGGAGCCTCGAGGAGAACCAGCAGGTCGAGTTCGAGGTGACCGAGGGCCCGAAGGGCCCGCAGGCCACCGCGGTTCACGTGCTCTGAGCCACCCGTTCAGCGAGAAGGGCCCCCGACCTGAGGTCGGGGGCCCTTCTCGGCTCTGGTGCGGATCAGAGCGGGATGTTCTTGTGCTGACCGCGTCCGGCCGGCGCGGCCGCCAGCGCGGCGGTGACCCGGCTGCGGGTCTTTGCGGGGTCGATCATCTCGTCGACGACGCCGATCGAGATGGCGCGGCTGACGCCGCCCGCGATCGCCTCGTGTTCGGCGGCGAGGCGATCGTGCAGTGCCTCACGCTCGTCCTCCGGGGCGGCGGCGAGAGCCCGCTTGTGCAGGATGCCGACGGCTGCCTTGGCGCCCATCACGGCGACCTCGGCGTCCGGCCAGGCGTAGACGGCGGTGGCGCCGAGGGCCCGCGAGTTCATCGCGATGTACGCGCCGCCGTAGATCTTCCTGGTGACCACGGTGACGCGGGGGACGGTGGCCTCTGCGAACGCGTGCAGCAGCTTGGCGCCGCGACGGACGACACCCTCCCACTCCATGCTCACCCCGGGCAGGTAGCCGGGGACGTCGACGATCACGACCAGCGGGATGCCGAACGCGTCGCAGAGCCGGACGAAACGCGCGGCCTTCTCGGCGCTCTCCGAGTTGAGGCAGCCGCCGAGGCGCAGCGGGTTGTTGGCGATCACGCCGACGGTGCGACCGCCGAGGCGTCCGAGGCCGGTGACGATGCTGCGGGCGTAGTTGCCCTGCAGCTCCTCGAGGGTCGACTCGCCCTCGACGTTGTCGAGCAGTTCGTGCACGATCGGGCGCACGTCGTAGGCGCGCTTGGCCGACGCCGGCATCAGCGCACGCAGGTCGGTGTCGCCGTGCTCGGCTGCGGCCTGGTCGAAGGTGCCCTGGTCGCAGAACATCGACACCAGGCGGCGCGCTCGATTGAGTGCATCCAGCTCGTCGGTGGCCGCGATGTGCGCGACGCCCGACTTCTTGGTGTGGGTGTCCGGGCCGCCGAGCGATTCCATGTCGACCTGCTCGCCGGTGACCGAGCGGACCACGTCCGGGCCGGTCACGAAGACCCGTCCCTCGGGCGCCATGATCACGACGTCGGTCAGCGCGGGTCCGTATGCGGCGCCGCCGGCGGCGAAGCCGAGGACGACGGAGATCTGGGGGACCAGGCCGGACGCGCGCACCATTGCCTCGAACACGAGGCCGACCGCGTGCAGGGCCTCCACGCCCTCCGCGAGCCGCGCACCGCCGGAATGCCAGATGCCGACGATCGGGGACTTCTCGTCGATCGCGGTGTTGATCGCGTTCACGATGTGCTTGCAGCCCTCGACGCCCATCGCGCCGCCCATGACGGTCGCGTCGGAGCAGTAGGCGATCGTGCGAACTCCGTCGATCTCGCCGGCAGCGGCGAGCACACCGGACTTGTCACGATCGTGCAGCGGGACGGTGGTCCCGGCGTCGAAGAGGTTCTCGAGTCGCGCCATCGGGTCGCGGGGATCGAGCTGGGCATCGGATCGGGTGATCGGGGCCAAGATGGTCATCGCTTGTCCTCCTTGTACTGGCCGCCTGCGGGCGGTAGTCGGGGTGGGGGCCCCTGGCTGCGAGGCCCCCACCATCGAGCTAGTCCGACCGGTCAGACTCGGCCGAAGGCGAGCGCGACATTGTGCCCACCGAATCCAAATGAATTGTTGAGCGCGAAGTCGATCTGGCCGTAACGGGGTTCACCCTTCACGACATCGAGATCGATCTCTGGATCCTGGTTATCGAGATTGAGCGTGGGCGGAATGACTCCGTCACGCACAGCCAGGACCGTGAGCACGGCTTCGAGCGCACCGACGGCGCCGATGGAGTGCCCGAGAGCTGACTTCGGTGCGTACACCGCAGCGTGGCCACCGACCGCGGACTTGATGGCCAGTGCCTCGGCCGTGTCCCCGATCGGCGTCGCCGTGGCGTGCGCGTTCACGTGGGTGATGTCGGACTTCGCCAGACCCGCGGTCTGGATCGCCCGTGCCATCGCGCGGGCCGCGCCCGTGCCCTCGGGGTGCGGCGCCACGATGTGGTAGCCGTCCGAGGTGATGCCCGCGCCCATCAGGCGTGCGTGGATGGTTGCCCCGCGCGCCTTGGCGTGCTCCTCGGTCTCGAGGACCATCAGTGCCCCGGCCTCGCCGAAGACGAAGCCGTCGCGATCCTTGTCGAAGGGACGCGAGGCGGCCTTCGGATCGTCGTTGCGTGAGCTCAATGCCCGCATCATCGCGAAGCTCGCGATCGGCACGGGATCGATCTGGCCCTCGACGCCACCGGTGACGACGATGTCGGCGTCACCCATGATGAGCATCCGGTATGCGTGCGCGATCGCTTCCGAGCCCGACGAACACGCCGAGACGGGAGTGATCACGCCTGCGCGGGCGCCGAGCTCGAGCCCGACGACCGCGGCGGGACCGTTCGGCATCACCATCTGCACAGAGAACGGCGACACCTTCCGGTATCCCTGGGTCTTGATCTTGTCGACGGCGTCGATCAATGCCTCGCCGCCCCCGAGTCCGGTACCGAGGACCACGCCGAGCCGGTCCTTGTCCACCTCGGGGCTGCCCGCGTTCTGCCACACCTGGCGTCCGAGCACGAGAGCGAGTCGCTCCACGAAGCTCATCCGCCGGATCTCGACGCGGGAGAGTGCATCGTCGGGGTTCACCTTCAGGTGCCCGCCGATGCGGACGGGAAGGTCGTACTCCGCGACGAACGGATCTTCGAGGACGTCGATCCCGCTCTCGCCTGCGAGCAGGCCCTTCCACGTGGCATCCACGTCACCAGCGATCGACGTCGAGGCCGCGAGGCTGGTGACGACGACGTTGGGGAAGTTCCTGGTGGAAGTCACGGGCGAGCTCACTCCTCGTTCGCGGAGTCGAGCTTCGCCTTGACGGCGTCAGCGGCGTCGCCGCCCTCGGCCTCGAGCTTCTGGATGTAGCTGACGGCGTCGCCGACGGTGCGCAGGCTGGCGAGATCCTCGTCGGGGATCTTCACGCCGTACTTGTCCTCGGTCTGCACGGCGATCTCCACCATGGACAGCGAGTCGATGTCGAGGTCGTCGACGAAGGACTTCTCGATGGTCACCTCGGACGGCTCGATGCCGGTGACCTCCTCGATGATCTCCGCGAGTCCGGCAATGATGTCTTCCTGGGTGGTGGCCACTTCGTGGCTCCCTTCTTGTTTGGTGTTACTTGGGTCTGGCGTTGGCCGGTCGGCAGACCGGCCATTGTGGTGTGTGGTCCTGCTGCGAGGGGCCTAGGGCCGCAGGATTGCGGCGGGCCTCATCCGAGCCCGGTGAGCTCGGACAGCGCGGGGATGTCGTCCGGCGTCTTGATCGCCAGCGTGGGGGTCCCCTTCATCTCCCGCTTGGCGATACCGACCAGGGTGCCGGCCGGGGGGAGTTCGGCGATCGCCGTGACCTGGGCCGCGCGCAGCGACGCGGTGCACAGGTCCCAGCGCACGGGCCTGGTCACCTGGGCAGCCAGCTTGGCCAGCGCGTCGGCGCCGGAGGTGACCGGCTGACCGTCGGCATTGGACAGTAGCGTGCGCGTCGGATCCGAGGGGCTGATTCGGGAGGCCGCCTCGGTGACGGCTTCCTGGGCCGGCGCCATGAACGCGGTGTGGAACGCGCCCGCCACCGGCAGGGCCCGGACGCGGGCCTTCTCCGGCGGCGCTGCCGCGAGCTCCTCCAGGGCGCTGAGCAGGCCGGCCGCCACGATCTGGCCGGCCGCATTCCGGTTCGCCGGCTCGAGGCCGAGCTCGGCCAGCCGTGCCAGGACGACCTCTTCGTCGCCGCCGAGCACCGCGGACATGCCGGTCGGCTCCAGCGCGCAGGCCTTGGCCATCTCGGAGCCGCGGAGCGCGGCGAGCGCGACGGCGTCGTCCGAGGAGATCACGCCTGCGATGGCGGCCGCGGCCAGCTCACCGACCGAGTGTCCCGCGGCGATCAGGTCCGCGGGGACGAGTCCGCGGCGCTCGAGCTCCTCGAAGGCGAGCAGCGCGGCGGCGACCACGAGCGGCTGGGTGACCGAGGTGTCGGTGATCTCGTCGGCCGTGGCGGTGGTGCCCAGGCGTTCGAGGTCGAGGCCGGAGGCCTTCGACCAGATGGAAATGCGGTCTGCAGTGCCCGGCAGCTCCAGCCAAGGGCTGAGCATGCCGGGGGTTTGGGAGCCCTGACCCGGGGCAAGCAACGAAATCACAAGATAAGGGAACACTGTCCAGCGGCATGTGGGTGATGTTTTTGACCATCAACCTTGGACAAGTGTTTTGTAGGGTTCCCACAAAATCGCATGTGGGGAACTCGCATCGGAAGTGGACGGCGGAACGTTACAAGTCGATCGCACGGTTTGTGAAGAATGTGATTGGTGTGACTGGATGCGTTGTTTCGTGACTGGCCTGAGCCAAACGACCCACCGTTGACGCGACCCTGAGCACGTACGCGTCGCGCGGGTTCATGGGGTCTCGGCCGGTGATCTCGCTGATCCTTTTAAGTCGATACCGGACAGTGTTGGGGTGCACGAACAGTTTGCGGGCACAGGTCTCAACGGCGGCGCCACAGTCGAGATAGGTCTCGAGGGTGTCGGTCAGCGCCGACCCCGCGGCGGCCAGCGGTCGCACGAGCAGATCGATGAGCGAATCGAGGGCCGCCCGGTCACCGAGCAGGCCCCGCTCGGGCAGCAGTTCACCGGCGTGGACCGGCCGCGGGGCGCCCCGCCAGCCGGCCACCGCCTCCATGCCGGCCAGGGCCTCCACCGCGCTGAAGTGCGCGGCGCTGAGGGTGCGGGTGGTCGGCCCGATCACCACCGGGCCGTCGGAGAAGTTGGTGAGGAGGTCCGTCATGAACTGATCGTCGTACGGGTCCTGCATGTCGCCGCTGACCACCATCACCAGCCGGGAGCCCTGCACGACGGCGAGCGCGGCCCGCCCGTGCTTCTGCGCGATCGAGTGAACGGTGCTGACCACCGACACGCCCTGTTCGGGCGGCGGGGTGCCGACGAGGACGGTCGCGGGCGCGGTCGCGTCCCAGTTGAGTGTCGCTGCGCGGGAAAGCATGTCGGAGCCGGTGTCGCCGCGGACCACCGCGTCCACCACGAGGGCCTCCAGGCGGGTGTCCCACGCGCCGCGGGACTCGGCGGCGCTGGCATAGACGGAGGCGGCGGCGAACCCGAGCTCGCGGCCGTAGCGCAGCACTGCCTCGGTCAGGGCGATGAGCTGTTGCTCGTTCCTGGCCAGTGCGGGCAGCCACTGCTCGAAGAACTCCATCGCCACGCGCACCATGTCGACGGTCTGACGGAGGGTCAGCCTGCGGGCCAGGTCCTGGGGGATGACCTGGAAGGCCTCCATGCTGAAACGGATGTCGCCCTCGGGGTCCTTGAGCCACTCGAGGAAGTTGACCACCGCGGTCTGCACGAGCAGCTGCACGCTCGCGCGCTGGTCGGCGTCGAGGTCGCCGACGAACGGGAGCTGGTCCTGCATCGAGGTGATCGCCTCGGTGGAGAGCCGGCCGGAGAACTGCTTGACCCGCCGCAGCAGTGCGTCGGGCAGGGGGTCGCGGGGCTGACGCTGCCTGCCGAAAACCGGCACGGCCGCCGCCTGTGTCCCGTCGTCGGCGGAGCCGTCCAGTGGGGGTTTCTGCTCGCCCATAGTCTCGAAACTTACGCCCACCGTGACCTCGGGCGCCCGGGGGCGCGAATTGCGCGCTTCCCGGGCGCCTGATTTGTCAGGTGTCTATAAACGCTCGTGCACAGATAGTCGTCAGGCGCTGCCGGGGTCCTTCAGCGACTTCGGCGCCGCCAGGACGTCGTCGATCCGGTAGTGCCGGGCGGCCGCCGCCGGGGTGTTGTGCTCGAGCTTGCCCTCCTTGGCGAGGCCGGCCAGCGCCGCGACCACGATCGACTCGGCGTCCACGTTGAAGTAGCGCCTTGCCGCGGTCCGGGTGTCGGAGAAGCCGAACCCGTCGGTGCCGAGCGTGGTGTACGCGCCGGGCACCCACTGCCGGATCTGGTCCGGGACCGCCCGCATCCAGTCCGAGGCCGCCACGAACGGGCCCTCGGCGCCTGCCAGCGCGGTGGACACGTACGGCACGGCGGCGGTGGCCTGCGGGTTCCGCAGCGCCTGTCGCTCGCACTCGACGCCGTCGCGGCGCAGCTCGCCCCACGACGTCACCGACCACACGTCCGCCGCGACGCCCCAGTCCTCGGCGAGCAGCTGCTGGGCGCGCATGCCCTCCGGCATCGCGACGCCGGAGACCAGGATCTGCGCGCGGGGTCCGGTGCCCGTGCTCTTGCTGTACAGGTAGATGCCCTTGAGCAGGCCCTCGACGTCGAGGTCCTCCGGCTCGGCGGGCTGCACGTACGGCTCGTTGTAGATGGTCAGGTAGTAGAAGATGTTCTCGCCGCCGAACCCGTCCTCGCCGGGCGTGCCGCCGTACATCCGGCGCAGGCCGTCCTTGACGATGTGCGCGATCTCGTACGAGAACGCCGGGTCGTAGGTCACCGCGGCGGGGTTCGTCGACGCCAGCAGCAGCGAGTGCCCGTCGGCGTGCTGGAGGCCCTCGCCCGTGAGCGTGGTCCGGCCCGCCGTGGCGCCGAGCACGAAACCGCGGGCCATCTGGTCGGCGGCCGCCCAGAGTCCGTCACCGGTCCGCTGGAAGCCGAACATCGAGTAGAAGATGTACAGCGGGATCATCGGCTCGCCGTGGGTGGCGTAGGAGGTGCCGACCGCGGTGAACGAGGCGGTGGAGCCGGCCTCGTTGATGCCCTCGTGCAGGATCTGGCCGATCGAGCTCTCCTTGTAGGCGAGCATCAGGTCGGCGTCGACCGAGGTGTACAGCTGGCCGTTGCGGTTGTAGATCTTCAGCGACGGGAACCACGAGTCCATGCCGAACGTGCGGGCCTCGTCGGGGATGATCGGCACGATCCGCTTGCCGATCTCCTTGTCGCGGAGCAGCTCCTTGAGGACCCGCACGAGCGCCATGGTGGTGGCGATCTCCTGCTTGCCGGAGCCCTTCCGCAGCGAGTCGTATGTCTTGTCCTCGGGCAGTGCCAGCGGCGCGACGTCCGTGCGGCGCGAGGGCAGGAACCCGCCCAGCTGCTTGCGACGGTCGAGCATGTACTGGATCTCGGGGGCGTCCGCGCCGGGGTGGTAGTACGGCGGCAGGTACGGGTCCTTCTCCAGCTCGGCGTCGGAGATCGGGATCCGCTGCAGGTCGCGGAACGCCTTGAGGTCGTCGAGGGTCAGCTTCTTCATCTGGTGGGTCGCGTTGCGGCCCTCGAAGTGCTTGCCGAGGGTGTAGCCCTTGATGGTGTGCGCCAGGATGACCGTCGGCTGGCCCTTGTGCTGCAGCGCGGCCGCGTAGGCCGCGTGGATCTTGCGGTAGTCGTGCCCGCCGCGCTTGAGGTTCCAGATGTCCTGGTCGGACAGGTCCTTGACCAGTTCCTTGGTGCGGGGGTCGCGACCGAAGAAGTGCTCGCGGACGTATCCGCCGTCGTTGGCCTTGTAGGTCTGGTAGTCGCCGTCGGGGGTGGTGTTCATCAGGTTGACCAGCGCGCCGTCCTTGTCGGCGTGCAGCAGCGCGTCCCACTCGCGGCCCCAGACGACCTTGATGACGTTCCAGCCGGCGCCGCGGAAGAACGACTCCAGCTCCTGGATGATCTTGCCGTTGCCGCGGACCGGGCCGTCGAGGCGCTGCAGGTTGCAGTTGACCACGAACGTGAGGTTGTCGAGGCCCTCGGTGGCGGCCACGTGCGCCAGGCCACGCGACTCCGGTTCGTCCATCTCGCCGTCGCCGAGGAAGGCCCAGACGTGCTGGTCGGCGGTGTCCTTGATGCCGCGATCGTGCAGGTAGTGGTTGAACCGGGCCTGATAGATGGCGTTCATCGGGCCGAGGCCCATCGACACCGTGGGGAACTCCCAGAAGTCGGGCAGCAGCCGCGGGTGCGGGTACGACGGCAGCCCGCCGCCTGCGTCCGCGTGGCTGTGCTCCTGGCGGAAGCCATCCATCTGCTCGGCCGGGATCCGGCCCTCGAGGAAGGCGCGGGCGTAGATGCCGGGGGAGGCGTGACCCTGGATGAAGATCTGGTCGCCGCCGCCGGGGTGGTCCTTGCCGCGGAAGAAGTGGTTGAACCCGACCTCGTAGAGGGCAGCGGAGGACGCGTAGGTGGAGATGTGGCCGCCGACGCCGACACCGGGGCGCTGCGCGCGGTGCACCATGACCGCGGCGTTCCAGCGGATCCAGGCGCGGTAGCGACGCTCGACCTCCTCGTCGCCGGGGAACCACGGCTCGTTCTCGGTCGGAATGGTGTTCACGTAATCGGTGGAGGTCAGCGCGGGGATGGATACCCGATTCTCGCCCGCACGCTCGAGCAGGCGCAGCATCAGATAGCGGGCGCGCGCCGGTCCCGAGTTCTGCAACAGGCCGTCGAAGCTGTCCAACCACTCGGTTGTCTCGTCGGGATCGATGTCGGGGAGATATGAGGCCACCCCCTCACGAATCACGCGGACGCGGCCGTCGCCGCTGGGTGCGGGCTGCTGCGCTGGCGAGAATTGGTCCTGGGTGGGCTCGGACAACGTATGACTCTCCTTCATCGGGGAGGACGCTCGGTGCGGCGCCCAATCCATGCGAATCGCCTGTGTGACGGCGGTCCGCTTTACGCGTGATGGTGATCTGGCTCAATCCTGCCGTATCGCCCGGCGAGGGTCGACGGCGAGTCACAATCTGCTACGTCACAAAATCTTTGTTCGGTTTTTCGGTGGCGTCGGCTTGCGCAAGAGCCGTTCAACCTGTTCGCTTTCACTACTGATCCACACGGACCGGGTGCTGGAGGTTCAGCCCCGACAACAAAAGGAGGACACCACCGTGGTCGCCGCGGCGGACGCCCAGAACTATGCCCAGAAACTCGGCATCACCAATGACATGGTTGTTCAGGAACTGGGTTGGGACGAGGACACCGACGATGCGCTGCGCGCATCCGTGGAGGAGACCATCGGTGGGGAGCTCCTCGACGAGGATTCGGATGAGGTGATCGACGTGGTCCTGCTGTGGTGGCGGGACGGCGACGGAGACCTCGTCGACGCACTCATGGACGCGATCGGCCCCCTGGCCGACGAGGGTTTCGTGTGGGTCCTCAGCCCCAAGACCGGACAACCTGGCCATGTCGAGCCAAGCGAGATCGCCGAATCGGCACCGACGGCGGGTCTGACCCAGACCTCGGCGGCGAACCTCGGCCTGTGGAGCGGCAGTCGGCTGGTGCAGCCGAAGGCCCGCCCGGCCAAGCGCTGATCGCACTACTGCAGAAGGAACCCCCATGCCTCTCGACGTCGGTGCGATCGCTCCCGATTTCACCCTCAAGGACCAGAACAACCAGGAAGTCTCGCTCTCGGACTACCGGGGCAAGAAGAACGTCCTGATCGTGTTCTATCCGCTCGCCTTCACCGGTACCTGTCAGGGTGAACTCTGCAAGGTCCGGGACGGTCTGCCGAAGTTCGAGAACGACGACGCCGCGGTGCTCGCGGTCTCCGTCGGTCCGCCGCCCACGCACAAGATCTGGGCGGCGGAGCAGGGGTACACCTTCCCGTTGCTGTCGGACTTCTGGCCGCACGGTGCGGTGGCTCAGGCCTACGACGTGTTCAACGACAAGGCCGGGTTCGCGAACCGCGGAACCTTCGTCGTGGACAAGGAGGGCTACATCCGGTTCGCCGAGATGAACGGCCCCGGAGAGGCCCGTGACCAGGCAGCTTGGGAGAACGCGCTCGCCGCGCTAGATTCCTGAGTGCAATTCGGCGGGAAACCGTCGGATTCCGGGCGTGTAGCTCAGTGGTAGAGCTCTGGTTTTACACACCAGCGGTCGGGGGTTCGAAACCCTCCGCGCCCACCGCAGTGCTGACAGGCGAGTCGTCAATCTCGCTGTCGGACACCGAAGAAGCCCCCCGCCTCGACGAGGCGGGGGGCTTGTTCCGTCTGGTGGAGCGTGGACCGGATCCGGTCGGTCAGGATCCCAGCGGGAGGTTGTCGAAGATGAAGTCGTCGACGCCGAGCACACTGAGGAGACCGAAGTCCGTCGACCCGGCCGAGCCGAGGGGGTTCCCCTGTCGGTGCCAGGTTGTGCAGCCGACAGAGTCGAGCCGGTCGCCGGCGTCCAGGTCGACGATCCGGTACTCGGTGCTGGCACTGATGCCTTCGAGGCTCGGCTCGGTTTCGCCGGACTGGGTGAGGGCGAATTGGCAGGCGGCACCGGTGAAGCGGGAGTAGTACGACCCCGGCTCCACGTCGACGCCCGCCACATAGGGGTGGCTGGTGGTGCCGGGAATGCTCACCGGGAGCGCGCTGGCGATGCCTGCGGTGCCGATGGTGAGGCCGACGGCTGCGATGGTGGCGCCGATGATTCCTGCGGATCTACGCACTGTGGTTCTCCTCGTGGGTTTTTGGAGTGAACCAGGACACGTTAAAGGCTTCGTGATGATCCGGTCATGAAAGCCGGCAGTTCTCCTGCTTTCGGATAGCGGTCAGCCGCCGTACTGCGGACTCCACCAGGCGTCCTCGGCCGCGAGTCGATCGGCGACGCTCTGGGGCATCACGGAGCAGCTCTTCGGGGCGCCGAGCGGCGGATGGTCGCCAGCCGAGTCGGTGATGCCCACCGTCGCGACCGCGCCCTCCCAGCCGCCCATCTCGCTGATCCGCTGCGGCACCTTGTTCCTGGCATTGGCGACGGTGCTGGCCACCAGCCACGTCCCGTCGCTCTCGACGTCGACGCCACCACCCGGCGCCCGTCGGGCGTCCTCGCCGAGCGGCAGGAGGCCGGCCAATGTTGCTGCGTCCCAAGAGTTGCTGTCCCATGGCGGGCGGTTGAAGTAGTACCAGCTGGCGGAGCAGACGCCGTACAGGTTCGGCCCGAACTGGGCGTAGTTCAGGTACAGCTCGAGCTGCCGCTGATCGCCCATCAGGTTGAAGGGCCAGGACAGCACGGCCTCCACGCCCTTGCGGAAGACCCTGGTTCCGACCCACTCGCCTCGGATGAGGAACATGTTCTTCACCAGCTGCTGGGGGATGGTCGAGCCGGAGAGATCCTCACCGGACTCGAGATAAGTCTCGGTCCGATCGATGAAGTCGCTCATGTGGAACGGGCCCATGCGCGTGCCGAGCTCGGCGTCCTCGTGGGCGAGCACGGACGCGATGTAGTGCCTGCTGATGTGGTCGAGCGAGACTTCCTGGAAGACCGTGTCGCCCGGCGCGCTGTCGGTCAGCATGAACATCGTGCGCGGCGGCGTCCACACGCGGTAGATCACGGGCGTCACCACGAGCCATACGACGAATCCGATCACCATCCACTTCGTCCACCGGCGCCAGGCGGGCTTCCTGGACGGGGGTGCCGTGCCGTCGGGGAGTTCCGGCGTAGGCGGGAGCGGAGGCGTCGGAGTCGGAGGCAGCGGAGGCGGCGGCCAGATCGGAGCCTGCGGCTTCGCTCGTTGGTACTTCCAACTCGACTGGGGAGGTGGCCCGTACGGCGCAAGGTTGTCCGGCCGCGGGGTATCACGCGGGAGTGCCGGCCACGGCCGCCGCGATGTCTCGGCACTGTACCGAGGCTGGGGTCGGGGAATCGGACGGTTCCGGCTGTCGCCGAGTCGTTTGTTCATGGTGCGTGGAGGGCGTGAACGCGCCTCAGTTCCCGTCCGTGACGGTCAACCCGTGCTGGACGAAGCTTCGGTCCGCAGGCACCCTGAGGGCCGCACGCTGCTCGCCTTCGACATGGCCCTCAGCGGCGCACCGCGCGTATCTCGTGAACACACCTAAAGGTTACCGAAACAATCAGGTTGTCAATTGTGAGCTTCTGCCGGTTCCGTGCTGAGGGGCCGAGGCGAGCGCGGGCGTAGCATCGGGTGTATCGGATGCACCTCGAACGCGGCATTTTCGATCGCGTCGTCTCCGATTGGAATGAACCTGGCCGGTTCGCGGCCAAGGCAGGAGCGTCAGTCGTGACGCTGAATCACACGAGCCCGTCCCTGGGTCATCGCGATGCCCGTCAACCCCATGCGCGGCGGATACCAACGCTGCGGCTGCGGTTGAAGCCACGGCGTGCAGCCCGGGGGTTCGTCGATGGAGCGTGGTGGCCCAGGTCACCCGACTTGGCCACCGAAGTCCCCGGGCTACTGGCGGTGCTCGCCATTCGCCTCGGCCGGATCGACCGAGTGGTCTACAACATAAACGGGTGGGCGAAGGCGCCCGCATGGATCCGCAGTGGGGGACACGAAGTTCGATTGGACGGCTACCCATTTCAGCCGGTTAACACCCTGTACGTCGTCGGCGCGAACAGGAAGAGGATGGCGCTGCTGGTGGTCCCGCCCTACACAGAGCCCGACTACGCGCACGCGACCATGATGACCGCCGCCAAGCCGAACAGTGCGACCACGGCGGACGACCTGTTGATGGTCGGGGTACGCGAGGCGTCCCAGCTTGCCGCCCAGAATCGCTGGGATTCGGAAGGTGGGGCTGGGAAGGTGCGTCGACCATGATGCGCGACGGGGTCCGAAGCGTCGGGAATCACTTCGACATGGGTTCGCGACTGCACGAGACCGATGGCCTCCAGCCCTTTGAGCCGGCAACCCGCACATCGCGCATCCTCCTTCGGGCTCGAGGCGCGCCTGCCGGCCTGGTCGACGGCGCGTGGTGGCCGCGGACCACGAACCTGACGTTGGAATTGCATGACGTGATCAGCGCTGTCGCAACACATCTCGGTCGCACAGCCCGGGTTGCCTTCGCTTGGAATCCGCGCAGTGTCACGCAACGCGGCCTCGATCGACACGATGGAGTGCTCGTCTGCGGCCCAGTCGACGGTCAGCCACAGAACGTCATGTACCTGTTCGGGACCGATGGGTCACGGCTGGCGTTGCTGGTCGTCCCGCCGGACACCGAGGCGGACGGTGCCTATGCGGCGATGCGGCTTGCCGTGGGTGCATCCGAGGTGTGACGTCGTCGCCGGCCAGTCAGGCGATCTGATCGGTGCGTTCGGCGGGCGCGCCGTAGAGGTCGTCGAGGAGCCGCTCGCGGGCACCCGCGCGGCGCAGGCTCTCGAGCAGATCCGGCGACCGCAGCAGGTACGAGGTCTCGCGGAGGGCTTCGTAGTGGGACCGTGAGATCAGGACGGCGCTGCCGTTCTTTCCGCCGATCTCGATGGCGGCGGACTCATCGTTTGCCCTCCGGATCAACTTCTTCAGTCTCTTCCTCGCGGTCTTCACCTTCATTGCGGCCACAGCGCATCTCCATTCCCGACGGATCTGACTCGTGAATCCTGCCACCACGTGGTGGGGTTGAACGCATTTCTATGCCCCGGACACTCCCAAAATTCTGGATCCGCCGTTCGAAATGCCGCGTTTGTCGCGCGGACTAGGGTCACGGTGTGCGTCTGATCAACATCATCCAGTCCTGGCGGCTCGTCCCCGTGTGGCTGCGCATCCTGCTGCTGCTTGCCGGTGGCGCCAAGGTGTGGGGCGCCGGGATCTACGCGGGATGCCACTTC
Source organism: Rhodococcus sp. PvR099 (assembly GCF_017833315.1). Classification (NCBI taxonomy): domain Bacteria; kingdom Bacillati; phylum Actinomycetota; class Actinomycetes; order Mycobacteriales; family Nocardiaceae; genus Rhodococcus; species Rhodococcus sp. PvR099. Next base: position 1,628,125 of record NZ_JAFIBV010000001.1, on the reverse strand, counting down.
GGCGGCAAGGACATCCGGATGGGGGTTGGCACTTTCGTGAATCGGGGGGTGTTCTTCGACGGCACCGCGCCGATCACGCTCGGCAGGCAGGTCGCGGTGGGGCACCAGGTCGCGTTCATCACCAGTACCCACGAGATGGGCCCTGAGGATGGGCGTGGTGGTCGCGTCTACGACCTGCCGATTGTCATCGGCGACGGCTGCTGGATCGGTGCGCGGGCGACGATCCTGCCCGGCGTCAACGTCGGGCCCGGCTGCATGATCGGCGCGGGCGCGGTGGTGACCAAGGACTGCGAGCCGAACGGACTGTACGCGGGGAATCCGGCGCGGCGGGTGCGGGACCTGCCCGCCTGAACGCGGATTTCCGCGCGCGGCTGTGCGTTTCGCGCGAGTCGCAACGCTGCGAGAGCGGGGCGGCGCGCACTCACGCCGCCCCACGGTCGGGCGCTACTTGTCGCAGGCGATGCCGTCCTTGTCCCGATCCAGTTTGGTGCTGTAGCCGGGGTCGCCCTTGTACATCGGGGCCGCCCCGGCCGCGATCGCGTCATCGCACGAGTCGAACTTGCCCGACGGAGAAGGCGCCTCGACGAGCGGCTGCGGCTTCGTGATCACCGGCGGCGGAGTGGGCCTCCGTTCCGACGTATCCGGAACGTAGGCGGGCGCGGGTGCGGCGCCGGGCGGACGGGTGGTGACGGGGGCGGGCGCGACGTAGGTCGTCGGCTTCGGCATCTCGACCAGCGGCGCCGGCTTCACGGGCGCGGGCACCGCCGAAGAGCGGGCGGGCGTGGTTGCGGGCGTCGACGGGCGTGCCTTCGTCGTGGGCACGGTCCTCGAGATGGTGGGGGAGGAGGCGGGTTCGCTCGTCGCCGAGCCCATGACGCCGGCGGTGACGGCGAGCACCGCCACCGCGACGGCGCCGGCCGCAAGGAGCGGGACGGTCTTCGACTTCTTTTTCGCCGCGGGCTCCGGCTCCGGTTCGGGCTCCGGCTCGGCCGGGATGACCGGGATGAGGGTGGTGGCGGTCGAATCCGGCGGCACGGGGCGCGTTGTCAACGTCCACTCGTCGCCGTTCCAGTACCGCTGGAATTCCGCGGCTCCGCTCGGCTCGGGATCGGGGTACCAGCCGGGAGGGGGTCCGCCGGGGTTCGTCATGGGTGGTGATACTCCTTTTGGGATGTGTGCCCGCAATGAGTATCAGACGGGGTGGGCGGCATCGACATTCCCCCGGCCCGTGACCGTTCGCCGACGTACGCTTGACCGATGAAGACGGGTGCAGTGCTGACGCTGGTCGGGCTCGCGGTGCTGGCCTTCGGCCTCGGGCTGGCGGCTGCCCGGCTGGAGAGCGTGGGCTGGACCATCGCGCTCGGACTGCTGTGGCTCGTCATCGCCGCGGGCGCCCTCGCCCGGATCCGTCGCAGCGGCTGACCGGTCAATTACCTTCCAGCTGGACCGAATCCGTGCGCCCTTCGCAGGGCGGCCCCCACAGTCCCGCGCCCGAGGCACGTGCCTCGCTCTCGGCCCGCGCGATCTCCTCGGTCAGCCGACCGGTGCTGCGGCCGTAGGCATACGCCTTGGCCATCCCGGCCCGGACGGCGGCTGTCCCGTAGTCGGAGCCGTCGGGCAGTGTCAGGTGGGCGAGGGTGCGGCCGTAGTCGTCGACGGCGTCCGCACGGGGATCGATCGTGACCTGCACCGCGGCGCCGTCGAGCGTGGAGCGGGCGTAAGCGGTGGACTCGGGTCCCCAGCATCCGACGGTGTATCCCGCCTTCACCGTCTCGGGGGTGTCGATGCCCAGCACCCGGACGGTCAGCTCCCCGTCGACGTCGCGCACCCGGACCGTGTCGCCGTCGTAGACGTACTCGATCGTCATCGCGCGCGGGTCGGCCCGAGCGACGGGCTCGGTGGCCGTCCAGCGGTCCGCCGCCGCCAGCGCCACCCCCACCGCGAGGACGGCCCCCGCGCCCAGGGCGAGGATCCACTTTCGCCGGGGCGCAGGGGCGTTCATCGGTCAGAGCCTAATCGGCGAGCACCCGGCGCATCACCGGTCGCGCCACGAGCGCGCTGGCCAGCACCAGGGCGATGCCCGCCGCCAGCGTGACGCCGAGCTGCACCAGGGACATCGGGGTGGTCACGATGACGGCGCCGACGAGAGGGAACAGGAACAGCAACGCGCAGGCCGCGCCTGCCAGCGCCATCACCACCACCGGGGTGCGGACCTGCCGCATGCGGGCCCGGTCCATCACCTCGGGCGGGGTTCCCGCCAGGGCCAGGCTGCGGTAGAGCTGCCGGTTGTCCAGGATGGTGGACACCTGCGTGAGCGCCGAGGAGATCGCGGCGAGCGCGAAGGTCGCGCCGAGGGTGAACAGCACGCCGGTCCGCAGGTCCGCGAAGATGAACTCCTGACCCGGCGCCGGTTCGTGGCCCTCGCCGTTGCCGATCGCGGCCAGCAGAGAGGTGCCTGCGGCGACGAAGCTGGCCATCGTGACGCCGCTGACGGTGCGCCACACGGATTTCGGGTTGTCGAGCACCCGGCGTGCGGCGATCAGCGAGGCGGCGTCCGTCGAGCGGGCGAGCATGACGCGGCCCAGCAGCGAAATCACGAACGGTCCGATCAGGGCGACGATGCCGAAGCAGACCGCGAGCCCGATCAGTAGCGCCGCGATGCCGGGCATGCCGCCGCCGACGGCGGTCCACCCGAACAGAACCGCGACGGCGAGCGCGGCGATGAGCGCCTTGGGGGCGGGTCGGGGATTGCCCTGCGCCACGCCGAGCGGGCTGACGAACACCTGGCGCATGCCGAGCATCGAGGTGAGTGCGGCCAGCGCCGTCATCCCGAGCACGACCCCGAGCAACGGCAGGGTGCCGACCCAGAGCTCGGCGACGTCGAAGGTGCGCCCCTGGAACCGCAGCTGCGCGACCAGCGGCATCGCGGCGAGGTAGCCGACCACGCCGATCAGTGCGCCGACCAGACCCTGCGCACCGGATTCGGCCGAGCAGAGGGCGACAATCTGGCGCGGGGTGGCCCCGATCAGCCGCAGCGCGGCGAGCCGCTCGTCCCGACGGCGCGCGCCGAGTCGTGCCGCGGCGAGGCCGAGCGTCACGGCGGGTACCACCATGAGGACCGAGGCCACGCCCGCGAGGGTGAGGTACGTCTGCGCCTCCGGCTCGCCGGAGCGGCCGTCGAAGGCGCCGTACCCGCCGAGGACCGTGAGCAGCAGCGCGGTGGAGGCGGCGAAGGCGGTGACCGGAAGGGCGTAGGTACTGATCGCCTTTCGGCCCTCGCCGCGCACCGTCAGCAGGGCGACGCGAGCGGTGGCGCTCATGCCGCCACCTGCTGCGCGACGAGGGAACCGGCCTGCATCACCAGCGTGCGATCACACCAGCGGGCCACCTCGAGGTCGTGGGTGACCACGACCAGGGCGGATCCGATCTGCTGTGCCGACTCCCGCAGCAGGCGCATCACCTCCCAGCTGGTCTGCGCGTCCAGCGCCCCGGTCGGCTCGTCGGCGAACAGGACCGTGGGTTTGGTCGCCAGTGCCCGGGCGATCGCCACCCGCTGCGACTGTCCGCCGGACATCTGGCCCGGCCTGCGGTCCTGCAGACCGTCCAGCCCGAGCGGCGCGAAAAAGGTGTTCGCGGTGGCCTTGGCGTCACGGATGGAGGCGCCGTTGAGGATCAGCGGCAGCGCGACGTTCTCGATCGCGGGCAGTTCCGGGAGCAGTTGACCGGACTGGAAGACGAAGCCGAAGGCCTCGCGCCGGAGGCGGCTGCGGTCGTTCTCGCCGAGATTCTGGATGTGCTGCCCGGCGAGCAACACCGCGCCGGTGTCCGGCTTGACGATCCCCGACATGCAGTGCAGCAGCGTCGACTTGCCCGACCCCGACGGGCCCATGATCGCGGTCGCGGTGCCGGCCTGGATCTCCAGGCTGACGTCGCGGAGCACGGGGGTCGGCCCGAAGGACTTGCCGAGTGCGTGCACGGACAGGACGGGTGGCGGGGTCGGGAGGCTCATGCCTCCACGGTCGTCGACGAGCGGGGTCCCTGGCATCGGCCCGCGGCCCGATTCTCGGCACCGTCGGGTCATTCCCAGGTATGACCCGACCCGGAGATCACCCCGACGACGCAAGGTCAGCGGGTGCCGGGACCCACGGTGTCGAAGGCCTCTGCGAGCAACTCGCCGATCACGTCGTCGATCTGGTCGGCGGCGGTGAAGAACATGCGATGGGTCCAGACCTTCTTGGTCGTCGCGAACGACTCGCGAAGCCGCGGATGCTCGACGCGTCGCAACAGGTCGATCGCCACCTCCAGCCTCGACGAGACGATGAATGCGGCGGCGAACACCCGGGAGCGGGCCCAGGCGACCTCGCTCGGGTGCACTCGCTCGTCGACGTCACCGAGCGCGAGCACCCGGTCCCGGAACAGGTACAGCAACTCCACCGCGGCGTCGTCGAGGCCCGCGGCGTACTCGTCGACGTCACCGGTCATGGGTCGACGGTAGTCGGCGGTCGGTGCGGTTGATAGAAATACCGGCGTGAACTTCAACGGCCGCGCGACGGCGAGGGCGGCCGGGATCCTGCTCGGGTACGCGGCGGATCGGGCACTGGCCGACCCCGTGCGGTGGCACCCGGTGGCCGGCTTCGGTCAGGCCGCGGCGCTCCTCGAACGGCGCACCTACTCCGATCACCGCCCGGCGGGCGCCGTGCACACCGCGGTCCTGGTCGGCGCGGTCGCGGGCGTGACCCTGGTCGCCGTGCGGTTCGGGCGCAGGCTGGGCTGGGCGGGGGAGACCGCGATCACCGCCGCCGCGACCTGGACCGCGCTCGGCGGCACCTCCCTTGTCCGCGTCGGCTCGGACATGGCCGCGCGTGTCGAGGGCGGCGACCTCGCCGGGGCCCGCGCGCTCATCCCGTCGCTGTGCGGGCGCGATCCGGACTCCCTCGACGCCGAGGGTCTGACCAGGGCGACGGTCGAATCGGTCGCCGAGAACACCTCAGACGCCACCGTCGGGCCGCTGTTCTGGGCGGCCGTCGCGGGCGCCCCTGGCGCACTCGGCTACCGGGCGATCAACACCCTCGACGCGATGATCGGCTACCGCTCGGAGCGGTACCTGAGCTTCGGCTGGGCCGCGGCCCGGCTCGACGACCTGGTGAATCTCGCGCCTGCCCGCGTGACCGGCCTGCTGGCCGTGCTCACCGCGCCTGTCGTCGGCGGTTCGCCTGCCGCCGCGGCGGCGGCGTGGCGTCGGGACGCGGCGGCGCATCCCAGCCCGAACGCCGGTGTCGCCGAGGCGTCGATGGCGGGCGCGCTCGGGGTCCGGCTGGGCGGCCGCACCGAGTATCCGCACGGCATCGAGGAGCGGCCCACGCTCGGCGACGGTCCGCCGCCCGCGACCGCGGACCTGCGGAGGGTGGTGCGACTCTCGTCCGCGGTGCAGATCGGGGCCGCACTCGGGTCAGCGGCGCTTGCCGTAGCGATCGGCGAGCTTCGCCTCCGTCGCGGTCATCGCCGCGGGCTCCGGCTGCGGTGAACGGCTGAATCGGCGCCGCGGCAGCGTGATGTCGTCGGTGGCCGCGGTGGGTTCGGTGGCAGGCGCCGTGGCGGCGGGGGTCGCCGCGGGCTCCGGCGCGCGGGAGCGGCGGCGTTCGCGGATCTCGGCGCGCGCGAAGTAGATCAGCCCGAGCGGGGCCATGATCCCGAACGCCAGCCACTGCAGCCCGTACGACAGGTACGGGCCGGCATCGAGCTGCGGCAGCGGGATCGGCTTCAGGCCGCCCGGCTGGTCGGGGACGAGCTGGAAGTAGGCGTCGGCGGGCTCGAGGCCGAGCACCGAACCGATCTGGCCTGCGTCGATGAAGTAGACCTGCTCGTAGCCGTTCTCACGGATCGGGTCCTTGCCCGGCACGGTGCCCTCGGAGACGCGGGCCCGCGCGGTCACCGTCACCTGGTCGGTGGGGGCGGGCGCGAACGACGGCGGCACCGCGCCCTGCTCTGGGCGGGCGTACCCGCGGTTGACCAGGACGATCCGGCCGTCGGTCAGCCGCATCGGGGTGATCACCTCGTAGGCGGGTGAATCCTCGATCGAGCGCAGCCGGATCAGGACGTCGCTGCCGGGCAGATAGCTGCCGGTCACGGTCACCTGGCGCCACTCGTCGTCCCGGGCGAGCGGTCCGGACTCGGGCAGGATCGATTCCACGGTCACCGGCTCGGCGTTGCTCGACTCCTCGATGAGCTTGTTGCGGTGCTCGGTGTCGGTGTTCTTGCCGAGCTGCCACGGGGCGAGCACGGTGAAGCACATGAAGGCGAACCCGGCGACAACGGCGGCCAGCGCCAACCAGCCCGGACGCAGCAGAAACTTCAGCCTTCGCACGGTTCCACGGTACTTGCCGCGCCGACCCGCCCGGTCGACCGGTGTCCGATTCAGCGCTGCTCGCGCACCCACTGGAGCAGTCCGGGCACTGCGGCCTCGATCTGCTCGCGCACGAGCTCGAAGTCGGCGCGGTCGCCGTAGTACGGGTCCGGCACCGAGTCGCCGTCCGCGTCCGGGTCGAAGCTGCGCAGTAGCCGCCGCCGTTCCGCGGGCACCCCGAGATGCGCCAGCGCGCGGTCGTGCCCGGTGTCGAGCGCGACGACCAGGTCGGCGTCGAGGTGGTCCCGGTCGACCTGCGCGGCCCGGTGTCCGGTGGGGTAGCCGTGACCGCGCAGCACCGCGTTGGTGCGGTGGTCGGCCTCGTGCCCGACGTGCCAGTCGCCGGTGCCCGCGCTCGACACCCGGACCCGCGCGTCGAGGCCCGCCCCGCGCAGGTGCCCGAGCAGGATCTTCTCGGCCATCGGGGACCGGCAGATGTTGCCGGTGCAGACGAAGGTGATGTGGAGGTCAACGGGCTGCATCGAGGACCCTCCCGAGTTCGTCGACCGTGTCCACCGACCAGCGGGCGCCCTCGGCCTCCGCGGCGGAGCCGTAGCCCCAGCCGACGAACACCGTCGGGATGCCCCAGTGCGCGGCGCCGTGCACGTCGTGTTCGCGGTCGCCGACCATCACCACATCGGGGGTGCCGCCGCGCCCCGCGTCGATCGGTTCGATGCCGAGTCCGCGCAGCGCGTGCTCGATCACGTCGACCTTCGCGCGCCGCGCGGTGCCGTCGTCGGAGGCCCCGGCGATCACCTCGAAGTGCCCGGCGAGCGCGAAGTGCTCGAGGATGCGGCGCGCGAACCGTTCCGACTTCGACGTCGCGACCGCCAGCCGGGACCCGCGGCTCGCGGCGGCGGTGAGCAGGTCGCCGATGCCGTCGAACACCGCGTTCTCCGCCCAGCCGATCTCGTCGTAGCACTCGAAGTAGCTGGCCAGGGCGCGCTGGGTGGTCGCCTCGTCGAGCCCGAGCGAGCGCAGGGTGTCCACCATCGGCGGCCCGACGATGCGGTCGAGGACGTCGCCGTCGGGTTCGGGGGCACCGACCGCGGCCAGCGCGTGGCGGAAGCCGGCCACGATGCCGGGCGCCGAATCGGTGAGGGTGCCGTCGAGGTCGAAGAGTGTCACGCTGGGGCTCACGGCTCCATCCTGCCCGTTGTCCGGCACGGCGATGCGACCGCCATAAACTCCCTTCGTGGACACCCGCTCCCCGCAGTGGACCGACCTGCGGCATCACGGCGACATCGACGCCGAACCCGGACTGCTCGACTTCGCCGTCAACGTGCGCGGCGACGGGCCGCCCGACTGGCTGCGGCAACGACTGGTCGACGCGCTGGGAACGCTGGGTCGATACCCGGAGGTCGCGGCGGAGGAGGCCGCGCGGGACCAGGTCGCGTCGCGGCACGGCCGCTGCCGCGACGAGGTACTGCTGCTCTCGGGCGGCGCCGAGGGGTTCGCCATGCTGCCGCGCCTCGCGCCCGCGCGGGCGGCGCTGATCCACCCCTCGTTCACCGAGCCCGAGTGGGCGCTGCGGGAGGCGGGCGTCGCGGTCGAGACGGTGATGCTCGACGAGCCGTACCGGCTCGACCCGGCCGCCGTCCCCGAGGGTGCGGACCTGGTGGTGATCGGCAACCCGACCAACCCGACGTCGGTGCTGCACCCCGCCGCGGACATCCTGGCGCTGCGCAGGCCCGGCCGGATCGTGGTCGTCGACGAGGCGTTCGCGGACGCCGTGCCCGGCGAGCCGGAGTCGCTGGCAGGCATGTCCCTGCCCGACGTGCTGGTCCTGCGCAGCCTGACCAAGACGTTCGCGCTGGCGGGGCTGCGGTGCGGCTACGTGCTCGGCCCGCCGGAGTTGCTGGCCCGCCTGCAGGTCGGGCGGGCGCACTGGCCGCTGGGCAGCCTGCAGGTGGAGGCGATCCGGGCGTGCAGCGAGCCGGACGCCCTCGCGTGGGCGCGCCGCGAGGCCGACGTGATCGAAGCCGAGCGCGCGGAGATGGTGGCGATGCTGACCGAGGCGGGCGTCGCCGTGCACGGGCCTGCGCGGGGGCCGTTCCTGCTGCTGCGGGTCCCGGACGGCGAGGCGGTGCGGACGCGCCTGCGGGACAAGGGGATCGCGGTCCGCCGCTGCGACACGTTCCCCGGCCTCGGCCCCGACCACCTGCGGGTCGCGGTCCGGGAGGCCGCCCAGGCGAGGGTGTTGGTCGACGCGATGAGAGAGGTGCTGTGATGGCTGTTCGGCTGGCCGAGGTGATCGAGGCGCTGGAGCGGGCCTATCCGCCCGCGCTTGCCGCAAGCTGGGACTCCGTCGGCCTGGTGTGCGGCGACCCCGCCGATGAGGTGAACCGGGTGCTGATCGCCGTCGACGCCACCGAGTCGGTGGTCGAGGAGGCGCTGGCCTGGGGCGCGCAGCTGCTGCTGGTGCACCATCCGCTGCTGCTGCGCGGGGTGGACACCGTCGGCGCGCACACCCCGAAGGGCGCGCTGGTGCACCGGCTGATCCGGTCCGGCTGCGCGCTGTACACCGCGCACACCAACGCCGATTCCGCCGACCCCGGGGTGTCCGACGCGCTGGCGCGGGCACTGGGGCTGACGGTGACCGGCCCGCTGGACCCGGCGCCGTCAGAGCCGCTCGACAAGTGGGTGGTGATGGTCCCCACCACGGAGACCGACGCCGTGCGCAGGGCGCTGTTCGATGCCGGGGCCGGCGAGGTCGGCGACTATCGCGACTGCAGCTGGACGGTCACCGGCACCGGGCAGTTCCTGCCGGGTGCGGCCGCGAAGCCGGCGCTCGGCGAGGTCGGCCGGCTCGAGCGGGTGGCCGAGGATCGGGTGGAGGTGGTGGCCAGGCGGTCGCTGCGACGCCGGGTGCTCGGCGCGCTGCGCGGTGCCCACCCCTACGAGGAGCCTGCCTTCGACATCCTGGAGCTGGCGGACACCGGGTCGCCGCGGGGCATCGGCCGGATCGGTGAGCTGGCGGCGCCGGAGACGTTGCGCCAGTTCACCGCCCGGGTGCGGGCCGCGCTTCCCGAGACCACCTGGGGGGTGCGCGCGGCGGGGGACCCCGAGGCGCCGGTGCGGACGGTGGCGGTGTGCGGCGGATCCGGCGACTCGCTGCTCGGTGTCGCCGCGGCCCGCGGGGTAGACGCCTACGTGACGGCCGATCTGCGTCATCACCCCGCGGACGAGCACCTGCGCGCGGGCGGCCCGGCGCTGGTCGACGTCGCGCACTGGGCCAGCGAGTTCCCCTGGTGCGACCAGGCAAGGGGAGTGCTCGACGCCCGGTTCGCCGGGACCCCCGGATGGGCCAGCGCCGTGTCCGCGGTCCGCACCGACCCGTGGACGCTGGGTTCCTGCTAGCGGCCCGCCGCTGGGTTCCTGCTAGCGGTCGCCGTGATCCGGCGCTAGCTCGTCGCCGGCACCCGCTCGGGCACGCTCTCGTAGCGGCCGACGTCGATGGCGTTCGCGGCCCTGGTGGACATCCAGGCCAGCAGCCTGCTCAGCGGGCCGAAGGTCAGCACCCTGAACATCCGGTTGCGCTGGCCGAGCTTCTTCGCGGTCGGCGGGGCGAGGGTGGGGCCGGCGCCCTTGGCGACCTTCTGGCAGGCCGTCGCGTAGCCGCGGATCTGCTCCTCGTATCGCGCGAACGCGGCGCGATGGTCGCCGTCGGCGGCGGCCAGCTCGGCGGCCAGCACGTAGGCGCTGATCAGGGACATGCCCGCGCCCATCCCGCCGCAGGTGGCGCCGTAGCCGGCGTCCCCGATCAGGGCGATCCGGCCCTCGCTGTAGCGGTCCATCTCGACGACACTGATCGAGTCGAAGTAGAAGCTCGTCGCGGACTCGAGCTCGCGCATCAGGGTCGGCGTCTGCCAGCCGACGCCCGCCATGACGTCGGCGAGGATCCGCTTCTGCTGGTCGATGTCGCGGTGGTCGTAGTCGATCGGTGCCGACTCGAACAGGCACATGACCTCGCACTCGTCGCCGCCCCTGGTGCCGTACGCCATCACACCCACGCCCGGCTCGTTGTAGAGGACGCTGTCGTCGCCGAGCCCGATGCTGTTGGGCGCGTTGAAGATCGCGACGTAGTAGCCGGACTGGGTGAGGAACCGGGACTCGTCCCCGAAGGTCAGCGTGCGGACGTTCGAGTGCAGACCGTCGGCGCCGATCACCAGGTCGAAGGTGCGCGGGGCGCCGCGCTCGAAGGTGACGTGCACGCCCTCGGCGGTGTCGGTGAGTCCGGTGATCGAGTCGCCGAAGACGTACTCGGTGTGGTCTTCGGTCTTGTCGAACAGCAGCTGGGAGAGGTCGCCGCGCTGGATCTCGACGTCGCCTCCGGTGAACTCGGGCGGCAGGCTGGCCAATGTCCGGCCGTCGCCGTCGATGACGTTCAGTCGGCCCTCCGGCGTCCGGAGCTCGCGGATCTCGTCGAGGAGGCCCATTCGGGTGAGCATCTGCAGGTGCGCCGCACCGCGGAAGTCGACCGCCTGACCGCCCTCGCGCAGCCGCGGCGCGCGCTCGACGACGGTGGCGGAGAACCCGAAGCGGTGCAGCCAGAAGGCCAGCGCCGGGCCGGCCAGGCTGGCCCCGGAGATGAGGACGTTGCCGCGGCGTGCCGTTGTCGACTCGATCATGGGTGCCTCCATATAGTTGTTGTGAATCGCATTCACTGTGAATGCCGTTCACGATTGAGTGTAGGTTATACACAGTTTTGGTTCGCGGTCAATCGCGGACCGTTGCGGCAACGGAGGAGAAGCGCATGACGTCGGCATTCGAGCTGTTGTGGCGGGACGAGGAACCCGCGCGCCGGGGGCGGCGCCCGAGCCTGAGCGTCCGCGAGGTGGTCGCGGCCGCCGTCGGTATCGCCGACGCGAATGGGCTCGAGGCGGTGTCGCTGCAGCGCGTGGCAGCCGAGTTCGGTTTCACCACCACCTCGCTGTACCGCTACGTCCCCGACAAGGCGACGCTGCTCACGCTGATGCTGGACGAGGCGATCGGCGCCCCGCCCGATCTGAGCGGCGTCGAGGGTGGGTGGCGGCCGCGGCTGGAGGCCTGGGCGCGCGAGCTGCATCGCCTGTTCGTGCGGCGCCCCTGGCTGCTCGCGTCGACCGGCGGTGAGGGGGTGATGGGGCCGAACCAGCTCGGCTGGATGGACTCCGCGCTGCGGGCATTCGCCGAGACCGGGCTCGAGCACCGCGATGTCCACCAACTGTTCCTGCTGCTCCTCGGGCACGTGCGCGGCGTCGCCGGTCAGGCGGCGATGCCCGACGCGGTGTCCGAGCAGTGGCGCGCCGAGTGGCTCGGTTCGGTCTCCGCGATCGTCGATCGGCGCCGCGACGACTATCCGGCGTTGATCGAGTCCATCGACGGCGGCGGATTCGAGCCGGGGGACCGGGTCGGGCTCGAACTCGGACTGCGGTGCGTCCTCGACGGAATCGAGGCATTCGTCGGGCGGGCGCGGTGACCGCTGCGTAGCGGTACTGGCAGTGCCCCGCAGAGCGGTACGGTAGCGGGGCCAATATCCCCACTCAGCACAAGCAGGAGCCCGCCCGCGTGAACGTCGAACCCCGGATTCAGGCCAAGCTGCTCGACCTCGCCGCGGTGGATACCGAGCTGGCGAGGATCGCGCACCGCCGCCGGACGCTGCCCGAGCAGGAAGAGGTGCAGCGCCTCGAGTCCGACCGCGTGGCGCGCAAGGACGCCGCGGTCGCGGTGGAGATCGTCCTCGACGACCTGGATCGGGACATCAAGAAGCTCGAGGGCGAGGTGGATGCCGTCCGCCAGCGCGAGGAGCGCGATCGGAAGCTGCTGCAGAGCGGCACCGTCGGCGCCAAGCAGCTCACCGAGCTGGAGCACGAACTCGGCAGCCTCGAGCGCAGGCAGTCGATCCTCGAGGACGAACTGCTCGAGGTGATGGAGCGCCGCGAGGCCTCGCAGTCGGACTACGAGCACGCGGGCGCGCAGCTGAGCCAGATCGACGACGCCCTCATCGACGCCAGCCGTCGCCGCGACGACGCTGCCGCCGACCTCGACGCGGCCGAGCAGAGATGCGTGAGCGACCGGGCCGCGCTCGAGCCGGAGTTCCCGGCCGACCTGCTGGCCATCTACGACCGTCAGCGGTCCGCCGGCGGCGCAGGCGCCGCGTTGCTGCAGGCCCGCCGGTGCGGCGCGTGCCGGATCGAGATCGACCGCGGTGAGATCTCCCGCATCGCCAAGGCTGATCCGGAGACGCTGATCCGCTGCCCCGAGTGCAACGCGATCATGGTGCGTACCAAGGAATCCGGTCTGTGACTGACCCCGGGGGTCGCTCCGTGGGTCACGTCTTCGTCGAGGCCGACGGCGGCTCACGCGGGAACCCGGGACCGGCCGGCTACGGCGCGGTCGTCTTCGACTCGGATCACGACCGGGTGCTGGCCGAGCGCGGCGAGTCCATCGGCATCGCGACCAACAACGTCGCCGAGTACCGCGGGCTGATCGCCGGGCTGACCGCCGCGGCGGAGCTCGGCGCCCGGTCGGTGTCGGTGCGGATGGACTCGAAGCTGGTCGTCGAGCAGATGTCCGGGCGCTGGCAGGTCAAGCACCCGGACATGAAGCCGCTCGCCCGGCAGGCGGGCGAGCTGGCCGCCGGTTTCGACCGGGTCGACTACACGTGGATCCCGCGGGCCGAGAACTCGCACGCCGACAAGCTCGCGAACGAGGCCATGGACGGGCAGCCGACGAACCTGACGGCCCCGGCGACGGTCGCTGCGAAAACCGAGAAGCCGGAGTCTGCCCCGGTGTCACCGGGGTGGACCGGTGCGCTCGGGAAGCCGACCAGGATGCTGCTGCTGCGGCACGGGCAGACCGCGCTGTCGGTCGAGCGCCGTTACTCGGGCCGTGGCAACCCGGAGCTGACCGACCTCGGCCTGTCGCAGGCCCGCGCGGCCGCGAAGCGGATCGGCGAACGCGGCGGCATCACCGCCGTCCTGTCGTCGCCGCTGGGTCGGGCGCGGCAGACGGCCGAGGCGGTGGCCGCCGAGCTGTCGCTGCCGGTCCGGGTCCACGAGGGTCTGATCGAGACGGATTTCGGTGACTGGGAGGGGCTGACCTTCGGGGAGGCGTCCGCGCGTGACCCCGAGCTGCACCGCCGGTGGATCTCCGACACCTCCGTTCGGCCGCCCGGCGGCGAGAGTTTCGACGAGGTGCGAGCGCGCATCGAGCGGGCGCGCGACGACCTCGTGGCCGAGTTCCCCGGCGCGAACCTGCTGCTCGTCTCGCACGTCACGCCCATCAAGACCCTGCTGCAGATGGCGCTCGATGTCGGGCCGTCGCTGCTCTACCGGCTGCACCTGGACCTGGCATCGCTGTCCATCGCCGAGTTCTACCCCGACGGCGGCGCCTCGGTGCGCCTCGTCAACGACACCTCGCACCTCTAGTGCGGCCGCGCCGCCCGTGAGTGATCTGTGCCCCGACCGGGGTGCAAATCACTCACCGGCGCGAAGCGCGTTTCTTAGCGGGAGTAACATGCTCCGGGTGAACTCGCTGCTGACCAGTCGACGGTATGTCGACAACTGTCTGCAGGCGAGCGCTGTCTGTATGCGCTGACCCATTCATTCCCGCCACCCGGTCGACCTCTGTCCCGGGCCCGGCGTCTGTCAGCACTCCCCGCGCACCCACGCTCGCACGAGCGTGCCTGCTGCTGCGCACCCATCACGAAAGGTCCGTCACATGTCGGCCCCCACCCTCGCCCGCACCAGGCGCCTGCCCGGCTGGGCAACCTCCTTCGGTCCCCAGATCGTCGTCGGCCTGATCGCGGGCGTCCTCATCGGTCTGCTGGCCCGCTCGATGCCCCTCGCCGACGACGGCAGTCCCAACTGGCTGACCAGCACCGTCACGACCATCGGTTCGAGCTACGTCGCGCTGCTGACCGTCGCGGTGATTCCGCTGGTCTTCACGGCGATCGTCAGCTCCATCGCCAATCTCCGCCAGGTGGCCAATGCCGCCCGCCTCGCCGTCCAGACGCTGCTGTGGTTCGCGATCACCGCGTTCATCGCGGTGCTGATCGGCATCGCGGTCGGGCTGATCACCCAGCCCGGCGCGAACACGTCCGTCAATCCCGACGACGCAGGGGTCCCGAAGGGGTCCGGCTCCTGGTGGGCGTTCCTGACCGGCCTGGTGCCGCAGAACTTCCTCGCCCTCGGCGCGAAGACGACGGTCACGGACGCCGGTGTCGCGACCACGTCCCTGAGCTTCAACGTCCTGCAGCTGCTGGTCATCGCGATCGCGGTCGGGATCGCGGCGCTCAAGGTGGGCAAGAAGGCCGAGCCGTTCCTGGAACTGAACGCCTCGCTGCTCGCGATCGTGCAGAAGGTGCTCTGGTGGATCATCCGCCTCGCCCCGATCGGCACCGCCGCGCTGATCGCGAAGGCCGTGGCCACCTACGGGTGGGACGCGATCGGTCAGCTGGGCGTGTTCACGTTGGCCGTCTACATCGGCCTGGCGATCGTGTTCTTCGTCGTGTACCCGATTATCGTTCGCGCGCACGGGCTCTCGGTCAAGCAGTTCTTCTCCGGGGTGTGGCCGGCCACTCAGCTCGGCTTCGTGTCGCGCTCCTCGATCGGGACCCTGCCGCTGACCGAGCGGGTCACCGAGCGCAACCTGGGCGTGCCGCGTGAGTACGCGTCGTTCGCGGTGCCGCTCGGCGCGACCACCAAGATGGACGGCTGCGCCGCGATCTACCCGGCCATCGCCGCGATCTTCGTGGCCCAGTTCTACGGCATCGACCTGAGCCTGACGGACTACCTGCTGATCGTCGTGGTCTCGGTGATCGGTTCGGCCGCCACCGCGGGCACCACCGGCGCCACCGTGATGCTCACGCTGACCCTGTCCACCCTGGGGCTCCCGCTCGCGGGTGTCGGGCTGTTGCTGGCCGTCGAGCCGATCGTCGACATGGGTCGGACCGCGCTCAACGTCACCGGGCAGGCGCTGGTTCCGACCATCGTCGCCAAGCGGGAGGGGATCCTCGACGAGGAGCTCTACAACGCGCCCCGCAACGGCGACCCGTTCGCCGACGAGGACCCCGAGCTGCCGCCTGTCGTGGAAAAGGCAAGCGTGACCGTCTGACCGGACCCCGGGAGCTGTCCCCGATCCGAAGCGCCCCGTCTCCCTTGTGTGGAGGCGGGGCGCTTCGTGTTCTCGGGGGACCGCGTCAGGACGCGTCCTGCCCGGTGAGGCGTTCCGCCTGTGCCCGCCCGACGGCCCCAGCGCGGTTCAGGTAGTCGGCGATGACCGCCAGCTCGTCGTCGCGGTAGGTCTCCAGGACTGCGCCGAAGGCCTTCCCCGGCACGTCCCACGCCGCGCCGATCCGCGCCCTGGCCTCGGGGGCAAGCGTGACCAGGGACTTGCGGCGGTCCTGCGGGTCGGCGTGACGTTCCACGAGTCCGGCCTTGGCCATGCGGTCGACCAGGCGGGTCGCCGATCCCGAGGTCAGCCCGGTCAGCCTGGCGATCTCGCCGGTGCTCACCGGTCCCGGCTCGACGTCGAGCAGTGCGACGCACTGCAGGTCGGTGGGATGCAGGCCGAGATGATCCGCCATCGCCTGGTTGAACCGCATGTAGTCGGCGTAGTGCCGCTGGCTGTCGACGGCGATCTTTTCCAACAATTCCGTACGGGTTGACACCGGGGACCTCCCTGCCTAAATTTATCTGCGTGGCGCAGAGAATGCGTCACGCAGAATCTGTGTAATGCACACAGAATACTCCAGTGAAGGGAACCTCATGACGATCCTCGTCACCGGCAGCCGAGGCGCCGTCGCCCAGCGCCTCATCGCCCTCCTCGACGCCAGGGGGCTGCCGTATCGCGCGGCCTCCAGCAACCCGCAGGACCCGTCCACGATCCGCTGCGACCTGACCGATCCGGCCGACTTCGCCGCCGCGCTGGACGGGGTGACCTCGGTCTTCCTCTACGCCGCGGCCGCGCAGATCGAGGCCTTCATCGCCGCGGCGACGGCGGCGGGCGTCGAGCACATCGTGCTGCTGTCCTCGTCGTCCGTTCTCGCGCCGGACGCCGCCACCGACATCATGGCCAGGTCCCACCTCGACGTGGAGACCGCCCTGCTGGCGTCGCCGATCCGCACGACGCTGCTCCGGCCCGGCGCCTTCGCGGGTAACGCGCAGGCCTGGGCGTGGCCCATCAGGTCCGGCAGTCCGGTGAGCCTGCCGTATCCCGGCGCCCACAACGACCCGATCCACGAGGAGGACGTCGCCGAAGCCGCGCTGGCGGTGCTCACCGATCCCGGCCTCGCGGGTCGCGCGTACACCCTCTCCGGTGCCGAGTCCGTCACCTTCGCCGACCAGATCGAGGTCCTCGCCCGTGTCATCGGCACACCCATCGCTGTCGAGCACGTCACCGGTGACGCCTGGAAGGCCGAGATGGCCGACCATGTCCCCGCGGACTACGCCGATGCGCTCCTGAAGTGGTGGCGGTCCAACGACGGCACGCCCGTCGAGCTCACGGACCACGTCCGGGTCCTCACCGGCCACGGACCTCGCAGCTTCACGACGTGGGCGCAGGACCACGCCGCCGAGTTCGCCGCAGGCTGATCCGGCCGGACCTGCCCTGTCAGAGCGCCAGCCAGAGCGCGGCGACGGCGCCGACAATGGTCAGGGGTGTGCTGATCACGCCGAGTGCGGTGTAGGTGCCCAGCGTCGGCGGCTGCCCACAGTGGGTCGCGACCCGGCGCCACAGCAGCGTTGCCAGGGAACCGGTGTAGGTCAGGTTCGGCCCGAGGTTCACCCCGATCAGCATCGCCAAGAGCAGCCCGGTCGGTGCGCCGGGCCCGAGGGCGCCGATCATCAGGAGGGTGGCCGGCAGGTTGTTGACCAGGTTGGCGGCGAGCGCGGCCACCGACGCCGTCAGGAGCAGGGCGGTGAACGACTCCGAATGCGGCAGTAGGTCTCCGACCCGGTCGCCGACCGCCCCGTCGGTCAGGGGGGCGACGAGGATCCCCAGCGCGAGGACGAAAACCGCAAAGTAGGGATCGGCCGCGGCGAGCATCGACCGCGGCCTGGTGCGCCCCTCCTTCAGTGCGGGCACGCCGAGCAGGACAGCCCCGGCGACCGCGATCCACGCCGGGGCCACCCCGACGAGGCCGGACAGCGCGAAGCCCAAGAGGGTAAGACCAAGGACCGTCAAGGCCCAGCGCGGCGGCGGCACGATCCGCGCCGGCGTCGGGGCCGGTTCTGGCGGCGCGGCGAGGTCGCGCGCGAAGAAGAGCCGGAACACGGCGAGCTCCACCGCGATCGCGACGACCCACGGCAGTGCCATCAGGGAGGCGAAGTGGAGGAACCCGAGGCCGGTCGCCGAGAAGGCCAGCAGGTTCGTCAGGTTCGAGACCGGCAACAACGTCGATGCCGAGTTGGCCAGGTGCGCCGCGGCATAGTTCACCGGGCGCGCCGAGATGCCCATCCTCGTCGCGGTCGCCAGGATCGCGGGCGTCAGCAGCACCACCGTGGCGTCCAGGCTCAACACAGCGGTGGTGATCGCGCAGGCGGCGAATGCCAGCCCCAGCAGCCGCTTCGGGCGACCCCGGGAACCTCGCCGCAGGACCGACGCGGTCCAGGTGAACACGCCGCTCGCGTCCGCGAGGTGGGCGAGCACGAGGATCGCGGCGAGGAACGCCACGGTCGGACCGAGCGTGCGCACCTCCGCCAGCGCCTGTGCCGGGGTGACCGCCCCGACGGCCACCACGATCACGGCGGCGGGCGCGGCGACGGCCACCTCGGGCAGTCCGTGCGGACGGAGGATCGCGGCGGCCAGCACCAGGGCGACGAGGGCGCCGACAAGCCAGACCATTCGGCGGGTGCCTCAGCCGACCGTCACAACAGCTTGCGCAGCGTGCGCAGGTTCCGGTTGGTGGTCGTCGACTTGTACTTGGCCTTGGCGCTGAGCTTTCCGAACGGGCTCTGCAGCGTCTCGCCTCGTTCGACGTGCCAGTACAGAACGCCGTCGCCGAGCGCGACCGCCTCGTCGCCGAGCGCGAGAGACTGTGCGGCGGCGAACATGTCGTCCAGCGACGCCGGGTCCGAGGACAGCAGCACGTACGGGTGCCACCCGTCCCGGTCGGCCTCGAACGGGAAGCCCTCGACGATCGCGGCCAGGCTCTGGTGGTCCACCAGGACGATCCAGGCGTCGTAGCCGAACCTCTCCCGCAGGCAGGCCTCGATATCGGACTTGATCGCCCCGCGGTCCGCGCGGTCGGAGTCGAAAAGCACATTGCCCGAGGCCAATACGGTCTTGACGTTGTCGAAACCGAGGCTCGAGATCGCGTCCTTGAGGTCCGCCATCTTGATGTTGATCCCGCCGACATTGATGCCCCGCAGCAACGCGATGTATCTGGCCATGGCTAGACCGTAGACAGTCGACGCCGGTCAAACAAGCGTTCGAGTGTCGGAGGTGTGCGCGGCAGGCAGTAGTCTGTAGCGGCGGACGAGTTGGTCGGGCGACCGCGGCTCGGGGAACCGTGCGCTCGCGCGCGCAGGCCCAGAGCCGAGGAAAGTCCGGACTCCACAGAGCAGGGCGGTTGCTAACGGCAACCCGGGGTGACCCGCGGGACAGTGCCACAGAAAACAGACCGCCGGCGCGTGAGCGTCGGTGAGGGTGAAACGGTGCGGTAAGAGCGCACCAGCACCCCAGGTGACTGGGGTGGCTAGGTAAACCCCGCCCGGAGCAAGGTCGAAGGCCGCACCTTCTCGAAGGTGCGGCTGCGCAGGTGTTCGAGGGCTGCTCGCCCGAGCCTGCGGGTGGACCGCTCGAGGTACCCGGCAACGGTGTGCCCAGATGGATGGTCGCCACCCGGCGCCTCGGCGCCGGGGACAGGATCCGGCTTACAGACCAACTCGTCCGCCCGCTTATCGAGAATGTGTAAGCCGGCAGTCGCTACTCTCTGCCGATGACATTGCTCAAGTCATCCAGGGACACCCTTCTCACGGTCGCATCGCTCGCCTTCCTGGCGGCCTATGCCCTCCCGATCCTGGTGGTGGACCTGGCGCCGGGAATCCGGCTCCTCTGCGACGTCGCGATGATCGTCACCTGGGCGGCCTTCGCGCTCGACTACGGGGACCGACTCGTGCGGGCTCGCGAGAAGTGGCCCTTCGTCCGGGCCAACCTCTTCGAACTGGTGGCGCTGCTGCTCCCGCTGTTGCGTCCGCTTCGGCTGGTGGTGGTGCTCGCAGCGCTCAGCCGCAGCATGGCCGGATCGTTCCGGGGCAGGGTCGGGGCGTACGTGGTTGGCGGCACCGCGCTGTTGGTGTTCTGCGCCGCCCTCGCGGTCCTCGACGCCGAACGAGCCAATCCCGACGCGAACATCACCGGGTTCGGGGACGCGCTCTGGTGGGGGGTGACAACGGTGACCACCGTCGGCTACGGAGACCGGTACCCGACGACGGCGGAGGGCCGACTGATCGCGTTCGGGCTGATGCTCGGCGGCGTCGCGCTGCTCGGTGTCGTCACCGCGTCGCTGGCCTCGTGGTTCGTCGAACGGGTCGCCGCGGCCCAGGAGGACGGGGCGAAGCACACCAGCGACGAGATCCACCGGCTCACCGCGCAAATCGCGGACCTCAATCGGAGGCTGGCGGAGCAGGCCGGGGCGGCGAGCGCACAAAAAGATGCCCCCGCCGAATCGGCGAGGGCATCTTTGTCGACGTCCGACCTTAGATCGGGTTGACGACCAGGGTCGTCGCCCAGTGCTCGGCGGCGTCGGCTCCGAGATGCGGGAGGAGGGCATCGTAGAGCAGGTAAGACATGGGGGCCATGCGGGTGATTCTCCATTTCATACGGGTTGAGGCGGTGCAGCGCGGAAACTCTCGAATCCTGGGATACGGGTGCGGTGGATGTGACACGCCGTACCCTGCCGCGCGTAAGAGTCTCATGCTTGCGTGCAGTCCTCAAGCGAACGGGCCGAAAAGATTTCGAGGCGGCGGTTCGGATGGTGAGGGTGCCGGGAACCGGGCACACTGAAGACATGAGCGAGGACGAAGAGCACCTCTGGTACTACTGCGTGTCGGACGGTTCGGTGCGTCAGGGCAAGGACGCCCGCGGGCTCGACCGGATGGGTCCCTATCCCGATCGCGAGACCGCCGCGCGGGCGTTGGAGATCGCCGCGGAGCGCAACAAGGCCGCCGACAAGGCCGAGGACGACTGGAACAACTGACGGTCGGCTGCGCGGACGAGCCGAGCCACTACGCTCGGCAATTGTGATGACGCGTATCTCTGCCCGCGGGATCGACTTCGGTGCCATCCGGACCGACTTCTCGCTGACCGCCGACTTCCCCCCGAGGGCCATCGCCGAGGCGGAGTCCGCGGTCGACCGATACGCGGCCGAGCGCGCGGACCGCACCGACCTGGCGCTGGTCACCATCGACCCGCCGACGTCCATGGATCTCGACCAGGCCGTGCACCTCGAGCGCACGCCCACCGGGTTCGTCCTGCACTACGCGATAGCCGACGTCGCGGCCGTCGTGGTCCCCGGCGGCGACCTGGACGCGGAGGTCCGGCGGCGCGGCCAGACCTTCTATCTGCCGGACGGGTCGTTGCCGCTGCACCCGCGGGTGATGTCCGAGGGCGCGGCCAGCCTGCTGCCCGATCTGGTGCGGCCTGCCGCGCTGTGGCGGATCGAGCTCGACGAGCGGGCGGAGCCGGTCTCGGTAGCGGTCTCCCGTGCCCTGGTGCGTTCGGTCGCGCGGTTCGACTACGCAGGGGTGCAGTCGGATTCGGAGTCCGGCTCGTTGCATCCCTCGATCGCGGCGCTGCCCGAGTTCGGCAAGCTGCGGCTCGCCTCCGCGATCGACCGCGGCGCGATCGAGCTCAAGCTGCCCGAGCAGGAGGTGGTCGGCGACGGCGACGGCTGGCGGCTCGAGCTGCAGCCGCGCACCGAGGCCGACGACTGGAACGCGGAGGTGTCGCTGCTGACCGGGATGTGTGCGGCGAAGCTGATGATCGACGCAGGCATCGGACTGCTGCGCACCCTGCCCGCCCCGGCGCCCGGCGCGGTCGCGGCACTGCGCAGGGCCGCGACCGCCCTCGGCATGGACTGGCCGTCGCAGGTCCCGGTCGGTGAGTTCCTCGCGGGCCTGGAAGCGAACACGCCGGCGACGCTGGTGATGATGACCGAGGCGACCTCGCTGCTGCGCGGAGCGGGCTACGCCGCGTTCGACGGCGAGGTCCCGGAGCTGGTCACGCATTCCGGGATCGGCGCCCCGTACGCGCACGTGACGGCGCCGCTGCGGCGCCTCTCGGACCGGTTCAGCACCGAGGTGTGCCTGGCGATCTGCGCGGGAACGCCGGTGCCGCAATGGGTTCGCGACGCCCTACCCTCCCTGTCGGATCTGATGCGGGGATCGGACACGTTGGCCAACAAGGTCGATCGGGCCTGCGTGGACCTCACGGAGGCCACCCTGCTCGCCGGCCGCGAGGGCGAGGTGTTCGACGCGGTGGTGCTGCGCGGGGTGGACGGCAAGCGGGAGGCCGAGGTATTCGCGCCGCAGGCGACGGTGATCGGCAAGTGCCTCGGCGATCCGCCGGAGGGCGAGGCGGTGTCCGTGCGGCTGGTTCAGGCCGACGTCACCGCGCGGACGGTGAAGTTCGGCTACCCGGCTACAGCTTCCGGCTAGCAGACCTGATCTTGCGCACCAGCTTTCGCGACCGCGGCACGGCGCGTCGGACCTGGTCGGCCTCGATGGCGGTCAGCACGCCGTAGGTGAAGGTGTCCTCGCCCGCGCCGCGGGCCAGGTCGGCCGCGGCCAGGAGCCGGGCCCGCGCGACCACGGAGTCGTGGTAGTCGCCGAGCACGGTCTGCAGCTTCTTGGCCGCCTTACCCGCCCGCACGGGCGAGGGACGGGTGGATGCGGCCGCCTCGGCCGCGTACCGGAGCGCCTTGGCGCGCTTGCGGACCGTGTGCAGGCGCTCCGGTGTCGGTTCGCCGGTGTCCCGTGCGGTGAGTCCCGCCTTCCGCGCGGCCTTGCGTAACTTGCGACGGGCGCGGTGTAGCCCGAATCGGACCGCGTCGGTTCGGTACGGGGGCGCCGCGAGCAGGGCGTCCAGCGAGGCCAGCAGCGCCTCGTAGCGAGTGCCGTCGAGCGCGGCAACCGCCTCGATGTGCGCGTCGCGGTAGGCGAGCTCGTTCGTCGCCACCAGGCGATGGCGGACCGGCCCGCGCACCAGTTCGGGCGGCTGCGAGTCGAGGAGGTCGCGAAACTGCTCGGCCATCACCTCGGCGTCCCTGGCATTGCCGAGAACCGTACCCAGCCATCGGAGTTCGGCCCGCACGCCGTCGGTGGCGCCGTCCGGGAACAGCGACTGGTAGCTGCCGAGCACGCTCCGAAGGCGCCGCGTCGACACCCGCATCTGGTGCACCGAGTCGAATTCGTCGCGGTGCACCTCGTCGGCGCGAGAGTCCAGTTCGTCGGCGTGATCGCGTAACGCCGCCAGCACGGCAGCGGTCCCGTCCGGTGTGCGCCCCTTGCCCATACCTCAGGTTTACCCGCCCTCGTCCGTCGCTGTCGAGAGATTCGGGCGTCAGCCGCGAAAGGCGTCGGTCGCCTCGACCAGGTGGTGGGCGATCCCCGGCTCGTTCGCGGCGTGCCCTGCGTCGTCGACGATCACCAGCCGGGCCGACGGCCAGGCCCGGTGCAGGGCCCACGCGCTGGTCGCCGGGCAGACCACGTCGTACCGGCCCTGCACGATCACCGCCGGGATGGTCTCGATCGCGGCGATGTCGCGGAGCAGCTGGCCCTCCGCGAGGAATCCGTGGTTGCGGAAGTAGTGGTTCTCGATCCGCGCGAACGCCAGCGCGAAGCGCGGCTCCGCGCTCTCCTCGACCCGTGCGGGCCGGGGCAGCAGCGAACTGGTGGCACCCTCCCAGGTGGACCAGGCGACGGCGGCCGCCAGCGCGACGTCGTCGTCGGGGGAGTGCAGCAGGCGGTGGTAGGCCTCGACGAGGTCGCCGCCCCGCTCGGCCTCGGGCACCGGAGCGAGGAAGCCTTCCCACAGGTCCGGGTAGATCGCGCTCGCGCCGCCGTTGTAGTACCAGTCGATCTCGCTGCGGCGCAGCAGGAACACCCCGCGCAGCACCAGCTCGGTGACCCGATCCGGTTTGGCCTGCGCGTAGGCCAACGCCAGCGTCGAACCCCAGGAACCACCGAAGACCTGCCAGCGCTGCACCCCGAGATAGGTGCGCAGCGCCTCGATGTCGGCGATGAGGTGCTCCGTGGTGTTCACCGACAGGTCCGCCCCGTCGGCGACGTGTGGGGTCGAACGCCCACAGCCGCGCTGATCGAACAGCACGATCTGGTAGGCGTCGGGGTCGAAGAACCGGCGGTGGTCGGCGGTGGTGCCGCCGCCGGGCCCGCCGTGCAGGAACACGACGGGCTTGCCTGCGGGGTTGCCGCTGACCTCCCAGTAGATGCGCTGCCCGTCGCCGACGTCGAGGTGCCCGGCGCGGTGCGGCTCGATCTCGGGGTACAGGTCCCGCATCGGTGTCAGAACCCGATCAGTCCCGATGCCAGGTCCGGGATCCGCAACGATTCGATGGCGTCGGCGCGCACATCCGGGCACTGCGCCTGGGTGATCGCGTCGATCCGGGCCTTGTTGCCCATCAGCTCGATGACATTGATGCCGTTCTGGGCGGCCCAGGTGCCGACGACCGTGTTCAGCCCGCCCTTGCCGATGGTCGGGGTGTAAGTGCGCCAGCTCTGCAGCTGCGCCTGCATGTCCGAGCACAGCTGGGCGGCCTGCGCCTGGGTGACGCCGCCCGCGACCGGGCCACCGGGCGCCGGGGCGACCGAGGTGTTGGGCAGGGCGCCCGTGCCGCCGCTCGGTGCGGGGGCCGGTGCAGGGGCGTTCTCGGTGGCGCAGCCGCCCGCGAGTGCGACGACCGCGGCGGCTCCGGCGACGGCGGCCGCGAAACGACGATGGAACATGTAGGCACCCTGTCTTTCGGTGAAGTGTGTGACGGCGCACGGGATACCCGCGCGCCGTTGTCATCGAGTGTGCCATCGCGCGACGACAACCCGCCCCGCGAGAGGGCGGATTGTCGTCGCGCGTGAAACCGGCGTCAGAAGCTGTGTTCCTCGGCGGGGAAGGTGCCGGACCGGACCTCGGCGGCGTAGGCGGCCGCCGCGCCGCGCAGATCGTCGCCGACGGCGGCGAACTTCTTGACGAACTTGGCGGTCTTGCCGCTGGTGTACCCGGCCATGTCCTGCCAGACCAGCACCTGCGCATCGCATTCGGCGCCCGCGCCGATGCCGACGGTCGGGATCGTCAGCTTCCGGGTGACCTGCCCTGCGATCTCGGCGGGCACCATCTCCATGACCACGGAGAACGCGCCTGCCTCCTGTACGGCGATGGCGTCGGCGACGAGCTGCTCGGCGCCGTCGCCGCGGCCCTGCACGCGGAAGCCGCCGAGGCTGTTCACGGACTGCGGGGTGAACCCGATGTGCGCCATCACCGGGATGCCGGCGGCGGTGATCGCGGCGATCTGCGGGGCGACGCGCTCGCCGCCCTCGAGCTTGACCGCGTGCGCCTGGCCCTCCTTCATGAACCGGGTGGCGGTGGCCAGTGCCTGCTCGGGGGAGGACTCGTAGCTGCCGAACGGCAGGTCGGCGACGACGAGGGCGTTCGGGGCGCCGCGGACCACGCCGCGAACCAGCGGGATCAGCTCGTCGATGGTGATCGGCACCGTCGTGTCGTAGCCGTAGACGACATTCGCGGCGGAGTCGCCGACCAGGAGTACCGGGATGCCGGCCTCCTCGAAGAGCCGCGCGGTCGAGTAGTCGTAGGCGGTGAGCATCGCCCAGCGCTCGCCCTCGGCCTTCATGGTCTGCAGGTGGTGGGTGCGGATCTTGGTTCGTTTGGCGGCCGGCTGAGCGGGCGCGGAACCGTAGGGCGCAGTGTTATCGGACATCAGTGTCCCTTTCGTGCCTCGAGGCCCAGTGCGGGTCCCCGGGTTGTGGGTGATGACGTAGCTCAGTCTGCCACCGGCCGACCCCCCCGAGAACAGGCGGTGACGTGCAATTGGTCACATCGGATCCGGCAGGGATTCGCCCGGATGGCGGGCGGAACTCAGCCGGATCGCGTCAGTGACGGGCGAGGGCGGTCCGGATCTCGGCCAGCACGCCCTCCTGGTCGAGGGTGAGCCGGTGCCAGGTGAAGCGCAGCACGTGCCAGCCGGCATTGACCAGGATGTTCTGGCGCTCGGCGTCTCGATTGAACCTCGCGGGATCGCGGTGCCAGGCCCACCCGTCCACCTCGATCGCGACGCGTCTGCGCACGAACGCCACGTCGATCTCGAACCCGTGGTCCCACACATGCGCGGCCCACCCGGTGAACCCCGCCGAACGGAGGAGGCGGTGCAGGATCCGCTCCGCCTCGGAGTGGCCGCCCTCCCCGGCCGACCGGAGCAGTCGGTCCGCCTCCGAGGTGCCGGCCCGACCGCGGTTTCGCTCGTGCACAGCGATCAGGATGGGCAGCGACGTGTGCCGCTGTAGGACGCGATCAAGAAGGGTTGATCCGTTCCGGAGTTCGACCGCCGCCTCCAACGCAGTCAATGGCAGCTCGGTCGCACCGAGGCCCCGAAAGGTCCCGATGTCCTCCCACCCCAGGTCGCGGCGGCGCATCCGGATGGCAGGGTCGGGCGACGCGGGGCGCCCACGCGGGACGGTCACCCAGTGCCTGGTCGGCGGTACCTCGGTGAGGCCGTGTCACCACGCGGCGCTCGGACCGTATGCGACGGCGTCGGGGCCCGACCCGTAGACCGCCGCGCGCAGCGCCGCTGCATGGGTCAACGGGTTGTCCGCGCGGAGGAACACGCCGCGACGGAGTCGACGCCACTGACCTGTCGTTACACGACGGCTCACCGCGGACTCGCTCATCCCGGTCGCACGGGCCTGGCCGAGGGTGATCACACCATCCTGGCGGGCCATGATCGCGTTCAGTCGAGTCGACGTCATGCAGTGTTCGACGCGCGCCGAGTCGATCGGTTCCGTCGAATGTCGGATCCGGCAGTGATTCGCCCGCGCAGCGGGCAAAACCCTGCCGGATCAGGGCCGGGCCGGGGGTCCGCCGGCCCGTGGCACCATCGATGGCATGCCGATATTGCGCCGAGTCCCTGTCGTACTGGCCGTGGGAGCGCTCGTCGCAGCCATGGCCGCCGGATGCGGGAGCGTGGTCGACGGGGCCGCCAAGGGCGAGGCGGCAGGCCGGACCGCGGGCGACTTCGCCCCTGGGGCGGGCGCGGTCCCGGCGGGCCTGGAGGAGTTCTACACGCAGACCCCGCAGTGGGAGTCCTGCGAGGGCTACAGCACCGACGGGATGCCGCTGGCCAGCAGCCTCGAGTGCGCCGAGATCACCGTGCCGGTGGACTACGCGGACCCGACAGGGGACACCGCGAAGATCGCGATCTCCCGGAGCCAGGCGACCGGCCCGAAGATCGGGTCCGTCCTGGTCAACCCTGGCGGGCCCGGCGCCTCCGGCCTGGCGATGGCGACCGACGGCGGGGGCACCGCGTTGGGCGACCGGTTCGACGTGATCGGGTTCGACCCGCGCGGGATCGGCGCGTCGACGCCGCAGGTCCGCTGCCTGACGCCGCCGGAGACCGACGCGCAGCGCGCGGATCCCGGCGTGGACATGAGCCCGGAGGGGATCGCCCGGACCGAGGCGAAGAACGCCGACTATGCGCGCAAGTGCGCCGAGCGGACCGGCGCCGAGTTCCTCGAGCACGTCGGCACCCGCGAGGTGGTCCGGGACATGGACGTGATCCGGTCGGTGCTCGGCGACGAGAAGCTGAGCTATCTCGGGTACTCCTACGGCACCCGGCTCGGCTCGAGCTACGCCGAGACATTCCCCGCGAACGTGCGCGCGATGGTGCTCGACGGCGCGCTTGACCCGAACCAGGACCAGGTCCAGGAGGTGGTGCTGCAGGCGGCGGGCTTCCAGAAGGCGTTCGACGCGTTCGCGGCGGACTGCGCGCAGTCGGACGACTGCCCGCTCGGCACCGACCCGGCCCGGTTCAGCGCGCGGTTCAAGGAGCTGGTCGATCCGCTGGTCGACAAGCCCGCGGACACCACAGACCCCAGGGGCCTCGGCTACCGGGACGCAATCACCGGGGTTCAGCAGGCGCTGTACTCGCAGAACCTGTGGGGGATGCTCCGCGGCGGGCTCAGCTCCCTGGCCGATGGCCACGGCGACACCCTCCTGCAGCTGGCCGACACGTACGAGGGTCGCCAGGAGGACGGCAGCTACAGCAACATCGAGGACGTGTTCAACGCGGTGCGGTGCGTCGACGACCCGCCGGTCACCGACCGGGCCGAGGCAGGCGCGGCGGACACCGAGTTCCGACGGGCAGCGCCGTTCCTCGACGACGGCCGGGGCACGGGCAATGCCCCGCTCGACACCTGCGCCTTCTGGCCGGTGCCCAGCTCCGGGAGCCCGCACACGATCGATGCCCCCGGTCTGCCGCACCTCGTCGTGATCTCGACGACCGAGGATCCCGCCACGCCGTACCAGGCGGGAGTGGAGCTGGCCAAGCAGCTCGGGGCCTCCCTGATCACGTACAGGGGGACCCAGCACACGGTCGCGATGAGTGGCGTCTCCTGCGTCGACGACCCCGTCGTCGAGTACCTCACGGAGCTGACAGAACCCCAGCCCGACCTCACGTGTTAGTAACCGATTTCACGATGTAACACAGATTTAACGGACTTTGCCTACTCTCGCGGACATGGATCGCCAAAAGGAATTCGTGCTTCGCACCCTCGAAGAGCGCGACATCCGTTTTGTCCGACTGTGGTTCACCGATGTGCTCGGCTACCTGAAGTCGGTGGCGATCGCCCCGGCCGAACTCGAGGGTGCCTTCAGCGAGGGCATCGGGTTCGACGGCTCGGCCATCGAGGGTTTCTCCCGGGTCTCGGAGGCGGACACCGTCGCCAAGCCGGACCCGTCGACCTTCCAGATCTTGCCGTGGGCGCACAAGGACGGCGCGCAGCACTCCGCGCGCATGTTCTGCGACATCGCGATGCCGGACGGGACGCCGTCCTGGGCCGACCCGCGGCACGTGCTGCGCAGGCAGCTCAGCAAGGCGAGCGACCTCGGGTTCAGCTGCTACGTGCACCCCGAGATCGAGTTCTTCCTGCTCGAGAACGGCCCCGCCGACGGCACCCCGCCGGTGCCCGCCGACAGCGGCGGCTACTTCGACCAGGCCGTGCACGACTCCGCGCCGAACTTCCGCAGGCACGCCATCGACGCGCTCGAGTCGATGGGCATCTCCGTCGAGTTCAGCCACCACGAGGCCGCGCCCGGGCAGCAGGAGATCGACCTGCGCTACGCCGACGCGCTGTCGATGGCCGACAACGTGATGACCTTCCGCTACATCGTGAAGGAGGTCGCGATCAACGAGGGTGTGCGCGCGACCTTCATGCCCAAGCCGTTCAGCGATCAGGCCGGCTCGGCCATGCACACCCACATGAGCCTGTTCGAGGGCGAGAACAACGCCTTCCACAACCCGGACGACCCGATGCAGCTCTCGGACACCGGCAAGGCGTTCATCGCGGGCATCCTCGAACACGCCAACGAGATCAGCGCGGTGACCAACCAGTGGGTGAACTCCTACAAGCGGCTGATCCACGGCGGCGAGGCCCCGACCGCCGCGTCCTGGGGTCCGTCGAACCGCTCGGCCCTTATCCGGGTGCCGATGTACACGCCGAACAAGGCGTCCTCGCGCCGCGTCGAGATCCGCAGCCCAGACTCGGCCTGCAACCCGTATCTCACCTTCGCGGTGCTGCTCGCCGCCGGACTCCGCGGCATCGAGAAGGGCTACGAGTTGCCGCCCGAGGCCGAGGACGACGTCTGGTCGCTGACCTCCGCGGAGCGCCGGGCGATGGGCTACAAGGAGCTGCCCAGCAGCCTCGACACCGCGCTGCGCGAGATGGAGCGCTCGGAGCTGGTGGCCGAGGCACTCGGCGAGCACGTGTTCGATTTCTTCCTGCGCAACAAGAGGCGTGAGTGGGAGGAATATCGCAGCCAGGTGACCCCGTTCGAGATCAAGACCTACCTGGGTCTGTAAGCACCGATGGTCAAGCCGCCTACCGCCCGTTCCACGATCCCCAGCGTCGGCCGTCTCGGCCTCGTCGAGCCGACTGCCGGGGAGGAGCTCGCCCATCTCGACTGGGCCAACCCGGAGAGCCTGGAGCTGCTCTGGGCGCTCTCGCGCGCCGCGAATGCCGACCTGGCCCTGCGCACCCTGGTTCGCGTCAAGGACGGTCTCGGGGACGGTTGGGCGGAGCTCGACGCCGAACTCCGCACCGATACGGCCCTGCGGGGCAGGCTGTTCGGACTGATCGGCGCGTCGAGCGCGTTCGGTGACCACCTCGTGGCCGACCCGTCCGGGTGGAAGCTGCTGGCGGGGGAGGCCCGGCTGCCGAGCCGGGACGAGCTCACCGACGAGCTGCTGGCCGGCGTCAAGGCCACCCCGGACGACAGCGCGTCCGAGACCAACCTGGTGTACCGGGCGGGGATCACAGGCCCGGCCGCGATCGCCGCGCTGCGCAAGACCTACCGCGACCAGCTGATGGTGCTGGCGGCCTCCGACCTGGCGGCCACCGTGGAGAACGAGCCGGTGTTGCCGTATCAGACGGTCGGGCGCCAGCTCTCCGACATGGCCGACGCCGCGCTCACCGGGGCGCTCGCGGTCGCGGTCGCCGAGATCTACCCCGACGGGCCGTGCCCGGCCCGTCTCGCCGTGATCGCGATGGGCAAATGCGGTGCGCGCGAACTGAACTACGTCAGCGACGTCGACGTGGTGTTCGTCGCGGAGCCCTCGGACGCGTCCACCAGCCGGCTCGCGGGCGAGCTGATGCGGGTGGGCTCGGCTGCCTTCTTCGAGGTGGATGCGGCGCTGCGGCCGGAGGGCAAGCGCGGCGAGCTGGTGCGCACCCTCGACTCGCACATCGCGTACTACAAGCGCTGGGCCAAGACCTGGGAGTTCCAGGCGCTGCTCAAGGCACGACCGGCGACCGGCGACCTCGAGCTGGGCGAACGCTATGTCGACGCGCTGAGCCCGATGGTGTGGATGGCCTCCGAGCGGGAGGACTTCGTCGTCGACCTGCAGGCCATGCGCCGCCGGGTCGAGGAGATGGTGCCGCCGGAGCTGCGTGAGCGGGAGATCAAGCTCGGCCGCGGCAGTCTGCGCGACGTGGAGTTCGCCGTGCAGTTGTTGCAGCTGGTGCACGGGCGTGCGGACGAGTCGCTGCACGTGAAGAGCACCGTCGACGCGCTGACCGCGCTCGCGGCCGGCGGCTACGTCGGGCGCGACGACGCCGCGAATCTCGCTGCGTCGTACGAATTCCTGCGGTTGATCGAGCACCGGCTGCAGCTGCAGAAGCTCAAGCGCACGCACACGCTGCCGCCCGCGCACGACGAGGAGGCGCTGCGCTGGCTCGCCCGCGCCGCGCACATGCGTCCGGACGGCCAGCGGGACGCGCTCGGCGTGCTCAACGCCGAGGTCAAGCGCAATGCGCATCGGATCCGTCGCCTGCACGCCAAGCTCTTCTACCGCCCGCTGCTGGAATCGGTTGCCCGGCTGGACAAGGACGCGATCCGGTTGAGTCCGGACGCGGCGACGCGTCAGCTCGCCGCCCTCGGCTACACCGCGCCCGAGAACGCCCTCGGTCACCTGAAGGCGCTGACCGGCGGCGCATCCCGGAAGGGGCGGATCCAGGCCCTGCTGCTGCCGACCTTGCTCGAATGGCTCAGCGACACACCGGATCCCGACGCCGGATTGCTCGCCTACCGCAGGCTTTCCGAGGCCATGGTCGAACAGGACTGGTTCCTGCGGGTCCTGCGCGACGAGGGCGCGGTGGCCCAGCGCCTGATGATCGTGCTCGGGTCGTCCGCGTACATCCCGGACCTGCTGATCAAGGCGCCGGACGTGCTGCGGCTGTTCGCCGACGGGCCGACCGGACCCCGACTGCTCGACATCGACCCGGACGAGGTCGCCCGCGGGATCCTGTCCTCCTCTGCGCGTTACGACGATCCCGTGCGCGCGGTCAATGCCGCCCGCTCGCTGCGCAGGCACGAGCTGGCGCGGGTGGCGTCGGCCGACGTGCTTGGAATGCTCGATGTCCCGCAGGTGTGCCGCGCCCTGTCCTCGGTGTGGGCGGCCGTGCTCGGTGCCGCGCTGGACTCGGTGATCCGGGCCAGCGAGGCCGAGCTGGGTGGGCCTGTGCCCGCGTCGTTCGCGGTGATCGGGATGGGCAGGCTCGGCGGTGGGGAGCTCGGCTACGGCTCGGATGCGGACGTGCTGTTCGTCTGCGAACCCAGGCCAGGCGAGGACGAGGTCCGGGCGGTCAAGTGGGCCAACAGCATCGCCGATCGGGTGCAGAAGCTGCTCGGCGCGCCGAGCACGGACCCGCCACTCGAGGTGGACACCGGCCTGCGCCCCGAGGGCCGCAACGGTCCGCTGGTGCGGACGTTGGCGTCGTACGAGGCATACTACCGACAGTGGGCGCAGGCCTGGGAGATCCAGGCGCTGCTGCGCGCACACACCGCCGCGGGGGACCCGGACCTGGCTGTGCGGTTCCTGCACATGATCGACGAGACCCGGTACCCGGAGGGCGGGGTCTCCGAGCAGGCGGTCCGCGAGATCCGGCGGATCAAGGCCAGGGTCGACTCCGAGCGATTGCCGCGCGGCGCCGACCCGGCCACCCACACCAAGCTCGGACGCGGCGGCCTGGCCGATGTGGAGTGGACGGTGCAGCTGATCCAGCTCCGGCACGCCCACGACGTGCCCGCCCTGCACAACACCTCGACGCTCCAGACGCTGGATGCGATCGGCGCGGCGGAACTGATGAGCGAGACGGACATCGAGCTGCTGCGCGAGGCCTGGCTCACGGCGACCAAGGCCCGCAACGCCCTGGTCCTGGTGCGCGGCAAGCCAACCGATCAGCTGCCGGGACCGGGCCGGGTGCTGTCCGCGGTCGCGCAGGTCGCCGGCTGGAACTCCGGCGACGCCGGGGAGTTCCTGGATAACTACCTGCGCGTCACGCGCCGGGCGAAGGCCGTGGTGGAGCACACCTTCGGCGCCTGACCGGGCTCACGGGCAGAGCGCGTGCGAGAGCAGGGCCTCGCTGTC
Source organism: Rhodococcus sp. PvR099 (assembly GCF_017833315.1). Taxonomy (NCBI): domain Bacteria; kingdom Bacillati; phylum Actinomycetota; class Actinomycetes; order Mycobacteriales; family Nocardiaceae; genus Rhodococcus; species Rhodococcus sp. PvR099. Next base: position 1,595,570 of record NZ_JAFIBV010000001.1, on the reverse strand, counting down.
GGTCTGCTGGGTCGGGATCTGGGTGAGGGTGATGGTCACCGCACGGCCCTCGGTGCTCGCGCCGGACAGGGTGTAGTAGCCGGGGATTCCGCCGGTGTGGCCGACGTACCTGACCCCGCACGGCAGGTCGGTGGATCCGACGCCGAGGCCGTAACCCATACCCTCGGCCTCGGAGGCGGCGGGTAGTGCCTTCGTCATCTCGTCCAACTGCGCACGGGGAACCACCTTCCCGTCCAGCAGGGCGAGCCAGAACCTGTTGAGGTCGCGGCCGGTGGAGACCAGGGCACCCGCCGACCACGGGACCGAGGGTTCGATCATCGAGACGTCGGTCACGACGCCGTCGACGTCCTGGTATCCGGACGGGTGCGGGCCCCGGATCGCGCGCTCGCCGGGCCCGGGAAGGTAGGTGTCCTCGAGGCCCTGCGGGCCGAGGATGCGGGTGGTGAGCTCGTCGGTGTAACTGTGCCGGGTCACCGCCTCGATCAGCATGCCGAGAACGATGTAGTTGGTGTTGGTGTAGAGGAATCGGGATCCCGGCGGGAACTGCGCGGGTTTGGCCATCGCGATCGCCACCGCCTGGGCCGGGGTGATCGTGCGGTTCTCGTTCGCGGCGACCAGTTCGTCCGCCCCCGGCTCGCCCGCGAACTCGGGCAGCCCGCTGCGATGCTGCATGAGCTGCCGGACGGTGATCGCCGTGCCGTCCCCGCCCGCGCCCGCGATCACACCGGGCAGGTAGCCGTCGATGGCGCGGTCGAGATCGACTTTTCCCTCCGCCACGAGTTGCATGATGATCGCGGACGTGAAGGTCTTGGTGATGCTGCCCACTCGGACCCGACTGTCGTCGGCGATCTCGGCGCCGGTCGTGCGGTCGCCGACACCGCTCGTCAGGACCGTGGTGGTGCGGTTGGCGCTCACGGTCGTCACGGCGCCGACGACCCCCGCGCCCGTCAACCCGTCGAGGTCGTTCTGCAGGGTGCGGGTGCGCTCGAAATCCACACAGCCGCTGAGGAGTAGGGCGATCGCGGCGATGGCGGTGGCGAGCGCCGGCTTCTGGTGTCGCATGTCGATGACCGTACGGACGGGGCCGATCGGTGTCATCGGGGTTGCCCCTGATCTGTGCCCTGATCTTCGGTCGGGGGAGTGGCCGCGGTGACCGGATCGGCGTCGGAGTTGGCGTCGTGGGCGGGTTGCCGCGCCCGGACATCGCGCCTACGGTGGAAATCGCAGCACCTCGTTAGGCGAGGCTCCTGCACGAACACAGGCCACTGATCTGACGACGTCGAGAGACGCCCAAGGTTAGGACAGATCTCCCCGGATTAAGGGGTGATCCGAAGTGGCTTCCCGGCGTGATCCGGGATACGTCGTGCAGTGTCAAAGCCCTTACGTGGAGGTGTCAGATCGACGGAATCCATGTCGGATGATGGTGGATTCGACCTCGTGTGCTCGCAGGTTCCACCGCGGCAGTGCCCATCCGTTCGCGGCAGCCAGACGCAGGAGGAGGTGACCACCGTGGACGACCCGCCCAGTGGAGTTTTGACGCAACATGTTTCGGCCGACGGTGGTCGCTGAGGCGACTGGTCTCGCCCACCTCGGTCCTTCCCCTCGCGACCTCGGCGTCGCGTTCGAACCCGCGGCATTCGATGTCGCGGGGTAACCCTGCGCTGCGCGCAAGGGAACTAGGAGTTGGCGATGGATACGACGGTGATCATCCTGCGCGTGGTGCTCGGCCTCGCACTGGGCGCTGCGGTCGGGATCGAGCGACAGTGGCGGTCCCGCCTGGCAGGGCTCCGGACCAACGCATTGGTCAGTCTGGGGGCGACGCTCTTCGTGATCCTGGGCGCCTACAGCTTCGACGGTCCGGGAGCGGACCCGACCCGCGTTGCCGCACAGATCGTTTCGGGCATCGGCTTCCTCGGGGCGGGCGTGATCATGAAGCAGGGCGCCTCGATCACCGGGCTGAACACGGCGGCGACGCTGTGGGCGACGGCGGCGATCGGTGCGCTGGCAGGCGGCGGGATGTACTGGGCCGCGGTGATCGGCACGGTGGCGATCATGACGGCGAACACGCTGCTGCGCCCGCTCGGCAGGTTGATGGATCATCAGCCGGCCACCAAGGGGCGTGAGATGCCTGCGGCGGAATACGTCTTCGAGGTGACGTGCCGCGACGACGCCGAGGCCCACGTCCGCGGGCTCGCCGTGCAGTCGGTCTCGCGCCCGGAGTTCCGGCTGCGATCCGTGCGCTCGTTCGATCTGCCCGAGACCGGCGAGGTGACGGTGCTGGCGGAGCTGACGGCCGACGAACGGGACGACCGGCTGCTCGAGAGCGCGGTCAGCCGGCTCAGCATGGAGCCGCTGGTGACCCACGTGCGCTGGTCGGTGGAGACCGACTCTCGCTGCGCTCGGCCCGCCGCCGAGTGTGCAGCTGCCGTCGCCCGCTCTCGGCCGACGTGACGGTAGGTGCACACTCGGCGAAACGCCGCTGGAACTCGGACGATTGTCCACATATCGGCGCCGGTCGGAGCCGGGGGAATTGCGGCGTTTCGCTCACCCACCGCCGCGACCGGAAGTTACAGTCAGTCCTGGCTCGTCCTTCGTCTGCAAGGTGAGGATCGACATGAAACTGATGACCCGAACGTCAGTATCGGCCCTGTTCGCCGCGGCGGTGATTGCCGGAGCGGGAACCGCACACGCCAGCCCGATCGCCCCTGACGAGGGCCCGCCGCGACCGGTGGTCCCGGGGGTGCACCTGGTCGACCAGGCCCAGAAACAGGCGGCGCTGGAGAACATGCTCAACGAGCTCAATCTCGGCTGGGCCAACGGCGGCGCGGCAGGAACGGCGATCGGCGCGGCCATCGGGCTCGGGGTGGGATGCCTCTCGATGTTCCCCGGCAGCCTCGCCGGCTGCATGATCGGGCTGCCGACCGGTGCCGTCACCGGCGCGCTCATCGGCATCGCCAATGGCAACCCCAAGGCGCAGAAGGCGATCGAGGACTACATCAACACCCCTTCATAGCGTGGGTGTCGCGCTCGCACCGGGACCCGGTGCGAGCGCTGCCGCGCGTACGGACCGGGGAGTCGGTACGGATTCCGGCCCGGGTAACCGACGCATCACACCAGGTACCCAAACATCACAAACGGGTACCCATGCGGGTAGTTCTCCCGATGTCTCGATTAGATAACGAAGGGACTCTGGGTTCCGCCAGTAGATCGAGCCACACGAGGTATCGGTCAGCGGAACTCCCGGAGGACCCCTCGCATGAGCAAGCACCGCCTGCAGAAGAACAACCGAATCGCCCGTGGTCTGTTGCTGGGGGCGATCACCGCGGGAGCGGTGATGATCCCGGTCGCCCCCGCGGTGGCACAGCCGCTGAGTATCCCGGGGCTGGGAAACATCGAGATCCCCGGCTTGCCGCCGGTGGGCGCGATCACCCCGGACGCCGTGGTCACACACGGACAGCGCGCCCTCGACGCCGCGCAGACCAAGATCGGCGCGCCCTACGTGTGGGGCGCGACCGGCCCAGACACCTTCGACTGCTCGGGCCTGGTCCAGTGGGCGTACCGGCAGGCGGGCGTGTCCGTGCCGCGGACCACCTATGACCAGATCAACGGCGGAACGCCGGTCGGCAAGGGTGACCTGCAGCCGGGCGACGTCGTGCTGTTCTACGGCACCGAGCACGTCGGCCTGTACGCGGGCGGCGGCATGGTCGTGCACGCGCCGACCCCCGGCCAGTCGGTCAAGCGGGCACCGCTCGACTCGATGCCCTTCACCGCCGCCCGGCGGTACTGACCCCCTCAGGACAACGGCGCCCCGACCAGGAATGGTCGGGGCGCCGTTGTGTGTTCAGTTGTTCAGCAGTTCGAACGACTCAGACGTCGCGTCGGCAGTGCCGACTTGCACGTCGCGTCGGCGGAGCCGACTTGCGCGTCGCGTCGGCGGAGCCGACTTACACGTCGTAGTACAGCTGGAACTCGTACGGGTGCGGCCGCAGGTTCACCGGGGCGATCTCCTGCTCGCGCTTGATCGAGATCCAGCTCTCGATCAGGTCGGTCGTGAACACGCCACCCTCGGTGAGGTACTCGTGATCGGCCTCGAGGCGGTCGATGACCGTCGCCAGGCTGGTGGGGGCCTGCGGGATGTTGCGGGCCTCCTCCGGCGGGAGCTCGTAGAGGTCCTTGTCGACCGGCGCCATCGGCTCGATCTTGTTCTTGATGCCGTCCAGGCCGGCCATCATCTGCGCGGCGAAGTTCAGGTACGGGTTACCCGAGGAGTCCGGCGCGCGGAACTCGATGCGCTTGGCCTTCGGGTTGTTGCCGGTGATCGGGATACGCACCGCCGCGGAGCGGTTGCGCTGGCTGTACACCAGGTTGATGGGGGCTTCGTAGCCCGGCACCAGGCGGTGGTACGAGTTGACCGTCGGGTTGGTGAAGGCCAGCAGCGACGGTGCGTGGTGCAGGATGCCGCCGATGTAGTGGCGGGCCATGTCGGACAGGCCCGCGTAGCCGGACTCGTCGTGGAAGAGCGGCTTGCCGTCCTTCCACAGCGACTGGTGCACGTGCATGCCCGAGCCGTTGTCACCGAAGAGCGGCTTCGGCATGAAGGTCGCGGACTTGCCGTTCTGCCAGCAGGTGTTCTTCACGATGTACTTGAACAGCTGCAGGTCGTCGGCCGCCGCGAGCAGGGTGTTGAACTTGTAGTTGATCTCCTGCTGGCCGCCGGTGCCCACCTCGTGGTGGCCGCGCTCGAGCTCGAAGCCCGCGTTCTGCAGGTTGGTGGAGATCTCGTCGCGCAGGTCGACGTAGTGGTCGTACGGGGCGACCGGGAAGTAGCCACCCTTCGGGCGGACCTTGTAGCCGAGGTTCGGGCTGCCGTCGGCGTTGACCTCGTTGCCGGTGTTCCAGGAGCCGGAGATCGAGTCCAGCTCGTAGAAGGCGCCGTTCATGCCGGAGTCGTAGCGGACCGAGTCGAAGATGTAGAACTCGGCCTCGGCGCCGAAGAAGGCGGTGTCGGCGATGCCGGTGCTGACCAGGTACTCCTCGGCCTTGCGCGCGACGTTGCGGGGGTCGCGGCTGTAGGACTCACGGGTGAACGGGTCGTGCACGAAGAAGTCCATGTTCAGCGTCTTGGCGGCGCGGAACGGGTCGACTCGGGCGGTGCTGACGTCGGGCAGGAGCATCATGTCCGACTCGTGGATCGACTGGAAGCCGCGGACGGACGAACCGTCGAACGCGAGGCCGTCCTCGAAGACGTCCTTGTTGAACGCGGACGCCGGGATCGAGAAGTGCTGCTGAACGCCCGGCAGGTCGCTGAACCGGATGTCGACGTACTCGATCTTTTCGTCGGCTATGTAGTTGATGACCTCTTCGGCCGTGGTGAACGCCACGCGTGTGCTCCTTCAGTTGGTGCCTGCCGATTGTGCATTCCGGCGGCTTGCGTCGAGACAGACGGTATGGACCTGGTGTTGCCCAGCAATCAAGGTTGTGTTTCGCCAGTGTTACACGTCTCGGAAAACGGTGTATCTCACACCCTCCCCGGGCCATCGTGATCCACCCGCCACGCTGGGCCTATCCTGGGGAGCATGGCGCGAAGCACTGGATCCTGGCTCTCCGGCCCCTCGGCGGCCCTTCCCAAGGGGGAGGACGGCACCGAGAACCTCTACAAGGGCGAGCGGCTCGGATTGCCGGAGTCGGGCCGCGGATCGTTGGTCGGGTCCGGCCGACGTCTCGCGGCCTTCATGATCGATTGGCTGATGGGCGGCGGCGTCGCGCTCCTGATCCTCGGCGGGGATGCGCTCGACGGCCGGCTCGGCAGCATCATCCTGATGGTCTGGTTCGTCGTCGGCGTGCTCACGGTCTCGCTGTTCTCCTTCACCCCCGGCCAGTACTGCGTGGGACTGCAGGTGGCCCGGGTCGACGCGCCGGTGCCCGTCGGCATCGTGCGTGCGCTGGCCCGCCAGGTGCTGCTGGTGTTCGTCATCCCCGCGCTGATCACCGATCTCGACGGCCGCGGCATGCACGACCGCGCCACCGGCACTGCGCTGGTTCGCTCGCGCTAGTAGCCCCGCACCCGAACGCGAAGTGCCCTCGACGTGATTCACGTCGAGGGCACTTCGGTTGTGAGGGGGGAGGGTCAGCGCCTGCGCATCGTGCGCTGGACGCCCTTCATCTTGGCTCCGCCGGGCAGCGGGCCCTTCGGCATGGCCGGGCCGCCGCGGGCGCCGAGCGCAGCCAGCCGCGCCTCGATCGAGTCCATCCGCTTGGTGTCGATGTTCTTCGGCAGCTTCGCGAGGTACTTCTGCAGCTGCGACAGCGGCACCTGGCCCTCGTCGTTGCCGATGATGATGTCGTAGATCGGGGTGTCGCCGACGAGCCGCGCGGTCTTCTTCTTCTCCTGCGCGAGAAGGGACTTCACCCGCTGAGGCGAACCCTCGGCGACCAGGATGACGCCCGGCCTGCCGATCACCCGGTGCACGGCGTCGAGCTGGGTTGTGCCGGCGATCGCGTTGGACACCCGCCAGCCGCCCTGCAGGTTGTCCAGTGCCCAGGCACCGGCGCCTGCCTGGCCCTCGGCCTTGCCGTACACGGTCTTCTGCACGCGCCTGCCGAAGATGATGAACGCGGCGAGCACGCCGAGCAGGATGCCGATCGGCAGCAGGAACCACTCGATTCCGAAGATGAGGCCGACAAGGAAGAACACCACGGCGAGCCCGACGACGGCACCGATCATCAGCGGCAGCAGCAGCTTGTCTTCTTTGCGCTGCATCTGGAACGCCTGCCAGAGCTGGCTCCTGCGCTCCTTCGATGCCTGCTTACGGGCCGCTTTCGCCGCAGCCTTCGCCTCTTTGGTGGGCTTGCCCTTGCCGTTCGCCATACGTCACAGGATACGTCCCTGGCCGGAGGCCGATCGCACCCGAGTGGTGGTCGGGCTCAGGCGCGGGCGAGCCGCTCCATCAGGGAGCTGGCTTCCTGCGAGGCGCTGCCCCCGTCGGCGAGATGTGCCTGGCCTTCGGGCAGCTCGCGGCCGTGGTGCGCCATCGCCTGCGCGTAGAGGCGACCGGCCCGGTAGGAGGAGCGGACCAGCGGTCCGGCCATCACGCCCGCGAAGCCGAGTTCGGTGGCGAACTGGGAGTGCTCGACGAACTCCTCCGGCTTGACCCACCGCTCGACGGGATGATGCCGCGGCGACGGACGCAGGTACTGGGTGATGGTGATGATGTCGCAGCCGGCCTCGTGCAGGTCGACGAGCGCCTGACGGATCTCCTCTGGCGTCTCGCCCATGCCGAGGATCAGGTTCGACTTGGTGACCAGTCCGAAGTCGCGGGCGGCGGTGATGACGCCGAGCGAGCGCTCGTACCGGAACGCGGGACGGATGCGCTTGAAGATCCGCGGCACGGTCTCGACGTTGTGCGCGAGGACCTCCGGCCGCGACTCGAACACCTCGGCCAGCAGATCCGGCTTGCCGTTGAAGTCGGGGATCAGGTTCTCGACGCCGGTGCCGGGGTTGAGGGCGTGGATCTGGCGGACCGTCTCGGCGTACAGCCAGGAGCCGCCGTCCTCGAGGTCGTCGCGGGCGACGCCGGTGATCGTGGAGTACCGCAGACCCATCGCCTGCACCGACTCGGCGACGCGGCGCGGCTCGTCGCGGTCGAGCGCGTCCGGCTTGCCGGTGTCGATCTGGCAGAAATCGCATCGGCGGGTGCACTGTTCACCGCCGATGAGGAAGGTGGCCTCGCGGTCCTCCCAGCACTCGTAGATGTTGGGGCAGCCCGCTTCCTCGCAGACCGTGTGCAGACCCTCCCGCTTGACCAGACCCTTGAGCTCGGAGTACTCCGGGCCCATCTTCGCTCGGGTCTTGATCCAGTTGGGTTTGCGTTCGATGGGGGTCTCCGCGTTTCGGATCTCGATACGGAGCAGCTTGCGTCCTTCTGGGGCCACAGTCACGGCTCCGATGCTACGCCCGGCGCGAGGACGCCGATCGACCGGGAGAGGCGCAGGCGATGGGCGTCAGGCGAACCGGTGCGTGGTGAAGCGGGTAGGCGCGGCCGCGGCCGCCTCGTCGAAGGTGATGCGCTCGATGTCGTGCTCGGTGACCTGGAGTTCGCCGTCGAGCGCGGCCGCGACCGCGGCGACGACAACAGGGGTGATCTCGGCGACGGTGACCGTCCGCCCGAGTTCACGCGAGAGCGAGGTGACGCCTGCGTCGGCGATGCCGCACGGGATGATCTCGTCGAAGGCCCCGAGGTCCGCGTCGCAGTTGATCGCGAAGCCGTGCATGGCGACCCCGCGCTGCATCCGGACGCCGATCGCGGCGATCTTGCGCTCGGGCAGCCAGGACCCGCCGGTCAGCGAGGCGGGCAGCCACACTCCTGAGCGGCCCTCGACGCGTCCGCATCCGATGCCGAGGTCGGTGCAGACGGAGATCAGTGCCTCCTCGATCCGCCGGACGTAGTTCACGACGTCGACCGGCACGGCGAGCTTGACGATCGGGTAGCCGACCAACTGTCCGGGCCCGTGCCAGGTGATCTTGCCGCCGCGGTCCACGTCGATCACCGGGATGCCGTCGGTGGGCCGGTCCTCAGGGGCGGTGCGACGCCCGGCGGTGTAGACGGACGGGTGCTCCAGCAGCAGCAGGGTGTCACGCCCGCTGTCCGCGGCCCGCTCGGCGACCAGTTCGCGCTGCAGATCCCATGCCGCCAGGTAGTCGAGAGTGCCGAGACTCCGCACCTCGAGGGGATCCGTGCTGAACCGAACCGAGGAAGTGGTGCCCATGGGGCACACGTTACGCCGGGCCCACCGGTCGGCTGGGCGCGGTCCGGGCCGAGGGCAGTCAGTCCGACAGCGCGGCGTCGATGGCTTCGCCGATCGTGTTGTGGTGGAAGGTGAATCCGGCGCTCTCCAGCGCCGTGGGTAGGACCCGCTGCCCGGTCAGTGCGACCTCGTCCGCGATCTCGCCGACCAGCGCGCGCACCGCGAATCGGGGCACCACCCATGGCGTCGGGCGGTGCAGGGCGCGGCCCAGCTCGGCTGTGAAGCACGCGTTGGTCGCGGGCGAGGGCCCGGCGAGGTTCACCGGGCCGCTCAACGTCTCGGTTCGCAGCGCGAACGCGATGGCGTCGAGCTCGTCCTCGAGGGAGATCCAGGACAGGTACTGCCGCCCGGTGCCGAGTCGGCCGCCGAGCCCCAACCGGAACAGCGGACGCAGGCGGCCGAGCAGCCCGCCCCGCGGCGAGATCACCGCCGCGCTCCGCAGCAGCACGGTGCGCACCCCGGCCTCCCTGGCGGGCATGGTCGCCGCCTCCCAGTCCCGACACAGGTCGGCCAGGAAGCCGGTTCCCGGCGCCGCGGTCTCGTCGACGACCCGCTCGCCGGTGTCGCCGTAGTAGCCGACCGCGCTGGCATTGAGCAGCGTCGGCACCCCGGCATCGGCGACCGCCCGCGCGATCACGTCGGTGGAGGTGATGCGGCTGTCCCGCAGCGTCTGCTTGAACGCACCGTTCCACCGGGTATCGCCGAAGTTGGCGCCGCACAGATTCACCACCGCGTCCGCGTCGGTGAAGGCGCGCTCGTCCAGCTCGCCGCGCTCGGGGACCCACCGGTACTCGTCCGGACCCGCGGCAGGCCGCCGCACCAGCCGCCGGATCTCGTGGCCGTCCGCCCGCAGCGAAGCCACAAGGGATGACCCGATCAAGCCGGACGAGCCGGCGATTGTCACTCGCATCGTGCTGCCTCCTGACGCCGTCGGGGGCACCACCGGTGATCCGGTGGTGCCCCCGACGGGCGTGTCCGTGCTGCCGATCTACAGGTCGAGCTAGAGCCCCAGGTCCGCCTCGAACGAGGCTTCCTCGAGCCGCTGCTTGATCGTGGTGAGGAACCGACCCGCGTCGGCGCCGTCGATCAGGCGGTGATCGTAGGTGAGCGGCAGGTAGCACATCGATCGGACGCCGATGGACTCGTTGCCGTTCTCGTCGGTGATCACCATCGGGCGCTTGACGATCGCGCCCGTGCCGAGCATGGCGGCCTGCGGCGGCACCAGGATCGGGGTGTCGAACAGGGCGCCCTGGCTGCCGATGTTGGTGACCGTGAAGGTGCCACCGGCCAGCTCGTCCGGCTTGAGGCCGCCGGAGCGGGCCCGCTTGGCGATGTCCGCGATCGCGCGGGCCAGGCCGGCCAGCGACAGGTCGCCCGCGTTGTGGATCACCGGGGAGAGCAGGCCCTGCTCGGTGTCCACGGCGATGCCCAGGTGCTCGGCCGCGTGGTAGGTGATCTCCTTGGCGTCCTCGTTGTAGCTGGCGTTGACGTTCGGGTGTGCCCCGAGCGCCTCGACGACGGCCTTCGCGAAGAACGGCAGGAAGGTCAGGTTCACGCCCTCACGCTCGGCGAACCCGGCCTTGGCCTGGGCCCGCAGGGCGACGATCTTGGTGACGTCGACCTCGAAGGTCTGGGTCAGCTGCGCGGTGGTCTGCAGCGACTCCCGGGTCTTGACCGCGGTGATCTGGCGGATCCGGTTGACCTTCTGGGTGGTGCCGCGCAGGTGCGCGAGCTCGGGCCGGACACCCGCGGCCGGTGCGGCCGGGGCCGCGGCGGCGGGAGCAGCGGTTGCCGGGGCTGCGGCCGGGGCCTTCTTCGCCTCGGCTGCGGCCAGCACGTCCTGCTTGCGGATCCGTCCACCGACGCCGGTGCCGGTGACCGTCGACAGGTCGACGTTGTTGTCCGTGGCCAGCTTTCGGACCAGGGGGGTCACGTACGGGCTGCCGTCACCGGAGGGTGCTGCCGCCGGAGCGGGTGCGGCCGGAGCTGCGGGCGCCGGAGCTGCGGGAGCGGGCGCCGGTGCCGGGGGAGCTGGAGGTGCGACCGGGGGAGCCGGCGGTGCCGGGGGAGCCGGCGGCGCGGCGGCCGGTGCCGGGGGAGCCGGCGGCGCGGCGGGCGCGGCGGGCGCGGCGGCGGGGGCGCCCGAACCGATGACGGCGAGCTGGCCGCCGACCGGGACGGTGTCGTCCTCCTGGGCGCTGATCTCGAGCAGCGTGCCCGCGACGGGCGAGGGGATCTCGGTGTCCACCTTGTCGGTCGAGACCTCGAGCAGAGGCTCGTCGACGGCGACCGAATCGCCGACCGCCTTGAGCCAGCGGGTGACGGTGCCCTCGGTCACGGACTCGCCGAGTTCCGGCATGGTGATCGGGGTTCCGGACGCCGCCTCGGCGGGCGCGGGTGCGGCGGGTGCCTCTGCGGCCGGGGCGGGGGCGGCGGGCGCCTCTGCTGCGGGCGCAGGCGGTGCGGCCGGTGCGGGTGCGGCGGGCTCCGGGGCGGCTGCGGGCGCGGGTGCGGCGGCTTCTCCAGCCGCGCCGATCACGGCGAGCTCTCCGCCGATCTCGACGGTCTCATCCTCGTGCGCGACGATCTTGGTCAGCACGCCTGCCACCGGGGAAGGGATCTCGGTGTCGACCTTGTCAGTGGAGACCTCGAGCAAGGGCTCGTCGACTTCGACCGTATCTCCTTCCTGCTTGAGCCACCTCGTGACAGTCCCCTCGGTAACGCTCTCACCAAGAGCTGGCATCTGGACGGAGAAGGCCATGCTTTTGACTCCTCGACAGTTGTGTTCGGGTTGTTGAGTTTTGCCGACTTGTGGTCGAAATCCATTGTGCGTGTCGTACTGGGTCCACGGGGCGTGTTGCGAACCGTGGACCTCGCGGACCCATCCTGTCATTGATCGGATTCGCCCGTCCTATGAGGGCCTGGTCACATGTTCCACATTCAGTTCTCAGCAAGCGCTGGCAAACTTGAAACTGGTCAGAACGGGCGGTCGCGCCACGGTGGGAGGAGGTAGGACGTGGGTCTTTTCAGCAGGCTCTCGAGGGGACGGGCGGGTTCCGGCCGACACGGCACGCGCGGACCCGACGCCAAGTACCTGGCGAACTGGGTGCACACGCACACCGGGGTCGAGGCCTTCGTCGAGCCGCAGACCACCGTCACGCCGGTCACGGTCGTGCTGGTCGCGAACGACGGGGAATGGACGCGACGCCCGGTGGGCGGGGTGCACGGAGCCCGCCGCCTCGGCGAGGATCTGCACATCCCCGTGTACGACGTCCACAAGACCGGGTACCCGCAGCGGATGCGCGACTACGACGCCCGGCAGAAGATCCTGCGCAACCGCGCCCGCGAGGCGTAGGCGGCCGCGCCGCCCGTGAGTCCTTCCGGCCCGCGGCGGGGCCGGAAGGACTCACAGGGTGTCAGCCCTGCTGGTCGATGTCCTCGAGGACGCTGATCATGGTACGCACCGGGACCCCGGTGCCGCCCTTGCCGGTGAAGCCGAACGGCCCGCCGGTGTTATAGGCCGGACCTGCCACGTCGATGTGCGCCCACTGCACGCCCTCGGCGACGAACTCCTTGAGGTAGATCGCGGCGGCGAGCATGCCGCCCCAGCGATGGTTGGTGACGTTGGCCAGGTCGGCGACCTTCGAGTTGAGGTCCGCGCGCAGCTCGCCGGGCAGCGGCATCGCCCACGCGTTCTCGCCGATCTGCTGCGAGATGCGGGCGACGCGGTCGCGGAACTCGTCGGTGCCCATCACGCCGGGCGTGCGGTTGCCCAGCGCGACCATCTGCGCCCCGGTCAGGGTGGCGGTGTCGATCAGGTAGTCGGGCTCCTCCTCGCAGGCGCGAACGATCGCGTCGGCCAGGATCAGCCGTCCCTCGGCGTCGGTGTTGATGACCTCGACCGTGGTGCCGCCGTACTGGGTGAGCACGTCGCCGGGGCGCTGCGCGGTGCTGGACGGCATGTTCTCGGCCATCGGCACCCAGGCGTCGACGCCGACCCTCAGGCCGAGCTTCGCGGCCAGCACCACCGTCGCGACGACCGCCGCGGCGCCGCCCATGTCGGAGGTCATGTTCTCCATGCCCGCGGCAGGCTTGATCGAGATGCCGCCGGTGTCGAAGGTGATGCCCTTGCCGACCAGGGCCACGGACCTGCCGCCGGACCCCTTGTGGGTGAGCCGGACCAGTCGCGGCTGACGCGAGGAGCCCTTGCCGACGCCGAGGATGCCGCCGAAGCCGCCCTTCTCGAGCGCCTTCTCGTCGAGGATCTCGACCTCGAGTCCGGCCGCGGTGCCGAGCGCCTCGGCGCGGGCGGCGAACTCCTCCGGGAAGAGGTGGCTCGGCGGGGTGTTCACGAATTCACGCGCGGTGGCGACGGCCTCGGCGATCGCGGCGGACCGGGCGAGGGTGCTCGCGGACTCCTGGTCGCCGGGCTCCTCGACGAGCAGCTCCACGCGGGCGAGCGGCTTCCCGTTGTCCTTCGGCGCCGACTTGGCCGACTTGAACCGGGTGAAGGTGTAGGCGCCGAGGTAGAAGCCCTCCGCGGCCGCGCCGAGGTCGAGCGAGGACAGCGTGGTCGCCGCGACGGTGGTCCCGGCCAGCGCGCGGGCCGCGACGCCCGCGCCCTCGCGGATCCGCTGGGCGTCCACGTCGTCGGGGTCGCCGAGCCCCACCGCGAGGATGCTGGCGACGCCCGAGCCCGCGGGCGCCGGGATCCGGGTCAGTTCCTCCGCCTTGCCGGTGGCCCCGACCGCGACCAGCCCGGCCAGCACCGCCTCGGCGGTCGCGTCGTCGAGCGCATCGCCGACCGAGGCCTCCGGGCCTTCGGCGCCCTTGGTGAGGCCGATGACGAGGACCTCCACCGACTCGGCGACGGATCCGGCCAGCGCGAGCTCGGGGCCGAGGGGCGCGGTGGGGGTCTTGGCGGCACTCACTTCGATCTCCTGATCTGTTGGTGAACAACTGCGGGCCAACTCTAGTGCGGGGGCGATGTCCCGGTCGGCTAGCGTGTTCGCCCATGAGCGACGCTGAACTCTTGCAGGGCCCCCTCCGCGCGGTGCACGCCGAACTGGGTGCCACCTTCGCCCCGTTCGGCGGCTGGGAGATGCCGGTTTCCTACGCGGGTGTGGTGGCCGAGCACACCGCGGTCCGCGAGACCGTCGGCGTCTTCGACGTCAGCCACCTGGGCAAGGCGCTGGTCGCGGGACCGGGTGCGGCCGAGTTCGTGAACGCCTCTCTGACCAACGATCTGGGCAAGATCGGGCCCGGCCAGGCGCAGTACACCCTGTGCGCCACCGAGACCGGCGGCGTCACCGACGACCTGATCGTCTACTACGTCAGCGACGAGGAGGTCTTCCTCGTCCCGAACGCGGCAAACACCGCGGCCGTCGTCGCCGAGCTGGCCGCCAAGGCTCCCGCCGGGATCACGGTGACCGACCAGCATCGCGAGTTCGGCGTGCTCGCCGTGCAGGGTCCGAAGTCCGCGGAAATCCTTGCCGCGCTTGGGCTTCCGTCCAACATGGAGTACATGTCCTTCGCTGACGCCACCTTCGGGGGAGTCACCGTTCGGGTGTGCCGCACCGGGTACACCGGTGAGCACGGCTATGAGCTGCTCCCCGCCTGGGACGACTGCGAGAAGGTGTTCCGCGCGCTCGTCGCCGAGGTCCGTGCCGCAGGCGGTGAGGTCGCCGGGCTCGGTGCCCGCGACACCCTGCGCACCGAGGCGGGCTACCCGCTGCACGGTCACGAGCTGTCGACGGAGATCTCGCCGCTGCAGGCGCGCTGCGGCTGGGCGATCGGGTGGAAGAAGCCGGAGTTCTGGGGCCGTGCCGCGCTGGTCGCCGAGAAGGAGGCCGGACCGGCCCGCAAGATGTGGGGCATCAAGGCGCTCGACCGTGGCGTGCTGCGTCAGGGCCAGACCGTCATGCGTGACGGCGCCCCGATCGGCGAGACCACCTCGGGCACCTTCTCGCCGACCCTGAAGGTCGGGATCGCGCTGGCGCTCATCGATACCGATTCGGGTGTCGGGGTGGGGGATCAGATCGAGGTCGACGTGCGCGGCAGGGCGTTGCGCTGCGAGGTCGTCAACCCGCCGTTCGTCCCCGTCCACACCAAGTAAACGTCCTCACCCGGTTCGATAGGATTCCCGCCATGACTGGTGTTCTCGACTTCACGCGCATCCCGCACCCCTCGCCCGCCACAGCCGCGGAGCGCGATCGGGTGCTGGCTGCTCCCGGGTTCGGGAAGTACTTCACCGATCACATGGTGACGATCGACTACACCGAGGGACGCGGGTGGCACAGCCCGACCGTGCAGCCGTACGCCCCGCTCCAGCTCGACCCGGCGGCCATGGTGCTGCACTACGGCCAGGCGATCTTCGAGGGGCTCAAGGCCTACCGCCAGCAGGACGGGTCCATCGCCTCGTTCCGGGTGACCGCGAACGCGGACCGTTTGCGTGCCTCGGCCCGCCGCATCGCGATGCCCGAGCTGCCCGACGACCTGTTCCTCGCCTCGATCACGGAGCTGCTCGCGGTGGACCGGGACTGGGTGCCCGCCGCGGGCGGCGAGGACTCGCTGTACATGCGCCCGTTCATGATCTCGACCGAGGTCGGGCTCGGGGTGCGTCCGTCCACCGAGTACCGGTACCTGCTGATCGCCTCGCCCGCCAGTGCCTACTTCCCGCGCGGGGTGAAGCCGGTGAGCGTGTGGCTGTCCACCGAGTACGTGCGTGCGGCTCCCGGCGGCACCGGAGCGGCCAAGTTCGCAGGCAACTACGCGGCCTCGCTGGTCGCGCAGGCGCAGGCGGCCGACGAGGGCTGCGACCAGGTGGTGTGGCTCGACGCGAAGGAGCGCTGCTACGTCGAGGAGATGGGCGGGATGAACCTGTTCTTCGTCTTCGGGTCCGGCTCGTCCGCCCGACTGGTGACCCCGGAGCTGTCCGGTGCGCTGCTGCCCGGCATCACCCGCGACTCGCTGCTGACGCTGGCCGCCGATGCGGGGTTCGCGGTCGAGGAGCGCAAGATCAGCACCGACGAGTGGCGCGAGAAGGCCGCCTCCGGCGAGATCACCGAGGTGTTCGCCTGTGGCACGGCCGCGGTGATCACCCCGGTCGGCACGGTGAAGTCGGCCGCGGGTGAGTTCACCATCGGCGACGGCGGATCGGGCGAGGTGACGATGGCCCTGCGCGACACCCTCACCGGGATCCAGCGAGGCACCTTCGCGGACACCCACGGCTGGATGTCCACGCTGGCCTGAGTCCGGCAGCGGGAGGGCGCCGCAGGCGCACCTACCGGGTGCGTCAGTCGACGTCCTCGACGGCGATCCGGCCGAGCCGCCGACGGTCGGAGAGGATGTCGATCTCGGCGATCCGCCCGCGCCTGATCGTCACACCGACGACCGCGAGCACCCGGCCCCGCGCGATGGTGACCACCCCCGCGGTCCCGTTGACCAGCACCGGACGGGCGAACCGGGCCAGTCGCGAGAAGGTGATCGTTCGAGCCGCCACCGCAGGCGCCCCGGTGACCACAGCGGGTACTCCCGCCTGGGCCGCTCCTGCGTCGGTCCGCAGGACCACGTCCGGATCGAGCAGCGCCACCAGCCGGTCGAGGTCGCCGCCGCGCGCGGCGGCCAGGAAGGCGTCCACGACCTCGCGTTGGCGTGGCCGATCGGTGTCGGGAACCGGGGCGCTCCGCACGCGTCGTCGCGCGCGACTGGCGAGCTGCCGGGCGGCCTCGGGCGACCGATCCACTATGGGGGCGATGTCGTCGAACGGCACGGCGAACATGTCGTGCAACACGAACGCTAGCCGCTCCGCCGGCGGCAGCGTGTCGAGCACCACGAGCAACGCCAGCCCCACCGAATCTGCAAGGAGCGCTTCGTGTTCGGGCCCCGTGTCGTCTGGCCCGGCGACGATCGGGTCGGGTAGATGAACGCCGAGGAGGGTCTCGCGGCGCGCACCGCGGGCCCGCAGCAGGTTGAGGCACACGCGGGCGAGCACGGTGGTGAGCCACCCGCCCAGATTCCGCACGTCGTCCGTGTCGGCGCGGCTGAACCGCAACCACGTCTCCTGGACGGCGTCCTCGGCCTCGCCGACAGACCCGAGCATGCGGTAGGCCACCGCCCGTAGGTGTGCGCTGTGCGCCTCGAACTCTTCCGCCAAGAAGTCGTCGCCGTCCATCGGTCACATTCCTTCGTCGCCGTCTGTCAATTAGATGACGGACAGAACCCGGCCGGTGTGACAACGGCGAGCCGGGTGATCAGACAGGAGACCCGACATCATGAACGCAATCACGAACACCTCCCCGATCACCGCGCGGCGATTGCGCCCCGGCGACCCGATCGAGCACCGGACCCTGACCACCATCGGAGGGGACCGGATCGCTCTCCCCGATCCCTCCGGGCTGACCCATCTGCAGTTCCGACGCTTTGCGGGGTGTCCGATCTGCAACGTGCACCTGGCGTCGATCGCCCGGCGGCACGACGAGATCCGCGCCGCCGGGATCCGCGAGGTCGTGGTGTTCCATTCCCCGGCCGAGCACATGCGGCCGCACCAGGGCCGGCTGCCGTTCGCGGCGATCGCGGACCCCGACAAGGTCCTGTACGCCGCCTTCGGCGTCGGATCCGCGGCCAGGGCGGTGCTGCACCCGAGTGCCTGGAGCGCCCCGCTGCGCCCGCGGACCTGGGCCGTCGTCGCGAAGGGTGTTCGGGCGGGCGGGCTGCCGACCCCACGCGGACAGAGCGTCCTCGGGTTGCCTGCCGATTTCCTGATCGGCCAGGAGGGCACGGTGCGGGCCGTCAGGTACGGCAGGCACGCGGCCGATCACTGGTCGGTCGACGAGATCCTGAGCGAGGCCGCTGCCGCGCCGTCCCGGAGGTGATGCCCGCCCGCGGCCTCACCCGGCCAAAAGCGCACCGACGGCGACGACGGTGACCGTCACCTCGACCGCCGCGCCGAGCACGTCCCCGGTGACGCCGCCGAACCGGCGGACGCAGTGCCGGGTCAGCAGCGCGGTCGCGGCCAGCGCTGCGAGCACCACGACCGGTCCCTGCCACCAGCGGCCGGGTACCGCGAACAGGGCAGCCGCGGTCAGCGCCAGCGACCACAGCGCGCACGACCACCGGCCCTGGCTGTCGGCGACCAGCGCGCCGAACCCGGTCGGGCCCGCTGCGGGAACACCGCGCCTGCAGGCGAGCACGACCGCCACCCGGCCCGCCGCCACGGCGACACCGATCGCGATCCACTGCCCGGACTGGGCCAGCGAGCCGAACGAGAGGGCCTGCGCGCCGATGCAGACGATGAGGGCGACCACGCCGAAGGGGCCGATACCCCCGCCGCGCATCACCTCGAGGGCGCGCGCGGGCGGGCCGTAGCAGCCGAGCCCGTCGACGGTGTCCGCCAGCCCGTCGACGTGCATGCCGCGGGTGAGCAACGCCAGTGCCGTCACCGCGATCAGCCCGGCCAGGGCCGGATCGAGCGAGGCCGCGAGCAGCAACCAGAGTAGGCAGGCACAGGCGGCGCCGAGCAGCATCCCGACCACCGGGGTCGCGGCGATCGCCCGACGGCCGGCCGTCCGGTCGATCGCCGGGGCGTCGGGATCGTGGCGTGCGGGCAGCACCGTCAGCCAGGACAGTGCGAGCCGGATCCCGCCGAGCGCGTCGGTCACCGTCAGCGCGCCTCGGCCTCGGTCTCGTCGTCGGCCTCGGAATCGGTTGCCTGCTCACCGGATTCGGTGCTCACACCCGCGTCGGCGAAGGTTGCCATGTCGGCCAGGGTGGCGACCGCGGACTGCAGCACGGGCAGCGCCACCAGCGCACCGGACCCCTCGCCGAGTCGCATGCCCAGTTCGAGGATCGGGTCGAGCCGCAGGTGCTTGAGCGCGATCGTGTGCGCCGGCTCGGTGGAACGGTGGCCTGCGACCCACCACTCGCGGGCGCCGGGCGCCAGGTCCTCCGCGACCATGGCGGCGGCCGTCACCACGACGCCGTCGAGGATGACGGGGGTGCGGCGCAGCGCGGCCTGGGCCAGGAACCCGGCCATCGCCGCCAGGTCCGCTCCCGCGCCCACCCGCAGTAGCGCCACCGGGTCGGCGGTGACGGGCCGGACCCGGCGCATCGCGTCGCGGATGGCCGCGGTCTTGCGGCTCCAACCGGCGTCGTCGACGCCGGTGCCACGCCCGACCGCGGCGACCGGCTCGGTGTTGGTCAGCGCGGCGATCAGCACCGTCGCGGGCGTGGTGTTGCCGATGCCCATCTCGCCCGCGATGAGCAGATCGGCGCCGCTGTCGATCTCCTCATCGGCGATGGCGCGCCCCGCCGCGATGGCCTGCAGCGTCTCCGACTCGCTGAGCGCGTCCTCGCGGTCGATGGATCCGCTCGAGCGCCGGACCTTGTGCGTGGAGACGGAGGGCTCGGTGTCGGTCGCGACGGCGATGTCGACCACCCGTACCCCCGCCCCCGTGGTGGCGGCGAGCGCGTTCACGGCCGCGCCGCCCGCCTGGAAGTTGGCGACCATCTGCGCGGTCACCTCGGCGGGGTACGCGGACACGCCGTGCGCGGTCACGCCGTGGTCGCCCGCGAAGACGACGACCCGGGGGCGCGCGAACACCCGTGGCGGGCACTGGCCCTGGCAGGCCGCCGCCCATCCGCCGAGCGCCTCGAGCCGGCCGAGCGAGCCCGCGGGCTTGGTCAGCTGCTGCTGGCGGGCGTCGGCCTCGGCCGCGACGGCCGGGTCCGGGGGCGTGACGGCCTCGAAGGCCGCCTCGGAGGGGATGCCCGATTCGGTTGTCACAGTTGACCTCTCACTTCAGCGTGGTACCGCTTGAACGTGTCACTTGAAATAGGCGTCACTTGAGTCTGGTCGCCAGCCCGGCAACGACGAGGAGCACCTCGTCGCAGACCTGGGCCATCCTCGCGTTGAGGGAGCCGATCTCGTCTCGGAAGAGTCGACCGGACCGGGTCTCGGGGATCACGCCGAGGCCCACCTCCGGGCTGACCAGGACGAGTCTGCCGCGATGGTCGGCGACGGCGTCGACCAGGTCGTCGATCCGGGGGGCGAGGGTGCCTCGTGGGAGTTCCCAGGCCTGCGCCGCGTCCATCTCCGCGGTCAGCCAGGTGCCGAGATCGTCGACCATGGTCGGGGCGGCGTCGGTGCGCAGCAGCTCGGCGAGCCCGGCGCCGGTCGCGCTCTCGACGGTGGTCCACTCCCGCGGTCGGCGGCTGCGGTGCGCCTCGATCCGCTGCTCCCAGTCGGCGTCGTCGGCGTCGAGGCGGGCCGTGGCGATGTAGCGGACGGCGGTCGGCGCGGATCCGTCCATCAGTGCCTCGGCGTGGCCGGACTTGCCGGATCGTGCCCCGCCGAGCACGAGGGTGCGTAGCGGCGGCTGCGGGGCGGGGGACGGCACGGGCTAGACGGTACCAACGGCAGGGGCGCGGTCGCCGAACCGTCGGCGGTAGTCGGCGGGAGCCAGCCCGACCTGCCGGTGGAAGTGGTGGCGCAGGAGCGCGCCGGACCCGAACCCGCAGCGGCCCGCGATCTCCTCGAGCCCGTAGCCGGTCTCCTCGAGGAGCTGCTGGGCCAGCAACACCCGTTGCGTCGTCAGCCATTTGACCGGCGTGGTCCCGGTCTCGGCCGCGAACTTCCGCGCGAAGGTGCGGGTCGACATCGTCGACCGAGCCGCCAGGCTCTCGATGCTGTGGGCGGCGTCGAGGTGCTCGCTCATCCATCGCAGGGTGTCGGTGATGCTGTCGTCGGCGCAGTCGACCACGGCCCGCTCGATGAACTGGCGCTGGCCGCCGTCCCGTTGCGGCGGCACCACCATGCGACGCGCGATGGTGTTCGCGACGGCGCTGCCGAGTTCGCGCCGGACCAGGTGCAGGCAGGCGTCGATCCCGGCGGCGGTGCCCGCGCTGGTGATGAGGTTGCCCTCGTCGACGAAGAGGACGTCCGGATCGACGGTGGTGGTGGGAAAGGCGCGGGCCAGCTCGTCCGCGTGAACCCAGTGGGTGGTGCACTTGCGTCCGTCGAGCAGCCCCGCGGCGCCTGCCAGGAACGCGCCCGAGCAGACCGTGAGCACGGTGGCGCCCGCGTCGGCGGCCTCCCGCAGCGCCGCGACGACGGCGGGCGGGAAGTCGGTGCGGGTCGCGGAGGCCGGGATCGCGACCAGGTCCGCCCCGCGCAGTCCGTCGAGTCCGCGCTCGGGGGTGATGGAGATGCCAGGGGTGACGGACGTCAGGGGTACGCCCGCCTCCGGGCCGCAGACCCGGAAGTCGAAGGCGGGCAGGCCCGCCGCGGTGCGGTCGACGCCGAACACCTCGCAGACCACGCCGAACTCGAACATGGCGGCGTGGTCGACGAGGAGTACCGCGACCGAGGACAGCATGAGCACAGTATATGGCGCGATATTGACGAACTATGTCATTGCTGCCACTGTTGGCGGCAAATCCATGGCCGCAAAATTACAGCCATGACCACATTCATTGCGCTCGTCCTGCTGATGATCGCCCTACAGGGAGTCTTCGTGGCGGTCGCCCGCCGCGACCGGGACCGGGAACCCGCCGGCATCCGGCGATACCGGTTCAACCACTTTCGGTCCGATGTCGCCTCGGGTTCGGTGAACGTCGTCGATCGGGACGCCGAACGGATGTTCGCCGACCTCCAGGCCGTGCGGCACCGGGCGCCGCACAGCTGAGGGGCACCGACTAGACGGCGTCGCCAGGGGAGACCCGGGGCTGCGGCGCCCGCATCTTCCGGATCTGCGAGGCCCGGACGAACGCGTACGAGCCCAGCTTCAGGCCGCCGTCCATGGTGTCGGGGAACCTCTCGCGGACCTGCCGATTGATGGTGCGGCCCATGATGTACCCCTCGGCCAGCATGAACAACATCAGCACCAACATGCCCAGCGTCACGATCGACTGGATCGCGGGGCTCAGGAACATCGCCATGATCAGCAGCAGCGCCAGCGGCATGAACAGCCCCACCAGGTGCCTGCGGGAGTCCACGAGGTCGCGGACGTAGGCGCGCACGGGGCCCTTGTCGCGCGGCAGCAGGTACTTGTCCTCACCCGCGAGCATTCGGGCGCGTCGATCGGCGGCGGTCGCCCGGCGCTCCGCGGAGGCCTGCTTGCGCTCCTCCTTGCTGCCCTGGGTCTGCTTGCGTCGAGCCCGCGCTTCCTTTGCGGTCAGCGGTGCGGGTGCGACCGGGCCGCGTCGCTTGCTCTCGGCCTCGCGGCGCTTCGGGGTCGGCCTGCCCTTGCCCTCGGTCTCAGACGTGGGGGAGGTCAGTTCGACCGCGGTCGACTCGACGACCTCATGGTCGCCGTTGTCGGGGGTGTCGGAGTTTCCTCGGCGCAGCAGCTTCACCCCTTCAGGTTACTTGCCGTGCGCGTGCATCGATTCGCACCCGTCCCGTCGGGATGGACACGGGGTCACCCCGCGCCGCGCTGCCGGGCGGCGCCGCCGGTCCTACACTCGGCCGATGCGAGTGCTGATCGCGCCGGATTCGTTCGGGGACACCCTCACCGCGGTCCAGGCCGCCGCGGCGATGGCGGCCGGCTGGTCCGCGGGTAGGCCCGACGACGAGCCGATCGAGGCGCCGCAGTCGGACGGCGGACCCGGTTTCGTCGACGTGCTGGCGGCCCGGATCGGTGAGCCGATCGCCGTGACCGTCGACGGCCCGCTCGACGCGCCCGTGCGGGCCCACTGGCTGGCCGCCGGGGACACCGCCTACCTCGAATCGGCACAGGCGTGCGGCCTGGCGTTGCTCGGCGGGCCGCCGGATCCGCGCACCGCGGTCGCCGCGCACAGCCGCGGCGTCGGGCAGCTGATCGCCGCGGCTGTGGACGCGGGCGCCACCACGGTGGTGGTCGGGCTCGGCGGCAGCGGCTGCACCGACGGCGGCAGGGGACTGGTCGAGGCTCTCGGCGGCGGGACCGACCGCGCGGCCGTCGCCTCCGCGCGGGAGCGGCTGGCGGGGATCCGGCTGATCGCCGCCACCGACGTGCGGAACCCGCTGCTCGGCGAGCACGGCGCCGCCGTGGTGTTCGGGCCGCAGAAGGGTGCGGACGCCGCGGCGGTCGAGGTGCTGGAGCGGCGCAACGCCGAGTGGGCGCGGGTGCTGGAGTCGGCCGCTGGTAAACGGGTGGCCGACGTCGAGGGGGCGGGCGCGGCGGGCGGGATCGGGGCGGCGCTGCTGGCGCTCGGCGCGACGAGGGAATCGGGTGCCGCGGTGGTCGCGAGCCACACCGGGCAGGAGTCGCTGTTGGCGTCCGCCGACCTGGTGCTGACCGGGGAGGGGCGGTTCGACCACCAGTCGCTGCGCGGCAAGGTGGTGATCGCCCTCGCCGAGGCGGCGGCCGGGCACGGGGTGCCGACCGTGGTGATCGCGGGTCAGGTGCAGCTGGATGCGGGCGAGGCCGAGGCCGCGGGCCTGCGCGCGGTGTACTCGGTGACAGATCACGCCGGCTCGGTGCGCCTGGCGATGTCCGATGCGGCTGGTCAGCTGCGCGCGCTCACCGAGAAGGTGGCCCGGCAGTGGCCGCAGGAGGGGCGATGACACGGCCGCTGGTGGCGCGGTAGGGGCGCGGCGCGGCACACTGGAGGCAGTCCGACCCGGAACATTGTCGACGGCGCCGTCACCGTCGTCGGCCCCGTCAGGAATACTGCACGGCAGAGTACCGTTGAAGCGTTCACGGGTTTGGTACGAGCGAACAGGGAGAGCCCATGACTGTGCAGAACGAGACGACAGCTCCGGTCGAGACGGAGGCGCACAAGGTCACCATGACCGACGCCGCCGCGTCGAAGGCCAAGGCGCTGCTCGACCAGGAAGGTCGCGACGACCTCGCGCTGCGCATCGCCGTGCAGCCGGGCGGCTGCGCCGGACTGCGTTACCAGCTCTTCTTCGACGACCGGAACCTCGACGGTGACCTGGTCGTCGACTTCGGTGGCGTCAGCCTCGCGGTCGATCGGATGAGCGCGCCGTACGTCGAGGGCGCCTCGATCGACTTCGTCGACACCATCGAGAAGCAGGGCTTCACGATCGACAACCCGAACGCCACCGGCTCCTGCGCCTGTGGAGACTCGTTCAACTGATCCGCCCCCGCGACGTCCGCGTCGCGTGAGTCCGTCGACACCTCTGACGCGGTGCCCCACGTGGGCCCGCGTCAGAGTCGTATTCGGGGTACCGCCAGGGTGCTCTGGTCGCCGCGGCGCCGACGTGCCGGTACCGTGGCAGTTTTGCGGCACATCAGCGCCGCGGCCGACGGACATGGCCGCGGTATCGACGAACTACTGAGAGGTCTCTGCGCGTGACAATTGCGGTCACCGGCTCCATCGCCACCGATCATCTGATGCGGTTCCCCGGGCGCTTCGCCGACCAGCTCCTCGCCGACCAGCTCAGCCACATCTCGCTGAGCTTCCTGGTCGACGACCTGGTGGTGCGTCGCGGCGGCGTCGGCGGCAACATCGCGTACGCCATGGGCGTGCTCGGTGGCACCCCGCTGCTCGTCGGCGCGGTCGGTGCCGACTTCGCCGAGTACCGCGCCTGGCTCGAGTCCGCCGGTGTCGACTGCGACTCGGTGCACGTCTCCGAGACCGCCCACACCGCGCGCTTCGTGTGCACCACCGACGAGGACATGGCGCAGATCGCGTCGTTCTACCCCGGCGCCATGAGCGAGGCGAGGGAGATCTCCCTCGAGGGCCTGGCCGAGGGCGTCGATCTGGTCCTGATCGGCGCGAACG
The DNA here is from genome assembly GCF_017833315.1 of Rhodococcus sp. PvR099. Classification (NCBI taxonomy): domain Bacteria; kingdom Bacillati; phylum Actinomycetota; class Actinomycetes; order Mycobacteriales; family Nocardiaceae; genus Rhodococcus; species Rhodococcus sp. PvR099. Next base: position 1,571,036 of record NZ_JAFIBV010000001.1, on the reverse strand, counting down.
ACCCCGCGGCGATGATCCGGCACACCGAGCAGTGCCGCGAGCTGGGGCTGCCGTTCGCGGCCGACCCCTCGCAGCAGCTCGCACGGCTGTCCGGCGCGGAGGCGAAGGAACTGATCGGCGGCGCGAAGTACCTGTTCACGAACGAGTACGAGTGGGGCCTGCTGCTGCAGAAGACCGAGCTCACCGAGTCCGAGGTCGCGGAGCAGGTGGGACTGCGGGTCACCACGCTCGGCGCCAAGGGAGTCGAGATGGTGGACCGCGAGGGCAACTTCGTCCGCGTCGGCGTCGTGCCCGAGAAGGCGAAGGTGGATCCCACCGGCGTCGGCGACGCATTCCGCGCCGGATTCCTGGTCGGACAGAGCGCCGGCCTCGGCCTGGAGCGGTCCGCTCAGCTCGGCTCGCTGGTGGCGGTGTTGGTGCTCGAGACCACCGGCACCCAGGAATGGACCCTGGACCGAGACGACGCCGTCAAGCGCCTGGCCGAGGCCTACGGCACCGACGCCGCGGACGAGATCGGCGCCCTGCTGAAGTAACTGGCGGCTACGCCGCCTGTGCGCGGTTGACGAGTCCTGAGACTCGTCAACCGCGCACAGGCGCGAAGCGCCTAGACGTGGACCGGGTAGACCGGTTCCTGGATCTGCGGCACGATCCGCTTCTCCACGAAGATGCCGTGCCACACCATGAAGCACAGCACCGTCCACAGTCGGCGGCTGTGATCCGACGCGCCGTCGCGGTGCTCGTTCAGCATCGCCGTGACCGCCGCCTTGTCGAAGATGTGGTCGGTCTGCGAGTCCGCGATCTGCTGGTGTGCCCAGTCGAACAGCTCGGTGCCGCGCAGCCAGTGCCGCAGCGGAACGGGGAACCCGAGCTTGGCGCGGTGCAGCACGTGCGGCGGGACGATGCCCTCCAGTGCCTGGCGCAGCGCGTACTTGGTGGTGTGCGGCGCAGATGCGGCTCTCTTCGTTCGCCTGGTGGTGATCTTCTGCTCCAGCGGCACCCGCGAGGCCACCTCGAAGACCTCGGTGTCGAGGAAGGGCACCCGCAGCTCGAGCGAGTTCGCCATCGTCATCTTGTCGGCCTTGACCAGGATGTCGCCGCGCATCCAGGTGAACAGGTCCAGGTGCTGCATCCGGGCCACCGGGTCCCAGTCCCGCGACTGCGCGTAGATCGGCGCCGTCACGTCCTGGTGCGTCCACTCCGGTCGGAAGTCGCGCAGCACGGCCCGCAGCTGGGCGTCGCTGAAGCTGCGCGCGTTGCCGTAGTAGCGATCCTCCAGCGTCATCGAGCCGCGGTGCAGCAGGCTCTTGCCGCGGGTGCCCTCCGGGATCCGGTCGGAGAGCTTGCCCGCGGCCCGGCGCAGCGGGGCGGGCAGGTATTCGAACGGCTTGAGCGAGAGCGGCTCGCGGTAGATGGTGTAGCCGCCGAACAGCTCGTCCGCGCCCTCGCCCGAGAGCACCACCTTGACGTGCTTGCGGGCCTCCTTCGCGACGAACCACAACGGCACAAGGGCCGGGTCGGCGACCGGGTCGTCGAGGTACCAGATGATCTCCGGGATCGAGGCCGCGAACTCGGCCGGGCTGACGACCTTGACCACGTGCTTCGCACCGATCGCGGCGGCCGACTCGGCGGCGACGTCGACCTCGGAGTAGCCCTCGCGCTCGAACCCGGTGGTGAAGGTGATCAGGTTCGGGTTGTGCCGGATGGCCAGGGCCGCGATCGCGGTGGAGTCGATGCCGCCCGACAGGAACGACCCGACGGTCACGTCCGCCCGCATGTGCTTGGCGACGGAGTCCTCGAGGGCCTCGGCGATCTCCTGGTAGCGGGCCTGCTCGGAACCAGGGGTGAACGGCTTGGCCGGGAACTTCGGGGTGAAGTAGCGGGTGATCCGCGGCGCCTCGCCTGCCCGCACCCAGGCATAGGAGCCGGACTCGAGGCGGCGGATGTCGGCGTGCAGCGTCTCCGGTTCGGGCACGTACTGCAGCACCGTGTAGTGCTCGGTGGCGCGGGGATCGAGGTCCGTGCCGATGCCGATCAGCTCGGTCAGCTCCAGCAGGCTCTTCTTCTCGCTGCCGAAGGCGGTGCCCCCGGTGCCCGTCGCCAGGAACAGCGGCTTGATCCCGAACGGGTCCCTGGCCAGGAACAGGTCCTTGGTCTCGGTGTCCCAGATCGCGAACGCGAACATGCCGCGCAACCGGCGCACCGCGTCGGCTCCCCAGTGGTGGTACGCCGCGACGATGGCCTCGCTGTCGCCCTCGGTGCTGAACTCGGCACCGTGATCCCGGGCCAGCTCGGCCCGCAGTTCGAGGTAGTTGTAGATCTCACCGTTGAAGGTCAGCGCGTATCGGGTCGGGTTCTCCGGCGGGCCCCAGCGCAGCGGCTGATGCGAGTGTTCGATGTCGATGATCGAGAGCCGGTTGAAGCCGAAGATCAGGTCGTCGTCGTTCCAGGTTCCGTGCTCGTCCGGCCCGCGGTGCCGCAGGCAGTGCATCGCCGAGTCGACGCGCGAAACCGCGTCTTCGGTGGTGCCGGAGGAGGTCAGTAGCCCGAGCAGTCCGCACACGGCGTCCAATACCTCTATTCGCTCTTGGGGAAGGCTCCACACTGGTATGCAGCGGATTGCCGAATAACTCTGCCGAGTATGCCGCAGACTCGCGGAACTGATGTTGTGACCCGACGGTGGAGAGGCGCCAGCTTTGGTCTACGCTGCGTAGTATTCGGGCGTCCGGCTGGGGCTGCCCTTATTCATTGCGGCGATCAGGAAGGCGTGAACGTGGCGCAGAGTCGGATCCTTCGACGAGCAGGGCTCGCAGCATCTTTGGGCCTTGCTGCCATGCTGCTGTCGGGATGTTCGATCGACAATTCGGTGCTTCGGTTCGGATGGCCGTCGGGCATTACCCCGCAGGCTGAGCGGATGCGTGAACTGTGGACCTGGTCGGTCATCGCCGCCCTGTTCATGGGCGTGATTGTGTGGGGCCTGACCTTCTGGGTGGTCATCTTCCACCGGAAGAAGAAGGACTCTCCGGAGTTCCCCAGGCAGACGGCGTACAACGTCCCGCTGGAGCTCTTTTACACCGCGGTGCCGTTCGTCATCATCGCCGTGCTGTTCTACTTCACCGTGGTCGTGCAGAACTACGTCCACGAGAAGAAGGACGACCCGAACGTGGTGGTCGACGTGACCGCGTACCAGTGGAACTGGAAGTTCGGTTACCGCAGCATCGACCTGCGTGAGGGCGGTGCCAAGTACGACGGCGTCGACGTCGCAGCGCAGGCGTACGCCGAGGAGCCGGCAGGCGAGCAGGTGCTCCGCGGCGAAGAGGTTCCGCCGCCGAACGCGGGCAAGTCCGCGAACGACATCTCCTACCTGCGATTCGACAAGATCGAGACCGTCGGATCCAGCCAGGAGATCCCGATCCTCGTGCTGCCCACTGGCAAGCGCATCGAGTTCGTGCTCAACGCCGCGGACGTCATCCACGCGTTCTGGGTGCCGGAGTTCCTGTTCAAGCGCGACGTCATGCCGAACCCGGAGCAGAACCACTCCGACAACGTCTTCCAGATCAGCGAGATCACCAAGGAAGGCGCGTTCGTCGGCCGCTGCGCCGAGATGTGCGGCACGTACCACGCGATGATGAACTTCGAGGTCCGCGCGGTCAGCCCGGAGAAGTTCGCCGAGTACATCGAGCTGCGCAAGCCGCTCGACGAGGGTGGGCAGGCGCTGACCACCGCCGAGGCGCTCGCGAAGATCGGCGAGTCTCCGGTCGCCACGTCCACGCAGCCGTTCAACACGGAGCGGACGTACCGGCAGGCCACCACCGTCCTCGAGGGCGAATACCAGTAGCAGTGCCGACGGCACCCAGACCCATCAACCGCTGAAGGACTTGCTGAAATGAAGATCGAAGCCAAGCTCTTTGAGATCTTGACGGTGTTTTTCATCCTCGTCGCGATCGTCTACGGCGTCTTCACCGCCGCATCGCGTACCGGAGTCGAGTGGGCCGGCCTGACCGCGATCGTGCTGTCCGCCGGACTTACCCTGATCGTGGGCACGTACTTCCGGTTCGTGGCACGGCGACTCGACACCCGCCCCGAGGACTACGACGACGCCGAGATCTCGGACGGCGCGGGCGACCTGGGCTTCTTCAGCCCGGGCAGCTACTGGCCCGTCCTGCTCGCCTTCGCGGCGGCATTCACCGCGGTCGCGCTGGCCTTCTTCCAGCCGTGGCTGATCGCGGTCGGCGTGGCGCTGATCCTGGCCACCGCCGTGGGTCTGGTCTTCGAGTACCACGTCGGACCCGAGAAGCACTGAGCCGCATCACACCTGAGCACGGCGAGGGCGCCGAATCCCACACGGGGTTCGGCGCCCTCGCCGTTTAGGCTCGGCGATCCGCCCATTCGATTCGTCGTCGGGTTCCGTGTTGCCCGGGCTATGGTCGGACGGCAAGGCGCTGTCGGCGGTTCCGACGTGGGGCCGGCGGGCGTTCCGATGGGTGACGACGGAATGTGAGTGGCCATGGTGGATCGAGCGGGCGAGTACCGAGGGGTTCTTCCGATTCCGGACCGGCAGCACATCGGTCTGACGACCTACGACGCGAAGGATCCGGACACCGCGTTCCCGCCGATCGAGCCGCTGCTTCCGCCGGAGGGCGCACCGAACGTTCTCGTGATCCTGCTCGACGACGTGGGATACGGTGCCAGCAGCGCCTTCGGGGGACCGGCGCACACGCCGACCGCCGAACGCCTGCAGCGCGGCGGACTCACCTACACCCGGTTCCACACGACCGCGCTGTGCGCGCCGACCCGCGCCGCGCTGCTCAGCGGCCGTAACCACCATTCGGTCGGGATGGGCATGATCACCGAGACCGCGACCTCGGCGCCCGGCTCGTCCGGGCTCCGCCCCAACACCAAGGCCGCACTGCCGATGACCTTGAAACTCAACGGCTATTCCACCGCACAGTTCGGCAAGTGCCACGAGGTACCACCGTGGCAGACCTCGCCCGTCGGCCCGTTCGACGCCTGGCCGACCGGCGGTGGCGGGTTCGAGCACTTCTACGGGTTCATCGGCGGCGAGAACAACCAGTACTACCCGGCGCTGTACGAGGGCGTCGCCCCTGTCGAGCCGGACAAGTCGCCCGAGGAGGGCTACCACCTCACCGAGGACCTGGCCGACCGGGCCATCGACTGGGTGCGCACCCAGAAGGCGCTCGCGCCCGACAAGCCGTTCTTCGTCTACTTCGCCCCCGGCGCCACTCACGCCCCGCATCACGTGCCCGCCGAGTGGGCCGACAAGTACGCGGGCCGGTTCGCGGGCGGCTGGGACGCCCAGCGTGAATCGATCCTCGATCGGCAGAAACAGCGCCAGGTCGTGCCCGATGACGCCGAACTGACCGCCCGTCCCGACGCGATCCCGGCATGGGACGACATGGACGAGGCACTCAAGCCGGTGCTGGAACGCCAGATGGAGGTGTATGCGGGCTTCCTCGAGCACACCGACTTCCACGTCGGCCGCGTCGTCGACGCGATCGACGCGATGGGGGCGCTCGAGAACACCCTGATCTACTACATCGTCGGCGACAACGGGGCCTCCGCCGAGGGAACGCTGAACGGGGCCTTCAACGAGATGGCGAACTTCAACGGCCTCGCCGCGATCGAGACCCCGGAGTTCATGGCGGAGGTCAAGGACAAGCTCGGCACCGTGGAGGCCTACAACCACTATTCGGTTGGCTGGGCCTGGGCGATGTGCTCACCCTTCCAGTGGACCAAGCAGGTCGCCTCGCACTGGGGCGGTACCCGCAACGGGACGATCGTGCACTGGCCGAACGGCATCACCGCCAAGGGCGAGATCCGTTCGCAGTTCACCCACGTCATCGACGTCGCGGCCACCGTGCTCGAGGCCGCCGGGCTGCCCGAGCCCACATTCGTCAACGGAGTGCAGCAGGCGCCGATCGAGGGCACCAGCATGCTGTACAGCTTCGACGACGCTTCCGCGCCGGAGCGGCACGACCTGCAGTACTTCGAGATGGCAGGCAATCGGGGCATCTACCACAAGGGCTGGAGCGCGGTCACCCGGCACAGCACCCCATGGCTGCCGAACGAGGTACTGCCGGCGCTCGACGACGACGTGTGGGAACTCTACGACGGCACCACCGACTGGACCCAGGCCCACGACCTGGCCGCCGAGATGCCCGAGAAGCTCGCCGAGTTGCAGCGCCTGTGGCTGATCGAGGCCGTGAAGTACAACGTGCTGCCGATCGACGATCGCCGGTTCGAACGAATCAACCCGACCATCGCCGGTCGCCCCCAACTGATCTCGGGCAACACGCAGGTGCTGTTCCCGGGGATGAAGCGGCTCAGCGAGCACAGCGTCATCGACATCAAGAACCGATCCTTCTCGGTGACCGCCGCGGTCGAGACGCCGACGAACGTCGCCACCAACGGCGTGGTCATCGCGCAGGGCGGTCGCTTCGGCGGATGGGCGCTCTACGTGAAGAAGGGGCGAACCGCGTTCGTCTACAACCTGCTCGGCATGAGGGAGTTCACGATCGAGGCGACCGAGGACATCCCCGCGGGCAGTCACCAGATCCGCGCCGAGTTCGCATACGACGGGGGCGGCCTCGCGAAGGGCGGCGATGTCACCCTGTTTCACGATGGCCGCCCCGTCGGTACCGGGCGGGTGGAGCAGACGCAGCCGATGATCTTCTCCGCGGACGAGACGACGGACATCGGCGACGACTACGGGATGCCGGTCAGCGTCGGGTATCTGGGAGAGACCAGGTTCAACGGCCGCATCGACGTCGTGCAGATCGAGGTCGGCGACGACGACCACTCCCATCTCATCGACCCGGAGGAGGCCATCCGGGTCGCTACCTCCCGTCAGTGACGGAGGGCAGGCTCCGGTTTCCGCCGTTGCCGTTGCCGATCTGTTCGGCCGGGTACATCCACGTGGGACGAACCTCGGGGGCGGCAGCTGCGGTGGCCGCAGCCGCGGCGGTCGGTTGCGCCTGCGGTGCCGTCTCCCGCCCGTGCACCACCAGGGCGTAGGCGAGTGCCGCGAAGGCGGCGGTACTGACGACCGCCCGCACGATGTTCCAGGTGACCCAACGGGATTCGAACTGTTCGCGTACCACGTCGGGGTTCGCGATGACGTCGCCCGCCCGTGCGAGTTCGTCGTTGAGTGGCACGTTGACGGCGGCGGTGATGACGAGCATCGCGACATAGAAGACCAGCGCGGCGATGATCCAGGGGAGCGTGCCGCGTGCCGAACGCAGGTGCAGGAGCAGCGCCGCGACGGTGAGGACGAGCCCACCGAGGAAGCAGATCATGAACCAGCCGTTGAGGATTGCGACGTTGATCTTCTGCATCGCCGAGATGAAGGTCTGGTCGTCGGTGCGGCCCAGACCCGGCATCACCGCGTAGGCGAACGCGGCGAACAGTCCCGCCATCAGTCCGGCGGTGACACCGGCGCCGAGCAACGTGATCGTCTGGAGGAGTTTGGTGTTCATCACGGTCACCCCACGTTCCAGATGCCGGTGGCGGCAGCGGCGGAGGCGTACTCGGCGAAGTCGCGCGGCGCGCGGCCCAGTGCTCGCCGGACCCCGTCGCCCGGCTCCGCGTTCCGTCCGTCGAGGACGGTGGTGAACAGATACATCAGCAACTCGACGACGTCGGCCGGTACCTGCTCGGCGGCGAGTCCCTCGGCGAAGTCCTCGGCGGGCACCTGCACGTAGTCGATGGTCCGACCGGCGGCGGTGGCGATCGTGCCGACGGCCTCCGCGAAGGTGATCGCGCGGGGCCCGGTGAGCTCGTAGATCTCTCCGGTGTGCCCGTGCTGGGTGAGCGCGGCGAGGGCGACGTCCGCGATGTCCTCGACGTCGACGAACGGTTCGGGGATGTCCCCGGCCGGCAGGTACACCTGGCCGGCGAGGATCGGATCGAGCAGGTAGCCCTCGCTGAAGTTCTGGGCGAACCAGCTCGCCCGCAGGATCGTGGTGTCCGCGCCCGAATCCGTCAGTGCCTTCTCGCAGGCCTGCGCCTCGACCTCGCCCCGGCCCGACAGCAACACCAGGCGCTGCACACCGCGGTCCACCGCCAACTCGGAGAACGAGGCGATGGCCTCCACCGCGCCGGGGGCCGCCAGGTCCGGGTAGTAGGAGATGTACGCCGCCGTCATGCCCTCCAGTGCCGGCTCCCAGGTCGCGGTGTCCTCCCAGTCGAACGGGACCCCACCCGAGCGGGTGCCGATACGTACCGGCAGGTCGAGACCGGTCAACCGCTGCGCGACGCGGCGGCCGGTCTTGCCGGTGCCGCCGAGGACGAGGGTTGCGGGGTTCGGTGTGTGGCCGTTCATGGGGATCTCCTTGCCGCTCGAATGTTGTTGTCCCCATTACGATCGCTCAGGGGAAGGTCGCCAACAACGGCAGTTTGCGCAAGAATCGTTAACCTGTGGCTAAACAAAGGGGGTTGCCGCATGGAGCGGCGCGACATCGAGATCTTCCTGACCCTGGCCGAGGAGCTGCACTTCGGCCGCACGGCGGAGCGACTGCACGTCTCCACCGCCCGGGTCAGTCAGACCATCAAGGCGCTCGAGCGCCGCGTCGGCGCCCCGCTGTTCGAGCGGACCAGCCGCCGGGTGACACCCACCCCGATCGGCCGACGGCTCGAGGAGGACCTCAGGCCCGCGGACGAGCAGATCCGGGCGGCCATCGCCAGGGCGATCGCCGCCGGGCGGGGGCTCGACGGTGTGCTGCGGGTGGGATTCGTCGGGACCGCGCTCGGACAGTTCGTACTCGAGGTCGCGACCACCTTCCAGGAGCGGCACCCCGGGTGTCGGGTCCAGATCCGGGAGAGTCACTACAGCGACGGGGTCGGGCTGCTGTTGAGCGACGAGATCGACGGCCTGGTCGCGGCGGCCGATGTCGGGCACGTCCGGGAGCTCGAACAGAGCCCGGTGCTGCTGCGCGAGCAGACGTCACTCGCGGTCTCGGCCCGGCACCCGTTCGCGCGCCTGGAATCGGTGACGATCGAGGACCTCGCCCGGGCGAAGGTGTTGCGGCCCCGCGGAATTCCGGACGATCTCGACGAGGCCACGGTGCCGCGGAGCACGCCGAGCGGCAGGGTCATCGAACGCGGACCCGACTTCGGGACGGTTCAGGAGATGCTGGCGCTGGTCGGGGCCGGGCAGGGGGTGTTCCCGGTGCCCACCCACGCCAGTCGATACGACGCGCGCCCGGACGTGACGTACGTGCCGGTGGTCGACGGCACCGCCCTCGAGTGGCGACTGATCTGGCGGGCGGCGGGTCAGACGAGCCGGATCCGCGCCTTCGCGGAGGCGGCACAGGATTTCGTGGCGGCCAGGGGAAACCCACTGCTGGAGGGGTGAGCGGCGGCGTCGGCCGTGCCTTGGGGGAGGGGAGCGGTGCGAGCGCCGGGCCACCGGAACGACGAAGGCCCCGAACCCAATGGGTTCGGGGCCTTCGCCTGGTTCTAACCGGGTCAGTGGCCGCCGTCCGTGGACGGCTTCTCGCCGTCCGTGAGCGGCTTCTGGCCGTCGGCGTACGCGCCGTGACCGTGGGCCTTGTCCTGGTAATCCTTGAGGATCGCCATCTGGTCGTGCTCGTTCTTGTGCTCGGCCGCGAGCAGTGCCGCGGCCTCGTCGGCCGGATCCGCGACGAGCAGCGATCCGGAGCCGGGCTTGCCGGCCGAACCGAGCTTGTTCATCTTCTTCGGGATCGCGGCGCCCTGGTACTCCAGCGGGATCGGGTGGCCGTGGTCGTCCACGGGTCCGAGCGGCTGGTGGACCTCGACGTACTCACCGTGCGGCAGACGCTTGATCACGCCCGTCTCGATGCCGTGCTCGAGCACCTGGCGGTCGCTGCGCTGGAGGCCGAGGCAGAACCGGTAGGTGAAGAAGTACGCCAGCGGCGGCAGCACGATGATGCCGATGCGGCCCATCCACGTCGTCGCGTTGATCGAGATGTCGAACTTGTACGCGATGATGTCGTTGATGCACATGATCGTCAGGATGGCGTAGAACATCAGGGCCATCGCGCCGAGCGAGGTGCGAACCGGAACGTCACGCGGACGCTGCAGCAGGTTGTGGTGAGCGTCGTCCTTGGTGAACTTCTTCTCGATCCACGGGTATGCGATCAGCACCGTGAACACCAGGCCCATGATGAGCGCGACCGCGAACACCGCCGGGATCGTGTAGGTGCCCCACAGGTAGATCTCCCACGCCGGCCACAGACGCGCCATGCCGTCGGTCCACATCATGTAGATGTCGGGCTGGACGCCCGCGGACACCTGGGACGGGTTGTACGGGCCGAGGTTCCAGATCGGGTTGATCTGCAGCAGGCCACCCATCAGCGCGAGGATGCCGAAGGTGAAGGCGAAGAACGCGCCGCCCTTCATCGCGAAGACGGGGAGGATGCGGACGCCGACGACGTTCTGCTCCGTGCGGCCGGGGCCGGGGAACTGCGTGTGCTTCTGGTACCAGACCAGCGCCAGGTGCGCGCCGATCAGCGCCAGGATGATGCCCGGCAGCAGCAGCACGTGTGCCACGTACAGACGCGGGATGATCAGCTGACCGGGGAAGTCGCCGTCGAAGATCAGCCACTGCAGCCAGGTACCGACGACCGGGACACTCAGCGTGATGCCGGACAGGGCGGCGCGGAGGCCGGTGCCGGACAGCAGGTCGTCGGGGAGCGAGTAGCCGAAGAAGCCCTCGAACATCGCCAGGATCAGCAGCAGGCAGCCGATGACCCAGTTCGCCTCACGCGGGCGACGGAACGCGCCGGTGAAGAAGATGCGCAGCAGGTGCACGATGATCGACGCGGCGAACATCAGCGCGGCCCAGTGGTGGATCTGCCGGACGAACAGGCCGCCGCGAACCTCGAACGAGATGTCGAGTGTCGTGGCGTACGCCCGCGACATCTCGACGCCGCGCAGCGGCTGGTAGGCGCCGTCGTAGACGACCTCCGCCATCGACGGATCGAAGAACAGCGTCAGGTAGACACCCGAGATCAGCAGGATCACGAAGCTGTAGAGCGCGATCTCGCCGAGCATGAAGGACCAATGGGTCGGGAAGACCTTGTTGATCTGCCTGCGCATGCCCGCGGCCAGGTGGTACCGAGAGTCCATGCCCTCGGCCGCCTTGGCGGCGTGAGCGGAGACCTTGGACTGGTTGTCTGTCACTGTCATGAAGGACGCTCCCAAAATCCCGGGCCGAGAGCTTCGACGAAGTCGCCGTTGGCGACCAGGAAGCCCTCTTCATTCACTGTAATCGGCAGCTGCGGCAGTGCGCGAGCAGCGGGACCGAAAATCGGCTTTCCGTACTGGAGAGCGTCGAACTGCGACTGGTGGCACGGGCACAGGATCCGGTTGGTCTGCTGCTCGTAGAGCGACGTCGGGCAGCCGAGGTGCGTGCACAGCTTGGAGTACGCGAAGTAGTCGCCGAAGTTGAAGCTCTCCTGGCCCTTGCGCTTGACGGCCTTGTTGGCATCCTCGGTCCGCAGGCGGATGAGCATGACCGGGTTGTCGGCGCGCTTGAGGGCGTGTGCCAGGGCGCGCTCGCTGCCGCGCTCGGACTCACGGAACGGGAAGACCGTCTCCATGGCGCCCGCGTCGAGATCCTCCGGGCGGACAAGGACGACGTCGTCGGTGCGACCAGTGTAGCGACGCAGGTAGATGGTCTCGCCGGGGAACGTCGGGGTCCAGCCCGAGGTCCACAGGTCGGACTTGTCGCCCTTCGCCCACGGGTTCTTGATCAGACCGCCGAGGGGCATGATCGCCATGATGCCGAGGGCGCCCGCACCGAAGCCGAGGCTGCGGGTGATCAGCTTGCGACGACCGATGGTCGAGGTGTCGAGCGTGTCGCTCAGCTCCGCGACGATCGTCCTGCGGTCCTGCTCCGGCGAGCCGCCGTCGTGGCGGTCCTGGATGGAGACCTCTTCGGGGATGAACTTCTTCGTGAACTGCACCGCGCCGATACCGACACCGAGGATCGCGAGACCCATGGTGAGGCCGATCAGCGGCGTGTACAGGTTGTACGCGTTGTAGCCCTCCTCGCCCATGCCCTTGTACTCCCAGGGCCAGAAGAGGTAGATCCCGATGAACGCGAGGGCAGAGATGCCGGCGATCGTGAACCAGATGGCCACGCTCCGCTCGGCACGCTTCTCCGCCTTGGTGTCCTTGACGGGCCACCGCTCGCGGCGGAATGCGATGTCGACGCCATCGAGGTTGGTACCGAGTTCGACGAGCTCGTCGCGACTCATCGCGGCGAGTTCTTCCTCGGTGTGCTTCTTAGGCGTATCGCCGTGACCGGCGTCGCTCATGACTTTGCTCCGATCCAGAGTGCTGCGCCAACAACCGCAACGATTCCGATGGCCCACATGGCCATGCCCTCGGGGCCGGTGCCGAACCCGCCGAGGCCGTAGCCGCCGGGGTTCTTGGACTCGGTCGCGGACTTGACGTAGGCGATGATGTCCCGCTTCTCGTCCGGGCTCAGCTGCCGGTCGGAGAACTTGGGCATGTTCTGCGGACCGGTGGCCATCGCCTGCCAGATCTGCTGCTCGCTCGCCGGCTCCAGCGGCGGGGCGAACTTGCCGGAGGACAGCGCGCCGCCCTTACCGGTGAAGTTGTGGCACGAGGCGCAGTTCAGGCGGAACAGCTCGCTGCCGCGGGCCACATCGTCGCCGCGCAGCGACGACTGGGCGATCTCGCCGTTCTCGTCCCGGACCACGGTCGGACCGCCGCCGTTGGCCTGGATGTAGGCGCCGAGGGCGTCGGTCTGCTTGGTGTCGAACTTCGGCGGCTTGCGAAGGGCCTGGGCCTCGTTGCGCACCGCAGGCATGCGGCCGGAGGACACCTGGAAGTAGACGGCGGCCTCGCCGACGCCGATGAGGCTCGGTCCACGGTCCTGGACACCCTGCAGGTTCGCACCATGGCAGGTGATGCAGGACGTGTCGTAGAGCTGCTTACCCTCGCGGATCAGCGCTGCCGAATCGTCGGACGCGGTGGCCACCTGCGGAGTCGGCGTCAGCGCCGCGGCGAGGAAACCGGCACCGACAAGGCCCATCATCAGGACCATGGCGCCGGTGACGCGCCGCCGGAACTTTCGCTGCCGACGGGCTTTCGTGGCAGACGCGCTACCGGCGGCTGCTGAAGGGGGGGATGAACTCATCTGTATCCCTTTGGTCTCGCGGGACGGACTGAACGGGCTTGGGCTGTGAACTGCGTTCAGCTTCTTAACGGATGAAATAGATGGTGGCGAACAGGCCGATCCACACGATGTCGACGAAGTGCCAGTAGTACGAGACAACGATCGCAGCCGTTGCCTGTGCCGGGGTGAACTTGCTGACCTTGGTACGCGCGATCAGGAAGACGAAGGCGACCAGACCACCGATCACGTGCAGGCCGTGGAAGCCGGTCGTCATGTAGAAGACCGAGCCGTACGCGCTGCTCGAGAGCGTGGTGCCCTCGTGAACCAGGTGGTAGTACTCGTACGCCTGGCCGAGCACGAAGATCGTGCCCATGATGAGGGTGATCGTGTACCAGCGGCGCAGCCCGAAGACGTCACCACGCTCAGCGGCGAAGACGCCCATCTGGCAGGTGAAGGAAGAAGCCACCAGCACCGCGGTGACGGGCACCGCGAGGCCGAGGTTCAGCTCGGTGGGCTCCGGCGGCCAGTGTCCGTCCGCCTGCGCGCGCGCGACAAAGTACATCGCGAACAGGCCGGCGAAGAACATCAGCTCGCTGGACAGCCAGACAATGGTGCCGACGCTGACCATGTTCGGCCGGTTCAGCGAGTGCACGCGCTGGGTGATTGCGGATCCTTGGGTCCCTACTGCGCTCGTCACAGACAGAAGTATGACGCTTCGTCGTAAGCGAGTACTACCCGGGTCCGTTCTTGGCGCGTCGCGGCCTACGACCAGTATGCCGTGGTCTGTGATTGTGCAGGTAGTCGGGCATGCGAGGCTGGCGTCATGGAACGAGTGCGGTGGTGGCGCAAGCGGTTCGGGCGGCGTAAGGCGGTGCCGCTCGACGCGACGCGGACCGATCTTGTGGTGGTGGCGTCGAGCTTCGACGACGCGGAGGCATGCAGCCGGGCGCTGGAGCGGGCTGCGGGGTCGGAGCCTGGGTGGATCGAGGAGGCGGACGCCGTCCTGCGGCACCACCTGTGGGTGCCTGCGGATCAGGTGCACGGGGCGGTCGAGCTCGCGGGTCAGGACCGCTACACCGTCGCGGCGCCGGACGCGCCCGCGCCGCAGGAGGTCGACCCGGCGGGGGCGGAACCGGGGGCCGAGGAACTGGTGGCGTTGGTGCTGCAGCGGGTGCAGGTCCTCGACGCGCTGCACTGTTCGCAGGAGCGCTCCCGGATGGCGGGGTTGGCGCAGCGCGCGGGTGGTCGTGTCCTCGGATGGGATGCGCTGCAGCCGCCGCGGAATCCGGTTGCCCGTACTGACTAAGCTTCGTCTTCGATTGTGCTGACGGCGACGGGAAGAGGCGGTTGCGATGGGGAGTTGGCCAGAGGTGCTCGGTGCGCTGACGGACGGACGCGATCTCGATCCGGGGACCGCATCGTGGGCGATGGACGAGATCATGTCGGACAACGCCACCTCCGCGCAGATCGCGGCGTTCGGCATCGCACTGAAGATGAAGGGCCCGACCCCGTCCGAGGTGAGCGGCATCGCCGACGCGATGCTCGCGCATGCGCGCACGATCGATGTCGACGGTGACGCGGTGGATGTCGTCGGCACCGGCGGTGACCGGCAGCAGACCGTCAACATCTCCACGATGGCCTCGGTCGTGGTCGCCGCCGCGGGCATCCGGGTGGTCAAGCACGGAAACCGGGCCGCGTCCTCGAAGAGCGGCGGCGCCGACGTGCTCGAGGCGCTCGGAGTCCGGATCAACCTGAGCCCGGACGCCGTCGCGCGGTGCGTGCGCGAGGTGGGGATCGGGTTCTGCTTCGCGCCGACCTTTCATCCCGCGTTCCGGTTCACCGCTGGTCCGCGCAAGGAGATCGGCATCCCGACGGTGTTCAACGTGCTTGGGCCGCTGACCAACCCCGCGCGGCCGCGAGCCGGCCTGATCGGTTGTGCCTTCGCGGACCTGCAGCCCGTGGTGGCGGGGGTCCTGGCGCGCAGGGGCAGCAGCGCACTGGTGGTGCGTGGCGACGACGGACTCGACGAGATCACCACGTCGACCACGAGCACGGCGTATGTCGTGTCCGGTGGGCAGGTGCGCGAGGACAGCATCGACCCGACGGCGCTGGGGATCGAGCGGGTGCCGCTGTCGGCCCTGCGTGGCGGGGACGCCGAGGCGAACGCGGTGATCGCGCGGGCGGTGCTCGGCGGCGAGCGGGGTGCCGTGCACGACGCGGTGGTCCTGAACGCGGCGGGCGCGATCGCCGCCCACAGCGGTCTCTCGGGCGATCTCGACAGCGCCCTGCGTGCGGGCCTCGAGCGGGCCGTACGCGCGATCGACAGTGGCGACGCGGCTGCGCTGCTCGACCGCTGGGTCGCGGTCTCCACCGAACTGGCGGACTGACGCCCACCGGGTGCGGGAACCGCCGTCGGTCGAACCGAACGGCGGTGCCCGCCCCGGATCACTCGCCGATGGAGAAGGCGGCCTCGACGTCTGCGCTGGCGTAGGAGCGGAAGGCGATGTGGGTCGTCGTCTGCTCGACGCCGTCCACCTTGTTGATCGCGCCGGTGACCACCTCGGCGATCTGGGCGTGGTCTCGGACCTTCACGATGGCGATCAGGTCGACGTCGCCCGCGCACGAATAGACCTCGGACACCCCGGCGATGTCGGCCACCGCTTGCGCGGTCTCCGGGATCCGGTTCGCTTTGGCGTGAATGAGGACGATGGCGTTGATCATCTCGCTCCTTGGCTGCGGTGGCGTCCTATCTATAGGAAGGGCCGTGTGGGTCCTTGTCCATAGACGGGCGTCCGACTCTGTTCTTTCCTCTGTCACCCTAGGCGGTGCCTGCCGCCGCGGCGGCTCCCCGCGCCACCGCGCACCATTGCAGCCAGCCGCCACCGCCGCGCGCGGGTTCGGCGTATCCGTGGCTCGCGCGCACGATCCGGACCCCCGGCGTCTCGAGCCAGCCGGCGATGAGCCCGGCCTCGCCCGCCATCGCGCCCCGCAGCGGTGACGGCTCCTCGATCACGGTCTCGGCCGACAGGGTCAGTGCTTCGACGACCGGCATCGGAGGCACGCCGCGTTCGGCCACCCCTGCGGAGGCGAGCCTGCCTGCCCGGATCACCGCCAGCTCCCAGCCGCCGGAGGGCGAGGGGCGCGCGGCGACCAGTTCGTCGACGGCGGCGAGGCTCGCGAGGCGCTGAGCCCGGCGGAGCGCGAGCGCCAGGGCCGTGGTGCGGTCACGGAGCCGCGCGGCACTCTCGAACAGCTCGGCCGCGGCGAGTTCTTCGATCCGGGCACGGAGCCCGTGCAGCGGCGCATCGTCGGTTCCCCGGAAGAGCGCGTGCGCGGTGTCCGGTGCACGGCTGTACTCGGCCGCGCTCTGTGGCGTGCCCCCGGCGGGGCAACCGCCGACCGCACTGTCCGGACAGTCGGGCCCATGGGGCTGGTCATCGCGAATTCTCTTGGTGCACGTCCTGATTCGGCAGATGTCGGCGATCGTCGCGGCGACCTCCGCCGCGTCCGTGCGGGAACCGAACGGGCCGAGGGCGTCGGAGGTCGCGCTACGCGAGATCGCGAGCCGGGGGAACGGCTCGGCGGTCCGGGTGATCCACCACGCCCGGCGGGGGAACTTCGAGCGCCGGTTATAGGGAGGGGCGTGCGCGCCCAGCAGCCGGAGTTCGCGCACCGACGCCTCGAGGGCGTGCGCGCACTCGACGTGGTCCACCCTGGTGGCCAGCGCCACCATCTCCTTCATCCGTGCGCGGGTCTCTGATCCCGTGAAGTAGCCGCGCACCCGGCGCTGCAGGTTGACCGCGGTGCCGACGTAGAGCACTTCGTCGGACGGGCCGCGGAACAGGTAGACGCCCGGGGTGCGGGGGAGGTGCGCGGCGAGCCCGCGCTTGCCCCGCTGCGCGGCGGAGACGTTGGGGAGGTAGTCGACCAGTTCCGGGTAACTGTGTACGCCCAGGTTGCCGACCCGTTCGATGAGCCCGTGCAGCACCTCCACCGTCGCCCTGGCGTCGTCGAGGGCCCGGTGGGTGGGCTTGGTGCTGACGTCGAAGAGGGCGGCGAGGGCCGAGAGCTTCACCGAGGGCGCCTCGTCCCGACCGAGCACCCGGCGGGCCAGCTTGACGGTGCACAGCACCTGGAACGGTGGCCAGGGCAGCTCGCAGCGGGCAGTGGCGGCCTTGAGGAAGCCGATGTCGAAGGGCGCGTTGTGGGCCACCAGGACGGCGCCGCGTGCGAACTCGAGGAAGCTCGGGAGCACCCGCTCGATTCGCGGCGCCCCGATCAGCATGGCGGAGGTGATACCGGTCAGCTCGACGATGTACGGGGGCATCGAGCGGCCGGGATCGACGAGGGTGGACAGCTCGCCGATGATCTCGCCGCCACGGATCTTGACCGCACCGATCTCGGTGATCGCGTCCTCGCCGGGCGCGCTGCCGGTGGTCTCGAGGTCAACGACGACGAAGGTGGTGTCCCGCAGTGGGGTGTCGAGCTCGTCGAAGCTCAGCTGGGCGTTTGGCGGACTCTGCGGACTCACCCGGCTGAGGCTAGGGGCGGCCACCGACAGGGCCCACCTGTCGCGGCCGTCGCGCGGTCCGTGTCGGACCGCGCCGCTAGTTTCCGTCGCAGAGGCCTGCGAAACGCCGCGAGGCCACCGGCAGAGACGAGGATCACAGTGATTGTCGATTGCAACGACTGCGAGGTTCGCAATACCGCGTGCGGCGACTGTGTGGTGACGGTGCTGCTCGGTCCGCCCGGTGTCCGGCCGGGGGTGCGGGCCGTGGACTCTGCGGGGTCGGCCCGTATCAGTATTGAGCAGGACGAACGGGTCGCTCTTGACGTGCTCGCCGATGTCGGGCTGGTGCCGAGGCTTCGGTTGGTGCGCGCTGCGGATACCACGCAGACCGGTCGGTCGTTATCTGTCCGTGACCCGGGAGTGGCCTAGCGCCCATTTATGGGCGATATGTCCGAATCGGCCGATTGGTCGGGCGTGTTGGGTCGACAGGGGCTCGACGCTTTCGTAATCTTCCTGAGACCTAGCGGAGTCTTGCCACACCATCCGGTGCGGCATCGCCAGGTACCGCCTAATCGATCACTCGTGAGAGCGATCGTGCCGGGAACCCAAGTTTCTCTGGGGTGAATCCCGTCGGAGCGCGAATGCGTGCCGCCGGGTAGGGCTGATCTTCCCAGCCCGAACCCGTCAGCTAACTCGGTCGGCGGATGAACGGAAGAAACGGAGTACCCCTTCTCGTGGCTTCATCCACTACCCAGCGTTCGGTGCGACGCATTGCCGTTGCCAGCGCGCTGACCTTCGGTGCCATCGCAGTCTCTGCCGGCCCGGCCCTCGCCGAGCCCGTCACGATCTCTGGCATCGGAACCTTCGACATCCCGGGTGTGCCTGCCCAGACCATCCAGGTCCCCGGCCTCCCGGCCTTGCCCGGCGCGCCGGCCCCCGCGCCGCTGGTCTCCGCAGGTGACAAGGCCGTTCAGGCCGCCGCGAGCAAGATCGGTTCGCCCTACGTGTACGGCGCCTCGGGCCCGGACTCCTTCGACTGCTCGGGCCTCGTGCAGTGGGCCTTCAAGCAGGCGGGCATCAACCTGCCGCGCACCAGCTACGACCAGGCTTCGGCTGGTACGCCGGTCTCCACCTCCGCCCTCAAGCCGGGCGACGTGGTCTCCTTCTACGGTGGCTCGCACTCGGGCATCTACGCGGGCAACGGCGAGGTCATCCACGCCGCGACCTCCGGTACCCCCGTCAAGCGCGCACCGCTGTCGTCCATGCCGATGGACGGCGCCCGCCGCTACTGAGCGCCGCGCACGAACCCTCGTGGTGGGCCCGAACCGTCTCTGACGGTTCGGGCCCACCACGTTTTCGTCGGCGGGTCTGCGCCTGTCGCACGGCCCTCGGGGTGAGCGGAAAATGTCTCGGCAGTTTGGGTGGACATCGTCGTATGCCATTCCGTAACCTGTCTGAGACCTTCCGAAATCTTGCCGCGTCACCCGGCGTGGCATCGGGGGTCACCACCACACAGGATCCGGGCGCCGCAGGCGCAGGTCCGGTACCGGGGACGGAGTCGCCGGGGTGAATCTCCCGCTCGGACCTCGGTTCGTGGGGCAGGGCTGATCTTCCCAGCCCGACCCGTCCGCCAATCCGGCCGACGGGAAGTGGAAGAACGGAGTACCAGCTTTCGTGGCGTCACAGAGACTGAAGCGATCTACCAGCGCAGTGCTGGCAACGGGCCTGCTGTCCCTCGGAGCAGTCGTGGTCCCCGCGGGCACCGCAGCCGCGGATCCCGCGCTGGAGAATCCGACAGCCGCGCTCGAGAAGCTCTCCGAACTCTCCCGGACGTCCGAGCAGACCAGCGAGGCGTTGCACAACGCCCAGATCGACCTCGAGTCCAAGACCGCCGTCCAGCGCGACGCCGAGTCCAGGCACGCCGCCGACGAGAACCTGTTGACCGAGGCGAAGACCAGGATCGCGCAGTTCCAGCCCGCGGTCGACAAGCTCACGACGGCCAGCTACCAGGGCGCTCGCGTCAATCGACTGTTCGCGGTGATGGTCTCGGATTCCCCGCAGCAACTCCTCGACCAGATGTCCACGCTCAGCGTGCTCTCCGAGGACACCGCGGCCCAGGTCGGCCACTTCAAGCAGGCCACCGACGAGGCCGCCACCGCGGCCGAGGCCTCGCGCCAGTCCGCCGACGCGGCGCGCACCGCCACCGAGCAGGCCAGGTCGATCAGCGACGACCTGCAGAACAAGCAGAGCGACCTGCAGGCCCAGATCGCGCAGGTCACCCAGGCGTTCGGCGCGCTCAGCGGTTCGGAGCGGGCCGCCCTCGCCGGTAGCCCGTTCCCTCCCGGATTCGATCCGCAGACCCTGCTCAAGGGGCTCGTGCCCGGGTCGAACTCCGGCGCGCTGCAGGCAGGCCTGACGAAGGTCGGCAAGCCGTATGTCTGGGGCGCCACCGGTCCGGATTCCTTCGACTGCTCCGGCCTGATGGTGTGGGCCTACAAGCAGGTCGGTAAGACGCTGCCGCGTTCGAGCCAGGCCCAGGCCGCGGGCGGGATCCCGGTCTCGCGCTCCGAGCTGCAGCCGGGCGACCTGGTGCTGTTCTACCCCGACATCTCGCACGTCGGCATGTACGCGGGCAACGGCAACATCCTGCACGCGTCCACCTTCGGTGTTCCGGTCAAGGTCGCGCCGATGGACGCGTACCCGTTCTACGGCGCCAGAAGGTACTGAACGGCGTACCGGACGTCCCGCCGCGGCAGCCACGGCGTCGGATCCGGAATTGGGAGGCGGCTGCGCTCGCGGGGTTGCTGCTCGCCGTCGTCGTGGTCGGCGCACTGACGGCCCGGTCGCAGCTGACGGAATCGGAACCGCGTGGCGCCGAGGGCGCCGCCGCCGTCAATCCGTACGAACAGGCGCGCCGCGCGGGGGTTCAGGACCTCCTGAACCGCTGGGCGGGCGCCGTCAGGGCCGGTGACACCGACGCGCTCGCCGCGCTGTTCGACCGCGCCGCTGCGCCCGAGTTCCTCGCCTCCGAGATCCGCCGCAGCGAGCATCTCGCCGCGGTGCCGTTGGCGGACTGGGGCTACGAGATCGGATCCGACCCCGAGACCCCGGTCCCGACGGACCTGGCCGAGCAGCTCGACGCCACCGACGTGTGGGCGGTGCCCGCCTACCTGCGCTACGCCGTCCAGGGCGCCGATGCCGGTCCCACGCGCAAGCCCGTCTCACTGATCGTCGCCAGGCGGGGGGAGAACTGGACCCTGGTTTCCGACCGGTCACTCCCCGAGTACGGACGCGATACCTGGCGGGGCCCTTGGGATTTCGGCCCGGTCGTCGTGCGAGAGGTGGAGACCGGTTCGCACTCGTCGGTGGTGCTCGGTCACTCCGACCAGGAGGAGCTGATCGACGCGATCGCGGCGGACCTCGCGGACGCGGTGTCCTCGGTGACCGAACTGTGGGGCCCCGACTGGTCGCAGCGGGCGCTGGTGGTCGTCAGTTCCTCTCAGGAGGAGTTCATGGAGCAGGTCGGAGCGGACCACAGCGGCTCCGATATCGCCGCGGTCGCGGTCTCGGACGTCGTCGAGCCCGGGTCCGACTCTGCGACGGGCCAGCGCGTCGTGTTCAGCCCGGCCGCGTCGGAGCGACTCGACGAGGACACCCGGCATTCGGTGCTGCGACACGAGCTCACCCACGTGGCCGCCCGCGCCGCGACCACCGACGGATCGCCGATGTGGATGCTGGAGGGGTTCGCCGACTACGCCGGTCACCGCGATGCCGATGCTCCCGTCGGTCGGGCCGCGCCGATTCTGGCGGCGGCGGTCGTCGCGCACGGGCCCCCGACGCGGCTGCCCGTCGACGCGGACTTCATGGCAGGCGGGGAGCGCGCCCAGGCGGCATACGAGCTGGCCTGGTCCGTCTCGGCGTTTGTCGCCGACCGGTTCGACGAGCCGACGCTGCGCGAGCTGTACGTGGACCTGGCGACCGGACCCGTCGACAGCCACGAGCTCGATGTGAAGCTGCACGAGGCCGTCGGGCTCTCCGCGTCCGAGTTCGTGACCGACTGGGGCCGCTGGGTCGCCGAGGGCCTCGACTGAGAGCCGGTCGACCCGACCCTGCGCAGCGGCCCCCCGTGTCCGGCAATTACGGTGAACATATGCGCCGAACCCTGTTGGTGACGAATGACTTTCCGCCCCGACCGGGAGGCATCCAGTCCTACCTCCAGTCCTTTGCGAACGCGCTGCCTGCCGACGAGTTGGTGGTGTACGCCCCGCGCTGGCGGGGTGACAGCCACAAGAAGTTCGACGCGCGTCAGCCGTTCGAGGTGGTCCGCCACCCCACGACGCTGATGCTGCCAACGCCGCTGGTGGCCCGCCGGGCGGCCAAGCTGGTGCGGTCGCGCGAATGCGACAGCGTGTGGTTCGGCGCGGCGGCCCCGCTGGCACTGCTCGCCCCCGGGCTGCGCCGGGCAGGCGCGGAGCGGGTGGTGGCGAGCACGCACGGCCACGAGGTCGGCTGGTCGATGCTGCCGGGCGCCCGGCAGGCGCTGCGCCGGATCGGGAACACCACGGACACGGTCACCTTCGTCAGCAAGTACACGCGCGGCCGGTTCGCGTCCGCGTTCGGAGCAGACGCCGCGCTCGAGCACCTGCCGCCCGGTGTCGACACCGAGGTGTTCCGACCCGACCCGGCGGCAAGGGCGGAGCTGCGGGCGCGATACGGGCTTGGCGATCGCCCGACCGTGCTGTGTCTGTCGCGGCTGGTCCCGCGCAAGGGCCAGGACGTGCTGATCCGGGCGCTGCCGCGGATCCGTGAGTCCATCGACGGCGCGGTGCTCGTCGTCGTCGGCGGCGGCCCGTACCAGGGTCGACTCCACGCGCTGGCCAAGGAGACCGGGATGGCCGAGCACGTGGTGTTCACGGGCACCGTGCCGTCCGCCGAGCTCGCGGCGCACCACACGATCGCCGACGTGTTCGCGATGCCGTGCCGGACCAGGGGAGCGGGCCTCGACGTCGAGGGGCTGGGCATCGTGTTCCTCGAGGCCTCGGCCTCGGGCGTTCCGGTCATCGCGGGTCGATCCGGTGGCGCGCCGGAAACGGTGCGGGAGAACGAGACCGGGCACGTCGTAGACGGGCGGTCGGTCCGGCAGGTGGCCGACTCGGTGATCTCGGTGCTCGCCGATCGCGACCGCGCGGCGGCCATGGGCGCAGCCGGCCGCACGTGGGTGACCGAGCAGTGGCGCTGGGATGCGCTGGCAGCCAAGCTCAGCGGCCTGCTGCACTAGGTGCTGCGCACCCGTGCGTGGTTGACGAGTGCTGGCACTCGTCAACCACGCACAGGCGGCGGAGCCGCCTACTTGGCGTAGATGGCCTCGATGTCGTTCGCGAAGCTCTGGTGGATGACGTTCCGCTTGAGCTTGAGCGTCGGCGTGAGCTCGCCGGTCTCCTCGGTGAAGTCCACCGGCAGGATCCGGTACTTCTTGATCGACTCCGCGTGCGAGACCAACTTGTTGGCCTCCGCGATGGCCGCATCGACCTCCGCGATCAGGTCGGCATCGGCGATCAGATCGGCGACGGTGGCCTCGGCAGGCTTGCTGTTGCGCGCCTTCCAGCCCGTCCACGCGTCGGGGTCGACCGTGATCAGGGCGCCGATGAAGGGCTTCTGGTCGCCGACCACGAGCGCCTGGCTGATCAGCGGGTGCGCGCGGAGCTGGTCCTCGAGCTGCGCGGGCGCGACGTTCTTGCCGCCCGCGGTGACGATGATCTCCTTCTTGCGCCCGGTGATCGTGATGTAGCCCTCGGAGTCGACCGAGCCGAGGTCGCCGGTGTGGAACCAGCCGTCCTCGAGCGCCTCGGCGCTGGCGGCCTCGTTGCGCCAATAGCCACCGAAGACCACCGGCCCGGAGAGCAGGATCTCGCCGTCCTCGGCGATGCGAACCGCGTTGCCGGCCAACGGCCTTCCGACGCTGCCCACCTTCTGGCCGCCCGGCGTGTTCACCGCCACCGCCGCGGTCGTCTCGGTCAGGCCGTAGCCCTCGAAGATCGTCACGCCGATGCCACGGAAGAAGTGGCCGAGGCGGGCACCGAGCGGGGCGCCGCCGGAGATGGCGAGCTGGCACTGACCGCCGAGCGCGGCACGCAGCTTGGAGTACACCAGCTTGTCGAACGCCGCGTGCTTGACCTTGAGGCCGAAGCCGGCACCGCCGGTGTCCTTGGCCTCGCTCCACTCGACCGCGGTCTCGGCGGCCTTGTCGAAGATCTTGCCCTTGCCCTCGGCGTGCGCCTTCTGGCGGGCGGTGTTGAAGACCTTCTCGAACACGCGGGGCACCGACAGGATGAAGTCGGGCTTGAACGTGCCGAAGGTCGGGACCAGGTTCGGGATGTCGGAGGTGTGGCCGACGGTGGCGCCCGCGTCGAAGGCCGCGAGGGAGACCGCGCGGGCGAGCACGTGCGCCAGCGGCAGGAACATCAGGGTGCGACGGCCCGGGCGCAGCAGCTCGCCGAATCCGGAGGTGCTGATGCCGCGCGACTCGGCGATGAGGTTGGAGTGGGTGAGCTGGCAGCCCTTCGGGCGACCGGTGGTGCCGGAGGTGTAGATCAGGGTCGCGGGGTCGGTCGCCTTGAGCGCGTCGGCGCGGGACCGGACCTCGTCGTCGCTGACATCGGCGCCGAGCGCGATCAGTTCCGCCACCGCTCCCGGCGTGCCCTCGATCTGCAGCATCTTGCGCAGGGCCGGTGACTCGGCCGCGACCTGCTCGAGTGCCTTCGTGTGGCCGTCGTTCTCGACGAACAGCGCGACCGCGGCGGAATCCTCGAGGATCCACCGCACCTGCTCGGCCGCGGAGGTCTCGTAGACCGGCACGGTGACGCCGCCCGAGGCCCAGATCGCGAAGTCGATCAGCTGCCACTCGAACCGGGTCGAGGACATCAGGGCGACCCGATCGCCTGGCTGCACGCCGAATGCGATCAGGCCCTTGGCGAGGGCGGTGACCTGGTCCGCGAACTCGGCCGCGGACACATCGGTCCACGTGCCGCCGGTCAGCCGGGTGAAGACGGCCAGGTCGGGTGTGTTCGCCGCATGGGTGAACACCGAGTCGACGGCGGACGCGTCCTCAGGGATGGTGAATGTTGACGGAACGCTGAATTCACGCACGAAGACCTCCGGCACTGCGGTGTACTGACGAGTAGGTTTTGCTGCGGTTCCACTTTAACCCGTGCTGATCGGCCCTGGCCCGCACCCGCCGCGCGGAGTGTGTGAAGCTAATCCGGTGAGCAGCATTCAGGTCTCGGACCAGACCTTCATCGCGGCGCCGCCGGCATCGGTCGCGGAGTCGATCGGCGTGGTGTCGAAATGGCGCCGCTGGTGGCCGGATCTCCAGATCAGCGTGCGGGAGGACCGAGGCGAGAAGGGGATTCGCTGGACGGTCACGGGCGCGCTGACCGGAACCATGGAGGTCTGGCTGGAGCCGGAGCTCGACGGCACGATCGTGCACTACTTCCTGCACGCCGAGCCGACCGGCGCCGGTCCAGCGGAACTGGCCGAGCTCGATCTCGGGGCCCTCACCCGGGCGCGCCGCGTGGCGGGCAAGGTGATGGCCTTCGGCACCAAGCGCGAGCTCGAGGCCGGTCGGCCTGCCGGAGAGTCGCCGACCCCCAGGTGATCGCCCGCCGACGGTGTCGCGCGGTGCGGCCGGTCGTTGTGCGCGCACATCTGTTTCCTGTGTGATGGGTTCGAGTGCCTTCGTGGCTGTCCTGGAGTGAAAGGAAGCGTTGGTCGTATGGCCGACAAGACCAAGAGGTCGATCAGCATCGCCGCTCCGTCGGGTCGGGTGATGGACGTGATCGCCGATTACGACGCGTACCCCGAGTGGGTGGCTGCGGCGAAGTCAGTCGAGGTGCTCGCCCGCGGGGCGAACGGTCGCGCGCGGCGGGTCCGGTTCGTGCTGGATGCCGGGATGGTCAAGGACACCTACGAACTCGACTTCGACTGGGCGCCGGACGGAAAGTCCGTGCGCTGGTCGCTGGCCTCCGCCGAGATCCAGAAGTCGCAGGACGGCTCGTACACCCTCGAGGACCAGCCGGACGGGACCACCACGGTCACCTACGAGCTGACCGTCGACCTGAACATCCCGATGATCGGGCTGTTCAAACGCAAGGCCGAGAAGGCGATCACCGACACCGCCCTCAAGGAATTGAAGAAGAGGGTCGAAGGCTGACCGGGCGCGGCTCCGATGCGAACACCCAGGTCCGGTTCTTCATAGGAAAGGGTGGCGTCGGGAAGACGACACTGGCGGCCGCGACCGCGATTGCGCTGGCGCGCACCGGAGACCGCGTCCTGCTCATCTCGCTCGATCGCGCGCACTCGCTGACCGAGGTGCTCGCGCTGGAGGGCGCGGCCGCAGCGGCGGGTACCGGTGTCCTCGCCGTGGCCGACGGCTTCGACGCGCTCGAGCTCGACACCCTGACCCTGCTCGAGGATCGACTGGTCGCGCTGTCGGCCCTGATCCCCAGCGGCACCGATCACGAGCACGGTTCTGCGCTGTCGCTGCCCGACCCGCAGGAACTGACCGGACTGCCCGGTGCCGAGGAGTTGCTCGGGCTGGCCGAGGTGGCCCGGCTCGCGCAGGGAGGGGACTGGGACGCCGTGCTGGTCGACTGCCCGCCGACCGGGGAACTGCTGCGCCTGCTGACGGTTCCGGACATGGTGCACGACTATCTCGAGCGGATCTGGCCCCGATACCTCAGGGCCACGGTGCCGGGAGCGCAGCGCTGGCAGGCGATTGCCGCGCTGCTGGTCGACCGTCTCAGTGACTTCACGCTGCCGGTCCGGGCGATGCTCACCGACCGGCAGAACACCTGTGCGCGAATGGTGCTCACCGCGGATGCGGTCGGCGTGGCCGAGGCGCGGCGAACCGCGGCGGCGATGTCCGTGCTCGGCGTGCGAGTCGACGGCTTGATCGTGAACAGGATTCTGCCGCAACATGATCCGGTCCCGGCCAAGGGCGTGGACCATCCGGCTCTGCGCTGGTATGCGGAGCGAGCGGAGCGTGAGCGTGTGCAGCTGGATTCGCTGGCGGGCTCGCTCGGCGGGCTGCCGGTCCGCACGGCCGACGAGAACGCCCTCGAGCCGGTAGGGTTTGACTCTCTCGCCGCGCTCGCCGATGCGCTGTATCCGGCCGGGGTCGATCCGCTGACCGCCGCGGACGACGATTCGGCGGGGGCGAGGGTGGAACTGGAGTCAGGGTCGGGGGTGGAATCGGTGTACGCGCTGCGACTGCGCATGCCCCTGGTAGACCCGTCCACGCTGACCCTCGGCAGGGTCGAGGACGACCTGGTGGTCGGCGCGGCAGGGGTCCGGCGCAGGGTCAGGCTGGCGTCCGTGCTCCGGCGCTGCACCACGGTCGGCGCCCAGTTCGAGGACGGCGATCTCGTCGTCCGGTTCCGCCCCGATCCGCAGGTCTGGCCGCTGTGAGCGACGATCACGCGGACCTGGTCGCCGAGCTGCGGGCGCTCACACATGCGGCGTTCGATCGGCTGGAACCGCTGCTGCAGAAGGCGTCCGAGGCCGCCGCTGCCGCCGCGAACCCCGACGGCGGCGAGCCGGGGCCATACGGGTGCAGTTGGTGCCCGGTGTGTGCGCTTGCGGCGCTGGCCCGAGGCGAGCAGCACGACCTGATCACGCTGCTCGGTTCGCAGGCGGCGGTGCTGCTCGCACTGCTCCGGCAGATCCTGGACGAGCACGGGGCGCATCCCGACCCCGACGGTGGGCCCGACGGATCGACGGCCGCTCCTGGCGCGCAGGCGCAGGGTGCTCGCCCGAAGTTCGTCCCGATCTCGGTTCAGGTCGAGCACAATCGTTGACCATGGGCACGCGCACCGGCGGTCGGACCGCACTCACGATCGGTATCGACGTCGGCGGAACCAGCATCAGGGCGGCGGTCGTCGATGCCGACGGTCAGGTGCTCGACTCGACGTTCGCGCCGACTCCGCGGTCTGCGCAGGCGCTGGAGGACGGGCTCGACCGCGCGGTCCGGGAGCTCTGCGGGCGGCACGAGATCGTCGGCGTCGGCCTCGCGGTGGCGGGCTTCATCACCCCGGACCGGTCCACGGTGCGCTTCGCGCCGCACCTGCCGTGGGTGGACGCACCGGTCGCGCGCGACCTCAGCGATCGCCTCGGCATGCCGGTGATCCTCGAGCACGACGCCAATGCGGCTGCCTGGGCGGAGTACCGGTTCGGCGCCGCGGCAGGCGGGCAGAACGTGTTGATGATGTCGATCGGGACCGGGATCGGTGCGGGACTGCTGATCGGCGGCGAGCTCTACCGGGGTAGCCACGGGGTGGCACCCGAGCTCGGGCACGTACAGGTGATGTCCGGCGGCCGCCCCTGCGCCTGCGGCAAGCGCGGCTGTTGGGAGCGGTATTGCAGCGGCACCGCCCTCGTCGACACCGCGATCGAGTTGCTGGCCGCCAATCCGGCCGAGTCGACGGTCCTGGCGCGCGAGGTGGCGGGGAACCCGGGGGGCCTGACCGGTCGCCGGGTGGCGGGCGCGGCACAGGACGGCGACAAGGTCGCGATGGCGACGATGGCGGAGTTCGCGCGCTGGTTGGGCGTCGGGCTCGCGATGGTGAGCGATGTCTACGACCCCGACCTCGTGGTGATCGCCGGTGGCGTCGCCAGTTCGGCGCCGCTCTTCCTCGACGACGCGCGTGAGCACTACGCCACCCTCATCACCGGGTCCGGACATCGTCCACTGGCCCGGATCAGGCCGACCCAGCTCGGCGAGGCGGCGGGGATGATCGGTGCGGCCGAACTCGCTCGCACGGAACTGGAATCCTGACCGGCTCGCGCGGGCACCGGTGGCCGGGGTGCCCCTCCGGTGGACCACATGCACCGGCCGTGAGTACAGTCATCACACGAGAAACATAGCGTGAGCACGGATGACTTCGGGAAGGGTGCCATGTGGTACTGGCTGGTCAAATACATTTTTCTCGGACCGATCCTGCTGGTGCTCGGGCGCCCGACTATCGAAGGCGCCGAACACATTCCGAGTGATGGTCCGGCGATTCTCGCCAGCAATCACCAGGCCGTGATGGACTCGTTCTACCTGCCACTGCGCTCGCCGCGCCGGATCACTTTCCTGGCCAAGAGCGAGTACTTCACCGGCACCGGACTCAAGGGCCGATTCCAGCGGTGGTTCTTCTCCGCGGTCGGCCAGGTGCCGATCGACCGGACCGGCGCCGATGCTGCGCAGGACGCGCTCAATGCGGGCATGAAGGTGCTCGGCGACGGCAAGCTGCTTGGGATCTACCCCGAGGGCACCCGTTCCCCGGACGGCCGGTTGTACAAGGGCAAGACCGGCATGGCGCGGATGGCGCTGCAGTCCGGCGTCCCGGTCATCCCGGTCGCGATGATCGGTACCGACAAGCTCAACCCGATCGGCTCGCGCTTTCCACGTTTCGCGAAGATCGTGATCAAGGTCGGCGAGCCGATCGACTTCTCGCGCTTCAACGGCATGGGTGGGAACCGCTTCGTCGAGCGCGCGGTCACCGACGAGGTCATGTACAAGCTGATGGCGCTCTCCGGTCAGGAGTACGTCGACATCTACGCGGCCACGCTCAAGAACAAGCCCGCCGAGACGGCGGCGCCCGCACCCGCGCCCGCCGCCGACCGGATCCCGGACACCCGGGCGAGCTAGATCAGGTCCAGCGGCTCCCCGAACCGGTGAAAGTAGACCTCGTAGGCGAGCCCGCCGAGGTTGGCTGGATCACCGACGTCGACGTGTGCCGGCATCCGGCTACGCCCTGCGAGGACCGCTTCGTATGTCACGCGCCCCTGGCTGACGACCCAGTGCGCCGCGTCTTCGAGGCCGTCTTCAGACTCGTCGGGCCCGAGATCCGACCGATATGGCTCGTCCTGTAGCTCGGCGGCGAAGTCCAAGAACAGGTCTTGAAACTTGTGGACGGCGCCCTTCGGCAGTCGTCCGAGAATTTCGCGAAGGTGATCACGGCTCCGTGAGGCCTCCTCTATGACGTTCCAGAACCAGTCGACGTCCGAATCCCCGTCGTGGCGATCATCGTCGGCCATGGCCTCTCCCAATCTTCCAGACGAGCGGGCTACGCGACCGGGGCAGGCACCCGCGACAGCTCGTCCGCGGCGATCCGTTTCGGCCTCCCCGTGACGCCGGCCGCGGCGACCAGCACCAGCGTCGCCAGGCCCCACCACACGTACGACGACGCCAGGAACTGATCCCACAGCGGCCAGCCGAGGCCGCTGGACCGTCCGGGGGACAGTCGCCAGTGCGGGGCCACCACGAACAGCGCCGTTCCGGTCGCGACCCAGAGCGCCCAGCCGAGGCTGCGGCGCGTGTATGCCAGGTGTCCCAGGATCAGCAGCGTCGGGACCACCCACACCCAGTGGTGTGACCACGACACCGGCGAGACCAGGAGGCCGAACAGCGCCGTCACGGTGAGCGCGAGCGCGGGCATGTCCGCGGCCAGCGCCTTGCGCGCGGCCAGCACGGTGACGACCAGAACCGCCGCGCTCGCCAGGATCCACAGCGGGGTGCGCAGCGAGGGGTCGAGGCCGAGCCGAGCCAGCATGCCGGTGATCGACTGGTTGGCCGCATAGGCGGGCCTGCCGATCCGGTTGGAGTCGATGAGGGTGTCGGTCCAATACTGCTTGGAATCGGTGAACGAGACCGCGAAGCCGATTGCGCTGCCTGCGACGAAACTCACGGCGGTGACCACCGCGGCCCGGAAGTCCTTGCGCAGCAGGAAGTAGAGCACGAACACCGCGGGCGTGAGTTTGACCGCAGCGACGAGACCGACCAGCGCGCCGCGCGGCCACGGCGTCTTCTTGAGCAGGCAGTCGGCGGCGACCAGGGCCATCAGCACGATGTTGATCTGGCCGTAGTTGAGGGTGGAGTACACCGGCTCGAGCAGCAGCGCCCCGGCGAACGCCGCCCCGGCGATCCACAGCATGGTGCGTTCCGGCAGGACGCCGATGGAGGTGAGGGTCACGACCACGGTCGCGAAGAGCAGCAGCAGGGAGAGCACTGTCAGGGCGATGCTGGCCTCGCCGAGGCTGATCGCGGACATCGGACTGAACACGATCGCGGCGAGCGGGGGATAGGTGAACGGCAGCGACTTGCCGAGTGCGGTCGGCGGCATCGGACCGTAGAGCGCGACGCCGTTCGCCAGCGCGGTGCCGCCGATGCGGTACACGTCGAGGTCGATCCGGTAGTAGCTGCCGATCTGCCGCAGGCCGGGGAACCCGACGAGGTTGTAGATCACGCCGATGGCAGCGGCGATCAGGATGCACACGCGGGCCGCGGGGGCGGCGACGATGCGCCGGATACCCGCGCCCCGGCCGACCGGCCCTCGATCGGCGTCGTCCGCCGCTGGTGCCGCCGTTGTGTCGGCTTCTGGTGTGTCGGTGCTCACGTGGTCGCTGGGAGCGGTCTGATCCTGGCCAGGCACCAATTGTCCTTCGGGTCGGGGGCGGTGGTCGTGGGGAAGTGCCGGGCGGCATAGTCTGCCCGGGTGCGCTACTTCTACGACTGCGAGTTCATCGAGGATGGTCGCACAATCGACCTGGTTTCGATCGGCGTGGCCGCCGAGGACGGTAGAGAGTTCTATGCCGTCTCCACCGAGTTCGACCCCACGAAGGCGGGGAAGTGGGTGCGAGCCAACGTCCTGCCGAAGCTCCCGCAGCCGTCCTCGCCGTTGTGGCGCTCGCGCGCGCAGATCCGCGACGACCTTCTCAAGTTCCTCGTTCCGCGCCCCGGGGTCACGCCGGAGCTGTGGGCCTGGATCGCGGCATACGACCACGTCGCGCTCTGCCAGTTGTGGGGGGACATGACCGCGCTGCCGCGCTCGCTGCCGCGGTTCACCCGTGAGTTGCGCCAGTACTGGGAGGACAGCGGGTCGCCCGCGTTGCCGTCCGCTCCGGCCGACGCGCACGACGCGCTGGCCGACGCCAGGCACAACCTGGTCAAGTACGAGGCGATCCGCGCGGCACTCGCGATTCGCTGACTTATCGGCCCCTTTGCGTGTCGCGTTCGACAGAGCGAATATCCTGTACTGGTGAACTGGACTGTCGACGTTCCGATCGACCGCTTGCCCGAACTCCCGCCGCTGCCCGCTGCGATGCGCCAGAAGCTCGATGAGGCGCTGAGCAAGCCCGCCGCCCAGCAGCCGAACTGGCCCGAGGACCGGGCCGCCGCGATGCGTACCGTGCTCGAGAGCGTGCCGCCGATCACGGTCGCGAGCGAGGTGGAGGCGCTGCAGAACAACCTCGCCGAGGTCGCCCGCGGCGAGGCGTTCCTGCTCCAGGGCGGTGACTGCGCGGAGACGTTCGCGGACAACACCGAGCCGCACATCAAGGGCAACATCCGCACCCTGCTGCAGATGGCCGTCGTGCTCACCTACGGGGCGAGCCTTCCGGTCGTCAAGGTCGCGCGGATCGCGGGCCAGTACGCCAAGCCGCGTTCGTCGAACATCGACTCGCTCGGGCTGCAGTCCTACCGGGGCGACATGGTGAACTCGCTCGTCGCCGAGGAATCGGTGCGGGTCCACGACCCGTCCCGCCTGGTCCGCGCGTACGCGAACGCGAGCGCGGCGATGAACCTCGTCCGCGCGCTCACCGGTGCCGGCATGGCGGACCTGCACAAGGTGCACGACTGGAACCGGGAGTTCGTCGCGTCGTCGCCCGCCGGCGCCCGGTACGAGGCGCTCGCCGCCGAGATCGACCGAGGCCTGCAGTTCATGAACGCATGCCGGGTCACGGATCCGAGCCTGCACCAGGCGCAGATCTTCGCCAGCCACGAGGCGCTCGTCCTCGACTACGAGCGGGCGATGCTGCGGCTCGACAACGACGACGACCACCCGAAGCTGTACGACCTGTCGGCGCACTTCCTGTGGATCGGCGACCGGACCCGGCAGCTCGACGGTGCGCACATCGCGTTCGCCGAGATGCTCGCGAACCCGATCGGTCTCAAGATCGGCCCGAGTACGACCCCCGAGATGGCGGTCGAGTACGTCGAGCGGCTCGACCCGACCAACAAGCCCGGCCGGCTCACCCTGATCTCGCGGATGGGCAACGGCAAGGTGCGCGACCTGCTGCCCGCGATCATCGAGAAGGTGCAGGCCACCGGTCACCAGGTGATCTGGCAGTGCGACCCGATGCACGGCAACACCCATGAGGCGTCCACCGGCTACAAGACCCGCCACTTCGACCGGATCGTCGACGAGGTGCAGGGCTTCTTCGAGGTGCACAACGGACTGGGCACCCACCCGGGCGGCATCCACGTCGAACTGACCGGCGAGAACGTCACCGAGTGCCTCGGCGGCGCGCAGGACATTTCCGACCTGGACCTGTCGGGCCGCTACGAGACCGCGTGCGACCCGCGACTCAACACCCAGCAGTCCCTCGAACTGGCCTTCCTCGTGGCGGAGATGCTTCGCGGCTGAGCCGTCGGATTCCGCAGAGCGGCCCGTACCCTGCCCGGGTGCGGGCCGCTCCGCGTCTGGCGACGGTGTCGGTGGCCGGCGATACGGTTGGTGCGATCGAATCGAGTACCCAACCATCGCAGTGAGGGACACATCATGAAGATCACCGAACCGACGCTGGGGACCCCGTGTTGGGCCGAACTCGGCACGACCGATGTCGCGGCGGCCGGACAGTTCTATGGCGGCCTGCTCGGCTGGAAGCCGGAGACGGATCCGAACCCGGAAGCGGGCGGCTACACGATGATGCTGCTCGATCAGGACCCGGTGGCCGCTGCCAGCCCGCTCTATCAGGAGGGCCAGCCCGTCGCGTGGACGGCCTCGATCGCGGTGGCCGACGTGGATGCGACCGCGCGAGCGGCCACGGAGGCAGGAGGTTCGGTGATCGCCGAGCCGATGGATGTGTTCGATCTGGGCCGTTTCGCGGTGCTCGCCGACCCGGCGGGTGCGGTCATCTCGATCTGGCAGGGCCGCAAGTTCCAGGGCGCGGCCAGGCTGAACGAGACCGGGGCGCTGTGCTGGATCGAGCTGCGTACCCGGGACACCGCGGGGGCGATCGAGTTCTACCGCACCGTGTTCGGCTGGACGGTCACCGCGGGTGACGGTTACACCCAGTGGGGCCTCGGCGGCACCGACTTCGGCGGCATGATGGCGATGGGTGAGGACTTCCCGGAGGGCATTCCGCCGCACTGGGCGCTGTACTTCGGCGTGGACGATGTCGACGCCGCGGTCGAGAGGGCGACGGGTCTCGGCGGCGCCGTGCACGTGCCGGGCACCGACATCCCCGAGACCGGCCGGTTCGCGGTCCTGACGGACCCACAGGGCGGCGCGTTCGCGGTCTTCCGCCCGCAGGACTGAGCTGGGCGCGGCAGGCCCGATGGGCGGGCCTGCCGCGCGCGGGCTGCGGCTGGCATCATGGCGGAAGTGACTCGTATTCGACTCGTCGCCACCGATCTCGACGGCACCCTGCTGCGGTCGGACCGCACGATCTCACGCCGGACGGCCGCGGCGATGGCGGCGGCGGGGGAGTCCGGGATCGAGATCGTGTGGGCGACCGCGCGAGCCCGCCATTCCGTCCACGAACTCGCGCTCGACTGCGGCTTTCGCGGCAGGGCGATCTGTGCCAACGGCGCGGTCGTTCTCGACCTCGCGGACGGCAGTGCCCTCGTCACCGCGACGACGTCGATCACGACGGATGCGGCGACGACGGCGATGGTTCGGGTGCGGTCGCTCATGCCGGGGGTGGTGTTCGCGAATGTCGGACCGACGAGTTTCGTCGCCGAACCCGAGTACGCCGCGCTGTGCGAATTCGCCGATCATCACCGGCACCCGCACGAGATGGCACTCTCGGAGCTATTGCCCGCGCTGGACGAGCCGATGGTGAAGATCGTGGTGCGGCACCCCGAGGTGTCCAGCGCGGAGTTGTACCGCGCCGCTGTGGCGGCAGGGGTCGACGGCGTCGAACTGACCCATTCGGGCGCGCCCTACCTCGAGATGGCCCCGTCGGGGGTGTCGAAGGCCAGTGCCCTCGCGGAGCTGTGCTCGGCAGGTGGGATCGAGGCGCACGAGGTCGCCGTCGCGGGCGACGGGATCAACGACGTCCCGATGCTGGCGTGGGCGGGGACCGCCCTGTGCCCGTCGAACGCGCTGCCGGAGGTGAGGGCGCTGGCCGACCGCGTCCTGGCCGGCAACGACGAGGACGGCGTCGCCCGCTACCTCGAGGAACTCGTGGGGGCGCCCGGTCGGTGAGCGGCCGGGTCAGGGCACCGCGACCAGCGACACCGTGGTGCCCGCCTCGACCCGTGTTCCGGGTCCGGGGCTCTGGGTGAGGACCAGCGACCGGTCGGAGTCGGTGACCTGCCTGATCTGTGGCACCAGGCCGAGGCCGGTCAGCTCATCGCGGGCCGAGCCCACCGTGCGCCCGAGCATCGAGGGCAGCCGGACCGCGGTCGAGACGATCAGCGTGACGCTCGATCCCGCTCCGACCTGCGTGCCGGTCGACGGGTCGGTACCGATCACATCGCCGCCGTCGACGCCGCTGTCGAACTCTTCGCGGGTCTCGCCGACGGTGATCCCGACGGCGTCAAGGGCGGCCCTGGCCTCATCGGCGGATTTGCCGCGCACGTCCGGCATCCGGACCGGCGGCGAACCCTTGCTCCGGATCATCTGGACCTGTGACCCGACGTCGAGCACCGTGCCCGGACCCGGCTTCAGCGCCGCCACACCGCCATTGGGCACCTTGGTGCTGAAGGCCTCACCGCCCTCGACGGGCACGAAGGTGCGCTCGCGCAGCACCCGGTCCACCTGATCCGGGTCGCCGCCCGCGGGCAGCTCGGGGACCGCGGGCCTGCCGAGCGACACCAGCAGGGCCACCACCGACTCCTTCGGCACCCGGGACCCGGCGGCGGGATCGGTGCCGAGCAGGGTGTCGACCGGGGCGCTGTTCGAGTACTCGCCGCGGATCTCGGCGCTCAGCCCGGCGGCCTCGATCGTCGACGTCGCCGAGGCGCGGTCAAGGCCGTCGATGGCGGGCACCGCCGCGTACCGGCCGGACCCCATCCACCACCCGCCGAATCCGACCGCGACCCCGAGCAGCAGGATCACCAGCAGCCACACCATGATCGTGCGGCGCGAGCGCTGACGCTCGGCCGCGAAATCGGGGAACTCGTACTGGGCCGGGTCGCGACGGTGCTGCCGTGTCGCGCCGGGGTCCACCTCCGACTGCGGGAACTCCGGCTGGCGCGCGGTCAGGTCGGTGACCACCTTGGTCGGCTGCGGGCCTGCGTGCTGGATGCCGGGGTGCACCGCGGTCGGGGCGGCCGACGCCAGTGCCGTCGTCGCGTCGTTCGGTCCGGCCGTGGTCGCCGCGGGCGGTGGCAGCGCGCCCGCGACCTGCATGGCCGC
This sequence comes from Rhodococcus sp. PvR099, assembly GCF_017833315.1. Classification (NCBI taxonomy): domain Bacteria; kingdom Bacillati; phylum Actinomycetota; class Actinomycetes; order Mycobacteriales; family Nocardiaceae; genus Rhodococcus; species Rhodococcus sp. PvR099. Next base: position 1,534,975 of record NZ_JAFIBV010000001.1, on the reverse strand, counting down.
GCTGAGGTGCTGCGCGGATCGTCTCGGGGCGGGTACCCGGTAGGCGGGCAACTGCAGTTGCCGGCTCACCGAACGCAGCGCCGCCGACATCTCGCCCGCGTTCGTGAATCGTTCCTCGGGGTCACGGGCGGTGGCCTCGAGCACCAGCTGGTCGAACTCCGGCGGCACCCCCTGGATCTGGGAACCCGGGCTGGGTACGTCGGCGTTGATCCGCTGATAGGCGATCGAGAGCGAGGTGTCGCCGGTGAACGGCGTTCGGCCGGTGAGCATTTCGAACAGCAACACGCCGGTCGCGTACACGTCGCTGCGGGCGTCGGCGTTGCCGGTGGTGACCTGCTCGGGGGAGAGGTAGGCGGCGGTACCGAGGATCACGCTGCTGGAGGTGGCGTTGGATCCGGCGACCGCGCGAACCAGACCGAAGTCGGCGATCTTGACCTCGCCCGAGTCGGAGATCAGCACGTTCTCCGGCTTGATGTCGCGGTGCACCAGGCCGGCGCGGTGCGCGACCGCGAGCGCGTCGAGCACCGGTCCGGTGACCGCGGCCGCGGCATGCGGCGGCATCGGGCCGCGCTCGCGCAGCAGCTCGCGCAGCGTCCCGCCCGCGACCAGCTCCATCACCAGGAACGCGTGTTCGCCGTCGACGCCCTGGTCGTACACGGCGACCAGCCCGGGATGGGTCAACCGGGCCACCGCGCGGGCCTCGAACTCGAAGCGGGCGACGAACTGGGGGTCCTGTGCGAACTTCGGGTCCATGACCTTGATCGCGACCGGCCGGTCGAGCCGCATGTCGAGGCCGCGGTAGACCATCGACATCCCGCCGCGCGCGATCGGGGAGTCCACCCGATAGCGGCGGTCGAGCAGTGTGCCGATCAGCGCCTGATCTCCTGGCCCCACCCGCGCTTACCCCGTTTCTCTTCTACTCGGTGATCCACCGCAGCAGTTTCGACAATGTCCGCATCGATGGTAGCCAGCGGGCCGCCCGCCCGGTGCCGACGGCGCGGCGGTCGCGATCGCGCGGACCGCCCATGAGGTACCGCGCACCGACCCGATACCGTTACCCATGTGAGTGCAATCCCTTATAGCGACGACGTCCTCGATCCCTCGGTAGAGCTGCTGCAGCTCGCGGATGTGGCCAAACTGCTCGGAATCGTCGTCACCCGGGTGCACCAGATGCTCCGCGACGGCGAGCTGGTCGCCGTGCGCCGCGACGGCGTCATCGGCGTGCCCGCAACCTTCTTCACCGCGGACGGCGAGGTGGTCCGGCTGCTGTCCGGTCTGCTCGTGGTCCTGCGCGACGGCGGTTACAGCGAGGAGGAGATCCTGCGCTGGCTGTTCACCGAGGACGAGACCCTGCCGGGCGCCCCGGCGGACGCGCTGCACACCGACCTCGCCCGCGAGGTGGTTCGCCGCGCCCAGGCGATGGCCTTCTAGGCGCGTCGATTCGATGAGCCCGCCGCCGGGGCTCCCGGGACTACGCTTTCCGCCATGACATCCATGAACGGCAAGGTTGTCCTCATCACCGGCGGCGCGCGTGGTGTCGGAGCGGAGGTCGCCCGTCGGCTGCACGCCAAGGGTGCGAGGCTCGTGCTGATCGACCTGGACGCGGAGCCGCTGCGCGCGCTGGCCGAGGAACTCGGTGGTCCCGATCGCGCGCTGACCGTCGTCGCGGACGTGTGCGACCTCCCGTCGATGGAATCGGCTGTCGCGCAAGGGGTCGAGAAGTTCGGTGGCATCGACGTCGTGATGGCGAACGCGGGCATCGCGAGCTATGGATCCGTCCTGGCGGTCGATCCGGCGACCTTCAGGCGCGTCGTCGACGTGAACCTCGTCGGCGTCTTCCACACGGTGCGCGCCGCCCTGCCCTCGATCATCGAGCGCAGGGGATACGTCCTGGTCGTCTCGTCGCTCGCGGCGTACACCGCCTCACCCGGGCTGGCTGCGTATCACGCGTCCAAGGCGGGGGCCGAGTACTTCGCCAACACCCTGCGGCTCGAGGTCGCCCACCTGGGGGTCGACGTCGGCTCCGCCCACATGGCCTGGATCGACACCCCGCTGGTCCAGGACGCCAAGGCCGACCTGCCCGCGTTCACCAAGATGCTCGCCGCGCTGCCCGGCCCGCTCGGGAAGACGACGTCGGTGCAGGCGTGTGGCAGCCGCTTCGTGGCGGGGATCGAGAAGCGATCGAGCCGGATCAACGTGCCGGGCTGGGTCGGCGCGTTGCGCTGGCTGCGCCCGCTGGTGCAGACCCCGATCGCCGAACGCGACATCCGCAGGCTCGCGCCGGTGCTGGTGCCCCAGATGGACGCCGAGGTCGCCGGCCTTGGGCGGTCGCTGAGTGCCCGCACGCAGGCGCTCGAGCAGGAGTAGCCGCTCAGCTACGGGCCGCCGCGACCGCGGACTCGAGCAGTCGCGGCGCGACCAGCGTCAGCCGCCGCCGCCTCGGCACCACCGCCCGCCGGTCGAGCACCCGGTAACCGCTCGCCTCGATCTCGTCGAGGATCGCGGAGTACAGGTCGAACGCTGCGGTGATCGCGGGCCGCGCCCTCGGCTCGAGCATCGCCAGTCCCGGCCGGGCATCGCGGTAGCCGGACCGGTTCAGTGCGACGACATGGGCGAGGGCCCGCCCGACACGGGGGTCCGTGGCCCCGGTGGACTGGCAGTGGCGCAGCAGGTCGCCGTCCACGCCGAATGCGGACAGCTCCTCCGTCGGCAGGTAGATGCGTCCGCGCCGCAGGTCTTCGCCCACGTCGCGGATGAAGTTGGTGAGCTGGAAGGCCTCGCCGAGCGCGGCGGCCGCGGGCTCGGCCTGGGCGAGCGGCGTCACCGTGCCCAGGATCGGCAGCATCTGCTTCCCGATCGCCGCGGCCGAGCCGTGCATGTAGCCGCGGAGCTCGTCCATCGAGGCGTAGACGGCACGAAATCCGGGCGCACCGGGCAGGTCCATACGCATGGACCCGAGGAACGCGGTGAAGTGATCGAGCGGGATGGCGTACCGGCCGATGGTGTCGGCTACCGCCAGCACGACCGGTCGGACGTCGTCGGTGGGGCTGCCCGCGACGGCGGCCGTCAGCTCGGATTCGATCCTGTCGAGTTCGGCCAGGCAATCGGAGGCGGGACGGCCGGCAGGGGCGTCGATGTCGACGAGGTCGTCCACGGTGCGGGCGAATCCGTACAGCGCGTACACGGCCGGCCTGCGGTGTTCGGGTAGCAGCCGGGTGGCGAGTGCATAGCTGCGGCCGTGCTCGGCCGCCAGCCGCTCGCAGTACCGGTAGGCGGCTCCGAGATCGCTCGCCGCCGCACGATCGTCCAGCGTCGTCATCTCAGTCCCGGCCGGGGGCCGCCCCGGCGCCGGAACGGGTGTCCGCGGCGTCGGCGACGGCGGGCGTGGAGCGCAGGCGCAGCGGATCGACGGTCACCAGCGACTTGGCCGCGACGAGCGCCGCAAAGGTCGCGAGCAGCACGTGCACGAGGGTGTACAGCCCGGGATTGCCGTCCGGCTGGAAGACCAGCATCAGCCACGTGGACAGGCCGACCAGGATCATCAAGGTCGTGGTCGACAGGGCGAAGCCCGCGGCGACGGCGAGCGGCCACGAGTAGTACCAGGGCAGCGCGGCGGGGGAGAGCACCACGATCGCGACCAACGCGATCAGGATGCCCATGACGGCCTCCCGCGGCGTCCGGCGGAAGCGCCACCACACCGCAACGAGGATCACCACCAGCGCGACCGCGGAGATGGCGCGGGTCACCTCCAGCACCGGGCCCAACCGCAGCCCGGTGAACCAGGAGGTGCTGACGGTGACGATGTGCGCCATGATCGTCGGCAGCGAGAGCCAGTTGATGATCTTCGCCGATCCCGACAGCGCGGTGAGCCACCCGATGCCGACGCCCGCGATGGCCGAGGCCGCGGCGAACACGGCGGCGAACACGGCGAGCCCCGCGCCCGCGGTCTTGGCGAACAGTGCCAGCGGCGACGGCGGGGTGCGGCCTTCTGCCACCGCGCGGTCGCGTTCGTGGATCATCCAGATCCAGACCAGGAACGGCAGCGCGACGCCGGCGGTGGCCTTGATGGCGACACCGACCGCGACCACCGCGATGCCCGCGACGTGGCGCCGCTCGAGCACGAGCGCGATGCCGGCCGTCATCAGGCCAACCATCAGCATCTCGTTGTGCACGCCGCCGATCAGGTGGATCAGGACCAGCGGGTTGAGCACCGCGAGCCACAGCGCGGTCGCCTGGTTGCCGCCGAGCTGGCGGGCCAGGTGCGGTACCGCCCACATGGTCAACGCGAGACCGGGCAGCATGGTCAGCCGCAGCAGCATCGTCCCGGCGATCACGTTGTCGCCGGTGATCGAGGTGATGCCCTGGCCGAGCAGTAGGAAGATCGGTCCGTACGGAGCGGTGGTGGTGGTCCAGACGATGCTCACGTTGTCGAGCAGGATGCCGGGATTGGCCACCGGGCCGACCGCGTACGGGTCGAAGCCGTCCCGCAGCAGCGCGCCCTGCGCCAGGTACGAGTACGCATCCCGGCTGAACATGGGCACAGCCAGCAGCAGCGGGGCCGTCCACACCGGGACCACCCAGCGCAGCTCGTGCAGCGTGGTCGTGCCGCGCAGCGTGCAGCGGCCGAGGCGGACCCACGCCGCGATCATCAACAGCACGCCGACCCACACGAGGATCGTCGACAGGATCAGGCCGTGCCCGAAGCGCAGCCAGGACAGGTGCAGCGCCTCGAGGAGCGGATCCTCGCGCCGAACGCTGCCCGAGCCGAAACCGCCGAAGGTGATCATCGACGCGCCGACCAGCCCGAGGATCGCGGCGTGTCCCGCCTCGCTGCGCGCGAACCCGGCGACGGCGCGGAGACGCCCGGCACTCGGGGCCTGGCCGTTACTGTCGCCGGTGTGCCTGTCAGCAGCGGAAAGTGGGGACGTCATCGGTGCGGCTCTTCCCCCATGGCTGTGCGTTGACTGCGGTCCGGCCGGGCAGGACCCGTCGACGGAATGCGTGGACAGCTGGTTAGTTTAGTGGTTCGGTGTTCCGCAGCGGGAAACGCCTATCGCGCGTGGTGCGTCTGTGACCTGGCACGCAGTTCGCCCGCGATCCGCTGGGCGGCGAGCTTCCCGGAGACCAGCACGGTCGGCACCCCGACCCCCGGGGTGGTGCCGGACCCGGCGAGCACCACGTTCTCGGCTCCGGTGTCGAGGTTTCCGCGCCGGAACGGTCCGGTCTGCGCGAAGGTGTGTGCGGCGGCGAACGGGGTGCCGGCGGACATTCCGCGGTCGGCCCAGGTCTGCGGGGTGTCGATCAGGTCAACAAGGAACCCCTCGGCGATCCCGGTATAGCCGCGCCGCTCGAGCTCGACGAGCAGCTCGCGGACGTACGGCCGCCCGAGGGCGGCCCAGTCCAGCGGGGCGCTGTGCAGGTTCGGGCACGGCGCCAGCACCGACAGTGGCTCGTGCGGCACACCGTCACGGTCGATCAGCAGTCCCGGGTCGGTGACCGCGGGGCGGGTGAGCAGCAGCGACGGGTCGCTCATCAGCCTGCCGCGACCGCGGCGCGCGGTGATCTCGGCGAACGTCTGCTCCCAGGCCGCCCCGAAGTCGATGGTGTGGTGGCCCGAGTCGGTCCAGCGCGCGGCGACGGAGGCGGGGATGGTGCCGTGTGCCACGACAGCGGAGGGAGAGTGCCGGACCGGCCGCCGCGGCAACGTCCGACGCTGCAGCAGGGCACTCCCGCCGCCGAGGTCCGCGGTCAGGACCACGGCGTCGACCTCGAACGCCGATCCGTCGGCAGCGATCACCCGCGTCGCCCGACCGTTCCTGTAGTCGATCCGGCTCACCTCGGTCCCGAGTGCGAGCGTGCCGCCCGCGGCGGTGAAGGCGCCTGCCATGGCCTCGGCGATCGCCCGCATGCCGCCGTCGGGGAAGTACACGCCCATCGAGGTGTCCATGTGGGCGATCGCGCCGTAGATGCCGAGCGCCCGCGCCGGGCTCAATCCCGCGTAGAGCGACTGGAAGGTGAAGATGCGCTGCAGCCGCGGGTCACGGAGGTACTTCTCGACGCGTGGCCCGAGCCTGCCGAAGCCGCCGATCCGGACCAGCGTCGACAGGTCCGCGAGGGCAGCGCGCGAGCCGACCAGGTCGAGCGGCGAGTCGAAGTTCGCGTCGATGAACCGGTCGAACTCGGCCGTGAAGATCCGCTCCAGCCAGGAGCGCAGCCGGAGGTAGCGGCCCGCCTCGTCGGGACCGCACGCCCGGGCGACCTCCGCAGCCATCGCGTCGGGGTCCGAGTGCACGGCGATCGCCCCGCCGTCCGCGAATCGCGCGTGATATGCCGGGTCCAGCCGGTGCAGGCGTAGCGGCGGGGACACCGACCCGAAGTCGGCCCCGACCGCGGCCAGCGCCTCGGCGACCAGTTCCGGCATGGTGAGAACGGTTGCGCCGCTGTCGATCTGGTAGCCGGGTCCGTCGTACACGCCGACCCGGCCACCGACCGACGGATCGCGTTCGAGGAGGGTGACCGCGCGGCCGGTGCCAAGCAGGTGCAGCGCGGCCGACAGTCCGGACAGCCCTGCCCCGACGACCACCACGTGATCGGTGCGACCCGGGACCGTGCGCAGGCCCACGCCGATCAGGCCGTACGACGGGTGGCGGCCAGCGCCATCGCGCGCAGGTTCTGCTTGGCCGACTCCGTTGCGGTGCTCGTGTCGAGGGCGCGCAGGCCCCTGGCGGTGAGCTCGTCGATGCGGCGCTCGACCTCGTCCACCGCACCGAGATCGGTGATGATCGCGCGCAGCCGCTGCACCTGCTCCTCGGTGAGATCGGTGCCGATGCTGCGCCGCAGCACGTCCGCGGTGCCACGGTCACTGGCGTCGGCCCGCAGCAGGGCCTCGGCGAACAGCACGGTCCGCTTGCCCTCGCGCAGGTCGTCGCCGGAGGGCTTCCCGGTGACCGCCGGGTCCCCGAACACCCCGAGCAGGTCGTCGCGGAGCTGGAAGGCGATGCCGATGTCGGTGCCGAACTCCCGATAGGCGGCGATCAGATCCGGATCGGCCGCGGCGAGGGCGGCGCCCAGGTGCAGCGGTCGCTCGATCGTGTATGCCGCCGTCTTGTAGCGATTGATCCGCAGCGCCGCGGCCACCGACTCGTCGGCGGTCACCTCGGTGCTCACGTCCAGGTACTGGCCCCCGAGGACCTCGGTGCGCATCGCCGACCACACCGGGCCGAGCCGGACCTGGGCGGCGGCGTCGACCCCGGACTCGCGGACCATGTCGTCCGCCCAGGCCAGCGCGAGATCACCGAGCAGGATGGCCACGGATTCACCGAACTTCGCCGGTTCGCCTGACCATCCGCCCGAACGGTGCCGGTCGGCGAACTCGACGTGCAGGGTGGGAAAGCCCCTGCGGGTGCGGGAGGAGTCGATGATGTCGTCGTGCACGAGGGCGCACGCCTGGACCAGCTCGAGCGCGGCGCAGGCCCGCAGCACCGCGGCGGCGTCGGGACCGGTCGGGTCGCCACCGGCGCCCAGCCAGCCCGTCCAGGCGAACGCGGGCCGGACCCGCTTGCCGCCGCGCAGGACGAAGGCCTCCAGCGCGGTCGTGGCGTCGGTGAACGTGCCACCGACGGCATCGGTGATCGGCCTGCGACTGTCGAAGAACTCGCGCAGTGCCGTCTCGACGGCGGCGGGCAGCGACTCGGTGGCCTCGGGGGAGGCGGCGTGGGCGGACAGGGTGTCCTCCTCGGTGATTGCCCCGGGAATTGCCCTGGGAAGGTGATCGACACCCTCACCCTAGTGGTCCGTCGAAGTCGCCCTCGCTGCCCGCCACTATGATTGTCGAGTGACATTCGATGCCGTCAGGGGACGGTCAAGCGAGGGCTGGGTGACCCAGACCCCGTCGATCGTGGACCGGATCGGTTCGAGCGGCGGGCGGATTCCCTTCTCGGTGGAGTTCTCGCCGCCGCGCGATGCCGATGCGGAGGCACGTCTGTGGCGCGCGGTCCGCGAGTTCGAGCAGATGCAGCCCGCGTTCGTCTCGATGACCTATGGGGCCGGCGGATCGACAAGGGACCGGACCGTGCGCGTCACCGGTGCCCTCGCCGAGGAGACCACGCTGCTCCCGGTCGCCCATCTGACCGCCGTCGGCCACAGCGTCGACGAGTTGCGTGCGATGGTCGGCGCCTACGCGGACCGCGGCATCAGCAACATCCTGGTGCTGCGCGGCGATCCGCCTGGCGATCCGCTCGGCGAGTGGGTCCGGCATCCCGACGGCGTCGAGTACGCCGAGGAACTGGTCCGGCTGGTCCGCGACCTCGGCGACTTCCATGTCGGTGTCGCGTCCTTCCCCGAGGGGCACTTCCGGGCGCCGGACCTCGACCACGACACCAGGTACCTGGTCTCCAAGCTGCGTGCCGGGGCGGAGTACTCGATCACCCAGATGTTCTTCGACGTCGAGGACTATCTGCGGCTGCGCGACCGGGTGTCCCGGTACGACGCCGAGCAGGGTGCCAAGCCGATCATTCCGGAGATCATGCCGATCACGTCGCTGCGCTCGGTGAAGCGGATGGTGGAGCTGTCCGGATCGCAGCTGCCGCGCGAGCTCGCGGAGCGGCTGGATCGCGCGGCAGGCCACGGACCCGAGGAGAACCGCGCCGCGGTCCGTGAGATCGGCATCGAGCTCGCCACCGAGATGAGCGAGCGGTTGATCGCCGAGGGTGCACCCTGCCTGCACTTCATCACGCTGAACTTCGCCCGAGCGACCCGCGAGGTGCTGGCCCGCCTCGGACTGGCCACCTCGGTCAGGTAGCGCTTCGCGCCCGTGCGCGTGTCGTGCCCCACCCGGGGTGCAACACGCGCACCGTGCGTCAGCGCCTCGGGTGCCTGCTGAAGTACGCCATCGCGCCGACCACGAGCGCGACGCCAAGCGTGACGCCCGCGACGATGCCCGCCCAGCCGGCGAAGCCGCGGGTGCTGGGGTCGGCGTATCGGGTCTCGGCGCGGAGCGTGCTCACCTCGCCGGGCGGCAGCTTCCAGGTCACGATGGAGTCGGCGTCGCGGGTTCCGTTGGTGGTGTTCACCCGCGCGGGAAAGGCGACGCTGAACTGGACGTCGCTGCCGTCGGGCACCGATTTGAGGTCCGCCTTGCCCTCCAGGACCACGACGTCGCCGTTGCGCCGGAAGTCCAGCTGGATGGAGCTGCCGGTCTGGCTGGACATCGCCCCGAGCTGCTGCACCTCGCCGAAGGTCAGGTCACTGAAGAAGGCCTGACTGCCGACGTAGCCGTCCTGCTTGTACGCCTGAACCCGGACCTTCGAGATCAACGAATCCGGCGGGATCAGCTCAGGGCCCTTGTCGTTGTCGTCCGCGGGAACCGTCGCGGCGACGATCTGTCCCGACACCCGGTCGTCGGGTGAGACGCCGAGTGACGCCTGGACCCGAAGGCACCCGCTGAGCACCGGGATGCAGATCAGGAGGAGCAGGGAGAGGGCGAACAGTCGGACGCGGGATCGACTTCGGACATCGGAGTGGGGCTGCTGCACAGCGTTATCGTGCCAGGCAGCCATGCAGGTGTCAGGCGGTAGGGGTACGCGGCGTGGCGGATCCGGTGGCTCCCGGCCCGCTCATCGGCGCAGCACCCGGCGCAAGCCTCCGAACCGGGCGTCGGACAACGCGATCCGCGCGGCGCTGCGCCCGCTCGACCCGGACACTCCGCCGCCCGGGTGGGTGGACGCGCCGGTCAGGTACAGCCCCTTCGCGCCGGGCACCCGGTGTCCCGACAGTTCCGGCAGGGGCCGCCACATGAACATCTGGTCCAGCGACATCTCGACGTGCATCACGTTGCCGCCGATCAACCCCATCTCGGACTCGAGGTCCGCGGGGGTCTGCACCAGCCGGTGGCGCACCGAGTCCGTGAATCCCGGTGCCAGCCGCTCGATCTCGGCGACGATCCGGTCACCCTCGGATTCGGCGAGGTCCGCCCAGTCGCGTCCGCCGGTGAGTGAGTAGGGATGCCACTGCGACCACAGCGTCGCCTGGTGTTCGCCCGCGGGGGTCAGGCTCGGGTCGATCCCGCTGAAGCTCATCGCGAGGACCGCGGGGACGGGCGGCAGCTCGCCCGCCAGCGCCGCGCCGTGTGCGAGCCTCAGCTGCGCGCGATCCGAGACCAGTAGCTGAAGCCCGGAGGTGACGGTCTCGCCCGCCGGGGCGCTGGGATAGCAGGGGAGCGAATCGGTTCCGAGGCGGACCACCATGCCGATCCCCGGCCCGACCCGGATCCGCCGGCGCCACCCATCCAGTTGCGTCCGGTCGTGGCCGCCGCGCTCGAGCAGGTCGAGGGTGGTCAGGATGTGGCAGCCGGCCACCACCGTCCTGGCCTGGACCTCGTGGCCATGGGCGGTGCGTACCGTCCAGCCCTTCGGCGTGCGGCGCAGCTCGGTCACCGCGTCGCCGAGTCGCACCGATCCACCGTCCGCGGCCAGTCGCGACGCCAGGGCCCGGGTGAGGGCGCCGCTGCCGCCGACCGCCCGGCCCGGCGGCAGGGTGTGCATCAGCGCCGCGAACCCGACCATCGGGGCGGTGCCCGGCTCGGACATCGGTGGACCCGACTGCGCGCCGAACCAGGCCAGAGCCGCCTTGAGGCGCTCGCTGTCGAAGTAGTTGTCCAGCAAGCTGTCCCCGGAGGCGAGGAACTCCCGTGAGAACGCCGCGGCGCCAGCGCCCCGATCCAGGGTGCCGAACGAGCGGGCCAGCCTCCCACCGGTCGGCGGCCCGGCGAACGCCCGCATCACGCCCGCGGTGCGCGGACCCCAGGTGTCGACGAACTCTCGGTATGCCCTCGCGTCGGCGGCCCCGCAGGACTCGGCGATGGAGGCGCAGGTCCGGTCGAGGCTGCGGTGGAAGACGATGCCCGGCCTGCCGGACTCGGGCGGCGCGGGCGCGAATGCCCAAGGGTCGCAGTCGAGATAACGCAGTCCGTGCGAGGCGAGGTCGAGGTCCTCGATGATGCCGGTGTGCCGGATCATGATGTGCGCGGACGAACCGCGGTCCACCTGATGGCCGGGGAACCGTTCGACGGTGGACACCGCGCCGCCCACCACGGTGTCGCGCTCGAGCACCTCGACCGACCAGCCGGACCGGGCGAGGTAGCACGCCGACACCAGCGCATTGTGTCCGGATCCCACCACCACCGCGTCGATCATCTGTCCAGGCTATCGGCTGGGGGAGTGCGCGTTCTCGGTCCCTTCGGCGGCGAGCGGCAGCAGGCGCCCCAACACCGCGAACGGCCTGTTGTCCCCGGTGAAGGTGAAATGCCGCACCACATCGGTGAATCCGAGCCTGCGATAGAGACGCCAGGCGCGGTTGTCCTCGTCGTCGACTTCGGGGGTGGACAGCAGTACGTGACTCTCCTGCCGGTCTTCGAGGAGCCTGCGGAGCAACGCCTCGCCGGTGCGGTGTCCCTGTGCGGCACGTGCCACATGGAGTTCGGTCAGCTCGAAGTAGTCGCCGAGGACCTCATGGATCCGCCGTTCGTCGGCGCCGGAACGGTGCATCCCCTCGCGCACCTGCTGGTGCCACCACTGGTGCGGGGCGCCCCGGTAGCCGTAGGCGATGCCGACCATGGTGCCCTCGCCCGAGCCGGGATCGTCGGCGTCGTCGGGGAGGACCGCGGCGACCGCGTGCCAGCCGGGTCGATGGGTGTGTTCGGTCCACATCGGGGCCCGGTGGAACTCGGTCCCCTTCGGGTAGTCCATGGCCTCGACGTAGATGGCAAGCGCCTCGGCCATCCTGCGCCGTAGTTCCTGCGCGGACAGCTCGACCAGCAGCGGTGTCGTGTTGATACCGACCGGACTCACCCTCTCTCTTGACGACGTGTCGGTGGGGGCAGCTATATTGAATATGTCGAACGAATGTTCGATGTCGGCAATCCGGCGAAGCGCGAGGGAAGCGGGCTTCGCCGGATTCCGACCCTAAGGCCTGACCGGTCGTACCGGCGGGTGGCGTGGTTGCGCAGGAGGTGTTCGGAAGATGGCAAGTCAGGCAGTTCAGGCAGCGGCGGCCCTCCGGGTGGGGGCTCCGGCGTCATCGGCACGACACACGGTGTCGCGGGTGGAGGCCCCGGTGTCGCGCCGCGCGCGGGCGCTGCTCGATCGCGCGGACTCGCTGCTGGCCGAGGCGGCGGGTGCGCGGGACGCGTCCGAACGGTTCCGCTCCGCGTACCTCGCCGCGCTCCGCGGTGCCGGGGCCGCGCTCGGGGGTGAGCAACGGCCACGCACCGGATCGCGTAGCGCCTGGGTGCTGCTCGCGCGCGCGGAACCGTCACTCGCGGGGTGGTCGGAGTTCTTCGCCGGGTACTCGGCCACCCGCGCGGCCATCGAGGCCGGCATCTCGCGCACGATCACGCTCGGCGAGGCCGATGATTTCCACCGTGAGGTCTCTCGATTCCTCACCGCGGTCGAGGATCATCTCGGTGGCGACAAACACCTCGATGGCGCGCCGCACACCTTGGTGGGGACGTCTGCCTAGCAGGGGATCTGCGGTGCCAGCGAAATAAGTTGGCATCTCGTCGATGGACTAGGTGGTACGCCGCCACGTGTACTCGTATCATTGACGACAGGTAGCCGCCAACGTCGGAAACCCGCCGCTTCGTACCAACGGATCGGTCGCCACCTTTAGTGCCGGGGGAGGTACCGTGCCACTCTCCGAGCACGAGCAGCGGATGCTCGATCAGATCGAGAGCGCGCTTTACGCCGAAGATCCGAAATTTGCTTCCTCCGTGAGGGGAGGCCGTATGCGTGCGGCTTCGAGCAAGCGTCGACTTCAGGCTGGAGCTCTCTTCTTTCTCGGACTCGTCCTCTTGGTCGCGGGCGTCGCGCTCCCGTTCAAGCCGGGCGGTTTCCCGATCATCAGCCTGCTCGGTTTCGTAGTGATGTTTGGAGCCGGGGTTCTGTTCCTCATGCGGGGATCGAAGAAGGGCCTCTCGGCAGTGCCTGACGAGCCCGGCAGGCCCACGAAGGGGTCGGTCGCAGGCAAGCGCGCTGACGGCCGCAAGGGCGGCAGCAGCGGGGGATTCTCCTCGCGTATGGAAGACCGGTTCAAGCGGAGATTCGAACAGGAGTAGCCGAAACGCCGTCGCGGAGGCAAGAGTCCAGGCGGCAGGTAACAGCGGAGCGGCGTGACACCCAGGTGTCACGCCGCTTTTGCGTTGGCTGTCGATGGTGTCGCCACGGATCCCCACCTTCCCCCCACATTTCCCCCACTCTTCCCCCACATTCCTCCCCGGGCCGGTCGAGCTCGGTGTGGATGTCTCGCCGCATCCGTCTGACCTGGGGTTTCAGTATGAGGTGGTGGCGTACCTCGCTGTGACGCCCCGGCAGTGGGGAAGATCGCACAGTTTTTCCCCACATCGCACCACCGCTGTGAACTGGTCTTTTGATGCAGATTGCGGGCGTGGAACCCTAAATTGGCATTGAAAGTGGAGGAAAGTGGGGTAACGTGGTGCGCAGCGGAACGTGCAGACGGACCGCAAGGGCCTAGGACGTTCGAATCGGACGCAGGGTGGAGGTGTCGAGATGTTTCTCGGTACCTACACGCCGAAGCTCGACGACAAGGGGCGGCTGACGTTGCCCGCGAAGTTTCGAGATGCACTGGCGGGAGGGTTGATGGTCACGAAAGGGCAGGACCACAGCCTCGCGGTGTATCCCCGAGAAGAGTTTGCCGCTCTCGCACGCCGAGCCGCCGCAGCATCACGCAGCAATCCCGAGGCCCGCGCCTTTGTGCGCGGCCTGGCGGCAGGCACCGACGAGCAGCATCCCGACGCCCAGGGACGGATCACCCTCTCTGCCGACCACCGCCGTTACGCGGGGTTGTCGAAGGAGTGTGTGGTGATCGGATCGGTCGATTTCCTCGAGATCTGGGACGCGCAGGCGTGGCAGAGCTACCTCGAGGAGCACGAAGAGAGCTACTCACAAGCCAGAGCCGAGTCACTGGGCGAGATCTTCTAGCCCAGCCAGAGCCGTACGGCGAGTGCCGCGAGGCCTCTGCCCGAACGCCGACCCTGACGCACTTCCCCAGCGCCAGGTTCGGTCAATCGGACAGGGACCTCGAGGCATTCGCCACTCTTCCCCCTTCGCGATCGGAAATTCCCGAAGCACTCAAGACCCGGAGGCAGCAATGGTGGACGATGAGGCAAACGGCCCCGCCTCCACCGGCGAGTTCGGGCACGTCCCGGTACTGCTCGGTCGCGCGGACGAACTGCTCGGCCCGGCGCTGACGGCGGTTTCGCCGGACGCCGCGGGCGCGGTGATGATCGACGCGACACTCGGCCTCGGCGGCCACTCCGAACACTTCTTGCGGACCTACCCGGGTCTGCACCTGATCGGACTAGACCGCGATCCCAACGCTCTCGAGATCGCCGGCAAGCGGCTGGCGCCGTTTGGTGACCGAGTCACGTTGGTGCACACCAGGTATGACGGAATCGTCCCGGCGCTCGAGCAGGCGGGACTGCCGCCGGTGGAGTCGGTGCACGCAATCCTCTTCGACCTCGGTGTCTCGTCGATGCAGCTGGACGAGGCCGAGCGCGGCTTCGCCTACTCGGTGGACGCGCCGCTCGACATGCGGATGGACCCCACCAAGGGATTGACCGCGGCCGACGTGCTCAACACCTACAGCCATGGCGATCTCGCCAGGGTGCTCAGTACATACGGCGAGGAGCGCTTCGCCGGCCGGATCGCATCAGAGATATTGCGCCGCAGGCAGATCGAGCCGTTTACCACCAGTGCGCAGTTGGTCGAGGTGCTGTACGCCTCGATTCCCGCGGCCACGCGGCGCACCGGTGGCCACCCCGCGAAGCGGACCTTCCAGGCTCTTCGGGTGGAGGTCAACGGAGAGCTCGATTCGCTACGTGCGGCGATCCCGGCTGCGCTCGATGCACTGGCGATCGGCGGGCGCGTGGTCTTCATGTCCTACCAGTCGCTGGAGGACCGAATCGTCAAGCAGGAACTGACACCCCGCACCAAGTCCCGCAGTCCGGAGGGGCTCCCGATGGAGCTGCCGGGCATGGGTGCGGAGTTCGCATTGCTCACCCGTGGGGCGGAACGGGCGAGCGAGCAGGAGATAGAGGAAAACCCGCGGTCGGCCCCGGTCCGATTGCGTAGTGCCGAACGGATTTCCAGGAGGGTGACGGCATGACAGTTCCCGTGAGGCCGGGCGGTTCTCGATCCACTGATGCCGGTGTCGTCAGGCCAAGGGGGCGCGGTCGCGCCGCGGTGGCCGCGGGCAAGCGTTCCACCGCCGCGCAGCGCGCATACGAGCGTCGGCAGCAGCGTGCCGCGATCCAGCCCGTCGGAGAGGCGGCGGACCGTCGCCGCGGCCACTTCACGGCGCGAATCCCGTTCGTCGCCACCATCATCGGCATGTTGTCCGTGGGGCTGGCGCTGACCCTGGTGCTGACCACCCGGGCCGCGGAGGACTCCTATGAGCTCAGTGCGGCCAAGGCACACAACCAGGACCTGATGGAGCAGCGCTCCGCGCTCGAGCGCGACGTCCGGGAGGGCAACTCCGCTCCGGAGCTGGCCCGCAAGGCGACCGAGCTCGGCATGATCCCCGCGAAGGACGTCGCCCGGCTCGTCGTGAACCCGGACGGCACGGTGGACATCGTCGGCAAGCCGACCCCGGCGCAGGGTGCGCCTGCGGCGCCGCTGAACCCCCAGCCGCCCGCTCAGTCGAGCGCGGCGCCGCGGACCGGCAACACCGCGGCCCCGGTGCCGACCACCCGGCCGGCAGCCCCGACAACGCCCGCGCCCCGTCCCGGCGCGCCGTTGGCGGCCAATCAGCCGCAGCTGCAGGCACAGGGTGAACAATTGGTACCCATGAGCAGGCCCACCCCGGACACCGGACAGGCAGGTAACGCGGGCGGTCGCGGGTGACCCGAGGTACCGCGCCCGCACCCGCACCGCGTCGTGCGCCGGTTCGACGCGGTGCCCGCCAGGACGACACCTCCTCGTTCCGGTTCCGGTACAGGACGGGCCGCGTCACCATGTTCATCGCGCTCGGGGTCGCCTCGGTGCAGCTGCTCTGGATCCAGGGCATCGAGGCGCCCAAGCTCTCGGCCGAGGCCGCGAATCAGCGGTCGGTTACCGTGATCGACCCTGCGACCAGGGGCTCGATCACTGATCGCCGTGGCAACCCCATCTCCTTCACGATGGAGGCGAAGGCGCTGACCTTCCAGCCGACCAAGGTGCGCAAGGAGCTCGAGGCCGCGCGCGCGAAGAGTGAGAAGGCGCCGACGGTCGACGAGCGGCTCGAGGCCATCGCCAAGGGCGTCAACGCCAAGCTCGGTGACTCGGCGCCGAAGAAGGACGTGCTCGCCCAGCTCAAGAGCAACGAGACCTTCGTCTACCTGGCCCGCAGTGTCGACCCGGCCGTGGCCGCGAAGCTCAGCGAGGACTTCCCGGAGATCGGCCTCGAGCGCCAGGACATCCGTGAGTACCCCGGTGGCTCGCTCGCCGCGAACCTGGTGGGGGCGACCGGTTGGGACGGTCACGGTCTGCTCGGGCTGGAGGATTCGCTCGACTCCACCCTCGCGGGCACCGACGGCTCCCAGACCTACGACCAGGGCTCGGACGGCGCCGTCATCCCCGGCAGCTGGCGCGACAAGCAGCCGGCGGTCGACGGCTCGACCGTGGAGCTCACCATCGACTCGGATCTCCAGTATTACGTGCAGCAGCAGGTGCAGCAGGCCAAGAACCTCTCCGGCGCGAAGAACGCCTCCGCGGTGGTCCTCGACGCGCACACCGGCGAGGTGCTCGCGATGTCGAATGACAACACCTTCAACCCGTCGCTTGGGCTCGGCAACAGCGGCAAGGCCGAGCTGGGCAACCTGCCGGTGAGCACGCCGTTCGAACCCGGTTCGGTGAACAAGATCGTCACCGCGGCCGCGGCGATCGAGTACGGGCTCACCAAACCCGATGAGGTGCTCCAGGTTCCGGGCTCGATCCAGATGTCCGGCGTGTCGGTGAAGGACGCCTGGTCGCACGGCGTCGCGCCGTACACCTCGACCGGAGTCTTCGGGAAGTCCTCCAACGTCGGCACGCTGATGCTCGCGCAGCGAGTGGGGGAGGACCGCTTCGCGGACATGCTGACCCGCTTCGGACTCGGGCAGCGCACCGACGTCGGTCTGCCGGGCGAGAGCGCGGGCGACGTCCCCAGCCGCGACCAGTGGTCGGGCGGCACCTTCGCCAACCTGCCCATCGGTCAGGGCCTGTCGATGACGCTGCTGCAGATGACAGGCATGTACCAGGCGATGGCGAACGACGGGGTCCGGATCCCGCCACGGGTCGTCCGCGCGACGATCGACGCGGACGGGAACCGGTCCGAGACCGAGCGCCCGGAGGGCATCCAGGTGGTCAGCGCGCAGACCGCGACGACGGTGCGGGACATGTTCCGGTCGGTCACCCAGCGCGATCCCATGGGATACCAGCAGGGCACCGGCGCACCCGCGGCTGTCGAGGGCTACCAGATCAGCGGCAAGACCGGCACCGCGCAGCAGGTGGATCCCGCCTGCAAGTGCTACTCGAACTCGAATTATTGGATCACCTTCGCGGGGATCGCCCCGTCGGACAACCCGCGGTTTGTGGTCGGCATCATGCTCGACGCCCCCGTCCGCAGCGCCGACGGTTCGGGTGGCCAGTCCGCTGCGCCGCTGTTCCACAACATCGCCTCCTGGATGCTGCAGCGGGACCGGGTGCCGCTGTCCGCCGATCCCGGACGACAATTGGTGCTCCAGGCCGACTGACTGTCGGCGAGCGGGCCGCGGGGCCGACCACACCGCGTTGTCGACGGCGTTGTCGATGACCGAGTCCAGTCTGTGACAGTTCGCCGGTAACCTGACACGTCGGCCAGCAGCCCAGCCACCGATCCGAACCCGAGAGGAGCCACCTGCCCGTGCAAGGGACGAACACTCCGCAGCACTCGACGGGAGAGGTGGCAGGCCCCGCAGGCTCCGTGCCTGGCGACCTGCGCCCCGAACACCCACCGCAGACGCCGGTGACCGCGCTGGCCGAGCTGATCGGCGCGCGGGTCCAATGGGTCGCAGGAACCGCTGCGACCGCTGCGACCGCTGCGACCGCTGCGACCGCTGCGACCGCTGCGACCGCGGAGTCCGCGGGCGACGCCCCCGTCTCCGTGACGGGGGTCGAGCTACGCGCCCAGAGCATCGAGCCGGGTGACCTGTTCGCCGCACTGCCCGGAGCCCGTGCGCACGGAGCCGAGTTCGCCGCGTCCGCCCTCGAACGAGGTGCGGTCGCCGTGCTGACCGATCCCGCGGGCATGGCCACGCTGGCGGCGCTCGCCCCGGCGACCGCGCTGCCGGTGCTGGTGCACCCGGATCCGAGGTCGGTCCTCGGTGAGGTCTCGGCCACCGTCTACGGGCGGCCCGCGGATCGGTTGCAGGTCATCGGGATCACCGGCACCTCGGGCAAGACGACCACCGCGTACCTGGTCGAGGCCGGTCTGACCGCGTCCGGTCGCAGGGCCGGGCTGGTCGGGACCATCGAGACCCGGATCGAGGGGCGCCGCGTGCCGAGTGCCCTGACCACCCCCGAGGCGCCGCAGCTGCACGCGCTCTTCGCGGTGATGCTCGAGCGCGGGCTCGACACCGTGGTGATGGAGGTCTCGAGCCACGCGCTCTCGCTCGGCCGGGTGGACGGAACCGACTTCGCGATCGGCGCGTTCACCAACCTCTCCCAGGATCACCTGGACTTCCACGACGGACTCGACGACTATTTCGCGGCCAAGTCCAGGCTGTTCGCCAGGGACTCCACCGTTCGGGCCCACCGCGCCGTGGTGTGCGTCGACGACGAGTGGGGCAGCCGGATGGCGGAGATCGCCGCGGCGGCGGTGCCGCCAGAATCCGCGGCGGCGGTGCTGCCAGAATCCGCGGCGGCGGTGCCGCCAGAATCCGCAGCCGAGGCGCCACCGACGACGGTCTCGATCACCACCGGCGGAGCGGACTGGACCGCCTCCGAGGTCGTCGCGGCCGAGGACGGTTCGCAGCGGTTCGTCGCGCACGGACCCACCGGGTCGCTGCCGGTCGCGCTGCGCCTGCCCGGCCACTACAACGTGGCCAACGCGTTGCTGGCCCTTGCGACACTGGCCGCGGCAGGCGTCGACCCGGAGCGGGCCGCCGCGGGCATCGGGTCGGTTGACGTGCCGGGTCGGGTGCAACGGGTCGACCGCGGACAGGATTTCCTGGCGGTCGTCGACTACGCGCACAAGCCGGCCGCGCTGGAGGCGGTCATCGCGACACTGCGCGGACAGTCGGCGGGCCGGCTGGCCGTGGTGGTCGGAGCAGGCGGCGACCGCGACCAGGGCAAGAGGCCGATGATGGGCGAGGTGAGCGCCAGGGGAGCAGACCTGGTGATCATCACGGACGACAACCCGCGCAGCGAGGACCCGGCCGCGATCCGCGCGGCGGTCCGCGAGGGCGCGCTCGGCGTGCCCGAGGCGGCGCGCGCGGAGGTCCGCGAGTTCGCGGACCGAGCGGAGGCCATCGCCGACGCCGTCCGCTGGGCCGAGCCGGGGGACATGGTCCTCGTCGCGGGCAAGGGACACGAGATCGGACAGGAGATCAACGGGGTGAAGCACCCATTCGACGACCGCGAGGTCCTCGCCGCTGCGATAGACGCGGTCGGCCGTAGCGACGAAGGGCAGGTCCGATGATCCCGATGAGCCTGGCCCGGATCGCCGAGATCGTCGGCGGCACGCTGCACGATGTGCCCGATCCCGACACCATGGTGACCGGCACCGTGGAGTTCGACTCCCGCAAGGTCACTGCCGGGGGACTGTTCCTCGCGCTGCCCGGCGCCCGTGTGGACGGGCACGACCATGCGGCCGCGGCCGTCGCCTCCGGGGCGGTGGCGGTGCTCGCCGCCCGCCCGGTCGGCGTGCCCGCGATCGTGGTGGCTCCGTTGCCGCCCGCGCAGACCAACGCGATGGCCCTCGAACACGACACCGACGGCTCCGGGGCAGCGGTGCTCGAGGCACTGGCCGCCCTGGCCAGGACGAGCACCGATGACCTGGCGGCGCGAGGCCTGACGGTTGTCGGGGTCACCGGGTCGTCGGGCAAGACCTCGACCAAGGATCTGCTGGCGGCGGTGCTCACCCCGCTCGGTTCGGTGGTCGCACCGCCCGGATCGTTCAACAACGAGCTCGGGCACCCCTGGACGGCGCTGCGCGCGGATGCGGACACCGACTTCCTGGTCCTCGAGCTCTCCGCGCGGGGCACCGGTCACGTGGCCGCGCTGGCGGAGACGGTCCCGCCGCGGATCGGTGTCATCCTCAACGTCGGCACCGCGCACCTCGGTGAGTTCGGTTCCCGCGACGCGATCGCGCAGGCCAAGGGCGAGCTCGCCGAGGCGCTGCCCGCGGCGGAGGACGGCGGGGTCGCGGTGCTCAACGCCGACGACCCGCTCGTCGTGGCGATGGCGGAGCGGACCCGCGCCCGGGTGGTGCTGGTCGGTCAGTCCGAGCGTGCGGACGTGCGGGCCGTGGACGTGCACCTCGATGCGGAGGCCCGCCCCTCCTTCACATTGGAGTGCCGCTACCCGGTGGGTTCCGCCCACGAGGGCGACGTCGCGACGGTACAGATCCAGCTCGGCGTGCACGGTGAGCACCAGATCGGCAACGCGCTGGCCGCGGCCGCGGTGGCACTGGAATGCGGAGCCACCGTCGCCCAGATCGCCACGGCACTCGGCGCCGCGACGGCCGCGTCGGTACGCCGGATGGACGTGCGGCACCGAGCCGACGGCGTCACGGTGATCAACGATTCGTACAACGCCAACCCCGATTCGATGCGCGCGGCGCTCAAGGCCCTGGTGTCGATGGGACGTTCGGGTGAGGGCGCGCCGCGCCGTACCTGGGCAGTGCTCGGGGAAATGGCCGAACTCGGACCAGAATCAGTGATCGAGCACGACGCCATCGGGCGGCTGGCCGTACGACTGGACGTCAGCAGGCTGATCGTGGTCGGCACCGGCAGGCCGTCCCGCGCGATGCACCAGGGCGCGGTCATGGAGGGGTCCTGGGGCGAGGAGTCGATCGTGGTCCCCGACCAGGCGGCCGCGCTCGCCGTGCTCGAGGCGGAACTGGCAGGCGATGACATCGTCTTGGTCAAGGCCTCACAGTCGGTCGGATTGTGGGCGGTGGCGGACACACTGCTGGAGGGCCCGCAGGGCGAGCAGCGGACTAACACGGAGGAAGACCAGTGAGACAGATCCTCTTCGCGGGAGGTATCGCGCTCGCCGTGGCGATCCTGCTCACCCCCGTCCTGATCAAGGCGTTCTCGCGCCAGGGCTTCGGTCAGGAGATCCGGGTCGAGGGTCCGGCCAGCCATCAGTCCAAGCGCGGCACCCCCACCATGGGCGGCGTCGCGATCATCGCCGGCCTGTGGGCCGGCTACTGGGGCTCGCACCTGATCGGGATCGGCTACGACGCGGACGGCCCGAGCGCCTCCGCGCTCCTGGTCCTCGGATTGACGACCATGCTCGGCGGTGTCGGCTTCCTCGACGACTTCATCAAGATCCGCAAGCAGCGCAACCTCGGGCTGAACAAGACCGCGAAGCTGGTCGGTCAGCTGATCGCGGCTGTCCTGTTCGGAATCCTGGCGCTGCAGTTCCCCGGCGCGACCGGCCTGACACCGGGCAGCACGAACCTGTCCTATGTCCGAGACATCGCCACGGTGTCGATGGGCTCGGTGGTGTTCATCCTGTTCTGCTACCTGCTGGTCAGCGCCTGGTCGAACGCCGTGAACCTGACCGACGGGCTCGACGGTCTCGCGGCAGGCTCGATGACCCTGGTGCTCGGCGCCTACACGATCATCACCTTCTGGCAGTACCGCAACTCGTGCGAGCGCGATCCGGTCACGGGCTGCTACGACGTCCGCGACCCGCTGGACCTGGCGCTGATCTGTGCCGCGGCGGCAGGCGCGTGCATCGGCTTCCTGTGGTGGAACGCGGCGCCCGCGAAGATCTTCATGGGCGACACCGGCTCGCTCGCCCTCGGTGGCCTGCTCGCCGGGCTGTCCATCGTCACCCGCACCGAGCTGCTGATGGTGGTCGTCGGAGCGCTGTTCGTCGCCGAGGCGACCTCGGTGGTCGTGCAGGTCGCGGTGTTCCGATCGAGCAGGCGGCGGGTGTTCCGGATGGCGCCGTTCCATCATCACTTCGAGTTGGCCGGGTGGGCGGAAACCACGGTGATCATCAGATTCTGGTTGCTCGCCGCGATCGCCTCGGCCATCGGACTCGCGCTGTTCTACAGCGAGTACCTCGCCGACATCGGAGGCTGAGCTTGTCACTCCACAGCGCCGCAGTTCCTTCCGGACCT
Source organism: Rhodococcus sp. PvR099 (assembly GCF_017833315.1). NCBI lineage: Bacteria > Bacillati > Actinomycetota > Actinomycetes > Mycobacteriales > Nocardiaceae > Rhodococcus > Rhodococcus sp. PvR099. The sequence continues at coordinate 1,512,607 of NZ_JAFIBV010000001.1, read as the reverse complement.
CCGTCGGTTCTGCCGCCCGAGTTCGCCCGCCTGCACGGCAGCCGGGTCCTGGTCGCGGGATCGGGGATCTCCGGCCGGGCCCTGATCGAACCGCTCCGCGAGCTGGGCGCCGATGTCACGGTCACCGACGGCAACCAGGCCTCGCTCGACGCCCTGGCCGCTTCGACCGGGGTGGAGGTCACGGCGCCGGAGCGGGCCGCGGCCGAGATCGGCGCGTTCGCGCTGGTCGTCACGAGCCCCGGCTGGCGCCCCGACGCGCCCGTGCTGTCCGCGGCTGCGGGCGCCGGGGTCGCGATCTGGGGCGACGTGGAGTTCACCTGGCGGCTCGACCGCGCGCAGGTATACGGACCCGCCAGGAAGTGGCTGGTGGTGACCGGCACCAACGGCAAGACGACCACCACCTCGATGCTGGAGTCGATCCTGCGGGCCGCCGGGATCGCGACGGTCGCCTGCGGGAACATCGGCCTGCCGATCGTCGACGCGCTCCGGGCCGAGCGCCCCCGCAACGAGGTGCTGGCGGTCGAGCTCTCCTCGTTCCAGCTGCACTGGGCGCCGTCGGTGCACCCGACGGCCGGGGTGATCCTCAACATCGCCGAGGACCACCTGGACTGGCACGGCGGCATGAAGGGCTACATCGACGCGAAGGCGCAGGTGCTGACCGGGGACGTCGCGGTGCTCGGGCTCGACGACCCGGTCACGGCCGGACTGTCGCGGGTGTCCACCGCAGGGCGGACCGTCGGGTTCCGGCTGGGCCTGCCCGCTCCCGGCGAGCTCGGGGTGGACGGTGACCGCCTCGTCGACCGCGCCTTCGCGGACGACGAGACCCTCGCGTTGGCCGACGAGATCACCCCGCCAGGACCCGCGGGTCAGATGGACGCGTTGGCCGCGGCCGCATTGGCCAGGTCGATCGGCGTCGGCGCCGCTGCGGTTCGGGAGGGTCTGCGCAGCTACCAGGTCGGCCCGCACCGCGCGGCGCTCGTCGCCGAGGCGGACGGCATCACGTACATCGACGACTCGAAGGCGACGAACCCGCACGCCGCACGCTCGTCGCTGCTGGCACACCCACGGGTGGTGTGGGTCGCGGGCGGTCTGCTCAAGGGCGCGAGCGTCGACGAACTCGTCACCGAGGTGGCCGATCGGCTCGTCGGCGCGGTCCTGCTCGGCCGCGATGCGACGCAGATCGCACAGGCACTCGCGCGACACGCACCCCAGGTGCCGGTCGTGCGGGTGGATGCGGGAGACGATGCAGGGGTGAGTCCCGCGCCGAGCCCGGAATCGCCCGATGCCGTGATGGCGCGCGCGGTCCGCACCGCCGCGTCGATGGCCAGGCCGGGGGACACGGTTCTGCTGGCGCCCGCGGCGGCGTCGCTGGACATGTTCACCGACTACGGGCACCGCGGCCGGAGCTTCGCACAGGCCGTGGCGGAAGTGGCGGGTCGGTCGCGATGAAGCAGGCCGCGGGACCCCGCACCCGCTTCGGCGCCTGGCTGGCGCGCCCGCTGGCCTCCTTCCACCTGATCGTCACGATCACCGGCCTGCTCACCGTGCTCGGGCTCGTGATGGTGCTGTCGTCCTCGAGCGTGGAGGCGTACGCCGACAGCGGCTCCGCCTACGGCATCTTCACCACGCAGCTGATCTTCGTCGCGCTCGGAACCGTGCTGTTCTACGTGGCGCTGCTGCTGCCGGTCCGGGTCATGCGCACGATGGCATTGCCCGCGTTCGCCGTGTCGGTGGTGCTGTTGGCCCTGGTGCTGATCCCCGGCATCGGCACCCTGTCGGGCGGCGCACGACGCTGGTTCACCCTTGGCCCGCTGTCGTTCCAGCCGTCCGAGCTGGCGAAGGTGACCCTGGTGGTCTGGGGCGCGCATCTGCTGGCATCCCGCAGGCAGAACGCCTCCATCAAGGAGATGGTGGTGCCGCTGGTGCCCGCGGCGCTCCTGGTCTGCGTGCTCATCGTGCTGCAGCCGAACCTGTCGACCACCATCGCGTTCGGCATCATCCTGGCGTCGTTGCTCTGGTTTGCCGGACTGCCCCTGCGCCTGTTCCTCGGCATCGTCGGGGCAGGTGCCGCGGCCGCGCTGGTGCTGGCGCTGACCGCCGGTTACCGGTCCGACCGCGTCAAGGCCTACCTGAACCCCGGCGCCGACCCGCAGGGCATCGGCTATCAGGGCAGACAGGCCAAGTTCTCCCTTGCCGACGGCGGCTTGTTCGGTCGCGGGCTCGGGCAGAGCCGGGCCAAGTGGAGTTACCTGCCCAACTCACACAACGACTTCATCTTCGCGATCATCGGCGAGGAACTGGGCTTCCTTGGCTGCATGCTGGTGATCGGGCTGTTCGCGCTGTTCGTCTACGCGGGGCTGCGGATCGCGATGCGCTCGATCGACCCGTTCCTGCGCCTGCTCACCGCGACCGCGACCACCTGGATCCTGGCCCAGGCGCTGATCAACATCGGCTACGTGATCGGCCTGCTCCCGGTCACCGGCCTGCAGTTGCCGCTCGTCTCCGCGGGTGGCAGTTCGATCGCGATCACCCTGTTCATGTTCGGCGTCATCGCCAACGCCGCCAGGCACGAGCCGGAGGCGGTCGCCGCCCTGCACGCCGGTCAGGTCGGGCGGTTCGGCAGGATGCTGCGGCTGCCCATGCCGGAGCAGTACTCGCCCGCACGGGCGGAGGCCGCACGCAAGGCGGCACAGGCGAAGGCGGCACAGAAGCGCGCGGCCCAGCAGCGGGCCGCCCAGCAGCAGCGGGCCGCCACCCCGCCGCCACGCAGGCGGGCGGTGGCGGGCAGGCCCGCCCCCGACCCGCGGCGGGCGGATCCGCGACGCGGACGGGCACTAGCATCAGACGAGCGGACACGACGGTCGAACGGCCGCACAGGAGAGCGAGGATTTCGTAGGTGAGCGGCACTTCAGAGACTTCACCGGTCGCGTCGCGCGCCTCAACCGGTCCGTCCGTCGTCGTCGCGGGCGGGGGTACCGCCGGACACATCGAACCCGCGATGGCGGTGGCCGATGCGCTGCGCAGGCTCGACCCCTCCGTCACGGTCACCGCGCTCGGCACCGAGCGTGGGCTCGAGACGACCCTGGTTCCCGAGCGTGGCTACCGCCTCGAACTGATCCCGCCGGTGCCGCTGCCGCGCAAGCCGTCCAAGGATCTGCTGCGGCTGCCGGGCCGGGTCGTCCGCTCGGTGCGGCGCACCCGCGAGGTGCTCGAGGAGACGAATGCCGACGTGATCGTCGGGTTCGGTGGCTACGTCGCCCTGCCCGCATACCTGGCGGCAGGCAAGGGGCTCACCCGCCGCCGTCGACGGGTCCCGGTCGTCGTGCACGAGGCAAACGCCAGCGCAGGCATCGCGAACAAGATCGGTGCCCGGGTCGCGGCCCGCGTGCTCGCCGCCGTGCCGGGTTCGGGAGTCGCCGCTCGAGGTGCCTCGGACGCGGAGGTCGTAGGGATCCCCGTCCGCGCCTCGATCACCGGGCTCGATCGCGCCGGGCTGCGCGCCGAGGCCAGGGCGCATTTCGGTCTGCCCGCGGACGGCCCGGTGTTGCTGGTGTTCGGTGGGTCCCAGGGCGCGCGTTCGCTGAACGAGGCCGTCTCCGGTGCCGCCGAGGCGCTGGCCGCGGCCGGGATCTCGGTGCTGCACGCGCACGGCCCGAAGAACACGCTCGAGGTGGCCCAGCTGAACCCGGCCGCGCCGTATGTGGCGGTGCCGTATCTGTCCCGGATGGATCTGGCGTACGCGGCCGCCGACGCCGCGATCTGCCGCTCCGGGGCCATGACCGTCGCGGAGGTCTCCGCGGTCGGCATGCCCGCGGTCTACGTGCCGCTGCCGCACGGCAACGGCGAGCAGGAGCTCAACGCGAAGCCGCTGGTGCGGGCGGGCGGTGGCATGATCGTCGCCGACGCCGACCTCACGCCGCAGTTCGTGGCGGATACGGTGGTGCCGTTGCTGGGCGATGCCGCCCGGCTGAGCGAGATGGGCAGGTCCGCCGCCGATGCCGGGCACCGGGATGCGGCGGAGGCGGTGGCCCGGATCGTGCTCGACGTGGCGAAGGGACTCGGGGTGTCCAAGCAGTCGGAGAGGTCGGAGGGCGGGCGATGACCGAGGTGCGCGGGGCGCAGTTGCCCCCCGAGTTGCAGCGAGTCCACATGGTCGGCATCGGCGGCGCAGGCATGTCCGGCATCGCCCGGATCCTGCTGGCCAGGGGCGGTCAGGTGTCCGGCTCGGATGCCAAGGAGAGCCGCGGGGTGCTCGCGCTGCGGGCCCGCGGCGCCCAGGTCCGGATCGGGCACGACGCGGGCGCGCTCGACCTGCTGCCCGGCGGCCCGACGGTCGTGGTGACCACGCACGCGGCCATTCCGAAGGACAACCCGGAGCTGGTGGCAGCGCGCGAGCGCGGCATCCCGGTGATCCTTCGCCCGGCGGTGCTCGCCTCGCTGATGCAGGGCAACCGCACGTTGCTGGTCGCGGGTACGCACGGCAAGACCTCCACCACCTCCATGCTCGTGGTCGCCCTGCAGCACTGCGGTGTCGACCCGTCGTTCGCGGTCGGCGGTGAGCTCAACGAGGCGGGCACCAACGCCCACCACGGAACCGGCGACGTCTTCGTGGCGGAGGCCGACGAGAGCGACGGCTCGCTGCTGCAGTACGACCCCGACGTGGTCATCGTGACGAATGTCGAGGCCGATCACCTCGATTATTTCGGGACCACCGAGGCCTACGTCCAGGTCTTCGACGATTTCGCGGAGCGGATCGCCCCGGGGGGCCTGCTCGTGGTGTGTCTCGACGACCCGGGCTCGGCGGCACTGGCCCAGCGGGTGGTGGCACGCGACCTGCCCGGCATCCGGGTCCTCGGCTACGGCAGCGGTGACGTCTCGGTGGAAGGTATCGAGATCGGCGCCCGCCTGGTGAGCTGGCAGGCCCGCGACATCGGGGGCATCGCAGAGTTCGAACTGTCCGGCGAAGAAGGCGTGCGCACACTGCGATTGGCGGTGCCGGGCCGGCACATGGCGCTCAACGCGATGGGCGCGATCCTCGCCGCCCGCGAGGTGGGTGCGACGGTCGAGGAGGTCATCGAGGGCATCGCCGGGTTCGGCGGCGTGCATCGGCGTTTCCAGTCCACCGGCCGTGAGAACGGCGTGCGGGTGTTCGACGACTACGCCCACCACCCCACCGAGGTCCGCGTCGTGCTCGGGGCGGCCCGCGAATTGGTCCGGCCGGGAACGGAATCGGCGAACGGCCGGGTGATCGTGGTCTTCCAGCCGCACCTGTACTCGCGAACGCTGGCGTTCGCCGAGGAGTTCGGTGCCGCGCTCGACCTCGCGGACGAGGTGGTGGTGCTCGACGTGTACGGCGCGCGGGAGGAGCCCCTGCCCGGGGTCAGCGGCGCGCTGGTCGCGCAGGCGGTCACCAAGCCGGTGCACTACCAGCCGGATCTCTCGCTCGCCCCCCGCCAGATCGCCGCGCTCGCGCGGTCCGGCGACATCGTGATCACCATGGGTGCGGGCGACGTGACGATGCTCGGCAAGGAGATCCTCGGCGCCCTCGGGGCCACACCCGCCGCGGGCCGACCGCGGTGACGACGGACAGCCAGGGTCGCGCCGCGCGCCCCGCTGCCGGGGGCGAGGATCGCGCCGCAGGCCCCGCCGGGCCCGAGGCGCGATCCGCACGCCCCGAGCGTAAGGGGAGCAAGCGAGATCGCAAGGGGGGCAAGCGCGACCGCAAGGAGAGCAAGCGAGCCGCCGGGAAACCTCGTCGGGGCAGCCGCCCACGTATTCGGAAGCGGCCGTTGATCATCGCGCTGTCGGTGATCGCGCTGGTCGGCCTCGTCGCGGCGGCCTGGTTCACCCCGGTGCTCTCGGTGCGCAAGGTCTCGGTGGTCGGCAACGTCGGCGTCCCCGGCGACGAGGTGCTGACGATCCTTGCCATCCCGACCGGGAAGCCGCTGCTGCAGGTCGATGTGGACGCGGCCGCCAGGAGGGTGGCCTCGATTCCGAAGGTCGATCATGCGCGGGTCGAACGCCGTTATCCGTCCACGGTGCGGGTCACGGTCGTCGAGCGGGCGCCCGCCGTCTTCTACGACACCCCCGAGGGCACCCACCTGATGGACGCGGGCGCGGTCGCCTACGCGATCGAACCGCCGCCGCCTGGGGTGCCGCGCCTGAAGGTCGAGCGGCCCGGTCTGGAGGATCCGGTGACGGTCGACGCGCTCAAGGTGCTCACCTCGATGCCGCCGCCGCTGCGGGCCCAGGTCGGGGAGGTCGCCGCAGGCTCGATCTCCGATATCCGGGTCACCCTGCTCGACGGGCGGCAGCTGGTGTGGGGGAGCGTCGAGAACACCGAACGCAAGTCCGCCATCGCGCTGCCGCTGCTCGGCCAGCCGGGCAAGGTGTACGACATCTCGAGTCCCGATCTGGTCACCGTCAAATGAGCGCGACGACAAATCGTGTCGCCCGTCGGCGCGCCTGCTGGCGGATCGGACCTGTCGTGCATAGCGTTTCGTTTCAGTCGGCTACTTGACATAACTCTAAGCCTATGGTTGAGGTTGAGGGTTTATCTGAGAAGTGCCGCATCACCAGCAACATCCGCCCCACCAGCACGACGTAATTTCAGTTATACGAGCATCACCCCGAGCGCGTTCACACACACGGAAGGCGAGAGCCCATGACGCCCCCGCACAACTACCTCGCCGTTATCAAGGTCGTCGGCATCGGCGGCGGCGGCGTAAATGCGGTCAACCGCATGATCGAGCAGGGACTCAAGGGAGTCGAGTTCATCGCCGTCAACACCGACGCGCAGGCGCTGCTGATGAGCGACGCCGACGTCAAGTTGGATGTCGGCCGAGAACTCACCCGCGGTCTCGGCGCAGGCGCCGACCCCGAGGTGGGCCGCAAGGCCGCCGAGGATCACAAGGACGAGATCGAAGAGGTCCTCAAGGGCGCGGACATGGTCTTCGTGACCGCAGGCGAGGGCGGTGGCACCGGTACCGGTGGCGCACCGGTCGTGGCGAGCATCGCCCGCAAGCTGGGCGCGCTGACCGTCGGCGTTGTCACCCGGCCGTTCTCCTTCGAGGGCAAGCGGCGTGGCGGCCAGGCGGACAACGGGATCCAGGCCCTGCGGGAGTCCTGCGACACGCTGATCGTGATCCCCAACGACCGGCTGCTCCAGCTCGGCGACGCCGCCGTGAGCCTGATGGACGCGTTCCGCAGCGCCGACGAGGTCCTCCTCAACGGCGTCCAGGGCATCACCGACCTGATCACCACCCCCGGCCTGATCAACGTGGACTTCGCGGACGTCAAGGGCGTCATGTCCGGAGCGGGCAGCGCGCTGATGGGCATCGGATCCTCGCGCGGTGAGGGCCGGGCGATCAAGGCCGCCGAGTCGGCGATCAATTCGCCGCTCCTCGAGGCCTCGATGGAGGGTGCGCGCGGCGTGCTGCTGTCCATCGCGGGCGGCTCGGACCTGGGTCTTTTCGAGATCAACGAGGCGGCCTCGCTGGTGCAGGAAGCCGCCCACATCGATGCGAACATCATCTTCGGCACGGTCATCGACGATTCGCTCGGCGACGAGGTCCGGGTGACGGTCATCGCGGCGGGCTTCGACGGCGGCACGCCGACGCGTCGCCCGGTCGAGCCGGCCGCCGCAGCGGCGACGGCGTCGGCGGCGGCGGGTAACGGTGCGATCGGAGCCGGCCGCGCCGGTGAGATCGGTCGGCCGCCGCAGCACCAGGCCCCCGATCCCACTCCCGCGCCGAACGGACGCGACGGACGCGAGCGTCGCGACGGTCGCGAGAACACCGGTTCCGGTCTGCCGCCGGTCCCCGTGAGCGCACCGAGTCGAACCGTGCCGGTCACCGATGACGACGTCGACGACGTGGACGTGCCCGACTTCATGCGTCGGTGACGGGCGGCTTCCGGGTTCGTCGGGTAGTCACCTCTCGAACCGGGGGCGTCTCGGCGCCCCCGTATGACTCCTTCAATCTCGGCGACCACGTCGGCGACGACCCGGCCGCTGTGGCCGCGAACCGTCGCAGGCTCGCGGACGGCATCGGATTGCCGTTCGAGCGGTTGGTCTGGATGGAGCAGATCCACAGTCGGAACGTCACCGTGGTGGACGGGCCCGTCACGGGTGTCGTCGAGGCGACCGACGCGCTGGTCACGGACGTGCCCGATCTGGCTTTGGTGACGCTGTCCGCGGACTGCGTGCCGCTGCTGCTCTCCGACGACAAGGCCGGGGTGATCGCCGCGGTGCACGCAGGCCGGGTCGGTGCCCGGATCGGGATCGTGCCGCGCGTGCTGGACGCGATGGTGGCGAAGGGCGCGGCGGTCGAACGGATCGGCGCCTTCCTCGGACCCGCGGCGAGCGGCCGTCAGTACGAGGTGCCCGCGGCGATGCGCGCGGACGTCGAGAAGCATCTGCCGGGCAGCGCGACCACTACGGTGCACGGCACCCCGGGGATCGACCTACGGGCGGGCCTGCGCCGCCAGCTGCTGCAGGCCGGCGTGTCCGGGGTGGCGGAGGACCCGCGCTGCACGATCGAGGACCGCGCGCTGTTCAGTCATCGTCGGGGCGCGCCGACCGGGCGGCTGGCGGGTGTGATCTGGATGGAGTCGACGCCAGGTGAATGACGCACCGTCGCCGCGGGCAGCCGAGATCGCATCCGCGCTCACCAGTGTCGGCGAGCGGCTGACGCGGGCCTGCCTGGATGCGGGCCGCGACCCGGACGACGTCCAGTTGCTGCCGGTGACCAAGTTCTTCCCGGCCTCCGATGTCGCGATCCTGTTCGGGCTGGGCTGTCGCGAGTTCGGTGAGTCGCGCGAGCAGGAGGCCTCCTCCAAGGTCGCCGAGCTCGGTGAGCTCGACGCAGCAGGCATCGGCGATGTCCGGTGGCACATGATCGGCAGCGTGCAGCGGAACAAGGCCCGCTCTATCGCACAGTGGGCGTACGCAATTCACTCCGTGGACAGCCCGAGGCTGGTCGATGCCCTCGCGAAGGCCGCGACCGTCGCATTGGGGGAGGGCGGCAGGGACCGGCCGCTGCGGGTGCTGCTCCAGGTCAGTCTGGACGACGACCCGCTCCGAGGTGGCGTACCGCTCGACGAGCTGCCCGAGCTCGCCGACCGCACCGAATCGGCGGCCGGGCTTGAGCTTTCGGGGCTGATGGCGGTTCCCCCGTTGGGGGCCGATCCGGAGCAGGCGTTCGCGGCGCTGCAGGCCGCGCACACGGAGCTGCTCCGCAGTCATCCCGCGGCGACGGAATTGTCGGCGGGGATGACCGGTGATCTGGAGGTCGCCGTACGGTACGGTTCCACCTGCGTGCGTGTCGGAACCGCACTGTTGGGTTCCCGGCCGATAGCCTCGAACTGATCGGCGCACCGCCCGATTGTCCGCCGCGCCAAGGAAGGTCGACGATGAGCACTCTGCACAAGTTCAAGGCTTACTTCGGCATGGTCCCCCTCGAGGATTACGAAGACGATTACCTCGAGGAGCCGCGCCGCGCACCCCGCGGTGGACGTTACGAGGGTGAGCTGGACCGTGAGTACGACGATGTCGGCTACGTGCCCCGCGACGAGCTCGACGAGCTCGACCGCCCGGCCGCGCCCCGTCGGATGGAGCCGCTGCCCGCGCGCAGCACCCGTCCCGGCGCTCCCGTCGGTGCCCGCACGCCCGCGACCCGCGGCGCGCTCGCGGTCGACACCCAGCCGCGCGTCGAGAGCCGACGCGCGCCCGTATTCGACGAGGGCGGACCGCTGTCCAAGATCACCACGCTCCGCCCCCGCGACTACGGCGAGGCTCGTATCATCGGCGAGCGCTTCCGCGACGGCACCCCGGTCATCATGGACCTGGTGGAGATGAGCAACGCCGACGCCAAGCGCCTCGTCGACTTCGCGGCCGGCCTGGCGTTCGCGCTGCGCGGCTCCTTCGACAAGGTGGCCACAAAAGTGTTTCTCCTCTCACCTGCCGATATCGATGTCTCCGCCGAGGAGCGGCGTCGGATCGCCGAAACCGGCTTCTACAACCAGAAATAGGCGGTCTGGACGGGCTGGAAGTAGGCTGGCCCGGCCGGATGTCCTGAGGCCGGTGCGGACCGATCTCGTTTTGATTGGTCCGGCCGAGTCAGGCAAAGTGATGGAGTGACCTTGTTCGCGGTGATCTACTTCCTGCTCTTCGTCTTTTGGTTGTTACTCATCGGACGGATCATCGTCGAGTTCATCCGGACATTTGCTCGCGATTGGCGACCCACCGGCATTGTGGTTGTCATTCTCGAAGCGATATTTACGGTCACAGATCCACCGATCAAGCTGCTCCGGCGGCTAATTCCGTCGATAAATCTCGGCGGGGTTCGGTTGGACCTATCAATCATGGTCTTGCTGTTCATCGTCTTCATCTTGATGTCGGTCGTTCAAGGACTGGCCGCGTGATGTCGATGGTTGAGTCGTGGCGCGACCTACGGGTCTGGTGTGACAGAATGGACGCCAGTTACAGTGGGATTGCTTGGTTTCCCGCTGTATGCGCTATAACTGAATGCTTGCTCGACCGCCAACAGACGCGTGAAGGGATCCTTCCATGCCGCTGACACCAGCTGATGTGCACAATGTCGCGTTCAGCAAGCCGCCTATCGGCAAGCGGGGCTACAACGAAGACGAGGTCGATGCGTTTCTCGACCTCGTCGAGCAGGAGCTCTCGCGACTGATCGAGGAGAACGCGGATCTCCGCCAGCGCGTGGGTGAGCTCGATCAGGAGCTCGCGGATGCGAAGAAGGCTCCTCGGCCGGCAGGTGCCGCGCCGGAGCCCGTTCGGGTTGTAGAGCCGCCCAAGCCGGTCGCCCCGGTCGCAGCCCCCGCGCCCGCCGCTCCCGTCGCTCGCCCTGGCAACACCGAAGAGGCGAACCTGCAGGCCGCGAAGATCCTGGGCCTCGCCCAGGAGATGGCGGACCGCCTGACCGGCGATGCGAAGACGGAGTCGGAGCAGCTGGTCACCACGGCCAGGACCAACTCCGAGCAGCTGGTCAGCGACGCGCGGACCCGCTCCGAGGCGATGATCTCCGACGCACGGCAGAAGTCCGAGGCACTGCTCTCCGACGCCCAGACGCGTTCCGAGACGCAGCTGCGTCAGGCCAAGGAGAAGGCGGATGCGCTCCAGGCCGACGCCGAGCGCAAGCACACCGAGATCATGGCCACCATCAACCAGCAGCGCAGCGTGCTGGAGGGCCGGATCGAGCAGCTCAAGACGTTCGAGCGCGAGTACCGGGTGCGGCTGAAGTCCTACCTGGAGTCGCAGCTCGAAGAGCTCGAGCAGCGCGGTTCCGCGGTCCCCGTGGACGGTGGCCAGGAGGCGTTCGGTGGCGAGGCTTCCAAGCCCGGCCTGAGCCAGACGTTCGCCAAGGGCAACAACTAAGACGGAAACGCCCGTCGTGCTGGTCCTGACGCTCGTAATGGCAGCGGTGGGGTTCGCGCTGCTGGTGATCGCCCTGATGACCGGATCGGTCGTCTGGGCATGGGGATGCATCGTGGTCTGCGTGATCGGTGCGGTGTTGCTGCTGGTGAGTTCACTACGCGGCAACACCGCACCGGACGCGGCCGAACCCGGTGCCCCGCCATCGGGCGGGCGGGCCGACGCGAGCCGGGAGTCGTCGGACAGGCGATTTGACGCCGACGACTAGAATCGCAGTCAGTATGTGGCGTTGATCCGGCCATCACCGGGGAGCCTTCGGAAGAACGGCACGCGTTCGAGATGGACGGGTCGCTCAGTAGAACCGAACGGGTGGGCCCGTCACAGCCCAGCACGAGAGGTCCGGGCCGCGGCGCTGCCGCGTCCGGGCAAGCGGGGTGGTACCGCGGTCGCAGCGCAGAGGCGCTGCCGTCGTCCCCGTGCCAGACACGGCACGAGGGAGTACTGAGTTGACGAACAACTCGACCGGCAACGGATCCGACCAGACGGGCGCAGGCTATCCGCGAGTTGATCTCGGCGGCGGCAAGGCCAACACGAACGTGCGTTTCCCCGAACTCGAGCAGCGGGTGCTGGCCGAGTGGGCCTCGGACGACACGTTCCGCGCCTCCATCGCCAACCGGGCCGACGCGCCCGAGTTCGTCTTCTACGACGGCCCGCCCTTCGCCAACGGCCTGCCGCACTACGGTCACCTGCTCACCGGTTACGTCAAGGACCTCATCCCGCGCTTCCAGACGATGCGCGGCAAGAAGGTCGAGCGCCGGTTCGGCTGGGACTGCCACGGGCTGCCCGCCGAGCTCGAGGCCGAGAAGCAGCTCGGCATCAAGGACAAGTCCGAGATCGAGGCGATGGGCCTCGCCGAGTTCAACGCCGCCTGCAAGTCCTCGGTGCTGCGCTACACCGACGAGTGGCGTGAATACGTCACCCGCCAGGCGCGCTGGGTCGACTTCGACAACGACTACAAGACCCTAGACCTGGACTTCATGGAGTCGGTCATGTGGGCGTTCAAAGAGCTGCACGACAAGGGACTGATCTACCAGGGCTTCCGGGTGCTGCCGTACAGCTGGTACGAGCAGACCCCGCTGTCGAACCAGGAGACCAAGCTCGACGACGCGTACAAGATGCGTCAGGACCCGGCGGTCACCGTCGACATGCCGCTCGTCGCACCCGGGTCGCCGCTCGACGGCGCGAACGCGCTGATCTGGACCACCACGCCGTGGACGCTGCCGTCCAACCTGGCGATCGCCGTGCACCCCGAGATCGACTACGTCCAGGTCGAGGGCAAGGACGGCAAGCGGTACGTGCTCGCCAAGGACCGGGTGGCCCACTACGCCCGCGAACTCGGCGAGGAGCCCGCCGTGCTCTCCGAGCACAAGGGCGCCGAGCTGGTCGGCCTGTCCTACGAGCCGCCGTTCGACTTCTTCCACGGACCCGGCAAGGGCCACGAGAACGCGCACCGCACGCTCGCCGCCGACTACGTCACCACGGACTCCGGCACCGGAATCGTCCACCTCGCACCGGCTTTCGGTGAGGAGGACATGGACTGCGCGACGGCCAACGGCATCGAGATCGTGCAGCCGCTCGACGCGGGCGGCAAGTTCACCGCGATGGTGCCGCCGTACGAGGGCCTGCAGGTGTTCGACGCCAACCCGGTCATCGCCAAGGACCTCAAGGCGGCCGGCAAGCTGCTTCGCCACGAGACGATCGAGCACTCGTACCCGCACAGCTGGCGCAGCGGCCAGCCGCTGATCTACATGGCGGTGCCGTCGTGGTTCGTCGCCGTGACCAAGTTCCGGGACCGGATGGTCGAGCTGAACCAGGAGATCACCTGGGTTCCCGAGCACATCCGCGACGGGCAGTTCGGCAAGTGGCTCGAGGGCGCCCGCGACTGGAACATCAGCCGCAACCGGTACTGGGGGAGCCCGATCCCGGTCTGGATCTCGGACGATCCGGCATACCCGCGGACGGACGTGTACGGCTCGCTCGACCAGCTGGAGGCCGACTTCGGCGTGCGGCCGACCGACCTGCACCGGCCGATGATCGACGACCTGGTCCGCCCGAACCCGGACGACCCGACCGGCAAGTCGATGATGCGTCGCGTCCCCGAGGTGCTGGACTGCTGGTTCGAGTCCGGCTCGATGCCGTACGCGCAGGTGCACTACCCGTTCGAGAACAAGGACTGGTTCGACGGCGGCAACGGGCAGGAAGGCCACAACCCCGGCGACTTCATCGTCGAGTACAACGGCCAGACCCGCGGCTGGTTCTACACGCTGCACGTGCTGGCGACCGCGCTCTTCGACCGCCCGGCGTTCAAGACCGTCGCCGCCCACGGCATCGTGCTCGGCGACGACGGCCTGAAGATGAGCAAGTCCAAGGGCAACTACCCCGATGTCAACGAGGTGTTCGACCGGGACGGCTCGGACGCCATGCGGTGGTTCCTGATGTCCTCGCCGATCCTGCGCGGCGGCAACCTGGTCGTCACCGAGCAGGGCATCCGCGAGGGTTCCCGGCAGGCCCTGATGCCGCTGTGGAACGCGTGGAGCTTCCTGCAGCTGTACGCGGGCAAGCCGGGACAGTGGCGCACCGATTCGCCGAATGTGCTCGACAAGTACATCCTGGCGAAGTTGTCGGGCACCCGTGACGCGATCACCGAGGCGCTCGAGGTCAACGACATCGCCGGTGCCTGCGACGAGCTGCGGACCTTCTGCGACGCGCTGACCAACTGGTACGTGCGCCGGTCCCGGACGCGGTTCTGGGACGAGGACCGCGACGCCATCGACACCCTGCACACCGTGCTCGAGGTCGTGACGCGGCTCGCGGCGCCGCTGCTGCCTTTGGTCACCGAGGTCATCTGGCGCGGCCTCACCGGCGGGCGTTCGGTGCACCTGACGGATTGGCCGGAGGCCACCGATCTGCCGTCCGATCCGGAGCTGGTCAGCGCGATGGACGAGGTCCGCTCGGTCTGCTCGACCGTGCTCGGCCTGCGCAAGGCGCAGAACCTGCGGGTGCGGTTGCCGCTGCCCGAGGTGACCGTCGCGGCCGAGGACGCGGAGCGGTTGCGCCCGTTCCTCGGCATCATCGCCGACGAGGTCAACGTCAAGAAGGTGGACCTGACCGAGGACGTGGACGTTCACGGCAAGTTCGAGCTCGTCGTCAACGCACGGGCCGCGGGCCCGCGTCTCGGCAAGGACGTGCAGACGGTCATCAAGGCGGTCAAGGCGGGGGACTGGTCCGAGGTGGACGGTGTCGTCACGGTGTGGCCGGGTCGCTCCGCAGGCTCCGCTCCTGAAGCCGGCATCGCGCTGCTCCCGTCCGAGTACACCCAGCGCCTGGTCGCCGCCGAGCCCGAGTCCACCGCGGCCCTGCCGGAGAACGCGGGCCTGGTGGTCCTCGATTCGGCGGTCACCGAGGAGCTCGAGGCCGAGGGCTGGGCGAAGGACCGCATCCGCGAGCTGCAGGACGCCCGCCGCGCGGCGGGCCTGGAGGTCTCGGACCGGATCGTCGTCACGTTGCAGGTGCCCGAGGACCGGCTCGACTGGGCCGTCAGGCACCGTGAGCTGATCGCGGGGGAGATCCTCGCGACCAGCCTCGAGCTCGGCGAGGCCAGCGGTCCAGGGGCCGTCGACCTGGGCGAGGGCGCCCGGGTCGTGATCACCAAGGCGTGAGGAGTGTCGGTGCCCCGTTGTCGGGGTACCGGCGTAGCTTCCCACCTATGAGCACCAGCAAGGAGACGGTCGCGCACGTCCTCGGGCAGCTCGAGCCCCTGGACGTGCGCGCCCGCGCGATGTTCGGCGAGTACGGGTTGTACTGCGACGAGAAGATCGTCGCGCTGATCTGTGACGACACCGTCTTCGTCAAACCGAGCGAGGCGGCGGACGAGTACCTCGACGCGGTGACCCTTGCCGCGCCGTATCCGGGTGCGAAGGACTACCTGGCGATCCCACCGGAGCGACTGGCCGACACCGACTGGCTCCACGAGTTCATCCAGCGCACCGCCGATGCGCTGCCCCAGCCGAGGAAGAAGAAGCCCCGATCGCGATGACGCTCGCACCACGATGACCGGGCCGACCACCTCGCGCCGCTGGGTGCTGCACCTCGACATGGACGCGTTCTTCGCCTCCGTCGAGCAGCTCACCCGGCCGACGCTGCGTGGGCGGCCGGTGCTCGTCGGCGGGCTGGGCGGTCGCGGAGTTGTCGCGGGTGCCAGCTACGAGGCGCGCGCCTACGGGGCGCGGTCGGCGATGCCGATGCACCAGGCCAGGCGCATGGTCGGCGCGGGCGCGGTGGTGCTGCCGCCGCGCGGCGGCCTCTACTCGATGCTCAGCAAGACGGTCTTCGACGCCCTGCGTACCCGGATGCCGGTGCTCGAGATGATCTCCATGGACGAGGCGTTCGGGGAGCCGCAGGAGCTGGCCGGGGCGGATGCGGTAGCGGTCCGGGTGTTCGCGGAGGAGTTGCGCGCCCTGATCCGGGACCGGACCGGGCTGGTGGCGTCGATCGGCGCCGGGTCGGGCAAACAGATCGCGAAGATCGCCTCCGGGCTCGCGAAACCGGATGGGGTCCGGGTGGTCACCCCGGCCGAGCAGCGCGGGCTGTTCGAGGCGCTGCCCGTCCGGAAGCTGTGGGGGATCGGCCCGGTCGCGGACGAGAAGCTGCGCAGGCTCGGGATCGAGACCATCGGCGGGCTGGCCGCGACCTCCTCGACCGAGATCGTCTCGGTGCTCGGCGCCACGCTGGGGCCGAGCCTGCATCGCCTGGCGCAGGGGATCGACGACCGCCCGGTGGCCGAGCGCGCCGACGCGAAGCAGGTGAGCGCCGAGACCACCTTCGCCGCCGACCTGGTGACCCTTGACCAGCTGCGTGCGGCGGTGGAACGCACCGGCGCCGCCGCGCACTCCCGGCTGCTCGGCGACGGCCGGGCGGCCAGGACCGTGGTGTTGAAGCTGAAGAAGTCCGACATGAGCATCGTCACCCGCTCGGCCACCCTGCCCTACGCCACGGCGGACCTGCAGACCCTGGTGGCCACCGCGCAGCGGCAGGTGATCGATCCGCTCGAGCTGGGCCCGGTGCGACTGGTCGGGGTCTCGCTCGGGGGACTCACCTCTGTTCGGCAGGGCTCGCTGTTCCCCGACCTGGACCAGGGCGATGTGATGCTCGTCACAGAGGAGAGGCGGCCGGAGGCGGACGCGCCGCCCGCGCCGGTGGTCGCGGATGCGGTCCGTTGGCGCCCCGGTCAGGACGTCGCGCATAGTGAGTTCGGTCACGGATGGGTCCAGGGCTGCGGACATGGCGTGGTCACGGTCCGATTCGAGACACGCTCGACCGGGCCGGGCCTCGCGCGTACCTTTGCCGAGGACGACGGCGGACTTGGCCGCGCGGACCCCGAGGCGAGCCTTCATTAAGGATCACCTTATTTTTATGGTGTTCACTACTGTCACAGACAGACTTCGGTGGATGCCATAGTGGACGCAACCCCTGAATCGCTCTGAGCACCAACGAGCACCGAGAACATGTTCACCCGAGAAAAGGAAAAGCATTGATGCTCCGCAAGACCCTCATCGCCGGTGTCGCCGTGGCGGCCGCCCTCTCGCTCGCCGCCTGTGGTGACGACACCAACACGGCGGAGAAGACCACGACCGCCAAGGCCACCACCACGGCTGCTGACAGCAGCCTCGACTACCCGGCCGCGCCCTCCGCGGTCGAGCTGAACGCGATGCTGGTCAAGGGCCTCGACCCGGCCACCCCGGCCGCCGAGAAGGTCACCCTCGTCCAGGACGGCGAGTCGGACCCGGGCCTGTTCGACGCCGTGGCCGCGGCCGCCAAGCAGTCCAACGCCACCGTCACCGTCGTTGACCCGATCCTCGACAACGGCGACGGCACCCTCACCGCCACCGTCAACATGGACATCGGCGGCCAGGTAAGCGCCGGCACCGCCGGCTTCGTGGTCGAGAACGGCCAGTGGAAGCTGTCGAAGGAGTACGCCTGCAACATCGTCAAGCTGGCGAACCTCACCTCGCCTGCCTGCGTCTGACGCTAGCTGGAACCGACCGAATGCCGGTGCCCCGCAAGGGGTGCCGGCATTCGGCGTTTCACACGGGAGCGGCGGCGCCGATCCGGTCCGCTGCGGTGCGGGCCAGCCGCGCGAGCAGGTCCTGGCCGATCGGCTGCTGGCCGGAGGCCACCAGCTGCACGAGGGTCGAGCCGACCTGAGCGATGACCACGTCCGAGGTCATCGTGACCCCGTCGCTGGACGTCAGCAGCCGCACCGCGATCGAGGCGTCGCCCACCGCCGGCTGCTCGAGGCCGCCGAGCCGGTACTGCACCTCGAAACCGTCGGCGTCCGTGCCCCGGTACTCGGTACACCCGGAGAGGGTCTCCTGGACGCGGGCCAGCGCGCCGGCGGCGCCACCGTCCGGGTAACTCGCGGCGTCGATGTCGACGCTGGTGAAGTCCGGCCCGCCGAACCTCGCCAGGGCGCGCGACGTCGACCCGGGCACCTGGTCCGCCACCTCGCGCAGCACGGCCGCGCACGCCTGCGGATCGGTGCTCGACCGGTCGGCGGCGTCGTACTCCGGGGCCGGCGGCAGACCCAGGTCCTGCACCGGATCCGCAAGGGGCGCAAAACCGGTCGGTAGGTCGGCGGTGGTGAGCAGGGCGGCCTTCAGCCGGGCCGGATCGGTGATCGGGCCTGCGCCTGCCGTCGCCGAGGCTGTCACCTGGGCGGGCAGCGGAGGCAACGACGTGGCTGCCTCCTCGCCGCCGGATCCGCCGCACCCCGCGAGCAGGGGCAGCGCGGCCACCGTGCAGGCCAGGACGCGCGTGCGGCGCATCAACCGGCCCACTGCACGCGGTTGGTGATGGTCTGCCGAAGCGTCGTGGTGGCGTTCGGGTCGCGGTAGCTCTGGTGACCGCCAACGGTGACGTCCCCGCCGACGGGCAGCGGCTGATTCAGGTCGACGACCATGGTGCCGGTCCCCGTCATGACGTACGTGTCGATGTTGAGCCTGCTCGACTTGTCCGGCAGATCCCACACGGGCGACTCGGGCGTCTGCGTCACCGTGACGTCGACCGTGAGCCGGTCCCCGTCCCGTTCCCGCAGGGTCGCCGTCGTCACCTGGTCGAGCGCGATCCCGCTCATGACCTGTTGCCGGAGCGTCCAGACCGCCCCGATCCCGATCTCCGCGTCCGGGAACGACACCGTGCGATAGACGGACTGGTAGAAGGCCTGCTCGACGGCGGAGCGGGCGATATCCCTCGAGTCGGGGTCAGGGGCGATCCGGAGCGAGGTGATGGCCCCGGTCGGCTGCACGGTGAAGCCCGCGCCCGACCCCTCCGACTCCTTCAGTGCGTCGGACAGCCGCGGGTCCGGGGTGCCGATCGATCCGAGCGTCAGGTCCACCTGGATCGCCGGATCGGACTGCTCGCCTCGCACGGTCGCGGTGAGCGGTGTGCGCAGCTCCGGGGTCGAGAAGTCCTGCTGTGGCTGATCGTCGATCTGCTGATAGACCTGCGAACGGGTCGTCAGCGTGGCGTGCTGCTCGGAACCGATCGGCGGGTGCACGGTGACCCGCTGACGCGGCTCCGCGCCCGGATCGAGGACGGTGGCCGTCACCGCCGACACCGGGACGGTGACCTCGGTGGCGGACGCGGTGGCGACATCGGTGGGGGCGGCATCACCGCCGGACCCGCACGCGGAGACGAGGGAGGTGAGGGCGAGGGTTGCGGCGACCAGAGCGGTCCGGGCCGTCGCCGTTGCCGGGAGGGCGGACCGAGGAGAGAACACAGGCACCCGACCAGGTTAGCCACGGTTGGGTGTGGTGGGGCCCGGCGTGCCACCGTAAGGGATGATGGCGGGGTGAGTGAAGCGGAAAATGCGGAGAACCCCGACGCCGGGGCGAGCGAGGCAACGGGAGGTGGAACCGCGGTGGCCGCCGTGCAGGCGCCGCTGAGGATGCCGATGCTGGTCGCGATCGCGGCGCTGATCCTGGGACTGGACCTGGTCACCAAGATCCTCGCGGTGCGGCACATCAAGCCCGGCGAGCCGATCGAGCTGATCGGTGACGTGGTGACGCTGACCCTGGTCCGCAACCCGGGCGCCGCCTTCTCGATGGCCACCGGGATGACCTGGGTGCTGACCCTGGTCGCGATCGGCGTGGTGATCGGCGTCATCAAGATCGGCCGGACGCTGCGGTCGCCGTGGTGGGCACTCGGCCTCGGCCTGGTGCTCGGCGGTGCGCTCGGCAACCTGATCGACCGGATCTTCCGGGCCCCCGGCCCGCTTCAGGGCCACGTCGTCGACTTCGTGTCGGTCGGCTGGTGGCCGGTGTTCAACGTCGCCGACTCGGCCATCGTCTGCGGCGCGATCCTGCTGGTCGCGCTCACCCTGTTCGGGTTCGAACCCGACGGCACCCGGGCGGGCGCCGATTCCGACGCCACCGCCGACTCCGACCTCGATGCAGGCAAGGCGGCGGACGCATGAGGGAGACACGGTCGATGCCCGTACCCGACGGGCTCGAGGGCATGCGCGTCGATGCGGGCCTTGCCCGGCTGCTCGGCCTGTCGCGGACCGCGGTCGCCGCGCTCACCGACGAGGGTGCGGTCCTGCTCGACGGCATCGCGGTCGGCAAGTCGGACCGGCTGCCTGCCGGTGCCTGGCTCGAGGTCGAGCTGCCCGAACCCGCGCGGCCGCTGACGGTGGAGGCGCAGCCGGTCGAGGGCATGGAGATCTTGTACTCCGACGACGACGTCGTGGTGGTGGACAAGCCGGTCGGCGTCGCCGCGCACGCGAGCGTCGGCTGGACCGGACCCACGGTCATCGGCGGGCTCGCCGCGGCGGGCTTCCGCATCTCGACTTCCGGGGCGCACGAGCGACAGGGCATCGTGCACCGGCTCGACGTCGGCACGTCCGGCGTGATGGTGGTCGCGACGAGTGAGCGCGCGTATACGCTGCTCAAGCGCGCGTTCAAGCAGCGCACCATCGACAAGCGGTATCACGCGCTGGTGCAGGGCCACCCCGACCCGAGTAGCGGCACGATCGACGCGCCGATCGGACGGCACCGCAGCAACGACTGGAAGTTCGCGGTCACCGCGGACGGCAAGCCCAGCGTCACGCACTACGACACGGTGGAGGCGTTCCAGGCAGCCAGCCTGCTCGACATCCACCTGGAGACCGGGCGCACACACCAGATCCGGGTGCACTTCGCGGCGCTCCGGCATCCCTGCTGCGGCGACCTGACCTACGGCGCCGACCCCCGGCTCGCGGAGCGGCTCGGCCTCGAACGGCAGTGGCTGCACGCCCGCGCGCTCGGGTTCGCGCACCCCGCGGACGGCCGCTGGATGGAGATCACCAGCGACTACCCGAAGGATCTGCAATACGCCCTCGAGGTCCTCAGGAGTGCGTGATCGGGCCGGGGCGATCGTGGCGGTCTGCTGCGCTCTCGCCCTGGCGGTGCTGGTCGTGGTGCTCGGCCTCGCCAACCCGCCGCGGCCGACCTCGATCGCGACCGACCGGCTCGGTCCCGACGGCGGCGAGGCGGTCAGCGAGTACCTCGATCGAGCGGCCGACTCGGTCGGCGGGTCCGACGCCGATCAGCACTGGGCGCTGGTCTCGCTCGGCCCCGAGGCGACCGTCGAACAGGCCTACCGCCTCGCCGACGGCGTCCGGATCTCCCAGGTGCTGTTCCGGGTGCCGATCGATCGGGTGCAGACGCCGCTGATCGTCGTGGACGTGCCCGCGGACGAGGCGGCGGTGCGCCGTTCCCCGCTGGTCGCGGCCGGACGATTGCAGGGCTCGGCGGGGGAGTGGGACCGGCAGGCCCGCATCGATGCTGTGTCGGCCGGGCGCCTCGCCGACGGGTGCGCCTGTGTGGTCGGGATGACCGTGCGCGGCGACCTCGCACAGCTCCGCGCCCTCGCGGCACGGCCCGGCGTCCGGGCCGTGGAGGCGCTGCCCGCGGACGCCGAGTACGGACGGTTCGCGGTCACGCCGCTGCTGCCCGAGCAGACTTCCGCCGTGGCCCCCGGCCCGGACGACGGCGACGTGCCCGCCCGGTGAGAACTGCCCGCCCGTTCAGTCCTGCTCGGTGTGCTTGCGCAGGAACTCGATGGTCCGCTCCAGCGCCAACCGGCCGTCCTCGTTGTCGAGCTTGAACTGGTATTCGTGCCCGAGCGCCGGCTTGTGGTCGGCCGGGTAGAAGACGGTCGTCACGTCCACGTCGAGCCCGCGCAGCCGCTCGGCGAGCGGCACCGACTGGGTATCGGTGAGCGGGTCGGCGTTGCCCCCACTGATGTAGGTGGGCGGGAACTGCCCGGTCACGTGGAGGATCGTGGACATCTGTGCCACCGCGGCCGAATCGTCGAAGTCCTTGGTGCCGAGGGAGGACCAGACCAACTGGTCCATGGCCCAACCGAGGATTCCTGGCAGGCCGACAACCTTCCTCACGTCGAAGACGCCGCAGTTGAGCACCACACCGCGCAGCTGGCCGGGGCGCAGCGCAGGGGTGACGCCGACCTCGCGGGCGTAGTCGGGGTTGGTGATCAGCGCCGCGAGCTGGCTCGAGAGCTGGGCCCCGGCGGAGTCGCCCGCCAAGACGATCCGCTGCGGATCCACGTGCAGCCGTTCGGCGTTCGCGATCAGGTAGGCGTGCGCGTCGTTCAGCTGGTGCACGGGGGTGGGGTAGGTCTGGTCGGGGCCGAGTGAGTAGTCGAGCGAGACCACGGTGAAGCCCGCGGCCGCGAGCAGCCGGTAGTAGGGCGCGAAGTCGGTCTTGTGGCAGGAGATCCAGCCGCCGCCGTGGGTCCAGATCACCGTCGGCAGCGGGCCCTGCGCCGCCTCGGGGAAGTAGACGTCGAGGTGGGCGTCGGGGTCTCCGTCTCGGTACTGCTGGTCCGTGACGCGCGCGACCCCGGCGGGCTCGTGTGCGCCGAGAGCCGCGGTGACGCGGTCCGCGTCCCACTCGAAGCCCCAGCGCACCGCCCTCGTGAAGGGTCGCGGGGTGACCCGGGAGACGAGCACGCCTGCCGCCGCCGTCACGACCGGGACGGCGAGCCCGAACAGCCCGAGTCGCTTCCATCGGCCGCGGGTGCGCAGCGCAGTCGAGGTGTCGCCGACTTCGGTCATGATGGTTCCTTCCGGTGTGCGGCGTCACCCCGACGGTGGCCGCAGGGACAGTCTGGCAGCTCGGCAGGGGGCTAGGGCGCGGTGTGCGCCTTCAGGAACTCGACGGTCCGCTCCAGCGCCCGTGTGCCGTCCTCGTTGTCCAGGTCGAACTGGTACTCGTGCGGCAGCGCGGGCTCGTGGTCTTCTGGATAGAACAGCGTGGTGACCTCGACGCCGAGCCCGCCGAGCTCGGCCGCCAGCGGCTTGGACTGCTTGTCGGTCAGCGGATCGCCGTTGCCGCCGCTGATGTAGGTGGGTGGGAACCCGTCGGTGACGTGGCGCATGGTCGACATCTGCCCGATCGCCGTCGAGTCCTCGAAATCGCGGCTGCCGGTGTACGCCCAGAGCGATTGGTCCGCTCCCCAGCCGACGATGCCGGACCCGCCCGTCATCTTCTCGACGTCGTAGATCCCGCAGTTCAGCACGACACCGCGCAGCTGCTCGGGGCGCAGCGCCGGAGTGATGTCGAGCTCGCGCGCGTACTCGGGGTTGGTGACGAGGGCGGCCAGCTGGCTGGAGAGCTGCGCACCGGCCGAGTCGCCCGCGAGCAAGATACGGCTCGGATCGACGTGCAGGCGCTCCGCGTTCGCGACGACATAGGCGTGTGCGTCGTTGAGCTGGTGCACCGGGGTCGGGTAGGTGCGCTCGGGCCCGAGCGAATAGTCGAGGGAGACGACGGTGAACCCGCGCTCCGCCAGCAGCTGGTAGTACGGCGCGTAGTGCGACTTGTTGCCGGAGATCCAGGCGCCGCCGTGGGTCCAGATCACTGTCGGCAGCGCCTCGGTCGCCGTCTCGGGGAAGTAGACGTCGAGGAGGGCGTCGGAGTCGCCGTCCCGGTACTGCTGATCGGTGATCGAGGCGATGCCCTGCGGGGTGTGCTTCTCGAGGGCGCTGGTGGTGGTCGCCGCGCCTCGGTCGAAGACGACGCGGACGACCATGGCGCCGGGCCACGGGCTGAGCGTGAAGGCGAGGACCGCGGCAAGGATGAGCGCGAGCAGGATGCCGACGACCCAGAGGATCCACCGCCTCCAGCGCGAGCGCGGGCGGGCGCTCGGGGAGGGCGATTCGCTCTGGGTGTCGATGGTCACAGACTCTCCTCGGTGGTGGTCGGGCGCGCCGGGCGTCAGTATCTCCGATCGAGGTGAGGGGTCGTGAGCAACACACCGCCCGCCGCGCTCCGCCTCGGCGCGGGTGACCGAAGCTGTCGGCCCCAGCGCCTACACTCGGTTCGCTAGTTATGAGGTCGCTGAAAACATCGGGGCGCTCCACGTCCTTCGAGAGCTAGAGAGGCGCGCGTGGCTGACTCGTTCGTGCATCTGCACAATCACACTGAGTATTCGATGCTCGACGGTGCGGCCAAGGTCGGTCCGATGTTCAAGGAAGCTCAGCGGCTGGGCATGACCGCGGTGGGGATGACCGACCACGGCAACATGTTCGGAGCCAGCGAGTTCTACAACGAGGCCAAGAAGCACGACATCACCCCGATCATCGGGATCGAGGCGTACATCGCCCCTGAGTCCCGCTTCAACACCAAGCGCGTGCTGTGGGGTGACCGGAGCCAGAAGTCCGACGACGTCTCCGGTAGCGGCGCCTACACCCACATGACGATGCTCGCGGAGAACGCGACCGGCGTGCGGAACCTGTTCAAGCTCTCCTCCCGCGCCTCGATCGAGGGCCAGCTCGGCAAGTGGGCCCGGATGGACGAGGAGATCATCGCCGAACACCACGAGGGGATCATCGCGACCACCGGTTGCCCCTCCGGCGAGGTACAGACCCGGCTGCGGCTCGGCCACGACCGCGAGGCCCTCGAGGCTGCCGCGAAGTGGCAGGAGATCTGGGGCAAGGACAATTTCTTCCTCGAGCTGATGGACCACGGACTGTCCATCGAGCGCCGCGTGCGTGAGGGGCTGCTCGACATCGGCCGTCAGCTGGGCATCCCGCCGCTCGCGACCAACGACTGCCACTACGTCACCAAGGACGCCGCCGAGAACCACGAGGCGCTGCTCTGCATCCAGACCGGCAAGACGCTCAGCGACCCCACCCGGTTCAAGTTCGACGGTGACGGCTACTACCTCAAGTCGGCCGAGGAGATGCGGGCGATCTGGGACGACGAGGTCCCGGGCGCCTGCGACTCGACTCTGCTGATCGCCGAGCGCATCCAGCCCTACGACGATGTCTGGAAGCACCGCGACCGAATGCCGATCTTCCCGGTGCCCGAGGGTGAAACCCAGGCCAGCTGGCTGCGGAAGGAGGTGCTGACCGGGCTGGACCGCCGCTTCCCCGGCGGCCCGCCGCAGGAGTACCTCGAGCGCGCCGACTACGAGATCGACGTCATCAACGAGATGGGCTTCCCGGCCTACTTCCTCGTCGTCGGTGACCTGATCAACCACGCCAAGGAGGTCGGCATCCGCGTCGGCCCCGGCCGTGGCAGCGCGGCAGGCTCGCTCGTCGCCTATGCGATGGGCATCACCAACATCGACCCCATTCCGCATGGTCTGCTGTTCGAGCGGTTCCTCAACCCCGAGCGCGTCTCGATGCCCGATATCGACATCGACTTCGATGATCGCCGCCGCGGGGAGATGGTCCGCTACGCCACCGAGAAGTGGGGCAGTGACCGCGTCGCCCAGGTCATCACGTTCGGCACCATCAAGACGAAGGCCGCGATCAAGGACTCGGCCCGAGTCCAGTTCGGCCAGCCGGGCTTCGCGATCGCCGATCAGATCACCAAGGCGCTGCCGCCGCCGATCATGGCCAAGGACATCTCGGTCTCGGGCATCACCGACCCTGAGCACGAGCGCTACAAGGAGGCCGTCGAGGTCCGCGCGCTGATCGACTCCAACCCGGACGTCGCGAAGATCTATCAGACCGCCAAGGGTCTGGAGGGCCTGATCCGCAACGCCGGCGTGCACGCCTGCGCGGTGATCATGTCGTCCGAGCCGCTCACCGACGCGATCCCCGTGTGGAAGCGCGCGCAGGACGGCGCGATCATCACCGGCTGGGACTACCCGTCGTGTGAGGACATCGGCCTGCTCAAGATGGACTTCCTGGGTCTGCGGAACCTGACGGTCATCGGCGACGCGCTCGAGAACATCAAGGCGAACCGGGGCATCGACCTCGACCTGGACACCATCCCGATGGACGACCCGGCCACCTTCGAGCTGCTCTCGCGCGGGGACACCCTCGGAGTCTTCCAGCTCGACGGCGGCGGCATGCGCGAGCTGCTGAAGCTGATGCAGCCGACCGGCTTCGGCGACATCGTCGCCGCCCTCGCGCTCTATCGTCCCGGGCCGATGGGCATGAACGCGCACACCTCCTACGCCAAGCGCAAGAACGCGCTCGAGGAGGTCAGCCCGATTCACCCGGAGCTGGAGGAGCCGCTCAAGGACATCCTCTCGGAGACCTACGGACTGATCATCTACCAGGAGCAGATCATGCACCTGGCGCAGAAGGTGGCGGGGTATTCGCTGGGCCAGGCCGACCTGCTGCGCCGCGCGATGGGTAAGAAGAAGCTCTCGGAACTGGAGAAGGCGTACGCCGGATTCCGTCAGGGCATGCTCGACAACGATTTCGGTGAGGCCGCCATCAAGGCGCTGTGGGACACGGTGCTGCCGTTCGCCGGCTACGCGTTCAACAAGTCGCACTCCGCGGGCTACGGCCTCGTCTCCTACTGGACTGCGTACCTCAAGGCCAACTACCCGGCCGAGTACATGGCCGGTCTGCTCACCTCGGTCGGCGACGACAAGGACAAGTCCGCGATCTACCTGGCGGACTGCCGGAAGATGGGCATCACGGTGCTGCCACCGGACGTGAACGAGTCGGCGGTCAACTTCGCCTCGGTCGGCAGCGACATCCGGTTCGGCATGGGCGCGGTGCGCAATGTCGGCGCGAATGTGGTGGCCTCGATCATCAACGCGCGCACCGAGAAGGGGAAATTCACCGATTTCTCCGACTATCTCAACAAGATCGATGTGATCGCCTGCAACAAGAAGGTCACCGAGTCGCTGATCAAGTCGGGGGCGTTCGACTCGCTCGAGCATCCCCGCAAGGGCCTGTTCCTGATCCACACCGACGCCATCGAGTCGGTCCTCGGCACCAAGAAGGCCGAGGCGGTCGGGCAGTTCGACCTGTTCGGGGACGCGGGCGGTGCCGATGAGTCGCTGTCGTCGGTGTTCGCGATCCGGGTCCCGGAGGAGGAGTGGGAAACCAAGCACCGCCTCGCGTTGGAGCGGGAGATGTTGGGGCTCTATGTCTCCGGGCACCCGCTCAACGGGGTCGAGCACATCCTCCGGCAGCAGTCCGACACCTCGATCGCCTCGATCCTCGAGGGCGAGGTCAAGGACGGCGCCCAGGTGACTCTGGGTGGCATCATCGCCTCCGTGGACCGGCGGGTGAACAAGAATGGTCTGACCTGGGCCATCATCCAGCTCGAGGACCTCGTCGGCGGCATCGAGGTGCTGTTCTTCCCGCAGGCCTACTCGGTCTACGGCATGGACATCTCGGAAGACGCCATCGTGCTGGTGAAGGCGAGGGTCTCGATCCGTGACGATCGGATGTCGCTGATCGGCAACGACCTCGCGGTGCCGGACCTGTCCGCGGTCGGGGTGGCCAAGCCGGTGGCGGTGAGCCTGCCGACGCGGCTGTGCACCGAGGACAAGGTCGGCGCTCTCAAACAGGTGCTGACCCGCCACCCGGGCACCTCGGACGTGCACCTGCGATTGATCAGCGGCGACCGCATCACCACCCTCAAGCTGGACGACAGCCTGCGAGTGGAGCCATCCTCCGCGTTGATGGGTGACCTGAAGGCGTTGCTCGGTCCGGGCTGCCTGGCCGGCTGAGCCGGACCGGGGTAGCGCCGCACACGGCAGGCCGTCGCGTATCCCTTTACGGCGTAAGGCAACAATGATCGCGATTGCTTACCCCGTAAGGAGTTGAGTTCGGTGAGTGTAGGTACAGGTCACAGCGATGCCGCCCGATCGATGGCGCTGCTGTGGCGGGCGCCCGAGGTCCCGAGATCCGCGCCGGGGCCGAGGCAGGCGCTGACCGTGGACGAGATCGTCGCGGCCGCCATCGAGGTGGCGGATGAAGCCGGGATGGCGGGTCTGTCCATGCGTGCGGTCGGCGCCCGGCTGGGGCGCACGGCGATGGCGCTGTACACCTACGTGCCGAGCAAGGCCGAGCTGGTGGACCTGATGTACGACAGGGCACACGGCGAGCTGCCGACCCACTACGACCTCGCGGAGGGTTGGCGTCCGGCCGTCACATCGTGGGCAAGGGACCTGTGGGCCTTCTACATCCGGCATCCGTGGACGCTGACGGTCTCCTATGCGCGCCCGGTGCTCGGACCCGACGAGCAGGCCGTCCTCGAGGCGCTGGTGCGGATCCTGTTCGAGGCCGGACTGTCCGCTCGGGTCCTGCGCCGGGTCGTCGGCGCGCTGTTCCACTTCGTGCGCGGCGCCGCCGCGGCGGTTGCCGATTCGCGGCGGGCGGCCGGCGCGACCGGGATGTCGGACGAGCAGTGGTGGTCGACGCGGTCCGCACTTCTGCAGCAGGTGGCCCCGGACTTCGCCGAACGCTTTCCGATGCTGGTGCGGCTCGGGGTCGAGGCCGCCGCGGAGGAGCGGGACGCGTTCCTGGAGGGCGGTCGGGCGCCGGATCTCGAGGACGAGGCGACCGAGAACTTCGCCGTCGGGCTCGACGTGCTGCTGGACGGCATCGAGCGTAACCGCTCGGCCCAGGTGGCGGTGGCTAGCGGCCGGACCGCGTGACCCGGTCGCCTGCCCAGTACAGGCGGCGCGCCCACCACACGGCCACGGTGGCCGCGGCGGCCACCAGCACGGCAGGCTGCATCGCCTGGGTGATGGCGAGCAGGGCGACGAACACCAGCAGGCCCGCGGCCAGCGCCTCGAGCTTGTAGAGCGGCCATTCGGTACCCGCCAGGTTCACCGAGGCGCCACGGCCGCGCGCACTCCGGTGTGGCGTGGTGGCGAAGTCGGCGGTGGTCATGAGTTCAGGCTACTAGGAGATCGAAGTTCGGTCCAACGAACACTTGAGTTCGTTGGGCTGACTTCGGCCCGTCGGGCTGCACGGCCGTGGCCGGAGGTGTTCACTGAGGGCATGCCGCTGACAGGAGAATACGAGCCCAGTCCGATGAAGTGGTCCGCCGATCAGGCTGAGCTGTATGAGAGTTCGGGCGGAACCGAGGGCACGACCATGCAGGGCAAGCCGGTGGTCCTGCTCACCACCAAGGGCGCCAGATCCGGCAAGCTCCGCAAGGCCCCGTTGATGCGCGTCGAGCACGAGGGGGAGTACGCGATCGTCGCCTCGCTCGGTGGCGCGCCGAAGCATCCGGTCTGGTACCACAACGTCGTCGCGGATCCGCACGTCGAGCTGCAGGACGGCCCCGCCAAGTGGGACATGATCGCCCGCGAGGTCACCGGCGAGGAGAAGGCCGTGTGGTGGGAGCGTGCCGTCGCGGTCTGGCCCGACTACGCGGAGTACCAGAAGAAGACCGACCGCCAGATCCCCGTATTCGTGCTCACCCCTCAGTAGCCAGGAGGGCCGCCGTGGCCGCGGAGACCGTTGCAGACCAGATCGTGTCCCAGCTCGTCGCCGCGGGCGTCCGCCGGATCTACGGCATCGTGGGTGACAGCCTCAACCCGATCGTCGACGCGGTCCGCCGCACCGGCGGCGCGGGCGCGGGCGGCATCGACTGGGTTCACGTCCGGCACGAGGAGGCGGCGGCGTTCGCGGCGTCAGCCGAAGCGCAGATCACCGGCGAGCTGGCCGTCTGCGCGGGATCCTGCGGGCCCGGCAACCTGCACCTGATCAACGGGCTGTACGACGCGAACAGATCGGGGGCGCCGGTGCTCGCCATCGCCTCGCACATCCCGAGCACCCAGATCGGTACCGGCTACTTCCAGGAGACCCACCCGGACCGGCTGTTCGTCGACTGCTCGCAGTACGCGGAGATGATCAGCACCCCCGCACAGTCGCCGCGGATCGTGCACACCGCGATGCAGCACGCGCTCGGCCGGTCGGGAGTCGCGGTGATCACGGTGCCAGGCGACATCGCCGACCTTCCGGCCGCGGGCACCCCGCCGACGCTGGTCAAGACGCGGCCGCCGGCGGTCGTGCCCGCCGACGCCGACGTCCGGGCCCTCGCCGACGCGATCAACGCCGCCGAGCGGGTCGCGATCTTCGCGGGCGCGGGGGTCCGCGAGGCGAGGGACGAGCTGCTGGCTCTCGCCGACACCGCTGCCGCGCCGATGGGCCACACGCTGCGGGGCAAGGAGTGGATCCAGTACGACAACCCGTTCGACGTCGGCATGGCCGGCCTGCTCGGCTACGGCGCCGCGCACGACGGCATGCACGGGGCGGACCTGTTGCTCCTGGTGGGCACCGACTTCCCGTACGACCAGTTCCTGCCCGACGACGTCCGCACCGCGCAGATCGACGTCGCCAGGGAGAAGCTGGGCAGGCGCACGAGCCTGGATCTGGCGGTGCACGGCGACACGGTCAGCACGCTGCGGGCGCTGAACCCCCTGGTGCACCGCAAGACCGACCGGGAGTTCCTCGAACGGTCGCTCGATCGGCACCGCACCCTGATGGAGAAGGTGGTCGGGGCGTACACCAGCCCGGTCAAGCAGCGCACGCCGATCCATCCGGAATACGCGGCGTCGATCCTCGACGACCTTGCGGCGGAGGATGCGGTGTTCACCGCCGACACCGGGATGTGCAACGTGTGGACCGCGCGCTATCTGAACCCGAACGGGTCGCGGCGTTTCCTGTCGTCGGCGCTGCACGGCTCGATGGCCAACGCGCT
The DNA here is from genome assembly GCF_017833315.1 of Rhodococcus sp. PvR099. Lineage (NCBI taxonomy): Bacteria > Bacillati > Actinomycetota > Actinomycetes > Mycobacteriales > Nocardiaceae > Rhodococcus > Rhodococcus sp. PvR099. The sequence goes on along the minus strand of NZ_JAFIBV010000001.1, from coordinate 1,482,178 downwards.
CCCGCACGCGATCGGAGCGCAGCTCGCCGCGCCGGACCGGCAGGTGATCTCGGTGTCCGGCGACGGTGGGCTGTCGATGCTGCTCGGCGAGCTCGTCACCGTCGCCTCGTTCCGGATCCCCGTCAAGATCGTGGTGTTCAACAACTCGACCCTCGGGATGGTCAAGCTCGAGATGCTGGTCGACGGGCTGCCCGATTTCGGTTGGGGGTACCTCCCTGCACGAAGTGCTCGGGGACATCGGGACCGGCCTGCGGGAGGCGCTGGCGCATCCGGGCCCTGCGTTGGTCGACCTCGTGACCGATCCGAATGCGCTGTCGCTGCCGCCGTCGATCACCGGCGGGCAGGTCAAGGGCTTTGCCCTCGCGATGTCGAAGATGGTGATGAACGGCGGGGTCGGTGAGGCCGTGCAGATGGCGAAATCCAATCTGCGGAACATTCCCAGGCCCTCCCAGTTCGACCCCCGGGGCTGAGATGCCGGGTCGGGTCGCCGACCCGCGAGCGCAGGTGGCAGCATATTGAGGTGTCGAAATCCCCGGAACTCGCCGACCTGATGGCCACTCTGCCGCTCGATGCGGACGAGATCGATGCTGCCCAGAGGCGAATTTCCGACGTCGTCGCGGTGACCCCGCTCCAGTTCAGCGAGCGGCTGTCGGCGGCCACGGGTGCCAAGGTGTACCTCAAGCGCGAGGACCTGCAGGTCGTCCGGTCGTTCAAGCTGCGCGGCGCCTACAACCTGATGGTCCAGCTCACGGCGCAGGAGCGGGAGTCGGGCGTGGTGTGTGCCAGCGCGGGCAACCACGCGCAGGGCGTGGCCTACGCGTGTCGGACGATGCAGATCCGCGGCCGGATCTACGTGCCCGCGAACACGCCGCGGCAGAAGCGTGACCGGATCAAGGCGCACGGCGGCACGTTTGTCGAGTTGATCGCCACCGGCAAGACCTATGACGCGGCCGCGGCGGCGGCCAAGGAGGACGTCGCGCGGACCGGCGCGACGATGGTGCCGCCCTTCGACGACCCGCGAACAGCGGCAGGCCAGGGCACCATCGCGGCCGAGATCGTCGAACAGCTCGGCGAGCAGCCGGGCACGGTGATCGTCCCCGTCGGCGGCGGCGGGCTGATCGCGGGAATCGCCACGTACCTGCACGAGCGTTCCCCGCACACCGCGATCGTCGGCGTCGAGCCGAGCGGCGCCGCATCGATGACGGCCGCGCTCGTCGCGGGTGGCCCGGTGACGCTGCCCGAGATCGACCCCTTCGTGGACGGAACGGCCGTCCGTCGGATCGGCGACCTGCCGTTCGAGGTGATGGCCGCGCTGGGCGCAGGCATCGTCTCGCACGGTTCGCTGCCGCTGATGGCCCAGCCGCGCTCCGGCATCCCGGGCGAAGGTACGTTCGCCATGATCCACACCGACGAGGGCGCGGTCTGTACTGCGCTGCTCGGTCTCTACCAGAACGAGGGCATCATCGCCGAGCCGTCGGGTGCGCTGTCGGTGGCGGCACTGGAGCTGGTGAAGGTCGAGCCGGGGAGCACGGTGGTCTGCCTGATCTCAGGCGGCAACAACGACGTGTCGCGCTACGGCGAGATCCTCGAGCGTTCGCTGGTCCACCTCGGGCTCAAGCACTACTTTCTTGTGGACTTCCCGCAGGAGCCGGGTTCGCTGCGTCGGTTCCTCGACGAGGTGCTCGGTCCTGAGGACGACATCACCCTCTTCGAATACGTCAAGCGGAACAACCGGGAGACCGGCGAGGCGCTGGTGGGCATCGAGCTCGGCTCGGCCGCTGGCCTGGACTCGCTCCTGGAGCGAATGCACGGATCCGGTATGCACGTCGAGCAGCTCGAGCCCGGCTCGCCTGCCTACCGCTACCTCACGTAGGCAGGGCGTGAGTCGGGCTGACCGGTCGGGTCAGGGGAGGGTCCGCACGAAGTCGAAGAAGGCGGGTGCCAGAGCGGGATTCGCATTGCTCGAACCGCTGATGGCGCCTGCCGCGCCGCCGATCACGGCCCCGGGGATACAACCGACGAACAGGAACAGGACGCAGCCGACCACGGCTCCGACGCCGGCCCCGATGTTCGCGTTGATGTTTCCACCACCCATCCAACCGATCTCGAACTGCGTGACCAGGTTGTCGTAGGCAGCCTGGCTGTACACCTCGTGGGGTTCGAGCACACCGGTCAGCGGATCCGGGCTCTCGGGGGCCTGGTAGGTGATGGTCGTGTCATCCGGGGGCGGCGGTGCGGCGTAGGAAGTACCGGCGCCGATCCCCATCGTCGCGATGACCAATACGGAGAGCGTCGTGCCTTTGTGAAGTTTCACTTGGGGGCTCCTCTCATTCCAAGGAGACGGCCCCGATCTGGTCTAAGACCGTCCGGAACATCGCTTCGAATGATAACCGCCGAGCTGCCCGAATAGCCATCCTCCAGATGTCCACGATCGCGATCACGGCCGGCGACGTTTTCTGCCGAAACCGCCTCTGAGCAGTGCAATTCCGGCTACTGTGATGGGACTCAGGAGGCGGCATCTGATGCCCGAACGGGCTCCTGTCATAACTGCCGGCGAGGGTGCGCCGCCGGCCAGGAACCCCGCGTGCTGACCGAAGGTGAACTCGCAGAGGGCAACCCGCTTCTGCCGGCCGGGCGAGTAGGCGTCACCGGGCATTCCACCGGCTGAAGAACGGTTCGGTTATCGCTCGGATCGGTCGCGCGATCGTCTGGCCGTAGGTCCCGAACAGCTCGTCCCGCGAGTCGAACGTGCCTAGGTTCGCGGCCACGAAACCGGACAGGTCCAGGCACGACCGAGACGACTGCCCGCCCCAGTTGATGGGGGCCCGTGCGAGCGCGTCGAACAGTGTCTCCTCTCCGCTGTTGGCGAAGGGCTCCGCATCGATCGTGCAGTCGCCGCCGTCGAAGATCTCGGACGCGTCGAGCCACCGGCCGTCGACCAGGAATTCCGGCCAGGCGAGCAGGACTCGATCGGGAACCAGGCCGTGGAGGTATCGGAAACGCGGGTACCAGAACTCGCCGTGCAGGACCAGGCCGCGAACCCTGGTGTGGATCGAATGCCGGCGGGCCAACCCCTCGACGACCGCCAGCCGCTGACTGCACGAGCCGCGGCCACGGCGAATCGTCGTCGACATCGGTTGCTGGTCATCGAGTGCGTAGACGCCGCGAACCTCGCGCCGGACGCAGGTGTGCGCGGTTCGGAGAAAGGAAGTCGGCGTCGCCGGAGCTTCCGGTGCGGGGAGGACTCGGTCGTAGAGTCGCTCCGCATCGCGCGCGGACCAGTCCAAGATCGGGGTCGCGGTCACGGATCCGGATGAGTCGGCGGCCGTGGTGGGCGTCAGCGGCCTACCGCGCCACGAGGTCACCGCGCTGCACGTCATCTCGCGACGATAGCGCTCTGATCCCCTCCCGCTCGGCCCGAGTACTCCTGCGCGGACGCGGTGATGTGGCGCACACTTGTCCCAGCTCGTGAACTCGCAGCCGTCCCAGGAGGTGTGGGAATCCATGGCAGTCGAACTGCTCGAGAACTACGTCAACGGTCGCTTCGTGGCCTCGACGGCAACGGATTCGATCGAAGTGGTCAATCCGGTGGACGAGACGGTGGTCGCCAGGGCGCCGATCTCCACCAAGGCCGATATCGATTCCGCCGTCGCCGCGGCCAGGGAGGCATTCACGTCGTGGGGGCGGACCACCCCTGGTGTCAGGCAGGCCGCGCTGCTCGCGCTCGCTGATGCGATCGAGGCACACAGCGACGAGCTCGTCGATGCCGAGTGCCGTAACACCGGCCAGCCGAAGGCGGTCATCGCCGCCGTCGTGGTGAAGGTCGGCGCGGATCAGCTCCGATTCTTCGCGGGCGCGGCTCGCATGCTCGAGGGCAGGTCCGCCGGCGAGTACAAGGACGGATTCACCTCATACGTCCGGCGGGAACCGATCGGCGTGGTCGGTCAGGTGACGCCGTGGAACTACCCGTTCCTGATGGCCATCTGGAAGCTCGGGCCCGCGGTCGCCGCCGGGAACACGGTGGTGCTCAAGCCGAGCGACACCACCCCCGAGAGCACGCTGGTTCTCGCCCGGCTCTCGAAGGGCATCCTGCCCGACGGTGTGCTGAATGTCGTGCTCGGCAACGGCGGCACCGGCGCGACCCTCGTCGAGCATCCCGACCTCGGCCTGGTCTCGATCACCGGGTCGGTCCGCGCGGGTATCGCGGTTGCGGTGTCGGCGGCGAAGCAGCTCAAGCGGGCCCACCTCGAACTCGGAGGCAAGGCTCCCGCGGTGGTGTTCGCGGACGTCGACGTCGACAAGGCCGCAGGTGGGATCGCCGAGGCGGCGTTCTTCAACGCGGGCCAGGATTGCACGGCCGCCACGAGGGTGCTGGTGCACGCGTCGATCCACGACGAGTTCGTCGAGGCGCTGGTGGCCAAGGCAAAGGGCCTCAAGGCCGGGCTGCCCACCGACCCGGACACCTTCTACGGGCCACTCAACAATGTCAAACAATTCGCTGCGGTGACCGGCAAGATCGCCTCGCTGCCTGGGTACGCGAGGATCGTTACCGGTGGAAAGCGGATGGGGGAGAAGGGTTTCTTCCTCGAACCGACCGTCGTCACCGGCGTGCGACAGGACGACGACATCGTTCAGGAGGAGACCTTCGGCCCGGTGCTGACCGTCCAGCCCTTCACCGACGAGGAACAGGCTGTCGAACTCGCCAACGATGTCCGGTTCGGTCTGGCCTCGAGCGTGTGGACGAGGGACCACGGGACTGTCCAGCGGATGTCCGCCGCACTCGATTTCGGGGCGGTGTGGGTGAACTGCCACATTCAGTTCGTCGCGGAAATGCCCCACGGCGGCTTCAAGTGCTCCGGTTACGGCAAGGACCTTTCGGCCTACGGGGTCGAGGACTACACCCGAATCAAGCACGTCATGAGTGCCAACGACTGAGCGTGATTCCCTCCGCTCCCGCACATCGAGGACCGACACCATGGATGTACTCCGGTACCGACTGCCGCAGGAACGGATGCTCCGTACTCCGCTGCCCGGGCCGAGATCACAGGCTCTCACCGTCCGCCGCAAGGCCTCCGTGGCGGCGGGGGTGGGGTCGAGCGTTCCCGTCTACGCGGTGGATGCCGACGGCGGCGTCCTTGTCGACGTGGACGGCAACTCGCTCATCGACATGGGGGCCGGCATCGCGGTCAACAGCGTGGGTGCCTCCAACCCTGCGGTCGCACAGGCGGTCTCCGAGCAGGCCGCGCATTTCGCGCACACCTGTTTCATGGTCACCCCATACGAGGGGTACATCGCGGTTGCCGAGGAGTTGGCGGTGTTGACCCCGGGCACCCACGAAAAGCGTTCGGTGCTGTTCAATTCCGGCGCGGAGGCGGTCGAGAACGCGGTCAAGGTGGCGCGGCTGGCCACCGGTAGAAACGCCGTCGTCTGCTTCGATCACGCTTACCACGGACGCACGAACTTGACGATGGCGTTGACCGCGAAGGCGATGCCCTATAAGGCGAACTTCGGTCCGTTCGCCCCGGAGATCTACCGGATGTCGATGTCCTATCCGTTCCGCGACGAGGCCGGACTCGGCGGCGCCGAGTCGGCACGCCGGGTCATCAGCCAGATCGAGAAGCAGATCGGTGCCGACACGGTGGCGGCGATGATCATCGAACCGATTCAGGGCGAGGGCGGATTCATCGTGCCCGCACCGGGATTCCTGCCCGAGCTGGCCAACTGGGCACGGTCGAACGGGGTCGTCTTCATCGCCGACGAGGTGCAGACCGGCTTCGCCCGCACCGGCGCCTGGTTCGCCAGCGAGGACGAGGCCATCGTGCCGGACATCATCACGATGGCCAAGGGCATCGCGGGCGGCCTGCCCCTCGCCGCGATCACCGGCCGGGCCGAGCTGCTCGACGCGGTGCATCCAGGCGGGCTCGGCGGCACCTACGGCGGCAACCCGATCGCCTGTGCGGCGGCGCTCGCCGCGATCGAGTCGATGCGCGAGCTGGATCTGCCCAGACGCGCTCGGCAGATCGGGGAGCTGTCGCAGCGCCGGCTGCGGGCGCTGGCGGCCGAGGTCGACGTGATCGGCGAGGTGCGGGGCCGCGGGGCCATGCAGGCGATGGAGTTCGTCCGGCCGGGCGGCATCGAGCCGGACCCGGACATCACCAAGGCCATTGCGGCACAGGCGTTCCAGCAGGGCGTCATCGTGCTGATCTGCGGCACCTACGGCAATGTGATCCGGCTGGTCCCGCCGCTGGTGATCGGCGAGGACCTGCTCGGCGAGGCCCTCGACGTGCTCGAAACCGTCATCAGATCTCTGGCAGGGAGCAACGGTGGCTGAACCATCTGCGACCGGCCGCCTTCTCTCCGTCGCGTTCGATACGAGGGGGAGGCCGTCGTCAGGCCGGCTCGGCGTGGCCCTCGCGGCCGAGTAGGCGGTCCACGACCTTGCGATACAGCTCGGGGTCGGGCTGGGGCAGGCCGAGGAGCGCCGCGAGGTAGATGCCGTCGCCGACGAGCCGCACGATCTCGGCCTGGACCGGGTCGTCGAACTCGGCACGCAGACCCTCGTCCCAGGACCGCATCATGTCGATGACTGCCTGCTGGATCTCACCCGGCTGGCCGTCCACCGAGCGAAGCGCGGCGATCGTGGACTGGAAGAGCGCGAGCTCGTTGGTGGTGTTGGCGTCCACGGTCTGCAGATACCACTCGGAGACCGAGGTGCCCGCCTCCGCGAGCTGCTGGTCGGAGCGCTCGCCGAGGCGACGGACCATGCCCGCGAGCAGGGCGTCTTTGCTGCGGAAATGGTAGAGCAGCCCGCCCTTGGAGACGCCCGCCTCGGCGGCCACGGCCTCGAGGGTGATCTGGGAGAGGCCGCGTTCGAGCAGTAGTCGTTCCAGCGCGTCGAGGATGCGGTCGCGGGTTCCAGTTGCCGCCTTGTCTGTCACGAGGATCACTGTACCGGCTGGACGGTTGGCTGCTAACCTGAGTGAGCGACTGTACCGGCTGGACGGTTCAGTCGGTTTTCTTTAATCAACACTTTTGGGAGTAATCGTGTCTGTCATCGCGGGCAAGGGCCCGACGTTCGATCCGACAGAGGTGCGGGCGAGCGCCCGTGACTGGCTCGGTCTGGTCGTCCTCGCCTTCTCCGTCCTGCTGATCTCGGTCGACGCGACGGTCCTGGACCTGGCCATGCCGTCCATCAGCGCGGACCTCGCGCCGAGCAGTACACAGCTGCTCTGGATCATCGACGTCTACTCGTTCGTGCTCGCCGGACTTCTCATCACGATGGGCACCCTCGGTGACCGGATCGGTAGGCGTCGGCTGCTGCTGATCGGCGCCGCCGGCTTCGGCATCGCGTCGATGATCGCCGCCTGGTCGGTGAGCCCGGAGATGCTGATCGCGGCCCGCGTGCTGCAGGGCATCTCGGGTGCCACGCTGATGCCTGCGACGCTGGGCCTGATCCGCACCATCTTCGTCAACCCGCGTCAGCGGACCACCGCGATCGGCGTGTGGGGTGCGATGGCCGGTGGTGGTGCCGCGGCGGGGCCGCTGGTCGGCGGCTGGCTGCTCGAGCACTTCTGGTGGGGCTCGGTGTTCCTGATCAACATCCCGGTGATGGCGGTGCTCATCGTCGTCGGTCCGATGGTGATCGCGGAGGCGAAGGACCCCAACCCGGGCCGCTTCGACCTGGTGAGTGCCGGCCTGTCGATGCTGGCGATGATCCCGCTGGTGTACGCCGTCAAGGAGTCGGTCGTGCACGGCCCGACCGTGGCCCTCGCGGCGATCGGCGCGGTGGGCGTGGCCGCCGGATGGGCCTTCATCCACCGGCAGCGCACCCTCCCGGATCCGATGCTCGACCTGAGCCTGTTCGCGCGCCCTGCGTTCTCGACCGCGGTGGTCACGAACCTGCTCTCGGTGTTCGCGCTGTCCGGCGTGCTGTTCTTCGGGTCGCAGTACCTGCAGCTGGTACTGGGCAAGACGCCGTTGCAGGCGGGCCTGTTGATGCTGCCGGGCACGGCCATGAGCGTTGTCTTCTCGCTGGCGGCCGCCTGGTTCGTCCGTCGTTGGCAGCCGAGCGTGGTGCTCAGTATCGGGCTGGCGGTCTCGTCGATCGGTGCGGCCACGATGCTGTGGCTGCACGCCGATGGCGGCGCGGGACTGTTCATCGTCGCGTTCATGCTGACCGGCTCCGGTGTCGGCATCGCGCTGACACTGACCTCCGACCTGGTGGTCGGCTCGGTGGAGCCGGAGCGCGCGGGTGCGGCGTCGGCGGTGTCCGAGACGGCATACGAGCTCGGTGTCGCACTGGGTGTCGCGGTCCTGGGCAGCGTGGTACTGGCCATCTTCCGCAAGGGACTCGACGTGTCGGCGCTCGGCACGGACGACGCTCACTCCGCTCAGGAAACCCTCGGCGGCGCGGTGAGTGTGGCCAAGTCCGCCCCGGACATGGTGGGAGCGCAGCTGCTCGATTCCGCGCACCTGTCCTTCGTCAGCGGCATGCACGTGGCGGCGGCCGCCACCGCGATCATCCTGTTCGCCAACGCGGTACTGGTGTACCGGATGATGCGCTCGCGCTAGTCGGCGCTTCCCGCGTCGAGGATCGCGAAGGAATGTCCGGGGACGACGGTCGCCGACCCGGTGGCATCCTGGGTCGGTGGCTCCCACCACAACAGTGGGTGGCCGCCGACCGGGACCGTCACCGGGTCCGGACCGAGGTTGCAGGCAATCCGAATGCTGCCGCGGTGCAGCACGATCCACCGCTCGTCCTCGTCGTAGTCGACGACCAGGTGCTCGAGCCACGGATCGGTCAGGTCGGATCGCGCGGCTCGCACAGCGATCAGGGCGCGATAGCACTCCAGGAGCCGCCGGTGCTCGGGCACCGCGATCTCGTCCCAGTTCAGCTTCGACCGCAGGAAGGTCTGCGGGTCCTGCGGGTCTGGGATGGCGCCGACCTCCCAGCCGTGCTCGGCGAACTCGCGCCTGCGACCGGAGGCGGTGGCCTCGGCGAGCTCCGGTTCGGGGTGTGAGGTGAAGAACTGGAAGGGCGTCGCCGCGCCCCATTCCTCACCCATGAACAGCATCGGGGTGTACGGCGAGCCAAGCACCAGCGTCGCCCGGACGGCCAGCTGGCCCGGGTTCAGGTAGCGCCCCGGACGATCACCGGTCGCGCGGTTGCCCACCTGGTCGTGCGTGCAGGTGTACGCGAGCAGCGAGCTGGCCGGCGTCAGCCGCACGTCGAGCGGCCGGCCGTGGGTACGGCCCCGGAAACTGGAATAGGTGCCCGCGTGGAAGAAGCCCTGGCGCAGGGTGGTGGCGAGGCACTGGATCGAGCCGAAATCGCCGTAGTACCCCTGCCGTTCGCCGGACACCGCGGCGTGCACGGCATGGTGGATGTCGTCGTTCCACTGCGCGTCGAGGCCGTGGCCGCCCGCTGACCGGGGCGCGATGAGGGCGGGATCGTTGAGATCGCTCTCGGCGATCAGGGTCAGTGGCCTGCGCAGATGCGTTGACAGCGTCTCGGTTTCGACGGACAGGTCTTCGAGTAGATGGGTGGCGGTCAGATCGACCAGCGCGTGCACGGCGTCGAGGCGTAGTCCGTCGATGTGGAACTCGCGCAGCCAGCGCAGCGCGTTGTCGATGATGTAGCGGCGCACCTCGCCCGAGAGCGGACCCGCGATGTTGACCGCTGCGCCCCAGGGGTTCTCGGTGTCCGCGAGGTAGGGCCCGTATCGGTCGAGGTAGTTGCCGGACGGGCCGAGGTGGTTGTAGACGACGTCGAGGATCACCCCGAGTCCGCGCCGGTGGCAGGCGTCGACGAACCGCTGCAGGCCGTCTGGTCCGCCGTAGGGCTCGTGCGTGGTGTACCAGAGGACGCCGTCGTAGCCCCAGTTGTGTTCGCCGTTGAATCCGTTCACCGGCATCAGTTCGACGAACCCGACACCGAGGTCCACGAGGTGGTCGAGGTGGGCGATGGCGGCGTCGAAGGTGCCCTCGGGGGTGAAGGTTCCGACGTGCAGTTCGTAGGCCACGCTGCCCGCGAGCCTGCGTCCGGTCCATTCGCGATCAGTCCAGGCGTCCGGGTCTACCTCGTGCAGCTGTGAGGGCGCGTGCACGCCGTCGGGCTGGCGCGGCGAACGCGGGTCGGGGAGCACCGTGGGATCGTCGTCCAGGACGAAGCCGTAGCGGCTGTCCCGGTTCGCGGGGACAGCGGCGCGCCACCAGCCGTCTTCGTCCCGCGACATCGGATGCAGCTCCCCGTCGAGATGTAGCTGCACTTTCTGCGGGATCGGTGCCCAGACCTCGAAACGATGCACGGAAGTCATTGCCCCAGCATGCCGCAAGGAACGGCGTGGTGCAGTCGGTGCGGGTGCGTTTCGGTCTCAGAACGGTGGCGGGTCCGGTGACGTGGCCGGGCTCGGTCGTGGGGTGTGGCCGCGGCGGCCGGAGATAGGTGGTGCGGGTGTCTTCATGGTGTGGCTGCCGTGGGCGCCGGTGGGGAGGGTGAGGGCGGTGGTGCCGGTGTGGGAGGTCCAGAGCATTGCGTGGCCGGGGAGTGCGGTGACGGTCCAGAGGCCAAGGGTTTTGAGTTGGTGGTGGAACTGGCAGAGGCAGTGCAGGTTGGCGGCGATGGTCCAACCGCCGGCGATCGGGTCGTGGGGCAGGTATTCGATGATGTGGTCGAGTTGGCATCCGGCGGCCGGTCTGGTGCAGCCGGGGAATCGGCAGTGGCCGTCGCGGGCGTGGACGAGCGCGGTGGTCGCTGCGTCGGGGCGGTAGGTGAGGGCACCGTCGGGTGGGGCGGTCAGGCCGCCGTGCCCGTCGGGATGTTCCGGTCGGGCCAGGGTCGGGTCGGCATCGATGGCGGCGAGGATCGCGTCGGTGATGGTGCCGATGCTGGTCGGGACCGATGGGTCGGGCAGCATCGGTGAGGCGCTGCCGTCCGGCGGTGTCGGGTGCTGATGCTCGCTGCTCGGTGGTGATGCGGTGCAGGGTCGCGGCACGGGGAGCGTCCCGAATTCGGGGAGGTAGCCGGCTTTTCTGCGACTGCCGCGGGCGAGGTACGAGCGCACGCAGAACCGCGGCGGTTGCAGCGGGGGCGGAGGAACGACTTCGGGTGGGTCGGCCTCGGTATGAGCCGACCTCTCCACTGACTTCGACTCCGGCGCAATCCCATTGACCGCTCCGACCGTTCCCGCCGGGTCGTCGACCGGTTCTGCCGTCGGTCGGTCGTCGGAGTCGTGGGCCCCGTCGCAGTCGGCGGCGCCGTGGTTGCCGTTGTCGGTCCCGTCGTCCTCCCGATGGGTGACCAGCCCCAGCTCTTCCGCCAGGTTCAATGCCTCGATGAGCAGCGCCTGCCAGGTTCCGTCCGCCGCCAGCCTGCGGGCCAGCTCGGGGTCGATCAGCCCGTGCCCGTGCAGGTAGGCGGGTTCGGACAGTAGCCCCACCAGCGTCGCAACGTCCATGGTGACCTGGGTCAGCGGCGCCCGCCGCCCCGGCAGCGCGGCCCGGCCCGCCTGCGCGCAGTCAGTGCGGTCGCAGCTGCACCGCAGATACGGCTCGCCGTGCATCATCGCCAACACCGCATCCACCAACCGGCACCGCTTGCCGCGCTTGTCATGCGGACAGACCGTGGCCGCGAACTCGGCGACCAATTGCATCACCTGCTCGGCCTCCTCCGGCGACACATTCACCTCGATGGTGGACATGGTGCCGCGGGAACGCTTGACGATGCGGCGCCCCAACTCCTGTGCGGTTTCCCGCTGCGCGGCCGCCTCCTCCGCCGAGAACTCCGAGACGAGCCGGCCGATCTCCCCGGCGAGTGGGCCCGGCGTCAGCTGCCGTGCGGCCGCCACGATCCCCGGCTCCAACGCGGCCACCGTCTCCGGCTTCAGCCCCGTCGTCTCGCGACTGATCGCCCGCACCCGAGGCAGATCCAACTCACCGGACTCGAACGCGGCCCGGGCAAGGGGCAGCCGCAACCGCAGGTCCATCCCCAGTGAGGCGTGAGACTCCGCGACCGTCTTCGAGCAGCCCATCCGCACCGCCAACTCGGCGACCGCACCGTTGCCACAGTCCACGATGTCACCCGACCCCAACCGGACATCGCGCTCGATCCACGACTCCCAGAACCGACCCGCCGCCAACACCTTCCGCGCCGCGAACCGATTCTCCGCCCGACACGACCTAACGACCTCGTCGAGGGCGGCGACGTCGGCCAGCAGCGAGGCGGCCTCCGCCTCCACACCGGACCTCACCTCACCGACCCCGTCACCGTTCTCGAACATACATTCGATTCTACGCCGGAGGTCCGACAAGAAACCGACTTCAGTTCAGAGGAACGTCTCGGCGGCGGCCTGGACTCGCTCGAAGTGGGCGCGACGGAGTTCGGCGGTAGCGTGGGGCAAGTTGTCGTTGTCCTCGGTCATGCCCGCGGTGCCGTCGATCATCTCGCGGACGATGTCGGCATGCCCGGCGTGCCGGGCCGTTTCGATGTTCATGTGCACCAGGATCTGGTGCAGGGTGACGCGCGGTTCGGGCCATCCGGGCACGGAGCCCGGCGCGTCCAGGTCGAGCGCGTGGAAGGTCTGCCCGGCGTGATCCCAGGAGCGTCGGTAGAGGCCGTCCACGATGAAGTCCGTCGATTCATCGGGCGTGGCCCACAGGTCGGCATTCTCTTGGGCGCCGGGTACGTCCCATGGCAGCTCGATCGGGGCCGGGCGGCCGAAAACGTAACCGAAATAGCCGAATTCGCAGGCTGCCAGGTGCTTGACGAGCCCGAGGAGATTCGTGCCGGTCGGAGTCAGGGGGCGTCGTAGGTCGTACTCGGTGAGGCCGTCCAGCTTCCACAGCACCGTTTCGCGCAGCACCTGAAGCCGATCGATCAGGTCGGACTTGTATGCCTCTTGCGGGGTCACGACGGCAGCCTATCGCCGGATTCCCGTTGCAAAGACGAACCGCCGGCCGGGATCACCCGGTCGGCGGTTCGTTGGAGTGGTCGGGTCAGCGCGCGGCGTTGCCCAGGTCGATCGGCATGTTGATGCCGGTGATGTGGTGCGCCTCGTCGGAGCAGAGGAAGGCGACGACGTTCGCCACGTCCTCGGGCTGGCTGAATCCGTCGGGCAGCGACGGGATGAATGCGGGGGCGAGCGTCTCGGCGAAGCGCTCCATGAGCGGGAGCACGTCGGACATGACCATGCCGGTGGCGACGCCGTAGGGGTGCACGCTGTTGACGCGGATCCTATGCATGCCCAGCTCGTTGGCCATGGTCCGGGTCAGTCCGGCGATGCCGGCCTTGCTGGCGACGTAGTGTCCGAAGAACGGTGCGCCCTTGAGGCTGGAGACCGAGCTCGTGACGACGATGGAGCCGCCCTCGCCCTGCTCGATCAGCTTCGGGATGGCGGCCTTGCAGGTGAAGAAGACGCCGGTCAGGTTGACGTCGATGGTCTCCTGCCACTGTTCCGGGGTGATCTCCCAGGACAGTGCGGCCGAGCAGATGCCGGCATTGGCGACCACGTAGTCCAGGCGGCCGAAGGCCTCGACGCCGGCGTCGAGCGCGGCTGTGACGGCGGCGAAGTCGCGGACGTCGGCCTTGGTGGCGACGATCTTGCGGCCCTGCTCCTCGACCAGGCGGACGGTCTCGGCGAGGTCCTCCTCGGTGGCGCCCGCGTAGGGCGTCGAGTCGAAGTCGATGCACGCATCGAGCGCGATGATGTCGGCGCCGCCCTGCGCGAACTTGACCGCCTCCGCCCGGCCCTGACCGCGCGCTGCGCCGGTGATGAATGCGACCTTGCCCTCGAACCGATTCGCCATTGCTGTGAGCCTCCCGCGTGCGGTGTGAACGTGTTACAGATCACGTTAGGCGAAATTCTGTCATCGTGTGCCGAATCGTCCCGGTCAGTGGACGGAGCGCTGGTCAGCCGCGGGCGAGCAGTGCGACCGGCAGTTGGCTGAGCAACTCCTCGGCTGGAACCGTGCCGGTGAACACGTGCCCGTTCAGTCGGTCGGTCCAGGTGCCGGGCGGCAGCGCAACCGAGGTTCCGCGCCACCCCCGCTGGGACAGCGCGAGGCTGTGCCGGGTGGCCACCGCGATCACGTCCTCGCCGCGAAGGAACCCGACCAGATGGGCGGACGCCGCACCGTCGGCGGTCACCGGTGCGTAGGCGCCACCGACGAAGCTCGACGGGCGTTCGCGCCGCAGGCGCAGCGCCGCCCGGGTCACCGTCAGTTTCGCGACCGCATCGACAGCCGACACCGGACGCAGGTCGGCCGCCAGCAGCCGCCGCACGCCGAAGTCCACCGGCCGCCTGTTGTCCGGGTCGACCAGCGAGTCCTCCCACAATTCGGTGCCCTGGTACACGTCCGGGATGCCCGGCCCGGCCAACTGCAGCAGCTTCTGCCCGAGGGAGTCGACCCGGCCGTGCGGCGCGAGGGTTCGGACCAGATCCGACATCGATGCCGCAACCGGACCGTCGATCGCGTCGTCGATCCACGCGTGCATCCGCGACTCGAAGGTCGCGTCGACGCGCTCCCAGGACGTCCGGACGCCGGATTCCCGCACGGACTTCGTCGCGTACGCGTGCAGCCGCTCGCGCACCGTGGCGTCCGGGTTCCCGACGACCGGCCATACCCCGAACATCGACTGCCACAGGAAAAGTCCGGTGGCGGGGTCCGGGCTCGGGGTGAGCTCCTCCCAGGCGCGCACCGAGCGGGACCACAGCCCCGACGCCTGCGACAGCACGCCGATCCGGGCCCTCACATCCTCGCCCCGCTTGGTGTCGTGGGTGGAGAGGGTGGTCATCGCGGCAGGCCAGTCCCGAGCCCGCCGGGCCTGCGCGAGGTGGAACTGCGCGACCGACACACCGAACTTGCCCGGGTCGCCGCCCACCTCCTGCGCGGAGATCAACCGTGCGGTCCGGTAGAACAGGCGGTCCTCGACGGCCTTGGCCATCGCGGCGCCGCACACCTGCTGCAGCCGCGCCGCCGCGTCGCCCTCCGCGCGATCCGCCGCGGACAGCGCCGACAACGCCCCGGCGAGCTCCGGATGCTCCGCGGCCACCACGCCGATCGCCTCGCCGAGCGCACCCGACGTCGGGCCGTAGTCGGTGCGGTAGTAGGGGACCCGCGCGACGGTCTCCACCACGGCCGATGTCAGTGCCTCGGATTCGACGTCGGTGGGGGAGTCGCGCCGGATCGCGCCGACCACGCGGCGGACCTCCGGGGCCAGCGCGCCGCGCAGCACCTCGCGCTTGAGTTCGCGCTCGGACCGCCGCAGCGATTCGGCGTCGCCGCGGTCGCCCGTGCGTTGCAGGTGCAGGTCCGTCAGCTCCCGTTCGCCCGACTGGTCGAGGAACACCCCGGTCAGCTCGCCGAGCGCGTCGTAGCCGGTAGTGCCGTCCACCGGGAGCGCGGGGTCGAGGGGTTCGCCGGGGGCCAGGATCTTCTCGATCACCAGCCACCGGTCCGCTCCGAGCAGCTCCCGCAGGCGGCGCAGGTAGCCGGCCGGGTCCGTGAGCCCGTCGGGGTGATCGATCCGCACCCCGTCGACGAGGCCGTCCGACACCCAGGTCCGGAGCTCGCGGTGGCTCGCCTCGAACACCTCCTGGTTCTCCTGGCGCAACGCGGCCAGCTCGTTGACGGTGAAGAACCGCCGGTAGCCGACACGGCCGCTGCGCCAGTCGACCAGCTCGTAGGCCTGCCGCGAGTGCACTGCCGTCGCGTCGGCGCCATCGGTTCCCGGCGCGATCGGGAAGCGGTGGTCGTAGTAGGCGAGCATGGGCTCCGGGCCGGTGCGGTCGACCGTGAGTGGTTCGTCGTCGCCGAGCACCGGCACCGCGAATCGTCCCTGGGCCCAGTCGATGTCGAAGAACGACGCGTAATCGGACCCGGCGCCGTGCTTCAGTACGTCCCACCACCAGCGGTTCTGCCTCGGGTCGGCCACTCCGACGTGGTTGGGCACCAGGTCCACGATCAGCCCCATGCCCCGGCCGCGCAGCTCGGACGCCAACGCCACAAGGGATTCCCGGCCCCCGAGCGCGGGTGACACCGAAGCCGGGTCGGTCACGTCGTAGCCGTGGGTCGACCCCGCGGCCGCGGTCAGGACGGGGGACAGGTACAGGTGGGAGACGCCGAGATCGTCGAGGTAGTCCGCCAACCGCCTGGCGTCGTCGAGGGTGAACGCGTCCCCGCGCAGCTGCAGCCGGTACGTCCCGGTGATCGCCGGCACGGTCACGGAACCGAGCGCAGCACGACCACCGACCGCGGCGCCACCTTCATCGTCCCGCCGCCGCCGACGACCGCGTCCACGAGTCCGGTGCCGGTGGCGGTGTCGAGCGCGACCGCCCAGTGCGCGCCGTCGCCGTCGTCGGGGATGGTGAACTCGAGCGCCTCGTCATGGGCGTTGAAACACAACAGGAACGAGTCGTCGACCACGCGCCTGCCGCGCTGATCGGGCTCCTGGATGCCCTCGCCGTCGAGGTACACCGTGAGCGAGCGGCCGAAGCTGCTACCCCAATCCTCCGTGGTCATCTCCTCGCCCGCCGGTGTCAGCCAGGCGATGTCGCGGATCTGCTCGCCGGACCGGATCGGGCCGCCCTCGAGGAACCGCCTGCGGCGGAACACCGGATGTGCGGCGCGCAGGGCGATCACGTTGCGGGTGAACTCGACAAGGTCCGCGTTCGTCTCGGCCAGTGACCAGTCCATCCAGGCGAGCGGTGAATCCTGGCAGTACACATTGTTGTTGCCGTGCTGGGTCCGGCCCATCTCGTCGCCGTGCGCGAGCATCGGGGTGCCCTGGCTGAGCATCAGGGTGGCCAGCAGGTTGCGCTGCTGGCGGGCCCGCAGCGAGAGGATCTCGGGGTCGTCCGTCGGACCCTCCACCCCGCAGTTCCAGGATCGGTTGTGGCTCTCGCCGTCGTTGTTGTCCTCGCCGTTCGCCTGGTTGTGCTTCTCGTTGTAGGACACCAGGTCCGCGAGGGTGAAGCCGTCGTGCGCGGTGACGAAATTGATGCTGGCACTCGGCCTGCGGCCGGTGGCCTCGTACAGGTCCGACGAGCCGGTCAGGCGGGAGGCGAACTCGCCGAGGGTCGACGGTTCGCCTCGCCAGTAATCGCGGACGGTGTCGCGGTACTTGCCGTTCCATTCGGTCCACAGTCCCGGGAAGTTGCCCACCTGGTAGCCACCCTCGCCGACGTCCCACGGCTCGGCGATCAACTTGACCTGGCTGACGATGGGGTCCTGTTGCACCAGGTCGAAGAACGCGGACAGCCGGTCCACGTCGTGCAGTTCGCGGGCGAGGGTGGACGCCAGGTCGAAGCGGAACCCGTCCACGTGCATCTCGGTCACCCAGTACCGCAACGAATCCATGATCAGCTGCAGGGTGTGCGGGTGCCGGGCATTGAGGCTGTTGCCGGTGCCCGTGTAGTCCATGTAGTGCGCGAGGTCGCCCTCGACGAGGCGGTAGTACGCGGCGTTGTCGATGCCGCGGAAGTTGATCGTCGGGCCCAGGTGGTTGCCCTCGGCGGTGTGGTTGTAGACCACGTCCAGGATCACCTCGATGCCCGCCTCGTGATACGCCCGCACCATCGCCTTGAACTCGGTGACCGCGCCGCCCGCCTTGGTGGATGCGGCGTAGTCGGCGTGCGGGGCCAGGAATCCGAAGGTGTTGTAGCCCCAGTAGTTACGCAGTCCGAGATCGATCAGGGTCTGGTCGTGCATGAACTGGTGCACGGGCATCAACTCGATCGCGGTGACCCCGAGGCCGCGCAGGTGGTCGATGATCGCGGGATGCGCGAGACCGGCGTAGGTGCCCCGAAGCTCCTCCGGCACAGCGGGATGGGTGGCCGTCATCCCCTTGACGTGCGCCTCGTAGATCAGCGTGTCGTGGTACGGCCGACGGGGCGCACGATCGGACGCCCAGTCGAAGAACGGGTTGATCACCACGGTGGTCATGGTGTGTCCCAGCGAGTCCGAGCCGAACGTGTGGACCGCGGGATCGGCGTCGAACGCGCCGTCGAACGCCTTGCCATATGGGTCCAGCAGCAACTTGCCCGGGTCGCAGCGCTGACCGGCGTCGGGGTCGTGCGGGCCGTGTACGCGAAAGCCGTAGCGCTGTCCGGGTGCGATCGCGGGCAGATAGGCGTGCCAGACGAAGCCGTCGACCTCCTCGAGCGGTACCCGGGTCTCGGTGCCGTCCTTGGCGATCAGGCAGAGCTCGACCGCGTTGGCCACCTCGGAGAACAGCGAGAAGTTGGTCCCCGCGCCGTCGTAGGTCGCGCCGAGCGGATAGGCGCTGCCCGGCCACACCGCGATGGCCGGGCTCTCCGTGTGTGCCATGACTCGACCCTAGCCCGCGCCGAGCGAGCCCTCCTGTCGACGTCGCGGTCCCGCGGCACAGGGGCACCCTCACTGGATATGTGCGATTCGCACAATTCATCCGTGTCTGTTTGAACATTCATGCCATACGACGTCGAAGGATTGTGCGATCTGCACACAATGTCCGCATGGGGTCGATCGACAGTCCGGGGTCCGCAGCTCGGTGGATGCGCGAGTACGTGAGCTCGACGTTCAGTCGCGCCGATTTCGAGGGGTTCATCGACCGGCTCGACTCGTCGATCTGCGCGGACGTCCCCGAGCTGGCGGCGGACGCGGAGCTGCAGCGCGACCTCAAGGTCGCGATCCGGAGCCAGTTCCGGGTGTTCCTCGGCACGGAGATCCCGGTCGACGGTGCCCGCGCGACGCCGACCGTCTCGGGTGAGTGCCACGCGCTCGCCCGGACCATCGCCCGCCGCGGCCTCGAACTCCGGGTGCTGTCCCAGTTCGACCACGCCTGCCATCGCGCCGTGCTCGGGTTCGCCACCGACTTCGTCGCCCAGCAGGATCTGCCGAGCGACTTCGCGGTGGCGCTGATGACGATGATGTGGGAGCAGACCAGCGAGTTGATGAACACGATGCTCGAGGAGCTCAACACGACGTACACCCGCGAGCGGGAGAGCCTGCTTCGAGGTGCGTTCTCGCAGCGCATCGGCACGGTCCGGGAGATCCTGGACGGCACCACCGTCGACGTCGCTCACGCATCCGCTCGGATGGCGTACCCGCTACACCGGTCGCACACCGCCCTCATCGTGTGGGCGGAGGACGCGGCGCCGGGATTCGACCCCGTCGCCGACCTCGAGCCGATCGTTCTCCGGCTGGCCAGGGCGGTATCCGCCACCGACCTGCTCTGCGTACCGTCCGGCGCCAGGGGACTGTGGGCCTGGATGGTCGACGGGGATCGTCTCGGTACCGATCCACAGCACGCCGCGCTGGTCCCGGCAGGAGTCCGGATCGCGGTCGGTGGCGAGGGCGCCGGGGTCGACGGATTCCGGAGCAGTCATCGCGAGGCGCGGGCCGCCCGGTCGATCGCAGAGAACGGCAGGCAACGCCGCACGCTCACCCGATACCGCGACGTGGAGGTCGTGTCCCTGGTATCGCAGGATCCCGCTGCTCGGTCCGCGCTCGTCGAACGTGAGCTGCGGGGCATGCTTGGGGACGACGCCGCGTCCGAGCGCCTGCGCGACACCGTCCGCGCGGTCCTGTCCTGCTGGGGAAACCACGAGGCCGCGGCGCGACGGCTCGGCGTGCACAAGAACACCGTTCGCTACCGGATCCAGCGGGTCGAGGAGGTCCTCGGCCGGGACCTGGCGTCGAACCGCCTGCCGCTGGAGCTGGCGTTGGAGTGCTTCGACACCTTCGGCCGGTGATCGGGATCCCGGTGTGCGGGTCACACAAATCACGGTGATGACCTTGGCGAAATCTGCCAAGCACTAGCCCTTTTCGCCGTGTGACGCTCGTCATGACACTCACCCGAGGACGAGGAGATTGCAGTGCGCACACCGAACATCCCGGACGGTTTCGACCTCACCGATCCCGCCGTGTACGCAGACCGGCTGCCGGCCGAGGAGTTCGCGGACCTCCGCAGGACCGCGCCGGTCTGGTGGAGCCCTCAGTCGCCGGACAAGGGCGGCTTCGGTGACGGTGGGTACTGGGCCGTCACCAAGCACGCCGACGTCAAGGAGGTGTCGCGCAATGGCGCCGTCTACTCCACCTGGCAGAACTCGGCGATCCCCAGGTTCGCCGATGGCACCCCGCGCGAGACGATCGAGATGCTGCGGAACCTCTTGCTCAACAAGGATGCGCCCGAGCACACCAAGCTCAGGAAGCTGATCTCCCGGGCCTTCACCCCGCGCTCGATCGCGGACCTGCGCCCGGCGTTGCAGGCGCGCGCGGAATCGATCGTGAAGCAGGCCGCGGCAGGCGGCACGGGCGATTTCGTGACGCAGGTGGCCTCCGAACTCCCACTGCAGGCGATCGCCGAGCTGATCGGTGTCCCGCAGGATGATCGCGGCAGGATCTTCGACTGGTCGAATCAGATGATGGGATACGACGATCCGGAGTTCGCGTCGGCGTCGGTCACCGCCACGACGGAGCTGTTGGGGTACTCGTACCTGATGGCCGAGCAGCGCAAGCAGTGTCCGGCAGGCGATCTGCTGACGACCCTCGTCGAGGCGGATGTGGACGGTGAGGCGCTCACCTCCGAGGAGTTCGGCTTCTTCGTGCTGATCCTCGCCGTCGCGGGCAACGAGACGACGCGCAACGCGATCACGCACGGGATCATGGCGTTCCTCGACCACCCGGACCAGTGGGAGTTGTACAAGCGGGAGCGGCCGGCGACCGCCGTCGACGAGATCATCCGCTGGGCGACACCGGTGACTGCGTTCCAGCGGACCGCCCTCGGTGACACCGTGCTCGGTGGCCAGGCGATCGCGGCGGGCGACCGGGTGGTGATGTTCTACGCGTCGGCGAACTTCGACGAGGACGTCTTCGAGAACCCGATGGAATTCGACATCACCAGGGCCGACAATCCGCACCTGAGCTTCGGTGGCACCGGCGCCCACTACTGCGTCGGCGCGAATCTCGCCCGCATGGAGGTGGGGATCATGTTCGATGCGATCGCGGACCACATGCCGGACCTGAGCAGGATCGGCGATCCACGCCGGCTGAGGTCCGGGTGGATCAACGGGATCAAGGAGCTTCAGGTGGACTATCAGGGCGGCTGCCCGGTCCGGCACGGGTAGCGCGAGGCGGCTCGCTAGGGTCCTGGTGTGTCCCGAGCCCCGCTGACCGCAGATCAGATCTCCCACATCGACGCCGAGCACCTCTGGCATCCGTACGGCGCGTTTCCGGCGTCCACCAGCGCGTTGGTGGTCGACAGTGCGAGCGGGGTCCGGCTGACGCTGGCCGACGGCACGGAACTGATCGACGGGATGAGCTCGTGGTGGGCGGCCGTGCACGGGTATCGCAACCCGGTGCTCGACGCCGCCGCGACCGCCCAGCTCGGGCGGATGAGCCACGTCATGTTCGGCGGCCTCACCCACGAGCCGGCCGCCCGGCTTGCGGAGCTGCTCGTCGAGATCACCCCGGCGGGGCTGGACAAGGTGTTCCTCGCCGACTCGGGGTCTGTGTCCGTCGAGGTCGCCGTGAAGATGTGCCTGCAGTATCAGCGGGCGCTCGGCCGGCCCGCGAAGAATCGGCTGCTGACCTGGCGCGGCGGCTACCACGGCGACACCTTCGCGCCGATGAGCGTGTGCGACCCGGACGGCGGCATGCACTCGCTGTGGACGGACGTGCTGACCCGGCAGGTGTTCGCACCGATCCCGCCGAGCGAGTTCGACCCGGCCTATGTCGCCGAGTTCGAGCGGATCCTGATCGAGCACCGGGACGAGCTGGCCGCGATCATCGTCGAGCCCGTCGTGCAGGGCGCGGGCGGCATGCGCTTCCACGATCCGCGCTACCTGAGCGAGTTGCGTCGCCTCGCGGACGAGCACGAGTTGCTCCTGGTGTTCGACGAGATCGCTACCGGGTTCGGCCGCACCGGGGCCCTGTTCGCGGCCGACCACGCCGGTGTCGCACCCGACATCATGTGCGTCGGCAAGGCATTGACCGGGGGATACATGACCCTCGCCGCCGCGCTGTGCAGCACCGCGGTCGCGGCGGCGATCAGCGAAGGGGAGGCCGGTGGGCTGATGCACGGCCCGACGTTCATGGGGAACCCGCTCGCCTGCGCGGTCGCCGTCGCGGCGGTCGAACTGCTGCTCTCGAGGGAATGGAGCGCTGAGGTGGCAGCGCTCGGAGCCGGGCTGGCGGCCGGGCTGGAGCCTGCCCGGGACCTGCCCGGTGTGGCGGACGTGCGGGTGCTCGGCGGGATCGGCGTGATCGAGATGGAGCGGCCGGTGGACATGCGGCTCACCACCGACGCGGCGGTGGCGGCGGGCGTGTGGCTGCGGCCGTTCGGAAAGCTGATCTATGCGATGCCGCCGTACATCTGCACCCCCGAGGAGGTCGCGGCGATCGCGGCGGGGATGGTGGCGGCGGCAAGGGCGACTGTGCCGGGGGAGTGATCAGCCATGGCTTGAACGCCGTTCAAGTCCTGGCGTATGGTGCGTCATCGTGGGAAACGATGACGCACTGAGCTGGCTGGACGACGTCGCGCAGCAGCGCCGTGACGCCGGGCTGCGGCGTGAGCTGCGGCCGCGCACGCCTGCCCCGGCGACGATCGACCTGGCCTCCAACGATTACCTCGGTCTGGTCCGACACCCGGAGGTGATCGACGGCGCGATGGCGGCGCTGCGCCGCTGGGGTGCGGGCGCGACCGGCTCGCGCCTGGTCACCGGGACCACCACCGAACACGAACTGCTAGAGCGTGAACTGGCCGAGTTCGTCGGCGCCGAGTCCGGGCTGGTGTTCTCCTCGGGGTACGCGGCGAATCTCGGCGTGGTCACCGCGCTGTCCGGCAAGGGCTCGCTGATCGTCTCCGACGCGGGCAGCCACGCCTCGCTCGTCGACGCCTGCCGGCTGTCGAGGGCTCGGGTGCAGGTCAGCCAGCGCGCCGACGTGGACGCGGTCCGCGACGCGCTCGCGACCAGGACCGAGGCGCGTGCCCTGGTGCTGACCGACTCGGTGTTCAGTGCCGACGGCGACCTGGCGCCGGTGCGCGAGCTGCACCGGGTCTGCCGGGAATACGGTGCGGTGCTGTTGGTGGACGAGGCGCACGCGATCGGGGTGCGGGGCGACGGCGGGCGCGGGCTCGTCCACGAGGTCGGGTTGGCGGGGGAGCCGGACCTGGTGGTCACCGCGACGCTGTCGAAGTCGCTGGCCAGCCAGGGCGGCGTGGTGCTCGGCGACGCCCGGATCCGCGCGCACCTGATCGACGCCGCCCGCCCCTTCATCTTCGACACCGGGCTCGCGCCCGCCGCGGTCGGCGCAGCGAGGGCCGCGCTCGAGGTGCTGCAACGCGAACCGGAACGGGCGGCCGCCGTCCTCGGCCGGGCCGCGGACCTGGCGCGAATCGCCGGCGTCCCGGAGCCCGAGTCCGCGGTGGTCTCGGTGGTGCTCGGCGACGCTCAGCGGGCCTTCGACGCGGCCCAGGCCTGTCGCGAACGCGGGCTGCACGTCGGCTGCTTCCGTCCGCCGTCGGTGCCGGAGGGCACCTCCCGGCTGCGCCTGACCGCGCGGGCGACCATCACCCCCGACGAGCTCGCCACCATCGAGACCGTTCTCACCGAGATCCTCGCCGGGGCGCCCGCGTGAGCGTGCTGCTCATCAGCGGGACCTCGACGGACGTCGGCAAGACCGTGGTGACCGCCGCGCTCGTCTCGGTCGCGCTGTCCGCCGGTCGCACGGTGGCCGTGTGCAAGCCGGCGCAGACCGGCGTGGGCGTCGGCGAGCCGGGGGATCTGGCCGAGGTGCAGCGGCTTTCGGGCGTGGACCAGGTGGTCGAGCTGGCCCGGTACCCGGAGCCGCTCGCCCCCGACACCGCCGCCCGCCGCGCAGGGATGCCCCAGCTGGAGTGTGCCGAGGTGGTGGCCAC
The DNA here is from genome assembly GCF_017833315.1 of Rhodococcus sp. PvR099. Taxonomy (NCBI): domain Bacteria; kingdom Bacillati; phylum Actinomycetota; class Actinomycetes; order Mycobacteriales; family Nocardiaceae; genus Rhodococcus; species Rhodococcus sp. PvR099. Next base: position 1,458,282 of record NZ_JAFIBV010000001.1, on the reverse strand, counting down.
GGCCCGTGCGCTCGACGCCACCCACGACCTGACCCTCGTCGAGGGCGCGGGCGGGCTGCTGGTCCGCCTCGGGGCGGACGGCTTCACGCTCGTCGACGTGGCGCGGGAGCTCGGCGCCCCGGTCCTCGTGGTCGCCGCCGCGGGACTCGGTACCCTGAACCACAGCGCGCTGACGGTGCGCGCGCTCGAATCCGCCGAGGTGCCCTGCGTTGGTCTGGTCATCGGCTCGTGGCCGTCGGAGCCGGACCTCGCCGCCCGCTGCAACCTCGAGGAGCTCGCCGAGGTGACCGGCGCACCGCTGCTCGGGTCGGTTCCGGCCGGCTCGGCCGTGCTCGAACGCGAGGCATTCGTGGCCGCCGCGCCCGGATGGTTCGATCCGGCGCTCGCTCAGCGCTTGACGGGGCAGCCGCTGCCGTAGTCGACGTCGAACCGCTTGATCCCGTTGAGCCAGCCGGAGCGCAGGTGTTGTGGGTCGCCGAGGCGGGAGATGTCCGGTATCCGGTCGGCCAGTGCGTTGAAGATCAGGTCGATCTCGAGCAGGGCGAGGTTCGAGCCGAGGCAGAAGTGTGCGCCCGAGCCGCCGAAGCCCAGGTGCGGGTTGGGATCCCGGGTGATGTCGAACCTCGTCGGATTGTCGAACACGTCCTCGTCGAAGTTCCCGGAGGCGTAGAACATCGCGACCCGGTCGCCCTTGCGGATCTGCTGACCGCCGAGCACCGTGTCGGCGGTCGCGGTCCGCTGGAACGCCGTCACCGGCGTCGCCCATCGGACTATCTCGTCGGCTGTCGTGGCCGGCCGCTCGCGCTTGAACAACTCCCATTGGTCCGGGTTCTCCAGGAACGCGATCATCCCGTGGGTGATGGCGTTGCGGGTGGTCTCGTTGCCCGCCACCGTCAGCAGGATCACGAAGAACCCGAACTCCTCGGGGGTGAGCTCGTCGCCGTCGATATCGGCCTGGATCAGGGTCGTCACGATGTCCTCGGCCGGGCACTGACGGCGGGCGTCGGCCAATTGGTAGGCGTACCCGAGGATCTCCGCGGAGGCGGTCAGCGGGTCGGTGTCGTAGTCGGGGTCGTCGCCGCCGGTCATCTCGTTGGACCAGTCGAAGAGTTTGCGGCGGTCCTCCTGCGGCACACCGATGAGTTCGGCGACGGCCTGCAACGGTAGTTCGCAGGCGACCTGCGAGACGAAGTCGCCGCTGCCCGCCGTCGCGGCGGACGCGACGATCTTCTCGGCGCGTTCCGCGAGGGTCGCGCGCAGGTTCGAGATCGCCCGTGGAGTGAACCCGCGGGCGACGAGTTTGCGCAGCGTGGTGTGCTCCGGTGCGTCCTTGTTCAGCATGATGAGCCGCTGCATCTCGACGTTCTCCGGTGTGATGTCATCCTCGACCCGGACCATGGCGGTCTTCTCCCAGCTCGAAAAGAGCTCGGAGTTCCGCGAGATCTCCCGGATGTCGGCGTGCTTGGTCACCACCCAGTAGCCCTCGTCGCGGTAGCCGCCGACGTCGGGCGGCTGCGGGTTCCACCACACCGGGCAGTGCGCACGGAGCGCGGCCAGCTGCGCGTGCGGCACACCCGTCACGTACAGATCGGGATCGGTGAAATCGAATCCCGCGGGCAGGTCGAGGCCGGGGATCGGATCCTGCGGAGCGGTTCGACGACCACGCTGGGACACCATGCGAACACCCTTCTGTCGGTCCGACACGGCGCCCGATTCAAGAGCGGTTCCGACGAATTGCCGAGTCGGATGCGGGGTCGTGGCCATGCGCTTACCGTAGTGTGATAGCAATCACATCATCGGGTCTCGGAGGTTCGAATGTCCACCACCGAAATGATGGAGCTGCAACGCACGATCGGGCACCTGCGGCAGTGCGTCGGCTCGCTCCGCACGGTCTACGGCGACGCGGCTGCGGTCCGCAGGCTCGCCAATGACGTGGAGCGACTGGAACTCGACGCGGGTGACCTCGACGAGTCGCCTCCCCGGATGGCGCACGGCGGGCAGCACGAGCGGGTGCCCGTGCCGGACACCCCGTACGACCAGACGCTGTGGCTCGGCGCGGACGACGAGGGCGTAGGCGGTCATCCCCACGAGCGCCGGTGAGCGCGCCGGCACGGGTGTCCGGTGGCGTCACCGGATCCTCGCGCGCGCGGATATCCGCGCGCACCCTGCGGACGGACCGATGGTGGCTGGCCCCACTGCTGACGACTCTGGGGCTGGCCACCTTTGTCGTGTACGCGAGCATCCGGTCCTGGGTCCGCACCGCCTACTGGGTCGACCAATACCACTACCTGACCCCGTTCTACTCGCCGTGCCTGAGCGACTCGTGCGTGCCGGGGTCCAGCCATTTCGGTACACCCATCGGAGAGCTGCCGATGTGGATACCGCTCGGCTTCCTGGTGCTGCCGTTCCTGCTCGGCTTCCGGATCACCTGCTACTACTACCGCAAGGCCTACTACCGCTCGGTCTGGCTGGCGCCCGCCGCGTGTGCGGTCGCCGAGCCGCACGAGCGGTACACCGGCGAGACGCGGTTGCCGCTGATCCTGCAGAACTCGCACCGTTACTTCTTCTATGCGGCGCTGATCGTCTCGCTGATCAACACCTACGACGCGATCGCCGCCTTCCACGGTGAGAGCGGTGGGTTCGGCTTCGGCCTCGGCAACGTCATCCTGCTGGTGAACGTGATCCTGCTGTGGGCGTACACACTGTCCTGCCACTCGTGCAGGCACATCACCGGTGGCCGGCTCAAGCACTTCTCGGCGCACCCGGTCCGGTATCGGCTCTGGACCCTGGTCGGCCGGCTCAACACCCGGCACATGCAGCTCGCCTGGACGACGCTCGCGACGCTGATGATCACGGACTTCTACATCATGCTCGTCGCCAGCGGCACCATCTCCGACCTGCGTTTTATTGATTGAGTTCGAGCATTGATCGAGCTCAAGCACTGATCGATCCAAGGAGCAACCGAGATCAAAGGGGGCCGCCCGTGGCCGAGGTCGAACGGCACACCTACGACGTCGTCGTGATCGGCGCAGGAGGCGCGGGACTGCGCGCGGTCATCGAGGCACGTGAACGCGGTCATTCCGTCGCGGTGGTCTGCAAATCGCTGTTCGGCAAGGCACACACGGTGATGGCGGAGGGCGGCTGCGCGGCCGCCATGGGCAACGCCAACTCCAAGGACTCCTGGCAGGCGCACTACCGGGACACCATGCGCGGCGGCAAGTTCCTCAACAACTGGCGGATGGCCGAGCTGCACGCGCGCGAGGCGCCCGACCGAGTGTGGGAGCTGGAAAGCTATGGCGCGCTGTTCGATCGGACCGAGGACGGCCGGATCAGCCAGCGCAATTTCGGTGGCCACACCTATCCGCGGCTGGCGCACGTGGGGGATCGCACCGGCCTGGAGATCATCCGCACCATGCAACAGAAGATCGTCGCCCTCCAACAGGAGGACTTCGCCGAGACCGGCGACTACGAGGCTCGGATCAAGGTGTTCGCCGAATGCACCATCACCGAGCTCCTGCGGGAGGACGGCCGGATCGCGGGCGCGTTCGGTTACTGGCGCGAATCCGGGCGGTTCATCCTGTTCGACGCGCCCGCGATCGTGATGGCCACAGGTGGGATCGGCAAGTCCTTCAAGGTCACCTCGAACTCGTGGGAGTACACCGGCGACGGGCACGCGCTGGCCCTGCGCGCGGGCGCGAACCTGATCAACATGGAGTTCGTGCAGTTCCACCCGACGGGGATGGTGTGGCCGCCGAGCGTGAAGGGGATCCTCGTGACCGAGGGGGTCCGCGGCGACGGTGGGGTGCTCAAGAACTCCGAGGGCGAACGGTTCATGTTCTCCTACATCCCGCCGGTGTTCAAAGGCCAGTACGCCGAGACCGAGCAGGAGGCGGACGGCTGGCTCACCGATCCGGACAACAACCGCCGCACGCCGGACCTGCTGCCGCGCGACGAGGTGGCCAGGGCGATCAACTCGGAGGTCAAGGCGGGGCGGTCGACGCTGCATGGGGGCGTCTACCTCGACATCGCCTCCCGGATGCCCGCCGACGAGATCGTGCGTCGGCTGCCGTCCATGCACCACCAGTTCAAGGAGCTCGCCGACGTCGACATCACCAAGGAGCCGATGGAGGTCGGGCCGACCTGTCACTACGTGATGGGCGGCATCGAGGTGGACCCCGACAGCGGATCGTCCAGCCTCCCCGGCCTGTTCGCGGCGGGGGAGTGCTCGGGCGGCATGCACGGGTCGAACCGGCTCGGCGGGAACTCGCTGTCGGACCTGTTGGTCTTCGGTCGTCGAGCCGGCCTCGGGGCGTCGGACTACCTGGAGTCGCTCGATCGCAGGCCGGTGATCGACGAGGCCGACGTGATCGCAGCCGCGGCGATGGCGCTGGCACCGTTCGATCCGCCGGCTGAGGGCGAGGCCGCGGAGAACCCGTACACATTGCACACCGAGCTCCAGCAGACGATGAACGATCTCGTCGGCATCATCCGGACGGACGGCGAGATCCGGGAGGCGCTGGCGAAGCTGGAGGAGATCAGGCGGCGGATCCCCGGCGTCACGGTCGAGGGACACCGGCAGTTCAACCCCGGCTGGCACCTCGCGGTGGACCTACGGAACATGCTGCTGGTCAGCGAGTGCGTCGCGAAGGCGGCGTTGATGCGGACCGAGAGCAGGGGCGGGCACACCAGGGACGACCACCCTGCGATGGACTCGGGGTGGCGGGGCACGTTGTTGGTGTGCAGCGTGGTCGGCGGCGCCGACACCGCTGCGGGCACCGTGGTGCCCGATGTCACGGTCGCGCCCGAACCTCAGCAGCCGATGCGCGCGGACCTGTTGGCGCTGTTCGATCTCGGGGAACTGGCCAAGTACTACACGGACGCCGAACTCGCCGATCACCCGGACTCGGCCCGAATGGGAAGTGAGGGCCCGTCATGACCTACGACGCGAGCTTCAGGGTGTGGCGCGGGGACGTGGACGGCGGTGATCTGCAGGACTATTCGATACCGGTCAACGAGGGTGAGGTGGTCCTCGACATCATCCACCGCTTGCAGGCCACCCAGGCACCGGATCTGGCTGTGCGCTGGAACTGCAAGGCGGGCAAGTGTGGATCGTGCTCGGCGGAGGTCAACGGCAGACCCCGGCTGTTGTGCATGACCAGGATGTCCACGTTCACCGAGGACGAGGTCATCACCGTCACCCCGATGCGGACCTTCCCGGTGATCCGGGACCTGGTCACCGACGTGTCCTTCAACTACCAGAAGGCCAGGGAGATCCCGTCTTTCACGCCGCCTCCGGGGCTGAAGCCGGGGGAGTACCGGATGAAACAGGTGGATGTGGAGCGATCGCAGGAGTTCCGCAAGTGCATCGAGTGCTTCCTGTGCCAGAACACCTGTCACGTGGTGCGCGACCACGAGGAGAACAAGCAGGCCTTCGCCGGACCGCGGTTCCTGATGCGGGTCGCCGAGTTGGAGATGCACCCACTCGATGTCGCCGACCGACGCGACGCCGCGCAGGACGAGCACGGACTGGGCCTGTGCAACATCACCAAGTGCTGTACCGAGGTGTGCCCGGAGAACATCCGCATCACCGACAACGCGTTGATCCCGATGAAGGAACGCGTCGTCGACCGGCGTTATGACCCGATCGTCTGGCTGGGCAACAAACTGTTCCGGCGCGGCGACAGCTGAACCCGGTCGGCGGGCACCATGTTCGACGAGGGAAGGAAGCTCCGATGTCCAACGAGCCGGTTCTCGAGCGCGACGCCAAGGAGTTCGCGGACGCGACGGCGGTGCCGCCGTTCATCTATGAGTTGCCCGTGGCAGAGGGCCGCATGAAATTCGACGAGGTGCAGGCGGGTGACACGGTCGCGCCGCCGGTCGAGACCGAGGACCGGGTGATCCCTGGCGGACCGTCGGGGGCGGTGCCGGTCCGCATCGTTCGGCCGAAGGGCGCGAGCGGGACGCTGCCCGTCATCCAGTACAACCACGGTGCGGGGTGGGTCTTCGGCAACACCCACATCTACGACCGGCTGATCCGTGAGCTGGCGGTGGGCGCTGATGCGGCCGTGGTGTTCCCGAGCTACAGCCTCTCGCCCGAGGCGAAGTATCCGACCGCCATCGAGGAGATCTACGGCACCGCCAGTTGGATAGCCGCACAGGGCGCCGAGGCGGGTCTCGACGCGACCCGCTTCGCGGTGGCGGGCGACAGCGTGGGCGGCAACATGACCATCGCCCTCACCCTGATGGCGAAGGAGCGCGGCGGTCCGGACTTCCGCCAGCAGGTGCTCTTTTATCCGGTGACCGACGCAGGCCAGGACACGGAGTCCTACCGCCAGTTCGCGGACGGCTATTTCCTCACCGCGGGCGCGATGGCCTGGTTCTGGGACCAGTACACGACCGATCCGGGCCAGCGCGCCGAGGTGCTGGCCTCGCCGCTGCGCGCTACCGAGGAGATGGTCGCGGGCCTGCCGCCTGCGTTGGTCATCAACGGGGAGGCCGACGTCCTGCGCGACGAGGGCGAGGCCTACGCCAACAAGCTGCGCGCCGCAGGCGTGGCGGTCACCGCGGTGCGGTTCCAGGGCATGATCCACGACTTCGTCATGCTCAACGCGCTGGCCGACACGCACGCCGCCCGCGCCGCGATGCTGCTCGCGACGACCACGCTGCACCGGGCGTTACACGGGGACTGAGGGTTTCGGCGCCCGTGGGCTCATGGCACCCGGAAGGCCTCGCGGACGAAGTCCGTCGCGTCGGGTAGCGACAACCGCATCGTCCCGAGGTGTCCTGCCGGGTAGGGCCGGAAGGTGAACTGTTCTCCATTGCCGGTCAGGTCCGCGACCAGTTTCAGGGTCAGCGGCGCCGGGACCACCTCGTCCAGCATGCCCTGCCCGATGAAGAACGGGCGGTCGTATCCGCGGGTCGGGATCTCCAGCATCTCGCGCAGCGCGGACAGGATCACCGGGTCGTCCAGTTGCCGGGAGAGCAACTCGCCGATCGAGATCCCCGCGAACGCCTCCGCCGCCTCGGGGTAGCAGAGCGATTCGGCCCGGTCCAGCACCTCGCGGCCGAGCGGGCTGAGGTAGCCGTCGACGTCGATATCGGGGCGGGTGGCCCGCAGCCCGGCCAGCATGTAAGAGATGAACACCGTGGTGCCGGTCAGCGGGAGCTCCGGAAAGGCCGGGCCACCGAGCGGCGCGAGGTTCTCGATGTTCGACGGCACCCCGAGGCCGACGGCGCCGCGGTAGTCGAGTTCAGGGGCGTACGAGGTGGCGAGCGAGGCGGCGACCATCGCGGCCTGGCCGCCCTGAGACTGACCGAGCGCCACCCACTTGCGGGAGAGGGACGGAACGATCGCGCGGGCGGCGCGGACCATGTCGACGACGCTGTAGGCCTGCGATCGGCCGTCGAGATACGGATGGATCCCGGGGGTGCCCAGGCCCACGTAGTCGGTGGCGACCACGGCGTACCCCTGTGTCAGCCAGCGCGTCAGGTAGCCGCCGCCGAGCACCCCGGTGGCCGTGGGTGCGCACTCGTCGGCGAGCCCGATCGCGCCGTGCCCCCAGGACACCACCGGCCAGCCGCCGGGCGGGGCCTGGCCCGGCGGGATGAAGACCGCGCCGGTGCTCAGCGCCGGCCTGCCGCCCGGGCCGGTGGACCAGTAGGTCACCAGGTGGGCGTCCGCCGCGTCGGGGATCCAGTACTCACGCACGAGAGGTCCGGACGAGGCGACGGTGCCTGGCGGTCCAGCGGGCGCGGCGTGCGCAGGCACGGTCAGCGTCAGTGCCGCCGCGACGAGCGCCGCGACCAGCATCGCGCCCGCGGAGCGTGCGAAACGCCCCGACGGATGGGTACCGCGATCGAACCGGCCGACCATTCACCCATTGTGGGCGCAATGAGGCCATCGCGTGCGGAGGGGCGGAAAACAAGCAAGCATGCTTGCTTAGTTCGTTAGGTCCGCTTACAGTGGCGCAAGCTTGCCGATGTGATCGCCGTCACGCCGCCCGACTCCGGGTGGGTGTGGCGGCGGTGGTGCCGGCGCCCTCCCGACGACTGATCGGAATGCTTGATGGACAACGGAATTGGCAACTGTCCCACGATTCCCGCGCTGCTCGCGGCCCGGGTCGCGACAGCGCCCGAGGCGACTTTTGTCCACTTCGGTGGTGAGGCGATCAGCTACGCCGAGATCGACGCGCGGTCGGACCGTGTGGCCACCGGGTGGCTGCGTCTGGGTATCGGCCGCGGGGACCGCATCGCCATCGCGGCGACGAACTCGCCTGACTGGATCGTCGCGCACCTCGCCGCGGCGAAGATCGGCGCCGTGCTGGTCACCCTCAACGTCGTCTACCGCGAGCGCGAGTTCACCCACATGCTCACGCAGTCGGGGGCTCGCGCCCTGATCTGCGACGCGGAGTCGAACGGATTCGAGTTCGGGCCGTTTCTCGACCAGCTGCGTCCCGACATCCCGACGGTCGAGCATCTGGTGTTCCTCGGTGGTGACGAGGTTCCTGGTGGAGCGCGATGGTCGGACCTCGCCGCCACCGAGCCCGATCCGGCGCTGCTCGCCTGCGCCGCCGAGGGCGTCCGCCCCGCGGATCCGGCGGTGATCCTCTACACCTCGGGAACGACCGGGACGCCCAAGGGTGCCACCATCACTCACGCCAGCCTGCTCGCCTCGGCCGCTGCCCAGGCGGAGCGGTTCGAGCAGACGGCCGCGGACGTGATCCTCGGCGTCATGCCGTTCAACCATGTCGGCGGGCTGACTTGCACGTTGGGCTCGACCCTGGTCACCGGCGGCGCCATCGCGCTGTTGCCGAGGTTCCACCCGGACCTGGTGGTCGACGCGATGGCCGGTGCCGGGGTGACGATGTTCGTCGGCGTCCCGACCATGTACAAGATGGTGCTCGGCACGGACTCCGTTGCCGGCGTGGACATGTCGAGCGTGCGGTTGTGTGTGGTCGGCGGGTCCAACCTCGAGCCCGCCCTGGCCGAGCAGGTGGCGGCGCGATTCGACGGCGTCCGGATCGCGAACCTCTACGGCATGTCCGAGACATCCGGGGCCTGCGTGATCTCGCCGCCGGGTGACTCATTGGAGACGGTCGGCCGCAGCATCGGGACCATGACCGGCGAATTCGAGGGCCGTGTCGTCGACGACAGGAACAACCCGCTCGGCCCGGGCGAGGCCGGCGAACTGCAGGTTCGGGGCGGGTGCGTGGCGGCGGGCTACTGGCAGCTGCCGGACGAGTCGGCCGCGACTTTCCACGCCGACGGCTGGCTGGCCACCGGCGACATCGCGTCGATGTCGGAGGACGGGCACGTCACTCTGCTCGGCCGCCAGAAGGAGATGTACGTGCGGGGCGGATACAACGTCTACCCGGCCGAGGTCGAGAATGTGCTGGTCGCGGACCCGACGGTGGCGATGGCCGCGGTGATCGGGGTGCCCGACGAGACCTTCGGCGAGAGCGGGTACGCCTTCGTGGTGCCCGCGGCCGGCGCCACGGTGGACGTCGAATCGCTGCTCGAGCGGTGCAGGCTCGCCTTGGCCAAGTACAAGGTGCCCGACGGGGTCGAGGTGGTCGACGGCCTGCCGATGACGCCCGCGGGCAAGATCCGCAAGGTCGCTCTCACGCCGCGGATCTGACCGGGCGGAGGCCTGAGCCGCAGTGGCGGTTGAGGGCGGGCGTCAGCCCGCTCCCAACCGCCACCGAGGGGTCCGACTTACTTCACGCCCGCCTTGATGGTGGCGTCCTGTACCTTCGCGATCTCGATTGCCACTTCGGCCGGAACGCGTTCACCGGTCTTGCTGTTGAATTCGAGGAACGCAAAGGCCCTGCCCTCACCGAAAACCACGACGGTCGTCCCACTCTGGTCATTCAGTATGCCGCCGCCAACACCGACGTCGGCGGGAGAAAAGGTCGCGCCTCCGGCTTCCTGGGACACGGCGTCCTTTGCCGCCGCGACGGCTGCGGCGGCGGTCTCCGAATCCTCGTGCACGATGACAGACGTACTGATCGCCTCAGTGTCCTCACTGTTGCCGAAATTGCCGGTGATGCCGTCCTGCTCCGGCTTGGTGGACACCAATGTCCAGCCGGCGTCGATGTCACTCGGCTCGATGAGCAGGCTCGTGTAGTCGATCGATGCGGGCGACGAGGCCGCGACGCTGGTCGATGCGACCAAGGTGGCGGCGGACGCAGATTCCTCGGCGGAACCGCAGCCGGCGAGTCCGACGGACAGCGCCGCAGCGGCACCGAGCACCGCAACTTTCGATATCTTCATCCGAGGATGATGGCAGGTGCGAAAACCTCGCGCAAACCAGTTATTCCGTTGGTAGTGAAGGGAGTTCGAGCGCGGTACTCGACCGCGAGACGTAACCTAGTCCCGGACCGCCGCGTGCAGCCGGCTGCGCACACCGTCCACGAACAGGCTCAGCCCGTAGTCGAAACGTGCTGTGCCGCTAGTGCTGTCGTAGAGCGGGGATGCGTCCTCGACGAGGGCGCCGTGCGAGTCCATCTGCATGCGGGACTGCTCGTCCATGGTCTGGCCGAGGATGTAGTAGAGCAACGTGTCGGCCGCGAGTTCGGACTCGTCGTCGGGCAGGCCTGCCTCGACGCAGGCGCGGGCGAGGGTGTCCCTCGCGTCGTTGGTGGCCAGCCGCGCCGAGTACGACGCGGCGGCGAGCTCGGCGCCGTCACGGTGCGCGAGCAGGGCGTCGCGGATCCGGTGCGCGAACGCCGCCAGCCGGGCATCCCAGTCGTGCGCGTCGAGCGGTGCGGAGACCCGGGCGAGCATTTCGTCGGTGATGGCGGCGAGCAGCGTCTGCTTGTTCGGGAAGTGCCAGTAGAGCGCCCCCGGCTGTACGCCGAGCGAGGTGGCCAGCCTGCGCATCGTGAGGTCCCCGAGGCCGTACTCGTCGAGGATGGCGATCGCGCCACCGAGGACGTCACCGCGTCGCAGTTGCACTGTTCGTCATCCCCTGAGTTGTCGTGTGGCGTTTGACACCATTCCACCACGACCCTAACCTGAACGCCGTTCAACTTGCACGGTGTTCAAGTTGCGGCACCGCCGCAGCGTTCAAGTTGCGGAACCGCCGCAGCGTTCAAGTTGCGGCACCGCCGCGGCTTTTCTGCGGCACCGTGTCCAGCCCCCGAGGAGTTGCAGTGACCCAGGCCCCCGCCCGCACAGACATTCTCGCCGTCGCCAGGGAACAGGTCCTCGAGCGCGGTGAGGGACTCACCCAGGAGCAGACGCTCGCCGTGCTGCAGCTGCCGGACGAGAGCCTCGAGGACCTGCTCGGCCTCGCCCACGACGTGCGGATGAAGTGGTGCGGGCCCGAGGTCGAGGTCGAGGGCATCATCAGCCTCAAGACCGGCGGTTGCCCCGAGGACTGCCACTTCTGCTCGCAGTCCGGGCTGTTCGCCTCCCCGGTCCGCGCCGCGTGGCTCGACATCCCGAGCCTGGTCGAGGCCGCCAAGCAGACCGCCAAGTCCGGCGCCACCGAGTTCTGCATCGTCGCCGCCGTCCGCGGACCGGACGAGAAGCTGCTCGCGCAGGTCGCGGCCGGTATCGAGGCCATCCGCAACGAGGTCGACATCCAGATCGCGTGCTCGCTGGGCATGCTCACCCAGGAGCAGGTCGACCAGCTCGCCGCGATGGGTGTGCATCGCTACAACCACAACCTCGAGACCTCCAAGTCGCACTTCCCGAACGTGGTCACCACGCATACCTGGGAGGAGCGCTGGGGCACCCTGAAGATGGTCCGCGAGGCCGGCATGGAGGTCTGCTGCGGCGGCATCCTCGGCATGGGCGAGACCCTCGAGCAGCGCGCGGAGTTCGCCGCCAACCTGGCCGAGCTCGATCCCGACGAGGTGCCGCTGAACTTCCTGAACCCGCGCCCGGGCACCCCCTTCGGTGACCTCGAGGTGCTGCCCGCAAGCGACGCGCTGCGTGCCGTCGCCGCATTCCGGCTGGCGTTGCCGCGCACCATCCTGAGGTTCGCGGGCGGCCGGGAGATCACCCTCGGTGACCTGGGTGCCAAGCAGGGCATCCTGGGCGGAATCAACGCCGTCATCGTCGGTAACTACCTGACCACGCTGGGCCGCCCGGCGGAACAGGACCTCGACCTGCTCGGCGAGCTGCAGATGCCGATCAAGGTTCTCAACGACACCATCTAGGGTTGGATACGTGACGTTCCCTCAAGAGCTGAGCAATGCCGCGCCCGTCGACGAGATCGTCGAGCGCTACAACCCGTTCACCGGTCGACGGGTGGTGCCGGGTTTCGACGACACCATCCCGGCCGCGGCTCAGCTCGGCCTGGAGCCGCCGCGCTTCTGTGAGGACTGCGGCAGGCGGATGATCGTGCAGATCAGTCCCGACGGGTGGTGGGCCAAGTGCTCCCGGCACGGCGTCCTCGACTCCAGCTACCTGGGCCAGCGCTGACCGTGGCCGTCGACAGGTCGGAGATCCGTGCCGCCGCGCGCATCGTGGTGGCGGTGGTCGCGGCCAGTGCGCTCGCCGGGATCGGGTGGGGGCTGCTCGTGCCCGCACAGCATTTCCTGGTGATCTCCGGCGGTCGCGCGGCGTCGCTGACCTCCGAGAGCGGCCACCAGTTCGATGCGGTCGCGTTGTTCCTGTGCGCCGGCCTGACCGTTGGCGTGCTGAGCGCGTCGGCGGCCTGGCTGTGGCGTTCGGTGCGTGGTCCGGTCGTGCTGATCGGCCTGCTGATCGGGTCGGCCGTTGGTGCCGCCACCACCGCGGTTGTCGGCCTCGGGGTCGCGGGGCTCCGGTTCCCCGACCTCCCCGACGCCATCGAGGGGCAGATCGTCCCCGTCTCGCCTGGGTTGGGAACCGCGATGGTGCTCATCCTGCAGCCGCTGGTGGCGGCCTTCGTGTACCTGGTGCTCGCCTCGATGAGCCCGCGCGACGACCTCGGTGTCGCCCCGGCTTCCGACGAGAGTGCACCTGCCGGCGACCTTCCAGGGCCGATGCCCCAGCAGGTGCACAGTGGGCTGGAGGCCTAGCTCGGCGGTCGAAGGGCGGCGAACTCGTCGGTGACGCGCAGCCGCGACTCGGCGAACCGATAGAGCGCGGGCGGACGACCGCCCGCTTTGCCCGATGGCGCGGTGGTGCCGGTTGGTGTGAGCACCCCGCGGCGGCCGAGCACCCGCTGCAGATTGGTGGCGTCCACCTGGTAGCCGAGTGCGGCGCAATAGATCTCGCGCAGGGTCGACATCGCGAACTCGGCAGGGGCAAGGGCGAAGGCGATGTTGGTGTACGACAGCTTCGCCGCCAACCGCGCCCTGGCGTGTGCGACAACGACGCCGTGGTCGAACGACATCTCGGGCAGGGCGGAGACCGGGTGCCAGGCGGTGTCCGGGGGCAGGTGCGGATCGGAGGGCAGGGGGATCAGCCCGAGGAAGGTCGATGCGATCCGCCTGTCGCCGGGGACCCGGGCGGGATCGCTGAACACCGAGAGCTGCTCCAGGTGCGCCACCTCGCGCACGTCGACCTTCTCGGCGAGCTGACGCCGTGCCGAGGTGATCAGGTCCTCGTGGTCGCAGAGCTGTCCGCCGGGCAGCGACCAGGTGCCCTTCTGCGGGTCCAGGGCCCGCTGCCACAGAAGGACCGCCAGTTCGGGGCGGCCGTCGAAGTCGCGAACCTGGAAGACCGCGGTGAGCACTTCGTGGACGGTGCTACGATGGGGCATGTTTTCGATCCTAAGTCGAAAACCCCGAGAATCGAAACCCGCACGTGCGGGGAATCGGATGGCAGATCCGGCGCAGACCGACCGGATCCACGGTGAAGGAGCAAGGCCATGACATCGACGTTGTGGGCAGGTGCGGGTTCGATCACGGACGCACCCGGCGGTTACACAGGTGTGGAGGCCACTCCGGAGTGGGCGGCCGAGGTGCGGCGCCTCGCCAAGGAGCGCGGCGCGACGCTGCTCGCGCACAACTACCAGCTGCCCGCCATCCAGGACGTCGCCGACCACGTCGGCGACTCGCTGGCGCTGTCCCGGATCGCCGCCGAGGCGCCGGAGGACACCATCGTGTTCTGTGGCGTGCACTTCATGGCCGAGACCGCGAAGATCCTCAGCCCGAGCAAGACCGTGCTCATCCCCGACGAGCGCGCCGGTTGCTCGCTGGCCGACTCGATCACCGCGGACGACCTGCGGGCGTGGAAGGCCGACTACCCCGACGCGGTGGTGGTGTCGTACGTGAACACCACGGCCGAGGTGAAGGGCCTGACCGACATCTGCTGCACCTCGTCCAACGCGGTCGACGTGGTGAACTCGATCGACCCCGACCGCGAGGTGCTGTTCCTGCCGGACCAGTTCCTCGGCGCGCACGTCAAGCGGGTCACCGGCCGGACGAACATGCAGATCTGGGCGGGCGAGTGCCACGTGCACGCCGGCATCAACGGTGACGAGCTCACCGCGCAGGCCAAGTCGCACCCTGACGCCGAGCTGTACGTGCACCCGGAGTGTGGCTGCGCCACCTCCGCGCTGTACCTCGCGGGCGAGGGCTTCGTACCCGAGGACAAGGTCAAGATCCTGTCCACCGGCGGCATGCTGGACGCGGCCCGCGCGAGCAAGGCGAAGCAGGTGCTGGTGGCGACCGAGGTCGGCATGCTGCACCAGCTGCGCAAGGCCGCGCCCGAGATCGACTTCCAGGCCGTCAACGACCGCGCCTCCTGCCCGTACATGAAGATGATCACCCCGGCCGCGCTGCTGCGCTGCCTGATCGAGGGCAAGGACGAGGTGCACGTCGACCTGGCCACCGCTGAGCGGGCGCGCAAGTCCGTGCAGCGGATGATCGAGATCGGCAACCCGGGCGGCGGCGAGTAATGACGCCTGCCGGCGAGGCGAGCTGGGAGGCGAACGCCGACCTCGTGGTCGTCGGCGGCGGGGTCGCGGGACTGACCGCGGCCCGCGCCGCCTCGCTGCGCGGCCTGAAGGTGCTCACCGTGAGCAAGGGCGGACCGACCGACACTGCCACGCAGTACGCGCAGGGCGGCATCGCGGTCGTCGGCGACCTGCGCACGGACTCGGTCGACTCCCACGTGGCGGACACCTGTGCGGCGGGCGCCGGGCTGTGCGACGAGGATGCCGTGCGCTCGATCGTCGCGGGCGGCGCCGACGCCGTCGCCGCGCTCACCGACCTCGGTGCGGTCTTCGACCGGGGTCGCGACGGCGCGGTCTCCCGCACCCGCGAGGGCGGGCACAGCACCCGCAGGATCATCCACGCGGGCGGCGACGCCACCGGCGCCGAGGTGCAGCGGGCGCTCAACGCCGCGGGCCTGCCCGTGCTGTTCGGCGCGGCGGCCGCGCGGGTCGTCACCAACGATCGCGGTGTGGTGGGTCTGCTGGTGCTCTCAGACGAGGGGCTCGGCGTGATCCACACGCCGTCGGTGCTGCTTGCCACCGGTGGGCTCGGGCAGCTGTACTCGTGCAGCACCAACCCGCCCGGCGCGACCGCCGACGGCATTGCGCTGGCGCTGGACGCCGGTGCGGCCGTCGCGGACGTCGAGTTCGTGCAGTTCCACCCGACCGTGCTGTTCACCCCCGGCGGCATCGGCCGGCGGCCTCTGATCAGCGAGGCCGTGCGCGGCGAGGGCGCGATCCTGGTGGACGGCAACGGTGACTCGGTGACGGCCGGGGTGCACCCGATGGGGGACCTGGCGCCGCGTGATGTGGTCTCGCGCGCCATCGCGGACCGGATCCGCCGCCTCGGCACCGACCACGTGTACCTCGACGCGCGCGGGCTCGCCGGGTTCGCGGAGCGGTTCCCGACGGTGACCGCCTCCTGCCTGGCCGCGGGGATCGACCCCCCGCACCAGCTCATCCCGGTGGCCCCGGCGGCGCACTACGCGTGCGGCGGGGTGGTGACCGACGTGCACGGGCGCACCGAGGTGTCCGGGCTCTACGCGGCGGGCGAGGTGGCGCGCACCGGTCTGCACGGCGCCAATCGGCTGGCGTCGAACAGCCTGCTCGAGGGGCTCGTGGTCGGGGAGCGGGCAGGCATCGCGGCTGTCGAGCGGTCCGGACTGCCGGTGGAGGTCGGCTCAGCGGACCTGCGGTCGCGGCCGCACGTCGCCCGCGATCGGATGCAGGCGCTGATGACCGCGCACGCCTCGGTGGTCCGGGACGGGGCCGGATTGTCGACGGCGGCAAGCGAACTCGCCGGGTCGGTGCAGCTCGTCCCGGCCGATGCGACGGGTCTCGAGGACGCCGCGCTCACCGTGACGGCCGCCGCCCTGGTGCTGGCGGCCCGCGCACGGACCGAGAGCCGGGGCTGCCACACTCGCAGCGACTTCCCCGAGGCCTCGGAATCGTTGCGCCACGGCATCGAGGTCCGGCTGGGGTCGGACGGCGAACTCGAGCTGCCCGAACTCGTGACGGCCCCGAACTAGAGACAGACGACCCTTGTGACGACTTTCGACAGGAGCACGATGACCACGCTGGCTGACGGCCTGGACCGCGACGAGATCCTCACCCTGGTGCGGGTGGCGCTGGGCGAGGACCTGCGGTACGGCCCCGACATCACCTCGGTGGCGACGGTGCCCGAGGGCGCGGTGGCCAAGGCCTCCGTGGTCTCCAGGGCGGCGGGCACGGTGGCCGGGATCGAGGTGGGCCTGCTGGTGCTCGACGAGGTGGTCGGCGCGGGAAACTACGAGGTGCTGGCACGCGTAGACGACGGTGCCGTCGTGCGGCCGGGGGAGTCGGTGCTGACCGTGCTGGCCCCGACGAGGGACCTGCTCACCGCGGAGCGCACCATGCTCAACCTGATGTGCCACCTGTCCGGGATCGCGACCGCCACCGCGGCCTGGGTGGAGGAGGTGCAGGGCACCGACTGCCGGATCCGCGACAGCCGCAAGACCCTCCCTGGGTTGCGCGCGTTGCAGAAGTACGCGGTCCGGATGGGCGGCGGGGTCAACCACCGGATGGGCCTCGGGGACGCGGCGCTGATCAAGGACAACCACGTCGCGGCGGCGGGCTCGGTGGTCGCCGCGCTGAACGCGGTGCGGTCGGCGGCCCCGGACATCGAGTGCGAGGTCGAGGTGGACAGCCTGGCCCAGCTCGACCAGGTGCTCGCGGAGGATGTCGAGCTGGTGCTGCTGGACAACTTCGCGCTCTGGGAGACGCAGACCGCGGTCCAGCGGCGCAATGCGGTGGCGCCGCGGACCAAGCTCGAGTCCTCCGGCGGGCTCACGCTCGACGTCGCGGCTGACTTCGCCCGGACCGGGGTGGACTATCTCGCGGTCGGTGCGCTGACGCATTCGGTGACGGTGCTGGATCTCGGCCTGGACATGTAGCCGTTTCCTGTCGCCGGGCCGCGCTAGTCTGCAAGAGACCGAACGTGCGACGGATGAAGGAGAACCAGATGAGCTCTCGTCTCAACCCGTACATCAGCTTCGCCGACAACGCGAGGCAGGCCATGGAGTTCTACCAGGGTGTGTTCGGCGGAACCCTGAACCTGAGCACCTTCGGTGAGTTCGGCGCACCGGATGCCCCCGAGGCCAACCTGATCATGCACGGCATGCTGGAGACCTCCGGCGGATACACGCTGATGGGGGCAGACACGCCGCCCGGGATGGAGCACAAGCCCGGGGAGAACATCGCGGTGAGCCTGAGCGGCGACGACGGCGACGAGCTGCGTGGCTACTGGGCGAAGCTGTCCGACGGAGGCACCGTGTCGGTCCCGCTGGAGAAGCAGATGTGGGGCGATGAGTTCGGCATGTGTACCGACAAGTTCGGCATCGGTTGGATGGTCAACATCGGAGCCCCACAGGCCTGACGGCCTGGCGGCCGTATCGCGGCTAGGCCGTCGCGCCCCGCCGCACAAGCGACAGGAACGCTGCCGCGGCGAAGAACAGGCCGGAGAACACCCGGCCGGTGACCCGCTGCTGTTTCGGTGACCGCATCATCCGCAGCACCCGCGCGGCCAGCCCGGTGTAGCCGGTCATCACCATTACGTCCACGGCGATCATCGTCGCGGCGATGATCGCGTATTGCGGGACCAGGGGTGCTGCCGGGTTCAGGAACTGCGGGAGGACGGCCAGCATGAAGACCACAGCCTTCGGGTTGCTGGCGTTGACCAGGAACCCGCGCGCGACCAGGGCGGCGGCGGAGTGGCGGCGGGTATCGGTCTCCGCGGACACCTCGGTCGGCGAGGCCCGCCACTGCCGGATCCCGAGGTAGACCAGGTAGGCGACGCCGAACCACTTGATGACGGTGAACGCCAGCGCCGAGCTGGCGAGGAGGGCGCCGACCCCGGCCGCGACGATGACCACCTGTAGCAACAGCCCGATCTGCAGGCCGAGGATGTTCCAGTAGCCGCGGCGCAGACCGTGACTGAGGCCGGTGGACATCGACGCGATCGCTCCCGCGCCGGGGGACAGGCTGATCACCCACGCGGCGCCGAAGAACGCGAACCACACCTGCCAGGCCATGAGAACTCCACCTTCACCTACGAGGAGCGGGCGACACGCGACGCGCGTGCCCGCGGTTGGAGCATAGGACGGGGCCGCCACGCGTATCTTGTGGCCATGCCCGCACTGTCTGTCGAGCCCGTAGACCTGGGACCCCGCAGGGTGGCCCGCCGCGTCCTGGTCAATGCCCCCGTGAACGAACTGTTCGGCCTGGTCGCCGACCCGAGACGACATCACGAGTTGGACGGCTCTGGGACCGTGCAGGCCTCCGTCTCGGGGCCCGCCCGACTCGAGCGGGGCGACAAGTTCTCGATGTCGATGCGGATGTACGGCTTCCCCTACCGCATCACCAGCACCGTCACGGCGTTCGAGGACGGCAGGCTGATCGAGTGGCGGCACCCATTCGGGCACCGGTGGCGCTGGGAGTTCGCCGAGGTCTTCTCTGCCGACGCGCCGGTGCCGCAGACACAGGTCACCGAGGTCTTCGACTACACCGGCTCCAAGCTGGCAAAGTCCTTCGAGCTCATCGGGTTTCCCCAGAAGAACGCGAAGGGGATCTCGGAGACGCTCGAGGGTCTGCAGCGGCGATACGCCTGACGGCCGCGGCTAGGAGCCGGTCGGGCTCAGGCAGCTCTGCGGCGGGCTGACCAGCGAACAGAACGCGGGCGCCATCACCGGCCGATAGTCCGCCGGCACGCCGCCGGCGGCGATCAGCTCCCGGTATGCGGCGACGCCGTCGGTTGGCCTGCGGGTCAGCGTCGGGTCGGTCAATGTGTCGACGGTGTAGAGACCGAACCGGGGCCGGTAGGTGCCCCACTCGTAGTTGTCGGTGATCGACCAGTAGTTGTAGCCGATCACGTCGGCGCCCTCGGCCCGCGCCCGGCCGAGCCAGTAGACGTGATCGCGTAGGTGATCCGAGCGGGTGTACCCGTCTGGCCTCGGCGCGCCGTTGTCGGTGGGCATCCCGTTCTCCACCACGTAGATCGGCAGTTCCGGGTACTTGCGCGCGTAGTACATCGCGGCGTGATAGATCCCGTCCGGCTGCGGCCGGATGTCGTAGAAGGCGTCGGACACGGCGGCCGCCGTGGTCAGGTTGTCCAGGGAGACGCCGTAGTAGTAGTCGAGGCCGAGGAAGTCCAGCTTGTCGCGGACCCGGTCGGCGAAGACCGAGTCCACCGCGCCCATCGCGGCGGGGATGTAGGAGACGTTGCTCGAGACGCGGGCGTCGGGGTCGAGGCGGTGGATGGTGTCGTAGATGGCGCGGTGCGCGCCGACCATCCGGTCCAGCATCTGCGGGGCCGCGGGCAGCGAGATGCCGCCGAAGGTCAGCTCCTTCTGCACGAACACCGTCGGCTCGTTGAAGGTGATCCAGTCGGCCCCTGCGCCGGCGTAGCGCTCCACCACCCGCTCGGCGTTGGTCAGCCAGCGGGCCGGCGTGTCCGGGTCGGCCCAGCCGCCTCGGTCGGCGATCCAGCCCGGGTATACCCAGTGGTCGAGGGTGATCATCGGCTTCATGCCGTGCCCGCGGATCTCGTCGATCACGTCGTCGTAGTAGGCGAACTCGGCCTCGTCCCAGCCGTCCGGGGTGGGTTGGACCCGGGCCCATTCGACGGAGAAGCGGAACACGTCGACGCCGAGGGCCGCCGCGCGGGCGATGTCCTCCCGGTAGCGGTGCCGGAAGTCGGGCCCGGAGCCGTACGGGTCGTGGGTCTTGCCCGACGACACGTAGCGCGACCAGTTGCTGTCCGGCGGCGAGCCCTCGGACTGAAAGCCGGAGGTGGCAACGCCCCATTCGAAATCGGCGCCCAGTCCGGCCGGGGCGGCCTGGGCGGGTGATCCGGCGACCAGCGGAGCTGCCGCCACCGCGAGGACGAGGGCCAGGATCCGGGCGATTCGGGTCACGCGTCGCACGGTAGGGCAGCGGGGTCCGCTCGTGGGGTCGTTTCGCCGATGAATTACGTTCGAGGTGTCAACGATTCCGCATCGCTGCGGGCCCGCGGCCACCCATGATGGGGGCCGGACCCGCCGACCCGAGAGGTGCCGCTCGTGAACTCTCCGCTTGCCTTCTTCGACACGACCCCCGACGGATACGTGGCGTTGCCCTTCGCGGTCAGCCGGTGGTCACCGGACATGGTCAGCGGTGTGGCGCTGTGCGGACTTCTCGCCCGTGCGCTCGAAAACGGCCACGGCGGTGACGGATTCGTGCCCACCAGGCTGACGGTCGACCTGTTCCGTCCGGCGCGGACCCGGCCACTGACCACCGCGACCACGACGGTGCGCGAGGGCAAGCGGATCCGGGTCGCCGACGCGGAGCTGCTCCAGGACGGGGAGACCGTCGCGCGCGCGTCCGCGGTCTTCCTTCGCCCGTCGGAGCAGCCGCCCGGCGAGGTCTGGACCCGCGATCGCCGCCCGTCACCGCCGCCGGCGTCGATCGCCCCGCCGACCGACGCGCTCACGCCGCCGTACTTCGGCAGCGATTCGCACCCCGACGGCTGGTCCACCTCGATGTTCGAACATCAGGGCGTCAGCCGTAAACGCATGTGGGCCAGGCATCTTCCGGTGGTGGCCGGGGAGGAGCCGTCGCAGTTCGAGCGGGCCGCGATGGCGGGTGAGCCGACCAGCCTGATGACCAACTGGGGCAGCGAGGGTGTGGGCTTCATCAACGTCGACCTGACCCTCGTGCTGGCCAGGCTGCCCGAGGGGCCCGACGTCGGGATCGAGGCGGACGACCACATCAGCTCCGACGGTCTGGCCGTGGGCACCGCGACGATGTTCGACCGGGGCGGCCCGATCGGTACCTGCGTGGTCAGTGCGCTCTCCAACGCGCGGCGGCAGGTGGACTTCGCGGGCCAGGGCGAATTCGAGATACCCGCGACGAACTAGCTCTTTCTGTCCTCGCCGAGGAACGGCCGGACCAGGTCGAGCGGCAGCGGGAAGATCATCGTCGAGTTGTGCTCGCCGCCGATCTCCCGCAGCGTCTGCAGGTAGCGCAGCTGCAGGGTCGTCGGATTGCGGCTGATGATGTCGGCCGCGAGTGCGAGCTTCTCCGCCGCTTGGAACTCGCCCTCGGCGTTGATGATCTTCGCCCGCCGTTCGCGCTCCGCCTCGGCCTGCCGCGCGATCGCCCGCTGCATGTTCTCGGGGATCTCGACGTCCTTGATCTCGACCGTGGTGACCTTCACGCCCCAGGGTTCGGTCTGCTGGTCGATCACCTTCTGCAGGTCCTCGTTCAACCGTTCCCGCTCGGCGAGCAGGGAGTCGAGCTCGGCCTTGCCCAGGACCGAGCGCAGCGTGGTCTGCGCGATCTGCAGCGTCGCGAGCAGGAAGTCCTCCACCTCGACGATCGCTCTGTCGGCGTCGATCACCCGGAAATACGCGACGGCGGTGACCTTCGCGGGCACGTTGTCGCGGGTGATCACCTCCTGGACGGGGATCTTCAGCGTCACCGTGCGCAGGCCGACGCGCACCATCCGGTCGACCGCCGGGACCAGCAGGACCAGCCCGGGGCCCTTGGAGTCGAGTACCCGGCCCAGCCGGAAGACCACACCGCGCTCGTACTCGCGCAGGATCCGGACCGAGCTGCCGGGGAGAACCAACAGCAGCAGGACGACGATGACGAGAAGGGCGAGAACAGCGGTCACGGCGACCACTCCCACGGTTCGCGGCGGCGCACGGACAGCGTGAGGCCGCGGATCCGCTCGACCACGACGGACTCGCCCTCCGACGGCTCCGGATCCTGCTCGTACCCGAACTCCACCTTGGCGCGCCAGAGCCCGCCCGCCGTCTCCACCTGACCGTGCGATCCGGTCCAGTTCCGGACGACGGCGTTCGTGCCGATCAGCGACTCGGGCCCACTGTGCACGGGCAGGCGCCTCGCGACCAGCGCCTTTCGGCCGGCCAGCGTCATCACGCCGAGCCCGACCACCGCGACACCCACCGTCACCGGGACCGCGATCACCGACCCGGCGCCATCGGCGGCGAACAGCATCCACACGCCCGCGGCGGACAGGAGCGCGCCCGCGGCTCCGAGGATCCCCGCGGTCGGGGTATGGGCCTCGACCACGATCAGCAGGATGCCCACCGCCAGCGCGAACAGCCCCAACGCGATCATTTCCACTCCCGCGATCAACGTTCGAAGGGGGCCCGGTCGCTCGCATAGCCACTTCGCGGCCGAACCCTCGACTCCACGGTAATCCGGTACACGCGCCGCGGCCACCGGCTGTGTGACCCGCCCAGCGACCCCCGCGTTGACCTGCTTACCTGCGGTCGGGATTGTTACGTCCTCGTAAATGTGTTCTGGATCACGTACCATGATTCAACTGCCTTTGAACTTTCGGCAGTGGTAGTTAGGCGCAATGCCGGGAGCTCACATGACTGCGAACACATCGCCGTCGGGGCGGTCCGTCCGCCGGGCACGATCGACGCGATCCCCACGGATCGCGGTCGCCGCGGAGCCGCGGTTCATCGCCGGTGCCAGCCTCCGGTCCAGGATCCTGGCCGAGTCCATCCGATTCACCGTCAAGCCCGCGCTCGAGGTGTGGGCCCGCTGGCCGAGTCCCCTGTGGCCCGCGGGCGCATTGGACCTCGCGGCCAGGATCGTTCCGCCGGGCCGGGGAGTGGGCCGACGCCGGATCCGCCTCGAGCACTGTGGCGCCGAATGGCTCCAGGCGCGCGACGCGATGCGCGACGCGGTGGTGCTGTACCTGCATGGAGGCGGCTTCCTCACGTGTGGGTTGAACACCCACCGGAACCTGGTCTCACGGATCTCCGGCGCGGCAGGCGTGCCGGTGCTCGCTGTCGACTACAGGATGCTGCCCAAGCATCCGATCGACGCGGCCATCGCGGACGGCGTCGCAGGGTACCGGTGGTTGCTGGAGCAGGGATTCGAGGGCAAGCGGATCGTCATCGCGGGCGACTCCGCCGGCGGATACCTGACCTTCGCGACCGCCATCGCGATCGCCGAACTGGGCCTGCCCACCCCGGCCGGGCTCGTCGCGCTCTCGCCGCTCACTGATATCGATCCGTCGACCAAGCTGGCGCACCCGGCAGCCGACGGCTGCCCGTTGATCCCGCGCTCGGTCCTGCTCGCACTCGCGGACGTGGCGGCCGCGAGGGCGGGCGCGAACTCGCGAACCTCCCCGGTGAACGGGGTGCTGGCGGGGTTGCCGCCGGTGCTGATCCACGTCGGCTCGACCGAGATCCTCTACCCGGATGCGGAGCTGATGGCGCAGCGCCTGGGGGCGGCCGGGGTATCGGTGACCTTGGAGGTCTGGGATCGTCAGGTGCACGTCTTCCACGCGGCCGCCGGTCTGATCCCGGAGGCGGAGCGGGCGATCGCCAGGGTCGGCGAGTTCATCCGCACCTGCACACCCGCCGCCGAGGCCCCTGCCCTCACCGCCGTCTGAACGGTGCGCTCGCGCTGGCCGGCCCGCGGCGCCGTCCTGATCGTCGGGGCACTGCCGCTGGTCGCCTTCCCCGCACCGGGTCTCGATCTCCTGGCCTGGGTGGCGCTGGTACCGGTCCTGCTCCTGCTTGGCACTGCGGACACCCCGGGCGAGGCGGCGCTGCGCGGATGGCTCGCGGGTGTCGGGTTCCTGGCCGCGACGCAGTACTGGCTGGCGCCGAACCTGGTCTACTTCTTCCCCTTCGCGATCGGTCTGCTCGCGCTGCTGTGGACCGGGTGGGGGATCCTGGCGCGAGCGCTGCTGCGCGGCGCCGAGACACCGGCGCGGGCGGCCCTGGCCGTGGTCGGAGTGCCCGCCGGCTGGGTGCTGATCGAGACCGTGCGGTCCTGGCACTGGCTCGGCGGGCCGTGGTCGCTGTTCGGTTCGACGCAGTGGCGCAGGCCGAGCGTGCTGGCACTCGCGTCGGTCGGCGGGGTCTGGCTGGTGGGCTTCGCCGTGGTCGCGGCCAATGTCGGGCTCGCGATCCTTCTCGTCGGCCGCGGAACGGCGCGGCATGTCGGCGCGGCGGCCGCCCTCGTGGCGGTCGCCGCCGGTCCGCTCTGGTCCGCGACACGACCCGAGTTGCCCCATGCCCCGGCCGTGCCCGTGGCGCTCGTGCAACCGGGGATCGTGCACGACGACCTGCAGATCCGCCAGGAAGAGCTGACCCGCGGGCTGAGCCGCCCGGTGCATCTCGTGGTGTGGGGAGAGAGCAGTGTCGGCGAGGACCTCACCGCCCGGCCCGACGTGCTCGATCGGCTCACCGCGCTGTCGGGCGCCGTCGGGGCCGAGCTGCTGGTCAACGTCGATGCGCGGGTCGCAGGCAGCGGAGCCATCGCGAAGACGTCGACCCTGATCGGCCGGGACGGGATCGAGGCCGAGTACCGGAAGACCCGGCTGGTGCCGTTCGGCGAGTACGTGCCGTTCCGCGACCAGCTCGGGTGGCTCACCCGGGTCACCGCTGCGGCGGGCCAGAACCGTGAGGCCGGCGAGAAGTTGGTGGTGATGGACGTCGACGGTCTGGCGATCGGGCCGCTGATCTCGTTCGAGCAGACCTTCCCGGACCTGGCCCGCGCACAGGCGAGGAACGGCGCCGCGCTCCTGGTCTACCAGTCGTCGACCGCGACCTTCCAGGGCAGCTGGGCGCCCGCACAGCTCGCGAGCTTCGGTGCGCTGCGGGCCGCCGAGACCGGACGCCCGGTGGCCGCGGCCGCGCTCACCGGCGTCTCCGCGGCCTTCGACGCCCGGGGCAACCGGCTCGCGTGGATGCCGGCCGCCGAGAGCGGCGTGCTGATCGTCGACGTGCCGATGGCGGGGGAGGACACCGTATTCGACCGCCTCGGGAGCTGGGTGCCCGCATCGTGCGCGCTCATCGTCGCGCTGCTGGCTGTCGGTGCTCTCGCTGGACGGAGATCGTCGCGTCAACCGTCGAAGTAGGCCTCGCCGACGACGAACATCCCTCGCTGTGGGATCCAGAAGTCGCCCAGGTGTGCTTGTTCGGGCAGCGGCCCCGGTGGTCCGAGATCGACCCCGTCGATGGTCGCCCGGCTTTCGTCGATGGTCCACAGCATCCGGGGGTTCGCCCGGAATCGCTGGCCGTTGGCGGAGTTGCCGGTCAGCCGGACCTGGCCGACCCCGAGTGCGGGTCCGGCCACGCGCCCCATCAGCGAGAGGACGGCATCGCTTCGCCACAGGGCCGCGGGCATCAGCCGACCGAGGCCCGTCATCGCGGTCGTCGCCGCCGATTTTCCCAGCTCGAGTTCCCACACGAGCCTGTCGTCCACCGTGACCGTGAAGGCGGCCGGACCGGTCCACCTCACCGAGATGTCCGCGGTCCGCGCGTCCTCGGTGGCGGAGCCGAAGTATCGGGCGCAGCTGACCTCGGGCCGAACGCTGCTGTAGATCGTCCACTCGCCCGCGGGGTCCCGATGCCACACCGAGTCGTAGCCTGCGCCGACCGAACTGGCAGGGAAATGCCGCAGCGCAAGGCAGTGTCCGCTGGCGAACGGCGCCCCCATCACCCCGTAGCCCGCGAATCGTTCCCGGCCGTCATCCGGGGGCAATGCCGTGTTCTGTTCTGCGATCGATCGCGCGTCGTGAGTCATGGTCGATCCTCTCCACGAACCGCCTTGTCAGCGTACGCGCAGCGGTGTTCGCGCACGGCCGGCGACGAACGAAACCCGCGGTCGCGGCGGCCAGCGGAAAATGGCGTGGACCTATCCTGAATAATCAGTACAAACCCATTCCTCTGAAGGGACCCTCATGCCTGCCCGCACCGAGCTCGCCCGCGTGGATCTGCGCGGTCGAACACCCACCACGGCCGAACTCCGGGCCGCGCTGCCCCGAGGTGGAGTGGATGTGGACGCGGTGCTCCATCAGGTGCGCCCGATGGTCGAGGCGGTCCGCGACCGGGGCGCCGAGGCGGCACTCGAGTTCGGCGAGAAGTTCGACGGGGTCCGCCCCGACCGGGTCCGGGTGCCGCGCGCCGAGCTGACCAAGGCGCTGGCCGAGCTCGATCCGGCGGTGCGCGCCGCCCTCGAGGTCGCGATCGAGCGGACCCGGCTCGTGCACGCAGACCAGCGGCGCACCGACACCACGACGCAGGTGGTGCCCGGTGGCACGGTGACCGAGCGCTGGGTGCCGGTGGACCGGGTCGGGCTCTACGTGCCCGGCGGCAACGCGGTCTACCCGTCGTCCGTCGTGATGAACGTCGTCCCGGCGCAGGCCGCGGGCGTCGAGTCGCTCGTCGTGGCGTCTCCGCCGCAGGCCGCTTTCGGTGGCCTGCCGCACCCGACGATCCTCGCGGCGGCCGAGTTGCTCGGCGTCGACGAGGTGTGGGCGGTCGGCGGCGGCCAGGCCGTCGCGCTCCTCGCCTACGGCGGCACCGACGTGACACGGGACGGCACCGCCGTCGGCGACGGGGCCGAACTCGCACCGGTCGACCTGATCACCGGGCCCGGCAACATCTACGTCACCGCCGCCAAGCGGCTGTGCCGCGGGCTGGTCGGGATCGACGCCGAGGCCGGACCGACCGAGATCGCGATCCTGGCCGACCACACCGCAGACCCGGTGCACGTCGCCGCCGACCTGATCAGCCAGGCCGAGCACGACGTGATGGCCGCAAGCGTGCTCGTCACCACCAGCGTCGAACTCGCGGACGCGGTGGACGACGCGCTCACCGCCCAGCTCGAGCTCACCAAGCACAGCGAGCGGGTCGCGACGGCGCTGGCGGGCAGCCAGTCCGGGACGGTGCTGGTCTCCTCTGTCGAGGACGGCCTGCGCGTGGTCAACGCGTACGCGGCCGAGCACCTGGAGATCCAGACCGAGAACGCCGCCGAGGTGGCAGGCCGGGTCCGGTCCGCGGGCGCGATCTTCGTCGGCGCCTGGTCGCCGGTGAGCCTGGGCGATTACTGCGCCGGCTCGAACCACGTGCTGCCCACCGCGGGCTGCGCGCGGCACTCGTCCGGCCTCAGCGTGCAGACGTTCCTGCGCGGCATCCACGTCGTGGACTACTCGGAGGCCGCCCTCAAGGACGTCTCCGGGCACGTGATCGCCCTCGCGAACGCGGAGGACCTGCCCGCGCACGGCGAGGCAGTGCGGCTGCGCTTCGAGGGTTTGACGGACGGCACCGCTGTCGAGGCGCTTCGGTGAGCGGCGGTCCGGTACCCGGTTCGGCGGCGAGCATCGACGAGCTACCCATCCGGGAGAACCTGCGCGGCAAGTCTCCTTACGGCGCACCGCAGTTGACGGTGCCCGTGCAGCTCAACACCAACGAGAACCCACACCCGCCGACCCGCGCGTTGATCGACGATGTCGCGGAGTCGGTTCGGGAGGCGGCCGCCGAGCTGCACCGGTACCCGGACCGCGACGCGGTGGCGCTGCGGACCGACCTGGCCGAATACCTCACCCGGCAGACCGGTGTCGCGGTGACCGTCGACAACGTGTGGGCGGCCAACGGATCCAACGAGATCCTGCAGCAGCTGCTGCAGGCCTTCGGTGGGCCCGGTCGCAGCGCGATGGGCTTCGTGCCGTCGTACTCGATGCACCCGATCATCTCGGACGGCACCGAGACCAAGTGGCTGCCCGTGTTCCGGCGGTCGGACTTCTCGCTCGACCCGGAGGCGGTGATCGCGGCCGTCGCCCAGCAGAAGCCGGACGTCGTGTTCGTCACGAGCCCGAACAACCCCACCGGGCACAGTGTTCCGCTGTCCGACCTGCGTCGCATCCTGACCGCGGCGCCGGGCATCGTGATCGTGGACGAGGCGTACGGCGAGTTCTCCTCGGGCCCGAGCGCGATCACGCTGATCGACGAGTTCCCGACCAAGCTGGTCGTGAGCCGCACGATGAGCAAGGCCTTCGCCTTCGCGGGCGGTCGGCTGGGCTACCTGGCGGCGGCGCCTGCCGTGGTGGAAGCGCTTCTGCTGGTGCGTCTTCCGTATCACCTCTCGGTGATCACCCAGGCCGCGGCCAGGGCGGCGCTGCGGCACGCGGACGAGACCCTGGCCAGCGTGGCGGAGCTCGCCGCGCAGCGCGACCGGGTGTCCGCTGAGCTCACGGCGATGGGCTTCCGGGTGATCGAGTCGGACGCGAACTTCCTGCTGTTCGGCCAGTTCTCGAATGCGGCCGCCACCTGGAGGCGGTTCCTCGACGAGGGCGTGCTGATCCGGGATGTGGGGATCGAGGGCTATCTGCGTGCGACCATTGGCCTGGCCGCGGAGAACGACGAGCTGTTGCGGGTGAGCAAGAAGCTCGTCGCAACGGAGCTTGTCACAACGGAGATCACTGAGGAGACACGATGACCGGGCGGATCGCGAAGGTCGAGCGCACCACCAAGGAATCTTCCATCGCCGTCGAGCTGAACCTCGACGGCACCGGGATCGTCGACATCTCCACCGGCGTGCCGTTCTTCGACCACATGCTGACCGCGCTCGGCAGCCACGCCAGCTTCGACCTGACGGTCAAGGCCGAGGGCGACATCGAGATCGAGGCCCACCACACCGTCGAGGACACCTCGATCGTGCTGGGCCAGGCGCTCGGTCAGGCACTGGGGGACAAGCGCGGCATCCGCCGCTTCGGCGACGCGTTCATCCCGATGGACGAGACCCTCGCGCACGCGTCCGTTGACGTCTCCGGCCGCCCGTACTGCGTGCACACCGGCGAGCCGGAGCACATGCTGCACGCCGTAATCGGCGGCTACCCGGGCGTTCCCTACGCCACGGTGATCAACCGGCACGTGTTCGAGTCGATCGCCTCGAACGCGCGGATCGCGCTGCACGTGCGGGTGCTCTACGGCCGCGACCAGCACCACATCACCGAAGCCGAGTTCAAGGCCGTGGCCCGCGCGCTGCGCGAGGCCGTCGAGCCGGACCCGCGGGTGTCCGGGGTGCCCTCGACCAAGGGCGCGCTGTAGATGGGTGACGCGCTGATCTACGTCCTGTTCATCGCGGCCGGATTCGCGCTCGGCGGCGCGTACTCGATGTGGACCGTCAACAAGTTCGCCTCCGGCGTGCTGCTCGCGCTGGCGATCATCGCGGCCGCGGGCGGGGTCCTGCGGCTGATCTGATGGGTGCGGTCTCCGGGGCGACGGCACCCGGCGGACTCTGGCGTACCCGCGGGCTGCCGGTGGCGTTCCTCATGGCCGCGACCACCTTCGGTGGGTGGTCGTTGCTGCTGCCGGTGGTCCCGTTCGCGATCAAGCAGGCGGGCGGCACCGATGCGCTCGCGGGCGCGAGCACCGCGGTCTTCATGGCGACCACCGTCGCCACCCAACTCTGCACGCCGACCCTGCTGCGGAGCTGGGGGTACCGGTGGGTGCTCGCCGTCGGCTGCCTGCTGCTCGGTCTGCCCTCGCTCGCCTTCCTGCTGTCCACCGAAGCCGTTCCCGCGCTGATCATCTCGGCGGTGCGCGGAATCGGCTTCGGCCTGGTGACGGTGGCGGGCAGCGCGCTGATCGGGGAGTTGGCGCCCAAGGAGATCCTCGGCCGGGCCACCGGAGCACAGGGCATCGCCATCTCGCTGGCCCAGATGGTCGCGCTGCCACTGGGTCTGGCGCTGTTCGGCCGCGGCCAGTCCTCGCTGGTGTTCGTGCTCGCGGCGTTGGTGCCGTTGCTGTCCATCGCCTCGATCGCCGCGCTGCCGTCGATCCCACGGCCAGTGGGGGCCGGCCCGCGGGGACGGCTGCCGCTTCGCCTGCTGCTGGTGCCCTGCCTGGCGATGATCGTGGTGGCCTCGGCCTACGGCGGGGTCACCAGCCTGCTCCCGATCGCGGTCGAGGACCGGGCGGCGATCGCGGGCGTGGCACTCGCGGTGGTCAGCGGGGCGATCCTGGTCGGGCGGTACGCCGCGGGCGTACTGGCCGACCGGATCGGGCACGGCCGGTCGATGGTGCCTGCGCTGGCCTGCGCGACGCTCGGTGCCGGGCTGTTCGCGGCAGGCGTGATCGGCGACGGCCAGGTCGGATTGCTGATGGCGGGCGCGGTGGCGTTCGGGCTCGGCTTCGGCGCCTGCCAGAACGAGGCGCTGGTCTCGCTGTTCACCGGGGCCGGGCCGGCCAGGCTCGGCGCGGCGAGCGCCGCCTGGAACATCAGCTACGACGCCGGGACGGGGATCGGTGCGCTCACGCTCGGCGTGGTCGCCGGATTCGCCGGCTACACGTGGGTGTTCGTGATCGCGGCTGCGGCCATCGCGCTGGTGATTCCGGTGGCGTGGGTCCGGGCCGATAGAGTTGCCGCATGACCTCCGTCGCCCTCCTCGACTACGGCTCCGGCAACCTGCATTCGGCCCAACGAGCCCTCGCCCGCGTCGGTGCGGACGTCGAGGTGACCTCGGACCCCGCCGTCGCCCTGGCCGCGGACGGACTGGTGGTCCCCGGCGTCGGTGCCTTCGCGGCCTGCATGGAGGGCCTGCGCGCGGTCCGAGGCGAACGCATCATCGGCCAGCGGCTCGCGGGCGGCAGGCCGGTCCTGGGCATCTGCGTCGGCATGCAGATCATGTTCGAGCGCGGCGTCGAGCACGGCGTGGAGGCCGACGGCTGCGGTGAGTGGCCGGGCACCGTCGAGATGCTGCAGGCCGAGGTGCTCCCGCACATGGGCTGGAACACCCTGCAGGCCCCGGCGGACAGCGTGCTGTTCGACGGCGTCGACGCCGACACCCGCTTCTACTTCGTGCACTCCTACGCCGCGCAGAAGTGGGAGCTCGCCGACTCCGACCTGATCGCGCCCGCGAAGCTGACCTGGGCCGACCACGGCGGGCCGTTCCTCGCCGCGGTGGAGAACGGGCCGCTCTCGGCCACCCAGTTCCACCCGGAGAAGTCCGGTGACGCCGGTGCCGCGCTGCTGGAGAACTGGGTCCGCAGCCTGTGACCGGGCAGCGGCGCGGCCTGTCGATGGGGCGTCTCGCCCTGTTCTCGCTCGGCTCCGCCGCCGCGGTCCTCGCGCTCGCGACCGTACTGCTGGCGGTGCTGAAGCCGGGACCGGTCGTGGGATTGGTCATCGTCCTCGCCGGGGTTGCGGGTGCGATCGCGGCGATGGGCCTCGTCTCCACCCGGATGACCCGGCGCGCTCTCGACGACTCCGCGGACGACGAACAGAGCGCGGGCGAACAGGGCGGCGACCCGGGAACCGGCTCGCCGCGATGACGGACTAGGGTAGGCGCACGTGAGCCTGGTCCTTTTGCCTGCTGTAGATGTTGCCAACGGTGAAGCTGTTCGCCTCGTTCAGGGAGAGGCCGGCAGCGAGACGAGCTACGGATCCCCCCGGGATGCCGCGCTCGCGTGGCAGAACGACGGTGCCGAATGGGTGCACCTGGTCGACCTGGACGCCGCCTTCGGCCGGGGCTCGAACCGCGACATGATCGCCGGTGTGGTCGGCGAACTCGACGTGAAGGTCGAACTGTCCGGCGGCATCCGCGACGACGAGTCGCTGCGGGCCGCGCTGGCCACCGGCTGCGCGCGCGTCAACCTCGGCACCGCCGCCATCGAGAACCCCGAGTGGTGCGCCCGCGCCATCGGCGAGTACGGCGACCGGATCGCGGTCGGCCTCGATGTCCGCAACGTCGACGGCCGCTACCAGCTGCGTGGACGCGGCTGGGTCACCGAGGGTGGCGACCTGTTCGAGACCCTCGAGCGCCTCGATCGGGACGGCTGCTCGCGCTACGTCGTCACCGACGTCGGCAAGGACGGCACCCTCACCGGTCCCAACCTGGAGCTGCTCAGCCAGGTCTGCGGCGCCACCAAGGCGCCGGTCGTGGCCTCCGGCGGCGTATCCAGCATCGAGGACCTCGTCGCGATCGCCGGACTCGTCGACCTGGGCGTCGAGGGCTCCATCGTCGGAAAGGCGTTGTACGCCGGGCGGTTCACGCTCCCCGAAGCGCTCGCCGCGGTCTCGCGATAGCGCCGGACATGAGCCTGCCCCGCGACCCGCACGAGCTGCTCTCCATCGCGAGCGGCCTGCTGGACGCGGCGCAGGAGCGCTTCCTCGAGGGCGTCGGCGCGCCGAGCGCGGTGAGCAAGGGCGCCCGCGACTTCGCCACCGAGCTCGATCTCGAGCTGGAACGACGGCTCAGCGCGGAACTGACCGAGCTGACCGGAATCGGTGTGCACGGTGAGGAATTCGGCGGACCGGACCTGACCGAGGGGCCGGTGTGGGTGCTGGACCCGATCGACGGCACGCTGAACTACTCGTCCGGCCTGCCGACCGCAGGGATGTTGCTCGCGCTGCTCGACGACGGGGTCCCGGTGCTCGGCCTGACCTGGCTGCCCGGGATGGGCCGGCGCTACGCGGCGGTTGTCGACGGCCCGGTGCTGTGCAACGGGGAGGCGTTGCCGCCGTTGGCGACTGCCTCGCTGTCCGATTCGCTGGTCGGGTTCGGCGCGTTCAACGTCGACGGCAGGGGACCGATCCCCGGGCCCTATCGGGTGCGGGCGCTCGGCGAACTGAGTCGGGTGAGCAGGAGGCTGCGGATCCACGGCAGCACCGGCGCCGACTTGGCCTTCACCGCCGGTGGCGCGCTCGGCGCTTCGGTGGTGTTCGGTCACAACCCCTGGGACAACGCGCCTGGCGTCGCCCTGGTGCGCGCGGCGGGCGGTGTGGTCACCGACCTGGCGGGTGCGCCCTGGCACATCGGGTCGACCTCGGTGCTCGCCGCGGCGCCGGGGGTGCACGAAGAGGTGTTGAATATTCTTGTGGCTCTGGGCGATCCGGGTGACTACCTGGATCGGGACCCGGGGCTACCGGCAGGAAGGCTGACGCAATGACGGTGGCGGTTCGGGTCATCCCGTGTCTGGACGTGGACGCGGGCCGCGTCGTGAAGGGCGTGAACTTCGAGAACCTGCGCGACGCGGGCGATCCCGTGGAGTTGGCGGCGCTGTACGACGCGCAGGGCGCCGACGAGCTGACCTTCCTCGACGTCACCGCGTCCACCTCGGACCGCGGGACCATGATCGACGTGGTGACCCGCACGGCCGAGCAGGTCTTCATCCCGCTCACCGTCGGCGGCGGGGTGCGCACCGAGCAGGACGTGGACCGCCTGCTGCGGGCGGGCGCCGACAAGGTCAGCGTCAACACCGCCGCGATCGCGCGCCCGGAGCTGCTGCGCGAGCTCAGCCAGCGGTTCGGATCGCAGTGCATCGTGCTGTCGGTGGACGCGCGGACCGTGCCCGAGGGGCAGGAGCCGACGCCGTCCGGCTGGGAGGTCACCACGCACGGCGGCAGGCGCGGCACCGGGATCGACGCGATCGAGTGGGCGCTGCGCGGCGCCGAGCTCGGGGTGGGGGAGATCCTGCTGAACTCGATGGACGCGGACGGCACCAAGGCCGGGTTCGATCTGCCGATGATCCGGGCCGCACGGGCCGCGGTGCACGTTCCGGTCATCGCCAGCGGCGGCGCGGGCGCGGTGGACCACTTCGCCCCTGCCGTGCAGGCGGGCGCGGACGCGGTGCTCGCGGCCAGCGTCTTCCACTTCGGCGAGCTGGAGATCCCGCAGGTCAAGGACGCCATGCGGGCCGAAGGTATCGTGGTCCGATGAGTCTCGATCCCGCAATCGCCGCCCGGCTGAAGCGAAACGATGCCGGCCTGTTCAGTGCGGTCGCCCAGGAGCGGGCCACCGGCGCGGTGCTGATGGTCGCGTGGATGGACGACGAGGCGCTCGCACGCACCCTGGAAACCCGCAAGGGAACCTACTATTCGCGGTCCCGCCAGCAGTACTGGGTCAAGGGCGAGACGTCCGGGCACACCCAGTACGTGCACGAGGTGCGGCTCGACTGCGACGGCGACAGCGTGCTGCTGATCGTCGACCAGGAGGGTGCGGCCTGCCACACCGGCACCCACACCTGCTTCGACGCGGACGTGCTGCTCGCCGCCTCCTGACCCCTCCGAGTGTGCAGCTGCCGTCGTCCCACCTGGGGGTTTGCGCCGGCAGGTGCACACTCGGCGGTGGCGGCGGCGACACACCGCGGTCCGGGTTCGCGCCAGTAGAATGGGGCGAAACGGACACACGTCGGCGGTGACGCTGGTGAGAACAGGCCGGTAGGCCGCGACGCGCTCGGACCTGGAGCGTGGGAAGTGGGCAATCGGCCGGTCGAAGGTCTACCGCAGCTGTCCCGGCGCGGCCGGATCCTGCTGCTGTCGGCGGTTGGCCTGCTCGCGGCCCTGATCGTGCTCCCCGTGCTGGTGGGCATGTACACCAGCTGGCTGTGGTTCGGTGAGGTCGGATACCGGACCGTCTGGGTGACGATGCTGGTGACCAGGCTGCTGCTGTTCGCCGCGGTGGCCGTGCTCGTCGGCGGCGCCGTGTTCCTCGCGGTGCTGCTGGCGTTCCGCGCCCGACCGGTGTTCTTGCCTGGGCGTGCCGAGGACGATCCGATCCGGATCTATCGCGACTTCGTGCGGCGCAGGCCGCGCCTTTTCGGGCTGGGCATCCCCATCGTCCTCGGGCTGCTGTGCGGCCTGATCGCGCAGTCGAGCTGGGAGACGGTTCAGCTGTTCCTGCACGGCGGGGCGTTCGGGGTCACGGATCCGCAGTTCGGTCTAGACGTCGGCTTCTACGTCTTCGACCTGCCCTTCTATCGGTCGGTCCTGAACTGGCTGTTCGTGGCGACCGTGTTCGCCTTCCTGGCCAGCCTGACCACGCACTACCTGTTCGGCGGGGTACGCATCTCCTGGAGCGAGGGCGGAATCAGCCGGGCCGCCCGTGTCCAGCTGGCCGTGCTCGCGGGGACGTTTATTCTGCTCAAGGCGGTGGCGTATTGGTTCGACCGGTACGCGCTGCTCTCGAGCGGCCGCAAGGAGCCCACGTTCACGGGCGGTGGCTTCACCGACATCAACGCGGTGCTCCCGGCGAGACTGATCCTGCTCGCGATCGCCCTCATCTGCGCCGCCGCCTTCTTCGCCGCGATCGTGCTGCGCGACCTCCGGGTGCCGGCATTGGCCGCGATCCTCCTGCTGCTGTCCTCGATCCTGGTCGGCGCGGTCTGGCCGCTGGCCGTGGAGCAGTTCTCGGTCCGTCCCAACGCAGCAGACCGGGAGAGTCCGTACATCGAGCGCAACATCGAGGCCACCCGCCAGGCGTACGGCGTCGGCGCGGACAAGGTCGAGTTCCTGCCGTATCCGGGCATCGGCACCAAATCGCCCCGGGACGTGCCCGCCGACGTGACGACGATCGCGAACGCCCGGCTGCTCGATCCGAACCTGCTCTCGCACACCTTCATCCAGCAGCAACAGCTCAAGAACTTCTACGCGTTCCCCGCAACCCTTGACCTCGACAGGTACATGATCGACGGCAAGCTGCGCGACTACGTCGTCGCGGCCCGCGAGTTGACCCCGAGCAGCCTGAGCGGCAATCAGACCCAGTGGGTCAACCAGCACACGGTGTACACCCACGGTGACGGGTTCGTCGCGGCGCCAGCGAACCGGGTGAACGCCGCGGTGCGGGAGGCGGTGGGGGATACCTCGAGCAGCAACAGCGGATATCCGGTGTACACGGTCAGCGACATCGCCAGCCAGGGCTCCGGCCACCAGGTCATCAAAGTGGACCAGCCGCGCATCTACTTCGGCGAACTGATCGCGAGGACCGACCCCGACTATGCGGTCGTCGGTGGTCCGGAGGGTTCCGCGCCACGCGAGTACGACACCGACACCTCCACCTACACCTATGACGGGACCGGCGGTGTCTCGATCGGGAACTGGTTCAACCGGATGGCGTTCGCCGTCAAGTACTCCGAGCGCAACATCATCTTCTCCAAGGCGATCGGATCCGGATCGAGGATCATCTTCAATCGGTCCCCCGCCGAGCGCGTGCACCTGGTGGCCCCCTGGCTGACCACCGACCACGACCCCTATCCCGCCGTGGTGGGCGGGAAGATCGTGTGGATCGTCGACGCGTACACCACGGTGAACAACTACCCGTACGCGCAGCGCAGTTCGCTCGAGGACCTGGTGGTCGGCGCCGAGCCCGCGCCCGTGCGGCGGGGTGGGGAGGTCTCCTACATCCGTAACTCGGTGAAGGCCACCGTCGACGCCTACGACGGCACGGTCACCCTGTACCAGGTCGACCAGCAGGATCCGGTGCTCAAAGCGTGGATGAGCGCCTTCCCTGGCACCGTGCAACCCGAGAGCTCCGTTCCCGCCGAGTTGCGGGCCCACTTCCGGTACCCCCAGGACCTGTTCAAGATCCAGCGCGACATGCTCGCGAAGTATCACGTCGATGATCCGCGAGAGTTCTTCACCACCAACGCATTCTGGTCGGTGCCGAGCGACCCGACCGTCGAGTCCAACCCGTACCAGATGCCGTTCTACGTGCTGGTGGGTGACCAGGCGACCGCGGAGCCGTCGTTCCGGCTGGCCAGCACCATGGTCGGGTTCCGGCGCGAATTCCTCTCCGCCTACATCTCCGCGCACTCCGATCCCGAGGACTACGGCAAGCTGACCGTGCTCGAACTGCCGACCGACACCCTCACGCAGGGCCCACAGCAGATCCAGAACTCGATGATCTCGGACACCCGGGTGGCGTCGGAGCGGACCCTGCTGGAGCGGTCGAACCGGATCCAGTACGGCAACCTGCTGACGTTGCCGATCGCCGACGGCGGAGTGCTCTACGTGGAGCCGCTGTTCACCGAGCGGATCGCGTCGGAACAGAACACGTCGACCTTCCCCCAGCTCGCGCGCCTGCTGGTCAGCTATCGGGAGCCGGGGGCCACGGGCGGGGTCCGGGTGGGATACGCGCCCACCCTGGCGGAGGCGCTGGACCAGGTGTTCGGGGCGGGCACCGGCGGCGTGGCCACGGCGCCGGGATCGGGCGCGGGGCCGCCGCCAGCGCCGCCGCCTGTGGGGGAACCGGCGGGTCCGCCCCCGCCCGCGGTCGCGAATCCGGCGACCGCCGATGAACTGAACAGGGCAATCGCGGAGCTGCGTGAGGCGCTCGATCGGCTGCAACGGGCGGTGGACGCGTACCAGACCGAACCGCCCCGGTAGATACCCTCGCCGACAACCGATCCTGGGTACTAGCCGTTGTAGTAGTGCCTTGTATTCTTCGCGTGTGGGCTCACAGGGGATGACGATCGCGCGGATGCGCGGTGCCTTCGTGGGCTCGACCTCCGGCGCGGTGAGCGTCGCCGCTCACGCGCTGGGCGGGGGCACGGCTCCCGCGGAGAGTTCGGTGGTCCTGCTGATGCTGGGCTGCGCGGCCGTCGGTGCGGTCATCGCGTCCGTGCGGGTGGATCGACATCAGCTGTTGTTCGTGGCCGCCGCGCTGACCCTGGGCCAGGCGATCGGGCACATCGCGCTCGCGATGGGCGCTGTTCACGTGCACGGGCCGCAGCTCGGTCCGCAGATGGTCGCCGCGCACGCCGCCGCCGTCGCGGTGACCGCCGTGCTGATCCGGGCCGGTGAGCGCGGATGTGTCTCAGTGCTTTCGGCACTGAGCCGGAGAGTTCCGGCGCCGTTCACCGAGGTGCCGGTCCTGGTACCTGTCGCGGTCTGCGCCCCTGCAGATTCGCCGCCGCTCGCCCGCTGGCTGCTGGTCGGCTCGGGCACCGGCACCCGCGGCCCGCCGCCGTCTGCCTAGTCGACGTCAACCGACATCCCTGTCTGGGCGCCAGTCCGAGCAGGGGTGATCTTGACGCGTACCTTCGCCGTTCCGCCGTCAGCGTGGTGCTCACCAGAGCCCGCGCGGTGGAGTGCGCCCAGAAGGCCGCGGACCCGGGCCGAAAGCCCTTCCTCGGGGGCGCATTTGACAGCGTCCGCCGCCCTCCCTAGGTTACTGGAAACCATTTTCATTTGAGTTTGGTGCCGCGCGCCCATGCGCCGCGGCCTATGAAGGAGATTTGATGAGCAAGTTCCGTAGTGTCGGCGTGGGCGCTGCCGCCGCCGTGGCGATCGGGCTGATGTCCACCGGTGTGGCCCACGCCGACACCTTCGTGCCGCTGCCCGACGGGCAGAAGGCCGGACCGGGTGCGGTCGTCTCCCGCACGGGCGAGAGTGCCCTGATCTCGCCGTCACTCGCAGCGAACGGTGCCGGCCGCACCGCGTGGGTCTCGGGCACCGTCACCGCGGACGTCAAGGGCATCACCAAGGAAGGTGAGGCGGGGCCGTTCAACGGTGCCACCAACGACAAGGGCACCAACAACTCGTCCACGCACGGGGTCTCGCGGATCAGCACCGGCTACATCGTGGGCTGCCAGGTCGACATCACCGGCCTCGGCGGCTCCATCGGCGCAGGCATCGACCTCTCGGGACCGTCGATCTCCGGTTCGCTGACCGTTCCGGTCTCCGCCGGCCAGGTCAAGTTCGTCAGCGTCGCGGGCAAGGACATCAAGAAGAACGGCAAGTACTCGGTCCAGTACCAGGACACCCAGCTCGAGATCCAGAACTGCGGCGGATTCGCCCAGGCCCGCTCCTACACGGTGGTCGAGATCGTCGGCAACGACTACTCCAAGACCACCCTGTACGGCCAGCCCTTCAGCATCGGCTGACCCAGCCCACCCCCGAACCTGAAACCTGAACCCTCAAAGGGGAATTCATGAACACCAGCACGAACGGCCTGCGTCGCGGGCTGCAGATCTCCGCCGTCGGCGCGGCCACGGCCGTCGCGGTCGGCTTCCTGTCGGCGGGTGCGGCCAATGCCGACACCTTCGTGCCGCTGCCCGGCGGGACCATCTCCAAGACGCTTGTCGACGGCACCGTCGTCACCGTCGCCATGACCGGTGAGTCCGCGAACATCTCGCCGTCGATGGGTGCGACCCCGCTGCACCGCAACGTGTGGGTCTCCGGCAGCGCCAAGGTCGAACTGTCCGGCGACAACGCTGACGGCGGCAAGATCGAGCCCGGTTACGTGGTGGCCTGCCAGCTGACCCTGGGTGGCAAGGGCGGCGCCGACACCGGCATGTCCTCCAACTGGGAGGGCGAGAGCGTCAAGCAGACCGCCAAGGGTGCGGGCAACCTGTCCATCGCTCCCGGCCAGGCCAAGAACGTCAAGCTCCTCGACCTGGAGAAGGCCGACGACTTCGGTGGCGAGTCGCACTCGGGCGCCAACGGCTTCAAGGGCAAGAGCGGCAGCGTCACCTGGGCCGACTCCACCATCGGTGTCGAGGGCTGCGCTGGCTACGCGCAGGCCCGCTCCTACGTCAAGGTCACCGCCAGCACGAAGAACGTCAGCAGCACCGTCACGCTGTGGGGCCAGCCCTTCAGCATCGGCTGATCCGATGAGTCGAGGCGGCCCACCATCGCCGGTGGGTCGCCTCGCTCGGTATCGATCCAAGGAGGATGTCGTGACCGACGATCTGTCCCACTACCGTGCCGACTTCCGCGAGATCGAGAATCGAGTCACCCGAGAGTTCGTGGCCGGGTGGCGCCGCCCGGCGATCACCGCGGTGGTCCTCGTTTTGACGTTTGGCCTCGCGCTTCCCCATGCGGGGTCGCTGCCGGCGTGGGCTGTACTCGCGGGAGGTCCCAACCCGGAACATGTCGCGACGCCCGCGCCACTGCGGCTGTTCATCGTGTTCGTCGTGATCTTCGGGGTCATCGTCTCGTTGCTGGGCACCTGGTCACGACGATGGGCCATCGCGCAGATAGCGGTGATGGGAACGGGTGTGGGGACGGTGATCGGACTGCTCGGCTACTGGTCACAACAGAGCCTGCCGCCCGGACTCCGCCCAACGGGAATCGAATACGGGCTGATCCTCACGTGGGCGGGGATGGCCGCCCTCACCGCGCTGTGGGTCCCGGTGGTCCTCAGTCGCGCGAACATCATGCAGGCCGACGTCTCAGCGCCGCGGTGAACGCTTCGGTCGACGGGTTGTTCGCTGGTTCTGAGGTAGATCTGTGACACGCGACTGTGCGCGAGGTTCGAAGAGGAGCCTCGCGCACAGTCGCGTTGCGGCCGGGTCGTGGTGCCATGGTTCATGGGCGGGGGGCAGACCAGGAGCCGCGGCGCCGTCGAGCTCGGGTCGCCGAAGAGACCTGCCGCAGATGCGGCCAAGCATTGAAGAATTGTGTGTTGCGATCGCGCCTTCGTCAGGTCGAACTGACGAGGGTTACCCCGAGGTGACTAGTCGTTCACTCCGTGGCGCTGAATGACGTGGCGATGAGTGTGGCCATCCGGGTGAGGGCAGTGATTTCGTCCGGATCGACCAGCCGCCTTTGTGCCTCTGCTCGGCAGGCGACGCCGAAGAATGCGTCGAAAATGATCTCGGCTGCGGTTTGAGCGTTCTTCGGGTCGTCGTCGCGGAGATCGGCTATTGCGTGAACCAGCGGCTGCAGGAGTTGTTCGCGCATCGCTGCGAGTTCGGTGGGAAACATCGTCTCCCACCGGTACGTGTGGAGCAGGATTGCTCGATACCCCTGCGATACATCCTGGGTATAGGGGAGGACGACGGCTCGAACCCATGCATCGACACGTTCGAGCGGTGTGCTCGCCGATGACATACGTTCGATGACGTGGCTGGTTTTCGTGGTGGTGCCATCTTGCAGGACGGCGATGATCAGCTCTTCCTTCGAATTGAAGAGCCGGTAGAACGCGCGGGTTGCAAGGCCCGCGCGCTCGAGGATTGCGGCGACAGGGGGATCCACCTGACCGGTTTCAGCGATGAGGCTGCCGCAAGCGCGGATGAGGCGCTGCGCTTCCGTGAGGTATTCGTCGCGCTGCCGGTCGAACAGCCGATCGACGGCGGCGGTCGCGAGGGGGTTCACAGCCTCTTGGTCTGCGGAAGTCACCTGGTGTGTCCTCATTTTTGTGGCGAGATTGCCGTTCTCGAAGTCGAGGATAGCTATACCGATGCGGTCCCCAGGAGGTCGACAACAACCCGGGGATGGTCGGCGACATGGACAGCAGTCGCGAGCGGAGTGATCGGCGCCAGGACCAGCGCCAGCTACGCGAGCAGCAGCATCATCTCCAGGAGCGGCGCGAGGCGTACATGCAGAACGCCGTCCTGCCCGAGCACGCCGCCGATGGGGTAGTCAGCGCACTCAGAGTTGCGGACCGTGTTGGGCACGGATGTCGATCAGAGTCCGGTGGTCAGGACCACACGGAATCGAGCTTTGCCGCTGAGTGCGTGGCGGTAGGCGGCCGGAGCCTCGGTCAGCGGCACCTCCTCGATCATGGGGCGGATGTCTGTGAGAGCCGCGAAGTCGAGCGTCCGTTCGACATCGCGCGCGGTGCCGGCCGGATGCCCGTGCACCGAACGGGACTGGAAGATCAGTTGTAGCGGGCTGACCGGGATCGGATCCGGGACGGCGCCGATGACGATCAATTGGCCGTCCGCCGAGAGGCCGTCGATGGTGGCAGCCATGGCCGCCGAGTTCGCGGCGGTCGCCTGAACGACCCGAGCGCCGCCCAGACGGCGTAGTTCGGCGGCGACGTCCTGTGTCGTGGAGTCGATGTAGTGCCGCGCACCCAACTGGGTGGCCAGCGGTTCCTTGTCCGGGCCGCGGGCGATCGCGACGGTGTCGAAACCCATCTTCGCCGCGAACTGGACACCGAGGTGCCCGAGGCCGCCGAGGCCGAGGATCGCGACCAGGTCACCGGGGCGGGCCGAGCTCCGGCGCAGCGAGTTGTACGTGGTCACGCCTGCGCAGGCCATCGGCCCGGCATCCGCGGCGGTGAACTCGTCGGGGATGCGGGCGATCGCCGTGGCGGGTACGACCACGGCGTCGGCATAGCCACCCGGGTAGTGCCAGCCGGGTATCTGAAGGTTCTCGCAGTGCATGAAGTCGCCGTCGCGGCACGGATCGCAGTACAGGCACGCGCCGCCGAACCAGCCGACGGCCACCCGATCCCCGGGAAGCCAGCGGGCGACGGCGTCGCCGACCGCGTCGATGCGGCCGGCGATCTCGTGGCCGGGCGTCACTGGGAACGTCACGCCGGGAAGGGCATTGGTGACGAACGCGTCGTCGGAGTGGCAGATGCCGCAGGCCTCGACGGTGACCCGCACCTGACCCGGACCGGGGTCGGGTATCTCGCGGGTGGTGAGGCGCAGTTCGGCGTTGGGATGGTCTACCTGGACGGTCCGGATGCTGGTCATGACGAAATTTCTCCTCTCGGCGTGATGAACGGGCGAATCGAGGATGGCTCCCGGAAATACGTTGCACGGCAAGAATTGTCGACACGGACTTGGTCCGGAGTTCGGGCGCCGCAGGGGACCGCCTCCGCGCGGTAACGCTTAGGTAGGTAGTCGGTCTCGAGCAGAACAGCCATTCGGCGCGTCCTGTCATGACGGGGCCCGCCGGACAACGGCGGCGATGCTTCGAGCGTAATGCTCATCAGCCCGGCCGGGTGGGGTGATCCCGGGATCGCCCATGTGCACCGCCGCCATCTCCTTTGAATCGCTACGGGGTATGGACTTCCAGCGATTGGTGGTGGAAGTGTGGATGTGGCGCACACACCAGTGGCATCGACGCAGGTGACCGGCATCAACGGGAGGAACCGAGGCCGTGGACACGAAGCTGGAGATTGTGGTGTTGCCGGTCTCTGACGTTGACCGGGCCAAGAACTTCTACCGGGCGTTGGGCTGGCGGGAGGACGCCGATGTCGCCACCGGCCCGGATTTCCGGGTGGTGCAGCTGACACCGCCGGGCTCGGCGTGCTCGATCATCTTCGGCACCGGAGTCAGCTCGGCCGCCCCGGGCTCGGCGGACGGCCCGCACCTCGTGGTGACCGACATCGAGGTGGCCAGGGCCGAGTTGGCGAGCCGTGGGGCGCAGGTCAGCGACGTCTTCCATGATGCTGGAGGGGTGTTCCATCACGCCGGGGCCACCGCTCGGGTGACCGGCCCGGACCCGGACCGCCAGAGCTATGGATCGTGGCTGTCCTTCGCCGACCCCGATGGCAACAGCTGGTTCGTGCAGGAGGTCACCACCCGCGCGCCGGACCGCGTCACGCCGGGGCCGGTGGCCTACGCCTCCGCCACCGCGCTGGCCGGGGCGATGCGGCGCGCGGCCGCCGCACACGGCAAGTACGAGGAACAACTCGGGCGATACGACACGGACTGGCCGGACTGGTACGCGCAATACATGGCGGACGAGTCGAACGCTCAGGCGACCGGCGAATAGCCGGCCACGTGTCCCTCAGTCGACTCGATGGCGACCGCCAACGGCGCCGATCGGGACCTCCCGCATGCCCGCGGCGTGGCTCAATTCGGCTTCCGCGTTGCGTTCGACGAGCAGCGGGACGAAATCCCGCACTCGGCGGCCGTCGAAGTGCCTGTGAGCGTGGGCCACCGTGTCGCGCACTGTCGTTGCCGAGAGTTCAGGGTGCTTCTTGGTGAGGCGCTCGACGACGAACTCGATGTGACGCCCCTCGTCGTCCGTGGTCATACTGAAGTGTTGGGCGTCTTCATGGAAAGGTCAAGACGAAAGACCGTTCAACGTGGGGAAGGTCGCGCCCAGGTCCGACAGGACGGTCGTCGACCAGGAAACGAGTCTTGCCCGACACCGTGTGTATCAGGAGCGGGCACAGCTCGGATTCACGAGTGGCCGGTCAGAGATGTCCGGCAAAGAGGGCCGGTGTGATGCGAGCCGATCCGATACCGCGGTCCGACTTGCCGAGCCGGAACCGCACCCGAGACTTCAGCACGGTTCCCGACTGAGCCAATCCATCGATCAGCTCCTCGCCGGCGAACACGGTGAAGGTCCACCGTTCGTTGCGCTCGCAGTCCGGAAGGAACGCGTCGCCGGCCTGAAGCACGCGCGCACCCCACAACTGACGGGTCATGCCCGCACGAATGTCATTGTCAGCGACGTCGAAGTTCACCGCCTCGGCCCCTCGGATCTGCTGATAGCTACCCGCCGAGACGCCATACCGACCAACACACGTGACGAAGAACGCCCCCGC
Organism: Rhodococcus sp. PvR099; assembly: GCF_017833315.1. NCBI lineage: Bacteria > Bacillati > Actinomycetota > Actinomycetes > Mycobacteriales > Nocardiaceae > Rhodococcus > Rhodococcus sp. PvR099. Next base: position 1,414,096 of record NZ_JAFIBV010000001.1, on the reverse strand, counting down.
TGTGTCGTCCGGAACCGCGTCGACGCCGGCGTCCAAGCGGCCATCGAAGACATCCCCGGTCAGGTCGGGATGCTGCTGCCGCCGAATGCCTGCCTCCACCGGCTGTCGGGTATCCAGCACCCGCACCGAAGGCACGAACAGCAGCCCGACCTCGACATCGTCGGCGAATCGCTTGTCCGCCAGCCACTTCTCAAGTTCGGCCCCCAGCGTTCCAACGCCGCCCCACCACCGTCGCCCCTGTCTGCTGAGGAATCGGTGTGGATCGACCGGCAGGCGCCTACGCACCCCGAGAACCCGAGTCCACCCACTCTTCTCGAACCGTGCCACCTCGCGCTCGGCAGTCAGCCCTGGGCGTGTGGTCATAGCTCGACACCGACCGTCTCGCATGCCGGCTCCAACTCAGTCGACTCCACCGCCTGAACCAGCCGAGACTGGTGCCCCGGGCGAGGGACGCAACTGAAAACAGCGATGATCACGGCAACCACCTCCACCACGCACCCTACGACCCCACCCCGACATCCACCCCCCTGTGGGCGGGGTGAGGATTCGGTGGGAAGGAGCCCGATACGCCGCGTTCCGGTACCTGCGGACCCGTCTGCTGGATATCCTCACATCAGCCGGATGTCGGGTGTGACGGTCCGGGTCTGGGATCGCGGTGCTGTGCGGGGGAGTGCGCCCCGCAGCATGGGTATCGTTTGCGCCCCTTTGGGAGGGTGACGATGGATCTGCATCTCGACGGGAAGATCGCGGTGGTCACCGGCGCGAGCAAGGGCATCGGTCTCGCGATCACCGACCGCCTCGCCGAGGCTGGGGCACATATCGTCGCGGGATCACGCACCCGCAGCACACGGCTCGAGGAACTCGAGTCCGCCGGACGGGCGACCTTCGTGCCCGCGGACCTGTCGACGAGCGATGGCCCGGTCGCGCTGGTCGAGGCCGCCGCGCGGCTGGGTGGCGTGGACATCCTGGTCAACAACGCGGGTGGGGTCACCCCGCGGCCGGGTGGGTTCGTCACGGTCACCGACGACGAGTGGAATGCCTCGTGGTCGCTCGGGGTGATGGCGGCGGTGCGCACCACTCGGGCGGCGATTCCGGAGATGGTCCGGCGCGGTGGCGGGGCGATCGTCACGATCGGCTCGGTCAACGCGTTCTACCCGGACCCCGGCGTAGTCGATTATTGCGCGGTCAAGGCCGCGGTCACGAACCTCACCAAGGCCCTGTCGAAGGAACTCGGCCCGAAGGGTATTCGTGCGAATTCGATCAGCCCGGGCCCGGTGCTGACGGATCTGTGGCTGGGCGAGGGAGGTGTCGCCGAGGTGATCTCCAAGGCCAGCGGGGCCAGTCCGCAGGACGTCGCGGACGGCGCGGTGTCTGGCACACCCACCGGGCGGTTCACCACCCCCAACGAGGTCGCCGACCTGACACTGTTCCTGGCCTCCGACCGGGCGGCGAACATCACCGGCGCCGACATGACGATCGATGGCGGATTCATCACGACCGTGTAGGCCGCACCCCACGATCGCCGCACCCCAACCGCGACTACCGGCGTGTATTGCCGCCGACCTCGGGGTCAACGGGACACTCCATCGTTTGACGCTCACTTGCGGACGCCCAGCAGCTGGTCGAGAATCCGCAGTTCCGCGGGAAGACCGCGGTGCTCGTCGTGGCTCGGAGCGACGGCAAGCTGAGGGCGTTCGCTTCGGAAGCGGCCGGGCGCAGTTGCTGACCCCGGAGCTTCGAGCCTCCGGCGGCGTTGAAGGACCGCTTCGAGGATTCAATCTCGTTTTCAGCATGGACCTGATGCCCAACGCGGGATACTGACCAACATCGAGTATTACGGCACCTATGTGATCCTCAGGTACGTGACACCCTCGCCGAGTCGGCGAGCGGAGGTCGGCAGGCAAAGCCGCCGCCGGCGCACTACTGACCAGCCTCACAAACACCTGGAGGTAGGCAATGGACATCGTCGTTCTCATCGGCCGAATTCTCTTCGCCGCGTTGTTCCTCACATCCGCTCTGGGCCACCTGACCCAGTCCAAGGCCATGGCGCAATACGCCGCAGGCAAGGGCGTGCCCATGCCGCAACTCTCCGTCCTGTTCTCAGGTGTGCTCTTGGTCGTTGGCGCGCTGAGCGTGCTCCTCGGTGTGTGGGCCGATCTCGGCTCGCTCCTGCTGGTGGCCTTCCTCGTCCCGACCGCGGCGATCATGCACAACTTCTGGTCCGAATCCGACCCTCAGTCCCGGCAGATGGAGATGATCCAGTTCAACAAGGACATCGCGTTGGCCGGTGCGGCACTGATGCTGTTCGCCTTCTTCGCCCACACCGGTGATCTCGGGCTGACCATCACCGGACCGCTGTTCACGATCTCCTGATCCGGTGCGTATGGGGAATCCCGTCCCTTCTCCGGATGGTTCACGGCGAGACGAGGACGACCTTGCCGAAGGCTCGGCCGCTGTACAGGAATTCGTGCGCCTCGGCGGCCAGGGGCATGGGTAGGACGGTGTCGACCACTGGGGCGATCACCCCTTGGTCGATCAGAGGCCACATGTACTTGCGGACCCGGGCGACGATGGCGGCCTTCTGGTCGGGTGGTCGGGAGCGTAGTGATGTTGTCGCCACGCTGGCACGCTTGCTGAACAGCAGTCCGAGGTCGAGTTCGGTGGGTGCGAGGGTTCCACCGATGATGACGAGATGTCCGTCAGGTCCGAGACATTCGAGGTTTTCCTGCAGATACGGCGCACCAGCGATGTCGAGGATCGCGTCGACGCCGCGGCCGTTGGTGGCGTCGAGCGCACGCGCCACGAAATCGTCGGTTCGATAGTTCACGGCGACGTCCGCACCGAGACGCATGACGGGGTCGAGCTTGGCGTGGTTTCCGACGGTGGTGATCACCCGGGCGCCGGATGCTTTGGCCCATTGGACGGCAATCGTCCCGATGCCACCGCCGCCGCCGTGCACGAGAACCCACTGCCCAGGGCGCAGGTGGGCCTTGAGCGTCAGGTTGGCGTACACCGTGCACGACGCCTCGGGCAGCGCCGCCGCGTGCGGAAAGTCCAGGCCGTCAGGGATGGGAAGCAGCTGGCGTGCCGGCACCACGGCCTGTTCGGCGTACCCGCCGCCGTTGAGCAGCGCACAGACCCGATCGCCCTTCGACCACCCGATCACCCGATCGCCGACCCAGCGGATCGTGCCCGCGCACTCGAGGCCGAGAACGCGGGGTGCCCCGGTCGGGGCCGGATACCGGCCTTCGCGCTGGAGGAGGTCGGCCTGGTTGATCCCGGCGGCCCGGACGTCGACCACGACGTCGGACGGCGTCGGCTCCGCCAGTGGCGTCTCCCGCCACTTCAGCACCCCGGGAGGTCCCGGTTCGTCGAAGTCGATTCCTCGCATGTATCCACTGTCGACCAACCCGACCAGCAGGTCGAGCACATAGCTATCTCGGTGTCCCGGTCTGCTTCGCTGATGCGGGCGTTATGGCGCCACTCACGATCTCAGTCATCGTGGCCTCCCTCCGGGCCGGCGAGCGGAATGCGGACGACGAATTCGGTGTGTCCGGGCCGCGATTCCACGCGGATGTCGCCCCCATGTTTGTTGACGATCCGCCACGAGATGTCGAGTCCGAGCCCGGTACCTTCCCCGACCGGCTTCGTGGTGAAGAACGGCTCGAATATGCGGTCGCGGGCCTCGTCGGGGATGCCCGGTCCGGTGTCCCCGATGGCCACGCCCAGGCAGTCGCCGTCCCGGTAGGTGCGGACGGTGAGGGTGCCGCGGCCGCCCATCGCGTCCACCGCGTTGTCGATGAGGTTGGTCCATACCTGGTTGAGTTCGGCGGCGTGCACAGGCACGCGGGGCAGGCCGCGGTCATAGTCCTTGACCACGTCGATGTCGCCGACCTTTCGGCTGAGCATGACCAGTGTGCTGTCGAGCAGTTCGTGCACGTCCGAGACTTGGAATGGGGCGCGGTCCATTTGCGAGTACTGCTTGGCGGCGCCGACGAGCGAGGAGATCCGCTTGGTGGAGTCCGAGATCTCGTTCATCAACAGCTCGGTCTCGATGGTGTAGTTCAGCCAGGCGACGGCGCCCCCGAGGATGGACGGCGTGGTCGAGGCCGCGACCCGCTCGAGCCAGGCGACGTCGAGGCCGGCCTGCACGAAGGTCGGCGCGAGGTTCCACCCGCCGGCGATGCCGTGGTCGTCGAGCCACTCGCTCAATGCCTCTTCTCGGTCCGATTCCTCCAGCGGGCTCAGGGTCGGGGCCTTGGCGACCAGTCTCACGGCCTCCTCCTGGATCTCGATGAGCGCCTGGAGGGTGGCGGGTTCGTATGCCCCCGAGGCGATCATCCCCAGTTTGTGCCGCATGCCTGCGACCCGGTCCCGCAGCGAGTCCGTTGCCCGGACGGCGGCCGCGGCGGGGTTGTTGAGCTCGTGCGTGAGTCCGGCAGACAGGGATCCGAGCGCGAGTAGCCGCTCCCGTTGGTCGAGGATCTCGCGGGAGTTCTGGTTGCCGAAGAACAGCCCCTCCAGTAGATGCAGGGCCATCGGGAACCATTCCTCCATGAACCGCGCGAAGTCGCCGGCGTCCAGAACGAAGAAGGTGGAGCGCTCGGGGACGGTCATCGATGCGCTGTAGAGCTGCGGTACCCGGTCGCCCATGTAGGCGGTCCACGCGCCCGAATACGAGCCGCGATGAGAGGTGCGCACCATCTCCACCTCGTGACCGCCCGAGAGTTTCGTGAGCACCACCGCGCCCTCGATGAGTACGTAGAAGCAGGTGGCCGGGTCGCCCTCGCGGTAGACCGGGCCCGGCTCGAGCACCTCGAGTCGCCCGGCGCGGCTCAGCTGCCCGAGTTGCTCGTCGTCGAGCTTCTCGAACAGGAACAGCGTCCGCAGTTCCTCCGCCGTGACCGCTCGTTCGGCGGTCACGGCTTGGCCAGGTATCGGTGCACGAGCATCACTGCCATTGCTCCCTCTCCCACCGCGGACGCGACCCGTTTCGCGGAGTCCGAGCGCACGTCCCCGGCCGCGAAGACCCCGGGCACGCTGGTCTCCAGGTGCTGGGGCATACGCTCGAGTTCCCAGCCGCGCGGCCGTTTGCCGTCGACGACCAGGTCCGGACCGGAGACGACGTACCCGTGGTCGTCGCGCACCACGACGCCGTCGAGCCAGTCGGTGCGGGGCGCCGCGCCGATGAACAGGAAGAGCCAGTGCGCGTCGACGGTCTCGGTGCGGCCCGTGGTGTTGTCACGCAACGTGATCCGCTCCAGATGATCGTCACCCTCGACGCCAACCACCTCCGAGCACGCCCGGACCACGATCCTCGGGTTCTGTCTGATCTGCTGGATCAGGTAGTGCGACATGGAGTCGTCCAACGAGCGGGCCCGCACCACGATCGTCACCGAACGCGCGCCCCTGGCGAGATAGACGGCGGCCTGCCCCGCCGAGTTCGCGCCGCCGACGATGTACACGTCCTGGTCGCTGCACCGCGCGGCCTCCGTCACCGCGGATCCGTAATACACCCCGCGGCCGGTGAACTCGCCCAGTCCGGGGACCGACAGCTGCCGATAAGAGACCCCGGTCGCCAGGATCACGGTGTGTGCGTCGAGCGACGCGCCGTCGGCGAAGCGGACCGTGCGCGCGGACCCGTTCACCTCCAACGCGACGACGTCCCGGGTGGTGATCACCTCGGCGCCGAACTTGGCGGCCTGCCTGCGGGCCCGGTCGGCCAGCTGGGCGCCGGACAGGCCATCCGGGAATCCCAGGTAGTTCTCGATCCGGGAGCTCTGCCCGGCCTGCCCACCGGTGGCGGTGCGTTCGATCAGGACGGTGCGCAGACCCTCGGACGCCCCGTACACGGCCGCGCCGAGCCCGGCCGGTCCGCCGCCGATGACGACGAGGTCGTAGAAGTCCGACGCGGGGGTGGTGGCCAGACCGACGTGATGCGCCAGCTCCGAGTCGCTCGGCTCCACCAGGGCATGCCCGGCGCATGTGATCACCACGGGCAGACACATGCCGTCAGCGCCCGCGGCCTCGAGCAGACGCTGACCCTCCGGTTCGTCGGACATGTACCACCGGTAGGGGAGCTGGTTGCGCGCCAGGAACTCCCGTACCTCCGAAGACCGCGCCGACCACCGGTGTCCGACGACCTTGGTCTCGGTCACCGGCTTGCGATCGGAGGTCACCCAGGCGTCGAGCAGGGCGTCGAGCACCGGGTACAGCTTCTCCTCTGGCGGATCCCACGGCTTGAGCAGGTAATGATCGAGATCGACGACGTTGATCGCGTCGATCGCGGCATCGGTGTCGGCATAGGCGGTGAGAAGCACACGCTTCGCCGCGGGATACAGGTCCATGCCCTGTTCGAGGAACTCGATGCCGCTCATACTCGGCATCCGGTAGTCGGCGAGCAGGACCGCGACCGGGTCGCCGCGCAGCTTCATCTCCTTGAGCGCGGCGAGTGCCTCCTCGCCGGACTGCGCCCGGATGATCCGGTACTTCTCGCCGTAGTTGCGACGTAGGTCCCTCACGATTGCTCGGGACACGCTCGGATCGTCGTCGACGCTGAGAATTGCCGGCTGTACCATCGGTCTCCCATTCGCGGCTGCCGTTCGCCAAACCGCCTTCCAGTATGGTCCTACTCCCGGTTCATGGTCGCCTCCTCGAGGTCGAGTTCGCGCAGCACCTGTCGCAATACCTCGTCGTCTATTCGTCCGTTATCACGCTCAGCGACGAAGACGCCTCGCTCTGTGTCCAGCATCTGCAGGCGCAGCGCGCGGAATGCGGCGGACGGGCTCTCGCCCAACTCGGCTTCGCTGCGCCCGAGTCGCTCCCATGCCGCGTGAGCGCGGTGCTCGCTCCACGTACGTAGGATCGCTGCGGCCCGCTCACGGACGGCGGCGGGGTCCCCGTCAGCGTTTGCGACGAGGCTGTCGAGCAACTCCGTCGCGGCCCGTGCAGCCTTGTCCTGCGCGGCGGCCAGCGCCAGCGCGTCCTTACGGCGCTCTTCCTCGTTGTCGACCCCCAGTCTGGTGATCAGCCACGGCAGGGTCAGCCCGTGCAGGAGGAGGGTGCCGACCACCACAGCGAAGGTGATGAACAGGATCATGTCGCGCCCGGGGAACGGGGCGCCCGAATTTACGGTGAGGGGAATCGCGAAGGCCGCGGCCAGCGAGACCACACCGCGCATGCCGGACCACGCGACCACGAACACCCCGCGGGGAGGCGGCGCCGGCTCCCGCTCGCGGATCCGTACCGACAGTAGACGGGGGAGGTAGGTCGCGGGGTAGACCCACAGCAGCCGGACGGCGATCACGGCGGCGAGCACGGCAATGGACGCTCCGATGACTTCGGCCACACTGCGGCCGTGGAGCCCCTGGACGACGCTCGGCAGTTGCAGCCCGATCAGCAGGAAGACGAACGACTCGAGGACGACATCGATGGCCTTCCACACCGCGGTGTCCTGCAGGCGGGTCGCGTATCCGGCGCGGGTCGACCGCTGGCCCAGGTACAGGCCGGCGACAACGACCGCGATGACCCCGGAACCGTGCACTTCCTCGGCCGCCAGGTAGGCGACGAAGGGAACCACGAGCCCGATGGCACTCTCCATCACCGGGTCCGTGAGCCTCGAACGGATCACGGCGACGACGATCCCCACCCCGAGGCCGATCAGCGTGCCGCCGACCGCGGCACCGAGGAAGGTGCGCACTCCCTCCAACAGGGTCACACCGGTTCCGACCGCCGCGGCGAGCGCGACACGGTAGGCGGTGAGCGCCGTCGCGTCGTTGAGCAGGCTTTCGCCGCCGAGCAGTGTCATGATCCGTCGGGGCAGGCCGAGGCGTCGTCCGATCGCGCTGGCGGACACCGCATCCGGCGGAGCCACGACCGCCCCGAGTACCAGCGCGGCGGCGAGGGGAAACTCGGGAATGGTGAGGTATGCGACGACCCCGACGACGGCGGTGGTGGCCAGCGGCAACCCGACCGCGAGGAGCCCGATTGCACGCGCATTGCGGCGCAACGCCAGCGAGGAACTGTCGAGTGCGGCCGAGTAGAGCAGCGGCGGTAGTACCGCGAACATCACGAGATCGGGGTCGAGCGCGGTGTCGGGAAGTCCGGGGATCTGCGACCCGGCCAGTCCGACCGGGACCAGCAGCAGCGGTGCCGACCAGTTCAAGCGGCGCGCGAGGGCGGCGGTGAGCAGTGCCGCCACCGCGACGGCGAGCAGGGCCACGTTCATGGCGGTCTCCGTCCGAGCGGTCGGATGTGTGGATATCCCACCCTGCAGCATGCAGGATGAGAGGTGATGAAGAGAGTTCTCCGACGCGCGGCCGACCACATTCGTGTCGGGTCCCCGGATCCGGCCGCCGCCGAGTCCTGCGACGAACTCGCGGCGGCCACCGGGCCGGACCCAGAGCCGCGCACACCCGGCCTTTGCGAGGAATGCACGGCGCTCGGTGAACAGAACTGGGCGCACCTGCGGATGTGCCTCACCTGCGGGCACGTCGGGTGCTGCGACTCGAGCCCTCACCGGCACGCGACCGCGCATTTCGAGCAGACCGGACACCCCGTCATGCGATCGCACGAGCCCGGCGAGTCATGGCGGTGGTGCTACCAGCACGCCGAGATGGGCTGACTCTGTGGGAGCACAGTGACCTACCTGCCGCTGCGTTGCTCCAGGGCGGTCACCGCGGAGGCAGGGTATCGAGGAATGTTTGCCCTCGATCAGCTCCCTTCCGTGATGTTCGCGCGAGTGGTGTGCTGGATGTATCACCGACCCCGGCTCTTCGGGACCGGAGCGGATCATCCAAGTGTCAGGAAGCGGCCATGACCACGATCCATCTCCACCAGACGACCACCGCGACGCCCGAGCAGGTCCTAGCAGGCCTCACCGACTTCGGGCCGGGTCGCGAGGAAATCTTCGGCAACAGCGCAGACAGTTACCTCAAGGTGCACCACGAAGGCCCCCACGATGCCGATGTCACGGAGGGGTCGAACGGTATCTGGGAAACTCTGCACTACGACTGGACCGACCCCCATCGTGTCGTGATGACGACCACCGATTCCAACCTGTGGGGTGGTGCCTCGGGCCACACCTACACCCTCACGCAGGAGCCCACGGGTGTGACCGACGTGGACGTCGTCGTGGTTCGCGATGGCAAGAACCTCAGGGGACGGCTTCTCGCGGGCGTGCTCGGACTCTTCGGTACCCGCGTTCTGGGAAAGCCGTTCAGGAAGTCCATCGAGGCCATCGAAACTCACAACAACGGCGCGACCGGAGAGAACACGCAGACGTGAGAAGGGTGAGTGGACATCACGTCGGTGTGCCTTGGGGTATGAAGTGCTGAATGAGACTGTGGCACAGTTTTTCCTATGCCACTGATTCAGATCAGCCAGACGCCCGGACTCACCACCGAACAGAAGAAGGCGACCATCGAGGCCGTCACCAAGGCATACGCCGAGGCCACTGGGAAGAACCCCGCGCAGGTGTGGGTCACCCTCACCGACGTGCCGCGGGAGAACTGGGGCGTCGGCGGGGTCCCGCTGGGTTGATCGAGCGCCCCGCCCTCAGGCCTGGCCGTTGCCCGCGGCGAGGCCGCGGTCGAGCTGCGCGACCATCGCCGTGCCGAGGGTGAGGAGCTCGCGCACCTGCCGCTCGTCCAGCCCGTCGAACAGCAGTGCCTGCACCGTCTCGGCGTGGCCGGGCGCCGCCTCGACGACCTTCTGATAGCCGGTGTCGGTGAGTACGGCCAGAGATCCGCGGGCGCCGATGATGCTCTCGCGGCGCACCCAGCCGACCTTCTCCAGCTTGGTCACCACGTGCGAGAGCCTGGAGAGCGAGGCATTCGCCGCATTCGCCAGCGCGCTCAGCTGCAGCCGGCGGTTCGGTTCCTCGGAGAGTGCCGAGAGCACGAAGTACTCGAAGTGCGTCAGCCCGGAGTCGCGCTGCAGCTGGGTGTCCAGCGCCGCGGGCATACGGGTCATCACGTTGACCAGCTCGCGCCAGGCCTGCTGCTGCTCCGCGCTCAACCACCGCGTCATCGCGACCTCCATCGGAAATATTCGTCGTGCTGCTACGTTGATTTCTCAAGATACTTGAAGCTTCAATGTTAGGAGTCGTTATGAGCGATCACGCTATGCCAGCGCTCTACCTCAGCCACGGCGCCCCTCCGCTTGTCGACGACGATCTCTGGGTCTCCCAGCTCGGGGCCTGGTCGAGCCGGCTGCCGCGCCCGACCGCGATCCTGGTGGTCTCCGCGCACTGGGAGTCGGCTCCGCTCACCATCGGCTCCACCGCCACCGGGACCCCGCTGATCTATGACTTCGGTGGGTTCCCCCGCAAGTACTACGAGGCGACCTACTGTTCGCCCGGCGCCCCCGAGCTCGCCCGGCAGGTCGCCGCGCTGATGCCGGACAACGAGCCGGTCGCGCATCAGGAGAGCCGCGGCCTCGACCACGGCGCGTACGTGCCGCTCAGCGTCATGTACCCCGACGCCGATGTCCCGGTGCTGCAGATCTCGCTGCCCACCCTCGACCCCGAGCGGCTGATGCACCTGGGCGAACGACTGCGTCCGCTGCGCGAACAGGGCGTGCTCATCGTCGGATCCGGATTCACCACCCACGGACTGCCGTTTCTGCGCGATCCGTCGCCCACCGCGCAGGCGCCCGGCTGGTCAGCCGAGTTCGACGCCTGGGCGGGGGAGCGCTTCGCGGCCGCCGATGTGGACGCGCTGATCGACTTCCGCGCCAAGGCGCCCGGGATGCCCTACGCGCACCCGACCATCGAGCACTTCGCCCCGTTGTTCGTCACGCTCGGTGCGTCCAGCGACCCCGAGCAGGTGCCCTCGCAGGTGATCGACGGGTTCTGGATGGGCCTGGCCAAGCGCTCCATCCAGGTCGCGTAGGCGGGCTCAGTTCTCCCGCGCGGTGTTGCGGCTGCGCAGGAACTCCAGGGCCTGGTCGCCGTGGGTGTTCGCGCGCAGCTCGCTCGCGATCACCTTGAGCACCGTCCGGTCCGTGTCGATGACGAAGGTGGTGCGCTTGACCGGCGACAGCTTCGCGAGCAGCCCGCGACGCACGCCGAACTGCTCGGCCACCACGCCGCCGACGTCGGCGAGCAGCGGGTAGTCGAAGGACTGCGCCGCCGCGAACGAGGCCTGCTTGTCGACGGTGTCGGTGCTGATCCCGGCGCGCGACGCGCCGACCGCGGCGAACTCGCCCGCCAGATCGCGGAAGTGGCAGGCCTCGGCCGTGCACACGGGGGTGGAGGCGGCGGGGTAGAAGAAGAGCACGAGGGGCCCGTCCGCGACCAGTCCGCTCAGGGTCCGGACGGTGCCGTCCTGGTCCGGGAGCGAGAAGTCGGGGGCCTGCTGTCCGGTCTGCATTCGGGTGAGGCTACAACGTGCGCTGCCCGGCTCCTCGGGACTAGCCTGCGTGCGGCGGACGACAGGGACACGGGGGAGCCGATGCGGAGGGTGGTGCGGGGCTTCTGGGGTCCTCGGCGCGAGTCGGTCGATGCGCTCGCCACACGCTGGATGACGACCCTGGACCAGCTCGCGCTGATGCTCCCTGCGGCAGGTCCACCGTGTGGGCCGGGCGAGCCGTGGAACTGGCGGCACATCCACGGGTCCGGCCCCGAGACCGACCTCCCGGCGGACCGGGATTCGCTGCTGGTGGCCCTGCGCGCAGCACAATCGGCCGACGACTGGTCGGACGTCGTCGGCACCGGACTGCGGCTTGCCACCGCGGGCGAGCCGCGCTGGGAGGTGGAGGTCAGCGCACTGGCGGGCGGCGCCCCGGAGTTCCTGCTGCAGTCGATCGTGATCGCGGTCGATGCGCCTGGCGAGGCCGCGGTGCCCGAGGCCGACCTGCTCGCGGCCGTCGCGCGGGCATGGGAGCCGGACTTCGGCGATGTGACCGACGACGACGTGCTCGACGCGCTGGAGGACTCGGGTTTCACGATCGGCGATCCGGTCGTCGGACGTCTCGGCTACCTCTCCGCCGGCCGCGCGGCGCTGTTGCCGGACGACGCGCAGGCGGCGCACGAGAGCTCGACCGGGGGAGTGCTGATGCGCATCGCGGCACCGGGGGAGGTCGGCGACGTGGTCAGGGCCTACCGACGGCTGCGCGAAGCGGGCGCACTCGAGCCGCTGCCCCGACCGATGGACCGGTCCGCATTGTAGGCGGGGCCACCGCCTGTCCCCGGTCGCTCCGCCTGCGATGATGGACGACATGTCCGGCGAGTCAACCACCGTCCAGCCCGCAGTCGCCGTCGCCGATGCGGATGACCACACCACCACCAGGGCGCAGTTCCGTGCCCTCGCGGCCGACCATCGAGTCGTCCCGGTGACGCGAAAGGTGCTGGCGGACTCCGAAACCCCGCTGTCTGCGTACCGCAAACTCGCGGGCGACCGGCCCGGCACCTTCCTGCTGGAGTCCGCGGAGAACGGCCGCTCGTGGTCGCGCTGGTCGTTCATCGGCGCAGGCAGCCCCGCCGCACTGACCGTCGTCGACGGGCAGGCCGGCTGGCTCGGCAACGTCCCGGCCGGCGCGCCGTCGGGCGGCGACCCGATCGCCGCCCTCGGACAGACCCTGGAACTGCTGCGCACCGAACGGCTGCCCGGCCTGCCCCCGCTCACCGGCGGCATGGTCGGCTTCCTCGGCTACGACATCATCCGCAGGCTCGAGCGGCTGCCCAGCCACGCGACCGACGACCTGCAGATCCCCGAGATGGTGATGCTGCTTGCCACCGACCTGGCCGCCGTCGACCACCACGAGGGCGCCATCACGCTCATCGCCAACGCCGTCAACTGGAACGGCACCGACGAGCGGGTCGACGAGGCATACGACGACGCCGTCGCCCGGCTCGACGCGATGACCCACGCGCTCACCGCGCCCGCGCCGTCCACCGTGTCCACCTACGCCAAGACCACCCCCGACTACCGCCGCCAGCGCACCACCGAGGGCTTCGGGGCCGACGTGAAGCGCCTGATCTCGGAGATCGAGGCAGGCGAGGCGTTCCAGGTGGTGCTCTCGCAGCGCTTCGAGATGGACACCGACGCCGACCCGTTCGACGTGTACCGGATGCTGCGCGCGTCCAACCCGAGCCCGTACATGTACCTGGTGCACGTCCCCGGCGAGGACGGCGAGACCGCCTTCTCCATCGTCGGCTCGAGCCCGGAGGCCCTGGTCACCGTGAGCGAGGGCGTGGCGACCACCCACCCGATCGCGGGCACCCGCTGGCGCGGCGCCACCGAGGAGGACGACATCCTCCTTGAGAAGGACCTGCTCGCGGACGAGAAGGAGAACTCCGAGCACCTGATGCTCGTGGACCTGGGTCGCAACGACCTCGGCCGGGTGTGCGAGCCGGGCACCGTCAAGGTGCACGACTACCGGCACATCGAGCGCTACAGCCACGTCATGCACCTGGTCTCGACGGTCACCGGCCGGCTGGCCGAGGGCATGCACGCGCTGGACGCCGTCACGGCCTGCTTCCCGGCAGGCACCCTCTCCGGGGCGCCGAAGGTGCGTGCGATGGAGCTGATCGACGAACTCGAGCCGACCCGCCGCGGCATCTACGGGGGAATCGTCGGATACCTCGACTTCGCGGGCGACGCCGACACCGCGATCGCGATCCGGACCGCGCTGATCAAGGACGGCACGGCCTATGTGCAGGCCGGTGCCGGCGTCGTGGCCGACTCGGACCCCGTCTACGAGGACACCGAGGCGAAGAACAAGGCGATGGCGGTGCTCAGCGCGATCGCGGCGGCGGGCACGCTCCGGGCCGTGGGCGGCACCGATGACTGAGCAGGAACCGGACCGGGACCCGGCCGCCGCGCCCGCAAGGGGGCGGGCGTCCGCGGCCGCCGTGCCGGTGCTGCTGCTCGCGGTCGCGGCGCTGTGCCTGTGGGCGTCCTCGCGGATGACCTGGGTGCGGGTGGAGTCGTTCGACGGCCTCGGTGGGGCCCGCACCAGCGAACTGATCGGCGGCACCTGGGCGGCCGCGACGACGCCGCTGGCCCTGACGCTGGTCGCGGCCATCGCCGCCTCCTTCGCCGTGCGCGGCTGGGCCCTGCGGGTGGTCGGGCTGCTGGTCGCGCTGGTCGCGGTCGCGGCGATCGTGCCGGCCGCGTCCCTGCTGATAGGCGGTGTCGACGACGACAAGGCCGGACGGCTCGCCGAGCTGCCCGGCCGCGCGGAGGTCACCGCGACCGAGGCCTTCACCCTGCCTGCGGTCCTCGTGCTGCTGGGTGGGGTCACGGCCCTCGTCGCCGCGGTCGCGCTGATCCGCAAGGCGGGCGCGAGTGCCGGGCTGTCGTCGAAGTACGCTGCCCCCGCCGCCCGCAGGGAAGAGGCGGGCAACCGCGCGGCGACCTCGAAGGAACCGCTCAGCGAGCGAATGCTCTGGGACGCACTGGACGCGGGGGAGGACCCGACCACGGGCGACGTGGCCGGGCCAAACGACCAGGACGGACCCGAGCCTGCCGGAGGCACAGACACCCGCCGTTAGTCAATATGGTGGCGCCCTCTAGGCTTGCCCAATCCGATGAGGTTGCTCACACGGCAACGGCCCAGAAAGGACTCGGGACACGATGACGGTTCTCGATTCGATTCTCGACGGGGTGCGTGCAGACGTCGCAGCCCGTGAATCCGTTCTGGACTTCACAGCCGTGAAGGCGGCCGCGGCCGCCGCTCCGGCGGCACTCGACGCCGCCGCCGCGTTGCGGGCTTCCGGTATCGGGGTGATCGCCGAGGTCAAGCGGGCCAGCCCGTCCAAGGGCACGCTCTCGGACATCGCGGACCCCGCCGAGCTTGCGTTGGCGTACCAGCAGGGCGGCGCGCGGGTGATCAGCGTGCTGACCGAGGAGCGTCGTTTCCGTGGCTCGCTCGCGGACCTCGACGCCGTGCGGGCGGCCGTGACGATCCCGGTGCTGCGCAAGGACTTCATCGTCGGCCCGTACCAGATCCACGAGGCCAGGGCCCACGGCGCCGATGTGATCCTGCTGATCGTCGCCGCCCTCGAACAGGACGCGCTCGCGTCGCTGCTCGACCGCACCGAGTCCCTCGGCATGACCGCCCTCGTTGAGGTGCACACCGAGGAGGAGGCCGACCGGGCCCTCGAGGCGGGCGCGAGCGTCATCGGCATCAACGCGCGCAACCTCAAGACCCTCGAGGTGGACCGCGACACGTTCGCCCGTATCGCCCCCGGGCTGCCGACCGAGGTCGTCAAGATCGCCGAGTCCGGAGTCCGCGGGACCGCGGATCTGCTGGCCTACGCGGGCGCGGGCGCGGATGCGGTCCTCGTCGGCGAGGGCTTGGTCACCAGCGGCGATCCGCGCACGGCCGTCAAGGATCTGGTGGCCGCCGGGGCGCACCCGTCCTGCCCCAAGCCCGCTCGCTGACCGACCCCTGGCGGTCGGACCCGACGTGAGTTCGGTCGCACCGACTAAGGCAGACTGGACGGGTGAGCACAGACGATCCCGTACTTTCCGCCAAGGGCCGCGGCCTTCCCCGCATGAGTGCCGGTGTGACCGAGCGCAGCGCCCACGAGCCCGATCAGGGCGGCCATTTCGGTGTCTTCGGCGGACGGTACGTCCCCGAGGCGCTGATGGCGGTGATCGAGGAGGTCACCGCCGAGTACGACAAGGCCCGCGGGGACGACTCGTTCCTGAACGAGCTGGATCGGCTGCAGCGTGACTACACCGGCCGTCCGTCGCCGGTGTACGAGGCCACTCGGCTCAGCGAGCACGCGGGCGGCGCCCGGCTGCTGCTCAAGCGGGAAGACCTGAACCACACCGGTTCTCACAAGATCAACAACGTTCTCGGGCAGGCGCTGCTGGCCAAGCGGATGGGCAAGACGCGCGTCATCGCCGAGACCGGCGCCGGCCAGCACGGCGTCGCCACCGCCACCGCCTGCGCGCTGCTCGGCCTCGACTGCGTGGTGTACATGGGTGAGGTCGACACCAAGCGTCAGGCGCTCAACGTCGCTCGGATGCGTCTGCTCGGCGCCGAGGTGATCCCGGCGATGACCGGCTCGCGCACCCTCAAGGACGCCATCAACGAGGCGTTGCGTGACTGGGTCACCAACGCGCACAACACCTATTACTGCTTCGGCACGGCCGCCGGACCGCATCCCTTCCCGGTCATGGTCCGCGACTTCCAGCGCATCATCGGTCTCGAGGCGCGGGCGCAGGTGCTGGCGCACACCGGTCGGCTGCCTGACGCGGTCGCAGCCTGCGTCGGCGGTGGATCCAACGCCATCGGCATCTTCCACGCGTTCATCGACGACCCGTCGGTTCGGCTCGTCGGCCTCGAGGCCGCGGGCGACGGCGTCGAGACCGGCAGGCATGCCGCGACCATCACCGGTGGCTCCCCGGGTGCACTGCACGGGGCCTACTCGTACCTGCTGCAGGACGAGGACGGTCAGACCATCGACTCGCACTCGATCTCCGCCGGGCTCGACTATCCGGGCGTTGGACCCGAGCATTCGTTCCTCAACGACATCGGCCGGGCCGAGTACCGCCCGATCACCGACACCGAGGCGATGGACGCGTTCGCGTTGCTCAGCCGCACCGAGGGCATCATCCCCGCCATCGAGTCGGCGCACGCCGTGGCAGGCGCCCTCAAGCTCGGCAAGGAGCTCGGCGAGGGCGCGATCGTTTTGGTCAACATCTCCGGCCGCGGCGACAAGGACGTCGACACCGCCGCGAAGTGGTTCGGCCTGATGCCGGACAGCGACACTGACCACTCCAACGAGGAAGGCCAGGCGAAGTGACCGCACCGCAGCCGCACGCCGCAGCACCGTCCCGCCTGGGTGAGCTCTTCGCGCAGTGTCGAGCGGAGAAGAGGGCCGCGCTGGTCGGGTACCTGCCCGCCGGCTACCCCGACCTGCCCGGCTCGATCGAGGCGTTCGAGACGCTGGTCTCCTCCGGCTGCGACCTGATCGAGGTCGGCATCCCGTACAGCGACCCGGTGATGGACGGACCCACGATCCAGGCGGCCGCGGACGCGGCCCTGGTCGCCGGGTTCCGGGTCCGGGACGTGTTCACCGTCGTCGAGGCGATCAGCAAGGCCGGTGGCAAGGCGGTCGTGATGACCTACTGGAACCTGGTCCTCAAGTACGGCGTCGACGAGTTCGCCCGGGACCTCGCCGCCGCGGGCGGCCTGGGGATCATCACCCCCGACCTCATCCCGGACGAGGCCGCCGACTGGCTGGCCGCCTCCGAAAAGTACGGACTGGACCGGACCTTCCTGGTCGCGCCCTCCTCGACCAACGAGCGCCTCGCCAAGACCGTCGACCTGTGCCGCGGCTTCGTCTACGCGACCTCGACGATGGGCGTCACCGGCGCCCGCGACGCGGTGTCCAACATGGCGCCGGAGCTGGTGGCGCGGGTGCGTGAGCACTCCGACATCCCGGTCGGCGTCGGGCTCGGCGTGCGCTCCGGCGCGCAGGCCGCCGAGATCGCCGCCTACGCGGACGCGGTCATCGTCGGCTCGGCGCTGGTGACGGCTGTGGCCGAGGGCCAGGAGGCGTTGCGCGCGATCACCACCGAACTCGCCGCGGGAGTCCGCTCGGCTACCGTGGCGTCGTGACTTCGACTGCCGACATCCTTGCCTATATCCCGAGCCCGCCCCAGGGCGTGTGGTCGATCGGCCCGATTCCGCTGCGCGCCTACGCGCTGTTCATCATCCTCGGCATCGTCGTCGCGGCGGTGTGGGGCGACCGGCGCTGGGTCGCCCGCGGTGGCGAGAAGGGCACGGTCCTCGACATCGCGATCTGGGCCGTCCCGTTCGGGTTGATCGGTGGCAGGCTGTACCACGTGGCCACCGACTGGAGCACCTACTTCGGTGAGGGCGGCAACCCGGTCGATGCGCTGAAGATCTGGCAGGGCGGCCTCGGCATCTGGGGTGCCGTGCTGTTCGGTGGTATCGGGGCCTGGATCGGCTGCCGACAGCGTGGGGTTCCGCTCCCCGCCCTCGGTGACGCCGTCGCGCCGGGAATCCTGCTCGCGCAGGCGATCGGACGGATCGGCAACTACTTCAACCAGGAGCTCTACGGGCGCGAGACGACCGTGCCCTGGGGCCTGGAGATCTTCGAGCGGGTCAACGCGGACGGCCGGCTGGATCAGCTGGCCGGCACCTCCACCGGGGTGGTGGAGAAGGTCGTGCACCCCACCTTCCTGTACGAGCTCGTCTGGAACCTGCTGATCGTTGTGCTGCTGGTCTGGGTGGACCGCCGCTACCGGATCGGCCACGGCCGGTTGTTCGCGCTCTACGTCGCCGGATACTGCATGGGCCGTCTCTTCGTCGAGCTCCTGCGCGACGACTACGCGACCCACATCGCCGGGATCCGGATCAACGTGTTCACGTCGATCATCGTGTTCATCGGAGCGGTGATCTACTTCCTCGCGGCGAAGAAGGGCCGGGAGGCCCCGGAGGAGCTCCAGCCGAAGCATCCTCGGGAGCCTGTGGCGACCGCAGTCGCGGCGACCGGTTCATCCGCGACCGGGGGGTCGGAAGGAGCACCCGACGCGGGCCCCGCGGGCCCCGCGGAATCCGGCGGTACCGAGGCGGGCAAGACCGACAGTTAGCTCATGAACAACCAGGGGGGAGATATCGACATGTCTGAGGTACCAGAGGGCGGATCGACACCGGGTCCCGTGTACGGACCCGAGGGCACCGGCCCGGGATGGCTCATGGACGCCGGCGCGACCGCGCCGCAGCAGGAGGCTTACGGGCAGCAGCCCACGCAGCCGCAGCCACAGGCTTATGGGCAGCAGCCCACGCAGGCACAACCGCAGGCCTACGGGCAGCCGCCCGTGCAGCCCTTCGGCCAGCCCTACGCGCAACAGCCCTATGGTCAGCAGCCCTTCGTGCAGCCGGCGTATTTCGGCGGCGCCCCGGCGGCGCCCTTCGGACGCGACCCGCTGACCGGCGAACCGCTGTCGGACAAGTCGAAGGCGACCGCGGGCCTGCTGCAGATCCTGCTGCCCTTCGTCGGGATCTGCGGTGTCGGCCGCCTCTACGTGGGCAGTACCGGCATCGGTCTGGCGCAGCTGCTGCTCTTCTGGTTGGGCGTCATCACGACGTTCCTGCTGATCGGTTTCGTCATATTCCCGGTCGTGTGGCTCTGGTCGTTCATCGACGGGATCATGATGTTCTCCGGCAACGTCAAGGACGGGCAGGGCAGGCCGCTCAGGGGCTGATCGGTCCTGGTTACGCCCCTATACTCGGGCGTTTCTGCTGCTAAACTGAGCACGCCCGAGTGTGACGCTCGGAGTTTTCTTTTCGGGCCAGAGTCGTCCCGGAACCCCGAACTGGTGTGATCTCCACCCGACCCGGTGGGACCCGCCAGCCGAGGCTCCGTGCGATGGCCCCGCGCGCCACACCCGGCAGCCTTCCCGGCCGATGTGGAGGTGCCCGTTGCTGTTCTCTCGCTCGCCCGCGCCGCAGGGTCTGTACGACCCGGCCCAGGAGGCCGATTCCTGCGGCGTCGCGATGGTGGCTGACATCCTCGGCAGGCGCTCACACTCGATCGTCGCGGACGGGCTCCTCGCCCTGGCGAATCTCGAACACCGCGGGGCCGCGGGCGCCGAGCCGAACAGCGGTGACGGCGCGGGCATCCTGCTGCAGCTGCCGACCGCCCTGCTGGCCGAGGTGGCCGGGTTCGAGCTGCCCGAGCCGAACCCCGACGGCGCGAACACATATGCCGCCGGGATCTGTTTCCTCCCGCAGGACCCGGATCGACGCGCCGCCGCCGTCGAGCGGATCAGTGCGATCGCCGAGGACGAGGGACTCGAGGTGCTCGGCTGGCGCGAGGTGCCCGTCGACCCCGCGGGCGCCGACATCGGCCACTCCGCGCGCGACTGCATGCCGCACATGAGCCAGCTGTTCGTCGCGGCACCGGCGGGTCCGGACGGGCGGCCCGCGGACCTGGAACTGGACCGCCTGGTCTACGGGCTGCGCAAGCGCGCCGAGCAGGTGAGCCCCGAGGTCGAGGCGGATGGCACGGCGGTGTACTTCCCGTCGTTGTCGAGCCGGACGATCGTCTACAAGGGGATGCTGACCACCGCGCAGCTGCCCGCGTTCTTCCCCGACCTGCGCGATGACCGCTGCCACAGCGCGATCGCGATCGTGCACAGCAGGTTCTCCACCAACACCTTCCCGTCCTGGCCCCTCGCGCATCCGTTCCGATTCGTCGCACACAACGGCGAGATCAACACCGTGCGCGGGAACCGCAACCGGATGCACGCCAGGGAGGCGCTGCTCGCCAGCGCGCTGATCCCCGGCGATCTCACACGGCTCTTTCCGATCTGCACACCCGAGGCCTCGGACTCCGCGTCCTTCGACGAGGTGCTCGAGCTGCTGCATCTCGGCGGCCGCAGCGTGGCGCACGCGGTGATGATGATGGTCCCGGAGGCGTGGGAGAACGACGCCCAGATGAAGGCCGAGCGGCGCGACTTCTACCGCTTCCACGCCTCGCTGATGGAGCCGTGGGACGGCCCCGCCTGTGTGACCTTCACCGACGGCACCGAGGTCGGGGCGGTGCTCGACCGCAACGGCCTGCGTCCCGGCCGGTGGTGGCAGACGGCGGACGGGCGGGTGATCCTCGCCAGCGAGAGCGGCGTCCTCGACGTGCCGCCGTCCGAGGTGGTGGCCAAGGGCAGGCTCGAACCCGGCCAGATGTTCCTCGTCGACACCGCGGTCGGTCGGATCGTGCCGGACGCGGAGGCCAAGCTGCGGCTGGCCAGGGAGCGTCCGTACTCGGAGTGGCTGCACAGCGGGCTGCTCGAGCTCAGGGAGCTGCCCGAACGCGCGCACATGCAGCATCCGCACGAGTCGGTGGTGCTGCGGCAGGTTGTCTTCGGATACACGGAGGAGGACCTCCGGATCCTGCTCGCCCCCATGGCCTCCGCGCCGGGTGAGCCGCTGGGCTCGATGGGCACCGACACCCCGGTGGCGGTCATGTCGCAGCGTTCGCGGTTGCTCTACGACTACTTCATCGAACTGTTCGCACAGGTGACCAACCCGCCGCTGGACGCGATCCGGGAGGAGGTCGTCACGTCCCTCTCGCGGGTGATGGGACCGGAACAGAACCTGCTCGAACCGACCGCGGCCTCGTGCAGGCAGATCGTGCTGCCCTGGCCGGTCCTCGACAACGACGAGCTCGGCAAGATCATCCACATCAACGACGACGGCGACAACCAGGGCCTGGCCGCCACGGTGCTGCGCGCGCTCTACGACGTCGAGCGCGGCGGCACGGGCATGGCCGAGGCGATCGAGGAGTTGCGGTCGGCGGCGAGCAAGGCGATAGCGGCGGGGTACCGGACGCTGATCATCTCCGACCGCGACTCGGACCATGCCCGCGCGCCGATCCCGTCGCTGCTCGCGGTCTCCGCCGTGCACCACCACCTGGTGCGGACGAAGGAGCGCACCAAGGTGGCGCTGGTCGTCGAGACCGGCGACGCGCGCGAGGTGCACCACCTGGCGCTGCTGATCGGTTTCGGCGCCGCCGCGGTCAACCCGTACCTGGCGATGGAGTCCATCGAGGACCTGGTCAGTGAGGGCGAGCTGGTCGGCGTCGAGCCGCAGATCGCGGTCCGCAACTACCTGACCGGGCTGGGCAAGGGCGTGCTGAAGGTGATGTCCAAGATGGGCATCTCGACCGTCGGGTCCTACACGGCGGCACAGGTTTTCGAGGCCATCGGACTCGACCGCGAACTGGTCGACGAGTACTTCACCGGCACCGTCAGCAAACTCGGCGGCGTGGGCCTCGACGTGCTCGCCGAGGAGGTCCGGATCCGGCAGCGGATCGCGTACCCCGACAACCCGACCGATCGGGCGCACCGCCGCCTGGAGGTGGGCGGCGAATACCAGTTCCGGAGGGAGGGCGAGCTGCACCTGTTCACCCCCGAGACGGTGTTCCTGCTCCAGCACGCGACCCGATCGGGCCAGCACGAGGTGTTCGCCCGGTACAGCGAGGAGGTCAATCGGCTGGCCGCGGCCGGCGGCGCGCTGCGCGGGCTGTTCCGGTTCCGTGAGGGGCTGCGCGAGCCCGTACCGCTCGACGAGGTGGAGTCGGTGGAGTCCATCGTCACGCGCTTCAACACCGGCGCGATGAGCTACGGCTCGATCTCGGCCGAGGCGCACGAGACGATGGCGATCGCGATGAACAACCTGGGCGGGCGGTCGAATTCGGGGGAGGGCGGCGAGGACACCGACCGGCTCTACGATCCGCGCAGGCGCAGCGCGGTCAAGCAGGTCGCCAGCGGCCGGTTCGGCGTCACCAGCGACTACCTGGTGAACGGCACCGACATCCAGATCAAGATGGCGCAGGGCGCGAAGCCGGGGGAGGGCGGGCAGTTGCCCGCCTACAAGGTGTACCCGTGGGTGGCCAAGACCAGGCACTCGACGCCCGGCGTCGGACTGATCTCCCCGCCGCCGCACCACGACATCTATTCGATCGAGGATCTCGCCCAGCTGATCCACGATCTGAAGAACGCCAACGAGCAGGCCCGCGTGAACGTGAAGCTGGTCAGCTCGGTCGGCGTCGGCACGGTCGCGGCCGGGGTGTCGAAGGCACACGCCGACGTGGTGCTCATCTCCGGCCACGACGGCGGCACCGGGGCGTCCCCACTCACCTCCCTCAAGCACGCGGGCGCGCCATGGGAGATCGGGCTCGCCGACGCGCAGCAGACGTTGGTGCTCAACGGCCTTCGGGACCGGATCACCGTCCAGTGTGACGGTGGCATGCGTACCGCCCGCGATGTCATGGTGGCGGCACTGCTCGGCGCGGAGGAGTTCGGGTTCTCCACGGCGCCACTGATCGTGGCCGGCTGCATCATGATGCGGGTCTGCCACCTCGACACCTGTCCGGTCGGGGTGGCCACCCAGAACCCGGAGCTACGCAAGCGGTACAACGGCAAGCCGGAGTTCGTCGAGGAGTTCTTCCGGTTCATCGCCCAGGACGTCCGGGAGTACCTGGCGCAGCTCGGGTTCCGCAGTGTCGACGAGGCGGTGGGCCGGGCCGACGTGCTCGAGACCGCGGAGGGCATCGCGCACTGGAAGAGCCGTGGGCTCGACCTGTCGGCGATCTTCGAGATCCCGACCGACCGCGACGGCACACCGATGACCCAGCGCCGCAGGCAGCGCGATCAGGACCACGGGCTGGAGCTGGCGCTGGACCGCACCCTGATCCAGCTCGCCGAGGGCGCGCTGGAGGACGCGCACCCCGTCCGGCTGGAGCTGCCCGTACGCAACGTCAACCGCACGGTCGGCACCCTGCTGGGGTCGGAGGTGACCCGCCGCTACGGCGCGGAGGGTTTGCCGGACGACACCATCCGGTTGGAGCTGACCGGCTCGGCGGGCCAGTCGCTTGGCGCCTTCCTGCCGCCAGGGGTGACGATCGACATGATCGGCGACGCAAACGACTATGTCGGCAAGGGGCTCTCGGGTGGCCGGATCGTGGTGCGGCCGTCCCCGGACGCGACGTTCGTGGCGCAGGCCCAGGTGATCGCGGGAAACACGATCCTCTACGGCGCCACGTCCGGCGAGGTCTACCTGCGTGGACTGGTGGGTGAGCGGTTCTCGGTGCGCAACTCCGGCGCCACCGCGGTCGTCGAGGGGGTCGGGGATCACGCCTGCGAGTACATGACCGGCGGGCGCGTCGTGGTGCTCGGGCGCACCGGGCGCAACCTCGCGGCGGGCATGTCGGGCGGCATCGCGTACGTGCTGGATCTGGATCCGGAGATGGTGAACCGGGCGATGGTGACGCTGCAGCCGCTCGATGCAGACGACCTCGCGTGGCTGTCCGAGGCGGTCGCGCAGCACCGGCACTGGACCGGGTCGCCGTTGGCGGCCTCGGTGCTGGCGGACTGGCCGCGCCGAAGCGCGTTGTTCACCAAGGTGCTGCCGGTCGACTACCAGCGGGTGCTCGACGCGACCCGGCTCGCGCGCGCCGAGGGCCGGGACGTGGACACGGCGATCATGGAGGCGGCTCGTGGCTGATCCCCAGGGCTTCATGAAGGTGGTCAAGAAGGACGCGCCCAAGCGCCCGGTCACCGAGCGCATCGGCGACTGGGACGAGGTCTATGCGGAGCAGCCCGCCGCCGAGCGGGCCAGGGAGGTGGCCGAGCAGGCGACCCGGTGCATGGACTGCGGGGTTCCGTTCTGCCACTCCGGTTCCGCGGGATGCCCGCTGGGCAACCTGATCCCCGACTGGAACGACCTGGTACGCCGGGACCGGTGGGGTGCGGCCAGCGAACGGCTGCACGCCACGAACAACTTTCCGGAGTTCACGGGGCGGGTCTGTCCGGCGCCTTGCGAGGCGGCGTGTGTGCTGTCGATCGCCGAGAACGACACCGGCGGCTCGGTGACGATCAAGCGGATCGAGCAGGCCATCGCGGACGCGGCGTGGGAGGGCGGCATCGTCGTGCCCCAGCACCCGGTGATCAGCACGGGCAAGAAGGTCGCGGTGGTCGGCTCGGGACCCGGTGGCCTGGCCGCGGCGCAGCAGCTCACCCGGGCAGGGCACGACGTGACGGTGTTCGAGCGCGACGACCGCCTCGGCGGACTGCTGCGGTACGGCATCCCCGCGTTCAAGATGGACAAGTCGATTCTGGAGCGGCGCCTGTCCCAGATGCGATCGGAGGGAACCCATTTCGTCACCGACTGCGAGGTGGGCGTCGATCTGACCGTCGAACAACTGCGCGCCCGGTTCGACGCCGTGGTGCTGGCCGTCGGTGCGCTGCGGGCGCGGGACAACACGATCGTGGAGGGCCGCGAACTCAAGGGCATCCACCTGGCGATGGACCACCTGGTGCCGTCGAACCGGGAATGCGAGGGCGACGGCGCGAGCCCCGTCACCGCGAAGGGGAAGCACGTGGTGATCATCGGGGGCGGCGACACCGGGGCCGACTGTCTCGGGACCGCGCACCGTCAGGGCGCGGCGTCGGTGACGCAGCTCGACTACAACCCGGAGCTGCCAACCGAGCGCGACGACGAGCGTTCCCCGTGGCCGTCCTGGCCGATGGTGCTGCGCACCTCGCCGGCGCACGCCGAGGGCGGCGTCCGGCGCTACGAGGTGGCGGTGCAGCGCTTCCTCGGCGACGAGCAGGGCAACGTGCGGTCGATGGTGCTGGCGGAGGTGAAGGTCAGCCGGGACGAGGAGGGGCGCAGGCACGTCCGGCCCGTCGGCGAGGAGGTCGAACTGCCCTGTGAGATGGCGCTGTTCGCGATCGGATTCGAGGGCGTCGAGTACAGCCGGATGCTCGACGATCTCGGGCTGTCGCTGACCAGGCGCGGCGTGCTGTCGTGCGGCCCGGACTGGCAGACCACGGCGCCGGGCGTCTTCGTCTGCGGCGACGCGCACCGCGGGGCCTCGTTGGTGGTGTGGGCGATCGCCGAGGGCCGGTCAGCGGCGCGCGGTGTCGACGTGTACCTCACCGGGCACTCGGACCTGCCGTCGCCCGTGCACCCGACGGCGCTGCCGCTCGCCGTCGTGTGAATCGCAGGCAAACGCAAAGGGTCTAATTGTTTGTATGTATGCACAATTCACCGCCTGCGATGGAGATGAGTGAGGGCACCGACTAGGCTCGACGCGTGACCCGACGGACGAAAATTGTGTGCACGCTCGGCCCCGCAACCGCGACCGGGGATCGCATTCGTGAGCTCGTCGAGAGCGGCATGGACGTGGCCCGGTTGAACTTCAGTCACGGCGAACACGCCGACCACGAGGAGAACTATCGCCGGGTCCGCGAGGCCTCGGACGTGACCGGCAAGGCCGTCGGCATCCTCGCCGACCTCCAGGGCCCCAAGATCCGGCTCGGCCGCTTCGCCACCGGCAGCACCGTGTGGGAGAACGGCGAGGAGGTGCGGATCACCGTCGAGGACTGCGACGGCACCCACGACCGCGTCTCCACCACCTACCGCGAGCTGGCCAAGGACGCCAAGCCCGGCGATCGGCTGCTGGTCGACGACGGCAAGGTCGGACTGACGGTCACCGCCGTCGACGGCAACGACGTCGTCTGCGAGGTGACCGAGGGCGGTCCGGTCAGCAACAACAAGGGCGTCTCGCTGCCCGGCATGGATGTCTCGGTGCCTGCCATGTCCGAGAAGGACATCGAGGACCTCGAGTTCGCGCTGCGGCTCGGCGTGGACTTCATCGCACTGTCCTTCGTGCGGTCGCCCGCGGACATCGAGCTCGTGCACGCGGTCATGGACCGCCTCGATCGCCGCGTCCCGGTGATCGCGAAGCTGGAGAAGCCCGAGGCGATCGAGAACCTCGAGGCCGTGGTGCTGGCCTTCGACGCGGTGATGGTGGCCCGCGGCGACCTCGGCGTCGAGCTGCCCCTCGAGCAGGTGCCGCTGGTGCAGAAGCGCGCCATCCAGATCGCGCGGGAGAACGCCAAGCCCGTGATCGTCGCGACGCAGATGCTCGAGTCGATGATCGAGAACTCCCGGCCGACCCGCGCCGAGGCCTCGGACGTCGCGAACGCCGTCCTCGACGGCGCCGACGCGGTGATGCTGTCCGGCGAGACCTCGGTCGGCAAGTTCCCGATGGAGACCGTGCAGACGATGGCCCGGATCGTGGAAGCGGTCGAGGCCGAGTCCACCCGGGTGCCCCCGCTGACCCACGTCCCGCGGACCAAGCGCGGCGTGATCTCCTACGCGGCACGCGACATCGGCGAGCGCCTCGATGCCAAGGCGCTGGTCGCGTTCACCCAGTCAGGCGACACGGTCCGCAGGCTGGCCCGGCTGCACACGCACCTGCCGCTGCTCGCGTTCACCCCGTTGCCGGAGGTGCGCAGCCAGCTGACCCTGACCTGGGGCACCGAGACCTTCCTGGTGTCGCCGGTCTCGACGACGGACCAGATGATCGGGCAGGTCGACACCGCGCTACTGTCCCTCGGCCGGTACAACAAGGGCGACCTCGTCGTGATCGTGGCCGGTTCGCCCCCGGGCACCGTCGGCTCGACCAACCTGATTCACGTGCACCGCATCGGAGAAGAGGACCACTAGGTGACTGACCTGGGGGCACAGCCCCGCCCTGTTCGGGCGGGGGATCTCGACACCCTTCTCAGCGTGCTCGACCTCGAGCAGCTCGACGAGGACGTGTTCCTCGGGCAGCACCCGCCCCAGGCCCAGCTCGGCAGCCGGACGTTCGGCGGCCAGCTGGTGTCCCAGGCGATCATCGCGGCCGGGCGTACGGTCTCCGGTGACCGGCCGGTGCACGCAATCAACGCCCATTTCATCCGGGGCGGCGATGTGAAGCGGCCGATCGAGTACCGGGTGCAGCGCCACCGCGATGGCAGGGCCTTCGCGAACCGCCAGGTCGTCGCCTACCAGGACGATCAGGAGCTGTTCGTGATGCTCGTGGCCTTCCAGGACTGGGGCAAGGGTCTCGAGCACGCGGTCGAGGTCCCGGACGTGCCGTACCCGGACACCCTGCCGCCGCTCGGCGATCACTTCGTCGGGTACGAGGACCGGCTGCAGATGTTCGTCAACGCCCTCAAGCCGATCGACATGCGCTACGCGAACGACCCTAGCTGGATCCTCAAGGGCACAGGGGAGAAGCTCAACCACAACCGGGTCTGGATGAAGGCGGACGGCGAGCTGCCCGACGACCCGCTGCTGCACGTCGCGACGATGGGCTACTCGTCGGACACCACGGTGCTCGACTCGATCATCACCACCCACGGGCTGTCCTGGGGCCTGGACCGGATCGTCGCGGCCACCGTGAACCACTCGATCTGGTTCCACCGACCGTTCCGGTTCGACGAGTGGGTGCTGTACGCGACCGAGTCGCCTGTGGCGGCCGGCTCCCGCGGGTTGGCGACCGGCCGGTTCTTCTCGCTCGAGGGGCAGCTGCTCGCGACCGTTGTGCAGGAGGGCCTGATCCGGCACTTCCCGAGCCGGAAGTAGTCGCGCGTCCCCTCGCTACTGCGGGCGAAACTCGTTGACGCCGTGCAGGAACGGCACGACGGTGCCGTTGGTCGCGCTGCGCGGGTGTCATCGGGGTTAGACTTCGCCATCTCTACGGCGCGGGCGTCTGGTCGCTCGGGCCGTGAACGCGCGAATGGGGTGGCGTATGTCGGAAGACGGCGGGCTCGACTGGGACCACGAGGTCGTCACCAGCCTGATATGGACATTCCGGGCATTTGCCATTGCGGCGGTGTGCTTCGTCCTGATCGCCTACGTGCTCTTCCGGACCACCAGGTGGGGCAGGCAGTTCTGGCGGATCAGCGGCGACTACTTCAAGGGCCGCGAGAGCGCGCCGGTGTACGCACTGCTGGCAGTGGTGCTGTTCATGACGGTCTTCGCGGTCCGCATGACGGTGCTGTTCTCATACCAGGGCAACGAGATGTACACCGCTCTGCAGATGGCCGCGCAGTCCTTCGCTCAGGGCGATGTCGGGGCCTTGGACGCGGCGAAGGCGACGTTCTGGCGGAGCCTGTGGATCTTCGGGGTGCTGGCCACCATCCACGTTGCCCGTTCACTGCTGATCTACTACATCGGCCAGGCCTTCGACATCCGCTGGCGGGTGTGGTTGACCGAGCACGTGACCACCGACTGGCTGGAAGGGCGCGCGTTCTATCGCGACCGGTTCGTCGACGAGACCATCGACAACCCCGATCAGCGGATCCAGGCCGACATCACCGATTTCGTCACCATCTCGCGCTCGCTGTCCATGGGCGCGGTCGGCGCGATCGTCTCCCTGGTGTCGTTCACGACCATCCTCTGGGACCTGTCCGGGCCGATGACGGTGTTCGGCACCGAGATCCCCCGCGCCATGGTCTTTCTCGTGTTCGGGTACGTGCTGCTCTCGACCATCGTCGCGTTCTGGATCGGCCGGCCGCTGATCCAGCTGAACTTCTGGAACGAGCGGCTCACCGCGAACTTCCGCTACGCGCTGGTCCGGGTCCGCGACAGCGCCGAGAACGTCGCCTTCTACCGAGGTGAGGGCGTCGAGCGGCACGGGCTGCTCTTCCGCTTCGCCGCCGTCATCCGCAACTACTGGCGAATCGTCTTCCGTACCTTGAAGTTCAACGGCTGGAACCTGGTGGTCAACCAGATCGCCGAGGTGTTCGCGTTCATCATCCAGGCGCCGCGGTTCTTCAACGGAACGATCACGCTCGGCGACATGACGCAGTCCGCGACCGCCTTCAGGCAGGTGCACGACTCGCTCTCGTTCTTCCGCGAGTCCTATGACGTCTTCGCCGGGTACCGGGCCAGCCTGATCCGTCTCAACGGTCTGATGGACGCCAACTCGGACTCGCGGGAACTGCCCGCGATCGCGGTCTCGGAGCTCGAGGGCGCGCTCCGGGTCGAGCGGGTGCAGGTGCGCAGGCCGGACGGGTTCTCGCTGATCGCGGACCTGGACCTGTCGATGGAGCCGGGCGACACCCTCGTGGTCAAGGGGCGCTCGGGCAGTGGCAAGACCACCCTGCTGCGCAGCCTCGCCGAGATGTGGCCCTTCACCGAGGGGCAGGTCAGGCGGCCCGCCGGAACCAAGACGCTGTTCCTGTCCCAGATGCCGTACCTGCCGCTCGGTGACCTACGGACCGCAGCCGCCTATCCGGGCACGCCGGACGAACTCGACGACGAGTCGATCCGGGAGGCCCTGCGGAAGGTGCAGCTCGCGAACCTGGTCGATCGGCTCGACGAGCAGGCGGACTGGGCGAAGATCCTCTCGCCGGGAGAGCAGCAGCGGATCGCGTTCGCCCGCATCCTGCTGATCCGGCCGGAGCTGGTGTTCCTGGACGAGGCCACCTCCGCGGTCGACGAGGGACTCGAGTATTCGCTGTACAGCCTGATCCGCACGGAGGTGCCCGACACCATCCTGGTGAGCGTCAGCCACCGCAGCACTGTCGACCAGCACCACGCGCAGCAGCTACAGCTCGCGGGCGACGGACCCTGGGACCTGTCCCCGGTGCCGGTGCGGGTGTAGGACGGGCGGTCAAGCCGGGCGCCAGCCGTTCGGCATGTGCTCGTCGGCGAACGCCAGCTTGATCCGGATCAGTTCCGATCGGTTGGGCTTGCCTGACTTCATCAGCAGCCCCTCCTGCTGGGCCTGTGCGTCGTACTCTTCGATCCGCACGGCGTCCATCTTCACCCCGACAAGGGGCCGGACCGGGCCCGGCCTAGGCATGACCGACCGCCCTCCGGCGTCCCCGAATCGACCACGTTCCCCGCATGATGCCGCCCCTCCCCAAGGATCTTTGTGGCCGTGCCACATTCGCCGGTCAATGTATCCAAACCGGACAAACCTATCGGTTGGTTTGATGGTAAATCTTGGGCCGGTCTCGCCAGGACACCGGGGCGTTTCAGGGTCGCGGAACGGTGTCGTTTCGGGCCACGTGCAGGTAACGATTGCGCGGAGGAGGCGACTCGGGTGCAGTCGAGGGGAATAGCGTGGTGCCACTGTGACTCATGTCACGACGGAGGTCGATGGCGATGCGCGGATCTACGAGGGGTGTCCAAGACGGAGCGCGGACCGCGGTGCTGCTGCTGATCGCGGCACTGGTGCTACCGCTCGGACTGGCGCTCGGCGCCGCCGCGCCCGCCTCGGCCAATCCGTACGACCGGTTCCACGAGGACTGGGTGCCTGCGCCGGGAGGGGTCGGGCATATCAAGGTCCGGATGTGGCTGGCGAACAACGGCAGCAACAAGGCCGTCTACCTTCTCGACGGGATCCGGGCGACCAACGACGTGAGCGGCTGGGAACACGAGACCAACGCCGCCTGGCTGTCGGATCACGGCGTCAACGTGATCGAACCGGTCGGCGGCGAGTCCAGCTTCTACGCGGATTGGTACGCCCCGAACAACTTCACCAACCAGCCGTACAAGTACATGTGGGAGTCGTTCCTCACCCAGAACCTGCCCGACCACCTGGCGGCCAGGTACGGCATCAGCCGGACCAGCAACGCCGTCGTCGGGTTGTCGATGGGCGGCAATGCGGCCCTGATCCTGGCGGCCCACCACCGCAACCAGTTCACCTTCGCCGGCGCGATGTCGGGCTACCTCAACCTGTCGGCACCCGGGATGCGGGAGGCGATCCGCATCGCGATGCTCGACGCGGGCCTGTACAACTCGGACTGCATGTGGGGCCCGCCCTGGGACCCGGCCTGGTTGCGGCACGACCCGTTCGTCCAGGCCGAGGGCCTGCGCGGGCTACCGATGTGGATCTCGGCCGCCAGCGGTCTGCCGGGCGTGCACAACCGTCCGGTCTATCCGATCGACTACGTCAACACCGCGACGGGGATGGGACTCGAGGCGCTCTCGCTGGCCCAGACCAGGGCATTCCAGGTGCGGTTGATGACCATGGGCATCGATTCCGCCCACTTCGACTTCCCGGCGACGGGAACCCACGCGTGGCCGTACTGGCAGGACCAGCTGTGGGCGATGCTGCCGATGCTCAAGGGCTCTATCGGGGCCTGACCCGGCGAACCGGAGTCAGGCCGCCTCGGCGGCGGCCGCTATGTCCCGCAGATCCTGCGTCATCATCTTCGCGGTGGCCTTCGCGCCGAGCCCGCCGAAGGACTTCATCAGCAGCTTCGCCAGGAAGGTGGATTTCCCGGGGTCGGCGTTGAAGGTCATCGAGAGGTCGGTGCCGTCGCCGCTCGGGGCGAGGGCGAAGGAGGTCGTGTAGTCGGCGCCGCGGGAGTTCGCCTTCACCACGGTCCGGCGCTCCGGGTCCACCTCGGCGACCCACATCTCCTCGGTGGCTTCCTTGCCCAGCATCTTGCGGGTCTCACGCCAGCGGGTGCCGACGGCGTA
Source organism: Rhodococcus sp. PvR099 (assembly GCF_017833315.1). Taxonomy (NCBI): domain Bacteria; kingdom Bacillati; phylum Actinomycetota; class Actinomycetes; order Mycobacteriales; family Nocardiaceae; genus Rhodococcus; species Rhodococcus sp. PvR099. Next base: position 1,382,332 of record NZ_JAFIBV010000001.1, on the reverse strand, counting down.
GCCCTCGCCGGCGACCCGCTCCGTGCTGATCACCCCGGTGAGCGTCGTCGCGGCCGCGTCGAGGTCGGTGAGCACCGCCCAGACCTTCGCCGGCGTCGCCGCCACGTGCCGGGTGAGCTGAATCTCGGTGTTCGACAAGGTCGGTGCCCTTCGTTCGGGAGATATCCAGCTCGGCTAGAACGGAACCAGGGGGCGCTCGGTGCCCGTACGCTGCCGGGTGTTCACCCTCCGTTCATCGTAAAGGCAGCACCAAGTGAATCCTTCTCGACAGGCAGGCATCGCCGCCCTCGCCGCCACCGCCGCGGTCCTGCTGGTCAGTGCCGTGCCCGCCCAGGCGGATCCGGCGGCCGCATCCGGATCGCCGTACTCGGCGACCACCGCGGTCGGCGTGCACAACGCCTACGAGCAGCAGACGTACGAGCACCTCGCGGACGCGTTGGACTCGGGAGCGGGCCTGATCGAACTCGATGTCTGGACCAACAGCTTCGACGTGGTCGCCAAGGGTGGCGGCATGAGTGATTGGCGGGTCTCGCACGAGAATCCGCTGGCGAACGTCAACAACTGCGCGAACGCGCCCGCGCCGGAGCAGTTGCGGGGCCTGTCCCGGGATCAGGATCTCGCCGGGTGCCTCGCCGATCTCCGGGTCTGGCACGACGCGAACCCCGGTCATCGGCCGGTGATGATCAAGATCGAGATGAAGGACGGCTTCAACGCCCCCGGTGGGCTCGGCCCGCGCGAGTTCGACGCCCTCCTGGACGAGCGGCTCGGCTCCGCGCTGTTCCGGCCGTCCGACCTGACCGGCGGCGCGTCCGTCACCCTCGACGAGGCCGTGCGCGCCGACGGCTGGCCAGGGCGGGGCGAGCTGGCGGGCAAGTTCATCGTCGAGCTGATCCCGGGAACAGTGGAGGAGAAGAATCCGGCCGATCCGCTGTGGACGGACGTCGAATACGCCACCCACCTCCGGGATCTGGCCGCGGCGGGCGCGCTGGACGAGGCCGTCGCCTTCCCCGCCGTGCATCGCGCGGAGGCGGGCGACCCCCGCCAGACCCGGTATCCGGACGCCACGGTCCGGCCGTGGTTCGTGATCTTCGACGGGGACGCCGCCGCGTTCGTGAACGGTGGCATCGACACCGCCTGGTATCGCGATCGCGGCTACCTGCTGGTGATGACCGACGCGCACCAGGTCGCCCCCGCGATCGACGGCACCAGCCCGTCGGAGGAGGCGGCGCGGGCCCGCGTTGACGAACTCGCGGCAGGCAACGCGAGCGTGGTGACCGCGGACTGGCACCCGCTGCCCGGGGTGCTCTCGCGGGTCGTGCCGAGGGGCTGAGGCGGCCCGGGCGGGCAGGCGAGTCCGGTAACCTCTGGCGCTCAGGGGAATCGGCGGCGCTGAGGAGGGGGCGGGCCATGCCGGAAAGCCTGGAACTACGGGTGCTCGGGCCCGTCGCCGCGCTCCGCGACGGACGCCCGATGACCTCGCTGGTGCCCGTCAGCGCGCGCTGCTCGCGGCGCTCGTCCTCGCCTACCCGCACTCCGTGTCCGCCGACCGTCTGCTGGCCCAGGTGTGGCACGACCTGGATCAGCCCAAGCTCAGTTCGTTGCACGTCGCGATCTCCAAACTGCGCGACCTGCTCAGTCCGGACAGGGCCAGGCGCGAGGACGGGGTGCTGGTGCGCGATGGCAGCCGGTACCCGCTGTCCGCCGCGCGCGGAAGCGTCGACGTCGCGCGGTTCGAGGAGTTGGTCCGGACCGGCGCCGAGGTCGCGGAGACCTCCGCGGACGCGGCGGCGGCCGCCTACCTGGAGGCACTGTCGCTGTGGCGGGGCTCGCCGTACGCCGACATCGCCGGTTCCGAGTTCACGACGCCCGAGATCGCCCGGCTGACCGCGATGCATCTCGAGACCCGCAGGTCGTTGCTCGAGGTGGGCCTGCGCCGGGAGCGATTCGCCGAGGTGGCGGCGGAGGCGGAGGCCTTGGCCGCCGAACATCCCCTGGACGAGCGGATCTGGGAGATCCTGGTTCTCGCGCTGTACCGCGGTGGTCGACAGTCCGACGCGCTGGGCGCGCTGCGCCGGATCAGGGCGATCCTGGACGACGAACTCGGCATCGATCCCGGAGTGGCCCTGCGACGGCTCGAGGCGGCCGTGTTGGCGCAGGACGCCGCGTTGCACGGTCAGGCGGCGCCGCGCCCGGCCCAACCCGACCCGCCGCGGGCGCCGAACCTGCCTTCTCCGCGGAGCCTGCTGGTGGGCCGGGCGGCCGACATCGAATCGGTGGCCACGGCGCTGGGTGAACACCCCCTGGTCACCCTCGTCGGACCGGGTGGGGTGGGCAAGACCCGACTCGCGATCGAGGTCGCGCGGCGCAGACGTGCCGCGGACGGCCCGTGGATGGTGGATCTCGGCGCACTCACCGACGGCGCGCTGATGGTGCCTGCGGTGGCATCGGCGCTCGGACTGCCGGGGGTCGGCGGCGCGGAGCATCTCGCCGGAGTGCTGGCAGGGCGAACGATGCTGATGATCCTCGACAACTGTGAGCACGTCGTCGCGGACGCCGCGGCACTGGCCGTCACGCTCGCCGATCTGTGCCCGGGGGTGCAGTTGCTCGCCACCAGCCGCGAACCCCGCGAGGTGGACGGCGAAGCGCTGCACGAGGTCCCGCCGCTCGCGCCGGACGAGGCGCGGGATCTGTTCGCGGCTCTCGCAGGCGGCGTGGTGCCCGGGTGGCCCTCGGCGAGGCCAATGTCGCGTCGGTGCGCACGATCTGCGCCGAACTCGACGGCATCCCGCTCGGCATCGAACTCGCGACCGCACAGCTGCGGGTGCTCTCCGAGCAGCAGATCGCCGACGGGTTGGAGGATCGCTTCACCCTCCTGCGGGGTGGGTCTCGAAGCGCCCCACCCCGACAGCGCAGGCTCGCGGACACCATCGACTGGAGCTACCGGCTGCTCGACGACGAGCAGGCGGTGGTGCTCAGGCAGGTGGCGGTGTTCGCGGGCAGCTTCGACATCGACGGAGCCGCGGCCGTGACCGGGGCTCCGTCTGCGGTCGCCTCTGGTGCAGCCGCTGACCGCCCTCGTGCGCCGATCGCTGCTCACCGTCCTGCCGGGCACCGCGCCCCGGCGCTATCGGATGCTGCGGACAATCAAGCACTTCGCGTGGCAGCAGTCCGATCCGGCGGAGCGTCGGTGGACCGAGGGGAGGCACCGGACGCACGTGCTGGCCCGGGTCGCCGCCCGCCAGTCCGCGCTCTACGGCCCGAATTCGGCGGAGGTGATGGGGGAGCTCTCCGCGGACCAGGCCGAGCACCGCGCGGCGCTGGTGTCCGCGCTCGCCGCGGGTGAGGCGCATTGCGCCCTCGGGCTGGCCGGTGGCCTGTACTGGTTCTGGTACCGGATGGGTCGCATCGGGGAGGGGCTCGGCTTCCTGCATGCGGCGCTCGACGCGGTCGTGGCGGACCACCTCGCCCCCGAACGGCGACAGTTCGCGCGCGCGACGGCAGGCGTCGCATCGTTGACCTATCTCACCGGGAACAGGCCGGCCGCGTCCGACGCCGCGCGGGAGTCCGCCGCCGCGTGGGCGGCGGCCGGTGACCGCGCGGAGGCGGCCCGATTGAGCGCATGGTGCGGCTACTTCCTGTCGATGGACGGTGACCATGACGCGGGGCTCGACCTCGTCCGCGACAGTGCCGCGACCGCACGCGCTCTCGGGTCCGGCTTCGCCGAGGCGGACGCCCGGATGGTGTTGGGGATGTTGTTGCGCAACCACGGCCGCCCCCTCGAGGCGCGCGGGGAGCTGGTGACGGCGATCGCCATCGCCGAGCGCATCGGCAACAGGTGGTCGGTCGGCTCCTCGACGTGGGCCCTGATGAAGTCGGCGATGGACGCGGGTGACGTGGATGCCGCGATGTCGGCCGCTCGGGACATGCAGTCGGTCCTCGAGGTGGACGGTGACGTGACGTCCTGGCTGGTGTTGATGCACCACCGCCGCGGTCCTGGCTGGCGCCGGGCACCCCGTGGAGGCCGCCGTGCTCGCGGGGGCGGTGCAGTCACTGGGCGGCCGGATCGGGTTCCTGCCCGAGGGGATGGACCCGATCGACGGTCCCCGGGAGGCGGCTGCGGTGCGCGATGCGCTCAGCGCACAGGACTATGCACTGCACTCCGCGCGCGGAGCGGACCTCGACCGGGCCCAGATCAACGCACTGCTGTCCAGCCTGGTCGGGGAGAGTGCGCCAAGCCGGCCGTAAGAGCGCGGTAAGAGCGGTGGGCTGTCCTGAGGTGGACAGTTCCGATCGAGCGAAGGGATGCCCGTGTCCACCAGCATCGAAGAATCCTCACCCGTCCTGCCCTCACTGGCCGAGCGCCTTGGCGCCGCAACGGCCGGCCCGGTGCACGCGCCGGGCGACGGCGGCTTCGACCTGTCCGTCGCGTCGTTCAACACCGCCACCGCGCACCGTCCCGCGGCGGTGCTGGTCGCGTCCAGCGCCGCGGACGTCGCGGCGGCCGTCGGGATCCGGCCGCCGCCGGGTTGTCGGTCGCGGTCCAGGCCACCGGGCACGGCGCCGCGGCCGCCGGGCCCGGGTCGATCCTGATCAACACCCGGCTCCTCGACTCGATCGTCATCGACTCGCACGCCGGGATCGCGACCGTCGGCGCGGGCGTGCGGTGGCAGCAGGTGCTCGACGCCGCGTCGCCACATGGGCTAGCAGCGCTGTGTGGGTCCGCGACGGAGGTCGGGGTCGTCGGCTACACACTCGGCGGCGGGATCGGCCCGGTGGCCCGGACCTACGGTTTCGCGGCCGACCATGTCATCGAGATCGAGGCGGTGACCGCCGACGGCCAGCTGCGCCGCGTCAGCGAGACGAGCGAACCGGACCTGTTCTGGGCACTGCGCGGCGGCGGGGCGGCGTTCGGGATCGTCACGCAGATCACGTTCCGGCTCTTCCCGATTCAGACAGTGTATGCCGGCGGCATGTTCTTCGACTTCCTCGACGCGCCGCGGGTCCTGCACGGCTGGCGGGACTGGGTGCACCGGATTCCCGAGTCGGTGAGCTCCTCGGTCGCGGTGGTGAACTTCCCGCCGCTGCCCGTCCTGCCCGAGGCCCTGCGCGGCCGCACCGTGCTGCACCTGCGTTATGCGCACGTCAGCGAGACGGAGGACGGTGAGGAGCTGCTGGCACCGCTGCGCGCTCTGGCCGAGCCGATCATCGATACCGTCACCGAGATCATGTACGCGGATGTGGGGTCGATCCACGCCGATCCCACCGACCCGATGCCGGGAGCGGAGCGGTCGATGCTGTTGCGCCGGCTGCCGGCCGAGGCGATCGACGAGTTCCTCGCCACGGTCGGGCCAACTGGACGCCTGCCGTTGGTGCTGGCGGAGATCCGGGCGATGGGTGGGGCGCTGGCCCGCGGCGCCGAGGTCCCGAACGCGGTGGCGGGCCGGGACGCGGCGTTCAGCCTGTTCGCGGTCGGCGTGCTCGCGCCACCCATCGCGGGCGTCGTCCCGGGTGCGTTGGACTCGGTGCTGGCCGCGATGGAGCCGTGGGGGACCGGAGCGGCCTTGATGAACTTCGCGGGCGGAGCCGAGGGTGCCCCAGCCGACCGGGTGCTGGCGGCCTGGGGTCCGCAGGAGCGCCGACGGTTGTCCGAGATCCGCGACCGGTTCGACCCGAACCGGGTGTTCGCCGCCGCCGCGCGCTGGTGACGGCACGCCGGGACGGTTCGGCGCGCACGAGGGGTTCGCGCCGAACCGTCCCGGCGGGCGACGTCACTGCGGAAGTCGGGCCTCCAGGGTGCGGGTCAGGATCTCGAGGGCCAGGTTCCAGCCCCGTGCCATGTCCTGCGTGAGCGCGACCCCGTGCGCAGCCAGCGCGGGTCCGGCGAGGTCGTTGACCTCGTCGGGACCGACGCGGGTCTGTGCCAGCTCGACGATGTCGAGCAACAGGCGGACGCGGTCGCCGTCGCTCATCGGGAGGCAGGCGCGGTCGGCAAGGCCGGCGTTCGTCATGGTGCAACCGTATCGGTGCGGATTTCCGTCTCATCGCCGCGGAGGGCGACCGCACCCGGCGCTGATGCGGGGTGGACGCGGGGCGCGTGGCGGGTGCCGTCAGGCGAGGCAGATCGGGAAGGCGACGTTGGGCCCGATGAGCGGGATGAGTCCCCAGGGTGCGCAGGCGAGGACGGTGCCGAGGGCGCCTTGCCACGTCGTCTGCCCGGGCAGGAGTACCACAGGAGTGATCAGGTCGGGGGCCACCGGTGTCGTCTCGATGACGGCAGGGGGAGCGGTGGGAGGCTCTGACGCCGTGGCCCCGGCCGGCCCGGCCCCGAGTGCGAGTGCGGGGGCGATCAGGGCCGCAGCGGTCGCCGTACGCAGTGTGATGGTGTTCATGACGTCCTCCTAGAGCAGCAGGCTCGGCCACGCGAGGGAGCACGGTTGCGGTCGCGGTCCGCTCATCTGAGCCCGAGTCCTCCACTTATCGTGCGCTTCCTGTTGGCCTATTGCGAGGGGTCAGTTGGTGCGTGCACGGGCGTGCGCAGGGCGCCCGCGCGCAGCCATGGCCGCCCACGCGAGATCGCGCTCGGGTTGATGCGTTGTGATTCCGGTGGTTCGAGCGAAAACAACTGGCGGACAGGATATTTCGCATCGGAGTCAGGGTTGTCATGTCGTCGAACGGATGCGCGCAGGTGTCCAGTCGTGGGTATGGACATCAGTGCGTCGGGACGAGTTCCATGACGTGGGACGCGGGTCGACGTCAGGAGCTCGAAACGGGGGTTCGGCCTGAATCTTCGTGGTGCCCTCGGTGAGACTCGAACTCACACTGCACGGGTTTTGAATCCGTTTCCTCTGCCAATTGGGATACGAGGGCTGGCGGTTGTCCACTGTAGAAGATCGTGTCTACGCGTCAAGCACCGGTACCCTTCAACGGTGCGGCGCCTGACTCGGGCGAGGCTGACGACCGAGGGGGATTGGTGATGACGAACGCTCCGGCCGCGCAGGGTGACGGCGCCGTCGCCCGCCGAGTGGTGGTCGCCGAGGACGAGACCCTCATCCGGATGGACCTGGTGGAGATGCTCCGCGAGGAGGGCTACAACGTGGTTGGCGAGGCGGGCGACGGCCAGCGCGCGGTCGAGCTGGCGGAGACGCTCAAGCCGGACCTGGTGATCATGGACGTCAAGATGCCGCTGCGCGACGGGATCGATGCGGCCTCGGAGATCGCGGCCAAGCGCATTGCGCCGGTGGTGATCCTGACAGCCTTCAGTCAGCGCGAGCTCGTCGAGCGGGCCCGCGATGCAGGCGCCATGGCCTATCTGGTCAAGCCGTTCTCGAAGGCGGATCTGGTGCCTGCCGTGGAGTTGGCCGCGAGCCGGTTCGCCGAGATCTCCGCGCTCGAGCGGGAGGTCGCGACGCTGGCCGATCGGCTGGAGTCGCGCAAGCTCATCGAGCGCGCCAAGGGTGCGTTGATGAGGTCGCAGTCGCTGACCGAGCCCGAGGCGTTCAACTGGATCCAGCGGGCGGCAATGGACGGGCGGACCTCGATGAAGGCCGTCGCCAAGATCGTGATCGAGACGCTCGACTCGAAATAGTCCGCGACACGCAATGTAACCATTGCGCTAACGAAGTGTTTCGCGACGAAGATGCGGCCTTTCGGCATTGGGTGACGAAATAACCCCGGTCCCGCAAGTATCGCTGTCACCTGCGGGTTCTTCATTGTGACGCCATTCTTGGTCGCTCGTATAGTTAGCCCGTCGCAATTGAGGCGGCGCGGCGAACTACTTCAATGTGATGCACGGGCATTGCCGCACGGTTATGTTTTGTCCGGGCTGGCGGACGGCCCCTCCGGAATTGTCCGGGGCGCACAGATTTCGGAGGTGGGACGTGCACCGTCGTACAGCGAGAGGCGCGTTGATCGTTGGAGTCGCAGCAGCGCTAGCCGTCGCGGGCTGTAGTAGCAAGACGACCGACGGCGGATCGTCGGAAACCAGCGGAACGGGGGAGTCGAGCGCGCTCAGCATTCAGCCGGGGGTGCTCCTCGATTCGGCGGGCAACGAGGTCGCGAGCGCCGACGTCACCGACGCGGCCGATCCCGCAGGCAGCGGCAACGCCACCTGTTCGGGGGTCTCGCTTGCGATGGCGGGAGCGCTGACCGGCGCCAACGCCGCGCTCGGACAGAACATCCTCTACGGGGCCAAGCTCGCCCTCGACAAGCACAACCAGGCCAACCCGAACTGCCAGGTCGAGATGGAGACCTTCGACACCGAGGGTGACCCGCAGAAGGCGACCCAGGTGGCGCCGAACATCGTGAGCAACGCATCGATCGTCGGTTTGCTGGGACCGGCCTTCTCCGGCGAGACCAAGGCAACCGGCCCGATCTTCAACCAGAGCGGGCTGCCCTTCCTCACCGCGTCGGCCACCAATCCCACGCTGACCGAGAACGGCTGGACCACCTTCTTCCGGGGCCTCGGCAACGACAACAGTCAGGGTTCGGTCGTCGCCAAGTACCTCACCGGCACGCTCGACGCGAAGAAGGTGTGCGTTGTGCAGGACGATTCCGACTACGGCGTCGGCCTGGCCCGGGTGGTGACCGAGACCCTCGGCGCCGCAGCGGATCCCGCCTGTTCGGCCAGCGTCAAGACCGGTCAGAAGGACTTCTCGGCGACCGTGTCCCAAATCAAGGGCGAGTCGCCCGACGCGATCTGGTACTCGGGCTACTACGCCGAGGCGGCGCCGTTCGTGACCCAGCTCCGCGAGGGCGGGGTGACCGCGACCTTCAGCTCCGGTGACGGCACCAACGATCCCGAGTTCGTCAAGCAGGCAGGCGAATCCGCGAACGGCGCGGTCCTCACCTGCCCCTGCGTCCCGGCGCCTGCCGCGCTGGCAGATCAGTACGAGGCACTCAACGGCCAGGCGCCCGGCGTCTACTCGGTCGAGGGCTACGACCTGACCACGATCATGCTCAAGGCCATCGACTCCGGGGTGAAGGACCGCGCCGGAATGCTGGAGTACGTCAAGAACTATGACGGGCAGGGCGTCGGCAAGAAGTACCAGTGGAACGACAAGGGTGAGCTGTCCAACGCCCTGATCCAGATTTACAAGGTCAACTGACAGAACGGATCTCGCAGCCGGGTGCCTGCTCCAGTGCAGGCCCCGGCTGCGTCGTCGGGGCGCGGTAGCGCCTCCCGACCTTGAAAGTGACTTCGATGATCGCGACTTCCCTCGCCGCCTCGGCAACCCTCTACGCGGGCAATATCGACTTCAACATCGAGGGGCTCACGACGAGCTTCTGGCAACTGACCATCGACGGACTGAGCTACGGCGCCATCTACGCACTGGTGGCGATCGGTTACACGCTGGTCTACGGCGTGCTGCGGCTGATCAACTTCGCGCACTCCGAGGTCTTCATGCTCGGCATGTTCGGTCAGTACGTGGCGCTGGAGCTGCTCGGCTTCACGCCGAGCGGTAACGCGTACAACGAGGGCGTCGTCATGACGGTCGTGTTCCTCGGTCTGGCCATGCTGTTCGGAATGGCCGTCTCGGGTGGCGCCGCGGTGGGGCTCGAACGCGTCGCCTATCGGCCGCTGCGCAAGCGCGGGGCGAAACCACTGACCTTCCTCATCACCGCGATCGGAATGTCGTTCGTGCTGCAGGAATTCGTGCACTACGTGCTCCCCGAGATCTGGCCGGGGCTCGGCGGCACCAATGCGCAGCAGCCCATCAAACTGGTCCAGCCGGTCGAGGTGTTCAGCATCTTCGGTGCCTCGGTGAGCAACGTGACCATCGTGATCATCGTGGCCGCGTTGCTGCTCACCCTGGTCACCGACATGATCATCAACCGGACCAAGTTCGGCCGGGGGATCCGGGCGGTGGCCCAGGACCCCGACACCGCGACGCTGATGGGCATCTCACGCGAGCGCGTGATCATGCTGACCTTCCTGCTCGGCGGCATCCTGGCGGGCGCCGCGGCGCTGCTGTACACCCTGAAGATCCCGTCCGGGATCATCTTCAACGGCGGCTTCATCCTCGGGATCAAGGCGTTCTCCGCGGCGGTGCTCGGCGGAATCGGCAACCTCCGCGGGGCCCTGCTCGGCGGCCTGCTGCTCGGTGTCATGGAGAACTACGGCCAGGTGCTGTTCGGCACCGAGTGGCGCGACGTGGTCGCGTTCGTGCTGCTGGTCGTCGTGCTGATGTTCAGGCCCACCGGGATCCTCGGTGAGAGCCTGGGAAGGGCGCGGGTATGAGTACCGAGAATCCGGCTGCGGCGCAGCCAGACCCGACCGAGCTGCTCCGGGGTCCCCAGCCCGACAAACACGGTGTCGGCGACGCAATCCGGAGCTGGTGGAACGGCCTGGCCCGGCCGATGCAGTGGCTCTTCGGGGTCCCGGTGATCGCCCTGATCGCGATCCTGCCGGTCTGGCGGCCGCCGATCCTGGATACGCCGGGCACCGACTTCGGCGGGGTGATGGCCCAGTTCGCGATGTACGCGCTCATCGCCATCGGCCTCAACGTGGTCGTCGGCCAGGCCGGCCTCCTCGACCTCGGCTACGTCGGCTTCTACGCCGTCGGCGCGTACACCGTCGCGCTGCTCACCAGCCCGAACAGCCCGTGGAACAAGATGACCGAGAGCGGATTCTTCTCGGAGGACTGGGCGTGGCTGTCCTGTCTGCCGATCGCGGTGGCCATCACCGCGTTCACCGGGCTGATACTCGGCACCCCGACGCTGCGGCTTCGGGGCGACTACCTGGCCATCGTGACCCTCGGCTTCGGCGAGATCGTCCGGCTGCTGGCCGACAACCTCACCGACGTCACCAACGGCGGTCAGGGGCTCTCCCAGATCGCGTACCCGCACCTCGGCGAGACCGAGGACAAGCCGTACGGGGTGTTCTCGGCGGGCAACACCGGCGGCAACCTGAACTCCGGTGTGTGGTGGTTCTGGGTCGGGATGGTGATGGTGATCATCGCGCTGCTGCTGGTCGGCAACCTCGAGCGCAGCCGGGTCGGCCGTGCCTGGGTCGCGATCCGGGAGGACGAGGACGCCGCCGAGATCATGGGCGTGCCGACCTTCAAGTTCAAGCTATGGGCGTTCACGATCGGCGCCTCGATCGGCGGCCTGTCCGGCGCGCTCTACGCCGGGCAGGTGCAGTTCATCAACCCGACAGGGTTCAACGTCATCAACTCGATGCTCTTCCTGTGTGCGGTGGTCATCGGCGGTCAGGGCAACAAGCTCGGCGTCATCGTCGGCGCGTTCATCATCGTGTACCTGCCCAACCGGGCGATGTCGATCGAGATCGGCGGGCAGTCGCTCGGCGACTACAAGTACCTGTTCTTCGGCCTGGCGCTGGTGGTGCTGATGATCTTCCGCCCGCAGGGGCTCTTCCCGGCGCGGCAGAAACTGCTGGCCTACGGCAGGCAGATCTACCAGGCTGTACGTAGACCCAGCGACGCGCCGGGCACTGGTCCGGCGCCGAGCGGAGCAACGACGGAGGTCGGCGGATGACGGCGGGACCTGGAGCGGGCGACGCGATGTTCGACAACGAGGACATGGCTGCGAACCTCGCGCCCGAGGTGGATGTGCCGACCGCGGGTGTGGTGGACGTCGCGGCCATCGACCCGGCGCTCGTCGACCCCGAGGCGGTCGCCGAGGCGGTGGCCCCGCAGCGGGAGATCGAGACCGCCGAGGGTCAGGCGCTGCTGAAGACCGAGGGCCTGACCGTGCGTTTCGGCGGGCTCGTCGCGCTCGACGACGTGTCCTTCGAGATCCGGCGCGGCGAGATCCTCGGCCTGATCGGGCCCAACGGCGCGGGCAAGACCACCTGTTTCAACGCCATCACCGGGGTATACAAGCCGTCGGCCGGGCGGGTGATGTTCGACGGTGAGCCGCTGGCCAAGACGAAGCGCAACGAGATCACGCGGCTCGGCATCGCCCGAACCTTCCAGAACATCCGGCTCTTCGGCGAGATGACCGCGCTGGAGAACGTGGTGGTCGGCACCGATGCCCGGCACCGGACCTCGGTCCCAGGCGCGATCTTCCGGACCCGCCGTCATCGCCGCGAGGAACGCGACGCCGTTGCCCGCGGGATGGCGCTGCTGGAGTTCGTCGGCATCGCGCCCCGCGCGGTCGAAAAGGCGAAGAACCTCTCGTACGGCGACCAGCGGCGACTGGAGATCGCCAGGGCGCTTGCCACCGAGCCCAAGCTGTTGTGCCTCGACGAGCCCGCCGCCGGTTTCAACCCGAGCGAGAAGTCCGCCCTGATGGACCTGATCCGCAAGATCAGGGACGACGGCTTCACGGTGCTGCTGATCGAGCACGACATGCGCCTGGTGATGGGTGTGACCGATCGCATCGTGGTCCTCGAGTTCGGCAAGAAGATCGCCGACGACCTGCCCGCCGCGATCCGCGAGAACCCGGCCGTGATCGCTGCCTACCTGGGGGTGCCCGACGATGCCATCGCATAGGAAGACCGACGAGGCCGGCCAGGCCGGTTCGGTCGCGACCGCCGAGGGGCCGCTGCTGGAGGTGACCGACGTCGCGGTGAGCTACGGGCGCATCCAGGCGCTGCACGGGGTCTCGCTGCATGTCGACCGCGGCGAGTTGGTGACCCTGCTCGGCGCGAACGGGGCTGGTAAGTCCACCACCATGCGGGCATTGTCCGGGCTGCTGCCGCTCACCCACGGCCGCATCGTTTTCGACGGCCGGGACATCACCCATGTGAAGGCGCACGAGCGGGTGAAGATGGGGATGGTGCAGGCGCCAGAGGGGCGCGGCGTGTTTCCCGGGATGACCGTGCAGGAGAACCTCGACATGGGTTGTTATGCACGCAAATTCGAGACGAAGGCCGCGTATACCGAGCGCCTGGAGTGGGTGTTCGAGCTGTTTCCCCGGCTGCAGGAGCGCCGCACCCAGGTCGGCGGGACCATGTCCGGCGGCGAGCAGCAGATGCTGGCCATCGGCCGCTCGCTCATGTCGCGGCCGCGCCTGCTGATGCTGGACGAGCCGTCGATGGGATTGGCGCCCATGGTGATCCAGCAGATCTTCCGGATCATCGCGGAGATCAACGCGCAGGGCACCACCATCCTGCTGGTCGAGCAGAACGCGCAGCAGGCGCTCACCCGGACCGATCGGGCCTACATCCTGGAGACCGGCGCGGTGACCAAGACCGGGACCGGCAAGGAGCTGCTCGCCGATCCGGCGATCAAGCGCGCCTACCTCGGGGTGGGGTAGCGGTGGTCGGGGTGGTTCTCGGGTGTCGGTCCACGTCCCTAGACTCAGTGCGGTGAGCCCAGCAACCGATCAACGGTCCTCCGCCCGTCCCGACGGCGCCGCAACCGCCGACAAGCCGACGTTGTTGCTGCTCGACGGCCATTCCCTGGCCTATCGGGCGTTCTTCGCGCTGCCCGCCGAGAACTTCAAGACGCACAGCGGACAGACCACCAACGCGGTGTACGGGTTCACCTCGATGCTGATCAACCTGCTGCGCGACGAGCAGCCGACGCACGTGGCTGCCGCGTTCGACGTCTCCCGGCAGACCTTCCGCGCGGAGGCCTTCCCGGAATACAAGGCGAACCGCAGCAAGACCCCGGACGAGTTCAAGGGACAGGTGGAGATCACCAAGGACGTGCTCGGCGCGCTGGGCATCCCGGTGATGGCCGAGGCCGGTTTCGAGGCCGACGACATCATCGCCACCCTCACCACCCAGGCCACCGAGCGGGGTTACCGGGTGCTGGTGTGCACCGGCGACCGGGACGCCCTGCAGCTGGTCACGCCGGACGTCACCGTTCTCTACCCGAAGAAGGGCGTCTCCGAGCTCACCCGGTTCACGCCCGAGGAGGTCGAGGCCAAGTACGGCCTGACCCCGAGCCAGTACCCGGACTACGCCGCCCTGCGCGGCGATCCGAGCGACAACCTGCCCGGCATCCCCGGCGTCGGCGAGAAGACCGCGGCGAAGTGGATCCGCGAGTACGGCTCGTTCGACGAGCTGGTGCTGCACGTGGACAAGGTCAAGGGCAAGGTCGGCGACTCGCTGCGCGAGAACCTGAACAGCGTGATCCTCAACCGCCGCCTCACCGAGATGGTCCGCGACGTGCCGCTGCCCTATACCCCGGACCAGCTGGTGCTGGCGCCGTGGGATCGGGATCGGATCCACATGCTGTTCGACGATCTCGAGTTCCGGGTGCTGCGGGACCGGTTGTTCGACACCCTCTCCTCCGCCGAACCCGAGGCAGAGGAGGGCTTCGAGGTGCGCGGCGGCGCGCTGGCGCCGGGCGAGGTGGCGGACTGGCTGGCCGAGCACGCCCGCACCGGGCAGCGGCACGGGCTGTCGGTGGTCGGCTCGAAGCAGCCGTACGGTGGCGACGCCAGCGCGATCGCGATCGCGGCCTCGGACGGCGAGGGCGCGTACATCGTCACCGCCACCGCGAGCCCCGAGGACGAGAAGGCTCTCGGCGCTTGGCTTTCCGACGCGAGCGAGCCGAAGGCGCTGCACGAGGCCAAGGTGGCGATGCACGCCCTCCGTGGTCGCGGCTGGGTGCTGGGCGGGCTGACCAGCGACACCGCGCTCGCGGCGTACCTGGTCCGGCCGGGGCAGCGCAGCTTCAACCTCGACGATCTGTCGCTGCGGTACCTCAAGCGCGAGCTGCGGGTCGAGGAGTCGGGCGAGGCACAGCTCTCGCTGCTCGACGAGGAAGACCAGGCCGACGCGGCCGTCGCCGAGAGCGAGATCCTGCGGGCGAGGGCGGTGGTGGATCTGGCCGCCGCGCTGGACACCGAGCTCGCAGACATCGAGTCGGCCGGGCTGCTCACGGAGATGGAACTGCCGCTGCTCGGCGTGCTCGCAGACATCGAGTACACCGGCATCGCCGTCGACACCGCGCACCTGCACGACCTGCAGAGTCGCTTCGCCGACGCCATCAACGTGGCCGCCAACGCGGCATACGAGGTGATCGGCAAGCAGATCAACCTGGGCTCACCGAAGCAGCTGCAGGTGGTGTTGTTCGAGGACCTCGACATGCCGAAGACGAAGAAGACCAAGACCGGGTACACCACCGACGCGGCCGCGCTCGAGGCGCTGTTCGAGAAGACCGAGCACCCCTTCCTCGAGCACCTGCTCGCGCACCGCGACGCCACCCGGCTCAAGGTGACCGTCGACGGGCTGCTCAAGTCCGTCGCGGAGGACGCCCGGATCCACACCACCTTCAACCAGACGGTGGCCGCCACCGGCCGGCTCTCGTCCACCGAGCCCAACCTGCAGAACATCCCCGTGCGCACCGACGCCGGCCGCGAGATCCGGGACGGCTTCGTCGTCGGGGAGGGCTACGACTACCTGCTGACCGCCGACTACAGCCAGATCGAGATGCGGATCATGGCGCATCTGTCCGGGGACGAGGGCCTGATCGAGGCGTTCAACACCGGCGAGGACCTGCACAGCTTCGTGGGTTCGCGGGCGTTCGGGGTCCCGATCGAGGAGGTCACGCCCGAGCTGCGTCGCCGGGTGAAGGCGATGTCCTACGGGCTGGCGTACGGCCTGAGCGCGTTCGGCCTCGCATCGCAGCTGAAGATCTCCACGGAGGAGGCGAAGGGGCAGATGGACGCCTACTTCGCCCGGTTCGGCGGGGTCCGCGACTACCTGCGCGAGGTCGTCGAGCAGGCCCGCAAGGACGGCTACACCTCCACCCTGTTCGGGAGGCGCCGCTACCTGCCGGACCTGAACAGCGACAACCGTCAGCGTCGCGAGGTGGCGGAGCGGGCCGCGCTCAACGCTCCGATCCAGGGCACCGCCGCCGACATCATCAAGGTCGCGATGATCGACGTGCAGAAGGCTCTCGCCGAGTCGGGGCTGCGCTCACGGATGCTGCTGCAGGTCCACGACGAACTGGTGCTCGAGGTGGTCGAGTCCGAGCGCGAGCAGGTCGAGGCGCTGGTCCGGGAGAAGATGGCGGGCGCCATCGAACTCTCTGTCCCACTGGAGGTCTCGGTGGGCACCGGTCGCAGCTGGGACGCGGCAGCGCACTAGTCGGGCGACGGCGGGGGCGCATCAGCCCGTGGTTGGATTCGGCCGTCGGGAATGGGCGACCGTGGGGCGATGCCTCACGGTCGCCCCGTCCCTAGCGTGGGGCGGGTGATCAAAATCTCCTCCCGAATAGTTCCCGCCGTGGTCCTCGCGCTCGCGCTTCCGCTCACCACGGCCGCCGTCGGCGCTGCGTCCCCGGTCGCGGCGGCCGACGCGGGTTCGTCGGCCATCGGCACGGTCTTCCAACTGCCCTCTCCCACAGGTGCGTTCGCGGTCGGGCGCAACACCCTGCACCTGGTCGACGAGTCCCGCCCCGACCCCTGGGTCACATCGGACCGGCGCGAGCTGATGGTCAGCATGTACTACCCGGCCCACCCCGGGGCAGGCGCGCGGGCTCGGTACGCCACGACCGAGGAGATCAGGCTGCTGCTCGAGGGGCAGGAGTTGGCGGGCCTGGTGCCCGCCGAGGTACTCAGCGCCACCGGCACCCACAGCGTCGTCGACGCTGTGCCGGTGGAGGGCTCGTACCCGATGGTGGTGCTGTCGCCGGGCTTCACCGCCTCCCGCTACACGCTCACCGCCCTGGCCGAGGAGCTGGCCGCCCGTGGCTACGTCGTGGCCGCCGTCGACCATGCGAACGAGTCGTTCGGGACCGAGTTCCCAGGCGGGCGGATGTCCACCTGCCTCGCCTGCGGACGGACCGAGGATGAGGGGACCCTCGGCGTCGTCACCGCGACAAGGGCCGCGGACGTGTCGTTTCTCCTGGACCGGCTCACCGCACCCGATTCGGCCTGGCCGCATTCGCGCCTGATCGACAGGGAGCGCATCGGCATGGCAGGCCACTCGATCGGCGGCGCCAGCACAGCGGAGACGATGGCGTCGGACGATCGCGTTCGCGCTGGCGTCAACATGGACGGCTCCTTCCATATCTCGATGCAGCCGGACGGGGTGAAGGACCGGCCGTTCCTGATGATGGGCACCGACGACGAGGTCCACCGCCCCGGCGGCCGGGACGTGTCGTGGGACGCGGCGTGGAGCCGCCTCGTTGGGTGGAAGCGATGGTTGACCGTGGCCGGCGCGGGCCACGCCTCGTTCACCGACATCCCCGCCCTCGCCGAGCGGTTGGGGATGCCGGTCGGGGCCGCCTCGCCGATCGGGGCCGCACTGCCGGGGGGTCGATCGGTCGACCTCACCCGTGTGTATGTCGGCGCCTTCTTTGACCAGCACCTGCGGGGCGTCCCGCAGCCGATCCTCGACGGACCGAGCCCGGCCTACCCGGAGGTCAGGTTCAACAACCCGTGACCGGGTCGCCACCCTGTTGGTCGACCGGTCACGCGGCGGCGAAGCGGGAGACGTAGCGCCGCTGCCAGGGCGTCTCCACCGCATGGGAATCGAAATGTTCACGCACGAAGGCGACCGCGTCATCGGCGGGGACCCCGTCGAGCACGGCGATGCAGGCCAGCGCGGTGCCGGTGCGGCCCCTGCCGCCGCCGCACGCGACCTCCACCCGCTGCGTTCGGGCGCGCTCCCACGCTTCGCGCAGGGCGTCTCGGGCGTCTGTCCGATCGCTCGGAAGCCGGAAATCCGGCCACCGGACCCAGCGCGATTCCCATTCGTTGGCGGGCGGGGGACTGCCGAGCAGGTAGAGGCCGAACTCGGGACGAGCGCCGTCCGGCAGTGGCTTTCTCAGCGCGCGTCCCCGCACGAGCCGTGTCGACGGAAGCCGCAGCACTCCCGATTCCGCTGTGTCCCATGGCCGGTCCATGGTCGGCAAGTTACTCGGGTCACTCGGGGTCGTGGGGTGATGCTGTGGAAGCATTGCGGCATGAGCGTTCTGGTCTGCTTCCACGCCCACCCCGACGACGAGGTGTTCATCACCGGCGGTGTCATGCGTCAGGCCGCCGACGCCGGCCATCGCGTCGTCGTCGTCACCGCGACCGACGGCGCCCTCGGCGAGGTCCCGGAGGGTCTGCTCGCGGAGGGGGAGTCGCTCGCCGATCGCAGGCGCCGGGAGCTGGAGGAGTCCACCAGCGTGCTCGGAGCGCATCGAGTGGAGCTGCTGCACTACGCGGACTCGGGGATGGCGGGCACACCAGAGAACGCGAACCCGGCGGCGTTCTGCAACGCCGATGTCGAGGAGGCCGCGGCGCGCCTGGCCGCGATCCTCGTCGAGGAGTCCGCGGACGTGGTCACCGTGTACGACCCCAACGGCGGCTACGGGCACCCGGACCATGTGCAGGTGCACCATGTGGGCGTGCGCGCGGCGGAGATCGCGGGCGTGCCGCACGTCTACGAGGCGGCGGTCAGCCGTGATCACATCCGCAGGCTGATGGCGGCCAATCCGGAGTGGTCGGAGGACGCCCAGCCCCCTAACCTCGACACCTTCGGTCTGTCGGAGGAGGACATCACCACCGTGGTCGACGTGACCGCGGCGATGGGTGCCAAGCGGGCCGCGATGCACGCGCACGCCACGCAGGTCGGCGACTTCGGGCCGTTCCTGCAGATGCCGGAGGAGCAGCTGCGGGCCGCGTTCGGTCAGGAGTGGTTCCGGCGCCGGGGTGCCCCCGCCGGTCTGGCGGAGACGGCGCTACCGCTCTGACGCGGCCCGCGGGCGCTCACTCCTGAGCGGCCGCGACCTGCTCGCGGACCTTGTCCATGTCCAGCGCCTGGACCTGGGTCACGAGGTCCGCGTGCGCCGCGAACGACTCGTGCGCGGTCAACTCTTCGGCGACGGTGCGCGCGGTGGCGGGGGACAGACCATTCGCCTTCGCACAGGGACGCCAGTTCGTCGAGTTCGGCGTCAGGAATGGTGACGACAACCCAGCGGTGTGCGGCTTTACGGCATGGGTTCCGGCCTGCTCGACAGCATTCGAGGACTCCTGTTCGAGTTCACGGCGCGAATCGTGTTGCCGACGGCACCGCGTCACCATCTGTGCACGGCTGCCCGAAGTGGTCCGGCGTCACTGCGCGACCGGGGAATCGGCGGCGGTCGAGTCGCCCCAGACTGCTGCCGCACCGCTCTCTCCGATCCGGTAGACCTGCACCATCGATCCGACCGCCAGCGCCACCGCGACGACGGCAAGTCCGGTGGCGACGATGCGTGTCGCATTGCCGCCCGTCGGCCCGCCGCGTCCGGCCCGCCACGCCTGGAATCGCGGGTGGTGGATCGCCCACCATCCGAGTGCGACGAGGAAAACGCCGGCCGACCAGTAGATCAACTGGTCCCCCAACTCGGCGTGGATCTGCACGAGGGGATCGCGCGGGGTGCGATGCTCGAGCCATTCACCGGCGTGCGTCGTGAGGGGTACGAGAATGAGCGTGACCAGGGCGACCAGCGGGGAGACGATGCCGATCCGCCGTCGCGCCGCGGGCCAGCAGACGGCCAGCAACAGGAGTAGTGCCGAGATCGGCACCAGGACCGCCACGAAGTGCACGAGCAATGGGTGGATGGGTAGACCGTTGAACGTTGTGGGCCCCATGATCACTCGCCTCCGCCGGGTGTGTCCGATGTACCGGCTGCCACGGTAGGCGCGAATTCTTGGAGCCTTCTGGGAGTGTCCTAGGGGTGCCTCGGCAGGACGAGCGTGAAGGTGGCCCCGCGACCGTTCCGTGGATCGACGAGTATCTCGCCGTCGTGGGCAGTCGCGATCTCACGGACGAGCGCGAGCCCGATACCGTACCGCCGGCCGCCGGCAGGCTGCTCGGGGCCGTGTGCGAAGCGGGTGAACAGCCGGTCCAGCTGCCGCGGTTCGATGCCGGTACCCGTGTCGGTCACCGCAATTCGCACCAGGTCGGTGTCGCCGTCGACATGGAGCGTGACCCGTCCGCCGGGGCGCACGTGGGTGACGGCGTTGTCGACAAGTCCGTGCACCGCGCGCCGCAGGGCCGGACGAGACCCGCTCACGATGCAGGGCGCGTCGCCGTGCTCGACGTCGACGTCGACGTCGACTCCCAGCGACCGCGCGTGCGCCTCGACGCTGTCGCGGACCTGCTCGCACAGCGCGGCGACGTCGACAGGCTCCCGGGTGTCGGGTCCGGTCTCGAGGGCCGCCGAGAGCAGCAGGTCCTCCACCAGCTCACCGAGCGCGCGGGTGTCGGCGACGATTCCGTCGAGCTGGCGGGATACCTCCTCGGGCTCGAGCTGTCCGACGCGGCGGGCGAGCAGCTGCGCGCGGGTGTGCAGCACCGTGAGCGGGGCACGCAGCTCATGCGACGCATCGGCGACGAAGCGTCGCTGCAGCGACAGCGCCAGGGTCAATGGCCGAATCGATCTGCGGGACAGGAGGACCACCACGACCGAGGAAGCGGCAATACCTGTGATCTCGGCGAGGACAAGGGCCGCGAGCAACCGATGCCGCCCCGCTTCGAACGGCTCGAGGTCGAGGGCGGCGGCGACCCGGCCGTGGGTGTTGTCGCCGACCAGTGCGCGGTAATGCCGCTCACCCGCACGCAGGTCGGAGAAGCCGGCGGGTCCGTCGAGTAGACCCGCGATCTGGGGTGGTGCGTCGGCGCTCACCTGTGTCATACCGTCGGGTCCA
Organism: Rhodococcus sp. PvR099; assembly: GCF_017833315.1. Taxonomy (NCBI): domain Bacteria; kingdom Bacillati; phylum Actinomycetota; class Actinomycetes; order Mycobacteriales; family Nocardiaceae; genus Rhodococcus; species Rhodococcus sp. PvR099. The sequence goes on along the minus strand of NZ_JAFIBV010000001.1, from coordinate 1,361,791 downwards.
CGCAATGCGAGTGCCGTGCCGGGTGGGGGATCGTCGACGTCCTCGGTGGCCTCGACCACGGACCGCAGCTGCGTGTCGATCTGCCGCGACTGGAAGCGGGCGTCGACGAGATACATTGCGAGGCCCACCACCAGCAGCACCAGTGCGAGAGCCGCCGCGGCCTGCAGTGCCACGAGACGTCCGGCGCGGCGCAGCAACTGCTCGTCGCCGATGACGGCGGCCGGACGGGTCGCGACGGTCGGCCGCCGCCTCATCGGGCACCGAGCCGGTATCCGACACCGCGAACGGTCTGCACGACGTCGCGCCCGAGTTTGCGTCGCAAGTAGTGCACGTACGTGTCGACGGTGCCCGGCTCGTCGGCGCCGTCGAACGCCGCGTCGAGAAGTTGCGCCCGGGTGAAGACCTGGCTCGGTGCCGCAGCGAGGACGGTGAGCAGCGCACACTCGCTGACGGACAGTTCGACTGCGGTGTCGCCACCGATCACCATCCGACTCGCCAGGTCGAGTCGGCGCTCGCCCACCGGGAGCAGTTCCGCGCGGTCTCGGGGGCGCCTGCGAAGCGCCCGCAGACGGGCCAGCAGTTCGGGCACCTCGAAGGGTTTGATCAGATAGTCCTCCGCGCCGGCATCGAGGCCTTCTACCCGGTCCTCGAGGGTGCCGCGCGCGGTCAGCACAAGGGTGGGCGTGGCGACGGCGTGTCGGCGCAGCCCGCGCAGCACCTCCACGCCGTCGAGTACGGGCAGTCCGCGGTCGAGAACGATCAGGTCGTACCGCCGCGTCAGCCCCAGGTGCAGGCCGCGCTGCCCGTCGGTCGCGACCTCGACGACGTAACCCTCCTCGGCGAGCAGGTCGCAGAGGAGGTCGGCGAGGCGGACGTCGTCCTCGACGAGCAAGACCGTCGGCGGGTTGGGTTCGGGCATGGTTCGAGGGTGCCACCAACTTGCGAGGTTCGTCGCACGGTGGGTGGGACGACGGCGCCCGGTTCCGATGCCGCCGGCGCGTCCGCGGTCGCCTTGGCCTTGCGGCGCTCGCGGAGTTCAGCGCGGACGAAGTACGCCAGACCCAGCGGGGACATGATGCCGAACGCCAGCACTGTAACCCGTACGACAGATACGGCCCTGCGTCGAGCTGCGGCAGTGGAGTGGTGCCGAGACCGACTCGGGGATGGCGGGCCCCCGAGAATGCGAACCCGGCGGCGCTCTCCGATGCCGACGTCGAGGAGGCCGCGGCGCGCCTGGCCGCGATCCTCGTCGAGGTGCCGCACGTCTACGAGGCGGCGGTCAGCCGTGAATTCAGACGGGCCCGCGGGTGCTCACTCCTGAGCGGCCGCGACCTGCTCGCGGACCTTGTCCATGTCCAGGGCCTGGACCTGGGTCACCAGATCCTCGAGCGCCGCGGGCGGGAGTGCGCCGGGCTGCGAGAAGACCAGGATGCCCTCACGGAAGGCCATGATCGTCGGGATCGACCGGATGTTGGCCGCGGCCGCGAGTCCCTGCTCGGCCTCGGTGTCCACCTTCGCGTGCACCACGTCGGGATGCTGCTCGGCGGAGGCCTCGAAGGTCGGGGCGAAGTTGCGGCACGGTCCGCACCACGACGCCCAGAAGTCGACGAGGACGACATCGTTCCCGCCGATGACTTCGTCGAAATTCTGCTGGGTCAGGGTCTGCGTGGGCATCTGGATCCTCTCGTCAATGCGTATCGACCGGGTTCAACGCGGCCGCGTGTCCGATTCTTCCCGCCCGGGGCGCGTCGGTGTGGGAGAACTCGCCTGCGGCGAGGGTGGGGAGAAACTCGCCTCAGGCGATCAGCCATTCCCGCTTGGCCTCGCCGTCCCACCGCCTGATCGAGACCGCGTGTCCGGTCAGGTGGGTGGCCGAGACGGCGCAGATCGCGGACCCGATCTGCTCGGGGAGCACCCGTCTGGCCAGCGTGACGTGCGGCGTCCAGTCCCCGGGATGGGTGTGCGCGGGGATCCCCTCGCTGTGGTGCATCAGGCGGAAGACGGTCCGCTGCAGCGACAGCAGACCGGCGGTCGGGACGACCAGGTGTGCCAGCGTCTTTCGATGACCGCCGAACACGACCAGGCCGCCGAGGGTGATCTGGAGGGCGGGGGCGAGCAGTCCCCGCTGCAGCTCGAGGTCGGTCTCGGGGTCGATGTGCTGGGCCACCGCGAGCGTGATGTGCGGGCGGTTCGAGACCTGCCGGACCGCGTCCTGACCGCGGATCCCGGTTCCGGAGACCTGGCGCCACTCCCGGCGCACCGCGGCGTCGAGGCGGTCGTCGAGCAACAACTCCACGGACTGCACCATGGTGAGCAATGATTGTCGGGTGAACCCGACGAGCGCAACGACATCGGAGCCGACCCGGCAAGCGACATCGGAGCCGGCCCGGCAGGCGACATCGGAGCCGACCCGCTTGGGCCTGCTGGTGGGAGACGGGATCGGCCACGAGATCGTGCCCGCGGCTCGGCGGATCGCGGACGCCGCCGTCGCGGCCGTGGGCGGCACGCCGGTGACCTGGGTACCCCTGGATGTCGGCCTCGAGGCAATCGGCGAGCACGGGACGCCGATGCCGGAGTCGACCCTGGTTGCGCTCGCCGACCTCGACGGCTGGGTGCTCGGCCCGCACGACAGCGCCTCCTATCCGGATCCCTTCCGAGGTCAGTTGACCCCCGGTGGAACCATCCGCAAGCGATTCGACCTGTTTGCCAACGTCAGGCCCGCACGTGCCTTTGCCGGGGTGCGCGCGGTGTCGCCCGAGATGGACCTGGTGATCGTCCGCGAGAACACCGAGGGCTTCTACGCGGACCGCAACATGTTCACCGGCAGTGGCGAGTTCATGCCAACACCCGATGTGGCGATGGCGGTCGGGGTGGTCACCAGGCGGGCCACCGAACGGATCGCCCGCGCCGCCTTCGAGCTCGCCTCCAGGCGCCGCGGCCGGGTCACGGTGGTGCACAAGGCGAATGTGCTCGCGCTGACCACCGGACTCTTTCGCGATGTGTGTCACGAGATCGGGACGCACTACCCGGGCGTCGAGGTGCGAAACGAACACGTCGACGCGATGGCGGCACACCTGGTGCGGCGGGGCGAGGACTTCGATGTGGTGGTAACCGAGAACATGTTCGGTGACATCCTCTCGGATCTGGCAGGGGAGCTGTCCGGTTCGCTCGGCACCGCGCCGTCGCTCAACGCGTCCGAGACCAAGGCGATGGCGCAGGCGGCACACGGGGCCGCCCCCGACATCGCGGGCCGCAATCGCGCCAATCCGACCGCGATGATCCTCTCGACCGCGATGCTCTTCGACTGGTTGAGCACCCGCGGCGGTGACCCCGCGCTCGGTCGGGCGGCGGAGCGGATCCAGACGGCGGTGGCGAACACCCTCCAGGCCGGGGTCGCGACCGCCGACCTCGGCGGGCTGGCGTCGACGGCGGAATTCGCCGAGACCGTGACCGCCAGGGTGGTCCGGCGCTGATCGAGGCGGCCGGTGTCGCTGTCGGGTGACGGCGGCGGCCAGACCTTTCGTCCGGTTGGCCCCCGACCCAGTACTCTTTCCTGGTGATTCCTCGATCCAACTCGTGTTCCGCGGCGCCCGTTCGGGCAGGCCGCCGAGCATGGAGACGCACCAGGGGCGTCGGTGCGGTCGTCGGGGCAACGCTCCTCGCGCTGGTGCTGTCCTCGTGCGTGACCAACAACGAGGGACTGATCCCGGTCGCGGACAACGTGCCCGTAGATCGGGTCGACGAGATCGCCGCGGACCTGCCGCGCGAGGTCGCCGCGTCCGGTCGGTTGATCGCCGGAACGAACGTCCCTTACGCGCCCAACGAGTTCAAGGACGAGGCGGGCAATATCGTCGGCTTCGACGTGGACCTGCTGAACGCCGTCGGCAAGGTCCTCGGACTCACGGTCGACTACAAGCAGGCGGACTTCGACAAGATCATCCCCGCCGTGCAGGCAGGCACCTACACGATGGGCATGTCCTCGTTCACCGATTCGAAGGAGCGCGAGGAGTCGGTCGATTTCGTCACCTACTACCGCGCGGGCATCCAGTGGGCGCAGCGGACCGGTGAGCCGGTGGACCCGAACAACGCGTGCGGGCTCCGGGTCGGCGTGCAGACCACGACCACCGAGGACATCGACGAGGTGCCCGCGAAGAGCGAGGCCTGCGTGGCGGCGGGTAGACCGCCGATCAAGAAGGTGAAGTTCGACAGCCAGGACGACGTCGCGAACGCGTTGATCCTCGGCCGGGTTGATGCCCTCTCCGCCGACTCGCCGGTGACCGCATACGCGATCAAGCGCAGCGGTGGCCGGATGGAGGCAGCCGGTGAGGTGTTCGACTCGGCACCGTACGGTTGGCCGCTCGTCAAGGGATCGCCCCTGGCACCCGTGTTGCAGCGGGCCATGCAGTACCTCATCGACGGCGGTCAGTATCAGCAGATCGCAGACAACTGGGGCGTTGGATCGGGCACGATCACGCAGTCGCAGATCAACGGGGCGGCCGGTTGAGCCGGGAAAGGTGGACACCGATGCCAGCACTGAGTGAGAGCGACGCTCCCGAGACAGGGGGTTCGCCGGAGCCGGAGGCGATCAAGGCGATACCGCTGCGCAGGCCCGGCCGCTGGATCGCCGCGATCGTCGTCGTGACCTTGCTGGGGCTGTTCGTGTACGGCGCCGCCACCAACCCCGCGTTCGCCTGGGATGTCTACGGCCAGTACCTGTTCGACCGACGGATCTCGTCCGCGGCCTGGGTGACCATCCAGCTGACGGTGCTGTCGATGGCGCTCGCGGTGGTGCTTGGCGTCGTGCTCGCGGTGATGCGGCTGTCCCCGAACCCGGTGCTGCGGACGTCGGCGTGGGTCTACCTGTGGATCTTCCGCGGCACCCCGGTGTACGTGCAGCTGGTGTTCTGGGGACTGTTCTCGTCCATCTACAAGACGCTGGACCTGGGCATCCCGTTTGTGCACCAGTTCGCGCACATCGAGCTGCAGGGCCTCGAGGCCGCGTTCCTGTTCGCGATCATCGGGCTCGGGTTGAACGAGGCCGCGTACATGGCGGAGATCGTCCGCGCCGGCGTCAGTTCGGTCAGCGAGGGCCAGACCGAGGCGTCCACCGCGCTTGGCATGTCGTGGTCGCAGACGATGCGCAGGACCGTGCTGCCGCAGGCGATGCGGGTGATCATCCCGCCGACGGGCAACGAACTGATCAGCATGCTCAAGACCACCTCGTTGGTCACCGCGATCCCGTTCAGCCTCGAGCTCTACGGCCGTGCGCGGGACATCTCTGGCGCGAACTTCCAGCCGATCCCGCTGCTGCTGGTGGCCGCGACCTGGTATCTGGCGATCACCAGCGTGCTCATGGTCGGCCAGTTCTACCTCGAGCGGTACTACTCGCGTGGCGTCTCGCGCACTCTGACCACGCGTCAGCTCGAAGCGCTCGCCGACGCCCAGGGCAAACCGGTCACGATCATGCCCGCGCCCGACACCCTGCCCGACACGCCTGGAGGCGAACGCCGATGATCGAGACTGGAGGCGAGCGACGATGACGCTGATGGTGAAGGCCGACCGGGTCTGCAAGAACTACGGCGCCCTCAAGGTGCTGCGAGGGGTGTCCCTCGAGATCGAACGAGGCCAGGTGCTCTGCTTGGTCGGGCCGTCCGGGTCCGGGAAGTCGACGTTCCTGCGCTGCATCAACCACCTCGAGCAGGTCAATGCCGGCCGGCTCTACGTCGACGGCGACCTGGTCGGATACTCCGAGCGCGGCGGCAAGCTCTACGAGCTGCACCCGCGGGCCGCGGCGCGCCAGCGCCGGGACATCGGCATGGTGTTCCAGCACTTCAACCTGTTCCCGCACCGTACCGCGCTCGAGAACATCATCGAGGCGCCGATGCAGGTGAAGAAGGTCCCCAAGAAGAAGGCCGTCGAACGCGCCCGCGACCTCCTCGATCAGGTCGGCCTGAGCGAGAAGGCGGACGCCTATCCCGCGCAGCTCTCCGGCGGCCAGCAGCAGCGGGTCGCGATCGCGCGGGCGCTGGCGATGGACCCGAAGCTGATGCTGTTCGACGAGCCGACCTCCGCTCTCGATCCGGAGCTGGTGGGGGAGGTGCTCGGGGTGATGAAGAACCTCGCCAAGGAGGGCATGACCATGGTCGTGGTGACCCACGAGATGGGTTTCGCCCGCGAGGTCGCCGACGAGCTGGTGTTCATGGACGGTGGCGTGGTCGTCGAGTCCGGCAACCCGAGGGAGCTGCTCGCCAACCCGCAGCACGATCGGACCAAGCTGTTCCTGTCCAAGCTGCTCTGACCCCTTTGCTATCGTGGTGATATCACTTCGATAGCAAAGGTGGGACATGGAGCGTCGGGCGTTTCGGTTGAACGGGTTCGCGGTGTTGCTGGGGCTGGTGGTGCTCGCGGCGGTGGCCGCGGCGGCGGCTTTCGCGGGCCCCGCAGGGGCGGTGGCGGCGATCGTGCTCGCGGTGGTGGTCGTGCTCCTGGCAACCGGCTTCACGGTGATCAACCCGAACGAGGCCAAGGTCGTCCAGTTCTTCGGCCGCTACGTCGGCTCGGTCGCCGATGCGGGCTTCCAGTGGGTGCTCCCGCTCACCACCAAGCGCCGGGTCACCCTGCGGGTGCGCAACTTCGAGACCTCGAAACTGAAGGTCAACGACGCGGCGGGCAATCCGGTCGAGATCGCCGCCGTGGTCGTCTACAAGGTCGTCGACAGCGGCAAGGCGACCTTCGCGGTCGACGACTACGAGGAGTACGTCGCGATCCAGTCCGAGGCGGCGGTCCGGCACCTGGCCACCACGCATCCCTACGACTCGGACCAGACGCAGGGCACGAGCCTGCGCGACGGCACCGAGGTGGCCGCCGAGCTCACCGCCGAGCTGAGGGACAGAACCGACCTGGCAGGCGTCGAGGTGATCGAGGCCCGCATCACCCACCTCGCGTACGCACCGGAGATCGCGCAGGCGATGCTGGTGCGTCAGCAGGCGGCCCAGGTGGTTGCGGCCCGCACCATGATCGTCGAGGGCGCCGTCGGGATGGTCGGCCTCGCGCTCGATCGCCTCCGCGAGCAGGGCGTCGTCGAGCTCGACGAGGAACGCAAGGCGAACATGGTGTCCAACCTGCTGGTGGTCCTGTGCGGCGACAAGGCCACCCAGCCCGTCGTCAACGCGGGCTCGCTGTACTCCTGATCCCATGGCCGAACGCAAGAAGGTGCTGCTGCGGCTGGACCCCGCCGTCTACGACGCCATCGCCAAGTGGGCGGCCGACGACCTGCGCAGCGTCAACGCGCAACTGGAGTACGCGCTGCGGCGGGCGCTCGACGAGGCCGGCCGCAGGCTCCGCGACCCCGACTGACCCGCGCGAGGTCAGTCGGGCTTGCGGCTGACGAAGATCGCGGTGCCGGGAAAGATCTGGCCGCGCAGCGGGCTCCACTGACCCCATTCGCGGTCCAGCCACTCCGGCCAGTCGGGTTCGACGATGTCGCGCACCTCGAGGCCCGCCGCGACGAGCTCGCGCACCCGGTCGCCGATCGTGCGGTGGTGTTCCACGTAGGTCGGCGTGCCGTCGTCGTCGACCTCCACGTAGGGCGTCCGGTCGAAGTACGGCATCGTGGCGGTCAGGCCCTTCGGCCCGGGGTCGTCGGGAAAGATCCAGCGGATCGGGTGGTTCACCGCGAACACCCACAGCCCGCCGGGCCGCAGCACCCGGGCCACCTCGCGCATCACCAGCGCGGAATCTGCGACGAACGGGACTGCGCCGAAGGCGGAGCAGACGATGTCGAAGCTCTCGTCCGCGAACGGCAGCGACTCCGCGCCCGCCTGGACGAGCGGTACCCGCGGACCGCCCTTGGCCATCGCCTCGAGGCCGCGCGTGAGCATTCCCATCGAGAGGTCCAGCCCGACCGCCCGCGCGCCCTGGCCCGCGAGCCAGCGTGCGCAGGGCGCCGAGCCGCAGCCGACCTCGAGGACGTCCCGGCCGGTCACGTCGCCGAGCAGGCGGACATCGCCCTCGTGCAGGCCCTCCGGGCACCAGACGAACTCGCCCGACGCGGAGTCAACGCCGAGGAAGTCGCCGTGCGTGCGGTGATAGTCGGCGGCGTCGGCATCCCACCAGGCTCGACTCGCGCGCTCGCTGTCGGCGGAATCGAGGCGGTCGCGGCTCACGCCACTGGTCCCGAGGATCGAATTGGCCTCGCCGTGACGGTCGGCCGGATCGGTCGGCGGTGTGATGTCTGTTGCGTCATTCGTCGACCCCGGCATGGGCTCAACAGTAGGGTTTCCCGCCGACGTCGGTGCATCCGGGTTTGCCCAGCTCGCTACAGGTCGCGTACCCTAATCCACGCGAGTGTCTGCCGTACGGTGCCGGATTCGGTATGGCGGTGGGGATTCGTGAGTCCGACAGAACACCATCAACCGACTACCCAACCGTCCGGAGCAACTCAACACATGCCCTCCACAACCGTTACCTCGCCGCAGGTAGCCATCAACGACATTGGCTCCGCCGAGGATTTCCTCGCCGCCATCGATGCCACGATCAAGTACTTCAACGATGGCGACATCGTCGAAGGAACCATCGTCAAGGTCGACCGCGACGAGGTCCTGCTCGACATCGGTTACAAGACCGAAGGCGTCATCCCTTCCCGCGAGCTCTCGATCAAGCACGACGTCGACCCCAATGAGGTCGTTTCCGTCGGCGACGCCGTCGAGGCTCTTGTTCTCACCAAGGAGGACAAGGAAGGTCGACTGATCCTGTCGAAGAAGCGCGCACAGTACGAGCGCGCCTGGGGCACCATCGAGGAGCTCAAGGAGAAGGACGAGGCCGTCAAGGGCACCGTCATCGAGGTCGTCAAGGGCGGCCTGATCCTCGACATCGGCCTCCGTGGCTTCCTGCCCGCGTCGCTGGTCGAGATGCGTCGTGTCCGCGATCTGCAGCCGTACGTCGGCAAGGAGATCGAGGCCAAGATCATCGAGCTCGACAAGAACCGCAACAACGTGGTCCTGTCGCGTCGCGCATGGCTCGAGCAGACCCAGTCCGAGGTCCGCAGCGAGTTCCTGCACCAGCTCCAGAAGGGCCAGGTCCGCAAGGGCGTCGTGTCCTCCATCGTCAACTTCGGTGCCTTCGTGGACCTGGGTGGCGTCGACGGCCTTGTGCACGTCTCCGAGCTGTCCTGGAAGCACATCGATCACCCGTCTGAGGTCGTCGAGGTCGGCAACGAGGTCACCGTCGAGGTCCTCGACGTCGACCTGGACCGCGAGCGTGTCTCCCTCTCGCTCAAGGCGACGCAGGAAGACCCGTGGCGTCAGTTCGCCCGCACCCACGCGATCGGCCAGATCGTGCCCGGCAAGGTCACGAAGCTGGTTCCGTTCGGTGCCTTCGTGCGCGTCGAAGAGGGAATCGAAGGCCTCGTCCACATCTCCGAGCTGGCCGAGCGCCACGTGGAGGTTCCGGACCAGGTCGTCGGCGTCGGCGACGATGCCCTCGTCAAGGTCATCGACATCGACCTCGAGCGTCGTCGTATCTCGCTGTCGCTGAAGCAGGCCAACGAGGATTACAACGCCGAGTTCGATCCGTCCAAGTACGGCATGGCCGACTCGTACGACGAGCAGGGCAACTACATCTTCCCCGAGGGCTTCGATCCCGAGACCAACGAATGGCTCGAGGGCTTCGACAAGCAGCGTGAAGAGTGGGAAGGCCGCTACGCCGAGGCCGAGCGTCGCCACAAGATGCACACCGCTCAGATGGAGAAGACCGCTGCGGACGAGGCCGCCGAGGCTGCCAACGCCGCCGCAGGCTACTCCTCCGAGACCGGTTCGGCCGACGCCGGCGAGTCCGCCGGTGCCGCTCCGGAATCCGCTGGTGGCTCGCTCGCCAGCGATGCGCAGCTCGCCGCTCTCCGCGAGAAGCTGTCCGGCAACGCGTGACACGATGACCCGCTAGCCGGGTCTCACAGAACAACCCCGGTCCGTACAGGACCGGGGTTGTTTTGTCTCTCCGGTCAGGCCCCCGGGCTGGAGACGAGTTCGTCGAGCATGGCGGCCTTCTCCACCAGATCGTGTTCGGTGGGGTTGTCGCCGTCGGGTAGTTCTCGGCGGAGGTCCTCGAGGGTGACGACCACCCACGAGGACCGCTTGGCCACCTCGTCTCCCGAGAGAACCTTGAGCGAACCCTCCTCCAGCACCAGCGTGGGCTGCGAGAGGGAGCTGGCCAACAGCAGTCGCAGATCATCGGCTTTGACAGTCATGTCACCAACGGTAGGACGCCGCCGCGGCAACCGCATTCGAATCTGCGTGCGCATCACAGACGAGTGCCCCCGCCCGAATTCGGGCGGGGGCACTCGTGGAGACGGGGGAGACGGGGGAGTCGGGGGGAGCCCGATCAGCTCACTGCGGCAGGGGCCCAGGCGCTCTGCATCACGGCGGTGCGCTTGCGCATCGTCGCGAAGCTGTGGCGCGCGGGGCTGATCATCTGCGTGAACCAGTTGCGACGGTGCTCGGCCAGAGCGGTGGCGACCTCGGGAATCAGGATGCAATGCACACCGTTGACGATGCCCAGACGGTGCCGACCCTGAAGGATGTAGTGGCTTTGCATGGAATTCCCTTTGTCTCGAGATGGGTGGCCTGGCGCGTCTGTCCGTAGGATACCGAGTCTCGGGTAAACCTGGTGCATTTGGGGCTGGTGTGCTTCGGCGTGTTCAGATGACAGACTGGTATGCGTGCTGAGAATCGGCCTCACCGGAGGTATTGGAGCGGGTAAGTCCACGGTGTCGAGGATCCTGGCGGATCTCGGTGCCGTGGTCGTCGACAGCGACCTGGTGGCCCGCGAGGTGGTGGAACCGGGCACCGAGGGACTGGCCGCGCTGGTCGCGGAGTTCGGTGACTCGATCCTCCGACCCGACGGTCAGTTGGATCGACCGGCCCTTGCGGCCGTGGCGTTCGGGGACGACGAGGCGCGGGCGCGGCTTAACGCGGTGGTCCATCCGCTCGTCGGCAGGCGCACCACCGAACTCGTCGAGTCCGCCGGGGCGGATGCCGTGGTGGTGCAGGACATTCCGCTCCTGGTCGAGGGCCGGATGGGCGCGCTGTTCCACCTCGTGCTGGTGGTCTACGTGGACGCCGAGGAGCGGGTGCGACGCCTGGTCGAGCTGCGCGGTATGCCCGAGCACGACGCCAGGGCACGCCTCGCGGCGCAGGCCACCGACGACCAGCGGCGGGCCGCGGCGGATGTCTGGCTGGACAACAGCGGTCCGCAGGGCGGCCTCGACGCCGAGGTGAAGGCCTTGTGGGACCAGCGACTGGTGCCGTTCGAGGAGAACCTGCGGACCGGAACGGTGGTGCGGGTTCGGCCCGTTCTCGCGCCCGCCGACGCTACCTGGCCGGACCAGGCCCGCCGACTGATCGAGCGCCTTTGGCTGGCCTGCGGTGCCGGCGCCCTGCGGATCGACCACATCGGCTCGACCTCGGTACCCGGCCTGGACGCCAAGGACGTGATCGACGTGCAGATCACCGTCTCGAGCATCGCTGCCGCGGACGCGCTCGCGGGCCCGCTGGCCGCGGCCGGGTTCCCGCGGATCGAGTCGATCACCCACGACGACCCGAAGCCGGACTACGCCATCGGTGGTGAGGCCGACCCGGCGCTGTGGGACAAGCGCACCCACGGCGGCGCCGATCCCGGCAGGCCCGTGGAGATCAGCCTGCGCGTCGACGGCTGGCCGGGCCAGCGCTTCGCGCTCCTGCTGCGCGACTGGCTGCGCGCCGACGCCGCTGCTCGGGCCGAATTCCTCGAGGTCAAGAGGGTTGCGGTCCGCTGGGCCGCCGCCGACGCGCACACGGGCGAGGCCACCGTGACCTATGCCGCGGCGCTCGCGCCGTGGTTCGATCTCGGCTACCAGCGGGCCTGGGAGTGGGCCGAGCGGAGCGGTTGGTCGCCCTCATGAGGGGCATGGTCGGCGCAGGCTGCTCGGCATCCCATCCGGTCAGCGCCAGCTGATCGGCATCCCGACCGAGGCGAGCCAGGCGTCGAGGTCGTGACCGTGCGCGGCGATCCCGTCGGCCGCGGTCACCGCCCGGTGGATCGCCAGCTCGGTCGTCGCGGCGTCGAGCAGGCCTGCCGCATGCGCGGCGATCAGTTCGTCCACGTCCAGTAGCTCGGTGTCGCGCCCGGTCCGTACCACCAGGTCCAGGTAGTGGTCCTCGGATCGCCAGACCCCTGGCGCCGCGGTGAACTCGCCGATGTCGACATAGTGGTTCTGATCCCGTGCGTGAAACGGGTGGTAGTGGAAGATCGACGCGCGTAGGCCCAGGTCCGGCAGCAGCCAGGACTCCAGGTAGTGGAAGTGGGCGTGGTCCGAGGTCCTGGCCATGTACAGGCCCCACGGTTCGAGCCGGTAGTGGTCCACCGGTCGAACGAAGCCCTTCGGATCGGTGTTCGTCTTGTCCGCGAGCGAGAAGGACTCGATCTTCGGGGCGTGCACTTCGCCGTCCATGGCTGTTGAACCTACCCGGCGGGTCTGGCTCCCGACGACGATGCCGGGAGGATGTCGGTGCCCCGGCTTACTCTGGTTCCATGGCTTTCGCATCCGAGCATCCCGTGGTGGCGCACTCCGAGTTCCGGCCGGTCGGCGACATCGAACGGTCCGAGGCCCGGTTCGAGGTGGTGAGCCCGCATCAGCCCGCAGGCGACCAGCCCGCGGCGATCGCGGAACTCGAGCGACGGATCCGGGCGGACGAGAAGAACGTGGTGCTGCTCGGTGCCACCGGCACGGGAAAGTCGGCGACGACGGCCTGGCTGATCGAGAAGCTGCAGCGGCCGACGCTGGTGATGGCGCCGAACAAGACCCTCGCCGCGCAGCTCGCGAACGAGCTACGAGAGATGTTGCCGAACAACGCAGTCGAGTACTTCGTCTCGTACTACGACTACTACCAGCCCGAGGCGTACATCGCGCAGACGGACACCTACATCGAGAAGGACTCGTCGATCAACGACGACGTGGAGCGGCTGCGGCACTCCGCGACTTCGAGCCTGCTCTCGCGTCGTGACGTGGTGGTGGTCGCGTCCGTCTCGTGCATCTACGGTCTCGGCACCCCGCAGTCCTACCTGGACCGGTCGATCCAGCTCGACGTCGGCGTCGAGGTGCCCCGCGATGCGCTGCTGCGCCTGCTGGTCGACGTGCAGTACAACCGCAACGACCTGTCCTTCACCCGCGGTTCGTTCCGGGTGCGCGGGGACACGGTGGAGATCATCCCGTCGTACGAGGAGCTCGCGATCCGCATCGAATTCTTCGGCGACGAGATCGAGGCGCTCTACTACCTTCACCCGCTCACCGGCGACGTGGTCCGCCAGGTCGATTCGCTGAGGATCTTCCCGGCCACCCACTACGTCGCGGGTCCGGAGCGGATGGAGCGCGCGGTCAAGGACATCGAGGCCGAGCTCGAGGAGCGGCTCGCCGACCTGGAGGGGCGGGGCAAGCTGCTCGAGGCGCAGCGGCTGCGGATGCGGACCAACTACGACATCGAGATGATCAAGCAGGTCGGGTTCTGCTCCGGGATCGAGAACTACTCGCGGCACATCGACGGCCGCGGTGCCGGCACCGCGCCCGCCACCCTCATCGACTACTTCCCCGAGGACTTCCTGCTGGTCATCGACGAGTCGCACGTCACCGTTCCGCAGATCGGCGCGATGTACGAGGGCGACATGTCCCGCAAGCGCAACCTCGTCGAGTTCGGGTTCCGGTTGCCCTCGGCGACCGACAACCGTCCTCTCACCTGGGAGGAGTTCACCCAGCGGATCGGGCAGACGGTCTACCTGTCGGCCACCCCGGGCAAGTACGAGCTCGGCCAGGCGGGCGGCGAGTTCGTCGAGCAGGTCATTCGGCCGACCGGGCTGGTGGACCCGCCCTTGGTGGTCAAGCCCACCAAGGGCCAGATCGACGACCTCGTGCACGAGATCAGGGAGCGCACCGACAAGGACGAGCGAGTCCTGGTCACCACCCTCACCAAGAAGATGGCCGAGGACCTGACCGACTACCTGCTGGAACTGGGGATCCGGGTGCGGTACCTGCACTCGGACATCGACACCCTCCGCCGGGTCGAGCTGCTCCGACAGCTGCGGCTGGGGGAGTACGACGTGCTCGTCGGCATCAACCTGCTCCGCGAGGGCCTCGACCTGCCGGAGGTCTCGCTCGTCGCGATCCTGGACGCCGACAAGGAAGGCTTCCTGCGCAGTTCCACCAGCCTGATCCAGACCATCGGCCGCGCGGCCCGCAACGTCTCCGGCCAGGTGCACATGTACGCGGACAAGATCACCGACTCGATGGCCCATGCGATCGAGGAGACCGATCGCCGCCGCGAGAAGCAGATCGCCTACAACCGGGAGATGGGCGTCGACCCGCAGCCCCTGCGCAAGAAGATCGCCGACATCCTCGACCAGGTCTACGAGGAGGCCGATGACACGGCCGCGGGCGTGGACGTCGGCGGGTCGGGGCGAAACGCCAGTCGCGGGCGTCGCGCCCAGGGCGAGGCGGGCCGAGCCGTCAGCGCGGGCGTGTACGAGGGCCGCGACGTGAAGTCGATGCCGCGGGCGGAGCTGGCGGACCTGGTCAAGGAACTGACGGACCAGATGATGAACGCCGCGCGCGAGCTGCAGTTCGAGCTGGCCGGGCGGTTGCGCGACGAGATCCAGGACCTGAAGAAGGAGCTTCGGGGTATGGACGCCGCCGGCGTCTCGTAGAGCGAGCCGGGCGTGGGTCGTTCACCGACCGGACGGCGACGTTCCGCTCGCGCCCGCTACGGTCGAGCACATGGACTCACGGACGGCGGGGCAGGCAGCCCGGACCCTTGATCTGATCCACGGCATGTCGTATTTCGCGCCGGAGGTGAACGAGAGCCTCGTCGCCGCGGGCCTGAGCCCGGGCCGGATGTGCTACTTCGCCGGACGGTCCGCCGCGATGGGCGCGGTCGGGGCCGGGGTGGTTGCGGCGACCTTCTACAACTTCAATCCCGAGGCGATCACGTCGGTGATCCCGGTCGCCTGGACGCAGGCAGGGCCTGCGGCCGTCGTGGAGGCCAGATACCGCGGGGTGGACGCGGCGATGCGGCGCATCTATGGCGTCGAGGCGATCGGCTCGTCGGCGTTCGACGAGGCCGCGGCCTTGGCGGCCACCGCGGCGCGCGCCATCCCGGAGGCGTCCGGTCGGCCGCTCTATGCCGGGCACGCCGAGATCGAGTGGCCGACCGAGCCGCACCTGGTGCTCTGGCACGCCCTGACGCTGCTCCGTGAGTACCGAGGTGACGGACACATCGCCGCCTTGCAGACCGCGGGGCTCTCCGGGATCGAGGCGCTGGTGTCGCACACGGCCACCGGCAACGGGTTCCAGGAGCAGTTCGCCAGGTCGCGCCGCGGCTGGTCCGACGAGCAGTGGCGCGTCGCGGTGGACTCGCTCAGCGACCGGGGTCTGCTCGGGGACGACGGGGAGCTCACCGGCGCCGGCTGGGAGTTGCGCGAATGCGTCGAGGAACTGACCGACGAGATGGCGGTGGCCCCGTGGGCGGCGCTCGGCGAGGACGGCGCGGCGCGCCTGCTCGAACTCGGCACCGATCTGCGCGCGGTCCTGGTGGACCAGGGGGTGTTCCCGGACGGGGTGTACGGGTCCGCGGTCCAGCGCTGACCGCGGCCCGGCGCGGTCAGCTGGTGATGTCCTTGACCGCGAACCGCTGCCAGGCAAACAGTCCGAACACCGCCGCGTACGCCAGCGCCGAGAACGACCCGACCACGATGTCGTGCCAGTCCACCGTCGGTGCAAGGAGTCGGGTCCAGGCGAACGAGAAATGCCCCGGCAGATAGTCGCGCCAGTGCCCGAGCGCGGTGATCTGGTCGAGGATCTGCACGAGGATGGACACCATCACCGTGCCGCCGACCGCGCCGAGCGGGGCGTCGGTGAGCACGGAGAGCAGCAGGGCAAGACCCGCCACCCAGGTCAGGTTCACCGCGATGAACGCCAGCGCGACCAGCAGTCGTCCCACCGCCTCGCCATACCCGAGGGAATCGCCGAACGGGGTCACCAGCGGTCCCGTCCCGTACAAGGCGGTGCCGAGCGTGAGCGCCACCCCGAACAGGATCAGGATCGCCAGCGCGGACAGCGCCGCTGACACGATGGCCTTCTGCTGCAGGAGCCGGCTGCGGGGGACCGGGATGGCGAGCAGGTAGCGCAGCGAGGACCAGGACGCCTCGCTCGCGACGGAATCGCCGAAGAACAACGCCACCACCACGATCAGCAGGAAACCGACCGACATGAACAGGCAGAACACGGTGAAGTTCACCCCGCCCGTGGTGCCGAGTTCGATCAGGTCGACCCCGCCGGATCCAGAGGAGTCCGACCCGCCGATGGCGAACGCGATCGCGAGGATCACGGGCAGCAACGCCAGGAAGCCGAGCGCCAGGTGGGTGCGCCTGCGTTTGAACTGTCGCTTGAGCTCGGTGCGCAGCGGCAGGGTGTGCGTCGCCCGGTATCCGGCCGCCCGGCCGTCGGGATGAGACGGCACGGCTCCGCCGTCGGCCCTGGATGTGACGGCTCCGCCGTCGGTATGGGATGTGACGGCTCCGCCGTCGGCCTGGCTGGTCATGCGTCCTCCCTGTCGTGTTCGCGATGGTCGGAGATGTCCACCAGTCGGAGGAACACGTCCTCGAGGCGGGTCGTCTTCGACAGACCCCTGACCCCGATGCCCGCGCCGACGAGGGTGCGCACCAGCGCCGCCGGGTCGGTTTCGCCGAGATCGACCCGCAGCCGGGGATTCTCACCCTCGATCAGGCGCACGGGCCCGAGCCCGTCGACCGACTCGAGAACCACGGCCGCCCGGGAGGGGTCGTCGACCCGCAGTTCGGTGGCGCCCTCGGCGGAGGTGAGCTCCTCGACGGTGCCGGAACTGATCACCCGGCCGTGGTTCATCACCACCACGTCGGTGCAGGTCTGCTCGACCTCGGCCAGCAGGTGGCTGGAGACGAGGACGGTGCGCCCGGTGCGTGCGTAGTTGATCAGCACCTCCCGCATGGTGCGGATCTGCGGCGGGTCGAGCCCGTTGGTGGGTTCGTCCAGGACCATCAGGTCCGGCAGGCCGAGCATCGCCTGCGCGATCGCGAGCCGCTGACGCATTCCCTGGCTGTAGGAACGGACCTTCCGTTCGATCGCATCGCCGAGATCCGCGATCTCGAGGGCCTCGTCCATGCGCGCCTCACCGGCGGGCCGCCCGGTGGCCTCCCAGTACAGCCGCAGGTTGTCGATGCCGCTCAGATGCGGCAGCAGGCCGGACCCCTCGACGAAGGACCCGAGCCGGGAGAGCACCGGCGCACCAGGGGTGACCCTGTGGCCGAAGACGCGGATCTCGCCCTCGGTCGGCGTGATCAGCCCCATCAACATCCGCAGGGTGGTGGTCTTGCCCGCGCCGTTGGGACCGAGCAGCCCGAGGACCTGGCCGCGGCGGACGGTGAAACTGACCCCGTCGACCGCGCGGAAGCCATTGTCATAGGTCTTGCGCAGGTCGGTGATGACCAGCGGGGTGTCGACGAAGGCGGGGTCGACCTCGGCAGCCACGCGGCGCCGGCGCCGGATCACGCCGATGGTGACCAGGAGGGCAGCCCCGCCGAGGATGCACGCGATCCCGATCAGCGGACCGATCGGCAGCGAACGGCTGGAGCTGGTGGCGGGCACGCTCGGGACCAGGAGGCCGGCGTCGTCGGCGAGGGCCACCGAGAACTGGGCCGGGCTGAGGGGGTTCGCGTAGGCCTGGTCGGTGGTGGTGACGACCACTTCGAGGTGGTGTCCCTGCGGCACCTGGAACGCGATACCGGGCAGGGCCACCGCGATCGGGTGCGGTTCGGGGCCCTCGGGCAGCCGGATCGCGGAGACCGCACCGCCGGGCAGGGTGCGCCTGCCGTCGGGGCTCACGTCGTACAGCTTCGCGAACAGCACGGCGTCCCCCGGCGCGGAGGCGGCGGTGACGATGAGCCGGACCGTGGAGACACCCGTGATCGTGAGCGGGTGGTCGAGCGGTGCGGTGGCGAACGCGGCGGACTGGCCGGGCGGGTCGGCCACCAGAGCCGCCGCGGGCCCGCCGACGGCACTCAGGTTCGACAGCGCCGAGCCGAGGCCGGGCACCGCGGACAGGGCGGCAGGCGCGGCGCCGGGCGGCCGGAGGATGCTCTGCGATGCCGGTCCGGCGAGCGCGAGATCGATGGTCGGGGTCGGCGGCGCGTCCGCGACCAGGCCCGGGTAGTCGGCGGCGGTCATCCGCCGATAGGAGGGACGACCCTGATCGGTCGGAGTGCCAGGGAGCGAGAACACGAACTCCTCGTCCACCTCGCCGGACCCGCGGAGTTGCTCGGACAGGAACCGCGACGTCGCGGACTCGCTGAAGCGGGTGCCCTCGCCCCCGGCGTCGTGCCCACCGGGAAACCAGCGCACCTGGACGGGTGTGCCGGTCGCGGCGATCTGGCGCGCGGTCGCGTCGGACTGGTCGAGTCCGAACAGCGTGTCCTGTTCACCCTGGATCAGCAGCGTGGGCGCGGTGATCGCGCCCGCGACCGCCGCGGGCGAGTGCGCACGGAGCAGGTCCAGCAGTTCCTGGCTCGGTTTCCCGGATTCCGCGGCCGCGGCGTACTCCCGGCAGAACTCCAGCGCGAACCGTCCACAGGGTCCCGGTTCCGGCCGCGGTTCGGCCGCGTCCGCGCCTGCCCCGGATGGGGCCGTGCCCGCGCCCGCGCCGAAGAAGATGCCGGCCCAGCCGCGTTTGAGCACGCCAGGGCCGCCGTACCCGGCCGCGGCGGGCGTCGACGGTGGCGGCGACTCGATCGTGCCGAAGTTCGGAAACAGGGCGTGGCCCAGGTCATTCCACGTGATCGCCGCGGCGATCGCATCGATACGCGAGTCGAGTCCGCCGAGCATCAAGGCCAGTGCGCCGCCATAGGATCCGCCCGCCACGCCGATCTTCGGGTCGCCGGGGCCGTCCTGCTCGACCTCGTTGCGCGCGGCCAGCCAGTCGACGAGGCCGCGAGCGTCCGCCACCTCGCGATCCGGGTCGTTCAACGAGATCTGACCGGTGCTCTGCCCGAAACCCCTGGCGCTGTATGCCAGCACCACGAACCCGTCCTCCGCGAGCGCTCCCGCCTGCGCGGCGACGGAGTCCTTGCTGCCGCCGAACCCGTGCGCGAGGAGTACGGCGGGTGCCGGGGTGTGCTGCGGAAGATACAGGCGGGCATCGATTTTGACCTGATCCGGCTCCGCGGGGCCCGCGGGCATCGTCACCGCGACATCCTCGGTCACCGGCGCGGGCGGCTCGGTGATCGACCTGGTCACGGCGATGGCACCGGCGCCGACGGCAACGAGGGCGACGGCCACGACGATCCGGGTCCTGATTCCCTGCGGCCGGGGGATTCGCATGAGATCTAATGTAGCGATGCGGCGCCGATGTGCGTTGTGCCGCAATTCCCCCTAACCCGATCGCGATCCGGCTAGGGTCTTTCCCAGCGGCCGGGCTGTCCGTGATTCTGCGGCGCTCCGGTCAGACCTGAGCACCTTGGAGGAATGAATGAGCGCCTACCGCACCATCGTCGTCGGAACCGATGGCTCGGATTCGTCCCTGAAGGCAGTGGACAAGGCCGCGTCGCTGGCGTCCGATGCCGGCGCGAAACTGGTCATCGCCTGCGCCTACTACCCGGCGGACCCGAAGGACATCGAGGCAGCGCAGGACAGCCTGCGTGAGGATGCGTACCAGATCACCGGTTCCGCGCCCACCTTCGAGATCCTGCGGACCGCTCGCGAGCGGGCGCACGCGGCCGGCGCGGCCGATATCGTCGAGCGTGCCGTCGTCGGCGCTCCCGTGGACTCGCTGCTCGCGCTCATCGACGAGGTCGAGGCCGACCTGCTGGTGATCGGCAACCGTGGACTGAACACGCTGACCGGGCGTCTGCTCGGATCGGTCCCCTCGGACGCGGCGCGTAAGTCCACCTCCGACGTCCTGATCGTGCACACGGTCCGCTAGTCGCGTCCGAACATCTCCCGCCCCCGCCGGCATCGCCGACGGGGGCGGTTTGTCATTGCGCTCGTGAAAACTATTCGAGTGCAGACAGTTTCGACAGTCCGTCCGGGAGCGGGTGTGCGTGCACGACGCCGAGCCGTTGCGTGGCACGGGTGAGCGCGACGTAGAGATCGTTCATCCCGCGCGGTGACTCGTCCACGATCTGACGGGGCTCCACGATGAGGACCGAGTCGAACTCGAGCCCCTTCGCCTGCCGGACCGAGAGCACGCTCACCGAATCCGAGATCAGGTCGAGGAACTCGTCGACGCCCGACTCGCTGGTCAGGACCGCGACGAGACCGGGCCCGGTCTCCGCGGCGACCATCCGACGGACCTGTTCGGCGACCTCGCCCTCGGGCACCCGCCGTGCCCACGGCCGCGTCCCCGAGTCGCGCACCGAACGCGGCACCGTCTGGTCGGGGTCGATCCGGGCGAGCACGTCCTGCGCGACGTCCATGATCTCGGAGGGCGTGCGGTAGTTCACCGTCAGCTCGGTCAGCTTCCAGCGCCGGGCGACGTACGGCTCGAGCACCGTCTGCCAGGACGAGCTGCCCGCCGGATCGCCCGTCTGGGCGGTGTCGCCGACCAGGGTCATCCATCGATTCGGGATGCGCCGCATCAGCATTCGCCAGGCCATCTCCGAGAGTTCCTGCGCCTCGTCCACGATGACGTGCCCGTAGGTCCAGGTGCGGTCGGCCGCCGCGCGCTCGGCCGCGGTCTGGGACTGCCGCAGGTCCTGACGCTGCGCGAGCTGGCCCGCGTCGATCAGGTCGTACGCCATCAGGATCTCGGGATCCAGCTCGTCCTCGAGGTCCTGCGGGGCCGAGCCGGTGAGGATGTCCAGTGCGCCCTGGGCATCGGCGATCTGGGCCCGCCATTCGCGGTCCGCCCGTTCGCGTTCCGCGGCATCGTCCACGCCGAGCAGTTCGGCGAGCTCGTCGAGCAGGGGAGCGTCGGCCGCGCTGAACCCTGCGACGCCGGTGCGGTGCAGCAATTCGCGCTGCTCGGCGGTGAGTTGGCGTGCCGCCGAGTCCAGCCGCTTCCGGGAACCGAGCAGGTCCGCGAGTACCCGCTGGGGTGTCAGCTGCGGCCACAGCCCGTCGATCGCGGCCATCACCTCGGGGTCGCCGCGCATCTCGTCCCGGATGTCGGCGATGTCGTCGCGGCTGAGCAGGTTCGCCCCGCCAAGCACGTTCGACCCGATCCGGGCCGCATGCTGATCGGCGAGGGCTTCGATCACCGCCGAGACGAAGATCGGCCGGGCGAGGTTGTGTGGGCGCCGTGACGAGCGGGCCCGCCCGCGCGCGCGGGTGACGACCTTGCGATCGAGGGAGATGGGGTAGGAGTCGAACCTCAGCCGGATCGGCTCCTGCGGGGTCTCCTGCCGGTCCCGGACCGCCTGCTTGAGCACCTCGACCATCGCGAGCGAACCCTTGACCTCGCCACACTCGAGCGAATCCTGATGCGTGGCACGCACTCCCGGATAGAGGTCGCCGATGGTGGAGAGCAGCACACCGGTCTCACCGAGCGAGGGGAGCACCTGGCCGATGTAGTCGAGAAAGGTGTCGTTGGGCCCGA
Source organism: Rhodococcus sp. PvR099 (assembly GCF_017833315.1). NCBI lineage: Bacteria > Bacillati > Actinomycetota > Actinomycetes > Mycobacteriales > Nocardiaceae > Rhodococcus > Rhodococcus sp. PvR099. The sequence continues at coordinate 1,340,147 of NZ_JAFIBV010000001.1, read as the reverse complement.
TGATCAGCACGCCGCTCTTCGCCAGCTGCTGCCGGTAGGTGTAGAGCAAGTACGCCGCGCGGTGCAGTGCCACCGCGGTCTTGCCGGTTCCCGGCCCGCCCTGCACGACCATCACCGACTTGTGCTCGGACCGGATGATCGCGTCCTGCTCCGACTGGATGGTCTCGACGATGTCGTTCATGTGGCCGGTCCTGGCCGCGTTGAGCGCGGTGAGCAGGGCGCTCTCACCCGCCACGCCGTCGGCGCCGTCGAGGGCCCCCGCGCGCTCCGCGGTCGCGAGGTCCAGGTACTCGTCGCCGAGCCCGGTGACCTTCCGGCTGCGGGTCCTGATGTGCCTGCGCCGGGTGACGCCCTCGGGTGCGGCCGGGGTCGCCAGGTAGAACGGCCGGGCCAGCGGCGCCCGCCAGTCCAGCAGCAGGGTCTCGTAGTCGTTGGCCTCGTCGAGGATGCCCACACGGCCGATATAGCGCCGCGCGTCGCCGTCGGGAGCTTCCTCGTCCGGATCCTGCCCGTCGAGGTCGATCCGTCCGAAGCAGAGGCCGTTCTCCGCCGCGTCGTATTTGGCGATGTCCTCGGTGTACATCAGGCTGAACGACTCGCGCTCGCTGCGAGCCTGCGGGGTGCCGCCGGTCTCGAGGAGCACCTTGCGCAGGCGGGTTGCGGCGTAGTCACGCAGCGAATCAAGACGGTCGTACAGCATCGACACGTACTGTTGCTCGCGCTCACGTTCGTCGTGCTGCAGCGCCTCGTCCGGCAAGTGGTCTCCTCGGGCGGTAGGGGAGGGAAAAGTGCCAAGCGAGTCTAGTGGGCGGGTGGCGCAGACGCAGAAGGGTCAGGTCAGAGCGTTGTCCGGCGCGTCACCCGCGGCGCGTGGTTCAGTCGGTGCGAAGGGTCTCGTGCACCGAGCGCCAACGGAGTCCGTTGCGGGCGGCCTGCGCGGGGATCAGGACGGCGGTGACCACGCGGACGCCGGACCCGGCCCCGGTCCCGGTGTGATGTGTCTCGGTGAACCGGGCGATCGCCACCTCGGCGGTGGCGAGCTGTACCTCGATCGCCGTGATGACGACCCGGAGGCCGGGGACAGCGCCCCGCGCCCCGCGGAGCGAATCGGCGAGCTGGTCGCCGGACACGACGTGCCCGTCGGTCGTGACGAGTGAGAAGTCCGCGGTGTGGGCGCCGATGAACTCGGTCAGCAGTGCCGGGTCCGCGACGGTCCCGAGCCATCGTTCGAGCACCGCGTGGTGATCCTCGATCTCTCGGATGATCCGGGGTTCCGGGGCAGCGATCACGAGTTCAGGTCCGCGACGGCCCGTCGGGCCCGCCGCACGGCGCGTTCGGTACCAACGCCGACCGTGTGACCGAGGCGGGCGCCGCGCTCGGCCGCCGTTTCGGTCCACTCGGTGCCGTGTTCGCGCGCGAGCGCGAGGAGCTCGGGGGCGCGTTCCTGGGCCGTCTCGGCAAGGGCTGCCCCGCGTTCGCGGGCGAGCGCGAGGAGTTCCGGGGCGTGTTCCTGGGCCGTCTCCGCAAGGACCGCCCCGCGTTCGGCCGCCTCGGCCGCGAGCTCACGGACCCGTTCCGATGCGGACTGGAGTCGCTCACCGACTGCTCCGTGCGCTTCACTCTCCTTGGCCGTTGGCAGCGCCGGCAGCGCCGCCAGTACCGCATCGGAAGCCTGACGGGCCGCTCGGCGGCCCCGCCAGCCGAGCGACGGCTTGCCCTCGGTGTCGACGCCTGCGATCAGCAAACCGCCGAGCAGGCTCATGTTCTTGAAGAACTGGGTCCGGTGCGCGGCCCGCTGTAACGGGTCGGACTCGTTCCAGAAGGCGTGGCCGGCGAGCGTGGTCGGTAGCAGGCTGCTGGCCAAGGTCAGAGATGCGATGCGCGGAGCCTTGCCGATGGCCAGCAACGCGCCCGCACCGACCTGGATCGCCCCGTTCAGGCGCACCAGGTTCGTGGGGTCGGAGGGCACCAGCGCCGCGACACGGTCTGGGAGAGCGCCATGTGCTTGCTGGATGACCGGCTCCGCGATGTCTGCCTTCCCGGCGGGATGTCGGAGTGCATCGATGCCGCCGGTGATGAACACCGTTGCGAGCAGGGGACGGGCGATTCGACGGACCAACATGGTGTGGCCTCCCTCGTGATCGGGTGCACTCCACCCTAGTCAGGGGCGGGCGTCACCAACCGCGTTCCTGCCACTCCGCTAGGAACGGCCGCTCGGCGCCGATCGTGGTGTCCTTGCCGTGTCCCGGGTATACGACGGTGTCGTCGGGGAACCGCTCGAAGAGCTTGGTCGTCACGTCCCGGTAGAGCGAGGCGAACTTCTCCGCATCGGCGGTCTTGCCGACACCCCCGGGGAACAGCGAGTCCCCGCTGAAGAGGTGGACCTGGCCGGTCGCCGGATCCGTCAGTGCCAGCGCGATCGAGCCCGGGGTGTGACCCGCGAGGTGGATGACCTCGAGTGAGAGTCGGCCCACCTCCACCAGGTCGCCGTCGGTGACGGTGCGGTCGGGCGCGACCGGGAGCGGGCCCGCGTCGAGGGCGTGCGCGATGGTGGCGACGCCGGTCTCGGCGACCACCTCGGCGAGCGCCAGCCAGTGGTCCGGATGCTGGTGGGTGGTGACGATCGAGGTGAGCGTCGGCGCCGCGGCCCCGACCAGGCTCACGAGCCGGTCCGCGTCGTTCGCGGCGTCGATGAGCAGGGATTCGCCGGTCTCGGAACAGACCACGAGATAGGCGTTGTTGTCCATGGGGCCGACGGAGATCTTGGTGATGCTGGCGCCCGCGAAGGATCGCCGCTGCGGATCGGAATCCGCCGTGAGCTCTCCGGTGTAGTTGTCGTCGATTGTCATCTGCTGCCCGTCCATGGTGGGGACGCTACCGTCGAATGTGTGCGGACGACGGTTCGGGCACGCGATCGGCCGCGGGTGGGCCCGGGGTCGTTCGATCGCGGCTCCACCGAAGATGTCGGTACCCCGGCCTACCATGTGCAGCGCGTGAGGACTATCGCCTCTGCGTCGACGAGAAGGGACATCGAGTGGCGGACCGCTTGATCGTGCGAGGAGCGCGTGAGCACAACCTGCGAGGCATCGACATCGACCTGCCCCGGGACAGTCTCATCGTCTTCACCGGGTTGTCCGGCTCGGGCAAATCGTCGCTCGCGTTCGACACCATCTTCGCGGAGGGTCAGCGCCGCTACGTCGAATCGCTGTCGGCCTACGCCCGCCAGTTCCTCGGGCAGATGGACAAGCCCGACGTCGATTTCATCGAGGGCCTCTCGCCCGCGGTGTCGATCGACCAGAAGTCGACCAACCGCAATCCGCGATCCACCGTCGGGACCATCACCGAGGTGTACGACTACCTCCGTCTGCTCTACGCCCGTGCCGGCACCCCGCACTGCCCGGTGTGCGGCGAGCAGATCGCGAAGCAGAGCCCCCAGCAGATCGTCGACCAGGTGCTCGCCATGGAGGAGGGCACCCGCTTCCAGGTGCTGGCGCCGGTGGTCCGCACCCGTAAGGGTGAGTTCGTCGACCTCTTCGACCAGCTCAACACCCAGGGGTACGCCCGGGTCCGGGTCGACGGCGTTGTGCATCAGCTGACCGACCCGCCGAAGCTCAAGAAGCAGGAGAAGCACGACATCGAGGTGGTCATCGACCGCCTCACGGTCAAGGCGAGCTCGAAGCAGCGGCTCACGGACTCGGTGGAGACCGCGCTGCGCCTCGCGGACGGCATCGTCGTCCTCGACTTCGTCGATCGGGACGAGAACGCGGCGGACCGGGAACGCCGCTTCTCCGAGTCCCTGGCCTGCCCGAACGGGCATGCCCTCTCGATCGACGATCTCGAACCGCGGTCGTTCTCGTTCAACTCGCCGTACGGCGCCTGCCCCGAGTGCACCGGACTCGGCATCCGCAAGGAGGTCGACCCGGACCTGGTGGTGCCGGATCCCGAGCTGAGCCTCGAGGACGGGGCGATCGCGCCGTGGTCGATGGGGCAGACCTCCGAGTACTTCGGCCGCCTGCTGTCCGGACTCGCCGACATCATGGGTTTCGAGATGTCGACTCCCTGGAACGAACTGCCGGCCAAGGCGCGCAAGGCGGTGCTCGAGGGCAGCGCGGACCAGGTGCACGTCAAGTACAAGAACCGGTACGGGCGGACGCGCTCGTACTACGCCGAGTTCGAGGGCGTGATGCCCTTCCTGCACCGTCGGCTCGAACAGACCGAGTCCGAGCAGATGAAGGAACGCTACGACGGGTACATGCGCGACGTGCCGTGTCCGGCGTGTGACGGTGCCCGGCTCCGGCCGGAGATCCTCTCGGTCACCATCGCGGCGGGCGAGCACGGCAAGAAGTCCATCGCGGACGTCGCCGAGCTGTCGATCTCGGACTGCGCGGATTTCCTGAACAGCCTCACGCTCGGAGCTCGGGAGGAGGCCATCGCCGGTCAGGTCCTCAAGGAGGTGCAGGCTCGGCTCGGCTTCCTGCTCGACGTGGGTCTCGAGTATCTGTCGCTCTCACGTGCGGCAGGCACCCTCTCCGGCGGCGAGGCCCAGCGGATCAGGCTCGCCACCCAGATCGGTTCCGGCCTGGTGGGCGTCCTCTACGTGCTCGACGAGCCCTCCATCGGGCTGCATCAGCGTGACAACCGGCGGCTGATCGAGACGCTCACCCGGTTGCGGGATCTCGGCAACACGCTCATCGTCGTCGAACACGACGAGGACACCATCCGGACCTCGGACTGGGTCGTCGACATCGGCCCGCTTGCGGGTGAGCACGGCGGTCGGGTGGTGCACAGCGGCCCGTACGAGGAGCTGCTGACCTGCGAGGAATCCCTCACGGGCGCATACCTATCCGGCCGGTCGACGATCGACGTTCCTGCCATTCGCAGGGCCGTCGACAAGAAGCGTCAGGTCACGGTGATCGGGGCCAAGGAGCACAACCTCAAGAACATCGACGTCAGCTTCCCGCTCGGCGTTCTCACCTCGGTGACCGGTGTGTCCGGATCGGGCAAGTCGACGCTGGTCAACGACATCCTCGCGACCGTGATGGCGAACAAGCTCAACGGCGCGCGTCAGGTCCCCGGCAGGCACACCCGGATCAACGGGCTGGACCAGCTCGACAAGCTGGTCCAGGTGGACCAGTCGCCGATCGGCCGGACGCCGCGCTCGAACGCGGCCACCTACACCGGCGTGTTCGACAAGATCCGCACCCTGTTCGCCGCGACGACCGAGGCGAAGGTGCGCGGCTACCAGCCGGGACGCTTCTCCTTCAATGTCAAGGGCGGCCGGTGTGAGGCCTGCTCGGGTGACGGCACGCTCAAGATCGAGATGAACTTCCTCCCGGACGTGTACGTCCCGTGCGAGGTGTGTCACGGGGCCCGCTACAACCGGGAGACCCTGGAGGTGCACTACAAGGGCAAGACCATCGCCGAGGTCCTCGACATGTCCATCGAGGAGGCCGCCGACTTCTTCGAGGCGATCACCTCGATCCACCGGTATCTCAAGACGCTCGTGGAGGTCGGGCTCGGCTACGTGCGTCTCGGCCAGCCGGCGCCGACGCTGTCCGGCGGCGAGGCGCAGCGGGTGAAGCTGGCGGCCGAGCTGCAGAAGCGCTCCACCGGTCGCACCGTGTACGTGCTCGACGAGCCGACCACCGGCCTGCATTTCGAGGACATCCGCAAGCTGCTCGGCGTCGTCAACGGACTGGTGGACAAGGGCAACACGGTGATCGTGATCGAGCACAACCTCGACGTGATCAAGACGTCGGACTGGGTGGTCGACATGGGGCCAGAGGGTGGATCGGGCGGCGGAACCGTCGTGGGGGAGGGCACCCCGGAGCAGATCGCGGCGGTGCCCGCCAGCTACACCGGCAGGTTCTTGCGGGACGTGCTCGACCAGCAGGCCACCGCCGTCAACGGCAAGGCGGCCAAGGCCAAGGCGCAGGCGACGGGGGAGCCGAAGCGCAAGAGGGCGCCGCGTAAGGCGGCGGCCGCGGTCTGACGCGGCGGGCACAGAACGCGGAACGGGCCGGGTCGTGAAGACGACCCGGCCCGTTCGGTTGTCAGTGCTTAGCGCAGGTCCCTTACAGGCCCGTGCCCGTCTCGCCCGTGCCCGGGATCGCGCCGGGCATCGACGAGCCACCCGCGAGCATGGAGTTGATGATGTTGGCAATCGATCCGAACAGGCCGTCGATGTCACTGGGGTTGGGCATGTGAGCTCCTTCATTGCGATGTGCGGTGTTCAGTTCCGAGTCGCTGGCTGGCCGGCAACGTCGTTGGCTGGAGACGAATCGAGCTGTTGCCCCATCCCCGGGTGTAGGACGACTGGGGCGGGCAGAGCGAATGTGATCCCCCGATCCGGAATCTTTGTACACGAGCGGGACTGGACGTGCGTACGGAATCTGGGGGCCGATTCAGGCAAAGAATTGTGATGTCCATCACAAAGGGCCGCGGGCTTCGGCGGTCAGCGGCGCTGTGCTGCTCGGCGCGCTGATCGGGTCAGCTCAGGAGTCGGCGGACAGTGCGCGGGCGGCGCGCACCGAGGCCTCGATCAACGCGCGGAGTTCGGACTCGTCGACGTCGGCGAGTCGCTTGATGTAGAGGCAGCCCTTGCCGGTCCGGTGCTTACCGAGGCGCTGCAGGGCGTCACGGTGCTCGTCCAGGTTCAGGCTCAGATAGAGGGTGAGGGCCGTCGATCGGGGGGCGAAGCCGATCAGTGCCGTATTGCCGGTGTGCCCGCTGGCGTAGCGGTAGGTGCGGTCGCCGAATCCGATGATGCTCGGACCCCACATCGCGGCCGGCTCGCCGGTGGAGGCGCGCATCAGGTCGATCAGGCGTTCGGAGTCGGTCCGCTTCACATCGTCGGTCAGCGTGTCGAGGAACGCGTCGACGTCGGCGCCTGTCGGCTGGGTCTTGTTCGCCACGGGACCAGTATCGCCGCTCGCCCCGGCCGCCATCGCGCGAACGGGTCACGCGACGGCGGCTGGGGGCGGGGATCAGTAGACGGGGCCTGTGTACTTCTCGCCCGGGCCGTTGCCGGGCTCGTCGGGATGGGCGGAGGCCTCGCGGAAGGCGCGCTGGAGCGCCTGCAGTCCCTCGCGGATCGGACCCGCGTGCGGCCCGAGGTACTCCACCGAGGCGGTGACCAGGCCCGCGAGTGCGGTGATCACCCGGCGGGCCTCGTCCAGGTCGAGGTGGTCGCTCTCGTCGGGGTCGGGTGAGGAGAGGCCGAGCTTCTCGGCGGCCGAGCTCATCAGCATCACTGCGGCGCGGCTGATGACCTCCACTGCGGGCACATCGGCCAGCTCGCGGACGTCGCCCGTGTGAGTTTGCTCTGTCATGCCTGCTAGACTTCCATACACGACCGCCCCCGACGACGTTGGGGGCAGCAAGTGGAGTCCGACTCCCACCGCTATCTGGCGCCTCAAACACGCTGGTCAGCGGTCCGGTCGCCCGCCCTAAGGGCGTGGCCTCGACACGGTGTTCCGTGTGGAGATCATGTCAGGGGACGGGTTCCCTCATTGTGAGGGGATGAAGGCTGCGAGCGATTGCGGCGGACATCGAACCGGTCGACATCGGGCCTCGCATGGTGAAATCCAGCGGGGCTCTTTTGTTGGGAGAGAGCGGGCAACGGGCTGCCGGCGGTCAGGACGACCACGCCGCTCAACCTAGGAGGCCCCATCAGCACTGAGACCCGCATCAACGATCGCATCCGCGTACCCGAGGTTCGACTCGTCGGACCTGGCGGTGAGCAGGTCGGGATCGTGCGTGTTGAAGATGCACTCCGCTTGGCCCTCGAGGCCGATCTCGACCTGGTCGAGGTGGCGCCCGACGCCCGTCCGCCGGTGTGCAAGATCATGGACTACGGCAAGTTCAAGTACGAGGCCGCGCAGAAGGCGCGCGAATCGCGCAAGAACCAGACCCTGACTGTGATCAAGGAGCAGAAGCTCCGTCCGAAGATCGACGACCACGACTACGAGACCAAGAAGCGCAACGTCGTTCGCTTCCTCGAGGCCGGGTCCAAGGTCAAGGTCACCATCATGTTCCGCGGTCGCGAGCAGTCCCGCCCCGAGCTGGGCTTCCGTTTGCTGCAGCGCCTCGGTGCCGATGTCGCCGACCTCGGCTTCGTCGAGACCTCGGCGAAGCAGGACGGCCGCAACATGACGATGGTGCTCGCCCCGCACAAGGGTGCGAAGACCCGCGTCAAGGCCCAGGAGAGCGCTCAGGCTCCGGTGCCCCAGGTTCCGAGGCCCGCCTCGGCGCCGCCCGTGCCGGAGGCCCCCGCTGCCGCACCCGAGGCTCCGGCCGAAGGCGCCGCACCCGAGGCACCGACCAGCTAGCAAGACCGTCTCGACCGAACGCAGTACCGAAGAAACACAGAACTGAGGACTCCATGCCCAAGATGAAGAGCCACAGCGGCACCTCGAAGCGATTCAAGGTGTCCGGCAGCGGCAAGATCCTGCGCCAGAAGGCCGGCCGTCGCCACCTGCTCGAGCACAAGCCCACCAAGGTGACCCGTCGCCTCGATGGCAAGGCCGTCGTCAGCAAGGCTGACACCCCGCGCATCAAGCGCCTGCTCGGCATCTGATCGAGACCAGCACTTTTTGACCAACCAGGAGCGCCCGTCGCGCTCCGAGATTGACAGGATTTCCCAGTGGCACGCGTAAAGAGGGCGGTCAACGCCCAGAAGAAGCGTCGTTCAATTCTTGAGGCCTCCAAGGGCTACCGTGGACAGCGCTCGCGCCTGTACACCAAGGCCAAGGAGCAGCAGCTCCACTCGCTCACCTACGCGTACCGCGACCGCCGCGCGCGCAAGGGTGACTTCCGCAAGCTGTGGATCACGCGTATCAACGCCGCCGCGCGCGCGAACGACATGACCTACAACCGCTTCATCCAGGGCCTGAACGCCGCGGGTGTCGAGGTCGACCGCAAGATCCTCGCCGAGCTGGCCGTCTCCGACGCCGAGGCGTTTGCCGGCCTGGTGGCCATCGCCAAGGCCGCACTGCCTGCCGACGTGAACGCCCCCGCCGGGGAAGCAGCCTGAGCAAGCTGAACCAGGAGCGACCCGTGGACCCGTTCACCGAGCGGACTCCACGGGTCGTTTCTGCTGTCAAGCTGCTGCGCGGGGCCGAGCGCAAGAAGGCGGGGCGCTTCCTCGCCGAGGGCGCGAACTCGGTGACCGCGGCGCTCGCCACCGGTCGCGTGGAGGAACTCTTCTTCACCGACGAGGCCGCCGCCAGGTACGGCGACCTGATCGCCGGGGCAACCGCCGCAGGCGTGCGGGTCTCGCCGATCACCGAGCGGGCCGCCAGGTCACTGAGCGACACGGTGACCCCGCCGGGGTTGGTCGCGGTCTGTGGGCTCCTGGACGTTCCGCTCGGCGAGGCGTTGGACGGATCGCCCAGGTTGCTGGCCGTCCCCGTCTCGGTGTCCGAGCCGGGTAACGCGGGAACGGTGATCCGGGTCGCGGACGCGGTCGGAGCCGATGCGGCGATCCTGGCAGGCGACAGCGTCGACCCGCACAACGGCAAGTGCGTTCGCTCCTCGGCGGGCAGCGTCTTCCACTTGCCGATCGCGCGGGAGCGGGACGTGGCACTGGTGCTCGAGCAGATCACCGCCGCGGGTGTGCAGATCCTGGCGACCGCGGCCGACGGCGAGGTCGACCTCGACGATGCGGACGAGTTGCTGGCCAGGCCGACCGCCTGGCTGTTCGGCAACGAGGCGCACGGGCTGGACCCGGCCATCGCCGCGAGGGCCGACCATCGGGTGCGGATTCCCATCCACGGCCGCGCGGAGAGCCTCAACCTGGCGACCGCCGCCGCCATCTGCCTGTACGCGAGCGCGCGGGTGCAGCATCGGCAGGACCGACCGACAACCTAGGATTGTTCTGCCGTGCGCCGGGTGCGCACGGCGCGACGACCATCGACGAGGAGTTTGACCAGCCGTGGCAAAGAACGAGGCCGAGAGTTCAGGACCGATCGACACCGAGGCTCTGACCGAGGACGCGCTCGGTGCCGCGGCCGAGCAGGCCGAGTCGGCGTTCGCGGCCGCAGGCGATCTCGATGCGTTGGCCAAGGCGAAGATCGACCACCTGGGTGACAAGGCGCCGCTGTCGCTCGTCCGGCGTGCGCTCGGCGCGTTGCCCGGCAAGGAGAAGGCGGACGCGGGCAAGCGGGTCAACGCGGCGCGTACCAGGGCCACCACTGCATTCGACGCCCGTCGCGAGGTGCTGCTGGCCGAGCGTGACGCCGCCGTGCTCGTCGCGGAGGCGATCGACGTGACGCTGTCCGCCCAGCGCCGTCCGGTGGGCGCCCGCCACCCGATCACGATCATCTCCGAGCAGGTCTCCGACGTGTTCGTCGCGATGGGCTGGGAGGTTGCCGAGGGCCCCGAGGTCGAGACCGAGCACTTCAACTTCGACGCGCTCAACTTCCTGCCGGACCATCCCGCCCGCACCATGCAGGACACCTTCCACATCGCGCCCGAGGGCTCGCGACAGGTGCTGCGCACGCACACCTCGCCGGTGCAGGTCCGCACCATGCTCTCGCGGGAGGTGCCGATCTACGTGGTGTGCCCGGGGCGCACCTTCCGGACCGACGAGCTGGACGCCACGCATACGCCGGTTTTCTCCCAGTTGGAGGGCCTCGCGATCGACAAGGGCCTGACCATGGCGCACCTGCGCGGCACCCTCGACGCGTTCGCCAGGGCGCTGTTCGGCCCGGACACCAGGACCCGGATGCGGCCCAACTACTTCCCGTTCACCGAGCCGTCCGCCGAGGTGGACGTGTGGTTCCCCGGCAAGAAGGGCGGCGCCGGCTGGGTCGAGTGGGGCGGCTGCGGCATGGTCAACCCGAAGGTGTTGCGGGCCAGTGGAATTGACCCTGACGAGTATTCCGGATTTGCGTTCGGCATGGGCCTGGAGCGGACCCTGCAGTTCCGCAACGGCATCCCGGACATGCGAGACATCGTCGAGGGCGACGTGCGATTCACGCTGCCCTTCGGTGTCCAGGCCTGACGAACTTCATCACGAGCGAAAGAGCTGAGAAGACGTGCGAGTAGCGCAATCGTGGCTGACCGAGATCCTGCAGCGGGCGACCCCCGACTGGGAGGTGACGGCCGAGGAGTTGGACGCCGGTTTCGTGCGCGTCGGCCTCGAGGTCGAGGAGGTCGACGTCCTGCACCGGGTGCCGGGGCCGCTGGTGGTCGGCCGGGTCGTTTCGATCACCGAGCTCACCGAGTTCAAGAAGCCGATCCGGATGTGTCAGGTCGACGTGGGAGAGTCCGAGCCCCGCGGAATCGTCTGTGGTGCCAGGAACTTCGCCGAGGGCGACCTGATCGTCGCGGCTCTGCCCGGCGCGGTACTGCCCGGTGACTTCAAGATCGCCGCGCGCAAGACCTACGGTCAGGTGTCCGACGGCATGATCTGCTCGGTGGCCGAACTCGGGATCGGCAAGGATCATTCGGGCATCCTGGTGCTCGAGCCCGGTACGGCCGAGCCCGGTGCCGACGCCAATGACCTGCTCGGTCTCGGCGACACGATCATCGAGCTGAACATCACCCCCGACCGCGGGTACTGCTTCTCGGTTCGCGGGCTGACCAGGGAGCTGGCCTGCGGGTTCGATCTCGAGTTCGCCGATCCCGCGGTGCTGCCCACGCACGGGGCGGACGGAGAGGCGTGGCCGCTGACCGTGCTGCCCGAGTCCGGATCGCCGCGCTTCGCGCTGCGTCGCGTCACCGGGATCGATCCCGCCGCGGTCTCCCCGTGGTGGTTGCAGCGCAGGCTGCTGCTCTCCGGTGTGCGTCCGATCTCCCCGGCGGTCGACGTCACCAACTACGTGCTGCTCGAGCTGGGACAGCCGCTGCACGCCTTCGATGCGAACAAGCTGACCGGTGGCCTCGTCGTGCGGCGGGCCGCCGCTGACGAGAAGCTGACCACCCTCGACGGGGTGGAGCGGACCCTCGACGCCGAGGACGTGGTGATCGCCGACGACACGGGCGCGGTCTCCCTCGCCGGTGTCATGGGTGGTGCCAGCACCGAGGTCGGCGCAGGGACCACCGAGGTGCTGCTCGAGGCCGCGATCTGGAATCCGCTCGCGGTGTTCCGGACCTCCCGCAGGCACAAGCTGATCAGCGAGGCCAGCAAGCGGTACGAGCGCGTGGTTGACCAGGCCCTGCCCGTCGCCGCGCTCGACCGTGCGGCCGCGCTCCTGGTGGAGATCGCGGGCGGCCGGATCGAACCGGTGCTGACCGATGTCGGCGGCGTCAACGAGCCCGCTCCGATCCGCATGGACATCGACCTGCCCGATCGGGTGGCGGGTGTGGCATACCCGAACGGCACCGCGGCGAGGCGGCTGACCCAGGTCGGCTGCGCCGTGGACGTGGGAGTCAGCGAATCCGGCCACGGTCAGCTCGTGGTCACCCCGCCCACCTGGCGGCCGGACCTGGAGCAGCCCGCGGACCTGGTGGAGGAGGTGCTGCGCCTCGAGGGCCTCGAGCAGATCCCGTCCGTGCTGCCCGCCGCGCCCGCAGGCCGCGGCCTGACCCCGCAGCAGCGTCGCCGCCGCGCCGTCGGTCGGGCGCTCGCGTTCGACGGGTACGTCGAGGTGCTGCCCACGGTGTTCCTGCCCACCGGGGTGTTCGACACCTGGGGCCTCGACGCCGATGATCCGCGCCGCACCACCTCGAAGGTGCTCAACCCGCTCGAGACCGATCGCCCCGAGCTGGCCAGCACCCTGCTGCCCGGTCTGCTGGAGATCCTGTCCCGCAACACTTCTCGCGGTCAGCGCGACCTCGCGTTGTTCGGCATCGCGCAGGTGGTCCTGCCGGGACCCGACACCAAGCCGGTGCAGGCACTGCCGGTGGACCGTCGCCCGACCGACGACCAGATCGCCGATCTGCTGAAGTCGCTGCCCGCGCAGCCGACCCACGTCGCCGCGGTGCTGACCGGGCTCAGGGTGCCGAGCGGGCCGTGGGGCTCGGGCCGCGCCGTCGAGGCCTCCGATGCCTTCGCGGCCGCGGAGACGATCGCCGATGCGGCGGGCGTGACCCTCGAGCGCAGGGCGGCTCAGTACCTGCCCTGGCATCCGGGCCGCGGCGCCGAGCTGCTGGTCGACGGAATTGTCGTCGGGCACGCGGGTGAGCTGCACCCGGCGGTGCTCGAGCGCAGCGGGTTGCCGCCGCGTACCTGTGCGGTGGAGATCGACCTGACCGCGCTGCCGATCACCGAATCGCTTCCTGCGCCTCGGGTCTCGCCGTTCCCGGCGGTCCTCCAGGATGTCGCGGTCGTGGTCGAGGCCACCGTGCCCGCCGCCACTGTCGAGGCGGCGCTGCGCTCCGGCGCGGGCGAGCTGCTCGAGGAGATCCGCCTGTTCGATGTGTTCGAGGGTGCGCAGGTCGGCGAGGGTCGCAAGTCCCTGGCCTTCGCGCTGCGGTTCCGCGCCGCGGATCGGACGCTCACCGAGGACGAGGCCTCCGCGGCACGGGACGCGGCGGTCGCCGCGGCGTCCGCCGCGGTGGGTGCGCAGCTTCGGGCCTGACCCAACCGTCGAGAGTGCACCTGCCGGGGCATCGGCCGAGTAGGCCGTACGGCAGGTGCACTCTCGACGCGGGCTCACGTAGCCTTGCGGCAAGTCGACGGAATGAGGTGTCATGACCGATTCCCAGAGCGTTGCCGATGGGCTGAGCCGGCTCACCGACCAGGAACTGGTGCGGATGATCGCCGCCGCGACCGCGGGCCGACCGGGGCTCGCATCGATCGCGGCCGCCGCGAACGCGATCGGCGGCGACATCCCGGCGTCGCCGGATGCGCCGATCCCGGCGGAGGTGCCCTTCCCGGCCGACGTGCCGATCCCGCCTGACCCGACGGTGGGGGTGGACGTCCCGGTGCCGACAGCGGGACCCGGGTTGCCGACCGTGATGCCGGCACCCGACTACACCGACTCCGGTGTGCCGACTTTCGACTCGGTGCGCGAGAAGATCGAGACCCGCGCCGGGACCGCGGCGGGTGCCACCGAACTCGACGCCGAGTCCCCGGCGGGCCGCACCGTCGCGGAGCAGTGGGAAGAGCGGCAGAAGGCGGCGAAGAGCAAGCTGGACGAGATCCGAAAGACCATGGACTCCTAGGGCTGTCGTCCACTGGCAAGAATCGACCTGATGCGGAGGCCGGCCGTGGGAAGCGCCGCGCCCGCTGGTAGGGCCCGCACCCTCGCTCAGGCGTACCGACGCTTCGGTGAGGTCGACGCCGCCGGCACATCGCCGCTGTACGAGCGCATCGCCGTCGCGCTGAGTGGGTCCGACGAGGCGCTGCGCGCCATCGAGACGGCGCCGGCGCGCAAGCGGCACCCCACGCTGATGCTCGCCGCGCTGCACGACCTCGCCCTCGCCGGCCGCGCCCCGGCACTTGCCGCGGCCTATGCCGCCGCGGACGGCGACGCGGCCGCGAGCGCGGCGATCGACACGCTGCTGCGATCGACCGACTCGGTCGTGGCCATCGCCGCGCGCCGAAAGCCGCGGACCGACGAGACCGGACACGGCGGCGTGCTGTATCCGGCCATCGCCGAGGCGGCGCACCGGGTGGGCGCGAACGCGCTCGGGCTGATCGACGTGGGCTGTTCGGCCGGGCTGAATCTCACCGTCGATCGCGTCGGCATCACGTACAGCAACGGACAATCGCTGGGCGACCCGTCCTCTCCTGTGCAGCTGTCGACGTCGATCGTGGGAGATCGGCCCGTCCAGCCGCGGGCGATGCCCGAGGTCGTCGCCAGGATCGGCATCGACCGCGATCCGGTCGACGTGACCGACCCGGACGAGGCCCGATGGTTGCGCGCCTGCCTGTGGCCGGACCAGCCGGAGCGGAGCGCGAGGCTCGAAGCGGAGATGACGTTGGCGGCGACCGCCCCTCCACAGCTGTTGCACGGGGACGCCGTCGAGGTGTTGCCCGACGCCTTCGCGCGTGTGCCCGCGGACGCCCTGCCCGTCGTCACCACGACGTGGGCGTTGTCGCGCTTCCCGCTCGAGAGTCGACTGCGCTTCCTGCACCGTCTCGACGAAGCGGCGGCCGGGCGGGCGGTGGCGTGGGTGTCGGCAGAGGGGGTCGGAGTCGCGCCCGCGATCCCGACACTCGGCGATCGCCACGCCTCCGGCCACAGCATCATCGGCCTGGCGGTGTTCGACGGATCGGTGCGCAGGGCTGAGGCAATCGGCCGCTGCTGGTTGCGGGGCCGCATGCTCGCGTGGCTGACGGACTCCTAGTGTCGTGCGGATTCGAGGCGCTCCCCGGGGTCCCTCGGCGTACGGTGTAGCCATCCAAAGTGCAACTTCATAACAAAGACGTGGAGGTAGCGCCATGGTCTGGTCGGACATCGGGGTCGTGTTCGGATTCGCGGTCGTCATCACCACAATCGTGGTCGTCCTGATCGGGGTCACGATGCTCTTCATCGTGTCGATCTGGGAGAACTTCGGGCAGCGCAAGCCCCGCGGATTCCCCGACGAACCGGACGGCCGGAGCCGATCGGCGGCACTGCGCCTGGAGTGAGACGAACTGCCGGCCCGGTCGGACCTGGGTCCCGCCGAGCCGGCCGTCCTCGAACTACTGGCGGTCCAGGATCGCCCCGAAGTCGGTGCCGACGGGGAGCGTGCCGTATTCGAGGTCGCGCTCGGGTCCGAGCCGCGCCGCCAGGAAGGCCTCGGCGACCGCGGTCGGCGCGGTGCGAAGGAGCAGCGCGCCCTGCAGGCCGAGGGCCATCGCCGCGGCTACGGGACGCGCGCGCAGCTGGGCCTGCGCGGTGTCCAGGGTTGCGAGCTCGGCCAGCGCGCCGCGAATCCGGCTGAGGTGGTCGTCGAACAACCGCGACGCCCCGGACGCCAGCGCGAGCTCCGCGTCGAAGGCTGCCACGGATTCGGGTTCTCGGGTCATGGCGCGCAGCACGTCGAGGGCGATCACGTTGCCGGAACCCTCCCACACCGCCATCACCGGCTGCTCGCGGTACCGGCGCGCCAGCGGGAACGCCTCGGTGTAGCCGTTGCCGCCGAGGCATTCGAGCGCCTCGTAGGCGTGATGCGGTCCGCGCTTGCAGATCCAGTACTTGCTGACCGCGGTGGCGAGGCGGCGGAACGCCTTCTCGGCGTCGTCGGCGTCCTCGTCGTGGGCGCGGGCCAGGCGCAGCGCGGTGGCGGTGGCGGCCTCCGATTCGAGCGCCAGGTCGGCGGCGACCGCGGTCATCGCGGGCTGGTCGATCAGTGTCGCGCCGAACGCGGCCCGGTGGCGCACGTGCCACAGCGCCTCCGCGACCGACTGGCGCATGCCCGCCGCCGAGCCGTACACACAGTCCAGGCGGGTGCGCGAGACCATCTCGATGATGGTGCGGACGCCGCGGCCCGGTTCGCCGACCAGATGTCCGATGGTGCCGTCGAGCTCGATCTCCGACGAGGCGTTGGACTTGTTGCCGAGCTTGTCCTTGAGACGCTGGATCCGGAAGACGTTCCTGGTGCCGTCCTCGAGCACCCGGGGGACCAGGAAGCAGGACATGCCTTCGTCGGAGTAGGCCAGGATCAGGAAGCCGTCCGACATCGGCGCCGAGCAGAACCACTTGTGCCCGGTCAGCGACCAGGTGCCGTCGGAGTTCGGGACCGCGCGGGTGGTGTTGGCGCGGACGTCGGATCCGCCCTGCTTCTCGGTCATCGCCATGCCGAACAGCACGCCCGGCTTGCTGCCGGGCGCGGCGAGGCCGCCGTCATAGCCGCGGGCGTAGAGACGCGGCAGCCACAGCTCGGCCAGTTCGGGGGAGAAGTCCAGGGCGGGCACCACCGAATGGGTCATGGAGACCGGGCAGGAGTGGCCGGGCTCGACCTGGGCGAACATCATGAAGGTGGCGGCGCGGGCGACGTTGGCGCCGGGCTTCGGGGCGGCCCACGCGGAGGTGTGGGCACCGTGCTGGACGGCCGCGCCGATGATCCGGTGGTAGCTCGGGTGGTACTCGACCTCGTCGATCCGATGGCCGTACTTGTCGTGCGAGTGCAGGGTCGGGAGCACGGTGTTGGCCAGCTCCGCGTCGTGCTGGAACTCCTCCGTGCCGACCAGGGCGCCGACCTCGCTGAGATCGTTGTGCGCCCAGTCGGCGTCGTACCGGCGCACGCCCTCCACGAGCGGGACGTTCGAGGTGTACTCGTTGACCTCCACCCGCGGGGGTGCCTGGTTGAAGACCTCGTGGGTGTTGTGCGGCGAGGCGACTGTGTTCGTCATGGTGATTCCTTCTTGGGTATCGGCTGCGGTCAGGCGGTGAAACCGACCGCGCGCAGGCACAGTTGGAGGATGGCGTCGACGATGGCGTCGTCGGAGAAGGTGTCGGGCAGCTCCACCGGAATGGGGGAGAGCCGGCCGGTGAGGGACTCGCTGATGGCGCCGATCAGCGCCGCCGCGGTGATCCCGACGTGCTGGTCGGGCAGTTCGCCCTCCTCGATGCCGTCGCGCAGGATCGCGGTGGTCAGCTCGGCATAGGAGCCGCGGTAGATGAGCCGCTCCTCGTCGACCAGGGGATCGACCGGTTCGAACAGCAGCGACCAGGCCATCTGGCGGCCCCGGATGGCGCGGCGGGCGAACGTCTCGACGAGCGCGCGCAGTCGGTCCGCCGCGCCCGAGTGTTCGGCGACGGCCATCCGCACTTCATTCAGTTCCTGGTCGGCGCCGCGGCGGAACACGGCGGCCAGCAGGTCGGACCTGCCGTCGAAGTACGAGTACACCGAGCCGACACTGACGCCGCAGTTCTCCGCGATGGCCTTGACCGAGGCCGCGGAGAATCCGCCGGCCGCGACCAGTTTCCCGGCCTCGGCGAGCAGCACCTCCCGACGTTCTGCCTGGGCCGCGCGGGTCTTCTCCGTCGCTCGGTAGGCCATCTCGGCGGCGCCTTTCGCAAAACTATGAATCGTGATTCAATCCTTGACGATCCCGACTGTAGAACGAATCGCCGTAGACGGCAATCCGGCCGCAACGCAGGCCGGGCGCCACCCGAGGAGGACCCATGGACCTGACGACGATGCTGGAGAGCACCTGCAGGAAGTTCCCGGACAAGGAGGCGGTGGTCTACGGGGCCGAGCGCCTCAGCTATCGCGAACTCGTCGCCGCGTCGAAGCGGGCGGCCGAGGTGCTGCGCGGCAGGGGCGTCCGGCGCGGCGACCGGGTCGCGGTGATGACGTACAACACCCCCGGCTTCGTGATCGCGGCCTTCGGGGCGTGGCGGGCGGGCGCGGTCCTGGTGCCGGTCAACCACAAGCTGGCGCCCCCGGAGGTCGAGTACACGCTCACCCACTGCGGCGCGAAGGTGGGTGTGGTGTCCGCTGGGCTCCGAGCGAATGCGGAGGCCGGTGCGCCGCAGGTGGATTGGCTGCTGACCGAGCTGGGTGGCGACGCCGAGGGCCAGGCCGATCGGGACTTCGACGCGCTCGTGGACGTCGCCGACGAGTGGGACGGCGTCGCCGTCGACGAGACCGAGATCGCCCAGGTGCTCTACACGTCGGGGACCACCAGTGCCCCCAAGGGCTGTCTGCACACCCATCGCTCGATCACGACCGTCGCGCCGTACATCGCGACCACCCTCGGCCTGGACCGCGACGAACGGGTGCTGATCGCGATGCCGATCTGGCACGCGGCCCCGCTCAACGTCTGGTTCGTCCCGACGATGTTCCTCGGCGGCACGGTGGTGTTGATGCGCGAGTATGCGCCGCTGCCCTTCCTCGAGATCATCGGCGCCGAGAAGATCACCGCGTTCTTCGGCGCACCGATCGCGTACCTGGCTCCGCTGCAGGTCGCCCGCGCCGCAGGCATCGACATGTCCACCTACGACTTCTCGACCATGCGGCGATGGACCTACGGCGGTGCGCCGATCGGAGCCGAGGTGGCGCGGCAGCTGCAGCAGGCGTACCGGTCCGAGGACTTCTATCAGGTGTACGGGATGAGTGAGATGGGCCCGACCGGCACCGCGCTCTACCCGCACGAGCAGATCGCGAAGGCCGGGTCGATCGGGCGCGGCGGCATGCCCGGCGTCGACCTGCGGGTGGTCCGGCCGGACGGTCTCGACGCCGGGCCGGGGGAGACGGGCGAGATCTGGCTCAGTGGGGACACCCGGATGCTCGGCTACCTCGACAACGACGAGGCCACAGCCGAGGTGTTCGAGGGCCGCTGGTACCGCTCCGGCGACGTCGCGCGGATCGACGAGGACGGCTACCTGTACATCGTCGACCGCACCAAGGACGTCATCATCACCGGCGGCGAGAACGTCTACTCGCAGGAGGTGGAGGAGGCGATCCGCCCGCGCGCGGACATCGTCGACGTGGCGGTGATCGGGCGGCCGCACCCGCAGTGGGGCGAGACGGTGGTCGCGGTGGTGGCGACCGTCGGCGGCGCGAACCTGGACCTGGACGAGCTGCGGGACTACCTGGCGGACAAGCTGGCCCGCTACAAGATCCCGCGGGAGCTGGTGGTCGTCGACGAACTGCCGCGCAATCCTTCCGGGAAGCTCACCAAGCACGTGATCCGGGAGGCGGTGCTGTCCTGACCGGCGCGGGGCCCGCTGCGGTGGCCTGATAGCTTGCGAACCACGCATCTTCCCGACACGGTGTCGGGAAGATTGGGACAAGGGTGTGGTTTCGGCGATGAACGATTTCAGTGGGATCGACGGCTTCCTCGGCACGAGGGCCTCCTCGGCCATGGACATGATGGTGCTGTTGATGGCACTTGTGGTCGTGGTCCTCGGTTGGAGCGTCTATCAGGTCAGGGTCGGCAGGCGCTTCCGGTTGCACAGGTCGGTGCAGCTGGCACTCGGCGTCGCGCTGCTCGTGGCGGTCGTCCTTTTCGAGTTGGACGTGCGCTTCAATGGGTGGGAGGAGCGGTCCGCGGGTGTTGTCGGCGGCTCGGCGTCGAGCCTGGTGTGGTCGGTGCTGTGGGTCCACCTGGTCTTCGCCGTCTTCTCGGTCCTGCTGTGGCCGGTGGTAATCGTTCGGGCGATGCGGAACTTCGGCAGCTCGCCGCAGCCAGGGGTCCACAGTGCGTGGCATCGGCGATGGGCTCGGATCGCCGCGATCGGCATGACCTTGACCGCGGTGTCCTGCTGGGCCTTCTACTGGGTTGCATTCGTCGTCTGACCTCAGCCCGCGGCCCTGGATATGAATGGGCTTGCATGATGATGCATAATCAATCGTATGGTCACTTCAGCAGCTTCCTCAGGCCCGGCGTCCACGCCGATCCGGGTCGCCATCGCCGGTGCGAGCGGATACGCGGGCGGTGAGGTCCTTCGACTGCTGTTGGGGCACCCCGCCTATCGCGACGGCTCGCTGACCATCGGCGCCCTCACTGCGGGAAGCAACGCGGGCAGCACGCTCGGCGAACATCATCCGCACCTGCTGCCGCTGGCCGATCGCGTCCTCGAGCCGACGACCGTCGAGCAGCTCGCCGGCCACGACGTGGTGTTCCTCGGTCTGCCGCACGGCAATTCGGCCGAGATCGCCAAGCAGTTGCCGGAGAGCACCGTCATCATCGACTGCGGCGCCGACTTCCGGCTGGCGAGTGCGGCGGACTGGGAGAAGTACTACAAGAGCGAGCACGCCGGGACCTGGCCGTACGGCCTGCCGGAACTGCCGGGCCACCGGGAGAAGCTCGTCGGCGCGACCCGGATCGCGGTCCCCGGCTGCTACCCGACCGCGGCCAGCCTCGCCCTCGCCCCCGCGGTCGCGGCCGGGATCGTCGAGCCTCGGGTGACCGTGGTCGCGGTCAGCGGCACCTCCGGTGCGGGCCGCGCGCCCAAGGCCGACCTGCTCGGCTCCGAGGTGATGGGGTCGGCCCGGGCGTACGGGGTCGGCGGCGTGCACCGGCACACTCCCGAGATCATCCAGAACCTCTCGCCCCTCGCGGGCACCGAGGTCACCGTGTCCTTCACCCCGGTGCTGGCGCCGATGCCCCGTGGCATCCTGGCCACCTGCACCGCGCCGACCACCGTCACCGAGGCGGAGGCTCGCGCGGTGTACGAAAAGGCCTACGCCGATGAGCCTTTCGTGCACGTGCTGCCCGAGCACGTCTTCCCGCAGACCGGCGCCGTGATCGGATCCAATGCCGCCCAGATCGGCGTCACGGTCGACGCCGACGCGGGCCTGCTCGTCGTCATCGCCGCCATCGACAACCTCACCAAGGGAACCGCGGGCGGCGCCGTGCAATCGATGAACCTTGCCCTTGGCCTGCCCGAGACCGATGGTCTCTCGACAGTGGGAGTAGCCCCGTGAACACCACCCCCGTCATCCCCGACTCGGTCGCCGTCGCAGGCGGCAAGCTCGTGCGCACCCAGGGCGTCACCGCGCCTGCCGGGTTCCGTGGCGCAGGCATCGCGGCGGGCATCAAGGTCAGCGGACGCCAGGACCTGGCCCTGGTCTTCAACGAGGGCCCGGACACCGCCGCCGCCGGGGTGTTCACCAGCAACAAGGTCAAGGCCGCGCCGGTGCTGTGGTCGCAGCAGGTGCTGACCGGCGGCAGGGTCCGCGCGGTCGTGCTGAACTCCGGCGGCGCCAACGCCTGCACCGGCGCGCCCGGATTCCAGGACACCCATCAGACCGCCGAGCACGTCGCCGCGACGCTGAGCGACTGGGGCACCGAGACCAGCGCCGGGGAGGTCGCGGTGTGCTCGACCGGACTCATCGGAGACCGGCTGCCGATGGACAAGCTCCTCGCGGGCGTCACCGAGATCGTGCACGAACTGGCGGGCGGGATCTCTGGCGGCACCGACGCCGCCTACGCGATCATGACCACCGACACCGTGCCGAAGCAGGCTGCGCTGCATCACACGAACAAGTGGAACGTCGGTGGCATGGCCAAGGGTGCGGGCATGCTCGCCCCCGCGCTGGCCACCATGCTCTGTGTCGTCACCACCGACGCGATCGCCACCGCCGAGCAGCTCGACGAGGCGCTCCGCAACGCGACCCGGCTGTCCTTCGACAGGCTGGACGTGGACGGCGCGACCTCCACCAACGACACCGTGCTCCTCCTCGCCTCGGGTGCGAGTTCCGTTGCGCCCAGCCAGGAAGAGCTCAACGCCGCCGTGCTCGCGGTCTGCGACGACCTGGCCGACCAGCTGATGGCCGACGCGGAGGGCGTGACCAAGCGGGTCACCGTCACGGTGTCCGGTGCGGCCTCCGAGCAGGACGCGCTCGTCGCCGCTCGGACCGTTGCCCGCGACAGTCTCGTCAAGACGGCGCTCTTCGGTTCCGACCCGAACTGGGGCCGCGTCCTCGCTGCCGTCGGTATCGCCCCGATCGAGCTCGACCCGAACCGGATCTCGGTGTCCTTCAACGGAAACCCGGTCTGCATCGACGGGGTCGGCGCGCCCGGCGCCAGGGAGGTCGACCTCTCCGGCATCGACATCGCGCTGCGGATCGAGCTCGGCGTCGGTGATGCCGAGGTCTCCATCCGCACGACCGACCTCTCGCACGCGTACGTGGAAGAGAACTCGGCGTACTCGTCATGACCCGGCACATCGACAGCATCGAGCACATCACCGCCACCGAGAAGGCACACGTCCTCGCGGAGGCACTGCCCTGGCTGGAGCGGTTCCACGGAAAGATCGTGGTGGTCAAGTACGGCGGCAACGCGATGGTCGACGACGACCTCAAGCGGGCCTTCGCCGCGGACATGGCGTTCCTGCGCACCGTCGGCATCCACCCTGTCGTGGTGCACGGCGGCGGCCCGCAGATCAATGCCATGCTCAAGCGTCTCGGCATGGAGGGTGAGTTCCGCGGGGGCTTCCGTGTCACCACCCCCGAGGTGATGGACGTGGTCCGGATGGTGCTGTTCGGTCAGGTGGGGCGCGAGCTCGTCGGCCTGATCAACAGCCACGGCCCGTACGCGGTCGGGATCTCGGGCGAGGACGCTCACCTGTTCACCGCGACCAGGCGCACGGTCCAGGTCGACGGGGTGGCTACCGACATCGGGCTCGTCGGCGACGTCACCACGGTCAACCCGGACGCGGTGCTCGACCTGATCGAGGCAGGCCGGATCCCGGTGGTCTCCACGATCGCGCCCGACGCGGACGGGGTCGTGCACAACATCAACGCCGACACCGCGGCCGCGGCGCTTGCCGAGGCGATCGGCGCGGAGAAGCTGGTGATGCTCACCGACGTCGAGGGCCTCTACACCGACTGGCCGGACCGCTCCTCCCTCGCCAGTGAGATCGACTCGGCCGCACTGGAACTGCTGTTGCCGACGCTCGACGCGGGGATGGTCCCCAAGATGGAGGCCTGCCTGCGGGCGGTGCACGGTGGGGTTTCGTCGGCGCACGTGATCGACGGCCGGGTGGCGCATTCGGTGCTCCTGGAGCTGCTCACGGGCGAGGGCATCGGCACCATGGTCACCCAGACGAATCAGGAAGGGCAGTGATGACCGTGCACCCCGTCGCGGCCCTTCCGTCCGCTCCTCGTTGCGTTCCTCGCTTCGCTGTATCCGATTACCGCCACGGTGCCGCACCGACGGCACTTACTACGATGCTCCGGAAGGACCTCGCCTCATGACCGAACCTCTGCAGCAGCGCTGGTCGAACGCGTTGATGGACACCTACGGGGTCCCGCGCCTGGCCCTGGTCCGCGGCGAGGGCGCGGTGGTCACGGACGCCGACGGCAAGCAGTATCTCGACCTGCTGGCCGGGATCGCCGTCAACATCCTCGGACACGCGCACCCCGCAATCGTCGAGGCAGTCACCGCGCAGCTCTCCACGCTCGGCCACACCTCGAACCTGTACGCCACCGAGCCGGGCATCGCGCTCGCCGAGCAGCTGCTCGCGCATCTCGGCGCACACGGGGCGAGCGGCGCGACGGGGGATGTGCACGGCCGGGTGTTCCTGTGCAACTCGGGCACCGAGGCCAACGAGGCCGCGTTCAAGCTCGCGCGGGCCACCGGCAGGCCCAACATCATCGCCGCCGAGAATGCGTTCCACGGCCGCACCATGGGGGCGCTCGCGCTCACCGGGCAGCCCGCCAAGCGGGCGCCCTTCGAGCCGATGCCGCCCGGTGTCTCGCACGTGCCCTACGGCGACATCGAGGCGCTCGACCGGGCGGTCGACGCCGACACCGCCGCGGTGTTCCTGGAACCGATCATGGGCGAGAGCGGCGTCGTCGTGCCGCCCGACGGCTACCTGGCCGCGGCCAGGCAGATCACTGCGGACCGCGGTGCGCTGTTGATCCTCGACGAGGTGCAGACCGGGATCGGCCGCACCGGCTGGTTCTACGCGCACCAGGCCGTCGGGATCGTGCCGGACGTGATGACCCTGGCCAAGGGTCTCGGCGGCGGCATGCCGATCGGGGCCTGCATCGCCACCGGTGCGGCGGCCGAACTGTTCGGGCCCGGTAAGCACGGCACCACCTTCGGCGGCAATCCGGTGTGCGCGGCGGCCGCGCTCGCGGTGCTGCGGACGGTCGCCGATCAGGACCTGATCAGTCATGCGGACACCCTCGGCAAGTCGATCACGCACGGGATCGAGAACCTCGGTCACCCGCTGATCGACCACGTCCGCGGTGCCGGGCTGCTGCTCGGCGTCGTGCTGACCCGGGACGTGGCCCCCGCGGTGGAGGCCGCGGCCCGTGACGCCGGGTTCCTGGTCAACGCACCGGCGCCCGGCGTGATCCGGCTGGCGCCGCCGCTGATCCTCACCGAGGAGCAGGCGAACGGATTCGTCGCGGCACTGCCCGCGATCCTCGATGTGGTGGAGGGACAGAAATGAGCACGACCGTCAAGCACTTCTTGAGGGACGACGACCTCACGCCCGCCCAGCAGGCCGAGGTCCTCGCGCTCGCCGCGGAGCTGAAGCGGTCCCCGTTCGCGAAGCGGACGCTGGAGGGCCCCCGTGGCGTCGGAGTGATCTTCGAGAAGAACTCCACCCGGACGCGCTTCTCCTTCGAGATGGGCATCGCCCAGCTCGGCGGGCACGCGGTCGTCGTCGACGGTCGCAGCACCCAGCTCGGCCGCGAGGAGACGCTGCAGGACACCGGTCGGGTGCTCTCGCGGTACGTCGACGCGGTGGTCTGGCGCACCTTCGGGCAGAAGCGGCTCGAACAGATGGCGGCGGGGGCGACCGTGCCGATCGTCAACGCGCTGTCCGACGAGTTCCACCCGTGCCAGGTGCTGGCGGACCTGCAGACGCTCGCCGAGCGCAAGGGCGAGCTCAAGGGCCTCAAGCTGACCTACCTCGGCGACGGTGCCAACAACATGGCGCACTCGCTGCTGCTCGGCGGCGTCACCGCGGGCATCGACGTCACGATCGCGGCGCCTGCCGGCTTCGCGCCGCTCGACTACATCGTCGAGGCGGCCAGGGCCCGCGCCGAGCAGACCGGCGCGACGATCACGCTGACCGACGACCCGGTCGCGGGCGCCAAGGGTGCCGACGCCCTGGTCACCGACACGTGGACGTCGATGGGCCAGGAGAACGACGGCCTCGACCGGGTCGGACCGTTCCGGCCGTTCCAGATCAACGCCGCGCTGCTGGCGCACGCGGCCCCGGACGTGACGGTGCTGCACTGCCTGCCCGCGCACCGCGGCGAGGAGATCACCGATGAGGTGATCGACGGGCCGCAGAGCGCGGTCTGGGACGAGGCGGAGAACCGGCTGCACGCGCAGAAGGCGCTGCTGGTGTGGCTGCTCGAGCAGCGGGGCGGACCGGGGAGCCGGCCGTGACCACCGCCAAGCCGATGGCGGTGGCGTCGGCGAAGGTCACCGTCGCGCCGACCCGAGCGGGCAGGCAGGCCCGGATCACCGCCCTGCTGTCGGTGCACGAGGTGCGCAGCCAGCCGGAGCTCTCGGCGCTGCTCGCGGCCGAGGGCATCGAGGTCTCCAACGCCACGCTGTCGCGCGACCTCGAGGAGCTCGGGGCCGTGAAGCTGCGGGCCGCGGACGGGGGCGCGGGTGTCTACGTGGTGCCCGAGGACGGCAGCCCGGTCCGCGGGGTGTCCGGGGGTACCGACCGGCTCTCGCGGCTGCTCGGCGAGCTGCTGGTGTCCACCGATGCCAGTGGAAACCTGGCGGTCCTGCGGACGCCGCCGGGTGCCGCGCACTACCTCGCGAGCGCCCTCGACCGGGCTTCGCTGCCCGAGGTTGTCGGAACCATTGCCGGGGATGACACCATTCTTGTTATCGCCCGCGAACCACTCACCGGCGCACAGCTGGCGGAGATGGTCGAGAAACTCGCCTGACGGGTTCGAATCCGCCGGCTGACAACTGAAGATCTTGTGAAGAGTTACAACCTGAAGGAGCACAAAGACCATGGCTGAACGCGTCGTACTCGCCTACTCGGGCGGGCTGGACACCTCAGTGGCCATCAGCTGGATCGGCAAGGAGACGGGCAAAGAGGTCGTCGCCGTCGCCATCGATCTCGGCCAGGGCGGCGAGGACATGGAGGTCGTGCGTCAGCGTGCCCTCGACTGCGGCGCGGTGGAGTCCGTCGTGGTCGACGCCCGCGACGAGTTCGCGAACGAGTACTGCCTGCCGACGATCCAGGCCAACGCGCTGTACATGGACCGGTACCCGCTGGTCTCTGCGATCAGCCGGCCGCTGATCGTCAAGCACATCGTCGAGGCCGCGCGCGCCCACGGTGGCACCGTCGTCTCGCACGGCTGCACCGGCAAGGGCAACGACCAGGTCCGCTTCGAGGTCGGCTTCGGCGCCCTCGCGCCCGACCTCGAGGTCATCGCGCCGGTCCGCGACTACGCGTGGACCCGCGAGAAGGCGATCAAGTTCGCCGAAGAGAACAACATCCCGATCAACGTCTCCAAGAAGTCGCCGTTCTCGATCGACCAGAACGTCTGGGGCCGCGCCGTGGAGACCGGGTTCCTCGAGGACCTGTGGAACGCGCCGACGAAGGACGTCTACGACTACACCCAGGACCCCACGGTCAACTGGAACGCGCCCGACGAACTGATCATCAGCTTCGAGGCGGGCAAGCCCGTCGCGATCGACGGCAAGCCGGTCACCGTGCTCGAGGCCATCCAGGAGCTCAACAAGCGCGCCGGTGCCCAGGGCGTCGGCCGCCTCGACGTGGTCGAGGACCGTCTCGTCGGCATCAAGAGCCGCGAGATCTACGAGGCCCCCGGCGCGATGGTGCTCATCACCGCCCACCAGGAGCTCGAGCACGTCACCCTCGAGCGCGAGCTCGGTCGCTACAAGCGTCAGATGGAGCAGCGCTGGTCCGAGCTGGTCTACGACGGCCTCTGGTTCTCCCCGCTCAAGGACGCGCTGGACTCGTTCGTCGCCAAGACCCAGGAGCGGGTCACCGGTGACATCCGGCTGTTCCTGCACGGTGGCGCGATCACCGTCAACGGACGTCGCAGCCCGGAGTCGCTCTACGACTTCAACCTCGCCACCTACGACGAGGGCGACTCGTTCGACCAGTCCTACGCCAAGGGCTTCGTCAACATCCACGGCCTGTCCTCGAAGGTCGCGGCCAAGCGGGACCTGGGTCTGTAGGCATGTCGGAGAGTTCGCACGGTACGAATGAAGGCGCCCTGTGGGGCGGCCGGTTCGCCTCCGGTCCGGCCGAGGCCATGGCGGCGCTGAGCAAGTCGACGCACTTCGACTGGGTGCTCGCGCCCTACGATGTGCGCGCCTCGCAGGCGCACGCACGGGTGCTGCACAAGGCCGGCCTGCTCAGTGACGCCGACCTCGCGACGATGCTCGACGGGCTGACCCGCCTGGCGGACGACGTGGCCAGCGGGGCGTTCGTGCCTGCGGACTCCGACGAGGACGTGCACGGCGCCCTCGAGCGTGGCCTGATCGAACGGGTGGGCACCGAGGTCGGGGGACGCCTGCGCGCGGGCCGTTCCCGCAACGACCAGGTGGCCACCCTGTTCAGGATGTGGCTGCGCGACGCGGCCCGCCGGGTGGCGGCCGGGGTGCTCGACGTCGTCGACGCCCTCGCCACCCAGGCGGCCGCCCATCCCGACGCGGTGATGCCCGGCAAGACGCACCTGCAGGCCGCGCAGCCGGTGCTGCTCGCGCACCACCTGCTGGCGCACGCGCACCCGCTGCTGCGTGATGTGCAGCGCCTGGAGGACTTCGACAAGCGGGCGGCGGTGTCCCCGTACGGTTCGGGGGCACTGGCCGGTTCGTCGCTCGGTCTCGATCCGGAGGCCATCGCGGCGGAGCTGAACTTCGACTCCTCCGCGGACAACTCGATCGATGCCACCTCGTCGCGGGACTTCGCGGCGGAGGCGGCGTTCGTGTTCGCGATGATCGCGGTCGATCTCTCCAGGATGGCCGAGGAGGTCATCATCTGGAGCACTCCGGAGTTCGGCTACATCACCCTCGCTGACGCCTGGTCGACCGGTTCGTCGATCATGCCGCAGAAGAAGAACCCGGACGTCTCGGAGCTGACCCGCGGCAAGGCGGGCCGGCTGATCGGAAACGTCACCGGCCTGCTCGCGACGCTGAAGGCTCAGCCGCTGGCGTACAACCGGGATCTCCAGGAGGACAAGGAGCCGGTGTTCGACTCGGTGGCGCAGCTCGAGCTGCTGCTGCCCGCGATCACCGGACTGGTCTCGACCCTCGAGTTCCACACCGACCGGATGGCGGAGCTGGCGCCGGCCGGGTTCACGCTCGCCACCGACATCGCGGAATGGATGGTGCGGCAGGGGGTTCCGTTCCGGGTCGCGCACGAGGCGGCAGGTGCCTGCGTCCGGGTCGCCGAGGGCAGGGGAGTCGGGCTCGAGGAGCTGACCGACGAGGAGCTGGCGTCCGTGGATCCGGCGCTGACCCCCGCGGTGCGGGAGGTCCTCACGGTCGCCGGTTCGATCGCCTCGCGTAACGCGCGGGGTGGCACCGCCGGTGTACAGGTCGCCCGTCAGCTCGGCGGCGTCCGCGAGACCTCGCACGTGCGGCGTGCCTGGATCGACCGGTAGGTCACCCCGAGGAGAGCGTGCGGCGGGGTGCGTTCACCGGCTGCGCGCGGGGAATATAGTGTGATCTGAGTCACCATCGATCATCCCTTGGGGGGACGCAGAAGTGAGTTGGTATCCAGAGGTTCTGAACGGCTCGGTGCGTCGTGTCGTGGCCACCGCTCAGAACGGTCTCGAGGTGATTCGGCTGGGCGGCCTGGAGACGGAGGCCCGTCCGTCGCAGTTCCGGGTGGTCGAGCGGGAGCCGATGTTCCGGCTGCGCCGGTACTTCGCGGACGAGGCCACCGACGGCTCGCGGCCGCCGATCGTGCTCGTGCCGCCGATGATGATGTCGGCGGATGTGTACGACGTCGCGCAGGACCAGGGCGCGGTCGGTGTCCTGCACGCGATGGGTCTCGACCCGTGGGTGGTCGACTTCGGGTCGCCGGACAGTGAGGACGGCGGCTGGAACCGCACCCTGGCCGACCACGTCGTCGCCATCAGCGACATCATCGACCGGGTGCACGAGCACACCGGCCGGGACGTGCACCTCGCCGGATACTCCCAGGGCGGAATGTTCTGCTACCAGGCCGCGGCCTACCGGCGGTGCAAGAACCTGGCCAGCGTGATCACCTTCGGGGCGCCCGTCGACACGCTCGCGGCGCTCCCGCTCGGCATCCCGGAGGGCGTCGCGACCAGGGCCGCCGACTTTCTCGCCGATCACGTGTTCACCCGGCTCTCGATCGCGGGATGGATGGCGCGCACGGGCTTTCAGCTGCTCGACCCCGTCAAGACCGCGAAGTCCCGGCTCGACTTCCTGCGTCAGCTGCACGACCGGGAGGCCCTGCTGCCGCGCGAGCAGCAGCGGCGCTTCCTGGCCACCGAGGGATGGGTCGCCTGGTCGGGTCCGGCCGTCGCGGAACTGCTCAAGCAGTTCATCGTGCACAACCGGATGATGTCCGGTGGCTTCGTCATCCAGGAGCGGCTGGTCACCCTCGCGGAACTGAGCTGC
The DNA here is from genome assembly GCF_017833315.1 of Rhodococcus sp. PvR099. Taxonomy (NCBI): domain Bacteria; kingdom Bacillati; phylum Actinomycetota; class Actinomycetes; order Mycobacteriales; family Nocardiaceae; genus Rhodococcus; species Rhodococcus sp. PvR099. The sequence goes on along the minus strand of NZ_JAFIBV010000001.1, from coordinate 1,310,260 downwards.
CCGATCCTGGCCTTCGTCGGCGAGGTCGACGACATCGGCCAGCCCGTGGCGGTGCGCGGCATCAGGAAGGCGGCACCGCGCGCCGAGGTCTTCGAATCCACCTTGCGTGCAGGCCACTTCGGGCTCGTCGTCGGGTCCGCCGCGGCAACTCAGACCTGGCCGACGGCAGGCGAATGGGTGCGCTGGCGGGAGGGGCTCGGCCCTCGCCCCGAGACCGTCGACGAGATGACCTACGAGGATCAGCCGGCGACGGAGACCGGGGTCTCGGTGAGTGACCGGATCCTGCACACAGGGGCATCCATCGCCGAGGTGGGTGTCGGGATCACCAGGGGTGTACTGGACATCACCTCGCATACGATGCGCGGGACAAGGGAATTGTCCGCCGAGGCGATCCGGGTGCTACCCCGGTTGGCCAGGCTGGGGCAGATCCAGCCGCACACGACGATCTCGCTCGGCAAGCTGCTGGCCGAGGCGGGCGCCAAGTCGCCGAAGGGCGAGTGCTTCCTGTTCGACGATCGCGTGTACACCAACGAGGCCGTCAACACCCGCATCGACAACGTGGTGCGGGGGCTGATCTCGACGGGTGTCCGTCCCGCGGAGCGCATCGGCGTGCTCATGGAGACCAGGCCGAGCGCTCTCATCGCGATCGCGGCGCTGTCGCGGATCGGCGCCGTCGTCGTCATGCTGCCGCCGACCGCCGACCTGTCCGCTTCGGTGCGCCTCGGTGGGGTCCAGACGATCATCACGGACCCGGACAACCTGCGCTCCGCCACCTCGCTCGGGGTCGACGTGCTGGTCCTCGGCGGCGGTGAGTCGCGGGTCCTGGACACCGAACCGAACTCGGCCACCATCGATCTCGAGAAGATCGACCCGTCGAAGGTGAAGTTGCCCGCATGGTACCGACCGAATCCCGGACGCGCACAGGAGCTCGCCTTCGTGTTGTTGAGCCGGTCCGGCGGCCATCTCGAGGCGAAGCACATCACCAATCACCGCTGGGCGCTGTCCGCCTTCGGTACCGCGACCGCGGCGAATCTGGGCCGCGGCGACACGGTGTATTCGATTGCTCCGCTTTACCATTCGTCGGTCCTCCTGGCCACGCTCGGCGGCGCGATCGCCGGTGGATCGAGGATCGCGCTCACCAGGGGTCTCGATCCCGCGCAGTTCGCCGCCGAGGTGCACCGCTACGGCGTGACCGTGGTCGCATACACGTGGACGATGATGCGTGAGCTGGTGAACTGCGAGGACCTGCCCATCGGCCCCGGTAACCCGATCCGGCTGTTCATCGGGTCCGGCATGCCGCGCGGCCTGTGGCTGCGGACGATGGAGCGATTCGAGCCGGCACAGGTGCTCGAGTTCTATGCCTCCACCGAGGGTGCGGTGGTTCTGGCGAACGTCTCGGGTGCCAAGCCGGGCTCGAAGGGACGTCCGCTGCCCGGTAGCACCCCGGTCCGGATCGCCGCGTACGACCCGATCCGGGGCGAGTACCTGGTCGACGAGCAGGGTCTGGTTCGTGAGTGCGGGGTCGGGGAGGTCGGGCTGCTGCTCGGTCACGCGACCCACAACGAGGCGATCAGCGGCGCCATGCGCGGGGTGTTCGGCGCCGGCGACGCCTGGGTGCCGACCGAGCACCTGTTCACCATGGACGCCGACGGCGACTTCTGGATGATGGACGAGAAGGACGCCGTGGTCCGGGCCAAGCGCGGACCGGTGTTCGGGCAACCGATCGTCGACGCCCTCGGCGGGATCGAGCGCGTGGACAACGCGGTGGCCTACGGGGTCGCCGTCGGGGACGAGGAGCTGGCGGTGGCCGCGCTGACGCTGCTCCCCGACAGTTCCCTCAGTGCAGTCGATCTGGCGGATGCCCTCGCCGACCTCGACCCCGCGCAGCGCCCGGACCTGATCCACGTCGTCCCGGAGATCGCGATCAGCAACTCGTACCGGCCCAGGCGCAGCGCCCTCAAGGCGGCCGGACTGCCCAAGCCCGGTGTGCGCTCGTGGTACTACGACCCGGAGAAGGACGGCTATCGCCGCCTGACCCGGGCGGTGATCGCGGAGCTGAAGGAGCAGGGGAGTCGGGCACTGACCGGATAGCCGGGTAGCGTTACCGACGACATCGGCTGTTGCCGACCCCGCCCTTCGCACGCTCGAGAGGACCTTCCGTGGCGCTTGATCCCACCCTGCTGAGCATCCTGGCCTGCCCGCAGGACAAGGGTCCCCTGCTGCTCGTCGACGACGAGTTGCTCTACAACCCTCGGCTGCACCGCGCCTACCCCATCGAGGACGGCATCCCGGTCCTGCTGGTGGACGAGGCGCGGACGGTGGGCGACGACGAGCACAAGGCGTTGCTCGCGCGCGCCACCGGACCTGCCACCGACTAGGTCAGCCAACCGCTCCGGTCAGGTAGCGCTGCACCGTCGGTCCGATCAGGACGACGACCTCGTCGACGGACAGCGAGGCGATCGGTTCGAGCCGGAGCAGGTACCGGGTGATCAGCAGCCCGGACAGTTGCGATGCGACCAGGGTGGCCCGCAGCTGGCCGCTTCCCGGTGGCTCGTCGACCCGCCCGACGAGCTCGCGCAGGATCACCTCGGTGAGGAAGTTACTCACCAGCCCGGTCGACTCGCCGGAGATCGCGGCGCGAAAGGCGGCCAGCACGGCGGTGCCCTGTGGCGACTCCCAGACCCCGAGGACGCCGCGCAGCAGCAGCTCGCCGATCTCCTCGATCGGGGCGTCGAGGACCGCGCTCAGGATCACCTGGGGGTCCACCGGCATGTCGACCGCGGCGAGGAACAGCGCGCGCTTGGTGCCGAAGTAGTGATGCACCAGCGCCGAGTCGACACCTGCCTCCGCGGCGATCGAGCGCACCGAGGTCCTCTCGAAACCGCTGTCCGCGAACTGATTCCGGGCAGCGGTGAGGATGAGCTCCTTGGTGTCCGGGTTTCCGGGCCTGCGTCCGGACCGCGCCGCGGCCTCGGTGGGACCGCGAGAGGTCATGGCGTTCGCCTGCGCAGCGTCGCCGCGGCGAGGCACAGCGCCACGACCGCGAAGCCGGCGACAACGCCGAGGTCCCGCCACATCACCGCGGTGCTGCCGGGGTATCGCGCGACCTGCTGCAGGGCCTCGACGGCGTAGCTCAGCGGCATCACGTTCGAGATCCATTCCAGCCATTGCGGCAACTGGTCGCGGGGCACCAGCAGGCCGCACAGGAACAGCTGCGGGATCACGATCACCGGCATGAACTGGACCGCCTGGAACTCGGTCCTGGCGAAGGCGCTGCAGAGCAGGCCGAGCGCGACGCCGAGTGTCGCGTCGAGCACCGCGATCAGCACCACCAACCCGACGCTGCCCGAGGTGGTCAGGCCGAGCAGCCCGAACGTCACCAGACAGGCGACGATCGCCTGCGCCGCGGCGGCGAGCGAGAACGCGGTGCCGTAGCCACCGAGCAGGTCCAGCTTGGACATCGGCGTGGTGAGGAGTCGTTCGAGGGTGCCCGAGCTCCGTTCGCGCTGCATCGCGATCGAGGTGACCAGGAACATCACCACGAACGGAAGGATCCCGAGCATGGTGACCGCGATCCGGTCGAACAGCGGCTGCTGGCCGGGTGGCGTCGGCACGTTCACGTACAGGAAGTAGAGCAGCGTCATCAGCAGCGCGGGGACCAGCAGGATCATCGCGACCGTCCGGTGGTCGGCACGGAGCTGGCGGAGGATCCGGCCGGTGCTGGCGGTGTAGATCCGCGCGTTCATGACTGCTGCGCTCCTACGGTGCGGGTGCGGATCAGGGTGAGGAAGGCGTGCTCGAGGCTCGATTGCCCGGTCTCTGTGCGCAGTTCGTCGGGGCTGAGCTGGGCGATCAGGCTGCCCTCGCGCATGAGCAGCAGCTCCGGGCAGTGCTCGGCCTCGTCCATCACGTGGCTGGAGACGAGCAGCGTTGTGCCCGCGGCCGCCAGGTCGGCGAACTGATCCCACAGGTCGGCGCGCAGCACCGGATCGAGCCCGACGGTCGGCTCGTCCAGGATCAGCAGTTCGGGGTTCCCGACCAGGGCGCAGGCGAGGGACACCCGGGCACGCTGGCCGCCGGAGAGCTGTCCGGCCTGTTGGTCCGAGTAGCCGCCGAGCGCTACCGCGTCGATGGCCTCGGCCGCGGCGGCCGCCGGGCGGCCGTACAGCGCGGCGAAGTACCGGACGTTGTCGCGGACCGAGAGGTCGAGGTAGACGGTGGGGGACTGGGTGACGTACCCGACCCGGCGGCGCAGCGATGCCGATCCGGCGGGTTCGCCGAGTACGGTGACCGAGCCCGATTCGACGATCTGGGTCCCCACGATCGCCCGCATCAGGGTCGTCTTACCGCAGCCTGACGGTCCGAGCAGCCCGGTGATGGATCCGCTTGTGACGCTCAGGTTCAGCGCGTGCAGCACTTCGTTTCTGCCTCGCCGGACGACGAGATCGGAGATCTCGATCGCCGGGCGGGTGGTCGATCCGGGCATCGAAGCCTCAATTCATCGAGTGATGAAATCATCCTTGGATGAATTCTCTGCCGGTGATGGGTGGGTGTCAACACCCCGGTGGGCACGACTTCGAGGCACAATCGGCGAGATGTCGGAGCGAGAACTGGCCGCCGCGGATCCCCTCACGGCGGCACGTCTGGTGCTCGGGGCCCGACTCAGCGCGGGCGGGGTCACGGTGCGAGTCGTCGAGGTCGAGGCATACGGCAGTGATCCGGCGGGGCCGTGGCCGGATCCGGCCGCGCATTCCTATCCGGGGCCGACCCCACGCAATGCCGTGATGTTCGGACCTGCGGGCCGGCTGTACGTCTACCTCAGTCACGGCCTTCATCTGTGCATGAACGTCTCCTGCGCGGGCGTCGGCACCGCGGGCGCGGTCCTGCTCAGGGCGGCCGAGGTGATCGACGGCGAGGACATCGTGCGGCGGCGCCGTGGTCCGGACAAGCGTCATCGCGACCTGGCGCGAGGGCCGGGCAACCTCGGGCAGGCGCTCGGAATCACCCTGGCGGACAACGGAACCGACCTTTTCGCCGGCGGGTCCACGCTCCGGTTGCGGCTCGACCCGCTGCTCGATCACGAGGAGGGGCCGCGCGTCGGGGTGAGTCGGGCGGCCGAGTGGCCCTGGCGGCTGTGGGATCCCACCTCGTCAGCGGTTTCCGCGTACCGCCGCAGCCCGCGTGCGTCCGTCGTCCCTGGTGCGGGAGAATCGAGGACGTGACTGTGAACATCATCGACGAACTCCACTGGCGTGGCCTC
>NZ_JAFIBV010000001.1:0-1300000 GCF_017833315.1 Rhodococcus sp. PvR099 | reverse complement strand
TATGGATGGGTAGGGGAGCGTCGTGCAGCCATGGAAGCGTCGGAGTGATCCAGGCGTGGAGGCTGCACGAGTGAGAATGCAGGCATGAGTAGCGAAAGAAGAGTGAGAAACTCTTCCGCCGAATGACCAAGGGTTCCTGGGCCAGGTTAATCCGCCCAGGGTGAGTCGGGACCTAAGGCGAGGCCGACAGGCGTAGTCGATGGACAACGGGTTGATATTCCCGTACCCGTGTAAACGCGCCCATGGTGAATCAGTGATACTAACCGCCCTGAAGCCGGCTAATGTTCCTTCGGGATCATGGTCGGGGGATGCGCGGGACCTGATCTGGTAGTAGCCAAGCGATGGGGTGACGCAGGAAGGTAGCTGAGCCAGTCAGTGGTAATACTGGTGTAAGCGTGTAGGGAGTGGCATAGGCAAATCCGTGCCACACATATCCTGAGACGTGATGCATAGCCGATTGAGGCGAATTCAGTGATCCTATGCTGCCGAGAAAAGCCTCTAGCGAGCTTTTACACGGCCCGTACCCCAAACCGACACAGGTGGTCAGGTAGAGAATACTAAGGCGATCGAGATAACTATGGTTAAGGAACTCGGCAAAATGCCCCCGTAACTTCGGGAGAAGGGGGGCCTCGTCTGGTGATCGGATTTACTCCGTGAGCTGGGTGGGGCCGCAGAGACCAGTGAGAAGCGACTGTTTACTAAAAACACAGGTCCGTGCGAAGTCGTAAGACGATGTATACGGACTGACGCCTGCCCGGTGCTGGAAGGTTAAGAGGACCGGTTAGCTTTTCGGAGCGAAGCTGAGAATTTAAGCCCCAGTAAACGGCGGTGGTAACTATAACCATCCTAAGGTAGCGAAATTCCTTGTCGGGTAAGTTCCGACCTGCACGAATGGCGTAACGACTTCTCAGCTGTCTCAACCATAGACTCGGCGAAATTGCATTACGAGTAAAGATGCTCGTTACGCGCGGCAGGACGAAAAGACCCCGGGACCTTCACTATAGCTTGGTATTGGTGTTCGGTTCGGTTTGTGTAGGATAGGTGGGAGACTGTGAAGCGGGCACGCCAGTGTTCGTGGAGTCATTGTTGAAATACCACTCTGATCGTATTGGACATCTAACCTCGGACCATGATCTGGTTCAGGGACAGTGCCTGGTGGGTAGTTTAACTGGGGCGGTTGCCTCCCAAAATGTAACGGAGGCGCCCAAAGGTTCCCTCAGCCTGGTTGGCAATCAGGTGTTGAGTGCAAGTGCACAAGGGAGCTTGACTGTGAGACTGACAGGTCGAGCAGGGACGAAAGTCGGGACTAGTGATCCGGCACCGGCAAGTGGAAGCGGTGTCGCTCAACGGATAAAAGGTACCCCGGGGATAACAGGCTGATCTTCCCCAAGAGTCCATATCGACGGGATGGTTTGGCACCTCGATGTCGGCTCGTCGCATCCTGGGGCTGGAGTAGGTCCCAAGGGTTGGGCTGTTCGCCCATTAAAGCGGCACGCGAGCTGGGTTTAGAACGTCGTGAGACAGTTCGGTCTCTATCCGCCGCGCGCGTTAGAAACTTGAGGAAGGCTGTCCCTAGTACGAGAGGACCGGGACGGACGAACCTCTGGTGTGCCAGTTGTTCCACCAGGAGCACCGCTGGTTAGCTACGTTCGGAAGGGATAACCGCTGAAAGCATCTAAGCGGGAAGCCTGTTCCAAGATGAGGTTTCTCACCCCCTTGAGGGGGTAAGGCCCCCGGCAGACCACCGGGTTGATAGGCCAGAACTGGAAGCACGGTAACGTGTGCAGGTGACTGGTACTAATAGGCCGAGGACTTACCACAAAGAAGCTACGCGTCCACTGTGCGGTATCTGAAACAACACACAGATACCATTCACCCCCACCAACATCGTGGGCACCCGAGAAAGGGTTGCCGGCCTGTTGGGTTCGGGCGAGGGGAATTGAATGTGTGACAGTTTCATAGAGTTACGGCGGCCATAGCGGAGGGGAAACGCCCGGACCCATTCCGAACCCGGAAGCTAAGCCCTCCAGCGCCGATGGTACTGCACTCGACAGGGTGTGGGAGAGTAGGACACCGCCGAACATCCGTTACCGAAAGGGGACCCAATATACTGGGTCCCCTTTCGTGTTTTTTCTGCATAGCGTGTGTTGTCTGAAAGGAGATGCTGTGTCGGACAACAACGAAGGCCGTCGTTCGTATGGGAGCGGCGGTTCTGACCGCAGTCGGTCGGGGGACAACCGTGGCGCAGGCGCCGGCGGCCCCCGCGGCGGGAGAGGCGATGGCCCCCGCGGCAACACCGGCGGCGGAGCCCGTGGCGGCAGCGGCGGAGGCCGGCCGGAACGGCGCGGCGACGGTCCGCCGAGGCGTCGTGGCGGAGAGGGCAGCTTCGGGCCGCCCCCGCGCGACGGTGGAGCGCACGCCGAGCGACGCGCCCCGCGACCGGAAGAACCGGATCTGCCCGAGGACGTCCAGGCGGGCGAGCTCGACCCGGCCGTTCGTCGGGACCTGCTCAGCCTCGACAAGTCGAACGCCAATGCGGTGGCCCGTCACCTGGTGATGGCAGGCAAGCTGATCGACGACGACCCGCGCCTCGCGCTGGCGCACGCGCGTGCGGCCCGTCAGCGGGCCGGCCGTGTCGCGGTGGTCAGGGAGACCGCGGGCATCACCGCGTATCACGCGGGCGAGTGGGCCGAGGCCCTCTCCGAGCTGCGTGCCGCACGGCGGATGGCAGGCGGACCCGGTCTGCTCGCCGTCATGGCCGACTGTGAACGCGGTCTCGGCCGACCCGAGCGGGCGATCGAGCTCGGGCGCAGCGACGAGGCCAGGACCCTGTCCGGCGACGAGGCGACGGAGCTCCGCATCGTGGTCGCGGGCGCCCGGATGGATCTCGGCCAGTTCGATCAGGCCGTGGTGACCCTGCAGACGCCGGAACTCGATGCCGCCAAGGATGGCCCGACCGCGGCCCGCCTGTTCTACGCGTACGCCGACGCCCTGGTGGCGGCCGGCCGCGTCGAGGACGGCCTCAAGTGGTTCCTCAATTCCGCTGCCGCCGATCACGAGGGCGACACGGACGCAGAGGATCGGGTGGCCGAACTCTCCGGCGACCAGTGACGGTGGGGACCCCGCCGTCACTGCGTGACCTGCACGATGTGCTGCTGCTGGACCTCGACGGAACCGTGTACCAGGGCGCACACGCGATTCCCGGGGCCAGGGAGGCGCTCGTCGGCGGGTCCGCACGGCTGTTCTACGTCACGAACAACGCGAGCCGCAGCCCGTTCGCGGTCGCGCAGCACCTGCGTGAGCTCGGCTTTCCCACCGCCGAATCGGAGGTGGTGACGAGTTCGCAGTCCGCCGCGCGGTTGCTGGCGGAGGGCCTCGAGCCGGGTTCGTCGGTCCTGATCATCGGCACCGAGGCGCTCGCCGAGGAGGTTCGTCTGGTCGGGCTCAAGCCTGTCCGGAGGTTCGACGAGAACCCGGTGGCCGTTGTTCAGGGGCATTCCACGGAGACCGGCTGGGCGATCCTCGCGGAGGCCACGCTGGCGATCCGCGCGGGAGCGCTCTGGGTGGCCGCGAATGTCGACACCACGCTGCCCACAGAACGTGGGCTGTGCCCGGGCAACGGCGCGATGGTGGCCGCGGTGCGGGCCGCGACCGGCCGCGAGCCGCTGGTTGCGGGCAAGCCTGCCCGTCCGTTGATGGACGATGCCCTGCGGCGCAGCCGTTCCGAGCGACCGCTGGTGGTGGGTGACCGGATCGACACGGACATCGCGGGCGCGAACGCGGTCGGTGTGGACTCGCTGCTGGTGCTCAGCGGCGTCAGCTCCGTCGCGGACCTGCTGCGCGCGCCCGAGTCGTACCGGCCCACCTATCTGGCGTCCCGGCTGGCCGAACTCGATCTGCCGGCCGAGCGGTTGAGCGTCCGCCCGCATCCAGGGGTGAGCGTGCGCCGCGAGGACTCCGATCTGGTCGTGTCCTGCGGTGCCGCCTCCGGCCCGGACCGGCTCGACGTCGTTCGAGCGGTGCTGGACGCGGCCTGGGCCGGACCCGAGTTCGACGGTCTCCGGGCCGAGGACCCGGTCGCCGCGGCGGCCGTGGCGGACCTCGTCGGTTGATCCAGGCAGCGACGCCGCGGGCGGGTTTTCGCCGTGTCGCGGTGTGGGCGTGCGGGCCTCGAATCGGCTAGCGTTGGCCCCGATGAGTACGCCAATGCCACGCCCCGGGCAGCACCTTCCCGGACCGCCGACCACCGTCGACCCCGATCGCATCCACGCCGAGGTGGACGGGCTCCTGGCGCGCCTGGACTCGGTCGGGCCCGCGGACGACGATGCGAACGTTCACGGCCGGATCCCGGGACAGGCCCAGATCCTCGAGCAGGCGCACGAGGTCCTGGTGCACGCGCTCGCCACAGTGGACAAGATCTGAGGTGGCTCGGCGCGCACGGGTCGACGCCGAGCTCGTTCGGCGGGGATTGGCCCGATCAAGAGAACACGCTGCCCAGCTGATCGGGGCCGGCCGGGTCCTCATCGCGGGGACCGTCGCGGTCAAGGCGGCGACCGCGGTCGAGGCGGGCACCCCGCTGTTGGTGACCGAGGAGGTCGACGAGGTCTCGTGGGCCTCGCGCGGCGCACACAAGATCCTCGGCGCGCTCGACGCTTTCGAACCCTCCGGGCTCTCCGTCGACGGTAAGCGGTGTCTCGACGCCGGTGCCTCCACCGGCGGATTCACCGATGTCCTGCTCAGTCGCGGCGCCCGCGAGGTGGTCGCCGTCGACGTCGGGTACGGGCAGTTGGTGTGGCGACTGCAGTCCGACGACCGCGTCACCGTCGTGGACCGGACCAACGTGCGTTCGCTGGAGCCCGAGCAGACCGGGGGACCGGTCGAGGTGGTGGTCGCGGACCTGTCGTTCATCTCGCTCAAGCTCGTCCTGCCCGCGTTCGTCCGTTGCACCGCCGACGGCGCCGACCTGGTGCCGATGGTTAAACCGCAGTTCGAGGTCGGCAAGGACCGGGTCGGGTCCGGCGGCGTCGTGCGCGATCCCGCCCTCCGGATCGAGGCCGTCGTCGAGGTGGCCGAGGCCGCGGACGCGCTCGGACTCCGGACCCTGGGAGCGGTGGCCAGCCCCCTGCCCGGCCCGTCGGGCAACGTCGAATACTTCTTGTGGCTGCGGAAGCAGGCCGAACCAGGGGTGGATTCGGTGCGTGAGGTCATCGAGCGAGCGGTACAGGAGGGGCCCCAGTGAACCCGGAACCGGCGACGCCGTCGCCGACCCGCGAGATCCTGGTCGTCGCGCACACCGGCAGGGCCGAGATCACCGCAACCGCGCTGCGGGTGGCCAAGATCTTCGAGAAGGCCGGCATCGGATTGCGGGTGCTGGCGACCGAGGCCGATCGGACTGATCCCACCGCGTCGCACGACCACGATTCCTTCCGCCTGCCCGACCTCGCGTTGCGCGTCGTCGAGCCGGGTCCGACGGCCGCGGTCGGCTGCGAGCTGGTGCTGGTCCTCGGCGGCGACGGCACGTTCCTGCGGGGAGCCGAACTGGCAAGGGCCGCATCGATTCCGGTGCTCGGCATCAATCTCGGCCGGATCGGGTTCCTCGCCGAGACCGAGGCGGAGCATCTCGAGGAGGCCCTCGCGATGGTGGTCCGGCGCGAGTATCGCGTCGAGCACCGGATGACGCTCGACGTGATCGTCCGGGTGGACGACGAGGTCATCGAACGCGGGTGGGCGCTGAACGAGGCCAGCATCGAGAACGTGTCCCGGCTCGGCGTGCTCGAGGTGGTCCTCGAGGTGGACGGTCGCCCCGTCTCGTCGTTCGGCTGCGACGGTGTGCTCGTCGCGACGCCGACCGGTTCGACCGCATATGCGTTCTCCGCGGGCGGTCCCGTGGTGTGGCCGGAACTCGAGGCGTTGCTGGTGATCCCGAGCAATGCGCATGCGTTGTTCGCGCGGCCGCTGGTGACCAGCCCCGAATCGCTGATCGCGGTCGAGACCTTCGCCGGTGGCCACAACGGACTCGTCTTCTGCGACGGCAGCCGCACCATGAACCTCCCGGCAGGCGGCCGGGTGGAGGTGGTCAGGGGCCGGGAGCCGGTGAAGTGGATCCGGCTCGACTCCGCACCGTTCGCGGACCGGATGGTGCGCAAGTTCGAGCTCCCGGTCAAGGGTTGGCGGGGACGAAGGACCGACGGCGAAGGGGGCAACACCAGTGCTCGCTGAAATCCGGATCGACGGTCTCGGTGTCATCTCGAAGGCGGCGGCGCAGTTCCACGAGGGGCTGACGGTCCTCACCGGTGAGACCGGTGCGGGCAAGACGATGGTTGTCACCAGCCTGCACCTGCTCAGCGGTGCCCGCGCCGACGCGGGCCGGGTGCGGCTCGGCGCCGACCGCGCCGTGGTCGAGGGCAGGTTCTCCACCGCTAACGCGTCGGCCAGGGTGGTCGCCGAGGTGGACCGGTTGCTCGAGTCGACCGGCGCCGAGCGGGACGAGGACGGCACGATCATCGCGCTGCGCACCGTCGGCAGCGACGGCCGCTCCCGTGCCCACCTGGGTGGACGGAGCGTGCCCGCAGGGGCCCTCTCCGAGCTGACCGGCCCACTCCTGACGGTGCACGGCCAGAACGATCAGCTCAGGCTGCAGCGCCCCGATCAGCAGCGGCAGGCCCTCGACGAATTCGGCGGCGCCCCCATCGGGTCCCTGCTCGACAAGTACCGGTCCCTGCGCGCGGAGTGGATCGAGGCCCGTGACGAGCTCGCCGAGCGCACCCGCAGCAGCAGGGAGCTGGCGCAGGAGGTCGACCGGCTCGAGTTCGGGCTCAACGAGATCGCCGCGGTGGCCCCCCAGCCCGGCGAGGACCTCTCGATCGTCGCCGACGTCCGGCGCCTGAGCGACCTCGATTCGCTGCGATCGGCGGCGGCCGATGCGCAGGTTTCCATGCTCGGCGGGGCGGCCGAGGCGGATGGCATCGACGGCGGCGCCGACGGCGTGGGCGCGCTGGACCTGCTGGGGGACGCGCGCGCCCGGATCGAGTCCTCCGACGACCCGGCGCTGACGGCGCTCGCCCCACGACTGGCAGAGGCCATCGCGGTCGTCACGGACGTCTCGTCCGATCTGACCGGCTATCTGGCGGACTTGCCGTCGGATCCGGGTGCTCTCGACACCCTGCTGAACCGTCAGGCCGAGCTCAAGACGCTGACCAGGAAGTACGCGGCCGACGTCGACGGGGTGCTGGAGTGGGCCGATCAGGCCCGCGAGCGGTTGTCCAAGATCGACGTCTCCGCCGAGGCGCTGTCGGCGCTGGCGGCCCGGGTGGACGACTGCGCGGCCGCGGTGGCCGTCGCCGCCGCCGCACTGAGCCAGGCCAGGACGAAGTACGCGGTCAAGCTCGGCAAGGCGGTGACCACCGAACTCGGTGGTCTCGCGATGGGCAAGGCCCGGCTGGAGGTCACCGTGCAACCGCTCGTGGCGGGCGCCCAGGACGCCGCGCCCCTGACGGTTGACGGTCGCGAGCTGCACGCCGGGTCCTCGGGGGTCGACGAGGTGGAGTTCCGGCTCGCCGCGCACAGCGGGGCCCAGGCCCTCCCGATCAGCAAGAGCGCCTCGGGCGGCGAGCTGTCGCGGGTGATGCTCGCGCTCGAGGTGGTGCTGGCAGGCGCCGAGGGCAGCGCGACGATGGTGTTCGACGAGGTCGACGCAGGCGTGGGCGGCCGCGCCGCGGTGGAGATCGGCAGGCGCCTGGCGCGGCTGGCACGTACCCACCAGGTCATCGTGGTGACGCACTTGCCACAGGTGGCCGCGTTCGCCGACACCCACCTGGTCGTGGACAAGGTGGACGGCCGCAAGGCCGCCGACAGCGGGGTGCGCACCCTGACCGACGGCGAGCGCGTGGTCGAGCTGGCCCGGATGCTTGCGGGTCTCGACAACACCCAGACGGGTCGGGCGCACGCCGAGGAGTTGCTCGCGACGGCGAAGGCCGCGCGCAGCGAATAGGCGCGGGGTCCAACCCCGATCACCACTGCCTGACGTCGCCCCGTATTGCCTCCTGACAGCTCGGGTCGGCGCGCCTCCGCTGGTCCGGGCCCCGTCGGGGTCATCATCGAGGGCATGAAAATGCCGTCCCTGTTGTCACGAAACACCGAATCGTTGCCGGGGATCAGCGGCATCGCCCGGGTCGACCGAGACACGACGAAGCTGTTGCGTCGCGTCGGCCCAGGCGACATCGTGGTCCTCGACGAACTGGATCTGGACCGGATCACCGCCGACGCGTTGGTGGAGGCCGGGGTGCTCGCGGTCGTCAACGTGTCACCGTCCATTTCCGGCCGCTACCCCAACCTCGGACCAGAAGTCATCGTCGCGAACGGGATCACGCTGATCGATTCCGTCGGCGACGAGGTCTTCAAGAAGGTCAAGGACGGGGCCAAGGTCCGCCTCAACGAGGGCGGCGTCTACGCCGGTGAGCGCAGGCTCGCCAAGGGTGTCGAGCAGAGCGAGGCCGAGATCTCCGACCTCATGATCGAGGCGAAGACCGGACTGGTCGATCACCTGGAGGCCTTCTCCGGCAACACCATCGAGTTCATCAGGACCGAGAGTCCGCTGCTCATCGACGGGGTCGGGGTGCCCGACATCGACGTCGACCTGCAGGACCGGCACGTGGTGGTGGTCGCCGACGGGACCGACCACGTGGCCGATCTGAAGAATCTCAAGCCGTTCATCAAGGAGTACTCGCCGATCCTCATCGGGGTCGGCGCGGGCGCGGACGCGCTGGCCGATGCCGGCTACCGCCCGGATCTGATCGTCGGAGACCCGGAGGACATCAGCAGCGCCACCCTCAAGTCCGGTGCCGAGGTCGTCCTGCCCGCGGACCCGGACGGGCACGCGAAGGGCCTCGAACGGATCCAGGACCTCGGGATCGGGGCGATGACCTTCCCGGCCTCCGGAGCGCCTGCGGATCTGGCCCTGCTGCTCGCGGACCATCACGGCGCCTCGCTGATCGTCACCGTCGGCAGCACCGTCTCGCTGGACGAGTTCTTCGATCGGGGCCGACGGGAGAGCAACCCGGCGGCCTTCATGACCAGGCTCAAGGTCGGACCCAAGCTGGTCGACGCGAAGGCGGTCGCCACGCTCTACCGCAGCCGTGTCTCGGGCGGCGCCATCGCGCTGCTCGTGCTGGCCGCACTGACGGCGGTGATCGTCGCGCTGGTCGTCTCGAACATCGGCGGTGAGGCCCTCGACTGGGCCATCGCGACCTGGAACAGCTTCGCGACGTGGGTGCAGGGACTGTTCGCGTGATCTCTATGCGTCAACACGCTATCTCGATAGCGGCGATCTTCCTGGCGTTGGCAGTCGGGGTGGTGCTCGGTTCGGGCACCCTCTCCGGTGGTCTGTTGTCCGGGCTCCGCGACGACAAGTCGGAGCTGCAGGGCCAGGTCAACGCCTTGCAGGAAACGAACAACCAGCTCGAACAGCAGCTCAACTCCGCGGATGGGTTCGATGCCGCCGTGTCCGGCCGGGTGGTGCACGACGCCCTCGCCCAGCGCACGGTGATCCTGGTGACCTCGCCGGACGCCGACCCGGGCGATCTCGAGGGCGTCACCAGGATGATCGGCGCGGCGGGTGGGACCGTCACCGGCCGGGTCTCGCTGACCGATTCGTTCGTCGACGCCGCCAACGGCGATCAGCTGCGCACCACCATCACCAACGTGATCCCGGCCGGGGTCCAGCTCAGGACCGGAGCGGTCGACCAGGGCAGCCTGGCAGGCGATCTGCTCGGCTCGGTGCTGCTCCTGAACGCCCAGAACGCGCAGCCGCAGAGCACCCCCGAGGAGCTGGCGCTCGCGCTCGAGACGCTCCGCTCCGGCGGCTTCATCGCCTACGACAACGGCACCGTCAAGCCCGCCCAGCTGGCGCTGGTGCTCACCGGTTCCAGCAAGGCCCCGGACGGGTCCGAGGGCGGCAACAGGGGCGCGATCATCGCGCGGTTCGCAGGCGCGATGGACTCCCGCGGCGCGGGCACCGTGCTGGCGGGCAGGCCGGGCGCAGCGGCGGGCAACGGTCCGATCGCCGTGGTCCGGTCCGACACGGCGCTGTCGTCGGGCGTGACCACCGTCGACAACGTGGACAGGGAAGCGGGCCGCATCACCACCGCCCTCGGTCTCCAGGAACAGCTCGCCGGGCAGGCCGGTCGGTACGGCACCGGCCCGAACGCGACGGCGATCACAGTCGGCGCTCCGGTCGGCTGAGGTCACAGCACAATGTCCGGCCCACGGGGCGATGACCAGCGGTTCGCGGCGTGCCATGCGGATAAACCGGCGCGTTGGTGTTACCGTGAAGTCCCGTGGGTCGGCAGGCCCCAGCTCTACCATTAGCCAAGCCCTGCAAGGTCGTCACGGGAGCTCTTTTGCCACTTTCACGCAGTCAATCGCGTACCGCCACCAAGCACATCTTCGTCAGCGGGGGCGTTGCCTCGTCGCTCGGCAAGGGTCTGACGGCGTCGAGCCTCGGGCAGCTGCTCACCGCCCGCGGATTGCGGGTGACCATGCAGAAACTGGACCCGTATCTCAACGTCGATCCGGGCACCATGAACCCGTTCCAGCACGGTGAGGTGTTCGTCACCGAGGACGGCGCGGAGACCGATCTGGACGTCGGGCACTACGAGCGCTTCCTGGACCGGGATCTGTCCGGGATCGCCAATGTCACCACCGGCCAGGTCTATTCGTCGGTCATCGCCAAGGAACGGCGCGGTGAATACCTGGGCGACACGGTCCAGGTGATCCCGCACATCACCGACGAGATCAAGAGCCGGATCCTCGCCATGAGCGGTCCGGACGCCGAGGGCCAGAGCCCGGACGTGGTGATCACCGAGATCGGTGGCACCGTCGGCGACATCGAGTCACAGCCCTTCCTCGAGGCGGCGCGACAGGTCCGCCACGACATCGGCCGGGACAACGTCTTCTTCCTGCACGTCTCGCTGGTGCCGTACCTCGGCCCCTCCGGCGAGCTCAAGACGAAGCCGACCCAGCACTCGGTGGCGGCGCTGCGGAACATCGGTATCCAGCCGGACGCGCTGATCCTGCGCTGCGACCGCGACGTGCCGCAGCCGCTGAAGTCGAAGATCGCGCTGATGTGCGACGTCGACGTCGACGCCTGCATCTCCACGCCCGATGCCCCCTCCATCTACGACATCCCGAAGGTGCTGCACCGCGAGGGCCTCGACGCCTACGTCGTGCGCAAGCTGGGACTGCCCTTCCGGGACGTCGACTGGACCGTCTGGGGCGCGCTGCTCAAGCGCGTGCACGAGCCGCGCGAGTCGGTCCGGATCGCGCTGGTCGGCAAGTACGTCGACCTGCCGGACGCGTACCTCTCGGTGACCGAGGCGCTGCGGGCGGGCGGGTTCGCGCATCGCGCCAAGGTCGAGATCGACTGGGTCCCCTCCGACGCCTGCGAGACCGAGGCGGGGGCGCAGGAGAAGCTCGGCGAGGTCGACGCGGTGCTGATCCCCGGTGGATTCGGCATCCGTGGCATCGAGGGCAAGCTCGGAGCCATCCGGTTCGCCCGTACCCGCGGGATCCCGCTGCTGGGCCTGTGCCTCGGACTGCAGGCCGTGGTCATCGAGGCCGCCCGTTCGGTGGGCCTCGACGACGCGAACTCCGCGGAGTTCGAGCCGGACACCAAGCATCCCGTGATCTCCACGATGGCCGATCAGGAGGAGATCGTCGCGGGTGAGGCCGATCTCGGCGGAACCATGCGCCTCGGTGCCTACCCGGCGGTCCTGGAGAAGGGCTCGGTCGTCGCGCGGGCGTATGGCTCCGAGAACGTCTCCGAGCGCCACCGGCACCGCTACGAGGTCAACAACGCGTACCGGGACCGGATCGCGAAGAGCGGCTTGAAGTTCAGCGGCACCTCGCCGGACGGACACCTCGTCGAGTTCGTCGAGCTGCCCGCGGACAAGCATCCGTTCTTCGTTGCGACGCAGGCGCACCCGGAGCTCAAGAGCCGTCCGACCCGGCCGCACCCGCTGTTCGCTGCCTTCATCGGCGCGGCGCTGAAGTACAAGGCCGCAGAGCGGCTCGAGGTGGACGTGCACCCCGAGGACGCTCTCGGGTCCGCGGAGGACGACGTCGAGTCGGTCGACTCGCCGATCGTGCGCTGACCCGCCGGTACACGATGAGCAGGCCGGGAGAGCACGAGTTCGACACCCTCGACACGCGAACCGTGTACGAGGGCGGCATCATCACGCTGCGGGTCGACCGGGTGGCCATGCCCGGCGGCCGCGCGGCGGACCGCGAGGTGGTGGAGCACTACGGCGCGGTCGCCGTGGTGGCCGTCGACGAGCGGGACCGGCTGATCCTCATCAACCAGTACCGGCACCCGCTGGGCAGACGCGTCTGGGAGCTCCCCGCCGGGCTGCTCGACGAGGCGGACGAGGATCCCGTCGACGCGGCGCGGCGCGAGCTGGCCGAGGAGACGGGCCTCGCCGCCGAGCGGTGGTCGGTGCTGGTGGACGTCGCGGTCTCGCCGGGCTTCACCGACGAGGTGGTGCGGGTGTTCCTCGCGACCGGGCTCACCGACGTGCACCAGCCGACCCCGACCGACGAGGAGGCCGACCTCGAGGTCGATCGCGTCCCGGTCGACGAGGCGGTCGGGCGGGCGCTGTCGGGGGAGATCGTGAACGCGACGGCGCTGTCCGGGATCCTCGCGCTCGCCGCCGCCAGGGCCCGCGATGGCGGTCCGGATGTGGCGGGGCGCCCGGCGGATTCGGACTGGCTCGACCGTCCGGTGGCGATGTCGCGGCGCAGGCAGGACGGCATGAGCGGAGCCCGCGAAGCGAACATCGATGGGGTATAGGAGTGCTCGCCGACCAGGTGGAGACGTACCTCGACCATCTCGCGGTCGAACGCGGGGTGGCGGCGAACACCCTCAGTTCCTATCGGCGTGACCTGATCCGCTACCAGCGGTACCTGGCGGAGCGGGGGATCGACGACCTGGCCACGGTGCGGGAGCGGGAAATCAGCGGCTTCGTCGTCGCGCTGCGCAAGGGCGATCCGGCGGCGGAGCTCCCGCCGCTGGCCCCGAGCTCCACGGCGCGGGCGCTGATCGCGGTCCGCGGGCTGCACAAGTTCGCGACCGCCGAGGGCATCACGGCCGTGGACGTCGCGCGCGAAGTCAAGCCGCACGCGCCCGGCCAGCAGCTGCCGAAGTCGCTGCCGGTGGATCGGGTGCTGGCGTTGCTCGAGGCCACCGGCGGCCCCGACGCGGCCGATCAGCCGCGGGCCCTGCGCGATCGGGCACTGCTCGAGCTCCTCTACTCCACGGGCGCCCGCATCTCGGAGGCGGTCGGACTGGACATCGACGACATCGACGCGGTCGACCGCGCCGTGCTGCTGCGCGGTAAGGGCGGCAAGGAACGGGTGGTGCCGATCGGCAGGCCCGCGATCGCCGCACTGGAGGCGTACCTGGTGCGCGGGCGTGCGGCGCACGCGGTGCGCGGCGGACCCGCGGTCTTCCTGAACATCCGCGGCGGGCGACTGTCCCGGCAGAGCGCGTGGCAGGTGCTGCGCAGCGCGGCCGATCGGATCGGGATCGCCGAAGGGGTGTCCCCACACACGCTGCGGCACTCGTTCGCGACCCACCTGCTCGACGGCGGCGCCGACATCCGGGTCGTGCAGGAGCTGCTCGGGCACGCATCGGTGACGACGACGCAGATCTACACCCTCGTGACCGTGGGGGCGCTGCGCGAGGTCTGGGCCGGCGCGCATCCGCGGGCGTTGTGAAGGGGGAGGGAATGGATACGGTCCGATTCTTCGAGCTGGTGACGGAATGGTTCGAGGTCCTCGGCGTCCTGTCGATGGTGGTGGGTTTCGCCTTTGCGTTCGTGCTCGCCGCGCGCACGTGGAAGCGGACCGGCGACGGCGCTCATGCGTTCAAGAGCCTGCGGGAGTCGCTGGGCGGAGCGATCCTGCTCGGGCTGGAGTTGCTCGTCGCGGCGGACATCGTCAAGACAGTCACCTCCGTGCCCTCGTTGACCGATGTCGCCGTGCTCGGGATGATCGTGCTGATCCGGACCGTCCTCAGCCTGTCGATCGAGATCGAGATCGACGGGGTGGCGCCGTGGCGGCGGGCCCTCGTCACCGGCCCGCAGGTGCTGGCCCGCGCAACGCGCCGATCCGCGTCGGGGGAGCCCGGCGCGACCGAGGAGGCGCCGTAGTGGCGATCGTCGACATCACCAGCGAGATCGTGATCGCGCGGCCGCGGCACGATGTCGCCGTGTACGCGTCAGACCCCGACGCGGCAACCTCCTGGTAGACACCAGAATTGGTGCTGCGCAACCGCGGTGAGCCGTCGGGCTTCGGCGCGATCGCGGCCCCGGTCATGGCCGCGGCGATGCGCCGGGCCAACTCGAAGGACCTGGCTCGCCTCAAGAGCATCCTCGAGGACACGGGCGACGGCGAGTGAGCCGTGCCGCGATCGCCATCGCTCATCGTTCCTGCTCAGGGCCGCGCACGAGCGATCCCATCGCCGCGCCCCGCGTGTCCGTTGACCGATCGCCACCCGCCAGGCGGTAGCGTTTGTGCATCAGGGACGACAGACAGGGGAGTAGCAGACCGTGGTGACACCGCAGCCGCCAGCGGCGGAGTCTGAGCGTCAGGGTGCCTACTTCTACACCCGGAAGCCGGAACCGCCTACCCGTCCACAAACCGACCGCGCCGAGGGAAACGGTGCCGCACCAGCCGAGCCTGCGCTCGGTCCGACCGGCCGACCGCTTCGCGAGGTACCCGATCCCACGCCGGTGACCGATCACGGTCCCGCCCAGATCATCGCGATGTGCAACCAGAAGGGCGGCGTCGGCAAGACGACGTCCACGATCAACCTGGGCGCAGCCCTGGCCGAGTACGGCCGACGCGTACTGCTCGTCGATCTCGACCCGCAGGGCGCGCTGTCCGCAGGCCTCGGCGTCGCACACCACGATCTCGAACTGACGGTGCACAACCTGCTCGTCGAGCCGCGGGTCTCGATCGACGAGGTGCTGATGCGCACCCGGGTCGAGAACCTGGACCTGCTGCCCAGCAACATCGACCTGTCCGCCGCCGAGATCCAGCTGGTCACCGAGGTGGGCCGCGAGCAGACGCTCGGACGGGTGCTGTACCCGGTGCTCGACCGCTACGACTACATCCTCATCGACTGCCAGCCCTCGCTCGGGCTGCTCACGGTCAACGCGCTGGCCTGCGCCGAGGGCGTGATCATCCCGATGGAGTGCGAATACTTCAGCCTCCGCGGGCTGGCCCTGCTCAACGACACGGTGGAGAAGGTGCACGAGCGCCTGAACCCCAAGCTGTCGCTGTCAGGGATCGTGGTGACGATGTTCGACGCCAGGACCCTGCATGCCCGGGAGGTCATGGCCAGGCTCGTCGAGGTGTTCGGCGATCTGGTCTACGACACGGTGGTGAACCGGACGGTGCGATTCCCCGAGACCAGCGTCGCGGGCGAACCCATCACCACCTGGGCACCGAAGTCGGGCGGTGCGGAGTCGTATCGGGCGCTTGCCCGCGAGGTGATCCACCGGTCCGGACGGTAGATGGACACCGACGAGGCCGAGCGAGTGGCCGAGGTTCCGCAAGCGGAACCAGTCGCCGAGGGGACGGCGGACGACACACCGATCGAGGAACTGCCGTCGACCGCGCAGGAGACCGCGGTCGAACCGGGCTTCCGGCTGAAGCTCCGCAACTTCGAGGGGCCGTTCGACCTGCTCTTGACGCTGATCAGCCAGCGCAAGCTCGACGTCACCGAGGTGGCGCTGCACCAGGTCACCGATGAGTTCATCGCGTACACCAGGTCCCTGGGCACCGAGATGAGCCTCGACCAGACGACCGAGTTCCTCGTGGTCGCCGCCACCCTGCTCGACCTCAAGGCTGCCCGGCTGTTGCCCTCCGGCGACGTCGAGGACGCCGAGGACCTGGCGTTGCTGGAGGCCAGGGACCTGCTGTTCGCGCGGCTCCTGCAGTACAAGGCGTACAAGCAGGTCGCGATGCTGTTCGCCGAGCTGGAGTCGGCGGCGCTGCGACGGTATCCGCGTTCGGTGTCGCTGGAGGATCAGTTCGCCGGGCTGCTGCCCGAGGTCCTGCTCGGCGTCGACCCCCGGCGGTTCGCGGAGGTCGCGGCCACCGTCTTCGCGCCGCGGCCGGTGCCGACCGTGGGTCTCGATCACCTGCACGTCCCGACGGTCTCGGTGCCCGAGCAGGCCTCGATGGTGCTCGACCTGCTCAAGCAGCGCGGCAAGGGGAACTGGGCAACGTTCGGCGACCTCGTCGCCGGTTGCGACCTGACCGTGCAGATCGTGGCAAGATTTCTGGCGTTGCTCGAGCTCTACCGCGAGCGGGCGGTCGCGTTCGAGCAGCCGGAGCCGCTCGGTGAACTGCTGGTCAGCTGGACCGGTGACGTCGACGCGGATGGGCAGACGCTGGTGAGTGCGGAGGATTACGGATGAGCGAGCTCGATCAGGCGCCCAGGCTCGACGACGACGGCGATCTCGACCAGGACGACCGGCTCGAGGACGACGAGCTGGAGTCGGCGCTGGAGTCATTGCTGCTGGTCGTGGACTCGCCCGCGAGCAACGAGGCGCTCGCGTCCGCGCTCGACGACTCCGCCGACCGGGTCGACGCTACGCTGCGCCGGATGTCCGCGGCACTGACCGAGCGGCGCAGCGGGATCGACCTCAGGTACGCCGGAGACGGCTGGCGTTTCTACACCAGAAACGAGTACGCGCCGTACGTCGAGCGGCTGCTTCTCGACGGCGCTAGGTCGAAGCTCACACGCGCGGCTTTGGAAACCTTGGCAGTTATTGCGTACCGTCAACCTTTGACCCGTGCTCGGGTGAGTGCGGTTCGTGGCGTCAATGTGGACGGCGTCATGCGAACCCTGCTCGCCCGCGGATTGATCTCGGAGGCCGGTGTGGACTCCGAGACCAAGGCGACGACGTACTCGACGACGGAGCTTTTCCTCGAGCGGCTCGGCCTCGCCTCTCTGGCGGACCTGCCCGCGTTGGCGCCGCTGCTGCCCGACGTCGACATCATCGACGACATCAGTGACGACATGGAGTCAGACCCCCGGTTCACCAAATTGGGAGCCGGCAGGGCGGGATCCGAACCCGATTTGGTTCCCGGCTTAGATAGTGAAGAGTGACAGGACACCCAAGTGAACAATTCCGCTCGCCGTGATGGCACACCGGACCGGGGCAGGAGTAATCCCGCCCACAAGAGCTCGAGCCGCAAGGACTCGCCCCAGAAGGGGTCGGGGTCGAGAGGCTCGGCACCCCGCGATTCCGCCCGTGGCGGCGAATCCCGCGGCTCCTACGATCGCACCGAGCGCGGCGGAGCCCCCCGCGGCTCCTATGGTCGCACCGAACGCGGAGCGACCCCCCGGAGCGGCGAATCCCGCGGCTCGCAGGACCGCTCCCAGCGTGGCGGCGCACCTCGTGGCGCTCAGGATCGCACCGAGCGTGGCGCGGCACCTCGCAGCGGCGCACCTCGTGGCGCCCAGGATCGCACCGAGCGTGGCGCGGCACCTCGCAGCGGCGGCTACCCCCGCGGCGGCGTGCAACGGCCGGACCTGTCCAAGCGTGGCAAGCCCAAGGCCGCGAAGCCGCAGCGCGCACAGTCCGTCGCGCCGACCATCAGCAACGCCAAGCCGGCCCGCCACCAGTACACGGAGGGCGCCGGTCCCGCGAAGCTGCCCGCAGGCGAGGGCATGCGCCTGCAGAAGGTGCTCGCCCAGGCGGGTGTCGCCTCGCGCCGCGCCGCCGAGGAGCTGATCGAGCAGGGACGCGTCGAGGTCGACGGCCGCATCGTCGTCGAACAGGGCCTGCGGGTGGACCCCGAGAACGCCGTGGTCCGGGTCGACGGCATTCGTGTCGTCGTCAAGAAGGACCTGGTACACATCGCGCTGAACAAGCCGCGCGGTTGGCAGTCGACGATGTCCGATGACCTGGGCCGACCCTGCGTCGGCGACATCGTCTCCGAGCGGGTCTCCGCAGGACAGCGACTGTTCCACGTCGGCAGGCTCGATGCGGACACCGAGGGACTGTTGCTGCTGACCAACGACGGCGACCTCGCGCACCGGCTGATGCACCCCTCGTTCGAGGTGTCCAAGACCTACCTCGCGACCGTGTCCGGTGTGGTCGATCGCAACCTCGGCAAGACGCTCAAGGCCGGAGTCGAGCTCGAGGACGGCCCGGCGAAGGTCGACTCGTTCGCCCTGCTCGATGTCAATCAGGGCAAGTCCCTGGTCAAGGTCGTGCTGCACGAGGGTCGCAAGCACATCGTGCGTCGGCTGCTCGAGGCCGTCGGCCATCCGGTTGTCCGGCTGGTGCGCACCGACATCGGTCCGGTCACGCTCGGCGAGCAGCGGCCGGGCACCCTCCGGGTCATCGGGCCCGGCGAGGTCGGCGCGCTGTACAAGGCGGTCGGACTGTGAGCGCTGCGAGCGAAGCGACGGGGGATGTGAACGAGCCAGATCGCCTAGTGGTGGCGATGGACGGGCCGTCGGGTACCGGGAAGTCGACCGTTGCCAGGCGGCTCGCGACCGGACTCGCGGCGCAGTACCTCGACACCGGTGCCATGTACCGGATCGCGACGCTGCACGTGCTGCGCTCCGGGGTGGACCCGAGCGATCCGGCGGCGGTGGCCGCGGCCACGAAGGCACTCGAGCTGACCATCGGCACCGATCCGTCCTCGGACCGGGTGCTGCTCGCCGGTGAGGACGTCACCGACGAGATCCGCGGCGGCGCGGTCACCCAGGCCGTATCCGCGGTCTCGGCGGTGCCCGAGGTGCGCACGATCCTGGTCGACAAGCAGCGTGAGTTCATCGCGCGCACGGAACGGATCGTGGTCGAGGGTCGCGACATCGGCACCGTCGTGATGCCCGATGCGGACGTGAAGGTGTACCTGACCGCCTCCGCCGCGGCCAGGGCGCAGCGTCGGAACACGCAGAACATCGCCGAGGGTCGTGGCGATGACTACAGGGCGGTGCTCGCCGACGTCGAGCGCCGCGATCATCTGGACTCCACCCGAGCGGTGTCCCCGCTCCGGCCCGCCGATGACTCGGTGATCGTGGACACCAGCGAACTCGGAATCGATGACGTGATCGGCAGGTTGCTGCTGGTGGTACGTGACAGAACTGGAGCAGTGCAGTGACCGACAGCTTTGACATCGGCGGCCCGATCGCCGGCGACGGCACCTGGAGCGAGGAATCCGACTGGGAGCTCGTCGATTTCGAGGACGGCGAGGACGGTGAGGGTCACGTCGCCGTCCCGACCCTCGCCATCGTGGGTCGTCCGAACGTTGGCAAGTCCACGCTCGTGAACCGCATCATCGGCCGCCGCGAGGCCGTCGTGCAGGACATTCCCGGGGTCACCCGGGACCGCGTCTCCTACGAGGCGAACTGGGCCGGACGCCGATTCATGGTGCAGGACACCGGCGGCTGGGAGCCCGACGCCAAGGGGCTGCAGCAGTCCGTGGCCCGTCAGGCGGAACTCGCCATGCAGACCGCAGACGCGATCGTGCTCGTGGTGGATGCGGTCGTCGGTGCGACCGCGACGGATGAGGCCGTGGCCAAGGTGCTGCGGCGCTC
Organism: Rhodococcus sp. PvR099; assembly: GCF_017833315.1. Classification (NCBI taxonomy): domain Bacteria; kingdom Bacillati; phylum Actinomycetota; class Actinomycetes; order Mycobacteriales; family Nocardiaceae; genus Rhodococcus; species Rhodococcus sp. PvR099. Next base: position 1,280,379 of record NZ_JAFIBV010000001.1, on the reverse strand, counting down.
GAAGACGCCGGTCCTGTTGGTGGCCAACAAGGTCGACGACGAGCGGACCGAGTCCGAGGTCGCGGCGCTGTGGTCGCTCGGCCTCGGCCAGCCCTACTCGGTGAGCTCGATCCACGGCCGCGGCACGGGCGACCTGCTCGACGAGGTCCTCAAGGCACTGCCGGAGACGCCTCGGGAGGGCACCGGCGGCCAGGGACCGCGACGCGTGTCGTTGGTCGGCAAGCCGAACGTCGGCAAGTCCAGCCTGATCAACAAGCTCTCCGGCTCGGAGCGGTCCGTCGTGCACGACGTCGCGGGCACCACCGTCGACCCGGTGGACTCACTGGTCGAGCTCGGCGGCAAGGTGTGGCGCTTCGTGGACACCGCGGGCCTGCGTAAGAAGGTCAGCCACGCGAGCGGCCACGAGTTCTACGCATCCCTGCGCACCAAGGGTGCGATCGAGGCCTCGGAGGTGTCGATCCTGCTGATCGACGCGTCGCAGCCGATCACCGAGCAGGACCTGCGGGTGCTGAGCATGGTGGCGGACGCAGGCCGGGCGCTGGTACTGGCGTTCAACAAGTGGGACCTCGTCGACGAGGACCGCCGGTACATGCTCGAGAAGGAGATCGACCGCGACTTGGTCCGGGTGCCGTGGGCGCAGCGGGTGAACATCTCCGCGCACACCGGACGGGCCGTGCAGAAGCTCGTTCCCGCGCTGGAGACCGCGCTCGATTCCTGGGACAAGCGGATCCCGACTGGCCGGTTGAACACCTGGCTCAAGGAGGTCGTGGCCGCGACGCCGCCGCCGATGCGCGGTGGTCGCCTGCCCAGGATCATGTTCGCCACCCAGGCAGGCACCCGTCCGCCGACGTTCGTGCTCTTCACCACCGGCTTCCTGGAGGCCGGCTACCGCCGGTTCCTCGAGCGCCGGCTGCGTGAGGAGTTCAACTTCGACGGCAGCCCCGTGCGCATCTCGGTGCGCGTGCGCGAGAAGCGCGATCGCGGCAAGCGCTGACGCCTGCCGAGACCGGCCCGAACACTGGCAAGTCCCCGAAACCGGGGGCTTGCCAGTGTCGTTCGTGGCGTGCACTCCGATGGAGGAAACCCGCCACGAGCAGCCGATTCGCTCAGTCGACTGTCACTGATGTAATCTCATCGAGCGCCCGCAAGGGAGTGGACGGGCTGTGGCGCAGCTTGGTAGCGCACTTGACTGGGGGTCAAGTGGTCGCAGGTTCAAATCCTGTCAGCCCGACAGAAGAAGGCGGCTCCGGAGTAATCCGGGGCCGCCTTTCTCGTTCCCGCGGCGGGCTAGGGTCGACGGATGGACGCCGACCGGGAGCCGATCCTCACTCGTGACACCTGCGCCGCCGCGCTCGCGTCGTTCGAGGCGCGCACCGCCGAACGCGCCGGGCACCGCTGCGCGGCGGTTGCGCTGGCGGTGGTCACCACAGACGGGGTGCCCTCGCTGCTGCTCACCGTTCGGCCCAGCACCATGCGGGCACATCCCGGTCAGTTCGCGCTGCCCGGCGGTGGCATCGACCCGGGGGAGTCGCCGGGGGAGGCGGCACTACGCGAGCTGGCGGAGGAACTCGGCGTGCAGGCACCGCCGTCCGCGGTGCTCGGTCATCTCGACGATCTCGTGACCAGGTCCGGCTACGTCATCACCCCGGTGGTGGTCTGGGTGGGTGAGCTCGACGAACCGATTCGGCCGAATGCCGACGAGGTGGAGTACGTCTTCCAGGTGAGCCTGGCCGAGCTCGATCACGAACCGCAGTTCCTGTCGCTCGAGGGGGCCGCGGCGCCGCTGATCGAATGGCCGTTCCGGGGCGCGCGGATCTTCGCGCCGACCGCGGCGATCATCTACCAGTTCCGCGAGGTGGTCCTGCACGGGCGGCCGACCCGGGTCGACGATCTCGGGCAGCCGGACTTCGCCTCCCGGTAGGTCGTCCCGCGCCGGAGAAGCCGCCTGAAGCCACTGCGGGCGGGCCGGGTGACGTCTACCGTGGCCGCCATGGGAATCCTGCTCTCGGCCCTGCGCAGCCTCGACCGGACCGGAATCGATCCCGTGGCATGGCACCCGCCGACCCCGCCGCCGCTCACGGGTCCGTTCGCTCGCAGCACCGAGCTCGATGGTGCGGAGCGCTGGGCGATGCCGGGGAGCAAGGGACCCGAGGACGTCGCGGTCGATCACCAGGGGCGGCTTGTCACCGGCACCGATGACGGCAAGGTCTGGCGTTTCGACGAAGCCGGCCGCGCGTCCCTGATCGCCGACACTGGCGGCCGACCCCTCGGTGTCGAGATCCTCGACGACGGCAGGTACCTGATCTGCGACTGCGAGCGCGGGGTGCTGCGCGTCGACGAGGCCGGTCGGATCGAGACCCTCACCGACACCGCGCTCGGGCGACCTCTGTTGGCGTGCAACAACTCCGCCGTCGGGCGGGACGGCACCATCTACTTCACCGATTCGTCGGCGAAGTTCTCCGTGGCCGAGCATCGCACCGACGTGCTCGAGCACGGCGGCACCGGCCGGCTGATCCGGTTCGACCCGGCGACAGGGGAGACCGACCTCTTGGCGGACGGGCTGCAGTTCGCCAACGGGGTCGGACTGGCCGCGGACGAGTCCTTCGTGGTGGTTGCCGAGACCGGGGCCTATCAGATCCGCCGGGTCGAGCTCGCGGGCCCCGACACGGGACGGGTGTCGATCTGGGCCGAGAACCTGCCCGGCCTCCCCGACAACGTGACCTCGCAGACGCCCGGCGGGGTCTTCTGGGTGGCGCTGTACAGCCCCAGGATGCGCCTGCTTGACCTGTTGGCCCCGCACCCGGCGCTCCGGGTCGTCGCGGCGAACCTGCCGCAGTGGGCGCAGCCAGAACCCGACCAGCGTGGCTGGGTGCTCGGGCTCGACGCCTCGGGTGCCGTCGTGCACAGCTTGCAGGGCGGCGCGGACAGTTACGCGCCGATCACCGGTGTCCGCGAGGCCGATGGCTGGCTCTACCTGGGCAGCCTGACCGCCGATACGGTCGCCCGCGTCCCGGCGCCCCCGTCCGCCATGTGAAAAGCTGTTCGAGGCAGTTGGCGGACGAGGTACACGGGGGACGAATGGGCAGCGGAGACCGGCCACGCGAGGTGGCGGACGTCGCGACCGCGCCGATCATGTCCGACCGGATCGTCACCGTGCCGAACATTCTCAGCGTGGTCCGGCTCGTCGGTGTCCCGTTGTTCGTCTATCTGCTGCTCGGCCCGCATGCCGACGGGTGGGCGCTCGCGATCCTGATGCTGAGCGGGTTCACCGACTGGGCCGACGGCAAGCTCGCGCGCCTGTTGAACCAGAGTTCGCGGCTGGGCGCGCTGCTCGACCCGCTGGTGGACCGGTTGTACGTGGTCTCCACCCTCGTCGCGTTCGCGATCCGCGGGATCATCCCGTGGTGGGTGGCCGCGGTGCTGATCGGTCGGGACCTGATCCTCGCGCTCACCCTGCCGATCTACCGCAGGCGCGGTCTGCCGCCGCCCGCGGTGCTCTACCTCGGCAAGGCCGCGACCTTCGCGCTGATGTTCGCGCTGCCGCTGGTACTCGCCGCGCAGGGTGACTGGGCGATTGCGCCGATCGCCCGGGCCTGGGGGTATGCGCTCCTGGTCTGGGGGACCGGGCTCTATGTGTGGACCGGGATCCTGTACCTGCTCGCCGCGCGCAACATCGCGCGGGAGGTCCCGCGAACGGACCGGGCGCGGTGACCGACGGCGAGGTCCGCCGCAATCCGGTGCCCTCGCTGCTCCGGTCCCTGATGAACGACCATCTCGACCCCGGCTACGCCGCGGCGGCGGAAGACCGGGCGAGGGGGCATTCCCTGCACCGCCCGCTGCATTCCGGGAGCTGGCTCGTCGCCGGGGGCATCGTCCTCGGACTGGTCTTCGGGATCGCCTACGCGCAGGCGGACGATCGGGAGCCCGGCACCGACCAGGTGCGCAGCGAGATCCTGGCCAAGGTCCACGCCGCGGAGGAACGCGGTGGCGGCCTCGCAGGCACAAGGGACGAGCTGGCGGCGCAGACCGAGGCGCTGCGCTCCAGGGTGCTGGCCGGCGACGCCGAGGGTTCCGACGTACTGGCACGGCTCGCCACGATGGAACAGGCCGCCGGGCTGGACGCGGTGCACGGCGCGGGGCTCACCGTCACGCTGACCGACCCGGCCGCCCGTCCGGACCTGTCCGACCGCGGCAGGCCAGGCGCAGGCCCCGCCAAGGCGGTGGTCCTCGACCGGGACATCCAGTCGGTGGTGAACGCGTTGTGGTCGAGCGGAGCCGAGGCCGTCGCGGTCGGAGAGGTCCGCATCGGCCCCTCGGCCACCATCCGTCAGGCGGGCGGGGCGATGCTCGTCGACAATCAGCCGGTGTTCTCGCCGTACGCGATCTCGGCGATCGGGCCTGCGGACCGGTTGCAGACCGGGTTCGTGGTGAGCGACGCGTACCTGCGGATGTCGGGCGTCGCGCAGCTGTACGGGGTGGGCTTCACCGTCGCCGAAGAAGAAGATGTCAGCCTCCTGGCCGCGAATGCCAGGGAGATCAGAACCGCACACGAGGTGGGTGGCCAGTGAAGCCGGTCAAGGCAGTCAAGAACGGATACGCCGTCTACGGGGTGCTCGCGCTCATCGCGGGGATCGTCGCGGGCGTGGTGTTCCGTCCGCAGGTCCCGGACGCGATCCAGCCGTATCTGCCGATCGCCGTCGTCGCGGCGCTGGACGCCGTGTTCGGCGGGCTGCGCGCCTACCTGGATGAGATCTTCGACGCCAAGGTCTTCGTCGTGTCCTTCGTGTTCAACGTGCTCGTCGCGGCGCTGATCGTGTGGCTCGGTGACCAGTTGGGGGTGGGCACGCAGCTCTCGACCGCGATCGTGGTGGTGCTGGGCATCCGCATCTTCGGTAACGCCGCCGCGCTGCGGCGTCGGCTGTTCGGGGCGTGATCACCGGTGAACGGGCATGAGGGCAAGCACGAATGGCATACCGAGCTGTCCGCCTCGGCGCGCCGCTCCAGGGTCGTCTTCGGGCTGCTGGCGGTGTTGCTGTTGGCCGCGCTCGGGGTCGCCATCGCCACCCAGGTGCGGAACACCGGATCGGGCGACACCCTGGACTCGGCGCGTCCGGCTGACCTGCTGGTGCTCCTCGACAACCTCGGCCAGCGAGAGGCTTCGTTGCGACAGGAGATCGCCGGACTCGAGGAGACCCTCGCCACGCTCCAGCGCAGCGGCGGCGGCTCCCAGGCCGCGTTGGACGAGGCCAGGGCGCGCCTGACCGCGCTGTCGATCCAGGTGGGAGCCGTGCCCGCGGCAGGCCCCGGGGTGGTGCTGACGGTCGCGGACCCGGGCACGAATGTCGGCTCCGAGGTGATGCTGGACCTCATTCAGGAGTTGCGGGCGGCGGGCGCCGAGGCGATCTCCATACGTGGTGAGGGGGGTGAGCCGGTCCGGATCGGTGTCGACTCCTGGGTCACCGGTTCTCCCGGTCAGATCAAGGTCGACGGCATCGACCTGGAGGCGCCGTACGAGGTGCTCGCGATCGGCGACCCGCCGACCCTGGCGGCCGCTCTGAACATTCCCGGCGGGGTGATCGACACCGTCGCCCGCAGCGGTGGACGGCTGGCCGTCGAGCAATCTCAGCAGGTCACGATCACCGCCTTGCGGGAGACGAAGCCTCGTCAATACGCTCAGCCAGGAAACTGAATCCGGTACCGCGCGGTATTCTCGCGCGCCGGTGCGATCGAAAGGACTTCTCACCTTGAGCGAAACCAACATCCCGGCCGAATTGCGCTACACCGCGGAGCACGAATGGGTGCAGCGGACCGGGCCGACGACCGTGCGGATCGGGATCACCGATTTCGCGCAGTCGCAGCTCGGTGACGTCGTCTTCGTCCAGCTGCCCGCGGTCGACGAGGCCGTGGTCGCGGGCGAGTCGCTCGGTGAGGTCGAGTCGACGAAGAGTGTGTCGGACATCTACGCTCCGTTGAACGCGAAAGTCATTGCGGCCAACGCGGATTTGGAGTCCAGCCCCGAGCTGGTCAACTCTGAGCCGTACGGAAACGGCTGGCTGGTCGATCTCGAGGTGGCCGACGAGGCCACGCTGGACGCCGCGCTGGGCGAGATGCTGGACGCGTCGGGCTACCAGGCCATCGCGGGCGGCTAGGACACGCGTGGATCGACCTGCGAGTGCCCACGTGAGAGGCATTCGCAGGGTACGGTCGATAGGGAGCGCAACCGCCTTGTCGGGGCGTAGGTCCGTATCGGAATGTGATTGTGTCGAGAAGATTTGTCCGGGAGGGTTCCCGGACCGATCGGACTTCAGGAGGAGAAACGGTGAGCGAGAACGACAGCGACGCGGTTTTTGGAGAATCGCCGGCTGAGACAACGTCGGTTTTCCGGGCGGATTTCCTCAACGAGTTGGACAGCACGACCGCTGCTCCGCAGGCAGCTGAGCAGGTCTCCGGAGTGGAGGGCCTGCCCGCCGGTTCGGCGCTCCTCGTCGTCAAGCGTGGCCCGAACGCGGGCTCCCGATTCCTGCTCGACCAGCCCACCACCTCGGCGGGCCGCCACCCGGACAGCGACATCTTCCTCGACGACGTCACGGTCAGCCGTCGGCACGCCGAGTTCCGCCAGGATCAGAACGAGTTCCAGGTGGTCGACGTCGGCAGCCTCAACGGCACCTACGTCAACCGTGAGCCGGTGGACTCGGCAACCCTCGTCAACGGTGACGAGGTGCAGATCGGCAAGTTCCGACTCGTGTACCTCACCGGCCCCCGCGGCGCCGGTAGTTCCGCTGCGGGTGCAGGTAGCTGATGACGGCGGTCGGGCAGCGGACCGAGGGCGGGATGTCGATCGGCTCCGTCCTGGATCGGCTACGTCCCGATTTCCCCGACATCACCATCTCGAAGATTCGATTCCTCGAGGCGGAGGGGCTGATAAGTCCGGAGCGGACTCCGTCGGGTTACCGACGGTTCTCGCTGGCCGACTGTGAGCGGTTGCGGTTCGTGCTCACCGCGCAGCGCGATCAGTACCTGCCGCTGAAGGTGATCAAGGAACAGCTCGAGGCGATCGACAGCGGCGTCGCGGTGGTCGGGTCGACGGAGTCGGCCCCGCGACGGCCGCGGGCCCTGTCCATCGCGCCCGGCGCGGTCTCGCCCGAGGAGTTCCGGGCCAATCGCGAGGTCCGCATCAGCCGCACCGACCTGATCGCGCGGTCCGGCGCGGACGAGGCGTTCCTGTCGGAACTGTTGCGCAGCGGGCTGATCGTGCCGGGCGTCGCGGGCTTTTTCGACGAGGACGCGGTCACCCTGGCACGGGCGGCAAAGGCGATGTCCGAGTTCGGACTCGAGGTGCGGCACCTGCGCGCGTTCAAGCTCGCGGCGGACCGGGAGGCCGGTTTGGTCGCCCAGATCGCCGGTCCCGTCGCGAAGGGCAGGGACGCGGGTGCGCGTGATCGCGCCGAGGAGATGGTGCGTGAACTCGCCGCGCTGTCGCTCACTCTGCACACCTGTCTGGTCAAGGCGGCCGTGCGCGGCGCGCTCGACCGCTGACGATCGCCCGGCCGGAGTGGTCGCGACCTGCACCTGTTCGGCGAGAGTCGAATGGGTCGCCGGGTTCGCTTAGAATTTGGGTACGGCTTCATGCGATGAGTGCGGTCGATGCCGGTGAGGCCGATCAGACGGGAGGCAGACGCGATGAGCGAGATGCGTGTGATCGGGATTCGTGTCGAGCAGCCACAGAATCAGCCCGTATTGCTGCTGCGCGAGGCCGACGGGGATCGCTACCTGCCGATCTGGATCGGCCAGACCGAGGCCACGGCGATCGCGCTGGAGCAGCAAGGCGTGGAGCCGGCGCGGCCGCTCACCCACGATCTGATCATCACGCTCATCACGGCGCTCGGCAACGCGCTGCGTGAGGTCCGGATCGTGGATCTGCAGGAGGGCACCTTCTATGCCGACCTGGTTTTCGCCGACGACCTGAGGATCTCGGCTCGGCCGTCCGATTCGGTTGCCATCGCGCTGCGGGCGGGCGTCCCGATCTACGCGGACGAGGCGGTGCTGGCGGAGGCCGGGCTGGTGATGCCCGATGAGCGCGAGGACGAAGTCGAGAAGTTCAAAGAATTCCTCGAATCCGTGTCGCCGGACGATTTCAAGGCAACTGACGGTTAGTGTGATCCCGCTGTCGAGAGACAGCGGCGAAATAGTGGCCTGGGCAACGATACGGTCTCACCCTCAAGTTGAGGTTTAGGCTTCGGCGTGTTGCGTTGACCCTGGTCAATCGTCGCAATAGCTTTGATCCATCGAACGCACACCATGTGATTCACCCCGAGGCGTACTCTGAGTCGAATCCACGGTATGGAATTCCATGCGAGAGGGAGCAGTCAGTGGGAGATCATCCGCAAGAGCCTCAGCGCGGCCTCGCCCCGTCCGAGGGTGTCGAGGATGTTCAGCCGGGCCTCTTTCCCGATGACTCGGTGCCGGACGACTTGGTGGGCTACCGGGTGCCGAGCGCGTGTCAGATCGCGGGCATCACCTACCGCCAGCTCGATTACTGGGCGCGCACCTCACTGGTCGTGCCGTCGATCCGCGGGGCCGCGGGATCCGGCAGTCAGCGCCTGTACTCGTTCAAGGACATCCTCGTCCTCAAGATCGTGAAGCGATTGCTGGACACCGGCATCTCGCTGCAGAACATCCGGGTCGCCGTCGACCACCTGCGTCAGCGCGGCGTGGGCGACCTGGCCAAGATCACGCTGTTCTCCGACGGCACCACCGTCTACGAGTGCACCTCCGCCGAAGAGGTCGTCGACCTCCTGCAGGGCGGTCAGGGTGTGTTCGGGATCGCGGTCAGTGGCGCGATGCGCGAACTGACCGGCACGATCGCGGACTTCCCGGCCGAGCGGGCCGACGGTGGCGAGAGCGAACTGAGCCCGGAGGACGAGCTCGCGTCGCGTCGCAAGAACCGGGCCAGCCGCGCCGGATAGCCCGATTTGGCGCGCACGCAGTCGACGTGGCGCGCGGCACACCACGCGGCCGGGTCCGTGGGCACAGAAGTGGTCGAACGTAGCCTAGAATTCGGGGTACGTCGCCGCCGCATGGGAGAGTTCCGGAGCACAATCCGGACGCCGAAGGAGCAATACCTCCCCGTCAATCTCTCAGGCACCGAGGACCGTGCGGGCTACGACGTCTCTGGAAAGCGGTGGGAGCACCCACCCGCCCACGGGGAAAGGGGCCTAGACGAAGGCGGCCCTCAATCTCTCAGGCGCTCGCGGCGACGAGCAGGCGACAGAGGGGGAGGAACGTTCCGCTCGGCCCGGCAGGGTCGAGCCGAATGCGCCTACGATCCTTCAGCCGCGGGAGTTGCCTTGTCAGACGCCAGTACTCGTTCATTTGTCGATCGCCACATCGGCCCCGATTCCGCCGAGCTCGAGCGGATTCTGAGCGTTGTCGGTGTCGGTAGCCTCGACGAGATGGCCGGGAAGGCCGTTCCCGCCAGCATCCTCGACGCCGTGACCGACGGGATCAGCGACGGCCTGAGCGCTCTTCCCGCCGCGCTCACTGAGCACGAGGCGCTGGCCGAGCTCTCCGCGCTTGCCGCCAGGAACACCGTCGCGACCTCGATGATCGGTCTCGGCTACTACGACACCCTCACCCCGCCCGTGCTCGTGCGGAACCTGCTCGAGAACCCCGCCTGGTACACCGCGTACACGCCGTACCAGCCGGAGATCAGCCAGGGCAGGCTCGAGGCCCTGCTCAACTTCCAGACGATGGTCTCCGACCTCACCGGCATGGAGGTCGCGAACTCGTCGATGCTCGACGAGGGCACCGCGGCCGCCGAGGCGATGACGCTGCTGCGCCGGGCCAACAAGAGCCGTTCGCCGCGCTTCGTCATCGATACCGATCTGTTCCCCCAGACCAGGGCCGTGATCGAGACCCGCGCCACCCCGCTCGGCATCGAGCTGGTGGAGGCCGATCTCAGCGAGGGACTGCCCGAGGGTGAGTTCTTCGGCGTGCTCGCCCAGCTGCCCGGCGCCTCCGGTCGCGTCGTCGACTACACGGACCTCATCGCGGCCGCCCACGAGCGTGGCGGACTGGTCGCGGTCGGCGCCGACCTCCTGGCGCTGACCCTGCTCACCCCTCCCGGTGAGCTCGGGGCGGACGCCTGTTTCGGCACCACGCAGCGGTTCGGTGTCCCGATGGGCTTCGGCGGACCGCACGCCGGGTACCTGGCTGTGCACACCAAACACGCCCGTCAGCTGCCGGGCCGCCTCGTCGGCGTGTCCGTCGACGCCGACGGCGATCCCGCGTACCGGCTCGCGCTGCAGACGCGTGAGCAGCACATCCGCCGGGAGAAGGCCACCTCGAACATCTGCACCGCCCAGGTGCTGTTGGCCATCGTCGCCGCCATGTACGCCAGCTACCACGGTGCCGACGGACTCAAGGCGATCGCCGAGCGCGTGAACGGGCGCGCTGTCGCCCTCGCGACCGGCCTGCGGTCGAAGGGCGTCGAGATCGTGCACGAGTCGTTCTTCGACACCGTGCTCGCCCGCGTGCAGGGACGGGCGGCGGAGATCGTCGAGACGGCGAAGGGCTGGAACGTCAACCTGCGCCTCGTCGACGCCGACCACGTCGGCATCGCCTGCGACGAGGCGACCACGGAGGCCCATCTCGCTTCCGTCTTCGCCGCCTTCGGCGTTCGGGCCGACACCCCGGCGGACGCGTCGACGTCCTCGCTGCCCGCCGAGATGGTGCGCACCTCGGACTACCTGACCCACCCCGCGTTCACCAAGCACCGCACCGAGACCGCGATGCTGCGCTACCTGCGGATGCTCTCGGACAAGGACATCGCCCTCGACCGGAGCATGATCCCGCTCGGATCCTGCACGATGAAGCTCAACGCCACCGCGGAGATGGAGCCCATCACCTGGCCGGCGTTCTCGGGCCTGCACCCGTTCGCGCCGACGGCGGACGCGCCCGGCATGCTGCAGATCATCCACGACCTGGAGGGCTGGCTGGCGGCGATCACCGGCTACGACGCGGTGAGCCTGCAGCCGAACGCAGGCAGCCAGGGCGAGTACGCCGGCCTGCTGGCCATCCGGAACTACCACCTCAGCCGCGGCGACGATCATCGCGACACCTGCCTGATCCCGTCCAGCGCGCACGGCACCAACGCGGCCTCCGCCGTGATGGTCGGCATGCGGGTCGAGGTGGTCGCCTGCCGCCCCAACGGCGACGTCGACCTGGCGGACCTGAAGGCGAAGATCGCGGACCACGCCGAGCGGCTCGCGGCCATCATGATCACCTACCCGTCCACGCACGGCGTGTACGAGCACGAGGTCGCGGACATCTGCGCGGCCGTGCACGACGCCGGGGGACAGGTGTACGTCGACGGCGCGAACCTCAACGCGCTCGTCGGCCTGGCCCGGCCCGGGCGCTTCGGCGGCGACGTGAGCCACCTGAACCTGCACAAGACCTTCTGCATCCCGCACGGCGGCGGCGGTCCGGGTGTCGGTCCGATCGGTGTGCGTTCACACCTGACCCCGTTCCTGCCCGGGCACCCGATGGCGCCGGAACTGGGCGGATCGGGCCCGGTGTCGGCCGCACCGTACGGCAGCGCCTCCATCCTGCCGATCACCTGGGCGTACATCCGGATGATGGGCGCGACCGGACTGCGGCGCGCCTCGCTCACCGCCATCGCGTCGGCGAACTACATCGCACGCCGCCTGGACGAGTACTTCCCGGTGCTCTACACCGGTGAGAACGGCATGGTCGCGCACGAGTGCATCCTCGACCTGCGTCCGCTCACCAAGGAAACCGGTGTCACGGTCGACGATGTCGCCAAGCGCCTGGCGGATTACGGCTTCCACGCGCCGACGATGAGCTTCCCGGTGTCGGGCACGCTCATGGTCGAGCCAACCGAGAGCGAGAACCTGGACGAGATCGACCAGTTCTGCGACGCGATGATCGCCATCCGCGGCGAGATCGACCGGGTCGGCGCCGGCGAGTGGCCGGTGGAGGACAACCCGCTGCGCGGGGCGCCGCACACCGCGGGCTGCCTGGCGGCGGACTGGGACCACCCCTACTCGCGCGAGCTCGCGGTGTTCCCGCTCGGCAAGGCCAGGGCCAAGGTGTGGCCCTCGGTGCGTCGGATCGACGGTGCGGCGGGTGACCGGAACCTGGTGTGCTCGTGCCCGCCGATCGAGGCCTTCAGCGGCTGATCGCACTCCGGGCGGTCGCGCGCACTCATGAGGAGACCGAACGGTCCTTGTGGGCCGCGACCCGCCCGGAGGACGATGGGGTGGGTATGGGCGGCTGGTCGGCCGCCCTTGTCGAGCCGAAGGTTCAGACACATGTTCACCACCATCGCAAGAGCCGCCGCCGCAACCGCCGTCGTGATGTCAGTCGCCGCCCTCGCCGCCCCGGCGGCCTCCGCCGAGGATCGCATCATCGGGGGAGGGTCGTTGCAGTTCTGCTTCGTCGTCCCGCTGCCCGGCTCCGCCGAGATCAACTGGTGCCTCTGACGTTGGCGTGACGCCGTGGTCGGCCTCGTCCGGCGTCAGCCGAGCGCCTGGCCGATCGCGGCACCCAACTCGGGACCCTGCGAGGACCCGACGGCGGTCATCGAACCCCCGGTCTGCTCCGCGAGGGCCCGCAGGGTGTCGGCATCGGAGTTCTCGCCGATCGTGATGACGTCGATGCGGACCGGCTTGCCGCCCACTGTGGTCTCCCGGATCGACGCCAGCAGCTGCCGGGCCGTGATCGACGTGTCGTCGTTCGGGCCGTCGGTGATCAGCAGCACCGAGTTCGGGCGGTCCGCGCCGTATCCCCGCACCGCATCCGCGTAGGCGGCCAGGGTCGCCGCGTAGGTGGACGTCGCCGTCGCCGGGGTCAGGGAGTCGAGCGCCGTGTCGATCGCCTGCCTCCGCGTTCCGGTGCCGACGGTGTCGGTCAGCGAGCCCGTCGGGACGGCGATCTTGTATGCCTTGGCGCCGTCGAGGTTCTTCGAGTAGATCCACAGCCCGAGATCGGTGGAGTCGGGTGTCCGGTTCAGTTGCTCGGTCAGTGCCGCGGTCGTGTTCGTCAGCCGCGTCCCGTCGCCCTCGACGTTGCTCATCGAACCCGAGACGTCCAGCAGGACGGTCGATCTGCGGGGCACCACCGGATTGGCGAGCGTTCGGCTCAGCGTGTCGACCACGGGCCCGGTAGCAGGCTGCAGTGGCGTGTCGATCGGTGCGAAGGGCACCGCCCTCACCGCCGAGGGGGACTCGCCGTCGACCCGGAAACCGGCGTCGCGTAGCACCGTCGCCTGTTCGGGACGGCGGAGGTAGTCCACGAACTCCGCGGCCGCCCGGCTGCGTGCCTCGTCCACCCAGCCGGCGGAGATGATCGCGCCGGGGTGATCGGCCATCGGGGTGGCCCCGGCAGGAAGGAACGCGGTGAGCGCGTTCACGCCTGGCTCGGCGGCGTAGAGCTGCTGCTCGGTGACCGCCACCGCGTGCGGGGCGCCCGCCCGTCGATCCTGCTGTGCACCGAGCGCCGAGAGTGCATCCGCCGTCGCGGCGGGCTTGTCGGGAGCCGACGGGAACGCGGCCGCGGAGCCGACCGCGAGCGAGGAGAGTGCCGAGACGACCGGTGCGGATGCGGCCTGCGCCTCGGTGACCGGCCCGGCGCCCGCACCCGACACCGCCGCGGCGACGGCCTCGGCTGCCTGGGTGGAGGGGTCCGAGCCGGGACCGGTCGGCAGGGCCAGCTTCAGCGAGCCCCATCCGGGGAGTCCGATCCCCGGCAGCCCGTTCGGGTCGGACTGCAGGCGCGCGAGGTCCTGCCAGCCGACATTCGATGCGATGAGAGCCTGGGCCAGCGGGACCGGGGCCGCCAGCAGCACCGGCGAGGTGGCGAGCGACTTCGGCTGGCCGTCGATCAGTCCGGTCTGCCCGCTGAGTCGGGCGACGGACTGGGTGCTCTGCGGAATCCACAGCGCCGGTGCCGGTCCGGGCCCGGACCAGTCCTTCCCGGCGCTCGCCGCCAGCGCGTCGACCACGGTCTGCGAGGTGGCGGGGGTGACGGTGACGGTGATGCAGTGGTCGCGCACGACCGGGGCGGTCTGGGCATAGCGGTCTGCCAGGGTCTGGATCTGCGGGGCGATGTCGGGATCCGCGGTCACGTCGAGGACGGCGGGACCCTCGACGCAACTCTGCGCCGCCTGGGTGCCCTGGTCCGAGATCCGGTCCCTGAGCTGGAACCAGCCGACCACGGCGAGCACGACGGCGATGACTGCTCCCACCGCGATCACCGGGCCCCTGCTGACACCCCTCGTGCCCTCTGCGCCGCGATGCTGCCCCACGTGTGCCCGCCTTGTCGTCGATCGGTGACGGCACGCAGGTCCGTCTCATCGGTACCCCAGCAGTCTACGGACGACCGCGCCGTGGAAGCGGCGAAGCCGCCACCGGACCGGATCGGTCTGGTGGCGGCTTCGCGGTGCTGTCGCTGCCTGTCAGGCGTTGGCGGCCTTGTACTCCCGCCGGCGGCGATGCAGGATCGGCTCGGTGTAACCGCTCGGCTGCGACGCGCCCTCGAGGATCAGCTCCTTGGCGGCCTGCCAGGCGATGTTGGTGTCGAAGTCCGGCGCCATCGGGACGTAGGTGGCGTCACCCTCGTTCTGGCGGTCGACGACCGGGGCCATCCGCTCGAGGCTGGCCACGATGTCCGCCTCGGTGACGATGCCGTGGCGCAGCCAGTTCGCCAGCAGCTGGCTCGAGATGCGCAGGGTGGCACGGTCTTCCATGAGCGCGACGTCGTGGATGTCCGGCACCTTGGAGCATCCGACGCCCGCGTCGATCCAGCGGACCACGTAGCCCAGGATGGACTGGCAGTTGTTGTCCAGCTCCTCCTTCTTCTCCGCGTCCGACCAGTCGGTGCTCGGGGCGAGCGGAATGGTCAGGATGTCGTCGACACTCGCGCGCGGCTTGCCCTTGAGCTCGTCCTGGACGGCGAACACGTCGACGCGGTGGTAGTGCGTCGCGTGCAGGGTTGCGCCAGTGGGCGAGGGGACCCACGCGGTGTTGGCGCCGGAGCGGGGGTGACCGATCTTCTGCTCGAGCATGTCCGCCATCAGGTCGGTCATGGCCCACATGCCCTTACCGATCTGCGCCTTGCCCTGCAGGCCAGCGGCCAGTCCGGTGTCGACGTTCCAGTCCTCGTAGGCGCCGATCCACTTCTGCTTCTTCATCTCGGCCTTGCGCACCATCGCGCCGGCCTCCATGGAGGTGTGGATCTCGTCGCCGGTGCGGTCGAGGAAGCCGGTGTTGATGAAGACCACGCGCTCGCTGGCCTCCTTGATGCAGGCGGACAGGTTGACCGTGGTGCGACGCTCCTCGTCCATGATGCCGACCTTGAGCGTGTTCGCGGGCAGGCCGAGGACCTGCTCGACGCGACCGAACAGCTCGGTGGTGAACGCGACCTCTTCGGGGCCGTGCTGCTTCGGCTTCACGATGTAGACCGAGCCGGTGCGGCTGTTGTCGTGCGGTCCGTTGGCCTCGCTGATGGTCAGGCCGTGCACCGCGCAGAGGCTGGTGATCAGCGCGTCGAGGATGCCCTCGGGGACCTCGTTGCCGTCGGCGTCGAGGATCGCGGGGTTGGTCATCAGGTGCCCGACGTTGCGCACGAACAGCAGCGAACGACCGTGCAGGGTGAGTTCGCCGCCGTCGGCCGCGGTGTAGGTGCGGTCGTCGTTGAGCCTGCGGGTGAAGGACTTGCCGCCCTTGCTGATCTCCTCGGCGAGGTCGCCGCGGTTGAGTCCCAGCCAGTTGCGGTAGCCGACGACCTTGTCGTCGGCGTCGACAGCCGCGACCGAGTCCTCGAAGTCCATGATCGTGGTGAGCGCGGACTCGAGGACGACATCCTTGACCCCGGCCGCATCGGTCTGGCCGATGGGGGAGCTCGCGTCGATCTGGATCTCCGCGTGCAGTCCGTTGTTGCGCAGCAGGACCGAGGTGGGCGCGTCCTTCTCGCCGAGGTAGCCGACGTACTTCTCCGGCTGCGCGAGCGTGGTGACGGTGCCGTCGGTCAGCTCAACCTTCAGCTCGGCGCCGTCGACCCAGTAGCGCTTGGAGTCGGCGTGGCTGCCCGCCGCGAGCGGCGCCGCGGTGTCGAGGAACTCACGGGCCCAGGCGATCACCTTGTCGCCGCGGACCTTGTTGTAGCTCTTACCCTTTTCGGCGCCGTCCGCCTCGGAGATGGCGTCGGTGCCGTAGAGCGCGTCGTACAGCGAGCCCCAGCGAGCGTTCGAGGCGTTGAGTGCGAACCGGGCGTTGAGCACCGGCACCACGAGCTGCGGGCCTGCGGTCGTCGCGATCTCCGCGTCGACGTTCTGGGTCTCGATGCTGAACGGGGCAGGCGTCGGCAGCAGGTAGCCGATCTCCTGCAGGAATGCCTTGTACTCGGCGGCGTCGAAGGCCGGGCCGGAGTGATCGCGGTGCCAGGCATCGATCTGCGCCTGCAGGTCGTCGCGCTTGGCCAGCAGTGCCTTGTTCTTCGGGGCGAGGTCCTCGATGACCTTGACGGCACCCGCCCAGAACGCGTCTGCGTCTACGCCGGTACCCGGGAGAGCTTCGGTGCCCACGAAATCGTGGAGAACCTTGGCGACCTGAAGACCACCGACCTGCACGCGCTCAGTCATGAAATGCCTCACTTCTCTGGGAATGCCTCATGTAGACGGACTAGATGTTACTCGGCGGTAATCGTCTAGCTGTTTGTCCTGGTGGGCTAACAGTCCAACCGTACTGATTCGGCCGGTATTCCAGGGGGACACGGCGGTGGCCGGCTAAGCGGGCGGCGCGGCGGGCCCGATGAAGATCCCCTCGGCCTCCACGGTGACGCCGAGGGCGTCCGAGAGGGTCCCGACCACGATGGTCTTGCGGCCCTCGTTGCGATCGATCCGGGCCTCGGCGCGCAGCGGCCCGAGCGGGGTGCCGCGCCGATAGCGCAGCGTGAGGGTGCCGGTGAACCGCGGCTCGATCGAACTGGCGGTGGTGCCGAGCAGGTGATCCATCACCAGTGCGCAGATCCCGCCGTGCACGAGCCCCGGCGGGCCCTCGTAGGCGGCGCCGAGGCTGACCTCGGTCCAGTGCAGGCCTGCGTCGTCGGACTCGATGACCAGCGGGGGAGCGATCGCGTTCCGCAGGCCGATCCCCGCGTTGCCCCAGGCGATCGACTCGCCGTCGGCGGTGAACCGCATCCCGAACCCGCCGTCGATCTGGGTGGCGCGCAGCTTCGCGGTGGCGTCGACGATCGTGGCCTGGACCTCGCGGATCACCGCCTCGTCGACCTCGGTGCGAATGGTGGCGTCGACGAGGTCGCGGACCGCCGCGGTGAGCGGGCCGTAGAGCGCCCGGCGCCGGGCGAGTTCCTGGGTGTCGATGTCTTCTCGGGTGAACTTCACCGTGTGATCGTGCAGCACGCGTTCGAAGGACGCGAGCGATTCGGTGCCGCCCATGGCACTCTCGCGTTGCGTCACACCGGGACTCGAGCTGTGAAACCATGGATTCGTGATCGAGACCATGCAGAACCTGCCGGCGGGCACCCTGGGTTTCCGGGCGACCGGGACGGTGACCGCGCAGGACTACAGGGACGTACTCGACCCGGCCATCGACGCCAAGATCGCCGAGCACGAGAAGGTCAACATCGTCTATGTGCTCGGCGACGACCTGAGCCGCTACACCGCCGGTGCGCTGTGGCAGGACGCCGAACTCGAGACCCGCCCACGGCACAGTTGGGGTCGCATCGCGCTGGTCACTGATCACGAGTGGATCGGCACGGCCATTCACCTGGTCAGGTTCCTGATTCCCTGCGAGGTCCGCGCCTTCGCGCTTGCCGACGAGCAGGCCGCGATCGAGTGGGCCTCACAGGGCGGCTGATCGGGAGGGCAAGGACCTCGGCCGGGCGGCGGCGGGCTGGTGGCACGTCGCGCATATTCGCACTCACGATGTGGATCGGCCGGCGATGAGGTCGCGCACGGCGTGAAAGGCGGGCTTGGGCGTGTAGTCGTCGCGCAGGAGTCCGAAACGGCTGGTCCATTCCGCGCCGCTGTGCCCATCTCGCAGCCCGAAGAACTCGTATGCCGTGACACCCACGCCGGAATCGAGAGCGGCGTCGGCCACGGTCTCCAGGACGAAGCGCTGCGTTGCCTCGTCCCGATCGGCGCCCGTCGGCCACCCCGTTTCGGTGACGTGAATCGGGGTGCTCTCGGGGACCCCGGATTCTGCTGTGACGGAACGGAAACGCTCCAGTAGATACGTGACCGAAGCGGCGAGCCGATCGTGCGGGATGGGGTGGAATACATCGGGAAAAGCATCCAAGCCGATGTAGTCGAGTGCCTCGAGGTGTTCTACGCCGACGGTGTCGGCCAGCCGCCGCCAAAAGGCCGGATCGGCCATGCCGGCCGAGTTCACCCCGATCTCGACGTCGACGCCGAGTCGCTCACGTTCCTCGAATGCGGCAGCGATGCCGGCCGCAACGGCATCGAAGCATCCCGGGCTGCCCCCGTCCTGCGGTGCCGGCATGTTCAGCTCCTCACCGACCTGCACCTTGCCGCCGCCCCATTCGGCGACGTCTCGAACAGCGTCGCGGACGAACTCGGCGAAGCCACTCGCGTCCGGCGCCGGGCTCTGATAGCAGGCGACCAGGTCGATCAGACGCCCGTCTCCCGCGTACAACCCGGGGCGGTCGGGAGTTCGGGAGGTCGCCGTTCCCCGCTGTGCACCGACCCCGAAGTGTCGATAGCAGCGCACATAGAAGGCGGGCGCGTCACCTTGCAGACTCCGAAGGGCCGCCAGGGTCGCTGTGGGGTCTTCCGGTGGGCAGTCGAGTGGTCGAAAGTCGACAAGGTCGGCCGCGACCACGCCAGGCCAGATCCCGAAAATCACGTCACCTCCATTAGCCGTATACGGCTAAATGTATACGACTAGCCGTATACGGTCATTGGATAGGCTCCGATGGTGCCCAAGAACGCGCTCGACAATCCACTCGTGTTGCCGATGCTCGGCCTCCTGGTCGAGCAACCGCGCCACGCATACGCGCTGTTCCGCGAACTCACGCGGCGCTATGAGTACCTCCGAGTGCGCAATGCGACCGTCTACACCCTCCTGGACCGTCTGACCGCAGAAGGCTGGGTCACCGCGGCGAGCGGAAACGACTGCGCCGCCATTGCGGTGACCGAATCGGGTGTAGCTGAACTCGCCAAGCGGGTGCAGCAGCAACTTCGCGAAGCCGACCTGACCGGCGGTCCCACCTTCGTCACCGCACTCGCGTACCTCGGGATCCTGCGGCCCGCGGAAGCCGTCACGGTTCTCGAGAGGCGGGTCGAACTCATCAGAGGCGAGGTCCGCGAACTCGAACGGGCAGCCCACGACCCGGCCGAACCCGAGGTCCACATGATCGAGGTGCAGTACTTGCTGTCGCGTCTCCGGCACGACATCGACTGGCTTGAAGGCACTGCTCGGCGAATCGCGGCAGGGGAACTCAGCTGGATTCGCTGAACGAGGTCCGGTTCAGCAACGACCGGCAGCGACTCAGCAACTCAGCCCGCAGCGGTGCGGCCCGCTCCGCCAGCGCCGACTGCGCCCGCACGTAGTCCGCCCGGCCCGCCGCGGTCTCGATCGGCACCGGCTCGTAGCCGAGGGCGCTCAGGTCGTACGGGCTCGCCCGCATGTCGAGCTCCCGCGCGGCCATCGCCAGCTCGAAACACCGCAGCAGCAGGCCGGAGTCGACCAGCGGCGCCAGTTTGTAGCACCACTTGTAGAGATCCATGCCCGCATGCAGGCAGCCCGGCTGTTCCCGCGCCGCCTGGTCCTCGCGCTGCAAGGGGGTGTCGTTGCGGCCCACCGCGTCCGGGGTGAAGAACCGGAACGCGTCGTAGTGCGTGCAGCGCAGGTTCATCGACTCCACCACCGCGTCGGTGCCGTCCGGCCCGAGCCGCAGCGGGGTGCCCGAATGCCGGACCGCTTCCGCGCCGCCGCGATACACCATCGCCCACTCGTGCAGGCCGAAGCAGCCGAGCTGCGCGGGCCGCGCGGCGGTGCCCGCGAGCAGGCGCTCGGTGAACTCGAGCATCGTGCGGCGCTGGGTCAGCACGCGTGGATCGGCCTCGGCGTCGTCGCCGCGCCGGTGGTACCCGGAGTAGTCCCAGTACTCGCGCGCCGCGGGTCCGGTCAGCCGCACCCCGAGGCCGGGGTGCCAGCGTCGCAGCTGAGCTGGCCGCAGGCTGTAGTAGGTGAACAGGAAGTCGATCACCGGATGCTTCTCCCCGCGCGTCTGCCGGGACAGGTGCGCCCCGATCAGGGCATCCACCCGATCCCGGTGCGCGTCGCGGCGGGCGGTCCACTCGTCCTGCGTCAGAACGAGTGGACCGCTCGAGAGGTCCGGCTGTGTCACGGTGTCCGTTGCCCCGGCACCGCGTCGTCGATCCGGTGGGTGCCGTCGCGCACGGTACCGATGAACTCCTCCACCAGGTCCTCCAGCGCGACGATGCCGATCGTCTGCCCGGTCTCGTCGACCACCGACCCCAGGTGGCTGCTCGCGCGCCGCAGCGTGCCGAGCGCCTCGTCGAGCGGGGTCTGCACCTGCACCTGCGGCAGCGGTCGCACGTCCGAGCGGGGGATCACCGTGTCCGGACCCGCGTGGACGTCGCCGACCTCGTCGAGGACGTCCTTGAGATGCAGGTACCCGGCCAGCGTTCCGTCGGCCAGCCGCGCGGGATAGCGCGAGTAGCCGGTCTCGATCACCGCTTCCTCGACGGCGCCGAGCGTGGTCCCGTTCGCGGTCAAGGGCACGCTGCGCACCTTGTCGAGCGGGATCAGCACATCCGCGACGGTCCGGTCGGCTGTGTGCAGCGCCAAGGTCAGCCGGCGGTGCTCCTCCTCGTCGATCAGCCCTTCGGACCGGGACTCACCGATCATCTCGGCGAGCTCCAGCGCCGACACCGTCGTGTCCAGCTCGTTCTTCGGCTGCACCCGCATCAACCGCAGCGAAGCGTTCGCGCAGAAGTTGTAGAACGAGATGAGCGGGCGGACGAGCCGGATGAACGCCAGGTGCATGGGGACCAGCAGCATCGCGCTGCGCTCCGGCCCGGCGATGGCGATGTTCTTCGGCACCATCTCGCCGAGCAGGATGTGCAGCACCACCACCAGCGAGAGCGCCAGCGTGAACCCGATCGGGTGCAGGAACCCGGCAGGAACGCCGAGGGCGTCCAACGGCGCCTCGATCAGGTGCGCGATCGCGGGCTCGCCGACCCGGCCGAGCAGGATCGAACAGATCGTGATGCCCAGCTGTGCGCCGGCCAGCATCAGCGAGAGGTTCTCGCCGGCCCGGATCACCGTGCGCGCCCGCTTCTTGCCCTGCGACTCCAGCGCCTCGAGCCGGTCGCGTCGCGCCGAGATCAGCGCGAACTCGGCGGCCACGAAGAACGCGTTACCCGCGAGCAGGAGAACGGTCAGGGCGACCGCGAACAGGTCACTCATCGTCGTCCTCCTTCGTCTCCGCCGAGTGATCGGCCAGTGTCTCCGCCGAGTGATCGGCCAGTGTCTCCGCCGAGTGGTCGGCCAGGTCGGCGACCGGGGTCAGCACCACCCGGTCGATCCGGCGGCCGTCCATCGCGGCGACCCGGGCAATCCAGCCGCCCGCGGAGCGGCCGTCGTCGTCCGGATGAGGCAGGACGACCTGGTCACCGACCTCGGGGATCCGGCCCAGGTGGGCCAGGACGAGGCCGCCGAGGGTGTCGTACTCGCCCTCGGGCGCCGAGTAACCGGTGGTCTGGCTGACCTCGTCGATGCGGAGCAGGCCCGAGCAGATCCAGCTGTCGCCGCTGCGCTGCACCTCGATCTCCGGCTCGTCGTGCTCGTCGCGGACGTCGCCGACGATCTCCTCGATCAGGTCCTCCATTGTGACCATGCCCGCGGTGCCGCCGTACTCGTCGACCACGAGCGCGACCTGCATGCCGTCGGCGCGGACGCGTTCCATCAGCTCGTCGCCGTCGAGGCTCGACGGCACCACCGGGACCTTCTGCGCGAGGGTGATCAGCGGCGTGGTGGCGCGTCCCGTGGCGGGCACCGTGAACGCGTGCTTGATGTGCACGACGCCGACCGTGTCGTCCAGGTCGCCGTCGACGATCGGGAACCGCGAGAAGCCCGTCCGGGACGCGGCCTCGATCAGGTCGGCGACGGTGTCCCGGAGTTCGAGGGTCTCGACCTTCACCCGCGGGGTCATCAGCTCCTCCGCGGTGAGCTCGCCGAATCGCAGCGAGCGATCGACGAGCAGCGCGGTCCCGGCGTCGAGCGCGCCGCGGCGCGCGCTGGTGCGCACCAGCGAGCCCAGTTCCTGGGGAGAGCGTGCCGAGCGAAGTTCCTCGGCGGGTTCGATGCCGAGCCGTCGGACCACCCAGTTGGCGGATCCGTTGAGCCCGTTGATAGCCCATTTGAACACCGCCGAGAAGCCGGCCTGCAGGCCCGCGGTGGCGCGCGCGGTCTGCAGCGGACGCGCGATGGCCAGGTTCTTCGGCACCAGCTCGCCGTAGATCATCGACAGCGAGGTGGCCAGCACCAGGGCGAGGGTCAGCGAGATGCCGCTGGCCACGGATTCGCTGATGTTGACGGCTGTCAACAGCGGGTCGATGAGCTTGGCCAGCACCGGCTCCGCGAGATAGCCGGTGATCAGCGTGGTGATCGTGATGCCGAGCTGGGCGCCGGAGAGCTGGAACGAGAGCGTGCGGTGTGCGTGCTGCACCTGGCGCGAACGCCGGTCGCCGTCGCGCGCGTGGGAGTCGACGGTGCTGCGCTCGAGCGCGGTGAGCGAGAATTCCGCGGCCACGAACAACGCGGTGCCTGCGGTCAGGGCCGCGAACCCGATGAGGCTCAAGACGGTGAGTGCGATCTCCATCAGCTATCGCCGCCGAGCGTGGGTCCGAACAGTGGGGGATGTGCGCCGGGTTTGTCGCCCGGCTCGGTAGAGGAGCCCTCCGTAGAGGTGCTCTCGTCGCCGGACTCGGTCGAGTCGACGACGGTCAGAGTGGGTGCCTCAGGCACCTTGTTCCTTCCTGTTGTGCGCAGGCTTTCGCTGCGCGTGTGCGAGTGCAGACCACGATTCTACCGGGCACGGCGGACCGTGCCCGGTAGTAGTGGTGGTGCGTCGGTGTGTCGGCTCGCTACCAGCCGGCAGGCAGCGGGCGCCCCTCGGCGAACCCGGCCGCGGACTGGACCCCGAGCAGCGCCTTCTCGTGCAGCTCCTCGACCGTGCGGGCGCCTGCGTACGTGCAGGTGCTGCGCACGCCGGAGCAGATGTGGTCGATGAGGTCCTCGACGCCGGGGCGGTCCGGGTCCAGGCGCATGCGGGAACTCGAGATGCCCTCCTCGAACAGGCCCTTGCGGGCACGATCGAAGGCGCTGTCGGTGGCCGTCCTTGCCGCGACAGCGCGCTTGGACGCCATGCCGAAGCTCACCTTGTATGCGTTGCCCGCCTGGTCCATCCGCAGATCACCTGGCGACTCGTAGGTGCCCGCGAACCACGAACCGATCATCACGTTCGAGGCGCCCGCCGCGAGGGCCAGTGCCACATCGCGGGGGTGCCGGACGCCGCCGTCCGCCCACACGTGGGCGCCGAGTTCCCGTGCGGCCGCAGCACACTCGGCCACCGCGGAGAACTGCGGCCTGCCGACGCCGGTCATCATCCGGGTGGTGCACATCGCGCCGGGTCCGACGCCGACCTTGACGATGTTCGCGCCAGCGGCGATGAGGTCCCTTGTGCCTGCCGCGGAAACGACGTTGCCCGCGGCCAGCGGCACGCCGAGGTCGAGCTCCGCGACGGCGCCGAGGGCGTCGAGCATCTTCTGCTGGTGCCCGTGTGCGGTGTCCATCACGAGGACATCCGCGCCCGCCGTGACCAGTTCCTTCGCCTTCGCGGCCACGTCGCCGTTGATGCCGACGGCCGCGGCGACGCGCAGCCTGCCGTCCGAGTCGAGTGCCGGTTCGTAGATGCCCGCCCGGATCGCGCCGGTGCGGGTGAGCACGCCCGCCAGGGATCCGTCCTCGTTGACGATGACCGCCATCGGGTCGTGCTTGGTCTCGAGCAGCTCGAAGACCTCGCGCGGGGAGGCCGTCACGGGCGCGGTGACGAAGTCGGTGATGGCGACGGAGCGGAGCCTGGCGAACCGGTCGACGTCCGCGCACGCGGCTTCGGTGACGACGCCGATCGGCCGGTCGTTCTCGACGACGACCAGGGCGCCGTGCGCACGCTTGGGCAGCAGGGCTATCGCGTCGGAGACGGAGTCCTCGGGGCCGAGGGTGACCGGGGTGTCGGCCACCAGGTGGCGGCTCTTGACGAACGCGACGGTCTCGGCGACGGCGGAGGCCGGGATGTCCTGGGGGATGACGACGATCCCGCCGCGGCGCGCGACGGTCTCGGCCATCCGGCGGCCGGCGACCGCGGTCATGTTGGCGACGACGATCGGGATGGTGGTGCCGGATCCGTCGAGCGTGGACAGGTCCACATCGAAGCGCGAGGTCACATCGGTGCGATTGGGCACCAAGAAGACGTCGTCGTAGGTCAGGTCATAGGGCGGCTGCTGGCCGTCGAGGAAGCGCACGTCTTACGAGAGTACCGGCTGCGACGTCTGGGCGTGGGTGGTCACATCGGCCTGGGACCGGGACAGTCCGATCGTGGTCACGACCATGACGAGCACCGCGACGGCGATCAGGGCGATGCCGGGACCCTCCACCCGAAGCCGCTCACCGAGCACCGCGAACCCGAGGAAGGCGGCCACCAGCGGCTCGGCGATGGTGATGGCAGGCAGCGACGCCGAGAGCGAGCCGGCGTGGAATGCGCGCTGCTGGAGGTAGAACCCGGAGAGACCGGCGGCGATCAGGGCCCAGGTGGTCCAGCTGCCGAGCACGGCCGCCGGGCCCAGGTGCAGCAGGTCGATGACGGACTTGGTCAGCGCGACCGCGACGCCGTACAGTGCGCCGCTGGCGAACCCGAGCAGCAGGGCCCGGGGACCGGGGCCGATCCGGGTCATCGCGGCCGCGATCGCCGCGGCGACCAGCCCGAGCATCCCCGCGAGTGGTATCAGCCAGTCGGCGATCGCCGCCGAGTTGTGGCCCTCGGTCGGATTCCCGACGATCAGGAACACGACGAGCGCCGCCGCAAGCGCCAAGGCCATCGACCAGGTGCGGCCGGTCATCCGCGCGCCGCTGAACCGGGCAGAGAGGGGGAGCGCGAACAGCAGCGAGGCCACGATCAGTGGCTGCACCACGAGCACCGACCCGACGCCGAGCGCGATCGCCTGGAACACGTACCCGCCACCGTCGCCGAGCATGCCTGCCCACCATCGCTTGCTGCGCACCAGCTCGGCGAGCAGGGCGTCGCCCTCGGCGACCCCCGCCGCCGCGCTCTGCTGTGCGACCGAGCCGCAGGCGAACAACAGCGCGCCGATCAGCGCGAACGCGACTGCCAGCAGCGGGGTTCCGGACATGGCTCAGCGCCCTCCTCGGTTGCGGTGGCCGTGCGCACCGGCGCCGCCTCCGCGTCGCCCGCCGGTGCGAACCGTGGTCGCGCCCGGGCGCCTGCCGCGGGCACCTGGTCCGGTGGCCCGCTCCTTCGGTGCCGTCGGCGCCGGTGCGGACGGTGTGGGCACCGGGACGCCGGTCGGCTCGCGGGCACCGGTCAGGGCGGCGAGTTCGGCGGCGCCGGGGCGCACCTCGACGCCGATGACGTCCACGCCTGCCTTCGCGGTGAGCGCGGCGACCTCGGCGCGTTGGTCGTCGGTCACCAGGGTCACCACCGTCCCGGATTCGCCTGCGCGAGCGGTCCGTCCGGCGCGGTGCAGGTAGTCCTTCGCCTCGGCGGGCGGGTCCACGTGGACGACGAGATCGATCCCGTCCACGTGGATACCGCGGGCCGCGACATCGGTGGCGACCAGGACCGGGGTGTCGCCGTCGGCGAACGCGGCGAGGGTGCGGGTGCGGTTGCTCTGGGTCTTGTCGCCGTGCAGTGCCCCCGCGACGACGCCTGCCGCCCGTAGTTCCTCGGCCACCCGGTCCACGCCGTGCTTGGTCCGAACGAAGAGCAGGGTCTTGCCGCTCCGGGAGGCGATCTGGGCGAGCACCACCCACTTGTCGGCCTTGCGGACGTGGAGCAGGTGGTGCGCCATCGTGGCCACCGAGGCGGCCACCGGCGCGGTGGCGTGCGTGACGGGATCGTGCAGGTAGTCCCGGACGAGGTCGTCCACCCCGCCGTCGAGGGTGGCCGAGAAGAGCAGTCGCTGACCGTCTTTCGCCGTCTGGTCGAGCAGGGTGGTGACCTGCGACAGGAACCCGAGCTCAGCCATGTGGTCGGCCTCGTCGATCGTGGTCACGCGGACGTCGGCGAGGGAGGCCGCGCCCTGGGCGATCAGGTCGGCCATCCGGCCGGGCGTCGCCACCAGCAGGTCCACCCCGCGCGCGAGCCGCTGCGCCTGCGCCTTGATGGGGAGCCCGCCGACCACGCAGGCCAGGCGCAGTCCGAGCGAGAGCGCGGACTCGTCGAGGGCCTTCTCGATCTGCGCGGCCAGTTCCCTGGTCGGCGCGAGCACGAGCCCGCGGGGGCGCCCGGGTGCGCTGGGGGCTCCCTTGAGCCGGACCAGCATCGGCAGTCCGAAGGCGAGGGTCTTGCCGGAACCGGTCGGCCCGCGCCCGAGCACGTCCCGCCCGGCCAGGATGTCGGGGATCGCGGCGGCCTGGATCGGGAACGGGGCGGTGATCTTCTCCCGGTTCAGCGACTGCACCAGCAGCGGCGGGAGGCCGAGGCCCGCGAACGTGTCGGCGGGTCCTGTGGTGGCTGGGTCGGACATGTCGCGGTTGCCTCCGAGTGTTGGGCCGCGGGGCGCCCCCGATCTCACGGAACGTCGTCGGCGCGTGCTGTGAGGTTACCGCTCCGGCGGGTGTGTTTGGTCATTCGTCCTGCAAGACGGCTCCGTGGCCGTGTGGTGTCGGTGGCATGGCGCATGATCAACATCGAACATACATTCGATTTCGGGAGGGTGATCATGTGTGAGATCTGCGAGGGGATGACGCCTGAGCAGGCGCACCGGAAGATGCTGCGAACCATCGACAGATACGGCTGGGCGATGCAGTATGTCGAGTCCTCCGTCGACGAGCGGGGCGTCCATCCCGCCTTCTGTTACACGGTCGGGTTGACCGAGATCGGCTGTCCCGAGGTGATCGTCACCGGCCGGGCCGCCGACGAATCGGTGGCGGTCCTGGGCGACCTCGCCCATCGGTTGTGGCACGGCGATCGGCTCGGGCCGGGGGAGCGGCTCGAGGTCGGCGGGCTCGAGGTGTGCCTGATCCGGGCGCGCGAGTACGAATCCTGGCTGTTGCGCGCGGTCGCGTTGTACGGGCCGGCAGACGTGTCGGCGGTCCAGGCGGTGTGGGCCGACTGTCAGGGGCTGATGCCGTGGGAGGCCGAGATCAGTTCGACCATCGTGCAGCCGCTGCTGGGGCCGCCGCCCGGCGGCCAGATGGTCGCCTGACGAGTCGAGCCCGGCCTCCGGTCGGCGGACACCCTTCGGTGTGCGCCTCGGGAGGCCGGGCTCGTGGGTCGTCGGCGGTTGCTACGCCTCGACCTCGCTGCGGTCGCCGCTCCAGAGCGTGTGGAACTTGCCCGGACGGTCGGTGCGCTCGTAGGTGTGCGCGCCGAAGAAGTCGCGCTGCCCCTGCGTGAGCGCTGCGGGCAGGCGCTCGGCACGCAGGCCGTCGTAGTACGACAGGGAGGAGGCGAAACCGGGGACCGGGATGCCGAGCAGGGTCGCCGTCGCGACGACGCGGCGCCAGCTGTCGATGCCCGCCTCGATGGATTCCCGGAAGTACGGGGCGAGGATCAGGCTCGGCAGCGCCGGGTTCTCCTCGTACGCATCCTTGATGCGGTTGAGGAACTGCGCGCGGATGATGCAGCCGCCGCGCCAGATCGTGGCCAGGTCGGCGGGCTTGAGGTCCCAGTTGTACTCGGCGCTGCCCGCGGCGATCTGGTCGAAGCCCTGGGCGTACGCGATGATCTTCGACGCGTAGAGGGCGGCGCGGATGTCCTCGGTGAATTGCGCTGCATCGCTCGGCTTCTCGCCGAGCGCGCCGGAGGCGAGGCCGGCCGCCTGGGCGGCCGCGCGCTGGGTGCGCGAGCCGGAGAGGGCGCGCGCGAAGACCGCCTCGGCGATGCCGGTGACCGGGACCCCGAGGTCGAGCGCCGACTTGACCGTCCAGCGGCCGGTGCCCTTCTGTTCGGCGGCGTCGACGATCACGTCCACGAGCGCCTGACCTGTCTTGGAGTCCTTCTGGCGCAGTACCTCTGCGGTGATCTCGATCAGGTAGGACTCGAGGGTGCCTGCGTTCCACTCGGTGAACACGTCCGCGATCTGGCCGGCGTCGAGGCCGAGCGCGTCCCGGAAGAGGTGGTAGGCCTCGCCGATCAGCTGCATGTCGGCGTACTCGATGCCGTTGTGCACCATCTTCACGAAGTGGCCTGCGCCGTCGGGGCCGATGTGGGTGCAGCACGGGGTGCCGTCGACCTGAGCTGCCACCGACTCGAGCAGCGGTCCGAGGGACTCATACGACTCCTTGGGGCCGCCCGGCATGATCGACGGGCCGTTCAGCGCGCCCTCCTCGCCGCCGGAGATGCCTGCGCCGACGAAGTGCAGTCCGCGGTCGCGGAGGGAGGCCTCGCGACGGATCGTGTCCGTGTACAACGCATTGCCACCGTCGATGATGATGTCGCCCGGCTCCATCGCGGCGGCGAGCTCCTCGATCACCGAATCCGTGGCGTCTCCCGCCTTCACCATGATCAGGACGCGGCGCGGCTTCTGCAGTGCCGCAACGAACTCTTCGACGGTCTCGGTGCGGACGAAGTCTCCGTCACCGCCGTGCTCGGCGATGAGGGCGTCGGTCTTCGCGACGCTGCGGTTGTGCAGTGCCACGGTGTGTCCGTGCCGGGCGAAGTTACGGGCGATATTGGAGCCCATCACGGCAAGTCCGGTGACGCCGATCTGCGCGCGGGCGGTCGTGCTGCTGTTCTCGGTCATGCCGTACACCTTCCCTTGCTGGGCCCGCGAAGAAAAGCGCGGGGTCCCGATACCTGTCGACGGGGGCGGGTGCCGTCCGTCGCGTGCCGGATAGCCGAGACGCCACCGACCGCGTGTGCGGTCGGTGGCGTCTGGGTGTCTGTGTCGAACGCCGTGGGCGCTCAGCGATCAGCGATCGCCGCGGGGGCCTTCGAATCCGTCGTACGAGCGGCGCTCGGTCCGGCTGCGGAAGCCTCCGGAACGCGAGGAATCGCCGCTGCGCTGGGGGCGATCCCCGTAGCTGCGCTCGCCGTTGCCGGAGTCGCGGTTCGGGCGGTCGCCCTGCGGGCGGTCGCCGTAGGGACGGCTGCCGTGCGAACGCTGGTGACCGCCCTCGGAGCGGTTGCCCTGGTAGCCGCCCTCGGTGCGGGGTCGGCTGCCCTGGTAGCCGCCGCCGTCGCGCTGCGGCCGGTTGCCCTGGTAGCCACCCTCGCTGCGCTGGGGGCGGTCGTTGTACTTGCGCTCGCCCTGGTAGCCGCCTTCGGAGCGGTTGCCCTGGTAGCCGCCCTCGGTGCGGGGTCGGCTGCCCTGGTAGCCGCCGCCGTCGCGCTGCGGCCGGTTGCCCTGGTAGCCACCCTCGCTGCGCTGGGGGCGGTCGTTGTACTTGCGCTCGCCCTGGTAGCCGCCTTCGGAGCGGTTGCCCTGGTAGCCACCCTCGGTGCGGGGTCGGCTGCCCTGGTAGCCACCCTCGGTGCGGGGTCGGCTGCCCTGGTAGCCACCCTCGGTGCGCGGTCGGCTGCCCTGGTAGCCACCTTCGGAGCGGTTGCCCTGGTAACCGCCCTCGGTGCGGGGACGGCTGCCCTGGTAGCCGCCGCCACCCTCACGGCGGGGACGGCTGCCCTGGTAGCCGCCCTCGCGACGGGGCCGGTCGCCGAAGCGATCGCTCTTGAAGTGCTGTTCGCGGACCGGCTCGCCGCTCGGCGCCTTGGCGCCGGTGATGGTGGCCAGCTCCTCGGAACCGGGCGCGACGTTCACCGCGGTGGCGTCCACCCCCGCCATCCCGGTGAGCTTGCGCACCAGGCGACGCTGGTTCGGCAGCACGATCGCAACGACCGTGCCCTTCTCGCCCGCGCGGGCGGTCCGGCCTGCGCGGTGCAGGTAGTCCTTGTGATCGGCCGGCGGATCGACGTGCACGACCAGGTCGATGCCGTCGACGTGGATGCCGCGGGCCGCGACGTCGGTGGCGACCAGCACCGGGGTGCGGCCGCTCTTGAAGCGCTCGAGGACGCGGGTGCGCTGGTTCTGGGCCTTGCCGCCGTGCAGCGACTCTGCCGGGATGCCAACCGCGCGAAGACGATCGGTGATGCCCTCGCAACCGAGCTTGGTCCTGGCGAACATGATGGTGCGGCCGTCGCGGGCGCCGATCTCGGCGAGGACGACGTCCTTCTGTCCGCGATCGACGAGGAGCACGTAGTGCTCCATGGTGTCGACGCTGGCCTTGCCGTCCTCCGTCGAGTGCGTCACGTGATCGGCCAGGAACTGCCGGACCAGCGACTGCACCTCGCGGTCGAGGGTTGCGGAGAACAGCAGTCGCTGACCGTCGGGCCGGGTCTCGCCGAGGATCGAGCGGACCTCGGGCAGGAAGCCCATGTCGGCCATCTGGTCGGCCTCGTCGAGCGCGGTGATCTCGACCTGGTCGAGGATGCAGGTGCCCTGCCGCAGGTGGTCGCCGAGGCGGCCGGGGGTGGCGACGAGGATGTCGACGCCGCGGCGCAGCTGCTCGACCTGCTTGGTGAACGGCATGCCGCCGACTGCGGCGAGCACTCGCACGCCGACCGAGGACGCGTAGGGGTAGAGCGAGTCGACGACCTGGATCGCGAGCTCGCGGGTGGGCACCAGGACCAGGGCGCGCGGCCGCTTGGCCGCGGGACGGTCCTCGTGCTGCGCGAGCCGGGCCAGCATCGGCAGGCCGAAGGCGAGGGTCTTGCCCGACCCGGTCTGGGCGCGGCCGAGGACGTTCCTGCCCGCGATCGCGTCGGGCACGGACATCGCCTGGATCGGCGACGGCACGGTGATGCCGTTCTTGGCGAGGGCGGCGACCACGGGTGCGGGCAGGCCGATCTCGGCAAAGGTGATGGTGGGAGTCTCCTCGGCGGGCGAGGGGGACTCGAGCGGCGCCAGTTCCTCGGGGGAAACAGGGGCAGCAGAAGACATGTGGACAGCGTCGGTCACGCGGATACCTCTCCGGACGTCGGGCGCGTCGCGGAGCGCGAGCTGTCATGCAGCACGCAAAGAGACGAGCCGGGGCACATTTTCGCCTGGCCTTTCCCGGTGACATTACGGCCGGGGGCGGGGCTGGGTGCCTGAACAAACAATGGGTGGACCGCGATTGCGGCCGTCGTTCAGTGTACGCGAGGCGCCGGAAAACCACACGTCAGCGGGGTTGTGACGTGGGCAACTGCCGGTAGGTCGGCCGTTGAGGTGCGCGGAGTCCCTGTGCGCCACCGGGATTCACCGGTTAGCATCGCCTCGTGACCGACACCCACGTGACCGATGCGGCTATGGCCCTCGTCCGTCGTCGGTACATCGATCTTGCGCTGGTGTGTGCTGCCGCTTGTCGTGGCCGCTGATCCGACCTGAACCGCGACCGTCGCTCGCGGAGTCGAATCCTGCGACGTTCACCCACATCCTGCGCAAGGAGCCCTGTCCATGTCCACGATCAATGCTGCGCCCACGACCCCGAACCCCGATGCCGCGATCTCGCACCTGGGCGGCATCATCCGCGCGACCACCGACGCCGTCCGCAAGGATCGCGCCAACGCCCGGGTCCGGTTCACGGCGAACGCGACCGCGCACGACGCCGTCGCCAGCACCGTCCGAGCCGGCAAACACTTCGTCGAGGTGGACGAGCCGCCCGCGCTCGGCGGCGGATCCACCGCGCCCAATCCCGTCGAGTACTACCTGGCGGCGGTGCTGTCCTGCCAGGTGGTGACCTATCGGTTCTGGGCGGACAAGCTCGGCGTCGAGATCGAGGACATCACCGCCACGGCGGAGGGAGACCTCGACGTGCAGGGCTTCTTCGGCCTCGACGAGGCGGTTCGCCCCGGCTTCGGTGAGGTGCGGGTCACCGTCACACTCACCGGACCGGCGAGCGCCGAGCGGTACGCGGAGCTGCAGGAGGTGGTCGACGCGCACTGCCCGGTGCTGGACCTGACGCGCAATCCGACCCCGGTGCGGACCGTGCTCCAGGTCGCCTGACGCGGCGACGGGTCGGGCTCAGCCCCGGAACAGGCGGCTGAGCTCGACCAGCCAGGGCACCGCGACGGCGATCGTCGGCACCACGAGGATCGCCACCGACGCGAGATACGCGGCGGCCGCGAGCTGCAGATCGTTGCCGTCGCCGCCGAGTCGCTTGATCCGGGTCAGGGTGTGGGGACCGCCTGCGGCCATGGCGCCGACGGGGGCGCTGGAACCCGAGCACGCGACGAGCGCGCGGGCCAGGGGAGTGGGTCCGGTGACCTTGAGGGCCGAGTCGTCGGCGAGCATCTCGACGAGCAGCTGCACGCAGCCGAGCGCGGACTTGCTGCGGACTACCCGAGGGAAGGCCTCGTTCACCGCGGTGAAGGCCTCGAGCACCAGGTCGTGCCGGGCGCGCAGGTGGGAGCGCTCGTGCATCAGGATCGCCGTGATCTCCTCCCGCTGGAGGTTCGCCAGGGTGCCCTCGCTGAGCACCACCCGTTGGCGGAGGCCGGGCAGGCAGTACGCGATCGGTTCGGAGGCGCTGAGCACCCGGAGGTTCGAGTTGCGTCCACGCTGCGGGTCGCGCTGATCGAGGAGATCGACGAGCATCCGGTGCCGGGCGCGGCGCCTGCGCGTGCGCACGCCGACCGAGGCGATGGAGAACACCAGCTTCGCGCCGATCAGGAGGGTGAGCGCGAGCACCACCACGTAGGCGATCCACAGCGGGAGCCCGAGCGCGTCGATCTCGGCGGTGGGCGCGGTGGTCGGCCTGCCGTCCGGGCCGGGTACGAGCAGCTCCGTCGCGATCGCCAGTCCGGAACTGAACGCCGACAACACGGCCGCGAGCGCGATGGCCTGCCACAGCACCAGCGCCGCCCTTGGCGCCCGATAGGGCCAGGTCGCCCGGGAGAGGAGGGCTGGCACCGGCCCTGCAAGCAACAATGCGAGCAGCGCGAAGGCCAGTGCGGTGGTGGGGTTCATTGCCCACCCATCATCCACATTGTGGGGTCAGCTGGCGCGATCGGTCCCCGGATCGACGCTCCGGAGGGCGGGTTTGGCCGCCTCCGACGCCTCGAGCGCGGCGAGGGCCTCACGCAGCGCGGCCGCCTCGTCGGCGCCCACCTGCCCGACGAAATGCACCAGTGCGGCGACCCGTCCGTCGGACTCGTCCGCCTGCTGAAGCGCGTCGACCATCAGGCTCGCAACGAGCTCGTCGCGGCCGTGCACGGGCACGTAGCGGTGCGCGCGATCGTCGCGCTGCTGAATCACCAGGTTCTTCTTCGCGAGACGCTGCAGGACCGTCATCACGGTCGTGTACGCAAGCTCGCGGCGCGTGGCGAGAGCCTCGTGCACCTGTCGCACGGTCTGCGGTTCGGAACTGGACCAGAGGTGGTCCATGACTGCGCGCTCGAGTTCCCCAAGTCCTGCCATAGGAACAGTGTACGGACTGTCCGACGCGGATGCGTACTACTACTCGTAGTACGAAATCCCCTGATCCGTGCTATGTGTGGATGAGCTCGTTGCGGAACCGGACCGGCGCCGCCGGAGGGAATAGTCTGCTGTCACCCGTCGAGAGGCATACCCGTGGATTGGCTGCTTCGCTGGTCACTCACCTCCGGCCCGCTGCCGTGGTTCGTCGCGGCCCTCGGCGCGGTCGGTGGACTCTGGCTGCTGCTGGCACCGACCACGGACCCGCGCCGGTACCGGCAGCGGGCCATCCCGCTCGCCGCGGCGGTCACGCTCGGGTGCACCGTTGCCCTCTGGGTGGTAGTCGAGAAGTGGTGGCGGCCGTTCCCCGATCAGATCGAGACCGAGATCTACGTCTGGATCGGCCTCGGGATCCTCGCGGTGGCACTCCTGGTGGCGCGGCTGCTGCTCGACCGGCGGGTGTGGCGGGCGGTGGTCTCCGTGCTCGCGGCGGCGGCCGTGGTGGCGGCGGCGGGCGCGCAGATCAACCTGGTGTTCGCCGCATACCCGACGGTGCGCGACGTCCTCGGCCTCCCGAACCCCAACGAGATCGCATTCGGCGAGCTGCCGCCGTCCACACCTGACCCGATCATGGGTACCCCCCTCGAGTCGGTGTGGCGGCCACCGGCGGATCTGCCCACCGAGGGCAGGGTGACGACGGTGCCGATCCCCGGCGTCGCCTCCGGGTTCGGGGCGCGGGACGCGCAGATCTATCTCCCGCCCGCCTACTTCGCCGACCCCCGGCCCGCGCTGCCGGTGCTCGTGCTGCTGGCCGGACAGCCGGGTTCCCCGGCGGACTGGTTCAACGGGGGCAAGCTCGCGCAGACGATGGATGCCTTCGCCGCCCAGCACGGCGGCCTGGCCCCGGTGGTGGTCGTCGCCGATGCCACGGGGTCGCAGTTCGGCAACCCCCTCTGCCTTGACTCGAAGCTCGGCAACGTGGCGACGTACCTCGCCGAGGACGTGCCCGCCTGGGTCAAGTCGCACCTCGAGGTGAACCCCGACCCGCGGAGCTGGGCGATCGGTGGGCTGTCCTACGGCGGCACCTGTTCGCTGCAGATGGCCACCAACCACCCGGACGTGTATCCG
The DNA here is from genome assembly GCF_017833315.1 of Rhodococcus sp. PvR099. Taxonomy (NCBI): domain Bacteria; kingdom Bacillati; phylum Actinomycetota; class Actinomycetes; order Mycobacteriales; family Nocardiaceae; genus Rhodococcus; species Rhodococcus sp. PvR099. The sequence continues at coordinate 1,245,530 of NZ_JAFIBV010000001.1, read as the reverse complement.
ACGTTCCTCGACCTGTCCGGGCAGGAGGAGCCGACGCTCGGGGACCGGGCCCGCACGGTCGACGAGGTGTTCGGCGGCGATGCGGCGAAGTTCGCGGCGGTGAATCCGATGGACCTGATGGCTGCACGCAAGTACCCGGGCTCGGCCGGGGTGATCGTCGCAGGCAGCGACGACGGCGAGTACAAGCCGGGGGCCAAGCGGGTGTATCAGGCGGCCAAGTCCGCGGGGATGGACGTCCAGTACGTGGAACTGCCGGGGGGACACAGCTTTGCGGTGTGGTCGGCCGGGCTCGAACACGAGCTTGGGTGGTTGGCGACGAAGATGGGGCTGATTTCGTGACTCAGGCGACGGCGACGGCGGCCACCAGGCAGACCCGAAGGCTCCTCGAGCTGGCCAGGTCCGGGGCATCCGGGGCGCCGGTCAGCATCGGGCTGCTCGTCCTGATCTGGGTCCTCGGTGCGGCGACCGCCAGCCTGCTGTCCGGCCCGGCGCGGTACGTGGACCGTCACTTCGCGGCGGGGATCGGGCCCTTCGAGGACGGTCGGGTCTGGACGTCGCTCACCGCCGGGCTCTGGGCGCCGGGCCTGGCCGGGTATCTGGTCGCGACGGCGCTGGTCCTGCTGGTGGCCGCACCGATCGAGCACCGGATCGGCTCGGGCCGCTTCGCGGTCGCGGCGGCGAGCACCCAGGTGCTGGGCACGCTGCTGGGGATCGGGGTGGCCGCGCTGGTGAAACTGGTCGACGAGGGGTGGGGCTTCCGGTTGCACATCGGTGCCGCGGTCGGCCCGACGACGTGGATCGTCGGCGTGGCCATGGTGGCGAGCTCGCGGATGGACACGCTGTGGCGACGGCGGACCCGGGTGGGGCTGCTCGCGCTGCTGATCACCCTCGCACTGTTCGGCGGGCACCTCGAGGACATCATCCGGCTCGCCGCGGCGGTGGTCGGGCTGGTCCTCGGTCCCTGGATCGTCGGCCGGTCGGCGCGCGGGGCTCGGCTCGCGGGGACCCGCCGCGAGGGCCGGGTGCTCGTCGCGATCGTGGTCGCGGCCGGCGCGCTCGGCCCGGCTCTGGCGGCCCTCTCGCCCAACGCGGTCGGACCGTTGGCCGTGCTGCGCGAGCTGTTCCGTGGGGTGCCCTGGACACCGGACGAGGTGCGGGCCATCTGTGCGGGCGCGTCGAACAGCGAGGAGTGCAGGCGCGGGCTGCTGGGGCTGCGACTTGGTGGGGTCGGGCCGACCCTGTTGAGCCTGATGCCCTCGATCTTCCTGTTGGTGCTCGCGGACGGCCTGCGCCGGGGCAGGCGGTTCGCGTGGATCGCGGCGGTGGTCGTGCACTCGATCCTGCTCGCGCTGTCCGTGGCGAACTATGTCGTCCGGTTCATCGAATCGGTCGGTGAGGAATCGCTCTTCTACGGCCTCGACTCGCCGAACCTGTACCGGACCATCACGCCGTTCCTGACGCCGCTCGCGATCCTCGTGGTGCTGCTTCTGACCCGGCGGTTCTTCGATGTCGCCGCGCCGAAGGGCACGTATCGCCGGCTGTGGACGATCCTCCTGGCCGTCGCCGCGGGGCTCGGCGTCGTGTATGTCCTCGGTGGGCTGCTGGTGCGCAAGGGGTTCGACCGGGATCCGGGGCTCGCGGGTCTGCTCGCCGACTATCCGCAGCGCCTGATCCCACCGGTCTACCTGCAGTGGCTGGACCCGCGCCTGCTGCCCGACAGCGCCGCCACCACGGTGCTGTTCGAGTGGACCGGAGTGGTGTTCTGGGTGGTCGCGTGCGTGGCGACGCTGGCCACGTTCCTCAAGCCGGCCTACGGCGCGGAGACCGAGGACACCGAACGGGCCAGGAAGCTGTTGTGCGCCAGCGGCGGCAGCCCGCTGTCCTGGATGACGACCTGGCGCGGCAACAAGTACTGGTTCAGTCCGGACGGGACGAGCTACGTGGCCTACCGGGTGATCGCGGGCGTCGCGCTGACCACCGGCGACCCCGTCGGTCCGCCGGACCGGTTGCGGGTCAACGTGACCGACTTCGCGGAGTTCGCGTCCGGCAGCGGATGGATTCCGTGCTTCTACTCGGTGACCGGCGAGCTGCGGGAGGTGACCGACTCGATGGGGTGGTCCGGAATCCAGGTCGCGGAGGAGACGGTGCTCCGGCTCGACGACCTCGCGTTCACCGGCAAGAAGTTCCAGGACGTGCGCACCGCGGTGAACCGGGCCAAGAAGGACGGGATCAGCGCCGAGTGGATCTCGTTCCCCGACGCCCCGCTGTCGATCACCGATCAGATCACCGCCATCTCGGAGGAATGGGTGGCGGACAAGGGGATGCCGGAGATGGGCTTCACGCTCGGCGGCCTCGAGGAGATCGACGATCCGCAGGTGCGGTGCCTGGTCGCCGTGGATGCCGAGCGCACCGTGCACGGGGTCACCTCGTGGATGCCCGTCTACCGGGACGGCCGGGTGGTCGGCTGGACCCTCGATTTCATGCGCCGCCGCTCCGAGGGCTTCCGGCCCGCAATGGAGTTCCTGATCGCCTCCGCGGCGATGCTCCTCAAGGAAGAGGGCGCCGAGTTCGTCAGCCTGTCCGGCGCGCCGCTGGCGAAGGTCGTCTCGCCGGAGGCAGCGGCCGATACCGAGGAGGACCTCGAGCGGTCCACCCTGTCGACGGTGCTGGACCGCCTCCTCGACGTGCTCGGCAAGACCCTGGAGCCGGTGTACGGGTTCCGGTCCCTGCTGGCCTTCAAGTCGAAGTTCCAGCCGGAGTACGTGCCGATGCACATGACGTTCGCCGATCCGGCGGCGTTGCCGAGCATCGGCAACGCCATCGGTCGGGCCTACCTGCCGGAGGTCTCGATCGGCCAGGGAGTTCGCCTGGTGCGCACCATGATCGGTGGCAACCGGACCTGACCTCAGGCCGAGCCGACGCCCACCGCGTCGGCCGCGGCCGCTGGCCCGCCGATCGACCCGTACACGTGCCGGGTCCCGATCGGCACGATCAGCGGCCGGTCGGAGACGGGGTCCTCGATGACGCGGGCCTCGAGCCCGAACACCTTCAACAGCAGCTCCTCCGAGATGACCTCGCTCGGGGTGCCGGACGCGACGACCGCGCCCTCGGACATGACGATCAGGCGGTCGCTGTACCGAATGGCGAGGTTCAGGTCGTGCAGCACCATCACCACCGTGCGTCCGAGTTCCTCGTGCATCCGGTCCACCAGGTCGAGGACCTCGACCGAATGCGCCAGGTCCAGGTACGTGGTCGGCTCGTCGAGCAGCAGGATGTCGGTGCCCTGGGCGAGCGCCATCGAGATCCAGGCGCGCTGGCGTTGTCCGCCGGAGAGCTGGTCGACGGGTCGGTCCGCGAGCTCGGACACCCCGGTCAGGGCCAGCGCCCTGGCCACCTCGCCCTCGTCGTCGGCCGACCACTGCCGGATCCAGGACTGGTGCGGGTGCCGTCCGCGGGCGACCAGGTCGGCCACGGTCAGTCCCTCGGGCGCGACGGGGGCCTGCGGGAGCATGCCGAGGGTGCGCGCGACGTCCTTGGTCTTGAGGGTGGAGATGGCCTTGCCGTCGAGCAGCACCTGGCCGGACTTCGGCTTGAGCAGTCGGCCGAGCGAGCGGAGCAGGGTGGACTTGCCGCAGCCGTTCGGCCCGATCACCGTCGTCACCACGCCGGTGGGGATCTCGAGGTCGAGCCCGTCGACGATGATGCGGTCGCCGTAGCCGACGGTGAGGGCCTCGGCCGCGAGCCGGGGCGCGGTGTGCTCGGTGGTGAGCTCGCTCATCAGACCGACACCTTTCGATTGTTTCGGACGAGCAGGTACAGCAGGAACGGTCCGCCGAGGGCCGAGGTCACGATGCCGACGGGGAGCTCGACGGGGAGGATGGTGCGCGCGATGACGTCGCTGCCGACCACCAGAACGGCCCCCACCAGGCCGGAGGCCAGGATCGGCGGTCCCGGGGTACGCAGCAGCCGGAGTGCGAGCTGCGGAGCGCACAGCGCGACGAATCCGATCGGGCCGACGGCGGCCGTCGCGATGGAGGCGAGCGCCACCGCGGCCAGCAGCAGGGTGGCCTGTCCGGCCTGCAACCGGACGCCGAGCGAGCGTGCGTTGTCGTCGCCGAGACGCAGCGCGCCCAGGGTGAACGAGGAGATCAGCGCGATCGTGCCGACCACCGCGACGCCGATCGCGACGGGCCACACCTGCGCCCAGTCGCTGCCGTTGAGGGAGCCGTTGAGCCAGACCTGCGCACGGGCGACGTCGTTGATGTCGGCGGAGATCAGCATCCACTGGATCGCGGCGATCAGCATGGCGTTGAACCCGATGCCGATCAGCACCACCCGGTAGCCCTGGACTCCGCCGCGCCACGCGAGCGCGTAGATGATGACGGCGGTCGCGATGCCGCCGATCAGCGCCGCGATCGGGATGCCGAGCACCGCGAGCAGTCCCACGAAGCTGCCGCCGCCCGCCAGCACGATGAGGGCCACGGCGGCCGCGCTGGCCCCGGCGGTGATGCCCAACAGGTCCGGGCTGGCCAGGGGATTGCGCAGGATGGACTGGGTGATCGCGCCCGAGATGCCCAGCGCGAGGCCGGTGAGCAGCGCGGTGAGGGCGCGAGGCAGGCGCAGGTCCATCACGATGAACCGCTCGACCTTGGTGCCGCCGCCGAAGAGGATCTCGGCGACGGTCGGCACCGAGATCGCGAAGTCGCCGCGGCCGATGTTGATGCACAGCAGCAGGAACGCGGCGAGCAGCAGGCCTGCGGTGATCGCGACCATGGTGGTGCGGCGGACCAGGGAGACCGGCCCGACCCGGAACCCCGGGCGCGACGGCACGGTGGTGGGGAGTTCGACTTTGTCGTCGATCAGGCTCACAGCGACACCAGCTTTCTGCGCCGGACGAGCGCGACGAAGAACGGTGCACCGAAGAGCGCCAACACGATGCCCACCTGGAGTTCGCCGGGGCGGACCACGACGCGGCCGATCACGTCCGCGAGCAGGACCATGATCGCGCCGATGATGCCTGCATAGGGCACCAGCCAGCGGTAGTCCGGTCCGGTGATCGACCGGGCGACATGGGGCACCACCAGTCCGACGAAGGCGATCGGGCCACAGGCGGCGGTGGCGGCGCCGGTGAGCAGGGTGATCGCGATGATGCCGATCGTCCGGCTCAACACGATGTTGGTGCCGAGGCCGCGGGCGACGTCGTCGCCGAGGCTGAGCACGTTCAGGCTCGGGGTGCTCGCCATCGCGATCAGCGTGCCGATCACCAGGAACGGCAGCACCTGCCAGAGCACCTCGGGTCCGCGCCCGGCGATGGAGCCGACGACCCAGAACCGGTAGCCGTCGAGGCTGGTCTGGTCGAGCAGGATGACGGTGTTCGTCATGGCGCTGAGGAACATCGCCACCGCGGCACCGGCGAGCGCGAGGCTCAGTGGGCTCGATCTGCCGTTGCCGATCGACGAGATGCCGAACACGACGATGCTCGCGGCGAGGGACCCGGCGAAGGCGAACCACAGGTACTCGTTCGGTCCGGCCAGCCCGAACAGGTAGATCGAGAGCACCACGAAGAACGCGGCGCCGCCGTTGAGGCCGAGCAGGCCCGCGTCGGCGAGCGGGTTACGGGTGTGGCCCTGGATGAGCGCGCCCGCGATGCCGAGCGCGATGCCGACCGCGATCCCGAGGGCGGTGCGCGGCACCCGCAGGGTGCGCACCACCAGGTCGGTGTCGAGGCCGGTCGGGGTGAACAGCGCGTGGAAGATCTCGGCGAAGGTCATCGGCCGGGCGCCGACGGCAACGCTGGCGAGGGCGGCCGCCGCGAGCAGCAGCACGAGGAGGGCGAGCCCGAGCAGTCGGCGCTTGCGGATCGCGGCCATCGAGGTGTCGCGGCGGATCGGGGTGAAACCCTCCGCGACCGCGGTCTTGAGCCGGACGACCTCGGAGCCGCTGCGGGGGAGCAGGGCCCGGCGGGTGCCGAGCGGCCTGCCGGACTCGGCGTCCCTGGTGACCAGGCCCAGCCAGCCCTTGCCGACGCTCTGGCCCGTGGCGCCCTCCCTGCTGCCGCGGTTCCAGACGAGCAGGGCGGCGGCGGTGATCAGCGCGACGCCGCCGAAGACCGCGCGATCCATCTGGCCGCCGCCGTTGTCGTCGCGCAGGGAGTCGACGATGAACCAGCCGATGACCAGGGGGAGGGCGACCACGCCGAGGTCCGCGAGGGCGGCGAGCAGCCGGCGTTGCAGCGGTGCCGGACCGGTCGGGACCTCCAGCGAACCGTAGATCTCGGTCGGGTGGGTCCCCCGGGTCTCGGTCGGCCCGGGGCGAGCGGCGACCGAACCGGGTGTGGGGGTGGACGTCACGGTCGGGGGCTCCTGATCGGCGAGGCGCAAGCTTGCGAGATTAGGTTACGGAACCCTATCCCCGGCCGGGGGCTCGGCTCCCGCTCGCCCGCAAGTAATGGTTAGGCTAACCTACATTCGCGGTCGACCCGCAAGCGGTCGCCCTGCAGTTGATCTCGACGAGATGTCCGAATGTCGCCGACCCAGGAGTGAGCAGTGTCATCCATCGCAGCGCCCCCGTTCGCAGTGTCATCGACCGCCGTTTCGGTGAAACCGGTGCGGAACGACCCGGCCGCCGCGCTCGACGACTCCTGTCTCCGACTCCGGGGCATCTATCCGGAGTACCCGCGGGTGTATGCCGTCGCTCTGATGGCCGACCAGGGCAAGCGTCGCTGGTGGTCTGCCGTCGAGGGGATTCACGGCGATCGCCTCGAGCGGATGGTCGAGCGGGCGCTGGCCGACCTCTGCGATCCGGAGGCGGCGGCCGCCTCGGTCGCGACCGCGCTCATCCACGCGGTGATCGGCCGGGTGGCGTCGCTGGTGGTGTTGGAGGGGCGCGCCTGGGATCCGGGTCTCGAGAACCTTTGGTTGCACATGGACAGCGACGGCTGCATCGACTGGGCCGGGGTAAGCGATCCGGTGCTGCGGGTGCTGCCCGGTGATCGCTGGGCCGGGACGCGTGCCGCGGTGACGTTGCCGTGCGAGGGCGCTCTGCTGGTGTGGACCGTGCACCGCTGCCACACCGCGCTGGTCGCGTTCTTCGATGCGCTGGACCTGATCGTGCCGCTCGATCGATCGCGCTTGTGGGCCATGGTCGGTGAGGCGATCCTCGGTGCCGCCACGCTTGTTCCCATTCTCGGCGGCGTGGGCGAGTCCGCCGCGATGCGCCGGGGGCAGGGCCTGCTCGACGCCTTTGAGGGTGCCGGGGTGCCGGTCCGGGCGCGTGCCGACCGGGCAGCTTTTCGCCGCGGCGTCGCTGCGCTTGCATGTTAGGCCAGGCTTGCCTATTGTCATTCTCGGAACGTGAATGATCGGACCGCGCCGGAGTCCTGAGGGCTGCAGAGACTCCCGGTCCTTCCCCGCGACGGGCCCCACACCTTCGGGTGCGGGGCCCGTCGGCATTTCGGGCGAAAGGTACATTCACTCGACCGGCAACGATGGAGTGTGAAGATGAGCAACGTGTCCTCGATGAGCGATCTGTCCGGGATGGACCCCGCGGCCGCAACCCCGTTCCTCAACAAGGGATTCGGTGAGGTGCTTGGGCTCGAGTACACCGAACTCAGCGGCGACCGGGTCCGGGCCCAGTGGACGGTCCGTCCCGAGCTGTACCAGCCGGCGGGCATCATGAACGGCGGCGTGCACTGCGCGGTCGTCGAGACGCTCGCCAGCATCGCGGGCAGCATCTGGCTGGGTGACCGGGGGCATGTGGTCGGCGTCAACAACAACACCGACTTCCTGCGGGCCACCCGCGACGGCGTCCTCTTCGCGGAGGCGACGCCGGTGCACCGCGGCCGCACGCAACAGCTGTGGCAGGTCGCCGTGGTGGACGAGCGGGACCGCCTGGTGGCCAAGGGGCAGGTGCGGCTCGCGAACGTCACAGACACGGACCGGCTCGGGGGCTAGCGAACGAACGAGAGATCGGTTCGTCACCCCCGACTGTCGCCATTGATCGCAGTCACTGATTGCGCAACGCATTTGTCGGCAGCACTGCCCCGCTCCGGAGGGGCGGGATCCGGCAACGAAGCGGTCCATTTGTGGGACTGCCGCCGCGCTTAGCCCAGCAAAGATGCGCCTTGCCAAGAAGACGCGCGATCCCTCATCTCGTAGGCGTCAAACCTGCGGCCGGTTCTTGTAGACGGCCCGGAGGACCAGGAACGCCAGCCCGGTGGCAACCGTGCAAACCAACAGGGTCACGGTTCCTTTGGTCCAACTACCAGCCGAGGCACCGAAAACGACGCCAAGGATTTCGGACATGAGGAGTCCTGCGGTCAATGCCTGCCGCTCGTTGATCCTCATGTGGCTACCGTGACTCCTGACGCATCAACCAGTCTCGAACAGCGTCGAGCACTGCGTCCTGCATGCGGAGGCCCTTGGCTGCGCAAGTCATTTTCAGTTGGCGCTGTACCTCGACAGGAAGCCGAGTCCCGAAGGGTGCGAGCGTCGCGCCCTTCAGCGATCGATCCTCCGGTTGAAGTGACCGTTGCGGTGCCCCTTGGACGGTTGGTAGTGCCGTATATGGCTGTAGTTCGCCTCGATGGGATCCAAAGAGGTGGCTAGATGTTCTCTTGTCCGCATTTGGTAGATGTGACCCCCCGCTGATCCCCACTTGTACTCCGTGTCTGATTTGTATATTTAGATACTTAGAGCATGCAATCCTAGTGCATTTCGGGGGCATTGTCTTCGAAAGTTACCTGCGAGTATCTAGCGGTGAGATCGCACGCCAAATCTCGCATGTATGCACGCATGATGGAGGCTGGCTGGTCATACCAACGGCGCCGCTGATTTACGGAATTGCAACCGAAATCCACAACCTCAGGTTGTTAGTCGTGCGGTCGCACTCCTTTTCTAGAGCTGTGGGCATGAACTCTGGGCTACTTATCGCCCTCGCGCGATTTCAGGCGAGCCCAGATCTTCCCGACAAGAATGGGCGCTAAAAGAGCGCCGAGGATCAGCCCCAACAGGGCATCTGTACTTAGATGCGACGCCATCGACACGAGGAAGGCGAGCGTCGCGACGAGCACAGCCCAGCCGCCGAACCGGGCAACGGGCGCAGTAGTCGGCCGCTCCAACCAACGGGCTGTCGTGGCCGTGATCGTGTAGACGATCACGGCCACGACAGCCATGGTGATCATGATCCACATCAGCTGCAGTATCCACCCGAGTAGTAGTCGACACCCAGAATGCCGGCGCCGAACGGAAGCGGGGAGCCGGGCAGCAACGGGAGTCCGCCGAGGCCGAAGCCTACCTTGAACTGAACGCACTGGCCGGATGCTGCAGCGAAAGCGGCAAGGCTGGCAAGTGTCCGCCCAGCCCACATCGCACCCGGATTCGGAAGCCAGGCGGCCACGCCTCCCCCTGCCCCCATCTTGGCAGTCTCCATTTTGTTGAGATAGACGTGGCCGGACACCCATCCCCAGTTCCAGGAGGGATCGGCGGTCACGGGGAAGGCTGTTTCCTCGGTGAAGTCGACATGCTGAACGAGGCTGTTTCCCTCTACTTTCAGCGAAGTGGAAATCGCGCCACCGTTCGCATCGGTCGCCCATGGCTTCTTGAAGCTGCCGACCGGGAGGCCGGCGGCGTTGTTCACTGTGATCGACCCATCTTCCTGAGGATCGGTGGTGAAGCCGGCCGGCAGGTTGAGGGGGAATTCGTAGCGGCTCGGCGCCGCCGCGTCGGGGATGGTGATGGTGGTCGAGACCTCGCCGTTCGGGCCAGTCTTGGTGTCGAACGACGTTGAAGCGCCAGGGATGGTGTCGAACGATGGTGAAGCGTCGCCCCGTTCGCCAAGAGTGTCGTGGGGGATTTGCCAGCTGATTTGTGAACCATCTGTTCCGGTCCCCTGAATCTCCTCACCAGGAGTGGACGGCGCAGCATTTGCAACTCCGCCAAGCGGCAGAATTGCGGCCATTGCAATAGTGGTCAACACGACACGAGAACGAACCTTCATGGATCTCCCTGCTTGGCGGGTTGGCGGACTTATCTCCGCCCGAGCCAAGGATGCTTCATCCGGATTTTTGCGTCAATGGCCAACCCGGAATAGCGGATGCATTTTCGAAATCCATATGCGGGTTATCTTGTTAGCATTCCAAAAATGCGCGTCAACCAGCACGGGAATGCAGTAAAGACAGAAATCTGACAACCTAACAATATTTGTAAATAGGTGGCGGCCTCGGGCTGGTTGCGGGCCAGGCGTCGCATCCCGCAACGGCCAGGGCGCCCGGCCGGCCATCACGTTGGTAGCAGTCGGCTGATCGGGGCGTGGCCGGGCACACCGAGGGCCGCGTCCAACGGAGTCTTCGTGCCGTTGATCGGAGAGTTGTTCGTAGTGTCGCGTCTGGCGCTATCGGGAAAGGAAGGCGATGCAGTGACTGAACCGATGAATCCAGTCGATCACCGGCAGGTCGATGCATCGCGCTTGCCGTTGCATCCAGCGTCCTAGATGCCTCGTGGTCGGGACGGGTCATCGGGGTCGGAATTGGTGTCGTGCTTGTCATGCTGGGAGAAAAGTTCCTACTTCCTCGGATGTCACGCCGAGATGCGATCAGACGGTGCCGCTCACCGCGTAGTGGGTGGTCCTAGGCCGGATGAATACCCCAAAGGCGTCGTTGCGGCGGCGAACTAGTTGGTAGCCTCCGGACCGGGGAATGCGGCCGGGGTGGTCCGCGTAGTAGACCTGCACTCCGCTGCAGGTAGTCCACAGGGGGACAAATTGGTAGTCGCCATCGCGCTCGTTGCTGGCTTTCTCGTACTCCTTGCCGGCGGAACGGCGCTCATCGAACGGCTGGATAGACCAGGGCGCAGAGAATCGGATGAGAAGTGGATGTCCCGCGGGCAACCCGAGGATCATCCCTAGATTCTCTCAAGTGTCGGTTCTGGCCAGGGCATCAACGGCGGCTGTCCAGCGAGGAGCGGACCGGTACTTCCCTTGCCGGCCCGCATCTCGCCAGGCAGCCCTGAAACGCAGTTCGTTCTGACGGGCACACAGGAACCCTCCGCTGCCCACCGGCTTCGCATCAGGTGAGGAACTGCGCCGCCCTGTCCGCCAGGTCGAGCACGGGCTGCGGCAGGATCCCGAGCATCAGCGTGACGACGGCGCACAGGCAGATCGCGGCCGCGGTCGCGGTGCTGGGCACGACCACCGTCGTCGCCTCGGATTCCGGCGTCGGGTCGGAGAAGTACATCAGCACGATGACCCGCACGTAGAAAAACGCGGCGATCGCGCTGCTGATCACGCCGACGATGACGAGGGGTACCGCCCCGCCCTCAGCGGCGGCCCGGAACACCGCGAACTTTCCGACGAACCCACTGGTCAACGGGATTCCGGCGAACGAGAGCAGGAACAGGGCGAAGACCGCGGCCAACAGCGGTGAGCGTCGGCCGAGGCCGGCCCAGCCGGCCATGTCGGTGGTTTCCTGGTGCCCGTCCCGCACCAACATCACGCAGGCGAAGGCGCCGAGCGTGCTGAAGCCGTAGGCGAGCAGATAGAACATCGTCGCCGAGAGTCCCGCGTCGTTCCCGGCGATCAGGCCGGTGAGGATGAATCCGGTGTGGGCGATCGCCGAATACGCGAGCATGCGTTTGACGTCGGTCTGGGTGATCGCCAGCACGGCACCGATCAGCATGGTCGCGATGGCGACGGCCCACAGCATCGGACGCCAGTCCGCCCGCAACTCCGGCAGGGCGACGTAGAAGATGCGCAGCATGGCGCCGAACGCGGCGACCTTGACGGCCGCCGCCATGAAGGCGGTGACCGGGGTGGGGGCGCCCTGGTACACGTCGGGCACCCACGAATGGAACGGCACCGCACCGACTTTGAACAGCAGGCCCACGCTCAGCAGCCCGGCACCGAGCAACGCCAGCACCGGCCGCTGCTCGCCGCCGTCGGCGATCGCGTCGGCTATGCCCGCGAGCCGCACCGTGCCCGCGTAGCCGTACAGCAACGCCACGCCGTAGAGAAAGAACGCCGAGGAGAACGCGCCGAGCAGGAAGTACTTCAGCGCTGCCTCCTGGGAGAGCAGGCGCCTGCGCCTGGCCAGTCCGCAGAGCAGGTACAGCGGCAGCGACAGCACCTCGAGCGCGACGAACATGGTGAGTAGGTCACCCGCCGCCGGGAACAGCAGCATCCCGCCGACCGCGAAGAGCGTCAGCGGGAACACCTCTGTCTGCATCACTCCCGCCCTGGTCGCCTCCAGTTCGTCGACGCTGCCGGGCACCGCGGCCGCCTGGGGGGCGAAGGCGTCGATGCCGCCGACCCCGGCCGCTGGACTCGGGACCGAGACGACCGCCGCCCGCCGCGCCCCGCCCGCGGCCCGCGGTCCGCTGCGTTCGGCGATCAGCAACACCGCGAGGATCGAGACCAGCAGGATCGTGCCCTGCAGGAACAGGGTGGGGCCGTCGACGACGACAGCGCCCATGACGGCGGTGCCGTGATCTCCCCTCAGCAGCACGACCGCGACGAACGCCGCGCCCAGGCCGCCGAGACTGAGCACCAGGTGGCTGGTGAGGCGGCCGCGGGTGGGCGCGAACGCCTCGACGATCACCGCCACGACCGCCACCCCGAACACGATCAACATCGGCGCGAGCCTGCCGTACTCGATGTCCGGTGCGGGCAGCGCAGCCTGGGCGAGGGCTTCATGGGACCTCATCGGGGCGCACCTCCGTGGTTGTCCTGATCGGCGACGAGGCCGGTGAGGGTCGGGCCGGTCGGTGCGGGATCGTGCTGACCGATCGTGGTCATGATCTGACTGACCGCGGGGTTGACGATGTCGAGGACCGGTTTCGGGTAGAAGCCGAGGACGAGGAGCAGCGCGATCAGCGGGGCCACGACCGCGAGTTCGCGGGGCACCAGGTCGCGGATGCGCTTGTTGTCCTCGGTCACCGGACCGGTCATCAGGCGTTGATACAGCCAGAGCACGTAGATCGCCGCGAGAACCAGCGCGCTGGTCGCGATCAGCGCGGCGGCCGGGTAGCGGGTGAAAGTGCCCACCAGGACCAGGAACTCGCTCACGAACGGGGCCAGCCCGGGCAGGGACAGGGTCGCGAGGCCCGCGACGAGGAAGGTGCCTGCCATCACAGGGGCGACCTTTTGCACGCCGCCGTACGCGGCGATGGCCCTTGTGCCGCGGCGGGAGACAAGGAATCCGGCCACCAGGAACAGGGCAGCGGTCGAGATGCCGTGGTTGACCATGTACAGCGTCGAGCCGGCCTGCCCCTGACTGGTCATCGCGAAGATGCCGAGAATGATGAACCCGAAGTGCGAGATCGACGTGTAGGCGATCAGCCGCATCACGTCGGTCTGACCGATCGCCAGCAACGCGCCGTAGACGATGCCGATCACCGACAGCGTGACGATCAGCGGCGCGAAGTACGCGGACGACTCGGGGAAGAGCTGCAGGCAGTAGCGGAGCATCGCGAAGGTGCCGACCTTGTCGACGACGGCCATCATGAGCACCGCGGTGGCCGGGGTGGCGGCAGTGGCCGCGCCCGGCAGCCAGGTGTGGAAGGGCCACAACGGCGCCTTCACTGCGAAGGCGAACATGAAGCCGAGGAACAGCGCATTGAGGACGCCGGGATCGACGCCGAGCCCGCCCGAGGAGGCGGCCGCGACGATCTCGCGGAAGTCGAAGGTCCCACCCGGAAGCGGGCTGCCCTCGCGCACCGTCACCACGTACAGTCCGATCACCGCGGCCAGCATGATCAGGCCGCCGAAGAGGTTGTACAGCAGGAACTTCACCGCCGCGCGAGACCGGTGCACGCTGGCCCTCCGGGTCACCGCGGTGGCATCGGTCCCGCCGAATCCGCCGATGAGGAAATACATCGGGAGCAGCATCGCCTCGAAGAACACGTAGAACAGCAGGATGTCGAGGGCGGTGAACGACACCAGCACCATCGATTCGACCACCAGGATCAACGCCACGTAGAAGTGGATCCTGCGCCTGCCGATCGGCTCCGGCTCGGGGACGTCGTTCCATCCTGCGAGCAGTAGCAGCGGCACCAGCACGGTTGTCAGCAGCACCATCACCAGCGCGATGCCGTCCACCCCGAGGGTGTACCGGGTGCCGAAAGCCGGGATCCAGGCGTGTGACTCGACGTACTGGTACTGCGCGCCCGCCGGATCGAAACCGACCGCCACGGACACCGCCAGCGCGAGCACCACGAGCGCGGTGCCGAGCGCGACGGACCGGGCGAGCCGGTGCTTGTCGGCGGGCAGCGTCAGGACAGCGGCGGCGCCGACGAGCGGTGCCACCCAGATCGCGGTCAACCAGGGCAGGCTCATCGGAGACCCACCAGCACCATCGTCGCGGCCACCGCGCCCGCGCCCGCGAACATGTACAGGGCGTAGGTCCGGACGAAGCCGGTCTGCAGCCGTCGGATCCGCGCCGACGAGCCGGCGATCGCCGCGGTCAACCCGCTCACCGCGCCGTCGATGCCCCTGCCGTCGAAGTAGCCGAGCCACCGCGTCAGATGTTGGCCAGGACGCATGAACACCGCCTCGTTGACTGCGTCGCCGTACAGGTCCTTGCGGGCCGCGACGGTGAGTGGGGAGACCGCGGCGGGCGCGACCTCGGGGATCTTCTGCCCCGCGTACTGCCGATAGGCCACAGCGACACCGGCGAGCACGACGACCAGGGTGGTCACGGTGATCACCCATACGGGGACGGCGAGATCGGGATGTTGGGCGCCGACCACCGGTTCGAGCCAATGCTGGAGCGCCCCACCGAAGGCCAGGATCGCGCCGGAGGTCACCGAACCGATCGCGATGAGGATCATCGGCCACGTCATCACGCCCGGCGACTCGTGCGGGTGGGCGACTGTGCCGTCTGGTCGCTCCGCAGGCTCCGCGCCTGTGCCTTCTGGTCGCTCCGCATGCTCCCCTCGCCATCGGGGCGTGCCGAAGAACGTCAGCAGCATCACCCGGGTCATGTAGAACGCGGTGATGCCCGCCCCGAGCAGGGCGGCCGTACCGAGGACGATGCCCTCGGTGCCGCCCGCGCCGAACGCCGCCTCGATGATCTTGTCCTTCGAGAAGTACCCGGAGAAGGGGGGAATGCCGAGGATCGCGAGATAGCCGAGCCCGAACGTGACGAAGGTGATCGGCATGAACGCCCGCAATCCGCCGTAGCGGCGCATGTCAGTCTCGTCGTTCATGCCGTGCATCACCGACCCGGCGCCGAGGAACAGTCCCGCCTTGAAGAAGCCGTGGGTGAGCAGGTGCATGATCGCGAACGCGTACCCCGCGGGGCCGAGGCCCGCGGCGAGCACCATGTAGCCGATCTGGCTCATCGTCGACGCCGCAAGCGCCTTCTTGATGTCGTCCTTGGCGCAGCCGATGATTGCGCCGAACAGCAGGGTGACCGCGCCGACCGCTACGACCGCGAGCTGCGCGCCCGGCGCCAGGTCGAAGATCACGTTGGACCGGACAATGAGATAGACGCCCGCGGTGACCATCGTGGCGGCGTGGATCAGCGCCGACACCGGGGTCGGGCCCTCCATCGCGTCGCCGAGCCAGGACTGCAGCGGCACCTGGGCCGACTTGCCGCACGCCGCGAGCAGCAGCGCCAATCCGATTGCCGTGACCGCGGACTCGCTCGCCCCGTCCGCCGCGGCGAAGACGCCGCTGAAGTTGATCGAACCGAACGTCGCGAACATCATCATGATCGCGACGACCAGGCCCATGTCGCCGACGCGGTTGACCACGAAGGCCTTCTTCGCCGCGGTCGCCGCCGACGGCTTGAACTGCCAGAAGCCGATCAGCAGGTAGGAGGCGAGGCCGACGCCCTCCCATCCGACATAGAGACCGAGGTAGTTGTCGGCGAGCACCAGGAGCAGCATCGCGGCCAGGAACAGGTTGAGGTAGGCGAAGAAACGACGCTTGGCCACATCGTCTTTCATGTAGCCGACCGAATAGATGTGGATCAGCGAGCCCACCCCGGTGATGAGCAGCACGAAGCAGATCGACAGCTGGTCCAGCAGGAGCCCGAAGTCCACCTGCAGGCCCGCGGCAGGTAGCCAGCTGAAGAGGTCCTCGGACAGGGCACGATCGGCGGTGTCGCGGCCCAGCATCTGGGCGAAGAACACGACACCGACCGCGAACGACGCCAACGCCATCGCACAGGCGAACAGATGGCCCCACCGGTCGGTTCGCCTGCCGCCGAGCAGCAGCACCGAGGCGCCCAGCAGCGGCAGGGCGGGCAGCAGCCAGATCCCCCCGGTCACGTCAGTACCTCAGGAGGTTCGCGCCGTCGACCGAGGCCGAACGTCGGGTGCGGAAGATGGTCATGATGATCGCCAGGCCGACAACGACTTCGGCGGCGGCGACCACCATGGTGAAGAACGCGAAGACCTGGCCGTCGAGGTTCTGGTGCATCCGGGCGAACGTCACGAACGCCAGATTGCTCGCGTTCAGCATCAGCTCGATGCACATGAACACGACGATGGCGTTGCGGCGGACGAGGACGCCCGCCGCACCGATGGTGAACAGCAGGGCGGACAGGTACAGGTAGTTCTCGGGGTTCACCGCGTGCCCTCCTCTCCTGGTGTCTCCGACTCGGATGCCGAGATGTCTCGCTGCTGGAGAATGCGGCTGACCGACGACGGGGCGTACGACCCGTCCGGCAGCAGTGCGGGCATGTCGACCGCGTTGCTGCGGGCGTAGACGCCGGGACTCGGCAACGGGGTCACCCGATCGCCGCCCGTGGCCCCCTCGCTCCATCGGCGAACCCGGTCGCGCGAGAGCTCCCGCTGGTCCGCGCGCGGCCACAACCGCTCGCGGTGTGCGAGCACCATGGCGCCTATGGTCGCGGTGATCAGCAGCGCGCCGGTCAGCTCGAACGCCCACACGTAGCGGATGAAGATGAGTTCCGCGAGGGCCTCGACGTTGCCCGCAGGCAGCTCGCCCGGCTCGGCGACGCCGCCGCCCACGTAGACGGACGCGGTGCCGATGGCCGCGATCAGCAGCACCCCGAATCCGAGCCCCGCCACGATCGCGGCGATCCGCTGGCCGCGAAGCGTTTCCACCAGCGAGTCGGAGGAGTCGACGCCGATGAGCATGAGGACGAACAGGAACAGCATCATCACCGCGCCGGTGTAGACGACGACCTGCACGACGCCGAGGAAGAGCGCGGCCTGGGCGATGTAGAACACCGCGAGAATGATCATGGTCAGCGCGAGGAAGATGGCCGAATAGACGGCCTTGGTGGCGCATACGACGCCGAGGGCGCCGATCACGGCCACCACGGCGAGGACCCAGAACTGGACCGCCTCGCCCGTGGACGTGCGTTCCAGGGGCTCGGCGGCGAGTAGCGCCGCGGCGGCGACCGCGGTCACGCTTGCGACCCATCTTCCGGTGCGGGCTCTTCCTGGGTGGGGTCCTCCGAGTCCGGCCGCACGGTGCCGAGGTAGTAGTCCTTGTCCGTGCTCCCGGGCTGCATCGGGTGTGGCGGCTCTGTCATGCCCGGCTCGAGCGGCGCCAGGAGGCGATCCTTCTCGTAGATCAATCCGGCCCGGTTGTCGTCGACCATCTCGTAGTCGTCGGTCATGGTCAGCGCCCGGGTCGGGCACGCCTCGATGCACAGTCCGCATCCGATGCACCGCAGGTAGTTGATCTGGTACACGCGGCCGTATCGCTCACCGGGCGAATAGCGTTCGGCCTCGGTGTTGTCGGCGCCCTCGACATAGATGGCGTCGGCGGGGCAGGCCCAGGCGCACAGCTCACACCCGATGCACTTCTCCAGCCCGTCCGGGTAGCGGTTGAGCTGATGCCTGCCGTGGAAGCCGGGGGCGGTCGGCGTTTTCTCCTCCGGATAGAACTCGGTGTTGGGCTTCGCGAACATCGTTCGGAAGGTCACGCCGAATCCCGATAGGGGACCTAGGAACTCAACCATCGTCGCCCTCCTTGGTGGTGGCGCCCGTGGATACCGGGGTGCGGCTGAACGCGGGCAAGATCTGGCCGGGTAGCGGCGGAACAGGGAAACCGCCCGCCATGGGGTCGAACGGCTCGTCGACCGGGGGGGCGATCGGGCCCCCGGTGACCTGCGGCACGGGCGCTGCCGCGGGCTTCGGTGCGGACCGGAGCCGTCGCCACACCAGTCCGAGGGCTACCAATGCGACGACCGTCCCCGCACCGAAGAGGAAGACCTGCAGGGAGCCGTACCCCTCGTTCCGCAGGGTCCGCATCGCGGCGACCACCAGGATCCAGACCAGTGCGGCGGGGATCAGGATCTTCCAGCCGAGGTTCATGAACTGGTCGTAACGCAGCCGGGGGAGCGTCCCGCGCAACCAGATGAAGACGAACAGGAAGCCCCAGACCTTGGCCGTGAACCACAGCAGGGGAAGCCATCCGGAATTCGCGCCCTCCCACATGTTCAGTGGCCACGGGGCGTGCCAGCCACCGAGGAACAGCGTGGTGGCGAGTGCCGAGACGGTCGCCATGTTGATGTACTCGGCGAGCATGAACATCGCGAAGCGGAGCGAGGAGTACTCGGTGTGGAAGCCGCCGACCAGCTCGCCCTCGGCCTCCGGGAGGTCGAACGGCGCGCGGTTGGTCTCGCCGACCATCGAGGTGGCGTAGATGAGGAACGAGGGCAGGAGCAGGAAGACGTACCAGGTGCCTTCCTGCGCGGCGACGATGCCCGAGGTGGCCATGGTGCCCGCCCACAGGAATACCGCGGCGAACGCCAACCCCATCGCGACCTCGTACGAGATGACCTGTGCCGTCGAGCGCAATCCGCCCAGCAGCGGGTAGGTCGAGCCCGACGCCCACCCGGCGAGCACGATGCCGTACACGCCGACCGAGGTGACCGCGAGGATGTACAGGACGGCGACCGGCAGATCGGTCAGTTGCAGCGGGGTCTGGTGGCCGAGGATCGACACCTCGGGACCGAACGGGATCACGGCGAACGCCATGAAGGCAGGCACCACCGCGATGATCGGTGCCAGCAGGTAGACCGGCCTGTCCACACCGCTCGGGACGATGCCCTCCTTGAGTGCCAGCTTGATGCCGTCGGCCAGGCTCTGCAGTGTCCCCTTCGGACCGACCCGGTTGGGCCCCACCCGCATCTGCATCCAGGCCAGCACCTTGCGTTCGACGAGGATCGCCAGCAGCGGGGTCAGGACGAGGAAGACGAAGACCGCCAGGGCCTTGCCGAGGACGAGCCACCACGGATCGTGGCCGAATGCCGACAGATCTGTGTACTCACTCGCCGTAGCCATCACCGCTCCGTTCCCGTTGTGGCGGAATGGATACGGACGAGGCCGCCGGGAAGCGTGGCGAGCTCACGGAACATCGCGGACCCGGGGGAGTTCAGCGGCAGCCACACCACCCGGTCCGGCAGGTCCGTGATGGCCAACGGCAGGGTGATCGATCCCCGCTCGGTGCTGACGGTCACCGGGGCCCCCTCTGCGGAGCCGATCTCGGTGGCGGTGGCGGCGGACAGACGCAGCACCGGTGTGCGCGCGGTCCCCGCGAGGTGCGGCTCCCCGTCCTGCATGCGGCCGGAGTCCAGCAGCATTCGCCAACCGGCCAGGACCGCCTCGCCCGGGCCCGGCCGCGTCGGCTCGGCGGGTGCAACGTCCGGCGCGGCGGGCGGCACACCGTCCCAGGGGCCGAGCCGCGCGAGTTCGGCGCGCGCGGCCGCGGCGTCGGGAAGGCCGAGCGGCGTGCCCATCCGGTCGGCGATGGCGTCCAGCACCCGCTGGTCGGGCATGGCGCCGCCGCCGGGAAGCGCGGCGCCGAAGACACGAGGGCGACCCTCCCAATTGAGGAAGGTGCCCGGCTTCTCCGTCACCGGGGCGACGGGGAACACCACATCGGCGCGTTCGGTGACCTCGCTGCGGCGCAACTCCAGGCTGACCACGAAACCGGCCGCCTCGATGGCGGCCAGGGCGGCCCGCGGGTCGGCCATGTCGCCCGGCTCGACCCCGCCGACCACCAGCGCCCCGATCCGGCCGTCGCGCGCGGCGGCGAGGATGTCCGCGGAGTCCCGGCCCGGCAGCGCGGGCAGATCCGTGAGGCCCCACGCCTGTGCCACCTGCCTGCGCGCGGCGTCATCGGCGACCGGCCTGCCGCCGGGCAGCAGCTGCGGGAGGGCACCCGCCTCCAGCGCACCCCGGTCGCCTGCCCGGCGGGGTACCCACACCAGGCGGGCCCCTGTCCGATCGGCGAGCCGGATCGCGGCGGACAGCGCACCAGGGATGGCCGCCAGGCGCTCGCCGACCATGATCACGGCGCCCGCCGCCCGCAGCGGCTCCGACTCCCTCAGTGAGTCGAGCGCCGCCGCCTCGCCGCCAGGCGCCGTCTGCAACAGCCGGCCCGACATCTTCGCCAGACCGCGGCTGGCGTAGGGCGCGATCGACAGCACTAGGAGCGCGCCCTGTCTCGCGGCCTTCCGCAGTCGCAGGTAGACGATCGGTGACTCCTCCTCGGGCTCGAAACCGACGAGCAGTACGGTCGGCGCGTTCTCCAGGTCGCGGTACGTAGCCGTGACCCGATGACGGGCGGCCAGGAAGTCGGCCTCTTCAGCGGAGTGCGGCCGGATGCGGAAGTCGATGTCGTTGGTGCCGAGCACCACCCGCGCGAACTTCGCGTAGGCGTAGGCATCCTCCAGGGTGGAGCGCCCGCCGACCAGGACTCCGGCACCGCTTGCGACTGCTTGCAGGTCGCTCGAAACGGCACTGCCCCTTACCGCGGAGCTCAAACCGCGCGCCGCCGTTGCCAGTGCCTCGGGCCAGGAGGCGGGCACCAGCGTGCCGTCGTCGGCGCGGACCATCGGTGTGGTGATGCGGTCGGGGGCGGTGGCGTAGGTGAACGCCCACCTGCCCTTGTCGCAGTTCCATTCCTCGTTGACCTCCGGGTCGTCGCCCGCCATCCGGCGCAACACGGTGCCGCGGCGGTGATCGGTGCGGAGGTCGCAACCGCTGGCGCAGTGTTCACAGGCGCTCGGGCTGGACACCAGGTCGAATGGCCGGGCGCGGAACCGGTAGGCGGCACCGGTCAGCGCGCCGACCGGGCAGATCTGCACGGTGTTGCCCGAGAAGTAGGACTCGAACGGTTCCTTGGCGTAGATGCCGACCTGCTGCAGCGCCCCGCGCTCCAACAACTCGATGAACGGGTCGCCCGCGATCTGCTGGGAGAAGCGGGTGCACCGGGCGCACAGCACGCACCGCTCCCGGTCGAGCAGGACCTCGGAGGACAGCGGAATCGGTTTGGGGAAGGTGCGTTTGACCCCGCCGAACCGCGATTCGGTCCGGCCGTTGGACATCGCCTGGTTCTGCAGCGGGCACTCGCCGCCCTTGTCGCAGACCGGGCAGTCCAGCGGATGGTTGATCAGCAGCAGTTCCATCACGCCCCGCTGCGCCTTGTCCGCGACGGGCGAGGTGAGCTGGGTGTGGACCGTCATGCCGTCCGTGACCGTCGTGGTGCACGATGCGAGCGGCTTGCGCTGACCCTCGACGTCGACCAGGCACTGGCGGCAGGCGCCGACCGGGTCGAGCAGCGGATGGTCGCAGAACCGGGGGATCTGGATGCCGATCATCTCCGCGGCGCGGATCACCAGCGTTCCCTTGGGAACTGCGATCGGGACGCCGTCGATGGTGGCCGACACGAGCTCCTCGGGGACGGGCAGTTCCGCCGCGTCGCTGTTCGTGTTCACCGTCATCAGATGTGTCCTCTCGGATAGAGAGTGGACCGGTCCGGATCGAACGGGCACCGGCCGAGCTCGAAATGCGCCAGGTACTCGTCACGAAAGTGCTTGATGGAGGAGATGATCGGGCTGGTCGCGCCGTCGCCGAGGGCGCAGAACGACTTCCCGAGGATGCTGTCGGAGATGTCGAGCAGCTTCTCCAGGTCCGCTTCGGTGCCGTCGCCCGCCTCCAGTCGTTCGAGGATCTGGACCAGCCAGTAGGTGCCCTCGCGGCAGGGGGTGCACTTGCCGCAGGACTCGTGCTCGTAGAACTCGGTCCAGCGCAGCACCGCTCGGACCACGCAGGTGGTCTCGTCGAAGATCTGCAGTGCCTTGGTGCCGAGCATCGAGCCGGCCGCGGCGACGTGTTCGTAGTCCAGCGGGACGTCCAGGTGATCAGCGGTGAAGAGGGGGGTCGACGATCCGCCCGGGGTCCAGAACTTGAGCGAATGACCGGCCCGCACGCCGCCCGAGTACTCGAGCAGCTCGCGCAGGGTGATGCCCAGCGGTGCCTCGTACTGCCCGGGTCGGGCAACATGGCCGGAGAGGGAGTACAGGGTGAAGCCGGGCGATTCCATGCTGCCCATGGAGCGGAACCACTGCGGCCCGCGCAGGATGATCGGCGGGACGCTGGCGATCGATTCGACGTTGTTGACCACGGTCGGGCTCGCGTACAGGCCGGCCACCGCCGGGAACGGCGGGCGCAGCCGGGGTTGTCCGCGGCGGCCCTCGAGCGAGTCCAGCAGCGCGGTCTCCTCGCCGCAGATGTAGGCCCCCGCGCCCGCGTGCACCACCAACTCCAGGTCGTAGCCGGAGCCGAGGATGTCCCGGCCGAGATACCCCGCCTCGTAGGCCTCGGCAACCGCGGCCTGCAGACGGCGCAGCACCGGCACGACCTCACCCCGCAGGTAGATGAAGGCGCGGCTCGAGCGGATGGCGTATGCCGCGATGATCACGCCCTCGACCAGTGCGTGCGGTGTTGCCAGGATGAGCGGCATGTCCTTGCAGGTGCCGGGCTCGGACTCGTCCGCGTTCACGACCAGGAAGTGCGGCTTGGCTGCGGGGCCGTCTGCATCTTTCGTTTGTGCATTCGGGTCGCTCTGCGGGCTCCGCTCCTGTGGGATGAACCCCCATTTGGTGCCGGTGGGGAATCCGGCACCCCCGCGTCCGCGCAGACCCGAGTCCTTCACGGTCCCGATCACCTGATCGGGATCCATGCGCAGGGCCTTGTCCAGCGCCAGGTAGCCGTCGTGCCTGCGGTAGGTCTCCAGCGTCCAGGATCGGGGGTCGTCCCAGTACCGGCTGAGGACAGGGGACAACGAGGTGGGCGAGGCGGACGGCTCCGGCGCCGCGTCGGCCAGCGGCTGGTCCGTCTCGTCGGGGGAGGCGGCGGGCTCGGGCGGGGGAGCGGCGTCGGGCGCCTCCATCCCCAGTTCGCGGGCGATTCGTAGGCCGACCACGGTGGGATCACCCGCGCCGCCGCCCGCCTCGAGCGCGCCTGGCCGGGTGTCCGGGAACCCGGCGAGGATCCGGGCGGTCTCCCGGAAGGTGCACAGCGGGGCGCCCCTGGTCGGGGTGACCTCGTCGCCTGCCGCGAGGCCGTCGACCAACTCCTTGGCCGAGTCAGGGGTCTGGTTGTCGAAGAACTCCCAGTTGACCATCACGACAGGGGCAAAGTCACACGCCGCGTTGCACTCGATGCGTTCGAGCGTGATCTTGCCGTCGGCGGTGGTGTCGCCGTTGCCGACGCCGAGATGCTCCTCCAGCGCGGCGGCGATCGCATCGCCACCCATCACCGCGCAGAGCGTGTTGGTGCAGACCCCGACGTGGAAGTCGCCGGTCGGATTGCGGCGGTACATCGAGTAGAAGGTCGCCACCGCGGTGACCTCGGCCCCGGTGAGGCCGAGTCGCGTTGCGCAGAACTCGATTCCGGCCGGGGTGAGGTAGCCGTCCTCGGCCTGGACGAGGTGCAGCAGTGGCAACAGCGCCGAGCGTGCCTCCGGGACCGCGCTCGTCTCGCCGTAGCGCGCGATGATCTCCGCCGCATCCGCCGCCAACCGGGCGTGGACATCGGGCGGGTAGTCCGCGCGGGCACCGGGGCGGACCAGCTGACCCTTCTCGTCCGGACGCGGCCCGAGCTCGAGGAAGATCGGTCCGGTGGCACCGGGTGGCCCGCTCACGGACACGTTGGTCGCGCGCTCGTCGCCTCGTCCCTGCAACATCAGCGATCAGCTCCGCCCATGACCGGATCGATGCTGGCAACCGAGGCGATTACGTCGGACACCATCCCGCCCTCGCACATGGCTGCCACTGCTTGGAGATTGGTGAACGAGGGGTCCCGGTAGTGGACCCGGAACGGGCGGGTGCCGCCGTCGCTGACCATGTGCACGCCCAGCTCGCCTCGGGGCGACTCGACCGCGGTGTAGACCTGTCCCGGCGGTACCCGGAGCCCCTCGGTGACGAGCTTGAAGTGGTGGATCAGCGATTCCATGGAGGTCCCCATGATCTTGCCGATGTGCTCGGGGGAGTTCCCGAGTCCGTCGCTGCCGAGGGCGAGATCGGCAGGCCAGGCGATCTTCTCGTCCTCGACCATGACGGGGCCGGGCCGCAGTCGGTCGAGACACTGTTCGACGATCTTCAGTGACTCAGCCATCTCGTCGACCCGGATCCGGTAGCGCCCGTAGCAGTCGCTGCCGGTGTCGGTGATGACGTCGAATTCGTAGTCCTCGTAGCCGCAGTAGGGCGCGCTCCTGCGCAGGTCGTGGGGCAGGCCGGTGGCCCGCAACACCGGACCGGTGATGCCGAGCGCCATGCAGCCGGTCAGATCGAGATAGCCGATCCCCTTGGTGCGGGCCTTCCAGATCGCGTTGTCGCTGAGCAGCAACTCGATGTCCCGCAGTCGTTTCGGCATGATCGCGAGCAGTTCGCGAACCTTCCGGTCCGCACCCGGAGGTAGGTCCCGGACGAGGCCGCCGGGACGGATGTATGCGTGGTTCATCCGCAGGCCGGTGATCACCTCGAAGACATCGAGGATCAACTCGCGCTCGCGGAACCCGAAGAGCATCGGGGTGATCGCGCCCAGCTCCATCCCGCCGGTGGCCAGCGCCACCAGATGGGAGGAGACCCGGTTGAGCTCCATGAGCATCACCCGGATGACGTCGGCCCGCTCCGGGATCTGGTCGGTGATGTCGAGGAGCTTCTCCACCCCGAGGCAGTACGCGGTCTCGTTGAAGAACGGTGACAGGTAGTCCATCCGCGTGACGAAGGTGACGCCCTGCATCCAGTTGCGGTACTCGAGGTTCTTCTCGATCCCGGTGTGCAGGTAGCCGATTCCGCAGCGCGCCTCGGTGACCGTCTCGCCCTCGATCTCGAGGATGAGGCGGAGGACCCCGTGCGTGGACGGGTGCTGCGGGCCCATGTTGACGACGATGCGCTCGGCGCCGGCAGGAGCGGAGCTTGCGGAGCGACCAGTGGTCGATGTTCCTGCAGTGGAGGAGACGACCTCGTCCCAGTCCTGTCCCGTGACAGTGAGGTTCTGTTCGGTCTCGTTCATCAGTTGTATGCCCTCCGCTCGTCCGGCGGTGGCACCTGCGCGCCCTTGTACTCGACGGGGATGCCGCCGAGCGGGTAGTCCTTGCGCTGCGGGTGCCCTTGCCAGTCGTCGGGCATCTCGATCCGGGTCAGCGACGGGTGGCCGTCGAACACGATGCCGAAGAAGTCGTAGGTCTCCCGCTCGTGCCAGTCGTTCGTCGGGTACACCCCGTACAGCGACGGAACGTGCGGATCGCCGTCGGGTACCGACACTTCGAGCCGGATGAGGCGGCCGAGGGTGATCGACCGGAGTGGGTAGACCGCGTGCAGTTCCCGGCCGGTGTCCTGCGGATAGTGCGCCCCGTTCACGCCGAGGCACAGCTCGAATCGGAGATCGGGTTCGTCGCGCAGGGTCCGCGCGACCAGAGGTAGGTGCTGCCGCCGGACGTGGAAGGTCAGCTCGTCCCGGAAGACGACGACCTTCTCGATCGCCTCCTCGAACGGCGTCCCCGCCTCGGTGAGCGCCGCCTGGAGGGCGTCCGCGACCTCGTCGAAGTAGCCGCCGTACGGGCGAGGGGCGCTGTCGGGCACGGTGACCGGGCGGATCAGCCGGCCGTAGCCGGAGGTGTCGCCGGTGCCGCGCACCCCGAACATGCCCCGGCGCACGCCGATCAACTCCTCGTCCTCGGGGTGCGCCGATGGCACGGCACCCTCCGGGCCCACGGTCGCCTCCGCGTCGATCCGCCGGGCTTCCTCGTCGCGGTCGTTTTCCTTGTTGGTCACCGGAGCAGACCTCCGGGGGTGCCGAGATCGAACGTCGGGGTGGAGGCCAGCGCGGCCTGCTCGGCGGCCCGCACCGCCTCCTCGCGGTTGGCGCCCAACGGCATCTGCTGGATCTTCTCGTGCAGCGTGATGATCGCGTTGAGCAGCATCTCCGGCCGCGGCGGGCACCCGGGCAGGTAGATGTCCACGGGGACGACGTGATCGACGCCCTGCACGATCGCGTAGTTGTTGAACATGCCGCCCGAGGACGCGCACACCCCCATCGCCAGCACCCACTTGGGTTCGACCATCTGGTCGTAGATCTGGCGGAGGACCGGGGCCATCTTCTGGCTGACCCGGCCTGCGACGATCATCAGATCCGCCTGCCGCGGCGAGGCGCGGAACGCCTCCATCCCGAAGCGGGCGAGGTCGTAGCGCCCCGATGTGGTGGCCATCATCTCGATCGCGCAGCAGGCGAGGCCGAAGCTCGCCGGCCAGAGGGAGCCCTTTCGGGCGAACCCCGCCAGCCCCTCGAGCGTGCTCAGCAGGAAGCCGCTCGGCAGTTTCTCCTCGAGACCCATCTCGCTACTCTTCTCGGTTCGGATTTCGTGTGAGATCGATTCCGGCACTACACGAACGGGCGCTCAATCCCAGCTCAGGCCGCCCCTGCGCCACTCGTACACGTAGGCAACGGCCACGTTGAAGATGAACAGGGCCATCGCGCCGAGACCGAAGATGCCCAGTGCGTCGAAATGCACGGCCCAGGGATAGAGGAAGACGATCTCGATGTCGAAGATGATGAAGAGCATCGCCGTCAGGTAGTACTTCACCGGGATGCGCTGGCCCGGAGCCTGGCCGCCCGCCGGCTGCTGAATCGGGTCGATGCCACACTCGTACGCCTCGAGCTTGGCCCGGTTGTACCGCTTCGGGCCGACGATCGAGGCCACCATCACCGAGAAGATCGCGAATCCCGTTGCGATCGCTCCGAGTACGAGGATCGGCACGTAGACGTTCATGCCGGGTGAGCTCCCCTCTGTGCGAGCCTGGCCGCCCGGTTCCGGACGGTCGTTCCAGCACGCGCGCGGGATCGATGCGGCAGTCGATCTCGGACCGACTCGTCGGTCCGAATTGCCAGGCTCGCCCCATACCACGCTCCCAAGATCCGAAGCACTTCCCGCGCGATCACTCCGGCCGAACGAGCCGCACTATCCCGACTCGGGTCGATGTGAGCTACATCTCACCCTACCGGTCTGGGGAGTTCGCGCTCGGTGGTTCGCGGGCGTGTCCGGCGGCGAACCGCGGAGCTACGCGGCGGCGCGCAGCAGGGTGACGACGGCCTCGGCGAGGCGGATCGGGTCGATCGGCCGCGGCACCGAGGCCTCGGCCCGCGACCAGTTTGCCAGCCAGGCGTCGTCGGGCCTGCCGGTCAGCACCAGGATGGGCGGGCAGTCGCGGATCTCGTCCTTCAGTTGCTTGGCGATGCCCATCCCGCCGACGGGGGTCGCCTCTCCGTCCAGGACGGCCAGGTCGATGCCGCCCGCGTCCAGGTGCCCGATCACGACGGGTCCGGTCGCCACCTCGACGTACTCCAGTTCCGGTAGATCCGGGTCGGGCCGAGTCCCGATCGCACCGATGACCTGGGCGCGGGTGTTCGCGTTGTCGCTGTACACGAGCACGCGCAACACGACTGGCGGGCTGGTGCGTTCCGTCGCCTCGGTCACAGGCTCGATGCTACTGGCGATCCGCTCCCATGGGCCGTCGCTGCGTCGAGAGAGGCGTGTTGCCTGCATGTTTCGGTCTTCTTACAGCCGTATCAACCGGCCGGGGAGGATGAGATCGCTCCCGGTCCGCGTGGCACCATTGCCCCTCCGGGTACCAGCCCGGCACATGACAAGGAGGACGGATGCGCCTGTCACCCCATGAGCAGGAACGGCTGCTGCTCAGCTACGCCGCCGAGCTCGCCAGGCGTCGCAGGGGCAGGGGTCTGCTCCTCAACCATCCCGAGGCGGTGGCCATCATCACCGACCACCTGCTCGAGGGCGCGCGGGACGGCCGCACCGTCGCCGAGCTGATGGCGTCTGGTCGCGAGGTTCTCGGCCGCGAGGACGTGATGGAGGGCGTGCCCGAGATGCTCGCCGACGTCCAGGTCGAGGCCACCTTCCCGGACGGCACCAAGCTCGTGACCGTCCACCATCCGATCGTGTAGGAGCAGAAGATGATCCCCGGTGAAATCCTCTGCGCCGACGGCGAGATCGAGCTGAATCCCGGTGCGCCGCGGACCGAGCTCGAGGTGCTCAACGTCGGCGACCGGCCGATCCAGGTCGGCAGCCACGTGCACTTCCCGCAAGCGAACGCGGCGCTGCGGTTCGACCGCGCGACCGCGCACGGGCTCCGTCTCGACATCCCCGCGGGTACCGCCGTTCGCTTCGAGCCAGGGCTGAGCCAGCGTGTGAGCCTGGTCCCGATCGGTGGCACCCGTGAAGTGCACGGCCTGAATCTGACCGCGCCAGGAAAGCTGGACCGCTGATGACCTCGTTGAACAGGCCCCGCTATGCCGCCCTGTTCGGACCCACCACCGGCGATCGGATCCGGTTGGCCGACACCGACCTGTTCATCGAGATCACCGAGGACCGCTCCGGCGGCCCGGGGCTGGCGGGCGAGGAAGCCGTCTTCGGCGGTGGCAAGGTGCTCCGCGAATCCATGGGGCAGGGCCGTGCGACCCGCGCCGAAGGTGCACCCGACACCGTCATCACCGGGGTGGTGGTCCTCGATCACTGGGGAATCATCAAGGCGGACGTCGGGATCCGGGACGGCCGGATCGTCGCGCTCGGCAAGGCAGGCAACCCTGACACCATGACGGGGGTGCATCCCGACCTGGTGGTCGGACCGTCCACCGAGATCATCGCGGGTAACGGACGGATCCTGACCGCGGGCGCGATCGACTGCCACGTGCACTTCATCTGCCCGCAGATCATGGAGGAAGCACTCGGTGGCGGGATCACCACCCTGATCGGCGGCGGCACCGGCCCGGCCGAGGGGTCGAAGGCCACCACCGTGACGCCGGGCGCCTGGCACCTGTCGCGGATGCTGGAGGCGCTCGACGGGTGGCCGATGAACATCGCGCTGCTCGGTAAGGGCAACACCGTCAGCGCGGAATCGATGTGGGAGCAGTTGCGCGGCGGCGCTTCCGGATTCAAGCTGCACGAGGACTGGGGCTCGACCCCGGCGGCGATCGATGCCTGCCTGTCCGTCGCCGATGCGGCGGCCGTCCAGGTCGCGCTCCACTCGGACACGCTGAACGAGGCCGGCTTCGTCGAGGACACGCTCGCGGCCATCGCGGGCCGCGGGATCCACGCGTACCACACCGAGGGGGCGGGCGGCGGGCACGCGCCGGACATCATCACCGTTGCCGCGCAGGGGCACGTGCTGCCCAGCTCGACGAACCCGACCCGCCCGCACACGGTGAACACCCTCGACGAGCACCTGGACATGCTCATGGTGTGCCACCACCTCGACCCGTCCATCCCCGAGGACCTGGCGTTCGCGGAGAGCCGGATCCGGCCGTCGACCATCGCGGCGGAGGACCTGCTGCACGACATGGGCGCCATCTCGATGATCGGCAGCGACGCGCAGGCGATGGGCCGGATCGGGGAGGTGGTGCTGCGCACGTGGCAGTCGGCGCACGTGATGAAGCGCCGGATCGGGGCCCTGCCCGGTGACGGCGCCGCGGACAACAACCGGGCCAGGCGCTACGTGGCCAAGTACACGATCTGCCCGGCGGTTGCGCACGGACTGGACGCCGAGATCGGGTCGGTGGAGGTGGGCAAGCTCGCTGACCTGGTGCTCTGGGAGCCCGCGTTCTTCGGGGTCCGTCCGCACGCGGTGATCAAGGGCGGCGCCATCGCCTGGGCCGCGATGGGCGATGCCAACGCCTCGATCCCGACCCCGCAGCCGGTGCTGCCGAGGCCGATGTTCGGGGCCGCCCCGAAGGTGGCCGCCGCGACCTCGGTGCACTTCGTGGCGCCCCAGGCGATCGAGGACGGGCTGGCCGACCGGCTGAACGTGGACCGCAGGCTGGTGCCGGTGCTCGATGTGCGCGCACGGGGCAAGGAGGACATGCCGCTCAACGACGCGCGACCCCACATCGAGGTGGACCCCGACACGTTCACCGTGCGGATCGACGGGCAGGTGTGGCGCGAGCAGCCCGCCACCGAACTGCCGATGGCCCAGCGGTACTTCCTGTTCTGATGGCGGTGCGTACGCGATGACCTCGAGACTGGCGAACCTGCTTGCGCTGGCCGACTCCCGGCTGCCCACCGGAGGGCACGTGCACTCCGGTGGAGTGGAGGAGGCCATCGCCTGCGGGCTGGTGCGGGATCTCGCGACGCTCGACGCCTACCTGCGCAGGCGTATCCGCAGCACCGGGCTGGTCGCCGGGTCGATCGCCGCGGCGGTGTGTGGCGGTGCGCTCGCCCCGGGCGTGGCCGATGCGGAGACCGACGCGCGGACCCCGTCCCCTGCGGGGCGTGCGGCGTCCCGGGCCCAGGGCCGGGGGCTGCTGCGGCTGTCCAAACGCGTGTGGCCCGAGCACGACTGGTCGGTTCTCGGCTCCCGCCCGCACCTGGCGGTGGCCTCCGGCGAGGCCGCGCGGGTCTGCGGGATGAGTGATGCCGAGGCCGCGATGGTCCTCGTCTACACCACGATGACGGGGTCCGCGATCGCCGCGCAGCGCCTGCTCGCCCTCGACCCTGCGGACGTGGCGGCCTGCACCTTCGCGCTCTCCGAGCTGTGTGACCGGACGGCGGATCTCGCGGCCACCGGAATCGCCGACCTGTCCGACCCGTTGCTCGACGTGGTCGCGCAGGCGCACCTGGACCGCGAACGCCCCCTGTTCGCCTCGTGAACTCCCCGACACCCCGAATGCCCGAGAACCGCACCACCCGAAGGAGATCGACATGCCCCCGCACCTGATCGACGGCGAACCGCATCAGCACACGCACGACCGACCCAAGCGGGTGCGGGTGCCGGGAGAGCCGCTGCGAGTGGGTATCGGCGGCCCGGTCGGATCCGGCAAGACCGCGCTGGTGGCCGCGCTCTGTCGTGAGCTGCGCGACGAACTCTCGCTCGCGGTGCTCACCAACGACATCTACACCACCGAGGACGCGGACTTCCTGCGCAGGCACGCGGTGCTGCCCGACGAGCGGATCACCGCGGTGCAGACGGGTGGCTGCCCGCATACCGCGATCCGCGACGACATCACCGCGAATCTCGACGCGATCGACGACCTGATCGAGGCGAACCCGCCCCTGGACCTGATCCTGGTCGAGTCCGGCGGCGACAACCTCACCGCCACCTTCTCCTCGGGGCTGATCGACGTGCAGATCTTCGTGGTCGACGTGGCGGGCGGCGACAAGGTGCCGCGCAAGGGCGGACCGGGCGTGACGTTCTCGGATCTGCTGGTGGTCAACAAGACCGATCTCGCCCCACTGGTCGGCGCGGACCTGACCGTGATGGAGACCGACGCGGCCCGGGTCCGCGAGGGCAGGCCGACGGCGTTGATCTCGCTGACCGCGGACCCGGCGGCGACACCGGTCCTGGCCTGGGTGCGCGAGCAGTTGGCCGCGGCGGTCTGATCGGGTGCACACCGCGCTGACCATCGTCGCCGAGCGGGGCCGTTCCCCGCGGATCCGGGCGAGCGGGGGACTGGCCGCCCGGATCACCGGGCCCGACACCGTGCACCTCATCTCCGCGGCGGCGACGCCGCTCGGCGGCGACCACCTCGAGATCGCGCTGCGCGTCGGGCCTGGCGCGAGCCTGACGGTGCGCACCGTCGCGGCGGCGCTCGCGTTGCCAGGGGCCGAGGAACTGGTCTCGACCGCGCGCTGGGACATCCGGGTGGACCGGGACGCGGAGTTGCTGCTCGACCCCGAGCCCATGGTCGTCGCGGCGGACGCGGACCACCGGACCCACACCCGGCTCGAGCTGACGTCCTCGTCGCGGGTGACGGTGCGCGAGCGGGCTCAGATCGGGCGCACCGGGGAGCGCGGCGGGCGATGGTCGGGCGCGCTGCACGCGGACCTGGACGGGATGCCGTTGCTGCGACATCGGCTGGAGCTGGGCGCGGGGACGGTGGGGCACGACCTGCTGGACGCGCCGATGGCGGTCCAGAGCGAGCTGGTGTTCCCCGACGAGCGGTCCGCGGTGGTCGAGAGGTACCCCGCGGGTGGGTCGTGGGTGCGGATGCCCCTTGCGGCGGGCGGCAGCCTCGGGACCCGGCTGGGCCGCGCGTTGACTACGGTGAACTCATGACCGGTACCCCGCCCGCGTTCGACCCGGAACAGGTCGCGCAGGCCCGCGCCGCCGTCGAGGCGGTGCCGGACCTACCGGAATGGGTGCGCCGGTTCGAACTGCTCGGCGACCCCACCCGGCTCCGGATCCTGCTCGGTCTGCACCGGGCCCCCGGCATCTACGTCTCGGATCTCGCGGCGGCGCTGGACATGAGCACCACGGCCGTCTCGCACGCGCTTCGGCTGCTGCGCAACCAGGGCTGGGTCGCGGTGCGGCGGGACGGCAAGAAGATGAGCTACTCGCTCGACGACGAGGTCGTGCACCGGATGCTGCACGACCTCGGCGCCACCCACGCACACAACGGCTAGCTAGCCGGCCTTCTCCCGCTCCTCGCCGGTCGAGACCGCCAGCGGATCGCCGATGAGACCGGCGTCCTTGGCTCGTTCGTAGTCCTGCAACAGGTCGATCGCGTTGCGCGCGAACACCTGCTGTTCCGTCGATGCCATCTGCGCGCGTCCGCGGCCGAGGAAGCTGACGGTCCAGGACAGGATCGTGGAGAACTTGCTGCGGAAGCCGACCAGGTACATCAGGTGGATCACCAGCCACGCCACCCAGCCGATGAATCCGCTGATCTCCAGCTTGCCGACCTTCGCGACCGCGCTGAAACGGGAGATGGTCGCCATCGAGCCCTTGTCGAAGTACTTGAAGGGGTGCCGCGTCTCGGGGGACTCACCCGCGACGGTCGCCTTGATCTGCTTGGCGGCGTACTTGCCGCCCTGCATCGCGACCTGCGCCAGTCCGGGCAGGTTGTCGAGCGACATCATGTCGCCGATGACGTAGACGTTGGGGTACCCGGGCAGCGACAGGTCGGGGTTGACGTGCACGCGGCCCGCGCGGTCGATCTCGGCGCCAGACTGCGCCGCGAGCTGCTTGCCGAGCGGGCTGGCCTGCACGCCCGCGGACCACACCTTGCACTGCGAGTCGATGCGGCGCTCGGTGCCGTCCTTCTCCTTGACGACCAGGCCGTCCACGTCGACGTCGGTGACCATCGCGTTGAGCTGGATCTCGACGCCCAGCTTCTCGAGCCGGCCGGCCGCCTTCTCGCTGAGCTTGCCGCCGTAGACAGGGAGCACCGCCGGGGCGCCGTCGAGGAGGATCACCCGGGACTCGCGGGAGTCGATGTTCCTGAAGGCGCCGGTGAGGGTGCGATGGGCCAATTCCGCGATCTGGCCTGCCAGTTCGACGCCGGTGGGGCCCGCGCCGACCACGACGAAGGTGAGCAGCCGGGCGCGCTCCTCCGGGTCGTGGGAGAGCTCGGCCTGCTCGAAGGCGCCGAGGATGCGGCCGCGCAGTTCGAGGGCGTCGTCGATGGTCTTCATGCCGGGCGCGAACTCGGCGAACTGGTCGTTGCCGAAGTAGGACTGACCGGCGCCCGCGGCGACGATCAGGCTGTCGAACTCGGTGACCGTCTCTCGCTCGAGCAGCCGCGACGTGACCGTCTTGGCCTCGAGGTCGACCTCGAGTACGTCGCCGAGCAGCACCTGGGTGTTCTTCTGCTTGCGCAGGACCAGGCGGGTCGCGGGGGCGATGTCGCCTACCGAGAGGATGCCGGTCGCCACCTGGTAGAGCAGCGGCTGGAACAGGTGGTGGGTGGTGCGAGCGATGAGGGTGACGTCGACGTCGGCGCGTTTGAGTGCCTGCGCACCGAACAGTCCGCCGAAACCGGAACCGATGACCACGACGCGATGGCGGCGCGACTCCACCGTCTGGATGCTCATTGACGCTCCTCCGCAGATCTGGAATGACGAATCTCACGGTAGTCCCAGGCTCACCTCCCGTCCCGGCAAGTCAGGGCCGCGCCCACCCGTGTCGCGCCCGCGGCAGGGTGTGGGATCGGTCACCGCGACGACGGGCATCACGGATACCCGCATGTTGCCGTGAGGAAGTCTTGTGATTGTCTTTACTTTCCATCCCTGCAGAGCAATGAGGAGGGCGGCCGCTGTGAGTGGGCATGTCCGTGAGCGCGTCGACAAGTACTTCGAGGAAGTTGTCCGTCGCAACGCCGGTGAGCCGGAGTTCCACCAGGCCGTCGCCGAGGTTTTCGAATCGCTCACGGTGGTGCTGGAGCGGCACCCGAACTACGCCGACGGCGCGCTGATCGAGCGGCTCTGCGAGCCGGAGCGCCAGATCATCTTCCGGGTGCCGTGGACCGACGACAACGGCAACGTGCACGTAAACCGCGGATTCCGGGTGCAGTACAACAGCGTGCTCGGCCCCTACAAGGGCGGCCTGCGCTTCCACCCGAGCGTCAACCTGGGCATCGTGAAGTTCCTCGGCTTCGAGCAGATCTTCAAGAACGCGCTGACCGGACTGCCCATCGGCGGCGGCAAGGGTGGCTCCGACTTCGACCCCAAGGGCCGCTCCGACGCGGAGATCATGCGGTTCTGCCAGTCGTTCATGACCGAGCTGCACCGGCACATCGGTGAGTACACCGACGTGCCCGCGGGCGACATCGGCGTCGGTGGCCGCGAGATCGGCTACCTGTTCGGCCAGTACAAGCGGCTGACGAACTCCTACGAGTCGGGCGTGCTCACCGGCAAGGGCCTGACCTGGGGTGGCTCCCAGGTGCGCAAGGAGGCGACCGGCTACGGCGCCGCCTACTTCGTCGCCGAGATGCTCAAGACGGCCGGCACCAGCATGGACGGCAAGCGGGTCGTGGTCTCCGGTTCCGGCAACGTGGCGATCTACGCGATCGAGAAGGTGCACCAGCTCGGTGGCACTGTGGTGGCCTGCTCGGATTCGGCCGGCTACATCGTGGACGAGCGCGGCATCGACCTGGAGCTGCTCAAGGAGATCAAGGAGGTCCGGCGCGGCCGGATCTGCGATTACGTCGACACCGTTCCGTCCGCCAAGTATGTTGCGGGCGGCTCGATCTGGGACGTGCCCTGCGAGGTCGCGATCCCGTCCGCCACCCAGAACGAGCTCGACGAGAAGGGCGCACTGACCCTGGTCGAGAACGGGGTCCGCGTGGTCGCGGAGGGTGCCAACATGCCGACCACCCCCGAGGCGTTGCGCGTGCTGCGCTCGGCGGGCGTCGCGTTCGCCCCCGGCAAGGCCGCGAACGCGGGCGGCGTGGCGACCTCGGCGCTGGAGATGCAGCAGAACGCCTCGCGCGACTCCTGGCACTTCGACTACACCGACGAGCGGCTCTCGAAGATCATGTCGGACATCCACTGCCGCTGTGTCGCGACCGCGGAGGAGTACGGCAAGCCGGGCGACTACGTCCTCGGTGCGAACATCGGCGGCTTCGTCAAGGTGGCGGATGCGATGCTCGCGATGGGCGTCATCTGACGCCCTCGGCGAGCGCCGCGGCTGTCGGCGCGTCGGCTGGGTAGAAGGTCTCGATCGCCAGCTCGGCGACCGTGACGTCCATCGGCGTGCCGAACACCGTGGTGGTGCTGAGAAACGCCAGTTCGCCTCCCGGCGTGGCGAATCGGAGCGGCACCACCAGGGCATCCGGGTCGTGGTCCGTCGGCGCCTCGCCGGGGTAGGCCGACAGTTCGTCGGCCAACGCGGCGAGGAACGGATCCCCGGTGGTGGCGATCTGGTGGTCGAGCCGGTGCAGCAGGTGACTGCGCCACTGACCGAGATTGACGATCCGCGGTGCCATGCCCTCCGGATGCAGGCTCAACCGCAGCACGTTGACGGGCGGTTCGAGCAGGTGGAGCGCGCATCCCTCGGTGAACATCGCGACCGCCGCGTTGCCGTCGATCATGTTCCAGTGCCGGTCGACGACCACGGCAGGGGCGGGCAGGTGCGCACCGAGGATCGCCGCGATCGCGTCGGCCACCGCGGCCATCGGCACGTCGGAGAGCTGGTGCTCCGGGTAGGCCGGGGCATAGCCGCCTGCCAGCAGCAGCGAGTTCCGCTCCCGCAGAGGGATCTCGAGCTGTTCGCTGAGCTTGAGCAGCATCGCCTTGGTCGGCTTGGACCTGCCGGTCTCGAGGAAGCTCACGTGCCGGGCCGAGACCTCGGCCCGGGACGCGAGGTCCAGTTGACTGAGCCTGCGTCGCTCACGCCACCGCCGGAGCAACGTGCCGACCGGCTGCTGGGCCTCGATGAGGGTGGTCATGAGGCAACCCTAGGGCGGGCCGGGAAGCGCCGCCATTACCTCGGAGGTAATCGACGCGGCGCACCGCGACGGTCAGAGTTGTGTTCCGACGGGGGCCGAGGCGGCCACCGCGACATCCGACAGGAGTGACGACATGACCTTCGAAAACCTTGCGGCCCAGTACATCGCGGTGTGGAACGAGACCGATGCGGACCGGCGTCGCGCCGCGATCGACGCGCTGTGGGCGGCCGACGGCCGGTACGTGGACCCGATGGCCGCGGCCACCGGCCGGGCCGAGATCGACGCCACCGTCGGCGCCGTGCAGCAGCAGTTCGCCGGGATGAGCTTCCGGCTCAACGGCCCGGTCGACGGTCACCACGACCAGGCGAGGTTCGGCTGGCAGCTCGGGCCCGCGGGTGCGGAGGACCTGATCGAGGGGTTCGACGTGATCGAGCGCGACGCCGACGGCCGGCTGATCCACGTGCTCGGCTTCCTCGACAAGGTGCCCTCCGCCTGAGGCGTGCCTCCTGGCCGGACGGCCACAGCGACTGCCTCGTAGGAGGCGGATACGTGGCGGGTCGTCCGGTCCGGGGAGGACCGCTTCGGGGCCTGTGGAGCTCGCCACAAGCAGGTCTTCCACTGGATGTGTCAAGTCGATGATCAGTAGTCTGCGGCGTGTGAAGCCATCGTCGAGGCGGCCCGAACCGCGGATGCTGGTCCCGTTGCTGGTGTTCATCGCCCTGGTCGTCGCGGCGGTCGGCAGCCTCGGGGCGCCGCTGATCACCAGCGTGGCGACCACATTCGATGTGTCACTGGCCAGCGCGCAGTGGACTCTCACCATCACCCTGCTGACCGGTGCCATCGCCACGCCTGTTCTCGGCCGCTTGGGGGCCGGTCCTCATCGCCGCGGCACCATCCTCGCCACCCTCGGGGTCGTGGTGGCGGGAAGCGTGCTCACGGTGCTTCCACTGCCCTTCGCCTGGCTGCTCGTCGGCCGGGCGGCTCAGGGCGTCGGCTTGGGGTTGACCGCGCTGATGATGGGCGTCGCCCGTGATCATCTTCCCGAAGGTCGCGCGGCCGCCACGATCGCCCTGGTGTCGGTCGCCTCCACCGTCGGTGTCGGCATCGGCTACCCGCTGGCAGGGTTGCTCACCGAACTCGGCGGTGTACGCGTCGCATACGGACTCGGGGTGTTCGTCACCGCCGTCGCGTTCCTGGCGGCCCTGCGCAGCATGCCCGTACCACCCGAGGGGCGCTCGGCTCGGGTCGACATACCTGGCGCGCTACTCCTGGCAGGCGGCCTGTTCCTCGTTCTTCTCCTGGCGAGCGAGACGGGCCTGTGGATCCGACACCTCGGCCTGGCGGTGGCTCTGGCGGCGATTGCCGCACTCCTGCTCGGCATCTGGGCGGCCTACGAACGCCGTAGCTCGGCGCCGCTTGTCGATATCCGGCTGATGCGACACCCGGCCGTCGCCGGAGCGAACGCCGCGATGCTCGTCGGCGGCGTTGGCATGTACCTGCTGCTGACCCTCATCACGCGCTACGCCCAGACACCCGAGAGCGCCGGTTACGGCTTCGGGCTCACCACCTTCGTTGCCGGGCTCGTGCTGGTTCCGTTCTCGCTGCTGGGATTCGTCGCAGGCAAGCTCACGCCTCGCCTGCGCGAGCGAATCGGCGCGCCGCCACTTCTGGCCGGTAGCGCCATCATCGTGCTGTTTGCTTTTGCCCTGTTTGTTGCCGCCCGCTCGAACCTCGCCGAGTTGCTGGCATCGATGGCGGTACTCGGCTTCGGCGTCGGCGGATTCTCGGCGGCGATGCCCTCCGTCATCCTGGCCGTCACCCCGACGGATGAGACGACGAGCGCCATGAGCTTCAACCAGGTCGTGCGCAGCGTCGGCTTCTCGCTCGGAAGTGCAATCGGTGGCCTGGTGTTGGCCGCCGGCACTCCGAGCGGGCATCTCTTCCCGACCGACGACGCCTACACGACCGCGGCATGGATCGGGATCGCAGCAATGGCAGTCACGGCGATCACGTGCGTCACGCTCGCCCGCCGTCCCGCGGCCCGAGAACCTGGCACAAATCAGCCAATTGGGTTTCGCTGACCTGGCGGTGGACACGGCCAAATACCGGCGGTCCAGGGCTTCAAGTGAACAACTGTGCAGGTATAGGCTGAGTGACGGCATCGGCTCGGTTCTCGCGCCCATCGAGGAACGTCATGACCGTGACATCCCGCATCACCCGCACCGGGCTGATCCGCGCATGGCGAGACCTCGACCGCGGTGAGCGACGCAGCCTCCTCGGCATGGCGGTCACGGTGCTCGCCCTCAACGTCATCGGCTGGGGTGTGCTGTTCGTCGTCGTCGTTCCCGGGCACTACACGGTCCACGGGTCCGCTTTCGGCGTCGGGCTCGGCGTCACGGCGTACACGCTCGGCATGCGGCACGCCTTCGACGCCGACCACATCGCGGCCATCGACAACACCACGAGGAAGCTCGTCGCGGAGAACAAGAAGCCGATGTCGGTCGGATTCTGGTTCTCCCTCGGGCATTCCACGATCGTGTTCGTGCTCGTGGCGCTGCTGGCATTCGGGGTGCGTGAGCTCGCCGCGAGCCTGTCCGACGACAACTCCGATCTCACGCGATGGACGGGAGTGTTCGGCACCCTGGTCTCGGGGACCTTTCTGCTGCTCATCGGCCTGTTCAACCTGATGTCGTTCATCGCGATCCACCGGGTGTTCCGCGAGATGAAGAGGGGCGCCTACGACGAGGCGCGGCTGGAGCGGGAACTCGACAATCGGGGAGCCCTCAACCGGGTGCTGAAGCCGGTGGTCGCCGCGGTCCGCGCGCCGTGGCACATGTATCCGGTCGGGCTGCTCTTCGGGATGGGCTTCGACACGGTCACCGAGGTGGGGCTGCTCGTCATCGCGGGTGGCGCGGCCGCGACCGGGCTGCCCTGGTACTCGATCCTGGTGTTGCCGATCCTGTTCTGCGCGGGCATGTCGTTGTTCGATTCGATCGACGGCTCGTTCATGAACTTCGCCTACGGCTGGGCGCTCGCCCGGCCGCTCCGCAAGATCTACTACAACCTCGTGGTCACGGGGCTGTCGGTGGTGGTCGCGATGCTCATCGGTGCGCAGGAGATCATCTCGCTCCTGACCGCGAAGTTCGACGTCACCGATGGGCTGCTCGGGTGGATCGGCGCGCTCGATCTCGGGGCGATGGGGTTCATCATCGTCGGGCTGTTCATCGGCACCTGGCTGACCGCCGTGCTGGTGTGGCAGTACGGCGGCGTGCAGGCGCGCTGGGAGTCCGGTCTGGCGACGTCGCCGTCACCCGAGAAGGCGGCGTCACCCGAGTGACGAACCGTTGTGCCCGTGGTGGTCGCGTCCTAGGGTGAATTCCACCGAGGCCGGAGCGAGGCCGTGATGCACGAGATGTCGATCACCCAGAGCGTCGTCGACGCGGTGTGCGAGCGTGCGGCGGGCAGGCGGGTGCGGCGGGTCACGATCGAGGTGGGCACGCTCTGCGCCGTGGTTCCCGATTCGATGCAGTTCTGTTTCGAGCTGGCGACCGAGGGCACCGTGATGGAGGGTGCCAGCCTGGAGATCGATCAGCCGCCGGGCAGGGCGCACTGTCGCGGCTGCGGGGCGGATTTCGAGCTGACCGATCTGGTGGTGCTGTGCCGCTGCGGTAGCGCGGACGTGGAGATCCTCTCGGGCCGCGAACTACGGATCATGTCGATGGAAGTGAGCTGAGCTATGTGTGCAACATGCGGATGCGGCGACCACGCGGGTGCGGTGATCACGGTGCCCCACGACCATGCCGATCACGATCACGATCACGCTCATCCACACGACCCTGCCCACTCACACGATCACGCGCACCAGCACGACCACGACGATCATCCGCACGAACACCTGCCGCCGACCGAGACGATCTCGCTCGAGCAGAAGGTGCTCGCGAAGAACGACCTGCTCGCACAGGAGATCCGGGAATGGTTGGCCGCCCGCGACATCCTCGCCTTCAACATGACGAGCTCGCCGGGCGCGGGCAAGACCACGTTGCTCGAGCGAACGATCCGTGAACTCGGCGGCGCGCGCCCGATCTCTGTCATCGAGGGCGATCAGGAGACGTTGCTCGACGCCGAACGGATCAAGGCCACGGGATGTTCGGTGGTGCAGGTCAACACCGGCGCCGGCTGTCACCTCGACGCCGAGATGATGCGGCGCGCCCTCGACACGCTCGACCCGCCCAGCGGGTCGTTGCTGTTCGTGGAGAACGTCGGCAACCTCGTCTGCCCGGCCCTGTTCGATCTCGGCGAGCGCAGCAAGGTGGTCGTGATCTCGGTGACCGAGGGGTCGGACAAGCCGCTCAAGTACCCGCACATGTTCGCGGCCGCCGGGTTGGTGATCATCAACAAGACCGATCTCTTGCCGTATGTCGACTTCGATCTCGAGGCGTGCTCGCGACACGCGCGGTCGGTGAACCCGGACGTTCAGATCGTGCCGGTATCGGCGGTGTCGGGTGAGGGCGTAATCGATTGGTACACATGGATTGACGCGCAGTCGGGGCGCCGTGACGATCCTGCGACCATTGACAAGGTTCTTCCGGCGGGTGTAGACCGTGATGAGCGTCATACAAGTGGGCCGAGGGTCGACTCCGATGACGTAGGGGCACAGCCCTGCCCCGGAGAGCGGCACTGATGCCAACGGAGGCGGCAGTCAAAGCCGAAGAAACGTTGATCCACGTGCTGTGGATCAACGCGGGTCTCAGTTGTGATGGTGATTCGGTGGCACTGACTGCTGCCACCCAGCCCAGCATCGAGGAGATCGCCCTCGGTGCCCTTCCGGGCCTGCCAAAGATCGCCGTCCACTGGCCCCTGATCGATTTCGAGTGCGGGTCGGCCGGCGGTGCCGACGACTTCCTCGAGTGGTTCTGGAAGGCCGATCGCGGCGAACTCGAACCGTTCGTGCTGGTGGTCGAGGGATCGATCCCCAACGAGAAGCTGCACGACGAGGGGTACTGGTGCGGCTTCGGGAGTGACCCGGCCACCGGACAACCCGTGACGACGAGCGAGTGGCTCGATCGTCTCGCGCCGAAGGCGACCGCGATCGTGGCGGCCGGAACCTGCGCGACGTACGGCGGAATCCACGCGATGGCGGGAAATCCCACCGGCGCGATGGGCGTGCCCGACTACCTCGGCTGGGAATGGAAGTCCAAGGCCGGGATCCCGATCGTCTGCGTGCCCGGTTGCCCGATCCAGCCGGACAACCTGTCCGAGACGCTGACGTATCTGCTGTACATGGCGACCGATCAGGCGCCGATGATCCCGCTCGACGAGGCGTTGCGCCCGCAGTGGCTGTTCGGTGCCACGGTGCACGAGGGTTGCGACCGCGGTGGCTATTACGAGCAGGGTGAGTTCGCCACCGAATACGGGTCGCCGACCTGCCTGGTGAAGCTGGGCTGCTGGGGTCCGGTGGTCAAGTGCAACGTCCCCAAGCGCGGCTGGATGAACGGCCTCGGCGGATGCCCGAACGTCGGCGGCATCTGCATCGGGTGCACCATGCCCGGCTTCCCCGACAAGTTCATGCCGTTCATGGACGAACCGCCCGGCGGCCTGGTCTCGAGCACGGCGTCGGGGCTCTACGGCTCCGTCATCCGGCGCCTGCGTCACGTGACCGCACGAACGGTGGAGAAGGAACCGCGTTGGCGCAATCCGGGTTCCACGCTCGAAACGGGAGCAGTACGTACCTGGTAGCTCGACCTGTCGAGAGGCAATTCGATGACACAGATCATCCCCGAGCCGTCGCACAAGCAGACGGACCCCGGCGGCCTCGTGGAGATGGCCTGGGATCCGATCACCCGCATCGTGGGCAGTCTCGGCATCTACACCAAGATCGATTTCGACAACCGAGAGGTGGTGGAATGCCACAGCACCTCGTCCATCTTCCGCGGCTACTCGTTGTTCATGAAGGGCAAGGATCCCCGCGACGCGCACTTCATCACGAGCCGCATCTGCGGCATCTGCGGCGACAACCACGCGACGTGTTCCTGCTACACGCAGAACATGGCCTATGGGGTGAAGCCGCCGCACCTCGGGGAATGGATCGTCAATCTCGGTGAGGCCGCCGAGTACATGTTCGATCACAACATCTTTCAGGAGAACCTGGTCGGCGTGGACTACTGCGAGAAGATGGTGTCGGAGACCAACCCAGGCGTGCTCGCCAAGGCCGAGAACACCCAGGCGCCGCGGGCGGGCGAACACGGCTACCGCACGATCGCGGACATCATGCGTTCGCTCAACCCG
Source organism: Rhodococcus sp. PvR099 (assembly GCF_017833315.1). NCBI lineage: Bacteria > Bacillati > Actinomycetota > Actinomycetes > Mycobacteriales > Nocardiaceae > Rhodococcus > Rhodococcus sp. PvR099. The sequence goes on along the minus strand of NZ_JAFIBV010000001.1, from coordinate 1,202,805 downwards.
TTCACCGGCGAGTTCTATCGCGAGGCGCTCCAGGTCAGCCGGGCGACCCGAGAGATGTTCTGCCTCATGGAGGGTCGGCACGTGCACCCGTCCACCCTGTACCCGGGCGGGGTCGGGACGGTGGCCACCATCCAGCTGATGACGGACTACATGACCCGGTTGATGCGGTACGTGGAGTTCATGAAGAAGGTCGTGCCCATGCACGACGACCTGTTCGACTTCTTCTACGAGGCGATTCCTGGGTACGAGAAGGTGGGCCTGCGCCGGACGCTGCTCGGTTGCTGGGGCTCGTTCCAGGACCCCGAGCACTGCAACTTCGAGTACAAGGACATGACCAACTGGGGCCGGAAGATGTTCGTCACCCCCGGGGTCGTCGTCGACGGCAAGCTGGTCACCACCGATCTCGTCGACATCAACCTGGGCATCCGGATCCTGCTGGGCTCGTCGTACTACGACGACTGGTCCGACCAGGAGACCTTCGTCAAGCAGGACCCGCTGGGCAATCCGGTCGACCGGCGGCACCCGTGGAACCAGCACACCAACCCGCAGCCGCAGAAACGCGACCTCGAGGACAAGTACAGCTGGGTGATGTCGCCCAGGTGGTTCGACGGCACCGACCACCTCGCGCTGGACACCGGCGGAGGGCCGCTGGCCCGACTGTGGTCGACGGCGCTGGCAGGGCTCGTCGACATCGGGTACGTGAAGTCGACCGGCCGCAGCGTGCAGATCAACCTCCCGAAAACCGCGCTCAAGGGCCCGGTTTCGCTCGAGTGGAAGATCCCGGAGCACGGCAGCAACACCATCGAACGCAACCGCGCCCGGACCTACTTCCAGGCCTACGCGGCGGCCTGCGCGCTGCACTTCGCGGAGAAGGCCCTCGAGGAGATCCGGGCCGGGCGCACCAAGACCTGGGAGAAGTTCGACGTTCCCGACGAGGGCATCGGCTGCGGGTTCACCGAGGCGGTTCGCGGCGTGCTCTCCCACCACATGGTGATCCGGGACGGGAAGATCGCGAACTACCACCCCTATCCGCCGACCCCGTGGAACGCCAGCCCCCGCGACAGCCTCGGCACACCGGGGCCGTACGAGGATGCGGTGCAGGGGCAGCCGATCTTCGAGGAGAACGATCGGGATCACTTCAAGGGGATCGACATCATGCGGACGGTCCGCAGCTTTGACCCCTGCCTGCCCTGCGGCGTGCACATGTACCTCGGCAATGGCAAGACGCTGGAGAAGCTGCACTCGCCGACGCAGTACTCGACCGGAGAGTGACGGTGAACGGCGAGGCGGCAGGGGACGAGGAAGCACGGTGGCGCGCGGCGGGTGATCGGATAGAGACGCTTCTCGAGGCCAGTTCGGCGGGCGGCACCGTGGCGCGCGAGCGCGCCGAACAGCTGGTGCGCGAGGTGGTCGACCTCTACGGCGAGGGATTGGCGCGGGTCGTGCGGATCCTCGGCGAGCACGTGGAGGACGGGGCCGAGTGGCTCGCCGACGACGACCTGGTGGCGAGCCTGCTGCTGGTGCACGGTCTGCACCCGCACGACGTGCCGACCCGGGTGTGTGCGGCGCTCGACAGCGTGCGGCCCTATCTCGGCTCGCACGGCGGGGACGTGGAGCTGATGGGCATCGAGTTCCCGGGTGAAGGCGGGCCCGCCGATGGTGGCGGGGTGGTGCGCCTGGAGTTGACCGGCAGCTGCAGGAGCTGCCCGTCCTCGTCGGTGACGCTGGAACTGGCCGTGGAGGGCGCGGTGCTCGCTGCGGCGCCGGAGATCGCCTCGATCGAGGTGGTCGCCGCTCAGCCCGGCTCCGAGCCAGGGCTGATCGCCGCCGAGTCGCTGTTCTCGCACGTGCACGCCCCGCCGGGTCCCGCCGGAACGTGGTGCCCCGCGCCGGAACTGGAGCAGCTCGCGCCCGGCGAGGTGGGCGGGTTCGTGGTCGGGGGTCTGCCCATCCTGGTCTGCCGCATCGGCGACGACCTGCTGGCCTACCGAGACCGCTGCCCGTCGTGTACGCACTCGCTGGCGGGCGCCGTCCTGGCGCGTCGCGCCGGCCACGCGGCGGGCGACGCCGTCCTGCGGTGTCCGACCTGCCGCGCCCATTTCGACGTGGTGCACGCGGGTGCCGGGCTCGACGACGGCGACGTGCACCTCGAGCCGCTGCCGGTGCTGGTCCGGGACGGCGTGCGCTCGGTCGCGGTACCGGTGGGGGTGAGCGGATGAGCACTCCCTTCTCGGTGCTCAAACGCATCACGGCGACCCGCCCGGCTCCGCAGCCGGGCGAGCGCTGTGAGATGTGCGCGGAGGCGATCGGCGATCGCCATCAGCATGTGGTCAACGTGGAGGGGCGGGCGTTGATGTGCGTCTGCCGCGGCTGCTACCTGCTGTTCACCGACCAGGGCGCCGAGCTGCGGTACCGCGCCGTCCCGGATCGCTATCTCTCGTTCCCCGGGTTCGAGCTCGGCCAGGGCCGATGGGACGAACTCGAGATCCCGGTGGGATTGGCCTTCTTCTTCCGGAACTCGGTCCTCGGCCGGATGGTCGCGTTCTATCCCGGTCCCGCGGGGGCCACCGAGTCGGAACTGCCGCTCGACGCGTGGAACGTCGTGCGCGCGGCGAATCCGGAGCTGGACACGGCGGCCGACGACGTCGAGGCGGTGTTGATCCGGATGCCGGAGGAGGGGCGCGGCGAGGCGGAGTGCTTCCTGGTGCCGATCGACGCGTGCTACGAGTTCGTTGGTCGGCTGCGCACGCTGTGGCGCGGCTTCGACGGCGGCCAGGAGGCGCGCGGGTACATCGACGACTTCTTCGCGGGGATCGCGGCCCGGGCCGGTCGGTCTCACGCCGGCGGTGCCGGCCGGGAGTTCGGCGGCGGTGAGGCGCCGTGAGTGAGGTGTCGTTCGCCGTCCTCGACGTCGCCCCGGAGCCCTATGCGGCGGCCCCGATCCTCTCCGCTCGAGTGGCGGTGAGCGCCGCCGCGCCCGTACACGCCATCGCGCTGCGCTGCCAGGTGCGCATCGAGCCGCACCGACGGCGGTACACCGACGCCGAGGCCGCGGGGCTGGTTGACCTCTTCGGCGGTCGGGAGCGGTGGTCATCGACGCAACACTCATTCGTGTGGCTGCAGTGCGCCGCGCTGGTGCAGGGTTTCGCCGAGACCTGCGAGGCGACCCTGCCGATGCCGTGCACCTACGACTTCGAGGTGGCGGCGTCGAAGTACCTGCACGCCCTGGAGGAGGGGACCGTCCCGCTGGTGTTCCTGTTCAGCGGCACGGTGTTCACCAAGGGTGCAGGGGGGTTCGGGGTCCAGCAGATCCCGTGGGATCGTGAGGATCGCTACGACCTCCCGGTCTCGGTGTGGCGGGACCTGATCCGGATGCACTTCCCGAACACCGGCTGGGTGCGGCTCGGCCGGGAGACCCTCGAGGCGCTGGCCGAATACAAGTCCACGCGGGGCCTGGTCGGCCTCGACGAGGCCGTCACGGAACTGCTCGCGCAGACGCGGGAGCAGGCCCGGTGACCACCACCGATGTCGGAACCCGAGTCCGCGCCGTCGCCGACGCGGTGCTCTACGAGGGCTACCTGCTCTATCCGTACCGGGCGAGCTCGCGAAAGAACCAGTCGCGCTGGCAGTTCGGTGTGCTCGGTCCACCAGGGGCATCGTCGGCAGGCGTCGGCGAGGAGCCGTCGCTGTCCGCGCAGTGCGTGCTGGCGCGCGGCGCGCCGGAGGGGGAACGCGCGGCACAGGTCACGGTGACGCTTCGCTTCCTGCAGCTGCAGGCCCGCAGCGTGCAGGAGGCGTCGGGCGCGGGCGGATACCGCGCGGTGGACGAACTGGTGGTGGGGGCGCGGTCGTGGCTCAGTTGGGACGAGGCCGTCGAGCGGGAGATCGAACTCCCGGCGGTGGCGTTGTCGGAACTCGCGGTGGCCAGGGGCTTTCCGATCGACGTGGCGGGCGGCACGGACACCGAGGAGCTGCTCGCGCCGGACGGATCCACCGCGGGACGGATCGTCCGGTCCCGGTTGCCGATCGCCGCAACGGTGACTCTCGGCGCCGCGGAGGACGACGGCTTCACCCGGCTGTTGGTCGAGGTGCGAAACACCGGGCCGGAGACGATCGACAAGGATCTCGCCGTCGCGAGGTCGTTGATCGGTGCGCACGCGATCGTGACCGTCCGCGATGGGTCGTTCGTCTCCCTGCTCGAACCGCCGGATGCGGCGGCCGGCCCCGTGGCCCGGGCCGTCCACCACCGGTGCTTCCCGGTGCTGGCGGGCACGCGCGGAGAGACGGACATGGTGTTGATCTCGCCGATCATCCTGTACGACTACCCGGAGGTCGCCGCGCAGAGCGACGGCGCGCTCTTCGACTCCACCGAGATCGACGAGATCCTCACTTTGAGGGTGATGGCGATGACCGACGAGGAGAAGGCGCAGGCGCGCGCCACCGATCCGCTGGCCGCGCAGATCGTCGACCGCTGCGATGCGATGACGCCCGAGGCGATGCAGCGGCTGCACGGCACTTTCCGCGACCCGCGGCTCGATCCGGGACTGATACCCGAAGTGCCCGAGGGGGTTCCCTGGTGGGATCCCGAGGCCGACGCGAGTGTGCGGCCGGATGTGGACGCGGTGTCGGTGAACGGTGTCCGTGTGGCCAAGGGCAGCGCGGTGCGGCTGCACCCGTCTCGCCGTGCCGACGCGCAGGACCTCTTCTCCGACGGCAGGACGGCAAGGGTCGCGTCGGTGCACGCCGATGTCGACGGCAACACCCACGTCGGCGTGGTCATCGACGACGATCCCGCCGCGGACCTGCACGACTGGTACGGGCGTTATCTCTACTTCGCCCCGGACGAGCTGGAACCGCTCGGTGGCGATGAACCGGGCAGAGAGGAGAACTAGCGATGGAAACAGTGGGGCAGATCGCGACGGTGCTCGTGGTGGCGCTGGTCGCAGCCGGTGTGATCGTCGGCGTGCGTTCGGTTCCCGACATCAGGCGCTACCTACGCATGCGTCACATGTGACGACGGCGGCGCGCGGAGAGATCGGTGAACGACCAACGGCGGGTGCTGGTCGCCGGTATCGGGAACATCTTTCTCGGTGATGACGGGTTCGGCCCCGAGGTGCTGAGACGGCTGGCCGAGCGCGGGCACGCGAGTGAGCCGCGGCCGATCCCGGACGGGGTCCGGCTGGTGGACTACGGCATTCGGGGCGTTCACCTGGCCTACGACCTGCTGGACGGCTGGGATGCCCTCGTCCTGGTGGACGCGCTGCCGGATCGTGGCGCGCCGGGCGCCATCCGGGTCTTCGAGGTCGATCCGGAGCGCGGCGGCGGGGGCGGTGGGCTCGATGCCCACGGCATGGACCCGGCGTCGGTCTTCGCGAGCCTGGACGCGCTCGGCGGCACCGCGCCCCGGACGGTCGTGGTGGGCTGCGAGGCGCGGTGCGTCGCGGACGGCATCGGGTTGTCGCCGGAGGTGGCCGCGGTCGTGGACGACGCGGTCGCGGCAGTGCTCGAACTGGTCGAGGATCCGCCGAGGTGGGTGCCCGCGGCCGCCGCGGATGCGGGAGAGGAGGGCTGAGCGGATGTGCTTGGGGATCCCGGGGCAGGTGGTGCGCATGCTCGACGGCTACGGCGACCAGTTGGCGCTGGTCGACGTCGCGGGCGAGCACCGAAAGATCAACGTGGGGATGCTGCCGGACGACGTGTTCGAGCCAGGGGACTGGATCATCATCCACATGGGGTTCGCCGTCGAGAAGACGGATGCGGCGGGTGCGCAGAGTGCCCTCGCCGGTCTCGAGTTGATGGGGCGGCCTCGGGAACCGGACGAACAGTCGATGTGAGGGTCGCGGGCGGACCCAGGAGGATCTATACTAGCTATCTAGATAGATCCGCCAGGCGTCCCCGGAGGCAGACATGTCGAACAGTGCAGCACGCGCCCGCGGCGTCCCGGAGCGTCACCGCGACCACCCACGCCGCCTGACCGCAGTCGGCGATTCGGTCAGCGACCACGACCTCATCGAGCTCATCCGATCCGAACTGGCCAGCCGTCCCACCCTGAGCCTGGTCGCGGGTCGGGTCTCCCACCTGCTGCTGGCCGGCCAGGTCGACGGCGACGATCCGATCCTCGACCTCATCGATCCGGGCAACATCCTCGACGAGAAGACGGTGATGCGCGACGCCGTCGAGTACATCCTGTCGTTCCCGCACCTCTCCGCGGGAGAGGTTGCCGTCAAATATCGCAAGACCTGGGCCAACCCGAGCGACGCACTGCGCAAGCGGGCCGGACAGATCATCGGCCTCAAGCAGGGCAGGCGATACCGCTACCCGGAGTTCCAGTTCTCGCTGCCCGAGGACGCGATCGAGCTGATCCGCCGGAGCAACGTCGCGCTTGGCGCCGAGAACGACCCGTGGGGCGTGGCGTCCTGGTGGCTCTCGCCCAATCCCGCCGCCACAGGCCGCACCTCGCCCGTGGACCTGCTCGAAGCGGGAGACCTCGAGCAGGTCGCCGCCCTGGTCCGGGCCGAGGTAGAGGACGACATTGCCTAACCGGGTACCCCCACCCGCGGTGACCGCAGAGGTGGCGTCGATCCCTGCCGGAACGAAGCTGTGGCGCATCCATTCCGGCGCCCCGGATCGACACGTGCTGTCCCTGAACCAGACCCCGGCCCATCCCGTCCACGGCGGCAGGTTCGACTCCCCGGACGGCTCGTTCCACTACAGCTACTTCGGCGACGACATCTCCGTCTGCATCGCCGAGACCTACTGCCGCTCACTCCCGCTCGACGACAACGTGCCCAGGATCCTGCGCAGGAAGAAGCTTGACGGGCGGGTGCTGTCGCAGGTGCAGGTGACCACCGAGTTCCCGGTCGCGCTCCTGCACGGCCGCCACCTGGCCGCCATCGGCCAGGACCTGTGGCTGACGAAATGCGATCCCGTCGACTATCCGCGGACCCAGCAGTGGGCCGCGGCGGTGCTGAACGGTTCGCAGGTGCACGGCATCAAGTACCGCGCCCGCAACGACGAGGACCGGTTCTCGGTGGTCATGACCATCCGCGCGGACACGGACCCGCCCGTCGCGCTGGCCGATCTGATGTGCGTGGTGCGGGACCCGATTCCGCTCGACGACGCTTCGGGCCTGGAACTGGTGCGCTCGCACCTCGCGGTCTACAACGCCACGCTGCGCTGATCGCAGAGTGTCGAGATGCAGGCTGAACCCCGGGTTCCATGTGTGGGCGTTGGCTAGGGTGCCAGCGTGACCTATTCGTGGGTGTTCCTCACGGTCGCCGTCGTGCTGGTGCTGACGCCGGGCGCGGACTTTGCGCTGATCGTCCGCAACAGCGCGTCCGGCGGGCGCAGGTTTGGGATGGCCACCACCTTCGGGGTCAGCTCCGCCGCGGCTGTCCAAGGCCTGCTCGTCTCGTTCGGCATCGCGAGCGTGATCATCGGTGTGCACCCGATCTTCCTCGCGATCAAGTGGCTCGGAATCGCCTACCTCGCCTGGATCGGGTGCTCGATGCTGCTCAGCGCGGTCCGAGGGCATGACGCCGCCACCGCGGGCGAAACCGGACCTGCCCCATGGACCGGATACCGGCAGGGATTCCTCTGCAACGCCACCAACCCGAAGATCTTCGTCTTCTATCTGTCGCTGCTGCCACAGTTCGTGCAGCCGGACGCGCCCTGGTGGGTCTGGCTGTTGCACGCCTGGACCCTGCCACTCATCGGAACCCTCTGGTGCTTGCTCGTCGTCGCGTTCGTGGGTTCACTACGCCAGCAGTTCGAACGCCGCACGGTTCGACGGACGATCGACGCCGCCGCAGGCGTCGTCATGCTCGGCTTCTGCTCCACGCTCGCTCGCGAAGCCTGATCCAGCCCGCCCGCCGAGCGATAGGTAACGTCCCTGTGGTGGTGACAGACGCGGCGCAGTCGTGGTGGGAAGAGTACGACGACAACATTCTCCGCGCGCGCGAAACCGGCTGGGGCGGGGAAGAGCCGTTGCTCTCGCGAGAGATGCGCGAGCTGCTCGACGACGTCGACGCAGCCTTCGCGGTCACCGGCGCGCAGACACCCGGGTGGCCGAACCCCTATAAGGACGGCCCCAGCCCGGGAGAAGAGGCGTACGAGCGTTCCAGCAACCCCGAGAAGTACCGGATCGTGGTGGCCAGAGCACAGGCATGGACTCAGGTTCTCCTCGACCGCGGCTGGGCGCGCGAAGCATCGCATGTGGACTGGGCGCTTCCTCCCATGGAGCCCGGCGGGGCCGACACCGTCCTCGAGCCGGCCGCCGCCGGCGCGGTTCCGCTGGTGTTGACGACGCACACACCCATGGACAGCGATCATCCCTTCAACATCACGATCGCCGCGGGCGACCCCGCGGTGCGGTTGGACACGCTTCCCGACTGTGCATGCGATGGGTGCGACAGCGGGTCCGCCGGCCTGCTCAAGTACCTGGACATGTTGGTGCTCTCTGTCGTCGACGGTTCTCTCGACGTTGACGTTGGCGACAACTACTACTGGCTGCGCACATCGTTCAGAGTCAAGGGCAGCGGGACCCAGAATCGCCACGCACGGACGGCGTTCACGGCTGCACCGTGGCCCGCGAACTGGACAGCCCGCCCGTTGGCACCACCTCTGAGTCGGGGTCGGCGTTGATCTCCTACACGAGTTGTCGACCTATCCCACCTGTGGAACTGACGTTGGCGAGATCGGTCGGTAGGTTCTGATCGCTCAGCCCGCGGCCTCGGTCCGTTCGAGACGGCGATTGGTCTGTGCGAGCTGCCACCCGGTCCAGTGCTGCAGGCGGTCGGTGTCCTCCGGGGTCAGCCTGTCGCACACGAAGTCCCAGTGCACGGCCACCGTGTCGCCCCTGCGGAGATCGGGGACGAACGAGCCGCCGGCCGCCCGATGGCGCACCGGCCGATCCTGTTCGTCGCCGAGGTGGAGCGCGCCGTCGTAGGTGAGCGGTCGCGCACGCACCACCACGTACTCGGCGCGCACCTCGATCACCGTCCCGCAGGTGATCCGGCAGGAGTCGAGCACCTGGAGGGGCTGCGGCACACCGGAGCCGAGCAACCGGGACCACGGATAGACGCCGAAGACGTGGAAGCCGTGGGTCGGCGCCGCCTCGGCGAGCAGGTCCTCTGTGAGGTGCTTCCAGTAGTGCCCGGCCTGGGGCGCCAGCCGGGAAAGCAGCTCCCGGCCGAAGCCTTCGCGGTCGATCTCGTCGGTCAGCTCGTTGCCGGTCCAATAGGCGCGCACCACCGACGCGTCCAACGGGTCGGTGCGCCCGGTCATCTCGGCGATGACCTGTTGGTACGGCCAGGCACCGCTGAACCTGGCGGCCAGCGACGGCACGTCCGCGATGGGCCCGTCGGTGCCCATCCCGTCACCGCACGCGACGGCCTCGAGGGCGCGCGCGTCCGCTGGGCCGCAGTAGCCGAGCGTGTTGGGGGCGTAGGCATACTGCGCGAACAGTCGGTGACCGGGCGGGCTCGGCACTCAAGCCTCCGTGGTGTTCTTGCCGACCAGCATCGCAGTCTCGCGGTGCAGTCGGCCGAAGTTGTAGTACGCCGCGCAGGCGCCCTCGGGTGAGACCATGCAGGTCCCGATCGGCGTCTCCGGCGTGCACGCGGTCCCGAACACCTTGCACTCCCACGGCTTGATGACGCCCTTGAGCACCTCGCCGCACTGGCACGCCTTCGGATCGGCGACCCGCACCCCCGGCATCGAGAATTTCTCCTCGGCATCGAACTCGGAGTAGTCGTGGTGCACCTTCAGTGCGCTCTGCGAGATGAAACCGAGTCCGCGCCATTCGAAATGCGGTCGCAGCTCGAAGGTCTCGGCCATCAGCTTCAGCGCCTGGGTGTTGCCCTCGGTCTTGACCACGCGGGTGTACTGGTTCTCCACCTCGCACCGGCCGTCCCGGTGCTGCTGCAACAGCATGTGCACGGAGGCCAGGATGTCCAGCGGTTCGAACCCGGCCACCACCATCGGTTTGCCGTACACCTCCGGCACGAAGCGGTACGGCCTGGTGCCGACGACGGTCGACACGTGACCGGGGCCGAGGAAGCCGTCGAGCCGCAGGTCGGGGGATTCGAGGATCGCCTTGATCGGCGGGACGATCGTGACGTGGTTGCAGAACACGGTGAAGTTCTTGACCCCGAGTTGTCGGGCACGCACCAGCGTCACCGCGGTGGACGGTGCGGTGGTCTCGAAGCCCACCGCGAAGAACACCACCTCCCGATCGGGGTTGTCCACGGCGATCTTGAGCGCGTCGAGCGGCGAGTACACGAATCGGACGTCGGCGCCCCTGGCCTTCGCCTCGATCAGGTTGCCCCGCGAACCGGGCACCCGCATCATGTCGCCGAAGGTCGTGAAGATGACGCCTGGCTGCTCCGCGAGCGACATGGCGTCGTCGACCCGGCCCATCGGGATGACGCACACCGGACAACCGGGGCCGTGCACCAGTTCCACGGTCGGCGGCAGCAGGTGTTCGATGCCGTGGCGGTAGATAGTGTGGGTGTGGCCGCCGCACACCTCCATGAATTTGAACTCGTCGGTGCCCGCGAGGTCGGTGATGGACCTCACGAGCGCGCGGGCTGCGGCCGGATCACGGAATTCGTCTACGAATTTCATCGTGTGTTCCTCGCTGACGGAAGATGCCCGAGATCAGGCGATTTCGGACGAGTTGTACGCGTCGATCTCGTTGGTGTAGTCGGCGCCCATCTTCTGGACCTGGTCCAGCGTCACCTGCGCCTCGGCCTCGTCGATCTTCGACATCGCGAACCCGACGTGCACCAGGACCCAGTCGCCCACGACCAGGCCCTCATCGGCGAGTAGGCGGACGCTGATGACCCGACGGATCCCGTTGACGTCGACCTTGGCCAGGTGCTGCTGGGCGTCGACGATGTCAACCACCTGCCCCGGTATGCCCAAGCACATAGCCGTCCTCCTTTCAGGAGTTCCTGTTGCTCAACAGATTCGCGGCAGCGGGTCGCCGACGAGCATGTCGACGATCCGGCTGCCCCCGAACGCGGTCCGCAGCGCCACGATGCCCTGCGGCTCGGCCATCACCTCACCGATGACGGCCGCCTGCGCGCCGCCGGGCTGCGCACGCAGCGCGTCGACCGCGGCGTCCGACTCGGCGCGCGGCACGATCGCGATGAACTTGCCCTCGTTGGCCACGTAGAGCGGGTCGATCCCCAACATGTCGCACGCGCCGAGCACCTGCGGCTGGACGGGGAGCGACTGCTCGTCGATGATCACCGCGAGACCGGAGACCTGCGCGAGCTCGTTGCAGACCGTGCCGACCCCGCCGCGGGTGGCGTCGCGCATCCACCGGGTCGACGGTGCGGCCTCGAGCAGCGCCTCGACGAGCGAGTTCACCGGCGCTGTGTCCGAGTCGATGTCGGCCTCGATGGCGAGCTCGCCGCGGGCGAGCATCACCGCCATGCCGTGCTCGCCGATGGTGCCCGACACCAGGACGCGGTCACCGGGCTGCACCCGGTCCGCGGACAGCACCCGGCCCGCGGGGATGACGCCGACGCCCGCCGTGCAGATGTACATCCCATCCGCCGCGCCCTTGCCGACCACCTTGGTGTCCCCGGTGACGATCTCGATACCGGCCGCCTGGCCGGAATCGCGCATGTCGGCGACGATCTCACGCAGCGCGGAGATTTCGAAGCCCTCCTCGATGACGAATGCGGCCGAGAGCCATTGCGGGCGGGCACCCGAGACCGCGAGGTCGTTGACGGTGCCGTGCACGGCCAGGTTCCCGATGGACCCGCCGGGGAACCGCAGCGGTTGCACCACATACGAATCGGTCGAGAACGCGAGCCGCTCGCCCGACGGGAGCGGCAGCACCGCGGCGTCGCCGAGCTGCTCGAGCTCCGGGTTGCGGAACGCCTCGACGAAGACGGAATCGACAAGGGCCGCCGAGGATTTGCCGCCCGCACCGTGGGCGAGCGTCACCACCGATTCGAGCAGGCGCGGACGGCGTTTGCGGAACTCGTCGATGCGGTCGAGTACCCGGCCCTCGCGTTCGGCCGCGGTCGAGGGTCGGTCGCCGACCTGTGAGCTGCTCATCTGGGACCGCCTGTCGTCTCTCGCGGCCCCGGTGCGGGTTTCGCGAGGTTGTCCTGCACCGCAGACCAGAGCTGGTATCCGACCAGCGCGTGGCTCTCCTGGATGCGATGGATGCTCTGGGACCGGATGGTGAAGCAGAAGTCCAGGTCGTCGCTGGTCGACATCCGGCCGCCGTCGTGGCCGGCGAACCCGACGGTCAGCAGCCCGCGCGTGCGGGCCTCGGCCAACGCCGTCATCAGATCGTCGGAGTTGCCGGAGGTGGACAGCGCGATGGCGATGTCGACCGGCTTGGCGTGGGCGATGATCTGGCGCGAGAAGATCAGCTCGAAGCCCACGTCGTTTCCCAGCGCCGTGACCACCGCCTGGTCGGCCGCCAGCGACCAGGCCGCGACCGGCCGACCGCGGGCGGGCCGGCTGAACAGCGAGGCCAGGGTGGCCGCGTCGGTGGAACTGCCGCCGTTCCCGAAGGTGTACAGCCGCGCGCCCGCGCGGAAGCGCTCGGCCATCCGGGCGCCCGCCGAGGTGATCCCGTCGCCCCATTCCTCGAGCGAGACCCGCTGCAGCCGTGCGCTCTCGGCGGCCTTGCTGCGCGCCGACGCGGCCAGGTCGGTCAGCAACGCGTCGGCGTCGTTCTCCTCCGCGTCGATGAAGGGATAGAGGAAGTTGGTGCTCTCCTGCTCGCTCATCGCGACACCTCGGCGTTGTCGATGCGGGTGATCGCCGCGCCGCCGTGCACGAGGATCAGGTCGTTCGCCTCGACCTCGCCGAGCACGGTGACGTCGACGGACTCCTCGCCGGAGCCGGTGCGGACCAGCGCGGTGTCCAGCGCGGTGGCCGGAGGCAACACCACCTCGGCGAGCCTGCCCTCGTCGCTGCAGGTGACGCACCCGTCGTCGGCGCACGCGTCCTCGTCCGGGGTCAGCAGGCCGGGATGTTCGAAACAGACGTGGGTCAGCTCCCACAGCAGGTGGTACATCAGCACGAACCTGCCGGTCGCCGGGATCATCGGATCGTCGGAGGCCACCCACAGCGTGTGATCGGCGCTGCCCGCCGGCGGGCGCGGGCCGGAGCCGATCCAGATAGTGTCGGCGCCCCACGCGGGTGCGCGCCGCATCGCGTCGCGCACCTGGGGCTGGTCGGCGGAGGCCACCGCGATGATCACGTCGCCGGGCCGGGTGGCGACGCGGCACTGCGCGACCGGGTCCGGTTCGACCAGCGCGACGGACGGCAGTGCCCGCTTGCCCATGATCACCGGGTGCACGAACTCGACCGCGACGTGATGGGCGTGCGGCTCCCACTGCGGCGAGATGACCCACAGCGTGGCGCCCGCGTTGAACCTCCTGGCGAGCGACAGCGCCGCGGACGCGAGATCCGCGGAGAGATCGTCGTCGATCAGGGGGGCGTCCGAATGCGCCGTCGTGGTCATCGCCGTGCTCCGATCTCCGATTGGTCGGTTCTGGTACCGCGCCGGTGGGCGGCGCGCTCGAGGAACGCCAGGCCGAGGACCGCCTGGCCGAGCGAGAGCCCGCCGTCGTTCGCGGGCACCCGCTGGTGGGTGAGGACCTCGACACCGTTGCCCTGCAATCGCGTTCGCAGCAGGCTCAGCAGGAGCCGGTTCTGGAAGACGCCTCCCGTGAGCCCGACGGTTCCGGTGCCGGTCCGGTCGGCGATCCGCAGGGCCAGCGCCGCGGTCGCGGTCGCGAGCGCGTGGTGGAATCCCAGCGCCAGCGAGGCCGCGGACTCGCCCCGCCGCAGGCCCGCGACGAGACCGGTCAACAGCGCATCGAGTCGCAGCTGCCCGCCGTCGATCGCCATCGTCAGCGGTGCCGGTCTGTCGGCCTGTCGCGCGAGGGCCTCCAGTTCGATGGCGGCCTGCGCCTCGTAGCTCACCCGGTGGCAGACGCCCAGCAGCGAGGAGACGCCGTCGAACAGGCGCCCGACGCTGGTCGTGCGGACGGCGCCCGCCCCGGAGGCCAGTTGAGAGGCGACGAGGAGGCGTTCCGCGGCCGCGAGCGCTCGGGTGCAGGGCAGGTCGTCGATCTCGCGGATCCCGGCCTCGTGCAGCAGCGACAGCGCGACGCGGGCGGGGTTGCGGACCGCGGCATCGCCGCCGGGCAGCCAGAACGACTGCAGGTGGCCCGACCGCTCGGTGGTCAGGATGTCCGGGCCGACCAACAGGAGCTCGCCGCCCCACACGGTCGCGTCGCACCCGTATCCGGTGCCGTCGAAGGCGACGCCGAGGACCCTCGAGTCGAGGCGGCCGTGCTCGGCGAGCAGGGAGGCGACGTGCGCGTGGTGGTGCTGCACCGTGCGCAGTTCGATCTCGTTCGCGCCGGCGTACCGCGCCGCCCACTGCCTGGTCGAGTAGCCCGGGTGATCGTCCGCGACGATCAGCGCGGGCGCGGCCCGGTGCATGGTGGTGAGCTGGCGCACCGAGGTCTCGAACGCGCGCCGGCTTTCGAGTGTGCCCATGTCGCCGAGATGTGCCGAGCAGAATGCGAGATCCTGGCGGGTCAGGCAGAAGGTGTTCTTCACCTCGGCCCCCACCGCCAGCACCACCGGACCCGGGGAGGGCAGCAGGATCGGGAGCGGCGCATACCCTCGCGACCGGCGGATCGGGACCTCCCGGTCCTCGGATACCGCCAGGACCGAATCCTCGCAGGGCACGGCGATGTCGCGATCGTGCATCAGGAAGAGGTCGGCGATCCCGGCGAGCCGCGCGCGGGCGTCGTCGTTGTCGAAGCAGAGCGGCTCGCCGCTGGTGTTCCCGGAGGTCATCACCAGGACACGGGGGTGCTCATCCGGTGGCGACCCGGGAGCCGGCGAGAAGAGCAGGTGGTGCAGCGGGGTGTAGGGCAGCATCACTCCGAGTTCGTCCAGGCCGGGCGCCACTTCGTCCGCGACGGGGCCGGTTCCCCGGGTTCGCAGCAGCACGATCGGCCGCGCGGGGTGGCCCAGCAGGCGCTGCTCGGCGTCGGACACCTCGACGATCCGCTCGGCCGTCGCCGTGTCCGCGGCCATCACCGCGAACGGCTTGGCGGGGCGGCGCTTTCGGATCCGCAGACGCCGCACCGCGCCCGGCTGGGTCGCGTCGCACACCAGGTGGAAGCCGCCGAGCCCCTTGATCGCGACGATCAGGCCGTCGTTCAGCGCCCGCTGGACGCCACCGAGCACCTCGTCGTCCCCGACGGTCCGGATGCCGTCGCGCTCCAGGAAGATCCGCGGGCCGCAGGCGTGGCAGCTGATCGGCTGGGCGTGGTAGCGCCGATCCTCCACGGTCCCGTACTCGCGCAGGCAGCGTGGGCACATCGCGAACGGGGCCAGCGTCGTCGCAGGACGGTCGTAGGGCAGGTCGGTGATCACGGTCAGGCGCGGCCCGCAGTTGGTGCAGTTGATGAAGGGATGCCGGTAGCGGCGGTCGGCGGGGTCCCGCAACTCGCGTAGGCAGTCCTCGCAGGTCGCGACGTCCGGGGAGATCAGCGTCCGCGCGCCGGGCACGTGCCTGCTCTCGGCGATGCGGAAGGATCTCTCGCCCTGCGGGGCAAGGGCTTCCGCGGCGAGGTCGACGATCACGGCGATCGGTGGCGCCTCGGCCCGTATCCGGCGCTCGAACTCCGCGAGGGCGGCGGCGGGGCCCTCCGCCTCGATGAACACACTGGCATCGTCGTTGCCGCAGTGGCCGCCGATCGCCAGGTCCGCCGCCAGCCTGGCGACGAAGGGCCGAAACCCCACCCCCTGGACGATTCCGCGAACCACGATCCGACGCCGTTCGATACGGCCTTCCGCCCGGTGTGCTGGCTGTAAGTGGGTTGTCATACCCGACTCCACATCGCAGACGGTTCACCCCGGGTCCGGGGTGCTGGGTGACGACCGGCCTTCATCGGATCTTTCTCCTCGCGCTCCGGACCCGCAAGGGGCATCGGCGCAGTATCCGCAGCATCCGGAGGACCCAGGTGCAGACGCGGAGCGGTCTACGGGTGTGTACTTGATCGCATGAGCCTCGGGCCCGGCTCGGCGGGCGGCGGTGTGTGAGCATGCCGGTGTGGCGGCTGCGTGACTTCCATGACGGGGATCTCGATCAAGCCATCCAGATCCTGGATCAGAGCCGTGCGCCGGGGTCGGAGGAGCCGGTGTTCGCGGTCGCCGAGGTGATGGCTGCGGCCCGGGCTGGTCAGCCCGCCGTGGTGGCCGCGGTCGGGGACGAACTGGTCGGGATGGCGGTGGCACAGACACAGGGCGAGCGGGCCTGGGTGCTCCTGGTGGCACTGGGATCGAGATGGCGAGGACGCGGAATCGGTAGCGCGCTGCTGGCGAATCTGGAACAACGCCTGCGTTCCTCCGGGGTTCAGCGGATCTGTGCGGTGTTGACCGAGGGTGCCACCGGTTCGGCGGCGTTCGAGAACTCCGGCTACACCCGTCGGGACGGTCTCGTCTACTACGAAATGCTCGAGCCGCTCGGCCCGGATCGGGCGTTGCTCGCCGAGTTGGGTGGTCGCATACTGCCCACTGGGTTGTGGCAGGCGATGGCCGGAATGGAGCGGGTGAAGGAAGCCATCGAGCGCCGGGTCGTCTTGCCGCTGGCGGAGCCGGACGTCGCCGAACGGTATGGCGTCCAGCCCCCCAAGGCGGTGATCCTGTTCGGCCCGCCCGGTACCGGCAAGACCAGCTTCGCGAAGGCGGTGGCATCGAGACTGGGCTGGCCGTTCGTCGAACTGTTCCCCTCTCGCCTGGCCGCGGCGGTGGACGGTGGGTTGGCCGCCTCGTTACGGGATGTCTTCTCCGAACTGGCCGAGCTCGAGGAGGTGGTGCTGTTCATCGACGAGGTCGAGGAGATCGCGGCCGCCCGCACCGGGTCGGCGGCCAATGCCGCGCATGGGGTCACCAATGAACTGCTCAAGCTGATCCCGTTGTTTCGGGAACGCGACCGGCGACTGATGGTCTGTGCGACGAACTCGGTGCACTCGCTGGACTCTGCGTTCCTGCGGCCCGGTCGATTCGACTACGTGATCCCGGTCGGCCCGCCGGATGCGCCCGCCCGTCGTGCGGTGTGGGAGCGGTACCTCGGTGCCGCACACGGTGCGGTCGACGTGAACCTGATCGTGAATTCCAGCGAGCTGTTCACGCCCGCCGACATCGAGTTCGCGGCGCGGAAGGGCGCGCAGACCGCCTTCGAGCGGGAGATTCTCCACCGCCGCGGCGAGCCGGCGAACACCGACGACTATCTCGCGGCCATCGCCGACACGCGGCCGACCCTCAGTGCCGAGTTGCTGGCCGAGTTCGACCAGGACACCGAGCAGTACACACGCCTGTGACGTTCTGACCTGCGCCGGAACACCCGCCCGAGGCGGGATCGGGCGGTAGCGTGAGCAGACGGAACGAAACGGAGTCGGTATGCCCGATTCGGCGCGTCATTCGACACCCGCGATGCGGGTCCTGCTCGTGCTGGCGTGTGCGGTGCTGGCCGCGGCATTCGGAGCGCCCGCGATGGCCGCCCGCGCCGCCCCTGCCGGCCCGGAGTCGCCCGCGTGCGCGTGGCGCTTCATGTCGAACGAGACCGTTCTCAATGTCGCGTTCCCGGACGCCAACGCGACCTACTGGGTGCTGCCGTACGCGTTGGGGGGCGACGACCGGATCGAGCTGAGCGGGGACTATCCCGCTGCGCGCTACTTCTCGCTCAACACCTACGGCACCGACCTGAACACGGTCGACACCCTGCGCGACGACCAGATCGTCCCGGATCGAGGCAGCGGGAACCCGTTCGTGGATCCCTCGCCGGCCGGGTCGCCGGAGTCGGCGGGGCGTTGGCACGCCACCGTGGTGCCCGGCGAGGCGGACCACGCGCTCAACCAGATCCGGGCGCTGCCCGCCGGAGCCGCGAGCCAGACCGTGCCGATGGGCTTCCTGATCATCCGGGTGTACGTCCCCGACGACGTGGCCTCGCCGCCGGGAGGGGTGCCGCTGCCCGCGGTCGCCCTGGTGCTGAACAACGGCGCCACCACGATCCCGATCTCGACCTGCCCGGCGGCATTCGACCCGGCGGACGCCACCAACGGACCGATGGGGCAGGCGATGGAGGCGACCTTCGACCGACTGATCGCGGGCGCGGCATCGGGCGCGTTCCCCGGGAACGTGCCCGAGGCGACCTTCGTGAACCCGGCCAGCACCTCCGGGCTGTTCCCCAACGGCGACAACAAGTACATCGGCGCCGGACTGACCTATCAGCCGGGCCGGATCGTCGTCGTGCGGGGACGGGCGCCGACCTTCCCGGACACCCGGGAGGGCGTGCCGGTGACCGAGCCGGGGCAGCAGGTGCGGTACTGGTCCATGTGTCAGAACGACCAGGTGTCGCCGTATCCCGTGGTCGCCTGCGCGGCCGACTTCCAGACCAACCTCGATGCGCGCGGCTACTACACCTATGTGGTGGCGGTGCCGGAGGACGTGCCCGCGGCCGCCGCGTCAGACCCCACGGTGACGGTTCTGCCCTGGGGTTCCACCGAGGTTCCGAAGAAGGTGCTGTTCCTGCGGCACATGCTGCCCAGCCCGGCCTTCTACCCCCAGTCGGTGCAGGCGTCCCAGGCGGCGAACTCCGACCCTGCGACGACCATGGGGGAGTACTACCCGCGGGCGACCTACTGCGCGCGCGCCGACTTCGAGGCGGGCGGTTACCTGGCCTGCCTGGACGGGGACGGCTGAGTCCGGTCGGCCGGGCGGCCGGTGAGCCCGCACAGCGCCGCCACCTGTCCGATGGTCAGTGCTCCGCCATTGTCGGTCGCAAGGGCGAACCGCCCGTCCGCCCGGACCCGCACCGCGACGGCCGCCTCCCGGCGCATTGGATCGCTCGCACGGTCGAGAAGGTACTCGTCGTCGCCCGCCGGGGTCGGCGTCACCGCGCGGACCACACCGCGCGCGTATGCCTCTTCGATGAGACGGTCGATCATGACGCTGACTCCTCACGTGTAGGCACTGTGCCCGGCCGTGAGTATTAGGTACGCCTTACCTTATTGTCAAGCCGTCATTCCCGGTCAGCAGACCTCGGCGAACGGCGTCAGCCGCCCCCCTGACGCCGCCATCACCCCAGGGTGGGCAATTCCTCGCCCTGGGGTGATGGCGGCGTCGGTGCCGCGCGGCCCAGCATTGAGGAGTAGCGAATCCGGAACTCGGATTCATCCGAATCGACCACAGAGAGCTCGGCATGAACGCGATGAACACACCGGCGTCGACCGCGACCGGGGCAACCGGAGCCGGCGGTTCCATGACCACTGAGGAGATCAAGGCCCGCCTCGGCGCGATGTTCGTGTCGGCCAGGCCGGAGGGGCGACGCCGGGGTTCCGGGCTGCGCAGATTGGATCGCGGAGCTCCGGTGTGATCGGTGCGACTGCGTCGGCACGCGCTGTTTCGGAGTGACCGACAGTGGGTATGCCGCCTTCGTCATTCTCGACCACCACTACGAAGCGGGGTTCATGCCATGATCGTGCTCGGATTGATCTTGCTTCTCATCGGCTTCCTGACCGGCATCTCCATCTTGTGGACGATCGGCATCGTCCTGGTGGTCGTCGGATTGATTTTGGCCCTGCTCGGTGCGACCGGCCGGGCCGTCGGGGGTCGGAAGTACTGGTATTGACGCTACCGACGTTGCCTACGGACTCGGCTGGGGCACATTGCAATCGGTGACCTTCGGATTCACGCCGGCGTAGTTCAGCGGCCCGGCCAGTACCGTGACCGCGATGGTGCCGACGCCGGCGCAGTTCTCCGGGGTATTCGTGTAGTAGCCGCGCTGGCCTGCCGCGATGGCCCCGACCACGAGCCAGATCAGCACGACGAGAGTGATCAAGCGCATCACGGACCTCCGACTTCGCGCGGTTGCGACCTGTCAGAGCAATACCCCGCCGTGAAGCAGCGAAACCTACGTCGACGCCTCCCGGGTTGTCCGTCTGTACAGCGGCGGTGCCATCCGGGAGGCGTCGACTTCGGCCGATCAGTCCTTGAAGGCGTCCTTGACCTTTTCGCCGGCCTGCTTGAGGTTGCCCTTGGTCTGATCCTTCTGACCGCGGGCCTCGGTTTCACGATCGCCGGTCGCCTGGCCGACCTTCTCCTTCGCCTTGCCTGCGAGCTCTTCAGCCTTGTTCTTGGCCTTGTCGGTCGCTCCCATGGGGTGCCTCCTTGTGGTCTTGGCTCAGTGATTGCGCAGAGAGTTGATGAGTTCCTTCTTGTTCAACTTCGAGTAGCCGCTGAGTCCGAGTTCTTTCGCCCGTTCTTTCAGTTCGGGCACCGTGCGGTCTTTGTACGACTCGGCCTCGCCCCCGGTCTTCCCTACGGATGAACGACCTTCGGTCGCGGCGGCATTCGAGATCCGTGCCGCCTTTTCCTTCGAATCGCCCTCCTTGCGGAGTTTCTCGTACAGGTCTTGATCCTTGAGGTGGGGGTCTGATCCCTTTCGCGGCATCGACTTCTCCTTCCTGGTCCCGCCTGTGGGAGCCGGGCCGGCGAGCAATGATCTGCCCGGGCTCTGCCCCACACTGGTACCCAGCCCGAGGCCCGCCGAAACCGAGACGTCAGCCCGATTCGTCCATCGCCGCCCGGAGCGAGGCAAGAGTCCGCGCCAGTATCCGCGACACGTGCATCTGGGAGACCCCGACCTGCTCGGCAATCTGCGTCTGGGTGAGGTTGCCGAAGAACCGCAGCATCAGAACCGTGCGTTCACGCTCGGGCAGCGCTGCGACCAGCGGCCGGAGAGCTTCACGATTGTCGATCGTGTCGAAGGCGGAGTCGAGGTTTCCGACGGACTCGGCAAGTGGCGGCGCGCCGGGGCGCTCCGTACCGGGGGCGTCCACCGACGTCGTCTGGTACGCATTGCCCGCCAGCAGTGCCTCGTTGACGTCGGCGCGACTCACGCCGAGCTCCGACGCGATCTCTGTCGGCGTCGGGGACCGGCCCAATTGTTGACTGAGAACCCCGGTCACCTTTCCGATGGCCACATGGAGTTCCTTGGTGCGGCGCGGAACACGCAGCGCCCAGCCCGCGTCGCGGAAATGGCGACGCACCTCGCCCATGACGGTCGGAACGGCGAAGGACACGAACTCCGTGCCACGTTCGGGGTCGAATCTGTTGACGGCGTTGACCAAACCCACTCGGGCGACCTGGACGAGATCCTCGTGCGGTTCGCCGCGGCCCGTGAACCGGCGGGCTATGTGCTCTGCCAACGGCAGGCAGCGCTCCACGATCTCGGCTCGAACGGTTGCTCGTGCCGGATCGTCGGGCGTCATCGCCGCGAGTACCTCGAACCGGACATTGACATCCGAGTACTCGTCAGAATCAGGGCCTGAGTGCCGGCTCACCCGGGCGTGCCCTCCGCACGGCGAGTGAAGTCGATCGTGAGGATCAACCGGGATCCATCTTCGGGGTCGGGTGCGTGGTGTGCGGAGACCTCGTCGGTGAGGGTTCGCAGCACATGCCACCCGAACCCCTGGTCCAATCCACCCACCGCTTCGTCGGAGCCGGCCGATGTCGATCCGGAGAACACGAATTCTCGGTCGTGGACCTGAACCCGACACCGGAGCAGTGCCTCCGGTAGCGCCGCCCGCACCAATCGGGTGGCGGCCTCGTCGACGGCGAGTCTCAGATCGGCGATGGTGTCGAGATCGAAGTCATTTTGTGTCGCGATGGCCGTGACCATCGCGCGAACCAGGAAAAGTTGGTCGGCGTCGGCCGGCAACCGGAGCTCCAATTCCGATCCGGTCTGCTCTCCGAACTCTTCGGCGTGCGCCCGTGACATACGGCCTCGTTCCCCCACGTGGGATGTTGCGTTCGCTGAACGCAGACTACCCACCTTCCTCATCGCCGAAACGAAGGTATGGCCTCGCTCAGATCGATCTGGTAAGAAAGAGACAGGTTGAGCCAACAGCCGGCGGTAGGTCGAGCAATCGTCGCAGCTCCCGAAAATCCACTCGAATGCCTGATGAACGATCGCAACACCACCGCTTCACTCCGCACTGTCAATTGCGATGATGAGGAGGGTGTCGTGCTTCAACGTCACCAGTTCAAGGGAACGGATCGAGTGTCGCGCCCGGTGGAATCTCCGCCGAGAAGAACATCGACGGTTGTCGTCCCGATCAGTGGAGATGTCGATGCAGCCACGCTGCCAGCCGTGCGGGAACAGATCAATGCCGGGATCGACGAGGCAGCTGACAGGCTCGTGGTGGACCTGTCGCAGGTCACGTTCCTGAGCATCAGGGGTGCGGAGGTGCTGGCCGACGCACAGTGGCGAGCCCGGGCCGACGGGGTGGAATTCTCAGTGATCACCGGGTCGCGCGCGGTCGACCACACCCTCCGGGTTGCCGAGCTGGACAACCGATTCCGCTGCTTCGCTTCGGTCGAGAGCGCGCTCGCGCTGCAGCATGATGGTCGATCGCGTCCTGTCGATACCGCTTCCCTCGGGGCTTGGCAGGCGGTCGGCTGATCGCAGCCCCTCGGGCCCGTGGTCATCGCGGCGCCGGCGGCGGTGGTGCGGGCGGCACGGGCTCGGGGGATGGTCCCGGCACCGGTCCCGGTTGCGGCGGCTGTGGCCCCGGCGGCGCGGGGTCGGGTGCCGGCCCTGGGAGGGGCGGGGTGGGGACGGGCGGAGTCGGGATCGGTGGCTGTGGAACGGGGTCACCCGGTTCCGGCTCGCCCGGATCCGAAGCGCCGCTGATTCTGGTCATGCCCCGGTGATACCCGCCGAGTGGGTGCCGGAAACCGGACCCGATGAGTGAATCGGAGGCGTGCAGTGCAGATCGGATACAAACTCTTCGCGGAGGGGTACTCGCCGACGGAGCTTGTCCGCCAAGCCGTCCACGCCGAGGCGGTGGGCTTCGACTTCGTCGAGGCAAGCGACCATTTCCATCCGTGGCTGGACAATCACGGCCACTCCGGCTTCGTCTGGTCCGTCTTGGCTGCCGTCGCCGCGCGAACCAAGACGGTGGGCCTCGCGACCGGTGTCACCTGTCCGTTCCTCCGATATCACCCCGCGCTGATCGCGCAGGCCGCGGCCACCACCGCCCTCCTGAGCGAAGGCCGGTTCACCCTCGGTGTCGGTTCAGGGGAGCGTCTGAACGAACACGTCGTCGGTAGGGGGTGGCCTGCGGTCACGCGGCGGCACGAGATGCTCCGCGAGTCGCTCGAGATCATTCGGTTGCTGTGGTCGGGCGGCTATCGGTCGTACGAGGGCAAGCACCTGACGCTCGAGGACGCGAGGGTGTTCGATCTGCCCCGAGAGCTGCCGCCGATCGCGGTCGCCGCAGGCGGACGTTCCGCCGCGACGGTGGCGGCCGAGCTGGGGGACGCGTTGTTCGCCACCGAGCCGCGGCCCGAGATCGTCGAGCGCTACCGGGGGGCAGGCGGCAAGGGGCCCACCTATGCCGAGGTACCGCTGTCATGGGCGGCCGACGACTCCGCGGCCGCCGAGTCGGCCCGCGAGAAGTTCCGGTTCGGAGTGCTGGGCTGGAAGGTGCAGGCTGAGTTGCCCAACCCCGCGGGTTTCGAGGCCGCCTCGGCGTATGTGACCGACGACGACATGCGCGCCGTGTTCGGTTGCGGTCCAAGGGTTGACGACCATCTGGCGGTGGCGCGGAAGTACGTCGATGCCGGCTTCGATCGGCTGGTGCTGATCAACGCGGGACCCGATCCGGACGGCTTCTTCGACTTCTTCGCCGACGAGCTGTCGGGCCCGCTGCGTCAGTTGGGTGGCTGAACTCCGATGCGTGTTCGGCGCCAATCGCTTCCGCCATGAGCTGTTCGGAGCCGGCATCACCGCCGTCGAACGGGCGGAATCGGCGGCTCGGGATTCTGAACCGCCGATCCCTCGGTTCCTGCGACTACCCGGGCGGCCACAGGCCCTGTCCCTTGAGTGCCCGTGCATACCGCGATCAAACGCAGAACGAGGCCTTATCCGCCCGGACGTTGCCCGTCGGCTCGGATCGACATCGTCAACAGGATGTGGTTGAAATCCTCGCGGAATCCCTGCGGTGTCGCGATCAGGCTGGAGATGTCGCGGAGCAACTGACGGGCCACGTCGCGCAGTTTGACGTTCGACTCTTGCGAACGCCAGGTCAGAACCTCGAAGGCGCGGTCAGCGGAGATCCCGTATGCGAGCATCAACGCGCCCTTCGCCTGCTCGATCGCGGCTCGTGACGAGGCGATCTCCGCGACCGCGTCATCGATCGATTCCTGGATGTCGGATTCGAACGCGTCGGTGACGTCGATGTAGAAGCCGAACGTCCCGATCACGTTGTCATCGTTGTCGAGCAGTCGGTCGCCGACGACCACCACGCGATGGGTCTCGCCCTCCGTGTCGATGATCCGGTGCCTGCTGCTGAAGGGCGCGCCGTGGGCCCGGACGTTGTCGAGGATCGCGGCGACATGTGCCTTGTCGTCGGGGTGCTTGTGCGAGAGCAGTAGCTCGGTGGTCGGCACGACCGACCCGGGCGCGTACCCGTGCATTCTGGCAACTGCGTCCGACCATTCCCACGCGTCGTCCGCGACCCGAAAGCGAAAACTGCCGACGAGCATGCCCGACTCGCCGCCGACGGGCGTCGTCGCGCTGAACTCAGGCTGCGCCTCGGGCGCGACTTCGCTCACCCTCTGAGTATGGACCCATTTCCAGGGCAGTGGCGATCAACGAGAAGCGGACCTTCTTCGGAGGCATCCGGACGGAGAGGCGTGGCGTTTCACGCCGCGTGCGGACGGGTAGCAAGGGGCGGTGAACCGAACACGCAACCCGGAAGGCGGGATCCGAAGACCCCCACACCCATTCGATCGACCGATGACGTGATCCAGTTCTTGGTCGGTCAGCACGAACAGATCAAGGCGCTGTTCAACGACGTTCTCGCCCTGTCTGGGAAGGCTCGCGGTGAGGCGTTCTTCGCGCTTCGTCGATTGCTTGCGATCCACGAGACGGCGGAGGAGGAAGTGGTCCATCCTCGGGCCCGGCGTGACCTCGACAATGGTGGCCCATTTGTTCGCGGCCATGCTCGACCGAGCACGCGACGCGATCGACGGGCCCCTCGGTGAGGAACCGGGCGAGATGAACGCAAACATACTGGAACTGCTGTTATTGCTGTTCGCGAGTGGCGGGATCGTGGTGATCGTGCGGGCGAAGGTGCGCCATCCGGCATACCGGAGGCCGCCCGGTATGAGCCAAGGCTAGAGATACCGGCCACTGCGCGGCCATGATCGACCCGCCCGTGGTCACGCACTGCCTGCCGCGATCACATCGACGAGGGCTTCGCAGAAGGCCGGAAGATCGCCCGGGTTGCGGCTCGAGACCAGGTTGCGGTCGACCACGACCTCTCGATCGACGACGGTGCCGCCCGCATTCGCGATGTCGGTCCGGATGCTGGGGTAAGCGGTCAGGGTCCGGCCGCGCACCGAGTCCGCCTCGACGAGGGTCCACGGGCCGTGGCAGATCGCGCCGACGGGCTTGCCTGCCGAGATGAAGTCGCGAACGAAGTCGACCGCCGCGCGATCCTGACGCAGATGATCGGGATTGGTGGTCCCTCCGGGCAGGACCAGTCCGTCGTATTCGGCGACCGTTGCCGCCGCCACGCGCTCGTCGACCGGGTATCGCCCCGCCTCGTGCACGTCGCCCTTCATCGCCTGGATCTCGCCGGTGTCGAGAGACAGCAATCTCACCTCCGCCCCTGCGTCCTCGAGCGCGCGTCGCGGCTCGACCAGCTCGACCTCTTCGACGCCGTCGGTGGCGAGTACGGCCACCCGCTTTCCGGCGAGCTTGACGGAATTCATGGTTCCTCCTGTTCCGTGGGCAGCGACTGCCGGTGTGACCGACGATCTATCCCGTGGCGAGAACGTTCGCGGACATGCCGAGGTAGACGAGCATCGCAATGAACAGGACCCAGCCGGCGCCGTGCCAGACGGGCCATGTCCCACCCTCCCGCCACAGGCGATAGGTGCGCACGAAGGCGCCCAGGCCGCCGAGCAGGAGGATGACAGTCGGTCCGAGCGCCAGAATGTAGCGTTCCGGGTTCGAACACACCGCGGTCGAGGCCTCCGCGCACTCGTCGCGGTTCGACAAGCCCCAGGCCAGGGAGACGGCCATCACGGTCAGCGCAAACCCGACGACGGCGAGCGTGTACACGGCGGCGCCGCGGAGCGTGTCGCGATCGCCCCAGCGCTTCTCGACGTCCCGCTTCCCGACGTCCTCGGCCATGCTCTCCTCCCGATCGAGTGCCCTGTCGGTCAGGGGATGCCCGGTAGGCACGCGGTCGAAACGGATCGAGTTCTCAAACGTTTCGGCGGCGCTCCGGTGCGGTAATCAAGAAGCGACCTCGGGAGGACAGATGTTCACACATGCATCCAGCGGCCGGCACGCAAAGAGACCGAGCCGATGGGGTCGGCGGATCGGTGTGGCACTCGCCGGCTTCGCGATCGCCGCGGTACCGGCGTGCGGCTCGGACGACGGCACGCCCACGACTCCTGAAGCGCCGTTGACCAATTCTTATGGCCCCGGAACAGGAACGATGACCGCACCCGGCACGCCGGCCGAATCCATGGTCGTCACCATCAGGGACTTCAAGTTCGAGGTCCCGACGACGGTCCGGGCGGGGGCCGAGATCTCCCTGGTGAACCAGGATGACGTGGAGCACTCGGTGACCTCGAACGAGGCGGGGAAATTCGACGAGGACGTCGACGGGAACAACACCGCGACCTTCGACGCACCGATGAACCCGGGCACCTATCCGTTCCACTGCACGTACCACCCCGAGATGCAGGGGATACTCGTCGTCGAATGACGTCGGCGGAAGGGGTGCGCTCCCCGTCCTGATCGGTGACTACACCGGCTTCGGATCAGCCTGTCGATCGAGGTGGTTCTCGGCCATCCAGGCCGCGATCTGTGTGCGCGAGGTGAACCCGAGCTTGGACAGCACGTGTTCGACGTGGCCCTGGGCGGTACGGGGCGAGATCACCAACATGGACGCGATCGCCTTGTTCGAATGGCCCGCCGCGACCAGGTGCGCCACCTCGGTCTCGCGGGGGGTCAGCACGGGCGCGACCGGCGTCGTCCGGGCCTGGGCGACGCAGCGGTCTCCGAGCGCATACGCGACAGCCTCGTCGAGACTCATGGCGGCACCGGTACGAAACGCCTCGCCGTAAGCGCGGGTACCGAGCGCGTCGCGGGCGAGCTGTTCGCACTCCTCATGGTGGGCCAGGAGATAGGGGAGGGTCGCTGAGCTGCTCCCGACAGTCCGCGAGAGCGTCTCGGCGGCGCCCATCAGCACCGCGGCACGCGTCGGCTCGTCCTCGCGGGTCGCGATCCAGGCCAGTGACTCCAGGCACCAGCCCGTCATGACAGGGTCATCGACCTTCCGGATCAGCCGCAACGCCAGCTCTGTCACGGTTGACGCGCGACCGGTGTCTCCCGTGCGGAGCGCCGTCAGTCCGAGGGTCCATGACGAGTACGCACGGAAGAAGGACTCCTCCCGTGGGGTGGTGATCGCCAGCACCTGCTCGTGACACGCATTGGCTGTCGCCTCATCCCCGGACAGTCCACTCGCGATTGCCAGGCCGAGGAGGCCACCCAGTTGTCGGCCGATCCGGGACGCGCTCGGACCTCGGTCGGCCCCGGTAGCGGACGATGCGCCCGCGCTGGCGATTGCAGTCTGGAGCGGTTCTACCGCCGCCGCGAGGTCACCGCTGAACAGCGCCCGGTATCCCCTCGCGTAGTTGCCGATCTCGAGTGACTCCGCGCTCCCCAGCTGCTCCGCAAGCGAGCAGCACTGTTCCGCCCGCGCCGAGGCCTCCCCGAGTTGACCCTGCATGCCTGCCAACACGCCGTCGCAATACAACATCTCCACGCGCTCCTCGGCCTTCATGGCGTCGGAGCTGGTGAGGCAGCGGCCCATCCATCGCCTTGCTTCCGCCAGCATGCCCCGGCACGACCAGAACATGAACAGGGCATTGGCGGTGCGTGCAGTGACATCTGGATCGATGCGGACGACCGCGTCGGTCAGACCGAACGCCAGAGCATCCCGCAGGTTCGACTGTTCCCGATCGAGTCTGGCGATCCATTCGGTTTGGCGGGGGCCGATCCACTCGGACTCGGCGCGCTCCACCACCTGCTCGTACCACGCGAGGTGCCGCCGCTGCGCCAGCGGAAGGTCGCCGGATTCGCGCAGCTTCTCGCGGCCGTAGTCGCGGATCGCCTCGGACATGCCAAGGCGCACGACCTCACCGACCTGCTCACGGGCCAGGATCGACTTGTCCACCAGGGACGACACCGCGTCCAAGAAATCGTTGGCAACCAGCGCCTCGGGGCAGACGCCCTCGGCCGCATCGAGCTCGAAACCGCCGGCGAAAACCGACAGCCAGGCCCATAGCTGCTGCTCGCGCGCCGTGCACAGGTCGTAGCTCCAGTCCACGCACGACCGTAGGGTCTGTTGTCGGGTCGGCGCGACCCGGGAACCGACGGTCAGCAACTGGTACCGGTCGGTCAGGCGGTGCAGGATCTGTTCGGCGGTCATCGCCCGGATCCGCACGGCCGCCAGCTCGATCGCCAACGGAAGCCCGTCCAGCCTGCCGCAGATTCCCGCAACCGCCGCGCAATTGCTCTCCGTGAGCACGAAGTCCGGCAGGCAGGCCGTGGCGCGTGCGACGAACAACGCCACCGCCTCGCAATCGGCCATCGCCTCGAGCGGCGGGGCCTGATGGGTGCTGGGCACCGCCAACGGCGGCACCCGCATCACCTGCTCGCCGTCCACCCCGAGGACCTCGCGGCTCGTCGCCAGGATCTGCAGCTCTGGACACGCTCGCAGCAGTGTCTGTACCAACGCAGCAGCGGCGCAGAGCACGTGTTCGCAGTTGTCCAGCACCAACAGCGTCTGTTTGCTGGAGAGGCGATCGATCAGCAGGCGAGAGACCGAACGTCCGGGCCGATCCGGCAGCCCGAGCGCCGCGGCGATGGTCTCGGGCAACAACGCAGGATCATGAAGGTCGCCGAGCGCGACGAACCACACACCGTCGGCGAACGCGCGCCGCGAATCCTCGGCTACCCGCAAAGACAATCTGGTCTTGCCGACCCCGCCGATGCCGGTCAACGTGACCAACCGCGAGGTGGACTGCAGCCGCCGTGCCTCGGTTATCTCGTGGCGCCTGCCGATGAAACTGGTCAATTCAACCCGCAGGTTTCCGGGCTTTTCCTTGACAGAGGTTGTCATCGAACGTCATCTCGTTTCGCGGTGTGCTGTGATCGACGCTATCCCTGGAAGGCTATGCCCGGCCGATGGTGGCCATATCGTTGCGTTCATTTTGTTCAGCCGCTCGGCTCATACTCGGTCCACCGCACCGATCACCCCGGTATGCAGGGCGTTCCCGTACGTTTCGGCCGCGTCGGCGCGGGGGAGGGGCGTGCCCCTCGAGACGAGTTGGTAGGCCGGATTCAGGGCAGCGGCGTCCCGGACAGAGGCGCCCGCGCCCACCGTGTACCGCTGCGTGGTGTTCATGGACTCGTGCCCGAGCATTCGCATCAAGGTGTAGATGCTGACGTTCTGGTCCGCCATGGCGGTGGCGAAGGTATGCCGAAGCTGGTGGACGAGGGCGCCCTTGGCGCGGTCACCGTTGATCCCCGCGCGGCGATAGGCGCGTTCGACGCGGTACTGCAGCGTCCCCCTGGTGATCCGTCTGCCGTCGCCACCGACGAACATGGGGTCGGCGTCGGTGAACCGCTCCCACGGGGAGACCTCGGCCCGCGGCCTGCGTCGCGCCGTGTCGGGGAATCGCTCGGAACGGCTGACGAGGTAGTCGCCGAGTACATCGACCACAGCCGGCTCGACGGTGACGACCCGCTCTTTGTTCCCCTTACCGTGCACGTGGATCACCTTGGCGTGGCCGTCCCCGTCGTCGATCGCGTCGCGCAGGTCTCCGAGATCGACCGCGATGAGTTCGGCGGAACGCATCCCGGTCAGCAGCCCCGTGAGAATGAGCGCGAGGTCGCGTTCCGGCCAGGCGCGCGCGCCGTTGTCGTCCGACGATTGGAGCGTTGCCACGAGCCGTTCGATCGAGTCGGCACGAAACGCCTTCGGCAGTGTCTTGGGTGCCTTCGGCCGCAGCACCGCCGACATCGGGTTGGCGACGATGGCGTCGACGGAGAACAGGAAGTCGCACAGCATGTTCCAGGTGGACCAGCATCGCCTGATCGAGGCCGCCTGGTGGGTCCGCGCGTAGTCGGCGAAGGCCGCCCGCACTGTCGTCTTGTCGAGCGCGTCGAGGGTGAGGTCCGCGGCGGTCACCCCGCGGGCACGCGAGAGGGCATCGGCGATGAGGGTGTAGTCCTGACGGTAGGCCTTGAGGGTGTTCGGTGAGGGTTTGGCGGTGCTGCGGTGGACCAGGAACTCCTCGAACCAGGGGGACAGCCGATCCCGTGCCCGACCTCCCGTCGGGACGCTCTCGTCATCGGGGTCTCGCTCCGTCACCATGAGCGGGCACGCTAGCGGCAGGCACCGACATCGAGGGGAGCGGGTCCGGGGATTTCCGTCAAACACGTTGGGGCAGGGGCCTTTGGGCGGCAGCGGCCGCCGCCGACACGGGAGCGCGTCGATCCGAGCGATCGGGTGGTCTTGATAATGTCATAACGCCGAGGATATCGGCACTCGTGCCGCAGCGGGGGTCATTCGCCGTAGTCGGCCGCCTGTTCGTGCCCGCTCGCGTCTGCCGGCAAGGAGAAGGGGGGCCTGCGTCGGCGTCCGGGGCGTGTGCGGTCGTGATTCCTCGTGTCGAGCGGAGGGCCTGCCGCGGCCGCCCGCCCGCGACGGTGAGTCGTCCTCGCCGCGGGGGAGTGCGGTGGCGCCAGGGCGTGGTCGCGATCCCCCCGGTCGACAGTGGAGGGGGAGTCGACGTTCTTTGCGGCGCCCGCTCTTGCATCAGTCGTCGAGGTGGTACGGCGGGGGAGTTGGCTGCGTTAGCCGGGTGTCGATTCCAGGGGAGGCGATCGGCGATCGGGCCTTGCGGTCATTCGTCGCGCGGCGGTATCCCTGGTGATAATGACATAACGCCTGGCCTATCGGCTCCTGAGCCGAACCGAGGGAACCTCCCACGGTCTTCTCACGTCCACCGACGCTGCCGTCCGTTGGCACAGAAAAGGGGAGGGCCGCGCCTCGGCCGCGGACGTGCCGCGACGCCCTAGGCTCGGGTGCAGTGTTCCGTGCGAATGTTCCGGCAGGGGGTTGTCGTGGAGACGGTCGAACTATCGGTGGGGACGATCGAGTACGAGGACACGGGTGGGCCGGGGCCCGTGATCGTGTTCCTGCACGGGCTGACCATGGACGGGACGCTCTGGCGGCACGTGGTCGCCGACCTGCGCGACGACTATCGGTGCATCCTGCCGACGTGGCCGCTCGGCGGCCACCGGATTCCGATGAAGCCGGATGCGGATCTGTCGCTCTCCTCGCTCGCTGTGCTGATCGGGGAGTTCGTCGAACGGCTCGGGCTGACGCAGGTGACGCTCGCGCAGAATGACTGGGGCGGAGCTCAGGTCCTGATCGCGAACGGCGACACCTCGCGGATCGGCCGGATGATCATCACCGCCAGCGAGGCCTTCGAGAACTATCCGCCGCCGCCGGCCCGGCCCATCGCGGCAGTCGCCCGGATCCCGGGCGGGTTGTTCCTGACCATGCAGGCGATGCGCCTGCGTGCGATGCGACGATCGCCGAGAGCGTGGGGAGGGATGAGCAAGCGCGCGGTCCCGACCGAGGTGATGGACGGCTGGTTCCGTCCGGCCACGGAGAACGCGCAGGTGCGGCGCGACCTTCGGAAGTACGTGACCTCCGTGCCGGACCGGGACACGCTCCGGACCTGGGCCGCCGCGTCCGCCGGCTACCAGGGCCCGGTGCTGGTCGTGTGGGGGACCGAGGACCGGGTGATGCCGGTCGAGCACGGCCGCCGCCTGGCCCAGCTCTTTCCCCGCGCGGAGCTGGTCGAACTCGCCGACTGCTACACGCTGATCCCGGAGGACAGTCCGCGCGAGCTGACCTCCGCCATCCGCGGGTTCCTCTCGTCGACGTGACCGTCGGCCGAGTCGTCGTCGAAGGATCCTCCGGCCGCGCGAAGAAGGTCCGGTGCCCGACGGCCCGGTACACGCGGCGTTTCGGCCGAGTCACGTGCTGATTGCGCGTTCCTGACTCGCGAGTAGCTGACGAGGTGCGCGAATCGTAAGGGCGTGGACACCGTGCGCCACGGGGTGGACACAATCCGTCTCTAGGGTCATTCGCATCTCCACCCGCTGTCTGTCTTCACCGTCGCAGCAGCTCAGCGTGCCCCTCTGCGTCGATCGACGCGTCACCCATCGGCTGGCTTCGTCCGGCAGCGCAGGGACCATCGGTCCCTGCGACAGAACGAGAAGGAATCTCACCGACCATGAAAATGACCAAACTTGCGGCCGTCTCGGCCATGACGATCGCGTCGATGGGAATCATTGCCGGTACCGCCTACGCGGATCCCACGCCCGCCACGACGGCGGGCGTGGGGTGGAACGTCACCCGCAGCGGCAACCAGGTGATCCTCGATACGGCCGCGGGTTCGCTGGCCAAGGAGAACAACCACCTGATCGTCCGGGACTCGAGCGGCGCCATCGTCGAGTCGGTGCCGCTGGCGCTCGCGGTCGACGGCATCGCGCACCCGGTCACGGCGACGATCGACGGCCGCACCGCGACGCTGACCGCGGACACCAGCCCGGCCGCGGCGACCCCGGTCGCCCTGCCGGTCAAGGACATCGACCTGCCCGCCGCCGTCGCGGGGGTCAAGGACAACATCACCATGACGGGCGCCGTCGGCGGCTTCCTCGGCGCCGCGACCGGTCTGGTCGGCGGCTGCATCCTGGGCGCGGTCGCAGCCGGCGTGGTCTCGGCGCCTGCGGCAATGCTGTTCGGTGCGGGCCCGCTCGCGGGCTGCATCGGTGGCGCGCTGCTGGTGGGAGCCGGCGCGTCGTTGGCGGGTACCGCGATCGGGGGACTGGGTGCCGTCGCCGCCAACGCCCAGCCCTTCATCACGCTGCTGAACGCGCCGCCCGCCGCCAAGAAGTAGTCCGATAAGCGGTATCGGCGCCCGGCACGGGGCCGGGCGCCGATACCGGTCAGGTCAGTCCGGAGCCGTGTCGGCGGCCCGGCCGAGGTGGCGAGCGAAGAACCGGGCCGAGCTGTCGCGCTCGTATTCGGGCACCTGGTTGTGCCTGCCCGGGTGGGCGTGCATTGCCTTCTCGCTCGAGGCGAAGGCGTCGAACAACGCCACCGCGGAGGTGTGGTCGATTTCGTCCTCGTCCCACGGAATCCGGTACTCGACCGGGACGGTGATCTTTCTCGCCGCCTCGATCAGAGCGTCGTGCACGTAAACCCCGCCGAAGCTCACGGCAGCGATCCGGGATTCGACCGCGGTCAACATCAGCCCTGTCACGACACCCAGATTCACCCCGCCGTAGCCGATCGGCGCTTCGGCGCCGATTTCGGGTAGAGCCTGCAGGGCGTCCAGGGTCGTCTGCCATTCCGGCACCGCACGCTCCGCCAGCGACATGTTGTAGTCGATGACGATAGGGGCGATCGGCTCGATCGCCGCCCTGGCCTGATGGATCGCCTCGACCCACCGTTGATCCTGAGGGTTTCGCGGCCGGTCACCGTGCCCGGGCGCGTCGATGGCGGCGACGGTGAACCCATAGGTGGTCACGCTGTGGAGTGCACTGGCCACCAGCCCCGGCGCCTTCTTGTGCATGCCGCCGGAGTGCCCCAACAGCAGCAGCGGTGCGCCAACCGTTCCGGATGTGGGCGACCAGAGCACGCCGGTGATCTCGTTCAGAGTGAAATTGCGTTCGATGACACCGCTCGACGGTGTCTCAGAGGTGAAATGCATGGTGTTGCCTTTCGGGATTGCCTTGTAGTCGAGGCGCTCCCGGCGACACCTACGTCAATCGCCGAACCGTGAAACGAGTGGGAGCACCCACATGATTACTGCGTTCATGGGTCTCACCTCCTCGCGTGATGCACGGTCTCGTAGACGCTATCAACCTGAAACGAATCCCGTCCAACCTATTTCCTGTCCACCCACCCGACCGGCGTGGTTCAACTGGCGCGTGTCGGACGGATCGCCGTCGCGGGGGATCGGTCAATAGGACCGCCGGCTCGGCCGCGGCGACGAGGTGGTGGAGGAGTGGGCCGGGTGGTGCGCTGGGGGGAGTCGTGGCCCGAGGTCGGCCTCGGGGCACCCGGTCTGAGTGGCGGGGAACCCGGGACGGGTCGGGTGGCGCCGCGTCGACTGGGTTCAGGTTCTGGCAAATCCCGACGGGGATACTTGAAAATCACGTATTCTGTTGTACTGCACCGAGTTTCATGGATAACAGTGATTATCCATGAAACTCGGTTGCGGTACCGACGATCGGTGTGCCCGTGCCGCCGGTGGGGGTCTGCGGTAGGTCTCGGTCGCCGGGCGACCGACTGCGGCGGCGAATTGATCCGTTCGGACGATTCGGATGCGTCGGTGCCTGGACGGCGGTCCGTCGGGACGCCGTCGTCCGCACGCGTGCGACGAACCCGTCGCTCCGGCGGAGGTGCTCGCGGGGGCGGTGCCGGGGTCCGTCTTCGGGTGATCCATCCCGTCCGATGGGTGTTCGGTGTGTGCGATGTGCTCGCGTCGATCCGAGGTCTATCCGTGCTCGTGGGGGCGGCCCGGATGCACTTTAGATGACATAATGTCGATTATCGGTTGTGCGCTGAACTGCGTTGATAACGCGTCCGCACGCGCGGCCGGTTGTTCGTTTGTTCCGTCCGCCGCCTTCAGGCGTCTTACTCGGCGCGCTCGGATGTAGAGCGCACCTTGCCGGTTGGCGATTGCCTGCAGACTCCGGCGACGGGTCCGCTGCAGGTTTGCGCGTTCCCTCGAGCCGCGTGGCCCGTGATGCCGGTGTCCGTCGCGCGCCCGTCGGGCTTGCTTCCGGGCACTTGCGACTCCCTCCTCGCGTGGGCTCCCGCTTCCGTCCTACGTCGCCCATTGCGTCACTGTGACGCAATGTTCGGTGCATGGGCTTGGCTGATGGGCGGTGTATTGATGCTCCAGGCCGGATCGGAAGCCGAGTCCGAGCTCGTCGCTCGCCCCCGTGCGCGCAGCGGTGGCGATGGTTCCGGCGCCCCGAACTGACACTGATCGGTCCCGCGGCGAAGTCGGCGCCGGGCATGACCGCGCCTCCCCTCTCGCTCCCTTGGGGCCTACCCTTTGTCATTGCGTCACTGTGATGAAATGATCCCGACGGGTCCCGGACTCGTCATCCGCGAACGTCACGTCGATTGAAGCCGACGATCGCGATGATGATCAACACCGCGACCGTCGCCGACGCGACGACCGCGGATCCGGCGGAGAACCCGTGCTGGATCGGATCGTGGCCGGCGTACTGGAAGAAGGGCGAGGTGCGCTGCCACGGCTCGAGCCAGGACACCATGGGCGCGAGACCGTTGACGATGTACGCCAGGACGGCTGCGGCAACGGGCACCGACCTGCTGACTGCTGGGTGACCGGTGATCGCACCCAACGCCAAGGCCAGTGTGCCGAAGACCAACGCGAGGAGCACCGCATGCACCATCGCGGCGGCCACCCCATTCTGGGGCAGGTCCATGTTCGCGAGCGAACCTAGCAGCATCAACGCAACGCCGGTGACCGCTCCCAGGAGCGCCGTGCCGATCAGCATGGCCGCGCCCTTCTCCAATACGATGCGGCGCCGACTGATGGGCGCGGAAAGCAGCAGATCAAGCGTCCTTCGATCCTCCTCTCCCGCTATCGCCGCGGCGCCCGCTCCGATCGCATACGTCAACAGCAGTAGTGGCACCATGAACGACAGGAGCTCGATCTTCACGTAGCCGATCGGTGTGGACATGTCCGCGCCGGACATCGCGAAGAGCGCACGAAATGTCTCCGGCATCTGGTCGAGAAACTCGTTCATCGACGGTTCGCCGCGCACACTCGGCCAGATGGCCACATACATCCCGACCAGCAGTACGAGGCCGATGGCCCAAGCGGGCAACGCGCGGCGTTGATCGTGAAGCGTCTTTGTCATCACGCTACGAAACATCGCTGGACTCTGTTCCGTAGTAGGTCATGAACGTCTCCTCGAGGTCGGCCTCGGCGCATTCGAGGTCGACCACCGTGAACTGGGCGATACGGTGGACCAATTCGTTGAGCGCCTGTTCCGGTGCATCGCACCTGAGGGTTTCCCCGTCCACATCGAGGTTGCGAACACCCTTGACGTCGCGGAACGCGTCCGCTCGCACGGGACGGTCGAACTCGACAACCACGTGGTGCAGGGACTTCTGGCGGAGCGTGTGGAGCTTTTCCACTGCGATCAACCGGCCTTCGCGGAGCATTCCGATTCGGTCCGCGACCTGCTGAACCTCACTGAGTAGATGTGATGACAGCAGCACCGTTCCCCCGGCAGCGGTGTGCTCTCGCAGTATCGCGTCGAACTCCCGTTGCATGATCGGGTCAAGACCGGTCGTCGGTTCATCGAGTATGAGCAGCTCCGGAGACGACATCAGTGCCAGCACCAGCCCGAGCTTCTGTCGGTTTCCCCGCGACATGACCCGCACGGGTTTGCCCAGATCGAGATCCAGGCGTTCGGCGATGTCGGCCGCCCGAAACCCTCCTCGGCGAGCCCCGACCTGGCCGAAGTAGGAGACATGATCGGAACCGGTCATCTTCTCGTACAGCGCGAGCTCGCCCGGAACGTAACCGACCCGACGGTGCACCCGAGGTGCTGACGACCAGCAATCGAACCCCAGCACGGTCGCCGATCCCGATGTCGGGCGCAGCATGCCCATCAGGATTCGGAGCGTCGTCGACTTCCCCGCGCCATTGGGCCCCAGATACCCGAAGATCTCCCCCGCATCGACGCTCAGATCCACGTCGACCAGCGCCAGCTGCCGGCCGTAGGACTTGGACAGGCCCGAGGTGGTGATCGCTGGGCGACGGGGCATGCCCCAAGCCTGGACCGCGCGCGCCCCACCAGATCAGGGTCCAAGGTCCCTTCCCCTGATCCAGTGCGACTCGGCAATGTGAATATCGGGTCGACAGTGCACCCAGGGAGGCGACCGTGTCACCGACCGCTTCGGTACAGGACCAGCCAGTGAATCCGCAGGAGTCGATCGACAGGCTCTTTCGTGATCTCCGCACGGGCGCGGCCGGACTAACCGAACGTGAGGCGGCGCGCCGCATGCAGGTATTCGGCCCGAACGAACTCGTCAGGCGAGCCGGGCGAGAATGGCCGGGACAGATCGTGCGCCAGTTCACTCATCCGCTGGCCCTGCTCCTGTGGCTGGCTGCGACGCTGGCAGGAGTCAACGGCGCCCCGGAGCTCGCGTTGGCCATCGTTTTCGTGATCGTGATCAACGCGGCGTTCGCCTTTATTCAGGAGCGCCACGCTGAGCGAGCAGTGGAAGCGCTGGCCGCCTATCTGCCTGCGCATGCTGCCGCAATCCGAGACGGCAGGTCCACACCGATCGAAGCTCGGCAACTCGTGCCTGGCGACGTGATTCATCTTCGGGAAGGCGATCGGGTGTCCGCCGACGCACGCCTGCTCTCGGGCAGCGTGGAGGTCGACCTGTCGACGATGACCGGAGAATCGGTGCCCACCCTGATCATGGCGAACGCGAATGTCACCGTCGGACCGCTCATCGCCGCACCCGACATCGTCTTCAGCGGAACAACCGTCGTCGGTGGCGACGCCGACGGCGTGGTCTTCGCGACCGGGATGCACACCGAGCTCGGGCGGGTCGCGGCGCTCTCGCAGCGGGTGTCGATAACCGAGAGCCCGCTCGAGCATCAGGTGAAACGAGTCGCCTGGTTGATCGCCGCGGTCGCGGTCACGATGGGAGTCGCGTTCATACCGCTCGGAACCCTGCTCGCGGGGCTCTCGCTGGACGATTCGACGAGTTTTGCCATCGGATTGCTCGTCGCCAACGTCCCGGAGGGGCTGTTGCCCACGATCACGCTCGCGCTCGCCGTCGGCGTGAGCGAACTGGCCAGGCGCGGCGCGCTGGTCAAACGGATCTCGGCCGTCGAAACACTGGGATCCACCAGCGTCATCTGTACCGACAAGACCGGCACGCTGACGATGAACAGGATGCGGACCGTCAAGATGTGGACCCCGGGCGTGGTCGTCGACTTCGCCGGACCCCTTCCAACCATCGCTGCGGGATCCCAGCCGGCCAGGGCGGCGCGGGTGCTCGCGGGGTGCTGCACCGTGGCGATGAGCACCGATGGGACCCTCGATGAGAACGCCGATCCGACGGAATCGGCGCTGTTGCACGCCGCGCTTGTCGTGGATCCCGATGTCACGGTCGGGGTCAGGTCCCCTGCCGCGCGGTTCTACTTCGATCCGTCGCTCCGACGGATGTCGATCGTCGCCGATCTCGGTGGCTCCTTGCAGGTCTACACCAAGGGCGCTCCGGAGGAGGTGCTGGCGCGAAGCGCATTCATGGCAGGTCCGGACGGCAATGATCTGACGTTGGGCGGCGCTGAGCGCGACCGAATAGCCGATCTGATCCGTGAATGGTCTGGTGAAGGTCTTCGGCTGCTCGCGATCGCGGACAGGACGCTCGACGTCACGGACGGTTCCACGCTGACGCGAGACGCGGTCGAACGGGACCTCACCCTCCTCGGGATCGCGGCGATGGTCGATCCGCCCCGGCCGGAGGTCGCCGATGCGGTCGCACGATGTCACTCGGCGGGCATCAGGATCGTCGTCATCACCGGTGATCACGGTCTGACCGCATCCCGTATCGCCAAGGACATCGGGATCGGACGCGACGGACTTCGCGTCATCACCGGAACCGAGCTCGACGCCATGCCGGAGGCGGCGCTCGATCAGCTCCTGGCGACGGATCAGGAATTGGTCTTCGCCCGCAGCTCGCCCGAGGCCAAGCTGCGGATCACCGATGCGTTGCGGTTCACCGACCATGTTGTCGCGATGACCGGCGACGGCGTGAACGACGCACCGGCCCTTCGCCGGTCCGACATCGGCATCGCGATGGGACGCTCGGGCACCGACGTGGCACGGGAAGCCGCGACCATGGTCCTCACCGACGACAACTTCGCGACCATCGTCACGGCGGTCGAGGCGGGCCGGCGCGTCTACGACAACGTCCGTAAGTTCATCGTGTACATCTTCGCGCACGCCACCCCTGAGGTGGTCCCCATCCTCCTCTACGCGCTGTCGGGTGGGCAGATCCCGTTGCCGCTCACCGTGATGCAGATTCTCGCGATCGACCTCGGCACCGAGACCTTGCCTGCCCTGGCGCTCGGGCGCGAAGCGCCGGAGCCGGACCTCATGCAACGTGCTCCTCGCCCGCGCGGCCGCAGTATCGTCGATTCCACGCTCCTGCTCCGGTCCTGGGCGCTCCTGGGTGGGGTATCGGCGGCCCTCGTGCTGGCCGCGTTCTTCGCCACCCTCGTTCGGGGTGGTTGGTCGATGGGGGCCGATGTGTCGTCGGGGCCCCTGCACCACACCTGGCAGCTCGCGACGACGATGACCTTCCTGGGAATCGTCTCGTGTCAGATCGGCACCGCGTTCGCGGCCCGAACTGAGCGTGCCTCCCTTCGTCAGATCGGGGTGACGACGAACCGTCTCCTGCTCTGGGGAATAGCCTTCGAAATCCTGTTCGCGGCCGCGGTGGTCCTCGTCGCACCACTCCAGCGTGCTTTCGGCACGGTGACCCCGAGCTGGGATCAGGTCGTGTGGCTCCTCCCGTTCCCCATCGTGGTCTGGGGGTGCGACGAGTTCTGGCGCTGGACCCGGCGACGGCGCAACCGCGTCGGATCGGGCACGGGAGGGTCGACATGATCGTGTATCGACGGACTTGGGACGTATGGCCCTAGTCCCCCGGGCCGGCCACGCGGACGCTGGAAACGTAGCCAAAGGAGCAATCATGCGCGCGCGACACATCATGAGCAGCCCGGTCACCACCGTGACAGGGTCGGAGTCGGTCATCGACTGCCTTCGCACGATGGAGACCACGGGCTTCACGGTCCTCCCCGTCGTCGACGACTCCCAGCATCTGACCGGGATCGTCTCGGAAGGTGACCTCCTCCGTGAGCAGTTTCGTTGGTCGCATTCGAAGGCTGCCGACGACGACGAGGCGGGCAAGGCCCCGACCGCCGCAGATGCCATGAGCAGCCCCGTCGTTGCCATGACCGCAGAGGCCGACATCAGTGACCTGGCGTCGGCCATGCTCAAATCGAGGTTGCGTGGCATCCCGATCGTGCACGACAAGGACATCATCGGCATCGTGACCCGCAGAGACT
Source organism: Rhodococcus sp. PvR099 (assembly GCF_017833315.1). NCBI lineage: Bacteria > Bacillati > Actinomycetota > Actinomycetes > Mycobacteriales > Nocardiaceae > Rhodococcus > Rhodococcus sp. PvR099. The sequence goes on along the minus strand of NZ_JAFIBV010000001.1, from coordinate 1,162,419 downwards.
TGATCGGCGTCCTGACGATGGACGACACCCACATCGCCCATGAGATCCAGCACCGCCTCGACGTCTACAGCGGCACTCGGCGATGGGAGGTCCACGTGGCGGGAGGCAGCGTGACCATCGACGGCACGGAGCGCGATGACCCGGAGTGCGGTGTCATCGCTGCGCTGGCCGAGACGGTTCCCGGCGTCAACGACGTTTCGTTTTCCTGATCCTCGGACGGTCCGGGGCGATCACCTGGCCGCGTCCTCGACACGATCGAGGGCGGGCTGCTCTCGTAGTCCCAGGACCTTGCGGAATCCCTCGGCCATCGACTCCCGTAGCGCATCGATATCCGGCACCGCTGCGCCGTCGGAGTCGAGCCCCACGCAGCAATGAGATCCGTAGGACACCATCGTCGCGTTGAATGCCGCACCGAGAGTGGGGCTGAACGCGTAGTAGCGATCGACCCGGGATCCCGCGATGAACAGCGGTTCCGGAGAGCCGACCACATCCGATGCGACGATATCGACGTGCCTGAGCATCTTCCCGAGCAGTGTCGGCGGCAGGACGTTCAGCACACCGGCGATGACAGGCGACAGGGCTATGGCCGGTTCGCTGCGCCACCTGCCGATGATCGCGTGCACTTGCCGGATCAGGACTGCCGGGTCGTCCGTGTCGGCGGGCAGTGTCAGGCGGGCCAGGGTGATCTTGTTGCCCTCCAAGGGATCCCGCTCCGTCCGCAGGCTCATCGGAATCGTGACACGCAGCCTGTCGATCGTGGCCCCGTGCCGGCGGTGGTAGTGCCGCATCGCGAGCAGTACCGCAACGATGAAGGCGTCGTTGATCGATCCGCCACCGGAGGAGGCCGCCTGGGACAGGTCCTCGATCGGCACCTCGAGCACCGCGAAGCGCCTGCGTATGGACCTGGCGGTCATCACGGGAGACAGCGTGGTCGCTATCGGTCGAACGAAACGGGCGACCGACATGAGACTCGCGGCGACCGCGCGCGCCGTTCCGTACGGGTTGCCTGCCACCCACCGTGCGCGTTCAGGTGCCCGCGCAATGATCTGTCTGGACAGCGCGGCGGCGGACAGTCGGTACCACGACGGCACCGCACCGTTCGTTGGTTCGCGCTGAACGGGCGGTGTTGCGAGGGGGCGCTCCCCCTCGCGCGTGAGATCCACGATCTCGCGGGTGATGGCCATCCCACCGACCCCATCGGTGAGTGCGTGGTGCACCTTGAGCACGAGCGCCGCACGGCCGCCGGACAGCCCGTCCAACACCGTCAACTCCCACAACGGCCGTTCCCTGTCGAAGGCCGTCGATCCTGCTGTCTGGGCGAAATCCAGCACCGACTGCATCCCGGGCTCCGTGAGGGTGAATCTCCGCAGATGCCAGGACAGGTCGAAGTCCGGGTCGACGACCCACCGCGGCGGAGCCGGACCCAGTTTCGCCTCGACCACCTTGCATCGGAAGTGGGGCGCGAGAGCGGTGGCCCTGTCCATCATCGACACCACGCGGCGCCAGTCGGGACTTCGGTCGAGTACCAACAGCGCGACGATGGTCGAGCGCAGTGGCGGATCCGCCTCCATCCGCCACGCCATCAGGTCGGCCTGGTTCATGTACAGCGGCGACTCATCGGCCATTGCCACCAACTCATTCGGTCGCGGTGCGTGCGCCGCGGTGTTCCGCGCGCACTTACGCCTCCAGTATGGATCCGTCACAGGCCTCGCTCCAGGAGTCGACTATGACCTTCGGCCCTGTGCCACGGCGGTCGCCCGGCGAATACTGGGGTTATCAGGATCCCAGCTGGCGATGTCGGATCCGGTCGAGGAGTGATGGACATGCCGAAAGATCTGATGGCCATGTGCCATGCGTTCATGATGTGGCTACACCACATGGGCGTACCCATGCCGCCGATGGACGGCATGCACTGACAACACCTCATCCGCATGCCGACAGAGCCGAGGCCGAGCCTCCCGCAGCGGGTGTCCCGCTACGGGTTGACCATCGCCCTGTTCGTTGTCACATCCGCCGGGTTGGTGGCGGGAATCGCGAGTTCCCTGATGGGCCACCGCGACCTGGCCGACGGCTGCTGGATCACGGCGACCGGGGCGGCACTCGTCCCCGCGGCCTGGTCGGTGATCGCGGGGATCCGACGCGGCCGGCTCGGCGTCGACATCATCGCAGTCCTGGCGCTGGTGGGCACAGCACTCGTGGGCGAGTACCTCGCGGGTGCCCTCATCGGCGTCATGTTCGCGTCCGGCCAGGCACTGGAGACAGCCGCCTCGACGCGGGCGACGAAGGACCTTCGCGAACTCGTCGATCGGGCGCCGCGCACCGCTCGGCTGCGCACCGGAAGTGACGTGCGCCGGGTTCCGCTCGAAGAGGTCGTCGTCGGCGATCGTGTGGCCATCGGTCCAGGCGAGCTGATTCCGGTCGATGGCTGGCTGTCGACCCCGGTCGCCATCCTGGACGAATCGGCACTGACCGGCGAACCGATGCACGTCGAACGACGCCACGGCGAGGATGTTCGGAGCGGGGTGCTCAATGCCGGCGGCCCGGTCGAGATCGTCGCCACCGCGACGGCAGCCGACAGTACGTACGCCGGGATCGTGCGTCTGGCCCAGGAAGCGGGTGCCGAGAACGCCGAAATCGTCCGCCTCGCGGACCGGTTTGCGCTGTGGTTCCTCCCGTTCGTCGCGGCCATCGTGGTTGTCGCGTGGCTGGCGAGCGGGTCCGCGACCCGAGCGGTTGCAGTGCTGGTTGTCGCGACACCGTGCCCCCTCCTGCTCGCGGCTCCGGTCGCGATCGTCTCCGGGCTCTCACGTGCTGCTCGCCTCGGGGTGGTGATCCGCGACGGCGGCGCCCTGGAGAACCTCGGCCGGGCCCGAACACTGGTGCTGGACAAGACCGGCACGGTGACCATGGGACGCCCGACCGGGAGCGAGATCGTGGCCGGACCCGGCGTGACCGCAGACGAGATCCTGCGGGCGGCGGCTTCCGCTGACCAGTTCTCGGCCCATGTGTTCGCCGAGGCCATCGTGCGCGAGGCCCGAGTTCGAGGGCTCGACGTGGTGGTTCCCGTCGATGTCGTCGAGCAGCCGGGTACCGGTGTCAGCGCGACCGTCGACGGTCACCGCGTCACGGTCGGAGCCCTCGTCCCCCTCGCTCACCCCCCGCACTGGGTCGTCACCCTGCAGAACCGGCTCGCCTTCGACGGAACGGCAGCGGCGTGGGTCTCGATCGATGGTGTGATCCGTGGGGCGATCGTGTTGAACGACCCGATTCGAAGTGATGCCCCTCGCACCTTGCGTCGACTGCGCGCACAAGGCCTGCGTCGGGTGGTTCTGCTGACCGGCGACCGCCCCGAGCCTGCGCGTGAGATCGGCACGATTCTGGGGATCGACGAGATCTACGCCGAGCAATCACCCTCAGACAAGGTTGCGCGTGTGCGCAGCGAGACGGACGCGGCCATCACCGTGATGGTCGGCGACGGCGTGAACGACGCGCCAGCGCTCGCCGCCGCGTCGGTGGGGATAGCCATGGGCGCTCGGGGTTCGAGCGCCAGTACCGAGGCAGCTGATGTCGTCCTCACCGCAGATCGACTGGACCGGGTGGCGGATGCCATGGTCACGGCACGACGGGCGCGCCGCATTGCGACCCAAAGCGCCGTCGGCGGGATGGTGATGTCCTGTATTGCAATGGGATTCGCTGCGTTCGGCCTGCTCGCACCTGCCATGGGCGCGCTGACTCAGGAGCTCATCGATGTCGCCGTCATCCTCAACGCGATGCGAGCGCTCGGCGGACGACCGGCTGTCGACATCGACCCCAGGACCGACGCCATGCTCGTGCGGTTCAGTTCCGAGCACGACCTCATGCGCGACGAACTGTCGATCCTGCGCGAGACCGCGGAGCTGATCACCGGGGGCGATCTCGGTGCGGCACACGCGGCACTGCGCCGCACCGACGACTTCCTTCGCCGCACCCTCCTGCCGCACGAGCGCGCGGAAGACGCCGACCTGTACCCAGCATTGGCGCGTCCGCTCGGTAGCTCGGAGGCGACCGCACCCATGAGCCGCATGCATGTCGAGATCGAACGCCAATGCCAACGCCTTCAGCAGCACCTGGTCCTCGCCGATAGCGCGGGCGCGCTGAGCGCGGACCAAACCGACGACCTGCTTTCCTGCCTGTACGGTCTCCACGCCCTTCTGAGGCTTCATTTCATTCAGGAGGAAGAGTGCTATTTCTCACTCGCCGCGGATCCGGCCGAGCGCCTCGCGCGGAGCCGCGACGATCATCGGGCCAACCGGACGGGCTGATGCGTGGCGTTCTCGATGTCCCTGGATGTCGTCGCAACCAGTTGGTCCGCCAGGTCACGGAGAGCCCGCGCGGTGGCGAGCTCGTCGCCGATCACCGGCACCTCCGGGTCGGCCGGATCTCGCCTCGCGAACCCGACGCCGACGAGTCTGGATTGATCGATCGTCAGGGTGGCCTTCGCGCGGGTCCGACGATCGCGTTCGTCGATCGTCACGTCGATCATCCAGGTCTTGTCGCTCATGACGTGCTCCTTCACTGACCGAGTTGCTCGTCTCGATCTCCCCGTCAGCCTTCCCGCCGCCCGCGAATCGTTGCAGGGCACAAGGTCCCTTTGTCGGCCCATCCGAAGGGAGGGAACAAGGACCCTAGCGCCGCCGTCGTGGCAGCGGAACAGTGGTCTTTGCGGGGCGGCAGAGGCCGGGCGATCACCCGGAGAACCGGACTAGGGGGCTCGCGGAGGAGGGCATGTCATGCACTGGGACGACCACGCCTCGAATGGCTGGATGTTTGTGCTGATGATCGGATGGTTCACGATTCTCGTGGTGGTCGTGGTCCTCGCTGTCGTGGCGGTGATCAGATTCCAGAACCGGAACGCGCCGGACCGTCATTACGTCGTACCCATGAGCTCCGCGCGTCAGATCTTGCTGCAGCAATTCGCGCGCGGCGAACTGGACGAGGACGAGTTCCGGCGCAGGCTGGCGGTGCTGGACGAGGTTGAACCTTCGTAGCTGCGCGCGCTCAACATCACGGACCTCAAACATCGAATGGGAGTCGAGACGGTGTACAACCCACATCGAGACGAACCGATTGTCGTCGGCATCGATGGTTCGGACCAGGCTGTCAGGGCCGCAGAGTGGGCCACGGTCGAGGCGGTGAGTCGGCGGGTGGAACTGCACCTTGTCTACGTGATCTCGAAGGACGAACTCGAACGCAGATACGCCGAGCGTGTACTTGCCGTCGCCGAGGCCGCTGCGATGCGTGTGGACGGTTCGGTCAAGGTCGAGTCCCGTATGGTGCGCGGACCGCTTGTGTCGACCCTCCGCGCACAGACCGAATCCGCGACCGTGCTCGTACTCGGTTCGGTCGGAATGGGATTCATCCGCCGGGCGATGGTGGGATCCACCGCGTCGGCCCTTGCTGCGGGCGCGGCGTGCCCCGTTGTCGTGGTCCGTGGCTCCGACCCGGACGCAGCGCCACCATCGGCGGGGCCCGTGCTCGCCGGACTCGGTGGACATCACATCGACGATGCGTTGCTCGGATCGGCGATGCACGAGGCCTCGATCAGAAGTACACAGGTACTGGCAGTGCGCGCGCAGATGGATCTGATGCCCGACCTCCGGCGGCGGCGTGCGCTGGAGGTCGAGCGAGAGTTCGACGAGGAGATTCGCGGTCGTGTCGAACGATGGCACACGACCTTTCCCGGGATTCGCGTCGAGACCCTGGTCGTCCAGGACACCGCTGCCGAGTCCCTGACCGCGTTGAGCGCGAATGCGCAGATGATCGTCGTCGGTAGTCGCGGGCGCGGCTTCGTCGAGGGTGCAGCCCTCGGTTCGACAAGTCAGTCACTCCTGCTGAGTGCCCAGTGTCCGATTCTGGTGTACCGCGAGTCGCGATGACATCGGCAACGTTTGCTCATGGATGATTCGAAGGCCGCACGACCGGCGCATCAGCACCAAGCGCCGGACATCCGGGAGACCCACACCGGCATCGTCGTCCTCATCGGCGACCGCTGCTACAAGGGGAAGAAACCGATCGCCACCGGATTCCTGGACTTTCGCTCCGTCGAACGACGTGACGCCGCATGCAGGAACGAACTGAGTCTGAATCGGCGACTCGCGCCGGACGTCTACCTCGGTATCGCGCACCTGACGTCCCCGGACGGCGAATGCCGCGAGCCGATTCTCGTCATGCGCCGGCTTCCCGACCGCTTACGGCTGTCCCACCTGGTGACAACTCGAACACTTGCGGACAAGGATCTACAGCGGCTCGTCGAACAGCTCTGCACATTCCACGCCCGAGCCGAACGCGGCAGCGTCATCGATGAGTGTGGGACGGCCGCATCCGTACTCGCGCGGTGGCGGGCAAACATCGCAGAGATCCGTGGCTTCCACGACCAGATCCCACCGGAACGGGTCCTCGCCGAGATCGACCAGCACGCGGCCCGGTACACGAGCGGCCGGCAACGCCTGTTCGATCGGCGCATCACCGAACATCGAATCGTCGACGGGCACGGCGACCTGATCGCGGACGATATCTTCTGCCTTCCGGATGGTCCTCGGATCCTCGACTGCCTGGATTTCGACGACCGGCTGCGATTCGTCGACTGTATCGACGATGTCGCCTTCCTGGCCATGGATCTCGAGTTCCTGGGCAGGCCGGATCTGGCCCAGGACATGGTTGGACGGTATCGGGACCTCGCCGGGGACACCGCGCCGCGCTCACTGGTCCACCACTACACCGCGTACCGCGCGCTGGTTCGCGCGAAGGTCGACTGCATCCAACATTCCCAAGGCGTCGAACATGCCGGATTGTCGGCGACCCGACACACCTTGCTCACCCTCGAGCACCTGCGCGCCGGGGCGGTCCGACTGGGCCTCGTCGGTGGTCTCCCCGGCACGGGAAAGTCCACCCTGGCCACCCGGCTCGCGGAGGCGGCCGGCGCGGTGGTCGTCAGCAGCGACTCGGTCCGCGATGAGCTTCGACGTTCCGGCGTGCTGCGCGGCGAGCCGGGAGCGTACCGGCGCGGCCTGTACTCCCCCGCAGCGATCTCGGCGGTGTACGACACGATGCTCGGCCGAGCCGAGGAACACCTGCGCAACGGCGAATCGGTAGTCGTCGACGCATCGTGGTCCGATCTTCAAGAACGGCGCCGCGCGCGGGAGCTCGCGGAAAACACCGCCAGCACGCTCGTGCAGTTCCGCTGCGCGTGCCCACCAACGGTGTCCGCACAGCGGATCGCCGATCGGACGGTTGGGTTCTCTGATGCGACGGCGGCCATCGCGGACCGGATGTCCACGGACGCCGATCCGTGGACCGACGCGGTAACGATCGACACCATGCGCACGGTGGACGAGGCCGCGTCCGAGACTCTACGAATCTGGAGATCCCACCATAGTGATCCCTGACCACGTCGGGCAGCGAGCTGCGGAGGGTGAGTTCGGCTCAGGGCCCGCGAACCACGATGATGGGGCACTCCACCAGGTATAGCAGCGCCTGACTGGTCGAGCCGAGCGTCATGCCCGCGAATCCACCTCGCCCGTGGCTGCCGACGACCACGAGCTGCGCTTGTTGAGATCTCGCGAGTAGGTTGCGAACCGGGCGGTCCTTGACGACGATCCGCTGCACGTGCACGTCGGGATGGCGTTCCTGCCACCCCGCGAGGCTCTCGGCGAGCGCCATCTCCTCGGCAGTCGACACTGCCTGCCAGTCGACAGCGAAGGCGAGGGATTCGCTCACGTCACTCCATGCATATAGTGCGCGCAGTTCCGCACGTCGGTGTGAAGCCTCGTCGAATGCGACACCGAGCGCCGGTTCGCTGTTAGACGAGCCGTCCACGCCGACCAGCACCGCGCCGCCAGCCGGATCCGCGAGGACAGGGGCATCCCCCACCACCGCCACCGGGCAGCGGGAGTGCCTGGCGAGCGCGGAGCTCACCGATCCGAGCAAGCCCATGTGAAACGTGCCGAGGCCGTGCTTACCGACCACGACCATGCTCGCGTCCTCGGTCCTGCCCAACAGGATCGGCCTCACCTGGCCGTCCGCGATCTCAGTGGTCACCTCGATGGCGTGAATCGTGCTCGCCGTCTTTACGGCCAGCGGCACGGCGCGGTCGAGAATGGCTTGGGATTCGGCGCGTACCTTCGCGAGACCGGGCCCACCGTATCCAAGGCTGGGTCCACCGGCGGTGTCAGCGGCGAGCACATTGATCAGGTGCAGCGGTAGCTGGTGAAGCGCGGCGTCCTCAGCGGCCCAACGCACCGCGTTGAGGCTGGCCACCGACCCGTCAACCCCCACCAGGACCTGACGCCTGGTCGATGCGTTCACGTGATCTCGCCGCCTTGCGCGGCTGTTTCGCCGATGAGTCTCTGCAGCTTCGCAATTCGCTCGCGCTCGTGTTCCTGTCGACGGAACATCTCGGTGGCCGATACGACGAGCCAATCCCCGGCCTGGGCGCGCATGGCGGTTCTCCTTCTGCCTCGCCTCCGACGGTACGAAGGCGCGATGTGCGGTCGATAGGGCCGTTGGTCACCCGTGGTCCCGGCGTGTGGGTTCGGTAAGCCCTACCGTGGATGGCAGTTGGGCTGAACACTGGATGGGAAACGGTGTGTCCGCCTACCGCGACCGGGAGGTGACCGGTGCACGACATCGTCACGCTGACCATGAATCCCGCCCTGGACATCGCAACTGCCACCCCAAAGGTTCGACCGGACCACAAGCTGCGGTGTGCCTCGCTCCGAAACGACCCCGGAGGCGGCGGCGTCAACGTCGCTCGGATTGCGCACGCTCTCGGTGCCTCGGTCCTTGCCGTGATGCCCACCGGCGGCCCCACCGGCCAGGTGGTGCGCACCCTGCTTGCAGGCGAAGGGGTGCCGTGCGAGGTGGTGCCGATTCGAGGATCGACACGGGAGTGCATCACCGTGGCGGAGACCGACACGGCCCGCCAATACCGATTCGTCCTCCCCGGACCCACCCTCACGAGAGATGAACAGAGTTCCTGCCTGGACGCGATCGAAAGGCTCTCCGCAACGGCCCGCTTCGTGGTGGCCAGCGGCAGCCTCCCCCCTGGCGTACCGACCGACTTCTATCAGCGGGTGTCGACCGTGGTGCAGGGCTCCGAGGCGCGCTTCGTCCTGGACAGCTCGGGCGAGGCGCTGCGGCAGGTGCACTCCGGGGTGTTTCTGCTCAAACCGAGCATCCGGGAGCTACGAGACCTCACTGGACGACCGCTCGAAACGCCGAGCGACCAGGTGCGTGCGGCGCGGGAGCTGATCGAGTCGGGCGTGTGCGCTCGAGTCGTGGTTTCTCTCGGATCTCGGGGCGCTCTCGCCGTCACTCCAGACAGGCAGTACACGATCCCCGCCCTCCCCAAGGAGGTGCGCAGCGGCGTCGGTGCGGGCGACAGCCTGGTTGCGGGCACGGTGGTGGGGCTGTGTCGTGGATCGAGTTTCGGTGAGGCCGTCAGGCTCGGGGTCGCCGCGAGCGCGGCCATGCTGATGACACCGGGCACCGCCGCGTGCACCCGCGACCAGGTCGAGCAGTGTCGATCGGAGTTGCACGGCATCGAAGCGGCCTCGGGTGCGACGGATATGTGCCGCTGACCATCCCGCTCCCACCCCAGCGGTTCTGCGAGTGGTGAGCACACCTCGGTGTCGACTATCCGACACTGGTGAGGAAGTCGATGAGCAGGCGATTGACCGCGTCGGGCCGCTCGAGGTATCCGTAATGGCCGCAGTTGGCGATCTCTTCGTAGCGGGCGCCTGGGATGGCGTGGGCAACTTCGCGGCCGTACACGGGTGGTGTCATCCGGTCGTCGGCGAAGCCGATGACCATGGTGGGGACAGTGATGCAGGCATAGTCTCCGAGCCGGTTGCGCGATCTGTCCATTCCGAGTTGGGCCCGCACGCCAGCCGTGGTTCGGGATGTGGCGGAGAACTCGAAGATGTCGAGCCACTCCTGCGCCTTCTCTGGGTTCTCGAGGGTCCGCGGCGACAGGTGCAAGAGTGCGTTCACCGCCGCGGCGTACTGCGGTGGCAGTACGACTCCCTGGTCGTGGAGGGCCTGCCGCCCCAGGTTGAGAGTACTTTCGACCGGATGCGGTCTCCCGGTGGTGGCGAGCATGACGGCCTTGGCGACCAGGTCCGGGCGCGCCAGCGCGAGTTCCTGGACAACCCGTGCTCCCATGGACGTACCGACGACATGGGCCGGGCTGGCGCCGAGATGCTCAATGAGCGTAGCGGTGTCGGCAACGAGATCGTCGATGCTCATGTTGTCCGTGCCCTCGTCCGACGGCGCGATCCCACGATTGTCGAAGGTGGTGACCCGGAATCCGGCCTTCACCAGAGCTGGGACTTGGAACGAGTTCCACACGCGGCCCGGGCTGCCGCTCCCCATGACCATCAGAACAAGTGGACCGGTGCCGGTGACGGTGTAGTTGAGTCGGATCCCGTTGAGGGTGGCGATGGGCATGTGAGTGGGTCCCTTTCATCGTGCAGGAGGTGCGGGTGGGGTGTCCGTCTATTCGCCGGCCATGGACGGGATTTGCTCGCCCGTGGCCGGCGGCTCTATCCGGGCGTGCCGACCTGGACGATCGTGGGAAGGCGGGATCGGTGTGTCGTCCTCGCGTCGATGGGCGCCGCCATCGCGCCCGTCCTTCCGCGCTGTGGGAGCTCGGTTCACCTGTCAGTCCTTGTCGTATCGGGGTTCGCGGCGCGTGGACCGTCTGCCGAGATGGTGATTCCGGCGCAACGTGCGACGGCATGCCGAAAGGCCCGTGTCGCAGATCGTGGACGCACGCAGGATCTTTCGCTGGATGCGGCATCGTCTAAGGGGCCGATCGGTATCGGGTCTCGTACTCCGCACGTTCCTTGTCGAGCCGAGACTGCTTGTGTTTGTCGAGGAGCTGCGGATCGAGGCCGTGGCTGACGAGGCGGTGACGCAGGTAGATGTTCTTCAGGGCGAACAGGAAGTAGACGAACGGCAGGAACAGCAGCAGGACCATGCTGATCCGGATGAGCCACGGTCCGGGGATGAACAACAGGGCCGCGAGAATGGGGACGAGGGGAACCAGGCAGCGGATCGCGTACCGGCGGGTGGCGCCGGGCCCCGTGATGTCGTTGACGACCCAGCCGTGGAGGCTTGATGGCAGGGTTCGGCCGACGAGGTAGCCGAGACGCTGGCGTGTCGTCGGTGTGGTGGTGGGTTGGGTCTCTGGCATCGGTCAGTCCTCTGTGCTGGTGGAGGCGTAGCGGCTTTCGGGCAGGACGAGCGTTCGGGCATGGCTGATCGCTCGCGGGGTGGTGTCGAATACGTGCCGGTCCTCGCTGTCCTTGGTGGTGAACACACCGAGGACCTCGAGCGGGCGCAGATGCTCTGGTTTGGCGCCTGAGATCAGCACAGCGATGTGGCGGTGTTCGAGTTTGGTGATGGCGTCCTTGAGGACGATGGCGCCGGTCGCGTCAAGGGCGGTGACCCGTGACATGCGCAGGATCACGACCTTCACGTCCGAGACCTCGGCGAGCTCGAGGAGGAAGCGGTGCGCGGCGGCGAAGAACAATGCGCCCTCGATGCGGTAGGCGACGATGTGTTCGCGGAGGAGTTCGTGTTCCTCGGCTAGGTGATCGTCGTGCTCGAGGGGGACCTGTTCGATCCGCGCGGACTTGGCGACCGCCCGCAGGGCGAGGATCGCGGCGAACCCGACGCCGACGGCGACCGCGGTGACCAGGTCGAACACGACGGTGACGAGGAACGTTGCGACCATCACGACGGTGTCGGCGCGGGTGGCGCGGGCGATGGCGAGGATGGAGGCGGTCTCGACCATCCGGACGGTGGTGGCCAGCAATACTCCCGCGAGCGCGGCGAGGGGGATCTCGGCAACCAGCCCGGCGGCCAGGTACACGATCGCGGCGAGGATGAGCGCGTGGGTCAGGGCCGCGAGTCGGGTGCGGGCGCCGGAGCGGACATTGACGGCGGTCCGGGCAATCGCGCCGGTGGCGGGGACTCCTCCGAACAGGGGTGCGGCGATGTTCGCCAGGCCTTGCCCGAACAGTTCCCGGTCGGGATTGTGGCGCGTGCCGACGCCCATCGAATCGGCGGCCGTCGCCGACAGGAGCGATTCGAGTGCCGCCAACGCTGCGACAGCGAGGGCCGGCGCGATCAGGGAGGTGAGATCACCAAGGTGGAGAAAGCTCAGCGTCGGCGCGGAGAACCCGGACGGAATGGCGCCGATTCGCGCAATGTCCAAGCCGAACAGCTGCGCAACGGCGGTTGCTCCGGCGACCGCGACGAGGGAGAACGGGACCCTCGGGAAGTAGCGTCCGCCGATGAGGATCGCCACGGCCACCACCAGCGCGATCGACGGTGTCAGGATCGACGGGTCCGCCACGAATTTGCGAGCCGCGTCGAACGCGGACTGCCACACCTTCTCGCCTTCCGCGCCGGAGATCCCCAGTGCGGCCGGGATCTGCTGGAGGGCAATGACGACGGCGATGCCGGCGGTGAACCCCTCGATCACCGGGGCGGGCATGTACCGCACGGCCCGGCCGACGCCCGCGAACGCCAGCCCGACCAGGACCACTCCCGCGACCAACCCGACCGCCAGGACCCCGGTCGGCCCGTACTGGGCGACAATCGGCACCAGGACCACCGTCATCGCCCCGGTCGGGCCCGACACCTGGAAGCGGGAACCGCCGAACACCGCCGCGACCGCTCCGGCGATGACCGCAGTCGTCAGGCCCGCGGCGGCGCCGAGGCCGGTGCTCACTCCGAAGCCCAAGGCCAAGGGCAGCGCCACCAGCGCGACGATCAGGCCGGCGAGCAGATCCGCACCGGGTGCCCGGAGTGCGGGTTTCCACTCGCTCCATCTGGGCAGGAGTTCGGCGACCGACCGTAAGGCCCCGGCCATACGGGCTCCGGCGGGGCCGGTCGTTTTCGCGGGCCCGGTCGGGACTTCGAGTTCAGACATGTGCAGTTCCTCAGTGTGCCGTGAATCTCTCAAGCAATTCACTTCCACAGGCAGGGCCTGCTGAGGGGGAATCAGGCCCTGCCGGCGGAAGCGGCGACCCGGCGCGAGGAGGGCGATCCCTCTCCTCGCGCCGGGTCCGGGGAGGCACGGAACGCGGGTGGATCGACGTGATGCGCTCCATGCCTGGATCGTGTGCCGCGGCCGTCAGGCCTTGCCGCGGCGGGTGCGGACACGCACGCGGCGGAAGTCGGCGTCTCGTGTTGTGGCAGGTTTGCCAGGAAGCGGATCGGCGAGAGAAGGCGCACTCAGTCGGAGTTTGAGGGCGCCGAGTTCTTCGCGCAGGACATCGGGCAGGGTGTTGCCGCCGATGGTGGCGTACCACTCGTCGATCAGCCGTGTTTCGGCGATCCACTCGACCGGGTCGACCTTCAGTGCGGCAGCGATCTTGGTGCGGTCGAACTTCATTCCCGCCAGGTCGAGTGCATCGAGAGTTGGCACGTAGCCGATTGGCGTCGCGTCGGCCACGCCTTCGCCGTCGATCCGCGACAGTGCCCATTTGAGGATCCGGGAGTTCTCCCCGAATCCTGGCCACAGGAACTGGTCGTTGTCGCCGCGTCGGAACCAGTTGACGTAGAAGATCTTCGGCAACTTGGCCGGATCCGCCTTCGCTCCGATCTCGAGCCAGTGCGCGAAATAGTCGCCGACGTGATATCCCAGGAACGGCAGCATCGCCATCGGATCTCGTCGTACGACGCCGACCTGACCGGTCGCGGCGGCCGTCGTCTCGGAGGACAGGGTCGAGGCAAGGAAGACCCCGTGCTGCCAGCTCAGCGATTCGGCAACCAGAGGGACGGTGGTGGCGCGGCGGCCGCCGAAGAAGATCGCCGAGATCGGCACCCCGGCCGGGTCGTTCCATTCGGGGGCCACGGTGGGACACTGCGCGATCGGGGTGCAGTACCGCGAGTTCGGGTGCGCTGCACGCTCACCCGAGTTCGGGGTCCAGTCTCGGCGTTTCCAGTCGGTCAGGTGGGCCGGCGGCCGATCTGTCATACCTTCCCACCAGACGTCGCCGTCGTCGGTCAGCGCGACATTGGTGAAGATCGAGTTGCCCCGCTCGATGGTTGCCATGGCATGCGGGTTCGTGTGGATGCCGGTGCCGGGGGCGACGCCGAAGAACCCCGCTTCGGGGTTGACCGCGTAGAGCCGGCCGTCGTCACCGAAGCGCATCCAGGCGATGTCGTCACCGACGGTTTCCGCGGTCCATCCGTCGAGGGTGGGCTCGAGCATCGCGAGGTTGGTCTTGCCGCACGAGGACGGGAAGGCCGCCGCGATGTAGTGCGTCTTCTTCTCTGGAGAAGTGAGCTTGAGGATGAGCATGTGCTCGGCCAGCCAGCCCTCGTCCTTGGCCATCTTCGAGGCGATGCGCAGCGAGTAGCACTTCTTGCCGAGCAGGGCATTGCCGCCATAGCCGGATCCGTAGCTCCAGATCGTCCGCTCCTCCGGGAAGTGGGAGATGTACTTGGTGCCATCGCACGGCCAGGCGGAGTCGGCCTGGCCCGGGTAGAGCGGGGCGCCGACTGAGTGCAAGCACCTGACGAAGTCGACTCCGGTGGTGAGCTTGTCCCACACCGCGGCTCCGGAGCGGGTCATGATCTGCATGGACACGGCGACGTACTCCGAGTCGGTGACCTGGACGCCGAACTTCGGTTCGGCCGCGTCGATGGGGCCCATGCAGAACGCGATGACGTACATCGTGCGACCGGACATCGCACCGCGGTAGTGCTCGGTCATCACCGTCTTCATGTCGACGGGGTCCATCCAGTTGTTCGTCGGCCCGGCATCGGCCTCGAAGCGGGAGCAGATGAACGTACGATCTTCGACGCGCGCGACGTCTTCGGGGTCCGAGGCGCACCAGAAGGAGTTCGGCTTGCCCTCGAGGCGGACGAAGGTTCCCTTGTCGACCAGTTGTGTCGTCAGGCGATCCCATTCGCCGGCAGATCCGTCGCACCACACCACGGCGTCGGGCCCGGTGAGGTCGGCGACCTCCGCGACCCAGGACACGATCTCATCGTGCATTGTCGGAGCGGCCCCGATGCCGGTTGCGGGTGTGGTCACGGTGTTCTCCTCGCGAAAGTCGTCGAATGTGGTGCGGATGAAGCTGTGTGCACTGCTATTGGTGCCGGCTGCGGTCGGTGAGATGGGCGAAGATGCGCCCGACCTGGCGAGTGATCGCGCGGATGACCAGACCGTCGTCCGGCGCGGGCAGCGCCTGCCCGGCCGGCGTGGTCAGTGCCAGTGCCCGCGCGGTGGCGGCGAGCACCTCCGAGGTCACCTCCCTCGCGTCGTGCCCGCACATGGCGCTGATCAGACCCGGCACAACCAGCTGCCCCACCGAGTACGGGTCCGTCGGGTACGGCACGGTGCGGCCCGGTGCGTCGGTGTCCGCGGCTGTTCCGGCGAGGTCGATCAGAACGTCGTTTCGCTCCATCAATCGACGCAGCGGGAAGGCGTGCGCGTCGCCGCCGTGCCAGTTGGCAATCTGCCCGATCCCGGACTTCATCAAGGTGGGGCCTAGCAGGGGTGCGCACTCGGGACCATTGACCACCACCCTCCCCGAACGAGGCGCGGCGCCGCGTCGACGAAGGAGGGAGATCGTGGTCGCCGCAAGCCCGGCGGTGACCACGTCGAGTTCGGTGATGATCAAGGGCCCTCCGCGCGCCGCCACTTCACCCTTGACCTGCGAGGACTCCCGGGCGGCGAGGCCGGTCACGAACGCAACCGACACGGGTGGTGCGAGTGCGCCAATCTGCGCTGCGATGACCCTCGCGTCGCCCGTGGTCATGGGCAGCCGCAACACGCGAATCGGTGTGTGCGTACGGATCAGGCCCGCGTACTGCTCCATCGATGTCCACGGCGAGCGCGGCGGGACGGCCCGAGAACGACGGTTCTGAGCCTCTGCAACTGTCACCACGGCAACGTTGAGCCCCAATAGCTGCAGGTCCGCGTGGCCGGAGCGTCCACGCGTGTCGTCGTCCTCGTCAGTCACCCTCGTTGTCCGTTCGTGCAAGGTATGCATTTAAGAAATTCTGCAATTAGAGGTTGGCACGGATCCACGTCCAAGCTTGCTTGTCAGCTGGCGGAGTCGCTGGCCAATGCGGCCGACTCTGGTAGGTCCTCCAACAGCTCAGCCTGGCCTGCAACGACACCGGTGAGGATCCCTCTGGCGATCGCCAACAGATCCGCGACTTTCGGTGAGGTCAGCGCATAGGTGACCGACAGGCCTTCACGCCTGGCGGTGACGAGTCCGGCGCGTCGCAAAATCGACAGCTGCTGCGACAGATTCGCGGGCTCGATCCCGACCTCGGGCAGCATCTCCGAGACGGCGTGATCGCGCTCGCTCAACAATTCCAGAACCCGGATGCGCGCCGGGTGACCCAGTGTCTTGAAGAAGTCCGCTTTCATCTGATAGAGCGGTTGGCGCGAGTTTGCGACCATGGCGCCTCCTGCTGTTATCCGTTGGGCGGTGAGCCCACGACATCGTGCCTCGCCGGCATCATTCCACAATCCGAACGCTACTTGCGAATCTTAGCAATTTAGCGAGGTCGACTGATATGAAGAACAAGTTCTAGTTTGGGTTCTTCTTTGAGAGGTAGTTCACCGTGGGCACACCAGTAATCGTCGAGGCAGTCCGTACCCCGATCGGCAAGCGAGGGGGTTGGCTGTCCGGCCTGCACGCGGCGGAGACCCTGGGCTCGGTTCAGGTCGGACTGCTCGAGCGGGCGGGCATCGACCCCCTCCTCGTCGAGCAGGCCATCGGCGGCTGCGTCACCCAGGCCGGTGCACAGTCCAACAACGTCACCCGGGTCGCCTGGCTGGCCGCGGGTCTGCCGTGGCAGACCGGCGCCACCACCATCGACTGCCAGTGCGGCTCCGCACAGCAGGCCAACCACCTGATCGCCGGGCTGATCGCCACCGGCGCCATCGACATCGGCGTCGCCTGCGGCGTCGAGCAGATGAGCCAGGTCCCGCTCGGCGCCAACGTCGGCACCGAGGCAGGCCCGCGCCGGCCGGCGTCCTGGGACATCGACATGCCCAACCAGTTCGAGGCCGCCGAGCGGATCGCCAAGCGTCGCGGCATCACCCGCGCGGACATCGAGGCGCTCGGCGTCCGCTCGCAGGCCCTGGCCAAGCAGGCCTGGGCCGAGGGACGCTTCGACCGCGAGGTGCTGCCCGTGACCGCCCCCGTCATCGGCGAAGACAAGCTGCCGACCGCCGAGACCACAGTGGTTTCCCGGGACCAGGGCCTGCGCGACACCACGCTCGAGTCGCTCGCCAAGCTCAAGCCGGTCATCGAGGGCGGCATCCACACCGCCGGCACCGCCTCGCAGATCTCCGACGGCGCCGCCGCAGTGCTGCTGATGGACTCCGACCGCGCCCTCGCCCTCGGCCTCAAGCCCCGCGCCCGGATCGTCTCCCAGGTGCTCGTCGGCGCCGAGCCCGAATTCCACCTCGACGGCCCCGTCCAGGCCACCGCCAAGGTCCTCGAGAAGGCAGGCATGAAGATCGGCGACCTCGACCTGTTCGAGGTCAACGAGGCCTTCGCGTCCGTCGCACTGTCCTGGGCTCGGGTGCACGGCCCCGACATGGACAAGGTCAACGTCAACGGCGGCGCCCTCGCCCTCGGCCACCCCGTCGGCAGCACCGGATCCCGCCTCATCACCACCGCACTGCACGAACTCGAGCGGACGGACAAGTCCACCGCACTGATCACCATGTGCGCCGGCGGCGCGCTGGCCACCGGCACCATCATCGAGCGGATCTGACCTCGTGGTGTCGGCCGTCGGATGGGTCCGCCGGCCGACACCAGGTCACAATGTGGACCGCCTCGTCGACTGTCGGGCGGCGCACGATTCGGCCTGAGTTCATTCGCGTGGTCGGTCGCCGATCCGGGCGTGTTCCAGCAGGATTCGGCGCTCGGCCATGCCGACCGTGCGGCGGGTCTGCTCGACGGTGTCCGGTGTGACCGACACCGAGTTGATGCCCCTCCGGACGAGGTGCTCGGCCAGTGCGGGCGCGCTCGACACCGCTTGACCGCAGAGCGACGTCGTCATCCCCACCGCTCGGGCGCGATCCAGGATGAGATCGATCGTCGCCAGGACCGCCGGATCCATCGTGTCGAACAGGTCTTCGCAGATGTCCGAGTCCCGGTCGACGCCGAGGACCAACTGGGTGAGGTCGTTGGTTCCGATCGACAGGCCGTCGATCCCGAGACGGGCATACTCGTCCAGCCAGTACGCGACCGAGGGAACCTCGGCCATGATCCAGCGGAGCATGCTCCGGTCTCGCCCCAGCGGGTGAGCGTCGACCAGTTCGAGGCACCGGGCGAGCTCCCACCGAGTGCGGACGAACGGGATCATCAGGTGCACGTTGTCGAACCGCTGGCGTACCCGGTGCAGCACGTCGAGATCGAGGGCGAACAGTTCCGGCTCACGGACATACCGGAAACAACCCCGGTACCCGATCATCGGGTTCTCCTCGACCGGCTCGCATTCGCCGCCGTCGAGATTGGCGAACTCGTTGCTCCGCAGATCGATCGCGCGGTAGATGACGGGCCGAGGCGAGAAGGCCTCCGCGATCCGGCCCACGCCCTCGGCCATGGACTCGACGTAGTCATCCCTGTGCCCCTCCTCCATCAACTTGCTCGGGTGCTTCCCGCCCAGCGCCTCGGTGATCATGAATTCGGCTCTGAGCAGGCCCACTCCGTCAACGGCAAGTGCGGCCGCGGCTTCCGCGGTGTCGGGGGACGCGAGGTTGACATATATCGCGGTGGCGGTCTGTCCCGCTCGGCTGCCACCTGTTCTGGTGGAGGGCGTCGCAGGCGCCGCAACGGCGCGGTCGTGGACGTCGGCTCCGGCAACCACGACGCCCTTGCTGCCGTCGACCGTGACGACCTGCCCATCGGTCAGGACCGTCGTCGCATTGTGCGCACCTACCACGACCGGCAGGCCGAGTTCTCGGCCCACGATTGCGGCGTGGCACGTGATGCCCCCTCGATCGGTGACGATCGCGGCCGCGCGCCGCAGAATCGGAATCCAATCCGGTCTCGTCATCGGGGCCACCAAGACGTCGCCGGAGCGGAGACGATCGCCGTCCTTCGGAGACGTCAGCACACAGACCCGGCCGCTCGCGGACCCTGGTCCTGCCCCGAGGCCGCTCGCCAGGACGTCGACGGGGGCCGCCTCGCTGGGCTGTGTCGGTTGGACCGATGTCTCCAATGTCGTTATCGGCCTGGTCTGCACCACCCACAGGTCATCACCGGCAATGGCGAACTCGAGATCCTGCGGTGCGCCGTAACTCTTCTCGATGGTCGTGGCCAGCTCGGCGATCCGGCTCAGCATCCCCTCGTCTAGCACCCGATGCCGCTGTGCCGCCGGCGCGATCTCTTCCTGACTCTCGCCGGCGGAATCGCCTCGGATCTGAAACGTTTGGGTGCCCAGATGCATCTCGACGAGCGTGCCGGAGTCCTTGTCCATCGTGTAGGTATCCGGTTCGACCTGTCCACCGACCACCACCTCGCCGAGACCGCGCGCGGCTTCGATGACGATCCGCTCGCGCGAGCCGGTCCGGGGATCCGCCGTGAAGACGACCCCGGAACGGTCCGAGGACACCATCGTCTGCACCACGACGGCGACCGACGGCTCCTCACCGTAGCCGCGTGCGGCCCGGTAGCTCAGGGCCCGTTCGGACCACAGCGACGCCCAACACCGCCGCACCGCATCGAGCACCGCATCGTCGCCGCTGACATTGGTGAAGCTGTCGTGGATTCCCGCGAACGACGTGTCCGCCGCATCTTCGGCGGGGGCAGACGACCGAACCGCGACCCGAATGCCGTCGCCGAGGCGGTGATACGCACCCGCGATCCCGTCTCGCACATCATCCGGTATCGGCGCGGCCAGAACGATTCCCCGCAGCCGCTCGGCCTGGTCGCTCAACGGCCCAGCCCCGGCGTCCGGAACCCGGTGTGCGTACAGCTCAGACCGGACACCGCCCTGCCCCATTGTCTCGAGGTAGGCGTCGGTGGTGACTACGAATCCGGTCGGCACCGCCAGCCTCAACCGGGTCAGCTCACCGAGGTTGGCGGCCTTCCCGCCCACTGTTGCGGCGTCGGTGAGTCCGACCTCGTCGAGTCCGAGTACGTACTTCGATGTCGTCGCACCTTGGTCAGGCATGGCTCGCCTCCTAGTGGCCGCTGACACTCAGCAAACGCCAGTGCAGGGGCCGAATCCAGGGCATTTAGTCCCTGAATGGCAAATCGACGTCGGCGTGGCGCGCGGGTGCGGGAAGGAGAGACTCGACCGCGCGCTCGATTGCCCGGGCCAGGTCGCCGAGGTCGGCAGTGGTGTCGTAGTCGCCGGTGAGTCCGAAGGCGAGGCGGTCGTGGTAGCTGAGAATCGCGATGCCGATACGCAGGCGCACCGCGATGGGCACGTAGGGGAAGACGTCGAGGATCCTCCGTCCCAACACATGTCGTTCGTCGCGTGGTCCGGGAATGTTCGTGGCTACGGCCACGACACTGCGCTGCGGGTAGCGAAGGGCCAGTCGAACGGCCCAGGCCATCGGCATGAACGGCCCGAACTGCGCCAGGGACGTGAACGCTTTACCCCCTTCCGCCTCGCCCTGGTTCTTGTGCGCCGCGAGCCGTTCGTGCACCGCGACAAGGCGTTCGACGTCGTCCTCGATGTCGACGGGAAGGAACGGCAGCATCAGCGAGACCTGGTTGTGCGTCGAGTCACGGTCGCGTCCTGAGCGCACCGACACGGGTACGAGTGTTCGCGCCGCGTGGGCGTCGGGCTGCTCGCCTCGTTGCAGAAGGACTGTGCGTAGCCCGCTCGCGATTGCCGACAGGGCGACGTCGTTGACGGTGACGTCGTAGGCGTCGCAGATCTCGCGGACATCCGCCAGCCTGGCTCGGGCCCCGCAGTACCGACGCTGCCGGCCGATCGGCCCGCTCAGAGAGGTAGCGGACGAGGTGGTCACCATTCCCGTCAGTAGCCGTGCGAGTCCTTCGACAGCTCCGGCGGCCACCGCTGCCATTCGCTGTGGAGCGGTCACGACGGTGGACAGAAGCCGAAGCTGACGGCGCGGAGACATCAGGGACTCCACGAGTCCCGCAGCCCGCACCCGCGGCGGCGCCGGTCCGGGCTCCGGGGTGACTCGCGGGTCCGGCTCGTCACACATGGCATCGAACAGCTTCGTCCCGGTGATGCCGTCTGCCAGACAGTGATGCAGCTTGGCGAGGATTGCCCACCTGCCGTCGGCGAGGCCCTCGACAACCCAGCACTCCCAGAGTGGATGGTCGCGGTCCAACCGGTGTGCCATCACCCGTCCGACGAAGCCGAACAGTTCGTCGTCCCCTCCGGGCTCGGGGAGCGCGACGCGTCGCAGGTGTCGGTCGAGGTCGAAGCTCGGGTCGTCTGCCCACGACGGGGCGCCCACATCCATGGGGGCGGTGTGCAGTTTCTGCTCCGCGTGCGGAAGGTTCAGCAGACGGACGGCGACGGCCTCGCGGAACTCGTCCTGGTCGGGAGCCGGGCCTTCGATGATCGAGAGTGCCCCGATGTTGAGGCTCGCGTGTCGATCGGAATCCTCTGTCTCGAGAAAGCCCGCGTCGAGGAAGCTGAGGTTGTCGGATGCCATCTGTCTCACCTCGGCTTCGGGCGGTCGTCATCCTGAAACATCAGGTGGTCGGGGCCGGTGACCGACCACCAGGGCTGGTTGTTGTGTATCGACGGTGCCCTACAGGCGAGTGCGACGGCCGATTCGACTGTCCGTCGGTTCGGGATCGTCGGGATCGTCAAGTGTCCCATCGCGGCGGTCTCATTCCCGATCACGATGCCTCCGGACTGTGTCCGGCACCGGTGGCTCCTCGTAGAGGGCGGCACCGGCAGTCACACCCGCCCCCGCCGCGACGATCAGCGTGCGGGTGCCGGCCGCCATGCGGTGACGGCCGTGGTCGAGCGCGCCCACCAACGCGGCCGTGTGCATGCGAACGTCTTCGGCCACGCTGATCCGGGTCTCGGGAACACCCAGTCGGGTCGCGAGCGCTGCTCGGTAGCCAGGGCGGGCCGGTGCGGCCACGATCGTGTCGACTTCGTCGAGGCCGCGGGAGGCGCGCGCCAGGCACGAGGTCACGGCCGCAGCGGACGCGGACGCATAGCGTTCGTCCAGGGAATCGGACTGGCTGATGTGGAGGACGTTCCGGTTGTCACCTTGAGCGACCGTGGCTCGGAACGACTCGCCGTCGTCGGGCTCGTTCACCCAGGTCACCGAACCCAGCCCGTAGCCACCGCCACGCCAGCTGCACAACATCGCTCCCCCGGTGGCGGAGAACGGAAAGTGTTCGCTCATGCCATGACCGGGATCGGCGTCACTGGCCACGACGAGCGCGCATCGGATCGCATGCGAGCGCAGGAATCCATCGACGATCTGCAGGCCTGTCAGCATTCCGCAGGTGCCGTTCGCGACGTCGAACGAGAACGTGCCGTGGGAATCGGTGTGCGGGTCCTCGGGGTGCGCGCCGATGTCTTCCTGGATCATCGCGGCGAGTGCGGGCTCACCGAGGTTCCGATCCCGGTACAAGCCCGTGTTGACGAGCAGATCGAGATCGTTCGCACTGCGCCCGGCACCCTCCAGGCAGGACTTCGCCGCGGCCACGGCAAGATGCAGGGCGCTGTGCCGTGATCGCCACCGACCGTGCACGATCTCCAGTCGATCAATGACGGTGCCCATAACCTGCCACCAACTCCTCGTCGATTTCCACCAGGACGATTCCGATCTCCAGGCCGGACGCGAGGGCGATCAGTGCAACCGTCTCCCCCGGTCGGATTCGGCCAGCCTCGAGCTCTTCTACCAGTGCGACGGTGTGGCTCGTGGAGGCCGTGTTCCCGTATTTGTCGACGGTGATGACGGCGTCGTGCCGGGGTGAGTCGCCGAACGATGCCATCACTTCGGCCATCCCCTTACGGATCGCTCGAGCAGAAGTCTGATGTGTGATCACGTGGTCGATGTCGTGAATGGACAGGCCGAGGGTGTCGAGGACCTCGTGCAGCAGAAGGGGGGTGTCTGCGATGGCAGCCTTCTGGATCCCCCGCGAGTTGGTGAACATGCGGGCGCCGGGATCGTCACCCTTCGGGTACGCGAGGCACAGCCGGCTGTAGTCGGCCACCGTCGTGAACCCGGCCAGCCGGATCCCGGCAGACCCGGCAGGGGCACGCTCGAGAAGCAGAGCAGCGCCTGCGTCGCCCAGGGTCAGCGACGCCAACTCCTTGCTCATGATGTTGTGGATGTGTTGGGCCGCGTTCTGGCCGAGCTGGGAGATGTACTCCCCACTGACGATCAGGGCCCGTTCGATCAGTCCCTGCCGAATCCAGTTGTTCGCCACGGTGACACCGGTCAACATCCCGGCGCAGGCGTTCGCGAGGTCGAAAGTCATCGCTGTCACGGCGCCGAGGGCACGGGCGACGGCGCTGCTCATGGTCGGTTCGAGCCACTGGGTCAATCCGTCACGGAACTTGGTGATACTGCAGCTGATCACGACGTCGATCGATTCCGCGGTCCGCCCGGAATGCCGCAGCGCATCCTGCGCAGCAGTTGTCGCGAGTGTGTAGGAGTCTTCGTCTCCGACCGAGATCCGGCGTTCGTGGATGCCGGTCAGTCGTTCGAGGTCGATGTGCGTCGTATGGCGGGTGGCCGCCATCAGGTCGTCGGTTGTCAGCCGCGTCGCCGGCAGATGCCGTCCGGCACCGGCCACCCGGGTGTGGAAGGGCAACCGACCATCTGGGTTCTCGGTCTCCATCACGAGCCAATGCTTGACCATCGAACTGCCACCTCCGCCCATCTACGATCTCGCAGCGCTGGCGTGCGGACCAGAGTATTTCGGCCTCTCTTCGGGTTTCTCACAGCCGTGCCCGGCAGCGACGCCGGTTTGTCTGTCGATGCCTCAGCGGGAATCCCCCGGGGGTATCTCAGCGTTGTATAGACAGATAGGGGACGTGTGAGGGCGGCCCCCGAACAGCGAGAAGCGGACGCCATGAGGCACGCACACGAAAGGTCGGACGACAACGAATCCGGACGCCCGGACTCGCGTGGCGGGCTGCATACGCCGACAGCGATGGCGGTGGCCCCGACCTTCGCGCCGTTGGCGGACCAGTTCTTCGGGCTGTTCAACCGGACGTCGGACGGTGGTGGCGCACTGGCGGTGTACCTGCACGGCGAACCGGTCGTCGATATCTGGTCTGGCTGGTCCACCCCCACCACGCGCTGGCGGTCCAGCACCGTCTCTGTGTCGTTCTCGACAGGGAAAGGCGTCGCGAGCACCGTCCTTCACCGCCTCGCCGACCGCGGGCTGATCGGCTACGACGCCGCAGTCGCCGAGTACTGGCCTGAATTCGCGAGCGCGGGAAAGGACTCCATCACGGTGCGCGAACTACTGAGCCACCGCGCCGGACTCCATCGTGTGCGTGGCCTGGTACCGGGACGCTTGGCGCTCCTGGATCACGACGGGGTGGTGACCGCGCTGGCAGCGGCAGTCCCCGACCGACGGCGCGGTGTCATGCCCGGCTATCACGCGGTGACCTTTGGATCGCTCGTCGCCGAACTGGCCACCCGGGTCACCGGAATGTCGTTCACCGACTTGGTCCGAACCGAGATCGCCGACCCCCTCGGCATCCCCGAGTTCTGGTTCCAGGTGCCAGATGAAGAGCGCCGACGCATCGCGAAAACCTTTCCGCGAATCACTCCATTCGGGATCCCCTGGGATGTGGCGTCCCTCCTCCTGTCGCGGACCCCGGGGCTGCACAACCTCGCCGCCGCAGGCATGCCGGAAGGGTTCGACGAACTCGTCAGGAACCCGGCAATCCACGACCACGTCATGCCCGGCTGGAACGGGGTCTTCAGCGCCCGTGGCCTGGCTCGCATGTACGGGGCGATCGCTAACCAAGGCATGGTGGACGGCACCCGATTCCTGAGCGAGGACGGCCTCGGTCAGATCGGCGAGGTGCAGACAACGGCCAGGGACTACGTGCTCGGAATCCGGATGAACTGGCGGCTCGGTTATCACGCCGCGTTCGTCGCGAGCCGAACACAGTCGCCCTACGCCTTCGGTCACTACGGCCTCGGCGGCTCTGGGGCCTTCGCCGACCCGGACACGGGTCTGTCGGTGGCGTTCGTGACCAACCGGATGGGCAACACCCTCACCCCCCTCGCCGACCTGCGGTTGGCGAAACTGGGTGCGGAGGCCGAGTCGATCGCGCGGCGACTGTAGGCAGGACTCCTGGTCGCGCTTCACATCCGGTGCGGTGTCGGGCGATCGCCTGCTCGAGTTCGGCAACGCGGCGCTGTTCGTGACGGCGATCGGGGCCTCGGCGTGACCTGGCCCGATCCGAGTCCGCTGACCAACTGGTGGGCGCGCGTCTTGTTCGGCGACTGTCGACGTCCGTCGTGATTGCCCCGTGCCGTGCGAGCCGATCGACGAGAGAAGTTCGGCCACAGGGCTTTGTGCTTTGCTGGGGCTGTGTCGTTGAAGGCGTGTGTCCGTGACAGGGTGCCCCGCGATCCGTTGCGGGACCTCGGTCCCGACGTCATCGAGGCCGCCATGACAGCCGTGCTTTCCTGTGGTCCGCGTGGACTTGCGGCGACGACGTTTACCGACAGGCCTGAATCCCCTGTACCTCGACTGCGACGCGCACCCAGCGGCGCTTGCCCCACGGACTGAACGATGGAGATTGCCCTGCTCCTGGCGATCGCGACGACATTCGCGTTCGACCTCACCAACGGCTTCCACGACTCGGCAAACTCGATCGCCGCGCTCGTCGCCACCCGGGCCGCCCGCCCCGGACACGCACTGATGCTCGCCGCGGCCGGGAACTTCGCGGGACCGCTGCTCGTCGGAACGGCCGTAGCCGACACAGTCGGCGGGGTCGTCGAGTTGCCCGCAGATACAACGATCACGGCGGTCGGCGCCGCGGTCACGGCGGCGATCGCGTGGAACCTGCTGACGTGGCGGCTGGGGCTGCCGTCGAGTTCGTCGCACGCTCTCGTCGGTGGACTGGTCGGCGCGTCTCTGGTCGCCGCGGGCACAAGCGGTGTCCACTGGGGCGGGTTCACCGACGGGCACCCCACGGGCATCGTGGGGATTCTCGTCGGCCTTGCAATCTCCCCCGCCTTGGGTGCGCTCGCGTGTGCACTTCTCGGGGCGCTCGCGTGGAGGCTCATGCGACGGGCCCGGCATCGCACACTCGACCCGGTTCGCAAGGGAGAATGGGTCACGGCCGCCACCCTCGCGTTCAGCCACGGAGCCAACGACGCGCAGAAGTCCATGGGCGTGATCACACTCCTTCTGGTCGCGGGCGGGCAGCTCACAGAATTCACGGTGCCGTTGTGGGTCAAGCTTGCCGCCGCGACGAGCCTGACCGCCGGTACCGCATTCGGAGGCTGGCGGATCGTACGGACCGTGGGCCGCGGCGTGTACCGGATGACTCCGCTCGATGGACTGGTCAGTCAGGGCGGCGCCAGCAGTGTGATCCTCGGGGCGGCGCTGGTCGGCGCACCGGTGAGCACCACGCACGTCGTCGCGGCCGGCGTGGTAGGTGTGGGGGCACAGCATCGCAAGCAGCACGTCCACTGGAAGGTGGTCAAGGAGATGGGCTCGGCATGGATCGTCACGCTACCGGTGACCGCACTGCTCGGGGCGGCGCTCTTCCCGGTGTGGGAGGCGATCTGATGCGCTGGCCCCGCCTACCGACATCCTGGTTCCTGCCACGTTCGTTCGACGTGCTGAGCAAGTTGCATGCGCAGCTCGCGATCGTGGAGCAGGGCATGCAGGTCCTCCAACGGTGGGGACACGGGGAGGCCGCGACCCGCGATGCCGTCACGGAGCTCCGGGTCATCGCCGCGGCCGAGCATGCCGCACGTCGCGATCTCAACATCGCGGTCCGCGACAGTTTCAGTACTCCGCTCGAGGCGGAAGACCTGTTCGAACTAGGGGAACGTCTCGGCGAGGTCACCGAGGCCGGGTATGCGCTGATCCGGGAGTCGGAGTTGTCGTGCTCAGGGCCGACATGCACCGAACCGGACCCGTGCCTGGTCGCGCTACTCGACACACTCGCCGCGGCGGCTGTCCCCCTTGCGGAGGGACTTCGAGCACTGCCGGGTGGCGCCGCAGCGATTTACGCAGATCGCGCGATTGAGGCATTGTCGCCCGCAGAGCACGCGTACCGCGCCGCGATCGCCGACCTCGAGCATGAGCCCGACCTCCGGACGGAGGCGCGCCGGCGGGAGCTGTATCGCCGGGCCGAACACTTGCATGACGCGATCCTTCGGGTGTCGCGGCGCACCTGGTACGCGGTGTACAAAGCTCAGTGAGGAAAGCCGCTCCGCTCCCAAGGACGAGGCCATCGCTCATGCGGGACCGGAGATCGTCGCGCCTGCCGGGAGGGTGTGGACCGTGTCGTGGATCGCGACCCGGACCGGTGCTGCGGCACTCTGATTCGTGGAGACCGTCACGGCGGTGTGGTCGCACCGTATGTGCATCCAGTGGTCGCGGTAATGGATGTCGAATGCGAGGGCACGCAACTCGGTCGGCAGCTGGGGGTGTAGCCACAGCACGCCCTCCCGTACGTCGATGCCGGAATAGCAGCGCTGCAGGATGTCGATGCTGCCCGCCATCGCGCCAAGGTGTATCCCCTTTCGCGTGCTCGCGACCGGCCGCTCACCGAGATCGCAGGCGAGCGCCTCGCCCAGCATCTGCCATGACTGTCGGCGGTTCCTCCGCGACAGCACCCAGGAGTGCACGATTCTGCTCAGCGTCGATCCGTGCGTCGTGCGTTGGAGGTAGTAGTCGACTGTCGCGGGAATCACCGCGGGATCGAAGGCGTAGCCGAGTGTTTCGATCAGCGATGTGAGCTCCTCGGCACTGAACAGATAGAGCAGCATGAGGACGTCGGCCTGTTTGGACACCTGGTATCGACTCGTCGAATCTCCCTCCGCTTCGAGGATCAGGTCGAGCCTTCCGATATCCCGGTACCGCCTGCGGTAGTCGTCCAGCGGCAGCTCCGTGAGCCGGCCATATCCCTCGAACTGACTCAGCACGCCAGTGTCGAGGAACTCGAGACGCAGCCGCCGCGCCATGTGGTCCCAGAGCCGGAGCTCGTCGCCATCGACACCCAGCTTGTCCCAAGTGCGACGGTCGGCGTCCGGACCCAGGATCCGATGGGCGTCGAGAGCGCGGGCGAGCGACCACGCCAGCATCACATTGATGTAGGCGCTGTTGTCGATGCCGCTACCCGGACTGTCCGGATATCCGTCGTGGAACTCGTCCGGGCCCATCACCCCGCGTACGTCGTAGCGGTCGGCCTCGGCATCGTATGTCGCGAGGCTCGCCCAGAATCGCGCGTTCTCCACGAGGAGCTCCGCGCCGAAGGCGGTGAGGAAGCCGAGATCGCCCGTGGTCTCCCAGTAGTGCCACACGTTGTAGACGATCGCGAGGTTGATGTGGAACTGCCGTCGCGAGTTGTCGGGCACCCATCGGCCGGAGATCGGGTTCAGCAGTGCCAACGGCGTCTCCTCGCGGCCGTCGCTGCCACTCTGCCAGGGGAAAAGTGCACCCGCATATCCGAGTGCCCTGGCGTGTTGCCGAGCGACCGGTAGTCGCCGGAAGCGGTAGAGCAGCAGTGCGCGCGTGAGTTCGGGAAGTCGCAGTGTGAGGAATGGAAAAACGAACAGTTCGTCCCAGAAGATGTGGCCACGGTAGGCCTCGCCGTGCAACCCTCTCGCCGGAACGCCCACATCCAGGTCTGCCGTGTGTGGCGACAGGGTCTGCAGAACGTGAAACACGTCGACATTTGCCGCCTGCTTGGTCCCGTGATCCGCGTCCGGCGTCATCTCACATCGTGCCCAGAGGTTGCTCCAGGCGGCAGCGCTGGCGGTGAGCAGTTCGTCGAAGGAACCGGCCGAGGCAACCGCCTGCACCGCGGCCGCGAGCGGTTCCGAGATCGCCCTGTCCTTCGACGTGTAGACGGCTACTGCCTTGTACACGGTGACTTTCGCCGCGCGACCCGCGGCGAAGGACTGCTCGAGATGGATCCCGTGGTGCGAGGCATCGATTCGTTGGTTCTCCGTGCCGGAGTTCTCGTCGTTCATCGACGACGTGGTTCTGCACGCTACTACCACCCGCACACGCGACTGTGAGGTGTGAGCGCTGAGCCACATGATGTTCGGGGGTTCGACGCCCGACTCGACCGACTCCAGGTGGCGGCCGTTGAGGGGGCGGTACTCCGCGACATTGGTGTTCTCGATATCGCCGTCGAGGCCCGACCGCACCGTGAGTCTTCCGGACCAGTTCTCGGCCACGATGGTCGTTTCCAATGCCGCGAGGTGGGGCGTCGCCATGGATACGAGGCGCCGCTGCCGTATCCGGGTTCGTCTGCCGTCCGGATCCCGATACACCGTCTCGCGCATGAGCAGTCCCCGCCGCAGATCGAGACCGATGTGGTGATGGTCCATTGCGGTGTGCTCCGGCGTCAGCCAGGGGCCGTCGTCGATTCGGAAGGCCACCGGTAGCCAGTTGGGAACGTTGACGATGCTCTCGTCCTCGCGTTCGATGCGCCCGATCCTCGACGTCACGCGGTTGTAGCATCCGGCAACGTATGTGCCCGGGTAGTGCACCGCATCGGCCCTCGCCTCGGGCAATGCTCCCCTGGTCGCGAGAAATCCGTTGCCCAGTGCGAAAAGTGACTCTCGTGCACCCTGAACGGCCGGTTCGAAACCGACGTGCTCGAGAAACCACGCCGGCGAGGTGGTGTGCGCGCACAGTTCGCACGACGAGTCGGGGGACGAGCCCGCACGCACCGTTCCTCCTATGCTCCAGTCGAGTTCGTCGAGTCCTTCCACGACAATCTGCGCACCACTGCCCGCCAAGGCCGAGGCCCTTTCCGGTGGAGCGATTCCGATGACCAATCCGAAGCCACCTTTGTGGGCGGCGGTGACACCGGACTCGGCGTCCTCGATCACGACCGTTCGGTTGGGGTCCGTCTCCAACCTCCTCGCGGCTTCCAGGAACAGTGCGGGATCGGGCTTCCCGGGCAACTGCAGACGTGCGGCATCGATTCCGTCGACCCGGACGTCCACCTCGTCGAGCAGGCCTGCCCGGGACAGAACCTGCGCGGCGTTTCGACTGGCGCTGACAACGGCGACGCCGACACCCACGCTGTGGAGGCTGTGCAGGAGTTCGACTGCCGGTGCGAAGGTGCGCACGCCCTCGGTCCGGAGCAGGTCGTGGAACAACTGGTCCTTGCGCTCGGCCAGGGACCGTACGCACAGCGGGTTGGCCGCGTCGGGATCCGGTTCGTCGGGGAGGGAGATCGACCGGGCGGCGAGGAATGAACGGACACCGTCGGAGCGGCCCTTTCCGTCGACGTACGCCCGATAGTCCGCGGCCTCGAACGGCGGTTGTGCTGGGTGATTCCGTGCGAGGAACTCGTCGAAGGCCGATTTCCACGCCCGTTGGTGGAGGGTTGCGGTGTCGGTGAGGACCCCGTCGAGGTCGAACAACACCGCCCGATAGGTGTGCCCGGCGATGAGCACGCCCGAATCGGGTTCGGTTCGCCACTCAGATGTCATACCTCCACCTGGGGGTCGGCAGGCTACTCGGGCGCGCGGACGATCATGAGCGGGCAGTCGACCAGGTGCAGCAGGGCCCTGCTGGTCGATCCCAGCAGCATCCCCTTGAACCCGCCCCGCCCGCGACTGCCGACCACCAACAGTTGCGCGTCGTTTGAGATGGCAGCCAGTTCCCGGACGGGTTTGTCCTGCACGACGACTCGGCGAATGCCCACCTCGGGAAACTGTTCCTTCCAGCCTGCCATCCGTTCGGCGAGCGCCACGTGTTCCTGGGCTTCGACGGCGGACCAGTTGACCGGGAGGCAAGTCTCCCGGTCGCCGAAGGTGGTCGACGACAGGTCTACGTCGGTCCAGGCGTGGACTGCGGTGACGTCGGCCTGCCGCAAAGACGCCTCCTCCATCGCGGCCGCGATCGCGGGCTCGCTCGTTGGTGTTCCGTCGACACCAACGATCACCGGTCCATCCAGCACCGGCTTTCCTGGCTCCGGAAGACCTTTGACGACGACAACTGGACACGGGGCGTGGGCCGCAACCGCCGAACTGACTGATCCCACGATTCCGCCGGTGAGTTCCCCGAGCCCACGCGAGCCGACGACGAGCATCCGTGCGTCCTGCGCAAGGTCGAGCAGCAGGGGTGCCGGGCGGCCGCCGAGCAGTGCGGTCTGTACCGTCACCTCACCGAGGCGCTCGCTCTCGGAGTGCGCGATGTCCGTGGCATCGCGAAGAAGTCGTCCCCCCGCGACCTCCTGCTCCCCGATGTAGATTTCCGCCGAGGACGCCGATCTGAAGACGTCGAACGGCTTCGCATAGATGGCAACGAGCCACAGTGGGCTGTGCCGTAGCGCCGCGTCCACTGCGGCCCACCGCACCGCGTTGTAAGACCCGGCCGAACCATCGACCCCGACCAGGATGGGTGTTGCCGTGGTCATCGAGCGACCTCCTCCATTGTGCGCGCCGGTCTACCTCGGATCTCAGGCCCGCACGATCAACAGGGGACACGAGACCGAGTGCAGTAGCGCCCGACTGGTCGAGCCCAGGAGCATGCTTGCGAAGCCGCCGCGTCCCCGGCTGCCCACGACGACGAGCTGAGCGCGCCGGGAGTATTCGAGCAACGACTTGACCGGCTCCTGCCTGACGACGATCGAGTGCACATGCACGTCTGGATAGTCATCGGCATATCCGGCAAGGCTTTCCGACAGGGCCGCGGCCTCACGGGACTGGATCGGCTCCCAGTCCAGTCCATCGTCAGAGAACCGTGGCGGCAGGGTGAGGTCCGACCAGGCGTGGACAGCAATGAGGTCGGCCTTGCGCAGAGACGCCTCGAGGTAGGCCTCTGCGATTGCGGGTTCGCTGTTGCGGGTGCCGTCCACACCGACGACGACCGGTCGGCGCGTGACCCCTTCCGGCTCCGCCAGCGCCTTGACCACCGCTACCGGACACCGGGCGTGCCCGACGACGGCGGAGCTGACCGAGCCGAGGAGTCCACCGGTGAACTCGCCGAGACCTCGAGATCCTACGACCAGCATGCTCGCGGTCTCGGACTGCGAGAGGAGCGTGGCGGTGGCGGGCCCGGTAAACAGTTCGGTGTCGATGCTCAGGCCCTCCCCGGCGGCGAGCCTGGCGTGCGCGGCCGCGGCGCTCAGTCTCTCCTTCGCCGCCGTTTCCTGTTCGTTGTAGAACTCGGGCGGCATTCCGATCGGCACCGCGTAGGAGCCCGGGACGTACATCGTCGTGACGATCTTCAGTGGTGCACCACGTGCGACGGCGCACTCGGCCGCCCACCACGCCGCGTCGGTGGCTGACTGCGAGCCGTCGACTCCGACCACGACAGGTGAATGGGCTTTCATGTCCCCTCCTCGGGTTCGCATGCGACGCACTGCGTGGCGCTCTCCCTCATCGTTCTCGCCTGGCGCGGCGCTCGACAAGGGTCTTTGGTCATTGCCGGTCACGGCGCGCTCGTTGTCCGTGACCGGCGCCGGGATTGATGACCATCGGCCCTACGGACACCACGGGACCCTGACGAGACTCGTACTCAGAAGGCATCGCCGACACATCTCGCCCACCTCGACCGGCACGGAGGCAACAGTGAACACGACCGTTCCTGACGCGAACGTGATCCAGATTGCCGTCGACCTGGCCTGTCGCGCGCCATCTCTGCACAACAGCCAGCCTTGGCGCTGGCACTATTCGAGCGGTCGATTGGACCTCTTCGGCGACCGCTCGCGCCTGCTCGGTGAAGCCGACCCCTCGGGCCGTCAGCTCGCGATCAGTTGTGGCGCCGCCCTACATCACCTCGAGATCGCGATGACCTCGCTACGGTGGCGAAGTGAGGTGACGATACTCCCCCGGCGGGAGCCGCCCGGGCCCCTCGCGTCGCTTCTGTTTCACCGTGACGCGCACCCGCAATCCCACGATTTCGACCTGCTCACGGCCATCCGGCGCCGGCGCAGCGACCGACGGCCCTTCGCTCCTCCCCCGCCTGCATTCCTCGGCCAGTTGGATCGCTACCAGGATCTCGCGGCGCAGTACGGCGTAGACCTCGACGCGCTCGGACCACAGGAAAGGAGCGCCCTGGCAGCGGCGACCCAGGCAAGTGCCGCGGCCAGGCGGTACGAAGCCGGATACCAAGCCGAACTCCACTGGTGGGCGGGGCACGATCGGCCGGACGAGGGAATTCCGTCGGGCGCCCTGGCCACCGCCTCCGAGAGCGCCGATGTCGCGGCCGGACGCCCCTTCCCGACGCCGATGAGGAGCGAATCGACGCAGTCACGAGGGTCCGATGAGTCGAGCGTGCTTCTGCTCAGCACACACTCCGACACGAAAGCCGAATGGCTTGCCAGCGGAAGGGCATTCTCCGCCATTGTTCTCGATGCCACCGTGCGTCAGCTGGCGACCTGCCCCCTGACCCACCTCACCGAGGTGAGGCAGAGCCGCGAACTCATCCGGGGCCTGGTGTCGGGAGTGGGTACGCCTCAGATCCTGATCCGCGTCGGCACGGGGGGCGCACCCGCTTCCGTCCCAGAAACCCCACGTCGCCCCCTGATCGAAGTTCTCAGCATCGATTGATCGACGTATCCGATGCAATCAGGTCGATGCACCGTACTCGGGGGGCCTGATCTCGATGTGTACTGCCGACCCTTCCCGCCGTCGAGTTGTCGGCAACCCGGACTCCGCGATCACACGGAGCATCGTCTGGTTCACCGCGAGTACCTCGGCGATGAATGTTCGGACGCCGTTTCGCTCCGCGAGGCACGTCAGCCGTGCCAGCAGTTCGGATCCCACACCGTGCTGCTGATGGCCGTGTTCGACCGCCATGGCGAGTTCGGCTGTCGAGGGATCATCCAGGATCACATAGTTCGCCGCGCCGATCAGCACGCCGGACTCGAACGCACCGAGACCGCAGTGGGCCGGATCGTGCCGCGTTGCCTGCTCGGCCACCGAGTTCAGTCGTCCGGGCCGAGTGGTGAAGAACCGTAGATACGAGTCGTGGTCGTCCAGCGATTCGTACAGTGCCTGGACCTCGGACGCATCGTGCGGCCCCAACTCCCTGATCGTGACCGAGGACGCACACCGCGCAGGCGATGGACTGGGGCGCGGGTCCGGCATGGTGACTCCCTCACGGTTCGAAGATCAGACTAGTTCGCTGTCCGTTCGGGGAAAGAGACCTTTGTCGTCGGATTCGGTGACCTTTCGACCGGTCCGCGCACCATCCGTTGTCGTACGGTGGAGGAACGTCGCCGCTGGCGGGAGGTACCGCATGATCACCGTGTTTCTGGTGGACGACCATGAGGTCGTGCGCAAGGGGTTGTGCGACCTCTTGGAGGTGGACCCCGACCTGAAGGTGGTGGGTGAGGCCGCCACCTACGCGCAGGCACACAGCTTGATTCCCACGGTCCGCCCCGACGTCGCTGTGCTCGACGTGCGCCTGCCCGATGGCAATGGAATCGAGCTGTGCCGGGAGCTCATGTGCTTGATGCCCGAGTTGCGCTGCCTGATCCTCACCTCGTACACGGATGAGGAGGCGATGCTGGACGCGGTGCTGGCGGGCGCGCATGGGTATGTCATCAAGGACATCAGGGGAATGGAACTGGCGAAGGCCGTTCACGACGTCGGAACGGGCCGGTCGCTGCTCGACACGCGCGCAGCCGAGGCGTTGATGTCGAGGCTGCGGTCGATGCACGAGGACCCCAATCCCCTGCCGAGCCTGACCGATCAGGAACAGGTGTTGTTGTCCTTGATCGGCGAGGGTTTGACCAATCGGCAGATCGCCGCGCGCATGTTCCTCGCCGAGAAGACCGTGAAGAACTACGTCTCCCGATTGCTGACCAAACTGGGCATCGAACGGCGTACCCAAGCCGCCGTACTGGCCGCGAAGATGACGCCTCGGCACGGGTGATCGGGCTGAGTACGCCTATTCGCCCCGGTCAAGTGGAAGAATCGGCCAGGTGACGCCTGGCGAACCCGGCACCGGCGACGGACAGGGCCCTCCGAGGCTGTCCGCCCTCTCCCAACTGCGGCTGCGAGAACTTCTGACCGAAGTTCAGGACCGCATCGAGCAGATCGTCGATGCGCGGGATCACATCGATGCACTGATGAATGCCATGCTCGCTGTCGCGTCGGGGCTGGACCTCGAGGAAACCCTCCGTTCCATCGTGCATGCGGCGATCGGCCTCGTGGATGCCGGCTACGGCGCCCTCGGTGTCCGCGGATCGGACGATGACCTCGTCGCCTTCATCTACGAAGGCATCGACGAGGCGACCCACACACTCATCGGTGACCTACCCCGCGGGCGCGGAGTGCTGGGGTTGCTGGTCCAGGAGCCCAAACCCATTCGGCTCGACGACCTCACGGCTCACCCCAGCTCCGTTGGCTTCCCGGAGCACCACCCGCCCATGAGGACCTTCCTTGGCGTGCCGATTCAGATCAGGGGGGAAGTATTCGGCAATCTGTACCTCACCGAAAAGTCGGGCGGGCAGGTCTTCACCGCGGACGACGAGGTCATCGTCGAAGCACTCGCCGCGGCAGCGGGAATCGCGATCGACAATGCGCGTCTGTACCAGGAATCGCGAATCAAACAGTCCTGGCTCGAGGCCACCAGGGAGATCGCAACCCAGCTGCTCGCCGGCGGCGCGCCCGTAGACGTTCTCCAGACGGTTGCGGATCGAGCACGAACGCTCACCGCCTCCGACAGCGTCCTCCTGGCGGTTCCCGACGATCCGGACCTGCCCGCCGACGAGGTCGATAGGCTCGTGGTCAGTGTCTCCAACGGCGCGCTCTCCGATGCAGTCGTCGGTACGAAGATCCCACTCAAGGGATCGAGTTCTGGTGAGGCATTCAGGACTCGTCAGCCGTTCCTGGTCGACAGACTCGCCTTCGACCCGGGGTTCGAGGACTCCGAGCAGGTCGGACCGGCAATGGTGCTTCCCCTGCGCGCGCAGGATTCGGTCGCCGGGGTGCTCGTCGTCCTGCGCGCCGAGGGGCGGGAGCAGTTTGATCCCGAGCAACTCTCGTTGATGGCCGCGTACGCAGACCAGGCGGCGGTCGCACTCCAGCTGGCGAACACGCAGCGGCGGATGCGCGAGCTCGATGTCGTTGCCGACCGGGATCGAATCGCCCGCGACTTGCACGACCATGTCATACAACGCCTCTTCGCGGTCGGACTGTCCCTGCAGAGCACTCACCAACGGGCCAAGTCGACGGAGGTACAGC
The DNA here is from genome assembly GCF_017833315.1 of Rhodococcus sp. PvR099. Taxonomy (NCBI): domain Bacteria; kingdom Bacillati; phylum Actinomycetota; class Actinomycetes; order Mycobacteriales; family Nocardiaceae; genus Rhodococcus; species Rhodococcus sp. PvR099. The sequence goes on along the minus strand of NZ_JAFIBV010000001.1, from coordinate 1,126,055 downwards.
GGCGACTGTCGAACTCCATCGACGACCTCCAGGAGATCGTGCAGGACATCCGGACGGCCATCTTCGATCTGCATTCTGGAGACGAGGGGGCGGGCAGGCTCCGACGACGACTGCACGAGGTGATCGCCGAGACGACCGCAGATGCCGGACTGCGCATCACGATTCATATGTCCGGGCCTTTGTCGGTGGTCGACCCGAACCTTGCCGATCATGCGGAGGCCGTCCTACGGGAAGCCCTGAGCAATGTGGTCAGGCACGCCTCCGCGACCGCGGTCACCATCTCGGTGAGCGTCCTCGACGATCTCACCATCGAGGTGACGGACGACGGGATCGGTATCTCGGCCGACGCTCGCCGCAGCGGCCTCAACAATCTGGCGTCTCGGGCGATCGACAGCAACGGATCGATCACCGTCGAGAGGGGGGGGTCCGGAGGGACGACTCTGCTGTGGTCGGCGCCGCTCCCGAATCTCTGACCAACGCCCCTGGGGACAACAGCGGAACGTCTTTCCCCGGGAACAGTGTGTCGACCACTGCGCGAGCGACGATCGGTGCGGCACGCGCGACGTCGGGTGACAAACCCGGGCCGTGTGCCATGTCAGCGACCTCCACGCCGATGATCACCAACCTGTCCGGCATACGACCGATCGCATGTCCCAGTGCGATCGCTGCGCCCAGATCGAATCCGTGGGTGCCAGTGGCGGCGGTGGTGTCAAGATCAGCCGGATCCAGGACGTGGACCCGACCGGGCTGCGGAAACTCCATCCTCACCGCGTCGAGCACCACGGCGACAGCGGCGCCGCTCCACGACTCGATCAACTCAACCGGATCGCCCTGTGAGATCAGGACCTGAGCGGGGAGCCCGCCACTGCGGAGCGCACGTGCCACTGCCGGGCCAACACCGTCGTCGCGGCGGAACTCGTCGCCCAGAGCGATGAGTACCGCCGTCATCGTCGGGCGATCGTGAGATCGAGGAAATGTGTTGCGCAGGAGATGCACGGGTCGTGGTTGCGGATAATCCGCTCGCACAGGGATGTCAGTTCAGCATCGTCGAGATCGAGGTGCCGCTCGATGACGCCGGCGAGCTCGTGTTCGATCGCGGATTGATTCTGCGAGGTGGGCGGGACGATCACCGCACGTTGAATCACGCCGCTGTCGTCGAGATCGTACCGGTGGTACAGCAGGCCGCGTGGGGCCTCACTGACCCCGTGGCCTGCCGCTGCCCGCGGACGCATGTCACGGGCCGGCTGTGTCGGCCGCTCGTAGGAATCGATCAGCCGGAGTGCCTCGTCGACGGCATAGACGACCTCGACGGCTCGGACGACGATGCTGCGGAATGGATTTCGGCACTGATCACCCAGTCCCGCCGCGGCGGCGGCCTGGCGTGCGGTTACCGACAAATGCGCGTTGTTGAGTGAATACCGTGCGAGTGGTCCGGCCAGAAAGCGCTGTCCGTCCAGCCGCGCGTGCAGCGCAGTGGAGTGGGGTACCTGATGTTCGATGACGTGGTCGGGGAAATCGGTGGCAGGGAACTCGGTGCCGGTCGAGGTGTGCACGGTGCCGGACTCGATGGCGTAGCGGTCGGGCTGATTCAAGGCGATCATCTCGTACGGGAGTTCGTGGTCGGGGAAACCGAATCGGCCGACCCACGCGACCGTGTCCAATGCGTCGTCGAGTGCGTATCGCAGTTGTTCTCGCAGGGGTGTGAGCTCATCGCGGGTGGGCGTTCGGTAGAAGCCGCCGACCCGCACGTTGACCGGGTGGATCGGACGACCGCCGAGCAGCTCGAGGATCGCGTTACCGGCCTTCTTCAGGGCCAATCCCCGCTCCAGATGTGCGCGCTCGGTGCGTGCGAGCGCGATCGAGTCGGCGACGCCGAGGAAGTCCGGGGCATGCAGGAAGAAGATGTGCAGCACGTGGCTGGCGATCCACTCCCCGCAGTAGAGCAGTCGGCGCAGCCGGACAACTGCGTCGTCGGGTGGGGCGTTGCAAGCGTCTTCGATGGCGTTGCACGCACTGACTTGATATGCGACCGGACAGATTCCGCATACCCGTGAGGTGATGTCCGGCGGCTCTCGAAAGTCGCGGCCGCGCAGGAAGGACTCGAAGAATCGGGGTGGTTCGTAGATGCTCAGCTCGGCGCGTTCGACGCGGCCGTCTCGGACCGAGATGCGTAGCCTGCCCTCGCCTTCGACGCGAGCCAGGGCACGTACGATCAGGCGTCTGTCCTCGTCACCCATGAACCGTCCCCTGCTCGTCGGTGTCGCGGTGGGTGAAGGATATGAACTCGGGTGCGGCGACGTTGAACGTGGCCAGCACCCTGTGGATGGCCGCGTCGTCCATGCCGCAGATGCGCAGCCAGGTGGCCATCGAGGCGAGATTCGGCCCTTTCATCGGTCCGAAGCACCCGTAGCAGCCGCGGTTGTGCGCCGGGCACAGCGCGCCACAGCCGGCGTGGGTGACGGGGCCAAGGCACGGTGTCCCGTCCGCCACCATGACGCAGGTCAGGCCGCGCCGTTTACATTCGTTGCAGACGCTGGTGTTGGGAGTGTCGGGTCGTCGACCTGCGAGAAATGCGGTGAGCACCTCGAGTAGCTGGCGCCGGTCTATGGGGCAGCCGCGTAGCTCGTGGTCGACCTGCACATGAGCAGCGATCGGAGTGGACGTCGCGAGGGTGTCGATGTACTCGGGTGAGGCGTAGACACTTTCCGTGAACTCCTTGATGTCGGCGAAATTGCGCAGCGCCTGGATCCCACCGGCCGTCGCGCACGCCCCGATCGTCACCAGAAACCTCGACTGTTCCCGGATTCGATGGATGCGTTCGATGTCCTCAGCGGTAGTGATCGAACCCTCGACGAGTGAGAGGTCATAGGGTCCGTCCACGGTCGCGCTCGAGAACTCGAGGAAGTAACCGATGGTCATCTTTTCGGACAGTGCGAGGAGTTCGTCCTCGCAATCGAGCAGTGAGAGCTGACATCCGTCACACGAGGCGAACTTCCATACCGCCAGAATCGGTTTCGTCATCACAGCTCCCGAACATGGAGTAATGGCCCTGCGGTCGCGTAGTCGACGACGGGGCCGTCGCGGCAGAGGAGGAGTTCCCCGAGTTGGCAGTGACCGCACAACGCGATGCCGCACTGCATGTTCCGCTCGAGCGATACGCGGACATCCTCAGCGGCGACCCCGTTGCCGATCAGTACCCGTGCTGCGAATCGCATCATCGGTTCCGGCCCACACAAAAGGGCGGTTGTCCGTCCCGGGTCGAGAGAGAGCCGTCCGACCGGTTCGGTCACGAACCCGACCGAACCGTCCCAGTCGCCGGTCGGCTGGTCGACGGTGATCTCCAGATCGATGGCCCCCGAAGCGCCCCACGCGTCCAGTTCTCTGCGAAAGAGGAACTCATCGGGACTACGCGCACCGACCACCAGGACCACCCGGCGATATGCCTCACGTCCAGCAAGGATTGCCAGCAGAGCGGATCGCACCGCCGCCAACCCGACGCCCCCGGCCACGATCACCACGTCGCGGCCCGCGCACGAACCGAGATCCCATCCGGTGCCGAATGGCCCGCGAACGCCGAGCGCCGACCCCACGGGTGCGTCGTGAATTGCGCGACTGACGGCGCCGACGGCACGGACGGTGTGCTGCAGTTCGGGGGCCGCCGGGTCTCCGCTGATGGAGATCGCGACCTCACCGACTCCCGGGACGGCCAGCATCATGAACTGCCCCGGATCGAAGGTGGGCAGTGCCGCTCTGACCGGAACGAGAGTGAGAGTCACGGAGTCGTGGGTCTCGGTCGTTCTGTCGCCCACCCGATACCGGGTGGGCACCATCGGATCCGACGCGGGGGCCATGTCGTCACCGCGCCGCTGGGTTCGTTTGTCGCGGTATAGAATCCGGCTCGCCGTACAGGTCCAGCAGTCGCGCCCGGGTGGCCTGCAGGCGATCGACGAGGGCGCCGGACAACGCGCGTACAACGGCGTAGCCGAACGCCGGATCGGCGGAACTCGACTCGTGGAGAATCGCGGCATCGATCTCACGTGCCCGCGCCTCCGACAGCGCGGTAGCGGTGAAATGCCACCGGTGCGGTGCGGTCAGCCATGACCAGCCCAGCACGTCGCCGGCGCCGAGCGTTTGTATCGGAACGTCACCGCGTCCGGGGACGTAAGTGTGGAGCATGACCCTGCCGTCCTGCACCAGCCAGAGGCGACGAGCGAGGTCACCCTCACGGAACACGTGCTCGCCTGCGGCGAACTGGACAAGCCGTGACAACCCCAGCAGGGTCTGCAGGTGTTCCGGATCCAGCCCGGCAAGTCGCGGGTTCGGTTCAGATGCGGGATGATTCATCCCGATCCTTCGGTAGGGTCCGGGCCGATTGTCGGGAGGGCGCCGGTGAGACGTGCGGCCTCTTCGGTGATGTCGATGCCGACCGGACACCAGTCGATGCACCGTCCGCATCCCACACACCCGGACGAGCCGAACTGGTCGTACCAGGTGCCGAGTTTATGGGAGATCCACTGCCGGTAGCGGCTTTGTCCGGACTCCCGGACGTCGCCGCCGTGCAGGTGCGAGTACTCCGGTTCGAAGCACGAGGCCCAGCGCTGCCAGCGTTCGGCATGCGTTCCGGACAGGTCCGTGACGTCCTCGACAGTGGTGCAGAAGCACGTGGGGCACACCATCGTGCAATTGCCACATGTCAGGCATCGGGAAGCCACGTCGTCCCACACCTCGGCATCACGGGCGGTGCGCAACAGCTCCCGCAGGTCGACGTCCGGCATGTGCCGGCCCATGTGCTCTGCTGCTGCGCAGACGGCCTGCGCGGCGCGCTCGACTTCCTCAGATGCGGCGGTACCGTGCGGTACCCGGGCCAGCACGTCGGCTCCACGACTGGTCCCAACATCGACCAGATAGCGTGGCCCGCCGTCGCCGAGGCGTTCGGTCAACCGCAGGTCATACTCGCCGTGGGCGCCGGGCCCGGTACCCATGGATGCGCAGAAGCACACCCCGCCCGGCTCGGTGCAGTCGACAGCAACAATGAACAACCGCGAGAACAATGCGGCGGTGCGGCCGTCGGCGGGGGTTCCCTCGCACAGCACTTTCCGGAGGACGCGGATCGCGGCGAGGTCGCAGCCCCGAACGCCGAGGAACGCGTATGCCACCTCCTCGTCCGGAGGGGTTTCGAAATCACCGTCGCCATCGGTCGACCACAGTTGGCGACGCGGAGGATGCAGGTACTGCTTCCAGGACTGCGGTCCTGACGAATGCCCGAAGACGGCTGCGTCATCCCGCCGGTGCACGCGGTACAGCCCGGGCGCGGTAGTCACTCCCCACCCGTCCGGTAGACGATCGCCGGACTCGAGTTCGCGCAGGACGATGGCGTTGTCGTCAAGGGTCGGCCCTATTACCCGGTAGCCGTCGTGGCGCAGCACCGCGATCAGGCGGTCGAGACCGCGGCGCTCGAGTACTGCTTCGCCCTCCGCGGGGTCGGACCCTGGTGTCTCGGGATGTGCGATGTCTTCCACAGGCCCCTCCTCGCGCTCTGAGCGGGGACGCGTGGTACATCACTCGATCTCCGCCGTTGGTCGGGCTCGCCGGTGTGTTTTCCCAGTATCGATGGTCGGTGGACGACGGTCAATCGCCTGGTTGGCCCGAGCCGGGCGAGTCCCGCGACAGGTCCCGAGCGATCTCCCCTGCCCAGCCGTCGATCTCAGCCCAGTCCCGAAAGTCGCCTGCGGGGAGCAGTCGGCGCCCGGCGGGGAGCCGCCGGATGGTCCGTTCGACGACGGTCAGTCGTCCAGGGTCCAGGACACCTTTGAAGGCGCGATGGTCGCGTGCGTGCGCCGTCTTGCGAAGGTCCTCCACCTCGGCGAACTCGGCCTCATCGACCTTCTCGTGGCCATCCGGTTCAGTGGTCTCGGTGCCGAGCGGGCCGCTGCTGAACAGCCACACGGGGCGGGTGGCGAGTTCCTCGGAGTGGTTCCGCACGAAGCTGGTCAGCGGCTTGAGCCAGTGTCCGTAATACAGGGCGGAACCGAGGACGAACGCCTCGTAGCCGGTGAGATCACCGACGGCGTCGACCGGGTGGGTTTCGGCGGCCCGGCCGGAGGCCGACAGAGTCGACGCGACACGTTCGGCGATCTCGGCCGTTGCGCCGTGCTTGCTGGCATAGACGACCAGAACTGTCATGACGATTCCCCGTCGTAGTGTGCGAATGCGTTGACCACGTCACCATCACACCTCGTTGGGTCCAGCCCGCGATAGTGACCAAGGTCCACTATGTCGTGGGCTGGTCATGGGAAGTCGACGACCTTCTTCGCTCACGACCGGACGATCATGAGCGGGCAGTCCGCGGTGTGCAGCAGCACTGTGCTGGTCGAGCCGATCAGCATGCCCGCGAAGCCGCCCCGGCCGTGGCTGCCGACCACCAGCAGTTCCGCGCCTGCCGCCCGGTCCCGCAGTTCCGCGGCCGATCTCCCGCGCACGACGGTCCGCGTCACCGAGGTCGCCGGGTAGCGCTCTGACCAAACCGGCGAGGCTCTCGGCGAGAGCCGCCTGTTCGGCCGCCTCGACCTCGTCCCACGGCAGGTCGAGCTGGTCGTCGAACGCCCTGGACAAGGTGAACGGCGACCAGGTGTGGACCGCGTCCAGGCCGGTCGCGCGCAGTGAGGCCTCCTCGAACGCCGTCTCGAGAGCCGGCAGGCTGTTCTCGGTTCCGTCCACCCCGACGACGACATCGCCGGTCCCGGAGGTCTGCCCTGAATGGCCACGGATGATGACAACGGGGCTGTGGGCGTGTGCGGCGAGCGCGACGGCGACCGACCCCGCGAGCGCCGCGGTGATCTGGCCCAATCCGCGGCTTCCGACGACGACCATCCGGGCGGACTTCGACGCTTCGAGCAGGGCCGGTCGCGCCGGCCCATCGAGCACGCTGGTGGTGATCTCGGTCGTGGACGTCGCGGTGCGTGTGGTGCGGGCGATCGCGGCGGCCTCGTCGAGGTGGGCGTGGACCGCGCGATCCCGGTCGGCGAAATAGCTCGGTGGTGGACGGATCCCATCCCCGTATGGGCTGGAGTCGCCGAGAGCGGAGACGATGTGCAGCGCGCACCCGTGGAGTTGGGCTTCCCTGGCGGCCCAGCTGACGGCCGCGTATGCGCCAGTGGATCCGTCGATTCCGACGACGACCGGGGCGTTCAGTTCGACAGCGTCCACAGTAGGACCTCCACAACCGCGAGTTCCCCCATCATCGCCCCGACAGACGAAGCCGAGTAGGGCCGGAGGTCCTCGCCCCTTGTTCTGGCGGGCACGACGGCAACGGACCCAAGTACGTGGCCTTTGCGCCTCAAATGAGCTCTCTGGTGGTCAGGTGTGACCTCCGAGGCGGGCGGCGAGCGCGGGACCGATCACGGACAACGACGATGGTTCGATCATCTCGTTGTGCCCGCAGTCCACGGGGCACTCGTCGATGCCACCGGTGACGAGCGGCTGCCACTCCTGCGCCGAGCGATCGGTGCCCCCACCCTGCCCGCGCTGCGCCGGGAACACCAGGAGGTCACCGTCGAACACACCGGGCACGAAGCGGTGCACCAGCAGCCGCGAGTTCGCGTATCCGTCGTTGATCCGCTCGAGGTGCGCCGCCGTGATCCCCGAACTGCCGAGGAACTCGCCCAGCATGCGCGCAGCGGAGTCGTAGGTCAGATCCCGATGCCGCTCGGGCGCACCGACGTCCAGCCCGAGACCACGCAGCAGGTCCGCGACCTCGAGCCGTCCGAGCAGGGGGTCCGAGCCGTCGTCGGGGTAACTGTCCATGACCGCCAGGGTCGAGACGGACTCACCCCGACTCTGCAGTTCGACAGCCATCGCGTGCGCGAGGACGCCGCCGAGGGACCAACCGAGCAGGTCGTACGGCCCCTCGGGGGCGATCGCGCGCATCTCGTCGACGTACCGCCGTGCGAGCTCCTCGATCGATCCGTACCCCGGACCGCCGGTGATCGCGGGCAGTTGCAGTCCGAACACGGGTCGATCGGCGGGCAGGTATCGGACCAGCCCGGCGTATCCCCACGACAACCCGATTCCGGGATGGACGCAGAACAGCGGGCGGCCGGTTCCGCTGCCGCGCAGCGGGATCACGACCCGGAGGGCGTCCTCGACGCTCACGCCCTGGAGAGCGTCCTCGGCACCGATCCGGCCTGCCATCCCGGCCGGTGTCGGATCCAGGAAGAGCATCTGCAACGAGACCTCCCGTCCGAGCCGCTCACGGAGCTCGGCGACCACGCGGGTCGCCAACAGCGAGTTGCCACCGTGGTCGAAGAAGCTGTCGTCGGCGCCGATCCGTTCCACCCCCAGTACCGACGCGAATGCGTCTGCGGCCGCCGACTCCACCGGACCGGCAGGTTCTCGGAACGCGGCCGAGGTGAACGTCGGCATCGGCAGCGCGTCCCGGTCGAGTTTGCCCGTCGGGGTGGACGGGATCCGGTCGAGCACCATGACCGAGGCCGGCACCATGTGGCTCGGAAGTCGCTGCGCCGCGGCGCGGCGGAGCTCGTCGGGCACGAGATGCGAGTCCCCGGTCGCGCGTACATACGAGCACAGCAGCGTGTCGCCCGCCGGTCCGGTGCGCGCGATCGTCACCGCGAACCCGACGCCCGGCTGCGCGGTGAGCACGGCGTCGATCTCGGCGGGTTCGATGCGGAAGCCGCGGACCTTGATCTGGAAGTCGCTGCGGCCGATGTACTCGAGCGTGCCGTCGGTCCGTCGACGGACCAGGTCGCCGGTGCGGTAGATCCTCTCACCGGGCCGGCCGAACGGGTCGGCGACGAAGCGGTCGGCGGTCAACGCGGGCCGACGGTGGTAGCCGCGGGCGAGGGCCGACCCCGCGACGTACAGCTCCCCCACCACACCGGGTGCCACCGGGTGCAGGCGCTTGTCGAGCACCAGCTCGGACACGCCGCGGATCGGTCCACCGAATGTGATCGGGGCACCTGCGGCCATCGGGTCGCTGATGTTCGACATGATCGTGGTCTCGGTGGGGCCGTATGCGTTGAGCATCGTGCGGTCCGGAGCCCACCGCGCCACCAGTTCCTGGGCGCATGGTTCACCGGCGACGACGAGGACCCGGAGCGCGTCGAGCCCGCCGGAATCCACCGACTCCAGCGCGGTCGGGGTGACGAATCCGTGTGTGACGCGACCTATCTCGAGGGCCGCGGCCAGCTCCGCGCCCCCGCGCACGTGCGGTGGGACGATCACCATGGTCGCGCCCGCGCTCAGCGCCATCACGATCTCGAACACCGATGCGTCGAAGCTCGGGGACGCGAAGTGCAGGGTGCGGGCATCCGGAGTGACATCGAGGCGGGTGCGCTCCTCGGCGGCGAGGTTCGCCAGACCCCGGTGGGTGAGCACGACGCCCTTCGGGACGCCGGTCGACCCGGAGGTGTAGATCAGGTACGCGGGGTGGTCGACGCGTACGGTGCCGATCCGCTCGGCATCGACGATCGCCGCGTCCGGCATGACCGCGACCACCTCCGTGGTGTCGGGATCGTCGAGCACCACCCAGTCGACCTCGTCAGGCAGGCGATTCCGCGTCTCGTCGACGGTCACCCCCAGCGCCGCACCGGAATCACCGAGCATGTGCGCGATCCGCCCGGCCGGGTGGCCCGGGTCGACCGGCAGGAACGCCGCCCCCGTCTTCGCGACCGCCCACACCGCGAGCACCGACTCGAGCGAGCGCGACAAGGCGAGCGCGACGTAGCGCTCCGAACCGGCACCGCGGCCGATCAGCATCCGCGCCAGCCGGTTCGACCGCCGATCCAGCTCCCCATAGGAGACCTCGACGCCGTCGCAGGCGACCGCGATCGCATCGGGATCGTGCCCGGCCTCGGCCAGCAGCTCGGGGAACAACAGCTCCTGGGCGTCGGGGTCGCCGTGCGCCGCGGTGAGGTCGCGGAGTTCGTCGTCGCGCAGGATCCCGATGTCGCCGACAGCGCCGTGCGGATCGGCGAGCGCGGATTCGAGGAGCAGGAGGAATCGTTCGGCGACATCGCGCACCGTCACGGCGTCGAACAGGTCCGTCGCGTACTCGATGCTCCCGGCGATACCGGCCGGTGCGCCCGAGTCGTCGAACTGCTCGGCGAGCACGAACTCGAGATCCTCCTTCACCACACCGGAGTTCGGGGCGAGGCCCTCGACGGTCAGGCCCGGCAGATCGAGGCGGGCCCGCGTGTCGTTCTGGAACTCCAATGCCACCTGGAATATCGGCGAGTACGCCGTCGAGCGCGGCGGGTCGAGCGCCTCGACCACCCGCTCGAACGGGAGGTCGGCATGTGCAAAGGCGCCGAGGTCCACCTCCCGCACGGCGGCCAGCAGATCCGCGAACGACTGCGCGGGATCGATCCGGGTGCGCAGCGCCAGCGTTCCGACGAACATGCCGACCAGGTCATCGAGCGCCGGTTCTCCCCTGCCCGCGACCGGCGTGCCGATCACGATGTCATCGGTGTCGCCGAGGCGGCTCAGCAGCACCGCGAGCGCGGCGTGCACGGTCATGAACACGCTCGTCCCGTGCCGCCGGGCGAACTCCTCGAGCCTGCGGTGCAGCTGCGGATCGATCGCGAAGCCCGTGCGCGCGCCGCGGAACGACTGCTGCGACGGGCGCGGTCGATCCGTCGGCAGGCCAAGCAGATCCGGTGCCCCCGCCAGGGTCGACGTCCAGTGGTCGAGCTGCCGCGCGGCCAGCGACCCCGGGTCGTCGGCGTCGCCGAGCAGCCGGTGCTGCCACAGCGTGTAGTCGACATACTGGACCGCTAGCGGTGACCACTCGGGTGCGCGCCCCGACGCCCGCGCCGCGTATGCGCGGACCAGGTCCCGGGACAGCGGTCCCATCGACAGCCCGTCGACCGAGATGTGGTGCGCCACCAGCACCAGGACGTGCTCGTCGGCACCGAGCTCGAACAGCGCGCCGCGGATCGGTACGCGCGCGGTGACGTCGAACCCCGCGGACACCTCGGCGTGGATCCGCCGGGCGAGCTCCTCCTCCCTGACGACCGGCACCGGCCGCAGGACGGGCGCCGCCTCGGCCGCCGGGCGAACCTCCTGCACCGGGCCGTCTCGTCCGGTCGGGAAGACGGTCCGCAACGACTCGTGCCGGTCGACCACGTCGGCCAGTGCGGCGTCGAGGGCCGGGGCGTCAAGGGCACCCGACAGGCGCACCACCAGCGGGACGTTGTAGGCGGGCGACGCCGGGTCGAACTGGTTGATGAACCACATCCGCTGCTGCGCCGCGGACAGCGGGATAACGTCCGGTCGTTCGAGCGCCTCGAGCGCGGGGCGACCGGACGCTCCCGTTTCCGCATGCTCGATGCGCTCTGCCAGTGCCGCCGCGGTCGGCGCGGCGAAGAGCGCGCGGACGCCCAGCTCGACGCCGAGGGTCTCCCGGAGCCGGGCGACCACGCGCGTTGCGGACAGTGAATTGCCGCCGAGTTCGAAGAAGTCGTCGCCGATCCCCACGCGGTCCACCCCGAGCGTGGTCGCGAACACCTCGGTCACCGCCTCCTCCACCGGGTTGGTCGGCGCCAGGAACACCATCGGGGTGTGGCCGAATTGGGGATCGGGCAGTGCGCGGCGATCGAGCTTCCCGGTGGGACCGAGCGGGATCTCGTCGAGCACGACGATCGATGCCGGCACCATGAAGTCGGGGACCTGGGCGGACAACCGGGTTCGGAGGTCGTCGACGGCGATGTCCCGGCCGGCGACCGGAGCCACATAGGAGACCAACACGGTGTCGCCGCCCGGCCCGGGGCGGTCGAGGGTGGCCGCGAACCGGACGTCGGGATGCGCGGAGAGTGCGGCGTCGATTTCGCCGAGTTCGATGCGGAAGCCCCGCACCTTCACCTGGAAGTCGCTGCGCCCGCGGTACTCGAGCTTCCCGTCCGGGGTCCACGCCCCGACGTCGCCGGAGCGGTACATCCGCTCGCCGGGCGCGCCGAAGGGGTCGGCAACGAATCGTCCGGCGGTCGTGCCTGCCCGCCGGTGGTAGCCGCGGGCCAGACCGGGACCGGCGATGTAGATCTCCCCCTCGACACCCACCGGCACCGGCTGCAGTCGCGCGTCGAGCACGATCTCGGCGACGCCGCGGATCGGCCGGCCCAGGGTGAAGGGCACGACCTCCGGCACGCAGTCCTCGATGTTCACCACGATCGTGGTCTCCGTCGGCCCGTACCCGTTGAGCATGCGCCGCTGCGGCATCCAGTTCGCGATCAGTTCCGGTGGCCACGCCTCGCCGCCGACCATCACGGACTGCAGGTCGTCGAGCCCCGCCGGGTCGATCGAGGCGAGGGCGGCAGGCGTGATGAAGGCGTGCGTGACGCGCTGGTTCTTCAGCAACGCGGCCAGATCCGCGCCGCCGTAGACGCCACGGGGCACGATCACCATGGTCGCGCCTGCGGCGAAGCACAGCAGGTACTCGAGCACAGAGACGTCGAAACTGGGTGACGAGAAGTGCAGCGTCCGGGAGTCCGCGGTCACCGCGCACCGATCCCGTTGCTCGTCGGCGTAGTTCCCCAGGCCCCGATGGGTCAGGGTGACCGCCTTGGGCAGGCCGGTGGAGCCGGATGTGTAGATCAGGTACGCCGGATGGTCGATCCGCACGGGCGCCGTGCGCTCGGCGTCGGTCACCGGCTCCGCCGGTCGGGACGCACAGTCCGCGGCGAATCCGGGGTCGTCGAGCGTCAACCACGGCACCGTGTCGGGCAGCCGGTGCCGGTGCGCCGCGACGGTCAGCCCGACGCCTGCACCGGAGTCGGCGAGCATGTGCTCGACCCGCTCCGCGGGATAGTCCGGGTCCACCGGGACGAACGCGGCCCCGGTCTTGGCCACCGCCCACATTGCGAGCACCGACTCGACGGAACGCGGTATACCGAGCGCCACAGAGGTTTCCGGCCCCGCTCCACGGTCGATCAGTGCGCGCGCCAGGCGATTGGACCGGGCGTCGAGGTCCGCGTAGGTGACCTCGTGTCCGCCGGCGACCAGCGCGACCGCCTCCGGATCGTGGGCGGCCGCCTCCACCAGGATCTCCGGGAGCGTCCGGGCGGCGCTGCGAGGTCCGCCCCGCACCGGAACCAGCATCCGGCGTTCGTCGGCGGTCAGCAGTCCGAGTCCGGCCAGGCGTCGCCGGGGATCGTCACCGATCGCGCGCAGGACGTGCAGCAGCCTGCGGGCGGCAGCGTCGACCGCCGTCCCGTCGAGGAGGTCGGGGTGGAACTTCATCGTCAGGCGCAGACGGTCGGTCGCGGACGCGACCACGCTCAGCGGGTAGTGAGCGGCGTCGCGAACCTCGACGCCCTGCAGTCGCAGCCCCGCGATGTCGGCGTCCGCGGATAGCGTGCTGCGCACGGGATAGGACTCGAACACGGTGAGCGTGTCGAAGGCTGCGGCCGGTCCCGCGGCGCGCCGGACATCGGTGAGCCCGACGTGGTGATGATCGAGCAGCGCCACCTGCTCCGCCTGTACCCGATCCAGCAACGCACCAAGGGTTTCCGCGGCATCGAGTCGGACCCGGAACGGCACGGTGTTGATGAACAGTCCGATCATCGATTCGATGCCGGGCACGTGCGGCGGTCGCCCGGACACGGTGGCGCCGAACACCACGTCGTCGCGACGGGTGAGGAGGCCGAGGACGATCGCCCACCCGACCGAGACGACGGTGTTGAGCGTCAGTCCGCGTTCGTGCGCGAGGGCACGCAGTCGCTCGGTCGCCGGGCCGTCCAACTCGTACCGCATGTCCCGCGACGGCGCGGACTGCGCTGTCGTGGCGGACCCGTCGCGGACCAGCAGGGTGGGCTCGTCCGCCCCGACGAAGGCATCGGCCCACGCACGCAGCGCCGCCTGCCGGTCCTGCGCCGCGAGCCATTCGAGATAGTCGCGGTGGGGGCGGACCCGTGGCAGCGCGGAGGTGTCACCGTCGGTCGCATAGAGGACGACGAGTTCCTCGAGCAGCAGCGGCGTCGACCACCCGTCGAGCAGGATGTGGTGGTTGGTCAGGATCAGCCGGTTCGTGCCATCGGGCATGCGCACCAGGCCGATCCGCAGCAGTGGCGGCGATGCCATGTCGAACGGGTGGGTGCGGTCCTCGGCCAGGATCTCACCGAACCGCTCCGATGCCGCCGGTTCGGTGAGCGCGCGCAGGTCGGTCTCGGTCCACGGCGCGGCCACATCGCCGGTGACGATCCGTACGGCCTCCCCTTCCGGTGTGCGCACGAACGCCGTGCGCAGATTCGCGTGCCGGTCGAGCAGGCTCCGGACCGCCCGATGCAGACGCAGTGAGTCCACCTCGCCGCCCAGCGTGAGGATCAGCTGCACCAGGTACGCGTCCACCGAGGCGCCGGCGAGCTCGGCATGGAAGAACATGCCGCGCTCGATCGGTGTCAGCGGCCACACATCGGACAGCGAAGGGAACCGGGCCTCGAACCGCTCGACGGCCGCCTGGTCCAGGTGCACCAGACCCAGATCCGACGGGGTCCGCCCGCCCGCACCAGGCGTGCTCGCCCGCTCGACCACCCCGCGCGCGGCAGCGATCCAGCCCTGCGCGAGCCGTTCCACGTCCGCGGCATCGAGCACGCGGCGCGGGAAGGCCCACGTCGCCCTGATCCGCGGGCCGTCCGGACCGGGCACCGTCACCGCGTTGACGTCGATCGCGAACGCCACCGGCATGTCCGCCGCGACCGCATCGTGCAGCCCGGATTCCGTGACCGGAAGCCAGATTCCGTCACCGCGAGGTTCGGTGCCGCCGTCCAGCCGACCGAGGTAGTTGAAGCTGATCTCCGGCTCGGGCAACCCGCGCAGCTCGGCACCGGTTTCGTCGCCGAGGTACCGGAGCAGGCCGTACCCGATCCCGTGGTCGGGCACGGCGCGCAACTGCTCCTTGACCGACTTCACCGCCGCACCCGCGGCGGCTCCCCCGCCGCGGGCCTGGTCGATGTCGATGCCGGACAGATCGAGCCGCACCGGGTAGATCGAGGTGAACCACCCCACCGTGCGGGACAGGTCGGCGCCCGGTACCACCTGGGGCTCGCGGCCGTGTCCCTCGAGCGCCACCACGACGTCGTCGGTGTCGACGCCGCGGCCGCGCCGCCAGTGCACGAGCGCGAGGGCCAGCGCGGCGAGCAGTCCGTCCTCGACGACGCCGTGGAACACCCGCGGCACCGTGGTCGTCAGGCCCAGGGTCACGTCGGCAGGCAACTCCACCTCGACGCGCTCGAGGGTGCCCGCGATGTCGACCGACGGATCGAGTTCTCCCGCAGCGCGTCCCACGGATGCTCGGGAGACCGTCGACTGCCACAGGTCCAGCTCGCCTGCGCGGTCCCGCGCCGCCCGCACGAGCCCGTCCGCCCATGTCCGCATCGAGGTGCCGATCGGCGGTAGGTCCGGCTGCGCGCCGTCCGCGGCCTGCGCGCAGGCGAGCGCGAGGTCGGGGATCAGGATCCGCCACGAGACCCCGTCGATCACGAGGTGGTGGGCGACGACGAGCAACCGGGCCGCGTCTCCCCCGACGAGGTGCACGAACTGGATCATGATGCCGGACTCCGGATCCAGCAGGTCGGCGGCCGCCTCCACCGCACCCTGGGTCGCATGGTCCGCTCCGGCGACGCCGTCGATCGGGACCTCTCGCACGATCGTGTCGGCGGGCACCGCCCCCGGTGGGCGTACCTCGAGCCGCCACCCGGACTCGGAGCGGGCGTCCGGGCGCAGCCGGGCCCGCAGCATGTCGTGCCGGTCCAGGACCGCGCCGACCGCCCGGGTGAGGGATTCGCGGTCGATTTCGGCGGGCACCGCGAGCAGGACCGACTGCGAGTAGCGGCGGAAGTCGCCACCGCGCCGCGTGCCCGAGCGCTCGACCAGCCACCGCATGATCGGGGTGAGTGGCACGTCGCCGACGCCGCCGCCAGGAAGTTCCGGCAGCACGACGACGTCGTCTGTGCCGGTGAGGTCGGCGACCTCGGCGAGGCCTGCGACGGTGCGGCGCTCGAACACGTCGCGCGGCGTGAACGTCAGCCCCGCGGCCTTCGCCCGCGACACCAGCTGGATGGACATGATCGAGTCGCCGCCGAGCCCGAAGAACGATTCGTCGGTACCGACCGTCTCGACACCGAGAAGCTCCGCGAACAGCCTCGCCAGCAGGCGTTCGGTCCCGGTGCCGGGTGCTCTCCCACTCACGGTCCCCGGTCGCGGTTCGGGGAGTGCGGCGCGATCGAGCTTGCCGTGTGCGGTGATCGGGAACTCCGCGAGGACCGTCGTCACGGACGGCACGAGGTATCCGGGCAAACGACGGCCGACGGCCTCGGTCACCGAGGCCGGATCGAGGGCGGCGCCGGACTCGGGGACCACGTAGGCCACCAGGCGTGCGGCGCCGTCGGTCGGCCCGGGTCGCGCCAGCACCACGGCGGATCCGACGCCCGGAACCGCGGTCAGCGCCGACTCGACCTCCCCCGGCTCCACCCGGAAGCCCCGGATCTGGACCTGGGAGTCGCTGCGTCCCAGGAACGCGAGCTCGCCGTCCGAGGTCCACCGGGCCCGATCCCCTGTGCGGTACATCCGCCCCGCGGGACCGAACGGGTCGGCGACGAAGCGTCCCGCGGTCAGCCCGGGCCGTCCCCGGTATCCCCGTGCCACCTGCGCGCCCGACACGTACAGCTCGCCCGCCACCCCGAGCGGCGCGGGGCGCAGCCGCTCGTCGAGCACCCACACCCGCACACCCGGTAGTCCGAGACCGATCACCGATCCGGTGGAACGCGGCCCGGTGACCGCCGCGAGGTCGATCATCCGCCACGTCACGTGCACGCAGGTCTCGGTGATACCGAACATGTTCACCAGAGCAGGCGCGGTGACGCCGTGCCGTTCGACCCATCCCGCCAGGCGGGCCATGTCCAGCGCCTCGCCCCCGAACACCACCCAGCGGAGCGCGAGGGTGGCGTCGTCGGCCGCGGCATCGGCCTGTACGAACTGGTAGAACGACGACGGCGTCTGGCTCAGCATCGTCACCGACTCGGAGACCAGCAGGCGGCGCAGCTCGTCCGGGGAACGCGCGGTGTCGTGCCCGACGACAACCAACCGGCCGCCGAACCCCAAGGCGCCCCACAGTTCCCACACCGCGAAGTCGAACGCGAACGAATGGAACATAGTCCACACGTCGCCCGCACCGAAGCCGAGCACGGCGCGGGCGCCGGTCAGCAGCGTCACCGCGTTCCGATGCGTCACCGCGACACCCTTGGGTCTCCCGGTCGAACCCGACGTGTAGATCACGTAGGCAACGGAATCCGCGTGCAGCGGGCCCGTGCGATCGACGTCGGTGACCGGTGTGGCCCTCAGGGAGTCGAGCTGTGTGCGCATGTCCGGGTCGTCGAGACGCACCACGGGTGCGCCGGCGACCAGGTCCCCCGGCACGCTCGCGTCGACCAGCACGCAGGCCGGTGCCGCATCGCCCAGCAGGAACTCGATGCGCGCCGCCGGGTACGACGGGTCCACCGGCAGGTAGGCCGCACCCGACCGCGCGACCCCGACGAGCGCGGCCACCAGGTCGGCCGATCGTTCCATCATCACGGCGACCAGCGACTCCGGACCGATGCCGCGGTCGATCAGCCAGCGCGCCAGCCGGTTCGACCGCGCGTCGAGTTCGCGGTAGGCCATCCGCGAGTCCGCGGCGACCACGGCGATCGTGTCGGGATCGGCCGCGACGGTCGCGGCGAACAGGTCCGGCAGGGTCTCGTACGTCGGCACCGCCGACAGCGTCCCGTCCGCCGACAGCGTCCCGTCCGCCGACACCGGGCCGGACGCGCGCTCTGCGGCCTCCTCGCGCGCCAGCGCCCCCGCGACGTCGATGTCCCCGACCAGGACGGACGGATCGGCCGCGACGGCGGCGAGCACGCGGCCGAACATGTCCGCGAGCGCCGTCGCGGTGGACTCGTCGAACACGTCGGATGCGAACAGCAGCTCGCCCGACAGTCCCGCCGGGGCCCCGGCTTCGAACCGCTCGCCGATCCCGAACTGGAGGTCGAACTTCGCCTCGCCCATCTCGACGTCGAGAACCTCGGCCGTCAGTCCAGGCAGCCGGACGTGGGGACGCTCGACGTTGCGGAACTCGAGCATCACCTGGAACAGCGGGGTGTGCGAGGTGGATCGCGCCGACGCCGACCGCTCCACGAGCTGCTCGAACGGCACGTCGGCGTGTGCGAAGGCGTCCAGGTCCGCGTCCCGCGTCCCGGAGAGCACCGCGGCGAAGGAGTCCGCCGGTTCGACCGCGGTGCGCAGCACAAGGGTGTTCACGAACATGCCGACCACATCGTCCAGCTCGGCCTCGCCGCGCCCGGCGACCGGGGTTCCGACCACGACGTCACGGCCGGCTCCCACGCGGGACAGCAGCACCGCGAGCGCGGCGTGCACCACCATGAACACCGTCGAATCGTGTCTGCGGGCGAGTTCGACGAGCCCGCGGTGGACGCCGGGATCCACCGAGAGTGCCGCCCGCCCACCGCGCGTCGAGCGCCGGACCTCGCGCGGGCGGTCCAGCGGCAACCCGGTCACCGGCGGCGCCGCCGCCAGTCGGTCCTCCCACCAGGCGAGTTCGCGGGCGATCCGTGAGTCCCGGTCATCCCGCGAGCCCAGCATCGAGTGCTGCCACACGGCGAAGTCCGCGAACTGGACCGGCAGCGGCGCCCAGTTCGGTGCACCACCGCTGACCCGCGCCGCATACGCCGTCGCTACGTCCCGGGCCAGGGGTCCGATCGAGAATCCGTCGGCCACGATGTGATGGACCACCAGCACGAGGAGGTGGTCGTCCGCCGCGATCCGCAGCAGCCGCACCCGCACCGGAACCTCCTGTGCCACATCGAATCCCTCGTGCACGATCTCGGCGATGCGGGCGGGTACCCGGTCCGCGGCAACCTGTTCCGGCGTCAGGTCGCCGACCACACCGGGCGCGGGCACCGTCACCTGGGAGGGGCCGGCAGCAGGCTGGGACGGGCCGGCGGCCGGCGATGGGAACACCGTCCGCAGCGATTCCTGTCGCTCCACCACGTCGACCAGCGCGCGCCGCAGGGCCGGAGCGTCGAGGCCGCCCGAGAGCCGCAACACCATCGGCACGTTGTACGCCGCCGATGCCGGATCGAACTGGTTGACGAACCACATGCGTTCCTGGGCCGATGACAGCGGGATGCGGGTGGGCCGGGTGCCCGTGCGCAACTCGTCCCCGTGCGGCGCGGTGACGCGCACACACCGGGGCGCGAGCGCCGCCGCCGTCCGGCACTCGAAGAGGTCACGCACCCCGATCCTGCTGCCGCGCGCGCGGTTGATGCGGGCCACGGCCCGCGTCGCACTGAGGGAGTTGCCACCCAGCGTGAAGAAGTCGTCGTCGACTCCCACCCGGTCGACGCCGGTCACCTCGGCGAACACGGTGACCAGACCGGCCTCGGTGGAGTTGCGCGGTTCCCGGAATCGCGGTGTCAGCGAGTCGAAGTCCGGTTCGGGCAGCGCGGCGCGGTCCAGCTTTCCCACCGGGGTCAGCGGTATCGCGTCGAGCATCATCACCGTGGTCGGCACCATGTGCACCGGCAGGAGCCGGAGCGCGTGGTCGGTCAGGTCGGCGACATCGACGCCGTCCGCGGAGTTCGGCATGACATACGTCACCAGCATCGGGTCGCCGGCTTCCCGTGGCCGCGCGACCGTGACGGCGAACCCGACCGCCGGGTGTGCGGCGTAGACCGCGTCGATCTCCCCGAGTTCGATGCGCAGTCCCCGCACCTTCACCTGGAAGTCGCTGCGGCCCAGGTAGTCGAGCGTGCCGTCCGGCCACCACCGGACGACGTCACCGGTGCGGTACATCCGGTCGCCGGGCGCGCCGCCGGGGGCGGGCACGAATCGCGCCGCGGTCAACGCGGCCCGGCGATGGTATCCGCGGGCCAGCCCCGCTCCCGCGATGTACAGCTCTCCTGGCACGCCTGCCGGGACCGGGCGCAGGAAGCCGTCGAGGACGAACACGTCGGTGCCGCGCACCGGGCCCCCGATCGGCACCCTCGCCCCGGGCACCAGGGGTGCACTGATCGTCGTCAGGACGGTCGACTCGGTCGGCCCGTAGCCGTTGAGCATCGTCCGTCCGGGCGCCCAGTCGGCCACCAGTTCCGGACCGACGGCGTCGCCCGCGACGACCAGCACCTCGAGGTCGTCGAGGCGCTCGGTATCGACTGTGGCGATTGCGGCAGGTGTGATGCAGACGTGGGTTATCCGCTCGCGGCGCAGGAGTCGGCCCAGATCGGCACCGCCGTACACGTGCGGCGGCGCGATCACCAGGCACGCGCCCGCAGTGGCGGCCTGCAGCAGTTCGAGGACCGAGACGTCGAAACTCGGTGAGCACACGTGCAGGCAGCGCGCCGTCGACGGAACAACATAGCGGTCCCGCTGCGCGGCGAGCAGGCTCGACAGGCCGCGGTGGGTGACACTCACGCCTTTTGGCAGGCCCGTCGATCCCGACGTGTAGAGCAGGTACGCCGCGTCGTCGACGCGCAGGGTGCCCGGCCGTTCTACCTCGGCGATGGCGTCCGCCGGAAGAGCGGCGAGGTCCGCCGCGCATCCCGGATCGTCGAGTACGAGCCAATGCACGGAGTCCGGCAGATTGCCGCGATCGGAGGCGAGTGCCAGTCCCACGGCGGCGTCCGAGTCGGTGAGCATGTGCTGGACGCGGGCACGCGGGTAGGTCGGATCCACCGGTACGAACGCCGCACCGGTCTTCGCCACCGCCCACACGGCCGTCACCGACCGCACCGAACGCGGCAGGGCGATCACCACCGCCGTGCCCGGCCGTGCCCCCGCACCGATCAGGTACCGCGCCAATCGATTCGACTCCTCGTCGAGGTCCCGGTACGACAGCCGAGCGTCCTCCGAGTCCACCGCGACACCGTCGGGCTCGATCGCGGCCCCGGCGACGAGGATCTCCGGCAGCAGCCGTGGCGGGTTCGCCGGGCCGCCCCGAATCGGCGCGGCCGCCTCGCGCTCGGACAGCAGGTCGACCCGGGCGACGGGGCGCGCCCTGTCGTGCGTGACGGTCGCGAGCGCGCGCCGCAGCCGGTCGGCGATCGAGTCCACCTCGGCCGGGTCGAGCCGGTCCGGCCGGTACTTCAGGTGCAGCCGCAGGCGGTCGTCCACGCGCGCCAGCACGGTCAGTGGGTAGTGGGTGGCGTCGAAACCCTCGACACCGACCACCCGTAGGCCGGCGATGTCGGTGCCGCGCGCGAGCGCCGAGCGGTCGACGGGGTACGACTCGAAGACCGTCAGGGTGTCGAACGTCGCCGCCGGACCCGCCTCCCGTTGGATCTCGGCGAGCCCGATGTGGTGGTGGTCGAGCATCGCCGCCTGCTCCGACTGCACACGACTGAGCAGCTCGCCGACGCTTTCGCGGGGATCGAACGCGATCCGGACCGGCACGGTGTTGATGAACAGTCCGATCATCGCCTCGATCCCGGGCACCTGCGGGGGACGGCCCGACACCGTCGCACCGAACACCACATCGGTGCGGCCGGTCAGTGCACCGAGCACCAGCGCCCAGGCGACCTGTACGACGGTGTTGACCGTGACCCCGTGCTCCCGGGCCACCGCCACCAGCGCCGTGGTCTCCTCGGCGGGTACGGTCAGGGTCGCCTCTCCTGGTTCGGCCGGAATCACGACTCCGTCGAGCGGAGCCTGCGGAGCGAGCACAGACCCGTCCCCGGGTACCAGCAGCGTCGGCCCGTCGGCGCCGGCGAGGGCCCGACGCCACTCCGCGACACCGGATACGTGATCCTGCGCGGCCAGCCACGTCAGGTAGTCGTGGTAGTCGCCCGCCGGTGCCGACGTCGGCTCCCGGTCGGCGGCGTACAGGGCGAGCAACTCCTCGAGCAGCAGCGGCGTCGACCAGCCGTCCAGCAGGATGTGGTGGTGGGTGAGCAGCAGCCGGCGCTCTTCCGCTCCCGTCCGGACCAGTGTGAAGCGCAGCAGCGGTGCGCGGTCCATCACGAACGGCGTCGAACGTTCCTCCGCGAGCAGCTGCCGCCAGCGTTCCCGGCCAGCCGACCCCTCGAGGCCGGACAGGTCGATCTCACTCCACGGCAACGACACACGACCCTCGACGACCTGGTTCACCTCGCCCGCATCGTCTTCGACGAAGCACACCCGCAGGTTCGGGTGGCGATCGAGCAGAGTCCGCGCGGCCCGGCGCATCCGCTCCGGCGACGGCCGGCCGTGCAGCTCGACGACGAGCTGGACCATGTACGCGTCGACCGATCGCTCCGCGAGACGGGCGTGGAACAGCAGTCCCGACTGCAGCGGGGTCAGCGGCCACACGTCCGTCAGCCCGGGTCGCCGTGCCTCGAGGGCGTCGATCGCCGCCTGGTCGAGCGGGACGAGATCGAGGTCCGATGGGGTGAGCCCGCCCGCGCCTTCGGTGTGGGCGTAGGCGGCGAGCGCCCCAAGTGCCCGGTGCCACAGGTCCGCGAGCCGGTGCACATCTGCGGCATCCAGAACTCCGGTCGGGAACGTCCAGGACGACTGCAGGACAGCGCCTCCCGGCCGCGGCACGAACCCCGCCGCGATGTCGACGACGGCCGTCACGGGCATCTGCGGATCGTGGGCGTTGCCGAGCCCGTGACGCGGGGTGGGCAGCCACGCCTGCGGATCGTCGCCGGCCCCCGCGGTGATCCTGCCAACGCCGGCGGTGCCGGCTATCCGGCCCAAGTAGTTGAAGACGATCTGGGGCTCGCGCCACCCGCGGACCCGCGCCCCCGACTCCCCGCCAAGCCCACGGAGCAGCCCGTAGCCGATCCCCCGATCCGGGATCGCCCGTAGCTCTTCCTTCACGAGCTTGACCGCCGCTCCCGCCGCCGCTCCCCCGGCGAACGCCTCGCCGAGGTCGATCGACGACAGATCGGGGCGCACCGGCGAGAGCGTCGTGAACCATCCGACCGTGCGGGTCAGGTCCGCACCGGGCGCCGCCGCCTCCTCCCGCCCGTGCCCCTCGACGCCGAGCAGGACGTCGGACCGTTCGACGCCTCGCTCGGCGCGCCAGCGGACCACCGCCATCGCGAGGGCCGTCAGCAGCCCGTCGAGCACGTCGGCACGGAGCGACGCAGGCAGCGCGGCGAGCACGGCCTCGGTGACCTCGGGGGACGCCTCGCTGGTCAGCACCTCGCTCGTGGCAATGACATCGCGCGCGGAATCCAGCGGTCGCGATCCAATGGCCGGGTCGTCGCCGTCCAGGATCCGCTCCCACATCGGCAGTTCGCCGACCCGCTGCGGGGCAGCATCTTCCAGAGCGTGCGCCCACCGGCGCATCGACGTGCCCACCGGCGCCAACTCGGGAAGCCGCCCCTCCGACGCCTGCGCCCAGGCCGACGCCAGGTCCGGCACCAGCACGCGCCACGACACGCCGTCCACGACGGCGTGGTGGACGACCAGCAGCAGCCGTCCGGTGCCGGACGGTCCGTCGAACCACACGATCTGCACCATCGTGCCTGCGGCCGGATCCAGCCGGTCGGCCGCGGCATCCGCCTCCGCGGCGGCGCGGACGTCGAACGCCGCGTCGTCCACCGAATCCACCTCGACACGCGTCAGCACGTCCCTGGCGGTGACACTGCCGATGCCGGAAACCGTCATCCTCCAGTCACCGGGGCGAGCGGAGCGACGGGGTGTGTCACCGTCGGCTTCGCCGTCGGGTGCGAGCCGGGCCCTGAGCATGTCGTGCTCGTCCAATACGGCCTGCACCGCGACCTCGAGCGCGATCCGGTCGACTCCATAGGGCAGCGTCAGCATCACCGACTGGGAGAACCTGTCGATCCGGCCGGCGCTGCGGCGGAGCACCCACTCGAGGATCGGGGTGAGCGGCATCTGCCCGATACCGCCGCCGGGCAACTCTTCGAGTGTCGCCGGCCGGGTTGCGGTGCGCGAGTCCGCCACCGCGGCGAGCCCGGCGACGGTCGGGTGATCGAACACGTCACGCGGCGTGAGGGAAAGCCCCGCCGCCTTCGCCCGCGCCACCAGCTGGATCGACATGATGCTGTCGCCGCCAAGGGCGAAGAACGAGTCGTCCATCCCGACCATGTCCAGGCCGAGAACCTCCGCGAACAGCAGGCCCAGGTTCTCCTCGGCTGTGCCGGACGGCGCCCGGCCCACCGACACCTCCGCCCCGAGATCGGGCGTCGGCAGTGCCGCCCGGTCGAGCTTGCCGTGCACGGTCATCGGCATCTCGGACATCACCACGATGTGCGCGGGAACCATGTACCCGGGCAGCCGTGCCGCGAGGGCCTCGTGCAGACGCGCCGTGTCCACCACCGCCCCGGCCGCGGCCACCACGTACGCGATCACCAGGTCTCCCCGGTGCCCGACGGCGCGCACGTCCGCCACCGCCTGACCGACGGATCCGGCTGCCGTCAGGCACGATTCGACCTCGCCGAGCTCGATCCGATTGCCGCGCACCTTGACCTGCCGATCGTCGCGACCCAGACAGACCAACTGACCGTCTGTGGTCCACCGCACGAGATCCCCCGTGCGGTACATCCGCTCGCCGGGAGCCCCGCCGGATTCGGCGACGAACCGGCCGGCCGTCAGCCCCGGACGCCGGTGATAGCCGCGGGCCAACGCCGGGCCCGCAAGGTACAGCTCTCCGAGCACCCCGACCGGCACCGGCTGCAGCCTGCGATCGAGCACTCGCACGCGGAATCCCGGTGCCGGGTCTCCAATCGTGATGGGCTCGCCCGGGGTCAACGGATAGCTGATGCTCGCCGCGATGGTCGCCTCCGTCGGGCCGTACCCGTTGTGCATCCGCCGTCCGGGGGCCCAGCGGGCCACCACGTCGGGCGGGCAGGCCTCGCCGCCCGACACCAAGCACACCAGGTCGTCGAGTCCGGCGGGGTCCATCGTGGCGAGCGCCGTCGGGGTGAGGAAGCAGTGGGTCACGCGTTCGGCCAGGAGCAGCTCCCTCAGCTCGTCACCGCCGTACACGGTGGGGGGCGCGATCACGAGGGTCCCCCCCGCACCGAACGCGAGGATGAAATCGAGGATCGAGGCGTCGAAGCTGGGCGACGTGAAGTGCAGTGCGCGGGAGTGGGGCGTCGTCCGACAGCGCTTGTGCACGTGGTCGGCGAACGCCGCGAGACCACGGTGAGTTACCGTGACACCCTTCGGGATTCCCGTCGAGCCGGAGGTGTAGATCAGGTAAGCGGCCTGGTCGAGCCGCAGTCGGGTGGTCCGGTCGGTGTCACGGACCGGCGAGACGGCGGTGTGGTCGTGCATGAGACGGGCGGCGTCGAGCGTCCACCACCGCAGCCCATCGGGGAGTACGTCCCGGGACTGGGCGACGGTCAGCCCGAGGACCGCACCCGAATCGTCGAGCATGAAGGCGATCCGATCCTCCGGGTGCGCCGGGTCGATCGGGACGAAGGCGGCCCCGGTCTTCGCGACGGCCCACAGACTGATGATGTACTCGACGCTGCGGGGCATGCCGAGCGCCACCACAGAACCGGGTCCGACACCCACGTCGATCAGGCTGCGGGCGAGCATGGTCGATGCGCGGTCGAGGTCGAGGTACAAGATCTCGTTGCCGTCGTACCGGATCGCAGGCGCGTGCGGATCGATCGCTGCCCCGGCCGCGAGCACGGCGGCCAGCGTGTGCGGTGGTGCGCCGGGTTCACCCCGCACCTCCGTGAGCGCGGCGCGCTCCGCACCGTCGAGGATGTCGATGTCCGCGACCGGCATGCCCGGGGACTGGGCCACCGCCTCCAGGATCCGCACGAATCTGTCGGCGAAGGTCCGCGCGGTGGCCTCGTCGAACATGTCGGTGGCGAACACCAGACCGGCGGCCATCCCGGCTGCGGCGCCCGTGGCGTCGAACTCCTCGGCCACGGTGAGCTGCAGGTCGAAGTTGGCGGCCACGTCGCCGGAGTCGAGCGCCTCCACCCGCAGGCCCGGCAGCGCGAGATCCGGCCGCGCGATGGTCCGGAACTCGAGCATCACCTGGAACAACGGCGTATGTGCGTGCGAGCGGGGCGGATCCAGCGCCTCCACAACCCGTTCGAACGGGATGTCCGCGTGCGTGAACGCGCCGAGGTCGGTCTCCCGGACCCGGCGAAGCAGTTCACCGAACGAGCACGCCCCGCCGACATCGCACCGCAGCACGAGGGTGCCGACGAACATCCCGACCATGTCGTCGAGAGCCGCGGCCCCGCGCCCGGCGATCGGGGTGCCGATCGCGATGTCGTCGGTGCCGGCAAGCCGGGACAGCAGGGTGGCCAGCGCCGCATGCACCACCATGAACACGCTCGCATCGTGGCTGTGGGCGAGCGCGATCAGGCCCCGGTGCAGGCCCTCGTCGACTGTGAACGCGACGCGCCCGCCGGACTGCGAGCGGACCGCAGGCCGGGGCCTGTCGCTCGGCAGATCCAGTACCTCGTCCAGGCCCGAAAGCGTGGTGGTCCAGTAGTCGAGCTGACGTGCGAGCGGGGACGATGCGTCGTCCTCATTGCCCAGCCATTCGAGCTGCCACAGTGTGTAGTCCGCGTACTGCGCGGTCAACGGCGGCCACTGCGGCGCGCCGTGGCACATCCGCGCGGCATACGCGGCGGCCACGTCCCGTGCCAGCGGGTTCAGTGAGAAGCCGTCCGCGAGAATGTGGTGCAGCACCACGGTGAGCACGTGGTTGGTCTCGTCGGCCCGGAACAGGATCGCCCGCAGCGGAATCTGCTCCGCGACGTCGAAGCCGCGTGCCATCGCCGCCCACATCCGGGCGTGCAGGTCGTCCGCATCACGTACCTGGATGACCTCGAGTCCGGGCTCGGCCGACTCGGCGGGCAGGATCTCCTGGCACGGCCCGTCGTCGGTGAGCGGGTAGACCGTGCGCAAGGATTCGTGTCGGGCGATGACGTCGCCGAGCGCGGCCCGCAGCGCCGGGGCGTCGAGGTCGCCCGACAATCGCAGCGAGAACGAGATGTTGTAGGCCGGGGACTGCGGGTCGTACTGGTTGACGAACCACATCCGCAGTTGCGCAGGGGACAACGGGATCCGGGCAGGCCGGGGCTGCGGGATCAGCGGCGATCGGCGCACCCCGCTGCCCTCCCCGCCGACCCTCCTGGCGAGCTCGGCGACGGTGGGGCCGTCGAAGACGTCCCGGATGCCGAGCGAGGCGCCGGTCGCGTCGTTGATCCGGGCCACCAGCTGCGCCGACACCAGCGAATTGCCGCCGAGGACGAAGAACCCGTCGTCCGCACCCACCCGGTCGACACCGAGCAGATCGGTGATCACGCCCGCCACGATCTCCTCGACCGGGTCCCGAGGCGCGACGTGGGAGCCCTCGGGAGCACCGGGGACCGGCAGGCTCGCGCGGTCGAGTTTGCCGTGCGCGGTCACAGGGATTCGGTCCAGGATCATCACGGTCGACGGCACCATGTAGCCCGGAAGGAACTGGGCGACGGACGCTCTCACCTCGTCCGGATCGAGAACCACACCGGCGTCCGGCACCGCGTACCCCATCAGCCGGATCCCGACGGGTCCCTCGTCCGCGACCACCACCGCGGACGCCACACCCGACACGGCCGCGAGTGCCGCCTCCACCTCGCCCAGCTCCACCCGGTAGCCGCGCACCTGCACCTGATGGTCCCTGCGGCCGGCGTACTCGAGCGTGCCGTCCACCCGCCACCGGCCCAGATCGCCGGTGCGGTACATCCGGGTGCCTGCCCCGGACGGGTCGGCGACGAATCGCGCCGCGGTCTCCCCCGCGAGACGCGGATAGCCCCGCGCCAGCTGAGCGCCGGACACGTACAGCTCGCCCACCACACCCGGCGGGACCACGTGGAGCCGTTCGTCGAGCACGCGCACCCGCAGCCCGGGCAGCGCGTAGCCGATAAACCCTCGACGACGAGCCCCCGGCGCCCCGGACAACGGGCCGTGGGTCACGTGCACGCACGTCTCGGTGATCCCGTACATGTTCACCAACTGCGGTGCCGAGTCCCCTCGGCGAGAGAACCATTCGGTGAGCCGCCCGGGATCCAGCGCCTCCCCACCGAAGATCACATACCGCAGGCGCAGCAACGCGGCGTCCCCGGCGTCGGCGCGGGTCCGCTCGGCGTCGGCCAACTGGTGGAAGGCACTCGGGGTCTGGCACAGGACCGTGACAGCCTCGTCCTGCAACAGCTGCAGCAGATCGTGTGGCGTGCGGGCCGTGGCGTGGTCGACCAGCACCGCCGTGCCGCCGTGGATGAGCGCACCCCACAACTCCCACACGGCGAAATCGAAGGCGTGCGAATGGAACATCGTCCACACGTCGTCGCCGCCGAATCGGAACAACTCCGCCGCGTTGGCGAACAGCGTGGTCACACTGCGGTGCGAGACCGCCACTCCCTTGGGCCGACCGGTCGACCCGGACGTGTAGATCACGTACGCGAGCGAGTCCGGGTACAACGGCGCGGTCCGGTCGGCATCGGTCACCGGCGCAGGCGACAGCGTGCCGATCGTGGTCGTCACCCCTGGATCGCCGATGTCGACGACCGGAATGTCGGTGCGACGCAGAGCCGAACCGCTCGCGCCGCCGTCGACCAGGACACACACCGGTGCGGCGTCGGCGAGCATGTAGGCGATGCGGTCCTCCGGATAGTCGACGTCCACGGGGACATACGCGGCACCGGCGGTGAGGACCGCGAGAAGAGCGACCGGTAGGTCGTCCGAACGCGTCAGCGCGACCGCCACCAGTGACGCCGGCCCCACTCCGTGGCCGATCAGCAAGCGGGCCAACCGGTTCGCACGCGCCGCCAGGTCCGAATACCGGATGCGGGCGGTGCCCGCGACGACCGCGCACGCGCCCGGGCTGCGCGCCGCGGCGCTCGTGAACAGCTCCGGCAGTGTGGTCGGCGGCACCGCGCGGCCGGGCCGCTCCCGCGCGACGAGTGACCTCTCCTGCTCGTCGGTGATCTCGATGTCGCCCACCACGGCGGCCGGATCGGCGGCCGCCGCGGCGAGGATCCGCACCAGGCGGTCGCCGATCTCGGCCACCGTGGTTCGGTCGAACAGGTCGGTCGCGAACCGCAGTGTCGCGGACAGGCCGGCGGCGCGACCCCAGATGTCGAACCGTTCCCGTACCCCCAGCTGCAGGTCGAACTTGGCGACACCCGTGTCCACCTCGGCCGCCTCCGCGGACAGTCCCGGCATGGCCACCGTCGTGGGCTCGCCGTGCTGGAACTCGAGCAGCACCTGCACCAGCGGCGCGTGGATGGGAGACCGGTCCGAGGCGAACTCGTCGACCAGCCGCTCGAACGGCAGATCGGCGTGGGCGAACGCTCCGAGGTCGGTCTCGCACACGTGCGTGAGCAGGTCGGAGAAGGTGGTCTCGGGTCGGACCGTGCTGCGCAGGACGAGGGTGTTGACGAACATGCCGACGAGGTCGTCCAGTTCGGGTTCGCCGCGGCCGGCGACCGGTGTGCCCACGGCGACGTCGGGCCCGGCGCCGAGCCGGGCGAGCAGAACTGCGAGCGCGGCGTGTAAGACCATGAACAGCGTGCAGCCGTGCTCGCGAGCGATCCGGACCAGGCCACGGTGGATCCCGGCCTCGACATCGAACTCGATCCGGCCGCCGGAGGCGGTCGTCCGCGGCGACCGGGGACGGTCGTGCGGCAGCGAGATCGCCGCCGGGAGATCGGCCAGCCGGTCACCCCAGTAGGCGAGTTGCCGGGCGGCGAGCGACTGCGGATCGTCCTCCGCCCCGAGCAGTTCGCGCTGCCACAGGGCATAGTCGGCGTAGTGCAGCGGCAGTGGATCCCACTCGGGCGCGCGCCCGGCCGCCCGCGCGGCGTACGCCGCCGCCACGTCTCGGGCCAGCAGCTCGACGGACTGCCCGTCCGCCGATATGTGGTGCAGCACCACGGCCAGGACGTGTCGACGCGACCCGGTCTGGAACAGGGCGATTCTCAGCGGAATCTGCTCGCGGACATCGAAACCGGAGGCGGCCGCCGCCGCGACCGACTCCTCCACCCGCTCCGGGTCCACGACGACGGGTGTCAGGTCCACCGCCGCGTCCGGCGCCGGCAGGATCACCTGGTAGGGGCCCCGCACATCGGCCGGGAACACCGTCCGCAGTGCCTCGTGCCTGTCGATCACGTCACCCAACGCGGTCTGCAGCGCCGCACGGTCGAGCTCGCCCGTGAACGTCACGGCGAACGGAATGTTGTACGCCGGCGAAGCGATGTCGAACTGGTTCACCAGCCACATCCGCTGCTGCGCCGGGGACAGTGGGAGCCGGTCCGGGCGATTCCGCGCAACGAGCGCGGGCCGGTCTCGCGTCGGCCGACCGGGATCGGCGTTCTCGAGAATCCGGTCGATGTGGTGCGTCAGTCCCGAGACGGTCGGTTCCGCGAACAGGTCCCGCACGCTCAGCCGCACCGGCAGCGCCGCATTCACCCGTCCGATCACTCTCGTGGCGATCAGGGAGTCGCCGCCGAGATCGAAGAAGCTGTCGTCGGCACCGACCCGGGCCTGCCCGAGCAGTTCCGCGAACACCGCGGCGACCGTCTTCTCCGTCGGGGTGTGCGGCGCCCGGTACTCGGCGGTGGTCCCGCGCCGGCGAGGTTCAGGCAACGCCTTCCGGTCCAGCTTGCCCGCCGGGGTCAGCGGCACGCGGTCGAGGACGACGATCGTCGCGGGCACCATGTGCGCGGGCAGCGACGCGGCGGCATGAGCGAGGAGTTCGGCCTCGTCGATCTGGGCGTCGGCCTGGGGCAACACGTAGCCGACCAGCACGACGTCGCCGGAGGGACGGGTGTGCCCGGTGGTCGCCGCGAACGCGACACTCGGATGAGCCACGAGCACACTGTCGATCTCGCCGAGCTCGATCCGGAAGCCGCGGATCTTGATCTGGAAGTCGCTGCGGCCGAGGTACTCGAGTTCGAGCGCTGCCGCGCTCGGCCTCCCGTCGCGCGTTCGAGCAATCCACCGCACCAGGTCGCCGGTCCGGTACATCCGTCCGCCGCCCGCGCTGTACGGGTCCGCTACGAAGCGTTCCGCGGTCTGCCCCGGCCGGTGCCGGTAGCCACGGGCCAGCCCGTCGCCCGTCACGTACAGCTCACCGACCGCGCCCACCGGCACCGGCTGCAGCCGCCGGTCCAGAACCATCTCACCGCACCCGCGAGACGGTCCGCCGACCGTGACCGGGGCGCCGGGCCGTAATGCGGCGCTGATCCCGGCGACCACGGTGACCTCCGTGGGGCCGTACGCGTTGAACATCCGTCGGGCTGCTCCGCGGGAGCTCTGGGATGTCGGTGCAGCCCACTGCCGGACCAGCGCGGGCGGGCACACGTCACCACCGGTGACCACGCACTCGAGATGATCTAGCCCGGCGGGGTCGACGGACGCCAGTGCCGCGGGGGTGACGAACGCGTGCGTGACCCGCTCACGGCGTAGGACGTCCGCCAGTTCCACGCCTCCGTACACGTCCGGCGGGGCCACGACCATCGTCGCGCCGGACCCCACCGCCATCAGCAGTTCGAGCACGGACGCGTCGAAGCTGGGCGAGGAGAAGGACAGGGTGCGGGAGTCCGCGGTGATCGCGAACCGTTCGCGTTCCTCCGCAGCGAGGTTCGCCAGCCCGCGATGTGTCACCACCACTCCCTTGGGCAGGCCCGTCGATCCGGAGGTGTAGATCAGGTAGGCCGCGTCGTCGAGGCGGACCGGACGGGTTGCCGCGGCAACGGAAGCCGTGGGGCCAGGCGCCTCGATCGGGTCGTCGAGGACCAACCACGTGATGGTCTCGGGCAGCCGCCCGCTGTGCGCCCGGACGGTCAGACCGAGCGCGGCGCCGGAGTCGGAGAGCATGTGCTCGATCCGGTCCACTGGGTAGTTCGGGTCGACGGGCAGGAACGCGGCCCCGATGCGAGCCACCGCCCAGACCGCGGTCACCGCCTCGACTGAACGCGCGATCGCCAGGGCCACAACGGAATCCGGACCCAGACCGTGATCGAGCAGACGCCTCGACAGCCTGTCGGCGAGTTCGTCGAGTTCACGGTAGGAAAGCCTGCGTCCGTCGGCGACGATTGCCTCGTGGTCCGGATCGGCGGCCACCGCGTCGGCGAGGATCCGGGCGAGTGTCCGCGGGGCGACGTCGGCCGGACCCGCTACCGGGGTCAGCCCCGCGGTTTCAGCGGCGGTCAAGATGGGCACGTCCCCCACCGGCCGGCCAGGATCCGCGGTGACCCCGGCGAGCAGCCGCTCGAACCGATCGATCAGGGAGGTCACGGTCTGCTCGTCGAGCGTGGCGTTGTCGTAGGTCAGTCGCGCGTCGATACCGGCGGGCGTGCCCCGCGTGGTGAAACGCTCGGTGAGGTCGACCGTGAGTTCGGTGTTCTCCGGAGCGATCACGGCGGGCGGGGCGGCGTGGGCGCTGAACGTCACCCGCGGACGGGGCGCGCCCAGCGTCGCGACGACCCGCTCGAACGGAGTCTCCTGGTGCGCGAAGGCGCGGTGCTCGCTTTGGTCCGTCTCACGCACCAGGTCGGTGAACGCGGCGGACGGGTCGATCGGGGTGCGCAGGGCCACGGTGTTGCAGGTGGGGGCGGTGGCGGGCCGGTCCCGGTTCGCGCCGGACCGGTTCGGCACCGGAGCGGCGACGACGATGTCGTCGGTGTCGGTGAGCCTGCTCAGCACGGCGGCCAGCGCGGTGTGCAGCATGGTGAACGTCTCGACGTCGAGGTCGCGGGCGAGCACCGTCGCCGCAGCGTGCAGGTCGCGGTCGAGCGAGCACGAGATCGAGCCCCGACCGGTCCGGCCGGTCGCCGGGCCTGCGCGGGGCAACACCGCCGATTCCGGCTGCCCGGCCAGCTCCTGCGTCCAGAACGCCAGCTCGTCGGTCTCGCGCCGCATGCGCTCCCCGATCAGTGCCGACTCGGCATGGAGGTCCGCCAGCACGGTGGTCGGCTCGGCGGCGAGCAGGGCCTCCACGAGTTCGACGAAGCGCCGGTGGTGGGTGCGCAACTCCTCCTCGCCATATCGGTTGGGATTGCCGCGGAAGTCGACGAGCGCCCTGGCCGGCGTGCCGCTCTGGTAGATGTTGACCAGCAGGTCCTGCACGGGTCCGGAGGTCACGATGTGATACTCGCCGACGATCGGCCCGAGGGTGATCTCCTGGCGGAAGAGCATCACGTTGACCATCGGCCCCGCCAGCCCGTGCTGCACACCGGTCAGCCCGGCGTCGCGCCGGATGTCCTCGAGACTGCACCGCTGGTGGCGCAGGGCGCCCATCAGTTCCAGCTGTACCCGCCGGACGAGGTCGGCGACGGTGTCGTCGGTGTCGACCGTGATCCGGAGCGGCGCGACGTTGACGAGCATGCCACCGGAATGCTGCAGCGGCGCGGTTGTGCGTGCGGACACCGGCACGTTCACCAGGACGTCGCGGCTCCCCGTCATCCTCGACAGATAGCAGGCGAACGCCGCGATCAGCTGCGCCGCGGGCGTCGCGCCGACCCGGGTGTCGGAGGAGTTCAGCCGATCGAGCGCCGCGTCGGTCAACTGCGCGCTCTCCAGCCGGCAACGGGCCGCCGCAGGCCCGTCCCGGTGCGCGAGCGTGGAGCCGGCCTCGATCCCCCGCACGTGCTCGGCCCAGTATTCGCGGTCGACCTCGAACCGGCTCGACGAGCGGTACTTCTGATCCAGCTCGTAGAGCGTGCGCAGGTCGAGAGCCCGGCTCGGTTCCGGATCGACGCCTTTTGACGCGGCGGTGTAGAGGGCCGCGATGCGGTTCACCATGGTCATACCGCTGTAGCCGTCGAGCGCGACGTGGTGGATTCGCGAGTACCACAGGTAGTCCCTGTCGGCGACCTGGAGAATGGTCATCTCCACCAGCCGGTCCCGCGTCAGTTGGATCGGGGTGACGTAGTCATGGTCGATCCACGCATGCGCCGCACCGAGCGGGTCCTTCTCCTGCCGGAGGTCGAACGACGCGATCGAGGTGTCGATCGAGTGGTCGACCATCTGGCGCGGTTCCCCGCCGGTGTCCACCAGACGCAGGAACGGCGACTGGAATTCACGGGCCGCAGTCACCGCCGCCGAACGCAACAGGTCGAGGTCGACGTCGCCGTGCAGCTCCACGTACTGCGCAATGAAGATCGGCGCCGTCGGGTTGAGTTGCTGACCGAACCACACACTCCGCTGGACCGCCGACAGCGGAAACGCATCAGACGAACCGTCCGGTCTGCGATCGGCGGTCTGCGGCCACTCGACGCCCTGATCTTGATCCGATGATCGATCTTTCATCATCAACCTCGTGTAGAGGGCAGCATCGCTTCGCGGTCGGCGTGTCGCCATCTTTCTGTTCAGACTAACGGCATGTGACGGTTGTCGTCTGCAGTGCTCGGGCCGGCCGGTGTCGCGGCCAGGGCGCGTAGCTCCTTCGCCGCGAGACCCGCGGCCCGGTGGGAGTTCACCCGTTCGAAAGTTCCCCCTGCCGCTCGAAACGAAACGGGTTTTCGCATGGTGGCCCTCGGGTACCCGCCGTGAACAGAAAGGAAGTCCCATGTGCCCGCCCGATGATCCGAAGTATGACGACCTGAACCCCTCCCGAGTGCCCGCGGAGTCCGGCCGTCTGACTACCCAGCAGGGGGTGCGCATCGGTCACACCGACGATGCGATCACGGTGGGTGAGAGGGGCCCAACGCTCCTGGAGGACTTCCATCTGCGGGAGAAGGTCACCCACTTTGACCACGAGCGCATTCCCGAACGTGTCGTGCACGCGCGCGGGGCGGGTGCCTACGGTGAGTTCCGACCATACGACGGCTGGCTCGGTGAGTACACGACAGCGCAGTTTCTCCGCGATCCGTCGATCGCGACTCCCGTCTTCGTGCGGTTCTCCACCGTGGTCGGCTCGCGCGGCTCCGCGGACACGGTGCGGGACGTGCGCGGTTTCGCCACCAAGTTCTATACCGGGCAGGGCAACTATGACCTCGTGGGGAACAACTTTCCCGTCTTTTTCATCCAGGACGGCATCAAGTTCCCGGATCTGATCCACGCGGTGAAGCCCGAACCGGACAACGAGATCCCGCAGGCTCAGTCCGCGCACGACACGTTTTGGGATTTCGTTTCGTTGCAGCCGGAGACCCTGCACGCGGTGATGTGGCTGATGTCGGATCGCGCCCTCCCACGCAGCTACCGGATGATGCAGGGGTTCGGGGTGCATACCTTCCGGTTGATCGACGACGATGGTCGAGGCACTTTCGTCAAGTTTCACTGGAAGCCTGCGCTCGGGACCCACTCGCTGGTCTGGGACGAATGCCAGCTCATCGCGGGCCGTGACCCCGACTTCAACCGGCGCGATCTGTGGGAGGCCATCGAGGCGGGTCAGTATCCGGAGTGGGAACTCGGAGTTCAGCTCGTCGCCGAATCGGACGAGCACGCCTTCGATTTCGACCTGCTCGACGCGACCAAGATCATCCCCGAGGAGCAGGTACCGGTCCGGCCGGTCGGTCGAATGGTGCTCAACCGCAATCCGGACAACTTCTTCGCGGAAACCGAGCAGGTGGCGTTCCACACCGCCAACGTGGTGCCGGGCATCGACTTCACCAATGATCCGCTGCTGCAGGCCCGCAACTTCAGCTACCTGGACACCCAACTGATCCGGTTGGGAGGTCCGAACTTCGCTCAGCTCCCGGTGAACCGGCCGCTCGCCGAGGTCCGCACCAACCAGCGAGACGGCTACGGGCAGCACCAGATCCCGCAGGGTCGCAGCGCCTACACGAAGAACAGTCTGGGTGCGGGGTGTCCTGCGTTGGCCGACGAGGGGGCCTTCCGGCATCGGGCCGAGAAGGTGGAGGGCCACAAGATCCGTGCCCGCAGCGACAGCTTCCGCGACTTCTACAGTCAGCCGCGGCTGTTCTGGAATTCCATGTCCCCGATCGAGCAGGAGCACATCGTCGCCGCATTCGGCTTCGAGCTCGGCAAGGTCCGCAACGGCGAGGTCCGCAACCGGGTGCTGTCGCAATTGAATCTCATCTGCCACCCGCTGGCCGCCCGGGTCGCGCCCCAGCTCGGGCTTCCCTGCCCCTCCCACGATCTCCTTCTTGGCAACGGGGCCAGATCGCCGGCACTGTCCCAGATCGGTCAGGAACCATCGGGCATCGTGAGCAGGAGGGTGGCGGTCCTGGTCGCGGAGGGTGTGGATGTGACCGGCGTCGAGCGCCTGACCGAGTGGCTGAGCGAGCGCGGTGCGGTCGTCGAGATCATCGGTCCCGCCGAGGGGGTCGTGCCGGGCGGCTCCGGCGGTGAGCTGATCATCGACCGCGCCCTCCCGACCACGGCCTCCGTGCTCTTCGATGGAGTCGTGGTCCCTTGTGGCCCCGCGGCCGTCGCGGCCCTCCTCGAGAGCCGCGCAGCCGTCCGGTTCGTCGCCGAGGCCTACGATCACGCCAAGCCGCTCGCGGGGTTCGGGTCCGGGCTCCGCCTGCTGCTCGCCGCTGGGGTGCGCGAGCCGATCGCCGAGGAATCGGATGTGGTCACGGCATCCGGCGTGGTGACATCGGCCGCGGCCTCGGATGCGCTGCCCACCCGGCTGTTCACCGACTTCGGGGACGCGCTTGCCTGCCATCGGGCGTGGGACCGCACGTCGGACCCGGTGGCGGCGGAGACGGGGGGTCCTTCCTAGCCGAGATTCCGGCGCGCGGCCGCGGCGGCCTCGCGGTATTCATCGCGATGGGTCAGCAGGTGCGCGTCGAGCCGCGCATGGTCCTCGAGTCCCGGGATGGTGCAGTCGGTCTCGTGGGGGTACCCGTTGCGCGCCAGCCAGGAATTGACCTCGGCCCACGCCCAGGTCTCCCCCGGGACCAGCGTGACCGGCAGCGGGAACGGATCGTGTTGGTGCCGCTGCCCTGTCACCCAGAGCGCGACGGCCTGCCTGGTGCAGCGGGCCCGCTCGGCGATCATCCGGCGATTCACGAGGTCGGGCTGCGTTCGTTCCGCGGCGACACCGCGCTCGGCAAGGGCCTCGGCGAGATTCATGCCCGCGACGGCGCGTCGGTACGCGGCGCCGACCACGGTGACGACATTGAGGTGCCCGTGAACGGTCACCGTGGCGCCGAGGTCGTCGCGGATCCGATTCTCCACGGAGGCCGGCAACAGGGGGGTGATGAACGAGTACCGATAGCTGTTCTCCTCGTGGTCCACCCGGCGAGCGTAACTGCTGGTCCAACGCCGTGTTGACATTCGTCAACACGGCGTTGGGGCGTGGCGGCCGTCTCGTCCGCGCGGTGCCAGTAACCTAATGATCACTCGGTAATCAAGGAGAAGGCATGACCGTCAGTCTGTCCCGCATCACGATCTCGCGCGGCGAGCTGTCCCTTTTCGAGGCGACGCCCGAAGCGGGCTCGGAGGTCAAGGGCACCGTCGTCATGGTTCCCGGCTTCACCGGCTCCCGGGAGGACTTCCTCCCGATGGCGCCGTTCGTCACCGCCGAGGGCTACCGGCTGATCTCGTACTCCCAGCTCGGCCAGTACGACTCGGACGGACCGGACGGCCCCGAGGCGGTCGGCGAGTACACGATCGCCAAGTTCGCGCTTGACCTCGCCGAGGTGCTCGACCAGGTTGCGCCAGGCGAGAAGGTTCACCTCCTCGGCCACAGCTTCGGTGGCCTCGTCACCAGGGCGGCTGTGCTGAACGACCCGAAGCGATTCCTGGACTACGTGATCCTCGACTCGCCGCCGAGTGGTCAGAACCTGGGCGGCGCCATGGACATGGGCCCGATCCCGGAGCTGCTGTGGGCGGGCGGCAACGAGGCCTTGTGGCAAGCCATGTTCGGCACCTTCGAGGACATCTTCCCTGCACCGGTCAAGGAGTTCCTGCACAACCGGATCATGGTGACCAAGACCGCGAACATCGCCGGGATCGCCCTTACCATGGGCACCGAGCCGGACCGTGTCGGGGAGCTGTCCGCGACCGGCGTGCCGATCCTCGTCGTCGCAGGCGAGCACGACGTCATTCCGGTGGACATCCAGGCCGACGCCGCGGCGCGCCTCGGCGTGAAACTCGAGATCATCGCGGGGGCCGCTCACACGCCGAACGAGGAGAAGCCCGAGGAGCTCACGAAGGTGCTCGTCGAATTCTGGGGCGGGGCAGCCTGAGCGCGGATCGCTTTCATGCGGCGGTGAGCGCGAACACCCGCAGGGAGCGGGTCGTGCGGTGTTCGTACCCATGGTAAGTCGAGAACATGTCCTTGAACGCCTGGAAGATTCGCGTCCGTTCGGGCTCGGCGAGGAGAGTCGCCGTGACAGGGATGGCCTTGCCGCCTGTGGCCACTGTCGCGCTCGGGTCGGCGAGCAGATTGCCGGACCAGGCGGGATGGTTCGCTTGGCCGTAGTTGCTGCCGACCACGAAGATCTGGCTGCCCTCGCGGTAGTACACCAGAGGGATCGTTTTCGGCTCCCCCTTCCTGCGCCCGGTGGTGGTCAGCAGCATCAACGGCGTGGCGAACGGACCGAAGACCGTGTACCGACCGGCGCTCCGCTTCAGCAGCCACCGATCGATGGGCACGAGCTTGCGGTTCGCCCATGCGCCCGCCCGAGTCGAGAGAAAGGCGAGGCCCGGTTTCCGCAAAAGTCTGTTCTCGGTGCCCACCGGATATCGGGAAACGGTGAATCGGCCATGAACAAGTTGACTCGCACGGTTCCGATGGTGTCAACAGTTGATGCGTCTCGGCATTGTTGACACCTGCCGGGCGCGAGTACGACGCTCGACTCCATCGTTCGCTCATCCAGTGCCAGGTCCCCCCAGATCAACGCGTCACAGGGTTGATCTGGGGGGCGATCTCGACCTTGGTCAGGCGCCGACGTAGGCCGCGAGGTGCTCGCCGGTGAGGGTGGAGCGGGCGGCGACCAGGTCGGCGGGGGTGCCCTCGAAGACGATCCGGCCGCCGTCGTGGCCCGCGCCGGGGCCGAGGTCGATGATCCAGTCGCCGTGCGCCATCACCGCCTGGTGGTGCTCGATCACGATCACCGACTTGCCGGAGTCGACGATGCGGTCCAGCAGGCCGAGCAGGTTCTCGACGTCGGCGAGGTGCAGCCCGGTCGTCGGCTCGTCGAGGATGTAGACGTCGCCCTTCTCGGCCATGGCGGTGGCGAGCTTGAGTCGCTGCCGCTCGCCGCCGGACAGCGTGGTGAGCGGCTGGCCGAGGCTGAGGTAGCCGAGCCCGACATCGGCGAGCCGTTGCAGGATCTTGTGTGCGGCGGCAATCTTGGCCTCGCCGGCGCCGAAGAACTCCTCCGCCTCGGCCACCGGCATCGCGAGCACCTCGGCGATGTTCCGGCCGCCAAGCGTGTACTCGAGCACCGACGCCTGGAACCGCTTCCCCTCGCACTCCTCGCAGGGGGATTCGACGGTGGCCATGACCCCCAGGTCGGTGTAGATGACGCCCGCGCCGTTGCAGGTGGGGCACGCGCCCTCGGAATTGGAGCTGAACAGCGCCGGCTTCACGCCGTTGGCCTTCGCGAACGCCTTGCGGATCGGCTCGAGCAGCCCGGTGTAGGTCGCCGGGTTGCTGCGCCGGGAGCCCTTTATCGCGCCCTGGTCGATCGAGACCACACCGTCCCTGCGGGACACCGAGCCGTCGATCAGTGAGCTCTTGCCGGAGCCCGCGACGCCGGTGACCACGCAGAGCACCCCGAGCGGGATGTCGACGTCCACACCCTGCAGGTTGTGCGACGTCGCGCCGCGGATCTCCAGCGCACCGGACGAGGACCGCACCGATTCCTTGACCGCCGCGCGGTCGTCGAGATGGCGGCCGGTCATGGTGTCACTCCCCCGTAGCCCCTCCACGGAGCCCTCGAAGCAGACGGTGCCGCCCGCCGTGCCTGCGCCGGGGCCGAGGTCGACGACGTGGTCGGCGATCACGATGGTCTCCGGCTTGTGCTCCACGACCAGCACCGTGTTGCCCTTGTCGCGCAGCTGCAGGAGCAGGGCGTTCATCCGCTCGATGTCGTGCGGGTGCAGGCCGATGGTCGGCTCGTCGAATACATAGGTGACGTCGGTGAGCGACGAGCCGAGGTGCCGGATCATCTTGGTGCGCTGCGCCTCGCCGCCCGACAGCGTGCCCGCCGGTCGGTCAAGCGAGAGGTACCCCAGCCCGATGTCCGCGAACGAGTCGAGCAGGTGCCGCAGCGCGGTCAGCAGCGGCGCCACCGAGGGTTCGTCGAGACCCCGGACCCAGTCGGCCAGATCGCTGATCTGCATCGCGCAGGCGTCGGCGATGCTCTTGCCCTCGATCTTGGAGGATCGAGCCCCCTCGCTGAGCCGGGTGCCGTCGCACTCGGGGCAGGTCTGGAAGGTGATCGCGCGGTCGACGAACGCCCGGATGTGCGGCTGCATCGCCTCGCGGTCCTTGGACAGGAACGACTTCTGGATCTTCGGGATAAGGCCCTCGAAGGTCACGTTGACGCCGTCGACCTTGATCCTCGTCGGCTCCTTGTACAGCAGGTCGTTCACCTGCTTCTTCGTGAACTTCGAGATCGGCTTGTCCGGGTCGAAGAAGCCGCAGCCACGGTAGATGCGGCCGTACCAGCCGTCCATGCTGTAGCC
Organism: Rhodococcus sp. PvR099; assembly: GCF_017833315.1. Classification (NCBI taxonomy): domain Bacteria; kingdom Bacillati; phylum Actinomycetota; class Actinomycetes; order Mycobacteriales; family Nocardiaceae; genus Rhodococcus; species Rhodococcus sp. PvR099. Next base: position 1,085,474 of record NZ_JAFIBV010000001.1, on the reverse strand, counting down.
GGGGATCGTCAGCGCGCCCTCGTTCAGCGACTTGCTGTCGTCGTACAGCGCGGTCAGGTCGAAGTCGGAGACGTTGCCGCGACCCTCACAGCGCAGACACATGCCGCCGGTGATGCTGAAGGCGCGACGCTCCTTGATCTCCCGTCCGCCCTTCTCCGTGGTGATCGCGCCCGCACCGCTGACGGAGGCGACGTTGAAGGAGAACGCCTGGGGCGAGCCGACGTGCGGCTGCCCGAGCCGGCTGAAGAGGATGCGCAGCATCGCGTTGGCGTCGGTGGCGGTGCCGACCGTGGACCGGGGGTTCGACCCCATCCGTTCCTGGTCGACGATGATCGCGGTCGTCAGCCCCTCCAGGACGTCGACCTCCGGCCGCGCCAGGGTCGGCATGAAGCCCTGCACGAAGGAGCTGTAGGTCTCGTTGATCATCCGCTGCGACTCCGCGGCGATCGTGCTGAACACCAGCGAACTCTTGCCCGAGCCGGAGACGCCGGTGAACACCGACAGCCGCCGCTTCGGGAGCTCGACGCTGATGTCCTTGAGGTTGTTCTCCCGCGCCCCGGTCACGCGGATCAGATCGTGGCTGTCGGCGGCGTGCAGCTCAGGCGACTGCGTAGCGGTCCTCGTGGCAGAGCTCATCGTTCCCCTTCTGTCAGGCCGCCGTCGCGACCCGTTGTCCCTATATTCCACCGATCACGCCCTCCCGGGCACGGTCTCCCACGCGAAGCCATCCGGGTCGACGAAGGGTCCGGCATCGCTGCCGATGACGATCCGGTGCGATCCGGTTCCGTCCGGGGACACGCCCGCGTCCTTCGCGAGGGCGCGACGGCCGTAGAGCGCCAGCTTGACGTTCGACGGCGGGGTGGCGAATTCGACGTACTTGCGGCCGTAGCTCTTCCCCACCTCCAGTCCGCGGTCGACGTAGAACTGCTTGGTCGCCTTGACGTCCTCGACGCCGAGCAACAGCACGATGTCATCGATCTGCCGGGTGGCCGGTCCGTCGTTCTTCTTCGTGGACGTCGCGATCTTCCAGATCGCGCCGTCCGGGGCCTGCACGACGCCGCCGTAGCCCCAGAACCCCTTCTTGGCCGGCTTCATGGCGGTGGCGCCGCCGTCGAGGGCGGCCCCGACGAAGGCATCGACGATGTTCGGCCGGGACACCACGAGCGACAGGGTGTAGCCGCGGAATCCGGTGGTCGGTGCCTCCGCGGCGCGTACGCCGACATGATCGCCGACCCCGAATGCGGCGTAGAAGGCCTCGGCGGACGAGGGGTCCGGCACCTCGAGGACGACGGACTTGATGGCGGTCATGGGCTTGGTGGAAGTCATGTCAGCGCACCTCGTTGATTCGGAGAAGGTTCCCTGCGGGGTCCCGCACAGCGCAGTCGCGGATGCCGTACGGCTGCTCGATCGGTTCCTGGACGATGTCCGCGCCGTTGGCCACCAGCTTGCCGAAGGTGTCGTCCAGGTCGGGGGTGGCCAACGTGAGGATCGCGTAGGTCCCCTTGGCCATCATCTCGGTGATCATGCGCCGCTCGTCGTCGGTGACGCCGGGGTCGGCGGCGGGCGGGTGCAGGACGAGCGAGGTGTCGGGCTGGTCCGGGTGGCCGACGGTGATCCAGTACATCCCGTTGTAGCCGACCTCCTTGCGGACCTCGAAGCCGAGGGTGTCGCGGTAAAAGGTCAGGGCGGCGTCGCGGTCGTTGTGTGGGAGGAAGGCCGAGTGAATTCTGATGTCCATGGCAGTCACGCTAATTGGGGTGACACCGCCTGCGCTTCTCGATTCCTGATCGGTCTGGTCACCTGCTTCGCGACGCAGGACGGCATCTCCCCCCCGGGGCGCGTCTGGTCCCGGTATGCGCTCGGCGGCATACCGACCAACTCTGTGAATCGGGTGCTGAAGGTGCCCAGCGACGAGCAGCCCACCGCGAAGCAGACCTCGGTGACGCTGAGATCGCCGAGACGCAGCAATGCCATCGCGCGCTCGATGCGCCGCGTCATCAGATAGGAATACGGCGACTCGCCGTAGGCGAGACGGAACTGGCGGCTGAGATGCCCGGCCGACATGTGCGCGTCGCGGGCGAGCGCCTCGACATTCAGTGGCTGCGCATACTCCCGGTCCATCCGGTCGCGGACACCGCGCAGCCGGGCGAGGTCACGAAGGCGTTGTGGCTCGGCGGGTGTGCTGGTCACCTCACGATGGTGGCACGTCCCACCGCGGTTGCCTAGCACCGCAGGCGTCCCACCCCGGTTGCGTCCGGCTCCCCCGGTGTCACCGGGTCGGCGACGGCTCAGGCGACGGTGTCGAGGCGGAGCGGGCCGACCGCACCGCGATCGAGCTGCACGGTGTCCGCGCCGACCTGTCGCCAGGCTGCTCGCAGCTCGTATTCGTCGGCCGTGATGTCGCCGGCCAGATACCGAGCCAGATCCGCGACCTCCTCGCGGCTCACGTCCTCGGAATGATCGTCTGCCAGCGTCTGCGACAGCACCCACCGGTCCGCTTCGCTCAGCGGCTCCCACAACTCGGGCCAACGCCGCGCGTATGTGCATGGGCTCCACATCATCGCGACCTCTCTACCTCGGTCGTACGCGTCCAGGTGGTCCAGCTTCGCCGGCGCAGGAACCACTCCAGGATGTCGCCCGCGTTGTGCGTGTGGTGCTGTCGGGGTGGCGGTTCGTGTGTTGGCGCCTTCTCCCGACGGCAATCGCAGGCGATCGAGCCGACCACGCCGCGGAGGGGGAATCTCGCGCCCCGGATCGCCGGGTGCAGCAGCACGCGCACTCGCTGGCCCGTTCGAACCAGGACCTCGCCCTCGATCGACGCGTAGATCCGTCCGCCGCTGTCGAGATCGACGATCGCGATCGTGGTCGGCAGCGGTTCCGCGTGCATCTCGTTCATGGCGGGTTCGACCACCATCCACGACACGATCGAACCGGATCCCGACGACGGAGCTCCGGTGAACGTGGCTTCCTCGGTTACCTCACCACTCCCGGCGCGGGCGTCTCGCCGGCCGATCTCGTCGACCCGACACGTCACGCGCGGGTGTAGCAGTTGGTGTTGGTACATCGCGGAAACCTCACCTTCGTAACCTTCGCCCCGTGTACGACACATTGCCCGCAGGCGCGGGTACCCGACAACGGTCGGACTACCTGGGTACATGCCTGTATTGCGTGTGAGGTGCATCACACGTGCCGGTCCGGGGGTGTGTGGACCAGGTGTCAGGCGACGAACGAGGTGACGGTCTCGGCCAGGTCGTCAGGGATCCGCATGGGGGTCGTGAGTCCCGCGGATGCGCGCCCGGTGTTCCCCTCCGGGTAGCGCCCGGACAGTGAGCCTGGGGCGGCCACGATGATCCGGACGACCTGGCCGAGCGCCTCTCCCCGATCCCGCTGGGCCAGCGCGAGTGCGAGCATCGCGACATGGTTGCGGGTGTGCAACCAGGGGTGTGGCTGCGAAATGATGTGGGCGCGCTCGAGGTGCCGCCACCTTTCTTGCGCGGTGGGCGCGGTCCGGCCAGCGGTCATCTCGTGGTCGTACAGCGCTCGGGCGGGTGGGGTGATGGCCCGCATCGGGGTCTCCCGGTGTCTCGGTGCTCAGTCGCAGCAGTCGCAGTCGGGATCGGCCGTGTCGTCGCTCGGCCGTCCGGCCGCCGGAGTGGGGCAGCAGGGATCGCCCCGCCAGGCGTTGATTCCCTCCCTCACCGCGATCACGGCGATGACGAGGGCCGCGATCGGGTCGGCCCAGGACCACCCGAACAGGCTGTTGAGGGCGAGCCCGACCAGCAGCACCGCCGACAGGTAGGTGCAGAGCAGGGTCTGCTTGGAGTCCGCCACCGCGGAGAGCGACCCCAGTTCGCGGCCGGCTCGCCGCTGCGCCCAGGACAGGACGGGCATGACGGCCAGGCTGACGGCGGCGAGCGCGATGCCCACGGTCGAGTGGCGGGCCTCGCCGAGACCGAACAGGGACCGGAGCGCGTCGATGCTGACGTAGAGGGCCAGGGCGAAGAAGGAGAAGGCAATGATCCGCAGGGCGACCTTCTCGCGGGCCTCGGGATCGCGGCCCGCGAACTGCCAGGCAACCGCCGCCGCGGAGGACACCTCGATCACCGAGTCGAGGCCGAACCCGATCAACGCCGCCGACGAGACCCGGGTGCCCTCGGTCAGCGCGATCGCTGCCTCGATGATGTTGTAACTGATCGTGGCGCCGACGAACAGCCGGATCCGGCGCGAGAGGACCCGCTTACGTGCCTCGTCGGGTGCGGGTGCCCCTGGCCGTGGACGCGCTGCGGGCAGTCCGAGGTTCGACGCCATCAGCAGCATTCCTCGGTCGCGGCGTCGGGGCAGTACGACGGATCGACCGCGAGGACGAGGCCGATCAGGTCCTCGAGCGCTCTGCCGATCCGCGGATCGGCGAGTTCGTACCGGCTACGGCGGCCTTCCGGAACCGCGATCACGAGGCCGCAGCCGCGCAGGCACGCGAGATGGTTGGACAGGATCTGTCGTGAGACGCCGATCTTGTCGGCGAGATCGGACGGGTATCCGGGCCCGTTGCGCAGGCTCAAGAGGATCTGCGACCGCGTCGAGTCCGACAGCGCGTATCCGAACCGCGATAGTGCGTCGCTGCTCACCAGGGTGTCCATATGTCAATAATACAGATTTATCTGTATTAACAACACCCTGCATCGAACTTGCCGGCTCCGGCGATGAAGATGGCATGAACACTTAAGTTAGGTGTTTCAAACTTTGCGATGTGATCAATCGAAATTTTGCGCGCGCCATGCCCGTCGCCCCGATCGAGGGCGGCTCGGCGAGCGCGCCGTCGCGGCGTCAGCTGCTGATCGGAGGGGCGCTGGCGGGTTCGGCGGGCCTGCTGCTGGGCGCCTGGCCAACGGATCCGCCTATGCCGTCGGTGAGCTCGCCCTCGGGGCGGGCGTCAGCAACGCCGAGGTCTCCGCGTTGCTGCTCGGTGTCGGTGTCGGTGTCGGTGTCGGCGCGATCATCCAGGTGATCGTCCAGATCACGCCGTCCCTGCACGGCCGCGATCGCACGTCCGTGGACCCGGTGGTCCTGGGCGGGATCGGCGTTGGAATCATGCTGATGTACCTGACCGGATTGGTGGTTCCCGCATGACCGACGTCGATCAGGCGGGCTCGATGCCCCGCCGAGCCTTCCTGGCCGCCTCCTGCGCGACCGGCTGCCTGGCCGTCGCGGGCTGCAGCACCGGGGTGGCGGCCGTCGGCAAGGACCGGAGCACCGAACCCGCGCGGGTTCCGGTTTCCGAGGTCCCGGTCGGAGGCGGGATCGTCCTGGCCGAGCACCAACTGGTCCTGACCCAGCCCGAACCGGGCGTCTACCGGGCGTTCGCGGCGGTGTGCACCCACCAGGGCTGCCTCGTGTCCGAGGTGAGCGACGGCACCATCAACTGCGCCTGCCACGGCAGTCGCTTCTCGATCGCCGACGGTTCGGTGGTCCGCACACCGGCGCGGGAGGCGCTCGCCGGTTACGCGGTCACCCGCGCCGGGGACATGCTCACCGTCGAGTGACGAGCGGGTCGGGGCGGCCTGCGCGGTTTCGATCCCGACTTCCGGGCAACCCTCGGTTCATGCGAAGCGACACCGACCGCACGATCGTCTCGGCGCTATTGGACGAGGCGGGGAACACCTACGCGGCGCAAGCCGGAATCCGGTTGAAGGACACCCCCGCGCCGCTGTTCCAGTTGTTGATTCTCGCGTTGCTGCTCAGCACCAGGATCTCCGCCGACATCGCGGTCGCTGCCGCGGCAGAGCTGTTCCGCGCGCGTCTCCGCAGCCCACGCGCCGTGCGCGCGGCAGAGCGCCGCACCATCATCGCCGCGCTGGGGCGCGGCCACTATGTCCGATACGACGAGCGCACGGCGACCCGTCTCAAGAACGCAGCCGCCCGCGTCGAGGATCTGTACCGCGACGACCTACGGAGGCTCGCCCGCGAGAGCGATCACGATGTCGCGAAGGCGACCCGGCTTCTCACCGACTTCGACGGGATCGGGCCGGTCGGAGCCGCGATCTTCCTGCGGTCCAGGACGTGTGGAGCTGGGTTCGGCCGTACTTCGACGAGCGAGCCGCGCAATCGGCCGAAGGCCTCCGGTTGCCGACCGATCCGCACAGGCTCGCCGAACTCGCCCCGCCCGACCGGCTCGGCGAACTGGCCGCAGCGCTCGTCCGGGCGTCGCTCGACGAGGACCTTCGCGCGCAGACAGGCCGGACGTGACGTCCACGCACGCAGGGCGGATCAGGTTGCGGACCAGGCTTCCGCGATGGAGGGATACTCCGCGGCGATCTCGTCGACGCGCTCGTCGGTGGCGGTATCGAGCTCCGCCCTGCGGCGCTGCGCGATCACCAGGGGGCCTTCCGTCGTCCCATCGGGTGCCCCGGCGCCGGGACCTGCCGGGGCGTCCGACTCGTACTCGTGAATGATCTCGTCGAGCCGGTTCGCGACGAACTCCGGTTTGCTACTCATGGTCACTCCCCTCGCCCGTGGGCGGTTCGTCGACGGTCATCTCGGACTCGGGTGCAGGTAGTCCTCGCACAACGCCATCACGGCACTCGGCTGAGGTACCGGGCTTCCGGTCGTACTCCCGAGGATGATCATGTCCTCGGTCGAGGAGGTTTCGACGGCGAGCTGCCATCCGCCGGACGGCACCCAGAGCAACGCGACCTCCCGCCCAGGGAACGCGTCCCGCCGGCCCGGCACCGCGATGTAGGCCTCCGAGGCCGGCCCCGCTGTGCAGAACGTGCAGTGCACGTGCTCGGGATCTGCCCCGACCGCGGCGGAAACCGCCTCGACGTAGCGCCGGAACCCGGGTTCGTTGCTGACGTCGAAATCCGCACTGTCGTGCGCTCGCCGCCTCCGCCTGCTCATGCCACGGGTGTTCCCATCCCAGGGGATCCCGAAACCGGTCGGGATGCACATCGTCGCGTTCCCGTGCGCGGGTTTCGGTGGGGTCCTTACGGGCAATCCTGGGATAGAGGGCGGAGATGACTGCCGCCCCGGCGAGAAGGGCTACCTCATGAGATCCGAGCCAGGCAGGCGAAGTGTCGTGCTCATCGGAGACCCGTCGGAACTGTCTGAGTTCTCGGAATGGGCGAGCGCTCACGGCGTGAGCGTGACCCAAGACGTCGGCTCCGATTCGCTGTGCGCGATCGCGACCGAGGACGTGCTCGATGGGAATTGCACCCCGGACGACGCCCTCGTGCTCAGCGCGGCGGCCAAGCTGGGGGTGTGCTGCTTGAACACGGCCGAAGGACGCAGGCTGCTCGAGAACACCGAGAGCACCCATGCAGTGAGCGCCAAGCCGTCGATGCACGGCATGCGCATCATCGATTGCACGCTCTGACATTGCCGGCAGGCGTGGCCAATACGAGGTGGAGAGGGTGACGGTGTGCGCTCGATCTGGAAGGGCACGGTGACGTTCGGACTCGTCGCGATCCCGGTCAGCCTCTACGCGGCGACCGAGGACAAGGACGTCCCCCTGCACCAGGTGCACGCCGCCGACGGGGGCAGGATCCGATACCAACGGGTCTGCACCCTCGACGACGCCGAGGTGCCCTATGAGGAGATCGCGAAAGGCTTCGAGACCGACGACGGCGTCGTGATCCTCACCGATGAGGATTTCGACGTCCTCCCGCTGTCCAGCGCCAAAACCGTCGAGGTGGTGGAGTTCGTGCCGCTCGAATCGATCGATCCGATCTATTTCGACAAGAGCTACTACCTCGCGCCGCAGCAATCTGCACTCAAGCCGTACGTGATGCTGCGCGATGCGCTGCACAAGTCGGGTCAGGTCGCGGTGTCGAAGATCGCGATCCGGCAGCGCGAATCCCTTGCGGTGCTCCGTGTCTACGGCGACGTCATCATGGTGAACACCATGCGGTGGCCCGACGAGGTCCGGACGCCCGACTTCGCCTTCGTGAAAGAGGATGCGCCCCAGGTGAAGCCGAAGGAGAAGGCGATGGCGGGTTCGCTCATCGAGGCGATGTCCGAGCCGGTGTTCGAACCGGAGCGATTCGACGACGACTACCGCGCGGCACTGCAGAAGCTGATCGAGGCGAAGGTCGCGGGCGACGAGGTCACCGAGCCCCAGGCGCCGGCCGCCGAGGCCGACGAGGAGATCTCCTCGTTGTTGGATGCCTTGTCCGCGAGCGTGGAGGCCTCGGGAGGACGCAACGCCACGTCGCCCAAGTCACGCAAGACGAGCAAGTCGGGTGGCAGCAGGGCCAGAGCGGGAACCAGGAAGTCGGGGAGCAAGGACGGGCGACGTCGCAGTACGCGCTCGAAGAAGAAGTCGGCCTCATCGTGAGGCCGGACTCCGTACGAGGAGGCACATCGACATGGACAGGGACGTTGTCATCTGGATCGTCGTGATTGTGGTGATCGTGGTGCTCGCGGCCGCGGCGGTCTGGATGACGAGGAACGCACGGGCACGGCATCAGCGCGCCGAGGCAGCCGACCTTCGTGAACGGGCCACCGCGCAATCTCACGAGGTCGGTCAGGAGGAGGCGCTGGCGGACAAGACAGCCGCGCGTGCACGAATCGCCGAGGCAGAGGCCGACGTGAAGAAGGCCGAAGCCGAGCGGTTGCAGGAGCGCGCTCGAGCCCGAGCGACCGATGCCGCCAAGTCACGCGAGGAACTGGACGGGCAGTTCGAACGGGCCGACGCCATCGACCCCGACGCGACCCAGCGGATCGCGCCGCCAGACCGGGAGCAGCGAACCTGACAGCGCGGGACCGCCCTGCGTCTGGGCGGTTCGGCATCTGAGGAGTCGCCCATGGCCGCCGGCGACAGCGGCGCCACGGAGGAACGTTCTGCCTTCGTGTTCGCTCCCGACCCCGTGTTGACCATCACGATCGAGCCGCGACCCGATGGTGGTCCGGAGCTGCACGTCCACGCGGGCGGCCAGGGCTGCTGGATCGGCCGGATGGCGATGACGCTGGGACTCGCGGTGCGGCTGTGCGGCCCTTTCGGCGGCGAGACGGGTGGAATCCTGACCGACCTGATCGCCGGGGAAGGCATCGACGTGCGCGGCGTGCCGGTCGCAGGCCCGAACGGGTCCTACATCCACGATCGCCGCGGTGGGACGAGGGAGGTCATCGTCGAGATCGATCCGATCGGTCTGTCTAGGCATGAGGCGGACGATCTGTACGGCACGGCACTCGGTGAGGGCATGTCGTCGAGCGTTGCGGTGCTCGCGGGGAGCCGGTCCGAGAACGTGGTTCCGGTCGAGGTCTACACGCGCCTGGTCGGTGACCTGAGGGAGCTCGGTGTTCCGGTGATCGCCGATCTGTCGGGAGCGACGCTGTCGGCCGCGCTGCGCGGCGGGTTGACGGTCCTCAAGGTCAGTCACACAGAACTCGTCGAGGACGGATTCGCGGCCTCGGCGGACGTCGGTTCGCTGGGCACGGCGATGGAACGGCTGCACGCGGAGGGCGCCGAGACCGTCGTCGTCTCCCGCGCGGGCGATCCTGCGCTCGCACTGGTGGGCGGAGAGTTGTGGGAGGTGCCGCCCCCGCCGCTACGACCGGCGGATCACCGGGGCGCGGGAGATTCGATGACTGCCGGTATCGCCGTTGCGGTCGCGTCCGGGGCGTGTATGAGGGACGCGCTCAAGCTCGGCGCGGCCGCAGGCGCTCTGAATGTGACCCGGCGGGGTCTGGGGTCCGGGCAGCGAGAGGTGATCACGAAGCTGGCCGACACGGTCGTCGTCAGGCCCGCCGCGGGATGGTCCCGTCGATGAGGGCGCTGGTCGTGAACGACGACGGCGTGGACAGCGCCGGCATCCAATTGCTGACCCGCGTCGCCGTCGACGCAGGTCTGGAGGTGGTGGTGGCGGCGCCGCACGTCGACCGCGTTCAGTGCGTTGGAGGACGGGGGTCGCCTGGTGCTGTCTCCGCGGCGGTTCGACGGAACGCCCGATGTGGAGGTGACCGCCGTGGAGGCGTCTCCGGCACTGATCGTGTTCGTCGCTTCCGAAGGCGCGTTCGGTCCTGCGCCGGATCTCGTGCTCTCCGGGATCAATCACGGGCCGAACACGGGCAACGCGATCCTGCACTCGGGGACGGTCGGTGCCGCGCTCACCGGCGCCGGTCTGGGCGCAATGGCGGTCGCCCTGTCGGTCGACAGCCCTCGCCCGGAGCATTGGGAGACAGCGGCCGCCGTCGCCAGGCGCGCGATCGAGTGGGCGGCCTCGAGGGGTGTACCGGGCGTCGTGCTCAACGTGAATGCGGCTGACCTCCCGCTATCGGAGGTACGCGGCCTGCGGGCGGCTCCACTTGCCGCCTTCGGCGCGGTCCAGGCGGAGCTGGATCGGCGGGACCAGCACCATTTCACGGTCACCTTCACCCAGATCCGCCGCGGTGAGGCGGAGATCAGTGAGGCGGAGAGGACCGACGCGGGGCTCCTGCGCCGCGGCTGGGTGACCGCGACCGCGGTGCGGGCATCGTTCGAGCCCGCGGAGATCGATATCGAGGCGCTGACCTGTGCGGGCGAGGACCTCGACCCGATGCCGGGGAGCGCGTGAGGTCGACTGGGTCAGTGCCCGCTCGGGACACTGCCTGTCACACCCGCAGGGCGCCGGAGTGCCCGTTGGGGCCGCCGCCCGAGAATCTCGGGCGGCAACCGGGTCGGATCAGAGGTACTGGCCACACACGGGCCATGCGCCCGGGCCCTGGCTCGCGAGCACGTTCTCGCCGACGCGGATCTGCTCCTCGCGGGAGGCGTTCGCGGCGTGGCCCTGGCCACCGTAGGCGGCCCAGGTGCTCGGGGTGAACTGCAGGCCACCGGAGAATCCGTTGCCCGAATCGATGCCCCAGTTGCCGCTGCTCTCGCACTCGGCGACCGCGTCCCAATTGTGACCTGCCGCGTTCGCGGTGCCGCCGGCCAGTCCCATCGGGATGGCGACGAGGGCGCCGGTCGCGGCGATCCAGCCGAGGGTCTTGGTGGCGGTCCGGCGTGCATGGTTGATCGACATGTGATGGGTCCTCTCCTGCATCCGAGGCGGGCGGCGGGGTCTTGCCCCGCGGCGATGTTGGCCTCGTCACTGCCCTGATGTGTTGCGTCGGACCGGATCTCGCTGGGCAGTTCGCGAAGGTGGGCGAGCCGGTGGCGGTTCTCGTTTGTGAACCGGAAGCGACGGTAGCCGCAGTTCGGGGGCCCTCGCACCCCTCGGTTGGCGGTCCCGACGCACGGACACCCGTCCAGATCCGAGGGCTGTCTCCGCCTCCCCCGCAGGTCACGACCGAGATCTAAACATCTCGAAACGTATCCATTTCGTTACCTGAATGTGACGAAGGTCACTCGTATGGTCCCGCATGTCGGGTTGCGTTGGACCCGTTCGTGACACTCTCAGTTCGGTCGTGATGTCCCCCGTGGACCCTGGTCGCCGCGTGTCGGAGGGGTTAGATTCGGTACATGGCCGATGTTTCCTGGGGGCCACAGCTCGACCTCGGCGCCGCGATCACCGAATCGCAGCGACTGATGGATCACGGCGATCCCGCGCGGGCGCGGGACCTGCTGGAGGCCGAATCGGTGCTCGCGCCCCCTGAGGAGTTGGAACTCTGGCAGGGCCTGTGGCAGCTGGCGGATGGCATGGAGCGGGCGCTGCGGGGTGAATCCCTTGTGGCGGCGGCCCGGCTGCGGAGGGGACGGGATCTGGTCGGGTCGTACGAGGACCGGCCGCCGCACGCCCTCGACATCACGGGGCTCCTGGCCTGGTCCACCCATGTGATCGACGAGCTCGCGGTCACGACCCGCGACCCCGACTGGGTCCCGCCGGTGCCCCGGTTGCGGATGCCATGAGAGGCGCTGCGGTCAGTCCGAGGTCATGACGTGGTGCCGGCCCGAGCGGGTTCGGGTGCCGCCTGCGCCTGCCTGCGGTTCAGTGCGAGCACGGGGATCAGCGCCAGCGCGATCAGCCCGCCGCCGAGCGAGAGGACCGCGAAGCTGCTCGAGGCGACCACCATCCCGCTGACGATGCCGCCACCCGCACCGGCGAGCGCGATACACAGGTCGACTGAACCCTGGGTGCGGGCCCGCGTCGCCAGCGGGGTCGAGTCGGTGAGGATGGCGGTGCCGCTGATCAGCCCGAAGTTCCAGCCGAGCCCCAGCAGACCCAGCGCGACGGAGAGCAGCACCACGGAATCGGCGGGTGCGAGGGCCGCGAGGATGCCCGCCGCGAGCAGGGTGACACCGGCCGCGACCACGACCGGGATCCGTCCGTACCGGTCGGCGAGCATGCCGGTCAGCGGCGACGGCAGGAACATGGCCGCGACATGGATCGCGATGACCATCCCGGTCTGTCCGAGGCCGTGTCCGTGATCCATCATGTGGATCGGGGTCATGGTCATGATCGCGACCATCACGATCTGCGTCACCACCATCACGGTGGCGCCGACGAGGATGCCCCGGCGCTGCGTGTCCCGGTCGGGCTCCGGCGGTACTTCCCCGCCCGCGACGACCGGCTCGGACTGCAGCTGTCGCGCGACGCGCAGCGGATCGGGCCGCAGGAACGCCAAGAGGAACATGCCCGCGGCGGCGAATGCGGCCGAGGACAGGATGAACGGGCCCGCCAGCACGGGAATGCCCCACCCGTCCGCGAGGTCACCCATCACCTCAACCAGGTTCGGCCCCGCCACCGCGCCGAAGGTGGTCGCGACCATGATCGTGCTGACCGCCCGGCCCCGATGCGAGGCCTCGGCCAGGTCGGTTCCCGCGTACCGGGCCTGGAGGTTGGTGGCGGTACCGGATCCGTAGACGAACATCGACACGAACAGCAGCGGGAGGCTGTCCATGACCGCGGCGAGCACCACCCCGGCGCCGCCCGCCGCGCCCGCGAGGTAGCCGATGCTGAGCCCGGTCCGGCGGCCGAGGCGGTGCGAGACCCGCCCGACGAGCAGCGCCGCGGCCGCGGACCCGAGGGTGAACAGGGCCGAGGACAGCCCGGCGTATCGGCTCGACCCGAGCATCTCCTTGGTGAGCAGCGCGCCGACGGTGACGCCCGCGGCCAGTCCGGCGCCGCCGAGGATCTGCGAGGTCACCACCACGATCAGCGTGCGGCGTTGGGTGCTCGCCCGGAGATCGTCGACGAGGACGGGAGAGGTGGTGTCCATCAGTGTCTTTCGGGGGTCGGGACGCGCGGGCGCACTCAGCTTATTGCGCCGCGCGTCCGACCCCGACGGTCACGCCCGGTTAGGCGGCGACCGGCACCTCGTCGTCGGCGTCGGCGTCGACCGTTCCCACCGGAGACGGCTCCTGCGCGTAGTGGAAGTGCGGGCGCCGGTGGCCGAGGAACGAGCCGAACCACGACATCACCGCGATGTACCGGTTGCGGAACCCGACCAGGTAGACCATGTGCACGGCCAGCCACAGCACCCAGGCGATGAAGCCGGTGAGCTCGATGCTCTTCACCTTCGTCACCGCACGGAAGCGGTTGATGATCGCCATCGAGCCCTTGTCGCGGAACTTGAAGGCGGTGCCGCGCGGGGTCTTGCCGAGAACGGTCTTGGCGACGTGGCGTCCACCCTGCATGGCCACCGGGGACTGGCCCGGCAGGTTGTTCAGCGAGGTCATGTCGCCGACGGCGAAGATGTCCGCGCGGCCGCCGACCGTCAGGTCCGGGTTGACCAGCAGCCGGCCCGCCCGGTCCGTGTCGCAGCCGGTGCGCTCGGCGAGCACGCCCGCGAAGTCGTTGGCCTGTACGCCCGCCGACCAGACGATCGTCTCGGCGGTGCGCCGCACCCCGGCCTCGCTGCCGTGCGCCTTGAAGGTGGCGCCGTGCTCGTCGATGTCGGTGACCAGCGTGTTCAGCACTACCTCGACACCCGACTTCTCCAGCGAGGCCTTCGTGTACTCGCTGAGCTTGCCGCCGTACGCGGGCATCGCGACACCGGCGCCTTCGACCAGGGTGACGGTGACGTCGTCGGCGGTGATGCCGCGGATCGACTGCTCGAAGTACCGGCCGGCGAGCTCCTTGATCTGACCGGCGAGCTCGACGCCGGTCGCGCCCGCGCCGATCACGATGAAGCTGAGCAGGTTCTTGGCGCGCTCCGGGTCGGTGGTGGTGTGCGCCTCCTCGAAGCAGCGCACGATCTGGTCGCGCAGCCGCTTCGCGTCGTTGACGGTCTTGAGCGCGTAGGTCACCTTGGCGAACTCGTCGCGGCCGAAGTACGACTGGCGCGCACCGGTGGCCGCGATGAGGAAGTTGTAGCCGAGGGTGTGCCGTTCACCCGCGGCCTCGTAGACGAGTTCCTTCGCGTCGGCGTGCACATCCACGACCCGGCCGAGCCGGACGTCGGCGTTCGGGTACTTCGCGAGGATCGCGCGGATGGAGGGAGCGATCTCGCCTGCCGAGAGCACGCCGGTCGCCACCTGGTAGAGCAGCGGCTGGAACAGGTGCTCGGTGGTCTCGGAAATGAGGACGAACGGCGTGCCGGCCTTCGCCAGCTTCTTCGCCGCCGCGAGCGCGCCGAACCCCGAGCCCACGATGACGACCTCGGTCCGGTCCATCCCTGCGTCGACCACGACAACCTCCAGCTCGATCTGATGTATGAGTTACACCGTAGGGATGCATTCCGGTGTTTCGCCAGCTAGCTCCGGGTATCGAGAATTCTCTTATCTGGATTGCTAATGAATAGAATGTGAGCATGGACTTTCGGCAGCTGCGCTACTTCCTGGCCGTCAGCGAGGAGCTGAGCTTCAGTCGGGCCGCGAAACGGTGCTTCATCTCGCAATCCGCCGTCAGCCACCAGGTCACCCGGCTCGAGCAGGAGCTCGGCGCCCCATTGTTCGAGCGGTCGACGCGGGTGGTGCGGCTGACCCCGGCCGGGTCCCGCCTGATCCCCATCGCCCAGCAGGTGCTGAGTCTGGAGACCAAGGCGTACTCCGTCGTGCGCGAGCCCAGGAACCGGATCCGGATCACCGCGAACATGAGCTTCGCGGCGCAGAGCCTCGACGCGATCGCCCGCGTGCGCGAGTCGCATCCGGACGTGGACATCGAGTTCGTCATCAAGAGCTTCACCGAGCGTATCGACGCGGTCGCCTCGGGCGACGCCGACATCGCGTTGATCCGCGGGCGGGCGGATCGGCCGGGCTTGGAGACGGTGCGGCTCGGCGTCGACGACCTGGTGATCGTGACCTCGCGCCGACACCCGCTGTCCGCGTTCTCGACGGTCGAGTTGGGCGAGCTGGCCCCGTATCAGCTGCTGCTCCCGCCGCGCAGCAGCCAGGTGCTGCTGCACACCGTGGTCGAGGACGCCTTCCGTGAGATCGGGCGCCGCGTCTCGCTGGGGCCGTCGATCGCCAGTGACCACGCCGCGACGCTCGAGGTCATCACCAACCCGCGGGCGTGGACCGTGCTGTACGCGAGCACGGCGGCCGAGACGCCCCGAACCGGGCTCTGCTTCATGCGCGAGGCCAACAGCAGGCTCCGGATCCCGGTGTGCGGGGTGGTGCGTACCGGCGGCGCGGACTCGCCCGCCCTTGCCAGCGTCATGCACGCGCTCCGCCAATCGATGGACGGCGGCCCGACGGGTCAGACCGAGGACTAGCCGAAGCCGGCGCGCGCCTCGGCCGCCGCGAGGTCGCGCCAGCCGCTCAACACCCGGTGTACCTGCTCCGCGCCGTGCAGCTCGTCGGGCGGCTCGGGCAGGTGCGCGGGATAGAGCAGGAACGGCCGGGTCTGCGGACCACCGAGCCCGCCGTGCGAGCCGACCTGTTCCTCGAACGCCGCGATCTCGCCGGTGTCCGGCCAGTACCGGCCGTTGATCATGATGTCGGCGACGTTGTCGAAGCCGTCGGTCCTGCGGATCCGCTCGAGGGTGCCGGGGCCGAAGTCCGCCAACGGATCCTGGCCCGCGACGAATCCGGTGTCGACTTCCACGCTGCCGTGCGCTCCCAGCACGATCGATCCCTTGCCCTCGCGGGCCACGAGGACGAACCCCACCCCGGGATGAGTGGTGAGGGCGGGCAGCAAGGATGGATGGTGCTCGGTGATCCAGCGCATCGTCGCGCGACCGGCGGCGAGCGGGAAGCTCACCAGTCCGACGTTCCCCGACGCGAGCACCACCGGTCGCTCGGGCGGCGCGGTGACCCGGTCCGGCGGCGGCGTGGCCCGCAGGCTCGCGGCGGCGTACCCGAGGCCCTCGGCGCCTCGGCCCTGCGCGCCGAGGTCCGGGACATCCTTGTCGTGGTGCAGCCACCGACCGTGCTGGGGTTGCGGCCGACCCGCCTCGCACTCGCGTAGGACCAGGGCCTCGAGGGTCTCGCCGAAGCGGCCGGTGAACGTCTCGCCCTGACTCTGGCCGTGATCGGAGAGGACGACGATGTTGTACGGGCGGTCGGCCTGTGCCGCGACGGCGGCGATCATGCCGATCTCCGCGTCGAGCTTGCGCAGCACCGCGAGGGTCTCCGGCCGCTCCACCCCGGAATGGTGTGAGACCTCGTCGTAGCCGACGAGGTCGACGTAGATCACGTTGCGGCCCTTGATGATGTCGCCGATGACCGCGGCCACCACGACGTCGGTCTCGACGACGGTCGTGAAGGCCCGCACCAGCGGGTAGATCCCGCCGCGGCGGACCCGCGGCCGGATGTCCCGTCTGCGCTGGTGCCAGGCCTGGCGGATCTCGCGCAGCACCTCGGCGACCAGTCGGATGAAGGTACGGACCGCACTCGCCGGATCGATGAAGTAGTCCGCATATCCGGTGCCGCCGCCGCCCATCCGGGCGCCCTTCATTCTGCTGACCACCAGGACGTTGTCCTCGGCGCCGCCGGAGAACAGGTTTCCGCGGCTCGCTCCCCCGTCGGCGAGCAGTCCGGGTATCGACGCGCGTTCACGCTCGCGTTCGGCGTTGTCGCTCGGATTGCTGAACACCGCAATCCTCTTGGTGGCCTTGTCGTACCACCGGAAGGCCGGCACGTTGTGGTTGCTGCCGTGCAGGATCCCGAGCTGGCTGGCACCGGTCTGGCTGCTCCAGTCGGTGTGCCATGGCATCAGACGGTGGGACTCGTCGCGGACCATCGCGGCGAGGGTGGGGACCACCCCCGATCGCATCGCGCGCTGCAACACCTTGTGACCAAGCCCGTCGATCTGGATGCACAGCAGTCCCGGACGATCCGAACCACTGTCGGGTGACCTCTTGCGGCGCAATCGAAACCGCTGTCGACGCACCAGCATCATGCGGTAGGTGTCGTCGCGCCGCGAAGCGATGGCACCGGACACCGCCGAGCTCACCAGCGACAACAGCACCGCGAGGATGATGATGTCGGTGACGCTCTCCGCCGTGGCGAGCGGCAGGATGCGCACGGAGAGCAGCATGATCAGACCGCTGCCGACGAAGACGAACAGGAAGAGCAGCGCCGGTCCGACCCACAGCATGGCTCTCAGCAGGATCGGCCAGAGCACCGTGCTGAGCAGACCGAACAGCAGGGCCAGTGCCAGCGCGCTCGGAGCCGATCCGAGGGGGCCCGGCGCGCCGGTGCTGGCCAGCTCGACGCCGGGCAGCACCGCGTCGATCACCATCAGTGCCGCGGCCGATATCAGCCACAGCACGAGGAACTCGGTGACGGTTCGGGCCGCCGATCCCAGAGTGCGCATGCACACCTCCATTCACCTGGATCGTAGGTGTCCAACGGGCCGGAATGCAGTGTGGCGCGGTGCTAGGTTCGAGGTGGAACACTCCCCACGACGGCGGTGGCAGCCATGGCGATCGACCATTTCGACGTCCTGATAGTCGGTGCCGGCCTGTCCGGGATCGGGGCCGGGTATCACCTGCAGGCGAGATGCCCGGACAAGACGTACGCGATCCTCGAGGCGCGCGGCGCGATCGGCGGGACCTGGGACCTGTTCCGATATCCCGGTGTTCGATCGGACTCCGACATGTACACCCTCGGGTACTCGTTCCGGCCGTGGACGGACGCGAAGTCCATCGCCGACGGCCCGTCGATCCTGAGCTATGTCCGCGACACCGCGCGGGAACAGGGAATCGACCGGAAGATCCGGTTCGACCATCGGGTGATCCGCGCGGAGTGGTCCAGCGCGGACGCCAGGTGGACGGTCGAGGCGCAGCGCGGCCCCACCGCCGAGGTCGTGCGCCTCACGTGCAACTTCTTGTTCATGTGCAGCGGTTACTACGACTACCGGGAGGGCTACACCCCCGAGTTCGCGGGGGTCGACCGATTCGCGGGCCGGGTCGTGCACCCACAGCACTGGCCCGACGACATCGATTGGGCGGGCAAACGCGTGGTCGTGATCGGCAGTGGCGCGACCGCGGTGACGCTGGTCCCGGCGATCGCGGAGTCCGCCGCCCACGTCACGATGTTGCAGCGTTCGCCCAGCTATGTCCTGTCCGTGCCGGACGAGGACGTGATGGCGAATCGGTTGCGCGCGGTCCTGCCGTCGAAGCTCGCCTACGGCATCGTCCGCTGGAAGAACGTGCTGCGCTTCATGCTCTTCTTCACGATGAGCCGCCGGGCGCCCGGAGTTGTCAAGCGACTGCTCCGCAGGCAGGTGCAGGCGCAACTGCCCGCCGGGTTCGACGTCGATGCCCACTTCACGCCTCGCTACGACCCGTGGGATCAGCGCATGTGCTTCGTGCCGCACGGCGATCTGTTCAGGGCGATCCGGCACGGCCGGGCGGACATCGTCACCGATCGGATCGAGACGTTCACCGAACGGGGAATCAGCCTCGCGTCGGGGACGGAGCTCGCGGCCGACATCATCGTGACGGCCACCGGGCTGAAGCTGATCGTCGGTGGCGGGGTCGAGCTGAGCGTGGACGGCGCCCCCGTCGATGCCGCAAAGGCACTGAGCTACAAGGGGATGATGCTGAGCGACGTCCCCAATTTTGCCAGCTGCATCGGCTACACCAATGCGTCGTGGACGCTCAAGTGCGACCTGACATGCGAGTACGTGTGCAGGCTGCTCAATCACATGGCCGCCGACGGTTACCGGCAGTGCACGCCCCGCAACGTCGATCCGTCCATCACCACGATGCCGATCATCGACTTCTCGTCCGGGTACGTGCAGCGCTCGATCCACGAGTTCCCGAAACAGGGATCGAAGAAGCCGTGGCGGCTCTACCAGAACTACGCCCTCGACATCGCGATGCTGAAGTTCGGATCCGTCGAGGACGCGATGGAATTCGTCCGGGCCGATGCTGCGGGTGCCCGTCGTGCGGACGTCGTGGGCTGATCACTCGCCGGGCGGCGGATCGGCTGGTCTGGGATCGTGGGTGCCATGTCTGATCGAACACCGCGGGCCCGATGGCACGGGCACGCCACCGTCTCGATCACGGACCGCGGGACCACCATCCTCACCGACCCGATCCTGACCGACCGGGTCGCGCACCTGCGGCGGCGCCGCGGGCCCAACCCGCTCGACACTCCCCTGCTCCCGGACGCGGTCGTGCTGTCCCACCTGCACGCGGACCACACGCATCTGCCCTCGCTGAGGCTGATCGGCGGCGACGTCCCGATCCTCGTTCCCACCGGCGCGGTCGGCCAGGTGTCGGGGCTCCGGGCGTTCGGCGATCGGTTGATCGAGGTGAGTCCCGGCGACGAGGTGCGGATCGGCGGGGTGCTGGTCCGCGCCGTCCCTGCCGAACACGACGGTCGTCGCTGGCCTCGCGGGCCGCACCGGGTGCGGGCGCTCGGCTACGTGATCGAGGGCGAGGGGCGTACGTATTTCGCCGGGGACACCGCGCTGTACGGATCGATGTCGGACTGGATCCCCGAGTGCGATGTGGCGCTCGTCCCGGTCGGCGGGTGGGGGCCGAGTCTCGGGCCGGGGCACCTCGACCCGGCCGCGGCCGTCCGCGCGGCGGTCGCGGTCGGTGCCCGCACCGCGATCCCGGTGCACTTCGGCACGCTCTGGCCGATGGGGTTCGATTCCGTGCGCCCCGATCGCTTCTACGGGCCCGGCGCCGAGTTCGTCCGCCGGATGGAGGAGGCGGGTCTCACCGCCACCGAACTGCGTCCTGGCGAGTCGAGCTGAGGCGACCGGCAAGAGCAACCCAAGAGAGACCGCATCGGCCGCAGGACAGACCAGGAACTGGGTAACGTCGGGGGTCGAGGATTCGATGAAAAGGGTGGCTTGGGCGTATTCCCCCGTGAGAAGATTGGAAGATTCTCTACCCGGAGTTCTGCTCGAGGCTGACGAACCTCGGCTGGTGTGCATCGATCGAAGTCGGTGCAGGTCAGCCCAGATTGCTAAGGCGGCGGCGGATGGACACGTCGAATGGTTCCCACGGGGCCGGAAACGGATTCTCGGCGGCGCAGCGCGAGCTCGAGGTGTTGCGAACCGAGCTCGACGACGTGGACCAGCACCTGCTCGAGGACGTCCGCGCACGTATCGACGTGTGTACCCGGATCGCCCGACTCAAGAGGCGGAACTCCATACCGATGATGCAGCCGCAGCGCATCGGGGTGGTCCAGGACCGCGCGCAGACCTATGCGGTCGAGCACGAGCTGTCCCCGGACTTCTTTCGTTCGCTCTACGAGCTGCTGATCCGTGAGACCTGCCGGGTCGAGGACCTGATCATCGACGCCGACGGATCCGAGCCCGAGGG
Source organism: Rhodococcus sp. PvR099 (assembly GCF_017833315.1). NCBI lineage: Bacteria > Bacillati > Actinomycetota > Actinomycetes > Mycobacteriales > Nocardiaceae > Rhodococcus > Rhodococcus sp. PvR099. The sequence goes on along the minus strand of NZ_JAFIBV010000001.1, from coordinate 1,064,888 downwards.
GGCGCGCGGGCCGTCTGGACGTGGGGGCTGACGCCCATGACGCCGACGCGAACGCTCCTCATCGACAACTACGACTCCTTCACCTACAACCTCTACAGTCTGCTGGCCGAGGTGAACGGCGTACCGCCGACCGTGGTGTCGAACGATGTCGACTGGGCGTCGGTGAACCTGGCCGACCACGACAACATCGTCATCTCGCCGGGGCCGGGAAGGCCGGACCGGGATCGGGATTTCGGCATCAGCGCCGCCGCGATCACCGAGGGCGATCTGCCCGTTCTCGGAGTGTGTCTCGGGCACCAGGGGCTGTGCCACCTGTTCGGGAGCCAGGTCCTGCCCGCGCCGTTCCCCATGCACGGGCGGGTCTCCGAGGTCCATCACACCGGGGAAGGACTGTTCGCGGGAATCCCCTCGCCCTTCCGCGCGGTCCGGTACCACTCCCTGATCGTCGAGGATCTCGACGATCGGCTCGAGGCGCTGGCACACACGCGCGACGGCCTCTTGATGGCGGTGCGCCACAAGGAGCGGCCGCTCTGGGGCGTTCAGTTCCACCCGGAGTCCATCTGCACCGATCACGGTCGCGCGCTGCTGACCAATTTCCGGGACCTGACCCCGCGGGCGCGCTCCCGCCGGGCGACGGCACGCCCGATACCGCTGCCGCTGGCCGAACCCCGCTATCGCGTCGACAGCATGCGCATCGACCGGCCATTCGATCCCAAAGAGATCTACGAGGCGCTGTTCGCCCACGGCCCGAACAGCTTCTGGCTGGACGGCAGCGCGGCGCTCGAGCCGGACTCGCGGTTCTCCGTCATGGGCGACTGCTCGGGCCCGCTGGCCGAGTACGTCACCTACAGCGTCACCGAGACCACGGTGCGGGTGCACCAGCAGGGAAAGCTCGCGCGGGAGGTCCACAGCACCTTCTTCGACTACATGGACAAGCAGCTGCGCGCCCGCGCGGTGGCCCCCCGCCCCGACCTCCCGTTCGGCTTCTGCCTCGGGTACGTCGGGTACCTCGGCTACGAGCTGAAGGCAGACACCTGTGGGCAGCTCGTCCACACCTCGTCGAACCCGGACGCCGCCGTCGTCTTCGCGGACAGAGCCCTGGTGCTCGACCACGAGGCCGACTGCTGCTACCTGCTCGCGCTCGACGACGGTTCCGGAGACCCGGCGGGCACCCGCTGGCTGACCGAGACGGCCGCCGCGCTGTCGGAGTTCGACGTGGTCCCCCACGAACCGCCGGCGCCGCCCCCGCTGGTCCATCTCGATGCCGACCCCGAGCCACGGTTCCGGCACAGCCGGGACGCCTATCTCGCGCTGATCGAGCAGTGCCTCAGCGAGATCCGGTCCGGCGAGTCCTACGAGGTGTGCCTCACCAACACCGGGACCGTGGACGGGCCGATCGACCCGCTGGACCGCTATGCGTGCCTGCGCGAGATCAGCCCGACCCCGTACAACGCGCTCCTGCAGTTCTCGGGGATCTCGGTCCTGAGCGCCTCGCCCGAGCGCTTTCTGCGGATCGGCGCGGATCGGGTGATCGAGTCCAAGCCGATCAAGGGCACCCGGCGGCGGTCGTTCTCGCCGGACACCGACGAGGCCCTGCGCCGCGACCTGGGTGAGGCCGAGAAGGATCGCGCCGAGAACCTGATGATCGTCGATCTGGTCCGCAACGACCTTTCGCGTGTCTGCGTGCCGGGCTCGGTGCACGTCCCGAAGCTGTTCGACGTCGAGACCTATGCGCCCGTGCACCAACTGGTCTCGACCATCCGCGGCACCCTGCGGCCGGGTGTATCGGTGGTGGACTGCATCCGGGCGACCTTCCCCGGCGGGTCGATGACCGGGGCGCCGAAGGTGCGCACCCTCGAGATCCTCGACAAGCTCGAGGACGGCCCGCGCGGGGTCTACTCGGGTGCGATCGGGTACTTCTCGCTCACCGGCACCGCTGACTTCTCCATCGTGATCCGGACCCTGGTCGCCACCGCCGACGAGGTGACGTTCGGTGCCGGTGGCGCGATCATGGCGATGTCCGACCCGGACGAGGAGTACGAGGAGACGATGGTCAAGGCCGTCACCATGAAACGTTGCCTGTCCATGAACATCGACCATCAGGACCAGGCCGGACCGTGATCGACACGGGATCTGCGCGAGCGTCGTCGCAGTTCCGCACCGCCGCCGTCGTCGGCGGTGCGGGATCGGTCGGCGCGATGTTGGTGGCGTTGCTGCGCGGCGACGGGGTCCGGGTCCTGGTGGTCGATCCCCGCTGTGCGGCACGCACGGACGCCATCACCGATCCGGATGCCATGGCCGCGGACCTGACGGCCCCTACCGGGGAGCTCGTCGCGGCGCTGCGCTCCGCGGACCTGGTGGTGCTGGCCGTGCCGGAGTCGGTCGCGCTGGCCGCCGCCCCGACTCTCCCCGGACTTCTCTCCCCCAGCGCGGTGCTCGTCGACACGCTGTCGGTCAAGACGCGGTTCGCGTGTGCGCTCACGGAATCCGCGCCGGGGACTGCGGCCGTCGGGGTCAACCCGATGTTCGCACCCGACCTGGGTATGGCCGGCAGGCCGGTGGCCGCGGTCACGTATTGCGGGGGTCACCAGGTCGACCGGTTCCTCGCGTCCCTGTCCGGATGGGGGGCCGAGATCGTCCGGCTCGCACCGGAACAGCACGACCGGATCGTGGCGGCGACGCAGGCGCTCACGCACGCCGCGGTGCTGGCCTTCGGCCTCGCGCTGACCGAGCTCGACGTGACGAACGAGGAGCTGGCCGCCAGCGCGACCCCGCCGCACACGGTGGCGCTGGCGCTGTTGGCCCGGATCGGGCTCGGGAACCCGGCGGTGTACCGCGACGTCCAGGCCGGGAATCCGTTGGCGGGCAGGGCACGTGATGCGCTGGCGGCGGCGGTGACCCGATTGTCGTCGGTGGTCGAGCACGGCACCGAGGCCGATTTCGACGCGCTGGTGGCCGCGGCGAGTCGACCCCTCGGCGACCGCGCCCGGCGGTACGGGGATTTGTGTGCGGAGATCTTTCACGGCCTGGCATCCGAGGACGTGTCGGTGCGATCGGAGGTGATCGAGTCGTGACCGGTCCGTTCGAGCTACACGGCGGGACGTTCGAGGGCCTGCTGTCGCCGCCCTCTCTGCCCGAATGCGAAGAGTCGAATCCGGTCGAGAGCGCGGTGATCCGCGGCCTGGTCAGGAGCTGGCCGCGCCGAGCCACGGTGCGGAGGGTCGAACCCGAGCTCGACGACTTCTTCGATCCGGCCAAGGCCGACTTCCCCGAGGCGCTGCTCCCGTTCCGCGAGCACGACCTCTACCGCTGCCTGGACGAGTCGAAGAAGGACCGGCTGCGGGCCTGGGGGTGGATCGCCTACAACAAGAACGTGATGGACATCGAGCAGTTCGTGGTCAACCCGGGTTTCCAGTTGCTCTCCCGCGACGCGTTCGGCACCGGGCTCGGCGACGGCCACCGCGCGGCGGCGCTGCAGTCGATGGTCGACGAGGAGTACCACACCCTGATGCACCTCAACGCGAGCGCCGCGACGCGACGCCACCGCGGGTGGCCGTTGCGCGAGGACGCGCTGCCCGCGGCCCAGACGGTCCGCCGCCACCACGCGGCCGTGGCCCGGCACACCGATCCGAGGGCCGCGGCGCTGACGACCCTCGCCTACACCACGGTCGCCGAAACATCGATCAGCGCCTACCTGGGCCTGATGACCGGGGACGAGGCGGTGCAGCCGTTGAACCGGGCGACCGTGGCGCTGCACCGACGCGACGAGCAGTGCCACTCCTCCATCACCGGCGACCTGGTGACGCTGGTGTACGACACGCTCGACGCGGACGACCGGCACACCCTGCTCGAGGGTCTGCGCGAGGGGGTGGACGCGTTCACCGCGAGCGACCTCACCACCTGGCGGGCCATCCTCGACCAGGAACGGGTCACCGGCGCGGGGACGATCATCGCGGACGTCACGGCGGACGGCGACCGGAAGCCGATGGTGCAGGACTGCAGCGCGATTCGGCGGCTGTGCGAGCGACTGGGCGTCGCTGAGGACATTCGCGACGGATGGTGACGTGGCCCTATGCCGACTCGGCTCTCTCGACCGCCTCGCGGGTGAGATCGACCGCATCGGGGATGCCGGCGGCATTGGCGTTCTCACTCGGCGGGTTCTGGGTGGCGATCTCCGGGAAGTGATTCTGTACGGCCTCCAACGGGACCAGAACCTCCTGTGGCAATTGGTTCGTCCCTGGTTGTCCGCACCCACCCGTCAGCAAGACTCCTGCCAGGATGATCGCAAGCATGGCGGGAGATGTGGCGACCCGGCGACCGTGACCGATCAATGTGAGGAGAGGTACTTCTCGAGCGCGGGACCGACCACGGCCAACGACTCGGGTTCGATCATCTGGTTGTGGCCGCAGTCCACTTGGACCTCGCGGATTCCGCCGGTGACCGCCGGACGCCACTCCTCGGGGGAATGTTCTCCGTTCCCGGAACCGCCTGCCGCGCTGAAGAAGAGCAGGTCGCCGTCGAAGACCGCGGGACGGAATCGGTCCATGATCTGCGCCGAATTGGTGAAGCCGGCGCTGATCCGCTCGAGATGCGCGGCGGTGAGGCCGGTGCGCTGTCCGAGGGACTCGTCGAGCAGCTCGACCGCCCGCGCGTAGGTCAGCTCCTCGCCGTCGGGGGTGCGGAGGTCGAGCCCGAGGCCCTGCAACAGCTCCTCGACTGTCAGCACCTGCGGGATCCCGTCGGCGGTGACATAGCTGTCCATGATGGCGAGCGTCGCCACCTCGTCGCCGTCCCGCCGAAGCTCCACGGCCATGGCGTGCGCGATCACGCCGCCGAGGGACCAGCCGAGCAGGTGGTACGGGCCGTGGCCCTGGACCGCGCGCATCTCCTGCACGTACCGGTGCGCCAGCTGCTCGATCGACTCGAAGCGCGGCCCCCCGCTGATGAGCGGCAGCTGCAGGCCGAACGCGGGGCGGTCCTGGGCGAGGTGCTGGACCAGCCCGGCGTAACCCCAACTCAGACCGATGCCGGGGTGCACGCAGAACAGGGCGGGCTTGGTACCGCTCGGCCGCAGCGGGATCACCACCTGCAGAGCCTCATCGGCGGCCGACTGCGCCGACTCCTCGTCGAGGCGGTGCGCGAGCCCGGCCGGGGTCGGATCGAGGAAGATCGACTGCAGTTGGATCCGGTCCCCGAACCGCGCGCGGAGCTCGGTGACGACCCGGGTGGCCACGATCGAGGTGCCTCCGAGGTCGAAGAAGCTGTCGTCGACACCGACGCGTTCGACGCCGAGCACCTCGGCGTAGGCCTCGGTGATCGCCAGTTCGCTCGGTGTGACCGGCGCGCGGTATTCGTCGGCGCGAGCACCGAACTCGGGTGTCGGCAATGCCTTTCGATCGAGCTTGCCGACGGGCGTCATCGGTATCGTGTCGAGGACCACGACGGCCGACGGCACCATGTGGGCGGGCAGGCGGCCCGAGGCGAAGGACCTGACCTGGGCGGGCACCAGCGTGCGACCCTCGACCGGGTGCACGTAAGACGCCAGCAGTGTGTCCCCGGACGGCCCGGTCTGACCGATGGTGGCCGAGAACGCGATGTCGGGGTGGTGCGTCAGCACGGTGTCGATCTCGCCGAGTTCGATGCGGAAGCCGTGCACCTTCACCTGGAAGTCGCTGCGGCCGATGTACTCGATGGTGTGATCTCCGGTGCGGGGGTCGCGTTGCCAGCGGACGATGTCCCCGGTGCGGTACATCCGCTGCCCCGGATCACCGAACGGGCTCGCCACGAAGCGTTCGGAGGTCAACCCGATCCGGTTGTGATAACCGCGGGCCAGCCCGAGACCGAGGATGTACATCTCGCCGGGCACCCCGACCGGGACCGGCTGCAGGTGGGCGTCGAGCACGACCTCGCCGAAACCGATGGCCGGGTTGCCGATGTTGACCGGCACCCCACTCTCCATCGGGTCGCTGACGCTGGCTTGGATGGTGGTCTCGGTCGGCCCGTAGCCGTTGAACATCCGGCGCCCCCGCGCCCAGACGTCCACCAAGTCCGGCGGGCACGCCTCCCCGGCGACCGCGAGGACCTCCAGCTCCGACAGATCCCGGTCCTCCATCGACGCCAGGGCGGTCGGGGTGATGAAGGCGTGGGTGACGTGCTCGCGCCGGAGCAGGTCCTCGAGATCGGGGCCGCCGTACACGGTGGGCGGCACGATCACCACGCCCGCGGACGTGCCGAACGCCATCATCAGCTCGAACACGGAGGCGTCGAAGCTCGGGGACGCCAGGTGCGAGACCCTCGACCGCTCGGTGACGCCGAACCGGCTGTTCTCCTCCGCGGTCAGGTTCGCGATGCCCTGATGCGTGACGATGACGCCCTTGGGCAGACCGGTGGATCCGGAGGTGTAGATCAGGTAGGCCGGGTGGGCGAGGTGCAGGGGGACGATCCGGTCCGCATCGATGACCGGGGCCGGCGACGACGCGGACATGGACGCGAGGAAGTCGGGGGCGTCCATCACGAGCCACGGAATCGTGTCGGGGAGCTGCCCGCGCCGCGATGCGACGGTCAGCCCGACGACGGCGCGGGAATCCACCAGCATGTACTCGATTCGTTCCGGCGGATAGGTCGGATCCACGGGTACGAACGCGGCGCCTGCCTTCGCCACCGCCCAGATCGACACGATCTCCTCGATCGAGCGGGGCAGGCCGAGCGCGACGAAGGTCTCCGGGCCGACCCCGGACCCTCGCAGCACCCGGGCCAACCGGTTCGACCGCTCGTCGAGCTCACGATAGGTCAGGTGCTCATCCTCGAAGGACAACGCGAGCGACTCGGGTGCCGCGGCCGCGGCGGCGGACAGGATGTCCGGCCACAGCTGCGGCGCACCACCCTCGGGTCCGAGCGCCGGTGCCATATCGGACATCTCGACCTCGCCGAGGATGCCGATGTTGCCGATCGCCCGGTGCGGGTCGGCGGTCACCGCATCGAGAACCCGGACGAAACGATCCGCGAAGGCGTGCACGGACTCGGGGTCGAACAGGTCTGTCGCGTAGTCGATACCGCCACGAACACCCGCGGGCGTGCCGTCCGCCGCGACGTTCTCGGCGAGGATCAGCTCCAGGTCCTCCTTCGCCACCCGGATGTCGAGGTCGACGCCGTCGACCTCGAGGCCCGGAAGTGCCAGGTGCGGCCGTTCGGTGTTCTGGAACTCCAGCGCGACCTGGAAGAGGGGCTGGTAGGACGTGGATCGGGCCGGGTTCAGCGCCTCGACGATCCGCTCGAACGGGAGGTCGGCGTGTGCGAACGCCGCGAGGTCCGTCTCACGGGCCGATTCGAGCAGCTCGAGGAAGTCGGCGTCGGGGTCGACGTGGGTGCGCAGCACGAGGGTGTTGACGAACATGCCGATCATCTCGTCGAGTTCGGCCTCGCCCCTGCCGGCGATCGGGGTACCGATGGCGACGTCGTCGGTGTCGCCGAGCCGGGCCAGTAGGACCGCGAGTGCCGCGTGCATCACCATGAAGACGGTCGAGTTGTTCGCCCGCGCCAGGTCGCCGATGCGGGCGTGCAGCCCGGCGTCGATCGCGAACTCGATGCGGTCGCCGCGGAAGGTCTGCTGCAGCGGACGCGGGCGGTCGGTCGGCAGCGCGATCACGTCCGGCAGGTCCGCGAGGTTCTGGTTCCAGTACTCGAGTTGCGCGGTGATGAGTGACCCCGGATCGTCCTCGGCGCCGAGCATCCGGTGCTGCCAAAGGGTGTAGTCGGCGTACTGCACCGGCAGCGGGTCCCATCCCGGGGCCGAGCCGTTGACCCGGGCGTTGTAGGCGACCATCACGTCCCTGGCGAGCGGACCGAGGGAGGAACCATCGGCGCAGATGTGGTGCACCACGATGGTCAGAACGTGTTCGAGCTCGCCCAGCCGGAGCAACGCGGCCCGCACCGGTACCGCGGCGGTGACGTCGAAGCCTGCGCCCGCGAGTTCGATGATGCGCGAGTTCAGTTCGGCGTCGGTGACGGAGATCGTCGTCAGTGCGGGCAGGACCTGGTCGGTGGGCACCACGAGTTGTGTGGGCTCGCCGTCGTGGACGGGGAACATCGTGCGCAGCGACTCGTGTCGGTCGAGCACGTCCCGGATCGCGGCGCCGAGCGCCTCGGTGTCGAGGCGACCGGACAGCTTGACCGCCAGCGGGATGTTGTATGCGGGCGAGGCGGTGTCGAACTGGTTCAGGAACCACATCCGCTTCTGGGCCAGTGACACCGGGATCACCGGCGGGCGCTCGATCGCGGTGAGCGGAGGCCGCGCATCGGTGCCGGTGCGCTCGGGCGCGAGCAGGGCGGCCAGCGCGGTGATCGTCGGCGACTCGAAGAGTGCACGGACGCCGATCTTGGCACCGAGCGCGGTCCCGAGTCGTGCCGTGACGCGGGTGGCGATGAGCGAGTTCCCGCCGAGGTCGAAGAAGCTGTCGTCGAGGCCGATCCGATCGACACCGAGGACCGCGGCGAACACCTCGGCGATGGTGCGTTCGAGCGGTGTGCTCGGTTCGCGGTACTCGGTGGCGGTGCCGAGGAACTCGGGCTCCGGCAGCGCCGACCGATCGAGCTTGCCGACATGGGTCAGTGGGATCTCGTCGATCAGGACGATGCTCGACGGCACCATGTGGGACGGCAGCCGGCCCGCCAGGTGATCGCTCAACGCCGGTACCCGCACCGGTACGTCCGCCATCGGCACCACGTAGCTGGCCAGCACGGTGTCGCCGGACGGACCAGGCACGCCGACGGTCACCGCGAAGCTCACTCCTGGGTACGCCATGATCTCGGAGTCGATCTCGCCGAGCTCGATCCGGAAGCCGCGCACCTTCAGCTGGAAATCGCTGCGCCCGATGTACTCGACCGTGCGTTCGCCGGACCCGGGTTCCACCCGCCAGCGGACGATGTCCCCGGTGCGGTACATCCGATCTCCCGGTTGCCCGTACGGATTCGCCACGAAGCGGTCCGCGGTCAGCGCGCCCCTCCGGTGGTATCCGCGCGCCAGTCCGACACCCGCGATGTACAACTCGCCGGGGACGCCGGCGGGAACCGGCCGCAGGTACCCGTCCAGTACGACCTCGGACACCCCGCGGATCGGGCCGCCGAGCGTGATGGGCTCCCCCACCGTCATCGGGTCGCTGATGTTGGCCATGATCGTGGTCTCGGTCGGGCCGTACGCGTTGGTCAGCTTGCGTCCCGGCGCCCACCGCGTGACCAGCTCCGGCGGGCAGGCCTCACCGCCGAAGGCCACGTGCTGGAATTCGACGAGTCCCCCCGGGTCCACCGTCGCCAGCGCGGCGGTCGTCACGAAGGCATGGGTGACCCCCTCGACCTTGATCAGGTGCGCGAGTTCGGCTCCGCCGTACACGGACTGCGGTGCGATCACCATCGTCGAACCCAGCCCGAACGCCTGCAGGTATTCGAAGACGGCGCCGTCGAAGCTCGGCGTCGAGAAGTGCAGGGTCCGCGACATCGGCGTCGTGTTGAACCGTTCGCGCTGGTCGGTGGCGAAGTTCTCCAGGCCGACGTGGGTGATCACCACGCCCTTGGGTGTTCCGGTCGAACCCGAGGTGTAGACGACATAGACGGCGTTGTTCATGCCGATCGGCGAGACCCGGTCCGCGTCGACCACCCGACGGGTGGACTGGGCCGCCCGTTCGGCGGTGCAGTCGGGCCCGTCGAGGAGCAGCCACGGCACGGAGTCGGGCAGCCGCGCGCGATCCGCGGTCATGGCGAGTCCGAGGGTCGCGCCGGAGTCGGTGAGCATGTGCTCGATCCGGTCCTGCGGGTAGTTGGGGTCGACGGGCACGAACGCCGCGCCGGTCTTGGCCACCGCCCACACCGCGAGCACCGATTCGATGGATCGAGGGATGCCAAGAGCAACATAGGTTTCCGGACCCGCGCCCCTCGCGATCAGCAGGCGCGCCAACTGCGTCGAACGCATGTCGAGCTCGAGATAGCTGACGTGGCGTCCCTCGTGGACCAGCGCGGTGGCCTCCGGACTCGCGGCCGCCGCGTCCTCGAACAACTCCGGGAGCGTCCTGGCCGAGACACCCGGCCTGCCGTGCACGGGGACAAGGGCGACGCGCTCGTCCGCCGACAGCAGGTCCATCCGCGCGAGCTGGAGGTCGGGGTGGGTGGCCATCGCGACCAGTACCCGCCGTACCCGGGCCGCGATGGACTCCACGGCGGCGACGTCGAAGGCCGTGGCGAGGTACTCGAGCTTCAGGTGCAGGTTCTCCTCACCGGAGGCGACGATGGCCAGCGGGTAATGAGCCGAATCCCGTCCGTCGAAGCCCGCGATGCGCATGCCCGCGATGTCGGTCTGTTCGGTCAGGCCGGCGCGATCGATCGGGTATGACTCGAACACGGTGAGGGTGTCGAACGCGGCGGCGGGTGCGGCGACCTTCTGGATGTCCGCCAGCCCGAGGTAGTGGTGGTCGAGCAGCGCGACCTGCTCGTGCTGGACCCGGTCGAGCAATCCGCCGAGGCTCTCGTACGGATCGAGGATGACCCGGACAGGAAGGGTGTTGATGAACAGGCCGACCATCGACTCGATGCCGGCGATCCCCGGCGGCCTGCCCGAGACGGTGCTGCCGAACACCACGTCGTCGCGGCCGGTCAGCGCGCCGAGCACGATTCCCCATGCGGCCTGGAGCATCGTGTTGAGGGTGAGGCCGCGCTCGCCCGCCAACAGTCGCAGCAGGCTGGTCTCCGCTTCGGACAGCGTCAGCCCGAACTCCTGGCTGCCCGAATGCGGACGACCGTCGTTCGCGGGCGCCAGCACGGTCGGTTCCTCGACGTCCGAGAGTGCCTGCCGCCACGCCTCTGTCGACTGACCGATGTCACGCCGGGACATCCAGACCAGGTAGTCGCGGTAGGGGTGCACGGGCGGAAGTGCCGAGGCGTCCCCGTCGGTCGCGTACAGGGTCAGCAGGTCCCGGATGACGATCGGTGTCGACCAGCCGTCGATCAGGATGTGGTGGTTCGTCAGCGTCAACCGGTACTCGTCCTCGTCGAACTTCACGAGCATCAGGCGCAGGAGCGGCGCGGACGACATGTCGAACCTCGCTGCCCGGTCGGCCGCCACGACCGCGGCATGGGCGTCCTCGCGGTCCTCGGATGCCGTCTCGGCGAGATCGATCTCACGCCACGGCAGCTCGACGTGATCCGCGATGACCTGGACGGCGACACCGCCCTGTTCGGCGACGAACGCCGCCCGCAGGTTCGGGTGCCGATCGAGCAGTGCCTGACCGGCCCTGCGGATGCGGTCCGGGTCGACCGTGCCCCGCAGGGTGATGGTGAGTTGGACGAGATACGGATCGACCGACGCGTCCGACATCTGCGCGTGGAAGAGCAGGCCGGACTGCAACGGGGACAGCGACCAGACGTCGGCGAGGCCGGGGAACCGGCCCTCGAGTCGCTCGATGGTGTCCTGCTCGAGATCCACCAGGGCGAGGTCCGACGGTGTGAGCCCGCCCGCGGTCGGCGCCGCGGCGTGCCGGGCCAGCGCGGTCAGCGCCTCGGCCCACAGGTCCGCCAGCTCGCGGACCTCGAGGGCGCGCAGGACCCGCGTCGGGAACGACCAGGTTGCGCGCAGCCGCGGCCCGTCCGGGGATCCGAGGGTCAGCGCGTTGATGTCCAGGACCGACGCGACCGGCATCTGCTTGCTCGGGGCGTCGTCGAGGCCGGTGTCGGTGACCGGGGTCCAGCCGGTGCCGGGGTCCAGCGTCCCGGCTCCGTCCGTCATCCGGCCGAGGTAGTTGAAGCTGATCTGCGGCGCAGGCAGTTCGCGCAATTCGTTCCGGTGTTCGCTCAGGTATCGGAGCATCCCGAAGCCGATGCCGTGATCGGGTATCGAGAGCAACCGTTCCTTCACGACCTTGACCGCGGTGCCCGCGTCCGGCCCGCCCGCGAAGGCGTCGTCGAGATCGATGTCGGACAGATCGAGCCGGACCGGGAAGATCGTGGTGAACCAGCCCACTGTCCGCGACAGATCGGCGCCCGCGATCACGTGATCCTCGCGGCCGTGGCCCTCCAGATTGACCACCGTCGCCGACACCTCTTCGCCGCGGGCGGAGCGCCACCGGGACACGGCCATCGCAAGCGCCGTGAGCAGGCTGTCGTTGACGCTGCCGTGGAATACCTCCGGAAGCCGCGTCAGCAGCGACTCCGTGACCTCGCTCGGGAGTTCGACGGTGATCTTCTGCACGGTCTCGTTGGTGTCGACCGCCGGATCCAGTGCACGCGAACCGATCACCGGATCCGGACCGGCCAGCATCCGCCGCCACAGGTCCATCTCCCCGGACCTGGTCGCGCTCGCCTCGGCCAGGGCGTGCGTCCAGCGGCGCATCGAGGTCCCCACCGGGGCCAGGACGGGATCCTGACCCGCGCGGATCTGTGCCCACGCCGACGCCAGGTCCGGCACCAGCACGCGCCACGACACCCCGTCGATCACCGCGTGATGCACGACCATCAGCAGTCGGCCCGGGGCATCGGGTTCGCCGCAGTCCGAGGGATCGAACCAGACCACCTGCAGCATCGTGCCTGTCCACGGGTCGAGTCGGTCCGCCGCCGCGTCGAGTTCGGCCGCCGCGATCGCGGAGAACTCGGGGCCCTCCACACCTGCGACCGCGACCCTACGCAGTACCGACGCGGCGGGCACCGACCCCTGTTCGGCGACCGTCATCGCCGGTTCGCGGTCGGGATCGCGCTGGATCAGCCTGGACCGCAACATGTCGTGGTGGTCGAGCACTGCCTGCAGCGTGCGCTCGACGGTGTCCGCGTCCGCCCCTGGCGGCAGCGTGAGCAGTGCCGTCTGGGTGTAGCGGTTGATGTCCCCAGCGGCCCCGGCCCGATCGGTCAGCCAGTGCATGATCGGGGTCAACGGCAGCTCGCCGACGCCCCCGCCCGCGAGCTCGTCGAGCACGATCGCGTCCCCGACCTCGGCCGATTCGGCCACGACGGCGAGCGCGGCGACCGTCTTGTGTTCGAAGACCTCCCGCGGCGAGATCGCGACACCGGCAGCCTTGGCCCGGGACACGAGCTGGATCGACATGATGGAGTCGCCGCCGAGCGCGAAGAACGAATCCTCCACGCCCACCGAATCCAGACCGAGCACCTCGGCGTACAGGGTCGCCAACACGGTCTCGGTCTCGGTGCTCGGCGCGCGGCCGGCATGGACCCGCGTCGCGAAATCCGGTTCCGGCAGTGCCTTTCTGTCCAGTTTGCCGTTCGCGGTCAGCGGGAGTTCGTCGATGACCAGCACCGCCGCGGGCACCATGTGCGAGGCGAGTTGAGTGCCCGCGAACTCGAGCACCTCGTTCTCGTCCGGGCGTAACCCCGGCTCCGGGACCACGTAGGCGATCAACCGGTTGCCCCGCGGGTCCTCGCTCACGAGGGACACGGCCTGCGCGACGCCAGGGAACCGCAGCAGGACCGCCTCGATCTCGCCCAGCTCGATCCGGAACCCGCGGACCTTCACCTGGAAGTCGCTGCGGCCCAGGTACTCCAGTTGACCATCCCGATTCCAGCGGGCCACATCACCGGTTCGGTACATCCGTGCACCGGCGGCACCCATGGGATCCGCGACGAACCGCGCGGAGGTCAGCGCCGCCCGGCCGAGGTAGCCACGCGAGACCTGATCTCCCGCGACGTACATCTCCCCCGTCACCCCTGGCGGGACCGGATGCAGTCGTTGATCGAGCACCGACACCCGCAAACCGGGGATCGCCCGGCCGATGACGGACGCGGACGCCTCGGCGGCGTAGGCGCGGTCGAGTGGGAGGTGACTGACGTGCACGGTGGTCTCGGTGATGCCGTACATGTTGACCAGCGCAGGCGCAGTCTCGCCATGCCTGGCGTACCAGCGGCCGAGCTGACCGAGATCGAGCGCCTCACCACCGAAGATCACGTAACGCAGGGCCAAAGCCGGTGAGTCACCCGTGGCCAGCCGGTCGGCCTCGGCCAGCTGGTAGAACGCGGTCGGCGTCTGATTGAGCACCGTCACCCGCTCGCGCCGCAAGAGTTCGAGGAACATCTCCGGCGAGCGGGCGGTGTAGTAGTCGACGACCACCAGGGTGCCGCCGTACAGGAGTGGGCCCCACAGCTCCCAGACCGAGAAGTCGAATGCGTAGGAGTGGAACATCGTCCACACATCGGACTCGTCGAACCCGAACTTCTCTTCGGTGTTCGCGAAGAGGGTGAGCACGTTGCGGTGCGAGACGACGACGCCCTTCGGCTGCCCGGTCGACCCGGAGGTGTAGATCACGTAGGCGGTGTCCGCCGGGTCGAGCGGGGCCAGCCGATCGGTGTCGGTGACGGGCGCGCCCGATTCCGTGGCGAGTCGGGTGGTCAACTCGTCCGAATCCAGCACCACGACGGGCACGTCGGTGTCAGGCAGGCGTTCGAGGTCGGCACCGGTGGAGATCATGCAGATCGGATCCGCGTCCTCGAGCATGAAGATCAGCCGGTCGGCCGGGTACGTCACGTCGACGGGCAGATAGCCGGCACCGGACTTGACGACGGCCAGCAGCGCCACGATCAGGTCGTTGGTGCGCGGCAGCGCGACCGCGACGAGGGATTCGGGTCCGGCGCCCCTGCCGATCAGGACCCGGGCGAGCCGGTTGGCCCGGTCGTCGAGTTGCGCGTAGGTCAGGGTTTCACCGTCGCAGGACACGGCGACCGCTGCCGGCTGCCGGGCGACCGTGCTCGCGAACCGGTCCACCAGGGTGCCCGTCGGTGCAGGCACGCCCGCGACGTTCCAGAGCGAGGCCATCGCGTCGCGCTCGGCCGGGTCGGTGATCTCGATGTCCCCGACCGCGCGGTCGGGATCCGTGGTGACCGATTCGAGGAGGTCGCACAGTCGCCGGGCGAAGCCGTGCACGGTGCCTGGGTCGAACAGATCGTCGGCGTAGGTGAACATCGCCGAGATCCCGGCCGGGCGCCCGTCCTCCCCGTACCGCTCGGCGAGTGTCAGCTGCAGGTCGAACTTGGCGACGGCCAGGTCGGGATCGATTCCGTCCGCGGTCAGTCCGGGCAGCTCCAGGTGGGGCGGCTCGTTGTTCTGGAACTCGAGCAGTACCTGGAACAACGGCGAGTGTGCGGTGGACCGTTCGGGGGCGAGTGCCTCGACGAGTCGCTCGAACGGCAGGTCCGCATGCGCGAACGCGGCGACGTCCACCTCGCGCACGTTGTCGAGGAGCTCCCCGAACGATGCCCGTGGATCCACCTCGTTGCGCAGCACCAGGGTGTTGACGAACATGCCGACCAGATCGTCGAGCGCCGCCTCGCCGCGTCCCGCGATCGGGGTGCCGACGGCGACGTCGGTGGCTCCGGAGAGCTTCGCGAGCAGCAGCGACAGCGCGGCGTGGCCGGCCATGAACATCGTCGAGTTGTGTTGCCGTGCCACGTCGACGAGGGCGCGGTGCACCCTTGGCGGCACGGTGAACTCGAATCGTTCGCCGTGGAAGCTCTGGTAGACCGGCCGCGGTCGGTCGGTGGGCAGCGCGATCACCTCCGGCAACCCCGAGAGGACTTCCGTCCAGTGGTCGAGCTGGCGCGCGAGCAGGGACTCGGGATCGTCCTCGGAGCCGAGGACGCGGTGTTGCCACAGCGCGTAGTCGGCGTATTGGACCGGCAGCGGGGACCACGGTGCCATGGCACCAGACACCCGCGCGGTGTAGGCGGCCATCACGTCCCGGGCCAGCGGGGACATCGAGAAACCGTCGGCGCTGATGTGGTGGACGACGAGCACCAGCACGTGCTCGTCTGAGCCGATGCGCAGCAGGGCCGCGCGCACGGGCACCGCGTCGGTGACATCGAATCCGCCCGAGATCAGGTCGGAGATGCGCTGCGGCAGTTCGGACTCGGTGGTGTCGATCGCGGTGAGGTCCGGTGCTGCGGCTGCCGCGGGCACGATCACCTGGGTGGGCTGACCGTCGACCATGGGGAACAGGGTGCGCAGCGATTCGTGCCGGTCGACGACGTCGGCGACGGCGCTGCGCAGCGCGTCGGTGTCGAGGTGCCCGGTCAGGCGTACGGCGAGCGGGATGTTGTACGCGGCGGACTCGGTGTCGAACTGGTTGAGGAACCACATCCGCTGCTGCGCCAACGACAGCGGCAGTCGTTCGGGCCGGTCGGTCGCCTCGAGCGACGGGCGCCGGTGCTCACCGTCGGACAGTGCGACACGCTGTGCGAGGGTGCCTGCGGTGGGCGCCTCGAACAGGGCGCGGACGCTGAGGTCGACCTCGAGTGCGGACGACAGCCGCGCGGTGACGCGGGTCGCGCTCAGCGAGTTGCCGCCGAGGTCGAAGAAGCTGTCGTCGAGGCCGACGCGGTCGAGGCCGAGGACGGCGGCGAAGACATCGGTGATGGTGCGTTCGAGGGCAGTGGTCGGCGCCCGGAGCTCGGTGGTGGCGGCGAACTCCGGCGCGGGCAACGCGGCGCGGTCCAGCTTGCCGACGGGGGTCAGCGGGATGTCGTCGAGGATCATCACGCTCGAAGGCACCATGTGCGAGGGCAGCCGGGTCGAGAGGAACTCGCGGACCTCGGCCGGCTCGATCCGGTGTCCGGCGGCCGGCAGCACGTACGAGGCCAGGACGGCGTTGCTCGCCGATCCGTGCCCGATGGTCACGGAGAAGTCGATGCCCTCGTGCTCGCCGAGGGCGCTGTCGATGTCGCCGAGCTCGATGCGGAACCCGCGGACCTTCACCTGGAAGTCGCTGCGTCCGATGTACTCGATCACGAGTCGGCCGGATTCCGGGGAGCGCCGCCACCGAACGACGTCGCCGGTGCGGTACATCCGTTCGCCGGGGCCGCCGAACGGATTCGCCACGAATCGACCGGCAGTGAGGCCGGTGCGACGGTGATAGCCGAGCGCCACGTTGTGCCCTGCGATGTACAGCTCGCCGGGCACCCCGATCGGGACGGGACGCAGGAAGGCGTCCAGCAGGATCTCCTGGATCCCGCGCAGCGGTCCGCCGATGGTGACCGGTTCGTCCACCGACACCGGATCGCTGAAGTTCGTCACGATCGTGCCCTCGGTGGGGCCGTACGCGTTCCACAGTCGGCGCCCTGGAGCCCAGCGCGGCACCAGCTCCGGTGGCGCGGCCTCGCCGCCGAACAGGACATCCTGGAAGTCGTCGAGACCGGCGGGGTCCATCCCCGAGAGCGCCGAGCTGATGATGAAGCCGTGGGTCACCCGTTCCTGCTTGAGCAGCCGGGCCAGTTCGATCCCGCCGTACACCGTGGGCGGCACGATCACCAGCGTCGCTCCCGCGCCCGCGGCGAGCAGGTACTCGAAGACCGACGCGTCGAAGCTGGGACTGGCGAAATGCAGGGTGCGTGATGCCGAGTTCGGGGCGAACAGATCGTGCTGCACGGCGACGAGCTTCTCGAACGACCGGTGCGAGACCACCACGCCCTTCGGGAGCCCCGTCGAGCCGGACGTGTAGATCACGTACGCGATGTCGTCGACCCGCAGGGGGCGCGGGCGGTCGGCGTCGGTGACCGCGGCCGCCGACCTGCCGTCGAACTCGGCCGAGGCCTCCGGATCGTCGATGACCGACCATGCTGCGGTCCCGGGTAGGCGGTCGCGGTACTCGGCGACGGTCAGTCCGAAGGTCGCGCCCGAGTCGGAGAGCATGTGCTCGATCCGATCGGACGGGTAGTTCGGGTCCACCGGGACGAAGGTTGCTCCCGTCTTGGTGATCGCCCAGACCGACATGACCGATTCGATGGAACGCCTGATCGCGAGGGCGACAACCGAACCCGGCCCGAGGCCCCGCGCGAGGAGACTCCTGGCGATCTGATTCGACCGCTCGTCGAGCTCGCGATAGGACATCTCGCGGCGGGCCATCGTCAGCGCCACCGCGGTGGGGTCGATCCCCGCTCCGTCCGTGAACAGCTCGGGCAGCGTCCGCGCGCTCTCGATCGCGCCGCCGTCGACCGGGAGCAGTTCGATTTCCTCCTCGGGCGAGAGCAGCCGCAGCCGGGACAGCGGAAGGTCCGGGGTGTCGGCGAAGGCGTCCAGCACCCGCGCGGTGCGCGCGGCGATGGTCTCCGCGTCCGCGCGCTCGAACAGATCCGGGAAGTACTCGACCTTGAGCCGCAACTGCTCCTCCGCGGAGGCGACCAGGGCCAGCGGATAGTGGGCGGCATCGTTGATCTCGGGGATCCCGAGCACGCGCAGCCCGGCGATGTCGACGTCGGCGGTCAGCGCCGCCCGGTCGAACGGGTACGACTCGAAGACGGTCAACGTGTCGAAGGTGGCCGCGGGCCCCGCCGCGTCCTGGATGTCGCTGAGTCCGAGGTAGTGGTGATCGAGCAGGGCGGTCTGCTCGTCCTGGATTCGGTTCAGCAGCTCGCCGAGGTTCTCGAACGGGTCGAGGGTGATCCGGACGGGCAGCGTGTTGATGAACAGGCCGATCATCGACTCGATGCCGGGGATCTGCGGGGGTCGCCCGGAGACGGTGCTGCCGAAGACCACGTCGTCGCGGCCGGTCAGCTCGGCGATGATGATGCCCCAGGCGGCACGGATCAGCGTGTTCAGGGTCAGACCGCGCTCGCGGGCCACGGCCCGCAGGCGCTGCGTCCGTTCGACCCCCATCTCGACGAGAACCGAGAGCGCGCTGTCCCACTGCAGCCTGGCGCGGTCCAGCGGTGCGACGAGCGTGGGTTCATCGACTCCGGCGAGGGCCTGCATCCACACGTCCATCGACTTCTCGGAGTCGCGCTGGGACAACCACTTCAGGTAGTCCCGGTAGGCGTTGGCCCGCGGCAGCGCCGTCGCGTCGCCGTCGGTCGCGTACAGGGCCAGCAGTTCCCGCAGCATCAGCGGCGCAGACCAGCCGTCGAGCAGGATGTGATGGTTCGTCATCACCAGTCGGTGGGTGTCCGGGCCGGTCCGGATGAGCAGGAATCGCAGCAGCGGCGGCGATTCCATGTCGAATCCGTGGTGCCGGTCCTCGTCCAGGACGCGGGCGACCTCGGCCTCACGATCCCCGTCGTCGAGCGCCGTCAGGTCGAGCTCGGTCCACGGCAGCTCTACGTGCCGGTGCTGCACCTGCACGGTCACACCGTCGATGTCGGCGATGAAGGAGGTGCGCAGGTTCGGGTGCCGGTCGATCAGGGCCTGGCCCGCCCGCCAGATGCGCTCGGGGTCCGCGCCCCGAACATCCAGCGCGAGTTGCACGGTGTACTGATCGACCGACTGCTCGGCCAGCAGCGCGTGGAAGAGCAGTCCGGTCTGCAGCGGCGACAGCGACCAGATGTCGGCGAGGTCGGGGTAGCGGTCCTCGAGCCGTTCGATGGTGCCCTGCTCGAGGTCCACCAGGTCGAGGTCCGACGGGGTGAGCCCGCCCGCGGTTGGGGTGGCGGCGTGCCGCGTCAGCGCGGTCAGCGCCTCGGCCCACAGGTCCGCGAGGTCGATTGCCTCCGCGGCGGTGAGGACCTCGCCGGGGAATGCCCAGGTGGACCGCAGGCGAGGGCCGTCGGGGGTCTCGGTGGTGACCGCGTTGATGTCCAGGACCGCTGACGGTGGCATGTCGACGGTGCCGACCAGGTCCAGATCGGTGTCCGCGACCGGGCTCCACCCGATGCTCGGCCCGTCGTCGGCGCCGCCCGCGGTCAGGCGTCCGAGGTAGTTGAAGCTGATCTGCGGCGTCGGCAGC
The DNA here is from genome assembly GCF_017833315.1 of Rhodococcus sp. PvR099. NCBI lineage: Bacteria > Bacillati > Actinomycetota > Actinomycetes > Mycobacteriales > Nocardiaceae > Rhodococcus > Rhodococcus sp. PvR099. The sequence continues at coordinate 1,045,200 of NZ_JAFIBV010000001.1, read as the reverse complement.
TCTCCCAGTTCGAGCGCATGCTCGCTCAGGTACCGCAGCATGCCGAAGCCGATGCCGTGGTCGGGGACCGCGAGCAGTTGTTCCTTGACAGCCTTCACCGCGGCACCGGCGTCGCGGCCGCCTGCGAAGGCGTCGTCGAGATCGATGTCGGACAGCTCGAGCCGCATGGGGAAGACCGTGGTGAACCAGCCCACGGTGCGTGACAGGTCGGCGCCGGGGACCACCTGATCCTCGCGGCCGTGCCCTTCGAGGTTGACCACCGTCGCGGTCGCATGCACTCCGCGGTCGCGACGCCACCGGGACACGGCCATCGCCAGCGCGGTGAGCAGTCCGTCGTTGACGCTGCCGTGGAATGCCTCGGGAATCCGGGTGAGTACCGCGTCCGTGACCTCGGTCGACAGTTCGACGTTGATCTTCTGCACGGTCTGGTTCGTGTCGACCGCGGGATCCAGTGCGCGCGAACCGATCACCGGGTCGGTCCCGGACAGCATCTCGCGCCAGCGGACCAGCTCGTCGGTCCTGTTCTCGCTTTCCTGTACGAGGGCGTGCGCCCAGCGCCGCATCGAGGTTCCCACTGGGTCCAGCTCCGGATCCTGGCCCGCGCGGATCTGCGCCCATGCCGACGCCAGGTCCGGCACCAACACGCGCCACGACACCCCGTCGATCACGGCGTGGTGGACCACCATCAGGATTCGGCCGACGCCCGCGCCGGAATCGAGCCACACGACCTGCATCATGACGCCCGCGGCCGGGTCCAGTCGCTGCTCGGCCGCCTCGAACTGCGCGACCACCTCGGCGTCGAATTCGGGATCCTCGGGTGTCGCGGCCACCTCGATCCGGCGGATGAGGTCGGCGGCGTCGACCGACCCCGGCTCGGCCACCTCCATCCTCGCGTCCGCACGCGTGTCCGGACCGGCTGCCCGGTTCGTGTGCAACCTGGCCCGCAACATGTCGTGTCGATCGAGCACGGTCTGGAGCACGCGGCCGAGTTCCCCTGTGTCGGTGAGGTCCTCGGGGGCGACGAGCAGAGCGGACTGGGTGAGCCGGCCGAAGTTGCCGCCGCGTTCGAGCAGCCAGGCCACGATCGGGGTCAGGGGCATCTCGCCGACGCCGCCGCCTGCCAGTTCCTCGAGGGTGACGGCCGCCGAGGTCTCGCCGAGCCCTGCGACCAGGGCCAGCTTCGAGACAGTCTTGGCTTCGAACACGTCTCGCGGGGTCAGCACCACACCGGCGGCCTTGGCTCGCGACACGAGCTGGATCGACATGATGCTGTCGCCGCCGAGCGCGAAGAACGAGTCGTCCACGCCCACCGCATCCAGACCGAGCACGTCGGCGAACAACGTCGCCAGGACGGCCTCGAGTTCGGAGTCCGGCGCCCGGCCGGGCGTGGCAAGGGCACCGAAGTCCGGCTTCGGCAACGCCTTCCGATCGAGCTTGCCGACCGGGGTGAGCGGCAGGCCGTCGAGCACGATCAGCGCGACGGGCACCATGTAGGGCGCCAGGATGCCGCTGACGAACGAGAGGATCGAGGCCTCGTCGAGTTCCACCCCCGGCTCGGGGACCACGTAGCCGACCAGCCGGCCGGGGCCGGAGCCGTTCGAGTGCGCGGTCGCGACCGCGCTGGAGACGCCCTCGTAGCTGGCCAGCGCCGCCTCGATCTCGCCGAGCTCGATCCGGAACCCGCGGATCTTGACCTGGAAGTCGGTGCGGCCCAGGTACTCGAGGTCGCCCACCGGCACGGTCCCGTCGACCCCCGTCGTGTCGCCGACGGCGCGAACCCACCGGACCAGGTCCCCGGTCCGGTACATCCGCTCCCCCGGTCCGCCGAACGGGTTGGCCACGAACCGGTCGGAGGTGGTGCCCGCGCGATTGCGGTAGCCGTGCGCGAGCGAGGGCCCGCTGATGTACAGCTCGCCCGGGACCCCGAGCGGCACCGCTCGCAGCCTCGAATCGAGGACCAGCAGGCCGCAGCCCCGGATCGGCCGCCCGATGACCACGGGGTCGCCGGGGCTCATCGGCGGGCTCACGGTCGCCACGACCGTCGCCTCGGTCGGGCCGTAGCCGTTGAACATCCGCCTCCTGGCCGTGACCCACTTACCGACGAGGTCCGGTGGGCAGGTGTCGGCGCCGGTCACCACGCACTCCAGGTCGTCCAGCTGGTGCGGATCCACCGATTCCAGTGCGGCGGGGGTGACGAAGGCGTGTGAGACCCGATCGCTGCGGAGCAGGTCGGCGAGTTCGGTTCCGCCGTAGACGCCCGGTCGGGCGATGACCATCGTCGCGCCCGCGCCGAACGCCATCACCAACTCGAGGACCGATGCGTCGAAACTGGGCGAGGCGAGATGCAGCGTTCGCGACGGCGGGGTGATGGTGAACCGGTCTCGCATCGAGGCCGCGAGATTGGCCAGCCCTCGGTGCGGGACGACGACACCCTTCGGCGTGCCGGTGGACCCCGATGTGTAGATCACGTACGCCGGGTGGTCGAGGGTCAGCGGGGCGATCCGGTCGGCATCGGTCACCGCTGCGGCCGCTGCGGCGGCCAGTCCCGCCTGCATGTCCGGCGCATCGAGTTCGAGGTATCGGGCGAGCGTGGGTAGCCGCCGGCCGTATTCGGTGACCGTGAGGCACACGGTCGCGCCGGAGTCGGCGAGCATGTGCTCGATCCGTTCCGCCGGATAGTCCGGGTCGACGGGGACAAAGGCGGCACCCGTCTTCGCCACGGCCCACACCGACAGCACCGACTCGACCGACCTGGGTATCGCGATCGCCACCACGGAGCCCGGACCGACACCCTCCGCGATCAGGATGCGGGCCAGCCGGTTCGCCCGCTCGTCGATCTCGCGGTAGGTCAGCTCGTGATCCTCGGTGACCAGTGCGAGCGAGTCGGGCGCGAGCGCGAGCGGGGCGGCGAGGATCTCGGGAAGGGTGCGCGCGGGCACGGACTCCGGACCGCGTGCGGGAGCCAGCGCGCTGAGTTCGGCGGCATCGAGCAGATCGATGTCTCCGATCGCGACGGTGGGATCGGCGGTGACCGCGGCGAGGATCGCCACCAGTCGCCGACCGAACCCGGCGACGGTGGCGGGGTCGAAAAGGTCGGTCGCGTAAGTGAACCCGGCGGAGATGCCCGCGGGTGCCCCTGTCTCGTCGAACTCCTCGGTGCAGGTGAGCTGGAGGTCGAAGTTGGAGATCTCGGTGCCCAGATCGATGCCCTCGACCGTCAGACCCGGCAGCTCCAGCCGCGCCCGGTCGTTGTTACGGAACTCGAACACCACCTGGAAAAGCGGGGTGTAGGAGGTCGAACGCTCCAGAGACAGGGCGTCGACCAGACGCTCGAACGGGAGGTCCGCGTGATGGAAGGCGCGCAGGTCCGTCTCGCGGGTCCGCGCCAGCAGGTCGGCGAAGCTGGTGTCGCTCCCCACCCTGCTCCGCAGTACCAGGGTGTTGACGAACATGCCGACCATGTCGTCGAGGGCGGCCTCGCCGCGGCCCGCGATGGGGGTACCGATGGGCACGTCGTCGGTGTCGCACGAGCGCGCGAGCAACACCGCGAGTGCCGCATGCACGGCCATGAACACGCTGGAACTGTGTTCGCGGGCCAGCCGCACCAACTGCTGGTGAACCTGCTGGTCGACGGCGAATTCCTGCACGGCGCCGCGCATCGACGGGACCTGTGGCCGCGGGCGATCGGTCGGCAGCGCCAGCAGCTCCGGCATGCCGTCGAGCTCCTGTCGCCAGTGGTCGAGCTGAATCGAGAGCAGGCTGCCCGGATCCGTGAAGTCACCGAGAACCCGGTGCTGCCACAGTGTGAAGTCGGCGTACTGGACGGGAAGCGGCGCCCACTGCGGGCCGTGCCCGTCGGAGCGGGCGGTGTACGCGACCATCAGGTCCCGCGCGAGGGGGGCCAGCGAGAATCCGTCCGCGCAGATGTGGTGCACGACGAGGGAAAGCACGTGCTCATCGGGGCCGGTGCGGAACAACCCTGCGCGCAACGGAACCGCGGCCGTCACATCGAAACCGGAGCCTGCCAGCGCGGCGATCCGGGTGTCGAGCTCCGCCGCGAGCACCTCCTCGGTGGGAAGATCCGGCAAAGCCTCGGAGGTCGACACGATGACCTGGGTCGGTTCGCCGTCCACGGACGGGAAGAGTGTGCGCAGCGATTCGTGCCGCTCGAGTACGTCCGTCACGGCCGCCCGCAACGCGTCCTCGTCGAGCCGTCCGGTCAGCCGCACCGCCATCGCCACGTTGTAGGCAGGCGAATCGGTGTCGAACTGGTTGATGAACCACATTCGCTTCTGGGCCAGCGAAACCGGCACCGGGGCGGGGCGTGCCCCCGCGACCAGTTCGGGCCTGCCGCTCTCGTGGGAGGCCTGGGATTCGATGCGGGCCGCCATGCCCGCCACCGTGAGGGAGTCGAAGACCTCACGCACCCCGAGCTGCGACCCGAGCGCCGAGTTGGCGCGCGCGACGAGCCTGGTGGCGATCAGCGAATTCCCACCCAGATCGAAGAAGTTGTCGAGCACCCCAATCCGCGGCCTGCCGAGGAGGTCCGCGGTGATCGTCGCGAGGATCTCCTCGATCGGGTTGCGCGGTGCCAGGTATTCCGCGCCGGAGACCAGGAAATCGGGTGCGGGCAGGGCCTTTCGATCGAGCTTGCCGGTCGCGCCGAGCGGGAACTCGTCGAGCACCATGATCTGCGCGGGCACCATGTAGCCGGGCAGTATCTTCCCCAGGGACTCCCGCAGTTCGGTCGTGTCCACCTCGGAGCCGGTTTCCGCGATCACGTAGCCGACCAGGCTCTCCCCGGTGATGGGGCTCTCGTGCACGACAACCACGGCCTGCGCCACCGCGGGGTCGACGAACATGGCCGACTCGACCTCGCCGAGTTCGATTCGCAGCCCGCGGAGTTTGACCTGGAAATCGGATCGACCGATGTACTCCAGCGATCCGACGGCCTCCCAGTTGCGCCGCCACCGGACCACATCACCGGTCCGGTACATCCTCTCGCCGGGGGCGCCGAAGGGACTGGGCACGAATCGGTCCGCGGTGAGCCCGCTGCGGCCCACATAGCCGCGGGCCAGCTGGCTACCGACGAGGTAGAGCTCGCCGGGGATCCCGAGCGGAACCGGGTGCAGACGCGAGTCGAGGACGTACACGCCGGTGTTCCACACCGGTGCGCCGATCGGCACGGTGACACGGTCGTATTCGCTGCACTCCCACGAGGTCACGTCGACCGCGGCCTCCGTGGGGCCGTAGAGATTGTGCAGGTCCGCACCGTTGAACCGGCGGAAGGCATCGGCGGTGGCGGGCGGCAGCGCCTCGCCGCTGCAGAACACCCGGCGCAGCGAGCCGCACCGCGCGGGGTCGGCCTCCGAGGTGAATGCGGCCAGCATCGAGGGCACGAAGTGCATGGTGGTGACCTGCTCGGCCTCGACGATGCGAGAGAGATAGCCGGGGTCACGATGTCCGTCGGGTGCCGCGACGACCAGCCTGGCGCCGGTCTGCAACGGCCAGAAGAACTCCCACACGGACACGTCGAACGTCGCCGGGGTCTTCTGCAGGACCGCATCGGTCGGATCCAGACCGTACGTCTCCTGCATCCAGATCAGGCGGTTGACGATGGCCCGGTGGGAGACCGCGACACCCTTCGGCCGGCCGGTGGAGCCGGAGGTGTAGATGACGTAGGCGGTGTTGTCGGGTCGCAGCGGTGCGGTCCGGTCGGCGTCGGTGATCGGAGCAGTCGAGTGCCTGGACAGGTCCATCGAATCGATCTGCAGTATCTCGACGGTGCTGCGCAGTTCGGCCTGGTCGGCCGTGGTGCTGAGCACGCACACGGGTGCGGAGCTGTCGAGCACGTACTCGGTTCGGGCCGCGGGGTGGTCGGGGTCGAGCGGAACGTACGCACCGCCTGCCTTGACGATCGCGTGGATGCCGATCACGAGCTCGGTGGAGCGCCGGATGGCAACGGCCACGCGCGATTCGGGCCCGACACCCCGGGAGATCAGCTCCCTGGCCAGCTGGTTGACCCGCGCGTCGAACTCCGCGTAGGTGAGTTGTTCGGAGTCGACCACGAGGGCGACCGCATCCGGCGTGCGCGCCGCCTGGTCGTCGAGGAGCCCGACGAGCGTGGTGTCGGGGACCAGGGCGGCGGTGTTGTTCCATCCCTCCAGCACCCGCTCCCGCTCGTCGGCACCGAGCAATGCGATGTCGCCGACCGTAGCGTCGGCGTCGGCGGTCACCGCCTCGAGGATGCGGACGAACCGCTCGGCCAGCCCGGACATCGAGGCGGGGTCGAACAGGTCACGGGCATAGGAGAACTGGGCGGTGATCGGCCCTGGTTCGCGCTGACCGTCGCGATCGGGTGAGTCCGCGTCCTCCCAGTTCTCGGTGAGGATCACCTGGAGGTCGAACTTCGCGGTCTGGGTGTCCACATCGCTGACCCGCACGTCGAGGCCGGGCAGTTCGAGTTCGGTGCCCTCGAGCCCCTGCAGGACGAGCATCACCTGGAACAGCGGCGAATGCGCGGCGGAGCGATTGGGGTGCAGCGCCTCCACCAGTAGTTCGTACGGGAGGTCGGTGTGTCCGAAGGCCTCGAGGTCGGTGGTGCGGGTCTGGGTGAGCAGGTCCGAGAAGGTGCCGCCGCCGTCCACCTGCGTGCGAAGCACGAGGGTGTTGACGAACATGCCGACCACGTCGTCGAGCGCCGCCTCGCCGCGACCGCCGACCGGGGTGCCGATCGAGATATCGGTCGAATCGCTCGCCCTCGCCAGTAGCACCGCGAGCGCCGCGTGCAAGACCATGAACAGGCTGGCGTTCCGCGCTCCCGCGATCTCGAGCAGCCCGCGATGCAGGTGCGCCGGAATGGTGAAGTCGACGACGCCACCGCGAACGGTCGGCTGAGCGGGCCGAGGTCGATCTGTGGGCAGTTCGAGCAGCTCCGGTGCGCCGTCGAGTGCGTGTGTCCAGAAGTCGAGCTGCCGAGAGAGCCGGCTCTCCGGATCGCGTTCGGAGCCGAGGATCTCGCGCTGCCACACCGCGAAGTCCGAGTACTGGACCTCGAGTGGCGCCCACTCCGGTGCCCGGCCCGCCGTACGGGCGACGTATGCAGTCATGACGTCGCGCGCGAGCGGCGGCATCGACAGTCCGTCCGCCGCGATGTGGTGGGCCACGATGACAAGGACGTGCTCGGTGGGGCCGGTGCTGAGCAGCCTGATCCGGACCGGGAGGTCCTCGGCGACGTCGAATCCCGCCGTCGCGATCAGCTTCAGGCGCTCGTCGAGCTCGGCCTCGCCGGTGGCGGTCACCTCGAGATCGGGGATTGCCCTCTCGGCGGGGAGCACCACCTGGACCGGGCCGTTCTCGCTGTTCGGGAATACGGTGCGCAGCGATTCGTGACGGGTGAGGACATCGACGAGCCCCATCCGGAGCGCGGCCACGTCCAGCTCGCCCGACAGGGACACGGCGATCGGGATGTTGTAGGCGGCCGAGGAGGTGTCGAGTTGATTGACGATCCACATCCGTTGCTGGGCCAGCGATACCGGCACCGGACCGGTCCGCGGTACCGCCCGCAGGACGGGTCCCGGCGCCGTGCGCACGCCGCCGGCTCCGATTCGCTCCGCGAGGCTCGCGACGGTCGGTGCCTCGAACAGGTCGAGCACCCCGATCTCGGTGCCGAGGGCGGCGTTGATCCGGGTCACCACCTTGGTGGCGACCAGTGAGTTGCCACCGAGATCGAAGAAGCTGTCGTCGACGCCGATTCGCTCGCGCTGCAGCACGCCCGCGAGGACCGCCGCGATCGCCTCCTCGGTCTCGCCCCTCGGCGCACGGTATCCGGCGACGCTCCCGTCGAAACGAGGCGCGGGCAGCGCCTTTCGGTCCACCTTGCCCGCCGGGGTCAAGGGCACCTCGTCGAGGACGGTGATGCTGGCGGGCACCATGTGCGCAGGCAGCGCGGCCGCGGCCTGGGCGAGGACTCCGGGTTCGTCGACCTCTTGTCCCGGTTCGGGCACGAGGTAGCTCACCAGCACGGTGTCGCCCGAGGGGCCCGGGTGGCCGGTGGTCAGCGCGAAACCGACGCTCGGGTGCGAGCGCAGCACCGCGTCGATCTCCCCGAGCTCGATCCGGTAGCCCCTGATCTTGATCTGGAAGTCGGTGCGCCCCAGATACTCGAGGGAGATCCCGCCGCCGGTATCCGTCCACCGCACCAGGTCACCGGTGCGGTACATCGGTGCCCCGGAGCGCGAGTGCGGGTTCGCGACGAATCGCTCGGCGGTGGTCGTCGGTCGCCGGTGGTAGCCCCTGGCCACCCCGGGACCGCAGATGTACAGCTCGCCGGGTACACCGACCGGGACCGGGTTCAGGCGGGAGTCGAGCACCATCAAGCCGAAGCCGACGAAGGGGCGGCCGATGCCGACCCGCTCTCCGGGTGACAGCAGCCCGCTGGCGCTCGCGATGATGGTGGCCTCGGTCGGGCCGTACCCGTTCAACAGCGTCCGGCCCCGGCCCCACTGTTCGACGAGTGCCGGTGGACAGACGTCTCCCCCGGTGAGGATGCACTCGATGTGGTCGAGTCCTGCCGGATCGACCGATGCGAGTACGGCCGGGATGACGAACGCGTGCGTGACCCGCTCGCGGCTGAGCAACTCGGCCAGTTCGGCACCGCCGTACAGAGTGGACGGGGCGATGACCATCGTCGCACCGGCACAGACGGTCATGAACAGCTCCATGATCGACGCGTCGAAACTGGGCGAGCTGAAGTGCAGGGTCCGCGATTCGGGCGTGACGGCGAACCGCTCGCGAGCATCGGCGGCCAGGTTCGCCAGGGCCCGGTGGGTGACGACGACACCCTTGGGCAGGCCGGTCGACCCGGACGTGTAGATCAGGTATGCCGCATGGTCGATCCGCAGTGGGCCGGTGCGGTCCGCATCGGCGATCGGCGCCGTCGACTGCTCGGACCACAGGCGACCCAGTTCGGGGTCGTGCAGATCCAGCCACGGGGTGGTGTCGGACCGTTCGCCGTCGCCTGCGGCGAGTCCGAGGACCGCGCCGGAATCGGTGAGCATGTGCGCGATGCGGTCCTGCGGATAGTTGGGGTCGATCGGCACGAAGGCCGCGCCGGTCTTGGTGACCGCCCACAGCGCGAGCACCGAGTCGATCGATCTGGCGATCGACAGCGCGACAACGGATTCCGGGCCGACCCCGCGATCGATCAGCAGACGTGCCAGCTGGGTGGACCGATCGTCGAGTTCGCGATACGTCAGGCTGGTGCCCTCGAACCTCATGGCGTCGTTGCCGGGTGTGATCGCGGCGGCAGCGGAGAGGAGGTCGGGCAGTGGCCGTGGCGGGACTCCTGGCGCGCCCAGGACGGGTGTGAGCGAATCGAACTCGGCCGGTCCGAGGAGTCTGATATCGCCGACCGGCAGATCGGGGTCGGCGGTGGCGCTCTGCAGGATCCGGTCGATCCGGTCCGCGAACTCGGTGATGGTGGTGCGGTCGTACAGGTCTGTCTGGAAGAGGATGCGGCCCGCGATCCCGGCCGGTTCCCCGGCGTGGGTGGTCAGTTCGGTGAAGACGAGGCGGACGTCGACCTCTCCCGTCCCGATCCGCAGGCTGTCCGGGCCGGATTCGGGGTCGCCCTTGTTCCCGAATTCGAACAGGACCCGGAAGGGCGGTTCAATCGGTCCACCCGCAGCGGCGACCAGTTCCTCGACGACCTTCTCGTACGGAAGATCGGAGTGTCGCAGCGCCATCCGGTCCGAATCGCGGACGGCGGCGAGCTGGTCGGTGAACGTGGAGGCCCCCGAGACCGTATTTCGCAACACCACCGGGTTGTCCGGGTCGGTGGTGTCGGGTGGCTCGGTCGCCTGCCTGCGGTTGACCACGGTGCCGAGGGCGACGTCGTCGGTGTCCGCGAGCCGGCCGAGCAATACGGCGAGCGCGGTGTGCATCACCGCGAAGACGCTCGAGTCCGACCGCCAGGCCAGGTCGGCCATCCGGCGGTGGATGCGTCGGTCGATCTCGAGGTCGACGTGCCCCGTCGGTCCCGACTGCCGTACGGGCCGAGGACGATCGAGGGGAACCGACGCGGCCGTTGGCAGGTGGGCGAGTGCGCGGGTCCAATAGTCGCGGTCCTCGTTGATCCTGCGTTGGCGGACGCCCGCCTCCGCGCTGGTCGCGTGGATGTCGCCGAGCCGGGTGCTCGGTGTGGCGGCCAGGAACTCCTCGAGCAGCTCGACGAACTGGGCGTGGTGCGTCCGCAGCTCGTCGTCGTCGTATCGGTTCGGGTTGCCACGGAAGTCGACGAGGGTGCGCTCGTCGGCACCGCTCTTGTAGATGTTGACCAGCAGGTCTTCAACGGGTCCGGAGGTGACGATGTGATAGCCGCCGACGATGGGACCGAGGGTGACCACCTGGTTGAAGAGCATGACGTTGACCATCGGGCCCGCGAGCCCACGCGAGGAGCCGGTCAGCCCGGCATCGCGGCGGATGTCCTCGACGCTGCACCGCTGATGCCGGAGTGCCCCCATGAGCTCGAGCTGGACCCGCCCGACGAGCTCGGTCACGGTGTCGGTTTCGTCCACCGTGATGTGCAGCGGCGCGACGGTGGCGAGCATGCCCCCGGATCGCTGCAACTGTGCCGTCGTCCGGCCGGACACGGGCAGGTTGATCAGGAGGTCGCGCTCGCCCGTCATCCGCCCGAGGTAGCAGCCGAAGGCCGCGATGATCACCGCGGCCGAGGTCGCTCCGACCCGGTGGTCAGAGTCCTCGAGTGCGGACAGGCCCGCATCCGACAGGCGAGCACTCACCAGCGAGACACGCGCGGTCGCGGCTGCCTCCCGTTGCGCCAGCGTGGAACCCGACTCGATGCCGACGATGTGTTCCGCCCAGTAGTTGCGGTCCGCGGTGAATCGGTCGGAACTGCGGTACTTCTGATCCAGGTCGTAGAGGTCGCGCACGGGCAGGGCGCGATTCGGTGGCGGCTCGGTGCCGTTGACCGCCGCCGTGTAGTGCGCCGCGATCCTGTTGATCAGCGTCGCGCCGCCGTAACCGTCGAGGACCACATGGTGAATTCGCGCGTACCACAAGTAATCTCGGTCGCCGACCTGGAGGACGGAGGTATCGATGAGTCGGTCACGGGCCAGGTCGACCGGCGTCGTGTACTCCCCCTCGATCCACGCGTGGGCGGCGGCGGTCGGATCGGGTTCCCCACGGAAGTCGATATATCCGGTGGAGGTGTCGCAGTTCGGGTCGATCACCTGATAGGGCTCGCCGTCGACGTCCACCATCTTCAGCATCGGGGATTCGAATTCGAGCGCGGTGGCATCGACCGACCGGCGGAGCAGTTCGAGGTCCAGGTCGCCGTGCAGTTCGATGTAGTGCGCGATGAACTCCGGGACGGTGGGGCTGAGTTGCTGTGCGAACCACATACTCCGTTGGACTGCCGACAGCGGAAATGCCGTGTACTGCCCGTAAGGGTCTTGGGCTGGCCCCTGCGAAGGTGTAGTCGTCATCGCACTCCCCAAGCGAGTAGACAAACTCGAAGGTGTATTCGGCGCAGGTTGCGCACTATTTTGTATGTCCAGATTTGTGTCGGCCGCGTTACACAGAGTATCGGCCGTGGGCTGCTATTGTCGTCCGTTTCGGCCTTTGGTTACATGGCCTGCACGTTCGCGCGCGGCGGCCCCTCGCCCGGATCAGCGGAAGCGCTCGGCCTCTCGCGCGAGTTCGACCAGCCGAGCGCACATCGACGCAAGTTCGGACTGCTCCGCGCCCTCCGCCACGGCGGTCTCGACGTCTTCCGCGGCGCAGCGGACCTCGAACATCCGATCCACGAGCGCCGCCGCCTCGTCTGCGGTCAGGACCACGGCGTCGGCGGGAATCGACGTGCCCTTGACCGCGCTGCGCTGTTCGTATGCGCGCTGTCGGCAGGACTGGCGGCAGTAGCGGCGGCGTCTCCCGATGCCGACGTCGGCGACCTCGCGCCCACACCACACGCACGAATCAAGTCTGCGAGAGGGGCCTGCCACGGACAGTCACCTTACTGTGCCTGCCGACGACGCCGTGCCGGGCGACGATGCTGTGCTGTTCGACATTCACAAACCGGTAAGATGGTGCGGTTGCGTCTGTGCGACGCCCGGGAACCATTCCAGCGTCCGTGGCGTTGAAGATGAGTGAATGCCTGCTGATCGGTGAGGTACTGCCGATCCAGTGCGCTCGCGTGCCGACCTAGGGAGAGGACACCACCATGGCAGATCGCGTACTTCGAGGAAGTCGACTCGGAGCGGTGAGCTATGAGACCGATCGCGACCACGACCTGGCGCCCCGCCGCATGGCCCGGTACCGCTGCGACAACGGCGAAGAGTTCGATGTCCCCTTCTCTGACGATGCCGAGATCCCCGGCACCTGGCTGTGCAAGAACGGTCTGGAGGGCAGCCTCCTCGAGGGCACCGCGCCGGAGGCCAAGAAGGTCAAGCCCCCGCGTACCCACTGGGACATGCTGCTCGAGCGTCGTTCCGTCGAGGAGCTCGAGGAGCTGCTCAAGGAGCGTTTGGACCTGCTGAAGACCAAGCGACGCGGAGCGTAGCGGAGCCGGCGCCTGAGATACCGCGACGCGGAGCGTAGCGGAGCCGGCGCCTGAGATACCGCGACGCGGAGCGTAGCGGAGCCGGCGCCTGAGATACCGCGACGCGGAGCGTAGCGGAGCCGGCGCCTGAGATACCGCGACGCGGAGCGTAGCGGAGCCGGCGCCTCAGGCGCCGCTTCACCTGAACGAATCAACGCCGCCCCCGGGGAGATCCCCGGGGGCGGCGTTGTCGTATCCGAACGCCTTGCCTACTTACCGAACAGCGCCTTCGCCTTGTGCCACCGGTTGCGCATGCCCCAGACGGTGACCTTGAGCAACGCTTCCTGCACGATGTTTCCGTCCATCTTGGACTCGCCGAACTCGCGCTCGGTGAACGTGATCGGCACTTCCACCATGGTGAAGCCGTGCTGGATCGCGCGCCAGGCCAGGTCGACCTGGAAGCAGTAGCCGTGCGACTCGATGGAGTCGAGGTCGAGTGCCACGAGCACCTCGCGCCGGTAGGCGCGGAAGCCGCCGGTGATGTCCTTGATCTTCACGCCCAGCGCCAGCCGGGAGTAGATGTTGCCGCCACGGGAGAGGAACTCGCGTCGCTTCGGCCAGTTCACCACGGAGCCGCCGGGCACGTAGCGCGAGCCGGCGACCACGTCGGCGCCCGCGTCGATCTTGTCGAGCAGCCGGTGCAGCTGCTCGGGGGCGTGGCTGCCGTCGGCGTCCATCTCGACGATGACGCGGTAGTCGCGCTCGAGGCCCCACTTGAAACCGGCGATGTAGGCCGCGCCGAGGCCGTTCTTCTCGGTCCGGTGCATGACGTGGATCCGGCCTGCGGTGTCCTGCTCTGCCAGCTTGTCCGCAAGGTCGCCGGTGCCGTCCGGGCTGCCGTCGTCGGCCACGAGCACATGTGTGTTCGGGAGAGCGGCGTGCAGGCGGCCGATGATCAGCCCGATGTTCTCCCGCTCGTTGTACGTCGGAATGATCACCAAGGTGTGCGCGCTCGGTGTGTCCCCGCCTGGCGTACCCGCTGCCATCTTGATCCTCCCTGCCAGCCGAGGCTGGTTTCCTTCGTGATGCGTCCGCCGCCGTCAGTTGATCGGTGCGGCCGACCGACGCCGCCGCACGAGTGCGACGGCGAGGGCCAATGTGGCGCCGACACAGAGAACGATCTCCGGAATCGGGCCGAGTCGAGTAGCCAGCGTAGTGGAGGCCCGAAGTGGAACCTCCGCGACAAGCGTCGCGGGCACGAAAAGTGACGAAGATTCCTGTACGGACCCGTCGGGGGCGACGATCGCACTGACGCCCGACGTGGCCGCGACCACAACGACCCGACCGTGTTCGACCGCCCGCACCCGCGACATCGCGAGCTGCTGGTAGGTCATCTCGGTATCCCCGAAGGTCGCGTTGTTGGTTGGCACCGCGATCAACTGGGCGCCGGCCCGGACCGACTGGCTGAGCGCTCGGTCGAATGCCACCTCGTAGCAGGTCGCAACGCCGACCGGGATCCCGGCGGCCGTCACGACCCCGTTGCCGTTGCCGGGGACGAAGTTGCCCGCCTGGTCGGCATACGAGGAGAAGTGGCGGAAGAAGTCGCGGTAGGGCAGGTACTCGCCGAACGGCTGGATGATCTTCTTGTCGTGGCGGTCCTGTGGACCGTTGTCGCCGTCCCAGACGATCACCGAGTTCGTGGTGGTCCTGTCGCCGTTCACCAGGACGGCGCCGACGAGGATCGGAGCGTCGACGGCACGCGAGGCCGCCTCGATCGCGGCGGCCGCGTCGGCGTTGCGGAACGGATCGATGTCCGAGGCGTTCTCCGGCCAGATCACCAGGTCGGGCTGCGGCTGCGTGCCCGCCCGCACGTCCTCCGCCAGCGCGAGGGTCTCCCGGACGTGATTGTCGAGGACCGCGCGGCGCTGGGCGTTGAACTCGAGCCCGAGCCGGGGCACGCTGCCCTGGATTGCGGCCACGACGACCTTCCGATCCCCCGCCGCGCCGTCCACCGACTCCATATCGGGAAGGGCGGGCCACAGCGCGGCGGCGAGGACCGGCATGGCGAGGGCGAACGCCCCGGCGGCGAGAAGGTCCCGGGTCGGGCGACGGCGGGCGATCGCCACCGCGAGCGCGGCGATCCCGGAGCCGGTCAGCGCGACCGCGAACCCGAGCAGCGGGGCGCCGCCGATCGCGGCGAGCGACAGCAGCCAGCCGTCGGACTGTCCGAACGCCAGCCGTCCCCACGGGAAGCCCCCGAACGGGACGCTCGAGCGCAGCCATTCCGTCAACGTCCACGCGCATGCGATCCACAGCGGCGCCAGCGGCAGCCTGGCCAGGATGACGGCGAGGACGCCGAACAGCCCGAAGAACACGGCCTCCGCGGAGGCGAGGGCGAGCCAGGGCGCCGGACCCACGTACTCCCCCACCCAGGGCAGCAGTGGCAGCAGGAATCCGAGTCCGGCGAGGAATCCGTACCCGAATGCGCCTCGTAGGCGCAGTGGCGGCCGATCCTGGGCCGTCCCGGCGCGGCCCCCCGCACCGAAACGCGTCAGCACCAGGACGAGCAGGGCCACGGCGAATGGGGCGAGGAACCACAACGGTCGTGGTGGGAAGCTCGCGAACAGCAGCGCACCGGATCCGAACGCAAGGACGCAGTCGCGGATGGTCGACGATCGGGGCTTGCGAGAGCGGGTCTGGGTCGAGGCGGTCACCTCAACGCTCATAGATGGTCTCCCCGCGGTGAACGGTTCGCAGGCACACCGGGTTCGCGGACTCGGGATCGAGGTGCGGCAGCGCGGGCACGCGGGACCGCGGATCGGTCGACCAGCGCTGGACCGAATCCTTGGCCGCGGTGACCACCAGCTCACCGGCCTCCCAGACGGCGTACGAGGCAGGCGCACCCGGGACCAGCGTGCCCGCGAGCCCGTCGCGGACACCACCGGCCCGCCAGGCTCCCCTGGTGGCGGCGGAGAAGGCCGCGCGGGGTGAGACCCCGCTGCCCTCGGTGCGGTGGTTGACCGCGGCCCTGAGCATCGCCCACGGGTCGACGGGGGTGACCGGTGCGTCGGATCCGAAGGCAAGTGACACCCCAGCCGCCGCCATCGCGGCGAGCGGGTTGAGGGTCGCCGCGCGATCCCGCCCGAGGGCCTGGACATAGAGACCGTGGTCGCCGCCCCAGAGTGCGTCGAAGACCGGCTGGACGCTCGCGACCACGCCGAGGCCGCCGAGGGTCGCCGCCTGCGCGGCCGTGATCATCTCGACGTGCTCGAGACGGTGACCACACGCCGCGACCGCGGGCCCACCGAGCTCGCCTGCCACACGCTCGAACGCCTCGACCACGGCGGCGACGGAGGCATCGCCGATGACGTGGAAGCCGGCCTGGATGCGCGCCTCGGTGCAGGCCCGCAGGTGCGCCGCGATCGTGTCGACGTCGAGGTAGGCATTGCCCGTCTGGGGGCGGTCGGCGTACGGCTCGTGCAACCAGGCCGTGCGGGATCCGATCGCGCCGTCGACGAAGAGGTCACCGCCGAGGCCTGCCGCCCCCGTCTCGGCGAGGAGTGCCTTCGCCTCCGCCGCGGTCTGAACGGGCTGTCCCCAGTAGGCGCGCACCTCGACCCCGTGCGGGTGTGCGAGCAGTTCACGCAGGTCCTCGCGACCGGAGATGTCGGGGCCTGCACATTCGTGGACCGCGACGATCCCGTTGGCGGCGGCGTTGTCGAGCGCCGCGGTCCTGGCCCGCGCGCGCTGTGCCGCGGTGAGCAGCTCCCTGGCGGCCGCGCGGACCCGGTGGTGATCTTCGGCGGTGACCGGGGCCTCGGCCTCGTCGACGCCACCCGCCCGCCGTAGCAGCGACGAGGCGGCAGCGGAATGGACATCGATCCGGGCCAGGTATACCATCCGGCCCGGTGCGGCGGCGTCGAGTTCGGTGGTCGTCGGGGCGCCGGGTTCCTCGGTCCAGGTGGTCTCGTCCCAGCCGTGCCCCCAGATCACCGCGTCGTCCTGTTCCTCGGCATAGCGCCGCACCAGGTCGAGGCACTCGCGTCGGGATCGGGCGCCGGTCAGGTCGAGGCCGGTCAACATCAGTCCGAGGGCCGTCACGTGGACGTGGGTGTCCACGAAGGCCGGTGTCACGAAGGCCCCGTCGAGTTCGATGATCTCGGCGTCGGGATGGAGCGCGCGTCCGGGACGGTCCTCGCCGACCCACACCACGGTGCCATCGGTCACGGCCATCGATGTCGCATCAGGTGCGGCGGGGCTGTAGATGCGACCGCCGACCAACAATTGGGTACCCACGGGGGTTCAGTCTGCCCGCCGTGGACCCGCCGCCGTGTCACCGGGATCCGGAAGGATGATCTCTCCCTCGATCGCGAGCGGTTCGGCGGTGCCCGCGGGCGAGCCGGCGGTCTCGGTCCCGTATGTGACGTCCTCCACGATGGTGTCCTCGACGATGACGCCGTCCACCACCGTGCGGCGACGGGTTCGCGAGTACACCTCGGCGCCGACCCCGCCCGCCGCGGTCATCATGCCGAGTCGACGACCCCCGAGGATCAACACGAGCGGCCGGAGCACCCGCCGGGTCGGGGGGATCAGCAGGAGCAACCCGAGCGCGGTGGTGACGAGGCCCGGGATCACCAGGAGAACGGTGCCCGCGGCGACGACCGCCCCGTCGGCGACGGCTCCGCCTGCGGAACCGGTGCCGCTGCCGGCACGACGGAACCCCTCGATCACCTTGCGGCCCTGCGAGCGGACCAGGACGAGGCCGATCGCCCAGCCGAGCAGGAACAGGGCAATCGTCCACAGCACACCGATGGTGCTGCCCACCCAGATCACCGCAGCCACCTCGATGACGACGTAGAGCACGAACAACGCCGGGATCATCGGCCTGCCTTTCCTCGGTCCCCTGTCGGGTCCTCTGCCCGAACAACGTGCGGAGGCCCCGAAATTCTCCCGGGTTTGCGCTGTAAACCAGAACCCTCCAGTTGACCTGGATGCACACCTCCAGTGGAGGTCAACCCAAACCCTCTAGTTGACATTTAGACATTGGGCGTGATGCAGTTCACATCGGCCGGGTTCATGATCGCCCTGTTCGCGCACCAGCCGAGGAGCAACATGCGTCTCCCCTTGATCCTTCGCACGATGTCCGTCGCCGGGGCCTCCGCCGCGGCCCTTGCCCTCGCGGTCACCGGGCAGGCGGGCGCGTCCCCCGCGGCCGCGGAACCGCCCGGCTCGGCGCCCGCAGCCCTCCTGACGCAGTCGGGCATGCAGTCGCCCGAGGCGATGGCGGTGCTCCAGAACATTCTGGGCGCCGCGGCGCTCGGTCCCCTCGGTCTCCCCGAGTTCGGCGTGACCGCGCCGCAGGACTTCATGTATCCCGCACCGACTCTCGGCTGCGGGGTCGGCGAGAGTCCGGTGACCGTCACCGTCGCGTCCGCGCAGGCCGGTCCCAACTTCCCCCTGCCGCCGTTCATCGAGCGCGGTCAGTTGCGATTCCAGGCGTTGCCCGCCCACGTCGACTTCCCCAAGCAGTCCGGACTCAATGTGGTCTGGTTCAATGCCGACACCTTCAAGGGCGGCATCGAGCCGCTCAACGACGTCCTGCTCGGGGTGCCGACGATGTCGAAGACCGTGGCAACCGGCGCCGGGACCGTGTTCGCTGCGCTCTACGGCGACGTCACCTATCAGTCGGGCAAGACCTGCTTCGCGCTACCGACGGTGGGCAGCTTCACCGCCTAGCCCGGTCGGCCTACGAGCCGGGCGTGACCAGCCCGGTCTCGTAGGCCAACACGACCGCCTGCACGCGGTCGCGGAGGCCGAGCTTGGTCAGGATCTTGCCCACGTGGGTCTTGATGGTGGCCTCGGAGAGATAGAGCTGCCGCGCGATTTCCGCGTTCGACAGCCCGGTCGCCAGATGACGGAGCACCTCGAGTTCGCGTTCGGTCAGGTCGTCGAGGATCTCGGGTGTCCGGGTCGGGGCCGGGTCGTCGCCGATGAACCGCGACAGCAGTCGCCGGGTCACCTTGGGTGAGACCACCGCGTCGCCAGCCGCGACGCTCCTGATGGCCGAGACCAGGTCCTCGGGCGGGGTGTCCTTGAGCAGGAATCCGCTCGCCCCCGCGCGCAGCGCGCCTAGGGCGTGCTCGTCGAGGTCAAAGGTGGTCATCACCAATACCTTGCTGGAGCAGCCGGATTCGACGATCTGCGTGGTGGCCGCCACGCCGTCGACGATCGGCATCCGCACGTCCATGAGCACCACGTCGGGTTCGAGGTCCCGCGTGGCGTTGACCGCGGCGGCCCCGTCCCCCGCCTCCCCCAGCACCACGATGTCCTCGTGTGCCTCGAGCACCATCTTGAGGCCCATGCGCATCAGCTCTTGATCGTCGACGAGCAGCACGGTGATGGGCATGGCGCCACCCTATCCCCCTACGGGATCTCGTCCATTCCGTCGCTTCCCGTCGGCCGCTGCGGTTGCTCACGCCTTGACACTGTGTCGGCATATTTGTGGGCGTTGGCTTTTCGTCTGGCGCGGTCGAGGAGCTCTTTCGGGTGGTGGCGGTGGTTGATGCGGGGTTTTCGGTCGGGGTCGATGTGTGGTGGTGGGATCCATTCGGTGCGTCCGGCGTATTCGGAGTCTTTGGGGGCGGTGCGGGTGTGCCAGCCGCCGGGTCCGTCGTGGATGATGGCGTGGCAGCCGTCGCACCCGAGGTGGGGGTACCCCCTGCACGAAGTGCTTGGGGGAGAGGACACCGATGTCGGTGGTGCCGCCCTTGGACCAGTCGTGGACGTGGTGGACGGCGGTCATGGTGGCCGGGGCGTCGCAGCCGGGTCTGGTGCAACCGCGATCGGCGGCGATCAACGCGAGTCGTTGGTCTGCGGTGGCGAGGCGTTTCGAACGTCCGAGGTGCAGTGGTCTGCCGTTGTGGTCGAAGAGCACCAGTACTGGGTGCGAGCGTTCGGCCATCGTCAGTGCGTCTCGAATGGGGAGGATCCCGCCGGATGCGGTGGTGGCGACACCCGTGGCGTGTTCGAGCTGATCGAGGGTCATGGTGATGATCGCGGTTACCGGCAGCCCGCGATGGGAACCGAGGATGCCGGATGCGAGGAGTGCGCGCAGTGCTTCCTTGACTGCGTCGTGGTTGCGTTGCGCGGCGGTGCGGGTGTCGCGGCCCGCGGCGGCGGCAAGCCGGTCGCGGTCGACGCTGGGGTGTTCGGCGGCGCCGGTGGGTGATTCGGGGTCGTCGGGATTGTTCATCCCTGGCCGCGCCCATTTCGCGAGGATCGGGTCGAGCAATGCTCGGGTCTCGGGGTCGAGGTGCCCGGAGATCGGGGTCATGAGGTTCTGGTCTTGCCGGCCGAGGCGGATACCGCGAAGACGCTTGCGGTCCTTGTCGTCTGTGAGGTTGCCGTCGGGGTTCAGGTGCGCGAGCAACTCGTGCCCGGCTTTCTCGACGTCCTCGGGTGTGGCCGAGCGCGCCAGTTCCGCGAGGATCTCCTCCGCGACTGCGACGTCGGAACTGCTGACGGTGTGGGGGATCTTGCGGATGACTTCGCGTATCGCGCGTGCGTGGTCCGGGCCGATGTCTCCGTCGCGTTGCGCGCTAGCGGTTTCGGGCAGGTCCACGGGAAGCGGCTGGCCGGAGAGCGCATGCCAGGTACCCAGTGACTTCGCCGCGGTGATCCGAGCGGAGGCGTCGGCCGCGGAGATCCGCAGCACTCCGATGAGTAGCTTGTTGAGGGTTTTGTGGCCGAGCTTGCCGGGTAGGGAACGTTCGGCCGTTTCGACAATCAGCCGGTGCCCCACCGCGTCGGCCCGGCGAAGGGACATTTCGACCTGTTGCATGACCGACGTCAGCTCGCCGTCCGGCAACCCCGTCAGATCACACTCGGTGAGCCCGTCGACCGCCGCGGCCAATGCGGACAGGTGGCCGTGCACCTGTTCCGAGACCCCGATGCCATCGATCGAACGCATGTTCGGATACGACCGCCGGGGTCCGACAAGTTCACAGTACGAACCGCTGCCGACTGCCGTGAGGAAGCATGTCGTCGTGGCGTCCCCGAATGTAGTGTTGGCCGATGGGGACGCGCACGATCGCTCGATTCCTCGGCGCCGCGATGGCGATGTCTGCGGTGCTGCTCTGCGTATCCTTCGAACCCCCGCCGGCGTCGGCCCAGCCATGCCCTGATGTCGAGGTGGTGTTCGCCCGGGGTACCGGCCAAGAGGACGGCGTCGGCACGACGGGGCTCTCATTCATCGAATCGCTGCGCTTGTTCGCGGGTGCGCGATCGATCGGGGAGTACGCCGTCAATTACCCAGCCAGCAGCAATTTCGACGACCGGCAAGCGTTCTTCCGCACCTTCGTCGAAGGGATGTGGGACATGCATTCTCGGATTCAGGACATGGCGGCAAGCTGCCCCAACACGAGGATTGTGGTCGGGGGCTATTCACAGGGCGCGGCCGTTGCCGGGTTTGTCACCGCAGCAGGAGATCTCGCCGGATCATCTGCCGAGCCGGCTCTGCCAAGGCCGTTGTCGCCGGATGTGGCCGGCCACGTCGCCGCCGTCGCCCTTTTCGGAAAGCCCTCGGATCGATTCATGCGCGACGCGGGCAATCCGCCGATCGTCATCGGGCCGCTGTTCGGTCCCAAGACGATCGATCTGTGCGCTCCCGGCGACAACATCTGCGATGGTTCCCCTCTCGGTCGCCCCAACGTCTTGCATGCGTTGTATCCCGTGAACGGGACGACCGTCGAGGCCGCACAGTTCGCCGCCAGTCACCTCTAGCCGGTCTGCGCGATGATCACCAGGTCAACGAGCGTCAATCGCCTTCATCATCTCGGTGGCGAGTGCCCGTTCGCCGTCGGCGTTCGGGTGCACAGGGACCGGCTGCGTCGCGTTCAGCATCGGCTCGATCCAGCGCTGCCCGACGGGTTGGCAGCCGTCGCGCCCGTCTGACACCTGCGACATGTCCACGAAGGTGGTGTCCGTCTCCTGCGCCGCGCGCCGCACCGCGTCGTTGAGCGAGGCCTGGAGCTCGCGGAGGTACTGCACGTCGCCCGGGGCGAGGGGTAGCTGCGGGAAGCAGCTACCGGTGGCGGGCACCAGCCACGGGTAGCCGGCGATGATGACCTGGGCGCGCGGGGACCTTTCGTGGATGTCGCCGAGGGCCTTCACCAATGCGGGATACGTCTTGGCCTCGATCGGGTCGGCGAGGCTCGTCCCGTACTGCGCCCGGCACGGCGCCTGCGCGCCCGGAGTGGAGACCATGGCGCCGATGCAGGATGCCATCGCCCCCGCGAAGGTGCTGTTGTTGTTGCCGCCGATCATCAATGTGACCAGCTCGGTCGTCGGTGTCAGCGCATCGAACTGGGCGCGGGTCCCGGCGTACTGCGGCGCGTAGAAGTCCTCCGTCTTCGCGCCGCCGCAACTGACGTCGGTGAGCGTGTAGCCGAGCTGCTGTGCGATGAGGTGGGAGAAGTTCTGCTCGGACTGCCAGCACTGTGAGATCTGAGTCGGGGCCATCGGGGACACCCCGGAGCCGGCGCTGAAGCTGTCGCCGAGGTTCACGTACTCGAGCGGCTGCGATGGGGCCGCCGCCGCGGGAGATGCGAATCCCACCGCGGCAGCGAGCGCGCCCGCAGCGAGTAGCAAACGTCTAGTCCCCGTTGTCACGGACAATTCGGATCCCCTCGGTCGTCTGGCATGGCCACCCCACTCTTGATGATGGAAGTGATCCAGGTCTCTTGATACCGATGAGTAACGTAGTCGCATGTATTTGATTTGACCACCCCCAGTTCACCGGACCGTCGACACGGAGTGAATGCCTAATCCTCCGGGTGCAGAGGCAATTCCGCCCGAACCCGCCAACTCCCGTCCGGCTCCCGGCCGGTCTCGAGGTTGCCCTGGAGGACGGCCACCCGTTCCCGCATCCCCACCAGCCCGTTCCCCGAGCCCTGTGTGAACTGGCTCGACCCCCGGCCGTTGTCGGTGATCTCCACCAGCACGTCCTCGTCGCGCCTGCGCACCCGGACCCGTGCCCGCGGTGAACTGCCCGCGTGCCGGAGCACATTCGTCAGCGACTCCTGCACGACGCGGTGGATGCCGAGGCTGAGCGCGGGCCTGATGTCATCGAGCTCCCCCGTCATCTCGAGCTCTACGCGCAGGCCCGCGTCACGCATCATGTCGACGACCTTCGCCACTCCCGCCGTCCCGTGCTGCGGCATCTCGGCGGGGGTCTGTTCGGTGCGCAGCAGCGCGACCGTGCGACGCAGCTCGGCGAGCGCCTGCCTGCCGGTGCTCGCGATGTTGCCCAGCGCACGCTCGGCGCCATCCGGGTTGCGCCGCACGGCATACGAGGCGCCGTCCGCCTGCACCACCATGACGCTCACCGCATGTGCGACCACGTCGTGCAGTTCGCGCGCGATGCGAGTGCGCTCCCCCGCGACCGCCTCCTCGGCCCGCCGGTCGCGGTCGTACTCGGCGACGGCCAGTCGCGCCGCGACCTCCTCGTCGTACAACCGTCGCGCACCGAGGAACTCCGCCGTGATCCAGGACAGCGCATAGAACAGCGAGACGAATGCCGCGGTGGTCCAGAAGTCCTGGTGCAGGAGCCGGATCGCCAGTGCCGAGTCGGCGGCGAGCCCGACGAGATAGAGCGCCGCCGGCCTCCTGCCGACGTAGGCGACGAGCGTGTAGAGCATCACGGCCAAACCGAGCTGGCCCACATGCGCGACCGCCTCGTCGCCGATCCAGCTGCTGATGACTGTGGTGAGGATCGAGAGACCGAGGAGGGCTGCCGCGGCAAGCACGGGATGGCGGCGCCGAAAGGCGATCGGTGTGCACAACGCCAGGCCGAGCAGCAGGAACAGCCACGGGGCCTGGCTGTTCGGTGCCGACAACCCTTCGAGCACGAACAGGATCGTCGCGAGCATCGAGTCGGCGACGAACGGCTTGCCCCGCAGCCACAGGCTGAACCTCCGCATGATCACAGCCTAGGAGTTGCGGGCCTCGGCCGGTCCTGTGATTGGGTCTGACCCATGGCATGGTTCGACTGGGGTGTGTTGATGGTGGCGGCCACCGCGGCCGGCTGGGTCGATGCGGTGGTCGGCGGGGGTGGCCTGATCCTGCTCCCGGCGATCCTGATCACGATGCCTCAGCTGAGCCCGCAGATGGCGTTGGCGACGAACAAGCTGACGGCCGTCAACGGCACCGCCGCGGCTGTGTTCACCTTCAGCCGGAAGGTCGCCATGCAGTGGCGGCTGATGATCCCGGCCGCCGTGCTGGCCGCGCTGTTCGCCGGACTCGGGGCGGCCGCCGTGTCGCTGATCGACAAGGCGCTGTTCATCCCGATCGTCATGGTGTTGCTGGTCGCGATCGCGGTGTTCGTCACGATGCGACCGACACTGGGCACGACGCTCGCCCATCACCAGCCCAGTCGGATGCGGGTGTGGACGACGGTGCTGGTCGCGGGCGGCGTGATCGGGTTCTACGACGGGCTCCTCGGCCCCGGCACCGGCACCTTCCTGATTGTCACCTTCGCGGTGATGCTGGGAACGGAGTTCGTGCGCAGCGCCGCGATGGCCAAGGTGATCAACCTCGGCTCCAACCTCGGCGCCCTCATCTTCTTCGCGGCCACCGGGAACGTGTGGTGGACCCTGGGACTCGCCATGGCAGCCTGCAACGTGCTCGGCGCGGTGCTCGGCGCCAGAATGGCACTTGCCAAGGGCGCGGGCTTCATTCGGATCGTGCTGTTGGTGGTGGTCGTGGTGATGGTCATCCGGCTGGGCTGGCAGCAGTTCGCCCAGTAGGTAGCGTGTGACCCGTGACCGCCACCCGCGACGTCGACCCCGACTTCCTCGCCCTGCCGCTGCGCGCCCTCGCGGACGCCGCGTTGTCCGCCGCCCGGACCGCGGGCGCCACCCACGCCGATCTACGGGTGCACCGGCTGCTGACCCAGTCGATACGACTACGGGACGGTGCCGTGCAGTCCGCGGTCGACGGCGCGGAACTCGGCGTGGCGGTGCGAGTGGTGGTCGACGGGACCTGGGGATTCGCCTCGCACGCGGAACTGACCCCCGACGCCGCGGCCCGCACGGCGGCGCAGGCGGTCGAGGTGGCCAGGGCGCTGCGGGCGCTGAACCGGGAACGGGTGGAGTTGGCCCCGGAGCCCGTATACCCGGATGCGGTCTGGGTTTCCGGCTACGAGGTCGACCCGTTCGAGGTCCCGACGGCCGAGAAGATCGAGCTGCTCGGCGACTACTCGGCGCGGCTGTCCTCCGCCGACGGCGTGGACCACGTCACGGCGAGCGTGATGCAGGTCAAGGAACAGACCTTCTACGCGGACCTGGCCGGGTCGACCATCACCCAGCAGCGGGTCCGTCTGCATCCGCAGTTGGAGGCGACCGCCGTCGATCAGTCGGCGGGCAGCTTCGAGACCATGCGGACCCTTGCGCCCCCGGCCGGGCGTGGCTGGGAGTACCTGGGTGCCGGAGTCGGCCCGGGTTCCTGGGACTGGGCAACGGAACTCGCGCGGATCCCGGAATGGCTTGCCGAGAAGGCCAAGGCGCCATCGGTGACGTCTGGCCCGACGGACCTGGTCATCGACCCGACCAACCTGTGGCTGACCATTCACGAATCCATCGGCCACGCAACCGAGTACGACCGCGCCATCGGCTATGAGGCGGCATACGCGGGTACCTCGTTCGCGACCCCGGACCAGCTCGGCACCCTGCGATACGGGACCGAGATCATGCACGTGACCGCCGACCGCACCGAGGAGCACGGGCTCGCCAGTGTCGGGTACGACGACGACGGCGTCGGTTCGCAGCGCTGGGATCTGGTACGCGGTGGCACCCTCGTCGGCTATCAGCTCGACCGGGTGTTCGCTCCGCGGCTCGGCCTGGAACGTTCCAACGGATGCTCCTATGCGGACTCGCCCCACCACGTACCCATCCAGCGGATGGCGAACGTGTCGTTGCAGCCGGATCCCGAGCGCGACACCTCCACCGAGGATCTCATCAGCCGCGTCGAGGACGGGATCTACGTGGTCGGCGACAAGAGCTGGTCGATAGACATGCAGCGGTACAACTTCCAGTTCACCGGTCAGCGGTTCTTCCGGATCCGGAACGGCGTTCTCGACGGGCAGCTCCGGGATGTGGCGTACCAGGCCACCACGACCGACTTCTGGGGTTCGATGGAGGCCGTCGGCGGTGCCTCCACCTGGCAGCTGGGTGGCGCGTTCAACTGTGGGAAGGCCCAGCCTGGTCAGGTGGCGGCGGTCAGCCACGGTTGTCCCTCCGCGCTGTTCCGCGGTGTGAACGTGCTCAACACGCAGGCGGAGGGTGGCCGATGATGATCCAGGCGCAGGACGTGATCGAGCGGGCCCTCGCGCTGCGCACGGTGGACGAATCGATGGTGTTGGTCACCGATGCCAGCGAGGCATCGCTGCGCTGGGCCGGCAATTCGATGACCACGAACGGCGTGTCGACCTCGCGAAACTGGACCGTCATCTCGATCGTCCGCGACGCCGAGGGCGCGCACGTGGGGACGGTGAGCTCCAGCACCGTTGACCCGAAGCAGATCCCGGAGGTCGTGCGGGCGAGCGAGGAGGCGGCGCGGACCGCCCCACCCGCCGAGGACGCGATGGACCTGATGTCGGGTGCAGGCGTTCCCGACCCGGACTGGTCCGCGGCCGCGGCGTCGACAGGGATCGACGTGTTCGGCCGACTGGCGGGTGATCTCGCCGACGGGTTCGACGGCGCCGACCGGCTGTACGGCTTTGCGCACCATCAACTCCACACCACCTGGCTGGGCACCTCCAGCGGGGTACGCAGGCGTTTCACCCAGCCGACCGGCTCGGTGGAGATCAACGGCAAGCGCGGTGACGCCAGCGCGTGGGTCGGCGCGGGCACTGCCGACTTCGAGGACGTGTCGGTGCCGAGCCTGCTGGCTGAGCTGACCACCAGGCTGAACTGGTCCAAGCGCACGGTCGACCTGCCCGCGGGTCGCTACGAGACCCTGCTGCCTCCCTCCGCCGTGTCCGACCTGATGATCTACCTGATGTGGACGATGGAGGGCCGCGGCGCGGAGGAAGGGCACACCGCGCTGTCGAAGGCGGGCGGCACCCGGGTCGGTGAGCGGCTCAGCGATTTCCCGCTCACCCTGCGCTCGGACCCCATGGCGCCCGGACTCGAGTACGCACCCTTCGTCGCGACGACGACATCGAGCGACTCCCTCTCCCTCTTCGACAACGGCATGGATGTCGATCGGGTCGACTGGGTCCGTGACGGTGCCGTCAACGCGCTCGCCTACCCCCGCCACGCGGCGCAGGAGTTCGGGGCCACGGTGGCCGTGCCCGGCGACAACCTGCTGCTCACCGGCGGCGGTGCGGCGACCATCGACGAGATGGTCGCCCGGACCGAGCGCGGGCTGCTGCTGACCACGCTCTGGTACATCCGCGAGGTGGACCCGGCCACGCTGCTGCTCACGGGCCTGACCAGGGATGGGGTGTATCTGGTCGAGGACGGGGCGGTCACCGGCGCCGTCAACAACTTCCGTTTCAACGAGAGCCCGCTCGACCTGCTGCGGCGGGTCTCGGAGGTCGGGGCCACCGAGAGCACCCTCCCGCGCGAGTGGAAGGACTGGTTCACACGAACCGCGATGCCGCCGCTGCGGATCCCCGACTTCCACATGTCGTCCGTGAGCCGGGCACAGTGATGACCCGCTGTCCCTGCCTCAGTGGTGAGACCTACGAGCGATGCTGCGGGCGGTTTCATTCCGGTGCCGCGGAGGCGCCGACCGCCGAGCAGCTGATGAGGTCCCGGTACAGCGCATTCGCGGTCGGCGACGCCGACTATCTGCTGCGGACCTGGCACCCGAGTACGCGCCCGGGGCGGCTGACCCTCGACCCCGATCAGCGCTGGACCCGGCTCGACATCCTCGGCCACACGGGCGGCGGGCTGCTGGAAAACGAGGGCACGGTCGAGTTCGAGGCACACTACGTGCACTCCGGGCAGCTGGACTCGCTCCGCGAGCACAGTCGGTTCGTGCGCGAGGACGGGCGCTGGTCGTACCTGGACGCCCTCGACTGACTTCTCGCCGCGGGATTCGCACCCACGCCATCGGGGGTATCGAGGAGTAACGTCCGGCAGAGGCGGGAATCCCCCGCGATCGCCCCAGGCGGCGACGGTGGACTGGTTCAACGCGGATGGCTATTGGCTCGGGCGGCTGCTCTTCACGGAAGGCCTCGCCGCCATCTATCTGACCGCGTTTCTCGTGGCAGTCAACCAGTTCCGGGCCCTGATCGGCAGCAACGGGATGCTCCCCGTCCCCGACCATCTGGCGACGGCATCGTTCCGGCGGTCACCGAGCCTGTTCCACCTGTACTACTCCGATCGGTTCTTCGCTGCCGTTGCGTGGACCGGGGCCGGGCTGGCGGCACTCAGCGTGCTGGGTGTCACCGCCCGGCTCCCGCTGCCCGCGCACATGCTGGTGTGGTTCGCGATGTGGCTGCTGTACCTGTCGATCGTCAACGTCGGCCAGGTCTGGTACGGGTTCGGCTGGGAGTCGCTGCTGCTCGAGGTCGGTTTCCTGGCCGTCTTCCTTGGCAACGCCGACACCGCGCCACCGTTGGCCATCCTGCTGTTACTGCGGTGGTTGCTGTTCCGGCTCGAATTCGGCGCCGGGATGATCAAGATCCGCGGGGACTCCTGCTGGCGCGACCTGACCTGCCTGTACTACCACCACGAGACGCAGCCGATGCCGGGACCGCTGAGCTGGTATTTCCACCGACTCCCCCGGCCGCTGCACCGGGTCGAGGTCGCGGGCAATCACCTGGCGCAGCTGGTGATGCCCTTCGGACTGTTCGCCCCGCAACCGGTCGCCGCGATCGCGGCGGGCTTGATGATCGTGACGCAGCTGTGGCTGGTGGCCAGCGGCAACTTCGCGTGGCTGAACTGGCTCGCGCTGGTGCTGGCGGTGTCGGTGCTGCCGGACAGCGTGCTCGGGGTGGTCCTGCCGATCGGCACACCCGCCGGGTCCGGGACCACCCCGCCTGCCTTCGTGGTCGTGGTGATCGCGGTGACCGCCCTGGTCCTCGTGCTCAGCTACTGGCCGGCGCGCAACCTGGCCTCGCACAGCCAACTGATGAATGCCTCGTTCAACGCCTGGCACCTGGTCAACACCTACGGCGCGTTCGGCCACGTCACCCGGATCCGGTACGAGGTGATCGTGGAGGGCACCGAGGCCGCGCACCTCACCCCCGACGCGGTCTGGCGGGAGTACGAGTTCAAGGGCAAGCCGGGAGACCTCCGGCGGCGGCCCCGCCAGTTCGCTCCGTACCACCTGCGCCTCGACTGGCTGATGTGGTTCGCCGCGATCTCGCCCGGCTACGCCAGGGGGTGGTTCGTCGCGTTCGCCGAGAAACTGCTCCAGAACGACGCCGCGACGCTGGCGCTGATCCGGCACAACCCGTTTGCGGAGTCGCCGCCCACCTTCGTGCGGGCGCGCCTGTTCCGCTACCGGTTCAGCACCCGGCGGGAGCGCCGAGACAGCGGCGTGTGGTGGCACCGGACCCCGGTCTCGGACTACCTGCCGCCCGTCCGGCTGGCGGTCGGGCCTGCGGGCGACGGAGCGAATCGGGGCTGAACGGTCCGCTCGGTACCCTGGACGGCATGTCGAGCGGGGAAGCCACCAGCGTGCGGGTGGACAGCTGGGCGTGGTCCGTGCGCCTGTTCAAGACGCGCTCCGCCGCGGCCGCCGCGTGCCGGGCAGGCCACGTGCGGGTGAACGGGGTGTCGGCCAAACCCGCGCAGCCGGTGCAGATGGACGACGAGGTGCGGGTCCGCGTCGCGGGCACCGAACGGATAGTCGTGGTGGCCAGGCTCATCCGCAAGCGGGTCGGGGCGCCCGAGGCCGCGCTGTGCGTGATCGACAGGACACCTCCTCCGCCGCCGCGTGAGGAACTGATCGCCCTGCCGCGCCGGGATCGTGGATCCGGTCGACCCACCAAACATGAACGGCGCGAGCTCAATAGGCTGCGCGGCTTCAACGACGACTGACTTTCAGGCGCCCGCGGAATCATCTCACCCATTCTCGATATGCGGCGCGAAATCTCGTGCCATGCTTCCCCCCGCCGGTGGCGACCGCCACCGAATCGGCGTGATCTCGGAGGAGCAATCGATGATGGGTCGGGTTCGACAGGGTTCGGTGTGGGGGCACCGTGCGGTGAAGGTTGCCGCGGCAATGGGGCTTACCGCGGCGTGCGCGTCGGCGGGCCTGATCAGCGCGGGCGGGGCATCCGCGACCGTCTTCTGTGCCACCGAGATCGGGCACACCACGTGCTCCTATGACAGCTACGGCCCCCACGAGTACTTCGTCGATGTGCCGGCAGGCATCACCTCGGTGAAGGTGACCGCGAACGGTGCCAACGGTGGCGGATTTCGGGGTGGACGCGGCGGCGTGGTCACCGCCGACCTCCCCGTGACGCCAGGGCAGCGGCTCTACATCATGGTGGGCAACGGCGGCGGGTCGGGATTGAACCCGGGCGGCGGGTTCGCCGCGGTCGCAACGGAATCTGCCGAGGGCAGCTGGACCGCCGGCATGAACTCACGCCTGCTGGTTGCGCCCGGTGGCGGTGGCGGCGGCGCGGGTGTGGGCGGTGACGCGGGCGCCGCGGCGCCCGGCGCCGGAGGCGGACAAGCCGGTACCGATACCGCGGGGGGCACGGCCGGCATCGGCGGCACCGACGGTGCGTTCGGCACCGGTGGCGCGGGCGGTCTGGTCGGCTCGGGCGGTGGCGGCGGCTACTTCGGTGGTGGTGGCGGGTTGAACGGCGGCGGCGGATCCTTCCTGGTCCCGGCCGGTGGCAGCACCGCGCTCGCCCCGGCAGGCGCTTCCGTCGCGCGGGTCGTCGTCGAGTTCGACTCGTCCTATGTGGGCGCCAGTGGCAGCTCCGACAGCGGCAGCGGCTCCGGCAGCGCGGGAAGCTCCGACTCCGGCAGCGCGGGCAGCTCCGGCGGCTCGGGAAGCGTGGGTAGCTCCGCGTCCTGACGCGGGGTGTAAACCCAGCGTCCAGTTCGCTGCGTCAATGTGCCCACCTCGCGTCCGGGAACATGGCATGCTTCCAGCGCCGGTGGCGATCGCCCCGGATCGATTAGGACTCTGCGAGGTTTGTTGATGCAAGGGCGTGTGTGGGCGGCGGGCTCGATGGGGATGCGGCGAACCGTGGGACTGGCCGCGACGGTGGGTATGACGGCAGCCGTCGCGGCCGCGGTCACCGGCGGTACCGGCGTTGCCGCCGCCGGCGACAAGATCGTGGGATGCGCGCAGTCGGGGATTCTCGTCAACTGCATGGTCAACGTCGAAGGCGAGCATGTCCTCGACATCCCCGCCGGCGTGACCTCGGTGACGGTGACCGCGATCGGTGAGGCAGGCAAGGGCGGGGTCGGCGCAGGCGGGCTCGGCGGTCGTGTCACCGCGGACCTCCCCGTTACCCCGGGATCGAAGCTGTACATCCTCGTCGGTGAGGGTGGCGGTTCCGGTGGCGGCTTCTCCGGAACCGCCACCGAGTCGATCAAGCAGGACCGGGAGAAGGGCCTGCGCTCCCGCACGCTCGTCGCTCCCGGCGGGGGTGCGGGAAGCCTCGGGGCAGGCGGCAATGCAGGCGTCTCCGCGGCGGGTGCCGCGGGCGGCAAGGCAGGCACCGCGACCGCGGGCGGTGCGGGCGGCACCGGATCTCCGTCCGGCGCGGCAGGCGTGCTCGGTGACGGTGGCGCGGGTGCCGACTCCGGCGGTGCCGGCGGCGCCGGCTACTTCGGTGGTGGCGGCGGCGCCGCGGGCGCCGGTGGCGGCGGCGGGTCCTTCCTGGTCCCCTCCGGTGGCAGCGAAAAGCTCGCCGCCGCAGGCGAGGAGGCGAAGGTGACGCTCCGGTTCAACTCGCTCAACCCGATCATCCCGATCCCCGGACTCCCCGATCTCAGCCAGTTCGGCAGCGCAGATCTGGGTGGCTCATCCTTCGGTAGCTGACCGATCACCTCAGAAGTCCGAGGCCCGCACCGGCGAATCGCCGGTGCGGGCCTCGTCCTTCTTGTGTCGACCGGCGATCAGGGTGTGGTGACGGCCAGGCCGATTGTGCCGGTCTTACCGCGGCGCAGCAGGCTGCCCTTGACCGTGAGCCAGCCGAGGATCCCGTACTTGCGGGTGATGACCTCGCGGGCGTGCTCCGTCCCGGCGTCGTCCAGCACCACCGCGGTCGCCTCGATCGCGTCACCCTTTTGATTGCCGCGCACGTCGCAGGGCGCGACCGTCACCTGCGGGTTCCGACGGATCCGCTTGACCTTCCAGGAGTCGGTGACCGTCCACAGCAGCAGGCGGTCGCCGTCGAGCGCCGCCCACAGCGGGGTCGGGACCGCCGAGCCGTCCTTGCGGAAGGTGGTCAGCAGGACGTACTTGGCGGCACCGATCTCGCTCAGCGTGGGGCTCATGGGCATCAGCCTAGGGGCAACCGGCCCGACTACTCCCCCTCGAGCTCACCTTCGGTCTCCAGGTAGACCTGTCGCAGCCCGTCCAGCGTCTGCTGCTCCGGCTGCTCCCACATGTCGCGCTCGGCGGCCTCGAGCAGCCGCTCCGCGATCCCGTGCAGGGCCCAGGGATTGGACTCGGTCATGAACTTGCGATTCTGCTCGTCCAGCACGTAGGTCTCGGCAAGCTTCTCGTACATCCAGTCCGCGACGACGTTGGTCGTGGCGTCGTACCCGAACAGGTAGTCGACGGTCGCGGCCATCTCGAAGGCGCCCTTGTAGCCGTGCCTGCGCATCGCCTCGAGCCAGCGCGGGTTGACCACCCGCGCGCGGAACACCCGGGCGGTCTCCTCCGACAGCGTGCGGGTGCGGACGGCCTCGGGGCGGGTGCTGTCACCGATGTAGGCCTCCGGCGACTTCCCGGTCAGCGCGCGGACGGTGGCGACCATGCCGCCGTGGTACTGGAAGTAGTCGTCGGAGTCGGCGATGTCGTGCTCGCGGGTGTCGGTGTTCTTCGCCGCCACCGCGATTCGCCGGTAGGCGGTGCGCATGTCGTCGGAGGCCGGCGCGCCGTCGAGGCCACGGCCGTACGCGTAACCGCCCCAGGTCGTGTACACCTCGGCGAGGTCGGCATCGTTGCGCCAGCTCTTCGAGTCGATCAGCTGCAGCAGGCCCGCGCCGTAGGTGCCAGGCTTGGACCCGAAGATGCGGGTGGTGGCCCGGCGGTCGTCGCCGTGCTCGGCCAGGTCCGCCTGCGCATGGGCGCGGATGTAGTTGCTCTCGGCGGGCTCGTCCACGGCAGCGACCATCCGGACCGCGTCGTCGAGCAGCGCCAGCACGTGCGGGAAGGCATCCCGGAAAAAGCCGCTGATCCGGACGGTCACGTCCACGCGGGGCCTGCCCAGCTCCTCCAGCGAGATGACCTCCAGGCTGGTGACGCGGCGCGACGCCTCGTCCCAGACCGGCCGGACACCCAGCAGGGCAAAGACTTCCGCGATGTCGTCGCCGGAGGTGCGCATCGCGGAGGTGCCCCAGACGGACAGCCCGACGGAGCGCGGGTACTCGCCGTGATCGGCCAGGTAGCGGGCAAGCAGCGACTCGGCCATCGCCTGACCGGTCTCCCATGCCAGCCGCGACGGCACCGCCTTCGGATCCACCGAGTAGAAGTTGCGGCCGGTGGGCAGCACGTTGACCAGACCGCGCAGCGGCGACCCGCTCGGCCCGGCGGCGATGAACCGGCCGTCGAGCGCGCGCAGCACCTGGGCGATCTCGCCTGCGGTCTGCCGCAGCCGAGGCACCACCTCCGCCGCCGCGAACTCCAGTACGGCCACCACCTGTTCGCCGTGGTCGGCGCCGATCCGTGCCGCGGCGGCCGGGGCCCAGTCAGCGGCCTGCAGGTCCGCTACCAGCCGGTGCGCGATCTCCTCGATGGCGTCGACCCGGGTACGGACCTCGTCGCCGTCCTCGCTGAGCCCCAGCGCCTCGCGCAGGCCGGGGACGGTGCGTTCGCCGCCCCACATCTGCCGGGCCCGCAGGATCGCGAGCACCAGCTCGACCTCCGCGTCGCCCTCGGGTGCCTTGCCGAGGATGTGCAGCCCGTCGCGGATCTGCACGTCCTTGATCTCGCACAGCCAGCCGTCGACGTGCAGCAGCATGTCGTCGAAGACGTCCTCGTCCGGGCGCTCCGCGAGGCCCAGGTCGTGGTCCATCTTCGCCGCACGCATCAGCGTCCAGATCTGCTGGCGGATCGCGGGCAGCTTCGCCGGGTCGAGCGCCGAGATGTTGGAGTGCTCGTCGAGCAGCTGCTCGAGGCGCGAGATGTCGCCGTAGCTCTCGGCGCGGGCCATCGGTGGGATCAGGTGGTCGACCAGGGTCGCGTGGGCGCGGCGCTTGGCCTGGGTGCCCTCGCCCGGATCGTTCACCAGGAACGGGTAGATCAGCGGCAGCTCGCCGAGCGCGGCGTCGGTGCCGCAGGACGCGGACATGCCGAGCGTCTTGCCGGGCAGCCACTCCAGGTTCCCGTGCTTGCCCAGGTGTACCACCGCGTCCGCGCCGAAGCCGCCCTCGTCCTGACGGGCGGCCAGCCAACGGTAGGCGGCGAGGTAGTGATGGCTCGGCGGCAGATCCGGATCGTGATAGATGGCCACGGGATTCTCGCCGAAGCCGCGGGGCGGCTGCACCATCAGGACCACGTTGCCGACCGGCATCGCGGCGATGACGATCTCGCCGTCGGGGTCGGACGACCGGTCCACGTACAGCTCGCCCGGCGCAGCGCCCCAGTGCTTCTCGACGCCTTCGCGCAGGTCCTGCGGCAGCGTGGCGAACCACCGCCGGTACCGCGCCGCGGAGATGCGGATCGGGTTGCCCTCGAGCTGCTCCTCCGTCAGCCAGTCCGGGTCCTGCCCGCCCGCCGCGATGAGCGCATGGATCAGGGCGTCGCCGTCGCCTGCCGCCAGACCGGGCAGCGCGTCGTCTCCGTCGAGCGGCCCGAGGTCGTATCCGGCAGCGCGCATCTCGGTGAGCAGCGCGATCGCGCTGGCCGGGGTGTCCAGGCCGACGGCGTTGCCGATACGGGCGTGCTTGGTGGGATAGGCGGAGAGCATCAGCGCGATCCGCTTCTCCGCGAGGGGGATGTGCCGCAGCCGGGCGTGCCGCACCGCGATGCCGGCGACCCGGGCCGCCCGCTCGGGGTCGGGCACATACGCGGTGAGGCCGTCGGCGTCGATCTCCTTGAACGAGAAGGGAACCGTGATCAGCCGGCCGTCGAACTCGGGCACCGCGACCTGCGTCGCCACGTCCATCGGCGAGAGGCCGTCGTCATTGGACTCCCAGGCCTCGCGGCTGCTGGTCAGGCACAGGCCCTGCAGGATGGGCACGTCGAGCGCGGCAAGTTCGGTGACATCCCAGGCCTCGTCGTCCTCCCCCGCCGATGCGCCCGCGGGCTTGGTGCCGCCCGCCGCGAGGACGGTCACGACCATCGCGTCGACGGTGCCGAGTGTCGTCAGCAGCTCCGGCTCGGCCGTGCGCAGCGAGGCGCAGAAGAGGGGCAGCGCGTTGGCGCCTGCGCCCTCGATCGCGCGGCACAGCGCCTCGACGTACTCGGTGTTGCCTGCCAGGTGCTGGGCGCGGTAGTAGAGCACCGCGATGGTGGGGCCGTCGATCTCCGCGACCGCGCCCCGCTCCAGGTGACCCCAGGTGGGGGTGTGCACCGGCGGCTCGAATCCGTACCCGGTGAGCAGCACGGTGTCGGTGAGGAAATGGTGCAACTGGAGCAGGTTCTGCGGGCCGCCCTCGGCCAGGTACGAATGCGCCTCGGCGGACACGCCGCCCGGCACCGTCGAGTGCTCCATCAGCTCGGCATCCGGGGCGAGCTCGCCGCCGAGCACCACCGTCGGCAGGCCTGCGGCGAGGACGGCGTCGAGCCCGTCCTCCCAGGCGCGGCGGCCACCGAGGATGCGCACGACCACCAGCTCGACCCCCTCGAGCAGACCGGGCAGGTCGTCCACCAGGAGCCGGGACGGGTTCGCCCAGCGGTACTCCGCGCCGCTGGCACGGGCGCTGAGCAGGTCGGTGTCGGACGTCGACAGCAGCAGGATCACGGTGAGGCCTCCTCGGGGTTTTCGCGCCCCATCGGTTCGGAACGGCAGCGGCGGAGGGTCTGGCTCCCCGGTGCCCGCGGGCAGGCGGTCGGGTGACAGTGGCGCGACCGCACCGGATTCCCACCGGTTTCCTCTCGAGCTGCCGCAAGCGCCGCTGATGCTACCGGTGCAGGGACGTAACCTTGGAGACGATGTCCGCTGAACCGAACACCCCCGACCGTTCCCGCCCCGACGCCTGCCCCGGAGCCCTCCAGGTACACCAGGCGGCGGACGGCGCGCTGGCCCGGGTGCGGCTGCCCGGCGGTTTCCTCGAACCCGGTCAGCTGCAGGCGCTGGCCGAGGCGTCCCGCGAACTCGCGGCAGGTGAGCTGGAGCTGACCTCGCGCGGCAATGTGCAGCTGCGCGCGGTCACCGACCCCGACCGGTTCGCCGAGCGGCTGGCCGAGATCGGCCTGCTGCCCTCGGCCACCCACGAACGGGTGCGAAACATCCTCGCCAGTCCCCTGTCCGGGCGGATCGGTGGGCTGGTCGACGTGCGCGACTGGGTGCGCGAACTCGACCGCGGCCTCTGCGCCGACCCGGTGCTGGCGCAGCTGCCGGGACGGGTGATGTTCTCCCTCGACGACGGCCGTGGCGACGTCTCGGGGCTGTCCGCGGACCTCGGGCTACATGCCGTCGGCGCCGACGAGGTGACCCTGGTCCTGGCCGGCCGCGACTCCGGCGCCCGGATCCCCGCGGCCGACGGGGTGTCGGTGCTGCTCGAGGCCGCCCGACACCTGCTGGAGATCCGGGGGGAGCAGTGGCGGCTGCACGAGATCGACGGCGGTCCCGAGCGGATCCTCGCCGGTCTCGGCCTGCGGGCCACGGTGGAGCCCGTCGACGTGACAGGTGACGGGGCCGGACCGATCGGCTGGCTCGATCACGGCGACGGTGGCGTCACCCTGGCCGCCGGCCTCGCACTGGGAGCGATCCCCGCGCGCACCGCAGAGTTCCTGGCCGCGGTCGGCAAGCCCCTTGTCGTGACGCCATGGCGATCGGTGCTGCTGTGCGACCTCGACGAATGGACCGCGGAGCAGGTCGTGCGGGTGCTCGCGCCGATGGGCCTGATCTTCGACGCCGCCTCGCCCTGGCTGCAGGTCAGTGCCTGCACGGGAAGCCCCGGCTGCGCCAAGTCCCTTGCCGATGTCCGCGGCGACCTCGGTGCGGCGGTGGCGGCCGGGGAGCTGCCGGTGGAGGGCAGGCAGCACTGGGTGGGCTGCGACCGCAAATGCGGCAGGCCCCGCGGGGAGGTAGCCGACGTGGTGGCCACCGGCGACGGCTACCGGGTGGACCGACGGCCGCGCTGACCCCATATCGTGTGGCGCATGACCGACTACATCCGCGACGGCGCCGAGATCTACCGTCAGTCCTTCGCCACCATCAGGGCCGAAGCTGACCTGGGCCGGTTCCCGGCGGACGTATCGCAGGTGGTGGTGCGGATGATCCACGCGTCGGGACAGGTCGACCTGGTCGACGACATCGCGTTCACCCCCGGCGTCGTCGAGTCCGCCCGTGCCGCGCTGCGGGCCGGCGCACCGATCCTGTGTGACGCGACCATGGTCGCCGCGGGGGTCACCCGCAAGCGGCTGCCCGCGAACAACGAGGTGCTGTGCGCCCTGGCAGATCCCCGGGTCCCCGTGATCGCCGAGCAGCTGGGCAACACCCGATCCGCCGCCGCGCTCGAGCTGTGGGGCGACAAGCTGGACGGCGCGGTTGTCGCGATCGGCAACGCCCCGACCGCGCTGTTCCACCTGCTCGACATGATCGATCAGGGCGCACCGCGCCCGGCCGCGATCGTGGGTGGACCGGTGGGATTCATCGGCGCCGCCGAGTCCAAGGACGAGCTGATCGCCCGCGGCGGCTCCGAGTACCTGGTCGTCCGTGGCCGCCGCGGCGGCAGCGCGATCACCGCGGCCGCGCTCAACGCCATCGCCAGCGAGGTGGAGTGATGGTGGATCACGTCACCCCCGGCAAGCTCTGGGGCATCGGGCTCGGCCCGGGCGATCCGGAGCTGGTGACGGTGAAGGCGGCCCGGATCATCGCCGAGGCCGACGTCATCGCGTTCCACAGCGCCAGGCACGGCCGCAGCATCTCGCGCGCCGTCGCGCAGCCCTACATGCGGGACGGCCAGATCGAGGAACACCTGGTCTACCCGGTCACCACCGAGACGGTCGATCACCCCGGCGGCTACCAGGGCGCGATCGACGAGTTCTACGCGGTGGCCGCGGAGCGGTTGGCGAAGCATCTCGAGTCGGGTCGGACGGTGGCGCTGCTGGCGGCGGGCGACCCACTCTTCTACAGCTCGTACATGCACATGCACAAGCGGTTGCAGGACCGGTTCGAGGCGGAGGTGATCCCGGGCGTCACCTCGATCAGCGCGGCCTCCGCCGCGCTCGGCACTCCCCTCGTCGAGCGCGACGAGATCCTCACCGTGCTGCCGGGAACCCTTCCCGTCGAGGAGCTGACCAGGAGGTTGCGGCAGACCGATTCGGCCGCGATCCTCAAGCTCGGCCGCACCTTTCCCGCCGTGCGGCAGGCGCTCACCGATTCCGGCCGGCTCGCCGAGGCGAGCTACGTCGAACGGGCCAGCACCCCCAAACAGCGGGTGATCGCGGCCGCCGACGTGGACGAGTCGCAGGTGCCCTACTTCTCGATCGCACTGGTGCCGAGTCCGTCGAACAACGGGGCCGCGGCGGATCGGGCCGCGGCGACAGGTCCGTCGACGGGTTACGTCACCGTGGTCGGGCTCGGGCCAGGCGACGAGGCATGGACCACCCCCGAGGTGCGCGCGGAGCTGGCTCGCGCGACCGACGTCGTCGGGTACACCACCTATGTCAACCGGGTGCCCGTGATCGACGGCCAGAACCGGCACGCGAGCGACAACAAGGTCGAATCCGAGCGTGCGGCAATGGCGTTGGACCTGGCCAAGCGCGGAGCGCGGGTGGTCGTGGTGTCCTCCGGTGACCCCGGCGTGTTCGCGATGGCCGCCGCGGTGATCGAGATGGCCGCCGAGGACCAGTGGTCCGGCGTCCCGGTCCGGGTGCTGCCCGGCATGACCGCGGCCAACGCCGTCGCGAGCCGCGTCGGTGCCCCGCTCGGTCACGACTACGCGGTGATCTCGCTCTCCGATCGGCTCAAGCCGTGGGACATCGTCGCCAAGCGGATCTCCGCGGTGGCCGCGGCGGACATGGCGATAGCCGTGTACAACCCGGCCTCGCGCTCGCGCACCTGGCAGGTGGGCGCGATGCGGGACCTGCTGCTCGAGCATCGCGATCCCGCGACTCCGGTCATCATCGGCCGTGACGTCGCGGGTCCGCAGGAGAGCGTTCGGATCGTCACCCTCGGTGAGCTCGACCCGTCCGAGATCGACATGCGCTGCCTGCTGATCATCGGCTCCTCGCTGACCACCGTGGTCAAGGGCGCCGAGGGCACGATGGTGTTCACGCCTCGCCGCTACCCGGCCTGAGATCCGATAAGTAGCGAATGAGTTCTTCGAACGCACACGTGCAGCCTGCCCACGAGTCGATGCCGCCGACCGAGCGGTTCGGCCGACTGATCGAGCGTCGCGACGACGCCGATTTCCCGTTCTACAACGGTGTCCCCACGGCGCTGTCGATCCGGCAGTGGCTCTTGGTGTGGGCCTCCGTGGTGGTGGGCTTCGCCGCACTGGTACTCATCCCGCAGCCCAACAACGTGGTGGCTCTGATTCCGCGGATTTTGTTCGTCGGCATCCCGCTGGTCGTGCTGGCGACCGTGACGCGAGAGCACTGGCGGGCGCTGTTCCGCAGAGTGCGCGGCCGCGACGTCCTGACGATGATCGGGTTCGCCCTTCTCAATCTGGTCGTCACATTCGCGTTGGCGTTCATCGTCTCGTCCCTCTTCGGTGTGTCCTCCAACGAGGCGATCGACGAGGCGGGCAAGGGCAGCACGCTCGACACCGTCGCGTTCTACGTGGGCACCGGGTTCCAGTTGGTCGGTGAGGAGGTCTTCACCATCCTGCCGTTCCTCGCGGTGCTGTACTTCCTGTTCGCCAAGGCAAAGGTCTCCCGCAAGACCGCGATCGTCCTGGCCTGGCTGCTCAGTTCGGCCTGGTTCGCGGCCGCCCACCTGCCGACCTACGACTGGAACTTCGCCCAGGCGTTCATCATCATCGGCGGGGCCCGGGTGGTGCTGACCCTGGCCTACATCCGCACGAAGAATCTGTGGGTTTCGGCCGGCGCGCACATCATCAACGACTGGACGCTGTTCACCCAGGCCGTCGTGGTCAACGCGGCGCTGATGGCCATCTGAGGCGACGCGATTGCGGCGCCGAACCCGGTTGACGCGGTTGGGATCCCAGACAAACGGACGACACGCGGCGCTCTGTTGGACAATTGTCCAACAGAGTGCCTGTCAAGCGCTAGGATCGCTGAATGGGAAGTAGGCTCACTGGGGATGAGCGGCGCGCCACCTTGGTGATGAGCGCGCTGGAACTGGCCAAACGTGGCGGCATGGACGCCGTCACCATCAGGGCGGTCGCCGCGCACACGGGCGTGTCGATCGGCATGGTCCAGTACTGCTTCGAGAACAAGGAAGAGCTCGTGGTCGCGATGGCCGAGCAACTCGTCCTCGAGCTCAGTGGCTCCGCCCGAATCACGTTCGACACCCTCGCCGACTGGGAGCTACGTGGCCGAGAAGGCCTGTACGCGCTGATCCGAACCGGGCTCGAGTGGGGCTGGCCGGTGATCGAGGCCAACCCGGAGCGTCGACTGCTGACGTACGAGATCATGACCCAGTCACTCCGCCATCGCGCGGCCGGTTTCCCCCGGGCGGGCGCGATCGCCGTTGCCCAACGGGAGCACATGACGGCCGAGGTCGCGGCCTTCATGGACGAATGTGCGCGGGCAACCGGAACCGCGTGGTCCGAACCTGTTTCCGCGATCGCTCGTTTCGGTCTCGCGACCCTGGACGGACTGGTGCTGCGGTGGCTGGTCGATCGCGACACCGAGGGGACCAAAAAGCATCTGGACGCGTTGGCGCGGGCGGTGGCGGACAAGGCGGTCGAGGTTCCCGCCGAGGACGAGTCAGCCGGCGACCGCGAGTAGCCAGAGCTCCGCCTCGTCGACGCCGTCGAACACTGTGACGCCGAGCGGATTCGGCGGCCGACGCACCATCAGGACCGGGATGCCGAGCTCGCGCGCCGCCGTGAGTTTCGCGACTGTCAGGTCGCCCCCGCTGTTCTTGGAGACCAGCACGTCGATGCGGTGCTCTCGCATCAGCGCGGACTCACGGCCGACGTCGAAGGGACCCCGGTCGAGCAGGAGCGTCATCCGGGCCGGTGTCGGGCCTTCCGGCGGATCGATCGCTCGGACCAGGAAGTCGGCGGCCACCGTGGCGAATCGGTCCACGCCCTGCCTGCCGATGGTGAGGAATACCCGGCGGCCCAGCTCCGGCAGCGCGGCCGCGGCAGCCTCGAGCGAGTCCACCTCCAGCCAGCTGTCCCCCGGGCGGGCCGACCACGGTGGCCGTTGCACCACGGCGAACGGGAGTCCCGCCTCGGTCGTGGCTGCGGCGGCGTTGCTCGAGATGCGGGCCGCGAACGGGTGGGTGGCGTCGAGCACGGCACGGATGCCGTTGTCGCGAAGCCAGTCCCGCAGGCCCGTCGCTCCCCCGAAACCGCCGATCCGCACCTCGCCCTCGGGGAGCCTCGGATCGCGGACCCGCCCGGCGAGCGACGAGACGACCTCGACGTCCGCCGCCTCCGACAGCCGGGCCGCCAGGGATCGGGCCTCGGAGGTCCCGCCGAGGATCAGCACGCGCACCGTCGGCGCCATCAGTGGTCGGTTCGACGCCGCGAGGCCGAGTACAGGTAGCTGTCCGGGAATCCCTCGGCGCTCAGCACCCGGCCGACGATGATCACGGCGGTCTTGGTCACCCCGGCCGCGTGTACCTGGGCGGCGATCGAGTCGACCGTCCCCCGCAGGATGATCTCGTCCGGTCGGCTGGCGAATGCGACGACCGCGACCGGGCAGTCTTCGCCATAGGGGGCGCGCAACTCCTCGGCGACCTGATCGATGCGGTGCGCGGCCAGGTGGATGACCAGCGTGGCCCCGCTCGCCCCGAGGGTCGCCAGGTCCTCGCCCGGCGGCATGGCGGTGGACAGCGTCGAGACCCGGGTGAGGACGATCGACTGGGACACCCCAGGGACGGTCAGTTCGCGCCCCAGCGCCGCCGCGGCGGCGGTGAATGCCGGTACCCCGGGCACGATCTCGTAGCCGACGCCCGCCGCGTCGAGGCGGCGCGCCTGTTCGGCGACCGCGCTGTAGATGGACGGGTCGCCTGAGTGCAACCGCGCCACGTCCAGCCCGGCCCGGTCGGCGGCGATGAGGCGGTCGGTGATCTCGTCGAGGCTCAGGCGCGCGGTGTCGACGATCTCCGCGCCCTCGGGGCACATCGCGAGGAGTTCGGCGGGGACCAGGCTGCCCGCGTACAGGCACACGGGGCTCCGGCCGATGATCCGCTGGCCTCGCACCGTGATGAGGTCGGCGGCGCCGGGGCCCGCTCCGATGAAATGGACGGTCACTGGGTTGATTCCTCCTTTGTCGCGATCCACTGGGCAACGGGCAGCTGCGGCCGCCATGCGGTGAACCCGCCGAGCGGCCCGGCCCGATAGACCTGGAACTTGCGCAGCGTGCCGCCGTGCAGCCCGTGCCAACGCAGTACGAGGGTCTCGGATTCCGCGGTCACCGCGTTTACCACCATCCGGCCGCCGGGCGGCAGTCGGTCCCAACAGGTCTCGAACACCCCGGGCGCGGTGACGCCGCCACCGAGGAAGATCGCGTCCGGGGTCGGCGCACCTGCGAGTGCGTCGGGTGCGGAGCCGCGGATCTCGAGCCCGGGCACGCCGAGCCGTCGGGCGTTGGTCGCGATCCGGGCCGCGCGATCGGGATCGCGCTCGAAACCGATTGCACGGCAGCCGGCGTCGGCACGCATCCACTCGATTCCGATGCTGCCCGCTCCGCCGCCGACGTCCCACAGCAGCTCGCCGGGGGCCGGGGCGAGTGCGGACAGGGTCAGGGCCCGGATCTCCTGCTTGGTGAGCTGGCCGTCGGACTCGTAGGCCTCGTCGGGGAGGCCGGGCACGCGGGTCAGTCGCGGTGTCGCGACGCCCCGCACGCAGCGGACCGCGACGACGTTGAGGGGGTCGCCGGTCGGATGATCCCAGCCATCCGCCCGGCCCCGCACGATCTGCTCGCGATCGCCGCCGAGCTGCTCGAGCACGGCGAGTTCACTACCGCCGTAGCCGTTCTCGCGGAGCAGCGCGGCCAGCGCCGTCGGGGTGCCCGCGTCGCGACTGAGAACCAGGAACCGCCGATGGTCGGCCAGTTCCGGGGTGATGACCTCGACGGGCCGGTTCACCAGGCTCACGACAGGGGTCTCGTGCAGCGCCCAGCCGAGCCGGGCGCAGGCCAACGAGGCGGAGGAGGGGTGCGCGATCACCCGCATCCGTTCGGGACCGACGAGGTTCGTGAGGGTCACCCCGATGCCGTGGAACATCGGGTCGCCGCTGGCGAGCACGCACACCCGCCTGCCCTCGTGTTCGGCGAGCAGGCCGGCCAGCGCGGGCACGAGAGGCGACGGCCAGGACACCCGCACTGCGTCCGATCCGTCGTCGCCGTCCGGAACCAGGTCCAACTGGCGCGGCGACCCCATCAGCACCTCTGCGTCGGTGATCGCGCGCTGCGCGTTCGGGGACAGCCCGGACCATCCGTCCGCACCGATGCCGACGACGGTCAGCAGCTCGGTCATCGCGGCATCCGTCGCCAGATACGTTGTGGCACCAGCCGCATCACGAAGATGGCCAGGCGCAGCATGCCGGGGATCCACACGCGCTCGCGGCCCCGGCTCAGCGCCTTGACCACCGCATCCGCGACCTGCCCCGGGGTGCTCGACATCGGTGCCGGGCTCATCCCCTCGGTCATCTTGCCGATGACGAAGCCGGGACGGACCAGCAGCAGACTCACGCCGCTGCCCGCGAGGGCGTCACCGAGCCCGCTCGCGAAGCCGTCGAGCCCGGCCTTGGCCGAGCCGTACACGTAGTTCGCGCGCCGCACCCGGGCGCCCGCGATCGAGGAGAACACGACGATCCGCCCCGATCCCTGCGCACGCAGCAGCTGCGCGAGGTGCGTGAGCACGCCGACCTGCGCGACGAAGTCGGTGTGGATGACGTTCACCGCGTGCTGGGCGTCCGTCTCGGCGCGGGCCTGGTCGCCGAGAATGCCGAAGGCGAGCACCACCACGTCGATCGGGCCGAGCTCGACGATCTCCGACAGCACCCGGGCGTGGTCGGCGAGGCGGTCGGCGTCGAACTCGACGGTCTCGACCGAGGTGGCTCCGGCGGCCAGCACCGCCCGGCGTTCGTCTTCGAGGTCCCCGCTTCGCCTCGCGGCCAGGACGACGGTCCGCCCGGGGGCGAGTCTGGTGGCCAGTTCGAGACCGATCTCGCTGCGGCCCCCGAGGATGACGACTGATCCGACACTCATACCGTCAAGTGTGCTGGACTACGGTCGGCACATGGCCCGCACCCCCTTCAACCCAGCAGATCTGTCCGCCGAGGCGCTCGCCTTCCTCACCGATCGGCACCTGGCCACCCTCTCGACGCTGCGCCTGGACGGCACCCCGCATGTGGTGGCGGTCGGGTTCACCTGGGATCCGGAGAGCGGGCTCGCCAGGGTGATCACGAACGGCGGCTCGCAGAAGGCGATCAACGCCGAACGCCGCGGGTACGCCGCCGTCACCCAGATCGAGGGCCCGCGGTGGCTGACCCTGGAGGGGCCCGCGACCGTGCGGTCCGACCCCGAGGCGGTCGCGGACGCGGTCTCCCGTTACGCCGCCCGGTACCGCCAGCCGAGGGAGAACCCGACCCGGGTCGTCGTGGAGATCGCGGTGCAGCGGGTCATGGGCCTGGGCACACTGCTCGGCCGCTGAGCATCGCTGCTCGACGCGTCCCGCCGGGGGCGGCTAATGTGATCCAGGTCATACATTGCTCGTCGGGGACCGGCCGTGTGCCCCGCCGCGACCGGTCCGGCAATGACATTCGGACCCAGGGAGCAGCAATGCGCGCTCTACGCACGACTCGAATGATCCTCACGCTGGCTGCCCCCGCGGCCGCCGCAGCCCTCATCGGCGGACTGGTGGCCGGGCCGGCCACCGCCCTGCCA
This sequence comes from Rhodococcus sp. PvR099, assembly GCF_017833315.1. Classification (NCBI taxonomy): domain Bacteria; kingdom Bacillati; phylum Actinomycetota; class Actinomycetes; order Mycobacteriales; family Nocardiaceae; genus Rhodococcus; species Rhodococcus sp. PvR099. Next base: position 1,000,289 of record NZ_JAFIBV010000001.1, on the reverse strand, counting down.
CCCCACCCGTTCGGTCTGCCCGTGCTGACCATCGGCTGTCCCAATCAGGGCAGCCTGATGTCGCTCACCGCGGCGACCGGGCAGTCGGGGCCAGAACCGGGGATCGCGCCCGGCGAGATCAGGTTCCAGTCCTTCCCTGCCGCCCCGCCGATCCCCGCGGCCGGACAGGTCACCGTCGCGTGGGTGAACACGACCACCGGCCAGAGCGGAATCGTGAACCTCGAGGGCGCGTACCCGTACCTGTCCAAGACGGTCTACACCGGGCACGGCGAGGTGATCGCGACCGCGTTCGGATCGATCAACCTGGGCAGCGCCCCGATCTGTTCGAACAGTCCGTCGACCGGGACCTTCATCGTCTAGCCGAGCTCATTCGCTGGCCTCGACGAACACGGCCGCGTCCTCCCTGCCGAACTGGTCCTCGAGAGCCTCCGGCGAGTAGTCGACATCGATCTCCTCGAGCGGGCGGCCGCGGGCAGACTCGATGGCGACCAGCCTGCGCTGCGCCCGGTCGGCCGCATAGTCGATGAACTCCTGCTCGTCGAGCCCGAACGGCTGGACCTCGAACTGCTTGTTGACCCAGTCGATCATGCCGAGGGCGAGCGGCATCAGCTCGGTCATCCGCTGCTGAACCACGTCCCAGTTCGAGTCGTCGGCGGCGACGTGACGCCGACAGGTGAAGGTGCCCCACGCCATGTGCCTGCGCTCGTCGACGCCGATCCGGCGGATCAGCTCCTGCATCCCGGGCAGGATCCCCTCCTTGGTGCACACCTTCTGCCAGGCGAAATAGCCCGTCAAGGCGAGGCTGCCTTCGATCACGTGGTTGTAGGTGACGCTGGCGCGCACCTGGTTGGCCGGACTCGGGTCGGTCTCGAGCACGCCGAGAGCGCCGGGGAGTTCCTCGTAGAAGAGGGTGCGGTAGTAGGGGTTCTCCGCGACGAAGGGATGCAGATCGCCGGTGAGGCCGACCGCGTCCATCCACAGCCGAAAGACGGCGGTGTGCTTGGCCTCCTCGAAGCAGAACTGCGTCAGGTACATCTCGTCGCCGAGCCGCCCCTCCGCGGACATCGCCTTCATGAACGGCTGGATGTCCTCGGTGACGGCCTCCTCACCCGCGATGAACTGGGTGCACAGGTAGGTCGCGCTGCGCTGCTGTTCGCTGTTGAGCTCACGCCAGTCCTGGGCGTCGCGCCGGAAGTCGATGTTCGCCGGATCCCAGAACAGTGAGTTCCCCTTGGCGAACAGTCTCAGCGGGAAGGAATCCCAGTTCAGTCCGCCCGCGCGGATCGATCCGAAACCCTGTCTTGTCGGTGAGGAAACAGTCATGACGGCGCTCCTGTGGTCGCGGTGCGTGTCGCGAATACCCATTCACCATGGTTCCATGCGGCCGGGGCCTGTCAAGGAATCGCCGGGGTCGGGCAGTCCTCGATAACGTCACGTGGTCGCGGTCTCTGCCGGCTCACCTTCGAGAGTGCGGGGCCGTAGCTCCTCCAACTTCTCCCGCAGTGCGGCCTCGGCGGTACGCGCCTCGCCGGTGTCGAGGCGGGCCCGCTCGAGGTCGTCCCTGAGAGTGTCGGCGCGTTCACGGGCGGACGAGGCCGCCGACCGTTCGTGGTCGACGGACTTCTCGAGCCGCGCGATCGTTGCCGCGGCAGTGTTCGCAGCGAGCTCGCCCGCGGCGCGCATGTCGGCGATCCGTTGCTCCGCCGAGGCGACGACCTGCTCGAGGCGTTGTTCGGCCGCCACGCCTGCCTGCTCGGCACGTTGCTCCGATACGGCCGCGGACTGTTCGGCGGCCGCGGCCCTTCGTTCGGCCGCCTCCGCCTGGGACTGCGCCTCGCGGAACCTACCGCGCAGATCGTCGAGGTCGGACTCCGCGGCAGACAGGCGGGTGTCGCGATCCGCCTCGACGGCCGCCACCCGCTCGGTCGCGGCTCGCAGCGCCCCGGCATGCGTCTGCTCCAGATTCCGGAGCTCGGCCTGGTGGTCCGTGGACAGTCGTTCGAGTTCGAGCCGGTGATTCTCTACCGCGGAGGAGAGCTCGGCATCGACCGCGTCGACGGTGGCCTCTGCGTTCACCCGATCCTCCACCGCGGCCTCGTGCCGTGTCCGCAGCTCGGCCAGGTCCGTCTCGTACTTCGCCTTCGTCTGGGCGAGTTCGACAGTGGCGCGGTGCAGTGCAACGTCGAGCGCGTCGGGGTCGCTGAGCTTGTCCACGGCGGCGGTGATCTGCCGGGCGAACACATTGAACTGCTCGATCGAATTGGCGGTGACGGTTCGGAGGTCCTCGAGTGTCCGTTCGAGGACCCCGACCACCTCGCTCGGCGTCGCGTTCGCGAGCGCGTCGAGTTCGCCCTGCTGCTCGCGGGCCTTCCGGCGCGAGCGGAAGGCCCTGACGCGGTCTGCGTCGCTGGCGTACTGCCGGGGCCGGCCTGGGCGCACCTTCGGTTCCTCGGCGGTTTCCGCGTCCTTCTCGTCCTCGGTGTTCACGTGCACTCCCCTGTTCGTTGCCGATCCGTCTTATAGTTACGTAACGTATCAGGTTACGTAACAAGGCATGTAATGAAATGATGAATCTTGATCGTCATAATCCCCACTTATCGTGAGTTACTAGCTGAGAGGATTTCGGGTCGGAATTGTGCGCCGAACCGTCGGCGAAACGGATTCGGAAAAGTGGGCTGCCGACGATGGGACGGGACGTGCGAGGACTTGCGGCGGAGTGCCGCAGTGGCAACGAAGATGCCCCGCGAGTGTCGGCGTCCGGAGCGCATTCCGGGCGCCGACACCCCGGTTTCGTTACGTCATGTGACGGTTGGCCGAGATGCACGCCCTGGATGGTCCTGCCGGCCGCGAACTGTCGGTTCGGCCACGTATCGTCCTGAGTCGTGTCGGCCGAACTCGAATCCCTCACCGCTGGCGACTCGTCGGCCGGAGCACTCGCGGTCCCGGTCGACGCCGCCGCGGCCATGCATCGCCTGCGCGTCGAATCCGTCTCCCCAAACACACGCGCCGCGCAACTGAGTGACTGGACCAGCTTCATCCGCTGGTGCAAGCGCGTCGGCCGGGATCCGCTGCCCGCCTCTCCCGACCTGGTGGGCTGGTTCCTGACCGAGAAGTCCTCGGAGGTACGGCCGGACGGCCGACCCGCCTACGCGTCGTCGACAATGACGCGCTGGGTCGCCTCGATCAACAAGGTCCATTCGCTCGCCGGCCATCCCAAGCCGGGGCAGTCCCCCACCGTGCGCGAGATCCTGCGAGGTATCGCCCGTACCCGGGCCACGCCGCCGGTTCGGCGCGAGCCGCTGCTCACCGCCGACATCCGCAGCATCGTCGAGTCCATGCGTGCCCAGTCCGCACACGGCTCGTGGGCCGACCGGGCTGCCGAGCGGCGGGACACTGCGCTGCTGCTACTCGGATTGACCGGCGCGATGCGGCGATCGGAGCTGTCGGGGCTCGCGGTCGGCGACGTCGTCCCGCACAGGGCGGACGGACTGTACGTGACGATCCGCCGGTCGAAGACCGATCAAGCCGCGGCGGGACGTACGGTCACACTGCCCTACGGCTCTGCCGAGATCACCTGCCCTGTATGCGCCTACTGGCGGTGGCGAGAAGTGCTGGACGCGTGGGACCGGGACGGCAAACCCGCGGTCAGTGCGTTGCTCGCCGAGCCAGACCCCGAACCCCTCACGCATCGTTGCCGCGGCGCACTCGGGCGCCGTGAGTCCGAGGTCCGGCCGTTGTTCCGGCCCGTGCACCGTACCGGTGGCGTGGGCACCAAAGCCCTGTCCGGGCAGGCGATCGCGTCGATGATCAAGCGCCGCGCCGTCGGGGCCGGGTACGCCGAGGAGTTCGTTGCCCTGCTCGGCGGGCACAGCCTCCGGGCCGGATTCGTGACCCAGGCGGTACGCAACGACGCGAGCGCCGAACAGATCATGACCCAGAGCGGACACACCGACCAGCGGATGATCGCGATCTACTCCCGCCAGCACGCGGGCCTGCACGGCAACGCCGTCACCGCGCTCGGCCTCTGACGTGCGCCGTCAGCCCCCGAGCACCGTCAGTCCGTGCGGACGGGAGTTCATCGGCTCGCAGCCGTCCGCCGTGACCACCACGATGTCCTCGATCCGCGCGCCCCAGGCGCCGCGGAAGTAGATGCCCGGTTCGATGCTGAAGGCCATGCCCTCGGCGAGCTCGATGCGATTGCCCGCCACGATGTACGGCTCCTCGTGGACCGACAGGCCGATGCCATGGCCGGTGCGGTGCACGAACGCGTCCGCGAGGCCCTCCGCGGCCAGCACGTCGCGGGCAGCGGCGTCCACGGACTCTGCCGTGACGCCGGGGCGAACCGCGTCCACGGCGGCCCGCTGCGCCCGCTCCAGCACCGCGAACTGGGCGGCCACCTCCGCACTGGGCTCACCGAGGCAGTAGGTGCGGGTCGAATCGGAGTTGTAGCCGGGCGCGACCGGGCCGCCGATGTCGACGACGACCACGTCCCCCGCCTGGATCGTCCGATCCGAGACCTCGTGGTGGGGGTCCGCCCCGTGTGGACCGGACCCGACGATGATGAACTCCGCCGCGGTGTGGCCCTCCTCGATGATCGCGGCGTCGATGTCCGCGGCCACCTCTGCCTCGGTGCGACCGGGACGCAGCCACTCCGCCATCCGGGCATGCACCCGGTCGATGGCCGCACCCGCGCGCCGCAGCGCATCGATCTCGGCCGGGTCCTTGATCATCCGGAGCTCGCGGAGCACGTCCGTGGCCAGAACCGGCGGTGCGCCGAAGGCCGAGGTCAGCGGGATGACGTGCAGCGCGGGCATCGCGTCGGCGACCGCCGTCCGTGCCGGCGAGGGCAACCCCGACGCGACCAAGGCGTACGGGTCGACACCGTCCACCCAGTCCCGCACCGTCAGACCCAGTTCCGCGGTCGCCGAATCGCCGAGCGCCGCCAACTCCAGCCGCGGAACCACCACGGAGGCAGTGGATCCGTCGGCGGGGATGACGAGGCAGGTGAGCCGCTCGAAGGAATCCGCCCGCGAACCGAGCAGGTACCGCAGATCAGGCCCAGGGGTGATGAGCAGGGCGTCGAGCCCCGCCGCCGCGGTGAGTTCGGCGGCCCGGCGCAGGCGTTCCGCGTAGATCGCGGTCGGGAAGCGCGCGGGCGCCTGCGTTTCTGGACTGTCGGATGAGGTGCTCGCGGAACCGCCGTGGGAACTCATGCCACTCAGGTTAGTTCGGTTTGGCAGGATGAGGGCCATGACTGGCCCCCTGCTCCTGCTCGATGGCGCGAGCCTGTGGTTCCGCGCGTACTACGCACTCCCCGAATCGTTCACCTCCCGCGACGGGCGACCGGTCAACGCGGTCCGCGGATTCACCGACATGGTCGCCTCACTGATCACCAGGCATCAGCCCGAGCGGCTGGCGGTGTGCCTGGATCTGGACTGGCGCCCGCAGTTCCGGGTCGACGCGGTGCCCTCGTACAAGACCCATCGCGTCGCGGTCGAGACCGAGGTGGGTCCCGACGTCGAGGAGGTGCCGGACACGCTGACGCCGCAGGTCGACATGATCCTCGACGTGCTGGCCGCGGCCGGTATCGCCACCGCCGGTGCCGAGGGCTTCGAGGCGGACGACGTGCTGGGCACCCTTGCCGCCCGCGAACGCGCCGACACGGTCGTCGTGGTGAGCGGCGATCGGGACCTGCTGCAGGTCGTCGCCGACGAGCCGGTGCCGGTGCGGGTGCTGTACGTCGGGCGCGGACTGTCGAAGGCCGAACTCTTCGGTCCGCTCGAGGTGGCCGAGAAGTACGGTGTGCCCGCGGATCGACCGGGCATCGGCTACGCGGAGTTGGCCCTCCTGCGCGGCGACCCCTCCGACGGGTTGCCGGGCGTCAAGGGAGTGGGCGAGAAGACCGCCTCCTCGCTGCTGCTCGAATACGGGTCGGTCGAGGCGCTTCGCGCGGCGGTCGACGATCCGAAGTCCGGTCTGGCCAAGGGGATCCGGGCCAGGCTCACCGCGGCCTCGGACTATCTCGATGCCGCGCTGCCGGTGGTGCGGGTGGCCACCGATGCGGCGGTCGAGATGTCGCGGCCGGACCCGTTGCCTGCCGCTCCCGTGGACGCGGAGCGGCTCGCGGCGCTCGCTGACGAACTGGCGATCGGGGCGTCGATCGGCCGCCTGACGAAGGCGATGGCCGCCCCACGGAACGGGTATGGCGGCTAGGGCGCGTCTGACAAAGGTTGAGCGTTCTGGTTGGAACTCTGGTCCCGTGTCGCGTTTTCAGTTGCTCTCGGATGCCCAGTGGCCGTTGATCGACGGGATGCTCGTGCTCCCGAAACCGACGGGACGCCCGGGCAGGAAGGGAATGGCCGGCGACGTACAGTCGCGGTGAGGGCGAAGCGCCAGGCCGAGATTCCGGCACCGGTGTGAGGGAGGGGTCAGGATGTTCGGCAGGATGCTCGGCAGGATGTTCGGTTCGAAGATGTTCGGTTCGAAGATGTTCGGTTCGGAGAAGAAGCTCAACGATCTGATGGAACAGCTCAGGCCCGACCTGAGTCGGGAATCGCTCGGCGTCGGGCCCGACTTCCCGGGCGTCGCCCCGAACCCGCTCATGAGCAGTGATGCACGCAAGCGCAATGCGGAACTGCGTACGGGGGCGCTTGCGCTCGGCGTTCTCGTCGACTGGCGGGAGGTCAACAGCAATCCACGCGTGGTCCTGATGTTCGATGTGGAGACCGCCGACGGCATCTCGTTCCGCGGTATCGCAGACGAAAGCCTCACGATCACCGAGCTCACCCGACTCGCCCCACGACAGACGTTGCCCGTGCGCTACCGGCCGGCCGTCATGGACCACTACGTCGCCCTTGCCCGGAACGCGGACCCCGCCCATGTGCAGCAGCTCTCTGACGAGATCGCGAGCCGCAAGCGGACCTGACCCGAAGCCATTGGCCGGGTGCGGCTAGGGCGGGTCTGGCACAGGTTGAGCGTTCTGGCTGGAACTCTGGTCCCGTGTCGCGTTTTCAGTTGCTCTCGGATGCCCAGGGTCGTTGATCGAGGGGATGCTCCCGAAACCGACGGGACGCCCGGGCCGGAAGTTCTCGGATGCGCGGTCGATGGTCGAGGGCGCGCGATCCGACAGCACCTGCGCGAGCGCGGCATCAAGGCCGTCATCCCCGAGCCCAAAGACCAGCAGGGGCATCGCAAACGCCGCGGCTCACGCGGCGGCAGACCGGTCGGGCTCGACGTCCACGATTACAAGAACCGCAATGTGATCGAACGCCGGTTCTGCCAAACGAAGCAATGGCGCGGCCTCGTCACCCGATACGACAAACACGCGATCGTCTACCGAGCTGCCGTCCTCATCCACGCCGCAATCGCATGGATCCACGCTTTGTCAGACACGCTCTAGGTCGGTGGTGGCTCAGATCAGGAAGGCCACGAGCGCTTCGGCAAGCGTCCGACGGGCGACATCGAGGTCCGAGGTGAAGCCGAGTTGGCGCTCGTTGCTCAGGCCCCGCACGGCCGCGGGTAGCAGGCACCGCACCTGGTCCAGCTTGACCGGGTCCAGGTCGAGACCGTCCATCAGGTAGTCGAAGCCCTGGATCCAGTCGTGCTCGCGGGCGGCGAATGCCGCTGCCGTCCTCGGGTATTCGGTCACGATGTCCGAGCGTCGCGGCGGCAGCCACGTCCGCAGCGCGGTGAGCGCCCGTCCCTCGGGCGTGTCGAGGTAGATCCAGACGGAGTCGATGGCGCCCTCGACCCGCTCGCGCAGCGAACCGCTCAGGGCGGGCCACGGACCCGGGATCTCGGCCCAACTGCGGGCATGGATCTCGGTGATCACCGCGACCCACAGGCCGTCGAGGTCACCGAACTGGTGCTGCACCGTGCCCCAGGTCACGCCCGCTTCCTTGGCGACGCGGTTCGCCGAGACCGGCTCGCTGCCCCCCTCTGCCAGGCAGCGGATGGCCACCTCGAGCAGCCGTGCCCTGGTCTCGAGGCCGCGCTTGTTCAGACGCGTGCCGGCGGCCGATGTCGTGACCGGGGTCGGGACGGCCACCAGCCACTGCTCGAGGGCGCGGGCTGCCTGCGGGGACTCGCTCGTCATGACCCGCAGGTCCTCGACATGCGCGCCGCGCCCACTGTCGACGTTGTTGACAATCTTGGTCCGTCCTACGTGAGGGGTACGCGCAGGACCGGGGGCGACGCCCCCGGTCCTGCGCACAGTTTACCGGCGGCCGCTCACGCGAACCTTCCCGGATTCGCGTCGACGGCCCGGCGCAGCGTCGGTCGATCGGCGCGGTAGGCCGCCACGACCGGCGCGAGCTCCTGCGGGGTCGCCCCGTGCATGATGACCGAGTGCACGCCCAGGTCGTACTGCCGGGCGATGGTCTTCGCGCAGGCCTCGGGCGAACCCGAGGCTGCCGAATTCAGCCATTCGTCGGGCATCATCGCGGCGAGCTGCTCCAGCGTCTCGACCGATGCGCTGGCGTCGATGGGCCCTACGGCGGCCGCGTGCATGTAGAGCTCGGTCTGGCGAATCCGCTCCCACACGGCAGGGTCCCAGCCGTTGGCGCGGATCAGCACATCCGGATAGGCCTGCAGGTAGGTCACCAGCCGCCCGGCCCTTCGGCGCAGGCGGTCCTCCTCCGGCAGGTTGTCGCCGACCGTCGCCAGGCAGGCCCAGATGCGGACGCTGTCGGGGTCCTTGCCCGCGCGCTCGGCGCCGCGACGCACGGCCTCGACGGACGCGACCGTCGCCTCGTCGGAGAAGAACGTGTGGAGCACCACGAAGTCACCGATCTCACCGGCGAGCTCCATCGTCTTGGGGCCGACCGCCACGAAGCCGATGGGTGGCGCGTCCGCCAGCCCGTTCGCATGGCGCAACATCGGCCACTTCCCGGCCGGGCCATCGTGGTTCAGGATCGTCTCCCCGTCCCACAGGCGCCGCAGGATGTCGGTGTAATCACGCAGCCGCGCCTCGGTCAGCACGGGAAGACCGACGGCCTTCCAATAGGCGCCCATGCCTCGGCCGAACGCCAGGGAGAAGCGCCCCTCGGTCAGCGCGTGCATGGTCGACCCCACGGTGGCCGTGACGGTTGGGTGCCTGGTGTGAGGGTTGGTCGACGGGCCGATGCCCAGGGTGCTCGTGCAGCCCGCCAACGCACCGGACAGGACCGCTGCGTCCTTCACGGTGAACCGCTCTCCGACGTGACAGGAGCCCAGCCCGAGCTCCTCCGCCGCGCGGGCCTCCGAGAAGACCACCCGGGCGTCCGCCGGGTGCCGGGTCACCGCGTAGTAGCCGAGTTCGTTCAGTTGCTCGGTCACGGGGCCACCTCGTCCAGGCCGCCGAGAAGGCTCTCGAACAGCGATCGGTGATGCATCAGCGACTCGATGTCCTCGGGGCGCTCGATCTCCCCGAAGTGGATGGATCGCGCCCCGGTACGCATGAACAGGACGCCCCAGTTGACCGCGCTGTGGACGTGATACCAGAGCAGGTCGCCGATCGGGGTGCCGGTCAGGTCGGCGTACTCGGCCACGACGTCCTCCTCGCGCATGAAGTCCGGCATGCCAGGGAGGCCGAAGGTAGTAGTCATCGACTCGAAGACCCGGTGGGCGAAGATCAGCCAGGACAGGTCCAGCTCGCGCGGGCCGATGCTCGCCATCTCCCAGTCGAGGACTCCGACCGGCTCGAAGTCGACGTACATCACGTTGCCGAGGCGGGCATCGCCCCAGACAAGCACGGACTCGGTGGTCTCCGGCAGGGTGGACTCTAGCCACGTCAGGGCGCGCTCGATCAGCGGTGAGCGCTCGAGGTCACGGACCGCGAACTCGTACCAGGCGCGGGTGCGGGCGAGATTGCGCTGCAACGCGGTGGCGCCTGCCTGCTTCGGGTCGAGGAAGGCAAACGCCTCGTCCGCCGCCGGGATCGCGTGCAATCCCGCGAGCGCCTTGACGGTGCTGTCCTGCAGGCGCCGCTGGTCCGCAGGCGATGCGTCGAAAAGCCAGTTGCCGCCGAAGTTGTACGGCATCACGTCGGGTGGGACGACTCCGGTGAGACGGTCCATGAGGAAGAACGGCATCCCCAGCACCTCACCCGACGGCTCCATGAAACCCACGCGGGGTACCGGGACGTCACTCAGCTCGCCGACGATCCGCATCGTGTCGAACTGGTGCTGCAATGCGTAGGTCTCGAGGACCGGGAAGTCCTCCGCCGACGGCACGACGCGGGCCACATACTCGGCGGTGCGCTGCTCGCCGTCCTCCCACCATGCCGCGTCGAAAACGAGGGTCTCGGAGGACATCCCGTTGGCGTCGATCCCGGAATGAAGGGTGACGGTGGGCTCGGCGCCCTCGGGGAGCTTGGTGGCGAGCCACCTGGCCAGGGCGCCAGGCACCACGGCCATGTCGCGGCTTGTGCGCTGCAACTTCATGTCGGGTGGTTGAGCATTCGTCACATTTCCTCCAGGTGTCACGCGCGACCACGACGGCGCCGGCCGCAGGCCTCGGAAAGCCATTGTCAATGAACCTTCTCAAAGAATTGGCGACGCTGCACCCGAATCCGTCAACACGCGAGACACCGTGGCGGAAAACGAATCCGACCGTCCACCCGACGCCCTGGTCGGGCGGACGGGTGGACGGTCGGATCGGACGGCCCGGGAAGACCTACTTGCTGGTCGGCCTGCTGACCTCGTAGGTGCCGGAGTCGTCGGTGAAGGTCACGGTCACCTGCTGTGGCTCGCCGTCGACGGTCAGCTCGCAGGTGAAACTCTCATCCTTCTCGACCTTCTGGTCGGCGGGGCAGCTCACGTTGTCGACGTCCTTGATGCCGTAGGAGCCCGTGAGCACCTGCTCGACGCCGCGCTCGGCCGCCGCCCGGTCCAACGTGTCACCGCCGACGAACGCCATCCCGGCGATCACGGCGATGGCGCCGAGCACCACCACGGCGCCGACGCCGAGGGCGATCCACAGCGGAGCCTTCGACGAACCGCCTCCCGGCTGCCCGGCGACCGGTGCGCCCCACTGCGGCTGGCCGGGCTGGTATCCACCCTGCTGATACTGACCGGGCTGGCCGGGGTACTGCTGTTGCTGCTGCGCGTTGTACGCCTGGAACTGCGGCTGGGCGCCGGTCTGTGGCTGTCCGGGCTGCTGTGCGCCCCAGGCCTGCTGGCTCCACTGCTGCTGGTCGGTCGCGGGCTGCGCCGGGTATTGCTGCTGACCCGGGTATGGCTGCGGCTGGTATTGCGGCTGACCGGGATACGGCTGCTGCGGCGCGGAGTAAGCGGGGTACTGCGGCTGGGCGCCGGTCTGTGGCTGTCCGGGCTGCTGTGCGCCCCAGGCCTGCTGGCTCCACTGCTGCGGGTCGGTCGCGGGCTGCGCCGGGTATTGCGGCTGACCCGGGTACTGCTGCGGCTGGTACTGCTGTCCCGGATACGGCTGCTGCGCAGACGGATACGCCTGCGTGGGTTCCGCACCGGCCTGTTGCGGCCACTGGAACTGCTGCGTCTGGTCGCCGCCGTGCTGCGGCGTGTGCTCACCCCCCGGCTGTGACGGTTCGCCTACTGCCTCCTGCGGGTTGGCTTCGGGCGCCTCGGTTTCGGCGGGTGACTGCTCACCGGCACCGGGCTGGTCCTCGCTTGACGCCCCGCGCTCGTCTGGCTGGCTGGGTCCGACCGGGCCACTCATCGTTGCCTCCCCTGAAGGTTGTGTTGAGGTACACCGTAGTCCCCCTCGGCTCGACACCCCGAGGTCAAACGGCGTGGCGGTCGCAGAAGCCGTCGAACGCGATCACGTTCGACTCGCTCAGGCAGCGTCGATCGCCACCACGCCCCGCCGGATGGCGTGCACCGCCTTGGTCGCGGCGGCGCGCACCTCCCGGTCCGGCGAGGTCGACTGCACCTGGTCGAGGAGATCGATCACCTGCCTGCACCACCGGACGAAATCGCCTGCGGAGAGGGCCTGCCCGCGATCGCCCGCGGCGAGCAGCGCGTCCACCAACGGCTCCCCTCTTGCCCACTTGTAGATCGCCGAGACGAATCCGAAGTCCGGTTCCCTGGTGAGCGGCAGCTTGTGCCGAACCTCGTCCGCGCGAATCTCGCTCCACACCTGCAACGTCCGGGTGAGCGCGTGCCGTGACGGTCCGGTCGGTCCGCGGTCACCGGTGTCGCCGTCCTGCCGCGACTCGTAGACCATCGTCGACACCACCCCCGCCAGCTCGGCCGGTCCGAGTCCCTTCCACAGGCCGCCCCGCAGGCATTCCGCGACGAGCAGGTCGCTCTCGGAGTAGATCCGGCTCAGCCGCTGCCCGTTCTCGGTGATCCCGTGTCCCTCCTGCTCGATGTACTCGCGTTCGGCCAGCAGCGCGACGATGCGGTCGAAGGTCCGGGCCAACGAGTTCGTCGTCGCCGCGACCTTCTGCCGCAGCGTCTCCGTCTCGCGGGCCAGCGAGTTGTACCGCTCGCCGATCCGGCTCAGCTGCTCTCGATCCGGCGCGCTGTGACACGGGTGCGAACGCAGCGCCCGCCGGAGCGTCGCCAGCTCGCGGTCGCTGGCCGCCGGCGACTTCCGCTTGCTGTACCGGCCCGGCGGCACGATCCCGGTGCTGCGCAATGCCGAGGCGAGATCCCGTCTGCTGCGCGCGGTTCGGTGGTCGACGTGGCGGGGCAACCGCATGCTGCCCAGCGACTTTGCGGGTGCCGGGAAGTCGGCCGCGGAGATCCGCCCAGCCCACTTGTCCTCGGTGAGCACCAGCGGACGAGGGTCGTTCGGATCGGTATCGGTCTCGAGCACCACGGCCAGCCCGGACCGCCGTCCCACCGGGATCGCGATGACGTCGCCGCGCCGGAGGGCCGTCAGGGAGCTCACCGCGTCCTGCCTGCGATCCGTGCGGCCCTGCTTCTCCAGCTGCCGTTCGCGTGCGCGCACTCGCTCCCGCAGCTGGGCGTACTCGAAGAACTCGCCGTCGGCGCCGCCGAGCTGATCGCTGAGCTCCGCGAGGGTGACCCTGTTGCGTTCGATCGTGCGGACGATCCCGACCACCGACCGATCCGCCTGGAACTGTGCGAAGGACCGCTCCAGCAGCGAGCGTGACTCGGCCGCCCCCATCCGGTCGATGAGGTTGATCGACATGTTGTACGCAGGCCGGAACGAACTCCGCAGCGGGAACGTGCGGGTGGAGGCCAGTCCCGCCACCTCGGTGGTCTCGATCCCGGGCTGCCAGAGCACGACGGCATGGCCCTCGATGTCGATGCCGCGCCTGCCCGCCCTGCCGGTGAGTTGGGTGTACTCGCCGGGGGTGAGCTCGGCATGGGTCTCGCCGTTGTACTTGACCAGACGTTCGAGTACGACCGTCCTGGCGGGCATGTTGATGCCAAGCGCAAGCGTCTCCGTCGCGAACACGGCCCGGACCAACCCGTTGACGAACAGCTCCTCGACGGTGTGGCGGAACGCTGGCAGCATCCCGGCATGGTGTGCCGCGATGCCCCGTTCGAGGGCCTCCCGCCATTCCCAGTAGCCGAGCACCTCGAGGTCGGCGCGCGGCAACTCCCCGGTGTGCTTGTCGATGATCGTGGTGATCGCCTCGACCTGCTCCTCGGTGGTCAGCCTCAGCCGCGACCGCAGGCACTGGGCGACCGCCGCGTCGCAGCCCGCCCTGCTGAAGATGAAGGTGATCGCGGGCAGCAGGCCCTCCTCGTCGAGACGGGCGATCACCTCGGGACGGGCCAGCGGCCGGAAGTTGCCGTTCGAGCCGCTCCGGTCCCCGCGCCCGCGTCCGCGCGGCTGCCACGAGTCGGCCCGGTCCAGCGCCTGGCGTTGCTTGAGGTGCCGCACCAGCTCGCGGTCGACGATCAGCTTGGCGCCGCTGTCCGCCTTCTGCGCGTCGGTGTCGAACAGGTCGAAGAGCCGCCGTCCCACCATGATGTGCTGCCACAGCGGCACCGGCCGGACCTCGTCGACGATGATCTCGGTGTCCCCGCGCACGGTCTCCATCCAGGCGCCGAACTCCTCGGCGTTGCTGACGGTCGCGGAGAGGCTCACGAGACGGACCTCCTCGGGCAGGTGCAGGATGACCTCCTCCCACACGGCGCCGCGGAACCGGTCGGCCAGGTAGTGCACCTCGTCCATCACCACGTGCGAGAGCCCGCGCAGCACCGGTGAGTTCGCGTACAGCATGTTGCGCAGCACCTCGGTGGTCATCACGACCACCGGCGCCTCGGGGTTGATGCTCAGGTCGCCGGTGAGCAGGCCGACAGAGGACTTGCCGTACCGGTCGACCAGGTCGGCGTACTTCTGGTTGCTGAGCGCCTTGATGGGGGTGGTGTAGAAGCACTTTCGGCCCGAGGTGAGGGCGAGGTGCACGGCGAACTCGCCGATCACCGTCTTGCCCGCGCCCGTCGGAGCGCACACCAGCACCCCGTGCCCCGCCTCCAGCGCCCGGCAGGCTTCCTTCTGGAAGGGATCGAGCGGAAAGCTCAGCTGCGCCGCGAAGGTCTCGAGTTCCACACAGCCAGGTTAGCCAACGACACGGCCGGTACCGCCAACGACGAACGGGCTGCCATCGAACCGGCCGGCGAACGGAGGTCGTGAGGGCAGCCCGTGCATCGGGTCCGGTGTATCAGAGGGTATCGGAGAGGTCCTTGAGCGGTGTCGCACCGGAGATCGTCGACGCGTCGTCGAGCGGCGTCGCCCCGGAGATGCTCGAGGCCTCGTCGTCGTCGAGAGCGCCCCAGCCCTCCTCCTGCTTGCGGGCCTTGCGCTTGTCGTTCACTCGCGCGATCTGGATGGAGAACTCGACGAGGACGGTCAACGCGGCCGCCAGCGCGAGCATCGAGAACGGGTCCTGGCCGGGGGTCGCGATGGCGGCGAACAAGAACAGGCCCATGATGATGCCGCGGCGCCAGGCCTTGAGCCTGTCGTAGCTGAGCACTCCGACGGCGTTGAGCGCCACGATCAGCAGCGGGATCTCGAAGCTGACACCGAAGATGATGATCAGATTGATCACGAAGCCGAAGTACTCGGAACCGCTGAGCGCGGTCACCTGGACGTCGCCACCGATGGTGAGCAGGAAGTGCAGCGCCTTCGAGACCACCACGTAGGCGAGGACCGCGCCCGAGACGAACAGCGCCGCGCCGCCCGCGACGAACCCGATCGCGTACCGGCGTTCCTTCGCGTACAGCCCTGGGGTGATGAATGCCCAGAGCTGGTACAGCCAGACCGGGCAGGCGAGCACGATGCCCGCCGTGAACGCCACCTTGAACCGGAGCATGAACTGTTCGAACGGTCCGGTCGCCAGCAGTCGGCAGGCGCCGTCGCTGGTGAGTTCGGCGCGGTTCGCCTGCGGCAACGAGCAGTAGGGCCCAAGCATCAGGTCACCGAGGCTCTGGATGCCGAAGATCTCGTGCGAGTACCAGTAGAAGCCGAACGCGGTGGTGATCAGCACCGCGAGAATCGACAGGAGCAACCTGGTCCGCAGCTCGTACAGGTGATCGGTCAGCGACATGCTGCCGTCTGGATTGACCCTGCGTTTGCTCCGCCGCGGGTCGAATGGGATGCGCACAGTTGGCCCTGGTTCTGGTCAGCAGTCGGCCCGGGGCGCGAGACGCAGCCCCGGGACCGTCGGAATCGGGACTAGGAAGTCCGGGGCTCGGTGTGAGTGGCCGCGGACTGCGTCGGATCGGCGACCGGTGCCGCGGAGGGCAGCTCGGCGGGCGGGGCGGCGGGTGCCGGCGCGGCGGTGGCGGCACCGTCGTTCTGCATCTCCTTGACCTCGCTCTTGAAGATCCGCAGCGAGCGACCCAGGCCGCGCGCGGCGTCGGGAAGCTTCTTCGAACCGAACAGGATGACGACGACAAGCGCCACAATGGCCCAGTGCCAGGGGCTCATGGCTCCCATTTTTACCTCCAGGTATCAGATGATTCGATGCTACCGGACCAGAGCGGCCAGGCCCCCGCGGAGAGTGCGGGTCAGTCAGCGGTCGAGGCCTCACCATAGGCGGCAAGGGCGGCCTCTGCACGGTTTCGCACGGACGCTGCCAGATCGTCGGGCCCGAGCACACGCACCCCGGGACCGAACCCCACCATCAGCCGGGTCATCCAGTCCTGCGAGCCGTATCGCATCGACGCCTCGATCGAGCCGTCCGGGGCCACGATGACGTCTGTCATCGGGTAGTAGTCCATGACCCAGGCGTGCTCCGGCGCGATCAGCAGCCGGGCCTGCGGCAGCGTCGGGTCGTCGTGGAACAGATCCATCGAATGGCCGTCCTCGAGTGCCGCCTCGGGCGCGGCGGCGGGCTCGTCGAGCTCGGTTGCCGCGTCGATCCGGTCGAACCGGAACAGCCGGACGCCGCCGGCCTGCCGGCACCACGCCTGTAGATAGCTCTGGTTGTCGACGAGGACGATGCGCACCGGGTCCACGACCCGTTGCGACACCGCGTCCCGCGACGCGGAGAAGTAGGTCAGCTCCAGCGCCATGCCCCGGCGTACCGCGGAGCGCACGGTCGCGGCCACCGGGTCCTCCGCCTGTTCGCGCTGGTCTGCCACGCCGGTGACGGATCCGCCGGCGGCGACCCCCGCCGCCGATTCGATCTTGGCGATCGCACCCTGCACGGCCGAGGGGTCCGCGGTGCCCGGCATCTCCACGAGCGAGCGCAGGGCCACCAGGAGTGCGGTCGCCTCCGTCGAGGTCAGCCGCAGCGGCCGGTCGATGCCTGCCGAGAAGGTCACCTCGATGCTCTCCTCGGAGAACGAGAGGTCGATGAGGTCGCCGGGTCCGTACCCGGGCAGCCCACACATCCACAGCTGGTTCAGGTCGTCCATCAGCTGGGCTGTGCTGACTCCCAGTTCCGCGGCGGCCTCCGCGGCGCTCATCCCCGGATTGGCGATGAAGTACGGGACCATGTTCAGCAGCCGGGCGAGCCGGGACGAGAGCTTCTGGCTCATCGGCCTGCCCGCCCGTCGCCACCGGACGTCGACAGCGCCGATCGGAGCTTGTCCAGGACGTCCTCCTTCAGTTCCGCGGGCTCGAACACCAGCGCGTCCTCCCCATAGCCTGCGATCAGCCTTGCCACCCAGTCCCAGGACCGCACCGGGACCTCGAGCATCGTGCCCGGTCGTCCCCGGACGGTCCGCTCCGAGCCCGCGCGGCCGAGCCGCCGCAGTTCCTGAGCGCGACCGTCCGCGACCCACACGGTGGCGATGCCGGTGACCCCGCCCGATCCGACGATCCGGTCCACGATCTGGCGCAGGTCGACGCCATCGGGTTTGTGCACCGAGTTCACCGGCCCGAACGCGGTGACGTCGTCGCCGATCCGGGACAGCCGGAACGTGCGGGTGGCGTCCCGGTCGGTGTCGTGCCCGACGAGGTACCAGCGGCCGGCGTGGGTCACCACACCCCACGGCTGCACGGTCCGGGTGCGCAGCGGCTCGTTGCGGGCCGATCGGTGCTCGAAGCGCACGCTCTGTCCGGCGTCGACCGCGGCCAGCAGCTTCTCGAGCGCGGGCTCGGACCCCCTCGACCGGGCGGGCAGGGCGGTGATGATCGCCGACGCCGAATCCTGGTCGACCACCACACCGGCCGCGCGCAGCTTCAGCAGCGCGCCCTGGGCGGCGGAGCTCAGTTCCGGCGACTCCCACAGCTGCACGGCGATCGCGACGGCGGCGGCCTCCTCGCTGCTCAGATCGATGTCCGGCAACTCGTACGCGTCCCGGTTGATCCGGTAGCCCTCAACGGTGCCGAAGCGGGAGGCCTGGCCGGTCTCGAGCGGAACCCCGAGATCGCGCAGTTCGTTCTTGTCCCGCTCGAACATCCGACTGAAGGCCTCGTAGCTGGCCGATTCGTCGTAGCCCGCCACGCTGTGCCGGATCTTCTCGGCGGTCAGGAACTGCCGGGTTGAGAGCAGACAGATGACCAGGTTCATCAACCGCTCGACTTTGGTGATCGCCACGGCTCAGCAGCCTAGTGCCAGAACGGTGACCGCCCGGCACTCACATCGAAGCGATGAGGCGTTCGACGCGCTCATCGACCGACCGGAACGGGTCCTTGCACAGCACCGTCCGCTGCGCCTGGTCGTTGAGCTTGAGGTGCACCCAGTCCACGGTGAAATCCCGGCCGGCATCCTGGGCGGCTGAGATGAACTCGCCGCGCAGCTTGGCCCTGGTCGTCTGCGGCGGTGTGTTGACCGCCTCGTCGATCTGCTCGTCCTCGGTGACACGCTTGGCCAGCCCCTTGCGCTGGAGCAGGTCGAAGACGCCGCGGCCGCGCTTGATGTCGTGGTACGCCAGGTCGAGCTGGGCGATCTTCGGATCGGACAGTTCGAGGTTGTGCTTGTCCTGGTAGCGCTGGAACAGCTTGCGCTTGATCACCCAGTCGATCTCGGTGTCGACCTTCGCGAAGTCCTGGGACTCGACGGCGTCGAGGGTGCGGCCCCACAGCTCGACCACCTGGTCGACCTGCGGATCGTGCGCCCTGGTCTTGAGATGCTCCACCGCGCGGGCGTGGTACTCGCGCTGGATGTCGAGCGCGCTGGCCTGACGGCCCCCGGCCAGCCGGACGGGGCGCTTACCGGTCATGTCGTGGCTGACCTCGCGGATCGCCCGGATCGGATTGTCGAGCGCGAAGTCGCGGAACGAGACCCCGGCCTCGATCATCTCCAGCACCAGCGCCGCCGTGCCCACCTTGAGCATGGTGGTGGTCTCCGACATGTTCGAGTCGCCGACGATCACGTGCAGGCGCCGGTACTTCTCCGCGTCCGCGTGCGGTTCGTCGCGGGTGTTGATGATCGGCCGGGAGCGGGTGGTGGCCGACGAGACACCCTCCCAGATGTGTTCCGCCCGCTGCGAGAGGCAGAACGTCGCCGCCTTGGGCGTCTGCAGAACCTTGCCCGCGCCGCAGATCAGCTGACGGGTGACCAGGAACGGCAGCAGCACGTCGGAGATCCGCGAGAACTCGCCCGCCCGCACCACGAGGAAGTTCTCGTGGCAGCCGTACGAGTTGCCCGCCGAATCGGTGTTGTTCTTGAACAGATAGATGTCCCCGCCGATGCCCTCCTCGGCGAGCCGCTCCTCCGCGTCGATCAGCAGATCCTCGAGCACCCGCTCGCCCGCCCGGTCGTGGGTGACCAGCTGGGCCAGGCTGTCGCACTCTGCGGTGGCGTACTCGGGGTGCGATCCCACGTCGAGATAGAGGCGGGCGCCGTTGCGAAGGAAGACGTTGGAGCTGCGGCCCCAGGACACCACGCGACGGAACAGGTAGCGGGCCACCTCGTCGGGGCTCAGCCTCCTGTGGCCGTGAAAGGTGCACGTAACACCGAACTCGGTCTCAATGCCCATGATTCGTCGCTCCACACTCTGACAGTACAGCGCCGGGAGCCCCCTGGACCGGCTCACCGCATACATACCTCCGCGGCGTTTCGCGCCGTCTACTCTGAACGGATGACCACGTCGGAGCGGGTCCTGCCCATGGCGCCGCTCGCGTCTGACCGCGGCCTCAGGGCGCTCAGCCGAGCTGCCGATCACGGCGTGCTGTGGTTCGGGATCAGCGCCGCATTGTTCACGATCGGCGGCAGGCCCAGGCGTGCGGCGGTGCGCGGTCTGCTCTCGCTCGGCGGTGCGAGCGCGCTCACGAACGCCGTGCTCAAACCGATACTCCCCCGCAGACGCCCGCCCGTGGGGTGGGTGGCCGAGCACCGGCAGGCGCGGCGGGTCCCGACCTCCTCGTCGTTCCCGTCCGGCCACTCGGCGTCCGCCGCCGCCTACGTGACCGGCGTTGCCCTCGAATCGCCCGCCACTGCCGCGCTGCTCGCCCCGGTGGCCGCCGCGGTCGCCTACTCACGGGTCCACATCGGCGTGCACTGGCCGTCCGATGTGGTCGTGGGTGCCGCCGTCGGCGGGGGCATCGCCCTCTCGACCCGTCGCTGGTGGGCCGTGCGGACCGAGGAACCGGCCACGCTTGGGCCGACGGTGGCGGCGCCCGAGATGCCGAACGGTGCCGGCTTGCTCGTCCTCGTCAACCCCGGATCGGGGACGGCCGACGACGATCCGGCCGCCGAGCTGTCCGAGCTACTGCCGGAGGCGACGCTCGTCGAGGCGGATCCGGACACCGATCTCGAAACCCAGCTCGACGACGCGATCGCGAGGGTGCGGCCGCGGGCGCTCGGCGTGTGCGGCGGCGACGGCACCGTGGTGGCCGCGGCGGCTGCCGCGATCCGGAACGATCTCGTGTTTGCGGTGTTCCCCGGTGGCACCCTCAACCACTTCGCAAGGGACACCGGGGTCGAGGACATCGAGGCCACCAGGGAGGCCGTTGCGGAGGGTCGGGCGACACGGCTGGACGTCGCGGAGGTCAGTGCGGACGGGCAGGACCCGATGATGTTCGTCAACACCGCGAGCCTCGGTGGCTACCCGGACGCGGTCCGGCTGCGTGAACGCTGGGAGCACCGGGTGGGCAAGTGGCCCGCGGCCGCCGCCGCGATGGTCCGGGTCCTCGCGCAGGCGCAGCCCCTCGAGGTGTCCATGGACGGCCGACGGATCGCGGTGTGGATGCTCTTCGTCGGTAACGGTCGCTACTCGCCGTCCGATCAGGTCCCGATGTCGCGGCCGGAGCTGCACAACGGCCTACTCGACGTCCGTTCCCTGCGGGCCGACCGGCCCTGGTCGCGGACCCGCCTGTTGTGGGCCGCCGCGACCGGCACCCTCGGCGGCTCGGCCGAGTACGAGCGCACCATGGTCGCCGACCTGGACGTGCGGGTACACGGTGAGGCCATCTCGCTCGCCACCGACGGCGAGGTGGTCGGGAAGGGAAACCGCTTCCGGTTCACCAGTAGGCCGCTGGCGTTACGGCTCTACCGGTGACGTACCGGTAGAGCCGGTCAGGCCTTGTCGGTCCCGTTCTCGCCGGACCCGGTGCCCTCGCCGCTCTCGGGGGTGGCCTCGGGTTCCTTCGCCGAGTCCGATCCACCGACCATGTTGGCGGGCAGGAATCCGGCCAGCGCCGCGCCGGTGATCCGCTTGAAAGCCCGCCGCGGTCGGGTCTGATCGAGGACCGCGACCTCCAGAGCCTCGACCCCGATGGCGCGGGGTTCGGCCTCGCCGTTCCCCGGCAGCGCCGTTCCGACTCGCAGCGCGTTCACCGCGACCTCGACCGCGGGCCCCAGCTCGAGGTCCGGCTGGTAGGACGCCTTGAGGGCGGTGCTGATCGGTTCGGTCGCGCCGCCCATCACCACGAACTGCTGCTCGTCGACGATCGATCCGTCATAGGTGATGCGGTAGAGCTGCGCGTGCTTCGGCTGCTCGACGCGGCCCACCTCGGCGACGCAGATCTCCACCTCGTACGGCTTCGGCTGCTCGGTGAAGATGGTGCCGAGCGTCTGTGCGTAGGCATTCGCCAGCGAGCGGCCGGTGACGTCGCGGCGGTCGTACGAGTAGCCGCGCATGTCGGCGTGCACGATGCCCGCCCGTCGCAGGTTCTCGAACTCGTTGTACTTGCCAACGGCGGCGAACCCGAGCCGGTCGTACAGCTCGCTCACCTTGTGCAGCGCGGTCGACGGGTTCTCCGCGACGAACAGCACGCCCTGCGCGTAGGTCAGCACGATGACGCTGCGGCCCCTGGCGATTCCCTTGCGAGCCAGCTCCGAGCGATCCCGCATGATCTGCTCGGCGGAGGCGTAATACGGCAATGTCATGCGTTCTCCCCCGCTTCCTCGGTGCGCTCGGTGATGACCGCCTTGGCGAGCGCGGACGTCCGCTCCTGGGGAACCGTGACGGCGCCCGCCGAGGTGATCACCACGGCGGTCGGGTAGATGCCCCTGCTGACGTCGGGGCCGCCGGTGGCCGAGTCGTCGTCCGCGGCGTCGTAGAGGGATTCGATGGCGGCCCGCAGCGCGTGCTCCTCGTCCGCCCTCGGATCGAACAGCTTCTTGAGGGCGGACTTCGCGAACAGCGATCCGGAACCGACCGCGTGGTACCCGGCCCGCTCCTCGTAGCGTCCGCCGACCACGTCGTAGGACACGATCCGGCCGGCCTTCTCGGGCGTGGCCGAGTCCAGGTCGAAGCCGATGAGCAGCGGCACCACCGCGAGTCCCTGCATCGCCGCGGGGAGATTGCCGCGCACCATCGACGAGAGCCGGTTGGCCTTACCGTCGAATGTCAGCGGAACGCCCTCGATCTTCTCGTAGTGCTCGAGTTCGACGGCGAACAACCGCACCAACTCGATCGCCACGCCCGCGGTGCCCGCGATCCCGGCAGCCGAGTAGTCGTCGGTGACATACACCTTCTCCACGTCCCGGCTGGCGATCAGGTTCCCCATTGTCGCCCGGCGATCACCGGCGATCAGTACGCCACCGGCAAAGGTCAACGCGACGATCGTGGTGCCGTGCGGAGCGATGTCCGCAGCATCCATCGAGCCACCCCTTCCGGCGCGCTGACGACCGAGGTCGATCCGGTTCTCCGGCAACAGTTCCGGCGCATGCTTGCGGAGATGATCGGAGAACGAGGACAGCTGTGAACCGAAGTGCAGTCGCTCGCCCCCCGCCACGGACCGCTGATGATCCGCCGTCACTGGCCACCCTTTTGCACGTACGCGCGCACGAAGTCCTCGGCGTTCTCCTCGAGAACGTCGTCGATCTCGTCGAGGAGGTCGTCGGTGTCCTCGGCGAGCTTCTCCCGACGTTCCTGTCCCGCGGCACCGTCGCCGATCGGGGCATCGTCGTCGTCGCCACCGCCACTGCGCTTGGTCTGCTCCTGCGCCATAGCCGCCGACCTCCTCTTAGCTCTTGCACAATTACCGGCACAACCAGTGTGCGCTCGTGCACGGACCCCTACCCTACCGAGTGCGAGGCACCCTGAGGTGGTGGACGAGCGTGTCGCGTGCGCGCGTCTCAGCTGGTGAGCTGATCGACCAGGTCAGCGGCGGAATCCACCGACTCCAGCAGTTTGCCGACGTGCGCCTTGCTGCCGCGCAACGGCTCGAGGGTGGGAATGCGGACGAGGGAGTCGCCGCCCAGGTCGAAGATGACGGAGTCCCAACTGGCCGCGGCGATGTCGGCCCCGAACCTGCGCAGGCACTCGCCGCGGAAGTACGCCCTGGTGTCCGTTGGCGGGTTGCTGATCGCGTCCAGCACCTGCTGCTCGGTGACGAGCCGTTCCATCGAGCCACGCGCGACCAGGCGGTTGTACAGCCCCTTGTCGAGGCGCACGTCCGAGTACTGCAGGTCCAGCATGTGCAGCTTGGGTGCGGACCAGGACAGGCCCTCCCGCTGACGGAAGCCCTCGAACAGCCGGAGCTTCGCGACCCAGTCCAACAGGTGTGCGCATTCCATCGGGTCCCGCTCGAGCATGTCGAGGACGGTGGCCCACTTGTCGAGCAGGTCCGCCACCCGCGGATCGTCGTTGCCCTGGCGTTCGGCGAACGCCGCGCACCGCTCGTGGTAGATCCGCTGCAGCGCAAGACCTGTCAGCTCACGCCCGTCCGCGAGCGCGACGGTCTGTCGCAGCGTCGGATCGTGACTGATCAGGTGCACGGCGGTGACGGGGCGCGCGAGCTGCAGATCGGACAGGTCAACGCCCGCCTCGATCAGGTCCAGGACCAGCGCGGTGGTGCCGACCTTGAGGTAGGTGGACCACTCCGCGAGGTTCGCATCGCCGATGATCACGTGCAGGCGCCGGTACTTGTCGGCATCGGCGTGCGGCTCGTCGCGGGTGTTGATGATGCCGCGCTTGAGCGTGGTCTCGAGCCCGACCTCGACCTCGATGTAGTCCGCGCGCTGCGACAGCTGGAACCCGGACTCGTCGCCGGACTGGCCGACGCCGACCCGCCCGGATCCGCAGATCACCTGCCGGGAGGCGAAGAACGGCGTCAGTCCGGCGATGATCGCCGAGAACGGGGTCTCCCTGGAGCAGAGGTAGTTCTCGTGGGTTCCGTAGGACGCGCCCTTGCCGTCGACGTTGTTCTTGTACAGCTGGAGCCGCGGGGCACCGGGAACACTGGACGCGTGCCGGGCGGCAGCCTCCATGACCCGCTCCCCCGCCTTGTCCCAGATGACGGCGTCCAGTGGATCGGTGCACTCGGGTGCGGAGTACTCGGGGTGCGCGTGATCGACGTACAGCCGGGCGCCGTTGGTGAGGATCATGTTCGCCGCGCCGACCTCGTCGGCATCG
The DNA here is from genome assembly GCF_017833315.1 of Rhodococcus sp. PvR099. Taxonomy (NCBI): domain Bacteria; kingdom Bacillati; phylum Actinomycetota; class Actinomycetes; order Mycobacteriales; family Nocardiaceae; genus Rhodococcus; species Rhodococcus sp. PvR099. The sequence goes on along the minus strand of NZ_JAFIBV010000001.1, from coordinate 976,152 downwards.
ATCACCGGCGCCGGACCGCTGAAGCGGCCCAGATCGAATCCGCGGGCGTCGCGCAGCGGCGATTCCACCTCGTAGTCCCAGCGGGTGCGCTTGGCGCGCGGCACACCGGCCGCCGCCGCGTAGGCCAGTACCGCCTGGGTCGAGGTCAGGATGGGGTTCGCGGTCGGTTCCGTCGGGGAGGAAATCCCGTACTCGACCTCGATACCGATGATGCGCTGCATGCCCACGAGCCTAGATCGTCGACCCGCTCGCCCCTTCGACCGTTCCCCATTGGCGGTGCCGTGGCGCCGCCAGGCGGTCCCGCGCTGCCATTCGTGGTCCGCATGCAGTGCCACGAAGAATCGGTTGAGACTACAGCTCCACCGATGCGACCGTTCCCGGTTCGGGTCCTAGCTGCACCACCACGGTTCCTGTTGAATCCCAGACTCCCGAGCCGCCGCAGGTCTGGGCGTAACCACCACCCGTCGGCCCGGCGAATCCTGCAAACGCGACCGGTAGGTCGTATGCGGTCGCGATCCGCTGCGCCCGTGTATCGAGTTCAGCGAGCTCGTCGGGTGCATGGACAAGACCCGCGACGTACAGATCGATGCCGAGGGCCGCGGTGCGATCGAGGTGATGCTCGATTCTCGTGTCCTTGCACACCCCGATGCCCACCCGCCTGCCCCTCACCTCGATACAGGCCGGCGCGTGACCGGCGTCGAAATGTCTTGCCTCCTCCTGGCCGAGAGACATCTTGAGGTAGGCCAAGGCGACTCCGTCTCCCGACACGGCGAGCACTCGGATGCCCCGGCAGCACGCTTCACCGCCGCCGCGTGTGCGGCAACGTTGCCAGAGAGGTCGCCGAGCACGGTCGTCGGCTGCGCAACCGCAACCCGGATCTTGCGCGCGGTCGTTCACACGCGGCTGGTTCGACCCAGCCCAGAGTTCGTTCGCTCTGCAGTCCTGCCGACGTCGCCCGGTCCTCGCCAACCATCCTCGAATCGAATCACAGCCGACCCACCCCACCCTCGATGCTTGCCCTAGATGGTTCGCCGACCGACTTCGCCGTGTTCGGCTTAAACGCCGATAAGCTGCGTTATGACATTATCCCAGGAAAGAGCGCTGCAAGATCTGGCGTGAAAGCTCGAAATCATCCTTCGGATCATCCCTTTGGCGGATCCCCTCACCGCAGATTCCCGGCACCTTGGTGCCATGGCCGAGCCCACTCCCCGCTACCCCAGCCTCGACGTACTGCGCGGCATCGCGATCCTCGGAACGTTGGCGACCAACATCTGGATCTTCACCAATCCGGAGGGACTGGTCGGCTACCTGAACGGCACCGCGGCCGCCGCGGGCGGCTGGGGGTGGGTCGAGAAGGTGCTCCAGCAGCTCGCGCAGGGCAAGTTCCTCGGCCTGCTCACGCTGATGTTCGGGATCGGGCTCGCCATCCAGCAGCGCTCCGCCCTCCGTGCGGGCAGGCCCTGGCCCGGGAAGTACCCGTGGCGGGCGGCGCTGCTGTTCGTGGACGGCGTCGTGCACTACCTGCTCGTCGTCGAGTTCGACGTGCTGATGGGGTACGCCGTCACCGGCCTGGTGGTCGCGTTCGTGCTGGCGAGTAGCGAACGCGCGCAGCGCCGTTGGATGATCTGGGCCGCGGTGATCCATCTGGTGCTGCTCACGCTCGGCGCCCTCGCATTCGCTGCCCAGCCTCCGCGCCCCGATCCCCCACCGCTCGACCCGAACCCGTACGCGGACGGCTCGTGGTGGGACCTCGTGCTCTTCCGGATCGACAACACGGTGGCATTCCGGATCGAGCCGGTGTTCATCTTCGCGCTGTCGATCGCGTTGTTCCTGCTCGGCGCCAGGCTGTTTCGGGCGGGGGTCCTGGCACCCGCCGGGTCCGGGCTCCGTCGCCGCCTGATGATCCTCGGGCTCGGGATCGCGTTGCCCATCGACCTCGCGACGGGGATGCTCGGCGGCGATGCCGGCCTGCTGGTTGCCCGGTACGGGACCGCGCCGCTCGTCTCGCTGGGTTTGCTCGCGCTGGTCGCCGAGTTCTATTGCCGCCGCCCCCGTGTCGGCACAGTCGGGGTCAGGCTCGCCGATGTCGGGCGGATGGCGCTGAGCTCCTACGTCCTCCAGAACCTGCTCGCGTCGGCGCTCTGCTACGGCTGGGGCCTCGGCGTCGCGGCACGCCTCTCCCCCGACGCCCGGGTACCCGCGACCGTCGCGATCTATCTCGGCGTCGCCGCGGCGGTGATCGCCGCCGCACACCTGTGGCTCCGCCGGTTCCAGCGTGGCCCGGTCGAATGGCTGTGGCACCGAAGCTATCTCCTGCTGGCCGGGGATGGCCGCGTCGGGCGATCCGGCGCAGGAACACCGACGACGTCAGTGGTCGATCCGGCATTGGAGGTAGGTGTCGGCACCGACTCGGCGGAGCACCAGGCGGACTCCGCGGGGCGCCCAGTTCGCTGACGGATCGGTGACCAGGCGGGGATCGGTCAGCGAGACCAGCCGGCCGCGGGTCGTGATGTCGACATGCCCGGCCGCCACCACGTTCCGCACCCAGTCGCTGTCCGGACCGTAGGTCAGTGCGAAGCGGTAGCCGTCGCCGCGCCGGAACACATTGACCGGTGTCCGGTACAGGCGGCCGGACCGCCGTCCGCGGTGCAGCACGATGGCGCAGCCGGGCAACCAGCCGGCAACAAGCCTGCTGACGCGATTGGTGACCACCTTGTTGAACTCGGCGAGCCTTCGCGGAAGGGGCACGTGGTCAGCCTATCGCCACGTGGAACGATGGACGCATGGATCAGCGCCCATCGTCGCCGTCGGGCGACCCCGCCGCGCCGGATGAGGTGGTGGCGGTCTACGACACCGCAGGCGCGGTCATCGGCACGGCCCCACGATCGCGGGTGTACGCGGAGGGCCTGTGGCACGCCAGCGCGGGGGTACTGCTGCGGTCGATGGACGGCAGCAGGGTCTACGTGCACCGCCGCTCCCTCGACAAGGCGGTCTTCGCAGGCATGCACGATTGCGTCGCGGGCGGGGTGGTAGATCCCGGTGAGAGTCCTGGCGAGACCGCGGTCCGCGAGCTCGCCGAGGAACTCGGCGTCACCGGCGTCGAGCTGTCGCCCATCGCCCAGGTCAGGTGGGACGGCCGGTGGGACGGTAAACCGTTGCGATGCCACCTGTTTGCCTTCGAGGGGCGCTATGACGGCCCCATCAGTCACCAGGCGAGCGAAATCGTCGACGGTTGGTGGTGGACCGACGCGGAACTGCGCGCCCACCTCGCCGACCCGGCGTGGGCATTCGTCCCCGATACCAGGGCGCTGCTCGCCGGCTACTTCGCCTGAGCCAACCGCGCGAGGCGTTGCAACAACGAGAGAGGGCCGGGCACCCGAGGAACGAGTGCCCGACCCTGTTGTCGTCGCGCTACAGGTACTGGCCGGTGTTGGACTCTGTGTCGATGGCGCGGCTGGCACTGGCGTTCTTGCCGGTGACCAGCGTGCGGATGTACACGATCCGCTCGCCCTTCTTGCCCGAGATGCGTGCCCAGTCATCGGGATTGGTGGTGTTGGGCAGGTCCTCGTTCTCGGAGAACTCGTCGACGATCGAGTCGAAGAGGTGCTGCACCCGAAGTCCGGGCGCCCCCGTATCGAGCACCGACTTGATGGCGTACTTCTTCGACCGGTCGACGATGTTCTGGATCATCGCGCCCGAGTTGAAGTCCTTGAAGTACAGGACCTCCTTGTCGCCGTTCGCATATGTCACCTCGAGGAATCGGTTGTCGTCACTCTCGGCGTACATCCGGTCCACGACCCGCTCGATCATGGTCTTGATGCAGGCCGCCCGGTCCCCGCCGAACTCGGCCAGATCGTCGGCGTTGACCGGCAGGTGCTCGGTCAGGTACTTCGAGAAGATGTCCTGCGCCGATTCCGCGTCCGGACGCTCGATCTTGATCTTCACATCGAGTCGGCCGGGCCGAAGGATCGCGGGGTCGATCATGTCCTCGCGGTTCGACGCACCGATGACGATGACGTTCTCGAGTCCCTCGACGCCGTCGATCTCGCTGAGCAGCTGCGGGACGACAGTGGTCTCGACGTCGGAGGACACGCCCGACCCGCGGGTGCGGAAGATCGAGTCCATCTCGTCGAAGAACACGATCACCGGGGTGCCCTCGGAGGCCTTCTCGCGGGCCCGCTGGAAGATCATCCGGATGTGCCGCTCGGTCTCGCCGACGAACTTGTTCAGGAGCTCAGGGCCCTTGATGTTCAGGAAGTAGGACTTGGCGTCCTTGGCATCCTGGCCCCTGGCCTCGGCGATCTTCTTCGCCAGCGAGTTGGCGACGGCCTTGGCGATGAGCGTCTTGCCGCAGCCGGGAGGGCCGTACAGCAGCACGCCCTTCGGCGGCCGCAGCGCGTACTCGTGAAACAGGTCCTTGTGCAGGAACGGCAACTCGACGGCGTCGCGGATCTGCTCGATCTGCCGCCCAAGGCCACCGATGTCGCCGTAGTCGACGTCGGGCACCTCCTCGAGCACGAGGTCCTCGACCTCCGCCTTGGGGATGCGCTCGAAGGCATAGCCCGCCTTCGAATCGACCAGCAGGGAATCCCCCGGCCGCAGCTTGCGCGACGGCGAATCGATGTCCTCGTCGTCGGGATGGATCGTCGCGTCGGACGCGGCCAACGCGAGCGGATGCGCGAGCCAGACCACGCGCTCCTCGTCGGCGTGACCGACCACAAGGGCCCGTTCGCCGTCATCGAGGATCTCGCGCAGGCTGCAGATCTCCCCGACCCGTTCGAAGGCCCCGGCCTCGACGATGGTCAGCGCCTCGTTGAGCCGAACCGTCTGACCGGGTCGGAGCGTCTCGGTGTCGATGTTCGGCGAGCACGTCAGTCGCATCTTGCGACCGGAGGTGAACACGTCGACCGTCTGATCCTCGTGAGTGGAGATGAGCACGCCGTAACCGCTCGGCGGCTGACCGAGACGGTCGACCTCCTCGCGAAGCGCGATCAACTGCTGACGGGCTTCCTTGAGCGTGTCCATCAGTTTGGAGTTTCGGATCGACAGTGAGTCGACACGGGACTCGAGCTCTCGTACCTGCTCGGGCGACTGGGCGAGCTGGCGGCGAAGACCAGCGGCTTCCAGGCGTAGCGCCTCGAGCTCGGCCCGGGCGGCGAACGAGTCCGGATTCTCTGTTGCGCTCATGTGCGACTCCTCCCAGTGACGATCTATCAACGCTACAGCCGCCGTACCAAAACTGCGGACCGACAGGCGGACACGGACCGTAGGCGTCGCACAGTGTGGGACGGCGAGCCGCCTCACCCGCACCATCTCTGATGTTAGCCTTACCTGACTAATTGGCACCGTAGCCAACGAGAAAGGCCCAACTCGTGATCATTCGCAAGTCCCTCATCGCCGTCGGAACCATCGCACTGGCCGTAGGAGTCGCCTCCTGCAGCTCGGACGACTCGTCCAGCGCGTCGGACACCAGCACCTCCGCCGCGTCGACCAGCACCGGCACCAGCGCCGCGGCCGCCGCGGCCCCGAGCGCCGCCGAGCTGCAGGCCACCCTCGTGACCTTCTTCGACCCGGCCGTCGGCACCACCGAGAAGGCCGCGCTGGTCGAGGACGGCACCAGCCAGGCGGCGGTGCTCGAGCAGTTCAACGGGGTGCTCCAGGGCTACCCGCTCACCGCCGAGGTGACCAAGGTGACCGCGGTCGACGACGACACGGTATCGGCCACCACGACCATCGCGGGCCCGCACGGCGGCGCCGCATCCGAGGTCGTCTTCGATCAGGTCGACGGCAAGTGGGTCATCTCCGAGGACGCCGCGTGCACCATCTTCTCGATGGGCAAGCTCACCTGCGTGAAGTAGCGGCTCCGCCGCCCGTGAGTGGTTCCGGTCCCCATGGGGTCCAGAAGTGCTCACGGGCGCGAAGCGCCTGCTCTAGACCTTCTTGTCCTTGCCGGCGCGGCGCTGCGGCTTCGGGGTGACGGTTCCCTCGGCCAGCTTGCGCGCGCTGACCAGGAATGCGGTGTGCCCCTGCATCCGGTGTTCCGGACGCACGGCGAGGCCGACGACGTGCCACCCGCGCACGATCGACTCCCAGGACCGCGGCTCGGTCCAGCACTCCTGCTCACGCAGCGCCTCGACCACCCGCGACAGCTGGGTCACCGTCGCGACGTAGACGATGAGCACGCCGCCGGGCACCAGCGCCTTCGACACCGCGGGCAGCGTCTCCCACGGCGCGAGCATGTCCAGGATCACCCGGTCCACCGGGCCGCCGTTCGCCTCGGCGTCGAAGTCCGCCAGGTCCGCGACCGTGAGCTCCCAGTTGTCGGGGCGGCCGCCGAAGAAGGTCTCGACGTTGCGGACCGCGTGCTCGGCGTGATCGTCGCGCACCTCGTACGAGATGACCTTGCCCTCGGGCCCGACCGCCCGCAGCAGCGAACAGGTCAGCGCACCCGAACCGGCTCCGGCCTCGAGCACCCGCGCCCCGGGGAACACGTCGCCCTCGTGCACGATCTGCGCGGCATCCTTCGGGTAGATCACCTGCGCGCCGCGGGGCATGGACAGCACGTAGTCGACGAGCAGCGGCCGCAGCGCCAGGTACGGGGTCCCGTTGGTGGAGGTGACGACGCTGCCCTCGGGGACGCCGATCAGGTCGTTGTGCACGATCCCGCCGCGATGGGTGTGGAACTCCTTGCCCGCCTCGAGGACCACCGTGTACTTGCGCGCCTTCGCGTCGGTGAGCTGAACGCGGTCGCCCTCCCGAAACGGTCCGGTCGGTCGCTTCTCGCGTGCGCTCACGTCTTGCCCAGCCACGACTCAGATCTCCTCGTATTCAGCATTCCCGGCGACCCACGCGCCGGCCCCGACAGCGGTGTCGGACCCGCCGCATACCCTGCCAGGTGTGAGCTCTCCCGTGTCGACGCCCCCTGCCGAGTCCTCCGCCGCCGCCGCCGACACAGGGACCGAGCGCCCTCGCTCACGGCCCGCCCTGTCCCCCTCCCGCGCGGGCGACTTCAAGCAGTGCCCGCTGCTGTACCGCTTCCGCGCGGTCGACCGGATCCCGGAGGCGCCGTCCAAGGCGCAGCTGAAGGGCACGCTGGTGCACGCGGCACTGGAGTCGCTGTACGGCCTGCCCGCCCAGGAGCGGGTCCCCGACCGCGCGGTGTCCCTGGTCGACCCGGCGTGGGAACACCTGCTCGCCGAATCCCCCGACGTCGCCGAGACCGTCCCCGCCGAGGAGCGGGCCGCGTTCCTCGACGAGGCCCGCACGCTGATCGAGGGCTACTACAAGCTCGAGGACCCCACCCGCTTCGAGCCGGAGTCCTGCGAGCTGCGAGTCGAGACCGAACTCGACAACGGGGTGCTGCTGCGCGGCTTCGTGGACCGGATCGACGTCGCGCCCACCGGTGAGGTCCGCGTCGTCGACTACAAGACCGGCCGCGCGCCGCGCGAGATGACCGAATCCAAGGCGCTGTTCCAGATGAAGTTCTACGCGCTGGTGCTGCTGCGCACCCGCGGGATCGTGCCCGCACAGCTACGGCTGATCTACCTCACCGACGGCGAAATCCTCACCTACGCACCGGACGAGGCCGAGTTGCTGCGATTCGAGCGGACCCTGTCCGCGATCTGGAAGGCGATCCTCGCCGCGGGCCAGACGGGTGACTTCCGACCGAAGCCGGGGCGCCTGTGCAGCTGGTGCGATCATAAGGTGCGCTGCCCCGAGTTCGGTGGCACGCCGCCGCCCTATCCGGGGTGGCCAGAGAGCCCGGCAGATGAAGTGCAGAAGTTCGAGGAGATCGTCGAGTGAGTGACCAGGCCTACTACATCCCGCTGGGACGAGACGCCAACGGCACCGAACGCTTTGCCAGCACCGCGCTGACGGAGAGCACCTGGGGAAACACCATGCAGCACGGCGCTCCCCCGTCGGCTCTGCTGGTGCGCGCGCTGGAACGATGCGCACCACGCGAGGACGCCCGACTCACCCGGGTGGTCATCGAGATCCTCGGCCCGGTACCGATTTCCGAGATCGAGGTCCGGTCCTGGGTCGAGCGTCCCGGCAAGCGGGTGGAGCTGGTGGTCGCCGAGCTCTGGGCCACCAGCCCGGACGGCACCTCCCGCGCCGCGGCCCGCGGCACCGGCTGGCGCATGCAGACCGCCGACTCTTCTGCCGTCGCGCACGCCTGCGACCCCGCACTGGCCCCGCGGTCGCAGGCCCACGAGACGGCGCTGGAGGGCCCGTTCTGGGACACCGGGTTCGTCACCAGCCTCGAGTGGATGTGGCTGTCCGACATCGGCTGCGAGGGTCCGGGGCAGATGTGGGCGCGCCCGAATGCCGTTCTCGTGGAGGGCGAACCGCTCTCCCCCGTCCAGCGGTTGTTCGTGGTGGCCGATGTCGCGAACGGGGTCGGCACCAAGCTGGACCCGGCCGAGTGGACCTTCCTCAACACCGACCTGACGGTGCACCTGTTCCGGGTGCCAGAGGACGAGTGGGTCGGCATCGCCGCGGAGACTTCCTACGGCCCGGACGGGGTCGGGATGTGCGCGGGCGTACTGCACGACGAGTCGGGGCCGGTCGGCCGGATCAATCAGACAGTGCAGGTTCGGGCGAGATAACGGTGAGACGGGCGGCCGCGCACCCCGGTGCGCGGCCGCCCGTGCGCTATCGCGGGACTGAGTCCCCCTGCCGAAAGGCACTCGCGAGGATCGCTCGTGAACCCTTCTGCCCGTCGAGGATTCGGCTGGTCCGCGTCGTGACCCGCCACCCGTCCTTGGTGCGGATCAGCTCCCACCTGTTAGCCGTGACCCGGCTCACCTGATAGCCGCTCCCATCGGGCTGTCGGAGAATCAGCTGCGTGTGACACACCGCCACGGCCGTGTCGCCGTCGACGGTGATGTGTGCCGGACTCATGATGTGTCCGCATCCTTGCTGGATGAAGCCCTGGTGCGGGTGGGTCCGGACCATGTCCTCGATCGCCCGTCGGCCGGCCATCCGCCCGGTGTCGACGTCGTAGACGCCGTCCTCGATCCAGAGGCCGCCGACCACATCGTCGAGGCCGCTGTCCACGCTCGGGCCGTAGGAGTACATGAGTCGCATGATCGCGTTGTGGTCCTCGAGTATCCCAAGGCGTTGCTCGAGGACGAGCAACCGACGCTCGAAACCCGGATCTGTCTCGGTCATCGGCGCCCCATCATCGCGCGGGCCTCGGCGGACGCTGCCCTGACGATCTCGGCGCGGGGGAAGCCGGCACGGCCGGCGGCCAGCTCGTAGTTGCCGCCCGCGACCCAGATCGGTCCATCGGCGAGGTGGTCGAGACCCTCGCGCGCGACCGCATAGGGATCTGAGGCGTTGAGACCGGGTAGATCGAAATCGAGGCCGGCTCGTTCCATGGCGGGCGTCCGGGTGACGCCGAGGACGAGTTCGAGCACATCGACGCCGTGCTCGGCCATCTCGAGCCAGAGTCCCTCGGCGAAGACGCGGCTGAATGCCTTTGCCGCCGCGTAGATGCTCATGTGTTCCGCGCCGACGAAACCGGCCAGCGAGCCGAGCAGGATGATGCCACCGCGGCCGCGTTCGCGCATCGGTGCGCCGAAGACCTGGGAGAGCTCCAGTTGGCGGTCGATGTTGAGCGTGAGGACCTTTCGGCAGGCGTCGAGGTCGCCGGTGACGAACTCGTGGCCGTAGGTGTTGGCACCGGCATTGAAGATCAGCAGTCCCACGTCGAGATCCGCGGTGGTCTCTCGGATCCGTTCGACGGCATCCGCCGCCAGGAGGTCGACGGCGAGGGTGCGCACCTCGACTCCGTGAGCTCGCGCCTTGGCCGCGGTCTCCTCGAGGGGGCCGGGTTTGCGGGCGAGCAGCACGAGGTTCAGTCCGGCCTCTGCCAGTTCCTCGGCGAACCCGGCACCGACGCCCTCCGAACCGCCTGCGATGACAGCCCATGGGCCGTACTTGTCTTTGTCGATCATCGTTGTCTCGATTCCTTTGGGTCGGTTGTCAGTCGGGGACGGGGATGCGTCCGTCCACGGCGGCCGCGACGATGGATTCACGCAGTGCGGGGCAGCGCCCCACTCGGACCCCGCGCCGCGTCAGTGTCGGGTCGTCCCGGTACTCGTCGCAGACGGTGTCGGGGCGGGCGGTGCTCCACTGGACGGTGGTGTGCTGCCAGCTGTTCTTCTCCACGAGAACCTGGACTCCGCAACGCGCACAATCGATGTGCCGCATCAGACCGACAACTTCGCGGCATCACGCCGGGCGAGGTTGTCGGCGACTTCCTGCTTCCACACCTCGACCGGCCTTGTGGTGTCGAGCTCGAACTCGAAGCGGTCAACCATCTCCGGCTTGACGTCCGCGACGTCGACGTAGAACTGCTCGTACCAACGGCGCAGCTGGTAGACCGGGCCGTCCTCGTTGGTGAGCAGCGGGTTGTCGATCCGGGTCTTGTTCTTCCAGATCTCGATGTCCTGCTCGAAGCCGACACCGATGTAGCCGATCATCGCGTCGACCAGTTGGTCGGCGATCTCCGCCGGGATCTGCTCGGTCTTCTTCACGGAGATGCCGTACATCAGCACGAATTGGTTCGGTGAGATCGGGTAGTGGCAGTTGATCAGGACGGACTCGACGTCGTACTTGTCGTAGTGGTAGACGAGGTCGTCGATCATGAACGACGGCCCGTGGTAGGCCGCGATCGAGCCGTGGCCGACCAGCTTCGGGACATCGGGGTCGGTCCACTCGGTGATGTCCTCGCGGCCGACGCCCTCGTACTCCTGGATCGCGACGTGTCCCTCGAAGATGTTCTTGAAGTACGTCGGGAACGAGTAGTGCACGTAGAAGAAGTGCGCCATGTCGACGACGTTGTCGATGATCTCGCGGCAGTTGGTGTCGATGACGATCGACTTCCACACCCAGTCGGTCCACTCCGTGCCCTCGGGGCACATCTGCGGGATCGTCACGTCCGCGGGCGGCGGGTTGCCCTCCGGGTCGTTCCAGACGAACAGCAGCTCGTCCTACTCCATGATCTCCCAGGCGCGGGTGCGGGCCAGCGGCGGGACGCGGCGGGCGTAGGGGATGCCGGTGCACTTGCCGTTGCCGCCCCAGCGCCAGTCGTGGAACGGGCAGGCGATCGAATCGCCCTTGACCGTGCCCTGGCTCAGGTCGCCGCCCATGTGCCTGCAGAAGGCGTCGAGGATCTTGATCTCGCCGTTGCTGTCGGCGAACACGACGAGCTTGGTCCCGAAGGCCTCGATGGAGTGCGGCTTCCCGTCGCGGAACTCCTCCGCCAGCCCCAGGCAGTGCCAGCCACGTGCGAAGCGAGCGGGCGGCGTGCCCTCGTCGATGATGCGAACCTCATCGGATTCCTCGATGTCCACAGCGGGTCCTCTCGTTTGTCTCGGCATTCACAGGGTCGGCCGCGGCGGGGTCGATGTGATCACGGTCACCGCGTGAGGTGACCTTCTCAGCCCGGCGAACCTGCCTCAATTCGCGCACCCGCTGACCGGAATAGACGCAGGTCAGTCGTGTCGGGCAGCTCCAGTGCCGCCGGCACCGCACTGCTGGCCGTCCGCCTCCCCCTGGTCATCCCACTGAACGGACGACCCCATGGCGTCGCACCGCTCCCCACGGTGGGATTGTCAGTGCCTGCGCACGCCCGGAGGTCCGTCGGCGATGCCGCGAAGGTCGCACGGGAGGAGATGACAATGTCGGGCGGAGACAGCTCGAAAGCGAGCGTGCCCACCTCCACGCTCGATCGACTCTCCCTGGTCCTGGACACCTTCCGGAGCGCGCAGCGGCTCAGCCTGACGGAGGTGTCCCGCGGAACCTGCATACCCCGGACGAGCACGCTCAGGATGCTCGAGCAGTTGGTGAGGATGGGGTGGCTCCGCCGCAGGGGTGCCGAGTACGAACTCGGGGACACGCTCGCCGAACTCGGGGCGCTGTCGCTGTACCGGGACAGTGTCGACCGGGTGGTGACACCGCTGCTACGCGAACTGCACCTGGTGACGGGCCACGTCGTCCATCTGGGTGTTCTCGACGGCAAGGACGTGCTCTACCTCGAGAAGGTCGGTGGTTCCGCGGCGCCCCACCTGCGGACACGGGTCGGGACACGCATACCCGCGCGATCGTCGACAATCGGCAAGGCGCTGCTCGCGTCGGCACCACGGCCCGGCGTCTCGTTCGGTACCTGTGTCACCGGGTTCGGTTGCATCGGAGCGCGTGTCGGATCACTGGGCGGTGCCGAGGTCGGCCTGTCGGTCAGCGGACCGATGGACCGGTTGAAGTTCGACCAACGGCATGCGGCACCCGTGCGGATGGCGGCGGCGGCGATCGCGCACTACTTCGACCTCACCGGAGCGGGTTGGCCGCGGGCCTGACCCGGCCTCCCCGCCCTGACCTGGCCTGAGTCCGCTGATCGGAAACGAGAATTGCCCGCGCGCCGGCTCCCTGACAGCGTGTTGCCATGAACTCCGAGCTCACACTGACCGCCCCCGAACAACTCCTGGCGATCGAGCAGATCAAGCGCATCTTCGCGGCCCGGCTGCGGTGCATGGACAACAAGCAGTGGGACGTCTACCCGACGCTGCACACCGACGACGTGGTCTCCGAGACGTGGGGCGGCCTGCCCGGAGACAAGCAGCCACAGACCGAGGGCACCTCGAACCGCGTCGTGGGCAAGGACAAACTGACCCGCGCGATCAGCACCCTCCTCGGCGGATCGACCGCGGTGACCACCGTGCACCACGGCCACACCCCGGAGATCGAGTTGACCTCCGACGACACCGCCCGCGGGATCTGGGCGATGGAGGACAAGCTGTGGTGGACCAACGGCGACCACGAGGAGCACCTCCACGGCTACGGGCACTACCACGAGGAGTACCGAAAGGTGAACGGCCGCTGGCTGATCAGCTATCGAAAGCTCACCCGGCTGCGTGAGGACGTCACCGAGGGTTTCTTCGACTACCTGCAGGCGCTGTGAACCCGCTCTTCGCCCCGATGCAGATCCGGTCGCTGGCGCTGCCGAACCGGATCGTCATGTCCCCCATGACACGAGAGCACTCCCCTGCCGGGGTCCCCGGCCCGGAGGTGGCCGCCTACTATCGGCGGCGCGCCGAGGGCGGTACCGGCCTGCTGATCACCGAGGGCGTGGCGATCGACCATCCGACGGCCGTCGACAGCACCAGAGTCCCCCGCCTGCACGGAGAATCGGCACTGGCGGGGTGGCGCACCGTAGTCGACGAGGTCCACGCGGCAGGCGGCAGGATCATTCCCCAGCTGTGGCACGTCGGCCCGCTGTGGGGCGCGATGCGCGCGGTGGATCCGGCACTGACGCCGATGCGCCCCTCCGGGCTGTGGGGGCGGGTCGGCAAGACCGTCTACCCGGAGGACTACCTCGCGCGGGCGAGCGTTCCCACCCAGGCGATGACCGAGCGCGACATCGCGGACGTCATCGACGGTTACGTGCGGTCGGCGCGCAATGCGGTCGACGTCGGGTTCGACGGGATCGCGATCCACGCCGGGCACGGTTACCTGCTGGACGCCTTCCTGTGGGAGTCGACGAACCAGCGAAACGATCACTGGGGCGGTGACCTGCAACGACGTACGGAGTTCCCGGCGGAGGTGGTGCGGGCGATCCGGCGCGAGATCGGTCCCGACCTGCCGATCTTCTACCGGTTCTCGCAACACAAGCAGCAGGACTACGCGGCGCGGATCGCGGACACCCCCGACGAACTCGCCGTCGTCCTGAACGCGCTGGTCGAGGCAGGCGTGGACGTGCTCGACGCGAGCATCCGCCGGTTCGACGCCCCCGCGTTCGAGGGCAGCGCGCTGACCCTGGCCGGCTGGGCGAAGAAGCTGACCGGCGCGGTCAGCATGGCGGTGGGTAGCGTGGGGCTCGACAAGTCGCTTCGCGATGCAGGCACGCCGAGGCCCGCGGATCTCGACGGGCTCCTCCGCAGGCTCGAGGACGAGGAGTTCGACCTCGTCGCCATCGGACGACTACACCTGGCCGATCCGGCCCTCGCGACGATCCTCCGCGACGGCGGGCCCGTCCCGGCGTTCGACCGCAACTTGCACGAGCGCCGGCTGTACTGACCACGGAACGTCGACGGCCCCGGTCACACCTGAGGTGTGACCGGGGCCGTTCGAGGTTGTCGGCGCAGATACCGCCGCGTCAGAAGGCCCGGCAGGACCTGATGTCGGACGCCAGGATCGCCTTGGCGCCGATCTCGGCGAGCTGATCCATCACGTCGTTGCTGACCTTGCGCGGCACCAGCGCGCGGATCGCGACCCACGCCTCGTCGGCAAGCGGCGAGATCGTCGGCGACTCCAGGCCGGGGGTGATCCGCAGCGCTTCGTCGAGCAGGCCGCGCGGGCAGTCGTAGTCGAGCATCAGGTACTGCTGCGCGAAGACGACGCCCTGCACGCGGGCGATCAGCTGATTGCGCGCCTTGTCGGTTCCGTCCGAGCCCTCGCGCTGGATCAGCACCCCCTCGGAGTCGCAGAGGGATTCACCGAAGGCCACCAGGTTGTGCTGGCGCAGTGTGCGGCCGGAACCGACGACATCGGCGATGGCGTCCGCGACGCCGAGCTGGATCGAGATCTCCACGGCGCCGTCCAGACGGATGACGGTCGCCTCGATGCCGCGGGCGGCGAGGTCCCTGCGGACCAGGTTCGGGTACGAGGTCGCGATCCGCAGGCCTGCCAGGTCGGCGGGCGACCAGTCCTTGCCCGCGGGGGCCGCATAGCGGAAGCTCGAACGACCGAACCCGAGCGACAGCCGCTCGGAGACCGGGGCGCCGGAGTCGAGGGCGAGGTCACGACCGGTGATGCCGAGGTCGAGTTCGCCGGACCCGACGTAGATCGCGATGTCCTTGGGACGGAGGAAGAAGAACTCGACCTGGTTCGCCGGATCGAGGACGGTCAGGTCGCGGGAGTCGGTACGGCGGCGGTAGCCGGCCTCGTCGAGGATCTCGGCGGCGGACTCGGACAGCGAGCCCTTGTTCGGTACTGCGACGCGCAGCATGGGGTGTTCCTTCCGGAAATGGCGAGAAAGTGGCCAGAGGACGTGCGGAGTCGGTGCGGAGCGCGACTCACAGATGTCGGTAGACGTCCTCGAGCTTGAGGCCACGACCGACCATCAACACCTGCACCCAATAGAGCAGCTGCGAGATCTCCTCGGACAGCGACTCGTCACTCTCGTGCTCGGCGGCGATCCACACCTCACCCGCCTCCTCGAGCACCTTCTTGCCCTGCGCATGGACGCCCGCGTCCAACGCGGCCACGGTGCCGGAGCCCTCGGGACGGGTGGCGGCACGGTCGGTCAGCTCGGCGAACAGCGAATCGAAGGTCTTCACGGGTCACGATTCTTTCACGGACGAGCCGGGACTCCCCACCGCCCCGCCACAACCCGCCCCCAGTGTTGTTTCGAGCGACCTGCAAGCAGTCGCTACGGGGGATCAGAGTTCCGGCAGGACCAGTTTCGGAGCGCTCGCGATGAGCGTTCGGGTGTACTCCTCCCGCGGCCGCTCGTACACGTCCTCGGTCGGTCCGCACTCCACGATCCGGCCCCGATGCATCACCGCGACCACGTCGCACACGTGCCGAACCACGGCCAGATCGTGCGAGACGAACAGCAACGTCAGCCCGTACTCGTCGACCAGTTCGGCCAGCAGGTCGAGGACCTGAGCGCGGACCGAGACGTCGAGCGCGCTGACCGGCTCGTCCGCCACCAGGATCTTCGGCTTGGTGATCAGTGCGCGGGCGATCGAGATGCGTTGACGTTGACCGCCGGAGAACTGGTGCGGGTACCGGTGTGCCATCGCCGGTTCGAGCCCGACGGCGGTGAGCATCTGGGCGACGGCCTCGGCCGAGCCCGCGCGCGTGTCGAGCGGCTCGGACACCACGTCGCCGACCTTCATCCGCGGGTCCAGCGAACCCATCGGATCCTGGAAGACGATGGAGACATCGCGCCGGAACTGCCGCAGCTCCCGTTCCCGTGCCCCGACGATCTCCTGCCCGTCCACCACGATCGAACCCGCCGTCGGTGTGTCGAGGGCACACAGCAACCGGATCAGCGTGGACTTGCCCGATCCCGATTCGCCGACCACGCCGAACCGCCGGCCGCGACCGATGTCGAACGACGCGTCGGCCAGTGCGTGCACCGGCACCGCGCGACGCCACAGCGTGGACCGCGACCCCCGGTAGGTGCGGCCGAGCCCCCGCACGGACACCAGCGGCTCGGCCTGTTCATTCGACACCGGCGCGGCAACCGTTGGCTCCCCCGGCCCCGATCCCGCCGCCACCGTCCCGCCGAGCGTCGACCCGCTCAGGTCCGACGCCTCGAGCAGGGCGCGGGTGTAAGGGTGCTGCGGAGCCCCGAACACCCGCTCGATCGGTCCGGACTCGAGGATCGACCCGTCCCGCATCACCAGCACCCGGTCGCACAGCGCGGAGACCACCGCCAGGTCATGGGTGATGAACAGCAACGCGGTGTCGTGCTCGCGGACCGTGGTGTCGATCAGGTCGAGGATCTGCGCCTGCACGGTCACGTCGAGAGCGGTGGACGGCTCGTCGCAGATCAGCACCCGAGGGCGGTTCGCCATCGCGATGGCGATCAGGACCCGCTGTCGCTGCCCACCGGACAGTTCGTGCGGATAGGACCGCGCGATACGCGCCGGGTCGGGGAGGTTGACCGCGGCGAGCTGCGCGAGCGCCGCCTCCCGCCGCTCGCCGCGGCTCAGCGCGCCGTCGTGGAGCTCGATCACCTCGGCGACCTGCCTGCCCACCTTCATCAACGGGTTCAGCGCCGTGATCGGCTCCTGGAAGACCATCCCCAGGTCGTCTCCCCGCAGGGAGGTCAGCAACCGCTCCGGAGCACCGACGAGATTCGCGGCGACTCCGTCGAGGGCGATCGAACCCGTCGCCGACAGCTGGTCCGGCAGCAGCCCCATCAGGCTCAGCGCCGTCAGCGATTTGCCCGACCCGGATTCGCCGATCAGCCCCAGCCGTTCGCCCCGCTTCAGGGTGAACCCGATGCCGTCCAGCAGGGTGCGACCGCCCGCGCAGACGGTGAGGTCAGAGACCTCGACCAGCGGGCCCGTCACTGCCGCACCGTCTTCGGGTCGAATCGATCGCGCAGCCCGTCGCCGAGCAGGTTGAACCCGAGCACGGTCAGCGCGATCGCCAGGCCGGGCCACAGCATCACCGCGGGCTGCAGGTACAGGTACGGCTGCGACTCCTGCAGCATCCGGCCCCATGACGGGGTCGGCGGCGGGGTCCCGAAGCCCAGATAGGAGAGCGCTGCCTCGGCCAGTACGGCGATCGCGAAGGTCACCGACGCCTGCACGATCAGCGCGCTGGAGATGTTGGGCAGCACGTGCCGCAGCGCGATCCGCAACGGGCTCTTGCCCGCCGCCCGCGCCGCCAGCACGTAGTCCTTGGCCATCACCTGTCTGGTGCCGCCGCGGGCGACGCGAGCAAAGGCGGGCGCGGTCCCGACGCCGAGTGCAGTCATCGCCGTCACCGTCGACCCGCCCCAGACCGCGGCGAAGACGATGGCCAGCAGCAACGCGGGGAACGCCAGCAGTACGTCGTTGCCACGCATCAGGATCTCGTCCGACACACCGGGGCGCATACCGGCGGCCACCCCGATCGGGATGCCGATCGACGCAGCGATGGCCACGGCCACGACGCCGACCAGCAGCGTCGTCCTGGCACCCACGAGGAGCGAGCTGAAGATGTCCCGGCCGAAATCATCGGTACCCAGCCAGTGTTTGGCGCTCGGATGCAGCAGCCGCGCACCGGAGTCGACCACGGTCGGGTCGTAGGGCGTCCAGACGAAGGAGAGCAGCGCGGCAAGCACCACCGCGGCAACCAGTCCGACACCCAGGGCCAGCGTGCCCGTCCACCGAACCCGATTCATGCCCAGCTCCGCATGCTGTGTCATGCCGCGCTCCGCATGCGGGGATCGATCGCGGTGTAGAGCAGGTCAACCACGAGATTGAGCAGCAGCACCATCAACACCAGCACCATCACGATGGACTGCACCTCCGCCATGTCCCGCTGACTGACCTTGTCCAGCAACAGACTGCCGAGCCCGGGCACCACGAAGACCCGCTCGACGACCACAGCCCCGATCAGCAGCGTGGCCAGCTGGAGTCCTGCGACGGTGACCACCGGCACGGCGGCGTTGCGCAACCCGTGCCGCAGCAGCGCTCCCGTCCGGGTCAGGCCCTTGGCCCGCGCCGTCCGCAGGTAGTCCGCCCCCAGCTCGTCGAGCACGGCGGAACGGACATACCGCGTCAGCACCGAGCCCTGGACGAGTCCCAGTGCCAAAGCGGGCAACGTCAGATAGCTGAGGAACCCGCCGATCCCCTCGATCGGCGCCTGCCAACCGCTCGACGGCAACCAGCCCAGCTCGACGGCGAACACGGTGACCAACAGCACGCCGGCCAGGAACGCCGGGATCGCGATGCCCACCTGGCTGAGCCCGCCGATCAGCACTCCGTCGGGGCTGCTGCGCCGGACTGCCGCCAGGACCCCGAGCGGGATCGCGACGACCAGCGCGACCACCATGGCCGCACCGACGACCCAGAGCGTGACCTGCAGCCGATCGAAGATCTCCGGTCCGACCGGCTGCCTGGTCAGGTAGGACTCGCCCATGTCGCCGTGCAGCATGCCCCACACCCAATTGCCGTAGCGCACATGGGCAGGCGCGTCGAGGCCCATCGCGGTCCGCTCCCTGGCCACCTCCTCGGCCGTGGCCTGCACCCCCAGTGCGATCCGTGCCGGATCGCCGGGGAGCACCGACAGCAACGCGAACACGAGCACCGATGCGGATGCCGCGGTGAGCGAGAAGATGCCGAGCCGCCTGATCAATTGAATCGCCATCACGCCGCCCTACCCGCGCCGCACCCGGGACAGGTCGAGCGCCAGGGAGGTCGCGTTCGCCGGGAGCCCGGAGATGTCGGCGTCGGTCACCGCCAGCAGCGGAAAGAGGAAGAGCCAGTTCGCCGCCGCCTCGTCGGTGATCGTCCGCGCCACCGTTCGCATCTTCTCGACGTAGCCGGCCTCGTCCGCCGCGTCGGCCTCCGCGAGCAACCGCGTGACCTCGGGATTGCGATAGCCCCAGTAGTACTCGGGATTGCCGAAGGTGGCGATGTCGCGCGGCTCGGCGTGTTGGATCACCGACATCTGGTAGGCATGCCTGCCGAACACGGAATCGAGCCACACCGCGGGGAACTCGACCGGGTTGGTCTTCACGGTGAAACCGACCTGCTGCAGTTGCGAACTCACCACCTGCGCGGCGGCCGTGGCATAGGGCAGGTTCGGCACGTCGAACCGCACCACGGGATTCGGGGTGCCCGCCTCGGCCAGCAACTCGCGGGCCCGCTGCGGATCGAACGGGTACACGCCGGTGAGGTCCTCGTACCAGGGGTCGGTCGGCGGCACCATCGATCCGATGAGCTCGCCGTAGCCCGCATACGCGGTGTCCCGCACGGCCTTCCGATCCACGGCGTACATCACCGCCCTGCGGACCCGGATGTCGTCGAAGGGCGCGACCGCCCCGTTCATCGACAGCGTGACCTCGCCGTTGGTGCCGCCCTCGATGACCCGGAACCGGGGATCGGCGCTGAACTGGCCGAGCAGTTGCGGAGCCCCGAGACTGTAGATCGCGTCCACCCCGCCACTGAGCATCGCGTTCGCCTGCGCGGTGGCATCGGCAAAGTACTTCAGCCGCACCGTCTTCATGGCCGGTTGCGCGCCCCAGTACCGGGGGTTGGCCGCGAGCACCAGCTCCGAGCCCGGGTTCCAGCGCGCCACCGTGAATGGGCCGGTCCCGATCGCGGTGGTGGCCAACTGGGTGACGCCGCGCGGGGTGAACATGGCACCGACGGGACCGGTCATGTTGAACAGCCAGGCGTTGCTCGGCGCCCGCAGGATCACCCGCGCCAGATGCGGCGACGGAGTCTCCACCCGATCCACCACGGCCATCAGTGCGGGCGAGTTCGCCGTCCACTCGGTCTTGACGCGATCGAGGCTGAACTTGACGTCCTCGGAGGTGAACGCCTCACCGTTGGAGAAGGTCGCGTCCTCGCGCAGCACGAACTCGTAGACGGTGCGGTCCGGGCTGGTCGTCCACGAGGAGGCCAGCAGCGGGACTATCGCGCCGTGGTCGTCGAGCCGGACCAGCCCCTCGTACACGTTGTCCAGCAACGCCTGCGGGATCGCCGCGCCCGCGGTGCGGGTGAAGTCGAGGTTGTCCGGTTTCGCGGTGAGCGCGACGGTGAACGTGTCCGGTCCGCCCGCGCTCGACAGGCCGGCGCCTGCCGAGCAGGACGCCAGCACGGCGACGGCCACGGTCGACGCGGCCACCCCACGCAGGAGCCGACCGGTCCACCGAGGCGTCATGCCAGGAATCCTGCCATGGCTCGGCTCAGGCGTGGACGGTCCGCCACGCGGCGGTGAAGCCCGATTCCCCGATCCCCTCGAGACTCTCCCGGTGCACCCGCCGCGGTCCGGTCGGCACCGCGACCTCGCACGGCACCACCAGGACCGCGCAGCCGGCCGCCTCCGCCGCCGCCGAGCCCGTCGGCGAATCCTCGACGGCCAGGCAGTGTTCCGGAGCGATGCCGAGCAGCTCCGCCGCGCGCAGGTACGGATCCGGCTCCGGCTTGCCACGCGGGACCTCGTCACCGCAGACGGTGATGTCGAAGTGCTCGCGCCCCAACGTGTCCAGCGCCTGCTCGGCCAGCACCCGCTCGGTGTTGGTCACCAGCGCGGTGCGCAGCCCGCTCTCGCGCACCGTGCGCAGCGCCTCCTGTGCGCCCGGCCGCCACGGGATACCGAGCGAGAACAGCTCGGTGACACGGCCGTTCACCCACGCCGCGGCGTCCGCGAGGGCGGCGGCCGTCGGATCGAGCTCCAGAGCCCCGAAGATCGTCGCCAGCGCATCGGGCCCGGAGGCGCCGATGATCGAGTGCCGTGTGCTCGGCGTCATCACCCCGCCCAGTTCGGCGGCGAGCTCGTGCATCGCGACGTCCCAGAGCTTCTCGGAGTCGAGCAGTGTGCCGTCCATGTCCCAGAGCACAGCCTTGAGATCGGGACCCGACACCGCCATTGCCGCCTCGAACACCGAGGCCTCAGACATTGAAGTACTTGGCCTCGGGGTGGTGCAGCACGAACGCATCGGTCGACTGCTCGGGATGCAGCTGCAACTCCTCGGACAGCACCACTCCGATCCGCTCCGGCTCGAGCAGGGCCACCATCTTGGCGCGGTCCTCGAGGTCGGGGCAGGCGCCGTAACCGAACGAGTAGCGGGCGCCCCGGTAACCGAGCTTGAAGAAGTCCTCGACGTCGTCGGGATCCTGCTCGGCGAGGTTGTGACCGCCCGCCAGCACCAGCTCCTCGCGGACGCGACGGTGCCAGTACTCGGCGAGTGCCTCGGTGAGCTGCACGCCGATGCCGTGCACCTCCAGGTAGTCCCGGTACGAGTTCGCGGCGAACAGCTCGTTCGCGAAGTCCGCGATCGGCTGGCCCATCGTCACCAGGTTCAGCGGCAACACGTCGACCTGGCCGGTGCTGCGAGCCTCCTCGCGCGAGCGCACGAAGTCGGCGATGCACAGGAACCGGTCCCGGTGCTGGCGGGGGAAGGTGAACCGGAACCGTTCCGGCGCATCGGGAGTCGGCTCGGTGAGCACGACCACGTCGTCACCCTCGGAGACCGCCGGGAAGTAGCCGTACACCACCGCGGCGTGCGCGAGGATGCCGTCCGTGCTGAGCCGGTCCAGCCAGTAGCGCAGCCGCGGCCTGCCCTCGGTCTCCACCAGCTCCTCGTAGGTGGGTCCGTCACCGGCCCGCTGCCCGCGTAGACCCCACTGCCCCAGGAACAGAGCCCGCTCGTCGAGCAGGCCGGAGTAGTCCGCCAGCGAGATGCCCTTGACGATGCGGCTGCCCCAGAACGGCGGCGTCGGGATCCCGATGTCGGTGGCGACATCGGAACGTTCGGGCACCTCGACCGGGACCTCGGCTGCCTTGCGCGCCTCCGCGATTCGCTTCGACCGCTCGTGCCGCGCCTTGCGTTCGGCGGCCTTTTCCTTCGCCGCGATGGCCTCCGGGCTGTCCGGGTCGGGTCCCCCGCCGCGCTTGGTCGTCATGATGGTGTCCATCAGGCGCAGGCCTTCGAAGGCGTCGCGCGCGTAGGACACCTCGCCCTCGTAGATGTCGGCGAGGTCGTTCTCGACGTAGGTCCGCGTCAGTGCCGCGCCGCCGAGCAGGACCGGGAACTGCTCGGAGACGCCCTTGGCGTTGAGCTCCTGCAGGTTCTCCTTCATCACCACGGTCGACTTCACCAGCAGCCCGGACATGCCGATCACGTCGGCCTTCTTGTCGATCGCCGCGTCGAGAATGGTCGCGATCGGCTGCTTGATGCCGAGGTTGACCACCTCGTAGCCGTTGTTGCTGAGGATGATGTCGACCAGGTTCTTACCGATGTCGTGCACGTCGCCCTTGACGGTGGCGAGCACGATCCGGCCCTTGCCGTCCTCGTCGGTGGCCTCCATGTGCGGCTCGAGGTACGCGACGGCCGCCTTCATCACCTCGGCGGACTGCAGCACGAACGGCAGCTGCATCTGTCCGGAACCGAACAGCTCGCCGACGATCTTCATGCCGTTCAGCAGCGTCTCGTTGATGATCACCAGCGGCGGCTTCTCGGTCATCGCGTCGTCGAGGTCGGCCTCGAGTCCGTTGCGCTCGCCGTCGACGATGCGCCGCTCGAGCCGCTCGAACAGCGGTAGACCGGCGAGCTCCTGCGCGCGGGTCTCGCGTGCCGAGGCCGCGGACACGCCCTCGAACAGCTCCATCAGCTTCTGCAGCGGGTCGTAGCCCTCGCTCCGGCGGTCGTAGACGAGGTCGAGCGCCACCGTGCGCTGTTCCTCGGGGATCCGTGCCATCGGCAGGATCTTGGACGCGTGCACGATCGCGGTGTCCAGGCCCGCCTCCGTGCACTCGTGCAGGAAGACCGAGTTGAGGACCTGCCGAGCGGCGGCGTTGAGTCCGAACGAGATGTTCGAGATGCCGAGGGTGAAGTGGATGCGGGGGTGAGACGCCTTCAGCTGTCGGATCGCCTCGATCGTCTCGATGCCGTCCTTGCGCACCTCCTCCTGGCCGGTGGAGATCGGGAAGGTGAGCGCGTCGATGATGATGTCGGACTCGTCGAGGCCCCAGTTGGCGGTGATGTCTTCGATCAGCCGCTCCGCGATCCGCACCTTGTGCTCGGCGGTGCGCGCCTGACCCTCCTCGTCGATGGTCAGCGCGACGACGGCGGCGCCGTGCTCCTTGACCAGCCGCATGATCTTCTGGAACCGCGAATCCGGCCCGTCGCCGTCCTCGTAGTTCACGGAGTTGACCGCGGACCGTCCGCCGAGGTGCTCGAGGCCGGCCCGGATCACGTCCGGTTCCGTCGAGTCGATCATGATCGGCAGCGTCGAGGCGGTCGCGAGCCTGCTCGCGAGTTCGGTCATGTCGGCGGCGCCGTCGCGCCCGACGTAGTCGACGTTGAGGTCGAGCATGTGCGCGCCGTCGCGGGTCTGATCCTTCGCGATGTCGATGCACCGGTCGAGGTCACCGGAGATCATCGCATCGCGGAATGCCTTGGAACCGTTGGAGTTCGTGCGCTCGCCGATCACCAGGATGCTGGCGTCCTGCTCGAACGGGACCGCAGCGTACAGCGAGGACGTGCCGGGCTCGGGAACCGGCGTGCGCGTGGCCTTCTCGACCAGGCGCACCGCATCGGCGACCTGACGGATGTGGTCGGGCGTGGTGCCGCAGCAACCGCCGACCATGCCGAGCCCGAACTCGGAGACGAAGCCGCTCAGCGCCTCCGCGAGTTCCGGTGCGGTGAGCGGGTATTCGGCACCGTTTGCGCCCAGCACCGGGAGTCCAGCGTTCGGCATCACCGACACCGGCAGCGTGGAGTGCTTGGACAGGTGCCGCAGGTGCTCGCTCATCTCCGCGGGACCGGTCGCGCAGTTGAGGCCGATCATGTCGATGCCGAGCGGCTCGAGCGCGGTCAGCGCGGCGCCGATCTCGCTGCCGAGCAACATGGTTCCGGTGGTCTCGACGGTGACGTGGGTGATGATCGGGATCCGGCGTCCGAGCTTCTCCATGGCGTGCTGGCTACCGATGATCGCGGCCTTGACCTGCAGCAGGTCCTGGCAGGTCTCGACCAGGATGGCGTCGGCGCCCGCCTCGATCATGCCGAGTGCGGATTCGGTGTACGCGTCGCGGAGCACCGCGAACGGCGCGTGCCCGAGGGTGGGGAGCTTGGTGCCGGGCCCCATCGAACCGAGCACGAACCGCGCCATGCCGTCCCGGCCGGGGCCCATCTCGTCGGCGACCTCGCGGGCGATCCGGGTGCCGCGCTCGGAGAGATCGCGGATCCGGTGCGAGATGTCGTAGTCGGCGAGGTTGGGCAGGTTGCATCCGAAGGTGTTGGTCTCGACGGCGTCGGCGCCGGACTCGAAGTACGCCCGGTGGATGTCCGCGAGCACGTCAGGGCGGGTTTCGTTCAGGATCTCGTTGCAGCCCTCGAGGCCGAGGAAATCGTCGAGGGTGAGGTCCGCGGCCTGCAGCATGGTTCCCATCGCACCGTCGCCGATGACAACGCGCTGCGACAGCGCATCCAACAGGGCGGAGTGAAATGGGGCAGACATGCCGTCCAGAGTAGTGGGCCCCTTGAAGGACCCTGGTCGTAGGCTGGTCGGGTGAGTCCAAGCGAACCCGAAGTCACGTCCGAGCACGACGCGCCCGCGCTGCGTGACCCCATCCTCGTCGCCGCCTTCGAGGGCTGGAACGACGCGGGCGATGCCGCCAGCGGCGCCGTCGAGCACCTGGAACTCATCTGGGACGCACGACCGCTGGCCGAGCTCGACTCCGAGGACTACTACGACTACCAGGTCAATCGTCCGACGGTTCGCCAGGTCGACGGGGTCACCCGCGAGATCGAGTGGCCCGCCACCCGGGTCTCGGTGTGCTCGCCCCCCGGCAGCGAACGGGACGTGCTGATCCTGCGCGGCATCGAGCCGAACATGCGCTGGCGCAGTTTCTGCGACGACCTGCTCGAGATCATCGAGGACCTCGGCGTCACCACCGTGGTCATCCTCGGCGCCCTGCTCGCCGACACCCCGCACACCCGGCCGGTGCCCGTCACCGGCACGGCGTACAGCACGGAGTCGGCCGAGCGGTTCAACCTGGAACAGACCCGGTACGAGGGGCCGACCGGGATCACCGGGGTGCTCCAGGACGAATGCGTCAAGGCCGGGGTGCCCGCGATCTCGTTCTGGGCCGCCGTCCCCCACTATGTGTCGCAGCCCCCGAACCCGAAGGCCACCGTCGCGCTCCTGCAGCGGGTGGAGGAGGTGCTCGACGTGGAGGTGCCGCTCGGCGAGCTGCCCGCCCAGGCCGAGGAGTGGGAGCAGTCGGTCACCGAGATGACCAAGGACGACGAGGAGATCACCGAGTACGTGCGCTCGCTGGAGGAGCGTGGCGATGCGGAGGTCGACATCTCGGAGGTCATCTCCAAGATCGATGGCGATGCCATCGCGGCGGAGTTCGAGCGCTACCTGCGCAGGCGGGGACCTGGCAGCTTCGGCGGTCTGTGAGATTCGTCTCTCCCGGTCGGCGGGAGCCTCTGCGGCGGGATCGGGACAGGCCTGCGAGACCGATCACGCCAGATCACAGGCCTGTCATTCATGTCCTGACATGTACCCGATCCGCCCGGTGAGTACTTCCTGATTCCCACGTAACCTCTGCGCATCCACTTCGTCACCGGAGCGCAGCACCCTCGAATCCATGACGAGCACACGGCGGTACCTGCGCAGCGTGGACAGGTGCACCGGCGGGGCCGTCACGGACCTCGGACAGGTGGTGCTCTGATGCGACGACTGGTTGTGATCGGCAACGGAATGGCGGGCGCCCGCACGGTGGAGGAGATCCTCGCCAGAGGCGGCCGCGACCAGTTCGACATCACGATGATCGGCGACGAGCCGTACGGCAACTACAACCGGATCATGCTCTCGCACGTGCTGGCGGGCGAGTCCAGTACCGACGACGAGGACCTGATCCTCAACCCGATGAGCTGGTACCGGGAGAACGGCGTGACGCTGTACGCAGGCGACCGCGCCATCCGGCTCGACCGCTTCGCGAAGACCGTGACCTGCGAGAGCGACCGCGAGGTCAACTACGACGTGCTGATCGTCGCGACCGGAAGCAACACCTTCTTCCCGAACATGGACGGCTTGCGCGAGACCGACGGACGGCTCGCGCGGGGCGTGTTCGGATTCCGCACCATCGCCGACACGAACGGCATGCTGCAGATGGCACAGGCGGAGGACGACGTCTCGGCGGTGGTCATCGGCGGCGGCCTGCTCGGGCTCGAAGCGGCCTACGGGCTGCGCACCCAGGGGCTGACGGTGAACGTCGTCCACTCCCCCGGCCACCTGATGAACCAGCAGCTCGACGAGCGCGGCGGATCGGTGCTGCGCGCCAAGATCGAGGCGCTCGGCGTGGGTGTGCACACCTCGGTCCGGACCGACGCGGTGCTGCGCGACGAGCAGGGGCGGGTGACCGGTGTCGCCTTCACCGACGGCAGCTCCCTCGCCGCCGACATGGTCGTCGTCACCGCCGGAATCCGTCCGAACACCGAGCTGGCCCGCGCGGGCGGACTGGTGATCGAACGCGGCATCGTCGTCGACGACCAGATGCGCTGCGAGGACGAGGGTTCGGTGTACGCGGTCGGCGAGTGCGCACAACACCGCGGCGAGCTGTACGGCCTCGTCGCGCCGGTGTGGGAGCAGGCCGTGGTGCTGGCCGAGCACCTCACCGGCTCGAATCCCGAAGCCGCCTACGAGGGTTCGCGGTCGACCACCAAGCTGAAGGTCGCAGGCGTCGACGTCGCGGCGATGGGCGTCAAGGGCCCCGAACTCGACGACGACGAGTTCCTCCAGTTCTACGATTCGCGCAACGGCACCTACAAGAACGTCGTGGTGCGCGACGGCAAGCTGATCGGGGCGACCCTGATGGGCGAGGTCGGCAAGGCCGGGATGCTGACCCAGGCCTTCGACGGCAAGATCGAGCTCCCCGAGGATCGCCTCAGCCTGCTGTTCGACCTCGCCGACGGCCGCGCCGCGACCAGCGCGGCCGACCTGCCGGACGCCACCCAGGTCTGCAACTGCAACGGGGTCAGCAAGGGCGACATCGTGTCCTGCGTGCACGCGGGGGCGTCCTCGCTCGGCGAGGTCATCGCGAAGACCAGGGCAGGAAAGGGCTGTGGCTCCTGCAAGGGGCTCGTGGCCGACATCGTCGCCTGCGCGGCGGGTGGCGCACTGGTGCCGGATCCGTCCGCCGACTGGTACGTCCCGTGCATCCCGATGACCAAGGCCGAGCTGATCTCCGCGATCCGGGAGCAGGACCTGCGCGCGGTCTCCCAGGTGTTCACGGCGCTCGCGGCCGACGGCGCCGAGGACGCGGGGTCCAAGATGCCGCTGGCCTCGCTGCTGCGCACCATCTGGGGACCGGACTGGGTCGACGAGCGCGGCGCCCTCTTCATCAACGACCGGGTGCACGCGAACATCCAGCGGGACGGCACCTTCTCGGTGGTACCGCAGATGAAGGGCGGGGTGACCACCCCGGACCAGTTGCGCCGCATCGCCGATGTCGCCGACAAGTACCAGGTGCCGCTGGTGAAGGTCACCGGCGGCCAGCGCATCGACCTGCTCGGGATCCGCAAGGAAGACCTGCCCAAGGTGTGGGGTGATCTGGACATGCCGTCGGGCTACGCCTACGGCAAGAGCATGCGCACGGTGAAAACCTGTGTCGGCAGCGACTTCTGTCGGTACGGTCTTGGCGATTCGACCGCGCTGGGCATCGCGCTCGAGGACCGGTTCCAGGGGCTCGAGACGCCCGCCAAGCTCAAGCTGGCGGTCGCGGGGTGCCCGCGGAACTGCTCCGAGGCGCTGTGCAAGGACTTCGGCGTGGTGTCGGTGGGCGAGGACCGGTGGGAGATCTATGTCGGCGGCGCGGCGGGGGCCCACATCCGCAAGGGTGATCTGCTCGCGACAGTCGAATCGTCGGACGCGGTACTCGACGTGGCGGGGCGCTTCATCCAGTACTACCGCGAGGACGCGAAGTGGCTGGAACGCACATATGCCTGGGTTCCACGAGTGGGCCTGGAACACTTGCAGGCCATACTGATCCGCGACGAGGAGGGGGCCGTGGCCGGATTGGACGAGCGTATGGCCATCGCGGTCGCGGGGTACCGCGACCCGTGGCAGGAACGCACCGAACCGAAATCGCCCGCACAATTCGTGCCGTCGCTTCCGCTGCTCCCGCTCCCCCAGGTGCCGGTCCGATGACCGCGCTGCGTTCGCCGAAGTGCCCCGAGGGCGCGACGCCGACGACGCTCGGCGCGGTCACCGACCTGACCCCGGGTGAGGGCAGGGCGTACGCCATCCGCGGGCTCCAGCTGGCGGTGTTCCTGTTGTCGGACGGCACGATCCGCGCGATGGACGCGGTGTGCCCGCACAAGGGCGGCCCGCTCGCCGACGGGCAGATCGACGGCGGCGTCGTGATGTGTCCGCTGCACCAGTACGCGTTCTCCTTCGACACGGGCGCGTGCACCTCGGAGGGTGTCGGTGCGGCGCAGACCTACCCGGCCCGGGTCGTCGACGGAATGGTGACGGTCGACATCTAGGCACCTGGCACACACGACGCAGCTCAACAAGTGGGGCCCAGCCGGCGGCAGGGCCCGAAGATCCTCGGAGAGGTACCGATGCCAAGCTCAACCACGCCCGGCAGCACAACCGGAGTCGCGGGAACAGATCTCGCCGATTCACTGCTCAAGTTCGGCAAGCACTTCCAGCGCGGCGAGGCCTCCGAGGACCTGCGCACGCTCTACCAGATCGGCGGCCGCACGTCGGACGAGTTCTACCGCGATCGAATGTCCTACGACAAGGTCGTCCGGTCGACGCACGGCGTGAACTGCACCGGTTCCTGCTCCTGGAAGATCTACGTCAAGGACGGGATCATCACCTGGGAGGCCCAGCAGACCGACTACCCCTCGATCGGCCCGGACAAGCCCGAGTACGAGCCGCGCGGCTGCCCCCGCGGCGCCTCGTTCTCCTGGTACACCTACTCGCCCGCGCGGGTGCGCTACCCGTACGTGCGCGGTGTGCTGCTCGAGATGTACCGCGACGCCAAGGAACGCCTCAAGGATCCCGTGCTCGCGTGGGAGGACATCGCGTCCGACCCCGAGAAGTCCAAGCGCTACAAGTCCGCCCGAGGCAAGGGCGGATTCGTCCGCGCCGAGTGGTGGGAGGCCGCCGAGATCGTGGCGGCCGCGCACGTGCACACGATCAAGAAGTACGGTCCCGACCGCGTCGCCGGGTTCTCGCCGATCCCGGCCATGTCGATGGTCAGCCACGCGGTCGGCACCCGGTTCATCTCGCTGATCGGCGGCGCGATGCTGTCCTTCTACGACTGGTACGCCGACCTCCCCGAGGCCTCGCCGCAGGTGTTCGGCGACCAGACCGACGTGCCCGAATCGGCCGACTGGTTCGACGCCGGCTACCTGATCATGTGGGGCTCGAACGTCCCGGTCACCCGAACCCCGGACGCCCACTACATGACCGAGGCCCGCTACCGCGGCCAGAAGGTCGTCGTGGTCTCGCCCGATTACGCCGACAACACGAAGTTCGCTGACCAGTGGCTGCCGGCGCGGCCTGGCACCGACGGCGCCCTCGCGATGGCGATGGGTCACGTGATCCTCAAGGAGTTCTTCGTCGAGAA
Organism: Rhodococcus sp. PvR099; assembly: GCF_017833315.1. Lineage (NCBI taxonomy): Bacteria > Bacillati > Actinomycetota > Actinomycetes > Mycobacteriales > Nocardiaceae > Rhodococcus > Rhodococcus sp. PvR099. The sequence continues at coordinate 946,320 of NZ_JAFIBV010000001.1, read as the reverse complement.
GAACACCGAACGGTTCACCGAGTACGTCAAGAAGTACACCGACCTGCCGTACCTGATCACGCTGGACGAGCGGGGCGACGGGTACGTGCCCGGAAAGTTCCTCACCGCAGCCGATCTCGGTGACTCCGAGGAGGGCGCCGAGCACAAGACGGTGCTGCTGAACGCGGAGACCGGTGAAACAGTCGTCCCCGGCGGCTCGCTTGGCCACCGGTTCACCGAATCCGGCAAGGGCCACTGGAACCTCGATCTGCACGGCGTCGACCCGCTGATGACCATGCACGAGGACCAGGAGATGGCGGCCAACGCTGTCGCCGTGGACTTTCCGCGCTACGACACCTCCACCCCGGGGGTGCTGCGCCGCGGTGTGCCCACCCGGATGGTGGCGGGCAAGCGCGTGACCACCGTGTTCGACCTCATGCTCGCCCAGTACGGCGTCGGACGTCCGGACCTCCCCGGAACCTGGCCCGCCGGCTACGACGACACCGAGGAGCCGTACACCCCGGCGTGGCAGGAGGGCATCACCGGCGTCTCGGCTGCCGCCGCGGCGCGCGTCGCCCGCGAGTTCGCCGACAACGCCGCCCGCTCAGGCGGCCGGTCGATGATCCTGATGGGCGCGGGCACCAACCACTGGTTCCACTCCGACCAGATCTACCGGTCCTTCCTCACCCTGACCATGCTCACCGGCTGTCAGGGCGTCAACGGCGGCGGCTGGGCCCACTACGTCGGGCAGGAGAAATGCCGCCCGGTCACCGGTTGGGCGACACTCGCATTCGGCTCGGACTGGTCCCGGCCCGCCAGGCAGATGCAGGGCACGATCTTCTGGTACCTGGCCACCGACCAGTGGCGCTACGACCCCTTCACCGCCGAGGTGATGTCCTCGCCGCTGGCGAACGGCACGTTCGCGGGCCGCACCGCGGCGGACAACATCGCCCTCGCCACCCGCCTCGGTTGGATGCCGAGCTACCCGACCTTCAACCGCAATCCCCTCGACCTGGCGGACGAGGCGGACCGGCTGGGCAAGAGCGCGGCCGAGCACGTGGTGGACGGCCTCAAGACCGGTCACCTGCAGTTCGCCGTCGAGGACCCGGATGCGCCCGAGAACTTCCCGCGCTGCCTGACGGTGTGGCGCTCGAACCTGCTCGGCTCGTCCGCGAAGGGCAACGAGTACTTCCTCAAGCACCTGCTCGGAGCCGATTCGAACCTCAATGCCCGCGACTCCGAGGGCATTCGGCCCGAGGAGCTGATCTGGCGGGACGAGGCCCCCGCCGGCAAGCTCGACCTGCTCACCACGCTGGACTTCCGGATGACGAGCACCACGCTGTTCTCCGACGTCGTGCTGCCCGCCGCCACCTGGTACGAGAAGCACGACCTGTCCAGCACGGACATGCACCCGTTCGTGCACGCTTTCTCCCCCGCGATCTCCCCGCCCTGGGAGACCAAGACCGACTTCGAGGCGTTCCACCGCATCGCCCGCGGCTTCAGCTGGCTGGCCGAGAAGCACCTCGGCACCAGGCGCGACATCGTCGCGATGCCGCTGATCCACGACACCAACGACGCCACCGCTCAGCCCGGCGGCCGGGTGCTGGACTGGAAACGCGGTGAATGCGAGCCGATCCCGGGCAAGACGATGCCGAAGATCGTCGTCGTCGAGCGGGACTACTCGGCGATCGCGGAGAAGCTCAGCGCGCTCGGACCGCTGGTCGAGGAGCTCGGCCTCACCACCAAGGGAGTCACCACCCATCCCACCGAGGAGGTCGAGTACCTGCGCGGCGTGAACGGAACGGTGCAGACCGGCGTCGCGGCCGGGCGTCCCTCGCTGGCAAAGGACAAGCACGCCTGCGAGGCGATCCTCGCGCTGTCGGGCACGACCAACGGACGGCTGGCCACCCAGGGCTTCGAGCACCTGCAGGAGCGCACCGGGACCGAGCTGGTCGACCTGGCCGCCGAGAACGAGGGCACCCGAATCCGTTTCGCGGACACCCAGGCCCGGCCGGTGCCGGTGATCACCTCGCCGGAATGGTCGGGGTCGGAGACCGGCGGCAGGCGGTACTCGCCGTTCACCATCAACACCGAGCGGCTCAAGCCCTGGCACACCCTCACCGGCAGGCAGCACTTCTACCTCGACCACGACTGGATGGCCGAGCTCGGTGAACAGCTGCCGATCTTCCGTCCGCCGCTCGACATGACGGCGCTGTTCAGCGAGCCCGCGGTCGGCGAGACCCACGGAAACGGGGTCGGCGGCACCGTCACCGTCCGGTACCTCACCCCGCACTCGAAGTGGTCGATCCACTCGGCGTACCAGGACAACCTGCACATGCTCACGCTCTCGCGCGGCGGCCAGTCCATCTGGATGTCCGACGTGGACGCGGCCAAGATCGGTGTGGCGGACAACGACTGGATCGAGGCGAGCAACCGGAACGGCATCGTCGTCGCCCGCGCCATCGTCAGCCACCGGATGCCCGAGGGCACCGTCTTCATGTACCACGCCCAGGATCGCGCGGTGGACGTGCCGCGCACCGAGCGCACCGGGAAGCGCGGCGGTATCCACAACGCGCTGACCCGGCTGATGATCAAACCCTCGCACCTGATCGGCGGCTACGCCCAGCAGTCCTTCGCGATGAACTACCACGGCCCGACCGGCAATCAGCGCGACGAGGTCACCACGATCCGCCGCCGCGACCAGGAAGTGACGTACTGATGAGAGTTATGGCGCAGATGGCCATGGTGATGAACCTGGACAAGTGCATCGGCTGCCACACCTGCAGCGTCACGTGTAAGCAGGCCTGGACCAACCGTGGCGGCGTCGAGTACGCCTGGTTCAACAATGTGGAAACCCGCCCCGGCCAGGGCTATCCGAGGCAGTACCAGGACCAGGAGAAGTGGAAGGGCGGCTGGACGCTCAACAAGCGCGGCAAGCTCACGCTGCGCACCGGCTCCCGGCTCAAGCGCCTGCTCAACATCTTCGCCAATCCCGACCTGCCGACTGTCTCGGACTATTACGAGCCGTGGACCTACGACTACGAGAACCTGCTGGCCTCGCCCGCCATGGACACGGTCCCGGTCGCACGCCCGAAGTCGCTGCTCACCGGCGAGGACACCAAGGTCACCTGGGGTGCCAACTGGGACGACGACCTCGGCAGCGGGCCCGAGCAGGTCGGCAAGGATCCGTTGCTGGCCAAGGTCTCCACCAAGGTCAAGCTCGAGTTCGAGCAGACGTTCATGTTCTATCTGCCCCGCATCTGCGAGCACTGCCTGAACCCGGCCTGCGCGGCGTCGTGCCCGTCAGGAGCGATCTACAAGCGCTCCGAGGACGGCATCGTGCTCGTCGACCAGGACAAGTGCCGCGGCTGGCGGCAGTGCGTCACCGGCTGCCCCTACAAGAAGATCTACTTCAACCACAAGACCGGCAAAGCGGAGAAGTGCACGTTCTGCTACCCCCGGATCGAGGTCGGCATCCCGACCATCTGTTCGGAGACGTGCGTAGGCCGGCTGCGGTACATCGGCGTGATGCTCTACGACGCCGACGCGGTGCTGGAGGCCGCCTCGGTCACCGATGACAAGGATCTCTACCCATCGCAGCTGGGCGTGTTCCTCAACCCCCACGACCCGAGGGTGGTCGCCGAGGCCGAGCGGGCGGGCATCTCCGCCGAGTTCATCGAGGCCGCGCAGAACTCCCCGGTCTACAAGCTGATCGTCGACTATCAGGTGGCACTGCCCCTGCACCCGGAATACCGCACCATGCCGATGGTCTGGTACATCCCGCCGCTCTCGCCGATGGTCGAGGCCCTCTCGGACACCGGCCACGACGGCGAGGAGGCCGACAACCTGTTCGGCGCCATCGACTCGCTCCGCATCCCGGTCGAGTACCTGGCCGAACTCTTCACGGCGGGCGAGATCGGGCCCGTGCGCGCCTCCCTGCAGCGTTTGGCGGCGATGCGCGCGCACATGCGCCGGGTCAACCTGGGCGAGCCGACGCGGCCCGAGGTCGCGAACGCGGTCCGGTTGACCGAGACCGAACTGGAGTCGATGTACCGCCTGCTCGCCATCGCGAAGTACGAGGACCGGTACGTCATCCCGAACGGGGCGGGCTCGGACGCCCACCGGCTCGACGCGCTCGCCACCGGGTGCAGCCTCGAGGGCGACGGCGGGCCGGGCATGACCGCGTTCGACGTGATGGCCGACAAGTTCCACCTCACCGAGCTGGCCGTCGACACCAATTCCGGTGTGGCTCCGGACAACAAGTCCGGCCGGATCAACCTGCTCAACTGGGACGGCAAGAGCACGAGGGGTCTGATCCCGGCCGCGGCGGGTTCCGGCACCGGGCCGGGCGCGGGCATCCCGACGCCGGGATCGGACGGCGCCTGATGGTCGCGCTCGGATTGCGCCGCAAGGTGTCCAACAAGTTCCGGCCAGGGGCGGAGGCGTCGTTGTCCGAGCGGGACCAACGGGTCGTGTGGCGGATCGCCGCCCTCCTGCTGGACTACCCGACGGAGCAGACGCTGGGGATGCTCGGCGAACTGCGCGCGGCGGCCGAGACCGTGCCGGGGCAGCCGGGCGCCGACCTGGTTGCGTGCGTGGACTTCATGCAGCGCACGCCCCGGATCGAGTTGTCCTCGCTGTACGTCGAGACCTTCGACCTGCGCAGGCGCAGCAGTCTGCACCTGTCCTACTACGCGTACGGCGACACCCGCAATCGCGGAATGGCGCTGCTGCGCTTCAAGAACGCCTACCGCAACGGCGGCGTGACGCTGGGCGACCACGAGCTGCCCGACTTCCTGCCCGTGGTACTCGAATTCGCGGCGACGACCGATGCCGCGCGCGGCTGGCGGCTGCTTGTCGACCACCGCGCCGTGGTCGAGGTGCTCCGACTGTCGCTGCGCGACAGCGATTCCCCCTTCGCTCCCGTCCTGGACGCGGTCTGCGCGACCCTGCCGGAGCTCGACACCGACGACCGGCAGAAGGTGGCGAAGATGGCATCCGAGGGGCCACCCGAGGAAGCGGTGGGTCTCGACACCTACGCGCTCGACCCCGCATTGCACCCCGAGATGGGAGAACGACGGTGACCACGCTGATGTGGCTGACCCTGCCCTATATCGCCCTCACCTCATTCGTGGTGGGGCATGTCTGGCGCTACCGCAAGGACCAGTTCGGCTGGACCACCCGCTCCTCCCAGATGTACGAGAGCCGTTTGCTGCGCCTGGGCAGCCCGCTGTTCCACTTCGGCATCCTTGCCGTGCTCGCGGGGCACATCGGTGGCGTCTTGATCCCGGCCAGTTGGACGGAAGCGCTTGGCATCTCCGATCACACCTATCACCTGCTCGCGGTCGGATTGGGTGTGCCTGCGGGAATCGCCACCGTCGTAGGCCTGTCCATTCTCGTGTACCGGCGGATCAGTGTTCCTGCCGTGCGTCAGTCCAGCAGCACCAGCGACAAGATCATGTACGTGCTGTTCATCGCCGTCATCGCGACGGGGATGTTCAACACCCTCGGCGAGAACCTGATCCTGGGCGACTACGACTACCGCTCGACGGTCTCGCCCTGGTTCCGCAGCCTGTTCACGCTGAACCCGCAGCCGGGCCTGATGGTCGGCGTACCGCTCAGCTTCCAGCTGCACGGGCTGACGGTGCTGGTGCTCCTGGCGATCTGGCCGTACACCCGCCTGGTGCACGTGTTCAGCGCGCCGATCGGATACCTGGGCCGGCCGTACGTGGTCTACCGGAGCAAGGACGTCAAGCGGCCCGGCGGCAACCGCTACTACAAGGCCTGGGAGACGGCAAACCAGAACCGCGCGTGAACACTCACCGCCACACCGCCGAAAATGTCGCGGCATCGTCACAGATCAACTAGCGTTCGAGAAGCATCGGGGATCTGTGTTGATTTGAGCCAATCGCAAGTACGTGATCGGAAAACTCGACCGAACGGATGTGGATTCATGGCAGGAATTCGTGGACCTCGGCGCCGCCGCGGAACCGGGCCCCGTCGAGCGGCAGCGATCGCCGCGGTTGCGGCCGTCGGGATGGTTCTGGGCAACGGCACCTCGGCGGCAGTGGTCAACAATGCGAACAGCCTCATCGACGGCGCGGGTAATCGCGTCGAAGTCTCACAGGGTGACACCTTCATCAATGCCGTCCCGCCACTCGACAGCTCACCGCTGAGCCGGGAGTTCTTCCACAACGGCTACGCGCAGGTCACCATCGACGGCCCCACGGCAGCCAGTTTCACCGGCACCAAGCTGTCCTTCGGCTACCAGATCGGTTACCCGGTCGCGCTCACGGGCGCGTCGGTGCAGCTGAACACCCCAGGCCTCGGCTTCGAGCTCGAGCACACGGACGGCTTCGTCCTGGGAGGCGTCCTACCCGGCGGAGATCCGGCCGAGCTGGCCATCGCGGACGAGAACCGCGCGATGTTGGCCGGTGACATCATCCCGCAGCAGAACCTGATCGTCGACCTCGAACCCGGCGGCATCACCGATGTCCCGCTGGTCAGCGAGAAGGAGTTCGACGGCCCGGGGGCCAGGATCCGGCTCGCGGGTGTGCACGGCAGTATCTCGGGGGCCCTCGGACAGGTCACGCTCCGCCCCTACGCCCGGGTCGAGACGGCGTCCGGTGACATCGCGATGACCTACGGCGCGCCGGTGCCGCTGTAGGTCCGGACACAGCGCAGCACGAGGGCCGGGGGACGCGGGGTCGCGTCCCCCGGCCCTCGTGCTGCGCACCGGGCGATCGGCCGCGAAACGCCGATCCCAATGCCCGCTAGGTGCCGTCCGGCCGCTCCCCTACCCTGTTCACGATGAGTGATTCCGGAACGTCCAGCGCGGGCCAGCGCGACGCGTTCGCGCGCGACGACCGACTGCGGTTGTTCGCGTTCACGAACGCGGAGAAGCGCGCAGAGTACCTGTGGGTACTGCGGGCGTTCGACCATGCAAGGGCGAACTATGTCGTGCTGCTGCACGCGGGCGAGATCGCCGAGATCCTCGGCAGGATCGCGGGCGACGACCAGGCGGGCGGTGCCGGCGGGCGGCTCGCCGCCGACGAGATCACGCCGCTGCTCGAGCAACTGCACCTGTGGGGTGTGCTCGAACGCAGCTACGACGGCAGCCGGGCGGCCACCCTCGCGGAATACCGCAACCGGCACTTCGTCTACCAGTTCAGCCAGGCCGGCTACCTGGCTTTCCGGGCGGTCGAAGACGTGCTCGGGGCCCGGCTGGAGGACTCCGCGCTCTCCCGCCTCGCGCTGCCCGACCTACTGGCGGACATGCGGGAACTGGCCGAGGCGAACCGGGCCGCGGACAGCGACCTGATCTACCGCAAACTCAGTCGGCTCGATGCCACGTTGTCGGACATGGCGACCAGGGCGGCCCAGTTCTACCTCACCCTCGGTGACCTGGTGCGCACCACCGAGATCACCCCCGAATCGTTCCTCGCGCACAAGGACGCCCTGCTGACCCACATGCGTGAGTTCAGTTCCGACCTCGCCCGCTACGCGCCGAAGCTCGCGGAGGCGATCGCGGCCGTCGAGGAGACCGGCATCGACCCTCTCATCGCCAGGGCCGCCACCAGCGACGAGCGGGTGTTCCTGGCCCTCGGCGAGCGCGAGGAAGACTGGAGATCCCGGTGGTCGGGCCTCAAACACTGGTTCGTCACCGAAGCGGGGGTCAGCGAATCGGACCGGCTGCGGGAGGGCACCATGAGCGCCATCGCCGCGGTGCTCTCGCTGCTGCGCCGCGTCACCGAGACCCGCAGGGGCGGGGTGAGCCGGGAAAGCCAGCTGCGGCACCTGGCAGGCTGGTTCGCCGCGGCACCGACCGAGGACGCGGCGCACGCGCTGTACCAGGTCGTGTTCGACCTCGGCAGGCCGCGGCACCTGTCGATGCTGCACCCCGACGCCGACGTCATCCCCGAGTCTCGATCCTGGTGGGAGGCCCCTCCGGTGGAGATCTCCCGCACCCTTGCCGAGACCGGCCGCACGCCGTCGCCCGGACTGCCCGGACGCGTCCAGCGCAACGACGCCAGCGTCCGCCGCCTGCGTGACGCACAGCTCGCCGGGCAGCGGGCCCGAGCCACCGCGGCCAAGTCGCTGGCCGCCGGCGGGGTCTACGACCGGGTCCTCGACGAGCAGGAGACGGAGGTGCTGTTGAGCCTGCTCAACGCCGCGCTGACCGCGCGGGTGCCGGTGAGCGGTCGGGTCAACAGCTCGACCGGTGCGGAGAACGGGGTCCGGTTGACGCTGCGCCCGCACGACGTGTCGACCACGGTGGAGACCGCCCGTGGCAGGCTGCACCTCGACCGGCTGCAGGTGAGTGTGCAGTGAGAGCGCGCGAGATCCCGCCGCTGGCCCTCGACTCCTATCAGCGGGCCGCCCGGATAATCCTGTCGAATCACCTTGTCACACAAAGCTATCCGGACCGGATCGCGCTTCCGCTGCTCCGCCGATGGGCCACCGAACTGCGCGAGGACCTACTCGAACTGTTCGGCTACCGGCTCGAGGTCACCGAGACCACAGCGCGGCTGTTCACGGTGGCCGACCGGCTCGACCCGACGGCCGCGGCCAGGACCACCAACGACCGAACCTTCGACCGGCACCGCTACGCCTACCTCGCGCTGTGCCTCGCGGCGCTGGGGCGGGCCGGAAACCAGATCACCCTGTCGGAGCTGGCGGACCACGTCGCCGCCGACGCGGCCCAGGTCGACGGTGTCGACCTGTCCACCGAGCGGTCTGCCGACCGCGACGCGTTCGTCGACGCTGTCGGCTGGCTGGCGGCCAGGGGCGCCATCACGCTCGCGGACGGGGACGCCGGCGGCTGGGCCGCCAACCCCAGCGCGGGTGAGGCGCTGTACGACATCGACCGCTCCGTCGTTGTCGCGCTGTTCCGGCCGCCGCGCGCACTCCAGCACCTGACCTCGATCAGGGGCCTGCTGTCGGGATCGGAGGCCCAGGCGGCCGACGAGGACGGGTACTCACCCGACCGGTCCACGGACCTACGGGAGACGGCGAGGCGCGTGCGCCGTTCGTTGGTGGAGCGCCCCGTGGTCTACGCGGACCAACTCGACGACGACGAACGTCTGCAGCTGGCACTGCCAAGGACCGCGGCGGACGTCGAGGCACTGACCGGCCTCGTCGCCGAGCGGCGGGCCGAGGGCATCGCACTGATCGACACCTCCGGTCGCATGTCGGACCTTCGCTTCCCCAGCACGGGAACCGTCGCCCAGGTGGCCCTGCTCCTGGCCGGCGAGATCGCCGATCGGGTGCTCGACCCCGATGCGGTCCAGCTCGTGCGGATGCCCGTGCCCCAGGCGCGGACGAGCGACCTCATCGCGCAGCTCGACAGCGCCATTCCCGCAGGAGGCATCTTCCACGGGCTCGCCGAGCGCACCGCCGAGATCCCGGTTGCGGAGGGCGGCGCAACCGAGTTGTTCCCGTTGATCGAGGACAGCTGGATCCGGCACACGGTCGAGGACCTGATTCGTCGCTACGGCAGAACCTTCGCGGCGCAGTGGCAGGCCGACCACGACGGACTGAGGCATGAGGCCGTTGCGGTGCTGGACAAGCAGCGGTTGGTACGGCGCACGTCCGGCGGCGTGCTGGCGCTGCCCGCGCTGGCGCGCTATCGCGGCGTCGTCGTGAACATCCGCGACCGGGCCGGCCAGCCGCAACTGTTTGCAGACGACCCCGAGTCGGTCGCCGTGCAGGCTCCGGTCCTGGCCCCCCAGCCCCCGTCCGAACCCGTCCCCAGTGACCAGTGACCAGTGACCAGTAGAGAAGTAGAGGCAGAATTCGCATGGCAAGCGCGCGCTTTCGCCCGACCCGGGCCGGGATCATCAACCTCTGGGACTACCGGGACCAGGAGTTCTCCTTCGCCGACGGCCGCCTGGTCCTGCGCGGGCCCAACGGTTCCGGCAAGACCAAGGCGCTCGAGGTGCTCTTCCCGTTCGTGCTCGACGGTCGCATCGAACCGCGGCGGCTGAACCCGTTCGCGGGCGAAGAGCGCACCATGAAGTCGAACCTGCTCTACCGCGGTCAGGACAGCGCGCACTCCTACGTCTGGATGGAGTTCGCTCGCGGATCCCAGGCGGACCCCGAGGCGGTCACCGTCGGCATCGGGATGCGCGCCACCCGGCAGAACGACAAGGTCACCCGGTGGCATTTCGTCGCGGACGGGCGAGTGGGCGTCGATTTCTCCCTGCTCGGCGACGACGACCGCCCGCTGACCAAGCGGCAGCTCGCCGATCAGATCGGCACCGACGCGATCACCGACCGGCCCACCGACTATCGGGCCGCGATCGATGCCCGGCTCTTCGGCCTCGGCGCCGAACGCTACGACCAGCTGATCAACCTGATCCTCACCCTGCGCCGGCCGCAGCTGGCGAAGAACCTCGACCCGAAGGGACTGTCGCAGGCCCTCACCGACGGTCTGCGCCCCCTCGATTCCCAGTTGGTGCTCGAGGCAGCGCGCTCGTTCAGTGACATGGAAGAGGTCGGTCGCGCGCTCGAGGGTCTGGCCGCCGCGGACCACGCCGCACAGGGCTTCGTCACCGTGTACACCAAGTACCTCCGCCAGCAAGCCCGAGCGGACATCGAGCAGGTGTCGAGGCGGCTCGAGGCGGTCGACCAGGGCGTCCTCACGCTGTCCGAGGCTGCCGGTCTACAGGAGCAGCGGCGGAAGGATCGGGTCTCGGCACAGGCACGGTACGAGGCCGCCGAGCACGAACTGGACATGGCCAAGGCAGAGAAGGATGCGCTCGAGCAGTCCAACGCCTACACCGGCAAGCAACAACTCGACGACCTCGCCGCGGTCGTCGCCGAACTCAAACAGTCCACCGACAAGCAGTCCGACAAGGCACAGAAGGCGCAGGCCAGCCTCGAGCAACGCGCCGACGACGCCGCGAAGTCCGCCGCCGCGGTCACCAGGACGTTGGAGACCCTCGCCAGGTCGGAGGACGAATTGCAGTCCGCCGCAGAGGATGCCGGGATCGCGTGGACTCCGCTGCCCGCCACCGCACGGGCCGATCAGATCACCGCCGCCGTGCGCGGACACGCCGAGGAGCGTGACGGCGACGTGCGGACCGTGCGGGCCGCGGTGGCCACAGTCGAGAAGGCACAGACCGAGCGGGAGCGGGCACAGCACGCTGCGGACCGTGGACGCGAGCTGCTCGAGTCCGCGACCGCCGCGGTGTCCGAGGCGGAGGCCGCGGCCGCACTGGCGCGCAGCGAATGCGCCGCCGCGGTCCGCTCGTGGTGGACTGCGAACTCCCGCCTGTACGCGTCGATTGGCGTGAACAGCGACCTGTTCGTCGCGCTGAACGACACTGTCGCGGAAATCGGGGACGACGACGCCTCCGGGTTTGCACCGGTGCTGAGCGAGCACACCGAGGATCAGATCGAGACAGTCCGCTCCCACCGCAGGCAGTCGGAGATCGAGGCCGAGCAGGCAGCCGCGAGCATCGCCGAACTGACCGAGGCCAGGACCCGGATCTCCGCCGAACGTGACGACGCGCCACCCGGATTCGCGGCGCGCACCGGCTCCCGCGAGGGCCTGGTGGGGGCGCCGTTGTGGCGCCTGGTGCGCTTCGCCGACAACGTCGACGAAGCCGAAGCGGCAGGCGTGGAAGCTGCTCTACAGGCCGCGAACCTGCTCGACGGCTGGGTATACGGCGGCGACGGCACCCCGCCGGATGCGGAGTCGGAGCAGTACCTCTCCGCCCTCGCCAAGAATCAACGACCGTCCGGTCCGACCCTCGCGGACGTGTTGCTCGTCGAACCCGAGGCGGGCGTCCCCGAGGACAGGGTTGCCACATTGCTGTCCTCGATCGCGCTGCGACGCGACGCGACGGCACCCGGGACGGGCGTCGCGGTCGGGGTGGACGGCCGGTTCTGGCAGGGTGTGCAGCAGGGCAGGCACGTCAAACCCGAGGCGGAGTACATCGGCGCGACCGCCCGCGCACGCCGCAGGCAGCAGCGCCTCGCCGAGATCGACGCCGCGCTGGATCAGAACCGCCACGCCGAGGACACCGCACGCACCGCGCAGCTGGCGGCGAGCGAGCTGCTCGCCTCGCTGGCAGCGGCCGCGAAGTCCTTGCCGCGCACCGCGGCCGTGCACAGCGCACTCCGCGCGGTTGCCGTTGCGGCGGGCGCGCGGCGGACCCGCTCCGAGGCGGCGGCCGCTTCCCAACGCGAACTCGACCAGGCCATCGCGGACCTGAGCACCAAGGAGAAACAGCTGCGGGCAACCGCGGTCTCGCACCGCACCCCGAATCAGGCACGGGACCTCGATTCGCTGGCCGCGGCGATCCGGCACTTCGAGAAACAGGGTGACCTGGTACTGCGCTGTAGGCGGGATCGGGAGAAGGAGCTCGAGCACCAGCGCGAAGCGGACGACCGGCACGCAGAGGCCCGTGACGTCGCCGAGGAGTTCGCCGAGGAGACCGCAGTCGCCCAGGAGAAGCTGGCTCAGCAGATCCAGCGCCTGGCCACGTTGCGCGACGCACTCGGAGCCTCGACGGAACAGATCGACGCAGACCTCGAGCGGGCTCGGGCACGGATCGAGGCCTGCACCGGCGAGCAACGGGCGGCACGAAAGGCGCACGAGTCCGCGGTCGAACAGATCGGCAAGGCCGAGGGCGCGTACAACACCGCCGTAGAGGCACTCCGGAGCGCCCTCACCGAGAGTCGTTCGGACGCCGACCGTCTGGCCCCGTACGCCCGGCGCGACCTCCTCGAACTCCTCGGGGTCTCCGGCGGCCACTCGTGGCCGGCCAGCGACGCGGCCTGGCTCAGCACGGATCAGTTGCTGTACACGATCGAGGGGAATCCGGGTGAGCGCGGCGCGGTGCTGCCCCCGGAGGTCGACGCCCTCTATCGCGCGATGTCCGGCGCGACGGAATCGGTGCGGGTGACCGAGAGCGCGGGAAAGTCGACGCGGACTGCGCTCACCGCCGCCCTGCAGGACTTCGACGCTCAACTCGCCTCCGCGGGCCAGGACTATCGCCTGCAATGGGACGCACCCGACGGGGTGACCACCGTTCAGGTGCAGGACGACCAGGGCCACTCGTCGATCGGCGAGTTCGCGGCCCGGATCCGCCAGGCCCGACAAGATCAGGAGCTGCTGCTCACCGAGGCGGAACGGCGAATTCTCGAAGACGCCCTGCTGACCGGTCTGGCGCAGCAGATCCACGAGCGCACGGTCGACGCCCGTGACCTGATCGCACAGATGAGCGCCGAGATGCGCGAACGCCGTATGTCCTCCGGCAACACCATCGGAGTGCACTGGGTGCTGGCCGACAACCTCGACGAGAGCTCGAGGGCGATCTCGAAGCTGCTCGACCGCGATGCCTCGGCGCTCGGCCCCGATGAACTTGCCACCATGCGAGCGCATTTCGCGACACAGATCCGGATTGCACGAGCTGCGCATCCGGAGCGCTCCTACCCTGAGATCCTCGAGGGCGCGCTCGATTACCGTCGATGGCGTGTCTTCTCCTTCACGCTCATCGGAGGCGACGGCAGCGAGGATCGGCTCACGGTGGCTCGGCACGGGGCCCTCTCGGGCGGCGAGCAGTCGGTGTCGCTGCACCTGCCGCTGTTCGCGGCCGCACACGTGATGCTGTCCTCGGCGGACCCGCACTCGCCACGACTGCTCGGCCTCGACGAGGCGTTCGCCGGAGTCGACGACAACGGCCGCAGCGAATTGCTCGGCCTCAGTGTGCAGTTCGATCTGGACCTGTTCATGACCGGATACGACCTGTGGGTGACCTATGCCGGGGTGCCGGGATGCGCGCACTACGACCTGGCTCATTCGACCGCGGAGCAGACCGTGAGCGCCGCCCTGTTGGTGTGGGCCGACGGTGAGCTGCTCGCCGAGCACGACGGCAGCGACCTCGCGGCCGCGCTCGGGTCGCCGCTGCGGCGCCGGGTCCTCACGTCGGCAGAGGGCAGCCTGCAGTTCGCGGAGGTGTGAGCATGGGTCGCTGGGAAGGAACGCCCGAGTTGGAGGTACTGCTCGGCGCGGCGCGAAAGAGCCTGGAGGGAAACTGGCTGCGGGTGGAGGGGCCGATCAATGTCCATGCCTCCCCGGACGCACCGAATCTCTACCAGCTTTTCCCCGCGATCCGTGGGGGTCGTCCGCAACGCTCGAAGACCTTCAAAGTCGAGCTCGTGGAACTCGATGAATGGTTGCGCCGACCACTCAATGGTGGACGTTCGCTCCTCCACACGTTGGCCCCGTTGCGCAACCTGAAACTGGACAGGGCGGAGTCCGAGGCATATCGGGACAAGGCCGAACGCGAGGTGCGCGACATCCTGGGTGACGGCGCTTACGAACCGTGGCTCGAATGGCTCCGAAAGCGCGGCGCCCTCACCCGGTATGCCCAGACACGGGTGTTGCTCGACGCCGCTCGAGTGCTCACCCGACTCCCCGCTGCCGGTATCTCGCTGACCGAACTTGCCGAGGCCGCGACCGGCAACACCAAGGCGCTGAGCAAGGGTCCGATCGAGGGCCTGGTGCTTCGCGCGCTCGCGACGGAAAGTGCTGAGCCCTATCCAGATTCCGCCGAGCAGAGGCGGGCACTATGGGAGTCGAACGGCGTCGCCCCGGACACCCTTTCAAGTCAGGTGATCGGCCTGGGCCTGCGTTCCCGCGACGACCACTTTGTCGGACGGTGGATGAACGCGTGTGCCGATGCGGGTGAGCCATTCGTTGTCACGCTCGACCATCTGATCCGCCATTCGGTGAAACTCACCGGCGCACCGGTCTACGTCTGTGAGAATCCGGCAGTCCTCGCCGCTGTGGGACGATCCCTGGGTTCGCGCGCGCCTGCGATGATCTGCACCCAGGGCCTGCCATCTGCCGCGGCACGACGCCTGCTGGACGCGGTGCCCGGACCCATCCACTGGCGGGGCGACTTCGATTGGACCGGAATCCGCACGACAGCGGACGCGATGAAGCGGTACCGCGCGACACCGTGGCTGATGGATGCCGCAACCTATCGCGAGGCACTGGGCAGGGGCATGTCGGAGAAATTCAAGGACAAGGATCGCCCCTGCCCGTCACCGTGGGACCCGGATCTCTCCGTGGCGATGCTCGACGAGGGGACAGCCGTCATGGAGGAGCGCATCATTCCCGAACTGCTCAAGGACCTTTCGGCCAGGGGAGCTCCCTGAGCACACGGCAGGGGTTGCCTGCCGCGAACACCCGCGGCGGCACGTCCTTGGTCACCACGGAGCCCGCGCCGATCACCGTGTCGTCCCCGATGCTCACGCCGGGACAGACGATCACTCCACCGCCCAGCCAGACGTTGTCGCCGATCACGACCGGCGCGGCCGACTCCCACCGCTGCCGCCGCGCCTCGTGGTCCTCCATCGGGTGCAACGCGGTGAGCAGCTGGGCACGGGGGCCGATCGACACGTCGTTCCCGATCGTGATCGGCGCGCAGTCCATCAGGATGGCGTCGTAGTTCAGGAAGCTGTTCGAGCCGATCGTGATCAGCGATCCGTAGTCGCACTGGAATCGCGGCATGATCCAGGACCCCTCGCCGATCGAGCCCAGGAGCCGCTTGAGCAGGTCGAGCCTCAGCGAATCCTCATCGGCCCCAGTGGCATTGAACTGATCGAGCAGGCGCTGGCAGGCCTTCCGCTCCGCGACCAGGTCGGCGTCGCTGTCGCGATAGAGCTCGCCACGCAGCATTCGATCTCGTTGTTCCCCCATGACGCCGACCCTAGCCGACGGCACGGGGTGCCGGTCAGCGCAGCGAGACCCCGAGCAGTCCGTCGACGGCGTCCGCGAGCGCGCCGGGCGCCGAGGCGTCCGAGCCGCCGTGGTCCACGGCCCACCGGGCCCAGGCGTCCACGGCGTCGATCGCCTTCGGGGTGTCCAGGTCGTCCGCCAGATGCTGACGCAGCCGGGCGATGGTGTCGTCCGCGGACTGCGCCGACCCCAGCGCGGCGGCGCGACGCCACAGCGCGAGACGCTTCTCGGCCTCGGCGAGCACGTCGCCCGTCCAGGCCCGGTCGGTGCGGTAGTGCCCGGACAGCAAGCCCAGCCTGATCGCCATCGGATCGACGCCCTCGCCGCGCAGCTTCGACACGAACACAAGATTGCCGCGGCTCTTCGACATCTTCTCGCCGTCGAGGCCGATCATCCCGGTGTGCACGTAGTGCCGCGCGAATCGACGGTCCAGCACAAGCGATTCGGCGTGCGCGGCCGAGAACTCGTGGTGCGGGAAGATCAGATCGCTGCCGCCACCCTGCACGTCGAAGCCCGAGCCGATCCGGTTCAGCGCGATCGCGGAGCACTCGATGTGCCAGCCCGGCCTGCCCGGACCGAACGGCGACGGCCAGGACGGCTCGCCCGGTCGCTCGGCGCGCCAGACCAACGCATCGAGCCGGTCCTGCTTCCCGGCCCGCTCGGGATCTCCCCCGCGCTCGGCGAAGAACCGCTCCATGGTGTCGCGGTCGTACCCGGACTCGTAGCCGAACTGCTCGGTGGCGTTCGCCCGGAAGTAGACGTCGGGGTACTCCTCATCGTCGACCACGTACGCGGCGCCCGCGGCGAGCAGTTTCTCGACCATCTCGACGACCTCGTTCACCGATTCCACGGCGCCGATGTAGTCGCGGGGTGGCAGCACCCGCAGCGCCTCCATGTCCTCGCGGAACAGCGCCGTCTCCCGCATGCCGAGCACCACCCAGTCTTCGCCGTCACGGGCAGCGCGCTCGAAGAGCGGGTCGTCGACGTCGGTCACGTTCTGCACGTAGTGCACGTCGTGCCCGCCGTCGCGCCAGAGGCGATTGACGAGGTCGAACGTCAGGTAGGTGGCCGCGTGCCCGAGGTGCGTGGCGTCGTAGGGGGTGATCCCGCACACGTACATGGTGGCGGTCTCGCCCGGGGTGACGGGCCGGACCTGGCGGTCCGCGGTGTCGAAGAGCCGCAGCGGCGGCCCCTGACCGGGAACGGAGGGAACGGCTGTGTCGGACCAGGACTGCATACGGACGAGCCTATCGGAGGGTCAGAAGTCGCCCGGAACGCGTTCCCGCTAGAACGCGGGCCACGGGATCGGCCGGTGGTCTCCGGGCAGCGGCATCACCGGGTCCGCCAGCATGCCCTCGGTCCGAGCCACCAGCGCGTCGACCTCGTCGCGGGTGATGTGCTCGCGCAGTCGGTCGGCCAGCGGGCCCCGCAGGCGCTGGGCGAGGGCCTCGACGTCGACGAGCAGTGCGCCGGTTACCGGCTGACCGGCCCAACCCCACAACACGGTGCGCAGCTTGTCCTCGCTGTGCAGGCAGATGCCGTGGTCGACGCCGTACACCGAACCGTCGATCCCCTCCAGTGCATGACCGCCCTTGCGGTCCGCGTTGTTGAGCAGGACGTCGAGCACGGCCATCCGCTGCAGACGGGGGTCGTCGGCGTGCACCAGCGCCACCTGCTCGCCGTCGCCGTCATACGCGAGGAGCACCTCGAACCAGCCGGCAGGCACCTGATCCGGCGGGCAGATGTCGACCAGCGCCATCCGCTCACCCAACTCGCCGGTCGGTTCCGGGGTCTCCACCCAGCGCTGCACCATGCCGGGGCCGTACGGCCCGTCCCGCAGGATCGTCTCCGGGATCACGCCCCAGCCGAGCGCCTCGGAGATCAGGTAGGACGCGACCTCGCGGCCGGCGAGGGTGCCGTCGGGAAAGTCCCACAGCGGCCGCTCACCGCGGATCGGCTTGTATACGCAGCGGACGCTCTGCCCGTTCGTCGTGGCCTCACAGACCAGTGTGGCGTTGCTGGCGCTGACGATCCGACCCAGCACTGACAGTTCGCCGGTGTGCAGCAACTCGGACTCCTCGTCCAGGACGTGGTCGGCGGTCAACGGCTATTCCTCTTCGGGTAGTTCGTCGATGCGCTCGAAGTTCGCGCCGCGGCGGTAGCCGTTGGTGCGGATGCAGACATGCCCCTCCGGGGCCAGCGGCTCGCCGCACAGCGGGCACGGCGCGCGCCCGGCCGCGATCACCCGCACGGACCGCAGCGCGAACGCCCTGGCCTGCTCGGGTGTCAGGAAGACCCGGACGGCGTCCGGCCCGTCCTCGGCGTCGTCGAGGACCACGGACTCGTCGAACTCCGACTCGCTGACCGCCAGCAACTCGACGACCACAGAACCGGCATCCGCATCCCAGCCGAGGCCCATCGTGCCCACCCGGAACTCGGCGTCGATCGGCGTCATCAACGGGCTGAGGTCCTCGAGCTCGACGTCCTGCGGCGGCACGGCGGTGCCGAACCGGCGGTGGACCTCGTCGAGCAGCAGCCCCATCCGGTCGGCCAGCACCTGCACCTGCTGCTTCTCCAGCAACACGCTGATCACGCGGGACTCGTGGATCGCCTGGAGATAGAAGGCGCGGTCACCTGGCTCGCCGACGGTTCCGGCGATGAATCGATCAGGGGTGCGGAAAACGTGTATTGCTCGGGACATCAGCACCTCCGTCTGGTCGAGTGGTCGTTATCTGTGATTATCCGCCTACCCCTACCTTCCCACCTCGCCGCCGGGAACGGCATCCGACGATCCGACACCGGCGGGCTTGGCGGGCGCGCTGCCGTTGAGTCCAGACAGGTCGCCGGTGTCGTTCATCCGCAGCACGAACGGTCGGGTCGCGGTGTAACGCACCACGCTGACCGAGGCCGGATCGGCGACTATCCGCTGGAACCCGTCCAGATGGGTGCCGAGCGCATCGGCGAGCACCGACTTGATGACGTCGCCGTGCGTGCAGGCCAGCCAGAGCACGTCCCCGCCGTGTTCCTCGGCGAGCCTGGCGTCGTGCGCCCGGATCGCGGCGACCGCCCTGGCCTGCACCTGCGCCAGGCCCTCGCCGTCGGGGAACACCGCGGCGGATGGGTGCTGCTGCACCACCTTCCACAGCGGCTCCTCCAACAGGTCCTTGATCGCCTGTCCGGTCCACGTGCCGTAGTCCACCTCGATCAACCGCTCGTCGGCGATCGGGTCCAGGTCCCGGTCCCGCGCCAGCGGCTCGACAGTCCGTTCGCAGCGCAGCAGCGGGGAGCGAACGATCGCCGCGAGCGGCACGCCCGTGAGCCGATCCACCACCGCGCGGGACTGCTCCCGGCCGCGATCGTCGAGATCGACGCCCGGTGACCGGCCGGCGAGCATGCCCGAGGTGTTGGACGTCGACCGTCCGTGCCGCAGCAGGATCACTGTCATGGGCCCAGCCTAGGTCGCGGAGATCACGCCCGTGCCCAGCAACCCGAACACCAGCAGACCCAGGATGATCCGGTAGCCCACGAACCAGTACATCGAGTGGTCGACCACGAACCGGAGCAACCACGCGATGGTGACGTACCCGATCACGAAGGCGATGAGGGTCGCGACGATCAGCTGGGCCCCGCTGGCGTTGAGTCCCTCGCCCGCGGGCGCGAATGCGTCGGGGAGGCTGAACAATCCGGCCGCGGTGACCGCGGGGATCGCCAACAGGAACGAGTAGCGAGCGGCGGCCTCACGGGTGAGACCGAGGAACAGGCCTGCGCTGATGGTGCCGCCGGAGCGTGACACGCCTGGGATCAGGGCCAACGCCTGAGCCGAGCCCATGATCACGCCGTCCTTGAGCGTGAGCTGTTCGATCGGCCTGCGCTTGCGCCCGTAGTACTCCGCTGCGGCGATCACCAGCGCGAAGACGATGAGCATGCTCGCGACCAGCCACAGGTTGCGAGCCCCGGTGCGGACCTCGTCCTTGAAGATGAACCCGAGGATGCCGACCGGGATGGTGCCGACGATGACGTACCAGCCCATCTTGTAGTCGTGATCGCCGCGCTTGTCCGGGTCGAACAGGCCACGGAACCAGGCCAGCGCGATCCGCCAGATGTCCCTGGCGAAGTAGACGAGCACCGCGGCCTCGGTGCCGAGCTGGGTCACCGCGGTGAAGGAGGCACCCGCGTCGGTGTCCCAGAACAGTTCCGACACGATACGAAGGTGGCCGGAGGAGGAGATCGGCAGGAACTCGGTCAGTCCCTGGACCACTCCGAGGACGATGGCCTGCAGCCACGTCATCGATTCCACGATCACAGGCCGACTCCCGGGGACACGTACACGCGGCAAAGAAGATTCACGGGAGCGACCGTACCCGGCGCGCCCTCTGCGCGCGCACCGCGCGGCACCACTACGCTCCCCTTCTTGTGGTGATCGAATTATGAGGCAGCGCGCGGTCGGCGACAGCGGACTCCGGGTGTCCCGCATCGGACTCGGCACGCTCGGCTGGGGTCGGGACACGGACGGCGTCGAGGCCGCGGCCCAGCTGATGGGTTTCGCGGAATCCGGTGGCACCCTGGTCGATTCGGCACCGTTCTACGGCGACGGCGTTTCGCAGCGCATCCTGGCGGAGCTGCTCGACGACGTGGTGCCGCGCAATCAGCTGGTGCTGAGCAGCAGCGCGGGCATCCACCCCGGCCGAGAACGCCTGAACTGCTCGCGCCGCGCGCTGATCGGTCAGCTCGACGCGACCCTCAAGGAGCTGGGCACCGACCACCTCGACCTGTGGCAGGTTGCGACCTGGGACCCCTTCACCCCGGTCGAAGAGGTGGCCTCGGCCCTCGAGTTCGCGGTCGCGACCGGGCGGGCCCGGTACGTCGGGGCGCGCGGCCACCTGGGCTGGCAGCTGGCCACCGCGGCGGCGGGCACCAAGCTCATCGCGACCCAGGCCGAGTACTCGCTGCTCGCGCGCGGGGTGGAGGACGAACTGATCCCGGCCGCGGACCACCACGGCATCGGCCTGCTGGCCGCGGTCCCGCTTGCGGGCGGCGTGCTCACCGGCAAGTACCGCGACGGCATCCCCGCCGACTCCCGCGGCGCCACCGAGACCGGCGCGGACCTGGTCGTCGGATACCTGAACGCCGACCACACCGCCCGGGTCGTCGAGGCCGTCGTCACGGCGGCCGACGGGCTCGGGGCCTCCCCGCTGGCCGTGGCGCTGGCGTGGGTGTGCGACCGGCCGGGGGTGGCGAGCGCGATCGTCGGTGCGAGGGACTACGCCCAGCACACCGGCGTGCTGGCGGCCGAGGACCTGGAGCTGCCCGCGGCGATCGCCGCGGCCCTCGACGACGTCAGCGCCTGACCGCCCACTTCCCGCGCGCAGGTGCTCTTTGGTCGCTCCGCAGGCTGCCGCTCCGGTGCTCCCCGGTCGCTCCGCAAGCTGCGCTCCGGCGACCTACGCTGAAGGGGTGCCGCCCCCGTCGATACCGCAGGCCGAGCTCCACAGCCGGTTCGCCCGCGCACGGGTCGCGACGCTGGCCACGGTCGGGGCCGAGGGCCTGCCGCACCTGGTGCCGGTGGTCTTCGCGATGGCGGGCGGGCTGATCTACACGGCGGTCGACGACAAGCCCAAGTCGACACGACGGCTGCGGCGGCTCGACAACATCACCGCCACCGGGCGGGTCAGCCTGCTCGTCGACGAGTACGCCGAGGACTGGTCGCAACTCTGGTGGATCCGCGTCGACGGCGCGGCGCGCGTGCTCGACGACGACGCGCAGAGCCGGATCGGCATCGACGCGCTCGTACGGAAGTACGTGCAGTACACGGCGTCTCCGCCCGGGGGTCCGGTGGTCGCGATCGATCCGGACCGATGGGTCTCCTGGTCAGCCCTGGACACCCGATCTACTAGGGCAGGCTAACCTAGGATGAATTGCGCTTCCGAAGAGCTACAGGAGTAACGATGACAATGCTCGATTCCGGTGTAGACGCCGCGGATGATGCGACCGGATTGGCCGAGCGGATCAGGACGCAGACCGACGCTGCGCACCGCCAGACCGAGCAGTCGCGCTTCGTCGGAGATCTCCTCGCGGGCAAGCTGACCAGTGCCGGATATGCGGCCCTGCTCGGCCAGACCTACCTGGTCTACCTCGCGCTCGAGGAGGCGGGCCGCGCCCAGGCATCGAACCCGATCGTGGCGGAGTTCCTCGGCGACGAGCTCCTGCGCACCGAGGCACTCGAGGCCGACCTGGAGTTCCTGCTCGGCGCGAACTGGCGAGACGAGATCACCCCGTTGCCTGCCACCACCCGGTACGTCGACCGGCTCCACGAGATCGCGTTCGACTGGCCCGCCGGCTTCGTCGCGCACCACTACATCCGCTACATGGGCGATCTCTCCGGCGGACAGATCATCCGCCGGATGCTCGAGCGCGCCTACGGCTACACCACCGACGGCCTGCGGTTCTACATCTTCGACCAGATCGAGAAGCCCAAGCTCTACAAGGACGCCTACCGGGGCAAGCTCGACGCCGCGCCGCTGTCCGCGGACGAGCAGCAGCGTCTGATCGACGAGGTGATCCTGGCCTACCGTCTCAACGGAGATCTGTTCGCGGACCTCGAGGCCGAGATCGAGAGCTACCTCGTCAAATGAGCCGACTGCTCGGCGCTCGGGGCGTGCGATTGCTGGCCATCGCGCTGGCCGCCGCGGCGATGACGACCGCCTGCGCGACCGGCGGCGACGCGCCGACCGGCGCGCAGACCGGCCGGACAACGGCCACCCTCGAGAGCCTCGACCCCGAGCCGATCGCGGAGCACCCGGTCTCGACCCTGCCGGTGACCGTCCGGAGCGCGGACGGCGTCGACGTGACGATCACCGACACCAGCCGGATCGTCGCCGCGGATCAGTACGGCACCCTCACCGAGACGGTCTACGCGCTCGGTTTCGGTGACCGTCTGGTCGGCCGGGACATCGCGGCGAAGTTCCCCGCCGTGGAGTCGGTCCCGAACGTCACCCCGAGCGGCCGACAGCTGTCCGCCGAGGCCATCCTGAACCTGCACCCCACCGTGGTGCTCACCGATTCCAGCATCGGGCCGAGGGCCGTCCAGGACCAGTTGCGCGCGGCGGGCATCCCCGTCGTGTACTTCGACCCCAGCCGCTCGCTGGCGAGCGTGCCGGACCAGATCCAGGCCGTCGCCGACGCGCTCGGGGTTCCCGCCGAGGGCACCGCGCTGCGCGACCGGACCGCCGCCGAGATCGCCGAGGCCTCCGCCCTCGTTCCGTCGAACGCCGACCCGCTGACCATCGCATTCCTGTACATGCGCGGCCCCGCGATCACGATGCTGGCCGGCCCCGGGTCGGGTGCGGACTCGCTGATCGAGGGACTCGGAGCCACCGACGCGGGGACCGCGGCCGGGCTCACCAAGGACTTCACGTCGATCACCAGCGAGGCGATGATCGCGGCGGCGCCGGACGTGTTCCTGATGATGACCGGCGGCCTCGAATCCATCGGAGGCGTCGAGGGCCTGACCGCGATCCCGGGCATCGCGCAGACCCCCGCCGGCAGTAACCAGCGGATCGTGGACATGCAGGACGGCGCCCTGCTCAGCTTCGGGCCGCGCACCGGCGCCGTCCTGAAGGCACTGGCGACGGCCGTGTACGGCCCGCCCGCCCAGTGACCGCGACGACGGCCGCCCCCGCCGCCGCGCCGCCGCGCAGGCGGCTCCGCGGCGGGGCGGTCCTGGCTGCGCTGAGCATCGCGCTCCTCGTGCTCGCACTGGTCTCCGCCTGCGTTGGGCAGGTGCCGACCGCGCCGATGGAGGTGATCGGCAGCGTCCTGCACCGCATCGGTCTCGACCTCGGCCCCGTGCCCGCGCACCCGAGCGGCGAGGTCACCCTCTGGCAGGTCCGGTTCCCGCGGGTCGCGCTTGCGATCGTGGTCGGCGCCGCGCTCGCCTGTGCGGGCGCGCTCCTGCAGGGCGTGTTCGCGAACCCGCTCGCCGAGCCCGGCGTCATCGGTGTCTCAGCAGGCGCCGCGGTGGGGGCCAGCGCCGTGATCGTCACCGGCGGCGCATTCGTCGCCGGTCCCCCCGTTGCGGCGGCCGCCTTCATCGCGGGGCTCATCACCACGGCCCTGGTGTACCTGCTGGCGCGGTCCGAGGGCCGCACCGAGGTGGTGACCCTGGTCCTGACCGGCATCGCGATCAACGCGTTCGCGGGCGGCCTGATCGCCTACTTCACGTTCGCCGCCTCCCCCGCGGCCCGCGATCAGATCGTGTTCTGGCAGCTCGGCAGCCTCAACGGCGCCACATGGAACTCGGTGGCCATCGTCGCGCCGATGGCGGCCGTCGGCATCGCGGTGACCATGACGATGGCGACCAAACTGGATCTGCTGGCCCTCGGCGAGAGCGCCGCCGCGCATCTCGGCGTGAACGTCGAACGGGTGCGCCAGCTCGCGGTCGTGGTCGTCGCGCTGCTGGTCGCCTCGTCGGTGGCGTTCACCGGCATCATCCTGTTCGTCGGCCTGGTGGTGCCGCACCTGATGCGGATGATCGTCGGGCCGGGCCACCGCCTGCTGATCCCGGCCAGCGCGCTGGGCGGCGCGATCCTGCTGCTCGCCGCGGATCTCGGGGCCCGCACCCTGGTGCCCAACGCCGACCTGCCGCTCGGCATGCTGACCTCGTTGGTCGGCGGCCCGTTCTTCTTCTGGCTGCTGCGCCGGACCCGTCGCCAGCAGGGTGGGTGGGCCTGATGGCGACGCTGGCAGCGCAGCTGCGCACCCTGTTCGCGCGCGAGCTCGAGGTCCCGGAGCGCCGAGAGCCGGGCGCGGTGAGCATGCGCGCGGTGGACGTGAGCGTGGACCGCGGGCAGCGCCGGGTACTGGAATCCGTCTCGCTCGACGTGCGCGTCGGCGAGGTGCTCGCCCTCGTCGGACCGAATGGCGCCGGCAAGTCGACGCTGCTGGCGGCGATGGCGGGCGATCAGGACATCGCCGCGGGCCACGTCGAGCTCGACGGCAGGCCGCTTGACCGCTGGACCGGCACCGACATGGCCCAGCGGCGCGCGGTACTCCCGCAGCAGCACACCGTCGGGTTCTCGTTCACCTCCCTCGAGGTGGTCCGGATGGGCCGGGCGCCGTGGGTACGCACCGCCTGCCGGGACGAAGATGCGGACGCGGTGCGTGAGGCCATGGAGGCATGCGACGTCGCCAGGTTCGCGGAGCGGCCGTTCGCCGCACTCTCGGGCGGCGAACGCTCGCGCGTGGCCCTGGCCCGGGTGTTCGCCCAGCGCACGGAGACGCTGCTGCTGGACGAGCCCACCGCGGCGCTCGACCTCGGCCACCAGGAGGCGGTGATGTCCCTGGTGCGTGAGCGCGCGCGGGCCGGCACCGCGGTCGTGGTGGTGCTGCACGACCTCGCGCTGGCCGCGGCCTATGCGGACACCGTCGCCGTCCTGGAGGCCGGCGCGCTCGCCGCGTACGGCAGCCCGCGCGAGGTGCTCACCGAGGACCTGCTCAGCCGGGTGTACGGCCACCCCGTCGAGGTGATCGCGCATCCTCGCTCGGGCGCCCAGTTGGTCCTGCCGCAGCGGGACTGAGCCGAGTGTGCAGCTGCCGGCGCATCCGCCGAGTGCGGGCGACGGCAGCTGCACACTCGGCAGGGCTCAGCGGCGGTCGAGTATCGAGCTGAGTCGACCCAGCAGCGCCCGGAGGGTGGTACCGGTTGCGGTTCCTGGGTTGACCGGTTCCGCCGCGGCGACGGCATCGCGCACCGCGGCGGCGATGCTGCGCTCGTCGGTCAGGTCGACGGTGATCATCGAGCGCTCGGCAGTCGCGACCACGTCCGACTTGTCGGGGACGGTGGACTCGAGGTCCGCGCGATACACCTCGACGAAGAGGGTGCTGCGGCGGACGCGGAACGCGAAGGCCTGGCCACCCGCGTTCGTGCCGAACCCGTGTGCGTAGGGACCGACGCTCAGATCCTCCAACGCGAACCCGGTGGTCTTGCCTGAGTCCACGCCGTCCCCTCCCTGCCGCGGTCCACGAAAACTGCCGGACGCCAGTCCAGGTCCGTTCACGGTAGTCCCGATCCGGCCCGCAGGCCCGAGTCGGATTATTCGGACGAGACGCGATCAGGGATGCTAGGGGACGGACACGGTGAACACCGGGCAAACGGGTCGGCGGCGGGCACGCCGCGGCCTCGGCCCGCGACGCCGAAACGCGACTGAGGAGACGTACATGCGGGTACCGGCGGGACGCACCACCACGGTCTTGGCGGGGGCGCTGTTATTGCTGGTGACCGGCTGTTCCTCGAAGGACGAGGGCGAGAATCTCAAGACCATCGAGCCGGCCACCGCGGCGGTCTCCCCCGCGACGGTCGCGCCGCCGGCCGGCACCGTGCGACCGCTCCCCGGCGCCGTCGAGACGGCGGCATTCGACCCGAAGACCGGGACCGTGGCCTTGCTCACACCCGACGCGGACCGTCTCCTGCTGCTGCCCGCCGCCGATCCCGCGGCGGCCCCGCGTGAGGTCCGATTGCCCGGCGGCGTGGCGAATCTCGGCGCGGCACGCGACGGTGTGTTGCTGGTGCCCGCAGGCCGCGCCGTGGTCCGGGTGGACCTGGCATCGGGGCAGACGACCAACGTCGAGGTCGACGGCGACGTCAGCTCCGCCGCCCTCCTCGAGTCCGGCGCGACGGCGGTCGGCACCTCCGACGGCTCGGTCCTCGTCCTCGACTCGGCAGGAAAGGAAACCGAGCGGATCTCGGGGCTCGCGTCGGTCGACGCGCTCGGCGTCACCGGCGAGCAACTGACCGCGCTCGATCGCAGGCAGACCTCCGTCACCGAGATCGACATCCCGGACAAGCACCTCGGCCGCGCCCTGCGCGCAGGCGAGGGTGCCACCAACCTCACCACCGACCACTTCGGCCGGGTCCTGGTCACCGACACCCGCGGCGGCGAGCTGATCGCCCTGACCACCGATCCGCTGATGATGCGGCAGCGCTTCCCTGTCCCGAACTCCCCGTACGGCATCGCATACGACGACACCGCCAACCTGGTCTGGGTCACGCTGACCGGCAGCAACGAGGTGATCGGCTACGACCTCTCGAGCGGCATCCCGGTCGAGAAGCGTCGCTTCCCCACCGTCCGCCAGCCCAACGCGGTAGCGGTCGACCCCGGCACCGGCACGCTCTTCGTCGGCTCGGCGATCGGCGACGGACTGCAGTCGATCGACACCAAGGCGCAGTCATGACGGTGGTCACCGCCCACGCTCGCACGACCGGAATCTAGGGAGATTCGTTGTACAGCCTGCTGCTTCGCCTGATGTTCCGCCTCCAGCCGGAACGAATTCACCACATCGCGTTCCGCGCCATGCGGCTGGTCACCGCCGTAGGGCTGGTTCGCGCACTGGTCGCCAAGGTGCTCACCGTCTCCGATCCGGTGCTGCGCACCCGCGTGTTCGGGGTGGACTTCCCGGCTCCGCTCGGCCTGGCCGCCGGATTCGACAAGGATGCGACCGGCGTGAATGCCTGGGGCCCACTCGGGTTCGGCTTCGCGGAGGTCGGCACCGTCACCGCCCAGGCACAGCCGGGCAACCCGGCGCCGCGCCTGTTCCGGCTGCCGGCCGACCGCGCGCTGATCAACCGGATGGGCTTCAACAACCACGGCGCGGGCCACGCGGCGAACCAGCTGCGCCAGCGGCGTAACGGGGTGCCGATCGGCGCGAACATCGGCAAGACCAAGGTCGTGCCCGCGGCCGAGGCCGACGCCGACTACACGGCCAGCGCCCGTCTGCTGGGCCCGCTCGCCGATTTCATCGTCGTCAACGTCAGCTCCCCCAACACGCCGGGTCTGCGCGACCTGCAGGCCGTCGAGTCGCTGCGTCCGCTGCTGAGCGCGGTGCAGGCCGCCGTGGACGTACCGGTACTGGTGAAGATCGCGCCGGACCTGTCCGACGAGGACGTCGACGCGGTCGCGGACCTCGCGGTCGAGCTCGGCCTGGCAGGCATCGTGGCCACCAACACGACGATCAGCAGGAGCGGCCTGCGCACCCCGGAGTCCGACGTCGCCGCGATCGGCGCGGGCGGCCTGTCCGGCCCTCCCGTCGCGGACCGGTCGCTGGAGGTCCTGCGCCGCCTGTACCTGCGGGTCGGGGACCGGCTGGCGCTGATCTCCGTCGGCGGCATCGAGACCGCCGACCAGGCCTGGGAGCGGATCCTGGCCGGCGCCAGCCTGGTTCAGGGCTACACGGGGTTCATCTACGGGGGCCCGTTCTGGATGCGCCGGATCCACAAGGGCCTGGCACAGCGGGTCCGGGCGGCCGGGTACTCCTCGCTGTCCGAGGCGGTCGGCGCCGAGCACCGGGCCTGAGCGAGGGTTCGCAGCTCGTACGATGGCGTGATGCGTCACGCGCCCGTCATCGCCGGTCTGCTGCTGAGCTGGCTGCTCGGTGCCGTTGTCGTGCGCCTCGGTTTGGACTGGGCGGACACCTTCCCGTACAGCGAGGCGTCCGAGCGGCGCTATCTCGGCGTCGCGGCCGCCGCACTATTGGTGGCGATCGGCGGTTCGGTCACGACCCTGCTCGTCGCTCGCCGACGGCAGCGCCGAGACTGAACGGCCCTATCGACCCCAGCCGTTGCCGTTGAACGGGATGATCTCCGTCCGGGACCCATCGGGATGCCGGGGCGCCACCGACGAGTACCTGCTGGCCGCCCGGTCGCGGAGCAGGTTCCCGGGGCGAAGGAAATCCAGGCCTGCCCGCACCCACCGGAACCGAGGACGGCCTTGGGACTGCGCAGGACGGGGTTCCGGATCGACCGGTTCCTGCCTGACGTAGTGGCCCATGTACGGATTCTAGGCGCGCGAACCCCGTCCCCGGGCCGTCGTTTTACAGGTCCACCTCGATCAGAGCCAGCTTCTTGATCAGGTCCGCGCTCACGGTCGCGACCCGCGGCTCGTCGATGATCTGGATGTGATCGCCACCGACGTGCAGGATCTCGAGGTTCTGCACCGCCCCGCCCCAGCCGCCGTCCGGCTGACGGGTCCGGAACGACGGTTCGAGGTCCATCAGGTCGTCCTGGTAGGTGTCGGTCAGGTACAGCACGACGTCCCCGTCGTAGGTCCCGAGATCCGCGGTCTGGATGGCGCGGTACTCGAGCCAGGAGTTGCGCTGATGTTCGATGATGCCGCCGGGGATCTTGGTGCCGCTCACCGTGAGCAGATCCATCAGGATCTGAATCTGCGCCTCGTCGCTCTCGGCCGCCGCCAGCTTGTCGTAGGGCAGCGGGTAGTCGAGGTTGTACGTCTTCTTCGCGAACGCCGCGTACCGCTGCCACCGCCTGCGGGTCTCCTCCGGCGTGTCCTCGACCTTCTCGCCGGGCATGACCGTGTCGATGAGACCGACGATGCGAACGTCCGCGCCCTCCGCGCGGAGCCGTTGGGCGACGGCGTAGGCCAGCGCGCCGCCGAACGACCAGCCGTAGAGCACGTACGGGCCGTCGCCCTGGATCTCGCGGACCAGCGGGAGATACGCGGCGGACCGCTCGTCGAGTGAGCCCGCGGCGCGCTCGAGACCGTACATCGGGGTGCCCGCCGGTAGCCGCTTGAGCAGCGGCTCGTACGCGACCGTCGAGCCGCCTGCCGGGTGGAACACGAACACCGGCACCGCGGAGGACCCTTCGGGCCGGGCACGAAGGGTGCGCACCAGCCCGTCGATCTTGACGCCGTCCTCGAGGTGCACGCGCACCTTCTCGGCGAGCTGCTCGATGGTCTCCGAGTCGAGGATGTCGTCGAAACTCACCTCGCCGCCCGCGCGCTCGGACAGACGCGCGGCCAGCCTCTCCGCGGTGCCGTCATCGAGCACGGGCAGGGTGGTGAAGATGCCCTTGGCCGACTTCCCCGTGACCACCGCCCAACTCGCGAACGTCAGACGCTCGGCGGCATCACGCGGGGGCACATCGACGTCGGACGGCGCGGCGGGCGCGGCCGGCTGCGTCTGCGAGGAGGCCTCGGCGGCGAGGGCGGGCACCTGCACCGACTCCTTCTCCTGCCGCTGCTGCTCGGCGAGCGCCTCCATCTCCCCGCGGTTCTCGATCGCGTAGCGCAGGTACTTCTCCACCTCGCGCAGGCTCGCGTCGCGGACCGCCTGCAGCTGCAGCTGAGGGATGTCGAACTCGTACTCGACGCGGTTCTTGATCCGCACCGCCATCAGCGAGTCCAATCCCAGCTCGATGAGCGGGATCTCGGCGGGCAGATCCTCGGGCGCGTAGCCCATGGACTCCGCGACGATCAGCCCCAGCCGCTCCTCCAGACTCTGGCCACTGCCGGAATCCCACCTGCCACCGAAGGATTCGACGACCTCGGGCAGCTCCTCCATCGGCGAAGTGGACCGCTCCACCGGCACGATTGCAACCGGCTCGGGCAGGGCCACACCGGACGAGACGACCGCCTCGAACAGGAGCGTGAAACCGCCCGCACCCGCCTGGCGGAAGACCTGCACCGAAGCCCCGCCGAGATGCGGCACCAGGGTCAGCGTGAGGCGCCCGTCCGACGGCAGCTGGCCGTGCGTGACGGTGGCGCCAAGGACCGCGTCCGGCAACACATGTGCGCCCGCCGCCGTGACGAGCGCGCCGAAGTCAGTGGCCGACGACGCCTGAACCTCCCACGCGTGCCTGCCATCCGGCAGCGGAACATGCGCACCCAGGGTGCAGGTGGTTTCGCTCGACATGTGAAGTCTCCCCTCCTCGCGACGCTCGCCGGTGTTGCGGCAGCGCCCAGATTCCATACGTGCGACACGCGGGTCCCGCCGCCCCCGATCCCCCGGCGTCCAGACCCAAACGGGAACGATCATGACACGTCAGGAGGCCTCGAACTGCTCTATCGCGCAATGGCGCTCGTTCGTTGCGGATGCCTTCGGATCGGTGTGGCTATGGTGGGTCCGGTGACTGTGACGACCGAGTTCAGAACCGAACGGCGTTCCCTCAGCGGGTGGGGTAGGCGCGCAGCGACGCCAGCCGACGTGCTGTCGACACCCGACCTCGAGGCCATCACCAAGGCGGTGAGCCAAGCCGGACCGAGGGGGGTCATCGCACGCGGTCTCGGCCGCAGCTACGGCGATCCCGCGCAGAACGCGGGCGGCCTGGTCATCGATATGACCGCCCTCGACCGGATCCACAGTGTCGACCCCGACTCCGGCATCGTCGACCTCGATGCCGGCGTCAGCCTCGATGCGCTGATGCGTGCCGTTCTCCCTCACGGCCTGTGGGTCCCGGTCCTGCCCGGCACCAGGCAGGTCACGGTGGGCGGAGCCATCGGCGCCGACATCCACGGCAAGAACCACCATTCACACGGCAGCTTCGGCAATCACGTCGAGTCGCTCGACCTGCTGACCGCAGACGGGAGTATCCGCACCATCTCGCCCTCCGGCGACGAGAAGGCCCTGTTCTGGGCCACCGTCGGCGGAATGGGCTTGACCGGCATCGTTGTCCGGGCGCGCGTGCGGATGAAGCACACCGAGACGGCCTATTTCATCGCCGATCACGACCGCACCGCCAACCTCGACGAAACGATGGAACTGCTCACCGGCGGCTCCGACCAGGGCTACGACTACTCGATGTCGGTGCCCGACACCATCTCCACCGGGCCGAAGCTCGGCCGAGCCGGGTTCACCCGTGGATCGCTGGCGACCCTCGACCAACTGCCACCGAAGCTGCGCCGGGACCCCTTGCGGTTCAACGCTCCTCAGCTGCTCACCGTCCCGGACATCTTCCCGAGTGGGCTGGTCAACCGCCTCACGACGCGGGTCGCCGCGGAGGCCGCCCACCGGATGTACCCGAAGCACGGCCGGGGCACCATCCAGAATCTGACGCAGTTCTACCACCCGCTCGACCTCCTCGGAGAGTGGAACCGCGCCTACGGCCCCCAGGGGTTCATGCAGTACCAGTTCTCCATCCCGTTCGGCGCGGAGCAGCAACTCGCCGACATCGTGCGCACGATCGCCGAGTCCGGGCATCGATCGTTCCTCAACGTGTTCAAGAGGATGGGCGACAGCAATCCCGCACCGCTCTCGTGGCCGCATCCGGGATTCATGCTGAGCCTCGACTTCCCGATCCGCACCGGGCTCGGGCGATTCTGCGACGAGCTCGACGAACAGGTGCTGGCCGCAGGCGGCCGCCTCTACTTCGCCAAGGACTCCCGCACGACTCCCGAGCGCATCGCCCGGATGTACCCGCGGCTCGACGAATGGCGAAAGGTCCGCGACGGGGTGGATCCGGACCGGGTCTTCGCCTCCGACCTGGCCCGACGGCTTCGACTGGTGTCCGGCTAGCTGGATCGCGGCACCACGCCGAGGATCCGGCCGGTGCGGTCGAGGTTGGTGTCGACGCTGGCCTGATCTGCATCCACTCGGGTCTCGATGCCCGGCATGAGCTTCCGCAGTATCGGCTCCCAATCCTTGCGGTGGGCTGGGAAGCAGGTGGCAAGAAAATCGACCATCGCCGCAGGGGCGATCGACGCACCGGGTGATGCGCCGAGCAGTCCGGCGATGGTCCCGTCGGCCCCGGTGACCAGTTCGGTCCCAAAGGTCAGCACACCGATCTTGCGTGGGTCCGGCTTGATCAGCTGGGCACGTTGGCCCCCCTGCACCAGCTCCCAATCGGCGGGGTCGGCGCCGGGATAGAAACGCCTCAGCTGCGCGAACTTTCTTTTTCGTGACGCCAGCAACTCACCGATCAGATAGCGGACGAGCGGCAGGTTCTTGGCCCCGACGGCGAGCAATGGCGCCAGGTTGTGCAGTCGAACGGTGGTGAACAGGTCGGTGAGGCGGCCCTGCTTGAGAAGTCGGGTGCTGAAGGTGGCGTAGGGGCCGAACATCAGGGACGGACCGCCGTCGACGACGCGTTTGTCGAGGTGGGGTACCGACATCGGCGGCGCGCCGACGGACGCTTGGCTGTATATCTTCGCATCGTGCCGTGCGACGACATCTGGGTTGCCAGTGCGCAGGAACTGCGCACCGAGGGGAAACACCGCGTAGCCGCGGACCTCCGGGATCTTCGCCTTCTGTAGGAGCTTGAGGGCGTACCCGCCGGCACCGACAAAGACGAAACGGGACCTGATCCGAAAGCGGTCCCCGCGGCTACGGTCCCTACCCGTCACGGTCCACCGGCCGTCGGCTCCCCTGGAGAGCCCCGTGACCTCGTGGTGCATCCTCACCTGTGCACCGCGTGCGGTCATGGAGCGGATCAGGGTGCGGGTCAGCTCGCCGAAGTCGATGTCGGTGCCGGCCTCGTAACGTGTCGCGGCGATCGGCCCGGTATTGGCGCGCCCCTCCATCAACAGCGGTGCCCATTGGCGGATCAGGTCGGGATCCTCGGTGAACTGCATCGCCGCGAACAGCGGCGAACGCTGCAGGGTGGCGAATCGTTGCCGCAGGTAGCGGATGTCGCGGTCGCCGAAGACGACGTCCATGTGCGGCGTCGGATTGATGAACGACGCGGCGGCAGGCAGGTCACCACTCTCGACGAGCGCGGCCAAGAACTGGCGCGAGAGGTGGAACTGCCGGCCGATGTCCTCGGCCTTCGCGGGGTCCTCGGGATCGGGCATGTAGTTGAGCTCGCACAGCCCGGCATGGCCGGTACCGGCGTTGTTCCACGGACCCGAACTCTCGCCCGCGAGCTCGCCTAGACGCTCGAGCACGACTATCGACCACTCGGGCTGCAACCTGGCGAGCAACGCACCCAGCGTTGCGGACATGATGCCCCCGCCGATGAGAACGACGTCGACCACCTCGGGGTCGATACTCGTTCCCGCGCTTGCCGTTTCACTGTGGTCCATGGGATCGCACTCCTGGTCGCCGGTGGTATCCCTCAGGGTGCGCCTGCGCCACTCATCCGTCCAATGAGGAGATGATGGACTTACAATCCGAATATGGATCGATTCCTGTCGGACGAGGTCGCGGCCGCGATTCCGCTGTTCGCAGCATTCGACACCGCTGCCCGCGAAGGCCACATCACCCGCGCAGCCGATGTCCTCGGGGTGCCACAGTCGTCGCTGAGTCGCCGCCTCAAGTCCCTCGAACAAACGCTGGGAGTGCCCCTCTTCCAACAGGTCGGACGAGGCGTCTCCCTCACCACCGCCGGACGCGAACTCCACGAACGAACCCGGGACCTGGTGTGGGCACTCGACGACGCCGTGAGCGCGGTAAAGGGCAACGCCGATCCAGACAGCGGACTCGTGCGCTTTGGATTCCCTCTCACCCTCGGTCCGGTGAGCATCCCCTCACTGCTCGCCGGTTTCCACCGGGTGGCACCGAGAATCCGACTACATCTCGTGCAGGCGCACGGCGAAGCGCTGTCGGAGATGGTGCGCGACGGCCGGCTCGACCTCGCCGTGATCATCCCACCACCCGACGATCTGCCAGTGACGGTCTTGGGACGCCAACGCATCCTGCTCCACGTCGCACGTACCCACCCGCTGGCCGGACGCAGCCAGGTAGAACTCGCGGAACTCGTCGAAGAGCACTTCATCGCCAGCCCGCCGACTTACCACCTCCGGCAACGCCTGGACTCGTGGTGCGCCCGAGCAGGGTTCACGCCACACGTTGCGTTCGAGATCAGCGAGTTCGAGACAATTCGAGTCCTCGTCGGACACGGACTCGGCATTGCCCTGCTACCCGCCGCGGAGACATCCCACCCCGACCTCGTGGGCATCACCCTGTCGGGGGTGGGTGACCGGACCATCGGGCTCGTCACGGGCAACCAACGACCGTCCGCCGCGGTGACGCGATTACACGATCACGTCACCGGCCACGCGGGTGAGTTCATCACGAACGCCACGAGGTGACTCCGCCACGCGAAAACGCGCTGAGCAGTCGCCGTAACGCTCCTGCAGCCAACGGCGACGGAACCAGCAGGACCGTTCGCCACGTCAACGGAGGAGCACTCGTGCGAAAGAAGCAGACCAGGCGCACCGCAACGATTCTCGGACTGCTCGCGGCACCCGTCGCCCTCGGGGCCACGCTCGGCACGGCAACCGCGAGCGCGCAGCCGTGGGAGTTCGGACCGCTCTACCGGTCGGAGTTCTCC
The DNA here is from genome assembly GCF_017833315.1 of Rhodococcus sp. PvR099. Lineage (NCBI taxonomy): Bacteria > Bacillati > Actinomycetota > Actinomycetes > Mycobacteriales > Nocardiaceae > Rhodococcus > Rhodococcus sp. PvR099. The sequence continues at coordinate 911,527 of NZ_JAFIBV010000001.1, read as the reverse complement.
GGCGAGTCGGCCCAATACCTGTGCAGCAAGGCCGCGCTTCTCGAGCAGACGTCGCGCGCCATCGTCATCGTCCCGTGCACGCAGGATCCCGCGACGGGCAACTGGTACCGCGTCGTGTTCAACCCCCTCGGCCACGGCAGCTGACCGGCGCACGTCACCGCCGCGACAGATCGGGCCAGGGCGGACGGCGAAGGACCGCCAGGGTGGCGATGACCGCCGACGCGAGACCGACGGACAGGGCCATCAGCGCTATCCGGGTCTCGTCGACGGCGGGCCTCCAGGAGACCTCCCCGCCGTGGATGACGAACACGCCGACGGGCACCGCGGCGACGTCGTGGGGGCCGAAGCGGCGGCCGCCGACCCGGGCGACGGTGATGATCGTGGCGCCCTTGGCGGTCTCGTACGGCTCCCCGTAGACACGCATCTCCACGCTCGCTCCCCCGTTCCCTCGTCGGTGCGCGGGCCCTCGACCGGTCGGTCCGAGGGCCCCGCGCGCCGGTCGGTTCGCTACTGCTCGTATGTCCCGGTCAGCGTCGCGCGCGCGATCGCGTGACTGTAGAGGTTGAATCCCAGACGGGCCGGGCTGACAGACGCGTCCACATCCAGCTTCTCCGCCCCGACCGCGTGCACCGCGACGATGTACCGGTGCGGGCCGTGCCCGGCCGGCGGCGCGGCACCGAGATACCCGTACAGGCCGCCGTCGTTGAGCAGCTGCACCGCACCCTCGGGCAGGCCGGACCCGTCCGAGGTACCGGCACCGGACGCCAGCGACGTCACCGTCACCGGGATGTTCGCCACGGCCCAGTGCCAGAAGCCGGAGGCGGTGGGGGCGTCCGGATCGAACACCGTCACCGCGAAGCTCTTCGTCTCCGCGGGGAAATCTGACCACGACAGCTGCGGCGAGATGTCCTGGCCACCGGCCCCGAAGATCCCGCTCACCTGAGCGTTGGCCAGAACCTGGCCGTCCTCGATGTCCGTCGAGGTCAGCGTGAAGGACGGGAGCTCGGGAAGCGCGTCGTAGGGATTGTGCGAGGAAGCCATGGTGAGACCTTTCAGCGGGTGAGGGGCGGAACCGGAGCGATCACTCGATGGATTGCTGGCACTAGCAATTATGGAGAAAATGCTCGAGAACTCGGGTACCGAACTCGAGCGCGTCGACGGGCACCCGTTCGTCAACGCCGTGGAAGAGAGCGGTGAAGTCGAGCTCAGGCGGCAACTGCAGCGGCGCGAACCCGAAGCAGCGAATCCCCAGCTTCGCGAACGCCTTCGCGTCCGTGCCACCGGACAGCATGTACGGCACCGTCCTGCCGTTCTCGTCGTGCGCCAGGATCGCGGCGTTCATCGCGTCCACCAGGTGCCCGTCGAAGGTGGTCTCGTAGGAATCCAGCTTGGTGATCCACTCACGGGTGACGTCCGGCCCGATCAGCTCGTCCACCTCCCGCTCGAAGGCGGCCTGCCTGCCGGGGAGCACGCGGCAGTCGACCACCGCCTCGGCGGTCTGCGGGATCACGTTCGCCTTGTACCCGGCGCTGAGCATGGTCGGGTTCGCGGTGTCACGCAGCGTCGCCCCGATGATCCGCGAGATCGTCCCGAGCTTCTCGAGCGTGCCGTCGATGTCCGGTGAGGTCGGGTCGAACTCGACCCCCGTCTCCGCGCTCACCGCGCCGAGGAACTCGGCGACCGAGTCCGGCACCACCAGCGGGAAGGTGTGCCTGCCCAGCCGCGCGACCGCCTCGGCAAGGATCGTGACGGCGTTGTCCTCGTGCAGGAAGGACCCGTGACCGGCGCGGGCCTTGGCCGTCAGCCGCATCCAGCCGAGCCCCTTCTCCGCCGTCTCCACCAGGTACAGCCGGGCCTCGCTGCCATCGGGGCGCGGCACGCTCAGCGAGAAGCCGCCGACCTCGCCGACCGCCTCGGTGACGCCGTCGAACAGGTCCGGGCGATGCTCGACCAGCCACTGCGACCCGTACTTGCCGCCCGCCTCCTCGTCGGCGAGGAACGCGAACACCAGATCCCGCGGCGGCACGGTGCCCTCCGCCTTGAACTGGCGGGCCAGCGCGAGGGTCATCCCGACCATGTCCTTCATGTCGATCGCCCCGCGGCCCCAGACGTAGCCGTCCTCGACCGCCCCGGAGAAGGGGTGCACGCTCCAGTCCGCGGGCTCGGCGGGCACGACGTCGAGGTGACCGTGGATCAGCAGCGCGCCACGGGACGGGTCGGCGCCCCGCAGCCTGGCGAAGACGTTCCCGCGGCCGGGCGCGCCGGATTCGACGTACTCGGTCTCGTAACCGACCTCCTCGAGCCGGGCGGCCACCCACTGGGCACACTCGCGCTCCCCCTTGGTGGTGGCGAGCTCACCGGTGTTGGAGGTGTCGAATCGGATCAGCGCGCTGACCAGTTCGACGACTTCGGCCTCTGCTCGGCCCCGATCGGAGTTGATCTTGATGACTGACACCCCACTTTCCTACCACCGAACACCCCCTCCCAGCAGCGCAGACGCGCTGATTTTGGTGTGGGGCGCTGCATCAGCTAATCTTTCCCAGCACGCAGAACACGGCGGGCGAACAACAAGGTGTGCATGCGCGAGTGGCGGAATGGCAGACGCGCTAGCTTGAGGTGCTAGTGTCCTACTAATGGACGTGGGGGTTCAAGTCCCCCCTCGCGCACTCTGAGTTGAGACAGACGAGCAAGGCCCCGGATCACGATCCGGGGCCTTTTTCGTTTCTCCGAATTCTCTTGTCCGACATCATCGTCGGCCCGTCGCCACCTCCGCCCTGGCGTGCTCGGCGGCCGTCAGTTCGCGCATCGCCAGGTCCTTCGCACAGGCGAGCAGCGAACCGACCGCGCTGACCCTCGGGAAGGACAGCCCGGTGTGCCCGACGTTGTCGTGCTCGTCGTCGCCGTCGTAGATGACGGTGGCGCCGCGAACCAGCCACCGCTTCACGTCGGCGACCGACGGCAGTTCACCCCTGGTCCGCAGGTAGAAGGACTGCAACAGCAGGACGACTCCGGTCGCGATCGGTGTCGCCTGGCTCGTCCCGAACTGGAGCGACTCGCCGGTGTCGTTGAGGATGCCCGCCGACGTCACCGGAGACCCCGGCGCGAAGATGTCCGTCGCACACGGCCCACCGATCTTGCGGTGCAGCCGCTGCGAGAACGGCGTCATGCGGTCGGCAGCCGTCTCGAACGCCTTCGCCCCGTCCCGGTAGCGGAAGCTGCCCTCGTCGGCGTCGTAGACCGACCCGACGCTGATCGTCTGCCGGAAGATCGCCGGATAACTCATCCCCTGCAAGCCGCCGTGCGCGTAGTAGTCGTTGCCCGCCGACACGCAGCAGCAGACACCCTCGTCGGTCAATTCCTGGAGCAGGGCGCCGATGCCGTCGCCCGGCATGTCGGTGTCGGTCGTCCGGTTGTCCGAGGCGCCAAGCGCCAAGCAGACCGCCGAGATGCCCAGCGACGACCGCCGCTCGAGCACCCAGTCCAGTCCGTCCCGAATGTCCGTGAAGCTCCCGCCGCCGCTGTCGTCCAGGACCTTGACCGGGACGATGCGTGCGTTCGGGGCGATGCCGGTGTGGATCCGCGCCGCGCACACGATTCCCGCCACGTTCGTGCCATGGCCGTGACCGTCCGCGACCTCCGCGGGGTCGCCGGCGTTGTCGCGGGTGAAATTGCGCCCCGGCACCACCCGGCCGGCGAAATCCACGTGTGTGGTGCGTAATCCGGTGTCCAGCACCGCGACGGTGACACCGGAACCTCCGACGTTGAACTCACGACGGGCGTCCGCCGCGCGGACGAGGAGATCGACCTCCGTCAGTTCCGGCAGGAACGGTCCGTCCTTCTGCACCGGGGCCTCGACGGGTACCACCGACTCGACGTGCAGCAGCGAGTTCGGACGGGCCATGTCGTCGGTCACTGCTCTCGGGAACCGGGGCGGATCCGTGGAACCATTCATCTCATTCATGATCTCGGCCTTTCGGTGATCGGCATCGACTGCCGACGAATCCCCCGATACCGAAATCCTCCTCGGGCTTGTGAGCGATGTCACCACCTGTGTCAGCGGAAACTGCGATGGTCTCGGCACATCCCCGGACTCGGTAGAATCCGACGTCGACCGGCACTTCGAGATCAGAACTGAGCGACCTACCGATGGCACAACCAATGACGGGCATCGATCCCGCCGACCTGGAGATCTGCCTGCGCGTGCTGTCCGAGGCCGGCAGCCTCGACGCCGACCACCCGGATTCGATGGTCCTCCAGCGGGCCAGCGGCAAGATGTTCAAGCAGCTCAAGCGGCGCCGACGGGTGGAGGCGCGCGACGCAGTCTCCGAGGCCGACCGCCAGGTCGTGGCCTCGACCGCCACCGGTTCGCCCGAGCGCATCGACGACGAGACCGCTGGCGTGCTGCTCACCTCGAACGCGCCAGGCGCGAGCGCGGGCACTCTGATCCGTCCGCGGCCCTGCTACATCTGCAAGCAGCGCTACACGGTCGTCGACGCGTTCTACCACCAGCTCTGCCCCGAGTGCGCGGCCAGCAGCCACGCCAAGCGCGACGCCAGCACGGATCTGACCGGCAGGCGGGCGCTGCTCACCGGCGGCCGGGCCAAGATCGGCATGTACATCGCGCTGCGGCTGCTGCGCGACGGCGCCCACCTCACCATCACCACCCGCTTCCCCAACGACGCGATCCGCCGCTTCAAGGCGATGGAGGACAGCGGCGACTGGATCCACCGGCTGCGGGTGGTCGGCATCGACCTGCGCGATCCCGCCCAGGTCGTCTCACTCGCCGACTCGGTGGCCGAGCAGGGTCCGCTCGACATCCTCATCAACAACGCGGCTCAGACCGTCCGGCGCTCCCCCGGCGCCTACTCCGCGCTCGCCGAGGCCGAGTCCGGCCCGCTGCCCGCGGGCGAACTGCCGGACGTGCTGACCTTCGGCAAGACCAGCGACGCGCACCCGGCCTCGCTTGCCAGTTCGCTGCCGACGCCGGAGTCGGTGATCCACCAGGTCAGCGAGCTCGCGCTGGTCGCCGGTTCCGCCTCGCTCGAACGCATCGAGCAGGGCATCGCGATCGACGCGGGCGGCCTCGTGCCCGACCTCGCGCACACCAACAGCTGGGTCCAGACCGTCGCGGAGGTCGATCCGATCGAGCTGCTCGAGGTGCAGCTGTGCAACTCGGTGGCACCGTTCATCCTGGTGTCCCGGCTGCGCCCCGCGATGGCCGCCGCGGCCGCACGCCGCAAGTACGTGGTCAACGTCTCCGCCATGGAGGGCCAGTTCAGCCGCGCGTACAAGGGTGCCGGGCATCCGCACACCAACATGGCCAAGGCCGCGCTGAACATGCTGACCCGCACCAGCGCCAAGGAGATGCTCGATGAGGACGGCATCCTGATGACCGCCGTCGACACCGGGTGGATCACCGACGAACGCCCGCATTACACCAAGGTCCGCCTCGCCGACGAGGGCTTCCACGCCCCGCTCGACCTGGTCGACGGCGCGGCCCGGGTGTACGACCCGATCGTGCAGGGCGAGCAGGGCGTCGACCTGTACGGCTGCTTCCTCAAGGACTACAAGCCGTCCCCCTGGTGACGTGTGGAAGCGCCGCTACGGCGCGGGGCCCAAAGCGGGGATACTGAGTCCGGGGCGTCAGCACCGGCCGAGGAGTATCCATGGGCCACGAGGTGACACGGCTGAAGTTCTCGCGCCGGGACCGGCAGGACTTCCGCGAGAAGGTGCAGGCCTGCCTCGATGCCCTGGCCACCCTCCTCGAGAACGCCGCCGAGATCCCCAGCCCGAAGATGGGCATGGAGATCGAGCTGAACCTGGTCGACGAGAACTGCGAGCCCGCGATGGTGAACGCCGCGGTGCTCGCCGCCCTCGCGGGCCCGAAGTATCAGTCCGAGCTCGCCCAGTTCAACATCGAGATCAACGTCGAGCCGAGGCCCCTTGCCGGCGCGAATCTCGCGGCACTCGAGGACGACCTGCGTGCCTCGCTCGACCTCGCGGACGCCCGCGCCCGCGAGTCAGGCGGCAGGCTCGCGATGATCGGCATCCTGCCCACGCTGCGTGAGGATCATTTCGAGCAGAAGTGGATGTCGTCCGACACCCGGTACACCGTCCTGGAGCAGCAGATCCTTGCCGCAAGGGGCGAGGACATCGAGCTGAGCATCGCGGGGGTGCCGCTGCCGGGCCACAGCGCGTCCGATCACCTGACGACCCTGACCCACACAATCCTGCCCGAAGCGGCATGCACATCGGTCCAACTGCATCTGCAGGTCTCCCCCGCCACCTACGCAGCGCACTGGAACGCCGCCCAGATCCTGGCCGGGATCCAGGTGGTGCTCGCCGCCAACTCGCCGTTCTTCGCCGGGCGGGCACTCTGGAACGAAACCCGGATCCCGTTGTTCGAGCAGGCCACCGACACCCGGCCGCCGGAGCTAAAGAATCAGGGGGTCCGTCCGCGGGTGTGGTTCGGCGAGCGCTGGATAACGTCGGTGTTCGACCTGTTCGAGGAGAACTCGCGCTACTTCCCCGCGCTCCTGCCGGATTTGACGCCGGAGGATCCTGTCGCGGTGGTCGCGGGCGGCGGCACCCCCGAACTCGCCGAGCTGACGATGCACAACGGAACGATCTACCGGTGGAATCGGCCGGTCTACGACCCCACGGACGCCCAGGCGCCGCTGCGCCTGGAGAACCGCGTGCTGCCAGCGGGCCCGACCATCGTCGACACCCTCGCCGATGCCGCGTTCTACTACGGCACGCTTCGCTCGCTCGCCCGCTCCGACCGACCGTTGTGGACCCAGATGCCGTTCGCCGCCGCGGAGGAGAACCTTCGGGTCGGCGCGAGGAACGGCTTCGACTCCGTGATGCAGTGGCCGGGGAACGGCGCGGTGAGCCCACAGGATCTCGTGGAGCGCACGCTGCTGCCGATGGCGGACGCCGGACTCGAGGAATTGGGGGTCGACGCCGGCCTCCGCGACAAGTACCTGGGCGTGATCGAGGGCCGCGCTCGCGCGGCCCGCAGCGGATCGGTGTGGCAGCGCGAGTGCGTCGCCGCGCGGGAACGTGCCGGTCAGTCGCGCGACAGCGCCCTGAGGTCCATGCTGTGCGAGTACCTGGAGCGGATGCACTCGGGCGAGCCGGTGCACACATGGAGCTGGTAGCAGGGCGGCCGCGAACGCGGTGATCCGCGTAGGGTTCTGATGCATGACCCGCACTCGCGATCTCGACATCGTCGTCTACGGCGCCACCGGATTCGTCGGCAAGCTCACCGCGCAGTACCTGGCCAGGAGCGCCCCGCGCGGCGCGCGGATCGGTCTCGCCGGGCGATCCACGGCCAAGCTGGAGACGGTGCGGGCCGAACTCGGCCCGGCCGCCGCGCAGTGGCCGATCATCGTCGCGAACGCGGACGACCCCACCTCCCTGACCGCGCTCGCCGAGTCCGCCCACGTCGTGATCACCACCGTCGGCCCGTACGCCAAGTACGGCATCGACCTGGTCCGGGCCTGCGCCGAGGCGGGCACCGACTATGCCGACCTCAGCGGCGAGGTGTTGTTCGGCCGCGAGAGCATCGACAGGTTCCACGATGTCGCGGTGGCCTCCGGGGCCCGGATCGTGCATTCCTGCGGGTTCGACTCCATCCCCTCCGACATCGGCGTGCACGTCCTGCACAAGCAGGTCGCGGCCGACGGCGAGGGCGACCTCACCGACACCACGATGGTGGTCAGCTCGCTGCGCGGCGGCGTCAGCGGCGGCACCATCGATTCGATGCGCAACCTCGTCGACACCGTCAAGGCCGACAAGTCCGCGCGCCGCATCGCGGTGAACCCGTACTCACTGAGCCCGGACCTCACCGCCGAGCCCGACCTCGGCCGCCAGTCCGACGTCGAGATGCTGAAGGGATCGGACATCGCGCCGGGCCTCGGCGGCCGCACCGCGCCGTTCGTGATGGGCTCGACCAACACCAGGGTCGTGCGCCGGAGCAACGCGCTGCGCAAGTGGGAGTACGGCCGCGCGTTCCGGTACCGCGAGGTGATGAGCGTCGGGCAGTCGGTGCTCTCGCCCGTCTTCGCGGCGGGGGTGTCCGCCGGCCTCGGCGCCCTGATGGCCGGCCTCGCCTTCGGCCCCACCCGGTACGTCCTCGACCGGGTGCTCCCCAAGCCCGGCGAGGGGCCGAGCGAGAAGTCCAGGGCCGCAGGCCATTTCACGACCGACACCTACACCACCACCAGCACCGGCGCCCGCTACGTCGCCCGGGTGCGAGCCAAGGGTGACCCGGGCTACGCCGCGACCGCGGTGATGCTCGGCGAATCCGCCCTCGCCCTCGCGCTCGACAGGGACGCCCTGCCCGATGCGGCGGGCGTGCTGACGCCCGCGACGGCGATCGGCGACGCGCTCGTGGATCGGCTGCGCACCGCGGGCGTCGAGATCAGCGCCCGGCGGAACTAGTCCCGACGGGGGGTGCTGGCGGTCGCGCGTGCGGCCGTGAGCACGCCCGCCGCGATGAGCACCGACATGAGTGCGGCGAGGGTCCCGCGTCCGAGCGTCGGTGTCGGGGTCGGCAATCATCCGCCCTTGCGAGCGGCGGGTATACCGTCCAGGGATGGCGTCTGGGGAGCTACTCGTCACCGACTACGCGAACGGATGTGGGCTGCCGTGCGACCCGGGGCAGGTGGGCTTCCCGCCCGGCGACGGCTTCCTCGCATCCCGCTTGCCGACAGCCGCCCTCGCCCTCGGGTCCGTCGGCGCACTGGCCTCCGCCGTCGACCGACTGCTCGTCGTGCGTGGCCAGGAACCGCACCGCTGGAGCCTTGACCCGGAGCGGATCGCGGCCTCGTTCGCGGGCGACCGGATGATGCGCATCGACGGTGACCCGGTGCCAGGTTTCGCGCCGATGTCGGGGTTCTTCGCCGCATCCGACGCGTGGGTCCGGACACACGCCAACTACCCGCACCACCGCGTCCGGCTCCTGGAGGCGCTGGACCTGCCCGAGGACTCCGATGCCGGCCTCCTCTCGTCCCGCATCGGAACGCTGTCCGCACAGGAGATCGAGGACCGTGCCGCCGATGCGGGGGCCGTCGCGGCACGAGTGCGCACCGAGGCCGAGTGGACCAGGCATCCACAGGGCATCGCCTCCGGCGCGGGTCCGATCGTACGGATGGACACGACCTCCGGAGTGACCTTCACCGGTCCGACACCACTGACCACCGATCCGCTGCGACCGCTGGCCGGGCTCCGAGTTCTGGACCTGACGCGGGTGCTCGCGGGACCGGTCGCGGCACGGGCTCTTGCACTGCTCGGCGCGCAGGTACTGCGGGTGGACCCACCACAGCTGCACGAGATCGACTGGCAGCACCGCGACACCGGCCAGGGCAAGCGATCGGCGCTGCTCGACCTCGCGAGTGCCGACGGCGCCGACGCCGTCCATGCTCTGCTCGCGACGGCTGACGTGCTGGTCACGGGCTACCGGCCGGGCAGTCTGGACAGGTTCGGGCTGCACGAGGGCACCTCGGGCCTCGTGCACGGCTCCGTCAGCGCCTGGGGCAATGACGGTCCGTGGGCACATCGGCGCGGGTTCGACAGCATCGTCCAAGCCGCCTCCGGGATCTCCCTTGCCGAGGGCGGCCTGCATCCGGGCGCGCTGCCGGTGCAGGCGCTAGACCATGCCAGCGGGTACCTGTTGGCCGCCGGCATCGTGGACGCGCTGGCACTACGCGCCGTGGACGGACGGGGGCGTTCGGTGTCGGTGGCACTCGCCCGGACCGCCCGCTGGCTGCTCGACGCGCCGGGCCGGGTGGCCGATCCTGCGGAGCCGCGGGTTCCCGGCCCCGCCACCACCGCCACCCACGGTGCCGTCACCTCCGCGCGCCCACCGCTGCCAAGCCACCCGCAGTATCCCTACCCCGCACACGACTGGGGATCCGATGCGCCCCACTGGATCTGACCCGTCCTGGGAAACAGACGGACCCGTCACACACCGGATCTGAGAGGATCTTCCACGTGCGCGACCACCACTACGAACTCACCGTCACCTGGACCGGCAACCACGGCACGGGCACGACCGACCCGCGCGCCTACGGCCGCGAACACCTGGTGACCGCGGACGGCAAGCCGGACCTGTCGGGCAGCTCGGACCCCGCGTTCCTGGGCGACCCGGCGCGGTGGAACCCGGAGGAACTGCTGGTCGCCGCCCTGTCGCAGTGCCACATGCTCTGGTTCCTGAACCTCGCCGCCCTCGCGGGCGTGGTGGTCACCGACTACCACGACCGCCCGACCGGGACGATGACCGAGGAGTCAAGCGGGGCAGGACAGTTCGCGGAGGTGGTGCTGCGGCCGGAGGTCACGGTGGCGGCCGCCGACATGCTCCCGAAGCTGCCGGAGTTGCACTCGGCCGCGCACGAGAAGTGCTTCATCGCCCGCTCGGTGAACTTCCCCGTGCACCACAGGGCCACCGCCCTCGTGGGGGCCTGAGATGATCCGTCCCGTGCGCTCCATCGTGCCGATGATCGTCGACGTCGACACCGGCATCGACGATTCGCTGGCGCTGCTCTACCTGCTCGCAAGCCCCGAGGCGGAGATCCTCGCGATCGCCAGCACCGGCGGCAACGTGCCCGTCGCGCAGGTCGCCGCGAACAACCTGGCGTGGCTGGACCTGTGCGGCCGGACCGACATCGAGGTCACCGTCGGTTCACCCACGCCGCTGCGAATCCCGCTGCGGACCACCGAGGACACCCACGGGCCGCAGGGCATCGGCTACGCCGAGTTGCCGCACTCCCCCCGCGAGCCGTCGGACCGCAGCTCGGCGCGCGCCTGGGTCGAGATCGCGCGCGAGCGCCCCGGCGCGGTGACCGGACTGGTCACCGGGCCGCTCACCAATCTCGCACTCGCGTTGCGGCTCGAACCCGAACTCCCCCACCTGCTCAAGCGCCTCGTCGTGATGGGCGGGGTGTTCAACCATCCCGGGAACACAACCCCGACCTGTGAGTGGAACATCTTCGTCGACCCGGAGGCTGCGCAGGAGGTCTTCGCGGCGTTCTCGGTGGTCCCCGCCGACCGTCGGCCGCTGATCTGCCCACTCGACGTCACCGAGACGATCGAGATGCGACCGGAGCACCTCCGCCTGCTCGCCCAGGTGGCCGGGAGCGAACCCGCCGAGCTCATCACCGAACAGGACCCACCCGGCACCCGCTCGCGCACGTCCAATCCCATCGTGCGGCACCTGTCGGACGCGGTGCGGTTCTACCTCGAGTTCCACCGCGACCACGGCCAGGGCTTCCTCGCGCACATGCACGACCCGTTCGCCGCGGCCCTCGCGCTGGATCCCGGCCTTGCCGTCACCCGCCCGGCGACCGTGGACGTCGAACTCGAGGGCACCCTCACCCGCGGCACCACCGTCGCCGACTGGACCGGCATGTGGGGCCGCGAGCCGAACGCGGACATCGCCGTGGGCACCGACCCCGCCGCGTTCTTCGACCACCTCATCGAACGGGTGGGCGGCTTCGCCGCCCGTGCGCGGTTCGCGAGTCCAGAGACTCGTTAACCGCGCACGGGCGCGCAGCGCCTACTTGTCGAAGGCGTCCAGGATCTGGTGTGCGGCCAGCGCCGCCGTCAGCGAGCCGTCCCGCACCTGCTGCTCGACGTCATGCCGGATCGCCTTGACCTCCGGGTCGGTCTCGAGCCGGCGCAGCAGCTGGTCGTGCACCATCGACCAGGTCCAGTCCACCTGCTGCTGGTGCCGCTTGGCCTCGAGTTCCCCCGCGTCGCCGAGCACCTTGCGATGCCGGAGCACAGTGTCCCAGAACTTGTCCACGCCGTCGTTCTCCAGCGCGCTCATGGTCAGCACCGGCGGCTTCCAGAGCGCGTCGTGCGGGTAGATCAACCGCAACGCGCCCGCGAGCTCGCGTGCGGCGGCCTTCGCCTCGATCGCGTGCTTGCCGTCGGCCTTGTTCACCGTGACGATGTCGGCGAGCTCGAGCACACCCTTCTTGATGCCCTGGAGCTGGTCGCCGGTCCTGGCCAGGGTCAGGAAGGTGAAGGTGTCGACCATGTTCGCCACGGTCACCTCGGACTGACCGACGCCGACGGTCTCGACCAGGATCACGTCGTACCCGGCGGCCTCGAGCAGCACGATGGTCTCGCGGGTCGCCTTCGCGACGCCCCCGAGCGTGCCGGAGGTCGGGGACGGCCGGATGTACGCGTTCGGCTCCACCGACAGGTTCTGCATCCGGGTCTTGTCGCCCAGGATCGAACCGCCGGTGCGGGTCGAGGACGGGTCGACCGCCAGCACCGCCACCTTGTGACCGAGCTCGAGCAGGTGCATGCCGAGCGCCTCGATGGTGGTCGACTTGCCCACCCCCGGGACGCCGGTGATGCCGACGCGGATCGCGCCGCCCGCGTGCGGGAGCAGGCGCAGCAGCAGCTGCTGCGCCTGCTCCCGGTGGTCCGCCCTGGTCGATTCGACCAGGGTGATGGCCTTCGCGAGCTGTGCGCGCTTGTTCGCGAGCACGGCGTCGCCGAGGGCCGTCAGATCGAGGGCGGGCCTGTCAGCTGGCACTCAGATCGTGCCCCAACTGAGCGGCCAGCTTCTCCAGCAGGCCGGTGGCCGCGTCCGCGATCACCGTTCCTGGCGGGAAGATCGCGGCCGCGCCGGCCTGGTACAGCTCGTCGAAATCGCCGGGCGGGATGACGCCGCCGACCACGACCATGATGTCGGGCCGTCCCACCGCGGCGAGCGCCTCCCTGAGCGCGGGCACCAGCGTCAGGTGTCCGGCTGCCAGGGAGGAGACACCGACCACGTGCACGTCGGCGTCGGCGGCCTGGTTGGCCACCTCGTCGGGGGTCTGGAACAGCGGTCCCACGTCGACGTCGAAGCCGAGGTCCGCGAACGCCGTGGCGATCACCTTCTGGCCTCGGTCGTGTCCGTCCTGGCCCATCTTGGCGACCAGGATGCGGGGGCGACGACCCTCCGAGTCGGCGAACTTCTCAACGAGTTCCGTTGCGGTCGCGATGTTCTCCGCCTTTCCGGCCTCGTCCCGGTACACACCACTGATGGTCCGGATCTCGGCCTGGTGACGCCCGTACACCTTCTCCAGCGCGTCGGAGATCTCGCCGACCGTCGCCATGGCGCGGGCCGCGACGACGGCGAGGGCCAGCAGGTTGTTCTCCATGCCGCCCTCGGTGGAGGCTGCGGCCCTGGTGAGCTCGGCGAGCGCGGCCTGCGTCGCGTCCTCGTCCCGCTCCGCCCGCAGTCGCTCGAGCTTGGCGAGCTGCTCGGCGCGCACCTTCGAGTTCTCGACCTTGAGCACCTCGATGCTGTCCGGCTCGTCCGGCACATACTTGTTGACGCCGACCAGCGGCTGGCGGCCGGAGTCGATGCGGGCCTGGGTGCGGGCCGCGGCCTCCTCGATGCGCAGCTTCGGGATGCCCTCGCCGATGGCCTGCGCCATGCCGCCTGCCGCCTCGACCTCGGCGATGTGCGCGCGGGCGCGGTTCGCCAGTTCGTTGGTCAGCCACTCGACATAGTGCGAGCCGCCCCACGGGTCGATCGGCCGCGTGGTGCCCGACTCCTGCTGCAGCAGCAGCTGGGTGTTGCGGGCGATGCGGGCCGAGAAATCGGTCGGCAGCGCGATGGCCTCGTCGAGCGCGTTGGTGTGCAGCGACTGGGTGTGGCCCTGGGTCGCGGCCATCGCCTCGATGCAGGTGCGCGGCACGTTGTTGAACACGTCCTGCGCGGTGAGCGACCAGCCCGAGGTCTGCGAGTGGGTGCGGAGCGAGAGCGACTTGCTGCTCTTGGGATCGAACTTGGCCACCAGTTCGGCCCACAGCAGTCGGCCGGCCCGCAGCTTCGCGACCTCCATGAAGAAGTTCATGCCGATTGCCCAGAAGAAGGACAGTCGCGGCGCGAAGGCATCGATGTCCATGCCCGCGTCGAGCCCGGCCCGGATGTACTCGACACCGTCGGCAAGCGTGTACGCCAGCTCCAGGTCGGCCGTCGCCCCGGCTTCCTGAATGTGATAGCCGGAGATGGAGATCGAGTTGTACTTCGGCATCTCGGCACTGGTGTACGCGAAGATGTCGGAGATGATCCGCATGGATGGCTTGGGCGGGTAGATGTAGGTGTTACGGACCATGAACTCTTTCAGAATGTCGTTCTGAATGGTTCCGGCCAGCTTGTCCGGCGTGACGCCCTGCTCGGCCGCCGCGGCGACGTAGAGCGCGAGGATCGGCAGGACCGCGCCGTTCATGGTCATCGACACCGACACCTGCGACAGGTCGATACCGTCGAAGAGCTGACGCATGTCGAGGATGGAATCGATTGCCACACCGGCCATTCCGACGTCACCCTGGACGCGCGGATGGTCGGAGTCGTAGCCGCGGTGGGTCGCCAGGTCGAAGGCGACTGACAGCCCCTTCTGGCCGGACGCGAGGTTGCGCCGGTAGAAGGCATTCGACTCGGCGGCGGTGGAGAATCCGGCGTACTGGCGGATGGTCCACGGCTGGTTGACGTACATCGTCGGGTAGGGCCCGCGCAGGAACGGGGCCGCACCGGGGAAGCTGTCGAGCGGGTAGCCCTGTGCCTGCGCCGCGTCTCGATCGGCCTGGGTGTAGACCGGCTTGACGTCGATGCCCTCGGGGGTCGACCACACCACCTGATCGGCGGTGTAGTGATTCGCCGCCGCGGCCTCCGCGATATGAGCGGTCGCCTCATCGGCGGTCGGCGCCTGCGGGGCCGGGAAGTCGGGATCCGTCAGCGGCACGTCGGCGAAGCTGCCGATCACGTGCTTGACCTCGCGGGTGGTCATTTCACTCCCAAGGTGTCGAGCAGGTCGGACAGCGCCGACACCGCATCAATACGGGCGGTGAGGAATCCGTCGGGACGGTCCCGGCCTTCCGCCTCGGCAAAGGTCTTCTCCGGACCGGCCAGCAGCACGGTGGTGATGCCCGCCGCGCGCAGCGCGTCCACCGCAGGTACGCCGTCGGCGACGTACCGCTTGTCGGTGCCGCAGAGCACCGCCACGGTGGTGTCCGCCTCGCGCACGATGCCCGCCACGGTCGCGAGGTCGAGGGTGCCCGGGTTCACGGCCTCGATGCCGCCGGACGCGAGCAGGTTCGAGGCGAAGGTGGTGCGGCCGTTGTGCTCGGCCACCGGGCCGAGCGCGGCGAGGAACACCTTCGGCCGGGAACCGTTGTCCGCCAGGTACCGGTCCGAGCGGTCCCGCAGGGCCTCGAAGGCCGCCGCGTAGCGGGCGACGTCGGCCAACGGCGACTCGGCGTCGACCGGAAGCGGCTTCTCGTCGAGGTTCGGGAACTCGTTGACACCCGTCAACGAGGTCTTGCGGTGGGCGATGTCGGACTCACGGGAGGTGCGGGTGGCCGCGACCCGATCGGCGATCAGGCCCGACTCGAGCGCCGCCGCGTAGCCACCGTCGGCCTCGATCTGCTGGAAGAACTCCCACGCCTTCGCCGCGATGGCAACGGTGAGGTCCTCGACATACCAGGAGCCGGCGCTGGGATCGAGCACCCGACCGATGTGGGACTCCTCGAGCAGCAGCAGCTGGGTGTTGCGGGCGATGCGGGCACCGAACGACTTCGACGTCTCCAGCGTGCCCTCGGGCACCGCCACGTCGAAGGGCAGCACGGTCACCGCGTCGGCACCGCCGACACCGGCGCCGAACGCGGCGAGGGTGGTGCGGAGCATGTTCACCCACGGATCACGCTGGGACATCATCGCGGCCGAGGTGACCGCATGCTGCGGCGCACCGCCGAACTCGGAGGCGCCGCAGACCTGCGCGATGCGGGCCCACAGCTGGCGCGCCGCGCGGAACTTCGCGATGGTCTGGAACTGGTCGTCGGTTGCGGCGAACCGGAACTCGACCTGACCGAGGGCGGCCGAGATCGTGATGCCTGCGCCCGTGAGCGCGCGCAGGTACTCCAGCCCGGCCGCGATGGCCGCACCCAGTTCCTCGGCGTCGCTCGCGCCCGCGTTGTGGAATGCGGTGCCGTCGACGGTGATGGCGCGGACCGTCTCGGCCCGACCGGCCGCGGTCCGTGCCAGCGCGACCGCGGTGGCCGGGTCGATGTCGCCGCGACCGGAGAAGGCACTGGTCAGCGGTGCGGCACCGAAGCTGACGGTGACCGCGGAGCGATCCGCGACACCATCGCCCGCGGCGGCGCGCTCGTCGAGCAGGGTGAGCACCGCCTCCGCGGCGGTGACCGTCTCGGCGCCCGCGTCGAGGGTCAGCGGCGCGAGGTCGAGCAGCACCCCGTCCAGGGCCTGCGCGACGGTCGCGGCGGGCAGGTTGTTACCGCCCGCGCTGAGCCAGATCGCGCTGATGCCGTTCTCGAGCCCGTCCAGGATCGTCTGGTTGGCCGCCTTCGGATCCGCTTCGCCCGCACCGAAACTGGCGCTGACGAGCCAGCCGCGGTTCACGTCGCGGTGGGCGTCGCGACCTCGAACGAAGGGGAACACACCTGGGAGGGTGGTTTCGGGGGTCTCGTCGCGCCGGGTGTACAGGGGCGCGACGGTCACACCGTCGTAGGTGGTGGTGTCGAGCAGCCGCTCGGGTTCGGCGGGCATGTCAGCCACATCGACCTTGCGGGCCTTCGCCAGCACCGCGGCCACAGCCTTCTGCCACTTCGCGTAGTCGCGCGCAGCGTCCTCGGCCTGTGAAGCGTGTGACACAGGAGCTTGTGACACGGTGTCTGCTTCCTCTCCATATTCGGACACAGTCATTGTTTCTGTGATGCTAGCCGCACCCTTTCGGCCACTATCGCCTGGATCACCTACCCTTCGGTAACCTCCACGCAATGAGCATTGCGAATGTCCGGACGGGCGCCGAGCGGAAGACGCCACAGGCCCTGTTCCGGGTCAGTCCGGCCACCCGCGACGGCGCGGTGAACCGGATGACGATGGACCTGGGCGCGCCCGAGCCACACGGCAGGACCGCGGCACTCGGGGTGCTGCTCGACGACTGCCTCGGTTTCACCATGTACGAGCGGCGCGGCGACCGGGCCGGGCTGGTCAGCGCCGACCTGTCCGTCGACTTCGTCCGGCCGACCGGCTGGACCGGGCCGCACCTGACCGCCGAGGGCAGGCTCGAGACCCGCGGCGAGGACGGCGCGATGAGTTCGGTGCGGGTGTTCGACGCCGCAGGCGAGCTGGTCGCCACCGGCACCGCCTGGGGCAACTTCGTCGACGGCGTCCAGCAGTCCCGCGACGAACGCCCGCTCGCACCCGCCGACGGATCCGGACCGACGATGACGCCGCTGGAGACGATCGGCGGCACCATCGAACGGACCGACCGCGGCGCACGGCTGACCGTGCCGCCGAACCGGTCGCTCGCCAACGCGCTCGGCGTGATGCACGGCGGCGTGCAGGCCTGCGCGTACGACCTCGCGGGCAACGCCGCCGCGGCCGGGTCGGCGGGCGCCATGGACACCAGTTCCCTGCGGATCAACTTCTTCCGGACCGTGCCGCTGGACCGCCCCGTCGTCTTCGAGGCCGAGGTGCTGCGCGCCGGACGCCGGGTCGCGGTGAGCCGGGTCACCTGCACCGACGCCGACGGCAGGGAGTGCGGGGTCGCGACGGTCACCTGCCGCCGCCCCGCGCCGAGTACTCTTGGCGAACGTGACCAGGCGCCTTCGTGATCCGAAGCTGATCGCCGGGCTGCTGGTCGTCGCGGCGCTGCTGGTCGCTGCACTGCTCGTGCCGCACCCGTCCATCGAGCAGGTTCGGGAGTGGGCGCGGTCCGTCGGCCCCGCATTCCCGCTGGTTTTCTTCGCCGTGCATGCCCTCGTCACGGTCGCCCCGGTCCCCCGCACCGTCTTCACGCTCAGTGCCGGGGTGTTGTTCGGGGCGGCGACCGGAATCCTGATCGCCGTCGCCGCGACCACCGTCAGCGCCGTGCTCGCTCTGCTGCTCGTGCGCGCCGTCGGACGCGACGCGTTCGCCTCGCGGATGACGCACCCGGCGATCCAGGCGATCGACGACCGGCTCGCCCGGCGGGGTTGGCTGGCCGTGGGTTCGCTGCGACTGATCGCCCCGGTTCCGTTCTCGGTCATCAACTACTGCAGCGGCGTGTCGTCGGTCCGGCTCCTGCCCTACATGCTCGCCACCCTGGCCGGAGTGCTGCCCGGCACCATCGGTGTCGTGGTGCTCGGCAACGCCCTCGGTGGCGATACCAACCCGGCCCTGCTCGCCTTCTCCGCGGTCTGCATCGCAATCGGCGTCTTCGGCCTGGTTCTGGATACCCGAATGGGCGTGCCGACCAGGAGCGACAGCGTCGATGTCAAGGCTGCACACTAGATCACGTCTAATCAAGTTATGAACCTTGACGTCATAGGATCCAGTTTCTAGCCTTGATAGATGTTCGTCATGACGGTCGACCAGCGTGGCAGCCGCCGCGACGTCGACCGCGTCGATCCGATCCTGCGCGAGTTCGCCGACGCACCGCTGCTACGCCCCTTCGAGCGCACCGCGGGCGACGAGGTACAGGCGGTGGCGGAGCGGGCCGATGTGGTCGTCGACCTCGCACTCGAACTGGCGACACGCGGGTACTGGAGCGTCGGGATCGGCGTCGGCCCCGTCGAGAGCCCCCTGCCCGCCAGCACCCGAGCCGGACGCGGGCAGGCCTTCGAGGCCGCAAGGGACGCCGTCGATCGCGCCAAGAACCTGCCCGGCTCGGTCGCCGTCACCGGGCCCGACGCCCCCTCCGCCGCCGATGCGGAAACCGCCCTCATGCTGGTGTCCGTCCTCGTGTCGAGGCGGTCCGAGCCGGGTCGGGACGCGGTCGCCGCGATGCGGGAGGGACTCACCCAGGCCGAGGCCGCGGAGCGGCTCGGCATCAGCAAACAGGCCATCTCGCAGCGGTTGGCCGTGGCCGGATGGCAGGCGGAGTGCGCCGGACGCACCCTCGCCCTGCGACTTCTCCAGGAGGCCGCCCGATGACCACGCTCGCCCTGATCCTGCTCGGCCTCGCCGCGGTCGCCCCCGTGGTGCTCGCGAGCGGCCGGATTCGGCTGTGGATCAGCCCGACCATCGCGACGCTCGCCCTCGGCGGCGCCGCGCTCGCCGCCACCGCGACCCGGCCCGTCACGGGATTCGCGCTCGGCGCGACCCTGGTACTCGCCGTCCTGGCCGCTACCACCGGCGGAGCACCGTTGGTACGCGCGGCATTTCGCATCGCCAAGCGTCAGGAGGATGCGGGACCGACGCCCGACACCGCCATGCTCTCTCCTCGCATCGCCGGTGAGGGCCCGCTGCGCGGCGGCCGGATCATCGGCGTGCTCGAGCGCAGCGCCGTCGCGGTGGCGATCCTGGCCGGCTGGCCCGAGGGCCTCGCGATCGTGCTCGCAGTCAAGGGCCTGGCGCGCTACCCGGAACTGCGCGAACCCCATGCGTCCGAACAGTTCATCATCGGCACCTTCACCAGCGTGCTGTGGGCGGTGGCGGTGTGCGGGGTCGCCAAGGCGCTCATCACTTAGACGCTGAAGCACCTAGACACTGAAGCACTCAGACGCTCAAGGACCTAGACCGTCGGCGCCAGGATCACCTTCCCCGTGGCGGCCCGCTTCTCGATCTTCTCGTGCGCCAGCGCGGCGTCGCCGAGTGGAAGGATCGAGTCGACCACGGGTGTGACGGTTCCGGCGGCCGCCCGCTCGAGGATCTCGGTCCTTGCCGCCGCGACACGCCCCAGCCAGGCCGGCCCGCCACAGCCCGCGAGCGTGAGCCCTCGCGGCATCAGGTCCGCGGACCCGATGGCCGCCGGGCGACCACTCAGCAACCCGTAGAACAGCATTCGGCCCGCCAGCGGGGTCATCAGATCCAGCAATTGCGCCGCGGACTCGCCGCCGATCGACTCGAACGCGACGTCGATGGTCGCATCGCCCAGGACGTCGCGCACGCGGCCCGGCCATTCCGGGTCGGAGTGATCGATCACGTCGTCGGCGCCGAACGAGCGCGCCCGGTCGCGCTTGTCGGCTGCCCCTGCGGTCGCGAGGATGCGCGCCGCGCCGAACTCTCCGGCCAACTGCGTCAGGTACGCGCCGACTCCCGTCGCGGCGGCTTCCACGAGCACCACCTCACCGCCCCTCAGGTCAGCGGCACGCAGCAGGGTCAACGCCACCGCACCCGGCACCGCCACCGCGACCGCGTCGGTCAACGACAACCCCTCGGGGACTCGGACGGCCGCGGCGGCCGCGGCCACCACCCGCTCGGCGTAGGCGCCGGTGCCATCGGTCGTCGCGATCACCCGCGCGCCGATCATGCCCCGGTCGACGCCCGCGCCCACCTCGACGACCGTCCCCGCCGCCTCGCCCCCGAAGACGAACGGCGGGACGGCCGGCGACGGGAAGATCCCTGAGCGGAGCTGCGTTTCGGCGAAATGGACCCCGATCGCCTCGGCTCGGATCACCACCTCACCGACCCCGGGCTGCGGTGCGGGCACGTCCCGCTCGACGAGGACCTCGGGCCCACCGACCGATGTCATTACTATTGCCCGCATCGACACTCCCTAATTTGACCGCCGGTCCAGTTGTCGGACGAGAGTCACGTTATGGACCGAAGGTCAACTTGTCAACGGAGGTACACGGGTGGGTAGCGGATCAACGCGGGAGCGCAGCGACGCCGCCCGAAATCGGCGCGCGATTCTCGATGCGGCCAGTGAGCTCCTGAGCGAGTTCGGCGCCGAGAACGTCTCGATCGAGCAGATCGCCGCGGCGGCAGGCGTCGGCAAGGGAACCGTCTTCCACCGGTTCGGTAGCCGCGCCGGGCTGATGAAGGCCCTGGTCCTCGAGCGCGCGCACAACCTGCGCGACGCGGTCGTGAGCGGCGAGCCGCCGCTGGGACCCGGCGCGCCCGCAGCCGACAGACTGCTCGCGTACTTCGACGCGATGTTCCGACTGGTCGCGGACAACGTCGAGCTGATGATCGCCTACGACGACGCCACCCCCGACGCGCACACCGAGGCGATTCACGGATTCTGGTACGGGCACATCGCCGCTCTGCTCGCGGATGCCCGACCAGATCTCGACGCCGAGGCAGTGGCCCCGGTCCTGCTGGCAGCCATCAACCCCGACATGGTGCTCCACTACGTCCGCGACGGCGAGACCGAGCGTCTCGCGGCCGCCGTCCTCAGCGTCGTCGAATCGGTCGTCGGTCGACCCGCACCCACGCCGACCTGAGCGACCGCATCCGGCTACGCGGGCGGCAGCTGCCCACCCGGATCCGCCGGGCCCGCGGGCAGCTCGCCCGACTCGTGACGCTGCGGCTCGAGCTGGTGCTCGGGCACCAGTGAGGTGTCGACTGGTTGGCGCGCAACGGCTTCCGCCGCCGCGACCGCGCGCGCGACGGTCGGGTCCGCCTTCATCTCGAACCAGTCGGCGACCTCCGCCGAATCGTCCTCCGGCTTGGGCAGGTCCTCCTGGACCTGGCTCGGCTCGTAGCGGAACACCCCGTCCTCCCCCGGCGCCCCGAGGGTCCGCGCGAAGCCCTTCAGCGCATCCCCGAAGTCGCTCGGCACCAGCCACACCTTGTTCGCGTCGCCTTGTGCCATCTGCGGCAGTGTCTGAAGATACTGGTACGCAAGCAGTTCCGGTGTCGGCTTGCCTGCCTTGATGGCCGCGAAGACCTTCTCGATCGCCTTCGCCTGGCCCTGCGCCTGCAGGTACTTCGCGGCCCGCTCACCCTGCGCACGCAGGATGCGGGACTGTCGCTCGCCCTCCGCGCTGAGGATCGACGCCTGCTTGGCACCCTCGGCCGCGAGGATCCGTGACTGCTTGTCGCCCTCCGCGGTCTTGATGGCGGATTCGCGGTGCCCCTCGGCGGTGAGGATCATCGCCCGCTTCTCGCGGTCCGCCTTCATCTGCTTCTCCATCGACTCCTGGATCGACGGCGGCGGGTCGATGCTCTTGAGCTCGACGCGGGCGACGCGCAGGCCCCAGCGGCCGGTGGCCTCGTCCAGCACCCCGCGGAGCTGCCCGTTGATCGAATCGCGGGAGGTCAGCGTCTCCTCGAGGGTCATGCCGCCGACCACATTGCGCAGCGTCGTGGTGGTCAGCTGCTCCACGCCGACGATGTAGTTGTTGATCTCGTACACCGCGGCCTGCGGGTTGGTCACCTGGAAGTAGACGACGGTGTCGATGTTCAGGGTCAGGTTGTCCTGGGTGATCACCGGCTGCGGCGGGAAGGACACCACCCGCTCGCGCAGGTCGACCTTGGCCCGGATCCTGTCCACGAACGGCACCAGGAAGGTGAGCTGGCCGGACACCGTCCTCGCGTAGCGGCCGAGCCGCTCGATGACGGCCGCCTCCGCCTGCGGGACCAGGGCGACCGACTTCGCCACCACGATCACCACCAGCAGCACGATCACGGCCAGAACGATCAATGCGGCCATTTAGGGCCCCCTCCATACGACGGCGGTCGCGCCGTCAATCTCCATCACGGTCACGGTCGTTCCTGGCGGATACACCTCGGAGCTGTCGAGCGGGCGGGCGGTCCACACCTCGCCCGCGAGCTTGATCTGGCCCGCGTGCTCGGCAACCTCCTCGAGCACCAGTGCATGCTTACCCGCAAGCGCCTCGACATTGGTGGGTACCAGCGGCGGCTTCGCGAAGCGGCGCAGCAACGCGGGCCGCACCCCGAGGACGAGTGCGAGCGAGACCACACCGAACACGACGGCGTCGACCCACACCGGCCAGTCGGTCACCGCGCTGACCCCGGCCGCGGCAAAGGCGCCGCCGGCCAACATCAGCAGGAAGAAATCCCCCGACAATGCCTCGGCCGCGGCCAGCAAAACTCCTGCTATCAGCCAGACAAGTGCTGCCACAACACCATCTAACCAGAGTTCCCCGCGAGTGCGGCCCGGGAAGCGACCGCGGGATCAGTCCGTGGCGGTGACGAAGTCGACCAGCCGCTCGACCGCGCCGATCAGCGGCGACTCCAGGTCGCGGAAGCTGGACACGGCGCCGTAGACGCGGCGCCACCCGTCCTGTGGGGTCCCCCAGCCCAGCTCGCGGCAGATTCCCGTCTTCCAGTCCTGCCCGCGCGGGATCTTCGGCCACGCCGCGATGCCGACCGCCTTGGGCCGCACCGCCTCCCACACGTCGATGTACGGATGACCGGTGACCAGCACGTGCGGTCCGACGTTCTGTGTCATCCGGGACTCCTTCGAGCCCTCGACCAGATGGTCGGCGAGCACGCCGACCCGCCGTCCCGGTCCCGGCCGGAACTCGGCCAGCCGGTCGGCGAGATTGTCGAGCCCCTCCAGGTGCTCGACCACGACGCCCTCGACCCGCAGGTCATGGCCCCAGACCCGCTCGACGAGCGCGGCGTCGTGGATGCCCTCCACCCAGATCCGGCTCGGCAGCGCGGTGCGGGCCTTCAGCCCCTCCACCCGGGTCGATCCGGACGCGGACCTGGTGGCCGCCGCCGGCTTCTTCGCGGCGGTCGGCCGCACCAGGGTCACCGGCTTGCCGTCGATCAGGAAGGCAGCCTCGCGCATGGCGAACAGTCGCGTCTGGCGTCGAGAGTCCTCGAGGCGCACGTAGTCGCCGTCGTACGTCTTCTCCATGCCGACCACCGCGCCGCAGTAGCCGGTCGCCGAGTCCTCGACCACGAGCCCCTTGTCCGCGGGGACCTTCGGGTACTCCGGCCGTCGGCTACGGGTGTGACCGGAGAAGATGTTTCCGCCGTACATGTCGCGTGCACTCACGGTCGACAACGCTAGGACACCGATTCGGTTGGTCGCCGCCCGCCACGCCGACCTATGCTGGAATACCGTGTCCTGTCCCAGCACCACCCTGACCATGTGGGCCGCGTCCTGGCTCGCGGGGGCCAGCTCCCCCGACGACGTCATCGACGCCGTCCAGTCCTGGGCGCCCATGCACCTGGTCGGGGCCGGCGACGCGGAGGTCGCGCTGCGCCTGGACCTGCCGTGGCCGCAACTCCAGGACAACGGACCGATCGTGCTGATGCGGATCGCCCGCACGCTGAGCGCCGAGGACCCGGACACCCAGCTCACCCTTGTGTTGCCCGCGCCGGGCGATGTCCGCGGGCTGCCCACGGGTACCGACTTCGCCGCGGCCGCCATCCACGCCGAGGAGGGCATCCTTGTCGGTGCCCCCGGCCAGCCGGGGGCCGGCATCGTGCCGACCGTGGAGGGGCCGGATGTGCTGCGCTGGACGGTTTTCCCGGTGCCGGTCATCCCGCAGCCCGTCGAACAGATGGGGCTGGGCGAGGCGGAGTTCGAGATGCGCAGCGCTGTCCGCGACGCCGCCGACACTCTCGCCTCGATGCGCGGCGGGTTCGCCGCCGACGACCGCGACCCGCGCGCCCGCGTCGCCGAGGCGCTCGAGGAGTTCTCGTACCACAGCTACCCCGAATCGACCCCCGATCGCGCGCTGCGCATCTTCGACACCGCCGACCAGGTGGCCGCGATCCTCACCGTCGCGGGCGAAACCGGACTCCGAGCGCAGACCGCCGCGGGCGTGGCGGCACGCGAGGAGACCCTCCGGCCGCTCTGGTCGACGATCCGGGCGGCCCGCCTGGGTGCGGTCGCCGCGACCGTGCGAGCAGCCAGGCCGCGGGTGTAGCCGGCCGCTATTTCGTGGCCGTCAGGTACGCGGGAGTCCGCGCCAGGTCCGCGAGGTCGTCGGGAAGATCCGGGACCTCCACACCGTAGGCCGCGGTGAGTTCGACCGGGCTGAACCGCCGCACGGTCCAGCCGTGGTCGGTCAACCACTGCGCCGGGTCGGCCCGTTCGTCGTCGTAGAACAGTGACGCGATATCGATGTCGTCCAACTGCTTGTCCCCGAAGTACTTGTCCCGCAATGCAAGGAACCGTTTCACGTCCGTCCCGGCACCGAATCCGTCGAGGGCGATCCGGCTGCCAGCAGCAGAGAGCCCGTCGATCCGCTCGAAGAGCGCATCGTGCGCGGCGCCGGGGAGATACGGCAGCAGGCCCTCGGCCGACCACGCACACGGCCGGCCGGGGTCGAATCCCCCGGCCTCCAGTGCGGTCGGCCAGTCCTCGCGCAGGTCGACGGCGACTGGCCTGCGGTCGACCTTCGGCCGGGCGCCGTGCGCGGCGAGCACGCCGGATTTGAAAGCCAGCACCTTCGGCTGGTCGACCTCGAAAACCGCCACGTCCGGCGCCCAGTCCAGTCGGTAGGCCCGCGCGTCCAGTCCGGCCGCGACGATCACCGCCTGCGCCACCCCGTCGGCGGACGCCGCGGTGAAGTACTCGTCGAAGAATCGGGTCCGCACACCCATGAAGCCAGGAAAGAAGAACGGCATCTTCTCGAGGGGGGACGGGTCGGCCAGCAGCCGGGTGAAGTGCTCGTCACCGGCCGCCTCCACGAACCAGCGCGCGAATCCGTCCGTGATCAGCGGATCGGGACGTTCCGATTCCAGCGCCCGGAAGGTCGCCACCCCCAATGCGGTGCGGCCCACGCTGCTCACGATGTCCCAGGTGTCTCCGTCGGTACGCATCAGCACCATCGCCTCTCCAGGTTCCGACGGTCCGAACACTACGCCGGTGTTCGCCGGCCCGACACCGTCGACGAGGTACGTCGACAACCTGCCGGGCCGAGGAGGAGGATCCTCGGTGATCAGTTCCGCGTCCTACAGCTGACCCCGCCCTGGTCGGCCTGCTCCATCTGTTTCGGCATCGGCATCGTCGACACCTCCAGGCTCGGCGAAGGGCTATCTCCGCCTGATCCGAGCGGTCAGCGCCGCGGCCTGCGCGGCGGCTCGCAGCACGCCACCGCACACAGGGCGCCGTTCGCGCCCGCCCCGTACAGCGGTTCCGATCCGAGCCGCTGCGGGGCGGCGCCGTCCGACTGCTCCCGCACCAGCGCCGAAACCAGCTGCGCGAAGCGCGGATCGGTGCCCGGCGTGCCGACCCGGACGTAACCAAGCCCGAGCTCGGCGGCCCTGTCCCTGGCCTCGGTGTCCAGGTCCCAGATCACCTCGAGGTGATCGGAGACGAAGCCCACCGGGCACACGATCACTGCCTCGGTGCCCGCCGCGGCCAGCGCGTCGAGGTGATCACAGATGTCGGGCTCGAGCCACGGGATCTGCGGCGGACCCGACCGCGACTGCCAGACCAGGTCGAACTCCTCGACACCGACTGCATCCGCGCACAACCGGGCGGCCTCGGCCACCTGGCGGCTGTAGAGCCGGCCGCCGTCGGCGGGCGGACCAGCCGAGGCGTCGGCGGAGACGGGGATGGAGTGCGCGGTGAACACGAGCCGGGCCCCGGCGCGCCGGTCCGCGGGGAGCTGCTCGCGGGCCGCGACTATCGCCTCGGCGAACGCGGCGATGAGCAGGGGGTGGTCGTAGTACTGGCGCAACTTCACCAGCGCGGGCGCCCCGTCGCCGACCGCGGACCTCGCCCGCTCGATGTCCTCGTGATACTGCCGGCAGCCGGAGTAGCCGCCCCACGCGGAGGT
The DNA here is from genome assembly GCF_017833315.1 of Rhodococcus sp. PvR099. Taxonomy (NCBI): domain Bacteria; kingdom Bacillati; phylum Actinomycetota; class Actinomycetes; order Mycobacteriales; family Nocardiaceae; genus Rhodococcus; species Rhodococcus sp. PvR099. Next base: position 885,082 of record NZ_JAFIBV010000001.1, on the reverse strand, counting down.
GGGGAACACCAGTGCCGAGCGGACACCGTCGTCGCGCATGCGAGCGACGGTGTCCTCGACCATCGGATGCCAGTTGCGGTTGCCGAAGTAGATCGGCAATTCGATTCCCGCACCAGTGAACTCGGACTCCACCGCGGCGATGATGTCGCGGTTGAGCCGATTGATCGGCGACACCCCACCGAAGTGCAGGTAGTGCTCGACCACCTCGTCGAGGCGCTCGGGCGGCACTCCCCTGCCCCTGGTCACGTTCTCCAGGAACGGGCGGACGTCGTCGGGCTTCTCGGGTCCGCCGAAGGAGAGCAGCAGCAGGGCATCGAACTCGGTGGTCATGGTGAGAGAGCTCGTACCTATCCGGCCATCGCGTGGAAGCCACCGTCGACGTAGATGATCGAGGCGCTGGTACCGGGCAGCCAGTCCGAGAGCACCGTGCAGACGCTCTTGGCGACGGGCGTCGGGTCATCGACGTTCCAGCCGATCGGTGCGACGTCGTCCCAACCCGTGTTCAGCCTGTCGAGCTCGGCACCCGGTCCGGTGCTGTCGCCCGCGATGGCCTTGGCGGCCAGGGTCTTGATCGGACCCGCGGCAACGAGGTTCGAGCGGATGCCACGGACGCCGACCTCCTTCGCCACGTAGCGGTTGACTGCCTCGAGGGTGGCCTTCGAGACACCCATCCAGTTGTAGAACGGCATCGCCCGCGACGGGTCGAAGTCCATGCCGACGATCGAGGCGTTGTCGTTGAGCACCGGCAGCAGTGCCTTCGCCAGCGACGCGTACGAGTAGGCCGACACCTCGAGTGCGGTCGAGATGTCCGACCACGGCGCGTCGAGGAAGGGTGCACCCAGGCCGGAGCGCGGAGAGAACGCGATGGAGTGCACGACGCCGTCGATGCCCTCGGGCGCGAGTTCACGGACGCGGTCCGCCAATGTCGCGAGGTGCTCATCGTCCTGCACGTTGAGCTCGATCGCAGGCGGCACCGGCTGCGGCAGGCGCTGCGCGATGCGGTCGATCAGCCGCAGCCGGTCGAACCCGGTGATGATGACCTTCGCACCCTGCTCCTGCGCCACCTTCGCGACGTGGAACGCGATCGACGAATCGGTGATGATCCCGGTGACGAGGATGGTCTTGCCTTCGAGCAGTCCGCCCATGTTTCTACTCCTGTGAATGAAAGTCGTTGGGTGCGTGATGTTTCGAGCGGACCTAGTGGCCCATACCCATGCCGCCGTCCACCGGGATGACCGCACCGGAGACGTATGCGGAGTCCTCCGAGGCGAGGAAGCTGACCACGGCGGCGACCTCCTCGGCCTTGCCCACTCGCTGCAGCGGGATGAACTTCTTTGCCATCTCTTTCATGTCCTCCGGCAGATCGGCGGTCATGTCGGTCTCGATGAAGCCGGGCGCCACCACGTTCGCAGTGATCGACCGCGAACCCAGCTCACGGGTCACCGAGCGCGCCAGACCGATCACGCCGGCCTTGGAGGCGGCGTAGTTGATCTGCCCGGCCTGACCGGCCATGCCCACCACCGAACCGAGGAAGATCATCCGGCCCCAGCGGCCGCGCAGCATTCCTCGGTTGGCCCGCTTGGCGCAGCGGAAGGCGCCGGTCAGGTTGGCGTCGATGACGTTCGTGAACTGCTCCTCGCTCATCCGCATGAGCAGCGTGTCGTCGGTGATGCCCGCATTGGCGACCAGCACCTCGACCGGACCCTGGTGCTCCTCGACCTCGGTGAACGCGCGATCCACCGACTCCGCGTCGGTGACGTCGCACTTCACGCCGAACAGGCCCTCGGGAACCCCGGACCCACGGTGCGTGACCGCCACCTTGTGGCCGTCCGCCGCCAGACGCTGGGCCACCGCGAGGCCGATGCCGCGGTTGCCTCCGGTCACGAGCACGGAACGGGACGGAGAGGGGGTGTTCGACATGCGATCAACCTATCTGTTCGTGTACGCCGCATCGGCGTCGGTCGGTGGAATTGTGACGGGTCATGGCCCTGCTAGGGCAGGCGTTGGCGCAGAACCAGCGCCATGGCGAGGCCCGCCGTTGTGCACAGCACCCCGAGCACGAGCCAGGGCCTGCTGGCGTCGCCCCTGGTCGTCTCGAACCCGATCTGTTCCTCGAGGGTGTCGTAGACCTTGCGCAGTTCCTCGAGGCTGGACGCCGTGAAGAAACTACCTCCGGAGAGGTTCGCGATCTCGCGAAGCGACGGATCGTCGACCGGGACCGGGATCCGCTCGTCCTCGATGTCGACGGTGCCGTAGGTGGTGCCGAACGAGATCGTCGAGATCGGCACGCCCTTCTCCTTCGCCTCCCGTGCGGCGGTGTAGCCGCCGCGCGGGGCATCCGGGTCGTCGGGGACGGTCTGTTTCCCGTCGGAGAGGAGCACGATCCGCGCGGGCGGCGCCTGATCCCCGCCGCCAAGGACCGCGCCGAGCGTCTCGATCGACTGCAGCGAGGTGAAGATGGCCTCGCCGGTCGCCGTGCGTTCGCTCAGCTTGAGGTGGTCGATCGCGGTCTTGGTCTCCTCGCGATTGATGGTCGGCGAGACCAGGACCGAGGCGGTACCCGCGAACGCGACGAGCCCGAGGTTGATCCCGGGCGTCAGCCCGTCCGCGAAGTCCTTCGCGGCGGCCTTGGCGGCGTCGAACCGGGTCGGCTCCACGTCGGTGGCCTTCATCGACAGCGAAACGTCGATCACCATGATCACGGTGGCCCGGTTCCGCGGCACCCGCTTCTCCGAGGTCGGGCCTGCGAGCGCCACCGTGAGCAGCAACAGTCCGCACAGCACCAGCGCGGTGGGCACGTGCCGGTAACGTCCTGGCCGCGACGGGGCGACCTTCTCGAGCAGCTCGAGGTTGGAGAACCGGAGCAGATGCTTGTGCCTGGTGCGCTGGACGAGGACGTAGGCGACGGCGAGGGCCGCCACCACCACGAGGAACGCCAACCACAGCGGGGACGCGAAATCAGCGAAGCTCACTGGCGCGGCACCCGATTCACCCGAGCACCATAACTGTGTCGGCGCGACGCCACGAAGCGAACGACATCGGCGATCCAGTCCCGGTCGGTGCGCAGCGCCAGGACGGGCGCCCCGCAGCCACGCAGCGTGTGCTCGACCGCGCGGCGGTGCTCCTGCGCGGCCGCGGCGAAGTCGGCACGCAGTGACGGGGTGGTGTGGAACTCCCCGGTCCGGCCCGTCTCCGGGTCGTGCAGCACCACATCGCCGACGTCCGGCAGCTCCAGGTCACGGGGGTCGAGGACCTCGATGCCCAGCAGGTCGTGCCTGCCTGACAGCGCGCGCATCGACCGCTCCCAGTCGATCGGACCGAGGAAGTCGCTGATCACCACGGCGAGCCCGCGTCGGCGCTGTGGTCGGCGCAGCGACTCGATCGCACCGCGCAGGTCGCCCCGCACCCCGTCCGGGGCGTGCGGGGTGGTCGCGATCTTCCGGAGCATCGCCTGCGCGTGCAACCGGCCGCCGCGCGCGGGGATGCGCACGGTCCGTTCGCCGGTCGCGACGATGGCACCGATCCGGTTGCCGCCCCCGCTGGTGAGGTGGGTGACGGCGGCCGCGGCGGCCACCGCCAGGTCGCGCTTCTCGGCCCCGGTCGTCCCGAAGTCGAGACTCGCGGACAGGTCGACGACCAGCCACGTCTCGAGCTCGCGATCGGCGACGGACATCCGCACGTGCGGATGCGTCGTCCTCGCGGTCACCGACCAGTCCATCTGGCGAACGTCGTCGCCGGGCTGGTACTCGCGGGCGTCACCCGATTCGGTGCCCGGCCCCGGGATCAGCCCGAGGTGCTCGCCGTGCAGGACACCGTCGAGCCGCCTGCGGACCGTCAGCTCGAGAGTGCGCAGGGCCGCGGACAGCTCCGGGTTGCGCAGCTCGCCCGAACGGAACGAGGGCAACGCGCCGCCGTCACGATGAGCCGGGGCGCTCACCGCTGCTGGCCACCGACCGACGCGGTCGGGTCGGCGACAGCCTGTTGCTGCGGCGTGCCGTTGGACTGCGGGGCCGCCTGCGGGGCGACCGCTCCGTTCGGCGCCTGCGCGGGCGGGGCGACCGGCTGGGCCGCGACCTGCGGGAGACCGACGCTCTGCAACACCCGGGTGATGACGTCGTCGGGTGAGACGTCGTCCGCGAGGGCGTCGTACGAGAGCACCAGGCGGTGGCGGAGCACGTCCGGGATCACCTCGAGCACGTCCTGCGGCACCACGTAGTCACGTCCGCGCATCAGCGCGAGGGCGCGTGAGGCGGCGATGATGCCGAGCGTCGCGCGCGGCGAGGCGCCGTACGCGATCCACCCGGCCACGTCGGTCAGGCCCAGATCGGCGGGGGTACGGGTGGCCGCGATGACGCGAACCACGTAGTCCACAAGGGCGTGGTGCACGAAGACCGCGCTTGCGGCCTTCTGCAGGCGGATCAGCTCGGCGGGATCCAGGATCGGCTTCGGCTCGGGAGCCGCGACACCCATCCGGTAGACGATCTCGCGCTCCTCCTCCACGGACGGGTAGTCCACCAGGATCTTGAACAGGAAGCGGTCGCGCTGCGCCTCGGGCAGCTGGTAGACGCCCTCGCTCTCGATCGGGTTCTGGGTCGCCATCACCAGGAAGGGCTCCGGCATGGGGAACGTCTTGCCGCCGATGGTGACGTGGCGCTCGGCCATCACCTCGAGCAGTGCCGACTGGACCTTCGCGGGGGCCCGGTTGATCTCGTCGGCGAGCACGAAGTTCGCGACGACGGGACCGAGCTCGGTGTCGAACTCCTCCCGGCCCTGCCGGTAGATCCGGGTACCGACCAGGTCGGTGGGCACCAGGTCCGGGGTGAACTGCACGCGGGAGAACGAACCGCCGACGACGGTCGCGAAGGTCTCCACCGCCAGGGTCTTGGCGACGCCGGGCACGCCCTCGAGGAGCACGTGCCCCTTCGCGAGGAGTCCCACGAGAATGCGCTCGACCAGCCGGTCCTGCCCGACGATCACTCGCTTGACCTCGTAGATCACCTTCTCGAGGATCTGCACGTCCGTACTGCCGGTTGCCCCGTCAGCTGAGGTCACCAAGAATCCACCGCTTTCACATCGATCGCCTCGATCCGCCTCCGTGTCCCGGAATGCGGTCAGGTCGCTACACCATTCGGACCACGTACGGGGTCATGCCGTCCCAGCGCACCGGCGACACCTTGACGATGGAACCGGACTGCGGCGCCTCCAGCATCTCCCCATTGCCAAGGTACAGCGCAACATGCTGACTGGCGTTCGGTCCGTAGAAGATCATGTCGCCGCGTCGCATCTCCGAGGACGGAACCTGCTCGCCCGCGGTGTACTGATAGCCGGTGTAGTGCGGCAGCGAGACGCCGATGCCGGCGAAGGCGTAGATCATCAGGCCCGAGCAGTCGAAACCGACCTTGTTGAAGTCGCCGTAACTGTCCGCCACGCCACCGTCACGGATACCGAGGGTCGGCCCGTTCTCGTCGCCGCCGCCCCAGGCGTAGGTGACACCGAGCTGCGACATCCCGCGGTCGATCACGGTCTCGACGGCGGCGCTGCCGGTGACGGCCGGTTTGGGCTTGCTCGGCTTCGGCTTCGGCTTGACCGGCTTCGTGGTGACCGGCGGCGACTCCTCGGACTCCTCCGACGCTTCGGACTCGGCTTCCTCGGATTCCGAGTCGACGGTGCCCGATTCCTCGGTGCCGTAATCGGTCGCGGTGTCGTCCTCGATCTGGGTGTGCGGGCGCTGTCCCGTGGCGAGCTCGCGGGCCCGGTCCTTCGCCGCCTGGTTTGCGGCGACGCGCGCCGCGGCCGCGGCCGCGACCTCTCGGGCAGCGGCCGCCGCGGCGGCGATCGCGGCCTGCTCGGCGGCCCGCTGGGTGTCCCAGTTGACGAACGCCTGACGCTGGCTCTGCAGCCCGGATACGTTCTCCCTTGCCGCCGCGAGCGCGGACTCCGCCGACGACTTCTGCGCCTCGATCGCGGCCTTCTTGCCTGCCTGCTCGGCCAACGCGGACCTCGCGACCGAGATGGCGTTCTCGGCGTCGGACTTGCGGGACTCGGCCGCGACTGCGGCGACATCCGCCTGTTGCTTCGCCTCGCGGGTCGACGAATCCTTGTTCGCCTGTTCGGTTCTCGCGCGTTGCAGCGCGTCCATCACCGAATTCTTGTTGGTGGCGAGGATCTTCATCACCTGGGCGCGGTCGAGCACGTCCCCTGGCCCCTGCGATCCCAGGAACGACGCGAAGGACGCGAGCCCGGTGCCCTGCTTGTACGTTCTGGCCGCGAACTCGTCGAACCTGGTCTGCGCCAACTCGATCTGGGCGCCCGCGTCCCGCAGGGCCTGCTGGCTGATGCCGACCGCACCCGCGGCCGCTGCGGCCGCGTCACGGGACATCTGCAGGTCGACCAGCGCCTTGTTCACCTGCTCACGCTTGATCGCGACCTCATCGTCTAGCGCGCGCAACTGCTGGTCGGCGGCGGCCACGTCGTTGATGAGGGTGCTGACCTGACCGACGCGCTCGTCGACGCCCTGGCCGGCCTGTTGCAGTTCGGATTCGCTCGGATTCGGCGGTGGCGGCGGCACTGCGGCGGCCAGTCCAGGGGTTCCCGTGACCAAGGAGGCCACTATCGCCATTCCGATGAACAGTTGTGCACTACGAGTCCTCGTGCGCGGTGCCCTTCGCCTCACAGGTCTCTCCCTCGGTTCTCCACCGAGCCGGACGGATCAGCGCTCAGCTCGGTCGTACCCGCACAGGGAAGACGCGCAAGCTCGGCAGCACACGACGTCAACAGGCCAACGTCGAACTCGCGCCACTTGCGTGGCCATGCTGCTCAAAGCGACACTTCTTCCCCATAAGTGCCAAAAGTATCGTACGACACAATGCCCACTAGTGGAACTCTAGTCACAAGAAAAACACTGGTTCGCACACCCACGGGGCGCCGTGAGCTGCGGGTTTGTCGAATCGGTTGCGAAAGATATTCGCGGAGTTGGGATTTCTCGCGGCGGACGGATCGATTCCGAGGCGGCGCGGACGGCCACCCGAATGAGTCGGCTTATCGAGCGTCGACGTCGCCGTCGACGGTGGCCGCCGAACGCCGTGAGCGCGCCCAAAAGCTCACCGCGGCAACGCCGCCGACCAGCAGCACCAGCGCCGCCGTGATGAGCCCGTACGGCGGGTCCGGCCGCGTGATCGCGCCGAGGAAATTGTCGGCCGAGGCCACCGCGTTTCCGGTGTACGCCTTGTCCTGCGCGTCCTCCACGGTGACCCGGCTGAGGGTGTCGCTGTAGGTACCCACCCAACTCGGGCTCAGCACCAGCACGGTGCCGCCCTCCTGCTTGCCCACCTCGGTCGCGATGTCCCGCAGTTGCGAATCCCGCACCGGGTTCGCCGCAAGCACGACGACGCTCAGCTCGACCCCGTCCTGCTCGGCCCGGACCACGACACTCCTGAGCCCGTCCACATCACTCGCGGGCGCCGACACCCCGTCGTCCTGGACGTCGGCCAGGATCGCGTCGATGCCGATATCGGGGGGGACGTCAGCCAGGACCGGACGAAACACAGAGGTGAGAGCAGCAGGCATCTTTCATCCGGATCGGGTCGAGGGATATGCAGCGGTTACGGGTACGACGGCATGGGGACCATCGCTGCTGACCCGATGCACATTACGTGACACTCGTCGCGGCGCGGCGAAACCCGGGATTGCCGCGTTGCGACCGCCGGTGCCGTCGACAAGAATCGACAGGTGTCGGATCGGGCGCGATGCGCCCTACGCACATGCCCGAAATTCTCACAGGACAAGCGTACTGTTAGACTTGCCGCGATGCGCCCGGCGTGACCGTTTGGTCCGCCGCGATGCGCTTCGCTTCAGCCGTCGGCACAGCCCCGTCGACGGCGAACCTCAATGACGAGTGGAGCTGACGTGAGCACCAGTATTGATTCGTTCGGCGCCAAGGGAACCCTCGAGGTCGGAGAGAACTCGTATGAGATCTTCCGCCTCAACGCCGTTCCCGGCACCGAGAAGTTGCCCTATGCACTGAAGGTCCTGGCAGAGAACCTGCTGCGCACCGAAGACGGCGCGAACATCACCGCCGACCACATCCGCTCGATCGCGAGCTGGGATCCGTCGGCCGACCCGAGCATCGAGATCCAGTTCACCCCGGCCCGCGTGATCATGCAGGACTTCACCGGCGTGCCCTGCATCGTCGACCTCGCCACCATGCGTGAGGCCGTCACCGCTCTCGGCGGCGACCCGAGCAAGGTCAACCCTCTCTCCCCCGCCGACATGGTCATCGACCACTCGGTCATCCTCGACGTCTTCGGCCGCGCCGATGCCCTCGAGCGCAACGTCGACCTCGAGTACCAGCGCAACGGCGAGCGTTACCAGTTCCTGCGCTGGGGCCAGGGCGCGTTCGACGACTTCAAGGTCGTCCCCCCGGGCATGGGCATCGTGCACCAGGTCAACATCGAGTACCTGGCGCCCACCGTCATGATCCGTAACGGCCAGGCGTACCCCGACACCTGCGTCGGCACCGACTCGCACACCACCATGGTCAACGGCCTCGGCGTGCTGGGCTGGGGCGTCGGCGGCATCGAGGCCGAGGCCGCGATGCTCGGCCAGCCGGTCTCCATGCTGATCCCGCGCGTCGTCGGCTTCAAGCTGACCGGCGAGATCAAGCCCGGCGTGACCGCCACCGACGTGGTGCTCACCGTCACCGACATGCTGCGCAAGCACGGTGTCGTCGGCAAGTTCGTGGAGTTCTACGGCAAGGGCGTCGCCGAGGTGCCGCTGGCCAACCGCGCCACCCTTGGCAACATGAGCCCCGAGTTCGGTTCCACCGCCGCGATCTTCCCGATCGACGAGGAGACCGTGAACTACCTGCGCCTGACCGGCCGCAGCGAGGAGCAGCTCGCGCTCGTCGAGGCGTACGCCAAGGAACAGGGCATGTGGCACGACGCCGACGCCGAGCCCAACTACTCCGAGTACCTCGAGCTGGATCTCGGCTCCGTGGTGCCGTCCATCGCAGGCCCGAAGCGCCCGCAGGACCGCATACTGCTCTCGGACTCGAAGAACGCGTTCCGTCGCGACATCCACACCTACGTGGAGGATCACGCCGCAGCCGACCACAGCCAGCTGGACGAGGCCGTCGAGGAGTCCTTCCCCGCATCCGATCCCGCCGCGCTGTCCTTCGCCGACGACGGTGCGGGCGCCGTGGCGTCGGCCGCGAACGGCGCCGAGGGCCGCCCCTCCAAGCCGGTGCGCGTCACCACCCCGGAGCAGGGCGAGTTCGTGCTCGACCACGGCGCCGTCGTGGTCGCGGGCATCACCTCCTGCACCAACACCTCGAACCCGTCGGTGATGCTGGGCGCCGCCCTGCTGGCCCGCAACGCGGTCGAGAAGGGCCTGTCCACCAAGCCGTGGGTCAAGACCAACATGGCGCCGGGCTCGCAGGTCGTCAACGACTACTACGAGAAGGCCGGCCTCTGGCCGTACCTCGAGAAGCTCGGCTACTACCTCGGTGGCTACGGCTGCACCACCTGCATCGGCAACACCGGTCCCCTGCCGGAGAACATCTCCAAGGCGATCAACGACAACGACCTGTCGGTCACCGCGGTGCTCTCGGGCAACCGCAACTTCGAGGGTCGCATCTCCCCCGACGTCAAGATGAACTACCTGGCCTCCCCGCCGCTGGTCATCGCCTACGGTCTCGCAGGCACCATGGACTTCGACTTCGAGACCGATGCCCTCGGACAGGACCAGGACGGCAACGACGTCTTCCTGAAGGACATCTGGCCCTCGACGCAGGAGATCGAGGCGACCATCGCGTCCTCGATCAACCAGGACATGTTCGTCAACTCCTACGCCAACGTCTTCAAGGGCGACGAGCGCTGGCAGAACCTGTCCACCCCGGAGGGCGACACCTTCGCGTGGGACGAGAACTCGACCTACGTCCGCAAGGCGCCGTACTTCGAGGGCATGACGATGGAGACCACCCCGGTCACCGACATCACGGGCGCCCGCGTCCTTGCGCTGCTGGGCGACTCGGTCACCACCGACCACATCAGCCCGGCAGGCCCCATCAAGCCCGGTACCCCGGCCGCGCAGTACCTGGACGCCAACGGTGTCGAGCGCAAGGACTACAACTCCCTCGGCTCGCGTCGCGGTAACCACGAGGTGATGATCCGCGGCACGTTCGCGAACATCCGCCTGCGCAACCAGCTCCTCGACGACGTCTCGGGCGGCTACACCCGCGACTTCACCCTCGAGGGCGGCCCGCAGTCGTTCATCTACGACGCGTCGCAGAACTACCAGGCCGCCGGCATCCCGCTGGTCGTCCTCGGCGGCAAGGAGTACGGCTCCGGCTCCTCGCGTGACTGGGCCGCCAAGGGCACCAGCCTGCTCGGCGTCAAGGCCGTCATCACCGAGTCGTTCGAGCGCATCCACCGCTCCAACCTCATCGGCATGGGCGTTGTGCCGCTGCAGTTCCCGGTCGGCCAGTCCGCCGCGTCGCTGGGCCTGGACGGCACCGAGACCTTCGACATCACGGGCATCGCCAAGCTCAACGAGGGCGTCACCCCGAAGACCATGAAGGTCACGGCCACCAAGACGGACGGCACCAAGGTGGAGTTCGACGCGGTCGTCCGCATCGACACCCCCGGTGAGGCGGACTACTACCGCAACGGCGGCATCCTGCAGTACGTGCTCCGCAACATGATCAAGGGCTAGGCGCTACGCGCCCATGAGTGTTTTCGGCCCAGATCGGCACTAAGCGCGCACGACCACTTCCAGCGGACAGTTACCGACCGAGGAACGTGGTCGTGCGCGCTTAGTGCATGACGCGACATATCTCGCGAAGGGCCGAAAACACTCACGGGCGACCGACGAAGGAGGGAGCCTAGTGCCGAAGGTCAGCGAAGACCACCTCGCCGCACGGCGGAGCCAGATCCTCGACGGCGCTCGCCGCTGCTTCGCGGAGTACGGCTACGACGGTGCCACCGTGCGCCGCCTCGAGGAGACCACCGGTCTCTCGCGGGGAGCGATTTTCCACCACTTCAAGGACAAGGACGGCCTGTTCCTCGCGCTCGCGCACGAGGACGCCATGCGGATGGCCGATGTCGCCGCGAACCAGGGCCTTGTCCAGGTCATGCGGGACATGCTGGCCCAGCCGGACCAGTTCAACTGGCTCGGCACCCGGCTCGAGATCGCCCGCCGACTCCGGACCGACCCCGAGTTCGCGCGGGGCTGGTCCCAGCGCAGCGCGGAACTGACCGAGGCGACGATCAACCGGCTCGAACGCCAGAAGTCCGCGGGCCGGCTGCGGGACGACCTCCCGACCGATGTGCTGGTCGGTTATCTCGATCTGGTCCTCGACGGGCTCATCGCCCGGATCGCGTCGGGACACGCGGGCGAGAACCTGTCCGCCGTGCTGGACCTGGTCGAGGAATCGGTCCGCCGCAGGGAGTGACGCGATCGGCGCCCGCGATCAATGCGAGAGGCGGCCGCGGCGGTTCGCGCCGCCGCGGCCGCGCAGCGTCACGCCCGCCTCGGTGAGCAGGGCCCGGATGAATCCGTACGAGCGGCCGGTGGCGTCCGCCAGCGTCCGGATGCTTGTGCCCGACTGATAGCGATCCCGCAGCTCGGTCTGCAGGGCCTCCCGCGCACCCCCAGACACCCGGGCGCCCTTGGGTAGTCGCGTGAGCTCGGCCATGGCTGACCTCCGTACAGGAGTGCGCACGAATCCCTCGCGCGCGGCGCGTGCCGTCATTCGGCGGACTTGAGCGAACACTCTCAGGCTAGCCACCCGCGCCGCGCCGCGGCAACGATCAGGCCAGCTGAATCAGTTCCAGGTACTCCTGCGACCAGTGGTCCTCCTGGCCGTCGGGCAGCAGGATGACCCGCTCCGGGTTCAGCGCCTCCGCGGCGCCGGGGTCGTGGGTGACCAGCACGACGGCACCCTTGTAGCTGCGCAGCGCGTCGAGCACCTGCTCGCGCGAGATCGGGTCCAGGTTGTTGGTCGGCTCGTCCAGCAGCAGGACGTTGGCCGCCGAGGAGACCAGGCCGGCCAGCGCGAGGCGCGTCTTCTCACCGCCGGAGAGGGTGCCGGCAGGCTGCTCGAGCTGCGGGCCGGTGAACATGAACGCGCCGAGCAGCGAGCGCAGCTCCTGCTCCCCCGTGTCCGGCGCGGCGTGCCGGATGTTCTCCCACACCGAGGCGTCGTCGTCGAGGGTGTCGTGCTCCTGCGCGAAGTAGCCGACCTTCATCCCGTGACCGGGCACCAGCTCGCCGGCATTGGCCTGCTCGGTGCCCGCCAGGATCCGCAGCAGGGTCGTCTTGCCCGCGCCGTTGAGCCCGAGCACGACCACCCGGCTACCGCGGTCGATGGCCAGGTCGACGCCCGCGAAGATCTCCAGCGAGCCGTACATCTTGGTCAGGTTCTTCGCCATCAGCGGCGTCTTGCCGCAGGCCGCGGGCTCCGGGAAGCGGATGTGCGCGACCTTGTCCGAGACCCGGACCTCGTCGAGGGCGGCCATCAGCTTGTCGGCGCGCTTGGCCATGTTCTGGGCCGCGGTCGCCTTCGTCGCCTTGGCACCGAGCTTGGCGGCCTGCACCCGCAGTGCGCCCGCCTTCTTCTCGGCGTTGGCGCGCTCGCGCCGCCGCCGCTGCTCGTCGGTGGCGCGCGCGTCGAGGTACTTCTTCCAGTTCATGTTGTAGATGTCGGCCTCGCCGCGGACCGCGTCCAGGAACCAGACCCGGTTCACGACGTCCCCGAGGAGCTCCACGTCGTGGCTGATCACGATGAGCCCACCGTCGTGGTTCTGTAGGAACCCGCGCAGCCAGGTGATCGAGTCGGCGTCGAGGTGGTTGGTGGGCTCGTCGAGGAGCAGCGTGGTGTCCGATCGGCCGCCGCTGCCGTCCGAGGCGGCGAACAGGATGCGGGCCAGCTCGACGCGGCGGCGCTGACCACCGGACAGCGTGCGCAGCGGCTGGGCGAGGATCCGGTCCGCGAGCCCGAGGCTGTTGCAGATCCGGGCCGCCTCGCTCTCCGCGACGTAGCCGCCGAGGGACGAGAACCGGTCCTCCAACGCGCCGTACCTGCGCACGGCCTTGTCCAGCTCGGCGCCGTCGACCAGCTCGGCCATCAGGGTCTGCTGCTTTTCCATGTCCCGGATGATGGTGTCCAGGCCTCGCGCGGAGAGCACCCGGTCCTTGGCGAGGACGCTGAGGTCGCCCTCCTTGGGGTCCTGCGGGAGGTATCCGAGGTCGCCGGTGCGGATCACCGAGCCCGCGTAGGGCTCGCCCTCGCCCGCGAGGATGCGCAGCGTGGTGGTCTTGCCTGCACCGTTCCGGCCGACGAGGCCGATCCGGTCGCCTGCCTGGACCCGCAGGGCGGGTCCCGGCGCGGAGAGCAAGGTCCGCACACCGGCACGAACTTCGAGGTCGGTGGCGGTAATCAACTAGAACTCCTAAATGGAAACGGGAAACTTTTTCGTGGCCGGGCAAACGCCGACGGCGCACGAGACACAAGAACGCTCCACTTTACCGTGACATTCCCTGCGGTAGTTGCGCGGCGATGTGATTCGGCTAACGTTCCGCAGATGACGCACCCGAAGGATCTGCAGGGAAAGACGGCGCTGGTCACGGGCGCGAGCCGCGGCATCGGCCGGGCCATCGCGGCCGAATTCCTCGCGCGCGGCGCCGCGGTCGCCATCACCGCCCGCAAGCCGGAGCCGCTGGAGGCCGCCGCGCAGGAGCTTCGTACCGCCGTCGCCGGGGCCGTTGTCCTGCCGATCGCGGGCAACGCGGGCGACGCGGACGCGCGCGCGGAGGCGGTCACGCGGACCGTGGCCGAGCTGGGCTCGCTCGACATCCTGGTCAACAACACCGGCATCAACCCGGTCTTCGGGTCGCTGATGGATGCCGACCTGGACGCGGTCAGGAAGATCTTCGACGTGAACGTGGTCGCCGCTCTCGGCTACATCCAGCAGGCATACAAGGCCTGGATGGGCGAACACGGCGGCGCGGTGGTCAACCTGGCCAGCGTCGGCGGACTGCGATCGACCGGGGTGATCGCCGCCTACGGCGCCTCGAAGGCTGCGCTGATCCGCCTGACCGAGGAACTGGCCTGGCAGCTCGGGCCGAAGATCCGGGTCAACGCGGTGGCCCCTGGCATCGTGAAGACGCAGTTCGCGGCCGCCCTGGTCGCGGCGGGCGAGGATCAGGCCGCGGCCGGCTACCCGATGAAGCGGCTCGGGTCGCCGGAGGACGTCGCGAACCTGGTCGGATTCCTGGTCTCGGACGCCGCCTCCTGGATCACCGGCGAGACGGTCCGGGTGGACGGCGGGCTGCTCTCGACGGGTTCGATGTAGTCATGAGTGAGGAGATGCTGTGACCATTCGCCGAGTCGTGCCGGACATCCGCACCGACGATCTGGACGGGAGCCGCAGGTTCTACGGCCTCCTCGGCTTCGTGGAGGTCATGAACCTGGGCTGGGTGAGGACCCTGGCGTCGCCGTCGAACCCGACGGCCCAGCTGACGCTCATGGGCGCGGACGCCACCGCGGCCGTCCATCCCGACCTGAGCGTCGAGGTGGACGACGTGGACGCGGTGTACGCGACCGTCGTCGAGGCGGGCGCGGAGATCGTGCACCCACTGCAGGACGAGGAGTGGGGCGTGCGCCGGTTCTTCGTCCGCGACCCCAACGGCCGCGTGGTCAATGTCGTGAGCCACCAGTGATCCGATGACGACCCGCGAACCGGTGGCCGACCTCGCCGTGGTCGGACTGGGGCCTGCCGGCCGGGCGCTGGCCCACCGGGCCACCGCCGCCGGGCTCGACGTGGTCGCGGTCGATCCGCATCCCGACCGCCGCTGGACTCCCACCTATGCGGCGTGGTGTGACGAGCTGCCCGGCTGGCTCGACGGGCACGCGGTAGCCGCGGCGCGGGTCGAGCAGCCCCGGGTGTGGACCACCCGCGAGCACGTGCTGGCGCGGCCCTACTGCGTGCTCGAGAACGACGCGTTGCGGGCGGCGCTGGACCTCGGCTCCGCGCGGGTGCTCGCCGGTACCGCCGCCGACGTCGAGCCGGACCGGGTGATCCTCCGGGACGGCAGTCGACTGCGCGCCCGACAGGTGATCGATGCCCGCGGCGCCCGGCCCGCGCGGGGACTGGCGGAGCAGACCGCCTACGGCGTGGTGGTGTCCGGGGAGGCCGCGGTCCCGATCGTCGGGGACGGCGAGGCATGGTTCATGGACTGGCGCGCGGACAACGGTGCCGCACCGGACGAGACCCCGTCGTTCCTCTACGCGGTCCCCCTCGGCCACGACCGGGTCCTCCTCGAGGAGACCTGCCTGGTGGGCAGACCGGGGCTGTCCCAGGAGGTGTTGCGCACGCGCCTGGAGTCCAGGCTGCGCGCGCGGAGGGTGCCGGTTGCCGCCAACGGGGAACGCGAACGGGTGCGGTTCCCGGTTCAGGTTCCGCGCGCTGCGGGTGTGACGGCCACGTTCGGCGCCCGCGCCGGGATCATGCACCCCGGCACCGGGTACAGCGTCGCCGCCGCGCTGTCCGCCGTCGACGGGCTGGTCGGCGCCATCCTCGACGACGACGATCCGACAGCCGCGCTGTGGCCGCCCGCCGCCCGGGCGGTCCGCGGTCTGCGCGAGGTCGGGCTGCGCGCGCTGCTCCGGCTGCCACCCCCACTCACAACGGAGTTCTTCGAGGCGTTCTTCGACTTGCCCGCCGGCCGACAGCACGCCTATCTCTCCGAGCGTGCCGACCCGGTGGCCGTGGGCCTGGCGATGGCCGCGGTGTTCCGACGAGCCCCGAACCCGGTCCGGCGCACGCTGGCGAGAGCGGCGCTGCCGACCATCAACCCCAGGCGCGGATCTCGGCCACGACCTCGGTGACCGCGCCGGGGACACCGTCGATCGCCCAGACCGCAAGACCAACCGCGACGAGGGTCAGCAGCGGACCGAGCACCACCTTTTCGACCGTGCCGCCTGCCCGGATCGAGAGCATCGACGGCAGGCGCAGCTCCCACCACCGCCTGCGCCCCCAGGGCAGGAACGGCGCGAGGAACGGCACGCCCTCCTTGGTGATCGCATCGCCGAGGCAGTGCACCGCACACCCGAGGCCCACCGCGACGCCGAGTGCCCTGGAGCCCACCTCGTCCGGATACCAGGTCCAGGTGAACGCCGAGAGCGCCGCGGCGACGAGGGTGACCGCGATCCAGCCGTTGCGCGCGGCCCAGCTCCCCGCCAGGCCGCGCAGCGCCAGGCCGAGGGTGACGAACAGGGTGCCGATGATCGCCGGGCGCCCGAACTCGATCACCAACGCGGAGATCCCCGCGCTCAACGCGATCGCGAACAACGCCGTGTGCGTGAGCGTCCGGTGGCCGCCGCGACGCTTGGGGTCCCGTTTCCCGCGGGTGAGCCGGTAGAACCACAACGAGAGCTCGTCCACACCGCGGGCGACCAGCTGGCTGACCGGACCGAAGGACCTCGCGACCGTGGACTGCGCCGTGTCGAGGTCGGGCAGCAGCGCGGCACCCGCGCACACTCCCGCAAAGGTGAACACCTCGGCCGTCGAGGTCGGCCCACCCCATTCGGATGGAAGAACCTGTGCGGCAAGCAGACCCGCGACCGCGCCGGAAACAGCATGGGTAGCACCCATCACCATGTGAGAGAACGCCTTTCGGAGAAACCGTCGAGCAGTGCCCGATCGGAGCCGCCCACACAAAACTAGCAACCCGCACCGACACGCCACCTCGACAGCCGTCAACGCACGCCGACCTCGCGAACGGTCAGCCCTCCAGCGGCACGCTCCTCGCCAACGGCTTGCCGTCGAGGTTCGCCGGGCGCGGCACGCCGAGGGTCTCCAGCACGATCGGGGTGATGTCGGTGATCGTGTAGCCGTTGTCGATGCCGCCCGCCTGGTATCCATCGCCGCGCGCGATCACGAAAGTCGATGCCTCGTCGGGGGTCTGGCCGCCGTGCCCACCGAACAGCAGGTGACCGTGGTCGGCGGTGACCAGCACGGTCCACCCCTCGCCGGTGTCGCGCTGACGCTGGTCCACCGCAGCAACGATCCTGCCGACCTCGATGTCCTCCGCTTCCACGGCCTAGTTGTACGCGGGGCCGAGGGTGCCGGTCCAGTGCCCGGCCCCGTCCACCTGATCCACCTGGGTGAAGATGAAATCGGGCCGGCCAGGGTCGGTCCTCTCGATCTGGGTGAACGCACTGGGGTACTGGTCGTACCGGGCGCCGGCGAAGGAGTTGTCCTGGACGCCGTGCTCGGCGTTCCAGACACCGGTCAAGATCGTGGACCAGGACGGCGCGGAGATGGTCGGGTGGCCCAGGATCGACGAGGATCCGGTGGTCCCCTCCGCCATCAGCCGGTCCAGGTTCGGGGTGTTGACGGCCTTGATGTGGTCGAGCATCGTTCCGTCGAGTCCGATGACGACGATCTTTGGGGGGCCGTTCGGCGCGACGGCAGCCGGAGGCGTTGCGGCGATCCGATCCTCCTCAACCCAGACCCGCGACCTGGTCCGGTGTCTTGTCGGGACGGAGACCGCGCCAGCTCGGGTGGCGCAGCCTCCCGTCGCCGGTCACCTCCGAGTACCGCACCTCCCCCACGATTTCCGGGCGCACCCAGTGGGCGGTGCGAGCATCCACCGCGGGGACCGCGTCGCCGAACGGCGAGCTGTCCGCGGACGCGTCGGCCAACAGACGCGCCAGCCGCGCCAGGGCGGCATCGCTGAAACCGGTCCCGACCTTGCCGACGTACCGCAGGCCACCGGCGCCCTCCGGCACACCGAGCAGCAGGGATCCGATACCCCCCGACCGACGACCCTCCCCCTGCTGCCAGCCACCCACCACCACCTCGAGGTCCAGGAAATGCTTGAGCTTGAGCCAGGACGCGGATCGGCCTGCCCGGTAGGTCGAGTCCCAGCGCTTGGCGACCAGCCCCTCCATCCGGGCGGTTCGACTGGACTCGAGCGCCTCACCGAGATCCGCGGGCGCCAGCGGGAGCACCCGCCAGGGCTCGTCCTCGTCCAGGCGTATCGCGTCGAGCACCCTGCGCCGGTCCCGGTAGACCTTGGCGCGCAGGGACGTCCCGTCGAGCTGCAGGACGTCGAAGATCTCCAACAGCACCGGGTTCTTCTCCGCCGCCGCTCGCACATCGCGCGGCTTCGTCAGGCCCATCCGCTGCTGCAGCCGGCCGAAGCTCGGGGCGCCGTCGTCGCCGAGCACCACGATCTCCCCGTCCACCACGCCCGAATGACCGTGCAGGCCTTCCGGAACGGCCAGCAACTCCGGATAGCCCGCCGTGAGGTCCGATCCGCTGCGGCTGACCAGCCGGACCGTGGACACGCCGCTCTCGGCGTCGTGATCGAAATGCACAAGGGCGCGAATACCGTCCAGCTTCGGCTCCAGGGCCCACACCTCGGGGTCGGCCCTGGACGTGAAGTCCTCCACGGTCACCGCCGACGCCAGCATCGGGGCCAGATCGCTCGCGGCGGCGCGAGATCGGCGCGAGGAACCTGGGCGCTCGGGCTCCGGAGCAGGCGGGATCCCCGGCTGCTCACCCCCCGCTGTTATCCGGTCGAGGACCTCGCGGAAGTCCAACTGGCGCAGTCCCGGCTGGGTCAGCTCGTCCCAGGTCCGCGGGGCGGCCACGTTCGGGATCGCGGTGCCGCGCAGCGAGTACGGCGACACCGTCGTCTTCGACGCCGAGTTCTGACTCCAGTCCACGAATACCCTGCCGGCACGCTCGGCCCTGGTCATCTTGGAGATCACCGACTTCGGCGTCTCCCGTTCGAGTTCGACCGCGATCTTCTTCGCGAACTCCACGCACCGCGCCGCCGTCCAGCCCTCCCCGATCCCGGCGTACAGGTGAATCCCCTTGCTGCCACTGGTCACCGGCAGCGCACCAAGGCCGCTGTCCGCAAGCCGATCACGAACCCGCAGGGCCACCTCGGCACACTCCTCCAGCGTGACGCCCGGCCCCGGGTCGAGGTCGATCACCAGGCGGTCCGGGTCCATCGGTACGCCGCCCGCGCCGAATCTCCATTGCGGCACATGGAACTCGAGCGAGCCCGCCTGAGCGAAATACACCAGCGACGCCAGGTCGTCGACGATCGGGTAGGTGATGGTCTTCGACGAGTGCGTCATGGTCCGGCGATCCACCCAGTCCGGTGTCGACACGTCGACGTTCTTCTGGAAGAACGGCGTCGCGGACGTGCCGTCCGGCCAGCGCTTTCTCGTGACCGGACGACCGGCGAGCAGCGGCACCATCAGCGGCCCGACCGTGGTGAAATACTGCAGGACCTCCGCCTTGGTGGTCCCCGTCTCGGGGTAGAGAACCTTGTCCAGATTGGTCAGGGACAGGCGCCTGCCCTCCACCATCACCGCGGTGTTGTGACTCATGCTCTGCCCACCCATTTTCGGGTACTGCCTGGCCTGATCCCGTCCTGTGCACCATCATGGTTTCATGCGGTCTATTTGGAAAGGCTCCATCGCGTTCGGGCTCGTGAACGTCCCGGTGAAGGTCTACACCGCGACCGAGGACCATGACATCAAGTTCCACCAGGTCCACGGCGCCGATGGCGGCCGTATCAAATACAACCGTGTCTGCCAGGAATGCGGCAAGACCATCCAGTTCGCCGACATCGACAAGGCGTATTCGTCCGAGGACGGGACGCAGGTGATCCTCACCGACGAGGACTTCGACGAGCTGCCCGCCGCCGAGAAGCACGAGATCCCGGTCCTACAGTTCGTGCCGTCCGAGCAGATCGATCCGATCCTGTTCGAGAAGAGCTACTACCTCGAGCCGGACTCCGCCTCCCCCAAGGCCTACCAGCTGCTCGCGTCCACACTGACCGAGAGCGACCGCACCGCGCTGGTGCACTTCACGCTGCGTCAGCGCACCCGGCTCGCCGCACTGCGGGTGCGCGAGGGCGTGCTGGTCATCCAGACCCTGCTCTGGCCCGACGAGGTGCGGGCCGCGGAGTTCGAGACCCTCGACAAGGCGGCCGCTCCGAGCGACAAGGAACTGACGATGGCAAAGTCGTTGGTGGAGTCGATGTCCGAGGACTTCGAGCCCGAGTCGTACACCGACGAGTACCAGATCCAGCTGCAGAAGATGCTCGACGAGGCGATCAAGAACGGCGGCAAGAAGGTCACCCCGCCGGAGGAGGTCGCCGCACACAAAGAGGACGCGGAGGTCGTGGACCTGGTCGCCGCCCTGCAACGCAGCGTCGATGCGGCGAAGTCGGGCAAGTCCGGCGAGGCTGCCCCGAAGACCGCGCCCGCGAAGAAGTCCGCGGCCAAGAAGGCACCCGCCAAGCGCTCCCCCACCCGCAAGACCGGCTGAACCGCCCCGCAGGATCGCGTCCCACTCCCGTGGACAGATAGTCTGCGCACAGATAGTCTTCACAAAGATCATCTACCGAGGAGCACACCATGTGGGAGTACGAACACAGCATCGACACCGCTGCCACCCCCGAGTCGATCTGGCGCCTGTGGGCTGACGTCGAGAACTGGGTCACCTGGAACGCCGATATCGAGCACATCGAGATCCGGGGCGACTTCGCCGACGGCACCGAGATCATCATGAAACCCGCAGGCGACGAACCGGTGCACCTGCGCCTTGCCGAGGTCACCGAGAACCGGTTGTTCGTGGACGAGGCCGAGATCGAGGGCCTGACCTTGCGCACCGCGCATCGCGCCGAGCCCCTCGCCGACGGCGGCACCCGGGTCACGTACCGGATGGAGGTCACCGGCGCCGGCGCCGACGTGGTCGGCCCCGAGATCGGGCCCGCGGTCACCGGCGACTGGCCCGACACCATGGCGACCCTCGTCGCGAAGGCACTCGATCATGCCGCTTCGGCCCGGTGAGAGCCCGGGGTTCCTGCTCTGGCACGCCACCCTGCGCTGGCAGCGTGGCACCGCCGAGGCGCTCGAACCCCTCGGGCTCACCCACGTCCAATTCGTCCTGCTGGCCTGCACCTGGTGGCTCAACACCCACGACGAGAACCCGAACCAACTCGCCGTGGCTCGCCAGGCGGGAACCGATGTGAAGATGACCTCGCAGGTATTGCGCACGCTGGAGAAGAAGGGACTGATCGAGCGCCACGTCGATCCCGCGGACACCCGAGCCAAGTTGCTGCGGGTCACCGACTCCGGCGCCGCACTGGCGCCGCGGGCGATCGAGGCGGTCGAGGAGGTCGACCGGCGGTTCTTCGAGCCGGTGGACCGCGGTGAGGCCACCGAGCTGCTGCGACGCCTCGCCCCGATGTGATGGAAGGCCGGCTATCCGGCCTGGTCCTTGACAAGGGCGAAGTAGAAATGCTCGCCGCCGTCGAGCACGTCCTTGCCGTTCATGATGCCCATCAGGGTCCGATCATCGACGCGCTTGAAGTGGTCGAACACCGGCATCCCGTCGTAGATCATCGTCGCGGTGCACTCGCCCCTGAACTCCACCATCCACAGGCTCGCCTCCCCCTTGCCCGCCGCCACGTCGGAGTAGAGCTCGCCGTCCGGCCCGCGGCACAGCAGCGGCTGTACATCGAATCGCGCTCCGAAGTTCTTGCCATACCACCCGGACCTGGCGAGCAACCTGCCCGTGCGATGCCCTGTCTCGAAGCCGCTGCCCCGCCATCTGCCCTCGAGCTCATCGATGTGCACGGTCGGCAGCGCCGCCCAGATGCCATCGAGATCGCGCGGATCGACGGGCACTTCACTCTCGAGCAGCTCCCGGAATCTGTGTGTGTCGGCCACGGCCTCTTCCTGTCTTCGGATGAATCGGTCGGTTGACTGCGGTAGTTCAGAACGTGAGCACCGGCTTGACCACGGCCCCGCTCGCCGCCGCCGCGAGCGCCGTCTCGATCTCCTCGAACGGGAAGGTCGTGATCATCTCCTCGAACGGAAAGCGCCCGGCCCGCCAGAGGTCGATGAGCTCGGGAATGAACGCCCGCGGGTCTACGTCGCCCTCGATGACACCGGTCACGCTGCGGCCCATCAACAGGCTCGACTGGTCGAGAAGCACCGGATTGCGTCGACCTCGCAGGCCCACGGTCGCGCAACTGCCCGGCGAACGCAGCGCGGCAACCGCCAGGTCCAGGACTTCCTCGCTGCTGACGGTGTCCACGCTGTGGTCCGCGCCGCCACCGGTCAGCCTGCGCAGCTCGCGGCCGAGCCCGGGGCCCGCGCTGTCCAGCGCCGCGGTGGCGCCGAGCGTGAGGGCCAGTGCCCGGCGGGCGGGCAGCGGATCGACCACGATGACGGTCGCGCATCCGATGGCGGCGGCCGCCAGGACCGACCCGAGCCCGACCGCACCGGCGCCGAAGACGACGACCGAGGAGCCCGGCTGGGGTCGCAACACCCGCATCAGCGCGCCCGCGCCGGTCTGGATGCTGCAGCCGAGGGGCCCGAGCAACGCCAGCGGGAGGTCGTCCGCGACCTTGACCGCACCCGCCTCGCCCACCACGGCGTGTGTCGCGAAGGAGGACTGACCGAACCACCCGCCGTGCACCTCCTCGGCTCCGGACCGCAGCGTGGTAGTGCCGTCCGGCCGGTACCCCGAGTAGTTGAGCGCGGCGAAACCCGCACAGTAGGCCGGGTGGCCCCCTTTGCAGTTCCGGCAGCTCCGACACGACGCGAAGCTCAGGACGACGTGATCACCGGGGCGGAGCGAGTCGACGCCCGGCCCGATCGACTCCACCACGCCCGATCCTTCGTGTCCGAGAACGGCAGGCAGCGGAAAGGGAATCCTCCCCGCGGCCGCCGTCAGATCGGTGTGACAGATGCCGACGCCGGCCATCCGCACCAGGATCTCCCGATCCCTCAGCGTGTCGGTCTGGATGTCACGGATCCGGGCGGGCTCGCCGTATCCGGACAGCACCGCGGCCCGGCGTCCAACCACCACACCCACCTCCACAGAGTTGAGAACTGCCGTTAACTTACGGGTCCGCACCGGGTCGATCCCAGCCAAATGAGCGTATCGTCCGATGTGAGATGGATCACACGGATCGCGTGGCGCCTGGCCCCGACTGTCCGGCCGAGGAGACCGATCGTCGTTGTGGCCACCTGCCAGGCAAGGAGGTGGGCGATGATCAGCACCAGTTCCCCCTTCACCGCGGAGCCGGCTCCGTGCGGACACGCCGTGGACGGGCGACGCCACCAGGAGAACGACGACGCGGGATTGCTCATCGACGACCGCGTCTACGCGTGCGGTTGCCGCGTGATCCGCCACGAGTATCACGACGGATCCGTGCGCATCAAGACGATTCGGCACGACGGCAAGGTCCTGGCGGATGAGCACAGCGGCAACCACGAGGCCTGAGCGATGACCGCATTCCACTCTGTCGTCATCGTCGGCGGCGGTGGCGCCGGACTGCGTGCGGCCATCTCGATCGCGGAATCCGACCCGAACCGCAGCGTTGCGATCGTGTCGAAGGTCTACCCGATGCGCAGCCACACCGTCTCCGCGGAGGGTGGCGCCGCCGCGGTCATCGCCCCGGACGACTCCCTCGACGAGCACGCCTATGACACCGTGTCCGGCAGCGATTGGCTCTGCGACCAGGACGCCGTCGAGGCATTCATCGACGAGGCACCGAAGGAGCTGCTCCGCCTGGAGCACTGGGGCTGCCCGTGGAGCAGACAACCGGACGGGCACATCGCCGTGCGCGCGTTCGGCGGGATGAAGAGGAAACGCACCTGGTTCGCCGCCGACAAGACCGGATTCCACCTGCTGCACACCCTCTTCCAGAAGGCGCTGTCCTACCCGGACGTCGTGCGCTACGACGAGTGGTTCGCCACCACGCTGCTCGTCGACGACGGGCGGGTGCGGGGCGTGGTGGCCATCGAGCTGTCCACCGGCCGGATCGAGACGATCGTCGCCGACGCCGTCATCGTGTGCACCGGGGGCTGCGGCAGGGTGTTCCCGTTCACCACCAACGCCACCATCAAGACCGGCGACGGGATGGCCCTGGCCTACCGGGCCGGGGCAGGTCTGAAGGACATGGAGTTCGTCCAGTACCACCCGACCGGATTGCCGTTCACCGGCATCCTCATCACGGAGGCCGTCCGGGCCGAGGGCGGCTGGCTGATCAACAAGGACGGGTATCGCTACCTCCAGGACTACGACCTCGGCACGCCCACGCCGGGACCGGTGCTGCGCAGCATGGAGCTGGGGCCGCGGGACCGGCTCTCCCAGGCCTTCGTGCACGAGCAGGAGAAGGGCAGGACGATCGACACGCCCGACGGACCGATCGTCCACCTGGACCTGCGTCATCTCGGCGCCGACGTCATCGACGCGAAGCTGCCGTTCGTCAGGGAACTGTGCGCGAGCTACCAGAACATCGACCCGGTCCACGAGCTGGTCCCGGTACGCCCGGTCGTGCACTACATGATGGGCGGGATCCACACCGACCTGCACGGAGCCACCGATCTGACCGGGCTGTACGCCGCGGGCGAGGTCGCCTGTGTCAGCATCAACGGCGCCAACCGTCTCGGTTCGAACTCGCTGCCGGAGCTGCTCGTCTTCGGCGCCCGTGCCGGAGAGGCCGCCACCGCATACGCTGCGGCGGCTCACACCGCCGGTCCCACCGCAGCGATCGAGGCGCAGGGACGCGACGAGCAACGTCGACTCGAACGCGAACTCGCTCGTCACGACGGCGCGGGCGGTCCAAGGCCCGACCGGATCGCCGACATCCGAACCGGGATGCAGGAGGCGATGGAGTCCGGCGCCGGCATCTACCGGGACCAGCGCACCCTGCGCACGGCGATCGATCGGATCCGCGAACTGAAGCAGCGCTACGCGGCCGCCGTCATCGATGATCACAGCCGGACGTTCAACACAGAACTGATCGCCACTCTCGAACTCTCGGGGATGTTGGACGTCGCCGAGTGCATCGTCGACAGCGCGCTGCGGCGCGAGGAGTCCAGAGGTGCCCACCAGCGCACCGACTTCCCGGACCGCGACGACGACAGATACCTGGCTCATTCACTGATCCACCGGCAACCGGATGGCGAGGCTCGGGTCTCGTATCTGCCGGTGACGATCACCCGCTGGCCCCCGGGGCAACGGGTATACGGGAGGTGAGCGATGGCCGACCACGACACCATCGCCGTCGAGGTCACGCGGTACCGGCCGGAGCAGGAGTCCGTGCCCGCGCCGCAGTGCTATCGGGTCCCACTGCGTAAGGAGTGGACCATCCTCGACGGACTCAACCACATCAAGGACCGGCTGGACGGCACGCTGTCCTACCGATGGTCCTGCCGGATGGGGATCTGCGGCAGCTGCGGCATGACGGTCAACGGCGAGCCGAAGCTGGCCTGTTCGACGTTCCTGACCGACTACGCCCCCGGATCGATTCGGGTCGAACCGATGCGGAACTTCCCGGTGATCCGCGACCTCGTCGTCGACATCAGCGACTTCATGGCCAAGCTGCCCAAGGTCAAGCCCTGGCTGATCCGCGCGGACCAGGACGAGCCAGAGGACGGCGAGTACCTGCAGACGCCCGAAGAAAAGGACGCGTACCAGCGCTACAGCATGTGCATCAACTGCATGCTCTGCTACTCGGCCTGCCCGGTGTACGCCCTCGAACCCACCTTCCTCGGGCCCGCGGTGATCGCACTCGGTCAGCGCTACAACCTGGATTCCCGCGACCAGGGCGCCGAGGACCGGCGCGATGTGCTGGCCTCGGCGGAGGGCGCGTGGGCCTGCACCCTCGTCGGCGAGTGCAGCGTGGCGTGCCCCAAGGGCGTCGACCCCGCAGGCGCGATCCAGCGCTACAAGCTGACCGCGGCGACCAGGTCGCTCAAGGAGTTCCTGCTACCCCGGGGTGCGCGATGACCGCCGAGGGTACCGGCATCGTTCCTGCGCGCCGGTACCGTCAGCCGGTGTCGCGGCTGTGGTGGCTGCGGCGCCGGTCCTACCTGCTGTTCGCGCTGCGCGAGCTGTCCTGCGTGTTCGTGGCGTGGTTCGTCGCGTTCACGCTGATGCTGGTCGTCGCGGTCGGCTCCGGCCCCGAGTCCTATCGGGACTTCCTCGACTGGAGTGCGCGCCCATGGGTGATCGCCCTCAACGTGATCGCGGCGGCGTTCGTGCTGCTGCACGCCGTGACCTGGTTCAACCTGGCCCCCAAGGCGATGGTGGTCCGGTTGGGCGGACGCCCCGTTCGGCCTGCCGCGGTGGTCGCCGCACATTACCTGCTGTGGATCGTGTGTTCGATCATCGCGGTGTGGGTGATCCTGCGATGACGACGGCACCGAATCCGACCGGGCGGGCCAACACCAGGCGGTCCCCCGAACCGATGTTCTGGCTGCTGTTCAGCGGGGGCGGGATGGCCGCCGCCCTGCTCGCTCCCGCCCTGCTGATCCTGTTCGGCGTCGCGATACCGCTCGGCTGGATCCAGGCGCCCGACCATCAACACCTGCACTCCGTGCTGCGCAACCCGATCACGGTGCTGGTGCTCATCGGGCTCTGCGTGCTCGCGCTGTTCCACGTGGCGCACCGCTTGCGGTTCCTGCTGCAGCACGGCCTGCGGCTCGGCGGGGCGCGGGGTCCGCTCGCGGTGTTGTGTTACGGCACCGCCGCGGTCGGCTCCGTCGTGGCCGCGTATCTGTTGATCACGGCGTGAGAGGCAATCCCGGGATGCTCGGCCCGAGTACTTCTGGACGCACGTAACGAATTGTCGGTTTCTCCCGATTTTCGTGTGTCGGCACTCCGAATCATCGCGGGGCTTTGACATGATCGGAAACGGTTAGTTTCAACAAACAGGGGAGATTATGTACATGAACGGCAACACCTTTCGACGCATAGCAACCGCTGCGGCGGTATCGGCCGGAATCGCGGGGGGCCTCGTCGCGGGCGCCGGATCGGCAGCGGCAGAAACACAGGTCATACCCATGAGCACATGCTTCGGCCTGAGCCCGTACATCGTCGACCAGCCGTACATCGCCAGCAGGGCATTCTTCTATCAGGACGGACCCGGCACCGGCAACCTCACCCTCGCCGACGTGTCGAGCCTCTGGTTCTTCGCCCCGCCCTATCTGTCGGACACCCGCCTCGACTGGCACAACAAGACCACCGGGGCCAGGGGCACTCTCACCGCGACCACGCCGATCGGTATGGGCAGCTCCGTCAACCTCCGTCTCAACAGCGGTCCCGGTGACGTCGAGATCACCAGGAGTGCGGTCAACCGGAATGCGCTGTGGAGCATCCCGACCACGTCCTGCACTGGTACGGTGCGCGTCAACTGATCCCCATGACCGCATGACAAAGGCGCCAGACCCGATCACTCGGGTCTGGCGCCTTCTCTGTCACGTTCGGATCAGACGGTGAAGCCGAGCGCCCGCAGCTGATCGCGGCCGTCCTCCGTGATCTTGTCCGGGCCCCACGGCGGCATCCAGACCCAGTTGATCTTCAAGTCGTTCACGAGGCCGCTCTTGACCAGGGCGCCGCGCGCCTGCTCCTCGATCACATCGGTCAGCGGGCAGGCCGCGGACGTCAGCGTCATGTCGACGATGGCGACATCCTCGGCGTCGACGCTGATGCCGTACACGAGGCCGAGATCGACCACGTTGATCCCCAGCTCGGGGTCGACGACGTCACGCATCGCCTCCTCGAGCTCGTCCAC
The DNA here is from genome assembly GCF_017833315.1 of Rhodococcus sp. PvR099. NCBI lineage: Bacteria > Bacillati > Actinomycetota > Actinomycetes > Mycobacteriales > Nocardiaceae > Rhodococcus > Rhodococcus sp. PvR099. The sequence goes on along the minus strand of NZ_JAFIBV010000001.1, from coordinate 857,458 downwards.
CACGGCCTGCTGGTCGGGGGTCAGCTCGATGACCGCCTGCTCATCGGCGGCGGGCGCGGACTCCTGCACGGCCTGGTCCTCGGTGGACTCGGTGTTTGCCTGGGTCTCGGTCATGATGACGATCCTCCGGTCTGGACCGGCACAGCGGTGCCGATGACATTCTTCGTGGGCGCAGCGTCGGCGCCGTCGACTATTTGAACAACGGCATCCTTGAATGCCATCCATCCCAGCAACGCGCACTTCACGCGGGCCGGGTACTTCGAGACGCCCGCGAACGCGATCCCGTCGCCGATCACGTCCTCGTCGCCCTCGATGTTGCCGCGGCTGGTGATCATCGCATCGAACGCGTCGACCGTCGCGAGCGCATCCCGCACGCTCAGCCCGACGACCTGATCGGTGAGCACCGAGGTCGAGGCCTGGCTGATCGAGCAGCCCTGCCCGTCGTACGAGATGTCCCCCACCCTGCCGTCGTCGGTCAGCGCGACCCGCAGCGTGACCTCGTCGCCACAGGTCGGGTTGACGTGGTGCACCTCGGCGCCGAACGGCTCCCGCAGCCCCCGCCCGTGCGGATGCTTGTAGTGATCCAGGATGACCTCCTGGTACATCTGCTCCATCCGCATGTCTACGAAGCCCCGTCGACCGAGTCGTCGGTAGCACCCGGCGAGGGGTGCGTACCGAAGAAGTCCTGCGCCCGACGGATGGCCGCCGCCAGCGCATACACCTCGTCGGCGGTGTTGTAGACGGCAAACGATGCGCGGGCGGTCGCCGCCACGCCGAAGTGGCGGTGCAGCGGCCAGGCGCAGTGATGGCCGACCCGGATCGCGATGCCCTCGTCGTCGAGGATCTGGCCGAGGTCGTGCGCGTGGATTCCGTCCACCACGAAGGACACCGCGCCGCCGCGGTTCTCGGGGGTGGTCGGACCGATGATCCGCACGCCCTCGATGGCCCCGAGCTGTTCGAGCGCCAGCGCCGTCAGCTCGTGTTCGTGCGCAGCAACGGAGTCCATGCCGAGCTCGTTCAGGTAGTGCACGGCCGCACCAAGCGCGACGACCTGCGAGGTCATCGGCACGCCGGCCTCGAAACGCTGCGGCGGGGCTGCGTAGGTGGTCGCCTCCATCGTGACGGTCTCGATCATCGAGCCGCCGGTGATGAACGGCGGCATCGACGCGAGCAGCTCGCGCTTGCCGTAGAGCACGCCGACGCCCGACGGCCCGAGCATCTTGTGCCCGGAGAACGCCGCGAAGTCCACGTCCAGCGCATGGAAGTCCACCGGCATGTGCGGCACCGACTGGCACGCGTCGAGCACGACCAGCGCGCCGACCGCCCTGGCCCGGCGGACCAGCTCGGCCACCGGCGCCACGGCTCCCGTCACGTTCGACTGGTGCGTGAACGACACGACCTTGACCGCGTCGGTCAGCTCCAGCGACTCCAGGTCGATGCGGCCGTCCTCGGTCACCCCGTACCAGCGCAGTGTCGCGCCGGTCCGACGGGCCAGCTCCTGCCACGGCACCAGGTTCGCGTGGTGCTCGAGCTCGGTGATGACGATCTCGTCGCCCGGGCGCAGGTGTCGCTCGAAGCGCTCGTCACCGAGCACATAGGTCACCAGGTTCAGCGACTCGGTGGCGTTCTTGGTGAACGTCAGCTCGTCGGCGTCGGCCCCGACGAAATCGGCGATCGCCGCGCGCGCACCCTCGTACGCGTCGGTCGCCTCCTCCGCGAGCTGGTGCGCCCCGCGGTGCACGGCCGCGTTGCAGGTGGTGAGGAACTCCCGCTCGGCATCGAGCACCTGGACGGGGCGCTGCGAGGTCGCCCCGGAATCCAGGTACACCAACGGTTTACCGTCGCGCACCGTACGGCCGAGGATCGGGAAGTCCTTCCGGATCCTGGTGATGTCGAGTTCCTTCACCGAGGTGGTCATGGAACTAGGCTCCTGTCGCTGCAGCCTGCGTGAATCGGACGTAGCCGTTCTCCTCGAGCTCATCGGCGAGCTCCGCGCCGCCGGACTCGACGATCTGGCCACCGACGAAAACGTGCACGAACTCCGGGGTGATGTACCGCAGGATGCGGGTGTAGTGCGTGATCAGCAGGACGCCGCCGTGCTCACGCTCCTTGTATCGGTTGACGCCCTCGGACACGATGCGCAGCGCATCCACGTCGAGGCCGGAGTCGGTCTCGTCGAGGATCGCGATCTTCGGCTTGAGCAGGCCCAGCTGAAGGATCTCGTGGCGCTTCTTCTCGCCGCCGGAGAAGCCCTCGTTGACGCTGCGCTCGCTGAACGACGGATCGATCTCGAGCTCGGTCAGGGACTCCTTGACCTCCTTGACCCAGTGCCGGAGCTTGGGGGCCTCGCCGCGGACCGCGGTCGCCGCGGTGCGCAGGAAGTTCGACATCGAGACGCCGGGCACCTCGACCGGGTACTGCATGGCGAGGAACAGGCCGGCGCGGGCCCGCTCGTCGACGCTCATCTCGAGCACGTTCTCACCGTTGAGGGTGATGCTGCCGGAGGTCACCACGTACTTGGGGTGGCCGGCGATGGCGTACGACAAGGTCGACTTGCCGGAGCCGTTCGGGCCCATGATCGCGTGGGTCTCCCCCGAGCGGACCGTGAGGTTCACGCCCTTGAGGATGTTGATCGGCTCGGCGTTCTCGTCGGTGGTGGCGACGTTGACGTGCAGGTCCTTGATTTCCAGAACCGAGTTTTCAGAGGTGGTCATTCAATGTTCCTTAGAGAAGTGTGGTGTCGGCGATCTCAGACGCCGACCGCGGCGAGCTCGACCTCGATGGCTGCTTCGAGGCGCTCGCGCACCTCCGGGACGGCAATGCGGTTGATGATCTCGTGGAAGAACCCACGGACCACCAGGCGACGGGCCTGGTCCTCCGGGATGCCCCGCGAACGCAGATAGAACAGCTGCTCGTCGTCGAATCGGCCGGTGGCGCTGGCGTGCCCCGCGCCGACGATCTCGCCGGTCTCGATCTCGAGGTTCGGCACCGAGTCGGCGCGGGCGCCGTCGGTGAGCACCAGGTTGCGGTTGAGCTCGAAGGTGTCGGTGCCCTCGGCCGCGGCGCGGATGAGCACGTCGCCCACCCAGACGGTGTGCGCGTCCGGCTTGCCGGAGTGCGGATCGCCCTGCAGCGCGCCCTTGTAAACGACATTCGACTTGCAGTGCGGCTGTGAGTGATCCACCAACAGGCGCTGCTCGAAGAACTGGCCCGCGTCGGCGAAGTACAAACCCAGCAGCTCGGCGTCGCCGCCGGGCCCGTCGTACTTCACGGTCGGGGTCAGCCGCACCAGATCGCCGCCAAGGCTCACCGAGGTGTACCGGAGGACGGCGTCGCGGCTGAGCCGCGAGTGGTGCGCCGCGACGTGCACGGCGTCATCGGCCCAGTCCTGCACCGCGACCACGGTCAGCTTGGCGCTGTCGCCGACGATGAACTCGACGTTCTCCGCGTAGGTGCCGCTGCCGCGCTGGTCGAGGACCACGGTGGCCTTCGCGAAGGCCTCGAGCCGAACCTGGATGTGGCCGTAGGCCACCTTGTCCACGCCGGGCCCGGTCACCACGATGTTGACGGCGTCGGCGACCTCATGCTCCTTGGCCACGGTGATCACCGTGGCCGACTCGAAGCCGGAGTACGCCTGCGCGGCGATGCGGTCGGCGGGCACACCGGCCTGCCCGAGACGGGCATCGTCACGGCCGACGGTCTCGACGCTGACACCCTCGACCGCCTGGACCTCGACGGTCGCGGCGCCGGAGCGGACCGCGGTTCCGTCGTGCAGGCCGCGCAGCCTGCGCAGCGGCGTGAAGCGCCACGCCTCGTCGCGTCCCGCGGGGACCTCGAAAGCGTTGACGTCGTATGAGGTGAACACCTCGCCCTTGTTGGTGGCGGGCACGATGTTCTCACCGGCGACGGCGGCCTTGACCCCGGTCGTCGCCTCGTTTGCGTTGGCCACTAACCCACGGCCCCTTCCATCTGCAGTTCGATCAGGCGGTTGAGCTCGAGGGCGTATTCCATCGGCAGCTCCTTGGCGATGGGCTCGACGAACCCGCGCACCACCATGGCCATTGCCTCGTCCTCGGTGAGGCCGCGGCTCATCAGGTAGAACAACTGGTCTTCGCTGACCTTCGAGACGGTCGCCTCGTGACCCATCGACACGTCGTCCTCGCGGATGTCCACGTAGGGGTAGGTGTCGGAACGGCTGATCTGGTCGACCAGCAGGGCGTCACACTTCACGGTCGACTTCGAGCCGTGCGCACCCTTGTTGACCTGGACCAGGCCGCGGTAGGAGGCGCGCCCGCCGCCGCGGGCCACCGACTTGCTGACGATGGTCGAGGACGTGTACGGCGCCAGGTGCAGCATCTTCGCACCGGTGTCCTGGTGCTGGCCCTCGCCCGCGAACGCGACCGAGAGGACCTCGCCGCGCGCGTGCTCGCCCATCATCCACACAGCCGGGTACTTCATGGTGACCTTGGATCCGATGTTGCCGTCGACCCACTCCATGGAACCGCCCGCGTCCACCTTGGTGCGCTTGGTCACCAGGTTGTAGACGTTGTTCGACCAGTTCTGGATGGTCGTGTAGCGGCAATGGCCGCCCTTCTTCACGATGATCTCGACGACCGCGGAGTGCAGCGAGTCGGACTTGTAGATCGGCGCGGTGCAACCCTCGACGTAGTGCACCGAGGCGCCCTCGTCGACGATGATCAGGGTGCGCTCGAACTGGCCCATGTTCTCGGTGTTGATCCGGAAGTAGGCCTGCAGCGGGATGTCGACGTGCACGCCCGGCGGCACGTAGATGAAGGAGCCGCCCGACCACACCGCGGTATTGAGCGCGGAGAACTTGTTGTCGCCGGCGGGGATCACCGAACCGAAGTACTCCTTGAACAGCTCCGGGTGCTGCTTGAGCCCGGTGTCCGTGTCGAGGAAGATCACGCCCTGCTTCTCGAGATCCTCACGGATCGAGTGGTAGACGACCTCGGACTCGTACTGCGCGGCGACACCGGCGACCAGGCGCTGCTTCTCCGCCTCGGGGATGCCGAGCCTGTCGTAGGTGTTCTTGATGTCCTCGGGCAGGTCCTCCCAGGACTCGGCCTGCTTCTCGCTCGAGCGCACGAAGTACTTGATGTTGTCGAAGTGGATGCCCTCGAGGTTGGAGCCCCAGTGCGGCATCGGCTTCTTGTCGAAGGTCTTGAGCGCCTTGAGCCGGATGTCGAGCATCCACTCGGGCTCGTTCTTCTTCGCGGAGATGTCCCGCACGACGGCCTCGGACAGCCCGCGCTGCGCGCTGGCGCCTGCCACGTCGGAATCAGACCAGCCGTAGCCGTAATGGCCGAGCGAGGCGATGGCCTCGTCCTGCGTCAGTGCAGGCGACTTCTCCGTGCTGCCGGATGCCTGATCTTGGGTGACTGTCATGCGAGCTCCTTCCGGAGTCTTGTTGCGTGCCGGTGCGGGCTGGGCATCGGCGTGGGTGGTGCTTACTTCGGGGATGCGTCTGGCGACGAGTCGGGCTCGTCCGGTGGGGCGATCGGTATGTGAGTGGTGCAGGCGCAGTCACCGTTGGCGATGGTCGCCAGGCGCTGCACATGGGTGCCGAGCAACTCGGCGAAGGCTTGCGTCTCCGCCTCGCACAGCTCAGGGAACTCCGAGGCGACGTGCGAGACCGGGCAGTGGTGCTGACATATCTGGACGCCGTTGCCAACCGGCCGGGTGGTGGCGGCGAAGCCGGCCGAGGTGAACGCGTCCGCGATGGCGTCGGCGGTGTCGGCCACCTCGCCGGGGGTGTGCGGGGCGACGGGATCGATGTCGGCGACGATCGTCTGGACCCGGCGGCGCGCGAACTCCACGATCGCCTCCTCACCGCCGACCTCGCGGAGGTGCCGCATGGCGGCGCCTGCGAGATCGTCGTAGGAGTGGCCGAGGCGCGAACGGCCCGCAGCGGTCAGCTGGAACTGCTTCGCCGGGCGCCCGCGACCCTTGTGCTGCCAGCTCGCGGCGTTCGAGGATCGCGCCTCGCCCGCATCGATCAGCGCCTCGAGGTGACGTCGGACACCCGCGGCGCTCAGACCGAGCTTCACTCCGATCTCGGGGGCCGTGATCGGGCCCTGCTCGAGGAGAAGCTGGACGACGGCGGCCCTGGTGTGCCCTTCGTGGCCCACAACGGTTGCGGTCGGGGCACCACTGAGCGCAGGCGGAACAGGTGCATGACCTGCGCCTTCACTGCGCGCGTCCCGAGCCGGTGCCGTTTTCACAACACAAGTGTGACGGAATTATCGGAGCTGGTCCACCAAGGGTGCCCTGTATTACACCGCTACGCTGCCCCATGTGCCGCAGACCGACGACGCACCGGACTCCGGTGACACCCCAAGCGCCGGCCCGGCGACCAGATTCCGCGAACGGGCGGTGACCCTCGCCAAGCGAGGGCTGGGAATCGACGGCCCCCACCACGGCTTCGAGGTCTCGAGCCTGCACGGCGACGAGGCGGAGGCACCCGGGCTCAACAAGCGCGAGACCGGTCAGCTCAAGGGGATCAGGCGCTTCGGTGCGACCGGGGCCGTGCTGATGGCGATCGGCGCGCTCGGTGCGGGCGCGCAGCCGGTGCTGCAGAACCCGGTGCAGGGCCTGCGGATCCTCGGACTGCCTGCGCGCCTCGGCGCGACCGCGCTCACGCTGACGATGACCGGCAGCGTGATGGTGGTGCTGGCGTGGCTGCTGCTCGGCCGGTTCGCGATCGGCCGCTACCGAGGGGAAGGCGCCGCGCCCCGGCGGCTGACCCGCTCCCAGCTGGACCGCACCCTGCTGCTGTGGGTGATCCCGCTGACGATCGCACCCCCGATGTTCAGCAAGGACGTCTACTCGTACCTGGCGCAGAGCGAGATCACCGCACGAGGACTGGACCCGTACGCAATCGGGCCCGCCCAGGCCCTCGGCGTCGACCACGTGCTGACCAGGACTGTCCCGACCATCTGGCGCGACACCCCCGCGCCGTACGGGCCGTTCTTCCTCTGGATCGGTCGCGGCATCTCCGCGGTCACCGGCGAGAACATCGTCGCAGGCATCTTCCTGCACCGGTTGCTCGCGCTCGCGGGCGTCGCGCTGATCGTCTGGGCACTCCCCCGGCTGGCGCGCCGATGCGGCGTCGCCAGCGTCACCGCGCTCTGGCTCGGCGCCGCCAACCCGCTTCTGCTGTTCCACCTGGTCGCGGGGATCCACAACGAGGCGCTGATGCTCGGCCTGATGCTGGCGGGCATGGAACTGGCGCTGCGCGCCGTCGAGAGCGCCGACCCGATCCGGTTCGACATCCGCGGCGCCACCGCGGGCGGCAGGAACCTGACGTATCTGCTGGCCGGGTCCGGCCTGATAGCGCTGTCGGCGACGGTCAAGATCCCGTCGCTGCTGGCACTCGGGTTCCTCGGCATGGCGCTGGCGCGGCGCTGGGGTGGCACCGTCCGATCCGTGCTGGCGGCCGCCGGACTGCTGATGGCGGTGACCGCGGTGGTCATCCTGGTGGTGAGCCTGGCCAGCGGCCTCGGCTTCGGCTGGCTCTCCCCGGACACCCTCGGCACCGCGAACGAGGTGCGCAGCTGGATGTCGCTGCCGACACTGCTCGGCCTCGGCACCGGCCTGGCGGGCGTGTTCCTCGGACTGGGCGACCACACCACCGCCGTCCTCAACCTGACCCGGCCGATCGCCTCCCTCGCCGCGGCCTTCGTCGCGCTGCGCATGCTGGTCGCCGTGCTCGTCGGGCGCGTGCACCCGGTGGGCGCGCTCGGCGTCTCCCTCGGCGTCCTGGTGCTGCTCTTCCCCGTGGTCCAGCCCTGGTACCTGCTGTGGGCGGTCATCCCGCTGGCCGCGTGGGCGACCCGGCCGGTCTTCCGCATCCCGGCGATCGTCTTCTCGTCGGCGGTGAGTCTGATCGTGATGCCCAACGGCGGCGAGTACCAGCCGTTCATGATCGTCCAGGCCGCCGTCGCCACCATCCTCGTGGTGGGACTGGCGATGTTCCTGACCCGAGACCGGCTGCCCTGGCGGGCCGGGACCGGGGCACCGAACGGCCGCGGATCGAGCGCCGAATACGCTGAGGCCCCGTGAGCTCTTCCGCGTCCGACACGGCGCATCCGGTTCTTCGGCTCGATGGCGTGGTCAAGTCCTTCGGCAGCGTCACCGCCGTCGACGGCCTCGATCTGTCCCTGCACCGCGGCGAGGTGCTGGCACTGCTCGGCCCCAACGGCGCGGGCAAGACCACGACCGTGGAGATGTGCGAGGGCTTCCTGAGCCCCGACAGCGGCACCGTCCGCGTGTTCGGCCTCGACCCGATCGCCGATTCCGGAGCGGTCCGGGCGCGCGTCGGCGTCATGCTGCAGGGCGGCGGCGCCTACCCGGGGTCCCGGGCGGGCGAGATGCTGGACCTGGTGGCGGCGTACTCGGCCGATCCGCTGGACCCGGCATGGCTGCTGCGGACCCTCGGCCTCACCGACGCCGCCCGCACCCCGTACCGCCGGCTCTCCGGTGGACAGCAGCAGCGCCTCGCGCTGGCCTGCGCGCTCGTCGGACGGCCCGAGCTGGTGTTCCTCGACGAACCGACCGCGGGTCTCGATGCCCAGGCCAGGCTGCTGGTCTGGGAGCTCATCGACGCGCTGCGCCGCGACGGCGTCGCCGTGCTGCTGACCACGCACCTGATGGACGAGGCGGAGGCGCTGGCCGACCGCCTGATCATCATCGACCACGGCCGGATCGTCGCCGAGGGCACACCGACGGAGCTGACGCGACACGGTTCGGCCGGACAACTCCGGTTCCTCGCGCCCGAGAACCTGGACCTGAGTGGGCTGCGCGCCGCCCTGCCCACCGGATTCACCCCACGGGAGGTCTCCCCCGGGTCGTATCTGGTCGAGGGCATCGTCGACCCGAAGGTGCTGGCGACGGTGACCGCGTGGTGCGCCGAGCTCGATGTGCTCGCCACCGAACTGCGGGTCGATCAGCGCAGGCTCGAGGATGTCTTCCTCGACCTCACCGGACGGGATCTGAGGGGATGAACGTGCAAGACCGGCTCGCCGACAACAGGTTCGAGGCGGGGACCTTCACCCCCGATCCCAGGCCGAGCGCCGCGCTGCCCATGCTGGCGGCCCAGACCCGGCTCGAGCTCACCCTGCTGCTGCGCAACGGTGAACAACTGCTGCTCACCATGTTCATCCCGATCACCCTCCTGATCGGGCTGTGTCTGCTCCCGATCGGCGACCTCGGCGACCCCCGCGTCGACACCGTCCTGCCCGCCGTGATGATGGTGGCGATCATGTCCACCGCGTTCACCGGGCAGGCCATCGCCGTCGGTTTCGATCGGCGCTACGGCGCGCTCAAGCGGCTCGGTGCGACCCCCCTGCCGCGCTGGGGAATCATCGTGGGCAAGAGCGCCGCGGTCATCATCGTGGTCGCCATGCAATCGGTCCTCCTCGGTGGCATCGCCTTCGCGCTCGGCTGGCGACTCGAGCCGACCGGCCTGCTGCTGGGCGCGCTCATCATCGCGCTCGGGACCATCACATTCGCCTCGCTCGGGCTGTTGCTCGGCGGCACCCTGCGGGCCGAGATCGTGCTCGCGCTGGCGAACGTCCTCTGGTTCGTGATGGCGGGCATCGGCTCCGTCGTGTTCTCCGATGACATCCCAGGACCGCTGCACACGGCGGCCCGGCTGATCCCGTCCGGCGCCCTCGCCGAGGCCCTGCAACAGGCGATCGGCGGCTCGCTCGACCTGTTCGCGGTCGCGGTGCTCGTGGTGTGGGGTTCCGTCGCCGCATGGCTGGCGACCCGATACTTCAAGTTCACCTAATACGGATCGTTCCAAAACGTATTCATTTCCGCCGCGAAGCGGCAATATGCGAAGCCGTGCCGAAAACACTCCGCGCCCTCGCCTGCATGGCCGCCGTCTCCGCGATCACCTTCGGCGGCGGACTCGCCTCAGCCCAGCCCACATGGGGCCCGCTCGCACCGCCCAACCCGTTCCTCGGACCTATGGGCACCTCGACGATGCACGGCGACGCCGGGTCCTCGGACGCGACACCGCTGGACGGTCCCGGCGCCGGAGCCGTCGGGGTGACCTCGTACCCGCTCCTGGCCGCGTGCCCGACCGTGCTGCAGGGCTCCGACGGACTGGTGGTCGCGCTGTGCACCTCGGTCCTCGGCCAGGACCCGACCGTGCACCTGATCGATCCCGCCGCGCCGGCGGCGCCGGTGGGCGGATCGCTCGCCCAGCTCAAGCTGGCCAAGGGCAGCCTGCTCGGCGGGGTGTACGCATTCCTGGACAACCAGAACCGGCTGGTCGCGGTCGACGGTGACCGCAAGCTCCAGCGGGTCGGCCACGCGAACAACGCGCTGTTCATCGACTCGACCGTCGACCTGTCCGGGGCCATCCCGGACGGCGACGCGGTGACGGGCCTCGCGCCGGACTGGCAGGGCAACGTCTGGTTCGCGACTGGCGGCGGGGTGATCGGCTCCGTCGATGCGGCGGGCGTCGCGAAGACCGTCGCGGTCCCGGCAGGCGAGCAGGTGCAGAACAGCATCTCCACCTCCCCTGCGGGCACCTCGGTGGCCACCACCCACGCCCTGTACCAGCTGAGCCTCGCCGCCGACGGCACCCCGAAGATCGATTGGCGCCGTGAGTACGACCGGGGATCGGCCCGCAAACCCGGGCAGCTGAGCTGGGGCACCGGGTCCACCCCCACCTATTTCGGTCCCACCAACGGCTACGAGTACGTCGCGATCGTCGACAGCGCCGACACCCGGGTGAACCTGCTGGTGCACCGCACCGACACCGGGCAGGAGGTCTGCAAGATCCCGGTGCTCGGCGCGGGCGGACCCGGCAGCGAGAACTCCCCGATCGGCGTTGGCAACTCCGTCTTCATCGCGGGCACCTACGGCTACCCGTACCCGAAGGTGCCCGAGGGCGCCGGACCGGCCGTGCCCGCGACCGCCCCGTTCACCGGCGGCATGACCCGCGTCGACCTCGACGGGGCCGGCTGCCATCAGGTGTGGGACAACGCGTTACGCAGCTCCGCGGTGCCGCACCTGTCGACGGCGGACGGTCACCTCTACACGGTGCTGCGGGACGGAACCGGCGGCCCCCTCGACGGCTATGCGTTCGCCGCCATCGACCCGAACACCGGCTCGATCCTGAAGCGCACCGGGCTCCCCGGCACCACGGCGAACGACACCCTGCAGATGTCGGCGCTGATCACCGCGCAGGGCGACTACCTGCAGGGCACCATCACCGGCATGCTCAAGGTCGGTGCGAACGGTTCCGGCAGCCTCGGTAGTTCGGGGAGCTCCGGAAGCTGAGGTCCCGGGGCGCGGCCAGCCCCAACGACGCTCTGTAGTTGACGGGCATCTACCATCGGTGGCGTGCTGTATCGAGGGTTCCTGAGCCTGGTCAACCGTCTGCCGCTCCCCTCTTTGGCGGTGCAGAAATGGATCGCCGTCGCGGTGATCCTGTCCCAGGGCGGTATCGCCGTGACCGGCGCCGTGGTCCGGGTGACCGCGTCGGGCCTCGGCTGCACCACCTGGCCGCAGTGCCATCCCGGCAGCTTCGTGCCCACCGGGACCGCCACCGCGCCGTGGTTCCACCAGGCCATCGAGTTCGGCAACCGGCTGCTGTCGTTCCTGGTGGTGGCGACGGCGGCGGCGGTGGTGCTCGCGGTGACCCGCGCGGCCCGCCGCCGTGAGGTGCTCGCCTACGCCTGGCTGATGCCGCTCTCGACCGTCGCGCAGGCGGTGATCGGCGGCATCACCGTGCTCACCGGCCTGTTGTGGTGGACCGTCGCGGTGCACCTGCTGGTGTCGATGGCGATGGTGTGGCTGTCGGTGATCCTGTACCACAAGATCGACCAGCCCGACGACGGCGTCGAGGTCATCACCGTGCCGAAGCAGCTGCGCTGGCTGACCGCACTGTCCGGCGTCGCGCTGGCCGGGACGCTGGTCGCGGGCACCATGGTGACGGGCGCGGGACCGCACGCGGGCGACAAGAACCCCGAGCGCACGGTCGAGCGCCTGAACCTCGACATCACCAACCTGGTGCACCTGCACGCCGAACTGCTGGTCGCCTACCTCGCGCTGCTGGTGGGTCTCGGCTTCGGGCTGTACGCGGTCGGAGCCAGGGCTGCGGTGAAGCTTCGACTCAAGGTCGTCGTGGGCGTGGTGGGGGCGCAGGCCTGCGTCGGCTTGGTCCAGTTCTGGACCGATGTCCCCGCCGCCCTGGTGACGGTGCACGTCGCGCTGGCGGCCGCCTGCACGGCCGCCACCGCCGCGCTGTACGCCGCCGGTCGGGTTCGCGAGGTCGCCCCGGCCGAGTTGGAGCCCATGAAGTCGGGAATCCGGTGATCACGGCCGAAGAAACGGCCGATCTGGTGGAGCGCGGGTACCGTCAATCCGCATGACCCGATCCAGAACAGTGAAGCGTGTCGCCATCGCCGCAGCCCTGTCCTTCTCGACCGTCGGTCTGCTGGCGGTGGGTCCCGCGGCAGCTGCGCCGAGCACCATTCCGTTCCAGCTAGATCCCTTTATCCCGCTGGTCGAGCTACCCACTCCCAGGCTCGCCGCGACTGTGGGCGAACAACCGGGCGTGGCCACCTTGAGTGTGCTCAGAACTCCCGGAAGCGGAAACCCGCACAGTGCGGTTGTCCACTGGGTCAGTCTCGCCACCGGCGCGTCAGGGTCCGCGTCGTTTCCGACATTGAACGCTGCGCCCGTGACCATCCATCCGGGCGCTGGTCAGGTAGTTGCGTTGGTCGACCCACAGGCGATCGCGTCACCAGGCTTCGGGACCTTCTTCGTTCCCTGATTCGGCATGGGGAGAGAAACACGTCCTCGACGAATGCGGGCCCCGGTCCATGACCGGGGCCCGCATTCGTTGCCGGTCTTGCTCAGCCGAGACCGTTGCGGGCCTTCGGGAAGCGGGTCTGGTTCGCCACCCAACCGGCCATCTTCCGCCAGTGACCGACACGCGGGGTGACGATGCTGGTGATCGCGCGCTCCCACTCGGAGACGGTGACGTTGTCGACCGCGGCAACCACGGCGTTCGCCGTCGCGAGGTCGTCGACGACCTGATCGCCGAGGACGCCGTCGGCGCCGACGAGGGTGATCCGGACGCCGTCGAGGCCGACCGGCTGGATCACCGCCGAGGCCGAACCGCCGTGCTCGGCAACGAACTTCTTCACCGCGGCGACGGTCCGCGGGGGCAGCGATACGGCCGGGGCGCTCGCGCCGGAGTCCTGGGTGTCCACAGTCATGGCGTCAGAATACTGGAGAGTAGAAATAGGGGCATGCGCGCAATCACCGTGACCGAGTTCGGCGGCCCCGAGGTACTCCGAATGTCCGAGATCCCCGACCCGGCACCGGGCGCCGCGGACCTGCTGGTTCGCACGGACGCGATCGGCGTGAACTACATCGACACCTACTACCGGACCGGCGCCTACGCCGTGGACCTGCCGTACGTCCCCGGACTCGAGGGCAGCGGCGTCGTCGAGGCGGTGGGCTCCGACGTCACCGGCGTCCGCGCCGGCGACCGGGTGGCGTGGTCCTCGGCGCCTGGCAGCTACGCGGAGAGGGTCGTGGTGCCCGCCGCGGTGGCGGTGCCGGTGCCGGAGGGCGTCGGCGCCCCCGAGGCCGCCTCGGTGCTCCTGCAGGGCATGACGGCGCACTACCTGATGAACTCGGTGTACTACGTCGAGCCCGGCGACACCGTGCTCGTGCACGCGGGCGCGGGCGGGGTCGGCCTGGTGCTGACGCAGCTCGCGGTCGCCAGGGGCGCGCGCGTGATCACCACCGTGTCCTCGGACGAGAAGGAACTGCTGTCCCGGGAGGCAGGCGCGGCGGAGGTGCTGCGCTACTCCGACGACCTCGCGCAGCAGGTCCGGGCGCTCACCGACGGCGAGGGCGTGGCTGCGGCGTTCGACGGCGTCGGCGCCGACACCTTCGAGGCCAGCCTCGCGTCGGTTCGGATCCGGGGCACGCTCGCCCTGTTCGGGGCCGCCAGCGGGCCGGTGCCGCCGTTCGATCCGCAGCGGCTCAACCCGGCGGGCTCGGTGTTCCTGACCCGACCCACCCTCGCGCACTACACCCGCGACCGCGACGAGCTGCTGTGGCGCTCGGGCGAGGTGTTCGAGGCGATCAGGGACGGCTCGCTGAAGATCCGGGTCGGCGCGCAGTACCCGCTCGACGAGGCCGAGCAGGCACACCGCGATCTGCAGGGCCGCCGCACCACCGGCTCGATCGTGCTGGTCCCCTAGGCGCGCCGGCCGCACAACCCAGGCGGCGCCAGCGGTCGGCGCACACCTTGTGACAACGTCGCGCCCCCTTTGTGCCCGCAGTGTGTATGCGTCCTTGCCAGAAGGTGTGCGCGCAGGGGTGTGGCCCGGGCACGCGCGGCCTCGCAATCTCCTTACGACGTAAAGCAGCGATCCCTTACGTCGTAAAGAGATACGGCCAGTGTGCGTATGTGCAGTTCAGGGCGATTCCGCGCGCTCTATCGCAATGCTGCGGCTGGCGCCCGCCGCCGGGGACCCGAGAACCGGACCTCGTCCCAAGCCAGGGCTGACCCTGGACGGACATCGTCGCGGACCCGCGATCGAGTAGCGAACGAGGCCGGGACGACAGAGGTCTGTCGACGCGATCAGTGAGTGAACGGCTCGGGCGCACGGATATGACCCTGTGCACCTACACCCCGAGCAAGAGCGAGCTGGTGGACCTGGCGCACCACCGGATGCAGGAACACTCGAGAGAGATGAGGGGACGAAGCGACTGCCCCCGCGATCAGCTGAAGAAGGAGCCGATCGTGTCCATGCCCAACACCGAGTCCACCGCGAGCCCGCAGAACACCACGGCAAGGTAGTTGTTGGACTGCAGGAACAGGCGCAGCGGCTTCACGGGCTCGCCGCGGCGCACGCCCGCGTACAGCTGGTGCGCCATCAGCAGGAACCAGGCACCGGCGACCAGGGCGATGGCGGCGTAGACGACGCCTGCCGCGGGGACCAGGGCCAGCGTGGTCAGCACGGTCAGCCAGGTGTAGACGAGGATCTGCTTGGTGACGCGCTCCTCGGTCGCGATGACCGGGAGCATCGGCACGCCTGCCGCCTTGTAGTCCTCCTTGTAGCGCATGGCGAGCGCCCAGGTGTGCGGCGGCGTCCAGAAGAAGATGACCAGGAACAGCACGATCGGCTCCCAGCTGATCGAGCCGGTGACCGCGGCCCACCCGACCATCACCGGCATGCAACCGGCTGCACCGCCCCAGATTACGTTCTGCCAGGTCCGGCGCTTGAGGATCATCGTGTACACGAGCACGTAGAACGCAATGGTGAGCACGATCAGCACGGCCGCCAGCAGGTTCGTCGCCCACCACAGCCAGGCGAAGGAGCCGGCGCCGAGGACGAGTCCGAAGACGAGCGCGTGCGAGGTCGGCACCGCCAGGCGGGCCAGTGGCCTGCGGGCGGTCCGCTTCATCACCTTGTCGATGTCCGCGTCGACCACACAGTTGAGCGTGTTGGCGCTCGCCGCGCCCATCCAGCCGCCGAACAGCGTGCTCAGGATGAGCGGGAAGTTCACGTTGCCGCGATCCGCGAGCAGCATCGCCGGGATCGTCGCGACCAGCAGCAGCTCGATCACCCGCGGCTTCGTCAGGGCGAGGTAGGCGAGAACCTTCCCGATCGCCCGGCCCCAGAGGGTGTCGGGCCTTTTCACCTGGGTGGGCTCGGAGCCACCAGCGAGACCGTGTCCGCCATGCTCCACAATCCGCACCATTTCTCCTTGCGACACGCGAGTGACCACCTGATCCTGTCGCGCACCGCTGCGCGCCTGACTTCGCACTACTACACAAGATGGTAGACGGCACGGCGAACAGATCCGAACCGCAGGTCGCACTAACGCCGGTTCCAGCACAGACCACCCGGTCTCGACACGGCCTTTCGACCGATCGACCGGGATGCGCCCGAGCACTAGTGTTGTCGCGGAACTACCCTTGGCGTTACCGCGTCGCCGTACCCCCACTGTCAGGAGACTTCTGCTCGTGTCGATCACAGACGAGATCCGCGTCCTCACCCAGCCGGTGCACCCCACCGACTGGACGGAGCTAGACACCAAGGCCGTGGACACCGCCCGTGTCCTCGCCGCCGACGCCGTGCAGAAGGTGGGGAACGGCCACCCCGGCACCGCGATGAGCCTCGCGCCGCTCGCGTACACGCTCTTCCAGCGCGTGATGCGGCATGACCCGTCGGACGCCGAATGGGTCGGCCGCGACCGGTTCGTCCTGTCCTGTGGACACAGCAGCCTCACGCTGTACCTGCAGCTCTACTTGTCGGGTTACGACCTCGAGCTCTCCGACATCGAGGCGCTGCGCACCTGGGGTTCGCTGACCCCCGGCCACCCCGAGTACGGCCACACCGTCGGCGTCGAGATGACCACCGGCCCGCTCGGCCAGGGTCTGGCCTCGGCCGTCGGCATGGCGATGGCGGCGCGCCGCGAGCGCGGGCTGTTCGACCCCGACACCGCCGAGGGCGCCAGCCCGTTCGACCACAACATCTACGTCATCGCCTCCGACGGTGACCTGCAGGAGGGCGTCACCTCCGAGGCCTCCTCGCTCGCCGGTGTCCAGCAGCTCGGCAACCTGATCGTCTTCTACGACGACAACGAGATCTCCATCGAGCACGACACCGCCATCGCGTTCGGCGAGGACGTCGCCAAGCGCTACGAGGCGTACGGCTGGCACGTGCAGCGCGTGGAGGGCGGCGAGAACGTCTCCGCGATGCTCGACGCCGTCGCCGCAGCGCAGGCCGTGACCGACAAGCCGTCGATCATCGTGCTCCGCACCATCATCGGCTACCCCGCCCCGACCAAGATGAACACCGGCGACGTGCACGGCGCGGCGCTCGGTGCGGACGAGGTCGCGGGCGTCAAGGTGGCGCTCGGCTTCGATCCCGAGAAGTCGTTCGAGGTCGACCCGGCCGCGCTGGCGCACGCTCGCGAGGTCGCGGTCCGTGGCGCCGCCGCACGTGCGGCCTGGGATTCCGAGTTCGCGGCCTGGGCGGCTCGCGAGCCCGAGCGCAAGGCGCTCTTCGACCGCCTGCAGGCAGGCGAGTTCCCCGCCGGCTGGACCGACATCCTGCCGACCTGGGAGCCCGACGCCAAGGGCGCCGCCACCCGCAAGGCCTCGGCCAAGGTGCTCAACGCGCTCGGCCCGATCCTGCCCGAGCTGTGGGGCGGTTCCGCCGACCTCGCGGGCAGCAACAACACCACCATCGACGGTTCGGATTCCTTTGGTCCGGCGTCGATCTCGACGAAGGACTGGACCGCGCAGCCCTACGGCCGCACCCTGCACTTCGGCATCCGTGAGCACGCGATGGGCTCGATCCTCAACGGCATCGCGCTGCACGGCCCGACCCGCCCGTACGGCGGCACCTTCATGGTGTTCAGCGACTACATGCGTCCGGCCGTCCGCCTGGCCGCGCTGATGAAGACGCCCGCGATCTACGTCTGGACGCACGATTCCATCGGACTCGGCGAGGACGGCCCGACCCACCAGCCGATCGAGCACCTCGCCGCGCTGCGCGCGATCCCGAACCTCGCGGTGATCCGTCCGGGTGACGCCAACGAGACGGCGCACGCGTGGAAGACCGCCCTGGAGAACAAGACCGGGCCGACCGCGCTCGCCCTGACCCGCCAGGACATCCCGGTGCTCGAGGGCACCAAGGCCGGATCCGTCGACGGCGTTGCGCGCGGCGCCTACGTCCTCACGGAGGCCTCCACCGGCACGCCGGAGGTCATCCTGCTGGCCAGCGGCTCCGAGCTGTACCTGGCCGTCGAGGCCAGGGAGGCCCTCGAGGCGGAGGGCATCGCCACCCGGGTCGTCTCGGTCCCCTGCCTGGACTGGTTCCAGGAGCAGGACCAGGAGTACCGCGATTCGGTGCTGCCGCCCGCGGTCCGCGCCCGCGTCTCCGTCGAGGCCGGCATCGCGATGCCGTGGTACCGGATCATCGGCGACTCCGGTGAGGCCGTCTCGATCGAGCACTTCGGTGCGTCCGCCGACCACAAGACGCTGTTCCGCGAGTTCGGTTTCACGGCCGAGGCCGTCACCGCCGCTGCCCGCCGCACCCTCGACCGAGTGAAGGGTTGATCTCGATGAGCGATTCAGTACAGAACGCCAATCTCGCCGCGCTGTCGCAGGCCGGCGTGTCGGTGTGGCTCGACGACCTGTCCCGTGGCCGCCTCGAGTCCGGCAACCTCGCGGCACTCGTCCGGGAGAAGAGCGTCGTCGGTGTCACCACCAACCCGACCATCTTCCAGGGCGCCATCACCAAGGGTCACGAGTACACGATCCAGCTCAAGGAGCTCGCAGGCCGGGGCGCGAACGTGGATGACACGGTCCGCGCGCTGACCACCGACGACGTCCGCGACGCCTGCGACGTGCTGGCCCCGCAGTTCGAGGCCAGCGCGGGCGTGGACGGCCGCGTCTCGATCGAGGTCGATCCCCGACTGGCCCACGAGACGGACGCGACCGTCGCGCAGGCGATCGAGCTGTGGAAGATCGTCGACCGCCCGAACCTGCTCATCAAGATCCCGGCCACCCTGGCCGGGCTGCCCGCGATCACCCGGGTGATCGCGGAGGGCATCAGCGTCAACGTCACGCTGATCTTCTCGGTGGAGCGGCACAAGGCCGTCATGGACGCGTACCTGGCCGGCCTCGAGGCCGCGAAGGCCGCGGGCCACGACCTCACCCAGATCCATTCGGTCGCCTCGTTCTTCGTCTCCCGCGTTGACTCGGAGATCGACGCCCGCCTCGAGGCCATCGGCACCGAGGAGGCGCTGGCCCTGCGCGGCAAGGCCGGGCTCGCGAACGCGCGCCTCGCCTACGCCGCATACCAGGAGGTGTTCGAGGGCGGCAGCACCTACGCGGCGCTGGCGGCCTCGGGCGCCCGCGTGCAGCGTCCGCTGTGGGCCTCGACCGGTGTGAAGAACCCCGACTACTCCGACACGCTCTACGTGACGGAGCTTGTCGCACCGAACACGGTGAACACGATGCCGGAGAAGACGATGGACGCGGTGGCCGATCACGGCGTCATCACCGGCGACACCATCACCGGTACCGCCGCCGCCTCGCAGCAGGTCTTCGACGCGATTGCCGCGGCCGGCGTCTCGCTTCCCGAGGTGTTCGAGAAGCTGGAAACCGAAGGAGTCGACAAGTTCGAGGTCTCCTGGAATGAGCTTCTCGAAGCCATTTCCGGGGAACTCGCGGCCGCGTCCGACAAGGGCTGACCCGGTGCCGGGCACGGGCTCCGCTCCGCGGTGGGACAACCCACTCCGGGACGAGAGGGACAAACGACTGCCGCGAATCGCGGGCCCGTGCGCACTGGTGATCTTCGGGGTCACCGGCGATCTCGCACGCAAGAAGCTGATGCCTGCCGTGTACGACCTGGCCAACCGGGGCCTGTTGCCGCCGGGCTTCGCCCTGGTCGGCTTCGCCCGAAGGGACTGGGCGGCCGAGGACTTCGGCAAGGTCGTCCACGACGCGGTCAAGCAGCACTCCCGCACCCCCTTCCGCGAGGAGGTGTGGGAGCGGCTCGCCGAGGGAATCCGGTTCGTGCAGGGCAGCTTCGACGACGATGCGGCGTTCGTCGAGCTGACCAAGACCCTGCGTGATCTCGACGAGGAGCGTGGCACCGGCGGCAACCACGCGTTCTACCTGGCCATTCCGCCCGCCGCGTTCCCCACCGTGTGCGAGCAGCTGTCCAAGTCCGGGCTGGCGCAGCCGGTGGAGGACCAGTGGCGACGGGTGGTCATCGAGAAGCCGTTCGGGCACGACCTGGAGAGCGCGAAGGAGCTCAACGCGGTCGTCAACACGGTCTTCCCCGAGGACTCGGTGTTCCGCATTGACCACTACCTCGGCAAGGAGACGGTGCAGAACATCCTGGCGCTGCGCTTCGCAAACCAGCTGTTCGACCCGATCTGGAACGCGCACTACGTCGACCACGTGCAGATCACCATGGCGGAGGACATCGGGCTCGGCGGCCGGGCCGGGTACTACGACGGCATCGGTGCCGCCCGCGACGTCATCCAGAACCACCTGCTGCAGCTGCTCGCGTTCACCGCGATGGAGGAGCCCGTCAGCTTCGAGCCCTCCGAGCTGCAGTCCGAGAAGATCAAGGTGCTCTCCGCCACCAGGCTCGCGGAGCCCCTCGACGAGACCACCGCGCGCGGTCAGTACGCGGGCGGGTGGCAGGGCGGCCAGCGAGTGGTCGGCCTGCTCGACGAGGAGGGCTTCTCGAAGGACTCCACCACGGAGACCTTCGCCGCGATCACCCTCGAGGTGGACACCCGCCGCTGGGCGGGCGTCCCTTTCTACCTCCGCACCGGAAAACGTCTGGGCCGCAGGGTCACCGAGATCGCGGTGGTGTTCAAACGGGCTCCGCACCTGCCGTTCGACAAGACCATGACCGAGGAACTCGGCCAGAACGCGCTGGTGATCCGGGTGCAGCCGGACGAGGGCGTGACGATGAGGTTCGGCTCCAAGGTGCCCGGGTCCTCCATGGAGGTCCGCGACGTCAACATGGACTTCAGCTACGGCCAGGCGTTCACCGAGTCCTCCCCCGAGGCCTACGAGCGCCTGATCCTCGACGTGTTGCTCGGCGAGCCGTCGCTGTTCCCCGTCAACGCCGAGGTCGAGCTGTCCTGGAAGATCCTCGACCCGGTGCTCGAGCACTGGGCCGAGTCCGGCAAGCCCGAACCGTACGAGGCCGGCACCTGGGGTCCGGAGTCGGCGCAGGAGATGCTCCGTCGCACCGGACGTGAATGGAGAAGGCCGTGACAATCGTGGAGGCGCTCCAGTGATCATCGACATCCCCTCGACGACCACCGAGAAGATCAACAAGAAGCTCGTCGAGGTCCGCGAGACCGGCGGTGCGGTGACCCTCGGTCGGGTGCTGACGCTCGTCGTCTGCACCCTGGACAGCGAGAACGCCGAGGACGTCATCGACGCGGCCAACGAGGCGAGTCGCGAGCATCCCTGTCGGGTGATCGTGGTCGCGCGCGGCGACCGGTCGGCCGAGACGCGGCTCGACGCGCAGATCCGGGTCGGCGGCGACGCGGGCGCGTCGGAGGTCGTGGTGCTGCGGCTCCACGGTGAGCTCGCCGACCACGAGAGCAGCGTGGTCGTGCCCTTCCTTCTCCCCGACACCCCGGTGGTGGCGTGGTGGCCCGACAAGAGCCCGCCGTTCCCCGCGCTGGATCCGGTGGGGCGGTTGGCGATCCGCCGCATCACGGATGCGACCGGGGCGCGGGACCCGCTGGCCACCATCAAGTCGCGGCTGCAGTCGTACACCGCCGGCGACACCGACCTCGCGTGGAGTCGCATCACCTACTGGCGGGCGCTGCTCACCTCCGCGCTCGACCAACCGCCGTACGAGCGGATCGTCTCCGCGACGGTGTCCGGCCTCGCCGAGGAACCCGCCGTCGACATGATCGCCGGGTGGCTGGCCAGCCGCATCGACGGGCCGGTCCGACGGGTGGCAGGCGAGCTGAGGGTCGTGCTGGAGCGCGAGACCGGGTCGGTGACGCTCAGCAGGCCGCAGACCGGCAAGACCGCGACCCTGAGCCGACTCGGAGCACCGGACTCACTTGTCTCGCTTGCTCGTCGAGAGACCCGCGACTGCCTGGCCGAGGAGCTGCGCCGCCTCGACCCGGACGAGATCTACCACGCGGCGCTCTCCGGGCTGACGAAGGTGAACTATGAGTGACAACGTGAGCGTGCAGACCTACGCCGACTCCGATGAGCTGGTGACGGCCGCGGCCGCCCAGTTCGTCGACGTGATCGTCGCCGCGCAGGCCGAGCGCGGCGAGGCCGCGGTGGTGCTCACCGGCGGCGGGAACGGGATCGGGCTGCTGCGCAAGGTCCGGGAGAATCCGGGCGCCGTCGACTGGTCCAAGGTCGACTTCTACTGGGGCGATGAACGATTCCTGCCCCGGGGAGATCCGGACCGCAACGAGGTCCAGGCGCACGAGGCGCTGCTCGACCACGTGCCGGTGACGCCTGCCCGCCTGCATCCGATGCCCTACGGCGACGGGCTGTACGCGGGCGACCCCGATGCCGCGGCCGTCGCCTACAGCCATCTGCTCAGCGCGCACGCCGGGTCGAACTCGATCCCCGAGTTCGACGTCCACCTGCTCGGCATGGGCGGCGAGGGCCACATCAACTCGCTGTTCCCGGACACCGATGCCGTCCGCGAGGACAAGCGGTTCGTCGTGGGGGTCACCGACTCCCCCAAGCCGCCGGCGCAGCGGGTCACCCTGACGCTTCCGGCCGTGCGGCGGGCCAAGCGCGTGTGGCTGCTGGTCGCGGGCGCGGACAAGGCCGAGGCCGTGAGCGCGGCGCTGACCGGCGCCCGCCCCGTGGACATCCCGTCGGCCGGTGCCATCGGCTCCGAGTCGACCATCTGGATGCTCGACAAGGCCGCAGCGGCAAACCTGCCCGCGAGCTGACGCTCAGCTCTCATCCGGTTCGTCCTCCACGACGGGAGGACGGACCGGATGCACTTCGGGGGCACCCCATACCTCGCGCGGCACGGCCGCCGATCGGCAGCCGCTGCGGATCGCGGGGCGGTTACGTGACCGCTTGTCGATTCCCCCACGCCATGCTGCCTGCGCTCCTGAGCAGTCGGTCATCGCGGGACTCCCTCCTCGGCCTGTTGCGGCCGTTGGGGAGTTTGACGCGGCGTCGGCGCGATCGGTTCCACTGCTGGGTCAGCTACGGAGTTACACCATGACAGCCCTCAACACTGAGCCAACTTGAACTCCCCACTCCCCCCGCTTGATCTCGCGCACGGTTAGGCTGCCGCGGTGGATCATAAGTCTGGCGTGGACTCACACGACGCTCCCGTCACAAGCCGGGAGCAAGACGCCGTGCGGATCTTGCTCCTCATTGACGGAGCTTGTGAACCGCTTAACACCGCGGAAGCCACCGATCCCCAGTTCGTCGACGCGGTCGGTGTAGTCCGAGCGGAACTTCGGTTGCAGAAGCTTGACTTCTGGCTGCGGAACCCTGATTACCTCGCGAACGAACTGCTGACCGAATTCGAATCGAGCGGCGAGACGCCGTTGCTTGAGCTGGCCGGTTCTATTCTTGACTCCGAAGAACCTGAGGTTCGCCGCTATCCGATGCTTCGTCACCATTTTGGCGCCTACGAGCCACTCGACAACGCGCTGGCTGTCCTGCGCAGCGCCGGTCTCGTGATCCGCCGTCGGCGCGGGACTGTCGACCAAGTACGCCAGCATGACTACTACCTTTTGCGAGAAGGTCGCCGTGTCACGAGAGAAGTGCTTGAACAGGCGCCGCCCTTTGCCTACTACGTCGACCGTGTGGCGCTCGTGTTAGCTCTCGCTGATGGAAAGGGTGGAAACCAGCTGAAGAAGCGCCAGTACCTTCAACGGGAGTACGCGGAGGCTGCCCGCGGCGAACGAATCGGGTCCGTCGCCGTTCGTGCACGGGCTCGGCTCAAGGAACTTCAACTGGCCGCGGGCCGCAGCGATGACAAGAATCAAGACTATGTCCAATCGTGAATCCGAGTTGGCGGAGCGCATCGCCGCCAAGGCCAAAGTCGAGCCTTCTGACGTACGTGAAGTTTTCAACGCTCATGGCGTTCCCCTGGCGACTCCGCCAGCCCGCCCGCGGCCGCTGCGTGTCCACAAGCTGCGGGTCGCGGGTGTGCGGACGGGCACCGTTGCTCCTGGCCCCTTCAATTCGACCATGGACTTCGCTGCCGGACTTACCGCACTGGTTGCGGCGAACTTCAAGGGAAAGACAAGCGTCCTCGGTTTGATCACCTTTTGCCTGAGGGGCACGCCGGACGACCTCGATGGTGTACAGCACTGGCTTCACGAAATCGATGTGGATGCCACGGTGGCTGGACAAGCCATGGGGTTCCGCCTCACCCTTCGGGAAAGCAAGATCGTCGAAGCCGTCGTTCTAGCCGCTCCCAACATTGACGCCCTGCGTTCGACCCGGGAACCGGATCCGACACATGGCATTACCGCGTTGCTTCAAGCGGCAGACTCGGAAAGCTACGCCGACCAGGTCACCTCTCTGATGATGGATTGGATGGACCTGCAACCCCTAGTAAGTGCTCACAAGGAAGTCAGTACACAGACACATGGATGGAATGCATACTTTCGCGCACTCTATCTGCCAACTGGGCGATCTAAGGCATTGATTGGTGACGTACTAATGGCCGGGCTCCCTGGTCGACTCCTTCAAGTCTTTCTTGATCTGCCAGCAGTAGCCGTCCTGGCAAAGCTGAAGACGAGCGAGCAGCTTCTCACCAAAGGTAAAAACAGGCAACGCGAGGCAAATACAGCTGCCCAGCAGACGCGCATCGAGGAACGTTCCGAACTCCTCAAGCAGCTGGAACAGGCGCAGGCAACCCTCGCCGATCTCACAGCGAAATCAACTGAAGGGGAACACAGCCTCACAGACTCTGCTGCGGAGGCGGTCCGATTGGCCGAGACTGTGGCCGGGAGTCAAACTGCCTGGAATGACAGCATGCAGATATATCAACGTGCCCGCGCGCAACGACAACGCGACGCAAAACTCCTCAATGATGTCAACGAGAGTGCAACTGCTCGCCTGCTGTTCCACGGTCTCGACCCAAAAGCCTGTCCAAGGTGCGACCAGGACATCGCCGACGAGCGTCGACGAAATGAATCTGCTTCCCACACATGCGCTGTGTGCGCGCGCCCCGTTGAGGGAGACGACGATACTCCGCAGGCGATAAGCGAGGAGGCGGAGAGCCGCCTTTCTGCCAGCAAAGCGGCGGAGGAAGCCGCGAAGGCGGCGTTTGACGAGGCCACAGCACTACTCGCCCAGCGGACGCACGAGCTCGAACAGGCAGAAGCGACACTCCGCAAAGCGGATTGGGCACACCACCTTCCGGCCAGGACTCAAGCTCGTGACGGCGTGATGCGGCTCGAGGGCGCACTGAGCGTTCTACCCGAACTGGTGTCACCACCCGAAGATCAGGCTGAACAGCAGACACTGAAGATCCTGCGTGCCGCAATCAAGGTCCTCGAGGAGGATCACACGACATCCTTCGCCAAGGTATCTGCAGACATTAACGAGAACATCACTATGCTGGGACGCCAGTTCGGCGTCGAGTCACTCGAGTCCGTCGCGATTAATCGCGCTGCACAACTTGAGATCACGCGCAACGGTGGCGCCAAGACGAGTTTCAGCGGCCTGGACGCGGGTGCCCGCGTACGAATGCGAGTCGCTGTCGTTGTCGCATTGATGCGGATCGGGTTCACTCATCAGATTTCAACTCACCCTGGACTCCTTCTCATCGACAGCCCCAAGTCCGAGGAGGTGCAAGATATCGACATCCGCAGCCTGCTCAATGCCCTAAAGACACATGCCCACGAGCACAAATTGCAGGTGTTGATAACCACGGCAGACTCCGAGCTCGCTCACGACGTACTACCAAACGAAAACATTATCGAAGCAACTAACGGTAAACCACTATGGTAGGCAGACCTGCCCGATGCCGAAGGAGGCCTGCGTCGTGACCTTGTTGGCCGAGCGACTGACGCAGCTTTCTGAGACTCGAATCGACGTGGTGACTTTCGATGCCCTCGGGCTCGATCCTGAGCAAGTGCAGGATGAGATCGTTGACGTCGCCGCTGGCCCGTTGGCGCCACTGATCGCCGAAGCGGTGGTGCACGCCGTCAATACCGGCGATTCGACCTGGCGGCGGGTTGTGGAGCTCTTCCCGCGAAGCTTCACACAGCAGAGGAGCCTCCTAGCGCTTTCATCGTCCATCGAGACAATTCTCGGCAGCTCCGCTGCCACGGAATCTCTCGGGAAAATGCTCAACGCGGCGCTACTAGACGGACTCCAGGAGACGA
The DNA here is from genome assembly GCF_017833315.1 of Rhodococcus sp. PvR099. Taxonomy (NCBI): domain Bacteria; kingdom Bacillati; phylum Actinomycetota; class Actinomycetes; order Mycobacteriales; family Nocardiaceae; genus Rhodococcus; species Rhodococcus sp. PvR099. The sequence continues at coordinate 831,550 of NZ_JAFIBV010000001.1, read as the reverse complement.
TCTCGAGCGGTCCACTATTGGCCGCCGCCAGGCTAGAAGGTGCCGTACGGCTCGCCGTATCCAAAGCAGTTCACCCATACCACGTATGGGGCGTTCTCCAGGAACTCAAGGTCGATGGTCCCGATGATTTCCTCGAACGATTACCCCGCATCCTCGGCTTGGCCTTGGACTGCTGGGCTCAGACCGACACCACGGTCGCCACCGCGGTGCGCAATCTACTGAAGCAACTAGCCACCGATGAGGCCGCGGACGTCGACGCAATGTTTGAGCTGGGGTGCGATCGGCTCCGAGCTAGCTTCGCAGCAGCGACCCTTGCCGAGTCAAGTACGCACTTGAACGAAGCACGGCAGTTGTTCGCCGCTGCCGAAGCCGCGGAAGAGTGTCGTGACGACGCCGCGGCGTATCACGCTGCCTGTGATGCAATCCTCGCGTTCGCGGCCGGCAACTACGCCCAGGTTTCTGAAGCCGCCGAGAAGTTGGAGACGGTGTTAGAGCGCAGGGCCGCGTGGCTCTGGGGTACTCATCAACAGGCCTGGCTCTTACCTCGCCGATCCGTGGAGCTAGCGTGGAACGGGCTTCTCTTGCAGCTCCAAGCCGCATCATCGATACTCACCGCCGACGTATGGATGACACCATGGTCAGCACTAGACGCGGTACTCGCCGCATACCGCTCCAGTCGTACGGTGCAGCCCCTTGGAGCCGACATTGCGACTCCAGGGTTAGCCGCGCTCATTGAACCCGCGGTGGAAGACACGCTGATCCGCAGGGAGTCGTTTCTCAACATTCTGCGGCACGCAGCCGGGAACCCGGAGACACATCCACAACGCTTGTTCGACGCGGACACTGCGGCCACCATCCTGTCGCGAATCGAGTCACGGCAGACGAACTCGCAGCGGAATGAATCAACCGTGATCAGCGACGAAGGTGATCCCGGAGGGGCCAGCGTAGACGACCGGTTGTACCGATTGGCGCCGAACCTCATCCGGCAGGCTGGTCTGGACTTTGCTCGACGACTTGCGGCCGATATCGACGACACCCGCCTTGCGACCATCGAAGGACTCGCACACGACAGTGATATCGCGCGCCTGCGAGCGACGGATCCGATAATCGTTCCACTATTGGACTCGTTAGTGACCAGCTTGTGCGGTCATCCCGACTTTATCGGTGAGGTTCGGCACACCTTCAGCGCACTGGTCGTGCAGACTCTTCTCTTCCTAAAGAGCCGTGGCGACCTAACGCGCACTACCCTCTTTGGCAAGGGAAAGAAGGGCGACCCACCGTACGACTACCGACGGAAGCCCGAGAATGGCCAACGTCAGGCTTTAGAAGACGACCTTCAACGAGACTTTCACGGATGGCTTCAAGCGGGCCCATTACACAACGTGGTCCGTGTCGAGCCCGTCGACCTCGCGATGGGACGCGCCGACGTGATGATCCATTTCGGGTCACTGAGGTACCTTATCGAGATCAAGAAGGACAGTACTGACAATAGCCGCGAACACATCGAAGGCACCTATCTCGCGCAAGCGGCCGAATACAGCAACACCAATGCACCCTTCGGGCAACTTCTCGTACTCGATCTCACCGACAAGAAGGCATCCACAGGCACCCTCCGACTCAACGAAGCGACCTGGATCGCCAAGCACCGCCCAACCGGAGCGCGAGAAGACCGCTATGTTCTCACCGGAATCCTTGCCGGAAACCGCATCACTCCATCGACCTACTCCAAATAGTTGACGCAGTACGTCGTCGATCACACCGGCCAAATCGAAACTACAGCTCGCTGGACGAATCCGAAACTGGATACAGTCAACCGAAAGTTGAACCCTTCTTGTCCATTTCGCTGCCTCGATCCGGGCCCCTTAGGCCCCAGGTCCCACCCTGGAGTTTCGTTTCAAACCGCCTCAGTAGGCCAGGTAACAAACAGTGCATCCAGAAACGATTGATCGAAGGCGCCGTCGAGAACAGCACCGAGGACTTCCTCGACATCTCCATCCACCATCGCCGCCGCTACCCCTGACGAAACAGCGGACTGTCGGTGCGGCTCTCGCGCTAGAAAGGGGCGCGAGGAGCTGCAAGATCGACTGGTTGGGCCCACATCCGCTCATAGTGGCCCAACATCTCATCGATTACGCTGTCAATTGTTGGTGATCGGTAGACCGCATGCCCGGGTTCCCACATCCACGACTTTCCAGCGGGGCCACTAAAAGTAAAGTCGTCCCAGACCATCACAACTGCGTGCACTCGAGTCGTGTTCCTGAAGAATCCGGCCAGGACCCCGTCGACCTCACCGAGATATGAAGGGTCACTGGACCAGGAAGTCGGCAGCTTCATGAAGATCGCACCCATCCCACCTTTGGGGAGTTGTTTGCGCGCCTGCCGCAACGTATTCAACAGCCGATTCTTGGCGTAGGGGCAATCCTCGGCTCGTGTCTTGACCTCGATTGACAACTTCAGATCCGGAATACGCAACCACAGATCGATGTCGTAGTCGTCACCCTTAGTACCGCGTTCGCGACGCAAGTCGATCAGCACGGGCAAGCGTACGAGCCAACGAACGACATCGGCCTCAAACGCCGCACCTTCGAGATCTCGATGCATAAGATTGTCACGCAATGTCTCGTAGAAGTCCTCGTTCCGAAACTCAAATAGCCGCCGTGCTAACTCCCCCAATCGCTGGTAATGCTCAGCCAATGTGGGCACATCGAGATCTCCACTCCGCCGCAAGTACTTCCCTCCGGGACCTGGCCTCACGTCCCGAGAGCTCGTCGCAATGTCAGCGTTTGCGCCTACCCACTCGTCCCCGAGGTGAAGCTCGAGCACCAGCATGAACAGGTGTAAATCACGTGTGAACTGCGACAATTTTGGAAACCCTTCGCTGATATCACCACGAAGTCGATCCACCAGTGCGCAGCTCTCCTCCCACCGAATTACGTCCACAGCCTGCTCGTCGGGAGTCTTCCGACGGGGAGACGGACAACTGAGGGGATCGTTGGCGGCCATAGGTGCATCATGCACTGTGCACAACTCGAACGTGGCCTCATCATAGAAGCGCCACTGTCAATGTAGACGCGACAGCAAATCGGGACGGACGGCCCGACCGCCGATAGCAACTCGAAACCCTTACCGCACTGCGTAATCGGTGGCCATCGATGATTGAGATTGTCGACCGGTTCACCCTGACCGATCTACCTACCGCCCAAACCGAACCGGTATGGGCGGAACATCACACTCCAACGACGACCTCCTAGTCACGCATCGCAGCAGATCGAGCGCGTCGTTTTCCTCGACCGTCATGTCAATGGTAACCATCGGCGGTCGTCCCTCCCTCACCCGAAGGTCGATCCGCTACCCGCTGTTGCGCAGCGCCGTGGCCAGTCCGTTCATCGTCAGCTGGATGCCACGCCGCACCAGGTCGCTGTCGTCGCCGGAACGATACCGGCGCAGCAACTCCACCTGCAGGTGATTCAAGGGCTCCAGATACGGGAACCGGTTGTGCACCGACCTCCGCAGTCCCGGGTTGTCGGCGAGCAGGTCGTCGTTGCCGGTGATCGCCTTGTACATCGCGATCGTCCGCGCGTGCTCGGCGGTGATCTTGCCGAACACCCTCTCCCGCAACGCCACATCCGGCACCAGCTCCGCGTACCGCGCCGCCAGGCCCATGTCCGACTTCGACATCACCATCGCCATGTTCGACAGGACGGTGCGGAAGAACGGCCACCGCTCATACAGCTCCGTGAGCCTCGCCAGGCGCGCCGGATCGCCGCCGACCCAGTCCTCGAACGCCGTCCCCGTGCCGTACCACCCCGGCAGCATCACGCGGGACTGGCTCCAGGACAACACCCACGGGATCGCCCGCAGGTCCGCGATCGACTTGGTGGCCTTCCGCGAGGCCGGCCGACTGCCGATGTTCAGCGCGCCGATCTCGGCGACCGGCGTCGAGGTGGTGAAGTACTCCACGAACCCGGGCGTGTCGTGCACCAGGTCGCTGTACGCGACCCGGGCCGCCGCCGCCAGCTCGTCCAGCACCGAGTACGCCGGTTCCGCGTCCGTGCCGAGCCCCTCCACATCCAGCAGCGTCGACTCGAGCGTCGCCGCGAGCAGGGTCTCCAGATTGCGGTGCGCCAGTCGGGGTTCGGCATACTTCGCGGCGATCACCTCGCCCTGCTCGGTGATGCGCAGCGACCCCGCCACCGCGCCCGGGGGCTGCGCGAGGATCGCCTCGTAGCTCGGTCCCCCACCACGCCCGACGGTGCCGCCACGACCGTGGAAGAGCCGCAGCCGAATTCCCGCCGACCGCGCCGCGTCCACCAGGTCGAGCTCGGCCCGGTACAGCGCCCAGTTCGCCGCGAGGTATCCGCCGTCCTTGTTCGAGTCCGAGTACCCCAGCATCACCTCCTGCCGGCCGCCGCGGGCGGTCAGCAACGCGCGGTACACCGGCACGTCCAGCACCGCGGTCAGCGTCGCCGCCCCGCCCTGCAGGTCCTCGATGGTCTCGAACAGCGGGACGATCCCGACCGGGCACGACGGCGCGGACCCGTTCGCCCCCGGATCGAGCAGGCCTACCTCCTTGAGCAGCACTGCCGCCTCCAGCATGTCGCTGACGGAGGTGCACATGCTGATGATGTAGTTCGGGATCGCCCCCGTCCCGATGCTCTTGACGGCCTCCGCCCCCGCGGCCAGGATCGCCAGCTCGGAGGTGGTCAACTCGCCGAACTTGGCCCCGGGACCCACCAGCGGCCGCCGCATCCCGAGCTCGGCCGTCAACAACGCGACCCGCTCCTGCTCGGACAGCGACCGATAGTCCGGATGCACACCCGCCCATGCGAACAGCTCCGCGACCACCTGCTCGTGCACCTCCGAGTTCTGCCGCATGTCCAGCCCGGACAGGTGGAACCCGAACGCCTGCACCGACTCACGCATCGTCGCGAGCCGATCCTCGGCCACCAGCTCGTCGCCGTGCCCGCGCAGCGAGGCGTCGATCACGTCGAGCTCGGCGAGCAGCTCCGCCGCCGTGCCGAACGGCTCCAGGCCCGCCTGGTGAAGCGCGGACCTCGACAGCGCGACCTCGGCCCCGCCGAGGATGCGGACCGCGGTCGCCGTGAGCCGCCCCCGGATCCCGCGCAGCGCACGCCGATACGACTCGTCCGACCGGAACGGCGAGTCGTCGCCCGATGCGTCAGCGAGGGCCCGCAACGCCGCCGAGGAGTCGACGAGCCGATCCGACATGGACAGTTCCCGCTCGAGCAGCTCGAGCTCACCGAGATGGTGTTCGAGCGCGGTGGCCGCGGCCCGCCGGGTCGCCCGGCGCACCACGTCCGCCGTCACGAAGGGATTCCCGTCGCGGTCGCCGCCGATCCAGGATCCGAGGGTGAGCATCGGCTCGGCCAGCAGGTTCGCCTCCGGCCACCGTCGCCGGAGTTCCGCGCGCAGCTGGGCATTGATTTTCGGAACCACCTCGAACAGGGCCGCGTCGTAGTACCGCAGACCCACCTCGATCTCGTCCTGGATCCGCAACCGCGAGAGCCGGATCAGGGCCGTCTGCCACAGGGTGAGGATCTGCCGGTGCAGGTCGCGGTCGACTCCCGCCAGTTCGCCCGGGTCCAGCTCCGTGCGCTCGCGGAATCGCATCAGCTCGGTGATCCGGTGCTGGGTTTCGAAGACCGTCCGGCGGCGGGTCTCGGTCGGGTGCGCGGTGATCACCGGCACCACCGACGCGCCCTCGAGCTCATGGGACACGGTCGCCGGATCGAGTTGCGCCGCATCGAGTTTCCGGTATGTCGCGGCGAGGCTGCTGTCCTGTGGCGGCTCGCCCGCCCGGACGTGGACCGCCCGGCGCCGCTCGCGATGCAGGTCTTCCGCGAGGTTCGCCAGGAGGGCGAAGTGGCTGAAGGCGCGGATGACCGGGATCGCGACGCCGACATCGACGCTCGAGAACAGGGCGGCCAGTTCGGCGCGATCGATCTCCGATCGGCGCACCCGGAACGACTCGACCCGGGCGCGCTCGACCAGCTCGAAGACCTCGTCGCCCGCCTGCTCGCGGATGATCTCGCCGAGAATCCCGCCGAGCAGCCGGATGTCCTCGCGCAGCGGTTCGGTGGCCTCCCGCGGAGGCTCGGCCGGGTGGTGGGGACGCGGACCCTCGTGCACGGGCAACGGGTTCATGGAACCAGTATCGGTGCTCAGCCCCGTCCCGGCAGGATCAGGACGCCCAGATACGGTGGTGTCGTCAGCTGTACTTGATCTGGAGACCGATACCGAGGATCGCGATCAGCCAGATGATGGCCGTGAACACGGTGAGCCGGTCGAGGTTCTTCTCGACGACCGTGGAACCGGACAGGCTGGACTGCACGCCGCCGCCGAACAGGCTGGACAGGCCGCCGCCCTTACCACGGTGCAGCAGCACCAGCAGGATCAGCAGCAGGCTGGTGATCACCAGCAGGATGTCCAGGAACAGTTCCATGTAATCTCCACGCCTTCGCTGACGGATACGGCCACAAGTCGCCCAAGCCTACCGTTCGGCCCGCCATGGACTCGTATCGGACCGGATTGTGAGCCGTCCAACACGAATTGTGACCGCTGAGCGGGAGGAACGGCCGTCATTCGAGACAGCGGAGCGCCCACGTGACTACCTTCGCCTCCCGACAGACCACAAATCCGATGGGAAGGTTCTTCATGTCTCGACACGGTTCCAGGATCGCGGGGTCTCTGCTGGTGACGAGCGGAGTGCTGCTCGCCGGTTTCAGCGGCGCCGGGCTCGCGCAGGCCGACCCGATCCTTCCCCCGGCGCTCGCCGAACTGCTCAACTCCGGGTCCGCCGGCCTCGGTAGCGTCGGCGCCGGCCAGACCGCGCCGGACGCACCGCGGCTCGCCAGCATCGACAACTTCCGCGATGTCGCAGGCACCGGAGCCGGGTACCCGGGAGCGCACGGCAAGAACGTCAACAAGGGCGTGTTCTACCGCGCCAACGCGATCGTCCCGAACGACGCCGACATGGCGACGCTGACCGGACTGAATCTCTCCACCGTCTACGACCTCCGCGCCGACGACGAGGTCGCCCAGAAGCAGGACGTGCTGCCCGCAGGCGTCACCTACAAGCGCATCCCGATCCTCTCCGGCAACATCAACGAGATGCTCGGGAAGATCAAGTCCCCCGAGGACGCCCGGACGATGATGCAGGACATGAACCGCGCCTTCGTCACCGGTTCGGTCGAGCGGTCGAAGTTCAACGAACTCCTCACCGACATGGCGAACACCGACGGCGGCCAGGTCTTCCACTGCACCGCGGGCAAGGACCGCACCGGCTGGACCTCGGCCCTGCTGCTCGGCATCGCGGGCGTGTCGAGCCAGACGATCATGGACGACTACCTGCTGACCAACGAGTACGCCAAGGACTCGATCGCCAAGAACACCGAGGGCCTCAAGCGCGCATTCGGTGACGCATACGTCAACTTCATCCCACTGGTCACCGTCGAGTCGAGCTTCCTGCAGGCCGGCCTGGACCAGGTCAAGGCGGATTACGGCACCGTCGACAAGTACCTGACCGACGGCCTCGGCCTGGATCAGGCCACCATCGGCAAGCTGAAGGCCAAGCTGCTCCGCTGATGTGACCCTCGCGGAACGCCGGTGGGCGCGCGGCCCGAAGCCACGCGCCCACCGGCGTTCCGCGTTCCGCTATCGCGGGGTGAGCACGACCAGCGGGATCGGGCGGTCGGTGTGCCGCTGGTAGCCGCTGTAGCGGCCGCCGTTGTTCGCGTCGGCCGCCGCGAACAGCCGCGCGTAGTCCGCGTCCTCCGGCCCGATCAGGCGGGCGGTGACCGGCACGGTGGTGGTGCCGACCCGGACCGAGGCGTCCGGACGTGCCCGCAGGTTGAAGTACCAGCCGGGCGATCGCGGTGCGCCGCCGTTGGAGGCCACCACCACGTAGTCCCGACCGTCCTGCACATAGGTGAGGCTGTTGACCCGCGCCTGCCCGGTCTTCGCCCCGACGGTGTCCAGCAGCAGGCACGGCACCCCGAGGATCCGGTGGCCGATCCGGCCGTTCGTGCGCTCGTAGACCCACTGATGCGCCTTCAACACCTGGACCCCGATCTTCTTGACCGCGGGGATCTCCTCGAACTTCACCGGACGCTCCTCTAGTCGACGACAACTACATGTTACCTCTCGACACATAAAACGCCGATGGGCGCGCGATCCGAAGACCACGCGCCCACCGGCGTTCGTTCTGCGACCGTCAGATCACGGCAGCGGACCGCCCGCAGCGATCGCCGAGAGCGTCGCGAACTCGTCAGCCTTGAGCGAGGCGCCGCCGACGAGGGCACCGTCCACGTCCGACTGGCCGACGATCTCGCCGACGTTCTTCGCGTTCACCGAGCCGCCGTAGAGGACGCGAACGCCCGCCGCGACCTCGGCCGACGCCAGCGTCGCGAGCTCACCGCGAACCGCCTTGCAGACCTCCTGCGCATCCGCCGGAGTCGCGACCCGGCCGGTGCCGATGGCCCACACCGGCTCGTACGCGACGACGACCTTGGCGATCTCGTCCGCGGACAGCCCGGCGAGGGATCCACGCAGCTGCTCCAGGTTGTACTCCACCTGGTTGCCTGCCTCGCGGATCTCCAGTCCCTCACCGATGCACACGATGGGGGTCAGGCCGTTCTTCAGCGCCGCCTTGGTCTTGGCGAGCACCGTCTCGTTCGACTCCCCGTGCAGGGTGCGACGCTCCGAGTGGCCCACCACCGCGAAGGTGCAGCCCAGCTTGGCCAGCATGGCACCGCTGATCTCGCCGGTGTAGGCGCCGGAATCGTGCGCGGAGACATCCTGCGCACCGTAGGTGAGCAGGAGCTTGTCGCCCTCGACCAGCGTCTGCACGCTGCGGATGTCCGTGAACGGCGGGATCACCGTCACGTCGACCTTGTCGAAGTACTTCGCGGGCAGCGAGAACGCGATCTTCTGCACCAGGGCGATGGCCTCGAAGTGGTTGAGGTTCATCTTCCAGTTGCCCGCGATGAGCGGCTTACGTGCCATCGCTCAGCCCTCCAGCGCTTCGATGCCAGGAAGGGACTTGCCCTCGAGGTACTCCAGGGAGGCGCCGCCGCCGGTCGAGATGTGCGAGAAGCCGTCCTCGGGCAGGCCGAGCAGCCGCACCGCGGCCGCGGAATCGCCGCCGCCGACGACGCTGAACGCGCCCTTGCCGGTGGCCCCGATGATCGCCTCGGCGACACCCTTGGTGCCTGCCGAGAACTTCTCGAACTCGAACACGCCCATCGGCCCGTTCCAGAACACCGTCTTGGCGCCGGACAGGATCGCCGCGAAGCGCTCCACCGACTCCGGTCCGATGTCCAGGCCCATCCAGCCGTCCGGGATCTCGAGCACCGACACCGTCTTCGACTCCGCGTCGGCGGAGAACGAGTCGGCGATCACCACGTCCTGCGGGATGTGGATGACGTCGGCGTACCGCTCGAGCAGCGACTTGCAGGTGTCGATCATCGACTCCTCGCACAGCGAGTTACCGACGGACACCCCCTGCGCGGCGAGGAAGGTGTAGAACATGCCGCCGCCGATGACCAGGGTGTCGGCCTTGGTGGCCAACGCCTCGATCACGGCCAGCTTGTCGGAGACCTTCGAGCCGCCGAGCACCACCGCGTAGGGCCGCTCGGAGTCCTCGGTCAGCTTCTGCAGCACCTCGACCTCGGTCGCGACCAGGGCGCCCGCGTAGTGCGGCAGCAGCTTCGCCACGTCGTAAACCGACGCCTGCTTGCGGTGCACCACACCGAATCCGTCGGAGACGAACGCGCCGTCGCCGTCGACCAGCTCCACGAGCGCCTTGGCGAGGGATTCCCGCTCGGCGTCGTCCTTGCTGGTCTCACGGGGATCGAAGCGGATGTTCTCCAGCAGGAGCACGTCGCCGTCGGTGAGTCCCTCGGAACGGGCCAGCGCATCCTGTCCGACGACATCGCCTGCCAGCTGCACGTTGCGTCCGAGCTCCTCGCCGAGCCGGGCCGCGACCGGTGCCAGCGACAGCGCCGCGTCGGGCTCGCCCTTGGGGCGGCCCAGGTGCGCCATCACGATGACCTTGGCGCCTGCCTCGGCCAGCGTGCGGATCGTCGGTGCGGACGCGATGATGCGGCCCGGGTCGGTGATCGTGCCGTTGTCCAGCGGGACGTTGAGGTCCGAGCGCACCAGCACGGTGCGGCCCGCGACCCCGGCGTCCAGCAGATCCTTCAGTGTCTGAACAGCCACGTGGATCTACAGGGACTTCGCGACGAGACCGATGAGGTCCGCCAGACGGTTGGAGTAGCCCCACTCGTTGTCGTACCAGGAGACGATCTTGACCTGGTCGTCGATCACCTTGGTCAGGCCCGAGTCGAAGATCGACGAGTGCGGGTCGGTGACGATGTCCGAGGACACGATCGGCGCGTCGGTGTACTTGAGGATGCCCTTGAGGGGGCCCTCGGCGGCGGCCTTCATCGCGGCGTTGATCTCGTCGGCGGTGGCCGACTTGCGCAGGTTCGCGGTGAGGTCGGTGACCGAGCCGGTGGGGATCGGAACCCGCAGCGCGTAGCCGTCGAGCTTGCCGAGCAGCTGCGGGAGGACCAGGCCGATGGCCTTGGCCGCACCGGTGCCGGTGGGAACGATGTTCAGGGCGGCCGCGCGGGCGCGACGCAGATCGCTGTGCGGGGCGTCCTGCAGGTTCTGGTCCTGGGTGTACGCGTGGATCGTCGTCATCAGGCCCTTGACGATGCCGAACTCGTCATCGAGGACCTTGGCGATCGGGCCGAGGCAGTTGGTGGTGCACGAGGCGTTGGAGATGATGTTCTGGCTGCCGTCGTACTTGTCGTCGTTGACGCCCATCACGATGGTGATGTCCTCGCCCTTGGCGGGCGCGGAGATGATGACCTTCTTGGCGCCGGCCTCGAGGTGACCCTTGGCCTTGGCCGCATCGGTGAAGATGCCGGTGGACTCGACGACCACGTCGACGCCCAGGTCGCCCCAGGGCAGCTCGTCCAGCGGGCCGCGGTGCGCAAGCGCCTTGATCCGCTGGTCGCCGACGACGATGGTGTCGTCGCCGTCGAGGGAGACGTCGTACGGCAGACGGCCCAGGATCGAGTCGTACTTGAGCAGGTGGGCGAGGGTCGCGTTGTCGGTCAGGTCGTTGACCGCCACGATCTCGATGTCGGTGGTGCCGAGCGCCTTCTGCGCATCGACCGCCCTGAAGAAGTTACGTCCGATACGACCGAAGCCGTTCACGCCTACCCGGACAGTCACAATTCGCTCCTTTGACCATTCTCAGTGTTCATCGATCAGATGTGTGCCCCACACTAGTGCTCCGCGCGGGACGCAAAGACAGGTGGCCCAGTGGGATGGATCACCCACTGCACCCGAGGTGAGGCTCAATACATGGCCGGCTCCGCCGCGCTACGCCTCAGTGCCGATGGTCGGCTCCGCTGCGCTACGCCTCGTCCAGCAGGTCGGCGGTCACCGCGGACTCCGTGTCCGGGATCCCCGTGTCCTTCGCCTTGCGGTCCGCCATCGACAGCAGGCGACGGATCCGGCCCGCGACCGCGTCCTTCGTCATCGGCGGATCGGCCAGCTGGCCGAGCTCCTCCAGCGAGGCCTGCCGGTGCTGCACCCGCAGGCTGCCCGCGGCGGCGAGATGATCGGGCACGTCGTCGCCGAGGATCTCCAGGGCCCGCTCGACCCGCGCCGCCGCGGCGACCGCGGCCCGCGCCGACCGCCGCAGGTTCGCATCGTCGAAGTTCGCCAGCCGGTTCGCCGTTGCCCGGACCTCCCGGCGCATCCGGCGCTCCTCCCAGGTCAGCCTCGTGTCCTGGGCGCCCATCCGGGTGAGCAGCGCGCCGATCGCCTCGCCGTCGCGCACCACGACCCGATCCGTGCCACGGACCTCCCTGGCCTTGGCCGCCACACCGAGCCTGCGGGCCGCGCCGACCAGTGCGAGCGCCGCCTCCGGGCCAGGGCAGCTGATCTCCAGTGCCGAGGAACGACCGGGCTCGGTCAGCGAGCCGTGCGCGAGGAACGCACCCCGCCACGCCGCCTCCGAGTCGACGACGCTGCCGCCGACGACCTGGGCGGGCAGCCCACGCACCGGACGGCCACGCAGGTCCAGCAGACCCGTCTGGCGTGCGAGGGCCTCGCCCTCCTTGGCCACCCGCACGATGTAGCGGGAGCTCTTGCGCAGCCCGCCCGCGCCGAGCACGTGCACGTCGGAGGAGTAGCCGTACAGGTCGAAGATCTCGCGGCGGAGCCGGCGCGCGGTGTTGCCGAGGTCCACCTCCGCCTCGACCACCACGCGCCCACCGACGATGTGCAGCCCGCCCGCGAACCGAAGCAGGGACGAGACCTCGGCCTTGCGGGCGGAGACCTGGGTCACCGCAAGCCGGCTCAGCTCGTCCTTGACCTCCGCTGTCATTGCCACGAAGTGGTCTCCCTTCCGGGGGTTGTCTGGCGTTCCTTCGGCACCGCGAGGCGGTCGAGGACCGCGGCGAGCTTGCCCGCGTGGTGTGTCGCACCGCCGTTGTCCGCAACGTCGGCGTAGGTCAGTTCGGCCCCCAGGAGCTGGGCGGCCCGGTGAAGATAGTCGCGCTCGCTGCCCTCCGGCACCGACGCCGAGTCGACGATGATGTCGTCGACCGTCAGCTCGGGCGCATGCTGGGACAGTACGTGCAGATGGCGCTCCGCCGAGAACCCCGTCGTCTCGCCCGGCTCGGCCACCAGGTTCAGGATCAGCGTCTTGCGCGCCCTGGTCTCCATCAGGGCCTGCACCAGCTCGGGCACCAGCACGTGCGGGATGACACTGGAGAACCAGGAGCCGGGACCGAGAAGCACCAGGTCGGCCCGCTCGATGGCGGCGACCGACTCGGGGCAGGCAGGTGGATCCGGCGGCAGCAACCGCACACGGCGCACCTTCCCCGGAGTGGTGGCGACGGCCACCTGCCCGCGGATGCACCGACTGACCCGCGGGTCGCTCTCCAGACCCACCACGTCGGCCTCGATGTCGAGCGCGATCGGCGACATCGGCAGCACGCGACCGTGGATGCCGAGCACCCGGCCCATCTCGTCGAGGGCGGCGACGGTGCCGCCCATCACCTCGCTGAGCCCGGCCAGGATGAGGTTGCCGACCGAGTGACCCGCGAGCGCGCCGGTGCCGCCGAAGCGGTGCTGCAGCGTCGCCGTCCAGGTCCGCACCTCGGGTGTGTCCGCCGCCAAAGCGGCCAGCGCCATCCGAAGGTCGCCGGGCGGGATCACGCCGAGTTCGGACCGCAGCCGACCCGAGGAGCCGCCGTCGTCTGCGACCGTCACGACCGCGGTGACGTCGGAGCTCACTCGCCTCGCTGCACCGAGAGTGGCGTAGAGACCGTGACCGCCGCCGAGGGCAACGATCGTGGGGCCGGCGGGAACCTCCGCGAAGGAGTCGGACGTCATTCGCGCCCCAGGTCCCGGTGCACGACCTTGACGGTCACACCCTGCTCCCGCTCCAACATGCCCGCAAGGGCCTCAGTCATTGCCACACTCCGATGCTTCCCGCCGGTGCACCCCACCGCAATTGTCATGTAACGCTTGCCTTCCCGACGGTATCCGTTGGTCGTCAACTCCAACAAATGCCGGTAGGTGTCCAGGTAGTCCCTTGCGCCGTCCTGAGAGAGGACGTAGTCGCTCACCGCCGCATCCCGCCCGGTGTGTTCGCGCAGTTCCGGAATCCAGTGCGGGTTCGGCAGGAACCGCACGTCGCACACGAGATCAGCATCCATCGGCAGCCCGTATTTGAAACCGAAGGACTGCACGGTGATCGCGATCGCCCCGGTCGTCTCGCCGCCGAACGCGGACTCGATCTTCTGCCGCAGCTCGTGCACCGACAGCGACGAGGTGTCGATCACCAGGTCCGCGTCGGCCTTGACCGGCGCGAGCTGCACCCGTTCGGCCTCGATCCCCTCGATCAGGGTGCCGTCGACGCCGTCCTGCTGCAGCGGGTGGCTGCGCCGGACCTGCTCGAACCGTCGGACCAGCACCTGATCGGTCGCCTCCAGGAACAGCACCCGGGTCCGCGTCGCCTTCGATTCCACCTCTTTGATGACCGAGACGAGGTCGCCGGTGAACCGGCGACTCCGGACATCGATCACGACGGCGAGCTTGGGGATACGCGATCCGGGTTCGAGGCCGAGGTCGACCATCCGGGAGATCAGTTCGGGCGGCAGATTGTCCGCGACGTACCAACCGAGATCCTCGAGCACGTTCGCCGCGGTACTCATTCCGGCGCCGGACAGGCCGGTGACCAACGCCACCTCCATGTCCGACTCCCCCTGCCCCGTCACGTCACTCACTCGACTCCCGCCCTCCTCAGTCCGTTTCCGTGCTGGTCGGAGCCCCCGAACTCACCCTCACCCGCCGTCGTGGCGGTCACGCTGGGACCATCATCCCCCACCGCGGCGTCCACCACCGGGTCATCCGCGCCCATTGATGTCGCGGCTTGTGCCGGATCGGGTTCGGCCCCGAGCGCGACCAGCACCGCCTTCGCGGTGGTGACCCCGATCCCGGGCACCTCGATGATCTCCTCCACGGTCGCCTGCTTGAGCTTGGCCACCGACCCGAAATGGGTGACCAGCGCGGTGCGCCTGGCCTCGCCGAGCCCGCGGACGGAGTCGAGCGCCGAGGCCGTCATCCGACGCGAACGCTTGCTCCGATGGAAGGTGATCGCGAATCGGTGTGCCTCGTCGCGCACCCGCTGCAGCAGGTACAGCGATTCACTGGTGCGCGGCAGGATCACCGGGTCCTCGTCGCCCGGCACCCAGACCTCCTCGAGCCGCTTCGCGAGGCCGACGACGGCGACATCGGTGATCCCCAACTCATCCAGGACGGCCGCCGCCGCCGCGACCTGTGGCGCGCCACCGTCGACGACGTACAGGTTCGGCGGATAGGCGAACCGCCGCGGCCTACCGGTCTGCGGGTCGAGTGCCGCTTCGGGCGCCGGGTCTCCCCCGTCGCCCGCGTCCGCATGGCCGGCGGCGTCCGTACCTGCCACGTCCGCCGCGTGCCGCAGGAAACGTCGACGCGTGACCTCGGCGATGCTGGCCACGTCGTCCGAACGCCCGTCCCCCGCAGCCTCTTTGATCGAGTAGTGCCGGTAGTCGGACTTGCGGGGCAGGCCGTCCTCGAAGACCACCAACGAGGCGACCACGTCGGTGCCCTGGACGTGACTGATGTCCACGCACTCGATCCGCAGCGGCGCCTGATCGAGATCGAGCGCTTCCTGAATCCCTTGCAGCGCCGCCGATCTCGAGGTGAGATCGCCCGCCCTGCGGAGCTTGTGCTGCGCCAGCGACTCCTTGGCGTTGCGCTGCACGGTTTCGGCGAGGGCCTTCTTGTCGCCGCGCTGCGGCACCCGCAGGGTCACCGCCGATCCCCGCAGGCCGCTGAGCCAGACCTGGAGTTCCTCGGCGTTCGGCGGCAACTCCGGCACCAACACCTCGCGCGGCACCACCGTCGTCTTGTCCGCGGTCAGCCCGGGCTGATCGGTCATCGCGGCCTGTTCGCCGTAGAACTGGGTCAGGAACTGTTCGACCAGGTCTTCGGATCCACTCTCCCCGGAGCGCTCGACCACCCAGCCGCGCTGACCGCGCACCCGGCCGCCCCGGACGTGGAACACCTGGACCGCGGCCTCGAGCTCGTCGGCCGCGAAGGCCACCACGTCGGCGTCGGTCCCGTCGCCGAGCACCACGGCCTGCTTCTCCAGCGCCTTGCGCAGCGCCCCCAGATCGTCGCGCAGCCGCGCCGCGCTCTCGAAGTCCAGGTCGTCGGAGGCGCGCAGCATCTTCGCCTCGAGCTCGCGGACCAGTTTGTCTGTGCGCCCGGAAAGGAAGTCGCAGAAGTCCAGGGCGATGCGCCTGTGCTCGTCGGCGCTGACCCGGCCGATACACGGGGCCGAGCACTTGTCGATGTAGCCGAGCAGGCAGGGCCTGCCGATCTGGTTGTGCCGCTTGAACACACCCGCCGAGCAGGTGCGGGCCGGGAACACCCGGAGCAGCAGATCGAGCGTCTCGCGGATCGCCCAGGCGTGCGCGTACGGACCGAAGTACCGCACCCCCTTGCGGCGCGGACCGCGGTACACGAACAGTCGCGGGTACTCCTCGTTCAGGGTCACCGCCAGGACCGGATAGGTCTTGTCGTCCCGGTAGCGAACGTTGAAGCGTGGATCGAACTCCTTGATCCAGTTGTACTCGAGCTGCAGCGCCTCGACCTCGGTGCCGACCACGGTCCACTCCACGCTGCCCGCGGTGGTGACCATCTGCCGGGTGCGCGGATGCAGGGACGCGACGTCCGCGAAATAGGAGCTCAACCGGCTCCGCAGGCTCTTCGCCTTACCGACGTAGATGACCCGGCCGTGAGGATCGCGAAACTTGTAGACGCCTGGCGCCACCGGAATGGTTCCCGGGGCGGGGCGATAGGTGGCTGGATCGGGCACAACACCAGGCTAGTCGTCCCCACCGACCACCCCGGACAGCCGCACCGAGGGCCCCTTCGCCTGCTAGCGTCGGAAGCCGGGGCACGTAGGCCACTCGTTCTGGGGTGATCGGTGTGAGCACAGGCGATGCGATGCGTCTCGCCGCGGCGACCGCGACGGTCCTGACACTGACGCTGGCGGTCGGATGCTCCGCCACCGACGACGGTGCGGCCGGCCCGTGCACCATCGCGGCGAACGGCACGCCCATCGCCGCCGCACCCCTGACCCAGCCGCCCACCAGTGCGAACCTGTCCACTCATCCCGAGATCGCCACCGGATACCGCGCCGGGATGACCCCCGTCACGACGGCCACGTTCGCGGTGTCCACCGCGAACCCCGTCGCCACCGAGGCCGCTTGCCGGGTACTCGACGACGGCGGCACCGCGGCGGACGCGCTGATCGCGGCGCAGGCCGTGCTCGGTCTGGTCGAGCCGCAATCGTCGGGCATCGGCGGCGGGGCCTTCCTGCTGTACCACGACGCGGCGACCGGGACCGTCGACGCCTACGACGGACGTGAGACCGCGCCGATGGCCGCCACCGAGAACTACCTGCGTTTCATCGACGACGCCAACCGGACCGAGCCGACACCCTCGGCGCGGGCGAGCGGCCGCTCGATCGGCATTCCCGGGGTGCTGCGCATGCTGGAGATGAGCCATCGCGAACACGGAAAGCAGCCATGGGACACCCTGTTCGAGCCTGCGATCGCACTCGCGGACAACGGGGTCGAGATCAGTCCCCGGATGGCGAGCTCGATCGCGGGCTCGGCCAGGGACCTGGCCGTCGACGAGGATGCGCAGACGTACTTCCTCAATCCGGACGGGTCACCGAAGCCGGAGGGCACCGTGTTGACGAATCCGGCGATGGCGAAGACGTTGGGGGCGATCGCCGCGGAGGGGGCCGACGCGTTCTACGTGGGGCCCATCGCCGAGGCGATCGTGGCGGCGACCGATGACCCGAGCGGAGGTCGCACACCCGGCGCGATGACCACCGCGGACCTCGCCGGATATCAGGCCAAGAAGCGCACCGCGTTGTGTACGGACTACCGAGGGCGCGAGGTCTGCGGGATGCCGAGCCCGTCGTCCGGCGGCACCGCGGTGGCCGCCACGCTGGGGATCCTGAGCAACTTCGACCTGTCGGCGTACCCGCCGACCGCACTCGACGCGGACGGCGGCGAACCCGACGCCACGGGCGTGCACCTGATCGCCGAGGCGGAACGACTGGCCTACGCGGACCGGGACAAGTACGTCGCCGACTCGGACTTCGTGCCGCTGCCTGGCAACTCCCCCGACACCCTGATCGATCCGGACTACCTGCGGGGCCGCTCGGCGCTGATCGACCCGCGCCGGAGCATGGGCACCGCCCAGCCCGGCGACTTCGGCCCGGTCGCCATGGGTACGCAGCCGGGCAACGACCACGGCACCAGTCAGATCACCGTGGCCGACCGGTACGGCAACGTCGCGGCGATGACCACCACCATCGAGTCGGCGTTCGGCTCCTTCCACATGGTCGACGGCTTCCTGCTCAACAATCAGCTGACCGACTTCTCCGCGCAGCCGACCGCGCCGGACGGTTCGCCGCTCGCCAACCGGGTGGAGCCGGGAAAGCGGCCGCGCAGTTCGATGGCCCCGACCCTGGTGTTCGAGCGGGGCAACGGGCACCGCGGCGAGGTGCTGCTGGCCGTGGGGTCCCCCGGCGGCTCCGTGATCATCCAGTTCGTGGTCAAGACGCTGGTCGGCATGCTCGACTGGGAACTCGACCCGCAACAGGCCGTGTCCATGGTCGATTTCGGCGCGGCGAACACACCGAAAACGAACGTCGGCGGCGAGCACCCCAACATCGAGGCCGCCGACAATGGCGCCACGGACCCACTGGTGCGGGCGTTGACCGAGATGGGCCACCAGGTTTCGACGGAACCGCAATCGAGTGGGCTGAGCGTGCTGGGGCGTCACGACGAGGGCTGGATCGGCGGCGCGGACCCGCGCCGGGAGGGCGCGGTGACCGGCGACGTCGTCGGGTAGCCGAAGTGCCAGGGGCGCAGCGACTTACGCGGAGGTGGAGACCAATTTCCGCCGACTCGGTGCGTGCGGATGGTTGCCACGCCCCGCGGGGGCGCGGCGACCGTCGGCCCGACGGAGGTCGGCCAGCCGCTGGGACGGCTGACAACCGGACGGCTGGGACGCGGCGGTCACGGCGGCGCGGGCGCGGTCGAGCCGACGGAGCTCGACGAAGTAGACCGCGCTGATCGCGACGTAGATGGCGGCCATGATGATCGGGCCGCATGCGAGGACGAGGAGGATTTCCACTGGACCTCCAATGCAATTGAGTCGGGCACCCGATCCGAGCGGTCTCGAATTCGACGTACTTGACTCGATCCACACTAGTGGGCTGGTACGCACCAAAAGGTCACAGCCGCGTGAACTCGGGCCGATCCGGACGTGGGATGGGACACACCTTTTCGGATACGAGAACGGCCCGACGCGCTCTTGGCACGTCGGGCCGTGGTGGTCGAGCGGGGCGCCTGGCAGATCTATTCGGCGTCCGCCTGCGCGTATTTCGATTCGAGTTCGCGGAACTTCCTGACCGCGTTCACGGCGTACTCACGGTCGTTCGCCTGGATCGCCATGGCCGGGATGTACTCGTCGTCGGGCAGCTCGATCCGCGCCCAGGCCGCCCCGTCCGGGAAGGTCAGGCCGCGCACCAGATCCCACTCTACGAACCGCTCGGTGAACGCGTTGCGCACCGAGACTCCACTGGCGTTGGCGCGTAGCCGCGGGCGGGTCAGCAGCAGCGCGCCGCCGGCGAGGATCCCGCCGATGCCGACCATCGCGAGCTGATCGATCAGCCGGAAGTACACGCCTGTCGCCGAGCTGCGCAGCAGCACCGCGAGCACGACGAACACCAGCACGAACACAGCCGCGACCGCCATCGCGTAGCGGGCGGACCGCTTGGACCGTACGTCCATCTCCCACGCGCTCATCGGAACGACTGCTCGGTCCAGGGCTGACGCAGGTGACGGAGCGTCACCGCGGTGTCGAGCGCGGCGGCACAGGCCTGACCGCCCTTGTCCTCGACGGAGCCGGGGAGTCCGGAGCGGTCCCTGGCCTGCTGTTCGGTGTCGGTGGTGAGCACCCCGTTGCCGACCGGGGTGCTCTCGTCGAGGGAGACCCGGGTGAGGCCGGCGGTGACGGCGTCGCAGACGTACTCGAAATGCGGGGTGCCGCCACGGATCACGACACCGAGCGCGACCACCGCGTCGTGGGTGCGGGCCAGCGCCTGCGCCACCACCGGCAGCTCGATGGCGCCGGCGACGCGGACGAGCGTGACGTCCTCGAGCTGGGCCTGCTCGGCCACCCGCTGCGCGCCCGCGACGAGGGCCTCGGAGATCTCGGCGTGCCACTGCCCGGCCACGATCGCGAGCTTGAGGTCCTTCGCCTCGTCGAGCTGGAGCTGTGGCAGCCCCTCGCCGCTCATACCGCGCCCCCGCTCTCGAAGTCGTCGAGACCGATCAGGTCGTGACCCATCCGGTCCCGCTTGGTGCGCAGGTAGGTGAGGTTCTCGGCGTTGGCGCGCAACGGCATCGGCACCCGCTCGGTGATCTGCAGGCCGTAGCCGTCCAGCCCGACCCGCTTGGCCGGGTTGTTCGTCAGCAGCCGCATGGACGAGATGCCGAGATCGACGAGGATCTGCGCGCCGATGCCGTAGTCGCGGGCATCCGCGGGCAGCCCGAGTTCCAGGTTCGCGTCGACGGTGTCGGATCCCGCGTCCTGCAGCTGGTACGCCTGCAGCTTGTGCATCAGGCCGATGCCCCGGCCCTCGTGACCGCGCATGTACAGGACTACGCCTCGGCCCTCCTGGGCGACCATGTCGAGCGCCGCGTCGAGCTGCGGGCCGCAGTCGCACCGCAGCGAACCGAACACGTCTCCGGTCAGGCACTCCGAGTGCACGCGGACCAGCACGTCGCTGCCGTCGCCGTCCGGACCGGCCAGGTCGCCGCGCACGAGGGCCACGTGCTCGACCTCGTCGTAGATGCTCTGGTAGCCGACGGCCTTGAACTCGCCGTGGTTGGTCGGGATCCGCGCCTCGGCGATCCGCACCACGTGCTTCTCGTGCTTGCGACGCCAGGCGATGAGATCCGCGATCGAGATCATGGCCAGGTTGTGATCGTCGGCGAAGACCCGGAGCTCGTCGGTCTGGGCCATGTGGCCCTCGTCCTTCTGGCTGACGATCTCGCAGATGACGCCCGCGGGACGCAGGTCAGCCATCCGGGCCAGGTCGACGGCCGCCTCGGTGTGGCCTGGCCTGCGCAGCACGCCGCCCTCCTTGGCGCGCAGCGGCACCACGTGGCCGGGGCGGGTGAAATCGCTCGCGCCCGAGTTCGGGTCGGCGAGCAGGCGCATCGTGGCGGCGCGGTCGGAGGCCGAGATGCCGGTGCCGATGCCTTCCTTGGCGTCGACCGTCACCGTGTACGCGGTGCCGTGCTTGTCCTGGTTGCTGGAGAACATCGGCGGCAGGCCGAGTCGGTCGCAGTCGTCACCGTCGAGCGGGACGCAGAGGTAACCGGAGGTGTAGCGGACCATGAAGGCCACCAGCTCCGGGGTCGCCTTCTCGGCGGCGAAGATGAGGTCGCCCTCGTTCTCGCGGTCCTCGTCATCGACGACGACGACGGCCTTGCCTGCGGCGATATCGGCGACTGCGCGCTCGATACTGTCGAACCTGGTCACGTGGTGCGCTCCATCAAAGTCATGAATAGCTCTCCGTGCACCCGTAAGTGCACCTCAACAGTACGACCCCGACTCCTCGGGCCCGAAATTCGGCTACCGGCCGGCGGTCTGCAGACGCTCGACGTACTTCGCGATCACGTCCACCTCCAGGTTCACCGGGGTACCGGGGGCGGCACCGCCGAGGGTGGTCATCTCGAGGGTGGTGGGGATCAGCGAGATCTCGAAGAACTCGCCGCCGTCCCCGTCGCGACCGAGGGCAGACACGGTCAGCGAGACGCCGTCGACGGTGATCGAGCCCTTCTCCACCACGTAGCGGGCGATCGTGTCGGGCAGCGAGATCCGGACGACCTCCCAGTTCTCCGACGGCGACCGGCTGATGACGGATCCGGTGGCGTCGACGTGTCCCTGCACCAGGTGGCCACCGAGGCGGCTGTTCAGCGCCGCGGCCCGCTCCAGGTTCACCCGACTGCCGACGTCCAGCGCGCCGAGGCTGGAGCGGTTCAGCGTCTCCGCCATCACATCGGCGGTGAAGGAGTCGCCGCCGAGCACCTCCACCACGGTCAGGCAGACGCCGTTGACCGCGATCGAGTCGCCGTGCCCGGCATCGGAGGTCACCAGCGCGCCACGCACGGTGAAGCGGGCGGCATCGGCCAGGTCCTCCTTGGCGACGATCTCACCCAGTTCTTCGACGATCCCGGTGAACACTTCAGTCCGCTCCTCAGTTGTTGGTGCTGTTCTGTTCATTCTCGTCCTCGGCTCGCACGCCGCGGTCGCCGGGCGTCAGGCTCAGCAGCAGATCCGGCCCGAGCGTCTCGACGGACTCCCGGTGGAACCGGAGCGCCTGCGCGATGTTCGTGACCCCAGCATCCTCTACGGCGGCCGCCCCCGCGCCGAGCAGTACCGGTGAGAGGAACGCCAGGATCCGGTCCACCAATCCCGCCTCGAGGAACGCGCCGGCCAGACGGGGTCCGCCCTCGAGCAGGACATCGGGCAGATCGGCCAGCGCCTCGACCACCTCGCGGGGGTCACGGGTCCGCAGCACCAGGGTCGGCGCCGCGTCGTCGAGCACCCGGGCCGAGGCCGGGATCTCGCGCTCCCCCACCACCACTCGCACCGGCTGGTGATCGGCGAGGCTGCCGTCCGGATTGCGGGCGGTCAGCCACGGGTCGTCGGCGAGGACGGTGCCGGTGCCGACCACGATGGCGTCAAGCTTGGCGCGCTCCCGGTGTACCCGCGCCCTCGCCTCGGGGCCGGTGATCCACTGGCTGGTGCCGTCGGCCGCCGCGCTGCGTCCGTCGAGGCTCGCGGCGAACTTCCAGGTGACATGGGATCGTCCGGTGCGCTGGCGGTGCAGCCAGGCGCGCAGCGGCCCGAGTTCGACGTCGTGGGCACCGAAACCGGGCAGCACGTCGATCCCCGCCGAACGCAGGGTCTGCGCGCCGCCCGCGGCCTGCGGATGGGGATCGTCCACCGCGAAGAGCACCCGGGACACCCCGGCCTCGATCAGGGCGAGCGCGCAGGGGCCGGTCCGGCCCTGGTGGTTGCAGGGCTCGAGGGTGACCACCGCGGTGCCGCCCCTGGCCCGGCTGCCCGCGGCGCGCAGCGCCATCACCTCGGCGTGCGGTCCGCCGACCGGGCTGGTCGCCCCGACGCCGACGACCGCGCCGCTCTCGTCGAGGATCACGGCGCCGACCGGCGGATTGGGGCTGGTGGTCCCGCGCACCCGCTCGGCGGCATCGACGGCGAGCCGCAATGCCGCCGACTCGGACTCTGTCGGCTCCGACCCGGGGGCGCGACGGGGACCGGGCACGTTAGTGGGCCAGGGTCAGGTGCGGCGAGGCCGACGCGGCCTGCGCGCGCAGCGCGCGAACGGCCTCCGCCGGGTCCGAAGCCCCGTAGACGGCCGAGCCGGCGACGAAGCAGTCGACGCCCGCCTCCGCGGCCGCCTCGACGGTGTCGGTGTTGATCCCGCCGTCGATCTCGACCAGCAGGGTCAGCTCACCCGAATCGACCAGCTTGCGCACCGCGCGCGCCTTGCTCAGCACCTCGGCCATGAAGGACTGCCCGCCGAAGCCGGGCTCGACGCTCATCACGAGCAGGGTGTCGAACTCCTTGAGGATCTCCAGGTAGGGCTCGATCGGGGTGCCGGGCTTGACGCTGAGGCCCGCCTTCGCGCCCGCCGCCCTGATGTCGCGCGCGACCGCGATCGGATCGTCGGTGGCCTCGGCGTGGAAGGTGACGTTGTGTGCGCCCGCCTCCGCGTACGGCGGCGCCCAGCGGCCGGGGTTGTCGATCATCAGGTGGCAGTCGAGCGGGATGTCGGTCGCCTTGAGCAGGCTCTGCACGACCGGGAGCCCGAGCGTCAGGTTCGGCACGAAGTGCGCATCCATGACATCGACGTGCAGCCAGTCGGAACCGGCCACGGCGGCGGCCTCCTCGGCGAGCCGGGCGAAGTCTGCGGAAAGAATGGACGGAGCGATCATCGGGTGAGCCACAAGTCGCCAGCTTAGTTGGTGCGCGAAGCCTCTTCGACGTGGCGCTTGCGCAACCTCGCGGGCGCCCTGATCCGCCAGGCCTCGGCCACGAGTTCGATCAGCTGTTGCCGATCCACCCGTTCTAGGTCGACCAGGATCGCGCCGTAGCCGTCGTAATGCGGCGTCGTGAAGAACGCGGGGTCGCCGGAGGCCAGCAACGCCTCCTTCTCCTCCAGTGCGCACAGCAGCATCAGCCCGCCCTCGGCCTCGCTGCGCAGCCGCGCGAACCCCTTGCCGCCGACCTTGAGCGCGGGGGTGTTGTACGAGGTGGACACCTCGACCTCCGGCAGGCGCTCCGCGATGTCGACGACGTCTTCCCAGGTGTGCATGAGTTCAGATTGCACCCGCCAGCATCCCCGGGCTTGGACGTATGGGCAGTTACGCTCGAACGGTGACGCGCGACCGCATCATCCGCCTCCGGCGCGAGGCGTGGGGATTCGCCATCGGATCGATCTTCTTCGCCGTCGGGGCGGTACCGCAGTACGCCGAGGCGGTCGGCGTGGTGGCCACCAACCTCACGTTCTTCGTCGGCGCCATCTTCTTCACCCTCGCCGCCCTGATCCAGCTCGTCCTCAGCGGCAGGCAGCCGCCTCGGCGCGGCACGAACCCCGCCGACCGGGCGGACTGGTGGGCCGCCGCCATCCAGTTCGCAGGCACGCTCTGCTTCAACGTGAGCACGACGGAGGCCCTGCTCACGGTCATGGATGCCGATGCGCACCTGTCGGACGGCTGGCGCCCAGATGCCTTCGGATCGATCTGCTTCCTGGTTTCCAGCGGACTCGCCGTCGTGGCCACCAGGGATCGCCACACCCTGTGGGACACCCACGCCCGCACCTGGCACGGCACCTGGCTCAACATGCTCGGCTCGGTCTTCTTCGGGCTGTCGGCGGTCGGCGCGTACGCGCTTCCCACGACCGGCGACCTCCTCAGCCTGTTCTGGGCGAACCTGGGCACCTTCCTCGGCGCGCTGTGCTTCCTCGCCGCGGCGCTGCTGAGCCGGCGTTCCATCCACGCGGATGGAGCGCCGGCCCCGGTGTCCTGACCCGGCCGGGCCGGTTCAGCAGCAGGAGCCCTGCGCGGGCGCGGCTTCCTCCGCCGACGTCGAGGCGCAGCACACTCCGCCAGCGGGTGCCGCGCTCGCGGCCAACTCGAGCGAGGACGGTCCGGTGCCGAAGGTCTCGCTGTCGGCGAGCACCGTGTACACCTCCCACTTCTCGCCCGCGGGGCCGGTGACCCACACCTTGTCCTGGGTCGCGAAGCAACAGGTGGTGCCGATCTCCTCGTCGGTGAACAAGCCCTCGCCGGTCAGCCGGGCGATCTCCTCGTGCACCACCTCGCTCGATTCCACCTCCACGCCAAGGTGATTGATGCTGCCGCCCTTGCCTGGGTTCTGCAGCAGCACCAGCTTCAGCGGCGGCTCGGCGATGGCGAAGTTCGCGTAGCCCTCGCGCAGCTTGGCCGGTTCGGTGTTGAACAACTTCGAGTAGAACGCGACCGATTCGGTCAGGTCGTCGACGTTGAGGGCGAGCTGTACTCGGGACATGAGAACCTCCAGTGAGACATATATCGAATTAGATACCGCCAACTATGGCACCTTTTTGACATATGTCAACAGACTGGCATGATGGACGGCATGCCCAAGGCCCTGCCATTGCTGGATGTGTCCGCACCGATCTGCTGCGCCCCGGTGGCGGCGGGCCCGATGACGGACGAGGCCGCGCTGCACGTGGCGCTGCGACTCAAGGCGCTCGCCGACCCGACCCGGATCAAGCTGATGTCGATCCTGCTCACCAACCCCGACGGCGAGGCCTGCACCTGCGACCTCGCCGCGGCGATCGAGCTGACCGAGTCCACGGCCAGCCACCACCTCGCCCAGCTGAAGAAGGCGGGCATGGTCGAGTCGACGAGGCGCGGCATGAACGTCTACTACCGCGCCCGCGCCGACTCGCTCGAGGCGCTGCGCCTCGTGCTCGACCCGAACTGCTGCTGACCGGTCCGGTTACTCCGGCTTGCGCAGCGCCGCCATGAACATCGCGTCGGTGCCGTGCCGGTGCGGCCACAGCTGCACACCGGGACCGTCACCCAGCTCGGGCACGCCCGGCACCAGTTCCCTGGTGTCCAGCGCCACGACGCCGTGCCTACGGACCGCGTCGGCGACCACGCCGACGGTCTCCGACAGGTGCGGGGAACACGTCGAGTACAGGACGACCCCACCGGGCCGGACCAGCGAGATCGCCGACGCCAGGAGCTCGCGCTGCAGCTTGACCAGGGCCGCCACATCGGTGGGCTGACGGCGCCAGCGCGCCTCGGGGCGACGCCGCAGCGCGCCGAGGCCGGTGCACGGCGCGTCCACCAGCACCCGGTCGAATCCGGGTGCGAGGCCGGGTTCCCGACCGTCCGCGACGTGTACGTCCACCGGCAGGCCCTTGGTCGTCTTGCGGACCAGGTCCGCCCGGTGCTCGGCCGGCTCGACGGCATCCAGCCGCGCGCCCTCGATATCGGCGAGGGCGCCGAGCAGCGCCGCCTTGCCGCCCGGTCCAGCGCACAGATCGAGCCAGCGTCCACCGTCGGCACCGAGCAGCGGCGCCAGCGCCAGCGCCCTGGCCACGAGCTGGCTGCCCTCGTCCTGCACACCCGCGAGGCCCTCGCGGACCGCGTCGAGCTGGCCGGGGTCGCCGCCGTCGAGGTGCACCGCGTACGGCGAGTAGGGGCCGATCTCGCCCCCGGTCACCAGGGCGAGCTCCTCCGCCGAGATCTCCCCCGGTCGCGCCACCAGATGCACCGACGGCCGGGCGTCGTCCGCCGCCAGCACCCGCTCGATCTCGCCCGCGTCAGGGCCGAGCGCATCGGCGAACGCCTGCGCGATCCAGACCGGATGCGCGTACTCGAAGGCCAGGTGTCCCACCGGGTCCGAGCTCGCATCGGGCGCCAGCTCGGACACCCACTGCTCCTCGCTCTTCTCGGCCACCCGGCGCAGCACCGCGTTCACGAAACCTGCCTTGCCGCCACCGAATTCGCTGCGGACCAGGTCCACCGAGGTGGCCACCGCCGCGTGCGGGGCGACCCGGGTGCGCAGCAGCTGGTAGGTGCCAAGGCGCAACACATCGAGCAGAGGTCCGTCGATCTCGTCGATCGGCCGTCCCGCGCCGCTGGCGATGACGGCGTCGAGCAGGCCCTGCGCGCGGCAGGCCCCGTAGGCGAGCTCGGTCGCCAGGGCCGCGTCCCGGCCGTCCATCTTCCGGTCGCGAAGCAGACCGGGCAGCACCAGGTTTGCGTAGGCGTCGCGCTCGCGCACCGCGCGCAGCACGTCGCGGGCCGCGACCCGGGGCCGATCGACCCCGCTCGCGGACGGGTCGGGCCTGCCTGCCTGGCGCGGCCGGGTGTTCGGGCCGCCCTTCGCGCCCTGCTTGTCGCCGCCGCGCGACTGATCGCGCTTTCCTCGTGCGGGCCTACGGGATTCGGTCACAGTGCACGCACCTCGGGTTCGAGGCGCGCTCCCCGCGCCCAATCGGCGGCCGCCATGGCCTTCTTACCTTGTGGCTGAACCTGACTCAGCCGGACCGCGGTCGTCGCGGTTCCGACATAGCAGCCGTCCTTGCGGACCAGGAATTGTCCCGGCTCCAGGGTCTCGTCGGTGACCTGCACCGGACCGACCTTGAGCCGCAGCTCCCCCACCTGCGTCCACGCACCGGGCGCTGGGGTTACCGACCGGACCAGCCGATCGACCGCCTGCGCAGGCTGATCCCACCGAATCCGGGCCGATTCGACGGTCACCTTCGGCGCGTGCGACACGCCCTCGGTCGGCTGGGGCACCGGCGTCGTCGCGCCGTCCTCGATGCCGTCGAGCACGGACTCGAGCAGCACCGCGCCGCCCTCCGCGAGGCGGCCGAGCAACTCGCCCGCGGTGTCGGTGTCGCGGATTCGCTCGGTCATCACCCCGAACACCGGCCCGGTGTCGAGACCCTCTTCCAACAGGAAGGCGCTCGCGCCGGTCATGTCGTCGCCCGCGGCGATCGCCGCCTGCACGGGCGCGGCTCCGCGCCACGCGGGCAGCAGGGAGAAGTGCAGGTTCACCCAACCGTGCCGCGGCACGTCGAGCACCGGTCGCGGCAGCAGCGCGCCGTAGGCGACCACCGGGCAGCAGTCCGGCTCGAGTGCGCGCAGCCGATCCAGGAACTGCGGGTCGGAGGCTCGCGCCGGCGTGAGCACCTCGATGCCGTGCTCGTCTGCGAGCTGCCCGATCGGCGATCGGGCGACCTTCCTGCCCCGACCGGCGACGGCGTCCGGCCTGGTCACGACCGCGACCACCTCGTGCCGGGAGGACTTCAGCAGCCGTGCCAATGACGGCACGGCGGGCTCGGGGGTACCGGCAAAGACGATCCGCATGTCAGCGCACCGTCCTGCCGAACGGACCGGCCTGCGCCGGCTCCGGGGTACCGAACCACTGCGACTGACGGATGGTGCGCATGGCGTCCTTCCTGGCCTCCTGGTCCAGCCGGTCCAGGAACAGGACCCCGTCGAGATGATCGGTTTCATGCTGGAAACACCTGGCCAGGATCCCGGTGCCGTCGATCGTGATCGGCTCGCCGTACTTCGAGAAGCCCGTGGCGACGGCGTTCATCGCCCTGGTGCACTCGGCGCGCACGCCCGGAATCGACAGGCATCCCTCGACCCCGGTCTGGACCTCGTCACCGATCACGCGAACGGTCGGGTTGATCAGGTGTCCCGCGGCGCCCCCGCAGTTGTAGGCGAACACCCGCAGGCTCACGCCGATCTGAGGTGCCGCGATACCTGCCCCGCCCTCATCGTCCATGGTGTCCTCGAGGTCCGCGACGAGCTTGTGCAGTTCCCGGTCGAAGTCGACCAACTCGTCCGCGCGGGTTCGCAGAACGGGATCGCCGAACAGGCGAACGGGCTGAATACTCACGAATCTGCTCCCACGGTTCTCGTCATGTCTGGTCCGACGTCACGAACAGTCTAGGGAAGCCCGCGGGTCCCCCATGACACCCGCGCGCTCCACGACCACGAGAAACACTCCGGCCGCGGTGATGTACACCGCACCCGAAGGGGTATTGACTGGGCCCTGGCGCAATCCGAGTGCCGAACTTCGGTGCGCCGACCGTGAAGTTCCAACTCAGATGGAGGTCACAGTGGCGGGAACCACCGTGGCCGATCTCGGCATCCGTTCGGGTTCCCACAACACTCGATCAAAACTGGTTCGCGCACCTTAGGATTCGCGGCATGTCGTCCCCGAAGCGCAAGTGGCCCCGTCGTGTCCTGCTCGGTTCCCTGGTCCTGATCGTCGTGGCACTCGTCGGTTTCTTCACCATCGCGCCGGGCGCCATCGAGCGGAGCATGAACAAGGTGGTGCCCGCCGATCTTCCTGAGGTGACCGCGCAGACGCGGAGCCTCCACGACAGCCTGCAGATCGCGGACATGCACTCGGACACCCTGATGTGGGATCGCGACCTCCTCAAGCGTTCCGGCCGGGGCCACATGGACCTGCCTCGCCTCCAGGACGGCAACGTGGCATTGCAGGTCTTCTCGTCCGTCTCCAAGTCGCCGAAGGGCCAGAACTACGACGCCAACTCGGACGAGACCGACAACATCGAGCTCCTCACGATCGCCCAGCTGCAGCCGCCGCGGACCTGGGGCTCGCTTCTCCAGCGATCGCTCTATCACGCGGAGAAGCTCGAGAACGCGGCAGCGGATTCGGACGGTCAGCTCCGGTTCGTGAAGACGCGAGAGGAGCTCGCGGCGCTGCTCGCGGACCGCGCGGCGGGACAGAACGTGACCGGCGCCCTGTTCTCGGTCGAGGGTCTGCAGAACCTCGAGGGCAAGGCCGAGAACCTCGACGCGCTCTACGACGCAGGCATGCGGATGGCGGGTTTCACCCACTTCTTCGACAACGAGGCGGCCGGCTCGATGCACGGTGAGGCCAAGGGCGGCCTGACCGATCTCGGACGGACGGTCTTCGCGGAGATGGAGCGGCGCGGCATCATCGTCGACATCGCCCACGCCAGCCACCCGGCAATCAAGGAGATGCTCGAGCGTGCGACGCGGCCCCTCGTCGCGAGCCACGGCGGCGTGCAGGCCACCTGCAACGTCAACCGCAACCTCACCGATGACGAGATCCGCGGGGTGGCGGCCACCGGCGGCGTGGTCGGTATCGGCTACTGGGACGCGGCCGTGTGCGAGCTGACCCCGGCCGCCGTAGTCGACGCGATCGAGCACGTGATCGAGGTCGGCGGCCTCGCGACGGCGGCGCTGGGCAGTGACTACGACGGAGCGACCACGGTCGCCTGGGACACCAGCGAGATCGCGGTGATCACCCAGGAGCTGCGCGACCGCGGCCGCAGCGACGACGAGATCCGGGCGATCATGGGCGGCAACACGCTGCGCGTGATGGGCGAGGTGCTGCCCGCCGGCTGAGACGCCGCGGCACGCACGACCGGGTCAACTGCCGTCGCTGCTGCCGCCACCGAAGTTGCTCTCGTACATCATCTCGGGGATCCCGGTCCCCAGCGCCACCGGGGCGCAGACCGGTTCCGGGGCACCGGGATCGAGCGCACGGAGCACGAGGCCGATGGTGAACGGGTCGTAGACCATGTTCATGTGTCCGGTCCGGTCTTCCGGGCACAGCGCCTGGATGGTGACGTTCGTCGCGCCCCGGCCGCGCAGGGCGACATTCGACGCGGGCTGGATCATCTCGTCGTACTGGGTGCCGATGGTGGTGTAACTCACGCCCGGGACGGTGTCGGCGGGCTCGTTCAGCGCGTCCAGGAATGGTGAACCCTGGATCTGTTGGCCGACGGCCTGTCCGAGCACGGCCTCGATGGCCTCGGCCCCGCCAGGGATTCCGTCGACGACCGGAGCCAGCCCGTAAAAGATCCCGCCGTACGACGGCGACGCCACCCCGACCCACCGCTCGACCGCCGCGGCCCCACCGAGCCGGTTGACGAAGTATCTCGTCACCGTCGCACCCTGGGAGAAGCCGACCAGGTCGACTTTCTCGGCTCCTGTTGCTGCGCGCACCCGCTGCACGAAGTCCGCGGTCTGTTGACCACTGATCCGCATGTCCTCGGTCCCGAACGAGTCCCCGCCGGGCCTGCCCCCGTAGTTGAGGGCGAAGACGCAGTACCCGGCCGCCTTGAGCGCGGGCGATATCGCGGACCAGTCGGAGTAGGCGTTGGCGTCGGTGCCGTGCGCGAGGATCACCGGACGCGGATGCGCGCCGGATGGCTTGCAGGAAAAGTCGTTCGATCCGGGCGGGGTCGTGCCGGGATGCTCTCGGGCGAAGGCGGCCGCGTCGTCATGGGTCGCCTGCACAGGCCCGCGATTCTCGGGGACCTCGGAGATCGACCCGGCGCCCTGGGTCGTGCTGGATTGGGCGTCAGCGGACGAGAGCGGGAGGACGGCGGCGGCGCACGTCAGCGAGATGATCGCGACGACCCTGCGACCCGCTCCCACCCCTGACGCCCTCGTATCGATCCGGTTCACGATCCACATCATGCGCGCGGTGGCCGCGGCCCCGGGACCACCGGGCGGTCACGATTTCAGCACGGTCCGGTTGGGGTTCGGTCACCGATCACTCGTCGGGCTCGGACTCGGTCTCGTCCGAAGCCGGGGTGGTGGCCGTCGGGTTCGGATCATCGGCGAGAATCCGATACAGCGCCCGGCGGGACTCGGTGAGCACCTCGCCCGCCTTGCGGATCTGGTCCGGGGTCCCGACCGCGGCGACCTGGCCGGCCGCACCCATCAGCTGTCCGATCAGTCCGCGCAGGTCCTGCGCCTCCTGGCCCACCCCGGCGCTGACCTCGTCCCACGGGTTCCCCAGGTCTGCCTTGTTCTCCTCCACGTACGCGACGCCCGTTTCGGTCAGGCGCGCGGTCTTGCGGCCTGCCACCTTCTCGATCAACACCAGGCCCTCGTCCTCGAGCTGTGCGAGCGCCGGGTAGATCGAGCCGGGGCTCGGCCGCCACACGCCGTTGCTGCGCTCGACGATCCGCTGGATCAGTTCGTAGCCGTGCATCGGCCCCTCGGCGAGGAGCAGCAGCACCGCGGCGCGCACGTCGCCGCGCCGCCCGCGTCCACCGCGCCCGCGCCCACGGCCGAGCCGCTGACCGCCGGGACCGTGGCCGGGCCCGAAGGCCATACCAGGACCGAATCCGGGGCCGAATCCGTCGCGACGACGATCGCGCCCCTCGCGTCCGGGCCTGCGCCTGCCGCGCCCGTGGTCGTGCTCTCGTTGAATGTGTTCCATGTCAGCCTCCTACGACTGTTCGCATCAATTATGTCTTCGACGATATATCGACAAACAGTCGGTGGCAAGGGGATGGCTGGCCTCACACTCGAAATGGGTGTGACACGGGTCCCGCGTCAGCTCGAGATGCGGGCTTGAATGCCGTCGAGGAGGAAGTCGAGTCCGATGCGGAAGGTTTGGTCGGCGTCCAGGTGGACGCCGTCGCGAATGACCGTGGACAGCGCGGGGAATCGGCCAGAAGCGAAGGTCCGCTCGAGGTAAGGCCCGAAGGCGGTCTGCCACTGCGTCTTGTCCATCCCGCTGGCCCGCTCGGCGCGCTGTTCGGTGATTTCCCGGCGCACCGCGCCGATCACGTACGCATTGACCGCGTCAACCACCGGCATGATGGCGTCCACGTCGACGCCGCCCATCGCGGCCACCACGGCTTCCCCTCTTGCCAACGCATGCGGCCCGAGCTGGGGGCGCCCGCCGATCAGGTCGGCAAGCCATTCGTGCTGGTGAGCAGCCTGTCTGGTGGTTTCAGCAAGGGACCGCAAGACCTCTCGCCAGCCGTCTCCGGCCGGCCGCACCTCGGCGTAGACCGAATCGACCATCAGGTCGAGCAACTCGTCCTTGGTGGTGATGTAGCCGTACAACCGCATCGGCCCGACGTCCAGTGCGGCGGCAACCTTGCGAACCGACACCGCCGCCAGCCCGTCCGCGTCCGCCAGCCGGATCGCGGCTCGCACGACGAATCGGTGTATCGAAGGGGGCGACTGTGACCATCACCATTGTCGGAACCGGACTGGGCGGCCTGACCCTCGCCAGGGTGTTGCAGGTGAACGGCGTCGACGCCGTCGTGTACGAACGTGAGCTCTCGCGCGGCGCGCGTGGCCAGGGCGGCATGCTCGACATACATTCCGGGCAGCGAGCGCTGCGCGAGGCCGGCCTGATCGACCAGTTCGACGCGATCGCCCGCGGCGAAGGACAGGACATGCGCCTTCTGGAGCCGGACGGCACCTTGCTGCTCCAGGAGGACACGCCCGACGACGCCCCGCTCGAGAGACCCGAGGTCGACCGCGCCGATCTGCGCAACCTGCTGCTGGATTCCCTCCCTCAAGACGTGGTGCGCTGGGGGCACGCGTACGAATCCGCCGACAACGGCCGCCTTCACTTCGCCGACGGGAGCAGCGCGACGTATGACCTGCTGGTCGGCGCGGACGGCGCGCAGTCCCGGGTCCGCGCGCTGCTCACCGACGCCCGCCCGGCTCATATCGGGCAGAACGTCGTGGAGGTCGGCATTCCGGACATCGACCGCACGCACCCCGACCTCGCGGCGATGGTCGGGCGCGGCAACTACTGGGTGCTCGGCAACGGACTTTCCCTGGCGGCGCAACGCAACGGCGACGGCCGCGTTCGCATCGGCCTCAGCTTCTATAACACCGGTGAAGACTGGTTCGCTACCTGCGGGATCCCGTTCGATGACCCGGCCGCCGCCCGGGCGCGGCTGATCGACCTGCTCCCCGGTTGGGACTCACGGTTCACCGCGCTGATCGCGGCGTGCGACGACACGGTCGTGCCGCGGTCGATCACCACTCTCCCTGCCGGCCTGACGTGGCCGTCGGCGCAAGACGTCACGTTGGTCGGCGATGCCGCGCACCTGATGCCGCCGGTGGGAGAGGGCGCCAACATGGCGCTGCTCGACGGCGCGGTGCTCGGTCTCGCGCTGGCCACGCACCCGGACGACTTTCCCGCCGCCGTCAGAGAATACGAACGCGAGATGTTCGACCGCACCAGCGCTGCCGCCCGGATGTCCACACGCATGCAGGAAATCCTGATGTCGCCGGACGCCAGCCGGAGAATGCTCGCCTTCTTCCAACCTGGCTGAAATGACTCCGATTCACGGCCGGTGACCGCGGACCGTCCACGCCCGCGCGCACAGGAGGACGGCACCGGAGGCGTTCCGCGGGGTCGTGGCGCGAAGACTCTCCCGCAGGGCGGCCCGATGGTCCTCGGGCAGGCTCGCGCAGTACCCGGGGGCGGGACCCTGACCACCGAGGAACGGGCGCCAGAAGTCATCGAAGTCCGCGAAAACGGTGTCCACCTCGACCTGCCCCACCCTGACCCGGGTCAATCCCGCCGAACCGAACAGCTCGCGCAGTGGCTCGGGGCGGCACAGGGGGAACCGGGCTCCTTCGTCGACCGCGGCGGCGGCCGGGTCCAACTCGATGGCGGCGTCCCAGAACAGCCGGATCATGTCCATACCGTCCGCGTAGTCCCACACGTAGGAGGCGACCAGCCCGCCAGGCCGGGTGACCCGGATCATCTCGGCCAGGGCCGCCCACGGATCGGGTACGAAGTTGAGCACCAGCGCGGAGACGACCCGATCGAACTCGCCGTCGGCGGCAGGGATCGCGGCAGCGGAGCCGAGCCGGAACTCCGCACGCCCATCCGAACGAAGCGCGGCGGCGGCCAGGAACTGGGCCGAGGGGTCGACCCCGAGGACCCGCGTCGGCCGCTCCGTGGCCAGGATCACCTGCGTCAGCGAACCCGTCCCGCACCCGACGTCACACCACACGGCCGCGGGCAGCGGCGGCAGACCGCGAAGGAACTCGACGGCGGCCAGGCGGCTCCACCGGCCCATGTAGCGCTGATAGTCCTCGCCGCTCGCCCACTGCTCCGGCCGAGCTCCCATGGCACTCCTCGCGACCGACTCAAGAGGGTGAAACGCCCGCGCTAACAGTTGAATTCGCGGTACGCGAATCCATCTCGCCCGTGCAGCACCACCTTCGCCGGGTGATGCGCGTGCGCCAGTTCACGGGCGGCGGCGATCGCCTCGCGCTCGGTGCCGTAGTAGTTGTGCTCGCGCGAACCGTACTGGTGCACCTCCCAGCAGTGCGCCGCGTCGCCCTCGTGGGGCAAGACGTCGTAGGTCCTGCGCGTTGTCGATGGCGTTGCCCGCTTCATGCCGAGCCTCCTCGGACTCAGACGGTTGAACCACGAATCCACTTCCAGTGAACGCCCTGCCCGTTCCTGGCACAACCGCCGGTCCGTGGCCGCCGGTGGTGGCGGAGCGGACACCGAATGTCTACGCCTGCGGCGCGAAGAACTCGAGAGCGATGTTGTCCGGATCGCGGAAGGACAGACCGGATCCGTAATGTGCCGACTTGATCCCGCCATGCTCAATCCCAAGGGCGTCGAGCCGATCCCGCCATCGGGGCAGCTCGTCGGAGGAACACCGGAACGCGATGTGGTCGAGACCGACGTGCCGTTCATCGAATGTGGTGGGGGCACCACCGCCGGTGTGGGTGTGCAGTCCGAAGAGCATTCCGTCGTCGAGTGCGAACACCGTGTGGTGGAAGGTTCCCGACTCCTCGTCCTCGTCGAGCACTGGCGCCGCCCCGAACAATGCGCTGTACCACGCGGTGCTGGCGGCCAGGTCGGATACCGTGACGGCGATGTGGGCCAGGCCCGGGAAGCTGGACATCTTCTGCTCGATTCCTCGAAGGACTCGTTCCATGGTTGATTCCGCACCGGTTCTCAACCTATCGAGCAATGTTCTTCGGCGTGGTGAATCGGGAGGCCTCAGCCGATCCGGACGGGGTCGATCTGCACGCGGACCGACCCAGCTTCACGCCGGGCGCCGCGCACGGCCTGCGCCTCGGACAACGCCCTCGCCAGGGCGCCGCCGCTCCCCCGCGGCACCCGCAGCAGCATCCGCTCGACATCGGCAGGCTCCGGACCGTCACCAGAGAACGGCAACCGTTCGCCCGGCGGCAACGGCACCGGACCGAGCCGCTCCACCACGTCGGGCAGTGTCGCGTTCGCCAGCAACGCCTCGATCGCCTCGCGCGAGCCGTCCACCGCGGCGATGTGCACGGTCGGCGGGAATCGGACCTCCGCCCGCTCGTCGAGCTGAGCCTGGGCCGCGCC
The DNA here is from genome assembly GCF_017833315.1 of Rhodococcus sp. PvR099. Lineage (NCBI taxonomy): Bacteria > Bacillati > Actinomycetota > Actinomycetes > Mycobacteriales > Nocardiaceae > Rhodococcus > Rhodococcus sp. PvR099. The sequence continues at coordinate 795,607 of NZ_JAFIBV010000001.1, read as the reverse complement.
AACCGGATCCCAGCGCACCAGCGACTGGACAGTGGGCAGGCCCGAGTCGGCGACCACCACGACCCGCCCGCCCTCGCCGGCGGGACGCACCAGCGAGCCCGCGGTCATCCAGCGTCGCAGCGTCTCCTCCTCCGCCCGCAGGTCAGCCCGCCCCAGCAAGGCCCAACCGTCCAGCAGCAGCGCCGCCCCGTAGCCGCCCGGCATCACCGGCTCGGCCCCGACGGTCGCCACCACCAGCCGCGGGCCCGGCTTGACCGCCGCCGTCACCTCGGTCCCGCCGGAATGCGTCACCGCGACGCCGGGGAAGGCCCTGCCGAGCTCCTCCGCGGTCCGGCCCGCCCCGACGACCACGGCGCGCAGCGATCGCGACCCGCACGCGTTGCACCGATGGGTGGCGTCGGCGACGCCGCACCACCGGCACGTCGGGGTACCGGCACCGTCCGGTCCCACCGCCGACGCCAGCGACATCGGACCGTTGCACCGTCGACACCGGGCGGGCGCCCGGCACTTGCCACAGGCCAGGGACGGAACGTATCCGCGGCGCGGCACCTGCACGAGAACGCCCGCTCCCGCCTTGAGCGCCTCCCTGGCCGCGGCGAAGGCGATCGCGGGCAGTCTGGCCGCCCTGGCCCCCGGGTCCCGCGCCAGCGCATGATCACTATCGGCGAGGGCGGTGACCTGCGGCGACCTGGCCCGCACCTCGGCGCGGTCGGCCACCAGGTCGTGCGCCCAGCCCGAGTTCACCAGCGCCTGCGCCTCGGCGGTCCTGGCGTGACCACCGACCACCAGGGCGCAGCCGCTCGCGTGCGCCCGCAGCAGGGCCACCTCGCGGGCATGCGGGTACGGCGAGCGCGGCTCGGAATGGCTGTCGTCGCCGTCGTCCCACACCACGATCAGGCCGAGGTCCGGCACCGGCGCGAACACCGAGCTCCTGGTTCCGACCACGATCCGGGTGGTGCCCCGAAGCGCCGCGAGCCAGCGGCGGTACCGCATCGCGGGACCGAGTCCCGCCGCCAACGGGACCACCAGATCGTCGCCGACCAGGTCCACAGACGCGGCCGCGACCCGGTCCAGGTCCTTCTGGTCGGGCACCACCAGCACCGCGGTCTGACCGCGCGCCACGACCACCGCCGCCAGCTCGGCCAGCAGGGCGGGCCAGTCCTCTCCCGGAAGTGCCTGCCAGACCGCCCGCGGACCGCGGCCCGCCCGCACCGCCGAGACGAAGGCCTCGCCGTGCACGTAGCTCGACCAGGCCTCGCAGCCGGGTGACGGGGGAAGGGGCCCCCGCTCGGCCGTCGGCTCGGCCTCCACGCGCGCGTGCCGGGGCGGTATCGCCAGCCGCAGCACGTCCGCCCTGGTGCCCGCGTACCGCTGGGCGACGGCGTCCACCAGCGCGGCGATCTCCGGTGTCAGCACCCGCTCGGCACCGACAACGCGGTCCAGCCAGCCCAGCTTGCCGGGGTGCTCGCTGGTCGCGATGCGCTCGACTAGGAACCCGTCCACCAGCCTGCCCGCGAAGCGGATGCGCACCCGCACCCCCGGCTGGGCCTGCACGTCGAGCTCGCGCGGTACCCGGTAGTCGAACTCCCGGTCCAGGTGCGCGAGCGGCAGCATCGGGATCACCCTGGCGACGGGCAGCTCCGCCGCCGGTTCCCGTTCCGCGCTCACCGCCACTAAACGACCACCCCGTACCGACGGCACGAGCCGCCCACCGATTTCGGTGAGCGGCTCGTCGCTGTCGCCATCTAGAGTCCGGCGGCCGCGCGCAGCTTCTCGGCCCGGTCCGTGCGCTCCCACGGGAGGTCGATGTCGGTGCGGCCGAAGTGCCCGTACGCCGCGGTCGGCGCGTAGATCGGACGCAGCAGGTCGAGATCGCGGATGATCGCGCCTGGGCGCAGGTCGAAGACCTCGGTGATCGCCTTCTGGATCAGCGCCGGATCGGTCCGCTCGGTGCCGAAGGTCTCCACGAACAGGCCGACCGGGGCCGCCTTGCCGATCGCGTATGCGACCTGGACCTCGATGCGCTCCGCCAGGCCGGCGGCGATGGCGTTCTTGGCCACCCACCGCATCGCGTACGCGGCGGACCGGTCGACCTTCGACGGGTCCTTGCCGGAGAAGGCGCCGCCACCGTGGCGGGCCATGCCGCCGTAGGTGTCGACGATGATCTTGCGACCGGTCAGACCTGCGTCACCCATCGGCCCGCCGAGCACGAACTTTCCGGTCGGGTTGACCAGCAGCCGGACGTCGGCGGTGTCGAGGGTGGGCACGCCCAGCTCGGCGAGCACCGAGCCGAGCACCTTCTCGCGGATGTCCGGCGTGAGCAGGTTGTCGAGGTCGATGTCCGCGGCGTGCTGGGTGGAGATGACGACGGTGTCGAGCCGCACGGCCTTGTCACCGTCGTACTCGATGGTGACCTGGGTCTTGCCGTCCGGACGCAGGTACGGCAGCACGCCGGTCTTGCGGACCTCGGTCAGCCGGCGCGAGAGCCGGTGCGCGAGCGCGATCGGCAGCGGCATCAGCTCGGGGGTGTCGGTGCAGGCGTAGCCGAACATCAGGCCCTGGTCGCCCGCGCCCTGCCGGTCGATCTCGTCGTCGGTGATGCCGTCGACCCTGGCCTCGTGCGAGTGGTCGACGCCCTGCGCGATCTCCGGGGACTGCGCGCCGATCGCGATGTTCACGCCGCAGGAGTTGCCGTCGAAGCCCTTGGCCGAGGAGTCGTAACCGATCTCGAGGACCTTGTCGCGGACGATCTTGGGGATGTCGGCGTACGCGGTGGTGGTGACCTCTCCCGCCACGTGCACCTGACCGGTGGTCACAAGCGTCTCGACGGCCACCCGGCTGCGCGGGTCCTGTTCGAGCAGTGCGTCGAGAATGGAGTCGCTGATCGCATCACAGATCTTGTCCGGGTGTCCCTCGGTCACAGACTCACTGGTGAATAGCCGACTGCCGGACTTGCTCACAGATCTCCCTCTCGCCACAGCGTTGGTATTGCCCCACAGACCCTAGTGCGGGGTACGACGGATATGAACCATTGAAATCAGCAGAAAAATGAAATCAGCGGAAATGTATTCCCTCCGCGCCGGGGTCGGCGACAAAGGGTCTGACTTTCAGACTACGAGGCCGAACCGTTCTGTGCGTGCGCGCCCCCGCCACTGTCGAGCAGGGACACCAGGGCGTCGAGCACCCGACTGGCCATCAAGGCCTTGGAGCCGTACTCCAGCGCGACCTCGGAGCCGTCGGCGCCGAGCAGCCAGCCGTCGTTGTGGTCGACCTCGAACGCCTTGCCCTCCCCGACCGCGTTGACCACCAGCAGGTCGCAGCCCTTGCGGGCGAGCTTCGAGCGCGCGTGGGTGAGCACGTCGCCGTGCGCGTCGCCGGTCTCCGCCGCGAAGCCGACGATCACGGAGGTGTTCGGCAGGTCGCCGTCGCGTCGCGACCGGACGAGCCCGGCCAGTATGTCCTCGTTGCGGGTCAGCGGGATCGTGTCGGGCTCGTCGGCGCCCTTCTTGATCTTGCTGTCGGCGATGGTGGACGGCCGGAAGTCCGCGACGGCCGCGGCCATCACGACCGCCTCCGCTGCGACCGCCGCCTTGTCGACGGCCTCCTTCAGCTCACCCGCCGTGCGGACCCGGATCACCTCGAGCGCGGCCGGATCGGCCAGGTCCGCGGTGTATCCGGCGATCAGGGTCACCTCGGCGCCGCGCTGGGCGGCGAGCCGCGCGATGGCGTAGCCCTGCTTGCCGGAGCTGCGGTTGCCGAGGAATCGGACCGGGTCGAGGGGTTCACGGGTGCCGCCCGCGGACACCAGGATCTTGCGGCCGACGAGGTCGCGGCGCAGCGCGTCGGGACGCTCGAGCAGCAGGGTCGCCAGTCCGACGATCTCGTCCGGCTCTGGCAGCCGGCCCGCGCCGGTGTCCTTGCCGGTGAGTCGACCGGAGGCGGGCTCGATCACACAGATGCCGCGTTCGCGCAGGGTCGCCACGTTCGCGACCGTCGCGGGGTGCTCCCACATCTCGGTGTGCATCGCGGGCGCGAACACCACCGGGCAGCGGGCCGTGAGCAGGGTCGCGGTGAGCAGATCGTCGGCGCGACCGTGTGCGGCCCTTGCCATCAGATCGGCCGTCGCGGGCACGATCACCACCAGGTCGGCCTCCTGGCCGAGCCGCACGTGCGGCACCTGCGGGACGTCGGCGAAGACCCCGGTCTGCACCGGGTTGCCGGAGAGCGCCTCGAACGTCGCGCGGCCGACGAACTGCAGAGCCGAGTCCGTGGGGATCACCCGCACGTGGTGTCCACTCTCGGTGAAGCTGCGGATGATCGAACAGGCCTTGTATGCGGCAATTCCGCCGCCGACCCCGACGACGATGCGGCGGGGTCGGTCGGCGGAATCCGATGGGAGCTCGCTCACGGGCTCTGTATCACTCGCCTTCGGTGTGCTCGAGGAGGTCGGAGTGGATCTCGCGCAGCGCGATGGAGAGCGGCTTCTCCTGGAGGCCCGGCTCGACCAGCGGGCCGACGTACTCGAGGATGCCGTCACCGAGCTGGTTGTAGTAGTCGTTGATCTGGCGCGCACGCTTGGCCGAGTAGATCACCAGCGCGTACTTCGAGGAGGTGCGGGCGAGCAGCTCGTCGATCGGCGGGTTGGTGATGCCCAACGGGGTGTCGTACGCCGGGACGCCGTGTCGCTCGGCGTCGGACAAGGCTGCTTGAGTTGCGCTCACTGGCGAATCTCCTGTGGTGGTCGGCGCTTGTTTCAACTGCAACTACTTCTGAGAACTGCAGGTTCGAGCAAAGGTGCTGCTAGTCGAGATCGATACTGTCTTCTTTACAGAATCCTGAACGGACGCCGACTATCGCGGCGCTCCAACCAACAAGGATACCAACTCGTCGCACGCACGGTCGACATCCTCGTTCACGATGACCGTGTCGAACTCGTCCTTGGCCGCCAACTCGACCTTCGCGGTCTCAAGGCGGCGGGCGACGACCGCCTCGGACTCGGTGCCGCGACCGGTCAGCCGGGACACCAGTTCCTCCCAGCTCGGCGGCGCCAGGAAGGCAAGAATCGCCTCCGGCATCGCCGCCCGGACGGCACGAGCACCCGCCAGGTCGACCTCCACCAGCACGGGATGTCCGGCCTCGAGGGCCGCGATCACCGGCGCGGCGGGGGTGCCCGACCGCTGCAGCCCGCCGTGGATCTCCGCCCATTCGAGCATCTCGCCGGCTGCGATCATCCGCTCGAAGTCGTCGGCGGTGACGAACGTGTAGTCCTTGCCGTCGACCTCGCCGGGCCGCGGGTCTCTCGTCGTGGCAGACACGCTGAAGACCAGGTCGGGAAGTCGCTCGTGCAGTTTGCGGACCACACTCGACTTACCCACGGCTGAGGGGCCGGCCAGTACTACCAGCCGGCCCCTCTGCGCTGTGCTTTCCCCGCTGTTCGAAGCCGGGGTGGTCTTGCTGTTGTCTGACACGTTGTCTGTGTCAGCCACCAGATTCCTACTCAGCGTCGAAATCGAACCTGGTGAGCAGAGCCTTGCGCTGCCGATCGCCGAGGCCACGAAGGCGACGGGTCGGAGCGATCTCCAGCTCGGTCATGATTTCCTGCGCCTTGACCTTGCCCACCTTGGGCAGGGCCTCGAGCAGTGCCGACACCTTCATCTTGCCGAGGATCTCGTTCTCTTCGGCATCCTTGAGGACCTGCTTCAGGTCGGTGCCGCCGCGCTTGAGGCGCTCCTTGAGCTCAGCCCTGGCCTTACGGGCTGCAGCCGCCTTCTCCAAAGCAGCGGCGCGCTGCTCATCAGTCAACTGGGGAAGGGCCACGGTTCCTCCGTCTCGTCGTGTGCAAATAGTCTTCTGCCACCGGTTAACCAGCAGCGATAGCGACCGTACTCACGCCGAGCGCCGATTGCGAACCCACCCCCCAGGTCAGCGCGTAATTCCGGTGGGTTATGCGAGTCCGTTCTCGACGTCGTCCCTGACCCGCTCCGCGGCCTCGCGAAGCGCGGAAACAGACGGCCCGTTCCGCAAAACGTCCCGAGAAGTGTTGGGCAGCAACAACTCTCGTGAATCGCGGAAAATCTCTGCCAGATCGGCCACGGTGGCGCCCTGTGCGCCCAGTCCGGGCGCAAGAATCGGCCCGGAAAATTCCGATAAATCCAATCCGTGTCCGCGTGTCGCGCCGACCACCAGGCCCACCGTGTCCCGGCCGTCCCGGTTCTGCGCCACTGCCGCGTCGACGATCGATTGCGCGACCGACACGCCCTTACCAGCAGAAACAGCCGACAGGTCGGCAGCGTCGAGCTGATCACCCAGCAACCGAGCCCCCTGCAACTGCCCACCCTCCGGATTGGAGGTACGGGCGAGCACGAAGAGCCCGCGGCCGTGCTCGGTCGCCAACTCGACAGCGGGCTCGAGCGCGCCGAACCCGAGATAGGGCGAGACCGTCACCGCGTCCGACGCCAGCGGCGCCTCCTCGCCCAGCCAGGCCTGCGAGTACGCCGCCATGGTGGAACCGATGTCGCCCCGCTTGGCATCGGCGATGACCAGCGTGCCCGCCGCGCGCACCACCGAGATGGTCCGCTCGAGCACCGCGTACCCGGCCGACCCGTAGGCCTCGAAGAAGGCCACCTGTGGCTTCACCAGCGCCACGTCGCCGACGAAGGCCTCCACGCATATCTCCGCGAAGGTCTCGACGCCCCCAGCGGTCTCTGGGAGCCCCCACGCCCGCAGCAGCGAAGGGTGCGGATCGATGCCCACACACAGCCGGCCCCGGTCCGCGATCGCGGACCGGAGCCGGCTGCCCCAGCTGTGCTGACTCACTTCTGTCCCGGCTCGCGCAGCGCCGCGTGCAGGTCCTGCAGCGAGCGCACACCGATATCGCCCCTGATACCGGCCTCGATGCCCTGGACCGCCGCCGAGGCGCCCTGGACGGTGGTGATGCACGGGATGTTCACCGACACCGCCGCGCTGCGGATCTCGTAGCCGTCCACGCGGGGACCCGAGTTGCCGTACGGGGTGTTGATCACCATGTCCACCTCCCCGGCCTTGATCTGGTCGACGATGGTGCGCGCGCCCTCCGGCAGGTCCTCGCCGGACTGCTTGTGCACCTCCTCGCAGGCGATGCCGTTACGCCGCAGCACGTCCGCGGTGCCCTCGGTGGCCAGGATCGTGAAGCCGAGGTCGGCGAGCCGCTTGACCGGGAAGATCAGCGACCGCTTGTCCTTGTTCGCGACCGAGACGAACACCACGCCGCTGGTGGGCAGCGAGCCGTAGGCGGCGGTCTGGCTCTTGGCGAACGCGGTACCGAAGTCCGCGTCGATGCCCATCACCTCGCCGGTGGACTTCATCTCCGGGCTCAGCAGGGTGTCGACGCCGGTGCCGTCCGCCTTGCGGAAGCGGTTGAACGGGAGCACCGCCTCCTTGACCGCGATCGGCGCGCCGGCCGGGGTGTTGCCGCCGTCCCCGGTGGCGGGCAGGACCCCGCTCGCGCGCAGGTCCGCGATGGACTCGCCGAGCATCACCCGGGCGCAGGCCTTCGCCAGCTGCACCGCCGTGGCCTTGGACACGAACGGCACCGTGCGGCTGGCGCGCGGGTTCGCCTCGAGGACGTAGAGGATGTCGTCCTTGAGCGCGTACTGCACGTTCAGCAGGCCCTTGACCCCGATGCCCTTGGCCAGTGCCTCGGTCGAACGCCGGACGTTCTCGAGGTCGGCCTTGCCGAGCGTGATGGGCGGCAGCGCGCAGGCCGAGTCGCCGGAGTGGATTCCGGCCTCCTCGATGTGCTCCATCACGCCGCCGAGGTACACCTCGGTGCCGTCGCACAGCGCGTCGACATCGATCTCGACCGCGTCTTCCAGGAACCGGTCCACCAGCACCGGGCGGTCGTCGGAGATCTCGGTGGCCCGAGAGATGTAGTCCTGCAGCGACTTCTCGTCGTACACGATCTCCATGCCGCGCCCACCGAGCACGTAGGAGGGGCGCACCAGCACCGGGTAGCCGATGCCGCCCGCGATCTCGCGGGCACCGTCGAACGTGGTGGCGGTGCCGAACTTCGGCGCGGGCAGGCCCGCCTCTGTGAGCACGCGGCCGAACTCGCCGCGATCCTCGGCGAGGTCGATGGCCTCGGGACTGGTGCCGACGATCGGGACGCCCGCGGCCTTGAGCCGCTTCGCCAGGCCGAGCGGGGTCTGGCCGCCGAGCTGGACGATGACGCCTGCGACCGTGCCCGACGCCGACTCGGCGCGGTAGACCTCGAGGACGTCCTCGAAGGTCAACGGCTCGAAGTACAGCCGGTCCGCGGTGTCGTAGTCCGTGGAGACCGTCTCCGGGTTGCAGTTGACCATGACGGTCTCGTAGCCGGCCTCGGAGAGCGTGAGCGCGGCGTGCACACAGGAGTAGTCGAACTCGATGCCCTGACCGATGCGGTTCGGGCCCGAGCCCAGGATCAGCACCTTGGGCCGCTCGGTCTGCGGCGCGACCTCGGACTCCGCCTCGGGATCGAGCTCGTAGGTGGAGTAGTGGTACGGCGTCTTGGCCTCGAACTCGGCCGCGCAGGTGTCGACGGTCTTGTAGACCGGGCGGATCTTGAACGCGTCGCGCAGTGTGCGGACCGCGTCCTCACCCTCCTGGCTGTCCCCACCGAGACCCGGGCGCAGCGAGGCGATCTGGCGGTCGGACAGGCCGTGGTACTTGGCCTGACGCAGCAGCGCCTCGTCGACGACCTCGGCCGCGCGGACCTGCTCCCCCAGCTCGTGGATCTGCTGGAACTGATCGAGGAACCACGGGTCGATCTTGGTGGCTTCGAAGAGCTGCTCGATGGTCGCGCCGAGCGCGAACGCCTTCTCGATGCCGTACATCCGGCCGTCCTGCGGCACGCTGAGGTCCGCGAGCAGGGCGTCCAGGTCGTCGACCTCGAGCTCGGGCCCGGTCCAGTAGCCGGCCCGCTTGGTCTCGAGCGACCGCATGACCTTGCCGAAGGCCTCGGTGAAGTTGCGGCCGATCGACATCGCCTCGCCGACCGACTTCATGGTGGTGGTCAGGGTGCCGTCGGCGCCGGGGAACTTCTCGAACGCGAAGCGGGGCGCCTTCACCACGACGTAGTCGAGGGTCGGCTCGAAGCAGGCCGGGGTCTCGCCGGTGATGTCGTTGACGATCTCGTCGAGGGTGTAGCCGATGGCCAGCTTCGCGGCCATCTTCGCGATCGGGTAGCCGGTCGCCTTCGACGCAAGCGCCGACGAGCGCGACACGCGGGGGTTCATCTCGATGACCACGAGGCGGCCATCGGTCGGGTCCATCGCGAACTGGATGTTGCAGCCACCGGTGTCGACGCCGACCTCGCGCAGGATGTCGATGGAGAGGTCGCGCATCTTCTGGTACTCGCGGTCGGTCAGCGTCATGGCCGGGGCCACGGTCACCGAGTCGCCGGTGTGCACGCCGACCGGGTCGACGTTCTCGATCGAGCAGATGATGACCACGTTGTCGCGGCCGTCGCGCATCAGCTCGAGCTCGTACTCCTTCCAGCCGAGGATGGACTCCTCGATGAGCACGTTCGCGGTGGGCGAGGCGGCAAGTCCGCCGCCCGCGATGCGGGTGAGGTCTTCCTCGTTGTACGCCATGCCGGAGCCGAGGCCGCCCATGGTGAACGAGGGCCGCACGACGACCGGGTAGCCGAGCTCGGCGACGGTGTCGTGGACTTCCTCCATCGTGAAGCAGACCCGCGAGCGCGCCGACTCGCCGCCGACCTTGGCGACGATGTCCTTGAACTTCTGCCGGTCCTCGCCGCGCTGGATGGCATCGAAGTCGGCGCCGATCAGCTCCACGTCGTACTTCTCGAGGATGCCCTGCTCGTGCAGCGCGACCGCGGTGTTCAGCGCCGTCTGGCCGCCGAGGGTGGCGAGCACCGCATCGATCTTGTGGCCCTGCTCGGCCTCGCGGGCGATGACCTTCTCGACGAACTCCGCGGTGATCGGCTCGACGTAGGTGGCGTCGGCGAACTCGGGGTCGGTCATGATCGTGGCCGGGTTGGAGTTGACCAGCGACACGCGCAGGCCCTCCTCACGCAGGACACGACACGCCTGGGTGCCCGAGTAGTCGAACTCGCAGGCCTGTCCGATGACGATCGGTCCGGAACCGATCACCAGGATGTGCTTGAGATCTGTGCGACGTGGCATTACTTCTTGACTCCCTCGAGCAGGCTGGTGAAGCGGTCGAACAGGTAGGCGGCGTCGTGCGGGCCCGCCGCGGCCTCGGGGTGGTACTGCACCGAGAAGGCCGAGTCGTCGAGCAGGCGGACGCCCTCGACGGCGCCGTCGTTGGCGCAGGTGTGACTGATCACGGCGCGGCCGAACGGGGTGTCGAACTCCTGGCCCGCCTCGCCCTCGAGCGCGAACCCGTGGTTCTGCGCGGTGATGGCGATCCGGCCGGTGCCGTGCTCGATCACCGGGATGTTGATGCCGCGGTGGCCGAACTTCATCTTGTAGGTGCTCAGACCGAGCGCGCGGCCGAGGATCTGGTTGCCGAAGCAGATGCCGAACAGCGGCAGGCCCTGGCCGAGCACCTCCTTGGTCAGGTGCACCGCGCCGTCGGCGGTGGCCGGGTCGCCAGGGCCGTTGGACAGGAACACTCCGTCCGCGCCGAGGTCGAGAATCTGCTCGAGGCTCGCGTTCGAGGGCAGCACGTGCACCCGGATGCCGCGCTGGGCGAACATCCGCGGGGTGTTGGTCTTGATGCCCAGGTCGATGGCCGCAACCGTGAACCGGGCCTCGCCGCCGACCGGCTCGATGATGTAGCCGTTGTCGGTGCTGACCTCGCCCGCGAGATCGGCGCCGAGCATCGACGGCTGGTCCTTGACGGCCTGCAGCATGGCGGCGTCGTCGGTCAGCGCCGCGCCGGAGAAGACCCCGGCCCGCATGGAACCGCGGGTGCGCAGGTGCCGGACCAGTGCCCTGGTGTCGATGCCCGCGATCCCGACGATGCCCTGGCGGACGAGCTCGTCCTGCAGCGACCCGGTGGCGCGCCAGCTCGAGGTGCGGCGCGCGGGATCGCGGACCACGTAGCCGGCCACCCAGATCTTGTTGGAGTCGCCGGAGGCCTGACGGCCAGCGCTCAGCGCCTCACCGTCCTCGCCGTTCCAGCCCGTGTTGCCGATCTGCGGGGCGGTGGCGACCACGATCTGGCGGTGGTAGCTCGGATCGGTGAGGGTCTCCTGGTAGCCGGTCATGCCGGTGCTGAAGACCGCCTCGCCGAGGGTCTGGCCGACCGCACCGAAGCTGGTGCCGCGGAAGATCCGCCCGTCCTCGAGGACCAGGGCCGCCGGTCCTGTGCCGCTCGCTGATTCAAAGCTGTCACTCACGCGTTCTCTCCGTTCACCCATGCCGGGTACACACTCTTGTCGTCTCCACGGAATCCGGTGTCGATCTCCGTTCCGGTGGGCAGCTCCCACCGGATCACCAGGACCCCGTCCTTGCTCATGACCTTGCCTGCGAGCCCGCGTTCGGTCCGGATCGCCCGGATCGAGGACTGCGGGATCCAGATCGCCGAGGCGCCGTCTCGTTCGAGCAGCACACCCTTCTCGTGCCTGCTGATATCGCCGGTCGCGCGGAAGCCGATGTCCCCGACCGCGATCCGGTCCTGCCAGCTGGGCGCGAGGGTGCTGCCCACGTACAGGCCGCTGCTCGGCGGGATCAGCTGCGCGCCCAGGTCGGCTGGCACCGCGGGCAGCTCGCCGATCGCGTCCGCCTGACGGCCGGCCCGCTTCTTCCAGCCCCGGTACATCAGCGCCACCATCAGCGCCCAGAACAGGAGGAAGCCGACGGTCAGCAGGATCCGGTCCGTGCTCATGCGCGCACCTTCCCGTCCAGGACGGTGACCCGGCCGCGCAGCAGGGTGGTGGTGACCCTGGCGCCGAACGTCATCGCGTCGAACGGGCTGTTCTGCGCGATCGACGCCAGTTCCGGTGCCCGCACCGTCCATTCGCGATCCGGGTCCACCAGCGTGAGATTGGCCGGCTCGCCGACCGCGATCGGTCGGCCCTGATCGCTCAGTCCGACGATCTCGGCGGGCCGCTCGCTCATCACCCGGGCCACGCCGCGCCAGTCCAGCAGGCCGGTCTCGACCATCGTCTGCACGACGATCGCCAGCGCCGTCTCCAACCCGAGCATGCCGGGCCTGGCGGCCGAGAACTCGCAGCACTTGTCCTGCTCGGCGTGCGGGGCGTGGTCGGTGGCGACGCAGTCGATGACGCCGTCGGCCAGGCCCTGTCGCAGCGCGGCGATGTCGCTGGGTTCGCGCAGCGGCGGGTTCACCCGGTTCACCGCGTCGTAGGTCTCCAGCCGGGAGTCGTCGAGCAGCAGGTGATGCGGGGTGACCTCAGCGGTGATCGAGATGCCCTGTCCGCGTGCCCACTTCATCAGCTCGACGGTGCCTGCGGTGGAGGCGTGGCAGATGTGCACGCGGGCACCTGCATCGCGGGCCAGCAGCGCGTCGCGGGCGACGATGGACTCCTCCGCGGCCCGGGGCCAGCCGGCCAGGCCGAGCCGGGCGGCGGTCGGACCCTCGTGCGCGACGGCACCGACGGTCAGCCGCGGCTCCTCGGCGTGCTGGGCGATGAGGACTCCGAGCGCGCTCGAGTACTCGAGTGCCCGGCGCATGATCAACGGGTCGTACACGCAGTGGCCGTCGTCGGAGAACATCTTGACCTTGCCGATGCCCGACGCCATGGTCGCCATCTCGGCGAGCTGCTTGCCCGCGAGCCCGACAGTGACCGCGCCGACCGGATGGACGTCGACCAGGCCGACCTCCTGTCCCCTGCGCCACACGTGGTCGGTGATCACGACTGAGTCGGCGACCGGGCTGGTGTTGGCCATCGCGAACACCGCGGTGTAGCCGCCGAGCGCCGCGGCGGACGACCCGGACTCGATGGTCTCGGTGTCCTCACGACCGGGTTCGCGCAGGTGCGTGTGCAGGTCGACGAAGCCGGGCAGCAGCACCTGGCCGGCCGCCTCGATGACCTCGGCGCCCTCGGGTGCGTCCAGTCCGGCGCCGATCCCGCGGATCTCACCGTCGGAGATCAGCACGTCCTGCGGCTCACCCTCGCCGTAGATGCGCGCCCCGCGGATCAGGATGTCACCGCGGGCGAAGCCTCGGGAAATGTCCTGGCTCACAGCGCCACACCTTCCTCAGTACCGACCAACAACCCGAACAGGACAGCCATGCGAATGTGAACTCCGTTCGTAACCTGCTGCAGCACTGCAGCTTTCGGTGAATCCGCGACCGCCGACGCGATCTCCATGCCGCGCAGCATGGGACCCGGGTGCAGCACAACGGCGTGTTCGGCGAGCATGCCCAGCCGCTTCTCGGACAGCCCGTAGGTGATCGAGTACTCGCGCGGCGACGGGAAGAACCCGCCGTTCATGCGCTCGGCCTGCACCCGCAGCATCAGCACCGCATCGACGCCGGGCAGCTCCGCGTCCAGCGAATGCGACACGGTCACCGGCCAGCTCGACACCCCCACCGGCAGCAGCGTGGGCGGCGCGACCAGCACGACCTCCGCGCCGAGCGTGGAGAGCAGGAAGGCGTTCGACCTGGCCACCCGGCTGTGCAGGATGTCGCCGACGATCGCGACCCGCTTGCCCGCGATGGAGCCGAGCCGCTGTCGCAGGGTCAGCGCGTCCAGCAGCGCCTGGGTGGGGTGCTCGTGCGTGCCGTCACCGGCGTTGATCACGGCCGGGCCGTCATCGCCGTCCGCGGTCCACTCCGCGATCCGGTGCGCCGCACCGGAGGCCGGGTGCCGCACGATCAACGCGTCCGCCCCCGCGGCCCTCAGGGTCATCGCGGTGTCCCGCAGCGACTCGCCCTTCGACACCGAGGAACTGCTGGCGCTGACGTTGATCACGTCGGCGCTCATCCACTTGCCCGCGACCTCGAAGGACACCCTGGTCCTGGTCGAGTTCTCGAAGAACACCGTCATCACGGTGCGCCCCCGCAGCGTCGGGAGCTTGCGGACCTCGCGGCCCAGGAGGGCCTGCTCGAATCGTTCGGCCTCGTCGAGCAGACCTGTCGCGCTCTCGAGGGTCAGATCCGAAACCGACAACAGATGCTTCACAGATTCGGCTCCCCGCTCGCCTTGTTCACGCCGCCGCTGAGCGTCACGCTGTCGACCCCGTCGTGTTCGACCAACTGCACCTTCACGTCCTCGGTGCGCGCGGTCGGCACGTTCTTGCCGACGAAATCGGCCCGCAGCGGCAGCTCCCGGTGGCCGCGGTCGACCAGGACCGCGAGCTGCACGGCCTTCGGCCTGCCCAGGTCACGGAGCGCGTCGAGCGCCGAGCGCACGGTCCGCCCGGAGAACAGCACGTCGTCGACGAGGACCACGAGCGCCTGGTCCACACCGCCTTCGGGCACCGAGGTGCGCTCGAGCGGACGGTGCGGCTTGGTCCGCAGATCGTCGCGGTAGAGGGTGATGTCGAGCGAGCCGGTCGGGGGGCGGACACCCGAGAACTCCTCGATCTTGTTCGCCAGGCGGTTGGCGAGGGTGGTGCCGCGCGTCGGGATACCGATCAACACCACTCGGGGCGGGTCGGTCTCGGCGTCGAGCGCGGTCTTCTCGATGATCTGGTGCGCGATCCGCGCGATCGTCCGACCAACGTCGGCAGAAGAGAGCAGCTCCCTGGTGACAGGGTGATCCTGGGCCGATGAATCGGCGGAGGATGGCTCGGGCGTGAGCAAGCTGGACCTCCTTCTCCGCCTCTCTGGACGGATCGTTAAAGGATGTCTGACGCCCGCCAGCCTATCAGCGCGGGGACCAGGAACCCGACGCGGTTCGGGGTGTGCTGAGCCACAGTCGAACCCCCGTTTCGACCGTTTCCCGGCCCGGACGACGAACGCCGCGGACCGTGATCGGTCCGCGGCGTTCGCGTGTCGTTCGGCGCCGGGTCAGGCGTCGGTGCCCGGCTCGGGCGTGGCCTCCGTGCGCTGCGAGGTGGCGGCCGCGGCGGCTCGCACCTGCGGCGCGACGAGCACCACCTGACCGAGTACCCCGTTGATGAATCCCGGCGAGTCGTCGGTGGACAGCTCCTTGGCCAGCTCCACGGCCTCGTCGACCGCCACCACAGGCGGCACGTCGGTGGCGTGGAAGAGCTCCCACACGGCGATCCGCAGGACCGCGCGGTCCACCGCGGGCAGACGCTCGAGTGTCCAGTCCTGCAGGTGGTCGGCGATGACCCGGTCAAGCCGGTCGAGGTTCTCCGCGACCCCGGTCACCAGGGTGACGGTGTAGGGGTTCACCGGGGCGACGGCGTCGTCCGTACGGGCGAGCTCGGCCCGCTCGGTGGCGAGATCGACCGGATCGAGGTCGCGCGCCTCCGCCTCGAAGAGGAAATCGACTGCGCGCTTACGGGCCTTGTGCCTGGCCCCGAGCTTCTTCTGACTACCGGACACGCTACGAAGTCACGCGGCCCAGGTAGTTGCCGTCCCGAGAGTCGATCTTGAGCTTGTCGCCGGTGTTGACGAACAGCGGGACCTGCACCTCGGCGTCCGTCTCCAGGATCGCGGGCTTGGTGCCACCGGTCGAACGGTCGCCCTGCAGGCCCGGATCGGTGTGCTTGACGACGAGCTCGACCGTGACCGGCAGCTCGACGAACAGCGGCGCGTCCTCATGGGTCGCGACCTGGACCTGCATGTTCTCCAGCAGGAAGCGCGCGCCGTCGCCGACGGTGGCCTCGCTGATCGAGATCTGGTCGTAGGTGTCGCCGTCCATGAATACGTAGTCGCTACCGTCGTGGTACAGGTACGTCATGTCGCGACGGTCGACGGTCGCCGTCTCCACCTTGACGCCCGCGTTGAAGGTCTTGTCCACGTTCTTGCCGGAGAGCACGTTCTTGAGCTTGGTCCGCACGAACGCGGGGCCCTTGCCCGGCTTCACGTGCTGGAACTCGATGATCTGCCAGAGCTGGCCCTCGATCTTCAGCACGAGCCCGTTCTTGAAATCACTGGTGTCAGCCACTTACTTCGCGTCTCCTTCAGACGATTACGAGATCTTTGGTGGTGAGGGTGAGGAGCTCGGGCTCCTGCTCGCGAACAACGAGCGTGTCCTCGATCCTGACGCCTCCGCGACCGGAGAAGTACACACCGGGCTCGACTGTTACCGCAGCACCGGCTAGCAGTGTACCGGTGCCGAGCTTGCCGATTCCCGGTGCTTCGTGGATCTCCAGCCCGACGCCGTGCCCGAGACCGTGCAGGAACAGCTCCCCGTAACCCGCGGCCTCGATCACCGACCGGGCCGCGGCGTCCACCGCGGCGACCTCCGTGCCCGGTGCGAGGGCGGCCCGGCCCGCGGCCTGCGCGGTCGCCACGAGCTCGTACACCTCGCGCTGCCAGTCCGCCGCCGCACCGAGCACGAACGTCCTGGTCATGTCCGAGTGGTACCCCTCGACCGTTGCCCCGAAGTCGAGCTTGACGAAGTCCCCTGCGGCCAGCGTGGCGTCGGTCGGACGGTGGTGCGGGATCGCCGAGTTCGCGCCCGCCGCGACGATCGTCTCGAACGAGATGCCGTCCGCACCGTGCTCGAGCATCAGGAACTCCAGTTCCCGTCCGACTTCCCGCTCGGTCCGGCCCGGGCGCAGTCCCCCGCGCTCGATCAGGACCGCGAGGGCGAGGTCGGCCGCCGCGCACGCTCGCCGCAGCAGCCCCACCTCGTGCTCGTCCTTGACCATGCGGAGCCGCTCCACCAGCCGCGGCGCCCGGATCATCTCGAGTGACGGAGCCAGCTCCTGCCAGGCGGCGAGCTCGTCCACGGTCACGACGTGGCTCTCGAACCCGAGCCGCACCGGGCCGGCATCGGTGTCGGCGCAGCGACCGATGAGGTGCCCTGCGCTGGAGCGGTCGATCACCGCCTCGAGGTCCGGCACCTGCTCGCCGACCTGGATCAGGTACCGGCCGTCGGTGCAGATGAGGGTCCGAGACTCGGCACCCGGTTCGTCGCGGGCGTCGACGACCAGCGCCGCATTCGACCCGGTGAACCCCGTGAGGTACCTGATGTTGAGCAGATCGGTCACCAGTAGCGCCTCGACGCCCCAGTCGGTGAGCAGTGTGCGCAGCGCGGCCCGGCGGGACCCGTGATCGACGGTCGACATGAGCCCAACCTACGGCAGCGTCCGGCCCCCGCGAGGGCCCTCGCGACGCCAGGTGTGGGTTAGGCCACAGGTCCCATTGAGCGGTCGTTACGCTGTCGGCATGAACTCGTGGCTTCTTCGTGGTCTGGGTATGGCGTCGGTGCATGTCGTGACGAGGGTGGTGCTCGGACTCGCGGTCACGCAGTGGCCCCTGCACGGATCGTCACTACGGTGGGTCTCGCTGGCGTTCGTGGTGCTGGTCGCACTGCTCTGGGGCGGTCTCGACGGCATCAGGGACGCGCGCACCGCGGTGGACGAGGAGTCGGGCGCGGACCTGACCATGATGTGGCTCAAGGCCGCCGCCGTCGCGGGCGTGCTGGCGGGCGCGGTGTCCTGGCTGATCGGCGTCACCACCGGCATCGCGCTCGGCGACAACACACTGTTCTTCGAGCTCACCTCCGGAGCCGCCTTCACCATCCTGCTCGTCTTCCTGCCCGCGATGCTCGCGGTGACGGTCGGACGCTTCCTGGTGCGGCGCGAGGCCCGCAAGTCCGGAGCGACCGCAGCCCCCGCCGCGGCAGGCGCCGCGGGCGCGTACGCGAGCGAACAGGACTACGACGTGGTCGAGGCCGCGGAGGAGAACTACGAGGCCTCCGAACACGGCACCGGCCAGGGTTACTACGAGACCGATCAGGGCTACTACGAGAACGACCAGGCCGGCAGGCAGCAGGCCGACGACCAGACCTCGGGCGGCGGTCGCCACTACGTCGACGACGCCCCCACCGAGGTCTTCGAGGCGATCAAGCCCGAGAACGGCAAGTAACGCAGCTCCACTGCCCGTGCGCGGGTCTCACCCCGATCGGGGTGAGACCCGCGCACGGGCGCGCAGCGCTATCTCTCGGCGAGGAACCTCAGCGCGAGCGGGTATCCCGCGACGCCGCACCCGACGATGACGCCGGTCGCGATCGCGCTCAGGTACGAGTGATGCCGGAAGTCCTCGCGGGCGTGCACGTTCGAGATGTGCACCTCGACCAGTCCCGCCTCCAGCTCGGCGCAGGCGTCCCGCAGCGCGATCGAGGTGTGGGTGAGCGCTCCTGCATTGAGCACCACCGGTTCACCCGCGTCGGCGGCATCGTGGATCCAGCCGAGCAGCTCGGCCTCGCTGTCGGACTGGCGGACGGTCACCTCGATGCCCAGCTCCACCGCGGTCGCCTCGCAGAGCGCGACCAGATCGGCGTACGTGGTTGCGCCGTACACCTCGGGCTGCCGCTTGCCGAGCCGTCCGAGGTTCGGTCCGTTGAGGACCTGCACCCTCACAGCAGCACCGTGCCGCCGGTGCCCGGCTGGTCCTCGCGGGCCACCGCGGAGTAGGCGGCCGCGAGCAGCGTCGGGTCCGGGCCCTCGAGCCGTCCCGGCTTCGCCAGCCCGTCCAGGACGACGAACCGCAGCATGCCCGCCCGGTTCTTCTTGTCCGTCTGCATGCCCTTGACCAGGTCCGCGAAGGCGGACGCATCGTAGGTGGTGGGCAGGCCGACGCTCTCGAGGATGGTCCGGTGCCGTTCCGCGGTGGCGTCGTCGAGCCGGCCGGCGAGCCGGCCCAGCTCGGCGGCGAACACGAGGCCGACCGACACCGCCGCACCGTGGCGCCAGCGGTACTTCTCGCGGCGCTCGATCGCGTGGCCGAGGGTGTGTCCGTAGTTGAGGATCTCGCGCAGGTCCGACTCCTTGAGGTCGGCGGCGACGACCTTCGCCTTCACCTCAACGGACCGGCGGATCAGCTCGGGCAGCACCTCGCCGGTCGGGTCGAGGGCCGCCTCGGGGTCCCGCTCGATGAGGTCGAGGATCGTCGGGTCCGCGATGAACCCGGTCTTGATCACCTCGGCCATGCCGGCGACGATCTCGTTACGCGGCACCGTCTCCAGGGTCGCCAGGTCGATCAGCACCGCGGACGGCTCGTGGAACGAGCCGACCAGGTTCTTGCCCGCATCGGTGTTGATGCCGGTCTTGCCGCCGACGGCCGCGTCCACCATCGCGAGCAGCGTGGTGGGCACGTGCACGATCCGCACGCCGCGCATCCAGGTGGCCGCGACGAACCCGGCCAGGTCGGTGGCCGCGCCGCCGCCGAGGCTCACCACGGCGTCGCTGCGGGTCAGCCCGATGCGGCCGAGCACCTCCCAGCAGAAGCCCGCGACGGCGAGGTCCTTGCCGTCCTCCGCGTCCGGGATCTCGACGCGATGGGCGTCGATGCCCTTCGCCGCCAACGCGGCGCGCACCGCCTCCGCGGTCTGCGCGAGCGGCGGCTGGTGGAAGATCGCGACGGTCCTCGTGCCGATCAGTTCGTCCACCAGTTCACCGAGCAGTCCACGGCCGATGATCACCGGGTAGGGACTGGCGGTCTTGACCTCGACGCGTACGGGTTCGGTCACTGTCTGCTTCTCCGCTTCTGTGCGCTGCTGCTGTATCGCTTCTGCCTGGGTGCTGCCACCGCTCTACCCCAGTTTGGAGACGAGCTGCTGCACCACGCGGGCCGGACTGCGCCCGTCGGTGCGGACCCGGATTGTGGCCACCTTCCGGTACAGCGGTCGCCGCCGCCGCATCAGGTCCCGGTACTTCTGGCGTGGATCGCCACCGTTGAGGAGGGGCCGGGAGGTGTTGGTCCCGGTCCGCTTGAGGCCCTCGGCCACGCTGATCTCCAGGTAGACGACCGTGTGGCCGACCAGCCGGGCGCGGGTGGTATCGGACAGGATCGCGCCACCGCCGAGCGAGACGATGCCCGCCTGCTCGGCCAGCGCGCGCCGGACCATGTCCTCCTCCAGCGCGCGAAACGCCGGTTCCCCGTCCTGCGCGAAGATCTCCGGGATGGACTTGCCCGCTTCGCGCTCGATGGCGGCGTCGGTGTCGAAGATCTCGACGTCCAACGCCCGCGCCAGTCGTTTCCCGATGGTGGACTTACCGGCGCCCGGCGGTCCGATCAGGACTGCCCGTGGAGTCACCTCGACAGGCGTTCCCGGACCGAGGCGAGGTATCCGCCGATATTGCGCATCGTCTCGTCGACCGAGTCGCCGCCGAACTTCTCGAGCGCGGCCTGCGCGACCACCAGGGCCACCATCGACTCCGCGACGACGCCCGCGGCGGGGACCGCACACACATCGCTGCGCTGATGGATGGCGACGGCCTCCTCGCCGGTGGACATGTCGACGGTCGCGAGTGCCCGCGGCACGGTGGAGATCGGCTTCATCGCCGCCCGGACCCGCAGCGCCTCGCCGTTGGTCATACCGCCCTCGAGGCCGCCTGCGCGGTTGGTCGACCGCAGCACGCCGTCCGGGCCGGGCCGCATCTCGTCGTGCGCGGCGCTGCCCCGGCGGCGGGAGGTCTCGAAGCCGTCGCCGACCTCGACACCCTTGATGGCCTGAATGCCCATCAGCGCGGCGGCGAGTCGCGAATCGAGCCGGTTCTCACCGCTGATGAACGACCCCAGCCCGACGGGCAGGCCGTGCACGATCACCTCGACGACACCACCGAGGGTGTCGCCGTCCCGCTTGGCCGCGTCGATCTCCGCGATCATCGCGGCCTCCGCCTCGGCGCCGAAGGCGCGCACCGGGCTGGCGTCGATGTCCGCGAGGTCGTCGGGTCCGGGGACCGGTGAGTCGGCGGGGCCGGAGGCGGTGCCGATGGAGATCACATGGGAGATCACCTCGACGCCGAAGACCTGACGCAGGAAAGCGCGGGCCACGGTTCCTGCCGCGACGCGGGCCGCGGTCTCGCGGGCGCTGGCCCGCTCCAGGACGGGACGGGCGTCGTCGAATCCGTACTTGAGCATGCCGGAGTAGTCGGCGTGGCCCGGGCGCGGACGGGTCAGCGGTGCGTTGCGCGCGAGGTCCTTGAGAAGCGCCTCGTCCACCGGGTCGGAGGACATGACCGTCTCCCACTTGGGCCACTCGCTGTTCGCGACCTCGATGGCGATGGGGCCGCCCATCGTGCGACCGTGCCGGACGCCGCCGACCATCGTCACGACGTCCTTCTCGAAGCTCATGCGGGCACCGCGGCCGTAGCCGAGGCGACGGCGGGCGAGTTGGGACGCAATGTCCTCGGAGGTCACCTCGACCCCGGCGACCATCCCATCCAGGAGGGCGACGAGGGCGGGACCATGGGATTCTCCGGCAGTTATCCAGCGCAGCACGCCGCCCATCTTTTCACGAAACGTAGGCGTCAACGCACACCGGCCCGGTCCCCGGCTAGCCGCCCACGGCCAGGCTCAACGCCAGCAGCGTCGACAGGCACATCGACGGCCCGTGCGCGAGCGTGCGGCCGCCCCGCCCGAGGGCAAGGGCACACCCGCCGACCAGGGCCGTCAGCGCCACCGCACCGACCGCCGCCGCCAGCCACGCCTTGGCGCCCACCGCACCCGCAGCGGCGCCGAGCCCAAGGGCCAGCTTCACGTCACCGCCGCCCATCGCGGCCGGGGAGGCCAGGTGTACGACGAGGTAGAGACCGGCCAGCATCGCCGCCCCCACCAGGGCCGCCATCCCCCGGCCCACCAGCACCGAGACCAGGAACACCGCGCAGGCGCCCGGCAGGGTGAGCTCGTTCGGCAGCCTGCGCTCCCCCAGGTCGACAACGGACAGGCAGACACACCACCAGAGCAACGCGCAGGCCGCGGCGGCCGTCAGCGGCGGGCAGGCGAGTCCGGCCGCGACGAAGCCGACGATGAGGACCGCGACCCACCAGCGCGGCATCGCCGCGGTGAAACGACGCAGGAACCGCCGCGTCGCGACGCCGGTGAGCAGTCCCGCCAGGCCGAGCAATCCGATTCCCATGCCCCGACGCTGCCACCGTAGGGCGCCTGGACAGGCCCCACGAGTGTCGATTCCGACCGTGCTGGGGATGGATCCGGAGCTGTGGAGAAATGTCGCGTCAGCGCGCGACCGCGGCCGCCATCTCCCCGCGCGGGGCGGGGCGGCCGGTGAACTGCTCGACCTGACCGAACGCCTGGTTGAGCAGCATCCGCAGGCCGTCGACCACGGTCCCGCCCGCGGCCTGGACCGCCGCGGCGAGCGGGGTCGGCCACGGATCGTAGATGGCGTCGAAGACCACCGGCGCCTGCGCGACCGCGTCGGCGAACGGCGCGATCGCGTCCGCGGGCACGGTACTGACCACCGTCGCCGCGTCGGCACACGCGGCGGCCAGCGCATCGGTGTCGAAGCCGAGGTGGCGGGCCCGCAGGCCCATCTCCGACGCGCAGGCCACCGAGGCCGCCGCCCGGTCTGCCGAGCGGGCGACGACGGTCACCGCGTCGACACCGAGGTCCGCCAGCGCGCGCAGCGCCGGCCGCGAGGTCCCGCCCGCGCCGATCACCACCGCGCTCGCGCCGCCCAGATCGGTGACCCCGACCTCTGCGAGTGCGCCGGTCACGCCGTCCACGTCGGTGCAGTCCGCCCGCCAGCCGCCCTGCACCCGGACCAGGGTGTTGGCCGAGCCGACCTGTACCGCGCGCTCGGTGCGTTCGGTCGCGTACTCGAGGGCGGCGACCTTGCCGGGCATGGTCACCGAGAGCCCGACCCATTCCGGGCCCAGCCCGTCGACGAGCCCGGGCAGCTGCTCGCCGGTGCACTCGATCCGGTCGTAGGTCCAGCCGGTCAGGCCGAGGGCGCGGTACGCCGCCAGGTGCAGCAGCGGCGACTTGGAGTGTCCGATCGGCTTGCCAAGGACCGCGGCCTTGCGTGGCAGGTCAGCGCCCACTGTCGAGGATCCCGCTCGCCAGCGCCTTCTTGCTGTTCTCCAGGTGCTCGGTGTAGCTCTTGGTGAACAGCGTGGTGCCCTTGTTGTCGATCGTGACGAAGTACAGCCAGTCGCCCGCGGGTGCCTTCTCCACGGCCTCCACGGCGCCGATGCTCGGCGACGAGATCGGGGTCGCGGGCAGTCCGTCCATCGCGTAGGTGTTCCACGGGGTGACCTTCGCGCGGTCGCCGTCGGTGGTCGCGAGCTCGGTGGTGTCGAGCGCGTAGTTGACCGTCGAGTCCAGCTCGAGGCGCTGTGGCGCGGCGAGCCGGTTGACGATCACGCGCGCGACCTTGCCGAAGTCGTCCGGCAGCGACTCCCGTTCCACCAGCGACGCCGCGACGAGCAGGTCGTAGGGACTCAGCCCGACGGCGTTCCCCGCGCGGTCGATGCCGGTGGCCTCGTACTTGGCCGCGCTCCCGCTGACGAGGGTGGTCAGGATCTCCGCCGCCGACTCCCTCGGGTCGAAGTCCCACTTACCCGCGGCGATCAGGCCCTCGAGCTGCCGGGTTCGGTCCGGAACCGACTTGACCCGAGCGGCGGCCCAGTCGGGCACACCGAGCGCGGCGAGGTTCGGATTGGCGCCCGCCTCCTTGAGCTCGTCGACGCTCACGCACTTCTGCTGACCCGATGCGGTCGGCAGGCAGCTCGCCTCCGAGATGAGGGTGTAGATACCGCGCTTGGTCGCGCCGGTGTTCACGTCCTTGGTGTCGTGCAGCTGACGACCCTCGGAGATCACCAGTGCACCCACGCGGGAGTTCGGATCGACAAGCCCCGCGACGGCCTGCGCGGCCGGCACCTGGGACTTGAGGTTGTAGAAGCCGGGCTGCACCGACGTCATGGAATCGTTCAGGACGGCCGCGTTGAAGAACGCGGACGCGCTCGCCACGACGTCCTTCTCGACCATCTCGCTCGCGATCTGGTCGGCGGTGTCACCGGGGTGCACCTGCACGACGACATCGGGCCCTGACTGACCCGCCTCGTAGTCCTCGGGCACGTCGATGCCGCCGAGGAGCTTCTTGCCGCCGACGTAGCCGACACCCACGATCAGCGCGAGGGCGCCGAGTCCGGCGATCGCGACCACGACCTTGCCCCTGCCCTTGCGTCCCGCGGCGCGCTCCCGTGCGCGACGCACTTCCGCGCGAGTCGGCTGCAACTCGGGCCCTCTCGACCGGGTATCGGTCACTCGCCGTCCTCCATCTGTGAGGGCAGGGCCTGCTCCGAGTGCAGTTCCCTGCTGCGCTGGTCCAACCATCCTTGCAAGATCGCCACGGCCGCGGCCTGGTCGATCACAGACCGCTGCCCCTTCGCCTTGACCCCGCTCTCGCGAAGGGCCCTGGACGCGGTCACCGTCGTGAAGCGTTCGTCGGTCATGCGAACCGGGATGGGCGCCAACCGATCCCGGAGCTGCGCGGCGAACTTCGAGGCGAGTCCGGCCGCGGTTCCGCTCTCCCCCCTCAGGGTTCGCGGTAATCCGACGATAACCTCGACGGCCTCGTATTCCGCGACAATCGCGGCGAGTCGCTCGATGTCCGACCGGTCGGCGCGGGACTTGGCCCGCGCCACGGTCTCCACCGGCGTGGCCAGGATCCCGTCCGGATCGCTGGCGGCGACACCGATCCGGACGCTGCCCACATCGACCCCGATCCGGCGACCCCGCCCCTGGTCGCCGGGCTGATCGGCCTCGCTCACCCGGCGATCTCGGCGACGCGGGCGCGCACTGCCGAGAGCGCGGCGGGGATGCCCGACGCGTCGCTGCCCGAACCCTGGGCCATCTCCGGCTTGCCGCCGCCGCGGCCGCCGATGCTCGGACCGAACGCGGCCACCAGGTCGCCGGCCTTGACGCCGAGGTCCTGCGCGGCCTTGTTGGCGCTCACCACGAACGGCACCTTGCCGTCGGCGGATCCGATCAGGACCACCACGGCGGGCTCGGTCCCGAACCGGCCGCGCACATCGGTGGTGAGGGTGCGCAGGTCGTTGCCCGCGACGCCGTCGGGGGCCTGCTCGGCGACCAGCAGCAGCCCGCCGATCCGCTCGGCCCGCTCCACGAACGCGCCCGCGCCTGCCAGCACCGCGGCCGCCTTGGTCTGCTCGAGTTCCTTCTCGGCCACCTTGAGCCGCTCCACCAGCTGCTCCACGCGCCCTGGCACCTCCTCGGAGGGCACCTTCAGCGCCGTCGCGACACCAGCGAGCAGCGCGCGTTCCTTGGCCAGGTACCGGTACGAGTCGAGGCCGACGAAGGCCTCCACGCGCCGGATGCCGGAGCCGACGGAGGACTCACCGAGCAGCGTGACCGGCCCGATCTGCGAGGAGTGCGCGACGTGGGTGCCGCCGCACAGCTCCATCGAGAACGGTCCGCCGATCTCGACCACCCGGACCTCGTCGCCGTAGTTCTCGCCGAACAGCGCCATCGCGCCCATCGACTTGGCCTTGGCCAGGTCGGTGACGAACGTGTTGACCGGGTGGTTGGCGGTGACGGCCTCGTTGGCGACGGCCTCGATGTCGTTGCGCTGGGCCTCCGACAGCTGGCCCTGCCACGAGAAGTCGAACCGCAGGTAGCCGGGCTTGTTCAGCGATCCGGCCTGAACGGCGTTGGGGCCCAGCACCTGTCGCAGCGCGGCGTGCACCATGTGGGTACCGGAGTGACCCTGGGTCGCGCCCGCCCGCCAGTTGGCGTCGACCTGCGCGAGGATGGCGTCACCCTCGGTGATCTGGCCCTCCTCGACGGTGACCTTGTGCACCCACAGCTTCTTCGCGATCTTCTGCACGTCGCGCACCCGCACCCGCAGCCCGGGTCCGGTGATCACGCCGATGTCGGCGATCTGGCCGCCCGCCTCCGCGTAGAGCGGGCTGCGGTCGAGGATGACCTCGACGTCCTGGCCCACGGTCGCGGTGGGGATCCGGACGCCGTCGGAGATCAGCGCCAGCACGGTGGCCTCCGAGGTCAGCTCGGCGAAGCCGGTGAACTCGGTCTCGCCGCGGTCGACGAACTCCTTGTAGACGGTGAGGTCGGCGTGCGACTGCTTGCGCGCCCGCGCGTCGTCCTTCGCCCGCTGCCGCTGCTCGGCCATCAGGGCGCGGAAGCCGTCCTCGTCGACGGACAGGCCTGCCTCGGACGCCATCTCCAGGGTCAGGTCGATCGGGAACCCGTAGGTGTCGTGCAGGGCGAAGGCCTCGCTGCCCGCGATCACCTTCTTGCCCGCGGTCTTGACCTCATCGGCCGCCGTCTCGAACAGCTTCTCGCCGGAGACCAGGGTGCGACGGAACGCCGCCTCCTCGCCGACCGCGACAGTGAGGATCCGCTCGAAGTCGGTGTCGAGTACCGGGTAGGACGGCGCCATGGTGTCGCGCACGACCGTGATGAACTCGCGCATGCTCGGCTGCTCGGCGCCGAGCAGCTTGGCGGAGCGGACGATGCGGCGCAGCAGGCGGCGCAGCACGTAGCCGCGGCCGTCGTTGCCGGGGTTGACGCCGTCGCCGATCAGCATCGCAGCGGTGCGCGCGTGGTCGGCGATGACACGAAAGCGGACGTCGTCCTCGTGGCTGCCCGCTCCATATGGGCGCCCGGTGAGTTCCTCGGCCTTGGCGATGACCGGTCGCACCAGGTCGGTCTCGTAGACGTTGTCGACGCCCTGCAGGACCAGAGCAACCCGCTCGACGCCCATGCCGGTGTCGATGTTCTTCTTCGGGAGCACGCCGACCGGCTGGTGACCGAGCTTCGGGCTCAGCTCACCGCGAACGTCCTGCATGAACACGAGGTTCCAGATCTCGAGGTAGCGGTCCTCGTCCACGATCGGTCCGCCCTCCTTGCCGAACTCGGGGCCGCGGTCGTAGTAGATCTCCGAGCACGGTCCGCCAGGGCCGGGCACACCCATGTCCCAGTAGTTGTCCTTGCCGTCGCGGAACTGGATGCGCTCCTCGGGGATTCCGGCGACGCGACGCCAGATCTCCGCCGCCTCGGGATCCTTCTCGTAGGCGGTCACCCAGATGCGCTCGGGGTCGATTCCGTATCCGCCCTGGTCCAGCGGCTTGGTGATCAGCTCCCAGGCGAGCGTGATGGCGCCCTCCTTGAAGTAGTCGCCGAACGAGAAGTTGCCCGCCATCTGGAAGAAGGTGTTGTGGCGGGTGGTGACACCGACCTCCTCGATGTCGCCGGTGCGCACACACTTCTGCACGCTCGTCGCGCGCTGGTACGGCGGGGCTTGCTGGCCGAGGAAGAACGGCTTGAACTGCACCATGCCGGCGTTGACGAACAACAGGTTCGGGTCGTCGAAGATCAACGACGCACTGGCCACCTCGGTGTGACCCGCCTTGACGAAGTGGTCGAGGAATCGCCTGCGGATCTCGTGGGTCTGCACTAACCGGTCCTTACTTCATGGGCATACGTCATGGGCATCTGGAGATGAATATCCAGCTTAACGTGCCGAGGATGACGGGGTGCGCAGCGCTCGGGGCCGCGTCAACCCCGCACGATCCGTCGCAACTTGCCCACCCGCGCCGCGATCTCGCGCTCGGCGCCGTGCCCGGTCGGCTCGTAGTAGTCGACGCCGACCAACTCGTCCGGCGGGTACTGCTGCGGCAACACGCCGTCGGCGGCGTTGTGTGGGTAGCGGTACCCGACCGCGTTGCCCAGCTTCTCGGCGCCGGCATAGTGACCGTCCCGCAGGTGCGGCGGCACCAGCCCCGACTTCCCCGCGGACACGTCGGCCATGGCCGCGCCGAGGGCGGCGATCACCGCTCCCGACTTCGGCGCGGTAGCCAGGTGGATCGTGGCCTGCGCCAAGGCGAGCCGGGCCTCCGGCATGCCGATGAGCTGGACGGCCTGCGCGGCCGCGGTCGCGGTCTGCAGTGCGGTCGGATCGGCCATGCCGATGTCCTCGCTCGCGTGCACCACCAGTCGGCGTGCGATGAAGCGTGGATCCTCGCCCGCGGTGATCATCCGGGCCAGGTAGTGCAGCGCGGCGTCCACGTCCGAGCCGCGGATCGACTTGATGAACGCGCTGATCACGTCGTAGTGCTGGTCGCCGTCCCGGTCGTAGCGCACGGCCGCCTTGTCGACACTCGCCTCGACGGTCTCGAGGTCGACCACGACCGACCCGTCCTCGGCAGGCGAATCGAGCGCGGCGCCCGCGGCCGCCTCCAGCGCGGTAAGGGCACGCCGGGCGTCGCCCGACGCCAGCCGCACGAGATGGTCGCGCGCGTCGTCGGTCAGGCTGACCGAACCGCCCAGCCCCCGCTGATCCGCGACGGCCCGGTCGAGCAGCGCGCGGATGTCGGCCTCGGTGAGCGAGTGCAACTGCAGGACCAGCGACCGGGACAGCAGCGGCGACACGACAGAGAACGAGGGGTTCTCGGTCGTGGCCGCGACCAACAGCACGATCCGGTTCTCCACCGCGGCCAGCAGCGCGTCCTGCTGGGTCTTGGAGAATCGGTGCACCTCGTCGATGAAGAGCACGGTCTGCTCACCCGCGGTGAGCCGCCTGCGGGCCAGGTCGATCACCGCGCGGACGTCCTTGACGCCCGCCGACAGCGCGGACAACGCCTCGAACCGACGGCCGGTCGCCCGCGAGATCAGGGAGGCGAGGGTGGTCTTGCCGGTGCCGGGCGGGCCGTAGAGCATCACCGACGCCGCGCCCGAGCCGTCCACGAGCCTGCGCAGTGGCGCGCCGGGTCCCAGCAGGTGTCCCTGCCCCACCACCTCGTCGAGGCTCACCGGCCGCATTCGGACCGCGAGCGGCGCGTCCGGGCGCACTGACGGCAGGCCCGCTGTCACCGGCCCCACCTGATCCGCGGGTTCCCCCGGGGCGGCGAACAGCCCCGTGTCCGCGCCACCGTCGGTTGATCCCAGCCAATCGCTCACGTGTCGACGCTACTAAAGGGCACCGACGCGGATGCCTCCGACCGCGCCGGGACGACAAGGCAGTAAACGTCAGATGAACATCCGACCGTCAGGCCCGCCACGTGTTGAACACACGTCCAAGTTCGGCTGTGATCTTCGGGTGTCTGACAACTGGCTTCCCGACCGCACCACCCTGCCGAGCCTGAGCAGGCGGACCCTCCTGAAGAGTTCGGCCGCGCTCGCGGGCGTTGGCCTGACCGTCGCGGCCGCGGGCACCGCAAGCGCGGCGCCCGGCGCGGGCGCCATCGGCTTCGCGCACGGCGTCGCATCAGGAGACCCGCTCCCCGATCGGGTCATCATCTGGACCCGCGTCACACCGTCCGCCGACGCGCAGCCCGGCTCCGGTGTTGGAGAGGCGGTCGCACTGGACTGGCAGGTCGCGACGGACCCCGGCTTCGCCTCGGTCGTGCGCAGCGGCACGGTGACCGCGGACGCCGGCTCCGACCACACCGCGAAGGTCGACGTCATCGGCCTGAAGCCCTCGACCGCTTACCACTACCGCTTCACCGCCCGCGGGGGTGCGGTCGCCGGCCAGGTCTCCCCCGTCGGACGCACCCTCACCGCACCCGCCAACGATGCCGACCTGGCGCGGCTGCGCTTCGGCGTGGTGTCCTGTTCCAACTGGGAGGCCGGGTTCTTCTCCGCCTACCGCCACCTGGCCCAGCGCGAGGACCTGGACGCGGTCCTGCATCTCGGTGACTACATCTACGAGTACGGCCGAGGCGAGTACGGAGGCCGCAACGGTGCGGTCCGGCCCACCGATCCGCCGCACGAGATCGTCTCGCTCGCCGATTACCGGATCCGGCACGCCCAGCACAAGACCGACGCTGACCTGATGGCGCTGCACGCACGGGTGCCGTTCATCGCGACCTGGGACGACCACGAGTCGGCGGACAACTCGTTCAACGGCGGCGCCGAGAACCACAACCCCGCCACCGAGGGCGACTGGGCCACCCGCAAGGCCAATTCCACCCGGGCTTACTTCGAGTGGATGCCGGTGCGGCCCACCGGGTCCGGCACCGAGGTGACGCTCTACCGGCGCTTCCGGTTCGGCAACCTCGCGGAGATCTCCATGCTCGACCTGCGCACCTACCGCGACGAGCAGACCACCGCCACTGCCGGACGCAAGGTGGACTCCCCCGACCGGACCATCACCGGCCGTGCCCAGATGGACTGGCTCGCCAACGGCATCGTGTCCTCGCCGACGCAGTGGAAGGTGGTCGGCAATCCGGTGATGATCGCGCCGACCCTGGTCCCGCCGCTGGACACCAAGACCACCGCGGCGCTCACCGAGATACTCGGACTCCCCGCCGAGGGCATTCCCTACGGCACCGACTCGTGGGACGGTTACGCCGCCGACCGCCGCCGCCTGTACGACGCGATCGCCGAGGCGGGTGTCGCCAACACGGTCTTCCTGACCGGCGACGTCCACACCTCCTGGGCCTGCGACCTGCCGCTCGACGCCGCGAACTACCCGGCGGGCCCCACGATCGGCACCGAACTCGTGGTGCCGTCGGTGACCTCCCCGAACATGGACGACTCGCTTGGGGTGCCGCCCCGCACCGCCAGCCTCGCGGTGGAGGAGGCGTACAAGGCGGTCAACCGGCATATCCGGTACCTCGACTTCGACTCGCACGGATACGGGGTGTTCGAGATCGCCACCGCCGGTTCGCAAATGGACTGGTATTACATCAGCGATCCGATCGACCCCCGCGCGACCGTGCGCCATGGGGCGAGCTTCCGGGTCGCGGACGGCACCCAGCGCACGGTCCCGGTAGGCACACCGCTCGACCCCGCCGCCCACCGTCCGGGCGCATGAGCTCGCGACCGCCCGCATCCGAACGACACGAGGACGAACGTCAGATGAACATTGGGCGATCGACCCCGTTGCAGTTTGAACACGCGTCCATGTTCGGCTGTGATGCTCGGGTGTCTGACAACTGCCTTCCCGACCACACCACCCTGCCCAGCGTGAGCAGGCGCACCCTGCTGAAGAGTTCGGCCGCGCTCGCGGGTGTGGGCATCACCGTTGTGGCCGCGGGCACCGCCGCCGCCGCACCCGGCGCGCCCGCCGTCGGCTTCGTGCACGGCGTCGCCTCAGGAGACCCGCTCCCCGACCGGGTCATCATCTGGACCCGCGTCACCCCGTCCGCCGACGCGCAGCCCGGATCCGGTGCGGGACCGTCGATCTCGCTGGAGTGGCAGGTCGCCACCGACCCCGACTTCTCCTCGGTCGTGCGCAGCGGCACCGTCACCACGGGCGCCGACTCCGACCACACCGCGAAGGTCGACGTCACCGGCCTCAAGCCCGCCACCTACTACCACTACCGCTTCACCGCCCGTGGCGGCGCGGTCGGCGGCCAGGTCTCCCCCGTCGGACGCACCAGGACCGCACCGGCAAACGACGCGGATCTGGCGCGGCTGCGCTTCGGCGTGGTGTCCTGCTCCAACTGGGAGGCAGGCTACTTCGGCGCATACCGCCACCTCGCGCAGCGCGAGGACCTGGACGCGATCCTGCACCTCGGCGACTACATCTACGAATACGGTCGCGGTGAGTACGGTGGCCGCAACGGAGCCGTCCGGCCGCACGAGCCGGCGCACGAGATCGTCTCCCTCGCCGATTACCGGATCCGGCACGCCCAGTACAAGACCGACCCTGACCTGATGGCCCTGCACGCGAAGCTGCCGTTCATCGCGACCTGGGACGATCACGAGTCCGCGGACAACTCCTTCGACGGCGGCGCGGAAAACCACAACCCTGCCACCGAGGGCGACTGGGCCACCCGCAAGGCCAGTTCCGCACGGGCCTACTTCGAGTGGATGCCGGTGCGGGTGACCGGGTCCGGCACCGAGGTGACGCTGTACCGGCGCTTCCGGTTCGGCAACCTGGCGGAGATCTCGATGCTCGATCTGCGCACCTACCGCGACGAGCCGGCCTCGTCGGGGGCCGGTTGGCGCAAGGTGGACTCCCCCGACCGGACCATCACCGGCCGCGCCCAGATGGACTGGCTCACCAAGGGCATCGTGTCGTCACCGACCCAGTGGAAGGTGGTCGGCAACCCGGTGATGATCGCGCCCTGCCTGTTCCCGCCACTGGACACCAAGACCACCGCGGCGCTCACCGACATGGTCGGGCTGCCCGATGCGGGTGTTCCGTACAACACCGACCAGTGGGACGGCTACTCCGCCGACCGACGCCGGCTGTTCGACTCGATCACGACCGCGGGTGTCGACAACACGGTCTTCCTGACCGGTGACATCCACACGTCCTGGGCATGCGACCTGCCGATCGACGCCGCGAACTACCCGGGCGGCGCCACGGTGGGCACCGAATTCGTGGTGCCGTCGGTGACCTCCCCGAACATCGACGAGACGCTCGGCGTGCCGCCGCGGACCGTCAGCGTCGCGGCGGAGGAGGGGTTCAAGGCGGTCAACCGGCACGTCCGGTACGTCGAACTCGACTCCCACGGTTACGGCGTGTTCGAGATCGCGACGGCCGGTTCGCAGATGGACTGGTTCTACGTCAGCGACCCGATCGACCCCAACGCGACCGTGCGCCACGCGGTGAGTTACCGGGTGGCGGACGGTGCCCAGCGCACGCTCCCGGTCGGCGCACCGCTCGACCCCGCCTCGTACCGGCCCGGCGCCTGAGCACCCCGAGGCGCTGAGTCCACCCTGCGCAGATGACGCAGGGCGGACCGGGCCGCGTTGTACCCGGACATCCCGTGTGCACCCGCGCCAGGCGGGGTCGAGGCGGAGCAGAGGAAGGTCCCCTCGACACCGGTGTCGTACGGGTCACGCGCAGTCCGCGGCCGGAACACCACCTGAGGTCCGCTGTTCGCGCCGCCGATGATGTCGCCCCCGGCCTGGTTCGGATTGTCCTCGGCCAACCGGGCGGGCCCGGCGACGTCGGTCGCGATGATCCGGTCGCGGAATCCCGGCGCGAAACGCTCGATCTGCGCGATCACCGCCTCCGTCGCATCGCCCGGGTATCCGTGCGGCACATGGGCATACGCGTACAGGGGATGCACATCGCCCCGTGATCGCGTGGGGTCGGCGAGGTACTGCTGCCCGACGAGGACAAACGGGCGCCGCGGCATCACTCCCGAACCGACCAGACGCTCGTTGGCCGCGATCTCGGCAAAGTCGCCACCGAGGTGAACAGTTCCTGCCCTGCGGCAGGCGGGGTTCGTCCACGGCACGTGGCCGTCGATCGCGAAGTCGACCTTGTACGCACCCGGCGCCGGGCGGAAACGCGCGTACGCGCGCGCCACCCGCCCCGGTAGCCTGTCCCCCAGAATTCGGAGGGCGCCCGCGGGCGCGACGTCGAGCAGCACCACGTCCGCGGGCGGGATGTCCGCCGAGGTGCGCACGCGCACGCCGGTCTCGATGGTGCCGCTGTGCTCGACGAGCATCGCCGCGAGCGCATCGGTGATCGACCGGGATCCACCCTCGGCCACCGGCCAGCCATAGCGGTGTCCGGCGGCGGTGATCATCAGTCCCACCGCGGAGGTGGCCGGCCGGTCGAGCCGGCAGTACGCGTGCGCGGCGACGCCACCGAACAGCGCGCGCGCCTTCTCCGTTCGCCACCACCGCGCGGTGACGGTGGCGGGGAGCAACGCTCGCGGCCCGAAGGCCGCGAGGCGGACCGGGTGGCGCGGAACGGCGAGCACCGGGCGCATCAGGTCCTCGGCGAGGGCGTCGAACCCGTCCGCCAGGTCACCGAACATCCGGCGCCAGCGTTGCCCGTCGACACCGAGCCCCGCCGCGGTGTCCTCGATCGAACGGTGCATGGCGCCCGCATCACCACTGTCGAGCGGATGGGCGCAGTCGATCTCGGCCCATCGCCAGGTCAGGCCGTACTTCTCGAGGCCGAGCGTGGCCAGGTACGGAGAGCCGATGCCCATCGGGTGGAACGCCGAGCAGTGATCGTGGATCAGACCGGGAACGGTCAACTCACCGGAGCGGGTACCACCGCCGATCGTGTCGGCCGCCTCGAGCACCCGCACCTCGACGCCGTTCCGCGCGAGGTGCACGGCGGCGGCGAGCCCGTTGGGCCCGCTGCCGACGACCAGCGCCGAGCTCATCGGCCCTCCTCGCGACTGACGTCCTTACGCCCAGTACGTCGCGAGCCGCTCCGCGACCTCGCGGGCATGCGCGGCCACGTCGGGCGCCCCGGCGTGGTCGGCACAGGACGCGAGTGTGTTCCACCGCGCGATCAGCGCCTTCGAACGCGGCAGCGACAGGTGGTGCTCCCTGGCGGCGGCGATCCGCTCGTGGTCGTCGGGCAGGTACCAGTAGGTCGAGAGCCAGACCCAGATCAGCTGGGCCTCGAGCATCCGGGCGCAGAGCACCTCGTCGTCGGCCAGCTGCGGCCACATCCCGACCACCTCGGCGCGCCAGGCCTCGGCCATCGCCGCCGAGCGTTCCGGCGACAGTTCGACCCCGCACAGGCAGCCGGGAAACGACACGAGGGCGTAGGCGATGTCGAGCGTCGCATCGCGGAACCCGCCCCACTCGTAGTCAAGGAAGCGCACCCCGGCATCGTTGACGATGATGTTGTCCGGGCAGAGGTCCGACGGGCTGAAGGCGCGGTAGCGGCCGCCGTCGAAGAGACGCGCGGCCTTCGCGACGCGATCGACGATGTCCTGGCCGACCTCGATGCCGAGCTCGCGGCGCAGCAACGCGGGCACCTTCGGGGCGGACGCGACCACCTGCTCGGAGATGCTGTTTCCGAAGTGCGGCACGTCGGCGCGGCGCAGCAGCGCGGTGAAGTCCTCCTCGCGCCCCACGGTCGCGGCGTGCATCCGGCCGATCGCCTGAGCCAGTGCCATCAGCGAGTTGGTGACCGCCGCCTCGTCGGCCTGCTGGAGCAGTTCGGCGATCGGGGTGGCGTCACCGAGGTCGGTCAGCACCAGCAGTCGAGCGTCGAGGTCGTAGGCGATCAGTTCCGGGCCCGGCCTGCTGTCGGTCGCCAGCGCGGTCGCGAACTGGTACGACACGGCCTCGCGGAGGAAGGCGGTGTCCATCACACGCGGCTCGTCGGCGGGCAGTGCCGCGTAGGCGGCGATGCGCCTGGCCTCGGCCTCCGGGGACAGTTCGCGGACCTGCTTGATCACCAAGGTGCGTGGCAGCGAGAAGGGATTCTCGGCGCAGCGGACGCGCAGCACGACCGTGCGGCCGCTGCCGCCCAGATCGATGGGGTCAACGAGGGTGACCGGAGCTCCGGTACGTCGCTCCAGCAGCTGCTCGGCTGCTGCGACTACCTCTGAAACGGGGTCGGCCAATAGTGCGGTCATCGCCGTCCAACCTACCCGCCCAGGCCCCGGAGCGGGCCCCCTCGGTCGCCCGTCCGGTCGGTTACCGATGGACGCGCCATGCGGACCTGCAGAAACAGACCGATCCGTACGAAAAATTGATGGAGACTTGGCCCGCGAAGCACGGACCCGCACCTGCGGGGACCCGACCAGACCGGCACCCGCAGGTGCGGCCGGTCGGGTTCCCGGTCGGTCAGGAGGCCGGTGTGTCCGTCTCCGGCTTGCTCTTGGGCTCCGGCTTGGCGTCGATGCCCGACTCCTTGCGCTGCAGCGGGGTGATCGGCGCGGGCGCATCGGTGAGCGGGTCGACTCCGCCGCCCGACTTCGGGAAGGCGATGACCTCGCGGATCGAGTCCATACCCGCGAGGAGCGCGGTGATGCGGTCCCAGCCGAACGCGATGCCGCCGTGCGGGGGCGCGCCGTAGGAGAAGGCGTCGATCAGGAAGCCGAACTTGTCCTCCGCCTCCTCGTGGTCGATCCCCATCACCTTGAAGACGCGTTCCTGAATGTCCTTGCGGTGGATACGGATGCTGCCGCCACCGATCTCGTTGCCGTTGCAGACGATGTCGTACGCGTAGGCCAGCGCCTTGCCGGGATCGGTGTCGAAGGTGTCCATCGACTCGGGCTTGGGCGAGGTGAAGGCGTGGTGCACGGCGGTCCACGCGCTGTAGCCGAGGGCGACGTCACCGCTGGCGGTGGCGTCGGCGGTCGGTTCGAACATCGGTGCGTCGACGACCCACAGGAAGGCCCACGCGTTCGGGTCGATGAGGTCCTGCTTGCGGGCGATCTCGCCGCGGGCGGCGCCCAGCAGGGCGCGCATCTGCTTCGTCGGGCCTGCCGCGAAGAAGATGCAGTCGCCCGGCTTGGCACCGACGTGCGCGGCGAGGCCCTCGCGCTCGGCGTCGGTCAGGTTCTTGGCGACCGGACCGGTCAGTTCCCCGTCCTCACCGATGAGGACGTACGCCAGTCCCTTGGCGCCGCGCTGCTTCGCCCACTCCTGCCAGCCGTCGAGCTGACGCCTCGGCTGGCTGGCGCCTCCCGGCATCACGACGGCGCCGACGTACTCGGCCTGGAAGACCCGGAAGGTGGTGTCCTTGAAGAACT
Source organism: Rhodococcus sp. PvR099 (assembly GCF_017833315.1). Taxonomy (NCBI): domain Bacteria; kingdom Bacillati; phylum Actinomycetota; class Actinomycetes; order Mycobacteriales; family Nocardiaceae; genus Rhodococcus; species Rhodococcus sp. PvR099. Next base: position 759,404 of record NZ_JAFIBV010000001.1, on the reverse strand, counting down.
CCATGCACTCCACGAGCTCGAGCCCGAAACGCAGGTCCGGCTTGTCGGAGCCGAAGCGGCGCATCGCCTCCGCGTAGGTCATCCGCTGGATCGGGGTGCTGATCTGGTGGCCGATCAGCTTCCACACGTTGGTGAGGATCTCTTCGGCGAGATGGATGACGTCGTCCTGCTCGACGAAGCTCATCTCGATGTCGAGCTGGGTGAACTCCGGCTGCCGGTCGGCACGGAAATCCTCGTCCCGGTAGCAGCGCGCGATCTGGTAGTAGCGCTCGATGCCGCCGACCATCAGCAGCTGCTTGAACAGCTGCGGGCTCTGGGGCAGCGCGTAGAAGCTGCCCGGCTGCAGGCGCGCGGGCACCAGGAAGTCGCGGGCACCCTCGGGGGTGGACCGGGTCAAGGTGGGGGTCTCGACCTCGACGAACTCGTGGTGCGCCAGCACCTCGCGGGCCGCCGCGTTCACCTTGGAGCGCAGCCGGATCGCCTGACCCGGACCCTCGCGACGCAGGTCGAGGTAGCGGTGCTTGAGGCGCGCCTCCTCGCCGACCTGGTCGTCGAGCTGGAACGGCAACGGGGCACTCTCGTTGAGCACCTCGAGCGTGGTCGCGTTGACCTCGATCGCGCCGGTCGGGATCTCGAAGTTCTGGTTCCCCTCCGGCCGGACCTCGACGCTGCCGGTGATCTTGACGCAGTACTCGGCGCGCAGGCGGTGGGCCTGCTCGGCGACCTCGCCCTCACGGAACACCACCTGGGCGACCCCGGAGGCGTCGCGCAGATCGATGAAGATCACTCCGCCGTGATCGCGACGCCTGGCAACCCATCCGGTGAGGGTGACGGTTTGATCGGCGTGCTCGGCTCGCAGCGAGCCGGCGAGGTGGGTGCGCAGCACGGGGTTCCTTCCACAGTTATCCAGCGACTTCTCAGTTGGTGCGATCCTACGGAGAGACACTCATAAGACATAACCGCGCAGTCGGAACTTTGCACGCGATCGCGTGTAAAGCTGTATCCGCAGTTCTCGACTTCGAACGAAAGCGATGACGATGACCTTCAACGAGGGTGCGCGGATGGACTCGGGCCGCGTGACGGTGGGCGGCGGCCACCGCGGCGGAGGCGGTCGGGGCGGCAAGGCCGCACTCGGTGGCGGCCTCGGCGGACTGGTGGTGCTCGTCTTGGCCCTGCTGCTCGGCGGCAACCCGGGCTCGCTGCTCGGCGGACTGACCGGCGCCTCCGACTCCGCCCAGCTGGGTACCGGTTCGCTGTCGGAAGTACAGAACTGCGAGTCCGGAGCGGACGCGAACCGCGACGTGAACTGCCGTGTCGTCTACACCACCGGGAGCCTCGACTCGGTGTGGGGCGAGGAACTGCAGAAGCAGACCGGTGTCCGCTACGTCCAGCCGGGCGTCATGCTCTTCTCCGGCGCGGTGAACACCGGCTGCGGCAACGCCACCAGCGACGTGGGCCCGTTCTACTGCCCGGCCGACTCCACCGCCTACTTCGACACCAGCTTCTTCCAGCTCCTGGTGGACCAGTTCGGTTCGAGCGCGGGCCCGCTCGCGCAGGAATACGTGGTCGCGCACGAGATCGGTCACCACATCCAGAATCAGCTCGGCGACATCGGCCGGGCGCAGGCCGACCCGAAGGGCGCCGAGTCCGGCGCGGTGCGGACCGAGCTGCAGGCCGACTGCTACGCGGGAGTCTGGGCGCACTACGCCGACACCAAGCCGGCCCCCGGCGGCGGTGCACCGTTCCTCAACAAGCTGAGCGAGAACGACATCAAGGACGCCCTGTCCGCCGCCTCCTCGGTGGGCGACGACCGGATCCAGCAGGCCTCCAGCGGCCGGGTGAATCCGGAGGGCTGGACGCACGGCTCCTCCCAGCAACGGATGAAGTGGTTCGCCACCGGCTACAAGACCGGGCAGGTCAGCGCCTGCAACACCTACGCGACCCGCGACCTGGACAACCCCGCCGCGCTGGCGCAACGCTGACCCAGGAACCGGTCCCGACGCGCCCGCCCCCCTACTCGGCGGCGGGCGCGTCGCGTTCGGCCTGTCGATCGTGGACCAGTTCGTAACGGCGACCGTAGGTTTCGACCAGCGACTGGATCACCGCGACGACGGGGACGGACACCAGCGCGCCGATCGCGCCGAACAGCGATGCCCCGACGATCACCGAGCCGAAGGCGACGGCCGGGTGGATCGACACGGTCTTGGACGTGATGCGCGGGTGGAGCAGGTAGTTCTCGACCTGCTGGTACGCCGTCCCGAAGACCACCACCCACACCCCGTCCATCGGCTGCGCCGCGGCGGCGATGATCGCGGGCAGCGCGATCGCGAGATAGGTGCCGAGGGTGGGGATGAACTGCGAGACCACTCCGGTCCATATCGCCAGCGGCAGCCAATACGGCACCCCGATCGCCATCAGGAAGATGCCGGTGGCGACGGCGCTCACCGCCGCCAGGATCAATCGGGACACCACGTAGCCGCCTGCCTTGTCGACGGAGATCTCCCACACGGTGGAGATGACCTGCTGCTGCCGGGCCGGGAACCAGCTCGAGATCGTCCGGCGCAGCGCCGGGCCCTGCGCCGACATGTAGAACACGAACAGCAGCAGTGTCATCGCCTGGAACACGACCTCGAGCAGGGACGACACGATCCCGAGCACCCCCGGCGTGAAGCGTTGCGCCAGTTCGCGAATGGTGTCCGGGGTGAGCTTGAGCAGGTCATCGCCGGTCGAGAAGTTGGTGTCGAAGGTCCGGTTGGCCCACTCCGTCACTCGCGAGACGGCCCCCGGCAGCGCGGTGAGCAGCTGGGCCAGCTGCTCGGCGAGCAGCGCCCCGAACACCGCGAGGAATCCGATCGAGAACAGCAGCAGGGACACCAGCACCAGTCCCGTGCCCGCGCCGCGGCGCCATCCACGACGTTCGAACCAGTCGACAACCGGTTCGATGGTGACGCTGAAGAGCCATGCCAGGAACAGCATGCCGAGGAAACCGCGCAGGTTGTGCAGCAGCCAGCCGAGTACCTGGTAGCCCGCGACGGCGAGGAGAACGTAGAGGATCGCGGTCCGCAGCCATCGGCGATAGGTGGCTGTGCCCGCATCGGCCGCGGGTTCGGGCGCCTGCCGTGCGTTCGGTTCGCTGTCGTCGGTCATCGCACACTCCGTGGTCGGATGGTCGTGCCGCTACAGCGGAAATGTACTCGCCGACCGTTCCGGCGCGGGCACCAAACCGGCCGTCACGGCGTGCTGACGCAGACGGTGGCCTCGGTGATGCTCGCGGACATCGCGGCCTCGACGATCGCGGTGGCCCTGGCACTCGCATCGGCGTTGACGATGTCGTCGGCGACGGATGGCGACCCGGAGTCGAGGGCCGCGAGCTCGACCAGGACGTACCGGTGGTCGCGTCCCCCGAACCCCGTCGAATGCCGGATCGTCCTGTCCCCCGTCGTCATCCAGCCCTGTTTGATCCCGGGTCCACCCCACCGCTCCAGCGTCGCCCGGACCCCGAAGTCCTGGTCGAATCCGTCGGCGGCCACGGGCGCGGCCGCCTGGAGCCCGACGATCATGATCTGCCGCGCGGGCTCGGTGAGGCCGCCGCGCCCGGAGAGCAGGCCGTCGTAGTACCTGGCGATATCGGCGGCCGTGACGCTGGTGTCCCACCAGGCACCGTCCGCCGAGGTCGCGGACAGCGCGTACCGCTCGGCTACGCGTTCGACGACGGCCGGGCCGCCGCCGAGCGTCCACAACAGCTCGGCCGCGCCGTCATCGGAGGTGGCCAGCATCGACACGACCCCCGCCAGCATCTCGCCGTCGATCGCCGCCGGAGTCGCCGCGATGCGATGCAGGTAGTCGTCGGCGATGAACAGCTTCGTCAGCGACGCCGCCGGGAATCTCACTGCCGTGTCGCCCGCGCCGAGGTAGACGTCGGTCGCTCGGTCCAGGTAGGCGATCCCGACGATGTCGCCGTCCGCCGCCGCCTCCTCGACCGCGGACGCGAGCGCATCGGGGAGCGGGTCGCACGGGCCGTCGCTCTCGGAGCGCGAAACCGGGCCGGTGGGCGCGGCCGACCACCCGGGCGCTGCTGTCTCACCGGAGGTCAGGCCCGCGCAGATCGCTACCGCGAGCGCGGCGCCCATCGCCCCGCGAACCCATCCCGAGCGAGCGCACCCGGACATATGCCGACCTTTGAAGCAGGAGTATTTCCCTGCTACCACTATAGGATTCGGCGTTGTCTCAGAACAGCGTCAGCGCAGGCGCAGTACCCGCCCCGACCAGCTCGCGCACGGGTGCAGGCGCGGCTTCCTGCCGATGGCCCGAATCACCACCGAGTCCGTACTTCTCGACCAGCGGCGCGACCCGGCCGCGCAGCCACAGCTTGTATTCCGGGGTCACATAGGCGCCGCGACCGTAGAGCTGCCGGTACCGACGGATCAGCGCGGGATGCTCCTCGGCCAGCCAGTTCAGGAACCACCCCCGGGTGCTTCCGCGCAGGTGCATCGGAAACACCGTGACCCCGCTCGCGCCCGCGTCTGCGATTGCCCCCAGCAACTCGTCCAGGTGCCGCGTCGAGTCGGTCAGGTACGGGATCACCGGCGCGACCATCACGTTGCAGTCGAATCCGGCGTCGGCGATCGCCCTGATCAGCTCCAGCCGGGCCTTCGGCGACGGCGTGCCCGGTTCGATGGCCTTCTGCAGGTCCGGGTCCCCGATCGCGAGCGAGACCCCGATCCCCACCGGAACCTGCCGCGCCGCCAGCGTGAGCAGGGGCAGGTCCCGGCGCAGGAGGGTGCCCTTGGTGAGGATCGAGAACGGCGTGCCCGACTCCGCGAGCGCTCCGATGATCCCCGGCATCAGCCGGTAGCGCCCCTCCGCCCGCTGGTACGGATCCGTGTTGGTGCCGAGCGCGACGTGCTCGCGCTTCCACGACCGACGGGCCAGCTCGCGCCTCAGCACGGCGGCCACGTTCGTCTTCACCACGACCTGGCTGTCGAAGTCCCGGCCCGCGTCCAGGTCGAGATACTCGTGGGTCGGCCTGGCGAAGCAGTATCGGCACGCGTGGGAACAGCCGCGAAACGCATTGACGGTGAAGCGAAATGGCAGTGTGGACTCGTCGGGCATCTTGTTCAGCGCGGACTTGCAGAGCACCTCGTGGAACGTGATGCCCTCGAACTCGGGCGTCTGTACTGTGCGGACGAGCCCGGCACGGGCGAGCCCGGGAAGGGCGCCGTCGTCGGCGTCGAGAGCCTGCCCCTGCCATCGCATACACAGAGTCGAACACGTGTTCTAGGTGCTGTCAAGTGCGCTCGCAGACAACCGTCATCACCGCACCGCGGTCGTTACACTCCGGCGATGAGCCCGCGCCGGACCACCTCGCGCACGTCCGTCTCCCGCCTCGTCACCCTCTCCTCGATCGCGCTCCTCGCCTCGCTCACCCTCACGCGGCCCGCGGCCGCCGATCCCGCGACCGCCTCGGCCTGCGGCACCCAGCTGTCCGCCGCCGAGGCAGGCGCCGTCGCCGCGCTGTCCGACACCACCACGATCACCGCGACCTCGTCGATGGACCGACTCGAGGAGGAGGTGGTCCGCCAGCAACGGATATCCGACATCCTGGTCTCGCACGGCGACCGGCGCGGACTGTTCGGCATCGGACTCGACGCCGTCGTGCAACGGGCCGTCATGCCGCTGCAGCGCGACCCGGCCGCCTTCGTCACCCCCGAATGGGCCCACGCGATCAGCACCGATCTGCTGCGCCGCTACCTGGACAACGTCCACGCCGAGTTCACCGGCACCCCAACCGAACCCGCATGGCAGCGTTACTTCGCACTGAGCAGGGACTGCACCCTGTCCCCCGCCCGGGTCGCCATGATCGGCTACAACGCGCACCTGACGGTCGACCTCGCGCGGGCCGTCGCCGCAACCGGCACCACCGAGCGGAACGTCGCCGACTACTACAAGATCGTCGACTCCATCGCCACCGACGGCGACGCGATCGTCGCCAGGACGAAGGCCGTGTACGGCGCCGATCTGGGCCCCCTGTGGCGGTTCTACTTCCTCGGCGAGGGTCTCGACCGGATCGCGGGCGAGGGAGTGGCCTCCGAACTGTTGCTGCGCGCCGCCGACAGCGGCTACAACACCCTCACCCTGGCCAACGGTTTCGCCCTGCAGAATCCGCAGACCGCGCCCGCCGCCACCGCGGAGATGGAGGCGCTCTTGGCCACCGCGGACGGCGCGATCGAATTGCTCACCCGACTCGGCGGGCTCTGACAGAATCCAGGGATGACCTCGGCAGTCGAACCGCAGGTGGCGCCCGTGACGACCGATGTCCTGATCGTCGGGGCTGGGCCTGTCGGGCTGACGCTGGCGGTGGAACTGCGCAGGCGCGGAATCGACGTCATCGTCGTCGACCGTCTCACCGAGCGCGCGCCCTACGCGAAGGCCGTCGGCATCCAGCCGCGCACCGTCGAGGTCTGGGACGCGATGGGAGTGGTCCGGCCCGCGCTCGACGCGGCGACCACGATGCGCGGACAGCTCGTCTACGTCAACGGCGCCGAGGTCGCCCAGCTCGACCTCATCCTGCCCACCGAGATCCCGTACGGGTTCCTCGCGCTCCCGCAGTGCGAGACCGAACGGGTCCTCGCCGAGGCACTGGAGGGCCTCGGCGGCCAGATCACCAGGGGCACCGAACTCACCGGCTTCGAACAGGATCCGGCCGGGGTCCACGCGACCGTCCGGGACGGGTTCGGCGAGTTCACGGTCGAGTCGCAGTACCTGGTCGGCTGCGACGGCGCGCACAGCCTGGTCCGCAAGGGATCGGGAATCTCCTTCGAGGGCGGCGCCTTCGCCGAGGAGTACATGCTCGCTGACGTCGAGGTGGACTGGACGATGCCGGGCGGGTACGGCGTCCGGGCCATGCATCAGACCGACGGCGTCACCGACGACCTGCTGGTCTGCATCCCCCTGCCCGGACACAAGCGCTACCGGATCTCGATGCTCGTCCCTGACGAACTCGCCACTGCGCCTCCGGATTCCGGTGAGGTCGCACACGGCCTCGAGGGCGGGCGACGGCCCGAGCTACGGCACGTGCAGGCCGTGCTCGACCGGCTCTCACCTCAGCCGACGACCGCGAGCAGCCTGCGGTGGTCCTCGGTCTTCCGGATCAGCCACCGGCTGGCGGGCCGGTACAGCATCGGTCGGGTGTTCCTCGCGGGCGACGCCGCGCACATCCACCCGCCCACCGGCGCGCAGGGGATGAACACCGGCGTCCAGGACGCATACAACCTCGGCTGGAAGCTGGCGCTGGCCGTCACCGGTTCAGCGGCGCCACTGCTGCTCGACAGCTATCACGAGGAGCGGCACCCCGTCGGCGAGGAGGTGGTGGGGCGCACCGTCAAGAGCTCGAGGGAGGGCATCGGCGCGGACATGACCGACCCCGCCGAGGCGATCGTGCGGGAGGCACAGCTGCTCGTCGGTTATCCCACGAGCCCGCTGGTCGGGGCCGGGTCGGGAACGGTCGATGCGCTCCCCCGCCCAGGCGATCGCGCGCCCGATGCCGCGGGCCTGCGTCAGGACAGCGTCGCGTTCACGGTCCGTCTGCACGAACTGTTCCGTCACCCAGGCCACACGCTGCTGCTGTGGGCCTCCGACGCCAGGGACGCCGAGACGCAGCGCGCGCTCGCCGCCGAGGTGACCGACCGTTTCGGCCTGGCGGTGCGCAGCCACGTCATCGTCGCCCGGGATGTCGAGCTGCCCACCGTCTCGGGGATCATCCTGCGCGACGCCGACGGCAGGTTCGCCGCCGGATACGGCGCAGGCGACCGAACCGGGTTCCTCGTCCGCCCGGACGGCTACGTCGGGTACCGCTCTGACCAGGTCACCCTCGCCGGTCTCGCCGACAACCTGGCGCGCACCCTGCGCTGATCGGTCGCACGGAGTGCTGGTCCTTCGGCCGAACTTCGGCGAAGATTGATCCCATGGCCGGCACGCTGGGAGAGGCCGAGTTCCGGAAGCTGCGCACGCCGCGCGCCGCGGCGGTCGCCGGGATCGTCTTCGGCGTCCTGTTCGCGGCCAGCATCGTGCTGTTGCGCACCTCGCTGCCGGCGGCTACCGGGTCCCCCTGGCTGCGCGGCCAGACACAGATCACCATCGCCCTGGTGCTAGCCCCCTTCGCAGGCATCGCCTTCCTGTGGTTCATGGGGGTGGTCCGCGACCGGTTCGGGGAGCTGGAGGACCGGTTCTTCTCCACCGTCTTCCTCGGCAGCGGGCTGCTGCTCCTCGCGATGATGTGCGTGTCGATGGCGCTGGCGGGCGGACTCCTCGCCGTCTCCCGGCAATCGAAGGCCCCGGAGGGCGAGCTGATGTACTTCGGCCGCGAGGTGATGCTGCACATCAACAACGTCTACGAGGTCCGGATGGCCGCGGTGTTCATGATCTCGCTGGGAACCATCTGGCTGCGCACCGGCCTGATGCCGCGGACGCTGGCGATCATCACCTATGTGCTCGCGCTCAGCCTGCTGGTGGTCGTCAGCTTCAGCCTGTGGGTGACGTTGGCGTTCCCGGCGTGGGTCATCCTGATCAGCGCGTACATCCTCACCACGGACCGAGCCCGGCGGCGACTCTCACCCGAGACGGGTGATGCGCATCACGGGCGCCCCTAGCAGCGTCGGAACCGCGACATTTTGCATCCGACCGCACACGCGAGGAGCGAACGATGGCGGACACCAAACCCAACATCCTGGTGATCTGGGGCGACGACATCGGTATCACCAATCTCAGCTGCTACAGCGAAGGGCTGATGGGGTACCGGACACCGAACATCGACCGCCTCGCCGACGAGGGCATGAAGTTCACCGACTCCTACGGCGAGCAGAGTTGCACGGCGGGCCGCGCCTCGTTCATCACCGGTCAGAGCGTGTACCGCACCGGCATGAGCAAGGTGGGCATCCCGGGAGTCGACATCGGGCTGTCGGCCGAGGACCCCACCATCGCCGAGCTGCTCAAGCCGCTCGGATACGCGACGGGGCAGTTCGGGAAGAACCACCTCGGTGACCTCAACAAGTACCTGCCGACCGTGCACGGGTTCGACGAGTTCTTCGGCAATCTCTACCACCTCAATGCCGAGGAGGAGCCCGAGCTCGCCGATTACCCCAGCGCGCAGGACTACCCCAAACTCCACGAGGTGATGATGCCGCGCGGTGTCCTGCATACCTGGGCCACCGAGGAGGACGCGGGCGAGGTCGATCCGCGCTACGGGCCGGTCGGGAAGCAACGCATCGAGGACACCGGGCCGCTGAGCAAGAAGCGGATGGAGACCATCGACGACGAGACGGTCTCCGCGGCAATCGACTTCATCACCCGGCAGAAGGAAGCCGACACACCGTTCTTCGTGTGGATGAACACCACGCACATGCACCTGCGGACCCACACGAAACCGGAGAGCCTCGGGCAGGCCGGGCACTGGCAGTCGCCGTACCACGACACCATGGTCGATCACGACAAGCATGTCGGCAGGCTGCTCGACGCGGTCGACGACCTGGGCCTCGCCGAGGACACCATCGTCATCTACAGCACCGACAACGGTCCCCATGCAAACACCTGGCCGGACGGCGCGACCACCCCGTTCCGCAGCGAGAAGGACACCAACTGGGAGGGCGCCTTCCGGGTTCCCGAGGTGATCCGCTGGCCGGGCAAGATCCCCGCGGGCAGTGTGTCCAACGAGATCGTCCAGCATCACGACTGGCTGCCGACCTTCCTCGCCGCCGCGGGCGCACCCGAGATCGTCGACCAACTCAAGGCAGGGCATGCCGTCGGCGACAAGACGTTCAAGGTGCACATCGACGGCTACAACCTGCTCCCGTACCTCACCGGTGAGGTCGAGACGTCCCCGCGCCGGGGGCTGATCTACTTCTCCGACGACTGCGACGTGCTGGGCATACGCTTCGACAACTGGAAGATCGTGTTCATGGAGCAACGGGCCAAGGGCACCCTCGGGCTGTGGGCGGAGCCGTTCACGGCCCTGCGGGTACCGAAGGTGTTCAACCTGCGCACCGACCCGTTCGAGCGCGCCGACATCACCTCGAACACCTACTGGGACTGGTTCCTCGACCACGACTACATCGCCATCTACGGCACGTTCATCACCAGTCAGTTCCTCGAGACCTTCAAGGAGTTCCCGCCGCGGCAGGAGCCGGCCAGCTTCACCATCGACCACGCGGTGGCCAAGCTGCACGCCTTCCTGGCGAAGGACTGACGTCTATGGGGAACCACCTGGCTTCCTGGGCGGACGGATCGACCCGAGCCGCGATCGTCGACTTCGTCGAGCGGGTCACCACCACGGGCGGCCCGGACTTCGTCGAACCCACGGACCGGGTGGCCGTCTTCGACAACGACGGCACGCTCTGGTGTGAGAAGCCGATGCCCATCCAGCTCGACTTCACCGTCCGGCGCTTCGCCGAGATGGCGGCAGGCGATCCCGCCCTCCAGGAGATGCAACCCTGGAAGGCGGCCCACGAGCACGACCTCCAGTGGCTCGGTGCGGCGATGGTCAAGCACTATCACGGCGACGACGGCGACCTGAGACTGCTGATGGGCGCGGTCACCGAGGCGTTCGATTCCGTCACGGTCGAGAACTACGATGCTCGGGTCCGGGCATTCTTCGCCGGCACCGACCACCCCACGCTCAGCCGCCCATATCGGGGCTGTGGGTACGCGCCGATGGTCGAGCTCCTGCGCTACCTGGAGGCAAACGGCTTCGCGAACTACATCGCGTCGGGCGGCGATCGGGACTTCATGCGCCCGGTTGCGGGCGAGCTCTACGGGATTCCGCCGGAACGCATCATCGGCAGCGCCCTGGGCCTCTCGTACCGGGAGGGAGCGGAGGCGACGGACCTGCTCTACAAGGGCGCGATGGACTTCTTCGACGACGGACCGGAGAAACCGATCCGGATCTGGAGCCGGATCGGACGACGGCCGATCCTGTCGGTCGGCAACTCCAACGGCGACCTGCCGATGCTCGCCTTCTCCGGGCAGCCCGACCGCCCGTCCCTGCGGGCGTTGATCCTGCACGACGACGCCGACCGCGAGTTCGACTACGTCGCCGGAGCCGAGCAGGCCCTCGATCACGCACGAGAAAAGAACTGGACCGTGGTGAGCATGAAGAACGACTGGACGAACGTCTTCTCGTCGGCCGTCACCTGATCAGGCAGTAGGAAAGGCTTCGTTGGAAACCCAGATCGTCTCCGAGGTCCGGCGCATCCCCGCCCAGACCTTCACCATGGGCTCGGATCGGCACTACCAGGAGGAAGGTCCTGCGCATCGCGTCGCGGTAGACGTCTTCGCCATCGAGACCCACCCGGTCACCAACGCGCAGTTCGCGCATTTCACGCGGGACACCGGCTACGTCACGGTCGCCGAACGCCCGCTCGATCCCGCCGAGTTCCCCGGGGCTCCCGCCGAGAACCTGCAACCGGGCTCGATGGTGTTCACGCCCACTCCGGGTCCCGTCGACCTCCGCCACCTGAGCCAGTGGTGGACCTGGACGGTCGGTGCGTCGTGGCAGCACCCGATGGGCCCCGTGTCGTCGACGGCCGGCCTGGAACAGCATCCCGTGGTCCATGTCGCGCACGAGGACGCGGAAGCGTACGCACGGTGGGCGGGCCGGTCGCTGCCCACCGAAGCGCAATGGGAGGCCGCGGCTCGGGGCGGCCTCGACGGCGCCGATTTCACCTGGGGCGACGACCCCGAATCCGAGTCCCGCCCGCTGGCCAACTACTGGCACGGGGACTTCCCGTGGCGTGCCGAGGCGGGCTACGGCACCACCACCGCCGTCGGAGGCTTTCCGCCGAACGAGTACGGCCTGCGCGACATGGCGGGCAATGTCTGGGAATGGACCGCGGACTGGTACTCGGACCGACACCCCGACACGACGGAGTCGTGCTGCGCACCTCGCAACCCGCGCGGGCCCGGCCGCTCGGAGAGCTTCGACCCCCGCCAGCCGCAGTTCCTGGTTCCCCGCAAGGTGATCAAGGGCGGCTCGTTCCTGTGCGCGGACAGCTACTGCCGACGGTATCGGCCCGCGGCCAGGAGGCCGCAGATGATCGACACCGGGATGAGTCACATCGGGTTCCGCTGCGTCGCGGACGTTCCTGGCTCATAGCAGGACCACCACCGCGAGCAGCGCGAGCACCGTCACGACACTCGAGGTGGCGATCGCGGCAAAGGTCGCCGGGGCGAATTCCCCCGACTCGATCTGCCTGCTGATGGCCCGGTAGCGCATGGTGCCGTACGCGGACACCAGCAGTCCGGCGCCGATCAGGATGAACCCGGCGGCGACGGCGTGGCCGCCGCGGTTCGGGGCAAACTTCGCGACCGCGACACCGAGCGCGGCGACGCTGATACCGGTGCGATGCCACGCGAGATAGGTCCGCTCGTTCGCGAGATGGTCGCGAGCGGTGCTGCCGGTATTCGGCTGGGTTGGGCCGAACAGGTTGCGGCTCATGCCTAGCTGTAGAGATTCGACGGCTGCTTGGTGACCTCCTCGATATCGGCCGCGGTGGCCTCGATCAATTGGTGGGACAGGTCTGCCAGTGCACGCGCGGTCGCCAGCTCGTCGCCGATCGCCGGTACGTCGGCGTCCTCCGGGTTGAGCCTGGCCAGCCCGACACCGACCATCTCAGGCTTCTCGCCCGCGCTCAGCCGTGCCTTGGCCCGCGTTCGGCCGTCGTGCTCGTCGATGACGACGCCCACCGACCACTGCTTCACGTCCATCATGCTCACCTCCTCGAGTCACACCTCAACCATTGCAGGCGCGCGGCCACCCGTCGAGAGCGCGAGAGCATCGGCCCCTCACCCGAGCGCCCCCGCCGCAAGCGCCGCCTTCCAGCCGCCGTACTCGCTGATGTCCCGGCCGCGGGCCGCCGCGGCGTGATCGCACCCGAATCCGGTCCCCCAGCTCCCGTCGTCGAACTCGACGGCGCCGAGCTGCATCGGTGTCGGCAGCTCGGCGAGGAAGTCCCCGAGTGCGGCCGGGGAGAGTAGCCACTTCTCCCCCGCGATCGACACCCCGCCGTCGGCCACCCGGATCAGTCCGGGCTTGCGGGGCACGGTGTCCAGGGCCGTGAGCCGGTAGTTCGGCGCGGTCCACACGGGCCCGAGCCAGCGGGCGCCCAGCGTGGTGAGCTGGTGCTCGAGCGGTTGGCCGAGCAGGTGGGCGCCGAACACCGCCAGTTCGACCGACGGAGCCGCCGCTGCGGACCACCCCTCGACCACCGAGCCGGTCACCATCCCCGCGATGTCCGCCGCGACCGCGTCCTCGAAGGCACGCGCGAGCACGGTCACCCCGAAGTGTGCGGGTCCCGCGGTCCCTGCGGGTACCGCCACCGCGCACAGATCGAAGAGGTTGCAGAAGTTGGTGTAGGTCCCCATCCGGGAGTTCACCCCGATCGGGTCGGCCGCGACCTCGGCGATGGTCGGGTGCTCAGGAGCGGTGGGGATCAGCAGGGCGTCGATGCCCTCCAACCGCGCCATCGCCGTGGCGCGCAGCTGCTGCAGGCGGCTCCGGTCGGCGATCAGTCGATGCGCCTCGATCCCGCCCGCAGGCGAGACGATCGCCCGGACGGTGGGATCGACGGCGCCGGGCCGCGAATCCACGAACGCCCCGACGGCCGCGTACCTCTCCGCCACCAGCGCCCCGTCGTAGAGGAGCCTGGCTGCGGCCAGGAACGGGTCGAGATCGATCTCCACGATCTCGGCGCCGGATTCGGCCAGCGCGCGGACCGCCGCGCCGAACGCCGCCGCCCAGTCGGCGTCGAGGCCAGGCAGCTCGCGCGGCACGGCCACCCGCGGCCGCGGCGGCGCGGCCAGCCGGACGTCCGCCGGCCAGGCTCGGCCAGGCGCGCCCGCGGCGAGCACGGCCATCGCCCGCGACGCACCGTGCAGGTCGGGTGCGAAGATCGTCACGCAGTCGTAGGACGCGCACGCGGGCACGACGCCCTCGGCGGAGACGACCCCGTAGGTCGGTTTGATCCCGACGATCCCCTGCAGGCCTGCGGGCACCCGCCCCGATCCGGCGGTGTCGGTGCCCACCGCGAGGTCCACCAGGCCGAGCGCGACCGCCACGGCGGAGCCCGAGCTGGAGCCACCCGAGATGTACTCGGGGCGAAGGGAATCGCGCACCGCGCCGTACGGGCTCCTGGTGCCGACGAGGCCGGTCGCGAACTGGTCGAGGTTCGTCTTCCCGATCACCACCGCGCCCGCCTCCCGCAGGGCGGCAACCGACTCGGCGTCCGACTCCGGTCGGAAGGCGAACTCCGGGCAGGCGGCCGTGGTCGGCATCCCCGCCACGTCGACGTTGTCCTTGACCGCCAGCACCGTGCCGCGCAACGGCGGCGTGTCGGCGCGCCGGTCCACCGCCTCCGCCTCCGCCAACGCCTCCGACTCGGGGCGCAGGTGAATCCAGATCTCCGGCCGGTCGGCCGCCTCGATCGCGCGATACGCCGCCCTGACCCGTTCCACCGCCGTCATGCGGCCACCTCCTTTGCCTCGGTCTTGGCGAACTCCCCCGCCGCGGACCAGGCCTCGCGTTCGGCCCCGAACGCCCGCGCCTGGGTGGCGCGGAACGAGTCGATCGACTCGGAGTTGTCCGCGAGGAACCGGTCGTGCTCGGCGAGCGAGAAGCTGCCGTCGACGATCTGGACCCCGCCCGCTCCGCCTGCGGCCGTCTCGGCTCGCAACTCCAACAGCTCGTCGGGTTCGACGGGGTACCAACTGATCCGGTCGAAGAACCGCAGCAGCCAGGGGGTGCCTTCCTCGAACGGCCCCGACTGCTGGGGGTGCCGGTGATTCCACACCTGCGTGGTGCGACCGACGAACTGGTAGCCGCCCGGACCCTCCATCCCGTAGATGCACAGGTAGGCGCCGCCGATCCCGACCGCGTTCTCCGGCGTCCAGGTCCTGGCCGGGTTGTACTTGGTGGTGACCAGCCGGTGCCTCGGGTCGAGCGGGGTGGCCACCGGCGCGCCGAGGTAGACATCGCCCAGCCCGAGGACCAGGTACTGCGCACCGAAGACGGTCTCGAAGACGTCGTTCACCGACTCCAGACCGTTCATCCGCCGGATGAACTCGATGTTCCACGGGCACCAGGGCGCGTCCGCCCGGACGCCGTGCATGTACCGCTTGATGGCCTCGCGGGTGGAGGGGTCGTCCCAGGACAGGGGCATCCGGACCTCGCGGCTGGGCACCACCAGTTCGGAGGCGTCGGGGAGCTGGTCCTCGGCCTCCGCGAGCAGGCCCATCAGTTTCGGGACCGGCAGCACGTCGGGGTCTACGCGGACCTGGAGCGACCGGATGCCGGGGGTCAGGTCGAGCAGGCCCGCCGGCTTCTCCGCCTCGAGCCGCTGGTGCAGGGCGTGTGCCCGCGCGCGCAGGGCCAGATCCAGGCTCATGTCGCCGTACTCGACGAGCACGTTGTCGTTGCCGGAGCGCCGGTAGGTGACCTGGGTGGCCCCGTCCCGCCTGGCGATCACCCCGTCGTCGCCGTCGCCGCCCCGCCCGAAGACCGTCGACAGGCTGGCCCGGCGCCCCAGTCCCAGTTCGCTTCTCGACGCGGCGTGGGCCGCGCGGATGGGGACGAACCGGATGGTGTCCCCCGGGCTGAGCTGGCCGAGCTTCCATCGTTCCGCGGCCACCACGGTGACCGGGCAGACGAATCCGCCGAGGCTGGGGCCGTCGGGCCCGAGCAGGATGGGGGTGTCGCCGGTGAAATCGAGCGCCCCGACAGAGTAGGCGTTGTCGTGGATGTTGGACGGATGCAGTCCCGCCTCGCCGCCGTCGGTGCGCGCCCAGTCCGGCTTCGGCCCGATCAGCCGGACGCCGGTGCGATCCGAGTTGAAATGCACCTCGTAGTCGGTGGCCAGCAGGGTGTCGATGTCCTCCCTGGTGAAGAACTCCGGCGCCCCGTGCGGCCCCTCGGTGACCGCGATCTCCCAGTGGCCACCGATGACCGGCCGGTGCTCCATCGGAACAGGTTGGGCGGCAGCCGGGTTCGACGAACCGCCACCGGCGACGAGCACGTCGCCCTCGCGCAGGGTCCGGCCCTCGTGGCCGCCGAACCGCCCCAGAGTGAAGGTGGAAGCGCTGCCGAGGTAGTCCGGCACGGTCAGTCCGCCTCGGACCAGGACGTAGATCCGCAGGCCGGGACCACTGACCGCGCCCACGTCGAGGACGCCGCCCGCGGGCACCGCGACCGCCTGCCACGACGGGACGGGCCGCCCATCGACCGTGACGACCGTCGGCGCGCCGGTCACGCAGACCGTCGTCGCCTCCGCGAACCGCAGGGCGGGGCCCGCCATGGTGCACTCGAGGCCGGGTGCACCCTCGTCGTTGCCGAGCGCGACGTTCCCGAGCCGGAAGGACAGGTCGTCCATCGGCCCCGACGGCGGCACCCCGATCTGCCAGTAGCCCACCCGACCGGGCCAGTCCTGCACGGCCGTCAGCATTCCCGGCCGCTGGACGGTGACGGCGTTCATCGGTTGTCCCCGGTCGGCCGGGTGACGATCATCCGGACCTCTGTCGGGTCGAAGCCGTTGCAGGGGTTGTTGATCTGCGGGCAGTTCGAGACCAGCACCAGGGTGTCCACCTCGGCCCGCAGCGCCAGCCGCTTGCCGGGCGCGGACAGCCCGTCGACGATCCCGAGGGTTCCGTCGGCGTCGACCGGCACGTTCATGAAGAAGTTGATGTTGGAGACCAGATCGCGTTTCCCCAGGCCCCATTTCGCGCCCTCGGCCAGGAAGTTCTCCACGCAGGCGTGCTGATGCTTGGTGTGATGGCCATAACGCAGCGTGTTCGATTCCTGCGAGCAGGCGCCGCCGACGGTGTCGTGATTGCCGACCTCGTCCGCGACGATCGTCATGAGCGCGCTCGAATCGTCGGCCCGCAGCACGCTTCCCGTGGTGAGGAAGAGGTTGCGTTGCGCGGCAACGGTCGCCGCGGCCGAGTACCGGACGGCGTGGTCGTCGGCCGCGTAGAAGAGGCTGTCGACGGCCTGGTTTCCGTGCAGGTCGACGATGGTCAGCACGTCGCCTGCGCGAACGATCGCCGACCACGGTCCGCGGGCACCGACGGCCTCGTCGAGGACGACGGCGCCGGGGACGAGGTTGTCGAGGGTGGAGGTCATTTCGCGTCCTTTCCGAACTGTGCGGCGGCCCAGGCGTCTTCGCTGTTGAGGACCGCCCGCCGGTACTCGGGGTCCTCGTTGGGCAGCGTGGCGAGATCGGCCGCCGCCTCCCAAGCGAGCACCTCGAGGGAGGTGGTCGGGTACATCGGCGCCGGGTCGAGCGGGTGCGCGGTGTTCGCGATGAGCATGATCACCGGCAGGTGGATCAGCAGCTCGAGTTCGGCTCCGGCCTCGGCATTCCCGGTGCTGGTCAGGGCGCCGCCTGCCTCGACCCGGACGCCGTGGAAGAAGCTCAGTGTCGGTGGCAGGTCGCGAGGAGTCAGGCCGTGCTTGGCGGCGGCGAGGGTCAGCAGCTCCCGGCCCGCCGGGGCGCCCGAGTGCGCGGCGCCCTCTCCGTACCGCGCGAGGTTGTCGGCCAGGCTGCTGGTGCCGCAGAAGGCGTCGTGCCGCCCCGAGGTGTCGGCGACGATCGTGGCCAGGACCCGTCCCTGATCGGAGAGCAGCGGATGCCCGGTACCGAGGTAGGCCTGCCAGGGCACCTTCACCGTGTCGGCCGCGTTGAGCCGTTCCCATGGCGCGTCGGCGCGGTAGAGCAGCACGTTCGCGCAGGCCGCGCCGTCGAGGTCGCGCAGCCGCAGCCTGGTGCCGCGGGCCAGCACCTTCGAGGTGTAGCGGCCACCCGGTACGGTCTCCGCCCAGGTCAGGCGTTCGGCGGGCACACCATCCGGCGGGCTGGGCCACCGGGATGCCGGCAGCACAGGCATCGAATCGGTGATCTCGCCCGCCTGTGCGCGGGCGTGCGCACGGGCAGCGGTCGTGGTGTTGGTTGCGGTCACTGTCAGGCTCCGATCGTGACGGGGTTCGGGACGGTCTTGCCGCGCGGGTAGCAGAGGGCTCCGATGAGCACCACCGCCGCGACCGTGAGCGGTGCGGCCAATTGCAGGAGGGGGAATTCGCCTGTCGGGTTGAAGATCTCGGCGCGCGGCCAGGACAGGTTGACGACCATGAGCGCGCCGTAGAGGACCGCCGCGATGTTGACGGGGATCCCGAACTTCCCGAGCGAGAACAGCGGGCGGCCCTCCGCGTCCACCTGCGGCCCGCCGGTCGGCCAGCCGCTGAGCCTGCGCACCAGCAACGGCACGGTCACCATCAGGTAGGCCAGGTAGATCAGCACGATGCACACGCTCGAGAGGGTGGTGAAGATCGCGGAGTTGCCGACGTTGACGGCCAGCACGGCCACGCAGAGCAGGCCGATCAGGACGGAGGGCGCGATCGGGGTCCCCGTGCGGGGGTTGACCCGGGACAGCACCGACGAGGCGGGCAGTCGGCCGTCGCGGGCCATCGAGAACATCAGCCGCGAGGCCGCGGTCTGGATGGCGAGGGTGCACACGAACACCGCGATCGCGACGTCGATCAGCAGCAGCGTCCCCCATGGCGAGGAGAGGATCGAGGTCAGCACGTACGGCAGCCCCTCGGTGGCGAGGCGGCCGTCGGTCAGGCTCGGCGCCGCCATCAGCGCGCCGACGATCATCAGGCCGCCGCCGATGGCGGAGACCGAGAGCGCGAGGCGGATGGTGCGGGGCGCGACCCGGCGAGGGTTACGGGTCTCCTCCGCGAGCTCGCCCGCGGAGCCGAACCCGACCATCACGTAGGCGGCCATCAGCCCGGAGACGATCCAGGCCCAGATGTACCCCGGCTGGGTGCCCGCCTCGCCCGTGTCGAACACGACGTCGGGTCCGCGCTGGGCGTGGGTGAAGAACATCCCGACCACGTTGATCACGCCGATGATCTCGCAGGTGACACCGATGTTGTTGATCCGCGACATCCAGTTGACGCCGATGCAGTTGATGGTGGTGGTCAGCACAAGCAGCACGGACCCCAGCAGGACCGCGTTCGCGGCGCCGCTCGGCGAGGTCAGGGCGCTGTCCTCGCCGACGATCTGGAATCCGCTCCACACCGTCGGCAGCACGACCTGGAGCGCGATGGCCGCGGCGGAGGCCGTGACGATCTGGGCCAGGATCATGAACCAGCCCGCGAACCACCCGACGAGCTCGCCTCCCATTCGCCGCGACCACTGGTAGATCGCGCCGGAGATCGGGTAGCGGGCGGCGAGTTCGGCGAAGCAGAGGGCCACCATGAACTGGCCGATGAACACGCACGGCCAGGTCCAGAAGAACGCGGGTCCGGCGAAGCTGAAACCGAGGCCGAACAGCTGAAAGATCGTGGTCAGGATCGAGACGAAGGAGAAGCCGGCCGCGAAGGAGGCGAATTTGCCCAGCGACCGGTGCAGCTGTTGTTCGTACCCGAATTCCGCCAGGTCGTCGTGGTCCTGGGACTGAGATGCGACGGTCGTCATGGGCTCTCCTGCGAGGCGGGCGGCGGAGTATCTGTCAGTTGATAGTTTTCCGTTCCACCAGTGCGCATGGGTGTCCCGCACGTTTCGAGGTTCGGGCTTTCCGTTGCGTCTCAATGTCATTCGTTACGCAGACATTGCGAACTGCTCACCGCCGCCGCCTGCGGCGTCGGAACACCGAGTCCTGGAAGGATGTGCCCATGAGAGCCGTGCAGAACAAGGACGGTGGCGCCGGACCCGCCGCCCCACTGGTCGTTCGTGACCCGGCGATGCGCCGGGCAGGCGAGCTGCTGCGCGGGCCCGCGCTGATCTGTTCCCCCGAGAGCACCGTGCGCGAGGCGGCCGAGCTGATGACCCGGGAGGGCAAGCGCTATGTCATCGTCCCGCTGACCGGGGGCTCGCACGGGATCTTCACCGACGGTGATCTGCGGCGGCGGGTGGTGGCAGCCGGGCTCGGCACCCACACCCCGGTCTCGGCCGTGATGACCGCACCAGCACGCACCGTTCCCGCGGACCGTCTCGGCGCGGATGTCCTGATGGACATGCTCGAGCGGGGGGTGCGGCACATGCCGGTGCTGTCCGAGACGGGTGCACTGCTCGGCGTCCTCGAGGACGGCGACCTGCTGGCCACCGCGACCCGCAGCGGGTTCCTACTCCGCGCCGCCGTGGCCAGGGCCGCAACCCCGGATGCGTTGATCGCGGCGACCGCCCAGGTGCCCGAGCTGGTGCTCGGCCTCTGGCGGGCACGGGTCGCACCGCTGGACGTCTCCGCGATCCTCTCGGTGATCGTGGACGCCGCCGCCGCGCGGGCCCTGCACCTGGAGACCCGGACCGCGCGGTCCGGACGGACACCGTTCACCTGGCTCTCGCTCGGCAGCGTCGCCCGCCGCGAGGCGATGCCCGGCTCCGATGTCGACAGCGCCCTGGTGTGGGCGGACGACGACCAGCGGCCGGACACCGACACGGAACTGATGGCCACCGCCGCGCGGGTGCACCGCCTGCTCGACCGGTGCGGCTTCCCGTCCGACGAGAAGGGGGCCACCGCCGCGCGACCGCGTTTCGCGCGGTCCGCCGGGGCCTGGATGCAGGCCGCGGACCAGTGGATCGCGGACCCGTACGAGGACAAGGGCGTCCTGATGATCTCCCTGCTCACCGACAGCCGGGTCACCCGGGGAGACGACGGCCTCGACCTGTCCGCGCAGGTCTCGGCCAGGACCAGGGCGACACCCTCGGCGACGAAGCTCCTGCTCCGCGAGGCGGTCGAGGAGAAGGTCCGCATCCACTCGCTGCGCCAGGTCCTCACCCGACGGACCGACTCGGTGAACCTGAAGTCGCAGGGGGTGATGCCGATCGTCAACATCGCGCGCTGGGCGGGCCTGGCCGCCGGGCTGGGCGCGGAATCGACCCCCGCGCGCCTACAGGCCGCGGCGGACACCGGGCTCCTACCGGACGACGACGCCCGGATCCTGGCGGAGTCCTTCGACGTCCTGCAACAGATCCGGCTGCGCCACCAGTGCGAGCAGCTCGAACAGGGGCTACCGGTCACCGACGAGCTCACCATCGCCTCGCTCACCCCGCTCTACCGCAGCCTGCTCGCGAACGCAGTCCGCGAGATCGCGGGCGTGCAACGCAAACTCGCCTACGCGGGCCCGGGCGCGTGAACGCCTCGGAGCGCTGGCCGACGCTGTTCACCCGGCTCGACGAGCGGCAGACGCGCGCGGTCGACCAGACCGTCGCCGCCGAAGGCCTCGAGGGCTGGGAGCCACGCCCGGACCAGATCGCGGACCTCGTCGCGGTGTTGCTCCGGGAGCTCACCGTCGGCAGCTATCTGGTGAACTGTCGCGCCGAGGCCGACACCTTCCGCGTCGCGGTGCCGCCGCGTCGACGGTTGTTCGTGCGGCGTCACCCGTACCTGGTTCCCGGAACCCGGGTGCTGCGGAACAACTTCGACTACCGGGACGGCGCCGCGCTGCGTTCGATCGAGTTCACCGCGACCGCCGTCCGCATCCTCCAGGTGCATGACCGACGTCCCGATGTCGGCTCCGGCTTCGACGCCACCCACCTGTGCGAGCTGCACCAGCACGTGTTCGGCGACGTGTTCGCGTGGGCCGGGCAGACCCGGATCGTCGACATCACCAAGGGCGGCAACGAGTTCGCTCCGGTCCGCGCCATCGAGGACTACCTCGGCCTCGTCGCCGGGTACGTCGCCGACGCCGACTGGTCAACACCCGACCGGGGCGCGCTCGCCTTCACGCTCGCGCGGATCTACGCCACCCTCAACCACGCCCACCCGTTCCGCGAGGGCAACGGCCGGACCGCGACGCTGTTCCTGCACCAGTTGGCCGCGCAGACCCCGTTCCGGCTCGATCTGTCCGCGGTGAGCGTCCGCGATTGGACGGATGGCTCGCGGGACTCGGCGCCGTTCCGTCGCTCCGGTGAACCCTCCCCCCGGCCGCTGATCCCGATCTTCCACCGAGCACTGGTCGCGGATTCGCTTGCACCAAGCGAACCGCCCGACGAGCGCGGTACGGCCGACGCGAACGTCCCGATCCGGTATCCCCAGGACCAGGCAGAATGATGTGGTGACGACGTTGCGGATCATCGTGCCCGAGGATCTGATCATGGACGGGACAATCGATATCCCGCAGGTAGGCGACCACGTCGACTACGCGCTCCAGTTCTACCTCGCCGAACCGTGGATCCACCCAGAGACCTCTAATGACGTTGTGGCACTGGTCGAACCGCTCAGCGAAGGCAGATTGTCGGCGGCATGGACCGAACCATACGGTCGGGTCCACCCCGGGACGTACTCGTTGCGGCTTGGTGCCGGCGGTCCCCATGCCGCCAGACGCGCGGGAAGGGGGAAGCCCGATGGTTCCTCCGCCGGACGGCCCGTGGATCCGAGAGGCAGGCATCCTGGTGGACCTGGAAGTAGCAACGTCGCAATAGCTGACGCCTTCTGATACCGCAGGTCTAGCATCGGTTCCTGTCGGCGGGGTGTGCGGACCTGAACGGGGGGGGCGTTGTGCGGTGGTTGCTGTCGATACTCGCGGTGGTGGGTCTGACGGGAGCGCTGCCGTTGTTCACTCCTGGCGTGGCTTCTGCCTGCTCGTGCGCCTACGCGCCCGACGGTCCTCACATCGTCGAGCAGGTCTCGCATGCTGCGTCAGTCTTCACCGGGACTGCGACGTCTAAGCGTGCCGAAGACCAAACAGAGTTCTACGAGTTCAAGGTCCGTGAGGTGTTCGAGGGCGACGTCGGCGCTTCGACGGTGGTGTCGTCGAGTGTGCAGAGCGCGGCATGCGGGCGCGGCTTCGAGATCGGCACCGAATACCTCGTCTTCACGTCCACATACGAGACCAATGGCGCACCCTGGTCGGTCAACAGTTGCTCAGCCACAACCAATTCGAACAACGACCGGACCCGAGAAGCCGCGATGACCGTCTACGGGTCACCGCAGGCGCCAGATCCGCAAACGGACCCAGTCGGTGTCGATGACATTGGCGCGCCGGCGTGGTGGGGATTTGCTCTCGGCGGCGTTGCTGTCCTGGTCATGGCTGCCCTGGTGCGTCTGCGGTGGCGGTCTTAACCGCGGACCGAGGCAAACAGTTCGCGGTCAGCTCCTCACGGGAAGCTGCAAGAAGTCGCAGGTCACACCCTTGTAGGGGCGTCTGTCCACGAAGGTGAAGCCGACCTTCTCGAGTACCCGCACGCTCGCTTGGTTTCCGACCTCGACGTACGCACAGAGGCTGCTTGAAGCCGGATCGGTGGGCGGATGTTCGACGTGCCAGCGAACCAAGGCCTCGGCGATCTCAGTCGCGAGGCCACGGTTCCACTGGTCTGGACGCAAGGCGTACGCCAACTCGCGGCCGGCATCGCTCTCGCCGAAGCCGGCCCGGCCGATCATGCCTCCGTCGTTGCCCTCCACGCGCCATTTGGTCCAGCCTCGTTGGCCTTGTTCGCTGCGGTACTCGACGATCCTCGAGCGCGCCTCGTCCATAGTTTCGGGACGCCCGTGGCCGATGAACCGCATTGTGACCGGGTCTGCATGCAGCTCGGCCAGATCCTGAAGGTCTGATGGGAGCCAGGTGGTCAGCCTCACTCGCTCGGTACTCAGGATCGTCTGACGCCCCTCGTTCATTCCGCCCCCTCACTCTGCGCTGGAACCTACCGGGAGCGCCTAGCGGTAACCATGCTTCACGAGATGCCGGGCACCGGCGTTCATCGCCTCGGGGCTCGCGACGCTGAAGTCGAAGGCGTTGGCGAGGCGGTCGGTGATGTTGAAGGCCAGGCACACGGCCAGGGCGTCCTCGATCCGCTGAGGCGAAACGGATGCGGCCAGCGCGGCGCGAATGTCGTCCTCGTCGATGCTCTGCTCCCGGGTGAGCTTGCCGAGCATACGAAGCGTCGCCCGGAGCGGCTCCTCGATGGGCGCCGTCTCCACATCGGCGAGCGTGGCGGTGACCTTCGCGTCGTCGCCGTACCAAAGCGTCGATGTGGCCGAGTGCGCGGCCACGCAGAACGGACACTCGTTGACCTGTGAGACGAACGCCGCCATCAGCTCGCGATCGCCGATCGACCACTCCGATGGTCCGCGCATCGCCTCGTGGGTGAGCGGTCCCCCGCCGTAGAAGTCGGGGCGGTACAGCGCCAGCTTGACCGCGTCGACCACCGGCTGGCGCGACACCAGCCGAATCAGCGCCAGCACGGCCTTGGTGCGCAGGCGGTGGCCCCGATCGAGGATGTCGAGCCTCATCGCGCGCCTCCTTCTCCCGTGGCGCCGGCCAGCGCCGCGAGCGCGCTGTTGTACTGCCGGCTCGCCTGGCCGACGGCGGCGCACACCACGATCTCGAAGACCTGGTCCTCGCTCAGACCCGCTGCCCGAACGGCCGCGATGTCCTCGTCGGTCACCCGGTACGCGTGATCCGCCACCTTCTCGATCAACGTACGCATCGGCTCGCCGAGGCCGGCATTGTCGAAGGCCGCTCGGCGCAACTCCGGCGGCGCCGTCCCGTCGCCGTCGATGACGCGGGCAACGAGCGCGCGGTGCAGCTGGGTTATGTCGGACATGGTTGGAGTCTCCTCCCGGGTGTGGTCCCCGTTCTCAACGTAGACGCAGAGATTTCAGCTGTACATCGTCTATATGGGTACGACGACTCGGCCGCACGCTCGATACGACAACCGGGGGCGAATGCCTGACAGGATGGAAGCCGTGACCAACGCCGGCCCCGGACGACCCCGCCTGACGAAACAGCGCCGACCCGGCCCCACCGCACAGGCAGAGATCCTCGACGCCGCGGCGGAACTGTTCACCACCAAGGGCTTTGCCTCCACCTCCACGCGGCAGATCGCCGAGATGGTCGGGATGCGGCAGGCGTCGCTGTACCACCACTTCGCCACCAAGGACGACATCCTGGCGGCACTGCTCGAGCAGACGGTGACCGCCCCGCTGGAGCTGGCCAACCGGCTCGCGGCGACGACGGAGCCCGCGGCGGTGCGGTTGTACGCGTTGCTCCTGTTCGACAGCGGCCAGTTGATGGCGGGCCGGTGGAACCTCGGCGCCCTGTACCTGCTGCCCGAGCTGCGCACCGAGCGGTTCTCCCGGTTCCGGGAGGAACGCCAGCAGCTGCGCAGACGCTACCGCGAGTTCGCGACCGCGGTCCTCGCGGAGCTCGGAACCGACGACGAGTCCCGCGCGGGGCTGCCCTTCCGGATCGTGGAAACGGTGATCAACGAGCGCAGCGACGCAGAGGGCGGCGGCACCGGCACAGGCGAGCAGTCGCCGGCATTGCTGGCCGAGGCCGGCCTGCGGGTGCTGGGCTGGCACGACGCCGAATCCCTTCGGGCCCAGGCCGAGCGGCTGCTGGCCACCACCCGGTCCACATGAGCACCGACTGCGCCTTCTGCGACGTGGTCGCCGACCCGTCCGGGGCCCACGTCGTGTTCGAGGACGCCGACACCCTCGCGTTCCTGGACCACCGCCCGGTGTTCAAGGGCCACGTGCTGCTGATGCCGCGGCTCCACGTCGCCACCCTGCCCGAGCTCCCAGCCGAGCTGGTCTCCCCGCTGTTCACGGTCGCGCAACGCCTTTCGGAGGCAATGGTCACCGGGCTGGGCGCGCAGGGCTCGTTCGTCGCGATGAACAACGTGGTCTCGCAGAGCGTTCCGCACCTGCACGTGCACATCGTGCCGCGCACCAAGGGCGACGGGCTGCGCGGCTTCTTCTGGCCCCGCACCCGCTACACCGACGACACAGAGGCCGCCGACCACGCCGCCCGCATCCGCGCCGCGTTGCGATTCCCCTAATCGCCACCAACCCCCTAGTTGTTCCCCCATTTCGAGGAACAACACTTCCGATTGGCGCGGCGCTGCTGTACCAATGACGTGTGGCGCCGCCGTGACCCCCGACCCCGGCGGCGCCACAACCCAGACGTTCCCTGGTGCCGTGAGACGATCAGGACACGAGCCGGCCGAACCCGACCACCGCGGAGTCGCTCGACCAGTCGAGAGTGTGCACGCGGATCCGGCCGAACTCGTTGCCACCCACCGTCGTTGCGGTGTCGCCGTCGACCGCGACCACGATATTGGTGTGCTGACCGACCCAGCTGCGGTTGTTGTAGAGCACCACGTCACCGACCGACGGACGGTAGCCACCGTCCACCGGCTCGAACCGCCCCTGCGATTCGTAGTACGCCTGCAGTGTGTAGACCCCGGGAATCCGCCAGTGACCGGAGTTCGGGTTCGACAGCGGCTGCTGGGCCTCCCGCATGATCCAGCTCACGAAATCCGCACACCAGGGTTCCTCGACGCCCTCGGCGTAGAAGGTCCCCGGCCGCTGGCTCCGGTGCTCCTCCTCGAGGAGCGTGACGACCCGCGCCTGCTCCGGCGACAACGCCGCCAGGTCGACCGCAGGGAAATCGCTGGTGTCCCAGGGCAGATAGCGGGTCGGTGCCGCCCAGAGCACCCCGACCACGACGACGGCGAGCGCGGCCAGGGCGGCATCGATCCAGACCATCGGGCGGCGCCGGCGGCGGGTCGACTCGGGAGCGGAGGTCACCTGATCAGTCTGCCAGCCCGGCGACCTCGTGGTCCGTGAGAACGGTCTGCGGAACGCGGCCCGCCTCGCGCGCGGTCCGCACCGCCCGGTAGAGGGGCCGTTCCTCCAGCCCGGCGCCGCGCGCCTCGGCGCGCAGCTGCCCGATCAGGACGGAGGCGACGGCCACCGCCGGGGCGAGTTCGCCCGAGTTCAGCGCATCGGCCAGCGAGCGCAGCCCGAGCAGGTCGAGTTCGCGACCGCCGTCGTCGGTGTACAGCGCCAGCGGGATCGAGACCAGCGCATTACCGTCGCCGATCCGGACGCCGACCTGACTGACCCGTGCGGCACGCACCACCACCTCCGCGCTCACCGCCCGGCTCGCGTCCACCGACCTGGTTCGCAAGCCGTTGCGGGCGTGGATCGTGGTGCCCGTCAACCAGATCCGCCGACGCATGGTCAGCAGCGCCGACACCGCGGTCGGCACCGCGATGATCGCGCCGACGAGCACGGCCAGACCGGCCGACGCGAAGAAGCCGACGCCGACCGCGACCACGACGCCGAGCACGATCGCGAACAACGCGACCTTGCGCAGCCGGGGCGCGATCAGCGACGACGGAATGAGGTCGAGGGACACCGACCCGGCGGGGTCACCCGTCGGCAAGGATCGCCCCGACCTCGGTGACCACCTCGCCGAGCTGGACCTGGCGCTGGTCGCCCGTCGCGAGGTCCTTGACCCCGATCACGCCGTCCGCGATGTCCCGCTCGCCGAGCACGAGAGCGAGCCTGGCCCCCGAGCGATCCGCGGCCTTCATCGCACCCTTGACGCCGCGGCCGCCATAGGCCATGTCGACCCGGATCCCGGCCGCGCGCAGCCGCGCCGCGATCACGACCATCTGTGCCTTCGCCTCGTCGCCGAGGGGAACCCCGAACACCTCGCAGCGCGCCGGGCTGCCGACGGTCTTACCCTCGGCCGCCAGCGCCAGCACGGTGCGGTCGACGCCGATCCCGAAACCGATGCCCGACAGCGGTTGCCCGCCGAGCTGCTCCATCAGGCCGTCGTAGCGGCCGCCACCGCCGATACCGGACTGGGCGCCGAGGCCGTCGTGCACGAACTCGAAGGTGGTCTTCGTGTAGTAGTCCAGGCCGCGCACCATCCGCGGGTTCACCACGTACGGGACGCCGAGCGCGTCCAGGTGCGCGAGCACCTCGTCGAAGTGCGCCTTGGCCTCCTCCGAGAGGTGGTCGAGCATCAGCGGGGCGCCTGCGGTCATCTCCTTGATGTGCGGACGCTTGTCGTCGAGCACGCGGAGCGGGTTGATCTCCGCGCGCCGACGGGTGTCCTCGTCCAGATCGAGGCCGAACAGGAACTCCTGCAACAGCTCCCGGTACTGGGGACGGCAGCTGTCGTCGCCGAGAGAGGTGATCTCGAGCCGGAAGCCCTCGAGGCCGAGGCTGCGGAAGCCGGCGTCCGCGATGGCGATCACCTCGGCGTCCAGCGCCGGGTCGTCGACACCGATCGCCTCGACACCCACCTGCTGCAGCTGCCGGTACCGGCCCGCCTGCGGTCGCTCGTAGCGGAAGAACGGCCCGGAGTAGCTGAGCTTGACCGGGAGCTGGCCGCGGTCGAGAGCGTGCTCGATCACCGCGCGCATCACTCCCGCGGTGCCCTCCGGTCGCAGCGTCACCGACCGGTCGCCGCGATCGGCGAAGGTGTACATCTCCTTGCTGACCACATCGGTCGACTCGCCGACGCCGCGAGCGAACAGCCCGGTGTCCTCGAAGATCGGCAGCTCGATGTGGCCGTAGCCCGCGAGCCTCGCGGCGCGGGTCAGTCCGTCGCGGACGGCGACGAACTCCGCGGACGCAGGCGGCACGTAGTCGGGAATGCCCTTGGGGGCGGAGAATGCGGTGTTACTGGGCTTGCTCACGGGTCTAGTCTCTCCTATCCGAAAACACGAGCCCCTACCTGGATCCGGCCAGTCCGACCAGGAACGGGTTGGACATCCGTTCCTGTCCGATCGAGGTCGACCCGCCGTGACCCGGCAGCACCGCCGTCTCGTCGGCGAGCACCAGCAGCTTCGCCGCGATCGACCGGAGCAACTGCTCGTGATCACCGCCCGGCAGGTCGCTACGGCCGATGGACCCGGCGAACAGGGTGTCCCCGGTCAGCGCGATCTGCACCGGTCCGTCGTCGGTGTCCGCCATCGTCCGGAGCACCACCGACCCCTGCGTGTGGCCCGGGGTGTGATCCACGGTCAGCGACATCCCGGCCAGCTCGAGGACGTCGCCGTCGGCCAGCTCGATCACCTCCCGCGGCTCGTGGAACTCCGCGTCCCCCAGCATCGAGGCCAGCGCGGGCCCGGTCCCCCGCAGCGGGTCGCTGAGCATGTAGCGATCCTCCGGGTGGATGTAGGCGGGGATGCCGAACTTCTCGCAGACCGGTTCGACCGACCAGGTGTGGTCGAGGTGGCCGTGGGTGAGCAGCACCGCCGTCGGCGTCAGCGACGACTGCGTGAGGAACTCGAAAAGCGGCTCGGCCGCGTTCTGACCTGGATCGACGACGATGCACTCGCTCGCGCCGTCCTGGGCGAGGATGTAGCAGTTCGTCTGAAACGCTCCGGCCGGGAATCCGGTGACGAGCACGGCGATCGCTCCTAATGACGTGGGTGTCGGTCGGGGGTGAGGACCGGATACAGCCTATGCGGCCTCTTCTCAGGATCAGATGGCAGACTCACTCAGCGACCAGACGAAGCCGTCTCGCGAGCCCGAGGCTCCGCCCTAGGAGAAGAGGTATGCAGCAGTGCCGACCAATGAGCAGCGACGCCAAGCCGCCAAGCGAAAGCTGGAACGGCAACTCGAGCATCGAGCCGAGCGGGCCCGCAAGCGCAAGCAGATGACCATCGGGGCCTCGGCCCTCGGGGTCGTACTCGTGGTCGCCGCGGGCGCCTTCATCTACTCCCTGACCAGTGACGAGGATGCCTCCGAGGCCTCGGACACCTCGACGTCCGCCGCGGACTCGCCGACTCCGGGTGTCATGCCTGCCGGCCGCTCCCAGGCGCTGCCCGCGACGGTCGACTGCGGCTACACGCCGGACGGCACGCCGCCGGCCAAGCCCGCGAACCTCCCCGCCGCAACCGGGGTGTCCGCGGAGGGCACCGTCGCGGTGAACCTCGACAGCGACCAGGGCCCGATCGGGCTCACGCTCGACCGCGCGAAGTCGCCCTGCACCGTCAACAGCATGGTCAGCCTCGTGCAGCAGGGCTACCTCAACGACACCCCGTGCCACCGCCTGAGCACCACCGGGCTGAAGATCTTGCAGTGCGGCGACCCGACCGGAATGGGTACCGGCGGCCCGGGCTACGGCTACGAGAACGAGTTCCCGACCGATCAGTACAACCCCGACGACCCAAACCTCGGCGAGCCCGTCACCTACCCGCGCGGCACCATCGCGATGGCGAACACCGGCCAGCCCGGCAGCAACGGCAGCCAGTTCTTCCTGGTCTACGACGACTCGCCGCTTCCCCCGATGTACACGGTGTTCGGCACCATCTCCGACGAGGGCCTGGCGACGATCGAGAAGGTCGCGGCGGCAGGCGACGACGGTTCGATGTCCGCGGGTGGCGGCAAGCCCAACCTCCCGATCAAGATCACGACCGCGAGCGTGGCGGCATGAGGGCCCTGGTGAACGTCCGGCGGGGCGTGCTGGCCGCGGCAGGCATCGGCCTGCTGCTGGCGTCGAGCGCCTGCTCGAGCGACGACAGCTCCTCGACCCCACCGACGACGCGCACGCTGGCCAGCCAGCAGAGCGCGGCGCCGGACCTGTCGAGATACCCGGCACTGCCCGCCCCGGCCGCGCCGGCCGCGGCGACCGTGTCCTGCACGTACGCGCCGGCGGGCCAGGCGTCCAAGCAGGTCCAACCGCCGAGCACCGACGGCGTCTCCACCGCGGGTACCGTCGGCGTCGCGATGGCGACCACGCAGGGCCCGATCGGCCTCACCCTGGACCGCGCCGAGGCGCCGTGCACGGTGAACAGCTTCGTCAGCCTGACCGAGCAGGGCTACTTCGACGACACCCCCTGCCATCGGCTGGTGACCAGCCCGGGCCTGCAGGTGCTGCAGTGCGGCGATCCCTCGGGCGCCGGAAACGGCGGCCCCGGCTACCGGTTCGCCAACGAGTACCCGACCACGGCCTTCGCCGAGGGCGATCCGGCCGCCCAGGAGGGCATGCTCTACCCGCGCGGCACGATCGCGATGGCCAACTCGGGTCCCGGCGGCACCAACGGCAGCCAGTTCTTCCTGGTCTACGAGGACTCGGTGCTGCCCCCGCAGTACACCGTCTTCGGCACCATCTCCGACGAGGGCCTGGCCACCATCGAGAAGATCGCCGCCGATGGCGACGACGGCTCCATGTCCGCGGGCGGCGGCAAGCCGAACACCCCGGTGCAGATCGAGACCGCCAAGGTCAGCTAGGCGCTCCGCGCCCGTGCGCGGTTGATGAGTCCTGAGACTCGTCAACCACGCACGGGCGGCGCAGCCGCCTATGCGGCTGAGGTCACCCGGTAGACGTCGTAGACGCCCTCGACGTTGCGGACCACATTCAGCACGTGCCCGAGGTGCTTCGGGTCGCCCATCTCGAAGGTGAAGCGGCTGATCGCGACGCGGTCGCCGGAGGTGGTCACCGACGCCGAGAGGATGTTCACCTTCTCGTCGGCCAGCGCCTTGGTCACATCGGAGAGCAGCCGATGCCGGTCCAGCGCCTCGATCTGGATCGCGACCAGAAACACCGAGGACGGCGACGGCGCCCACTGCACCTCGATGATCCG
Source organism: Rhodococcus sp. PvR099 (assembly GCF_017833315.1). Taxonomy (NCBI): domain Bacteria; kingdom Bacillati; phylum Actinomycetota; class Actinomycetes; order Mycobacteriales; family Nocardiaceae; genus Rhodococcus; species Rhodococcus sp. PvR099. The sequence continues at coordinate 728,031 of NZ_JAFIBV010000001.1, read as the reverse complement.
CTCGGACTGCTCGCGCAGCGACCCGGCGTTGGTGCAGTCGGTGCGGTGCACGCTGACCGCGCCGCCGCGGGTCACGAAGCCCATGATCTCGTCGCCGGGCACCGGGGTGCAGCATTTGGCGAGCTTGGCCACCGTGCCGGTGGCGCCCGGTACCAGCACACCGGCGTCGGTGGTGCGGCGCTGACGCATCGGGATGGTCGACGGGGTCGACCGCTCGGCCAGCTCCTCCTCGGCGGATTCCACGCCGCCGAGATTCGCGACCAACCGCTGCACCACGTGCTGAGCCGACACATTGTGCTCGCCGACGGCCGTGTACAGCGCGGACACGTCGACGTAGCGCAGCTCGTGCGCGATGGCCGACATCGACTCGGAGCTGAGCAGGCGCTGCAGGGGCAGCCCACCGCGGCGGACCTCCTTGGCGATCGCGTCCTTACCCGCCTCGAGGGCCTCCTCGCGGCGCTCCTTGGCGAACCACTGGCGGATCTTCGTCTTCGCGCGGGGCGAGACGACGAAGCCCTGCCAGTCGCGGCTCGGACCGGCGTTCGCGGCCTTGGAGGTGAACACCTCCACGACCTCACCGTTCTCGAGCGTGCGCTCGAGCGCGACGAGCCTGCCGTTCACCCGGGCACCGATGCACCGGTGCCCGACCTCGGTGTGCACCGCATACGCGAAGTCGACCGGCGTCGAACCGGCGGGCAACGTCACGACGTCACCCTTCGGGGTGAAGACGAAGATCTCCTTGACCGCCAGGTCGTAGCGCAGCGATTCGAGGAACTCCCCCGGATCCGCGGCCTCGCGCTGCCAGTCGAGCAGCTGCCGCATCCACGCCATGTCGTCGACCTCGGCGGCGTCACCGGAGTGCCTGCCCTTGGTCTCCTTGTAGCGCCAGTGCGCGGCGATGCCGAACTCCGCGGTGCGGTGCATGTCCCTGGTGCGGATCTGCACCTCCAGCGGCTTGCCCTCCGGGCCCACCACCGTCGTGTGCAGCGACTGGTACACCCCGTAGCGGGGCTGCGCGATGTAGTCCTTGAACCGGCCCGCCATCGGCTGCCAGAGCGAGTGCACGACGCCGACGGCGGCGTAGCAGTCCCGGATCTCGTCGCACAGGATCCGTACGCCGACCAGGTCGTGGATGTCGTCGAAGTCGCGACCCTTGACGATCATCTTCTGGTAGATCGACCAGTAGTGCTTGGGCCTGCCCTCGACGACCGCGTTGATCCGGGACGCGGCGAGGGTGGCGTTGATCTCCGCCCGCACCTTCGCCAGGTAGGTGTCGCGCGACGGCGCCCGGTCCGCGACGAGGCGCACGATCTCCTCGTACTTCTTCGGGTGCAAGATCGCGAACGAGAGGTCCTCGAGTTCCCACTTGACCGTGGCCATACCGAGTCGATGCGCAAGCGGCGCAATGACTTCCAGGGTCTCCTTGGCCTTGCGCGCCTGCTTCTCGGGAGGCAGGAAGCGCATGGTGCGCATGTTGTGCAACCGGTCGGCGACCTTGATCACCAGCACCCGCGGGTCGCGGGCCATCGCGATGATCATCTTGCGGATGGTCTCGCCCTCCGCGGCGCTGCCGAGCACCACCTTGTCGAGCTTGGTGACGCCGTCGACAAGATGTGCGACCTCGTCACCGAACTCCTCGGTGAGCTGCTCGAGCGAGTAGCCGGTGTCCTCCACCGTGTCGTGCAGCAGCGCAGCGACCAGGGTCGTGGTGTCCATCCCGAGCTCGGCGAGGATGTTCGCCACCGCCAGCGGATGCGTGATGTAGGGATCACCGGACTTGCGCTTCTGGCTGGAGTGACGCTCCTCCGCGACGTCATAGGCGCGCTGCAGCGGTGCCAGGTTCGCCTTGGGGTACAGCTCCTTGTGCACGCTGACCAGCGGCTCGAGCACCGGCTTGATCGTGGCGTTGCGCTGCCCGGTCATCCGGCGCGCCAGCCGGGCCCGCACCCGCCGCGACGCCGAGGTGGGCACCGCGGGCGCCACCCCCTCCTGCGGCGCAGCCGGGGTCCCGGTCTCGGACTGCGACCGGTCGAGGTTCTGGGTCATTGCGTCACCTCCCGTGCTGTCGGTCGCCTCAACGGAAACTTTAGTCCTCAGACCCGAAGCAGCGACGTGACCGGGTGGCCCGCGAGCCGCGAGCGCCCGCCGAGCGCCTCGATCTCGAGCACAACCGCGATCCCGATCACCTCGGCGCCCGCCGCGGTCAGCAGCTCCGCCGATGCGGCCAGGGTGCCACCGGTGGCCAGCACGTCGTCGATCACCAGCACGCGGCGGCCGGCGAGCTCGATCCCGTCGGCCGGGATCTCCAGGGACGCGGTGCCGTACTCGAGCTGGTACTCCCGGGTGAGCACGGGCGGCGGCAGCTTCCCCGCCTTGCGGACCGCGAGCACGCCCGCATCGAGCGCGAGGGCCACACCGGCACCGAGAAGGAATCCCCTGGCGTCGATGCCCGCCACCAGGTCGGCGCCGTCGCCGACGTCAACCAGTGCGTCGATGACATCGCGAAAGGCCTTGGCGTCGGCGAACACCGGGGTGAGGTCGGCGAAGGTCACGCCCGGCTCCGGGAAGTCATCGGCCCAGCGGGTCAGTCGGGCCACGTCCTCGGACGCCTTCGTCAATGCAGTCACCGGAGAAGTATCCACCTGTCCATGTTCCATCCCACACCGGAGACCGTCGGGTTCGGCACCGCGGCGTGCAGGCCGTCCGCGAACACCGTGGTCCTCGGCTCGTTGAACAGCGGGATCGACGGCAGGTCGTTCCACAGGATGTTCTCGGCCTCCGTCGACAGGTTGAGCCTGCTGCCCTCCGCCGTGTCCACGGCCAGCTGCTCCGCGATCGCGGTGATGCGGCCGTTGCGGTAGCCGCCGAAGTTGGTGCCGTTGCCCCCGACCAGCGAGTACACCGGCGGCACCTCCGAGTCGGTGCCCGCGGCGCCCTGCGCGGAGGCGGTGCCACCGAGGATGGCGTCCAGTCCGCCCGCACCCAGCGCCGTCGGGGTGAACTCCGGCGAGCCGGCGTCCTCGACGGTGATGTCGGCGGGGGCGCATGCCTCGGCGATCGCCTTGACGGTGTCGGCACGCCGGGTGTCCGGGGCCAGATAGCCGATCCTGACCGTGATCGGGCCCTGCCCCGAGGCGGTCCTCGCGGCGACGGCGGCGGGCACGTCGGGGTGCAGATACCGGCCGCCCTCGGTCGCGGCGACCGAGGGGTAGATCAACATGTCCGGCTGTACGATCCGCGAACTCAGCACGCCGGATCCGAGGCCCGACGGCTTGTCGAAGTCCGGATGCCCGAGCCGATCGAAGAGCTGCTGGCGCGGCACGCACAGAGCGAGCGCCCGGCGCGCATCGGCGGATGCGAACACCCCCGACGTCGCGAGCACCAGCTGCTCGCTGCTGCGGGACGGCGCGGTCACCGAGGAGAACCCGTTACCCGGGGACAGCCCCGGCATCGACCCCGCACCCGCGTCGATCACATCGACCTCACCGGACGCGGTCTTGGACTCGAGATCGGTTCCCTTCGGCCACACCACGATCTGCGGGGTGGCCGGCTTGTTGCCCCACCACCGCTCGTTGGCGACCAACACCAGTCCGCCGTCCGTCGTGAAGGACTCGACCCGGTACGGCCCCGAGGACGGGAACAGGGTGAGATCGAGCTGGTCCGGGACCAGCTTCCAGCCGTTGTTCCAGAACTCGGCGACCCGCTCGAGCGCGGGCACGTCGTTCGAGGCGACGGCGCCAACGAGGTCCGGGACCCCCGCCGCCCTGGCCGCCACGTGCGCAGGCATCAGCGCGGTGGCGCCGAAGAGCGCCCGCCAGTCGGCGAACGCCCGGCCGGGCCGGAACACGACGGTCGCATCCTTGGACCCGGATTGGCAGTCGACCCGATCGATGTCCGTGTAGCCGGCGGTGTCCGCCGCCCGGAACATCGGGAAGCGACCGCTGCCTGCCGCCCACGCCAGCACCAGATCGTCGCAGGCCGTCGGCACGCCGTCCGAGTACACGGCCTGCGGGTTCAGCTTGACCGCGACGGTGAGTGCGTCACCCGGAACGGTGGCCGCGGTGCCGACGTCGCCGTCGGACAGCGCGCTGCCCTCCGGCCCGATGTAGCTCAGGCCGGTGAGCACCCGCGAGAACGCTTGCCGCGCACCCGATGCCGCGCCGTCGACCGTGTTCGCGTTGTAGGTGGTCAACACGTTGTCGACGGCGTACCCGATGGACTGGACCTGATCCTCGGCGGCCGAGCAGCCTGCTGCCGCCACCGCGATCATCGCGATCGCGCCGGCGGCGCCGACCCTCAAACCGCGGGCCGTGCCGGCCCGTCGTGCGCCGGTACCCATGTCAACGCCTCTTCTTGTCGCGCTTCCCCGTCGGTCGTGCGCCGGGCCGCGGGCTCGCCGCGGCGACACGGGACGCGACGGCGGAGGCCTCCGCGGCCGCGGCAGGCGCGGACGCGCTCTCCGAGCGGGTCTCGCGGCGGGCGAGCACCTTCTTGGTGTGCGCCGCCACGGGACCCCAACGCTCCTTGATCGAGACCAGCAGCGGCGTCGCGAAGAAGATCGAGGAGAACGCGCCGACGATGATGCCGACCAACTGGACCACCGCGAGGTCCTTGAGGGTGCCGACGCCGAGCAACCCGACCGCGACGACGAGCAGTCCAATCACCGGCAAAATGCTGATCACGGTGGTGTTGATCGAGCGCATCAACGTCTGGTTGACGGCCAGATTGGCCTGTTCGCCATAGGTCCGCCTTGTCAGGTGCAACACCCCGCGGGTGTTCTCCTCCACCTTGTCGAACACCACCACGGTGTCGTAGAGCGAGAAGCCCAGAATGGTGAGCAAACCGATCACCGTGGCAGGCGTGACCTCGAGACCGACCAGCGCGTAGACGCCCGCCGTGACGATCATGTCGAAGAAGAGCGCCACGATGGCGGCGATCGCCATGTCGCGTTCGAATCGGATGCCGATGTAGATGCTCACGATGACCAGGAACACCACGAGCGCGATGAGCGCCTTCTGGGTGATCTGGCTGCCCCAGGTCTCGCTCACGTCGGCGACGCTGATCGCGTTCTTGCTGGGGTTGCCGTCCTTGTCCTCCGGCTGGAAGGCGTCGTACAACGCGTCCTGCACGACGACGACCTCACGAGCGTCGAGCGCCTCCGAACGGATCTGGATGGTGGCGCTGGCGCCGGAACCGACGGTCTGAACGGAGACCGGAGCCTCGCCCATTCTCTCGGTGTAGACCTGCTCGACCTGTTCGGTCGTGACATTGTCGCCTGCCGGGAACTGGATCCGGGTGCCACCCTCGAAGTCGATGCCGAGGGTGAACCCACGAATCAGGATGCTCGCGATCGAGATCAGCAGGATGACGCCGACCAGGCCGTAGTAGAACTTGCGCCTGCCGACGACCTCGAAAGCGCCGGTGCCGGTGTAGAGCCGCGAGAGCAGGCTGTGCCTGGGCAGTTTCGCCTGGTCGGCCGAGGAATCGGACAACGACAGATCTTCAGATGTGGTCACAGTCAGGCCTCCTTCGCCTGCGCGCCGACGCTGGTGCGCGCGGACGCGGCGGTCTTGCGTTCACGGGCGACCTGCTGCACCGCTCCGAGACCGTTGATGCTCGGCTTCGACCAGAAGTCCGACTTCGATGCCAGGTGGACCAGCGGATGGGTCACCAGGAACACGACGACGACGTCGAGGATGGTGGTCAGGCCGAGGGTGAACGCGAAGCCGCGCACCTGGCCGACCGCGAGGACGTACAGCACGGCGGCCGCGATGAAGCTCACCGCGTTTCCGGACAGGATGGTCCGGCGAGCCCGTGCCCAACCGCGCGGCACCGCCGAGCGGAAGCTGCGGCCCTCCCTGATCTCGTCCTTGATGCGTTCGAAGTACACGACGAACGAGTCGGCCGTCATGCCGATGCCGATGATCAGACCGGCGATGCCTGCGAGGTCGAGGGTGAAGCCGATGTACCGGCCGAGCAGCACCATGATCGCGTAGACCATCACTCCGGACAGCACGAGCGAGAGTGCGGTGAGCACGCCCAGCATCCGGTAGTAGATGAGGCAGTAGAGCAGCACCAGCGCGAGGCCGATCGCGCCCGCGATGAGGCCGGCCTGGAGGGAGGCGAGACCGAGGGTCGCGGAGACGGTCTCGGCCTCGGAGGCCGAGAAGGAGAGCGGCAGCGAGCCGTACTTCAGCGTGTTCGCGAGTTCCTTCGCCGACGCCGACGTGAAGTCGCCGGTGATGGAGGTGGCGCTGCCCGCGGGGGTGGCGCCCTGGACGACCGGCGCGCTGACGACCTTGGAGTCGAGCGTGAACGCGGCCTGCTTGCCGATGTTGGCGGCGGTGAACTGCGCCCATGTGGTGCTTCCGCTCGACTTGAACGTCAGCGACACCTCGTTGCGGGACTGCTGCGAGTTGAAGGCGGAGGTCGCGTCCGCGATCTCCTGGCCGTCGATGATGCTCGGTCCGAGGAGGTAGACCGTGGTGCCGTCCGTCGAGCAGGCCACCAGCGGAAGCGCCGGATCGTCGTTGCCCTGCAGGGGGTCGCTGGCGTTGCAGTCGAGCGTCGCCATCGCCTGCTGCTGTACCGCCGGGTCCGTGCTCTGCCTGGTCTTCTTCGCCTCGGCGATCTCCGCGGCCGCCTGATCGTCGGCCGACGCCGCGCCCTGATCCGCGGGGGGTGCCGGGGTCTCGGTCGCAGGAGCCGGGGTGCCCGGCTCCTGTGCCGGGAAGGGCCGGTTCTGCGGCGCGGGTGCCGGGGCCGGGGTCTCGGCCTTCGGGGCCTGCGCCTGCGCGTTCGAGGAGACGGCCGAACTCTGCACGGGGCGGATGTACAGCCGCGCCGTCTGGCCCAGCGTGCGGGCCTGCGAGCTGTCGTCGCCGGGGACCGTGATCACCAGGTTGTCGCCGTCGATGACCACCTCGGAGCCGGAGACGCCGAGCCCGTTGACTCGGGTCTCGATGATCTCCTGTGCGCGGCGCAGGCTGTCCTGGCTGGGCTTACTGCCGTCCGGGGTGCGCGCGGTGAGGGTGACACGGGTGCCGCCCTGCAGGTCGATGCCGAGCTTCGGCGTCGGGGACTTGTCCCCTGTGAAGAAGACGAGCGCGTACAGCGCAGCGACGATCAGCCCGAAGATCACGAGCGAGCGTGCTGGTCGTACGGCTCCAGTCGAAGGTGCCACGATCCGTAGTTCTCCTAGTACGTGTGTCGTGCGATGGTCGGGTTCGAGGCCCTACACGCGAGCGCTGCCGAGCAGGATCACTCGGCAGCGGTCCGGAACTCAACTCATTCGGTGTCCAGGCGACGCTTGGTCTCCTCGGGAGTCTCCTCGACGGGGGCCTTCTCGACGGCGGGGGTCTCATCGGCGGGGGTCTCATCGAGGATCTCGTCGATGTCCTCCTCCTCGAACTCCTCGTCGTCCTCGACGAGGAGTTCACGGATCACCATCCGCGACCAGGTGGTGACGATTCCGGGCGCGACCTCGAGGTCGACGGTGCCCTCACCGAGCTCGACCACGGTCGCATGCAGCCCGGAGGTGGTGAGCACGCGGTCGCCGACGTTGAGCGAGTCCTGCAGTTCCGCAGTCTTCGCCATCTCCTTCTTCTGGCGGCGGATGCCCAGGAACATGGGCACGAGCAGGGCGAGAATCAGGAGCGGAAACAGCAGTTCCATCGTTGAGTTCAGTCCTCGAGGGTCGTCGACGCGCACAATCCGGAACAGACCGGCGCAGTACTCCAGTGTGCCACTAGTCAAACAGACCTTGCGGCGGTTCGTTGACCCGCACGTCGATGCCGCCCGCCGCGGCCTCCGGCGGCGGCGTCAGACCGAGCTGTTCCCATGCCGCGGCGGTCGCCACCCGACCCCGCGGCGTCCGGGCGATCATGCCCGCACGCACGAGAAACGGCTCGCAGACCTCCTCCACGGTGCCCGGTTCCTCCCCGACCGCGACCGCGAGGGTCGACACGCCGACGGGTCCACCGCCGAAGCTGCGCACCAGCGCGCTGAGTACCGACCGGTCGAGACGGTCCAGGCCGAGCTGGTCGACGTCGTACACGGCGAGCGCCGCCCTGGCGATGTCGCGGGTGATCACGCCGTCGGCCCGCACGTCGGCGTAGTCCCGCACCCGGCGCAGCAGCCGGTTCGCGATGCGCGGCGTGCCACGGGAGCGACCCGCGATCTCCGCGCTGGCCTCCTCCCCCAGCTCGACGCCGAGGATGCCCGCGGACCGCAGCAGGATCCGCTGCAACTCCGGCGGATCGTAGAAGTCCATGTGCGCGGTGAAACCGAACCGGTCGCGCAGCGGCCCGGTCAGTGCGCCGGAGCGGGTGGTGGCGCCGACCAGGGTGAACGGCGCGACCTCCAGCGGGATCGAGGTCGCACCCGGCCCCTTGCCGACGACGACGTCGACCCGGAAGTCCTCCATCGCCAGGTAGAGCATCTCCTCGGCCGGCCGCGCGATCCGGTGGATCTCGTCGATGAACAGCACGTCGCCCTCGACGAGGTTGCTCAGCATGGCGGCGAGGTCGCCTGCTCGCTCGAGCGCCGGACCGGAGGTGAGCCGAAGCGAGGTGCCCAGTTCCGAGGCGATGATCATCGCCATGCTGGTCTTGCCGAGACCGGGAGGCCCCGACATCAGGATGTGGTCGGGGGTGCCGCCGCGCAGCTTGGCGCCGGTCAGCACGAGCTGGAGCTGCTCACGCACCCGCGGCTGACCGATGAAGTCGGTCAGGCTGGTCGGCCGGAGACTGGCCTCGATCTCGCTGTCGGCGGCGACGAAGTTCGCGGTGACCGACGATTCCAGCCCGGCCGGGTCCTCCATGTCCTCGGTCACCGGGTCTTACCCAGCAGGGACAGCGCCGAGCGCAGGGCGGTGGACGTGCTCGCGTCCGGGTCCGCGGCCAGCACGGTGTCGGTCGCCTGCTCGGCGGACTTCGCCGGGAAACCGAGGCCGACCAGGGCCTCGACGATCTGCTCGCGGACCAGACCCGGCACCACCGCGGGCGCGCCGGGATCGGACGTGACGGCGACCGCCTCCACCTTGTCCCGGAGCTCGACGACCATCCGCTCGGCGCCACGCTTGCCGATGCCGGGCACCCGGGTCAGCGCGGTGACGTTGCCCTCGGCGAGCGCCTTGCGCAGTGCCTCCGGCTCGAGGACGGCCAGCGTCGCCATCGCCAGCCGCGGGCCGACCCCGGACACCGTCTGCAACAGGCCGAACAGATCCCGCGATTCGATGTCGTGGAACCCGTACAGGGTCATCGAGTCCTCGCGGACGATCATCGCGGTGACGAGCCTGACCTCGGTTCCGCGCTGGAGGGTGCCGAGCGTGGCCGGGGTGGCGTTGAGCCGGTAACCGACCCCCGCCGCCTCGAGCACCACGTGATCGAGCGCGATCTCGAGCACCTCGCCGCGAATGGACGCGATCATGGGGTACCTGCCTTCTTGAGCCGGGTCTTGTTCAGTTCCGCGAGTCTGGTCTCGTAGCGCCGCTTCTGTTCGGCGGCGGCCTGCTCCGCCTGCGCCATCCGCGACAGCATCGGGGCCCGCCAGCAATGACAGATCGCCAGCGCGAGCGCGTCGGCGGCGTCGGCGGGCTTCGGTGCGACTGCCAGCCCGAGGATCTTCGTCACCATCGCGGTGACCTGCTTCTTGTCCGCGGCACCGTTGCCCGCGACCGCCGATTTCACCTGACTCGGGGTGTGGAAGCAGACGTCGATCCCGCGCCGGGCCGCGGCGAGCGCGACGACGCCACCGGCCTGGGCCGTGCCCATCGCGGTGCGCACGTTGTTCTGCGAGAAGACACGCTCGACGGCCACGACGGTGGGCTGGTAGAGGTCCAGCCATTCCTCGGCCGCGTTCGAGATCCGCAGCAACCGCTGCGACAGGTCCATCTCCGGCGGCGTCCGGATGACGTCGACGGCCACCGGGGCCACCGTGCGGCCGCGACCCGAGTCGACCACCCCGAACCCGCATCGGGTCAGTCCTGGATCCACCCCGAACACGCGCACGCGATCACCTCTCACCACTACGAACAGCTGTTCGAGAGTATAGGTGGATCTGCCGACACGCTGGCCGACCAACACGCGGTCGAAGACAAACATCGGGCCGGACCGCAGTGGTCCGGCCCGATGATCGATGCGGGGGTCAGTCCTCGAGCTGCGCGAGCACCTCGTCGGACAGGTCGACGTTCGTGTACACGTTCTGCACGTCGTCGGACTCCTCGAGCGCGTCGACGAGCTTGAACACCTTGCGAGCGCCGTCCACGTCGACCGGAACCTCGACGGAGGCGCGGAAGTCGGGGTCGGCCGACTCGTAGTCGATGCCGGCGTCCACCAGTGCGGTCCGCACTCCGATCAGGTCGCCCGCCTCGGACACGATCTCGAAGGTGTCGCCGAGGTCGTTGATCTCCTCGGCTCCGGCCTCGAGGACCACCTCGAGGATCTCGTCCTCGGAGCGGCCGTTCTTCTCGAGCACCACGACGCCCTTGCGGGTGAACAGGTAGGCCACCGAACCCGGATCGGCGAGGTTTCCGCCGTTGCGCGTCATCGCGGTACGAACCTCGCCCGCCGCGCGGTTCCGGTTGTCGGTCAGACACTCGACGAGCAGCGCCACACCGTTGGGGCCGTAGCCCTCGTACATGATGGTCTGCCAGTCGGCGCCGCCCGCCTCTTCCCCCGCGCCGCGCTTGCGGGCGCGCTCGATGTTGTCGTTCGGGACGGACGTCTTCTTCGCCTTCTGGATGGCGTCGTACAGGGTCGGGTTACCCGCTGGGTCACCACCACCGGTCCGCGCCGCCACCTCGATGTTCTTGATCAGCTTCGCGAAGGATTTGCCGCGCTTGGCGTCGATCGCAGCCTTCTTGTGCTTGGTGGTGGCCCATTTGGAGTGGCCGCTCATGCGTAGTTCCCTCTTCCCGTTCGTAGATGCGCACGCGACAGCGGAGCACGCTGCAGCGGGGAGCACACAGTAGCGCCAGTTTACGCGCGGGCCACCGCGACTTCCCGCACCATGTCGACAAACAGCTGATGGACGCGCCTGTCGCCGGTCACCTCGGGGTGAAATGACGTCGCGAGAACGTTGCCCTCGCGGACCGCGACGACCCGTCCGGCGGCCGGGCCCTCGGGGACCGTGGCCAGCACCTCGACGCCCGGGCCGACTCGCTCCACCCAGGGCGCCCGGATGAAGACCGCCCGCATCGGGGCGCCTTCGATACCGGCGAAGTCGAGGTCCTCCTCGAAGGAGTCGACCTGACGACCGAAGGCGTTGCGCCGCACGGTGATGTCGATTCCGCTCAGGCACTGGGCATCCGGGCGGGTGTCGAGCACCTCGCCCGCCAGCAGGATCATGCCCGCGCATGAGCCGTATGCCGGCATGCCGTCACGCAACCGGGCGCGCAACGGTTCGAGCAGTTCGAACACCGTGAGCAGACGGCTCATGGTGGTGGACTCCCCGCCCGGGATGACGAGGCCGTCCACCGCTTCGAGCTCCGAGACCCGGCGCACGCCGATGCCGCGGGCTCCCGAGGCCTCCAGCGCCGCAAGGTGTTCGCGCACATCTCCCTGCAGCGCCAGCACGCCGATGGTGGGTGTCATGGTGGCCGATGTCCGTTCGATCATGTCGACGCTCACTGCGGGACCGCCACGAGGATGAGCTCCTGTGCCGGGACATCACCCTCGACCGGGATCGGGTGAACGGTGTCGGTGGTCCAGCGCAGGGCGCCGTCGACCTCGATCTGCGCGCGGACGGCGAGTCGCGCCCTTGGATCGATGGCGTCGCGGTAGGCGGCGAGCTCGAACGGCACCGGCACGCCGGTGGCGCCCTCGATGCGCTGCTCGGCGAGCAGGGTCGCCGACGCATCTGCCAGCGAGATGTCCTCGAGGCGAACGGTCACGACGGCGTTCTCGGGGAAGGCGATCCGCTCGCGGTACGAGACGTTCCCGGTGACGGTGAGCGTGTCGTCCACGCTGTCAGCCTGCGCGGTCTCGGGTGTCGATCCGATCGACACCACCACGGCCGCGACGACCGCGATCAGTGCCGCCCCACCGAGGGTCAGTTCCAGAATTCGTCTCGTCTGCACAGATCGAGGATACGGATGGTCAGAACGGTGGGGGCTGGTGGCGGTGGCGTTCGCCCAGGATCGCGAGGTGTTCGGCGTGGTGGGTGCGGAGTTGTGCGCATCGGGCGAGGTGGCGGGGGTCGGTGATGGTGGCGAGTTCCGGGAGCGTCGGGGGTAGGTCGGTGGGGTGCATGTGGGTTTCCCACCAGGTCGGTTCGTAGATGCCGAGGTCGGGTGGTTCGGGCGGCGGTGGTGCCGGGCTCGGCGGCGTTGCGGCCCGTCGGGGTGCGGGCTTCTTGGTGCGGGCGCTGGGTCGTTGTTCGACCGGGAGTGGCAGGGTGACCCCGATTGCGCCGTGTTGGCCGATCCAGACGATGACGTCGCCGTCGAGGCGGACGACGCGGAAGAGTCGGTCGGTCTTGGCCTGGTGGTGCCAGATGCAGGCGGGTTCGCCGTTGCTCTCCACGGTCCAGCCGCCGGCGTGGGGATTGTCGGGGTCGAACTCGACGATGTGGTCGAACTGACAGTCCCGGGCTTTGACGGTGCAGCCGGGGAAGGTGCAGGTGTCGTACTTGTCGAAGACAGCGGTGCGGACGGTGTTGCTGGGCCGGTACGTCAAGGCACCGCAAGGTGGGTGGTCGTATCCGCCGTGCCCGTCCGGGTACTGGCCGTCGAGCAGGGCGGGGTTCGCCGCGATCGCGTCGAGGATGTCGGTGATCCGCGGCTCTCGTGACTCGGTGTCCGGCATCGGGCGGACGGTTGAGGGTGGGGGCAGTTGTCCGGCGGCTCTGCGTCGGAGCCGGTAGCGGATGGGGACAGAGGCGTCCCCTGACCCGTTGCCGTGCTTCGTTTCTCGTGGCGGCTTGTCGGTCTCGCGGTCGGGCGGTTCACCGTCTGCCCGTGGTGGGCGTGGCGGCTCGTCGCTCTCCGGCTCAGTCGACTCGACGTCGCCGTCCCTCTCACCCTCATCGCCGCCAGCGGCACTTCGCTCGGCCTGGATTCGTCTGGCGTCGGTGATCACCGCCTGCCACGTCGCATCCCCGGCGAGCAACCTCGCCAACTCCGGATCGATAGGCCCGTGACCCTCCACATGCCCGGGATGATCCGCCAACCGCAGCAGACTCTCCAGATCGATATGGATATGCACCTCGGGTTTCGGCCGCTCGGTGCGCGGCAAATGCGCGGTCGGACAGTCATCGCGCCCACACAGGCAGTGCAGATAGCTCTCGCCGTGCACCAACGCCATGAACGCATCCGTGCGCAGATTGTCGACCGTCCGCGGGTCCTGCCGACAGACCGTGCCCGCCATCTCACAAATCAGCGAATCGAGAGTGCGGCCCTCGGCCGCAGTGAGGGTGGCATACACCTGGGCCATACCGTGCAGGTCCGCGGTCACCGACACCCGCCGCGAATGACGCTCCCGCCGCCTGCGGAGTTCCTCGGCCTCGGCGGGGTTGATGCGGATCAACTCCCGCATCACCTCCGCCGTCAATTTCCGCGGCGTCAGATACAGGGCCGCGTCCGCGAGGTGGCCCTCCATCCGTTCGAGGGTGGCATCGGAGATCTCCGCGGTCGCGTCGACGATCGCGAACACCCGCGGAAAGTCGACCCGACCCGACACGAACGCCGCCCGAATCAACGGCAACCGCAGATCCAACGCATTGCCCACCGCCACATACCGTTCCGCCGTGAACGCACTCACCCCCAACGCCAGAGAAGTCTCCATCTCCGCCGACCGCCCCGCCCGATAGGCGAACTCCTCCCCGAACAGATCAACCTCGTGCGCGAACTGCCGCCGCGCAAACGCTGCCGCCGTCAACACCTTGTGCGCGGCGGCGATGTTCTCCGCCCGCCCGTACTCCCGCAACGCCGACAACGCCGCCGTGCCGTCTTCGAATTCCACCGGGCGCTCGCCGCCGCGGGCGCCCTCACCTGCGGCGCCACCCCGAAACCCCCCGGTATCGAACATGTGTACGAGTCTACGCGTGACCACCGACAAGCAGATTCAGGACTACCAATACAATCAAGCCTGTGAGTGATCAGTCACGTTCCGCTCGAACTGTCGTCACGGTATGGCTCTACGGCGGACCGCAACATGGCGACTCCAAGGACGTTTCGATCCCCCTGCCGCCGGCCATCACCACCTCCGCGAACGAGGTCTATGCCAGGGTGGGCCCCGAGCTCAGCGAATCTGGCCAACCGCTATCCACGTGGTGCTATCGCTGGGAACCCCACGTCGCGCTCGAAGCACCGCTCGATCGTTAGAGTTCTTCGACAGCTTCCTCTCGTTCTTGGCGGTCACGACCGCGTTCTCTCACCGCTATTGGCACCCTCGGCTCCATCTTGTTTGGAACCTTGGTCGTCGGCCAATGGGCGATGGCCGCCGACGTTACCCACGACCGGCGTTGAGCCGGGCGGCCTGGCGCGTCAGGTGCTCGCGCTCGGCGAGGTTGGGCGCCTTCAGTGCCGCCTCCACGTACAGCCGTGCCGCCGTAGCCAGGTCGCCGTCCCGCTCGTGGAGGTACGCCGCCACCGCCGCGTGGCGGGGCAGCGAGTCGTCCAGCGCCGCAAGCGCCGCCAGGCCGGCGCGCGGTCCGTCGGCCTCACCGACGGCCACCGCGCGGTTGAGCCGGACGACCGGGCTGTCGGTCAGGCGCTCGAGCTCGTCGTACCACTCGACGATCTGCACCCAATCGGTCTCCTCGGCGGTGAGGGCGTCGGCGTGCAGTGCCGCGATGGCGGCCTGGGCCTGGAACTCGCCGAGCCGGTCGCGGGCGAGGGCCGCCTGCAGGATCTCGACGCCCTCGGCGATCGACTCGGTGTCCCACCGGCCCCGGTCCTGCTCGGCGAGCGATACCAGGCTGCCGTCGGCCTCGGTCCGGGCCGCGCGCCGGGCATGGTGGAGCAGCATCAGGGCGAGCAGCCCGGCCACTTCGGGGTGGTCGATGGCGGCCGCGAGTTGCCGGGTGAGCCGGATGGCCTCAGCGGCGAGGTCGACGTCGCCGGAGTAGCCCTCGTTGAAGACCAGGTAGAGGACGCGCAGCACGGTGGCGACATCGCCGGGCCGGTCGAACCGCACGCCGGAGACGGTGCGCTTGGCCCGACTGATGCGCTGCGCCATGGTCGCCTCGGGCACCAGGTAGGCCTGGGCGATCTGGCGGGTGGTCAGCCCGCCGACGGCGCGCAGCGTGAGCGCGACCGCGGACGACGGCGTCAGCGACGGGTGGGCGCACAGGAAATAGAGCTGGAGCGTGTCGTCGACCGCGGGCGCAGGATCGGGTGGCGGTTGATCATCCATGAGGTCCTCACGCCTGCGCCGGGCCACGTTCGCCTTCGTCACGTCGAGGAACTTGCGCCAGGCAACCGTGACCAGCCAACCCTTCGGATCCCGCGGCGGGTCGGCCGGCCAGACGCGGACCGCCTCGACCAGCGCGTCCTGCACGGCATCCTCGGCCGCCGCGAAATCTGCACCGCGGCGGACGAGGATCCCGAGCACGTGCGGTGTGAGGCTACGGATCAGGACCTCATCCACCGGAGAGGTCACTCCGTGATGGTGGGCGGCACGGAGTAGAACGGGCGCAACTCCAGCCACTCGTGGATCGGCTTGCCGTCCGCCCCTGGCGCGGCCGACAGTTCCCCGGCCAACTCGAGGGCGCGCTCGTAGCTGTCGACGTCGATCACCATCCAACCGGCGATCAGGTCCTTGGTCTCGGCGAACGGTCCGTCGGTGACCGGCGGGCGCCCCTCGCCGTCGTACCGGACGAAAGTTCCCCCAGGGGCGAGCGCCTGACTGTCGACGTACTCCCCGGTCCCCTCGAGCCGGTCCGCGAAATCCTGCATGTACTGCATGTGGGCCGAGATCTCCTCCGGCGTCCACTTGTCCATGGGTACGTCGTTGACCGCAGCCGGGGCGCCGCGGTAGTGCTTGAGAAGCAAGTACTTGGCCATCGAGTTTCTCCTCGGTTCTGGTGCGCCCCATTGTGGTCGCACTCACCACAGGGACGAAGCAAGTCACCGGTTCTCGACATCGCCATCCGAGATCTTCTGGATCTCATGGGTGACTGCGTCGGCCGAAGGCCGGTCCGGCCGACACAACAGGTGAACCCCGCGGGCACATCCACTCCATTACGGGCGGCCAAACTAAATCGGAATGCGTTACCGAATACCGAAATCAGGCAATACCACGAATTTGCTTCCCGAAAGAACCCCGCTAGCATTCGAAAAGAAGGGGAGTAGTTCACTCTGGATATCTCGACGCGGTCGGGCAGAGGCGGATGGTCGACATGCTGGCGCCACAGGGCGCCCGGTCATCCACCGGACAGTGCACGTGAAAGCTGTTCGGCGAGCGAGACCTTCGGACCAACACCACCGTTGGCCGAAGACTCTCCCCGTCCGGATCAGGCGAGTCTGCGGCCGTTGACCCGAAGGCCTGATACCCATTTCATCGAATTCGGCAGTAATAGACACACCCGGCATTCCAACCTACCGCAGCACGTTGCCGCGATCACTGGGAATTACTACGGTGTTCATTCTTCCCGCGCTCGTTCTCCGACTCTCTGGCATGCACCCGAATCCTCTGGTCGCGCTGCTGGTCTACGGGGCCGCGGTGGTGGCGGCGAGTTTCCTGCTCGCCTGGGCAGCCGAGGCCGCACAGGTCGACGTCTCCGGCGGCCTGGCGATCGCCGTCCTCGCCCTGATCGCGGTACTCCCCGAATACGCGGTCGACCTCTACTACGCCTACACCGCCGGACACGACCCCACCTACGCGCAGTACGCGGCGGCCAACATGACCGGCTCGAACAGGCTGCTGATGGGCATCGGCTGGCCCCTGGTGGTGCTGGTCTCGATCACGGTCGCGAAGAAGCTCACCGGCAAACCGGTCTCGGCGCTGGCCCTCGAGTCCGGCAATCGCGTGGAGCTCGGGTTCCTCCTCGTCGCGGGCGTCGCGGCGTTCGTCATCCCGGCGACGGGTCAGATCCACCTCGTATTCGGTGTCGCCCTGCTCGCCTGGTTCGGCTTCTACCTCTACCGACTGTCCGGCGGCGAGGTGGAGGAACCCGACCTGATCGGTACCGCCGCCGCGATCGGCGCACTGCCGGACCGGGCGCGCCGGACGACGGTGATCGCGATGCTCGTCGTCGCGGCCGCGGTCATCGTCGCCTGCGCGGAACCCTTCGCGAACAGCCTCGTCAACGCGGGCACCGAACTCGGCGTGGATCAGTTCCTCCTCGTACAGTGGCTCGCCCCACTCGCCTCCGAGGCGCCCGAGTTCATCATCGCGACCCTCTTCGCCGCACGCGGCAAGGGCACGGCCGCGATCACGATGCTGATCTCGTCGAAGGTCAATCAATGGACCCTGCTGGTGGGATCACTGCCACTGGCCCACCTCGCCGGTGGCGGCGGCCCCGCCCTGATGCTCGACGCGCGCCAGGTCGAGGAGATGCTGCTGACCGCCACCCAGACGATGATGGGGGTCGCGCTGATCCTCGCCCTGCGGTTCCACCGCTGGTTCGCCTGGGCTCTGCTGGCCCTGTTCATCGTCCAGTTCGCGATCACCTCGACCCAAGGGCGGATGCTGCTGTGCGGTGTCTATGCCGTCGTGGCGCTGGTCGCGTTGACGATCAACCGTAGGCACCTCGGCCCCACCCTCGCCGCGCCGTTCACCCGCACGGGCAATGTGCAGACATGACCCCGAGCAGCGTCCACACCACATCAAGAGGACAATCGACCGCATAAGGGAAACGTCAAGACCGCTGGTACACACGCGATCCGGGACCACACTCGCTCGGTGACCACCGCACTGCTCATACGGGCACCCCGCACCGGACGCCCCCAGCGAAAGACCGATCGACACAAGCTCTCGGTCTCCACCGGCCTGGCCGGACTCTCCCTCGACGCCATGGCGTCGGTGTCGTATGGCCCCGAGGCGATCGTTCTCGTCCTCGCGGTCGCGGGCGGCACCGGGCTGGGCTTCACGCTGCCCGTCACCCTCGCGATCGCCGCCCTGCTCGCGGTGCTCGTCGCGTCCTACCGCCAACTCATCGCGGCCTTTCCGAACGGTGGCGGCGCGTATGCCGTCGCCCGAGCCCGGCTGGGGCGCCGCACCGGGCTCGTCGCCGCGGCCTCCCTGGTGATCGACTACATCCTCAACGTCGCGGTCTCCATCGCCGCGGGCGTCGCCGCCCTCACCTCCGCGTTCCCGGTCCTGCTCCCCCACACCGTCTGGATCTGCCTGGCCATCCTGGTCGGGATCACGGCGCTGAACCTGCGCGGGATCGCGGACAGCGCCAGGGCATTCATGATCCCGACCGCGGTATTCGTGCTCAGCATCTTCACCGTGATCATCGCCGGGCTGCTGCGTTCGGAGCCGCTGAGCGTCACCGAGGGCACCGCCGTCGCCGCAGATGTCCACACCGTCGGGGTCCTGTTGCTGCTCAAGGCATTCTCCAGCGGATGCGCGGCCCTCACCGGAGTGGAGGCCATCGCGAACGCGGTGCCCAGTTTCCGTGAGCCGCGGGTGAAGAACGCACAACGCGCCGAGGTCGCGCTCGGAATCCTGCTCGGCAGCATGCTGATCGGACTCGCCGTCCTCATCGGAAAGTTCGCGCTGCACCCGGTCGAGGGGACCACCGTGCTCTCACAGCTGACCGAGGCGTCACTCGGACACGGGATCGGTTACTACGTGGTGCAATTCGCCACCGTTGTCCTGCTCGCGCTGGCCGCGAACACCTCCTACGGCGGCCTGCCGACGCTGGCCCGCCTGCTCGCCGACGACAACTGCCTGCCCCATCGGTTCGCGCTGCGATCCGCTCGTGAGGTGTACCGGCACGGCGTGCTGGCACTGGGCGTGTTCGCGGGCGCCCTGCTGATCGGTTCGGGCGGCAGCATGAACGCTCTGGTGCCGCTGTTCGCCATCGGCGTGTTCGTCGGGTTCACCATCGCCCAGGCCGGACTCGTCCGGCACTGGCTGCTGACCCGGGTGCCCGGCTGGCGGTGGCGCGCCAGCCTCAACGGCTTAGGTGCCACCCTGACCGCCGTCGCGGCGCTCGTCACGACCGCGATGAAGTTCACCGAAGGCGCCTGGCTCATCGTGGTGGCACTGCCCCTGATCGTGTTCCTGATGGAGCGGGTGCGGGCGGCCTACGCGGCCATCGGCGACCGACTGCACCTCGGCGAGGTGCCCGCCGCGCCGGCCGCACAGGGCACCGTCGTCCTCGTTCCGGTGGCCGAGGTCTCCGAGCTGAGCCGGGAGGCGATCTGCGCGGGCCTGTCCGTTGGCACCGATGTCATCGCGGTCCGGGTGTGCCCGAGCGGCGAATCGCCACGCGCCTTCACCAAGGCATGGGAGGCCTGGCACCCCGGCGTCAGGCTCATCCTGCTCGACGGAGCCGACGGCGGGCTCGCGCCGACCTTGACCCGCTACATCACGGACAGGCTCGCGGACCGCCGGGTGGTCGTGGTGATCGCCGAGGTGGAGCCGGGATCCGGGTGGCGGCGGATCCTGCCGAACCACCGCGGCGACGAGCTGGACCGGGCACTGCGCCGCTATACCGACGCCGTGGTCTGCCGGGTGCGGCTCCGGGTCGGCCGATCAGTCCCGCAGCAACCGGGTCAGCCCCTCCTGGACCACCGCCGCGACCAGGTTCCCGCTGCGATCGAAGATCCGGCCCTGGGTCAGCGCCCGGCCGAACCCCGCAGACGGTGACGACTGGTCGTAGAGCAGCCACTCGTCGGCACGGAAGGGCCGCATGAACCACAGCGCGTGGTCGAGCGAGGCCTGCTGGATGTCCTCGTCGGGGTGCGGCACCTTCGCCGAACCGAGCAACGTCATGTCGCTCATGTAGGCGAGGGTGCAGACATGGAAGACGGGGTCCTCGGGGAGCGTGCGGCGGTACCGGAACCAGACCTGCTGCTGCGCGGGCACGCCCCTGCGCCGAGTCACCTTGTCCTCGGGCACGAATCGCAGATCCCAGTCGGCCCACTCCCGGAACTCCCACGACAGTTCCTCGCTCATCATCTCCGAGGTGTCGGGCAGGTCCTCCGGGTTCGGGACCGGGGGCATCTCGTCCTCGTGCTCGATCCCGATGTCGCCCAAGTGGAATGAGGCGGACATGGTGAAGATCGCCTGACCGTCCTGAACCCCGGTGACCCGGCGGGTGCAGAACGATCGGCCGTCCCGGATCCGGTCGACGAGGAAGACGGTGGGGATGGTCGGGTTTCCCGGCCGCAGGAAGTAACCGTGCAGGGAGTGCACGCGGTACCGCTCGTCGACCGTTCGGACCGCGGAGACCAGGGCCTGGCCCGCCACCTGACCGCCGAACGTACGGGTCAGCATCGTGTCCGCGACGATGCCGCGGAAGATGTCCTTCTCCAGCCGTTCGAGTTCCAGGATCTCTTCGATGGACGACATGGCGTACCCCTTTCGACCGGTGCTCACGCTAGCAACGACGCGGCCCCGCATCAGGGATGCGGGGCCGCGTCGAGAATTCAGGCGATCAAGCGCCGCCGATCACCAGCCGCGCTCGGCGAGGCGGTGCGCGACCGGCAGATCGTCGACGTTGATGCCGACCATCGCCTCACCCAGGCCGCGGGAGACCTTCGCCAGCACATCCGGGTCGTCGAAGAAGGTGGTGGCCTTGACGATCGCGGCCGCACGCTCGGCCGGGTTGCCGGACTTGAAGATGCCCGAACCGACGAACACACCCTCCGCGCCCAGCTGCATCATCATCGCCGCGTCCGCCGGGGTGGCGATGCCACCCGCGGTGAACATCGTGACAGGCAGCTTGCCCTCCTTGGCCACCTCGACCACCAGGTCGTACGGCGCCTGCAGCTCCTTGGCCGCCACGTACAGCTCGTCCTCGCTCAGCGAACCGAGACGACGGATCTCACCGAGGATGGTCCGCATGTGCGTGGTGGCGTTGGAGACATCGCCGGTGCCTGCCTCGCCCTTCGAACGGATCATGGCCGCGCCCTCGGTGATTCGACGCAGCGCCTCACCCAGGTTGGTGGCACCGCACACGAACGGCACGGTGAACTTCCACTTGTCGATGTGGTTGGCGTAGTCCGCCGGGGTCAACACCTCGGACTCGTCGATGTAGTCGACACCGAGGGACTGCAGGATCTGAGCCTCCACGAAGTGGCCGATCCGAGCCTTGGCCATCACCGGGATGGACACGGCAGAGATGATGCCGTCGATCATGTCCGGGTCGCTCATCCGGGACACGCCGCCCTGCGCGCGGATGTCCGCGGGCACACGCTCGAGGGCCATGACCGCCACCGCACCCGCGTCCTCGGCGATCTTCGCCTGCTCTGCGTTGACGACGTCCATGATGACCCCGCCCTTGAGCATCTCGGCCATGCCGCGCTTGACGCGGGCCGTGCCGGTGGTCGGGGCGGTATCAGGGGTGCTCACGGCATACTCCATCGGTAGTGACCTGTCAGGGGAACTCGTTCAATTCTAGGACGATGCGGGTTTCTGCCGGTCGGCCGGTCAGCGAATCGATCGGACCTCGGGTTCGACCAGCCTTGCGACCACGACATTCGCCTCCTCCAGGAGGTCCGGCAGCTCCTCCGGGTACACCACCTCGCCGGTCGCGGCGATCTCCCGGATATCGCTCGGGCTGCACCAGCGGTGACCGGTGATCGCACGCCGTTCGAGGTCGGTGAAGCCGCTGCGCGTGGGGGTGAACTCGGTGGTCTGCAACGCGAAGAACAGCTCCTCTGAGCGGATCAGCTCGCCGTCGTAGGGGAACACCGCGACCCGGCGCCACATCGGCCCGCGCAACACCGCCTCGTCCACCGACAGCCCGGTCTCCTCGGCGATCTCCCGGACGGCGGCCGCCCGCAGGGTCTCCCCCATCTCGACGGCGCCGCCGATGGTGAACCAGAAGTAGACGTCGGGCACCTGCGGGTCGTGCCCGCGCAGCAGCAGCACCCGGCCCTTCTCGTCGAGCAGCACCACGCGGGAGGACGTCCGCGTCTCGTCCACGTTCATACCGGCGCCCACCACCGGGGCGGTGCGCTCGGCGATCTCGAAGTAGGTGGGCAGCGGGGCGGTGCCGCCGAGGTGCAGCCAGCGCACCGGTCGCCGGGTCCGCAGCGCGAGGGTGTCGCGCACCGCGTCGTTGTGGAAGCGGCGGGCGATCAGCACCCGGGCCTCGGCATCGGCCAGCTCCGCCACCAGCTGGGGCGGCAGCGCCTCGGCAGGCACCGATGCCAGCGCCACGGACAGCGCGTTCTCCTCGGTCTCGCGGTGTCCGCGATCGGCCCGCTCGGCCTTGATCGCCAACGCCGCCAGGGCTTTTCCGTCCGGTACCCGGGCGTCTCCACCGGGCGCGAGCGCGGCGCCCACTGCACGGGCCACCACCGACCGGCGCGCGAGCGAGGAGTCGAGCGCCTGCCAGGACAGGTCGGAGCGCACGTGCAATCGGTCGAGCCGGTTGGCGGTGCCGTACGCCCACACACCGATCGTGATGATCACCGCGGCGATCAGCGCGAGGATGAGGATCGAGGTCGCCGAGAAGGTCACGAGCGGACCTCAACGCCGACGCCGCTGCCGCCGACCGTCACCGTCTCGTAGACGCGCAGGATCTGCTCCGCGACCACCGGCCAGTCATACTCGGCCACCACCTCGGTGGCGGTGCCGACCAGTGCGCGACGGCGATCCGGGTCACTGAGCACCGAATCGATCGCGGTGGACAGCGCGGCCGAATCGCCGACCGGCACCAGCATTCCGGCGGTGCCGTCGCGTAGCACCCGACGGAAAGCGTCCAGCTCGCTGGCCACCACCGCCGTGCCCGCCGCCATCGCCTCCACGAGCACGATGCCGAAACTCTCGCCGCCCAGGTTCGGCGCGCAGTAGACGTCCGCGCTGCGCAGCGCCGAGGCCTTCTCCGCGTCGGTGACCTGACCCAGCAGCCGCAGATGCCCGGCAAACCTGCCTGCGTCCTTGCGCAGCCTGTCCTCGTCCCCCCGGCCGACGACCAGGATCTCCAGGTCGGGGTGCTTGGCAACGAGCTCCGGCAGCGCCTCGAGCAGCACCGCCATGCCCTTGCGCGACTCGTCGTAGCGACCGAGGAACAGCACGGTGCCGCCCGCGCGCGGGTACCCGGGCAGCGGGTCCGCATTCGCGAACGCGGGCACGTCGACGCCATTGGGGATCTCGACGGCATCCGAGCCGAGCGACTCCATCTGCCAACGCCTCGCCAGTTCGGAGACGGCGATGCGGCCGCTGATCTTCTCCAGGTACGGCGCGAGCACGCCCTGGAAGGTGCTCAGCACCAACGACTTCGTGGTCGAGGTGTGGAAGGTCGCGACGATCGGGCCCTCGGCGATCTTCATCGCCAGCATCGACAGGCTCGGCGCGTTCGGCTCGTGGATGTGCAGCACGTCGAAATCGTTGTCGACGATCCACCGCCGGACCCGTGCATAGGAGACGGGGCCGAAACTCAACCGGGCCACCGAGCCGTTGTACGGGATCGCGACCGCCCGGCCGGCCGAGACCACGAAGTCGGGGAGCTCGGTGCCCTCCGAGGCGGGCGCCAGCACGCTGACCTTGTGTCCCCGCTCGATGAGCACCGATGCCAACTCGACGACGTGGGCCTGCACCCCGCCCGGCACGTCGAACGAATAGGGACAGACCATCCCGATCCTCATGGCGATTCCATCCGCGCCAGCCGGCCCTCGGACAGGTCGGCGAGCCACAGCGGCTGGAGCATGTGCCAGTCGGCCGGGTGGTCCGCGATGTTGGCGGCGAAGCGGTCGGCAAGGGCCTGGGTGGCCGCGGCCACCCCACCGGAGGTGTCCACCGGCGGATCGACCTGGAAGCCCCAGCCGTCGCCCTCGAAGTAGCAGTGCACCGGCAGCAGCGCGGCGCCGGTCTCGATCGCGAGCTTGGCCGGGCCTGCGGGCATCCGGGTCGGCTCGCCGAAGAACGTCACGGGCACACCGTGTTTGGCGAGGTCGCGCTCCCCCAACAGACACACCAGCCGGTTCTCGCGCAGCCGCTCGGCAAGCTGCTCGAACGGTGGGCGCTCGCCGCCGCTGAGCGGGAAGATCTCGAAGCCGAGACTCTCCCGGTACTCGAGAAACCGCAGGTACAGCGACTCCGGCTTGAGCCGCTCGGCGACGGTTGTCACCGTGCCCCAGTGCTGCACGGCCCACACGCCCGCCATGTCCCAGTTGCCACTGTGCGGCAGGGCCAGCACCACGCCCTTGCCGTCGGCCATCGCCTTGTTCAGGTGTTCCTGACCGTGCACCAGGGAATCGAGACGCCCGCCGAGCTCATGCTGATCCATCGCGGGGAGCCGGAAGGCCTCACGCCAGTAGCGCGCATAGGAGCGCAGCGAGTCCCGGATCAGCTCGTCCGGCACCTCCGCGGCGGGTACCCCGAGTACACGTGCCAGGTTGCGGCGCAGTTGATCCGGGCCGCCGCGGCGGGCCGCCCGATCCGCGCCCCAGTTGAACAGCGACTCTGCTGCGCCTTCCGGCAGCGCGCGGACCAACCGCCAGCCGGCGGCGTAGCCGAGGTCGCTTGCCCGTTCGGTCCAGCTCACGTCGTCGGCGCCTCTCCGCTCTCCGCGGTGCCGGTCTTCATCGGCAGCGGATCCCGGGCGCCAGGGGCGTTGCGTACCTGCAGCACCCGCTGGAACACGGTGACTATGCTCGCCACCGCCAGCAGCCACATCGCCACGTAGACGGCCCATTCGAGCCAGTCGATGCCGAAGTGTCCCGCGAGGCCGGTCAGGCCGGAGCCGAGAAGGATGATCACCAGGCGGTCCGACCGTTCGATGAGGCCACCCTCCGCGGACAGTCCGCTCGCCTCGGCGCGAGCCTTGGCGTACGAGATGACCTGCGAGGTGACCAGACAGATCAGGGTCGCCACCAGCAGCGACCTGCTGTTCTCGTGGTACACCGCCCACCAGGCCAGGCCGGCGAAAATCGCGCCGTCGGCGATCCGGTCACAGGTCGCGTCCAGCACAGCCCCGTACCGGGTTCCGCCGCCGCGTTCGCGCGCCATGGCGCCGTCCACGAGGTCGAACAGGACGAACGCGGCGATCACGATCGCGCCCCAGAACAGGTGCCCCGAAGGGAACAGGGTGACAGCAGCCACCACGCTGGCCGTCGTGCCGAACACGGTCACGACGTCCGGGGACAGCCCGACCGCGACCAAGGCCTTACCCACCGGCGCGATCACCTTCGACACCGCGGCGCGCCCGAGAACGCTCAGCACCTGTCGACCCCCGTTCCTGTGCTGGAAGAGACCCGATTTCGAGTTGATCTCGTCAACGATCCTGCCATGACGCAGGCGATACGGCTCACGCGTTCCAGGCTGCCGAGAGCAGCGCCCTGGTCTCGCGCAGGAGCTGGGGCATCACCTTCGCCCCACCGACGACGGTGATGAAGTTCGCGTCGCCGCCCCAGCGCGGGACGATGTGCTGGTGCAGGTGCTCGGCCAGCGAACCGCCGGCCGCGGCGCCCAAGTTCAGCCCAACATTGAAGCCGTCCGGACGCGAGACCCGCTTGATCACGCGGATCGCCTGCTGCGTGAACGCCATCAACTCGGCCGACTCCTCGGGGGTGAGGTCCTCGAGCGCGGCGACGCGACGGTAGGGCACCACCATCATGTGGCCGGGGTTGTAGGGGTACAGGTTGAGCACCGCGTAGACGTGCTCGCCGCGGGCGACGATCAACCCTTCCTCGTCGCTCATCTTCGGGATGTCGGTGAACGGTCCCTCGCCCGGGGTCGTGACCTTCGGCGCCTCGGCGATATAAGACATCCGGTGCGGCGACCAGAGTCGCTGCAGCCGGTCCGGATCACCGGGGCCGGTGTCGACGACCGAGCCCTCGTCGCTCATCCGAGGCCTCCGAGCAGTTCGGCTGTGGGCGAGGCGTTCTCGCGCCGCGCGATCCATCCGGTGATCGCCTCGACGGCGTCCGCCACCGCGATGCCGTTGATCTGGGTGCCGTCGCGGAAACGGAAGCTGACGGCGCCCGCCTCCACGTCCCGCTCGCCCGCGAGCAGCATGAACGGCACCTTCTGCGTGGTGTGGTTCCGGATCTTCTTCTGCATCCGGTCGTCACTGACGTCCACCTCGGCCCGGACTCCGGCGGCCTTGAGCTTGGCCACCACGTCGAACAGGTGCTCCTCGAAGGCCTCGGCGACGGGGATGCCGACGACCTGCACGGGCGCCAGCCACGCCGGGAACGCGCCCGCGTAGTGCTCGGTGAGCACGCCGAAGAACCGCTCGATCGACCCGAACAGGGCACGGTGGATCATCACCGGCTGGTGCTTGGCGCCGTCGGATCCGGTGTACTCGAGGTCGAACAGGTTCGGCAGGTTGAAGTCGAGCTGGATGGTGGACATCTGCCAGGTGCGACCGAGCGCATCCTGAACCTGCACCGAGATCTTCGGGCCGTAGAACGCGGCGCCGCCCGGGTCTGGCACCAGGGTCAGCCCGGACGCCTGGGCCACCTCGGCGAGGGTATTGGTCGCCTCCTCCCAGACCGCGTCGTCGCCGACGAACTTGTCCGGGTTCTTGGTCGACAGCTCGAGGTAGAAGTCGTCGAGGCCGTAGTCCTTGAGCAGACCGAGCACGAAGTCCAGCGTGGTCGCCAGCTCGTCGCGCATCTGCTCACGGGTGCAGTAGATGTGCGCGTCGTCCTGCGTCATGCCCCGCACGCGGGTCAGGCCGTGCACGACGCCCGACTTCTCGTAGCGGTAGACGGAGCCGAACTCGAACAGACGCAGCGGCAGCTCCCGGTAGGAACGCCCGCGGGAACGGAAGATCAGGTTGTGCATCGGGCAGTTCATCGGCTTGAGGTAGTAGTCCTGGCCCGGCTTGCGCACGGTGCCGTCCTCGTTCAGCTCTTCGTCGATGTGCATCGCCGGGAACATCCCGTCGCGGTACCAATCGAGGTGACCCGACACCTCGTACAGGTGGCCCTTCGTGATGTGCGGGGTGTTGACGAACTCGTACCCCTCCTCGACGTGGCGCTTGCGGGAGTAGTCCTCCATCTCGGTGCGGATGATGCCGCCCCTGGGGTGGAACACCGGCAGGCCCGAGCCGAGCTCGTCGGGGAAGCTGAACAGGTCGAGCTCCGCACCCAGCTTGCGATGGTCGCGACGCTCGGCCTCCGCGATCAGCTCCATGTGCTTGTCGAGCGCCTCCGACGACTCCCATGCGGTGCCGTAGATGCGCTGGAGGTCCTCGCGGTTCTGGTCGCCGCGCCAGTACGCGGCCGAGCTGCGGGTCAGCTTGAAGGCGGGGATGTGCTTGGTGGTGGGGATGTGCGGGCCGCGGCACAGGTCGCCCCACACCTTCTCGCCGGTCCTCGGGTCGAGGTTGTCATAGATGGTCAGCTCGTTGCCGCCGACCTCCATCACCTCGGGGTCGTCGATGCCCGACTTGTCGTCGATCAGTTCGAGCTTGAACGGCTCGTTCGCCAACTCGACGCGGGCGTCCTCGATGTTCTCGACCACACGCCGCGAAAAGCGTTGCGAGCCCTTGATGATCTGCTTCATCTTCTTCTCGAGGCGGGTCAGGTCCTCGGGGGTGAACGGCTCGTCGACCCGGAAGTCGTAGTAGAAGCCGTCCTTGATCGGCGGGCCGATGCCGAGCTTGGCGTTCGGGAACTCCGACTGCACGGCCTGGGCGAGCACGTGGGCGGCGGAGTGCCGGATCACGGTGCGGCCGTCGTCCGAGTCGGCCGCGACGGGCTCGACCAGTGCGTCCTCCTCGGGAATCCAGGACAGGTCCTTGAGCTGGCCCTCCGCGTCGCGGACCACGACGATGGCGTCGGCACCCTTGCCGGTGAGCCCCGCCTCCCGAACCGCCGTACCGGCGGTAGTCCCCGCGGGCACCCGGACGTGGGCGGCTGAGACTGCGGATGCGGGCGTGGTCACGGCGATGTGCTCCTCGATGTTCTGCGCCGACTCGAAGACGGCTGCTCGGTGAGACCTCATGCTATCGGCACGCGGATCGGACGGACCTGTCACCCGAGCAGCGCGCCGAGCCGCGCCGCGCGCACCGACGGCTGCTGACGGGGACAGCTGGTGCACTTGACGCCCTCGGCGGCGGCCGGATCGGGCTCCGTCTCGTAGATCAGGCAGCAGGACGACCTGCGGATCACCCGCCTGGAGCCCGGTACAGGCACGGCAAGGGGGTCCGCTCCGGCCACTCCCCCGCGGCCGACGTCGACGAACCGGGGGCGCGGCATCTCGGTGCCGATCAGGTCGGCCAACCGCACCGCCAGCGCGCTGCCGAGCACCGGGCTGCCAAGCGCGGTACCCGCGTCCAGCGCACGGTTGCCCAACGAGTCCGTCGCGATCGCCCACAGCGAGCGCACGCCCGCACCACTGAGTTCGCTCAGCGCCGCGATGATCGGGGCGAGCGCGGCGACGAGCCGCTCGGCCAGTACCTCGTCGTCGCGGATGCCTGCCTCGGAACGAATGGTCCCCAGGTACCCGTCCGGCCGCAACGTACAGGTCAGCCCGTCCAGGGCCGGGTCGGGCGCGAGGCCCGTCGCCAGCAGCATCGAGGCGGGCACCGACAGCAGCGTCGAGCTCGCCGAGTACCACCACAGCGTCGCAGAGACGCGGACGTCCTCGCAGGCCCAGCGCCGCGCGGTGTCATCGATCCGGGCGGCCAGCCAATCGCGGTCCACCAGGACGTTGCCTGCGTGTTCCACCGCGCCCGGCGCGGGTACGGTCGCGTCCCTCAACGACGGGATCGCCGCGACCGCTCGCTCGTAGGCCTGGCCGAGTTCGGGATCCATCACCACGGCTAGAGCGGGCTCTCCAGGAGCGGGTGCTCGATGCCAACCCACCCCGCGATCAGCCCCAGAGTTCCCAGCACCCACAGGGTTCCGATCACGATGGCGCACGTCAGCAACGCGGAGAGCGCCTTCACCACGATCGACTGGCGGACGAACCACGCCATGAACCGGTCGTAGCGCTCCCGCGCGAACCGGAGCAGGCGGTGCGCCCACGCGAACTCCGAGGCGAGGATGCCGAGCCCGGCGAACACGATCAACCAACCAGGACCGGGGTACGGAATGGTGATGATGCCGACGACGAGAACCACGGTGCCGACGACGCCGACGCAGATCCGGTAGGCCAGGTTCAGTGCGGTGTTTCCCGCGATATCCCGCCGCAGGCGCATCCACCGGTTCTCAGTCGTCACCACGCGGCCAACAGTACCGACGGGCGGGCCGCGGCGCGCTGGTCCGTCGAGCTACCTGGCGACCGCCCGCCACGCCTCGAGCTTGTCCGCCACCGGGGTGCCCGCGTTCGCCGGACTCGTCGACGGCAGCCGTGCCATGGCGACCGACTCCGGGTGCAGGCCGCGCGCGACGACGGCGCGCCGGTACGCATGCTCGGCCTTGGCCCCGTTGAAGAAGACCCGGCCGATCCGGGGGTGACGCTCGAACAGGGCAGCGAAGTCGTTGGCCACCTCGGAATCGGGGTCGATGCTCGAGTCGAGGCTGCCCTCCCGCCTGCACAGCTTCAGCACGTCCCACAGCGCGATGCCCTCGTCCTGGAGCCGCCGCAGCCGCTGCACGTACGTCTGCCGGGGGCCCGCGTCGAAGAGCTCGCCCATGATCGGCCAGAAGCTGTTGCGCGGATTCGCGTAGTACATGCCCGCGGCCAGCGACGGGATACCCGGCATCGACCCGAGGATCAGGGTGTCGGCGCGGTCGTCGAGTACGGCGGGAAAGCTGTGGACGACGGTCATGAGCGTCCATTACACCCCAACATGGGCACGAGAAAAAGGGGCCGGTGTCCTTCACCGGCGCAGAGTCACAGGCCGCGATCGATCAGGTCGAGGATCTCCTCGCTGGTCGCCGCGTGGATCTTGTCGACCGCGTCAGCGTGCGCACCCTCGCCCGCGCCGACCTCGGCCAACAGGGTGGCCAGGCGCTTCGCGAGCGCCGCCCGGGCCTCGCCGTCGTCCCCGAGCTCGGCGATGGTCGCGCGAAGCCGGTCGACGTCGGCGAAGGCCACCGACACCGGATCCGGAACGAGCTCCGCGCGCAGGAACTCGGCGACGGCCCTGGAACTCGGGTGGTCGAACACCATGGTGGGCGGCAACCGCAGCCCCGTCGCCGCACCGAGGTGGTTGCGGAGCGCCACGGCGGCGAGCGAGTCGAAGCCGAGTTCCTTGAACGCCTGGTCGGCGTCGACCGAGTCCGCGGCGTCGTGGCCGAGCACCGTGGCGGCTCCGGCCCGTACCAGTTCGAGCATCAGGTGCCGCTGTTCGGGTATCGACAGGTCGGCCAGTCGCAGCGCCCAATCGGACGGCGCGGATCCGCTCGATCCGGCCGAGCCCGACCCCGCGGCACGCCTGCGCGGTTCCCGGATGAGGCCGCGCAGCGGGGCAGGCACGTAAGCCCCTGCCGACCAGGAGAGGTCGAACCGGGCGGCGGCCACGGCCGGAACACCGGCGGCCAGCGCGTCGTCGAAGAGGGCCAGGCCGTCTTCAGCGGTCATCGGAACCATGCCACTGCGGCGGGCCCGGGCCAGATCGATCGCCCCGAGGTTGTCGGTCATGGTGCTCGGCGGTGCCCACATGCCCCACGCGATCGACACCGCGGGAAGACCGAGGGCGTGGCGGTGCCGGGCCAGGGCATCGAGGTACATGTTCGCCGCCGCGTAGTTCGCCTGTCCCGGCGCGCCGAGGACACCGGCCAGCGAGGAGAACAGCACGAAGGCCCGCACCCCGGATGTCGCGGTCAACCGGTGCAGATGCCAGGCCGCGTCGACCTTCGGCCGCAGCACCGCGTCGAGCCGCTCGGGGGTCAATGAGCCAAGGGTTGCGTCGTCGATCACGCCTGCCACGTGGATCACCGCGGTCAGCGGGTGCTCCTGCGGTATCCCCGCCAGCAGCGCCGCGAGGGCCGACTCATCGGAGGTGTCGCAGGCGAGGATGCTCACCTCGGTGCCCAGATCGGCCAGTTCGCGACGCAGCCGGTCGCAACCCTCGGCGTCGGGTCCGCGCCTGCTGGTCAGCACCAGATTCCGCGCCCCGTGGGCGGCGACCAGGTGCCGGGCCACCAGCGACCCCAGGGTGCCGGTGCCGCCGGTGACGAGAACGGTGCCGTCCGGGTCGAACGGCGTCGATGTCTCGACGGCCGGCGCGCGCCGCAACCGGGGCGCCAGCAGGGCGCCGTTCCTGGCCGCCGATTGGGGTTCCCCGCTCGCCGCTGCCGACATGATCGCGGTTTCGGCATCCGACGCGTCGTCGAGGTCGACCAGGACGAACCGGTCCGGATTCTCGTTCTGTGCGGACCCCACGAGGCCCCACACCGCCGCGGCCGCGAGGTCGGCGCCCGCGTCCGGGTCCTGCCCGTCGTCGGTGACCATCGCATTGCGGGTCACGATCACCAGCCTGCTGTCGGCGACGAGGTCATCGTCCAGCCACTCCTGCAGCAGGTCCAGCACCCGGGCGCACAGTTCGTGGGTCGCGTCCGGACCGTGCTCGCCCCCGGTTCCGCATCCGACCAGCACCGTCCAGGGGACCCGGTCGCCGTCGTCGGGGACGGACTCCATCGCGGTTCGCAACGCCGCCAGGTCGCGATGGTGGGGAAAAGCCGAACCGTCGCCCTGCTCGCCCGGCCACCCGGAGCCGAGGACCACCACCGGTCCCGGTGCCGGCTCCGACGAGGGGCCCTCGACCGGAATCCAGGTCAGCCGGTGCAGCGGCGGGGTCGCCCTGCCACCCGCACCCGACCCGTCGACAGCTCTCGGCACCACCCGCAGTGCGTCGACGGTCAGCACGGGATCGCCTCGGGGGTCGGCGAGGGCGACGCGATATCGCCCGTCCTCGCTCGCCTCGGACCGCACCGACACCGCTTCCGCTCCGACGGTGTGCAGGCGGATTCCCGACCAGGTCACCGGCCAGCCGTCCCACCCGAGGATCGGCTCGAGCGCGGCCTCCAACAGCTCCGGATGAATGCCGTAGCCGGTCGCGTCGGTGCCTTCCTCCAGGCGCACCTCGACCTCGGCGTCGCCCGGAACCTGTTGCGCGGCAGCGGCGGCGGGCCCCACGACGTCGTCGATCGTCGCGGAGGCGTTCCGGACCCAGGCATCGGGGCTGTCGGCCTCGGCCGCGTTCGACGAGATGGTGACGGTGCGACCACCGGTTGCGTCGATCGGGGACACGAGCACCCTGATCGATGCCTGCCCCGGCGACGGGAGGGTCAGCGGCTGGTGCAGCGTCAGCTCGTCGATGTGGTCGAGACCGATGTGGTGGGCCGCATGCAGCGTGAGTTCGACCAGCACCGCGCTCGAGACCGGCTGCGGTGCGTCCGGCGACGGCGCCTCACCGTCATCGACCGGCGGCGGCACGAGCCACGAATCGCGCGGCAGCGAGAGCTGTCCGGTGAACATCAGCGCGCCGTCATCGAGGCTCACCGCCGCGCCGAGCAGCGGATGATCCGCGGAGCCGAGCCCCAGCTCCGTCGGATCGCCGGTGCTCCGCATCGACGTCGAGGGCCAGAAGGAACGACGCTGGAATGCGTAGGTGGGCAGGTCGACCCGGCGACGCCCGGGCAGTACCCGATCCCAGTCGACCGGGATGCCCTGCACGTAGGCCGCCGCGACCGCCGCGATGACCCCGTTCGCCTCGTCTCCGCGTCCGGGCAGCGTGGCGATCGCGTTGGGGACCACCTCCGCGGCGAGCGCGGTCAGGGTCGCGCCAGGGCCGACTTCGACGAGGCGGGTGACCCCGAGCTCGTCGAGGGCGCGAATGCCGTCGTGGAAGCGCACCGATTGCCGGATGTGCTGCGTCCAGTAGTCCGGTGACACGAGTTCCTCTGCGGTGGCGACGCGACCGGTGACGTTGGAGATGACCGGCACGGTCGGCGGCTGCGGCGTCAGCCTCGACACCACGGAAGCGAACTCGTCGAGGATGGGATCCATCAGGGTGGAATGGAAGGCCCGCTCGACCCGCAGGCTCGTTGTTTTCAGGCCTGCGGCGGACAATTCGGATGCGATGGTGTCCAGATCGCGTTCACCGCCCGCGAGCACCACCGATTCGGCACCGTTGACGGCCGCCAGATCGACCCGGTCGTCGATCCGTGCGAGCACGTCCTCGGCCCGGGCACGGACGGCGATCATCGCGCCCGGCTTCGTCGATTGCATCAAGCGTCCGCGCTCGCCCACCAGGGCGGCGGCGTCGGGCAGGCTGAACACTCCCGCGACGTACGCCGCCGTGATCTCTCCGATCGAATGGCCGATCAGGTAGTCCGGGGTGATTCCCCAGTCCCGCAGCAGCCGATAGAGCGCGACCTCGACGGCGAACAGGGCCGGCTGGGTGTACTCGGTGCTGTCGAGCTTGGCGGCGCCGCCCTCGGCGTCGTCCCAGATCACCTCCCGCACCGGGACTTCCACATGCTCGTCGAGTGCGGCACAGACCTCGTCCAGTGCCTCCGCGAACACCGGGTAGGCCTCGTAGAGGCCACGGCCCATCCCGATCCGTTGCGCGCCCTGTCCGGTGAACATGAAGGCCGTCTTGCCGCGGACGCTGGTCCCGTCGATGACGTTGCCGCCCGGTCGTCCCTCCACGATGCGGGCCAGGCCGTCGCGCAGGTCGGCGAACGTCTCGCCGATCACCGCGGCGCGGTGGGCGAAGCCGGATCGGGTGGTGGCCAGGGAGTAGGCGAGGTCGGCAGGATCGGGGAGATCTTCCGCGTTGTCGAGGAACTCCGCCAACCGCGCTGCCTGCGCCCGCAGCGCGTCGCCGGTCTTTCCGGAGATCACCCAGGCCAGCGGCGTGGCCGACCGCGGCGAGGGATCGGGCGTCGGGAGGTCGGGTGGCTGTTCGAGGATCAGGTGCGCGTTGGTGCCGCTGATGCCGAACGACGAGACCGCCGCGCGACGGGGCCGCCCGGTCTCCGGCCATGAAACAGCGTCGGCGAGCAGCGAGACCTCTCCCGCGGTCCAGTCGACGTGCCGGGTCGGGGCGTCGCCGTGCAGGCTCGGCGGCAGCACCCCGTGCCGCATCGCCATCACCATCTTGATCACGCCCGCGACTCCCGCCGCGGCCTGGGCATGGCCGATGTTCGACTTCACCGAGCCGAGCCACAGTGGCCTGCCCTCGCGGTCCTGCCCGTAGGCGGCCAGCAGCGCCTGCGCCTCGATCGGGTCGCCGAGCGTCGTGCCGGTGCCGTGGGCCTCGACGGCGTCGATGTCGGTGGGTGCGAGCGCGGCATCGGCCAGCGCCTGGCGGATCACCCGCTCCTGGGACGGCCCGTTCGGTGCGGTGATCCCGTTGGACGCCCCGTCCTGGTTGATCGCCGATCCGCGGATGATCGCCAGCACCCGGTGGCCGTTGCGTTCGGCGTCGCTCAGCCGTTCCAGCACCACCATGCCCGCGCCCTCGCTGAGCCCGGTGCCGTCAGCCCGGTCGGAGAAGGGCTTGCACCTGCCGTCGGAG
Organism: Rhodococcus sp. PvR099; assembly: GCF_017833315.1. Lineage (NCBI taxonomy): Bacteria > Bacillati > Actinomycetota > Actinomycetes > Mycobacteriales > Nocardiaceae > Rhodococcus > Rhodococcus sp. PvR099. The sequence goes on along the minus strand of NZ_JAFIBV010000001.1, from coordinate 693,537 downwards.
GCGAGGCCGCGCTGGCGGCTGAACTCGATCAGAACCCCGGGTGTGGACATCACCGTCGCCCCGCCTGCCAACGCGAGCGCGCATTCACCGTCGCGCAGTGCCCGCGCCGCGAGGTGCATGGCCACCAGCGAGGACGAGCAGGCGGTGTCCACCGTGACGGCGGGCCCGGTGAAGCCGAGAGAGTACGAGATCCGGCCGGAGGCAACGCTGTTGCTGGTGCCGGTCATCAGATAGCCCTCGGCATCGACGTTGCGCCTGCTCATCAGGTGGAAGCCGTAGTCGCCGCCCATCAGCCCCACGTACACGCCGGTGTCGGTGAGTCCCGGTCCGTTCGGCTGGATCCCCGCCCGTTCCAACGCTTCCCAGGCGCTCTCCAGGAGCAGCCGGTGCTGGGGGTCCATCGCGATCGCCTCGCGGGGGCTGATGCCGAAGAACGCGGCGTCGAACTCGTCTGCGTCGTAGAGGAATCCGCCCTGGCTCATGTAGGTGGTGCCTGCGCGCTCCGGGTCGGGGTGGTAGACCTCGGCGAGGTTCCAGCCGCGGTTGTCGGGGTACGCGCCCACCGTGTCGTGGCCCTCTCGCACGAGTTGCCAGAGGTCGTCAGGGCTGTACACCCGGCCCGGATACCTGCAGGCCATCCCGACGATCGCGATCGGGTCCTCGCCCCTGCGAGTGCGCGCAGGCCGGGTCGGCTGCGGTGCCGCATCCGACCCGAGCAGGCGGGCCACGAGCTCCTGTGCGAGCGCATCGGCGGTGGGATGGTCGAACACCACCGTCGCGGCGAGTCCGACGCCGGTGGCGGTCGCGAGCTGGTTGCGCAGTTGCACGGCGGTCAGCGAGTCGAAGCCGAGCTGCTTGAAGGCCCGTTCCGGGTCGATCGCCTCCTTGCTGTCGTGGCCGAGCACCGCTGCCACGTGGGTGGTGACGAGGTCGACGACCCGGCTGTGTCGCTCGCCGGGGTCGAGTGCCCGCAGCTCGTCGGCCAGGCCGGTGGGTGATTCGGCGGCGGCGACCCGGCGACGGATCCCGAGGACGCGACGCAGGATCGGCGGCAGGGACTCGGCATCGGAACGGGAGGGTCGCGTCGAGAGACGGATCGGCACGATCAGCGGCCGGTTCACGGCCAGGGCCGCATCGAACAGGGCCAACCCCGACTCCGGGCTGATGGTGTCGATGCCGGAGCGCTGCAACCGGTCCAGGTCTGCCGCGTTCAGGTGGGAGGTCATCCCGCTCGGCCGGTCCCACAGCCCCCAGGCCATGGAGATCGCCTGCAGCCCGCGGGCGCGACGGTGTTGCGCCAGTGCGTCGAGGAAGACGTTCGCGGCCGCATAGTTCGCCTGGCCCGCGCCGCCGAGCACACCCGCCGCCGAGGAGAACAGTACGAAGGCCGACAGGTCGTGGTCGCGGGTGAGCTCGTGCAGGTGCCAGGCACCGTCCACCTTGGGACGCATGACCTCGTGCAACTGGTCTCGGGTCACGGTGGCCGCGGTGGCATCCTCGAGCACCCCGGCCGCGTGGATCACACCGGACAGGTCGGGGATGTCTGCGAGCAGGGCGGCGATCGCGGCGCGGTCGGCCACGTCGCAGGCGACCAGGCGGATCTCGGTCCCCGACTCGGCGACATCGGCTCGCAGTTCGGCCGCGCTGTCGGCGCCCTGCGCGTGCCTGCCGGTCAACACCAGCCTGCGCACCCCGTACCGCGCGACGAGGTGGCGGGCGATCAGCCTGCCGATGGTCCCGGTGCCACCCGTGATGAGGACCGTGCCCTCCGGACCGAAGGGGGCCGGCTCCGCAGCGAGTGCGGCACTTGCACTGACGGGCGTCTCCGCGGCGAGCATGGGCGCCAGCAGCACGCCGTCCCGGATCGCCAGCTGGGGTTCGTTGCAGGCCAATGCCATTGCCAGCAGCGCGGGATCGGCGGGTTCACCCGCCGCCGCATCCAGGTCCACCAGGCAGATGCGGTCCGGGAACTCGTGCTGCACCGCGCCGATCAGCCCCCAGGCGGGTGCGGCCGACACGTCGTCGATCGGTTCGCCGTCGCGCACGCCAACCCCGAGCCGGGTGGTGACGAGCAGGCGGGTCTGCGCCAGCCGGTCCTCGCGGAGCCAGGACTGGACCGCGGCCAAAGCTGCCTCCGCGGCGGCGTGCGCCCGGGCCGGCACGTCGGACTCCCCGCCCGGCTCGCAGTCCAGCCGCAGCACGCGACCGGACTGGTCGCCGCCCGCCAGTGCCTCCGCGAGCGGCACCAGCTCCGCCCCGGCCGCCGCGGCCGCACCCACCGGCATCCACTCCACCCGGTAGAGGTTCTCGCCTGCACCGGCGGCGGGGAGTCGGGTGTCCCCGAGCGGCCGCAGCGCCAGCGAATCCACGGTCAGCACGGGTTTACCGGCCACGTCGAACGCCGATACCCGGTACCGCTCGGGACCGATCGACGTGACGTGCACACGCAGAGCGGTGGCGCCGACGGCGTGCAACTGCACCGCGCCCCAGGCGAAGGGCAGCCGGACACCGCTCTCGCCGGACGCCGCGCTCCCGAGCGCGATCACGTGCAGCGCCGCGTCGAGCACGGCCGGGTGGATCCCATATCCCGCGACCGCCTCGGCCGGGTCCTCGCCGCCCAGACTCACCTCGCCGTACAGCTCGTCGCCGCGGCGCCACGCCGCCCGCAGGCCACGGAAGCTCGGGCCGTACCCGTAGCCGGCCTCGTCGAGCACTCCGTATAGCCCCCCGACATCGATCGGCGTGACATCGGCAGGCGGCCACTGCTGTTCGTCGGAGTCCGCGGAGCCGACGGCCGCGGTGAGCGTGCCGGTGGCGTGCCTGGTCCACGGGGTCTCCCCCGACGCATCCGCGGGCCGGGAGTGCACCGCCACCGTGGAGCGGCCGCCGTCGCCATCGGCGAGGACGCTCACCTGCACCGCCACCTCACCCTCGTCCTGGATCAGCAGGGGCGCTTCGATCGCGAGGTCCTCGAGCCCGCCGCGCGCGACGCGGTTCCCCGCGTGGAGGGCCAGCTCCACGAATGCGGTGCCGGGCAGAATGACCGTTCCGTTCACCGCATGATCGCGCAGCCACGGAAGGCGTTGCGGGGAGAGCAAGCCCGTGAACACCACGCCCCGGTCGTCTCCGAGCTCGACCGACGCGGCGAGCATCGGGTGTCCGCCGGTGTCCATGCCCGTCGACGCGACATCACCGTGCGGCGCGGGACTGTCCAGCCAATAGCGACGGTGCTGGAAGGCATACGTGGGCAGGTCCACCCACCGCTGCCGATCGTCACGCCGGGCCCAGTCGACTCGGTCCCAGTCGATGTGCACCCCGGACACCTGCGCCTCGGCGAGCGCGGCGGTGAACTGGCGCAGGCCGGCGCGGTCGCGCCGCAGGGTGCCGATGGTTCGCCCCGCGACACCCGCCGCGTCGAGGGTCTCCTGCAACGGCACAGTGAGGATGGGATGGCTGCACGACTCGATGAACAATCGATAACCATCCGCGGCCAGCGCTCTGGTCGCCTGCTCGAACCGGACGGGGCGCCGGAGATTCCGGTACCAGTAGTCCGCGTCGAGTGCGGAGCCGTCCAGCGCGCCACCGGTCACCGTCGAATAGAACGGGATCCGCGACCGGCGGGGCGTGATCGAGGCAAGTGCGTCGAGGATCGGATCCCGCAACACCGACACATCCGCGCAGTGCGAGGCGTACTCCACCGCGATCCGCCTGGCCTGGACGCCCTCGCCCTGCAACTGCCCCACCAGGATGTCGAGGGCTTCGACGGGCCCGGACACCACCGTCGCGGAGGGACCGTTCATCGCCGCCACCTCGACGGCGCCCGCCCACGGTTCGATCTTCGCCCGCACCGCGTCGGCGGGCAGTGCCACCGAGGCCATCCCGCCGCCGCGTCGCGCCGACGCGGCGATCACACTGCTCCGCGCGGCGACCACCAGCGCCGCGTCGGACAGGCTCAGCGCACCCGCGACGCAGGCTGCGGCGATCTCGCCCTGCGAATGTCCGACCACGGCCGCCGGTTCGACGCCGTGTGCGCGCCACAGTTGGGTGAGGGCGACCATCACCGCGAACAGCGCGGGTTGCACGACATCGACCCGGTCCAGCGAGGACGGATCGCGGTCGCGGAGCACGTCGAGCAGGGAGAACTTCGTGTACGGCGCGAGCGCGTCGGCGCATTCGCGCACGCTGTCGGCGAATACCGGCGACGACTCGAGCAGTTCCTCGGCCATGCCCACCCACTGCGCACCCTGACCCGGGAAGACGAACACCGGCCGGTCCCCTGCTTCCATGGCCAGGCCGGTGACCGCATCGGGGCTGGGTGCGCCCCGGCCGAGCGCGTCGAGCCCGGCCAGCAGGCCCGAGGGCTCCGCGCCGATCACGGCGGCGCGGTGGTCGAAGGCGGCGCGCGAACCCAGCAACGCCCCGGCCACCTCGGCCGGCGTCAGTTCGGGATGGCCGACGACGTACTCGCGCAACCGCTCGGCCTGGGCGCGCAGCGCGGGTTCGGTGTGGCCCGATACGAACCAGGCCACGACCTCGCCTTCGGGAACGGCCGATTCGTCGGGTGACGGCGAGACGGACGGTGGCTGCTCCAGCACGACGTGCGCGTTGGTGCCGCTGATGCCGAACGAGGACACTGCCGCGCGTCGGGGCCGATCGGCCTCCGGCCAGTCGCGGTTCTCGGTGAGCAGGGACACCGAACCGGCGGACCAGTCGACGTGCGGGGTCGGCCGGTCGACGTGCAGCGTCTTCGGCAGGACACCGTGACGCATCGCCATGATCATCTTGATCACCCCGGCCACACCAGCGGCCGCCTGGGTGTGCCCGAGATTCGACTTCACCGAGCCGAGCCACAGCGGCCGGTCGGCGGGCCGATCGCGGCCGTAGGCGGCCAGCAGGGCGGACGCCTCGATCGGATCGCCCAGCGTGGTTCCGGTGCCGTGCGCCTCGACCGCGTCGACATCGGCCGGGCCGAACCCGGCACTGTCCAGGGCCTGCCGGATCACCCGCTCCTGTGCCTGCTTGTTCGGAGCTGTCAGGCCGTTGCTGGCACCGTCCTGGTTCACCGCACTGCCACGGATGACGGCCAGTATCCGGCGACCGTTGCGCTCCGCGTCGGACAGTCGTTCCAGCGCGACGATTCCCGAGCCCTCACCCCAGGCCGTACCGTCCGCGGCGGCGGAGAAGGCCTTGCACCGCCCGTCCCTTGCCAGTCCGCGCTGGCGACTGAACTCCACGAACACCGCTGGTGTCGCCATGACCGTCGCCCCGCCCGCGAGCGCCAGTTCGCACTCACCGCTGCGCAGCGCCTGCATCGCGAGGTGGATGGACACCAGGGACGAGGAGCACGCGGTGTCGACGGTGATCGCGGGTCCACACAGGCCGAAGCTGTACGCCACGCGTCCGGAGGCGACGCTCATGGCGTTCCCGGTGATGAAGTAGCCCTCGAGGTCCTCCGGCGGCGCCCCGCCTGCCCGCGCCGCGTAGTCGATACCGGACAGCCCGGTGAAGACACCAACCTGGGCACCGTGCACCGACCGCGGATCGATGCCTGCGTTTTCGAAGGTCTCCCAGCTCGTTTCGAGGAGAAGACGCTGCTGCGGGTCCATGGCCAGCGCCTCGCGGGGCGAGATCCCGAAGACCTCCGGATCGAACCCGGCCGGATCGTCCAGGAAGCTGCCCTGCACCGTGTAGGTCTTGCCGGACTGCTCGGCCTTCGGATCGTAGAGGTCCGCGATCCCCCAGCCGCGGTCCTCGGGGAACCCGGTGACGGTGTCCGTACCCGACTCGACCAGGCGCCACAGATCCTCCGGCGACCGGACCCCGCCCGGGTACCGGCAGCCCATCCCGATCACAGCGATCGGTTCGCGGCTGACTCCCTCGGCCTCACGAAGCTTCTCCCGCGTCTGATAGAGATCTGCGGTCACCCGCTTCAGATAGTCGAGGAGCTTCGCCTGATCGGCCATCCGAGATCAGCTCCAATCTGAGCCCCCCGTATCAGCGCGGGACACCGATTGTATCCGTCACCACCTCTCGGAGGCAGCGGTCTGCCGGTCACGAGGTACATCGAGAACACAAAAAAGCCCCCCTCGAATGAGGGGGGCTCTTCTTGTGGTCCCGGCTGGGATCGAACCAGCGACCTTCCGCGTGTGAAGCGGACGCTCTCCCACTGAGCCACGGGACCGAGCCGCGCGTTGAACTCTCGCGGCCGGACGGGATGGAACATTAACACGACTTCCGTGGAAGTGAAAAACCGCTGTCCGACCCCGTCCCCATCCCCGTCGAACCACGTCCCTGTTCCCGGCGAACCCTTGTTCTCTGTCGCCCGATCCTCCGACCTGACGGCAGCAAGGAAACAGGAGCCCACCCCCGTCTATGCGCGGCAAGAGTGCAGTCAATGCGCTGCACTCGATCCCCGATTCCGTCACTGAACTGGCGATTTGTGACTACACACCCCGTGGGCTAATGTTTCATCTCGCACCACGGAGGCAGCAACGCCGCCCCCGGAAGTGCAATGCGGATGTAGCGCAGTGGTAGCGCATCACCTTGCCAAGGTGAGGGTCGCGGGTTCGAATCCCGTCATCCGCTCTCGAGGTTGGACTCGACCTTGACGGTGGAGTGGCCGAGTGGTGAGGCAACGGCCTGCAAAGCCGTGCACACGGGTTCGATTCCCGTCTCCACCTCGCGCGATTAGCTCAGCGGGAGAGCGCTTCCCTGACACGGAAGAGGTCACTGGTTCAATCCCAGTATCGCGCACGAAGGAAAAGGCACCCGGACGGGTGCCTTTTCTGTACACGCACTGTCGGACCTACACAATGGGTCCGGGAGTGCACAATGCGGATGTAGCGCAGTGGTAGCGCATCACCTTGCCAAGGTGAGGGTCGCGGGTTCGAATCCCGTCATCCGCTCGTTTGGGCCGGACCAGGTTCCGGCTTCTCGCGCGATTAGCTCAGCGGGAGAGCGCTTCCCTGACACGGAAGAGGTCACTGGTTCAATCCCAGTATCGCGCACCAGCACCGAAAGCCCCGGCCACCGGCCGGGGCTTTCGTCGTTTCGGGGCAGCGGCGGGGTGAACGTCGGGTGAACACCGAGTCGGCCGAGCCTGTCGAGTTGAACGACCGTTCACATTAAGGTTTGCTCGTCCGGACACCGAACGATGCGACCCGAGGACTGTGATGGAGTTCAACCAGATCGATCGCCGCCGATTCCTGGCAGGCGCCGCCGCGGCGGGCGCCGCCCTGCCGCTGGCAGCGATGGCACCCGGGATCGCGGCCGCCGCCGACACCAAGCCCGCCGCAGGCACCGGCAAGTTCCCGTTCCCCGCGGACACCAACCTCCGAGTGCTGATCACCGGGGACGCGGGCACCGGCACCAAGGCACAGTGGGCGGTGGCCGACGCGATTCGCGATCTGCACAGTCGCGAGCCCTTCTCGATGGCGCTCGGCCTCGGCGACAACATCTACGAGATGGGGCCGACCAACGAGAACGACACCCAGTTCGCGGCGAAGTTCGAGGACCCCAACCACGACCTCGACTTCCCCTGGGTGATGGCACTCGGCAACCACGACAACAGCGCGATCTTCCCCGGCGACGGCGGCTGGCTGTTGCGCGGCGACGAAGAGGTGGACTACCACCCGCTCTCCCGGCGGTGGTGGATGCCCAGCCGCTATTACTCGGTCCGCATTCCCGAGAAGAACCCTGTGGTCGAGTTCTTCGTCCTCGACATGAACCCGGTCGCCGCCATGCTGCCCCCGATCCTCGCGCCCTACTGGGCTGCGGACGGGCAGTTCATGAACGAGCAGCGCGCGTGGCTGGACGCGGCGATCGCCGCGTCACCGGCCAAGTGGAAGATCGCCTGCGCGCACCACCCCTATCTGAGCAACGGATCCCACGGCAACGCGGGCAAGTACGACGGGATGCCGGTACCGCCCGCGAACGGCGCCGACGCGAAGAAGTTCTATGAGGAGCACGTCCTCGGGCGGTGCCAGTTCCTCCTCGCCGGACACGATCACTCGCTGCAGGTCCTCGAGCCGACCGTCGAGTCCAAGGGCACCCGTCAGATCGTCTCCGGCGCCGCAGGGAAGACCAGCAGCGGCAAGGCCAGCTCCACCACGAACAAGAGCCTCTTCGAGAACTTCGCGGACGTCGGATTCATGGTGATGGACCTCTCGCCCACCGCCGCCACGCTCCGCGTCTACACGGTCGACATCACGACCTCGAAGGCGAAGGAAGTGTTCAACCGCCGCCTGTAACAACCGAGGCGTACCCCTCCGGATCGACCCGGAGGGACAATGGCCTCATGGTCTTTCGGGTGCTCGCCGAGGCGACGATGACCGTGCACTTCGCGTTCCTGGTGTACGTCGTCGCCGGCGGGTTCCTGGCCTGGCGGTGGCCGTGGGCGATCTGGCCGCATCTCGTGCTCGCCGGCTGGGGCTTCTCGACCATCGTGTTCGGCCTCGACTGCCCGCTCACCGCCCTGGAGAACTGGGCCAGGCACGAGGCAGGCGAACAGGGGCTGCGCACCGGCTTCATCGACACCTACCTGACCGGTGTCGTCTATCCGGAGCGGTACACCGCGCTGCTGCAGATGCTCGCCGGGCTCGTGGTCCTCGTGTCCTGGACCGGCTTCCTCATCCGGCGCAGGCATCCGGCCCGGGCCCGGGTCACCGCGCCGAACTGATCGCACCCCTCGGGTCGACGAGGCCGCGCAGGGTCCGCCTGGCCGCCCTGCCCTCCGGCGTCGGCAGCAGCGGGTAGACGTGCAACATGTCCCGCTCCTCGTGGTACTCGAACTCGGTGTTGCTGAGCGCGATTCGCTCGCGCAGCCGCCGCGCGTCCGCGTTGAGGATGTCGCGGGTGCCGGTGAACACCGTGATGTGCCCCAGGTCGTCGAGGTCGGCGTTGATCGGGCTCACCCGGACGTCCGCCGGCTCCAGTGCGCCGCGGTACGCCTCGCCCGCCACCCGCAGCCCGTCCGGACTCAGCCACGGGTCGTGTGCCGCGAGGCCGGCGATGGCCGGGTGGTCGGCGGTGATGTCGAGCCACGGCGAGATCAACACCGTGCGCCGCGGCGGCGCGAGGGTGCGTTCCCGCAGCGCCACCGCGACGGCCAGCGCCATGCCCCCACCCGAGGAGTCGCCGAGCAGGGAGAACCGCTCGGCACCGCACTCCCCCATCAGGCATTCGGCGAGGTCGGCGGCCGCCGGCACCACGACGTCCGCGGTCGCAGACGGCGCGAGCGGATAGATCGGGACCACCACCTCCATCGGCAACGACTGGGCCAGATCCGCGACCAGCAGCCAGTGTTGCCGGGTGATCTCGCGGAAGTAGGAGCCACCGTGGAGGTAGAGCGCGCTGTCCAGATCCCGCCGCGACGCGCCGTGCGCGGCCACCGAGTACACCGGCCAGCCGGCGCCGGTGCGCTCCAATCGGATGTCGACCCGCCGGTCGAGCCCGCGGGGCGGGCTGAACGAACGGGGCCGCAACGCCCGGCCCGCGATCTCGCGGCGGGTGGCCTCGGCGCCGACCCGCCTGCTGCCCCGCAACGCGAGCGCCGCGGGCATCAATCGGCTTGCCAGGCTGGTCATCAGCTCACGCTCGCGTGCCCGGCGATGAGATCGCGGTACCAGAAATAGGAGTCCTTCGGCGTCCGGGCGAGGGTCTCGTAGTCGATGTGGACGAGCCCGAATCGCTCCTTGTACCCGGCCGCCCACTCGAAATTGTCGAAGATCGACCAGGCGAAGTAGCCCCGCACGTCGACGCCGTCCTCGATCGCCGCCCGGACCGCATGCAGGTGTTCACGGTGGTAGTCGATCCGCCGACGGTCGTCGACCCGGCCGTTCTCGTCGGGGTCGTCGTCGTGGAACGACGCCCCGCTCTCGGTGATGTAGATCGGCGGCAGCGCGTCACCGAACCGGTCCGCGAAGATCCCGAGGATCTCACGCAGCCCCGCGGGGACGATCGGCCAGCCGAAGTCCGTCCGCTCGTAGCCCTCGAGTGCGACCGGCTGGAACGGCATCCCCGGCGGCAGGTCCACCTCGAGGACCCCGCTGCTGCCCTCATCGGAGGTGGGCGCGGCGATCAGCGTCGGCTCGTAGTAGTTGATGCCGAACCAGTCGAGCGGCTGCGAGATCACCTTCAGGTCCTCGGCGACCGGCCCCTGCAGCGCCGCGGCCAACTCCTCCGCCGGATAGCTGCCCCGCAGGACCGGATCGGCGAACGTCCAGTTCACGATGTGGTCGTAGATCTCGGCGGCGGCGACATCGGCCTCCGAATCACTGGCCGCGTGCACAGGCGCGTGGTTGGAGGCGATCCCGATGTTGCCGCAGCCCGCCGCGCGCAGCGCCTGCACCGACAGCCCGTGGCCGAGCAGCTGGTGGTGGGCGGCCTGCAGTGCGCCGAAGCCCAGTTCCTGGCCGGGGGCATGCACGCCGAGCGCGTGCCCGTACAGGGTGTGCACGACCGGCTCGTTCAACGGCATCCACATGCGCACGCGATCGCCGAGCCTGCGACCGACGATGTCGGCGTACTCGGCCAGTCGATAGGAGGTCTCGCGGTTGAGCCAGCCGCCCGCCTCCTGCAGCTCGACCGGCAGGTCCCAGTGGAACAGGGTGACGGCCGGATCGATCCCGGCCGCGACGAGCTCGTCGACGAGGCGGTCGTAGAAGTCCAGACCCTCCTCGTTGACCGGACCACGGCCGGTGGGCTGCACCCGGGACCAGGAGACGGACAGCCGGTAGGCGTCGACGCCGAGGTCGCGCATCAGCCCGACGTCCTCGCGGTAGCGGTGGTAGTGGTCGATGGCGACGACTCCCGTCTCGCCTCCGACGATAACGCCGGGCCGCTCGCAGTACTCGTCCCAGATCGAGCGGCCCCGCCCACCCTCATCCACCGCGCCCTCGATCTGATAGGCGGCGGTGGCGACCCCCCACAGAAAGCCATGAGGGAACGTCGGATTGGTTTCAGTCGCAGTCATGAGCCGAGTTTGCCGAAATGTTGGACGCGCGTCCAGTGCGGTGCTTGAATTCATCAACACACCGCCCGAACGGGCCCGGCGAAAGCACACTGGCCTCATGACGCTCCCCACCCCCGCATTGCGGGCCGCTCGCGTGTCGACCGCCGTTGGCTTCGGCCTGCAGGGCATGTTCCTCGCCGCACTCCTGACGCAGCTCCCCCAGTTCAAGGACCGGTACGGCTTCGACGACTCCACCATCGTCGTCGCGGTGGTGCTGGTCTCGCTGGTCGCGGCCGTCGGCAGCGTGATCGCCGAGTACCTGGCGACCAGGACCTCGAGCAAGACCACCCTGCGAGCGGGTCTGTTCGTCATCGCCTGCGCAGGCACCGGGATCGCCTTCGCGCCGTCCCCCGCCGCGTTCTTCACCGGGTTCGCCGTGTACGGCATCGGCCTCGGCATGGTCGACGCGGCCACCAACATGCAGGCCGTGGCGATCCAGCACCGCTACGGCCGGTCGATCCTGTCCTCGTTCCACGGCGCGTGGAGCGTCGGCGCCATCGTCGGTGCCCTGTACGTCTCGGCCTGCTCGGCGCTCGAGGTGAGCCTGCCGGTGTCGATCTTCGGCGCCGCGCTCGGGGTCGCCGCCGGCACGCTGCTGATCGGTCCGCGACTGCTCGAGGTCGGACCCGAGGCCGAGGCGACCACGTCCGCCGCACCGCTGACGATCCCGATGCGCCCGTTCCTCGCCCTCGGTGCGGCGATGGCGCTGTTCTTCGCCATCGACTTCAGCGTCGGCAACTGGTCGGCGCTGTACCTCAAGGACCTGCTGCTCGCCAGCGCCAGTACGGCGGCCCTCGCGGTCGCCGCCTATCAGACCGCGGGCCTCGTCTCCCGCCTGACCGGCGACTTCTGGGTGCGACGCCACGGCGAGGTCGCGGTGGTCCGGGTCGGCTCGGCGATCGCCGCGCTCGGGCTCGTCGTCGTGATCGTCGCGCAGAGCCCGACCGTCGCGATCATCGGGTTCCTCATCGTCGGACTCGGCGCGCCGGTCATCGCCCCGCTGTGCTTCAGCGCCGCAGGCAGGCTCGCCCCGCCCGACCAGACGGACGCCGTGATCGCCCGACTCAACCTGTTCAACTACGCGGGCACATTGGTCGGCGGCGCCATCGTCGGCGCGGTCGCGGCCGTCTCCAATCTGCGAATCGGCTTCGTCCTGCCGCTGCTGTTCGCGGTGGCCCTGTTCCTGCTGGCCCCCGCGTTCCGGCCCAAACGGGTCGCCGCAGGGGCCGATTCCGCCGACCTGACGCGTGTGGTCGACTAGACGCATGCCCTCTCAGTTCGCCGTCGTCCGCGCCATCTCATCCGACGCGGCCGAGCTCGCCGCCGTTGCCGCCGAGACCTTCCCGCTGGCGTGCCCGCCGTCCGCGACCGAGGCCGACATCGCGGACTTCATCACCACGGTTTTGTCCCAGGCCCGCTTCACCGAGTATCTGGCCGCGCCGGACCGAACGGTGCTCAAGGCCGTCGGCGCGGACGGGATCATCGGCTACGCGATTCTCGTCGACGGCACCCCCGACGACCCCGATGTCCGGGCGGCGGTCACGCTGCTGCCGACCATGGAGATCAGCAAGCTGTACGTGCTGCCTGACCGGCACGGGGACGGGGTGTCGGTGGCGCTGATGACCGCGGCGCTGGACCACGCTCGCGCTCTCGACGCCGCGGGTGTCTGGCTCGGGGTGAACCAGGAGAACACGCGGGCGCAGCGCTTCTACGCCAAGCACGGGTTCGAGCGGGTCGGCACCAAGACGTTCCTGGTCGGCGAGCAGCTGCACCACGACTTCGTGATGCAGCGAGCGGTCTAGGCAGCGACCTCGAAACGGGACAGCGCGAGCAACCGCGAGGTCGCGCGCAGGTACTTCTTCCGGTAGCCGCCCGCGAGCATCTCCGGGGTGAAGATCTCGTCCAGCTTGGCGCCGGACACGGTGACCGGGATGCTCGCGTCGTACAGACGGTCGGCGAGCACGACCAGTCGCAGCGCGACGGACTGGTCCTGGGCCGGGTGCACGCCCCGCAGGAACACGGCGGGCACGTCCGCGATCAGCTTGTTGTAGCGCGAGGGGTGCAGGGTGCTCAGGTGCGCGCACAGGGCGTCGAAGTCGTCGAGGGTCGCGCCGGGGACCCCGTCGGCGCGGTCTGCGAGCTCGGCGTCCGAGATCGGCTCCGGCGCGGGCGGCAGGTCGCGGTGGCGGTAGTCGGGGCCGTCCACCCGGATCGTCTCGAAGATCGACCCGAGCTTCTTGATCTCCCGCAGGAAGTCCTGGGCCGCGAACCGGCCCTCGCCCAGCTGACCGGGCAGGGTGTTGGAGGTGGCCACGATCGACACGCCACGCGCGGACAGCTCGGTGAGCAGGCGCGAGACGAGCATGGTGTCGCCCGGATCGTCGAGCTCGAACTCGTCGATGCAGAGCACGCTGTGGCCAGAGAGCTGCTCGACCGCGTTGTTGAAGCCGAGCGCGCCGACCACGTGGGTGAGCTCGACGAACGTCCCGAACGCCTTCGGCGAGGGCACGCTGTGGAAGATCGATGCCAGCAGGTGGGTCTTGCCGACGCCGAACCCGCCGTCGAGGTACAGGCCCGCGCCGCTGGCCTGGGCCTTCTTGCCGAACAACCCACGCCGTCCGCCGGAACGGATCTTCGTCACCTTGGCCGCGAACTCCTCGGCCTTGTGCACGGCAGCCGCCTGGCTCGGCTCGTTCGGGTCGGGGATGTAGGAGGCGAAACTGACCTCGTCGAACATCGCCGGCGGGACCATTTGGGCGATCAGCTGGTCCGCCTGAACCACCGGACTGCGATCAACAAGACGCTCGTGCATGCATGGAGGTTATCGACGTGCTGTCATCTCCCATATGCAGCGCCTCGATATTGCGACCCACCTCACACCGCTCGACGACGATGAACTCCGCGACCTGCACGTCTATCCGGACACGACGTCCGCGCCGTGGGTCCGGGTCAACTTCGTCTCCAGCATCGACGGCGCGGTGAGCGCCGACGGGACGTCCGCGGGACTGGGTACTCCGGCCGACAAGCGCCTGTTCGGCGTCCTGCGCGAGCTGGCCGACGTGATCCTGGTCGGCGCAGGAACGGTGCGGGCCGAGAACTACGGCGGCGCCCGGGTCACGGCGGAGCGCCGCGCACGCAGACGCGAGCGCGGCCAGGCGGACGTGCCGCCCATCGCCGTCGTCACCGCGAGTGCCGACATCGACCCTGCGTCCCGCTTGCTGACCGACACCACCACCGCACCCCTGATCCTCACCACCGCCGACGCACCCCGGGATCGGAAGGCCGGGCTCGAGGCGGCGGGCGCGCGGGTTCTCGCACTCGGCGAGTCCACCGTGCCGCCTGCGGCGATCATCGACACCCTCCACGGGCTCGGCCTCGCACGCGTGCTGTGTGAGGGCGGGCCGGGACTGTTCGGACAGCTGCTGGCGGCCGACGCCGTCGACGAGCTGTGCCTGACCACGGCCCCACTCCTGGTCGCCGGTACCGCACCGCGGATCGCCTTCTCCCCCGACGCCGCCCCGACCGCGATGCGACGGGCGCACCTGCTCGGGGACGAGGACGGCACGCTGCTCGCGCGCTGGGTACGCGAGCGGAACGGCTGAGCGACCTGGCAGGCTGTGCACCGTGACATCCCCACTGCGCAGGACGTGGCCGCTCGCCGTGGTACTCGCCGTCTGCTGCGCCTGCAGCGTCGGGCCGAGCGTTCGCCCCGATGTCGCGGTCGCGCAGCGTCCGGGAGAGACGACGGGCCGGACCGCCGACGCCGAGCAGGAGCCGCCCCCGCTCGAGGTGCCCCGCACGGATCTCGACTGGAGCGACTGCACCCGCACCACCCTGGACACGCTCGGTCTCGGACCTGGACCGGCAGGGCTGATCATCGAATGCGCACAGCTCGCGGCCCCGATCGACCAGTCCTCCCCGATCCCCGGCACCTTCAGCCTCGGGGTATCCAGGGCCAGGCTCCCGCAGACCCCGGCCGACGCCGGCCCGCTCGTCCTCACCTCCGGCGCGGACCGGGCCTCCACCGCCACCCTCGCGGCGTTGGCCGCGGGTCCCATCACCGACCTGCTGGCCACCCGGCCGGTGGTGGCCGTTGACCGTCGCGGGATCGGGACCTCGACCACCATCGAGTGCATCGACACCCCTGGCCTGCGCAAGGCCATGCTCGACCTCGGCCAGTTCTCCCCGCCCGACCCCGACGGCGGCGACGCCGCGGACAAGGTGATGACGCTCAGCCGCGACGCCACGGTCGGCTGCACCGACTTCCTGCAGCCGCAGGAACTGGACTTCGACGCCGCACACGCCGCGGACGACCTCGAGCAGCTGCGCAAGGCATGGGGCGTCGAGCGGTTGGGCCTGCTCACCACCGGAAACGGCGCGGCAGTCGGGCTCTCGTACGCGGCGCAGCACCCGGATCGGCTCTCCCGGCTCGTCCTCGACGCCCCCGGTTCGGTTCGCGCCGACGCCGTGACCGCCGCCGAGTCCCGCGTCGCGGGGCAGGAGGCGGCGCTGGCCGCCTTCGCCCGGCAGTGCGCCGCGCTCGCCTGCTCGCTTGGCCCCGATCCCCGGTCGGCGGTGGCCGACCTGGTCCGCCGCGCGTCGGCGGGCGAGCTGGCCCCGGTCTCCTCGAACGGAGTACTGACCGCCCTCACCGACTTCCTCGGCGCACCGCGCGGCGATCAGCAGGCCCGCGTCCGCGAGTTCTCGGACGTACTGGCCGCGGCAGGCCGCGGCGACGTCGGCCCGCTCGACTCCCTCATCGGGCACACCGCGGCCGCCACCGACTCGGACGGGCAGTTCATCGCGCGCTGCTCCGACGGAAGTCAGTGGCCGACGCCAGGCCGGGCCCGTGAGCTGCGGACCGCCTGGGCCGAGCAGTACCCGGTCTTCGGGCCGGACGCCGCGCTCTCGCTGCTGCTGTGCACGGCGTGGCCCACCACTCCGCCGCCGGAGCTGCCCGCCACACTCGACGTCGCGGTGCTCACGCTCAGCGGGGCCGCGGACCCGGTCGTCGGCAGCGCCGGGGCCGGCTCCGTGACCGGGGCGGTCGCGGCCGCTGGTGCCGCCAACGCGACCGTCGCCTGGCTCGGCAGCGGGCATCCGGTGTCGACGCATTCCGGCTGCGGGCAGCTCGCCATCGCGGGGTACGCGGGCACCGGCGTGCTGCCCCCGGACGGCGGCGCCTGCCCGGGCTGAGGCGGCGTCGCGGAGTGTCAACCGAACGCCCGGCCGCCCGCTCGGTGTACCGTGCCACGGTGTTCCTTCGACATCTCGAACCGCGCACCGGCCGGACGACCGCAGAGGTGGTCAAGTTCGCGCTGTGGCCGATCGCCATCATGACGGTGCTGCATCGAGTGCTCGTCAAGGCGGTGAACGGGTTCCGGACGGACGACTTCGCGCCGGTCTACAAGGCGGCACTTGCCTTCCTCAATCACCGGCCGGTCTACACCGCAAACTTCAACTGGGTGGATCCGCACTACCTGTACCCACCCAGCGGAACCCTGCTGATCGCCCCGATCGCGCTCATCGATCCGGAGCGCTCGCGCTGGCTGTTCATCCTCGTGAACGCGGCGGCCATCATCGTCGCCGGCTACCTGATGCTGAAGATGTTCAACCTGGCGCTCGACTCCATCGCTGCGCCGATCCTGCTGTTCGCGATGTTCGCGTCCGAGACCGTCACCAACACCCTTGTCTTCACCAATATCAACGGCCTCGTCCTGCTCGGCGAGGTGGCGTTCATGTACCTGCTGCTGCGCAAGAAGGACGCGTGGTCGGGCGTCGCGCTCGGATTGACGTTCGCGGTCAAACCCGTGCTCTGGCCCCTGCTGCTGCTGCCGCTGGTGAGCAAGCAGTGGAAGGTCTTCGTGACCGCGCTCGGCATCCCGCTGATCCTCACCGCGATCGCCTGGCCGCTGTCGGCCGACCCGATGGACTTCGTGCGGCGCACCGCGCCATACCTGGCGGAGTCCCGCGACTACTTCAACAGCGCGATCGTCGGCAACGGCGCCTACTACGGACTGCCCGACCTGCTGGTCCTGGGGCTGCGGGCCATGTTCGGCGTGATGGTTCTTGTGTCGCTGTGGCTGCTGTACCGCTACTACCGCGACGATCAGCTCTTCTTCGTCACCACCGCCTCCGGTGTGCTGCTGACCGCGTCGTTCCTGCTCGGCTCGCTCGGCCAGATGTACTACTCGATGATGATGTTCCCGCTGCTGATGAGCGTGGTGCTGCGGAACTCGGTGATGCGGAACTGGCCCGCCTGGCTGGCCGTGTACGGATTCATGAGTTACGACAGCTGGCTGTCACTGCGGTGGCCTGCCGCGGGCCGCGCCGCCGAGTACATGAAGACCACCCTCGGCTGGAGCCTGCTCCTCATCGTGATCTTCGCGGTCCTGCTCGGCCGGTACCTCATCGCGAAGCGCGAGAACCGACTGGACGGCGGCATCGACCCGGCATTCCTGATCGAGGAGCGCACGAAGGTCGCCGTCGGCTGAGCCGACACATGTAGCCGTCGGCTGAGCCGACAAGTGTGGACCGCCTGAGTACCGTGGTGCCATGAGTTCCGCGGCAGATCCGGCACCCGTCCAGTTCACCGAAGCGCAGTGGCGCGAACGCCTGAGCCCCGAGGAGTACGCGGTGCTCCGCGAGGCGGGCACCGAACGCCCGTTCGTCGGCGAGTACACCGACACCACCACCGTCGGCGAGTACCACTGCCGGGCGTGCGACGCGCTGCTGTTCACCAGCACGGAGAAGTTCGAATCCCATTGCGGGTGGCCGTCCTTCTTCGACCCGGCGGACTCCGACGCGGTGATCCTGCGCGAGGACACCACCCTCGGCATGCGCCGGGTCGAGGTGCTGTGCGCGAACTGCCACAGCCACCTCGGCCACGTCTTCGAGGGCGAGGGCTATCCCACCCCCACCGATCAGCGCTACTGCATCAACTCGATCTCGCTTCGCATGGTGCCGCAGGGCTGAGTCGCGCTCACTTCGGGGCGAACATCTTCTCGATGATCGTCTTGGCGATGGTGCTGGCCGGGTCCTGACCGTTGGCGCCGGGCGCGAGGTTGGTCCAGACGACCAGCGTGATGCCGCTCTCCTCGTCGGAGCCCATGAACGAGTTGTAGCCGGGCAGTTCGCCGGTATGGCCGTAGAGCGGGCCCATCTTGGCGATCGCCCAGCCGTAGCCCGGTCCGTCCGGCGTGCTCGGGTCGACCGGCTGCACGCTCGCGAGGCGGCGTGCCTGCATGTCCGTGTCGAGGGACTTGCCGTCGGCCAGGGCCTCCGCCCAGGTCGCGAGGTCGTGCGCGGTGGAGATGCCCGATCCTGCCGACCACGCCCAGGACGGGTTGCCGTCGGTGACGTCGTTCGGCGCCAGGGTGCCTGCAGTCGCGGCGGCCTGCATGTCCGGCGGAAGCGCGGGGTCGGTCATGGTCAGCACGTTGTCGCCGAACATGTAGCCGCGCGAGTACGGGGTGGGGATGGCGTTCGAGGTCAACGCGGGGAATTCGGTGTGTTCCAGGCCGACCGGGGTGAACAGCCGGTCCCGGAAGATCTCCGGCAGCGGCTTGCCGTCGAGTTGCTCGGCGATCAGGCCTAGCAGGACGAAGTTGGTGTTCGAGTAGTGATAGCCCTGCCCGGGCGGGAAGTACGGCGGATGCGCGAACGCCAGCGACAGCAATTCCTCAGGCGCCCACACCTTCTGCGGATCCCGGTCGAGGGACTCGTTCAGCTCGAGCGTCTCGCTGTAGTTGAACAGCCCGCTGCGCATGTTCAGCAGCTGCTCGATCGTGATGCCGTCGCCGCCGGGGACCTCGGGCCGGTATTTCGAGACCGGGTCCTCAAGAGCGAGCTTGCCCTCCTGCACCAGCTGCAGGATCACCGTTCCTGTCCAGGTCTTGGTGTTCGAGCCGACCCGGACGTGGTCGTCGAGGGTCACCGGCGCACCGCCGTCGCGTTCGGTCGTGCCGTAGGTGACGGTCTGCTCACCCTCAGGGGTGCGTAGCAACACCACCGCGCCGGGCACCATGAACTGCTTGGCGGCCTCCTGCACGGTCGACTGCAGGGTCGCATCGTCGATCGCGGGGGCGGACGCTGCGGGCGAGGCGGGTGCGGAGGTGGTGCCCGAGTCCGATCCGGTGTCCGAGGAACAGGCACCGAGCAGCAGGGTCAGGGCGAATGCGGCGCCGGCCGCTCGGAGATGGCGTGGTCGACAGGTCACCGCACGACGGTCCATGCCTGACGACCGTACGCCGCCGTGGTGCCGCGTACCGGCAAAACGGCGGGCCCGACGATCGTCGACGACGTCGCCGGGATCAGTCGCCGTCGACACCGGGTGGGGTCGTTGCCCAGTACGGGCGCCAGGCCGGCACCGCGAGGGGTGTCAGGCTTGCGAGGTGGTTGATGATTGCCCGTAGTCCCGGATGTGGGTTCGTTCTGGGGAGGATGAGCGAGAGCGGGTATGCGAGCGTCGGATTCACGATCGGGATGCGGCGCAGGTCGTGGTTCGTCGGCCAGATGTACCGGTCGCGTGCCCCGACGAGGGTGGCCACGTCTGCGGAGTCCGCGAGGGTGTCCAGGAGCACCTCGTCGCCGAAGTGCGGGCCCGCCGCGTCGATGCGGAGGTCGAATTCGGTGGCGAGCTGATCGTAGAAGTCCCCCCCCCACTCGCTTCGGGGCGCGATACCCGGCACCCAGATCCGATGCCTCCGCAGTTGTGGTGGCGTCAGTGATCGTGCGGAGGCGAGGGGATGCCTCGGGCCGACAAGGAGTTCCAGCGGGGAGTCGAACGCGTGGATCATGCGCAGGTCGCGCGGCAACGCGGCCGGATCGGTGACCGTACGGAACGAGGCGTCGATATCGCCTGCTTCGACGGCGGCGACCACGACCCGAGGGTCGTTGACCTTGAGGGTCACCACGTCGAGCTCGGTGTCGGGATGCGACCGCCAATACTCGTGCAGGACAACGGCCTGCGCGGATCGCAGGCCGAGGACGTCGATCCGAAGGGCCCGCGAGCCCGGTCTGATCGCGGTGACGGCGCGATCGACACCCGTGACGATGCTTCGTGCGTGAGGAAGAAAGGCCTGGCCGTCGAGAGTCAGCTCGACCCCGCGGGCGGTACGGGTGAACAACCGGACCTCGAGCTCCCGCTCCAGGGTCGCGATCCGCTTCGAGACGGCCTGTTGCGTCACGCCCAGCTCGTTGGCCGCGTGTTGGAGCTGTCCGAGCTCAGCCGCCCGCACGAACGATCGCACTGCCTCGGTATCCATCGCCCCAGCCTATCCTTGCACAACCGATCGTTGTGGCTCGCCAGCGATGCAGTTGTTTGATCGGGCATCGGTGCGACTGATGTGATCGACAGACCCGAACATCGGTTGTTACGAAGGAGTCGCATGCGCGTGCAGTTGGGGCGCAGCTTCGGCTGGCTGTGGTCGGCCTATGCCGTCAGCACATACGGCACGTGGATCGCCTTCGGCGCCTTCCCCCTCATCGCGGTGCAGGTGCTGCACTCACCGGCATTCGCCGTCTCGCTTCTCGAAGCGACCGGACTCACCGTCGCGGCGATCGTCGCGGTCCCGCTCGGGCCGTGGGTCGAGCACCGGGCCAAACGGCCGGTGATGATCGCCTCGGACCTGGCCCGGTTCCTCGCGATGGCGAGCGTTCCCATCGCGTACTTCCTCGGCGCACTGACCTACGGCCAACTGCTGGTCGTCTCGGTCGTCTCCGGAACCTCGAGCATCGTCTTCACCGCCGCCTCCGGCGCGTACCTGAAACATCTCGTCCGCAGCGAGCACCTCCTCGTCGCGAACGGAAGATTCGAAGGCACGAGCTGGGTGGCGACCGCGGCGGGACCGCCCATCGGCGGCGCGCTCGTCGGGCTGCTCGGCCCGGTCGTCACCGTCGCCGCCGACGCGCTCAGCTTCCTGCTGTCCGCGCTCGGGGTCCTCCGCATCCGTGGAAGCGACGTCGCAGCGCCCCGCGACACCGCCACCAGGTTGCGCGCCACCGACCTGCTGGGCGGCTGGCGATTCATCCTGCACGACCGAGTCCTACGTCGCCTGTTTCTCAACTCGATCCTGGTGAGCGGCCTGATCATGGCCACCCTCCCACTCCTGGCCGTCCTCCTGCTGGGCGAATACCGTTTCCCCGCCTGGCAATACGGTCTCGCCTTCGGCATCCCGGCGCTCGGCGGCTTCGTGGGTGCCCGCCTGTCGGCGCGCCTCGTCGCCCGCCACGGCAGGCGCCGGGTCTTGATCGTCTCCGGCTGGCTGCGCTCGATCTTCCCGCTCGGCCTCGCCTTCACCCAACCGGGGATCGCCGGACTCCTCACGGTGATCGTCGTCGAAGGCCTGCTGATCACCTGCATGGGTGTCTTCAACCCCATCAACGCGACAGAACGCCTGCAGCGCACTCCCGCCGATCACACCGCACAGGTCCTCACCGCATGGAGTGTCAGCAGCAAACTCACCCAGGCCACCCTCATGGTGATCTGGGGAGTCCTCGCCACACTCACCAGTCCACTCACCGCGATCACCATGTCCGGCGTTCTCCTGCTCTCCACCCCGCTCCTGCTACCCCGGCGGACACACATGCCCGAACCCGTGGCCTCGTCGGCCGAGGACGTCCCGGCCGCACGACTCGATAGGATTCTCGATTGAGGTTCTGACACATCACCCACAGAGAGAGTCGTTACGTGACAGAGGAATCCGACCGCGAAGACCTACTCCTCAGCGATGACGAGCGCATGCACGCCTTGAATGTCATCAGCGAGCACTACGCCGCAGGACGGTTGGACACCACCGAGTTCTATGACCGCTCGGAAGCGATCGCCTCCGCACGCACCCTCGACGTCATGCGCGGCGCTTTCCTGGGGCTGCCAGGCGGAATGCCGCTCGAGCAGGTCGACGGCCATCTCCGGAAGATCCCGGTCGGCGCAACCACCCCCGCGGCCCTGACCACGTCACCCAGTGCCGAGGCGGAGCTCTCCTCCCTGCGCAGGCGCGGCGGATTGATCGATTCGCTCGACGGAGTGATCTTCGGCATCACCCTCGTGACTTTCCTCGTACTGCAACTGGTCATCGACTGGGACTACGCCTGGGTCGTCTGGCCGTCACTGATCGTCACTCTGAGCCTCCCCCGGATGATCCTCAGCTTCAGCGACGACGACGAGGAGATCTACGAGGAGTTGAAGACCTCGGAAGCCCGATCACGCAAGAAGCGCCTCCAGGAGGCCACCGAGCGGATACACCAGCTCGAGACCAAGCGCGAACCCGACACGATCTGACCGCTCAGCGCGGCCGGATCGTGGGCGGGTCGTAGGCGCGGATCGGCGGCAGCTCGTCATCGAACCGCTCGACCTGCACGAGTACGTGCTGACCGGTGCAGCCGCGCGCCAGGCTCGAGGTGCCGACGTCGGCGGTGAGCACGTTCGGATTGCCGTGCACGCACATCGAATCCGGGTCGGCGGGGTCCAACGGATCGAACCAGGCGCCCGTCGAGAGTTGGACGACGCGGACCCGCACGCCCTCGTCGAGCACCGCCCCGGCCAGGCAGGCGCCCCGGTCGTTGAACACCCGGACCACGTCCCCGTCCGCGATACCGCGGGCGGCCGCGTCGTCGGGGTGCAGCCGGATCGGTTCGCGCCCCTGCACTTTCGAATTCTGACTGGTGGCCCCGTGGTCGAGTTGGCTGTGCAGCCGGGTCTTCGGCTGATTCGCGATCAGGTGCAGCGGGAAGGCCTCGGCCCGCCGTCCACCGAGCCATTCCTCCGGCTCGTACCAGGTCGGGTGTCCGGCGCAGTCCTCGTAGCCGAAGCCGTCGATGTCTGCCGAGAAGATCTCGATCTTGCCGCTCGGGGTGCGCAGCGCGTTGGCCTCGGGATCTGCCCGGAACTCCTCGAAGAGCGTCAGCTCCTCCTCGGTGCGCATGCGGACGTGCCCGCGCCGCCAGAACTCGTCGAACTCCGGCGCCTCCCCTCCGTCCGCAAGGACGTACCCGCGCCACTGGCCGTAGAGGTGCTCGATCCATTGCCCCGCGGTGCGGCCCTCGGTGAACCGCTCCCCGAACCCGAGCCGGTGCGCGAGCGCGGCGAAGGTGTCGTAGTCGTCGCGGGCATCGGCGAATCGCGGTGTGGCGGCGTGCATCGCGACCATCAGCGGATCGTTGCGCGTGCAGGACAGGTCCTCGCGTTCGAGGGACGTCGTGGACGGAACGACGATGTCGGCGTGCTTGGCCATCTGCGTCCAGTACGGATCGTGCACCACGATCGTGTCCGGCCTGGCCAGCGCGCGGCGCAGCCGACCGAGGTCCTGGTGGTGATGAAAGGGGTTGCCCCCGGCCCAGTACACCAACCGGATGTCGGGGAAGGTGCGGCGCTGACCGTCGAAGTCGTACTCCTGCCCCGGATTCAGCAGCAGATCCGAGATCGCCGCCACCGGGATGGAGTCCGACACCGGGTTGGTCCCCTGGAACAGGGTCGGCAGCGGGTACGGCACCGGCGCAAGACCCGGCTCGTTCATCGAGCCATACCCGTGCCCGAAACCGCCTCCCGGCAAACCGATCTGGCCGAGCATGGCGGCCAGGGTGATACCCGCCCACGGAGCCTGCTCGCCGTGTCGCACCCGTTGCAACGACCAGGTGACCGAGATCATGGTGCGCCCCTCGGCCATTCGGCGGGCCAGGTCCGCGATGGCGTCCGCGGGCAGGCCCGACAGCTCTGCCGCCCACTCGGGCGTCTTGGCGACGCCGTCCGCCGTGCCCAGCAGATATTGCTCGAACACCTCATAGCCGGTGCAGTAGCGGTCCAGGAACTCCCGGTCCGCCAGCCCCTCGTCGGCGAGCACGTAGGCGCAGGCGATCATGATGGCCACGTCGGTCCCCGGACGCGGTGCGAGCCACTCCGCCTCGCCGTGCAGGTCGTCGCGCAACGGGCTGATGGACACGATCCGGCCGCCCCGCGCCCGCAGCGCATCGAGCGCGCCGCGGGTCGGGTGATGGCTGGTGCCGCCGTCGTTGACGGCGGTGTTCTTGAGCGGCACTCCCCCGAAGCACACCATCAGATCGGTCTCGCGGGCGATGACGCCCCAATTCGTGGAGCGGGCGAACATCTTCCAGTGTGTCCCGACCACGCGCGGCATGATCACGCCGGTCGCGCCAAGCGAGTAGCTGTGCTCGGAGCGCGTGTAGCCGCCGAGCATCTTGAGGAATCGGTGGACCTGGCTCTGTGCGTGGTGGAAACGGCCGGGCGAGGACCAGCCGTAGGAGCCGCCGAAGATCGCGCGGTTGCCGTGCGTATCCACGACGCGACGCAGCTCACCGGCGAGTAGGTCGGCCAATTCGTCCCAGGACACCGCGACGAACTCGTCGGATCCCCGCCCCTCGGACGGCCCTGGACCCCGCTCGAGCCAGCCACGCCGGACGGCCGGTCCCGCCACCCGCGAGCGATGCCGGACCGAGCCGACCGCGTTGGCCAGGATCGGTGAGGGATCGCCGTCACCGGGGTACGGGTGCACCGCGGTGACCTCGGTGCCGTCGGATTCCGCCTCGAACATGCCCCAATGCGCCATGTGCTGGCGGCGCGTGGTTCCCGAACTCATGGCGGCCAGTCTGCCACCAGCGCAGGCGCCGCCCCGAACACCCTCGAGCGCCCGGTTTTGGGTGTATGCCTGATTCATGAGTCGCGGCGACGGACCGGCTCCACATGTCCTGGAACTTCGCATTCACGGGGTGAGCAACACCCCGCCGCACGACATGCTCGACGTGCAGGCCGATCAGGCGCACCGGGTGATCGGCGACCAGCTCGCCGGGTTCTGGACCGTCGACGGTGACGCCGCGGCCGAGCTCACCCCCGATCAGCGCGGGTACACCCCGCCTGGCATCCGGCGCGAGGCCTACTCGTGGGGTGGGCTGGCGCGCACGACACCGGGAGGCACGGCACCCCTCGGTCAGGCGGTGCTGGCCGTGGTGATCAGGGCGGCCTGGTGCCTGGTGATGCCCTACGGGCTGACGAACCTGGCGTACTGGTCGCGGAATCTCTGCACCACCCCGGCCCAGGTGCGCCGGACCGCCACCGTGGTCCGACTGTTCGGGCTCGGCCTCACGCTGCTGTTCGTCAGCACCGTGGTGACGGTCTCCTCGGACCTGATCGCGCTGCAGTATCTGGAGCACGAGTCCGGGAACCTGCCCTCGCAGTTCCAGGCCCTGGCGAATCTGCCCCCGCAACGGCGACTGGCTGTGTCCCTGCTGGTGCCCGCCGCCGCGCTGGCGGTGCTGTGGTTCGTCTCGGCGCGGTCGCGGACCCGCTACGACGTGGACGGCGCTCGGCAGACCGCGGAGTCGGCGGATGCCACACCGGTTCTGCGGCGGCACGGGTTCTGGAACAACCGCGGCCACGCCACCGAGACCTCGATGATCCACATCGCCGCGGGGGTGGCGGGCACCGTGGCGATGTCCGCGCTGTTCGCCCCGCCCCGTGACGAGCGATTCGGCTGGGCCTTCTCGGCGATCGCGATCGTCGCCGTGCTGGCGATGGTCGCGGGCGCGGTGCGGCTGGTGCTCACGAGCGAGCGTGGTGTGGACGTGCCGGTCTCCCGCGCGGAGGAGGGCGTGCCCGCGGCGACCTGGGTTGTGGTCGCGGTCAGCGCGGCGGCCTTCGTGGCGCAGTCGCTGTTGCTCGCGTTCGGGCCCCACGACCCGAACGCTCCCGACGGGGACGCGCCGAGGCTGGACGGCCTGGTCGCGGTGCCAGCGGTCCTCGTCCTCGTGTTGCTGGCGCTGGCGCTGGCCGGACTCTCGATCCGGCGGATGTCGCCGTGGTGGACGATCGCGCTGGCTACCACACTCGGCGTGGCGGCGGTCGCGTACCTCTGCGGGCAGCGGGGGCCTGCGGTGATCGCTGGCGCGGCCGTCTTCCTCGTCTTGCTCGCACTCGCGTTGCCCGGCAGCGAATTCCAGGCCTGGTCGGGCCGGGCCGTCGGCGTCTTCCTGCTGTTGGCCCTCGGCGGCGCCATGCTGCTGTCGAACCTCGTGGTGGTCGGCGTCGGCAACTGGCTCAACGGCTCCGGCGGGGCCGCGGAGCTGGTGTCGGACGACCCTGCGGGTTGCCAGACCGAGATCCGCATCCCGCCGATCTTCGGCTGGTTCGGCGTCGGCCTGGTCGCGGCCGCCGCCGTGCTGGTCGTCGTGCTCGTGGTTGCGGGGTGCTGTGCCGTTCGGTGGGCGGCCTTCATCCGGGCCCGCGGCGGAGGTGTCACGCCGTCCCCGGCGACTGCGGATGCGATCGCGCTCGTGGACCCCGACACCGTCCCCGCCGAGCGACTCGCCAACGCCGCCCATCGCGCCGAACCGGCGATCGGCGTGCTCGCCGCGCTAGCCCTCCTCGCGCTGCTCCCCTGCGTGATCCTGCCGCTGCTGCCCCGGCCACGCGACGGGGAACGCGCGTATCTGCAACTCCCCACCGGATGGGGCGCGCTTCTCGCCGCGGCACTCGCGGCGGCATTGGTTGGCGCCCTGGCCCTTCGACCACGCAGCGGCAGGCCGCTCGGCATCGTGTGGGATCTGCTGGGTGTGGTCCCGCGGGCCGCGCACCCGTTCGGCCCGCCCAGCTACTCGGAGCGGGCGGTACCGGAACTCGTCGCCCGGTGCGACGCCTGGCTCCGCGCGGACGACGGGAACCGGGTGGTGCTCTCCGCGCATTCGATGGGGTCCGTGCTCGCCGTCGCGGCGCTCCTCGACCCACGGTCCGAGGCACTGGCCGAGCGCGGCGCCCTGCTCACCTACGGTTGCCAACTGCGTGCCTACTTCGGCCGCATCTTCCCGGAACTGTTCGGACCCGACGCCATCGCGAACGCGCCCGCGTCGGGTGCGCGCCCGCTCGCGCCCGACGAGTTCCTGGGCGACGACGCCGGCCCGGCGGCACATCCCCGCGCGCAGACGCTGGCCGGCCTGCTCCGAGGAACCCCGGGGCGCCCGCGGTGGATCAACCTGTGGCGCGAGACCGACCACCTGGGTTTCCCGGCGTACTCACGACTCCCGAACCGGGTGGACGTGCGGGCCGACGAGGTCGACAGGTCCGGATACCTGCCGACCGTCGCCGGCCACAGCGGCTACGTCCGCACCCCGCAGTACCGGGACGCACTCGCGGAGTTGCGGCGGATTATCGAGGCGTGAGGCCGATCAGGGCAGGGACGCGATCAGCTTCTCGACGTCCACCCGGGGCCCGGTGAAGAACGGGACCTCTTCGCGCACGTGCATCCGCGCCTCGGTGGCACGCAGGTCACGCATCAGGTCGACGATCCGGTCGAGCTCGGGCGCCTCGAACGCGAGGATCCACTCGTAGTCGCCGAGCGCGAAGGCGGGGATGGTGTTCGCGCGCACGTCCGGGTAACCGCGACCCGCCTTGCCGTGGTCGGCGAGCATCTTGCGGCGCTCGTCGTCCGGGAGCAGGTACCACTCGTAGGACCGCACGAACGGGTACACGCAGATGTAGGCACCCGGCTCCTCACCCGCGACGAACGCGGGCAGGTGGCTCTTGTTGAACTCCGCGGGGCGGTGCAGTGCGACGTTGCTCCACACCGGGTCGCTCGCGCGACCGAGGATGGTGGTGCGCCGGAAGTCGGCGTAGAGCTTCTGCAGATCCTCCAACTTCTCCGCGTGCGTCCAGATCAGGAAGTCCGCGTCGGCGCGCATCCCGGCGATGTCGTAGACGCCGCGGACGGTCGCGTCGGTATCCTCGAAGGAATCGAAGAACGCCTTCGCGTCGTCGATCGCCTTGGTGCGGTCCTCTTCGAGGACGCCCGGCTGCACCTGGAACACCGAGAACATCGCGTAGCGGAGCGTGGAGTTGAGCTTGTCGTAATCGAGGCGTGCCATGGCTCTATCGTGCCATCTGCTCCGCGACCGTGGTCGCCGCCGTCGTCGCCGCCGCCACGCAGGCGGGCACACCGACGCCGTGCAGCAGTGCCCCCGCGACGGCGAGCCCGGGCAGCGCGCCGATCGACTCCTCGATGACCTGCACGCGGTCGAGGTGGCCCGGCCCGTACTGGGGCAGCCCACCGTGCCAGCGCTGCACGACCGCGTCGACCGGATCGACCCGAAGGCCGGTGACCGTCTCGAGGTCCGCGCGGGCGGCCGCGACGAGTTCGGCGTCGGGGGCGTCGACGATGTCGGCGTCCCCGAACCGACCGAACGAGGCCCGCACCAGCGCCCCGCCGCGCTCGGCCAGGTGCGGCCATTTGCGGCTGGACAGCGTGAATGCCTTGGCGCGCACGGATTCCCCGGTGGCGACCAGGATGCCGGAGTTCTGCGGCAGCGGCGCCGCATCGGCAAGCGCGAGGGCGACGACGACGGACGAGGCCAGCGGGATCTGCGCGGCGGCCGCACTCGCGACGGGCGCGACCTCGGACAGCAGCGCGGCCAGCGACGGCGCCGGCACGGCCAGCACCAAGCCGTCGACCCGGCCGACCGGATCGATCCACCAACCCGTCCCGCCGGGCGAGCGGGACAGGCCCGACGCGTCCGCGCGCAGCACCGTCGCGGCTGCCCTTTCCTTCAGCGCGTCGAGCAGCACGCCGTAGCCGTCGCGAAGCCCGCCGAACACCGGGCCGGGCTTCGGCTCCGGCATCGCCTCGGCGACCGCCGCCGACAGGCTGGCGGCGCCGCGGTCCAGCGCCGCGGCCAGGGTCGGCAGCGCCGCGCGCACGCCGATCGAGTCCGACAGTCCCGAGTACACGCCGCCGAGCAGCGGGTCCACCGAGCGACGCACCACCTGCTCGCCGAAGCGGGAACCGACAAGGGTCGCGACATCGGTGTCGGAGCCGGGCCGCCAGTCCAGCGGAACGCCCGGCTCGGCAGCGATCCGGGCCAGGGTCTGCTCATCGACGAGTCCCGCCATCGACTCCGGTCCCGCCGGGATGCCCATCAGGGTGCCCCCTGGCAGCGGGTGCAGCGTGGCCCCGGACCAGATCAGCGGGCGCACCCCGGCCGGGGCGACGATCTGGTCGGACAGGCCGAGTTCGGCGAGCAGCGCGGGCACCTCGGGCCGCCGCGCGATGAAGGCCTCCGCGCCGACGTCGACGCCGACGCCGTCCAACTGCGTGGTCCGCAGCTTGCCGCCGACGCGCCCCGACGCCTCGACCATCGTGATGACGGCGTCGGGCCCGAGCCGCTGACGCAGTCGATACGCGGCCACGAGGCCGGAGATGCCCCCACCGACGACGGCGACCGATGTCACAGCGAGTGCACCAGCTCCACCGCCGCGGTCAGCACGCCCGGATCGGTGTCAGGGAGCACCCCGTGGCCGAGGTTGAAGATGTGGCCGATCGCACCCGCCGCGAGGGCCCGGTCCGCCTCGCCCGCCACCCGGCGGACCTCGCGTTCGACGGCATCCCAGCCGGCGAACAACACCGCCGGGTCGAGATTGCCCTGCAGCGCCTTGCCGGGGCCGACGCGGCGGGCGGCCTCGTCGAGCGGGATCCGCCAGTCGACGCCGACCACGTCGGCGCCCGCCTCGCCCATGGCACCGAGCAGTTCGCCGGTGCCCACACCGAAGTGGATCCGCGGCACTCCTGCCTCGGCGACCTCCGCGAACACCCGCTCCGAATGCGGCAGCACGAACTGGCGGTACTCGGCGAGCGAGAGCGCACCGGCCCAGGAGTCGAACAGCTGCACCGCGTCGACGCCTGCGTGCAGCTGCGCCTTGAGGAACGTGATCGTGGTGTCCGCGAGCGATCCGAGCAGCGCGTGCCAGGTCTGCGGATCCGAGTGCATCAGCGCCTTGGTGCGCTCGTGGTTACGGCTGGGACCGCCCTCGACCAGGTAGGAGGCCAGGGTGAACGGCGCCCCCGCGAACCCGATCAGCGGGGTATCGCCCAGTTCCTTGGTGAGCAGCGAGATCGCCGCGGTGACCGCGCCGACCTCCTCGGTGCGCAGCCGCGGCAGCGCCGCGACATCGGCCGCCGAGCGGATCGGCGAGGCGACGACGGGTCCGGTGCCTGCCACGATGTCCAGGTCGATGCCCGCCGCCTTGAGCGGGACGACGATGTCGGAGAACAGGATCGCCGCGTCCACCCCGTGCCTGCGGACCGGCTGCATGGTGATCTCGCAGACCAGCTCGGGATTGAAGCAGGATTCGAGCATCCCGATCCCGGCCCGGATCTCGCGGTACTCGGGCAGCGACCGGCCGGCCTGCCGCATGAACCACACCGGACGGTGTGCCGGTGTGCGCCCGGTCGCGGCCGCCAGCAGCGGAGCCTGGGGCAGCATTCGCCGGTACGGGTACTGCGCGCCGGTGGTCATGGCCGCATTCGTGTCTTCCAGGTCGCTCATATGTCCCAACGCTCGTCGCCCGCCAAGTTTCCTTTCCCGGTCATGCTGCCAGATCCGCGACCGGGAACCCGACTCCAGCCGTGGCGGGCAGGCCGGGGCGACTCATGCACCGATCTGGCCTGCGATCCGGTGCTCGAGCTGTGCTCGTGCACCGGCCGGCAGCACGATCAGCCCGTCGAGGTCCTTACGCGCCTTCGCATACGCGCTCTGCCGCTCTTCCTGGGTGGCCCCCTCGTCCATGGCCAGCCGCAGCAGCCGCTGGGCACGGACCAGCCGCTCTTGCTCGCGAGCGGTGAATCCGCTGCGACGCCGTCGCTTCGCCTCCGCTTCGCAGACATCGAAGGCGATCGCGTAGCCATGCACGGCGTCGCGGTACTCGACCTGCGCCTCGTGGTTGCCGACCATCGATTCCGGGTCCTCCGGCCGGAGCAGGTCCGCGCGTCGCTTGGCCTTGTGGAACTCGACCGTCAGCGGCTCGCGCATGTCCGTGATCATCGGGAAGTCGAGCAGCGTCACCAGGCTCATCTCGTAGCCGAACCAGCGCGCATCGGTCTGATCGTGCTCGTCGACGATCTTGGCGATCTCGCGTCGCTGGGTCCGCTCGTCGGTGTGGATCTGCGCCTTGGCGCGAGCAATCTCGATCTTCGTCTGCTGCTTCAGCCGGTAGCGCTCCAGTCGCCGCTCGGCGCGGCGCCGGTTGGCCGCGCCGACTGCTTTCACAGCCCCGCCGATACTGCCGCCGAAGACGAACAGCAGCCACCAGGAGTGCGAGAGAAACCCGAGCAGCTGGTCCACCTCTTCATGATGCCTTCGGCGGGAGCAACGCGCGACGCGGAGCGCCGGGAGCCGATGCCGCTAGAACCGGCGCGCCTCCACCGGCGAGGATCGGGGCAGGTCTAACGTCCGCGTTGTGACCACGTCGGGATCCCCTGCCGAGCCTGCTCAGTTTCGCAGCGCGATAGCTGCGATGCAGAAGGCCGCGGTGCACCCGCAGATCGAGATCGGTCCGATCCGGCCACCGCAGCGATTGGCTCCGTACAGCTACGCGCTCGGCGCCGAGGTCCGGCATCCCGAGTCCGACATCGTGGCCGAACAGTCCGAGGGTGACGCCTTCGGACGGCTGATCCTGCTGTACGACCCCGAAGGCGACGAGGCCTGGAACGGCACCATGCGGCTGGTCGCGTACATCCAGGCCGACCTCGACGCCGATCTCGCCGCGGACCCGCTGCTGCCGGAGGTCGCCTGGAGCTGGCTGGTAGACGCGCTCGAGACCCGCGGTGAACCGATGACCGCGCTCGGCGGCACCGTGACCGCGACCAGCTCGGTGCGGTACGGCGACATCGCGGGACCGCCGCACGCGCATCAGCTCGAACTGCGCGCCTCATGGACCGCGACCTCCATCGAACTCGGCCCCCATGTGGAGGCGTTCTGCGAGGTGCTGGCCTACGCCGCCGGCCTGCCGCCGGTCGGCGTCACCCAGCTCGGGAGTCCGTCGAAGGGTTGAGCTCAGTGTGCGGGCGCTGCGCGGGCTCCGCGCCGGACGCCCTGCCCGCCCGGACCGAATCGAGGAACGCCGCGATCGCGCGGATCACCTGGTCGCTGCGAATCGAGTGGAAGATGTCGAAGGCGTGCTGCGCGCCGCGCAGTTCCGCATAGGCGACCGGGCTGGTCGAGACAGCCCGCAGCCTCGCCACGAACTCCCTGGCCTCCGCCACCGGCAGCAGCGAGTCGTGGGTCCCGTGCACGACGAGGAACGGCGGCGCATCGGCGCGCACCTTCGCCAGCGGCGACGCGGCCAGGTAGTCCTCGGGGAATCGCGCGCCCTTGCCGAGCACCATCTCGCTGATCCTCGACTCGACACGGGCCCGCACCTGCCTGATGCCCGTCTCCGCGGCGAAGTCGTAGGCCCCGTACATCGGTACGCAGGCCGACACCGAGGTGTCGATGTCCTCGAAACCCGGCTGGAGCCCGGGGTCGTTGGCGGTGAGCGCGACCATCGCGGCCAGGTGCCCACCGGCCGAGCCGCCCGTCACTGCGAGGAAATCGGGGTCGCCGCCGTACTTGTCGCCGTTCGTCCGCAGCCAGGCGACGGCCTGCTTGAGCGCGATGAGATGGGCGGGCCAGCTGGCGCGCGGCGAGAGCGGATAGTTCACCGCCGCGCACACCCACCCGCGGGAGGCCAGCTCCACCATCAGCGGCAGGCCCTGATGGTCCTTGCTGCCGATCACCCAGCCGCCGCCGTGGATCTGCAGCAGCATCGGCGCGTTCGGCGGTAGGTCGCGGTGGTGGTAGACGTCCACGCGGAACCGGGCACCGCCGGGCGCGTACTCGAGGTTGCTGACCCTCGCGACATCCTCGCGGAGCATCCGGAACGGCCTGCTGCTCGAGCGCCAGTCGATGGGGCTGCCTGCACCGGGATCGTCCACGCCGATCTCGCGCAGTGCGTCCGCCATCTCCTGCCCCGCGCGACGGGACGAGACCATCGCCGCCGTCAGCCCGGCAGCGGACACGGCCGCGAGCGCGAGACCCAGCCGGTCGCTACGCGTGGACACGCCGTGGCGGGCCAGGTGGACACCCGCGTCGAGGACCGTCGCCCCGAGTTGCTGGGGCGCCAGTTCCGACGTCAGCCAGCCGGCGAGGAAGGCGGGCACGGAGGCCCACATACCGGGGACGGGTCGCAGCGCGTTGGCCGTCAGCGCCGCGTTGACCGCCTGCCGGATCAGGAAACCCCGTGTCATGTGACCTCTTTCACCCCTGCGCCCGAAGCGGGCTTTTCCGTTCACCCGATTCAATAGTAGAAGCGCCTCTAAAGTTGGGACATGGAGAGACTGAGCGGTCTGGATTCAACGTTCCTCTATCTCGAGACCCCCACCCAGCTCTTGCACGTCTGCGGGCTGATCGTCCTCGACGTCTCGACGATCCCGGGCGGGTACGACTTCGATTCCTTCAAGTCGGAGCTCACCGCCAGGGCACAGGGCATGCCCGTCTTCCGCAGGAAACTGCACGACTCCGTGCTGAACCTCGACCATCCGGTCTGGGTCGACGACCCCGAGTTCGACATCGACCGGCACGTGCACCGGATCGCGGTACCCGGCCCCGGCGGCCGCAAGGAGCTCGCCGACCTGTGCGGTCACATCGCAGGCCAACAGATGGACCGCACCATCCCCCTGTGGGAGATGTGGGTGATCGAGGGCTCCGAGGACGGCACCGTCGCGATCATGTCGAAGATGCATCACGCGAACGTGGACGGCGTGACCGGGGCGAGCATGATGGCGCAATTGTGCGGGCTGTCCCCCGACGCGCCGCGACCGGAGGTCGACCGCGACCAGCGCACGGCGGGCGACGCGGACACCCTCGATCTCGCCGTCAGCGGCCTGGTCGGTTTCGTCAGCCGCCCGCTCCAGCTGGCCAGGGCACTGCCGAGCGGGCTCGCGCTGCTGCCGAAATGGATCACCCGCGCGCGACGCGGCGAGGCGATGCCCGCGCCCTTCACCGCGCCGCGGACCTCCCTCAACGGGGCGCTGACCGGCCACCGCAATATCGCCTACGCACAGCTGGATCTCGCGAAGGTCAAGCTGGTCAAGGACGCCTTCGGCGTCAAGGTCAACGACGTGGTGCTGGCGATGGTCGGCGGTGCGCTGCGTCGCTACCTCACCGACCGCGACGAGCTGCCCGACACCTCGCTGGTCGCGATGGTCCCGGTCTCGGTGCACGAGACCTCCGATCGGCCGGGGACCAACCAGATCTCGGGGATGTTCACCCAGCTGGGCACGCAGATCGGCGACCCCGTCACCCGGCTCACCGAGGCCAACGCGCACAACACCATGGTGAAGTCGCACAATGCCTCGCTCGGCGCCAGCCTGCTCCAGGACTGGTCCCAGTTCGCGGCGCCCGCGGCCTTCGGCCCGGCGATGCGGGTCTACTCCTCGCTCAAGCTGGCCGAACGCCATCCCGTGGTGCACAACCTGGTGGTCTCCAACGTCCCGGGTCCGCCGGTCCCGCTGTATCTCCTCGGCGCGCGCATCGTGGCAATGTTCCCGCTCGGACCGATCTTCCACGGCGCCGGACTAAACGCGACGGTGATGTCCCTCGACGGCAGGCTCAACGTCGGCCTGATGTCCTGCCCGGAGCTCGCTCCCGAGCTGTGGGACCTGGCCGACGCCTTCGGGCCCGCCCTCGACGAGATGGTCAAGGCCGCCCGCGCCAAGACCCGCAAGCGCAAGGCCACGTCCGCCCGGACGTGACGCGCACCCGGCGTCTGCTGAAGCGGCCGGGTTCGCGCCGTAAGGTCATTGTTCATGTCCGATGTCAGCGACCAGGCCCCCGAGCGCACCGCCGTGCCGCTCCTGACCCCCGAAGGCGGGCTCCCCGAGCTCGTCGACTCGACCCGGTTGCTGGCCGCGGCCGTCGACCGGCTCGCCGCGGGCACCGGCCCGCTCGCGGTCGACGCCGAGCGCGCATCCGGCTTCCGGTACTCGAACCGCGCCTACCTGCTGCAGTTCCGGCGGGCCGGCGCGGGCACCGTCCTGGTCGATCCCATCCCGATCGCGGGCGACCTGGCCCCGCTCGCCGAGGTGATCAACCCGCTCGAATGGGTGCTGCACTCGGCCGATCAGGATCTCCCCGGGCTCGACGAGCTCGGCATGCGGCCCGCCGCCCTCTACGACACCGAGCTCGCGGGCCGGCTGGCCGGCTACGAGCGGGTCGGTCTGGCCGCGATCGTCGAGCGCACGCTCGGGTTCGAACTGAAGAAGGGGCACGGGGCCGACGACTGGTCCAACCGCCCGCTGCCGGAAACCTGGCTGAACTACGCGGCACTCGACGTCGAGGTGCTCCTTGAGTTGCGCGACGCCGTCGCCGAGGATCTGGAGTCGCAGGGCAAGACCGACTGGGCCGCGCAGGAATTCGAGCACGTGCGGCTCGCGGGCCCGCCGAAGCCCAAGCCCGACCGCTGGCGACGCACGTCGCAGATCCACTCCCTCAAGTCGCCGCGCCAGCTGGCCGCGGTGCGCGAACTGTGGACCGCACGGGACGAGTTGGCACGCAAGCGCGACGTCGCGCCGGGGCGGGTCCTGCCCGACTCGGCGATCGTCGCGGCGGCGACCGCCGACCCGAGGACCGTCGACGCGCTGCGGGCGTTGCCGGTGTTCGGCGGACCTCGTCAGCGCCGGTCCTCTGCGCTGTGGATGCAGGCGCTCGAACGGGCACGGGCACTCTCGCCCGAGGACCTCCCCCCTGTCACGCAGCCGTTCACCGGTCCGCCGCCGGTCAACCGCTGGTCACGACGCAATCCCGAGGCCGCGGAACGGCTGACGGCGGCCCGCGCGGCCATCACCGAACTCTCAGAGCGGGTGAAGGTCCCGGTGGAGAACCTGCTCACCCCCGAGCTCGTCCGGCGCCTGTGCTGGGATTTCGATCCCGCCGATCATCCAGGAGACCTCACACG
Organism: Rhodococcus sp. PvR099; assembly: GCF_017833315.1. NCBI lineage: Bacteria > Bacillati > Actinomycetota > Actinomycetes > Mycobacteriales > Nocardiaceae > Rhodococcus > Rhodococcus sp. PvR099. The sequence continues at coordinate 657,760 of NZ_JAFIBV010000001.1, read as the reverse complement.
GGTGACCGCCGAGATCGACGAGACACTGGCGGCGGGCGGTGCCAGGCCGTGGCAGCGCGAGCTGACCGCCCCCCTGCTCGCGGAGGCACTGCGCACGGCACCCACCCATGTTACTGGTGAGTAATACGCGCTAGAGTGGACGTGCCGGACGTCGTGTCCGGCCGTTCGTCCACTCCAGCCAGGAGGAATCCAGCGTGGCTGCTCCCGCATCACAGCGCAGCGTCGTCTTCGTCGACGGCATCCGTACCCCGTTCGGCAAGGCCGGACCGAAGGGCATGTACGCGGAGACCCGTGCCGACGACCTCGTCGTCAAGGCCATCCGCGAACTGCTCCGCCGCAACCCGCAGCTCGACCCCGCCCGCATCGACGAGGTCGCCATCGCCGCGACCACGCAGACCGGCGATCAGGGCCTGACCATCGGCCGCACCGCCGGAATCCTCGCCGGCCTCCCGGAGACCGTGCCCGGCTTCGCCATCGACCGCATGTGCGCGGGCGCGATGACCGCCGTCACCACCACCGCGTCCGGCATCGGCTTCGGCCAGTACGACGTCGTGATCGCCGGTGGTGTCGAGCACATGGGCCGTCACCCGATGGGCGAGGGCGCCGACCCCAACCCGCGCTTCCTGGCCGACCGCCTGGTCGATCAGAGCGCGCTGGTGATGGGCAACACCGCCGAGAACCTGCACGACCGGTTCCCGACCATCACCAAGGAACGCACGGACGCCTACGCCGTGAACAGCCAGAACAAGTACGAGGCAGCCAAGAAGGCCGGCTTCATCGCCGACACCCTTGTGCCCGTCGCCACCCGCTCGGCCGCAGGCTGGGGCCTGGCGACCGAGGACGAGCCGCCGCGCCCCGGCACCACCGTCGAGGACCTCGCCGGCCTCAAGACCCCGTTCCGTCCCGCGGGCCGGATCACAGCAGGCAACGCGGCGGGCCTGAACGACGGCGCCACCGCCGCGATCCTCGCGGGCGAGGACACCGCCCTCGAGCTCGGCCTGCCGATCGGCATGCGCATGGTCGGCTTCGCCTACCAGGGCGTCGACCCGGCCGTGATGGGCTACGGACCGGTCCCTGCCACCGAGAAGCTGCTGGCCCGTACCGGATTGAAGATCGAGGACATCGGGCTCTTCGAGCTCAACGAGGCCTTCGCCGTCCAGGTCATCGCCTTCCTCGAGCACTATGGCGTCGCCGACGACGACCCGCGCGTCAACCAGTGGGGCGGCGCCATCGCGTGCGGCCACCCTCTCGCCTCCTCGGGAGTGCGTCTGATGACGCAGCTCTCCCGCCAGTTCGCCCAGCGTCCCGACGTCCGCTACGGCCTGACCAGCATGTGCATCGGTCTGGGCATGGGCGGAACCGTGATCTGGGAGAACCCGAACTTCGACGGAGCCAAGTAACCATGTCTGAAATCGCAACCGCATTCGCCGACGAGGTCGTGACGAACGCGTTCACCAAGCTCGTGTCCGTCCCCGGGATCGAGGGCAAGGTCGCCCTGATCACCCTCGACAACGGCTTCGACCACACGAAGCCGTCGTCGTTCGGCCCCGGCGGACTCACCGCGCTCGACGCCGCGCTCGACGAGGCCTTCGCCGCGAACCCGACGGCGATCGCCATCACGGGCAAGCCGTTCATCTTCGCCGCGGGCGCGGACCTCAAGGGCGTGCCGTCCATCACCAGCCGCGAGCAGGGCCTCGAGCTGGGCCGACTGGGCCACAAGGTGTTCCGTCGCCTGCGCGAGTCCAACGTTCCGACCTTCGCCTTCGTCAACGGCGTCGCGCTCGGCGGCGGCCTCGAGGTCGCGCTGCACAGCCACTACCGCACCGCATCCGAGAGCGCGGGCGCGCTCGGCCTGCCCGAGACCATGCTCGGCCTGGTTCCCGGGTGGGGCGGCACGCAGCTGCTGCCGAACCTGATCGGCGCCGACAAGGCGGTCACCCTCGTCATCGAGAACCCGCTCAACAACGGCCGGGTCATCAACCCGAAGAAGGCCCTCGAGCTCGGCGTCGTCGACGCGGTGTTCGGTTCCGCCGACTTCATCGAGCAGTCCCTCGGCTGGGCCGCGCAGGTCCTCGCGGGGGAGATCACCCCGGCCCGCCAGGAGATCGACCGTGGCAAGGACTGGGACGACGCCATCGCCCGCGCGAAGGCCATCGTCGCAGGCAAGACGAAGAACAACGCCCCTGGCGCGGTCCGGGCCATCGAGCTGCTCGAGCTGGCCCGCGGCACCGACCTCACCGATCCGGCCTCGCTGGACGCCGGCTTCGCGGCCGAGGACGAGGCGCTCGCCGACCTGCTGATGGCCGACGAGCTGCGCGCAGGCCTCTACGCCTTCGACCTGGTGAACAAGCGGGCGAAGCGTCCCGCAGGCGCGCCGGACAAGTCGTTGGCGCGCAAGGTGACCGGCGTCGGCATCATCGGTGCCGGCCTGATGGCCAGCCAGCTCGCGCTGCTGTTCGTGCGCCAGCTCAAGGTCCCGGTGATCCTCACCGACATCGACCAGGAGCGCATCGACAAGGGCGTCGGCTACGTCCACACCGAGATCGACAAGCTGCAGGGCAAGGGACGGCTGTCCGCCGACGCCGCCAACCGCCTCAAGGCACTGGTCTCCGGCTCGCTGGACAAGTCGGCGTTCGCCAAGACCGACTTCGTCATCGAGGCCGTCTTCGAGAACCTCGACCTGAAGAAGAAGATCTTCGCCGAGCTCGAGGACTTCATCGCCCCCGAGACGATCCTCGCGACCAACACCTCGTCGCTGTCGATCACCGACATGGCGGCCGACCTCAAGCACCCCGAGCGGGTCGTCGGCTTCCACTTCTTCAACCCCGTCGCGGTGCTGCCCCTGCTCGAGATCATCAAGGGCGCCAAGACCGACGACGCTACGCTGGCAACGGCTTTCGCCACCGCCAAGACGCTGAAGAAGTCGGCCGTGCTGTGCGGCGACAAGGCCGGATTCGTCTTCAACCGCCTCGTCACCCGCACCCTCGGTGAGGTCATGACCGCGGTGGACGAGGGCACCCCGTTCGACGTCGCGGACAACGCGGTTGGCGGGCTGGGCATGCCGATGAGCCCGTTCACCCTGCTGGCCCTCGTCGGTCCCGCGGTCGCGCTGCACACCGGCGAGACCCTGCAGGCCGCGTACCCCGAGCGGTTCACGAGCTCGCCCGGACTCGAGGCGCTCGTCGAGGCCCGCAAGCCCGGCGTGTGGACCTACGGCGAGAACGGCCAGGTCGTCGACCCCGAGGTCGCCGCGCTGTGGCCCCAGGGCGACAAGGCGTCCACCGCCGAGGAGGTCCTCGAGCGCACGCGTCGCGCGTTCGCCGAGGAGATCGCGATCATGCTCGACGAGGGTGTCGTCGCGGCGGCCGAGGACATCGACCTCTGCCTGATCCTCGGTGGCGGCTTCGGCTTCTGGAACGGCGGCATCACGCCGTACCTGGACCGGACCGGCACCTCGGAGGCCGTGAACGGCAAGCGCTTCCTGGCGCCGGGCGTCGCGAGCGTCTAGCTGGTACGGCACACATCACGAAACGGGCGCGGCGCGGGAACTTTCCCGCGCCGCGCCCGTTTCGCTGGGTCTCGCCGCCGTTACAGCGTTATGGTGCAGGGTGCCCGTGAACGGCGGCTGTGGATGGCCGCACCGACGAAAGGCCATAACAGAATGCGAGTCAGACGTCTCAGGGGTGGGAGGGCCGTCTCGAGGCTCAAACGCTCGATATTGGTGTCAATGGCGATCGTGCTACCGCTCGGGGTGTCGGTAGCAGGTCCCGTTGGCACCGCGAACGCGGCGTTCGATCCGAACTTCGGTTACGACTTCTGGGTCAACTCCGACATGGGGCCGATCAAGTCACGGATCTTCCGCGCGGCCGACGGCAACACCAATCGTGTCGTGTATGCCCTCGACGGGATGCGCGCCCGCAACGACCTCAATGGTTGGGAGATCGAGACCAACGTCGCCCACGCGCTGACCGCCGCGAACATCAACGTCGTGATGCCGGTCGGTGGAGAGTCGAGCTTCTACGCGGACTGGAACGCGCCGAGCACCTGGGGCCCGGGAGACCTCGGTTCCTCCACCGGCAGCTCAAGCGGGTCGTCGGGGATGGGCAGCTCGGATGCTGCGGCCGACGCCGACGGAAAGGTCAACACCTACAGGTGGGAGACGTTCCTGACCCGACAGCTGCCGAGCGAGCTGGCCAAGCGGGAAGGGTTCAGATCCACCCGCAACGGCGTGTTCGGTCTGTCCATGGGCGGCAGCGCCGCGCTGACCCTCGCCGCGTACTTCCCGCAGCAGTTCAGCTTTGCAGGCTCGTACTCCGGCTTCCTCAACAACTCCGCGCCCGGCATGCGTGAAGCCCTGCGCGTCGCGATGATCTCCGCCGGCGGCTTCAACATCGACGCGATGGCACCGCCGTGGGGTCCACAATGGCTCCGGATGGATCCGTTTGTGTTCGCGCCACGCCTCAAGGACAACAACACCCGCCTGTGGATCTCCTCCGGCAGCGCGCTCCCCGGCAACGGAGACGTCAACGATGCACTCGGAATCGTGCAGGCAGTTCCGTTGGAGGCGTTGGCACTGGCCAACACCCGCGCGTTCGAGGTCCGGATGGCCACCATCGGCGCAGGCAACGTCCACTACGACTACCCCGCCACGGGAGTCCACAACTGGAAGAACTGGGAGGACCAGGTCTACCGCATGATTCCCGACCTGTCGGCCAACATCGGTTGAGTCGTCCATAGGGTTCACCTCTCGGATCCGCGCCCCAGGCACCTCGCCCGGGGCGCGGACCGGTTTCCGGAGCCAATAGAGTTAGGTTAGGCTCCCCTTTATGCGTTCACTCTTTCGTCTCGGCATCGCCGCCCTCGCCGCCACCACCCTGGTCGGCTGCGCCTCCGACACCGCAGACTCCGGCGACGCCGTTGCCGGCGACGGCACCTACCCGGTGAGAATCGAGAACACCTTCGGTACCACCACCCTCGAGGCGAGGCCGGACCGACTCGTCACCATGGGCTGGAACGCCCAGGATGTGCTCTACGCGCTAGGCCTCACGCCCGTGGGCCAGCCGAAGTACGTGTACGGGGCCAACCCGAACGGCGTGATGCCGTGGGCCGAGAAGTACTACGACGCGGACAAGACCACGCTGTTCGACGACCCGCAGGCAGGCGAGCCGTCCATCGAGACACTGGCCGCCCTGGCCCCCGACGCGATCCTGGCGCCGTACGAGGGATTCGACCAGGCCTACTACGACAAGCTCAGCCGGCTCGCCCCCACCGTCGCGTATCCGGGCAAGGCCTGGCAGACGACGTGGCAGGACCAGACCAGCATCATCGGTGAGGCGGTCGGCAAGCCAGACGAAGCGCAGGGCCTGATCGACGGGCTGGGGAAGACCCTGGCCGACACCGGATCCCAGCACCCCGAGTTCGCGGGAAAGACCCTCGCGGTGGTGAATTTCGACACCGGCGCGGGTGAGGCCAACGTCTACCTGCCGACGGATCCGCGGGTCCAGGTGCTCACCGAGCTCGGCTTCGTGAACGCCCCCGGCGTGGAGAAGCTCGCCGCGGCCAACGAGAGCGGCAAGTTCTACCAGGACATCTCGTTGGAGAACGTGCACGACATCGATGCGGACGTCATCGTGGCCTTCACCGACGGCGCGACAGATCCGCTCGGCAACCCGGCCATCGCCTCGCTCGGGGCGGTTCAGCGCGGCTCGGCCGTCCTCCTCAGCGATCAGCAGGTCATCGCCGGACTCAGCAACGTCAACGTGCTCAGCGTCCCGTGGGTGCTCGACAAGATCGTCCCGCAGCTGTCGGAGGCCGCGCAGCGCGCCGGCTGAGGTCTCGCTACCTACATGCGACCGCCGACGCCACCCGTGGGGGCGATCTGGTCGATGATCGCGAGATCGTCGGGAGTCAGCTCCAGTTCGGCCGCGGTGACGTTCTGGCCGACGCGCTGCGGGTTGCGGGATCCCGGGATCGGCACGATGTAGTCGTCGCGGGTCAGCAACCACGCCAGTGACAGCTGCGCGAGCGTGGCGCCCTTGCTTCCGGCAAGTGCGGTCAACTCGTCGACGATGGCGATGTTGGCATTGAAGTTCTCGGGCGCCCACCACGGGATGTACTGACGGAAGTCGTTGGCGTCGTATCTCTCGCGGGAGGCCACCGCGCCGCTGAGGAAGCCCCGAGCCAGCGGTGAATAGGCGACGAATCCGATACCGAGCTCCTCGAGGACGGGAAACAGGGGTTCGACGTCGCGCGCGAAGATCGAGTACTCGGTCTGCAGCACCGAGATCGGGTGTACCGCGTGCGCGGCGCGGATGGTGGACTCGTCCGCTTCGGACAGCCCCAGATATTTGACCTTGCCTGCCTCGACGAACTCTTTCATGGTGCCGATCACGTCCTCGATCGGGATGTTCGGGTCGGGGCGATGCTGGTAGAGCACGTCGATCGTGTCGACGCGGAGGTTGCGCAGGCTGGCCTCGACCACCTCCCGGATGTGCTCCGGGCGCGAGTCGAGACCGAAGGAGCGGGTGAAGCCGAACTTCGTCGCGATGACCACGTCGTCGCGGATCGGTGCGAGCGCCTGTCCGAGCAGTTTCTCGCCTTCGCCCCAGCCGTACATCTCGGCGGTGTCGAACATCGTCACGCCGAGCTCATGGGCCTTTCGGATCGCGGCGATCGACTCGGCGTCGTCGGTGGGGCCATAGCCCGTGGCGGTACCCATCGCCCCATAGCCGAGAGCGGCAGCGGCCAGGCCCTGACTGCCGAGAGTGCGGATGTCCATGATGAAGCCCTTCTGTTGTCACAACCAGTCACAGGTGTCAGCCTCTGACACTTCCGGCACTGTACGCTTCCATCGTGGAAAGCTCATCGAATCCGGGCCTGCGCGACATCACGCGCAAGGCCGTACGCGCACGGATCGCCGAGGTCGCGATAGACCTGTTCGCCCAGCAGGGTTTCGATGCGGTCACCGTCGAGCAGATCGCCGCAGAGGTGGGCATTTCGGCCCGCAGCTTCCACCGCTACTTCCCGGCCAAGGAAGACACAGTCATCGGCGACCTCATCCCCTGGGGTGAGTTCGTCCGCGACGCCTTCGCCGCGCGGCCGGCCGATGAACCGGTCTGGGATTCTCTGCGTGCGTCCTTCGAAGCCCTGCTGGCTCAACCGAACAGGGACGAACAACGAACCAAGAGAACCATGCGCGTTCTGACGAGCGCGGCCTCCCTACGCGCCCGCAACCTCGAGAAGCACCTGCTGTGGGCAGGTCTGCTCAACCCGCTCGCGAAGGAGCGACTAGCCGGCGATCTCGCAGTACTGCGAGCACAGACACTGGTACAGGCGTCGCTGGCCTGCTTCGACGTTGCGCTGACCGCCTGGGCCGAGCCCGACGAGACCAAGGATGCCGTGGAGCTCCTTCGTCAATCCTTCGCCACGCTCGCGCCCAGAAATCCTACGTAGGGCCGACCACCGCGCTCTACGTCCCGTGAAGCCAGGCCACGGGCATTTGACCACACCCCCACTGCGCGAGATCGTGAATCTCATTCGGTCGACCAGGGGGGGACTTCGCGATGGACACCGAGCCAATGGTGCCGATCGGATTCGATATCGCTTGGACGGCAATGGTGGCCGTATGGGCGATCTTGACGATCACGGCGCTCGTCTCCGCATTCAGGGCCGACCATGACCGCTGGGGAGGGTACCTGCGTGTTCTGTCAAGAGGTGGAACATTCGAACACCGGACCGCTGATCTTGGCGTGGGTCGACGAGGGAAGCGTCGACCCACGCCAACTCCGAACAACCGTTAGACCTCACTAACTCTGAGGGGATGCGCTCCCCATCCGGCCGCTACAGAACGCTCGCACTGCACAGGCTCATCGCCAGCGCGGATCAGTAGAGCGGTCAACATGGTTGCGCCGTATTCGAGAACCTCCCTCACGAGAGGTCCGGTCGCAACGAGTGAGGTCAGCCCGTGGCCGATGATCCAGCATTGGGTGGCAAGTTCCGGCGCAACAACCGCGTCGGATAGTCGCCCGGCGAGCTTTGCTCGTTCTACAGCGCGAACGAGGTAGCTCAGGGTTTCATCTGCGGCCAGAGGATCTTCGAGTTCGATGGTGTCGTCGAACATGACGCGATAGAGGTCAGGATTCGCCAACGCATTGGATACGTATGCGGAACCTAGGGCAACCAAGTCCCGAATGGGATCGTCGGAGACTGGAGTCTTCTCGAGAATCGCCGCCAGCCGTGTGAATCCTTCCTGCCGCACGGCCATCCACAAGCCGTCCATGCCGTCGAAGTAGGTGTAGACGGCCATCGTGGATACGCCGGTCCCAGCAACGAGTACACGAATCGTGATCGGCTCCCTGGCACGAAGCAGCCGGGCCGCTCGCTCCACCAACAGTTCCCGAATCGCAGGATCCTTCACTCTAACCACGCCAAAACAATACATAACGCTGCTATGTTTTCTCGTGACCGATCGCCTGGCCCGGACAGAGATGAGAGTTGAAATGCCAGTTACCTTGATCAACCCTGAAGGACTGCCGAAGCCCGACGTCTACCGGCAACTGTCAATCTCGACGGGCTCGAAGATCGTTTTCCTTGCAGGACAGGTCGCTCGCGATGCAGACGGAAGACCGGTCGGTGACGGCGACTTCGCCGCACAGGTCGAGCAGGCGTACCTCAACATCGGAACAGCTCTCAACGAGATCGGCGGGTCGTTCGATGACGTCGCGAAGCTGACCATCTACGTTGTCGACTGGACCCCGGACAAGATGGCACTCCTGGGTGAGGGCGTGACCCGAGCGGCCGAGAAGATGGGTATCGACCCGGTCAAGCCGATCACGCTGTTGGGAGTCGCGTCCCTGGGAGAACCGGATCTCATGGTCGAAGTCGAAGCGACAGCGGTACTTTCCTAGCTTCCGCATCCTAGGCTCGCCGGGCGCCTGGATTCTGCTCACAGCCCAGCTTCGAGCTCCGCCGCCCGCCGCAAGTCATCAGCCAGTTCTGGTCCACCGTCCGCCGTCTCTCTTGCGCGGGCCAGCAGTTCTCGGGCCAGGTCAAGCTCACGTCGGCGGACCGCCACGTCGGCCCGCAGCACCAGCAGCTTCACGAGCTGGACGGGGGTCGGCTCGTCGTCGCTGCGATGCAGGGCCCGGTCGAGGACCTTCACCGCCAGCTCGAGGTCCTGCTTGGCATCGGCGAACAGTGAGCCCATGTGGATTGCCCGGTCGAATGTGTTCTGCGGCAACGGCCGGTGCTGTTGATCTTCACTGATCGGCTGGGCGATCTGGATGGTGTTTCCACCGGGATCGGTCATCAGAAACTGTCGGACCCCGTAGCTCATATCCTTCAACGCACCCACCCGCGGAACCCCTTGTGTAGGGACTGACCCGAAGGCCTCCTGCATCCCCTGCGTGAAGACCGCGTACAAGTAGTCGACGTCATCGGTGTTGACCAGGCAGCCATGCGCGCAGGACATCGGATCGAAGTCCTTGTCTCCATAAAAGTTCAGCTCGATACCCCCACGCTGCACGCTCAGAAACTGGTACGGCGCCGTCTGCCGGAACGTGATCTCAAACCCCAAGGCAGTGTAGAAATCGGCCACCGGATCAATCGACCGGGCCTTCAGCGCGGGAATCGTCTTCTCAGTCATGCCCCCGACGGTAAAGATCGAATCCACCGCGTGCACATGAAAGTGAGAACCCCAACTTTCCCTGGTCATCCGCTGATTTGCGCTATCTGCGGGCATTCAACACGGCCGACCACGACGTCAAAAACCCGCCGACGGCAGCAACTGTTCCGCTTGGGCACGAAGCGGGCTACGCAGACAGCGACACGGGGACCAGCTGTTGTTCGAAGTCGTCGCGCATGGTGCGCCATAGGCGTTTCGCGACTTGCCGTTTGAGGCATCGCATGGCCTCACGTGAGGTCTTGCCTTCGGCCATTTTCCGTTGGTGGTAAGCGTATCCGGGGCTGCTGGGTGTTCGGGCTTGGTGACGGCGACGATGTGGATGACGGCGTTCAGGGAGCGGTCGCCGCTGCGTGAGAGCTGGTGGCGCTGTTTGTCGGCGCTGGCGACTTCGACGGGGGCTGTGCCGGTGTAGCTGGCGTAGGCGGCCTCGTTGGCGAATCGGGTGGGGTTCCCGGTGCGGGCGAGGATGCGGGCTGCGGTCACGGTGCCGACGCCGGGGATCTTCGGTAGCTGGGTGCCGCTGGCGGCGCGTTCGGTCTTGATGCGGGTGGTGAGGTCGTCGATCTGGAATCGGATTCGTCGCAGGTCACCGACGATCTCGAGGGCGATGTTTTTGCGCATCGCGTCGGCCGCGGTCTCGGGCCGCAACCGCTTGAGTTGTGTGGGGGCGTCCTCGGTGGCGAAGTCGCGCTCGATCCCGCCCGGCAAGAGCTCGCGGAGGACGGCGTGGGGCTGGTTGACCAGCCGGCCGTTCTGTTTGACCAGGTCGGTGCTGCGTTCATCGAGGATCGCCAGCAAGTCGGTGTGCCCTTCCGGGGCGACCGGCCGGAAGTCGCCCTGACTGAACACGACACACGCGGCCGCGGCCGCGTCGATGCGGTCGTCCTTGCGCCGAGGCCCCCGCGGGGGAGCTCCCGCACCCGGGCTGTCCTCCGTGCCGAGTGGATGGGGGTATCCGCGGCCGGCATTCCGACTTCCGTTCACCAAGGTCCGGTGACGTTCCTGTGTTGAGCCAGGCTGCGGACGGAGACCGTGGTGAGGCAGAACCCTCTTTGAGCCAACCCTCCGGCCGGTCGAGTGAACTTCCGACTTGTATGGCGGGGCGGCTCGTGTTCGAACCGGCGTGTTGGTTCACATCCGTCGCCAACCGTCGCCGACTTGTTCGTTGACGCCCGCACACCAGCCCCCCGATCTCCGGTGAACGTTCACAACGTGGTCACCAGCCGTGGTCACAACATTTCCATGTCAGGCGGCCGCCACCATTGTGATAGAACATATGTTCGATTAGTATGGATTCATGCACCTCTCCGAGCTGCTCGACCGACCACAGGACGTGGTCGCGTGGCAGATCGACGAGCGTGAACTCGCAGCCCTGGTGCCGAAACTCTCTAGGCGGATCCGCCAGCTCGAGGCGCTGCGAGTGCGACTGGCACAGGAGGCCGCCTTCCGCGGCGCGGTCACTCTGACCGGCGCCTCATCCGCCGTCAGCTGGCTCGCCGAGTCATCGAAACTCACCCCCGGCCACGCCAAACGCGTGATGTCGCTGGGCGCCGACCTCGACCGCTTCCCCGACGTCAAGGCCTCCTTCGAGAACGGTGACATCGACACCGAACAGGCCCAGTCGATCATCGGACTACTCCTCAAGGTCCCCGCTTACACCGCCGACATCAAGAACTCCGCCAACGGCGGAAACTTCGACGACCCCGCCGCCGAATGCGCCGGCCAATGCACCAAGTACCTCCTCACCAACGGCGCGAGGGAGAGCGCCGAAGACACCCGCAGACGAGTCGCCGGACTTGCCTCGATGCTCCAACCCGACGAGACCAACCCTCCCGACGACGAGAACGAGAAACTCAACGAGTTCTTCGCCTCCCGCACCGCCGGTGGCCGCCTCCGCGTCAAGGGACACTTCGACAAGGCCACCGGCGAACAACTCATGACCGCCCTGTCCGCACTGTCCAAGCCGCAACCCGGCCGCACCACCACCAGCGGCGAGCGCGAACCCGACGCCCGGTCCGCACCCCAACGGCGAGCCGACGCCTTCGCGGACATCATCCGCCACTACCTCGACACCGGCACCGCCCCCGGCGAAGGCGGCGAACGCCCCCACATGACCGTCTTCGTCGGCCTCGGCGACCTCGCCAAGGCCGCCCGCGGCACAGGCGAAGAACCCGATGAGAAGACACCGCCGACTACGAGACTCGGTTCATCCTTTATCCGCCGCGGCCCCGCCTGGATGCCCTGGCTCGGACCGATCGGCCTCCGCCTCGCCGTCACCGCCTCCTGCGACGCCTCGATCACCCCGATCGTCATGGACGACGACGGCAACCCACTCGACGTCGGCCGCACCACCCGCACCATCCCCCGCCGACTCCGACGCGCCCTCGACGCCCGCGACTGCGGATGCGCATTCCCCGGATGCGGCCGCCCCGCCGCCTGGACCGACGGCCACCATATCCACCACTGGTCGAACGGCGGCGAAACCAAACTCTCGAACCTGGTACTGCTCTGCCGGTTCCACCACACCCTCATCCACAAAGGCGACTGGCAGGTCCACATCGGCCACGACCAGCACCCATGGTTCACCCCACCGAACTGGATCGACCACGAACGAAAACCCATCCCAGCCCACAACCGAAGTCAGCTGCTACTCGCCTGCTGACCGCACCAACTCCACACAAGCACCGCCCCGGACCGCGACCCCCACAAGGAGGCCGCGATCCGGGGCGGCGTTTATCGACAACATCGCACCCGCATCGGCGTAGCGTCCACACTGTCTCGGGTGTTGCACGACGCAATGGGGCGTCGACCGCGGGACGCGCTAGGGGTCAGAGATGGCACAGAGCGACACCGCCTTCGGCGGCACCGGGTCGGGCGCGGCGAAGGCGGACGTCGCCCACGCCGTGATGTTCGCGGGAGCGGCCGCACTCGGCGGCTTCCTCTTCGGCTACGACACCGCGGTCATCAACGGCGCGGTGGGCGCCATCCGTGACAAGTACGACATCGGCGCCGCCGGAACGGGACTCACCGTCTCCCTCACACTGCTCGGGGCCGCACTCGGCGCATGGATCGCAGGCGAGTTCGCCGACCGCCTCGGCCGCATCCGGGTGATGCAGGTGGCCGCGGTGCTTTTCATCGTCGGCGCCCTCGGGTCGGCCTTCCCGTTCAGCGTCTACGACCTCACCGCCTGGCGCGTGCTCGGCGGCGTGGCGGTCGGCTTCGCGTCCGTGATCGCGCCCGCCTACATCGCCGAGATCTCCCCCGCCGCCATCCGGGGCCGCCTCGGTTCCATGTACCAGCTCGCCATCGTCCTCGGCATCGCCATCTCCCAGCTCATCAACTACGCGTTGTCCGAGTCTGCGGGCGGGGCGAGGGGCAAGCTGGCGGGAGTCGAGGCCTGGCAGTGGATGCTCGCGCTCGAGGCGGTTCCTGCCGTGCTCTACCTGATCATGACCTTCACCATCCCCGAGTCCCCGCGGTTCCTGGTCGCCCGATCGCGTGACGAGGATGCCCGCAAGATCATCTCCAGGCTGGAGGGCGGCGACCACGATGCGGTCACCGTCCGGATGAACGAGATCCGCGATTCGCTGAGCGAGCACCGGACCAAGACCACTGTCCGCGAACTGTTCTCGAAGCGGCTCGGGGTGGCGCCCCTGGTCTGGGTCGGCATCGCCCTCGCCGCGCTCCAGCAGTTCGTCGGGATCAACGTGATCTTCTACTACTCCAGCACCCTGTGGCAGGCGGTCGGATACGGCGAGGACAGGTCACTGTTCATCAGCGTCGTCAGCGCAGGCGTCAACATTCTCGGCACCTTCGTCGCGATCGCGGTCATCGACCGGATCGGTCGCAAACCGCTGCTGCTGATCGGCTCAGTGGGGATGGCCATCTCACTGGCCATCACGGCGGTGTGTTTCCACACCGCCACCATCACCACCGACGCGGACGGCGACTCGGTTGCGACCCTCAGCGACACCAACGGCATGATCGCGCTCCTGGCTGCCAACGCGTTCGTGTTCTTCTTCGCCTTCTCCTGGGGCCCCGTGGTCTGGGTCCTGATCAGCGAACTCTTCCCGAACCGGGTCCGCGCCGCCGCGGTCGGCGTCGCCACGGCCGCCAACTGGGTCGCCAACTTCCTGGTCTCCTCGACCTTCCCGACGCTCGCGGACTGGAACCTCTCGCTCACCTACGGCGGGTACGCCGCGATGTCCGCGATCTCGTTCTTCGTCGTGCTGCGTTTCGTCAAGGAGACCCGGGGACGCACCCTGGAGGCGGCCGGCTGACCACCGGCGCCGAACGTCAGATCCGGTCGGTGGCCGTCGTGGCGACGATCCGGAACGCGGCCGGGGCGGCGTCGGTGTTGGTCGGGTCGGGACCCTCCCCCGGTGTGCCGACCGAGACCGCCGGGATCTGACGGGGGGCACCGGACAGCGTCGCCATCTCCCGCCAGATCGGTTGCGCCTCCTGGAGTTCGAGGGCCATCGCGATCAGCCCGGCCTCGTCCCACGGCCGCCCGCCGAGCTGAACGCCGAACGGGATGCCCGTCTCGGCCGATCGGCCCGCCGGAATGCAGAGTGCAGGCGCGCCACTGTAATTCGCCCACTCGACATCGCCGACCACGTTCTCCGGACGCTTCACACCGTCCAGCTTGGTGCCGGGAAGCAGCACACAGTCGAGCCGGTTCTCCGCGAGCATCCGGTTGTACGCACGCTGATACTCGGCCCGTGAGCGCTGGAAGTCCCAGTACTCGGAGACCGGTGCGGCCAACATCGCGATGGCGCCGCCCATCATCGCCGCCGACATCGGCTCGTAATCGGCTGTTCGGTCGGAGAACTGGCGGTGGTAGGCGCCGGCCTCGATGTAGTCCCCCGGGAGCATTCCCTCCGGCAGCGGGGGCATCTCGACACCCACGATCTCCCCACCGAGCTCGCGCACGAGTCCGATGAATCCCTCGAAGACCGCGGCGAGTGCGCCCGGCAATGCCTCGCCGACTCCGTTGGGAAGACCGAACCGCTTACCCGCCAGAGGATTCCGCCCGCCGCGCGCGACCAGAGAGTATCCGCCCTCGGGCAGGGTGGGCGCGGTCGCGGTCACCGGGTCCTGCGGGTCGAATCCCGCCATGAAGCCGAGCAGCAGTGCCGCATCGGCGATGCTGTGGCCGATCGAACCGACGTGATCGCGGCTCCAGATCCCGGGGATCACGCCGTAGCTGCTGCACAGACCATAGGTGGGCTTGATGGCGCTCACCCCGCACACTGACGCGGGCAGGCGAATGGACCCCCCGGTATCCGTGCCGGTGGCGAGCGGCGCGAACCGCGCGGCCACCACGGCAGCACTGCCGCCCGAGGAACCGCCGACGGACGCCGTTGTGTCCCATGGGTTTCCGACCTGCGGGGTACACGATCCGATCGCGAACTCGTGGGTGTGCGCGTGCCCCATCAGGACCATGCCCGCCTCGCTCAGGCGCTGAACCACGGTGGCGGTGCCCGCGGCGATGTTGCCCTCGAGCACCCGGCTCGACGCCGTCAGCGGCAGACCCTCCACCGCGAACAGATCCTTCAGCGCGATGGGCAGGCCGCACACCAGGGGCGCCGCGCCGTTGCGCGCGACCTCGGCGACGGAGAGACGCTGGGCAGCCCGGTCCGCCTGCTCATACGCCAGCTCCGGGTAGATCCGAACCCAGGCCGACACCTCGCCGTCCAGGTCCGCGCTGCGAGACAGGTACGCGTCCAACAACTCTCGGGGATGCAGCTCGCGGGACTGCAACAGGCTCGCCGCCTCGACCGCGCTCAGCAGAGCAGGATCCGTCGTGGCGATCGAACCCGACGTACCGGCCCGCTCCCCTCTCGCCAAAACGACTCCCAGTGTGCTCATCCGGACCCTCTCGCCGTCAGAACGCGGACGAGACAGAGCGGTACCCATGCGAAAGTTCCCCCAATTGGTTAGCGATTTGCACCAATCTAACTGATTCGCGGGTTACGCACTTCCAATTCAGACTTTTCGGGCGCGCCCGGACGCACACCGACGACCCAGCCGGTAATCTGGCGGGCCAGATCCTGTGCGGTGAGACCGAGTTCCTTGAGGATCTGATCCCGCGAGGCGTGGTCCAGGAATCGTTGCGGCACACCGACATCCCTCGAGGGTGTGTCCACCCCTGCGGCGCGCAGGGCCGCCGAGACACTGGAACCGATGCCGCCGTGCACTCCGCTGTCCTCGACCGTGACGACCATGCGGAAGCCCTCGGCGAGAGAGACCAGCGCCTCGGGTACCGGCAGCACCCAGCGCGGGTCGACGACCGCGGCACTGATGCCCTGCTGCTCGAGCCGGACGGCCGTCTCAAGCGCCACCTCGGCGAAGGGGCCGACGGCGACGATCAGTACATCTCCTGTGCCCGCCTCCGGCATGCGCAGCACGTCCACCGTGCCGCCGATCCGCTCGATCGCCGGGATGTCCTCGGCAACAGCACCCTTCGGGAATCGCAGGGCTGTCGGGCCGTCGTTGACCGCGAGCGCCTCCGCGAGCTCCTCTCGCAACGAGGCCGCATCCCTCGGCGCGGCGACGCGGATGCCCGGCACGATCCCGAGCAGCGAGAAGTCCCACATGCCGTTGTGACTGGCGCCGTCCGGACCGGTGATCCCCGCCCGGTCGAGCACGATCGTCACGGGCTGGTCGAGCAGCGCCACATCCATCAGCAACTGGTCGAACGCGCGGTTGAGGAAGGTCGAGTACACCGCGACCACCGGGTGCAGCCCGCCGAGGGCGAGGCCCGCAGCGGAGGTGAGCGCGTGCTGTTCGGCGATACCGACGTCGAACATCCGGTCGGGGAACCGCTCGCCGAAGGCCGCGAGGCCGGTCGGCCCCGGCATGGCCGCGGTGATCGCGACGATGTCCTGGCGGCGCTCGGCCTGGGCGACGAGCTCCTCGGAGAACACCGAGGTCCAGTCCGCGGCGGGCTCGGAACTCGACCGCCCGGTGAGCGGATCGATGACACCGGTCGAATGCATCTGATCGGCGACGTGGTTCTCCGCGTGGGCGTAACCCATGCCCTTGCGCGTCACGGCGTGCACGATCACCGGTCCACCGAAGGACTTCGCCCGTCGCATCGCCGACTCGAGGGCGGCCTCGTCGTGGCCGTCGACCGGACCCAGATACTTGATGCCGAGGTCGGTGAACATGACCTGCGGGCTCACCATGTCCTTGATCCCGGCCTTCATGCCGTGCAGGAGTTGGTACGCGGCGCGCCCCACCCACGGCATCTTCTTGACCATGCGTCGGCTGTTGTCGAGGACCTTCTCGTAGCCGGGCTGCAGCCGCAGCGCCGCGAGGTGATCGGCGAGCCCACCGATGGTCGGGGCATAGGAGCGGCCGTTGTCGTTGACGACGATGACGACCGAGCGATTGCGGCCCGCCGCGATGTTGTTGAGTGCCTCCCAACACATTCCGCCGGTCAGCGCGCCGTCGCCGACCACGGCGACCACGTGCCGGTCCTGCCCGGTCAGCTCGAAAGCCTTCGCCAGACCGTCCGCGTAGGACAACGCGGCGGAGGCATGGGAGGACTCGACCCAGTCGTGTTCGCTCTCGGCGCGGCACGGGTAGCCGGACAGCCCACCCTGCTTACGCAGTGAGTCGAACTGGTCCATCCGGCCGGTGACCATCTTGTGCACGTAGGCCTGATGGCCGGTGTCGAAGATGATCGGGTCGGACGGCGAGTCGAAGACGCGGTGCAGCGCCAAAGTGAGCTCGACAACGCCCAGGTTCGGCCCGAGGTGGCCGCCGGTGGCGGAGACCTTGTGCACGAGGAATTCACGGATCTCCGTGGCGAGCTCCCGCATCTCGGCGGGGCTCAGCGCGCGCAGATCGGTGGGCGCCTGGATTCGAGAAAGGACACCCAACGAGATCGCTCCCTCCAGAGACGCAGCAAAAACTGCGTGAACACGGCGTCGACACCGTGCCGACCGACCCAGTCTACGGAGTCCGCATCCGACAACTACCCGACGTCCCGTCCACCCGCGCGGCGCGGCGGCGTTGCCTGCCCATTATGCCGAACTTCGGTGACCGAGGTCACCGCGGTGGACCTAAGCTGAGCCCCATGCGCAACGTCGTGGACGGCCTCATCGGGGAAGTGTTCGCACGGTGCCGGGAGAACCGCACCGGAGATCTCGCCGACTACATCCCGGAACTCGCCGCCGTCGCGCCCGACTCGTTCTCCCTGTGTATCGCCACCTCCGACGGATACGTCTACGAGTCGGGCGACGCGCACACCGAGTTCACCATTCAATCCATCTCGAAACCCCTGACCTACGGTCTGGCGCTGGCCGATCGCGGCCTGAGCGCCGTCGCCGAGAAGATCGATGTCGAACCGTCCGGTGAGCCGTTCAACGAGATCAGCCTCGACCCCGTCACCGAGCGGCCCCGCAACCCGATGATCAACGCGGGCGCGATCGCGGCCGCCTCGCTGATCGACGGGGACGATCCCGAGCATCGATTCGAGCGGCTGCGCCAGTGCTACTCCCGCTACGCCGGCCGCGAACTCGCGCTCAACGAGGCCGTCTACCGGTCGGAGGCACGAACCGGTCACCGCAACCGCGCGATCGGCCACATGCTGCGCTCGTTCGGCATCATCACGGCCGACCCCGACTTGTCCGTCGACCTGTACTTCAGACAGTGCTCGATCGACGTCACCTGCCGCGACCTCGCACTGGTGGCCGCGACGCTGGCCAACAATGGGGTCAACCCGGTCACCCACGAGCGGGCCCTGTCCCCTGATCACGTCGAACGGGTGCTCAGCGTGATGACCACCTGCGGGATGTACGACGCCGCGGGCGACTGGGTGACGCAGGTGGGTCTGCCCGCCAAGAGCGGCGTCGGCGGCGGGGTGCTCGCGGTGCTGCCCGGTCAGATCGGGATCGCGGTGTACTCGCCACGCCTCGACGCCCACGGCAACAGCGTCCGCGGGGTCCAGGCCTGCCGGGAGCTCTCGAAGGAGCTCGAGTTGCACTTCCTGCACGTGACGCGCGCGGCTCGGTCCGCGGTCAGGTCCAGCTACTCGGTCGCGGAGGCACCGTCGAGGCAACGACGCGGGCCCGCCGAACGCGACTCGCTCGAGAAGTTCGGGCAGCGCGCACGGATCTACGAGTTGCACGGCGACCTGCTGTTCGCCGGCACGGAGACCGCGGTTCGCGAGATCACCGCGCAGAGCGACGAACTCGAGGCGGTCGCCGTGGACGTCCGGCGGGTGGACGACGTCAGCGGGGTCGCGGGCCGGATGCTGTCGGACCTGTACGACGACCTGGGCGTCCGGGGGTGCCAGCTCGCGCTGGTCGACCCCGCCGGCCGGCTCGGGCACACCACCTCAGGGCTGGTTCCCACCGCGGGTGCCCGGGTCTTCGTCGATCTCGACGCGGCCCTCGAGTGGTGCGAGGACACCCTCCTGGATCGGCACTGCGCGGGTGCCAGGCTGCCGGAGTCGATCACGGTCGCCGAGCACCCCCTGTTGTCGGCGCTCAGCGCCGAGCAGTTCGACAGATTCGCGGGTGAGCTGGAGATCCGGACCGTTGCCCAGGGTGAGGTGATCGTGCACCGTGGCGATCCGGCCGCGGGCCTCTTCCTGATCCTCGCCGGACGGGTGAGCAACACCCTGCAGGGCGCCGATGGGGTCCCCCACCGGATCACCACGCTCGCGCCGGGGATGACGTTCGGCGAGATGCCGTTGCTGATCGGGGAACGGTTCCTCGGCGACGTGCACGCCGACACCGATGTTCGGCTGGCGGTGTTGCCGCCGGACCGGTTCGCCCACCTCAGCGCCGAGGCGCCCGGCCTCAAGGTGGCGCTTCTCGAGGAGTTGGCGGCGGGTGCATATGCCCAGATGGACGCCGTGATCCGGTCACTGACGCCACGCGGCCGCCTGGGCTGAGCCGCCCGTCCCGAGTCGATCCCGCCCGAATTGTCCGACCCGGCACCTACGCTCGAAACCACGTTGCCGTCGACCGCAGGATCGGAGAAGGTACTCAGATGACCTTGAACGCAGGACTCGCGATCGAAACCAACGGACTGGTCAAGCGTTTCGGATCCAACGTCGCGGTGGACGGTGTCGATCTCGCGGTCCCCTCCGGCGGCGTGTACGGCGTCCTCGGCCCCAATGGAGCCGGCAAGACCACCACGATCCGGATGCTCGCGACTCTGCTCGAGATCGACGGCGGCAGCGCCAGGGTGCTCGGCCACGACGTCGCCAAGGAAGCGGACACCGTCCGCAGCAAGGTCGCACTGACCGGCCAGTTCGCCTCGCTTGACGAGGACCTGTCCGGAACCGAGAACCTGGTGCTGCTGGCCCGGTTGTTCGGCTTCTCGAGGTCCGCCGCCAAGGCCAGGTCCGAACAGTTGCTGACGGCCTTCGACCTCGTCGAGGCTGGACCGCGCCAGGTGAAGACGTTCTCCGGCGGGATGCGCAGGCGCCTGGACATCGCGGCCAGCATCATCGTCACACCGGAGCTGATCTTCCTCGACGAACCGACCACCGGACTCGATCCGCGCAGTCGCAACCAGGTCTGGGAGATCGTCCGGGCCCTGGTCGCGGGCGGTACCACCGTGCTGCTCACCACCCAGTACCTCGACGAGGCCGATCAGCTCGCGGACCGGGTCGCGGTGATCGACCACGGCAAGGTGATCGCGGAGGGCACCACCGGCGAACTCAAGGCCTCGGTCGGGTCCGGCGCCCTGCACGTGCGCGTCGCGGATCAGACGAAACGGGACGCCGCGGCCGTCCTGCTCGGCGACGTCCTCGGCGTCGAGATCACGCGGGAATCCGATCCGGCGGCGCTGACCGCGCGGATCGAGGACCCGCAGCGGGTCGCCCGCGCGCTGCCCGCACTCGACGACGCGGGCATCTCGGTGACCACCTTCGCGCTCGGACAGCCCAGCCTCGACGAGGTGTTCCTCGCGCTCACCGGCCGGCCGGCCGAATCAGAAGACGACCAGGAATTCGTGAAGGAGACGACATCATGACATCGACCTCCGTGCAATCCCCGTCGGTTGCGCCGGCGGTGAGCGACGTGCTGCAGCTCTCGGGGCCGCGGCCGGCACGGCCGAACGCGCTGTCGACGTCGCTGTCCTTCGGGTGGCGGGCCCTGCTGAAGATCAAGCACGTGCCCGAGCAGTTGTTCGACGTGACGATGTTCCCGATCATGTTCACGCTGATGTTCACGTACCTGTTCGGCGGTGCACTCGCCGGGTCCACCGAGGCCTACGTGCAGTTCCTGATCCCGGGCATCCTGGTCCAGACGGTCGTCATGATCACCATGTACACCGGATTGACACTGAACAAGGACATCGAGAAGGGCGTCTTCGACCGCTTCCGGTCCCTGCCGATCTGGCGGCCTGCGCCGCTGGTCGGTGCCCTCTTCGGCGATGTGGTCCGCTACACGATCGCCTCGGTGATCGTGATGGTCCTCGGACTGATCATCGGGTTCCGGCCGCAGGGCGGGTTCGTCGGCGTGGTGGCCTCCATCGCGCTGCTGCTGCTGTTCTCGTTCAGCATGTCGTGGGTCTGGACGATGTTCGCGATGCTGATGCGCACCGAGCAGGCGGTGATGGGCGTGTCGATGTTCATCCTGTTCCCGCTCACGTTCGCGAGCAACATCTTCGTCGACCCGTCCACCATGCCGAGCTGGCTGCAGGCCTTCGTGAACGTCAATCCGATCAGCAAGTTGGTGACCGCGATCCGCGGATTGATGGCGGGCACCGTCGAGCTCGGCGATCTGGCCATCGTGCTCGGCTGGTGTGCCGGTTTCATCCTGATCTTCGGGCCCATCACGATGCGCCTGTACAACCGGAAGTCGTGACCGCGCAGATGACATCGTCCGTCACCGTCCTCGGCCACGGCTCGGCGGCCGCCTCCCCCGATATCATGCGGATCACGGTGTCCGTGGAGGCGCGCAGGCCCGAGGTGACCAGTGCGTTCGACCAGGCTGGGCACGCGGCTCGGGCGGTGTCCGAGGCGCTCCGCGCGGCCGGGGTGTCCCCCACCGACGTCTCCACCACGGGACTGTCCGTGCACGCGGACACCGTGTGGCAGGAGAACCAGGGCCAGCAGGTGGTCGGCTACATCGCCAGTACCGCGCTGTCGGTGACGCTGCGCGATCTGTCGGACCCCGGTCGGGTCATCGCCGACTGCGTCGGCGCGGGCGGGGACGACGTCCGGCTCGGCGGTCTCGAGCTGGGGATCGCCGACCAGGCCGGGCTGCTGGGTCAGGCCAGGGACGCGGCCTTCGCCGACGCCCTCGCGAAGGCGAAACAGTACGCGGGCCTGTCGGGGCGCGAGCTCGGCACGGTCGTCGAGGTCTCCGAGGACGTCGATTCTCCGCCGATGCCGAGGCCGATGGTGCGGGCGATGAAGGCGTCCGCCGATGCCATGCCGATCGAACGCGGCGAGACCGAGCTGTCGGCGACGGTGCGGGTGCGCTGGACCCTGATCTGAACCCCCGAAAGTGCCCGTGACCTGCATCACCTGTGCCGAAGATCTCGTTCCCAGAGTTTGGGAAGGTGCGGGTCGGTCGGCGACACTGGTGACGTGATCCCCTACCTCGTTCTTTCCTCGGTATTGATCGCGCTCATGGGCGTGGTCGTCATCGGCCGCCGGACCAACGGCGGGCAGGCCTTCAACCTCGACCAGTTCCGCTCGCAGGCTCCGCTGGCCGGCTTCCTGCCCGCGGACAACCGCCCGCGACGCGAGTACCACGATCTGGTGGCGGCATACATCAATGCCGACGTGTTCCGGGCGGCCTGAGCCGGCCGCCATCTGAGCCACGACGCAACAGTGCGGCCCACCCGATCGGGTGGGCCGCACTGTTGTGTCGTGTCCCGGACTGTGTCGTGTCCCGGACGGGCCGACTAGACCTTCTCGTACTCCACGTCCGCGACGGACGGCTTGAGGTCGATCGTGGTGCGGAGCGGCTTGTTCGGCAGGAAGATCACCGCGATGACGGTGACCACCGCAACGGCCGCCGCGATGAGGAAGATCCGACCGGTCGCGTCGCCGTAGGCCATCCGGATCACGTCCTGCACGGGAGCGGGCAGCGCCTTCAGGTTCAGGTTGCCACCGCCACCGGGCGTGTGCGAGTCGATGCCGAGCTTCGCGAATCCCTCCGCGGTGAGGTCGGTGACCCGGGTGGCCAGCACCGAGCCGAGCACCGAGACACCGATCGCGCCGCCGAAGGTCCGGAAGAAGGCGACCACACTGCTGGCGGCACCGATGTTGTGGACGCTCACCGTGTTCTGCACCGCCAGGACGACGTTCTGCATCAGCATGCCGGTACCGAGGCCGAGCAGGGCGATCATCAGCCCGATCAGCCACATGTGCGTCTCGTGGTCGATCGTGCTCAGCAGCAGGAAGCCGATGAGCTGCAGGATGGAGCCCGCGACGACGAAGCCCTTCCACTTGCCGAACTTGGTGATCAGCTGGCCCGAGCCGACGGTGCCCACCAGCATGCCGAACACCATCGGGATGGTCAGCAGGCCGGCCTCGGTCGGGGTGTGCCCGCGCGCGGTCTGGAAGTACTGGCCGAGGAACGTGGTGGCACCGAAGAGTCCGACACCGACCGCGACCGAGGAGATGATGGCGAGTGCGGTGGTCCGCTCGGTGACGATCTTGAGCGGGATGATCGGCGAGGTTGCCTTGCTCTCGACGAAAACGGTGGCGATCAGCAGCAGGACACCGACGCCCACCAGCGCCGCCGACTCGGCGGAGATCCAGTCGTAGTAGGTGGCCTTGCCCGCGAAGGACACCCAGATCAGCAGCACCGAGACGCCCGCCGTCAGCAGGGTCGCGCCGAGCCAGTCGATGGTGACGCCCTCCTTGCGGTCGGTCTCGATGTGCAGCGTCTTCTGCAGCAGGACGAGCGCGATCACGGCGAGCGGGACGCAGACGAAGAAGCACCAGCGCCAGCCGAGCCCGTCGGCGATCACGCCGCCGAGGACTGGGCCGCCTGCCATCGACACCGCCATGACCCCACCCATGTATCCGGAGTACCGGCCGCGATCGCGCGGCGGGATGATGCTGCCGATGATGGCGACGACGAGCGCGGTCAGACCGCCCATGCCGATGCCCTGGATCACGCGGGCACCCAACAGGACCGGCACGTTCGGAGCGAAGCCGGCGATGATCGAGCCGACCACGAAGATCACGATCGCCGACTGGACCAGGACCTTCTTGTTGTAGAGATCGGAGAGCTTGCCCCAGATCGGCGTCGACGCCGCGGTGGCCAGCAGCGCCGTGGTGATGACCCAGGCGAACTGGGTCTGGCTGCCGTTGAGATCACCGATGATCGTGGGCAGGGCCGTCGAGACGATCGTCGAGCTGAGCAGCGCGGTGAACAGCGCCGCGAGCAGCCCCGCGAGGACCTCGAGGATCTCGCGGTGAGTCATCAGCACCTCATCGCCCGGCGGGGCGGCGTGGCTTGGCTTGTTTTCGGTTTCGGTCATAGGTGTGTTCTCCCCTGGTTCTGAGAAACGGCGTCGGACACGGCTCTCCGTACCGGCGGGGTCATGAAGGTGTGCTTGAGTCGACGGAGCGATGTCACGGCCTCGTGGGCCTCTTCCTCGCTCCATTCGCCCAACAGGGTGCGTAGGCGTTCGGCCCGGCGTTCTCTGTTCGCCCTCAGCAGCTCTGTCCCGGACTCCGACAGCCGCACGAGCGAGACCCGCCCGTCTTCCGGATCGGCGTGCCGCTCGACGAACCCGGCATCCACCAGATCCGCGATCTGTCGACTGAGCGACGACTGACTGACACACAGGTTGGAGGCGAGCTCCATCTGTCTGCACTGGCCGACGGTGGCCAGCACGTGCAGCACCCCGAGAAGTGCAGGCGGAAGTCCGCTCGTGTCGGCGCCGCCGAGAATATTGCGCAACGCCCTCCCGAAGAGAAAGACCTCCTCGACGAGGTCCTCCGCGGTGGCGGTCTGCACGGCCATGGGCTCCCCTGAACAGAGTGATTGATGCTTGCAGTCTGCAACTATATATTGGTTGCATTACCCATGCAATTTATTTGCCACGAGACTTGAGTCACTTCCGGACGCCGTGGCCCCAGTAGAATCGGTGGTGCACACGATCATGTGCGAGTGGATCACCACCACCGGGAGCGGAGGTGAGACACATGATGTGGCAGGAAATGATGGACATGTTCATGTCCTGGATGCAGCAGATGGGCTGGCAGATGCCCATGATGCCGATGAAGTGACGCCTTGCCAGGGTCCGCGCGGAGCGACCGCTACCGCACCAGCAGCGCGAGGCACTCCACGTGATGGGTCATCGGGAAGGCGTCGAAGGCGCGCACCTGCTCGAGCCGGTACCCCTGCGCGAGGTACAGCCCGACATCGCGCCCGAATGCCGACGGATCGCAGCCGATGTGGATCACCCGGCCCGGGCCCGCGGTCGCGAGCGCGTCGATGACCTCACGGCCCGCCCCGGACCGCGGCGGGTCGAGCACCACCGTGCCCACCGGAACCGGCAACTCCCCCACCACCTTCTCCACCCGGGCCGCCCGCAGGTGCACCTGCCCGAGATCCGCCAGCGCGCGCCTGCCGTCGTCGACCGCGCCGCGGCCCGACTCGACCGACACCACCTCGCCGTCCGGCCCCACCTGGTCGGCCAGCTCGGCGGCGAACACGCCGACCCCGCCGTACAGATCCCAGGCGATCGAGCCGTGAGCGGCCTCCGCCCACTCCCCGACCACCGTCGAATAAGTCTGTGCCGCACCACGATGCGCCTGCCAGAAGCCGGTCGCCGACAGCTCCCACGAACGCCCACCGACCCGCTCCACGGCGCGGCCGCTGCCCTCCACCACATGCTCGCGGCGCGGACCCGCCTGTGCGGCGCGCCTCGCGGTGGCACCGCGTCGGCCCGGACTTCGGCGGCCGGTGCTCGAGACCTTCGCGGGCTCGATCTCCACCACGTGCCGGGCTCCGTCGCCGTCGACCGTCACCTGGATCTCGCCGCCCGGTCGCCAGTCACGCTCGGCCAGGCCCTGGTACGTGCCCAGTACCGGCTGCGGGCACAGCAGGTCAGTGATCACCTGGGAGCTGCGGTAGCCATGGAAACCGGCCCGTCCCGCAGGGTCGACCGCGAGCCGGAGCCTTGTTCGCCACCCGGTGCCGTCTCCGGTGCCGGGCAGCTCCTCGACCTCGACCTCCCGCTCGACGCCTGCGATCCTGCGGAGCTGCTCGGCGACCACCGACGATTTCATCGCGCGCTGGGCGTCCGGGGTGGCGTGCGAGAAGTCGCAGCAGCCGGCCCCGCCGGGCCCGGAGATCGGGCATCGTGCCGTCACTCGCGCCGCTGAGGCCTCCACGATCTCGACCGCGTCCGCGCGGCAGAACGAGCCGCCGCGATCCTCGGTGATCTCGGCCCGGACGAGCTCACCCGGCAACCCGTGCCGGACGAACACCACCCGGCCCTCGTGCCTGGCGACACAGAAACCGCCGTGACCCGGGTTCCCGAGCCGAACCTCGATGCTGCGGCCGTACCAGCTCTCGCTCATCGACGGCCGTCCTCTGGGGCGTCGAAACCACGCCTGGTGCCGCCGGGCACCGCCTGGATGCGCTCGCGCTTGGCCCGCTCCGAGGAGCTGAGCTGCCACGGCACGCTCGTCACCATCACGCCCGGCTGGAACAGCAGGCGACTCTTCAGTCGCAGCGCACTCTGGTTGTGCAGGATCTGCTCCCACCAGTGCCCCACCACGTACTCCGGGATGAACACCGTCACGACCTCACGGGGCGAATCGCGTCGCACCCGCCTGACGTAATCGAGGACAGGCTTGGTGATCTCGCGGTAGGGCGACTCGATCACCTTGAGCGGCACGGTGATGTCGCTGTTCTGCCACTCGCGGACCAGAGTCCGGGTGTCGGCCTCGTCGACGTTCACCGTGACCGCCTCCAGGGTGTCCGGTCGGGTGGCACGGGCGTAGGCGATGGCGCGCATCGTCGGCATGTGCAGCTTCGACACCAGCACGATCGAATGGGTCCGACTCGGCAGCACGCCGTCCCACTCCTGCTCGTCCAGCTCTGCCGCGACGCTGTCGTAGTGCCTGCGGATCGACTTCATCACGACAAAGATCGCGATCATGGCGACGATCGCGATCCAGGCGCCTGCCGCGAACTTGGTGAGCAACACGATGACCAGCACGGTTGCGGTCATGGCGAGACCGATGGAGTTGATGACCCGCGAGCGCTTCATGCGGCGCCGCGCCGCGGGGTCGGTCTCGCTCTTCAGGTGCCGGGTCCAGTGCCTGATCATGCCCGTCTGGCTCAGCACGAACGAGACGAACACGCCCACGATGTAGAGCTGGATCAGCTTCGTGACCTCGGCCCCGAAGAAGACGACGAAGGCGATCGCGGCGCCGGACAGGAACAGGATGCCGTTGCTGAAGGCCAACCGGTCGCCGCGCGTGTGCAGCTGCCGGGGCAGGTAGCGGTCCTGCGCGAGGATCGAGCCGAGCACCGGGAATCCGTTGAAGGCGGTGTTCGCCGCGAGCACCAGGATCAGCGCCGTGACGATAGCGATGAAGTAGAAGCCGATCGGGAAACCGGAGAAGACGGCCTCGGCGATCTGTGCGATCAGCGTCTTCTGCTGATAACCCTCCGGCGCTCCGGTGAGCTGCGTGGCCGGGTCGTGCGCGTACACGATCCCGATCTTCTGGGCCAGCGTGATGATGCCCATCAGGAGCACGATCGCGATCGCGCCGAGCAGGAACAGCGTGGTGGCCGCATTGCGGGACTTGGGCTTCTGGAAGGCCGGCACCCCGTTGCTGATCGCCTCGACACCGGTCAGCGCCGCACAACCCGACGAGAACGCGCGGGCGATGAGGAAGGCGAACGCGACACCGTAGAGCTGAGTGTTCTCGGCGTGCAGGTCGAAGCCCGCCGACTCGGCCTTGACGTCGTCGCCGAGCACGAAGATCCGGAAAAGCCCCCACCCGAGCATCAGGAACATGCCGACGATGAACGCGTAGGTGGGAATGGCGAACGCGGTCCCGGACTCTCGGATACCACGCAGATTGATCGCGGTCAGGATCACGATGGCGGCGACCGCGAAGAGCACCTTGTGCGTGGCGACGAACGGTACCGCGGAACCGATGTTCGATGCGGCCGAGGAGATCGAGACGGCCACGGTGAGCACGTAATCGACCATCAGCGCGCTACCGACCGTCAGGCCGGCCGTCGGCCCGAGATTCGTGGTCGCCACCTCGTAGTCGCCGCCGCCCGAGGGGTAGGCGTGCACGTTCTGTCGGTAGCTGGCCACCACGACCGCCATCACCGCGCAAACGGCCAGGCCGATCCAGGGCGTGTACATGTACGCGGAGATACCCGCCACGGACAGGACGAGGAAGATCTCCTCCGGCGCATAGGCGACCGAGGACATCGCATCGGAGGCGAAGACCGGCAGGGCGATTCGCTTGGGTAGCAGTGTGTGCCCCAGCTTGTCGCTGCGGAACGGTCTACCTACCAGCAGCCGCTTGGCAGCGGTCGAGAGCTTTGACACCGGCAAAGCGTAATCCGTCCGAACCGATCCAGTGCCATCCGCCGCCCACTTCGCCAAATCGCGATGTGCGCGGACGGCACGGAACCGGGGACGGTACCGTTCGAATCGATGGTTGCCGCCGCCGCGGCGACCGCGGCACAGCGTCGGAACGCCGACGAGCGGAGGCAAGCGGTGTACGTAGTCGTGATGGGGTGCGGCCGGGTCGGATCGGCCCTCGCGGCCGGGCTGAACCGGATCGGCCACGAGGTCGCGATCATCGACCGCGACCCCGACGCGTTCCGACGCCTTGACCCCGGATTCACCGGGCACCGCATCGTCGGCATGGGATTCGACCGCGATGTCCTGCTCAAGGCGGGCATCGAACGGGCCGAGGCATTCGCGGCGGTCTCCTCCGGCGACAACTCGAACATCATCTCCGCCAGGGTGGCCAGGGAGAACTTCGGCGTGAGCCGGGTCGTCGCGCGGATCTACGACGCCAAGCGCGCGGCCGTGTACGAACGCCTCGGCATCCCGACCGTGGCCACGGTGCCGTGGACCACCGACCGCTTCCTGCACCATCTCACCCGCGAGAGTCACACCACCAAGTGGCGCGATCCCTCCGGCACCGTCGCGGTCGCGGAACTCGATCTGCACGAGGACTGGGTCGGCCACCAGGTCACCGAGCTCGAGGAGCACACCGGGTCCAGGGTCGCCTTCCTCATCCGTTTCGGCACCGGGGTGCTCCCCGACCGCCGCACGATGATCCAGGCCGACGACCAGGTCTATGTCGCCGCGGTCTCCGGGACCGTGGCCGAGGCGGTCGCGCTGGCCGCAACCCCGCCACCCGCGGACTCCTGATGAACACCGTCCCTCAGGCGTCGCCGACCGCGGCGCACGATTCGACCACAGACCCGAACGGATGGACCCGATGAGAGTCGCAATCGCCGGAGCAGGCGCGGTCGGCCGATCGATCGCGCGCGAGCTGATCCGAGGCGACCACCACGTGATGCTGCTCGAGCGCAATCTCGAACACGTCGACCCCGAGGCGATCCCGGACGCCGTGTGGGTTCACGCCGATGCCTGCGAGCTGGCCCTTCTGGAGTCCGCCGAACTCGAGTCCTACGACGTCGTGATCGCCGCGACCGGCGACGACAAGGTCAACATCGTGGTCAGCCTCCTGGCCAAGACCGAGTTCGCAGTGCGGCGCGTCGTCGCCCGGGTGAACGACCCCCGCAACGAATGGCTCTTCGACGACTCGTGGGGCGTGGACGTCGCCGTGTCCACCCCGCGGATGCTCGCCTCGCTGGTCGAGGAGGCCGTCTCGGTCGGCGACCTGGTCCGCTTGATGACCTTCAGGCAGGGTCAGGCGAACCTGGTGGAGATCACCCTGCCCGACGACACCGAACTGGCAGGCAAGCCGGTCCGCAAGATCCAGCTGCCCCGCGACGCCGCCCTTGTGACCATCCTGCGGGGCGGCCGGGTGATCGTCCCGCAGCAGGACGACCCGATCGAGGGCGGCGACGAGCTGCTCTTCGTCGCCTCCGTCGAGGTCGAGGACGAGCTCCGCGCGGCGGTCGGCGTCAAGCGCTGATACAAAAGTTCCGAATTGTCACGTAACTGAATTTGATGACCGCATTGTCCGGAATCGGGCAATGCGGTCATCGATTTTGAGAACCGGTGAATTTCGGCGGACGCAATTCACGGAACGTGCGGAAGGTCACAACCGATGCGACGGCGCACACAATTGCGGTGCACCCATTACCGGTGACCCGGGCGCCGTTCGCTAGGAACGCTCGTCACCCGCACCATTCGGCTCGGCGCCGCGATCCTCCGACTCCACCACGGCGTCCGGCTCGGTCTCGGTGTCGGGCCCTGCCTCCACCACGGCCTCGGCGGCACGGTCGGCGCGCCGGACCAGCCAGACCGTCGTCACCAGGACCAGCGCCGTCAGCGGCCAGCCCATCGCGATACGCGTGACCGCGAGCCACCCGGTGTGATCGGTGTCGTAGAGCTGAGACTGGACCAGATAGCGAGCCCCGAACACCAGCGCCCACGCGGCGGTGGCCAGGTCGTAGGCCCTGACCGCGGCTTTGCTGCCCCGCCACGAGTTGCCATGACCGTTGAGGAAGCCCCACAGGACGCCGACCAGCGGCCACCGGACCACGATCGAGAGCAGGAAGACCCCGGCGTAGGCGAGGCTCGTGTAGATCCCGAACAGGAAGTACCCCTTGGCATCCCCGGTCCGGTACGCGATGAACGCGCAGATACCGACGCCCAGGAAGCCCGAGATCGCGGGCTGGATGGCGCCCTTCGCGATCACCCGCCACACGAGGATTGCGGCCGCCACACCCAGGGCGGCCCAGATGGCCGCGGTGAGGCCCCAGAAGCTGTTGATCGGGACGAAGACCAGGACCGGCAGGGTCGAGTAGACCAGCCCACTGACTCCACCGAGCTGTTCGAGTACGGACTGCTGCTGCCTGTCGGTCACCCGACGAGACTGCCACATGTACCGGCGATGACTACGAATCCCCTCGAAGCTCGTAGTACGGGTTGTAGATCACCTTCTGGCCGTTGCGCTCACCGACGCGTCCGCGGACGAGCAGGGTCTTGCCCGGCTCGATCCCCGCGATCCGGCGCCTGCCGATCCACACCAGCGTCACGGCGTCGGTTCCGTCGAAGAACTCGGCCTCCATGTTCGCGGTCGAGGCCTTGGGACATGTCTCGACGCTGCGCAGCCGCCCGAGCATGGTGACCTCCTCACCGCGACTACAGTCGCAGGCGCGCTGTGCGCCCGATGCCTGCGACGATTCCACCATTGCCTCTGCATCGAGTTGATCGAGGTCCTCGGTGAGCCGGCGGGTCAGCCGACGAAAATAGCCTGTGGCCGCGAGTGCCATAGCGCGCTCCTGGAGCAGGTGCGGTGCGACTGTCGCCCCGCTTGTAGGTCTGTGTGATCGCCACTGTAGACCCATCCCGAACCGGGAACCACACGACTGTGAGGAGTGTCCCGGCCACCGGGCGGATAGCCCGTTCGCGGCCCCGACAGCACCCGTATGGCACCCGCCCCCGGCCTCGGTGCGACCATCGACGGATGCAGGAGATGACATGGCCGCAGGCGGCGGTGGTGCTGCCGGGAACCGGGTCAGACGCACACTTCGCAGAAAAGGCGTTCTCGGGCGCGTTGACGCAGGTCGGGGTGGAGATCATCGCCGTGGAACCCGACCCGCGGCGGGTGGTCGAGAGCTACCTCGAGGCGATGGACGCGGCCGCGGACCGGTATGGGCGGATCCTCGTCGGCGGCGTGTCGATCGGTGCCGCGGTGGCGGCACAGTGGGCCGCTCGCAACGAGTCCCGTGCGGCCGGGGTGCTCGCGGCGCTGCCCGCCTGGATCGGCGACCCGGCCGAGGCCCCAGCGGCGCTGAGCGCGACGATGACCGCGCGCATGCTCCGCGCGGACGGCCTCGACGCGGTGACCAGCGCGATGATCGAGACCAGCCCGGCGTGGCTCGGCGGTGAACTCGAGCGGTCATGGCGATCGCAGTGGCCGCACCTGCCCAATGCCCTCGAGGAGGCCGCGGCCTACCACGGCCTCGTCGAGGAACACCTCGCAGGGATCACGGTGCCGGTGGGCATCTGCGCCGCCACCGACGACCCGGTGCACCCCATCGCCGTCGCCCGGCGATGGGTGACGGTGCTCCGGTCGGCCACGCTGGCCACCGTCACCCTCGACGAGATCGGCGCCGACGCCGGCATCCTCGGCCGGTCCTGTCTGGCAGCCCTGACCTCGCCCTGATCGGCCGCGGGCCGGATCAGCGACGCAGCTGCTGCATCGCCGACCCAGAGCCGCCGGGACGCTCCTCCGGCGGCACGGTGTGATCCTGGGCGGCGGCCGCTGCTGCCTCGGCGGCGGCCGCGGCCTCGGCGACGGCGGCCTGCTGGACCTCGGTTGTCTGCTCGGCCTGCGCGGCCTGCTGCTGCGCCTGCATCTGCTGCTGCTGGGCCGCGATCAGCTGCTCGGCCAGCATCTGCGGGAGCACGACCGGGAGGGGCGTACGCACCGGGTACGGCTCGGCGCCGCGGTTGACCACCGTGCCGGCGAGGATCTCCCTGGCGATCGCGGTCAGCGGCGCCTCGAGGCCGGCCGATCCGACCGGGCCGGCCACCACGCACCGGATCATCCAGCGCGGGCCGTCGACGCCGATGAAGCGCAGGTCGGCGTTCGGGGTGACCGCGTGCAACTCGCGACCCCATGGACCGGTCTGCACACTGATCTCCGCCTGATCGGCACGCAGCGACTCGGCCAGGTCGCCCGCGACCTCGCGCCACTGTCCCGGCGACTTCGGCGCGGCGTACGCGGCGATCGTGACCCGACCGTGCTCGGTCACCAGGTGCACCGCCTGCGGGGTGCCGTCCTGGGCCATCTCCACCTGGATCTGTCCGCCCTCGGGCAGCGGGACCTGCACCGACCCGAGGTCGAGCCGCGATTGCGCGGCACCCTCCGGGTCGTCGAGTTCGTCCCGGTCGTACGGCCCGCCCTCGGGCCGCTCCTCGACATCGAACTCGTCGACCTCGAACTCGTCGCCCTCGGCCTGCGCGTCGACGTCGTCGCGGAGGTCCTCGAACTGATCGAGGTCCTCGTCCACGGCCTTCTTCTTGCGTCCGAAAATCATCGTGCCCCTTCCTCGGGGAGTGCCGACACCGCGTGCAGGCTGGCATGTCCACCACTGGATCCGTATCCACCCGCGCCCCGCGTCGTCTCGTCGAGCGACTCGACCTCCACGAACGAGACCAACTCCACCCGCTGCACCAGCAGCTGAGCGATCCGGTCACCGCGAGTGATCGCAATGGGCGTGCGCGGATCGTGATTGATCAGACACACCTTGATCTCCCCGCGGTATCCCGCGTCGACCGTCCCCGGCGTGTTCACCACGGACAGACCGGACTTGGCCGCCAGTCCCGACCTGGGGTGGATCAGCCCGACGGTGCCGACCGGGAGCGCGACGGCGATTCCGGTCCCCACCAGGGTCCGCTCCCCCGGCTCGATGGTCACGTCGACTGTGGAACAGAGGTCGACACCCGCGTCGCCCGCGTGGGCACGCTGTGGGATCGGCATGTCGGGATCAAGGCGCAGCAGCTCGATGGCTGGAAGATCGCTCACGCGCACCGAGACTACTCTGGATACGTGCCCGAGAACCCTCAACCTGCCTCGACCGCCGCCACCGGTGGCAAGACCGACCCCACCGCACCGATCTACTCGGAGCGACTGTGGGTACCGCTGTGGTGGTGGGCCGCCGGCCTCGCCGTCGCCGGTCTGCTCGCCGCGGAGGTTCACATGGGCAACCCCGGCCTGCTGGCCTGGTTGCCGTACGTGCTGCTGCTGCCCTTCCCGGTGTGGGTCCTGCTCTGGTTGAGCCGGCTCCGGATCGAGGTCGCCGACGGCCCTGGCCGCGGTGAACTGCGCGTCGGCCGGGCGAACCTGCCGCTGGACGTGATCTCCCGGGTCGCGGTGGTTCCCGCCACCGCCAAGTCGGCGGCGCTGGGCAGGCAGCTGGACCCAGCCGCCTATGTGCAGCACCGGACCTGGATCAAGACGATGGTCCTGATCGTTCTCGACGATCCGGAGGATCCCACCCCGTACTGGCTGGTCAGCACCCGCAGGCCCGCCGAGCTGGCAGCACTACTGACTCCCTGACGGGTCCGGGTGCCCCGGAAACCACTGTGCCCGGCCTGCGAACAGGCCGGGCACGACTTTTGATACCAGGCCGGGGCAACTCGGTGCCCCGGTCGGATCCACTACCTCAGTAGCGCTGTCAGGCTGCGCAATCCATGCAGATGAGCACGCCACCGGCGTCGCTGGCGAGCCTGCTCCGGTGATGCACCAGGAAGCAGCTCGAACACGTGAACTCATCGGCCTGCTTCGGAACGACCCGGACCGACAGTTCCTCGCCGGACAGATCTGCTCCGGGCAGCTCGAACGACTCCGCGGTGTCCGACTCGTCGACGTCGACGACCGCGGACTGCGCCTCATTGCGCCGGGCCTTCAACTCTTCGAGCGAATCCTCCGAAACCTCGTCGGATTCCGAACGCCTCGGTGCGTCGTAGTCGGTTGCCATCTCGTCTTCCCCTCGTCTTCTCTCGTCATCGATTCCCCCGGCCACACACCACAGCCGAATACACGAATCAACCCGTGTGGCTGCATAACGCTCGGGGGCGCCGAATAGTGCCCAAAAGTTAGCGCAGGTAATATGATCTGCACCACATTTGACCCTTCCGTCCGGTCCTCCAAACGCCTGTCGTGTACGACTGCGGCCGCCAGACAATAGCCGAACTCTGGAGAAAAGTCGCGGGCCATTCACCACACGTCGGAAACTGTCTGAAAATCGACACAAACGGCGGGTCGACCGTGACATTTCCGCGACATTCCGAGTCGCGACCGCGTCGACGACGATCCCGGCGCCGCACTCTAGAGTGGGTGCGCACCGGCGCCACAATGGCGCCGATCGGCGGGCGCGGCGGAGAGGTCGGGACGAATCGTGGTTTCACTGATCACACAGGGTCACTCCACCGATGAGCAGGGCCGTCCGTTCCGCAGGCGGCGCGCCATGCCCGTCGTCGTGCTGATCAGCATCCTCGCCCTGCTCGGCTCGGTGCTGTGGGTTCGCATCCTCACCAAGGACGAGGAGGTCTCCGCCGCGGTGACGTGCAACATCCCGAGGCCGGCCTCACAGTCCGCTGACCCGAACGACCCCGCACCGCAGCCGCTCGGCCAGAAAATGGACCCGACGACGCTGATGGACGTGGAACCCACCACCCTCGCGGCGACCAGGGTCCGCGTCTTCAATGCCAACGGCGAACGCGGCCAGGCCGCACAGGTGGCCGCGCAGCTCAGTGAGTACGGCTACGCCAGCGCCCCCGACGTCCAGGTCGGCAACGACCCCGTCTACGTCGACCAGAACATGCAGTGCCACGGCCAGATCCGTTTCGGCGCAAACGGTCTCGCCGCCGCCAGTGCCCTGTGGCTGGTTGCGCCGTGCGCGGAGCTGATCGAGGACCAGCGCCAGGATGACACCGTCGACCTGGCGCTGGGCACCTACTTCAACGAGCTGCGCCCGAACACCGACGCCGAAGAGGTGCTGGCCGTACTGAAGGAGCCCGCGCCAGGAGGCATGGCCGCAGCGCCGGTCGACATCAGCCTCCTCAAGGCCGCCCGCACCGCTCGCTGCTGACGGCTCAGTCCGGGATCGGGTCGAACACACCCGCCTCGGCGAAGACCTCGTCCAACTCCGCCGCGATCCCCGGGGCCGCCGCGACCACCACCTCGCCTTCGGCGCTCATCGAATGCGGCGCGGGCGTGCGGACCCGGGCACCAGCCTCGCTCGCTATCAGCGCTCCCGCCGCCCAGTCCCACGGGCTGAGCCCGTGCTCGAAATGCGCATCGACGCGTCCCGAGGCCACCATGCACAGGTCGAGGGCCGCGGAGCCGATCCGTCGGATGTCGCGCACCTGGGGCAGCACCCGCCCGATCAATGCGCCCTGCGCCTGCCTGCGGGCCCGTCCGTAGCCGAATCCCGTCGCGAGCAGGGCCACCGACACGTCAGACACCGGGTTACACCGCAGCGCGTGCTCGGTGCCGTCCGCCTCGAGCAGCGTCGCGCCGTGGCCGAGGGCGGCCGAGTAGACCGCATCGGCCGGGACGTCCACCACCGCACCCGCCACGGAGACACCGTCGATCTGCGCGGCGACCGACACCGCAAACGCGGGGATGCCGTACAAGAAGTTCACCGTCCCGTCGATGGGGTCGACCACCCAGCGCACGCCCCGGATCTGCTCGGCCTGTCCCCCGCCCTCCTCACCGAGGATGGCGTCGTCCGGGCGCAGGCCCGCGAGCAGTCCGCGGATCAGTTCCTCGGTCTCGGTGTCCACGACGGTGACCGGATCGGTCGGGTGGCTCTTGGTGGCGACCGAGCTGTCCTCCGCGAGGACGCCCGTCGCGGCGAACACCTCTGGGCGGCGGGCACGCACGTGCCTGGCGGCGGCGACGGCCACCCGGACCGCAACGTCGCGCAGCGTGCGCGGATCGTCAGGACCGCCGGTGGCGTCATGTTGGGGGGTGGTGGGGACAGGAGCATCTGACCGCAAAGAAGGCACGCCCCATGGTGCCTCATCTCCCCACTCCCGCGTCGTCGTCCCGACGATTAGGGTTTGCGCCATGACTGAATCGACCCCAGCCCTGCCCTCCGACGACAGCAACGGCAGCAGCCGACGCGGGTTCGGCGTCGACGTCGGCGGAAGCGGAGTCAAGGGCGGCCTGGTCGATCTGCAGACCGGCGAGCTGATCGGCGACCGGATCAAGATCGAGACCCCGAAGCCCGCCACCCCCGAGGCCATCGCGGACACCGTCGCGGAGATCGTCACCCGGGCCGGCTGGGACGGGGCGGTCGGAATCACGCTGCCCGCCGTGGTCACCGGCGGGGTCGCGCGGACCGCGGCGAACATCGACAAGTCCTGGATCGGAACGGACGCGGCGGCCCTGTTCGGGCAGGCGCTCGGCGGCAGGCCCGTCACGGTGCTCAACGACGCGGACGCCGCGGGCGTGGCCGAGGACACCTACGGCGCGGGCAAGGACGTCGACGGCGTGGTCGTGCTGCTGACGTTCGGCACCGGGATCGGATCCGCGATCCTGCACCGGGGCGTCCTGCTCCCCAACACCGAGTTCGGGCATATGGAGGTCGGCGGCAAGGAAGCCGAGCACCGCGCCGCGTCCTCGGTGAAGGAGACCAAGGATCTGTCCTACAAGCAGTGGGCGGCGGAGGTCTCCCGGGTGCTCAGCACGTTCGAGGATCTGCTCTGGCCCGACCTGTTCATCGCGGGCGGCGGGATCAGCCGCAAGAGCGAGAAATGGATCCCGTTGCTGACCAATCGCACCCCCGTCGTGCCCGCTGCGCTGCTGAACACGGCGGGCATCGTGGGCGCCGCACTCGCCGCGCAGACCAGCATCGCGTCGTAACCCCCGTTGCGATAGTTACAATGGACACGTCCGGCTCTCAGCCGGCCGAACTCAACTGACCTCTCCGCCGGAAAATCACTCTGGCGTGACGCCGCACGACACCGTCACGAAAGGGCGTACGTGGCCGCCTCCGATACAAGTCAGACCGCTGAACCGAGCACCGAATCGGCGTCCGCCGCGGCGACCAACGGCACCGCCCCCGCGAAGAAGGCCGCGGCGAAGAAGGCTCCAGCCAAGAAGGCCGCTGCTAAGAAGGCCCCGGCCAAGAAGGCCGCAGCCAAGGCCCCGGCCAAGAAGGCCGCGGCGAAGAAGTCCCCCGCCAAGAAGGCGAGCAGCAAGGCCGACGGCGTCGATCTCGAGGACGCGCCCGACGAAGCCGACATGGCCGATCTCGAGGTACCCGAGGGTGACCTCGCCGTCGACGAGGTGGTCGAGGTCGTCGCCGTCGGCGAGGACGAGGAAGAAGCCGCGGAGCCGACCGACAAGGACAAGGCCTCCGGGGACTTCGTCTGGGACGAGGAGGAGTCCGAGGCGCTCCGGCAAGCCCGCAAGGACGCCGAGCTCACCGCCTCCGCCGACTCGGTCCGCGCCTACCTCAAGCAGATCGGCAAGGTCGCCCTCCTCAACGCCGAGGAGGAGGTCGAGCTGGCCAAGCGCATCGAGGCCGGCCTCTACGCCACCCAGTTGATGGCCGAGCACGCCGAGAAGGGCGAGAAGCTCCCCGTCGCGCAGCGCCGCGACATGAACTGGATCTGCCGCGACGGCAACCGCGCGAAGAACCACCTGCTCGAGGCCAACCTGCGACTGGTCGTCTCGCTGGCCAAGCGCTACACCGGTCGTGGCATGGCGTTCCTCGACCTGATCCAGGAGGGCAACCTCGGCCTGATCCGCGCGGTCGAGAAGTTCGACTACACCAAGGGCTACAAGTTCTCCACGTACGCCACCTGGTGGATCCGCCAGGCCATCACCCGCGCGATGGCCGACCAGGCCCGCACCATCCGCATCCCGGTGCACATGGTCGAGGTCATCAACAAGCTCGGCCGCATCCAGCGCGAACTGCTCCAGGACCTGGGCCGCGAGCCCACGCCAGAAGAGCTCGCCAAGGAAATGGACATCACGCCGGAGAAGGTGCTGGAGATCCAGCAGTACGCGCGTGAGCCCATCTCCCTCGACCAGACGATCGGCGACGAGGGCGACAGCCAGCTCGGCGACTTCATCGAGGACTCCGAGGCCGTGGTGGCCGTCGACGCGGTGTCGTTCACCCTGCTGCAGGATCAGCTGCAGTCGGTGCTCGAGACGCTGTCCGAGCGCGAGGCGGGCGTGGTCCGGCTGCGCTTCGGCCTGACCGACGGCCAGCCCCGCACCCTCGACGAGATCGGCCAGGTCTACGGCGTGACGCGTGAGCGGATCCGTCAGATCGAGTCGAAGACGATGTCGAAGCTGCGGCACCCGTCGCGTTCGCAGGTGCTCCGGGACTACCTGGACTAGTCGGTCCCGACCAGACGACGAATGCCCCGTCACCTCGAAGGTGGCGGGGCATTCGTGTGTCCACCGACAGTTCACCCGGCACACGCCGGGCCGTCATCGGATCCCCACCGTGCACGCCCCGCGGTGGGCGAAACTTGCCGGATGAGTGAGCAGTCCCCTCTCGCCCCGACCTCCCCGCGCGGCCCCTCCCGCCGCACGTTCCTGCGCGGCTCCGCCCTCGGCGGCTTCGCGGTCGCCGGTCTCCGACACGCCCCGTCCGCGGCCGCCGCGGCGCCGTCCGCCGATGCCGCCCGTGTCGACTACCCCACGTGCTGCCCCGGACCGTTCGCCAACGGCGTCGCCAGCGGCGACCCGCTGCCCGACCGCGTCATCCTCTGGACCCGTCTCATGCCCGAGCGCGTGGCCGGCGCCCCCGGCCCCGTGCGGTGGGAGGTGGCCACCGACCCAGCCGTGACGGCCCTCGTCCGCTCCGGTGAGCAGACCCCGGTGGCGGAGCACGACTTCACGGTGAAGGTCGACGTCACCGGCCTGGCCCCGGCCGCGACGTACTACTACCGCTTCACGCATTCCGGCGCCCACTCGATCACCGGGCGAACGCGCACGGCGCCTGCCCCGGGTGCCGCCGTCGACCGGGTGCGCATCGCCGCGATGTCGTGCAGCTCCTACTGGTCTTCGTACTGGAGCGGGTTCGAGCACATCGCCGCCAGGGACGACCTCGATCTCGTGCTGCACGTGGGCGACTACATCTACGACTTCCCCGACAAGGACGAGCTGGTGCGCTCGCGCGTCGGCTTCGCCGACATGGACCACCCGGACAACCGGGATTGGCTCGACCTCGCCGAGGTGCGCAGGCGGTACGCGCTGTGGCGCTCGGACCCCCAGTTCATCCGGGCCCACCAGCAGCACCCGTGGATGATCGTGTGGGACAACCACGACATCGACGTCGCCTACGGCAACGAGGTGAACGCGCCCTTGACCGACCCGGCGTCGGCGACCACGACCCTCTCCGACACGGTGCGCGCGTTCCACGAGTGGACTCCGACCCGGCCCGTGCGCGCCGACGGCAGCGGCGAGTTCGTGCTCGTCGACGACGGCTCCTATCCCACACCGGAGGACCCGTTGCTCGTCTACCGGACGCTGCGTTACGGCGACCTCGTCGACATCGTCGGGATCGACGCCGAGTTGCGCGACGTGCGCGGGCAAACTGCCGACTCCTCGCATCTGCCCCCCGGGCAGCGGAGCCTCCTCGGTCGGCGGCAGTACGAGTGGCTCACGGCCACGCTCACCGACTCGTCGCACCGGAATACCCGGTGGCGGGTCATCGGGAACCAGGGGTGGTTCGCTCCGACCGACATCCCGGAGGTCGTGCAGGGGGTGAAGATGCCGAAGCTCGGCATCGGCCGCTGGGGCAAGTACGCCGCCGAGCGCGAGGCGATCGTCGACCACCTCAGGGGCGCACGCGGCGAGCGGATCTGGCGGAACGTCATGGTGACCGGCGACGCGCACGGGAATTTCGCATCCGACGTGATCTCCACGGAGTACCTCGGCGACGGGTATCTCTCGGGGATACCCGGCCGCAACACCCGTAACGGTGCCGAACCGCATAACCACGGCGCCGGGGCGCTGCGGATGAGCACCGGCAACGGTGGCCCGGTGCCCACAGGCGCGGACGACCCCGCCGACGTCCGAGGCCTGTCCGTCGGTGTCGAGTTCGCCCCCACCTCGATGGGACGCGGCGGCGCCGACGACATGATCCGCGGCGCCACCGGCCTCGGGCCGGCGGAGTCCACCGAGATCGCGCGCGCCGCCGAGGCTTCGATCCTCACGCTCAACCGCAACGCCCAGTTCGTCGAGTGGGTCGACCACGGCTACGGGATCATCGACCTCGACCGCGACCGCGCCGTGTTCGAGTTCTGGTGGCAGGACAAGCACGTGCCGCGCTCGCCGGACGTCCTCGGCCACCAGATGGTGGCGTTCGCCGAGGAGGACCGATCGGCGGTGCCGCCGCGGTTCCGGGATCAGATCGATGGCGTCGAGCTGCACGGGCTGCCGTATGCGCCGACCTCCGGGGCGCCGCACGGCCCGCCTGCGCCGTGGTTCCCGCCGGAGGCCTAGACCGACCTAGACTGGATCGCGAGGTGACCCGAGATGACGACCGAAGACCGGCGGCACGACCACCCGGACACGGTGGTGTTCGGCAACACGCGGGAGATCGCCGATCGCATCATGGCGTTGCCCGATCGGGTGGTGCGGGCGCTCACGGTCGCGAAGGACCGCTGCGCCCACGGCAGCCTGAGGCTGCAGATCTTCCACAACCTCTACAACCCCGAACTCGGCATCGGCCGCTACCTCTTCGTCCCCGGCGACGACACCGAGCCGCACTGGGTGGAGACGCTCGACGGCACCGTGACGCTCCGTTGCCCGTGCTGCCAGGACGAGGTCGCGAAGGTCGGCGACGTCGTCGAGCGGTTCCGCAACGCGCGGCACAAGCGGTGAGCCCGGCGGACGACGTCAGGTCGTGAGGTAGGGGTCGCTCGACTCCCCTGACGGCTTCTGCGGCCGCCGCAACGCACTGACGAGTGGCTCGACCACCCGCGCCGCAACCGGGCCGAGGATCGCCATCAGCAGCACGTACGCGGTCGCCAGCGCCGCGAGCTCGCCCTCGACCGCGCCCGCCGCCACCGCGAGGCCCGCGATGACGATCGAGAACTCGCCGCGGGCGACCAGGGCGGCGCCCGCCCTCGCCCGGCCCATCACGGCGACGCCCTGCCTGCGGGCGGCCCACCATCCCGTCGCGATCTTGGTCGCGGTCGTCGCCACCGCCAGCAGGACCGCCCAACCGAGGACAGGCGGAATGGTGCCCGGATCGGTGTTAAGGCCGAACACCACGAAGAACATCGCCGCGAACAGGTCCCGGAGGGGCTCGAGCACCTTCGCCGCGTTGCGGGCGGTGGACCCGGAGATCGCGATGCCGAGCAGGAACGCCCCGACCGCGGCCGACACCTGCATCGCCGAGGCGATCCCGGCGACCAACAGTGCCGCGCCCAGCAGCTTGAGGAGGAAGACCTCCTTGTCCTTGCTGTCGACGATCGCCGACACGTAGTGGCCGTAGCGCAGCGCGATCACCAGCACCAGGGTGACCACGCACAACGAGATCGCCAGCGCCTGCAGGCCGCCGAAGAAGCCGACCCCGGCCAGGATCGCCGTCAGGATCGGCAGGTAGACGGCCATGGTCAGGTCCTCGAACACGAGGATCGCCAGCACGACAGGGGTTTCGCGGTTGCCGAGCCTGCCCAGGTCGCTGAGGACCTTCGCGATGATGCCCGAGGACGAGATGTAGGTGACGCCGCCCATCACGAGGGCACCGACCGGCCCCCACCCGAGCATGAACGCGACGATCACGCCCGGCACCGCGTTGAGCACGATGTCCACCGCACCCGCCATCCACGACTTGCGCAGCCCGGTGACCAGCTCGCTCGCGGTGTACTCGAGGCCGAGCAGCAGGAGCAGCAGGACCACGCCGATCTCACCGGCGAGGTGCCCGAAGTCGCCGATGCCGTCGAGCGTGAAGAACCCACCCTCGCCGAAGCAGAGGCCACCAACCAGATAGAGCGGGATCGGCGACATCCCGATTCGGCCCGCCAGGCGCCCGAGGACACCCAACGCGAAGAACACCGCGCCGAGCTGGATCAGCGAGAGCGCGGTGCTAGTCATGGTGCCCCGGGTGGTTGCCGGAGCTCATCCGGTTGTCTTGGTCTTCGCCGGAGCTCATCCGTGGTGCAGGATCTTGGCCGCACCGTCGAGCCCGTCCGAGGTACCCACTGCGACCAAGAGGTCTCCCTCGGTGAGGTTGAAATCCGGATTCGGCGACGGGTACACCTGTCCGGCCCGCATCACCGCCACCACCGAGACCCCGGTCCTGGTTCGCATCGCGGTCTCCCCCAGCGTCCGGCCGTCGAAGGGCGAGTCCTCGGTGATCGGCAGTTGCCGGGTGTTGATCCCCGGCAGGTCACGGTGTTCCTCCCGCAACTGCGAGACCAGCTGCGGGGCGCCGAGCAGATTGCCCAGTACAGCGGCCTCCTCGTCGGTCAGCGGCACCGAGGCGGCACAGGCATCGGGATCGTCCTTCTTCGAGACGATGAGGTCCGTCCCGCCGTCCCGATGGGTGACCACGCCGATGCGCCTGCCGGTCGACAGCTCGAAATCCTTCCGGATGCCGATCCCAGGAAGGGGAGTCACTTCCACGTTCATGACTCAACGGTAGCGCCGCGCGCGGGATCGGTGCCGCGACGCGCGATATTCGCAGGTGATCAGCGAAAGAAGAGCTGGACGGCGGCATCGCGGGCGATCAGGAATCCCGCGATGCCGAGCACCCAGCCCAGTGCACTGTCCGCATGTCTGGACAGGAAGCCGTCCGCGCGCGCCAGCCAGGGCTCGACCCGCGTGTGCGCCACGGTCCTGGCGAGGATCAGCAGGCAGGCGGGGAGCACCATCACGACGCAATAGCCGGCCAGCAGCCCCGCCGAGACCGCTGGGGACAGCCCACTCGAGATCATCAACCCGATCGCCGCGAGGTACGGCAGCATCGTGACCAGTTCGAGGGCGCCCGCGCTCATCGCCAGGACCGCGACGCCTGATCCGGAGGACTGCGCATCCAGAGCCCTTGCCCGCCACCGGGTCACCCGACCGCCATCGCCACCGCCGGCCTTCGCCCTGGAGTCGAATCGCCAGCTGATGGCGAACAGGCCGGCACCGAGCGCCAACTGCACACCGAGCGCGACGGGTCCGCGCAGCACAGACCCTGCCGCGGCGATTCCGGTCGACGCCGTCAGCAGGACCAGCACCCCCACCGCGAAGTAGAAGCCCGCGATCGCGCCCAGGTACGCGACCATCCGGCGCACCGGCGGCCGCTCCGGGGACATCAACAGCCACAGCGGGATCACCAGCGTCCCCAGGCTGGTGCTGTCCACCAGAGCGAGCGCGACGAGCCCGAGCACGAGTGCCATCTCCATGCAGACGATCATCACCAGCGCGACACCGCCGCGACATCGCCCGTACGCCGGATCCGGCGTCCTCCCTTGGGAGGACGTCACGGGGTTCTCGGTGTGCTGTGATGATGGCGTGTCACGTTGGACCGCCCTGTCCTCATTCGCGCAGAGTGCCCTGATCGCGCTCCTCGCGTTCGCCGCGGGCACCGTGCTCTACTCGACCGCCCTGTACTCGCTCGCGCCGATCTCCGCCGGGGTCCCCGTCCCGATCAGACTGGCGCTGCTGGCCGCGATCTGCGGTGCGGCCGTGTTCCGGCGGGACCGCCCGGTACTGGCGATCTGGCTCGCCACGATCCCCCTCGGCATCGATTTCGCGCTCGGGCCGACCCTGCCGATCTGGCTGGTCTTTTCCGACCTCGTGTACGCGGTCGTGCTGTACGGCACCGCCAGGCAGTCCCGCGCCATGGTCGGCGTGGCAGCGGCGGGCACGACCGTGTGCCTGGCCATCGTGCTGGTCCTCACCAGGAGCTGGCAGCCGTTGGTGATCGGCACGATCGCGGCCTTCGCGTTCGTCGGCACCCCGCTGTGGTGGGGGCGCGCGGTGCGGCTGCACAAGGACGTCGCCGACTCCGAGCGTGCCCGAGCCGAGGCGCTGACCACCATCGCGGCCCTGGATCGGCAGGCGGCGATCGCGGACGAGCGGAATCGGATGGCCCGGGATCTGCACGACGTCATCGCGGGCCACCTGTCCGCGATCGCCATCCAGTCCGAGGCCGCCCTCGGCATCACCGGCCAGGAGTCCGACGAGCGCCTGCTCCGGATCCTGGAATCGGTGCGCGGCAACAGCATCGACGCGCTCGAGGAGATGCGCTCGATGATCGGCCTGCTCCGGACGGACATCGTCGACGAGGCGGCGGCGCCTGGCCGTCTCCGCCAGCTCGCCAAGCTGGTCGACTCCGCACAGGCCGCGGGCACCGAGGTCGCGGTGCTCGACGACCTCGCACCCGGCCAGCTCCCCACCGCCGTGGACCACACCGCCTATCGGATCG
This sequence comes from Rhodococcus sp. PvR099, assembly GCF_017833315.1. Taxonomy (NCBI): domain Bacteria; kingdom Bacillati; phylum Actinomycetota; class Actinomycetes; order Mycobacteriales; family Nocardiaceae; genus Rhodococcus; species Rhodococcus sp. PvR099. Next base: position 613,042 of record NZ_JAFIBV010000001.1, on the reverse strand, counting down.
CCCAGGAGGCCCTCACCAATGCCATCAAGCACGCACCGGGCCATCCGGTCGAGCTCACCCTTCGGTCGCAGTCCGGGCAGTTGCTGATGACGGTCAGCAATCCGCTTCCACCGCGAGGGTTCCCGTCGGATCCGCCACGCCAACGCACCGGGCTCACCAACATGCGCGAGCGCACCGAGCTGCTCGGTGGCCGGTTCAGCGCGGGACCTGCCCCCGACGGCTGGCGGGTCGCGGTGTCCATCCCGGTCGACGGACCGGCGGCGGGCGCATGATCCGGGTGGTGGTCGCCGACGACCACGCCGCGATCCGGTCCGGGTTGTCGATGATCCTCGGGTCCGCCGATGACATCGAGGTGGTCGGCGAGGCCGCCGACGGCGAGGTGGCGCTCGGCCAGGCCCGCGCGTTGCGGCCCGACGTGGTGCTGATGGACATCCGGATGCCCGGCACCGACGGCATCGCGGCGACTCGGGAGATCACCGCGGCCGGCCTGGCCCATGTTCTGGTGCTGACCACCTTCGACATCGACGAGTACGTGTTCGGGGCGCTGCAGGCGGGCGCCTCCGGGTTCCTGTTGAAATCGGCGACGGCCGCGGAGTTGACGGCGGCCGTCCGCGCGGTCGCCGCCGGGGACGGCGTGCTGGCCCCACAGGTGACGCGCACCCTGATCGACGCCTTCGCGGCGGTCCCGCCGACCCCGGCGCCCCGGCCCGCGGGCCTCGAGGACCTCACCGACCGAGAGCGGGAGGTGCTCGATTGTCTGGGCGACGGTCTGACGAACCAGCAGATCGCCGGGCGCCTGTTCATCGGGGAGACCACCGTCAAGACCCATGTGTCCCGGGTGCTCACCAAGCTCGGTGTCAGCTCACGCGTCCAGGCCGCGATCATCGCCAGGGAACTCCCCGCGTCCTGAGTCCTCCTGCGTCCCGAACCTGCCGTCGGGACCGGGTCGATACGCGCGCACCCCGATGATCGCCACCGCCGGGAGCGGCCCGTACAGATGCGGGAACCGCATCGACTCCGGGTCCGTCGGCACGCCCGGTTCCCAGCGGACCTCGGCCCCGAGTCGCTCCCGGTCCAGGTACAACAGCACGAGATCGGTGCGGCCAGCGAACAGCCGGTTGGCAGGCAGGTGCACCTGTTCGATGCTCGAGAGGTGCACGAACCCGTCGGCGTCATAGGTCTCGGGCAGCCGCGCCCCCGCCCGCTGCGCCTGCCGCCACTGTTCGGCGGTGCAGATGTGTACCAGGGTGCTGTCCGGATGAGTCACCCCCGCAGGCTATCCGGGCACCCCGGCAGTGATCTACGTCACGCGCGAGGCCCGTGTTCCCTGTTAGTGAAACCACAAAGAAACGCCGACGGGAACAACTCCTGAAGCCCAAACGTCTGACAGAGTGGATTCACCGCGCCATCCCGGTGCGGCGGACCAGGCCCCAGGCACCCGGCTTCGGCCGAACGCCAGTACGGAGGAGTCATGCCCGGAACACTGACCAGCCCCCCATTGACCGCTGCCGACCGGTGCGACCGGTGTGGTGCGGGAGCCCGCGTGCGCGCGGTCCTCTCGACTGGTGGAGAACTTCTCTTCTGCCAGCACCACGCCAATGAGCACGAGGATCGACTCCGCGCGATGAACGCCACCATCGTCTCCGATGCCGTACTCGATGAGGCGACGATCTAGGCCGTCAGCCAAACCGGGCGCCCGTTCGGGGCACCCCAGTCAGCACAGAGCCCGCACCTCCCGGTGCGGGCTCTGTCCGGTTTTCAGCGTTGCCGTCTCACCACTGGCGGAGCATCGCGATCCGTTCGGTGAGCTGCTCGACCGTGGCGATCGCCGTCGGCGGACCGCCGCAGACCCGACGCAGCTCACCGTGGATCCACCCGTGCGGCTTGCCGGTCCGATGGTGCTGCATCGCGACGAGCCCGTTGAGCTCCTTGCGCAGCTCCGCCAGCTTGCTCGCGGACGAGACCCGGTCGGCCACCGCGGCGGGCGCCTGGACCGGCGCCGGCTCCCTTGCCCCCTTGTCCAGCTGACCGGCCTGACGCTCACGCAGCAGGGCCCGCATCTGGTCGGCATCGAGCAGCCCCGGCAGGCCAAGGTAGTCCGCCTCCTCGTCGCTACCCGAGAAGGTCGCCGTCCCGAACGAGGATCCGTCGTAGATCACCTGGTCGAGCTCTGCGTCGGCACCGAGCGAGGTGAACGCCTTCTCCTCCTCGCCCGGTTCGTCCTTCTGCTTGTTGGCGTCGACGAGCAGTTCGTCGTCGAGGCCGTCCTTCTCCCTGTGCGGCTTGCCGAGCACGTGGTCGCGCTGCAGCTCGAGCTGGCTGGCGAGGTCGAGCAGCACCGGCACGGAGGGCACGAAGACGCTCGCCGTCTCGCCCTTGGCCCGCATGCGCACGAACCGGCCGATGGCCTGCGCGAAGAACAGGGGGGTCGAGGAGCTGGTGGCGTAGACGCCGACGGCCAGGCGCGGCACGTCGACACCCTCGGACACCATCCGCACCGCCACCATCCACGGCTCGGAGCTCTCGCTGAACTCGGCGATCTTCTTCGAGGCGGTCGGGTCGTCGGACAGCACGACGGTCGGCGCCCGCCCGGTGCCTGCCTCGAGGATCTTCGCGTACGCCCGCGCCACCGTCTGGTCCGTCGCGATGACCAGACCGCCCGCATCGGGCATGCCACCGGCGCGCAGCTGCTGCAGCCGGGTGTTGGCGGCGGTGAGCACCGACGGGATCCAGTCGCCGTTCGGGTCGAGAGCGGTCCGCCACGCACGCGCGGTCTGCTCGGCGGACAGCGGCTCGCCGAGCCGGGCCGCGAACTCCTCACCGGCGTTGTTGCGCCAGCGCGCCTCCCCCGAGTACGCCAGGAAGACCACGGGCCGCACGACGCCGTCGGCGAGGGCGTCCGAGTAGCCGTAGGAATGGTCGGCCTTCGACCGCATCAGACCCTCGCGGTCCGGCTCGTACTGCACGAACGGGATCGCGCTGTCGTCGCTGCGGAACGGGGTACCGGTCAGGGCCAGCCGGCGGGTGGCGGGCTCGTACGCCTCCCGGATCGCGTCGCCCCAGCTCTTGGCGTCGCCGCCGTGGTGGATCTCGTCGAGGATCACCAGGGTGCGCCGGTTCTCGGTACGCACCCGATGCTTGGTCGGATGCGAGGCCACCTGCGCGTAGGTGACGACCACGCCGTGATACTCGGCGGACGTCTGCCCCGTCGAGTTGGTGAAGTTCGAGTCCAGCGCGATGCCAACCCGGGCGGCGGCCCCCGACCACTGGTGCTTGAGGTGCTCGGTGGGTGCGACGACGGTCACCTGGTCGATGGTGCGGTCGCGCAGCAGCTCCGCGGCGACCCGGAGCGCGAATGTCGTCTTGCCTGCGCCGGGCGTCGCCACCGCGAGGAAGTCGCGGGGCCCGGTGGCCAGGTATTTGGTCAGCGCGCGACGCTGCCACGCTCGGAGGGTGGCGACGGGTGCGGGTGGTGTCGATTCGGTACTACCCGTGAGCACTGTCGCTGCCGCTCCTTCTGCACTGTGTCCGTGATGCGATCGGTCGCCGTGATTCGATCCTGGAGGAGCCTAACGCCGACCACCGACGTTCCCCGCATCACCGGCGACCGCGCGTCGCGGCGTGGTCATGGACCGGCGGCGATCTCTGGTAGCGGCAGATTTCTCCCGACACGAGGGGCCTCAATGCGCGGCGATGTGGCCGCGTCGGGAATGCTGGAACCATCATGGACGAGCCGAGCAACGGAGAGCCGGGCGGCGACCAGCCTGCCGGGCGTGCCGATGCGCGCTCGGGATTCCATCCGTTCCACCGGGCCTGGCAGGTCATCGCGAGAACCGCGACGAAGGCCTGGGGCGACTCGATCTTCGGCAAGGCCGCGACGGCCGCCTTCTGGCAGACCCTGTCGCTGCCTCCCCTGCTGCTCGGACTGCTCGGCAGCATCGGCTACGTGGGCGGCTGGTTCGGCCCCGACACGGTCGAGATCATCGAGTCGAAGATCATCACCTTCAGCCGCACGGCCTTCAGCGAGAGCGTCGTCGACCAGCTCATCAGCCCGACGGTGAACGATGTCCTCGGCCAGGGCCGCCCCGAGATCGTCTCGGCCGGTTTCCTGCTGTCGCTGTGGGCGGGCTCGTCGGCGATCTCCACGTTCGTCGACTCCATCGTCGAGGCGCATGGTCAGAAGGACGTGAGACACCCCGTCTGGCAACGTATCTTCGCGCTGCTGCTCTATGTGATGTTTCTCATCGTCGCGGTGTTCGTGCTGCCGCTCGTCGCACTGGGACCCACCCTGATCGGGCAGGTGCTGCCACGATCCTGGTACTCGTTCGGGACCGAGGCGGTGGATGCCTTCTACTACCCGGCCGTCGGCCTGCTCCTGATCATCGGCCTGACCACCCTGTACAAGGTGGCGCTGGCCAAGTCCCTGCCCTGGCACCGACTACTCGGCGGATCGCTGCTCGCGGGCGTCTTCTTCATGGGCGCGAGCACCGTCCTGCGCTGGTATCTCTCCTGGATCACCCAGACCGGCTACACCTACGGCGCGCTGGCTGCGCCGATCGCCTTCTTGCTGTTCACGTTCTTCCTCGGCTTCGCGGTGGTCCTCGGCGCCGAGTTCAACGCGACCATCCAGGAGTTCTGGCCGGCCAGGGCCACCCGGATGGAGCAGATGCGGGAGTGGCTCGCCGCACAGGCCGCGGCGGCCGCACGGGCGCCAGACGGCGCGTCCGTCGGGCCCGTCACGAATCTCACCAGGCGCCTCGCCGGCGGCCCGATGCGGATCACCGGACCGGACCGGGGCAAGCACGAGGCCGCCGAGGACGCGCCCACCGTCGACGAGGCCGAGGGCACCGACGGCGGCCGCTGTCCGGTCGTGGCGGCTCAGTCGCCCGCGCGCAACCCGTCGTAGATCTTCTTGCATTCGGGGCACACCGGCGAGCCGGGCTTGGCCGATTTGGTCACCGGGAAGACCTCACCGCACAACGCGACGACGTGGGTACCCATCACCGCGCTCTCGGCGATCTTGTTCTTCTTCACATAGTGGAAGAACTTGGGGCGGTCGTCATCGGTGGACTCGTCGGTGGTGGTGTCGGGACGTTCCTTGGTCTGAGTGCTCACCCGTCCATGATGACGCACTCCCGCGCGGTGGGCGAGCCCCCGGTAGTGCATTCGACTGCGGAGAGTGGGAAGGTGGACAGATGGCATCGAGTTCGGATTTCGACCGCGCGAAGGGCAACGACGACGCGTCGGGAAACCCGGTTCTCATCACCGATGCGGCCCAGTCGTTCTACGACGAACAGCGCATCCGGGTCCGCAAGTACACGATCCTGATGGCGATCCGGATCCCGGCACTGGTGCTGGCCGCGCTGGCCTACAGCGAATGGGCCAACCCCTGGATCAGCCTCGCCATCATCGGCATCTCCGTCCCGTTGCCGTGGATCGCGGTGCTGGTCGCGAACGACCGCCCGCCGCGCAAGTCCGACGAGCCGCGCCGCTACGACCACCAGGCCCCGACCCCGCCCGCGATCGAATCACAGCAGCACCCCACGATCGAGGGCTGACGTTTCGGCGTCGACCGCCGACCCCGCCGCCACGAGCTGACAAACTGTGGCGGTGAACCGAGAACTGCTCTCCGCCTGCGCTCCGCTCCGCGAGGCCCTGCACCGCACCGAGTACACCGCCGACGCCCTGCTGGAGATGCTCGGCTCCGACGCCCACGACGCGCTCGGCCGCAGCGAGCCCGTTCCTGTCCGCCTGGCCAGCCGCAGCGCGGGCGATCTCGGGGTACTGACGAGGCTCTTCCTTTTGACCGATCCCTGCCCCGCGGCGGAGGTCGCGCACGCGCTGCGGCCGCTCGATCTGGACCGGGCAGTGGTGGTGGGACTGCTCGAGCGCTCGGGCGACGAGGTCCGGGCGGCGCTCGACCTGCGGCCGCTCGATCTCGGCGCGGGCAACCGATGGGTGCTCTCCGACCTGGACGGCAGCATGGGTCCGCGGACCACGGCGCCCGATCACGTCCTCGGCGTCGGGCACGCATCGCTGTCCCTGCTCCGCGCCACCCCGACGACCCCGACCGGGTCGGTGCTGGACCTGGGCACCGGCTGCGGCATCCAGGCGCTGCACGCCGCCGGGTACGCGCGGTCGGTCACGGCCACCGACATCAACCTGCGCGCGCTCGACCTGTCGGCTGCGACGTTCGCGCTCAACGAGATCGACGTCGAGGTGCTCGGCGGTCCGTGGTTCGAGCCGGTCGACGGCCGCCGATTCGACCGGGTGGTCGCCAACCCGCCGTTCGTGGTCGGCCGCGGCCGGGTCGAGCACACCTACCGCGATTCCGGGCTCGATCTCGACGGCGCAAGCGAGCTGATGGTCTCGAACGTGCTCGACCACCTCGAGCCGGGCGGCACCGCCTCCATGCTGGCGTCCTGGGTGCACGTGCACGGCGAGGACTGGCGGTCGCGGATCGCGTCCTGGCTGCCCGCGCACGGCGTGGACGCCTGGATCGTGCAGCGCGACGTCGCCGACCCCGCGCTGTACGTGGGCACGTGGATGCGCGACGGCGGCCTGGATCCGCGGGATCCGGCGACCGCGGCGCAGGCCGAGGCATGGTTGGCCCATTTCGAGGCGGCCGACGTCGAGGGCATCGGCTTCGGCTTCGTCTACCTGCGCCGCACGGACGAGCCGAGCGATGTGCTCGCGGAGGACCTGCGGCACGGCTTCACCGATCCGCTCGGCGGCGAGGCGCTCGGCTATTTCGACCGGCTGGCCTGGTTGCGCGAGCGTGACGTGCTCGAACGGCGCTTCAGGCTCGAGCCGACGACCGCCCTCGAACGGGTGTCGCTGCCGGGCGAGGAGGGCTGGCAGCAGGTCGTGGCCCGCGTGCACCGCGGCAGTGGGCCGAACTGGCAGCACGAGGTGGACGACCTGACCGCCGCTCTGCTCGGCGGAATGCGGCCGGACTCGCTGGCGTTGAACGAGCTGCTCGAACTGCTGGCGGCCGCGAACGGCGAGGATCCCGACGAACTCGCCGCCGCCGCCATCCCGCTGGTGCACTCGCTGGTTCGGCACGGGCTGGTGCTGCCCGCGGAGTTCCCGCGGTAGTTCCCGGCCGGTTCCCCCGGCCCGTCTTCTCAGCAACTTCTCAGGACCGCCGGCGCAAAAATGCAGGTCAGAAGGAATTCCGTGGATCACACGCGGGAACTTTGCACGGTGGCGCGGCGTTGAGCCATATGAGACACCACCGATGAGGAGGCAGGTCATGACAAGCCCCACCACCACCCGCCGGCTGCGCCCCAGCGCCGAGGATCTGGACGCCCAGAGCCCCGCTGCGGACCTGGTTCGCGTCTATCTGAACGGGATCGGCCGCACCGCGCTGCTGACCGCCGCGGATGAGGTCGAGCTGGCCAAGCGGATCGAGGCGGGTCTGTACGCCGCACACGTGCTCGAGACCGGTAAGAGGCTGACCGCCGCCAAGAAGCGTGACCTCGCCACCATCGTCCGCGAAGGCCAGTCGGCGCGCAGCCACCTCCTCGAAGCGAACCTGCGGCTCGTGGTGTCGCTGGCCAAGCGGTACACCGGGCGCGGAATGCCGCTGCTGGACCTGATCCAGGAGGGCAACCTGGGCCTGATCCGCGCGATGGAGAAGTTCGACTACGCCAAGGGCTTCAAGTTCTCCACCTATGCGACCTGGTGGATCCGCCAGGCCATCACCCGTGGCATGGCCGATCAGAGCCGCACGATCCGGCTGCCAGTGCACCTGGTGGAGCAGGTCAACAAGCTGGCCAGGATCAAGCGTGAACTGCATCAGCAGCTCGGCCGCGAGGCCACCGACGAGGAGCTCTCGAACGAATCGGGCATCGCGGTCGCGAAGATCGCGGACCTGCTCGACCACAGCCGGGACCCGGTCAGCCTCGACATGCCGGTCGGCAGCGACGAGGAGGCGCCGCTCGGCGACTTCATCGAGGACGCCGAGGCCACGTCTGCCGAGAATGCGGTGATCGCGGGGCTGTTGCACAGCGACATCCGGTCCGTACTCGCCACCCTCGACGAGCGCGAGCAGCAGGTGATCCGGTTCCGGTACGGTCTCGACGACGGCCAGCCCCGCACCCTCGATCAGATCGGCAAGATCTTCGGGCTCTCGCGCGAGCGCGTCCGCCAGATCGAGCGTGAGGTGATGGGCAAGCTCCGCGAGGGCGACCGCGCCGAGCGGCTGCGCTCCTACGCGAGCTGATCCCCACCCGGGCACTCACAGTCCGGTGCGCTGACCATCCCCCTGAGTGTCAGCGCACCCCGCGCCGGTCGATCCGACCCGCTCCTCCCCCTCGGAGCGCAAGGATCGGCCGGCGCGACTACGTTGCGGCGCTGTCGGTTGCGGGGCCCTATCGGTCGCGGGGCCCTAGCGCAGCCGGCGCGGACCCAGGTCGGCCCGGCTCGGCTCCGGGCCGATCCGAACCCGGGTGTCGGTGATCTCGGCCCCCATCGCACTGGCCAGCACCGGCTCGCAGACGAGCTCGCGCACCTCGGGCAGGTCGTCGGCGAGCGCGGAGACCCGCTGCACCAGATCCACAAGGGCGCTCTTGTCGACCGGCGCCGCGTTCCGGTAGCCGGACAGCAGCGGCGCCGCCTTCGGGGCGTCGATCAGTTCGGTCGCCTCGTCCTCCGTCAGCGGCAGCACGCGGTAGGCGCGGTCACCGAGAAGATCCGAGATCACCCCCGCGAGTCCGAACGAGATCAGCGAACCGAAGGACGGGTCGTCCTGCACCCCGACGACGCAGCCGATTCCCTTGGTCGCCATCTTCTGCACGTGCAGGAGCGGTTCCGCCGACGCCACCGAGAGCGCGCGATAGGCGTCGCGCACCGCGTCTGGGGTGCTGACGTCCAACCGCACCCCGCTGAGGTCGGGGCGGTGCCGCCACCCCTCGCGGGTCGCCTTGACCGCGACGGGGAAGCCGAGCGCCTGCGCCGCGGCGACCGCCTCGTCCTCGGACCGTGCCAGCGTGAAATCCACCACCCGCAGGCCGTAGCAGGCCAGCAACTCCGACGCCTCGAAATCGGTCAGCCAGCGCCCCTCGCCCGCGCCAAGCCACGACTGCACCAACGCCTCCGCGCGGTCGGAGTCGATACCGCTGGGGCGGACCACCTTCGAGGCAGGCCGCGACTTCCACTGGGCGTAACGCCAGGCGCGTGAGAGCGCCAGGGCGGCACGCTCCGGCCCTGGATACGACGGGACCGATCCCCTGGTGGGATGACCGTCCTCCCCTCGGACCGCCAGCACATCCGGGATACCCTCCGCGGCAAGAAATGTCGTCACGATCGGCTTGCTGCTGTCCCGGGCGGCATCGCGCAGCGCCTTCGCGTACGGCTCGACGTCCACGCTCACCGGCGGCACGAACACCGCGAAGACCGAGTCCACCTCGGCCGACTCCAGCGCGGCGCTCACCGCACCGGCGAACTCCGCCGGCGTGGACTGCGCGGCCAGGTCGACGGGCTTCGCAGGCTCGAGTCCCTCGCTGCGCGCCGCTCCCGCGGCCAGCACACCGAGCGCCGACGAGTTGCCCACCACCGCGACCCTCGGCCCCGCGGGCAAAGGCTGGTAGCCGAGCAGCACCGCGCAGTCGAAGAGCTGGGCGATCGAGCCGACCTGCACGACACCCGCCTGGTCGAACAGTGCCGACACCACCGAGTCGTCGATCTCGACCCCGTTCGCGGCGAGCGCCTCGGGCACGGCATGCCTGCCGGACTTCACCGCCACGATCGGCTTGTTCCTGCCGACCCGGCGCGCGATCCGGGAGAACTTGCGCGGGTTGCCGAAGCTCTCCAGGTACAGCAGCACCACCTCGGTCTCGGGGTCCGAGTCCCAGTACTGCAGTAGATCGTTGCCGGAGACGTCTGCGCGGTTGCCCGCCGAGACGAAGGTGGACAGACCGAGCTGACGGCGCGCCGCCTCGTCGAGGATCGCGATGCCGAGCGCGCCGGACTGGCAGAAGAACCCGACCCGGCCCGGCGGCGGCAGCTCGGGCGCGAGGGTGGCGTTGAGCCGTACGGCCGCGCTGGTGTTCGCGACGCCGAGTGCGTTGGGACCGACCAGTCGCATCCCGTGCGCTCGTGCGGCGTGCACCAGCCGTCGCTCGGACTGGCGTCCGTCCGGTCCCGCGTCGCTGAACCCACCGGACACCACGACCAGCGCCTTGACGCCCTTCGCGAGGCAGTCGTCCAGGACCGAGTCGATGGCCTCCGCCGGAACCGCCACCACCGCGAGGTCCACGTCGTCGGGAATGTCGTGCACCGTCGGGTAGGCCCGCACCCCCCGCACGGAGCGGTTCTCGGCATTGACCGGGTAGACCGGACCGGTGAACCCGGCCCCGAGCAGGTTGCGCAGCACCGCGTTGCCCACCTTCGCAGCGTCGGTCGACGCGCCGATCAGTGCGACCGACTGCGGGCTCAGCAGGTTGCGGACGCTCCGGGCCTCCGTGGCCCGCTCGCGAGAGTTACGAACCGCGACAAGGGTTTCAGTCGGATCGATGGCGAACTCGAGCCGCAGCACTCCCCCCTCGTAGGTCCGGCTGACCTGATACCCGGCCTCCCGGAACACGGTCACCATGTTCCGGTTCTCGGCGAGCACCTCGGCCACGAACATGGTCAGGCCGTTCTCGGCGGCGGCCGCGGCCAGGTGCTCGAGCAGGATCGGTCCGAGCCCGCGCCCCTGGTGCGCGTCGGCGACCACGAACGCGACCTCCGCGGACCTGCCGTCACCGACGTCGAGCAGCCGCTCGTACCGGCCGACCGCGATGATCTCGTCGCCGAGCACGGCCACGAACGCGACCCGGTCCTTGTGGTCGACGGTGGTGAACCGCTTGAGGTCACGCTGCGACATCGTCGGGTACGGACCGAAATAGCGCAGGTAACGGGTGCGCTCGGACAACTTGGCGTGGAACGCGATCAGCCGGTCTGCGTCGTCCGGCGAGATCGGCCGCAGGGCCGCGACTCCGCCGTCGGTGAGCAGCACGTCCGCCAGCCAGTGCTTGGGGAACGGTGCACGCGGTTCGGCGTCGGTACCCCCGGTCGCGGGCTCAGTCACGGGGATCCTCCGGGTCGAGGCCGAGCAGCGGGAAGGCAGCGCGACGGGTTGCGGCGATCGCCGAATCCACCCGGACCAGAGCGCGATCCATCGATTCGACGCCGGTCTCCGGGGTGCCGCCGGGTCCGTCCCAGGACAGGTAGGTCGCCTCGCTGCCGTCGCCCATCGTCTCCGGCAGCTCGACGCTCGGCGCCAGCGTCGAGACCCGGTCGCGCCAGGACTGCGGCACCGCGAGCGCGGGATCGATGTCGCGGTCGAGCGCCGCGGCGATCAGGTGCGTCCACGCGCGCGGGACCACCCGCACCAGCCCGTAGCCGCCGCCGCCGACGGCCAGCCAGCGACCCTCCGCGTACCGATCCGCGAGCTGCCGCATCGCCAGGAACGCCGCCCGCTGCCCGTCGACCGTCAGCGAGAGGTCCGCCAGCGGGTCCTCCCTGTGGCTGTCCACGCCGCACTGGCTGATCACGATCTGGGGCTTGAATGCCGCCATCGCCGCCGGAACGACGGCGTGAAAACCCCTCAGCCACACCGAGTCCACGGTTCCGGGCAGTACCGGCAGGTTGATCGTCGCACCCTCGGCCGCGCCCGATCCGACCTCGCTCGACCATCCGGTGTTCGGCCACAGCGTGGCCGGGTGCTGATGGATGGACACGGTCAGGACCCTGGGGTCACCGAGGAAGGCATGCTGGACGCCGTCCCCGTGATGGGCGTCCACGTCGATATAGGCGATGCGATCGAAACCGTTGTCGAGCAACCAGGAGATCGCGATCGCGGCGTCGTTGTAGACGCAGAATCCGGAGGCCCAGTCGGACATCGCGTGGTGCATCCCGCCGCCGATGCTGACGGCCCTGCGGGCCCGGCCCGACGCGATCTCCTTCGCCGCGGTGAGCGTTCCACCTGCGAGAATCGCGCTCGCCTCGTGCATTCTGGGGAAGATCGGGTTGTCCTCGGTACCCAGTCCGTGCGGGGCCACATCGCCGTCCGCGCGGGCGTCCGCCAGTCCCTGCAGCGGCCCGGCTCCTGCTGCCTTGACCGCGGCGACATAGGCGGGGGTGTGGATCCGCAGCAGGTCCGCGTCGGTGGCGGCGGCGGGGCGGACCAGCTCGGCACCCTCGATGAGACCCAGGCTCCGCGCGAGGTTCATCGTCAGCTCGAGTCGGGTGGGGTTCATCGGGTGGTCGGCGCTCCACCGGTAACTGAGATAGTCCGGACTCCAGACCACGGCCCGGTCCGAATTCGGGTGCGCATGCCCCACCGGGGGGCTGGAGGTCGAGGCCATACGATCCACGCTACTTGCGCGCCGCGGGAAGAGGCGAGGGGCGGGTGGCGTTGCGTCAGAGTGAGTGCAACGCCGATTCCCGCACGCATGCCGGTAGAATCGGCCACAGACGAAGGGGCGTGCAGGTGAAGGATCTTGTCGACACGACGGAGATGTACCTCCGTACCATCTACGACCTTGAAGAGGAAGGCGTGGTGCCGCTGCGGGCACGTATTGCCGAGCGGCTCGAGCAGAGCGGTCCCACGGTGAGCCAGACGGTCGCCAGGATGGAACGCGACGGTCTCCTACTGGTGGCCGGTGACCGCCATCTCGAGTTGACCGACAAGGGTCGTGGACTCGCGATCGCCGTGATGCGCAAGCACCGGCTCGCCGAGCGACTGCTCGTCGATGTCATCGGACTCGACTGGGACCAGGTGCATGCCGAGGCCTGCCGCTGGGAGCACGTGATGAGCGAGGAGGTCGAGCGCCGTCTGGTCGAGGTGCTCAACAACCCCACCACCTCGCCCTATGGCAACCCGATCCCCGGCCTGGACGAACTCGGGCTGAACCGGCCCGCCGACAACGGCGAAACCCTGATCCGCCTGACCGATGTGCCGCCCGGGCAGCCCACCGCCGTGGTGGTGCGCAGGCTGGCCGAGCACGTGCAGTCCGATCCGGAGGTGATCGGCCGCCTCCGCGAGGCGGGCGTCGTCCCCGACGCACGCGTGACGGTGGAGACCAAGCCGGGTTCGGTGACGATCACCGTTCCTGGACACGAGGGTTTCGACCTGTCCGAGGAGATGGCGCACGCAGTCCAGGTCAAGCAGGTCTAGCGGCGTGCGACTCCTGGTCACCGGCGGTGCCGGCTATGTCGGCAGCGTGTGTGCCACCGTCCTGCTCGAACGCGGCCACGAGGTGGTCGTCGTCGACGATCTGTCCACCGGGAACGCGGATGCGGTACCGACCGGGGCCGAGTTCGTCGAGGGCGACGTCGCCGAGGTCGCCTCGTCCGTTCTCGGCGACGGGTCGACGGAGCCCCGCTTCGACGGCGTGCTGCACTTCGCGGCGCAGTCGCTCGTCGGCGAATCGGTCGTCGCGCCCGAAAAGTACTGGCGCGGAAACGTCGTCGCCACGATCGAACTCCTCGAGGCGATCCGGGTCTCCCGCACACCGAAGCTGGTCTTCTCCTCGACGGCCGCCACGTACGGCGAACCGGAGCGCTCCCCGATCACCGAGACGGATCCGACGAGGCCGACGAACCCCTACGGTGCCACGAAGCTGGCGATCGACCACGCGATCACCTCGTATGCCAACGCGTACGGGCTCGCCGCAACCAGCCTTCGCTACTTCAATGTCGCGGGAGCGTACCGAGGCGCCGGCGAAAACCGGTTGGTGGAAACACATCTCATCCCGCTCGTGCTGCAGGTTGCCCTCGGTCAGCGGGACAAGATCTCGGTCTTCGGCACCGACTGGCCGACCCAGGACGGCACCGCGGTCCGCGATTACATCCACGTCCTGGACCTCGCCGAGGCGCACCTGCTGGCGCTGGGGGCCGCGACCCCGGGCACACACAGCATCTACAACCTCGGCAGTGGGGCCGGTTTCAGTGTCCGCGAGGTGATCTCGGCCTGCCAGCGCGTCACCGGACTGCCGATCACCGTGGAGGACGCCCCGCGCCGTGCGGGCGATCCGGCGGTCCTCATCGCCTCCAGCGAGCGGGCCATCGCCGACCTCGGCTGGCAGCCGAAGCACACCGACCTCGACGAGATCGTCGCGGATGCCTGGGAGTTCTTGCAGCAGTTGGGCGACAGGTCGCACGCACACCGCGGCTGACCCACCCGTTCGACCTCCGATCACGCCGATACCACCCCACGGGCGGTATCGGCGTGCCAGGCTGCCACGATGAGTTTCTCCGTCCGCAGGCGCGGGTTCGTCCGCGCCCTGGTGGGTATCGCGATCGCGACCGTGGTGCTGCCGGCCCCGCTCGCGTCCGCGACCACCGGATCCGATGCCGGATCGACCACCGGATCGCTGCACTCGAGCGGGCTGGCCGAGGCCGTCCACCCGGACTGGATGGCCGGACTACCCGACGGGGCCGGGCTCGCGGATTTGTCGCTCCCCGGCACCCACGACACGATGGCCTCCGGGGCCTCCGTCTTCGCCCTCACCCAGGACGCCGATCTGCCGACCCAGCTGAGCGCCGGGGTCCGCGTCGTCGACATCCGCACCCGGCATTTCCGGAATGTCTTCCCCATCCATCACGGGATCGAGTACCTGAACTCGAACTTCACCGACGTGGTGGTCGCGCTCACCGACTTCCTGCGCGCCCATCCCTCCGAGGCGATCGTCATGCGACTCAAGGAGGAGGACACCCCGGCGGAGAACACTCGTAGCTATGAGGACACGCTGAACTGGTACATCGACGAGAACCCCGGGACCCGGGATCGGTTGCGCGAGCATCTGTGGCGCCCGTCCGATGGATACAGCGGAGGCCTGCCCGGCCTCGGCGAGGCCCGCGGCAAGCTCGTCGTGCTCCGGGACTTCGACGCGGTCGCGTGGCCAGGGCCGCGGTTCGGCGATGCGAGCATGGCGATCCAGGACACCTACGAGCTGACCGGCCTGGGCGACGTCGGCCGCAAGTGGGACCTGATCCGCGCACAGTTCGAACGAGCCCGCACCGGGTCCCCCGACCTCCTCTTCATCAACCACCTCAGCGCCACCGGGAACCCCGCCGCCCTGGTGACAGGCACGGTCCCGGTCACGGTCGCGCGCGGCATCCCCGGCGTCGTCGGGATCCTCCCCCGCACCCAGGAGTACCTGGAGACCGTCGGCCCCGGACGGCTGGGCGCGGTGATGGCCGACTTCCCGACCGCCGCACTTGTGACCGAGATCATCGAGCACAACTTCCGCTGACCTGCCACGACACTCAACCGCCGTCGATCGGCGGCGGCATCTGCACCCCGATCCTCGCCGCCTCCTCGAACCCGGTCACCGCGAGCCCCGAGATGGTCTCCGGCCGCATGCCGGACTGCAACGCGGCGTCGAGCATGCCCGCCAGCCGGTGCCGCGGGTTCGCCTCCAGCGCCGCGACGAGGGCCACCCCCGCCATCGGCCCGTCCCCGCGCGCGTAGGCGCTGTAGCCGAGCAGCGCCGCGGGCTCGGCCCGCTCCGGATCGGGCAGCGCCCGTGCCAGCAGGATCCACAGCTGCTCGGCCGCGTCGGCCTCGGCGGTCACCGCGAGCGACAGCAAGGCGTCGCGCACCCGCGGGTCCGACAGCGCCCTGGCCAGGTCCGCGAGGTCGTCGAGGTGCGGCGCCTGTCCGGAGGCCAGCTCCGCGATCCGGGTGAGCACCAGCCGCAGCGCGTCGCGCGGGCGCGAACGGCCGGTGGGCCGGCCGCGCAGCAGCTCCGCGACACGGGCGCGCTCCGACTCCGGCCGCGGGGCCACGACCGCCTCCAGTTCCTCGCGCGAGGACCGGATCGCGCGCCCGCCGAGCACCTGGGCGAGCGCGACGCCGGACGCGGCCGGGTCCGGGAGCCGTCCGCGACGGGGGTCGCCGCACAGCCCCCGCCATGGGCGTCCCGCCACGATCTCGGGGACGACGAGTGCTCCCACCAGAACGACGCCGCGAGCGCTCAGGTACAGCTCGAGTTCACCGACCACGGCGCGGTGCACGCCGGTCACCCGCCGCTCGTCGATGATCACCGCGATGACCGAGCCGATGTCCTCTCGCGCGCAGACGAGGGACATCCGTTCGATGGCCTCCCGGTCGAGCGGGCCGACCGCGCAGTCCGGCAGGTCGTGCCGCATCACCGCCCGCACCCTGGCAGGCCCGTCGCCGCCGTCGAGGCAGACGAGGACCAGCGAATGTGCGGGCCGAAAGCCCAGCATCGCGGGGATCGCCGCGATCAGGTCACCGGGGTCGCCGATTCGGACCGGCTGGCCCGGATGCATGGTTGTCATGGCCAGGACCATGCCGCCCCGATCCGACCGGGCCGCGGTCGCGACCTGCGGCTTCGCCGGGCCTGTGGACGGAAACCGGACTATCCACAGGCGCGGCCGGTCAGGCCGCGTTGACCCGCTGCACAGCCTCCGTGAACACCTGGTCCAGCACCACCGTGTCGGGCTTGCCGTCGCCGAACGACATGTAGGTCGCCGAAACCCGCACGTCATCGATCTGCGCGACGAGCGTGAGCATCGACTGGGTCACCTTCCCGGCACCCTTGCCCGAGGTCACGGTCTGTCGCATGGCGATGGTGTCGTCCGCGTTCAGCGGCGGCGCGGGCAGGATCTCGGTCCGCACGACCGCCTCGGCGCCGTCCTTGGTGGTGGTCACCTCCAGGCACCGCTCGATCTCCGTGGTGCGCTTGTCGAGCGGCAGATCCGATCGCATCAGCTCCACCGAGATGGTGGACCGGTTCGCGTTGTCGGTGCCGACGATCATCGCGGTACCGTCCGGGCCGTAGTCCTGGGCGGGCGGCTTGCACCCGGGCGGGTCGACCTTCGCACCCGGCGGGATCCCATCCAGGTCCGCGGCGGCCTGCGAGACTGCGTGTGGCGGCAACACGATCGCCTGGTAAGGCGCCGGAAAATCGGTGGGGGTCAACAACATCGACTCCAGGGTCGCATCCACCCGGCCGTCCTCGCCGGTCCCGTCGGCACCCGCCGACGACGAGGGGCCGGATGCGGACGAGGGGCCGGCGGCGGCCACCGGGCTCGCCATGCCGTCCACCGTGGACGAACACCCGGCGACACCCAGGCATGCGCCCATGGCGAGGCCCGCGATCAGGATGCGGCGCTTCAACGGAAAGTCCTCCAGTACTCGCGGGACACTGCCCCACCACTGTGCCACCTCCGCAGGCCGGGCCGCCGCAGGCCGGCTGCGGTGTCGTCGAACGGCAGTTCGCTGTCAGCACAAAACGCACACAAAATGCCGGTTCCGGGAATGAATGTGACGCCACGGCACGTTTTTCCGATATCGGATGTGGGTGCTCGCAGCCGGGTGGGGGACACTGAGAGTGAACGAAACGCGAAGGGATCACTGATGGACGATCAGTCGAGGATGTACGAGCTGGAATTCCCGGCGCCCCAGGTGTCCGCGGGCGACGGCCGAGGGCCGGTGCTGGTGCATGGTCTCGAGGGATTCTCCGACGCGGGACACGCGGTGAAGATCGCCACCACCCACCTGCGCGAGAGCCTGGAGACCGAACTCGTCGCGTCGTTCTCCGTGGATGAGCTGATCGATTATCGATCCCGTCGACCCACGATGACCTTCAAGGCGGATCACTTCTCCGACTACGACCAGCCGGAGCTCAACCTGTACGCGCTCCGCGACACCGCCGGAACGCCGTTTCTGCTGCTCGCGGGCCTGGAGCCCGATCTGAAGTGGGAACGGTTCACGACGGCGGTGCGGCTGCTCGCCGAGCAGCTCGGGGTGCGGCGCACCATCTCCCTCGGCGCGATCCCGATGGCGATCCCGCACACCCGCCCGCTCGGGGTGACGGCACATTCGACGAACAAGGACCTGATCGGCGAGAACCAGAGCTGGTCAGGGGAACTGCAGATCCCGGGCAGCGCCTCCGCGCTGCTGGAGCTGCGGATGGCTCAGCACGGTCACGAGTCGATGGGCTACTCGGTGCACGTGCCGCACTACCTGGCACAGACGGACTATCCGGCGGCCGCAGAGACGCTGCTGGAGAACCTCGGCGAGATCGCCGACCTGGAGCTGCCGCTGGCCGCCCTCGGCGAGGCGGCCGCCCGCGTCCGCGAGCAGGTCGACGCGCAGATCACCGGCAATGACGAGGTCCAGTCCGTCGTCTCCGCCCTCGAACGCCAGTACGACTCGTTCGTCGCGGCGCAGGAGCGCCAATCCACCCTGCTCGCCGGGGAGGCCGACCTGCCCAGCGGCGACGAACTCGGCGCGGAATTCGAGAAATTCCTCGCTGAACAGGCCGGACTGGACGAGAAGACCGACCGAGACGAGCCTGATCTGTGACTCGGTTGCACAGTTACCCGGCGGGCCGACCCCCTGAACTATACGATCGCCCAAGTCAGTGACTTAGGGGTCGGCACAGCCGGCGACAGAGGAGGCGACATGAGTGAACGCAAGGGCCGCGCCTTGCGGCCGGTTCCGAACACCGAACCGCGCCTCGTCTTCCGGACCGTGCACGGGTACCGGCGGGCCTTCCGGATGGCGGGCGAGGGTCCGCCGATCCTGCTGATCCACGGCATCGGCGACAACTCGTCGACCTGGAACGACATCATCCCGCACCTCGCCAAGCACTTCACGGTGATCGCGCCCGACCTGCTCGGCCACGGTCGTTCGGACAAGCCGCGTGCCGACTACTCCATCGCGGCCTACGCGAACGGGATGCGGGATCTGCTCACCGTGCTCGGCTACGACCGCGTCACGGTCATCGGCCATTCGCTTGGCGGCGGCGTCGCGCTGCAGTTCGCCTACCAGTTCCCGCAGATGATCGAACGCCTCGTGGTGGTCTCCACCGGGGGCGTGACCAAGGACGTCAACCCCGCGCTGCGCTTCGCCTCGCTGCCGATCGCGAACCAGTCGCTGCGCCTGCTGCAGGTCCCCGGCACCATCTCCGCCCTCGGGGTGCTCGGCAAGATCGCCGACCAGTTGTACCGCGGGCCCTTCAAGGCGGTGCGGGTCTTCCACGACGCACCCGACCTGGTGCGGGTACTCAGCGACCTGCCCGATCCCACCGCACGGGAGGCCTTCCTGCGCACCCTGCGCGCGGCCGTGGACTGGCGGGGACAGGCGATCACCATGTTGGATCGCTGTTACCTGACGGCCGACCTGCCGGTGCAGATCATCTGGGGCGACGTCGACTCGGTGATCCCGGTCAGCCACGCCCACCTCGCCCACTCCGCGATGCCGGGCTCACGCCTGGAGATCTTCCGCGGTAGCGGCCATTTCCCGTACCACGACGATCCCATCCGGTTCCTGCAGGTGGTCGAGGACTTCATCGCGAGCACCGCGCCGCTGGAGTTCGATCCGGCAAAGTGGCGGCAGATGCTCGTCGACGGCGTCGGCGAATCGCAGATCACCGGCACCGATTCCACCCGCGAGGCCGTGCTGGAGGCGATGGGCTCGGACGAGCGCAGCGCGACCTGACTCCGGCCAGGCCGTAACCTGGGTCGGTGCTGCTCTCCGACCTGGTCCCCACGAGTCCCGATGCCGACTCGCTCTTCGACGCCTTCTCACGGTGGACTGCCGAACAGGGCCTGACCCTGTATCCGGCGCAGGAGGAGTCGCTGATCGAGGTCGTCTCGGGCGCGAACGTCATCCTGTCGACACCGACGGGGTCCGGCAAGTCGATGGTCGCGATCGGCGCCCATTTCGCGGCGCTCGCCGAGGGCAGGCGGACCTACTACACCGCACCGATCAAGGCGCTGGTGAGCGAGAAGTTCTTCGCCCTCTGCGAGGTGTTCGGCGCCGAGAACGTGGGCATGATGACCGGCGACGCCTCGGTCAACGCAGGCGCGCCGATCATCTGCGCCACCGCGGAGATCGTGGCGAACCTGGCGCTGCGGCAGGGCGCCGACTCCGACATCGGCCAGGTCGTGATGGACGAGTTCCACTACTACTCCGAGCCGGACCGCGGATGGGCCTGGCAGGTCCCGCTGATCGAACTCCCGCACGCCCAGTTCCTGCTGATGTCCGCGACGCTCGGTGACGTCTCGTTCTTCCAGGAGGACCTGACCCGCCGGACCGGGCGCCCGACAACGCTGGTCGGCGGCACCGAACGGCCGGTGCCGCTGTCCTTCTCGTATGCCCGCTCCCCCATCGGCGAGACCATCGAGGAGCTGGCCACCACCAACCAGGCGCCCGTGTACGTGGTGCACTTCACCCAGGCCGCGGCGCTCGAACGGGCGCAGGCGTTGACCAGTGTCAACATGAGCAGCCGGGAGGAAAAGGACGCCATCGCGGAGGCGATCGGGAGTTTCCGGTTCAGCACCGGCTTCGGAAAGACGTTGTCCCGCTTGGTCCGGCACGGCATCGGCGTGCACCACGCAGGCATGCTGCCCAAGTACCGCCGACTCATCGAGAAGCTCGCACAGGACGGGCTGCTCAAGGTCATCTGCGGAACCGACACCCTCGGCGTCGGCATCAACGTGCCGATCCGGACCGTGCTGCTGACCGGGCTCACCAAGTACGACGGCACCCGGACGCGGCACCTGCGGGCCCGCGAGTTCCATCAGATCGCGGGCCGGGCGGGCCGGGCCGGCTACGACACCATGGGCACCGTGGTGGTGCAGGCCCCGGAGTACGAGATCGAGAACCACCGGCTCGTGGCGCGGGCGGGCGACGACCCGAAGAAGCTCAAGAAGATCCAGCGCAAGAAGCCGCCGGAGGGCTTTGTGTCCTGGGGAGAACCGACGTTCGAGCGACTCGTCTCCGCGTCCCCCGAGCAGCTCACGTCCCGGTTCCGGGTCTCGAACTCGATGCTGCTCAACGTGATCGCCCGCCCGGGCAACTGCTTCGACGCGATGCG
Source organism: Rhodococcus sp. PvR099 (assembly GCF_017833315.1). Classification (NCBI taxonomy): domain Bacteria; kingdom Bacillati; phylum Actinomycetota; class Actinomycetes; order Mycobacteriales; family Nocardiaceae; genus Rhodococcus; species Rhodococcus sp. PvR099. The sequence goes on along the minus strand of NZ_JAFIBV010000001.1, from coordinate 592,196 downwards.
TCACCTCCTCGAGGACAGCCACGAGACCCGTCCCCAGCAGCGCAAGCACATCCTCCGGGCGATCGCGCTGTACCGGGGGCTGCTCCAGGCCGGCATCGTCGAGCAGCTCGATGCGCCGGACCCGGACGGGTCATGGGCCAGGCTGACGGTGGACCTGCAGCGCGACTTCGCACTCAACCAGCCGCTGTCGCCCTTCGCGCTTGCCGCGATCGAACTGCTCGACCAGGAGTCGGTGACCTACGCCCTCGACGTGGTGTCGGTGATCGAGTCCACCCTGGACGACCCCCGCCAGATCCTGATGGGCCAGCAGCACCACGCCCGCGGTGAGGCGGTCGCGCAGATGAAGGCCGACGGCATCGAGTACGACGAGCGGATGGAGCTGCTCGAGGAGATCACCTGGCCGAAACCGTTGGAGGAACTGCTCTATCCCGCGTTCGAGATGTACCGCGGCGGGCACCCATGGGTCTCCGAGTTCTCCCTCTCCCCCAAGTCGGTGGTGCGGGACATGGTGGAGAACGTGATGACCTTCGCCGAGCTGGTCAGCCACTACGGGCTTGCCCGCTCCGAGGGCCTGGTGCTGCGCTATCTCGCCGACGCCTACCGGGCGCTGCGTCAGACCGTGCCCGACGCGGCCCGCACCGAGGAACTCGAGGACATCACCGAGTGGCTGGGCGAGCTGATCCGCCAGGTCGACTCGTCGCTGCTGGACGAGTGGGAGCAGCTCACCAATCCCGGCGTGGAGTCCGACGATCAGCAGATCGCGTTCGGCGCCGACGTCCCGCGCCCGGTCTCCGCGAACACCAGGGCCTTCAAGGTGATGATCCGCAACGCGATGTTCAAGCGGATCGAGCTGGCCTCGCGCAAGCGCTGGGACGCGCTCGCCGAACTCGGCGACGGACTGGAGTCGGAGGACTGGTCCGATCTCATGGAGCTGTACTTCGACGAGTACGACGAGATCGGCACCGGACCCGATGCCAGGGGACCGCAACTGTTCTCGGTCCAGGTGGAGCCGGAGCTGTGGCGGGTGCGCCAGACCATCGCCGATCCGCAGGGCGATCACGGTTGGGCGCTGGTCGGCGAGGTGAACCTGGCGGAGTCGGACGCGGCAGGCGAGGTGGTGTTCGACGAGTTCGAGGTCGTCGAGGGGTGAGCGCGATGCTGCTGCGGGGGGCTCGGTTGGCGCCCGGCGAGGCGCCGACGGATTTGATGGTCATCGGCGACCGGATCGCCGGCGACGGTTCCGCCGCGTCGGACGTCGTCGATCTCGGTGGGCGGCTGGTGCTCCCGGGTCTGTGGGACGCGCACGTGCACCTCGACCAGTGGGCACTCTCGCGCGCCGCGCTCGACGTGTCGGGGGCGACCTCGGCCGCGCACGCCGTTCGACTGATCGCCGAGCATCTGCCGTCCGCCGACACCGACGTCGTCGTCGCGCACGGGTTCCGGGACGGCCTGTGGCCGGACTCCCCCACCGCCGCGCTGCTGGACGCGGCCACCGCGGACCGCCCGGTCGTCGCGTTGAGCGGCGACCTGCACAGCGGGTGGTTCAACACCGCTGCGCTGCGGCGCTTCTCGCTCGCGCCGCACCCGAGCGGCCTGCTCACCGAGACCGAGTTCATGCCCATCATGAACGACGTGCAGCGCGTCGACCCGGCGGTGCTCGATCGCCGGGTCGACGCTGCGGTACGGGCCGCGGCCGCGCGCGGGGTGGTCGAGGTGACGGACTTCGAGATCGCCGACAACCGCGCGGTGTGGGCGCGGCGTATCGCCGCGGGCACCGACCTGCTGCGGGTTCGGTGCGGCGTCTGGCCGCGGTGGCTCGACCAGGCGATCGCCGACGGTGCGGGCACCGGGGACCCGGTGCCCGGCACCCGCGGGCTGGCGACGGTCGGGCCGATGAAGGTGATCGTGGACGGATCGCTCGGCACCAGGACCGCGTACTGCCACGACCCGTATCCGGGCGGCGGGCACGGGGTGCTGTCGGTGCCGCCGCGCGAGTTGATCGGGCTGATGTCGCGGGCCACCGGTCACGGGCTCGAGTGCGCGATCCACGCGATCGGCGACCAGGCCTGCGAGCACGTGCTCGACGCCTTCGCGGCCACGGGTGCACGCGGGTCCGTCGAGCACGCGCAACTGGTGGCGGAGAAGGACTTTCGGCGCTTCGCCGAGCTGGGCGTGACCGCGAGCGTCCAGCCCGCCCACGTACACGACGATGCGGACCTGGCCGAACGTTACTGGCCCGGCCGCACCGGCCGGGCGTTCCCGTACGGCACCCTGCTGTCCTCGGGCGTGCGGTTGGCGTTGGGCTCGGATGCTCCGGTGGCGCCGCTGGACCCGTGGCTTACCCTCGCCGCCGCGGTGGACCGCACCCTGCCGGACGGCCGGGCGTGGCACCGCGAGCACGAGATCCCGTGGGAGGTTGCCCTCGCCGCGTCGACCGGCGGCCGCATGCGGGTCACGACCGGCGACCTCGCGGACCTGGTGGTGCTGGACACCGACGATCTTCCGACCACCGGCGCCCGCCTGGCCTCGATGCCCGTGTGGGGCACGATGCTCGGCGGGCGGTGGACCTACGAACCGGCGGCCTAGCCCTCGTTCGGGTGGTGGATCGGCTTCGCGAACCGCTGCTTGCGGTTCGACTGCTCGCGCCGGGTCGCCTGCTGCTCCTTGATCCGCTTCTCGTCCTTGCGGACCTCCACCAGCGACTTGCGCTCTGCCTGCAGCCAGTCCGGCTGATCGGCGAGCAGCGCCTCGATCTGAGCGGTCGTCAGCGCCTCCTCCACGCCGCCGCGGGCCAGCCCGGCAATCGAAACACCGAGCTTGTCGGCGACCACGGACTTCGGGTGCGGGCCGTCGGCGCGCAGGTCGATCAGCCACTGCGGCGGGTTGGTACGCAGCTCGGCGAGCTCGTCGCGAGTCACCACACCATCGCGGAACTCGGCGGGGGTTGCCTCGAGGTAGACGTCCAGCTTCTTCGCGGCGGTCGCCGGCTTCATCGTCTGGGGTGTCTTCTGCGCGCTCATGGGGTTCAGCCTATCGAGCTGCCACCCGAGCTCCCCGCCCCGGTAGCCTGGCGGAATGACCGAGCCCGATGCGCCCACCCCGTTCCGGCTCGCCTATGTGCCCGGCGTCACGCCGTCCAAGTGGGTGCGGATCTGGGGCGAACGCCACCCCGACGTCCGGCTGGAGCTGGTCGTCACGACCGCGGCCGACGCGCCGACCCTGCTGCGTGACGGCCTCGCGGACGCCGGCCTGGTGCGGCTGCCGATCGACAGCGGCGGCCTGAGCGTGATCGCGCTCTACGAGGAGACCCCGGTCGTGGTGGTGCCGAAGGACCACGTGGTCACCGCGGCCGACGCCGTGTCGACGGCGGACCTGGAGGGCGAGATCGTGCTGCACCCGCTCGACGACGCCCTGGACTGGCAGTCGCTGCCGGGGACGCCGGCGGCCCAGCGGCCCGCCACCACCGCCGACGCGATCGAGCTGGTCGCGGCCGGGATCGGGGTGCTGGTGCTGCCGCAGTCGCTGGCCCGGCTGCACCACCGCAAAGACCTCACCTACCGCACCGTCACCGATGCGCCGGAGTCGCCCGTCGCGCTGGCCTGGCCGCAGGACGCGACCACGGACCGGGTTGAGGAGTTCGTCGGGATCGTGCGCGGGCGCAGCGTCAACAGCTCCCGCGGTCGCGACGCGCAGGAGCCCGCCCCCAAGCGCACCGCCTCCCAGAAGGCCGCCGCGAAACAAGCCGCGCGCGTCAAGGCGGGCAAGAACCCGACCCCCCGGAACACCAAGGGCGGCAAGCCCGCCAAGCGCGGCAGGCGCTGACGCGCCCGTGCGCGGTTGACGAGTCCTGACACTCGTCAACCGCGCACAGGCGGCGCAGCCGCCTAGACCTCGATGATCATCGCGATGCCCTGGCCACCGCCGCCACAGAGGGCCGCCGCGCCCTTGCCGCCGCCGCGCGCCTTGAGCGAATGCGCCAGGGAGAGGACGATCCGCGCGCCGGACATGCCGACCGGGTGCCCGACCGCGATGGCACCGCCGTGGATGTTGACCTTGTCCGCGGCGACGCCGAGCTGACGCATCGACGCGATCGCGACACCGGCGAAGGCCTCGTTGATCTCGAGCAGGTCGAGGTCGGCGACGGTGGTCTCGCCGTCACGCTTCAGCGCCGCCTCGATGGCGTTGGCGGGCTGGTGCAGCAGGGAGGTGTCGGGGCCCGCGACGAGGGCGTGCGCCTTGATCTCCGCGATCCACTCGATGCCGCGGGCCTCCGCGACGTCCTTGCGCATCACGATGACCGCGGCTGCGCCGTCAGACAGCTGCGAGGACGCGCCCGCGGTGATGGTGCCGTCCTTCGCGAACGCCGGACGGAGCTTGCCAAGGGAGTCCACGGTGGTCCCCGCGCGGATGCCCTCGTCGTCGGCGACGGTGACGGCGCCCTTGCGGGACGCGATCTCCACCGGCGCGATCTCGGCCGCGAACGCGCCCGACTCGGTCGCGGCGGCGGCGAGGCGGTGCGACCGGGCCGCGAACTCGTCCTGCTCGGCGCGGCTGATGTTCTCCGAGGCCTGGTAGCTCTCGGTGGACGCGCCCATCGACACGCCGTCGAACGCGCACACCAGAGCGTCGCGGTCGAGGGCGTCCTCGAAGCCGGTGGTGCCGTACTTCAGTCCGGTCCTTGCGCCGCGCACCAGGTACGGCGCGTTCGTCATCGACTCCATGCCGCCCGCGACCACGACATCGGCGGCGCCGGTGGCGATCAGCCGGTCGGCCTGCATGATCGCCTCGAGGCCGGACAGGCAGAGGTTGTTCACGGTGGTGGCGGGCACCGTCATCGGCAGGCCTGCTGCGACCGCCGCCTGCCGCGCCGGGTTCGGGCCGACACCGGCCTGCACCACGGTGCCCATCACCACTGCGTCGACACCGTCGGTACCGAGGCCGCTGCGTTCGAGGGCGGCGGCGATCGCCCGCCCACCCAACTCCGCCGCCGTCAGCGACGCCAGCGCGCCGGAGAGCTTGCCGATCGGGGTCCTGGCCCCTGCCACGATGACACTGGTGCTCACGCCTGAATCTCCTTCGTCGTTCGATCACCGCACACGGGTGCGGGTTCGATCCATCGTCCCATCCGCTCCCCTGGGCGACCGTCGTGGGCGGTGACGGCCTCAGCGTTCCCCGTCGACGCGGTAGCGGATCAGGCGGGAACTGTTGGCGACCACGGCGACCGAGGACGCGTTGTGCAGGATCGCCGCGAACACCGGGGACAACGCGCCGCCCGCCCCGACCAGCAGGCCGAGCGCGTTGACGGCGATGGACATCGAGTAGTTCTGCCGGATCAGGCGGACCGCGTGACCGCCGAGGTCGCGGACCTCGAGCAGTCGGGTCAGATCGTCGCTCGCGAGCGCGACGTCGGCGGTCTCGACGGCGACGTCCGTACCCGCCAGGCCCATCGCTATCCCGATGTCGGCCGCGGCGAGCGCCGGTGCGTCATTGGTGCCGTCGCCGACCATCGCGACCACATGGCCCTCCGCCCGCAGCCGCTGCACGACCTCGAGCTTGTCGTCGGGGAGCACCTCGGCCCGCCACTCCTCGATACCCAGCTCCGTGGCGACCGCGGCGGCCGTCTCCGGATGGTCGCCGGTGAGCATGATCACCCGCCGCGCCCCGGTGGCCCGCAATCGGTCCAGGACCGACTGCGCCTCCGGTCGCAGCTCGTCGCGCAGGCTGATCAGGCCGACCAGCCTGCCGTCGACGGCCAGCAGCAGCGGAGTCTCCGCCCGGCGACGTAACCTGCCGACCCAGTCGGCGGCCCGTTTCGACACCCGCACGTTCTCCGATTCGAGCAGCGACACGCTGCCGAGCAGCAGTGTCCTGCCGTCGGCCCAGGTGCGCATGCCCAGCCCGACGAGCACCTCGCACTCCTGGTGCGGCGGGATCTCGATGTGCCGTTCCGCCGTCGATCGCAGCACCGCCTCGGCCAGCGGATGCCGCGAGTGGATCTCGGAGCTCGCGGCGTAGGCCAGCACCTGATCGGGTCGCCAGTCCCTCGCCAACGCGACGATATTGGTCACCACGGGCCTGCCGACGGTCAGGGTTCCCGTCTTGTCGAAGACGAACGCGTCCACCCGGCCTGCGTCCTCGAGGTGCGAGCCGCCCTTGATGAGGATCCCCCGCCGGGCGCCGTTGCCGATGGCCGCGCTGATCGCCGTCGGCGTCGCGAGCCCGACCGCGCACGGGCAGGCGACCAGCAGCATGGTCATCGCCCGGCGTACGTCCCGCGTCACCGCCAGTGTCAGCGCGGAGAGTACGAAGGAGGCGGGGACGAACCGGCGCGAGAAGTTCTCCCCCACCGTCTGGATCGCGGCCCGGTCCTCCTGCGCCGCCTCGACGCGGGTGATGATCCGACCGATGGTGGTGTCGTCACCGACCGCGTCCGCACGCACCACCAGCCTGCCCCGCATCACGACCGAGCCGGCGTGCACCCTTGCCCCCGCGACGATGCTCGCGGGCAGCGTCTCGCCGGTGATCGCGGACCGGTCGACGATGGCCTCACCCTCGATCACGATCCCGTCGACCGCGAGGGCGACGTGCTCGTGCACGATCACCTCGTCGCCGATCTCCAGTGCGTCGATCCCGACCTGGACCTCGCTCCCGTCGGCGGTCCGGACCCAGGCGGTGTCCTGGGTGCCCTTGAGCAGGTCCGAGATGGCGCGTCGGGTGCGGCGCAGGGTCAGATCCTGAAGGTACTCACCGATGTTCAGGAGCCACAGCACGGTGAGGGCGACGACGTTCTCGCGGAGCACGAGGCTGGCGACGGTCGCGGCCGAGACCAGCGCGTCGGTGCCGGGCGCCCTGCTGCCGCGCAGCGCCCGCAGCGCCCCACGCAGGAAGGGGTATCCCGTGAACACCGTCGCCCCGGTGGCCACGGCGCGTCCGGTGGGGCCGAGCAGCGCGGGCCTCCCGAGTGCGTACCTGCGGAAACCGAGCAGCACCAGCGCCACCCCGCCGACCGCCATCCGCACGACGTCGGCGTTGCCGATGTCGGCGGAGGTGGGCGCCCGATCCGGCACCAGGGCGTCGGGGATGAGCCTGCTGTCGCGGATGGCCGCCGCGAATCCGTCCCGGTCGGCGGTGCGGGGCGAGTACCAGATGACAATCGAGGCGGTGCGCGGATAGGCGTGCACGGCCCGCACCCCGGTCAGGGCGCCGACGGCGTCCTCGACTGCGACCGCCCGTGGCCTGCTGCCCCGCAGCCACGGCGCGTGCATCCGCACCCGCCCACCGGCATCGGAGAGGACGGTCAGGTCTCCGACCGCGGTCGGAACCTGATGCAGGACTGCCGGTTCCGCGGACATCTCACCCTAGTGAGCGTGCCCGTGGCCCACGTCCGCAACCCCTGGCGGCGGCACCTCTTCGCCGAGCCGCTCGCGCGCTTCGGCCACCACGTCTGCCATCGTGAGGCGGGCGGACTCCGCGCCTTCCTCCGCCTTGCGCGCTCCGCGCAGGCCCCACTCGGTGGCCGTCACGGCGGCTTCCCGCAACGGCGCCCTCGCGACGATCCGCCGCGCCCCGTTGTAGGCGGCGACCCCCACGGCCCCGGTGACCACCGTCGAGGCGGCCTTGATGATCAGTCCGTGCAGAGGCATCGTCGTTCCTCCTGCTGGTGCGGCGTACGTCCATTGTGACGCACCGACCCGCGATCGCGGAGCCCTATCGGGAACCCACGGACGGCGTCGCGGCAGCGCCCGGCGCGACCGACCGCACCACATCGGCGAGCCTGCGGTAGCCGTCGACGCGCCCGCTGGAGGAGCGGAACACCAGGCCGATCGTCCGGCCCGGCGCCGGGCTCGCGAACCGGGCGGTGGCGAGGTCGCCGCGGCGGGTCTCCACCGGGACCGCCGAGTCCGGCACCAGGGTCACCCCGAGGCCGCCGGCGACGCACTGCACCACGGTCGCGAGCGAGGTAGCCCTTGTGTCCCCGGACGACGGGTGCGCGTCCACCGAGCGGCACAGGTCGAGGGTCTGGTCGCGGAGGCAGTGCCCCTCGTCGAGCAGCAGCAGCGGCAGGTCGTCGAGCACCTGTGGCGACAGGTCGACCCGACCGGCCAGCTCGTGGTCACCGGGCACCACCATCACGAAATCCTCTGTGTAGAGGGGGATCTCCACCAACCCGGTCGCCTCCGACGGGAGCGCAAGGACCGCGACGTCCAGCACGCCCGCGCGCAGCGAATCCAACAGCCGGGCGGTCTGGTCCTCGATCACCTGGGGCACCACGGCCGGCAGCTCCGCACGCATCGCAGGCAGCAGGGCGGGCAGGACGTACGGCGCGACGGTCGGGATCAGACCCATGCGAAGCGGGCCGCCGAGCCGGTCCCCCACGCCGGCCGCTGTGGCGACGAACCCGTCCGCGGCCTCGAGGATCATCTTCGCCTGCGCGAGCAGCTGGGTGCCGGCGTCCGTCACGAGCACCCGACGGGTGCTGCGCTCGATCAGCTGCACCCCGAGCCCGTTCTCGAGCGCCGCCAGCGCCTGCGACAACGTGGGCTGGCTCACATTCAATCGCGCTGCCGCGGTACCGAAGTGGCGGTATTCGGCCACCGCGACGAAGGCACGCAGCTGCGACAGTGTGGGTTGATAAGTCTGATCAGCCATACCTATCAGTGTAGTGGCATATATCGCCTTTACCTTTTGAAAGGTTTCGGGCACTATGGACTCATACCAAAGAGCGCAGGTCAGCGGGGAACCGCGAGACCCGCTCCCGGTATCGAAATCACCCCGGCGCAGCCACCAGTGTGGTTGCCCGTGCCCGAAGATCCATCACAAGTAGGAGGACGAGACATATGGCTCTGCTGACCATCGGCGACCAGTTCCCGGCGTACAACCTCAAGGCCGTCATCGGCGGGGACCTGTCCAAGGTCGACGCCCAGCAGCCCGACGACTACTTCACCCAGGTCACCAGCGACGACTACGCGGGCAAGTGGCGGATCGTGTTCTTCTGGCCCAAGGACTTCACCTTCGTGTGCCCCACCGAGATCGCCGCGTTCGGCAAGCTGAACGAGGAGTTCGCGGATCGCGACGCCCAGGTGCTCGGCGCCTCGGTCGACAACGAGTTCGTGCACTTCCAGTGGCGCGCACAGCACGACGAGCTCAAGACCCTCCCCTTCCCGATGCTCTCGGACCTCAAGCGTGAGCTGGCCGAGGCCACCGGCGTCCTCAACGCCGACGGTGTCGCGGACCGCGCCACCTTCATCGTGGACCCGAACAACGAGATCCAGTTCGTCTCCGTGACCGCCGGTTCCGTCGGCCGCAACGTCGACGAGGTGCTGCGCGTGCTCGACGCACTGCAGTCCGACGAGCTGTGCGCCTGCAACTGGAAGAAGGGCGACCCGACCATCAACGCCGGCGAGCTGCTGGCCGAGAGCGTCTAGTCATGAGCGTCGAGAACCTGAAGAACTCGCTGCCCGAGTACGCCAAGGACCTCAAGCTGAACCTCAGCTCGCTGTCCCGGTCCACCGAGCTGAACGAGCAGCAGCTCTGGGGCACGTTCCTCGCCGCAGCGGCCGCCACCCGGTCCGCGACCGTGTTGCGGGAGATCGCGGAAGAGGCCGCCGACAACCTGTCGGCGGAGGCATACAACGCCGCCCTCGGCGCCGCGTCGATCATGGGCATGAACAACGTCGCGTACCGCGCAAAGGGCTACCTCGGTGAGGATTACACCCAGGTGCGCATGGGCCTTCGCATGAACATCATCGGCAGCCCCGGCGTCGAGAAGGCCGACTTCGAGCTGTGGTCGCTCGCCGTGTCGACCATCAACGGCTGCGACCATTGCACCGGCGCCCACGACGCGGTCGTCCGCAAGGAGGGCCTGACCAAGGAACAGGTCTGGGAAGCCGTCAAGGTCGCCGCGACCCTCCAGGGCGTGGCCCAGGCGGTCACCGCCAGCGAGGCCCTCGCGGGCGCGAGCGTTTAGCCCGGCTTCACCCGTCACATCCCGAAGGTGTCTTTTGTGCGATCGGATAGCACAAAAGGCACCTTCGGTCGTTACCGGCGGTATCGTTTAACGATGAGTATCGAGGTTGACGTCGTCAGGGTCTTCACCGATGCGAACGGCCACCACGGCAACGCATTGGGCATCGTGGATGCGGCACTGGTGCCGGCGGATCGCAGGCAGGGCCTGGCCGCCGAACTCGGGTTCAGCGAGACGATTTTCGTCGAGCTGCCCGGCCCGGGCGCCGCGAGCACGCGGGCGCAGATCTTCACCCCAGCCACCGAACTGCCCTTCGCCGGGCACCCGACGGTGGGCCTGTCCTGGTGGCTGCGCGAACGGGGCGCGGCGGTCGACGTCCTCGAGGTCCCGGCGGGCCCGGTCACGACCTACGTCGATCACGGGATGACCTGGGTACGCGCCAAACCCGACTGGGCGCCCGAGTTCACCCTGCACCCGAAACCCGACTCCGCCGCGGTGGTCTCCACCAGGGCGGACTCGTTCGACTCCGGACACCACTACGTCTGGGCCTGGGCCGGCGAGGGTGCGATCAGATCCCGAATGTTCGCCCCGCTCATGGGGATTCCGGAGGACGAGGCCACCGGTGCGGCTGCGGTCCGGATCACCGAGCACCTGCGTCGAAGCCTGCACATCACCCAGGGGCGCGGCTCGCAGATCTACACCGTCTACTCGAAGGACGGATGGGTCGACGTCGGTGGACGCGTACACCCGGACCGCACGCTGAGCGCGTAGACCGACCGGCTACCCGGACAACGCGCGATCGACCGCGGCCTCGATGAGTTCGTCGATCTCGCTCTCCGAGAACAACTCCGGCAGCGTCAGCCGATCGACGATCAGCCAGTTCAGCGCGAGGTAGAGCAGGCGGACCGTGGTGGCGTCGCCCGGCATGCCCGCCTGCAGGTGGTTGGTGACGTTGAAGTCCAGGTCGGCCCGGATCCGTTCGGTCAGCACCGCGCGCAACTCGGGTCGCCGGGTCGCCTCGAGCCTGAGCTCGAGCAGGGCGAGGAAGCCCGTGCGGAACTCGGTGATCCTGCCGACGACCTCGCGCATCAGCCCGACCAGATGATCACGGTCGTGCGGACCCCCGAGGCTCTGCGCCAAGGACTCGTCGTCGGGGGTCAGCCGCTCGTAGAACCGGCCTCCCGCCTGAGCCAACAGGTCGTCGCGGTTGGCGAAGTAGTTCGACGCCGTACCCGGCGGCACCCCCGCTCGCGAATCGACGGCCCGGAAGGTGAGCCCGCGCGCACCCAGTTCCGCCAGGACCTCTATCGCGGCGTCGACCAATGCCGCTCGTCTCTCCGGATTACTCCGCACTTGACACCACTCCATCCGTAGTACTACGTTCAGACCACTTCAAACAGAGTACTACGGACGGAGCAGCTGTATGCGCAAGCTTGTGTACTACGTGGGAATCTCGCTCGACGGTTACATCGCCGGCCCGGGCGGCGAGTGGGACTTCATGCTCTTGGACGACGTGACCACATGGATCACCCAGCGATACCCGGACACCGTCCCCACCCACATCCGCCCGCACGTCGGCCTCGAGGGCACCGACCGCCAGGCGTTCGACACGGTGGTCATGGGCCTCGGGACCTATCAGCCAGGACTCGACGTCGGAGTCACCAGCCCCTACGCCCACCTGAAGCAGCATGTGGTCTCGACCACCCTCGGCGAGATCGCCGACCCGGCGGTCGAGCTGGTCACCGGCGACCCGCTCGGCCTCGTCCGCGAGCTCAAGGCCCAGGAGGGGATGGACATCTGGCTCGCGGGCGGCGGAAAGCTGGCGGGCACCCTGCTGCCCGAGATCGACGAGCTCGTCATCAAGCGCTACCCCGTGATCGCGGGGGCAGGCATCCCGGCGTTCGACGGAGCGTTCCTGCCGACGCGGTTCACCCCGACCCGCACCGAGTCCTTCGACAGCGGCGCCTCGGTCACCTGGTTCTCCCGGACCCCGGCGGCCTGACCCGACACGGGGCCGGTCGCCGTCAGCTCTCCGGCGACCGGCCCGCCGCCAGATCGGCATCGCTGAGCAGCACCTCGATCTCCCCGCCCAGCGTCACCCCCGGGGCCAGCGGCAACCGGTCGCCGCTCCAGAATCGGCCCGGGTCATACCAATTCGTCTTGCGGCGCTCGGTGAGCAGCCCCATGGACTCGTAGGTCTGCGCGACCACCTCGGCGCAGTACGCGCTCTCGAGCCCGGCCGAAGCCTCCGCGGAATCCCGGGCCGAACTGCGCCGCAGCGACGGCAGCCGGCCGCCGAACCAACGGGTGACCAGCTTGGCCGTGGACGGGAACGGCGTGCCGTCCAGCCGCGCGACGGTGCGCATCAACGCGTCCTCCTGCTCCCGGGTCACCGGCTCCTCGAGCTGCCGCAGCCAGCCGCGCTGACCGTACTTCGCACCCCACACCTGAACCGCCTGCCGCAGGTCGTGCAGCTGTACCCCGCGCTGGAACCGTCCGGTCCACATGTCCTGCAAGGAATGTCCGAGCTCCGCGTGCCACATCAGCGGCGGCATGTCGTCGAGAACCACCGACATCCCGACGTGGTTCACCGGGCTGTTCGTCAGCGTCTGGATCGCCCGATCGGCGCCCGAGTGCCCGCGGAAGATCCAGATGTCCCCGGTTCGGGTGGCATCCACGGCCTCGTCGAGGCTCACCTGCGATTCGTGCATCCGGCGACTCATGCACCTAGCCTAGAGCGATGCGCATGGACGGCAGGAACGTGTGGAAGCTCGTCGGACTCGCGGGCGTCGTCGGGGTCGCGGCAACGGGGGCACTCGCCGCGCGCGCCGAACGCAAGCGCCGCGCCTACACCCCCGACGAGGTCCGGTCCCAGCTGCACGCCCGTTTCGCGCAGGCCACCGCCGCGGCCGACCTCCCACGGGTGGATCTGATCGAGGTGAAACCCACTCTGCGCGAACGCCTGTCGGGCCTCTTCCGGCGCGTTCCCCGACCAGGCGGGAAATGACATGACCGATCGTATGGCCCGAACGCCGCAGGTTTCCGACGCGGTCTGGGATAGATCGGACTTCCCCGACAGTTCGACATGGACCGTGGTCCTCACCGGAACCGAGCGGTCGGAGATCGTCGGGGCGGCCAGATCCGGCGCCGCCGACGCCTCGCGCCTGTTCCCCACTCTTCGGGCCCGGTGCGCCCAGTGGGCGCACACGCTGAACTCGGGATGCGGATTCGTACTGCTGCGCGGATTCCCGCTCGACGAACTCGGAACCGACGAGGTCGAGCGGGCCCACCTCGCGCTGGGGTCCATGCTCGGAGATCCGGTGAGTCAGGATCGCGACGGCTCGGTGCTCACCCACATCCGCGACGAGCGGATCGAGAGAACCGATCCCACCGTCAGGCTCTACCGGACCAGGGAGCGCCAGGATTTCCACACCGACGGTTCCGATCTCGTCGCGCTGCTGTGCCTGGCCAAGGCGGCCACCGGAGGCGAGAGCTGGATCGCCAGCTCGGCAGCGATCTACAACGAGGTGCTGCGGCGGCGGCCGGATCTGCTCGAGGTCCTCTACTCCCCCATGCCCTGGGATCGCAACGGCGAGGAGGCCGCGGGCGACCCCCAGTACTTCGAACTCGCCCCACTCAATGACATCGGCGGATCACCCCGCCTGTTCTACATCAGCTGGTACATCCGCGACTCCCAACGGCACCCGCAGGCCCCACGCCTGACGGCCGAGCAATACGAGGCCATCGAACTCATCGAGGCCATCGCCAACGAGCCGCGCTTCCACGTCGAGATGGTCTTCGAACCCGGCGACGTCCAGATCCTGAACAACGGGCGCATCCTGCACGCCCGCAACACCTACCAGGACCATCCCGATCTCGACAGGCGCAGGCACCTGCTGCGATTGTGGCTGTCGGCCGCCAGCGCACACAGCGTCGCGGAACCGCTGCGATCGGGCATCCCGCGGCGCTGACCCAGGCGGCGATCCCGGCAGTGGGGTCGTAAGGCCCTAGCCGTGCCCGATCCCCGGGCAGATAATTGGCTGCATGGACTACGCGGTACCGGACACCGGCGTCATTCAGAGCGCGGTCGATCTTGCGTGCCGCGCGCCATCGGTGCACAACAGCCAGCCCTGGCGGTGGCGATACTCCGCGGGTCGGCTCGACCTGTTCAGCGAGCGCACCCGGCTCCTGCCCTCCGCCGATCCGTCCGGACGCCAGCTGCACATCAGCTGCGGCGCCGCGCTCCATCACGTGGAGGTCGCCCTCACCTCGCTGCGCTGGCGATCGGACATCGACCTCCTGCCGGAGCCCAGCCTGCCCCGGCTCGTCGCCGCCATCCACTGTCACAGGGACGCGACCCCGCGCTCACACGACTTCGACCTGGTCACCGCCATCCGCCACCGCCGCACCGATCGCAGACCCTTCGGCCCACTCGCCCCGGAGACGGGGCCGGCCGCGCGGCTGGGCGATCAGGCGGGCAGGTTCGGCATCACGCTGACGGTCCTCGCGCCCGAGGCGAGGACAGCGCTGGCCGCCGCGACCGATGCCAGCTCCGCGGCCAGGCGCTACGACGCCGATTACCAGGCCGAACTGCACTGGTGGGCCGGGCACTCCCTCACCGGTGAGGGGATACCTCCCGAGTCGCTGGCGACCACCGGCGAGAGCGCACACGTCCCGATCGGACGAGCGTTCCCTCGCCCCGGCAGGCAGGAGTCGACGCCCCGGCCGGGTGTCGACGAGTCCACCGTGCTGATGCTGAGCACCGATTCCGACTCACCTGCGTCCTGGACGCGGTGCGGGCAGGCGCTGTCCGCGGTCCTGCTCGAGGCGACATCGAGAGGGATCGCGACCTGCCCGCTGACGCACCTCACCGAGGTCGGTCGGAGCCGGGACATGATCGCGGCGCTTGCGCCCGGCGCCGGACTCCCCCAGGTCCTGCTGCGGATCGGCTCGGTCACCGGCTCGCCCCCGGCGGGGCGCACGCCGCGCCGATCGACCGCAGAGGTTCTCACCCTGCACTGAACCGTCGACCGGCCGGCGCGAGCGCTCAGCCGAGCGCCTTGAGGACCCCCGCCGCCATCTCGGCCACCTCGTCGTCGGTCATCACGAAGGACGGCGAGAACTGCATGGCGCCGACGCCCGCCGCGCGACCCGAGATGCCGTGCTCCCGAAGGGTCTTGACGAACGGCAACGCCTCCGCGGGGTCCGCGAGCTGCACCGCCGCCACCGCACCGAGACCGCTGCGCACCTCCGCGACCCGCGGGTGTTCGGCCAGCGGGGACAGGTGCTCGTGCAGCGAACGCTCGAGCCGGGCGGACTCCTCGAGGAGGTTCTCCCGCTCGAGGATGTCGAGGTTCGCCAGCGCCGCGGCTGCCGCGCCCGCGTGCCCGCCATAGGTGTACCCGTGCCGCCACCACACGCCACCGGAGAAGAAGGGCTCGGCGACCCGGGGCGCGATGAAAACCGCACCCATCGGGACGTATCCGGAGGTGAGGCCCTTCGCCGTGGTCACCATGTCCGGCTGCAGGTCGAAACGCGTCGAGGCGAACCACGACCCACCGATCCGGCCGAAGCCCGTGACCACCTCGTCGACGACGAACAGGATGTCGTGCTCGCGGCAGATCTGCCGAACCTCGGAGAGGTAGCCCTCCGGCGGCAGGTAGATCCCCCCCGCGCCGATGATCGGCTCGACGAAGAAGGCCGCGATCGTGTCCGCGCCCTCCCGCTCGATGAGTTCGAGCAGGCTCTTGCCGTTGTCCCACTCCACCGTCCTGGCATCCGGCATCAGCTCGCCGTAGCCTTCCCGGTTCACCGGGATGCCTGCCAGCGCGGTGCCTGCAACGTGCATGCCGTGGTAGGCCTTCTGCCGCCCGACCACGATCCGCTTGTTCGGCTTGCCCATCTCGTGCCAGTAGCGCCGGGCCAGCTTTGCCGCGGTGTCGACGGAGTCCGAGCCGCCCGAGGTGAAGAAGATCTTGCTACCGGGCACCGGCGCGATCGCGGACAGGCGCTCGGCGAGCGCGAATGTGGTCTCAGGCGCGAAGTCGCCGAAGTTGGAGAAGTGCGCGATCGACCGGAGCTGCGTCGCAACCGCGTCCGCGATCTCGGCGCGGCCGTGCCCGACGTTGGTGAACCACAGGCCCGCTGTCGCGTCCAGGTAGCGGTTGCCTTTGTCGTCCCAGATGTACGCGCCCTCGCCGCGGCTGACGACAAACGGACCGCCCTCGCTCACCGCGCCCATGTCCGCGAATCCGTGCCACAGTGCCTGGGTGTTCGTCACGCCATCTCCTCGCTCTCGCCGGTGGCGATCCCTTCCGCCGCCATCCGGCGCTCGGTTCCACCGTATCGCCACCGCTGGGCGAGCCTGCCCGCGGCGTTGACCGCGAACGACATCAGCACCATGGCCAACAGCAGCACCACCAGCCCGATGGACATCTGCAGGTAGCCCTGCACGCGGGGATCGATGAACGGATACGGGTACCAGTCGACGATCGGGCCGCGGACGAGTGTGTAGACGCCGTAGACGACCGGGAACGTCAGCCAGGTCATCGACTGCCCGTCGGTGATCCGCATCCGCGGCGGGTTGATCAGCCAATCGAGGAAGATCGCGAGCGGCAGGATCTCGTGAAGGAGGACGTTGATCCATTTGTCCTGCAGCATCACATCGACGTTGGCGAGCAGGACCGCGTAGATGATCCCGGTGATGACCATGTACACGGTGGTCGCGCCGCGAAAGAGCTGCCAATTCCGCGACTGCGGGTCCCCGAACGCCCCGACGAGGAACACGATCACCGTCAACACGTTGCTGAGGATGGTGAAGTAGCTGAAGTAATTGGTGGTCGAGAACGTCTCGCTGTCGATGTTGCGCAGCGGGATCCAGACCAGCGCGAGGATCCCGAGACCGGCGAACACCAGCCGCAGCGCCCGCCAGACCGGATTCGTGTGTGGGTAGACCGGGGTATCCGTGGCAGCAGTCACCCGCAGATGTTCGCACAGGGCAACAACGGGCTGCGGTATTTGAGTGGCGGCCTTTCGATAGGCTGGTCCGAGCATGTCCACCACACCTTCGCCCGAGCTGCCCGACGTCGACCGGCGCGAGCTCAAGCGCCGCCTGGCCCACCTCTCCCTCCGAGACGAGCACCGACTCCGACGCCGTCTCGACCGCGCCTCGAACCCCGAGGCCCTCACCGGGGTCCTCCGGGAGGTGTCGCAGGCGGAGGCGCGCATCGCCACTCGCCGCGCCAACACCCCGAAGACCAGCTACCCGGACAACCTTCCGGTCAGCCTGCGCCGTGACGACATCGCCGCCGCGATCGCGGCGAACCAGGTCGTCATCGTGGCCGGCGAGACCGGATCCGGTAAGACAACCCAGATCCCGAAGATCTGTCTCGACCTCGGGCGTGGGGTGCGCGGGCTGATCGGGCACACCCAGCCGCGCCGGATCGCGGCGCGCACCGTCGCTGAGCGCATCGCCGAGGAGTTGGACACCCCGCTCGGCGGGGCCGTGGGGTACACGGTCCGCTTCACCGACCAGGTGTCGGACGGCACCCTGATCAAGCTGATGACCGACGGCATCCTGCTCGCCGAGATCCAGCGCGACCGGATGCTGCGCCGGTACGACACCCTCATCATCGACGAGGCGCACGAACGCAGCCTCAACATCGACTTCATCCTCGGCTACCTCAGGGAACTGTTGCCGCGGCGGCCCGACCTGAAGGTGATCATCACCTCCGCGACGATCGACCCGGAGCGCTTCGCACAGCACTTCGCCGTGAACGGGGTGCCCGCACCGATCGTGGAGGTCTCGGGACGTACCTTCCCGGTCGAGGTCCGGTACCGGCCCCTGAGCGTCGACGTCGGCGAGCAGACCATCGATCGCGACCCCGTCGACGCGGTCGGCGAGGCGGTCGAGGAACTGCTCGGTGAAGGCGACGGCGACATCCTGGTGTTCCTCTCCGGCGAACGCGAGATCCGCGACACCGCCGACGCGCTGCGGGACCGCAAGCTGCGCGGCACAGAGATCCTGCCCCTGTACGCCCGGCTGTCCGCGGCCGAGCAGCACCGGGTCTTCGAGCGGCACACGGGCCGCCGGGTGGTGCTCTCGACCAACGTCGCGGAGACCTCGCTGACGGTCCCCGGCATCCGGTATGTCATCGATCCCGGCACCGCCCGCATCTCCCGGTACTCCGTGCGCACCAAGGTCCAGCGGCTGCCGATCGAGGAGATCTCGCAGGCCTCGGCCCGCCAGCGGGCCGGACGCTGTGGCCGTGTCGCAGACGGCATCTGCATCCGCCTCTACTCCGAGGACGACTTCGAGTCACGTCCGGCCTTCACCGAACCCGAGATCCTGCGCACCAACCTGGCGTCGGTGGTGCTGCAGATGACCGCCCTCGGCCTCGGCGACATCGCCGCCTTCCCGTTCGTGGAGGCGCCGGATCCGCGCGCCATCCGTGATGGCGTCGCGTTGCTCGAGGAACTCGGGGCGATCAAGCCGGGCGCCAAGGACGGCGTCACCGAGCTGACACCGGTGGGGCGGGAGCTCGCCCAGTTGCCGGTGGACCCCCGGATGGCCCGGATGCTCGCTCATGCGCACAACACCGGGTGCCTGCGCGAGACCCTCATCATCGTCGCCGCGCTGTCGATCCAAGACGTGCGCGAGCGGCCGGCCGAACACCAGCAGGCCGCCGACGAGAAGCACGCCAGGTTCACCGTGGGCGGCTCCGATTTCCTCGCCTACCTGAAGCTGTGGGAATACCTCGGCGAGCAGCGGAAGGAGCTGTCCTCCAACCAGTTCCGGAAGATGTGCAAGAACGAGTTCTTGCACTGGCTGCGGATCAGGGAGTGGCAGGACCTGCACGGCCAGCTCGCGCAGATCACCCGTGGGCTCGGCTGGACCGGCAACGACCAGCCCGCCGGCGAGGCCTCGGTGCACCAGGCGCTCCTGTCCGGGCTGCTCTCCCACATCGGCCTGCGCGAGGGCGACAAGCGAGACTTCCTCGGCGCCCGTGGCGCCCGGTTCGCGGTGTTCCCCGGTTCCTCGCTGTTCAAGAAGCCGCCACGCTGGGTGATGGCCGCCGAACTGGTGGAAACCTCCAGGCTCTGGGGCCGGATGGCGGCCGGCATCGAGCCCGAGTGGGCGGAGAAGCTGGCGCCGCACCTGATCAAGCGCACCTACTCCGAGCCGCACTGGTCGACCAAGCGCGCCTGCGCGATGGCGTACGAGCGGGTCACGCTGTACGGCATCCCGCTGGTCGCCAAGCGGGCGGTCACCTACAGCTCGATCGACCCAGAGACCTCGCGGGAGCTGTTCATCCGGCACGCGCTGGTCCAGGGCGAATGGCAGACCCAGCACAAGTTCTTCCATCAGAACCGGGCCCTGCTCGAGGACGTCGAGGAGATGGAGACCAGGGCACGCAGGCGCGACATCCTGGTCGACGACGAGGCCCTCTACGAGTTCTACGACCAACGCGTCGGCCAGGAAGCCGTGTCCGCCAGGCACTTCGACACCTGGTGGAAGCGCGCCAGGCGCACGGAACCGGACCTGCTGAACTTCACCGCGTCGACCATCGTGAACGCCGATGCCGCCGGGGTGCTCGGCGGTGATTATCCGAACACCTGGCGCCAGGGCGAGATCTCGTTCCCGCTGACCTACCAGTTCGAACCCGGGACCGAGGACGACGGCGTCACCGCACGCATCCCCGTCGCGCTGCTCGCCCAGGTCCGCCCGGTCGGCTTCGACTGGCTGGTGCCCGGCATGCGCGAGGACCTGGTCACCGCGCTCATCAAGACGCTGCCGAAACCGTTGCGCCGCACCGTGGTCCCCGCGCCCGACTACGCCAGGGCGGCGCTGTCGGCCGTCAAACCGCGATCCGAGGCGTTGACCATGGCGATCGCCAGGGAACTGTCCCGAATGGCAGGCGTCCCGATCTCGCCCCGCGACTTCGACCTGAGCGCGGTCCCCGATCACCTGCGGATGACCTTCGCCGCGGTCGACGGTTCGGGCAAGGTACTGGGCCGGAGCAAGAGCCTGACCGGGCTCTCCGCCTCGCTCTCGCCCCGCGTCGACGTCGAGGTGGCCAAGGCCGCCTCGAGCACCGAGCGTCCGGCCGCCGCGGTCTGGACGTCGGAGACACTCGGTACCCTGCCGGACAGCGTGACCCGCACCATCGCGGGCCAGAAGGTGGTCGGATACCCGGCGCTCGTCCCCGAGAAGGAGGGCGTCGCTGTCCGGGTCCTCAGCACCCCGCTCGCGCAGCGCCAGGCGATGCGCGAGGGCACAAGGGCCCTGCTGCTGAGCGCCATCGTCACCCCGACCAAGTCCGCGATCTCCGGCCTCGGCACCCGGGATCGGCTGGCCCTGAGCCAGAATCCGCACGGCAGCGTGGAGGCCCTCGTCGAGGACTGCCGGGCCTGCGCGGTGAATGAGCTGATGGACGCGAACGGCGGGCCGACCCGTACCCCTGAGGCGTTCGAGAAGCTGCAGGCCGCGGTGCGAGCCCAGCTCGCCACCCGGGTGGCGGTACTGGTCCGGTTGGTGGTCCCCGCGCTGTCCCGTGCCCAGGAGCTGCGCGTGATCCTCGATCGCGCCACGGGAGAGGCCGCCGACGATGTGCGCGAGCAGCTCGAGACGCTGATGTATGCCGGATTCGTCACCGACACCGGCACCGACCGGCTGCGGGAGCTGCCCCGGTACCTGGAGGGCGCCATCCGCCGTCTCGAGGCGCTCCCCGCGAGCGCGGGGCGCGACAGCCAGGGCTTGGTGATGCTGGACGCGGTGTACGAGGACTATGGCCGGTTGCTCGCCCGTCTGGACGAGCGCAGACACCACGACCCGGATGTGGACGCGGTCCGCTGGATGATCGAGGAACTGAGGGTCGGCCTGTTCGCGCAGTCGCTCGGTACCCCGTACCCCGTGTCCGAGAAGCGGATCCGAAAGGCGATCGCCGCGATCACCAGGTGACGGTCAGTCGGTCGCGGATTCTTCGCGATGCACGCGCAGGTCCTTGATCTCGCGCTCGAAATCCTCGGCGGAGCTGAAAGAGCGGTACACCGAGGCGAATCGCAGGTAGGCCACCTCGTCGAGGTCGCGGAGCGGACCGAGGATCGCCAACCCGACCTCGTTGCTGGGGATCTCGGCCGATCCGGCCGCGCGCACGGCCTCCTCGACCTTCTGGGCGAGCTTGTAGAGCGCGTCCTCGTCCACCGCCCGGCCCTGGCAGGCGCGCCGGACGCCGCGGACCACCTTCTCGCGGCTGAACGGCTCGGTCACGCCGCTGCGCTTGACCACCGAGAGCACCGCGGTCTCGACGGTGGTGAACCGCCGACCGCATTCCGGGCACGATCGCCGCCTGCGAATGGCGTTGCCCTCGTCGGCTTCACGAGAGTCGACCACGCGCGAATCGGGATGCCTACAGAACGGGCAATGCATGGCGAATCCTTCGTCGGAACCGAGGAGCCCTGTACGACCACTGGATGTGGTGGGGCTGACAGGGTTCGAGGATACCGCCGCCGGGCGCCCGAGGGCGCGCATCGGGGTTCAGTCCACCGGTCCGACGGGCACCACCAGCGATTGTCCCGCCTGCACCGAGGCTCCTGACATGGCGTTCAGGTCGAGAATCCGCGCCACGACCTGCTCGACACGGCCCTCCGGTGCGACGCGCGACGCGACGTCGCTGAGCGTCTCTCCGCCCTGCACCTGCACCACCGCGGTCTCGCCGAGGGCGAACTGCGGGTTCGACCGGGCCTGCGCGATCCCGAGCAGGCCGGCCACGGCGACCGCCGACAGCAGCATCCCCACGACCAGCGCGCCGAGTCCGCTCTCCCGCTCGCTCTTGCCGTGAACCGCCCTCGACACCGGCATCGGCGCCCGGCCGTATTCGACGAAGCCGTCCACCCGGCGCCTGCGTGCGACCACCTGTCGCGACCTGCCGCCGTTCGGGACCGTGTTCTTCGGGACCGCCCTGCTCGTGGGAACTGCCATGCTCATGGGGACTGCCATGCTCATCGGAACCTCCGCCGGTGATGGTTTCGCTTCATTCGTTCACACGTTCGAGTGAACGCATGTTCGATTTCTACCACGACGGTCCGACAAAGTCTCGACTTGACGCGACACATCTCGAACAGATGTTTGAAACATGCTGGAATCCGGTCTAGATTCGTGTCAGAACCCACATCGACACGGGAGGCCCTCCATGAAGGACGACAGCTCCAACGACGGCTCGGCCGCCACCCCAGGCGGAACCGACCTCGCGGCGGGGCTCACGGATCGACAGCGCCGGGTGCTGGAGGTGATCCGCGCCTCGGTCAGCGAACGCGGCTACCCGCCGAGCATCCGCGAGATCGGCGACGCGGTCGGGCTCACCTCGACCTCGTCGGTCGCGCACCAGCTCCGCACGCTCGAACGCAAGGGATTCCTGCGACGCGATCCCAACCGTCCGCGCGCCGTGGACGTCCGCGGGCTGGACGACGGTGTGGCGGCCTCCGACACCGAGGCCGGATTCGAGCACGCGGCGCAGCCCGCGGGCGAGGGCACCGAGACCCAGCTGCCGAAGCCGACTTTCGTCCCCGTGCTCGGACGGATCGCCGCAGGCGGTCCGATCCTCGCCGAGGAGGCCGTCGAGGACGTGTTCCCCCTCCCCCGCGAGCTCGTCGGCCAGGGATCGTTGTTCCTGCTGAAGGTGGTCGGCGAATCGATGATCGAGGCGGCGATCTGCGACGGCGACTGGGTGGTCGTCCGGCAGCAGAGCGTGGCCGACAACGGCGACATCGTGGCCGCGATGATCGACGGCGAGGCGACCGTCAAGACATTCAAGCGGAGCAAGGGCGAGGTGTGGCTGATGCCGCACAATCCGCTGTTCGAACCGATCCCCGGCAACGACGCGGCCATTCTCGGCAAGGTCGTCACGGTGATGCGCAAGATCTGATCGGCCGAGACCGAACCCCGGTACGCACGAGAAAGGCCGCGGCACCCGGTGCCGCGGCCTTTCTCGTGTCCGGTCCGATCAGGACAGGTTCAGTCCCCGGCCGATGATCTCCTTCATGATCTCGGTGGTGCCGCCGTAGATGGTCTGCACGCGAGAGTCCATGTACGCCTTGGCGATCGGGTACTCGCGCATGTAGCCGTAGCCGCCGTGCAGCTGAAGGCAGCGATCGATCAGCTTGACCTGCGCCTCGGTGGTCCACCACTTGGCCATCGCGGCCTCCTGGACGGTGAGCTTGCCTTCGTTGAGCTGCTCGATGAACTTGTCCACGAGGATCCGCACGGCGGTGGTCTCGGTGGCGAGCTCGGCGAGCACGAAGCGGGTGTTCTGGAAGCTGCCGATCGGCTTGCCGAACGCCTTGCGGTCGCGGACGTACTGCATCGTCATCTCGAGGCAGGATTCCATCGCTGCGGCGGCGACGACGGCGATCGACATGCGCTCCTGCGGCAGGTTCTGCATCAGGTAGATGAAGCCCATGCCCTCCTCGCCGAGGAGGTTGGCAGCGGGGACCCGCACGTCGGTGAAGCTGAGCTCGGCGGTGTCCTGCGCCTTGAGGCCGATCTTGTCCAGATTACGACCGCGCTCGAAGCCCTCCATGCCGCGCTCGACGACGAGGAGCGAGAAGCCCTGGGCGCCCTTGTCCGGGTCCGTGCACGCGACCACGACCACCAGGTCGGCGTTGATCCCGTTGGTGATGAAGGTCTTCGAGCCGTTGAGGACCCAGTGGTCGCCGTCGCGCACCGCGCGGGTCTTGATGTTCTGCAGGTCGCTGCCGGTTCCTGGCTCGGTCATCGCGATCGCGGTGATGATCTCACCGGAACAGAAACCGGGCAGCCAGCGCTTCTTCTGCTCCTCGTTGGCCAGCTTGAGCAGGTACGGCGCCACCACGTCGTTGTGGAGCATGAAACCGACGCCACTGAAACCACCACGGGTGGTCTCCTCGGTGATGATGGCGTTGTAGCGGAAGTCCTCGACGCCGCCGCCGCCGTACTCCTCGGGCACGTCCATGCCGAGGAAGCCCTGCTCGCCCGCCTTCTTCCAGACCTCACGGTCGACGATGTTCTGCTCTTCCCACTTGTCGTGGTTGGGAGCGACCTCCTGCTCGAGGAACTTCTGGTAGGACTCCCGGAAGAGAAGGTGCTCGGGCTCGAAAAGCGTGCGTTCCATCAAGGCTCCTGTGTGTCGACGTAGCTGCCTGCCAGGCTAGGCGTCGTCCGACTCGGCGGTCGATGACCCTAGCGAGCGCAATCTGTGACCAACAGCGACTCCCGGCCGCGGCGACGAGTGGGTCACCGACGCAGCCGCGCCAGCGCCCGCATCAGCGGGTACCCGACGAGGATCCCGACCGAGCCCCACGCGATGCCGCCGAGCTCAACCGAGCCGACCATCAGGGTGAGGTTTCCGATGCCTGCCACCAGCGCCGCGGCGACCACCGTGAGATTCACCGGATCGGTGAAGTCGACCATGGCCTCCATCCAGATCCGCACGCCGAGAATGCCGATGAGCCCGTAGAGCACCAGCGTCGCGCCGCCGATCACGCCGTCCGGCACGGTGAACACGAGGGCACCGAACTTCGGCGAGAACGCGAGCACGATCGCCGTCGCCGCCGCCACCCAGTAGGCGGCGGTGGAGTACACCCTGGTCGCCGCCATCACGCCGATGTTCTCCGCATAGGTGGTGGTGCCGGAGCCACCGCCCGCGCCGGCGAGGGTGGTGGCGAGACCGTCCGCGAAGAGCGCGTCGCCCGCGACGTCGTCGAGCGACCGACCGGTCATCGCCGCGACCGCCTTGACGTGACCGACGTTCTCGGCGATCAGCACGATCACCACTGGGAGCGCGAGCGCGATCGCCGACCACTGGAAGCTCGGCCCCCGCAGGTGCGGCAGGCCCACCCAGGCCGCCTCACGCAGCGCGTCCACCCGCTCGGTCGACAGGCCGCCGGTGACCGCCGCGAACACCCACCCGATCACCACGCCGACGAGGATTCCCAGCCTGCCGAGCAGCCCAGGACCGGCGGCGGTGACGACGAGGATCGCGACGAGGGTGACGGCCGCGATCAGCGGCTGGGCCTGAAACGAGCCGACCGCCGCAGGCGCCAGGTTCAATCCGATCAGCATGACCACGGCACCGGTCACCACCGGCGGCATCACGGCGTCGAGCACCCTGGCGCCCGCGAGCTTGACCACGATGCCGACCAGCATCAGCACGACGCCGACGGCCAGCACCGCGCCGAGCTGCGCGGCGGGTCCGTCGGCCGCCGAGGCGGTGAGCGGAGCGATGAAGGCGAACGACGAACCGAGATAGCTCGGGATCCGGCCCCTGGTGATGACGAGAAACAGCACGGTGCCGATCCCCGAGAACAAGAGCGTGGTCGTCACCGGGAATCCGGTGATCGTCGGCACCAACAATGTCGCGCCGAACATCGCGATCACGTGCTGCATGCCGATTCCGACCGTGCGGGGCCACGACAGCCGCTCGTCGGGTGCCACGACAGCACCGTCTGCGATTCGCTTGCCGTCGCCGTGCATCTGCCAGCGGAATCGGGATCCGCCGGCGCCCGTCGTCATCTCCTGCTCAGTCACGGGGGCCAATTCTAGGACGCGACACCGCATTCGCGCCCATGGAGGAAACGGTGCGATCGATCGGCCCCTCGGCTAGCGTTACCGCCCATGAACGGGCCAGCTGGTCCGTGACTTCCGTTCCCGAGGAGTTCCATGTCTATTCGTCCCACTTTGGGGAGTGTTGGCGAACATGAACTGCAGAACGAATTCGGCACGACAGAACGTGCCGAGCGGTTCTATTCCGATCAGATGCTCAATCACCTGAACCCGACAATGATCGAGTTCGTAGCCCGGCAGGAAATGGCGTTCATCGCGACCGCCGATGCACACGGCGAATGCGACTCCACATTCCGGGCGGGTGAACCGGGCTTCATCCACGTCATCGACCCGCGGACCGTCGCGTATCCGGAGTATCGCGGCAACGGGGTGATGGCCAGCCTCGGCAACATCAGGGAGAACCCTCATGTCGGGATCCTGATGATGGATTTTGTCCGCGACCTGATCGGTCTCCACGTCAACGGTTCGGCCCGCATCGTCGAGGACGTCGACCTCCGTGCCCAGCTGGCCGACCTGCCCGACACACACGCCAACGGCCGCACGCCCGAACGCTGGGTGGTCGTGGATGTCGAAGAGGCATACATTCACTGCCGCAAGCACATTCCACGGATGGCGCCCGTCGACCGGGATCGGTCCTGGGGCACCGATGACGTGCGCCGAAAGGGTGGCGACTACTTCGACGCCAAGGGAACCCCGCACGAGCTGCCGGAGCCGGTCGCGCCGGCCGCAGAGATCCCGGCCGAGCCCGCGAAGGCGCCCGCGCGGAAGCGGACCTCGAAGAAGGCGGCCAGCGGAAAAGCCCCTGCCAGCAAGACGACTCCGGCGACCAAGACTCCGGCCACAAAGACACCGGCGGCCAAGACACCAGCCAAGAAGGCCCCCGCACGAAAGGCCGCTCCACGAAAGGCGGTCGCCGCGACGGCTGCCACCTCACGGACCCCGGTCAAGAAGAGCGTCACCCAGAAGACCACCGCCGCACGCATTGCGGCGAAGCGGGCGGGCGCTTCGGAGCCGGCCGTCAAGGAGTGACCGGAGGATCTACTGCCGGGTCCAGGCGATCAGATCGTCGGCGGTCCACGTGTTGACCACCCGGTCGGTCCCGATCCCGGCCGCCTGAGCCCGCTCACACCCGTATCCCTGGAAGTCGAGCTGGCCGGGCGCGTGCGCGTCGGTGTCGATCGCGAACAGGCAGTCGCGTTCGAGTGCCAGCTCGATCAGGCGCGCGGGCGGATCACGACGCTCGGGCCTGCTGTTGATCTCCACCGCCGTGCCGAACTGGCGGCACGCCTCGAACACGACCTCCGCGTTGAACTTCGACTCCGGCCTGGTCCCTCGGGTGCCCTCGACCAGCCTGCCGGTGCAGTGCCCGAGCACGTCCACATGCGGGTTCGCGACGGCCCGCACCATCCGTCTGGTCATCGCGTCGGACTCCATCGCGAGCTTCGAGTGCACGCTCGCGACAACGATGTCGAGTTCGGCGAGCAACTCCTCCTCCTGATCCAGGGAGCCGTCATCGAGGATGTCCACCTCGATCCCGGTCAGGATGCGGAACGGCGCGAGCTCCGAGTTCAACTCCGCCACCACCTCGAGCTGTCGGCGCAACCGCTCCGCGGATAGTCCGTTCGCCACCGTCAGCCGCGGCGAATGGTCGGTCAGTGCGCAGTACTCGTGACCGACCATCGCGGCCCGGCGCATCATCTCCCCGATGGGGCTACCGCCATCGGACCAGTCCGAGTGCGTGTGCAGGTCGCCGCGCA
Organism: Rhodococcus sp. PvR099; assembly: GCF_017833315.1. Taxonomy (NCBI): domain Bacteria; kingdom Bacillati; phylum Actinomycetota; class Actinomycetes; order Mycobacteriales; family Nocardiaceae; genus Rhodococcus; species Rhodococcus sp. PvR099. The sequence goes on along the minus strand of NZ_JAFIBV010000001.1, from coordinate 564,877 downwards.
GCGCCGCGAGCAGCGCCCGCCCACCCTCACCGATCTGGCCGGCCTTCGACTTCACCTCGGTCAGGTAGGCGGGCACCCCGCCCGTATACGCCTCCGCGATCACCGCGGCCGTCTTGGGCCCGATCCCGCTCAGCGCGGCCCAGGTCCCGGTGCGGCCGAGCCGGTCCCGCTGCTCGTCGCTCAGTGCCTCGACGATGTCCGCGGCGCGGCGGTAGGCCTTGACGCGGTGCGTCTCGGCCCGCGATCGCTCGAGCCAGTATGCGATCTCCCGCAACGCCTCGACAGGGTCCATGTGTACATCCTGAGCCTTCGGTGGTGGCCTGGCCACCGATTACGAACAACGCCCGTCGTTCTACTGCGCGAGCAAGCCCGTGCGCTCGGCGACCCAGTCGAGCTCGCGGGCCAGCGCTGGTCCCCACACCTGCGGGCTGTGGCCCCCGGGCAGCTCGTAGTAGCGGACGTTCATCCCGGCGGACCTCGCTGCCGCGAACATGCGCTGCTGTTGGGGTCGGTACTCCTCGTCACCGCTGCCCGACACGAACACCCCGGCCAGCTGCGGCATGGAGGTCACGGCCAGCAGGTCGCGCGCGTTCACCGCAGCGAACGCGGACTCGTCGCCCCCGAACGTCGCGGCAACCGTGCTCGCGTGGTCACCGAGGGACGGCTCGTCCTGGCCCGAAATGTCCACGAAGGTCGGATAGACGTCCGGGTGGCGGACCGCCAGCTGGACCGAGCAGGTCCCGCCATAGGAGAAGCCCCCGATCGCCCGGTGCTCGGGATCGTTGTCCACCTGGAGGTGGCCTGCGATCCAGTCCGGCACGTCCCGCGCCAGATAGGTGTCCACGTTTCCGAGCTGTGAATCCAGGCACAGCGGCAACGCATCGGTGGCGCCGAGCGCGTCCGGGACCACGACGACCGGGGCGAGTCCGTCGTGTTCGGCGGCGAATGCGGTGACCGTCTCGGCCAAAGCGCCGAGGGTGAGCCAGTCGTCCGGCTTCCCGGGATTGCCCGCCACGAGTACCAGCACAGGAAGCATCGCCCGCGGGGAATCCAGATAGGCGGGCGGCAGGTAGAGCAGCGCGGGCCGTGACGCGAAACCCGACACCGCGCCAGGGATCTCGACGTGCGTGAGCATCCCGTCCCGGGTCGAGCGCAACGGCCGTCGCCAGACACTGGCCACGGGATCACCCGTCTGGACCGCGGCCTGTGGTCCTGGCACCGCGGCGAAATCCGTCGCCAGAGCGCCGGGGGGCGCACGATGGCCGATCACCGCACCGAGGGTGGGAAAGGTGCCGAGATCCTCGTTCACCACTCCTGCACCGCACGCGAGAAGCGCCGTGGCCGTCGCGAACGCAAGCGCCACCCTCCCACGACCCCGGGGACGAAGCAGGCAGACCGCTGCCGCGAACACGCCGAAGAGGCCGACTGCGATCCCCAGACAGCTCTGCACCGACAATTGAGGTGGCAGCGGTCGCAGTGCCGACCACACCGCGACCGCGATGCAAGCGGATGTCGCCACGGCGAGGCCCGCGACCGTCCCACGCACCCGAATCGAGACCCCTCGCAGCGCCGTGCTCGCGCCGACAAGCCCTCCCACCCCAAGAACGACAACAGCGGTCGCTGCAAGGGCGCCGGTCATCGACACCTGCGAGAGCGCGCTCAACACGGCATTGGCGTACATCGGACCAGTATCACGAGCGGTCCGGTCCCGACACCAATCGGACAATCGTGGCCGCCTGCGCCGGCGTGGCGCTCGGCGTCGAATCAGGTCCGACGACTGGCGCGGGGCGGTAGCTGAGTTTGCGCCCACTCCGCCCACTCGCGGTTCATGGTGTGGAAGCGTTCGCCCCACTCCATGGCGATCCGACCGTAGACCGACAGATCGGTGTCGTCCCAGTCGATGGTGGTCTTCAGTGCGGCCAGCTCGCCGTGTGCTTTGAGTGAGCGATCCTCGACATCGCGGAGGTACTGGCGAGCATGCTCCTGGGAGTCGACGCCGAGGAAGAACACGCGCAGCAGCATTTCGTTCCGCGCCACCCGCTTGGGTTTCGTGGTGGTGAGCCAGGTGCGCAGGTCGTCGAGCCCGGCGTCGGTGATCGTGTATTCCTTGCGCCCGCGCGGACCCTCGTCGGTGACGGCGATCAGTCCGGTATCGGCGAGTTTGGTGAGCTCGGTATAGATCTGGCTCTGGGTCGCGGGCCATACGTTCGCGAGGGACTCCTTGAAGCGCCGTAGCAGGTCGTAGCCGCTGGCCGGTCGATCGGACAGCAGCCCTAGCAGCGCGTAGCGGAGACTCATGACATTCACTCTACATTCCAGTATTGACATGTCGAGACTGGAGGCTCATTGTTTGACATGTCAGAACTGGAATGTCAACGGCTAGGAGCCTGACGAGATGACGTACCTTCGCACTTTCGCCCCGTGGATCGTCTACGCCGTGATTCCGTCGCAACACTGGCAGTGGTCCGCGGTGATCGCGCTCGTCATCGCGCTGGCCGGTATCGCCCAGCAGATCCGCGCCGGGCAGCGATGGGACGCGCTGATCATCGATATCGGATCGGCGGTGTTCTTCACCGCACTGACGGTCCTGGCGCTCACCGATCCGGACACCGCGCTGCATCCGTACATGCCCGCCATCTCTTCCGGGGTGCTCGCGCTGATCGCCGGCGTCTCGCTGCTCGTGCGGGTGCCGTTCACCCTGCCGATCGCCAAACAGACTACGCCGCAGGAGTTCTGGGATCAGCCGATGTTCATCCGGACCGCCTACATCCTGACCTCGGTGTGGACGGCGAGCTTCGCGATCGGCTGCATCGCGCTGACCGCGCTCGCCCATTCCTCCTCGGGCCTGCGCACCACGGTGCAGGTGCTCGCCTTCGTCGTCCCGGTGTTGTTCACCCTCCGCTACGTCGCCCACATCCAGGCCAAGGCGAAGCTACTCGGCCAGCCCGCAGCCTGACCCTTCGCGAATCCCTTCGAAAGAACAGGTACGGATCATGACCGTCCCACATCTGACCGGCAATTACGCACCGGTCACCGAGGAACTCACCGCCTACGATTTGCCCGTCACCGGAACCATCCCGGCCGAGTTGACCGGCTGGTACCTGCGCAACGGCCCCAACCCACACGCCGCGGCCTCCAAACACTGGTTCCTCGGCGACGGCATGGTGCACGGCGTGCGTCTCGAAGGCGGACGTTCAGTCTCCTACCGCAACCGGTGGGTCCGCACCACGACCTTCACCGAGGGCGCACACGGTCGTGACAGTCGGGGCAATCGGGATCTCGTTGCCGGCGTGGCCAATACCCACGTCATCCGGCACGCGGGGCGCACCCTCGCACTGGTCGAATCCTCGTACCCGTACGAATTGACCTGCGACCTCGACACTGTCGGCCCGCACGACTTCGACGGCAAACTGACGACCGCCATGACCGCGCACCCCAAGACGTGCCTGATCACCGGTGAACTGCACTTCGTCGGCTACGACGTCTTCGAGCCGTATCTGACCTATCACCGCGCCGATGCCGCAGGCAACCTCGACGTGAGTCGAGCGGTCGAGGTGCCGGCCGCCACCATGCATCACGACTTCAATCTCACCGCGCAGCACGTCGTATTCATGGATCTCCCGGTGTGTTTCGACCTGGAGTCCGCGCAAGCCGGAACGGGTATGCCGTTCCGGTGGAACGACGACCATCAGGCCCGGCTGGGCGTACTGCGCCGCGATGATCCATACGGTGAGATCCGCTGGTTCCCGATCGACCCTTGCTATGTCTTCCACGCGCTCAACGCGCACGACGAGCCCGGACGAATCGTCCTGCACGTCATGCGGTATCCGAGCATGTGGCGGGCCGATTCGCACGACTTCGAGCAGGCCACACTGTGGCGGTGGACCATCGATCTGGTCGCCGAAACGGTTCAGGAGGAGCAGCTCGACGACCGTGTCGCGGAATTTCCTCGGATCGACGATCGGCTCGCCGGTCTCGACACCCGATTCGGACATGCCAGCGTCTCGGGCAGCAGTGGCGCACTGATCCGTTACGACTTGCACAAGGGGTTCAGCTCGGCTCACGAATTCGGCCCCGGCCGGATTCCGGCCGAGGCGTCATTCGTCGCCGCCGATGAAAACCCCGGCGGCGACGGCTACCTCATGACCTATCTCTACAACGCCGACAGCGATCGCAGTGATCTGGTCATCCTCGATGCGGGCGATCTCGCCGCACCGGCGGTTGCGACCATTCACCTACCGAGCCGGGTGCCCTACGGGTTCCACGGTAATTGGCTCGCCGACAACTGAGGTCGATCGGCGCGCTGCGTGTCAGCTCAGAAGCTCGTTTCGACGGGCACCGGCGGCAAGGTGACGACCTGGCCCGCGTAGCTCAGCCCGGCGCCGAAGCCGAGCAGCAGGGCCAGCTGTCCGCCCTTCGCCTTGCCCGTCACCAGCATCTCCTCCATCGCGAGCGGAATCGACGCGGCGGACGTGTTGCCGGTGTTCTCGATGTCGTTCGCGACGGGCACGTCGTCCCCGAGGCCCAGGTTCTTCTTCATGAGGTCGTTGATCCGGGCGTTCGCCTGGTGAGGGACGAAGACCTCGATGTCCTCGATCGCGACGCCGGACTCCGACAGGATGCTGCCGAGGGCCTTGGGCAGGGTGATTGCGGCCCATCGGAAAACCCGGGGGCCCTCCATCGACACCACCATGCGGCCGATCTGCTCGGCGTCCGCGCCCTGGGCCTGCAGGGCCTCCGCGCGGTCCATGTAGGCGGGGATGTCGTAGTTCTGGCTGATGGCGGCGGAGTTCTCGCCGTCGCTACCCCACACCGTCGGCGAGATGCCGTTCCGCTCGCTGGGGCCGACCACCACCGCACCCGCGCCGTCGCCGAAGATGAAGGCGGTGTTGCGGTCGGTCGGTTCCATCACCACGGACATGGTCTCGACACCGATGACCAGGACATACTCGGCCGAGCCGGACCGGATCATGTCGGTGGCCACGCCCAGCCCGTAGCCGAAGCCGCCACAGCCGGACGCGAGGTCGAACGCCGCGATGCCGTTGATCCCCAGCTCGTGCGCCACCTGCGGGGCGCCGTGCGGGATCTTCGTCTTCCAGCTGCCGGTGGCGAGGACGAGCGCGCCGATCTGCTCCTTGTCGATGCCGCTGTTCTTGATCGCCCGCTCGGCCGCGGCAACGGCCATCGACTTCGCGGTCTCGTCGCCGCTGATCCAACGACGGTTGCGGATCCCGCTGCGCTCGTAGATCCACTCGTCCGACGAGTCGAGTACCTCGCACACCTCGGCGTTGCTGACGATCCGCTGGGGCCGGTAGGCGCCGATACCGAGCAGCGACACGTTCTCGTGCCCCTTCTTGACCGCAATGTTGAACATCTGGAGCTTGCCCCTTCGCCGCTGTGAGAGTTGTCCGCCGTTCGGCTGACGTGTGAATCGGCATGGAGCCTACCGACCCGAACCCGACAACTGTTCAGTTCCGTCGACGCCGCGAGCGGATCCGCCACCACAGCACGCCGCCGACGATGACCACGAGCCCGGTGCCGACGGCCGCGGCGATCAGCGCCGCGGGGTCCACCTGCAGCGCGTACCCCACCGACACGGCCCCGGGGGTGACCAGCCCCTCCGCCCCGTACAGGACCCGGATCGGTGGCAGCGGTCCGCCGTTCGCCTCGGACGCGCTGAGCAGGTCGCCTGCCGGGGTGAAGGCGATGGCCTCACCCTGCGGCTGGTCCGGCATCGGCACCCGGGTCGGTTCGGCACCGGTCAGCGCCGCCACGACGTCGCCGTCCGGCGCCGGGTACAGGTACACGTCGGTGTAGGTGCGCAGCGCCACCACTGTGCCGTCCGCGCTGACCGCGCCGCCGGTGATCATGGTCGAGGCAGCGAACGGGATCGGGCCGCCGGGCGTCTCGGTGGGCTCGAATCCGATCTGCCCCACCCGTTCCAACGCGGTGGGTCCCGGGCTCGGCAACTGCTCGGCGCGTAGTGCGCCGGCGGGACGGTAGATGCCGCTCGCGCCGAACAATTCCTTCGTCACGAGCACCGGGACCCCGTCGCTGCCAAGGAGGATCGCCTCCGCGTCGTGAGCGCCGTCCGGGTAGGTGAGCCGGCGCAAGGTGCCTGCGCCGGTGCCGGTGTCCATGTCGGTCAGCGCGACGGTGGTCCGCGCACCGGCGTTGTCGCCGGTGTCCGAAAGCCACAACCGCCCGCCGGCCTGGGCGAGGTCTTCCACGTCGAACGGGTCGACGGGCAGGGGCAACGTGCCGGTCACCCGGCACTGATCGTCGAGGACCCGGATCGCATCGTCCGTCCCGCTGTCGGCTGCCGCGTAGATCCCGTCGTCGGTGACGGCCAGACCGGACACCTCCTCCAACGCGGGATCCGTTGGAGTGCAGAGGTTCTCCCACGCGACATCGACGGTCTCGATGGGCCCGGGCGCCGAGCTCGGCTGGGCCGCCGCGGGCAGCGTGCTGAGAACGGCCGAACCAAGGACAGTGACGGCCACCGCCGCGAGGCGGCTACGCACCGAGGTCGACCAGTCCGGTGGCGCCGCGCAGGACCTGAATCGGCGGCAGCGGACCGCCGTTCGTCTCGGACGCGCTGAGCAGGTCGCCGTCCGGGGTGAACGCGATGGCCTCACCCTGCGGCTGATCCGGCATCGGGACCCGCACCGGCGTCGCGCCGGTCAGCGCGGCCGCGATGTCGCCGTCGGGCGCAGGGTAGAGGTAGACGTCGGTGTAGGTGCGCACCGCGACGACCCGGCCGTCGGCGCTGACCGCGCCACCGGTGACCAGGATCGACCCCGCGACCGGCATCGGGCTGCCGGGAGTGTCGGTGGGCGCGTACGCGATCTGCCCGATGCGTTGCAGCGGCGCCGGGCCGGGGCCGAGCTGGTCCAGGGTTGCGCCGCTCGCCGGTCGGTAGATACCGCTGGCCGCGAGGATCTCCTTGGTGACGATCAACGGTCGGCCGTCGTGGCCGACCAGCAGCGTCTCCGCGTCGTGCGCGCCGTCCGGGTAGGTGAGCAGGTGCCTCGCGCCTGCGCCGGTGACGGGGTCCACGTCGGTCAGCGACACCTGCTGGCGGACCTTGGTGTTGTCGCCGGTGTCCGAGAGCCAGAGCCGACCGCCCACCATGGCCATGTCCTCGACGTCGACCGGGGTCGGCGGCACGGCCACCGTGCCTGTGACCCGGCACTGGTTGTCGAGCACCCACACGACGTCGTCGGTGCCACTGTCACCGATGGCGTAGATCGTCTCACCGGTAGAGACCAGCCCGGAGATCTCCGCGAGCCCGGGATCGGTTGGGGTGCAGAGCGTCTCGAAACGCGCGTCGGACGCCTCGGAACCGGTCGAGGAGCCGGCGGACCCGCTCGAGCCCGGCGCGGCCCCGGCCGAGGCCGCGGTCACCACGGCCGACGCGACCACCGCCAGCGCGAGTACCGCCAGCCTGCTATGCATCGGCGCAGCAGCAGGATCCGGCCGCGGTGCCCGCAGCCTCGAGACAGGCAGCAGCGCCCGGTTCCGTCATGTCCGTTCCCGTCCGGTCAGGCGCTGTGTCGGTACTCCTGGAGTGCGGAGGCCAGCGCCTCCGGCACCTTCGCGCGCACCAGTGTGCCTTCCGCCTCGTGCGAAGACCCGAGAATTCGCCCATCCGAGTGGATGCGGGCCACCAGGTCGCCGCGGGTGTACGGCACCAGCACGGTGACCTCCACCTCCGGCGCCTTCACGATCTCGGCGAGGCACTCCCTCAGCTCGGCGATCCCCTCACCGGTCCGCGCGGAGACGAACACCGCACCGGGCAGCAGCCCCCGCAACTGGGTGAGCATCACCGGATCCGCGGCGTCGATCTTGTTGACCACCAACAGCTCGGGCGGCGCAGGCGAATCGGTCTCGCGGAGCACCTCGGTGACCACCTCGCGCACCGCCTTGATCTGATCGGTCGGCAGCGGGTCGGAGCCGTCGACGACGTGCAGCAGCAGGTCGGCGTCGGCGACCTCCTCCAGCGTCGACCGGAACGCCTCGACCAGCTGGGTCGGCAGGTGCCGGACGAAGCCGACGGTGTCGGTCAGCACGTACTGGCGGCCGTCCTCGAACTCCGCCTTGCGGGTGGTCGGGTCGAGGGTGGCGAACAGTGCGTTCTGCACCAGCACGCCCGCCCCGGTGAGCGAGTTGAGCAGGCTGGACTTGCCGGCGTTGGTGTATCCGATGATCGCGACCGAGGGCACCTCGTTGCGCAGACGCTGGGTGCGTTTGGTGTCGCGGGCGCCCTTCATCTCCTTGATCTCGCGGCGCAGCTTCGCCATCCGCTCGCGGATCCGGCGGCGGTCGGTCTCGATCTTGGTCTCGCCCGGTCCGCGCGTTCCCACGCCGCCGTCCTTGCCCGCGCGGCCACCCGCCTGCCGGGACATCGACTCACCCCAGCCGCGCAGCCGCGGCAGCATGTACTGCATCTGCGCGAGCGCGACCTGCGCCTTGCCCTCGCTGGAGGTGGCGTGCTGGGCGAAGATGTCGAGGATCAGCGCGGTCCGGTCGATGACCTTGACCTTCACGACCTTCTCCAGCGCGTTGAGCTGCGCGGGGGTCAGCTCGCCGTCGGCGATGACGGTGTCGGCGCCGGTGGCGAGCACCACCTCACGCAGTTCGTTGGCCTTGCCGGAGCCGATGTAGGTGGCGGCATCGGGCTTGTCGCGGCGCTGCACCAGCCCCTCGAGCACCTCCGAACCCGCGGTCTCGGCGAGCGCGGCCAGCTCGGCCATGCTCGCCTCGGCCTGCTCGGCCGTGCCGTGGGTCCAGACGCCGACCAGCACCACCCGCTCGAGGCGGAGTTGTCGGTACTCGACCTCGGTGACGTCGGTGAGCTCGGTGGACAGTCCGGCGACCCGGCGCAGCGCCGCGCGCTCGTCCAACTGCATCTCGCCGACCGAGGGGTCATGGCCCGCCCAGTCGGTGTCGCGGTCGGTGGCGTCGTGGCCATCGGCGCCGTCGTGCTCGGCGTCGATGTGATCGAGGATCGGTGTCTTCGTGATACGCGGTGTTTTCGTCATACAAGACCCATGGTCCCACGACCGACCCTCCTGGTGCACGCGCATTTACGCGAGCGCGTTCCACCAGTCGTCGTCGATGCGCCCGGAGCCGACCAGAACCGACGGCCCCCGCAGTTCGGCGGCGCCGTCGCGCACGGCGACCAGGACCTCCCCGCCCGGCACCCGCACCCGGACCTCGCCCTCCTCGCGCCCGTCGGCCCGCAGCGCAGCGGCGGCGGCCGCGACGGTGCCGGTACCGCAGGACCGCGTCTCGCCGACCCCGCGCTCGTACACGCGCATGTCGACGACGCCGTCGACGAGCGGCGTGAGGATCTCGATGTTGACCCCGTGTGGGAAGAAGTCCGCCGCGAACTCGGGCGCGGCGGTCAGGTCGAGCGCGGCGAGCTTGTCGGCGGTGAGCGACTCCTCGACGCAGGCCAGGTGCGGATTGCCCACGTCGATGCCCAGCCCGGTGAACGTCTGGCCGCCCACGGTGGCGCTGGAGGACCCGAGCTCGGTGACCGTGCCCATGCCGACGCTCACATCAGCCGTCCATCCGTCGCAGCGGTGCACGACCACGGGCCTGGCACCCGCGCGGCTGCCGACCACGAATTCCGCGGCTCCCTCGAGGCCGGTGGCCCGGAGGTAGTGCGCGAACACCCGGACCCCGTTGCCGCACATCTCGGCGATCGAACCGTCGCCGTTGCGGTAGTCCATGAACCAGTCGTCCTCGCCGACGCCCTCGGGCAGCGCGTCGAGGACGCCTGCCGCGCGCAGGGCGCCCGCCCTGGCGACCCGCAGGACGCCGTCGGCGCCGAGTCCTCGACGCCTGTCGCACAGCGCGGCCACCCGATCGGCGCGAAGGTCAAGGCGCACGTCGAGGTCTGGCAGCACCACGAAGTCGTTCTCGGTGCCGTGGCCCTTGCTGAATTCCATGCCGATCATGCTACCGAGCGGCGGGTACGGTTCGCCGACCCCGGCGAACAGCGCCATCCGCGCGGCGAGCCGGCCCGCGAGGGCCGCCGACGACCCGTCCGGGTGCGACGTCCAGTCCGAATCCCACTCGTCGCTCATCCGCGCTGCCTCGCAATCTCGTAGAGGCAGACCGCGCCCGCGCTCGGCGCGCCGAGGGAGCTGGCCGCACCGCCGATCGGGATGCTCACGGTGACGTCGCAGGCCGCGCGCCAGGAGGCGCTCATCCCGCGGGTCTCGTTGCCGATGACCAGGATCGTGCCCCCGGTGAAGTCGTGCTCGAAGATCGGCACGTCGCCGTCCTCGTCGGTGCCGACGATCCGCAGCTCGGTGCCGCCGTCGCGGACCCGCGCCCGGTAGGCCAGCACCTCGTCGGCGTCGGAGGCCGTCAGCACGGGTACGGCGAACAACGATCCCGTCGAGGCGCGAACGCACTGCGGGTCGTAAGGATCGGCCGCGTGCCCGGCGACGATCACCGCGTCCGCGCCGAAGGCATTGGCCGACCTGATGAGGGTGCCAAGGTTGCCGGGCGAGGAGGGCCGGTCGAACACCACGAGCAGGGGCGACGCACCGGTGAGGTCAAGCGAACCCAGCCCGCGATGCCGCTGCTTCGCGACCGCGATCAGTTCGGGTGAGGCGTCCTTCTCCCCCAGCTCCGCCATGAGTTCGCCACTGACGCCGACCTTCTCGTGCTGCCAACCGTCGAGCACCCCGCGGGCCCAGGACGAGAGCGGTGGCCCGTCGATCCGGTACAGCAGAGCCTCCAACGGCCAGTCGTGCTCGATCGCGAGCGTCAGCGGTCGCACGCCCTGAATCAGGAACCGCGCCGACTTCGTCCGCTTGGCGCGGGTGTTCAGGTACGACTCCCACTGCTGAAAGCGCGCATTGCGCACCGTGACCCGCGCCTCACGGGCCGCGAGTCTGCTCACCGGCTTCTTGCTCACTGGCTCCCCACAATCGTCATTGCTCTAGAGATCACATCGCGGTCACCGCCGTCGAGCCAGTGCACCCGCTGGTCGCGCCGGAACCAGGAACGCTGCCTGCGGACGTACCGCCTGGTCCCGATCAGGGTCCGCTCCCTGGCCTCGTCCATGTCGTACTCGCCGTCGAGGGCGGCCAGCACCTGGGCGTAGCCGATGGCCCGCGGGGCCGTCACACCCTCGCGCAGTCCCACCTCGATGAGGCCGAGAACCTCCTCGACGAGACCGCCGTCGAACATCAACCGGGTGCGCAACCCGATTCGTTCGTCGAGCTCCGCGGTGTCGCGATCCACACCGAGAATAACCGTCCCCCAACGCGGTTCGCCGATGGCCGGTGCGGAGGCCGCGAACGGCCTGCCGGTGAGCTCGACGACCTCGAGGGCCCGGACCATCCGCCTGCCGTCGGTCGGCAGGATCGTCGCGGCGGCCTCGGGGTCCGCCTTGAGGAGTTCCGCGTGCACCCCCGCCACCCCGCGCTCGGCCAGCACGGCCTCCCAGCGTGCCCGCACGGTGGGATCGGTTGCGGGGAACGACCAGTCGTCGAGCAGGGACTGCACGTACATCATCGAGCCGCCGACGATGATAGGCACCGCACCGCGGGCTGCGATCTCCTCCACGTCCGCCCTCGCCGAACTCTGGTAGTTCGCGACGGTGGCCGTCTCCGTGACGTCGAGCACGTCGAGCTGGTGGTGCGGGATGCCGCGGCGCTGATCCGGTGGCAGCTTGGCGGTCCCGATGTCCATGCCGCGGTACTGCTGCATCGCGTCGATGTTGACGATCTCACCGCCGAGCCGCTCCGCGAGGTCGAGTCCGAGGTCCGACTTCCCGGTCGCGGTCGGGCCGACCACCGCGACCGGTACGGGTGTGCGCTCGCTCACGGCAACCACATGCCCACGTGGTAGCCGACGCCGAACGGCGCGCCCCGGTAGTAGGTCCGGCACTCGCTCGGAGCGCCCCTGAACAGCCCGGCCAGCACCTGCCAGGCCGCGCGCCCCTCGATCCCGATGTCGAGGCAGACCACCGGATCGAGTTCCGCCAGGTACTCGGCGTCGCCGGAGTCCAGTGCCCGGTCCAGCTCGGCCTGCGCCTCGGGCGCCCGCTCGTCGAACGAGCCCGGCGCCTTGGCCGTGAGCGTCCGGGCGCCGTCGGCTACCACCAGCACGCCGTGGGGTCGGGGGTCGGCCTCGAGGCGATCACGCAGCCGGGCGCCGAGTTCGGCGCAGTACACCGGCGAGGTGTCCTCGGCCACGATGATCGCGTCCACGACGGTCTCGGCGGGCGCCGCGGCTCGCAGCCAGCCGGCCATCAACGCGGCCAGCGGCAGCTCCGGGTCCAGGCCCGCGGCGGCGGGCGACAGCGCGACGCGCACGTCCGCCCCGTAGCCGCGGAAGGTGCCCGCCGCGGTCGCCGGGATCTCGCATTCGGTGCGTCCGACGCCGATCGCGGTCCAGCGGGTCGCGAGCGCGCCGAGCCGCGCGGCCACGTGCTTCGAGGCCAGTCGCAGCTCGTCCGTCTCGGTCGCCGCGCCGCCCGCCAACTCGGGTATCAGCAGGGGTGGCGAGGGGATGAGAGCCGCGGCGGTGAACACACTGGGCCACGGTAGTCGACGGCGGAATCCCCGACTTCGGGGTCTGACCTGTTTCAATAGTCCTGGCCACGTGCAGCGGGTTGAATGGAACCCACATGTACGAGTGGCACTGAGACCTACGACGCAACGGCAGCCGTGACGCGCGGCAGAGATGAGGAGTCATGACCGACAGCAGCGCACCCAAGCCAGGCGCCCCGAAGCCAGGAGCGCCCAAGCCCGGCGCCCCCAAGCCCGGCGCGATCAAGCCGTCGGCCGCCGCCCCCGCCGTGGCGCACCCGCCCACCCTGGCTCCGCCGAGCGACCCGAGCCTCTTCGGCCGGGTGGACGAGGACGGCACCGCCTGGGTCAAGACCACCGACGGCGAGCGCCAGATCGGTTCCTGGCAGGCCGGTGACGCGGCCGAGGGCCTTGCCCACTTCGGTCGCCGATACGACGACCTTGCCACCGAGGTCGGATTGCTGGAGGCCCGGCTCGCCTCGGGCGCCGGCGACGCGAAGAAGACCAAGGCCGCCGCCGTCGCGCTCGCGGAGTCGCTGCCGACGGCCTCGGTGATCGGCGACATCGATGCGCTCGCCCGCAGGCTGGACGTGATCGTCGCCGAATCCGATCAGGCCGCGGCGGCCGCGAAGGTCGAACGCGAGCACGAGCGGGAGGAGCACACCCACCGCAAGGAGGAGCTCGCCGCTGAGGCCGAGCAGATCGGCGCCGAGTCCACCCAGTGGAAGGCCGCGGGCGATCGGCTGCGCGAGATCCTCGACGAGTGGAAGACGATCCGCGGCGTGGACCGCAAGATCGACGACGCGCTCTGGAAGCGGTACTCGAAGGCCAGGGAGGCGTTCAACCGGCGTCGCGGCGCGCATTTCGCGGAACTCGACCGCGACCGTGCCTCCGCGAAGGTCGTCAAGGAGGAGCTCGTGGTCCGCGCCGAGGCGCTGTCCGACTCCACCGATTGGGGCCCGACGGCCGCCGCCTTCCGCGATCTGCTCACCGAGTGGAAGGCCGCGGGCCGGGCGCCGCGCGACGCCGACGACGCCCTGTGGAAGCGGTTCAAGGGCGCCCAGGACGTGTTCTTCGCAGCCCGCAACGCCGCGGCGTCCGAGCGCGACGCCGAGTTCGACGAGAACGCCACCGCGAAGGAGGCGTTGCTGCGCGAGTTCGGCGACATCAATCCCGAGAAGGACCTCGAGGCCGCCCGCGCCGCGCTGCGGGACCTGCAGGACAAGTGGGACGCCATCGGGAAGGTGCCGCGCGAGCGCATGCACGATCTCGAGGGCAAGCTGCGCGCGATCGAGAAGAAGGTCCGCGACGCCGTCGATTCCCAGTGGCGCCGGACCGATCCCGAGGCCATGGCCAGGGCCGCGCAGTTCCGCGAGCGGGTCGCGCAGTTCGAGGACCAGGCCGCGAAGGCGACCGCCGCGGGCAAGACCAAGGACGCGGAGAAGGCCCTCGCCCAGGCACAGCAGTGGCGCGAGTGGGCCGAGGCCGCCGAGGGCGCGGTCAACGGGCTCTAGCCGGCGCTGGTGTCCGCGGATCCCGCGGACACCAGGTGCCCGGCCGAGGCCACCAGCAGGATCACGCACACCACCGCCGCGGGCCAGATCAGCACCAGCCCGATCGATCTGAGCCAGGGCGCTCCGATCGCGTCGGCGACCGTGATCGTGGCCGCGGCGGTCATCCCCATCGGAAACGCGGTTGACCAGCGCCGCACGTCGAATCCCAGGCGTGGCCACCGCACCTCACAGATCACCAGCGCCACGTACCCGGCGAGGTCCAGGGCCAGGATCACCGCCGCGGCGACCCGGATCACGGTGTGCGGCCAGCCATTCCAGCCGGCCGCGTCCATCGCGACGATGAGCTTGCCCGCCGCGAGCGCGCTGATGGCCAGTCCACCCGCGCACACCCAGTGGTCACCCGCGCCGGTCTTGAACTGCGCGAACGAGAACCGCGAGAGCACCACGAGGTACGCGATCAGTCCGAGGACGAAGGTCGCCGCCGCCACCGGGGTGAGCCAGGACGCCGGGAGCGCCACCGCGAGGGTCGCGCCGAGGACCACCAGTCCCTGCGTCGCCACGCACAGCAGGAAGTGCGCCCCGACGGTCGGTCCGGTCCAGTGCCCGATCACGGCGGGCATCAACACCGCCCAGACGAGAGCGGCCAGGCACAGCGCGAGCACCGCGATCGCGTCCCAGCCGAGCGGGGCGACCCGGGTGCCGAGGACCGTGGTCGCCGCGACCGCCGTCAGGGCTGCCGGGGTGTCGGCCTCCGCCACCCAGCGGGCCCGGTCCCCGACCAGTCGCGTGAGGAAGACGCCGACGAGCACCGCCCAGATGCCGGCCCCGATGACCAGCCAGATCCTGGAGAACCACTCGATGTCGGCCAGGTGCAGCGCGACCGACACGATCCCGGTCGCCATGGCGGCGGCACCGGCCCCAGGCGGCACGGCGCTCATGGCGCGGTCCGCGGCGACTACATCGTGATGGTGACTGCGCACCGACCCAGCATGACGGCAGCCACGGCGCCGCGCCGGACGAATCCGGTCGGGCCGGTCAATCCTTCTGGTCGCCCCAGATCGTCCGCTGCTCTGCCTCGGCCGTCTTCTGCCTGCGTTCCTGCTCCGCGGCCAGCTGCAGCGAGGTGCGGCTCCAGACCACCTTGAGCCAGTGGAAGGTCAGCACCAGCACCGCGATCCAGCCGAGGATCAGGCCGATGCCGGGCCCGCCGCCCGTGCTGGTCGGGGGCAGCGTCTGCCGCGACCAGATGGCCAGCATGCCGAACACGAAGGCCACCGCGCAGCCGGCCGACGCGATCCAGGCCAGCGCCCAGCGGCGGGTGACCAGAGCAAGCACGCTCACCCCGACGCCGAACACCATGGCGAGCCACACGAATATGCGGGACGGCAGCGCGATCGACTCGGCGATGGCGGTGTCGTCGCCCGCGAGCACGTCCCACCCGTTCGCGGACCCGGCGTGGGGCAGCATGAACGAGAGCAGGAGCACCAGCACGGCCACCGCGACGACGACAGCGCGCATCCCGGGGTCGATCTCCCCGGCGACCTTCCGCTCGGCCGCGTCGATGTCCTTGCGGTACTGCTCGATGGGGTCCTCGTGCGCGTCTTTGCTCATGCTCCACATCCGGTTGCGGTGGGCAGCGGCGCGGGCGCGCCGATCTGCGGTAGGCCCAGCCCCACGCCGATGGGCGGCGTCTTGGGGGTGATGCCACGTTCGTGCGAGTCGCCCGCCCTGGTGCGGCGGTGGCTGAGCACCGGGCCGTCGGCGATCAGGTGGTGCGGGGCGGCGCCGGTGATCGTCGCGGTGATCACGTCGCCGGGGCGGATGACGCCGTCGAGCCTGCCCTCCGGGCGGAAGTGCACCAGCCGGCCGTCGCGGGCGCGCCCGCTCATCCGCTGGGTCGCCTCGTTCTTGCGGCCCTCGCCCGCGGCGACGAGCAGCTCGACCTCGGCGCCGAGCAGCTTCTGGTTCTCCTCGAGGGTGATCTGCTCCTGCAGCGCGATCAGCCGCTCGTACCGTTCCTGGACGACCGCCTTCGACAGCTGGCCCTCCATCTCGGCGGCGGGGGTACCGGGACGCTTGGAGTACTGGAAGGTGAAGGCGCTGGTGAAGCGGGCCTTCCGGACCACGTCGAGGGTCTCCTGGAAGTCCTCCTCGGTCTCCCCGGGGAAGCCCACGATGATGTCGGTGGTGATCGCGGCGTGCGGCATGGCCGCCCGGACCTTCTCGATGATGCCGAGGAACTTGGTCATGCGGTAGGAGCGGCGCATCGCCTTGAGCACGCGGTCGGAGCCGGACTGCAGCGGCATGTGCAGCTGGGGGCACACGTTGGGGGTGGTGGCCATCGCCTCGATCACGTCGTCGGTGAACTCGGCGGGGTGCGGGGAGGTGAAGCGGACCCGCTCCAGACCCTCGATGTTCCCGCAGGCGCTGAGCAGGGCGGCGAAGGCGCCCCGATCCCGGGGGACCTCGGGGTCGGCGAAGGAGACGCCGTAGGAGTTGACGTTCTGGCCGAGCAGGGTGACCTCGAGGACACCCTCGTCGACCAGGGCCTGCACCTCGGCGAGGATGTCGCCGGGACGGCGGTCCACCTCCTTGCCGCGAAGCGCGGGCACGATGCAGAACGTGCAGGTGTTGTTGCAGCCGACCGAGATGGACACCCAGCCCGCGTAGGCGGACTCCCGCTTGGCGGGCAGGGTGGAGGGGAAGGCCTCGAGCGACTCGAGGATCTCCACCTCGGCCCTCTGGTTGTGCCTGGCCCGGTCGAGCAGGGTGGGCAGCGAGCCGATGTTGTGGGTGCCGAACACCACGTCCACCCAGGGCGCCTTCTTGACCACGGTCTCGCGGTCCTTCTGAGCCAGGCAGCCCCCGACGGCGATCTGCATGCCCGGGTGCGATGCCTTGGTGGGTCGGAGCATGCCGAGGGTGCCGTACAGCTTGTTGTCGGCGTTCTCGCGGACGGCGCAGGTGTTGAACACCAGCAGGTCGGGCTCGGCCCCCGGCTCCGCCTTGGTGTATCCGGCGTCCTCGAGCAGACCGGACAGGCGCTCGGAGTCGTGCACGTTCATCTGGCAGCCGAACGTGCGTACCTCGTAGCTACGCGCCACCTGGTCGTCGGAGTCGCTGTACGCCGCGGGGGTCTCTCGGTCGATCGTGTCCACGTCAACAAGGGTACGGCCCCGTCAGGGGGCGCTCGCACGCCCACGTTTGCCTGCGGCTCAGGCCGGCGGGGCCGACCCCGGTACGCCGAGCCGCAGTGCTTCCGCGGCGACGCTCGGCAGCCCCGACAACCGCCGGTTCATCGAGGTCGCGATCCCGGCGCCCTGGACCTTGGCCCGGTCCGCGTGCGGACCCGCGAACATCTCGTCGACGGTGCGGTGCCAGAGCTCGAGCCAGCGGTCGAAGTGGGCGGCCCCGAACGGATGCTGTGACCGGACCCGCTGGTGCACCCGGAACGCGCTCCCCCGGTACGTCCCGGCGCCGAACAACACCGTCTCCCAGAAGTCGCACATCACCGGCAGGTGGGACTCGAGGCCCTGTTCGCGCACCTCCGTGAACGGCTCCGCGAGCAGGTCGTCGACCAGGGCCCGGCCGTAGAACCGTCGGAGCAGGGCCTCCACGTCGGCCCGGCAGGTCAGGTCCCCGGTCATGCGCTCCCCTTTGCTTCCTGGCGTGTTCGGCCCGGCAAACCTACCGGGACCACGGCGCGGCGCGGCCCGCAAAGGTCGCGGTGCGCCGTCCCGACCCCCTAGGGTCTTGGGCTATGACGAACGCGGGTGAATCGGGGGCTGCCACCTCGGTGGCCGACTCCCCCACCATGATCTCGATGAAGTCGGTCCAGAAACACTTCGGTGACCTGCACGTGCTTCGCGACATCGACCTGGAGGTCCCGACCGGTCAGGTCGTGATCGTGCTCGGGCCGTCGGGGTCAGGAAAGTCCACGCTGTGCCGAACGATCAACCGGCTCGAGCCGATCGACTCCGGAACGATCGCGATCGACGGCAAGGAGTTACCCGCCGAGGGCCGGGCGCTCGCCGCGCTGCGGGCCGACGTCGGGATGGTGTTCCAGTCCTTCAACCTGTTCGCGCACAAGACGATTCTCGAGAACGTGATGCTCGGGCCGATGAAGGTGCGCAAGAAGAGCAAGAGCGAGGCCAAGCAGCGGGCGACGGAACTGCTCGAGCGGGTCGGCATCGCCAACCAGGCGGACAAGTATCCGGCCCAGCTCTCGGGCGGGCAGCAGCAGCGGGTGGCGATCGCGCGGGCGCTCGCGATGAACCCCAAGGTGATGCTGTTCGACGAGCCGACCTCCGCGCTGGATCCCGAGATGGTCAGCGAGGTCCTCGAGGTGATGATCTCGCTGGCGAAGGAGGGCATGACGATGCTCGTGGTCACCCACGAGATGGGGTTCGCGCGCCGCGCGGGCAATCGCGTCCTGTTCATGGCCGACGGCCTGATCGTCGAGGACACCGATCCCGAGACCTTCTTCACCGCACCGGAGACCGACCGCGCCAAGGACTTCCTTGGCAAGATCCTGGGCCACTGAGCTCGGGACACTCCTCCTGGCAGGGCCCCACCCGCCACCCTTCACCACCGTTCTGACCACAGAGAGGAACACCATGAGGATCACTCGCGCACTACGACTCGGCGTCGGCATGGTCGCGATCGCCGTCGTCGCCACCGCATGCGGAGGCGACGAGCAGAAGAACGCCTCGGAGAGCGCCGAGAGCGGCAAGCTGACCGTCGGCATCAAGTTCGACCAGCCCGGACTCGGCCTGCGCAATCCGGACGGCACGTTCACCGGCTTCGACGTCGACGTCGCCACCTACGTGGCCGACAAGCTGGGAGTGCCCGCCAGCGGGATCACCTTCAAGGAGTCCCCCTCCGCCCAGCGCGAGACCCTGATCCAGAACGGCGAGGTCGACTACATCGTCGCGACGTACTCGATCACCGATGCCCGCAAGGAGAAGGTCGACTTCGCAGGCCCGTACCTGACCACCGGCCAGTCCCTGCTGGTGCGCTCGGACAACACCGACATCACCGGCCCCGAGTCCCTCAACGGCGGCAAGAAGCTGTGCTCGGTGACCGGTTCGACGCCCGCACAGAAGGTCAAGGACAACTACGCCAAGGACGTGCAGCTGCAGGAGTTCGACACCTACTCGGCCTGTGTCGAGGCGCTCCGCAACGGCGCGGTGGACGCGGTGACGACCGACGCGGTCATCCTGGCCGGCTACGCCGCCCAGTACCCCGGCCAGCTCAAGGTCGTCGGGCAGCCGTTCACCACGGAGAACTACGGCATCGGACTCGCCAAGGGCGACACCGAGACCCGCAACAAGATCAACGACGCGATCGAGGCGATGATCGCGGACGGCTCCTGGCAGGCGGCGCTGGAGAAGAACGTCGGCCCGTCCGGCTACCCGATCCCGGCTCCGCCCACCGTCGACCGCTACTAGCCGGCGCTACGCGCCAGTGGTGCGGTTACGGAGGGCCTGCTCTCTGTAACCGCACCACTGCGGCGCAGCCGCATCATCTTCACGACTCGGGAGAGGCCGCGTGGACATACTCAGTGAGTATTGGGATCAACTGATCTCCGCATTCTGGATGACGATCAAACTGACCGCTCTGTCCGCGGTTGGCGCGCTCGTCCTCGGCACGATTCTGGCCGCCATGCGTGTCTCCCCCATCCCGGTGGCCCGGTGGATCGGCACCGCCTACGTGACCATCTTCCGCAACACCCCGCTGACGCTGATCATCATCTTCTGCTCGTTCGGCCTGTATCAGACGATGGGCGTCAGCCTGGCCCCGGAGAACTCACCGACCTTCCTCGTCGACAACAACATTCGGCTCGCAATCCTGGGCCTGAGCGTGTACACCGCCGCGTTCGTCTGCGAGTCGCTGCGCGCCGGGATCAACACCGTGCACGTCGGACAGGCCGAGGCCGGGCGCTCGCTCGGCCTCACCTTCGCGCAGAACCTCCGGTTGATCGTGCTGCCGCAGGCGTTCCGGTCCGTGATCGCGCCCCTGGGCAGCGTCCTGATCGCGCTGACCAAGAACTCGACGATCGCCTCGGTGATCGGTGTCGCCGAGGCGTCGCTGCTGATGAAGTCGATGATCGAGAACGAGGCCGCGATCTTCGTGGTCGGCGGCATCTTCGCCCTCGGGTTCGTGATCCTGACACTGCCGATGGGACTGCTCTTCGGCTATCTGGGCAAGCGGCTGGAGGTCGCCCGATGAGAGCCGAACCGACCCTCCTCTACGACGTGCCCGGCCCGAAGGCACGCAATCTGTACCGACTGCTGTCGGTGGCGGTGGCGGTGGCGCTTGGCGTCATCGGATACCTCGTCTACCGCGCGCTGGACTCCAAGGGCCAGCTCACTTCCGAGAAGTGGAGCCCCTTCACCGAATCCACCTCGTGGACGACGTACCTGCTCCCCGGAATCCGAGGCACCCTGATCGCCGCTGCCCTCTCGATCGTGCTGGCGCTGATCCTCGGCGCGGTGCTCGGCATCGCCCGACTGTCCGATCATCGGGTGATCCGGAGCGCGGCCGGTTTCTTCGTCGAGCTGTTCCGCGCGATCCCGGTGCTGATCCTGATGATCTTCGCCTACCAGCTGTTCGCCGACTACCAGGTCTTCAAGGCGAAATATCTGGCGCTCGCGGCCGTGGTCACCGGACTGACGCTCTACAACGGCTCGGTCATCGCCGAGATCGTCCGCGCGGGCATCAAGTCGCTCCCGAAGGGTCAGACCGAGGCCGCGAAGGCGCTCGGCATGCGCAAGAGCATGATCATGCGGACCATCCTGTTGCCGCAGGCGGTGACCGCGATGCTGCCCGCACTCATCTCCCAGATGGTGGTCGCGCTGAAGGACTCCGCGCTCGGTTACCTCATCGGCTACGTCGAGGTGGTCCGCTCGGGGCAGCAGCTCGGCTCGTTCTATGGCAACTATCTACCGGCCCTGCTGGTGGTGGCCGCGATCATGATCGTGCTGAACTCGGCGCTGACCCTCCTCGCCACCCGGGTCGAGAAGCGGTTGCGCACCGGCAGGCGCGGCCGCGCCGCTGTGGTCCCGACCGCCGTCCCTGTCACCGCTGTACCGGGGATGGACCTGACCGGCAACGAACCCGAGGTTCGCGGCTAGCCGGCGAACCCGAGACTCGTTCAGTTCGACTCCGGCGCAAGATCGTTCGCCACCAGCGCGAGAATGTCGTCCGCATGGCTGACGGCGATGAAATGGCCACCTGCGTCGATCGGGTGCCAGAGCGCCCCCGGGGTCTTCTCCGCCACCGTCTTGTTGATGATCTCGGGCACCAGGGCGTCATCGCTGCCCTGCCAGAAATGCACCGGGCGCGTCACGCTGGTCATGTCGAACGGCCAGGCCTCGTAGAGCATGGTGGCGTCTACCACGAGGCCGTCCGCGCCGTGCAGGAAGCACTCCCGGCTCGCGCCGAGAAACAGCCCGAGGACGTCCTCATCGGCCAACACCTCCCGATCCGCGATGCAGGCGACGTGGACGAGGCGCGCGGGGTCCAGGTACGCGGCGGCCGCGAGGGCCCACGGTCCACCCTCGGACCAGCCGGTCACCGCGAATCGGTGTGCGCCCAGGGAGTCGGCCAGTAACAGGAGGTCATCGGTCCAGCCCTCGAAGGTGCGGCCGGGCTGAGGATCGGACCCGCCCATGCCCGGCCGATCCGCGCACACGAATCTCACTCCGTTGGCCTTCGCGGACGAATCGAACAGCTCGGCCTCGAGTCGACTCGAGGGTCCACCGTGGTTGTGCAGGACGAGCGGGCCGCCCGGGTCACCGACTTCGAGATAGGTGACGGGCCGGTTGCCTGTCCGGATACTTCCCTCTCGAGTCATGTGGACTCCTCACAGTGTTGGCCGGACACTCCCACTGGGGTGGTCAGGCGTCGAAACTGCAGGTACTCCGATCTCCTCCATCGTAGGCACCACCGAGGCCCTGGTCGGACCTCCGGAGGGTGAGGTTGTCGGAATACCTGGGCGCACACGAAAGTTGACCACGTCATGGCTCAAGGTCCAGCACCCCGCACCCTGTCCGACGACGCACTCTCCGAGCTGCTGCGCACTCAGCAGTTCGGCACCCTTGCCACCAATAAGCGCAGTGGCCATCCCCATCTCACGACCATGCTCTACAACTGGGACGCCGAAGCGCGCATCGTGCGGTTCTCCACCACGGCCGACCGCATCAAGGTCACGCAACTTCGACGTGACCCGCGCGCGGCCGTACATGTTCCTGGCGGCGACGTATGGTCGTTCGCCGTGGCCGAGGGCGAGGCCGAGGTCTCCGAGATCACCACGACGCCGGGTGATGCAATCGGGCGAGAGCTACTCGCGATGGTTCCCGAGGCCGCGAAGCCGGAGGATGAGGATGCGTTCCTCGAGCAGTTGGTCGCCGAGCGTCGCGTGGTGATCCGGCTGAAGGTGGATCGGCTGTACGGGACGGCACTCGACATCGACGGCTAGGAGACCTAGTCGTCGAGCCCCGAACCGGCCTACCCACCTAGAGTTGGATCGTGAGCAACATCGATCTGAGTTTGCAGGTGGACGAGGACGGTTTCGTCTGTGTAGTCGCACCGGATACCTATCGCGGGTTCGTAGATGAGGATTGGGCACTCGACGACCTCCTTGCGCGTTTTGTGGAGCAGATGAACCGAGGTTCACTATTCGTCGCTTATCCTGGCTCCGACAACGCGAACAGCAACCTGATTGTTGAGTCCGAGTCTTCGCCCGTGCAGGCACTCCGCGAAGCTTCTGGCATTGTGCAAGTCGGCGCTGAAGGCCTCTGGGTCACGGACTACACCCAGTTGTCGATGGCCGCTCAGTTCGCAGATGAGTCGCCGCTCGCAGGATATTCGCAGCGACTTCCGGCAGAGCCTGGGATGTATAGGGTCACTCTGCGCGAGGACGCCGAGAACGGCTCCACATTCTTGCTCACCATATCGCTGACAAGCGCGGACACGGCCTTGGAGCACCTCTCGGTCCCCTGGTTCGACTAGATCAATCAGCGACTGCGTCGCTCGCAGCGTGAGCAACGATCTGAGGAACGATTCGCCCAAGGTTCGCGCACGATGAGTGTCGATGACCTTAGGCACTTCTTCACTAGCCGCAGTGCGGCGCGCCTAACGCCGAATCGTCTTCCGCCACGGTATAATTAGAGTGCATGCAATCATGCGATTCTGCTCAGATCGAAGCCTTCCTCGCGCGCTACGCCAACGCTGACAGCGCCGAACAATTCGCGCCGCTCTACGAAGACCAGGTACTGGTCGGAGATCCGGACGGCAACCAGCACATCAGCCGCGAACAGTTGCTCGCCGGCATCTCCGCACGTTCGGAGCTGTTCGAGGCGATCGGCTACGGCGGCACCACCCTCGCCTCGCACTCCGCTACCTGGCTGGGCGAGCACTACTGTCTCGCCAGCACCACCTGGTCCATCCCGCTACGGCCACGCTCCTCGGACCCCGTCACCCTCACGATGGCTTCGGACTTCCTGCTGCGCCGACGCGGCGATGAACTGCGGATTGCGGCGTACCTGACCCGCACGTCGATGCTGGACGAGCTCAGGAGGGTGGGGGTCCTCCCGGCCGCGGGAGGGACGCCCTAGCCGTCCACCAGGCCGTCGAGCTCCGAACCGGCCTGCGCGAGTTCGCTCTTCACCACATCGAAGGCCATCGACTGCGGGTAGCCGCGGCGGGCCAGCATGGACACCAGCCGGCGTACGGCCCGGTCCCGTTCGCTGCTGCGCCCGCCAGGTCCGTCCACCTCGAAGTCCAGGGACATGGTGCGCAGCTTCCGCTGCACCAGTTCGATGGCGCGGGCACGCTCGTCGTCACCGTCGATCTGGTCGAGCGCCTGCGCGGCGATCTCCGGCGCGACCCCCTTGGTGCGCAGTTCCATCGCAAGCGCGCGCTTCCCCTTGCCGGAGAAGGTGTGCCGCGAATGCACCCATTGGGCGGCGAAGGACGCATCGTCGATCAGGCCGACCACGGTGAGCCGATCGAGCACCCGCACGGCGACATCCTCGTCGAAGCCCTTGTCCGCGAGCTTCTTCGCCAGCTCCGCCCGGCTACGCGCCCGATCCGTCAAGAGGCGCAGGCACACATCCTTTGCCTGCGCCTCCTGAGCGGCGGGAGTCCGGGGGGCATCGTCACCGGAGCGCACGGTGGTCCTAGAAGTCGACCGGGGCAGCAGGCGCCGCGTCCGCCGTCACGTCGGCGCCGATGCCCAGCTTTTCCTTGATCTTCTTCTCGATCTCGTCGCGGATGTCGGTGTTCTCCAGCAGGAACTTCCGGGCGTTCTCCTTGCCCTGGCCCAGCTGGTCGCCCTCATAGGTGAACCAGGAGCCCGACTTCCGGATGAAGCCATGCTCGACGCCCATGTCGATCAGCGAGCCTTCCTTGCTGATCCCGTGACCGTAGAGGATGTCGAACTCGGCCTGCTTGAACGGCGGCGCCATCTTGTTCTTGACGACCTTGATGCGGGTGCGGTTACCGACCGCGTCGGAGCCGTCCTTCAACGTCTCGATTCGCCGGATGTCCATGCGGACGGACGCATAGAACTTCAGCGCCTTACCACCGGTGGTGGTCTCCGGCGAGCCGAACATGACACCGATCTTCTCGCGCAGCTGGTTGATGAAGATGACGGTGGTGCCGGAGTTGCTCATCGCACCCGTGATCTTGCGCAGCGCCTGGCTCATCAGGCGGGCCTGCAGACCGACGTGGCTGTCGCCCATCTCGCCCTCGATCTCGGCGCGCGGCACCAGCGCCGCCACCGAGTCGACTACCAGGATGTCGAGCGCGCCGGAACGGATCAGCATGTCCGTGATCTCCAGCGCCTGCTCACCGGTGTCCGGCTGGGAGACCAGCAGCGCATCGGTGTCGACGCCGAGCTTCTTGGCGTAATCCGGATCGAGCGCGTGCTCGGCGTCGATGAAGGCCGCGATTCCGCCGTTGGCCTGTGCGTTGGCGACCGCGTGCAGGGCGACCGTGGTCTTACCGGAGGATTCCGGACCGTAGATCTCGATCACACGACCGCGCGGCAGACCGCCGATGCCGAGGGCGACATCCAGCGCGATCGAGCCGGTCGGGATCACCGCGATGGGCTGACGAGACTCGTCCCCGAGGCGCATCACCGAACCCTTGCCGAAGTTCTTGTCGATTTGCGCCAGTGCGAGCTCGAGCGCCTTGTCGCGATCGTGTGCCTGTGGTGCCATCTTCGGTTCTCCTTAAGTCAACGACTCGTCCAGCGATCTGGGATTCATCAGCGATCTGTTTCAAGCGATGCCGTCACGTTAGAGCGGGGTACCGACAAGTTCGTGATCAGTCGACTTGTCCAGGGACAAGGTCACCGATCCGGGCGATCACCGAACACACCCCAGCATAGGGGAACACCTGTTCGAGTCAACATCCGCGGCGGCGTGGCGCCGGACCGATCGACGGATCCGGTTTCACCAGCGGGCGCGCGGGACCTCGAACTCGGCACACAGCGCGCGCCAGACCTCGCGGGGATCGCGACCTGCCTCGATGGCCTCGGCCGCGGTCTTGCCGTCGAGGCTGATCAGGACGTGGTCCACCAGCAGCGAGTCGCCGTACAGTCGGCCGAACTCGCTGTGGACCATCTCGTTGAACTCGGTCAGTCGCACACGGCAACGGTAGCGCGCACCGTCACCGGGCCGCCGCCCTGCACACCGCCACCGGGTCCGCCACCTCGGTCAGGCCTGCCGCCGCGCCCGCCGCGGCCGCTCCGAACCCGGGTTCGGACAGCACGCGCAGGACGGCCTCGCGCAGGGCGTCCACCCCGAGCGGGCGCACCACCACCGCGCTGCCCTGCCTGGACGCGCGGTTCGCCAGTTCCCATTGGTCCCCTCCGCCGGGCACCGTGACCGCGGGAACCCCGGCCAGCAGGGTCTTGGCGAGCATGCCGTGCCCGCCGCCGCACACGACAGCGGCGGACTGCGCGAGCAACGCGTCCTGCCTGCCCAGCCCGGCTCGGGCCCAGTCGGGCAGGTCGGTCGGCGGCGCGTCGAGCATCGAGGCGACCACCCGCACGCCCGCGCCGTCGAGGGCCTTCAGCGCCGTCTCCAGCATGCCCTCGGCGCCGGTGAACGCGGTCGAGGGCGCGATCATCACCAGCGGCTCGTCGCCCGGCGGCGGCGTCAGCAGGTCCGAGGTCGGCTCCCACAGCAGCGGGCCGACCACGTGCGCGTTCTCCGGCCAGTCCGGCCGCGGTACCTCCAGCGCGGGCAGGGTGGCGATCAGCCGGGCGACCGGGCCGGGGTCCGTCGCGGGCAGCCCGACGCCGACCCGGGCGGCGGATCGCTGGCGTGCGCCCTGGCGGATCGAGCGCGCGGTGGCCGCGCGCATCAGCGCGTCCCTGGCCTGGCCACGCAGGCCCTCGCCCGGCGCGAGGCCGCTGCCGATGGGCGGCAGCCCCTTCGATGCCGAGTACAGGGGGTGCGGCGACAGCTCCACCCATGGCACGTCGAGGCGTTCGGCCGCCATCCCGCCGCCCGCGGTGAGGATGTCGGACACCACCAGGTCAGGGAGCATCGCGCTCAGGTCCGGCAGCACCTCGGTCGAGATGTGCGCCGCCCGCGAGTGGATGCGCTGACCCGCGTCCATGTCGTCGTCCTCGGGGCGCGGCGCCAGGCCCTTGAGCTTGCGCGCGGTGATGCCGGCCTCCCGCGCCGCCTCCAACCAGCGGACCCCGGTGAAGAGAACGGGATCGTCACCGGCCGCAATGAATCTCAGGCAGAGCGCAATGGCTGGAATGGCATGACCCGGATCCGGTCCGGCGACGACGGCGACTCGCATCCGGTCAGCGTGCCACAGCGGCCCGAGCGCCATGACCGCCGCTCGCCTCCTCCTAGCGGCGCACCAACCCGCCCAGGGTCCGGCCCGCCAGCTCGACGATGCCCGGCTCGTGGCCGTTCGCGACCAGGTTGATGATGACGCCGTCGATCCCGCGATCGAGGACCCGCGACGCGATCTGCTCGGCCACGTCGTCGGGATCGCCGACGAACTGCCGGTCCGTGGCGGCGGCGCGTTCGTCCTCGTCGAGCGCGCTCAGGTCGATGCCGCGGGCGAGCAGGAAGTCCCGTTGCAGGCGGCGGGCGCGATCGCCGTCCTCGTCGATCATCACGAACGCCAGGAAGCTCGTCTCCAGCGTGCTGCGGTCCCGGCCGATCTCCGCGCAGCGCGCCTCGAGCGCGTCGAGTTTGCGGGGCAGCTCGGATGCGTTGCAGATGACGTTGAGATGGTCGGCGAACCGGGCGGCATATGCGAAGGTCTTCTTCTCTCCGCTGCCGCCGATCAGGATGGGGAGATCGTCGCGGATCCGCGGTTCGTTGATCGCCGCCTCGGTCCGGTACCACTTGCCCTCGAACGTCGGCCGCTGCCCGCGCAGCATCGGCACGATGATCTCCAACGCCTCGCCGAGCCGCTCGAAGCGATCGGTGAAAGTGCCGAACTCATAACCGAACTGGCGGTGTTCGAGCTCGAACCAGCCGGCTCCGATGCCCAGCACGGCCCGCCCGCCGCTGACGACGTCCAGGGTCGTCACCGTCTTGGCGAGCATGGGCGGGTTGCGATAGGTGTTGCCGGTGACGAGCGCCGAGAGCTGGATGCTCTGGGTCGACGCCGCCAGCCCTGCCAGCGCGGTGTAGGCCTCGAGCATCGGTTCGTCGGGCTCCCCGATGCCGGGCAGCTGATAGAAGTGGTCCATCACGAACGCGGTGTCGAATCCGGCCGCCTCGGCCTCGCGGGCTTGGGCGATCACGGTGGGGAACAGCTCCCGCACCGACCGCGAGTAGCTGAAGTTGGGCATCTGATATCCGAGTCGAATGCTCACGAACTCCGACGCTACTCCCGGCGGGCCGGATCCGCGCGGCACCGAGGCGGGCCACCCCGAGGGTGGCGGATCGTCACCCCAGGGTCGGTGGTGGCGGACCCTGGGGCGGACGGAGCATGAGGGTGATCGCTTCGCACCACATGCCTCGACTCGAGGAGAACCACGATGTCCAGCGCCGAACTCCCGGCGAACGGAACCAACGGCGAGCGGACGATGCAGGACGACCTGGGGACCTCGTTCCGCGCCGACCGTTTCTACGACCGCCAGATGTGCGCCCACCTGAACCCCGCGATGATCGAGTTCATCGCGAGAATGGACCTGCTGTTCGTCGGCACGTCCGCGTCGGATGGAACCTGCGATGTGTCGCTGCGGGCCGGCCCACCGGGCTTCGTCCAGGTCTTCGCCACGGACCTCGTCGGATATCCCGAGTACCAGGGCAACGGGGTGATGGCCAGCCTGGGAAATATCGTCGAGAACCCGCACATCGGGCTGTTCATGGCGGATTTCGTCACCGATCTGATCGGCCTGCACGTCAACGGCACGGCGCAGATCGTCGCCGATGACGAGCTGCGCCGCGCGCACCCGGACATTCCGACGGAGCGGGTGCGCGGCCGCCGCGCGGAGCGGTGGGTCCTCGTTCACGTCGAGGAGGCATACATCCACTGCCGCAAGCACATCCCCCGATTGGTGCCGATCGACAGGGTCCGCGCGTGGGGCACCCACAACCCGGAGCACAAGGGCGGCGACTACTTCGGAGTCGCCGCCGAGCGCGACCTCCCCCGCTAGAACTCCATGCCTGCGTCGGCCCCCATCTGCATGGTGGTGTTCCCGCCGTCGAGCGACTCGCGGATGATGTCCGCGTGACCCGAGTGCTGCGCGGTCTCCCGGAGGATGTGCAGCAGGATCTTTCGGGCCGTCCACCACTCGCGCTCGGGGGCCCACGGCGCGGTCGGCATCGGGATGAGCGCGCCCAGGTCCGGCACCCCCGACACCGCGGCCTCCGTCGCGCGCGCGACTGCCGCGTAGTCCTCGAGCAGCGAGGCCAAGGTCTCGTCCTCGCCCACGGTCCACGCCGCGGTGGCGGTCTCCATGTCGAACTCGGCGTTCTCGTCGGGCTCGAGCATCGTCTCGATCCAGTGCCGCTCCACGGTGGCGACGTGCTTGACGAGGGCGATCAAGGTGAGTTCGCTCGCCGTCGACCGCGTCCGAGCCTGCGCGTCGTCGAGTCCCCGAAATGTGATGAGGAACGTCTGGCGCTGATCGGCCAGCATCGCCAGGATGTCGGCATGCTCTCCGGTGACGGTGGACTGTGCGGCGGCGTTCTGAACGGTGCTCATGTGATCGGCCTTCCCTTGTCTGTTGGTAGGGATGACGCTACGAGCAATTGCGGTCAGAAACGGTCCTCAATTGCCGGGGTCGCGGACAAACCCCGAAAATCCTCGCCGTCAACCGTTCAGCCGTCAGCCGTTGAGCGCGGCCTCGGCCGCCTCCGTCGCACGTTCGCGATCCGCGGGCACCAGCCCGATCCGGGTCCGCCGGTCCAGCAGGTCGTCGACGTCGAGGGCGCCCTCGTGGCTGACCGCGAAGGCCAGCTCGGCGTGCGTGACATCGATGCCCTCCGCGATCGGGGTGAGCTCGCCCGCAGCCGCCACCTGTGCCGACTCGCTGCCGTAGCGGGCGACGAGCGAGGCGGGCAGGTTGCCGGTGACCTGCCCCGCGCCGACCACCGGGAGCTTCGTGGTCACACACGGCCGCGCCACGAGACCTCCCGCGCGGACGGCCGCGTCGACCGCGTCCTGCGCCATCTTCCGATAGGTGGTGAGCTTGCCGCCGACCACGCTGATGACGCCGTTCGACGAGCGGAGCACCGCGTGGTTGCGCGAGAGATCGGCGGTGGAGCCCTCACCGGTGTCGAGAAGCGGCCGCAGGCCCGAATAGGTCGCCAGCACGTCCGCTCGGGTCAGCGGCGTACCCAGCGCGGTGTTCACCGTGTCGAGCAGGAAGTCGATCTCGAAGTCCGCCGCCTGTGGCACGTCGGGGATCTCGCCCTCGATCGCCTCGTCGGTCAGGCCGAGGTAGACCCGCCCGAGCTGCGCGGGCAGCGCGAAGACGAATCGGTTGGTCTCGCCCGGGATCGGCACCGTCAGCGCAGCGGTGGGATTCCCCAGCGCCTGCGCGGGCAACACCAGGTGGGTTCCCCGGCTCGGCTTCAGCCGGATGTCGGGATCGACCTGCCCGGCCCAGACCCCCGCCGCGTTCACCACCGCGCGCGCCCGGATCGTCAGTTCCTCGCCGGTCTGCTCATCGCGCAGCCGCGCCGAGGTACCGGTCACGTCGTACGCGCCCACCCGGGTCAGCACGGTGGCGCCGTGCTGCGCAGCGGTGCGCGCGATGGCCACCACCAGCCTGGCATCGTCGATCAGCTGGCCGTCGAACGCCAGCAGCCCGCCGCGCAGGCCGTCCCGCCGGACCGCGGGCGCGAGCTCCGCGGCGCGGTCGGCGGACACCCGGCGCGAGCGCGGCAACACCTTCGTCGACGTCCGGGCCGTCGCCCGCAGCACGTCGCCCGCCAGGAATCCGGTTCGCACCAGGGTCTTCTCGAAGGCCCCGACCGACGGCAGCAGCGGAACGAGCTGCGGCATCGCCCGCACCAGGTGCGGCGCGGTGCTCGTCATCAGGATCCCGCGCTCGACGGCGCTCTCCCGCGCGATGCCGACATTTCCCGAGGCCAGGTAGCGCAACCCGCCGTGGGCGAGCTTGGAACTCCACCGGCTCGTCCCGAACGCCAGGTCGTGCTTGTCGACGAGCACCACCCGCAGGCCGCGCGAGGCGGCGTCGAGGGCGGTACCGACACCGGTGATGCCGCCGCCGACGACGAGCACGTCCACCGCGGTCCCGTCGCCGAGCCCGGACAGTTCCCGGCTGCGCCGGTCCGCGTTCAGCGCCGACTTCGATTGCTGGTTCACCGTTGCTCCTATGTGAGGGGTGGTCTGAGGTACGCGTCGACCGCGTGCGCAAGCTCCGCGATCAGCGCCTTCGGCGGCAGGATCTCCGCGACCATGCCGGCGGACTGCACGGCCGACTGCGCCATCAGCAGGATCATGGTGGCGATGCCGGTGGCATCACCCGCGCGAATCGAGCCGTCGCGTTGCCCGACCAGAACGACCGGGGTGAGCGTCTCGACGATCGCCCGCTGGCTCGCCCCGAGCCGGTCGACAATGTAGGTGATGAGCAGTTCGGGGTCCGAGCGCAGGATCTTGACGAACAGCGGGTGGGTCCGGACCGTCTCGGCGGTCTCCGCCACGCCGCGCACCAACAGCTCACGCGCATTCCCCGACCCAGACATCTCCGGCAGCGCCTGCTCGATCTCCCTGGTCAGCAGGTCCGCGACGACGGCCTTGGTGTCGGGCCAGCGGCGGTACACGGTAGGTCGGCTCACCCCCGCGCGGCGGGCGATCTCGGCCAGGGTGGTCCGTCTCAGGCCAAACTCGAGCACGCAGGCTCGGGTTGCGTCGAGAATGAGGTCGTCGACGGTGGGCGCTGCAGCTGCAGTCTGCGGATCAGCGTTACGGATAGACATCGTATGTAACACTGTAACGCATGTCCGACACCGCAGCTCCGCAATCAGCCTCCACTCCGCAGTTCCCCGACACCGCTGCACCCACCATGGAGTGGGACGCCTGGGGAGTCGCCGAGTTCCGCAAGCAGCTCTCGCCGCAGGTGCTCACCCTGCTCCGATCCGCACTCGGCGTCAGCGCCGAGCAGTCTCCGCCGCCCGAGGAGTCGGCCGCGGTGCTGCGCCCGACCAGCCTGACCGAGGGCCACCGCACCGACCTCGACGAGCTGATCGGCTCCGAGCACGTGCGCACCGACGACGCGACCCGGCTCCGCCATGCCGGCGGCAAGAGCACGCCGGACCTGTTGCGCCGCAAGGACCCCGAGCCGCAGGATGCCCCCGACGCGGTGGTCCTGCCCGGCTCACACGACGAGGTGCTCGCCCTGCTGCGGTACTGCGCGGCCGAGTCGATCGCGGTGGTGCCCTTTGGCGGTGGCACCAGCGTCGTCGGCGGCGTCGACCCGGCGCGCGGCGGATTCGACGAGGTGATCGCCCTCGACCTGCGCCGCCTGGACGCGCTGCTCGAGCTCGACACCGTGTCCGGCATCGCGACCCTGCAGGCAGGCGTCACCGGCCCGCAGGCCGAGCAACTCCTCGGCACGCACGGCTTCTCGCTCGGCCACTTCCCGCAGAGCTTCCAGTTCGCCACGATCGGCGGGTTCGCCGCGACCAGGTCCTCCGGCCAGGCCTCCGCCGGTTACGGCCGCTTCGACGACATGGTCCAGCGGATCCGGGTCGCCACCCCCACCGGCGATCTCGATCTCGGCCGGGCGCCCGCGTCCGCCGCCGGACCGGACCTGCGCGAGCTGTTCGTCGGGTCGGAGGGCGCGTTCGGGATCATCACCGAGGTCGCCGTTCGGGTGCACCCGGTCCCCGAGACCACCGCCTACCGGGCCTGGTCGTTCCCCGATTTCGAGACCGGTGCCGCCGCGCTGCGCACGGTGATCCAGACCGGCGCGACCCCGACCGTGATGCGACTGTCCGACGAGGCCGAGACCGGCCTCAACCTGGCGCTGGCGGGCGACGTCGGCGGCGAGAGCCCCGCGGCGGGCTGCCTGGCGATCACCACCTTCGAGGGCACCACAGCGCACGTCGAGTCCCGGCACACCGAGGCGAGCGCACTGCTCGCCGCCGCGGGCGGCACCGACCTGGGCGAGCAGCCCGCCAGGTCCTGGGAGCACGGCCGCTACGACGCGCCGTACCTGCGCGATGCGCTGCTCAACGCGGGCGCCATCGTGGAGACCCTGGAGACGGCCACCACCTGGTCGAACCTGTCGAACCTGCGCACTGCCGTCACCAGCGCGATCACCGAATCGCTGACCGCACAGGGCACCCCGGCGTTGGTGATGTGCCACATCTCGCACACCTACCCGACCGGCGCCTCCCTCTACTTCACCGTGGTCTGCGCGCAGACCGCCGATCCGCTGCCCCAGTGGGCGGCGGCGAAGAAGGCCGCGGGCGACGCGATCGTCTCCGTCGGCGCCACCATCACCCACCACCACGCCGTCGGGCGCGATCACCGTCCGTGGATGTCGGACGAGGTCGGCGAGCTGGGCGGACGGGTGCTCCAGGCAGTCAAGGACGCCGTTGATCCCACCGGAATCCTCAACCCTGGCAAGCTGATTCCATGAGATCAGTCACGGTTCTGACGAACCCCGCCGCAGGCAACGGCCACGCCCCTGAGGCCGCCGCGGCCGCGATCGCCCGGCTCCGCGAGCTCGGCGTGCAGGTCTCCGAGATCGAGGGAGACTCCGCGGCCGAGGCACTCGAGCTGGCACGGAAGGCGGTCGCCGACGGCACCGACGCGTTGGTCGCGGCCGGCGGCGACGGGCTGATCAGCATCGCCTGGCAGGCCCTGGCCCAGAGTGGCATCCCGCTCGGCATCATCCCCGGCGGCACCGGCAACGACCACGCCCGGCTGTTCCACATCCCGGTCGACGACCCGGCCGCCGCCGCCGATGTCATCGCCCGCGGCACCACCGAGACGATCGATCTCGGCAAGATCGGCGACCGCTGGTTCGGCACGGTGCTCTCCAGCGGCTTCGACTCGCTGGTCACCGACCGGGCGAACCGGCTGCGGTGGCCCCGCGGGCCGATGCGCTACAACGTCGCCATGCTCGTCGAGCTGGCACAGTTGCGCCCGATCCCCTACCGGATCGTGCTCGACGACCAGACGATCGAGCTGGACGCGGCGATGGTCACGGTCGGCAACGGCACCTCCTACGGCGGCGGCATGCTGATCACCCCGAACGCGGAGGTCACCGACGGACTGCTGGACATCACCGTGGTGGCGGCGGGCAGCCGGTTGCGGCTGGTGCGGCTGTTCCCGACGGTCTACAAGGGCACCCACGTCGACCTGGACGAGGTTCAGACGTTCCGGTCCCGCCGGGTCCGGCTCGAGGCGGCGGGCATCACCGCGTACGCCGACGGCGAGCGGGTCGCCCCGCTGCCGATCGACATCGAGGCGGTTCCCGGCGCCGGATCCGTCATCGTCGGGGCACCGATCCGCTGACGGTCCGGTCGTAGGGATCGGTGATCTCGCGCAGCGTCACCAGCGCGCGGCGAAGCTGCGACATCGTGCGCTCGCCGAGGTGGGCGGTCCATTCCGCCTCTACCTCGGCGAGCGCGTCGGCCGCCGTCTGGCCGCCGCCGAACCCCGTTCACTCACCCGGATCAGCCGGGCCCTGGCATCGGTGAGATCGGAGACCCGGGTTTAGTACAGCACGGAGTCGGAGTACGCCACGCCCCCGCCAACTGCGGAATTCCGACAATCGACGGGGATTTAACCAGCGGGTCGGCATGCCAGCAAACTCGAAACACGGTGCGTAAGTATGTATTGGAAGAATGCCGACGCGCCCGCAGGCGGTCGTCAAAGGCATTCCCGCTCCACAAGCCCCACACTATTGAGCAACGACATCCTGACCCTGCGGCATCACAGCCTGCATGAGCGCCGCCGCACGGCGGTGATCCTTCGTCATTCGATTAGCACTCGCGAACAGCGACCACCGGCGCCGGTGGGTGGGCTACTCCTCCGCTGCGCATCGGCTTCGGCGTGGTATCCCGCTGCTGCTGCGATGATCACGCACCCAGGGGTCCGGCGCCTCCTCCGGATAGCGCATCGGACCACCCTCCTACACCATCAGCTACAACAGGCGATCCGCATAGATCCCCAATCAGAGCACAAAGGGATGCGCGTAGGCGAGTACCTCCGACCGCAGTCGCGGGTACTAGGCGGGGCCTAGGGACATTGGAGAACCTGGGGCGAAGGGATCGAAGACTTCGCCGTCGACGTCGGTCATGCGACACCCTCCTTGACGACACCTTCGATCTCCACCAGAAGCTCTTCCCGGCAGACGTCGCTCTTCAAGTAAATGATCTTCGCCTCCGGGCCAAAGAACTCCGTGCACCGGGCGATGATGGTCGGAACGTCTTCGTCGCACCGGTAGTAGACCTTAACCTCCGAATACCGCGAGCCGGCATCGCAGAAGTGTGCGAGGTGCTGGAATGTGATGTCGAGTTGGCCGTCGACGTTCCCGATGTGCTGGGATTCGTGACCGATGATTGCGGCGGTACCGGAAACCAGCGTCTTCACGGGAGCCGATTCGGCTGCGCGCACTAGGCGTGATGCCCGGCTGAAGCTCGGCGATTTGGGACCGTATCGACGCGGATATGTGTAGGCCGGCATCTGGTTCGGATTCTCGATGTTCTGCACGATCGGGGTCCGGGAGGCCAGGTAGTACCAGACGATGCCTGGATCCGACTTTCCAATCCCGGTCGCGGCCGGCATGTGCGTGCCGTCGACACCGAGCTGTTCGAAGGCCTGCGCTCTGCCCCGGCAGAAGTCGCGATAAATTTCGAGATTCTCGGAGTTCATGCCATTAATATCACCTAGGTAATTCCACATCCGCACCAGGTAGGGGAAGCCCAGTTTCCGCTGCGCGCTGATCGCCTCACGATAGGCCTCCTCGGTCACGGCACTGTACGAATCTTGTTCCGGAATCAGACCGGCACACATGAATATGTTTCGAGTGTGCACGTAGGCGCCATCGGTCCCGCACAGCTTTTCACAGCCCTCGAGCGGCTCCGGGGTCGTCCACACTTCCCTTGTCGGACTGCCGGCAACCACGTCGATATTCACGTCCAGCCGGAGGGCACCATCCCCGGAGAACGAAAGCCCGCTGAGCTGATCCGTGAAGACCACCTCCAATTCGGCTGCAGTCTCACCGCCATGCCACTCGTTGCGATAATCTACGTCAAACACCACTCAACCCCCCGTTGATCCGTAAATGGGCACAGAAAACAAACTGTCAAGATGCGCAATCGATTGAAATCACTGGTTGTCGCCGGCCGCCGAGCCGCCGGCGACAACCAGCAATGATCGAGGGGCCGAGCCCCGTCGGATGTCTAGCGGCCGTTGTCCCAGACGCTATTGCCGTGCTTGGTCTCGCTGGGGTGAATCTGGATCGTCTCCCAGTGATGAGCGATGAGGCCCTGCTCATCCAGGTGGAAGATATTGATTGTCCCGCGGCCTGAACGGTCTTCGTCCTCGTTCTCGGCGTACGGCACGAACGTCTGCGCGACGACGAACGATCCGTCGCCGATGATCCGGGCCAGTTTGAAGTCACCCTTGCGCACCGGATCCAGCTCTGAGCGAATCTGGGCAAGACCGTCAGAGAAGGCCTCAGCACCGTCACCGTATGCAGAGCCATGCTGCACAAAGTCGGCGCGACAGGCCTTCGACACCACTGCTGGCAACTCGGCAACGGGACCGGCGAAGATCGCGGTCAGGAAATCGGTGACGATCGCCTTGTTCCGTGCGACCTCTTCCTTGCTAAGCGGTAGCGGGACTCGGGGGCCGTCGAACATTCGATCGACATTCGTCGTCTTGCCTGGCATGTACTCGACATTATCCCAGTGCTCGTCGATCTTGCCCGCGTCAATGCGGAAGAAGTCCGCAATCGCCATATCGGTGTGCTCTCCGCCGAGCTCCAGGTGCGAGTGTAGAAAAACTGTCTCGCCTTCGCCGATGACGCGCAGGACGTTGGACCACTGGTTGGGGTACTTCCGCAAGAAATTTCCCAGTGAAATCAGGAATCCCGGAGTGCCATCGCCGCAGATCGGGTCGTGCTCCATGCACTCCGCGGTCATGAATTCGTAGGCCGCATCGGAGAGCCGCTGCTCATTGAATGCGAGATCGTAGAACCGATAAACCAGGTCCTTGTTGTATTCGGGGGTATCCACCCACTGTCGTTGCATGACGAAACCTCACGTGATCGCAGTTTTACAGGGAAAGGAAAGACGGGAAGCTGCGGGCATTCACTGATATCCAGATGATTCAGCGTGCAGTCGAGAATGCAACCCCAACAAGATCATATCAGCTTTCCATCGGAATTGTGAAGAGTTCGAGGTCGATAAGCGCGGCGGTAGAAGCAGCGTTCGACTCCAATATTGTGAAATGATCGCCTGGAGCGTCGATTACGCGATGCTCCAGCGGCCACTGCGCCTCATATTCACCATCATGGACGAACGACTCCTTTGCGCGCACAAGTACCGTTGGCACCCTGGTGATGGATGGCTCCCAACCTGCGAACAGTCGGAAGTACCCGCCCATCGCTGTCAGCCGTACGTCGGTGAGCAGGTCGAAGTCCTGCTCACGCGCGAACATGGAATTCGTCATCGCGGACCGGAATTCCGTCGACGCCGCGTCCTTGGGTAGGAAGGTGTCGAGCAGTACGAGCGCCTGCGGCCCGTGGCCGGCATTATCCAGGCGAGCCACCACTTCCGAAGCGAGCCATCCCCCCGACGAGTAGCCGACAAGCACGGATGCCCGTCCATCCGCGAGGCGCAATGCCGCGTCGGCGACTGCCGCGACGATAGTGTCGATCGTCTGCGGCAGCGGCTCACCCTCGACATATCCGGGCACCTGCACGACAGCCACGCCCCGCTGACCTCGGAAGCCTTCAGCAAAACGGGCGTACTGATGCGGACCCGACATGGCGGTCAGCGACGGCAGGCAGATCAGGATCGGCTCTACACCCACATCTTCGGACAACCACAGGCCGTCCACCACGCGGCCGGCCGCATCGTCAAAGGTCGGACGCAGATTCGACGCGGCCGCGAGCAGTTCTCCCGCCTCCACGACCTTGCCATCAAGACATGCCTGACGATAGAGCGCTCGAATCTGCTGGGGCCGTTCGGAACTCGACCGTGGCTCGGGCAGTTCGAGCCGCTGCTGCAGGTATTCGGCCAGAGCGGCGGGCGTTGAATGGTCGAAAATCGCGGTGGTCGACATGCGCACGCCGAGTGCGTTCTCGATCCGGTTTCGCAGGCGAACCGAGGTGAGCGAGTCGAAACCCTGTTCCAGGAAGCCACGGTCCGTGTCGACCTCCGCGGCCGACTCGTGGCCGAGGACGACCGCGGTGTGTTCCAGGATCGTTTCCAGCACCGATGGCGCGACAGACCGCTGATCACGGCGTTCTGCCCGCGGCACCAGCTCCCGCAGAATGCTCGGCACCCCTTCGCCGCCTGCGCGTGCGCGGAGCTCATGAATGTCGAAACGAACTGGTACCACCAGAGCTTCGGCCATACGGAGACCGGCATCAAATAGGCCGAGACCCTCTTCGATACCGAGTGCACGCACCAGCGAACCGCGCTGTTCCGCGCCTGCCGCCATACGGCTGCTCGGGGTTTCCCAAAGCCCCCACGCCAGCGAGATGGCGGGCAGCCCCGCGCCGCGTCGCATCGAGGCCAGGCCGTCGAGATAGGTGTTGGCAGCGGCATACGCGGCCTGTCCAGGGGCACCGAGGACACCTGAGGCCGACGAGAAGAGCACGAAGGCATCGACATCGCCAACCAGGTCGTGCAGGTGGCGAGCGCCGTCGGTCTTAGCCGCCAGAACGACGTCGAGACGCTCAGGGGTCAGCGATTCCACCAGACAGTCGTCGAGCACGCCCGCGGCATGCACGACACCGGTTAGCGGATGCTCGGCCGGTATCGAAGCCAGCAGCCGCCGCACGTCGGAGCGATCGGCGATATCGCAGGCGACGACCCGCACCGAAACATCGGGATTCGTGGCAAATTCGGCTGAACCTCCGCTGCGGCTCGCCAGTACCAGGTGGCGAACACCGTGCGTCGCGATTAGATGTTGGGCGACCGCTTGTCCCAGTGCACCGGTTCCGCCGGTGATCAGGACGGTCCCACCGGCGGCGAAGTGCGGTTCGGAGTTCGGCTGCGGCGCCCGCGCCCTGATCAGGCGAGCCGTCAATATAGCCGAACCGCGGATCGCCAGTTGCGGTTCGCCGGAGACGATCATCCACTCGCCGAAGTCCTGTTCATCCAGGTCGAGCAGGACGAAGCGGCCTGGGTGCTCCGACTGAGCGGACCGAACCAGCCCCCAGACAGCGGCACCGGAGAGATCGTCGACGGATTCGCCGGCGACGGCGACCGCTCGCCTCGTCACGAAGACCACGACGGGTCCGTCCTCTGAGAGTGCTCGCTGCACCACGTCGAGCGCCTGATGCACGGCCTCGCGCAGGTCGCCGGCGACCTCAATGACGGTGTGCTTCGGCGCCTGCACTTGTGCGCCGCGCACTGGGTTCCAGGCCACCTCGAACAAGGCATCGCTTTGCACCGCAACCGGTCTGAGCACCAGCGACTCAACCTCGACGAGGGCCGCTCCGCGCTCGTCTGTGACGTTGACCGAAACGCTGTGTTCTCCAACGCGTCCGATCGAGACACGAGCCGAATCAGCCGTGCCGGGGAGCAGTGACACCCCAGACCACGCGAAAGGCATTCGTGCGGAGCCGGTTCCGAAGGAGTCGCCGAGTCCGATGGTGTGCAGGGCGGAATCCAGGATCGCCGGATGCACACCAAACCCGGCCTGCCCGGTGTCGGGCAGCCACACATCTGCGAATACTTCGTCGTCGCTCCGCCAGGCCGCGCGCACGCCGCGAAATGCCGAACCGTAGTTCAGTCCGACCGATGCCAGCTCAGCGTAGAGGTCGTTCACATCAACCGGCTCAGCGCCCGCGGGTGGCCATGAATCTAACTGCGCTGCCGCTGGCTTCGGACCGGAAGCAACCGAACCAGCAGCGTGCCGGGTCCAGGATTCAGCTGCCGCCCTCGCGTAAACCACGACGTCGCGGCGGCCGTCGTCCTGAGTGGCTCCCACCAGAATCTGGAGCTGGACCGAGCCGTCCTCCGGAAGCACCAGAGGAACTTCGAGTGTCAGGTCCTCAACACGACCGCAGTCTACATAGGTTCCCGCATGCCACACGAGTTCGATCAAAACCGCGCCCGGCACTACGATGTCAGTGCCGACGCGATGATCGGCAAGCCAGGGATGAGTCCGTGCCGACAGTCTGCCCGTGAAGGTGACGCCATCGGAATCCGGTGCGAGCATGGCCGCGCCGAGCAACGGATGTTCGACCTTCTCCAGTCCGGCGACGCTGACATCGCCGCTGCTGCCAACAATCTCCGGCCAAAAGTGCTGGTGCTGGAAAGCATACGAGGGCAACTCCACCCGCTGCGCGTCCGCAAACACCGCACCCCAATCGACCTCCACACCCAACAACCACGCCGCCCCCAACGACGACACGAAACGATCCAAACCTCCCTCACCCCGCCGCAACGACTCAACCGAACGATCCCCCAAACCCGGCAACAACACCGGATGCGGACTCACCTCCACCAACACACAATCGCCAAGACGCTCCACCACCGGACCGAACTCAACCCGTGATCGCAAGTTCCGGAACCAATACTCCGCATCGAAAGCCCCGCCACCACAAGTCGAATGAAACGTCACGACCGGCACCCTCGGTTCCACCGGTGCCAACACCTCCAACAGCTCCTCCCGCAACGCATCCACATCTGCCGAATGCGACGCGTAATCCACCGGAACCCACCGCGCCCGATCACACCCGGCTACCAACTCCCCCAACAACCCCCTGTCCCCAGCCACCACAAACGACGACGGACCATTCACCGCCGCCACCTCCAACCCCTCAGGAACCACAAACCCCTCCAAGGGCAGCGCCACCGACACCATCCCCCCAGTACCGGCCAACCCCCGCAACGCCTTCGATCGCAACGCCACCACCCGCGCACCATCCACCAACGACAACCCA
The DNA here is from genome assembly GCF_017833315.1 of Rhodococcus sp. PvR099. Taxonomy (NCBI): domain Bacteria; kingdom Bacillati; phylum Actinomycetota; class Actinomycetes; order Mycobacteriales; family Nocardiaceae; genus Rhodococcus; species Rhodococcus sp. PvR099. Next base: position 524,195 of record NZ_JAFIBV010000001.1, on the reverse strand, counting down.
CCAGCCACCACCGCCGCCGCGATCTCACCCTGCGAATGACCCACCACCGCGGACGGCCGCACCCCGAACGACTCCCACACCGCAGCCAACGACACCATCACCGCCCACAACACCGGCTGCACCACGTCTACCCGAGCCAACGCCCCCTCATCCGACAACACCTCCAACAAATCCCACCCAACGAACCCCGACAACGCCTCCCGACACTCACCCATACGTGAAGCAAACACAGGCGACGACCCCAACAACTCCACCGCCATACCAACCCACTGCGCACCCTGACCCGGAAACACAAAAACCACATTTGACTGCCCACGCGCGGCCCCTTCGAGTACGCGTTCCGAAGGCTTGCCCTCGGCCAGCCGTGTGAGCGCGAGAAGGCCCTCCGAGTGGTCAGACGTCATCACCACGGCCCGGTATTCGAGGTGTGATCGGTTCGTTGCCAACGACCACCCAAGATCGTCGATCGGCACCCCGGGCTGCGAGTTCACGTGTTCGGCGAGGCGAGCGGCCTGGCCGCGCAGGCCGGCCGGGGACTTGGCCGACAGCATCCACGGCACCACGGGCGGCGCCATCGCCAATTGCGCACCCGAAACCTGATTCGTCACAGCCTCGAGGTCGCCCTGTTCGAGAATCACATGCGCATTCGTTCCGCTCACACCGAAGGAGGACACCGCAGCCCGTCGCGGCCGACCGGTCTCCGGCCACGGCTTAGCCTCAGTGAGCAACTCCACCGCACCGGATTCCCAATCCACGTGCGGCGTCGGCTCATCCACATGCAAAGTCTTCGGCAACACACCCCGCTGCATCGCCAGCACCATCTTGATCACACCTGCCACACCCGCAGCCGCCTGCGTATGACCGATATTCGACTTCAACGACCCCAACCACAACGGCCGCTCACGACCCTGCCCATACGTCGCCAACAAGGCTTGCGCCTCAATAGGATCGCCGAGCTTAGTACCCGTGCCATGAGCCTCCACAGCGTCCACGTCTGTCACCGACAATCCGGCATTGGCAAGCGCCTGGCGAATCACCCGCTGCTGGGAAGGCCCATTCGGCGCGGTCAAACCATTCGACGCACCATCCTGATTCACCGCCGAACCACGCACCACCGCCAACACCCGATGACCATTCGCCCGAGCATCAGACAACCGCTCCAACAACACAACGCCCACGCCCTCACCCCACCCAGTGCCGTCCGCCGCGGCGGCGAACGACTTGCAACGGCCGTCCGGCGACAGACCACGCTGTCGCGAAAACTCCACGAAGGTTCCGGGTGTGGACATCACGGTCACACCGCCGGCGAGTGCGAGCGAACACTCGCCACGGCGCAGCGAATCCGCAGCAAGGTGCAGCGCGACAAGCGACGACGAGCAGGCCGTGTCGACGGTGAGGGCCGGGCCCTCGAAACCAAAGGAGTATGAAATACGCCCGGATAGGACACTGCCGGCGTTTCCGGTGCTGAGGTATCCGCCGACTTCCTCCATGTGTTCTGCAAGGATCGATCCATAGTCGTGGTACATGACACCGGCGAAGACCCCCGTTTCGGAACCGCGCATCCCTGCCGGGTCGATTCCTGCGTATTCGAATGCCTCCCAAGACACTTCGAGCATGAGGCGTTGCTGAGGATCCATTGCGAGTGCCTCGCGCGGCGAGATCCCGAAGAATCCGGCATCGAATCCAGCGACGTCATCGAGGAACCCGCCTTCGCGTACATACGATCGCCCCGGCGCGTCCGGATCGGAATCGAAGAGCTGCGAAGTATCCCAACCTCGATCGGTGGGGAACTCCGAAATCCTGTCTCGGCCTCGTGCCGCGACGTTCCATAGTTCGCCGGGAGAGGTCACGCCACCCGGGTATCGGCAGGCCATGCCCACTACCACGATCGGATCGTCGGTACTCGTCGTCGATTCGACGGCCCGCGGCGCCGTAGTCATCGGAGCGGAATGTTGGGTGCGGATGTACTCAACGAGCGCGGCTGGTGTGGGGTAGTCGAACACCAAGGTCGCGGGCAACCGGAATCCCGTCGCCGCAGCCAAGCGGTTTCGGAGGTCCACCGCGGTGAGGGAATCAAAACCGAGCTCGGTGAAGGCCCGATCGAAGTCGATCGAGGCGCCGGAGCTGTGCCCGAGCACGTGCGCGAGGTGTTCTCGAACCACACTGGTGACATCCGCGTCCACCTTGGTCGGCTGCGCGGTCGTCTTGCGCACGAGCAGGCGGAACACCGCCGGCGGTTCGTCCATGCTCAGCGCCGGTAACTGTAGGTTCGCGGGCACGATAACCGGACTCGCAGCCGAACAGCCGGCATCGAAGAGCGCCAGTCCTTCTCCGATCTCAAGTTGCGCGACACCGGATTCCGAAATGCGTTTGCGATCGGTCGATCCCAGTTCCTTGCCCATGCCACTGCCGCTCCAGAGACCCCAGGCCAGGGACGTAGCCTGGAGCCCGTTCGCACGCCGGTGCGTTGCCAAAGCGTCGAGGAACGAGTTGGCAGCGGCGTAGCTGCCTTGTCCGGGGGCGCCCAGTACACCCGATGCGGAGGAGAAGAGCAGGAACGCGCGGAGCTCACGGTTGAGGGTCAGCTCGTGCAGATGCCATGCCGCATCGACCTTGGGGGCGAGCACGGTGTCCACACGCTCCGGTGTCAGCGAACCGACCACACCGTCATCGAGCACGCCGGCGGCGTGCACGACGGCGGTTACCGACAGTCCGTCCAGTAGCCGACTGACCGCGTCGCGGTCGGTCACATCGCAGGCCGCGAGGCGCACGTTGGCTCCCGCGTCTGTCAACTCCGCCGCGAGCTCGGTTGCGCCAGGGGAATCCGCGCCGCGCCGGCTGACGAGAACGAGGTTCCGGACACCGTGGGTGTGCACCAGGTGACGGGCGTGGAGTGCGCCCAGACCGCCGGTGCCACCAGTGATCAGGACGCAATCGTCTGGCTGCCACTCGAAGTGGGAGTCCTGAGGAGCAGCTCGGATGAGCCGCGGCACGAAGAACCGCCCATCACGGATCGCGAGCTCCGGCTCGTCGGCGTCTGGATAGACGGCCATGCTGTCGGGCTCGTCATCGACGTCTATCAGCCCGAATGTGGCGGGATTCTCGGTCTGTGCCGACCGGACCAAACCACGCACCGCCGCGTGGCCGAGATCGACGATGTCCTCATTGTCGCGGACTGCAGTCGCACGGCGGGTTACGAATACGAGTTGTGCAGCGGCACAGCGGCTATCGGCAAGCCAGGCTTGCAGAAGCGCAAGCACACGGTGGACAGCGGTGTGACTGTCCACCGGAAGATCCGTTGTGGCCGAGCATGCTACGTACACAGTTGCCGGGACGACATCCAGGGCGGCCAGGTCGGCGGGGGTGATGATCCAAACCGGCTGGTCGATGCTCGTGCGGCCGACCTCCACCTCAACCCAGGTCAGCCGGAAGAGGGAATCACTGTGGTACCCGACGCGCTGCTGCCCGACCGGGCGCAGTGCCAGTGTATCGATGGTGGCAACAGGTTGTCCGGCAGTGTCGGCGAGCTCGAGCATGACACCGCCGCCCGAACGGGACAGTCGCACCCGAATGCCTGTCGCACCCGGTTTGTGCAATGCGACGCCGTTCCACGAGAAAGGCAGGACCGCGCCGGTCTCCTCCAGCAGTGGTCCGAACCCGATGGCGTGCAGGGCTGCGTCCAGCAAGGCTGGATGCAGCCCAAAACGTCCGTCCTCGGCGTGTGGCGGAAGCTGTACTTCGGCGAACAGCTCGTCACCGCGGCGCCAGACAGCACGTAGGCCCTGGAAAGCGGGCCCGTAACCGAACCCCGAAGCATTCAGGTGATCGTAATGCCCATCCACGGGCACCGGGTCCGCTCCTAGCGGCGGCCATTCGTCGAGCGAAATCGGTTCAGCCGGGCCCGAGACCGCAAGGGCACCTGTTGCATTCCGGGTCCAGGCGCCGTCGTTCAACCGGGAATAGAAAGTGACAACGCGGCTGCCGTTGTCAGCTGCCGGGCCGGCGAAGATCTGCACCTGTGCTGCGCCGCCATCAGGTAGCACAAGTGGCACTTCGAGGGTCAGTTCGTCCACGACCGCGCAGCCCAGCTGATTGCCAACGCGAACAGCCAGTTCAACGAATGCGGTTCCCGGGACAAGCACCTCCCCCATGACCTGGTGGTCTGCTAACCAGGGGTGAGTCAGGGTCGACAGCCTGCTGGTGAATACAACTTGGTCGGAATCTGCGAGGGTGACTATTGCCCCCAGGAGCGGGTGTTCGGCAGCTCCCAAACCGGCGGCGGCGACATCCGCTGTGGGCGTGCGCTCGGGCCAATAGCGTTGGCGTTGGAAAGGGTACGTCGGCAGATCCACCTGACGCCCGGCTACCAACTCCCGCCACCGGACCGCGATACCGCGCGTCCACAACCCCGCGAGGGCGGTCACCGCGGTCTCGGGCTCCTCACGATCACGACGCAGAACCGGGATCGCCAACGACTCCGCCTCGCTCACGCATTCCGGCACCAGCGCCGTGAGAGCACCGTCCGGCCCTAGTTCGACAAACGTCCGCACGCCCAGCGACTCGAGGTGCGCAACGCCCGCCGAGAATCGGACCGGCTCCCGAACCTGCTGCACCCAGTACTCCGGAGAGCACATATCGGCCCCGACGGCAACCGTCGATACTAGAGGAATCCGCGGTGCGTGATATGTCAAACCCTCAGCAACTAAACGGAACTCATCCAACATCGGCTCCATCAGTGGCGAATGGAACGCATGGCTGACCGTCAACCGTTTCCAACGCGAGAACCGCGACGCCACCTCGAGAACCGCAGCTTCCTCGCCCGCGACCACCACCGACGACGGACCGTTCACCGCCGCAATCGCGACACCCGGCTGCAACTCCGCCACCACCTGCGACTCGGACGCGGCGATCGCCACCATCGCCCCGCCAGCCGGCAAGGCCTGCATAAGCTGCGCACGAGCATTCACCAACCGCACCGCGTCCTCGAGCGACAACACACCCGCAACATGCGCCGCCGCCACTTCGCCGACCGAGTGCCCGAGCAGGTAATCCGGCCGCACACCCCACGACTCCAACAGCCGGAACAACCCCACCTCCAACTCGAACAGAGCCGGCTGCGCGAAGCCCGTCCTCGACACATCACCTCCCTCCAAGACCTCCGGGATCACCAAACCCGCAGTACGCACCTCTTCGACCGCCCGCGCGAAAGCCGGGAAGGCCTCGAACAGACCCTCACCCATCCCCCAACGCTGACCACCCTGACCCGCGAACACAAAACCCACACCACCCGAGACCACAGACCCACGCACCACCGCCTCGCCCTGCGCGAACAGCACCGCCCGATGGTCGAAATCGGGTTTCAACGTCAGTGAATAGCCAACATCTTCCGCGTTGAGAGTGGTTGCTTGCGAACGGATTTGATCAACCTGAGCATTCAGGGCGCTCGCATCCTTCGCCGACACGACCCACGGAACCACCCGGGTTGTCGCGGTGCGCTCCGGAGCATCTCCGAGGTCGCCCTGCTCGACGATGACATGCGCGTTGGTGCCGCTCACACCGAAGGAGGACACCGCAGCCCGTCGCGGCCGACCGGTCTCCGGCCACGGCTTAGCCTCAGTGAGCAACTCCACCGCACCGGATTCCCAATCCACGTGCGGCGTCGGCTCATCCACATGCAAAGTCTTCGGCAACACACCCCGCTGCATCGCCAGCACCATCTTGATCACACCTGCCACACCCGCAGCCGCCTGCGTATGACCGATATTCGACTTCAACGACCCCAACCACAACGGCCGCTCACGACCCTGCCCATACGTCGCCAACAAGGCTTGCGCCTCAATAGGATCGCCGAGCTTAGTACCCGTGCCATGAGCCTCCACAGCGTCCACGTCTGTCACCGACAATCCGGCATTGGCAAGCGCCTGGCGAATCACCCGCTGCTGGGAAGGCCCATTCGGCGCGGTCAAACCATTCGACGCACCATCCTGATTCACCGCCGAACCACGCACCACCGCCAACACCCGATGACCATTCGCCCGAGCATCAGACAACCGCTCCAACAACAACAAACCGGCACCCTCACCCCACCCAGTGCCATCGGCCCCCGCCGCAAACGGCTTACAACGACCATCGGGGGCCAGACCCCGCTGCCTGCTGAATTCGACGAATGCCCGTGGGGTGGACATCAAGGTCACACCGGCGGCGATGGCGAGCGAGCACTCACCCCGTCGCAGGGATTCGGCGGCCAGGTGCGTCGTGACGAGCGAGGAGGAACATGCAGTGTCAACGGTCATTGCGGGCCCCTCCAGCCCCATGACGTAGGACAGCCTGCCCGACAGCACACTTGCGGCGTTTCCAGTGCCGACGTACCCTTCCGAGCCCTCGGGCATCGAAGTGGCCAGGGTGGCGTAGTCCTGCCCGTTCGTTCCAACGAAGACACCGGTGGCGCTGCCGCGCACGGCCTCGAAATCGAGGCCGGCACGTTCGAATGCCTCCCACGAAACTTCCAGCAGCAGTCGCTGCTGGGGGTCCATGGCGCGTACCTCACGAGGACTCAGTCCGAAGAATCCAGCATCGAATTCGGAGATCGCCTCGAGGAAGCCGCCACTACGGACATAGCTCGTGCCGAAACTCTCCGGATCAGGATCGTAGAGCGCCGCCAGGTCCCATCCGCGATCTGCCGGAAAATCTATGAAGGCGTCGGCTTCACGCTCGAGCAATGACCACAGCCCCTCGGGAGTATCAGCGCTGCCTGGGAATCGGCAGCTCATTCCGACGATCGCGATGGGCTCGGCACACCGTTCCTCGGCATCCCGAAGTTTGCGATTTGCCACGTCCAGGTCCGCGGTGACACGCTTCAGGTACTGGAGGAGTTTCTCTTCGTTTGTCATCTCAACGTGCCCCATACTTCTGGTCGATATATGCGAATACGTCATCAGCGCCAGCCATTTCCAGCTCCGCAGCATCCATGCCGCCCCGGAGCTGATCCAGCAGCGCTTCGATCCGGGTGACTGCGTCGGCCCGAATGCTCTCAGTGTCGAGATCAACCAATTGCGCTGAAAGCCTTTCGAAATCGTGAAGCCATTGCATCGGCTCGTCGCCGCCCAACTCGGCTTCCAGGAAGTCTGCCAGCGCGCTCGGATTCGGTTCGTCGAAGACGACCGTCGCCGACAAGGCAAGCCCGGTCGCGGCGCGCAACGCATTGCGCAACTCGACCGCCATCAGTGAGTCAAGACCCATATCTCGCCAAGGTCTTTGACTATCATTCAAGCTCGCCGCACCGCGCCCTAGCACCGCCGAGGCCTGTTCGCACACCAGTATCAGCAGGGCTTCGCGGCGCTCGGCCTTCGAAAGACCGGCAAGGTTCAGTTCTGGTTTGCTCACCGCGGGCGTTTCCGTGACGTCCGTCAGCAATCGACTGGGGCGGGTGCGCGTGAATCCGGGTATGAACGAAGGCCAGTCGATGTCGGCAATTACGACGGACCCGTCGTGGCAAGTCAGTGCCCGGTCCAGCGCAGCGAGTGCATCCAACGGCTCCATGGGTCGAACGCCATTGCGGCGCAGTCGGTCGATCACCCCGGTGTCCGACGACGCCATCCCGCCGCCAGCCCAGGCACCCCATGCGACGGAAGTGACCGGCTCTCCGAGTGCTCGACGCTGATCGGCAAACGCATCGAGGAAGGAGTTTGCGGATGCGTAATTCCCCTGCCCGGCACCACCGATCGCCCCTGCAAACGATGAGAACACCACGAATGCCCTCAGGTTGTGCTGCGCCGTGAGCTCATGAAGGACCAAGGTCGCATCGACCTTCGGACGTGCGACGGCGGCGAACCGCTCAGGGGTCAAGCTATCCAGGACACCATCATCTAGAACGCCAGCCGCATGGATTACGGTTGTCAACGGATGATTCTCGGGCAGCTCCGCAAGTAGCGCTTCCAGTGCGTCCCGATCGGCAATATCGCATGCCGCGACCGTGATCCGCGCGCCAAGGCCCTGCAGCTCATCAACGAGTGCCCGGCTACCCGGAGCGCTGTCGCCTCTGCGGCTGACGAGCACGACATGTTCTGCTCCCTTGGTGATCGCCCACCGTGCCACGTGGCCTCCCAGCGCACCGGTACCACCTGTTATCAGGACGCTTCCGCTCAGCGGCTCGCCCTTGGCCATATGTAGCGACGGCCCCCGAACCAACCGCCGCACAAACACGCCTTCCGGCCGGAGCGCGATCTGATCTTCATCGGTGTCCGTATCAACCACCGAGCACAATCGATCAAGAGTCGCCGCATCAAGGCGATCCGGGAGATCGATCAGGCCTCCCCACCGGTCCGGGGTTTCGAATGCGGCTGCCCGACCGAGGCCCCAGATCCGCGCCTGCTGAGGCGAGGCCACCCGATCGTCAGGTCCCGTCGAGACCGCGCCACGGGTTGCGCACCAGAGAGGCGCACTGATTCCCGCATCGCCCAGCGCCTGGTACAACGCCAAGGTCGTACGCATACCGGCGGATTCATCGACACCGAGCAGTGACAGCACACCCGAAAGATGTTCCGGGTCAGTGACAGTCTCTTGCAGCGCCGTCCGGCACGCACTTCGTCCGAGACCAGCGCCATCGAGAACCAGGAATTCGACAGTCTCGGATCTCGGCACGAATGCAGCACGAAGATCTTCCGACTCCTGCTGGTTTGGACATACGACGAGCCATCTTCCGGTCAAGCGGCTCGTAGGAGCGAGGTCGGCGAGTTGCCAGTTGAGGTGATAGGTCAAGTCTTCGGCAACTCGAGTGGACTCATGAGCTGTGGGCGTGCGCTCGGGCCAATAGCGTTGGCGTTGGAAAGGGTACGTCGGCAGATCCACCTGACGCCCGGCTACCAACTCCCGCCACCGGACCGCGATACCGCGCGTCCACAACCCCGCGAGGGCGGTCACCGCGGTCTCGGGCTCCTCACGATCACGACGCAGAACCGGGATCGCCAACGACTCCGCCTCGCTCACGCATTCCGGCACCAGCGCCGTGAGAGCACCGTCCGGCCCTAGTTCGACAAACGTCCGCACGCCCAGCGACTCGAGGTGCGCAACGCCCGCCGAGAATCGGACCGGCTCCCGAACCTGCTGCACCCAGTACTCCGGAGAGCACATATCGGCCCCGACGGCAACCGTCGATACTAGAGGAATCCGCGGTGCGTGATATGTCAAACCCTCAGCAACTAAACGGAACTCATCCAACATCGGCTCCATCAGTGGCGAATGGAACGCATGGCTGACCGTCAACCGTTTCCAACGCGAGAACCGCGACGCCACCTCGAGAACCGCAGCTTCCTCGCCCGCGACCACCACCGACGACGGACCGTTCACCGCCGCAATCGCGACACCCGGCTGCAACTCCGCCACCACCTGCGACTCGGACGCGGCGATCGCCACCATCGCCCCGCCAGCCGGCAAGGCCTGCATAAGCTGCGCACGAGCATTCACCAACCGCACCGCGTCCTCGAGCGACAACACACCCGCAACATGCGCCGCCGCCACTTCGCCGACCGAGTGCCCGAGCAGGTAATCCGGCCGCACACCCCACGACTCCAACAGCCGGAACAACCCCACCTCCAACTCGAACAGAGCCGGCTGCGCGAAGCCCGTCCTCGACACATCACCTCCCTCCAAGACCTCCGGGATCACCAAACCCGCAGTACGCACCTCTTCGACCGCCCGCGCGAAAGCCGGGAAGGCCTCGAACAGACCCTCACCCATCCCCCAACGCTGACCACCCTGACCCGCGAACACAAAACCCACACCACCCGAGACCACAGACCCACGCACCACCGCCTCGCCCTGCGCGAACAGCACCGCCCGATGGTCGAAATCGGGTTTCAACGTCAGTGAATAGCCAACATCTTCCGCGTTGAGAGTGGTTGCTTGCGAACGGATTTGATCAACCTGAGCATTCAGGGCGCTCGCATCCTTCGCCGACACGACCCACGGAACCACCCGGGTTGTCGCGGTGCGCTCCGGAGCATCTCCGAGGTCGCCCTGCTCGACGATGACATGCGCGTTGGTGCCGCTCACACCGAAGGAGGACACCGCAGCCCGTCGCGGCCGACCGGTCTCCGGCCACGGCTTAGCCTCAGTGAGCAACTCCACCGCACCGGATTCCCAATCCACGTGCGGCGTCGGCTCATCCACATGCAAAGTCTTCGGCAACACACCCCGCTGCATCGCCAGCACCATCTTGATCACACCTGCCACACCCGCAGCCGCCTGCGTATGACCGATATTCGACTTCAACGACCCCAACCACAACGGCCGCTCACGACCCTGCCCATACGTCGCCAACAAGGCTTGCGCCTCAATAGGATCGCCGAGCTTAGTACCCGTGCCATGAGCCTCCACAGCGTCCACGTCGGACGTCATCAACTGCGCATTTAGCAACGCCAGTTCGATGACTTCCTGTTGGGAAGGGCCGTTCGGCGCGGTCAAACCATTCGACGCACCATCCTGATTCACCGCCGAACCACGCACCACCGCCAACACCCGATGACCATTCGCCCGAGCATCAGACAACCGCTCCAACAACAACATGCCGACGCCTTCACCCCACCCGGTGCCATCGGCCGCTGCCGCAAATGCCTTGCACCGGCCATCCGGGGCGAGCCCGCCTTGCCGGCCGAACTCGGTGAAAAGAAACGGTGTCGACATGACCGTCACGCCGCCGGTGATGGCGAGCGAGCACTCCTTACGTCGCAACGCGGTGCAAGCGGCGTGCAGTGCCACCAGAGAGGTCGAGCAAGCAGTGTCGATAGTGTACGAAGGCCCGGTGAGGCCGTAGAAGTAGGAAAGCCGCCCGGAGAGGACACTGGCCGCGTTGCCTGTCAGTACGTGCCCACGCAGATCTTCGACCGCGTCGCCGGCAACCGATACATAGTCCTGCCCATTCGTACCTATGAAGACACCCGCATCCCCGCCGCGCAGGGTGGCCGGGTCGATTCCCGCATGCTCGAGAAGTTCCCAGGACGATTCCAGCAGCAGCCGCTGCTGGGGATCCATGGCCTGCGCCTCACGCGGGGAGATTCCGAAGAAGTCCGCGTCGAAATCCGCAGCGTTCGTGAGGAATCCAGCAGGGCGCACGTCGGGCGCGCTTTGCCAGCCGCGGTCTGTGGGCGGCGAAGAGAGCGCCTCGTCGCCCGCAGCGAGCAGCTGCCACAAGGATGCCGGTGAGTCGATGCCCCCAGCGAATTGGCAGCTCATCGCCACGATTGCGATGGGCTCATGGCTACTTTGCTCGAAATATTGCAGGCGCTCCTGCGCGCTTTCCAGTTCGGCGGAGATTCGCCGCAACAGGTGTCGAGCTCGATCGTCAACAGACATAGAAATACTCTCAGCAGTAGTGTGGTTCGTGCTTGCTTCGCAGATCAGGCGATGCCGAACTTCTCTCCGATAAGATCAAGAAGCTCATCGTCCGAAGCACTCTCGAAATCTTCGCCCGCGTCCGCTGGGGCCACTTTGGAGGACGCGAGGGCCCGCATTCGGATCAGGATCCGGCGGTGTTCCGCTGTGCCGGGCTCGATGCCGGAGAAGGCGCCCTCGAACTCGATGAACTGTTTGTAGACCGAGTGGGTGGAGCTGCCGTACAGCTGGTTGAGCAGATGCGCACTTAGGGATTCCGGCGTCGGATAGTCGAAGGCCAGTGTCGTCGCCAAGTTCAGCGAGGTCGAGGCGCTCAGTCGATTCCGCAATTCGACGGCGGTCAGGGAATCGAATCCCATGTCGCGAAAAGAGCGTCCCATGTCGACTGCCTGTGCCGACGGCTGCCCCAAGACAGCCGCGACGGTGCCCCGCACCAGCTCGTTAACCGCGCCACCCTGAAGCTGCGGCGGCAGGCCGATTAGTCCGGCCGAGCTGGATTCGGCATTGCGACCGGCACCGTGCGCTTCGGCGATCTCCGAGATCAGCGGGCTGGGACGAACCGCTGTGAATTCCGTTGCGAAGCGCGCCCAGTCGACCGCTGCCACCACCGGCGTCGGGTCATCCGCTGCCAGAGATAGTTCCAGCGCCTCGATAGCGAGATCCGGGTCCATGGGGATCAGGCCGCTGCGGCGCATCCGCGCGACCACCACAGGGTCCTCGGTGGCCAGGCCCACATCACCCCAGGAACCCCAGGCCACCGACGTCGCGGGTAGCGCGATGGACCTCCGCTGAACAGCCAGGGCGTCAAGATAGGCATTGGCCGCCGCATAGTTTCCCTGGCCAGCACTGCCGACGGAACCGGCGAACGAGGAGAACAGTACGAATGCTGACAACTCAGTCCCCTCGGTCAACTCGTGCAGCCATTGCGCCGCAGCGGCTTTGGGCGCCCAAACTTCCGCCATGCGATCAGGGGTCAGTGACTCGAGCACACCGTCATCGAGCACACCAGCGGTATGGAAAACCGATGAGACAGGGTGCTTCTCGAGCAGTCGTTGCACTGCTCCGCGGTCAGAGACATCGCACGCCTCGACGGCGACTTCAGCACCCAGGGCGGTGAGCTCTTCGATCAACTCGGTGACGCCGGGTGCGGCCGGCCCCCGTCGGCTGGTGAGGACCAGCCGATCGACCCCGGATCGCGCCAGCCACCGAGCCACATGTCCGCCGAGAGCACCCGTGCCGCCGGTGACAAGTGCGGTACCTCGGGCGTTCCAGCGGCCGGTGGGTTCCGCTTCGGTGAGTCGCCGCAGGCGACGAGCAACGATTCCCGACGGGCGAATCGCCACCTGGTCCTCGGTACCAGTCAGCACCGAGCACAAGCGTGCGGCGGTTCGGGCGTCCCATACCGCGGGTAGATCGACGACCCCGCCCCACACCTTCGGATACTCCAGCGCCGCGATGCGTGCGAGGCCCCAGTGCGACGCGGCGGAGGCGTCGACTACGTCGTTGGGGTCGATCACGACGGCGCCCGACGTCAGGCACCACAGCCGCGCCGTCGACTCCGATCCGATACGCGCCTGAAGCAGAGACAGCGTCTCCGACGCGTCTTCCAACAGCGAGATAAGGCCATCGACGCGAGGTAGAAGTGGCTCGTCCGTGATGGGGACGCCGGATGAGACCTCGATCCGCACGACGTCCGCACCTGCGGCCCTAAGGGCGCTGTCGACCGCCACAGCGAGACGATCATGCGCAGCGCGAGCGACGATGGCCCACCTTCCCGTCATCCTTGCGCGCGTGGGCTCGGGAAGTGCCGTCCAATCGATTCGATAACGCCACGATCCCACCGCGGTGTTGCGATGCTCCAGCTGTCGAGGCCAGAAGTGCTGGTGCTGGAAAGCATACGAGGGCAACTCCACCCGCTGCGCGTCCGCAAACACCGCACCCCAATCGACCTCCACACCCAACAACCACGCCGCCCCCAACGACGACACGAAACGATCCAAACCTCCCTCACCCCGCCGCAACGACTCAACCGAACGATCCCCCAAACCCGGCAACAACACCGGATGCGGACTCACCTCCACCAACACACAATCGCCAAGACGCTCCACCACCGGACCGAACTCAACCCGTGATCGCAAGTTCCGGAACCAATACTCCGCATCGAAAGCCCCGCCACCACAAGTCGAATGAAACGTCACGACCGGCACCCTCGGTTCCACCGGTGCCAACACCTCCAACAGCTCCTCCCGCAACGCATCCACATCTGCCGAATGCGACGCGTAATCCACCGGAACCCACCGCGCCCGATCACACCCGGCTACCAACTCCCCCAACAACCCCCTGTCCCCAGCCACCACAAACGACGACGGACCATTCACCGCCGCCACCTCCAACCCCTCAGGAACCACAAACCCCTCCAAGGGCAGCGCCACCGACACCATCCCCCCAGTACCGGCCAACCCCCGCAACGCCTTCGATCGCAACGCCACCACCCGCGCACCATCCACCAACGACAACCCACCAGCCACCACCGCCGCCGCGATCTCACCCTGCGAATGACCCACCACCGCGGACGGCCGCACCCCGAACGACTCCCACACCGCAGCCAACGACACCATCACCGCCCACAACACCGGCTGCACCACGTCTACCCGAGCCAACGCCCCCTCATCCGACAACACCTCCAACAAATCCCACCCAACGAACCCCGACAACGCCTCCCGACACTCACCCATACGTGAAGCAAACACAGGCGACGACCCCAACAACTCCACCGCCATACCAACCCACTGCGCACCCTGACCCGGAAACACAAAAACCACATCACGCCCGTAGCTCGCTTCGCCCTCGAACACGTTGGCAGCAGGTACATCTGAAGCGAGCCTTGCCAGGCCATTCTCAAGCCCGGACTTGTTCCCGGTAACAACAGCTCGACGACTGTGAGCCGTCCGCGTGGTCGCCAGCGACCACGCGACGTCCGCCATACTCAGGTCCTCGCGGTCCCGTATGAAATCGAGCAGCCGGCTCGCCTGTCCCCGGAGAGCGCGCTCCGTGTGGCCCGAAACAGCGAACATGGCAACCTGACCGGAGTCATTTGACACGATCGGGTCGGCATCACCCTGTTCGAGGATGATGTGAGCATTGGTGCCACTCATTCCGAAGGAGGACACCGCAGCCCGTCGCGGCCGACCGGTCTCCGGCCACGGCTTAGCCTCAGTGAGCAACTCCACCGCACCGGATTCCCAATCCACGTGCGGCGTCGGCTCATCCACATGCAAAGTCTTCGGCAACACACCCCGCTGCATCGCCAGCACCATCTTGATCACACCTGCCACACCCGCAGCCGCCTGCGTATGACCGATATTCGACTTCAACGACCCCAACCACAACGGCCGCTCACGACCCTGCCCATACGTCGCCAACAAGGCTTGCGCCTCAATAGGATCGCCGAGCTTAGTACCCGTGCCATGAGCCTCCACAGCGTCCACGTCTGTCACCGACAATCCGGCATTGGCAAGCGCCTGGCGAATCACCCGCTGCTGGGAAGGCCCATTCGGCGCGGTCAAACCATTCGACGCACCATCCTGATTCACCGCCGAACCACGCACCACCGCCAACACCCGATGACCATTCGCCCGAGCATCAGACAACCGCTCCAACAACAACAAACCGGCACCCTCACCCCACCCAGTGCCATCGGCCCCCGCCGCGAATGCCTTACAACGACCGTCGGGCGACAGCGCGCCTTGGCGCGAGAACTCGCTGAACACATTCTCCGTGGAAAGGAGGGTCACGCCACCGGCCAGCGCGAGCGAACACTCGCCGCGGCGCAGCGAATCCGCAGCAAGATGCAGCGTCACGAGCGAGGAGGAACAGGCCGTGTCGACTGTGATGGCCGGGCCCTCGAGCCCGAAGCTGTAGGCGATGCGCCCAGACGCGACACTCGGCGCATTGCCGGTCGCGTAGTGCCCCGCGAACTCCTCGGGGCTGCGGTGCAGCGCGATACCATAGTCGGGACCATTCGAGCCGACGAAGACACCTGTCCTGGTGCCTTTCAAGGTATTTGGTGGTATGCCCGCCCGTTCGATCGTCTCCCAGGCCAGCTCGAGCAGGATCCGCTGCTGCGGATCCATCGCGAGAGCTTCGCGGGGCGAAATACCGAAGAAGTCCGCATCGAAGTCGGCGACGCCGTCCATGAATCCGCCGGCCAGCGCGGCGGGTCGGCTTCCGTTCGGCGACTCTATGTCCGGAATGTTCCATCCGCGATCGTCCGGGATCGGCGACTGTACCTCCCTGCCTTCCGAAACGACTCGCCACAAGCCCTCCGGAGACTTGGTGTCACCGCCAAAGCGGCATCCCATGGCGACAATGGCGATCGGCTCGCCGAGCTCAGCACTGAGCTGGTTGTTCCGCTCCCGCAGTCTCTCGTTCTCCTTCAGAGATTTGCGTAGCGCTTCGACAAGTTGATCATTGTTACTCGACATCTGAATTCCCCCGGTATCCGGTAACGATCAAGAGTTTGCGGCGTTCATCGCCAATTGAACGAGCGCGTCGACGTCCATGCCGTCGATATCCTCGCCGGATGTCTTCACCATCTCCTCCGATGGAAGATCGTCGAGCTGCAGTAGGGCATCCAGGAGTCCAGCGTCCTTCAGCCTCGATAGCGGTGCCGTCGCAAGGAGCCTCCGGATCCGCTTCTCATCGTCAGCGTCCGCCAACGCGAGGCTCTCCACGATGTACTCGGCGAGCGCTAGCGGGGTCGGGAAATCGAAGACCAGCGTCGTCGACAGCGCGAGGCCGGATTCGGAAACCAATCGGTTCCGCAGCTCGACCGCGGTGAGTGAATCGAAGCCGAGGTCCTGGAAGGCCGAATCGATGTCGAAGTGTTCGAACCCGTCGTGGCCGAGAACACCGGCCACCTGCCTGCTGACGAGGTCAACGACGGCACGCAGTTGCTCCACAGCGGAAAGCCCCGAGAGCCGCACGGCAAGATCCGACTCTTCGGATCCCGTGTCTGGTGCGCTTGCAAGGTCTTGCACCAGCCGGCTCGGCCGCACCGCCGTGAACCCCGGCACGAAGCGGTTCCAGTCGATATCCGCGACCATGAGAGCTGCGTCGTCGTCCCGGCGCAATGCCTCCTCTAGGGCGCGCAACGCGATCGAGGTCGGTAGGCCCTCAAGTCCATCACGACGCATGCGTTCCAGCACCATTCCATCGGCCGCCATGCCTCCTTCCGCCCACGGACCCCAGGAGATGGCAACGGCCGGATACCCTGCCGCGCGTCGCTTTTCCGCGAGCGCATCTAGGTACGCATTGGCTGCGGCATAGCTTCCCTGGCCCGGACCGCCGATGACTCCCGCAATCGACGAGAAGAGGACGAAAGCGGACAGTTCATCGGTCAATTCGTGAAGATACTGCGCGCTCCGTGCCTTTGCATCGGTCACGCGGGCTAGCTGATCGGGAGTCAGGGATGCGAGGACACTGTCATCGAGCACACCGGCAGCATGGAACACAGCCGATACTGGGTGCTGTGTGAGCAATGCCGACAGCGCCCCCCGGTCCGAAACATCGCATGCCTCGATCACGACTTCGGTTCCTTCGGCGGCGAGTTCGTCAACAAGGTCGTCAGCGCCCGCTGCCGCGCGACCACGGCGGCTCGTCAGGATCAGCCGTTCCGCGCCGCGCGCAGACAGCCATCGGGCCACGTGCCGTCCAAGCGCGCCAGTACCGCCGGTTACGAGGATGGTCCCCTTTGGCTGCCACTCTTCGCCGAGCGAAACCGACTGTGCAGCAGGAACGAGTCGGCGCGCGTAGACGCCCTCGGGCCGTATCGCCACTTGATCCTCGCGACCGGTCAACACCCCGACCAGACGCTGACCGGTGCTGCTGTCCCAGACCTCGGGCAGATCGACCAAGCCGCCCCACCGCTCCGGCAGTTCGAGGGCGGCAACGCGCCCGAGTCCCCAGATCTGAGCTTGGTCTGGATCTGAAACATCAAGCACTGCAGCGGATGTCGCACACCACAACACGGATTCAGTGTCAGCATCTCCCATCGCCTGGAGCAGCGCCAGGTTGGAATCGACATCGCCCAGCAGCGAAACCACGCCTTGGAACTCGTGTTGTCCACCCAGCAATCCGACGAACTCCTCACGTTTACATGATTCTCCGACCGTAAGAAGTCGGGCGTTTGCGCCGCCCACGGTCAAGGCCTCGACAACCGCTCCGGCTCTTGACAGCTGCACAGGATCCGAATAGCAGACGACCAGCCAGTCTCCGACCAAGAGCGCCGATTCTGTCGGCACCGACGACCACTCGATCCTGTAGAGCAAGGCACCCACGCCGGTTTCGTGCTCTTCGCCACCGACCCACAACGGGCGGGCAGTCTCGCTCACCTCGGGCCAATACCGTTCTCGCTGGAATGCGTACGGCGGCAGGGATGTTCTCCTCGGGCCGACAAACAGATCGGACAGGTTCACCGTGTGGCCACTGCTGTGCAGGCTACCGAGTGCGGTCACCGCGGTCTCGGGCTCCTCACGATCACGACGCAGAACCGGGATCGCCAACGACTCCGCCTCGCTCACGCATTCCGGCACCAGCGCCGTGAGAGCACCGTCCGGCCCTAGTTCGACAAAGGTCCGCACGCCCAGCGACTCGAGGTGCGCAACGCCCGCCGAGAATCGGACCGGCTCCCGAACCTGCTGCACCCAGTACTCCGGAGAGCACATATCGGCCCCGACGGCAACCGTCGATACTAGAGGAATCCGCGGTGCGTGATATGTCAAACCCTCAGCAACTAAACGGAACTCATCCAACATCGGCTCCATCAGTGGCGAATGGAACGCATGGCTGACCGTCAACCGTTTCCAACGCGAGAACCGCGACGCCACCTCGAGAACCGCAGCTTCCTCGCCCGCGACCACCACCGACGACGGACCGTTCACCGCCGCAATCGCGACACCCGGCTGCAACTCCGCCACCACCTGCGACTCGGACGCGGCGATCGCCACCATCGCCCCGCCAGCCGGCAAGGCCTGCATAAGCTGCGCACGAGCATTCACCAACCGCACCGCGTCCTCGAGCGACAACACACCCGCAACATGCGCCGCCGCCACTTCGCCGACCGAGTGCCCGAGCAGGTAATCCGGCCGCACACCCCACGACTCCAACAGCCGGAACAACCCCACCTCCAACTCGAACAGAGCCGGCTGCGCGAAGCCCGTCCTCGACACATCACCTCCCTCCAAGACCTCCGGGATCACCAAACCCGCAGTACGCACCTCTTCGACCGCCCGCGCGAAAGCCGGGAAGGCCTCGAACAGACCCTCACCCATCCCCCAACGCTGACCACCCTGACCCGCGAACACAAAACCCACACCACGCCGGCCCCGGACACGATCTGCCTCAATTCCGCCGTGTGCCACGGCCTCCAGACCACGGCAAAACGCTTCCTTGTTGGCGCCCACCAGCGTCACCCGGACCCCGAGGTGACTTCTTCCGGTCGCCAGGGTGTATCCAATATCTTCCAGGTTCGGTGCCGGGATGCCCGCCACATGCTCGTGCAAGCGCTGGGCTTGCGCACGCAGCGCCACACCAGATCTTGCGGAAAGCACCCACGGCACCGCCCGCCCGCCCGGAACCACATCCACCGCGCTCTCGACATCGCCCTGCTCGAGAATCACATGCGCATTCGTTCCGCTCATTCCGAACGACGACACACCGGCGCGATGCGGCCGACCGGTCTCCGGCCACGGCTTAGCCTCAGTGAGCAACTCCACCGCACCGGATTCCCAATCCACTTGCGGCGTCGGCTCATCCACATGCAAAGTCTTCGGCAACACACCCCGCTGCATCGCCAGCACCATCTTGATCACACCTGCCACACCCGCAGCCGCCATGGTGTGGCCGATATTCGACTTCAACGACCCCAACCACAACGGCCGCTCACGACCCTGCCCATACGTCGCCAACAAGGCTTGCGCCTCAATAGGATCGCCGAGCTTAGTACCCGTGCCATGAGCCTCCACAGCGTCCACGTCTGTCACCGACAATCCGGCATTGGCAAGCGCCTGGCGAATCACCCGCTGCTGGGAAGGCCCATTCGGCGCGGTCAAACCATTCGACGCACCATCCTGATTCACCGCCGAACCACGCACCACCGCCAACACCCGATGACCATTCGCCCGAGCATCAGACAACCGCTCCAACAACACAACGCCCACGCCCTCACCCCACCCAGTGCCGTCCGCCGCGGCGGCAAAGGCCTTGCAACGGCCGTCCGGCGACAGGGCACGCTGACGCGAGAAATCGATAAACGCGGTGGGTGTGGACATCACGGTTGCTCCGCCGACAACCGCGAACGAGCACTCTCCACGGCGCAGCGAATCCGCAGCAAGATGCAGCGCGACAAGCGACGACGAACAAGCCGTATCGACGGTCAGAGCTGGACCCTCGAAACCGTAGTAGTACGAGATCCGGCCGGATGCGACGCTGCCTGCGCCGCCGGTGCTCAGATAGCCCTCGACATCATCCTTCGACCGTGCAATGACTGAGGAGTAGTCCTGCCCACTGATCCCGACAAACACTCCAGTATCGCTGCCGTGCAGCGAGTCTGGCACGATCCCCGCGTCCTCAAAGGCACACCACGAAGTCTCCAGCAGAAGCCGCTGTTGGGGATCCATGGACAGCGCCTCGCGAGGCGAGATGGCGAAGAATCCCGCATCGAACGATGCTACTTGGTCGATGAATCCGCCATGTCCCGCATAGGTGGTTCCAGCCCGACCCGGGTCGGGATCGAACACCGCATCGGTGTTCCAGCCGCGATCGGCCGGGAAAGGACCGATCGAATCCGCGCCATCCAGCACCAGATCCCAGAGGTCTTCCGGCGACTCCACGCCGCCTGGCAACCGACAACTCATGCCCACGATTGCGATTGGCTCGTCGCTCGCCGAAACCGTGCGACCGGTCGTGGCGGCGGTGCCGCCGAACAGGAAGTCGACCAGGGACGACGGAGTCGGATAGTCGAACACCAGCGTGGCTGGCAAAGTCATATCGAGCACCGACCGTAGGCGGTTGCGGAACTCGACTGCCGTCATCGACGTGAACCCGAGATCACGGAAGTTCTCGTGCCCGTCCATTTCGGCGGGAACGTCGCCCAGTACGGCGGTGATGGTGTCCTGGACGAGCGTCATCAGCTCGGCGCGATCCCTCGTTCGCAGCTCGGAGCGGGCATCCGATTCATGGCCCGCCGCCTTACCGTCCTGCCTCGGAGCAGTCTTGAGGATCCGCTCGGGCCAATAGCGTTGGCGTTGGAAAGGGTACGTCGGCAGATCCACCTGACGCCCGGCTACCAACTCCCGCCACCGGACCGCGATACCGCGCGTCCACAACCCCGCGAGGGCGGTCACCGCGGTCTCGGGCTCCTCACGATCACGACGCAGAACCGGGATCGCCAACGACTCCGCCTCGCTCACGCATTCCGGCACCAGCGCCGTGAGAGCACCGTCCGGCCCTAGTTCGACAAACGTCCGCACGCCCAGCGACTCGAGGTGCGCAACGCCCGCCGAGAATCGGACCGGCTCCCGAACCTGCTGCACCCAGTACTCCGGAGAGCACATATCGGCCCCGACGGCAACCGTCGATACTAGAGGAATCCGCGGTGCGTGATATGTCAAACCCTCAGCAACTAAACGGAACTCATCCAACATCGGCTCCATCAGTGGCGAATGGAACGCATGGCTGACCGTCAACCGTTTCCAACGCGAGAACCGCGACGCCACCTCGAGAACCGCAGCTTCCTCGCCCGCGACCACCACCGACGACGGACCGTTCACCGCCGCAATCGCGACACCCGGCTGCAACTCCGCCACCACCTGCGACTCGGACGCGGCGATCGCCACCATCGCCCCGCCAGCCGGCAAGGCCTGCATAAGCTGCGCACGAGCATTCACCAACCGCACCGCGTCCTCGAGCGACAACACACCCGCAACATGCGCCGCCGCCACTTCGCCGACCGAGTGCCCGAGCAGGTAATCCGGCCGCACACCCCACGACTCCAACAGCCGGAACAACCCCACCTCCAACTCGAACAGAGCCGGCTGCGCGAAGCCCGTCCTCGACACATCACCTCCCTCCAAGACCTCCGGGATCACCAAACCCGCAGTACGCACCTCTTCGACCGCCCGCGCGAAAGCCGGGAAGGCCTCGAACAGACCCTCACCCATCCCCCAACGCTGACCACCCTGACCCGCGAACACAAAACCCACACCACCCGAGACCACAGACCCACGCACCACGCCGGAACCCACACCACCACGGGCCATCACACCCAACCCATCCAGCAACTCTCCACGGCCGGTCCCCAGCACTACCGCCCTCTGCCCAAGCCCAGCCCTTGACACCGCCAACGACCAACCGACATCCCCCACTGGCAACCGCGCGTCACCGGACACGCACTTCCGCAGACGCTCTGCCTGCTCGTACAAAGCGGCAGGAGTCTTGGCCGACAACACCCACGGTAGAAGCCCAGCAGTGGTGATGGCGTGCTCGCCGCCGGGCTCGGTGGCCGACTGTCCGTCAGCCCGCAAAGGCTCTTCGACGATGACATGCGCGTTGGTGCCGCTCACACCGAAGGAGGACACCGCAGCCCGTCGCGGCCGACCGGTCTCCGGCCACGGCTTAGCCTCAGTGAGCAACTCCACCGCACCGGATTCCCAATCCACGTGCGGCGTCGGCTCATCCACATGCAAAGTCTTCGGCAACACACCCCGCTGCATCGCCAGCACCATCTTGATCACACCTGCCACACCCGCAGCCGCCTGCGTATGACCGATATTCGACTTCAACGACCCCAACCACAACGGCCGCTCACGACCCTGCCCATACGTCGCCAACAAGGCTTGCGCCTCAATAGGATCGCCGAGCTTAGTACCCGTGCCATGAGCCTCCACAGCGTCCACGTCTGTCACCGACAATCCGGCATTGGCAAGCGCCTGGCGAATCACCCGCTGCTGGGAAGGCCCATTCGGCGCGGTCAAACCATTCGACGCACCATCCTGATTCACCGCCGAACCACGCACCACCGCCAACACCCGATGACCATTCGCCCGAGCATCAGACAACCGCTCCAACAACAACAAACCGACACCCTCGGACCAACTAGTCCCATCGGCCGCAGCAGCGAACGCTTTACAACGACCATCGACAGCCAAGCCACGCTGACGCGAGAAATCGACAAACGAATCCGGTGTCGACATAGCAGCAATGCCGCCGACCAGCGCTAACGAGCACTGACCGCGCCGAAGCGCTTGAACACCCAGGTCGAGCGCGACAAGCGACGATGAACAAGCCGTATCGACGGTCAGTGCCGGACCTTCGAACCCGTAAAAGTAGGACACCCGACCGGAGAGGACCGACCCAGCGAGACCGCTACTACGAAACCCCTCCGCACGACCCTCACCCGCGACATGCACCGCGTAGTCGTGATACATGGCTCCGACGAAGACACCGGCCGCAGTGCCTTTCAGTGAGTGTGGATCGATCCCGGCGCCCTCGAACAGTTCCCACGAGGTCTCCAGCAGCAATCGCTGCTGCGGATCCATTGCTAAGGCTTCGCGCTGCGATATACCGAAGAACCCAGCATCGAAACCGGCGATGTCATCGAGGAAGCCGCCGTAACGCGCATAGGTCTTTCCGAGCGCTTCGGGATCCTCGTCGAATAATTCTCCGAGATTCCATCCGCGGTCGTCGGGGAAGGAACCGATTACCTCCCCCTCCGCCAGCAACAGATCCCACATATCTTCGGGCGAAGCCACCTTTCCTGGATACCGGCATGCCATTCCGACAATGGCGATCTGATCTCCGCCGATCGACTCACTGGAAAGCTCTGGATCACCGTGCTGTTCCCCGGCCAGTGGCCCGATCAGTGCACGGCGCAGATAGTCCGTGAGCGCACGGACATTCGGGTAGTCGAATACCACGGAGGACGGCAACGCTAGTCCGGTTCGCGCCGAGAGGCGTCCCCTGAATTCGATTGCCCCGGTGGAGTCCAACCCCAGGTGATAGAACTGCGCGTTCTGGTCGAATCCGGTCGTCAAACCGAGTAGGGCTGCTACCTCTTCGAGCACGATCTGGCCGATGCGTCGCCGCTGCTCTGATTCCGTGAGGGCACCAAGTTCCTCGGCCCACCGCGCAATGAGGGAGTCGTCCGACTCGACGTTGATCGAGATCTCCCGATAGATCCTATCGAATGCCATTACCTCCGCATCCTGAATTCCTGAGAGTATGGCCGCATCGATCCCTCGGCACAGCTCCTGCACCGACAAGGAGTCGGAGAATCGGAGTTCCAAATAGAAATCACGTCCTCGAAGTTCCAACGCATTCGGATCCGCCGGATGAAGCGCAACCTCACAGCCGTGCTGATCCTTAAGATGTTCGAGCACGGACGCTACCCTGTCGTCATTATTGTCCATCCAAAGCGAGACATCGAGACCAGCGAGAACACTCGCATCGGAAGCCGGAATCGTCGTTATCCCTCCATCCTCCACGGATGTCCTCTGTAGATTCAAGAATTGAGCCGTAGCTACGGCTGTCAACCTCGACGGAGTACCGGAGACCAGACGCCGCATGATCTTTCCGCTCCCCGTCCTGGGGATATTTTGAGCACGATAGATCTCGACCGGAACCTTGTAGGAGGACAGGCTTTCACGACAGCTACGGATAATTTCGTCAGGCGCAAGCGATGAACCGCCCTGCGCCACGATGTACGCAACAGGAACCTCACCCAGCGTGCCGTGCGGACGCGCGACAATTGCAACATCCAGCACCTTCGGATGCCGTCGAATTACGTCTTCGACTTCGCTCGGATTGATCTTCTGTCCACCACGAATAATGAGATCCTTCCGGCGGCCAGTGATCGACAGGAATCCCTCGTCATCAAGGACACCGAGATCTCCGGTATGGAACCAGCCGTCAACAAGGGTCGAGGCCGTCTGCTCGGGTGCATTGTGGTAACCCAGCATGAGCCCCGGGCTGCTAACCCAGACCTCCCCTTCGGCCCCCGACGGAAGGCCGATACCCGTATCCGGATCGACGATCCTCAGGTCAATGCCGGGAAGTGCACGGCCGCACGAACCGGCTTTCCTTGATCCTTCGACCCCGCTGCAGGTCATCAGCCCGGTCGTTTCCGTACTTCCATAGCTGTCAACCAGCGGCACACCGAATCGCTGCTCGAACTGCCTCCCCAGCTCGATACCGGTCAATGCGCCGGCCACTACGCAGCCGCGGAGACTACCTAAATCGGAATCTTCCGCTGGTGCGTCTAACAGGAGTTGGATCATGGTGGGCACGGCAGCCATCAGCGTGAATTGATTGGTCCGCAAAGCAGCGAGAACATCTTCGCTCGAAAAGTCCGAGAGGATTCTCGCCGAAGCACCGACCGCTATCACACTCAGCATGCCGAAATGATGCGAAAGACTGTGATAGAGAGGCAATGGCCACAGCACCCGATCGTCCGGCGCCATTTCGAGCACGGACGCATAGCTGGCGCCGACAGTCCACATGGCGGCCCGTTCCGTCGAGATGACACCTTTGGGCGCGCCTGTCGTGCCCGAGGTATAAAGCATCCACGCCGGCTCGTCGAAGCGCTCAGGCGCGCGCATAAACGCAGGATCACCGATGGCGGTGTCATCCGGCAGGATAATCAGATGGAGGTCGTCGATGCCTTCAAACTTACTGGCGCACTGAAAGTCGGTAATCACAATCGTGGCGGCCGAGTCGGCGAGATAATGATTCAACTCGACATCGGTGGATCGCGGATTAACCGGTGTCGCCGTCAAACCTGCACGAACCGCAGCGAGGCAACTCTCGATGAACTCGATTCGATTCCCCATACAGATGAGGACCGGTTGCCCGGCCCGCACATCGAGCGATTTCAGGTGCCCGGCCAATCGCGCTGTTGATCGCTCGAGTTCACGATAGGTGATCTCCCGATGCCGATCGAAGAATGCCACCTTGTCGCCGCGTTCCCGTGCATGGCTCAACAATAGGTCGGAAATCGGTCGAACAAGTTCAGAACGCACGTTGCACAGCCCTTTCATATAGTCACTAAAACTAATCTGGCTGCAATCAACGCATCGAGAATAACAGCCAATGCAATATCGGCGGCCGTAGATTTTTTGGTCCGCAGAATTTAGTCAGGTTACGTGGAATATAAACCGGAATCCGCGCGAGCATGGTCACGAATCAACTCGGACACTCGCGCATTCATCTACCCTTCGAACAAACCCCCATAAGACACCCCCGAATCGCACCACAAAGGCTTCCCCATGTCCCCTCTGTAAAAATAGAGTTCGCTCAGTCGAGGCTCGCATACGATCACGACTTTGTCGACTAGGAAACCATCGTTGTGACACAAGTCACTATCATGATCGCGGAAGCCCCTGCATCTATTGTGGCAACCCCCCACTCGTGCTGTAGTGAATACCCCGGGGGTATTTCCGACATCTTCTGGGAAGTCTCATGCACTTTGTCTATTGAAAGGCAAACCTAACTTGACTATCTCGGCCAACCCCTCGCATTGGTTCCGCACCTTCGGCACGACCCCTGACCCCGCGGCTCGACTCGTCTGCTTCCCGCATGCCGGCGGGTCGGCAACCTATTTCCGACCGCTCTGGTCAGCGCTACCCGCATCAATCCAGCTGGAGTCGGTCCAGTACCCGGGCCGACAGGACCGCCGGAACGAACCGTTCGCGGATACCGTGACCGGCCTCGCTGGACTGATCACCAACGCATTCGAGTGGCGCGACGACGTACCCACCGCGTTCTTCGGACACAGCATGGGAGCAACGGTGGCGTTCGAGGTTGCGCGACGGCTGGAACAGCGCGGACGAAACCTGTTGGTGCTCTTCGCCTCCGGTCGTCGAGCGCCCACCTTCTCACCTTCGGACCCAGTGCGACTCGATACCGATGCCGATGTGCTAGCCGAGCTGCGGCGACTCGGCGGCACGGATGCCGCCCTACTCGACGACGACGATGTGATGCAGATGATCCTGCCCGCCGTCCGAAACGACTATCAAGCCGCCGAGGCGTACCGCTATCAGCCCGGCCCCTCCGTGTCGTGTCCGATCGTCGCACTGCATGGCAGCGACGATTGCCGGGTCTCGTCCGTCGAGGCCGACGGTTGGCGGAACCACACGAGCGACACCAGCTTTAGGTACGAACTCAACGGCGGCCACTTCTACTTGGACACAGAGTATTCCGCGGTCGCGCGCCTCGTCGAGCAGCACCTCGGCGTGACCCCGGAAGGGCATACGCGGCAGTCAGATGTTCACGCCTAGAACGATCCTCTATATTTACAGAGCTTCTAGCCTGCCGGACATGGCGGCCAGGCATATCCCTCGTCGAATGAGGTACTCGAATGCACGAACATCGTTATGACGTGGTCATCGTCGGTGCCGGCGGCGCCGGCATGCGCGCAGCCATCGAGGCCGGCCCTCGGGTGCGCACCGCGGTCCTGACCAAGCTCTACCCCACCCGCAGCCACACCGGCGCGGCCCAGGGCGGCATGTGCGCCGCGCTGGCGAACGTGGAGGAAGACAACTGGGAGTGGCACGTCTTCGACACCGTCAAGGGCGGCGACTATCTCGCGGACCAGGACGCGGTCGAGATCATGGCCAAGGAGGCCATCGACGCGGTCCTCGACCTCGAGAAGATGGGTCTGCCGTTCAACCGGACCCCCGAGGGCAAGATCGACCAGCGCCGCTTCGGTGGGCACACCCGTGACCACGGCAAGGCCTTGGTGCGCCGTGCGTGTTACGCCGCGGACCGCACCGGTCACATGATCCTGCAGACGCTCTACCAGAACTGCGTCAAGCATGACGTCGAGTTCTTCAACGAGTTCTACGCGCTCGACATCGCGCTGACGGAGACCGAGGAGGGCCCCGTCGCGACGGGCGTCATCGCCTACGAGCTCTCCACCGGCGAGATCCACGTCTTCCATGCCAAGTCCATCGTGTTCGCCACCGGCGGCTCGGGACGCATGTACAAGACCACCTCCAACGCCCACACCCTCACCGGTGACGGCATGGGCATCATCTTCCGCAAGGGCCTGCCCCTGGAGGACATGGAGTTCCACCAGTTCCATCCGACAGGCCTCGCGGGCCTTGGCATCCTGATCTCGGAGGCCGTCCGAGGCGAGGGCGGCATCCTCCGCAACGCGGACGGTGAGCGCTTCATGGAGCGCTACGCCCCCACCATCAAGGACCTCGCGCCCCGCGACATCGTGGCCCGTTCCATGGTGCTCGAGGTGCTCGAGGGTCGCGGCGCAGGCCCGAACAAGGACTACGTCTACATCGACGTGACCCACCTCGGCGAGGAGGTGCTCGAGGAGAAGCTCCCCGACATCACCGAGTTCGCCCGCACCTACCTGGGCGTCGACCCGGTCACCGAGCTGGTGCCCGTGTACCCGACCTGCCACTACGTGATGGGCGGCATCCCCACCAAGATCCGCGGTGAGGTGCTTCGCAACAACGACGACATCGTTCCCGGCCTGTACGCCGCGGGCGAGTGCGCCTGCGTCTCCGTGCACGGCGCGAACCGTCTCGGCACCAACTCGCTGCTCGACATCAACGTGTTCGGCCGTCGCGCCGGCATCGCGGCCGCCGAGCACGCCGAGAACACCGACTTCGTGCCGCTGCCGGAGAACCCGGCGAAGATGGTCGAGGAGTGGCTCGCGGTCATCCTCTCCGACCACGGCAGCGAGCGGGTCGCGGACATCCGCACCGAGCTGCAGCAGACCATGGACAACAACGCGTCCGTGTTCCGCACCGAGACCACGCTGAGCAACGCACTCAAGGACGTCCGCGCCCTCAAGGAGCGGTACAACCACATCACCGTGCAGGACAAGGGCAAGCGCTACAACAGCGACCTGCTCGAGGCCGTCGAGCTCGGCTTCCTGCTGGAGATGGCGGAGGTGACCGTCGTCGGTGCGCTCAACCGCAAGGAAACCCGCGGCGGCCACGCACGCGAGGACTACCCCGACCGCGACGACGTCAACTTCATGCGCCACACCATGGCCTACAAGACGAACCCTGGACAGATCTCCGAGATCCGTCTCGACTACAAGCCGGTTGTGCAAACCCGATACGAGCCAATGGTCCGGAAGTACTGACGACATCGCAGATCAGGGTACTTAAGGTAGTGCAGTTAGAACGCGCACACGGACCGCCACTATCGCGTCGCGCGTCCACCGAGTCCCCGGTGTGGAGTCCGCAGTCATGCCGAACTACGTCAGCAACGTCGAGGAGCATTGATGACCCCCGCACGAGAAGTTACGTCCCCTAAACGGGAAGATACGCCGACGATCTCCCGGCGCGAAGCTATCTGCGAAGCTGCCGTGGATCTCGCTGCCGAAGGCGGCAACAAGGCTGTGACGCATCATGCGATCGACGATCGTCTCGGCATCGCACGCGGTTCGACCTCTTACTACTACCGAACCCGCCAGAAACTGCTCAACGCCACGATTCTCCATCTGGCAACAGCATCGGGTCGAGACTTTCGCGCCACTATGGACGCACACGAGCCCAGTAACGAATCGATCGATGACGCGGCCGAGCTGATGGCCAAGCATCTGGATACCCTACTGGGTACCCGTCGCCGCCACGCGCTCGCCCGCTATGCGCTCGCAGTCGACACTGCCGAAGACGTGGAGCTTCACAGCGCACTCGCGGCGTGCCTGTTCTCGGTCCCGGCCGCCCAAGCCCTGCTATCCATGCTCGGCACACCCGACCCGGCTACAGCCACCCGCGATCTCCTCAGCTTGCTTGAAGGACTGCTGTTCGACCGCATCTACGGGACGCGCTCGCGCCCCGAAATTCACGCCGGCACAGCCGAGAGCCTCGAAGATCTCCGACGGACGATCCGGCTGTGGCTCACGGCCCTCAGGTACAGCGACCATCTCATCAACCTGGGCAATAGTTCTTCATAGCGAGAAGCAATGAAGACCAACAATTCTATTGAGGAAACACTCATGGTAACAGTCGACCCTTCGACAATTGAAGAATTGCAAGTAGATGACACGAAACGGGGCTTGGGATTCGCACTCCTCGCACTGAGTGCCGCAGGACTCATAGTGTCGCTGCAGCAAACCGTTGTTATCCCGCTGCTTCCGCAACTCGCAACCCAGCTGCACACCAATGTCGCCGGCGTGACATGGCTTTTCACCGGAGCCCTTCTCGCCGGCGCCGTCGCTACTCCGTTGCTTTCGCGCTTCGGCGATATGTACGGCAAGAAGCGAATGATCCTGCTTTGTATGTGCACATTGATTGCTGGCTCGATCATATGCGCATTCGCAAACTCCCTGGGCACTTACATTGCCGGTAGGTCATTGCAGGGAATTTCCGCGGCGATGATCCCACTGGCAATCGGCCTCATCCGCGACCTGTTTCCCCGTGAGCGACTAACGACGGCGATCGGCGTGGTCAGCGGGACTATTGGGGTCGGCGGCACCGTGGGAATGCTGATCACCGGCCTCATCGCGAACGAGACCACGAATCCGCATCCGGTCTTCTGGCTCACTGCAGGACTCGGCGTGGCCGCGACCGCGCTGATCGCGACGACCATCAAGGACGTGGGCGTTCGACATGGCGGTAAGCCCGACTACGCCGGTGCGATCCTTTTGGCAACGCTGCTGGTGTGTCTGCTGCTCGCGATCAGCGAGGGCCCACAATGGGGTTGGACCTCCCGGAGCGTTGTCGGATTGTTCGGGGCCGCCACCGTGCTCTGCGTGATATGGATCCTCGTGGAGCTGAAGGTAAGCCAACCGCTGGTACGCCTACCTCTCCTCGTCGGCGCAAAGTCGTTGTCGGCCAACCTCGCCTCGGCCTTTCTAGGCTTTGCGATGTTCGGATTCATCTCGCTCATGTCGAACTTCGTCCAGACAC
This sequence comes from Rhodococcus sp. PvR099, assembly GCF_017833315.1. NCBI lineage: Bacteria > Bacillati > Actinomycetota > Actinomycetes > Mycobacteriales > Nocardiaceae > Rhodococcus > Rhodococcus sp. PvR099. The sequence goes on along the minus strand of NZ_JAFIBV010000001.1, from coordinate 493,872 downwards.
CCCACGAAAAGTTCGGCTATGGCCTGTCCGGTTCCGTGCTGGCCGTAGGACTCTACGGAGTACCGACCGCCGTGCTGATGACCTTCTTCTCCTTCCAGGCCGGCCGTATCGTGGCTCGGATCGGCGCCGCGTACACCTTGGCGATCGGCGCGGCGTTCGCGGGAAGTGCGTCATTGTGGCTGGCTGCATTCAACACTCATGGATACGACATGGTTATCTCGAATATTTTACAGGGAACCGGATTCGGAATCGGCTATGCGGCGCTAGGAACATTGGCAGTGCAACACGTGTCGATGGGCGAGAGCGGCATTGCCAGCGGCATCAACGCATTGGTGCGCACGGCAGGCGGAAGCATTGCAGGGGCTCTCACCGCATCGATTCTGAGTGCCTACACCATTGCTGGCACCGATTTTCCAACTCTGCACGGATATATAATCAGCTTTACCATACTCGGCGTCGGGGCTTTGATTGCCGCCGCAATCGCTGTCGGTCACGGACTGAAGTACCGTGGCGAATGAATTGAAATATCTTGGTCACCTGGCGCTTCCGACTTGTTGGAGGTCTGGGTTGACCGATCGGGACCGTGTCGGTGATTGATCGAGGCCTCGCGCCCTTGTGCACAGGGTGTTCTCTACGCATCCATCAGCGGCGAGGTCGCGAGCATGCCCCAGAGTGGTCCAATGCTGTTCGGTCTCGACGGTGTGGTCGTCGCGCCGGCGCGTGGATCCATCCCGATAATTGCCCGGACGCTCCACGTGGTGGGCGGCCCCGCGGCAGGTCAGGTGTGCCAGTCGTGCGCGACCGTCTCGGTTCGGTCGAAAGGGTCGGTGATCACCCGTCCCGCGAGATCAGGATCGGTACAACCGGCCGGCAATCGAGTGACGTAGGCGGAAATGGTTGTGCAGCAAAGCCTCGTGCGACCGCGATTGTTCACCGAGTCGATGGCCGCAGCTCCCGCGGCTGCCCGGGTCATAGTGCGAGCGAAGACTAGCGATTGCTCTGGCGGTCCTTGACGGCGACCGCTCCGTCGAAGCCGCCGAGGCCGCATACGGGTGCTCGCGGAGCACCTGTCACCGGGCCGTATCGCTACCGCCGACCCGGTACTCGTCACCGAGGCCGGCGCCGTCGTCGTTCTCGGTATCGACGACGCCCACCGCGGAAGCGAAGTGGGAGACCTGCGCCGAGACAGGGACACAGGGTGGCCGGTCAACACTGTCGGCGATCGGGGCCTGTTGACTCAGGTGAATGGGCGTACCTCGGTGTCGGTGACCGACTAGTTCGACGCCCGCGACGACGGCGGGAAGGCACAGATCAGCCACTTCGCGGTCGAAGTGTTGACGGTTTACGCGAAAGCGGACGCTACGGCCTGCCACACACGCAACTGATCGTGGACTGGTTTCCACCTGGCGAAGAATGCCAAATGAGGTGGCCGACACCGTCCACCGACGTGTCACGCACGAGCAGCGGTGCTGGCGGGGCCGCAAGAGCGACATCGAATGGATCAATCGTCGCCGACCTATGGTGTCGACAACGAGCTCGTTCTGCAGGACGCGGCTGACGTCGACGGCCTCTTACCCTGGCCGATCGTCGAGGCCAGATCACCTGCGGCATCAGCGCCCTGGGAGTAATAGGTGATGGTGAGACCTGGCGCCCGGGCAGGACGTTACTACCTCCGACTGCACCTGCTATGCCTTGTCGAGTGCGTCGGCTATGTCCCTATGCAGCCTGGCAAACGACGGGCGGGATCACCGGTAACCACGCGCCGCCGCGGGGCGAATTAATGGACACCGCGCCCCGCGTCAGCCGCAGACAGTGACCGACTAGAGCAACTGCGTGGCCATCATTCCTCAGCACTGAGTGTCGTTCCGCATCATGACGTTGGGCTCGCGGGTACCAGCTGCCAAGGAAGCAAGGTCCACTCAGGGAGCTATCGCGAGTTCGGCAATGTCGGGATCGATGCGGCAGAGTTGACCGAGTCGGCTCCTGATTCGTTCGATGTCGACGGGGAGTTGTGCGCCGTGAGTAAGGGTGTCCAGGGGCATGGTTGCAAGGAACACGGTGGTGACATCACGGTCGTAGAGCACGTCGATGACGTTGGCGAAGCGTTGCACTGGCTCGCGCCCAGCGGCACGCAGGTCGGGCACGTCGCTCACCACCCACTGCCGGAACTCTTTCGCCAGTGCGAGGTAGTCGACTGGGGCGGTGGTCTTCTCACACAGGTCGACGAAATCGATCCACAGGCATCCATCACCCGCCCGCCGCACGCGGATGGGGTGTCCAGCTGGAGCAAGTGTCCGGTGTTCGTTAGGGGTTGGCGGATAGAGGCCAAGCTGCTCGAGTTGTTCCGGTGTACCGGGGTTAACCCACGATCCGGCAGCGAATCCAGCCTCGTGGCCGGAGACGGTTCGGTAGTCGACGGAACCATCGACGGTGAGGACCGTCACGGACTGCTCAATCAGCTCAATGGTGGGCACGAAGTCGTGGTGAAACAGAGGGTTGGGCAGCAAAGAATGAGGCGGATAGTTCGAGGTCAAGATTACCCGGACATCCCGGTCGAACAGGGCGGGCAGGAGACGGGCGATGAACTTGCCGTCCGCGGGATCGTGAACGTGAAACTCGTCGAAGCACACAACGTCCAATTGACCGAGAAGATCGTCCAGGGCGGCCGAAAGGTTATTGTTACGCCTCCGGATTGCCAGGTGCAGGTCGCGGAAGAACTCGTGGAAATGGATCCGCGCTTTCCGATTAGTCGGCAGCGCAGCGAAATACGTCGCCATCAACCAACTCTTCCCCCGACCTACAGGCCCCCACAGGTACAGGTTTCGATCATCTTCCGCGAGGGCATCCGCAGCTCGCTGTTGCGCAGCATCGAGTGCAAACCCGAGTTCTTCTGCCGCTCTGTCGAATACAGCAAGGTCTACGCATACCTGACGGCTTGACTGTGAAGCTCGGCGAGTCCATCGCATACCGAGACTCTAACATCGTAGAGTCTCGCAAGGATTGAGATATGGCTCACCGTCGCTCCCGTCGTGACGACACACATGCCTCGACTTGGCCCGGGGTTCGACCTCGTCCTAGTGCCGCATCCGCCGCCCTTTGGTGCCCACTGCTACCGCGCACCTGAAATGCCGCTCTCGTGAGACTTCCTCGATGCTGTCCCGTCGCTCCCGCCGGCAACGACCTGATCGCAGCCCAGCTCGAAACGCTTCTGACAGAAGGACGTCGAGACGTCCTCGCCACGAAGGCGCTGGTAGCCGACGCGACGGTCGTTGACGAACACGGGAGGGCCCGGCATCGCTCCTATTTCTCGCTCCCAACAGCGACGGAACTGATGGGCTTCCTGGCCCTGCCCAACCCGCAGGCTGCCGCACGTGACGTCATCAGCCTGGTCGATTGGCTGGTGGTCCCCATACTTTCGTGGCACGGCTGCTCGGCGCGGACACTTCGATCACCGATTAGACCGAGCCACAGCGGGCTCCCATCCAGCCGTAAATCGATGCACTCGGCAGGGGCCAATGACACCCGCAAGATGAATACGAGCTCCGTGGCCAGGATCTGTCATCCGTGCGCCATCCTCGGGAATGCGCGTGGGAGTCCGATTCGACAGCTCTTCGTGTAGCCGAATGATGTCGTATACCCGCTAGTAGCTGTGGACGTCTTGCAACGCTCTGTACCTACCTATCTGCTGACCGGCGGCCAACGCAACACTCGCGCGTACATCGCACATCGCCGAACGTGACATATCAACAACGCATTCCAGGCGATGCACACAAAAGAGGCTCACCACACACTAGAACTGGTACAGCTCAAAGCCGACGGCACGATCGGCCGCGAAACCGTCCCTCGGACCGGTTGCCATCTCGATCTGCGCCCGCGCCTGGTCCAGCACCGGGACGTCGCTGAGCGCCTGCAGATACCGACCGTGTTCGGCGAGCGACGCCACCGCGGTGTCCACCGTGCCACTGACGTCGACGGCGTGCGTTGCCCCGACCATCACATTGACCGCCACCCACCGCACACCCGTCCACCGCGGTTCGGTGAGCTCGGGAAAGATCCACTCGTTGGCCGCGTCGGACACCGCGTCGAGCACGCTCTGCCCGAGCGCCCGATGGTCGGCGCTGTTGAGGAAGCCCGGCCCCCAGGTCTCGCGATGATTCATGGTGAGCACGAATTCGGGCCGATGCCGCCGGATCGCCGCCGCCAGATCGCGTCGCAGGTCCAGCCCCTCCTGGAGCCTGCCGTCCGGGTGGCCGAGGAAGTCGACCTCGTCGACACCGACGACGGCCGCCGAGCGACGTTCCTCCTCCTCGCGCAGCGGCCCACACTCGGCGGGCGGCAGGCCCGCGATGCCCGCCTCACCGCTGGTCGCGAGGACGTACCGGATGTCCTTGCCCTGTCCGGTCCAGCGGGCCACCGCCGCGGCGGCCCCGTACTCGATGTCGTCGGGGTGGGCGACGATGACGACGCCCCGCTTCCAGTCCTCGGGAATCGGCTCCATGCGCCTCAGCATGCCCGGCCCCGGGCGGTACCGCGCGGCGCCGCGCTAGAGCCGGGTGACGTCCTTCGTGTCGCTGTCGGACATCGCCTTGAAGAGCAGGTACAGCCCGAATACCACCGCACCGACGACCAGAACCCAGAACAGCCCCTTGACCAGCGCGCCGACCACGGCGAGCGCGATCCAGACGAGGGCGACAATACCTACGATCTTCCAGAACACCGGGTTCTCCGTTCACTCGATCCGACCGCCGCACTTGACGGCCCGATGCGTCCAGCCTGGCAGGACTCGATAAGAAAAGCACCAGCTCAGAGGCAAGATCAGGGAAAGATCAGGGTGATCCCTTAGGGCGCCGACGTCGCGGCGGTCCGGGTGAACACCGCGGGTACCTGCCGCTGGCATAGGCTCAGCGGGTTGTCCCCACGTACTCGCAAGGAGCTCGACCGCTCGTGTCTACACGCACCGCAGGCGCCCCCCGCAACACCGCTCGTGACCTCGCCCAGGTCGCGGTGTTCGCCGCCCTGATCATCGCCCTCGGGCTGCCCGGCACGATCACCATCGGCTCCTCCGGCGTCCCCATCACGCTGCAGACGCTGGGCGTGATGGTCGCGGGCGCGCTGCTGGGACCCCGCAAGGGCGTCCTGACCGTGCTCACCGTCATCGTGCTCGGTCTGGCCCTGCCGGTGCTCGCGGGCGGCCGGACCTCGCTCACCTCGCTGTCCAGCGTCACCGGTGGATTCCTCATCGGCTGGATTCCGGCGGTCGCGCTGATCGGCTGGCTCACCGTCAAGATGCTGCCCCGCTACAACGTCTTCATCGGCATCGTCATCAACGCGCTCGGCGGGATCGTGGTGATCTACGCCTTCGGCATCGCGGGCATGATGCTCCGCAGCGACCTCACCTTCTGGCAGGCCCTGAGCGCCAACGGCACCTTCGTGCCCGGCGACCTCCTCAAGGCCGTCATCGCGGCGGTCGTGGCCGCCCAGGTGCATCGCGCCTACCCGGCGCTGCTGACGTCGGCGGCACCCGCCCGCACGCCCGCCGACGCCGTCTAGTCCCGCCGATGCCCGAGATCCGCTTCGAGTCCGTCGCCCACCATTACGGCGAGCGCGCCGTGCTCGCGGGTGTCGACCTGGTCCTCACCGAGGCGCGGATCGGGGTCATCGGCGCGAACGGCAGCGGCAAGTCCACCCTGGCCCGGATGATCAACGGTCTGGTGACACCGAGTGGCGGTCGGGTCACGGTGGACGGCCTCGACACCGCGCGCGAGGGCCGCAAGGTGCGGCGCAAGGTCGGCTTCGTGTTCACCGACCCTGACCACCAGATCATCATGCCGACGGTCGCGGAGGACATCGCGTTCTCCTTGCGCCGCAGTTCGATTCCCGCCGCCGATCGGGCCGCCAGGGTCGCGACCGTGCTCGAGACGTTCGGACTGGCCGGGCACTCCGAGCACCCGACGCATCTGCTCTCCGGTGGCCAGAAGCAGCTGCTCGCCCTCGCCGCGATCATGGTCACCGACCCCGAGCTGATCGTCGCCGACGAGCCGACCACGCTGCTCGACCTGCGAAACACCAGACTGGTCGCCGAGACTTTCGCCGCGCTGAGCCAGCAGGTCATCGCGGTGACCCACCAGCTCGACCTGCTCGGCGACTTCGACCGGGTGCTGGTGATCGATTCGGGCCGGGTGGTCGCGGACGGCGCCCCGGACGAGGCGATCGGCTTCTACCGGCGACTGATCGGATGACCACGCTCGGCATCTACCACCCTGGCTCCTCGCTCCTGCACCGAGCGCCCGCAGGAGCCAAGCTCGCCTGCCTCGTCGTGGCGCTCATCGCGCTCGCGGCGGCGGTGCGCTCCCCCTGGCAACTCGTCCCCGCCGCGCTGCTGGTGGCGGCGGGATTCGCGACGGCGCGCATCCCATGGCGGCTCACCCTCGGGCAGCTGCGCCCGGCCATCTGGATGCTCCTGTTCGTCGGCGCCTTCCAGGTGATCTTCACCGGTTGGCAGCGCGCACTGGTGGTGTGCGGGGTGCTGCTGCTGTCGGTGGCGCTCGCCGCGCTGGTCACGCTCACCACGAGGGTGATGGACATGCTGGACGCGGTGGCGCGAATGCTGGCCCCGCTGAGGCGGTTCGGCGTCAACCCGGAGCGGGTGGGACTCGTGCTCGCCATGACCCTCCGGTGCATCCCCCTGCTCAGCGGCCTCGTCTCCGACGTGACGGAGGCGAGAAAGGCCAGGGGCCTGGGATTCTCGCTGCGCGCACTCGCGGTGCCGGTCGTGGTGGGCGCGCTGCGCACGGCCGACGCGATGGGCGAGGCACTGGCCGCGCGCGGCGTCGACGACTAGGCGCGGTGCCTGCGCCTGATCGCCTCGATCTCCTCGAGCGCCCCGGCCAACCCCTCCAAACGATCCGACGCCGACAGCATCTCGGACCGCTGCCTTTCGAGGGCTCCGAGCGAATCGGCCGTGGCAGGCACCGTCATCTTCGCCACGGAGGCGAGGAGCTCCTCGTACTGCTCCACGCCTGCCGACAGCCGGGCCGCCGTGGCCTCGATCGCGTCGCCGAGCTGCAGCCCGGCCGTCGTCGCACCCGCCCGTTCCATCGCGATGACGTCATCGGCGACCGCGAACAGCGCCTCGGCGGCCGACGCCGCGGTCTCGCCGATCTGCTCGATGTCCTCCTCCGCGACCAGCGCGGACCTGGTGAGCACTCCCAGCAGCTCCTGCAGACCCGTCTGTGCGCCGAGCAGCCGACCAACCGGCTCGCGTGCCGCCGACCCGACCGGTGGCAGTGCCCGTCGCGCCGGGGCGCGCGCGGGCAACGGAATCTCGTTGAGCCGCCGGTAGGTTCGCCATGCGGCGACCGCAGGAACCGCGAACAGCGCGGTGGCGCCGCCACCCACGATCAGCGACCATTCCGGCGCCGACGCCACGGCCAGGCCCACCGTGCCCACCGCCGAGGCACCCGAGACGGTGCCGTACCGCATCCGACGCCGATTGGCGCGGCGCCGCCTGCGGAGCAACTTCGCACGGGGATCGGACCATTTCCGCACGGCCGACGCCACCGACCCGCTCACGGTGCGGGCCGCCTCGGAAGCCGCGACCACGCTGGAGGCGCCGTTCGCCGCGACGGCGAAAAAGGCAGCGGCCGAACGGGAATCACTTCCCGCTCGGCCGCGCCTCGAACTCGTCATCTCACCCTCATCGGACCACGCGACTACTGCGCGGCAGGTCCCGCTGCATCGGGCTTGGCCGCCGGGGTGGCGGGTGCTGCCGGGGTGGCGGGGGCTGCGGCGGGGGTCGCCGTGCCGCCGGTGGGCAGCGCGTCGCCCTTCATCGAGGCCCGGATCTGCTCGAGCCGGCTGTGCCCGGCCATCTGGACGCTGGCCTGCTGGACCTCCATCATGCGGCCCTGCACCGAGTTCTGCGCCAGCTCGGCGGAACCGAGCGCATCCGCGTAACGACGCTCGATCTTGTCGCGGACCTCGTCCAGGTTCGGGGTGTTGCCCGGCGCGGAGAGCGTGCTGTCCATGGAGCGCAGCGAGTCGCTGACCTTCTCCTGCATCTTCGCCTGCTCGAGCTGGCTCAGCAGCTTGGTCCGCTCGGCGACCTTGGCCTGCAGGGCCATCGCGTTCTGCTCGACGGCCTTCTTGGCCTGGGTGGCGGCCTGCAGCGACTGGTCGTGCAGCGCCTTGAGGTCCTCGACGCCCTGCTCGGCGGTGACGAGCTGCGCGGCGAACGCCTCGGCGGCATTGGTGTACTGGGTGGCCTTCTCGACGTCACCGGCCGTGGCGGCCTGATCCGCCAACGTGACCGCCTGACGGGCATTGGCGTTGAGCTTCTCCACCTCGTCGAGCTGGCGGCTGAGCTTCATCTCCAGCTGGCGCTGGTTACCGATCACCGACGCGGCCTGCTGGGAAAGTGCCTGGTGCTGACGCTGCGCGTCCTCGATCGCCTGCTGAATCTGAACCTTCGGGTCGGCCTTCTCGTCGATCTTCGCATTGAAGAGCGCCATCAGGTACTTCCATGCCTTGACGAACGGATTAGCCATGGGTTGATCCTGCCTCCATTTGATGCGCCGCGCGATGCGCGACCCGATGCGCGACCGTCACGCACCGGAACACGGGCACTGCCCTACCTGCTGGTCGGACCCACCAGTCGAGCACTGGTGGTCACACACAAATCTATCGGTTCGGACGACCGCTGGCATCCTCGCCACGGCCCAATTGTCAAGAACTTATGCGGCGGCGAGCGCGGTGGCGTTCGGAGCCGGGATCACCATGCGGGTGTCCTCGGCGATGCGTGGCGAACCGCCTGCCACACCGGGGGTCGCGCTCGCGGGGGCCACGTTGGAGTTCGCCGGGGCGCCGCGATCGGCGGCGGAATCCGACAGCGACTCGCTGACGTCGTACAGAACCTCGGACAGGGGCACTTCGAGGGCATCGCAAATGGCCGCCAGCAGCTCGCTGGAGGCCTCCTTGCGCCCGCGTTCCACCTCGGAGAGATAGCCCAGGCTCACCCGCGCCGTGCCCGAGACCTCACGCAGGGTTCGGCTCTGCGAGACCCTCGCACGCCGCAGACTGTCACCGATTGCTTCACGCAACAGCACCGCCATGTGGCTCCTCCTTCATCTCCGCCCAACAGCTTGTTCAACGCCCGAGGGTTCCGAAATGGTTCCCGGTGGCCGCGGCTTGAGCAAACCGAGCCTATCCCGCCGCGGCCGCGCGCATGCGGACTAGGAGTGCCGACACGGCCGATCTGACCGCGCCGCTCCGAATCGCCCACCGATCACCGGCGAGTTCGAGCCGCTCCGCCGAGACCCCGTCGGGTCCGGCGATACCGAGGTAGACCGTGCCGACCGGCCTGCCATCCTGCGGGTCGGGTCCCGCGACACCGGTCAAACCCACACCCCAGTCGGCCCCGCACCGGGCCTGCGCGCCCACCGCCAGCGCCCTGGCCGTGCTCGCGGCGACAGGACCGTCCGAGGCCAGCACCGCGGGATCGACGCCCGCGAGGCCGGCCTTGAGATCTGTCGCGTACACCACCAGGCCGCCGCGCAGCACCAGGCTCGCGCCCGGAATACCGGCGATGGTGGCCGCGAGCAGCCCCGCGGTCAGCGACTCCGCGGTGGCGACCGTCTGGCCCCGCGAGGTGAGAGCGGACACCAGATCAGCCGCCTCGGTCCCGGCGACCAAGGGGTCGGTCATCGCCCGGGTTCGTGCGGGTGAACGCCTGCCCTGAGGCGAACCGCCTGGATCACGTAGTCCAGTCCGGTCACGACCGTGAGGAAGACCGCCAGGCCCATCGCGATCGCGCTCACCGTCGCCCAACCGGCGGGCAGCGGCAGCAGATACATGCCGATGGCAAGGGATTGCACGAGCGTCTTGAGCTTGCCGCCCCGTCCCGCGGGAATCACTCCGTGCCGCAGGACCGCGAAACGCATCAGGGTGATCCCGAGTTCGCGGGCCGCGATGATCGCCGTGACCCACCAGCTGAGATCGCCGAGCACCGACAGCCCCACCAGTGCGGCACCGATCAGGGCCTTGTCGGCGATGGGATCGGCGAGCTTGCCGAAGTCGGTGACGAGTCCGTACTTCCGCGCGAGCTGGCCGTCGATCCGGTCTGTGATCGCCGCGACCGCGAAGACGATCGTGGCGATGATCCGCCAGAAGGTCGAGTGCCCGCCGTCCATGAACAGCGTCACCAGGAAGACCGGGACCAGGAAGATGCGGAGCACGGTGAGGATGTTGGCGATGTTGACCACGGGCACCGGCTTCTCGTGCGGCACGCCGCCGGAGACCGATGCCACCTCAGTCCCCGAGTCCCGGCGCCCGCCGGACGCCATCTCGTCGTGCGACTGCGCGGTCACCGGGCCGCCACCCACGCAGCGCGAGACGCCACCCCGTAGAAGAGGGTTTCGTCGCGGGAGCTGTCCAATCGGGCGGGCACATGGCTAAGAATATCGGTTGGCTCCATGACTACTCTTCACCACATGACCTCTGGGCCCATGACCTCCGATCCAGACGCTCCGACCGTCCGCCGCGCGCGAACCTCCGACGTGCCGCAGATCAAGCGCCTGATCGACATCTACGCGGGCCGGATCCTGCTCGAGAAGAACCTCGTGACCCTCTACGAGGCCGTTCAGGAGTTCTGGATCGTCGAACTCGACGGCGAGGTGATCGGTTGTGGCGCACTGCATGTCCTGTGGGCCGACCTCGGCGAGGTACGCACGGTCGCCGTCGACCCGAAGGTCAAGGGCCGCGGCATCGGGCACCTCGTGGTCGCACAGCTCGTCCAGGTCGCGCGCGAGCTCGAACTCGGGCGCGTGTTCGTGCTCACCTTCGAGGTCGACTTCTTCGGCAAGCACGGTTTCGTGGAGATCGAGGGGACCCCGGTGACCGCGGAGGTGTTCGGCGAGATGTGCCGGTCCTACGACACCGGCGTGGCGGAGTTCCTCGACCTCAGCTACGTGAAGCCGAACACGCTCGGCAACACCCGCATGCTCCTCACCCTCTAGAGACCCGCCAACCCCTCACCGAAAGCGAGCCCCCATGCCCATCGTCGCCGTCGAGTACACCTACAGCGAGGCCACCACCGCCGCCAGGGACGAGATCCGGCCCGACCACCGCGCGTGGCTGTCCGGACTGGTCGAGCGCGGCACCGTGCTGACCACGGGACCGTTCGCGGACGGCAGCGGCGCACTGATCCTGGCGACGGCCGAGGACGTCGCGGCCGTGCGCTCGCTCTTCACCAACGACCCGTTCGCCAAGGCCGGCCTCGTCGAGGCCGCACGGTTCACCGAATGGACGCCGGTGATGGGCGCATTCTCCTGATACAGCTGCGCCGCGGGTGGTGCGGTCACGAGTCCTCGGACTCCGTGATCGCGCCACCGCGGCGTCAGCGTATTGCTCGGCTTACTTGGCGGCGGTGTTGCGGGTCTTGAGCAGGCTCGCCACCGCGGTCACCACCAGCACACCGAGGATCACGAGCAGCGAGAATCCCGTGGAGATCACGGGGACGCTCACGGGCTCGCCGCCGTTGATGAACGGCAGGGTGTTCTCGTGCAGCGCGTGCAGCACCAGCTTCACGCCGATGAACGCGAGGATGATCGAGAGGCCGTAGGACAGGTACACCAGCCGCTCGAGCAGCCCGCCGATCAGGAAGTACAGCTGCCGCAGGCCCATCAGCGCGAACGCGTTCGCGGTGAACACGATGTACGGCTCCTTGGTGAGGCCGTAGATCGCCGGGATGGAGTCGAGCGCGAACAGGATGTCGGTGAACCCGATGGCGACGAGAGCCAGGAACAGGGGCGTGACCAGACGCTTGCCGTCGATCCTGGTGGTCAGCCGGTCGCCGTCGAACTCCTCGGTGGTCGGCAGGAACCGCTTGGCCAACGCGATGATCTTGCTCTCGCGTTCCTCCTCGACCTCCGCCTCGTGACCTGCCTCGCGGATCAGCTTGTACGCGGTGTAGACGAGGAAGATGCCGAACAGGTAGAAGACCCAGCTGTACGCGTTGATCGCCGCCGCGCCGACGGCGATGAAGGCACCGCGCATCACCAGGGCCATCACGATGCCGATCAGCAGCACCTTTTGTTGGTACTGACGGGGAATGGCGAAGGTCGACATGATGATCACGAACACGAACAGGTTGTCGACCGAGAGGGCCTTCTCGGTGACGTACCCGGCGAAATACTCACCGCCGTAGGTGCCGCCCCAGCCCCAGATGATCACGAAGCCGAACAGGATCGCGATGCAGATGTAGACGGCCGACCAGAAGGCGGATTCGCGGAAGGTGGGCTCGTGGGGGGTGCGCACGTGCGCGAAGAAGTCGAATACGAAGAGCCCCAGGATCACCAAGATGGTGACGATCCAGATGAGCGGAGTGACATGCATCAGCCAACGACCTCCGGTTGCCGATAGGTAGGGCACCGGAGGTCTCTCCCGCCGACGGTGCAGTCGACCGGCAACCCCGGAGCGGCAATGGTGCCGTTCGTGCTGACGAGGTTGCCACAGGAATGGGGGATACTCCCCTCCAAGGCCCGTTCATTCAACCACAACGCGGCCGGCCCGCCGGTCAGGCGCGAACCGTTCCGACTCAGTCCTCCGGCTCGGACTCCGGGTCCCCGCCGCGGATCGACCACAGCAGCCCGTCCAGCTCGTCAGGCTTGATCAGCACGTCGCGGGCCTTGGAGCCCTCGCTGGGGCCGACCACTCCCCTGGTCTCCATCAGGTCCATCAGGCGACCCGCCTTGGCGAAGCCGACCCGGAGCTTGCGCTGCAGCATGGAGGTCGACCCGAACTGGCTGGTGACCACCAGTTCGACCGCCTGCAGCAGCACGTCCATGTCGTCACCGATGTCGGGATCGACGTCCTTCTTGTCTGCCGCCTTCGAGGCCGTGACGCCCTCGGTGTACTCGGGCTCGGCCTGGTTCTTGGAGAAGTCGACGATCGCGGAGATCTCTTCGTCGGTGATGAAGGCGCCCTGCAGACGGGTCGGCTTGCCTGCCCCCATCGGCAGGAACAGCGCGTCGCCCATACCGATCAGCTTCTCCGCCCCCGGCTGGTCGAGAATGACCCGCGAGTCCGTGAGCGAGGACGTCGCGAACGCAAGGCGGGAGGGCACGTTGGTCTTGATCAGTCCGGTGACCACGTCCACCGACGGACGTTGGGTGGCCAGCACCAGGTGGATGCCCGCCGCGCGCGCCTTCTGCGTGATCCGGACGATCGCCTCCTCCACGTCCCTCGGCGCCGTCATCATCAGGTCCGCGAGCTCGTCGACGATGGCGAGGATGTACGGGTACGGCCGGTACACGCGCTCGCTACCGAGCGGCGCCGTGATCTCCCCCGAGCGGACCTTCTTGTTGAAGTCGTCGACGTGCCGGACCTTGTTGGCCTGCATGTCCTGGTAGCGCTGCTCCATCTCCTCGACCAGCCACGCCAGCGCGGCCGCCGCCTTCTTCGGCTGGGTGATGATCGGGGTGATGAGGTGCGGGATGCCCTCGTACGGAGTCAGTTCCACCATCTTCGGGTCGATCAGGATCATCCGGATCTCGTCCGGGGTGGCCCGGGCGAGCAGCGAGACCAGCATGGAGTTCACGAAGCTGGACTTACCCGAGCCCGTCGAACCCGCAACCAGCAGGTGTGGCATCTTCGCCAGGTTGGCGCTGACGAAGTTGCCCTCGATGTCCTTGCCGAGGCCGATCACCAACGGGTGGTGATCCTTCCGGGTCGACGGCGCCGACAGCACATCCGCCAGGCGCACCATCTCCCGGTCCGAGTTCGGCACCTCGATGCCCACCGCGGACTTGCCGGGAATCGGCGCGAGCAACCGGACGTTGTCGGTCGCCACGGCGTACGCGATGTTGCGGGCCAGGGCGGTGATCTTCTCGACCTTGACGCCGGGACCGAGCTCCACCTCGTATCGGGTGACCGTCGGGCCGCGGGTGAAACCGGTGACCGCGGCGTCGATCTTGAACTGCTCGAGCACCTCGGTGATGGCCTCGATCATGGTGTCGTTGGCCGAACTGCGGGTCTTCGGCGGATCGCCCTCGATCAGCAGCGACGTCGGCGGCAACGTGTAGTCGCCCTCGATGACGCGGTCCGGGATCAGCATCGCGGGCGTCGTGTCCTCGGCCGCGGCCGGGGCGGGGGTCGGCTTCGGCTTCGGCCGCGGTCGGGCCGGGGGCGCCGGAGCGGCGGGCGGCGCCGCGATGACCTCGGTGACCGCCTCGTTCGCGGTCTCCCCGACCGGGTAGTTCGCGGCGGGCCCCACCGGCTCCTCCACCGGGTAGCCGTCGGCGTCGAACAGGGCCGGGTCGAAGTCCGACGGGTCCTGGCGCGCCCGACGGGATCGGCGCGCCGGCCGCAGGTTTCGCAGGTCCTCGAGGTCGTCGTGCCCCAGGTCGTCGTGCCCGTGGTCGTAGCCGTCCTCCGGGTCGTACGGCTCGTACTCGTCGGCGTGCCCGTGCACGCCGAACAGCGTCCGCATCCGCTCCGGGACCTCACGGACGGTGGTGCCGGTGACAAGCAGGACCCCGAACCCCATCGCCAGGATCAGCAGCGGGATGGAGAGCCACATGGTGAGGCCGTCGGTCAGCGGTCCACCGATGACATATCCGAGGAACCCCGCCGCGCCGGCCCTGCCCTCCGCATCGACGGGCGCCCCGCTGATGACGTGCCACACGCCCAGCGCGGGCAAGCCGATCAGCAGCGAACCGAGGATCAGCCGTGGCCGCACCTCCGGGTGCGGTTCCGAACGCATCAGCACCACCGCGATCGCGCCCGCGATGATCGGCAGGACCGCGCCCGCGCCACCGAAAAGCGCCCGCACCCCGGTCTCGATCCAGTCCCCGACCGGGCCGCCCGCGGCGAACCACATGGCGGCCGCGACGATCGCGCTGCCCGCGACGAGGCCGAGCGCGATTCCGTCCCTGCGGTGTCCCGGCTCGATGTCGGCGGCCTTGCTGACCGTCCTCGTCGTCGCGCCGACGCCGCGCGCCATCAGGGCCCAGCCGCGGCCCAGCCCTCGCCCGGCGGCCTTGAGCGGGCTCACCGGCGCCTTGGCGGCCGGCTTGCGCCTCGCCGCCTGTGCGTTGCTGCGCGGCGCCGTCGGCCTCCGCGGGGTGGTCACCGTCTTGGTGGTCCGGCCGCCCGACCGCGCCTTCGAACCACCCGACGCCGACGATCCCGAGCTCGCGGAGGACCGCGGCGAGGATGACGCGCTCTTGGTAGTTCTGGTCCCGGTCTTACCTGCCATGCACGTCAGGTTAGTCGCTGAGGCCCCATCAGGACCATCCGCAACACCCGCAACAGGGCTTCTAGATGCCGCGATCGAGCGACATCACACCCTGGACGGCCTGATCGGGGCCGGTGGCCTCGAGCCGGACCGCGTCGCGCCCGAAGGCGTGCAGGGCGAGCTCCGCGGGGTCACCGCGCAGCACCACGGTCTCGCCGCCTGCGCTGCGCACCGTGGCCCGACGTCCGTCCGGGCGCTCCAGCACGACCGAGCAGGACGCCAGTCGATATGCGCGCCTGCCCATCCGCCGGGCAACCGCCCACAGCGGACCCGCCCAGGCCGGATCGAGGATCCGGGGCTCCCAGTCCGGACCACCGCGCCGCACGTCCTCGTGGTGGACGAACATCTCGGCCAGATTCAGCTGCTCGTCGAAGGGCCGCATCAGCGACCACACGGGCGGACCCGTCCTGATCTGCTCGAGGAGGTCCTCGAAGGAACCGCGGGCGATCGACGCCTGCACCCGCTCGGTGTACCCGGAAAGGGCGGAGACCATGATGCCCGCGGCCGCATCGGGCCGTCGTTCGCGGAGCACCAGGTGTGCGGCCAGATCCCGGACGGTCCACTCGCCGCACAGCGTTGGCGCGTCGGGCCCGAACTCGGCCATCGTGACCACGAGCGCGAGACGCTCGTCGTGGGCCAGCTTCATGCCCGCCACGCTACTGCCGCGGCGGCCCGTCCGCGCGCTGACACGCACCCAGTACCGTCCCTGCGGTGCCCATCACCGAGATGATCGTCATCGCCCTCGCCGGTTTCGGCGCGGGCGCGATCAACGCCCTCGTCGGCTCGGGAACCCTGATCACCTTTCCCACCCTGGTCGCGTTCGGCTATCCGCCGGTGGTCGCCACGATGTCGAATGCGGTCGGCCTCGTTGCGGGTGGCGTGTCGAGCACCTGGGGATACCGCCGCGAGCTCCGCGGCCAATGGGACCGGCTGCGCTGGCAGATCCCGGCATCGCTGGTGGGAGCGGGCCTCGGCGCCTGGCTGCTGCTGCACCTGCCCGAGAAGGCGTTCGTCACGATCGTGCCGGTGCTGTTGGCACTCGCACTGATCCTGGTGGTCGCCGGTCCGCGGATCCAGGCCTGGGCCCGCGAGCGCGCGGAGGCCCAGGGCCGGGACGCCGAGCACGTCGGGCCTGGCCGGATGGCCGCACTGACCGCGGGTACCTTCGCGGTCGGGGTGTACGGCGGCTACTTCACGGCCGCACAGGGAATCCTGCTGGTGGGCGTGATGGGCGCCCTGCTGCCGGAGTCGATGCAGCGGATGAACGCCGCGAAGAACCTGCTCTCACTGCTGGTCAACATCGTTGCCGCCACGGCGTACACCCTGGTGGCCTTCGACCGGATCAGTTGGGCCGCAGCGGGACTCATCGCCGTCGGATCGCTCATCGGCGGAGCCATCGGCGCCAGGTACGGCCGACACCTCTCCCCGACGGCGCTCCGCGCCGTCATCGTCGTCGTCGGCCTGATCGGACTGTGGCGACTACTGTTCTGACACCCGCGCGCGGGCCGGCCCGGTGATCGAACCGGGCCGGCCGTCGCGAGGAGTGGTGGTGCGGCGGCTAGACGCCGATGACGGTCGGCACGATCATCGGCCGACGCCGGTACTTGTCCGCCACCCAGCGACCGACCACGCGCCGAACCGCCTGCGCGATCCGATGGGTGTCGGTGATGCCCTCGGACGCGAGCCGGGCGAGCTCCGCCTCGACGAGCACCGCGGCCTCCTTGAGCGCCGCCGGGTCGTCGGAGAAGCCGCGCCCGTGCACCTCGGGGGTGCTGACGGCCTTGCCGGTGTGCGTGTCCACGGCGAGCGAGATCGAGATGAATCCGCCCTCGCCGAGCACGAGCCGGTCCGAGAGGGTCGAGTCACCGACGTCGCCGACGGAGTTCCCGTCCACGTAGACCATGCCGACCGGGACCCGGCCCACGATCTCCGCGAGGCCGTCGACCATGTCCACCACGACGCCGTCCTCGGCGAGCACGATGCGCTCCTCCGGGACACCGGTGGCCTTGGCCAGCGCCGCATTGGCCCGCAGGTGCCGCCACTCGCCGTGCACGGGCATCGCGTTGGTCGGCCGCACCGCGTTGTACAGGTACAGCAGCTCGCCCGCCGAGGCGTGACCCGAGACGTGCACCTTCGCGCTCTGCTGGGTGACGACGGTGGCGCCGCGCTTGGCGAGGCCGTTGACCACCGCGAACACCGAGTTCTCGTTGCCGGGGATCAGTGAGGACGCGAGGACCACGAGGTCGTTCGCGCGGACGTTGATCTGCCGGTGCTCCCCGCGGGCCATCCGCGACAGCGCGGAGAGCGGTTCGCCCTGCGAGCCGGTGGAGATGAGCACCAGCCGGTCGTCGGGCAGGTTCGCCGCGGTGTCGACGTCGACGACGACGCCGTCGGGAACGGACAGATAGCCGAGGTCCTGGGCGATCTGCATGTTGCGGACCATGGACCGGCCGACGAACGCGATCCGGCGGTTGTACCGCACCGCGACGTCCACCACCTGTTGGATGCGGTGCACGTGGCTGGCGAACGACGCGACGATGACGCGCTGTTTGGCCTTGCCGATGACGTTGTCCAGGACACCGCCGATCTCCCGCTCGGGAGTGACGAAGCCGGGCACCTCGGCGTTGGTGGAGTCCACCAGGAACAGGTCGACACCCTCGTCGCCGAGCCGCGAGAAGCCCGCGAGGTCGGTCAGGCGGCCGTCGAGCGGCAGCTGGTCCAGCTTGATGTCGCCGGTGTGCAGCACGACGCCCGCGTCGGTGCGGATGGCGATGGCGATGGCGTCCGGAATCGAGTGGTTGACGGCGAAGTACTCGCACTCGAACGGGCCGTGCGTGGTGCGCTGACCCTCGATGACCTCGATCAGGTTCGGCCGCTGCCGGTGCTCGCGGCACTTGGCGGCGACCAGCGCGAGGGTGAACTTCGAGCCGATGACCGGCAGATCCGGGCGCAGGCGCAGCAGGAACGGGATCGCGCCGATGTGGTCCTCGTGACCGTGCGTGAGCACCACGGCCTCGACGTCCGCCATCCGGTCCTCGATGTACGCGAAGTCCGGGAGGATCAGGTCGACACCGGGCTGCTGGTCCTCGGGGAAGAGGACGCCGCAGTCGACGATGAGGATCTTGCCCTTGTGCTCGAAGACCGTCATGTTCCGGCCGATCTCGCCGATGCCGCCCAGCGCGACGACCCGCAGGCCGTTACGGGGCGCCTTCGGCGGGAGGCCGAGCCGTTCGGTCGGGTCGACGCCGACGCGGCCGTCCGGGCGCTGCCCACCGCCCGCGTTCTTCGGCTGCCGCTGCGGACGTCCCGAACCGCCCTGCGAACGAGACTTGGGGGCGTTGCCACCCTGCGACTTGGCGGCGGCGCCGCCCTGCGACTTCGCGCCACCGCGGCGACGCTTGGGTGCCTGCTCCTGCGCCGCAGGTGCCGACTCGGCCGGTGCCTGCTGCTGCGGCTGTTCGGGAGCAGGGGCCGGCGCCTGCTGCTGCGGGGCGGGGGCCTGCTGCTTCGGGGCGGCCTCGGGAGCCGCGGTGGGAGCCGGGGGTCCGGCCTGACGGCTGGCGCTGCGACGACGCGGCGGGCGAGTCATGACAGCACCCCTGCCGCGCGCAGGTCGGCGGCGAGGACCTCGACCTGATCCGGGCTCGGCGGCACCTGTGGCAATCGTGGGTCACCGACGTCGATGCCCTGCAGTCGCAGCCCGGCCTTCGAGGCCGAGACGCCACCGAGCAGGCCGAGCGAACGGATCAGCGGGAGCAGGCTCACGTTGATCTCACGGGCGCGGTCGTTGTCGCCCGCCAGGAACGCATCGCGCAGCTCGCGCAGGCGCCCCGGGACGAGGTGACCGATCACGCTGACGAAACCGGTGGCTCCGACGGAGAGCCACGGCAGGTTCAGCGGGTCATCGCCGGAGAAGAACTGCAGGTCCGTGTTCGCGATCAGCTCCGCGCCCGCGTTCAGGTCGCCCTTCGCGTCCTTGACCGCCAGGATCCGCGGGTGCTCGGCGAGCCGGTAGATCGTCTCGGTCTCGATCGGCACCACCGAGCGCGGCGGGATGTCGTACAGCATCACGGGCAGGTCCGTCGCGTCGGCGACCGCGGTGAAATGCGCCAGCAGGCCGGCCTGCGGCGGCTTCGAGTAGTACGGGGTGACGACGAGCAGTCCGTGCGCGCCCGCCCGAGCGGCGTCACGCGCCAGCTCGACGCTGTGTGCGGTGTCGTTGCTGCCCGCGCCCGCGATGATCCGGGCCCGGCTGCCGACGGCGTCGATGACCGCGCGCATCAGCTCGAGCTTCTCGTTCTCCGTGGTGGTGGGAGATTCACCGGTGGTGCCCGCGAGCACCAACCCGTCGCAGCCGCCGTCGACGAGGTGCGTCGCCAGCCGAACGCCCGCATCGACGTCCAGCTTCCCGTCGCCGGTAAACGGGGTCACCATCGCGGTCAGGATGGTGCCGAACGGATGCTCGACGGGGGCGGATTCACCGTTGGTCATGGTCAGAAGGTTACCCGGTGGGCAGGTGAAGATTGAACACCGCAGTGCCCGTGCCGAATCGCCCCGCTCAGTCGCGGTTGTCGAACTCGCTCACCGCGACCTCGGTGCCGTCCGGCAGTGTCGCGATCTCGAAGTCTCCGAACACATTCGGTGCTGCCTCCGTGAGCTGACGAAGGCATTCGATTGCCAGGCTGCGAATCTCCACGTCGGCATGCTCGGAGGCACGCATCGCGATGAAATGCCGCCACGCCCGGTAGTTGCCGGTGACGACCACCCGGGTCTCGGTCGCATTGGGCAGCACGGACCTCGCCGCCTGCCGTGCCAGGCGCGCCCGCAGCGACCCGTTCGGGACGTGCGCGAGCTTGGTCTCGAGCGCCTCGAGCAGTTCCACGTAGGCGGCGCGGCTGGCATCGGTCGCCGCCACGAACAGCGCTTCGAGTTCGGGGTCGCCGACCACGGCGGGCGGCACCACGACGTTCGCGTCCCGCTCGGTGACCGATCGCTGCGAGAGCTGCGAGTACGACAGGTGCCGATGCCGGATCAGCTCGTGCGTGCAGGAGCGCGAGATCCCCGTGATGTAGAAGCTCACGCTGCCGTGTTCGAGGACCGACAGGTGCCCGACCTCGAGCAGGTGACGCAGGTAGCCGGCGTTGGTCGCGGTTCTCGGGTTCGGCTTCGACCAGCTCTGATAGCAGGCCCGACCGGCGAACTCGACGAGCGCCTCGCCGCCGTCGGCATCGGTCTCCCACGGCACGTCCGCCGGTGGGGCGAACTCCGTCTTCGCGATGAGTTGCACTTTCAGGGACACCGCTTGCCGCACTGCGTTCCTTCCTTGTCCTGCTCGTCCTGCTGAGTCCTGCTCGCCGAATCACCGCACCCTATCGGCGCGACTCCTCGCGTTCACCTGAACGGTGTACCAACTCCTGTGTCCGAACGTCTTGGATCACCGCGCCGTGATCCGCGCCGACCCCCCCATGGAGACACCTCGTGGCCCTCACCCCGAACCGTGCCCGCGTCCTGCGCGCGGCCGCCGCCCTCGCCATCGGAACCTCGATCTTCGTCGGTTCCGCCGCAGGCACCGCACTCGCCGCGGCGCCGGCGGCCGTCGAGCAGTCGACCTTCGACCGGTCTCTGCACCTCGACGGCGCCAAGAACGCCCGCGACGTCGGCGGATACACCACCGTCGACGGCCGCACGGTCAAGACCGGGCTCGTCTTCCGCACCGATGCGCTGAACAAGCTGTCCCCCGCCGACCTCGCCAGGCTCGAGGGCCGCAACGTCAAGGCCGTCGACGACCTGCGCACCGTCTACGAGCGGGCCCTGCAGCCCGACCTCGTACCCGCAGGCGCCAAGGCCAACTGGTACGACGTGCTCGGCGCCTCACCCGTCACCACGCTGGTCGACCTGAACTCGGCGTACCGCGCCTTCATCACCGGCCCCGGTGCCAACCAGGCCTTCGCCGCCGTGCTCCGCGACATCCGCGACACCGACGGCGCGGTGCTCTTCCACTGCAGCGCGGGCAAGGACCGGACCGGCTGGACCGCGGCGGTGCTGCTGACGATCCTCGGTGTCGACCGCGCGACGGTGAACGCCGACTTCATGCTCAGCAACGTCTACCGCGGGGTCGACGCAACCAGCCCCACCGCGATGCTCGACGGCGTCAAGCAGGAATGGCTCGACAGCGCCTTCGCCACCGCCGACGAGCGGTACGGCAGCTTCGACAACTACGTGCACCAGGGCCTCGGTCTGACCGACGCCGACATCGCCGCACTCAAGGCGAAGCTGCTCGCCTGACGCCATGACATCTTGACCGACGTCAACAATGGCGTCACACTGACGTCATGGAACTGTCGGAGTACACCACCACCCTGCGTCACGACCTGATCGCGGCGGCCGCCCTCGGCGACGAGAACACCAAGAGGATCGCCGAGGCGCTGGCCGTCGCGGCCGAGAACTCGGCGCGATTGATGCTGCTGTCCGCGCTCTCCGACCTGGCGGCGGAGGTGTCGACCGCGCTCGGCGACCGGACGGTGCACGTGCGACTCGACGGCGATCGAACGCATGTCGAGGTGGCTCGCCGTGCGCGGCCCGGATCCGGCCCGCGCGGCGAGAGCACGACGAGCGACTACATCAATGACGCCGTTGATGACGTCACCGGTGACATCTCCCGGGTGACCCTGCGCCTGGTGGATCAGATGAAGTCACGCGCGGAGGAGGCGGCATCCGAGAACGGGATGTCACTGAATTCCTGGGTGTCGCAGGCCGTCCAGGGCGCGCTCCGGGACCAGGTGCGCAAGGGCAGGCGTACGGAGGAATGACCTGGACGCGCGTCCGCAACCCAGGACGGTCCCGGAGTGATGTAATGACGCACTGAGTTTGGACGCAATCGCATTAAGGGGTGGGCTCGATGGCCGTGTCAGGCAACAAGGAATTCCACATCAAGGCCGATCCGGCCAAGGTGATGGAGGCGATCGTCGCGGTGGAGCGAGTACCGGAGTGGTCGTCCTCGCACAAGTCGGTGATCGTCGAGAGCACCCACCCCGACGGCCGTCCGCTGCGCGTGCGCATGAAGGTCTCGGTGCTGGGCGTCAACGACGAGCAGGTCGTGGACTACCAGTGGGTCGGCGACGAGAAGGTGAGCTGGAGCCTCGTGGAGAGCGACCAGCAGAAGACCCAGGACGGCTCGTACACGCTCGTCGCGGACGGCGACGGCACGAACGTGACCTTCGATCTGACCGTCGACCTGAAGATCCCGATGCCCGGGTTCATCGTCAAGCGCGGCCAGAAGATCGCCCTCGAAACCGCCTCGAAGGGCCTGACGAAGTTCGTCGAAACCCTCTGACCGACAACCGGATCCGATCCGGCGTGATCAGACCCGATCGGCGAGCGCGGCGGCGAGATCGCCGCGCTCGCCGACCCTGACGTCCGAGAGCCCGAGCCAGTCCGCCATCTCGCGCAGCGACGAGGCCAGCGACTCCACCACGCGCCCGTCCCCGCCCTCGCCCTCGCCCTCCGCGAAGGCGCCGTGCACCTGGAGCGCGTCGGCGCCACGATCGGCCTTCAGATCCACGCGGGCGACCAACTCGCCGTCGAGCAGGAACGGGAACACGTAGTACCCGTGCACCCGCTTGTGCTGGGGCGTGTAGATCTCGAGCCGGTAGTGGAAGTCGAAGATCCGTTCGGTTCGCGGACGGAAGAACACCAACGGGTCGAACGGGCACAGCAACGCCGCTCCGGTGATCCGACGCGGCGTCCGCGCCTCGACGTGGCGGTAGGCGGGCGCTCCCCAGCCGCGCACGGTCACCGGGACCAGAGTCCCCTCGTCCACCAGGTCCGCGATCGCGGCGGCGGCCTGGGCGCGCGAGAGCCGGTAGTAATCGCGCAGGTCCGGCTCCGTTCCGACGCCGAGTGACCGCGCGGCGCGACGGATCAGTTCGCGCACCGCGTCCGCGTCGTCGATCCGGCTGGACACGACGCCTGCCGGGAGCACCCGGTCGGCGAGGTCGTAGTGCCGGACGAAGCCGACCCGCCTGTCCACCGACAGCGCACCCGCCGCGAAGAGTTGCTCGCAGATGACCTTCGTATCGCTGCGATCCCACCACGGCCCGGCCCTGCGACCGCGGTCGATCTCGAGGTGCCGCTCGATGTCGCCCGCGCTCGCCGACCCGACAGCCGAGATCACGTCGACGACGTCGCGAATCAGGGCCGGGTTCCGCTCGAGCACCTGACGTTCCCCGGCCCAGCGACCGCCCTCGTAGGCGCGCATCCGCCAGCGCAGCAGCGGCCAGTCCCCCACCGGGATCAGCGCGGCCTCGTGGGCCCAATACTCGACCAGCGCACGGGGCTTCGCGGCGGTGTGCCGCCACGCGGCGTCGTCCAGGAGGCCCCGGTCGTAGGCGCCGATCCGGCTGAACACCGGCATGTAGTGCGCCCGTACGGCCACCGCGACCGAATCGATCTGCAGTAGCGAGGTCGTACCGACCGCCTTGAGCAGGTGCCTGCGGGTGGGCGCGGTGGTCGGGCGCGCGTCGGCGAACCCCTGCGCGGCCAGAGCGGTTCGCCTGGCGGCGGCGGCCGTCATCTCAAGCATGTCCCCACCCTGCCATCGGGGTCCGACATCAGCCCGAGAGCGAGGGGCAGATTCACCGCTGCAGACGGGATCTCAGGTTGGACAAGGGTAAGGGTCGTGAGGATTACCGAACGTCGGTGTGGGTACCCGCTGGAAGGCCAATGGTGATGTGACGGTGGCCCTGACCGGGCCGGCCCCGAACAGAAAGTCGATGTGATGAAGGTTCATGAACTCCTCGACCTGCCCGAGTCGGTCGACGCGCTGGATCGGGTCAGCGCACCTCTTCAGCAGCGTCTCGACGGACTGCTCGATCACGGTCCGACCGCCGGGTTCCTGCGCGGTTCCTGGCTGGGCCACCCGATACACCCGATGGCGGTCACCGTCCCCGTCGGCGCATGGACAGCGGCGGTCGTACTGGAGACCGTCATGCGCGACCACCACGCGGCGCGGCGCCTGATCGGTCTCGGGCTCGCCGGAGCGCCATTCGCGGTCGTGACCGGATGGGCGGATTGGGTGGAGCGTGACGAGGCAGACCGCCGGGCCGGGCTGATCCATGCGCTCGGCAATACGGCGGCGGCCACCGCGATGCTCGTCTCGTTTCGGCTGCGCAGGCGCGCACCGAGCGTCCGCGCGCAGGCCTGGAGCTGGACGGGTCTGGCGGCAGCTGCGGCCAGCGGCGCCCTCGGCGGTCACATCGCGTTCGGGTCGTCCCGTCGGGCAACGGCCTCCGAGTAGGCAGGGTGCGGGTCGACAAAGCTCCCGCGCGCGACATCAACGGGGCTGCCACGCCAGAGGGCAGCAGTCCTGCCGCCGTTACACCGGTTCCATCCCCGCTATACCGCCCGTCGCAGGCGATCGGGCACCAGATCACCCGGGCACGGCGACGGCATCGTCGGCCGGGATGTCTGCGTCCTCGACTGCCTGAAATACGGTCGGCAACACGTCCGAGAGGAATCGAATCGAGAATCTTGTGGGCCCTCGGACACCAGGACGTGGGTCGAGTCCGCGAACGGGTTTCTGGGGTACTCCGAAAAGCGCTGCCCCAGTGCCATACTCGCGAACCTGGGTGGTCTCGCACTGTGATTGCAGTCCTCGCGCAGAATCCGATCGTTTCGGCACCACCGCACGGGAGGCCGAGTTCGGTGAGACCCTCGATGAGCGGCTCGCCCAGGAGGAGCCCAAGGACGGGTGATTTTAGGTGGCGCGCCCTGTCAGGTCGACGTCTTGCTGATGCAGTTCATGACCGTCTGGACCACTCATTTGACGCGCTCGTTGTCGACCGGCCGGGCTTCGCGCTCTGCCCGTAGGTCTGCGTTCTCGATCTCCAGTCGGAGTTTTTCGGCCTCGAGCTGCAGGATCCGCGCAATTCCCGCAAGGTTGATTCCGCCGGCGACGAGTTCGGCGATATGACGCAAGGCCATCAGGTCGTCGTCACTGTAACGCCGAGTGCCGCCCTCGGTCCGGGCCGGGGCGAGCAGTCCCCGCTGCTCGTACAGACGCAATGTCTGCGGATCGATGCCCGACAGTTCAGACGCGACCGAGATGCCGTAGACGCCCAGCCGCGAACGAGGGGTGGACTCTTGCGTCATTGCGGTACCTCCAGCGTCTGATGTCCTCTTGCACCAGGCTAGCAGCAGTGGCACCATAATCTGCGCCCGCGATGAGAGATAACTTTACACTTGAAGCTTTGATTATCCAGAGCCGCTTCCATCAGTATTGACCCGCCTGGAGGTAACGGTGATGTTGATGCCCGCAGACCAGTTTCGCGGAAGCGACCGCCTCGCTCGGCAGAAGGTGCAGAGGGTGGCTCGTCCGGCAGTGATACCAGCGGACATGTGGCGCACCGCGCACAGGACCTGACTCCGATCGCATTTCAGCGCTATTCGATCTCGCGGCTACTCACGCACGATCCCTGACCCTGTTCGGCTACCGATGCCTGCTTCTCGCTCTCACAGCGCGACCCGAGTGGAGGAGGTCTGGAAATGCACATTCACATTCGTCAGTACAGCCGCTTGGATGACTGTCTCTGCGAAGCACGGGGCCGAAGCCGGGGCCCTGGATCAACTGTTGTCGAAGTCGGCGGTGAACTCGACTACACGTCCGTCGAAGCTCTGCGATCGGCCCTCGAAACCGGCATCGACACAGCGGTCATGAGCCTGATACTGGATCTGACCCACACGACTTTTCTCGGGATTTCTGGTGCACAGTTGCTGGCGCGAGCGAACATCCGCGCCTCCGCCAATGGCCTCCAACTCCTTCTCGTCGCACCTGCGCGCGGTGTCGTGCGCGCGCTTGATGTGGCCGGCTTGGCGAACCAGTTCCGAATCTTCACGACGATTCAGGACGCGGTCGATGAGAACCGGCGCCTACGCCTGGCTCCAGCCGAAACGCCAGAAGTGCAACTTTTCCCAGCCCCAAGAGGGGCATGAGATCGCCCTGGCAGACTCGACCTGATCTGGTTCACGGAAGCGTGTCTGACCAATGCACTCGAGATGGATTCCTTCATCTCTGATGCCGAACGTTGCGGCGACACGGAAGTGGCCGACTTCTTCCGACGCGCGCAGGCAGACAGCAGGAAGGGCGCGGAGCAAGGCAAGCAACTGATGCTCAGCAGACTTGGCGCCACTGGCTGAGTCCTTCGGCTCCCGAACTCCGGCATGCTCGCCCGATTGCATCCCGCTTTCGCGGGTACCCGGTCTGGCATGAAGGAACTCGATGCAGTGCTAGGTGCCCCGTTCACGTTCGCCTCAGCGTTCCGCCGAGCGCGTATCTTCCACCCGCGTGGGGTGCTCACCCAGGGGCACGCGGAACTGGGAGCGCACTGGTGGCCGGTTCAAGGACGGATACCGGTGACCGCCCGACTCTCCCGGGGAATCGGTCTCCCCGGCGTGCTACCGGACATGATGGGTCTCGCAATTCGTTTACACCTGATCGGTGGGCCGTGGGACCTGCTGCTGGTGTCGGCCCAGCTGTCCACGCGGGTGGTGCTGTGGCCGGCCCGCGGCTGGTCCAGCGCAAGATACAGCAGCGTCACCGCCTATTGCGCGGAGGACGGACCTGCCACCTGGGTTTTCGCCGTGCCGGACCACGGGCAACCACGAACGGGTTCGACGTCGGCGCTGATCGACGGCGGCCCCTTGCACTTCACGCTCTCCCTGGCGACTGCCCGCGGCAAGGCGACCCCGGCGGGCCGGATCTGGCTGGACTCTCCGAGCGCAGTCGCCGACGACGCGCAGCCCGCGTTCGATCCCGTGATCAACCTCCCGCCCGAGCTGCGGATGTGGCCGGAATGGCTTGCCACCCCGCGGAGGACGGCGTACTGGGCGAGCCGAGTCGGGCGCGGCGCCGCGCTCCCCGTACCCGAAGCCGAACCGCGC
The DNA here is from genome assembly GCF_017833315.1 of Rhodococcus sp. PvR099. Classification (NCBI taxonomy): domain Bacteria; kingdom Bacillati; phylum Actinomycetota; class Actinomycetes; order Mycobacteriales; family Nocardiaceae; genus Rhodococcus; species Rhodococcus sp. PvR099. The sequence goes on along the minus strand of NZ_JAFIBV010000001.1, from coordinate 466,643 downwards.
GCGTAGCGCGCCCTCCCGGCACTGCTTACCGCCAGCCCGCGCGTCCGGAACAACACTCATAGAGGTCGTTCCCACACCACCGCGCCCTGCTCACTTGAGGTCGCCTCTGTGCAGTGAAGTGTCATCTTCGGGTGAGTCGTCACCGCTCGAACCGTCGATTCCCTCTTCTGCTTGCTCTCCATTGCCCACGATGTCCCCCTCCATGAAGAGGATCCCGTGTGCGACAGCCCTCCATTTCGGAATCGATCGCAGAAGAAATCCAGGTCCATGCTGAAGTGCTGGTCAAATCGCATGCTGGCTCCTCTGGATGTGCACCCGCACTCGAGGGTTCCATGGGCGTCCCGCGGCGCGTCAGCGGTATCGGGAGGGCGAGTACGCGGGAGGCTCCTGCATCTCTTGCACCAGGAAGGTGAGGAGTGCCAAAATAATCTGTGGTGGGAATAGAAGATAACCTAAGTACGTTGACACTGGTATCAACTGTTCATTTGGGAAGTTGCCTGGAGGTGACGATGATGTCGATGCGTACTGATCCCTTCCGTGACTTCGACCGGCTCGCCCAGCAGGTCTTCGGCACAGTGGCGCGTCCGGCTGCGATGCCGCTGGATGCATGGCGCGACGGCGACAGGTTCATCGCCGAATTCGACCTTCCCGGTATTGAGGCCGACTCGATCGATCTCGACGTCGAGCGAAACGTACTCACCGTTCACGCGGAACGCCCAGAGTTGAGCGGGGATTGCGAACTGGTCTCCGCCGAGCGGCCCCGTGGCGTGTTCAGTCGACAGCTGTTCCTCCGCGAAACCCTGGATACCGACGGCATCGAGGCGAGCTATGAGGATGGCGTCCTGAGGTTGTCCATCCCGGTGGCGGAGAAGGCGAAGCCCCGCAAGATCGAGATCGCAGGCAAACATGAACAGAAGGTGATCGACGCCTGACAGGCGCGTTGTCCCCAATAGTCCAGGTGCTCTTGAAGTTCAGGCGAATGCGGAATCGAAACCATCGCCGCGGCTCCCCTGGCACTGCCCTGGCGGCTGGAGCCGGTTTGAGCGGTGCCATACGAGGGCATTCCCAGCTTCGATCGATTCGCCACGGATGCTGCGGAATTCACTTCCCGCGCTTGGTTCTTTGCATTGTGCGCGTTCCTCGTGGTCTTCTGGGTGCCGTCGATTGCCGGTGCCACCCACGTGGCTGTTGCGCGCCGCTATCAGATTTACGCGAAGCTTCTCCCGGAATGTCGGACGGGCCGTCGTGATCGAAAACCACCCGAGACCACCACCGGTCGAGGGGGCTCGATTCCGGCCAGATCACTGAGTCCTGGGCTGTCTCTGGCTGGCGTCGCTCACCCGTACGGGACGACCGATGCGTTGTACGGTCCACAACCTCGCCTCCCCATCTACCCCGCGCAGAAATACCATCGTTCGCCGGTTCGGAACCGGCACAGCGGCTTTGGCGAACCGTCACAGATCCTCGTCGATACAGGCCAGGCGGTCACCGGCCATGCCGGCCACGCCGGGACCAGTCATGGTGCGCTGTGCGTGGAGGACGACGGAATTGGCCTCGTCGTCGCGAAACTCCCAGTTGACGGCCGTCGACGACTGCGCGTTGCCGTTCCCATCGGTGGTGACGTCGAGCCAGATCTCGTTCTGTGGGTTCGCGTAGGCAGGATCCGACGACGGCGATTCCGGGGTGGCCATCGGATCGACATCGTTCTGATAATGCGGACCCGAATCCGACGGTTCCCGCCCACACGCCCGCGTGTGCACGTGCACGCCGAAGTCGCGGTTGGGCGCGAGGCCGGTCGCGCTGAATGTGACCGTGGTGCGGCCATCGTCGACGTTCACCGACGAACCCACCGGGACGGCGGCTTCGTCGTAGGTGAAGGCATTGTCGGTGCCGCCTTCCACCGGCAAAGTGAAGCCGCCGCGGGGGGTGAGCAGGCTGGTGGTCGCCGTTTCGAGCGACGTCGGAGGCGTCTCGACTGTCGCGCTGTCGTCAGTCGATTCATCGTCGTTGCCGCACCCCGCGACGACGAGGACAGTCACGGAAGCCCCTGCAATCAAGGTCGCGCATCGTGTGTACATGACTAGGCACTACCCACAATGCGGGGTGCTGAACCACGACCGGCGCTCACCAGCGTGCGATGTCCTGAACCGTGCGGGTGACCGCGAGTTTCACGACCTGCGTGAGGTCACCGGATCGGAGCAGGGTTCGATGCTGCCAGTCGGCGCCGTTGCCGTCCTCGAGCCGGTTCGCGAGGGCCGACTTCACCCGTCGATATTCGCCGAGCTCGTCGAGCGCATCGTGTACGTGATCGAGCAGGGCTCCTACGAGGGCGGCCGGCGTCTTCGGTCTACCGGTGTGCGGGTCCAGGGCCGTTCCGGACACTCCCACCCGCGCGGCCGCCCAGCTTGCCGCGCGCAGTGTCTCGAGCGCAACCGGCGGCGCACCTGCGCCACGTTCGATCGCGCGAGTCGCAGTCATCACGAGCGCCCGGACGATGGTGGCCAGAAGCACGGCGTCATCGACCGTCGGCTGCACGTCACTGACCCGGACCTCGACCGTCGGAAGATGACTGGACGGTCGAACGTCCCAATACACCATCCGTTCATCCATGATCGTCCCGCTGTCGACCAGCATGTCGACGAGTGCCTCATAGTGTCGCCGTGAGTCGAAGTAGGGTGGCGGCCCCGACACCGGCCATCGAGACCACAGGATCCATCGCCAACTGGCGAAACCGGTGTCCAGGTCCCGGTGGATCCGTGAGTTTCCTCCGAGGGCGAGGAGAATCGGCAGCCACGGCCGCACATGGTTGCAGACCTCGATCGCCGTCTCGCGCTCCGGGACGTCCACATGGACGTGGCAACCACAGATGCCCTGCTCGAGTGCAAGCGCGCCATACCTCTCCGCCATGGCGCGATAACGATCGGAGTCGGTGACACTGATCCGCCACGGACCGATCAGGGGTGCCGCCGTGGCCACCAGCCGGCAGTCGTGGCGCAGAGCTGCGGCCGCGGCCACTGTGCGCATCCGAAGTAGGTGCGCGCGCAGTTCGCGGGCATCGTGGCAGATGGGGGTGTTCGTCTCGACCTGGCATTGGGTGAGCTCGAGTTGCAGCTCGAGTCCGAGTTCGGAAGCGCTACGGGCGACGGCAGCGTTGTCCATACGCAGCATTGCCGTGTGTGCGTCGACGAGCAGGAATTCCTCCTCGACGCCGATCGTCGGGCCACTCGAACCCTGCCGAGATGCCCGGGAACCGCTGCCCAGAATTCTGCTCATCCCCGCGACTACCCGCCCGAAAGGTCCCGGAAACGTGATCGGCGATGTTTGAAGGGACGCCTGTTCAAGCGCTGTGGTTGATCATCCGATCGCACACTGCGCCAGCAATTCCAGTGCCCGCTCCAGCGATGCCTGCACCACCTCCGCAGGTGTCCCATCGAAGCGGCTCATCTCGCAGAACTCGGCGACGGGCGAGGTCACCGCCAGCCAGACGGTGCCGGGTTCCTGCCCGTCTTGCCCCTCGGGCCCACCCGCGCCCGTCACGCTCACAGCAAGATCGGCGCCGAGCAATCGGGCGACCCCCGTGGCCATACTGCGCGCCGCGGCCTCCGATACCACCGGCCCGTCGGGCACCCCGAGCACCGACCGCTTCACGTCGCTCGAGTAGGCAACGACTCCACCACGGAACCACAACGAGGCATCGGGCGCCGCGCCGAGTGCGGCCGCCACCTGTCCCGAGGTGAGGGATTCCGCGGTAGCGACGGTCCAGCCCCGTCCGGAGACTGAGCCGGCGACCCGTTCCGCCAGATCACTGACCGAGACCGATTTCGATTCATTTCCCATCGCGACCTCCCGATCGGCGTGCCGCCTGGGCTTCCGCCAGCGTCACCGCAACGGTCGCCCCCAGCTCGTAACAGAGTTCGCGGGCGCGGGCATCGATCCCGTCGGTGACCTCCACCGTCTGCGCCACCTTCGTCAGCGCGAGCCCGGCGACGATCTTGTCCACCGACCGCACCGCCCCGGCGGTGTCGTTGTTGCCGTGCACCCACAGCCCGTACGGGCGGCCCGCGACGGCGTCGAGGCACGGGTAGTAGACGGTGTCGAAGAAATGCTTGAGCGCCCCCGACATGTAGCCGAAGTTCGCCGAGGTGCCGAAGACGTAGCCGTCCGCGGCCAGCACATCCGGGATGGTGGCCCCGAGCGCGGGCAGCGAGCGCACGGTGACCCCCTCGATCTCCGGGTCGTTGGCACCGCCCAGCACCGATTCGACCAACTCGCGGGTGGCGGGCGAGGGCGTGTGGTGCACGACCAAAAGGGTTGGCTGCCTGCGCTCGTCCGTCACGCGGTCCAGAGTACGGCCGAGGCGGGACCGACGGTGCGGGTCAGCCCTGCTCCCGCTCGGCCTGCTCCAGCGCGACGGCCCGGCGCATGGTGTCGCGGGCCCGGCCGCGATCGCCCGCGTAGTCGTACGCCCGCGCGAGCCGGTAGGAGTTGCGCCAGTTGTCCGGATCGGCCTCCCACTCCGACTTCACCTGTGCGAAAAGCTCATCCGCGGCATCCCTGTCGATCCGACCCGAGGGCCGCCTCGGCAGCTCCGACACATCGAGCTCGAGTCCCTCGTCCGCGATGCGCTGCGCGAGGTGCTGGTGCTGGAATCCGGCACGCAGCGTCACCACCACGATCCAGACCCCCAGCACCGGCAGCAGGAGCACGCCGATGCCCAGTCCGATCGGCGCCACTCCCCCCTCCCGGATCAGGTCGAGGCCGCGCTGGCCGAGCAGCACGAAGTAGAAGCCGAGCGCGAGGACGATCGCCGCGATGGTGACGACGACCTTGGTGGTGCCGTTCTTCACAGGTCGAGCAGGGGGTCGATGCCGACGGTGAGCCCCGGACGACCCGCGATCGCCCGGACACCGAGCAGGACGCCGGGCGCGAAGGAGTTGCGGTCGATCGAATCGTGCCGGATGGTCAGCGTCTCGCCCTGGGTTCCGAGCAGGACCTCCTGGTGCGCAACGAGTCCCGCGAGGCGGACCGAGTGAACCCGGACCCCGTTCACGTCGGCGCCGCGCGCACCCTCGAGCTCGGTGGAGGTCGCGTCCGGGCTCGGCCCGCGGCCGGCCTTCTCGCGTGCCGCCGCGATCAGCGCGGCGGTGCGGTAGGCGGTGCCCGACGGGGCATCCGCCTTGTTCGGGTGGTGCAGCTCGATGACCTCGACCGAGTCGAAGAAGCGCGCTGCCTGCTCGGCGAACCGCATGGACAGCACGGCGCCGATGGCGAAGTTCGGCGCGATCAGCACGCCCACCTCGGGGTTCTCCACCAGCCAGGACTGCACGGTGGCCAGCCGTGCGTCATCGAAACCGGTGGTCCCGACGACCGCGTGGATGCGGTTGGCCACCAGGAACTCCAGGTTGCCCATCACCACGTCGGGGTGGGTGAAGTCGACCACGACCTGTGTACGGGTGTCGACGAACGTCTCGATCCGGTCGCCCTGGTCGACCTGCGCGACGAGTTCCAGATCGGGCGCGGCCTCCACTGCCTCGCAGATGGCGCGGCCGACCTTGCCGCTGGCACCAAGAACACCGACCCGGATCATCGTCACTCGATTCACTCTCCGTCTATCACGTTGACTCTCGAAGGAAGCCTACGCAATCGCACCGGGGGTGCGAACGGCGCTACCGATCCGCCGCGGGCACCAGGCCGGGCGCGGTCCGGAACGAGATCCGCTCCATCAGCGGCCTGCGCTTGGTGTTGTGAAACGCCGCGATCCGCCACCGCCCGTCGGCCTCGCGGACCATCGCGTACGTCTGGACCTTGCTGAGCTTCGCGGGCGGATCGCCCTTGTAGGTGTCGCCGCGGCCGGTGACCACGGCGGCGTCCGCGCCGAGGAACCTGACGTCGAGCACCCGGTCCGCCAGGCGGGTCCCCTTGACGAACTTGTCGAACAGCACCCGATGGCTCTCGACGATGTCGGCGCGGCCCCGGTAGTAGGTGCCGACATAGGTGACGTAGGTGGCGTCGTCGGTGAACTGCGCGCCGTAGGCATCGGCGTCGTGGCGCCCCCACGCGTCGACGAGCGCATCGATGACCTGATCGATCGCGGCGCGATCCTCGGTGGTGCCCATACCGTCCTCCTCCTCGTTAGACTGGAGCAGATACTGCACATGAGCATTATCTGCATACGTGCAGATATAATACTAGGAGGGATGCACGGTCATGGCAAGCGACACCGAGGCGAACCGGCATGCGATCTTCCGCGAATACCTCGACGCCGTCGGCCTCAACGGCCTTGCCGGCGCGGAAGCGGCGGGGCTGCACACCTCCGAATGGCACGCCATGAGCAGGATCGGCCTGCACGGCAGCCTGACCTCGGGTCAACTGGCGGCCGAAACCGGCCTCACCACGGGCGCCACCACCCGCCTGATCGACCGACTCGAACGCGCCGGGTACGTGCGGCGCGCGGCCGATCCCGCCGACCGCAGGCGGGTGATCATCGAACCGGTCGCGGAGGCCCTACCCGAGATCGACGAGGTGGTGGGCCCGGCCCGCCGACACCTGGCCGAGGTCCTCACCCGATACTCCCCCGAGCAGCTCGACCTGCTGTTCGATTACTTCGCGCACGCCGCGCCCGCCTTTCGCGCGGCCACCGAGGAGATCCGCGCCGCGACTACTTCCCGGAACAGCGGTCCGCGGAGAAGCTCGGGTCCAGCGCCTTCCTGACGATATAGGCGGCCGTCGGCGAGGTGGCGAGCGCGATGTGATCGGAGTGGTCCGCGGCGCACAGGTCCTGGATCCACAGATTCTCGACCGTGGCACCGGGGCCCGCGGCGAGGAAGGTCGCCTCGGGCGGCGTGGAGATCGAGTCGTTCCGGCTGGCGACTACCGTGTAGTCGATCCCGGGCATGGTGTCACCACCGGAGTTCAGTGCGGTGATCACCGGGCTGTCCACGAGCTGCTGGACCGAGGCCTTGCCCGCGACGCCCTCGGCCACACCGACCATCGGCGGGATCCGCTTCGCCAGCTCCGACATCCCGGACATCGTGGTGCCGTGGTTGGTCGCGCCCAGCGTGATCAGATTGCGCACCTTGTTGCGCGATGGATCCTCGGCGTTCGCGCCGCCCTCGAACTTGAGGAACTGGCGGGCGACCACCCCGCCCTGCGAATGCGCGACGACGTCCACCTGATCGGCGCCGGTGCTCTGCAACACCCGACCGACGAACGCACCGACCTGCCTGGCCGACGTCGGGATGTCGCTGGTCGCGTACATGCCCATCGCGCCCATCATGCTCGTCGGGTCCTTGCCGTAGTTCAGCGTGAAGACGCAGTACCCGTCCGCCGCGAGTTCGGGCGAGAGACCGTCCCAGCTGTTCTGGTTGCTCATGGTGCCGTGCAACAGGACGACGGGACGCGGATGATCGGCGGTGGGCCTGCACTCCCAGAGGTTTGCGCCGGGCGGTGCCTCCGCGGGCTCGGAATCGCCGACCGACCCGGCGCCCGCCGGTCCCGCGATGGCAAACGTCAACGCGCCCAGTGTGATCAACGCTGTTCCGGCCCGACGGATCAGGGTCCAGGCGCTCGTAGGTCTTGTCACGGCTGGACAGTAACGGAGATCACAGCATCTCGCGCGCCGGAGCGGCCGGCTCGCCGGCTCAGTCGAAGACGATCACCTGACGGATCGCCCGGCCCTCGGCCAGCTCGTCCATGCCGCGATTGATGTCGTCGAGCGTGATCTGCGAGGAGATCAGCCGCTCGACGGGCAGTCGGCCCTCGCGCCACATCTGCGCGTACCTCGGGATATCCCTCGAGGGCACGGCCGATCCGAGGTAGCTGCCGACGATGGTCCTGGTCTCGGCGACCAGCAACAGCGGCGAAACCGAGGACCTGGCCTCGGGACTGGGCAGCCCGACCGTGACGGTGGTGCCGCCGGGGGCCGTCGCCGCCACCGCGGACTCGAAGGCGCGCGCGTTGCCCGCCGCCTCCACCACCAGCGATGCCCGCACGCCGCGCTCCGCCAGCTCGCCCGGGGTGTACACCTGCGTGGCGCCGAGTTCGGTTGCCACCGCGAGCTTCTCGGGCATCGCGTCGACGCCGATCACCTCGCCGAGGCCGAGCGACACCGCGGTCAATATCGCGGCCATCCCTACCCCGCCGAGGCCGACCACCATGATCGAATCCCCCGGCGCTGTCCGTGCTGCGTTCAGCACCGCGCCGCCGCCGGTCAAGACGGCGCACCCGAGCACCGCCGCGACCGCGGGTGGCACGTCGTCGCCCACCGGGACCACCGACCGGCGGTCGACCACCGCATGCGTCGCGAACCCCGACACCCCGAGATGGTGGTGCACCGGCTCGCCGTCGCGGTGCAGGCGCTCGCCCCCGCCGAGCAGTGTGCCCGCGTTGTTCGCGGCACCGCCCGCGCTGCAGGGCATCCGGCCGTCGGTCGCGCAGCCCGCACACTCACCGCAGCGCGGCAGGAAGGTCATCACCACGCGCTCGCCGACCCGGACGTCGGTGACGCCGTCGCCGACCCTCTCGACGCGGCCCGCGGCCTCGTGACCGAGCAGCATCGGCACCGGACGCACCCGGTTCCCGTCCACCACGGACAGGTCCGAGTGGCACAGGCCCGCCGCCTCGATGCGGACCAGCAGCTCGCCGGGGCCGGGCCCGTCCAGCTCGAGCTCCGAGATCGAGATGGGCCGCGACTGTGCGAACGGACGCTCCCGACCGATCTCCTCCAGCACCGCACCACGAATCCGCATGCCGCTACCTCTCCTCGTCGCGACCGCCCGTCGCCGGTCGCCCCCGTCCAGCCTGCCACGCCCGGAAGATCAACAGCCCGACTGCCACACCCACGATGTCCGCGACCCAGTCCCAGACCGACGCGCTCCGGTGGATCGGCAGCAGGCCCTGCAGAACCTCCGACGCCGCCGCGTAGAGCCCGGCCCAGACGATCACCGCCGTGACCCCGACCCCCGCGAACCGCGCGCTGTAGGCCAGTGCCGCGAACATCAGCAGGTGGGTCACCTTGTCGATGTTCGGCGGCCCGCTCGGCACCGTGGAACCGGGAGAGAACAGCATCACGAGGGTGATGAGCGTGACGACGGCCAGCGGCACAGCACGCCGCGACCGGAAAAGCGCCACCGGTCAGACGATTCCGCGGACGGCGGCGGGCAGGTCCCTCTTGCGCTTGTAGGGGCCGACGACCGAGGCGCCGTACGGCCGGCTCAGCAGCATCGCGGCGACCTCACGCACCTCCTCGGTGGTGACCTCGTCGATCCGGGCCAGCGTCTCCGTGATGCTGCGATGGTTGCCGTAGTTCAGTTCGCTTCGGCCGATCCGGTGCATCCGGGAGCCGGAATCCTCCAGTCCGAGAACCAGTCCCCCGCGGATCGAACCCTTGGCCCGCGCGCATTCGTCGTCGGTGATGCCGTTGGCCGCGACGTTCGCGAGCACCTCGCGGATCACCGTCGTGACCTCGCCGAGGTTTTCCGGCTGGCATCCGGCGTAGACCGAGAACGCCCCACTGTCCGCGAACGTGTCGATGCTCGAGTACACCGAGTACGCGAGGCCCCGCGACTCCCGGATCTCCTGGAACAGACGGGAACTGAGCCCACCACCGACGGCGGTGTTCAGCACGGACAGCGTCCAGCGGTGACCCTCGTGCCGCCCGAAGGCGCGCACACCCATGCACAGGTGCGCCTGCTCGCTGTCGCGCCCACGCAGGGTGAGCTCGGGGACCGTGCGCAGCCGCAGCCGGCCCTCGCGCCGCTCCGCCGGTTTCGGCCCCCTCGTCAGGTGCCCCTTGAAACTGCGCTTCACCAGTGCGACGGTCTCGTCGTGGTCCACGTTGCCCGCCACCGCGACGACCATCCGCGGCGGCGTGTACCGGCGGACGTGGAACGAGTGCAGCTGGGTCCGGGACATCGACTCGATCGACTCGACGCTGCCGATCACCGGGCGGCCCACCGGGTGGTCACCGAAGAGCGCGGTCAGGAAGTCGTCGCCGAGCAGGTCCTCGGGGTCGTCGTCGCGCATCGAGATCTCCTCGAGCACCACCTGGCGCTCGACGTCGACGTCGTCGGAGCGGCAGCGTCCCCGCAGCACGACATCGCTGACCAGGTCGATGGCCAGCGGCAGGTCGTCGTCGAGCACGTGCGCGTAGAAGCAGGTGTGCTCGCGGGAGGTGAAGGCGTTGAGCTCGCCGCCGATGCCGTCGACCACCTGGGCGATCTCCAGCGCGCTTCGGGTCGGCGTCGACTTGAAGAGCAGGTGCTCGAGGAAGTGCGCGGCCCCCGCCACCGACGGTTGCTCGTCGCGAGACCCCACGCCCACCCACACGCCCACCGATGCGGAGCGGACGCCCGGCATGTGCTCGGTGACCACCCGGAGACCGCCGGGGAGCACGGTGCGTCGGACTCCGAAGTCCTCGGATCTGGTCGTCAATGCGGAGGTTCGACTGCGATTGTGTGCGGCCATGAAGTGGGTCTACGGTCCTCGTCAGCTGTGCGGGTGTGAGGCTCAAACAGTACACACCGGGCGGGATACGAAAACACCGGTGCTCCCGCGCGAGCGCGCGGGAGCACCGGTGTTCAACCAGCCGATAGGGCCGGATCTACTCCGAGTCGGTCGCCTCGTCGGCGGCCGCGTCAGCAGGCGCGTCCGATGCCGAGGACTCGTCCTCGACGGGGATCAGCGAGATCTTGCCACGGTTGTCGATGTCGGCGATCTCGACGCGGAGCTTGGAGCCCACGTTGACCACGTCCTCGACCTTGGCGATCCGCTTGCCGTTGCCCAGCTTCGAGATGTGCACCAGCCCGTCGCGGCCCGGGAGCAGCGAGACGAACGCGCCGAAGGCGGTGGTCTTGACGACCGTACCGAGGAAACGCTCGCCCACCTTGGGCAGCTGCGGGTTGGCGATGGCGTTGATCATGTCGATCGCGGCCTGCGCAGACGGACCATCGGTGGCGCCGACGAACACGGTGCCGTCGTCCTCGATGGAGATGTTCGCACCGGTCTGCTCGGTGATCGAGTTGATCATCTTGCCCTTGGGCCCGATGACCTCGCCGATCTTGTCCACCGGCACCTTGATGGCCGTGACGCGCGGGGCGTACGGGCTCATCTCGTCCGGGGTGTCGATGGCCTCGGCCATGACCTCGAGGATCGTGGTGCGGGCATCGTGCGCCTGCGAGAGCGCGCCTGCCAGCACCTTGGACGGGATGCCGTCGAGCTTCGTGTCCAGCTGCAGCGCCGTGACGAAGTCCTTCGTGCCCGCGACCTTGAAGTCCATGTCGCCGAACGCATCCTCGGCACCGAGGATGTCGGTCAGCGCCACGTACCGGGTCTCACCGTCGACCTGGTCGGAGACCAGGCCCATGGCGATGCCCGCGACCGGAGCCTTCAGCGGCACACCGGCGTTGAGCAGCGACAGGGTCGAGGCACAGACGGAACCCATCGAGGTGGAACCGTTGGAGCTCAACGCTTCCGAGACCTGACGGATCGCGTACGGGAACTCGTCCTGGCTCGGCAGCACCGGCATCAGGGCGCGCTCGGCGAGGGCGCCGTGGCCGATCTCGCGACGCTTCGGCGAGCCGACGCGACCGGTCTCACCGGTGGAGTACGGCGGGAAGTTGTAGTGGTGCATGTAGCGCTTGCTGGTCTCGGGCCCCAGCGAGTCGATCTGCTGCGCCATCTTCACCATGTCGAGGGTGGTGACGCCCATGATCTGGGTCTCGCCACGCTCGAACAGCGCGGAGCCGTGGGCCCGCGGGATGACCGCGACCTCGGCCGACAGCGAACGGATGTCCGTGATGCCGCGGCCGTCGATCCGGAAGTGGTCCTTGAGGATCCGCTGGCGCACGAGCTTCTTGGTCAGCGAGCGGAACGCCGCGCCGATCTCCTTCTCGCGACCCTCGAAGTTCGGGGCGACCAGCTCGAGGACCTCGACCTTGATCTCGTCGGTCTTGTCGTCGCGCTCCTGCTTGCCCGCGATGGTCAGTGCGGCGCTGAGCTTGTCGGCTGCGGCCTTCTCCACGGCGGCGAAGACGTCGTCCTGGTAGGCCGGGAACACCGGGTAGTCGCCGGTCGGCTTGGCGGCCTTGGCGGCGAGTGCCTGCTGAGCGGTGCACAGACGCGCGATGAACGGCTTGGCCGCCTCGAGGCCCTCGGCCACGATCGCCTCGGTCGGCGCCTGCGCGCCGCCCTCGATCAGCTCGATCACGTGTGCGGGCGCCTCGGCCTCGACCATCATGATCGCGACGTCGGCGTCGTCACCGGAACCGGAGACGATACGGCCGGCGACGACCATGTCGAAGACCGCGGTCTCGAGCTGCTCGACGGTCGGGAAGGCGACCCACTGGCCCTTCTTGTTCTCCTCCGAGGTGAGCAGCGCGACACGAACGCCACCGACCGGGCCGGAGAACGGCAGGCCCGCGATCTGCGTCGACGCCGAGGCGGCGTTGATCGCGACCACGTCGTACAGGTCCTTCGGGTCCAGGCTCAGGACCGTCACGACGACCTGGATCTCGTTGCGCAGACCGTCGACGAAGGACGGGCGCAGCGGCCGGTCGATCAGGCGGCAGGTCAGGATCGCGTCCGTGGAGGGGCGGCCCTCACGACGGAAGAAGGAGCCGGGGATGCGGCCCGCGGCGTACATACGCTCCTCGACGTCCACCGTGAGGGGGAAGAAGTCGAAGTGCTCCTTGGGGTGCTTGCTGGCCGTGGTGGCCGACAGCAGCATGGTCTCGTCGTCCAGGTAGGCGACGACCGCGCCTGCGGCCTGCTGTGCGAGACGACCGGTCTCGAAACGGATGGTGCGGGTGCCGTAGCTCCCGTTGTCGATCACGGCGGTGGATTCGAACACGCCCTCGTCGACCTCTACTGCGGAATTCTCTGTCATCTTTTCTCTTCTCGTCCTCTCGTCTTTTGCCGTATCCGTGTGTGGGCGTCGCAGCCCTCCTGGCTGCGACGCGCACCATCACGACGGTCCAGCGCCCGAGGCGGGCGGGAACATCGCTGCGCGGAGGCGGTCATCGATCGAAGCCCTCCGGATTGGCGCCGTCGTGAGATCGACGCGTCCGAGTGACCACTACCGAGGACCGACGCCACGGCTTCAGGTACGTACGGCTGGATCCCGTGGATCCGATGCTAAAGCTGCGGCGTGAAAAACGCCGGTAGCCAGCGAGGCCAAGTCTATGCACTCGGCTCGCTGGCTACCGGGAAGTTCACGTCCAGATGACCCGCAACGTGTCGCGGGTCACCGTGTACGCCGAATTATCGACGCAGGCCCAGACGCTCGATCAGCGAGCGGTAACGCGCGATGTCGACCTTCTGGACGTACTTGAGCAGACGACGACGGCGTCCGACCAGCAGCAGCAGGCCGCGGCGGGAGTGGTGGTCGTGCTTGTGCTTCTTCAGGTGCTCGGTGAGGTCGACGATGCGCTTGGTGAGCATCGCCACCTGCGCCTCCGGCGAACCGGTGTCGGTCTCGTGCAGTCCGTACTCGCCGAGTACGGCCTTCTTCTCTTCGGTGGTCAATGCCACTGGGAATCTCCTGTAACTGACGTCCGCGTGATTGGAACCGGGGCTCACACCCGAAGATGTTCGCCCCAGTTGGTGCGGCCACCGCGGACCGCAGCACACACCGACAGGAGATACTACCAGGGCATACGAGGCGAACTACTCGCCGTGACGCAGGTCGGCCTCGATCAGGATCTCGCGCGAGCGCTCCGCGTCCCGGCCCATCTCCGCGACGAGTTCGTCGACCGAGTCGAACTTCTCCATGCCGCGCAGTCGCTCCACGAAGTCGACCGCGACGTGCTGGCCGTACAGGTCGGCCTCACCGTCGAGCACGAACGCCTCGACCGTGCGGGTGCGTCCGGAGAAGGTCGGGTTGGTGCCCACCGACACCGCCGCCTGGTGCCGCTCGCCGGGAACGACGGTTCCGGTCAGTGGTCCGGCGCCCAGGACGGTGAACCAGGCCGCGTACACGCCGTCCGCGGGGATCGCCGAGTACATCGGGGGCGCGATGTTCGCCGTGGGGAAGCCGAGCTGGCGGCCGCGCCCGTCGCCGTGGACCACCACACCCTCGACCCGGTGTGGTCGACCCAGTGCCTCGGAGGCGGCCGCGACATCGCCCGCGTCCACGCACGAGCGGATGTACGTCGACGAGAAGGTCACCGCGTGTTCGGCCAGCAGGCTGACCCCGTCGACCGCGAAGCCGAACCGTTCGCCGGTCTTGCGCAGCAGGTCCACGTTGCCTGCCGCCTTGCGCCCGAAGGTGAAGTTCTCGCCGACCACCACCTCCGCGACGTGCAGCCGCTCCACGAGGATCTCGTGCACGTAGCGCTCGGGGGTCAGCTTCATGAACTCCGGGGTGAACGGCATCACGCAGAAGACGTCGATACCGAGTTCCTCGGCCAGTTCCGCCCTGCGCGCGAGCGTCGTCAACTGCGCGGGGTGACTGCCCGCGCGCACCACCTCGGCCGGATGCGGATCGAAAGTCATGAGCACACTTGCGATTCCACGCTCGCTGGCAGCCTTGACCGCCCTGCTGATCAGTTGCGCGTGCCCACGGTGCACGCCATCGAAAACGCCGATCGTGAGAACGCAACGACCCCAGTCGGCAGGCACTTCGTCGAGACCACGCCATCTCTGCACGAGTGGCAGCCTACGGCCCCGGTCCGAGTGCGTCACCTTCGGCTCAGGACTCGACGGCCTTCGCGGCGATCGCATTCGCGACCTCGGCGAGCCCGAGGGCGATCGCATCAGTGTCCCGATCGACCAACCAGCGCAGCACCAGACCGTCGACGATGGACAGGCTGCGGTGCGCGATCGACGCGACCGGCTCCGTCCAGACCATCCCGGTGCGGTCCGCACACTCGACGAGAAACGCCGTGACCTCGCGGTCCATCATCCGGTACTGCTCGCCGACGACATCGCCCGCATCCGGCGATCCCGCCTCGCGCAGGCGCATGGCATGCGTGGCGATCTCATAGGTCAGCAACCTGCGGTTCGGATTGGCCTCGACGATCGACCACATGGCCTTCAGCCCGATCCGGACCAGCTCACGCAGGCCCGCCCGGCCGTCCGCCTGCGTTGCATCGCCCACCGCGGCCAGCACCATCTGCGAAGCAGTGCTCAGCTCGTACACCAACCGCTCCGCCATCTCCGTGAGGAGCGCTTCCTTGCTCGCGAAGCAGTAGTGCACCATCCCCAGGGATATGCCCGCCTCCCGTGCGATCGCCCGCACCGTGACCGCGCCGATGCCGCCGCGCTCGGCGACGTCCAGCGCGCACTCGATCAGTTGGCGGCGGCGCTCGTCAGCGGAGAGCCGGGCTGTCGAGACCGGGGCGGAAGCCGCGGGGCCACCCGAGGGCGCCGACTGAAGCGTCACCGCGCCGGTCGCCATCGTGTCGGTCATCATCGTGGAGGTCATCGCATATTGATACCAGCGCTAAGGGGCTCTGGTGGGATGGCGGACACGCGTTAGGGGTCGAATAGGGGCAGGCCCGTGTCCCCAGCCCCTATCCCCCGCGAATCCCCCTGTCCGGTCCCCCGACCCCGGGTCCCGAGAGTGTCGGCTCACACCCGCAGGCGTGCATTGCCTAAGCTCATGATCGTGGCCGAGAGCAAGAGTGGACCGAGCGAGACCGGGAGCGCGGCGGCGCCGGAATCCCTGACCACCGTCGCGCAGGACTACCTCAAGGTGATCTGGACGGCCGGCGAATGGTCCGGCGAGCACGTCTCGACGAAGATGCTCTCCGAGAAGATCGGGGTGTCTGCCTCCACCGTGTCCGAGGCGATCCGCAAGCTCGCCGGCCAGGGTCTGGTCGACCACGCCCGTTACGGATCGATCGCGCTGACCGACCGGGGCAGGACCGCCGCGATCGGCATGGTCCGCAGGCATCGGCTGATCGAGACCTTCCTGGTCAACGAGCTCGGCTACGGCTGGGACGAGGTCCACGACGAGGCCGAGGTCCTCGAGCACGCGGTCTCGGAGCTGATGATCGCCCGGATCGACGCCAAGCTGGGCCATCCGGAGCGGGACCCGCACGGCGACCCGATCCCGACCGCCGACGGCGCCATCCCGACCCCGCCCGCCCGGCAGCTCAGCGATTTCGCGGACGGCGAGAGCGGCCGGGTTGCACGGATCTCCGACTCCGACCCGGCGATGCTCCGGTACTTCGACACGGTGGGGATCGCCCTCGACCTGACGATCACGGTGGTCGAGCGGCGCGATTTCGCAGGCACCGTCTCGGTCCGTCTCGGGGACGGCGTCGACGACACCGTGGACCTGGGCAATCCGGCCGCCGAGGCTATCTGGCTCGTCGAGGGCTGACCGGGTGCGGCGAGTGAGGACCATGCGGCTCGGCGGCGTGCTGACCGCGATCATCGGACTGTTCATCGGGATCATCGCGGCCTGCCCGCTCGCCGAGCGGACCGTGCTCGCCGAGGGTTCTCCGCTCGCTCATACCGCGCCGGCCACCGCCGACCAACGCGATGCCATCGGCAAGTCGCCCGGCTGCCGCAAGGACCCGGCCGCACCGGTCGCGCCGATCCAGGCGGGGGTTCCCCATCGCGAGGACCTTCGGATTCCGCTCGCCGCCCACCACGCACCCGCTCCGGTGATGCTCGGGCGCTCGATCCACACCGGCTCCGGACCGGTCGACACCAACGGTCCGCCGTCGCCTGCCCTGGACCTGACCACAATTCTGCGAATTTAGACGACCGTTCCCGGCCTCGACGTCGCCCCGATGGGCGGTGCTCGGGCCGGGCTTCGTCATGTCCTCAATTCGCGGTTTCGCGTGCCAACCGAGTCGGCGCGCGCCCAGTCAGGAGCCATCCCCATGTCCAACCGTTCCCAGAGTCGTGCCAGAAAGTCCACTCCCGCACCAGTTCGCAAGATCGGCGCGGCGCTCGCCCTCCTCGCGGCGGTCGGATTGCTCTTCCTCGCGATCTCACAGATCGGTGATCGCACCGAGTCCGAACAGCCGGACAAGGCCGCGGCGACGCAGTCCGGCGACAGCGAGATGTACCGACAGCTGGCCGCATTCGCGCGCCGCGATGCGGCCGATCCGATGGCACGGGGCTCGGTGACCGCACCCGTGGTCATGATCGAGTACTCCGATTTCCAGTGCCCGTTCTGCCGCCAGTTCGCACAGAACACCGAGCCCGAGCTGATCGAGAAGTACGTCGACAGCGGCCAGTTGCGGATCGAATGGCGCAACCTCGCCATCTTCGGCGAGGAATCCGAACTCGCGGCGCGCGCCGCCTGGGCGGCCGGGCAGCAGGGCAAGTTCCCGGAAATGCACGCGATCATGTTCGAGCACTCGCCCGCCAAGAAGAACACCGGCGTCTACACCGCCGATCAGCTGACCGAATGGGCCGGGCAGGCCGGAGTCGCGGACCTGACCAGGTTCCGCGCCGACATGGATTCCGACGCCGCACGCGCCTCCGTGAACACCGATGTCGACGAGGCGGTCGGCATCGGCATCAATTCCACCCCCGCTTTCCTGATCAACGGCAGGCCGGTCCTCGGCGCGCGTCCGATCGAGCAGATGATCGCGGTCATCGAAGCCGGACTCCAGGACGACACCGAGGCGGGCCGGTAGTGGGCTTCGGAATCGGATACGGCGCGGCCTTCCTCGGCGGGCTGCTCGCCCTGCTGAGCCCGTGCAGCGCGCTGCTGCTGCCCAGCTTCTTTGCCTACTCCTTCAACTCCACCGGCAAGCTGCTCACCCGCACCGGCACGTTCTACCTGGGCCTGTGCACAACGCTCGTACCGCTGGGCGCGGCCGGTTCCCTCCTGGGAGGGGTGCTCACCCGGCACCGCGACACGGTGATCACCATCGGCGGGGTGACCATCATCGTGCTGGGCATCCTCCAGATCCTCGGCCGCGGTTTCTCATTCGAGTTCGCGCAGCGCACGATGGCCGAGCACGGCCGCTCCGACAGGGGTGGCGCCGTCTATCTGCTCGGCATGGTCTACGGCCTGTCCGGGTTCTGTGTCGGGCCCATTCTCGGCTCGATCCTCACCGTTGCTGCGCTGAGTTCCTCTCCCCTCCACGGTGGTTCGCTGCTGGCCGTCTACGCCCTCGGGATGGCCATGCCGCTGTTCCTGATGGCGATCCTCTGGGACCGCTTCGATCTGGGTCATCGCCGCTGGCTGCGAGGTCGCGCCATCACGGTCGGCCGCTTCCACCTGCACACCACATCGCTGATCTCCGGCGTCTTCTTCATTGCCGTCGGCGTCCTGTTCCTCGTGTCCGACGGCACCTCCGCCCTGGCCGGAACCGTCGGAGCCGATACCGGTTTCACGCTGGAGACCCAGGTCATGCGGCTCGGTGATGCCGTCCCGACGACGGCCCTCCTGCTCCTGCTCGGCGTCGCGGCGCTGCTGGTGCTGGCCTGGCGACTGCTGCGGCCGGGGGTGCGGGTCGAGGATTCGCCCGATTCGGGCTAGCGGTCGCGCGGCGCCGTCAGCACCCCAGCCGCGCGAGCCAGTCCGCGACCGGTCCGAACGTCAGCATCCCGCTGCCCGCGCCCGCGACCTCGTCCCGCGCGGGGGCGAGGGCCGCGCGTGCGCGGTCCGCCGCGCCGTCGTGACCCGTCTCCAGCGCCGCCTGCGCGACGACGCACCACAGCGCCTCGAGCAGCAGACCGGGCGGCGGGTCGGCGAGGCCGTCGAGCAGCGTCCACGCCGAATCCGGGTCGCCGCCGCGCGCCACTGCGAGCGGTCGCACCCACGGGGCGTACGGTCCCCAGCCGTCGGTCGCGACTTCGGTTGTGCGCCCGCGGATCATGTCGAGCCCCAGCAACGCGAGCGGGAGCAGGCCGTCCGCGACGCCGGGCATCCCCGCTCCCCGGAGCGTCCGGTCGGCCAGGGCAAAGCGGTCCGCGGCATCCGGCGCCCCGTCCTGTGCCGCGCGCATCGCGCGGTACCAGGCGACGAGGACGGGTGCGCGCGGGCGCTCGTGGCGGGCCGAGACGGCCTCGATCTCACGGGCGAGGGCGTCGCCGTCGTCTGGCCTGCCAAGGGCCCCCGCCGCCTGTAGGCGCAGCAGCAGCCCCTGCACCTCCGGGGTCGGGAGGTCGTGCGTGCGTGCGAGCGGAATGATCTCCGCGCCGATCCGGTCGCGCTCGGCGGCGAGACCGGCGCGGCTGCAGGTGTGCACGGCGAGGGCGCCGAGGGCGGAGCACAGCAGCGCCGGGTTGTGCAGCTCACGGGCGAGGCGGACCGCTTCCTCGGCGTGGGCGCGGCCCGATGTCCCTGGCAGTCCGCGCGTCTCGACGGCGGCCAGCACGTGCAGCCGCGCCCGCGCGGTCGGCGCGGCGTCGTCGGGCAGGGCCGCCAGGGTGCGCCCGGCGAGCGCGGCGAGCTGCCCGGAGCGTTCCGGGTCGTCGCTGCGCGGCCAGACGCTCGGCACGTCGAAGCCCCCGAGGACCCGCGCGGTGAGGGCCGGGTCCCCGAGCTCCTCCGCGGCCGTCCCGGCGGCGAGCAGATCCTCGTGCGGCTCGGCGGGAGCGGGGGCGGACACGGCCATCCGGCGGAGCATGCTCACGGTGGTCTCGAGCCGGGCACGCGATCCAGGGCCGAGCACGCGCAACGAGTCGTCCGCGACGCGCCGGAACACGTCCTCCGGCCCCCGCACCCGCGGGTCGTGCCGCAGGATGTCCGCCTCCAGGCCGGTGAGCGCCGCGGACGGGTCGAGGCCGAGCTCGTCGCGCAGGACCGCCCGCGCGCGGCGCAGGACGTCGAGGGCGTCGGCCTGCCGTCCCGCGCGGTAGAGGGCCAGGGCCAGCAACCGCCAGCCCTCCTCGCGCCACGGGGACGCGCCGACGTACGGGGTCGCCAGCGTCACGGCCTCGTCGGCGCGCCCGGTCTCCGTGAGCGCGCCGACCAGCCGCTCGACCGCGGTCGCGCGCAGCGCTGCGAGGCGCACCTGCTCGGGCCCCGCCCATGCACGGTCCGCCACGTCGGGGTAGGCGTCGACGGGCCAGTCTGCGACGACCGGCCCGAGCGCACGCACCACGCGCTCGGCGGGGGCGTCCACGGAACCGGCCACCGCGGCGTCGGCACGCCAGGCGTCCACGGCCGAGTCGGGCAGCCGCAGGGCGTACCCGCTGCCCTCGGTCACCAGGACGCGCGCGGGAGAGCGGGCCGGCCGCGCGGGCTCGAGAGCCGCCCTCAGGTCCGCGACGAACGTGCGCACGGTCCCCACGGCGCGGACCGGAGGCGAGTCGCCCCACAGGTCGTCGACCAGGCTCGCCACCGGCACGACGCGTCCGTGCGCGGCAACCAGCCGGGCCAGGAGCTCCCGGTGCCGCGGACCGCGCAGGTCGATTCGGGCCCCGTCGTCGTCCCAGGCGGCGGTCGGCCCGAGGACACGGACCCGGGCCACGCCGCTCGCCCGCCCGTCGTCCCGCACCTCGCCAGCGTAAACGCGGGACCCGGCGGACATGCCCGCCGGACCGGCACTGATCCGGTGCTGATCGGCGCGCCGGAGGCTCGTGCCACCCCCCTCGACGGAAGGAACTCCATGACCACCACCATCCCCGGCTTCGAGACCCGACGCGTGCCCACGGCCGACGGCGTCGCGCTCCACACCGCGGTCGGAGGACAGGGCGACCCGATCGTCCTGCTGCACGGCTTCCCACAGACGCACCTCATGTGGCGGCACGTCGCCGCCGACCTGGCGCGCGACCACACGGTCATCTGCCCCGACCTGCGCGGCTACGGCGCGAGCGACAAGCCGATCGCTACGGACGAGAGCACCTACGCCAAGCGCACGATGGGTTCCGACGTCGTGGCGCTCGCCCGCGAGCTCGGGTTCGAGCGGTTCGCCCTCGCCGGGCACGACCGCGGCGCCCTCGTCGCGTTCCGGACGGCGCTCGACCACCCCGGCGCGGTCACGCACCTGGCGACCCTCGACGTGCTGCCGACGCTGGACATGTGGGAGATCCTGCGCGGTGCCGACGCGCGGGTCGCGTGGCACCTGTATCTCATGGCCCAGCCGGCGGGTCTGCCCGAGGCGATGATCGAGAGCACGGCCGACGCGTTCTTCGGGTCGTTCCTCGACGGCTGGACCGGCCGTCCCGACGCCATCCCGGCGGAGGTCCGCGCCGAGTACCTGCGCGCGTCGCGCGACGCAGTGCCGTCGATCGTGGCGGACTACCGCGCCTCGGCGGGCGTCGACCTCGAGCACGACCGCTCGGACCGTGCGCAGGGCCGGACCCTCGCGATGCCGACGCTGGTGGTCCAGCAGGACTGGGGCGCCCGGCTCGGGTACGACGCGGCCGCCCTCTGGGGCGCCTGGGCCACCGACCTCGTGCACCGCACGCTCGCCGTCGGCCACTTCATGGCGGAGGAGTCGCCCGAGACGATCTCGGCCGAGCTGCGGGGACTCCTCACCCGCTGAGCGTCAGTGCTCCCGCAGAGTCGCGGGGCGGACCACCATCACCGAGCTGGCGCGTCTTCCGCGCTCCTGCAGCAGTGCGATCGTGTGGCCGCCCGGGTCGATGGCCGCGTAGGTGCCCGGGATCCCGATCGGCTCGAGCCACCGACCCTGGCTGATCGACTCGGCCTCGTCCGCGGTGACCTGCCGGTGCGCGAACGCGGTCTGGGCGGCCTGATCGATGTCGAGGCTGACCGCCGGGTCCTCGGCGAGCGCCTCGAGGGTGCGCGCGTGCTCCAGGGTGAACGGGCCGACCCGGGTGCGCCGCAGCACCGTCAGGTGTCCGCCGACGCCGACCGCGGCACCCAGGTCGCGGGCCAGCGCCCGGACGTAGGTTCCGGAGGAGCACTCGACTTCCACGTCGAGATCGACGAACGGCCCCTCGCGCCTGGTCTCGGTCAGCGCGAACCGGTCCACCGTGACGGGCCGGGCCTTGAGTTCGAACTCCTCGCCGGCGCGGATCAGCTTGTGGGCCCGCTGCCCGTCCACCTTGATCGCGCTGACGCTGGCCGGGACCTGGGAGATGTCGCCGGTCAGCGTGGCCATCACGGCCGCGATCTCGGCGTCGGTGACGGCGGAGGCGTCGGCCTCCGAGATCAGTTCGCCCTCGGCGTCATCGGTGGTCATCGCCTGGCCCAGCCGGATCGTCGCCGTGTACGCCTTGGTGGTCAGGGCCAGCAGCCCGAGCAGCTTGGTGGCCCGCTCGACGCCGAGCACCAACACGCCTGTGGCCATCGGATCGAGGGTGCCCGCATGCCCGACCTTGCGCGTGTTCAGGATCTTGCGACACCGCGCCACGACGTCGTGGCTGGTCATCCCCGCGTCCTTGTCGACGATCAGCAGCCCGGCGCCAACGAGGCCGGAGGACGGTTTGCGGTGAGAAGACACGGGTTTCGAGACTACTGGACGGTGATCGCGGTGATCACCAGGCCGTCGGCGACCATCCAGCGGCCGTCGAAGGAGGACAGCGGCGGGCCCGACGTCGCCTCCCCCGGCACCAGCAGCTTCGAGTGGAAGGTGCCCGCCGCCGCGCCCTCCCCGGCCTCGGACAGGGTGAAGGTGATGTGCGCGTCCTCGAACCCCAGCCAGCGACCGGTCACCGGGAACCATGCCTTGTAGGTGGTCTCCTTGGCGCAGAAGAGGATCCGGTCCCAGTGCACGATGCCGGGTTCGGCGGCCGCGATCGCGGTGCGCTCCTCCGGCAGGCTGACGGCGTCGAGGACACCGTCCGGCAGCGGGCCGTGCGGCTCCGCGTCGATGCCCACCGATCGCACCTGCATCGCGTAGCCGAGCACCGCAGCGCGGTATCCGTCGCAATGCGTCAGGCTGCCGACGACCCCGCGCGGAAACAGCGGAACGCCCCGTTCGCCTCTCAGGATCGGTGCCGGGTCCATGCCGAGCTTGTCGAGCGCGACCCGCGCGCAATGCCGCGCGCTGGTGAACTCGCGGCGGCGCTTCTCGACCGCCCTGGCGATCAGCGACTCCTCCTGCGGGTGCGGCACGAGACCCGGCGGATCCTCGAACAGCTCGGCGGATACGACGCCGGTAGGCAGAATCTTCTCGATCACGCGCGCCCCGCCCTCATCGCATCGAACTCGGCTTCCTGCTCCGGGGTGACCTTGAAGTGGCCGCCCCACTTGTTCAGCGTGCCCGGCGGGTACTCCGGCACCGGCAGGATCTGGCGCAGCAGCCGCTCGGGCATCCCGCGGCGCTGCCACTCACGCGGATAGCCGAGCGAGACCTCCTCGAAGCGGACGCCGTCGTAGTAGGTGGTGCGCGGGATGTGCAGGTGGCCGTACACGCTGCAGATGGCGTTGTACCGGGTGTGCCAGTCGGCCGTCAGCTCGGTGCCGCACCACAGCGAGAACTCCGGGTAGAACAGCACCGAGGTGGGCTCGCGGACCAGCGGGAAGTGATTGATCAACACCGTCGGGATGGTGGGGTCCAGCGCGTCCAGCCTGGCCCGGGTCGACTCCACCCGGGCGTGACACCACGCCTCCCTGGTGCTGTACGGCTCGCAGGAGAGCAGGAACTCGTCGGTGGCGACCACGTTCTTGTCCCGCGCGATCTGCAGCGCGTGCGCCTTGGAGATCGATCCCGGCGGCCGGAACGTGTAGTCGTAGAGCAGGAACATCGGAACCAGGGTGGCCGGACCACCCTCGCCCTCCCACACCGGATAGGGATCCTCGGGCGTGATCACGTCGAGCTCGCGGCACATCGCGACGAGGTAGTCGTACCGGGCCGCGCCGTGGATCTGGACGGGATCCTTCGCCGTGGTCCACAGTTCGTGGTTGCCGGGCACCCAGATCACCTTCTCGAACCGGCTGCGGAGCAGTTTCAGCGCCCACGCGATGTCGTCCGTCTTCTCCGAGACGTCGCCCGCCAGGATCAGCCAGTCCTCCGGCGAATCCGGGTACAGCTCCTCGGTGATCGGACGATTCCCCCGATGCCCGACATGGGTGTCGCTCACCGCCCACAGCTTGCGTGTCACGTGCACTACCTTCCCGCCTGAATATCGGCACCGGTCACTGCCCATCGCCCGGAACCCACCCGCCACACGACGGCCAGCATCCGCAGCACCATGAACACCGTAAGCCCCGACCAGATTCCCGCCAGACCCCAGTCCCGCACGAGCGAGAGCCAGATCAGCGGCAGGAACCCGACGATCGCACAACCGAGCGTCGCGTTGCGCAGGAACGGCGCGTCGCCCGCGCCGAGCAACACCCCGTCCAGCGCGAAGACCACCCCGGCGACCGGCATGATCGCGACGAAGAACCACCAGATGACGTCGATCTGGCCGAGGACGGCGGTGTCGTCGGTGAACAGCTCCGGAATCACCGTGTGCCCGAGCGCGAATGCCGCGGCGAGCGCCACCGCGAACACCGTCGACCACTCGGTGAGCCGGCGCGCGAGCCCCTTCGCCTGGGCCGCCCTGCCCGCACCGAGCGCCGCACCGACCAGCGTCTGCGCCGCGATCGCGAGCGAGTCCAGGGTCAGCGCCACCAGGTTCCAGAGCTGCAGCACCACCTGATGGGCGGCGACCGCGGCAGCCCCGAACCGGGCCGCGACGGCGGCCGCCGACAGGAAGCAGGCCTGGAAGGCGAGGCTCCGCAGGATCAGGTCTCGGCCCAGCACGATCTGGGCCCGCATCACCGCGGAGTCGGGCCGCAGGGAAACCACCGATCCCGAGGATCGGGCCTGCCGCAGCAGCGCCACGACGAAGAACACCGCGGTGACGGCCTGGCCGACGACATTGGCGACCGCGGAGCCGATCAACTCCCAGCGCGGCGCGCCGAGGAGTCCGTGCACCAGAACCGGGCACAGCACGGCGGACAGCCCGAGTCCCACCAGCACGAAGCGCAGCGGGCGCACCGTGTTCTGGACCCCGCGCATCCAGCCGTTGCCCGCCATCGCCACCAGGATCAGGGGCGCGCCGAACACCGCGATGCGCAGCCACGACAGCGCCTCGGCGGCGATGTCGCCGCCGCCTGCGATCAGCGAGGTGACCGGCTCGGCCAGGACCTGGACCACGGCGATGATCGCCAGCCCGATGCCAACGGCCAGGTAGGTGGCCTGCACGCCCTCGCGGACCGCGCCCGCCTCGTCGCCCGAGCCGTGCATCCGGGCGGCGCGGGCGGTGGTGCCGTAGGACAGGAAGGTGAGCTGGGTACTGACCTGCGCCAGGATCAGCCCACCGACGGCCAGCCCGGCGAGCGCGAGCGCGCCGAGCCTGCCGACCACCGCGATGTCGAAGAGCAGGTACAGCGGTTCGGCGGCCAGCACGCCGAGAGCGGGCAGCGCGAGCCCCAGAATCCGCGAGGCGGACGGTTCGGCCCGGCGCCGCCGGGCGGTCTGCTCAGCCAATGTCTCTCAGGAGAGGGCGCCGAGCAGCGCGGCGACGACGTACTCGCTGTCGCCCTCGGCGGTGTACCCGGACGCGAACCGGTGACCGCCCCCGCCGAGCCGAGCGGCGACGACGGACACGTCGACGGCGGCCTTCGACCGCAGCGACACCGACCAGTGACCGGGTGCGGTCTCCTTGAGCACCGCGGCGACCTCCGCCTCCGACGTGGTCCGCACGATGTCGATCACGCTCTCGATCTCCTCGGAGCGCATCCCGATGGTGTCCTCGTGGCGGAGCAGCGCGTACACGAGCCCCAGCCCCTCGGCGGAGTCGGGGACCAACTGCGCCGACCCGAGCACCGCGGCGAGCATCGGCAGCCAGCCGAATGGATGGGTGTCGAGCAGCACGCGGGCGATCTCCGCCGAATCGATGCCGGTGTCGATGAGCCGCTCGGCCAGCAGGTGGGTACCGGGCTGGACCCAGCGGAACGAACCGGTGTCGGTGACCAGGCCTGCGTACAGGCAGTGCGCGATGTCCCGATCGATCTCCACGCCCCACTCGTCGAGGAGGCGCGCGAGGATCGCGGTCGTCGACTCGGCCGATTCGTCGACCAGGTTGTGCTGGGCGTACCGGGTGTTGGAGCGGTGGTGATCGATCACCAGACTGGTGCGCGCGCCGTCGAAGCGATCGGCCAGGTGACCGAGCCGACCGCGGCTACCGCAGTCGACCGTCACCAACAGGTCCACCTCGGGGTTGACCTCCGAGGCCGCCGCCAGCAGGTGTGTTCCCGGCAGGCCGCTCATCGACTCGGGCAGGTCGTCCGGGCGGGCGAACGCCACCTGAACGGGGATGCCCTTGCGCTCGAGGACGATCGCCAGCGCGAGTCCGCTGCCGATGGTGTCCGCATCCGGCTGGATGTGGCACAGCACCGTCACCGATGCGGCGGCGGACAGCAACCCGACCGCGCCTGCCAGGTCGACGTCAGAGTTCTGCTCGGTCACGGTCATCCCGGGCCCTAGTCGTCCTCGCCGGCCCGGTCGTCGTCCTCGTCGTCCACCGAACGCGGCTCCTTGTACGGATCGGCCTCGCCAGCATGCGTTGCGTTCGCCCTGGCGCGCGCCACCTCGTCGTCGGCCGCGCGGGCCTTGGCGAGGAGCTCCTCCATGTGCCGGGCCGTGTCGGGCACGGTGTCGGCGACGAAGGTCAGCGTCGGGGTGAACCGGACGCCGGTACCCGCGCCCACCTTGGAGCGCAGCGATCCGGTGGCCTTCGCGAGGCCGGCCGCGGCACCCTCGTAGTCGGGTTCGGTCTCGAGGTCGACACCACGAACCGTGTAGTAGACGGTCGCGTCGTGCAGGTCCGCGGTGACCTTGGCGTCGGTGATGGTGACGAAGTCGAGGCGCGGATCCTTGATCTCGCCCCCGATCGCCGACGCGACGATCGTCGCGATGCGCTTCGCCAGCTTGCGCGCTCTCGCCGGATCTGCCATGACGGGATGTCCCTTCTCGAAATCATCCGACGGCAGTGCCGTCGTTGAAGCCATTCAATTCCATGCGGACACCGAGTCAATCCTCGGGTCCGAAGATCCTTCGCCGTACCGCGAGCAACTGCAACTCGGGTCGGCCCGCCACATGACGCTCGCAGGTGTCGAGCACCTCGGTGAGATGGCCGACGTCGGCACTCGCGACCGCGACACCGAGCAGTGAACGCCGGTAACGGTCGTGCTCGCCGGTCTCGGCGACGGACACCCCGTATCGGGCAAGGGCAGCGATCACGGGCTTGACCACAGACCGCTTCTCCTTGAGCGAACGCACGTCGCCCAGCAGGATGTCCAGCTCAAGAGCACCGAGATACAACGAGCCTCCCGCCGGTCTGCCCAGTGCGCGCCCCGTCGACCAGCGGTCGACGGGGCGCGCACAAGGTGTCACACTGCTCAGTCGCGCGGCTTCTCGCGAAGCTCGTACGCCTCGATCACGTCACCGACCTTGATGTCGTTGTAGGTGACGGTCAGGCCGCACTCGTAGCCCTCGCGGACCTCCGTGACGTCCTCCTTCTCCCGCTTGAGCGAGGAGATGGTGACCGTCTCCGCAACCACGACGCTGTCGCGGAGGAGGCGTGCCTTGGCGTTGCGCTTGATCGACCCGGAGGTGACCAGGCAGCCGGCGATGTTGCCGACCTTCGAGGAGCGGAACATCGCACGGATCTCCGCCTTGCCCAGCTCGACCTCTTCGTAGATCGGCTTGAGCATGCCCTTGAGGGCCTTCTCGATCTCGTCGATCGCCTGGTAGATCACCGAGTAGTACCGGATGTCGACGCCCTCGCGGTTCGCCAGCTCCGTTGCCTTGCCCTCGGCCCGGACGTTGAAGCCGATGATGATCGCGTTCGAGGCCGAGGCCAGGTTCACGTTCGTCTCGGTCACGCCACCGACACCGCGGTCGATGACGCGCAACTGCACCTCGTCGTCGATCTGGATGCCGAGCAGGGCCTCCTCGAGCGCCTCCACGGTGCCCGAGTTGTCACCCTTGAGGATGAGGTTGAGCTGACTGGTCTCCTTGAGCGCTGCATCGAGATCGTCGAGGCTGATCCGCTTGCGGCTGCGTGCGGCCAGCGCGTTGCGCTTACGCGCATTGCGACGATCCGCGATCTGCCGGGCGATGCGGTCCTCGTCGACCACGAGCAGGTTGTCGCCTGCACCGGGGACCGACGTGAAGCCGACCACCTGGACGGGACGCGAGGGCAGCGCCTCGAGCACGTCGTTGCCGTGCTCGTCGACCATCCGGCGAACGCGTCCGTAGGCGTCGCCCGCCACGATCGAGTCGCCGACCCGCAGCGTTCCGCGCTGGATGAGCACGGTAGCGACGGGGCCGCGGCCACGGTCGAGGTGCGCCTCGATGGCGACACCCTGGGCGTCCATGTCCGGGTTGGCGCGCAGATCCAGGGAGGCATCCGCGGTCAGCAGCACCGCTTCCAGGAGGGCATCGATGTTGGTGCCCTGCTTGGCCGAGATGTTGACGAACATGGTGTCTCCGCCGTACTCCTCGGTGACGAGGCCGTACTCGGTGAGCTGCTGGCGGATCTTGTCGGGGTTCGCCCCCTCCTTGTCGATCTTGTTCACCGCGACCACGATCGGCACGTCGGCCGCCTGGGCGTGGTTGATCGCCTCCACCGTCTGCGGCATGACGCCGTCGTCGGCCGCGACCACGAGGATCGCGATGTCGGTGGCCTTCGCACCACGGGCACGCATGGCCGTGAAGGCCTCGTGACCGGGGGTGTCGATGAAGGTGACCAGGCGCTCGTTGCCGTCCAGCTCGGTCAGCACCTGGTAGGCGCCGATGTGCTGGGTGATGCCGCCGGCCTCGCCCTCACGGACGTTGGCCTTACGGATCGTGTCGAGCAGTCGGGTCTTACCGTGATCAACGTGGCCCATGACGGTGACCACCGGCGGACGGGACTCGAGGTCCTCCTCGCCACCGGCATCCTCGCCGTAGGTCAGGTCGAACGAGTCGAGCAGCTCGCGGTCCTCGTCCTCCGGGCTGACGACCTGGACGACGTAGTTCATCTCGCCGCCGAGCAGCTCGAGGGTCTCGTCGTTCACCGACTGGGTGGCCGTGACCATCTCGCCGAGGTTGAACAGCGCCTGCACGAGTGCTGCGGGGTTCGCGTCGATCTTGTCGGCGAAGTCGGACAGCGACGCGCCGCGGGCGAGACGGATGGTCTCGCCGTTGCCGCGAGGCAGCCTGACGCCACCGACTGCGGGAGCCTGCATGCTCTCGTACTCGGCGCGCTTCGCCCGCTTCGACTTACGGCCACGACGAACGGCGCCACCGGGGCGACCGAACGCGCCTGCCGCGGCACCACGCTGGCCGGGACGGCCACCGCCGCCACCGGGACGACCGCGGAAACCACCGGCGGGAGCGCCACCGGCGGGAGCGCCCGTGCCTGCACCTGCGCCGGGAGCTCCGCCACCGCGGTATCCGCCGCCACCGGGCGGACGCCCGCCCGGACCGCCGGGACGACCGCCGCCGCCGGGCCTACCGGCACCGGGAGCGGGACGTGCCGAACGAGACGGCATGGCACCCGGGTTCGGGCGAGGAGGCATCGAGCCGGGGCTCGGACGCGGGCCACCCTGGCCGGGAGCCGGACGGGGACCGCCCTGACCTGCGGCCGGACGCGGTGCGCCGGGCGCGGGACGGGGACCGCCCTGGCCGGGAGCCGGACGCGGGGCACCCGGACGGGGTGCACCCGGGGCCGGACGCGGCGCGGGACGCTCGGCCGGGGCCGAGGAGTACGGGTTGTTACCGACGCGCGGCGGCTTCGGGCCGGGCTTCGGACCTGCGGGGGCCGCAGGAGCGGCCGGAGCCGCGCTCGCGGCGGGTGCCGCAGGCGCTGCCGGTGCCGCGGGTGCGGGGACCGGCGGGGCAGCCGGGACCGGCGCCGCGGGCGCGGCCGGACGCGGTGCCGGCTGCTGGGCGACGGGGGCCGGGGTCGGCGCTGCCGGGGCCGCGGGGGCGACCGGCTGAGCCGGAGCTGCCGGTGCGGGTGCAGCCGGCTTCGGGCCGGGGCGCGGGGCACCGGGCTTCGCCGCGCTGGGCGACGGGGTCTTCGGCTTTGCTGCCTCGGCATCTGCCGACTGTGCGCCGGGGAATGACTCCCTGATGCGCCGTGCAACCGGGGCCTCCACGGTGGAGGACGCCGACTTCACGAACTCGCCTTGCTCCTTGAGCCTCGCGAGTAGTTCCTTGCTTGTGACACCGAGTTCTTTTGCCAACTCGTGCACGCGGGCCTTGCCTGCCACTGCTCTCCTCACTGAGAGGTCGAGCGCGGCTGGGTGCCCGCACGACCTCGGGTTATCTCCGATGGACGATCATCGCTGGTGCTTCACGGTGTGCTCATGATGTGTTTGCCTGACTTCTCGAGAGGTACTGCTCTGTTGTGGGAGCGATTCGATCATGTGATCGAGGGCCGCCGTGTCCAGGCTTCCGGACACTCGCAGTGCTCTGCCGAATGCTCGGCGCTTCTCGGCCTGACTCAGACACTGCGGGTCGGGGTGCAACCAGGCACCTCGCCCCGGGAGTCTGCGTCGCGGGTCGGGCACCAGCGTCCAGCCTTCTGGCTGCACCTCTCGCGCAACGATCCTCAGCAGATCAGCGGCCAACGCTTGTTTACGGCATCCGATGCATGTGCGGACCGGTTTCCCGGGTTTCGCACGCGCCTGTACCGAAAGCTCACGCTGAGCCATTGACCACTCTACCGCTGTTCGGGCCAGTTTCCCGCATGCCGCCCCTAGACACGCGAGGAAGCGGGTCCGGCAGGCCGATCCTGGGAGGGTTCGGCGTCACTGCGGATGTCGATTCGCCACCCGGTCAACCGCGCTGCCAGGCGGGCATTTTGCCCTTCCTTGCCGATGGCGAGGGACAACTGGAAATCAGGGACGACCACCCGGGCTGCACGCGCATCCGCGTCCATGACTGTGACCGACACCACTTTCGACGGCGAGAGTGCGTTTCCGACGAACCGGGCCGGATCCGGGTCGTAGTCGATGATGTCGATCTTCTCGCCCGCGAGTTCGCTCATCACATTGCGCACCCGCTGACCCATCGGACCGATGCACGCACCCTTGGCATTGAGACCCTGGACGCGCGACTGCACCGCGATCTTCGACCGGTGACCGGCCTCGCGGGCAACGGCGATGATCTCGACCGAGCCGTCCGCGATCTCCGGGACCTCGAGCGCGAACAGCTTGCGGACGAGGTTCGGGTGCGTCCGGGACAGGGTGATCTGCGGACCACGCTGGCCGCGGGTCACGCCGACCACGTAGCACTTGATCCGCTCGCCGTGCTCGTAGGTCTCCCCCGGCACCTGCTCGGCGGCCGGGATGATGCCCTCGGCGCCGCTGGCCTCGCTGCCGATGTGCACGACGACCATGCCTCGGGCGTTGGCCCTGGTGTCGCGCTGGATGACGCCGCCGACGATTTCGCCTTCGTGCGTGGAGAATTCACCGAAGCTGCGCTCGTGCTCGGCGTCGCGCAGACGCTGCAGGATCACCTGGCGAGCGGTGGTCGCGGCGATCCGCCCGAAGCCCTCGGGGGTGTCGTCGATCTCTTCGCCGATCATGTTCCCGTCGGCGTCGACGTCATGGGTCATGACCCGGACGACACCGGTCTTGGTGTCCACGTCGATCCGTGCGTGCGCATGGTGGCCCTCGGTATGCCGGTACGCGGTCAGCAGCGCGGTCTGGATCGCCGCGATGATGGTGCCTGCGGAGATTCCCTTCTCCACCTCGATCGCGCGCAGCGCGGCAATGTCGATATTCACTTGTCTACCCCTCTACCTCTTCATCAACCTGAAAATCTGTCTCATCGATCTGCGCCGAGGCCACCCGACCCTCGGCCACGCCACCGGCCAGTTCGAGCTCGCGCTCGTTCGGGGGCGAGAACTCCACCTGCACGACCGCCTTGTCGATGTCCGCGAGCGCGATCTCGCGCACCGACGGACCACCCTTGCCGGGCAGCACGATCGCGATCACGCCGTCACCGAGCACACCGATGCGACCGGTCACGCTCTCGTCGGCGAGGTCGATCTTGACCTTGCGGCCCCGCGCCCTGCGCCAGTGCCGGTCCTCCGTCAACGGACGGTCGATCCCGGGAGAGGTGACCTCGAGCGTGTAGGGCGCCTCCCCGAATTCGGGTGTCGCGTCGAAGATCTCGGAGATCGTCCGGCTGAGCTCCGCGACGTCGTCGAGGTCGAGGCCGGTGTCGCTGTCGATCATCACCCGGACCACACTGTGCTTGCCCGCGAGGGTGACCGCCACATCCTCCAGGTCGTATCCCTGGCGATGAACCAGATCGGAGAGAAGCTCGATCACCCTCTCCTTCGGCGGAACCGGCATCAGTGGAGCTCCCTCGTTCAGTTGTGGTCGGCAGGTCTCGTGTGCACAAGTCGTGCGCGCCCGAAAATGGTTTCCGGCGCGATGATCAAGGATATCGCGCATTCGACCGCTCCGTGACCAGCCTCGGTCGCCGCGATCGACGGGGCACCTGCCAAGATGGTCGGGTGCCTGTAGCCGTCACCCCGTCACCGATCTCCCGGCGTTCGGCCTTCCGGATCGCGGGCGCCGCGTCGGTCGGACTGACCGCGCTCGCGCTGTCCGCCGGGTGCACGTCCAACTCCTCCGACCGGGACTCCTCCGAGCCCGATCCCCTCATCTCCGCGGCGGAAACGGCGCGCCGGGACGCGGCCACCGCGACCGCCGCGACCGCCCTCGCGCCCGAGCGTGCCGGGGCGCTGAGTGTCATCGCGAGCGAGCGGGGTGCCCACGCCGACGCACTCTCGGCCGAGGTCGCGCGCGCGGCCGGGGTCGATCCGACCGCGATGCCCTCACCCAGCCCGACCGGCTCCCCCACCGAGCCGGCACCGCCCCCACCGACCATCGACGAGTTGCGCACACAGCTGGCCACCTCCCAGCGCGACGCCGCGGGCCTGGCCCGTCGCCTGTCCGGATACCGGGCCGGCCTACTCGGTTCGATCAGCGCCGCCGTCGCGGCAGAGCAGGCGGTGTTGCTGCTGTGACCTCCCCCAGCCCCACCTCGTCACTCGGACCGGAGCAGCAGGCCCTGTCCGATGCACTGCGCGCCGAGCACGCCGCCGTCTACGCCTACGGCCTGATCGCCGCGTTCTCGAACCCCGCGCGGATCGGCGACATCACGACCGATGCAGCGGCCCACCGGGCCAGGCGCGACGCCACCATCGATGCGCTCACCGCAGCCGGGGTCCGTGCGCCCGCGGCCGAGTCGGGCTACACCATGCCCTTCCCCGTCGTCGATCCGATCTCCGCGATCCAGCTGGCGGCGGCGGTCGAGGCCGATACCGCGGTCGCGTGGCGGTCGGTGATCGAGCGGGCCGAGTCCGAGCACACCCGCCAGGCGGCGGTCGACGCACTGACGGAAACGGCTCTGCGCGCGGCGAATTGGCGCGCGATCCTGGGAACGGCACCTCCGACGGTGCCGTTCCCAGGCCAGCCCTGACCGTCCTCCGGCTAGACCTGCTGCGCCTGCCTGCTCGGCATGAACAGTGCCGCGACGATCGCGACCCCGACGGCGCCCGCGCCGACGAGCAGCGCCGGCTGCAGTCCCTCCGCGTAGCCGGCCGGGGTGAGGCTGCCGCCGTTGCCGAGGAACACCGCCGTGAGGATCGCGATGCCGAGCGCAACACCGATCTCCCGGATGGTGGAGTTCGCGGAGCTGGCGGTCGCGTGGTCCACCTCCGCCATGTCCGCGAGCACCGCGGTCGCGCTCGGGGCGAAGGTCAGTCCCATGCCGACGCCTGCCATCACGAACGCGGGCACCATCTCGCCGTAGGCGGCGCCCGGCTCGAGCAGCTGGGACATCCACACCAGTGATGCCGCCTGCAGGGCGAGACCGAGGATCAGCAGCGGCCGCAGGCCCACCCGCGGCGCCAGGATGCCCGCGATGGGTGCCACCACCATCGGCGCGGCCGTCCACGGCAGGGTTCGCAGGCCGGCCTCGAAGGGGCTGTACCCCATCACGATCTGGAGGTACTGGGCCAGCAGGAACACCGCCCCGAACATGCCCAGCGTGAACGCGAGACCGATGATGTTGGCCATCGAGAAGCTGCGCGAACGGAACAGCCGCAGCGGCATCACCGGGTTCGACGTCCGCGCCTCGCGGAACACGAACGCGGCGAGCGTGACCACCGAGCCGGCCAGCGCGCCCAGCACGCTCGCGGAGGTCCAACCGTCGTCGTTGCCGTGCACGATTCCCCAGACACCCAGGAAGACGCCCGCGCCTGCCAGCACCACGCCGAGCACGTCGAGTCGCTCACGCCTGCCGCGGGATTCGCTGAGCGCGTAGAGCGCGAGCGGCACCGCGATCAGCGCGACCGGGACGTTGAGCCAGAAGATCGCCTGCCAGGAGACGCCGTCGACCACGGCCCCGCCGACCACCGGGCCGAGCGCGACGCCGAGACCGGACACCCCGCCCCAGACACCGATGGCGAGCGCCCGCTTGGCGGCGGGCACCGCACCCGCGAGCAGGGTCAGCGACAGCGGCATGATCGCGGCCGCGCCCGCTCCCTGCAGTGCGCGCGAGGCGATCAGCAGCTCCGGCGTCGTGGACAGCGCGGAGGCGATCGAGGCGACCGTGAACAGCCCGATGCCGAACAGGAACATGCGCCGCCTGCCCCAGCGGTCCCCGAGCGTCGCCGCCGAGAGCATCAGCGTCGCGAAGCACAACGTGTACGCGTTCATGAACCACTGCAACTGCCCGACCGAGGCGCCGAGATCCGCCTGGATCACGGGCAGCGCGCTGGTCATCACCAGGTTGTCCAGGGTCGCCATGAACATCGGCAGCGAGGCCGCGAGCATCGCCAGCCAGATCGGCACCCGGCGCCCGGCCTGCGTTCGAGACGGGCTCTCGATCAGGACATCGAGCTCATCGGTTGTTGCGGTCATCACCACTCCTCGAAGCGAAGATCTGACTTGTAAGCATCGAATGATTACTTAAATGAAAACGCTAAGGCATCGAGTGATAACCTGTCAACATGGCAGTGCAAGGCGGCTCCGCTGAGTCGACGAAGTCCCCCCGTCCCGCGACCCGGATGAGCGCGCCGGAGCGTCGCGAGCTCGTGCTGGCCGCGGCCTCCCGGGCGTTCGCGCGCGGCGGCTACGCGGGCACCAGCACGGACGCCGTCGCCAAGGAGGCGGGCGTCTCACAGCCCTACGTGGTGCGGATGTTCGGCTCCAAGGCGGAACTCTTCCGCGAGGTCTTCGCCCGGGCTCTGCAGCGCATCGTGGCGGCCTTCGACCAGGAACTGGACCGGATCGCGGCCGAACCGGGCGGCGGCATCGATCCCCAGAGCGAGGACTTCTGGTCCCGACTCGGCGCCTCATACGGCGAGCTCGTCTCCGACGGCGACCTGCTGCTGGTGATGATGCACGGCTTCTCCGCGGGCGGAACCCCCGAGATAGGCGCGCAGGCGCGGGCCGCGATGTCGGAGATCTACACCCAGATCCGTACCCGCACCGGGTGCACCCCGGAGGAGGCGCGGGAGTTCATCGCGAAGGGGATGCTGCTCAACGTCCTGCTCGCCATGCAGGCGCCCGAGCATTTCGACGAGGACCCAGCGCTCGCCGAGCTCTCCGAGTGCGCCTTCGGCCAGACCCTTGACGCAGCGATCTCGGGTTCGGCGGCCATCCTGAACGCCGCCGCGGCCGGTCGGGGCTAGAGAGTGTCTCCCAATCGGCGAGGCGCTTGAGCCAAGCACACCGCCGATAGGAGCACGGATCCCGGGCGGGCACGGCCAGACGCGGGTGCTGCCGGTGCTGGTGATGACGGCGGCGTATTCGCTTCATGACCGCGATGATGTTGCCATCGCGACAGAGCGGCGATCGGCTCGATCGGGAGAGTGACCCCGCACCACCAGCGGCTTTCGCGGGAACACTGGCCACGAAGATCGTGTTGCCCCCCTCCCCGGGATCCGGAATTCAAGAGAATGGTCGAGCGTTGCAACGGTTTCCTGGAGACCTCGTTCCTGCCCGGCCGAAGTTTCGGTTCGCCGGCCGATTTCAACACTCAACTCGGTGAATGGCTCGCTCGCGCGAATACGCGCACGGTCCGGGCGATCAGCGGCCGTCCGGTCGATGTCCTCGATATCGATTATTCGGCGATGACTCCGTTACCGCCGGTCGATCCGCTCATCGGGTTCAATCAGCGAATCCGGTTGGCACGTGACTATTACGTCCACGTCGACACCGTCGAGGCGGGTAACGGGGGGTCTTTCCGTCCGCGTCAGTGATGATGGTGTCGCGATACCACTCACCCGGACTATTGCCACGGAACTCGTCGGTGAGCTTGCCGTTCTCGTCCATCCGGAAGTGGTGTACGCCCGAGTCGGTCTCTTCGGTTCGCGTCAGGACCGTCTTGCCTTGGCTGTCCGAAGACACCTGCCATCGCTGCGGGCCATCCTTACCCGAGATGTCCCGCCAGCCGTTGCCTTCGCTATCGACCTGACCGGTGAATGTACTGACGAGCCCCCCACTCTCGTCTCGGGTGGT
Organism: Rhodococcus sp. PvR099; assembly: GCF_017833315.1. Taxonomy (NCBI): domain Bacteria; kingdom Bacillati; phylum Actinomycetota; class Actinomycetes; order Mycobacteriales; family Nocardiaceae; genus Rhodococcus; species Rhodococcus sp. PvR099. Next base: position 430,288 of record NZ_JAFIBV010000001.1, on the reverse strand, counting down.
CTCTGAGAATGTCTTGTTGCCGTAGTTGTCGACATGAACGTTGTCGTACAGACCGCCCTTGTTCGCGACACCCACATCGGTGCCCACCCGGTTCCCGTCTTCGTCGTAGGAAGCGGTATAGGTCTGTTTGTAGTCGGTGGACATCCCGAACTCGTGGCTGGCGTTGCCCGTAGTCGATGTCCCGGGATTGAAGTGCTGGCCGTAGACCTCGGTGCCCTGCCCGTCCTTGCCGGCGTAGGAGGAGGTGCCGGTGGAGTCGTCGTTCCACCGCTGCCACCCGCCCGCTCCGTTGTCGACTGCACGCGAACTGGTCGTGCTGCCATCAGGATTGGTGATGACCTGATCGACAGTCTGATTGCCGTTTCCTATTGGGATGGTGTTCGCAACGGTTCGCCCGTCGGGCAACGTCGTAATCCACGTATCGCCCTCCTTGCGTCCGTAGGTGTCGGGCAGACCGTAGATATCTGACACGGCTCATCGCCTCCTCAAAGATTTCAGGCGCGTCGCGACAGGACTCGAAATGCTGCAAGCAACGCGGCACCCGGATGGGTAGCGACGGCGAGCAATTCGGCGTGCGCGCGCAGAGAATTTGTCGACCGGTCTGTGACAAGTCGAGAAAAGACATGTGCCGCGCTCAACCAAAGGTTGAGCGCGGCACATGAAGAACGCGATCCCCGACATCGGGAATGGCTTTACACCACTAGATGTGGTGTAGCCCGAGTGCGCGGAGTGCGGGAATAGGCACCGAGTTACGGTGCGATCGCGACGGTGACCGAAAGGTCTCCGGCAGCGGTGGTGACCGCGTTGGCGGTGCGGGCCGTCACCGCGGCGCCGAAGCCCGCGTCCAGGACAACCTGGCCGCCGGACCCGACAGCGACACGAGCCGTGGCCGATCCTTCACTGCCGAGCGAAAGAGTCACCTGCGGTACGGGTTTCGTAGCGAAAGTCAAAGACCCGAGCCCGGTCGCCTCGGCGGCGAGCTTGGCCGAGGGCTTGAAGGTCACGGCTGGGGTGGTGGTTCCGCCGAACGCGGCGTACACGAATACCGGGATGACCGGGACCTGTGCACCGTCGACCCTGCTGACCGGCGACCCCGGCAGTGCCACCACCATCGTCGGTGGCGCCGCGACCGCGGTGAGCACTGTCGGTTGCGTGGGCAGTGCGGCCACGATCGCCTGTGCTGGTGCTGACATAGCAGCCTCCAAATCGAAGAGGTGAATCAGCTCACGGCGAAGGTCGGGGTGATCAGCAGGGTGCCCTGGGCGCCCAGCGTGGTCGGGGCGATCGCGACCTTGTCGATGAACGTGCCTCCGGTGGCGGCGCTCCACAGACCGGCGTGGGTGTAGGTGCCGGCGGGCAGGTTCACTGTGACCTGGCTGCCGGTGATCTGGCCGTTGGCCGGCGCGCCCCAGGTGGTGGCCACACGGACATAGGCCGGCGCACCACCCGAGGCTTCCGCGAGGCCGGTGGGGCCCGGGTCGCCGGTATGGACCGAAACGTACACAGTAGTCGCCGTAGCGGCGTAGGCGGCGCACAGAGCGTTCTTGGTCGACGTAACAGCGATAGCCATGATGTTCTCCTTGAGAATTGTTTCTTTGCAATGAACTTCGCCGCTGTCGAGCGGCGAAAGAGGTCAGTTGCGGATGACGGAGCCGACGTACCAGGCGTAGGTGGTGGCCGGGGTGGTCGTGTAGGTGACCAACATCGTGTAGCGCGAGTTGGTGGGGATCGGATCGGACGTGGCCGCGGGTACGGTCCAGCTGGCCGCGGTCGGGCTGACGGTGGCGGGCCAGGTACCCAGCGAAGCGCCGCCTGGCGCGGTCAGCACGATGGAGACCGTTGTTCCGGAAGGGAATACGGCCCCATCGGAGGGCTGAATGGTCTGCACGAAGCCGGCGCCGGTGGTGAGTTTGAGTGGTTCGATCTTCGGCTGGTAGCCGAGGTATCCGGGATCGATCGGTGATGTCATGTGATTCCTCTGCTATGTTCGACCTCGTCCATGAGTTCTCTGGACAGGTTCAGTTCCGGGATGCGGCCGTGCTGGGCCGCTTCGATCACGCCGCGCAGAACGGCGAGCGCCTCGCGGAAGAGGCCGGTGACACGGTCCAATTCCTGCATGGACGCCGCTTGCGCGGCCTCTACTCCGTCGAGCCGCAGGGAGACGACCCGCAGTTCTTCGGACACACGGGACAGGGTCGCCAAGGCGATGTCGTTGACCTGTTTGGCGGCGGACACTTCGTGGCGAATGTTTTGTGCTGGTCGTGCTTTCCGGACCTGAAGCCAGGAGTAGAAGCTGGTGGCGCCCGAGCCACCCAGAAAGGTGGCGGCGCTGATCAGCGTGGTTTCGAGAAGAGGCATCAGGTCCCTTCGGACCTGGGCACGGCCGGCTGGTGATGGCTCTGCGCCATTGTGGACTCCAGGGGCTAGTAGGGTCGCCAACGGGAGAGGGCTCGACCGAGTCGGCCCTGCGAAGGCATCGGGGTTGAGTTGGGCACCGCTAGGCGCGGTTGATCAGGGCCCCGTCGAAATAGGTGTTGGAGCCGACGAGATTGTTGTTGTCACTGGAGCTGTAGCCAGGAGCGACGACTGCCCCCGCGGGCAGGTAGACGACGAACGTGGCCTCGACGCTCCAGGCGTCGTCGGTGTCAACGGTCTTGGGCCCGGTGCGCAACTGCTGCCAGGTCGCGCCGGGGCTCCGGGCCCACCAGAGATCGGCCCCGATCTGGGTGGTCAGCGCCTTGGCGTAGGTCAGGCCGAGGCTCATCCGGTACCAGCCTGAGACCGGCACCTGAACTTGTCCGGGCCCCAGGGCGGAGACCGTCACTGCCGAGCTGTGCCGAACGGTGTCGAAGGTACCTGCCGCGACGGCACGGGACCCCGCTGGCTGGAGCGCGTTCGTGGAACTGATGCGGGCCAGCGCCCAGCCGATACCGGTGACCGGCGGGGACGCGAGGTCACTAGCCGTCAACGCGGCGACGGCGAAGGAGAAGTACCCGAACAGGCCCGACCAGTAGTACCAGCTGTCGAATCCGAAAGACCTGTTCCCCACCCCGACGGGTGAGCTCTTGGCACTGTCGTTGTAGGCCACGGCCGGGACCCCGTTGATCAGCACCTGGTAGTTCGCTCCGACAGCGTGCAGGGTGACGGTATCGCCGGTTCGGACGGGAACTTTCGCAGCGACCCATTGCGTGTAGTTCAGCCCGGTTGTGCGGGTGCCTCGTCCGAGCAGCACTTCATCGTCCTGTATGAAGAGGTAGACGAAGGTGGCCAAGTCGGGCGCGGCACGAATGTAGAGCGTGGTGGTCGCTGTGCCGGCTTGATTCGCACGGCCCATGACCGCCGAGACCGATTGATCGTCGGTTCGCAGCACCGTCTTCGACAGTGCGACGACGTTGCCGGTGCCCTTGTCGCCTTGCTGGTTCAGTTGAACCTGACCGCCGACAATGGTCAGGTCTGCGACTTGACCGAATTTATAGGTGGTGTAGCCGGATCCGAGCTCCGTGCGCTCGAAGTCATCAGAAAACGTGGTGCCAGTGGGCTGTTCGCCAGGCGGAGGCGGTGTCAGGGCCTCGATAGTGGCTTTGGTGCCATCGGCAACCGCCTGCGCACTGGCGACTGTGGAGTTGGCATCGGAGGACCGCGTTTGCGCTGTTGTGGTGGCGGATTGGGATTTGTCGGTGATCGCCTTCCAGTTGCCGCCGATGGCGGTCACGCCCGCGAACGAGCCGATGACACCGGAAACAATCGACGCTCGGGCACCCTCCCAGGTCAGCTTCTGGAGGTTGCCGATGTTGTTCGAGGCTGCCGCGTCGCCCACGTACGCGCCGCTGGGGACCGATTTGTCAGGTGAGGTCACAGTCATGCTCCATCAGTAGCTCAGCATTGCGCCATCGAAATAGGTTGCCGTGCCGACGAACCCGTTGTCACCACTGAGGTAGTAGCCCGGCGCCACCACCGATCCCTGCTGCAGAAAGACGGTGAATGAGCTGCCGAAGCTGTAGGACCTTTCGTTTTCGGACGTGCTAGCGCCGACCCGCGCCAACGACCAGGTTCCGCCGGGCGCCGGCGCGGTCCACAGTCCGACCCGCGCTCTTTCGGTATACGAAAACAGGGCATATGCGGTCGTGATCGCGTACCAACCCGATTTCTCGATCTGCACCTGGCCGCGTCCGAGATCGGGTACAGCGATGTTTCTGGCGGGGCCGAGGGTATCGAAAGTGTTTGCCGCCAAGCGTGCTTCACCGGCCGGCTGGGTGGCCTTCTCGGGGTTGAGGCGGTACAGCGACCATCCGGTGCCGACGATCGGCGGCGAGGAGAGATCGGCCGCGGTGAGCGCGTTGATCGCGAACGAGAAGTATCCGAACAGCCCGGTCCAGCGGTACTGGCAGCCGAAGCCGAAGGACCGGTTGTTCGCCCCGATCGGAGATTTGGGGGGGTCGGCGGTATCCCCATCCGTGTGACCGGCGACGAGAACGCCGTTCACCAGGACCTTGTAGGTGCGACCCACGGCTTCGACGGTGACAGTATCACCGGTACCTACCGCGGTGTCCCCCGACTTCCAAAAGTTGTACACGGTGGTGTTGCCACTGCGCGTGCCCCAGCCGAGATGAACGCTGTCTCGATAGACATGCGCGTACACGAAAGTCGACAGGTCCGTCGCGGAGCGGACGATGATCCGGGCAGCGGCGCTGTGGTGCTCCTGAATCCGGCCGACCACCACGGACACGCGCTGATCATCGGTGCCCGTCACGGTTTTGGACAGGGCGACAACATCGCCGGTGTTCTTGTCACCGGAGCGATTGAGTTGCACCTGGCCGTCGATGACCACCAGATCCGCCACCGGGCCGGTCTTGAATGTGGTGTAGTCCGGACCCAACTGACTGCGGTTGAATGCGTCGGAGAACGCTGTACCGCCCGTGGCTTGGCCGTACTGAGTGGCAACCAGCCCCTCCAGGGACGCGGCGTTATCGGTCGTGGTCTTTTGCACGGCCACAGCCGACGCCTGCGCCTGGGTGGCGCCGGACTGCGCGTCGGTGGCAGCGTTCAACGCCAGCTTGGTCGCCGAGTTCAGATTCGAGCCGATCGCCCCCACACCGGCGAACGACGCTGTGACGCTGGACAGGATCTGCGACCGGGCCGAGTCCCAGGTGACCTTCTGCAGGTTGCGAATCGAGCCGCCGGTTAACGCGCCCGACGGTACGGCCCGGTCCGGGCTGGTCATCGGGCACCGCCCGTGGAAGTATGTCCCGCCACCACATGGTCGGAGTCCGAGACTCCGACCATGTCGGTGAACGATTCCACCAGCTCGGCCGCAGCGTCCGCAGCGGCTTCCAGCACCGGCTCGTTCTTGACGATCCACACGTTGACGGTGCGCAGCACTTCGAGTGCGGTGAGCACTGCAACGCTCGCGCCGACCGCGGAAGCCGGCGCGTACTGAAGCAATGCCACCGAAACGGTGAGCACGCTGATGATGCCGCCGATCAGCGACACCACCGCTTTCGCGTTGCGAGCGACGAAAGCTCCAACGTTCTGAGCCATGAGCAACTCCTAGGGAGACAATTGCGCCGGAAGGCGCGAGAAGTGAATTGGAGGCGGGCCTGATCTGGACAGGATCGATGCCCGAGCCGAGTCCCAGCTGACCTTGTGCAGATTCCGGATCGAGCCGCCGGTTTGCGCACCGAGGGGAAGGGGTCCATTCGGGCTCGTCATCAGCTGCCGTCCGGGCACTATTCGGCAGAACCGACTTTCGCGGTGTTCAGGTCGAGATCACGCGGGTCCACCAGGTGCTTGAGTTCACCGGATTCCCTGAGCTGCTCTACCAGGTGAGCCCTTTCGTCCGGCGTCAGCTCGGTGACATCCGGTACCGAACTCTCCGGCGGACACGGCGCGCCCTTCTCCGCCCATTGGCCGGCGCCGTTGAGCCAATGCGAGAGACCGCGCGCGGGCGGGTGATATTCCTTGGTCTGCTCGCCGGCGTAATGACGAAATCCTAGGTCCCACAAGTGTTTCGACCACTGCCGCAATACGTCGGGGTGCACGAGAAGTGGTGAGTTCTGGGGTCCGGGTAGGCCGACCAGCGCCCATACGAAGGCCTCGCTGGGATCGTCGGGGTTGCACTGCTCGAGGGAAGGGATGGACATGTTCTCTCCGGTGGGTTTCGATAGGGATTCGGCGGGCGGAACTACATCTGGACGGCCAGTGCGTGGATGTCGTCGACGATGTCGGCGACCACGCGCATGGACTTGGCGAAGGGCATGTCGTGGTCACGTTCCGAGCCAACGGTGACCTGCCAGGCCGGGCTCGCGGTCCGCGACCAAGCCAGTTCGAGTTCGGTGACCTGGTCGACGTACACCGAGCCTTCGGGCATGCCCTTGACGGTGGAACCGACACGATCGCCGAGGAAGAAGTGCCCCTGACCCTGGTCGCCGATCAGATACGGCTCGCCGTTGGCGACGATGAACTTGTGGGTGAAGTGCTGGCGGGTCTTCCACATACCCTCACCCAGGGTCAGCAACGCGCCGAGGGTGTAGGCCCGGTCGGCACTGTTTTCGAAGTGCTCCCAGTAGTGCGACCAGCCCGCGTCCCGGACGCGCTGTCCCGACTTGTGTTTCTGCCAGGCCATCAGCGTGTCCGACAACAGCGACGTCGCGATCGTGTTCGCCACCGCCGTGGAGGCGTTCACCACACCACCGGCGATGGAACCACCGAACGGAATCTCACCGAGGGCGCCGGCGACCAGCATGCCGACCACCTGGATCGCCGAGGAGATCGCCTCGTTCACACCGGGCATCGAGTGACCGCCGGTGAGAACCTGCACCGCCGATGAGGGGTTGACGATGAACTGTGAGGTCTGGATGCCCGTGTTGTCGTTCTGCCGGTAGACCACCCACGGATTCGACGGGAGCGTGCCCATCCAGCCCGGATTCTTGTACAGCTCAGGCACATTCTGATCCGGCAGCACACTTGGGCTGTAGTCGAGCATGGTGTTGTCGTACACCTGCTTGGTGCGCTCGAGCCCATCCCACATGTCGCCGCCGGTGCTCGTACCGGTCCAGAAGCCGGACTTGTCGACGATGTCGACAACCAGGCAGCCGTGCCGGACCTGCGCGCCCGGCCACGGTGGCGGATCACCCTGCAACCAGCGCCGCGTGACGATCGCCAGCTGAGCCGTTTCCAGGGTGCCCGCCGAGGCTTCGTGGAAGTTCTGGAAGCGAGAGCCGAAGATCGTCCACATCGACGTATCAGATCGGAACTCGCCAGGTTTCACCACGACACCCCACGTGGACTGATCAAGGCTGCCCCACTGACTGGGATCCATCGGATCGTCGGGCAACGTCCACAGCCCGCCTTGCAGGCGGAGCAGATTCAAATGCAACGCGGTCTTGAGCACCCAGACGCTGGGCCCCGCAAGCAGGAACTGCCGCGGGAACTGAACCTGTTCCGGCAGAAACGGATTCGACCAGCAGTAGATGTGCTTGAGATCCTGGTACGAGTGCATGAACAGTAGCTCGACGGTGGTGACACCCTGCCCGTCGGTCTTGATGACAGCCTTCTCCAGCCGCCCGTCCCAGCGCGCGCCATCCTTGTCGACCGTGATGTGCACGTTCTTCTTGGTGCGGCCATTGATATCAACCGCCCACTTCGCCAAGTAGTAGTCGTAGGGCAGCACCAGCAGACCGGTGCCGGCCTGGTTCAGAATCCAGCGGAAATCAGCGCTGATCTCCGCGCCGCACACACCGCGCAGGTTCCAGTCGCCATCCCACAGGCGGATCAGAGGCCGCGAGAACCGCTGCTGCTTGCGCACCGTCTTGGCCGATTGCGCATCCGCGTAGATCGCGGGGAGGTCCAGCACCGAAGTCACTGCAGCCCCCACGGGCGCGACCAGTTACGCGGCTGCACCACCAGCACCGACGCGCCGGTCGGCGCACCACTCACCGAAACCGGGACCGCGGTGGCCGGCGTGTACGGGGGCACCGGATAGAGGAAGCTGACGCCGTTCATCAGCGCCCAGACCTGGGAGCCGTCCTTGGCGACGATCATCTCTTCCATCGGGTCGGTGTCGACCGTCAGATCCTTGCCCGCGGCGGTCAGCGGCAAGGTGATCACCCGCGCGCCGTCGCGATCGACCGCACCCCACGAGAAGTCCGGCAGTGTCCACTTACCCGGCGCCGAACACACCCACTTGAGCCACATCGGCTGATCGGTCGGGTTGGCGATGGTGATCGTGCCGGACTGGCTCTTGCCCGCGCCGGTGGTATCGGTCGTGGAGGTCCAGGCCCCGGTCACATCGGACTCGACCCACCACGGATTGCCCGCTGTACAGGTCATGACGACCTTGCCGATCGACTTCAGATGCGGATCCTTGTCCGGCTTGAAGTCCGGCTGCTCCGACATCCGCAGTTTCAGCGTTCGCGTGCCGAAATCGGTCGTGATCGTCAACGTCGCGTCGCGATCGTAGGCCCAGGCCTTGCGCCACGCGGAGTCCACCGCCTCCCACGAACTACCGGCGGTCTGAGAGACATTGACCGCGAATACGACATCGCGCTTGTTCGTCCGGTAACCACCGAACGAAGAACCGGCCTGAAACGCCGACTGATTCCAAATCGTCGTCACCGGCGCGTCGTACAACCCGGTCGGCGACGTAGCCAGCTCTACACCCTCACGACCACTCCCCTGACCGGCGATGGTCCATCGTGAACCATCGACTCCGGTCACCGTGATCATCGCAGCATTGGACGCCACAGATTCACCTCAATCCATATCATTGCCGCGGCGACTAATGAGACAATTCCCATTGCGCCGCAAGAATTTTCAGTCTTCCGATGATGTCTTCATTGCTCGACATCGAGATATTCACCGTCGCCGGCTGCCCGCCGGGAGCCGGCTGGGCCGGGCCGCTACCGCCGCCGGATCCCCCGCCCGGCGAACGCGCCGCCAACATCTTCTGCAAGAAGGACGGATCGGCGTTCAACGCCTGCAGGAACGGGCGGTTTGCCGCGGTCGATCGTGCGTTCATCACGAATTCACCGTCGGAAAGGTAGGCCGGAATCTTGTCGCCGATCGACGATCCCGGCCCCTTGATATCGCCGCCGGTGGCGTAAGCGGGCACATTTCCGCTCTGTCGCAAGAAGCTCTGCAGCCTCCTGCTCGCGTCACTACTTTCGTTCATAGTCATATCGATTCGTTTGCCATCGTCTGCGCGTCAGCTCACGAAGACCGACACGAACAGCCCATTGTCGATGGCCAGCCCCGTGCCGTTCTGGTGCAGTCGCACGTCCAGCACGTCGCCGGAGCGCAGTACCGGTTGCGCGGTGAGCGGAATGGTGACGGGGATTTCCGCGGCCAGATTCAGGTCGGCGGTCAGCGTGAGGCTCGCAAAGGTCTGCAGCACAGCGCCATCGCGGAGCTGGCGGACAGAGATGGTGGCGTTGTTGGTCGCGGCGCCGGTGACAGTGGCAAACCCCGGCGGTGCGACGAGCTGGACGTCGGTGACGGTGTCGCCGCTGTAGAAGGCCGGGGAATAGACCCCGGCCAGGGTCGTGGTGTCGGCCGCGCCGGCGGCTTGGGCCGGCAGCGTTGCGGAATAGATCATTCGTCCTCCCAGGTGGATCCGGTGAACTGGTCGATGAGGCCTTGCATCGACTCGTCTCGTTGTGCGTCGCGGACGATGTCCACCGCGGTGACCGGTCGGGGCATCGGCGTCATCCGGGGCGGATCGCCACCGGCGGCGGCGATCACCGCGGCCTGCACGCCCTGGAGTGCGTCGATGATCGACAGCAGCAGATAGCTGTCGATGGTGTACCCCTCCGGAGCCGGGCCGGCGGGTTCGGTCTTCTCTTCGTACAGGTCGAGTTCGGCCTCGGCTTGTTCAGCGGCGAGCATCTGCTCGGCCAGCTCGCGATCCATCGCCAGCGCCGAGCGATATTGTGAACCGTGCGGCAGTCTGTCCTTGAGGGACCAGATCGTGCGCCAATCACGGTTGCGAATGGTGTGGGGCCCGAAGCATTCCCGGATGTCGATGCCGCGCTCGAGCAAGTCGTAGTCGAGCGCGGCACCGAAACGTTCCCAGAACTCTACGAGCCCTGCGATCCCCCCGGCAGCTCCGAGGAACCCTGGCCGAAGAGGTGGGCGTAAAGGTCCTTCTGGAAGGCGAACCACTCGTCGAGCGGCCGATCGGCGAACAGTTCTTCGACGGCTTCGTACTGGTCGCCCAGCACGATGACCATCTGTTCGTCATCGCTGGCGGTCCCGCGCAAGGCCAGGACCTGGCTGCGGGTGACCGGTGCGATCGCGATGTCGTCGGTCAGGCGGTAGGGCGCGCGTCGGCGCGCGGCGAGCTCTTGCTGCAGCTCGTAGAAACGACCGCCGACCTCGGCCTGGTCGGCCGCTTCGGGTGTGGATGCCATGATGCTACTTCTCCGGGTTATGTTGTGTTACTGGGACTTCGAGGCACGGCCACTGGCCGGCTTGTCGACGGCTTCGACCTCGGCCTTCTCGGCGTGGCCGAGCTTGAAGACCGCGGTGACGTATTCGGTCGCGTTGGCAACGAGGTAGTCGTCGACGCCGTCGGTCATGGTGACGGGGTACTCGGTGGGGATGGCGGACACGGTGGACCCGCTTTCTTCTCCGGCAAGAATGGATAAGGAATGAGTGGGGCGTGCCATGACCGGAGACACATGACACGCCCCACGCCCAAGTCCGTAGACCTGGGAGATCGAGAAACCGTCAGGAGACGGTTGGGGGTGCTTTACGCAGCGTTCGGGATGTTGGTCTGGGTCAGGATCTTCTTCCAGCCCGAGCCGCCGAAGCCATGGGCGATGGCGTAGCCGGCGGTATCGTCCTTGAAGGCGACCATGGTCAGCTTCTGGGCGAGGACCTCGGTGGGGTTCCACTGCTCGCCGCCGTACTTGCTGACCGCGACCTTCGGCAGCACCTTGTAGACGTAGATCGGGTTGGCGTCGTTGCCGTCCTTGCCGATGATGATCGCCGAGTAGTAGGTGATCTCTTCCGAGGTCGGCTGGGCGAAGAACACTTCACCGGAGGCGGCATTGGCCTTGATCGCCGACAGCGCGGTGCCAGTGGCCAGGTTCAGCGTCAGCGCGGTCGTCTGCTGCGGCTGGAACTCGATGGTGGTGATATCGCTGGTGACGTCGTTGCGCACCGGCTGCAGTTCACCGTAGGACTCGATCGGCGCGGCGGTGATGCCACGAGCGAAGGCCACACCGGTCTTCTTGTCGATCAGGCCGACAGGCTGGTAGGCCGGCGGCAGCGTCTGCAGGGCACCGGAGGCGTCGGTCAGCGCGGACGGCGCCGCGGTGTAGTGCGGTGCGATGAAAACGGCCGCGTCGAGCGGCTTGAGCAGCAGCGACCGCTGCGCGTTCTTCAGCGCGGTGAGGTTGGTGGCAGGCATGTGTCTCCATTCGAGCGCCCGCGGATGCGGGCATGGTTAACAGGAATCGGCACCGAGTGGCGCCGGTGAAAGCCCCGTCAAGGACGGGATTCACCCACCGCCTACTGGCGGCGAGCTTCGATCGAGAACGCGACCTCGACCATCTGGTTGAGCGGGTCGAGGTCGGGCACCTCGGTGAGACCGCGGCTGCGACGCAGGATCGGCGGATGGAACTTCGGTTCCTCCGCCGCGATCTCCTCGGTGTAATCGACGAGCACACCGTTGACCCGGTTGGCCGGGGCATCGAGCATCGCCGTTCGGATCTGCACCGAAAGCTGCTGCGCCTGAGCGCGAGTGGCACCGAAGGCCACCACGCTTACTTTCGCCTTGTAGGTGATCGCATTGATGTCGAGCGTTCCCCCGGTGGTCCGCACCCAGATCAAGGGCAGGTTGGACTGCAGGTCCGCCGAGGTGGCGGGCAAGGTGGTGACGGTGGTCGCGGTCGGGGTGAACAGGTCGACCATGAACTGCTCGAAGTCGGGGAACTCCCCCGGTGCGGGATAGGTCGGCATCACGCTGCTTCCGGTGCCGGGCCGACTGTCACCTCGGCGCCGAGCGCGCCCTCGGGGGCACCCTCGGACGTCTCCGGCGGCGGAATGGCCGCGGCCACTGTCATCGCGACACCCTGGGCGAGGTTGGACAGCACATTGACATCGGCCTTCAACGTCGCGAGTCGCGCGACCACGGCCTGCACGTCGGTCTGGATGCGTTCGGCGAGACCACTGGGATCATCGGAACTGGGCACGAGATTCTCCAAATGTTGGGTTCACGGGTGATCCGTGGAAGCGAATGGTTCGGATTCGGTCCGGAGGCATCGACTGCGCTCTTGGACCCAGCGGGGGTTCCACGAACCCCGTTCTGGCACTGCGTGTTAAATACCGAGAAGCGGAAGCAACAGCGGAAGGATCACGCTGACAATTCTGAGGACATCGACGACGGCACCGAGCATTTCTCATCACCCCCTTTCACTCTTGCGAGCGGGAGCGCTTCAGCGCACGTGGCTCAGATAGGTTGCGAGTCGGTCGCGCAACGGGTCGTTGGTGAAAGTCGCACTGTGGGGGGCGGTCTTGATCACGTTGATGGTGGTACTCCGGTCGATCTCCGGTCTCATACGCCCTTTGGGGGTGCGCCATTGGGGCTGCGCCAGCTTCGGGGTGTTCTGGCGGCGGTTCCGCGATGCTGAGGACAGGGTCTGCACCACGGTGCTGACCGTGCTGGTCAACGCCGTGGCCGCGCCCGCGGCAGCGGCTCCGGCCGGGCCGGTGACGGCGCCGACCATAGCCGTGATGGCGGCTTCGCCACCTGCGGAGACGACTTCGTCCCGCGTGCCCTTGTAGATGTCGTACCAGTTGTGCCACTGCAGGAAAGGGAACAGCGAGCCGACCGGAGCCGTGGAGAGGAAGCCGCCGGCGTCGGTGGGACCGTGTTCATCCTCCACTTCGCCACCGGAAGCGTAGGCCTTCACATTGACCATTGCCTTGGTCGGGCCCTTCAGCGCACTGCGGGCAAGCGACGCCCACTGCAGGAAGGGAAGCGGTCGGCCGGGTTGTGAGACCGACAGTGCGCCATCGTCATAGCCTGTGCGGCGGCCTTCCCATTCGCCGTCGGCGAAACGCACGAACTGTGCGTCATCTCGTACATCTTCGAAAGACATTGTCGACCATCCATTTGGTTCTAGGCGGTGACCGCGGGTCGGTGCGCATTGAGCAGCACGGCGAGCCGGTCGCAGTAACCATCGGTTCGGTATCTGACGTTGTGGGCGCCGCCGCGGACGTAACCGTCCATCAGCGCGGCGGCCTGAGATCACAACTGCCAGTGGTGGATCGGGTCACGCCACCGGTCCCGGTGGTTCAGCTGCCAGCGGTTGCCGCGGATATGTTCGGCCAGTGCGCTCCCCCACCCGCCCAGGGCGGCGAAGCTGAAAGCCGACATGGTGTCGGCAAGCGTGGGAAGCGGCGAATCGGCAGGGCAGCAGTTGATTCCATCGGCGACGTGGGCTACTTGTATCCGAGGATCCCCACACGGTTCGGGGTAGCGCGGATTTCCGCGACCAGCGCCCGAGCGCCCCATCGCGACCGACTGTTCCTCGGAGCAACCGGCAAAGAGGTTCTGCGGATTGGAGGGACCGACACTGGCCGGGTAGTGGACGTCGGGGCCGATCAGGCACTTGCTGCTGTCGAGCCGGCGCGTGACGCACGAGAGCATATTCACCGGTGCGCCTCGCACGCTCTCCGGTGCCGCGACACGTCAGAACAGTGATCACGCCGTCGACCTTTCTGTGTTGCGGAACTCCCTGTGCGGGAATCCATTCGATGAGTTGGAGAAGTCCCGCCCCCGGAGTCGAGGGGAATGCTCCGGGGGCGGGACTATGACGCCCCTGCGCTGCGACGACGTCTGCGACCGCGGAACACCCGCGGGAGACGGGCGCGCAAGGGGCGGGGCATGCGGAACGCTCTCAACCCGCTTTTCAACCAGATAGTTGTTCGGGGGCGAGCCGCATGGGCTTGGAGTGACGGGCTATCAGCCCCGTCGAGATTGTTGTAATCGAGAGGTGAGAAACTTTGGAAGGAGTTCCGATTCGTTTCTTGCCTGTGGCTCAAGCCTACAACGGGGTATGTGACAACTCGCCGAAAAGCGACCAACAGTGCAGGTAAATAGTGGTTTGAACCACCCCGCGGTTTGCGGAGGCTTCATTCCTTGGATGGCCGCCGAGATCCGCCACGAACACGGCTCGGAGTGGGCGGCAATCGAGTCCGTCGCAGGCAAGTTCGGGATAGGTAGTGCTCAGACGTTCCACAACTGGATCCGAAAGGCGCAGGCCGATTCGGGGCAACGCGCCGGCGTGACCTCCGCCGCTGCGGCCGAGTTGCGCAAGTGAGAATCGAGAACTCGAGCGGCCAACGAGCTCCTGAAGTCTGCATCGACCTTCTTCGCGGCGGAGCTCGACCGCCAACGCAAGTGATCGCCGACTACATCGACAGCCACAGGGAGGAGTTCGGCGTCGAGCCGATCTAGTGAACATCCCCGTGGACATGGACGTGCGTCTCAAGTCTCGGTACGAGTCGTGTTCGCACCCGGATTGCGATCGAGCCGAGCATCCACCGCGATCGTGAACGGCCGGTCGCCGTGCTCGAGGAGCCATCGGTACTCGATTTCGCAGAACAACGTGTCACACCCCGGGTTCCGCTCCCGACTGGGCATCGATCCGATCAGGAGGTTTCCCGGGACCGGTCGCACCCCAGGCCGTCAGTACCGGGTGTTGCATCGACCAGTTGAACTCGCCCAGGTATACCCAGTCAGCAGCCGTCGATATCGGCGTGCAGGGATCGAGGTGCTTGATCGACGCGCTCGACGATCAGTCGTCGTCGTCCTCGTCCTCGTCGTCGTCCCATTCATCTTCGGGTTCGTCGGTCCATGCTTGGTGCTTGGGACTGACGAGGCGCATGGCGACGGACCCGAGCCCCGCCGAGAGGATGATCACCACGTTCGGCAGATCCCAACGAAGTTTCTTGACGATACCGGAGGTAACGGGGGTTCCCTCCCCGAATTCCGCGGCCATCGGCACGCTCAACTCACCCAGTAGCTCCGCCATCACCTCCGGCATCCTCGTACCAGGGTCGGCTACGTCGGTCACCCACAACCGTATGATTTGGAGGGGTCCCCAAATCAGTGACGCGTCGCCGCTGCGACGGTTGATGTCGAGGTTCGTCGTGAGAGTGGCTGCGTTGTCGGAGAAGCGCTCTGCCTGCCAGCCCGCGGCGGCGCAGAAGCGTTCGAGGTCCTCGGAGTCCCAGGTCCAGTCGAAATGGGCTGCCAGGCGCGCGGTCCGGACCGCGCCTTCGATGTCGGCGTGCATGATCAGGAATCTACCCTTCGATCGGTGTGGTTACAGGTGGGCCGCGGTGCCCCAGACCCGAAGATCTTCCGGCGACCACGCTGAGGTGTCGGGGCGGGTGGTGATGGTGACGTTGAGGCTTTCGTCGACGGGTGAGGGCTGGAACAGGGTCTGGTATATCGCTGGGATCGACGCGAGGGCAGGCAACGCGAGCATCGACAGACCGCTGAGGAAATCGGCTGCGGGTTTCACCAGGCCGTCGAACGGCGACCCGCCACCGCCCCCGGGTGATCCAGACACCTGGTGCACCGGACCCGCGAAAGGAACGGGGGACGCGACCGGCCTGAGGCCGAGCGGTGATGCCGCCGCTGGTGCGGGGATCCGGTATTTCGTGTTCGGGTCCAGTGCGGCGTCCCATTCCCACACGTTGCCGTTCGTGTCGGTCTTTCTGACCTTGTAGACGACGTTGGCACGGCCTTCTCGTAGCGCGTCGGCAAGGGCGGCATATTCGGGGGTGTTGAGTTTGGCGGCCAGGTCGGGGTCGTTGGCGAGGATGTCGTCGAGGTATTCCTTGGTGCCCTGCCCGACCCACTTTTCCTTGCCGTCGATCACGACCTTCCTTCGCCCCATCTTCAAGGCTCCGGGTTTGCCGCCCTTGGCTTCGATGATGTAGAGGGTGAGGTTGTTCGGGTCACTCATGTCGGCGGCGGCGATATCGACCCGGCCCTGCTCCCTGGGTTTGGGCTCACCAGGTTTGCGGGCCGGAGGACGCTCACCACCGATCAGAATGTTCCTCTTCGCCTCAGCGGGCAGGCCGTCACGACCACCGATCATGCCCAGTTCCGCCTTCTCACCGGTGAGAGCGTTATAGGAATCGATCCGTGTTTCGACCAAATTCTCTAGATGAACCCGGTCCGCGTCGCTAACCCCGGAGTTCTTAAGCCCTTCCAGGATGTCGTCCAGGTCTTGTCGTTTGATGAGTCCTTCGAGTTGTTTACCGCCTCCCAGTTTGATTCCGAGCCCGTCAGCAACCTGCTTAATATGGAGTTTCTCATAGAAATTCGATTCACTGCCCTTGAGGCTCGCGAATCGATCCTCTTCGAGCTCAATAACGGACAGTTGCGAATCGATTTCCTCAACCGCCTCCTTAGAGAGTGCCTGTTGTTTACCACTGGCCCCGTTGGTGGTGTGGTAGAGGCTCATCTGGTCGTCGACGTAGCTCTTCGTCTTCGATTCCGGATTGCCGGAGGGCTTCTTCAGCCCCGGCGCCTTCGCCTCCGCGCCGCCGCCATTTCCGTGCTGGCCGGGGCTTCGTCTCGGAATTATGGAACGACCCGGGTTCGGCCCTACATCGAGCATGCCGAGGCCATCCCACTCGTCGGCTAGGGGATTCCTGAGGCCGGGACCACGGACAGGGCCGGGACCACGGACGGGTGGGATGGTGCGTGGTGGCGCGACCGCCACGGGGGCCTCGATGCCGGGGGTGTGCCAGGGCAGCTCCTCGGGTTTCGGGTAGTCCACGATGCTGGGGCGAGAACCAACTGCTGCACCGTCGGCGAGGAAGGGCGTAGGTACGTCCGGGATCGCCTGTGCCACACCGGGTAACGCTCTGATGGGAAACTGGGAAAGCCCGATGGTCGCTTGTGCGGCAACCTCGGCTTCCGCGACTGTCAGCGCCTCGGGTGCGGCCTCGAGTCCCTTTTCGGCCCACTTCACGACACCGGCGCCTACCTTGCCGGCTACCTTGCCGATCCCGCGCCCGATCAGGGTGCCGACACCCGGGACGAAGGTCAGAGCGGTCATCGTGCCGCCCCAGACGGCTTGTCCCCAATTGCCGTCCTCGATACCCTCGGCGAAGTCTTTCAGGCCGGTGAACTCACCGGCCAGGTTGCGGAAATCTTCCCCCCTTTGACCCCGCTTGGAGGACTCACCGAGTTTCGGCTCGTACGGGGTGTCGTCGGGGGTCAGTGATGTGTTCGGGTCGGCCGAATACATCCTGGGTGTGTTCTCGAGTTGCTTGGCCTGTTGAGGAGACAGGAGCCCGATCTCGGCGCGGGCGAGTCGACTACGGGCGTCAAGGGACTTTTGTAAGATCTCATTCTGTGCCTGAGCAGGGCTCAGGCCCTGTGCGAGTAGACCTTTGATCTTCGGGTCGTCGACCGGCAGGCATAGGATCTGCGCCGCGATCTGATCGTCGTCCTGTTGCTTCTTGGTATAGGCATTCTTCTCGAGCCGGTGCTGGGCATCACTACGCAACTGAGTGCTGCGCTCGTCCAAATTGCCTGTAGTCGAGGCCAAACTCAGGTCGTTCGCCAGCTGCGCCGCGCTGTAGTCGAGCCTGGGCATCACGATGCTGCCGTCAGCGAAGGCAGGCAGCGCGGATTGGTCCCAGTGCGCGTTCAATCGTGCGGTCGCGTCCTGGCGGGCGGCTGCCTCCGCCGCCAAACCGGCCTCGGTGTACGGGCCCTGCACACGAGGACCGTTGAGCAAGGCCAGATCCCGGTCGCGGTCGGCGGGCGTGTACGCCGCGTCCGTGGCGAACAGCCCCGCCATCTGCTCGGGTGAGATCGCCAACCCGGGAGTGGACACCACCCTTGGGCTCCCGTTGGGAAGGGCGACCGTGGTCGTCTCTCCGATCAGTCCGTTCACCATCCTGGCCTGATCTGTCTGGACAGTGGTGCCGCTGGGCAAGGTCACCGGCTGGCCTGTGGGTGTCTCGTCCTGCATATACGCCAGCAAGTCCTCCGTACCACCGGCCGGCGGCGGCTGCTGCGGTTGGCTCGCCGGTCCCTGCACCAACATCAGATCCGCCAAGTTCTGCTGCTCTTCGGTAAGAGGCGCCGGGGTGGCGGGCACAGGGGTTCGGGGCTTGCCCCGACTCTCGGCGAGAGTCGGGCCATAAACTGGAGGGTTGGGTGCCATGGGTGTGTCTCGGGGCAGGCCCCGACTCTCGGCGAGAGTCGGGCCATAAACTGGAGGGTTGGGTGCCATGGGAGTACCTCGGTGTTTCATGAAAGAGGCCGCACCCCAAGGTGGGGAGCGGCCGAAGAAGGGAGGGCGGAAGAGGAAAGCGCGGTACCCGACCGAAGGGGTATCTACCGGTGCGGAGTCGATGGGATGTCGGTCATGTGGACCGCGGTGTGCTCAAAGGAGTGAAATGGGTTGGCAGCCAAGGCCGTTTCGCCCGAACACGCCAGGCCGGAAGCGAAGAGAGGACATGAAAAGGCCCAAGCAGCCTGCGTCGGAAACACTGCTTGGGCAATGTGATTCATGACCAGTCGAAGTGTTCTCGAATCTCGATCGGCCACCACGGACCACCTCACACCGAGGGCATCAGCCCATCGCGTGTTTTGTGACAGCCCTATGGAAAGCGACCAACAGTGCAGGTAGAGTACTGTTTCGGCAACCTGCTTCGGCAGGCCGCGTGGCCGGTCTGTGCCCAGCGGGATTGCCCGGGTTTTGGTTGACTTCTGACTGGTGAGGATGCGTCCTTGGCCAGTCGAGTTCGAGGCCCTCCACTACCGCAATCACGAACTCAGTAGGTCTCCGGACTCGCCGGGGCGGTTCACCCCTATCCGGAAATGGCTTTCCGTCCGGACCGACACCGATCATGTCGTATGGATTGACATTCGCTGGTTTGCTGGGGCCGGGTGCGGATGGGCCGGTCGGCTTCCAGGAGTTACTGGTTCCGGAGACATGAGGGTTCTCGCTGTTTCCTGCGCGAGGACGCGACCACAGAGCAATTCACCGAACTCCGAGATGACGGCGATCATGCGGCGAAGCGTCTGGCGGGATCGATCCGGCACAAGATCCCTCAGCAGGGAGTCGGATCAGAAAGAGGAGTAGTCCCGCCCCGGGGCATGTGCCGGCCCGAGGGCGGGTTACCTGGGCGCCCCCGGGCGGCGGCGTCTGCGACCGTGGACTTGCACGGGAGACGGATGCGCAACGGGGCAGGCCTGAGCGGACGCCAGGCCCGGCGGCTGTTCAGCGGAGCTTTGGGCGATGTCGCGCGGGGCGGGGCGCGTGGGGGTTAGGGGGCGGGCGGGATGAAGCGGCTTTCGAACTTGTCCAACCGGCCGATGACGTCAGCGAGGGCGTCGACAAGGGTGTGGCCGCCGAGCTGCGGCCAGCCGGCGTACTGGCCCAGGTCACGTTGGCCCAGGCCGCAGAGCTGTTCGCGGATGTCCTTGACATCGCTACTAATCGGGCCGCAGAACTTGGTGATGAAGTCCTGGAGCTGGGTGACTTCTGAGGCGCTCATCGGCGCGTCCTTTCTCTCAAGGAAGGCCGCTACGTCGCGGCGGAATTCGTTCATGTCGATGCCGGCAGGGTCGATTTTTCCCTCTCGGCTGTACTCCCGGTGGGCTACGCAGTCATCGGCGGTGCGGCCGATGCGTCCCAGAATGGCGGCGCAGCCGCGTTTGTAAGCGTCGAGCTGGGCTGGGGTCCAGTCGGTTCCGTCGCCGCGGGAGACGGCCTCGATGCCGATCACGTGGTAGTTGGCGTTGTCGGTGGGCCAGCCAGGCCAGGAGCCGCGGCCGGCGTGCCAGCAGACGCCCGCGGCGATGACGCGGAAGGTGCCGTCACGTTCCAGCACCAGCTGGGCGAGGGGGCCGTCCAGGTCGGGGCGGCCGTACTGGACGATGCGCCAGTCCTCGGTGCCGCCGCCGGCGGTGTGGTGGCACAGCACGCCGCGCAGGTCGCGGAAGTCGCCGTGGCCCCGGTCACGCCAGCCTTCGTGCTCGATCACCCGCAGGCCGGCCGCGCGCAGCACGTCAGCCAGCCAGATCGGGTCTCCGGTCCAAGACATCGGGTATTTCCTTTGCTGTGTGTATTCGTTTGCAGGGACATTCAGTGGCCCTGCAGCACTGAACGTGTGGAAGAGGGCGTGACTCCGCGGGCCGGCCAGGAAAGTGGCGCCGACTCGGTGGAGGACGAGCCAAGGAAGCGAATGATGTTGGCAGACAACGGCACAAACATCGTATGACGGAAATGACATCGAAATATGTTGCTATACAACAGATCTGCATCCACAACAATCCGACGGCCCAAGCCTATCAGCGGGTCCGTGACGAATCCGGGAAAACTGGCCAACACCCCAGGTAAATAGCCATTTTGAATCGTCCCGGTGAGTCTGGAGACTAACGAGTTCCCTATCCGACAGACTCCTGTGAGACGCAGGACCTGGCCGAGTTTTAGCGATGAGCCGGACCGCGTACCAGGCCTGGCAGGCAGAAACCGTCGAGGACCTCCTCTCGCTGGTGGGTGCGGTGACCGCGTGCCGGCTGGTGGGCCGTTCGCGGGCCACCCATCACCGGCAGGCCAACCCGAAGCCGTCGATGCTGGGCCCGCGACGCAGGCCACAGCACCCGGGCGAGCTCACCGCGACAGAGCGTGAACCAGGTCTGGGCGCGTGAGCTTGACGAGGGCCGCTACTACTGTTCGGCCCGGACGATGTACCGCGTCCTGGCCGCCGCGGGCAATCCCGGAACTGGTCGCGACCGGCCCGAATGCCATGTGGTCGTGGGACATCACCAAGATGCGTGGGCCGTCCAAGGGGATCTGGTACCACGCCTACGTCGTCATCGACATCTACTCCCGCTACGTGCTCGGCTGGCGCATCGAGGCCGTCGAGGACGGTGACCTGGCCGCCTAACTGGTCGCGGACATCGTCGCCGAGCAAGGCACTGCGCCGGGTCACCTGCACGCCGACGGCGGGGCGGCGATGACCTCCAGGCCGCTGGCCTCGCTGCTGGTCGACCTCGACGTGCGCCGGTCCCACAACCGGCCCCGCACCAGCAACGACAATCCGTTCAGCGAGGTGCAGTTCAAGACGATGAAGTACATGCCCGACTACCCAGAGCGGTTCGCGTCCATCGGCGAGGCGCGAGCATGGATGCATGCCTTCACCAGCTGGTACAACCACGAGCACCGCCACAGCGGCATCGGGCTGCACCCGCGCCAGCGTCCACTACGGCACCGCCGACGGAATCCAGCACGCTCGTCAGCGGACCCTGGACGCGGCCTACGCCGCCCACCCCGAGCGGTTCCACCGACGCCCGCAGGCACCCACACCGCCCGCACGCGTCACCATCAACGACCCCGCCACACGCGAGGTAAGAACTCCAGCAACAAAATTGGCTGGACACGTCTCATTTGACTTGACATCTACCGGTCACACCGCCCCGATCGCAGGGGACGGACGGCCCTTGGCCGGATCCGTCAACCTGCGACCCGGCTGCAGGGCAACCCGGCCCGTGCTCGCGCCGCAGGGGTGAACGGTAATCTCGCAACTATGACATACGAGTTGGACCCGCAGACCCCCGACGAGTTCGATGGTGACATCACCTCGACCTTGGATTCGGGACTGGTAGGTACGGCCGGCTACCACGGGCGATCAAACGGCATCCCCCCAAGGGCCGGTGATTTGTCCGACCTGAACGAGGACGACAAGCGCCTGTACGACGAGTTCCTGGCCACTCTGAGGTAACGGCGGCAACATACGCACGAATCCAGCAACCCATGAGGTCTCCATAGATCCAATTTCGAACGAGGTGTCAGCAACAATGGCCAGCCGCAGGGCCAGCAACCGGTACGACGCGCGCGTCCAGGCGGCGAAACTTGACGTCACGATCGGCCATGCCGGCTTCGCAGCACCGATCGTCATCTGGCAACCCGAGTTCCGGGCGATACTAGTCACCGCGGACCTGACCCCAGTGGATCGTCGAGAAGCACTCGCCCACGCGCTCGCGCACGCGCAACTGGAGCACTCGGAGACAGTCCGAAAAGCACGTGCCGGCCGCGAATCTCGTCAGAGGGTGGAACTCCGCGTTTACGAGCTGGCGTGTCGCAACCTGATACCTATCGCGGATCTCAGAGATGCACTCGCGCGTTATATCAGCGTCAAGGACGTTGCCGACTGGCTCCAGGTGAATCCCGATACGGTGCGCTATCGACTCCACCACCTGTCGCGCACGGAACGGCGAGTGCTGCCCCCGGACATCCTGAATCGTCTCGACTGGTATGCAGACGCGAAGTACCCGCTGCCGGTCAGCTGCATCTGGACCAACTCCGCGCCGCTGCCGGCATACCGGAAGCTGCCCGAGGTCCTCAGACAATTTCGGTAGTCCCAATGACAGATGTTCCCTGAAATCTGTTGCGAATCAGGCCGATCGGCGATGGTCCCCCTGCGGCAGCGCACAGAGTTCGATCACGTCGCCCAGCCGGTACACGGTGCCGTTTCCTACTACATGGCCAGTCAGCTTGCCTCGACGGGCCCACTGCCTGATCCGCTCGGCGGAGATGCGGTCACCGGAGCTGTCGGACAGCAGCCTCGCGAGTTGAGCCGCCGTACCCATGATTTCGTAGGCCTGGTCCATCATTTCACGGCGGCGACGCCGCACCGCGACGACGGTCCCGCAGCCCTCGCATCGGACGAGGTCGGCATCGGACTGGGCGGAGAGTCCCCGGCCGCACTCACAGTTGCCAACACCGACACGAGATTCCGGGCGGTCGATCGTGCGATATCCCAACCGAATAGCCCTGGACAATGCGGCATCCAATCCGACGAGGGCATCCGAGTCATCGGGAATCGGGGGCAGGTGACGGATGAGGAACTGGCACTGCTCTATCGCGGTGACCGGAGCACGCTGCGCGATGGCAGCCGAGACCTTCGCGGCATAGTTGGTCAGCACCCCCGCGATGTCTCGGTGCGCTTTCGCGGCACCGCTATTGAACGGCAGGACCTGCTCAGCTCTCGTCGTGCGCACATACCCCAGCGAACCCGCGGAGGTGATGGCGTCTGTGCGACTGAGAGTGATATCGAGTTCCGCCAACAGCGTTGGGACGACCTCGAGGGCCGCCATGACAGCGGCGCGACGCTCGGAGGTGAGATGTTCGGTGTACATATGACCTTCTTGACTAGGCGATCAGATCCTGCGCCGCCGCGGGTTGCTGCGGGTTGTATCGGACATACACGACTCCTGCGCGCACCTCCGACTCGAAGCCCGGACCGAACGCGGCCGCCATTCCGGTGCGGAGACGATGTTTGGTGGAGTGCGGGTATCGCGTCGGCCACGGGTACATCGCCCACCGCCCAGGACGACTGCGCAACTCTTCGGCAAACTGCCGATTCTCGCGTTCACGGGCACGGGTCTGCGGAGGAGGCAGCTGGACAGGGTTGGTGGACATGAGATTCCTTCTGGATGCACAGCGCAAGTCGGGGATCACCGATGCCACCTGGACGGGCACCAACCCTCGCGACAGCGCCGTCGCGGGGCGCGACGCAGCACCCAGGTTACAATGACACATGCAACTCTGCAATATATGCAGCGGCACCGGGCCGACGAAGCGGCCTATTGCCCTTCCCACCAGGCGTTTGAACACACTCAATCGAAGATGTATTAGATGTGTGTAATTGTTGGTAATGATATAGAATCGGATGCATGAGCAATCGTCAAAGCGCCCCGGTGCCCAGGGAGGTCAGCGAGGCGATCCGTAGCGCGAGGCAGGCCAAGGGCCTGTCCCGTGATGCTGCAGCACGAGCGGCCGGGGTCAGCGTCAGCCTCTGGACGCAGGTCGAATTGGGCACCCAGTACAAAGGCGAGAAGAAGGTCGACGCCCGAACCACAGCGCGCACACTCCAGGCCATGGCCGAGGCCGTGGGGGTGGATCCTGCGCCATTGCTGCGCAAGACGGGATTGGACAAGCCCGCGACCGGCACCCCATCCACTTCGCGTCCGCAGCCCGTCCTTGACTTGACGGGATTGTCGAATGAGGACCTGGGCATGGTCGCCGCGTTCGTCGCCGGCCTCAGAGCGCGCTGAATTTCCTACATTGACTACAAGTTCGGTGCATACAACTTGCAATTCATGTTGTAGCCTAGCGCTATGAACGATCAACCACCTTGCCTTGGACTACCTGGATTCCTGCGGCCCAAGGACACGAGCGGCTGGCAGGTACTGCCGGCAACCATCGCTGCGAAGGCGCTGTGTCAGGACAGATGTCCGCGCGACATCTTCCTGGCTTGCGCGCGTTCAGCTTTGACCGCCGGGACCTGCTTTGGGGAAGAAGAGCCCCGCGTCGCTGACGGCGTGGTGATGGCGGGAATCGTCTGCCGCGGCGATGCCCTGACCGAGAAAGCGCTCCGCCGCGTAATCAAGCAACTCGCGCAAGCGCCGACGGCGCGCCCTACCCATTGCCGGAATTGCCACAAGCCTATGACCACGCGCCGTGGCAAGCTGGTCGGCCACGTCGTCCATGAAGGGGGCGGAATGTGCACAGGGTGCCGCCGTGCAGAGCAACGATCTGCGTGACTCGACGCACAGTGCAGCACTTGCGACCACAAGCCGATCAACCTCTTTCCGGGTCGATCACCGACGACTCGTAGCCTAGGCCCGCGACTGTGCCTGATTCGGTCCAAAGTGGGACAGTGCAGGTAAACAACCATTTCGGTGTGGCCCGCTCCGCGTGTCGGTTCAATGCTTCGTTGCAAGGAGTGCGCGGGCGCTGGATCGGCGCAGTTTGCCGGAGGTGGTTTGGGCAGGGTTCCGGGCGCAAGAACGGTCACCGTCCGGGGAGGGATGCCCACGGCTTTTGAGACCGCTGTGCTGATGGCGCGTCGCAGTTGCAGGGTGGGGGCCTCGTCGTTGTGGTGGGCGGATTCGGCGAGCACGGCGAATCCTTCGCCGGGGCTGCCTGCGGCGAAAGTTGCCGCGATGGCGTTGGCGGTGCGGACGCCGGCAACGCGTTCGGTGGCCCGTTCGATATCGGTCGGATACAGGTTGCGCCCAGAGATGATGATGACGTCCTTGCGGCGTCCGCAGATCACGGTTTCACCCTCCTCGGTAAAGCATCCGAGGTCACCGGTCTGAATCCAGCCATCGGCATCCTGGGCGGCGACGCTCCCGCGGGCGGTGAGGTATCCGCTGGTGATGCTCTCGCCACGCAGTTCGAACTCGCCTACCTGCCGGATCGCGAGCGGGGTACGCGTGTCCGGGTCGACGACCCGCACCTCCATCCCGGACAGCGGCTTTCCGAGTGTGGGGTAGGCGGGACCATCGGCCGCGGATGCGGCGATGCCTTCGACTTCAAGCACCTGCCGGTCGACATGGTCGGCCCGCAGACGGTGATGACGACGGCCTTGGGGTCGCCGGTGGTCCCCGAGGACAGATGTAGCAGAGCCGCATCGTCCTCGGCCGGCATCAATGGTTCGGCGTCTGGACCCGTAGCGAGGTCGCCCATTTGTAGCACCGATACAGCCAGCCTGCCTTCGGGCAAGGCGGCTTCGAATGGCGAACCCACGACCAGCACCGCAGCCTCGATAGTCCCCAGCACGCGCTCGGTCTCTGTGACCCACTGGCCTAGGTCGGTGCGGGAGGTGGGCTGCTGCGGCATCCTGAAGGCCCCACCACGCATCCAGATCGCCTGCACCAAATGGGCAACATCTCCCGCGCCCCCCTGCACTTGCCCGCACTGTGGGAAGGATTGCTGCGCGGTGTGACCGGGGCCACCTATCGTCCAGGTCACAGAAGATCAGTGACCAGAGAACGGGACACACCTTGGACCTCGCGCAACGGATCGCCGCCCTCGAAGCGATCGAAGCGATCAAGAACCTCAAGCACCGATACTGGCGGGCGTGCGACGGCAAGGACCCGAAGTCCTTCCGCGCCTGCTTCATCCGTTCGGGAGCGAACATCGACTACGGCCGGCTCGGCGCGTTCGACGACGTCGAGCCGATGGCCGAGATCTTCGAGAAGATCGCCCTGCACCGGGTCGGCGGCAAGCACGTCATCCTCGACATGCACCACGGCATGCACCCCGACATCACCATCACCGGCGAGGGCACCGCGACGGGGCGGTGGACGCTGCGCTTCCGTCAGTTGAACCTGCTCGAGAACACCGAGACCGTCTCGACCGGCGAATACGACGACGAGTACGTGCTCGAGGACGGCGAGTGGCGCATGTCGAAGTGCCACTTCACCGAGACCTGGTCACTGACCCGCCCGCTCTCCCCCGACGCCGTGGTGTCCGAGGGCAAGTTCGCGGGGGTGGCGCAGTGAATATTCATGAAGCAACGAGTGAGCGGCGGGTCGCCCTCGTCACCGGCGCCAGCCGAAGCGTCGGCAAGGGCATCGCGCTCGCCCTCGGCTCGGACGGCTGGACGGTCTACGTCACGGCCCGCGGCGAGGTCGGGACCGACGGCCCCCTCGACGCGACGGCGGCCGAGGTCACCGCGCGCGGCGGCACCGGGATCGCCGTGCAGTGCGACCACACCGACGACGCGCAAATCGAGGCGCTGTTCGCCCGCATCGCCGACGAGCAGTCCGGGAGGCTGGACCTGCTGGTCAACAACGTCTGGGCGCACCCAAAGGGTTTCGCCGGCTTCTCCGACCCGTTCTGGAAGCGTCCCATCAGCGACTGGGACACGCTCATCGGCGTCGGACTGCGCGCGCACTACGTCGCCAGCGTCGAGGCCGCCAAGCTCATGGTCCCGCGCGGTTCCGGCCTCATCGGCAACATCTCCTCGTTCGGCACCCGCGGCTACCTGCACTCGGTGCTGTACGGGATGTCCAAGGCCGGCCTCGACAAGATGGCGGCGGACATGGCGGTCGAACTCAAGGGCACCGGCGTCACGGCCCTGTCCTTCTGGCCCGGACTGGTGCGCAACGAGGCGATGCTGGCGAGCGGGATGGAGAGCTTCGCCGGCTTCCCCCTCTCCGAGGCGGAGACCCCCGAGTTCATCGGCCGGGTGATCGTCGCCCTCGCCAACGACCCGGAGGTCGGCAAGCTCAGCGGGAGCACCCAGATCACCGCGGAGACCGCGCTCGAGTACGGGATCACCGACGTGGACGGCGCCCAGCCGGCCTCGCACCGCGCCGCGTTCGGCGGCGGTCCCCTGTTCTGACACCGACGCCACCCAGGGTGGTGAATCCATCACCCTGGGTGTCTCCCGCCCCACCGCTTGGGGGCCTGTCCGCACCCTCCCCCTCCGACGAGACTTTGAGACCAGAGCAGTTCCCGGTCACCGAAGTCCGAGTCGAGGGAGAGTTTCGTGAACCAGCCAGTGCAGCCCACCAGCATCTCCGGTTGCGGTACCCGGGCGCGGGTCATCGCGCTCTCCGCCGCCGCGCACTCGGTCTGGTTCTCCCAGCGCGTCTCCGGTGACGCGCCGATCTCCGTCGCGCAGTACGTCGACATCCGCGGCGCGCTCGACATCGACCTGCTCATGGACTCGGTCCGATGGGCGGGACGGGAATTCGGGGCGGGACGGCTGCACGTGGTCGAGGTCGACGGGTTCCCGTACCAGACCCTCGCCGCCGCCGCCGACGACTTCGTCGCCGCGGTCGACTTCCGCGGCCGGGTGAACCCGGTGGCCGCCGCACAGCAATGGATGCGCGAAGAACAGTCCCGCCCGGTCGACATGTCGGCCGACCAGCTCATCGTCGCGGCCGTGCTGCGGATCAGCGAGGTGCACACCTACTGGTACGTGCGAGCACACCAGGTCGCCCTCGACGCCTACGGGCTGCGCACACTGATCGAACGCTCCGCCGAGCTCTACACCCATGCATTCGTCGGCGCCTCCGCCAGCCCGTCCGAGGCTCTCGACCTCGAGGCCGTGGTGGCATCCGACGCGACCTACCGGACATCCGACCGTTTCGAGCGCGACCGCGAGGCCTGGGCCGAGCATCTCGCAGGCGTCCCGGATCCGGTCACGTTCGCAGGCGCGGCGGCACCGGCACAGTCCGAGCCCGTGGTGATCGGCGGCGAGCTGGCGCCCTCGGGCCCCGGTGCCGCCCTGTCGGCGCCGACAGTGGTCGCCGCGTTCGGGGCCTTCCTGGCGCAGCACACCGGACGAGACGAGATCACCGTCACGCTCCCGACCCCCGCCCGGGGCACCGCGGCACTGCGCCGCTCGGGTGGATCGCTCGCCAACGTGGTCCCACTGCGCCTGTCCTCGGGCGCGGGGATGACGGTCGGCGACGCGAGCATGGCGGCGGGCCGGGAACTCGCGGGAGCACTGAGCCGTCAGCGCCACCGCCAGGAGGACATCGCACGCGAGGTCGGCGTGATCGGAGACCGCGCGGCCTCCTTCGGCCCCACCATCGAGCTGATGCTCGCCGACAGCGAGGTCCCGCTCGGACCGCTGGACGGCGCGCTCCACGTCCTGACCACGGGCCGGGTCGACGACCTGACCGTCCGGGTCCGACCGGGCGCGGTCGAGGGCGCCACCCGGATCGACTTCCTGGCGAACCCGGACCTGTACTCGGAGACCGAACTCCGCCGGCTGCACCAGCGGTTCCTGGTCTTCGTCGAGGGCTTCCTCGCCGCGGACGCGGACAGCCCGCTGTCAACGGTCGTCTGACCCCACCCACCGCGGCGGTGGGTGAGGGTGCTGGGCGGTCAGGCTGCGAGTTCTTCGATGTCGTACTTGACGTTCCTGTCGCTGATGAGCAAAGCGAATCCGAGTCCGAGGGCGGCGCCCGGAAGTCCGAGCATGATGAATCTCCTCAATGAATGGCTGGTTTCCGGGCCCGTGCGTACGGGTGGGGCATCACCGGAATTCCAGAACGCGTGAACACGCGCGGTCCACCCGAGAGCTCAGACGTACGAACTCCATCGAAATCACCTCGGCTGCGAACGTCCTCAGAAGACGCCGTCGAATTCGGCCCGACACCCGTCGCGGTCACGGATCTGTGCTCTGGGCGGCTCCTCGAGCCCGGTGTCGCGCCCGCAGCTCGCTACCGAGCGGTGCGCAGCCCGGCCGCAGTGCCCGCGCCGAGCAGGCTCAGCACAACTGCGACCACGAATGCACCTACGTACGCCGAGCGGTCCTGGCCGCCCGCGACGAGCACGGCGGTGGTGACCGGCGCGCTGATCGCCGACCCGATCGTGCGGATCACGCTGTTGAGGCCGCTCGCCGCCGCCATCTCGGTCGGCGGCACCAACACGGCCAACAGCTGCGCACAGATCGCGTATCCGAGTCCGTTCCCCAGGCCGATAAGACTGAAGAACACCACTAGCGACCAAATCTGAGTGGGCCACACGGCCATCCCGGCCGCTCCGAGCCCCATCAGCACCATCGCCGCAACGGCCGGCGTCCGCAGGCCGAACCGCGCGGTGATGCTCGAAGCAATCCGCCCGCCGAGGAAGACCATTACCGCCGACGGCAACAGTGCCAGCCCGGTCTGGACCACCGTGAACCCGCTGCCGTAGCCAGTTGCATGCGGGGCCTGCAAGATGCGCGGGATGCACAGATAGAAGACGTACGGAATGAAGCCCAGCACGAGGGTGACCAGGCTGGTCAATGCCATCGGCGCGTCCACGAGGCTGCGGACGTCCACCAGCGGGTTCGGCTGGCGGAGTTCAGCTACGACCAGCGCCACCGCCGCGAGCAGTGCGACTGCGAACAGCCCCAGGGTCGCCGGTGCCGTCCAGCCCCAGGTGCCGCCCTGCGTCGTCGCGAGGAGCAGCGCGACCAGTGAGCTGCTGAGGAGCACCGTACCGACCCAGTCGGTCCGTGATGCGACCTCGGCGCTTTCAGCCTGCGGCACCCATCGCGCCACCATGGCCAACGCAACAAGGATCAGGATGCCGGTACCGACGAACAGCCACTGCCAGCTCAGGTACTCCAGGATCAGTCCGCCGAGGACGAGCGCAGCACCCGCGCCGAGACCGAGCATGCCGGCGACCCAGCCGATGCCGGCCGCCATGGCGGGACCCGACAGGTTACGCCGCAGCACCGCCAGCGCCAGCGGGAAGGCCGCCGTGCTCACACCCTGCACCATGCGCATCACCACCAGCATCTCGATGGTGCTGGCGAGCGCGGCACCGAAGGTGGCGGCCGCGAACACCACCAGCACGGCCAGCAGGACGCGCTTGTCGCCGTATCGGTCGCCGAGAGACCCGATCACCGGAGCGAGCACCGCCCCTGCCATCAAATAGGCGGTGAGGATCCACCCCGTCGCCGGAACCGAGGCGCCGAAGGTCTCGCCGAGCACCGGCAGCGCCGGTACCAGGAGCGTCTGCATCATCGAGTAGATCAGCACGGTGAAGGCCAGCGCCACCACGAGCAGTCCCGGGTGCACCGATGTCGACGACGCACGTGAATGCTTCGGCGACGACGCACGTGAGTGCTTCGGCGCAGTCAGTGGCATGTTCATGGAGGTCCCTTCGGAGCAACGAGCTTCTCGGCCATATGGATGCAAATCGGAACGGAGCGTTCCGGTCCGAAATCAGAACACGGATTGATAGCCTCTGGCAATGCGACAGGACGAGATGCACGGACCCGACCGGGCCCCGACCGGGCCGGGACGGGCCCGGGAAGCACGGTCGAACGACATCGGCGTCTTGCGCGCCGCCCGCGAGATATTCGCCGAGCGCGGCTGGGATGCACCGGTTTCCGCGATCGCCGACCGGGCCGGAGTAGGCGTCGGCAGCATCTACCGCCGATACCGCACCAAGGAGGAACTCGCCCAGTCCCTGCGTGTGTATGTCATCGATCACCTCACCCAACTGGCCCGTGACTGCGTCGCGCGCACCGACCCCGACCAGCGACTACTCGAGGTGTTCTTCCGTCGCCATCTCGCCGAGTTGGACAGCCCGCTCATCCCGACACTCGGCGGACACCTCCCCCGCGACCCAGAAGTGGACCGGGCCACCGGGGACCTTTCGTCGGCACTCGAGGCACTGATCGACCTCGCCCGCGACCGAGGCCAGGTACCGGACAGCTTCACCGCTGCCGACATAATGCTCATGACGGTGCACCTGCGTCCCCGGCTGCCCACGACCACCGAACGCGCCCGCGAACTGCACGAGCGCTACCTCGACTTCATGCTGATGGGGATCGCACACGCCGCGGACCGCGCGGAGCATGGGCCGAGCTGGGACGAGTGGTATGCGATGTGGCAGCCGAACTGACCGCCGCCGTCGCAGACCGCACTCGGCCGCCCCTATATTGGGCGGTGGGCGTGTCTCGAACCATCCCGTTTCACCCGGATGACTTCATGCACAACCAATTACCTGGAAACCGGATGCTCTAGTCCCCCTCCGCGGCGATCCAGCTTTCCGTGGCCATCCCGCGCCCGCCCGGGGCATCGAGGTGCTCCGCCAGCACCGGACCGATCACCGCGACCGCCTCTGGCTCGATCATCTGGTTGTGTTCGCAGTCCACCTCGATCTCCAGGAGCTCGCCGGTGATCGCCTGCCGCCATTCCTGGGCGGAGTGCCCGCTCTCCGACCTCACCGCGGAGAAGAACAGCAGGTCACCGTCGAAGAGCGCCGGGCTGAACCGGGACATGTTCTCGGCGGAATCGGCGAAGCCGTCGGCGATCCGCTCGAGGTGCGCCGCGGTCAGTCCCATGTCCTGGCCCAGCGAATCGTTCAGAAGCTCGGCGGCGCGCTCGTAGGTCAGGCCGCCGTTGCCCGTGTCCTCGGCCTCGAGGCCGAGGCCGGCGAGCAGTTCCTCGGCAGTCAGCCGCGGCTGGACGGGCTCCCCGGTCACCGCGTAACTGTCCAGGAGGGCCAGGGTCGCCACCTCGTTGCCTGCCCCGCGCAGTTCGACCGCCATCGCGTGCGCCACACACCCGCCCAGTGACCAGCCCAGCAGGTGGTACGGGCCCTGCGGCTGGATCGAGCGCAATTCCTCGACGTAGCGGTGCGCGAGCTGCTCCACCGAATCGAAGTGCACGCCCTCGCTGATGGTCGGCAGCTGCAGTCCGTAGACGGGCCGATCCGCGGTGAGCTGCGCGGCCAGGCCGGCGTAGCCCCAGGACAGACCGATCCCGGGGTGCACACAGAACAGCGGCGCCTTGCTACCGGTCGCGCGCAGGGAGATCACCACCGACAGCGCCTCTTCGAGGCCCGAGGCGCCGACCCCTGTGACCTCACCGTCCAGGTCCGCGATGCGCCGGGCGAGACCCGCGGGTGTCGGATCGAAGAACATCAGTTGCAGCGGGATCGGCCTGCCGAGCCGCTCGTGCAGTTCCGCCATCACCCGGGTGGCGACCAGCGAGTTCCCGCCGAGGTCGAAGAAGCTGTCGTCGACGCCCACCCGCTCGAGGCCGAGGATCGCCTCGAAGGCGCCGACGACGGCCTCCTCGAGCGGACTGCCCGGCGCCCGGAACCCCTCCGCCCGCGCCCCGAATTCGGGCGCGGGCAACGCATTTCGGTCGAGCTTTCCGACCGGTGTCAACGGGACCTCGCTCAGCACGCGGATCGACGAGGGCACCATGTACCCGGGGAGGAACGCCGCGGCGTGGGCCTTGACCTCCCCCGGCTCGAGGGTGACGCCCTCGTGCGGGAGCACGTACGACACCAACACTGTGTCGCCGGTGGGTCCGGCGTGCCCGATCGTGGTCGCGAAGCTGACCCCCTGGTGACCCATCAGCACGGCGTCGATCTCGCCCAGCTCGATCCGGAACCCGCGCACCTTGACCTGGAAGTCGCTGCGGCCGAGGTAGTCGAGGGTGTGGTCGGGCAGCCATCGCACGAGGTCCCCGGTCCGGTACATCCTCGACCCATTCGCTGAGACATTCCCCGTCGCTTCGCTCGCCCCGCGGAACGGATTGGCCACGAATCGTTGGGCCGTCAGCCCGCCCTTGCCGTTGTAGCCGCGAGCGAGGGCGGGACCGAACACGTACAGCTCGCCGGACACCCCCATCGGCACGGGCCGCAGGCGGGAATCGAGCACCGCCACACCGAAACCGATTGCGGGCCCACCGATGTCCACCGGCTTCCCGGAGATCATCGGCCCGCCGACCGCTGCCTGAACCGTCGTCTCGGTGGGGCCGTACCCGTTGTACATCCGGCGTCCCGGCGCCCAGCGCGCGACGAGTTCCGGCGGGCACGCCTCCCCCGCTACGACGAGGACCTCCACGTCCTCGAGTCCGCGGTGGTCGATCGACGAGAGCGCCGTCGGGGTGACCAGCGCGTGGGTGACGCCCTCGTCGCGCAGCAGGTCGGCGAGCTCGGCGCCGCCGAAGACGGTGGGCGGGACGATCACCAGGCGCGCGGCCGCCCCGAACGCCATCAACAACTCGTACACCGACGCATCGAAACTGGGCGACGCCAGGTGCGAGACCCGCGACTCGTGCGTCACCTCGAAGAGCTCGCGCTCCTGTCTCGCGAGGTTCGCCAGCCCGCCGTGGGTGACCACGACGCCCTTGGGCACGCCGGTCGAGCCGGAGGTGTAGATCAGGTAGGCGGGGTGCACGTGCCGCAGCGGGGAGATCCGGTCGTGGTCGGTCAGCGGCGCGGCCGAGTAGCCATGAACCCAGGCCTGCACCTCGGCAGCATCGAGCGCCAGCCACGGCACGAGGTCCGGCAGGTTCGCCCTGCTGCCGCTCGCCGTCAGCCCCAGCAGCGCCCCGGAATCGGTCAGCATGTGGCCGATGCGCATCGCGGGATGGTTCGGGTCCACCGGCACGAAGGCGGCGCCCGCCTTGGTCACGGCCCACACCGAGAGCACCGATTCGACGGATCTCGGCAGCCCGAGCGCCACCACCGACTCGGGTCCGACACCCCGGTCGACCAGGGCGCGCGCCAACCGGTTCGAGCGCTCGTCCAGCTCGCGGTAGGTCATCGAGGATCCCCTGTAGGTCAGCGCCACCGAGTCGGGCCGGGCCGCGACCGCGTCAGCGAGCAACTCCGGCCAGGTCCGCGGCGGCTCGCCCGGCAGTCCCATCGCGGGTGCCAGGTCTGCCCGTTCGCTGCCGTCGAGTATCTCGATGTCACCGACCGGCCGAGCCGGATCCGCGGTGACGGACTCGAGGATGCGCAGGAACCGATCCGCGAAGCCGCGCACCGTGCCGGGGTCGAACAGATCGGTCGCGAAGTCGAAGCCGGCCGCCATCCCCGCGGGGGTGCCGTCGGTGCCGAGCTCCTCGGACAGCAGCAGTTCCAGGTCCTCCTTCGCCACGTTCACCTCGAGTTCGACGCCGGACACGGTCAGTCCTGGCAGTTCCAGGCGGGGACGGAGGTTGTTCTGGAACTCCAGCGACACCTGGAAGATCGGCGAATAGGAGGTGGATCGGATCGGGTTGAGCGCCTCTACGATCCGCTCGAACGGGACGTCGGCATTGCCGAACGCCGCCAGATCGATCTCGCGCGCACGGGCGAGCAGTTCGGTGAACGACGCGGCCCCGTCCACGCGGCTGCGGAGCACCAGCGTGTTGACGAACATTCCGACGAGGTCGTCGAGTTCCTCCTCCCCCCGGCCCGCGACCGGCGTGCCGATCGCGACGTCCTCGGTGCCGCCGAGCCTGCTGAGCAGCACGGCGAGCGCGGCATGGACGACCATGAACACGCTCGTGTTGTTCTCCCGCGCCAGCGCGACCAGCCGGCGGTGCAGGTCGGGTTCGACGGTGAAGTCGACACGATCGCCGTGGAAGGACTGCTGAACGGGTCGGGGCCGATCGGCCGGCAGCTGCAACACGTCGGGCAGACCCGCAAGCGTCTCGGTCCAGAAGTCGAGCTGGCGCGACGCCAGGCTGCCCGGATCGTCCGCGGAGCCGAGCAGTTCGTGCTGCCAGAGCGCGTAGTCGGCGTACTGGATCTCCAGTGGCGCCCAGTCCGGCGCGCGGCCGTCGATCCGACAGGTGTAGGCGGTCATGACGTCGCGTGCCAGCGGCGCCATCGAGAACCCGTCGGCGCAGATGTGGTGGACCACGATCGCCAGCACGTGCTCGTCGGGCGCCAGCCGGAACAGGGCGATGCGGTGCGGGATGGCGGTGGTCACATCGAATCCGGTCGCCATGAACCGGCCGAGGCGATCCGGCAGATCGGTCTCGTCGCCGAGATCGATGGGGGTCAGATCGGGCACGATGCCGGTCGCCGGGTGGATCACCTGGCGTGGCCCCTCGGTCGACTCCGGGAAGGTGGTCCGCAACGACTCGTGTCGGGCCACGACATCGGCGAGCGCGATCTGCAGCGCAGGCAGGTCGAGATCGCCGGAGAGGCGGACCGCGAGCGGGATGTTGTACGCGGCCGAGGACGGGTCGAACTGGTTGATGAACCACATCCGCTGCTGGGCAAGGGAGAGCGGGATGTCCGCGGGGCGCGGGCCCGCGGACAACGCGGGCCTGGCGGTGCCGACCCCCGCGTGTCGCTCGACACGGTTGGCCAGCTCCCACACCGTGGGGGCCTCGAACAGCGCGCGCACGCCGATCTCGGTCTGCAGCGCCGCGTTCAGGCGGGCCATCACCCGGGTGGCGGTCAGCGAGTTGCCACCCAGATCGAAGAAGTTGTCGTCGAGGCCCGCGCGATCGCATCCGATGACGGCGGTGAAGACGTCCGCGACAGTCTCCTCGATCGGCGTCGTCGGGGCGCGGAACTCGGTGGTGGCGAAGACGAAGTCGGGTTCCGGCAATGCCTTTCGGTCGAGCTTGCCGACCGGGTTCAACGGGATCTCGTCGAGCACGGTGATCGCCGATGGCACCATGTGCGCGGGCAGCCGACTCGCGAGGTGCTCGGTGAGTTCGCGGGTCGCCACCGGCGCGCCACCGGCGGGCAGCACGTACGAGACCAGCACGGTGTCGCCCGATCGTCCGGTGTGCCCGAGAGTCGCGGCGAAGGCGACGTCGGGATGATCGGTGAGCGCCGTGTCGATCTCGCCGAGCTCGACGCGGAACCCGCGGACCTTGACCTGGAAGTCGCTGCGGCCCACGTACTCGATCGCCAGGTCGCCACTCTCGGTGTCCCTCGTCCACCGGACGATGTCCCCGGTCCGGTACATCCGGGCGCCCGGCTCGAACGGGTTGGCCACGAAGCGGCCCGCGGTCAGCGCCGCCCGCCGGTGGTAGCCGCGCGCCAGCCCGACACCGGCGAGGTACAGCTCGCCCGCGACGCCGACCGGCACCGGTTGAAGCCTGGAGTCCAGTACCAGCTCCGCGACGCCGCGGAGCGGCCCGCCGATGGTGATCGGCTCCCCCGGGGTCATCGCCACGCTGATGTTCGACATGACGGTGGTCTCGGTCGGGCCGTAGGCGTTGAACAGCCGGCGCCCCGGCGCCCACCTGGCCACCAGGTCCGGCGGGCAGGCCTCGCCGCCGAAGACCACGAACTGGAAGTCGTCGAGCCCGGCGGGATCCATGGTGGAGAACGCCGCGGTGGTGATGAACCCGTGCGTGACCCGTTCCGCCGCCAGCAGCCGGGTCAGCTCGATACCGCCGTAGACAGTCGGGGGAACCACCACCATGGTCGCGCCCGCTCCGCAGGCCTGCAGGTATTCATAGATCGACCCGTCGAAACTCGGCGAGGAGAAGTGCAGGGTCCGCGACGCGGGCGTGGCGTGGAACCGCTCGGTCTGCATGGCCGCGAAGTTGTCGAGCCCGCGGTGGGTGACGACGACGCCCTTCGGCACGCCGGTCGACCCCGAGGTGTAGACGATGTACGCGGCGCAGTCCAGGGTGATCGGCGACGTCCGGTCCGCGTCGGTCAGGTCCGTGCAGGAGGTTTCGGCACAGTCCGACTCGAACGCGGGGTCGTCGAGCGCGATCCAGTGCGCAGCTGCGGGAAGTCGATCCCGCTCGGCCGCCGTCGTCAGACCGAGGGTGGCGCCTGCGTCGGTGAGCATGTGCTCGATCCGCTCGGCCGGGTAGTTCGGGTCGACCGGCACGAAGGCGGCCCCGGTCTTGGCGACCGCCCAGACCCCGAGTACCGATTCCACCGATCGTGGGATGCCCAGCGCGACAAAGGTCTCCGGCCCGGCGCCCCGTGCGATCAGCAGGCGGGCGATCCGGTTCGAGCGCTCGTCGAGTTCGCGGTAGCTGACGTCCCGGCCCTGGAAGCTCAGTGCGATCGCCTCGGGGTCCCTCGCCGCGGCGTCCGAGAAGATCTGCGGCAGCGTGCGGATCGACCCGCCGGGGTGCCCACGCACCGGCGCCAACTCGCGGCGCTCGCGCTCGTCGAGCACCTGTATCCGGGCCACCGGCTGGTCGAGGTCCAGGAGGTCGAGCACGCGCACCACCCGCCGCGCGATTGACTCGACGCTGTCGCGGTCGAACAGATCTGGGAGGTACTCGAGCTTGAGGTGCATGCGCGAGTCCACGGACGCGACGAGGCACAGCGGGTAATGCGCGGAGTCGGATCCCTCCACGTCGACCACCCGCATGCCCGCGATGTCCGTCTCCTCGGACAGTCCCGAGCGGTCCACGGGGTAAGACTCGAACACGGCGAGCGTGTCGAAACCGAGCCCCTCCCCGACCGCGCGCTTGATCTCGGGCAGGCCCATGTAGTGGTGATCGAGCACGGCGGCCTGTTCGGTCTGGACCCGGTCCAGCAGTTCGCCGAGGGTCTCCCTCGGCAGCAGCCGGACCCGCACCGGGATCGTGTTGATGAACAGTCCGATCATCGATTCGATCCCGGAGATCTGCGGCGGGCGGCCGGACACCGTTGCGCCGAAGACGATATCGTCGCGGCCGGTCAGGGTGCCGAGCACGATGGCCCACACGGCCTGCACGACGGTGTTGAGGGTCAATCCGCGCTCGCGGGCCACCGACCGCAGACGATCGGTCTGCTGCTCGGTGAGCGAGAGCTCCACCTCGTTCGAGACCGTGGACACCTCCCGGCCCGGATCGGCGGGGACGATCAGGGTCGGATCGGTGACCCCCGTCAGGGCGGTCGTCCATGCCGCGGTGGACTCGGCGGCATCGCGCTCCGACAGCCATTCCAGGTAGTCGCGGTACGAGCGGACACGCGGCAGGACCTCCTGGTCGCCGTCCGTCGCGTAGAGGACCAGTAGTTCGCGCAGCAGCAGCGGGGTGGACCAGCCGTCGAGCAGTACATGGTGGTTGGTCATCACCAGGCGGTAGTGCTCCGGCGCCGTCCTGATCATCGTGAACCGCAGCAGTGGCGCCCGTGCCATGTCGAAGCTGGTGACCCGGTCCGCGGCGAGTCGTGCCGTCAGCTCTGCCTCACGCACCACCGGATCCAGGGCCGAGAGGTCGACCTCGGTCCACGGCAGTGTCACCCGGTCCTGGATGACCTGTACCGATCGGCCCTCCTCGTCCTGGACGAAGGCCGCCCGCAGGTTCGCGTGCCGGTCCAGCAGCGCCTGCCCGGCCCGTCGCATCCGCTGTGGGTCGACGGCACCGCGCAGTTCCAGCCCGAGCTGGACCAGATAGGAGTCGACGCTGTCGTCGGACAGCAAGGCGTGGAACAGCATTCCGGATTGGAGCGGCGACATCGACCAGACATCGGCCAGGTCGGGGTACCGGCTCTCGAGGCGATCGATCGCGGACTGGTCGAGATCCACGAGGTCCAGGTCCGAGGAGGTCAGCCCGCCCGCGCGGGGGCCCGCGGCGTGTGTCGCCAGGGCTCGGAGCGCGCGGATCCACAGCTCCGCGACATCCTCCACCTCGGCCACGGTGAGCACGCCGCCGGGGAACGACCACGTCGCCCGCAGCTGCGGACCGTTCTCGGTGGTCCTGGTCATGGCGTTGATGTCCAGTACCGCCGCGACCGGCATCTCCGGGTTGTGGGGGTCGCCGAGCCCCGCGTAGTCGACCGGCAGCCATGCCGCCTCACCGGAACCGCCCGCCGTGGCCGTCGCGAACCGGCCCAGGTAGTTGAAGCTGACCTGTGGCACCGGCAACTCGCGGAGCACGGCCGCCGACGCGTCGTCGAGATACCGCAGCATGCCGAAACCGATGCCGTGGTCCGGGATCGCCAGCAGCTGCTCCTTGACCGCCTTCACGGCTGCGCCCGCTGCGGGCCCGCCCGCGAAGGCGTCGTCGAGGTCGATGCCCGAGAGATCCAGGCGGACAGGGAATATCGTGGTGAACCAACCGAGGGTCCTGGCGAGGTCGGCGCCGGGAACGACCTGCTCCTCGCGACCGTGACCCTCGAGGTTGACCAGCGCACTGTCGGCCCACACTCCCCGCTCGCGCCGCCACCGGGTGATCGCCATCGCCAGCGCGGCGAGCAGGGCGTCGTTGACGCTGCCGTGGAACGCCTGCGGCAACGAGGTCAGGACCGCGTCGGTCACGTCGGTCGGCACCGAGACCTGAACTTTCTGCACAGTCGCGTTGAGATCGAGGGCGCGGTCCCGCGGCCTGCTGCCGAGCACCGGGTCCTCGGCCGCCAGCATCTCCCGCCACAGGTCCAGCTCCGCGATGCGCTCCTCGCGGTGCACCACCTCGGTCAGTCCGTGGGCCCACCGGCGCAGGGATGTCCCGACCGGCGCGAGCACGGGCTCGGCGCCGGAGGCGATCTGCGCCCAAGCGGCGGCCAGATCCGGTACCAGGATGCGCCAGGACACCCCGTCGATCGCGACGTGGTGCGCGAGCACCAGCAGCCGGCCCTGCCCCTCGGGCGGGTCGAACCAGACTGCCTGCAGCATGATCCCGGCCGCGGGGTCCAGCCGGTCGGCCGCCGCGTCCAGTTCGGCGGCGGCGATCGCGGTGAACCCCTCTCCCACCACCGACGGCACGGCGACCCGGCGGAGCATCCGGTCCCCGTGCTCCGAGCCGATGGGCTGCACCTCAAGGAACCAGTCGCCCCGATCCGACCGCAACCGCGCGCGCAGCGCGTCGTGGTGGTCTACGACGGCCTGCACGGTGCGCCGCAACGAGACCTCGTCGATGTCGGGTGGCAGGGCCAGCACCGCCGCCTGCGCGTAGCGGTGGAACTCACCGCCGCGTTCGAGCATCCAGCGCACGATCGGTGTGAGCGGAACCGTTCCGACGCCGCCGTCGGGGAGTTCCTCCAGCACCTCGGCCCCGGCGGCCTCCGCGACGCGGGCCACCTCGGCGAGCGCGGCGACCGTCTTGCGCTCGAAGACATCTCGGGGCGTGATGACGACCCCTGCGGACTTCGCCCTGGCCACCAGCTGGATCGACATGATGCTGTCGCCGCCGAGCGCGAAGAACGAGTCCTCGACACCGACCGACTCGAGCCCGAGCGCCTCCGCGAACAGCTCGGCCAGCACCCGTTCCGCCTCGCTGACCGGTGCCCGGCTCGCCGTCACCCGTGCCCCGAAGTCCGGCGCGGGCAGCGCCTTCCGGTCCAGCTTGCCGTTCGCGGTCAACGGCAACTCGTCGAGGACCACCAGCGCGGCGGGCACCATGTGCGCGGCGAGCACCTCCGCCGCGAAATCGGAGACGGCGCCGACGTCGAGAACCGTGCCCGCCTCCGGCACGAGGTACCCGACGAGGCGGACTCCACCGCTGCCGTCGTCGCGGGCCAGCACCACGGTCTGCGCGACGCCAGGGCAGCGCAGCAGCGCAGATTCGATCTCGCCGAGCTCGATCCGGAACCCGCGGATCTTCACCTGGAAGTCGCTGCGGCCCAGGTATTCCAGCTCGCCATCGGTGTTCCACCTGGCCACGTCCCCGGATCGGTACATCCGCGCGCCGTCGTCGCGGAACGGGTCGGCCACGAAACGGCCGGAGCTGAGCCCGGTCCGGCCGAGGTAACCGCGGGCGGCCTGGGCACCCGAAACGTACATCTCGCCCGAGACGCCGGGTGGAACCGGGTGCAGTCGCTCGTCGAGCACGTACACCCGGAGCCCGGGCAGACCCCGGCCGATGACGGACGCGGACGCCTGGGCCGCGAACTCCCGGTCCAGGGGAATGTGGCTGACGTGCACCGTGGTCTCGGTGATGCCGTACATGTTGACAAGCGCGGGGGCCCGGTCGCTGTGCCTGGCGTACCAACGGCCGAGCTGACCGAGGTCGAGCGCCTCGCCGCCGAAGATCACGTACCGCAGGCTGAGCCCGGCCGGGTCGCCGCGCTCCGCCGCCACCCGGTCGGCCTCGGCCAGCTGGTAGAACGCGGTCGGCGTCTGATTGAGCACCGTCACCCGCTCTCGCCGCAACAGCTCCAGGAACATCTCCGGCGCGCGGGCGGTGAAGTAGTCGACGACCACCAGCGTGCCGCCGTACACGAGCGGGCCCCACAGCTCCCACACCGAGAAATCGAAGGCGTAGGAGTGGAACATCGTCCACACGTCCGTGTGGTCGAATCCGAACATGCCCTCGGTGTTGGCCATCAGCGTCGCCACGTTCCGATGCGAGACGACCACGCCCTTCGGTCGCCCGGTCGACCCCGAGGTGTAGATCACGTACGCCAACGACGCCGGTTCCAGCACCTCGCGGCGATCCGCGTCGGTGATCGGCGCGGAGGGCAGGGCGTCGAGCCGGCTGACGATCTCCGGCGCGTCGAGCCGGACGGTCGGGATCGCCGACCCGGGTACCGACTCGGCGTCGTCCACCGTGGTCAGGACGCACACGGGCCGCGAGTCCTCGAGCATGAACGCCAGCCGTTCCGCTGGATAGGTCACGTCCACCGGCAGGTAGCCACCGCCCGCCTTGATCACCGCGAGGAGCGCGACGACCAGCTCGGCGGAGCGCGGCATCGCCACGGCCACCAGGTCCTCCGGTCCCACCCCGAGCGAGATCAGGTGCCGCGCCAGGCGGTTGGCGCGGTCGTCGAGCTCCGCGTAGGTCAGGGAGGTGTTCTCGTAGGTGACCGCGACGGCTCCTGGATGCTCCGCGGCGCTGCGCGCGAACAGGTCCGCGAGCGTGACAGAGGGGACGGCGACGCCCTCCTCGCCTGCGAGCATCCGGTCCCGCTCGGCGGGGTCCACGACGTCGATGTCGCCGATGGTGCGGTCCGGGTCGGCCGTGACCGCTTCGAGGATGCGTAGGTACCGTTCGGCGAAGGTCGCGGCGGTTTCCCGGTCGAAAAGGTCGGTGGCGAAGGTGAACCCGGCGCTCATGCCCGCGGGCTCGCCGTGGTCGTCGTGTCGTTCGCCGAGGGTGAGCTGCAGGTCGAACTTCGACACGCCCAGGTCGTGGTCGACCGCGTCGACGGCGAGTCCGGGCAGCTCGAGGTGGGCGGACAGGTTGTTCTGGTACTCGATCAGCACCTGGAACAGCGGAGAGTGCGCGGTGGAGCGTTCCGGCGCCAGCACGTCGACCAGTCGCTCGAACGGCAGGTCCGCGTTCCCGAACGCCGCCAGGTCGGTCTCGCGGACCTGGGTCAGCAGGTCGGTGAAGGTCGCCGTGGCCGGGGCGTCGCTGCGCAGGACGAGGGTGTTGACGAACATCCCGACCATGTCGTCGAGCTCCGCCTCGCCACGTCCGGCGACGGGGGTGCCGATGGCGATGTCGGCGGTCCCGGACAGGCGGGCGAGCAGCACCGCGAGGGCGGCGTGCGCCACCATGAACAGTGTCGAGTTGTGCTGCCGGGCAATCGCCGCCAGCTCCCGGTGGATGCGCGGGCCGATCTCGAAGTCGACCACCTCGCCACGGAAGGACCGGGCGAGCGGGCGCGGGCGGTCCGCCGGGAGCTGCAGCAGATCGGGCAGCCCGGTGAGGTTGGACGTCCAGTACGCCAGCTGCTGGGAGATCACCGAGTCGGGGTCGTCCTCCGATCCGAGCAGCTCGTGCTGCCAGAGCGTGAAGTCGGCGTACTGCACGGCCAGCGGGGCCCACTCGGGCTCCCGCCCCTCCACCCGGGAGCTGTACGCGGTCATGACGTCGCGGGCCAACGGCGCCATCGAGAAGCCGTCCGCGGCGATGTGGTGCACCACGACCGTGAGGACGTGATCGTTCTCGCCGAGTTCGAAAAGGCCCGCGCGTAACGGGACCTCACGCGTGACATCGAATCCGGCCGAGACGAAGGACGCGATCCGGTCGGCCAGGTCCGCCTCGGCCACCTCCACAGGAACCAGATCCGGCCCGGCCTGCGCGGCGTCCACGATCCGCTGGACCGGCTGCCCGTCGATGGTCGGGAACTCGGTGCGGAGCGATTCGTGCCTGGTCAGCACGTCGCGGATCGCGGCGCGTAGAGCGACCAGGTCCAGGCGGCCGGTGAGCCGGATGGCAAGCGGGATGTTGTACGCCGACGAGGCGGTGTCGAACTGGTTGATGAACCACATCCGCTGCTGCGCCAGCGAGAGCGGGATGCGGTCGGGGCGAGGGACCGGACGCAGCACGGGGCGGTCCCGCCGGTCGGCGGTGTGGTGCTCGATGGCGGTCGCCAGGCGGTGCACGGTGGGCGCCTCGAACAGCACGCGCACGCCGATGTCCGAGCCGAGCGCCTCGTTGACCCGGGCGATGACGCGGGTGGCGGTCAGCGAATTGCCGCCGAGATCGAAGAAGTCGTCGTCGACGCCGATCCGATCGGCGCCGAGGACCGCGACGAACACGTCCGCGATGGCTTCCTCCGCCGGGGTCGCCGGCGCCCGGAACTCCGCGGTGGACAGCACGTACTCCGGTGCGGGCAGCGCCTTTCGATCGAGTTTGCCGACCGGGGTCAGGGGGATCTCCTCGATCATCACGATCGAGGACGGCACCATGTGTCCGGGCAGCCGGGTGGCGGCATGTGCGGTGAGCCGGGCGGCGAGATCGGCGGCTGATCCGTTCGCGGCGGCCGCGTCCGGGGCGGGCAGCACGTAGGCAACCAGCCTGGTGTCCCCGGACGGACCGGTGTGACCGACCGTCGTCGCGAAGTCGACCTCCGGGTGATCGGTGAGTACGGCGTCGATCTCGCCGAGCTCGATCCGGAATCCGCGGACCTTCACCTGGGAGTCGGCGCGCCCCAGGTACTCGAGTCTGCCGTCATCCGTCCACCGGGCCAGGTCGCCGGTTCGGTACATCCGCGAACCGGGCTCACCGTGCGGGCTCGCGACGAACCGCGCGGCGGTCAGCGGCCCGCGGCGGTGATAGCCCCTGGCCAGACCTGCTCCGGCGACGTACAACTCGCCCGGCACACCCACCGGAACCGGCTGCAGCCGGGAGTCGAGGACGACCTCGGCGACGCCACGGATCGGGCCACCGATGGTGACGGGCTCCCCCGCCGACATCGCGTCGCTCATGTTCGTCGCGACGGTGGCCTCGGTGGGGCCGTACGCGTTGAACAGCCGTCGCGTAGGCGTCGCCCACTCGCCGACCAGCTCGCGCGGGACGGCCTCGCCGCCGACGATCACGGAGGTGAACTCGTCGAGGCCGTCGGGTTCGATGGAGGCAAGGGCGGACGGGGTGAGGAAGCCGTGCGTGACCCGCTGGGCGCGCAGCAGTTCCGCGAGTTCGGCGCCGCCGTAGACGGTCGGCGGCGCGATCACCATCGTCGCGCCCGGCCCGAACACCAGCAGGTACTCGAGGACCGAGGCGTCGAAGCTGGGCGAGGAGAAGTGCAGCACCCGTGAGGTCGCCTCGGTTCGGCAGCGGGCCCGCTCCTCGGCGGCGAAGTTGTCCAGCCCCCGATGCGTGACCACGACGCCCTTCGGCATGCCCGTCGATCCCGAGGTGTAGATCAGGTAGGCCGGGTGGTCGAAGCGAAGCGCGGTGCGACGGTCGGCGTCGGTGACGGGGGCGGAGGACATGCGCGCACAGTCGCGCTCGAGATCGGGATCGTCGATCGCCATCCAGTCA
This sequence comes from Rhodococcus sp. PvR099, assembly GCF_017833315.1. Lineage (NCBI taxonomy): Bacteria > Bacillati > Actinomycetota > Actinomycetes > Mycobacteriales > Nocardiaceae > Rhodococcus > Rhodococcus sp. PvR099. Next base: position 385,629 of record NZ_JAFIBV010000001.1, on the reverse strand, counting down.
ACCCGGCCGGGCAGCGAGTCGCGTTCGGTCGTGACCGTCAGCCCCTCGGTCACGCCAGCGTCGGTGAGCATGTGCACGATGCGCTCCGACGGGTAGTTCGGGTCGACCGGCACGAAGGCCGCACCGCTCTTGGCCACCGCCCACACGGCGAGCACGGACTCGATCGATCGGGAGATCGCCACGGCCACAAAGGTCTCGGCACACGCTCCGCGTTCGATCAGGACGCGGGCCATCCGATTCGAGCGTTCGTCGAGTTCATGGTAGGTCACCGAGTCGTGGGCGCAGATCACCGCGATCGCGTCGGCCCGGCGGGCCGCCGCGTCGGCGAGCAACTGCGGCAGCAGCCGGATGGACAGCCCCCTCGGCCCGTACACGGGCGCGAGCCGATCACGCTCGGCGGTGCTGAGCAGGTCCAGCGCGGCCAGCGCCGTGCCGGGATCGGCGGCAACCGCCGCCAGTACCCGGACCACCCGGTCGGCGATGGATTCCACCCCTGCTCGATCGAGCAGGTCCGGCAGGTAGGTGAGCCGCAGCCGCAGTTCCGCGTCGGCGGAGGCGATGACGGTCAGCGGGTAGTGCGTCGCGTCGCCACCTTCGATCACATCCGCGATCCGCATCCCGGCGATGTCAGTGACCTGGGACAGCCCGGCCCGGTCGACGGGATACGACTCGAACACGGTGAGGGTGTCGAAGCCGAGCCCGGATCCGACAGCCTGGGCGATCACCGGCAGGCCGAGGTGGTGGTGGTCGAGCAGGGCGGCCTGTTCGGTCTGGACGCGGCTCAACAACTCACCGAGAGTCTCGTTGGGGTCCAGGGTGATTCGAACCGGCAGCGTGTTGATGAACAATCCGACCATCGTCTCGACGCCCGCGATCTGCGGCGGCCTGCCGGAGACGGTTGCCCCGAACACCACGTCGTCCCGACCGGTCAGCATCCCGAGCACGATCCCCCAGGCCGCCTGCACCATGGTGTTCAGCGTGACCCCATGCGTCCGGGCCACCTCACGCAGCGCATCGGTCTGCTCCTCGCTGACCGAGGCGTACGCCTCCCCCGGGATGGTGCTCACCTCGCGTCCCGGCTCCGCGGGGACGAGCAGCGTCGGGTCCTCGACGTCCGCGAACGCGCGTACCCACGCGTCCGTCGACTCCGCGACATCTTGGCGCGCAAGCCATTCCAGATAGTTCCGGTAAGGCGCCACCCGCGGGAGCACGCCGGCATCGCCATCGGTGGCATAGAGGACGAGCAGCTCCTTGAGCAGCAACGGTGTCGACCAGCCGTCGAGCAGGATGTGATGGTTGGTCATATAGATCCGGTGCCGGTGCGGTGCCGTCTTGATCAGCATGAACCGCATCAGCGGCGGCGTCGCCATGTCGAAGCTGGTGGCGCGGTCCGCCGCGAGGATCGTCGCGAGCCGTGCCTCGAGCACCGCAGGAACCTCCTCGGACAGGTCCAGTTCGACCCACGGCACCTCCACGTGCTCGGCGATCAGCTGCACGGGCTCGGCGTCGCCGTCCTGGTGGAAGGCGGCACGCAGATTGGGGTGCCGATCCAGCAGTGCCTGCGCGGCACGCCGCATCCGCTCCGCGTCGACGACGCCGTCCAGCTCCAGTCCGAGCTGGACGAGGTAGGCGTCCACCGACCGATCCGACAGCAGCGCGTGGAACAGCAGACCCTTCTGCAGCGGCGCCATCGTCCACACGTCGGTCAGGTCCGGGTACCGGATCTCGAGCCGGTCGATCGCGGCCTGGTCCAGCGACACCAATCCGAGGTCCGAGGGCGTCAAGCCACCCGCTCCAGGGGATTGGGCATACCCGGTGAGCGCCGTGAGCGCCGTGACCCACAGCTCGGCGAGCTCCTCGACCTCGTCCTCGGCGAGGACTCCGATGGGGAACGCCCAGGTGGCCCGCAGCTGGGGGCCTGCGGCGGTCGTCGCGGTGACCGCGTTGACATCGACGGCCGCCGCGACGGGCAGCCGAGGATCCGTGACGCCGCCGAGGTCCCCCGCGTCCTCGACCGGAAGCCAGCCGGTGTCACCGTGATCGGATGTGGCCGTGGCGAACCGGCCGAGGTAGTTGAAGCTGATCTGGGGTGTGGCCAGCTCGCCGAGCACCGAGGAGGCGCCGTGGTCGAGATGGCGCAGCATCCCGTACCCGATGCCGTGGTCCGGGATCGCCAGCAGTTGCTCCTTCACGGACTTGATCGCCGCACCGGCCGCCGGTCCGCCTGCGAACGCGTCGTCGAGGTCGATGCCGGACAGGTCGAGGCGCACCGGGAACACCGCGGTAAACCAGCCGACCGTGCGGGTCAGGTCTGCGCCCGGCACCACCTGCGCCTCACGACCGTGGCCCTCGAGGGTGACGAGCGCGCCGTTCGCGCGCACGCCGCTGTTCTCACGCCACCGGGTCAACGCCAGAGCCAGTGCGGTGAGCAGGCCGTCGTTCACGCTGCCGTGGAACGCCGAGGGCAGCGCGGTCAGCACCGCCTCGGTCACCGCGGGCGGGAGCTCGATCTCGACCCTGGCCACCGTGGCATTGACGTCGACGGCCGGATCGAGCGGCCGCGACCCGAGCAGCGGGTCCGGCTCGGCGAGCATCCGGGTCCAGGTGTCCAGCTCATCGGAACGGTCGCGCGCGGCGTCGACCAGCGCGTGCGCCCAGCGGCGCATCGAGGTACCGACGGCGGCGAGGTCCGGCCGCTCGCCCGCCTCCAGCTGTGCCCATGCGGTCGCGAGGTCGGGTATCAGGACCCGCCAGGACACCCCGTCCACCACGAGGTGATGCGCGACCACGAGCAGTCGTCCGACCCCGGCGGGGGTCTCGAACCAGACCGCCTGCACCATGTTCGCTGCGGACGGGTCGAGTCGGCCCTGTGTCTGCGCGAGTGTGTCGGCCACCACGGCCGTGAACTCCGGGCCGGTGACCGCGTCGACCGGGATCCGGCGCAGCACCGTCTCCGCCGACACCGATGCGGTCGGCAGTACCTCGAGCCCCCAGCCTCCCGGCCCGCCGTGCAGTCGGGAACGGAGCATGTCGTGGCGGTCCAGCACCGCCTGCAACGCGCGTTCGAGCACGTCGCGGTCCATGCCGGGCGGGAGTGTGAGCAGCACGGACTGGGAGTAGCGGTCGAAGTCACCCCCGCGGTCGAGCAGCCAACGCACGATCGGCGTGAGCGGGACCTCGCCCACCCCGCCGCCGGGGAGCTCGTCGAGCGTGGGCACCTCGGCGGTCTCGCCGACCACGGCCACCTCGGCGAGCGCGGCGACGGTCTTGTGCTCGAAGACATCCCGCGGCGACAGGAACATCCCGGCCGTCTTGGCCCGCGAGACCAGCTGGATCGACATGATGCTGTCGCCACCAAGGGCGAAGAAGGAATCGTCGACACCGATCGACTCCACCCCGAGCACCTCGGCGAACAGCTCGGCCAGCAGGCGTTCGGTCTCGGTGACCGGAGCCCGGCTCTCGGTGGTGCGGGCGCCGAAGTCGGGCGCGGGCAGCGCCTTCCGATCGATCTTGCCCGCGGGCGTCAGAGGAAGCTCGTCCAGCACCACCAGCGCGGCGGGCACCATGTGCGGCGCCAGCACCTCCCCGACCGAGGCCAGGATCTCCGTGGCAGCGAGCTCGGCGCCCTCCTCGGGCACCACGTAACCGACCAGTCGCCCTACGCCGCGACCGTCGCCGGAGACGGTGGCCACCGCGTCGGCAACCCCGACGCAGCCCCGCAAGGCGGATTCGACCTCGCCGAGTTCGATCCGGAACCCGCGGACCTTCACCTGGAAGTCGCTGCGACCCAGGTAGGCCAATTGGCCGTCGGGTCGCCAGCGCACCACGTCTCCGGTGCGGTACATCCGGGATCCGGGGTCGCCGAAGGGATTCGCCAGGAACCGGTCCGCGGTCGCCCTCGCCCTGCGGTGGTATCCGCGGGCGAGCCCGGGTCCCATGACGTAGAGCTCACCCGCGACACCCACCGGAACCGGGTGCAGGCGCTCGTCGAGGACCGCGACGCCGCACCCGACCGGGGGCCGCCCGATCGCGACCGCCGTGCCAGGGACCATCGGATCGCTGACGGCGGCGACGACGGTGGCCTCGGTCGGACCGTAGGCGTTGAACATCGTCACAGCGGCCCACTGGCGCACCAGTTCCGGCGGGCAGGTGTCGCCGCCGGTCACCACGCACTCGAGGGCATCGAGCCCGGCCGGGTCGACGGACGCCAGCGCGGCGGGGGTGACGAAGGCGTGGGTGACCCGCTCGCGGGCGAGCAGTTCGGCCAGCTCCGCGCCGCCGTAGATGGTGGGCGGTGCGATCACCATCGTGGCACCCGCGCCGAAGGCCAGCAGCAATTCCAGCACGGACGCGTCGAAGCTCGGCGACGAGAAGTGCAGTGCCCGCGCGGCCGGGCCGACGCCGAACCTGGTGCGTTCGTCGGCCGCGAAGTTCGCGAGGCCGCGGTGCGTGAGCACCACGCCCTTGGGGACACCGGTCGAACCGGAGGTGTAGATCAGGTAGGCGGGGTGCCCGAGCAGCAGCGGCGCATGCCGGTCGGTGTCGGTGACCGCCGTTCCCGGCTGCCCGTCGATCTCGGCGCCGAATCCCGGGTCGTCGAGGACCAGCCACTGCGTCGTGTCCGGCAGGTGCGTACGCGACCGCGAGACCGTGAGACCCAGCGCGGCCCCGGAATCGGTCAGCATGTGCTCGATGCGCTCGGCCGGATAGCTCGGATCCACCGGCACATAGGCGGCCCCCGCTTTCGCCACGGCCCACACCGACAGCACCGACTCGATCGACCGCGCCATTCCGAGCGCCACGATAGATTCCGGGCCGACGTCCAGGCCGATGAGCACGCGCGCCAACCGGTTCGAGCGTTCGTCCAGCTCGCGGTACGTCAGGCTGTCGCCCTCGCAGATCACCGCGACGGCATCGGGATCGATCGCGGCGGCGTCCGAGAGCAAGTGGGGCAGGGTGCACGGCGCCGCCCCTGCGGGTCCGGTGACCGGCGTCAGCGACCGGCGCTCGCTCGGATCGAGCAGCTCGATGTCCCCCACCGCGATCGACGGATCCGCGGTCGCGGCCTCGAGGACCCGGACGAACCGCGCGGCGAGGCCGTCGATCGTCGCCGCGTCGAAGAGGTCGGTGGCGAAGGTGAACGCGGCCGCCACCCCCACGGGGGCGCCGTCCCTGTCGTAGCGCTCGTCGAGGGTCAGCTGCAGATCGAAGTTCGCTGTGACGGAATCGAGTTCGACGGGTTCGATGACGAGCCCGGGTAGCTCCAGCCGCGCCCGTTCGGTGTTCTTGAACTCGAGCATCACCTGGAACAACGGGGAGTGTGCGGTCGACCGTTGCGGGGCGAGGACGTCCACCAGGCGCTCGAACGGGAGGTCGGCGTGACCGAACGCGCCGAGATCCGTCTCGCGCACGGAATCGAGCAACTCGGCGAAACTGGTCGAGCGATCGACGCGGGTGCGCAGGACGAGGGTGTTGACGAACATGCCGACGAGGTCGTCGAGCGCGGCCTCGCCGCGGCCGGCGATCGGCGTGCCGACCGCGACATCGTCGGTGTCCGCCAGCCTGCTCAGCAGCACCGCCAGGACGGCGTGCATCGCCATGAACACGCTCGAGCTGCGCTCCCTCGCGGTCGCGACGAGCCTGCGATGGGTATCGGCGTCGATCGAGAACTCCACCCGGTCGCCGCGCAACGAGCGCTCCGCGGGCCGTTGCCGGTCGACCGGCAAGGCCAGCACCTCGGGCAGGCCGGACAGCGTCCGCGTCCAGTAGTTCAGCTGCCGCGCGATCAGGGACTCGGGGTCCTCCTCGGAGCCCAGCATCTCGCGCTGCCAGAGCGCGTAGTCGGCATACTGCACCGGCAGCGGTGCCCACTGCGGGGACTCGCCCGCCATCCGGGAGCTGTACGCCGCCATGACATCCCGAGCGAGCGGGACCAGTGAGAAGCCGTCGGCCGAGATGTGGTGCACGACGACGACCAGGATGTGCTCGGTCTCGTTCAGTTCGAACAGCGCCGCCCGCAACGGAGCCGAGGCGGTCACGTCGAAGCCGGCGGCGACGAACCGGGCGAGTTCTCCTGGCATCGCATCCGGTGACACCGCGATCGGTGACAGGTCCCCCACCACGTCGTCGGCGTCGACGATCACCTGGATCGGTTCCCCGTCGACGAGCGGGAACATCGTGCGCAGTGCCTCGTGCCGGTCGACGACGTCGAGGATCGCCTTGGCCATGGCATCCGCGTCGAGCGCACCGGAGAGCCGGACCGGCAGTGCCACGTTGTAGGCGGCGGAGGACGTGTCGAACTGGTTCATGAACCACATCCGTCGCTGCGCGAGCGAGACGGGCACCCGCGGCGGACGAGCGGCCGCCTGCAACGCGGGGCGCGGAACCGCCCGTGAACTCTCGGTCTCGGCGCACACGGCGAGCGCGGCCACCGTCGGGGAGTCGAAGAGCTCGCGCACCCCGATCCGGGTGTCGACCGCCGCGTTCACCCGGGCCACCAGCCTGGTTGCCACCAGCGAGTTCCCACCGAGGTCGAAGAAGTTGTCGTACACGCCGATACGGCCGAGGCCCAGCAGGTCCGCGAAGATCGACGCGATGATCTCCTCGATCGGGTTCCGCGGCGCCACGAACTCGGAGGTCTTGGCCGCGAACACCGGTTCCGGCAGCGCGGAACGGTTGAGCTTGCCGGTCGAACCGAGGGGGAACTCCTCCAGCACCATCAGCTGCGCGGGAACCATGTAGCCGGGTAGCCGCGAGGCAACGCGTTCGAGCACATCGTCGGTGTCGATCTCCAAGCCGCGCTCGACGACCAGGTAGCCGATCAGCGAGTCGCCCGTGAGCGCGTCGCTGTGCATCGTCACCGCCGCCTGCACCACCGCCGGGTGTTCGAGCAATGCCAGCTCGATCTCGGACAGCTCGATGCGCAGTCCCCGCAGCTTGACCTGGAAGTCGGTGCGGCCGATGTACTCGATGTTCCCGGTCTCGTTCCACCGCACCAGGTCACCGGTGCGGTACATCCGCTCACCCGGCGCGAAGGGATCCGCCACGAAGCGGTCCGCGGTGAGGTCCGCGCGACCGACGTAGCCGCGTGCCAGCTGGACACCGCTCAGATACAGCTCGCCCGCGACACCGACCGGGACCGGGTTCAACCGGCCGTCGAGCACGTACACCCGGGTGTTCCACACCGGCGCGCCGATGGGCACGACCACCTCGTCCGCGGCGCTGCACGCCCAGTGCGTCACGTCGACCGAGGCCTCGGTCGGCCCGTACAGGTTGTGCAGTTCCGCGACGCTGAACTCACGGAACGCCTCGGCCGCCGACGGCGCGAGCGCCTCGCCGCTGCAGAACACCCGGCGTAGCGACCGGCATCGGGCCGGATGCGCGCCCGCGGTGAAGGTCGACAGCATCGAGGGCACGAAGTGGATCGTGGTGACCCGCTCGCTCTCGATCAGCCGCGACAGGTAGTCCGGATCCCGGTGACCGTCCGGGGCGGCGACCACCAGCCGGGCACCGGTCTGCAGCGGCCAGAAGAACTCCCACACCGAGACGTCGAAAGTGGCCGGGGTCTTCTGCACCACCACGTCCTCGGAGGTGAGGGGGTACCGGTGCTGCATCCACGACAACCTGTTGGCGATCCCGGCGTGCGTGACCGCGACGCCCTTCGGCCTGCCGGTCGAGCCCGAGGTGTAGATCACGTACGCGACGTCGTCGGGGCGCAGGCAGCCGAGCCGGTCGGCGTCCACGATCGGCGACGGGTCCTGCGCGCCGAGGTCGAGCCCGTCGATCTCCAACGCCTGCAATGACTCCGGGAGTGCGCCGCGATCGGCGTGGGTGGTGAGCACGCACACCGGCTGGGCGCTGCCCAGCACATATGCGGTCCGGTCCGCCGGATGGTCCGGATCGATCGGCACGTAGGCGCCGCCCGCCTTGACCACCGCATACATGCCGACCACGAGCTCAAGGGAGCGGCGCATGGCGAGGCCGACGGTCGACTCCGGTCCGACCCCGAGCGAGATCAGGTGACGGGCCAGGCGATTGGCCGCAGCGTCGAGCTCGGCGTAGGTCAGCCGGTCCTCGCCGAACACGACGGCGACCGCGTCGGGCGTGCGTGCGACCTGCGCGTCGAAGAGGTCGCCGAGGGTGGTCGCGGGCAACTCCTGCTCGGTGGCGTTCCAGTCGGTCAGCACCTGCGAGCGCTCGCTCCCGGCGAGGAGGTCGACATCACCGACCGTGACCGCGACGTCCTCGGTGACCGATTCGAGCACCCGGACGAAACGCTGCGCGAACCGGCGGACGCTCGGCGCGTCGAACAGGTCGGTGGCATAGGAGAACGCTGCATGGATCCGGCCGGGCGCGCCCTGGTCGTCATAGGTCTCGGTCAGGGTGAGCTGCAGGTCGAACTTGGCGGTTCCGTTGTCCAGCGCCTCGACGTCCACGATCAGGTCGGGCAGTTCGAGTCGCGTGTGGCCGGTGTTCTGGAGCACCAACAGCACCTGGAACAGCGGGGAGTATGCGGTGGACCGCGTCGGGTTGAGAACCTCCACGACCCGCTCGAACGGGACGTCGGTGTGGCCGAACGCGTTCAGGTCCACCGTGCGGGTCTGCCTGACCAGCTCCGAGAACGTCACCCCGGCTTCGACGGGTGTGCGGAGCACCAGGGTGTTGACGAACATGCCGACAAGGTCGTCGAGCGCGGCCTCGCCCCTGCCCGCGATCGGCGTCCCGATGGAGATGTCGGAAGACCCGCTCAGCCGCGCCAGCAGGACCGCCAAGGCGGAGTGCAGCACCATGAACAGGCTCGAATCCATCTGCCCGGCCCGCGAGATCAGCTTGTTGTGCAGTTCGGCGGAGATCGTGAACTCCTCGATCGCACCCCGGAACGACTGCTCAGGGGGGCGGGGACGATCCGTCGGCAGCTCGAGCACGTCGGGGGCGCCCGACAGCGCGGTCGTCCAGTAGTCGAACTGGCGAGAGATCAGGCTGTCGGGGTCGTGTTCGTCACCGAGCAGTTCGCGCTGCCACAGGGAGTAGTCCGCGTACTGCACCTCGAGCGGAGCCCAGTCCGGTGGGCTGCCGAGCCTGCGGGAGTTGTAGGCGGCCATCACGTCCCGCGCGAGCGGTGCCATGGAGTAGCCGTCGGCGGCGATGTGGTGGACGACCAGGACCAACACGTGCTCGGTCGGTCCGAGGCGGAGCAGCTCGGTCCGCACCGGGAACTCGGTGGTGACATCGAAGCCGGTCGACGCCAGCCCGGTGACCATGTCGCGCAGTCCGCTCTCGGACACGGGCACGGGCGTGAGATCCGGCACCACCTCGGCGGCGGGCCGGATCAGCTGGAAGGGACCGTCGGGAGAGTCGGGGAACACGGTGCGCAGCGACTCGTGCCGTTCGACGACATCTGCCAGCGCCCTGGCCAACGCGTCGGGGTCCAGTTCGCCCGCGAGGCGCACGGCGATCGGGATGTTGTACGCAGGCGAGGACGGGTCGAACCGGTTGATGAACCACATCCGTTGCTGCGCAAGAGAGACCGGGATACGGTTCGGTCGCTCCCCCGCTGCCAGCACGGGCCGGTCCGAGTCCCGGCGACCGATCGAATCGATCCGCGCGGCGAGCGTCTCGACCGTCGGCGCCTCGAACAGATCCAGCACCCCGATGTCGCTGTCGAGGACGGCGTTGATGCGCGCGACGACCCGGGTCGCGATCAGCGAGTTGCCGCCGAGGTCGAAGAAGCTGTCCCTTGTGCTGATCCGCTCGACGCTGAGGACCGTCGCGAAGACCCCGGCGACTGCCTCTTCGCTGTGGGTTTCCGGTGCTCGGAACTCGGCGGTCGAGGTGACGAAGTCCGGTGCGGGCAGCGCCTTCCTGTCGAACTTCCCCGCGGGAGTCATCGGGATCTCGTCGAGCAGGACGATGCTGGACGGCACCATGTGCCCCGGCAGCCGGGCGGCCAGGTGCGCGGTCAGCTCTGCGGCGGCGATCGCGGCGTCGTTGGTCGGGTGCACGTACGACACCAGCACGGTGTCCCCGAACGGGCCGGGGTGGCCGACGGTGGCGGCGAAGCTGACGTCGGGGTGTGTGGTGAGGGTGGCGTCGATCTCGCCGAGCTCGATCCGGAAGCCCCTGATCTTCACCTGGAAGTCGCTGCGTCCGAGGTACTCGAGGGTGTAGCCGTACCCGTCCTCGGTTCTCGTCCAGCGCGCGAGATCTCCCGTCCGGTACATCCGGGTGCCGGGCCCACCGAACGGGCTGGCCACGAAGCGGTCCGCAGTGGGGACCGGCCGCCGGTGATAGCCACGGGCGAGACCGGTGCCGGTGACATAGAGCTCACCGGGCACCCCCGCGGGCACCGGGTGCAGCCTGCCGTCGAGCACCACCTCACCGCACCCGAGCGGCGGCCTGCCGATGGTGACCTGTTCACCGGGGGTCATCCGGTGGCTGATCGACGAGACGATCGTCGTCTCGGTCGGGCCGTACGCGTTGAACATCCGATGGCCGGGCGCCCACTGCTGCACCAGTTCCGGCGGGCAGGTGTCGCCGCCGGTGACGAGGCACTCGATGTCATCGAGGCCGGCGGGGTCCACGGAGGCCAGCGCAGCCGGGGTGACGAAGGCATGGGTGACCCGGCGGCGCCCGAGTAGTTCGGCCAGTTCCGCGCCGCCGTACACGGTCGGCGGGGCGACCACCATCGTCGCGCCCGCACCGAAGGCCATCAGCAGTTCGAGGACAGACGCGTCGAAACTCGGCGACGAGAAATGCAGGGTTCGCGACGCCGGGGTCACGGCGAACCGGTCACGCTCCTCGGCGGCGAGGCTGGCGAGGCCGCGGTGGCTCAGCACCACGCCCTTGGGCACACCCGTCGAGCCGGAGGTGTAGATCAGGTAGGCCGGGTGCGTGAGCAGCAGCGGGGCACGGCGGTCCTCGTCCGTGACCTGCGCCGGGGAGTAGCGCTCGAGTGCCGCCTCCAGGTCGGGTGCGTCGAGGACCAGCCACGGCACCGCGTCGGGAAGTCGATTCCTGCGTTCGTCGACGGTCAGGCCGAGCGCGGCACCGGAATCGGTGAGCATGTGCTCGATGCGCTCCGCCGGATAGTTCGGGTCGACCGGCACGAAGGCGGCGCCTGCCTTGGCCACCGCCCACACCGACAGCACGGACTCGACGGACCGGGCCATGCCCAGCGCCACTATCGATTCCGGGCCCGCTCCCCGATCGATCAACATCCGCGCGAGCCGATTCGAGCGCTCGTCGAGTTCGCGATACGTCAGGCTCACGTCCTGGAACACGAGCGCCGCCGAATCGGGGTCGATGTGCGCGGCGTCGGCGAACAGCTCCGGCAATGTCCGCGGCGGCACCTCCGGCCCCCCGAACACCGGCGCCAGGGCGTCGCGTTCGTCGGCGTCGAGTAGTTCGATGTCGCCCACCGCGATCGACGGATCCGCGGTCGCGGCATCGAGTATCCGGACGAACCGGGTCGCGAAACGCTCGACGGTGTCCGGATCGAACAGGTCGGTGGCGTAGGTGAACGCGGCCGACATGCCGGCAAGGGCGCCGTCCGCGTCGTGCCGCTCGGCGATGGTCAGGCACAGATCCACCTCGCCCGCGACGCCGTCGGCCTCGGCGTATTCGACTGTGAGCCCAGGCAGTTCGAGGTGTGGTCGCCGCGCATTGCGTACCTCGAGAAACACCTGGACCAGGGGCGCATAGGCTGTCGAGCGGACCGGACACACCGTCTCGACGAGACGCTCGAAGGACTGCTCGGCGTGGTTGAAGGCGCTGAGCTCGCCGAGGCACGCCTCGTGCAGGAGTTTGCCGAACGAGTCGCCGCCGTCGACCCGCGTGCGCAGGACCACTGTGTTGTCGGAGGACTCGACGGTGCCGTCCACGGTCGCGGCGCGAACCGTGACCGGGGTGCCGATGGCCACGTCGTCGGTGTCGCCGAGCCTGCTCAGCAGCACCCCCAGCGCCGCGTGCACCGCGGAGAACACACTCGAACTCCTGTCCCGGGTCAGCGAGATCAACCGCTCCTGGAGATCGGCGCCGATGTCGAACTCCACACGATGGCGTCGGTCCGACAGCACGATCGGGCGGGGTCGATCCGCGGGCAGCGTCAGCACCTCGGGCATCCCCGAGAGGACTCGCGACCAGTGCGCCAGCAACGACGCGGCTTTGTGCTTGCGCCCGGCCATCCGGAAGCTGCGCGCGTGGATCTCCATCAGCCTGGTGTCGGGATCGGCAGCGACGAACCCCTCCAGCATCTCGACGAAGGCGTGGTGCCGCGATCGCAGGTCGTCGTCCTCGTAGAGGTTCGGGTTGCCCCGGAAGTCGATGACGGTGCTCGGCGGGCTGCCGCTCTGATAGATGTTGACCAGCAGGTCGTCGACCGGGCCCGAGGTCATGATGCGGTTCTCGCCGACGACGGAGCCGAGCGTGACCTGTTGGCTGAACAGCATCACGTTGACCATCGGCGCGTGCAGGGAGCGTTCCCCGCTGCGCCCGGCGTCCCTGCGGATGTCCTCGAGGCTGCAGCGCTGATGCCGCAGCGCACCCATCAACTCGAGGTTGACCCGCTGCACCAGCTCGGCGACGGTGTCGCCCGGCCGCACGCTCAGCCGCAGCGGCACCACGTTGACGAGCATCCCGCCGGATCGGTGCAGAACCGAGGTGGTCCGCGCCGAGACGGGGATGTTGACCAGGACATCCTCGGTACCGGTCATCTGGGACAGATAGCAGGCGAATCCCGCGATCACCACGGCCGCCGACGTCGCGCCGCGCCGGAGGTCGGAGTCCTCGAGCAGCAGGACAGCGTCCTCGGTCAGCGGCGCGCTCGCGAGCCTGCTACGGGCGGCGGCGGGCGCGACCTCCGCCACCAGGCTCGAGCCCTCCTCGATTCCACGGATCCGATCGGCCCAGAACTTGCGGTCCGACTCGAACCGGCTGGAGGTGCGGTACTTCACGTCGAGCTCGTACAGATCCGTCAGCGGAGAGCATTTGGCCGGACCGGCGTCCCCGCCCTCCACCGCGGCGGTGTACAGCGCGGCGATCCGGTTCATCACGGTCGCGCCGCCGTAGCCGTCGAGGGCGACGTGGTGAATTCGGCTGTACCAGAGGTAGTCCCGGTCGCCGACCTGCAGGATGGTGATGTCGAACAGGCGGTCGGTCGAGAGGTTCACCGGGGTCGCATAGTCCCGGTGCATCCACTCCACGGCCGCCGCGGCCGGATCGTCCTCACCCCGGAAGTCCACGAAGCCGAGCGGTAGGCCGATCGATTCGTCGACGAGCTGGAACGGTTCACCGTCGACCTCGATCACCCGGAGATAGGGCGACTGGAACTCGTGTGCCGCCGTCTTCGCCGCCTGGTGCAGCACCTCGAAATCGAGATCCCCGTGCAACTCGATGTACTGGGCGATGGTGATCGGGACCGTCGGGGTGAGCTGCTGGGCGAACCACATGGCACGTTGCGCCGCGGAGAGGGGGAACGCTCCGGCTGGAATGTTGGTAGCCACCGACGGGCCCCTTTCAGAGTTCCTCACGGGCCGAGCGCAGCCGCGCCACCTCGGTCTCGAGTTCTACGAGGCGCCGATGGAGTGCCTGGATGGCGGCCATACACACCCCGTTCGCGTCGGCGACGGAGATCCGCCGGTCCGTGGATCCCAGCCCGAACGCCGCGGCGAAGTCCTGTGCCATCGGGCCCATATGACGCACCGACGGGTGATCGAACCCGTAGGTCCACACGCTGAGCGGCATCTCGGCCAGGCGTTGCAGGACCTCGTCGGCGCCTGCGGGCACGGACCGGCCGGTCTGGACCCCTCGCCGGTGACTGAGGGCCGAGTTCAGCCAGGCCAGCGGGTGCCGGGTCCGGGCGGAAAGACGCGCACGCGCTCGCCCCCGGCCGGTGTCCACCCACTGGCCAGGGGCGTCCTGCGCGCGCTCGGTGCTCGCTTTCATGGCTTCGGTCACCGAATCGCCTCGGTTCAGTCCGTGAGTTCTGTGACGTCGTGCTTGATGGTCGCGTCGCTGAGCAAGAGCCCGAGCCCGAGCCCGATCGCTCCGAGTCCGAGTCCGAGCCCGATACTGAGCGCCGCGCCGCCGAGTCCGATTACAAGTCCGAGCATGATTCCTCCTGATTGTCGTCTGGTGTCGGAAGTCGGCCGATGTGCCGAACTCCCTGTTGTGAACACCTACAACCCTGATTCATCGACGCGGGCGCCGAAACCAACCCAAGGGGTGGTGACGCCCACCCTTCCCGAAACCCGTGCGGCGGAACCCAACGACTGAAACAGCTGTGCCACAAGAGAGTTGATGGCTGTACCTTGGTCAGGGCGTCATCAGATCATCACCAGAAATCCTGTGCGTGAGCATGCTGGGGCGACCATCCCCGATTCTTGGCCCGGTCCCCGATCGGGACCGAATCCGGGGCGTGATGTGCGTCTGCCGCCCGCTGTTCGAATAGGCGGGCGCCGCGCCGGCGGGTCTGCCGGCCTGCACGTACGCGTTCATCACAACCACCTTTGACGCAGGTCTTTCACGATACGCCGAAGCCCCTGTGCGCGGTCAGCGGCGAGTTTCCCGATTCGACCCTCACGAAAAAGTATTCGACGTGGTCGAGGTGGGCGTCAAGGCGATCAAGGTTGTTCCTTACCTCAGCTATCGAGAATTCGATCTTGCTGCGCGCACCTCCGGAGGGCACGATGGAAACGTGCCCTGGGGTTGTCGTGGACCGAGCAACTGAGTCTCGCCTGATCTACTCGGACAGGGAAGGTCGACAGCACAAGCTGGACCTCTCCCCCGATAGCCCACGCCTGACCGTCGGGCGCTCACCCGATTCCGGGCTGCCGTTGACCGCCGACGAGGAGGTGTCGCGGCTGCACGCTGTCATCGAATGCGTTGGCAGCCACTGGACCGTCGTCGACGACGGCATGTCCCGCAACGGCACCTTCGTCAACGGCGAGCGGATCACCGGGCGCCGACGACTGCGTCAGGGCGACAGCATCAGGATCGGCGGAACCCTGTTGACCTACAACGAGTTCGGCGGCGCGGTCGACGACGCGACCATGGTCGCCGCGAACATGCCGAACGTGCGGTCGTTGACCGAGACGCAACGCGCGGTGCTGACGGGGCTGTGCAGGCCGTACAAGCACGGGGCGACGTTCGCCAATCCGGCGTCGAACCAGCAGATCGCTGCGGAACTGTTCCTCAGCGTCGATGCGATCAAGACGCACCTGCGGGCACTGTTCGCCAAGTTCGATGTCGAGGACCTCCCTCAGAACCAGAAACGGGTGCGGCTGGCCGAGCTGGCCATGCAGAGCGGCATCATCAACGAGCGCGACCTGTGATCAGCCGGCGTTGGCGAGGATGCCCTTGTCCGTCGAGGTAGCCGACCCGCCGTGACCTGCGCGGGCGACCAGCGCGGCCACCGCGTGCGCGACCTCGGCCGCGCGCTCCAGGATCACCGAGTGACCGGCCCCGCTGATGCGCACCAGCTCGGAGGCAGGCAGCCGGGACGCGATGGCTGCGGAGTGCTCGAACGGGGTCATCACGTCGGCGTCGCCGCACAGGACCAACGAGGGGATCCCCACCAGGGAGGACAGCGACTCCGACTCGTCGAAGCCGATCAGGGATTCCAGGAAGCTGGACATCGTGACCACCGAGGTGTCGTTGACCATCGCGGCCGCGAGCGCGACGACCCGCGAATCCACCTGGCGGTTGCCGCACCCGATCACCCGGACGATTCCGGCGCACAGCATGCGGCTGAGCTGCTTGGAGCCCTGCATCATCCGGGGCGCCCGGCGGACCGCCTTCCGGAAGGCGGACACGATCGGGGAATGGAGGAGCCGGCCGAGGCCGGCGTCCGTGAGCCCGTTGGCGGCCGATGCGATGAGCGCCATCCCGACGATTCGCGAGCCGATCGAGTCCGGGTACTGCCGCGCGTAGGCCAGGGCCGTCATGCCGCCCATCGAGTGGCCGATCAGCACTACGGGGCCCTCGGGGACCACCGTGCGGATGACTGCGTCCAGATCGTGTCCGAGCTGGTCGATCGTGTAGGTGTCGACGGGGCCGTGGCCGGAGTCGCCGTGCCCGCGGTGGTCGTAGAAGACCATGCGGACGTCGGCGCCCCAGGAGTAGGAGAGGTATTCGCGGAGGAAGGACCACGATTCCGTGCGCAGGCAGTGACCGTGCACGAACACCGCGGTGATGGGGGCGTCCACCCGGCCGTACTCCTGGACCGCGAGGGGGACGCCGTCGTCGGCGAGCACCGTGATGCGGCGACCGGCATGATCTCGTGCGCTCGGCGTGCTCAACATTGCGTCCTCCGTGCCTGGGTTCGTCCTGTTCCGCCCTCGTCTGCGGGTACTTACCAATCTGCTATCTGCGGTGATACGGAGCCAGCTACCCAAGTACTCGCTATATCGACCTGAGGGTGAAGTTTCTTACACCTGGGGTGGAATCCGCGGAAATTTTGCTCGACTGGAGTCGTTCCAAGCAGGGGCGGAATCCCTCACCCTCAGAACGGTGGGGGTCGGCGCTTCTCGCGTGCGCCCAGGATCGCGAGGTGTTCGGCGTGGTGGGCGCGCAGTTGTGCGCACCGGGCGAGGTGGCCGGGGTCGGTGATGGTGGCGAGTTCCGGGAGCGTCGGCGGTAGGTCGGTGGGGTGCATGTGGGTTTCCCACCAGGTCGGTTCGTAGATGCCGGGGTCGGGTGGTTCGGGTGGCGGTGGTGCGGGTGTCGGCTTCGAGGTCGGCCGCGCTGCGGGTTTCTTGGTGCGGGCGCTGGGTCGTTGTTCGGCCGGCAGGGGCAGGGTGACCCCGATTGCGCCGTGTTGGCCGATCCAGACGATGACGTCGCCGTCGAGGCGGACGACGCGGAAGAGTCGGTCGGTCTTGGCCTGGTGGTGCCAGATGCAGGCGGGTTCGCCGTTGCTCTCGATGGTCCAGCCGCCCGCGAGAGGGTTGTCGGGGTCGAATTCGACGATGTCGTCGAACTGGCAGTCGCGGGCCTTGACGGTGCAGCCGGGAAACGTGCAGGTGTCGTACTTGTCGAAGACCGCGGCACGGACGGCGTTGCTGGGCCGGTAGGTCAGGGCTCCGCGGGGCGGGTGGGCGTATCCGCCGTGCCCGTCCGGGTACTGGCCGTCGAGCAGGGCCGGGTTCGCGGTGATCGCATCGAGGATGTCGGTAATCCTGGGCTCGCGAGTGCCGACGCCGGGTGAATACGGAGGCGGTGTCGACGAGTCCTGTCGGGGCGGCAATTGCCCTGCCTTCCTCCGGCGCAGTCGATAGCGGCTCGGGACGCCAGGTGTGGCGGTCTGGACAGAGCTGTCCCCTGAACCGATGTCCACTGAATCAATGTCGCCCTTCGGTTCTCGTGGCGAATCATCGTCGTCAGTGTCGCCATGGCTGCCGTTCTCGCCCTCATCGTTGGCGGCAGCGTTGTGCTCCGCCTGGATGCGCCGAGCATCGGTGATCACCGCCTGCCACGTCGCATCCCCGGCGAGCAACCTCGCCAACTCCGGATCGATAGGCCCGTGACCCTCCACATGCCCGGGATGATCCGCCAACCGCAGCAGACTCTCCAGATCGATATGGATATGCACCTCGGGTTTCGGCCGCTCGGTGCGCGGCAAATGCGCGGTCGGACAGTCATCGCGCCCACACAGGCAGTGCAGATAGCTCTCGCCGTGCACCAGCGCCATGAACGCATCCGTGCGCAGGTTGTCGACGGTGCGGGGATCCTCCCGGCAGACGGTGCCCGCCATCTCCTGGACGAGCGAATCGAGGGTCCGGCCCTCCGCCGCCGTCAGCGTCGCATATACCTGGGCCATGCCGTGCAGGTCCGCGGTCACCGACACCCGACGACAGTGACGCTCACGCCGCTTGCGCAACTCTTCTGCCTCGATGGGGTTGATGCGGATCAACTCCCGCATCACCTCCGCTACGAGTTTCTTCGGCGTCAGATACAGGGCCGCGTCCGCGAGGTGGCCCTCCATCCGTTCGAGGGTGGCGTCGGAGATCTCCGCGGTCGCGTCGACGATCGCGAACACCCGCGGAAAATCCACCCGCCCTGACACGAACACCGCACGAATCAACGGCAACCGCAGATCCAGCGCATTGCCCACCGTCACATACCGTTCCGCCGTGAAGGCACTCACACCCAACGCCAGCGAGGTCTCCATCTCCGCCGACCGACCGGCCCGGTAAGCGAACTCCTCCCCGAACAGATCAACCTCGGATGCGAACTGCCGCCGCGCAAACGACGCCGCCGTCAACACCTTGTGCGCCGCGGCGACGTTCTCCGCCCGCCCGTACTCCCGCAACGCCGACAGAGCCGCGGCACCGTCCTCGAAATCCACCGGGCGCTCGACGGCGCGGGCGCCCTCACCTGCGGCGCCACCCCGAAACCCCCCGGTATCGAACATGTGTACGAGCCTACGCGCGGCCGCCGACAGAAATTTTGGGTGCCAACCATGCACACCCAGCACCGGCGGATACCTCCATCGCCAACGCAACACGACCGAAGGCAAACGTCCCGCGAGGTTGACGCTGCCTCAAACAGCAAATCGCCAAAAGTCTCTAGCGGCCCATGCGCGACGACTCGAAGAATGGCTGGTGCCCGTTCGATTCCGTGGATCGCATCACGGCCCAAGCAGAGAAGCTAGTGCCACATCAGGCAATGTTCGCCCTGCTGTGACCATTGGCTGTGTGGATCGATACCCGATGATTGAGCACATGACGAATGGCATGTCCGTGTCCGGAAGGACGACTCGTCCTGGGCCGCCTCATCTGGTCGGTCTGACCGAGCCGGCTGACCGTCCCTGCAACGTATCCGAGAATTTCTGGGCAGAGTTGTTGGAGGTCGGCTGGGCGGCACGGCTGCGATCCCAGGGCGGCCAGACTCGATTTCAGTTGCGCTACTACGGGGAGCGGTCCGAAGGGCTAATCGTCGGTGACGACTTGCCCGCGCTGGTGTACGCGGTCACCGAGTCTGGACAGCAGATTCTGCTGTTCGACGGTGCGGCGCATGGCCATGACGCGATGTTTTGTGACAGCTGGGACGAAGCCAGACTGCGCACTCGCTGTGCCAATCAGGTGTATGTCGATGCTGAAGGCGAGAACACATTCGAGCTGGTGGTCTGGGTCGGCTACAACATCGACTGGGGGGATGAACGGCACTCCATTACGGACGCTGACGATCCCGACCTGGTCACGCTCGTCGACGGTCGTCGTATCCCGTTCGAGGTCGCCCGGCACGCCGCCTTCGACGCTGTGTTGATATCCGCCACGAACGTGCGGGGCCAGGCCACCGATGCCGTGTCGGAGGAACTGGCCTGAACGGTGCCCACGGCGGGGACGTCGCGTGCCGTTCCGGATGCTGGTCCACGCGGCGCGGTGTTGCCAGGCCGTGCGGGTGGCAGAACGGGTACACGTCCGCGAGGTCGTGAACAAGGCGAACGTTGCCTGATGCAGCAGATACTCCGCGACCTGTCTGAGGATTTGTTGACGCACCTCGGCGATGTCCACGGGTGCGACCTCACCGAGTAGCCGGGCACCGGTGGACTCGCGGCTGTCGATGAGAGCGAGCAGGAGGTGTTCGGTTCCGATGTGGTCGTGACCGAGCAGTGCAGTCTCGCGTGTGCTCTGTTCGAGCACGATCTTCGCTCGGGGCGTAAACGGAATCTGTCCTGATCGGCCAGCCTGGGGCTGTTCGGAACAGCTGATCCGGCTGTCAACGGCTTCGACCGACAGGCCCAACGACTCCAGCGTCTTCGCCGCCACACCGTCGCCCTCACGGAGAAGGCCGACCAAGAGGTGCTCGGTGCCCAGGTAGTCGCGGTTGCGTGCCAGCGCTGCTTCGGATGCCAAACATGATCGGTGAATTTCTCGAACACAGGCTGCTCCTATCGGACTCTCCACCGTGTGGTGCCCACCAACCCTCAGTATCTGCCGATCCTGTCCGGTCAGGACGGCTCCGCTCCTGAATCGACACAGCGTTCTCTTAGGCGGCCCCACCCAGGTGTCACATTCGATCCTTCGCCGGTGTCTTCATGCCGAGAGCACATAACCGGAGGAGGAATGATGACCACCAGGATCCCGCGGGCCGAGCTGACCGGCGTCTACGGCGCGATCGTCAAGCGGATGTCCCGCAAGATGTTCGGCGAGGTACCCGAGCCGGCCGAGGTTGCATGGCACAACCGCAAGGTGCTGAATTTCAGTTTCACCATCGGACGCAAGGCGCAGAAGTGGGATCAGTGCGACGAAAACCTGAAGACCTTCGCCCACATGGCGGTGGCCAGCATGGTCGGCTGTAGCTTCTGCCTGGACCTCGGCTACTTCCAAGCCAACAACGACGGGCTCGATCTGACCAAGGCACGCGAGGTGCCACGCTGGCGCGAGTCGGACGTGTTCACGCCGTTGGAGCGGGAGGTCATGGAGTACGCCGAGGCGATGACCCAGACCCCGCCCACGGTGACCGACGAGATGTCCGCACGGCTGCTCGAGCAGCTCGGCGCACCGGCGCTGGTGGAGCTGACCGCGTTCATCGCGCTCGCGAACCTCTACACCCGGAGCAACACCGCAATGGGCATCACCTCGCAGGGGTTCTCGGCGGCCTGTGGCCTCAAGCCGCTCGCCGTACGCTCGAAGTCATGAGCGACGACCCGTTCGTCACCCACCGCAGCCTGCTCTTCACCGTCGCCTACGAGATGCTCGGCTCCGCCGCCGACGCCGAGGATGTCGTCCAGGAGACCTGGCTGCGCTGGGCCGAGGTCGACCGGGCCAAGGTGCACGACCCGCGGGCCTATCTGGTCCGGATCGTCACCCGGCAGGCGCTGAACCGGCTCCGGTCGCTGTCCCGCCGCCGGGAGGACTACGTCGGGGAATGGCTGCCCGAGCCGCTACTGACCAGTCCCGATGTGGCCGAGGACGTCGAGCTCGCCGAGAGCGTCTCGATCGCGATGCTCACCGTGCTGGAGACCCTCGGTCCGGCCGAGCGGGCGGTGTTCGTGTTGCACGAGGTGTTCGAGACGCCGTACCAGGAGATCGCCGAGGTGATGGGCAAGAACCCGGCCGCGGTCCGGCAGATCGCGCACCGTGCCCGCGAGCACGTCGCCGCGCGGCGGCCACGGATGCAGGTGGACCGAGCCCAACAGCAGGCGGCCGTCGAGAAGCTGATGGCCGCCCTCTCCACCGGTGACGTCCAGGGCCTGATGGAGGTGATCGCCCCGGACGTGGTGGTGATCGCCGACGGCGGCGGCATCGCGGCGGCTGCGCGCAAGCCCATCGTCGGGGTCGAACGGGTGGCGGCCTTCCTGTCCCGCGCGGCAAAGATCCCGGATTTCGTGACCACGTCGACGTTCTTCAACGGCCTGCCGGGAATTCGGATCGATGTCGGTGGCGAGGCCACCGCGGTGAGTGTGGTGGTCGAGGACGGCCGGATCACGCGGATCTACGCGATCCGCAACCCGCACAAGCTGGGGCGGCTGGACCTGGTAGCGGATCTGCGGCGCTGAGGATCGCTCACCTAACCGAGCTCGCCGAGTCGCCGCTCGGCCTCCTCGAGACGCCGACGGGCGCCGAGGAGGTCGCTCTCGCTCCGCTCCGCGGCTTGGGCCGCCGCGGTCTCGGCGCTGCGCGCGAACTGCCGCTCCTGTTCGGCCCGCTCGAGTTCGCCCCTGAGCGCGGCGATCCGGACGTCGATCTCCGCCGTAACCTCCGACGCTCGTTCGAGTTCCACCCGTGCGCCCTCGGCGGCCGCGGTCGCCTGCTCCAGGTCAGCGGTGGCCTCGGCGAGTTCGGTTCGGGCGCCTCCCAGCAGGTCCGGGGCGGCCGCCGCAGGCTCCGTTGTCTCGGGCCCCGGCTCCGGCTTCGTCGCGGCAGATTCCTGCTCGGCGACCACGCTCAGCCCCGCCGGCCCGAACCCGCTGTAGCTGGCCGCGGTGACCACGCGGCCCGCACGGACCCGGTCCGCCACCTCTGGATCCGCGAGCGCCGCATGCAGGGTCTGCCCGACCTCCCGCAGCGAACCCTCGCCGACCTTCCGCCCGTGCTCAGCCGCGAGCCGACCCGCCCGCCGGGCGAGCGCGCGGACGACCTGCTGCCGCTGCGAGGACAGCTGCCTCAGGTCTTCGCCGGACAGCTGCCGCTGGGCGTCGCGCAGATCCTCGCCCAGCCGGAGCAGCGCCGCGACCTCGTCCGGCGACTCGCGGGCCAGGAGATTGACCACCCATCCGACCGTCGTCGGCCTCCGCAAAGCGGTGATCGCGCCCGCGAGCGCCCGATCCCCGCCCTCGCGGGCCTCGGCGGCGCGAGCCGTCCTCTTCTCGACAAACTCGCCGGGGTCGAGGGCGTAGAGCTCGTCGGCGACATCGTCAAGATCCACCCCTCGATCCTGTCACCGTCGCCGCCGCGGCGCGGTCGACCCACCGATCAGATCGGGGTCATCTCGGCGATCAACCACTCGTCGCCGACGCGCTCCATCGTCACGATCACCCGACTCGACGTCGAGGTCGGCGCGGGCGACAGCGTGCTGGTGGTGATCTGGTCGACGAAGGCGAGCAGTCGCGCTTGATCGGCGGCACCGCTGAGATAGCCGGTCTCCGCGATCCGCGCCCTGGTGCTGATCCCCTCGCTCTTCGACTTGGGGGCGACGGTGTTCGCCGCGAAGTCACGGAACCCCTCTGCGAACGTCCCGGTGGCGCCTCGCGCCGCCTCGTCGAGATCGGCATCCACCGTCGCGGCGTCGTAGCTCAGCAGCGCCTCGATTCGCTCCGGTGCCGCGGCCAGCGCCTCGCCGCGGGCCGACTCCCGCTGCGCCTCCGTCCGGTTGGTCCACACCAGCGCCGCCGTCACGAGCAGCGTTGCGAGGAGCACCAGAACGGCCCCGCCTGCCGCGACCCGCCGCGTCCGCCCGCTCACGGCACGAACTCCACACCCGACATCAGGAGCCGGCCGTCGACCTCGTCGATCGTCACCCGCAGCCGATAGCTGCGCGGTGTCGCGGTCGGACTGTCGACATTGCCGACCTGTGACGATGCCGCCACGATCACCACGCCCGATTCTCCCGACTCGCTCACCAGCGCGGCCGAGTCGATCCGCCCGTCCGAGTTCACCGCCGCGTCCCGGATCGACGCCGCGAGTCCGACGGAGCTGTCCCCGAGCTCCTGTGCGAACGCACCGGTGCTCCACTCCCGCAGCTGCGCCATGTCGTCCTCCGCGGTGTCGGTGTGCACGTCGATCAGGGCCAGCACCCCGTCGCCTGCGGCCTCGACCAGCGCCTCGCGATGCGACTCGCGCGAGCGATCGGCCAGATAGGTGGTGGTCGCGACGACGGCGCACGCCAGCACCGCGATCGCTGCGGCGCCGGCCAACGCGGACAACAGGATTCGACGTCGTCCCGACGACCATCGGGTACCGTCCTCCGCCACCGGCACGTCGGGGACCTCCGTGTCGACCGCGGTCACGGCCGCGGTCCCGTCAGCAGCTGCTGCCATCCCGGTGTCCCTTCCGCGGGGGCTGACGCGGGCGCCGCCGCGGGGGCGAGGTCGGTGTGTCGGGTTCCCGCTGGGCCCGTGTACAGCTCGTCCGGCGCATTTGTACCGCTCGGGACGAACGGTTCGGGGCTGCGGCAGATCTGGGGGTTCGGCGCCCGCTTGCCCGGCACCTCCGTACACGGGATGTTCCGGGATCCGCGCACCGCGAAGATCGAGTCCTGCGGCACCTTGCAGTACAAGTCCGGGGGTGTGTCGGGGACGGTCGTCTGATTGGGATCACGACGCTCCGAGGCGGGCAGGTATCCGGTCGAGCAGGCGGCCGGGTCCTGGGCCTCCAGGTGGAAGTTGACGTTGGCGGCGCCGTCGGCCTGGCCGCGCTGCACCACCGTCTCCTGGGCCGCGATGAGCGGCGGGAGGATCACCAGGACCTGTTCGAGGGACGCGTTGTACGTGACCGCGACCTGCTCGGTGCTGGTCAGATTCGCCAGCAGCAGGGGCAGGGTCGGACGCAGGTCCTGGAACAGCGTGTCGGCCTCGTCGGCGAACCCCGGGCCCTTGTCGAGGATGCCGCGCACCGACCCGTCTGCGGTCGCCAACTGGCCGCTCAGGTGCGCCACATTCGTGGTCCACTGCCGGATCTGATCGCCGGTCACCACCTGGGTCTCGAGTAGCGGGGCGAGTTGCTGCACCAGGGTGGTCGCGGGAGTGGTCGCCTCCGACGCCTGGTCGATGAACGAGGTGGTCGAGTCCAGTAGCCGCGCGAGGTCCGGAGCCCGGCCCGCGAAGGCGGCCGCGGATTCGTCGATCACCGCGCGCAACTTGTCCTGCGGAACCGATTCCAGCATCGCCTTCGCCTGGTCGAGAACGGGGCCGATCTCCTGCGGCACCGTCACCTGCTCGGCCGCGATGACGTCGCCGTCGGCGAGGAACGGCCCCTCGGTGCCGGTCGGCTGCAGATCCACGTACTGCTCACCGATCGCGGACACGCTGCGCACCGCGACCGTGAGATCGCTGCTCGGCACCGGCACCGCGCTCTCCAGCGTCAGCTCGGCGCGCACACTGTCCGGGTCGAGTCGCACCTCCCGCACCCGACCGACGGTGTCACCGCGATAGGTGACGTTCGCGTTGCGGTACAGGCCACCGGCATTCGGCAGTTCCACGGTCACCGTGTAGCGGCCGATCCCGAGCGCGGTCGGGACCCTCAGGTAGGAGACCGCCGCCGCGGTCATGCCGATCACCGCGATGACCGCGAAGATCGTCAACTGCGTGCGGACCATTCGCGTCAGGATCATCGACCGCTCCCCTCCTGGCCTGCCGCGGCCGTGAGCGGCGCGGTCATCGGGTTGGTGGGCTTGCCGCCGGACACGGACGGCGGCGGACCGAACGGCGTGCCGAAGCCGAGGCCGGTCCGCAAGCGATCGGAGGTCAGGTCCATCAGCGCCCACAGATTCGTGTAGTCGCCGCGCATGCCCTGGTCGATCGCCGTCTGCGGGAACGGGAAGGTGCTGAGGTTGCCCAGGTTGTTGATGAGGTCCGGCCCCGCCTCGACGACCTTGGCCAGGGTCGGCTCGAGTGCCGCGAGATCGGCCTTGAGATCCTCACGGCTCCTGTTCACGAGGTCGGTCCCCACGTCGCCGAATCTCCCGACCGCGTCCAGGGCCGCCGTCAGGTCGGCGCGCTGCGCGGCCAGCACCCCCATCGCCGGGTCCAGGGTTTCGATGGCCCGACCGAGAACGTCTCGCTGAGAGCTGATCTCGCCCGCGAACAGGTCGAGGTTCGCCATCGTGGTCACCATCGCATCCCGCTGCCGGTCCAGGATCTCGGTGAGCGAGTCCAGCTGCGGCAGCAGGTCCCGCACCGCGTCCTGCCTGCCGTCGAGCGCCTTGTTCAGTTCGGTGGTGATGGTCTGCACCTGCGCGAGCCCGCCGCCGTTGAGGACGACGGACAGCGCGGTCAGCGCCTCCTCTGTGGTCGGGTACACCCCCGCCGAGGCCAGCGGGATCACGGACCCGTCGTCGAGCCTGCCCTCCGGCGCGACATCGGTCGGCGGCGCCAGCGCGATGTGCTTGGAGCCGAGCAGGCTGGTCTGGCCTATCTTCGCGGTCGCGTTGGCCGGGAGCTGCACCGAGTCCTCCAGCGACACGGTCACTCTCGCATGCCAGTTCTGCGTCTCGATGGAGCTGATGCTGCCGACCGTGACGTCATCGACGAGCACCGGCGAGTTCGGGCTGATCGTGGTGACGTCGGGCATCTCGATCACCACGGTGTAGCTCCCCTCGCCCCGGCCGGCCGCGCCGGGCAGGGCCACCGAGTTCAGCCCGCTCCACTGGCAGCCCGACAGCAGCGTCGCGGCGGCCACCACCGCGCCGCCGATCCCCCACGCGCGCTTCGTCATCGGGTCGACCTCCCTGGTGTCATCAGATCGGCCAGGTTCGGCGGTACCGGAACCGTCGGCATGGTCAGTGCAGGCATCGACGTGGCCGCCGCCGGCTTCAGCTGCGGTTCGCTGTACACCAACTGGTCCGGGGTGGCGCCGAGCGCCCGCGTTGGATTGATGCTCAGATCCGGGTAGTTGGCCCTGACGGTGTTCAGCAGCGGACCGAGATACTGGGCGCACAGTTCCGCGCCCTTTTCTGAGGTCTCGTTCGCGAGGCCGGCGATGCCACCGCAGATCAGGTCGATCGGGTTGCCGATGTTCTGGAAGGCGGGCACCCCGACCATCGCGCCCTGCGCGGGCCGGTAGACGTTGTAGTAGTTCGACAGTGCGGTCGGCCCCAGGTGCAGCACCTTCTCGAGTCCGTCCTTCTTGTCGACCAGCACCTGCGACACGTCCGCGAGGGTGCGCACCTGCTCGGTCAGCCCGGCCCGGTTCTGCGCGACGAAACGCTGCACGTCGGCGATCGCGGTGTCCAGCTGTGCCAGCGCGGGCGCCAATTGCGTTCGGCT
Organism: Rhodococcus sp. PvR099; assembly: GCF_017833315.1. Taxonomy (NCBI): domain Bacteria; kingdom Bacillati; phylum Actinomycetota; class Actinomycetes; order Mycobacteriales; family Nocardiaceae; genus Rhodococcus; species Rhodococcus sp. PvR099. The sequence continues at coordinate 359,204 of NZ_JAFIBV010000001.1, read as the reverse complement.
GTCGGCCAGTACCCCTGTCACGGTCGCGAGGCGGCCCTGGAACTGCACGATCTGCTCGTTGCTGGCGGCCAGCGCGGTGGTGAACGCCTGCAAACCGCGGATCGTGCCGAAAAGATCGCCGCCGCTGCCTGCAAGGGTGCTCATCGCCCGCGACAGCTCCACAACGGACTCCCCCAGCGCGGCGCCGTTGCCCTGCAACGCGGTTCCCGCCCCCTCGAGCAGGTTCGCCGCGGGCCCGGGGTCGTCCCCATTCGGCCCCAACGCCTCCGCCGCCCGGCCCAGTTCCTGCTTGACCCGGTCCCACTCGACCGGGACCGCGGTGCGCTCGAGTCCGATCTCGGCGCCATCGGCCAGGGCCGGTGTCGACTCCTCCGTCACCGCAGGGGTCAGCTGGACGAAGCGCGCGGAGACGAGGGACTGCGCCACGATCACCGCCTTCGCGTCCGCCGCCACGGGCACCGAGCGATCCAGTTCGAGTCGTACCCGCACCCGGTCGCCATCCGGGTCGATGCCGGTCACCTTGCCGACGTCGACCCCGACCACGCGCACGTCGTCTCCGACATACAGGCCGGTGACGGAGGTGAAATAGGCAGTCACCCGGTAGTGCCGGAAGTGGTCCACCGCAAGGTAACCGGACACCACGACCGCGGCGGCCAGTGCGAGGCCCACCCCGCCAACGGCCATCCTGCGCCAGGTGATCATCAGCGGACCTCCGGAATCGGCAGCGGCGCGGGCGCCAGCCCGAACATCGCATTGATCAGCGGCTGGTTGTACTGGGCGGGCAACAGGTTCTGGATGTACGCGTAGTAGAACGGGCCGCTGGCCACGGTGTCGCCGAGGGTGCCGACATAGGTGCCCAACCCGTCGATGCCCTGCGCCAGGTTGTCCCGGTTCTTCTGCAGGATCCCCACCACGGTGTTGAGCTCGTCGAGGACCGGGCTCAACTGCGCCTCGTTGTCGTGTACCAGCCCGCTCAACTCTGTCGAGACCGCGGAGACGTTCGTGATCACCTCGGACAGGGCGCCCTGGCGACTGACGAGCTCTCCTAGCAGCGCATTGCCGTCCACGAGCAGGGAATTCACCTGCGGACCACGCTCGGCGAGCAGGCCGGCCACGTTGTTCGCGTCGGCGAGCAGCGCCCTCAGGGTCTCGTCGCGGCTGCTGAGGCTGGTGGAGATCCGGCTGACTCCGTCGAGGGCGGGCCGCAGGTTCGGGGCGCTGTCCGCCATCACCTTCCCCACCTCGTCCAGTGAGGCCGACAACTGGTCGAGGTCGATGTCCTCCACGGTCGTGGTCAGGTCCCCCAGGACATCCGGCAAGGAGTACGCCGACCGGGTGCGTTCGAGGGATATCTGCCCGCCCACCGGCATCCGTCCGTCGTCCGCCAGGTCGAGGGTGACCGCCTGCTTGCCGAGCAGCGACATGGTGGTGATGGCGGCGGCGGTGCTCTCCCCCAAACCGATCGATCCGTCGAGGGTGAAGCTCACCACGGCTCGCCCGCCCTCGACACCGATCTCCTCGACGGTGCCGATCTTCACTCCCGCGGCGTTGACCTCGTCGCCGACGGCCAGCCCGCTGGCATCGTCGAACACCGCGCTGTACCCCACCCCGGACTTCAGGAACTGAAGGTCCTGATACTGCAGCGCGGTCAGCACCACCGCCGCGGTGACGGCGAGGCCGATCACCCCGACCCGCACCGCGTGGCTCTCCACCATGTTCCTCATCGCGGCGCACACCTCCCGGTCTTCTGGTCGACCAGGTCGACCGTGATCGGCCTGCCGTCGGCACCGTCGACCTTCATCGCGATCCCGCACAGGTAGAAGTTGAAGAAGGAGCCGTAGGCGCCGATCCGGATGAGCTGTCGGTAGTTCGCGGGCATCGATTCCACGATCCGGTTCAGCTCGCCCTGCTGCTCGATCAGTGGATCCAGGCTCGTGTTCAGCTCGGTCAGGGTGCCCGCGATGTTCGGCCGGGTGTCGGTCAGCAGGTCGGCGAAGGTTCCGGTGGCGGTGTTCACGCTCGTCACGGCGTCGCCGATCAGTTGGCGGTCCGCGTCGAGGCCGCTGACCAGCTGCTGCAGGTGGTCCAGGGTGCCACTGAACTGCCCACCGCGAGAGCGTAGTTCGCTCAGCACCCCGTCGAGATTGTCGATCACGCGGCCGATCAGCTCGTCGCGGTCCGCCAGGGTGTTGGTGAGCGAGCCCGTGTGCGCGAGCACCGATGAAACGGTCCCCGACTGCCCCTGGAACACCTCCAGCAACGACATCGACAGCGCGTTCACCTGCTCCGGGTCCAGTGCCTGGAACAGGGGCTTGAAGCCGCCGAGCAGCGCGTCGAGATCCAGTGCGGGCGCGGTGCGTTCGACCGGGATGGTCGCGTCCTCGACGAGCGGCTCGGCGGTGCCCGGGCTGTCGAGCAGCTCGAGGTACCGGTTGCCCACCAGGTCCTGGTACCGCACCGCCGCTCTGGTCTCGACGGTCACCGTGTTGCCTGCGTCGACGGTGAACTCCACCTGTGCCCGCCGGTTCTCGCCGAGCTCGACGGCGCTGACCGCGCCGACCGGCACCCCCGCGATCCGTACCTTGTCGCCGGGCTTGAGGCCGGACACGCTGGTGAACTCGGCGCCGTACGAGTTCGCGCCGCCGCTACGCAACTGGCCGAACACGAGGATCAGTCCCGCGTTCACCAGCAGCATCACCAGGACGAAGATCCCGAACTTGACGGTGTACCCGCGCACTTTCATCGGACCGCCGTTCCGAACAGGTAGGTCATCAGGTTCGCTGTCGCACCGCTCGGCAGGCCGCCATTCGGCTGACGCTCGGGGGCAAAGGGATTCACCCCGATATCGGTGACCAGGAAGGGTGCGTTGACGTTCGGGTCACGCAGTGGCAGTCCCATACAGTGCGGGCCGCCGGTCGCCGCGACCTTGGGCAGGTCGTCGGGATAGTGGTAGGGCTCGGTGCCCGCGATCAGGCCGATCGACATCTTGATCCCCGGCTGGCCGTTGTACGCACCGTCGCCGATCTTCTTGCTCTCCTGCAGTCCGGTGAACATGCAGGGGATCACCGGCGAGTACTCCTCGAGGAGCACCGCGGTGGGGCGCAGCAGCGAGACCACGTCGACGGCCGCGTTGCTGTTCTGCGTCAGCACCTCGTCCCCCGTGTTCGCGAGCCCGGTCACCTCGAGCAGCAACAGGTCCAGGTCCGCCTGTCGGTCCACCACGGTGTTCCCGGTGGTGGTCAGCGCGCCGAGCGAACGCATCAGATCCGGGGCCACCGCGGCATAGGTGTCGGACACGGGCGGCAGCTCGGTCAGCACCTGGTCGAGCGCGCCGTGGGCCGCCCCGAACTCCACCAGCGACGAGTCCGCCTGTCCGAGTGCGACACCGAGCCGGTCACCACGGCCCTGCAGCGCGCTCGAGAGGGCGGCAAGCGTGGCGTCCAGCTTCTCGGGCTGGACGGTGCGCAACACCTCGGTCAGGTTCTCGAAGACCGTGTTCATCTCCACCGTCACGTGTGAGGCGTCGATGGTCGAACCCGCGGCGAGCCGCTCGGCACTGGGCTGCTCGGGCGCGGACATGCTCACGAACTTGGCTCCGAATGCCGTGTTCGACGTGACCTGCACGTCGACGTTCGCCGGGATCGCATCGAGCGCATCGGGATCGATCAGCAGTGACAGGAGCGCGGTGGACTCGCCGGACTGGATGATCGAATCGACGGTGCCTACGGTGACGCCCGCCATCTTCACCCTGGCGCCCGGATCCATCACCAGGCCCGCGCGCTGCGCGACCACGGTCACCGGAACCCGGTCGGAGAAGGACTGATCGAACATCGCCACGGCCAGTGCGACGACGCCGCCGATCGCGGCGACCAGCGCGAGTGCGGCCAGCTTGTACCCGTTCGTGCGCATCTTCCCCCCTAACCCGACAGGTTGAAGTTGCCGGACCCGCCGTAGATGGCGAGCGAGACGAGCAGGGTCACCGCGACCACACAGATCAGTGACAACCGGACCGCGCGACCGACCGCGGTGCCGACCCCTGAGGGCCCACCCGTCGCGTTGTAGCCGTAGTAGGTGTGGATCAGCATGACCAGCATCGCCATCACGAGGACCTGCACGAACGACCACATGACATCGATCGGGTCGAGGAAGGTCGAGAAGTAGTGGTCGTAGAGCCCGGACGACTGGCCGAACAGCACCACGGTGGTGAACCGGCCCGCCAGGAACGAGGCGACCAGCGCCAGCGAGTAGAGCGGCAGGATCGAGATCATGCCCGCCACCACCCGGGTACTGACGACGTACGGAACGGAGCTGATCGCCATCGATTCGAGCGCGTCGATCTCCTCGCTGATCCGCATCGCACCGAGCTGCGCCGTCGAACCGGCGCCGATGGTGGCGGACAGCCCGATGCCCGCGATCACCGGCGCCGCGATCCGCACATTGATGAAGGCGGAGAAGAACCCGGTCAGCGCCTCGACCCCGATGTTGCCCAGCGAGCTGAAACCCTGGATTGCGATCGTGCCACCGGAGGCAAGGGTGAGAAATCCGACGACGGCCACGGTCCCGCCGATCAGGGCCAATGCGCCTGTGCCCATACTGATCTCGGCGATCAGCCGGAGCACCTCCTTGGGGTGTTTACGCAGCGCCCACGGCACGTGCGCGAGCGCGCGGACAAAGAAGACCGCCTGGCGGCCGATGTCGTCGACGGTTCGGGACAGGCCTGCCGCACGGTTGCGGGTACGGCCGAACTTGCCGGTCGTCGCCAATGCCATCGCGTCAGCCCGCCGTCAGCCGGATGCCCACCGCGGTGACGATGGTGTTGACCACGAACAGCGCCATGAAGGCGTACACCACGGTCTCGTTGACCGCCTCCCCCACGCCCTTGGGCCCACCGCGCACCGTCAGCCCCCGATAGCAGGCGACCAGCCCCGCGAGCAGGCCGAACAGCGCCGCCTTCACCATCGAGATCGCCACCTCCGGCAGACCGGTCAGCAGCGTGATGCCGTCCGCGAACGCGCCAGGGTTGACGCCCTGCAGGAACACCGAGAACACGAACCCGCCCGCAATGCCGATCACGCAGACCAACCCGTTGAGCAGCAGCGCGACCACCGTCGACGCCACCACCCGCGGGATCACCAGCCGGGTCACCGGATCGATGCCGAGCACCTCCATCGCATCGATCTCCTCGCGGATGGTGCGGGAGCCGAGGTCGGCGCATATCGCGGTGGCCCCGGCACCCGCGACGATCAACACGGTCACCACCGGGCCCACCTGGGTGACCGCACCGAGGGCGGCGCCCGCCCCGCTGAGGTCGGCCGCCCCGATCTCACGGAGCAGGATGTTGAGTGTGAAGCTGACCAGCACGGTGAACGGCACCGCGACCAGCACCGTCGGCACGATCGACACCCGTGCGATCATCCAGCTCTGTTCCAGGAACTCCTGGAGCTGGAAACGGGTGCGCACCAACCCGACCGCGACATCCGCCCCCATCCGGTAGAAGTGGCCGAGCTCGCGCATCGGCCCCTTCAGCGTCGTACTCGCCACGAGCCCTCCCTCGTCGTGTGCACGCCCTGTCAGTGCGCTACGGGACACCCAGACGCGCGGGTTCCGTAATCGACCTCGAAGCTCGTGACCCCGTTGATCCATCCGGACTGCAGGCGGCGGGGATCACCGAGCTTCGAGATGTCGGGCATGTGGTCTGCGATCTTGTTGAAGATCAAATCCAGTTCCATTCGGGCCAAGTTGGCCCCGATGCAGTAGTGCGGCCCGGTCCCCCCGAAGGCGAGGTGCGGGTTCGGATCCCTGGTGATGTCGAAGGTGCGTGGGTTGTCGAACACGTCCTCGTCGAAATTCGCTGACCCGTACAGCAGTACCACTCGCTGTCCCGCCTTGATGGCGGTTCCACCGATTTCCGTGTCCACCAGTGCCGTTCGCTGCAGTGAGGTCAGCGGCGACGCCCAGCGGATGATCTCGTCCGCCGCGGTGCGGGGACGCTCATGTTTGTAGCGCTCCCACTGCTCGGGGTGCTCCATGAACGACATCATGCCGAGCGTCGTCGCGTTTCGGGTCGTTTCGTTGCCTGCAACCGCGAGCATGATCACGAAGAAGCCGAACTGCTCGGGGGTCAGGGCCTCCCCGTCGAGGTCGGCGTGCACCAGCGTGGAGATGATGTCCTCGAGCGGCTCCGTGCGGCGCGCCTCCGCGAGCTGGTAGGCGTAACCGAGGATCTGCGCCGACGCCATCCGCGAGGCGCCCTCGAGGGTCTCGTCGTCATATCCGGTCATCTGGTTGGACCACTCGAAGAGCTGTTTCCTGGCGTCCTCCGGGACCCCGAGCAGTTCCGAGATCGCCTGCATCGGGAGTTCACTGGCGACCTCGGAGACGAAGTCCCCGCTCGGGTTCGCCACCGCGGTGCGGGCGATGAGGTCCGCGCGCTCGTCGAGGGCGGCCCGCATCGACTCGACGGCACGCGGGGTGAACAGCCGGGAGACCAGTTTGCGCAGCTGGGTGTGCTCGGGCGCGTCCTTGTTGATCAGGACGTGCTTGGTCACCTCCAGCTCCTCGGCGGAGATGTCGTCCTGATGCCGTGGGATCGATCCGTTCACGTGGTTCGAGAAGTGCTCGGGGCGGCGCGAGATCTCGCGCACGTCGGCGTGCCGCGAGACCACCCAGCAGCCGCCGTCGTGGAAGCCGCCGGTGCCCGGTTCCTGCTCGTTCCACCACACCGGGGCGCAGCGGCGCAGTTGTGCGAACTCGGCGAGCGGCACGCGGTCGCCGTACAGCTTGGGATCGGTGACGTCGAAGCCCCTCGGGAGATCGAGCGCCGGGACGTGCTGATCGGTCATGGCAGGCCTTTCGGGCGAGGGTCAGTCGATTCGGTGATCGGGCGCGCGGCCGGCGGCATGGCCCTTGGCCCAGCGGTAGTCCGGCTTGCCGCTCGGCGTCCGCTCGACCTCGGCGGCGATCCAGAACGATCGCGGGATCTTGTATCCGGCGAGGTGGCTGCGGGCGTGCTTCTCGAGGCTCTCGAAGTCGGGCGTGCCGTCGCGGGGGCACAGCACCGCGGCCACCCGGTATCCCCAGCGCTCGTCGGGCACCCCGATCACGATGGCGTCGTACACGTCCGGATGAGCCTTGACGATCGCCTCGACCTCCTCGGCGAACACCTTCTCGCCGCCTGTGTTGATCACCATGTTGCCGCGACCGAGCAGCGTGATCGACCCGTCGTCCTCGATCCTGGCCCGATCGCCGGTCACCACGGCACGTTGCGTGGAGCCTGCGGGATGCACATCGGCACAGCCGTTGATCTCCCGGAAGATCTCCGCCGATTTGACGGGGTCGTTGTAGTAGCCGAGGGGGACATAGCCGAGCTTCGCCAGCCATCCCTCCCCACCGGAACCCGGTGCGAGCACCCGATTCTCGTCGTCGACCACCACGGTGTGCCGGTGCGATCCCACCTTCGGGCCGCCGTGCTGCTCGAAACCCTTCGTGGCGAACCCGATACCACCGAAGCCGGTTTCGGACGAACCCACCGAGTCCGAGATCATCAGGTTGGGGATGGCCTCGAAGAACGCGTCCTTGACCGACGCGGAGAACAGCGCCGCGCCCGAGGCCACCACGGCCAGGCTCGACGTGTCCGCCTTGACATTCCGGTAGGCCTCCACCAGCGGCCGACCCATCGCGTCGCCGGTGATGACCATCGCGGTCGGCCGGTGCCGGGCGACCAGGTCCCAGGTGCGTTCGGCATCGAATTTCGCGGAGTAGACCACCGCATTGCCCGCCAGCAACGCCGTGAATGTCGGCATCAGCGCCGAGGTGTGGATCAGTGGCGGCAGGATCAGCATCCGGATCTGCTCGCCCGCGGCCCCGGTGCGGGACTGCTGGTACTCGTCGGCGATCGGTTCCCCGGTGAAGAAGTCGAGGCCGCCGCCGAGGACCCGCCACATGTCCTCCTGCCGCCACACCACCCCTTTCGGCCTGCCGGTGGTGCCGCCGGTGTACAGGATGTAGACGTCGTCGCCGCTGCGTTCGTCGAAGCCGCGGGCCGGGGACTCGGCGGCGAGCGCTTCCTCGTACCGGACCGCGGCCCGAACGAGCACCGGGGCGTCGACGGCGGCCGATTCCAGCTCGTCCGGCACCTCGATCAGATGCCGGATCCGGGGCATAGCGGGCGCGACCTCCGCGACCCGCTCGCCGAACCCGCGGTGATAGACCACCGCCTCCAGGTCGGCATCGTCGTAGAGGTAGGCCAGCTCGTCGGCCGTGTAGCGATAGTTGACGGTCAGCGGCACCGCCCGGATCTTGAATGCCGCCAGCACCGCCACCATGGTCTCGATCGAGTTGTGCATCTGGATACCGACGTGCGCTCCCACGCCCAGCCCGACGGACTCCAGGTGGTGGGCGAGCCGGTTCGCGCGCTCGTCGAGCTCCCTGTAGGTCACCTGCTCGTCGCCTGCGATCACGGCGACGCGATCGCCCATGGCGTCGACGGCGTGCTCGAACAGGTCCGCGAACGTATATGCCATGCGAGTCCTTCCAGCGTTGGACGCTCAGATCACCGTGAGCGGCAAGGGGATTCCACGATCTGCGAACACGAACCCGGCTCCGGTACTGACCCGGGTGATGGCGACCTCCACACACTCGGGCGCGGGTTCGTCCTCGGTCACCACCTCGACGAGGAGCGCGTCGACGTCCTCCGAGAGCACCCGGACGGTGAAGCGGGGATCGACCCCACGCACCAGCGCCTGCAGCGGCTCGAGGTGGTCGCCGTCGATCAGGGCGGGCCAGCCTCCGTCGGCGTCCGCCGCGCCACCGCGACCGAGCAGCAGCTCCAGCCGCCCGCCCCCGAGCCGAATGTCGCTGTCCACGTACTGCTTCGGGCTCAGCAGCGGATGCACCGACAGCACCTCGGCAAGGCCTGCCAGGTCACGCGGCAGCCCGAGCGCATCGCGGATCCGCTGCGCGGCTACCCCCGCGATCCCGGTGAGTTGCTTGCGAGTGATCTCGAGCGCCTTGTCCTCCTCCGCCCGCTTGCGGACCGCGAGCAGGAACCCGAGGGCGAGCAGGTGGTGCTGCAGGCAGACCTCCTCCGCGATCCGCACCAGGGCCGAGTGCGAGAAGTCCGCGAACCGGACGTCGGAGAGCAACGGACCCGAGTAGTCGTGCGCGCCCTCCCCCGTGCGGTCGATGGGGCTCAGCTCCACCGTGTTGGCCGCGGTGCGGCCGATCTGCTCGGTGTGCGTAGTCATCTGGGGCGGCGCGTGCGACGGATCGATGACCACCGTCCACGCGCAGTGCGGCTTCCGGTCCACCGGTCGGCGCGGCGGGCGGTGGATGGGCCGCACCTGTGCGTGCGGGTTGGTGGCCAGCGCGGTCGCATCGAAGGTCGGGTCCTCGATGTCGTGGCACATGGTCTTTACGTACTCGTCGCCGAGCGGCTCGACGTCCATCAGGGCACCGCAGTGATCGAGCCAGAACTCGCCGTGTGCTGGATCGTCGACCCGGTACCGAAAGTCCATGAACTGGGGTGGTGCCCCGATATCGAGCTGCAGTCCCTTGAAGATCGTGACCACGTCGTCGCCCTCGTACCCGAGCGCCCTCTGCATCCGGCGCGTGTACCAGGGGCTCGACGCCTGCCACTCCTCGATCGCGACGGCCGCCATGCCCTCGCGCCCGAACTCCACGATCAGGTGTGCCATTCCCGAGCGATCGATCAGCTGCCCGCACAGCAGCAGCTCGGGCACCAGGGTCGCGAGATCCGCCCGGGAGAGCGCGTCGAACGACCGCCTCGACTGGGCCTCGGTCCTCACCACAGCGGGACCGGAGTCTGGCCGATCGGGTACCAGCCGGGGAGCTTCTCACCGGAGACGGACCGCTGGATGCGGGACTGCATGCCCGTCGACAGCGCGTTGTCCTTGATCATCTCCATGAACAGCGCGGAGACGTGGCCGAAGTCGAAGAAGTCGCGCTGCCAGGACCACTGGAAGTCGCCGGCGTAGCGGAACCAGCTGCCGCCCATGCCGTAGACCTCGTAGTTGCTGCCGTCGGCCCGCTTCGCATCGGCGACCTGCTTCCACAGGCCGATCACGTTACCGCTGCGTTCGTCGACGACGATCTCCTGGTACGGGTAGGTCCACCCCTCGAGCCCTTTCATCTCGAGGCCGAGTGCGATGTCGCGGATCTCCTCGCGGCCGACCGTCATGATGTCCTGCTTCGGGCCGATGTTCCAGCCGTAGGTGGCGTCCTCGGTGTAGAACTCGGCCAACGGCGTCCAGTCCCGCACTGCCTCGGCCTTCTTGTTCGCCTCGATCCAGCGCTCCACCATCTCGTCGAGTTCCGCACGATCGAACTGGGACATCACTGGTCTCCTTCGGATTCGGTCATTCTCAGCGCGCGGGTCGGACAGAACTTCACCGCGTTCTCCACACTCGCGCGCAGGGACTCGGGAGGGTTGGGGTCGAGGATCTGCACGGTCCCATGCTTGGGCACCGAGAAGACCTCGGGCGCCTCCATCTCGCAGGCGGCATGCCCCTGGCACAGGTCCGCGTCGACCTCGATCCTCATCGGATTCCCCGCCTGCGATATCGGACCCGGCACGGTTGCTCGAGTTGGACCACCATCTTGCTGTGGTCGTTCCGGTACGAGTCCGACGGCTGCGCCATCTCGAACTCGAAGTCCCGCAAAAGGATCGAGAAGATCGCCTTGAGCTGCATCTGCGCGAAGGCGGCCCCGACGCAGCGGTGCCTGCCCGCCCCGAACGGGATCCAGGTCCACCGGTTGACGATGTCCTCCTGGTTCGGATCGATGTAGCGACCCGGGTCGAAATCGTTCGGGCGCGGGAAGTCCTCGGGGATCCGGTTGGAGATCGCCGGGGTCGCCGCGACCAGGTTGCCCTTCTCGATCCGGAAACCACCGACCTCGAAGTCATCACGCGCCAGCCGCAGCAGGATGATCAGCGGCGGGTGCAGTCGCAGGGTCTCCTTGACCACCGCCTCCAGCACCGGGATCTGCCGCAGTGCATGAAAGCTGATGTCCGCGCCGTCCGCGTACAGCTCGTCGAGCTCGCCGACCACCTGTTTCATGGCGTCCGGGTGCCGGAGTAGCTCGATCAGGCTCCAGGCCGCAGTGCCGGAGGTGGTGTGGTGGCCCGCGAACATCATCGAGATGAAGATCCCGGTGATCTCGTCGGCGCTGAAACGCTCCGCACCGGTCTCGTCCTTGATCGAAACCAGCACGTCGAGCATGTCCCGGTCGTCCTTGCCCCGCGGTGGGTTCGCGATCCGTCCGGTCATGATCTCCTGCACCAGCGCCACCAACGCCAGCCGCGCCTCGTCGCGGCGCCGGAAGCTCTCGATCGGCGCGTACGGATCGACGAATGCGAGTGCGTCCGTGCCCTGTTCGAGCTCGTGGTACAGCTTGGCGAACCGATCGTCGAGCTGGTCGCGGAACTTCTTGCCGATCAGGCAGGCCGAGGAGGTGTAGATGGTCAGCTCCGCGAAGAAGTCGAGCAGGTCGATCTCCCCCTCGTCGCCCCAGCCCGCGACCATCGCCTCCACCTCGGCACCGATCGTCGCGGCGTGGCCCTTCATCTGCTCACCGCGCAGTGCCTGGTTGTGCAGCATCTCCTTGCGCCGCTCGGGGCTGGCGTCGAACACCACACCCGCCCCGAAGATCGGCTTCATGAACGGGTACGCGGCCTGTTGGTCGAGGTCCTCGTCCGACGAGCGGAAGAAGAACTCGTTGGCCTCGGCCCCGGAGAGCAGCACCACCTCGCGGTCGGCGAGCCGGAAGGTCCCGACGTCGCCGCACTCCTCCCGCACGCGACGCATCAACGCGATCGGATCGGTGCGCAGTTCCTCGAGATGGCCGTGCTCGTGCTCACCGCCGGACACGCGTTGGGGGTCTTGCAGACTCATCTCTTCGCCTCCTTCGGGTCGGGGTGGTTCTCGGTGGCGGGGGCACTCAGCGGCGCCTCCGGCTGGACCTCGACCAGCACCAGGTGCGCGCCGCGCGGCGCCGACACCACCGCGACAACGGCGTTCGCGATGTCGGAGGCGCGCAGGAAGTAACCGTGCCTGGCGAAGCCCCAGGTCTTCCAGGATTCAGCGAGCGGGCCGATGACCTCCGGGGTGGAATCCATCCCCATCCCGGTGAGCGTCGGCCCCGGCCTGACGATGGAGGCGCGGATTCCGGTGCCCTCGAGCTCCATTCGCATCTGCCGACCCATCGCCTCAAGTCCAGCCTTGGCCGCGTCGTAGGCGCCCATCAGCGGCCGCGGACGGTCCGCGCAGTCGGATCCGATCAGCACGAAGTCGCCGCGGCGCCGCTCGCGCATGCCGGGCAGGATCCGGTGCGCCAGCCTTTGCGCACCGACCAGGTGCACCTCGACCTGCTTGAGGAATCGCTCCGGCTCCATCTGGTCGGCCGCACCGAACTCGAGGTCGCCCGCGCTGGAGAGCACGATCTCCGTCGGCCCCAATGCATCCTCGGCGGCCGTGACGAACTCGTCGACCGAGGCGGCGTCGGTGACGTCGAGGAAGTGCGCGAACGCGTCGCCCCCGCCCTGCCGGATCTTCTCCGCGATCGCCTCGCACTCCGCGACCCGCCTGGCGCCCAGCGCCACCGGGTGGCCGAGCTCGGCGAGCGCATAGGCGGTGGCGGTGCCGATCCCGGAGGAGGCGCCGGAGATGACCGCGGGCCTGCGCTCCGGGTTCGGTTCGAATCGTGGCATCAGCGCACCTGCACCTTCACCGGCAGGGCCGCGAAGCCTCTGACGTTCGTCGAATGGACGCGCTCGATCCCGGACTCGTCGACCTCGAAGTCGGAGACCTTCCTGGCGAACTCGGCGAGCGCGATGTTGGCCTCGAGCCTGGCCAGGTGGGCGCCGAGGCAGAAGTGAACGCCGCCACCGAAACTCGCCAGCTTGTTGGTCGAGCTCCGTCCGATCTGGAACTCGTCGGCCTCCTCGAACACGTCGGAGTCCCGGTTCGCGGATCCGATCAGGAGCAGCATCTTCTCCCCGGCGGGCACGGTCTGGCCGTAGTACTCGAGATCAATCGCGGTGGTGCGGGCGACGATCTGGCTCGAGGTGTCGTAGCGCAGCGTCTCCTCCACCCAGTCCGGTGCCCGGTCCGGGTCGGCGAGCACCGGCGCGACCTGGCCGGGATGGCGTGAACCCCAGTACAGCGCGTTCCCCAGCAGCTTGGTGGTGGTCTCGTTGCCCGCCACCACCATCAGGAACATGAACCCGAGGATCTCCTCGTCGCTGAGCCGGTCCCCGTCGATCTCGGCCTCGAGGAGCGCGGAGGTCAGGTCCTCGGTCGCCGACCGCCTGCGCTCGGCGATCATGTCCCGGTAATAACCCATCAGACTGATCGAGGACTCCACCGCGGCCTGCGGGACGTCCTGGACCCCGTCCTCCCGGTGCACCACCAGGTCCGCCATCCGTCGCAGCTCCGCGCGATCCGGCTCCGGCACCCCCATCAGCTCGGAGATCACATCCATCGGCAGCCTGCCTGCCACCTCGGCGATCCAGTCGAACTCGCCCGCCGCCAGCGACGGCTCCAGGTACTGATCGGTCAGTTCCAGGATGCGCCCCTCGAGCTCGGCGACCCGGCGAGGCGTGAACCCGCGAGAGACCAACTGCCGCAACCGCATATGCCTCGGGTCGTCCATCGCGAGGAACGACATCACCAGGTGCGCGTGCGGTCCGTACGCGGCCGGATCGAGCGAGACGCCGTTGGCACTCGAGAGCCGACGATTGTCCTTGAAGGCGTCGGCGACGTCGCCGTGCCGCGAGAGCGCCCAGAACCCGATGTCCGGATTGTGATAGATCGGCGACTCCTCACGCAGTCGCTTGTACGTGGGGTACGGATCGTCGTGGAAGTCGTAGTCGTACGGATTGAAGACCACCGGGGTGATCAGGGCTTCGGTCATCGTGGCTCCAGGATCAGTCTGGCGGAGGCCTCTAGTCGCTGCGCGAGTTGCGGGTAGGACCCGTATCCCATCCCGGCGCGCAGGAGAGCTCCCGCGTAGAGAAGTTCGAGGGTTTCGAGCAGTTCTGGGTCGTATCCCGGGCCGAGGGCCTGACCGAGCCGGTTGTGGATCTCGAATCCGATCCGGCTGCGCAGGTGCTCGACGTCCGGATCGGCGCCGAGCAGCGCGCCGGTCACCGCGTCGGACACCTCCGGCTCGTCGGCAAGGAGCAGTGCAATCCCACGCAGCACCGACAGCACCCGTTCCGTGCGGTCCAGGCCGGTGCCGTCCGGAACCTCGGAGGCCTCGAGCCGTCGCCAGAAGACCTCGGCGACGAGATGTTCCTTCGATGAAAAGTAGGTGTACGCGGTCGCCGGGCCGACGCCCGCCCGCGCGGCCACCGCACGCACGGTCAGCCCACCGAACTCCTGCTCGCGCAGCACCTCGACGGCGGCACCGGTCAGTCGCTCGACGGTGTCGGCCTGCTTCTCGGTCAACCGCCTTCGGGTCGACTCGAAACTACGACTGGACACGTGTCTGGACATTACTACGGTCTCCCGTCCGGCGGTACCCTTTATCGCGCTCTAGAGCCCGATCTTCATCCCGGCCCCGCCGTCGACTCGCAGTTGCTGACCGGTCACGTACCGCGATTCGTCCGAGGCCAGATACACCACCGCGTGCGAGATGTCCGCCGGCTCGACCCACGGAATCGGCATGGCCTGCATGAACGGGAAGGTCAGCGCCGCATCCTCTGCGGTCGGGTTCTCGAGGTCGGGCCGGAACGTCTTGTACATCGGCGGACTCTGCAACATGTCGGTGTTCACGTTCGTCGGATGGATCGCGTTGACCCTGATCGAACTCGGCCCCAACGTCAGCGCCAGCGAGTTCGTGTAGGCCTGGATCAGCTTCTTGGCCAGCCCGTACCCGTCACCCCCCGGACCCTGCAGCGCCTGCTGGCCGTTGAACCCGGTCTGCGGCACCAGGCCGGCAACCGAACCGATCGCGATGACCGAGCCGCCCTCGCCCAGATACTCCATCGCCGCGTGCACGGTGTTCACCACCCCGATGAAATTCACGTCGAAGGCGTCCACGAATCCCGCGTTGGGAACGTGCTTGCCCAGCGGACAGATTCCCGCGTTGGCCACCACGACGTCGAGGCCTCCCAACTCGGCGACCGCCTCGGCCAGTGCCGCCTCGACGGCCGCCCGGTCGCGGACGTCGACGCGGGCCGTGACGGCCCTGCGGCCGGTCTTCTCGACCAACCGCGCCGTCTCCTCCAGGTCGGCCTCGGTGGCGAGCGGGTATTCGTTGCTTGCGATGTCCGCACAGAGGTCGAACGCGATGATGTCCGCGCCCTCTTCGGCGAGATGGACCGCGTGACTGCGGCCCTGCCCCCGCGCTGCGCCGGTCACGAACACGACCTTGCCTGCGACTCGATTCATCGGATCACTCCCTGCAATCAATGGAACGTTCGACGTTCTTCTGCCTGAAAGCATTGCGAGGCACCTCTGTGCGAACTATAGTCCAGACACCTGTCCAGATGTGGAGGAATTGAGCATGACGCTTCGCCCGACCGACAGCTCGGCCCTACTGATCGACGGAAAGCTCGTCGCCGGCTCCGGCGGCACCTTCGAGGTGCTCAACCCCGCGACCGAGGAGGTGCTCGGATCGGCGGCCGAGGCCACCGCCGCCGACATGGACGCCGCGATCGCGGCCGCCCGCCGCGCGTTCGATCAGGGCACCTGGTCCCGCGATCATGCGTTCCGCGCCCGGTGTCTGCGCCAACTGTGCGACGCCTTGCAGTCGCACATCGAGGAGTTGCGCGAGGTGACCATCGCCGAGGTCGGTGCGCCCGCGATGCTGACCAGCGGGCCACAGCTCGAGGGGCCCGTCGAAGACCTGCGCTACTGGGCCGACCTGGCCGAAAACTATTCGTGGGAACAGGATCTCGGGTCCGCGACGCCGATGGGGATCCCCACCGCTCGCCGGGTGCTGAAGGAAGCCGTCGGGGTCGTCGGCGCGATCACCCCGTGGAACTTCCCGCACCAGATCAACTTCGCCAAGCTCGGGCCCGCCCTGGCCGCGGGCAACACCGTGGTGCTCAAGCCCGCACCCGACACCCCGTGGTGTGCGGCGCTGGTCGGCAGGGTGATCGCCGAGGAGACCGAGATCCCGGCGGGCGTGGTCAACATCGTGACCTCCACCGATCACGCGCTCGGCGCGCAGCTGTGCACCGACCCGCGCGTCGACCTGGTCTCGTTCACCGGGTCCACCGCGACCGGCCGCACGGTGATGGCCTCGGCAGCCGACAGCCTCAAGAAGGTCTTCCTCGAGCTCGGCGGCAAGTCCGCGTTCATCGTTCTCGACGACGCCGACCTGGCGAGCGCCTGTTCGGTCGCGGCATTCTCGGTCTGCGTGCACGCCGGACAGGGCTGCGCGCTGACGACCCGGCTGCTGGTCCCGCGCGCCCGCTACGACGAGGCGGTCGCAGCGACCGCCGCGACCATGTCCGGCATCCGCGCAGGCGACCCCAGCAAGACCGGAACCGTCTGCGGGCCACTGATCTCCGCGCGCCAACGCGAGCGGGTGGAGGGCTACCTGAAGCTCGCGGTGGCGGAGGGCGGCACCATCGTCACCGGCGGTGGCCGACCCGCCGACCGGGACCGCGGGTTTTTCGTCGAGCCGACCCTGATCGCCGGGGTGGACAACTCCGCGCGGGTCGCCCAGGAGGAGATCTTCGGCCCGGTCCTGGTGATCCTCCCGCACGACGGCGACGAGGACGCCGTCCGGATCGCCAACGACTCGCCGTACGGGCTGTCCGGCTCGGTGTGGGGCACCGACCCGGAGCGGCTGAACCGTGTGGTCGCGGGCGTGCGTACCGGAACGCTCAGCGTCAACGGCGGGGTCTGGTACTCCGCGGACGCCCCGTTCGGCGGCTACAAGCAGTCCGGGATCGGCCGCGAGATGGGCGTGGCCGGCTTCGAGGAGTACCTGGAGACCAAACTCGTCGCCTCCCCCGCGACAGCCTGATCCGCAGCCCGCTACACCTACCGAGGAGACAACACATGGGACGTTTCGACGGACGCACCGCCATCGTCACCGGCGCGGCGCAGGGCATCGGCGAGAGCTACGCACGGGCACTCGCGGCGGAGGGCGCCAACGTTGTGGTCGCCGACCTCAACCGTGAGCTGGGCGAGACCGTGGCCAAGCAGATCACCGCAGACGGGGGCTCCGCCGCCTTCAAGGAAGTCGATGTGGCGGACGGGGCATCGACGAAGGCGCTCGCGGACTTCACGATCGAGAGATACGGCAGCATCGAGCACCTGGTCAACAACGCCGCGATCTACGGCGAGATGAAGATCGACTCGCTGCTCACGGTCGACTGGGACTACTACCGGCGGTTCATGAGCGTGAACATGGACGGCGCGCTGCAGGTCTGCAGGGCCGTCGTCCCGCACATGCGGGCCAACGGCGGCTCGATCGTCAACCAGTCCTCCACCGCGGCCTGGTTGTACTCGAACTACTACGGACTGGCGAAGGCGGGTGTCAACAGCCTCACCCAGCAGCTCGCCACCGAACTCGGCTGGTCGAACATCCGCATCAACGCGATCGCGCCCGGCCCGATCGACACCGAGGCCACCCGCACCGTCACCCCCGGCAACATCGTCAAGGACATCGTCCGGCGAATTCCCCTGCAGCGCATGGGAACCACCGAGGACCTGGTCGGTATGTGCCTGTTCCTGCTCTCCGACGAGGCGGGCTGGGTGACCGGGCAGATCTTCAACGTCGACGGCGGACAGGTGTTCCGGTCGTGACGGGCGGCGACACCGACATCACGGTCGGCTACATCGGCCTCGGCAACATGGGCGCGCCGATGGCCACCCGGCTGCTCGACTGGCCCGGCGGCCTGGTCGTGTGCGACGCGCGACCCGAGGCGCTGACCCCGTTCACCGATGCAGGAGCCACCGCCGCGGACACGCCCGCCGCGGTCGCCGCACAGGCCCAGGTGATCTCGGTGACCGTCCTCGACGACGCGCAGGTGCGGGAGGTGGTCGACGGGCCCGATGGGATCCTCGCCGCCGCCGCGCCCGGCACGGTGATCGCGGTGCACTCGACGATCAGCGACCGGACCGCCACCGACCTCGCGCAGCGTTGCCGGGAACGGGGGGTCGACCTGGTCGATGCGCCCGTCAGCGGCGGCGCCCCCGGGGCCAAGCAGGGTCGGCTGGCGGTCATGGTCGGTGGATCCGAGGAGGCCTTCGCCGCGGTCAGCGGGCCGTTCGCACACTGGGCCGACCTGGTGGTCCACGCCGGGCCGGTCGGCGCGGGCACCCGGATGAAGCTGGCGCGCAACCTGCTCCACTTCGTCTCGTTCACCGCGGCCAGCGAGGCACAGCGCCTCGCCGAGGCCGCGGGCCTGGACATCCGCGAGCTCGGCAAGGTCGTCCGGCACACCGACGCCATCACCGGGGGCGCCGGCGCGATCATGTTGCGCGAGACCACCGCCCCGGTCGCCGAGGACGACTTCTGGCACCCGATCCTCTCGCACGTCCGCAACCTCGGCGAGAAGGACCTGTCCCTGGCGCTCGACCTCGGCGAGCGGCTCGACGTCGACCTGCCGCTCGCGCGGCGAGCACTCTCCGATCTCGGCCCCGGACTCGGGGTCGGGACCGGCACACAATCCGACGCTGCAACGAAGGAGCACGCATGACCGACGGAAATGGTGTCACCGAAGCCCGCGCGCGGGGGGTGGCGATGATGAATCAGGTCTACGGCTGGGAGATGCCGGCCGACATCCCCGGCGACTTCTTCGCGGTCACCGCCGACCATCTGTTCGCCGACATCTGGACCCGGCCCGGGCTGAGCCTGCGCGACCGTCGACTGTTGCTGCTCGGCGCCATCACCGCGCAGGGTCAGAGCGACGTCGCGAAGATCCAGATCAACGCGGCGCTGCACAACGAGGAACTGACCGAGGAACAGGTCGAGGAGGCGGCGATCTTCCTCTGCCACTATGTCGGCTGGCCGCTGGGTACCGGACTCAACAACGCCATGATCGCCGTCAATGCGGACCGCCGCAAGGCCGCCCGCGCCGCGGAGAAGGCCGCGGAAACCACCACCGGTTGAGGCTCGGCCGGAAATACTGCACTCTAGGCAACAACTCTCGAGACAAGGATCACATTCATGGCCGAGGCCACTCCCATCCGCCCGCAGCCCGCTGACACCATCGAAACCTGGCACTACGAAGCCGACGTGGTCGTCGCCGGCTACGGGATCGCCGGGGTCAGCGCCGCGATCGAGGCCGCTCGAGCGGGCGCGGATGTCCTGGTGCTCGAGCGGACCAGCGGCTGGGGCGGCGCGGCGGCGCTCGCCGGCGGATTCATCTACCTCGGCGGCGGCACCCCGCTCCAGCAGGCGCTCGGCTTCGAGGACTCGCCTGCCAACATGAAGGCCTTCATGATGGCGGCCCTCGGCCCCGGCGCCGACGAGGAGAAGGTCACCGACTACTGCGAAGGCAGCGTCGAGCACTACAACTGGCTGGTGGACAACGGGGTTCCGTTCAAGGAGTCCTTCTACGGCCAGCCTGGCTGGGAGACCCCGTTCGACGACGGGCTGATGTACTCCGGCGGCGAGAATGCGGCGCCGTTCAACACCATCGCCACCCCGGCGCCGCGCGGGCACGTCCCGCAGATGGCGGACAAGCGTACCGGTGAGAAGGGCGGCGGCTACATGCTGATGAAGCCGCTGGTGGAGACAGCCGAGGAGCTCGGCGTCCGTGCCGAATACGACATGCGGGTGCAGCGCCTGATCGTCGACGGGGACGGTCGGGTCGTCGGGATCATCGCCAAGCAGTACGGCAAGGAGATCGCGGTCCGCGCCCGCACCGGCGTGGTGCTTGCCACCGGCAGCTTCGCCTACAACAAGGAGATGGTGCAGAACTACGCGCCGCGCCTGATCGGCAAGCCGGGCGCCTCGATCGAGGAGCACGACGGCAGGGCGATCCGGATGGCACAGGCCCTCGGGGCGGACCTGGCGCACATGGATGCCACCGAGGTCGCGTTCTTCGGCGACCCGCAGCTGATGGTCAGGGGCATCCTCGTCAACGGCCGCGGCCAGCGGTACGTCAACGAGGACACGTACCCGGGCCGGATCGGCCAGGAGACGTTGCTGCGCAACGAGAACCAGGCCTACCTGATCATCGACGAGGACGCCTACGAGGAGGGCTGCGCAGGCGACAGCTCGACGCCGTTCTTCCGGTTCCAGCCGAAGTGGGTGGCGGAGACGGTCGAGGAGCTCGAGTCGGAGATGGGCCTACCTGCCGGCACGCTGGTCTCGACCGTCGAGGTGTACAACCGGCACGCCGAGAACGGCGAGGACCCGGTGCTGGGCAAGAAGTCCGAATGGTGCAAGCCGATCGGCTCCCCCATCGCAGCGCTCGACCTGCGCAACTTCACCGCCGGGTTCACCCTCGGCGGACTGCGCACCACGCTCAACTCGGAGGTGCTGCATGTGAGCGGCGAGCCGATCCCCGGCCTGTTCGCGGCCGGCCGCTGCACCTCCGGCGTCTGCGCGGGTGGCTACGCGAGCGGAACCTCGCTCGGCGACGGCAGCTTCTACGGTCGCCGCGCCGGAGTCGCCGCCGCGAAGGGCTGAGGCGGCTGGGCCGCCTGTGCGTGGTTGACGAGTCCCCACACTCGTGTCTGTGTTCAGGACATCGCGAACAGTTGATGTCTCAGGACATCGTGAACACTGAACGGCCCACCCCGTGACAATCGGGGATGGGCAGAACAGGGTTTTCGATGGATCCAGAGTTCGTGTCCGCGATCGTCCGCGCAGCAGGCGGCGAGAACGTCAACATCGCCGACTTCTGCAGATCCCACTCGATCTCACGCACGACGTTCCACAAGTACTTCGCACGGTTCAAGGCCGAGGGAACCGGCGGGTTCACCAGACGCTCCACCGCCCCGCACACATCACCGACCCGAACGTCGGCGGTGCTGTGCGAGGCGGTGGTGCGTGCCCGTAAGGAACTCGACGACGCAGGACTCGACAACGGACCGCAGAGCATTGCCTGGCGGCTCGAGTCCCTCGGGTTCGATCCGTTTCCATCGCGGGCGACGGTGTACCGGATCCTGCTCGACCACGGCCAGATCGTCGCCCAGCCCCGTAAACGACCCAGGACGAGGCGGCGGTTCGAATACTCCGATCCCGGCGGGTTGTGGCAGATCGACGGCATGGAGCACTACCTGTCCACCGGTGAGAAAGTCTGCGTCCTGCAGATACTCGACGACCATTCCCGGTTGGACGTCGGCTCGTGCGCCGCGGTCAGCGAGAACGGCGCTGAAGCCTGGCGGGCGCTCGAGCAGGCCTTCGCCGGCTACGGCCTGCCGGTTCGGGTGCTCTTCGACAACGGTCGCGCGTTCTCGGCCAAGCACCGTGGAGGAACGTCCGCCCTCGAGCGCACCCTCGCCGCGCTCGGGGTGCAGACCATCACCTCGTCCGTCTACAACCCGCAGACCTGCGGGAAGAACGAACGCGTGCACCAGACCTTGCAGAAGTGGTTACGCAAGCAGCCGGCACCCGACACCCTCGAGGAATTGCAGAGCCTCCTCGAGCAGTACCGGGTGGTCTACAACAACCGGCGCCATCAGAGCCTGGCGGGGAAGACGCCGCAGCAGCGATACGACGAGAAACCCACTGTCGCAGCTACTCCGGAGCCGAAGATCAGGCACGGCGAGATCGCTCGATCGATCTCACACACCGGCATCGTCCAGTTCGACGGACATTCGATCTCCCTGGGCAGAGCCTGGGGAGACCGGACAACTAGTCCCCACTCGAACGGCCTGTTCGCTCTGGATGGGGCGATCCGGGATCACCAGTCTGGTGTGTGTTTCCGCGGGATCCCCCCCTTGACGCGGCCGTAAACCGTGCCTGATTTGTGACCTTTGTCTTTCATGAAGTTCGCGTGCGTGTTTCATTACGGTCCCTTCTAGGGGTGGAGATTCCATCTTGGTCAAGGGGAGGACACAATATGGCTATTCGAATGTTGTCCGGGAAGTCTGCTGCGCGAGCCACATTCGTTGGACTGGCCGCGGCGACACTGGCGGTCACAGGTGCAGGCGTGAGTTCGGCGCAGACCGAGACCGGCTGGGTCGGAGGGACGCCTCCCGTCGGCGGGGTCATCTACCTGCATGCATCGACCATCAGCAACGCGCCAACCCTCTCGGCATCGACAGCCATCTAACCGAGTTTCGGGCAGATGGTTCCCGACTTCAGGATGGGAGTCCAATCACGCCTGTTCAAGAGCGGTGTGCTCTGCAAAATCACTCCCTTGCAGTACAACCCGATCTCCACCTCGCGGCTCGAGAACCGAACGAGCGGTGACTGCGGTTCGGGTTCATACAACAGCCACGGATTCGTGCAGGCAGGAGATGGCGTGAACTGGTCGACCTACGTGACGTTCCCGACCAATCCACTCGACTATGTGGCGCCGGCACCACTGGCGAGGGCGACCGCTCCGACTACAGCTCCTGCCGATCTGTCTGCTGGAACCAACGCGGACGGGTCCACCTACGGAACCGCCGCCGGCGTCAAGGAAGCGACGGACATTCCTGATCTTGTCGCGAGCTACGGATCGGACGGAACCTTCGGATATGTCAAGGCAACCGACCTGAACGAAGTCAAGAACAACAGCGGCAGCATCCCCCCTTTACGACCGCGACGGCCGGACGGTCATCGGGGCCTTCGGACTGAACTAGAGGGGGCGAGAAGTACGTGGCTCGGCTTCCGGCGAACACCCCGGAGTCGAAGCGGAACGAGATCACGGCCGCGCGCGCATCCGCACAGACACGCGCGGCGGCACCGCCCTCATCCGATGATCGAAGTGGAGGGACGATCGTTCCGTTTGGTGGCAACAGTGGCACCGTCGACAGTGCTTGGGAGTGGTCGAGCGACGACCATCGGCCTATCGTCAACTGCCCGGGCGACGGTGGGGAGTGCGTACAGATCGACTGGACCGACATCCATTTCGAGTACAACATCTTCTTCAACAGCGAAGTCACCCTCTCCGGAACCATGCAAGCGCGAGATTCGATCGGAACCTTTGGGGTGAAGAACTTCACTTGCCAGTTGAAGGCCGACAAGAACCTCGCGATTGATCCCGTTCGCGCGACGTTCACCAACTGTGTCGGGGCGCCAAAGACAAAGAGTCTCTTGATCTACGACCAGACGAGGTCGCATACCTACACAAACGAATTGAACTGGATGAACATCAAGTTCGAATCGTATGACACCACATATGGAATCTCCTTCGGCACAGTGGAGTACAAGAGTCCGAACTTCAAGAAGGAAAGTTCTGGAGCCCAGACGTTCAACTACTAGATAGGGGGCTCAAATGACCTCCGACCAGGAACAACGGCTGGCGATACTCGAGGCCGTGCAGTGGGCAGTTGATCACCCACTCGACCTCGTCCGCATCGCCACCGATTCCGATACAGAATCGGATGCGGTCTCGGCGATTATGCGACAGTCTGGGCTGACGGAGTGGCAGTCCGAGTTCTGTCTGTCGATGCCATTTCGGCGGCTCATGCGTAAGAATCGCGAGCAGTTGGCTGCCGAACTGCGTGAAGTCAGAAAGTCGATGGGCCAGGACTGAGTGAAAGTGTCCCGTCGGAGGGGGTCGGTCACGATCATCGTGACCGACCCCCTCCGTTTTCCCTACTGGCGGGGCGAACGCTGAGCCGCCCTCCCGAGCTGATTTGTGCTCGCCCGCGGTGTTCTGCGGGATGATGGCGGCGGGTGCCCACCTATTCGTCAACGCCGAAGGACACCATCATGGCCCCGCACGAGCCGATCTGGCAGGAACTGCAAGACCTCCACGGTGCGAGCAGTGAGCTGTACGTTTCCGGTGTCATGGATCATCAGTACATCCGCCATGACCGGTCCCTGGACGAGGGCACGTGGACGTTCCAGCACGGCCCCGACAGCCGATGGCGGATCGAACGGTCCGGCCTGGTGCAGTACCTCCGGCACGGCGCCGCTGCACTCGCGCGGTTCGATGATGGGATGCGCTCGGTAGCGCCCGAGCAGACACGCCTGGTCGCGCTGCTGCCGATCAGCCCCCTCCGGTTCCTCGGCGGCCCCACGTCGATCCTGTTCGACCTCAATACCGATGCCGAACCGACCATCCTCGGCACTACCACCATCGCTGGACGGCGGGCGTGGCAAGTTCGCCTGACGGCGGGGGCCGGCGCAGACCCCACAGAGCTCGACTTCGACCAGGAGACCGGGATGCTGCTCGGTCTGAGAGGGCTCGGCGGCAAACTCGCCGCGACCATGAAGGACCTGCGAGTCGGTGAGCAGATCCTCGACGACGCGTTCACCTGGGGGCTACCCACGGCGCCCTCACCGCTGATCGAGCGCAGATCAGCGACGGAGATCCAACAGCTCCGAGAGATTCCGGTCGCCGTGCCGAGATACTGGCCCACCGGAATCGGACACATGCCGCAGGCTGGTGACCCCGACACCGGAGAACTCATTCTCAGCCTCGAGGTCGACGGCGCACCCATCCTGGCGCGGTGGCCCCTGAACACCCATCTGACATTGCTCGATCAGCTGCTCGTGGCCGGTCACCGGCATCATGTCGGATGGTCCGACGCCACCTGGCACTGGCGCCTCTACACCCGGACCCCTCTCGAGCAGGACGAGGTCGATCGCATCCGAGACTCCATGCGACACCACTGACATGATCGGAGCCGGCAATGGCCCTAGCCGGGGCGGCGGGCCTTCTTCATCAGCTGGCAGCCCGGGTGCCACCCACCTCGGGAGCGAGGGGCACGGTCGAGGGCATCGGCCCCGCGCTGCCTTCTTCTATCGCCCGGCGGGGCTCTGTGAGATGTGTTCGCGCAGGCGGCGTAGAAATCTCTCGCGATGCCCGTGCAGAAGTTCCGCCTCGGCGGCATACACGGCCTCTTCATGCTGCTCGACCCTGCGCAGTTCGAGTGCGCGGGTCACGCGCGCCGGGGCGGTCTGCTCGTGTAGTCGGCAGGCGCGAGTCGCGGCTGACTCGTCATTTAGCAGGTCGGCGGCCGCGCGATCGCAGTCGATGAGGGCCTTCTCGTATCCCAGGCGCAGCGCCGACTCTTCGGGGAGCCGCACGACGGCGACGTCCTCGATCAGCTGGAGCGGTAGGCGTGCGAGCCGGTAGTTGAATCGGGCCATCGCCATCGGGAGGCCGAGCACGGTTCGATCGTATCGGTAGTGCGGCGGAGCCGGGCTGTGGGTGATTGCTGAACCCCGCCCCGTGTGGTGACCTGCGAGACGACGGGACCGTTCATTCATTGGCTCCGGGTCCGTCCGGTCCTGGCCATCTGCGCCCGTCGTGCACGCCGTGGGCATTTTCTGTGAGGGACGGTGCCGACTGTTGGCTCCTGGAGGGATCGCCTAAGCGGTGCGTTCCCACGCCGATGCGGCTGATGATGCGGCGGCCACGGCGGCTGGGAAGGTAACCGGCCAGACGATGGAAGGGCTGTCGGTGCTGGCCGAAGTCAGCGATGCCCAAATGGAACTGAGTCGGCGCGGGCGCGGTGCATTGTTGCGCCAGGACGCCTAGTAGCCGATCGACGGCAGCCACGCGCCCTTCGGCTCGTTGTAGAGCCCGATCGTCATCAGCGTCGACTGCTGGACGATCTTCAGACCAGCATCGAAGCACCAGGCCATGAGGCGGGTGTTGCGTGACGGCACGAGGAACCCGAGGCCGGTGAACTCGTCGGCGCTGGCGAGCAGCGCGATGACGTCGTCGTCGGCCTTGCCGACCGCATGCCAGGTGTAGCCGATGCCCGTCGCATAGCCGGTGATCTGGCCGCCACGCTCGACCACGCGGGCGGTGCCGACATTTACCCAATGTTGCAGCTCGTCGTGGCGGTCGTGGCCGTGCACCTGCCGGCAGATCTCGTCGCAGGCGGCGATGTCGTCCGGTGTCGCCGGACGCACGACTGCGCCGGGAATCGCGGACCCGCGTGGCGTTCCCTGGAAGACGGACAACAGCTCACGCACGGCGAAGCCGAGCTTGGCGTACAGGGAGAAGGACCGGTAGTTGTACGCCGTCTGTACCAGCCGCACGCCTGCGACGTCGCGCTCGCGCGATCGCTGAAGCAACGCATTCATCAACGCACGCCCCGCCCCCGCGTCCGACGCCGCCGGGTCGACGCAGACGGGTCCTATGCCGACGATCTTGCCGCGCTCGTCCTGTAAGGCGCTGCCGACGATGTGACCGTCGCGCTCGGCAACCAGACTGTAGATGCCGTCGGTGTCCAGCATCGCCTTGATCTGGAAGTCGGCGAATTCGGGCGTGCCCGCTTCGATCGGGAAGTTATGGCGCGTGGCGAGCGCCTCGAAGGCGTCGAACATGAGGCGCCCACACACCTGGGCATCGTCCGACGTCGCCTCGCGAATCTGCAGCTCGGTCATTCACCTATTGTCGCGCTTGCGCTGCCGACGGGTGTCCCAATGGGGGATCCTCATCCGGCGCTCATTCGGCGTTCCTCATTGACCTGGCAGGGGCGCGTTTCGTTAGTCCGGAAAAGGGCCTGGTGCCGTCATGGGCGAAGGATCCGAAGATCGGCTCGCGGATGATCAACGCCCGCTCCGAGACAATCACGGCGAAGCCGGCGTTCAAGGCCGCCGCAGCCCGCCGACGCTGTGTCCCGCCTGCCGAGGGCTACTTAGAGTGGCTCAAGGGCGAGGACGGGAAGAAGATCCCGTACTTCCTGAACGGCGACGGCCCGATCGCGATGGCCGGCCTCTACGAGCTGTGGCCGAACCCCGAACTCCCTGAGGACGATCCCGGCCGCTGGCTGTGGACCTGCACCGTCCTGACGCGGCCGGCCACCGACGCCGCCGGCCAGATCCGCGCGAACCGGCGAGCGGGCCGCGAGGCTGCCGCACCTGTTGCTCACCTACCGCGACGCGGACCGATATCCGGTGATCGCGCCGGTCGGGGTGGCCGGGGCGACGCCGATGGCGTCCGGCTGCGCGTGCCCACCTGGGTTCCGCCAGGCGGCCGCAGTGCCAGTCTGCTCGCGCATTCCTATCGAGCCCAGCTCGTCGGCCTCGAGGCCCGCCAGAACACGGGCTGGCTCGAGGTCACCGGTGCCGAGGCGCGCTACGCGCCGCACACCGACTTCGGGTTCCGCGCACCCGCGAACAAGACGATCGTGTTGCTGGCCAACGGTTTCCTGGCCCGGCGCGGCCTGGCGAAGGCCCGTAAGCAGGGGCGGGTCCAGGCGCTGGGCTGATCCACCCGCGCTACGGGAATTACGCCGAGGACTCGTCGGTGTGGTCGGACTGGTCCCTGAGTTGCCGCCCAACTGGCGAGCAGTTACAGCGCGTCCGCGGTCGGGGGTTCCCGCCGGCGCCGTGTAACGCGCGACGCGGGGCTGACTTCGAGAACGGGAACGGTGGCAACCACCGGTGCGCCCGTCACCACGGCACCGTTCCCGCGTCGTCGAAGAATCCGCCGGTCGGGCCGTCGTCGGGCAGGGTCGCGAGGCGAATCGCGACGGCCGCACCCTGTTGCGGTGTACGGACGCCGCGAAAACCATTGAGGTCGGTGGCAGTGAAACCCGGACAGCCGGAGTTGATCAAAATGTTGGTGTCACCCAGTTCCTTGACGTACTGGATGGTGAGGGCATTGAGGAAGGTCTTCGAGGCCAAGTAGGCGGCGGGAACCGGGCCCATGTCGATGCCAGGTGTGGTTTGCAGGGCGAGCGAGCCGACGCTGCTGGACATGTTGACGATTCGCGGTGACGCCGAGGCGCACAGCATCGGTAGCATCGCGTTGGTCACCCGGATTACCCCGATCACGTTGGTTTCCACGACGATTCGCACGGTCGTGGGATCGACCGTGGTCGGTGTCTGCGGCACACCGCCGGTGATCGCGGCATTGTTGACCAGAACATCGAGCCCTCCGGCATGGTCGGCGATCAATTCGGCCGCCGCGGCCACACTTGCGTCGTCGGTCACGTCGAGCGGCACACCGAACGCATCGGTCCCAGCCGCGCGCAGCTTCTCCACCGCGGTGTCGCGGCGTTGCCGATCACGCGCGCCAACACCGATTCGCCAGCCGAGCGCGCCCAGGCCAGCGGCGATCTCGTATCCGATTCCCTTGTTCGCGCCGGTCACCAGCGCAATCGTCTGTTCACTCACACCGCCGATCCTGCCGCGATTCCGGGGGCAGCGTCCAAGACCGATCGGGTGGGCGGCGATACCGCACGGGTATTGGTCGTGGTCATCGCCGGATACCATGGCCTGGTGGAGACGCGGGAGATGCGATACTTCGTCGCCGTCGCCGAGGAGTTGCACTTCGGACGGGCGGCACAGCGGCTCTCGATCGCGCAACCACCACTATCGCGAGCCATCCAGCAGCTCGAACGGCGGCTCGGAGTCGTCCTGCTGCACCGCACCGCTCGCGCAATCACTTTGACCAAGGCCGGGTCGGTGCTTCTGCAGGAGGCCCGGCCGGCCCTCGAAGCGGTCGAAGCCGCCGAGCGCCGCACCCGCCGCGCCGCCACCGACCGGGCCGGCGTGGTGCTGGCCGCCAAGGCAGGAGCGTCCAGAGAACTGTTGTCGAAGCTGTTGGACGCCTACGCCGCCGACCCCTCCGCTGTCGCAGTCGAGGTGATGCTCTGCGGGCCCGGCGAACCTGAAGGCCTGCTACGCAACGGGCGTGCCGACGTTGCTCTGCTCCAGCCGCCCTACGACACGACGGCCGGATTCGACACCGAGGACCTGCACACCGAACACCAGGTCGTGGTCCTACCCGCGGGGCACCCCCTCGCCATCCGACCCCACATGTCGATGGCCGAGGTCAACGCCCTGACGGACCTGCCCCTGCCACGCTGGCCTCGACGGGATGGGAGTTATCCCGAGGGCCCCGGCCCGAAGGTTCGCGACCATACCCAATTGACCCAGCTGATCACGCTCGGCCGGGCCTGCGCGCTCATGCCCGAATCGCTCCGAGCACAGCTACGCGGCGAGCACGCCATCGTGCCTGTGCCGGACGCACCGGCCGTCACGACCGTCATCGCCTGGCCACCACACAGCAGATCCCAAGCCGTCGCCGACCTTGTCCGTACGGCGGTACACCTCTAGCCGATAACATCAGCAACAGGCCCTAGTTCGAGACCGGCTCCCGGTTCAGCTTGCCCGCGAGCCGCCCCAGGTAGGCCACCACCTCGGCCTCGGACTTGTCGGGCACCCCGAACACGACCTCGGTCACGCCGAGGTCCTCCCAGCGGGCGAGCTTGTCGGGGTCGGGCTTGCCTGCCAGCACCACGACCCGGGGCGCACCCTCGCGGCCTGCCTCCTGCCAGATGCCGCGCAGCAACAGCACATTGTCGTCGATGTCCTGCTCGATCGGGGTGGTCATCCAGCCGTCGGCGGACCGGGCGATCCACTTGAAGTTCTTCTCGTTGCCCGCCGCGCCCACGATCACCGGAACACGAGGCTGCTGAATGGTTTTCGGCCACGCCCAGCTCGGTCCGAACGTGACGAACTCGCCGTCGTACTCTGCCTCCTGCTGCGACCACAGCGCCTGCATGGCCTCGAGGTACTCGCGCAGCATGGTCCGGCGCCGCCCCGGCGGCACACCGTGGTCGGTCAGCTCGTCGAGGTTCCAGCCGTACCCGACGCCGAGCACCACCCGGCCGCCGGAGAGATGGTCGAGCGACGCGATGGTCTTCGCCAGGGTGATGGGATCGTGCTCGACCGGGAGCGCAACTGCGGTACCGAGTGCGATGCGTTCGGTCACCGAGGCCGCGGTCGCCAACGCCACCCAGGGGTCGAGGGTGCGCATGTAGCGGTCATCGGGCAGCGTCTCGTCACCGGTCTGTGGGTGCGCGGCGTCCCGCCGGGCCGGGATGTGGGTGTGCTCGGGGACGTAGAAGGAATCGAACCCGGCCCCCTCCGCGGCGACGGCAGCGGCCGCGGGCGTGATCCCGCGATCACTCGTGAACAGCGTGATTCCAAATTTCACCAGGGTCTCCTTGCGCCGTCTGCGAGCCTCGAATCACGACCGAGACTATTAGCTGGACAGCTGTTTGGCAAGGTGTCCAGACCGATCGGTCTCCATGCGAATCTAGAACTCGTTCACATGCTCAACCAGGGGTGGTACCAGCTATTATTGCCCGCCATCGGTCGGCTTCATGACACAGGTTCGTATAGCAAAGGGCGTGACGACCGGCGGTATCACCACTGGGCGTCACGCCCTCGACCTCGGAGTCAGCGCCTAGGGGACGACGATCGTGCCGCGCCCCTGGACATGCGGGAAGTTCGTGTCGATCTGGACTTCGATCCGCCCGACCCCGGTGTCCGCGGTCATCGGCACCCACGGGCCGTCCGTCGGCGAGAGCGGCGTGTTGTCGCCGAGCGGCACCGGTGGCCCCGGGAAAACTCCGCTCGCGCCGGTGTCCAGGTTCTTCCAGCGCAGGGTGGCTTCGACGCCGCAGTAGGGGGCCTGGAACAGGCCCGGAACGAAGGTGAACTCCGGTCGCACCCAGATCGTCGGGTTCTGCCCGAAGAAGAGGGCGTTCGGGTCGTAGTGCGCGTCCACTGTCCCGACGCACCCGATCGCCCCGCCGCCGAGCGTGTACGTCGGCGAGATCCCCACCGGGTCGGACGACGACCCGGTCGACGCCGTGGCGGTGCCGCCCGTCAGCGACGCCGCCACCGCGACCGACACCACAACTGCCCGAATCGTTCTCATCGTCCCTACCCCCCAGCCGACGCTACGGCGTCATCTCGTAGGCGCCATCGTAGGCCCGCACCTGCTCCCACACCCGACCGAACCGATCCTCGTCCACCACCGGCTTGCGGATCGCACCGAGCGCCCACTCCTGCTGAGCAGGCGTCGACGACGGCTTCCCGTGCAGGGCAACGGCATACCCGGAGAAATCTCGGACCTGGAAGTCGAATATCTGGTCGACCAGGTCCCGGTCGAGCCCGGTCATCTCGGCCTGCTCGAGGATCAGCTGCCCGTAGACGACGAGCGAGAACAGGTGCCCGACGTTGAGCAGGAAGTCCAGGTCCTTCTGCTGCGCGGCATCGGGAGCCGCGGTGGTGAGCAGCTTCTTGAGCTCCAGCGCCTGTTCGTAGAACCGCACCACGTTCGGGATGTCCTGGAACCGCTCGTAGACCTTCGTCCAGTCGTGGAACTGCACCTTGGCCGCGCCGCGGGTGGGACCCTGGTTCCAGAAGAACTCGTCGTCGGCCGCGTCCGTGCGGGTGCAGATCTCGGGGAAGCTCGCCGGGTTGAACATGTAGTTCGGCATGAACTTCAGGATCAGCCCGACGTTGACGTGAACCGTGCCCTCCAGCTTGGGCAGGCAGCCGATGACCTCCACGGCCTCACGGAAGTAGGTGTTCTTCTCGTACCCCTTGGCCGCGACCACGTCGTGCAGCAGCGCGATCACGCGCTCGCCCTCGGAGGTGACCTTGGCCTTGGTCATCGGGTTGAACAACAGGTACCGACGGTCCTCGAGGCTCGCGCTGCGGAAGTAGTCGACGGCCCTGGCGCTGAACTGCTTCATCGCGACCATCCGGGCGTAGGCGTCGACGAACGCCGCCCGCACGTGGGTGAAGTCGGTGACCGGGTTGCCGTAGAGGATCCGGTTCTGCGCGTGGGTGATCGCCTCGTAGAAGGCGTGCTCGGTGATGCCGATCGAGCCGGTGCACAGGTTGAACTTGCCGACGTTGACGGTGTTGAGCGCCGCCTCGAACGCCTGGACACCGGTGTGCAGGATGTCCTCCTCCCGCACCGGGTAGTCCTCGAGCCGGAAGGTACTCACGTACATCTGGCCGTGGATGACGTTGTCGATGAGCTTGTAGTTCGGATGCTGGCTGTCCGCGACGAAGAAGACGTACCCGTCGGACCCTTCGACGTCGGTCCTGCGACCGAACACCGACACCATGCCGGCGACATTGCCGTTGCCGATGTAGTACTTCTCGCCCGTCGCCCGGAAGGCGACGTCGCCGTCGTCCGATTGCGGGGCGAGCAGCATGTCGGTGGAGTACACGTCGGCGCCGTGCTCGCGCTCCGAGAGACCGAACGCCATCACGCCGCCCTCCGCCAGCTCGCGGGCGGCCCGCTGCTTCGCGGCGGTGTTGTCGCTCATCCAGATCGGCCCGAGGCCGAGGATGGTGACCTGCCAGGCGTACCAGTAGGCCAGGCCGTAGAACCCGAAGATCTCGCTGAGGGCGGCGTTGCGGGCCGCGTCCCAGCGACGGTTCGGGTCGCCGTCACCGAACTCCGCCGGGGTCTGGAAGGTGGCGAAGAGCTTCTCGCTCTTCACGAACTCCAGGAAGTCCGACACCCAGGTCGCGTCCAGGTCGTCCTGGAGCAGTTGCTTCTTGCCACGGTTCTCGAACCACTCGACGGTCGCACGCAGCAGCCGCCGGGTTTCCTCGTCGAACTCGGCGAAGTCGCTGGTGGTCGGGTTGAACAGTTGTCCGTTCGCGGACATGGGTTGCCCCTCTCTCGCAGATCAGCTCGCGTCTGAGATGAACCTACCAGCGAGTAGCTATTCCACCCCCTTGTGTCGCAGGTCACTTCGCTGCTACGTTCTGGAACAGAGACACAGTTTTGTTTCATCGTCCAAGAGCCGACAGGAACCCACGATGCCGCTCGACTTCGATTCCGCCATTCGCGAGGCCGTCCCCATGCCGGTCGACGACGAGATCGCCTCGACCTCACCTCGGCTCGGCCCCGATTCCCTGATCTGGAAGTACTACGGCGACGTCCGCGGACTGCTGGGCTTCCAGCGGATCGCCGGGACCGAGAACTGCATCGAACAACTCGGCAAGGCGGTCGAGGACCACTCTGTGATCTTCTCGGACACCCTCGGCCGGGCACGGCGCAGCGGACCCCCGATCATGAAGACCGTCTACAGCGAGGACCCGCACCGCTGGGGCCGCACCGTCCGCGACTTCCACAAGCCGATCAAGGGCACCGTCGCCGATGGATCGCGCTATCACGCGCTCAACCCGGAGCTCTTCTACTGGGCGCACGCCACCTTCGTCGACCAGGTCCTCTACGTCACCGACACCTTCGTCCGGCGCCTGTCCCACGAGGAGAAGGTCCAGATCTTCGAGGAGGGCAAGACCTGGTACCGCCTCTACGGGGTGAGCGATCGCAGTCAACCGCAGACCTACGAGGAGTTCCTCGAGTACTGGGAGCAGATGCTCGACCGGTTCGTCCCGACCCGCACCATCGTGTACGCCACCGGGTACATCAGGAAGGGCGTGCCCTGCCCCCGACGGATCCCGGCACCGGTGTGGCGACTCCTGTCGGCCCCCCTGAACGGCTTCATCCGCACCGTCGTCGTCGGCACGCTGCCCCCACAGATGCGGGAGGTCTGCGACCTCGACTGGGATGCCAAGAAGGAGAAGCGGTTCCAGCGGTTCGCTGCCTTCTCCCGCCGGATCAACCCGCTCGTCAACCGGCTGCCCCTGCGCGCGCTGTACCTGTCATGGGCCTACGACGCCTGGCGCCGGGTCGGCATCGACCCTCGCCCCCTGATGAACGTTCCCACCGCCCCCACCGCCCGCTAGGAGTTCCCCGTGCGCACCAAAGTGCTGGCAGCACCACCCGCAGGCAGCGGCCTCCGACCGATCTACGGCACCGGCGACCCCGGCGTGATCGAACTCCTCCGCTTCTTCCGCAATCCGATCGAGCTGGTGGCCCAGCGCCGCGCGGCCTTCGGGGACATCACCTACATCAAGGCGTTCGGCCTCGAGTTCGCCATCCCCCTCACCGCGGACGGCACCGAGTCGGTGGCCATGAACCGGCAGAAGGCGCTGGCCGCCGAACCCGCGTGGGGCTTCCTCATCGGTCCGTTCTTCCGCCGCGGCATCCTGCTGATGGACTTCGAGGAGCACCGCCACCATCGACTGATCCTGCAGCAGGCCTTCAACAACAAACGCCTGCGCGGGTACCTGGACGAAATGCAGCCGATGCTGCGCAAGGGGGTCGAGCGACTCCCGACCGGCAAGAACGTGCTCGTCCTGGACGAGCTCAAGGCGCTCACCCTGGACCTGGCCCTGGAGATCTTCCTCGGGATGGACCTGCCGCGCGCCGAGGCCGATCGGATCAACAAGGCCTTCATCGACTGCGTGAACGCCGGGATGTCGATCATCCGCAAGGACATTCCGGGAACCAAGTGGGCTAGGGGCCTGGCCGGGCGACGCGTGCTCGAGGAGTTCTTCCATCGACACCTGCCGGCCAAACGCGCATCCGGCGAGACGCCCGATCTGTTCTCGGTGCTCTGCCATGCGCGGTCCGAGGAGGGGCACACCTTCACCGACGAGGACGTCGTCAACCACATGATCTTCGTGCTGATGGCCGCGCACGACACCTCGACGATCACCCTCACCACCATGGCCTACTACCTGGCCAAGCATCCCGAGTGGCAGGACCGTGCGCGGGCGCAGTCCCGTTCGCTGCCCCGCGAGATCAACTACGACAACCTCGACGAGTTCACGGTGCTCGACGCCGTGATGAAGGAGTCGCTGCGACTGAACTCCCCGGTGCCGGGGCTGGCTCGACGAGCGTTGGAGGACACCGAGATCAACGGGCACTTCGTCCCGAAGGGCACCTACGTCAGCGCGGTGGGCATGGTCAACCACCACAACCCGGACCTGTGGACGCATCCCGAGCACTTCGACCCGGATCGCTTCTCCCCCGAGCGCGCCGAGGACAAGTCACACCGCTACGCCTGGATGCCGTTCGGGGGCGGCGTGCACAAGTGCATCGGCCTGTACTTCGCCCAGATGGAGATCAAGACGATCATGCACAACCTGCTCCTCGAGTACGAGTGGTCGGTACCCGCCGACTACACCTGGAAACTCGACAATTCCACGCTGCCGGTCCCGAAGGACCACCTGCCCGTCACGCTGCGGGCGCTGTGACCGCGGATATGCTGGCACACGATGAACACGCGTCCCGCCCCCGTCGCGCCGACCGCACCTCCCGCGGAGCAGGCGATGCTCGACGCCGCCCGGGACGAGTTCGAGCGCTACGGGATCCGTCGGACCAACATGGACGACGTGGCCAAGCGTGCCGGGATCAGCCGCAGCACCCTCTACCGGAAGTTCCCGAACAAGGACGCCCTGGTCGAGGTGCTGGTGTTGCGCGAAGCGGGGCTGTTCTTCGATCAGCTCGACGCCCTGGCCCGGGATCTGGACCCGGTACGGGCCGTGGTCGAGTGCTTTGCGCGGGGCATCGCTCTGACGCGGGAGATTCCGCTACTCGGCCGGATTCTCGAGAGCGAACCGGAGATGCTGGTCGAGGTGACCACCCGCACCGAGGGCGCACCGATCGCGGTCGCTGCCGCCCGGGTGGCCGCCGCGCTGCGACACAGTGGGGCGACCATGCCCGAGGACGACCTGCTCTCGGTCTCCGAGATCCTCATCCGGATCTCGATGTCGCTGCTGCTGCACCCGCACGGCCGACTGGACACCACCGATCCCGATGCGGTGCGTCACTACGCCGAGAGGTACCTCGCCCGACTGGTGTGGTGACACCATGACGGCGTCGGTCGAGGCGCTGTTGCGCCAGCTGCCGCCGTCCACCGAGTTCGCCTCGGCCACGGCCCCTTTCACCGGCGAGCCCCTCCCCGACGTTCCCCAGACCGGAACCGAGTCGGTGGCCGCAGCGGCGCTCGCCTGCCGCGCCGCGCAGCCCGCGTGGGCGGCCAGACCGGTGCGCGATCGGCAGCGGGTGCTGGCGCGGTTCGCACGGCTGCTGGTCGACGACCACGACCGGCTGTGCGACCTCATGCAGTGGGAGACCGGCAAGGCCCGCGTGCACGCCGCCGTCGAGGTGCAGGGCGTCGTCTCCGTGGCCCGGCACTACGCGGCCCGCGGCGGCGCATACCTGGGCGAGCGGCGCGCGCTCGGCGCGGTGCCCGGCCTCGTCTCGGCCCGCGTGGGGTACCGCCCGAAGGGGCTCGTCGGGGTGATCGCCCCGTGGAACTACCCGCTGTTCCTGGCCGTCGGCGACGTGGTCCCGGCGTTGCTCGCCGGGAACGCGGTCCTCAGCAAGGCCGACTCGCAGGCCCCGCTCACCCTGCTGCACGCGCGGCACCTGGCGGTGCGGGCGGGGGTGCCCGAGGCCGCGTGGCAGGTGATCGCCGGACCGGGGAGCCGGATCGGGCCCGCCCTGATCGACGAGGTGGACCACCTGAGCTTCACCGGCTCGACCACGACGGGGCGCGAGATCGCGCGTCGCTGCGCAGACCGCCTGATCGGGGCCTCGCTCGAGCTCGGCGGCAAGAACCCGATGATCGTCTGCGCGGACGCCGACCTCCGCGCCGCCGCCCGCGGCGCCGTGCAGGCCGCCTTCTCCAATGCCGGGCAGATGTGCATCGGCATCGAGCGAATCTACGTCCACGAGAAGGTGTTCGACAGCTTCCGCGACGAGCTCGTCAGACGGACCGCGCGACTGCGGCTGGGAGCCGGACACGGCTACGACGTGGACATGGGTTCGCTCACCTCGCAAGGGCAACTGGACCTCACCCTTCACCATGTGGCGGACGCCTTGGCCAAGGGCGCGAGCGTCGCGACCGGCGGCAGGCCCCGGCCCGACCTCGGTCCGTTCTTCCACGAGCCCACCGTGCTGACCGGTGTCACCACCGAGATGGCCGTCTACGCCGAGGAGACCTTCGGTCCGGTGGTCGCCCTGTACCGGGTGACCTCGGATGCCGAGGCGATCCGCCTCGCGAACGAGGGAGAGTACGGCCTGAGCGCCAGCGTCTGGACCCGGGACCTGCGGCGTGGCCGCCGGGTCGCGGCGCAGGTGGTCGCGGGGGCAGTGAACGTCAACGACGGCTACCTGTCCGCGATCGCCTCGCTCGGCGCGCCCATGGGCGGGATGCGCAGCAGCGGCACCGGGCGGCGGCACGGCCGGGAGGGCGTCGTCCGCTACACCGAACCGCAGACGGTCACCACCCAGCGCATCGCCACGGCCTACCCCGACCGATTCCGCGGACCCCTGCTCCGCGCGATGAACGCGGGCACCCGTGCGCTGCTCGCCATTCGACACCGATCATGAGGAGAACGATGCGAATCCTCGACGAGGCGCTCGCCGCAGGCACGCTCTGGCGGGCAGGGGCAGTGCCGCGCAACCCATGGGCCTTGGCCTCGGGTGCCCGCGCGGTCGCCCGGCTCGGGCCGTTCGGCGGTCTTCCCGCCTTCGGGGCTTCGGCCTTCCCCGACCGGGTCGCCCTCGTGGACGACCGGGGCCAGCTGACGTTCGCCGAGTTCGCGGGGCGCACCCACCGGCTGGCACACGCGCTCACGTCCCGGCTGGCCTCGCCGCGGCCGGGGATCGGCATCCTCTGCCGCAACCACGCCGATGCCGTCGTCGCCCTCTGCGCGGCGTCGGCCGCGGGCGCCCGGGTGGTGCTGCTCAATTCGGATTTCGGCCCGCGCCAGGTGGCCCAGGTGGCCGCCCGCGAGCGACTCGATGCGCTCGTCTACGACGAGGAATTCAGCACCGCGGCATCGGGTTTCGACGGCCCCCGGTGGTGCGCCTGGACCGAGGACGCCCGGGCGGAGAGCTGCATGTCCGCCCTGATGACCGGCGAGTCCGCCGCGCTGCCGGCCCGGCCGGCTCGATCCCCGGCGTTGGTCGTGCTCACCAGCGGCACCAGCGGGCTGCCCAAGGGCGCCCCGCGCTCGCAGGCACCGTCGCTGCTGGTCCCCGCCGGGCTGCTCTCGAAGATCCCGCTACGCGGCGGCGAGCGCGTGCTGCTGTCCGCACCGGTCTTCCACGGCTGGGGCCTGATCGTCGCGACACTGACCCTGACCCTTGGCTCGACGCTGGTGCTGCATCGAAGGTTCGACGCCGCGCGGGTGCTGACGGACCTGCAGCGGCACCGCTGCTCCACCCTGGTGGCGGTCCCGACCATGCTGCGTCGGCTGGTGGCGCTCGGTGACGCGATTCCCGCGGCCGACCTGTCCGCGCTGCGGATCGTCGCGAGCGGCGGCGCCCGGCTCGACGGCGCCCTGGTCGCCCAGGTCACCGCGGCGCTCGGCCCGGTGCTGCACAACCTCTACGGTTCCACCGAGGCCTCGTACATCAGCATCGCGACACCGGAGGACCTGGCCGTGGCCCCGGACTGCGCGGGACTCCCGCCCCGTGGCACCGTCGTCCGCATCGCCGACGCGGACGGCACGAGCGCAGCGGTCGGTGCGGAGGGCCGGATCCTCGTGCGCACGCCGGGCCAGATCGACGCGTACACCGACGGCACCAGGAAGAGCGATCCCGACGGGTTCCTCGACACCGGCGACCGCGGCCACCTGGACGCCGCCGGACGCCTGTACGTGGCCGGCCGCTCCGACGCCATGATCGTCTCCGGTGGCGAGAACGTCTTCCCGGAGGAGCTCGAGATGGCGTTGCTCGCGCATCCTGACGTGGCGGACGCCGCCGTCACCCCGGTACCGGACGCCGAGTTCGGGCATCGGCTGCGCGCGTATCTCGTCCGGGCCGACGCCCCCGCCGGTCGGGACACGCTCGACGAGCAGGCGGTCCGCCGATACCTCGCCGCGGAACTGCCCCGGTCGCGGATGCCGCGCGAGATCGTGTTCGTCGAGCGTCTCTCGCGCAGCTCGACGGGCAAGCTCACCCGCCACACACTCGACGAACTGCAGGAGGAGCACAGATGAGGGGCATCGATCTGACCGGCCGGGTGGTGGTCGTCACCGGCGGGGCCCGCGGCATCGGCCGCGCCACCGCGACCGCGCTGCGCGCCGCCGGGGCCCTGGTCGCGATCGGCGACATCGACGAGGCCGAGGTGATCCGCACGGCCGGGCAACTCGGCGTGCTCGGCGCCGTGCTGGACGTGGCCGATCCC
This sequence comes from Rhodococcus sp. PvR099, assembly GCF_017833315.1. NCBI lineage: Bacteria > Bacillati > Actinomycetota > Actinomycetes > Mycobacteriales > Nocardiaceae > Rhodococcus > Rhodococcus sp. PvR099. The sequence goes on along the minus strand of NZ_JAFIBV010000001.1, from coordinate 320,328 downwards.
CAGTCGGTGACATCGTTTCTCGCCCAGGTGGAATCGGGACTGGGTCGGCCGTGGGGATGGGTGAACAACGCAGGCATCATGCCGCTCGGCACGCTGCTCGATCAGGACGACGCCATCGTGGACACGGCGGTGGACGTCAACCTGCGCGGTGTCCTGCACGGCACCCGCGCCGCCGGACGGGCGATGGCCTCTTCCGGTGGCGGACGGATCGTCAACATCGCCTCGATCGCCGGCTGCATACCCGTCCCCGGCATGGCCGTCTACAACGCGACCAAGGCCGCGGTGCTCTGCTTCGGCGACGCCGCAGACGCCGAACTGTCCGCCGCCGGGGTGCGGGTGTCGACGGTGCTGCCGTCGTTCACGAACACCGCGCTGCTGGACGGCACCCACCCCGGCCGACTGCTCACCCCGATCCCGCCGGAGACGGTCGCCGACGCGGTCGTCGCGACGCTGCGGTCCGGCAGGCGCCGGGCGGTCGTCCCTCGCCGGCTGTCCGGTGCCCTGCTGTGGCCGCTCTTCCCGCGTCCGCTCGCCCGCCTGCTGCGGCGCGCGACCGGGCTCGACCGGGTGTTCCTGGACACCGACTCCGGTCGCGCCGCCTACGACGCACGAATCCGCGGCGGGTCCACGTAGATCGGGACGCCGCCGCGGTGTGTGAGAGCATCCAGTACCGCATCACCACTCGAGCCGAGGGACCGCTTCCGGATGTTCACCGCCGTCGCACTGCTGGCCGTTGGCGCGGCCGGATACTTCGGCTACCGGCGACTGCGCCGCGATCCCGCGCTGCGCGCGGACCTGTGGGCCCGGGTCCGGACGTATGCACTGGCGGTCGGGCTGTTGGCGCTGGCGGCGGTTGCCGTGCGCAACGGACCGACGGGTGAGACAGCACTGGTCCTCGCCTGCGCCGCCGTGCTCGTCGTCCCGCTCGCCACCCGCGCGACCGCGCAGGACCGGGCCGCGGCCCGCGAGTCCCTGCGACGCTCCCAACTGGGTCTCGAACCGCGCAGGCCGCTGGTCAACGTCCCCGCGCTGCAGGCCCGCTGGGTGGCCGCAGGCGCCCTCGCCTACTTCTGCATCGGGGGCTTCCGCGGCTTCGTCGCGCTCAACGCCGTCTTCTCACAGCACGCACCGGACGCCGGCTGGGTGCTGTCGGCGGTCGTCGCGGCCACCGCGGTGGCCGCGGTCGCCCACGTGAGCGTGCAGCGGCGCCGGGTGGCGGCGGAGGACGCCCGCCTGAACGCACTGGACCGGGCCGTCAGCTGACGGCCCGGTCCGGTACTGCTTGTTTCGTGCGTCAGCCGCGGACGGCGGCGAGCACCTCGTCGAGCGCAGACCCGGCGGGCACCTCACGGGACTCCCCGGTGAAGCGGTCCCGCAGTTCCACGTTGCCCTCGGCGAACCCACGGCCGACGACGACCACCAGCGGCACACCGAGCAGCTCGGAGTCCTTGAACTTCACGCCGGGCGAGGCCTTGCGGTCGTCGAGGATCACCGACAGTCCGGCGCGGTCCAGCTCCGCGGCGAGCGCCTCGGCGCCCTCGCGGGCCGCATCGTCCTTGTTCGCGATCACCAGGTGCACGTTGGCGGGCGACACCTCGGCCGGCCAGCGCAGCCCCTTGTCGTCGTGCTGCTGCTCGGCCATCACCGCGACCAGCCGCGAGACGCCGATGCCGTAGGAGCCCATGGTCGGGCGGACCGGCTTGCCGTTCTCGCCGAGCACGTCGACGCCGAACGCGTCGGTGTACTTGCGGCCGAGCTGGAACACGTGGCCCACCTCGATGCCGCGGGCGGCGACCAGCGGCCCGGCACCGTCGGGCGAGGGATCGCCGTCGCGCACCTCGGCGGCTTCGATGGTGCCGTCCGGGGTGAAGTCGCGGCCGGCGACGAGGCCCACGACGTGCTTGCCCTCCTCGTCGGCGCCGGTGATCCAGCTGGTGCCGTCGACGACCCTGGGATCGACGAGGTAACGGACGCCGTTGGCCTGCAGCGCCTTCGGGCCGATATAGCCCTTGACCAGGAACGGGTTGTTCTTGAAGTCGGTCTCGGTGATCAGCACGTATTCGGCCGGCTCCAGCGAGGCCTCGAGGCGCTTCTCGTCGACCTCACGGTCGCCCGGGATGCCGATGGCGAGCAGTTCCCACTCACCGCCGGGCACGCGGGTCTTGACCATGATGTTCTTCAGCGTGTCCGCGGCGGTGACCGCTTTTCCGAGGTCGGCGCCGTTGGCCCAGTCGACCAAAGACTCGATGGTCGGGGTGTCCGGGGTGTCGTACACCTTGGCCTCGGGCTGCCCGTCGAACGGGATCGCCGCGGGCGCGAGGGTCTTGACCGCCTCGACGTTGGCCGCGTAACCGGACTCGATGCACCGGACGTAGGTGTCCTCACCGATCGGGCTCTCGGCCAGGAACTCCTCCGAGGCGCTGCCGCCCATCGCGCCCGACGTCGCGGAGACGATGACGTACTTGACGCCGAGCCGCTGCAGGATGCGCTCGTAGGCGTCGCGGTGCGCCTGGTAGGACGCCTCCAGGCCCTCGTCGGTGAGATCGAAGGAGTAGGAGTCCTTCATCACGAACTCGCGGCCGCGCAGGATGCCCGCACGCGGACGCTCCTCGTCGCGGTACTTGGTCTGCACCTGGTACAGGGTGACCGGGAAGTCCTTGTACGAGTTGTACTCGCCCTTCACGGTGAGCGCGAACAGCTCCTCGTGGGTGGGGCCGAGCATGTAGTCGTTGCCCTTGCGGTCCTTGAGCCGGAACAGGCTGGCGCCGTACTCGGTCCAGCGGTTCGACGTCTCGTAGGGCTCGCGCGGGAGCAGGGCGGGCAGCAGGATCTCCTGCGCGCCAATGGCATCCATCTCCTCGCGGACGACCCGCTCGACCTCGCGCATCACTCGGAGGCCCAGCGGCAGCCAGGAGTAGACGCCCGGCGCGATGCGCCGCACGTAGCCGGCGCGGACGAGCAGCTTGTGGCTGGCGACCTCGGCGTCGGACGGGTCGTCGCGGAGCGTGCGAAGGAACAGCTGAGACAGGCGGGTGATCACGGGGTATCAGGATAGTCGGAACGCCACGGCGGCGGTGCCGCCCGGTCCCTCAGTGCGCGGCCCGCCCGGTACCGTTACCGCTCGTGCTGGTGCTGCTTCCCCCCTCCGAGACCAAGTCCGACGGCGGCAAGGGCGCCCCCCTCGACCTGGGCGAGCTGTCGCTGCCCAAGCTCACCGCGACCCGCGAGGTGCTGGTGAACGCGCTCGTCGAGCTGGCCGCCGACGCCGAGGCGTCGAGCCTCGCGCTGGGGCTGAGCGCGGGGCAGTCCGACGAGATCGCCCGCAACGCGGCGCTGTGGACCTCGCCGACGCGACCGGCCCTGGAACGCTACACGGGGGTGCTGTTCGACGCCCTCGACGCGAAGTCGTTCACCCGCGTGCAGAAGGCGAAGGCGCTGACCCGCCTCGCGGTCGGCTCCGCACTGTTCGGCGTGGTCCGCGCGGGCGACCCGATCCCGGCCTACCGGCTCTCCGGCGGCTCGAAGCTGCCCGGGATGGGCACCCTGCAGTCGGTCTGGAAGCCCGAGCTGACCTCGGCTCTCGAGGCGGAGGCCGACGGCCTGGTGGTGGACCTGCGCTCGGGCACCTACCAGCAGCTCGGCCCGGTGCCGGGTGCTGTGATCGCCACCGTGCTCACCGAGAAGCCGGACGGCAGCCGCTCGGTGGTCAGCCACTTCAACAAGCACCACAAGGGCCTGCTCGCCCGCGCGCTGGTGGTCTCCCGTGCGGAGCCGTCCGACGTCAAGGGCGTCGCCAAGGTCGCGGCCAACGCCGGGCTGCGAGTCGAGATCGCCTCCCAGCGGGAACTGATCATCCTGACGTAGGCGCCTCCGGCGCCCGTGCGCGTGTTTCACCCCGATGGGGGTACACATCGCTCACAGGTGCGGAAGGCGGCTCACAGCCGGGGATCGACCGCCTCCGACTCCAGGGCGAGCACGGCGAACACCGCCTGGTGGATCCGCCACAGCGGATCGGCCCTGACCAGTCGGTCGACCGCCTCCATGCCCAGCGCGTACTCGCGCAGCGCCATCGACTGCTTGTGCCCCAGGTTTCGGTTGCGCAGCCGCTCCAGGTTCTCCTTCTCGGTGTAGTGCGGACCGTAGATCAGTCGCAGGTATTCGCGGCCACGCACCTTGATGCCGGGCTGAACGCGACGAGCGCCTGCCTGCGCCCCGTTGGCGAGCGGTTTGACCACCATGCCCTCGCCGCCTGCGCCGGTCAGCTCGTCCCACCAGGCGATGCCCGCGGCCTCCGACTCCGGCGAGCCGGTGTCGACGACGACGCGCCGGGTCGTGGTGAACAGGGTCGGTGCCGCCGCCACGAGCCGGTCCGCGATCGCCAGGTGCCAGCCGTGATCGCGATCGCTGTGACCGGCGCCCTCGGTGGCCAAGACCTGGAACGGCGCCACCCGCACGCCGTCCAGGCCGTCGGTCGGCCAGACATATCGCCGGTAGGCATCGGTGTAGCGCGCGACGTCGGCCGCCCTGCTGTTCACCCGCTCGAGGAGATCCCCGACGTCGAGTCCGCGCTCCGCCGAGGCCTCGAGCACCGATCTACGGCCCGCCAGGTCGGCGCGCGCGGCCGCACCCACCGCGGCGTACTGCGACCGGAGCAGCCCCTCGGACTTCGCTGACCACGGCAGCAGCTCCGCGTCCAGGAGCATCCAGTCGGTGCCGAGCTCCTCCCACAGCCCGGCGTCCCCGACGGCCTCCGCGACGAGGGTCACCAGGCGCTCGGTCTGTTCCTCGTCGAACATGCGCCGACCGGTTCGGGTATGCACCATCCCGGACAGGCCGTCCGTGACGCCGAATCGCGCGGCCACCACCGAGGCATCGCGGCACACCATCACGATCGCCCGCGAACCCATGTGCTTCTCCTCGCAGATCACCTCGCTCACCCCCGCTTTTCGGTACTCGGCGAAGGCTTCGGCTGGATGCTCGAGGAGACCGGGTCGCGACGAGGTCGCGCACGGCGCCATCGTCGGCGGCAGGTAGTGCAGCCACTGCGGCGCCACCGCCCATCGGCTCATCACCTCGAGCGCACCCGCCGCGTTCTCGGGCCGAATCGTGATCCGTCCGCGCAGCGCGGTATCCACTCCCCCGACCCGGAGAATGTCCTCGATGTCGAGGGCCTGCGGATCGGGCTCCGGCATGTGCAGCGGCTTGGCCGGCGGATACCACTCCCGATCGGCCGGAACGGAGACCACCTCGCGCTCGGGGTAGCGCATCGCCGTGAGCGCGCCGCCGAAGACGCACCCGGTGTCGAGGCAGGCCGTGTTGTTGAGCCACCGCACATCCGGCACCGGCGTGTGCCCGTACAGCACCATCGCGTCGCCGCGATAGTCCTCTGCCCACGGGTAGCGGACCGGCAAACCGAATTCGTCCGTCTCACCGGTGGTCTCGCCGTAGAGCGCGAAACTGCGCACCCGACCGGACGCGCGATTGTGGTACTCCTCCTTCAGGCCCGCGTGGGCGACGACCAGCCGCCCGTCGTCGAGGACGAGATGCGCGACCAGCCCGTCGCAGAAGTCCGCGACGGCGCGGCGGAACTCCTCGGACTCGGACGCGAGCTGCTCGAGGGTGCGGTCGAGACCATGAGTGGCGTTGACCTTCTGGCCGCGCAGCGCCTTCACGAGCTTGTTCTCGTGGTTGCCCGGCAGTGCCAGCGCGTGACCGGCCGCGGCCATACCCATCACCAGCCTCAGCACACCCGGCGAGTCGGGGCCACGGTCCACGTAGTCGCCCACGAACACCGCGGTGCGCCCGGCAGGCGGAAGTGCATCCACCGGCCTACCCTGCTCGTCCCGCCGCACCGTGTATCCCAGGGCACCCAACAGGGTTTCGAGCTCGCCGAGGCAGCCGTGGATGTCCCCGATCACGTCGAACGGCCCGGGCAGATCGCGACGGTCGCTCCGCAACGGCTGCCGGACGATCCGCGCCGACGCCACGTCCTCGACCCCATCGAGGACGTGGACCGTGCGGAAACCCTCACGAGCCAACCCGCGCATCGACCGCGAGAGCTGCTGGTGTTGACGTCGCAGGACGCTGCGATCGAACCCTCGGTCCCCCCGGGCAGCGTTGCGCTCGGCGCACACCTGCTCGGGCAGGTTCAGCACGATCGCCACGGGCAGCACATCCTGGGAGCGGGCGAGGTCGATCAGTTTCTTGCGGGCCGCAGGCTGGACGCTCGTCGCGTCGATGACGGTCAGCTTCCCGGCGCGCATTCGCTTGGTGGCGATGAACTCGAGGACCTCGAACGCATCGACGGTGGCCTCCTTCGAATTCGGGTCGTCACTGACCAATCCGCGACAGTGATCGCTCGAGATCACCTCGTACGCGCCGAAATGCTCGGCCGCGAAGGTCGACTTCCCCGACCCGCTGATCCCGATGAGCACGACCAACGACGGCTCGGGTATCTCGAGAACACTCATGCCGAAACCTCCCGTCGGATGAACACGGCCATCTGGGTGGGCGCGCCACGGGTTCCGTCGACATCGCCGATCCCCGTGAAGCTCACGTCATAGTCGTGTGCGGACGTGACCTCTGCTGCCCAGGCCTCGAATTGCGTTCGGCTGAACTCGAATCGGTGGTCGGGATGCCGGAAGGTGCCCGGCTCGAGATTCGGATACAGCACGTTGTACTCGGCGTTGGGCGTGGTCACCAGGACCACCCGCGGGTGCATGTCGGCGAACACCGACCGCACCAGCGCCGGCAGCCGCGACTCGTCGACGTGCTCGACCACCTCCATCAACACCACCGCGTCATACCCCCTCAGGCGTGGATCTCGGTAGGTGGCCGACGACTGGAGCACCGAGATCCGCTCCCGCTGACGGTCCGACAGCTCGGCCAGCCCGAGCCTGCGTTCCGCCTTACGCAGCGCGCTGTCGCTGACATCGACGCCGACGATCTTGGTGAAGGCAGGCCGGGCGAGCAGCTCCCGCAACATCTTTCCCTCACCGCAGCCGACATCGACCACCCGCGCAACACCGAGGTCCTCGAGCGTCGCGATCACCGCGTCCTGACGCCGGTTCGCGAGGCCGGCGTTGACCGCCAGCACATCACCTGTTTCCGTGGTTGCGTCCTCGACCAGCCGATCGACGACGGACGCCACCAGCTCACGTCGGTGCGCGAGGTAGCGCGAGGCGATCAGCTCGGCTTCCGGGTGGCCGCTCAGCCACTCCCCCGCCATCCGAACCAACTTGTCGGCCTCCTCCTCGCCGACCCAGTAGTGCTTGACGTCATCGAGCACCGGCAGCAGGACATAGAGGTGTCGCAGCGCCGCGGACAACGTCTGCGTGCCGACGAGCGTCAGGCTCACATATGCCGAGTCACCCCACTGCGGAATGGTCTCGTCCAGCGGGAGCGGCTCCGCGATGACGTCCCAGCCGAGTGGCCCGAAGAGCCGGCCCGGCAGGTCTGCGCCGCCCCTGGCCGGCATCGCCGGAATGGTGACCCGTAGCGGAAGGGCCGTCAGCGGAAGTTCCTGGCGCGATGCAAGCGTCCCGGCGAGGGCCGATTTGAACACTCGCGAGATCGCCACCGCCAGCATCGACGACCCGGCATACGGTCGGTCGTTGACGTACTGCCCCAACGCGAAACCGTCACTGCCCCGCCGGAACTTGCTGCGCGCCAAATCGACTGGATCGACGTCGAGGATCATCGCCACGGTGCAGCTCGACTGCGAGGACTCAGGATAGAGCACGGTCGCGGTCCCCACCGACAACTCGAACGTCTGCACCCGATCGGGATGCTTGTGCAGGAGGTAGCCGAGGTCCGACGCATCCGGGAAGCCGCCAGTCGCGGTCGCGGTCAGTGTGAACAGCACCATTCGGACACTACCGGCGGTGTCGAGCGACTTTCCGTCGCGACGGTCGGCGGGTTGCGGCGGCTGCGCGTCTCCTACTCCCGAAAGGAGTACCGCATGACAGGGGGTGGGCGGCGGGGCCTGATATATGCGCAGCTCCACAGGCCCGTGGCGACTGCGACGATGACAGCGCCGCCGGACCCCAGGCTCGCCGCCTTATGGAAGAGCAACCACACTCCCCCGGCCCACATCACGAAGCCGGCCCCCCATAGCACCGATCTCGTGTGCGATGTCCGCGCCGAGACATAGCGCCAGATCGCCAAGCCGAATCCCCACGTCCCGATGACCGTCACCACCATCGCCGCGAGAAACCACCAGACCGCCGGAGCGTCGGTCCGATCGGTGAGCACTCCCGTACGCCACACCCCCGACTCCCTTACGCGGTGATCGGTTTGGTGTGCGGATTCCCGGTACCGACATGGGGATCGGGTTGGGCCACTCCCGGTTTCGTGAGCGTCCAGGCGTAGGCGGGCGGCAGGTTGGTCCAGACCTTGACGCGATCCTGGCGGAAGCGTGCGCGGAACTCGGCGAGCGCCCGTGCGCTGCCTCGGCGGTGCCGACGGTGCCGTTCCCCGGAAAACCGGTCGACCGCCGCACCGCCGAGATACGAGAAGTAGGTGATGCAGCCGCCGGGCTTGAGTACCCCGTCCAGGGCTTCGCAGATCGCACGCGTCTCGTTCTCGGTGAAGTTCGCGAACGGGAGTCCGACCACGATGACGTCGTACTTTTCGGCCGCCGGGAGTCCGACGATGTCGGCCTGGCGGATCACGATCCGCTCCGCGCAGGCGCGGAGAGCCGGATCGACACCGATCTCCGCTCGGAGGTACGCGGCGAGTCGCGGGTTCCGTTCGACACAGGTCAAGGTGTCGTCCGGGCCGATGCGGGCCGCGATCGCCCGGCTCAGCGCACCCGTCCCCGCACCGACCTCGAGGATCGACAGCGCGGTATCGGTGGAACGGGCGATCGACTCCGTCAGCGCACGTGCCAGTCGGGGACTGCTCGGCGCGATCGCGCCCGTCGTCCGCAGGTCGCGGCCGGCCTCGGCGGCAAACAGCGCGTGGCCGCCGAATCGTGTCGGAGAGATCCTGGCGGCAAAATTCATCATGTCCCCACAGTGCGGGCGCGGCACGGTGGGCCGCATCGGCAATCCGGCCACCGGCACCCCCGACGAAAGTAGGTGGTACCACCGGCGATCGGTCGAAACAGTCGATGCCGAAGCCGATTCCGCGGGTACATTCGCAACGTGATCTCCATCCTCGTCGTCGACGACGATCCGTTCGTGCGCCAGGGGTTGGCCGACATGCTCGCCACCGACGACCAACTGTCCGTGGTCGCGCACGCGTCGGACGGCGCCGATGCGGTGCGAGTTGTTCGGTCCCGTGACATCGACGTGGTGCTGATGGACATCCGGATGCCGACGATGGACGGGATCGAGGCGACGCGCCGGATCGCGGCACTGCCGTCCCGTCCGCGCATCCTGGTGCTCACCACGTTCGATCTGGACCAGCACGTGTATTCGGCGCTCGCGGCAGGGGCAGACGGATTCCTGCTCAAGGAGACACCTCCCGCGGAGATTCTCCGAGCGGTCCACGTCGTCGCGGCGGGCGGGTCGATGTTGCATCCCGGCGCGGCGCGGGCGCTCATCGACCGATTCCACCAACAGACAGCCGAGTCCGCCCAGGCCGCGGCAGAGCGCATCGCGCGCCTCACCCCGCGCGAGACGCAGGTCCTCGAGCGGGTCGCGCGTGGGGACTCCAACGCCGACATCGCGGAGAGGCTGTCGATGCGCGAAAGCACGGTGAAGGCGCACGTCAGTCGAATTCTCACCGCTCTTGACGTCTCGAACCGGGTCCAGGCGGCGCTGGTGGCGCGTGACGCTCAGCTGCTCGGCGAGTCCGGCTGACGGCTGGGCCACGGCAAGCTTGCGAACACCCGGAAGCCGCCGTCGGCGGTGGGCCCGTGCTCGAACGTTCCCGCGGCGACCATGACGCGCTCGCTCAACCCCTCCAGTCCCGCTCCGGACCCGCCCAGGGTCGTGGTCGCCGAGGATTCTGCCGGCGCCGCATTGACGATCTCGATGCTCAGACGGTCGCCGGGTGCGCCGTCGATCGCGATCGTGGTGGCGGCGCCCGCCGCGTGCTTGTGGATGTTCGTCAGCGCCTCCTGGGTCACGCGGAAGGCCGCGTGCGCCAGCACGGAGGGTGCCGGACGGTCCAGGTCCGCGCGGATGTCCTCCACGATCGGGACGCCCGCGGCACGCGACGCGGCGATGAGCGCGGGAATGTCCCGCAGCAGCGGCTGCGGCGGTTCCGGCGCGGGTTCGTCGGACGAGTCCCGGAGCACGCCCAGCACGCCGCGCAGATCCTCGAGCGCACCGCGGGCGGTGTCGGCGATCAGCGTCGCGCTGCGGTGTACGCGGTCGGCATCCGGTGCGCGGGTCACCTGCAAGGCGCCGGCGTGCAGTGCGATCAACGAGACCTTGTGCGCCACCACGTCGTGCATCTCGCGGGCGATGCGGCTGCGTTCGGCCAGCCGAGCCTGGGCCGCTCGTGCCTCGCGTTCGGCTTCCGCCTGACGGACGCGATCGTGAAGTCCGTCCAGATAGGCGCGGCGCAGGCCGATATAGGCGCCGAGAACGGCGAAGGCGGCGATCGCGAACAATGCCGAGCCCAGCACGGTCGGATAGTCCTCCGCGGTACGCCGGAAAGACTCGGACACGGCGTCCGTCAGCGCCCCGGCCACCGCCAGGATCCAGAGCCATCGGTCCCGGCGGCGAACCGCAAGGGTGCAGATCGCGACGAGCATCATCAGATTCGACCCGGACAGAGCACACACGAGAATGCCGACGCACGTGATCGCGATCGGATACCGGCGGCGCCACCACAGCGTCGTGGCGGCGGCGACCGAAATCGCCGACAACCAGAATGCTTGCGCCGAATGGTCGCCCGCCTGCACGAACCGCCCGACAAGGACGAAGATCGTCGCCGCCAGCAGCGCGATGTCGCGAATCCGCGGAAGACGGGGCTCGAGCCTCCGGCGGTACTCCTCGAGGGCGGTCACACGCTGAGTATGTCGCGTATCCGATCACGAACGCTCCGTCAGTTGGTCCATCGTCCGGGCGGAGGGTCCATGGATGTATAGGCGGGGAGCGGGAGCGGCTGATCGTTCAGGAACGTCTCCAGCAAGCCTGTGTAGATCTCCGGTTGGTCCGTCGAGACCCCGTGGCCGGCACCCTGGATGTCGACCAGCGTGGAGTGGGGGAAGGTGTCTCGGTACTCGCGTGAGACCGGCCAGCGCAGGAAGTCGCATTGGGCCGCCATGACCAGGACGGGAACCCGCGCGTTCGTGAGCGCAGGCCTGGGATCCGGGATGGAGCCGAAATCGGCCGTCGTCATCTGATTGACGTAGAACCCCTGCAGATTGTCGTGCGGCGGCGTGGTGACCTCGCGTGAGCACGAGGCCCCGTCGCGGCCGGTGAGGGCGACCTCGTGCATCCACGAGTCGGCCTCGGCGTCGGGGACGAACGCATGTGCGGCTTGGGGATTCACGCCCATCAACAGCGATTGGGCGAGAATGCGCGGGTTGCCCATCAGTTCGTCGTAGCGTGCCTGCTGGGCGGGATCCATCTCGTGCCAGGGTTCGCCGACGCCGTCGGGAAATGCCGTCGGCCAGATCGCTCCTGGCGCGACGAAGACGGCTTTCGCGACGCGATCGGGGTGCGCAGCGATGTACTGCGCCGTCAGCGATCCGCCCCAGGACCGTCCGACCAGGACGAGTTGCTCGGCACCGAGTTCTTGCCGTATCGCTTCGAGATCGGCCACCTGGCGCTGCACGGTGTAGTCGGTGACATCGTCGAGTCGGGTCGAACGGCCCGCCCCCACTTGGTCATACGCGTACACGTCGAACCCCTGGGCGGCGAGTTCGGCGCCGCCGACCGGTATTCCCTCGCCGGGTGTTCCCGGTCCGCCGTGCACGAAGATCACCGGCGGCTTCGGGGTCGGGAGTGCGGCGGCCGGGGCGTGGACGTAGGCGATGCGCGAACCGGTCGGCAGGTCCCAGTACTGGACGTCCGACGGCACCGCGGAGTCCGGCTGAGCAGGGAACGGACTGAGGATCGTCGATGCTGCCAGCGCGGCGACGGCCACGCCGATCACCACGCTCAGTCCGGCCGCACCCACCTTCGCACGACGCGCCCCCGTCAGCCGAAAACCCCACCAGCTCACCAGAAAACAGACGGCGACGGCGCCGGCCAATCCCGCTCCGAGGAACAGCGCCGGGATGTCAACCGCGAGCGCCACCAGGCCCACCGCCAGCGCTCCGACGACGATCGCCACCACGATTCCGAGGACGATGGTCACCACCCCCAGGGCGATACGCCACCGACTGCGCGCCTTCGTGGGCATTGCCGATTCTCGCGGCTCAGCCGTCATTGCAGGTCCTGTCCCCCGTCATTGCCTGTTCGTCGCACCATACTGGACGGTCGCCACAGGCGGAGCGGGACAGGTGCGGCCTCCGGCACCGCTAGGACTCCTGCGCCGCCTTCTCCGCGGCCTGCGCCTGTGCGACCTGCTGCGGGGTGAACCGGATGAACAGGGCCACGACGGCGGCGAGGGCGGCGAAGATCGCGCAGCCGAGCAGGGCCGTCGTATAGCCCTCGCTGAGCGCGAACAGCTGGTCCGCGTTCATGGTCGACGCCACCCCGGAGGTGCCGCCAAGCGAGAGCGTCTTGGACGTGGCCATCGCGCCGACGATCGCCAGCCCGATCGGGCCGAAGAGCACCTGTGCGACCTGGGCGATCGCGGACAGCGGGCCGATCTCGTGCTGCCCGACCCCGGCGATCGCGCACAGCGGCAGCGGCACCACCGCGAGGCCGACACCGAATCCGACGCCGACCACCAGCATGAACAGGTTGCCCATGTAGGTCGCCGAGGTGTCCAGCGTGGAGCCGTACAGCAGGCCCAGCGTGGTCAGGACGGTGCCGGCGACGATCAGCCACCGGGGCTGGACGCGGACCGCGAGCTTGGACGCCACGAATGCGGCGGCGCCGAGGCCGAAGGCGAACGGCACGAACGCCATGCCCGCGGCGAGCGGGCTGTAGCCGAGGATGTCCTGCACGTACAGCGCCACGAACGGCGCCAGGCTGAACATCACCGCGCCCACCAGCGCGATCGCGATGAAGGTGGCCACCCGGTTCCCGTTGCGGAACAGCGAGAACGGCAGCAGCGGGTTCTCCGCCCTGCGCTCGACCAGCAGGAACGCCGCCAGCATGCCCAGCCCCACGGCCAGCGCCGCGATCACCGGCGGGCTCGTCCAGCCCATCTCCGCGCCCTCGGTGAACCCGAAGACCACGCCGGTGCAGCCCAGGGTCGCGAGCACCGCACCCGGCACGTCCAGCTTGAGCCGCTCGGCGCCGGTCTCCACCAGCGAGGGAATGGCGAGGCCGATGATCAGCAGCCCGATCGGCACGTTGATCAGGAAGATCCAGCGCCAGGACACCTCGGTCAGTGCGCCGCCGACGATCAGTCCGGTCACGGAACCGATGCCGGTCATGGCCGCGAAGATCGCGATCGCCTGGTTGCGGACCGGGCCGGGCGCGAATGTCGTCGCCACCAGGGCAAGCGCGGTCGGCGACGCGATCGCCGCACCCACGCCCTGCAGCGCCCGCGCCGCGATCAGCGAGACCTCACCGGTGGCGAGTCCGCAGATGAGCGAGGCCACCGTGAACAGCACCACGCCGCCGATGAAGACCCGCTTGCGCCCGAAGGCGTCGCCGAGCCGTCCGCCGAGCAGCATCAGGCCGCCGTAGGTCAGCGCGTAGGACGTGATCACCCAGTTCCGGCCCGCGTCGCTCAGGTCGAGATCCTGCTGGATCCGGGCCAGGGCCAGCGAGGCGACGGTCCCGTCGAGCACCATCATCAGCTGCATACCGCCGAGGACGACGATGGCGAGACCGAAGGCTCGCGTGGTCACGGGGTACTTCACGACAGTGGAGTCAGGCACGGTCGCCCAGGTTACTGCGCGTCGGCGGTCAGGCCCGCGACCGGCCCGATCACGACGATCGCGGGCGGGCGGATGTTCTCCTCGCGGACCCGGGCCGCGACGGTCGCCAGATCGGCTCGCAGCACCCGCTGAGCGCGCGTGGTGCCCTCCTGGATCACGGTCACCGGGGTCTCGGCCGGCCTACCGCCCTCGGTGAGCACGGCGGCGAACTTCTCGATCCGCTCCACCGCCATCAGCAGCACCAGGGTGCCGCGCAGCTTCGCCAGGGCCGACCAGTCCACCAGCGAATCGGGGTGGTCCGGGGCGATGTGCCCGCTGACGACCACGAACTCGTGGGTGACGCCGCGGTGGGTCACCGGGATCCCGGCCGCGGACGGCACGGCGATCGCGCTGGTGATGCCCGGCACCACGGTGACCGGCACCCCGGCGGCCGCGCAGGCCTGCAGCTCCTCGAAGCCGCGGCCGAACACGTACGGGTCGCCGCCCTTGAGCCGGACCACGAACTTGCCGGCCTTGTAGCCGTCGATCAGCGCGGCGTTGATCGCCTCCTGCGCCATCGCGCGGCCGTACGGGATCTTCGCCGCATCGATGACCTCGACCTGGGGGCCGAGCTCGGCGAGCAGCTCGGGCGGCGCCAGCCGGTCCGCGACGACGACGTCGGCCCGGGCCAGCAGCCTGCGGCCGCGGACGGTGATCAGATCCGGGTCGCCGGGTCCGCCGCCGACCAGCGCGACGCCGGGCACGTGCGGCTCGGCGACGTCCACCACGCCACCGGACTGCAGGGCCTCGACCAGCGCGGTGCGCACCGCGGCCGAGCGGCGGTGGTCGCCGCCCGCCAGCACACCGAGCTCGAGCCCGTCGAAGGACGCGCTCGCGGGGGTGACGGCGGTGCCGTTGCGGGCACTGTCCGCGCGGACGCAGAAGATGCGGCTGCGCTCCGCCTCGGCGACGACGGCGGCGTTGGTGTCCGGCTCGTCGGTGCAGGCGATGGCGTACCAGGCGCCGTCCAGGTCGCCGTCGGCGTACGCGCGCAGGTCGATGGTGATCTGGCCGCCGGTGGCCATCGCCTCGACGGCGGGGGTGACGGCGCGGCTGACCACGTGCACCCTCGCCCCGCAGGCCACGAGCAGGCCCAGGCGCCGCTGTGCGACGGTGCCGCCGCCCACGACGACCACCCGTCGATCGGTCAGGTTGAGCCCTACGAGGTAGTTGGGCTCGTCTCCGGCCGCTGCTGGCACTTCGCGCTCCTTGACTGGGATGTCGGGGGTCTTCGGGCTACCAAACATTACGGGCGACGGCAACGGTGACGCCATTGCGGGCGCGTTTGCGCACCAGCAGGTCGCCGCCGCCCGCGCCGAGGAGCGCCGCGGCCTCGGCGACGCTCGGCGTCCCGACCTCGGCCGCGACCCGTCCTGACGGTGTCGGCACGTCCACGGCCGAGAGTTCGTCGGCCGTGAACCCGAGCACCGGTACACCCAGCTCGGCCGCCGCAATGGCGATCGAGGACTCGGTGGCCTTGCGTTCGAGGGTGGCCAGCGCGTGCAGCTCGGTCGGGTCGTCGACGACGGCGCTGATAGCAGCCAGCACGGTGTCGGGGTCCACCCCGTCGCGGGCACCGATGCCCACCACCAGATCACCCATTGGACGCCTCGAAATCTCTTGCCGCGGAGACGAACCGGCGCACGGAGGCCGGGTTCCCCGCGGGATGGGTGTGTAGATAGGAGGCGTGTACGCCGCCGCCCGCGAAGCCTTCCCGCGCCGAGGTTCCCGCCGCCCGCCAGCCCCAGGCCGGGGCCCAGCCGTCCACCGAGGCCGACGTGAGCCGGGTCCGGTGGAACTCGTGACCGACCACCCTCGTCCCCGGTTCGAACAGCACCGACTCCCCCAGCGCGACGGCCTCCCGATAGCCCAGGGTCAGCGACTTTCCGAACTCAGCATCCACCCCGATCACCCCCGCCATCGGGTGCCCATCGAGACGACGTGCCAGGTACAGCAGGCCCGCGCACTCGGCGTGGATCGGCATCCCGCGGCGCGCCAGTTCGCGGACGGTGGTGAGCAGCGGGATGTTCGCCGCCAACTCGGGCGCGTGCTCCTCCGGGAACCCGCCCGGCAGCACCAACGCGGCCGCGCCCTCGGGAAGCTGATCGACGGCGGGGTCGAAGGTGCACACCCGCGCGCCCGCCGCCTCAAGCAGTTCGCGATGCTCGGCATAGCCGAACGTGAACGCCGAGCCACCGGCCAGCGCCACCACGGGATCGGGTCCCGGCGCGTCCGTACCGGCCTCGTCCGCGGCATTCCAGGCCGGCACGCCGACGCTCGAGCGGGCCAGCGCCCGCACCGCGGGCAGGTCCACGTGCCGCGCGATCAGCTCGGTCATCGCGTCCACCGCGTCGGTGGCGGCCCGTCCGTGCTCGACGGCGGTGATCAGTCCGAGGTGCCGCGAGGGCACCGCCAGCTCCGCGAGCCTGGGCACCACCCCGAGCACCGGCACCCCGACCCGGTCGCAGGCCTGGCGCAGCACCTGTTCGTGCCGCTCGCTGCCGACCCGGTTCAGGATCACCCCGCCGATCCGGACGCCGCTGTCGAAGGTCGCGAAGCCGTGCAGCACCGCTGCCAGCGACTGGCTGTGGCCGCGGGCGTCCACGACCAGGACGACCGGGGCGCCGAGCAACCCGGCGACCTGCGCGGTCGACCCCTCCGCGGCGCCCTCGGGCGCCGGGTCCGCGATCTTGCCGTCGAACAGGCCCATCACGCCCTCGACGACGGCGATGTCGCAGCCCGCGCTGCCGTGCCGGTACAGCGGGCCGACCCTGTCCGCGCCGACCAGCACCGGATCCAGGTTGCGTCCGACGCGGCCCGCGGCGAGGCCGTGATAGCCCGGGTCGATGTAGTCGGGCCCGACCTTGAACGGCGCCACCCGATCACCGGCCGCGCGCAGGGCGCCGATCAGACCCGTTGCGACGGTGGTCTTTCCGCTGCCGGATGCGGGTGCGGCAATGACGACCGCCGGAACGGTGTTCACCACTCGATGCCCCGCTGGCCCTTGCGTCCGGCGTCCATGGGGTGCTTGATCTTGGTCATCTCGGTGACGAGGTCGGCCGCCTCGATCAGGGCCTGCGGCGCATCCCTACCGGTGATCACCACGTGCTGGTTCCCCGGCCGCGCATTCAGCACCTCGACCACCTCGTCGACGTCCACCCAGCCCCACTTGAGCGGGTAGGTGAACTCGTCCAGGACGTAGAACTTGTGCTCCTCGTTGGCGATCCGGCGGGCCACCTCGCGCCAGCCGTCCAGCGCGACGCGGGCGTGGTCCTCGTCCTCGCCCTTCTTGCGGGTCCAGGACCAGCCCTCGCCCATCTTGTGCCACTGCACCGGTCCGCCGATTCCGGTGGACTCGTGCAGCTCACCGAGCGCGCGGAACGCCGACTCCTCACCGACCTTCCACTTCGCGCTCTTGACGAACTGGAACACCCCGATGTCGAAGCCCTGGTTCCAGGCTCGCAGCGCCATCCCGAACGCGGCGGTCGACTTCCCCTTGCCGGGACCCGTGTGCACGGCCAGCACCGGCGCGTTGCGGCGCTGCCGGGTGGTCAGGCCGTCGTCGGGGACGTTCTCGGGAAGCGGTACACCCTTGGGCATCGTCTCTTACTCCTCTTTCCGTTCTAGGCCGCGAGCTTCGAGGTACCGGCCCGGACCACACCGGCCACCTGCTCCGCCGAGAGCTCGCCGAGCCGGATGTAGGCGCCCCGCAGCGCGGTCGCCAGGTCGCGGGCCAGGCCCAGCCGCACCATGCCGGACTCGCAATCCACCACCACCGAGGCCACCGACTCGCCCGCCAGCAGGGTCGCGGCCACCCGGGCGCGATGGACCGGGTCGGTCCCGCCGGTCGCCCGGCCGTCGGTCAGCGCGACCACCATCGCCCGACGCTGGGGGTCGCGCACCTTCTCCCGCAGCACCACCTCGCGGGCCTTCAGGAATCCTTGCGCCAGTGGGGATTTGCCGCCGGTACGCAGCGAGCGCAGTCGCCGGACCGCGACGTCGACGGACGAGGTGGGCGGCAGCACCAACTCGGCGGCGGCACCCCGCACGGTGATCACCGCAACCTTGTCGCGGCGCTGGTAGGCGTCGCGCAGCAGCGAGACGACGGCGCCGGTGACCGCGGAGAGCCGGTCCCGCGCTGCCATCGAGCCGGACGCGTCGACCACGAAGACCACCAGGTTGCCCTCACGGCCCTCGCGGTGCGCCCCGCGGATGTCGCCGGGCGCCAACAGCATCCGGCCGTCCCGCCGTCCGCGGGCGACCTGGTGCTCGGCGGCCGCGAACAGGGTGCCGACCAGGTGTAGCCCGCGTCCCGGTTCGGTGGTGGGCCGCACGGTCCGGCCCTGAGCGGAGCGTGAACGCGAGCGCCTGCCCGGCGCGCCCTCGCCGACGCCGGGGATGGTCAGCAGCCGGGTCTTGAACTGCGCGGAGGGCGCCGCGGCCTGGCGTTCGGGGGCGCGGGCCGGGCCGGGCCGTTCGGTCTCGCTCGGCTCGGCGGACTGCTGGGCGTCGTCGGGGGTCGGTGCCCCGTCGGACTCGGGCTCGGGCGCGCCGCCACCGGGACCGTCGGGATCGGGCTCCGGCTCGGGTTCTGGCTGGTTCGCCTGCTCGGCCGCGTCCCGCATCGCGTCCTCGAGCTGCTGCGGGTCCAGGCCCGGCTCGTCGAACGGGTCGCGGCGGCGGCGGTGCGGGAGCGTCAGCTCCGCGGCGATCCGCACGTCCTCCTCGCCGACGGCCTCGGCGCCGCGCCAGGCGGCGTGCGCGGTGGCCGTCCGCGCCAGCACCAGGTCGGCACGCATGCCGTCGACGTCGAAGGAGGCGCACAGCGCGGCGATGCGGCGCAGTTCGGTGTCGCTGAGTTCGATGGCGGGCAGGGCCGCCCTTGCCGCGGCGATGCGGCGGGCCAGCGCCGAGTCCTCGTCGGCGTACCGGGCCGCGAATCCGGCGGGGTCGGCCTCGAAATCGAGTCGGCGGCGCACCACCTGCATGCGGACGTCCACCTCGCGCGAGGCCGCCACGTCGACGGCAAGGCCGAATCGGTCGAGCAGCTGCGGGCGGAGTTCGCCCTCCTCCGGGTTCATGGTCCCGACCAGGACGAACCGCGCGGGATGGGAGTGGGAGACGCCGTCGCGCTCGATGTGCACGCGACCCATCGCGGCGGCGTCGAGCAGCACGTCCACGAGGTGATCGTGCAGCAGGTTGACCTCGTCGACGTAGAGCACGCCGTCGTGGGCCGCGGCCAGCAGCCCGGGCTGGAAGGCCCGCTCCCCGTCCCGCAGCACCTTCTCCAGGTCCAGCGAGCCGACCACCCGGTCCTCGGTGGCGCCGACCGGCAGCTCCACCAGCCGGGCGGGCCTGCCACCGTTGCCGTCGTCGACGGGCGGCAGCAGCGCGGCGAGCGCGCGCACCACCGTCGACTTCGCGGTGCCCTTCTCGCCCCGCACCAGCACTCCCCCGATTCCGGGGTGCACGGCGCAGAGGGTCAGGGCGAGCCGGAGCGTGTCCTGACCGACGATCGCACTGAACGGAAAACCCGGTTCGGACCCGGTACCAGCTTGTGCCACAGCGTTTTTCCCTTCACTCCCCGGTGTCCACGCCGAGGGTTCGGACCTCTACCCGCTGCCGCGGCGATCTGACTCCGGTTCCGGACGTGGCCGGATCCATCACAGTGGCGGGACCGTGCCTGGTTCACACAGGACTTCCCCGCGGCAGGGATTGTCGGACCCTGACTCTAGACCTCGCGCCAGGGCTCGCCGCCACCGCGCCGCATCGGCACGTGCGGGATCCCGTCCTCGATGAACTCCTCGCCGTCGGGGGTGAACCCGTGCTTGGCGTACATGTCCACCAGGTGGCTCTGCGCGCTGAGCCGGCACGGCGCGGACCCGACCTCCGCGAGCGCCGTGCGCAGCAGCCTGGTGGTGTGCCCGTGCCCGCGCGCGTCCGGGTGGGTGCACAGCCGCCCGATGCGGTAGGAGCTGCCGTCGTCGTGCTCCTCCATCAGGCGGAGGGTGCACACGACCTGACCGTCCTGCTCGATCCACAGGTGCCTGGTGCCGGGGAGCAGGTCCCGCCCGTCCAATTCCGGGTACGGGCAGGCCTGCTCCACGACGAACACGTCGACCCGCAGTCTCAGCAGGTCATAGAGCGTGCGGAGGTCCAGATCGAGCGCCCAGGCGCGGTGCAGCGCCGCTGTTGCCGTCATACGGTGTGACTATCACACCGCGGCGGAGGCGGTCTCCTGAACGTCGGTGTCGAGTTCGAGCACGCGGCTGGACCAGTCCCAGACCTCGGTGAACAGCGACTTGTCGTCGGAGAGCTTCACACCGAGCGAGGGCACCATCTGCTTGAGCTGCGGCTCCCAGGACGCGAACCGGTCCCCGAAGCAGCGCTTGAGCACGTCGAGCATCGCCGGGACCGCGGTCGAGGCGCCGGGCGAGGCGCCAAGCAGACCCGCGATCGAGCCGTCCGCGGCGCTGATGACCGCGGTGCCGAACTCGAGCACGCCGCCCTTGCGCTTGTCGCGGCGGATCACCTGGACGCGCTGGCCGGCCGTGATCAGCTCCCAGTCCGCTCCGATTGCCTCGGGGACGAACTCGCGCATGGTCTCGATCCGACCCTCCGCGTTCTTCGCCAGCTCGCTGACCAGGTACTTGACCAGGCCGAGCTCGGAGACGCCGACGCCGAGCATGGACAGCAGGTTGTTCGGCTTGACCGAACCGGGCAGGTCGGTGACCCGGCCCTCCTTGAGGAACTTCGGCGACCAACCGGCGTACGGGCCGAACAGCAGGCCCGGCTTGCCACCGATGACGCGGGTGTCGAGGTGCGGGACCGACATCGGCGGGGCACCGACCGCGGCCTTGCCGTACACCTTCGCGCGGTGCTGATCGATCAGCTCCGGGTTGGTGCAGCGGAGGAAGGCACCGCTGACGGGGAAGCCGCCGAAGCCCTTGGCCTCCTTGATGCCGGACTGCTGCAGCAGGTGCAGGGCGCCGCCGCCTGCTCCGACGAAGACGAACTTGGCGTTGACGACCTTGCGGCCGCCGGTGCGACGGTTGTGCACCTTGAGCTTCCAGCTGCCGTCGGACTGCTTCTTGATGCCGGTGACCTCGTGACCGAAGTGCACGGTGCCGCCCGAGGAGGCGACGTGGTTGAGCAGCTGCTTGGTCAGCGCGCCGAAGTCGACATCGGTGCCGCCCTCGGTCCAGTTCAGGGCGACGGGGTCGGAGTAGTCGCGACCCTTGGCCATCAGCGGCAGGCGGCGGGCGAACTCGTCCGCGCTGTCGGTGTACTCCATGCCGTTGAACAGCGTGTGTCCAGCGAGGGCGTCGTAGCGCGCCTTCAGGTACTTCACGTTGTCCGCCCCGTGCACGAAGCTCACGTGCGGGATGGGGTTGATGAATTCCTTGGGGGCGGTGAGGATGCCCTGTTCGAGCGCGTGCGCCCAGAACTGCCGGGAGACCTGGAACTGCTCGTTGACCGTGATCGCCTTGGCGATGTCGACGGAGCCGTCCTTGTTCTCGGGGGTGTAGTTGAGCTCACACAGAGCCGAGTGTCCGGTGCCCGCGTTGTTCCACGGGTCGCTGCTCTCCGCGGCGGCGGCGTCGAGCCGCTCGAACACGCTGATCGACCAATCCGGCTGCAGCTGCCGCAGGATGGCTCCGAGGGTCGCACTCATGATGCCCGCACCCACGAGCACTACATCGGTCTTGGTCTCTACCGCGTTGTTGTCTGACACTGGAAAATCGACTTCCTTGTCCATTGGCAGTGCGCAGTCGCGCCGACTGCAGCGGATAGGTTACCCGCGCGTATACGCGTCGTTCACCTCACCCAATTGTGCGCCACTGCGGGGGGCATTCCTGCGCATTACATTGTGATCTGTGACTACTTGGGCTCCCGACGTCCTCGGCGACGGATATCAGCAGTTGACCATCCCACTCGGAATCGATCCCGACGGTGAAGGTGAGATCGACGCCACACTCGTCAGGTACCAGCCCGAGGGCGGGATCGACCGCACACCCGCGCGGGCCGTGCTCTACGTGCACGGGTTCACCGACTACTTCTTCCAGCACCACATGGCCGAACACTTCCACGACCAGGGCTACTCGTTCTTCGCCCTGGACCTGCGCAAATGCGGCCGCTCACTGAAGCAGGGCCAGACCCCGCACTTCGTCACCGACCTCGCCCTCTACGACGAGGAACTGGGCCGCGCGCTGGCACTGGTCCGCGAGCAGATCGGCGGCGGCACCGTCCTGCTGGTGGCGCACTCCACCGGCGGGCTGATCCTGCCGCTGTGGCTCGACCGGCTGAACAAGCGGCCAGGCGGCAGCGCAGGCGCAGGCATCGCCGGGCTGATCCTCAACAGCCCGTGGTTCGACCTGCAGGGCCCGTCGTACCTGCGCAGCGTCGGCACCGTGGCCGTCAAGGCCGTCGGCCGGGTCAAGGACCGGCTCGCCGTCAAGCAGCCGCCGATCGACGTCTACGGGCGCAGCCTGCACGTCGGGACGGGCGGCGAGTGGGACTACAACCTCGAGTGGAAGCCGATGACCGGGTTCCCGGTGACCTTCGGCTGGCTGCGCGCGATCCGCCACGGCCACGCGAAGCTGCACCGCGGGCTCGACGTCGGGGTGCCCTCGCTGATCCTGCGGTCCGAGAAGACGCACTACTCCTCCCGGTACACCGCCAAGTCCGACGAGGCCGACCTGGTGCTGGACGTGAGGCAGATCGCCCGCTGGGCGGGCTGCCTCGGCGACCGCACCACGATCGTGCCGATCGAGGGCGCCCGGCACGACGTCTTCCTCTCCACCGAGGTGCCGCGCAAACAGGCCTTCGACGAGGTGGACCTGTGGCTGAACTGGCTCCACGGACACGGCGCATGAACCACTTCGACCTCGCGATCATCGGATCCGGTTCCGGCAACACCATTCTCGACGACCGGTACGCCGACATGCAGGTCGCGCTGCTCGAGGACGGCGTCTTCGGCGGCACCTGCCTGAACGTCGGGTGCATCCCGACCAAGATGTTCGTCTACGCCGCCGAGGTCGCCCGCACCATCGAACACTCGAGCAAGTACGGCATCGACTCGCGCATCGACAAGGTGCGCTGGCCGGACATCGTCAGCCGGGTTTTCGACCGGATCGACCCCATCTCGGCGGGCGGCGAGCGCTATCGGCGCGACGAGAGTCCGGGCACCACACTGTTTTCCGGCCACGCCAGGTTCATCGGACCGCGACGCCTGGAGACCGGGACCGGCGAGGTGATCACCGCGGACCAGGTGGTGATCGCGGCCGGATCGCGGCCGATCATCCCTGAGGCGGTGACCCGCAGCGGAGTCCGCTATTACACCAACGACAACATCATGCGGCTGCCGGAACTGCCCGAGCACCTGGTGATCATCGGCAGCGGGTTCATCGCCTCCGAGTTCGCCCATGTCTTCTCGGCATTCGGCAGCAAGGTCACGATCATCGGCCGCGGCAACCGCCTGCTGCGACACCTCGACGGCGACATCTCGGCACATTTCACCGCCCTCGCCCGCGAGAAATGGGATGTGCGACTGGGCAATCCGGTGACGACCGTGCGCGGCGGCGACGGCAACGTCGAGGTGGAACTCGCGGATGGCAGCGTGGTCTCGGGCGACACCCTGCTGGTCGCGGTGGGGCGGGCCCCGAACGGCGACCGGCTCGGCGCCGAGACCGCGGGGGTCGACGTCGACGACGAGGGACGGGTGCTCGTGGACCGGTTCCAGCGCACCACCGCGGAGGGCGTCTTCGCGCTCGGCGACGTGTCCTCGCCCTATCAGCTCAAGCACGTGGCGAACCACGAGGCCCGGGTGGTGCAGGAGAACCTGCTGCGCAACGCGTGGGCGGACGGCGCGGACCTGGTCCGCACCGATCACCGGTTCGTGCCGGCGGCGGTGTTCACCGACCCGCAGATCGCCGAGGTCGGGCTCACCGAGGAGCAGGCCCGCGATCAGGGCCTCGACATCACGGTGAAGGTGCAGAAGTACTCAGACGTCGCCTACGGCTGGGCAATGGAGGACACCGAGGGCCTGTGCAAGGTGATCGCCGAGCGCGGTACCGGCAGGCTGCTGGGCGCCCACGTCATCGGCGCTCAGGCGCCCACGGTGATCCAGCCGCTGATCCAGGCGATGAGCTTCGGCCTGAGCGCCCAGGACATGGCCAGGGGCCAGTACTGGATCCACCCGGGCCTCCCCGAGGTCGTCGAGAACGCCCTGCTCGGGCTGGAATAGGCGGCTGCGCCGCCCGTGAGTCTTTCTGGCCCACCTGGGGACCAGAAGGACTCACGGGCGCGGAGCGCCTACCAGCTGCTGGTACGGAGGACGATCTCGGTGGCCATCTCGGCGGCCGCGCCCTGCGGCACCGAGTCGACGCCGTCGAGCTGGACGACACGGAAGTCGGAGTAGACGTGCCTGCCGCTGGTGTCGGCCATCGGCCGGCCCAGCGAGTTCCCGATCAGCAGCGTCGTCGGCATTTCCACGGGCGCACAACCGGACTCGCGCACGACACCCTCGAGATCCGGCACAGCGGGGTGCGGGCAGTCCGCCACGACCAGACTGGCGAACCGGCCGAAGGTCTTCGCGGCGAGCAGCCAGGCCAGCGCGGCACCCTCGCGGTTGCCTGCGAGGTTGACCCACGGCAGCTTCAGCGCGTCGAGCAGCGCGATGGCGCTGGTCTCGTCGAGTCCGTCGATCGACTCGGGCACGACCGTGCGCAGGTCGGAGTTGTGCAGTCGCTCGCACACCGCGTCGAACACGGACGCGGACTCCCCTGCACCAGGGAGCAGCAGCACCGTATGCCTGCTCTCCGGGCCGTCGACGCGAACGGTGTAGGTGCCCTCCCCGACGGGAACTTGCGTCAATTCCATGGCTACGGACGGTACGCCATCGGGCCGCGCCCACGATCGCTTGCACACCGCACCCAAAGGTCCTATGGTTCATTACATGAGTAATGAACCAGTAAGCCTCACGGGCGGCGGTTCCGGTGAACGACGACGGTAGGCCGCTGTTCCAGCAGATCGCCGAGCTCGTGGAGAACTCCATCATCGACGGATCGCTGCCGGAGGACGGCCAGGTTCCGTCCACGAACGAGCTCGCCGCCTTCCACCGGATCAACCCCGCGACGGCGGCGAAGGGGCTCGGGCAGCTCGTGGCCGAGGGGATTCTCTACAAGAAGCGAGGTATCGGGATGTTCGTCACGGAGGGCGCACGAGACGCGCTGCGATTCCGGCGCCGCGAGCACTTCGTGCGCCAGTACATCGAGCCGCTGATCGCGGAGGCCGACAAGCTCGGCATGTCGATCACCGAACTCAAGTCCATGCTCGACAACCGGGAGGAAAGCAGATGACCGTGACCGCCATCGATGCCGAACCGATCGTGTCGGTTCGCGGCCTGAGCAAGCGGTTCGGCGACGTCACCGCGCTCGACGACGTCTCCCTCACCATCGAGCCCGACAAGATCTACGGCCTGCTCGGCCGGAACGGCGCGGGCAAGACCACGCTGATGCAGATCCTGACCGGACAGGACACCCAGACATCCGGCGACGTGACGGTTCTCGGCGGCACACCCTTCGAGAACGCGCGGGTCCTGCGCAACATCTGCTTCATCAAGGAGAGCCAGACGTACGTCGACGACCTCCGAGTGAAGCACGTGCTCGCCGCCGCCGGGCATCTGATGCCCGGCTGGGACCGCGAGTTCGCCGACCGATTGCTCGACGATTTCCAGCTCCCGCTGTGCCGCAAGGTCAAGAAGCTGTCCAGGGGCATGAAGTCCACGCTCGGCGTGATCATCGGGCTCGCCGCGCGGGCACCGCTCACGCTGTTCGACGAGCCCTATCTGGGCCTCGACGCCGTCGCCCGGCACCTGTTCTACGACCGACTGCTCGCCGACTATGCCGAGCACCCCCGCACGATCGTGCTGTCCACGCACCTCATCGACGAGGTCAGCAACCTGCTCGAGCACGTCATCGTCGTCGACGGCGGGCGGATCATCGTCGATGACGACGCCGACGCGCTGCGCAGGCGGGCAGTGGTCGCGACCGGGCCGGCCGAGGCCGTCGACGCGTTCGCGGCGGGCGCCCGGGTGCTGCATCGCGAATCGCTGGGTTCGCAGGCCCGCACCACGGTCGAGCGCACGGCGACCGAGCCCGAGCGCGCCCTGCTGCGCGCGGCGGGTGTCGAGCTCGAACCCGTATCGCTGCAGGACCTCGTCATCGCGACCACCACCGGAGCACGGGAGATCACCGCATGACCACCCAGACCGCAACCACTACGATGACACCGCCGCGCACCGAGCCGGGCTCCGACTCCCGGATCGGCGCCGTCCTCCGCGTGCACACCGTGGCGTGGCCGCTGCTGATCGCCTGGCCTGTCGCCATCCTCGCCTCCTCCTTCCTGATCAGCTACACGATCTACTTCCTGGTCGACAACGATCAGGAAGAGGGTTTCACCGGCAGCGTCTTCTCCGTATACGGGTTCGTGCTGGCGTTCTACCTGCAGGCGATGGCCCAGACCTTCCCCTTCACGCTCGGCATGAGCGTGACTCGTCGCGAGTTCTTCTCCGCCACAGCGCTGTTGGCGCTCGCTCAGTCGGCGGTGTTCGCCGCGGCGCTCTACCTGCTGTCGGTGGTGGAGGCCGCCACCGACGGTTGGGGCGTGTGGATGCGGATGTTCGGCCTGGCCGACTACCTCACCGACAACCCGCTGCTGCAGTTCCTGACCATCTTCTCGACGCTGCTGCTGACCACGGCGATCGCGATTGCCGCCGGCGCGATCTACCAGCGCTGGCGGGCAACGGGACTACTGGCCGCCGGAGTCGGGGTCCTCGGCCTCGGTGGTATCGCCGCGATCCTGATCACCTGGGCGCGGTGGTGGCCCGCGGTGGGCGACTGGTTCGCCGACTCGCCGCGGGCCCTGCCGCTGGTGGCGCTGCCCCTGACCGGCACCGCGATCGCGATGGCGGTCGCCTGGCTTGCGCTGCGTCGGGCGACCCCGTGACGTCCCGCGATCAGCGAACGGGGTCCACCACCGCGCGGCCGTGCGTGACCACCGGAAGATCCCGCGGCGCACCGCAGTTGATGATTTCCTCGATCGCGTCCACGTCGAGGTGCCGCTCCACCAGGTCGGCCAGCAGGTCCAGCTGCGCGGTCCGCTCCGCCGCCACCGAGGTGTCGGGCGCGACCGTGAACGGCCGCCTGGTGACGGCCGCGACCCGGGTCAGGAACCCGCGACGGAACTCGTCCGACTCGAGCAGACCGTGCCAGTGGGTGCCGAACACCTGCCCACGGACGCTGCCCTCCGGCTCGCCGTCCGCGCCGAGCAGCAGCGGCGGGTCTGCGTTGCGGACGACCCGCCCGTGGTGGATCTCGTAGCCGGACACCGCAACCGAGTCGGCGGTCCCGGTGACCTGCCGCAGCACCTTCTCGGGCGCGAACTCGATCTCCATGTCCAGCAGGCCCAACCCGTCCACCGTCCCCGCGCCCGATTCGACGTCGTCGACGATGGTGCGCCCGAGCATCTGGTACCCGCCGCAGATGCCGAGGGTCGGCAGCCCGGCCGCGGCCCGCGCGTCCAGCGCGTCCGCGATCCCGCTCGAGCGCAACCAGGCCAGGTCCGAGACGGTGGACTTGCTGCCGGGGATCACCACCAGGTCGGCATCCTGCAGCCGCGACGGCTCGCCGACCCAGTGCACCGAGACGCCGGGTTCGCAGGCCAGGGCCTCCACGTCGGTCGCGTTGGACACCCGCGGCAGTCGCACCGCGGCCACCCGCAGCCACCCCTGACCCGCCGGCGCGGCGGGCCTGCCTACCGGGGCGTCCACGACCGTGGACAGCGAGTCCTCGGCGTCGATCCAGAGTCCCTCGGCGAACGGCACCACGCCGAGGGTGGGGCGTCCGGTCATCTCCCGCAGCTGGACCAGGCCGGGCTCCAGCAGACCCACATCGCCGCGGAACTTGTTGATCACGAAACCGGCGATCAGTGCCTGGTCCTCGGGTGAGAGCACGGCGAGGGTGCCGAACAGGTGCGCCAGCACGCCCCCGCGGTCGATGTCCCCGACCACGATCACCGGGAGCGAAGCCGCCCGCGCCAGCCCCATGTTCGCCAGGTCCGTCGCACGCAGGTTGATCTCCGCGGGCGATCCGGCGCCCTCGCAGATCACCACGTCGAATTCCGCTCGCAGCGAAGACAACTCGTCGGCGACGACGCCCCGGAGCCACTCCCGATGCTCGATGTAGTCGCGGGCCCCCACGTTGGTCACCGCCCGACCGCGGACCACCAGCTGCGAGGTCCGGTCGCTGCCCGGCTTGAGCAGCACCGGGTTGAAGCGCACGCTCGGCTCGAGCCCGCAGGCCCGCGCCTGCAGTGCCTGCGCCCGCCCGATCTCGCCGCCGTCGAGGGTGACGACCGAGTTGTTGGACATGTTCTGCGCCTTGAACGGCGCGACCGACACCCCGCGCCGGGCCAGCATCCGGCACAACCCGGCGACCAGCACGCTCTTGCCCGCGTCGGAGGTCGTTCCGGCGACGAGCAGCGCACCCTTCACGACCGGAGCGGGCCCCGACATCATGGCAGCGTGAGAATTTCCGCGCCCGTGTCGGTGACGACGATGGTGTGCTCGAACTGGGCCGTCCACTTGCGGTCCTTGGTGACGACGGTCCAGCCGTCGTCCCAGATGTCGTAGTCGACGGTGCCGAGGTTGATCATCGGCTCGATGGTGAACACCATGCCCGGTTCGATGACGGTGTCCACGTTCGGCTGGTCGTAGTGCAGGATGACCAACCCGTTGTGGAAGGTCTCGCCGATGCCGTGGCCGGTGAAGTCCCGCACCACGCCGTAGCCGAAGCGGTTGGCGTAGGCCTCGATGACCCGCCCGATGACGTTGAGCTCGCGGCCGGGCTTGACCGCCTTGATGGCGCGCATCGTCGCCTCGTGGGTGCGCTCGACGAGCAGGCGGTTCTCCTCGGACACGTCACCGGCCAGGAAGGTGGCGTTGGTGTCGCCGTGCACCCCGCCGATGTACGCGGTCACGTCGATGTTGACGATGTCGCCGTCCTGGATCACCGTCGAGTCGGGGATGCCGTGGCAGATGACCTCGTTCAGCGAGGTGCAGCAGGACTTGGGGAAGTCCTTGTAGCCCAGCGTGGACGGGTAGGCGCCGTGGTCGATCATGTACTCGTGCGCGATCCGGTCGAGCGCGTCGGTGGTGACGCCCGGCGCGACCGCCTTGCCCGCCTCCTGCAGGGCCTGGGCGGCGATCTTGCTCGCCACCCGCATGGCCTCGATGGTCTCCTGGGTCTGCACCCACGGCTCGTTGCCCTCGTTGACGGTCGGCTTCCACGCATACTCCGGCCGCTCGATATTGGCGGGGACGGCGAGCGTCGCGGAGACGGTTCCGGGGCTGAGCTGGGTGCGAACTGGCATACGGACAAGGGTAGACGCACCGCGTGGGCACACCGTCAGACCCACCGCGTCGCGTCCTGCCGCGGCGCGGACCATGTCGTACCGAGGTCACCCCTGCTTGGGCACCCAGTGATCGACCTCCAACTCGAAATCGTGTTTGAGCTCGCCGTACGCCGCGCGAAGGGCGTCTTCGCCCTCCCCGTATCGCTTGATGGCCGTGTCGCGTGCCTCCGCGAAGACCACCTGCGCCTCCTTGGACGATCGCCGCACTGTCTGTGGGAGCTCGGTCCGGTTCACCGCTGCCCCTCCTCCGTCGGTCGAGGCCGTCATTTCTTGCCCCTCGATTGTCCGCCCGTCGACACCTCAGCGAAAGCGCCGGTCCGAACTACACAGGTCGACTGACACGCCCGGGGAATCCCCACGCTGTCGCCGCCAGGTGGTACCAACGGAGGCAGGATGCCGATCGCCCCGACCCGGAGGTAGCACCATGGCCTGCGCCGCGTGTGCCGACAGTCTCGACCACTGTCACGGAACCCTGATCGTGCACCGGACCGACCCCGCCGAGTGCACCGAAGAGCAGTGCGCTGACCTGACCGCGATGCGGCACCCGCTGGTGCTGGACTGCGGCGACGTCCCGCTCGGCTGCCGCTGCGCGGATTCGGCCGGGCAGTCGTCGCGCGCGTCGTAGGTATCCGATGACCATCGACCCCGTCGCCGGCGACGACGGCAGACACGAGACCGAGACCGAGCGCCTCGACCGCAACTGGGCGAGCATCCTGCAAGAGCTGCGGGTGACGCAGACCGGTGTCCAACTGCTGACCGGCTTCCTGCTGATCCTGCCGTTCCAGGAGCGGTTCGCGGAGCTGTCGACCTACGAACGGGGCGTCTACCTCGCCACCGTGTTCTTCTCGATCGCCGCCACCGTGCTGTTGATCGCCCCCGTGGGGTTCCACCGGATCCTGTTCCGCAGACGGAAGCTGGACACCATCGTCTCGACGGCGCACCGCCTCGAACTCAGCGGGCTGGTGATGCTGGGACTCGCCCTCACCGGCGTGGTGATGCTGATCGCCGGAACCGTCGTCAACTCGGTCGTCGGGGCCGTTGCCGCCGGCTGCACGGCCATGGCGTTCGCCTACTTCTGGATCGTCCTCCCGCTCACCTACCGACGCGACTGACCCTTTCGGCGGTGTTCGGCTAGTGCTTGAATTGAGCTGAAGTCAGGACCTTTCCGATTCCACGGATCCGAGATGGTATTGATGCCCGAAGTTGGGCGTTCCCCCGCATGAATCACCCCGTGTGCCCGTCCATGGGGGTGGAAGAGGAATTCCTGCTGGTCGACCCGGACACGGGTCTCCCGCAGATGCGGAACTCGGCGGTGATCTCCAGCGCCACCGAACTCGGGGTGTCGCTCCAACTCGAGCTCTCGCAGTGCCAGATCGAAACCAATTCCCCGGTGTGCTGGGACAGCAACGGGCTGCGCACCCACCTGCTCGAGGCCCGCAGGCTCGCGGCCGCCGCGGCCGCCCGCAACGGCAGCAGGCTGCTCGCAACAGGCACGCCGCCCGCGGGTCCCGCCCGGATGCCGGTGAGCGACTCTGACCGCTACCGCGCCATGGCGAAGAGGTTCGGCACCCTCGCCCTGGAACAGGGCATCTGCGGCTGCCACGTGCACGTCGACGTACCCGACCGGGAGAGCCGGGTGCAGGTCTGCAACCACGTTCGGCCCTGGCTCCCGACGCTGCTGGCGCTGAGCGCCAACTCGCCGCTGCACCGGGGGATCGACAGCGGCTTCGCGAGCTGGCGGACGATCCTGTGGTCGAGGTGGCCGGTTTCCGGCCCGCCGCCGTACTTCCAATCGGCCGATGCGTACGACGAACTGGTCGCGATGCTGGTCGACTGCGACTGCCTCCTGGACGAGCGCATGGTCTATTGGGACATCCGGCCCTCCTCCCACCTGCCCACCGTCGAGGTCCGGGTCTGCGACGTGATGCCAACCGTGGACCAGACGGTGCTGGTGGCGACGCTGGTGCGGGCCCTGGTCATGACGGCGGTGTCTGCCGTCGAGCGGGGCGACGACCCTCCCGCCGTCGAGCTGGCGACGCTCCGGATCGCCAACTGGATGGCCGCCAGGGACGGCCTGTCCGGTCTCGGCCTCGACCCGCGGACGGCGCAGCCCGTCCCCTGCACGCGCCGGGTCGAGCTCCTGCTCGACCACGTGCGGGATGCGCTCGACGAGCTCGGGGAGAGCCGCCGGGTCGAGGCGGCGCTCAGGTGTGAGCTCGAGCGGGGCAATGGCGCGATCTGGCAGCGAAACGCGTTGGCGAACAGCCGCAGCATCGGCGAGGTGGTGCGGTCCGCGACGGAACGGACCCTCGAGCACTGCGAGCCCCTACCGGCGTAGTCGCGCCCGCAGGCGTCAGAACGTGGTGTTGATCGGTCCCGGGGTCCACAGCCCGGATCGCGGCGTGGTCGTGACGTCGAGGGTCGCGGGATCGGCCGTCGGGTCGAGCGGCGTGAACTGCTCGATCTCGCCCCAGTCCCGACCCCAGTCCTGATCCAGATATGACGGGATGGTCCTGGCGGCCAGCAGCATCTGCGTCCAGCCGAGCGGTCCGCCGCCGAAGTGGTCCTGCCACAGGTTCGTCGTCATGGCGCCGATCCGGTCCGGGAGGATGCGGTACTCGGGGACCTCGGCCACGCCGTCGCGATGGTCGAACGGTCGCTGACACGGGAACGCCAGCCCGACCGACCAGTCGACCAGCACGGGCGTCTGCGACCCCACCACCGAGTTGAGCGTCTGCGTCTGCGGTACCCGCGGCGGGGTCACCGCGAGCCACTGCTTGGGATCCCGGTCGTTGTCGGACGCGACGATCCGGACTACGTCGGCCTCGGCGGGCAGCGCGTCGAGCGGGACCCGGAGGTTGCGCCAGGACGGCGCGGGACCGGGGTCGAGCGGGGCCACCGTGCCGAGGGCGACCGCCGTGCCGTCGCCCTGTCCCCTGCCGTACTCGAGCTCGAGATCCTGCCCTTCGGTGACGATTCCGTCGGCGTCGACGGATCGGATCCGGCCGGCCGCGGCGATGGAGATGAGGTCACCCCGCGAACCGTCGGAGCCGACGGGCGGGAGCCGGTACCAGCCGGTCGTCAATGTGGCGACGCCGTCGGCAAGGTGGCTGCCGAGCACCGGGGTGGTCGCCGGATCGAGGCCGTACGGGAGGGCCACCGCGCTGCCGTTGATGCCGACCCGTCCGGCCCCGCCCGCCGTGCCCGCCGCGTTGCCCGACTTCGCCTGGTTGTCGTTCGAATCGACCGAGTTCGCCGTGACCGAATCCGACGATTCCTTGTCGGCGCTCAGGTCGGCGGCGACACCGTTCGGCTCGAAGCCGACCGTGCCCGGTCCGGCCAGGCCGGTCGCGGGGCCACCCGAGAGCGGTTGCAGCATGGAGGCATTCGGGTCGGTCTCGAGCAAGACGTCGTTGGCGAGACCGCAGACCTGGCCGCCGAGCGCGTTGAAGTTCGCACGGCCGACGGAGTACGCCGGGTACTGCGCGACGGCGCCCTTGGCGAGCGAGAGGACCTCGAAGAGCACCATCGCCGCCGCGGCGACGGTGAGCGGAGGAATAGCCCAGAGCCGACTGGTCCGCCCCGAACCGTTGCCGGCGTGCGGCTCTCGGACGTGACACCAGACCGCGACGAGCAGCATCGCCATCGTGGCGCCGAGCAGCATGGTGCCCGCGCCCAGCCCTCCGATGGAGACCGGCTTGTCCCACCACGGCACGCTGTAGCTCGAGACGTACCACCAGCCGTTGCTGCCGGTGAACGACATGGCGAGCACGAACAGCACGGCCGCGGCGAACAGCGCACGGTTGCGAGGCGACCGCAGGACGTGGACGCTCACGGCGACCGTGGTCAGCACGGCGACCGCCCCGGCCAGTCCCGCGTAGATCCCCAGGTGGTGCGTCCACTTCGTCGGGGTGAACATCATCAGCACCATGGCGCCGAGGGTGATCCCGAGGATCCGGCGCGCCGGTCCGGCGGCGGTCCCGGGGATGCGGCCACCCTTGCGGAGCATCGCCAGGATGCTCACGGCGACGCCGAGAATCATGATGAAGATGCCGAACCGCCGCGCGAGCGATCCGTCGGGCGAGATGTTCAGCAGCCACTGGTAACGCAGGTACTCGTCGAACCACTTCTCGTTGGGCCCCGCGACCTCGTGCACGCGCTGCATCTCGAAGACCGCCGCCAACGTCTGGTCCGCGAAGATCACCGCCAGGATCGCGGTGCCCGACGCGAGGAGCGGCAGCAGCAGCGCGAGATATCCGACCTCCTTCGCGCGCGCGACGACGACCTGGCCGATGGGGCGCAGTCCGGCGATCAGCGCGGCGAAGCAGATGATCCCCGAGGGGCCGACCGAGAGGGTCATGGCGGCGACCAGGATCGCGCCCGCGGCGGGGAGCAGCCGTCGGGTGGCGATGGCGCGCTCGAC
Source organism: Rhodococcus sp. PvR099 (assembly GCF_017833315.1). Lineage (NCBI taxonomy): Bacteria > Bacillati > Actinomycetota > Actinomycetes > Mycobacteriales > Nocardiaceae > Rhodococcus > Rhodococcus sp. PvR099. Next base: position 286,489 of record NZ_JAFIBV010000001.1, on the reverse strand, counting down.
CGAGCACCAGGTCAGCAGCACGCCCGCCGCGACGATCGGTTCGGGGCGCAGCCCGTTGTTGTACGGGAGCCAGACGGCGAGGAAGACCAGACCGCCGGTCCACAGGGCCAGCCGGTTGGCCCGCGCCGCCGCGCCGAGGCGCGGCACCACCTCACGGCTGAGCACCAGCCAGGTCACGATGCCCGCGATCAGCGCGGGCAGCCGGACGAAGGGGCTCGCGGGCGTGATGTGGGCGAGCAGCCCGAACACCTCGTAATACGGCGTCCCGAAGGGTGTTTCGGGCACCCCGTAGTACCGGAAGTAGTTCGCCATGTAGCCGGCCCGCTCGGCGGCGCGGGCCATCGTGAACTGATAGCCGTCGTCCGAAGTGGTCGCGCCGATGAAGTGCCACAGCACCAGGGTGCCGATGATCACGGCGTCCACCACGCCGAACTTCCACCAGCGCGCGGGCAGGAACCTGCGCGAGCGCCTGCCGTCGACACGGTCGAGGCGGTGCAGGGCGACGAGGGAGGCGAGCATCGCCAGCACGCCGACGACCATCGCGATCAGCTTGAGCGTCGACGGCGTCGAGGTGAAGCGCGAGTCGAGTTCCGCGGTGACCTGGAGGCCGTCGGGCGCCGCACCAACCAGATCGGTGAACACGCCGACCATCTGGGGACGGAGGTCGCCCTCGTGCACGGTCGGCGCGATCCCGGACCCGGTGATCTCGGCGGTGGTCCTCGTCGCGTCGGAGTACACCGCGATCGCGCAGTCGCCGCCCGCGAGCCGGTCGAGCGGCGCGGACAGCAGCACCGTGTCGCGCAGGACCACCTCGATGCGGCCGGGATCATCCGCACCCGCGGGTATGACCTTGGCCACGAGGCCGTAGCGCTCGGCGTCGGGGGCACCGTTCGGGGCGGTGGCGACGAGGGTGCCGCCCTGCCCCGCCAGCGGGCCGATGGCCGTGCAGGGGATCGCGACGTCGAGGCTCACCGGCGAGTACGAGACGAGCGGCGCCGAGACGCTGCGCGCCAGGTCCTGCTGCGGCCATGAGAGCACCGTCTCGTCCGTCACGACGGGCAGCAGCGGCACCGACAGGGTGAGGAGCATGCCGATCAGGCCCGTCACGATCGCGGTCCAGCGGGCACCGCGGAGCGAGGACTTCCCGTGCGCCTCGTGGGGAGGGATCTCCGGACCGTTTGCCGATGCGGATCTCGTCGCCACGATGCTGTCAACCACGGGTTCGGATGCTAACCGCAATCAACTCATGAGTGAAACGAACGACGCCCGCGCTCACTCCCGCAGCGTGGCGAGGAATGCGACGCGATCGCCGCGATAGAGCGAGCGGACCCGCTCGATCGGCACACCCGCTGTGTCCAGGGAGATCCGGTTCAGCAACAGCATCGGCATCGCGGTCGTCGAGTCGAGCAGGGCGGCCTCGCGCGGCGACGCCAGCACCGTCTCGATCCGTTCGGTGGCCGAGTCGAAGGTCACCCCTGTGGCGCGGATCGCGGCGTACAACGAGGTGCCCGGGTCGAACGTCCGTGCCATCGAGGCGAATCGGCAGGCAGGCAGGTACGTACTCTCGAGCCCGATCTTCTGCCCGTCCGCGAGCAGCACCCGCTCGAGATGGATCACGGCGGCCCCCGCGGACAGCCCGAGGTCGGCGGCGAGCTCGGAATCGGCCCGCTCGTTCGTGAAGGTGACCAACTCCCGGCCGGGCACCCGGCCCTGGCTGACCGCGCCCTCTGTGTACGAACAGAGCGAGAGCGGCTGGGTGAGCTTGGGGCTGGCGACGACGGTGCCGCGGCCGCGACGCTGGATCCTGCCCTCCACCAGCAGCTCGTGCACTGCCTGGCGCACCGTCTCCCTGGACACCTCGAAGCGCACCGCGAGGTCACGCTCCGCGGGCACGGGATCGCCCTCGTCGAGATCGTCGATGATGGTCGCCAGTTCGGTGCGCACCCGGTAGTACTTGGGCGCAGACTCCCCCACCTCGCCCGATCCGATCCCCTTGTCTTTCATGCAGGTCAGCGTACCTCAAATTGGTCTATACCAATTGTTCATCCGGCGTTCTCCCCACCATCACCAGATGGTCTAGACCAAAATGCATGCTCTCGCCATGCGAATTCTGATTGTGGGCGGAGGCATCCTCGGCACGGCCCACGCCGACGAGGCGATCCGCCGCGGACACGACGTGGTCCAGCTCGAGCGCGAGACCGAGGCCCGCGGCGCGACCGTGCGCAACTTCGGCCTGGTGTGGGTCTCCGGCCGCGCCGAACACGAGCTCGACGCGGCCCTGCGCTCGCGCCGACTGTGGGAGGACCTCGCCGCCCGCGTCCCGGCGATCGGGTTCCGCGCGGCCGGCTCGATGACGCTGCTGCGCACTCCCGCGGAGGTCGCGGTCGCCGAGGAGGCGATGGCCCGCCCCGACGCCGAGGCCCGCGGCTTCGCGCTGCTCGACCCCGAGCAGGTGCTCGCCGTCAACCCCGCCCTCCGGGGAGAGTTCCTCGCCGGGCTGCACTGCGGCCGCGACGGCGCCGTCGAGTCCCGCGTGGCCCTGCCCGCGATCCGCCGCCACCTCGAGGAGAGCGGCCGCTACACCTTCCACGCAGACACCGAGGCCCGCGAGGTGACCTCCGACGGTGCAGGCGTGCACATCCGCGACGACCACGGGCGCGTGTTCGGCGCCGACCTGGCCATCGTCTGCCCCGGCGCGACGCTCGGCGGCCTGGCCAGGGACCTGGCCGGGGAGCTGCCCCTGCGCCGGGTCCGGCTGCAGATGATGCAGACCGCCCCGCTCGGGGAGGAGCTGACCACGGCCATCGCCGACGGCGACAGCCTGCGGTACTACCCGGGTTTCGCGGGCGGCGCCCTCGAGAACCTCAGAACCGTCCAGCCGCAGTCCCCGACCGCGGAGGCGCACCGCATGCAGTTGCTCTGTGTGCAGCGCCTGCACGGCGGACTGACCATCGGCGACACCCACGAGTACGACGAGCCGTTCGACTTCGACGTCGACGAGGCGCCGTACGAGCACCTGACCGGGGTCGTCGAGGAGCTGCTCGGCCGCAGGCTGCCCGCGATCGTCAAGCGCTGGGCGGGCGTCTACAGCCAGTGCCTCGACCCCGGCGAGCTCGTGCACCGCGGCAGCCCCGCGGACAACGTCTGGGTGGTGGCCGGCCCCGGCGGTCGCGGCATGACCCTCGGCCCCGCCCTCGCCGAACAGACCGCCGACCAGCTCGGCCTCTGAATCACCGACTCATCCATCGCCCCAGGAGAAATCGTGACCGCCACCCCCATCGAACTCGCCGTGCTCGACATGGCCGGCACCACCGTCTCCGACGACGGACTGGTGCTGCGGGCCTTCGCCGCGGCGGCCGACGCCGCCGGCCTGCCCCCCGAGGGCGCCGAGGCCGACGACGCGCGCCGGTACGTCCTCGACACCATGGGTCAGTCCAAGATCGTCGTCTTCCGCGCGCTGTTCGGGGACGAGGACCGCGCCCAGGCCGCCAACATCGCCTTCGAGTCCGCCTACGACCGGCTGATCGAGGAGGGCAACGCCGAGCCGATCCCCGGTGCGGCGGAGTCGATCACCGCGCTGCGCGAGGCCGGGATCAAGGTCGCACTGACCACCGGGTTCAGCCGCGGCACGCAGGACAAGCTGCTCTCCGCGCTCGGCTGGCAGACCATCGCCGACCTCACCCTGTCCCCCGCCGAGGCCGGCCGCGGTCGGCCCTACCCGGACCTGATCCTCACCGCGCTGCTGCGCCTGCGGGTCGATGACGTGAAATGCGTTGCCGTGCTGGGCGACACGTCCAACGACGTGACCAGCGGGCTGCGCTCGGGCGCGTCCATCGTCGCGGGCACGCTCACCGGCGCGCACGACGAGGACCAGCTCCGCGCGGCGGGCGCCACCCACGTCGTGCCCTCGGTGCGCGAGTTCGCCCGGCTTCTCCTGAATCCCTAGCACCCCTCACCCACAGTTAGGAATCCGTCATGCGCATCCGCCCCAGCCTGGCCGCAGCCGCCCTGGCCGCGACCCTGCTCACCTTGACCACCGCCTGCGGTGGCACCGGCACCGCCGCGAGCTCCGACACCGAGACCGTCACCGTCTACAGCGCCAACGGCCTCAGCAACTGGTACAAGGCCCGGTTCGACGAGTTCACCAAGGAGACCGGCGTCGCCGTGAACCTGGTCGAGGCCGGCTCCGGCGAGGTCGTCTCCCGCGTCGAGAAGGAGCAGTCCAACCCGCAGGCCGATATCGTCGTCACGCTGCCGCCGTTCATCCAGAAGGCCGACGCGCAGGGTCTGCTCCAGCCAAGCGGCATCGACACCTCCGCGGTCCCCACCGAGGAGAAGGACCCGGCGGGCAAGTACGTCCCGGTCGTCAACAACTACCTCAACTTCATCGCCAACCCTGGCGCGAACCCGGCCCCCGCGACCTGGGACGACCTCCTCGGCGAGCAGTTCAAGGGCAAGCTGCAGTACTCCACCCCCGGCCAGGCAGGCGACGGCACCGCGGTGCTGCTGCTGCTCCAGCACCTCAAAGGCAAGGAAGGCGCGCTCGACTACCTGAACAAGTTGCAGGCCAACAACGTCGGACCGTCCTCGTCCACCGGCAAGCTGCAGCCCAAGGTCAGCAACGGTGAGCTGCTGGTCGCGAACGGCGACGTGCAGATGAACCTCGCGTCCATCGCGGACGACGGCTCCGAGTTCAACGTCTTCTTCCCCGCCGAGGCGAACGGTGCCCGCACCACCGTGGCGCTGCCCTACGTGATGGGACTGGCCAAGGGCGCCCCGCAGTCCGAGCAGGCCAAGAAGCTGATGGAGTACCTGCTCTCGGAGAAGGCGCAGCAGACCGTCGGACCCGACGCGTTGGGCGTCTCGGTCCGCAAGGACGTGCGCGAGTCCGCGACCGTCGACGTCAATGACAAGTCCACCCCGGCGGGCCTGCTGAACGGCGTCACCGTCTGGACCCCGAACTGGAACACCGTGATCACCGAGCTCGACGCCGACGTCGCGGCCTACCAGAAGGCCACCGGGAGCTGACATGAGGAAGATCAACACCGGGCTGGCCCGGCCGAGGATCGGATCGGCTCCCACGCGAACCGCCGACACCGGAATCCTCGGGGCCACCGACTACTCCGCGCCCGCCATCACCTTCGACCGCGTCAACGTGGCCTACGGGCGGGGCTCGAGCGCCACCCGGGCGTTGATCGATTTCAACCTGCGGGTGTCCCCGGGGGAGACCGTGGCTCTCCTGGGGCCCAGCGGGTCCGGCAAGTCCACCGCGCTCAAGGCACTGGCCGGCTTCACCCGGCCGGTCTCGGGCTCGGTCCGGCTGGCGGGCAGGGACATCACCGACCTGCCGCCGGCCAAGCGCGGCATCGGGGTGGTCGTGCAGTCGTATGCACTGTTCCCGCACATGCGGGTCTCGGAGAACGTCGCCTTCGGACTGCGCTCGCACCGGGTGCCCCGCGCGGAAATCGGCACGCGGGTCGCCGAGGCGCTGGAGATGGTGGGCATGTCCGCCTTCGGCAAGCGACTGCCCCGCGAACTGTCGGGCGGGCAGCAACAGCGGGTCGCCATCGCGCGCGCCCTTGCGATCCGACCGAAGGTCCTGCTGCTCGACGAGCCGCTGGCCGCGCTCGACGCCCAGCTCCGGCAGAGCATGCTGGCCGAGCTGCAGCAGCTGCGGGCGGCCCTGCCGGACACCGCGATGCTCTACGTGACCCACGACCAGAGCGAGGCCCTGGCGCTCGCCGACCGGATCGCCGTGATGCGCGACGCCCGGCTCGTCGACGTCGACACCGCGGAGAACCTCTGGAAGCGGCCGCCGAGCAGCTTCACCGCGGCCTTCCTCGGCGGCGCGAACCTGCTGCCCTGCACCGTGACCCGGGTGATCGGCACCTCGGCCCTGGTGTCGGTCGGCGGCACGCCGGTCACCGCGCACGCCCCACTGCCGGACATCAGCCCGACCGAGTGGGAGTCCGACGCCGGGGCCCTGCTCTGCCTGCGCCCGCACGCGATCACCCTCACCTCGCCCACCGAGCGCGGCGCGCTCCCCGGCCGGGTCACCGCGAGCGTCTGGCGCGGCTCGACCACCAGGCTCACCGTCGCGCTCGCCGCCCTGCCCGACGCCCTGCTCGAGGTGGACGTGACCGGGCACGACGAGCGGCCCGCCGGAACCGCTGTTGGCGTTCGCTTCCCGGACCAGGGCGCGGTGCTCGTCCCCGCACCGGGGCCGGCGTCATGACCGCCGTCCTCGGACGGGTCCACCTCGATCCCCCGCCGGTCCGGCCAGAGCGGAGCCGGTGGCGGCCGGTGGCCTGGGCGCTGCCGCCACTGCTGCTGGTGCTCGGCTTCGCCGTCTACCCGATGGCCCGGGTGTTGGCCGAGTCCACCGTCACCGACGACGGCAGAGGGCTGTCCACCTGGACAGAGGTGCTCGCGTCCGCGCAGTTCCGAAACGCGTTGTGGCGCACCATCGAGATCGCCGCGTTGTCCACACTCGGATGCCTGGCGCTGGGCACCTTCCTCGCGCTGGTACTCGCCTTCGTTCCATTCCCCGGCTCGAAGGTGGTCGGCCGACTGATCGACACCATCCTGTCGCTGCCCTCGTTCCTCATCACGCTGGCGTTCACGTTCCTGTACGGAACCGCGGGCGCGGTCAACGCCCTCATCGCCCAGCTCACCGGCGCCGACAGCGGGCCGCTGAACTTCCTGAACACCCCGCTCGGTGTGATCGCCGCGGAGATCACCTTCTTCACCCCGTTCGTGGTGCGGCCCCTGCTGGCCGCGTTCACCCAGATGCCCCGCGAACAGCTCGACGTCGCGGCGAGCCTCGGTGCCTCCCCGTGGCGGGTGCTGCGGACCGTCGTGATGCCGGAGTCCTGGCCCGCGCTGATGGCGGGCGGCTCGCTGGTACTGCTGTTGACGCTCAACGAGTTCGGCATCGTGCTGTTCACCGGGGCCAAGGACGTCGTGACGCTGCCGGTGCTGATCTACACCCGCGGCATCGTGACCTTCGACCTGCCGGGCGCCGCGGTGATCGCGAGCGTCCAGGTGGTGCTGTCGCTGTCGCTGTACTGCGGCTACCGATTCCTGTTCAACCGACTGCTTGGAGGCCGCCGTGCTGCTGTGGACCACACGCGCTAGGGCGTTGACCCTTGCCCTCTTCGGCGTCGTGGTGGTCGTGGTGTTCGTCGCCCCCATCGCCACCGTCGTCGCCGCCGCCCTCGCCGGGGCCTGGACCGGGCCGCTGCCGTCGAACCTCGGCCCGAAGAACCTCTCCGCCGCCCTCTCCGAGGAGAACCTGGCGAGCCTCACGGTCAGCCTGCAGACCGCGTTCATCGCGGGCGCGCTGGCGCTGTTCGTCGGCACCTGGGCGGCGCTCGCGGCCCGCGAGGCGCCCGTCTGGCTGCGCAAGACCACCGACGCGGTCTTCCACCTGCCGATCGCGGTGCCGTCGGTGGCGATCGGCCTCGGGCTGCTGATCGCGTTCAACGCCGAGCCGCTGCTGCTCGGCGGCACCAAGTGGATCGTGATCCTCGCGCACACCGTGCTGGTGCTCGCGTTTGCGTTCAGTTCGGTCTCCGCCGCGCTGGACCGGCTCGACCCCGCCTACCGCCAGGCCGCCGAGTCGCTCGGCGCCGGACCGACGCGGGTACTGCTGCGGATCACCCTGCCGCTGCTCCTGCCCGCGCTCGGCGCGGCCGCGGGCCTGGCGATCGCGCTGTCGATGGGTGAGCTCGGCGCGACCATCATGGTCTACCCGGCCACCTGGAAGACGCTGCCGGTGACCATCTTCGGTCTCACCGACCGCGGCCAGGTGTTCCTCGCGGCCGCCGACACCACCCTGCTGATGGCCGTCACCCTGGTCGCCCTGCTGGTGGTCGGGCGCATCCGCAGGCGATAGGCGCTGACGCGCCCGTGCGTGGTTGACGAGTCCCTGGACTCGTCAACCACGCACGGGCGGCAGAGCCGCCTACTTCTGGCGCAGGAGGTAGCGCTGCACCTTGCCGCTGGGGGTCTTCGGCAGCGACGGCACGAAGTGCACGGTCCGCGGGTAGGCGTGCGCGGCGAACTTCTTCTTGACCAGCGTCTGCAGCTCGGCCTCGAGCTCGCCGGTGCCCAGGGCGCCGTCTCGGAGCACCACGAAGGCCTCGAGCACCTCGCCGCGCAGCTCGTCGGGCATGCCGACCACGGCCGCCTCGATCACGTGCTCGTGCATCACCAGGACGCTCTCCACGTCGAAGGGCCCGATGCGGTAGCCGGCCATGATGATCACGTCGTCGTCGCGCGAGGAGAAGAAGAAGTGGCCGTCCTCGTCGGTCTTGCCCGCGTCGCCGGTGATGTACCAGCGGCCGTCCGCGCTGAAGCGCTGCGCGGTCTTCTCGGGCGCGTCGACGTAGCCGGTGAACCACATCAGCGGGCTGGCCTCGGCGTCGATGGCGACGCGACCGGGGGTACCGGCGGGCGCGATCTCGTCCGCCTCGTCGAGCAGCACCGCGCAGCTCCAGCCCGGCAGCGGCCGGCCCATCGAGCCGGGCCGCACGTCCTCGCGCAGGCCGTCCGCCCACGCGTTGACGATGAACATGCCGTGCTCGGTCTGCCCGTAGTGATCGCGCACCTCGACGCCGAGGGCGCTCTGGGACCAGGCCACGACGTCGGGGGTGAGCGGCTCGCCCGCCGAGGACGCGCGGCGCAGCGACAGCCCCTCGGGCACCGGCGTGGTGTCGGCGCGCAGGCTGCGGTAGACGGTCGGCGCGGCCGCGAAATTGGTGACACCGAACTTCTCGATGATCTGCCAGGTGAGCGGCGCGGAGAAGCCCGAGTGCAGCAGCAGGCTGCGGGTGCCCGCCACGAGCGGGCCCAGCAGCGCGTAGTACAGCCCGTAGGCCCAGCCGGGGTCCGCGGCGTTCCAGAACACGTCGTCGCTGCGGACGTCGAGGCCGAACTCCTGATAGGCGTGGAACGAGGCCAGCGCGCGCACCGGCACCGGCACGCCCTTGGGGGTGCCGGTGGTGCCGCTGGTGAACAGCTGCACCATCGGGCCGTTGCCGCCGACCGCGACCGCGGCGCCTGCCGGGTCCTCGGCGGTGTGCGCCGCGAGCAGGTCGTCGAATCGCAGCTGGTCCGCGGACTCGGGCTCCCCCGCCGCGACGATGACCCGCCAGGACGCGTCGGCCGGGATGTCCTCGCCGGGCGCGAGCTTGGCGAGCTGGTTCTGATCGGACACCACGAACTTGGCGCCGCTGGAGCCGAGCCTGAACGCGATGGCCGGGGACGCGAACGCGGTGAACAGCGGCACGTGCACAGCGCCGCGACGCCAGATGCCGAGCAACGCGATGACCAGCTCCGCGGACTTGCCCATCAACGTCGCCACGCAGTCGCCCGGCTCGACGCCGAGCTCGGCCAGCGCGGCCGCGAACTTGGTCGATTCCGCCCGCAGCTCGCCGTAGCTCAGGTTGCGCGAGGTCAGATCGCCCTCGATCACCGTGAACGCGACATCGGTGTCGGGGTGCCGGTCACACAGCAGGTCCGCGGCGCAGGCCTGCGGCGTGTCGTACTGCTCCAGCAGCTCGCGCACCCGCGAGGTGGCATCGGTGCCCATGGTTTGCTCCTTCAACAGCGGTCCGGCAGACGCCGAACTCCTCCATGGCCCTATGATCTAGCTCACAAACAACACGCACCACCCCCGGAAAGGGGTAGCCCATGCTCTCCCGCACCCCACCCCTGCTGCGGCCCCGCGACGGCGACGCCCTGCGCGCCGAACTGCGCGCGGTCGCGGCACGGGCGAACGTGCCAGTGCTGTTCGGCGGCGAGGTCTCCGCGAGTACGTTGCACCTGACCGAGTTCTTCGGGACCAGGACCAACGGGCTCAAGGGCCTGGTGATCCCGCCGAACTCGGGTCTGGGTGGACGGGTGGTCCTGCAGCGGCAGCCGGTCTCGATCCCCGACTACGGCAGCGCGATGTCGATCACGCATCACTACGACCGGCCGGTCCTCGGCGAGGGCATCCGCTCGGTGCTCGCGGTCCCCGTCCTTGTCGACGGCGCCTCGCGCGCGGTGCTCTACGCCGCGGTCCGGGAATCCATGCCGATCGGCGACCGCACCGCCGAGATCCTGGTGCAGGCGGGCCGCAGGCTCAGCACCGAGCTCGCCATCCGCGACGAGGTGGACCGCCGCCTGCAGATGCTCGGGGTGCTCGACAGCAACCGGGGCAACGCGAGCGGGGCGGTGGCCGAGGGCATCCGCGACGCCCATGCCGAACTGCGCGGGCTCGCCCAATCGGTGCCCGAGGGCCCGCTCCGAGGGCGGCTGCGCGCGGTGTCCGACAAGTTGGCTGCGCTGGTCAACGACGAGACAGAGACCGGTGACGCCTCGGTCACGCTGTCGCCCCGGGAACTGGACGTGCTCGCCCACATCGCCCTCGGCTGCACCAACAACGAAGTGGCGCATCGGCTCTCACTCCAGCCCGAGACGGTCAAGAGCTATCTGCGTGCCGCGATGGGCAAGCTCGACGCCCACTCGCGCCACGAGGCGGTGGTCACCGCCAGGAGGTTGGGTCTGCTTCCGTAAGCACCGCGGCCGGCCAGGCCGCCCTCACCGAGGGGATGCGCAGTGACGAAACCACCAGCCGCCGTGAACGAATCGAAGGACGAACCGACCCTCAAGCGGGTGATGGGCCCGTGGTTGCTGCTGCTGTTCATCGTCGGCGACATCCTCGGCACCGGTATCTACGCCCTGACCGGGCAGGTGGCCAACGATGTCGGCGGCGTGGTGTGGCTGCCCTTCCTGGTCGCCTTCGTGGTCGCGCTGATCACCGCGTTCAGCTACCTCGAACTGGTCACCAAGTACCCCCAGGCCGCAGGCGCCGCGCTGTACACCCACAAGGCCTTCGGCATCCAGTTCTTCACCTTCATGGTGACGTTCGCGGTGATGTGCTCCGGGATCACCTCCGCCGCGACCGCCTCGCGGGCGTTCGCCGCCAACTTCGCCGAGGCCTTCGACCTGGACGTGCGGACCGGTATCGGGATCACGCTGATCGGCATCGTCTTCATGATCGCGGTGGCGGCGGTCAACTTCCGGGGCGTCGGCGAGTCCGTCAAGCTGAACGTGCTACTGACCTGCATCGAGCTGTCCGGGCTGCTGATCATCATCTTCATCGGCATGTGGGCGCTCGGCATCGGCGAGGGCGATTTCTCGCGGGCGGCGACCTTCGACACCGGCGACCGGTCCGCTCTTGGCGGCGTCATCGCGGCCACCACCCTCGCCTTCTACGCGATGGTCGGCTTCGAGGACTCGGTGAACATGGCCGAGGAGTGCAAGGAGCCCAGCCGGATCTTCCCCAAGGTCCTGCTCATCGGCCTCGTCTCGACCGGCATCATCTACGTGCTGGTGTCGGTCACGGCGATCGCCCTTGTCCCCGCAGACGATCTCGGCGAGGGCGACACCCCGCTGCTCAAGGTCGTGCAGGCGGGCGCGCCGGGCTTCCCGATCGGGATCTTCGCGTTCATCACCATGTTCGCGGTCGCCAACTCCGCGCTGATCAACATGCTGATGGCGAGCCGACTGCTGTACGGCATGAGCCGCCAGCACGTGCTGCCGCCGCAGCTCGGTAGGGTGCACCGCACCCGACGGACCCCGTACATCGCGATCGGGTTCACCACGCTGCTGGCGCTTGGACTGATCACGATCGTCGGCGAGGTGCCCCAGCTCGGCGGCACCACCGCCCTGCTGCTGCTGTGCGTGTTCACCGTCGTGAACATCGCCGTCCTGGTGCTGCGCAAGGACACCGTGGACCACAAGCACTTCCGCGCGCCGACCGTGCTGCCGATCATCGGCGCGATCAGCTGCGCGTTCCTGGCCACGCCGCTCACCGACCGCGATCCCGCGCAGTACAAGATCGCGGGCGTGCTGCTGGCGATCGGCGTGGTGCTGTGGTTCGTCAACAACCTGGCCAACAAGAAACTGGGCGTGAAGGCCGAGCTGCACCCCGAGTTCCTCGGCGAGGAGGGCGTGCCGCCCGGACCGATGAACTGAGCGGACGCGAGGACTGAATCTAGAACAAGTTCTACCTTTCCTGGCATACTCCGATCGACCGTCCGACGCCGATCCCAGGGGTGCCATGTCCGCGAATCCGTCCACCGACGACCTGCTGGCCCTCGCGCGCTCCTCCCCCACGGCGGTCGCCGTGCACGACAAGGCCGCGTGGCTCGGCCTGTTCGCGCGCCAGCACATCATCGAGGACCCGGTCGGCGGTCGCCCCGTGCTGGGCGGCCTGTACGACCGGAAGTCGGGCCGACGCGGCGGCGACCCGCTGGCCCGGTTCTGGGACACCTTCATCGCGCCCAACGACATCAGCTTCGACATCGAGCACGAGGACATCGTCGACGGCCTGCACGTGGTCCGCGACGTGACCATCGAGACCCGGCTCTCGGCCGGGGTCGTGGCCAGGGCGCCGATGCACCTGCTCTACGAGGCCACCCTCGACGACGGCGAGCCGCGGATCCGCCGCATCGCCGCGCACTGGGAGGTGACGCCGATGTTCGCGCAGGTCGCAGGCGTCAGCCCCGAGCGGCTGACGGTCGCCGGCTCGATGAGCGCACGGATGCTGCGCCTGCAGGGCCTCGGCGGCACGCTCGCGTTCGGCAAGGCCGCGCTGAGCGTGGGCAAGAAGGGCAAGGACGCGGTCCGGCGACTGATCGACTCCGCGCAGCGCGGCGACGCGCCGGCGCTGAAGATGCTCGGCGGCAACGCGATCACCGACCTGACCAAGGTCATCGCCGCGGGCGACGCGGTCACCGCCACCGGGACCGTGGACGGCGCGCACGCGGTGCTGTTCGCCTACCTGGACCGCAAGACCCACACCGTCAGCGAGTGCAAGGTGTACCGCGCGGCCTGATCGTGTCCGGGTGATACTTCTCGGATGCCGCACCGCATCGCCGACCCCGTTCGCTTCGAACCGGTCCAGGACCCCCGACCGTCCGATCAGCGGTGGCCGGCGATGACGTGGCCGGTCCCGGCCGGTACCGAACTCGTCGGGACGTCGGTCCGGCTGACGCCGCTCGACCCGGACACGGACGCGCCCGAGCTGTTCCGCGCCCTTGACCACGACCGCGTCTGGGCACACGTGCCCTGGCGACCGTCGGACCCCGAGCAGTTCGCGGATTTCCTCCGCGAGCGGTGTACGCAACCGGAGTGGCAGCCGTGGACCGTACGCACGGTCGGCCCGTGCGGAGAACTCCCCGCGGGCGCCGTCATCGGCATCAGCTCCTATCTGGATGTCGCGGTTCGTGACGCCCGGCTCGAGATCGGGATGACGCTCTACACCCCCGACGTCTGGAGCAGCGCCGTCAACCCCGAGGCGAAGTCTCTCCTGCTGCGTTACGCCTTCGAGGAGCTGGGGGTTGGGCGCGTCCAGCTCAAGACCGATGTGCGTAACGTCCGCTCCCAGCAGGCCATCGCCCGGCTCGGCGCCACCTACGAGGGGACGCTGCGCCGCAGTTTCCGGCGCGAGGACGGCACCGTCCGGGACAGCGTCCTGTTCTCGATCATCGCCGAGGACTGGCCCGACGTGCGGGCCCGGCTCGCGGCGCGACTCGACCGGGCGGGGTCGCCGGCCTGACCCCGCCTACGCCAGGCCGGATCCCTTCCGCGAGCGCAGAAGCCGCCGCCACCGCCCGGCACGCCGACGCCGGAACAACTCGTCGGCCATCGGTTCGTCCACCGCAAGGATCCGCACCTCCCCCTCCTGCCCGCACCACGACTCACCGAGGTGCCGAACGGAGACGCACACCCCGGTCTGCACGTCGAGGCGGATCACCGTGTCCGCATTGGGAACCCAGGTCATCTGATCGAGCGATTCCGAGCCGCTGAGCAGGGCACAACAGTCGCAGCGCGGTTCGTAGTCGGGCGTAGGCCGAACCCGCGCCTCCCAGGCCGAGCGCCCGTGGTGGGTGACCTCGCGGACATCGCCGATCTCGACCCCGACGGACAACTCGACGGGGTCGAGCAGGGCGACCCAGAAGTAGTCGGAGTGAAACGGCGGGTCGTAGTCGATGGTGGTGTCCTCCGGCCGCTCCGATACCAGCCCGTTGTCACCACAGGTTGGATCTACGTCCGTTGGCCACACTCGGGCGATGGGAACGCCCATGCCGCTGCTCGAGTACCCCACCCGTCCGAACGGCGGGGCCTCGGACTGGATGTGCGCGACCTGGCCCTTCGATTCCACCCGCAGCCGATCCGGCCGCGCGATCCACGCATGCTCGACCGTCCCCGAGCGATCGACCTCGAACTCGAGTGTCGACCACCGCCACGGTGATGACCTGGCGAGCGCACGAAAGTCGGTGACTGCGGGCATCATCGCCCCCTCAGTAGCCCTCGGGCAACGCCGTGAACATGTCCCGGGTCACGGCCACCGCGTTGTCGGAGCTGCCGCCCCTGACCACCAGCGTCGCGAACGCGATGTCGCCGCGGTACCCGACGAACCACGCGTGCGAGCCGCCGTCGACCTCGGCCTCACCGGTCTTGCCGTAGATCTCGCCCTGGTCGGCGATCCGGGTGGCGGTACCGCTGGTGACCACGTCGCGCATCATCCCGCGCAGGCCCTCGACCATCTCCGGGCTGATCGGTGGGTGGGCGCCCTCGATCTTGGTCTCCTCCCCCGAGATCAGCGTCGGCACGGGCGTCGACCCGTTCGCGATCGTCGCCGCCGCCAGCGCCATCCCGAAGGTGCTCACGACGACCTTGCCCTGGCCGAAACCGTCCTCGGTGCGCTGCACCAGTTCCGGTGCGGGCGGGACGGATCCGGAATCCGTCGGCAGGCCCGGCACGTCGTAGTCGGGCCCGATGCCGTAGCGCGCGGCTGCCACCGTCAGGGCGTCGGGCGCCATCTCGCTGGCCAGCTTGGCGAAGGTGGTGTTGCACGAGCGCGCGAACGCGGTGCTCATCGGCACCGTGCCCAACGCGAACTCGTTGTAGTTGGGCACCGACCGTTCCCCGATGACGATCCGTCCCGGGCAGCCGACGGGGGTACCGGGCTGGGCGAGGCCGTTGTCGATCGCCGCGCCCGCGGTGACGATCTTGAAGGTGGAGCCGGGCGGGTACAGGCCCGTCGTCGCGACCGGGCCGTCCCTGTCGGCGGCCTTGTTCTGCGCGACCGCGAGGATCGCACCGGTGGACGGCTGCAGCACCACCATCATCGCCTGCTCGGCCCTGGCGTTGACCGCGTTCTGCGCGGCCACCTGGATGGGCCGGTCCAGGCTCACGGAGAAAGACGGCGCCGGTTGGGGTTTGGTCTCGGTGAGCACATCGATGTCCACGCCGTTCTTGTTGACGGTGACCACGCTCCAGCCGGCCTTGCCGTCCACCTCGTCGATGACCCGCTTCTTGACCTGACCGATCAGGTCGGGGGCGAAGTCGCGATCGGTGGAGACCAGGTCCGCCTCCTCGGTGACCGAGACCCCGGACACCCCGCTCAGGGCGGCGGCAACCGCGTCGTAGTCCTCCTGCCGCAGGCTCGCCACCAGATAGGCGCCGCTGACCGAGGTCGCCGACTCCACGATGGACTGCGGGGTGAGCGTCGAGTCGAACGGCTCCAGCGCTGACGCCAGCGCGGTCGCGGCCGCGGTGGGGTTGGCGGACTCCTTGGCGTTGAACTTGATCCGCTGGATGGTGCCCGGCACCAGCACGTCCGAGCCTGCCCGCTCGTTGACGCGGGCCCGTGGCGCCGGGGTGGCCCGCAGCGTCATCGTCTGGGTGTCGCCGAGCTTCGGGTGCAGGTCGGTGGCGTTCCAGCGGACCGCCCACTCGCCGTTGCGCCTGCCCATCTGCAGGTCGCCGGTGTAGGTCCACACCCGGTCCTTGGGCAGATGCCATTCGTAGGTGTAGCCGACGGTCGCGGTGTCGCCGTCCACCCGGACCGAATCGGTCGTCGCGGTGAGGGATTCGGCCTGCAGCCCCTCCCAGGCGGCGTCGAGCGCGGAGCGGGCGTCCGCAGGCCGGTCGGACAGCGCGGCGGCCCGCTCGGTGTCCCGATCGGCGACGGCGTCGAGGAACTCCTGCGCGGCCGGTTCGGGGCCGTCCGGCTTCGGGGTGCACGCGACCGCGCCGAGTACGAGCGCGCCCGTGACGACGAGCGAGGAGAGGATGCGGGGTGCGGCGGTGGAGATCATCGCCTGCCATCGTAGGTGGGCTCACGGCCGAGACCGGGAAGGCACCCGCACCGTGCGCGCTTTTCACCCCGACCGGGGTACCACTCGCGCGCGGGCGGCGAAGCCGCTAGTCCAGCAGGACCGTCGAGAAGGTGCCGACCTGGGTGAACCCGATGCGCTGGTAGGTCCGCCGCGCCTGGTGGTTGAAGCTGTTCACGTAGAGGCTCGCGGTGCGGCCGGACGCCACCACCGCCGCCGCCACCGCGGCGGTCCCGGCCGCGCCGAGACCGTGGCCCCGGTACTGCGGGTGCACCCACACGCCCTGGATCTGGCCGACCTGCGCGGACATCGAGCCGACCTCCGCCTTGAAGGTCACCTCCTCGCCGTCGAACCTGGCCCAGGCCCGACCCGCGGCGATCAGGCCCGCGACCCGCCGCCGGTAGCCGCGGCCACCGTCGTTGGAGCGCGGGTCGACCCCGACCTCCTCGATGAACATCGCGACCGCGGCCGTGAGGTACGGCTCGAGCTGATCCATCCGCACCGGACGCACGTAGGGATCCGGCGCGACGACGGGCGGCGCCGAGAGCGCGAGCAGCGGCTGCTCGGCGCGCACCTCGCGCGCCGGACCCCAGTCGGTCTCGAGCATCTCCCACAGCGGCAGCGCCAGCTCGCTGCGGCCGACCACCGACGAACACATCCGCGGTCCCCGGCACGCCCGGTCCGCGAAGGCCCGCAGGTCGTCGAGGTCGCCGCGCAGCGGAACCATGTTCGCGCCCGAGAAGCACAGCGATTCGGCCGGGCCGCCCCTGCTCCAGAGCTCGCCATTGATCGCTCGCGGGTCGATCCCTAGGTCCTGGATCCGCGCCGCGACCATGCACGAGGCGATCGGGTCGGCGTCCAGCACGCGCAGCACGTGCACCCTGTCGCGCGCACCGAGCTGCCTGGCGCCGAGCAGTTTGAGCACCGAGTCACCCCCGCGTCGGGTCGTCGGGATTCGAATTGTCTGGTGTTCCCACGATACGTGCGAGTTTCAGCTGACGGTAACGACCGGGGAACCCGATGCAGATTGGTCCTCGCCGAACTCCTCGGCGATCCGCATCGCCTCCTCGATCAACGTTTCCACGATCATCGCCTCGGGCACCGTCTTGATGACCTTGCCCTTGACGAAGATCTGGCCCTTCCCGTTGCCGGACGCGACGCCGAGGTCGGCCTCGCGGGCCTCACCGGGACCGTTGACGACACAGCCCATCACGGCCACCCGCAGCGGGATCTCCATGCCCTCGAGGCCGGCGGTCACCTGCTCGGCGAGCGTGTAGACGTCCACCTGGGCGCGCCCGCAGGACGGGCAGGACACGATCTCCAGCTTGCGCGGACGCAGGTTGAGCGACTGCAGGATCTGCGTGCCGACCTTGATCTCCTCGGCGGGCGGCGCGGACAGCGAGACGCGGATGGTGTCGCCGATGCCCTCCGAGAGCAACGCACCGAACGCGACCGCGGACTTGATGGTGCCCTGGAACGCGGGGCCCGCCTCGGTCACGCCGAGGTGCAGCGGGTAGTCGCACTGCGCGGCGAGCTGGCGGTAGGCCTCGACCATGATCACCGGGTCGTTGTGCTTGACCGAGATCTTGATGTCGCCGAAGCCGTGCTCCTCGAACAGGCCCGCCTCCCACAGCGCCGACTCGACGAGCGCCTCCGGGGTGGCCTTGCCGTACTTCTGCATCAGGCGCGGGTCGAGCGAACCGGCGTTGACGCCGATCCGGATCGGGATGCCCGCGTCGCCCGCGGCCTTGGCCACCTCGGCGACCCGACCGTCGAACTCCTTGATGTTGCCGGGGTTCACCCGCACCGCCGCGCACCCGGCGTCGATGGCGGCGAAGATATACCGCGGCTGGAAGTGGATGTCCGCGATGACCGGGATCTGGCTCTTCTTCGCGATCGTCGCCAGCGCGTCGGCGTCCTCCTGGCGGGGGCATGCCACCCGCACGATGTCGCAGCCGGACGCGGTGAGCTCGGCGATCTGCTGGAGGGTGGCGTTGACGTCGTGCGTCTTGGTGGTGCACATCGACTGCACCGACACCGGGAAGTCGCTGCCGACCCCGACCGATCCGACCTGGAGCTGTCGGGTCTTGCGGCGCGGCGCGAGGACGGCGGCCGGGCCTTCGGGCATGCCCAATCCGACGGGGCTGGTCACGTGGATGCCTTCTTTCGTAGCGTCAGGACAAGTTTAGCGAGCACTAGAAGATCTTGATCGGGTTGACGATGTCCGCGGTCAGCGTGAGCAGCATGTACGCGCCGCCCAACGCGATGACCACGTAGGTGATCGGCATCAGCTTCATGTAGTTGACGGGTCCGCCCGCGGGCAGGCCGCGGCGCGCGCGGATCGAGTCGCGGATCTTCTCGTAGATGGTCACCGCCATGTGCCCGCCGTCGAGCGGCAGCAGCGGCAGCAGGTTGAAGATGCCGAGGAAGAAGTTCAGCGTCGCCAGCAACCCGATGAACAGGTCGATGTAACCGCGTTCGGCCATCTGGCCGCCGATGACGGAGGCGCCGACGACGCTGATCGGGGTCTCGATGTCGCGTTCGCCGCCGGTGACGGCGGTCCACAGGTCCGCGACCTTCGACGGCATCTGGACCAGGGCATCGACGCTGCGGACGAAGACATCGCCGGTGTAGACGAAACTGCCCGGGATGGCGGAGAGCGCCGAGTACTCGAGGAACGTCGGCGGCGCCTTGATGCCGATCGCGCCGACGTCGCGGGAGACGGGCGGCAGCGGGTTGCTGTTCGTGGAGTCGGGGTTGTTGACCCAGCGCTGCGCCTGCTGCACCTGCACGTCGACCACCTGGGTCTGACCGTCACGGTCGACGGTGAACTCCGCGGTGCCCGAGAGCGGCTGCGTGGCCTTGACGACGTCACCGAAGGTCGAGGTCGGCGTCCCGTTGACCGCGACGACCACGTCGCCGGGCAGGATGCCCGCCTGCTGCGCGGGCCCCTCGCCGGTGCAGTCCGCAAGCGCGTAGTCGCCGTCCTTGCCGCTCTGGGTCGGCGCCACGCAGGTGACGCCCTCGACGACGGCCCTGGTCTCGGTGTTCGGCAGCCCCCAGCCGACGGCCTGGATGTAGACGAGCACGAAGCCGAAGATGAAGTTCATCGCGATGCCGCCGGACATGACGACCAGTCGCTTCCACGTCTTCTGCTTGTACATCGCCCGGTCGATCTCGTCGGGCGCGAGCTCGTCGTGCTGGGTCATGCCCGCGATGTCGCAGAAGCCACCGGCGGGGATCGCCTTGAGTCCGTACTCCGTCTCGCCGCGGCGGAAGGAGAAGACCTTCGGCCCGAAGCCGATGTAGTAGCGGCGGACCTTCATCCCCAGCGCACGGGCGGTCCACATGTGGCCGGCCTCGTGCAGAGCGATGGAGACCGTGATGCCCAACGCGAACAGCACCACACCTATGACGAACACCATGCGGCTCTAGTCCTCCTGCTTGACGAGCTCGTGTGCCCGTGCGCGCGCCCACCCGTCCGCGGCGAGCACATCCTCCACGGTAGCCGGTGGCGCGGTCCACTCGTCGCCACCAGCGAGAACGCGTTCGACGGTGCGCACGATCGCCGGGAACCGGACGATCCCGTCGAGGAACGCCTGCGCGACGACCTCGTTGGCCGCGTTGTAGACCGCGGTCAGGCAGCCGCCGGCCTTACCTGCCGCCCTGGCCAGGTCGACGGCCGGGAACACCGATGCGTCGAGCGGCTCGAACGTCCAGGTCGACGCGGTGGAGAAGTCGCAGGCCGCGGCGGCACCGGGTACCCGGTCCGGCCAGCCGAGCGCCAGCGCGATCGGCAGCTTCATGTCCGGCGGGCTGGCCTGGGCGAGGGTGGAGCCGTCGGTGAAGGTGGCCATCGAGTGCACGATCGACTGCGGGTGCACGGTGACGTCGATGCGGTCGTAGTCGATGCCGAACAGCAGGTGGGTCTCGATCAGTTCGAGGCCCTTGTTGACCAGGGTCGCCGAGTTGAGCGTGTTCATCGGGCCCATCGACCAGGTCGGGTGTGCGCCCGCCTGCTCGGGGGTGACGGCCTCGAGGGCGTCGGCGGTCCAGCCGCGGAACGGGCCCCCGGAGGCGGTGAGCACCAGCCGGTCCACCTCCTCGGCGCGCCCGCCGCGCAGGCACTGCGCAAGCGCCGAGTGCTCGGAGTCCACCGGCACGATCTGACCGGGCGCCGCCGCGGCGGTGACCAGCGGGCCGCCCGCGACGAGCGACTCCTTGTTCGCCAGCGCCAGTCGAGCGCCGGATTCGAGCGCCGCGAGCGTCGGTTCGAGGCCGAGGGAGCCGACGAGAGCGTTGAGCACCACGTCCGCCTCGGTGGTCCGGACCAGTTCGGTGACGGCGCCGGGGCCGCTGAGGGCGGGGCCGTCGAGACGGGCGGCAGCCTCGGGGTCGGCGACCGCGACCGCGCTCACCCCGGTCTCGCGGATCTGGCGGGCCAGCAGGTCGATGTTGCCGCCGCCCGCGGCCAGACCGACGACGGTGAACTTGTCGGGATTGGCCGCGATGACCTCGAGGGCCTGGGTGCCGATTGATCCGGTGCTGCCGAGCAGGAGCACGCGCGTAGGTTCTGCCACCCGTCCATTGTTCACGACGGCACCTGAGAAGAAGCTGACAGGACACCGATGCGGGGCGTCGAAGTGATACCTACGCGCGGCCTAACGGAAGGTGTCGGCGTTGGCCGCGGCCCACTGCGCGAAGGTCGTGGCCGGGCGTCCTGTGACCTCCGCGACCGTGGCGGTCGCCCGCTGCGGCGCACCGACCAGCGACGCGACGGCGGTCTCGAGGTAGAACCGGGCATTCACACCCATGACCGGCTCGAGGATCTCGACGGCCTCTTCGACCGGCACCCGGACGTACTCCACGGGCCGGCCCAGCACCGCGCCG
This sequence comes from Rhodococcus sp. PvR099, assembly GCF_017833315.1. NCBI lineage: Bacteria > Bacillati > Actinomycetota > Actinomycetes > Mycobacteriales > Nocardiaceae > Rhodococcus > Rhodococcus sp. PvR099. The sequence goes on along the minus strand of NZ_JAFIBV010000001.1, from coordinate 265,421 downwards.
AGTTCGTGCACCCGCTCGGCGCGCGAGAGGGCCGTCGGCCCGGTCAGCTCGTAGGTGCGGCCCTCGTGCCCACTGCCGAGCAGCACGGACGCGGCGACCCTGGCGATGTCGTCCATCGCGATCGGCGCGCTGACCACATCGGGGTACGGGTCGCGCACCTGTCCGGTGCGTCGCACCTGGTCACCCCACACGAGGTCGTTCTCGAGGAACTCCCCCGCCCACAGGTGTGTCCAGGCGATCCCGGACCGCTCGACGGCCGAGGTGACCGCGCCCCACCACGATTCGTGCTCCCCGGACAGGTCCACGATGTGCCGGACCCCGGCCTCGGCGGCCAGCGACACCACCTCCTCGACGGTGTCCGGGGTCGGCGCCAGGTACATCCTCTCCACCCCATCGAAGGCGGCGGGCAGCGACTCGGGCCTGCGCAGGTAGCCCTCGGCGACCTCGACGCCACTCGGCAGCATCGCCTTTCTGGGGTTGTTCGTCAGGGCCCGGACATCGGTTGCGCCTGCCGCCAGGAGGTGGTCGACGACCAGTCGGCCGATGTTCGCGGTGGATCCGGTCACCAGAATCGTCATGTAGTACACCGTACGGTTCAGGCCGCCACCCGGCCACCCTGCCAGGATGGCGGGTATGGATCTCGCCAGGCTGCAGACCGCGCGGCTGACCTACCCCGAGGTCGGCGGCACCCGCGCCGTGCTGCCCGACGGGTACCACCACGTGCACGAGAGCGCCGTCATCGGAGTCGGCGTCGAGGACTTCGAGCGGGCGAAACGCGTACTGCTGCAGTGGGACATGCACCGCCGCGCCGGACTGCGCGTGCGGGCCACCGACGATGAGGCCGTCGAGGGCGCCGTCGTGATCCTGCGGCTCGGACCGGGTCCGCTGGCCGTCACGGCGCCGTGCCGGGTGGTGTACCGGATAGACGAGCCGCGGCGGTCCGGCTTCGCCTACGGCACTCTGCCCGGACACCCCGAGCGCGGCGAGGAACGCTTCGCGATCGAGCTCGGCGAGGACGGCCGGGTGCGGGTGGTCATCGACGCCTTTTCGACCGGCGGCGGTGCGCTCACCCGGCTCTTCGGCCCGGCGAATCGGGTGGTGCAGCGGTTGATCACGCGCCGCTACCTCGACGCGTTCACGCGAGCTCCCCTGGCGCGCCGACCCAGCTAGGTACGACGCACGGTCGTATGCCACGATATGCAGGCACACGCACACCCGTACGAGCAGGAGGATCGACCGTGGCCACCGAGCTGGATCCCAGCGTGAACGAGCCCCTCGTCGCCGCACACGTCGACACGGCAGAAGTTCCGTCCGCAGCCTGGGGCTGGAGCGGCGAAGCGCCGCGACTGTTCCGCTTCCTTGGCTGGTTCTTCGCAGCCTTCCTGCTCGTCTACACGATCGGCAACCACGAGGGCAAGGTCGAGGACCTGTGGCTCGTCGGAATCTCCGCCGGCATGGTGTTCCTGCTCGTGCGCGACATCATCCGTCGCCGCAAGCCCCGGTAGCCAAACACTTTCCACAACGGCCGCGCCGCTCCCCTCGGAGCCGCGCGGCCGTTGTGCGTCGAGGCTCGGATAGTGTCCCGGGTGCGATGCGCGCCGGGGGGCGCGCGAACGGGGGGAATCCAATGAGCGTCGTCAACTGTCTACGGGCACTGCGGTTCGCACCGCCGTGGGCGGTCGGGGCCATGTGCGCCTTCATCACCTGCGCTCTCGCTGTGGCGCTTCTCGGCACCCTCGGCCTCGATGTAGGGATCGGCACGGTCGTGCTCGGCCTGGCGTTCGGGCTGGGCGCCGGGGTCGCCATCGCATTCAGCACCGTCCATCGCCGACGCCGCTATCGCGATACCGCGACGATGCGGACCTTTTTCGCGGCGATCGACACCGGCCGCCTCCCCGAGCACCTCGACCAGGAGCAGTGGGGATCGATGATCGGAAGCGAGATCACCGAGCGTACCCGCGCGCAATCCTCGTCATGGGCGTTCCTGATCCTGGCCGCGGGCCTCGTCGTCAACGCCGCCGTCAACGAACCCCGCTGGTTCTACGTCGCGACCGCGGTCTTCCTGCTGGGCCAGTTCGCGTGGATTCGGGTGTCCACCCCGCGAATCCTCGCCTCACTGACCTCACTCGCCGCGCAGGGCCAGGAACGCGGATACCCCGCGATCACCCAGTTCCGCTGAACGAGCTCAGTTCTCGGCGGCGAGCTGCCCGCAGGCCGCGGCGATCTCCTGGCCGCGGGTGTCACGGACGGTGCAGGACACGCCCTGCGCGACGACCCGGCGCACGAACTCACGCTCGACGTCCTTGGGGCTCGCGTCCCACTTGCTGCCCGGTGTCGGGTTCAACGGGATCAGGTTCACGTGCACTCGCGAGCCCAGCGCCTTGTGCAGCTTCTTGCCGAGCATGTCGGCGCGCCACGGCTGGTCGTTGATGTCCCGGATCAGCGCATACTCGATCGACACCCGGCGACCGGTCTGATCGGCGTAGTACTTGGCGGCGTCGAGCACCTCGGCGACAGTCCAGCGGTTGTTGACCGGGACCAGGGTGTCGCGCAGCTCGTCGTCCGGGGTGTGCAGCGACACCGCGAGCGTCACCGACAGCCCCTCGTCGGCGAGCTTGCGGATGGCGGGCGCCAGCCCGACCGTCGACACGGTCACCGAGCGCTGCGACAGCCCGAGGCCGTCCGGCGCGGGCGAGGTGATCCGCCGGACCGCGGCGACCACCCGCTTGTAGTTCGCGAGCGGCTCCCCCATACCCATGAAGACCACATTCGAGAGCCGGCCCTCGCCACCCGCGACGTCGCCGTCCCGCATCGCCGCGGCCGCCGAGCGGACCTGATCCACGATCTCGGCGGTGGAGAGGTTCCTGGTCAGTCCGGCCTGGCCGGTCGCGCAGAACGGGCACGCCATCCCGCAGCCGGCCTGGCTGGAGATGCACAGCGTCGCGCGGTCCGGGTAGCGCATGAGCACGCTCTCGAGCAGCGTGCCGTCGTTCGCCTTCCACAGCGTCTTGCGGGTGGTGCCGTCGTCGCATGCGACGTGCTTGACCGCGGTGAGCAGCGTCGGGAATAGCGCCTCACTCACCTTCTCGCGCACCGACGCGGGCAGGTCCGTCATCTTCTCGGGATCGGCCTCGAGCCGGCCGTAGTACTGACGGGCCAGCTGATCCGCCCGGAATCCGGGCAGGCCCAGCTCCTGAACGGCCGCCTTCCTGCCCTCGGAGTCGAGGTCGGCGAGGTGCGTCGGCGGCATGCCGCGACGCGGAGCGTTGAACACGAGCGGGACTGAAACGGCCATAGTGTGCTCCAGTGTCCCATCCGGCACCCGCGACATGCGAATTCTCGTCGCGATGCGCGTGCAATCACACATCCGGTGCGAAATGATCGGGGCATGGCGCACAGCGACGGACCCAACCCGGACGACCTGAGCGACGACCCGCGTGGTGCGACCCAGCCGGCGCCCGCCGCCGAGCCGCCGGTGGACCCCGCCCAGGCCGCACTCGATCGGCACACCAGCCTCGGGCATACCAAGGCAGCCGCCACCTGGACCGGCCTGGTCATCGGCGTCCTGGTCCTGATCTTGCTGCTGGTGTTCATCCTGCAGAACCTCGACAAGGTCGGGCTCAAGCTGTTCTTCTGGGAGTTCTCGCTGCCGCTCGGCGTGAGCCTGTTGCTGGCCGCGATCGCGGGCGCGCTGATCATGGCCCTCGCGGGCGGCGTCCGCATCGTGCAGATCCGCCGGTTGGCGAAGAAGGCCAGTTCCACCACCCACTGACCCGCCTGTGCGACGGCGCACATTACTTACGCAAACTGGCTCGGCACCCCCGGCGAGAGGACGATGAAAGACGTCGTCCCGATCATCGGAGGAGTTGCTGTGACCATTCACGCGGAGCGTCGAGGGGTTGCCGCCCCACCCGATCTCGCCCGGTCCTGGCTGCTGGTGCCCGCCACCAAGCCCGAGGCTTTCACACCACCCGCCGAATCCGGGGTGGACGCGGTGATCCTCGACCTCGAGGACGCGGTGTCCCCGCCCGCCAAGCCCGCGGCCCGCGCCCGGGTGGTCGAGTGGCTCAGCCGCGGCGGCAGCGCCTGGGTCCGCATCAACGACGCCACCACGCCCTACTGGGCCGACGACCTCGCGGCCCTCGCGGCGGCTCCCGGCCTGGCCGGGGTGATGCTCGCCAAGACCGAGAGCGGCAACCAGGTCGACGCGACCGCGGACCGGCTGCCCGAGGGCACCCGCATCCTCGCGTTGATCGAATCGGCGATGGGCCTGGAGGCCGCGCCCGAGATCGCCAGGGCGGACGGGGTGTTCCGGCTCGCGTTCGGCAGCGGCGACTTCCGCCGCGACACCGGCATGAGCGACGACCCGATGGCGATGGCGTACCCGCGGTCCCGCCTCGTCGTCGCCAGCCGCGCGGCCCGGCTCACCGGACCGATCGACGGCCCGACCATCAGCACGAACGAGACCGTCCTGCAACGCGATTCGGCGCTCACCGCGTCCATGGGGCTGACCGGCAAGCTCTGCATGCACCCCGATCAGGCCCTCGCGGTCAATCGGGCGCTGAGCCCGAGCCAGGACGATGTCGTCTGGGCACGAGATGTGATCGCCGAACTCGGCGAGGACGGCGAACACGTGCGTGACGGCAGCGACCTGCCGCGCCTGGCCAAGGCGAAGAAGGTCGCGGACCTCGCCAGGTCGTTCGGCCTGGACTAGGCCCCGGCTCCGCGATTCGCCGAACACGGCCCAGGTCCCGATCGCGGGACCTGGGCCTTTTCGGTGAATCCGCGCGGGCTCGAGTGGTGTCGCCGCGACAACCCGTGGTGTCGTCGCGGCCGCAGGCACCGTCGTCATGCCCAAAACTCCCCAAGAACGCCCCATTGCGTCGCATCTCCAAAATCTTCTTCGCGAGCATAAGATCGCCTTGACCTGCATATTTATCAATTTCGCATCACAGTGACACCACTGTGATGCCAGAAGTGACACCCCACCCCTTGTGCCGACACCCGAGTGGTGTCATAGTGGTGTCATGAACCTGACAAGATACGTCGACGAGCTACAGCACCAGCTCGCCACCGCAGCCGCCGCAGGCGGCGACGAGGCACGTGAGCTCGCCGACCGCCTGACCGCCCCGCTCGACGCCGCCGTCCGACTCGTGCTGCTCGAGGCGCTCTCGACAGCGGCGAACGAGATCACGGCCGAGCTCGCCCCCGGGTCCGTCGACGTGCGCCTCCAGGGCCGTGACCCGGAGTTCGTCGTCACTCCCCCGCCGGCCTCGGCATTCGACAACGCAGAGCCCGCGACGGCGGAGCCCGCGCTGCCCACGCCCCTCGACCCCGACGACGTCAGCACGTCCCGCACCACGCTCCGCCTCCCCGACCAGCTCAAGGCCCAGGTCGAGGCGGCGGCGGCCCGTGAGGGCGTATCCCTCAACACCTGGCTCGTGCGCGCGGTCGCGGCCGCTGTTCAGCCCGCCGCACCGTCCCGCGCAACAGCACGCACCTCCAGCACCGCCGGTCGGCTGACCGGCTGGGTGCGCTGATCTAACACCCCGAACCCCAGACCCGCGCCCCGCCCACAGGGGCCGACACCACACCCCGAGGACACACCATGCCTATTTTCGCGACCCCAGAATCGATCACCGTCGCCGTCGATATCGCCGCAGGCGCCGTCAACCTCGTCGCCAGCGATCGCGCCGACACCGTGGTCACCGTCCGCCCCAACGACCCGAACAAGTCCGGCGATGTCAAGGCCGCCGAGGAGACCCGCATCGACTTCCACGACGGCACCCTCACCGTGCAGACGAACACCAGGTGGAAATACCTCACCAAGTCCGCCGTCGACATCACGATCGAGCTCCCGACCGGTTCCGCCCTGCAGGGCGGCGCGCTCGGCCCCCTGTTCGCCCAGGGTCGGCTCGGCGCCTGCTCGTTCACGAGCCGCGCGGGCGACGTCCGGATCGACGAGGCCGGCCGGCTCGACCTCCGCGCGACGGCGGGCTCCGTCGTCGTGGGACGCGCCCTCGGCTCCAGCGAGATCGTCGTCACCGCAGGCGGCGTGCGCATCCGCGAGCTCGACGGAGACGCCAGCATCAAGAACCCGAACGGCCCCACCGAGATCGGCCAGTCCACCGGGATCCTGCGGGTGAACGGTGCCCACGGGCCCATCACGATCGAGCGGTCGCTCGGTGACACCACTGCCCGGTCCGCGCACGGAAACATCCGCGTCGAGCAGGCCATCAGCGGCCGGGTCCAGCTCGAGAGCTCGACCGGCGCGATCGAGGTCGGGGTGCCCGAGGGCACGGCCGCCTGGCTCGACGCCACCGCGCAGCACGGCAAGGTCCGCAACCTCCTGCACGACGCCACGGGCCCCGACGAGAACGACAGGACCGTCGAGGCACGAATCAGCAGCACCTACGGCGACATCGTCGTCCGACGTCCGCACGCCTGAACCGAGCCCCAACAACCCACCATCGAAGGAGAACCCATGACCACCACCGTCCGCGGTCCCGCGATCGAGGTCGCCGGTCTGCGCAAGTCGTACCGGTCGAAGGCAGGCGAGCAGCTCGTGCTCGACGGCGTCGACCTGATCGTCCCTGCCGGCTCCGTGACCGCCCTGCTCGGCCCCAACGGGGCAGGCAAGACCACCGCCGTCGGCGTGATGTCCACCTTGCTCGCCGCCGACTCGGGCACGGTCCGCGTCGCGGGCCACGACGTGGCGAGTGAGCCCGAGGCGGTGCGCGCGTCCATCGGCGTGACCGGCCAGATCACCGCCGTCGACGAGCTGCTCAACGCCACCGAGAACCTGCGGCTCATGGCCGACCTCAACCACCTCGGCCGCACCGAGGGACGCCGCCGGATCACCGACCTGCTCGAGCGCTTCGACCTCGCCGACGCCGCGCGCAAGCCCGTGGCGACCTTCTCCGGCGGCATGAAACGCAAGCTCGACCTCGCGATGACGCTCGTCGGCGCACCGTCCGTGGTGTTCCTCGACGAGCCGACGACGGGCCTCGACCCGCGCAGCCGTCGAGTCCTGTGGGACGAGGTGCGGACGCTCGTCGCCGCGGGCACCACGATCCTGCTCACCACGCAGTACCTCGAGGAGGCCGACAAGCTCGCCGACTCGGTCGCCGTTCTGAACGAAGGCCGCATCGTCGCCGAGGGGACGCCCGCCGAACTCAAGGCCGCGCACGACACCGGCTCGCTCGACGACGTGTTCCTCGCCCTCACCGAGCCCCCCACCGAGACCGAGAACGACCCCGCCACCACCGAGGAGAACGTCCGATGACCACCATCGCCACCACCGCTCCCGCCACCCTGCGCTCGCGCCCGGCGACGGATGTCCTCACCATGCTGCGGCGCAACCTCCTTCGCGCGGTGCGCTACCCGGGGCTCACCATGTTCCTCGTCGCCGGCCCGCTGGTGATGCTCGTGCTGTTCGTGTACATCTTCGGCGGCGCCCTCGGCGCAGGCGTCATGCCAGGGGTCGCCCCCGGTGCCGACGGGCGAGCGGCGTACCTGGACTACATCACGCCCACCCTGTTCATCCTCACCATCGTCGGCGCGGGACAGTCCGTGGCCATCAGCGCCGCCATGGACGCCGCGAGCGGGATCATGGCGCGGTTCAAGACCATGGCGATCTCGCCGGGGTCCGTGCTCTCCGGGCAGGTGCTCGGCACGGTGCTCCAGTCGCTGGCAGCGCTCGTCCTCGTGCTCGGCGCCGCACTCGCGATGGGCTACCGTCCCGACGCCGACGTGCTCGACTGGGCCGCGCTCCTGGGTCTGTTCGTGCTGCTGGGCCTCGCCCTCAGCTGGCTGTGCGTCGCCATGGGGCTGAACGCTCGCAGCGTGGAGACGGCCAGCAATACCCCGATGATCCTGCTGCTGCTGCCCTTCCTCGGTAGCGGGTTCGTGCCGGTCGAGACCATGCCGACGGCGGTGCGCTGGTTTGCGGAGTACCAGCCGTTCACGCCGATCATCGAGACCGTGCGCGGGCTGCTCGCCGGCGGCGCGGGGCTCGAGGGAGCGGTGGTTGCGCAGGCCGTCGGCTGGACCGTGGCGATCGGCGTCGCCGGATACGCATGGGCGCGCTCGCTCTACCGCCGCGAGCGTCGCCTCTGAACCATCCACGAGCTGTCAGGGTCACACCGGGGAATCTCCCGGAGTGGCCCTCACAGCTCGTTGGTGGAGGGGATCGGTTGGGTCGCGAACCGGTCAGCGCGCGGCATCGATCTCCTCGCGGCGCAGGGCGATGATGCGGGTGAGCACCTGCGGCGGCAGCGGCCGGTCCGCGGTGAACCTGATCGTGCCCTTCGAGAGCGAGTAGCCGCCCAGCTCGGGCGCGACCGCCTCGACGACCGCCGCGCTGAACGGGAACACCGACAGGTGCGTGGCCGCGGCGCGCACGGCGAGCAGCGGCTTGTCCCGGTAGCGCAACGCCGGCATGCCGTAGCTCACGCCCTCGGTCGCGTCGGGGGCCAGTTCCAGCACGCGCACCCGGATGCCGTCGAGCAACGACCGCTCGGGTTCGTCGAGCGTCGCCAGATAATCGGTCAGCTCAGCCATCGGGCCATCATGCCCCCGCCCGGCGGTCTCGGGCAGGCGGATCGACTCAATACAGCAATCCGGCGGGCGCGCGCCTGGTGTGGATCCGGTAGCCGACCTCGAGCGACAGTCCCGGGGTCTGCGCATAGGCGCGCTGCGCGATCTTTCCGCTGAACTCGATCCCGAGCACGGCGCGCAGGGACCCCCTGCTGTCGAACTCCCACCGGGTCCGCACCCGCGAGAGCTCGAATCCCTGTGCGGCGAAGAAGGACTCGACCCCGGCCGGGTCGTAGTGCGGCAGGTCCGTGCGCATCCACTCGCCGTACGGGCCGACGGTGGCGTCCAGGTCGACCACCGCGAGCACTCCCCCTGGCCGCAGGACCCGCATTGATTCGATGATGCCCGGCCCGCAGCCCGCGCCGAAGAAGTACGCGGTCCGCGCGTGCACGATGTCCACGGAGTTCTCGGGCAGCGGGATCCGCTCGGCGGAGCCCGCCAGCACCGTGACGGTGTCGAGTCCCGCCGTGCGCCTGCGCGCCCGGTCGACCAGCGGTGGGTGCGGCTCGACGCCGACCACCGACCGGGCCCCCGCCGCGAAAACCGGTAGGTGGAAACCGGTGCCGCAGCCGAGGTCCAGCACGTCGCGCCCGGCCCAGTCCGCGACCCGCCGCAACTCCGCGAAGACGGCGCCGTCGGCGTCCTGGGCGCGGTTCTCCACCTCGTAGACGTCCGGCCAGTGCCAGATGTTGGGGCTCGGGATCGGTGCCGTCACGACTGCGCTCGCACGGTCACAGCAGCGCGGTGAACACCAGCCAGGTGACGAACGCGGACGGCAGCAGCGAGTCCAGCCGGTCCATGATCCCGCCGTGCCCTGGCAGCAGCGTGCCCATGTCCTTGATGCCGAGCTCGCGCTTGACCTGCGACTCGATCAGGTCGCCGGTGGTGGCCACCAGGACCAGCACGACGCCGAGCACCACACCGACCACCGCGTCGGCATCGAGGATGAGGGTGACGGTGAGGACCGAGCCGATCACACAGAAGAGCAGGGAACCGGCGAAGCCCTCCCAGGACTTCTTCGGGCTGATCGCGGGCACCATCGGGTGCTTGCCGAACAGCACACCCGCCGCGTAGCCGCCGACGTCGGAGCACACCACCCCGATGATCAGGCAGAAGATCCGTCCCGGACCGTCCTCCTGACGCACCATCAGCGTCGCGAACGAGGCAAGCAGCGGGATCCACGCGGCGACGAAGACCGCGACACCGGTGTCGCGGAGGAAGTTCTGCGGGGTGGCCTTCAGCCCGCCCTGCAGCAGTCGCCACACCATGCACACGAGCACTGTGCCTGCGAACCCACCGAGTACGCCGGTGGTGCCGTACGGCCAGCCCAGCCAGATCGTGGCCTGCCCACCGAGCAGCAGCGGGACGAACGGGACCGCGATCCCGCCCTCGCGCAGCCGCTTGGTGACCTCCCACGTCGCGACGGCCATGGCGGCCGCCACGATGGCGAAGAACAGGTTCGGGACGTAGAGCAGCGCGACGACGAGCATCGCCCCGAGTCCAACGCCGACCCCGATCGCCGCGGGCAGGTCGCGTCCTGCCTTGGCGTTCACGGCCGCGGCGGCGCCCTGGGGCGCCGAGCCTTCGGTTGACACTAAACCTCCAGCAATTCAGCTTCCTTGTGCTTCACAAGTTCGTCGATGTGCGCCACATACTTGGCGGTGGTCTTGTCGAGTTCCTTCTCGGCGCGCCCGACCTCGTCCTCGCCCGCGTCGCCGTCCTTCTGGATGCGCGAGAGCTCGTCCATCGCCTTGCGGCGGACGTTGCGGATGGAGACCTTGGCGTCCTCGCCCTTGCCCTTCGCCTGCTTGACGAACTCGCGGCGACGTTCCTCGGTCAGCTGCGGCACCGAGATGCGGATGATGCTGCCGTCGTTGCTGGGGTTGAGCCCCAGGTCCGAGTTGCGGATCGCGGTCTCGATCGGACCGAGCTGCGCGGCCTCGTAGGGCTTGATGATGACCATCCGCGCCTCGGGCACGTTGATGCTCGCCAGCTGGGTGATCGGCGTGATCGACCCGTAGTACTCGATCACGATCCGGTTGAACATGCCCGGGTTCGCCCGGCCGGTGCGGATTCCGCCGAGGTCCTCCTTGGCCACCGCGACGGCCTTCTCCATCTTCTCCTCGGCGTCGAAGAGAGCTTCATCAATCACGGTGTTCCTCCAGGCTCGGCGGGTGCGGTGGGATGGTTCATGACTTGACGAGTGTTCCGATCTTCTCACCGGCCACCGCGCGCGCGATGTTCCCCTCGGTGAGCAGGTTGAACACCAACATCGGCATCTGGTTGTCCATGCACAGGCTGAACGCGGTGGCGTCGGCCACCTTCAGTCCCTGCTCGATGACCTCGCGGTGGGTGATGTCGGTGTACATGGTCGCGTCCGGGTCCTCGCGCGGATCCGCGGTGTAGACGCCGTCGACGGCCTTGGCCATCAGCACGACCTCTGCCCCGATCTCGAGGGCGCGCTGCGCGGCCGTCGTGTCGGTGGAGAAGTACGGCATGCCCATGCCGGCACCGAAGATGACGACGCGGCCCTTCTCGAGGTGCCTGCGCGCCCGCAGCGGCAGGTACGGCTCGGCGACCTGGCCCATGGTGATGGCGGTCTGCACGCGGGTGGCGACGCCCTGCTTCTCGAGGAAGTCCTGCAGCGCAAGGCAGTTCATCACGGTGCCGAGCATGCCCATGTAGTCGGACCGGGACCGGTCCATGCCGCGCTGCTGCAGTTCGGCGCCGCGGAAGAAGTTGCCGCCGCCGATGACGACCGCGACCTGCACGCCGGAGTTGACGACATCGGCGATCTGCTCAGCCACGGTCTGCACCACGTCGGGGTCCAGTCCGACCTCGCCACCACCGAACATCTCGCCACCGAGCTTGAGGAGGACGCGCTTGAAGCCGTCCCGTCGGGGCGCGGAATCGGTCGGTGCGGGTTCGGTCATGGCTCTCCTCGATCGTCGGTGCCGCGCTGGGCGGTGTGTGGCCAGCATGAATGGGCCACCCGGTGTTCTGGCCACAGATGACCACTCCATCCTGCCTTATCCACCCCCGCGAACGGCGCCCGGGGCCGACGACGCGCGCGGCACACGCAGAAAGGCCCCGCACCCGGAAACCGGGGCGGGGCCTTTCGGTGGAGCTGGTGCCGTCTAGCTGGCGCCGACCTCGAACCGCGCGAAGCGGGTGATGGTCACGCCGGCCTCGTCGAGAAGGGCCTTGACGGTCTTCTTCGAGTCGGTGACGGACGACTGCTCGGTGAGCACGACATCCTTGAAGAAGCCGTTGACACGGCCCTCGACGATCTTGGGGAGTGCAGCCTCGGGCTTGCCCTCCTCCTTGGCGGTCTCCTCGGCGACGCGGCGCTCGGCCTCGACGATCTCCGCGGGGACCTCGTCACGGGTGACGTACTTCGCCTTGAGCGCGGCGACCTGCATGGCGGCGGCGCGAGCGGCCTCCGCAGCGGCGTCGCCCTCGCCCTGGTACTCGACCAGGACGCCGACGGCGGGCGGCAGGTCGGCACTGCGCTTGTGCAGGTAGGTCGCGACCGGGCCGTCGAACGCGACGACGCGACGCAGCTCGAGCTTCTCGCCGATCTTCGCGGACAGCGCCGCGACGAGCTCGTCAGCGGTCTGGTCGCCCGCGGAGGCGGCCTTGAGTGCGTCGAGGTCGGCAGGCTTGGCGGCGGCGGCCGCGGTGACGACCTTGTCCGCGAGCTCCTGGAACTCGGCGTTCTTGGCGACGAAGTCGGTCTCGCAGTTGAGCTCGACCATGACGCCGTCCTTGGCGACGACCAGGCCCTCGGCCGTGGTGCGCTCGGCGCGCTTGCCCACGTCCTTGGCGCCCTTGATGCGGAGCAGCTCGACGGCCTTGTCGAAGTCGCCGTCCGTCTCGGCAAGCGCGTTCTTGCAATCCATCATTCCGGAGCCGGTGAGCTCGCGGAGCCGCTTCACGTCAGCGGCGGTGTAGTTCGCCATTGGGGGCGAGCCTCCTTGAGTGAGATTCGATGCCTGGGGTGGAGCATGAAGTGAAGCGGCCCTGACCTTGGAAGGTCAGGGCCGAGTCACTAGGCCTGCGGGGCCTCGGCTGCGGGAGCCTCGGTCGCCTCGGCTGCGGGAGCCTCAGCTGCGGGAGCCTCGGCTGCTGCCTCCGCCTCGGCGGCGGGGGCGGCCTGCGAGAGCAGCTCCTGCTCCCACTCGGCGAGCGGCTCGGCGCCGGCCTCGGGCTTCGCGTCGTCCGCGGAACCGCGGCCCGCGCGGGCCTGCAGGCCCTCGGCCACCGCGGAGGCGACGACCTTGGTCAGCAGAGCGGCGGAGCGGATCGCGTCGTCGTTACCCGGGATCGGGTAGTCGACCAGGTCGGGATCGCAGTTGGTGTCCAGGATCGCGATGACCGGGATGTTCAGCTTGCGGGCCTCGGAGACCGCGAGGTGCTCCTTGTTGGTGTCGACGACCCAGATGGCCGACGGGACCTTGGCCATGTCCCGGATGCCACCGAGGGTGCGGTCGAGCTTGGTCATCTCACGCGTGAGCATGAGGATTTCCTTCTTGGTGCGACCCTCGAAGCCACCGGTCTGCTCCATCGCCTCGAGATCCTTGAGACGCAGCAGACGCTTGTGGACGGTGGTGAAGTTGGTCAGCATGCCGCCGAGCCAGCGCTGGTTCACGTAGGGCATGCCCACGCGGGTCGCCTCTTCGGCGATGGACTCCTGCGCCTGCTTCTTGGTGCCGACGAAGAGGACGGTGCCGCCGTGGGCAACGGTCTCCTTGACGAACTCGTACGCCTTGTCGATGTACGTGAGGGTCTGCTGCAGGTCGATGATGTAGATGCCGTTGCGGTCCGTGAGGATGAAACGCTTCATCTTCGGGTTCCAGCGACGGGTCTGGTGCCCGAAGTGGGTACCACTGTCGAGCATCTGCTTCATGGTTACGACAGCCATGGCTGTGTACCTCTTTCATAGCCGGTTGACGCAGGCGATCGGTGATCCCTGCCCTGGCGCCCGCCAGCCCCCGGACCTGCACGAGTGCAGGACCAGCCGGAGGCCGCTGTTCATGCGCGGGCGCGCGAAGTCGGACTGTGCGTGCACAGACCGCATGGACAGTGTACGGGCTGACACCAGCAGGTCATAACCAGCGCTGTGGACAGCCGATCTGTCCACAGATCGCCCGACGCGGCCCCGGCGGCGACCCGGCGTGGCCCAGGGTGAAGTGATGCGGATCCTGACCGTTCTCGGATTGTGCGCGATCGTCCTGCTCGGTGGTCCGTCACCGAGCACGGCCGCGCCCGACGGCTACTCCTGGCCGCTGCGTCCGCGCCCGGCGCTCGCGCGGGCCTTCGACCCACCCGAACACGACTGGCTGCCCGGGCACCGCGGCGTCGACCTGGTCGGCAGCCCCGGCCAGGCGGTGCTCGCGGCGGGCGAGGGGGTGGTGGCGTTCGCGGGCGTGGTGGCGGGCAAGCCGGTGGTCTCGATCGATCACCCCGGCGGGCTGCGGACCACCTACGAGCCGGTCCGCGCGGCGGTCGCCGTCGGCGGGCGGGTGGGGCGCGGAACGCCGCTCGGCACCCTGGAGCCCGGACATCCCGGGTGCGGGACGTGCCTGCACTGGGGGCTGCGGCGGGGCCGCGAGTACCTCGACCCGCTCGGCCTGGTGCGCACGGCGCCGGTCCGGCTCAAGCCGCTGGGCGCGGAGGGCAGGCGGAACTAGCTCCACTCGGCGACGGCATGCCTGCCCGAGGAAGCCGGGAAGTCGTCGGCGACCATCGCCGCGAGCTCGACGAAGGCCCGTCGGGTGGCGGGCCGGAGCAGGTTGAGGTCGATCTCGGCGCCCTCGGCCAGGTGCTCGTCGAAGGGCACCACCTGCACGGCCCGGCACCGGGCGAGGAAGTGCCTGCTCAACTCGTCGAGATCGATCGTCGACGCGCCCGGCCGGGCCGAACTGATCACCACGACCGTCCGTTCGACCAGGTGCCCGTAGCCGTGATGTTGCAGCCAGTCCAGGGTGGCCGCGGCGCTGCGGGCACCGTCGATCGCGGGTGAGCTCACCAGCACGAGCGAATTGGCAAGCTGCAGAACGCCGTTCATCGCCGAGTGCATGATGCCGGTGCCGCAGTCGGTGAGGATGATGTTGTAGTACACCTGCAGGATGTCGATGACCGACCGGTAGTCGGCCTCGCTGAACGCCTCCGACATGGCCGGATCCTGTTCGCTGGCCAGCACCTCCAGCCGACTCTCGGCCTGCGAGGTGTGCCTGCGTACATCGGAGTAGCGGCGCAGGTTCGGCGCGTCGGCGAGCAGATCGCGCACCGTCGAGGCGGTCTGCAGCGGGACCCGGGTCGCCAGGGTGCCCATGTCCGGGTTCGCGTCCACCGCGATCACCTGGTCCCCGCGCATCGAGGCGAAGGTCGAACCGAGCCCGACCGTGGTGGTGGTCTTGCCGACTCCGCCCTTGAGCGAGAGGAACGCGATCCGGTAGTCACCTCGGATCGGCTGGTTGATCCGCTCGACAAGCGCCTGCAGTCGCTGTTCCTCGCCGGACTGACCGGGGTTGATGACCCCGCCGGAGATGCGGTGCACGGCAGCGCGCCAGCCGGCATCGGGGGCACGTCGCGGCCGCTTGAGCAGCGCCCCGGCGACCAGGTCCCGGTTGGTGGGCTGGTGCGGCGGCGCCGGTGGGCGGATCGGCTCGGTCCAGGTCTGCTCGACCGGGGCGGGTTCGGGCTGTGCCCAGTCGGGTTCGACGGCGCGGTTGGGCCCGGTCCACGTTTCCTGAGGGCAGGCGGCCGGCACAGCGGGCGCCGCTGGTGCGGCGGGGGCGGCTGTCGACCACGCGGGCACGGCGGCGGGCGGCGCACTCCGATCCGTCCAGGCCGGCTCCTCCGCGGGCGCGGCGGCTCCCTGCAGCCAGGCCGGCGTCGAATGATCGCGGTTCACAATTCCCCCGAATGTGTGGCAGATCTGCGGGTTCGACCCGCAGCAGTCTGGGCGAGGCTACCAAGTGGAGCCTGGACATCGCCCCCCCGCCGGGGAGAAACATCGGTGACAGGCAACCACAGGAGGCAAGCCATGTCCGGATTGGTTCGCAAGAGTTTCGATTCACCCGAGGAGACCCGCCCGTTCGCGGACGGCAAGGGCAAGATCGATCTGGTCGACCTCGCAGGCGGAGCGGTCGGGCGTGGGGTTTTCGAACCCGGCTGGAAGTGGTCCGACCACGTCAAGCCGATCGCCAAGACCGACAGCTGCCAGGCGGCCCACGTGGGCTACTGCGTCTCTGGACGCATGGTCGTGGTCATGGATGACGGCGAACGGCAGGAGTTCGGTCCCGGCGACGTGATGATCGCCCCGCCCGGTCACGACGCGTGGGTGGTCGGCGACGAGGCCTGCATCCTGGTGGACTGGCAGGGCTTCGCCGACTACGCGAAGCAGTAACCGCCGTCAGGCCCGTGGGTGCGCCTGATCGTGCACCGCGCGCAACCGCGCCACCGACACGTGGGTGTAGAGCTGCGTGGTGGCCAGGCTGCTGTGCCCGAGCAACTCCTGCACCACCCGCAGATCGGCGCCGCCCTCGAGCAGGTGGGTCGCCGCCGAGTGCCGCAGCCCGTGCGGGCCGAGGCTCGGCGCGCCGGGCACCGCCTCGAGGACCTCGTGCACGACGCTCCTGGCCTGCCGCTGATCGATCCGGCCACCGCGCCGGCCGAGCAGCAGCGCCCGGCCGGAGCGCTCGTTCACCAGCGCGGGGCGTCCCGACGTCAGCCAGGCGTCGACGGCGGCGGCCGCCGGTCCCCCGAACGGCACCGAGCGCTGCTTGTTGCCCTTGCCCAGCACCAGGAGCACCCGGCGTTCGAGGTCGACGTCGTCGAGGTCGAGGCCGCACAGCTCCCCGACCCGGATTCCGCTGGCGTACAGCAACTCCACGATAAGCCGGTCCCGCACCGCGATCGGTTCGAGCTGCGCCGCACCGGATTCCGCGGCCTGCATGGCCTCCGCCGCCTGGCCCTGGCGCAACACGGCAGGCAGGGTGCGGTGGGCCTTGGGCGCGACGAGGCGGACGCCGGGATCGCGCGGGATCCGGCGGGTGCGGGTCAGCCAGGAGGTGAACGTGCGGGCGGCCGCGGTTCGGCGGGCCAGGGTGGTGCGCGCCACCCCCGCCGACGCCTGCGCCGACAGCCAGGACCGCAACGCCCGGAGGTCGATGTCCTCGAGATCCGCCTCCGGCGAGGCGGCCGCGACGTGCGCGAGCAGCGACCGCGCATCGGCCAGATACGCCCGGACCGTGTGCTCGGACCGGCCGCGCTCGAGCGACAGGTACTCGCCGTAGGCGTCGAGGTGCGACGCCAACCGCGTTGGCACCTCGCCCGGTTCCTGCCGCTTCGCATGCGAACTCATGTTCGCACCGTCTCCCCCGGACGGGAATAAATCAAGCACCCGCGCCGCTGGGTCCCTCATGTGAGCCGAACCATTCCGATCCCGATGCTGTTGATCCTCGCCCTGCTGTCCGCGATCGCGCCGCTCGCGACGGACATGTACCTGCCGGGCCTGCCCGCGCTCGGCGAGGACCTCGGCACCTCGGCCTCGACGGTCCAGCTCACCCTGACCACCTTCATGGCGGGCCTCGGCATCGGCCAGCTGATCATCGGCCCGCTCTCCGACGTATGGGGGCGGCGCAAGCTGCTCATCGGCGGCACCATCGTCTGCGCGATCAGCGGCGTGGCCTGCGCGCTCGCACCATCGGCGGAGGTGCTCATCGGCGCCCGACTGCTGCAGGGCCTCAGCGGCGGCGCGGGAATCGTGTTGGCGCGCGCGGTGATCGCCGACCGGGCCAAGGGCGACAACGCCGCAAAGCTGTTCAGCATCATGATGATCATCGGCGGCGTCGCCCCCGTGCTGGCCCCACTGATGGGCGGCGCGTTGCTCGGACCGATCGGCTGGCGCGGCATCTTCTGGGTGCTCGCCGCGGCCTCCGTGGTGATGCTCGTCGGCGTGCTCACGCTGGTGCCCGAGACGCTGCCCGTCGAACGAAGGCACGGCGGCGGACTCTCGGCTCTCGCGCACAACATGCGGTACGTGACCGGCAACCCCCGCTACGTCGGGTACGCGCTGACGTTCATGTTCGGATTCGGCGCGCTGTTCTCCTACATCTCCGCCTCCCCCTTCGTGGTCCAGGACGTGCTCGGCCTGACCCCCGGTCAGTTCTCGATCGTGTTCGGCGTCAACTCGATCGGCATCGTCGCGGGCAGCATCGTCAACACGAGACTGATCGGGCGGTTCCACGCCCACCAGCTGCTGAGGTTCGGGGTGTCGATGCTGCTCATCGCAGGCACCCTGCTGCTGCTCGAGGTGACCGTCGGCGCCACCGCGACCGCGGTCGTGCTGCCCCTGCTGTTCCTGGTGACCACCAGCCTCGGATTCATCATGGGCAACGCCACCGCGCTCGGGCAGTCCGAGGTGACGGCCGCCGCGGGCACCGGGTCCGCGCTGATGGGCGCGGGCCAGTTCGGCCTGGCGGCGCTGATCTCGCCGCTGGTCGGCGGGTCCGCGCTGGGGATGTCGATCGGCATCGTGGTCTGCGCGGTCGCGGCGATGACGGCGCTGCTCACCCTTGGCAGGCCGGCAAAGCCGGCGGACACGGGTGCCGACGTCGCGGCGGCCCGGGTCTAGACCGACGGCGTGACGCGCCCGGCGTCGACTACACCGTCTGGGACCCGGTGTCCGCGATGATGATCCGGTGAGCAACCGCAACGGGACGGGCAGCAGGTTCCTGGCACTGGTCGCCGCGCTGGCCGTGTTCGGGCTGGCCGCGGGGGTGCTCGGCGCGATCGGTTGGCGCCACGCGACCCCGTACGCCGACTACTCACCCACGGAGCCGAACGGCCGCCTTGGCGTGCGGACGATCTACTACGGGTTCATGTACTTCCCCGGCCCGCCGTGGCTCCCGGCGCTGCTGATCTTCCCGGCCGTCGGTGCGACGATGCTGGCCGCCGTCGGTGCGCTGGTGGGGTTGTCCGGCTGGCGGTTGGTCCGCCGCGGGGGCGACGGCCGAGGACCGTTGTTCGCGGTCTTCGTGATCTGCGGCCTGGTCTACGGCGCGATCGTCGCGCTCGTCGGCGGCATCCATCCGCCCCAACTGGGCCAGCCCTTCGCGCTGGACCGAACACCGACCGGCGATCCCACCACCGCATCACTGCCGTGGCACGTCGACCTCGGACCGACCTGGCTCAGCTTCCCCGCCATCGGCCTCGCGCTGGGCCTGATCATCGCGATAACGCTCAGCGGCACCGGGATTCGTCTGGTTCGCCGCGGTGCGCCGGTCCCCGTCGGCTAACGCGGGCGTTCCGGGTTCTCGGTGGCCGCGAGCTCCGATTTCCACACCCGGAACCCCTCCTCGGTGCGGCCGCGTCGCCAGTAGCCGGAGATCGACGCCCATTCGGCGGCGACCCCGCGCTCCTTGCGGATGTAGGCGCGCAGACCGTGCATCACGGCATGCGCCTCGCCGTGGATGAACACGTGTGGCTGCCCGGGCAACCACGGCACGGCCTTGACCGCATCGATCAGCGGCGCGTTGTCGCCCGCCCGGTCGTCGCCCACCTCGTCGGCGGCGCCGCCGCGGTGCACCCAGGTGACCTGCACTGGCGCGGGCGATGGCAGGGGCACCTCGTCGTCCGGGCCCGCGACCTCGAGCACCACCCGCGCCACCGCGTCCGCGGGCAGCGCCGCGACCGCCGCCGCGACCGCGGGGATGGCCGATTCGTCGCCTGCGAGCAGGTGCCAGTCGGCGTCCGCGCGCGGCGCATAGGCCCCGCCGGGCCCGTACAGTCGCACGCTCTCCCCCGGCTGGGCGGACGCCGCCCACGGTGCGGCCACTCCCTCGTCGCCGTGCACCACGAAATCGATGGCGACCTCGCGGTTTTCGTCGTCCACGGAGCTCACCGTGTAGGTGCGCAGCACCTGATCATCGTCCGGCCCGAAAATCAGCTTGACGTAGGCGTCGGTGAAGTCGTTGGGGACGAACTCCTCGAATCCGGGGTCGCCGAGGAAGACGCGCACCAGGTGCGGGGTCAGCCGCTCGGTGCGCGAGACCGTGAGTGTGGTGATTCGCCTGGCCATTCCGACACCTCTCGCTAGTTAGCGTTACCTAACACAGTACCGGCTGACTCGAGATGGATGGCGTGATTCCCCTCTCGTTCGGCCACGGCCTGAGATACTGCTGCCTGGCCGATTCGCCGTGTGCGTTCGACCGTCCACGCCGGGGCGAGGTGAACCAACCCCGCCGCCAACGACTTCCGCGTCTTTTCTCGAGGGGCAATGACACACATCCGCCGCATCCGTTCGCTCGCCGTCCTCCTGCCGCTGACCGCCGTCCTGCTCGGCGGGTGCTCGGCGGCCTCCTCCGAGCCCGGAACGGCGGAGGCGGCGGCATGCGTCGACGCGACGCTCCCCAACGCCACCGCCGAGGAGCTCGTCGACGTGCTCCGGCCGAGGGGCGACGGGACCACAGACTCCGTCGAGCAGAACCTGGTGGACCAGTTCGCCGCCTCGCGCCCGGCCCAGGTCGAGCGCGTCGGACAGAGCACGGTCTTCCGGAACGTGCCCGAGGGCGGCGACGCCGGGTACGCGAGCGCCGTCTGCGCGGACAGCCGCTGGGACGACATCACCGCGGGCGCGATCACGCTGAGCCCGCGCGCCGAACGCGCCGCCATCGTGTCCGCGGGCCACGGCTACTGCGAGGCCTACGAGCAGATGCTGCCCGCCGCTGTGTCGACCGGCTCCTGGGACGACTGGGCGGGATACACGGCGGCCCTCATCGGTGCCCGGCAGTCCGCCCTGGACGCCGCGAAGGCCGCGGGTCGCGACTCCTCGGCCGAGCAGCAGGCGCTGGAGGAGGAGACCAGGGCCTACGACGCGGCGCGGCAGCACATCTGCCCGCAGTTCGGCTGACGCCCGGCTACGCCTCGCAGACGACGTCTTCGCTCGGCAGTGTGCCTTCCCTGAGGTAGTCGTTCACCGCGTCGCGCGCGCAATCGTTGGGGTAGTCCGGGAACACGGCATGCGTGCGTCCCGGCACAGTGACCAGCCTCGACCCTCGCATTGCCCGGTGCATGCCAAGGCCCTCCTCGTAAGTGGTCCTGGTGTCCCCGAGCGACTGCACCTGCAGCGCGGGGGTGTCATTGCCGATCTCGACCTGCTCGATCGGTTCCCCACGCCAGAACGCACACGGCGTAATGGAATTGTGCACGGATCCGAAGATGGGCTGGTCGGCGCGAGCGCGTTCGATGTTCTGCCAGTACCACTCCGGGTCCGTCGGCATCGCGCGGTCGCCGCAGAGGATGGCCAGGGTCGACGCGTAGTCGGGTCCCGTGCCTGACTCCGGGCGGAACATCGCTTGCAGCAGGCCCGCGAGTTTCGGCATCGGCGTCACCTGCTTGCCTGCCGCGAACTGACGGAGCTGCACCAGGGCGTCCGCGAAGGCGGCGTTGTCCGTGTCGCTGGTGGCATAGAAGTACAGCACGAACGGCAGCGTGTGGTCGTCGAGCGTGAACTGCCCCACCGTGATCGGGGTCGCCTCCGCGTCGGCGATCAGTTGCTCGATGCCCGCCCGCACCTGCGCCGGGGCGGCCCCAAGGCCGTAGTCGTCGTCGCGCTGCGCCGCCCAGCCGGCGAAGTCGTCGATGGCCTTCTCGTTGGCCGGGCCCATGTCCCGGAACATCTCGATGCCGTACTTGGCCGGATCGGCCGCGCTGTCGAGCACCAGGCGATCGATCCTCTCCGGAAACATCTGGCTGTACGTCGCGCCCAGCACGGTGCCGTAGGACCAGCCGTAGTACGAAGCGGTCTCCTCCCCCAGTGCCTCGCGAATTACGTCGAGGTCCCTGGCGATGTTGGCGGTGTTGATGTGCGGCAACACATCCGGATACTTCTCCCAACACAGGTCGGCGGCCTTCGAGGCCCGTTGCACGTTCTCGTCGAACCCCGATCGCCCGGCGCCGGTCGAGCGGAACCAGGTCATGTCCGTCAACCCACAGTCGAGCGGGGTACTGGCGCCTAGCCCGCGGGTGTCCATCCCGATGATGTCGTAAGCGGCGGACACGTCGGGGGTCATCCCTTCGCGCAGGTTGGCAGGCATACCAAGGCCGCGGCCGCCCGGTCCACCGGGGTTGGTCAGGAGGATGCCGCGCCTGCTGTCGGGGTCGGTGGACGCCATCCGGGAGATCGCGAGTTCGATGGTCGCGCCCTGCGGATCCCGGTAGTCGAGCGGGACGTCGACAGTGGCGCACTCGCTGCCGGTCGCCGCGAGTTGCTCGTCGGCGCAGGCCGCCCACGAGACGGGCTGCCGGTAGTAGCGGTCGAGGTCGGCGGCCGACGCGCTCGATAGCGGGCCTGTGGCCTCCGGATCCGCCTGGGGCTGAGCGCATCCGGCGAGCATGGCGCCCACCGCTGCCGCCGCGGCCGTGATGACTGTCAGTTTTCGCATGCGCGTGTACCTCCTGAATTCGGGCATGACAGATGGACCCGCAAGTAACGCGGGCATGAATGGGTGAATCGGTGGTGTGCGGCGCTAGGCGCCGTCGGCGAGCCGGGCGGCCACCGCCCGGACGAACCTCGCGTAACCGGATGAGGCGTTGTTGAAGCGGTGCTCATCCATCAGGGCGGCCATCCGCTCGTCGTCCCTGATGTACGGGACCTCACTGGGACGCATCTGGTCGGGCAGCACCTCCGCCATGAAGGCGCAGTAGTCCGTTGCGAGCGCTTCGATCTCGGCGGCGCCGGCGTCGTCCCCTAGCCGCGAAACCCGGCCGATAAGATCGACGCCGCGCGCCCGATGGGGTTGTGCGAGCACCCGCCGGTGGATACTGAGCAGCCGCTCGCTCACGTCGGGACTCCCGGCCGAGACTGCGAGCACGAGCAGCAGGAACTCCTTCTCCTGCGCGACCCATTCCGGCGACACCCCCGCGGCGAGGTACTCCGACATCACCTTCGCGAACTCGTCGGGCAGCTCCGGATCGAGGCTTCCTCGCAGGTCCGCTATGGTGCGGCGGCGGAGCGCGATGAGCCGGGACTGCTCGGCCAGTTCATCGTCCAGCGCGTCGAGCGCCTGGTGGATGCCGCCGGTCTCGCCATCGAGCAGATCGCCGATCTGGGCGATGGACAGTCCGAGGTCGCGAAGCCTGCGGATGCGGCTGAGCTGGACCAGGTCCTGCGCGCCGTAGCGGCGGTACCCGTTCGCCTCCCGCGGGGGCTCCACGAGCAGGCCACGGGCGTGGTAGTGCCGCACGGTCTTCACAGTGGTGCCCGCCAGTGATGCGAGTTCGCCGACCGTGAGCATCACCGATCACCGCGCCTTCGGGCGTCGCTCGGGGTCTCGGTGCTCGTCATGCCGACCATTCTGCAAGCCTGCCCCAGGGGCAGGGTCAAGTCACAGCGTCATCCCCGCCTGAACCATCGTCTCGTCCGATCCCACCAGCTCCAGCACCGACAGCGCGCCCCACACCGACTCGATCGGCACACCCGCCCCCCAACCGCTCGTGCAACTGGATAACCTCAGCTCAGGCGGTGTCGTCTGACTGAACGACAGCAGTTTCAGGGGACTGCCGACCCGTACCGTTCGGTCTGTCAAACTCTCCGAGCAATCACTGAGCTTGACCCTCAAGAGACGGACTTGGAATGCTCCCTCCCGCTGGCTGGCACTCGGACCCATACGATCCAAGCGCAAGTGAGCGCTACTGGGACGGCGAGAGATGGACCGACCAGGCGCGTCCGCGTGTGGCCGGTAATGGGGCCAAGAAGAAGCATCAAAATTGGCCTTGGCTGGTCGGTGCGGCTGTGGTTGCGTTCATCGCATTCGGGGCAATGACCGACGGCGGTGATACCGGATCCGATGCCGGAACGACGGTTACCGCTACGGTTCAACCGGTTTCCTCGACGCCGCGCGCAACGACAACAACGAGGACGGTTCCGCCCTCATCGCAGCCGGCCACGGTACCGGTTTCACCGGTTGTCGAGTCCACGACGCAGCGGCCGATCACCATCGAACCCACACTGTCACTCGAAGCCTCGTGCAGCGACTCGGACTGGCGGGAGTCGATGGGGCTCGAGGGCGACAGACTCTGCGGATCGACGTGGGTCCCGAGAAACCAGCCGCCAGCTCCTGCACCGCTATTCTCCCCTCCCACGACAACGGTGGCACCTGCGCCCGCACCGGTCTACTCGCCTCCAGCAGTGGAGCGATCCGGAGGAACAGTTCACCCGGGGTCGTTCTGCTCCACTCCAGGAGCGACTGGTGTCACCACGAAGGGCAATCAATGGTGTGCGATGTCGCCAGCGACGGAAAGGATCGTTGGCAGTCCGCGTACTAGCCGGTGCCCAGCAGCCTGAGTCCCGAACCCTCCGGGCCTGCCACGATGGCCGGAACCCGCGGATTCGTAACTCTTTCTCCCGATTTCACCCGCGCCTGAACCACCCCGTCCCGTCCGAGCCGACCAGCCCTGCCAGCTCCAGCACCGGCAACGCGCCCCGCACCGATCCGATCGGCAGCCCCGAGCCCTCCGACAGCTCGCGGACGCCCACCGACCCCGATGCGGGCAGCGCGTCGTACACCAACGCCGCCTTGGCGGAGAGACCGTCGAGCGCGCGCACCGGGCCGCCGTCCTCGCCTGCCACCCCCACCGGCCCGGCCGCCTCCACCACATCGGCGGCCCGCGCCGCGAGCAGCGCCTCACCCTCCCGGATCATCCGGTGGCACCCCACCGAGGACGCCGAGGTCACCGGGCCGGGCACCGCCAGGACCGGACGGCCCAACCGCGACGCCCACGTCGCGGTGTTACGCGCCCCGCTGCGCGCCCCCGCCTCAACCACCAGCACAGCGTCCGCGAGCGCGGCGACCAGTCGGTTGCGGGCCAGGAAGCGGTGCCGGGCCGGAGGCGTGCCCGGCGCATATTCACTGACGACCGCCCCCTCCCTGGCGATCTCGCGCAGCAACCGCGCGTGCCCCGCCGGATAGGCCCGGTCCACCCCGCACGCCAGCACCGCCACCGTCGCACCACCCGCGGCCAGGGCGGCGCGGTGCGCAGCACCGTCGATCCCGTACGCACCTCCCGAAACGACTGTCCAGCCCCGGCCCGCGAGGTCGTCGACGAACTGCCCGGTCACGTGCTCGCCGTAGCCGCTGGCGGCCCGGGTCCCGACCACCGCGACCGCCCGATCGGTCAGCTCGGCCAGCGGCCGCTCCCCCAACACCCACAGCGCCAACGGCGGCGCCGACTCCCGCTCGCGCCGCGAGTCGAGGCCGTCGAAGGCCAGCAGCCGCCACGCCGGCCAGTCCTCGTCGTCCGGCGTGAGCAGCCTGCCGCCGAGCCGCCCGACGAGGTCGAGATCGCGAGCCGCGGAGTCGATGTGCCTGCGCGCCTCCGTCCGCGTCCGCAGCGCCTCCGGCAACTCCGCCCCGCGCACCGCCCGCGCCGCCTCCAACGGCCCCACCGCCTCGACCAGTTCCACCAGCGGGGCACACGGACCCTGCGCCACCTGCGACAGATACGCCCAGGCCTCCCGTCGCGCACTCATTCGCCCCGCCGATCCCGGTAGCCCAGCGCACACCCCACCTGGTCCTCCCCTGGCAACGCCAGGCCGGACAGGTCCGCGAGCGTCCACGCGACCCTGAGCGCGCGGTCGGCGCCGCGGGCGGTGATCTGCCCCTCCCGCAGCGCCCCCTCCAGCGGGCGGAGTGCCCCACGAGAGATCCGGAACCGTTGCCGCAGAGCCGGGCCCGGCACCTCCGCGTTGGTCCGCCAGCCGAACTCACGCCACCGCTCGACCGCCGTCGCCCGGGCTGCCGCCACCCGCGCGCGAACCTCCGCCGTCGACTCGGCGGCCTCACCGTTCAGTGCGCCGACCGAGAGCGGCTGCATGCTCACCCGCAGATCCACCCGGTCGAGCAGCGGACCCGACAGCTTCCCCAGGTAGCGCCTGCGCGCGGTCGGCGCGCAGACGCAGTCCTCGGTGCGGGGCGGCGCGCACGGACACGGATTCGCCGCCAACACCAGCTGGAACCGCGCCGGATAGCAGGCCACCCCGTCCCGCCGCGCGATCCGGACCTCACCGTCCTCGAGCGGGGTGCGCAGTGCCTCCAGCGCCTTGACGCCCAACTCGGCGCACTCGTCAAGGAAGAGCACGCCCCGGTGCGCCCGGCTCACCGCGCCCGGCCTTGCCATCCCGGACCCGCCGCCGACCAGCGCGCTGATCGAGCAGGTGTGGTGCGGGGCGACGAACGGCGGTTCGGTGATCAGCGGCCGCTCGCTGGTGATCAGTCCCGCCACCGAATGGATCGCGGTCACCTCGAGCGCCTCCTGCTCGCTCAGCGGCGGCAGCACCCCCGGAAGACGTTGCGCCAGCATCGTCTTCCCGATACCGGGCGGACCGGTCAGCATCAGGTGGTGTGCCCCCGCAGCCGCCACCTCCAGTGCCAGGCGCGCTTCCCCCTGGCCCGCCACGTCGCTGAGGTCGGCCGTCGTCCGCTCGGGCGGCACCTCCAGCGGGGCAGGCCCCGGCAGCACCAGCTCCCCGCGCAGCCACTCGATCACCTCCCGTAGGTTCCGCGCGCCCCAGACCTCGATGCCGTCCACCAGACCGGCCTCGGCCAGCGCCGGGTACGGCACCACCACGCTGGGTCGTCCCGCGGACTTGGCCGCCAGCACCGCGGGCAGCACGCCGCGGACCCCGCGCAGCCGGCCGTCCAGGGCGAGCTCGCCGAGCAGCACCGCCTTGTCCAGGTCCGTGCTCGGCACCCGTCCGTCCGCGACCAGGACCGCGCAGGCCAGTGCGAGGTCGAAGCCGCTGCCACCCTTCGGCAGGGTCGCGGGCGAGAGCGCCAGGATCACCCGCGAATCCGGCCATCGCTCACCGGAGTTGGTGACCGCGGCGCGCACCCGGTCCCGCGATTCCTGTAGCGCGGTGTCGGGCAGCCCGACCAGGTGCACCCCGGGCAGCCCGCGGCCGATGTCCGCCTCGATCTCCACCAGCTGACCGTCGACGCCGCGCACCGCCACCGCGTAGGCCCGCCCGAGCGCCATCAGAACACCGCGCGCAGGTGCTCGAGCACCGGATCCCGGCCGGACTCCACGACGACGGCGACCACGTCGAAGCGCACGTGCCGCCAGCCGTGTGGCTGCTCGGCCAGCCACAACCCGGCCAGCCGGCGGATCCGGCCCTGCTTCGCGAACGTCACCGCCTCGGCGGGCGTGCCGTAGCCCCGGCCCGATCGCGTCTTCACCTCGACGAAGACGACCGCGTCCCCCTCCCGGGCGATGAGATCCAGCTCGCCGTAGCGGCACCGCCAGTTCCGGGCGAGGATCGTCAGGCCCGCTCGGGCGAGGTGGCCCGCGGCCAACTCCTCACCCCATGCCCCCAGCTCCAGGTTTCGTGCCATGACCAGACCCTGCACCGCGGCCGAGACGAATCGCGCCCGGCGACGGCCGATTTCCCGGTATCTGTGGACGGATCCCGGCCTGTGGAGAACGCAGCCGACCGACCCTGTCACCGGCGACACCTACACTCGGCCGGTCGCCCGATCCCGCACACAGACAGGAGGCGGCGTGGCCAACCGCACGTACCTCTACACCACTCCCCTTGACCCACAGACGGATCCGCCCGCGACCGGCACCCGGCGTCTCGCCGGCATCTCCGAGTGGTCGTACGCGATTCCGCTGGTCCCCCGGATCCTCGTCTCCGTGGACCCCTGCACCCGCCAGTCGATCATCTGGGACGACACCCCCGGCCTGATCGCGGTCACCGCGCGCTGCGGCCCCGGCATCGCCCGGCTCGAAAAGTTCCTGAGCCGCATCGACCACCCGGGTATCGGCACGATGGCCGAGGACGCGCTGCGCTTCCTGCGCGCCCACACCGACCCCGACGACCACTTCGTCCTCGAATGCGGCGAGATCTTCGCGATGGACGACGAGCCGTTCGCCGACCAGGGCTCGGCACTGGTGGCCGGGCTTGCCGACATCGACGCCGAGATGGAGGCCGCGCTTGCCGGGCTCGCGCCCACCAAGCCGAGCTTCTGGCGGCGGCTGTTCACGCCGTCGCAGGAGAGCATCGAGGAACCCCTCCGCGAGCTCGGACTGGGCTACTGGTCCGACGCGCTGTACTTCGAGCTCGACGGCCCGCGATAGGCCCGGCCGCGCGTCGGTGCCGCGGTCTACGCTCGTCCGGGTGAGTTCCGAGAAGATGCTGGCCCGGATCGGCGGTCTGCTCCGCCAGGCCGAGTCCACCACCAACCCGCACGAGGCCCAGGCCTTCATGGAGGCCGCGCAGCGCCTGGCCACCGCGACCTCGATCGACCTCGCCGTCGCGCGCTCGCACACCTCGCGCCGCGAGCAGCGCGTCACCCCCACCCAGCGGGTCATCGCGATCGGCGAGACCGGCAAGAAGGGCCTGCGCACCTACGTGCACCTGTTCGTCAGCATCGCTGCCGCCAACGACGTGCAGTGCGACGTCGCGCACAACTCGACGCAGGTGTTCGCCTACGGCTTCGGCACCGACATCGACGCCTGCGAGGCGCTGTACTCGAGCCTGCTCGTGCAGATGGTGCGGGCCTCCGACGCGTTCATCAAGTCGGGCGCTCACCGCCCGGTGGCGGGGGTCACCGCCCGGCTGAACTTCCAGCTCGCGTTCGCGGCCCGGATCGGCGAGCGGCTGGCCACCGCGAAGAGGGCCGCCGAGGCAGACGCGGTGCGCGCGGACGAGTCCACGGGCCCCGAACTGACCGGCACCGCGCTGGTGCTGCGCGACAAGCAGCTCGAGCTGTCCGACTTCTACCGTCAGACGTCGCAGGCGCGCGGGACCTGGCGGGGATCCAAGGCCACCGCGGGGCACTCCTCGACCGCGCGGCGGGCGGGCGACCGGGCAGGCAGGGCCGCACGCCTCGGCCACGCGCCGGAGCTGGCGGGCGCGAGGAAGCAGCTCGAGTGAGCACCGACCGCGACAGCCAGCGCTCCCGGGTCTACGAGGCCGAGACCGTGGTGCGGACGGTGTTCGACCGCGCCGACAAGGGGGCACGCGAACTCGAGCTGTTCGGCTCCACGATCACCCTGCCGGTGGAGCGGAAGTTCGCCTCGGTCGACTCGGTGCAGGACTACGCGGACCGGGTCCTGGCCCTGAACTGGGTGCGCGCACGCTGGTCGGGCGCGGCCGTCCCGGTCACCGTCCGCGCGCGAGCCGGGGCGGCCGCCGCCCACTACGAGGCCGGCGCGGCGACCATCGCTGTCCCGCTGCACACCCGCGGCACGGCATGGGCGCTGCGCGAGCTGGTGGTCCTGCACGAACTCGCCCATCACCTCGAGCCGGACGGCGCGGCGCTCGCCCCGCACGGCCCCGAGTTCGTCGACCGCTACCTGGTCCTGGTCGACGAGATCATCGGCGGCGAGGCCGCCTTCGTGCTGCGGACCACGATGCTGGAGAACGGCGTCCGGATCGCCTGACCCGCGCCTGCCCGACATCGCGCACCCCCATTGACGAGAACGCACACCCCGTGAGCGATCAAGGGGTGTGCGAACTCGGCAAAAAGTGTGCGGCGGTGCGCTCGCCCTACTCCCCGAACGGCCCGTTCTCGGGCAACCGCAGGTCGGACTTCTCCAGCTCCTCGATGTTGACGTCCTTGAAGGTGATGACCCGGACGTGCTTGACGAACCGCGCGGGGCGGTACATGTCCCACACCCAGGCATCGGCCATCCGCACCTCGAAGTAGATCTCCCCGTCCGCGTTGTGCGGGATCAGCTCGACGGAGTTCGCCAGGTAGAACCGGCGTTCGGTCTCCACTACGTAGGCGAACTGGCCGACGATGTCCTTGTACTCACGGTAGAGCGAGAGCTCCATCTCCGTTTCGTACTTCTCGAGATCTTCGGCACTCATCTGTTTCGCCGTCCTCCTGCTCTGTGGTGAACCATCATCATCCCGCACGCACCTCCGCGGTGTACATTTCGCCCACCTCATCGGCCACCAAGCGGTCCTCGCGCACCGGATCGCGCTGCATCAGTCGCGCCGCGGCGACGTTCGCGTACGACATCCGGTGCTCACGACTCGGGCCGAGCGCGGCCATCGCCGCGGTGTGCGCGGCCGTGCTGTACCCCTTGTGCGCGGCGAACCCGTACCCGGGCAGTTCCGTGTCCATCGCCACCATCGTGCGGTCGCGCGAGACCTTCGCCAGCACGCTGGCCGCCGCGATGCACGCCGCCGACGCGTCGCCGCCGATCACCGGCAGCGACGGCGCCGGCAGGCCCGGCACCCGAAACCCGTCCGTCAGAACGTATCCCGGGGACAACGCCAGGCCCGCGACCGCGCGCCGCATGCCCTCGATGTTCGCCACGTGCACGCCGAGCGAGTCGACCTCCCACGCCGGGATCTCCACGATGCACCAGGCCCTGGCGATGCGCGTGATGGCGGGGAACAGTTCCTCCCGCGTCCGCTCGGTCAGCTTCTTGGAGTCGTCGAGGTTCACCAGTGCCGGGTGCAGCTTGGGCCCGAGCGCGCAGGCGGCGACCACGAGCGGACCCGCGCAGGCGCCGCGGCCGGCCTCGTCGACGCCAACCACGGGGCCGAGGCCGCTACGGATGAGGGCAGACTCCATCGTCCGCAGGCCAGCCGCTCTGCGGATGATCGTCCTCGGTGGCCAGGTACTCACTGTCCTTGGATATCAGGCGAATCGATGAGGCCCCAGCGCGAGGGCGGCAGCACGATGGCGACGGCCTTGCCGATGACGTTGTCCACGGGCACGCTTCCGTTGTACTCGTCGCCGACGTGATAGCGCGAGTCCGCGGAATTGTTGCGGTTGTCGCCCATCATCCAGAGGTTGCCCTCGGGGACGGTGACGGGACCGAAGCAGCGCCCCGACTTGAGCGGGGTGTCGCAGGTCTGGGTGCCAGGGGTGAAGGGGAAGTCGGTGACGACGTACGGCTCGTCGATCGGCTTGCCGTCGACCAGGATCCGGCCTTGGTCGTCGCAGCATTCGACGGTCTGACCACCGGTCGCGATGACCCGCTTGACGAGATCGTTCTCGTCCGGCGGCACCAGGCCGACCAGGGAACCGAACTCCTCCAATCCGCGGACCACCGGGTTGTCGGAGCGGGTGGATGACCAGCCGGCGTTCCAGGACTCCGGGCCCTTGAACACGATCACGTCACCGGGCTGCGGGTCGCCGAAGCGGTAGCTGATCTTCTCGACGGCGATCCGGTCGCCGGTGCAGCCGGCGCAGCCGTGCAGCGTGGGTTCCATCGACTCCGACGGAATCAGGTACACCCTGACGATGAAGGTCTGCAGCAGAAAGCTCATCACGAGCGCGACGAGAATGAGGATGGGGAGTTCCCGCCAGAACGAGCGGGGTTTCTTCTCGACCCTCCCCGACGTCGGTTCGGGGGATTCGGCACCGTCCGGCGCCGTCGATTCCTGAGGGGTATTTACCACCGGAACAGGTTAGCCCGGCCCCGGAACGGTCGTGCTGTTCCGGGGCCGGGCCGACGTGAAAAAGATCAGCGCTTTTCCTTGATCTTGGCGGCCTTGCCACGCAGATCGCGGAGGTAGTACAGCTTGGCGCGACGGACGTCACCACGGGTGAGGACCTCGACCTGAGCGATGTTGGGGCTGTGCACCGGGAAGGTGCGCTCGACGCCGACGCCGAAGGAGACCTTGCGAACGGTGAAGGTCTCGCGGATGCCGCCGCCCTGGCGACGGATCACGACGCCCTTGAAGACCTGCACGCGCTCCTTCGAGCCTTCGATGACCTTGACGTGCACGTTCAGGGTGTCGCCGGGACGGAACTCCGGAATGTCGTCGCGGAGAGAGCGGGCGTCCAGAAAGTCCAGGGTGTTCATCGGTTGTTCCATCCTTGCGTTTTCGCACGAGTAGAGGAACCGAGCGGCACTGCTCACGCTGTGCTCGGCTGGTTCGTACTCCGATTAGGTAGGTGTTGCCTGTACAGGCAACCCGTCAATTGTGCCAGACGACCAGGACGGGACGAAATCGGGACTACCGAGGCACCCGCTCGTGGTGCGGGGCCGGGGGCGCGGCCTGCACTGTCCGCTCCAGCTCCTGCTCGGTCGCGACCTTCGCGTGCTCGACGCTCGGCTTGCCCGCGACGAGGTCCTGGACATAGATCTTCGCCCGGACCACCGGCCGGTGGTAGCGCTTCTCCCGTTCGATGGCCCGCAGCATCCGCTTCGGCCGCTCCTCATAGCGCCACCGCGCCCACGGCGCCCCCGGTCGGCTCAACCGGATCGCGCCGACCAGGAGCACCGGGAAGACGAACATCCCCAGCATGG
Source organism: Rhodococcus sp. PvR099 (assembly GCF_017833315.1). Lineage (NCBI taxonomy): Bacteria > Bacillati > Actinomycetota > Actinomycetes > Mycobacteriales > Nocardiaceae > Rhodococcus > Rhodococcus sp. PvR099. The sequence goes on along the minus strand of NZ_JAFIBV010000001.1, from coordinate 233,537 downwards.
CGGTCCAGATCTTGCCCTTGGCGATCACCACCGCCGCGACCATCAGGCCCAACACGGTGATCAGCACCACCAACCCACGCACCCACCAGGGCTCCTGCCCGCGGAAGTCCTCGACGTCCAGGATCGCCGTCGGGCGGGCACCGAGCAGCAGCAGTCCGGTGACCCCGATGGCGACGAACACCGCATCGACGGAGGTTCGGCCCTGCTCCGCCCAGTAGACGTCCTTGAGGTAGAAGATCAGCGCGAACTCGTCGAGGACCAGCGCGGCGCCGACCCCGAAGACGCCGGCGAGCACCGCGCCGGTGGTCGAGCTGCCGTCCTCGAAGACCGCGATCAACCACCCGCCGCTGACGAGCATGGCCACCACGCCGAACACCACGTGATGCACGTGCTGGCCGCCAGGGGTGACGTTGCCGGGCCACCACCGGACCTGGGCGCGGATCATCCGCACGCTGAGCCGGATGAACGCGAAGCCACCGATGAAACCCAGGAAGAACATGAGCAGCGGCAGCTTGCCCGGCTCGATGATCGCCCGCTGCAGCCAGTGGTTCATCAGCGCGGCCCCGGCGACCTGACGATGCAGCGGAACCCGACGTGGCAGGTGGAGGTCTCCTCGGTCTCCCCCTGGCGGGCGGCGGGGCGATAACGGAGGCAGTAGTTGGGCGCGCACAGGTGCGAGCCGCCCTTGATGACCCGGCGCGGGTAGCTCTCGCCCTCGGTCCGCGCCGCCGACTCCGACCTCGGGTTGCGCGGGATGCAGCACGAGCTCGCCGGGTTGACGTTCTTCCCGCCCGCGCTGTGATCGGCGGTGTGGAAGTCGGTGGTCCACTCCCAGACGTTGCCCGCGACGTCCAGGAGCCCGTAGCCGTTGGGCTTGAAACTCCCGACCGGCGAGGTCCCGACGAACCCGTCCTCGACGAGGTTCTGCCACGGGAACTGGCCCTGCCAGGTGTTGGCCTGCTGCTTACCGCCGGGGGTGTACTCGTCGCCCCACGCGTAGGCCGTGCGGTCGAGACCGCCACGGGCGGCGAACTCCCACTCGGCCTCGGTCGGCAGTTCCTTGCCCGCCCACGCGGCGTAGGCCTGGGCGTCCGCGTACGCGACGTGCGTCACCGGGTGCCGCTCGCGCCCGCCGACGTTGCTGTCCGGGCCCTCCGGGTGACGCCAGTCCGCGCCCGGCACCCAGGACCACCACTGCTGGTAGTCGTCGAGCGAGACCGGGCCGGGCGGCGGGGTGAACACCAGCGAGCCGGGCACCAGCAGCGCCGGGTCGGCGCCGGGATAGTCGGCGGGGTCGGGCGCGGTCTCGGCGACGGTGACGTGGCCGGTGTCCTTCACGAAACGCCGGAACTCCGCGACGGTCACCTGGTGGGTGTCCATCCAGAAGCCGTCCACCTCGACCTGATGGACGGGCTTCTCCTCCGGGTAGAAGTCCTCCGAGCCCATCCAGAAGAGACCGCCCGGCACCCAGGACATGTTCTTGAGTGGGGTGTTCAACGACTGGGTGTTCGACGCCATGCAAGGAAGCATGTCACCTCACCCGCACCGGGCGCAGCCACCACCGGTCACCCTTTTCGGGTGGTTCCCGCCCACCGGCCGACTGAGACCATGCCAACCATGGGAACTGCCATTGGTGACATTCTTCCGCTCGCGCTCGGCGTCGCGATCAGTCCGATCCCGATCATCGCCGCGATCCTCATGCTGCTGACGCCGAAGGCGGGGAGCACCGCGACCGCGTTCACCGCCGGCTGGGTTCTCGGCATCGCGCTCGGATACACGGTGATCGTCACGATCGCCAGCGCGGTCGGCCTGGACAGCTCGTCGGGCGGGAACGCGACGACCGCGACCATCAAGATCATCCTGGGTGTCGCGCTGCTCGGGCTGGCGCTCAAGCAGTGGCGGGGCAGGCCCGCGCCCGGCGAGGAACCGACCATGCCCGGCTGGCTCGCCGCCATCGACAAGGTCACCCCCGGCAAGGCGCTTGGGCTCGGCTTCGCGCTGTCCGCGGTGAACCCGAAGAACCTGCTGATGATCGTCGGCGCGGCGGTGGCCGTCGCCAACCTCGGGGTCAGCGGCGCCACGCTGGTGGTCACCGGGGTGGTCTTCACGATCCTGGCCGCCAGCACGGTGGCCGTGCCGGTGATCGCCTACTTCGTCGCCAGGGAGAAGGCCACGGTCTGGCTGCAGAACCTCAAGTCCTGGCTGACCGCCAACAATGCGGCCGTGATGGCGACGCTGCTGCTGGTGATCGGTGTGGTGATGATCGGCAAGGGTCTCGGCGGTTACTAGGCGCTGCGCGCCTGTGCGCGATTGACGAGTCCAGAGACTCGTCAACCGCGCACGGGCGGCGGAGCCGCCTACTTGCCGAAGCCGGCCTTGCGGAGGGCGTCCGCCATCGAGCCGCTCGCCGGGCTGCTGCCGCCCGATCCGCCGCCCTGACGCTGACCGCCGCCCCGCTGCCCGCCCTGGCGCTGACCGCCACCCTGACGTGATCCGCCGTCCCGCTGGCCGCCGCCCTGACGCTGACCGCCTGCGGCGCGCTGTCCGCCGCCCTGTCCGTCCTGCTTGGCCGCGCCGGGCTCGTCGTCCAGGCGCAGGCTCAGCCCGATGCGCTGGCGCGGCAGGTCGACCTCCATCACCTTCACCTTCACGACATCGCCGGACTTGACCACCTCGCGCGGGTCCTTCACGAAGTTGTGTGACATCGCGGAGACGTGCACGAGCCCGTCCTGGTGCACGCCGACGTCGACGAAGGCGCCGAAGGCCGCGACGTTGGTGACCACGCCCTCCAGCGTCATGCCGGGCTTGAGGTCGGCGACCTTCTCCACACCCGACGCGAACGTCGCGGTCTTGAACTCGGGGCGCGGGTCGCGGCCCGGCTTCTCCAGCTCGGCGATGATGTCGGTGACGGTCGGGATACCGAACTTGTCGTCGGAGAAGTCCTGCGGCCGCAGCGCCCGCAGCGCCGTGGTGTTGCCGATGATCTCCTTGACGCCGGTTCCTGTGGCCTCCACTATCCGCCGCACGACGGGATACGCCTCGGGGTGCACCGCGGAGGCGTCAAGCGGGTCGTCGCCGTCGGTGATCTTGAGGAAGCCCGCGCACTGCTCGAATGCCTTGGGGCCCAGCCGCGCCACGTCGAGGATGCCGGCGCGGGCACGGAAGGGACCGTTCGCGTCGCGGTGCGCGACGATGGATTCGGCCAGCGAGCCGGTGATGCCCGAGACCCGCGAGAGCAGCGGCACCGAGGCGGTGTTGACGTCGACGCCCACCGCGTTCACCGCGTCCTCGACCACCGCGGCCAGCGAGCGCGCCAGCAGCGTCTCGGAGATGTCGTGCTGGTACTGGCCGACGCCGATCGACTTCGGGTCGATCTTCACCAGCTCGGCCAGCGGGTCCTGCAGCCGGCGCGCGATCGACACCGCGCCGCGGATGGACACGTCCAGGTCCGGCAGCTCGGCGGAGGCGTACGCGGAGGCGGAGTACACCGAGGCGCCCGCCTCCGAGACCATCACCTTGGTGAGCCCGGCCTCCGGGAACTTCTTGATCAGGTCCGCCGCCAGCGCGTCCGTCTCGCGCGAGGCGGTGCCGTTGCCGATCGCGATCAGGTCGACCTTGTGCTTGGCGGCCAGCGCGGCGAGCGTGGCCAGGGACTGGTCCCACTTGTTGGCCGGCTGGTGCGGGTAGATGGTGTCGTACGCGAGCACCTTGCCGGTGGAGTCGACGACGGCGACCTTGGTGCCGGTCCGGAAGCCGGGGTCGAGGCCCATCGTGGCGCGGGTGCCCGCGGGCGCGGCCAGCAGCAGGTCCTTGAGGTTCATCGCGAACACGTCGACGGCGTCCCGCTCGGCGGACTGTCGCAGCCGCATCCGGGTGTCGATGCCGAGCGTGATGAGCATCTTGGTCTTCCAGGCCCAGCGGACCGTGTCGAGCAGCCACCTGTCGGCGGGCCGTCCGCGGTCCGCGACGCCGAACCGGCCTGCGATGCGGCCCTCGTAGACGCTGACCTCGCCGAGCGGGAGCTCCTCGGTCTCGGGGTCGAGGGTCAGCGAGAGCACCTCCTCCTTCTCGCCGCGGAACATGGCGAGGATGCGGTGGCTGGGTAGCTTGCCGAAGGGCTCGGAGAACTCGAAGTAGTCGGCAAACTTGGCGCCCTCGGTCTCCTTGCCCTTGCGGACCGCGGACTTGACCTGGCCGCGGGTCCACATCAGCTCGCGCAGCTCGCCGACCAGGTCGGCGTCCTCGGCGAACTGCTCGACCAGGATGGCGCGGGCACCCTCGAGCTGCTCGGCGGTGTACTGCGCGGGGTCGGTGGTCGGGTCCGACAGCAGGGCGTCGGCGACGGGCTGGTGCCCGGCCTCGCGCGCGATCTGCGCCTTGGTGCGGCGCTTCGGCTTGAACGGCAGGTAGATGTCCTCGAGGCGGGCCTTGGTGTCCGCGAGCATGATCTGCGCCTCGAGCTCGGGATCGAGCTTGTCCTGGGAGCGGATCGACTCGAGCACCGCGACCCGGCGCTCGTCGAGCTCACGCAGGTACCGCAGCCGCTCCTCGAGCGTGCGCAGCTGGGCATCGTCGAGGGTCCCGGTGACCTCCTTGCGGTACCGGGCGATGAAGGGAACCGTCGCGCCGCCGTCGAGCAGTTCGACCGCCGCGCGGACCTGCTCTTCCCGGACGCCGAGTTCCTCCGCGATGCGCGCGTTGACTGATTTCAGAGCTGGTGCATTCGGAGCTGAGGTCACGGCGATCGACCCTACCGGCAGGCACCGTCAGGGCTCGAGAACAGCGCGATCCGAGTCGGAGAGCTCGACGTGTTCGAGCAGGTCGGGGCGGCGTTCGCCGGTGCGCAACAGCGACTGTTCCCGGCGCCAGCGGGCCACCTTGGCGTGGTCACCGGAGAGCAGGATCGGCGGCACGTCGAGCTCGCGCCAGCTCACCGGCCGGGTGTAACTCGGACCCTCCAGCAGGCCGTCGGAGAACGAATCCTCTTGGTGCGACTGCTGATTGCCGAGCACGCCGGGGAGCAGCCGGACGACGGCCTCAGCCATCACCAGCACCGCGGCCTCGCCCCCGATGAGGACGTAGTCGCCGATGCTGACCTCCTCGACCCGCACCCGCCTGGCCGCGTCGTCGAACACCCGCTGATCGATGCCCTCGTAACGGCCGCAGGCGAACACGAGGCGCTTCTCCCCCGCCCATCGGTGCGCGGTGTCCTGTGTGAAGGGCACGCCTGCCGGAGTGGGGACCACCAGCAGCGTGTCGGGGTCAGGCTCGGTGCCGAGCACCTCGTCCATGGCCTCGCCCCAGACGGTCGGCTTCATCACCATGCCAGGGCCGCCGCCGTACGGCGAGTCGTCGACCGCCTTGTGGACGTCGTGCGTCCAGTCCCGCAGGTCGTGCACGCCGACGGAGATCAGGCCCTTGTCGATGGCCTTGCCCAGCAACGCCGTTCGCAACGGCTCGAGGTACTCGGGGAAGATCGTGATGACGTCGAGGCGCACAGCTACTCCGGATTCAGAAGTCCCTCAGGCGGATCGATCTCGATGACTCCGTCGGCGACAGACACGGAGGTGACGATGGCCGCGACGAACGGGATCAGGATCTCGCCGGTCTTCTGCCCCTCCGGACGCACGGAGAGCAGCTCGCCCGCGGCCGAGTGCAGCACCTCGATGACGGAGCCGACCGGGGTGCCGTCGCCAAGCCGCACGGCGAGGCCCTCGAGCTCGTGGTCGTAGAACTCGTCGGGATCATCCGACGGCGGCAGGTCCGCGGTGTCGACGATGAACAGCGTGCCGCGGATCGCGTCCGACGCCGTGCGGTCGTCGATCCCCTTGAGACGCAGCAGAAGCCGCCCGGAGTGTTCCCGGGCGGCTTCCACCGTGTAGCTGGTGAGTTTCTGCTCGCGGGGCTTGCGGCCGTGCAGCACGGTGCCGACCGCAAAACGCTCCTCGGGATCGTCGGTCCGTATGTCTACGGCCAATTCACCCCTGATGCCGTGTGACTTGGCCACACGCCCGATGACGAGCTCCACTGATTTACTGATCGGTGTCGACCACGTCGACGCGGATGCCGCGACCACCGATACCGGTGACCAGGGTCCTCAACGCGGTGGCGGTGCGTCCGCCACGACCGATGACCTTGCCCAGGTCCTCGGGGTTCACGTGCACCTCGACCGTCCGCCCACGGCGTCCGGTCGAGAGCTCGACCCGGACGTCGTCGGGGTTGGCGACGATGCCGCGAACAAGCTGTTCGACGGCATCGGCGACAACGGCACTCACTTGTCAGCAGCCTCGGAATCCGCGGCGGCCTCGGCCTCGGCGGGAGCCTCGGTGGCCTCCGCGTCGGCCTTCTTGGCGGCCTTCTTCTTCGGGGTGATGGCCTCGGCCACCGGCTCGCTGTCGGCCTGCGCCAGCGCGGCCTGGAACAGCTCCAGCTTGGACGGCTTCTCAGCCTTGACGCGCAGGGTGCCCTCGGTGCCCGGCAGGCCCTTGAACTTCTGCCAGTCGCCCGTGATCTTGAGCAGGTTCTCGACCGGCTCGGTCGGCTGCGCGCCGACACCCAGCCAGTACTGCGCACGCTCCGAGTCGATCTCGATCAGGGAGGGCTCTTCCTTGGGGTGGTACTTGCCGATGGTCTCGATCGCACGGCCGTTGCGGCGGGTGCGAGAGTCGGCGATGACGATGCGGTAGTGCGGGGTGCGGATCTTGCCGAGCCGCATGAGCTTGATCTTGACAGCCATGGTGGAGCCTTTCAGATGGTCACGGCGCAATTCAGCGATGCGCAAGGCCTGCGCACCCGGTTTCGCGTTGAGGGGTTGTCGTGACCGCCGCGCGGTACGTAACCGGAGACGGGCGAACAGCGGTCCATTCTGCCAGACGATGAGGTCGCGCCGTTAATCGCCCGCGGCCGCCGGTGTTTCGCCCTTCCGCGGGCGCCCCCTCGGCCTAGACTTCGTTGGCACGTCATCACCGCAGGTCGGTGACGAATTCGACCGAAGTCGTCGCTCGTTCACAAGGGGGATCATGTCCAACGCGCCGTTCGCAGCGCCCATCGCGGGGCCACCTGTTCCGGCCGTCGGCCGACCGAACGCACTGGGCATCGCAGTGCTCACGCTCGGCCTACTCAACCTGTTGCTCGGCTTCGGCCCCTATTTCGTCGTCCGAACCTCCGGCGATGTGATCAACATCAGCGGCTTCCTCCTCCCGCAGGCCCTGCTCGTCGTCGTCTTCCTGCTGCTCTCCGGCATCAGTGCGGGCCTGTCCACCGTGTCTCGGCTGTCCCAGTTCCCGGGCGCGGCGCCGGCCCTGCGGGCCATCGCGACCGCCGCGGCCGCGGTCGGCGCCCTGCTGGCCCTGTTCCTGCTGATCGCGATCAGCAATGTCCCCACCTTCACCGGCAACTTCTTCGACGATTCCGACGACCAGAGCCTGTCCGTCTCTCTCGGCTGGGGCGGGATCGCGATCCTGGTTCTGTCGATCCTGCAGAGCGTGGCGGCGTTCCTGGCCCTCTCCTACGACCTCGGCCTGGTGCAGCCCCGCGCCGCCCGCGTGCTCGATCAGGGCGCCGGTCTCCCGCCCGCACAGGCCGAGCCCGTCGACGCGGAGGTCGCAGGGACACCGACGCCCACGCTCGGGTCGCCCGCCCCAACCAAGCCGTACACGCAGGCACTGGCGCTCGACCCGTACACCCCGCTGCAGACGCTCGGCCACATCGCCCAGTCCGATGCCGCGTTGCGTCCGTACGTCGCGGCGAACCCCAGCGCCTATCCCGACCTGCTGGACTGGCTGGCGGAACTGGGCGACCCCGAGGTGGACGCCGCGCTGAAGGCACGCCCGGACCGCACCGAAGCCAAGTCCGGGGACGAGACGACGGACAAGGACGCGGACGAGCCCACCGACAAGAACAAAGACAAAGACGCGAAGCAGTCCGCCGACAAGGCCGCCGAGAAGGTGGAGGCCCCGTGACCCCCGACGACGGACCTCGCCCCACCGCCGAGGCGACTCCCCCGCCGCCACCGCCACCTCCGCCGCCCGCCCAGCCCTTTTTCGACGCCACCGATGGACCCGCTCCCGCACCCGCGCCCGGGCGCGGGCCGCTGTCCTGGAAGGGCTGGCTCGGCATCATCGCGGCCGTCACCGCCGCGGTCGTGCTGCTCGCAGGCGGCGGCTTCTTGCTCAACTGGACGCTAGCCCGCGACACCGATGGCGAGGCGACGGCCGCCACCAATGAGGCCTACGACGGCGACGCCTTCAGCAGTGGCGCCGGCGACGGCGATGGCAGCCCCGCCGCGATCACCCCGACCGGCGCCGTCCCCACCTGCGCCGCCTACCCGCCCGCGGTCGACTCCACCGGCCGCAAGAACTCCTACGAGGCCCCGAACGCCACCGACGGCGACGTCACCACCGCGTGGCGCTGCGCGGGCACCAAGGGCCAGGTGCTCTCGGTGAGCTTCGCCTGCAAGCTCGACCTCACCTCCGTCGGGATCGATCCCGGCTACGACAAGAAAGACGTGGACGGCTCCGACCGGTTCGCGCAGAACCGCAAGGTCACGAAGGTGACCTGGGCGTTCGACGACGGCACCTCGGTCGTCCAGGAGGTCCGGCCGGAGCGCGGCATCCAGGCGCTCGACGTCGACAAGGCGGCCAAGACGGTCACCCTGACGATCAACGAGACGGTGGACGGTCAGCCTGTCAAGAACGCGGCGGGCCAGGAATCCGCGCCGTTCAACGACGTCACCTCGGTCAGCGAGGTCCGGTTCACCGGTCGCGCCGATGCCGGGGCCGATCCCTGCGTCAAATAGACCGCATCACACGACCCGGCCGCGCACCTCGACCAGCCGGCCGCGCAGCATGACCAGGTCCGGGGCGGCGAGCACCTCGGCCCCGGTGCGCGGGTCCTGCTCGTAGACGAGCAGGTCGGCGGGCGCGCCGGGCTCGAGCCCTGGCCGACCAAGCCAGGCCCTGGCATCCCAGCAGGCCGCGCCGAGGGCGCGGGTCGGTCCCAGTCCGGCCTGCGCGAGCGCGGCGACCTCGTCGGCGACCCGCCCGTGCACGATCGAGCCGCCGGCGTCGGTGCCCGCGTAGATCTGGATGCCTGCGTCATGCGCGTCGCCGACGGTGCGACGGACCCGCGAGTGCAGCTCCCGCATGTGGCGTGCGTAGACCGGGTACCGGGTGGCCGAGTCCGCGATGCCGGGGAAGGTGTCGATGTTGATCAGCGTCGGTACCAGCGCGGTGCCGCGTTCGACCATCAGCTCGATCGTCTCCGAGGTGAGTCCGGTGCCGTGCTCGATGCAGTCGATGCCTGCATTGATCAGGCCCGGCAGCGCGTCCTCGGAGAAGACGTGCGCGGTCACCCGGGCGCCGACCCGGTGTGCGGCCTCGATGGACTCCTTGAGGATGTCGTCGCTCCACAACGGGCGCAGGTCCCCCACCGAGCGGTCGATCCAGTCCCCGACGATCTTGACCCAGCCGTCGCCGAGCAGCGCCTGCTGGGTGACCGCCTCCGGCAGCTGCGACTCGTCCTCGAGATCGACGGCAAGGCCGGGGATGTACCGCTTCGGCATCGCGATGTGCCGACCGGCCCGGATGATCCGCGGCAGGTCCTCGCGCGCGTCGAGATCCCGGGTGTCCACCGGCGACCCCGCGTCGCGCAGCAGCAGCGCCCCGACCGCGCGTTCGGCCTCGGCCTGCGCGATCATTCCCGGCCGGTCCTCGTGACCCCCGCCGTACTTGATACCGACGTGGCAGTGCGCGTCGACCAGCCCGGGCAGGATCCAGCCCGACTCGCACAGCGACTCCGCGCCGGGCACCGGCTGATCGGAGATCACCCCGCCGCCGACCCACAGTTCCAGCGGCTGCCCGTCGGGCAGCCCGACACCGCGCAGCCGGAAGGACCCTGGGCGGGCAGGCGCCACGGCTACTTCTTGGGCAGCTTCAGCTGGGACAGGTCGATGCCCTCGAGGCCGGGCGGCAGCTCGTCGAGCCCCTTCGGCATCTTCGACAGGTCCATGCCCGCGGGCAGTCCGGGGAACCCGGCGGGCATCCCGCCCGGCATCCCACCGGGCATGCCGGGGAAGCCGCCGCGGATCTTCGGCTGCGTCGGCCCCTTGCCGCCCTTCTTGCCCTTCTTGCCCTTCTTGCTGCGCTGGCTCGAGCGGGCCCCTGGCATCCCCATCCGGCCCGCCATCGCGGCCATCATCTTGCGGGCCTCGAAGAACCGGTCCACCAACTGGTTGACGTCGGAGACCTTGACGCCGGAGCCGTTGGCGATGCGCAGCCGCCGGGAGGCGTTGATGATCTTCGGGTCATCGCGCTCCGCGGGAGTCATGCCGCGGATGATCGCCTGGACCCGGTCGAGCTGCTTCTCGTCGACGTTGGCCAGCGCGTCCTTCATCTGCCCGGCGCCGGGCAGCATGCCCAGCAGGTTGCCGATCGGGCCCATCTTCCGCACGGCCATCATCTGCTCGAGGAAGTCCTCGAGGGTGAGCTGGCCGGAACCGATCTTCTGGGCGGTGGCCTCGGCCTGCTTCGCGTCGAAGACCTGCTCGGCCTGCTCGATCAGGCTGAGCACGTCGCCCATGCCGAGGATCCGGCTGGCCATCCGGTCCGGGTGGAAGACGTCGAAGTCCTCGAGCTTCTCGCCCGTGGAGGCGAACATGATCGGCTCGCCGGTGATCTCGCGGACGCTCAGCGCGGCACCGCCGCGGGCGTCGCCGTCGAGCTTGGTGAGCACCACGCCGGTGAAGCCGACGCCCGCGCGGAACGCCTCCGCGGTCTGGACGGCGTCCTGACCGGTCATCGCGTCGAGGACGAACAGGATCTCGTCCGGGTTGACGGCGTCGCGGATGCCCGCCGCCTGACCCATCAGCTCCTCGTCGATGCCGAGGCGTCCGGCGGTGTCGACGATCACCACGTCGTGCTGCTTGGCCCTGGCCTCCGCGATGCCCTGCCGGGCGATGTCGACCGGGTCGGCCGCCGACTGACCCAGCGCGTTCTCGCCGCCGCCGATCGAGGTGCCCGGGTGCGGCGCGTACACCGCGGCGCCCGCGCGCTCACCGACGATCTGGAGCTGGCTGACCGCGCCGGGACGCTGCAGATCGCAGGCCACCAGGAGCGGCGTGTGTCCCTGCCCGGTCAGCCACTTCGCGAGCTTGCCCGCGAGGGTGGTCTTACCGGAACCCTGCAGGCCGGCCAGCATGATGACGGTCGGTGGGTTCTTCGCGAACCGGAGCCGCCGGGTCTCGCCGCCGAGGATCCCGACGAGCTCCTCGTTGACGATCTTGACGACCTGCTGCGCCGGGTTCAGCGCGCCGGAGACCTCGGCACCCTTGGCGCGCACCTTGATCTTCTCGATGAAGGCACGCACCACGGGCAGCGCAACGTCGGCCTCGAGCAGGGCGAGCCGGATCTCCCTGCAGGTGGCGTCGATGTCGGCGCCGGAGAGGCGCCCCTTGCCCCGGAGGTCCTTGAGGGCACCGGTCAACCTGTCGGAAAGGGATTCGAACACCGATCGGGCTCCTGGCTGTCGCGTGGGCGTTTCGGTCAAGCCTAGCCGCTCTACCCGGCGCCCCCGTCCGTGGCGCCATCCCCGGCGCCCTCGCTCGTGCGCGGGCGGGGCGCCGGAACCACCGCGAGCATCGCCGCCTCGAACTCTTCCCTGGTGACCCGCGAGTCGGTGTCGCCGAGATGCAGGCAGAACGCGTCGACCACCGACGCGCCGAGCGTGGAGACCCGCGCCCAGCGAATGTCGGCACCGTGGCGCTCGAGCACGCTCGCCAGCCGGCACAGCAGGCCGAGCCGGTCCTCGGCCCTCAGTTCGAGGATCACCTGGCCGTCCACCGGGGTGTCGAACCAGATGATCCGCGGCGGCGCCTGCGCGTACTGGACGGGCACGCCCTCGGCGCCCCGCTCGAGCGCCTGCTCGGCCAGCGACTGCTGCTCCTTCGCCTCGAGCATCGCGACCAGGTCGAGCTCGCCGGAGATTGCCCGGATCAGTTCCTGGCGCAGCAGCCCGGCCTGCGGCGGCGCACCGAACCGGGGCGCAACGGTGAACGAGTTCACCGCGGCCCCCTCGTGGCTGCCGAGGGAGGCCGAGAGCACGCGCAGCGAATGCAGCGCCAGCACGCCCGCGGCGTCCGAGAGCAGGCCCGGGGTGTCCGGTGCGACCACGGTGACGGTGTAGGTGTGCGCGCCCTCCGCGGGCTGCAACAGCACGTGCACGCCCCCGTCCGCCGCCAGCGCCGCGTGCTCCGGGTCGATCGGGTCAGGAGTCGGCAGTTGCTCGCCCGCCATCACCATCCGGCAGCGCCGGACCAGTTCCCGGATCAGCGACGACTTCCAGTCCCCCCACACACCAGGACCGGTGGCCAGCGAATCGGCCTCGGCGAGCGCATAGAGGAGTTCGAGCAGCACCGTGTCACCGCCGAGAGCCTCCGCGACCATCCGGACCGTCGCCGGGTCGTCCAGGTCGCGGCGGGTGGCGGTTTCCGGCAGCAGCAGGTGGTAGCGCACCATCGCGCTGAGCACGGCCACGTCCGAGGGCCACAGCCCGAGCCGATTGCCGATCTGATTTGCGAGCTCGGCGCCGACCAGGCTGTGATCGCCGCCGCGGCCCTTCCCGATGTCGTGCAGGAGTGCGCCGAGCACCAGCAGGTCCGGCCGCGAGACCCGGGTGGTGAACCCGCTGGCGTAGGCGGCGGTCTCGACGAGGTGCCGATCCACCGTCCACGTGTGCACCGCGTCGCGCGGCGGCAGGTCGCGGATCGCGCCCCATTCCGGCAGCAACCGACCCCAGAGGCCGGTGCGGTCGAGCGCCTCGATCACCGCGATCGTGTTCCTGCCGGATCCGAGCAGCACCAGCAGATCGTCGAGGGCCTCCTTCGGCCACGGCTCCCGCAGCTCGGGCGCGCTGTCCGAGAGCCGGTTCAACGTCGAGGCCGACATCGGCATGCCGGTCTGCGCGGCCGCGGCCGCCACCCGCATGATCAGCCCCGGGTCCTTGTTCGGCTTGGCATCGCGCGCCAGCACCACCTCACCCGCGTGCTCGACCACGCCCTCGTCCAGAGGTCGCCGCACCGGCACCCTGCGCAGCCGCGAGAGGCCGCGGCGCGGCAACGCGTTGCCCGCCGTCCGCAGCCCGACGTCGACGGAGTAGCTGATGGTGCGGGCCGAGTCGCTGAGCATCCGGGCCAGGTCGAAGCGGTCCCCTATCCGCAGGGCCGCGCCGATCTCGTCGGCGTCCTGGGCCCGGAGCTGGTCGCGGGCGCGTCCGGCCACCCGGTGCAGTTCGGTCCGCACGTCCAGCAGCCGCTCGTGCGCGAACGCCAGTCCGCCGCCAGGTGTCTGTGGGCCGAGGCCCGGCACCGCGTCGGTCAACTGCGCGATCGCCAGCGCGCTCAGCAGCTGGATGTCGCGCAGCCCGCCGCGGCCGTTCTTGATGTCCGGTTCGGCCCGGTGCGCGATCTCGCCGCTGCGTGCCCACCGCGTGCGGGCCTGCTCCACGAGTTCGTCGAAACGCGAACGGATCCCGGTGCGCCACTGCCGCCGCACCCCGCCGATCAGCAGGTTGCTCAGCTCCACATCGCCCGCGATGTGCCGGGCCTCGAGGAGACCGAGGGCGGCGGTGAGGTCCGACGACGCCACCTGCAGCGCCTGCGGGACGGTCCGCACGCTGTGGTCGAGCTTGATGTGCGCGTCCCACAACGGATACCAGAGCCGGTCGGCCACCTCGGAGACGACCGAAGGGTCCAGGTCGTCGTGCAGCAGCACCAGGTCCAGGTCGGAGTACGGCAGCAGCTCGCGGCGGCCCAGCCCGCCGACGGCGACGATCGCGAATCCGCTGTCCGGCTTGATGCCGAGCTCTGCCCCCTTGGTGGTCAGCCAGAATTCGTGCAGGTCCACCAGCGCTTGCCGGAGGGCGACCGTGTCGAGGCGGCGGCTCCGGGAACCACCGTCCAGCAACTGCTTCCGGGCACGGACCAGATCGTCGGCGGCAACAATGCCACCGGACGCGGGTGGCCCCGACCCCGCCGACGTCGCGGCGGGATCGGGGCCACCAGATCCGGACCCTGTTGGGTCAGAGCGCATCCGCGCCCCGTTCACCCGTACGTACGCGGATGACGGATTCGACGGGCGATACCCACACCTTGCCGTCTCCGATCTTCCCGGTACGAGCGGCCTCGACGATGACCTCGACGACCTTGTCCACGGCGGCGTCGTCGACGACGACCTCGACGCGCACCTTGGGCACGAAGTCGACCGAGTACTCGGCACCGCGGTACACCTCGGTGTGGCCCTTCTGACGGCCGTAGCCCTGGACCTCACTGACGGTCATTCCGAGCACCCCGGCCTGCTCCAGGCCGGTCTTGACGTCCTCGAGGGTGAACGGTTTGACGATTGCGGTGATCAGCTTCATATTTCTCATGCCTCCCTGACGGTCGAGCGCCCCGGTACCGAGCTTCCGCCGAGCGCGGCGAAATCGTATGCGTTCTCAGCGTGTTCTGCTTCGTCCACGCCGAGCGACTCGGCCTCATCGCTGGCCCGGAGGCCGATCGTGTACTTGACGATGAGCGCGACGATCGTCGTGGCGACGAGCGAGTACAGCAGAACCGCACCCGCACCGACAGCCTGACGCCACAGCTGGTCGAAGCCCCCACCATAGAACAGTCCCTTGACGCCCGCGGGCGCCTCCTCCGTCGCGACGAAGCCGATCAGCAGGGTGCCGACCAGACCACCGACGAGGTGGACACCGACGACGTCGAGCGAATCGTCGTAGCCGAAGCGGTACTTCAGGCCGACCGCGAGGGCGCAGAGGACGCCCGCGGCCACGCCGACGGCCAGCGCGCCGAGCACGTTCACCGAAGAGCAGGCGGGGGTGATGGCGACCAGACCTGCGACGATGCCGGAGGCGGCGCCGAGGGTGGTGGCGTGCCCGTCACGGATCCGCTCGACCAGCAGCCAGGACAGCATTGCGGCGCAGGTGGCGATCACCGTGGTGAGGAAGGTGGCACCGGCGATCCCGTTGGAGCCCACCGCGGATCCCGCGTTGAAGCCGAACCAGCCGAACCACAGCAGCGCCGCGCCGAGCATCACGAACGGCAGGTTGTGCGGACGGAAGGGCGTTCCCGGCCATCCCCGACGCTTGCCGAGGACGATGGCGAGGACCAGGCCGGCGATGCCGGCGTTGATGTGGACCGCGGTACCACCCGCGAAGTCGATTGCCTTGAGCTGGTTGGCGATCCAGCCGCCCTTCTCCGCGGTCACGCCGTCGAAGGCGAAGACCCAGTGCGCCACCGGGAAGTACACGATGGTGGCCCACAGGCCCGCGAACAGGAGCCAGGGGCCGAACCGGAGTCGGTCGGCGACCGCGCCCGAGATCAGGGCGACGGTGATGATCGCGAACATCGCCTGGAAGGCGACGAACACGGTTGCCGGGATGGTGCCGACCAGCGGGATGGCCACGCCTGCGCCGGTGTCGGCGTCGGCCAGGTAGGCGCCGCCGAAGATGCCCTTCAGGCCGAAGTACTGGAAGGGGTCACCGAAGAGGCCGCCCTTGTCCTCGCCGAAGGCCACCGAGTAGCCGTACAGGACCCAGAGGATGCCCACGACGCCCATCGCGCCGATGCTCATCATGATCATGTTCAGAACGCTCTTGGCCCGGACCATGCCGCCGTAGAAGAATGCGAGCCCCGGCGTCATCAGCAACACGAGCGCGGCGCTCATCAGCATCCACGCGGTGTCTCCGGTGTCCGGCGCCCCGATTGTGGGAAATTCCACGTTGAGCCTCCTCCTTCTGTCGTCCCGCTCCTTGCGGCTTTCGACTTGGTGTGAAGACTGCTGATCCGGTGTTTCAGCTGTGGCGCTGTCGTGTTTCGCTCGAGTGAACGCATCGGGGGAATGTGTTGCTTCTGCGTTTCACGAACCTGTCGCCCAAGTGAATCTCCCTGTGCGGAGGCCGAGCCGGGCGAGCCCGGGCCGCTTCGTTACTCATTCGTTAGGCGTCCTCCGACGGTCACGGGGGCGCCGAGAGGGCGCCCCCGTGACCCCCCCTCACTCCCCGGCGAGCAGCTGCTCGAGTCGGGCCATGCAGAACCCGCTGATGCTGACGTTGTCACCGAGGTTCAGGTGGGTGGACAAGCGCAGCAGCGGCACCGAGAGCAGCACCGCGCCGAGCACCTCGTTGAACAGCAGGTTCTGTACCTTCCAGCCGGTCAACTCTTCGTAGCGGGCGACGGTCTCCTCCCGCGTCGGGGTGCCGGGCAGGGTCGGATGCCCCTCGTTCTCGCTGCACGCCCAGTCCAGGAACAGCACCCAGGCCAGGTCGGCCTCGTGGTCACCCAGGTACGCCATCTCCCAGTCGAGTACACCCGCGACCGACAGCTCCGGCGTGTACAGGATGTTCGACATGCGGGCATCGCCCCAGACCAGCGTCACGTGCTCCGGCTCGTAGAGGTTGGCCTTGAGCCAGGCAAGGGCCCTCTCCATCACCGGGGGCAGTTCCGGCGCCGCCCAGCGCACGGCCCAGTCGAGGTAGTTCACGATCTGCTCGACCGGCTTGTCCCCGAACTTCGGCATCGCCAGGAACCCGAGCCGAAGCTCCTCGGGATCGAGCAGATGCACCTGCGCCATCGTCTCGATGCACTCCCACCACATCTTCGCCCGACCCTGCTCGTCGGCCTCGAAGTAATTGCCTGCAGTGTGGTACGACGGGAAGTCGCTGGGCGCCTCGGCATTGCCGATGCGGTCCATCACGTAGTACGGCGTGCCGAGCGGGTTGTCGTCCGCGTCGATCCACCGGACGCTGGGGACCGGGAGATCGGTCGGCGCGAGCCGCTCCGAGACCAGGTACTGGCGCCGCAGGTCGTAATCCGGGAACAGCGAGATCTCAGGCGGCCGTCGGAAGACGTACCCGGCCGATTCGTGCTCGGCGCCCTCGAGGTCGAACAGGTAGGTCTCGGTGGAGAACCCGCGTTCGGTGCGCTTCCAGTCGACGATCTTCGCGTTCTGTGCGCCCGGAATACGCTGCTGGACAATCGGTTCGAGGGCGGCCGCCAGCTCCTCCTGCGCGACCCGCTCAGCCATTGTTCTTGCCGGCTCGGTTGGCGCTCCAGTCGGTGTAGCCGTAGCGCGGGTTCACTCCCATGAACACCATCTCCACAAGGCCGTGTCCGACCTTGTCACCCATCCGGACCTCGACGAGCGTCTCGCTGAGCATGCTCACCTTGCGGATCTCGTCGACGTCGGTGATGTCGACTTCAAAGCTGTCGCTGAAGTCCTTGCCGCGGTACATGCCCGACGCGTAGCCGTTGTATTCGTCGTACCCGGCCAGACCCGGCCAGAAGTCGCACACCGGCTTGACCTCGATGACGTCGGTCGTGCGATCCGAGCGGTGCACGGTGAACGTGCCGGACTTGACGACGCGGAGGTCGTCGCGGAAGTCCAGGTCGTGCTCGACGTCGATGATCGGCAGCGGCTCCTTGCCGGAGTCGATCGGGAAGAGCACCTCGCCCTCGAACTGCCAACGCTCCCCCGTGTGGGTCTCGCGCTGCGCGAAGTGCACCACCTCGTCGTCGAACTGGAAGATGCCCATGTAATAGAGGACGCCGGCAGGCACCTCGGAGGGCTGCATGTTCCCGCCCTCGGGCAGGCTGCCGCCGCCGCCGCCGTGGCGCACGCCCCACGAGTGATCCCGGCCGAACCACCAGTTCTCGGGGTCGATCTCGATGCGCTCGCCGTCGATCTCGATCCAGCCGGTGATGGTGCCGTTCTGGTAGAACCGGCGCGCATCCTCGCGGACCCGGCCGCGGCTGCGGTGGAAGGCCGCGGTCTGCTCGTAGACCGGGAAGTCGCCGCTGAAGTCGAGCTGCAGGCTCAGGCCGTGCTCGTTGGACTCGACGGTGGAGCGCACCTTGCGCAGCGGCTCGACGATCTCGTACGTGTACGGGCCGACGCTGAACGCGTTCAGTGCCCCGGTCTGGGGGTTCAGCTCGGTGGACAGGCGGACGACGCGGGCCTGCTCGCCCTTGCGGGTGACCATGGCGTAGGCGTCGAGAACGTTGCGGTTCGGGTACTTCGCCATGCCGGTCATGATGCTGATCTCGCCGGACTTGTCGAAGCCGTACATCACGATGCGCTCGGTCCAGCGCAGGTCGCTCTGCGAGACGTGGTCGAGCGTGGTCGGGAGCTGGTGGATGAGCAGTTCGTCGTGCGGGGTGATCATGGCGAGCCCTTCGTGAATCGGATGATTCCCGAAATATAATACGGAGCATGTCGCATCGTAATGATTTCGGCGAAATCTCTCCGGTACTGTCCGCCGATGTGAGCGAACAGAGGGATCGGCAGGTTCAGCAACCGGGCGCGGGCAGGCCCCGCGACCCCGAGGTCGACAGGTCGATCCTCCAGGCCACCCGCGAGCTGCTGACGGAAACGGGCTACCAGAAGACCACCATCTCGGCGATCTCCCGGCGCGCAAAGGTTGGCACCGCCGCCATCTACCGACGCTGGGCGACCAGGGAATCGATCGTCGAGGACGCGATCTTCGGCATGCAGGACGTGGACCTGCCCACCGCGACCGGCGACCTGCACGCCGACCTGCTCGCGTGGACCAGGATGTTCCTCGACCGGATCGCGGAACCAGCGACCCGGTCGGCGATCCCCGGCCTGCTCTCGGCCTATCACCACCACGAGGGCGTCTACGAACGGCTCGTCGGCCGCGCCGAGCTGCCCGCCAGGGAGGCGATGACCGAGCTGCTCGCCTCGGCCGCGCCGGAGCGCACGGCCGAGGCCACGCAGGTCACCGCGAACGCGGTCTTCGACCTGCTGATGTCGGCCACGACCATGCGCGGGCTCACGGTCGGGCTGATCGACGCGGAGTCGTTCTGCGCCCGGACCGCGGACGCGTTGACGGTGCTCGCCGAGTCCGGGGTCTGACCCCTCGGGTCAGCCCAGCAGCGCGTCCACGAAGGCGCCCGGCTCGAACGGCGCGAGGTCGTCCGCGCCCTCCCCCAGCCCGACGAGCTTCACCGGCACCCCCAGCTCGTGCTGCACCTGGAAGACGATGCCGCCCTTCGCCGTGCCGTCGAGCTTGGTCAGCACCACTCCGGTGATGTCAACGACCTCCGCGAACACCCGGGCCTGCATCAGGCCGTTCTGGCCGACGGTGGCGTCGAGCACCAACAGCACCTCGTCGACGACGGCGCGCTTCTCCACCACGCGCTTGACCTTGCCGAGCTCGTCCATCAGCCCGGTCTTGGTGTGCAGCCGGCCTGCGGTGTCGACGATCACCACGTCCACACCGGTCTCGATGCCCTTGGTCACCGAGTCGAACGCGATCGCGGCGGGGTCACCGCCCTCGGGACCACGCACCACCTCGGCGCCCACCCGCTCGGCCCAGGTCTGCAGCTGGTCGGCGGCGGCCGCGCGGAAGGTGTCGGCGGCGCCGAGCAACACCCGGCGACCGTCCGCGACGAGCACACGCGCCAGCTTGCCGGTGCTCGTGGTCTTGCCGGTGCCGTTGACTCCGACGACCAGGAGGACGCCGGGGGTCGAATCGTGGGGCAGCGCCTTGATAGAGCGGTCGAACTCGGGGTGCAGGGCCTCGATCAGGACGGTGCGCAGCAGGGCTCGGGCGTCGGCCTCGGACTTGACGCTGCCCGCCGCCAGCTCGGAGCGCAGTCGGGTCATGATCTGCTCGGTGGTGGCGCTACCGAGGTCCGCGATCAGCAGAGTGTCCTCGATCTCCTCCCACGAGTCCTCGTCCAGGTCGCCGCCGCCGAGCAGACCCAGCAGGCTCTTGCCGACCGCGGACTGCGAGCGCGAGAGCCGGCCGCGCAGCCGGTCGAGCCGTCCCGCGGTCGGTTCGATCTCCTCCACCGGGGCGGGAACGGCAGGGGCCGGAGCGGCCGCAGGCGCCTCCTCGACGGGGGCCGGCTCGACCGGGGCGGGCGCGGCGGGGGCCGGCGGAGCGGGAGCGACCTCCGGAGCCTCCTCGACGGGGACTTCCTCGACGGGGGCCGGCGGGGGCTCGACCGGCGCAGCCTCGACGGGCGGCGCGGGCTCGACGGGCGCAGTCTCGACGGGCAGCACCTCCGTGACCGGTTCCTCGACCGGCGGCGTCACCGGCGGCGCCTGCGGCGGGGTCGGCCGGGACACGGGCGGCGCGGTGGCCGTCGCACCCTGGCTGAAGCTGATCCCGCTCGCGGGCTTGTACCCGCCCGAACGGTCCTTCGTCTCCCCCAGTTCACCGGGCGCCGGCTGGGTGGGCTGCAGGCTGACCCGCCGCCTCCGGTACAGCGCCCAGCCCACGACGAGCGCGACGAGAAGGACGGCCACGACGGCCGCGATTGCGATCCAAGCTCCGGTAGTCACGCCCCCCATCCTTTCAGGCACCGATCCGGCGCAGAGAGGCGACGGGAGATCACCCGGTCAGCGAGCGATCGACGCGCAGCGCATCACTCCGCGACCGGCTGGGGAACGGCCAGGTTCTGCCCCCGCATGCGCTGCGAGATGACCTGCGTGATGCCGTCACCGCGCATGCTGACGCCGTACAACGCGTCGGCCACCTCCATGGTCGGCTTCTGGTGCGTGATGACGATCAGCTGCGACTTCTCGCGCAGCTGCTCGAACAGGCCGATCAGGCGCCGGAGGTTGGTGTCGTCGAGGGCGGCCTCGACCTCGTCCATCACATAGAAGGGGGACGGACGGGCGCGGAAGATCGCCACCAGCATCGCCACCGCGGTCAGCGACTTCTCGCCACCGGAGAGCAGCGAGAGGCGCTTGACCTTCTTGCCGGGCGGACGCGCCTCGACCTCGATGCCGGTGGTGAGCATGTCGGACGGGTCGGTCAGCACCAGCCTGCCCTCGCCGCCGGGGAACAGTTTCGCGAAGACCCCGACGAACTCGCGCTCGACGTCCTCCCATGCCTCGGTGAACACCTGCAGGATCCGGGTGTCGACGTCGGCGACCACCCCGAGCAGGTCCTTGCGCGCGGTCTTGACGTCCTCGAGCTGGGTGGACAGGAAGTTGTAGCGCTCCTCCAGCGCCGCGAACTCCTCCAGCGCAAGCGGATTGACCTTGCCAAGGGTCGCGAGATCTCGCTCGGCCCGCTTGGCCCGCCGCTCCTGGGTGTCCCGGTCGTAGGGCATCGGCGCGGGCGCCACCACCTGTTCGCCCCGCTCGCGCGCCTGCTCGTACTCGGCCATCTCCAGGGCCGACGGCGGCAGCGGCACGTCGGGTCCGTACTCCGCGACGAGGTCGTCCAGGCCGATACCGTGCTGCTCGGAGATGGTCTGCTCGAGCTGCTCGATCCGCAGCGCGGCCTGCGCCCGGGCCACCTCGTCGCGGTGCACGGCGTCGGTGAGCGCGGTCAGCTGTCCGGTGTACTGCCGCACCCGCTCCTTGACCGTCTCCAGTTGCTGTGTGCGTTCGGTGCGTTGCCGGGTCAGCTCGTCGCGGTGCGCCACCGCCGCCGCGACCACCTCCTCCAGGTGAGCCGCCACCCGCCTGCCGGACTCCGCGACGGCGGCGGCGACCGCGGCCGCGTTCTGCCGCGCGGCCATCGCCCGTTCGGCGCGGGCCCGTGCCTCGCGTTCCACCTGCGCCGCGCGCCGAAGCGAATCCGCCTTGCCGCGAACGGATTCCGCCCGTTCCTCGGCCGTCCGCAGCGTCAGGCGCGCTTCCATCTCCACGGACCGCACCTCGGCGAGCGCCGCGGCCGCGGCCTCGCGCTCGCCGCTGCTGGGGTCCCCGGCCGCCGGATCGCTGTCCAGCGACTGCTCCTGCTGGGCCAGCGCCAGGCGATCCTCCAGCTCGCGCAGCGACGCGACCGCGTCCTCACGGCCCGTCTCCGCCGCGGTGCGCTGGCCTGCCAGCCGCTCGGACTCGGCGTGCGCGGCGCGGGCCACCTGGCCGAGCCTGCCGAGCTGCTCGTAGATCGCCGACAGGGCGGCGTCGGACTCGTTGAGCGCGGCCAGGGTCTGCTCGGCGGACTCGGCGCGGTGCTCGCGTTCGGTGGTGGCCCCCGACAACGCGGCGGAGAGCTCGTCCGCACGGCGCTCGGCGTCCGCGAGGCCCGCCGTGGACGCGTCGATGGCCGACTGCACCTCGAGGGTGGAGGGTCGCCGATCGGAGCCGCCGGTCATCCAGCCGGATCCGAGGAGGTCACCGTCCCTGGTGACCGCCCGCACGCCGGGTCGTCCGGCGACGAGGTCCGCGGCCTCCTCCAGAGTGTCCACGACGGCCACCTCGCCGAGCAGCGCGCTCAGCGCCCCGCGCAGGTTGTCGGGGTGTTCGACCAGGTCGAGGGCGCGCAGCGCGGATCCCGGCAGCGGGGCTTCTTCCCGCGGCGACGCCTGGGTGCCGTCCCGGACCACCAGTGCGGCCCGGCCGCCGTCGGCCTCCTTGAGTGCAGCGACGGCCGAGCGCGCGGCCGCCACCGTCTGGGCCGCGATGGCATCGGCGGCGGGCCCGAGCGCGGCGGCGATCGCGACCTCATAGCCGTGCCGGATGCGGAGCATCCCGGCGAGCGGGCCGATCAATCCCTCACCGGAGCGATGTTCGATCAGCCAGGCGGCGCCGTCCTTCTGCTGCAGTCCGATCGAGAGCGCCTCGATCCTGGCCCGCAGCGAGGCGACCTCCTGGCCGGCGGCCCGCTCGGCGTCCTGCAGTTCGGTGACCCGGGCGGTGGCCGCCTCGAGCGCGGCGACGGCGCGTTCGTTCTGGGTGTCGAGCCCGAGTTCGCCCTCGTCGAGATCGCCGATCTGCGCCTGCACGCCTTCGAATTCCGCCTGTGCCGCATCGCCGCGGGCGCGCGCGTCCTCGATCGCCAGCGTCAGTCGCGCCACCTCGGCGTCGACGGAGTCCGCGCGGCTGCGGAGGGTGTCCACCTGGCCGGAGAGCCGGGCCAGGCCCTCGCGACGGTCGGCGATGGCCCGGACGGCGGCCATGTGCGCCCGCTCGGCGGCGGCGGAGGCCTCCTCGTACTCGGTCAGGGTGTCCTTCGCCGCATCGAGGGTGGCCCTGGCCATCTCGACCGCGGCCACCAGCTCCGCCTCCTCCGCCGCGACGCGTTCGGCCTGCGCCTCGAGCTGGTCGGGGTCCTGCCCGCGGCTCGAGGTGGGTGCGCTGTCGAGGTGGCGGGCACGTTCGGCGGCGATCCTGATCGTGGCGTTGACCCGCTCGGCCAGCGCGGAGAGCTGAAACCACGTCTGCCCGGCTGCCTCGGCGCTCGGGGTCAGCCTGGCCAGGGCCTGCTCGTGGGCGCCGAGCTCCGCGGACGCCGCCTCGAGCTCGGTCTGGACGTGCTCCTGCTGGGCTCGGGCCATCGCCTCGTCCTGGGACTGCGATGCCAGCTCGGCCCGCCGGGTGACCAGGTCGTCGGCCACCAACCGAAGCCGGGCGTCGCGCAGGTCGGCCTGCACGGTCTGCGCGCGGCGCGCGACCTCGGCCTGCCTGCTCAGCGGCTTGAGCTGACGACGCAGTTCGGTCGTGAGGTCGGTCAGGCGGGCGAGGTTGGCCTGCATGGAGTCCAGCTTGCGGACGGCCTTTTCCTTGCGCTTGCGGTGCTTGAGGACGCCCGCGGCCTCCTCGATGAACGCGCGGCGGTCCTCCGGGCGGGACTCCAGGATGGCGGCCAGGCGGCCCTGACCGACGATGACGTGCATCTCCCGGCCGATACCGGAGTCGCTGAGCAGCTCCTGGACGTCCATCAACCGGCACGAGGTGCCGTTGATCTCGTACTCGCCCGCGCCGTCGCGGAACATCCGCCGGGTGATCGAGACCTCGGAGTACTCGATCGGCAGCGCGCCGTCGGAGTTGTCGATGGTGAGCGTCACCTCGGCGCGGCCGAGCGGGGGCCGGCCGGAGGTGCCGGCGAAGATGACGTCTTCCATCTTGCCGCCGCGCAGCGCCTTCGCGCCCTGCTCGCCCATCACCCAGGTGAGGGCGTCGAGAATGTTCGACTTGCCGGACCCGTTCGGTCCCACCACGCAGGTGATGCCCGGTTCGAACCGCAGAGTCGTCGCGGACGCGAAGGACTTGAACCCCTTCAGCGTCAGACTCTTGAGATGCATGGCGAATGACGTTACTGCACCGCACCGACCGAATCGGCCATTGAACGCCGTGCCGGGGCGAAGACCTGGGCCTTCGCCCGCGGCAGGGGTGAGGCCCTACCCCGATGCGCCCTGGGCCGGGGAACCAACGGTGAACCTGGCGCCGAACGGGTCGGTGATCTCCCCGGTCCGCCCGTAGGGCATGTCGGTCGGGTCGTCCGCGGCGCCTCCCGCCGCTCGCGCGGCGGCCACGGCCACGTCGGCATCGGTGACCTGGAACAGCGTGCCCCAGGCCGATGCGGGTGCCGCCGGGTCGCCCATGATGCCGCCGATCTCGTGCCCGTCCGGCCTGCGCAGAAACGTGAAGTCCATGCCCGGCAGGTCCTCGTTCCCGTCCAGCGTGAAGTCGAACACCGCGGCGTAGAAGTCGCGCGCCGGGCCGGGGTCCGGCGTCACCAGATCGTTGCGCAGCAGCGTGTTCGGCTCGTTCACCAACTCGCAGCCGACGTGTGCCTGCCCCTGCCACAGCCCGAACTGTCCGCCCGAGGGGTCTCGCACGATCGCCATCCGACCCTGCCCCATCACGTCCATCGGATCGACCAGCACGACACCGCCCGCGTCCCTGGATCGCGCGACGGTGACATCCAGGTCGTCGGTGGCCAGGTAGACGTTCCACCAGAACTCGGTCGCGTTCTCGTCGGGGTTCGGCATCAGCGCGGCGACCTTCTTCCCCCGCAACAGACACATCGTGTACCGCCCGGCCTCTTCGGGGCCGATGTCGAATTCCCAGCCGAAGACCTGCCCGTAGAACGACATCGCCCGATCCAGGTCGGGGATGCCCAGGTCGATCCAGGTGGGGGTGCCAAGCGGTTGGTTCGTCGTGACGGCGCTCATCGCTACTCCTCAACTGTCGGGTACGCCGTCGACGCTAGCCTTCGGCGCCGACACGGACCCTGCATTACTCTCCCCCGAGTGATCGATGATGTGACCAGTTCCAAGGGGCTCAGGGCGGGGGCCCTGAGCCTGACCTCCAGCGTGGTGATCGGGGTGGCCTCCGCCGGCCCCGCCTACAGCATCGCCGCCACCCTCGGCCTCGTCGTCGCGGCTGTCGGGCTGCAGGCCCCGGTGGTCGCGTTGCTCGCGTTCGTCCCGATCCTGTTCGCCGCGTTCGGCTACAAGGAGCTCAACCGCGCCGACCCGGATTGCGGCACCACCTTCGTCTGGGCCACCCGCGCGTTCGGCCCGTCCTGGGGGTGGATGGCCGGCTGGGCGATCGTCGTCGCGGACGTGCTGGTGATGGCGAGCATGGCCCAGGTCGCGGGCCAGTACACCTTCCTGCTGTTCGGCGCGGAGGGGATCGGCCGCGACGCCACCAGCGTCTGGGTGCTGCTGCTCGGGGTGGCGTTCATGGTCGCCATGACCTACCTGTGCTTTCGCGGCATCGACATCTCGGCACGCTTCCAGTCGGTGCTGCTGACGATCGAGTTCGTCGCGCTGGTGCTGTTCGCGGTGGTCGCCCTGATCCGCGTGTGGCTGGGCAATGCGGGTGCCGCGGCCCTGACCCCGCAGTGGAGCTGGTTCAACCCGTTCGAGATCGGATCCTTCTCGACGTTCGTCAACGCGATCCTGCTGATGGTGTTCATCTACTGGGGCTGGGACTCGGTGGTCTCGGTCAACGAGGAGACCGTCGACAAGCGGCGCACGCCGGGCCGCTCGGCGGTGATCTCCACGATCGTGCTGGTCGCCCTGTACGTGCTCGTCACCGTCGCGGCGCAGTCCTTCGCCGGGATCGGCGAGGAGGGAACCGGGCTGGCCAACCCCGAACACGTGGACGACATCTTCGCCGCGCTCGGGACCGCGGTGTTCGGCGAGAGCATGCTCGGGCAGATCCTGGTGCACGTCCTGCTGCTGATGATCATGACGTCGGCGATCGCGTCGACGCAGACCACCATCCTGCCGACGGCCCGCACCACCCTGTCGATGGGCGTCTTCAAGGCGCTGCCGGACAGCTTCGCGAAGGTGCACCCCCGCTTTCTGACCCCGACGGTGTCCACCCTCGCGATGGGTGCGGTGTCCGCCGGCCTCTACATCGCGTTCAACTTCGTCTCCGCGGGCAACCTGATCTTCGACTCGGTCTCCGCGATCGGGATCGCCGTCGGCTTCTACTACGGCATCACCGGTGTGTCCTGTGCGTGGCTGTACCGGGACACCCTGCGCGACGGTCCGCGCGAGCTGTGGATGCGAGGCATCCTCCCGCTCCTCGGCGGCGCGATGCTGCTGTTCTCGGCCGCATGGACGGCGGTGACCTCGTTCGCCTCGGACTACGGCGAGACCAGTTGGACGCTGCCCTTCGCCCCGCACTGGCAGATCGGCGGTGTGTTCATCCTCGGTGTGGGGTCGATGCTGCTTGGCCTGCCGCTGATGTGGTGGTGGCGCGGCCGCGATCGCCGGTTCTTCGACGGCGAGATCATCGAACGCCGACTCCCCGAACCCGAGGCCCGCGACCGCGAGCCGGTCGTCTGAGGCGTCAGGTGCGCTTCGTGGGCGGCATGACCCGCTTGAGCACCTCGAACATGGGCCGCTGGTACCACGAACCGAGAATGCGCACCATGAGGTCCAGGCCGCGGGCATCGTTGCCGACGAGGACGCGCGCTCGGTTCTTCGCGACGCCGTCGAGGATGATCTCCGCCGCCTTCTCCGGGCTCATCCTCAGCAGCTTCTCGTTGTAGAGCGCGGTCTCGGCCTCGTCCTTCGTCGGGCCCGCGTGCCCTGCGTTGTTGGCGACGTTGGTCTTGACGCCGCCCGGGTGCACGCACGTGACGCGCACGGGGTGCCCACCCGCGAACATCTCCAGCCGCAACGACTCGGTGAACCCGCGCACCGCGAACTTCGCGGAGTTGTAGGCGCTCTGGCGGGGCAGGGCGAGGATGCCGTAGAGGCTGGACGTGTTGATCACGTGGCCGTCGCCCGACGCGATGAGGTGCGGCAGGAAGGCCTTGGTGCCGTTGACGACTCCCCAGTAGTCGACGTCGAGGACCCGCTCGATGTCCTTGAACTCGGACTCGAGGATAGAGCCGGAGAAGCCGATGCCCGCATTGTTGTAGACCTGGTTGACGACGCCGAAATGCTCGACGACGGCGTCGGCATAGTGCAGGACCGCTTCGCGCTCCGACACGTCGAGCCGGTCCGATCTCACCTCGGCACCCAGTTCCTCGAGCAGCCCGACGGTCGCGGCGAGTCCCTCGGCGTCGACGTCGGAAACCGCCAGTCGCGCCCCGCGGCGAGCCAGACCGAGTGCGAGGGTTCGCCCCATGCCGGAGCCTGCGCCGGTGACGACCGCGACACGTCCGAGGAATTCACTCATGCCGCCAACCGACTCCCGGCCCGTGGGAGTGGGGACGCCTACAGGATGGCGACCGCGACGATCAGACCGAGCGCGAGATGCGCGGCCGCGACGACGAGCACCTCGGGGGTGAAGCGCTCCTCGGCGAGCACCTCGCCGATGTCGATGCCGGTGACGAGCTCGATGAATCGCACCGAGAACACCTGCGCGACAATCCCCAACAGCCCGAAGACGAGCGTGTAGATCAGGCCCTCGACCAGTCTGCCGGAGGAGGCGTAGATCGCCAGCACGATGATCAGCGCCATGCTCACCATGCCCGCCGACGTCACGATCGCGGCATTGGGTCTGCCCTCGCGCACCAGCGTTCGCAGGTGGCCGGGCGTGGTCCAGTCGATGGCGTAGAAGCCGAGGACCATCAGCAGCAGACCGACGATCGCGTACAGCGCGATCGCGGAGACGCCCCTGCCCAGATCGGACCAGTAATCGCTGCTCAGGGCGAGCACCTCAGTCGTCATCAATCGCTCCGTTTCGGTATGCATCGGGTTCGAAGAGTGCGGTCACGGCTGCGGAATCCGGTGCGGCACGAAGGCCGCGCCGTCATCGGTGATCAGTCCGGAGGTCTCGCGGATGCCGAGACCGGCGGCCGTGTCGCCGACGATCCAGGCCCCGAGAGCCGGGCGCATGCCGTCGAATACCGGTAGCGGATCGAGCAATTGGTAGACGAAGCCCTCGTCACCGTAGATGCCGCCGGTGGTCGTCTCCATGCCCGCGCCCACCACCGAGATGTTCGCGCCCTCCCGGCCGAGCCTGGGCTTGCGCACGTACTCGGTGAGCTCGTGCGGGTCGTCGAGATAGGCGGGCAACAGGTTCGGGTGCCCGGGATACATGCCCCACAGCACCGCCAGGATCGCCTTGTTGCTCAACAACGTCTTCCAGAGCGGCTCGACCCACATCGTCTCCGGGAGCAGCGCGAGCGCCTTCTTCCCGAAGTCGTCGTCGAGCACCCACTCCCAGGGGTACAGCTTGAACAGGGTCGAGATCGGCGCCTCTTCGAGGTCGACGAACCGGTGCAGGTCCTCGTCGTAGCCGATCTCCTCGATCGCGAGCGCCACGGTGTTCAGCCCCGCCTCCGCCGCGGTCTCCTGCAGGTACGCGACGGTGATGTTGTCCTCGCCGCTGGCATCCGCCGACGACCAGGAGAAATGCGCCTCGTCGCCGGGCAGCCGGTCGCGGATCGCTCCCCACCGCTCGACCAGCGCCTCGTGCAGCGAGTTCCACTGGTCGTCGTCGGGGTGAGTGTCCTTGAGCCAATGCCATTGCAGGATGGACGCTTCGAGCAGGGTGGTCGGTGTGTCCGCGTTGTACTCGAGCAGCTTCGCGGGACGGCGACCGTCATAGCGGAGGTCGAATCGACCGTAGACGTGCGGGTCGCCGCGACGCCAGGACTCGGCGATCGGGCCCCAGGTCCATTCCGGCAGACCGAAGTCCGCGAACCGTTCGGTGAGGATCACGTGCTCGACCGCGTTGAGGCACATCGAGTGCAGCAGTTCGACATCCGCCTCGATCGCCAGGATCTCGTCCATGTCGAACTCGTAGTGCACCGACTCGTCCCAGTAGGGGCGGGCGGTGCCGTCGCCGAGACGAGCCGGGGTGCCGTACACCAGGCCCTGGGATTCGACGATCTTCTGCCACCCCGGACGCGGGGTGGATCGAACTCTGCGCACGTCAGCTCCCGCCGCTGCCGGTCGACTTGCTGCCGAACCCGCCGCGTTGAATCGTGGTACCGGACTTGGTGGTGATGGTGGTGCCCTTGGGTGTGACGACGGTGCCCCCGGTCACCTTCGTGCCGACGCCGCCCGCGCTGCCGCCGTAGTAATAGCGGTACGGCGAGCCGGCGAAGATGAACATGCCCGCCATGCCGCCGGTGCCGGGCGTCCCGGTCGTGCAGTACGACTCGTCGACCTCGACCTCGGTGTTCGGGTCGATGCAGGTGGCCTGGACCTCGTCCGAGGACAGCGCGGTGTATCCGAGCGCGACCAGTCCGACCACGCCGACCACCGCGACGCCGCCGATCAGGCCCTTCTTCCGCTTGCGTCGGCGTTCCTCGGCCTTGGCCTCGGCCTCGGCGGCCAGCCGCTCCTGCTCGGCGCGGTCCTTGCGGGCCTTGTCCCTGGCGCGCGCCTCGCCGACCGTCGGCGGACGGGGCACGGTGCTGCCGGGTTCCTGACGGCGTATCCGGCCGCCGCCGGGAGCCTGCGCGGCCTCGTCGCCTGCGCCGGACCCGTCCGTACCGCCGGTCTCGCCTGCCCCGTTCCGGTCGTCCGGTCCGCCCTGATCCGGTCCCACTCGTCCCTCCCCATCCTGTGACGTCATCGCACCGAGGTTAGCGTTCGTCGAAACCGGTGAGGTTTCCGGCGGCGTCCGACCAGCTCTCCACCACGAGATCGACCCGGCCGGGCGTGGAACCGGACCGGAGCAGCTCCAGCAGCAGCTCGCACTGCGGCCGGGGCCCCTCGGCGATCACCAGCACCCGGCCGTCCGGGCGATTGGTGGCATGTCCCACGAGGCCGAGTTCGAGCGCCCTCGACCGCGTCCACCACCGAAACCCCACGCCCTGAACCGACCCGTGGACCCAGGCGGTCAGGCGCACCGGTTCCGGTGGGCGCATCGGAGCTCGCTCAGCTGCTCTTCGGCGGCACGAGCTTGTGCACGCTGCCGTCAAAGCTGGTGGTGTACAACGCCGCCGGATCCCAGCCGGGGCCGGATCCGAACCGGACGGAGCTCGTCAGCGGCAGATCGGAGCCGATCTCGCAGGTGGAGCCGGTGGTGGGGTCGACCCGAACCACCTTGCCCGCGCCGTTGAGCGCCATGTAGATGTTGCCGTCGGCCCCGACGGTGAGGTCGTCGCCCGCGTTCGAGGAACCGGATCCCGCGACCTTCATGGTGTGGACCGCGCCCTTGAGATCGGTCGCGTCCAGCTCCCGGATCTCGGTGTTCGAGTCAAAGGTGTTGCCGACGTAGACAGTTGCGCCGTCCGCGGACACGGCGAGGCCGTTGGCGGAGCCCAGGTCGGTACGCACCGACGCCGGGGTGCCCGGCTGTGCGGCCGGAATCCGGGTCAGACCCTGGTCGGACCCGAGGTTCCTGGTGACCAGCAGGTCACCGTTCGCCAGCTTGGCCAGCCCGTTCGGCATCGTCAGCCCCTTGGCCACGGTGGTCTGCTCGCCGGTGTCCAGGTCGAGGGACTCGATGGTTCCGTTCTTGCTGTTCGACAGGCCCGCCATCGCGTTGTTCCCTGTGGTGAACAGGATGTTGTCACCGCTGACGACGATGCCGCCCGGCCCGGTGAAGTCCGAGACCAGCGTGCCGGTCTTGCCCCCGGGGGACAGCGTGCGGATGGCTCCGTCGCCGAACAGGGTGCCCTCGGACAGCAGCATCTTTCCGCGGCCGTCGAACGCCAGGTTCTCCAGCATCCCGAATCCGCTGGCCACCTCGCTCGCCGTCCACGGCGTACACGACTGCGCGGCAGCGGTGGTCGTGGTGACGGACGGCGTCGTGGTCGCGGCGGCGGGCGCGGGTGCCGAGCTCGCGGGCGTCGACGTCACCGGCGCCGCGGTCGGCGCCGCGGTGGCGGGCGTCGCGGCCGCAGGTGCGGCGGAGGTGGTCGGCGCGACGGCGGGCGCGGCCGTCGTGGTCGACGCGACGGGTGCGGCCGTCGTGGTCGGCGCGGCAACTCCGGGCAACGGCGAGGTCAGGCCGGGCAGCGAGAAGGGCGGCGCGACAGTGGGCGTCGTCGTGGCCGCGGGCTCCGCGGGAGTCGGAGCAGGCTGAACGGGAGCGGGCTGGGCGACGGCGATCGGGGCACCCACGATCGCGCCGGTTGCCACCAGGGCACCGACCATCGCAACACGAGAGAGCAACATGGCGCCTATTTGATCACGAATCAGTTTCAACCGTCAGGTTCACCACGGTGCCATTTTTCAGGGTACGTCCGACCGTGCACACCTTGTCCACGGATTTGAGCGCAACAGTGAGCAAACGCTCCTGCGCCTCGGCGTCGAGTTCGCTGAGATCGACCTCGAGAACCTCGTCCAGCCGCGGGTACACCTCGTTCTCACGGTCCGCCGCGCCCGACACCCGGACTGTCGCGTCGTAGTTGTCCCCGAGCCTGCGCGAGAGCGGCAGGTCCGAGCTCATGCCGGTGCAGGCGGCCAGCGCGATCTTGAGCAGCTCACCGGGGGTGAACACGCCGTCGACGCTCTCCGACCCGATCAGCACCTCCGCGCCGCGCGAGCTGCGGCCCGTGTAGCGGCGCGTCCCGGTGCGCTCGACCCACAACTCGGTGGACGCGGCCGGCTGGGCGGGGGTACTAGCGGAAGTCTGATCAGCCATACCCGAATCCTGCCATCCGCCGCGGTCGGCTCCGCAGCCGACATGGCGCCACTCGGCTACACCTGGAAGCGGTACCCCATCCCGGATTCGGTGATCAGATGCTTGGGCTGCGAGGGATCCCGCTCCAGCTTGCGGCGCAGCTGCGCGAGATACACACGCAGGTAGTGGGTTTCGGTGGCGTACGACGGGCCCCACACCTCGCGCAGCAATTCCTTCTGCCCGACCAGCTTGCCCTTGTTGCGCACCAGCATCTCCAGCATCCCCCACTCGGTGGGCGTCAGATGCACCTCGCGCTCGTCCTTGATCACCCGCTTCGCGGCCAGGTCGACGGTGAACGACTCGGTCACCACCACCGGCTCGCCCACATCGGTGGCCGCGGAGTGCCGCCGTACCGCGGCCCTCAGGCGTGCCAGGAACTCGTCCATGCCGAAGGGCTTGGTGACGTAGTCGTCGGCGCCCGCGTCGAGGGCCTCCACCTTGTCGGCCGAGTCGGTGCGCGCGGAGAGCACGATCACGGGGGCGGTGGACCAGCCGCGGAGCCCGGCCAGCACCTCGATGCCGTCCATGTCCGGCAGACCCAGGTCGAGCACGATCACCTCGGGGTGCTTCTCGGCGGCGGCCCGCAGCGCCGCCGCCCCGGTCGCCGCCGTGGTCACCTCGTAGCCCCGCACGCTCAGATTGATCCGCAGCGCCCGCAGGATCTGCGGTTCGTCGTCGATCACCAGCACCCGTGTCACACAGTCACCTTCCCGATACCGGCCAAGTCCACCACCATTGTCAGCCCACCGCCCGGTGTATCCGTGGCGCTGACGCTTCCCCCCATCGCCTCGACGAAACCGCGCACCACCGACAACCCAAGGCCGACCCCGGTGGACATGTCTCGGTCGCCGAGGCGTTGGAACGAGTCGAAGATCTGATCCTCCGCACCTCGGGCGATGCCCGGGCCGGTGTCCGCAACCGTGATCAGCACCCGGTCCTTCACCGGAGCCGCGGCAATCCGCACCATCGAGTCGGGTGCGTACCGGAGCGCGTTGTCCACCAGGTTCGCCAGTACCCGCTCGAGCAGTCCGCTGTCCGCCATCACCGCGTTGCCGCCGACCTCGACCTTCACCCGGTCCGGTCCAGCCCGGCCGATTCCCGGCGCGCCGATCCCGACGCCGACCAGCGCGCGATGGACCACCTCTTCCAGGTAGACCGGGCGCAGGGTCGGGCGCACCACGCCCGCCGCCAGCCGCGAGGAGTCGAGCAGGTTACCCACCAGATTGGTCAGTTGGTCGGCCGACTCTTCCACCGTGGCAAGCAGTTCCGCGGTGTCCTCCGGCGAGAACTCCACGTCGTCGCTGCGCAGGCTCGAGACCGCGGCCTTGACCGCCGCCAGCGGCGTCCGCAGGTCGTGGCTCACCGCGGACAACAGCGAGCGTCGCAGCCGGTCCGCCTCCGCGAGAGCCTTCGCCTGGCTGGCCTCCTCGGCGAGCTCGCTCTGCCGGATCAACCCCACCGCCTGATTCGCTACGGCCAGCAGAACCCGTCGGTCGCGCGCGTGCAGTTCGCCGCCCCGCAGGGCCAGCGCGTACTCGCCGTCGTTGACCTCGCACACGGTGTCGGCCTCGTCGACCGTCGTGAGCGGGGCCGGTCCCACCGAGCTCACCACCCCGTGCTCGCGGCGGATCATGCTCACCGACTGTTGGGCGTAGGTCTCCCGCACCTTCTCCAGCAGTGCGGGGAGGTCCGCCCCACGCAGCACCGACCCGGCGAACAGGGCGAGCAGTTCCGCCTCCTTCGACGCCCGGCGCGCCTCCCTTGCCCGCTTCGCGGCGGCGTCCACCAGCACGGCCACGGCGACGGCGATCACCAACAGCACCACCGTGGTGATGAAGTTGTCCGGCTCGGCGATCGTGAAGCTACGCACCGGCGGGGTGAAGAAGTAGTTGAGCAGCAGGCCCGAGATCAGCGCGGACAGTGCCGCGGGCGCCACGCCGCCGAGCAGGGCGACGAGGAGCACGACGATGAAGAACAGCGCGCTCTCGCCCCCCCAGCCGAGGTGCCGGTCGACCGCTCCCATGACCAGCGCGGCCGCCGAGGGCACCAGGACCGCGGCGACCCAGGCCAGGATCTTGCGCGAACGGGTTCCGACCGGGGTCAGCCTGCGTGGCGTGCTCGACTCACCGTGGGTGACCATGTGCACGTCGATCGAGCCGGACTGCTGCACGACGGCCGCGCCGATGCCCTCGTCGAGGATGCGGGCCCAGCGCGACCGCCTGGAGGTCCCCAGCACCAGCTGGGTCGCGTTGGCCGCGCGCGCGAACTCGAGCAGGGTCGACGGCACATCGTCGCCGACCACGCTGTGCAGGCTCGCGCCGATGCTGGTCGCCAGCTTGCGCACCTTGCCCATCTCCGGCGCGGACACCCCGGCCAGCCCGTCGCCGCGCACCACGTGCACGACGATGAGCTCGGCACTGGACTTCGAGGCGATCCGGCCGGCCCGGCGCACCAGGGTCTCCGACTCCGGTCCCCCGGTGACGGCCACCACCACCCGCTCCCTGGCCTCCCAGGTGTCGGTGATCTTGTTCTCCGCACGGTACTTCGCGAGCGCCGCATCCACCTGGTCGGCGACCCACAGCAGCGAGAGCTCCCGCAACGCGGTGAGGTTGCCGCGACGGAAATAGTTGCTCAATGCCGCGTCCACCTTCTCCGCGGCATAGATGTTTCCGTGGGAGAGCCTGCGGCGCAGCGCCTCCGGGGTCACGTCCACCAGCTCGACCTGGGTGGCCGCGCGCACGACCGCGTCGGGAACGGTCTCCCTTTGTGTCACCCCGGTGATCTGCTGGACGACGTCGTTGAGGCTCTCGAGGTGCTGCACGTTGAGCGTGCTGAGCACGTCGATGCCCGCGGCGAGCACCTCCTCGACGTCCTGCCACCTCTTCTCGTTGCGGCTGCCGGGAGTGTTGGTGTGGGCGAGCTCGTCCACCAGCACCAGCGCCGGCCTGCGGCGGAGCACCGCATCCACGTCCAGTTCGCCCATCGTGGTGCCGCGGTAGTCGATCAGCTTCGGCGGCACCACCTCGAGATCGCCGATCTGTGCGGCCGTGCGGGCGCGGCCGTGGGTCTCCACCACGGCCGCGACCACATCGGTGCCTCGTTCGCGACGGCGATGGGCCTCGCCGAGCATCGCGAACGTCTTGCCCACCCCGGGGGCGGCGCCCAGATAGATGCGCAGCTCACCGCGCTTGCACCCGTCCCAGGAACCCGTACTGCTCACTCCGTCATCATCCACCAGTGCGCACGTCAACCGCAGGAAGGCGCGGTCAAGCCCAGTGCGAGATTCAGTTCGAGCACGTTCACCCGTTCCTCGCCGAGCAGCCCGAGCCGGCGGCCCTCGGTGTTCTCGTCCACGAGCTGGCGGACCCGCTCCTCGCCGAGCCCGTTCGCCTCGGCAACCCGGGGCACCTGGATCGCGGCGTAGGCGGGACTGATATGCGGGTCGATGCCGGACCCGGATCCGGTCACCGCGTCGACGGGAACCTGATCGGGGCGCACGCCCTCCCGCTCGGCGATCGCCGTGCGACGCTCGGTGATGAACGACGCCAGGATCTCGCTGCTGGGGCCCTGGTTGGTCGGCAGGGCCGTCGCCGGGTCGCCCGGCGCAAACGGGTCCTCATCGGCGACCGAACCGGTGACCCTGTTGTGGAAGAACGGATCCGGCGCACCGGACTCCACCTGCGGGTCCACCCCGACCCAGCGACTGCCGACCACGCAACCGTTGCTGTCACGCACCGGCGAGCCCTCCGCGGATCCGGAGCTGATCCGGCCCACCCCCCACACCGCGGCGGGATAGATCACCCCGAGGATCGCGGTGAGCGCGAGCAGGACCAGCAGGCCGGCCCACACCTGCTTCACGAAACCGATAGTGAATCGCATTCAAGCTCACCCAATCCCAGGAATAAGTCGGACGACGAGGTCGATCAGCCAGATGCCGATGAACGGCGTGATCACACCACCGAGGCCATAGATCAGCAGGTTTCGGCCCAGCAACTGCGAGGCCGAGGACGGCCGGTAGCGCACGCCCTTGAGCGCCAACGGGATCAGCGCCACGATCACCAACGCGTTGAAGATCACCGCCGACACGATCGCCGACTGCGGCGTCGCCAGGCGCATGATGTTCAGCGTGTCCAGCTGCGGGTAGATGCCGCTGAACAGCGCGGGCAGGATGGCGAAATACTTCGCCAGGTCGTTGGCGAGCGAGAACGTGGTCAGCGCTCCACGGGTGATGAGGAGCTGCTTGCCGATCTCCACCACCTCGATGAGCTTGGTGGGATCCGAGTCAAGGTCCACCATGTTCCCGGCCTCCTTGGCCGCGGAGGTACCGGTGTTCATCGCGACGCCGACGTCGGCCTGTGCCAGCGCGGGCGCATCGTTCGTGCCGTCACCGGTCATCGCGACCAGACGTCCACCCCGCTGCTCCTTGCGGATCAGCTCGAGCTTGTCCTCCGGGGTCGCCTCGGCCATGAAGTCGTCCACACCTGCCTCGGCGGCGATCGCCTTGGCGGTCAACGGGTTGTCGCCGGTGATCATGACGGTACGGATGCCCATGGCCCGCAGCTCGGCGAACCGCTCGGCGATGCCCGGCTTGACCACGTCGGAGAGCTCGATGACACCGAGCACCCTCGGGCTCCCCGCCTCGACCACGGCCACCACGAGCGGCGTGCCGCCGACCTGGGCGATCTCGTTGACCGTGTCGGTGACGGCAGGGGCCGCACCGCCGCCCTGCGTCCGCACCCAGGACAGCGCTGCGTCGCTTGCGCCCTTGCGGATCTGCGATCCGTTGAGGTCGAGTCCGCTCATCCGGGTCTGAGCCGTGAACGGCACGAACTCGCCGAGCTTCTCCGCCTCGGACGGGTCCGGGTCGAGCCCGAAGTCCCTGGCGCACAGCTCCACGATGCTGCGGCCCTCCGGCGTGCCGTCCGCCAGGCTGGACAGCCGGGCGGCTGCCGCGAGTTCCCCCGCGGTGACCCCGGGAGCGGGATGCAGGGCGGTGGCCCTGCGGTTGCCGTAGGTGATGGTGCCGGTCTTGTCCATCAGCAGCGTGTCGATGTCGCCCGCCGCCTCGACCGCGCGGCCCGACATGGCCAGCACGTTGCGTTGCACCAGTCGATCCATGCCCGCGATGCCGATGGCCGAGAGCAGCGCGCCGATGGTCGTCGGGATGAGACAGACGAGGAGCGCGATCAGCTTGATCGGGTCCTGCTCCTGGCCCGCGTACATGCCCATCGGCCCGATGGCGACCACGGCCAGCATGAAGATGATGGTCAGCGAGGCCAGCAGGATGTTCAGGGCGATCTCGTTGGGCGTCTTCTGCCGCGCGGCGCCCTCGACCAGGGCGATCATCCGGTCCACGAACGAGTGGCCCGGCGCCGCGGTGATCTCGACGACGATCCGGTCGGACAGCACGATGGTGCCGCCGGTCACCGCGCAGCGGTCGCCGCCGGACTCGCGGACCACGGGCGCGGATTCGCCGGTGATGGCCGACTCGTCCACGGTGGCGATGCCCTCGACGACGTCGCCGTCACCGGGGATCACCTCGCCCGCGACCACGACCACCCGATCGCCGACCACCAGGTCAGCGCCCGGGATCGACTCGATGGCACCACCGGCGGTGATGCGGTGAGCGGTGGTGTCCTGCTTGACCTTCCGCAGGCTTGCCGCCTGAGCCTTTCCGCGCCCCTCTGCGACGGATTCGGCCAGGTTCGCGAAGAGCACGGTGAACCACAGCCAGGCCGCGACCACCCAGGAAAACACCGACGGGTCGGCGATCGCCATCACCGTGGTGACCACCGAGCCGACGAGCACCACGAACATGACCGGGTTGCGCGCGAGGTGACGCGGGTCGAGCTTGCGGACCGCACCGGGCAGCGCCGTGAGCAGTTGCTTCGGGCTGAAGATCCCGCCCTGCACCCGATGCTGGTGGTGCTGGTCGTCCCCCGCGCCTTCCCCGGATCGCGGGGTGACGTCGGGTCGTACGGTTGTGTTCACACTCATTGCAGAGCCTCCGCGATCGGGCCCAGAGCCAGGGCCGGGAAGAATGTCAGCGCGGCGACCAGGACGACGGTGCCGGTGAGGAGTCCGGCGAACATCGGGCCCGCGGTGGGCAGGGTGCCTGCGCCCGGCGCCGTCTTCTTCTGCGACGCCAGGGATCCGGCGAGCGCGAGGACGAAGATGATCGGCAGGAATCGTCCGAGCAGCATGCAGACGCCGAGCGAGGACTGGAACCAGTCGCTCGTCACGGTCAGGCCGCCGAAAGCGCTGCCGTTGTTGTTCGAGGCCGAAGCGAACGCGTAGAGGACCTCGGAGAACCCGTGGATGGATCCGGGCGTGCCCGGATCGCCGCTGTTGCCCTGATATCCGGTGGTGGACGACAGGATCACGGTGATACCGGTGCCGATGAGCACCAGTGCCGGCATCACGAGCACCGAGAGCGCCGCCAGCGTGATCTCCCGCTGCCCCAGCTTCTTGCCCAGATACTCGGGGGTGCGGCCGACGAGCAGTCCGCCGACGAACACGGCGATCAGCGCCAACACGAGGATGCCGTACAGGCCGGTGCCGACGCCGCCGGGTGCGATCTCACCGAGCAGCATGTTGAGCATCACCGCGCCGCCGCCGAGCGGCGACATGCTGTCGTGCGCGGAATTGACCGCGCCGGTGGAGGTTCCGGTGGTGCTGACCGCGAACAGCGCGGTGCTGGGGATCCCGAATCGGACCTCCTTGCCCTCCATCATGGCGCCTGCCGCGGTGGCGGCGACGCCACGCTGGCCGGACTCGGCGGCGAGGGTCACGGCGAGCAGGCCGGCCCAGAGGAGGCCCATGACGGCCAGCAGGGTCAGGCCCTGCTTGCGATCGCCGACCATGGTGCCGAAGGTGCGGGTGAGCGACACCGGGATGAGCAGGATCGCGATGATCTCGACGATATTGCTCAGCGGAGTCGGGTTCTCGAACGGGTGCGCCGAGTTCGCCGCGAGGATGCCGCCACCGTTGGTGCCCAGTTCCTTGATGGCCTCCTGCGAGGCCACCGGCGCGAGCGCGTTGGTGACGGAGTTCCCGTCGAGGCCGGTCGAGGAGAAACCGGAATCGAAGGACTGGATCACGCCCTGGCTCAACAGGATCAGCGCGATGACGAACGAGATCGGGAGCAGGATCCGAATGCAGCCACGGGTCAGGTCCACCCAGAAGTTGCCGATCTCGCCGCCGCGGGAGACACGGACGAAGCCGCGGATCAGCGCTGCCGCGACCGCCATACCGACCGCCGCGGACACGAAGTTCTGCACGGCCAGGCCGAGCGGCTGGGTCAGGTTGGTCATCGTGGTCTCGGGCGCGTAGGACTGCCAGTTGGTGTTCGCCACGAACGATGCGGCGGTGTTGAAGGCCATCGCCGGGCTCACCCCGGACAGGTCACCGCTGAGCGGCAGCACGCCCTGGACGCGCTGCAGGAAGTAGAGGAACAGCACGCTCGCGGCCGAGAAGCCGAGCAGGCTCCCGGCGTAGCCGTACCAGGTCTGGTCGGTGCGGGCGTTGATACGGCAGAGCCGGTACAGGACCGTCTCGATGCGCAGATCCCCTGAGCGGAGATCGGTGTCGGTGGTGTAGACCTTGGCCATGTAGTCACCGACGGGGACATACAGAATCGCTAGCACGGCGATCACCAGTGCTATCTGCAGTCCCGCAGCAAGCGCGGGATTCATGTGTCAGAACCTCTCGGGGTCAAGAAGCGCGATCAGCAGGTAGATCACGAGGGCCGCCGCGATGGCGATCAGGATGACGCTGAGCGTCCCGCCGGCGGTCACTGCGCACGCTTTGTCTGCAACCCGCGCAGCACCAGCGCGCAGAGGCCGAAGGTGCCGATGATGAGCGCCACGTAGGCCAGATCAGCCATGACAGTTCCTTTTCGAAAGTCTCACGCGCGCCGTCCATCGGCGTGCGCCGTCCCCGTTTTCGGGCACAGTGCAGCGTGCTCCCGGACGAGGGCGAATAGGGACTTCCTTACGGCTCGCTAACGCCGCCACCTGGGCTGTTGACGCCTTCTTTACGCGCTTGCGCCTGTGCGCGCGTCGCACCCCAACAGGGGTACAACGCGCGCACAGTTCCGTGGCGGTCAGACGACAGCGGTCTCCCCCGCGAGCCGACCGACCGACGCGGGCACCGGGGTGTCCCCGTCCACCCAGGGCGCCGGAATCGGTGCGCCCGCCACGGTCCGCAGCGGCACGACGCCCGCCCAGGCATCGCCGACTCGGTTGGGTTCGCTCGGCGGGGCGTTGCGTACCTTGACCGTCCACCCGCCCGCGCTGATCGGCAACGCGATGGTCAGCGTGGCCGCGAGCTCCTTCTTGGTGTGGCCGCGCACCTCGGCACTCCGTCCCGGGATCAGGGCGTCCGAGAGTGCGTTCAGCGCGTCGGCGGACTCATCCCGCGTGAGCGCGATCAGGTGCCCGCGCACCACGGCGGATCGGTAGTTGGCCGAGGAGTTGAAGAGGTTGTCCGCCACCACGATTCCGTCGAGCAGGGCAACGCAGAGCGCGGCGGGTGCGCCCGACGCGACCTGGCGTAGTGCCCCGGCGCCGGTGGACCCGTGCAGAATGAT
This sequence comes from Rhodococcus sp. PvR099, assembly GCF_017833315.1. NCBI lineage: Bacteria > Bacillati > Actinomycetota > Actinomycetes > Mycobacteriales > Nocardiaceae > Rhodococcus > Rhodococcus sp. PvR099. The sequence goes on along the minus strand of NZ_JAFIBV010000001.1, from coordinate 193,130 downwards.
CCGGTCGCCGTCCCTGGCATAGAGCATCGGAACCGCCCACGGCATGCCGTCGACGACGGTGGCGAGGGTGCCCACCACCGCTGCATCGAGCACGGCGTCGAGCTGGGTTCGGTCGAGCATCGAGCGTTCGGGGTGCCTGGTGATTGTGTCCACCCCACCAGCCTCGTCACATTCTGGCGCGGCCAACAGGTCCAGAATTGCCAATCTGCATAGTCCAGTATTCTCCGAGCATGGCCCGCCACCCCCGCGACGTCCAACTGACGCTGACGCTGCCTCCCACCGGCGCCGCTCTCCGGCACCGCATCTCGGAGGCGATCATCGACGCGATCCGGCTCGGCCGGCTACACCCCGGCGACGCACTGCCGCCGACCAGGGCGCTCGCCGCCGAGCTGGGCGTGTCCAGGGCAGGCGTGGTCGAGGCCTACGACGAACTCTGCGCGGCCGGATATGCGTGCGCGCGGCCGGGATCCGGGACCCTGATCGCGCCTGGGGCCGATGCCGCGGCCGCCGCGGGTGCCGGCTCCCACGTGTCGGACCGCCCGACGCCGGTCCCGGACACCGGACCGACACCGACAGCCCCGACCTGGGACCTCACCCCGGGCTGCCCGGACACCGGCCTCATCTCCCCCGACGACTGGCGGCGCGCCTGGCGGGCGGCCGCGGCGGCACCGATCCGCCCGCGCTCGCCCGGCTCGACCGGCCATCCGGTGCTGCGCCACGCGCTGGCCCTGCACCTGCGCCGCACCCGCGGGATTCTCGCCCACCCGGACGAACTGGTGGTCGTCCCCGGTGTCGACTCCGCGCTGCGCACCCTCGCCGCGGCCGCGGACCTGGCCGGCAGGGACGTCGCCTTCGAGGAGCCGGGGTACCGCAACGCCCGCCGGACACTCGAGCTGTCCGGGGCCCGCCCGCGGCCGATCGCGGTCGATGCCGACGGTCTCGACCCGGCGGCGCTCCGCGAGACCGATGCCGCCGTGTATTGCACTCCGGCGCACCAGTATCCGCTCGGCGCCCGGATGCCGGTCGCCCGTCGCGCCGGGCTGGTGGGGCGGGCGGCCGCCTCCGGGACGCTGATCATCGAGGACGACTACGACGGCGAGTTCCGCTACGACGTCTCCGCACTGCCTGCCTGCGCAGCATCGAGGGCGGACGCGAGCACGTCGCCTACCTCGGCACCGCGTCGAAGATCCTCTCGCCCTCGATCCGCCTTGCCTGGCTGCTCCCCCCGCCCGCCCTGCTCCAGCGGGTGCACGAATCGCTGCGCCGCACCGGCGAGAACTGCTGCGGGGTCACCGGACTCGCACTGGCCCACTTCATCGAATCCGGCGCCCTGACCCGGCACCTCGCCCGGGCCTCGCGCACCTACTCGGCGCGGCGGGCCGCCCTGGTCGGTGCACTCCGGAGCCGCCCAACCCTGATGGACCGGCCGGGGGTCGACCTCGCGGGCATCGAGGCCGGGCTGCACGTGGTGCTGCGCCTGCCGGACCACGCCGACGACGACGCCATCGCAACCGAACTCGGCACCAGGGGCATCGCGGTGCCCGGCCTGGGTCCCTACCGCACCGACGCGGCGGGTCCACGGGGCCTGATGTTCGGATACGCGCAGTTACCCGAGACCCAGGCCGACGCCGTCGCCGGTGCGATCGCGGAGGTGGTCGGCAGGCATCTCGCCCGCTGACTCACGGCTGCTCATCCGGCTCCTGCTCGAGGACCTTCTCCAGGAAGTCCTTGAGCTCCTGGATCGCCGACGCGCCGGGGATGGCGCTGAGACTGGCGAGGGCCGCGTTCAGCGCGGCCAGGAGGGTTCGAAAGATCCGCCGCCCGATCGTCCCGCCGCCGCGGACGACCCCCATCACCTCGCTGCGGCCTGCCAGCTCGATCACCGCGAGCTTGAAATCACGCATGGCGCCGTCCCAGCCCGCCGATCCCAACGCGTCGATCACGGTGTCGGCGGGGAACTCCCGGCTCTCGCCGCTGAGCGCGCGGAGCGCCTCCGCCCCCTGATTCGCCACGAGTTGTTCGACAGCCGAGGCGAACCGGCGTCGGAGATCCTCGTCGGGCAGCACGGCGCGCTCCGCACCGCTGTCGTCACCGAGGGCCGCGTCCGGTTGCGCCGACCAGCGCAACACCAGCAGCACATCGTCGACGAGCTGGCGCACGATGAGCATGTCGTCGTAGTCGGCCACGAGACCTCCTCGCCGAAGGACACCCGTCAGTGTGCGCGTCGCGGGTCGGGGTCTACAAGCCTCGCGGCCGTGGCTGGCACTTCGGGCAGCTGTAGGAGGACCTGTTCATGAACTTCTCCCGCCGGATGGGCGCACCACAGCGCGGGCACGGACGGTCCTCGCGGCCGTAGGCGGACAGCGACCGGTCGAAGTACCCGGACTCCCCGTTCACGTTCACGTACAGCGCGTCGAACGAGGTACCGCCCTGCGCCAGCGCCTCGCTCATCACCTCGGTGACCGAGCCGAGCAGCAGGCGCACCTGTGGGCGGGTCAGCCGGTCAGCAGGCCTGTTCCCGTGGATCCCGGTGCGCCACAACGCCTCGTCGGCGTAGATGTTGCCGACCCCGGACAGTACCGTCTGATCCAGGATCACCCGCTTGATCTCGGATCCCTTCGCCCGGATCGCGGCGACGACCGAATCCGCGTCGAACAACGGGTCCAGCGGGTCCCGCGCGATGTGGGCCACCGGCTCGGGCAATGCCGTCCCGTCCACGTCGACGATCGGCGCCAATGCCCAGCCGCCGAAGGTGCGCTGGTCGACAAACCGCAACTGTGACCCGCTGTCCAGGTTCGCCAGGATGCGCAGATGCTTCTCGCGCGGCGCGGCCGGCGGCTGCACCAGCATCTGGCCGCTCATCCCGAGGTGCACCACCACGGCGAGGTCGCCGGGCGCCAACTCGAGCCAGAGGTACTTGCCGCGACGGCTGGCGCCGACGACCCCGAGACCGGCAAGCTGCGCCGCGAGATCGTCACCGCCGAGAAGGTGCCTGCGGACGGCTCGGGGATGCAGGACCTCGACGGCATCGATCCGGGAACCGACGACGTGGGCCTCGAGCCCGCGCCGGACCACCTCGACCTCGGGCAGCTCCGGCACGGCGTCAGCCGACCTGGTCGGAGTCGTCCTCCGAGAGGGACTTCCAGGCGGTGCTGGCCGCCTTCTGCTCGGCTTCCTTCTTCGACCGTCCGACACCGACGCCGAGCGCATCCCCCGCGACCAGCACGGTCGCGGTGAACTCCTTGTCGTGATCGGGCCCGGTCGCACTGATCTCGTAGACCGGCACGCCCGCGCCACGCTCCGCGGTCAGCTCCTGCAGGCTGGTCTTCCAGTCGAGACCCGCGCCCAGCTTGGGTGCGCGCTCGAGGAGGTCACCGAACAGCGAGAGCACGACGGTCCGCGCCGTGTCGATGCCGTGCTGCAGGTGCACGGCACCGAGCAGCGACTCCATGCCGTCCGCCAGGATGCTCGCCTTGCCGCGGCCCCCGGTCATCTCCTCGCCCTTGCCGAGCAGGAGATGGGCACCGAGACCACCCTCACCGAGATCGCGTGCGACCTCCGCGAGTGCGTGCATGTTGACGATGCTGGCCCTGATCTTGGCCAGCTCACCCTCGGACTTCTCCGGATGCGCGACGTAGAGCTTCTCGGTGATGGTCAGGCCGAGCACCGAGTCGCCCAGGAACTCGAGCCGCTCATTGGTCGGCAACCCGCCGTTCTCGTACGCATACGAGCGGTGGGTCAGCGCCAGCGTGAGCAGCGGTTCGTCCAGGACAACGCCAAGAGCGGCGAGGAGGGAATCATGATCCCCCTCGCCGCCGGCGGGTGCTGCGTTGCTACTTGTCACTGCGCGACTAGACCGCAGCGGTGACCTGACGACCCTTGTAGGTGCCGCAGGACGGGCACGCAATGTGGGGCAGGGTCTTCTCGCCACAGCCACGGTTCGGGCAGGTGATGAGGGTGGGCACAGTGGTCTTCCACTGGCTGCGACGCGACCTGGTGTTGGACCGCGACATCTTGCGCTTGGGGACAGCCACTTCTACTTCTCCTCGGCTTCAGTGTTCACACGACTCTTGCTGGGCTGGGATGATGCATCCTCAGCGTCGAACTTCCCCGCGAGGGCAGCCCAGCGAGGATCCAGTATCTCATGTCCATGCCCAGATTCTGCAATCGCCAGACGAACCCCACATTCGGGGCACAGTCCCTGGCAATCTTCGCTGCACAATGGCTGCAGCGGAAGCGCTAGCCCGGCCGCATTCACGATGACCGGTTCGAGATCGATCAGGTCATCGACGATGCGGTAGATCTCATCTTCTTCGGTGGTCGCCTCGGTGGTGCTGTTCGGGTACGCGAACAGCTCGGTGAGGTAGAGGTCGAGCTCGGCGTCGAACGGTTCGAGGCAGCGCGAGCACTCCCCCTCGGTGGCCGCCCGGACGGTGCCGGTGACCAGCACGCCCTCCGAGACGGACTCAAGCCGGAGGTCGAGTGCGACGTCACCGCCGACCGGCACCGCGATCATGTCGAGGCCGATACGGGAGGCGGCGGGCACCGTGCGGGTGACCGTGGTCATCGACCCGGGACGGCGCCCCAGACTGAGGATGTCCAGCACAAGACCGCCCTCGTGAAGACGGGGCGAACCGGAACGATGCGAGGACACGCGAATACTCTTTCGTCAGCGAAGAAGGGGATGGGCAACCACTCAACGGTACGCGATGGGGTGCCCCAATGGAAAATCTGAAGCCGGCGACCCTCGGCTACCGGTGACGGCTCGACCGGCTGGGTCGCTCGTCGGGCTCGTCGTAGTCGGGGATCCCGGAGCCGGTCCGCAGTTGCTGGCGGCCGCGGCCAACGGAGCGGATGGTCCCGCTGAGGAACTCCTCGAACTCGGCGAGCTTGCCGTCCACGTACAGGTCGCATTCGCCCCGCAGCCGGTCCGACTCGGCGTGCGCGGAGTCGATGACCCGAGCCGACTCCGAGTGCGCGGCCTGCACGACCTCGGTCTGCGACACCAGCCGCTCCTGCTCGGCGCGCCCGTCCGCGACCGACCGCTCGTGCGCGGCGCGGCCGGATTCGACCAGGCGCTCCGCCTCGGCCGCTGCCTGCCCGGTGAGGCTGTCGTATTCGTGCTGCCCCTCGGCGATGGTCCGGTCCGCCTCCTCGCGCGCGTCCGCGACGAGTTCATCGGCGTGTGCCTGCGCCTCGGAGACCATCCGGTCGGCCTTCGCCTTGGCGTCGGCGAGGATCCGGTCGGCGTTGTCCCGCGATTCGGCGAGGGTGGCCGCCGCCTCGGCGTCCGCGCTCGAGACCGCCTGCTCGGCGTGCGCGCGGGCGTCGCCGACCAGCTTGTCGCGGTGGTCGAGCACGTCCTGCGCGTCATCGAGCTCGCCCGGGATCGCCTCACGGACGTCATCGAGGAGTTCGAGGACGTCACCGCGGGGCACCACGCACCCGGCCGTCATCGGGACACCGCGCGCCTCTTCCACGATCGCGACGAGCTCGTCGAGCGCCTCGAATACCCGGTACACGCCAAACCCCAATCGTCGACGACGGCTTACGGGACCAGTCTGCCCGTCGCGCCGCTCACCGGCGCGCCGCCACGCCCAGTGTGTCGAGGATCAACCGTTACGCGGTCGGCCCCGCGGCGCGCTCCGCCAGCCGGGCCAGCAGCCGCTCGTGCACCTTCGCGGGCAGCATGTCCGCGACGTCACCGCCGTAGGTCGCCACCTCCTTGACCAGCGAGCTGGACAGGTAGCTGTAGCGCGGGTTCGTCGCGATGAAGAGGGTGTCGACGCCGGTGAGCTTGTGGTTCATCTGCGCCATCTGCAGCTCGTAGTCGAAGTCGTTGGCGCCGCGCAGGCCCTTGACGATCGCGCTGGCCCCATTCGCCTTCGCATAGTCGACGAGGAGTCCCTGCCAGGAGTCGACCCGGACGTTCGGCAGGTCCGCGACGGCCTCGCGCAGCATCTCGAGGCGTTCGTCGATGCTGAACAGCCCCTTCTTGTTCTTGTTGATCATCACCGTGACGATGACCTCGTCGAACTGAACCGCCACCCGGCCGATCACGTCGAGGTGACCGTTGGTGATGGGATCGAAGGACCCGGGGCAGACCGCACTGCTCATGACTGCAGACCGTAACAGGCGATCTCGATCCGGGTCTCGCCATACTTACGCACCCGGTCGGCCGACAGTCCGGACGGCCACACGGTCGCGGGCGATCGCGAGGACCGTTCGAGGACGACCAGCGAATCCTCCCCGATCCAGCCCCCGTCGACGAGCGCGCCAAGCACCGATCCGACCTCGTCCTCGCCCATCGCGTACGGCGGGTCGAGGAAGACCAGGTCGTACTCCCGATCGGGCGTGCCCGCGACGACCGCGGCCACCGGCGACGACCGCACGAGCGCGCCGGGCAGCCCGAGCGTCGCCACGTTCTCGCGCGCCACCGCGGCCGCCTTCGCGTCCGACTCGACCAGCACCACGTGCTCGGCGCCCCGTGAGAGCGCCTCCAGGCCAAGCGCTCCCGATCCCGCGAACAGGTCGAGCACGGCGGCGCCGTCGAGATGCATCCGGGCGTCGAGCGAACTGAACAGCGCCTCGCGCACACGCTCCGAGGTAGGCCGGGTGCCCTTCGGCGGGACCCGGAGCCGGCGCCCACCCGCGGCGCCGGCGACGATCCGGGTCACTGCGGCCCGTCCTCCTCCGTCGACACCACGGAGATCACGGTCAGCAGGTCGCCGCCCTCGACCTGCTGCACCGGGGTGATCGCGAGCCTGCTCACGACGCCACCGCGGGTTGCGGTGATCGCCGCCTCCATCTTCATCGCCTCGATCGTCGCGACGGTGTCGCCCGCAGCGACCTTCTGTCCCTCCGCCACGACGAGGGTGACGACGCCCGCGAACGGCGCGGCCACGTGGCCGGGGTTGCCCCGGTCCGCCTTCTCCGCGGCGGGGACCTCGCTGGCGATCGAGCGGTCGCGCACCGACACCGGCCGCAGCTGGCCGTTGAGGATGCACATCACCGTGCGCATGCCGCGCTCGTCGGGTTCGGAGATCGCCTCGAGCCCGATGAGCAGCTCGACACCGGGGGCCAGCGTGACCCGGTGTTCCTCGCCGCGGCGCAGTCCGTAGAAGAACTGGTTCGCCGACAGCCGCGAGGTGTCGCCGTACTTCTCGCGGTGCTCGAGGAACTCGCGGGTCGGGCCGGGGAACAGCAGCCGGTTCAGGGTGCCGCGGCGCTCGGCAGGAGAACCGTCGAGTCCGGCCTGGTCGTCCGCGGTCAACGGCGTCTCGGGCTTGGCTTCGCCGCGGCCCTCGAGCGCCCTGGTGCGGAACGGCTCCGGCCAGCCGCCTGCCGGGTTGCCCAGTTCGCCGCGCAGGAACCCGATCACCGATTCCGGGATGTCGTATCCGGCGGGGTTCTCCGCGAACTCGTCCGTCGACACGCCCGAGCCGACGAGGTGCAGCGCGAGGTCGCCGACCACCTTGGAGGACGGGGTCACCTTCACCAGGCGGCCGAGCATCCGGTCCGCAGCCGCGTACTTCGCCTCGACCTCCTCGAACTGGTCGCCCAGCCCGAGCGCGATGGCCTGCTGGCGCAGGTTCGACAGCTGACCGCCGGGGATCTCGTGCGTGTAGACGCGACCGGTGGGGGCGGGCAGCCCGGACTCGAACGGCGCGTACACCTTTCGCAGCGCCTCCCAGTACGGCTCGAGGTCGCACACGGCCTGCAGATCCAGGCCGGTGTCCCGCGCCGAATGGGCGGTGGCCGCGACGATCGCCGACAACGCGGGCTGGCTGGTGGTGCCCGCCAGCGCCGCGCTCGCGCCGTCGACGGCGTCGGCTCCCGCCTGCCACGCCGCCAGGTAGGTGGCCAGCTGGCCGCCGGGGGTGTCGTGGGTGTGCACGTGCACCGGCAGGTCGAAGTTGCTGCGCAACGCCGATACCAGGGTCGCGGCCGCCGGTGCCCGCAGCAGTCCGGCCATGTCCTTGATGGCCAGCACGTGGGCGCCCGCGTCGACGATCTGCTCGGCCAGCTTCAGGTAGTAGTCGAGGGTGTAGAGGTCCTCGTTCGGGTTCGACAGGTCACCGGTGTAGCTCATCGCGACCTCGGCGACGGCGGTGCCGGTCTCGCGGACCGCGTCGATGGCCGGCCGCATCTGGTCGACGTTGTTGAGCGCGTCGAAGATCCGGAAGATGTCCACGCCCGTCGAGGTGGCCTCGCGCACGAACGCGCGGGTGACCGACTCGGGGTAGGGCGTGTAACCGACGGTGTTGCGGCCGCGCAGCAGCATCTGCAGGCAGATGTTCGGCATCGCCTCGCGCAGCGCGGCCAGCCGCTCCCACGGGTCCTCGTGCAGGAAGCGCAGCGCGACGTCGTAGGTCGCGCCGCCCCAGGCCTCCACCGACAGCAGCTCGGGGGTCATCCTGGCGACGTGACCGGCGACGTCGAGCAGGCCTCCGGTGCGCACCCGGGTCGCCAGCAGGGACTGGTGCGCGTCGCGGAAGGTGGTGTCGGTGACACCGAGCGCGTCCTGTGCACGCAGCGCGGCGGCGAAGCCCTCGGGCCCGAGCTCGATCAGTCGCTGCTTCGAGCCGGCGGGCGGCGGCGTGGTCAGGTCGATCTTGGGCAGCTTGTCGCGCGCGTAGACCGTGGTCGGGCGCTCGCCGTGCGGCTTGTTTACGGTCACGTCGGCGAGGTAGGTCAGGATCTTGGTGCCGCGGTCGGCCGACGCCCTCGAGGTGAGCAGTTGCGGGCGCTCCTCGATGAACGAGGTCGTCACGTTGCCCGCGCGGAAGTCGGGGTCATCGAGGACGGCCTGCAGGAACGGGATGTTGGTGGCGACGCCGCGGATCCGGAACTCGGTCACCGCCCGGCGCGCCCTTGCGACGGCTGCGGGCAGGTCCCGGCCGCGACAGGTGAGCTTGACGAGCATCGAGTCGAAGTAGGCGCCGACCTCGGCGCCCAGGTTCGCGCCGCCGTCGAGGCGTACGCCTGCACCGCCGGGGGTGCGGTACGCGGTGATCCGGCCGGTGTCGGGACGGAACCCGTTGGCCGGGTCCTCGGTGGTGATGCGGAGCTGCAGCGCCGCGCCGCGGAGCTTGATCGAATCCTGGGACAGGCCCAGATCGGCAAGCGTCTCGCCGGAGGCGATCCGCAGCTGCGCCTGCACCAGGTCCACGTCCGTCACCTCCTCGGTGACGGTGTGCTCGACCTGGATGCGCGGGTTCATCTCGATGAACACGTGGTTGCCGCGGGTGTCGAGGAGGAACTCGACGGTGCCCGCGCAGCTGTAGTTGATCTCCTTGGCGAACGCGACCGCGTCGGCGCAGATCCGCGCGCGCAGTTCCTCCGGGAGGTTCGGCGCGGGCGCCAGCTCGATCACCTTCTGGTGTCGTCGCTGCACGCTGCAGTCGCGCTCGAACAGGTGGATCACGTTGCCCTGACCGTCGGCCAGGATCTGCACCTCGATGTGGCGCGGGTCGACGACGGCCTGCTCGAGGAACACGGTGGCGTCACCGAAGGCGGACTCCGCCTCGCGGGCCGCGGCCTCGATCGCCTCGCGCAGCTGGGCGCGCTCGGCGACCCGGCGCATGCCGCGGCCACCGCCGCCTGCGACCGCCTTGACGAACAGCGGGAACTGCATGGACGCGGCGGCGGCGAGCAGCTCGTCCACGTCGGCGGACGGCGCCGACGAGGAGAGCACGGGGAGGCCTGCCGCCTTCGCGGCGGCGATCGCGCGGGCCTTGTTGCCGGTGAGCTCGAGCACCTCCGCGGACGGGCCGACGAAGGTGATGCCCTCGGCGGCACAGGCCGCGGCCAGGTCCGGGTTCTCGGAGAGGAAGCCGTAGCCGGGGTAGATGGCGTCGGCGCCGGACTTCTTCGCAGCCGCGACGATCTCGGCGATCGACAGGTAGGCCCGGACCGGGTGCCCCTCCTCCCCGATCTGGTAACTCTCGTCGGCCTTCAGACGGTGGACCGAGTTGCGGTCCTCGTACGGAAAGACAGCTACGGTCCCCGCGCCCAGCTCGTAGGAGGCGCGGAATGCCCTGATCGCGATTTCCCCGCGATTGGCAACCAAAACTTTAGAGAACATTGCTGAAAATTACCCTTGCTCTCGTACCGCTCGCCGGACGGTGTCCTAGCATCCGGGAAATTCCCGCATACTCGACCCGCTGTAACGATGCAGTACGCTACCGGCCCCCACCTCACAGGGATACGGCACCCACCGTGAGCTGCGGATATACGACTCGATCACAACTCTTTCGCAGGGTTCACAGATGGCCCGAACGGCGGGCGAACACCCCCGCAGCGAGCTGGTCGACCGCTCCCGGTCTGCCTCATATACTCGTCAGTGCAATCGGTCCGCCCGGTGTGGTCATGAGGAGCCCCGAAGTCCCCGCCCGGCGTCGAAGCACGTCTCCCTTGCCTATGAGGAGAGAGGTGTGAGAGGGAACCCGGTGAGAATCCGGGACTGTCCCGCAGCGGTATGCAGGAACGACCGCCGTCACCATGCACTGGACTTCGCGTCTGGGAAGCGACGGCCACTAGGACCGGTGTCGATCACCGGGCGCCTGCGAGTCCGAAGACCTGCCGACTGCGTCGGGCACGCCGTGCCCGACGGTCCACCGCCTCGTGGAATGGGCGAGTAGATCGGATCGCCGTTGACTGCTGCCCGCACGCGGGCGCCACCTGGGCTCGGTCCGTGCTCTCGTCTGCCGGTGGTGGCCACCCCGTTGTCAGCAACTGGAGAACACCGTGACATCCACCTTCACCGCAACCGTGCTGGGCTCCCCGCGCATCGGTCCCCGCCGCGAACTCAAGAGGGCCGTCGAGTCCTTCTGGGCCGGCAGTCTCGACGCCTCCGCGCTCGATGCCGTCGCACGGGACCTACGCACACAGACCTGGACCGAACTGCGCGACGCCGGGATCGATTCCGTTCCGGTCAACGTCTTCTCGTACTACGACCAGATGCTCGACACCGCCGCGATGCTCGGCGCCCTGCCGGAGCGGGTCGCCGGCGAGTCGACGGCTCTGGATCGCTATTTCGCGGCCGCCCGCGGCACCGCCACCGTCACCCCACTCGAGATGACGAAGTGGTTCGACACGAACTACCACTACCTGGTCCCCGAGATCAGCTCCTCGACCCGGTTCACCCTCGACCCGTCGAAGGTGCTGGGCGAGGTCGAGGAGGCGCAGGCCCTCGGCATCGCCGCGCGACCGGTGCTGATCGGGCCGGTCACCTTCCTGCTCCTGTCGAAGGCGATCGACTCCGAGTCCTCCCTCCTCTCCCGGGTCGGGGAGCTGCTCCCGCTGTACTCCGCGCTGCTCGGGCGGCTGGCGGACGCAGGCGTCGAGTGGGTTCAGATCGACGAACCAGCGCTGGTCGCCGATCGCACGGAGTCCGAGATCGCCACCGCTGGCGAGGTGTACCGGTCGCTGTCCGCGCTCGAGCATCGGCCCGCGATCCTGCTCGCCTCCTACTTCGGCGACCTCGGCGCCGCCCTGCCCGCGCTGGCGAAGACCGACATCGAGGGTCTGGCGGTCGACCTCGTCGCGGGCGACCAGGAGGCGCTGGCCGGAATCCCCGAACTCGCGGGCAAGCACCTCGTCGCCGGGATCGTCGACGGGCGGAACATCTGGCGCAACGACCTGGCCGCATCCCTGACGACGCTCGAAACCCTGCGCGGAAGCGTGGCTTCGGTCGCGGTCTCCACCTCCTGCTCCCTGCTGCACGTGCCGTACTCGCTCGAGAGCGAGAGCGAACTCGACGACGCCCTGCGGTCCTGGCTGGCCTTCGGCTCCGAGAAGGTGCGCGAGGTCATCACCCTCGCCACCGGCCTGCGTTCCGGTCGCGAGGCCGTCGGCGAGGAGCTGGCGCAGGCGGCGTCCGCGAAGGCCACCAGGGCGGCCGATCGACGGCTGCACGACTACGCGATCCGGGCGCGATTGACCGGTCTGAAGGCGTCCGACGGCGGGCGGCGTCCCGCCGCGGAGCGGCGCGAGGTGCAGGCTGCCGTCCTGCCGCTACCGAAGCTGCCCACCACCACGATCGGCTCGTACCCGCAGACGACCGCCATCCGGGTGGCCAGGGCCGCGCTGCGGAAGGGCGAGATCGACGAGGCCGAGTACCTGCGCCGGATGCGCGGCGAGGTGGCCGATGTCATCGCCCTCCAGGAACAGCTGGGTCTGGACGTGCTGGTGCACGGCGAACCCGAGCGCAACGACATGGTGCAGTACTTCGCCGAACAGCTCGACGGCTTCTTCGCCACAGCCAACGGTTGGGTGCAGTCCTACGGGACCCGCTGCGTGCGACCGCCGATCCTGTACGGCGATGTCCGTCGACCGCGCCCGATGACGGTCGACTGGACCTCGTACGCACAGTCCCTGACGGCGAGGCCGGTCAAGGGCATGCTCACCGGGCCGGTCACCATCCTGGCGTGGTCGTTCGTCCGGGACGACCAGCCGCTGTCCGAGTCGGCCGACCAGGTGGCGCTGGCGATCCGCGACGAGACCGTCGACCTCGAAAGAGCGGGGGCGCGGGTGATCCAGGTGGACGAGCCCGCGCTGCGTGAGCTGTTGCCGCTGCGGTCGGCGGATCAACCCGCCTACCTGGACTGGTCGGTCGGCGCGTTCCGGCTTGCCACCTCCGGGGTCGCCGACGCGACCTCGGTTCACACCCACCTGTGCTACTCGGAGTTCGGCGAGGTGATCGGGGCGATCGCCGGTCTGGATGCGGACGTCACCTCGATCGAGGCGGCGCGCTCGCACATGGAGGTCCTCGACGATCTCAACGCGGTCGGATTCGATCTCGGTGTCGGTCCGGGCGTCTACGACATCCACTCCCCCAGGGTGCCCTCGGTCGCGGAGATCGCCGACTCGCTGCGTGCCGCGCTGAAGGCTGTTCCTGCGGAGCGGCTGTGGGTCAACCCCGACTGCGGCCTGAAGACCCGTGGCCGGGCCGAGGTCGAGGCGTCCCTGCGCAACCTCGTCGCCGCGACCGCACTGGTCCGGGCCGAGCTCTAGGCCGGCGCCGCACCTGCGCTCGCCCCGGGCGGGCGTGGGTGCGGCTACGCGTGTGGGTACGGCAGGTGGCCGCTGCTGTTCTCGTTCACCAGGACCGACCGCCCCAACTGCGGGAATGCCTGTTGCGCGCAGGCGGGGCGGTCGCACACCTCGCACCCCGCGCCGATCGGCACGATCGTGGCCGGATCGTCGGTCTGGATTCCGCGCGAGTACACCATCCGGTCGGCGTAGGCGATGTCGCAGCCGAGCCCGATCGCGAAGTTGCGTTCGGGTGCCAGGTAGCCGAGGCCGCCGCTGTGGGTGGTCCGGGCCACCCACAGGTAGGTGCGCCCGTCGGGCATCTTCGCCACCTGCGTGTGGATCCGCCCGGGGTTGGCGAACGCCTCGTGGACCACCCACAACGGACAGCTCCTGCCCACCCGGGAGAAGTGAAAGGCGGTGGCGGACTGCCGCTTGGAGATGTTCCCGGCACGATCGGTTCGGACGAAGAAGAAGGGCACCCCGCGCTGGCGGTGCCGCTGCAGCGTGGACAGCCGGTGACAGATGGTCTCGAAGCCGACCTCGAACTTCAGGCTCAGGAGGTCGATTTCGTAGCGCAGCGATTCAGCCGAGTCCAGGAACTGGCTGTACGGCAGGATCAGCGCGCCTGCGAAGTAGTGCGCCAATCCGATCGGCGCCAGCGCGGCGGATTGAAGTACCGCTTCGGCTACGACGATTCGCTCGACGTCGACGGCGCCGTCTTCGGTCTCCACGTCCGCGGGCACGATGCCGTAGACGTGTCGCCGGCGTCCTCGTCCTCCTCGACTGCGTCCTCGTCCTCGGCTTCCTCGCCCGTGTCCATTTCGTATTCGTCCTGCTCTGGCTCGACCACCTCGCCGTCCCGGATTTCCCCGGGCCAGCCCTCGACGTCGTCGGGATGTAGGACAGTGCTTGTCATGACATGGCGTTGGAAGTTCTTCAGCTCCAAGCGCATCCGCCGACCCTGGGCTCGCCAGATGTTTCCGGTCTTTTCGAAGAAGCCCTGCGGGTGATACTCGAGCACGACGAGGATGCGGGTGAGGATCGATCTTGTCTGCCGATGGCGCCTCGTCCCGGCGGGCGCGTTGCGTAGGGCGGTGCGCAGTCCCACCCGTCGCCCGGTGTTTACGTCAGCGGGCACCGGGAACGATGGGCGGAATTTCAGTTCGGAGGCCGTTTCCGGCGCATCATCGGAGGTCGCACGCAGGAATCGGTCGGGCAGGGCGAGTTTGTGGATGGTCCGCAGCGTCAGAAGGTATTGCCGTGCCAGCGACCCGGTGGTGTACGGCAGGTCGTACTTTTCGCACAAGGCGCGCACCTTGGCGGAGATCCCCGCATAGCGGTTGCTGGGGAGGTCGGGAAACAGGTGATGTTCGATCTGGTAGCAGAGGTTGCCGCTCAGGAACGCCAACACCGGGCCGGCGTGGAAGTTCGCGGCGCCGAGCATCTGACGCAGATACCATTCCGCCCGGCTCTCGTCTTCGAGTTCCGTGAGGGTGAATTTCTCGGCTCCGTCGGGAAAGTGCCCGCAGAAGATCACCACGTACGCCCACACGTTCCGCAGCAGGTTAGCGGTCAGGTTTGCCGTGAGGGTTCTTCGCCAGCGGCGTCCGCTGAGGGCGGGGATGAGCAGGTAGTCCTTTCCCGTCTGTCGGGCGATCTTCCCAATCAATTTTCTGCGATGCGCCGATTTCTCGGCGTCTGTGTCGGCGCGGGCCTGTTCGGAATACAGGTCGTGCAGGGCGATGCCCCATTCGAATGTCACCGCCAACAACAGGTTTCGTACCGGTTGCAACAGATTGTCGAGCCTCCATGGCTGGTCGCGGGTGATCCTGATGACGCCGTAGCCGAGGTCATCGTCCATCCCGACAACGTTGCTGAACACGTGGTGGCGGTAGTTGTGGGAGTAACGCCAGTGCGACGACAGCCCGACCATGTCCCATTCCCAGGTGCTGGAGTGGATTTCCGGGTCGTTCATCCAGTCCCACTGCCCGTGACAGACGTTGTGGCCGATCTCCATGTTCTCCACACTCTTGGCCACACCGAGCGCCGTCGCCCCGAGAATCCACCCTGCCGGCGACCTACTACCGTGGATCACCAACCGGGCCGCCGTATCGAGCAGCCGTTGGAAGGCAATGGTGCGGCGGATATATCTGGCGTCCTTCTCGCCGAGCGACTCAGTGACGTCTTGCCGGAGACTGTCAAGTTCGGAGCGCAGCGCCTCGACGTCGTCAGCGGTGAGGTGCGCATATTCCTTGATGTCGGAGATCGCCATGCGTCTGCTCCACACTCCGGATCTTCACCCCCACCGCGAAACATCGCGGCGCGGGCGGGACCGGTGGATACAACTCGGACTACGGGTCAGTAGTAGTGGCGTCGGCCCGCCACAGCGTGGCCGGTCATGCCCATGATCTCGAGCGCCACGCCGATGACGATAAGGGCGACCCCGATGTACAACAGGACGGGAATGCTGGCAACCGCGCCGATGATGGCGAGGATGATACCGAGAATGAACATGACGTCGACCTAATTTCGGGAGAGAGACTGGGGATGGGATATCGAAGGGCGTGAGCGCGGGTCAGTGTTTGAAGGCGTGCTTGATCTTCTGTCCCGCTTGCTTGAGCTTGTCTCCGGTTTGCTTAGCGTTGCCCTTTGCCTGGTCTGCGCGCCCCTCTGCCTCCATGCGTTCGTTTCCGAGAGCCTTACCGACCGTCTTCTTGGCTGCACCCTCTGCGGTTTCAGCCTTGTGCCGAAGCTTCTTCCCGATGCTCATGGCGGTACTTCTTCTCTGTTGGGTGATCGGCCCGCGGGCGGGGCCGAGGGTTGTTCGCATCTGTGCGGCGACAGTGTGCGAAGTCGTGGCGGCCCCCATCGGGTGGTTCATCCCGAGGGGCCGCAGGTCGATTGCTTCCATTGGAGGGCCTCAAACTTCGGGTTTCCCGCCTGACGCCTGGACCAAACCCGTCTCATCGACGGTGTGGTTTCAACACACCAACGGCCCGGTCTTCCGAGGCCCGCGCCCGTGTGGTGGGCGAGTTCCGCAGCCTGCTATCCGCCGCCAGCGAAACTACCGATGATCACGCTCGCTAGCGCAACACCTTTACGACGCAGGTGAACGCCCGGGCCGGATCTCGGCCGGGTTGAAAGTCGCCGAATAACCTCTTTTCATGCACCTGAACCAACAACCCAGAAGTGGTCCACCAGGCAGTTCATTGCGGCGGCGAATGGGCATGATCCCGACATTGCTGTGCCATTCTTCCGCTGGGTATCCCCATCGTGAGGCTTGCCCGCCGCCTCTGCACCCTTGCCGGGACGGTCATGCACCGCTCCTGAACAACGTCCCCTCTGCACTCTGAACTGCTGCTTCGTCAACGAAGCGAAGCTAGCCCGTTTCGGCGGTTTGCACTCGGCTGCCTGCGGGCATAGCGGTAGCAGGACGTATTGACGAGATCCGGCTGAGCGCCCGTCTCACACAACAATCGGGAGATGTCATGGTGAAAACGTTGTTCTTCGCATCGGGGGCGGCCGTTGGCTTCGTTCTGGGAACCCGGGCTGGCAGGCAAACCTACGAGAAGATGAGGGATCAGTCCGTCGAACTTTTGCACAACCCCGCCGTGAAGGAGAAGGTGAGCGACGCAACAGAGACCGTGAAGGATAAGGCCCCGAAGCTGCAGCAGAAGGTCGGTGCCCTGGCGAAGAAGGCTACCCACCACGGCGCTGACGGCGCTGACACGAGCGCGATCACCGCTTCCACCGCCGGCGCGCCGCTGGAAGAAGCTGCGACCCCGACTCCGGCGGCGGAACCGACCGTTTCACCGCCGATGGGCGGCAAGCGCACCCCCTGAGCAGCCATACGGCGCGGCATGGTGTGGGGGCCTGTCCACGCGGACCGCGCGATCCGCAGTTGACTTGGGTATCCGCAAGGGCGGCCGAAAAGGCCAGTCGTCCCGGAGGGGCAAACGAGGAGGTTCGGTGATGTCACGGTCTCGGCTCGCGAGTGCTCTCCCTGTCCAGAAGGCTGCACTCGTGTTCGCGTTGGTGTTCGTGACTGTCAGGCTGCTCGGTTTTGTGCCGAGCGTGACGACCGACACGCACCGCTCGGCGCGCAAGCAACCGAATACCTCACAACGGTCCAGTTCGAAAAGAGGGGCTGCGACATGTAGTGGTGGCGGGTCCGGCTGCCCCTCACGGACGTTCGCGACGAGATCGTGACCAGAGGCCTGCCGCTCGCCGAACATTTCAGCCGACCGGGCGTATGGCGTCCTTTGCCCCAACCGACCACCGAATCCGGAGGGGTAAACCCAGCCGCGCCGCGGATGGAGCAACGGGAGGTCACCGTCGTCGGCGTTTGCGCTCGCATCTGATGGGGCATACCTATGTCATGCGCAATCTGTGGACAGGAATGGTCATCGGCGCCGCTACGGGAGCCGCCATCGGTGCGATCGTCGACGGAAGCAGGCGGGCGGGACTCGTTACAGTCAAGGCCGGCCACACTGTCACCCAGGCTGTCAAGGAGCACGTCCCCGAGGCCAGAGAACGGCTGCAGAAGATTGACCTGCCCGGCAAGGCACACGAGATTCTCGACCGCGCTGCCGAGTCGCAGGCCGCTGAAGCAACGCAGCACGCGGCCCAGAACCTGGCGGACTCTGCGAAACACGCCGCCGGGACGGCTTCGAGCCACTTGTATCACCACGATGCCGCCGACGAGCAATGACATCGAATCCCGCCGAGCACCGTTAGACATCGCCGGGATTGGGTATCCAGGCCCTGGCCGCGTTGCACGCGGCTCACTGTCCGCGAACCCGCGGCAAGATCAGCGAGTGCAAAGGAGACACAATGGGCGCCGTCGACAAGGCGAAGAACAAGGCCGAAGAGGTAGCAGGAAAGGCCAAGGAGAAGGTCGGAGAGGCCACCGGAGACAAGGACACTGAGGCCGAGGGCCGCAAGGACCAAGCCAAAGGCAACCTCAAGCAGGCCGGCGAGAAGGTCAAGGACGCCTTCAAGGACTGACCCGACCCAATGTTGACGCCCGCTCGTGGGCCGACGAGCGGGCGGGGCACGGGGTGCCAGCCGCCATGAACGCAAGGTCATTGTCGTGCGCTGCTGGCGAATTGGCTGATCCCAAGCGTGCATCAATGGACCTTTTTGCCAATTGTCCCCGGGCGCCCGCTGCTGCTCGTCGCCACCGAAATCGCCGGATGGATCTAGCCCACCGCCCTGAATCAAGCCGAGAGAGTTCAATCAACGGGACCAGGAGCGTTCAAGTGAACGACAAAACTGGAAGGCAAGAAGAGCCACAGTCCGAGCGAGGCGAACCAGGCTCGCGTGGCATGCCCTCGCCAGGCGCGTCCGAAGGCGCTGGGCGACGATCTGGCGCGATCGAGGACCACGATCTGCCGTCCACCGATCCAGATCAACCAGACGCGCCCGAACCCCTGTACACCACCGAGATTGGCGACGCGGATCCGGTCGTCCCGCCCTATGAGGGCAGAACCGGCCAGTCCGACGCAGGCGGCTCTCAGCGGCACTCGACCGATCCCACAGGCTCTTCCGCCACGCCGAGGAGCTCCGGGGGCGACGCCTGACGACGAAGAACCCAAACATCCAGACTCGACCGATGACACCGAACGGAGTGTCGGTCCGGCCCATCAATCCGGCGTGTCACGGGTCGAGGATCAATCCTGACCGATCCGGATCCGACGTCCGGTCCACACCGGGAGGATCGCCGCCGTGAGCGATAGCGTCACTGACTCCGCCGCGGAACGGGTAGCGCAGAATAGTGTCTTCGAGCGGTTCGCCCGCGCGGGATACGTCACCAGCGGCCTCGTCCACCTCATCATCGGCTACATCGCCATCCGGCTCGCCCTCGGCGGGGGCGGCGCGGCCGACCAGTCCGGTGCGCTGGCCGAGTTGGCGAGCAAGCCGGGCGGTGTGCTCGCGCTGTGGGTAGCCACCGTCGCGTTCGCGGCGATGGCGCTCTGGCGTCTTGCCGAAACGATATTCGGACGTTCGACCGATCCGAAAGACCAAGACCCCATGTCCGAGGTCTTTGACCGCGGCAAAGCCCTCGCCCTGGCGGTCGTCTACCTCGCATTCGCCTACTCCACCTTGGAATTCACGCGCGGGCGCGGAAAGTCCACCGGGCAACAGGACGCGGGAATCAGTGCGCACATGATGCAATCCGCGGCAGGCACCGTGGCCCTCGTAGCGGCCGGGTTAGTGATCGTGGCGGTCGGCGGATATCACGTCTACAAGGGCGCGAGCCAGAACTTCCTCGAGGACCTCCACGGCGCGCCCAGCAATGTCGTGAGAACACTGGGGATCGCCGGTTACGTCGCGAAGGGACTCGTTCTCGCCGAGGTGGGGGTGCTCGTCGTCGTGGCCGCGATCGTGTCGGATCCGAACCGGGCGACCGGACTCGACGGCGCGCTGAAATCGCTTCTGAGCCAACCCTTCGGGCCCGTGCTCGTCGTCGTTGCGGGTCTCGGGCTCATCACCTACGGCCTGTATAGCTTCGCCATGGCCCGGTACACCAAGATGTGACCACCAAGGTGCCCGCGGGGCCAGGCGAACCTCGCCGACCGTGGAGTGACGGCCGTTCATGATCGGGATGGCAGCGCGATCCCCCGAGGTGAGGTCATACAGCGCGTAGCGCCCCGTTGGCGCCCGACCGTGGCCGCCGACCAGGGAAGTATGCCGCCTAGGACTTCTCCAGGTACTCGATCTTCTCGGCGTCGATCGCGGCGGTCACCATCGAGGCCAAGCCAGGATGCCGGGCCAGGTCCGGATCGGCGTCGATCACCGCGCGCGAGAACTCGCGCGCGGCGACGATCACGTCCTCGTGGTCGAGCAGCGAGAGCAACCGGAGGGTGGTGGTGCTGCCGGATTGCGCGGCGCCGAGCACGTCGCCCTCGCGCCGCTGGGCGAGGTCGAGCTGGGCGAGCTCGAAGCCGTCGTTCGTGCCCGCCACCGCGGTCAGTCGTTCGAACGGCGGTGAGCCGGGCTTGGTGTCCGTGATGAGCAGGCACAGCCCCTGGTGGGCGCCACGACCCACCCGGCCGCGGAGCTGGTGGAGCTGACTGACGCCGAACCGGTCCGCATCCTTGAGCACCATCACGGTCGCGTTCGGCACGTCCACGCCGACCTCGACCACGGTGGTGCACACCAGCACGTCGATCAGTCCCGCGGTGAAATCGCGCATCACCGCGTCCTTCTCGTCCGCGGGCAACCGGCCGTGCAGCAAGCCGACCCGCAGATCGGACAGCGGACCGAACCGCAGCTCCTCGAACAGCGCCAGCGCCGCCGTCGTGGGCTGCTCCTTCGCGTCGGGGGCGTCGTCGCCCTCGCCGATCCGCGAGCACACCACATAGGCCTGCCTGCCGTCGGCGACCTCCTCGCGGATCCGTTCCCAGGCGCGGTCCACCCACGCAGGCTGGGTCAGAGCGGGCACGACCTTGCTGACGATGGGCGACCGCCCGCTGGGCAGCTGCCGCAGCGTCGAGGTCTCGAGGTCGCCGAGCACGGTCATCGCGATGGTCCGGGGAATGGGCGTCGCCGTCATCACCAGCAGGTGCGGGCTGAGCCCCTCGCGTGCCCGGCCCCGCAACTCGTCGCGCTGCTCGACGCCGAACCGATGCTGTTCGTCCACCACCACCATGCCGAGGTTGAAGAACTCGACGCCGTCCTGGATGAGGGCGTGGGTGCCGATGACGATCCCGGCATCGCCCGTCACCGCCTCCAGCAACGCGGCGCGGCGGGCCGCGACCGACATCGACCCGGTCAACAGGGCCACCCGCGTGGCCAGCTCGTCGGCGCCGAGTTCGCCTGCCATGGCGAGGTTTCCGAGCATCTGCCGCAGCGACCGGGCGTGCTGCGCGGCGAGCACCTCCGTCGGCGCCAGCAGCGCGCACTGATAGCCGGCATCGATCACCTGCAGCATGGCGCGCAACGCGACGACGGTCTTACCCGAGCCGACCTCACCCTGCAGCAACCGGTTCATCGGGTGTGCCCGGCCGAGGTCGGCGGAGATCTCCTCGGCGACCGCGTGCTGCCCCTCGGTCAGGGTGAACGGCAGCCGTGCCTCGAACGCGGCGGCGACACCGTCGGGCTTCGGCGGGCAGGCGGGCGCCACCCGTCCCGCCACCTCGTGGCTGCGCTGCGCCAGCACCAACTGCAGGGCGACCGCCTCGTCGAACCGGAGGCGCTCGCGGGCGAGATCCACCTCGTCCTTCGTCTCCGGCAGGTGCACCGATCGCAGCGCCTCGTCGAGACCGATCAGCCCGTGCTCACGCCGAATCTCCTCGGGCAGCGGGTCCTGCACCTCGTCGAGCTGGTCGAGCACCTGACGGATGCACCGGAGCAGCGTCCAGCTCTCGACCTCGCGGGTCGCCGGGTACAGCGGGATGAGGTTCCGTTCGAAGATCGACATGTCGACCCCAGCGCCCGGATCCTGCGCGCTGCGCGCCATCCCGGCCAGGGCACCACCACCGCGCACCTTGCCCGCGGCCACCACCGAACCGTCGTCCTCGTCACGGTTCGGCAGGATGAGATAGCTGGGATGGGTGAGCCCCAGCTTGCCCCTGAAGTACTTCACGTTCCCCGAGAACATCGCGCGCACACCGGGTTTGATGGAGTGCGCCACCTTTTGCGGGTTGAAGAAGGTGGCGTCGACGCTCTGCTTGTCGGACGTCAGCACCACCTTGAGCATCTTCCCGCTGCGCGACTTCATCGAGATGATCGCGGCCGAGGTCACCGTCGCCAGGATCGTCAGGTGCGTGCCCTCGGGCGGCTCCTTCTCGCCGAGCTCGGCGCCCTGCGTCGCGTACCGGTGTGGGTAGTGCCGCAGCAGGTCCTGCATGGTCTCGATCCCGAACGCCTCCGCGAGCGGCTCCGCGACCTTGCGGCCCAGCAGGTGATCGATCCGATCGGTCAGAGTTGCCATCACACCGCCTATTCGACGCCGAGCTGCAGCAGATCCCCGGCCTGCCCGCCCTCGTAGACCAACACCTCGACGCCCGGGTGGCGCGCCGCGACATGCTCCGAGAGGAGGTCGGCGAAGCCCGCGGGAATCTCTGCCCCCAACAACAAAGTCAACAGTTCGCCGCCGACCCCGAGAACCTGGTCGATCAGGCGCCTGCCCGCCTCGGCCGGATCGGGCGCGATCACCACGACCTCGCGGCCGATCAGCCCGAGTCCGTCGCCGGCCTCGCACGTACCCATCAGGGTGAGCGCCCGCTCCGTCGCCACGCGCAACGATCCCCAGCGCGTCGTCGCTGCCGCCTCGGACATCGCGAACACATCGTCGACGGCGGCCCGACCCGGGTCGTGCACGGCGAGGGCGGCGAGTCCCTGCACCATCGACGAGCAGGGCAACAGCAGCACCTCGTGGCTCTCGTCGCGGGCGGCGACTCCGATGGTCACCAGCTCCGGCGCCGAGAGCGCGCCGTTCGGGAGCACCAGCACCTCACCGCAATCGAGCGCGCGAATCGCGTCGAGCAGCTGATCGGGGGTGACCGGTTCGTCACAGCGGAGCACCATCGCACCCTCCCCCGCGAAGAGGTCGGCGGCGCCGTCACCCGCGACGATCGCGAGAACCCCGCGGTCGGTCGCGCCTGCACGCCTGCCCACCCGCCCGGCACGCGTCTCGTCGAGGGCAAAGCAGGAGATCCGGATGTCGTGGGTGCGACCCGCCGCGAGCCCGGCCTCGACCGCGGGGCCGGGATCCGAGCAGTGCACGTGCACCGACCAGGAGCCCTCACCGTCACCGACGATGATCACCGAGTCGCCCAGCTCACCGAGCCGGGACCGCAAGGTGTCCACCCTTCGCGAGTCGGACCCGGAGAGCAGGTACATCACCTCGTAGTCCTGCTCGCCCGGCTCGTCCGCGCAGGCGGACGGCGGGACGACCACGCCGGGGGTCGCCAGCGTGACCGGCGCGACCACGATGTCCTGGCGCTCGGGTGTCGCCCCCGTGACCACGCCGACGAGCGCGTCGAGGATGACCAGCAGCCCGAGCCCGCCCGCGTCGACCACGCCCGCCGCGCCGAGAACGGAGAGCTGCGAGGGGGTGCGCGCGAGCGCCTCGGCGGCGGCGTCGGCGGCCTCCGTGGCCACCACCGACAGCGCCGCGTCGTGCGGGCACCCGTCCGCCGCCGCGGCGGCGTGCCGGAGCACCGTCACGATCGTGCCCTCGACCGGGATGCTGATCGCCTCGGTCGCCAGCACGGCGGCCTCGTTCAGCGCACCGCGCAGCAGCCGGGCGTCCAGCGGCTCGTCGCCTGCGACCTCGGCGATCCCACGCAGCACCTGGGACAGGATCACACCGGAGTTACCGCGAGCTCCCGCGACCGCACCTCGGGCCAGGGCCGCGGCCACCGCACCCACCGAGGCGGCCGGGCCGACGACCTCGGCGCCTTCGGCAGCCGCGCGCATGGTGAACAGGAGATTCGTGCCGGTGTCCGAGTCCGGGACCGGGAAGACATTGAGGCTGTTGATCTCCTCGCAGCGGGCGACGAGGCCGTCCACGCACCATCGCGACCAACGCAGCAACGCCTCGCCGTCCACGCTGTCCAGGGCAATGAGCAACTCGACTCTTCCTCTCTGCCCTAGTGGGAACTGCTCGGCTCGGCCAGACTATCCTTCTCCACAGACGGTCCGCCCGGCTCCACGTGCGGGACAGGCCGGTTTGGTCAATCAACACGGATACGGTTACTCTTGCAGGGTTGCCTCGCAAGGGTCACTTCGGTGTCCCGTGTTCGTAGGCCAGCACCAAAGAAGATATCCGTACATCAATTCAAGGAGTTCGCGACTATGGCTGCCGTCTGCGACGTATGCGCCAAGGGGCCCGGCTTCGGTAAGTCGGTCTCGCACTCGCACCGGCGTACCAACCGTCGTTGGAACCCGAACATTCAGACTGTCCGGGCCCAGGTTGGACCCGGTACCCGTCAGAAGCTCAACGTGTGCACCTCCTGCCTCAAGGCAGGCAAGGTCGTCCGCGGCTGACGCGTTCCACGCTTTCACGACTGTGCCCCGACACCTCAGGTGTCGGGGCACAGTCGTATCTGCGGCCCCGATATGGTTCATCGGTGACTTCACTCGACGGCCTCAGCCACGTCCGCCTCGAAGGCGACGTACTCCGAATCGCAATCGCCACCGCCGACAACGGCACCTCCCTCGACTTCGACGGGGTGAGCCAGGGCACCACCGCCCTGCAAGCCGTGGCGGCGGGCACCCTCGCCGCGCGCAGCGTCCTGTTGATCGGCGAGGGCGCCAACTTCTGCGCTGGCGGCAACGTCCGGGCCTTCGCCGCCGCCGAGAACCGCGGCGAGTTCGTCGACTACCTCGCGCGCACCCTGCACGACTTCGTCCGCGCGATCGATGCCACCGAGATCCCCGTCGTCGCCGCGGTTCAGGGCTGGGCGGCAGGCGCGGGCATGAGCCTGGTCTGCGCCTCCGACGTCTCCATCGGTGGCCCGTCCACCAAGCTCCGCCCGGCCTACCCCTCGATCGGGTACACCCCCGACGGCGGCATGTCCTGGACGCTGCCGCGGATCGTCGGTATCGCCAAGGCCCGCGAGATCCTGCTCACCGACGCGATCATCGGCGGTGACGAGGCGGTGCGGCTCGGCATCCTGAGCAGGCTGGTCGGCGATGACGAGATCCGCGAAGAGGCACTGCGGGTCGCCCGCACCCTCGCGGCAGGCCCGACCGCCGCATATGCGGGCATCAAGCGCCTGCTCGCCCAGTCGGGTCAGCGTTCGCTGTCCGAGCAGCTGGACGCCGAGACCGCCTCGATCTCGGCCGCGGCCGCAGGCCCGACCGGCCGGGAAGGCGTCGACGCCTTCGTCGAGAAGCGTCGCGCCGACTTCTCCGCAGGCCAGTAGCTCGACCAGCGCTTCCGACAGGTTCACCACGCGCGATAGGAGGCCGGAGGGACTGCTCGCGAGCTGTCCCTCCGGCCCACGTATGCGGTCGGGCCGACTCAAAAGGCCACCCGAGCAACGGGCCCAAGCGTCTACGGGAGTTGGAAAACACCGATCCCGGGACTGACCGGCACCTGAGGCCAGGTGCCGCTCCCGTGCGGGAATACGCGGGCATTGACGTCGGCGATCGAGGCGACCGTGCCGCTACCGGCGACCACTGTCGCGGGGGCGTATCGGCACCACTCGTCCGGCGCGATGGACGCACTGAAGTCAGTGGGCTGTATGGCTCGGAGCACGGTGGTACCGGCCGCACCCGTGGTCAGATTTCGCCAGTTCACCGACACGTCAATACAGTCGAGCGTGGTGATCGAGGTCGTCGTCGGAGGACCGGCCGCAAAGGTGACCACGCCGGGAGCACCCGTCGTGGCCGTCGGCGTCACCGCTGCCAGCTGGTGCGGCACCCAGCATCTGAACCCAACCGTGCTACACGCCGAGACGAACGTCACCGGGACCTGAAACACCGTGGTCGCCGGGGTCGGCATGGGCGGCCCGTCCGCCTGCGCCGCGGCGGGCAAGCCAAGCGGGAACGCCAGACCAGCCGCGGACGCAACGGCCCAGGCGACGAACCGACGACGACTCGCGACATAGCGCATGGCGTGACCCTCCACGACAGAATCCGCCCCGACCTGCTGCAAAGTCAGCGTACTCGCGAGTCCGGACCGCCCCGCCGAACGCTGGTTTGGCCGGCCACGAGATGTGTGCCGACTGGATACGACTTCGTGATGACGTGTCGTGTCGGACCCCCACGCTAGAATTCGAACATGAGTTCGATCGATGACGCCGGGGCTGCGAGGCAGGTGCAGGAACACCTGTCCGCGATCGCCGACGCCGTCGAGGGACTGGGCGACAGCGATTTGACCGGGCTCTCCGACGCCGAGCTGACCGACACCATGCGCTGGTTGGAGAAAACGCTGCGCCGGGCCTCGGCGGTCGGCCACAACCTGATCGTCGAAACGGCCGAACGTTCGCTGCCCGGCAAGCTCGGTCACAAGTCCGTCAACAAGCTGCTCATCGGGGTGCTTCGGATCTCCGCGGCCGATGCCTCCGCGAGGGTCACCGCAGCGAAGTCACTGGGTACCTGGCATGCGCTCTCCGGCCAACCGCTTCCCGCCGATCTGCCCGACACCGCTACCGCGCAACGCGACGGCGACATCGGCCCGGACCATGCCCGCGCGATACGCGAAGTCATCCGCAAGATCCCGCACGCCGTCAGCAGTTCCGACGTCGCCGCCGCGGAGCAGATTCTGGCGGAACTGGCGCGCTCGGCCACACCCGAGGACGTCGAGAAAGCCGGGCACGAGTTGCTCGCGCACCTGAACCCCGACGGCAACCTCACAGACGACAAGGACCGCAAGCGTCTTCGCGGGATCCGCCTCGGCCGGCAAGACCAGAACCTCATGACACCGATCTCCGGGCACCTCGACCCCGAGACCCGAGCGTTGCTCGACCCGATCCTCGCGAAATGGGCGCGGCCAGGGATGAACAATCCCGACGACCCCGAATCACCCACCGGCGCCGCCGAACACCCCAGCGTCGACCGCGACCAGCTTGCCGCCGCCGCGGGCCTCGACACCCGCACCGCCGCGCAACGCAACCACGACGCAGTCAAGGAAGCACTGCGCGCACTCCTCGCATCCGGCATCCTCGGTTCCCATCGCGGGCTTCCCGCGACGACGATCATCACCATGACCCTCGATCAGCTCGAACACGCCACGGGTGTCGCCACCACCGCGTCCGGCGGGATCCTCCCCATTCGAGACGCACTGAAGATGGCCGAACGCTCGCACCCAGTACTGGTGCTCTTCGACCACAACGGCAGACCCCTGCACCTCGGACGTTCGAAACGCCTCGCCACCGCAGACCAACGACTCGCGTTGATCGCCGCCGATCGAGGTTGCACCCGACCCGGCTGCGACGCCCCCGCCACGATGACCGCCGTCCACCACGTCCATGACTGGTCCAAGGGCGGCGCCACCGACATCGGCAGCATGACCCTCGGATGCGACGGCTGCCACGCACTCATCCACGACGGCCCCGGCGGCTGGCAAACCCGCACCGCGTCCAAAGCCTCCGAATACGCCGGACGCACCGAATGGATCCCACCGCCGCACATCGACCCCGAACAGAAACCCCGGATCAACCACCGCCACCACCCGAAAGAGCTCCTCGAACGCGCCCGGCGAAAAGCGCAGGCGCGTCGAAAGACAGCGAGCGCCCACAATGCAGCCGTACGTTCAGCTCGCGGGGTCGTAGTGGAACGCGCGTACCTCCTGCGCGCACTGGCAGGCAACCGCGATCTTCGCAGCCCATTTCAGTGCCGCCTCGCGGGAGGGCAACTCCAGCACCGTGTAACCGCCTTCGAGCTGCTTCGTCTGCGGGTACGTGCCCTCGGTCACCGTGCCATCCCCATCGACCAGGACAGGCGGAACGCTCTCGTCGATTCCACCGCCGAACACCCAGACGCCGGCGTCCTTCGCCTCCTCCACCACCGCGTGCGACGCATCCGACGCTGCCTGCAGAACCTCGTCGGGAAAGTCCATGGCGCCACTCGGGAACGAGATCAGGTACTTCGTCATCGCGTCGACTCCTTCTTGACGTTTCAGGGATCGGATCCAATCCTCGCCCACGCGGCGCGCGCTGCACACAGGAATGAGACCCGACTCGGACCCATTACCCGCACTCTCCGGATCCGACAGGGACGTGTCATCACCCCAGTTCAGGACCTGATTAGGATCTCCGGGTGACAGAGGAACGATTCGACACCAACGGGACTAACCGCATCACCGGCGTCGCCCTCACCGATGCCGCCGTCGTGCTGACCCTCGCCGACGGGCAAACACTCACTGAGCCGCTCCGGCGCCATGTTCGTCTGGAGAAGGCGACACCCGCGGAGCGGGAGCGGTGGGCGCTGACCGATGACGGTCACGGCGTGAACTGGCCGGAACTGTGGGAGCCGAGCCCGGAGGGAATGGTGAGCGTGTGGGAGATCCTGCAGGATCGCCTCTACGACGCCGCACTCGGCCGACTCATGACCGCCGATTGGAACGTGGATGCGATCTCGCCGCGCGACTGCGACCTGGTCGCGCTGTGGCGGGCGGAGGCCGACATCAACAACGGCGGGTTCCTGCAGTTCCTCGGGAACTGGGGCATCCGCAATCACGAGACCGCGGTCACCGCATTGGATGCGATCGGCGCGGCGGCGGCCGCCGGCATCCTGCGGGCGATGTTCATCGTCGTCGAGCCGCACCTCGCCGCAGGCGGGATCGAATCGATCTCGGACATCTACGGCCGCCTGACCGAAGCCGACAACGGACGCCTGGGCGAGCTGGACGAAGCCTTCTGGGAGTACCCAGACCCGCTCACCCGCCTCGTCGTGGAGCACTACGGCCCCTGATCTCAAGGCGAGACAAGCGTTCCTACCTGATGCTCAGTTCCCCCGACACCGTTGCATGAATATCAACCCACGGCGGGGCGATCGCTCAGGAGGGCAGCCGCCAGTCGACCGGCCCCTCCCCCAGTTCGTCGAGGAGCCGGTTGGCGCGGCTGAACGGCCGCGACCCGAAGAATCCACGCCGGGCCGACAGCGGCGACGGATGCGCGGACTCGATCACCGGCACATCGCCGAGCATCGGCTTCAGGGTGCCCGCGTCACGTCCCCACAGGATCGCCACCATCGGCTCGGGCCTCGCGACCAGTGCCCGGATGGCCTGCTCGGTCACGGCTTCCCAGCCCTTGCCTCGATGCGCGGCCGCCCTGCCGGACTCGACGGTGAGCACCCTGTTGAGCAGCAGCACGCCCCGCTCGGCCCACGACGTCAGGTCGCCGTTGCCGGGCGTGGGCAACCCCAGATCCTCGCTGTACTCGGCGAAGATGTTGCCGAGGCTGCGCGGCACCGGACGCACGTCCGGCGCCACCGAGAAGCTCAGTCCCACCGCATGTCCCGGCGTCGGGTAGGGGTCCTGGCCCACGATCAGCACCCGGACGTCACGAAACGGCTGCCGGAAGGCCCGCAGCACGTTCTCCTGAGCAGGCAGGGGGTCGCGGCCCCGCGCGGCCTCGTCACGCACGAACTCCTCCATCGCGGAGATCCGTCCCGCAACCGGCGCCAGGGCCTGCGCCCAGCCCGCCTCCATCAGCTCGTCGAGCGGTCGGGCCGGCATCAGTCGAGACGCCGGAGCGCGTCCCGGTAGAACGCGGCGTTCGCCGAATAGGTCTTCACGTTGATATCCAGGTGCCCCTCGGGCACCTCGTAGCCCTCGCGGATCTTCGCGGGCACGCCGAGCGCCATCCGGCGCGCGGGCACCTCGAACTTGAACGGGATGACGGCTCCGGCGCCGACGATCGCGCCGCTGCCGACCTTCGAACCGTTCAGCACGACCGATCCGGACGCGATCAGGCAGTTGTCGCCGATGGTGGCGCCCTCGATGTGCGCGCTGTGCCCCACCACGCAGCCCGACCTGATCACCGTCGGATCGATCGGGGTGCAGTGGATGACGGTGCCGTCCTGGATGTTGGTGTCCGCGCCGATCGTGATGGTGCCGTAGTCGCCGCGCAGCACCGCCTGCGGCCACACCGAGGCACCCGCGGCCAGGGTGACCGCACCGATCACCACGGCGTCGGGGTGGACGTACGCGTCCGGATGGATGTCGGGAACGCGGTCACCGAGGGCGTAGATAGGCATGCGGGCAATCTATCTAATCGAAGCTCTGCCATCCGCCGCCGCCCGCCCAGGAACGGCCGTCGACCTGCACGCCGTCACCGGCCAGGACCGACCCGATCCGACGCCAACCCGAAGGCAGCGACGCTTCGGCGGGGAAGGTCGCGGCCAGGGCATGGTCCTCGCCACCGGTGAGCACCCAGTCGAGCGCGTCCGCCCCCAGCGCCGTCGCGGCCTCGGAGAGCTCGGGCCCGGGTTCGAGCAGCGCGCTGTCCAGGTCCATCGCGACCCCCGAGGCTGTGCACATGTGCCCCAGATCAGCGATCAGTCCGTCGGACACATCGGTCATGGCGGTGGCCCCTGCGCGCGCCGCAACCGGACCGCTCTCGTAGGGTGGGAACGGAACCTTGTGCGCGGCAACAAGTTCCGGGAAACGATCCGATTCGGCGAGCAACGCGGCCAGTCCCGCCGCCGACCAGCCGAGCCGACCCGCGACGGCCACCTGATCGCCGGGACGCGCCCCGGACCGCAGCACCGGCGCGTGCCCGCCCAGGTCTCCGAGCACCGTGATCGAGACCACCAACTGCTCCGCCTGCACCATGTCCCCGCCGATCACACCCGCACCGAACCCGGCCACCTCGGCCCAGATCCCGTCCGTCAGCGCGTCGGTGACGGATACCGGCGTGCTCGGTGGGCACCCGATCGCGACCAGGAACGAGGTCGGCCAGGCGCCCATCGCGACGATGTCCGCGCCGTTCTGCGCGACCGCCTTGCGCCCCACCTGTTCGGGGGTCGACCAGTCCAGCCGGAAGTGCCTGCCCTCGACCAGCATGTCGGTCGAGGCGACCACCGCGCCGTCCAGCGCCCGCACCACCGCGGCGTCGTCTCCGGGGCCGAGCAGCGTGCTCTCGGGTTGCGCTCGACCCGCCACCGCCCGGTCGATCACCGCGAATTCGCCGATGTCGGCGACCGTGCGCCCGGCATCGGTGCCGCGATCAGTCGATTCGATGACGCACCTCCGAGGAATGAGAACCGGTACCCTTTATCGCAGCCGGGAGTGACCCGACCGTGCAAGTGGCAGGCCAGGGCCACCGCGACTCTACCGAGGTCGCGGGCACTGCACCGAGAAGGGGCGTCAGCGATGCAAGCTTTCGTTCTGATCCAGACCGAGGTCGGCAAGGCCCTGCTCGTCTCCGAGGTGATCAGCCAGCTACCTGGCGTTCTCAGCGCGGAGGACGTCCTCGGCCCCTACGACGTGGTGGTCCGGGTCGAGGCCGCGGACACGACCGAGCTACCAGGCGTGGTGCAGCGGATTCAACGCGTCCAGGGAATCACCCGGACCCTGACATGTCAGGTTGCGGCACACTAGTAACCGTGAACGACCCCGATCTCCCCGATTCCGCTGACGCTCCCGAACCCACAGAACCCCATCCCACCGCACGGCGCAGCCCGGCGCTGATCGCCGTCGCGGTCGCCCTCCCGGTCGCCCTTGTGGTCGGCGTGCTCGTCGCCGCCGTGATCGCCGGACGCGACCCCATCCAGGAGCCGGTCGCGCTCGGCACGGTGCCCGCCCCCGCCGCCGAGTCCCCCGAGTGCGCCGCCCTGATCGCGGCATTGCCCGAGAACCTCGGCGATTTCGAGAGAGCCGAACTGATGGATCCGGCCCCCGTTGGAGCGGCCGCCTGGCAGGCGGACGACGCCAAGGAGGTCGTGCTTCGCTGTGGGGTGGACCGTCCGCTCGAGTTCAACGCGGCATCGCCGTTGACGGTGGTCGACGCGGTGCAGTGGTTCGAGGTTCCCGGCGAAGAAGGACTGGACGCCAGCACCTGGTTCGCGGTCGATCGAGGCGTCTACGTCGCACTGACCGTGCCGCACGGATCGGGTCCGACCCCACTGCAGGACGCCTCGGCCGCAATCACCAGCACTCTGGAGCAGCGGCCGCTGGACCCGGCGCCCATTCCGACCCCATGACCCCGGGCCTGCCGGCCTGCGTCAGCGCAGGCCGGTCCCCCGGGCCAGCGCCGTCTCGACCAGAGTGGACACCAGGGTCCGGTAGTCGATCCCGGCGGCGTCCCACATCCGCGGGTACATCGAGATCGAGGTGAACCCGGGCATCGTGTTGATCTCGTTGATCACCGGGCCGTTCTCGGTGATGAAGAAGTCGACCCGGGCGAGCCCCTGGCAGTCGAGCGCGGCGAAGGCCCGCACGGCGATCGCCCGGATCTCCTCGCTGATCGCGTCGTCGAGCTTGGCAGGGACATCGAACTCGCAGATGTCGTCGAGGTACTTGGTGTCGAAGTCGTAGAAGGCGCCGTCGTCGCCAGCGAACTCCGGCATCCGGATCTCCGCCACGACACTGGATTTCACTGAGCCATCCGGGAATTCGAGGACACCGCACTCGACCTCGCGGCCGACGATGCCCGCCTCGACGATGACCTTCGGGTCGTGTCTGCGGGCCATTTCGATCGCCGCGTCGAGCTGATCCCATGATGACACCCGGGAGATACCGATCGAGGACCCACCGCGGGCGGGCTTGACGAACACCGGGAGGCCGAGCCGCTCGCGATCGGCGGGCGACACCGTCGCGGTGCCCGCGCGCAGCACCACCTGCTCACCGATCGGCAGCCCATCGGCCGCGAGCAGCTTCTTGGTGAACTCCTTGTCCATGCCCGCCGCGCTGGCCAGCACACCGGGACCGACGTACGGCAGGCCCGCGAGCTCGAGCAGGCCCTGGATGGTGCCGTCCTCTCCGTAGGCGCCGTGCAGGACCGGGAACACCACGTCCACCGACGCGAGGACCGCGCCCGCCTCGTCGTTGCTCAGCGAC
Source organism: Rhodococcus sp. PvR099 (assembly GCF_017833315.1). NCBI lineage: Bacteria > Bacillati > Actinomycetota > Actinomycetes > Mycobacteriales > Nocardiaceae > Rhodococcus > Rhodococcus sp. PvR099. The sequence goes on along the minus strand of NZ_JAFIBV010000001.1, from coordinate 160,630 downwards.
ACAAGCGCGCCCGAACGGGTCGGGTCGGCGGTCAGGGTCAGTGCGGTACCCGCCGCGTCGACGGTGGGCAGTGAGCGGCCCGCGATGGTGAGGGCGTCGGGATCCGTCGGACCGAGCACCCAGGCACCGTCGGGGGTGATGCCGATCGGCACCACCTCGTAACGCTCGGGATCGAGGTTGCGAAGCACACTACCAGCGGAAACACAGGAGACCGAGTGCTCACTGCTACGGCCACCGAAGACCACAGCCACCCTCGTACGCGGATTACTCACGTACCGAACCGTACCGTTGGACCAACCGATCTGCCGCGTCAGGTCACCGCTGATCGGGACCGCGCGAACCGTTCGGGCCTGCTCACTCGGGCTTGGTGCGCCGCCCCAGGAGCAGTCCGACGGCATCCGGGACCGACATGCCCTCGTGGCAGACCCGATGAACCGCGTCGGTGAGCGGCATCTCCACGTCGTGACTCGCCGCCAGCGCCCGCACCGAGGTGCAGGACTTCACGCCCTCGGCCACCTGCCCCTTCGTGGCCCGTTGCGCGCTCTCCATGGAGCCGCCCGCACCGAGATGGTGTCCGAAGGTCCGGTTTCGCGAGAGCGGCGAGGAGCAGGTCGCGACGAGGTCGCCGACGCCCGCCAGCCCGGCCAACGTCGCCGGGTTCGCGCCGAGCGCCACCCCGAGTCTGATCATCTCGGCCAGCCCACGGGTGATGATGGTGGCGTTGGTGTTCTCCCCCAGGCCGATCCCCGACGCCATTCCGCAGGCAAGGGCGATCACGTTCTTGCACGCTCCTCCCACCTCGCAGCCGATCACGTCGGAGTTGGTGTACGGACGGAAATACCCGGTGGCGCAAGCCTTTTGAAGGTCCACCGCGCGAACGGAATCGGTGCACGCGATCACGGTGGCTGCCGGCTGGCCCGCGGCGATCTCCCTGGCCAGGTTGGGCCCCGACAGCACCGCCACCCGCGACGGATCCGCACCCGCCACCTGGCTGATGACCTGGCTCATCCGCATCAGTGTCCCGCTCTCGATGCCCTTCGCCAGGGACAACAGCGTCGAATCGGGCTCGATCGACGGCGCCCAGGCACCGAGGTTCTCGCGCAGCGACTGCGAGGGCACGGCAAGGACGACGATATCGGCACCCTCGAGCGCGACGCGATGATCACTGGTCGCCGACAGCGAGGGCGGCAACGCGATCCCCTCGAGGTAAAACGGATTCTGGTGATCGACCGAGATCGACTCGGCCACTTCGGGTCTCCGCGCCCACATCGTGACATCGGTGCCGGCATCGGCCAACACCTTCGCGAACGCCGTCCCCCAGGATCCCGCCCCCAGTACCGCTGCCTTGCTCATGGAATGTCCCTTCCCCTCGCCACCCGCTGCCACCGGGACCCAAGAGTAGACGGCCGCAGGGGCACCGCGGTCTGCTCGCCCGCTGCGGCGTGCTGGCAGGATTGCCGGTATGGACCCAGCGCATCGCACGCCGCCCGCGGGGCAGGCGCACGTGTTGATCGCGGTCAAGGAGCTCGGCCGGGCCAAGAGCAGGCTGGCCGCCCGCCTCGAGCCGCAGGAGCGGACCGCGCTCGTGCTGGCCATGCTGCGCGACACCTTGACGGCGGCCGCGAACGCGTCGGGGATCGCTGAGCTCACGGTCATCACCCCCGACCCGTCGGTGGCCCGCGTGGCGCGCGAGTGCGGGGCCGGGCACTACGCCGATCCGGCAGGCGAGGGCGGCGATCGCCTCAACACCGTCCTGCGGGCCGCCGCCACCCATGTGCGATCGACCCACGGCCGCGGACCCATCGTGGCGTTGCAGGGCGATCTCCCCTGCCTGCGCCCGGGCGAGCTGACGGCGGCGCTGGCCGCTGGCGCACGGGCACCCCGCTCCTTCGTGGTCGATCACCACGGCACCGGAACCGCGGCGCTGATCGTCGGGGATCCGGAGGCCGACCTCGACCCCGCGTTCGGCCCGGACTCGGCGCGGCGACACCGCCTTTCCGGGGCCGCGGAACTGACCGGCGACTGGCCGGGGCTGCGACTCGATGTCGACACCGCGGCCGACCTCGATGCCGCGGTGCTGCTGGGGCCCGGCCGGGCGACCGCCGCGGAGCTCGACCGGATCGGCTGGCCCGGCGTCGCGGGAACCGCCCGGCGAATTCACCGAAGATAAATGCGCATCGTTTGTCGCCCACTCGCGATCTGGGGGATGATCTACGCGTGAGTAACGGTGAGGTACGCGGACAGGACGCCGGGCAGCACACGGCGTCGGGAACCGGCGAGCGCGATTGGAGCGCACCGATCGTCAATCACCTTCCGGTGATCCCGACCGCGCCGCCCGCCGCCACCCCGGTGGTGGTCGACGGTTCGGTCATCCCCCTGCCGGAGGAGCGCTACCTCAACCGCGAGCTGAGCTGGCTCGACTTCAACTCCCGGGTGCTCAGCCTCGCCGAGGATCCGTCGCTTCCGCTGCTCGAGCGCGCCAAGTTCCTCGCGATCTTCGCCTCGAACCTCGACGAGTTCTACATGGTCCGGGTCGCGGGCCTCAAGCGCCGGGACGAGACCGGACTCTCGGTCCGTTCCGCCGACGGCCTGAGCCCGCGCGAACAGTTGGCGCTGATCGGCAGGCGGACCCAGGAGATCGCAGAGAAGCACGCCAGGACCTTCCTGGACAAGGTGCTGCCCCAGCTCGCCGAGGAGGGCATCTCCATCATCGGCTGGGCAGACCTCGATGCCGACGAGGAGGAGCGCCTGTCCGCGCACTTCCGCGAGCAGGTGTTCCCCGTGCTGACCCCCCTCGCGGTCGATCCGGCCCACCCGTTCCCCTACATCAGCGGCCTGAGCCTGAACCTCGCGGTGACCGTGAAGGATTCGTCGACGGGCGGCGAGCACTTCGCGCGGGTGAAGGTGCCCGACAACGTCGACCGGTTCGTCCGCGTCAACCGCACCGATTCCCCCGCGACCACCCCGGCTTTCCTGCCCATGGAGGCGCTCATCGCGGCGCACCTGAACGCGCTGTTCCCCGGGATGGAGATCGTCGAGCACCACGCCTTCCGTATCACCCGCAACGCCGACTTCGAGGTCGAAGAGGATCGCGACGAGGATCTGCTGCAGGCCCTCGAGCGCGAACTGGCCCGCAGGCGGTTCGGGTCGCCGGTGCGGCTCGAGGTCGCGGACGACATGACCGAGCACATGCTCGAACTGCTGCTGCGCGAGCTCGACGTGGATCCGGGCGACGTGATCCAGGTCCCCGGCCTGCTCGACCTGTCCTGCCTGTGGCAGGTCTACGGCGTCGACCGCGCCAACCTCAAGGACGCCCCCTTCGTGCCCGCGACCCATCCGGCATTCGGAGAGCGGGAGACCCCGAAGAGCGTGTTCTCGACGCTGCGCGACGGCGACGTCCTGGTGCATCACCCCTACGACTCGTTCTCCACCAGCGTGCAGCGGTTCATCGAGCAGGCGGCGGCCGATCCGCATGTGCTGGCGATCAAGCAGACGCTGTACCGCACCTCCGGCGACTCCCCGATCGTGAACGCGCTGATCGACGCCGCGGAGGCTGGCAAGCAGGTGGTGGCGCTCGTCGAGATCAAGGCACGGTTCGACGAGCAGGCGAACATCAAGTGGGCGCGCAAGCTCGAACAGGCGGGCGTGCACGTGGTGTACGGGCTGGTCGGGCTCAAGACCCATTGCAAGACTTGCCTTGTCGTACGCCGGGAGGGCTCGGCGATCCGCCGGTACTGCCACATCGGCACCGGGAACTACAACCCGAAGACGGCCCGGCTGTACGAGGACGTGGGCCTGCTCACCGCCGCACCCGAAATCGGTGCCGACCTCACAGACCTGTTCAACTCGCTGACCGGATACTCGCGTAAGGCGCAGTACCGGAACCTGCTGGTCGCTCCCTACGGCGTCCGCGACGGCATCATCAAGCGGATCGACGCGGAGGTCGCGCGCCAACTCGAGGGCAAGTCCGCGGGAGTCCGCCTCAAGGCCAACGCCCTGGTGGACGAGCAGGTGATCGACGCGCTCTATCGCGCCTCGCAGGCAGGCGTGCAGGTGCAGGTGGTGGTCCGCGGTATCTGTGCGCTCAAGCCAGGCGTGCCGGGACTGAGCGAGAACATCGAGGTCCGTTCGATTCTCGGGCGGTTCCTCGAGCATTCACGCATCCTGCATTTCGTCGGCGCGGAGGAATTCTGGATCGGCAGCGCCGACATGATGCACCGCAATCTCGACCGGCGGGTGGAGGTGATGGCCCAGGTGAAGGATCCGCGGCTGGCACGTCAGCTCGGCGACATCTTCGACTCCGCTCTCGACCCGACCACCAGGTGCTGGGTGCTCCAGTCCGACGGGCACTGGGCGGCCTCGCCCGCCAGGGGTGAAAGCGTCCGCGAGCACCAGCAGGAGCTGATGCGCGGCCGCCGTGCAATCGGCTCGTAGGAACGTTTTCCGGCCACCACAGGAAGGCAGCCAGTGAGCTCGAAGTCGGATCGACCCATCAAGGCCAATATCTTCGCGGCAGGTGCCGTGCTCTGGCGTAAGTCACCGACCAATCCCTACGAGATCGAGATCGCACTGATCCACCGGCCCAAGTACGACGACTGGTCCTTCCCCAAGGGCAAGCTCGACCCCGGGGAGACGCCGATCGTCGCGGCGCTGCGAGAGGTGCAGGAGGAGACCGGGCTACGGGTGCGCCTGGACCGGCGCGTGACCCGAGTCGCCTACGAGATCCCCGGCCACCGCAAGCGCAAGCGGGTCGACTACTGGGCCGCCGAATCACTCGGTGGCGAGTTCGTACCGAATTCCGAGGTCGACGAGCTCCGGTGGGTGGCACCCGAGGACGTGGCAGGCGAACTCTCCTACTCGGTGGACGGCAAGGTGATGCGCCGGTTCCTCCGTGTTCCCGCCGACACCACCACCATGCTCGTCGTCCGGCACGGCAAGGCCGGACGACGGAAGGACTCTCCGGACGACACGCTACGACCGTTGGATCAGCTCGGGCGCGTCCAGGCCGAGGCCCTGGTGCCCCAGCTCCTCGCCTTCGGTGCGACGGCGGTTCATTCGGCCGATCGCATCCGCTGCGAGCAGACGGTGGAACCGCTGGCGCGTGCGCTGGGCACCGAGATCGTGGCGGAGCCGCTGCTCTCGGAGGAGGCGTACGCGGAGGATCCGGCCGCGGCCCGGTCCCGCGTGCGAAAGATCGCCACGCTCGGCGGCGTCCAGGTGATCTGCAGTCAGAGCGGGGTCATCCCCGACCTGCTGAGCTGGTGGGCGGAACGGGACGGGATCACCCTGCCGCGTGCCCGCAACCGGAAGGCCAGCACCTGGGTTCTCTCGTTCTCCGGGGGCAAGCTGGTGGACGCCAGCCACATCGACAGCCCGCTGCCCGAGAACGCCTGAGGCGGCCACCGATCCGACAGAGGGCGGCGACGGTTTCCCGTCGCCGCCCTCGATCTCGTGCGGGGCACGAGTAGTCGGTCGTGCCTACTTCTTGCGAGCGGGCGCCTTCTTGGCCGGCGCCTTCTTGGCCGGAGCCTTCTTCGCCGGAGCTGCCTTCTTCGCGACGACCTTCTTGGCCGGAGCCTTCTTGGCCGGAGCCTTCTTCGCGGGTGCCGCCTTCTTCGCCACGACCGCCTTCTTGGCCGGTGCCGCCTTCTTCGCCACGACCGCCTTCTTGGCCGGTGCCGCCTTCTTCGCCACGACCTTCTTGGCCGGAGCCTTCTTCGCGGGCGCCGCCTTCTTCGCCACGACCGCCTTCTTGGCCGGTGCCGCCTTCTTCGCCACGACCTTCTTGGCCGGAGCCTTCTTCGCGGGCGCCGCCTTCTTGGCCGCAACCTTCTTCGCTGCGGTCTTCTTCGCCGCTGCCTTCTTCGCAGGTGCCGCGGCAGCCGAGCCACGCTTGACCGCGGGTCCGCTGGCCGGAAGCTTCTGGCTACCGGCGATCACGGCCTTGAACTGGGCGCCCGGACGGAACGCAGGCACCGAGGTCGGCTTGACCTTGACGGTCTCGCCGGTGCGCGGGTTGCGCGCGACGCGGGCCGCACGGCGACGCTGCTCGAAGACGCCGAAGCCGGTGATCGTGACGCTCTCGCCCCTGTGCACGGCGCGCACGATGGTGTCGACGATGTGCTCGACCGCATCGGTTGCCGTACGGCGATCCGAGTCCAACCGTTCGGTCAAGATGTCAATGAGCTCTGCTTTGTTCATGGAAGTCCTCCGCAAACTGATGGCCCATTGTCGGACCGACTAGCAAACACGGTAATCCGGAAAAGGGCAAGAGTCTATGTGCCACGCCAATTCTCATGTACCTCTCAGAGGCGTGGCACCCTCTTTCGTGCCTGAATCCCGTTAGTCGGTCGTATTAGTTTCCCTCGGCAACCCGTGCCGGGAGGGTGGCAGGTTTCCATGACGGCCTTGACTTTTCGAACTCCGAAATCGCATCTACCTGCCGCAATGTCAATCCGATATCGTCCAGACCCTCGAGCAGACGCCACCGCGTGTAGTCATCAATGTTGAAGCGCACCACCAGCGTTCCTGCGGTCACCGTGCGCTCCGTGAGATCCACAACAATTTCGAGACCGGGCTGCTCTTCAAGCAACTTCCAGAGCAGTTCGACGTCCGACTGGTCGACCTGAGCGGCCAGCAGACCGGCCTTGCCGGAGTTGCCGCGGAAGATGTCCGCGAAGCGAGAGGCGATCACTACGCGAAATCCGTAGTCCGATAGCGCCCACACCGCGTGCTCACGGGACGAGCCGGTGCCGAAGTCCGGACCCGCGACGAGAACCGAGCCCTTGTCGTACGGCGGAATGTTCAGGATGAACTCGGGGTCGGCCCGCCAGCCCGCGAAGAGGCCCTCCTCGAAACCGCTACGAGAGACCGACTTTAGGTAGACCGCCGGAATGATCTGGTCGGTGTCGACATTGGAGCGCCGCAGGGGGACGCCGATTCCCTTGTGTGTCGTAAAGGCTTCCATCAAATACTCCTGTCGTTCCGGTGGTCTTCAGTCCAGGTCCACGGGCGCCGAGAGCGTGCCTCGCACCGCCGTCGCCGCCGCAACCAGCGGGGAGACGAGATGGGTCCGCCCGCCCTTGCCCTGCCTACCTTCGAAATTCCGGTTGGAAGTCGATGCCGAGCGCTCACCCGAGGACAGCTGATCGGGATTCATGCCGAGACACATCGAGCACCCCGCCTGCCGCCATTCCGCACCCGCTGCGGTGAAGATCTCACCGAGGCCCTCCTTCTCGGCCTGCGCGCGAACCCTCATCGAGCCGGGGACGACCAGCATCCGCACGCCCTCGGCCACCTTGCGACCCTTCAGCACGCCCGCCACGGCCCGCAGATCCTCGATCCGGCCATTGGTGCAGGAACCGACGAAGACCGTGTCCACGGCGATCTCACGCAGCGGAGTGCCTGCCGTGAGGCCCATGTAGGTCAACGCCTTCTCGGCGGCCTGGCGTTCGCTCTCGTCGACCATCTGGGTGGGATCCGGCACCGAGTCGCCGAGCGGCGCACCCTGGGCCGGGTTGGTCCCCCAGGTGACGAACGGGGTCAGCGAGTTCGCGTCGATGTAGACCTCTTGGTCGAAAGTCGCACCTTCGTCGGTCTTCAGCTGCTCCCACGCGGCGACGGCGGCATCCCAGTCCGCGCCCTGCGGCGCGTGCGGCCGTCCCTTGATGAACTCGTAGGTGATCTCGTCGGGCGCGATCATGCCCGCGCGGGCACCGGCCTCGATCGACATGTTGCAGACCGTCATTCGGGCTTCCATCGACATTTGACGGATGGCCGATCCGCGGTACTCCAGGACATAGCCCTGGCCGCCGCCGGTGCCGATCTTCGCGATGACGGCGAGCACGACGTCCTTGCTCGTCACCCCGGGCTGGAGTTCGCCGTCGACGTTGATCGCCATCGTCTTGAACGGGCGCAGCGACAGCGTCTGGGTCGCCATCACGTGCTCGACCTCGCTGGTACCGATTCCCATTGCGAGAGCACCGAAGGCGCCATGCGTGGAGGTGTGGCTGTCGCCGCACACCACGGTCATGCCGGGCTGAGTCAGGCCCAGCTGCGGACCGACGACGTGCACGATGCCCTGGTCGAGGTCGCCCATCGGATGCAGGCGGACACCGAACTCCTCGCAGTTGCGACGAAGGGTCTCGACCTGGATACGGGAGACCGGGTCCGCGATCGGCTTGTCGATGTCGATCGTCGGGACGTTGTGGTCCTCTGTGGCGATCGTGAGATCGGGGCGGCGCAATGGCCTGCCCGCCAACCGAAGGCCGTCGAAGGCTTGAGGACTGGTCACTTCGTGAATGAGGTGCAGATCGATGTAGATGAGGTCCGGGTTACGCGATGCGCCCTCCCCCTCGCCCTGGACGACGACATGCTCGTCCCACACCTTCTCTGCCAGGGTGCGCTTTCTACTGACCATGTTCTCCACCTCTCAGTGTGACTAGTGCGTCCCGGACATCGGACGGCCTGGAGTGCGCCACTTCCATCATCTCCCCGATCACGCCCGATCGAAGCCGTCCGAATTTCCATCTCAGAATGCGAGACGGTAGTATCGCCCTATGAGACAGCATAGCGGCTCCCCCGCCTCGAGCGGGATCGGGGTGCTCGACAAGGCGATGACCGTTCTCCACGCCGTTGCGGAGCAGCCCTGCAATCTCGGAGAGCTGTGCGCCCGCACGGGTCTGCCCCGGGCGACGGCTCATCGACTGGCGGTCGGCCTCGAGGTGCACCGACTCCTCGCCCGCGACGGCGACGGACTCTGGCGCCCTGGCCCCGGCCTTGCTGAGCTGGCCCCGACCGCACACGACAGCCTCCTCGAGGCGGCCGCCATGATCCTGCCGCGACTGCGCGAGATCACCGGAGAGAGTGTGCAGCTGTACCGCAGGGAGGGCACCCAGCGGGTGTGCGTGGCCTCCATGGAGCCGCCCACCGGCCTCCGGGACACCGTACTGGTCGGCGCACGGCTGCCGATGACCGCAGGCTCGGGAGCCAAGGTGCTACTGGCATGGGCGGATCCGCAGACCCAGCGGGCGGTGCTGGCCGACGCGCTCTTCAGCGAACGGGCACTGCTCGAGGTGCGCAAGCGTGGCTGGGCACAGAGCGCCGCCGAACGCGAACCCGGCGTGGCGAGCGTCGCGGCGCCGGTGCGTGATGGCGCGGGCGTCGTGGTCGCGGCGATCTCGGTCTCGGGCCCGATCGACCGAATGGGCAGGCGCCCCGGCGCCCGCTGGGCCGCCGATCTCCTCGCCGCCGCGGACGCACTCCACAAACGTCTGTAGCCGCCTTCGCATCCGATGTGGCCCATATGGCCACAGTCACATGTGTGGCCCATGGCACAGTGCATGCGAGAACAGGTTCCAATCCCCATGGGAGGACAGCGCAGTGGGCACCAACCAACGTAGCCAGATCACGATGAACGACGACGAGATCGCCGGGTTCATCGAACGCAGCCGGATCGCCACCATGGCCACGGTCGGCGCGAAGGGCGCGCCGCACCTGATCGCCATGTGGTACGCCGTGATCGACGGCGAGATCTGGTTCGAGACGAAGTCGAAATCACAGAAGGCCGTCAACCTCCGCCGGGACAACCGGATCACCGTGATGATCGAGGACGGCAACACCTACGACACCCTGCGCGGCATCTCCATCGAGGGCACCGCCGAGATCGTCGACGACCGAGACGCCCTCTGGCAGGTCGGCGTCAGCATCTGGGAGCGCTACACGGGCCCGTACTCCACCGACGTGGACCCGGCGATCGAGATGATGCTCAACAAGCGGGTCGCCGTGCGGGTGAAGATCGATCGCATCCGGTCCTGGGATCACCGCAAGCTCGGATTGCCCCAGATGCCCGTGGGTGGCACCACAGCGGCTTTCCTGTAGTAGCGCCACCGCAGAAATCTGCGGGACTTCCCGCGGCGGCGGCGGTACCGTCACGGTGCGACCAAACAGAATGGGAGGAGCGCACCGTGACTGACTCCGCGAAGGATCAGAACGAGAACGATCAGATCAAGCAGCAGTTCCGCGAGGCACTAGAGCGCAAGAATCACAAGAACGCGAACCCGACGGCCGCCACGGCCGGCGATTCGAAGATTCATCACACGCACGGCCCCGCCGATCACAAACGAGAATTCCGCCGCAAGAGCGGCTAGCCGTTTCGAGCGAAGGCGCTCACCCGACTCGGGTGGGCGCCTTTTTTCGAGCGCCGCCGTTCGATCTGCCGGAGACAAGAAAAGACCCCCTGGCATGTGCCAGAGGGTCTTCTTCATTTGTAGCCCCGACGGGATTCGAACCCGCGCTACCGCCTTGAGAGGGCGGCGTCCTAGGCCGCTAGACGACGGGGCCAAGAACACGCTGTACTGATTTGTTGCGCTGCTGTGGAACTCTTCCGGAGAGAAGTTCCGCATCAGTGGAAGCTCGGCTAGCTTAGCTGGCCGGAGTTCAGAGTCAAAATCGTCTGAACTCTCCGCTGGGGTACCAGGACTCGAACCTAGAATGGCGGTACCAGAAACCGCTGTGTTGCCAATTACACCATACCCCAATGACCTCGGCGGCTCGCTCAACCTTGCGGCTGTGCTCTCCGTTTCGGACGAGGAGAACAATAGCAAAGCCCTAGGGCCATTCTCCAAATCGGCTGGTCAGGGGCCTGAAATTGCCCCTGGCCAGCCGACAGGAACTCCTACTGACCCACCTGAGCGCGTGCCGAGCGCAGCCGGGCCATCGTCTTCTCCCTGCCGAGCAGCTCCATCGACTCGTACAGCGGCGGGCTGATGTGTGAGCCGGTCACCGCGACCCGCACGGGCGCAAAGGCCTTGCGCGGCTTGAGTTCCAGGCCATCGATGAGAGCGGCCTTGAGAGACTCCTCCAGGTCCGCGCTCGCCCAGTTCGGCGTCGCCTCGAGCGCGGCGATCGTGGCGTCGAGCACGGGAGCGGAATCCGCGCCCAGGTTCTTCGCGGCCGCGGCCGGATCGATCGCGAACTCGGACTCGTCCACGAAGAGGAACTTGAGCAGATCCCACGCATCGGCGAGGACGACGATGCGCGTCTGCACGAGTTCGGCCGCGACGGCGAACGAGGCCTCGTCAAGCGCCTCAACGGGATGACCGTGACCGGCCAGGAACGCCCGCAGCCGCGCCGTGAAATCGGCGGGGTCGAGCAACCGGATGTGCTCGGCGTTGATCGCGTCGGCCTTCTTCTGGTCGAAACGCGCCGGATTGGAGTTGACCTTCGAGATGTCGAAGGCCTCGACCATCTCCGTGAGCGAGAACACGTCGCGATCGTCCGCGATGCCCCAGCCGAGCAGGGCCAGGTAGTTGAGCAGGCCCTCGGGAATGAAGCCGCGGTCCCGATGGATGAACAGGTTCGACTCGGGGTCGCGCTTCGAGAGCTTCTTGTTGCCCTGTCCCATCACGAACGGGAGGTGACCGAACTCCGGGGTGAGCTCCGCGACGCCGATCCGCTGCAGCGCCTCGTAGAGGGCCAGCTGGCGCGGCGTCGACGACAGCAGGTCCTCGCCACGCAGCACGTGAGTGATCTTCATCAGCGCGTCATCCACGGGGTTCACCAGGGTGTACAGCGGGATGCCGTTGCCCCGGGTGAGCGCGAAATCGGGCACCGTGCCCGCCTTGAAGGTGGTCTCGCCGCGAACCAGGTCGTTCCAGGTCAGGTCGTGGTCGGGCATCCGCAACCGCACGACGGGCTTACGCCCCTCGTCGAGGTACGCCTGACGCTGCTCGGCGGTCAGATCGCGATCGAAATTGTCGTACCCGAGCTTGGGGTCACGGCCGGCCGCCTTGTGCCGCTCCTCGACCTCCTCGGGGGTGGAGAAGGACTCGTAGGCCTCCCCCGCCGCCAGCAGCTTCGCGACGACCTCGAGGTGCAGGTCTCGTCGCTGCGACTGGCGGTACGGCGCGTACGGGCCGCCGACCTCGGGACCCTCGTCCCAGGTCAGGCCGAGCCAGTTCAGCGCGTCGAGGATCGCCTGGTAGGACTCCTCCGAGTCCCTCGCGGCGTCGGTGTCCTCGACACGGAAGACGAACTTGCCGCCGTGGTGCCGGGCATAGGCCCAGTTGAACAGGGCCGTACGGATCAGCCCGACATGGGGCGTGCCGGTCGGCGAGGGACAGAAACGAACACGCACTTCGCTGGAGGTCATGGCTCACTTGGGTCGGAGGGGGGAATCGGTCCCCTACAGGCTAGTCTTCCCCGCCCCCACCCGGCCCGGCAGTGACCACCGACCGTCGCAACGCCGCCGGACTCAGCCCTTGGCGGCCACCGGGTTGGCGAGGGTACCGATCCCCTCGATGGTGACGCTCACGGTGTCGCCCGCAACGATCGGACCGACCCCCTCGGGGGTGCCGGTCAGGATGACGTCACCGGGGAGCAGCGTCATCACCGCGGAGACCCACTCGATGATCTTCGGAATGTCGTGCAGCAGAAGCGAAGTCCGGCTGCGCTGCTTGACCTCACCATCGACATCCGTCTTGATCTCGAGATCTGAGGCGTCGAGGGTGGTCTCGATCCACGGGCCGAGTGGGCAGAACGTGTCGTGCCCCTTGGCCCTGGTCCACTGACCGTCCTGGCGCTGTTGATCGCGCGCGGACACATCGTTCGCGGCGGTGTATCCGAGCACCACGTCGAGCGCCTTCGCGGCGGGCACGTCCTTGCAGGGACGCCCGATGACGATCGCGAGCTCGCCCTCGTAGTGCACCTCATTCGAGCTGGGCGGCAACATGATCGGCACGCCGGGGCCGATGATCGAGGTGTTCGGCTTGAGGAAGATCACCGGATCCTCGGGCGCCTCGGAGCCCATCTCGGCCGCGTGCGCCGCATAGTTCTTGCCGATGCAGATCACCTTGCTGGCCAGGATCGGCGCGAGCAGCCGGACATCGGCGAGCGGCCAGCTCCTGCCGGTGAATGTCGGGTTGCCGAACGGATGCTCGGCGATCTCCTTCGCGGTCTGCGCGTCACCCTCCCCTTCGATGGAAACAAAGGCGACCCCATCGGGGCTGGCGATTCGACCTAGACGCATGGCGGCAGTCTATCGGCCGCCACCGGACCCCCGCGTCCGCCCGTGGCGCGCGGCCGGGAACGGCGCGATACACTCGATCTCAAATTCCATTGTATAAGATTCTCATTCCACATCTTGGGACGGCTTGCATGAGTGTTCAGGAACAGAACAGACAGGATCCGCAGATCACCGCGCCCAGGCGGTGGTCCATGCTCGGCCTCGGTGTCCTCGCCCAGGCTGCGGGCGGCGTATTCGCCAACGCGCCCGCCTTCCTCATCCCGACCCTGCACGACGCGCAGGGCATGAGCCTGGCCCGCGCCGGGCTGATCGCGGCCGCCCCGACGGTCGGCTTCCTCGTCAGCCTGTTCGCGTGGGGTGTGGTGGTCGACCGGATCGGCGAACGCCGGGTGCTGGCCATCGGACTCGGCGCCGCCGCCCTCGCGACTGCCGCGGCCGCCGCACTGAGCGCGTCCTTCCTGGCACTGGGGGTGTTCCTGTTCCTCGGCGGTGTGGCCGCCTCGAGTGCCAACGCCGCCAGCGGGCGGGTTGTGGTGGGCTGGTTCCCGCCGCACCGGCGCGGATTCGCGATGGGCGTGCGCCAGATGGCACTGCCCCTCGGGGTTGCGGTGGCCGCGCTGACCGTCCCGAACCTGGCCGCCGACCACGGGATCGGCTGGGCGCTGGCCGTGCCCGCGATCATCTGCGCGGTCGCCGCACTGGCCTGCCTGGTGTTCGTGGTCGACCCACCGCGACCCAGCCGCGCGGCCGCGTCGTCGCAGGGCCTGTTGGCCAACCCGTACCGGAACCAGAGCGTGCTGTGGCGAATCCACTCGGTCTCCGCGGTGCTGGTGGTGCCGCAGTACCTGGTGTGGACCTTCGTCCCGGTCTGGCTGATCACCGACCAGCACTGGTCGGCGGCGTCGGCGGGCATCCTCATCACCGCGACCCAGCTGCTGGGCGCGCTTGGCCGGATCGGCGCGGGGATCTGGTCGGACCGGGTCGGCAGCCGGATGGGCCCGCTGCGGACCGTCGCGGTCGCCGCGGCGCTGTCCATGGCGGCGCTGGCGATCACGGACTGGCTCGACTCGCCGATCTCCGTCGCCCTGATGGTGGTGGCCTCGGTGATCACGGTGGCCGACAACGGACTCGCCTTCACCGCGGTTGCGGAGATCGCGGGCCCGTATTGGAGCGGCAGGGCCCTCGGCGCCCAGAACACCGGCCAGTTCCTGGTTGCCGCGTTCGTGCCGCCGGTGTTCGGCGCGGTGATCGGGACTCTCGGCTTTCCTGCCGCCTTCGCGCTCGCCGCCGCGCTACCGCTGGCCGCCGCCCCGCTGGTCCCCGCCGACCCGCCGACATCGACGTGAACCAACCCCGAACGCACTCCGCCCGCGAACCTTTCGGTTCGCGGGCGGAGTGCTACTACGGAGTTTTCGCCGAGCCTAGAGGCTCGCGGCGATGCGGTCGCCGACCTCGGAGGTCTTGATCGGACCGTCACCGCGGGCCGCGAGATCGGCCTCGACGGCCTGCTCGACGCGGGCCGCATCCTCCTCGCGCCCGAGGTGACGCAGCATCAGTGCCACCGACAGGATCGCGGCGGTGGGATCGGCGATGCCCTTACCCGCGATGTCAGGAGCCGAGCCGTGCACGGGCTCGAACATCGACGGGTTGGTGCCCGAGGCGTCGATGTTGCCGGACGCCGAGAGACCGATACCACCGGTGACCGCGCCTGCCAGGTCGGTGATGATGTCGCCGAACAGGTTGTCGGTGACGATCACGTCGAAGCGCGACGGGTCGCTGACCATGTAGATGGTGGCGGCGTCGATGTGGCAGTACGCGGTCTCGACGTCCGGGTACTCGGCACCGACGGTCTCCACCGCACGAGACCAGATCGCGCCCGCGTTGGAGAGCACGTTGGTCTTGTGGATCAGCGTGAGGTGCTTGCGCCGCGTCTGCGCCAGCTCGAAGGCGTAGCGGACGACGCGCTCGGCACCGAACCACGTGTTGATCGACACCTCGGTGGCGATCTCGTGCGGCGTCCCGACGCGGATGGCGCCGCCGTTGCCGGTGTACGGGCCCTCGGTGCCCTCGCGCACCACCACGAAATCGATGTCCGGGTTGGCTGCCAGCGGCGACGTCGCGCCCGGGTACAGCCGCGACGGACGCAGGTTCACATGGTGATCGAGCTGGAACCGCATGTTCAGCAGCAGGCCACGCTCGAGGATGCCGGGGCCGACCAGGCGCGGGTCGCCGATCGCGCCGAGCAGGATCGCGTCGTGCTCGCGAATCTGCGCGAGCTCCGCGTCCGGCAGCAGTTCACCGGTCGCGTTGTAGCGCGTCGCACCGAGGTCGTACTCGGTGGTCTGCAGGTCGGGGACCAACTTGCGCAGCACCTTGAGCGCCTCTGCCGTGACCTCGACCCCGATGCCGTCGCCGGGAATGACTGCAAGCTTCATGTACTTACCCACTTCCTCGCAGAGACGAAATCAGGACAGGTCGACCTGGGCCACGCGGGCGTCGAGCTGGGCGACGACCTCCGCGACCTCGGCATCGCCGACCACGCGGTCCACGCGCAGGATGACGGTGGCGCCCTCGCCCTCCACGTCCTGGCTCAACGCCGCGGCCTGGATGTCGATGCCTGCGTTGCCGAGCACAGTGCCGAGGGTGCCGAGCACGCCCGGACGATCCTGGTAGTGCACGACGATGTTGTGGCCCTCGGCGCGCAGGTCGAAGCTGCGACCGTTGACGTTGACGATCTTCTCGATCTGCTGCAGGCCGGTCAGCGCGCCCGCGACGGCGGTGACGGTGCCGTCGGCCGCGACGGCCCGCACCTCGACCGCGCTGCGGTGCGTGAGCGCCTCGCTGTGCTTGTCGACCTCGACGCTCACGCCACGCTGCTCGGCGAGCGCGGGCGCGTTGACGAAGGTGACCGGCTCGTCGCTGCTGGCCGAGAAGAGTCCGCGCAGCGCGGCAAGGCCGAGGATCTCGACGTTCTCCGCCGACAGCTCACCGCTGACGATGACCTGGATGTTCTGCACGGCCTCCGGGGAGAGGGTGCCCGCGAGCAGACCGAGCTTGCGGACCAGGTCGAGCCACGGCGCGACCTCCTCGCCGACCGGGCCACCGGAGACGTTGACGGCCTCGGGCACGAACTCGCCCGCCAGCGCGAGCAGCACGCTCTTGGCGACGTCGGTGCCCGCGCGGTCCTGGGCCTCCGAGGTGGACGCGCCGAGGTGCGGGGTGACGACGACGTTGTCGAGGTCGAACAGCTTCGAGTCGGTGCACGGCTCGGTGTTGAACACGTCCAGGCCCGCGGCGCGGACCTTGCCGGAGACGAGCGCGTCGTACAGCGCATCCTCGTCGATCAGGCCGCCGCGGGCGGCGTTGACGATGATCAGCCCGTCCTTGGCAGTGGCGAGACGCTCGGCGTTGATCAGGCCGGCGGTCTCCTTGGTCTTCGGCAGGTGCACGGAGATGAAGTCCGAGCGCTTGACCAGCTCGTCGATGTCGACGAGCTCGATGCCGAGCTGCGCGGCGCGGGCCGCGGGCAGGTAGGGGTCGTACGCGATGACGTGGGTCTCGAACGCCGCGAGGCGCTGCGCGAACAGCTGCCCGATCCGGCCGAGGCCGACGACGCCGACCGTCTTGCCGAGGATCTCGGTGCCGTTGAAGCTCGAACGCTTCCAGGTCTTCTCGCGGAGGGTGCGGTCGGCGGCCGGGATCTGGCGCGCGGTGGCCAGCAGCAGGGCGACGGCGTGCTCGGCTGCGGTGTGGATGTTCGAGGTCGGCGCGTTGACGACCATCACGCCGCGCTCGGTGGCGGCCGGGATGTCGACGTTGTCCAGGCCGACGCCTGCACGGCCGACGATCTTCAGCTTGGTGCCCGCGGCGAGGACGTCCGCGTCGACGGTGGTCGCCGAGCGGACCAGGATCGCGTCGGCCTCGGGGACGGCGGCCAGCAGGGCGGGACGGTCGGGACCGTCGACCCAGCGCACTTCCACGCCATCGCCGAGCGCCTCGACCGTGGACGGCGCGAGCTTGTCTGCGATCAGAACAACGGGACGGCCTGGCTGGCTCACGAGTGAACTCCTGTGTTAGGTGTCGGGCGGATCGTCCGCGGCCCGGCGCCGCCTCGGGCGCCCACGTGAGGCCGTGACCGAAGACAGCTTAGTGTGCGGGCCCCCGGGTTTCGGCACCCTGGGTGCGCCGATACCAGATAGTGGACACCTCGTGGGACGGATCACTCAGCCGGAGCGGCCGGCCTCGAACGCCTCCACCGCGGCGTCGAGGGTCGGATAGAACCTGTCGTGGCCGAAACGGTCGCCGACCCCGAACAGGATCAGCCGATCCTTCACCGGTCCCTTCATCTCGGCGAAGACCAGTCGCACCCCGTGGCTGTCCAGGTACTGGTCGAGCTCCACCAGTTCGTCCACCGCCGTGGTGTCGAGCCCGGTCAACGGCTCCGAGGCGATCACCACCCATCGGACCGGATCGGGCGCGTCGGTGACGAGCCCCCGCACGTAGTCATCGAACAGCGCACCGTTCGCGAAGAAGAGCTGTGCGTCGAACCGCGCGATGACCAGGCCCGGGATCCGGTGGCCCTCGGGGTGCCTGGCGAGGTCGTGGTAGCCGTCGAGGTCGGGTACCACCACCAGTTCCGCACGGTACGGCTGCCACGCGTGCACGACGACGGCCACGAAGGACAGGGCGATCGCCACCACGATGCCCTCCAGCACCCCGACCAGCGCGACGCCGAGGAACGCGGCGATCGCCAGGGACGCCTCCACCTTGCTCATCCGCCACATCGCCACCATCCCGCGGACGTCCACCAGCGAGGTCGCCGCCACGATCACCACCGACGCCAGCACCGCCGACGGCAGGTAACCGGTGACGCCGGGCGCGACGAGGATGAACAGCACGATGGCCAGCGCACCGACCACCCCGACGAGCTGGGTCTTGGCACCGTTCTGTTCGGCGACCGGGGTGCGCGAGGAGCTCGCGGACATCGGGAATCCGCCGAGCAGCCCGCTGGCCACGTTGGCGGTCCCGATCGCGCGCATCTCGATGCTGCCGTTGACACTCTCGCCGCGCCGCGCCGCGAAGGTGCGCGAGAGCACCCCGGTGTCGGCGAACGCGATCAGCGCGATGCCCGCGGCCGGGACGATCAGGTCGGCGACGTCGGACCAGGCCAGCCCACCGAGCGCGGGTGCAGGCAGGCCCTGCGGCAGCGCGCCGACCATCGGGAGGTCGTCCTGCAGACCCAGGACGTAGGCCAGGATGATCGCGCCAACCACCGCGACCAGCACACCGGGGATGCGGCTGTGCAGCAGCTTGAAGGCCAGGATGACCGCGATGCCCCCGATGCCGAACGCGGCGGCGGTCGGGTCGATCTCGCCGTCGGCGATCGCGACAACGGTGTTGCGGGCCTCGTCGATGAGGTTGACGCCGTCGACGGAGAAGCCGAGCAGCTTCGGTATCTGGCTGACGACCACGACAAGGGCGATGCCGTTGAGGTAGCCGAGCCGAATCGGTTTGGACAGCAGGTCCGTGACGAAGCCCAGGTTCAGCAGGCCACCGGCGACCAGGATCAGGCCCATCAGGATCGCGAGCAGTCCGGCGAGGGCGACGGCCCGGTCAGGATCTCCTGCGGCGAGCGGCAGTACGGCCGCGCCGATGATCGGGGCGAGCGAGGAATCGGGGCCGAGCACCAGGATCTTCGAGGGCCCGACCAGTGCGTAGACGAGCAGCGGCACGATGGTGGCGTATAGGCCGGTCTCCGGGGGCAGGCCTGCCGCCTCGGCGTACCCCATGCCCGCGGGGATCAGCAGCGCGGTGAGCGCGACCCCGGCGGTGAGGTCGGGGCGCAACCAGGACCGCTCGTATCGGCGGGCGACCTCGACACCAGGAAGCCATGACCCAAGGGACGATTGTCGTGCCATCCATCACCTACCCCGGACAACGCAAGGGCCCGATGCCCTCCGTGACAGTCTGCACTGTCACGGGGTGACATCGGGCCCCGAAATGCGCTTCGCGCCCCGTGAGTCTTTTCGGCCCCCTACGGGACCAAAAGGACTCACGGGTGGCGCAGCCGCCTAAGCGGTTTCGGTGATCGGGCGATCGACCCAGCTCATCAGGTCGCGCAGCTTCTTGCCGGTGACCTCGATCGGGTGCTCGGCGTTGGCCTTGCGCAGGCCCTCGAGCTCGGTGTTGCCGTTCTCGACGTTGGCGACCAGCCGACGGGTGAACTCGCCGGACTGGATGTCGGCCAGGATCGCCTTCATGCGGTCCTTGGTGCCTGCGTCGATGACGCGCGGGCCGGAGAGGTAGCCACCGAACTCGGCGGTGTCGGACACCGAGTAGTTCATGCGCGCGATGCCGCCCTCGTACATGAGGTCGACGATCAGCTTGAGCTCGTGCAGAACCTCGAAGTACGCCATCTCGGGCGCGTAGCCGGCCTCGACCATGACCTCGAAGCCCGTCTTGACGAGCTCCTCGGTGCCGCCGCAGAGCACGGCCTGCTCGCCGAAGAGGTCCGTCTCGGTCTCTTCCTTGAAGGTGGTCTTGATGACGCCGGCGCGGGTGCCACCGATCGCCTTGGCGTAGGACAGCGCCAGGGCCTGGCCCTCGCCCTTCGGGTCCTGGTCGACGGCGATGAGGGCGGGAACGCCCTTGCCGTCGACGAACTGACGGCGCACCAGGTGGCCGGGGCCCTTCGGGGCGACCATGCCGACGGTGACGAACTCCGGGGCCTTGATCAGGTCGAAGTGGATGTTCAGGCCGTGCCCGAAGAACAGCGCGTCGCCGTCCTTGAGGTTCGGCTCGATGTCGTTGGTGAAGATCGACGCCTGCGCGGTGTCGGGTGCCAGCACCATGATCACGTCTGCCCACTCGGCGACCTCGGCGGGCGTGCCGACGGTCAGGCCCTGCTCCTCGGCCTTGGCCCGAGACTTCGAACCCTCCTTCAGGCCGATGCGCACATCGACGCCCGAATCACGCAGGCTGAGCGAATGCGCGTGTCCCTGGCTGCCGTAGCCGATCACAGCGACCTTGCGGCCCTGGATGATCGACAGGTCGGCGTCATCGTCGTAGAACATCTCGACTGCCACTGGTATTACCTCTCCTCGGTTATCTGAAGACTTGATTCGTGAATAGAAAGTACTAGCGGGCCGCGGTGATGGACTTCGGCCCACGGCCGACAGCCACGACACCGGACTGCACGATCTCCCGGATCCCGTAGGGATCGAGCATCCGCAGCAGCGCGTCGAGCTTCGACCGGGTGCCGGTCGCCTCGATGGTCACCGACTCGGGCGAGACGTCGATCACCTTGGCGCGGAACAGGTTCACCGTCTCGAGGACCTGCGTCCGAACGCTGGCGTCGGCCCGCACCTTGATCAGCACGAGCTCGCGGGCCACCGAGGCCTCGGTGTCCTGCTCGACGATCTTGAGCACGTTGATCAGCTTGTTGAGCTGCTTGGTCACCTGCTCGAGCGGGAACTCGTCGACGGTCACGACGATGGTCATGCGGGAAACGTCGGGGAGTTCGGTCCCCCCGACCGCGAGGGACTCGATGTTGAAGCCCCTGCGCGAGAACAGCGCGGCCACCCTGGCCAACACTCCCGGCTTGTCCTCGACGAGAACGCTGAGGGTGTGGCTGGTGCTCACTGGTTGTCCTCCCTTGCGGCGGCAGCGGCCTGGCCGGACTGCTGCTCGCGCTCCATGGCCTCGTGGATGACGGCGGGCTCGTTGACGGCCTCGTCGTCGTCGAACAACGGCCGGATGCCCCGCGCCGCCTGGATCTCGTCGTTGCTGGTGCCCGCGGCCACCATCGGCCACACCTGGGCGTCGGCGCCGACGATGAAGTCGATCACCACCGGCTTGTCGTTGATGGACTGCGCCTCGCGGATCGCAGCCTCGACGTCCTCCTCGCGCTCGACGCGGATGCCGTGGCAGCCCAACGCCTCGGCGAGCTTGACGAAGTCCGGGATCCGGATCGCGCCGTGGGTGCCGAGGTTGGTGTTGGAGTAGCGCTGGTCGTAGAACAGCGTCTGCCACTGCCGCACCATGCCGAGGTTGCCGTTGTTGACCAGCGCGACCTTGATCGGCACGCCCTCGACCGCGCAGGTCGCGAGCTCCTGGTTGGTCATCTGGAAGCAGCCGTCACCGTCGATGGCCCAGACTTCCTTGTCCGGCATGCCCATCTTGGCGCCCATCGCGGCTGGCACCGCGTAACCCATGGTGCCGAGGCCGCCGGAGTTGAGCCAGGTGCGCGGCTTCTCGTACTTGACGAACTGCGCCGCCCACATCTGGTGCTGGCCGACGCCCGCGCAGTAGATCGCGTCCGGGCCCGCGAGCCTGCCGACCGCCTCGATCACGTACTCAGGGGACAGCGCGCCGTCCGACGGCTTGCCGTAGGCCAGCGGGTAGGTGTCGCGCAGACCGTCCAGGTACGACCACCACTCGACGTAGTCGAGGGTGGTCCCGGTGGCCTGATCCGCCTTGATCGCCTCGATCAGCTCGGTGATCACCTCGCCGCAGTCACCGACGATCGGGACGTCCGCGTACCGGTTCTTACCGATCTCGGCCGGGTCGATGTCGGCGTGGATGACCTTGGCGTCGGGTGCGAACGAGTCGAGCTGACCGGTCACCCGGTCGTCGAAACGCGCGCCGAGGGTGATCAGCAGGTCGCTCTTCTGCAGCGCGCCGACCGCCGCGACGGTGCCGTGCATACCCGGCATGCCGCAGTGCAGCTGGTGGCTGTCGGGGAACGCGCCGCGGGCCATCAGCGTCGTCACGACGGGGATGCCGGTCAGTTCCGCGAGCTCGAGCAGCTCGGCGGACGCGTCGGCCTTGATGACACCGCCACCGACGTAGAGCACCGGCGCCTTCGACTCGGCGATCAGCCGGGCCGCCTCGCGGACCTGCTTACCGTGCGGCTTGCTCACCGGGCGGTAGCCGGGCAGGTGCATCTCCGGCGGCCACGAGAACGTGGTCTGCGCCTGCAGCACGTCCTTCGGGATGTCGACGAGGACGGCACCGGGACGACCGGAGGCCGCCAGGTAGAAGGCCTCCGCCATGATCCGCGGGATGTCAGCGCCGTCGGTGATCAGGAAGTTGTGCTTGGTCACCGGCATGGTGATGCCGGAGATGTCGGCCTCCTGGAAGGCGTCGGTGCCGATCAGGCTGCGACCGACCTGGCCGGTGATCGCGACGATCGGGACCGAGTCCATCTGCGCGTCGGCGATCGGGGTCACCAGGTTGGTGGCGCCGGGGCCGGAGGTCGCCATGCAGACGCCGACCTTGCCGGTGGCCTGGGCGTATCCGGTCGCGGCGTGTCCGGCTCCCTGCTCGTGCCGGACGAGGACGTGCCGAACCTTCTTCGAGTCGAAGAGCGGGTCGTAGACGGGCAGAACGGCGCCGCCGGGGATGCCGAATACAGTGTCGACCTCGAGCTCCTCGAGGGCCCGAACCACGGACTGGGCGCCGGTCACTCGCTCGGGGGCGACTTGACGGCGGGTACCGGGTTGGGCGGCCGGCGCTGCCGCGGGGCTGGGCTGACCCGTTCCCCCCGACTTGCGCGGCGTGGGCTGCGGCCGTGCGGTTGGTGCGCTCACTGCATAATCCTCTGGTCTTGACGGTTCAAGCTGGCTCCGGGCAAGAAAAAACCCCCGTCAGCAATCTTGCTGTACGAGGGTGGCGCGTCGTGCTTGTGAGTTGACGAAATCGACTCAGGCGGCGACGCGCCGGCCGATTACGAGCAACTCATTCTGCTTCACGCGCTCGAAGGTAGGCGCGTCAAGGGTGAACAGTCAACTTGGTGAGTCGGCTGTCCCAGAATGTGAGAAGCGCTGACCGCAATGCAAGGATGGTGCGGTGTCATCCTCATCGCAGCCCGTGCCACCGAACTCATCCTCGCACACCGCCGAACCGATCGAGCAGTCCATACACATCTCGAAGCTCGGACTCCTCGCGGTTGGCCTGCTGGCGATCTGCCTGAGCCCGGTCGTGCTCACCAAGCCGGTCCCCCTTCTGCTCCTGCTGCTGATCCCGGTCGCGGTCGCCTGGTGGATGCTGCGGGTACGGACCACGGTCACCGCCGAGGGACTGCGCCTGCGCCGGATGTTCTCCACCGAGAACATCGAGTGGCGCCAGATCAAGGGCTTCCGCTTCCCCAAGCGCGGATGGGCGCGCGCCGACCTGACCGACGGCCGCGAGGTGAGCCTGCCCGTGGTCACCTTCGGCCGGCTCCCCCAGATCGCGGCGGCCAGCGGCGGCCGGGTGACCGACCCCTACGCGGCCGCGGATCGCGCGGCCCGCGAGAAGGCCGCTGCCGAGAGGGCCGCCGCAGAGAATGACGAGACCGAGTCCGGCACGGAGTCGGATCCGGGAACGAAATAGCCCGCGAGTAGCGTTGCTACGGACACTCGACGCCAGGGCGCCGACGGCAGCAACCCCATGCCGAGGACCCGCCCACCGGCCCAGCCCGCCGGAGCCGCTCGAGTCACGGCAACGTTCGCAGTTCGACGATTAAGGACAGTCCTATGCCCCCGTTGAGGTCCCGCACCACCACCGTCGGACGCAATGCCGCCGGAGCCCGCGCCCTGTGGCGCGCCACCGGAATGACGGACTCCGATTTCGGCAAGCCGATCGTCGCGATCGCGAACTCGTACACCCAGTTCGTCCCCGGGCACGTGCACCTCAAGGACGTCGGCGAGATCGTGGCCGAGGCCGTGCGCGCCGCGGGCGGCGTGCCCCGCGAGTTCCACACCATCGCGGTGGACGACGGCATCGCGATGGGCCACGGCGGCATGCTCTACTCGCTGCCCAGCCGCGAGATCATCGCCGACTCGGTCGAGTACATGGCGAACGCACACACCGCCGACGCCCTCGTCTGCATCTCCAACTGCGACAAGATCACCCCCGGCATGCTCAATGCCGCGATGCGCCTGAACATCCCGACCGTCTTCGTCTCGGGCGGTCCGATGGAGGCAGGCAAGGCCGTCGTCGTCGGCGGCGTCGCGCAGGCCCCCACCGACCTGATCACCGCCATCTCGGCATCCGCGAACGACGCGGTGTCCGAGGAAGGCCTCGACGAGGTCGAGCGCAGCGCCTGCCCGACGTGTGGCTCCTGCTCCGGCATGTTCACGGCGAACTCGATGAACTGCCTCACCGAGGCACTCGGCCTTGCGCTGCCCGGCAACGGCTCCACCCTGGCCACCCACGAGGCCCGCCGCGCGCTGTTCTCCCGCGCGGGCACCACGGTCGTCGAGGCCGCGCTCAAGTACTACCGCGACGAGGACGAGTCGGTGCTCCCCCGGAACATCGCCACCCCCAAGGCGTTCCGCAACGCGATGGCCCTCGACGTCGCGATGGGCGGCTCGACCAACACGGTCCTGCACACCCTCGCCGCCGCCCAGGAGGGCGAGGTCGACTTCGACCTCGACACCATCGACGAGATCAGCCGCCTGGTGCCGTGCCTGTCGAAGGTCTCACCCAACTCCGATTACCACATGGAGGACGTGCACCGGGCAGGCGGAATCCCCGCACTGCTCGGCGAGCTGCGTCGCGCGAACCTGCTCGAGACCGATGTCTCCACAGTCCACACCAAGAGCTTCGACCAGTGGCTCGACGACTGGGACATCCGCTCCGGCAAGGCAACCGACGAGGCGATCGAGCTCTTCCACGCCGCACCGGGCGGGGTCCGCACCACCGAGCCGTTCTCCACGTCCAACCGCTGGAGCGCGCTGGACACCGACGCCGCAGGCGGGTGCATCCGGGACAAGGAGCACGCGTACACCGTCGAGGGCGGACTCGTGGTGCTGCGCGGCAACATCGCGCTGGACGGCGCCATCCTCAAGACCGCGGGCATCGACGAGGAGCTGTTCTCCTTCCAGGGTCCGGCGCTCGTCGTCGAATCGCAAGAGGAGGCCGTCTCGGTGATCCTGCAGAAGAAGATCAAGTCCGGCGACGTCCTCGTGGTCCGCTACGAGGGCCCCAAGGGCGGACCGGGCATGCAGGAAATGCTGCACCCCACCGCATTCCTCAAGGGTGCGGGCCTCGGCAAGGAGTGCGCGCTCATCACCGACGGCCGCTTCTCCGGCGGCACCTCCGGCCTGTCCATCGGGCACATCTCCCCTGAGGCCGCGGCGGGCGGCGTGATCGGCCTGGTGGAGAACGGCGACCAGGTCCGTATCGACGTCGCGACCCGGACCCTCGAGATCCTCGTCGACGACGCCGTGCTCGCCGAGCGCCGCGCCAAGATGGAGGCGTCCGAGCGTCCGTGGCAGCCGGTCGACCGCCAGCGCACCGTCACCACCGCGCTGCGTGCCTACGCGGCGCTGGCGACCTCCGCGGACAAGGGTGCCGTTCGCTACGTGCCGTAGTCCTGACCGTTCACAGACAGCGCCCCTGCGGTGCCGGGAATGCCCGGAACCGCAGGGGCGCTGTCGTATCGGCGGGATGCTCCCGCTCTTGCCCCGGCTCAGGCCGCGCGGACCTCCGCGATCCGCCGCTCGGCCAGCTCGATCGCGGCGGTGGAGGTGTCCACCCCGGTCACCCGGGCCCGGTCGAGGATCTCCATCACCACGTCCGCAATCCGGTCCACCTTGCCGACGAAGTCCGTCAGCCCGTTCACCTCGGCGTCGCAGGAGATCAGGCCGCCCGCGTTCGACACGAAATCCGGGACGTGCACGATGCCGCGGGCGGTCAGCGCGTCACCCGCGGCCTGCGAGGCGAGCATGTTGTTGGCCGCTCCGACCAGCGCCACCGCCTTGAGCCGGTCGACTGCACGCTCGTCGATCACCAGACCCGGACCCGCGGGGCAGACCACATCGACGTCGGTCTGCAGGATCTCGTCCAGCGAACTCGCCTGCGCACCAAAACCTTCCACCGCGAGCCGCACCCGCTCCGGATCGGGGTCGGCCACCAGCACCGTGGCCCCGGCCGCGGAGAGGAGCTCGACGATCCCGAGGCCGACGTTGCCGGCACCCTGCACGGCTACCCGCAGCCCGTCGACGCCGTCGCGCCCCAGATGGTCGGCGACCGCCGAGATCGAGGCGACCACTCCCCTGGCCGTGTACGGCGAGGGATCGCGGCCGTCGCTGGAGACCCGGGGGGCGTGCTCCGCGATCACCTTCAGGTCCGCGGGTCCGGTGCCCATGTCGGCGCCGGGGATGTAGCGGCCACCGAGCAGCCCAATGTGCCTGCCGTGCGCCTCCAGGAGCGAACGCGTCTTCTGGCTGCGGGGATCGGCGTTGATCACACTCTTCCCGCCGCCGAGCGCCAGGCCGGCGAGCGCCGCCTTGTAGGTCATCGCGCGTGCGAGGCGCATCGCGTCCGCCGCGGCCGCATCGTCGGATTCGTACTGGCGGATCCGGACTCCCCCGAGCGCGGGCCCGAGGGTGGTGTCGTGCACGGCGATGATGCTGGCGAGCCCGTTCTCCACGCGCTGGATCGACAGCTGCTCGAAGTCCTGCTCGGCCAGGGAATTGATGGCGCTCACTACTGCTCCTGAGGTCAGCCCACGACAGATGACACCCTTGTGGGGCTGATCCGTTGCGGGACAGAGAGTTACGGCACTTGTGGCCGCGACGGGCGGAGTACCTGCCCGGCATGAACTGTAAGGCGCGTCACACGGATGTCAAGCCGTTGCCTGTTCCGCGCACGGCGACCCCGGGGTCGCGATCACGGGCCAAGGCAGCAGAATTGGCGAATCGGCCTAAACCAGGTGTGCACATCGCGCAGTTCGCCCGAGCGATTCGGCGCGCAGCTGAGCAGGATGCGCCATCGAGCGATCGGGTGTTGCGCATCGGGTTCACAGGTGGTTCTCTCTTCACGCCGATGAGACACAGATCACATCCGGTCAAGCACAGCCCCCACCCGGCGACCCACAAGGTCATCGGGAGTCAACCAAGGAGCCCATCCATGCCCGGAGTCGGTATTTGGCGCACCAAGTCCGTCGAACAGTCGATATCAGATACCGATGAACCCGGTACCCGCCTACGCAAAGAGCTGACCGCCTGGGACCTGACCGTCTTCGGCGTCGCCGTGGTCATCGGGGCGGGCATCTTCACCCTCACCGCGAGGACGGCAGGCAACGTCGCAGGGCCGTCCATCTCGCTCGCCTTCGTCCTCGCCGCCATCGCGTGCGGGCTCGCGGCCCTCTGTTATGCCGAGTTCGCCTCCACCGTCCCGGTCGCAGGCAGCGCGTACACCTTCTCCTATGCGACGTTCGGCGAGTTCGTCGCCTGGATCATCGGATGGGACCTCATCCTCGAGTTCGCGCTCGCGTCGGCAGTTGTCGCCAAGGGATGGTCGCTGTATCTGGGGAACGTGCTCGGAGCCAGCGGTTCGACCACCGCGCATCTCGGCCCGATCGACTTCGACTGGGGCGCCCTGCTGATCATCGGCGCGATCACCACCGTGCTCGCCATCGGTACCAAGGTGTCCTCGCGGGTGTCGGCCATCATCACCGCCATCAAGATCGCCGTGGTCCTGCTCGTCATCGTGGTCGGCGCGTTCTACATCAACAAGGACAACTACTCCCCGTACATCCCGCCGGCCGAGGGCGCGGCCAGCACGGCCAGCGGCATCCACCAGACCCTGTTCTCGTTCCTCACCGGCGCCGACGGCAGCAGCTACGGCTGGTACGGCCTGCTCGCCGCGGCCAGCCTCGTGTTCTTCGCGTTCATCGGGTTCGACGTCGTTGCCACCACCGCCGAGGAGACCAAGAACCCGCAGAAGGCGCTCCCCCGCGGCATTCTCGGTTCGCTCGCCATCGTCACCGTCCTGTACGTCGCGGTGACCCTGGTCCTGACCGGCATGGTCAAGTACACCGACCTGAAGACCGGCAGCCCGCTCGTCGGCGACAGCAGCGCCACCCTCGCGACCGCATTCGAGGCGCACGGGATCACCTGGGCTCAGTGGGTGATCAACTTCGGTGGCCTCGCCGGACTGACGACCGTCGTCATGGTCATGATGCTCGGCCAGACCCGGGTGTTGTTCGCGATGTCGCGGGACGGGCTGATGCCGCGCGGTCTCGCCAAGACCGGCACCAAGGGCACCCCCGTTCGGATCACCGTCGTGGTCGGCGTGATCGTGGCGCTGCTCGCCGCCTTCTTCCCGATGGGGACCCTCGAGGAGATGGTCAACATCGGCACCCTGTTCGCCTTCGTCCTGGTCTGCATCGGGGTCGTGGTGCTGCGCAAGACGCGACCCGACCTGCCGCGCGGATTCCGGGTCCCGCTGGTTCCCCTCGTGCCGATCCTCGCGGTGCTGGCCTGCGGGTGGCTGATGCTGAACCTGTCCGTGGAGACCTGGATCCGGTTCCTGGTCTGGATGGCGATCGGCGTGGTGATCTACTTCGCCTACGGCAAGCGCAAGTCGGTGCTCGGCCAGCGGCTCGCCGCCCAGTCCACACCGCCCCCGGAGGAGCAGCTGGAGACGGTCACCGCCTGACCGCCCCGATCGCGAACCCCCTGATCACTCAGATCAGGGGGTTCGCCCCGTTGAAGAAGATCCAGAGGCAGACGCCTGCCGCGACGCCGAGGATCAGCGCGACGAAGGAACCGATGTGCGGCCTGGTCGCCCACTTCCGGCCACCGTCCAGCGAGAACCGGCCGGGGCCGGTCAACACCACCGCGACGGCCGCGGCGACCAGCATCGTCTCGTGCTCGACGCCGGACGGTGCGAAGAACTGCAGTCCCGGCTCGGCCACCTGGCGAACGC
This sequence comes from Rhodococcus sp. PvR099, assembly GCF_017833315.1. Lineage (NCBI taxonomy): Bacteria > Bacillati > Actinomycetota > Actinomycetes > Mycobacteriales > Nocardiaceae > Rhodococcus > Rhodococcus sp. PvR099. The sequence goes on along the minus strand of NZ_JAFIBV010000001.1, from coordinate 131,904 downwards.
ACCACGCGTTGATCAGCACCGCGAGCACCGCGGCGCCGGCCAGCGGCGTCACAAGACCGATGATCAGGAGGGCGCCTGCCGCGACCTCACCGACCGCGGTGAGGATCGAGAGCAGTCGGGCCTGCTCGAAGCCGGCATCGAGGAGCGTCGTCTCGAAGCCGTCGAGTCCGGGGCCGTTCCACCAGCCGAACAGTTTCTGCAGCCCGTGGAACAGCGCGACCGTCCCGAGCCCGACCCGGAGGACGAGCAGGCCGAGGTCGAGCGTGCCTCGCCCGGACGGCGTCTCCGGCGCGATCGTCTCCGGCATCGCCTGCTGGACGGGCGAGGTGAATGCCGACACAACGGCAGGCTCGGACGGATCGGCGAACCGCAGTTCCTCGGTGGGATACACCTCGTCCGTGGGATACACCTCATCGACCGAACTGCCCCGGTAGGTCGGGATCTGCTCGGTGGGCATCAGCCCGAGGTCGTCGTCCGATACGGGCAGCGCGCCGCCGGCGGAGGTGGGAAGTTGCTCGGTCGGCAGGTCGAACGGACTGGAGGCGGTGCCATCGGCGCCGTCGCGGTCCGGGTTCCCTTGCTGCTTCGCTGTCACGATGGACAGCGTAAGGGCGAGCGGCAGATACGCGCTCCGGCGCGCCGCACCGGGCCGCCGTGGCGCCGCCCGCACCGGATTCCGTACCGTTTGCAGTCATGGGAGCAAGTCGGGTCAGGGTGTTGGCGGCCGTGTCGATCGTCGTCGCGGTGGCGGGCTGTGCCCGGTTCGACGACTCGGCAACGAGCCCGTTCACCCCCGCGCCGACGTTCGACGCCGGCGGCGAGCTCCGGCCCCGACCGCCCGGCACACCCCCGACCAGCCCCCGCGAGCCCCTCCCGACCGTCGAACCGGCGCCCTGCATCGACCCCGACCCCGCCGTCGTTGCGACCTGCCTCGACACCACCGGCGGCATGGTCATGCTGCCCGGCGGCGATTCGGCGCTGGTCACCGAGCGCCGCACCGGCCGCATCCTCCGCGTCACCCCCGGCAAGCCCACCGAGGAGTTCGCCCGACTCGACGTCGACGGCTCCACCGACGGTGGCCTGCTCGATGTCGCGCTGTCGCCGACCTTCGTCGAAGACAACCTGGTGTACGCCTATGTCTCCACCCCCGGCGACAACCGGGTGGTGCGGGTCGCACCGGGCGATGTGCCCAAGGACGTCCTGACCGGTATCCCGCGCGGATCCGTCGGCAACACCGGAGCCCTGACCTTCGCAGGCCCCAATGAACTACTGGTACTCACCGGCGACGCCGGAAACCCCTCCGCCGCAACCGATCCCGGCTCACTGGCCGGAAAGCTGCTCCGCGTGACCGCGCTGACGCCCGGGCCCCCCGGGTCACAGCCCTTCCCCCAGGTCGCGCTGTCGGGCATCGGCGGCGCGGGCGATGTCTGCGTGGACCCGACCGACCAGAACATCTGGGTGACCGACCGAACCCCGCTCGAGGACCGACTGCAGAAGGTCGCGCCGAACGGCGCGGCAGGCGTCCCGGTCTGGACCTGGCCGGACCGGCCCGGCGTCGCAGGCTGCACGGCGGGCGGCGGGTCGGTCGCCATCGCGCTGACCGAGGGCCGGGCACTCGCGCTGCTCGACACCGATCCGCAGACCGGCGCCGTGACCGCGGCGCCGTCGCTGATCGCCCAGGACCGGTACGGCCGGCTGGGCGCGGCCGCGCTCGGGGCCGAGAACACGATCTGGGTCTCGACCGTCAACAAGGCCGACGGCCATCCCGGCGGCCCGACCGATGACCGGGTGGTCAAGATCCCCGCACCGCAGGGCGGCGGCGGCTTCGACTGACCGTCGAGTGTGCAGCTGCCGGGGCATCGGCCGAGAACACCCGCCGGCAGGTGCACACTCGGCGCTAGCCGGTGGCGGGGGCCGGGACCTTCTTCGGCGCCTTCGGCGCGAGCAGCGAAGCGGACAGCGGCAACACCAGCACGGTGATCGCGCCCGCGGCGACCAGGATCGAGGCGTTCGACTCGGTCATCTGTCCGGCGTTCACCGCGACCCCCGTCACCGCGACGATCAGCGGCAGACCGGTCGCGGCGTACAGCGCAACCTGCCCCCGCTCCCGCACGGTCGGCTGCGGATCCTTGAGCTCCGGACCCCGGTCGAAGCGTTCGGCGAAGAACACAGGCAGCCCGCGCACCAACAGGATCAGCACCAGGAACGCGAGCAGGATGCCCGGCGCAGCGGCCACGGCCTTGACGTCGATCGCCATGCCCGAGGTGACGAAGAAGATCGGGATGAGCAGCCCGAAGGCCAGCCCGTCCAACTTCGCCTCCAGCTTCTCGTCGCCCGACGGCATCGCGCGGCGCAGGATGAAGCCCGCGGCGAAGGCGCCAAGGATGATGTCGAGGTCGAAGATCGTCGCGACCGCGATCAGCGTGACCAACAGCAGGATCGTCAGCCGCACGGTCGTCTGGGCGGTGGTCTCGGAGCCCAGCCGGATGATCGAGGCCAGCTTCGAGCCCTCGCGGCGCAGGCCCGCGGGGATGAACGCGACCCCGACCGCAGCCGCCGCGAACGCCGCCAGCACGACCAGCGACGCGCCCGCACTCCGCGAGCTCAGCAGGATCGCCATCGCGATCACCGGGCCGAGCTCACCGAAGGCGCCGTGGTTGAGAACGGTTCGGCCCAAGCGGGTTCCGAGCATGCCGCTGTCCTTGAGGATCGGCAACAGCGTGCCCAGCGCCGTGGAGGTCAGGGCGATGGCCACCGCGATCTCCGCATTGATCGCGCCGGTGAGGCCGAGCAACCCGACCACCACGAAGGCCAGCACCAGGCAGGACAGCCAGGTGATCAGCGCCCGACGCCCGCCCCGACCGGTCAGCTCACTGGTGTTGATCTCGTAGCCGGCGAGCAGGAAAAGCATGCCGAGGCCGAGCTCGCGGAGCAGGTCGATCTCGCTGCCCATGACCGCGAGGTCGAGCACGTGCGGCCCGACGATGACGCCCGCGATCAGCAGCAGCACGACCTCCGGCACCAGCTTGCGTGGCACCAGCCCGGCGACCAGCGGAGCGATGACGGCGCAGAGCGCTATCCAGAAGAACGAAGCGGAAACTGAGGGCACCCGCCTGATTCTGCTAGACGGGGACCACCATCGACGACAGGACCCTCACGCCGTGTGTCGGCTCAGGAGCAGGCCGCGATGACCAGGTCCTTGACCTGAGCCGGGTCTGCCTGGCCCCGGGTCGCCTTCATGACGTCGCCGACGATCTTGCCTGCCGCCGCAACCTTGCCCGCGCGGATCTTCTCGGCGATGTCCGGGTTCGCGGCGAGCGCGGCGTCGACCGCGGCCTGCAGCGCCGAGTCGTCGCGCATCACGGCGAGTTCCCGCTTCGCCACGACCTCGTCCGGCTCGCCCTCGCCTGCCAGCACACCGTCGACGGCCTGCCGCGCCTGCTTGTTCGCCAGTGTGCCGTCGGCGACGAGCGCGATGATCCGCGCGAGCTGGGCCGGGGTGATCGGCAGCTCGGCCAGCGCCACGCCACGGGTGTTCGCCTGCTGCGAGAGGTACGCCACCCACCACGAGCGGGCCGCGTCCGCGGGCGCGCCTGCCTCGGTGGTCGCGATGACCAGTTCCAGCGCACCGGAGTTCACCAGGTCGCGCATCTCCTCGTCGGAGACGCCCCAGTCGGCCTGGATGCGGGCGCGGCGGATCCACGGCAGCTCGGGCAGCGTGCCGCGCAGCTCCTCGACCCACTCTGCTCTCGGGGCGACGGGCTCGAGGTCCGGCTCCGGGAAGTACCGGTAGTCCTCCGCGGTCTCCTTGCGGCGCCCGGCGGAGGTGGTGCCGTCGGCCTCCTGGAAGTGCCGGGTCTCCTGGATGACCTCACCGCCCGAGCTGAGCACGGCGGCCTGGCGGCGCATCTCGTAGCGGACGGCCACCTCGACGCTCTTGAGGGAGTTGACGTTCTTGGTCTCGGTGCGGGTGCCGAACTCCTTGGCGCCGATCGCCATCAGCGAGATGTTGGCGTCGCACCGCATCGACCCCTGGTCCATCCGGACGTCGGAGACGTCGAGCGACTTGAGCAGATCACGCAGCGCGGTGACGTACGCGCGGGCGACCTCGGGGGCGCGCTCGCCCGCACCGGAGATGGTCTTGGTGACGATCTCCACCAGCGGGACGCCTGCGCGGTTGTAGTCGAGCAGCGAGTGGCTGGCGCCGTGGATCCGGCCGGTGGCGCCGCCGACGTGCAGCGACTTACCGGTGTCCTCCTCCATGTGCGCGCGCTCGATCTCGACCCGCCAGGTGGTGCCGTCGTCGAGCACCACGTCGAGGTAGCCCTCGGTGGCGATCGGCTCGTCGTACTGCGAGATCTGGTAGTTCTTCGGCTGATCCGGGTAGAAGTAGTTCTTCCTGGCGAAGCGGCCCCACGGGGTGATCGAGCAGTTCAGCGCCAGACCGATGCGGATGGCGGACTCGACAGCCGACTGGTTGACCACCGGCAGCGAGCCCGGAAGGCCCAGACAGACCGGGCACACCTGGGTGTTGGGCTCGGCACCGAAGGTCGTGGGGCACGGGCAGAACATCTTCGTCGCGGTGTGCAGCTCGACGTGCACCTCCATGCCCATGACGGGCTCGAAGCGGGCGAGCACCTCGTCGTAATCGAGAAGGTCAGTACTTGTCGCCACCCGGCCGGCTGCAGTCATGGTCACGAGTTTATGCGCCCCGCTTCGGCAGCAGCAGGTCGGCCAGGTTGTCGATCTGCTCGTGCGCATCCGGCCAGGCATCGCGGGCCGCATCCGCGTGCGGATAACGGGTTTGCGCGAGCCTCAGCGCCACCATGCCGTGCGTCGCGCTCCACAGGTGCATCCCGAGCAGCACCGTCTCCTTCGCGTCCGCAGGCAGGTCCAGGTATCGCCCCACCTCCTCGGTGATGAGCCGGATGGCGCGGTGCGCGTGCGAGTCGGCCATCCTCTCGCCGGCCTGATGACGCAGGTTGGAGACGAACAGCACCCGGTAGTGACCGGGATTGGCCAGCCCATAGCCGACGTAGGCGTGCCCCATCGCCCGCAGCCGGGCGCCCGGGTCCTCCCCCGCCTCCTCGGCGGCCGCCTGCAGCACGGCGGCGAACTCCTCGAACCGGAGCTGCTTCACCGCCAGGTGGAGCTCCTCGCGATCGGCGAAGTGCAGATAGATGGAGGTCGGTGTGACGCCGACGCGCCTGGCGACGCCGCGCAGCGACACCGCGTCGACGTCGCCGGTCTCACCGAGCATCTCCGCGGCTGCCGCGAGGATGTCCGTTCGCAGCGACTCGCCCGCGCCCCGCCTGGACGGCGTGCGCTGGGTCTTCTTCCTCGTCGAAATCACGCGAGCCACCTTAGTCGCGGGGGTCAGCCGACCCGGGCCGGGCGTTCCGCATTGACACCCGTAGGGCTACGACTGTTAATTTACACCCGTAGCGCTACCCGATCCGGCACGGCGCGTCCGCAGAGGAGGACCGATGGCCGGTACCGGCTCGCTCACCGACATTTCCGACCGGCTGTCTCGAGCGACCTGCAAGCAGTCGCCAGCGGAGGCCACCGCGGAGTCGACCGCCGCCCATCCGACCGCCACGCTGATCACGGTCTGCATCGGGATGTTCATGCTGATGCTGGACATGACGATCGTCGCGGCCGCGCTGGCCAACATCCAGTCCTCCCTCGACGCCTCCCTCAGCGGACTGCAGTGGGTGGTCGACGCCTACACGCTGCCGGTCGCGGCGCTGCTGCTGACCGCGGCCACCCTCGGCGACCGACTCGGCCGACGCCGCCTCTACATCGCGGGCATGTCGATCTTCACGCTCACCTCGCTCGGCTGCGCGCTCGCGGGCGACATCGTGACACTCAACGTGGTGCGGGCGGTCCAGGGCGTCGGCGCGGCGCTGCTGTTCGGCGTCTCCCTGCCCCTCGTTGCCGTCGCCTTCCCCGATCCGATGAAGCGGGCAAGGGCGATCGGCATCTACGGCGCGGTGATGGCATCGGCGACCGCCGCCGGTCCCCTGGTCGGCGGGGCCCTCGTCACGGCGATCGGCTGGGAGTGGATCTTCCTGATCAACGTTCCCATCGGCATCGCCGCGGTGGCGTTGGCGTACCGGTACGTCACCGAATCCCGTGCGGACAGTGCGGCGCCCGCGGACTGGGCGGGTACAGGGCTGCTCACCCTCGCGCTCCTGTCCGGGGTGCTGGCGCTGATCGAGGGCAACGAGTGGGGCTGGTCGTCCACGCGGGTGATCGCCCTCGGCGCCACCTCGATCGCCGGACTGCTCGCCTTCATCGCCTGGGAGCTACGTGCCGCACACCCGATGCTGGACCTTCGCCTGGTCGTCCGGCCCGCCTTCGCGGCAAACGCGCTCGCGGCCTTCGCCGGAGCCGGAACACTCGTCGCCGCAACGAATTTCCTGGCGCTGTACTTCATCAACACACTCGGCCACGACCCGTTCCAGGCGGGTCTGCGGGCCCTGCCGCTCACCCTGTCCGCGCTCGTCGTCGCCCCGCCGATCGCCGTGCTGCACGACCGCCTGCCCGCGAGGTGGTCGCTGCCGGTCTCGATGGGGGTCGTCGCGGCTGGCCTGTGGCTGTGCACCGGTGCGGACGCGTCCACCACGTGGACGCACTACATCGCCGGGTCGATCCTCGGCGGCGCCGGACTCGGCGCGGTCACCGTGATCGCCTCGCAGTCCGCGCTGACCTTCGTCGAGGTGGACCGGGCAGGCATGGCCACGGGCGCGGTCAACACCGCCCGCCAGGTCGGCATCGTGGTCGGGGTGGCCGGCCTCGGCGCGGTCTTCTCGCACGCGGTCGCCGCCGAGGCGGGTGCCGGGCTCGCCTCGCTGACCGTCGGGACGATGACCGTCTCCGTCCCGGACGAGCAGGCCGACATGATCACCGAGGCACTCGGTTCCGGTGCCGGACAACGGGTCATCGAGTTCGTCCCCGATCAGTTCGCGGCCGCGGTGCCCGCGCTGTCCGAACTGGCACGCGGGGCGACCGCGCAGGGACTGGACGCCGTCATGGCGACGAGTTCGGCGATCGCGGCCGTGGCCACCCTCGCGGTCTTCGTGCTGCTGCGGATCGGGCGGCGCTGACCCGGGTTCACCCGAAGATCACCCGCATCTCCTGATACCGGTGCGCGGGTACCGACTTGTGGTCGACGAGCGCCTCGTCGAAACCCACCCGCACGATCTCCGTTCCGTGCAGCGCCACCATGTGGCCCCACTCCTCGTCCGCCACCAGATCGGTGACCGCCATGCCGAGCCTGGTCGCGAGGACACGGTCGAACGCGGTCGGAACGCCGCCCCGCTGGATATGGCCCAACACCGTCGCCCTGGTCTCGATTCCGGTGCGCTCCTGGATGATCGGCGCCAGCAGCTCGGCGATCCCACCGAGCCGCGGGCGGTCGAAACCGTCCATGCCCTTCGTCGAATGGGCCGCCGTCATGTCCGGCAGGGTGAAGCCCTCCGCGACGACAACCATCGGCGACCGGCCGCGTTCGCGGACGCTGTTCACCCACGAGCAGATCTGCTCGACACTCTCGGGCTGTTCGGGGATCAGGATCGCGTGCGCGCCGCCGGCCGTCCCCGAGTGCAGGGCAATCCATCCGGCGTTGCGCCCCATCACCTCGAGGACCATGCACCGCTTGTGCGAGTTGCCCGTCGTCCGCAGCCGGTCGATCGCCTCGGTCGCGATCTCTACCGCCGTGTCGAATCCGAAGGTGTAGTCGGTCTGGTCGAGGTCGTTGTCGATGGTCTTCGGGACCCCGACGATCCGAATGCCCTCGTCGAACAGGCGCTGCGACGCGGCGGCGGTGCCCTCGCCACCGATGGCCACCACCGCATCGACCCCGAGCCGCTCCATGGTGCGGGCGATGTTCTCCGCCCCACCGTTCGGTCCCTGATACGGACCGATGCGGCTGGTCCCGAGAATGGTCCCGCCCTCGTGCGAGAGTCCGCGGACGCGGCTGCGGTCCAGGGGCATCGCGTCGCCCTCGACCAGACCGCGCCACCCGTCGAGGAATCCGACGAACTCCTGACCGTGCACCTCGGAGCCCTTGAGCACCGCACCCCGGATCACCGCGTTGAGGCCGGGGCAGTCGCCGCCGCTGGTGAGAATGCCGATCGTCGTCATCGTCAATCGCCCGTTCTACGTGCAGGTGGATGCTCAGTGTCCCACTGCATACTGCCCTCGCCCGGCGGTTCGGGCACGCCGGCGGGTCAGCCGGGGGTGACCAGGCCCGTCTCGTAGGCCAGCACCACGGCCTGCGCCCGGTCCCGCAGGTGCAGCTTGCCGAGCACCTTGCCGACGTGCGTCTTGACGGTCTGCTCGGCCACGAACAGCGACTCCGCGATCTCGACATTCGACAGCCCGCGGGCGATCAGTTCCAACACTTCCCGTTCGCGGGGCGTCAGCGCCGCGAGCTGCGCAGGCTCGCGCCGTGCGGGCGCGCGCCTGCTGGTGACGTCGGCGATGAGCCTGCGGGTCACGGTCGGCGCGAGCAGTGCCTGCCCGTCCGCCACCACCCGGACCGCCCGGATCAGTTCCTCGGCGGGGGCGTCCTTGAGCATGAAGCCACTGGCACCGACGCGCAGCGCCTCGTAGACGTAGTCGTCGATGTCGAAGGTGGTGAGCATCAGCACCCGCACCGGCTTGTCGAACGAGACCGACAGGATCTGCTGCGCCGCCTCCAGCCCGTTCAGGTTCGGCATCCGCACGTCCATCAGGACGACGTCCGGGCGAAGGCGCATCACCTCGTCTACTGCGATCTTCCCGTCTGGGGCGTCGCCGACCACGCTGATGTCGGGCTGCGCGCCGAGCAGCGCGCCAAAACCCTGGCGCACCATCGCCTGATCGTCCGCAATGAATACCGTGATCGCCACCCGATCACCCTATGCCGGGGTGACGTGGCCGCTCGACACCGCCGTCCCCGGCATCGCCGGCACTCGCGCCAGCACCTCGAATCCGCCGTCGGGGCGCGGTTGCGCGACCAGGCTTCCACCCACCGACGAGGCCCGATCGATCATGCCGGTGATGCCGTGCCCACCGGCATGATCGGCGACGGTCGACACAGTGGTACCGACGGGCGGGTCGTTGACCACCGCCATGGTGGCGAGGCCCCCGTCCCGGCCGAGGATGACGCGAACCGGCGCCCCCGGCGCGTGCCGGGCCGCGTTGGACAGCGATTCCTGCAGGATCCGGTACATCGTCAGTCCCGCCGAATCGGACAACCGCTCGGGCATCCCGATCCTGTCCACCTGCACCTGCATGCCCGCCCGCCTGCTTCCCTCCACCAGCTCGTCGATCCGGTCGAGGCCCGGCATCGGGGCGTCCTCGGCGAGCTGGCCGTCGCTGCGGAGCACACCGAGCATGCCCCTGATCTCGTTGAGGGCATCGCGGGCGGTGGCACCGATCGATTCGAACTCCGCCCGTGCCGCGGGCGAGACGTCGTCGATCCGGTACGGCGCGCTCTGCGCCTGCACCACGACCAGCGACATGTGGTGCGCGACGACGTCGTGCAGGTCGCGGGCGATGCGCGCCTTCTCCTCGAGGATCGCCCGCCGCGCCCGCTCGACCTCGGTGACCTCCTCCTGGCGGGCGAGCTGCCGGCGGGAGAGCACCAGCCAGCGGATCAGCAACCCGAACAGCACCAACGCGGTCAGCCCGACCGCCCAGCCCCTGCCGTCCTGGCCAGGGGCGTTCGCGAGGAACAGCAGCGCAGTCGCCATCCACGAGACGCCGACGACGGCGAGCGGCGAGCGCATGCTGACGGCGAGGAGCAGCGCCATGATCACCATGACGTGCACGACCTGCCACGGAAAGTCGTAGTCGTCGGTGCGTTCGAACACCAGTGGGATCACCAGCGCGCCCGCCGCCGAGATCGCCCATCCCAGGGCGGGATTCGACCGAACCAGCAGCAGGGGCAGCGCCGCGAGCCCGGCGATGACCGGCTGCACCCCGGCCGGCACGTGGTGCGTAACCTGCAGCGTCGGCCAGGCGATGGCGAAGAGCACGCCCGTGACGAATACGATGAAGATGTCCACCCACAGACTCGAGCTCACCCGCTTGAGTCGCGGCGCGGCCGCCACGGCGGCGTCATTCGCGACCTTCTTGAGCGCACGATTTGTCTTACTCACATCCAGAACAGTAGGAACCGGGACCCGAAAAGTCCTCATACTGCGGGGTGAGACCGGCGCGGCACCAGGGTATGAGGGCGCCGCACCGACGCCCCCTGCGCGGGGACCCGGGAACCACGCTGCGGGGTGATGTGCCCTGGTCCCGCCGATTCCTAGCGTCTTCTTCATGCGGAAGACGACCTGGACAGCACTGACGGTGGCCGCGGCGGCCGCCCTGACGACCACCCTGATGGCCGACCCGGCCGCTGCGGAGCAGCCTCGCGAGAGCACCCCCACCGCGGCCGCGATCGCCTCGCTCACCACAGCCGATCACGCGGCGCCCGCGTCGTCGATCCCGGCGGACTTCGCCGCCACGATGGGCTACCGCCCGGCCGTCGAATCCGGGATGCTCGTGAACCCGAGCGGCGACTGCTCCTCCCCGGTCACGCTGCCCACCGAGTTCGAGACCGCCTGCAAGGCCCACGATCTCGGCTACGACCTGCTGCGCTATGCAGACCGCCACGGCGCCGCGCTCGGACCGTGGGCACGGAAAAGCCTTGACGCGCAGCTGGACCGGCGGATGCACGGCGCCTGCGACGCGCGCACGGTCGATGCGGCGCGGACCTCCTGCTACGTGATGGCCAACATCGCGAGCGCCGCGGTGACCTCGAACTCCTGGCGGCAGGGATATGTCGCACCTCGACCCGAGCCGATGACCGGTTACGCGCTCGCGGGCGGCGTGGGGGCCGTGCTGATCGTCGGTGCGGTCGCCGCGACCAACCGGCGCGGGCGGGGTACCACCACCGCCGTCGGCGCGGCGACCCGATCGGCGCTCGCATGACCGCCGTGATCGATCGGCCCACCGCGACCGTTGACATCGCCGCCGTCGCGCTGCCCCGGGTACTCACCAGCGTCGCCGTCACGTCGATGGTCGCGGTCTCGCTCGCGCCCTCCCTGCTCCCCCGCAGCGCGGTGGTCCAGGCGGTCCTCACCGGACTGCTGGCGGCGCTCGGCTGGGGTCTCGCGAGCGCGTGGCATCACCTGTCCCGCAGGCTCGGGGCCGGCCGTCCCGCGCCGTCGCGGGAGTCCGCACGGCTGCTGGTGCTGCTGGCGGGCGCGGTGACCGTGGCAGCGGCGATGCTGCTGGCCGATCACTGGCAGGACTCGCTGCGCGTCGCGATGGGCGTGCCGACGGTCGGCGGCGGACATTGGGCACAGGTGGTCGTGGGCGCCGCCGCCATCGCGCTGATCCTGGCGGCCGGGACGAGGGCCGTGGCGGCCGGTGTTCGTCGACTCGGCGCGGTGCGGTCGGCCGCGGTCGTCGCCGCGCTCGCGATCGCAACACAGTTCTGGGCCGGGCCCGCGCTCTGGCAGGCGCGCGCCCAGTCGTATCACGCGGCGAACACGACCGTCGACACCTCACTGCGGCAACCGGTTTCGTCGTCGATCTCCGGAAGCCCCGACTCGCTGACGTCCTGGTCCTCGCTCGGCGCCCAGGGACGCAAGTTCGTCGCCGCCGGGGCGGCCTACGGCGCGGTGCGCACCTACGCGGGCATCGACAGCGCCCCCGACCAGGACGGCCGGGTGCGCCTTGCCGTCCACGAGCTGGAACGCGCAGGCGGCCTGGCCAAGTCCACCGTCGTGGTGGCCGTGCCCACCGGATCCGGCTGGATCGACGGCAACGCCGCGGAGGGTCTCGAGCAGCGCTTCGGCGACGACGTCGCCCTCGTGGGGGTGCAGTACTCCAGCGCCCCGAGCTGGGTGACCTTCCTGTTCGATCGCGATGCGGCCGAGCAGTCCGCGCGGGCGCTGTTCACCGCGGTCTCGGACCGGATCTCGCTGCTGCCCGTAGGGGAACGCCCCCGGCTGTACGTCTACGGGCAGAGCCTCGGCGCGGTGGGCGCGAGCTCGATCTTCCGGAACGAGGAACTGGGCGAGCGGGCCTGCGGCGCCCTCTACGCGGGACCACCCGCAGGCTCAGCCCGCACCGCTGGGGCGGTGGTGCTGGCCAACTCGTCCGATCCGGTGGTGCGATGGTCGCCTCGGCTGTTGCTGCACCCGCCTGCACTGGACCGGACCCGGACCGACGCGCCGCGCCCGGCCTGGCTTCCGGTCGTCAGCTTCGTGCAGACCAGCGTGGACCTGCTCTCGGCCCTGGATGCCCCGGCCGGGCACGGCCACCGGTACGGCACCGACCAGGGCACGGCACTGCCCGACGGCGGCTGCGCCACCGGTGCGGCCCCTGCATGACGTCGATCGCCCGGCATCGCGGTCTTCTTACCGATCAAGGCGGCGGGCACTGGGGCGTCCGTAGCCCCTGGAGCGGATGGTCGGCAGTTCCAACGGCGCCGGCAACGAAGCGCCCACTCGCAGCCCGCACCGACGGTCACTCACGACCACGACGCCCTACCTGGCCGGGCCGCCTGGCGCCGGCAAGTCCAGCGCGCACGAGCACCTGTTCAGCGGCGGCGACCGCACCCATTGGCGCGAACTCGATTCCGACGTGTTCAAGGGCTATCTCCTCGAGGCAGCCATCGACAATGGCTCGCTTCAAGAGATGCTGCCCGAGAACCTCCGAGTGTCAGACCACCAGGGCTACTTCTACCCGAACGAGCTGTCCGCGCTCGTCCATCACGAATCGACCGACCTGGTCGCGACCGCCGCGAAGGACGTGATCGGCCGCGGCGACAACCTCGCTGTTCGCGACGGTGCGGCGCGCTGACGAGCCGGGGTGATCCCCGCAGTCGGCTTCGTGTTCGTCGCCGACGCAGCCTCGATCGTCAGTCGAGGCCTTCGATGATGCGGAAGTCGCGCTCGACGCCGTCAGCAAGTGCGGCCAGCGCCTCCTGGTAGGCCGCACTCGCATGTGCGGCGACGGCCTGTTCGAAGCAATCGAACTCGATCAGGACGGTCCGCTCGCCGATTCCGGCGTCGTGTGCGACGACCCGACCGTCGCGGGCGAGCACCCGCCCGCCCCCGGCCTTGACGGCCGGAGGGGCCAGCTTGTTGTAGGCAGCCAGCTTCTCGGGGTCTGCAATGGTGCGGTAGGCGCTGACCCAGTAGCCCTTGGGCATGGAACCTCCAGTGTTGGGATGAGTGCATCTGACTTACGGGTTGGTCTCGGACGAGCGTCGGCGGGCGAGAGCGACGCTTGTCAGCGTCGTGATCGCCATGGCGCCGATGCCGACCAGCGCCGCGGTGGTGTAGGCGCTGTCGTCGGGGAAGACGTGGCCGGGGCCGGTGCCCGCGGCGAGGATCAGGCCGCCGATGGCGCTGCCCAGGGAGTACCCGACGCTGCGGACGACGTAGTTGAAGCTCATGGCGCTCGACGTCTCGCTCTTGGGGGTGACGGCCAGGATGACACCGGGCATGGCGGCCGAGAAGCTGCCGACGCCGAAGCCCAGCACGCCCATGGCCGCGAGCAGTTCGGCCAGGTTGGACCGGGCGGTGGCGAACAGGACGAACCCGCCGCCGACGATGGCGGCGCTGCCGGCCAGGAGCAGGGGGCCGTCGATCCGTTCGCGGACCCGCGGCGTGAGCTTGCCGGCGACGAATCCCAGCACGGAGAACGGGATGAGGACCAGCCCCGCCACGAAGGTGGTCAGTCCGAAGCCGTAGCCGGCGCTGTGCGGCGTCTGCGCGTAGCGGGTGATGAGCGTGAGCAGGAGGTACATGCCGCTCCCGCCGACGAACATGGCGATGTTCGCCCCGGCGACCGCCGGGTGCCGTACCGCCCGGACGTCGACCAGGGGCGACTTGGTTCGCAGTTCGGAAACGGTCCAGACGCAGAGCAGGAGTAGGGCGGCGACGGCAAGGGTCACCGCCACGGCGAGGTGTCGGCTCCACAGGCTCCCCTCGCCGGCCAGGAACAGGACGAGGAGCAGTCCACCCGCCAGGACGAGCGCACCGGCCACGTTCACGTGAGCGGAGCGGCCTTCGGGAGCTGCGGGCATGGAGCGCCACGCGGTCACGAAGGCGATGGCGGTGACGAGCAGGCCGAGGCCATAGGCGGCTCGCAGTCCGCCGAACTCGGCGAGCAGCGCGGCCAACGGGTAGCCGACGCCGGCTCCGATGATGGAGACCACTGAGATCAGGGCGATCGTGGCCGCGCTGCGCTCCTCGGGAAGATGGTCGCGGGCCACGCCCATCATCAGCGCAGTGAGACCGAGTCCGACGCCTTGGGCCGCTCTGCCCACGAGCAGCCAGGCGAACGGCAGCGGCAGCACGGTGAGCGCGCTGCCGACGACGACGATCGCCAGCGTGGCGAGAATCGTGCCCCGCCGGTGCGGACCGGCTCCGAGCCGGCCGAGGACGGGTGTGGCGACGGCGCCGCTGAGCAGGGCGATGGTCAGCGTCCACTGCGCGCTGTCGAGGGAGACCTGGAACGTGGTCGCCACGCTGGTGATGAGCGGCGTCCCGAGGCTGGCGACCGCCGCAACGACCAGGACGATGAACATCAGGGCGGGGACCAGCAGACGTGCCTCGGAACGTATCCGGGCAGTGCTCATGGTCTGGTCATGAGCCTGGGCCGCGGTCACCGGTCCGACTCCTCTCGGGCGTGGCCTTCGAGCTCCGCCAGATGCAGCAGCGCCGGAAGGGCTGCTGCCAAGGCCTCGATCTCGTCACCGGTGAGTTCGTCGATCAACCGCGCGTACGCGTCGACGCCCGCCTGGCGTCGCGTCCGGACGTACGACGCGCCGGCCTCGGTCAGGCACACCAGCGTGACCCGCTTATCGGACGGATCGCCCTTCCGCTCGACCAGCCCGGATGCCTCCATCACCCGGACCAGGACGGTCATCGCGGGCTGGGTGACGGCCTCGGCCACCGCCAGATCGGTGATCCGTCGCGGGCCGGTCTTGTCCAGGGTGGCCAAGGTGGCGGCGGACGTCAGGCTCATGTCGCGGGGAAGGCGTCTCACGGCCCTGGTGGCCAGACCGTAGAGGGCTGACCCGATGGCATCGGAAGCGCCGTGCGCGGCGTCTCGGCGACTCATGCCTGAAGCATAGCAACTTTATATAAATCCTTTATGCATCTCCCGATCGGGGTTCGGCGAAATCGACACTTTCTTCGTCGTACCGGACACTCCCCCGGCCGAGTGCTGTATTTGAAAACCTGGCTATTTGGGTATCCGGTAGGCATGTTCACTGGATACGCGCGGTGCGCCGCCCAGGGCGATGACGAACGCGAGCAGCGTGCGGCACTCGTCGAGCTCGGGGTGCCAGCGGACCGGATCTTCGTCGATCACGGGTTGACCGGCACCGACCGTGAACGCGAGGGATTGCCTGCCGCGCTCGCCGGGTTGTCGACCGGCGACACCCTGGTCGTCACGAAGCTGGAGCGTCTCGCGTGGTCAGTAGCCGACCTGAGTCACACGGTCACCAAACTCGAGGACCGGGGCGTGAAGCTGTCGTTCGACGGCGAGACGTACGACGCCGCGGATCCGATCGGGCGGAAGGTGTTCGCCATTCTCGGCACGACGTTCGCCGAGTTCGATTCCGGGCTGATCCGCCTGCGGACCTCGGGCGGGGTGGCCAAGGCCAAAGCTGAGGGGAAGTACCGGGGCCGCGTGCTCAAGCTCTCTCCCGAGCAGCAGAGCGAGCTGTTCGACCGGCACCAGTCCGGCAAGTACAAGATCGCCGAGCTGCAGAGCATGTACGACCTCAGCATGAAGGCGGTCTACAACTACGTGGACAGGGAAAGGCCGCCCGCGCAGCGAAGTAGATGCTGCGGTAGCTAGCGGCGACGACGCTGGCCGCGCATTGCCCCACTGAAGCGGTCGAGCTTCCCAGGGTCAGGACGGTGCGCAGGGCGTTGTGAACGGCGGTGGGGACCTTATCCCGTCCCGCCTGGGTGTAGCTGGCTGCGATGATCGTCGGGTCGTGCGGCTGACTGGCTGCGAGTGCGTCGCCGATCGCGGTGAAGATCGGGCGGTGGAAGGGGTTCTCGAAGTTGTCTTCCCGCATGTGGGTGAACAGGAATCGCAGGGTCGTTTCGTCGCGGGACCACAGGGCCGCGCACAGCAGATGTGCTTCTGGGTCCAGATCCATTTCGACATAGTCGATTTCCGGATCCGCGTCTGGCTCGTGTGTGTGGTGTTCCGTCATGTCTCCCCCCTCCCCCCCTCGGGGCGGGCCAGGCGTCTCGCACCCGGCCCGCCAGTCTCGATCAAGCGTTGCTGCTGGCCTTCTCGACCTTGGCCGACCAGGACCGGTAGCCGGTGTCGGCGGTGCTCGACCACCATGGCCCGGCGCGCCCGTAGGCGCCGTCCTCGAGCACCTTCTCAGCCTTCTCGATGTTCCAGATGGACGGATCCACCTGCGGGGCAATCAGCTCGGGCGCACCGCCGCCAGGACCAGGTCGAGCAGGGAGTCCACATACGCCTCGGTCAGGCCTCCCAGCCCGAGCGCCCAACGGGTTTGGACAGGCCCGACCAGCAGGTCGACCGCGACCTCCAGGTCGGCGTCCGCCCGGATCGCGCCGGACAGGGCCGCGACCCGGAGCCGCTCGCGAATCGCCTCGCGCTGCGGCGCGAGCAGCCGATCGCGGTAGATCTCGGCGAGGTCCGGATCCGACTGGATCTCGATCATGACCGCGCGGAGGAAGGCATCGAAGCGCGGTTCGGTCATCTCCGCCACGGTGGCGCGCAGGAACAGCGCGAGATCCGCACGCAGGTCACCGGTTTCGGGCAGGGCGACCCCGTCCGGGCCGCCGGACAGCTCAAGCAGCGCGTCGAACAGCACCGCCCCTTTGGTCGGCCACCAGCGGTAGATCGTCTGCTTGCCCACGCCCGCGCGCGCCGCGATCGCCTCGATCGTCAGCCGGCCGTAGGGCACCTCGAAGACCAGCTCCGCGGTGGCGGTGAGGATCGCCGACCGGGCGCGCTCGCTGCGCCGCGCAGGCGCGGCCTTGGGTTCGGGTGTCATTCGCCCACCGTATCAGCGAGACGAGACGTTGCGTCTTGACACACCCTCATTGCGATGCCACTGTGGTTCACGAGACGCACCGTCTCGCGAACTCACCCGAGGAGGCCACGATTCCCACCACCGAACCCCGCACCTGGTTCATCACCGGCGCCGGACGCGGACTCGGACACGCCTTCGCCACCGCCGCGCTCGACGCAGGCGATCGGGTGGTCGCCACCGCCCGCGACGCGACGACCCTCCTGAACCTGGAGGCCGCCCACCCGGGGCGCGTGGCCGCGCTACGACTGGACGTGACCGATCGCGACGCCGCCGCCGAGGCCGTTGCGCGGGCCGTCGACCGGTTCGGCCGGATCGACGTCGTCGTCAACAACGCCGGGTACGGACTGATGGGCGCCGTCGAGGAGATCACCGAGGACCAGGCCAGGTCCCAGATGGAGACGAATTTCTTTGGCGCCCTGTGGGTCACCCAGGCCGTCATACCGCAGCTGCGAGCGCAGGGATCGGGACACATCATCCAGATCTCCAGCGTCGGCGCGGTCGGCGCGATGCCCACCTTCGGCCTCTACAACGCGAGCAAATGGGCCCTCGAGGGCTTCAGCGCCTCGGCAGCCGAGGAGCTCCGCCCGTTCGGGATCTCGGTGACGATGGCGCAACTCGGCGGTTTCGACACTGATTGGGCGGGCTCGAGCATGAGGTTCGCGACCGCGAACCCCGCCTACGACGAGACCCGTCTCGCCATCCTCGGGACCGCGGCATATCCGGACCCGAGCGCCCCGCCGCAGGCGGAGCCCGAGGACTCCGATCCCGAGTGGGTCGACGCCCCACCCGCGGAGGCGGCGGCCGCGCTCCTCGCATTGGTGGACAACCCGCACCCGCCGGTACGCCAGATCATCGGCACCGGCGCCCATCAGATGGTGAACATGGCCCTCGCCGCCCGCCGAGCGGATTACGAGGCGGACGCCGAGTTCGTCTGGCCGTAGCGCTCACACCCTTGCCTCCTCGCCCCCGGCGGGGGGAGCCTTGATGAATGCACACCGTGCTGATCCTCGGCGCCGGGTTCGGAGGACTCGAGCTGGCCGCGTGTCTGTCCGAATCGGTCGCCGACGAGGCCCGCGTCGTGCTCGTCGACAAGAGCGACTCGTTCATGTTCGGGTTCGCGAAGATGGACCTCCTCTTCAAGGGCGCGACCGAAGAATCGGTCCGGATTCCGTACCGCGACCTCACCCGGCCGGGCGTCGAGTTCCGGCAGGAGACGGTGACCTCGATCGATCCGAGAAACCGCCGGGTGATCACCGACCGGTCCGAGTACGAGCCGGACACCCTGGTGGTCGCGCTCGGCGCCGACTACGAGCCCGGCGCGACCCCGGGATTCCTGGCGGACGGGCACGAGTTCTACTCGGTCGACGGCGTCGGCCGGCTGCGCGCCCGGCTCGACGAGTTCACCGGCGGCAGGGTGGTGCTCGGCATCCTGAGCGTCCCGTTCAAGTGCCCGCCCGCACCCTATGAGGGCACCCTGCTCCTGCACGACGAACTGGTCCGGCGCGGACTGCGCGACCGGACGAGCATCCACGTGCTCAGCCCGATGGACTCGCCGATCCCGGTGTCGGCGGGAACCTCCACAGCCCTCGTCGAGGCGCTCGTGGAACGCGGCATCGAGTACTCGCCGGGACGCCTGGTCCACGCGCTCGACCCGTCGGCGCACCGCGCCCGCACGCGTGCAGGAGACCTCGATTACGACCTGTTCATCGGGATCCCGGCACACCGCGTGCCTGCCGTCGTCGCCGCCTCCGGCCTGACGGAGGGCGGAACGGACGGCTGGATCGCCGTCGACCAGTGCACGCTCGCCACGCCCTTCCCTGGCGTCTATGCCATCGGGGACTGCGCAGACGCCCCCGTCCCCCTGGCCGGGGCGTTCGCCGAGGACGCCGCCCGCACGGTCGCCCCGGTCATCGCCGCCAGGGCGCGATCAGAGCCTCAACCCGAGGTGAAGTACAGCGGCAGGGGCGCCTGCCACATCGAGTTCGGCGGCGGCCTGGTCGGCAAGGTGGACGCGGACTTCCTGTCCGGTCCGGCGCCCGTCGCTCCGTTCGTCGCGCCGTCGGCCGAGTTGGCCCGAGAGAAGGCGGAATTCGCCGCGGCCCGGCGTCGCCGGTGGTTCTCCGGCTGACCCGGCAGGAAAACGCCGAACGGGCGGTTATCGGGACATCGGTCTAGTGACCGAACCGATAACCGCCCGCTCGTGAGCGCGCGACGAATGTCAGCGCACGATGGGTCCGCGCGCGGCCTCGTAGGCCGCGCCCACCCGGTACAGCCGCTCGTCGGCCATCGCCGGGGCCATGATCTGCAGGCCGACGGGCAGCCCGTCGTCCGAGGACAGACCCGAGGGCACCGACATCGCGCAGTGCCCGGCCAGGTTGGTCGGCAGGGTGCACAGGTCGGAGAGGTACATCGCGAGCGGATCGTTGACCTTCTCCCCCAGCTTCCATGGGGTGAAGGGGCTGGTGGGCGAGACCAGCACGTCGACCGACTCGTAGGCCTTGTCGAAGTCGCGCGCGATGAGCGTGCGGACCTTCAGCGCCGAGCCGTAGTAGGCGTCGTAGTAGCCGGAGGACAGCGCATAGGTGCCGATCATGATGCGGCGCTTGACCTCCTTGCCGAATCCGGCGGCCCGGGTCGCGGCCATCACCTGGTCGGCGCTCATGTTGCCGTCGTCGACCCGCATGCCGTACCGCATCGCGTCGAAGCGCGCCAGGTTCGAGGAGACCTCGCTCGGCAGGATCAGGTAGTAGGCCGCGAGCGCGTGCAGGAAGTTCGGGCAGGAGACCTCGACGACCTCGGCACCGAGCTCGGTGAGCTGCGCGACGGCCGCGTCGAAGGAGGCGATGACGCCGGGCTGGTAGCTCTCCGAGTGCAATTCCTTGACGACGCCGACGCGCACGCCCTTGAGGTCGCCGCTCGCACCCTGACGGGCGGCCTCGACCACGGGACGGACCGGCGCGTTCACCGAGGTGGAATCGCGCGGGTCGTGGCCTGCGATCACCTCGTGCAGGAGCGCGGTGTCGAGGACGCTGCGGCCACACGGGCCGCCCTGGTCCAGCGAGGACGCGCACGCGACCAGACCGAACCGGGACACCGTGCCGTAGGTGGGCTTGGTGCCGACGGTGGCGGTCACGGCCGCGGGCTGACGGATCGATCCGCCGGTGTCCGTGCCGATGGCCAGCGGCGCCTGGTTGGAGGCGAGCGCGGCGGCCGAACCGCCGCCGGAGCCGCCCGGGATCCTGGTGGTGTCCCACGGGTTGCGGGTGGGTCCGTAGGCCGAGTTCTCCGTGGACGATCCCATCGCGAACTCGTCCATGTTGGTCTTGCCCAGCACCGGGATGCCGGCCTCGCGCAGCTTGGTGGTCAGCGTCGCGTCGTACGGCGACGCCCAGCCCTCGAGGATCTTCGATCCGCAGGTGGTGGGCATGTCGGTGGTGGTGAACACGTCCTTGAGCGCGAGCGGGACACCGGCAAGCGCGGAGGCGGGCGCCTGGCCGGAGCCGATGGCGTCGTCCACGGACTTGGCGGCGCTCAGCGCCTGCTCCCCCGCCACGTGCAGGAAGGCATTGATCTCGCCGTCGACCGCGGCGATGCGGTCCAGGTGCGCCTGGGTGACCTCGACGGAGGACACCTCGCGGGCATGGATCTTCGAGGCGAGGACGGAGGCGTCCAACGCGGTCAGGTCGGTGGTCACTGCTCTTCCCCCAGGATCTGCGGCACGGCGAAACGGTCCTGCTCGACGGCGGGCGCGCCGGAGAGCGCCTGCTCGGGGGTGAGTCCTGGAACGATGACATCCGGGCGCGTCACGTTGGTGATCGCATTGGGGTTCGCGGAGGGCGGCACATCGTCCGTGGCGACCTCGGCCACCGTCTTGACATGGCTGAGGATCGAATCGAGCTGACCGGCGAACTCGTCGAGTTCGGCGTCGGACAGCGCGAGCCGGGACAGCCGGGCGAGGTGGGCGACCTCGTCACGGGAGATGGCAGGCACCGCGTGGGCCCCTTTCAGGTCGGAGACAGCGATCGGCCCCTAGCCTAGAGCGTCACCGCCCGGCCGCCACAGCCAGAGCCGGGGCCGGACGCGCCCCGGCGCGCGATGCGACTTCATTTCCGCGGCGGAACGATCACATGTCGCCCGTGTCACCGAACCGCGGCGAGCTGGGAGTCCGACGGGCAGCGGCGAATTCGCGGACACGTCCGGGCGGCACGCGGACCGCCAACGGTGCAAGGATGGGGTCACGGCGAACCCACCGTTCCCCGACCACCCGCAATAGAAGGAACGCCCCGTGTCGTATCTCCTGCGTGTCCAGCTCCCCGATCGTCCAGGAAGCCTGGGCTCGCTGGCCGTCGCGCTCGGCTCGGTCGGAGCCGACATCCTCTCCCTCGACGTGGTCGAGCGGGGCGCCGGGTACGCGGTCGACGACCTCGTCGTCGACGTGGCGCACGGCTCGTTGCCGGACACCCTGCTGACCGCCGCGGAACAGCTCGCCGGCGTGCGCGTCGACTCGATCCGGCCCTACACCGGAATCCTCGACACCCACCGGGAACTGGAGCTGATCGATCAGGTCGCCACGGCCACCGACGACCGGCTCCAGGTCCTCGTCGACGGCGCCCCCCGAGTGCTGAGGGTCGGCTGGGCGACGGTGATCGGTATCGGCTCGCGCGGGACGTACCGGGTGGTCGGCAGCTCGGGAGCCCCCGAAACCCATGCCGGGGAAGCGCCGTGGATGCCGCTGACCAAGCCGACGGTCCTCGACGGCGAGGACGACTGGGTGCCGACGGTGTGGAAGGACATGAACACCACGCTCGCGGCGGCCCCCCTCGGGCATTCCGATCAGGCGCTGCTGCTCGGCCGCCCGGGCGGACCGGAGTTCCGGCCGTCCGAGATCGCGCGGCTCGGCTACCTGGCCGGCATCGTGGCGACCGTGCTCAGCTAGTCCCGCCCTGCCGGCTCAGACGAACTCGCGCACCAGCACGGTGAGCGCGACGCCCGGCATCGGCTCCCAGTCGCGCTGGGGCGCGGGGACGAAGTCGTTGCGATCGTAGATGCGGCGAGCGTCGACCATGTCGGCCTCCGTCGAGATCACCACGCGCGCGAGCCCTCGGTCGTAGGCCTCGTCCAGGACGTGCTTCACCAGCGCCGAGCCCACGCCCTTGCCGCGGGCGGTCGGCGCGACCGCGAGCATCCGGAACTCCAGTTCGCCCGGCTCCGCGACATCGGCGAAGGGGGTGCCGGGCTCCGCGATCGTCAGCGAACCGACGATCTCGTCGCCTGCGACGGCCACCACGACCTCGGCGTGCTCCGCGCGGCTCGCGGTATCGCGCAGGCGGTCCACGTACGTGCTCGTGTCCGACACGAATCCACCGTCGACGTAGACGTCGACGGTCAGCTCGCCGATGGTGTCGTAGTCGGCTGGCGTTGCGGGGCGAATCTCGATCATGGCGTCACTATCGCAGGACTTTCGTGAGATCCGGTCACGCGTGCGGGCCGATTGTGAACAACCTCACCCCCCGACCAGGGCCGACGTGAGGGGCGCGAGCAGGCCTTATGCCCGCAGCAGCAACGCGCTGTCCCCGAACTCGTGCCACAGGTATCCCTCCGCGAGCGCGGCCTCGTAGGCCCTGCGCACCGCCGCTGGGCCCACCACCGACTCGAGCAGCATCAGGTGCGACGCGCCGGGGGCATGCCAGCCGGTGATCAGGCCGTCCACCACCCTGGCCGGCCGCCGCCCGCTCAGCACCAGGTCCGTCCAGCCCGCCCCGGCCACCGCCGTCCCGCCCTCGGTGGCCCCGGTTTCGAGCGCACGGGTCACCGTGGTGCCGACCGCGATGACCCGGCCGCCCGCGGCGCGCCGGTCGTTGATCAGCCGAGCGGTCCACTCGGGGAGCTCGTACCGCTCGGGAATCGGCGGCTCGCCTGGCTCGGCCGAGGAGACCGAGGTGTGTAGCAGGATCGGCGCGACCGCCACCCCGGACACGGCCAGGTCGGTCATCATCGGGTGCGTGAACGGCCTTGCCGCGCTGGCCATCTCCGCACTTCCCCGATCCTTCCCGAAGATGGTCTGGTAGTACGGCAGTGGCCACCGCTCCCGCACGTACGCATAGGTGATCGGCCGGCCGGCAACCGCGAGCAGATCCCGCGCGACGTCCGCGACGCCGTCGATCTCCGCGCGCCACAGCCGGATCGACGTCCGCGGCCAGGGTTCCCGCAGCGTCGCCTGCGCGCCGAGTGGAAGGCGAATGCGCATGCCGGCGGAGGCGGCACCGAGCGGCCCGGTGACCGGACCCGGCGCGCGCACCTCCACCACCCAGGCGCCGTCGTCGAGTGGCGTGGAGAAGTGCACGACCACCCGGCCCACACCGTCGACGGTGCCGTCGACCGCGGCGGCGAGGGTGGCCGACGTGTTCACAATCACAACGTCGCCGCCGCGCAGATACCGCGGCAGCTCGTGGAAACGGGCGTGTTCCACCCGGTCCCCCTCGGCCACCAACAGGCGCACGGTGTCCCGCAGCTGCCCGCGACTCTCCGGTGGGCCGCTCGCCTCCAGCCGGTTCGGCAGCACGAAGTCTGGCCCGGCCGCGGCCTCGACCCTCACCTCGGTCACGACGATGCCGCCGTGGTCAGCAGGTCCGCCGCGCGATAGCGGCCGCTCGCCGGTCGGGTATCGAGCAGCCACATCAGCGCGGGCACCACCGCTTCGGGTTCGGGCCGGTCGGAGATGTCCTCGCCCGGGAACGCCGCCTGGTGCATCGCGGTGCGCATGTCGCCCGGGTCGAACGCGTACACCGAGAGCCGCGGATGCTCAACCGCGAGCACCGCCGTCGCGTGATCGAGGGCGGCCTTCGCCGCACCGTATCCGCCCCACCCCTCGTAGGCCTCGACCGCCGCGTCCGACGACACGTTCACGATCGCACCGCCAGCGCGGCTCACCGGTTCGAGCAGCGCGGAGATCAACGCCAACGGCGCGAGCACGTTCGTCGCGAACACTTTCGTCAGCTCGGCCTCGGGGTACCGTGCGAGCGCAGGCATCGGGCTCGGCCCGAGCGCGCTGGCATTGTTGAGCAGCAGGTCCAGCCGCCCGCGGGCGGCGATCTCCCCGCGGAGCCGTTCTCTGTGACGGGCATCGGTGACATCGCCCTGACACGTGGTGATCCCGTTCGCCTGCGCCGCGACCCGTTCGAGTGGCGCCGTGTGGCGGCCGGTGATGATCACCTGCCAGCCCCGCTCGGCCAGCGCGAGCGCCACCGCCCTGCCGAGGCCGGCCGATCCGCCGGTGATCAACGCCGTACTGGTGTCGTTCATCAGAGCTCCTTGCGTCCGGTGACTTCTGAGACCATCCTGAAAGCTCAAGTTCACTTGATGTCAAGGACCGCAGGTGAGGAGCTCCCCATGCGCACCACGGATCTGCTGACCGTCGGCGAGGTCGCGCGGCGCAGCGGCCTTGCCCCGTCCGCACTGAGGTACTACGAGGACCAGGGCCTGATCGCGTCGAGCAGGACGTCCGGCAACCAGCGGCGCTACCAGCGCAGCGTGCTGCGCAGGATCGCCTTCGTCCGCGCCGCAAGGAGCATCGGGCTCAGCCTGGAGGAGGTGGCCGAGGCGCTCGCGCAACTGCCGGACGGGCGCGCGCCGACCCGGGCCGACTGGACGAGACTCTCGCAGAGTTGGCGCGGCAGGCTCAACGAGCAGATCGATGCCCTCGTCGCGCTGCGCGACGGGCTCGACTCGTGCATCGGCTGCGGGTGCCTGTCCCTCAAGACGTGCGCGCTGTCGAACCCGGGCGATGCCGCCGCGAGCTACGGACCGGGCGCGGCCTACCTACCCAAGGCGCTGCGCCCCGACGACGCTGACCGCTCCGCCTGACCGGCGCCCGGCTCCCTACCCCGGCAGCCGGGCGCGCAGGGCCCGCAGGAACCAGTCGAGTGCGGCCGCCGAACTGTCCGGCGCTGCCCATCCGTTGACCACGGCGAGCAATCGGAGATAGCGCTCCCGGCGCGGGTCGTTCGCCGCCTCCAGCCGCGACAGCAGCCGCCGCCGAAGCGCGACGTCGTCGTCGGAACTGCCGCGCAGTCGGGCGTATTCCGCGGTCACGTCCGCCACCACCGGGTCGGCCGCGGACGAGGCCGGGTCGATGCCGGTGGCCAGCATCGGCTCGGCGTGGTCACGGACGACCGCGACGATCTCGCGGTGCACGCCCGCGCAGCCGTCGTGCACGCGGTCGTCTGCATGGCCGCTCGCCATCTCCCGCATGACGGCGCGAAAATCCGGATCCCAGGACAACTCGGCCAGTTCCAGCCACGCCTCGACCTGTTCGGCCTCGGGATCGTCGGGCAGTTCGGGGGTCATCGAGCGCATCATCCCCTCGAACGCGGGATCGCCGTCCAGCCCGCCGAAGGCGTGGTCGAGGAAATCGCCTATCAGGCTTCGCCGTTCGGTCTCGGACAGCTTGGCCAACTTGTGCACGAGCCTCATCTCCTCCGGGCCGGAGCCGCGCTTGGCCACCACCGACAACACCGTCCGCCGCAGGCGCAGTGTCCGGATCTGCGCCGCCAGCGCCTCCGCGTGCGCCGCCGCGACCTCGGGCAGGGAGGTCTGGCGGTCCACGACGCCCTTGATCGTGGCCAGGTCCAGTCCCAACTCGCGCAGCGTCCGCACGAGGTCCAGCCGCGCGACCGAGTCGACGTCATAGAGCCGGTAGCCGGCCGGGCTGCGGCCGGTCGCAGGCACGATCCCCCGATCCGCATAGAACCGAATGGCCTTGACCGTCAGTCCGGTTCGCCTGGCCAGATCACCGATCGAGTAGAGCGCGTCGTCGTCCATGTCCCCACTCTCGCGTCTCCCCCGGCGGGAGACTCAAGTCCCGTGCCGCGGCCATCGCTCCGACCTGCGGAAACGAGCTCAAGAACCGCTGCGCCGATGCTAGCCTGGATGGACGCGGCGACCGGAAAGGCGCTTGTCGATGAATGGACACATTCGGAGATCGGCCACGGTGGCGCTGGCGCTGGCCGCCTCAGCGTTTGTTGTCGCTCCCCCGCAGGCGCACGGTTTCGCTGAGGACATCTGCTACTCCGAGGGTGGAGCCCCGCCGCACAACTGTGCGCCCCTGCCGCAGTCGTGTCCGCTCGACGATCCAGACGGTCCCCTGTGCGGACTCGAGGCGTTCGTTCGCTACGGGTACACGTTGCGTCAGCCGCTCGGCGGGCGCAGCCTCGTGCATTCCGACTCGACCTACCTCATCGCCCGCACCGTCGGCTTCTCGGAGCGGGATGCGTATTGGATCGCGGCATACGACGAGGCGACAGACCTGGGCACCTTCGCGCCACGAGACATGAACGGCCAACTCGTCGCCGACGCCGCCGCCTTGACCACCAAGGACATCGGCGGTCTCGTGCGAACGCATTTCACCACCGGCGGCTTCCTCTTCCATTTCCTCCCGACGATGCGGGGACCGTTCGATCCCGAGCCCGACGGGATGCGACCCGACGTCGATGATCCCGCACACGAGGTCATGCTCACGCACGTGCGGCGGTGGGCCATGGCCGGGCCGGGCGGCAGCGCCCCGTTGTGCACGGGAGGCTTCACCAATCGCTCGGCCGACGGCGACTACGCCACTGGCGCAGCCTGTTACGCGGACCCGGAGCCGGCACAGATCAACGGCGTGTACAGCGTGGAGACCCCGGTAGCGATCCCGTTCACCAACGTCACCGGAGAGCAGGTCATCTCCGACGGTGTGTCATCGTCGCAATTCGACTCCTGGATCGGCGGCGATTCGTGGGATGCGAGGATCGGCATCTACATCCACGCCCTCGGTGATCGCATCTCACACCATGCCTGCACCGATGCCGGCACGATCAGCGCGCCGTCGCCGGACCGGCAGGAGTTTCGCATCGATCTGAACAAACCCACCTGTGACCAGGGCCCGCACGCGGTCCGCCACGAGTACGAGACCGGAGTGGATTTCGCCGGGCTCGAGTCGGAGGACCAGACCACGGAAGCGGCGCTGTCGATGGTCTACGACGAGCTCGTCGAATTCGCACGAATCCGCGGAACCCTCGATGCCAACGCCACCATGCCGTCGACCAAGAGCGCACTGCTACAGGGTGGGCTGCTGCCGGCCTTGGAAGTCAGGAATCCGGTCGAGCGGATGGAAGCCGTCACCGCTGTCGGTTGCCGGTTCGGTGTGTCGGCATTTCCCGGAAGTCCCGCCTGTCGGGGGTGATTGATTACTATCGCGCTCGGTACTGCAGGAACACCGTCCCGCCCTCGAACCGACGCTCGTCGGCGAGCCGTAGGTCCAGCCGAACGCCCGCGGGTAGCGCCGGGGTGCCGCCGCCCACCACGGCAGGGACGAGATACAGCTGCCACTCGTCGACGAGTCCCGCCCGGATCGCGCAGGCAGCAAGTCCGGGGCCGCCGATCGACAGGTCGCGCGGCGAGGACGCCTTCAACGCTCGGATCGCCGCGGGATCGAACTCCCGCTCGAGCCGGGTGCGGGAGGTCGACACCGCCTGCAGGGTCGTGGAGTACACGATCTTGTCGGCGGCCCGCCACAGCGCGGCGAAGTCATCCGCCACAGGCGGGCCCGCGTCGCCGGCAACCGACTCCCAGCCGGCCATCACCTCGTACATGCGGCGCCCATAGAGGTAGGTGCCGATCGATCGCTCGCGGTCGTTGACGAAACCGTGCACTTCCTCGTCCGGCATGGCCCAGTCGAAATTGCCGTCGCGGTCCGCGACGTATCCGTCGAGCGAACAGATCGACGAGTAGATCAACGCGCCCATGTCGTCCTCCCGCTGTGCCTGCTATCCGGCGGTGTCGGCGTCGCCTTCCCCGCCTGCAGGCGTCACCGCGTCCGGGCCGCGCTCGAGCAGCAGCCGGAACCCGTCCTCGTCGAGCACCGGCACCCCGAGCTCGATCGCCTTGTCGTGCTTGGAACCCGGCGCCTCGCCCACCACCACGAACGCGGTCTTCTTCGACACCGAACCGGCGGCCTTGCCGCCGCGGATCAGGATCGCCTCCTTGGCGCCGTCACGGGTGAACCCGACGAGCGAGCCGGTGACCACGATCGACAGGCCCTCGAGGTTGCGCTCGATCGACTCGTCGCGGGCGTCCTCCATCGACACCCCGGCGGCGCGCCACTTCGCGACGATCTCGCGATGCCAGTCCACCGCAAACCATTCGACCACGGCGGCGGCGATGGTGCCGCCGACGCCGTCCACGGCCGCCAGTTCCTCCACGGACGCGTTCTCGATCCGCTCGAGGCTGCCGAACTCGGAGGCCAGCGCCCGGGCCGCGGTGGGGCCGACGTGCCGGATGGACAACGCCACGAGTACCCGCCACAGCGGCTTGTCCTTGGCCGAGTGCAGGTTGTCGAGGAGCCTGCGCCCGTTCGCCGACAGCGCGCCCGCCTTGGTGGTGAACAGCGAGGTCTTCATCAGGTCGTCGGAGGTGAGCGAGAACAGGTCTCCCTCGTCGGCGATCACTCCCGATTTGAGCAGCTCGGTCGCCGCCTCGTAGCCGAGCACCTCGATGTCGAAAGCGCCACGCCCCGACACGTGAAAGACCCTCTCCCGCAACTGCGCCGGGCAGGACCGCTGGTTCGGGCAACGGATGTCCGCGTCGCCCTCCTTGGCGGGGGCCAGCTCGGTGCCGCACTCGGGACAGTGTGTGGGCATCACGAACTCACGCTCGTCCCCGGTGCGCACATCGACCACCGGACCGAGCACCTCAGGGATGACCTCGCCCGCCTTCCTGATGACCACCATGTCGCCGATCAGCACGCCCTTTCGCTTGACCTCGGACCCGTTGTGCAGCGTCGCGAGCGAGACGGTCGATCCGGCAACCGTCACCGGCTCCATGTAGGCGAACGGGGTGACCCGGCCGGTCCGGCCGACGCTGACACGGATGTCGAGCAACCGGGTGGTGGCCTCCTCCGGTGGGTACTTGTACGCGATGGCCCAGCGCGGAGCCCGTGAGGTGGAACCGAGCCGCCGATGCAGCGCCATCTCGTCGACCTTGACCACCAGGCCGTCGATCTCGTGTTCCACGTCGTGGCGGTGCTCGTCCCAGTACGCGACCCTCGCCACGACCTCGTCGACGCCGCGGACTCGCGCGGTGTGCGTGGACACGGGCAACCCCCAGGCCGCCAGCGCGGTGTAGGCGTCGTGCTGGGACGCCGGTGCGAAGCCCTCGATCCGGCCGAGCCCGTGGCAGATCATGCCGAGCCGCCGCTTGGCCGTGACCGCCGGGTTCTTTTGCCGCAGTGATCCGGCGGCCGAGTTGCGGGGATTGGCGAACGGCGCCTTGCCCTCCGCGACCA
The DNA here is from genome assembly GCF_017833315.1 of Rhodococcus sp. PvR099. Taxonomy (NCBI): domain Bacteria; kingdom Bacillati; phylum Actinomycetota; class Actinomycetes; order Mycobacteriales; family Nocardiaceae; genus Rhodococcus; species Rhodococcus sp. PvR099. Next base: position 102,493 of record NZ_JAFIBV010000001.1, on the reverse strand, counting down.
GGGACGCGTTGAGGGCCTCGAAGTCCTCGAGCCGGAAGAACACCTCGCCGCGGACCTCGAGCAGCGACGGGATCGGGAACTCCTCGCTCGGCGTCAGCACGTGCGGGATCTCCTCGATCGTGCGCGCGTTGAGGGTGACGTCCTCGCCGGTGCGGCCGTCGCCGCGGGTGGCGCCGCGCACCAGCCTGCCGTTCTCGTAGACCAGGTTCAGCGCGACACCGTCGATCTTCACCTCGCACAGGTAGTGCAGGTCGGAGCCCGTATCAGCTTCCACCCGCCGCACCCAGGTGCGCAGCTCCTCCTCGTCGAAGACGTTGTCCAGGCTCAGCATTCGCTCGAGGTGGTCGACCGCGGTGAACTCGGTGGCGAACCCGCCGCCGACGAGCTGGGTGGGCGAGTCCGGGGTGCGCAGATCGGGGCGCGCCTCTTCGAGCGCGATCAGCCGGTTCAGCAGGGCGTCGAATTCACCGTCGGAGATGATCGGCGAGTCCCGCACGTAGTAGCGGAACTGGTGCTCGCGCACCTCCTCCGCGAGCCGCTGCCATTCTTCGCGTTCGTCGGAGGTCGCTGCTGACAGTGCTGGTTCAGACCCCTGGGCTGCGTTCTCGTCCACGCCGGAAGGTTATCGCAGGAGGCAGACAACGCCGCCGCTCGAGCGGGCGCCCGCGGGTCCGATTCAGTCGAACTCGGCGCCGTCCGCGAATGCCCTCGTCAGCTCGGCGGCGCGACGCAGCGCCGTCCGCGCCCACTCCGGGCTCGCGCCCGCGAGGCCGCATCGCGGCGTCACCGTCACCTGCGTGGCGAGGACGGATCGCGGGAAGCCCAGCCGGTCGACGAGGGTCACCGCGGGCTCGGCGAGTTCGCGCCAGCCCGGCGCGGGCTCGGCACCAAGGGTCGGCACCAGCCCGAGGGCCAGCGCGATGCCGTCCTCGAGCAGTTCGCCGACGCCGTCGAGGTCCGCGACCGTCAGCTCGCTCAGGTCCAGTCCGATCATCGCGGCGCCGCTGCGACGCAGCAGCCCCAGCGGCAGACCGGCGGCGCAGGAGTGCACCAACACCGGCGACTCCAGGCGGCCGATCACGGACGACAGGACGGCGAGCGCCTCCGGTTCGGGCATTGCGCGGGGGGTCTGCAGGATCGAGACGCCCGCCAGCGAACCGGCCAGCACCGCGGGCAGTCCTGGTTCGTCGAGCTGCACCACGACGGGCGAGCCGAGCCTGCGGGCCACCTCGTCGACGTGCACGCGCAGCCCCTCGGCCAGCGATTCCGCGAGGTCGCGCAGCGCGCCCGCGTCGGTGAGCACGCGATGCCCGCCGGAGAGCTCGACCTGCGCCGCCAGCGTCAGCGGCCCGACCGACTGGACCTTCACCGGCTGATCGGTGCCCCGGCGCCCGGCGACCTCCCAGGCCTCCTCGAGCGCGTCCAGGTCACGCCGGAGCAGGTCGCGGGCCCGACGCGTGACCGCACCCGGACGCTGCGCGAGCCGGTAGGCGGTGGTGGAGGTGTCGAACGGCAGGTCGACCAGCAGCGCGGCCGCGCGGCCGATCATGTCGGCGCCGACGCCGCGGTCGGGCAGTTCGACCAGGTGCGGCAGGGCGGGCAGTTCGCCCACCACGATGGCGGCGGCCTCCCGCGGATCGGTGCCGGGCCAGGAACCGACGCCGGTCGCGACGCCGACCGGGATGGACGGTGCCGTCACCGGCGGTCCGCGCCGGTGCCGACGATGGTGCCGCTACCGAGGACCTCGTCGCCCGCGGCGTCCGGCCGGTACAGCACGACGGCCTGTCCCCTGGCCACGCCGGTCAGCGGCTCGCGCAGCTGCACGTCCAGTCCTCCGTCGACGGGCACGACCACGGCCTCGGCCAGTCCGCCGTGCGCCCGGACCTGCACCACGCACTCGATCGGTCCCTGCGGCGCCGCGCCGGAGGTCCAGATCGCGCGCTCGGCCGCGATCGTCCAGACCTGCAGGCGCTCGGCCGAGCCGACGGTGACGGTGCCGGTCTCGGGTTCGATGGCGGTGACGTAGCGCGGCTTGCCGTCGGCCGCCGGGCCCTGCACGCCCAGTCCCTTGCGCTGGCCGATGGTGAACCCGTGCACGCCCTCGTGATCGGCGAGCACCTCGCCGGAGTCCGCGTCGACGACCTTGCCGGGCCGGATCCCGATCTTGGCGCCGAGGAAGGCCCGGGTGTCCCCGGACGGGATGAAGCAGATGTCGTGGCTGTCGGGCTTGTCCGCGACCGCGAGCCCGCGCTCGGCGGCCTCGGCCCGAATCTGCGGCTTCGGGGTGTCGCCGACGGGGAACATCGCCCGGGAGAGCTGCTCGGCGGTGAGCACGCCGAGGACATAGGACTGGTCCTTGTCGGCGTCGACCGCGCGGCGCAGCACGCCGTCCTCCAGTCGCGCGTAGTGACCGGTCGCGACCGCATCGAAACCGAGCGCCATCGCGCGGTCCGCGAGGGCGGCGAACTTGATCTTCTCGTTGCAGCGCAGGCAGGGGTTCGGCGTCTCCCCGGCGGCGTAGGACTCGATGAAGTCCTCGATCACGTCTTCCTTGAAGCGATCCGCGAAATCCCAGACGTAGAAGGGGATACCGAGGATGTCGGCGGCGCGGCGCGCGTCCCCGGCGTCCTCCTTGGAGCAGCAGCCACGCGAACCGGTGCGCAGGGTGCCCGGCGCGGTGGACAGCGCCAGGTGCACGCCCACCACCTCGTGTCCGGCGGCCACCGCACGCGCCGCCGCCACCGCGGAGTCCACTCCGCCGCTCATCGCCGCCAGTACCCGCATCAGCGTGCCCCTCCCCTGGCCCCGGCGCCCGCCAGGCCCGCCATCCTGGCCCGCTCGACCACCTGCGGCAGCGCCGCGATCAACGCATCGACATCGGAATCAGTCGAGGTGTGCCCCAACGAGAACCGCAGCGACCCGCGCGCGATGGTCGCGTCGACGCCCATCGCAATGAGCACGTGACTGGCGCTGGCGACCCCGGCCGTGCACGCCGACCCGGTCGAGCACTCGATCCCCGCCGCGTCGAGCAGCATCAGCAGCGAATCACCCTCGCAACCGGGAAAGGTGAAGTGCGCATTCCCGGGCAGTCGCTGATCGCCGACCGGGCCGTTCAGCACCGCCGTTGGCACCGCCGCGCTCACCCCGGCGATCAGCCGCTCGCGCAGCCTGATCAGCTCGGAGGAGCGGGAATCCATGTCCGACACGGTCTTCCGCAGCGCGGTGGCCATCGACACCACCGCCGCGGTGTCCAGGGTGCCCGCCCGCAGGTCGCGCTCGTGGCCGCCGCCGTGCAGCAGCGGCACGCACGGCACCTGGCGGCCGAGCAGCAGCGCTCCTGCGCCCTGCGGCCCGCCGAACTTGTGCGCGGCGACGCTCAAGGCGGAGAGCCCGCTGGCCGCGAAGTCCACCGGCAGCTGCGCCACGGCCTGCACCGCGTCGCTGTGAATCGGGACCCCGAACTCGGTGGCGACGGCGGCGAGTGCGGCGATCGACATGATCGAGCCGACCTCGTTGTTCGCCCACATGACGGTGACGAGCGCGACCTCGTCGGCGCCGGCGGCCAGCTCGACGCGCAACGCATCGGGGTCGATGCGGCCATGCCGGTCCACCGGCAGCCACGTCACCTCGGCGCCCTCGTGCTCCACCAGCCACTCGACCGCGTCGAGCACGGCGTGGTGCTCCACGGCGCCCGCGATGATCCTGCGGCGGCGCGGGTCGGCGTCGCGGCGGGCCCAGTAGATGCCCTTGACGGCCAGGTTGTCGCTCTCGGTTCCCCCGGAGGTGAAGATGACCTCCGACGGCCGTGCGCCCAGGTCGGCCGCGATGGACTCCCGTGCCTCCTCCACCCGGCGGCGGGCCGCGCGGCCCGAACCGTGCAGCGAGGACGCGTTGCCCACCGTGGCGAGGACCGCAGTCATCGACTCGATGGCCTCGGGCAGCATCGGCGTCGTCGCGGCGTGATCGAGATAGACCTGGGATGGCGCGCTGGACCGCAGGGTGGCATCACTGCGGTTGGAGGCGCTCGGGTGGGGCGTTGTCATGACCTGACCAGGATAGCCCGTCGGCCGGGGGCCGCTGCGACCGCGACTGTGCTGGTAGGCGCGCTCACGCCGCCGCGGTCTGACGCTCCTCCATGCCGTCGAGGATGTCCTGCACGGTCAGGTCCGCGCCGAGGATCACGCGCGCCGCCCGCTCGCAGCGCCGCGCCAGCTCCCTGCGGTCGGCGCCCGGCTCCTCCAGCGGCGCGAGCAGCACCTCCACGTCGAGCCTGCGCAGCCCGACCGTCCGGCGCAGCGACGCGGCCAGCGTCTGGTCCCCGACGAAGCAGGCCGTGGTGTCCAGCCGCCCGTCCGGCGTGCAGTACCTGATCCCGACGGGCTGCACCAGCGCGCCTGCCTCGACCGCGGACTGGAACAGGGCTGGGCGGAAGCTGCCGTAGGCGCGCCCGCACCAGGTGGTCCCCTCGGGGAAGGCCACCACCCGCCCACCTGCCCGCAGCCGCTCCGCGGCCTCGTCGACCGCGCCGGGCAGCTCGGACAGCCGCGCCCGGTCGATCGGGATGATCCGCATCCGCCGTGCCAGGGTCCCGAGCAGCGGCCAGTCCAGCAGGTCCGCCCTGGCCACGAAGTCGGCGGGCCCGAGCGCGCAGAGCACCAGCACATCGGCCCAGGAGACGTGCCCGGCCACCACCAGCACACCCCGTTCCCCAGGATCGATGTCGAGGCCGCGCTCGTCGCGCACCCGCAGCCGCATCCCCAGCCCGCTCAGCGCGGCCCGCGCGTAGCCGCGCTGCACCGAGCGGCGCCAGGATCCCGGCAGGACCCCACCCGCCAGCAGAACGGGCAGCGAGAGCAGCATCGCCGCGAGCATCACGAACCGCGCGGCCACCCGGGCCAGGCCGGCCCGCTCCACCGCGGTCGGCAGGCAGCCGTCGCCGCAGGGGCTCGAGGGCATCCAGTCGTGCGTCATCGGAGGATCATCGGGACGGCGGCGGCGGCCGACCGCAGCCGGCTCAGGTAGCGCTCGTCGGCCTCCGCCATGCCCAACAGGGCCACGAAGTCGGCGACGCCGAAGTCGGGGTCGTGCGCGGGCTCGCCGCAGATCGAGGCGCCAAGGCGCAGGTAGCCGCGCAGCAGCGGGGGCAGCGCCGTGCGGGCGGGGGCCGCGATCTCGTCCAGGCCGGGCACCGGCCGCAGCGGACGCACCCGGAGGTCAGGGGCGGTGGCGTGCGCGTCGAGCAGTCGGTCGCGGACCCCGCGCACGTTCGCGCCCGGCAGATCACTCGGCCGCGCCTGCATCGGCACCGACACGCACCCCATGGCCCAGCGGTAGCCGGTGAGCTCCAGGTAGTTGAGGATGCCCGCCCACATCAGGCCCAGCACCGAACCGGAGCGGTGATCGGGGTGCACGCAGGCCCGGCCCATCTCGACGAGCTGTGGGCGGAGCGGGTCGAGCGCGGCGAGGTCGAACTCGGTGGCGGTGTAGAGCCCGCCCGCGGCGATCGCGGCGTCCGGGGTCAGCATCCGGTAGCAGCCGACGACCTCGTCGGCCAGCTCGTCGCGCACCAGCAGGTGATCGCAATATTCGTCGAAGTGGTCGGCGTCGAGACCGTCGGAGATGCCGCGGACCGCGCCTTCGAAGCCCGGTTCGGCCGCGAACACCTGGTACCGCAGCCGCTGCGCGGCGATCCGGTGCTCGCGGTCCGAGGACAGCAGCAGGGTGTATCTGGGGACGGTGGTGACGCTCGGAAAATCGTTGATGAGGACCGGCGTTGTCGTCATGCCCCGAAGGGTCACCGAGCCGGGCGGCCTCCCGGCATCAGGTCGGTGTCGTGTCGATGCAACTTCGGTGAACACGACGGCGGCCCCGCTCCCAACCAGGGAACGGGGCCGCCGAAAGGTGACGCGGGATCAGCCCTTGTGAGCCTTGACCGCCTCGGTGAGCTGCGGTGCGACGTTGAACAGGTCGCCGACGACGCCGTAGTCCGCGATCTCGAAGATCGGGGCCTCTTCGTCCTTGTTGACGGCGACGATGGTCTTCGACGTCTGCATGCCTGCGCGGTGTTGGATGGCGCCGGAGATGCCGAGCGCGATGTACAGCTGCGGGGAGACCGTCTTACCGGTCTGACCGACCTGGAACTGGCCCGGGTAGTAGCCCGAGTCCACGGCGGCACGCGAGGCACCGACCGCGGCGCCGAGCGAGTCGGCGAGCTCCTCGACCACGCTGAACTTGTCGGCGCTGCCGACGCCACGGCCACCGGAGACGACGACCGACGCCTCGGTGAGCTCGGGGCGGTCGCCGCCGACGATCGGGTTGCGCGAGGTCACCTTGACGGCACTCTCGTCCTGAGCCGGCACCTCGACGGTGACCTGCTCGGCGGCACCGGCCTGCGGCTGGGCCTCGACGGCACCCGGGCGAACCGAGATGACCGGGACCTCGCCGTTGGCCTTGGCCTCGACGGTGAACGCGCCACCGAAGATCGAGTGCACGGCGCTGCCGTCGGCCTTGACCTCGATGACGTCGCTGAGCAGGCCGGAACCGATCCGTGCGGCCAGACGTCCGGAGACCTCTTTGCCCTCGGTGGTGGCGGCGGTGATCACGGCAGCCGGTCCGGCGGACTCGACCAGGGCGGCGAGGACGTCGACCTTCGGGGTGATCAGGTAGCCGTCGATGTCATCGGACTCGGCGACGTAGATCTTCGCGGCGCCCGCGGCGGCCAGCGCCTCGGCGAGCTTGGCCGCGGTTCCGGCCGGGCCCGCGACGACCGCAGCCGGCTCACCGAGCGCGCGCGCTGCGGTGATGAGCTCGGTGCTGACCTTCTTGAGCGCACCCTCGGCGTGCTCGACGAGCACAAGTACTTCTGCCATTGCTGTCTTCTCCTACGTGTGGGTCTGCTGGTTGAGGGGCGCGATCAGATGATCTTCTGGCCGACGAGGTAAGCGGCGATCTTGCTGCCGCCATCACCCTCGTCGGTGACGCGCTCACCAGCGGTACGCGGGGGCTTGGGGGTGGACGCGGTGACGGTGGTGCCCGCGTTCGCGACGCCAACGGTCTCCGGGTCGACGCCGAGGTCGGCGAGGGTGAAGACCGAGACTTCCTTCTTCTTCGCGGCCATGATGCCCTTGAAGGACGGGAAGCGCGGCTCGTTGATCTTCTCGGTGACCGAGACGATGGCGGGCAGCGAGGCCTCGAGGCCGAAGATGCCCTCGTCGGTCTCGCGCTCGCCGGTGACCTTGCCGTCGGCGACGGTGAGCTTGCGCAGCTGGGTGAGCTGCGGGATGCCGAGGTACTCGGCGATGATGGCCGGAACGGCGCCGACGCGGCCGTCGGTGGCCTCGTTGCCTGCGATGATCAGGTCGGCCGGCTCATCGTTCTCGAAGCCGATCTGGCCGAGCGCGGCGGCCAGGGTCCAGCCGGTCTGGATGGCGTCGGAGCCGTGCAGAGCCGGGTCGTTGATGTGAACGGCCTTGTCGGCACCCATGGACAGCGCCTTGCGGATGGCATCGGTGGCGCGGTCCGGGCCGGCGGACAGCACGGTCACCTCGCCCCCCTGCGCCTCCTTGATGAGCAGGGCCTCCTCGACCGCGCGCTCGTTGATCTCGTCGAGCACGGCGTCCGCGGCCTCGCGGTCCAGCGTGAAGTCACCATCGGTGAGCTTGCGCTCGGACCAGGTGTCAGGAACCTGCTTGATCAAAACGACGATGTTCGTCATGGGTCTTCGTCGACCTCCTGTGTATTTCTGCCTGATGATCGAGAGCAGCTCCACGTCGAGGAGGAGCGCTCGCGTAACCGTCTCGTTCGCACGTCGGGTGTGCGTCAGATTACCCCATGTTAAGTTACCCGCTAGTAACTTGGGTGGGAAACCTCGTCCACCATAACGGCCAGGAGGATCATTCATGCCTGTGATGTGGACCACCCCGACCAGTTCTGACACCGAGGGCACTAACCTCCCAACGGTGAGCGATTCATCTGTCTCGACCCCGGCCATGTCCGTCGACGCCGATAACAACCCGACGGCTGCCGAGGCGACCCCGCAGCCGAGCGAAGCGACCCTGCCGCTGACCGGCGAGCGCACCGTCCCGGGCGTGCCCGAGGAGAACTACTGGTTCCGCCGTCACGAGGTGGTGTACCGGCAGCTGCTCGAGCGCTGCGCCGGCCGCGTCGTCCTCGAGGCCGGGTCCGGAGAAGGCTACGGCGCCAACATGATTGCCGACGTCGCCGAGAAGGTCATCGGGCTCGACTACGACACCTCCGCCGTCGACCACGTGCGTGCCCGCTACCCGCGAATCGACATGCGCCAGGGCAACCTCGCGGACCTCCCGCTGCCGGACGCCAGCGTCGGGATCGTGGTCAACTTCCAGGTGATCGAGCACCTGTGGGACCAGGCCCAGTTCCTGGCCGAATGCTTCCGCGTGCTGACCCCCGGCGGCGAGCTGCTGATCAGCACCCCGAACCGGATCACCTTCTCCCCCGGACGGGACACCCCGCTCAACCCGTTCCACACCCGCGAACTCAACGCCGCCGAGATGACCGAGCTCCTCGAGGAGGCCGGCTTCGTCGTCGACCTGATGACCGGCGTGCACCACGGCCCCCGTCTGCGCGAGCTCGACGCCAAGCACGGCGGCTCCTTCATCGACGCCCAGATCGACCGCGCGCTGGCGGGCGAGCCGTGGCCTGCGGACCTCGTCGCCGACGTCGAGGCCATCACCGTGGACGACTTCGCGCTCACCGAACCCGACATCGACGCCAGCCTGGACCTGGTCGCCATCGCACGGAAGCCCGCGGTGTCAGGGTGAACAAACCGACCGGAGTTGCGCAGGAACCGGGCATGTTCTGCCTGGTCCTGCACTCACACCTGCCGTGGTTGGCCAACCACGGCCGGTGGCCCGTCGGCGAGGAATGGCTCTACCAGTCCTGGGCGGCCACCTACCTGCCCGTGGCCCGCGTGCTGCGCACGCTCGCCGCGGAGGGCCGCACCCGGCTGCTCAGCCTCGGCATCACCCCGGTGCTGGCGGCCCAGCTCGACGACCCGCACTGCCTGGCCGGGATGCACCACTGGCTGGGCAACTGGCAGCTGCGCGCCCACGAGGCCGCAGGCATGCGCGACCAGCCGCACCGCGACCTCGGCGCCCGCGAGCACCGACTCGCCGCGGAGGCGCTGACCGACTTCGAGGAGCGCTGGGCGCACGGCGGCTCGCCGGTGCTGCGCGGGCTCGTCGACGCCGACGCCATCGAGCTGCTCGGCGGACCGTTGGCCCACCCGTTCCAGCCGCTGCTGCATCCGCGGCTGCGCTCGTTCCAGCTCAGCGAGGGCCTCGCCGACGCCAAGGCGCGTTGGGGCACGAAGCCCTCCGGGATCTGGGCACCCGAATGCGGCTACACGCCCGGGATGGAACGGGAGTACGACGCCGCGGGCGTGCAGCACTTCATGGTGGACGGCCCGTCGCTGCGCGGGGACACCTCCCTCGGCCGCCCGGTTCGCGAATCCGACGTGGTGGCCTTCGGCCGCGACCTGCAGGTCTCGTACCGGGTGTGGTCGCCGAAGTCGGGCTACCCGGGCGACGGCGCCTACCGCGACTTCCACACCTACGACCACGACACCGGGCTCAAGCCCGCGCGCGTCACCGGCCGCACCGTCGACTCGAAGGACAAGGCGCCGTACGACCCCGAACTCGCGGCCGCCGCCATCGACCGGCACGTCGCGGACTTCGTCGACACGGTCAGGTCCCGGATGCGCTCGGAGAGCGAGCGCATCGGCAGGCCCGCGCTCGTGGTGGCCGCCTTCGACACCGAACTGTTCGGACACTGGTGGTTCGAGGGTCCGCAGTGGCTGGAGAAGGTCCTGCGCGCGCTGCCGGAGGCGGGCATCCCGGTCGGCACCCTCTCCGATGCAAGGGCGGCCGGCTTCGTCGGCGAACCCGTCCAGCTCGCCGACTCCTCCTGGGGCAGCGGCAAGGACTGGCGGGTCTGGGCGGGCGATCAGGTCGCCGACCTGGTCCAGCTGAACACCGAGGTCGTGCAGACCGCGCTGGACGCGGTGGACAAGGCCCGCGGGGCGCAGCGCGCGCCCGGCCGGCCGGAGCTGCGCGATCGGGTCAACGACCAGATCCTGCGCGAGGCCATCATGACCGTGCAGAGCGACTGGGCGTTCATGGTCAGCAAGGACTCCGCCGCCGGGTACGCCCGTGACCGTGCGCACCTGCACGCCCACGCCACCAGGGAGATCGCGGGCGCCGTCGCCGCGGGTCACCTGGACCGGGCGCGGCAGCTGGCCGACGGCTGGAACCACGCCGACGGGCTGTTCCCCTCGCTGGACGCCCGGCGACTCCCCGACGACGCGATCGGCGGTCCCGCATGAAGGTCCTGATGGTCTCCTGGGAGTACCCGCCGGTGGTGGTCGGCGGGCTCGGCAGGCACGTGCACCACCTGGCCACCGAGCTGGTGCAGGCAGGCCACGAGGTGGTCGTGCTCTCGCGGCGCCCCACCGGCACCGACGCGTCCACCCACCCGACCATCACCCACATCTCGGAGGGCGTGCTGGTGGTGGCGGTCGCCGAGGACCCGGCGCACTTCGTGTTCGGCGAGGACATGCTGGCCTGGACCCTCGCGATGGGGCACGCCATGGTGCGCGCGGGCGTCGCGCTCGGCAAGCCAGGGCTCGGCGACGGCTGGCAGCCCGACGTCGTGCACGCGCACGACTGGCTGGTCGCGCATCCCGCGATCGCGCTGGCCGAGTACTTCGACGTGCCGCTGGTCTCCACGCTGCACGCCACCGAGGCCGGCAGGCACAGCGGCTGGATCTCAGGGACGATCAACCGTCAGGTGCACTCCGTCGAGTGGTGGCTGGCCAACGAGTCGGACGCGATCATCACCTGCTCCGCCTCGATGGAGGAGGAGGTCACCGAGCTCTACGGTCCGCAGTTGCCGCCGATCACGGTGATCCGCAACGGGATCGACGTCACCACCTGGAACTACCGGCAGCGCGCGCCGCGCTCCGGCCCGCCGCGGCTGCTGTTCGTCGGCAGGCTCGAGTACGAGAAGGGCGTGCAGGACATCATCGCCGCGCTGCCCCGGATCCGTCGCAGCCACCCGGGCACCACGCTGGCCGTCGCGGGTGAGGGCACCCAGTTCGAGTGGCTGCAGCAGGAGGCACGGTCCAACCGGGTCCTGCGCTCGGTGGCCTTCCTCGGCAGTCTCGACCACACCGAGCTGCTGGGCTGGTTGCACGCGGCGGACGCGATCGTGCTGCCCAGCCGGTACGAGCCGTTCGGCATCATCGCGCTCGAGGCGGCGGCGGCGGGCACCCCGCTGGTCACCTCCACCGCGGGCGGGCTCGGCGAGGCCGTGGTCGACGGCGTCACCGGGATGTCGTTCCTTCCCGGCGACGTCGAGGGACTGACGTCGGCGGTGCGTGAGGTGCTCGACGATCCCGCGGGCGCGCAGCGCCGGGCCGAGGCGGCCCGCGAACGGCTCACCGCCGACTTCGACTGGCACAGCGTCGCGCTCGACACCGCGCAGGTCTACCTGAGCGCCAAGCGACGGGTGCGACACCCGTTGGCGCGCCCCGACATCCCCCAGCGGCCGCTCCCCGGCCGGTAGGCGGCTCCGCCGCCTGTGTGCGGTTGACGAGTCCCTGGACTCGTCAACCGCGCACAGGCGCGCAGCGCCTCAACGTGCTGCGGCGGCCTTCTTGCGCTCGATGTCCTCGAGGGCGGCGATGTACTTGGCCCGCTCGGCCGCGCCTGCCTCCCAGGCCTCCTTGCGGTTCTTGACGACCTTGACGGGCGCGCCGACCGCGATGCTGTAATCCGGGATCTCGCCCTTGACCACCGCGTGCGCGCCGAGCACGCAGCCGCGGCCGACGATCGTGTTCCTCAGCACGGTCACCTTGGCGGCGACCCAGGTGTCCGGACCGATCCGAACCGGGCCCTTCACGATGCCCTGATCCTTGATCGGGACGTTGACGTCGTCCATCCGGTGGTCGAAATCGCAGATGTAGCACCAGTCGGCGACGAGGGTGGAGGCGCCGATCTCGATGTCGAGGTAGGTGTTGACGACGTTGTCCTTGCCGAAGACGACCTTGTCGCCGATGCGCAGGGAACCCTCGTGGCAGCGGATCGCGTTGCCGTCGCCGATGTGCACCCAGCGGCCGATCTCGAGCCGCGACAGTTCGGGAGTCGAGTGGATCTCCACGTTCTTGCCGAGGAAGACCATGCCGCGCAGGATCACGTGCGGGTTCGCGAGCTTGAACTTGGCCAGCCGGTAGTAGCGCACCAGGTACCAGGGCGTGTACGCCTTGTTCTCGAGCACCCATCGCAGGGAATCACGGGTCAGGAACTTTGCCTGCTCGCTGTCGGTCCGACGTGATCCCCGCCACCTCGTGCGCAACGGTGCGCCCCACATGCTGGTCATGCCATGCAGCCTACGGTCAGCGGATGTGAGCTCCGCGACGGCCCACTCCGCCGCCCCCGCCGAGCCATCCGCCGCCGCCAAGCAGCGCCGCGACCAGCGCCGCCGTCACCGCGACCACGATGACCGCGAGCAGGGAGTTCGCCATCACGCCGATCAGCGTCGCGGCGCCGACGATCAGGCCGACGACGATCACCACCCCCGCCTGAGGCGTGCCGAGCAGGTGATTGTCGTTCGCGTCGACGCGCGGCGATCGGCGCGGCGCACTCAAATCTCCACCCCCTGACCCTTCCATGTCGCCATTCAAACACAATTGCGACCGGAATTGTGCGTTTCTGTCGGCTAATTATCGCAATTCGATACGGAATGTACCGAAATAACAGTCCAATCACAGGAGGCGCCGGACCTGCTCCGTCGCGCCACAATTGGACGCTTGTGATCACGCAGTCCCTTGAATTCTGAACCACTCACATTTTGCCCGCCGACCCCGCCCGGCGATCGGAACACGCGATTGTCCTGCGTTCAACGGATAGTCGATCCGCATTCTGCGAAGGGGCGGGTTCACACCCCGCGGTGCTCGGCCGGATAGTCTGCACCGAGCGAAATCCACACGAGGAGTGTTGAATGCGGCGTGTTCTCCGGTCGGCAGCGGTGTCGCTGACGGCAGTTTCGGCGCTGATCATCGGCGGCTGCAGCAGCGCACCACCGCTCGACGACGCCTACGCACCGAGCGGATGGCCCGCCATGCACGCGGACGCCCGCAACAGTGGCACCAGCCCCGCTGAGGGGGCCCGGTCGATCTCCTTCGACTGGTCGCGCCCGATCGGCGCACCGACCGCGACGGCCGCCTCGGTCGCGTCGAACGGCCAGATCTTCGTCACCTCGCGCAGCGAGAACGGCTGCAACCTCTTCTCGTTCGAGATCGAGACCGGCCGCAAGCGCTGGTGCAACCGGCTCGGCCCGGGCGTCGCGGTCTCGACCCCGCTCGTCGACCGCGTCACGAACGTGTACGTCGGCGAGGACGGCGCCATGAACTCCTTCAACGAGCACGGTCAGCTGCGCTGGCGCACCGTGGTGAGCGGGACGCCGCTGTCCGCCCAGTTCACCGCCGACGGAAACCTGCTGTTCGTCACGCATTTCGGCGTCGTCTCGGTGCTCAGTACCCAGACCGGCAAGGAGATCGTGCCGTCGTACCAGCTGATCCCGACCCCGACCTATGACGTCGCCCAGAACGTCCCGCTGCCGCCCGCAGCGCAGGGACTCGAGCAGTGCTTCTTCGGCGCCCCCGAGTGCCCCGTCTCCACGGCCCCGGCCATCGACCTCGCCACCGGCAGGTTCTTCGTGACCGTCTGGCGACCGGGCCGCCCGCACACCGAGCTGGTCGGCCTGCGCTACGCCGACGGCCGGATCAGCGAGGACTGGTCCTCCGCCGCACTGCCCGGCGGCGTGACGTCCAGCCCGGTGATCTCCGCCGACGGGACGACGCTGTACGCGAACGACAGCGCGGGCACGCTGTGGGCGCTCGATTCCGAGACCGGCGACCCCCGCTGGAGCCACGACCTCGGGTTCGCCGCCGCGGGCAGCCCCACCGTCGCCGCGGACGGCCTGATCATCCCGGCCGGCTCCGACAAGGGCCGCTTGCTCGCCCTCGAGGACAAGGGTGACCACGCCGAGTTGCTGTGGGAGCGAAAGGACGTCGTCCAGCTCGGCGTCCCGGCGCAGACCGGCGGCTCGACCGGCTACACCGTCGTCCGCGAGGGCGACACCGGTCTCGCGGTGCTCACCTTCGACACCGATACCGGCGAGACGCTCGACCAGGACACCCTGCCGGGCGCCGAGGGCTTCACCGTCGGCACGTCGATCGGCCCCGGTGGCGAGGTCGTCACCCCCACCCTGATCGGCGAGGTGTTCGTCCTCCGCTAGACCCGGACGCCCGCGGCGCAGACGAACGCCACCGGGGTGCGGCCGATCCGCGTCAGCACGACGCTCAGCGACGCCGAGCCGCGCAGCTTCAGCCGCGGGCGCAGCACCGCGGGGTCCACGTCGACCCCGCGCACCAGGATCTCGGCCACCCCGCAGTCGAGGCGGGCGAGCTCCTGACGCAGCGCCTTCTCGGAGTACTTGAGCTGCTCGATGATCCGGAACCCGCGCACGCCCGCGGGCACCGCGTCGCCGGTGAGGTACGCGATCCGCGGGTCGAGCTGCCAGAGCCCGTGCCGGGCCGCGTAGTGCCGCACCAGGCCCGCGCGCACCACCGCCCCGTCCGGGTCGACGATCCACTCCCCCGGTCCGCGCTCGGGGATCTCGTCCGGTTCGGCGTCGGTGAGCTCCAAGGCGGTGTCCGCGGTCAGCACGGTCGCGCGACGGCGAACCCCCGCCCCCGCGAGTCCGGGCGACCACAGGCAGGCCTCGCGCACGCCACCGTCGAGCGAGACGATCTCCACCTCGCCGGGCCACTCCAGCGCGTCGTAGTCCAGTCCGGGAGCGCATTTCACCGACAGGTCGCGGCCGCGGTACGCCTCCAGCAGGTCCGGCAGGGGCGGCTGCAGGGCGGCCGGGTCGTGCCTGCGCCTGCCGCCCGCCCGCCTGGCCGGATCGGCGAGGACGACGGTGTCCCGGGTGCAGGGCACCAGCGCGTCCGCACGGACGACCGTCGCGCCGGGCACGTTGTGTTGCGCCATCGCCAGGCGCACCGGGTCGAGATCGCTGCCGATCACCGCGCTCGCGACGCCGACAAGGGCGGACAGTTCCGCGCCAACCGAGCAGGTGACGTCGTGTACGGCCCGGCCCGCCACCCGGTGGGCTCGCCTGCGCGCGACCACCGAGGGCGTCGTCTGTTGCAGCGCGTCGTCGGTGAACAGCCAGTCCCGGCCACCGTCGATCTTGCCGACGGCTTTACGCCGCAGCAGCACCGTCTCGACCAGGGCAGCGGACCGGTCGACAAAACGCGCACGCACCCGGCCGATGTCGGCCAGGTGCGTGCGCGTCGAGAGTTCGAGCCGATCCACCTCGGTGAGGGCGGCGATGCCGTCCTCGGACGTCAGGTACCGCACGTCCTCCCGGGTGAACTCGTATCCCACTACTTCGGTTCGGGCTTCACGCCGGTGATCATCACGTTGTAGAAGAAGTTACGCGGGACCACGTGCTTGAGGATCTTCTCGTCCACCCAGCTCAGCGTCTTGAACCCACCGAACGCGAACTTGGCCCAGCCCCAGCCGAGCTTCTCCGGCGGAACCGCGGCCTCGAAGGTCCGGACCGGCCAGCCGAGCAGCGCCGCGGCGAACTCCTCGGTGATGGCCCGTACCTCGGTGCCGCCTGCCGACTTCGCCATGTTCTCGAGGTCGGTGGGGTCGAAGGTGTGGATGTCGACGACGGCCTCGAGCGCCGCGGCGCGGGAGGACTCGTCGAGCTCTTCCTGCGGACGACGCCAGCTGGCCAGGAACGGCAGCTTGGTGACCGTGGTGGTGGCCTCCCAGGTGGCGCGGCCGAGCCAGCGGGCGTAGAAGTTGCCGACCGTGGAGGGCTCGCCTGCGAAGACGAATCGGCCGCCCGGCTTGAGCACCCGAAGGACCTCGCGCAGCGACTGCTCGACATCCGGGATGTGGTGCAACACCGCATGTCCGACGACGAGGTCGAAGGTGTTGTCGTCGTACGGGATCCGCTCGGCGTCCGCGACGCGACCGTCGACCTCCAGGCCGAGGTGCTCGGCGTTGCGCAGCGCGACCTTGACCATGCCGGGCGAGAGATCGGTGACGGAGCCGGTCTTGGCGACCCCGCCCTGCATCAGGTTGAGCAGGAAGAAGCCGGTGCCGCAGCCCAGTTCCAGCGCCCGCTCGTACGGCAGCGGCAGGTCCCCTGCGACGGCGTCGAACCGGCCCTTTGCGTAGTCGATGCAGCGCTCGTCGTACGAGATGGACCACTTGTCGTCGTACGTCTCGGCCTCCCAGTCGTGGTACAGGACCTGGGCGAGCTTCGTGTCCTTACGAGCGGCCTCGACCTCTTCGGCGGTGGCGTGCGGACGCGGCGCGGGATCGATTCCGTCATTCGGGCTTGCAGTCATGGGTGAGAGCCTACCGGGTAGTAAGGAGTGTGAACAGGTTCTAGTTTTGCGGTGACATCCGGGCCGCTACTTGCCCGTGAACTGCGCCTTACCCGGGCCGTTCGCCACGAAGGACTCCATGCCGATCGTCCGGTCCTCGGTCGCGAAGAGCTGCGCGAACTGCTGTGCCTCGATCTTCAGGCCGGTGTTCAGGTCCGTGTCGAGACCCTGATCGATCGACGCCTTGGCGGCGGCGAGGGCGCGGCTCGCGGCACCGACGAACTGCGAGGCCCACTTGCGGGCCGCGTTGTAGACCTCGTCGGGGGCGACCATCTCGTCGATCAGGCCGATCGCGAGGGCCTCCTCGGCGCCGACGAAGCGTCCGGTGAACACCAGGTCCTTGGCCTTGCTGGGGCCGATGAGGCGGGCCAGGCGCTGGGTGCCGCCGCCGCCGGGGATCACGCCGAGCAGCACCTCGGGGACGCCGACCTTGGCGTTGTCGCCCGCGATCCGGCGATCCGCGCCGAGCGCGATCTCCAGGCCGCCACCGAGGGCGTAGCCGGTGATCGCGGCGACGGTCGGCTTCGGGATCTCGGAGATGCAGCCGAGCGCCGACTGCAGGTCGCCCGCGACCGGGCTCATCTCGGCGAAGGACATCTCCGCCATCTCCTTGATGTCCGCGCCCGCCGCGAACACCTTCTCGCCGCCGTACACGATGACCGCCTTGACGTCGGCGTTGACGGTGGCCTCGCGGGCAGCGGCCCGGAGCTCCTCCTGCAACTGACGGTTCAGCGCGTTCATCGGGGGGCGCGCGAGCCGGATGGTGCCGATGCCGTCGGATACCTCGAGAGTCACAAACTCAGCCATGAAGCGAAGGCTACCTTTCGCCCCACGGGTGCGCCCCGGCGGCGTAGTACGGCTCCTGACCGGGGAATCGCACCCGCCACGAGCCGTCCTCCTCCTGGTACAGCGTCGGCAGGATCACCGGGATCTCCGGCTCGGCGGCGAGAACGTCTGCGACGGTGGCATATTGGCCGATCGCGCTCAGCTGGCTCCAGGTCGGCGGGAGCAGCATGGTGCGGCCCTCGATCCAGTCCGTGATGGCCTGCGCCGGGGTCTGCCAGGTGACCTCGGCGGCCTCCGACGTCTCGCCGTCCGCGATCTGACCGGCGGGGGCCGCGGCAACGAAGAAGCGGGTGTCGTAGCGCCTGCCCTCGCCGACCGGGGTGATCCAATTCGCCCACGGCCGAAGCAGATCCGCGCGCAGTACCAGGTTCTCGCGGGCGAGGAACTCGCTGAAGGAGAACTCGCGGGCCTCCAACTGCTTCCGTGCCTGCGCGTAGCCGGCGGTGTCCGCGACGACGGTGTCT
This sequence comes from Rhodococcus sp. PvR099, assembly GCF_017833315.1. Classification (NCBI taxonomy): domain Bacteria; kingdom Bacillati; phylum Actinomycetota; class Actinomycetes; order Mycobacteriales; family Nocardiaceae; genus Rhodococcus; species Rhodococcus sp. PvR099. The sequence continues at coordinate 84,673 of NZ_JAFIBV010000001.1, read as the reverse complement.
GCGGTCGGCCCGGCCAGCAGCACGCCGCACTCCTCGAAGGTCTCCCGCACCGCCGCACAGACCAGCGCCTTCGCCCTGCCCTCGTCGACGCCGAACCGCTCGGCCCACCAGGAGACCGGGGGTCCGGTCCAGGCCACGTCCGCGTCGGCGTCCTGCGGGTCGACGCCGCCGCCGGGGAACACGGTCATGCCACCCGCGAAGGCCATCCCACCCACGCGCCGGAGCAGGAACACCTCGGGCCCGGACTCGGAGTCGCGCACCAGGATGACGGTGGAGGCGTCCTTCGGGGGAACTTCGGGGTGTGCTTCAAAAGTGGCCATGTGTCGGACGTTACAACGCCACCGCACCCATTAGTTCGCGCGGCTCAAGAAAGTGGCCTCCCGCGGGGCGCCTCAGCGGCGGTGCTGGCCAGGGAGCCGGGTGCGCCTGGCGAAGAACCGGCCGTCCACCTTGTCCAGGCTGATCGCCTGACTGAACGCGTGGGTCAGGTTCTCCGCCGTGATCACGTCGTCGATCAGACCCTGCGAGACGACCTCGCCCTCCTTGAGCAGCAGCGCGTGCGTGAAGCCCGGCGGGATCTCCTCGACGTGGTGGGTGATGAGCACGGTCGCGGGTGCGTCCGGGTCGGCGGCCAGGTCCGAGAGCCGCGCGACGAGCTCCTCACGCCCGCCCAGGTCCAGCCCGGCCGCCGGCTCGTCGAGCAGCAGCAGCTCCGGATCGGTCATCAGGGCCCGCGCGATCAGCACGCGCTTGCGCTCCCCCTCCGACAGCGTGCCGTAGGTCCGGTTCGCCAGGTGCTCGGCGCCAAGGCTCTCGAGCATCTCCACCGCGCGAGTGGTGTCCATCTCCTCGTAGCGTTCCCGCCACCGGCCGAGCACGGCGTAGCCGGCCGAGACCACGAGGTCGCGCACCACCTCGTCGGCGGGCACCCGGTGCGCGAGCGAGGAGGACGATAGCCCGATCCGCGGTCGCAGCTCGGTGACGTCGACGCGGCCGAGGACCTCGCCGAGCAGGTGCGCCTTGCCCGACGTCGGGTGCACCTCGGCGGCCGCGATCCGCAGCAGCGAGGTCTTGCCCGCGCCGTTGGGCCCGAGCACAACCCACTTCTCGTCGAGCTCCACCTTCCACGTCACGGGGCCGACCAGGGTCACACCGCCACGGCGGATGAGCACGTCGTCGAAATCGATGAGCAGATCGGGATCAAGTTCGGACACGACGCCCATCTTGACCTACCCGCTCGCGGCGCACGCGTCAGGACCGGGTTGCGTGTCGCCGGTCCCGGCTGCCGCGCAGGTCAACGGGCCGGGCAATCCTCGCGTGCGACGGCGGGCACCGACATCGCCGGTGCGACACCGCCGCCGCCCCGGTTCTGACCGAGCCGGTTCAGGAGGCCCATCATCAGCTGGATCAGGGGCCCGATGCCGAGCGCATAGACGACGGTGCCCACCCCGACGGTGCCGCCGAGCATCCAGCCGGTCGCCAGCACGGCCACCTCGAGTCCGGTGCGGGCCAACCGCACCGACAGTCCGGTACGCGCGACCAGCCCGGTCATCAGCCCGTCGCGCGGACCGGGGCCGAGCCCGGCACCGATGTAGAGCGCCGCCGCGAACGCGTTGAGGACGACCGCGATCAGCATCACCGGAATCCGGGTGGCCAGCGCGTCCAGTTCGGGGAGCATGGCCAGCGAGGTATCCACCGCCACCGCGATCACCACGACGTTCGCGACCGTGCCGAAGCCGGGGCGCTGGCGGATCGGGATCCACAGCAGCAGCACCGCGGCACCGGTCAGCGCGGTGACGGTGCCGAAGCTCAACGACGTCCGCTGCGCCACACCCTGGTGAAACACGTCCCAGGGATCGAGCCCGAGCCCGGCAACGACCATCAGCGCCATCGAGAATCCGTAGAGCCAGAGGCCGACGAAGAGCGCGACGAGACGGGAGGGCAGGCGGGTGAGCATGGTGGCCAGTCTCCCGAGAACTGGACCGGCAATAAAGTGCCACTTCGCCATCGCTGGACTGCACGAGTGGTATTCGTGGTACGCCAACCGGTCAGGTCGTCACGGCATCGAGCCGATCGAGCATCGCCCGCGGATCGTCCACATGCAGGCTCACGCCCGTGATCACGGTCGGTTCGTCACTGGGGAAGGCGATCGGGACGCCGCTTCGAAAGTCGATGTCGAGGACCGTGCCGTCCGGGCCCGGCAGATGCAGGCGGCCGTCGCGTACTTCCTCGTCGGTGCGATCGAACCGCCTGATCAGCCTCGTGGCGCCGATCTCGGTGAGATCGACGGTCGCCACGACAGCCGACCCCGATCGGAGGACGAGCTCGTCCTCGGTGACCAGGTGCGGGTGCACCGCTCGCCCGGCGAGCCAGCCGACGACCGCGAGGAGGGAGACAACCGTCGCGATCAGCAGCGTCACCCGCAGCCACTGCCACGGCACCAGCAGGTGGATGGCCACCGCCTCGATCAGCCCGGCGACCATGAACGCGAGCGGGAGCGCGACGGTGCCCTTGCTGTACCCGAACGCGGCCGCCTGGCCGTGTCTGTCGTCCACCTCACCTCGGACCCACATCCACATTGCGGCGATCACGGGGTGGCCCCATCAGGCGACATCCCGAGCCGTGCGAGGACCCGCATGAGGACCTCACACTGCGCCCGGTCGGGTACCAACTCGGCGACGGTCATCATCGGCCGCACCATCGGTGCCGCGGACTCCGCGTCCTCGACGATCAGGACCATATCGCCGTACTCCCGAGCGATCACCGACGCGAGTGCCTCAGCGAGAGAGTCGATCTCCTGCTTCGCCGCGGCGGGATCGGCGCCGACCAGTGCCGCGAACCGCCGGTACAGGCCGATCACCACCGCGCGCGAGTCCGGATCCGAGAGCACCCGCGTCGCGGCGTCGAACAGCGCGGAGGGACCCGTCCCGGAAACGGCGAGCAGTTCCCAGGCGTCCCGCTCGCGTTCGAACTCACGGCGGGTTCTGGGATCGCCTTCCGCCGAGATCAATTCGGCAAAGGCCACGGCCAGGTCGGCGGGCAGCGGCGAGACCGGCCGACCCTCGCGGTGTGCGTCGAGCATCTCCCGCAGCCGCAGGCGTTGGCCGCCCAGGCGATCGAGTTCGGCATCGATGCCGTCGATGAGCACCGTCAGGTCATCGCCGAGGTCATCCGTATCACCCTCTGCGCGGGCCGATTCCATGATCGTGGCGATCGAACCGAGCGGGATCCCCGCGGCGGCCAGCCATCGAATGCGGAGCAGCCTGATCAGATCCGGCAACTCGTAGGCCCGATAGCCGTTGGAGAGCCGTCTCGGCTCCTCGAGAAGCCCGAGACGGTGATAGTGCCGGATCGTCCGAGGGGTGATTCCGGCCGTCTGGGCAAGGTCGCCGATTCGCATGAACCCAGCATCAACCATGACGCTGCGTCATGGTCAAACTCGGCGGTTCCTAGCCGAGCGCCGCGATCACGGTCATCGAGCCCGGGGCCACTTCGGTGTACCCGGCGTCGCGCACAGCGATCGCCCGCCGCTGCGCCACCAGCTCGCCGAGGGCCGCCCAGTGCGCCGGATCGGCGTCCCGCACGCTGCAGCGGTAGCCGTCGAGCGACCACGCCAAGGCCCGCTCGGGGTCCATCGCACCCGCCAACAGCATCGAGGCGTGCCCGACCTGGGCCGCGGCCTTGCCGACGGTCATCTCCAGGGAACGGTTCACCCATAGCACCGGCAGGCCCGACACCGGTTCGCCCGGCTCGTCGTGCTCGAGGTCGGTGCCCCCGATCTGGAGTTTGCGGACGCGCTGATCGACCTCGCCGACCGGGCCTGGCACGATGGCCCGGGCCTGCGCCCCGTCGACCTCGACCGTGACGCCGTCCACCTGCTGCGCGGCGAGCCACTGCGATCCCCTGGCCCGGCGCGCGACCTTCCGGATCCGCGAGCCCGTCCAGTCGAGCAGGGGCTGCTGCCACGGGCCCGGTTCGCCGTCGTCGGTCGCGCCTGCCCGCTCGTCGAGGCACAGCGCGACGGTCGCCGCGGCCGCGGCCGCCAGCAGTGCGCTGCGCGCGGGCGGGTGCACCTTGGTGATGTGCAGGACCATCGGCATCGCCAGCACCTGCGCCGGGTCTTCCGGGTCCGCGCGGCCGCCGTAGCCTGCCGCGAGCACCGCATGCCGGTCAAGGAAGGCGGCGGGGAGGCGCTCGTCCATCAGAGCGGCACCCGGCGCACCAGTCCGTCCTCGGCGTCGGCCGCCTCCACCTCGTGGCGGGTCACGCCGAGGATGAACAGCACCGCATCGAGGAACGGATGCGAGAGCGCCGCGTCCGCCACCTCCCGCAGTGCCGGCTTGGCGTTGAACGCGACCCCGAGGCCCGCGGCGTTGAGCATGTCGATGTCGTTGGCGCCGTCCCCGACGGCGACGGTCTGCTCCATCGCGACGCCGGACTGGGCGGCGAACTTGCGCAGCGCGACGGCCTTCGCGGCCCGGTCGACGACATCGCCGATCACCCGGCCGGTCAGCTTGCCGTCGACGATCTCGAGGGTGTTCGCCTCGACGAAGTCCAGCTCCAGCTCGTGCGCGAGGCCCTCGATCACCTGGCGGAAGCCGCCGGAGACCACGCCGCAGTGGAACCCGAGTCTGCGCAGCGTCCGGATGGTGGTGCGGGCGCCGGGGGTCAGCTCGAGCGACTCGCCCACCTCGTCGATGACCGAGGCGTCCAGCCCGGCCAGCACCGCGACCCGCTGGTGCAGCGACTCGGTGAAGTCGATCTCGCCGCGCATCGCGGCCTCGGTGACGGCGCGGACCTCCTCCTCCTTGCCTGCGCGGGCGGCGAGCATCTCGATGACCTCGCCCTGCACCAGGGTGGAGTCCACGTCGAAGACGATGAGCCGCTTCGCGCGTCGGGCCAGCCCGGCGCGCTCCACGGCGACATCCACGGCCTCTCCGACGGCCACCTCGGACAGTCCGGTGCGCAGGGCGGCGTCCGCCTCGGCACCGGTGTTGGCGGCGGTCACCATCAGCTCGAGACCGGTCACCGGGTAGTCCGCGATACCGCGGATGGAGTCGATGTTCGCACCCTGCTTCGCGAGTTCACGGGCGATCGTGCTGAACGAGCGGGCCGTGACCGGGCTGCCGAGCACCACCACCGCGTGGGTGCACGGCGCGGGCCGGGCCGCGGCGAACGAGCCGGACTCGACGTCGACCTGCATGCCGACGGTGGCCATCGCCCCCTCGAGCTCGTCCTGGAGGGCGTCGGCGTCGTTCGGGTAGGACACCAGGACGCCCAGCGTCAGGCGCCCCCGGATGACCACCTGCTCCACGTCCAGCAGGCTCACGCGGTGACGCGAGAGCGCCGCGAGCAGCACGGACGTGACGCCGGGGCGGTCCGGTCCCGTGACCGTGACCAACACCGTGGTGTCTGAACCCACCGAGAACTCCCTCCATCCCGCGGCCCAGACCGCGGATTCGAACCCATTGTGCCAATCACAAGGCCCCGCCCGAAGCTCGGGCGGGGCCTTGTGAGTTGTTCATTGCGGCTAGTGCGCGTCCTCGAGGACCGCGGTGGCCTTGCTGCCGTGGCCGGGCCCGACGTGCGCCTCGGCACGCATCCGCTCGACCATGTGCGGGTAGTGCAGCTCGAACGCCGGACGCTCCGAACGGATCCGGGGCAGCTCGGTGAAGTTGTGCCGCGGCGGCGGGCAGGACGTCGCCCACTCCAGGGAGTTGCCGTAGCCCCACGGGTCGTCGACCGTGACGATCTCGCCGTAGCGGTAGCTCTTGAAGACGTTCCAGATGAACGGCAGCGTGGAGGCACCGAGGATGAACGCGCCGATCGTGGAGATCGTGTTCAGCGTGGTGAATCCGTCGCTGGGCAGGTAGTCCGCGTAACGACGGGGCATGCCCTCGTTGCCCAACCAGTGCTGCACCAGGAACGTGGTGTGGAAGCCGATGAAGGTCGTCCAGAAGTGCCACTTGCCGAGGCGCTCGTCGAGCAGGCGGCCCGTCATCTTCGGGAACCAGAAGTAGATGCCCGCGTAGGTGGCGAACACGATGGTGCCGAAGAGCACGTAGTGGAAGTGCGCGACCACGAAGTACGAGTCGGTGACGTGGAAGTCGAGCGGCGGGCTGGCGAGCAGCACGCCGGACAGACCACCGAAGAGGAACGTCACCAGGAAGCCGACGGAGAACAGCATCGGCGACTCGAAGGTCACCTGGCCCTTCCACATCGTGCCGATCCAGTTGAAGAACTTCACGCCGGTCGGGACCGCGATCAGGAACGTCATGAAGGAGAAGAACGGCAGCAGCACGGCGCCGGTGGCGTACATGTGGTGCGCCCACACCGCGATGGAGAGGGCCGCGATACCCAGCGTGGCGTAGACCAGGCCGCTGTAGCCGAAGAGCGGCTTACGGCTGAACACCGGGAAGATCTCCGAGACGATGCCGAAGAACGGCAGCGCGATGATGTAGACCTCGGGGTGACCGAAGAACCAGAACAGGTGCTGCCAGAGCAGGACGCCGCCGTTGGCCGGGTCGAAGATGTGTGCCCCGAAGTGCCGGTCCACGAACACACCCAGCAGTGCTGCGGTCAGCAGCGGGAAGGCCAGGAGGATCAGGACGCTCGTCACCAGGATGTTCCAGGTGAAGATCGGCATGCGGAACATGGTCATGCCGGGGGCGCGCAGACAGATCACCGTGGTGATCATGTTGACGCCACCGAGGATGGTGCCGAGACCACCGACCGCGAGGCCCAGGATCCACAGGTCCGCGCCGACGCCGGGCGAATGCAGGGCGCTGGTCAGCGGGCTGTAGGCGGTCCAACCGAAGTCGGCGGCACCACCGGGGGTGATGAAGCCGGCGGTGGCGATGAGCGCACCGAACAGGTACAGCCAGTAGCTGAACGCGTTCAGGCGCGGGAACGCCACGTCGGGGGCGCCGATCTGCAGCGGCAGGATGTAGTTCGCGAAACCGAACACGATCGGGGTCGCGTACAGCAGCAGCATGATCGTGCCGTGCATGGTGAAGAGCTGGTTGAACTGCTCGTTCGACAGGAACTGCATTCCCGGAACCGCGAGTTCTGTTCGCATCAGCAGGGCCATGAGGCCACCGACGAGGAAGAACGCGAACGACGTCACCATGTACATGATCCCAAGAACCTTGGGGTCAGTGGTGGTGATCATCTTGTAGATGTACGAGCCCTTGGGTCCCAATCGCGCCGGGTAGGGCCTGGCGGCGTTTATCTCGGGGACTGGCTGGGGCGCTACGGCAGTCACTGATCCTCCTGAATGTGCCCTTGGTCGCTCCGCAGGCTCCGCTCAGGACGTCCGGCCCCGGGCTGCGAGGCGAACGTCCTCTTGCTTGCGCTCTGACGAATCGTAGACCGTCCCTCCACGATCCGCGGAGCCGGTCCTACCCATCGTCGTACTTCGTGTCGCGTACAGCCGTCACGCAGGCTCCGACCAGGGAGTACGCGGCCGCACCATCGGCGCTCCATCGACGATAACGTCGAGCCGCTCCTGAAAGAAGGCGACCAGTCCGGCGATCTGCGGACAGTCCGGCAGCGGGCGTTCGTAGCTCCACGCGACGTCGACTCCCGGCTCGCCCGCCTGCTCCACGGTGAAGTACGACGCCTCCCCCTTGTAGGCACACCATGTCCTGGTCGCCGTCGACGTCATGGCGACGCGGACATCCTCGCGCGGGAGGTAGAAGCGGGTCAGCGGCAGGCCGGTCTCGAAGAGCATCATCGACCGATCGGACTCGGCGATCAGAACGCCGTCGAGCTCCATCCGGACGCGCCGGGAGCTGCGGCGGACGTCGACCCGATGGAACGGGTCGCGCGGATGCCCCCGGACCGGTTCGTCCTCCTCGAGCCAGTCGAAGGCCTCGAAGTCCAGCAGCACCAGGTCAGCCAGCTCGGGATCGTCGGGACGAAACGCGACGCCGTCGAGAGCGGTGCCGTCGACCTCGATGGCCAGCGCGGTGCCCGGGCAGCTGTGGAAGCCGAATCCGGTCCGCGGATCGAGGACGGGATCGCCGTCACCGAGCGGAACGGGGACCGCAGGCGCGGCCGCGGCCGACGAGGCGGTCATCGGTGCCGCGACGTCCGCGACAGGCAGCGTGTAGACGGGGACCACGCGCCGCGGCTCCCACACCAACGCGGCACGGGTGGAGTCCGCCACGACCACGACCACGTCGCCGCGCAGCGCCCGGATCCGCTTGGCGGTCGGCTGAAATCTCAGCTCGTCCAGGCCCCGCATCAACATCTGGCTCACCGAAACGGCCATCGCACCATTGTGCCCCCGCGCGGCCCTCCCGGCGGCGCACCACACGAGATAGGGCAGCCTTGCTAAGGTTTCGCTTACCTAATGATCTGACAGGAGTTCTCTGTGAAGGCCCGCAAGAATCCGCTGCTCACGCTCGTCGCGGGAGCCGCAGCCGCAGTCTTCGTCCTGACCGGCTGTTCGACCACGAACACCGAGTCGGCCCCGGAGTCGGCCGCACAGGCGCAGTTCCCCCGCACGGTCGAGCACGCGCTGGGATCGACCGAGATCCCCGCCGCCCCGAAGCGGGTCGTCGCCCTCGACACCAGCTATTCCGACGCAGTCCTGCTGCTCGAGACGGACCTGGTCGGGTACGTCACCTATCGCACCGACACCCTGCCGGACTACCTCGGCGACTCCCGCGAGGAGTTCGCGAAGGACGCCGTCGCCGTGGGCCCGCTGGCGACGCCCAGCCTGGAGAAGATCGCCGAACTCCAGCCCGACCTGATCGTGTCCGCGAAGGTCCGGCACGGCGACATCTACGAGCAGCTGTCCAAGATCGCGCCAACGGTGATGTCCGAGACCACCGGGCCGACGTGGAAGGACAACATCCGCCTGCTCGGCACGGCCCTCGGCAAGGAGGACCTCGCCGAGCAGAAGATCGGCGCCTACGAGGACCGCGCGGCGGCCGTCGGCGCCGAGATCAACGCCAAGGCGAACAACCCGACCGTCTCGGTGGTCCGCTTCGCGGGTGAGCCGACCGCCCGGATCTACCGCAGCACCTCGTTCAGCGGCATCGTGCTCGACGACGCCGGGCTGGCCAGGCCGGCCAGCGCGGCTCCGGACCCGGCGAAGCCCTCGAGCATCTCCAACGACATCAGCCCCGAGCTGATCACCGAGGCCGAAGCCGACCTGATCCTGGTCTCGACCTACCACGCCCCCGACGGCAGCACCGCGGTGGCCGACCACGCCAAGCCGTTCCTCACCAACCCGCTCTGGACGGGCCTGCGCGGCCGCAAGATCGACGTCGACGACACCGTCTGGATGTCCGCGGTCAGCGTGCAGGGCGCGGGCGGGATCCTCGACGACCTGGCCGCGGCCTACGACGTCGACCCGCGCCGCGGCTAGTCTCGACACCGCCCGTCAGCTCAGGAGGACCCCCACATGCGTAAGCCTCATCTCGTCCGCCGCGTCGTGCCCGCGGCCCTGCTCACGGCGTCGGCCGTGCTGCTCGCCGCGTGCGGCGGGTCCGGCACCGACGACGCCGCCGACGGCATCGTGCGCAGCACCACCACCGTCGCGGGCGCGGGCGTGCTCGGCAACGACCGAGATACCGAGAACGTCTGCGGCCCAACCGCTCCCGTGGACCCCGCGGGCGTGACGGGCACCACCCGCAAGGTCGTGCACGCGGCGGGCGAGACCGAGATACCGGCGGATCCGCAGCGGATCGTGGTGCTCGACACGGACAAGCTCGACACCGTCTGCGCGCTTGGCCTGCAGGACCGGCTGGTCGGCGCCGCGGTGACCGGGGCGGTCGGGTCCCAGCCCGAGTACCTCGGGCCGACGATCGCGGGCGTCGAATCGGTCGGGACGGTGCAGGAACCGGACATCGAGAAGATCGCGACTCTCAAGCCGGACCTCATCCTGGGCTCGAAGTTCCGCACACCGGAGCTGTACCAGCAGCTGAGCGCGGTCGCCCCCACCACGTTCACCGAGAAGGTCGGCACGACGTGGAGGGACAACCTGCTCCTCGACGGCGCAGCGCTCGGCCGCGGCGCGGCCGCCCGCCAGGCCCTCGACGACTACCAGGGCGCCGCCACCGCGACGGGCAACACCCTCGACTCCTCCCAGACGCAGGCCTCGGTGGTCCGCTTCATGCCCGGCGCCATCCGGATCTACGGGCCGGACAGCTTCTCGGGCCAGGTCCTCGCCGATGCGGGCGTCCAGCGCCCGACCTTCCAGCGCCTCGAGGACGCCAAGGACAAGCGCTTCGCGGAGCTCAGCGAGGAGCAGCTGAGCAATGCCGAGGGCGACGTCATCTACGTGAGCTTCTACGGCGACGAGGCCAGGGGCCAGGGCGTCGAGGTCATGAACGGCGGTCTGTGGCAGGGCCTTGGCGCCGTCAAGGACAAGCGCGTGTTCACGGTGGACGACGAGATCTGGATGACCGGCATCGGTGTGATCGCCGCCCGCGGCATCCTCACCGACCTGGAGGCCTCGCTCAATGGCTACGTCAACTAGGCGCCGCGGCGCCCTCCCCGCGCTCGCGGCCGCGCTGATCGGGTCGCTGACGTGGGCGGCCCCGGCCGCTGCGGCGCCTGCCGAACCGACCGGGCACGCCAGGATCGAACTGTTCGCCGCCGACGGCACCACCGCGCTCGGCGACACCGCCGTGCACGAGGGTGACCGGATCGTGGTGCGCGGCACCGGGTTCGATCCGCAGGCCAACACCGGCGGACTGCCGGTACCGGTGCCGCCCGGCGTCCCGCACGGCACCTTCGTCGCATTCGGTGCGTTCGCCCCGCAGTGGCGTCCGTCCGAGGACGCACCGGCGCAGGCCCGGGTCGGGCAGCAGCGCTCGGCCACCGCGTGGGTGATGTCCGAAGACGCACTGAACCGGGTTCCGGACGCACCCTTCGATTTTCGTCGCACCATCCGTCAGCAGTGGGTCCCCCTCGCGGGCGACGGTTCCTTCACCGCCACGCTCACGGTGAAGAAGCCGGCGGGCGCAGCCCCCGACGCGGTCTACGGGGTGTACACCTACGCCGCCGCGGACGCCGTCAACGCCGCGGAGGAGCTGTCCGTCCCTGTGAACTTCGACCCGGCTCCCGGGCCGAACGCGCCGACGCCGCCGGCGCAGGACCTGCTGTGGGCCCTCGCGCCCGGCTACACCGAGCTGGTGCAGCGCGGCACCCAGGGTTCGGTTGTGGTCAGCGACGGCGGGACGGTCCGCAAGGACGGCCGCCTCGCGTTCGAGCTCGAGTCCGCCGACGTCGATCCCTCGAGCGGCCACGGCACCGTTCGCTATCGGGGCACCGTGGTCTCCTTCACCCGCTTCCACCTCGCGGAGATCGCGCTGGCCGATCCGTGGATCGAGTTCACGCCCGAGGGCACGTTCCTGTCCGCGGAGACCTCCGAGGGCAACATGGTCGGCACCGACGCCATGACCCGGATCCGGTTCGCGCAGTTGGACGTTCCTGCTAACGCGGGCGTGTCCGAGTTCACCGATGTTCCCGCCCGGTTCGCGGCACCGCTGCAGCCGAGCATCCTGCTGCCGTACTCCGGCGGGCAGGCCGCCCCGGTCACCTTCCGGTACTAGCCGTGGCGATCCCCCGGTTCGTCAGCGACCTCCGCGCTCACGTCGGACACGCCCCGTTGTGGCTGTCCGGCGTGAGCGCGGTCGTCGTCGACGATACGGGGCGAATCCTGTTGACCCGCAGGGCCGACAACGGGTTGTGGGCGGTGGTCTCCGGCATCCTCGAACCCGGTGAGGAACCCGGCCCTGCGGCTCTCCGCGAGATCCTCGAGGAGACCGGGGTCGAGGCGGACCTCGTGCGCATCACCAGCGTCGACACCGCCGGGCCGATCACCTACCCGAACGGGGACGTCGCCAGCTACCTCGACGTCTGCTTCCTGGCACGACACACCGCGGGCGAGGCGCGCGCCGCCGACGAGGAGAACCTCGAGGTCGCCTGGTTCGCGCCGGACGCGGTGCCCGCGGACCTCACCGACAGCTCGACGCGGCGCATCGAGAAGGCCCTCCGCGACGTGCCCGAGGCATGGTTCAGCCGGCGTTCTCCCACAGACCCATGATGTTGCCCTCGGTGTCCTTGAAATAGGCCGCGAACCCCATCTCACCGACCGGCTGCTTCTCCCCGACCGTCGACCCGCCCAACTCGGCGATCTTGGCCAGGGCGGCGTCGATGCTCGGCACGTCGATGGTGATCACCGGCCCCTTCGGATACTCCGGGACGCGCTCGAACATGCCGCCGCCGATGTAGCCGGGTTCCGCGGGCATCCCCGACTCCGCGGCGGGCCCGGTCGAGACGATCGTGTAGCTCATCTCGGGCATCTCGACGGTGTTCCATCCGAACGCCTGCTGGTAGAACGTCCTCGCCCGGTCCCCGTCGTCGAACGGGACCTCGAAGTGCACAACTTTTCCACTCATCGCCGCCTCCTCACCTGGGTGAATCCGACGTCCTCGACGCTAGACCTGATCCCCACGCAGGTGAAGGCATTTCGATTTCGGGTGGGCGCCCGATGAATGCCGTCTCCTCGACAACGCGATAATGTTCAGCTGCTCGGTCACGTGTGGTCGAGCACCGCTGGGGGCGGGCAACATCGCACGGGGGGCAGATGAACGAGGACAGTGCGCAGGATCTGCACGCACGGGGAAATGCACTGCAAGATCAGATCGACTCGATGCTGGACACTCTCGATCGGCAAGCCCGAGACCTGAGCGGGGCACGGGCACAGATTGCCCAGCTTCGCCTGCGCGGCGAATCGGTCGACAGACTCGTTCGCGTCGAGACGGATTCGACGGGCTCGGTGTTGAGCGTCGACATCTCACCGGATGCGTTCCGCCGGTCGACGCCGGACTCCCTTGCACTGTCGGTCGCAGACGCGGCACGCGACGCCGCCGCTTCCGCACAACGAGAAATGATGCGACTCATGGGGTCGGTTGTCGCTGCCGGCCACGAGGTGCCCGACCTGCCGGACCTCGTTCCCGGAGCCCCGAGCCTTCGCGACCTGCTTCCGAGGCTCGGGACAGAAGACAGCCCCGGCGACCCGGCCGCGGACCTTCAGGACGACGCGGACGACTACTACCGGGGCGGATCGATTCTCGAGGATCCCCGACGGTGAGCGGCAATGTGTGGGTCGACCCCGACCACCTTCGCAACCAGGCGCCGCGACTCGATGAGCTGGCGGAACGCACGGCAGGCATCCTTGCGGCCCTGCGTGCGGTCATCGCGAGCGAGGGTTCTTGCTGGGGAGAGGACGAGACCGGTATGGCATTCGCGGGCGGTTATCTGCCGGGTGCCGAGGTCGGCGAGGAGAGCATCGGCTTCGCGGCGGCGGCGATGGAGCAGATCGGAACAGGGCTCCGGGCCACGGCGGACGCCTTCGAGAACACCGACCGGACATCCAGTGCCGGCTTCGACGGGATCTCCTGATGGGTATCGAGGTTCCGGGCAGTGTGCGGTGGCTGTCCGAGACCGTGGTCGGATCCGACTGGCCCGATGCGGACGAAACCGCGATGCTGCGCCTTGCACACGGTTGGTACGAGGCAGCTTCGTCCCTGGGCGAGGTGACAGACGAGAGCGACGCGGTGATCCGGACTGCCCTCGGCGGGATCGAGGGCGATGTGAGCATCGCGATCGCGGACCGCTGGGCGAGGATCGGCCCCGAGGGGGCTCTCACGGAGATCATCGCGCTGTGCAGCGCACTCGGGGAGTCCCTCGAGGGTGCGTCCGAGGACGTGCGGATCGCGAAGCTGACGATCATCGCCGCACTCGTTGCGCTGGCGGTCGAGTTGGCGGCGATCGCTGCCGCAACGATCATGACTGCCGGTGCTGCGAGTCCCGCAGCTGTCGTCGCGCAGACCGCCACCCAGATCGCAGTCCGGATGGCCATCAAACAGCTGGTCCTCTCCTTGCTCAGGCGGGCCGCGGTCGGCGCGGCAAAGGGTGCCGCGATCGGGGCGGGCCTCGAGGCGCTCAAAGAAGCGGGCCTGCAGACCTACGAAATCCACCGGGATCGTCGCGACGGCTACGACTGGGGCGATGTCGCCGAGTCGGGCGGCCAGGGTGCCGTCAAGGGCACTGTGAGCGGCGCGCTCAACGGCGCGATGGGCATCGGTCTGCTCGACCCACGCAAACTGCTGACCGGGCAGGCGGGTGCCGAGGTCCAAGGCGCGACCGTCGGGGAAACCCGATTCACCGATGCCCTCATCGCGGAGGTCGCGGCGTCCACGGGGATCGACGAAGGCATCGCCGAGAAGCGGCGCGAGTTCGATGAACTACTCGACAGATTGGGGCCATGACCGATGGGCACACCCGGTTACGGAACAGGTAGCCCGCCACTTCAGGCGACGCGCGGAGCATCGGGAGACCCCCGATACCCGTCGCCGAGGATGCTACGTCGATACATCGCATTCGTCATCGACTTCGTACTGCACGTCGGGATCGCGTTCGGGGTGTACGCAGCATGCGATGCGATCGCCGACCTGTCGGCGTTGGCGTTGCCCGCGGCAGCCCTTGCATGGGTGACAGCGTCCTTCGTCCACCGCGTGATCATCCAGCGGATCTTCCACACGACCGCGGGCAAGGCCCTGTGTGGGTTGGTGATGATCAGGTCTGACGACGGGCGCTGGCCCACAGCCGGATTCCTGGTGAAGTGGTGGCTGATCGGCGTGGTCGTGATCTTCATCGACAACATGGCACCGACTGACGAGAACGGATTCCCGCCAGCCGTGCGACGGTGCGATGTGGAGGCGCTGGGCGCCCGCTAGAAGTCCCAGTCCTCGTCCTCGGTGTTCACGGCCTTGCCGATCACGTAGGAGCTGCCCGACCCGGAGAAGAAGTCGTGGTTCTCGTCCGCGTTCGGGGACAGCGCCGACAGGATCGCCGGGTTCACGTCGGTCTCGTCCTTCGGGAACAGTCCCTCGTAGCCGAGATTCATCAGCGCCTTGTTGGCGTTGTACCGCAGGAACTTCTTGACGTCCTCGGTGAGCCCGACCTCGTCGTAGAGGTCCTGGGTGTACTCGACCTCATTGTCGTACAGCTCGAAGAGCAACTCGAAGGTGTAGTCCTTCAGGTCGTCGCGCTCGGCCTGGTTGAGCTGCTCGAGGCCCTTCTGGTACTTGTATCCGATGTAGTACCCGTGCACGGCCTCGTCGCGGATGATCAGCCGGATCAGGTCGGCGGTGTTGGTGAGCTTGGCCCGCGAGGACCAGTACATCGGCAGGTAGAAGCCCGAGTAGAACAGGAACGACTCGAGCAGCGTCGAGGCGACCTTGCGCTTGAGCGGATCTTCGCCACGGTAGTAGTCCATGACGATCTGCGCCTTGCGCTGCAGGTTCGGGTTCTCCTCCGACCAGCGGAAGGCGTCGTCGATGTCGCGGGTCGAGCACAGCGTCGAGAAAATCGAGCTGTAGCTCTTCGCGTGCACCGACTCCATGAACGCGATGTTGGTGTACACCGCCTCCTCGTGCGGGGTGATCGCGTCCGGGATCAGGCTGACGGCACCGACGGTGCCCTGGATCGTGTCCAGCAGCGTCAGGCCGGTGAAGACCCGCATGGTCAGCTGCTTCTCGTTCGGAGTCAGGGTGTTCCACGACGGGATGTCGTTGGACACCGGGACCTTCTCCGGCAGCCAGAAGTTACCGGTGAGGCGATCCCACACCTCGGCGTCCTTCTCGTCGGGGACGCGGTTCCAGTTGATCGCCGACACCCGGTCGATCAGCTTGATCTTCTCGCTCACGATTCCCTCACTCCATTCGAGCCGTACGCCACGGTCACAGCATGCACGAGACGCAACCCTCGACCTCGGTGCCCTCCAGGGCCATCTGACGCAACCGGATGTAGTACAGCGTCTTGATGCCCTTGCGCCACGCGTAGATCTGGGCCTTGTTGATGTCCCGGGTGGTGGCGGTGTCCTTGAAGAACAACGTCAGCGACAGGCCCTGGTCCACGTGCTGGGTGGCCGCGGCGTAGGTGTCGATGATCTTCTCGTACCCGATCTCGTAGGCATCCTGGTAGTACTCCAGGTTGTCGTTCGTCAGGTAGGGCGCCGGGTAGTAGACGCGGCCGATCTTGCCTTCCTTGCGGATCTCGATCTTCGACGCCACCGGGTGGATGGAGCTGGTGGAGTTGTTGATGTAGGAGATCGATCCGGTCGGCGGGACCGCCTGCAGGTTCTGGTTGTAGATGCCGTGCTGCTGCACGGACGCCTTCAGCTCACGCCAGTCGTCCTGGGTCGGGATGTGCAGGCCCGCATCGGCGAACAGCTGCCGCACCCGCTCGGTCGCAGGCTCCCACACCCGGTCGGTGTACTTGTCGAAGAACTCACCGGAGGCGTACTTGGACTCCGGGAAGCCCGCGAAGTACGTGCCGCGCTCCTTGGCGATCTCGTTGGACGCCCGGATCGCGTGGAACACCACTGTGTAGAAGTAGATGTTCGTGAAGTCGATGCCCTCGTCGGAGCCGTAGTGGATCCGCTCGCGCGCCAGGTATCCGTGCAGGTTCATCTGCCCGAGACCGATGGCGTGGCCGTCGTCGTTCGCCTTCCGGATCGACGGGACGGAGTCGATGGAGGTCTGGTCGGCGACGGCGGTCAGCGCGCGGATCGACGTCTCGATGGTCTGCGCGAAGTCCGGCGAGTCCATCGTCTTGGCGATGTTCAGCGAACCGAGGTTGCAGGAGATGTCCTTGCCGATGTGGCTGTAGGACAGGTCGTCGTTGAACGTCGACGGCGTGGAGACCTGCAGGATCTCCGAGCACAGGTTCGAGTGGGTGACCTTGCCCGCGATCGGGTTCGCGCGGTTCACCGTGTCCTCGTACATGATGTACGGGTACCCGGACTCGAACTGCAGCTCGGCGACGGTCTGGAAGAACTCGCGCGCCTTGATCTTCGACTTGCGGATGCGCTTGTCGTCGACCATCTCGTAGTACTTCTCGGTGACGTTGATGTCCGCGAACGGCTTCCCGTAGATCCGCTCCACGTCGTACGGCGAGAAGAGGTACATGTCCTCGTTCTTCTTCGCCAGCTCGAAGGTGATGTCGGGGATGACCACGCCGAGGGACAGCGTCTTGATGCGGATCTTCTCGTCCGCGTTCTCCCGCTTGGTGTCGAGGAAGCGGTAGATGTCCGGGTGGTGCGCGTGCAGGTACACCGCGCCTGCGCCCTGACGCGCGCCGAGCTGGTTGGCGTACGAGAACGAGTCCTCGAGCAGCTTCATGATCGGGATGACGCCCGAGCTCTGGTTCTCGATCTTCTTGATCGGGGCGCCGTGCTCGCGAACGTTGCTGAGCAGCAACGCGACTCCGCCGCCGCGCTTGGACAGCTGCAGGGCGGAGTTGATGGAGCGACCGATCGACTCCATGTTGTCCTCGATGCGGAGCAGGAAGCAGGACACGGGCTCGCCGCGCTGCTTCTTGCCCGAGTTGAGGAACGTCGGGGTGGCCGGCTGGAACCGGCCGGCGATGATCTCGTCGACCAACTGGGTCGCCAGGTGCTCGTCACCGGCGGCGAGGGTGAGCGCGACCATGCAGACGCGGTCCTCGAACCGCTCCAGGTACCGCTTACCGTCGAAGGTCTTGAGCGTGTAGGAGGTGTAGTACTTGAAGGCGCCGAGGAACGTCGGGAAGCGGAACTTCTTCGAGTAGGCGTGGTCGATCAGCGACTTGACGAACTCACGGCTGTACTGGTCGAGGACCTCGGGCTCGTAGTAGTTCTCCTTGACCAGGTAGTCCAGCTTCTCGTCCAGGTTGTGGAAGAAGACGGTGTTCTGGTTGACGTGCTGGAGGAAGTACTGGTTCGCGGCCTCGCGGTCCTTGTCGAACTGGATCTCGCCATTCGGGCCGTACAGGTTCAGCATCGCGTTGAGCGCGTGGTAGTCGAGCTCCCCCGCGGACGCGTCGGGTCGTGCCGCAGCGCGCTCTACACTCGCTGCCGGGGCTGCGTCTGTGATTGTCGGTGCCACTGTTCACTCTCCATGAATTGTTCGAGCCCGTCCCGGACTGCTACTACGTCTTCGGCGGTACCCATGAGCTCGAAGCGGTACAGGTACGGAACCTTGCACTTCTGCGAAATCACGTTTCCGGCATAGCAATACGACTCGCCGAAGTTCGTATTGCCGGCAGCGATCACCCCGCGGATGAGGGAGCGATTGTGCTCGTTGTTGAGGAATCTGATGACCTGCTTGGGCACATAACTCGTGTCGCGACCCGTCGCGGTGATCCCGCCCCCATAGGTCGGCAGGATCAGGACATACGGCTCATCGACCTCGAATGCGCCTTCGCGGTCATGCAGCGGAATGCGCGCTGCCGGGACACCCAGCTTCTGCACGAAGCGGTGGGTGTTCTCCGACGCGCTGGAGAAGTAGACCAGCGATGTCACAGCCGATCATCTCCGTGTGGTCTTCAGGCGGCGGCCGCGACGAGCGACTTGATCCGGTCCGGACGGAAACCCGACCAGTGATCCTCGCCCGCCACCACGACGGGGGCCTGCAGGTAACCCAGGGCCATCACGTAATCGCGGGCCTCCGAGTCCTCGGTGATGTCGATGACGGAGTACTCGATACCGGCCTTGTCGAACGCCCGGTAGGTCGCATTGCACTGAACGCACGCCGGCTTGGTGTAGACGGTGATGCTCATGTAAGTCCCTCTTTCTCTGGCTTACGGAACTGATGGTCAGTGACGCGGAAGATCATGTGGATCCCACCTACTGGACAGCGCTCCGGCCTGTGTTTCTCGACCGTTCCGGCTATGCCCTCTCGGTGTTCTAGACACTACACCTAGTGTCCGACATATCCATATAACGCGAGATGTTGTGAACCACATCCTTGAAATTCCCAGGTCGTAAGGCATCTGACCCCGCCACAAACGACCCGTCTCGGCGTGTCGCAGGTCACATTTCCGCCTTGCGGTGCGCGGCGCTTCCCCTCTGTGCATGCGGTCGGTGGCGACGGGCCTAGGGTGGGGCGGTGCCGACCGCCGAGGATCCCCAATTCCACGCCGCGGTGGTGTCGACCACCCACCTGTCCCCCAGCCTGCGCCGAATCCGATTCGCGCTCGCGGACCCCGCCGCGTTCGCCTCCAGCGGCGATCCCGACGAGCGACTGCTCGTCGAGTTCGGCGAGGACCACTGGCGCAGTTACACCGTGCGCCGCTGGGACTCCGGCACCGGCAACGTCGACATCGACTTCGCGGTGCATGCGGGCGGGCGGGCCGCCGAGTGGGCGCGGGCGGCCGAGCCGGGCGAGCCGGTCCGACTGTCCCACCCGAAGGGCTGGTACCGGCCGCCGCAGGACGCGCGCTGGCAGCTGCTGCTCGCGGACCTCAGCGCGCTGCCCGCCGCTGCTCGCATCATCGAGAACCTGCCGCCCGGCACCGGCGCCCACCTGGTCGCCGAGATCCCGGAGCCGGCCGACGAGCAGGACTGGGCCACCGACGCGGAGCTGACGGTGACCTGGCTGCACGACACCGGCAACGGCCGCACCCCGAGCGCACTGCCGGAGTGGCTGCGCGCGCACCGGCTCCAGGACGGCCCCGGCTACATCTGGTCGGCGGGCGAGACGGGCGCCTCGCGGCAGATCCGCAGGCACGTCCGCCGCGAGCTGGGCTGGGCGGCGGATCGATTCGACATCATGGGCTACTGGCAGGCGGACAAGGAACGCTGGCTGGCGCGGTACGCGGAGGTCGAGCCGCAGATCGAGGCGCTCACCATCAGCGAGCTGTCGGCCGGCCGCAGTATCGACGAGGTCCGCGACGCCGTCGACGACGCCCTCGAGCAGGCCGGGCTGTAGCCAGGATCGGGTCCTTGAGCTCGTCACCGAGCACGGCGGCCGGGTGCTGCAGCGGGCCCGCACCGACGGCACCGGGGATCAGCCCATGGAGATCCAGCTGTTCACGTTCGAATCCCAGTCGGCGTTGGACGGGTACATGCAGGACGAGCGCAGGCTCGCTCTCGCCGACGAACGCGACCGGGTTGTCGAACGCACCGCGATGATGCGGGTCACGCTCGATTGACCATGCACACGGGCCCGGGCGATGCGTGATGCACCGCCCGGGCCCGAATGGGAAAGATGCGTCAGGCGTCGACGAGCACCTTCGTGGCGTTCACCAGGTCGGCGACGACCTTGGCGAGCTGCGCCGAGACCTCGGCGTTCTCGCTGGCGTGCTTGTCGCCGAACTTCTCGAAGGCACCGCCGATGACGAGCGCGGTGTCCTCGACCACCTTGCCGCCCGCGATCCCGACGGCCTTGGTGGTGTCCTCGTGGGCCCACTTCGCGCCGTTGGCGCTCGGCGAGGCGCTGATCACGGCGACCGGCTTGCCCGCGATGGCACCGACGCCGTAGGGCCGGGAGATCCAGTCGATGGCGTTCTTGAGCACGGCGGGAATGGTCCCGTTGTACTCGGGCGTCACCAGCAGGAGGGCGTCGGCGGCACCGGCGGCCGCGCGCAGCGCCTCCACGCTGTCGATGGTGCCCGGGACGTCGATGTCCTCGTTGTAGAAGGGCACCTCGGCCAGGCCCTCGTACACCGTGACGTTCGCGCCCTCGGGTGCGACACCGACGGCGGTCTCGGCGAGCTGACGGTTGACGGAGGCGGCGCGCAGGCTGCCGACCAGGACGAGAACGTTGGCTTCAGACATTGGAGACTTCCTTCGATGATCCGGGGGCGCTTGCCGTTCTAGGTATATCAGCTAAGCGGACTACGGTCCACTTATATTCCGGGGAGGGTACGATCGGCCTCGTGCAGACCACCCCGATCCAGATGGCCGACCAGCCCGAGGCCGAACGGTGCGACGCCGTGCGCAACCGCGCGTTGCTGCTGAACGCCGCCGCCGCGCTGGTCGCGGAGCGGGGCGCGGACGCCGTGACGATGGATGCGGTCGCCGCGAAGGCCGGTGTGGGCAAGGGCACAGTGTTCAGGCGGTTCGGCAGCCGGTCCGGTCTGATGCAGGCCCTCCTCGACCACACCGAGCAGGAACTGCAGCACGCCTTCATGTACGGGCCGCCGCCACTTGGTCCCGGCGCCGAGCCCATCGACCGCCTCGTCGCCTTCGGCCGGGCCCGCATCTCGCTCGTGGACCTCAGCGGCGACACCCTCCGCGCGGTGGAGGACTCCCCCGAACTCCGCTTCGGCAGCGCCCCGCGCCAGGTCAGCCTCACCCACGTAGCGATGCTGCTGCGCGCGGCGGGCACCGAGGGCGACATCCCACTGCTCGCCCACAGCCTGCTCGCGCCCCTCGAGGCCTCGCTGGTCATGTACCAGATCCGCACCATGCACATGCCGATCGAGCGGATCGCCGACGCCTGGGAGCACCTGGTCCGACGGGTCACGGCACGCCCGGCGGGTCACTAGGCTCCTGGCATGCGCCTTCGCCGTGTAGCCGGACTCGCCCTGCTCGCCGCCGCCCTCCTCACCGCCTGCAGTGCGGAGAGCGCCTCGACGCCGAACGGTGAGGACCTGCAGGGACGGACCTTCATCTCCACCGAGGTCACGGGCACCCCGATCCCCGGCGGCGGGCCGCTCACCGTCGAGTTCGTGGAACCGGACAGGATCTCCATGACCGCCGGCTGCAACCGCGGCAACGGCACGGTCGACCTGTCCGACGGCAAGGTCGTCACCGGACCGATCGCGACCACCATGATGGCCTGCGTCGGCGACACCGCAGGCGCCGACGCGTGGATGACCTCGCTGTTCGAGGCAGATCCGGCCTGGAGGCTCGACGGCGACACCCTCACGCTGACCACGAGCGACACCTCGGTCGCCCTGGTCGACAAGAAGGTAGCCACCCCGGACCGTCCGATCACCGGGACCACCTGGGTCGTCGACCAGTTGATCAGCCCGAGCGCGGTCACCACGTCGGTCGCCCTCGAGACCGCCGCCCCCACCCTGCTGATCGCCGAGGACGGCTCGGTCAGCGGATCAACCGGGTGCAACCGGATGACCGGCACCGCCCAGATCGCCGGAGACAAGGTGACCTTCGGCCCGCTCGCGACCACCAGGATGGCGTGCGAGCCCGACGTCGCCGAGGTCGAGCGGGCGGTACTGAACGTGCTCAGCGGCGAGACCACCTTCACCGTCGACGCGGACCGGGCCCGCGTGATGCAGGCGGACGGCGACGGACTGGGCCTGCGCGCCCAGTAGCGACGGCGGCGCTACAGGTTCTCGGTCAACCAGGTCGCGAGGATCCGGGCGCTCGCGTCCACCTGGGCAGGCCAGTCCATGGCCGATTCGTCGGCGCGATCGCTGACGTGCTTGACGATTCGGCACCCGACGCCCATCCGCGCGCAGGCCGCCGCCACCGCGAAGCCCTCCATGTCGACGAGGTCGGCCCTGGTCGCGAGCGCGTCCCGCACGACCGCATCGGAGATGAACACATCACCGGTCGCGAGCACCGAATCGTCGCCGTCGGGGAGCGTTATCCGGTCCGTCACCGGGTGTCCGAGCGAGCGCAGCACGTCCGCGCTGATGTCGTGATTGAGCACGGCCGACGGTACGAACAGACCGGCATGATGCTCGTGCAGCGCCCCCGCGGTGCCGATGTTGACCACCGCCGGGCGATCGTCGGATCGGTACCGCGCGAGCGCCTCCGTGACCGCGACCGCCGCGGCGACCTTCCCGATCCCGGTGACGACCACCTCGAATCCGTCTGGCACGTATGCGGCCTCCCCCTCGGTGGCGGACACGACGAGAAACCTGGGCGCGGTCACATTGGGCACGCGTGGCACTGTATCGCCCGCCCGACCGGCCGCCGTCCGGGTCCCCGCGCGCACCCGCGCGCACACCGCCGACCGTCGCTAGAGTGACGCGCATGGCGAATCTCCGTGCGGAAATCCTGCAAGAACTCGGCGCGAAGCCGACCATCGACGCCGAGGCTGAGGTGCGCGCGCGCGTCGACTTCCTCAAGGGCTACCTGCGCTCCACTCCTGCCAAGGGATTCGTCCTCGGGATCAGCGGCGGCCAGGACAGCACCCTGGCGGGCCGGCTGGCGCAACTGGCGGCCGCCGAGCTGCGCGAGGAGGGCCACGACGCCGAGTTCGTCGCGGTCCGATTGCCGTACGGCGTGCAGGCCGACGAGCACGACGCCCAGACCTCGCTCGAGTTCATCAAGCCGGACCGCTCGGTGACCGTGAACATCAAGCCGAGCACCGACGCCGCGGCCACCGAGAGCGCAGGGGGTCTCGCCGAGATCATCGGGCACGACGGCGAGCTGCGGGACTTCGTGCGCGGCAACATCAAGGCCCGCGAGCGGATGGTGATCCAGTACGCCATCGCCGGACAGCTCGGCCACCTGGTTATCGGCACCGACCACGCCGCGGAGGCGATCACCGGTTTCTTCACCAAGTACGGCGACGGCGGCGTCGACCTCACGCCGCTCACCGGTCTGAGCAAGCGACAGGGCGCCGCGCTGCTGCAGCATCTCGGTGCCCCCGCAAGCACCTGGGCCAAGGTCCCCACCGCCGACCTCGAGGACCACAGGCCGGCGTTGCCCGACGAGGAGGCACTCGGCCTGCGCTACAGCGAGATCGACGACTACCTCGAGGGCAAGGAGGTGACCGCGGCGGTGGCCGAGAAGCTCGAGTCCATGTACCTGGGCACCCGGCACAAGCGCTCGGTCCCCGTGTCACCGCTCGACGACTGGTGGAAGTGACGCGATGAGCACCGTCCTGGTCGCGGGCGGCACCGGCACCGCGGGCGCGGCGGCGGTCGCCGAACTCCGCGCGCGCGGGCATCGGGTGCTGACACTGAGCAGGCACGCCCCCGAGGGGCCCGCCGCCGACCACGTCACCGCCGACCTGCTCACCGGCGAGGGCCTGCCCGCGGCGCTCGACGGCGTCGACGCGGTGATCTCCGCGGTGAACGGCCAGACCCGGCGGACCAGGCCTGTGTTCACCACTGGCGCCAGGAACCTGGCGCGCGCCGCCGAGGCGGCGGGTGTGCGACGAGTCGTGCTGCTGTCGATCGTCGGTGTCGACCGGGTGCGGTTCTCCTACTACGAGGCGCTGACCGAGCAGGAGGGCATCTACTCCGACTCCGGCCTGGACGTCCGGATCGTGCGATCCACCCAGTTCCACCAGCTGCTGCGGTCCATCTTCGCCACGACCGCGCGGTTCGGGGTGATCCCGGCGGTCCGCGGCGCCCGCTTCCAGCCGATCGACCCGACGGACCTGGCCCGCGCCCTCGCGGACGCCGCGCTGACCGAGTCCACCGACGACGGCAGGATCGAGGTCGGCGGTCCGGAGGTACAAACGATGCGTGAGCTGGCCGAGTCCTGGAAGCGCGCAACCGGCAGCCGGGCCCTGGTGCTCCCTGTTCCGCTCCCCGGCGCACCCGGCCGTTTCCTGCGCGCCGGGCTGAACCTGACCCCGGAAAACCGCTACGGCGCTGTCACATTCGACGAGTGGCTTGCCGCCGAGGGCTGATCAGCCGCCTGCGAACGGGGGCAGCACGTCGACACGCGACGCGGCCACCAGGGCGAGGTCGCGGGTCAACTCGTCGTCCTGCAGGAACGCGGCGACCGTCAGCACCCGCTCCATCTTGGGCCCGTGCCGCTCGACGAGCACGGACCTCAGCGCACCGAGGTCGGCACCCGCACCGATCCGCACGGATTCCTCGGTGCACCCGGCCGCTTCCGCCGCCGCCGCGAAATAACGCACCAGAATCGCCTGTTCAGCCACCGATCGCCCCCATGCTGCGTTGCGGCGGTTCGAAACCCTCCGCATTGATCCCGTGACCAGCCCACTTGTTCCACATCGCGCCCCGCCACAACTGTGCGAGGTCGTCGTCGCTCGCGCCCGAGCGCAACCCCGCGCGGAGGTCGATCTCGTCGTCGCTGAACAGGCAGGACCGGACCGTCCCCTCCGCGGTGAGCCTGGTCCGGTCGCAGTCGCCACAGAAATTCCTGGTGACCGAGGCGATGATGCCGACCGTGGCAGGGCCGCCGTCCACCAGCCATTCCTCTGCCGGGGCGGACGGATCGCCCGGGCGTCCCACCGCGGTCAGCTCGAAGCGCTCGCCCAGCACCTCCAGCAACCGGGTCGCGGCGATCATGGAGTCGCGGGCCCAGGCGTGGTCGGCGTCGAGCGGCATCTCCTCGATGAACCGGAGCTGACAGCCCTCCGAGAGGCACCACTCCAGCAGATCGGCTGCGCCGCCGAGGGTCTCCGGCATCAGCACGGCATTGATCTTCATCGGCGCAAGGCCCGCCGCGGCCGCAGCGCGGATACCCGCCAGCACCGAGGGCAGGCGGTCACGACGGGTGAGTTCGGCGAAGTGTGCCCGGTCGATCGAGTCGAGGGACACGTTCACGCGGGTCAGACCGGCGGCGGCAAGCGCCTCGGCGCGGTGCTCGAGGCCGACCGCGTTGGTGGTCATCGACAGCGGGATGCCCGGCACAGCCGCCGCACAGCCGGCGATCATCTCCTCGAGGTCGGGACGCATCAGCGGCTCGCCGCCGGTGAACCGGACCTCCCGGACACCGAGCTCCTCGACGGCGATCCGGACCAGCCGGACGATCTCCGCCGCGGTCAGCAACCGCTCGCGCGGGATCGCGGGCAGGCCCTCGGCGGGCATGCAGTAGGTGCAGCGCAGCGAGCACTTCTCGGTGATCGACACGCGCAGGTCCCTGGCCACCCGGCCGAACCGGTCGACCAACTCGGGGACGTCCGGGCGATCGGCGATCGACGGGTGGCTGTTGCGGACGCGCGGCAGCCCCATCTGGACCGGCCTGACGGTCGCAGTCATCGCGTCATCAGCTCTGCCACCCCACCAGTATGCGGCCAACACGGGTTGCTCGTCGCGCCGAGCGCCTGCCTAGGATTGGCCCCATGCCGCAGGAAACGCCATGACCAGCAGATCTGTCGAGGAGCACTCCGCCGAGGTGCAGCGCCTCCTCGCGCCGCTGCTGGCGCCGACCGTCGAGGACGTCGCCGTCACCGAGGCACTCGGACGGGTGCTGGGCGCCGACGTGCGCTCGCCGCTGGATCTCCCGCTCTTCCGCAACTCCCAGATGGACGGGTTCGCGGTCGCCGCCGCCTCGCTGACCGGGGTGCCGGTGACCCTGCCGGTCACGGGGACCATCGCGGCGGGTCCCGCCGAGCCTGCCCCGCTCGCCCCTGGCAGCGCGGTCCGGATCATGACCGGGGCCGTGATCCCGGCGGGCGCGGACGCCGTCGTCCCGGTCGAGGACACCGAGGCCGACGCCACCAAGGACATGGTGACCATCCGGGTGCCGCGCCGGGCGGGCGAGTACGTCAGGGAGGCCGGCACCGATGTACGGACGGGCGATCTGCTGCTGGCGGCGGGCACCCCGCTCGCTGCACGGCACCTGTCGTTGTTCGCGGCGGTCGGCCTCGCCACCGTCCCGGTCCTGCGCCGCCCGCGGGCGGCGGTCATCGCGACCGGTGCGGAATTGGTCCGCGCGGGCGAGCCGCTGCGGCCGGGACAGATCTACGAATCCAACTCAGTGGCACTGGCCGCGAGCCTGACGGCGAACGGCGCTGACGTGGTGTTCGTGGAACGCAGCGACGACGACCTCGCCGTGTTCGATGAGATCCTGCGCCGCGCAACCGCTTCCGCGGATCTGGTGATCACCTCCGGCGGGGTGTCGATGGGCGACTTCGAGGTGGTGCGCGAGGTGCTGACGCCGCTGGGCGGCTGGTTCGGGCACACCACCATGCAGCCGGGCGGGCCACAGGGCCTGGCCGAGATCGACGGCGTCCCGGTACTGAACTTCCCGGGGAACCCGGTGAGCACGATGGTCTCCTTCGAGGTGTTCGTGAAGCCGCTGCTTCGCCGGGCCGCGGGCCTGCCCGCCGTCCCCCTGGAGGAACTCGTGCTGACCGAGCCGATCACCTCGATCCAGGGCAGACGCCAGTTCCTGCGCGGCCGACGGGTCGACGCGGGCGTCGCCCTCGAGTCCGGGCCTGGCTCACACCTGGTCGGGGCGCTGGCCCGCGCGGATGTCCTGATCGACATCCCCGAGAATGTGACGACAATGAAGGCGGGAGACAACGTGCGGGTGTGGCCACTGTGATCGACGAACCGACGACAAACGGCCCGGCGGCGAACGAGCTGACTCATCTCGACGGCGAGGGCCGCGCGCGCATGGTCGACGTCAGCGCGAAGGCCACCACCACCCGGATCGCGGTGGCGGGCGGCGAACTGCAGACCACCGCCGAGGTGATCGCCCTGGTCCGCGCCGACGGCATGCCCAAGGCGGACGTGCTCTCGACCGCCCGGATCGCGGGCATCGCGGGCGCCAAACGCACCTCCGAGCTGATCCCGCTGTGTCATCAGCTGTCGCTGTCCTCGGTGAAGATCGAGTTCGGGTTCACCGAGGACACCATCACGGTCGAGGCCACCGCCAAGACCACCGGGCAGACCGGCGTCGAGATGGAGGCGCTGACCGCGGTCGCCGTGGCAGGCCTGACGCTGCACGACATGGTCAAGGCCGTCGATCCCGCCGCCACCATGAACGGTGTGCGATTGCTGACCAAGGAGGGCGGCAAGCGCGGGCACTGGGTTCGCCCCGATGCCGTCGAATCCGAGGGCGAGGCCGAGGCCGATGCCCACGACGAAACCCCCACGGCCGGACCTGGATCCGCCGTGGTCCTGGTCGCCTCCACCGGTGGCGCCCGCGGTACCCGGGAGGACACCACCGGACCGGTTCTCGCGGAATGGCTGACCGCGCAGGGCCTCTCGGTGCGCGGTCCCCTGGTGTACGCCGACGCCGACATCGCCGCCGGGCTGGCCGACGCGCTCACCGGTGCACCGGCGCTCGTGGTGACCACCGGCGGCACGGGCACGTCCCCCACCGACCAGACCCCGGAGGCCACCCGCGCCGTGCTGGACCGGGAGCTGCCCGGACTCGCGGAGGCCATGCGCCGCAAGGGGTCCGAGAAGACCCCGTACGCCTCGCTCAGCCGGGGGCTGTCCGGTTTGTCCGGCCGCACCGTGGTGGTCAACCTGCCGGGATCACCTGGTGGTGTCCGCGACGGCATGTCGGTACTCGAACCGATCCTGGAACACCTGCTGGCGCAGGTTGCGGGCGGAGGTATGCACGATGCGTGAGCTACTCGCTCTCATCTCGACCGAGCCCATCGACCAGGCCGCGGTGGACGCGGCGGTCGCGGGACCCGAGCACGGTGCGGTGGTGCTGTTCAGCGGCGTGGTGCGCAACCACGATGGCGGACAGTCGGTCTCGGCACTGGAGTATCAGGCGCACCCGGACGCCCAGCGCTTCCTGCGCGAGTGCTGCGAGCAGGTGTCCGCCGAGACCGGGCTCCCGGTCGCGGCCGTGCACCGGGTGGGCCCCCTGGTCGTCGGGGACCTGGCGCTGGTCGCCGCGGTCGCGGCGCCGCACCGCGCGGAGGCCTTCGCGGCCTGCTCGGTTCTGGTCGAACGCATCAAGGCGGAGGTGCCGATCTGGAAGCGGCAGCACTTCGCCGACGGCGTCACCGAATGGGTTGGGCTGTAGAGGTGTGACGCAGCCGACGGTCGGAGCGGTCCGATCGTCGGCTATCCTGGGTGACACCTGGCGCGGCTGTATGCGCGCCAAACGTCGTGGAACGCTTCCTCAACGAACTCGTTGATCGGTGCACCCAGCACGAGCTCTTCTTACGGCGATCGATTTTGCCCACCGGCAATCTCGCCATCTTGTGCTGACAGACGTGTGGATCCTTTCGATTCCCCGTGCGTCGAACAGTGCAACCCGATGCCTGAAAGGCACTCGACCCACATGACGAAATCCTTTGCTGAACTCGGCGTGCGCGAACCCCTCATGAGGGCGCTCGCCGACGGCGGCATCACCTCTCCCTTCCCGATCCAGGTCGACACCCTGCCGGACACCCTTGCCGGCCGCGACGTGCTCGGACGGGGCAAGACCGGCAGCGGTAAGACGCTCGCGTTCTCCATCCCGATGGTCGCCCGCCTCGCCGGTGACCTGGCGGGCGGCAAGCGTCGCCCGGGCCGCCCCCTCGGCCTCGTCCTTGCCCCGACCCGCGAGCTCGCCACCCAGATCACCGCGACGCTCGAGCCCCTCGCCGGCGCCTACGACCTGCGCGTCACCACCATCTTCGGCGGCGTCTCGCAGCACCGTCAGGTGCAGGCCCTCAAGGCGGGCGTCGACATCGTCGTGGCCTGCCCCGGCCGCCTCGAGGACCTGATGAAGCAGAAGTTCGTCTCCCTCGACGCCGTCGAGATCACCGTCCTCGACGAGGCCGACCACATGGCCGACCTGGGCTTCCTGCCCGTCGTGACGCGGATCCTCGCGGCCACCCCGACTCAGGGACAGCGGCTGCTGTTCTCCGCGACCCTCGACAACGGCGTGGACAAGCTGGTCAAGCGCTTCCTGCACAACGAGGTGCTGCACTCGGTGGACGAGGCCAACTCGCCCGTCGCCGCGATGACGCACCACGTGTTCGACGTGCACGGCGTCGACGCCAAGAAGGACCTCGTGCACAAGCTGGCGTCCGGCACCGGCCGCCGGATCCTGTTCATGCGCACCAAGCACCAGGCCCGCAAGCTGGCGCGTCAGCTCACCGAGGCCGGTATCCCCTCGGTTGACCTGCACGGCAACCTGTCGCAGGCCGCGCGTGACCGCAACCTGGCCGCGTTCTCCGCAGGCGAGGCCCGCGTCCTGGTCGCGACCGACGTCGCGGCGCGCGGGGTGCACGTCGACGATGTGGAGCTGGTCGTGCACGTGGACCCGCCCGCGGAGCACAAGGCGTACCTGCACCGCTCCGGCCGCACCGCGCGCGCGGGCAGCGCGGGCGACGTCGTGACCGTGGTGCTGCCCGAGCAGCGCAAGGACCTCGCCATCCTCATGCGCAAGGCCGCCATCAAGGTGACCCCGCAGCAGGTGACGGCGGACTCCGATCCGGTCAACGCGCTGGTCGGCGAGATCGCGCCGCACGTCATCCCGGCACCCAAGCCCGCCACCCAGCCGCAGGGCCAGGGCGGCGGCGGCCGCCGTGGCGGCGCAGCCGGTGCCGGTCAGCGTCGTGGCGGCGCCCAGGGCGGCGCTCGCAGCGGCGGCGGCCAGGGCGGCACCCGTGGCGGCGGTGCGCAGGGCGGCGGCCGTGGCCGCGGACAGTCCGGTTCCGGGACCGGCCGCAGCGGCGAGGGTGCCGCCACCGGCGGCGGTCGGGGCTCGGGTGGCCGCGGGCGCGGCCAGGGTTCCGGGCAGCCCACCGTGATGTACAGCAGCGAGACGCCGGGATCCGGCGGCTCGCAGGGCGGCGGCAGCAATCAGCGCCGCAGGCGCGCCACGCGTCCCTAGGTTCTAGTTCTCCACCACGTAGCGGTGCACGCCGGTCATGGCCGCCGCGGCGGTGCCGTGCGATTGCGCGGCACCGCTTTCGTGTATCCGGACACACTCGTCGATGCGCCGCCGCAGCGCGTCCACGTCGATGCCGGAACCGATCAGCACCAGTTCGGTGACGCGCGCCGCTCCCCTGCCCCATGGGCCCGTCTCGAACCGGATGTGTCTGCCGACGGTCTGCAGCGTGTACCGCTGGGTGTGTCCGGGAATGCCGAAGTACACAAAGCCTTTGACTCGATACAGGCCGGGTGGCGGATCCTCCAGCAGACGGGTCAGGGCCCGAGGGTCCATCGGCCGGTCGCTGGTGAACGTCACGGCCTCGTAGCGGTCGTGCAGATGATCATGGCCGTCACAGTCGTGGTCGTGCGGATCGGCGAGCAGTTCGTCGAGACTGAGCTGACGCGGACCGTCGTCGACCCGGGCCACCTCGTCGAAGAGCAACCTCGGATCGATGCGGCCGTGCGCGGTGGGCAGCACCGGCGCCCGGCCGCCCAGCTCCCCGACGCGGGCCAGCACCGACTGCAGGTCGTGCTCGGAGATCCGGTCGGTCTTGTTGAGTACCAACAGGTCCGCCATCCGCACGTGAAGATCCAGCTCGGGGTTGGCCACCCTGGTGTCCTCGAACTCCACGGCGTCGACCAGCACCACCAGCCCGCCGTAGACGATGCGCGGATTCTCACTGCCGAGCACGAGGCGGACCATGTTCCGCGGCTCCGCCAGCCCGCTGGCCTCGACGACGATCACGTCGATGTCCGAGCGAGGGTGGGCCAGCCGGTCGAGCATCGAGTCCATCTCGCTCACGTCCACCGCGCAGCACAGGCAGCCGTTGCTCAGCGAGACCATCGAATCGACCTGGCCCGCCACCATCATCGAGTCGATGTTGACGGCGCCGAAGTCGTTGACGATGACGCCGATCCGCACGCCGCGGTTGTTGCGCAACAGGTGGTTGAGCATGGTGGTCTTGCCTGCACCGAGGAATCCCGCGACCAGGACCACCGGTATCAATCGCTTTGCCACACGACCTCCCGTCTCGACCGGCCACCCATCTTAGGTCGGTCGAAACGGGTTCGAGTGCGCCCCTGTCGGGCGATCAGTTCTCGGCGCCCTGCGCCGTCAACGCCTCGAGCAGCCCGCTCAGCAGATTCGAGACCAGCCCCAGGTTCTCGCCGGTCGCCAGCCCGGTGAAACCGCCGAGGCCCAGCTGCTCGAGCAGCGGCTGCAGCAGCACGAGCACCTGGCTGAGCCCCGCGTCCGCCGGGGCGGCCTTCTCGGTTGTCGTCGCGCTCGGGGGTGCGGGCTTCGTGGTGGTCTTCGTGGACGGCGTCGACGGTGTGGCCGGCTCGACGGCCGTCGCGGTCGTCGTGGGCGCAGCAGCCGTGGTGGTGGTGGTCGTGGTCGCGTCGGTTCCCGTGGCAGGCGTCGAGGCGACCGTCCCGCCCTCCATCAGGAAGTTGACCGCGCCGGTGGTGATCGCGATCGCGTGCTTGAGCCGGCCGTCGAGGCTGTCGAGGACCGCCGAGTCCTCGGGGTTGGACCCGTTGCCCATCTCGACGAAGACCAGCGGGACGGTGGTGAGCGCGGGACCGGCCACATCGCCGCGGGTCTGCAATCCCTCGACGACCCCGGCGTAGTTCGCGGGCGTGAAGCCGTTCTTGACGTAGACGTCGCGCATCGCCCGCGAGGCCTCGAGGCCCTTACCGGACTGCGCCTTGTCGACGGCCGGGTCGGGCACCGGCAGCTCCGGAACGATCATGTGGAACCCGCGCCTGCTCGCGTCCGCCTCCGCGGTGGTGGAGTCGGCGTGGATGCTGATGGCCAGGTCCGCGCCCGAGTCGTTGGCCGCCTTGGCTCGCTCGTCCACGCAGCCGCCCCAGCCGGAGTCGTCCTGACGGCTGAGCACGACCTTGGCGCCCAGGGTCTCCAGGCTGGTCTTCACCAGCTGCGAGACGTCCCAGTTGATCGTGTGCTCGGCGAGACCGCCCTGGCTGGTCATGCCGGTGGTCTGGCAGTCCTTCTTGCCCCCGCGGCCGTCGTCGACCTGCCTGGAGAGGTTCTCGGAGTGGGCCGTGCCCTGGTGCCCGGGGTCGAGGAAGACCGTCTTGCCGGTCAGCGGCGTCTCGGCTGCGGTGTCGGCTGCGGGTTCGGCCAGCGCCGCCGCGGGCAGCACCATCGCGGTCAGGGTCGCCGCGGCAAACCCGGCCATCATCGTGGTCATCTTCATCTTCGGGATGGGCGCCGGGTGCGGGTTGGTCCGCGGGCGCCGCTCTCCTTCCACACAGGTAACACCAGTCACTCAGGTCACATTCGGCACCAAGTGAAACAGATGTTTCGCCGACAGGCGAGGATCCGCGGCAACCGTTGGGTTTCCGTGACCTGACGCCCGGGTTCCCCGGGCACGCGCCGTGCGGTGGGGCACCATGGATCGCGTGGGGGACATTCAGAGCACGCTGGCGCGCTCGACCGGCGCGGTCGCGACCGCGACCGTGGCAAGTCGCGCGACGGGTTTCATCCGCACGCTCGCGCTGGCGGCCGTACTGGGCACCGCGGTGGTCGGCGATGCGTACAACGGGGCGAACAGCCTGCCGAACATGGTCTACGAGCTGCTGCTCGGCGGGGTGATGAGCAGCGTGTTCGTGCCGGTGCTGGCGCGGGCCCGGTTGCGCGGACGCGCCCATTCGCGCGAGTTCACCCAGCGCCTGCTGCTGGCCACGATCATCGGTGCCGCCGTGGCGACGGTGGTCGCGGTGCTGTGCGTTCCTCTGTTGGTCGGGGCGCTGGTGTCGGATTCGGACCAGTCGAAGTTGACGACCGTGCTGGCGTATCTGTTGTTCCCGGAGATCTTCTTCTACGCGCTCGCGGCGACGGTGACCGCAGTCCTGAACGTCCGCGACAGCTACGTGCCGGCGGCCTGGGCGCCGGTCCTCAACAACGTGATGGTCCTCGCCACGGTCGGCATTTTCGTGCTGGTGCCCGGCCCGATGACGTTGACACCGTCTTCGATGACCACCGCACAGGTATTGGTCCTCGGCATCGGCACCACAGCCGGCATCGTCGGACAGGCCTCGTGGACGGTCGTGGCACTGCGCCGGACCGGATTCCGGTGGAGCTGGCGGGTCCGGCCCCTGCCGTACACGTGGAGGCCGGTGCGCGTCGGGGCCGGCCTGCTCGGCTGGATCGTGGCCTATGTCGCGATCAGCCAGGTCGGCGTGACGTTCGTGCTGCTGGTGGCCTTCGACCACGGCGGCGTCTCGACCTACACCTACGCGGACCTGTTGTTCCAGGTCCCGTACGGAATCCTCGGTGTGTCCCTGCTGACCGTGCTCACCCCGCGCATCGCCCGCGCCGTCGCCGACGACGACCGCGGCGCACTGATCGCGGACATGGGGCGAGCCGCCCGGTACTCGGTGGTCGCGCTGGTCCCGGCCGCCGTCGCGATGACCCTGCTGGGACCGATGCTGACCACGGTGATGTTCATCGGTCGCGTCGACGTCGACGCCGCGCGGCTCATCGGCATCTCGCTGGCGCTGTCGGCGTTCGGACTCGCGCCGTTCGCTCTGGTCATGCTCCAGCTCCGGGTCTTCTACGCGGGCAACGACATGCGGACACCGGCGCTGATCAACGTCGCGATGGTGGCGACGAAGATCGCCGTCGTCGCGCTGAGCGCGGCCACCCTCCCGAGCCAGGTGGTCGTGGTGACGCTGCCGGTCGCGAGTTCCCTGTCCTACCTCGTCGGCGCCGTGTGCGGACACTTGGCGCTGCGACGCCGCTACGGGCTGCTCGGCTTCCACGCCGTGCTCGAGACGTTCACACGCGTGCTGTGGGCATCGGTCGTCGCGGGCCTGTTCTGCGTCGCGTCCGTCGGGCTGTCCCATCGGTTCATCGACAACCCGCGCGAGGCCGCGGCGGTCACGCTGCTGGCGGCCGCGGCCTTCGCCGTGCCGGCGTTCCTGCTCGCCGCCAGGACGATCGGCGTGCCCGAGGTCCGCCACGCCAGGTCGCTCCTGCTCGGCTGAACCGCGACATCGGCTGAACTACGACAAAACCCTCATCTCGCGGTTCGCGAGATGAGGGTTTTGTTGTGGGTGGAGCTAAGGGGACTCGAACCCCTGACCCCCACACTGCCAGTGTGGTGCGCTACCAGCTGCGCCATAGCCCCGTATTCGGTTGTTTCTCCGCACCGGAGTGCGTGCTCCTCCGTGCTCGAAGAAAGTTACACCATTGCCACTCCGGCCAACAAATTGCCTGGTCAAAGCCTACTCGGATGGAGCGAGGGGCGGGCGGCTCGCTCTCGCCGTCCGCCCCTCGCGACCCGAGTCAGTTCAGCTCGGCGACCCAGTTCGGATTCCCGAGGGCATCGATCATGGTGCCGTTCACGATGACGGTGGGCGTTCCGGCCGCACCGCTGGCCGCGAGCGCCTCGCGGCCCTTCTGCGCCGCCGCGGCGGCGTCGTTCACCTTGGCGCCGTCCGAGATGCACGCCACCGCGGCGTCGTTGGCGCCGGAGTCCTTGGCGATCTGGGCCAGGTCCGCATTGGAGTGATCCGAGGAGCCGTTCTCCTTTGGCTGGTTCTCGGGCGAGAACAGCGCCGCGTGGAACTTGGAGTAGGCGATCGCGTCGCCGCTCTCCGCCACGCACATCGACGCGGCCACCGCGCGGGTCGAGTAGTCACCGCTGGCCGAGAGCCGGTTGAGGAAGTCGAGGACGTGGTACCGCACCGCGACCTTGCCCTCGTCGACCTTCTGCGCCAACTCCTGGCCGTTCGTGTTCTCCAGCTCGGCGCAGTACGGGCACATCGGATCCTCGAAGACGTCGATCGTGGTGGCCGCCTCCGGCTGACCGATCCGCACGGCGCCGTCCTCCTGCACCGCCACCTGCACGGCCGAGTTCGACACGGCCCCATAGCCCTCGTTGCGCGGCTTGCTGCGGTTGCTCTGCCAGATCACCCCGCCGATCACGACAGCGGCGATCACCAGGATCGCCAACCCTCCGAGAATGTACGTCGACCGACTCGACGTCGGCTGCAGAGAGGTGACGGGCTTGTTCTTCGCATTCACAGATGCAGTCCTTCGCTCCGAGAGTCAAATGTGGCTTTACTCTGCCATCTCATGCTGAGCGGGCACTGAGAGTGCGGGCCTCGATCCGGGCCCCAGCGCGAACGGGCTGCGGGGGAAGACGGTGAGCCACGCGGCCATGGCGAGGAACCCGACGTCGCGGGCGATCTCGCGGGCGTAGTCCCAGCCGTCGACATCCGCGGCCCCGCCGCCACCGAAGCAACCGCAGTCGATGGACAGCCCGCGCGCCCACACCGAGATGATCACCCCGATCAGCACCACGAGTAGCAGCGCCGACGCGATCGCCGCGATCCGGACCCCAAGGCCGATCAGCAACAACAGTCCGAGCGCTATCTCGAGGAACGGCAGCGTGTTCGCGACCGGCCGCACCAACGACTCCGGCAGCAGCTGGTAGGCGCGCACGGCGATCACCGTTCCCGCCGGGTCTGCGGCCTTGAGCACTCCCGAGATCAACCAGACGGCGGCAAGCCCGAGCCTGGCGAGCAGGCTGACGATACGAATCCACACCTGGCCCACGGTACCGATCGGCGTAGATTCACCGGTATGAGCGAGCCGCAGCCGGGGCCCGACGCCACCGAGAACGCGCTCCCCCATGAGTTCGATCACACCCATTCGAACGTGTCCGGCGGCTGGCTCCGGGCGGCGACGTTCGGCGCGATGGACGGCCTGGTCACCAACACCTCGCTGATCGCAGGCGTCGGCGGCGCGGGAGTCGACGCGCACACCGTGATCCTCAGCGGCGTCGCAGGCCTGGTGGCAGGCGCGTTCTCCATGGCCCTCGGCGAGTTCGCCTCGGTCTCCACCGCGAACGAGCAGATCGAGGCGGAGGTGAAGGTCGAGACGCGTTCGCAGGCCCGCTACCCCGAGGCCGAACAGGCCGAACTGGTCGAGACCTTCACCGCGATGGGGATGAGCGAGGCGACCGCGGAGGCCGCGGCCGCCGAGGTACACAACGACTCCGCACGCGCGGTGAACATCCACCTCACCCACGAGCTCGGCGTCAACCCAAGCGAGAAGCCCTCACCGCTGGTGGCGGCCGGTTCCTCGTTCCTGATGTTCTGTGTCGGCGCGATCATCCCACTGATCCCGTACCTGCTCGGATTCGAGTCACTCGTCGCCGGGCTGACCGTTGGCGGGATCGGCCTACTGATCGTCGGCGCGATCGCGGCGAGCTTCACTGCGAAGTCGAAGGTCCGCGGTGCGCTCCGGCAGCTCGCCTTCGGCGGGATCGCCGTCGCCGCCACCTACCTGGTCGGCGCGCTGATCGGGGTCGGCATCCCCGGTTGACGCCTGTGGGATGGTCCGCGGCGCGACGAGCCAGAACGCGATCGGGAGCAGCATCAGCGCGCCGGTGACCGCGAAGGCCACCCCGTAGGACAGGTACTGGGCCAACACCCCGGCCACCAGCGGACCGGCCACCACCCCGACGTCGGAGGCCATCTGGAAGGTGGCCAGCACCGGACCGCCCCTGGCCTTGGAGCCGATCACGTCCGCGACCGCGGCCTGCTGGGCCGGGTTCATCAGCCCGGACCCCACGCCCGCGACGAGCGACAGCGCGAGGAACACCAGCAGGTTCTCGCTGAATCCGAGGAGCATCGTCGCCGCCCCTGCGACGGCCAGCCCGGCCAGCACGAACGGCCGCCTGCCGCGCACATCCGACATCCGGCCCGCCGGGATCTGCACCAGCGCGTTGCCGATCGCGTACACGGTCAGCGCCACACCCGCCAGCGCTGTGCCCTGGTCCAGCGCCTCGACCACGAACAGCGGCACCATCGCGACCCGAACGCCGAACGACACCCAGCCGTTGGCGAAGTTCGACACCAGAGACGCGCGGTAGGTCGCCGACGCCAGCGCCTCGCGCAGCGTCATCGTGACGACGTGGCCGCCCGAATCCGGTGCGGCCAATGCGGACTCGCGCAGGCTGAGGTACACCACCGCCGCCGCGATCAGCAGCGCCACGGCGTAGATGAGGAACGGGGCGCGCAGCCCGAAGCCGGCGAGCGCGCCGCCGACCAGCGGCCCGCCGATGGTGCCGAACAGGAAGGACGTCGCATACAGGCCCGACACCCGCCCGCGGATGCCCGGCGGCGTGATCCGGATCAACAGTCCGAGCGCGGACACGGTGAACATGGTCGACCCGATGCCGCCGAGCGCCCGGAACAGCAGCAGCTGCCAGTAGCCCTGGGCGAAGGCCACCGCACCGGACGAGACCGCGACGATCAACAGCCCGGTGAGATACGTCGGGCGCTCCCCCAACCGCTGGACCAGCGCCCCACTGAGAGGCGCGAACAGCAGTCGCATCAGGGCGAACACGCTGATCACCGAGAACGTGGCGATGTACCCGACGTCGAAGCTGCGGGCGAACTGCGGCAGCGCAGGGGCGACGATGCCGAACCCGAGGGCGATGACGAAACTGGCGGAGACCAGGACCCAGATCTCGCGTGGCAGCTTATTTGCGGTGGTATGCATGATTGCCACCGATCCTAGCCAGCGGCGCAAAGGCTCAGGCGTCTGCTCCCAGCGCCCGCGCCACCAGCTCCCGCGCCTCGTCCTGCACCTGGGCGAGATGCTCCCCGCCCCTGAACGATTCGGCGTAGATCTTGTACTTGTCCTCGGTACCCGACGGCCGCGCGGCGAACCAGGCGTTCTCCGTGCAGACCTTGAGCCCACCGAGCGCCGCACCGTTGCCGGGCGCCGCGGTGAGCGTGGCGGTGATCGGCTCGCCCGCCAGCTCGGTCGCGGTGACCTGCTCCGAGGACAGCGCCGCCAGGGCGGCCTTCTGCTCTCGGGTGGCGGGTGCGTCGACCCGGGCGTACTCGGGGCTGCCGTACCGCTGCGCCAGCTCGGCGTACCGGGCCGCGGGCGAGCGCCCGGTGACGGCGGTGATCTCGGACGCCAGCAGCGCCATGATGATGCCGTCCTTGTCCGTCGTCCACACCCGGCCGTCGGTGCGCAGGAACGATGCCCCGGCGCTCTCCTCGCCGCCGAAGCCCAGCTCACCCGTCAGCAGGCCCGGCACGAACCATTTGAACCCGACGGGTACCTCCACCAATTCCCGGCCGAGACCCGCCACCACCCGATCGATCATCGATGAGCTCACCAAGGTCTTGCCGACCTTGGTGCCCGGCGCCCAGCCTGGCCGGTTCGCGTATAGGTAGTCGATGGCCACCGCGAGATAGTGGTTCGGGTTCATCAACCCGCCGTCTGGGGTGACGATGCCGTGCCGATCGGCGTCCGCATCGTTGCCGGTGGCGATGTCGAACCGGTTCCGCGCCCCGATCAGCGAGGCCATCGCGTCCGGGGACGAACAGTCCATCCTGATCTTGCCATCGGTGTCGAGGGTCATGAACCGCCACGTCGCATCCACCAGTGGGTTCACCACCGTCAGATCGAGGCGGTGGCGCTCGGCGATCGCGCCCCAGTAGTCGACGCTGGCACCGCCGAGCGGATCCGCGCCGATCCGGATGCCTGCGTCGCGGACCGCGTCGAGGTCGACCACGTTCGGCAGGTCGTCGAGGTACGTGGCGAGGAAGTCGTAGGGACGGGCTGCGCTCGCGAGCGCCGCGGCGAGCGTGACCCGCTTGACCCCGACCAGGCCTGCCGCGATCAGCTCGTTTGCGCGGGCCTCGATGGACGCGGTCGCGGTGCTGTCTGCGGGGCCGCCGTGTGGCGGGTTGTACTTGAATCCACCGTCGCGTGGCGGGTTGTGCGAGGGCGTCACCACGATGCCGTCTGCCGGTGCGGCCGTACCGGAGGCGTTGTGCCGCAGGATCGCATGACTGACCGCTGGGGTCGGGGTGTAGCGGCCGCCGGAATCGATCAGCACCACAACGTCATTGGCCGCGAGGACTTCGAGCGCGCTGGTCCAGGCGGGCTCGGAGAGCGCGTGGGTGTCGCGGCCGAGGAACAGCGGTCCGGTGATCGACTGACGTGCCCGATACTCGGCGATGGCCTGCGTGGTGGCGAGGATGTGCGCCTCGTTGAAGGCGCCGTCCAGGCTGGATCCGCGGTGCCCTGAGGTGCCGAACGCGACCCGTTCGTCCGGGTTCTCCGGATCGGGGATGCGGCTGTAGTAGGCCGTCACCAGCTGCGCGAGGTCCTCGAGATCCTGCGGCTGGGCAAGCGTGCCCGCTCGATCGTGCGCCACGGCGCGCCTCCTCGTTCGGTGATTGTCGGTCATGGCCATTCGATCACGCGAGCGCGGCGTGCGCGACGGCGAACCCCAGTGCCGCGGCGGCGATCCCGGCCGCGACGCTGACCACGATGTTGGCCAGCGCGTACAAACGCACCCCGTCCTCGACGAGCCGGACCGTCTCGTAGCCGAAGGTGCTGTACGTGGTCAGCGCACCACAGAATCCGGTGCCCACGAGGGCCATCACCTCACCGCCATGGGCGGCGCCGCCGACCAGCGCACCGAGGATCAGCGACCCGATCACGTTCACAGTGAGGGTCCCCAACGGGAACGCGCTGTCGGTGCGGGAACCGACGGCGCGGTCGAGCAGGAAGCGCGTGGGCGCGCCGACCATGCCGCCGAGGACGACCAGCATCACCGTCACGGCCGGTCCTCGGTGAAGTGCACCCGCTCGACGCCCTCGAGGGTCACGGTGGCCTCGGTGAGCAGTTCACCGATGCCGTCAAGGAACCCGCGGATCCGCTCCT
Organism: Rhodococcus sp. PvR099; assembly: GCF_017833315.1. NCBI lineage: Bacteria > Bacillati > Actinomycetota > Actinomycetes > Mycobacteriales > Nocardiaceae > Rhodococcus > Rhodococcus sp. PvR099. Next base: position 44,634 of record NZ_JAFIBV010000001.1, on the reverse strand, counting down.
CGGTGTCCACCGCGACCACCAGCAGCGGCAATCCGTCGGCCAGGTCGAGGAGCCTGGTGGTGTGGATGTGCGCGGACGCGCCATACCCCTCGACACCCCGCCACACACTGGCACCGCTCAGCCCGGCGGCACGGGCGCGCTTGACGATCTCCTGGTACTTCGGCTTGTGATGCCAGAGGTCGTCCTGCCCGAGGATGATCGACAGCCGCATCTCCGTGCGCGAGTAAGACATGTCAGCTTCCTTTCCCGGCGACGGCACCGGTGATGAGCCGCGCGCCCCACACTCCCACCAGGACGGCGGCGAGCGCCGCGATCACCGTCCCGAAGAGATAGCCGAACGCGATCGGATAGTTGCCGGACGCCAGCAGCCCCCGCACCTCGACCGCATAGGTCGAGAAAGTGGTGAAGCCGCCGAGCACCCCGACCCCGAGGAACGGTCGCAGCAACCGGTGCGCCGTCCAGACCTCGGTAATGAGCACCATGAGGATGCCGATCAGCAGGCAGCCGGTCACGTTGGTGATCAGCGTCGCCCACGGGATCTCCCGAGTGGGCATCGCGTGCGCGATGCCGTATCTCGCGAGCGCACCGATCCCGCCGCCGAGCGCGACCACCGCGAGTAGCGATCCCTCACCGCGCATGTCGATCACCTACTCCGACAGCCTGAACCGCACCGCGGCGATCACGTCGCCGAGGGCCTCGGCGAGGACCATCAGACGTTCGCCCGGCCCGGGCGCCGACAGCAACCTCAGCCGATCCACCGCGACAAGCGGGAGGGTCGCCGCGAGGGCGTAGACGCGGTCGCCCATCTCACCCGGCAACTCGTCCAATTTGGGAAACCCCGGTACCGGGATGCCACGCACCGCCGCGGACCTGATCAGCAGCCCGCCGAGTTCGTCCACCAGCGCGCCGACCTCGTCGATCGAGTCCGACCCGAAGTCCGAACCCTCGTCGGGCCACGGTTCCACGTCCGCCCGCGGGTAGGGGTTGTCCGGCAGCCAGCGGCGCACCCGGATGCGGCCCTCGCCGACGCAGCCGAGCAGCAGTCGCCCTCCCTGCACCCGCTCGTAGTCGACGATCCGCGCCACGGTCCCGATGTCGGCGCGCTCGTCGCCGCCGCCCACCTCGTGGCCGCGGGTGATGAGGACCACGCCGAATCGCCGGAGGTCCGGGGACGAGGTGAGGTCCTCGACCATCTCGAGGTAGCGCGGCTCGAACACCTGCAACGGCAGCAGCTCACCGGGGAGCAACACGGACCCGAGCGGGAACATCGGCAGAGCATCCACGGTCACAGCATGCCCTCGATCCGGGTGTCGCGCCGATAACCGCGAAAGAGCGCGCCGATCTTCGCTAGTGTGAGCTGCGTCATGGTGCCGGTTTCTCCCACCATTCATCGGAGGCTTTCGATGAGAGTCACACTCAGAGATTCCGCTTCGGCCCTCCTCGCGGCACTCGCGCTCGCCATCTCACCGGCGATCACCGCGCCGCCCGCGGCCGCACAGGCCCAGCCGCTGATGCCCGCGCCCGACCCCGACCCCTTCTACTGGGCGTCGCCGGACCTGGCCGCCAGGGCGAACGGCGACATCCTCCGCAGCAGACCGGTCGACGTCTCCCGGTTCGGGAACGCGGACGGCTGGCAGATCGCCTACCGCTCCACGAACTCGTCGGGCCACCCGGTTGCCGCCGTGACGACCGTCCTCGTCCCGCGCGGCGGAGTGGACCGGCCGCTGCTGTCGTACCAGGCCATCATCAACGCACTCGGGACCCGATGCGGACCGTCACACACGTTGTTCAACGGACAGCTCCAAGAGGCCCCGGTGGTGAACCTCGCACTGATGCGGGGCTGGGCGATCGCCCTGCCCGATCACCTCGGCCCGACCAGCGCCTACGGCGCCGCCAGGCTGGGTGGTCAGATCGTCCTCGACGGGGTACGAGCGGTGCAGCACCTGCCCGAGGCGAGGCTCGGTCACAGCCCCGTCGGGCTCGCCGGCTACTCGGGCGGCGGGATGACCAGCGGCTGGGCGGGTGCCCTGGCGCCGACCTACGCCCCCGAACTCCCCATCGTCGGCGTCGCGGCGGGCGGCGTCCCTGCGAACCTCAGCGAGCTCGCGAACGGGCTCGGGACCGCGCCGCATCCCCTGTTCGGCCTCGGCTTCGCCGCCACGCTCGGTCTCGAACGCGAGTACCCGTCCTCGATCCCGTTGGCCAGCGGCCTCACCGGCGCGGGCCTGGCCCTGCGCGACCGGATCGCCAACGCCTGCTCCCAGGAGATCATCGACGCCGGAGCAAATCACAGCGCGGCAGAGGTATCCGCCGATCCAGCCAAGATCAACGAGCCTGCCGTGCGGGCGATCTTCGATGAGAACAGCCTGATGATGTTCCCCGGACTCCCCCGGGCACCGGTGTACGTCTGGCACGGCAACGGCGATCAGCTGGCCCCCCTGGATTCGATCGCGGCGACCGTCGGCAGATACTGCGCGGCCGGTGTTCCTGTCCAGTTCAGCGTGTTCCCCGGAGACCACGGCCCGACCAGCATCGAGGGGCTACCGGGGGTGCTCGGCTGGCTCGACGGCAGGTTCGCCGGTCAGCCCGCGCCGAGCAACTGCTGAGGTCGGCGGCGTGACGTCGGGTGCGCGATTCGTGGCTCACCCATCGACGACTCGGCTGCCCTCGACGTCCTGCAAGGGGCGAGCACCTACCACGTGTACATCCTCGCGGGCCTGAATTCCGCCCGGCCGGACCTCGGGTCGGCGGCTATCTCACCGAGTTCGGGGAGCGTGCGATGGCATCGGCGGAGCTCGGATGTCACCGCCCTGCTCCCCCCGCCGCGCTGACCCGGCCGGGTTCGGCACACGGCACCGAACACAGCGAGGCCCCGCAGCCGACTTCGACTGCGGGGCCCTCTCAGCTGGCGTTGAGCGTGGGCACGCTCACGCAGAAAGCGATGCGACGCCTGCGACGCCCGCGATCACCGCAACCAGCGCCGACACCAAGGTCGCCCCTGCTGCGACCATGGTGAGATCCTCTGCTGTCGATCCCATGTGATCACTCCTTCTCGACCGTGAAGCCTCGCTTCGCTGTGACGCCACCTCGGCGCTGATGCATTTGTAGCCGAGCGAAAGCATCATCACCAAGCCCTGAACACCCTGGGGCGCAATGCATTACAAGAAAGAAACCTGGCGGTAGGGTTCCGTAACCCGACGTTACACATCGGCAACACTGGAGCTCCTGGCCGCGTGTCTCCTGCACAAAAAGGGCCAGGCCGGAGAGTCTGTGATGACTCTCCGGCCTGGCCTGTGTGGAGCTGCCGGGAATCGAACCCGGGTCCTCCGCCGAATCGCTAGGGCTTCTCCGTGTGCAGTTCGCTAAGCCTCTACTCGGATCTCCCGGTCTCGCGAACAAGCCGTGATGACGATCCCAGTCACTGTTTGATGTCCCGAACGACTCCGTGACCGAGCCGACCGGTAAAGCCCTCTAGCTGATGCCAGTACCCGACCCGAGGGCGAGATCGGACTGACAGACACGCTTCGCTACTTAGGCAGCGAGAGCGTAGTCGCGCTGATTGGAATCGGCGCTTATAGGTTTGCAGCGACGCTTACGGTGGTCTCTTGCCTGCACCGACACGCTTCCCCTAACTCAACGTACAAAGTCGAAACCGTTCAGCCCCGTACGTACCCAGCACCGTGCTGGGACCACATACTGTAACGCCCCTGCGCCGCGAAATCATCCCATTAAATTCTGCGGCGTTTCATCTGGACGTCCGTCCAAAATCAACTACCCTTCTCAGCAAAATAGTTAGCTGATTGATCGGGGAAGTCGAAGCCACATGACACATCAACCAGGGCGTACACGCCGTCGATGGGTAAACGCGCTGGCCGCCACGCTGGCGCTGGTCCTGGCCGGCGGTGGGATCGCGGCGTCTCAGCCCTCGTCCGACCCGATCGGCCCCGGTGACGATCCCGTCTTCGGGCTGGCGAACGGCTGCTACGCCCTCAAGTCGGAGCAGAGCGGGAAGTTCGTCCGCCGCGCCGACGGCGGCTACCGCGCCGACGCCGACACGGTCGGCGGTGCCGAGGCGTTCCGCACGCATGCGGCGCAGCTGGGCCGGTTCATGTTCTACGGCAAGGGCGGCGACATGCTCGCCCACGACGGCAAGAGTGCGGTGGTCTCGACCCGCGACGCGCTGCCGACCACCGACTGGACGCTGACGCACACCGACGGCACCTACGCGGTCACCGCGACGGACAACGGCAGCCAGCTCACCGCCGCGAACGGTGGGCTGGAGCTCACCGACCCCGGCGTCAATCCCGCGGGCGGACGATTCGTCCTCACCCCGGCCGAGGGCTGCGCGACCTTCCCCGACTCCGAGGTGAACGCGACCGGTAAGCCGCTCTCCGGCACCGGACCGAACGGCGAGGTGCGCGGGTTCATCGACGCGCACGTCCACCTCGACGCCAACCTGTTCATCGGCGGCCAGGTGCACTGCGGCACCCCCTTCGACCCGCAAGGCATCACCGTCGCGCTGCGCGACTGCGCCGACCACGGCAAGGACGGGATGCCGGCGCTGCTCGAGAACATCCTGTCGCACGGCAGCCCGGTCGCGGAGCACGACACCGTAGGCTGGCCGACCTTCGAGGACTGGCCGGACGCCGACTCGCTGACCCACGAGCAGACCTACTACCGGTGGGTGGAGCGCGCCTGGCGCGGCGGACTGCGCATCTTCACCAACCTGTTGGTGAACAACCGGGTCCTCTGCGACATCTACCCGCTCAAGAACCGCTCCTGCAACGACATGGACACCATCCGTGCGCAGGCCGAGCAGGTCCGGCAGATGCAGGACTACATCGACGCCCAGTACGGCGGCCCCGGCCGCGGCTGGTTCCGGGTCGTCCGATCTCCCGAGGAGGTCCGCAAGGTCGCCAGCGAGGGCAAGCTCGCGGTGACGATCGGCATCGAGACCTCCGAACCGTTCGGGTGCTCGCAGCGCAACGACGTGCCCCAGTGCACCGAGGCCGATGTCGACCGTGGCCTCGACGAGGTCTACGCGATGGGCGTGCGGCAGATGATCGTCACGCACAAGTTCGACAACGCCTTCGGCGGTGTCCGCTTCGACGGCGGCATCCAGGGCATCGCTGTCAACGCGGGCAACTTCCTCAGCACCGGCAAGTTCTGGGAGGCCGAACCCTGCAAGGGCCCGGTGCACGACAACCCGCTGCTCTCCTTCGGCGACGCGCCGGCCGAGGTGATGTCCGCGCTGCCGCCCGGTGTCACCACACCGGTCTACCCGTCCGGCCCGCTGTGCAACACCCGCGGCCTGACGAAGCTCGGCGAGCACATGGTCCGCGGCATGATGGATCGCGGCATGATCGTCGACGTCGACCACATGAGCGTCAAGACCGCCGAGGACACTCTCCGGATCCTCGAGGAGGCCAAGTACTCCGGTGTGGTCTCGAGCCACAGTTGGACCGACCCGCTGAACTACGAGCGGATCTACGCGCTCGGCGGCTTCGTCGCCGCCTACGCCTCGGGCCTCAACTCCGACCCGAAGAAGGAGAACTTCGTCACCGCCTGGCGCAAGGCCCGCGCGGACCGCAGCGAGGACTACTACTACGGCTTCGGCTACGGCGCGGACACCAACGGCTTCGGCCCGCAGGCGCGCCCGCGTGAGGACGCCGACACCAACCCGCTGCAGTATCCGTACAAGACCTTCGACGGCGGCACGACGATGGATCGCCAGCGCACCGGCGAGCGCGTCTTCGACCTCAACAAGGACGGCGTCGCGCAGTACGGGCTGATCCCCGACTGGATCGCGGACATGCGGATCGCCGCCGGGGACGACGGCGACCAGATCATCGAGGACATGAGCCGCGGTGCCGAGGCCTACCTGCAGATGTGGGAGCGCGTCGCGAAGTAGGTTGTTGCACCCTCGATAGGTCATTCCTCCGGCTGCGACGGGCCGACCCGCCTAGAATCGGGTCAGCCCGTCGCTGCGGGAGGAGACATCGATGGCCGACCGGATGACGGTTCGCGCGGGCAACGCCCCACCCGCCTCGCGTCCCGAGCAGCTGCGCAATGTGGTCCTGATCGGGTGCAGCGGCGCGGGCAAGACCACGCTGGCCGAGTCGCTCGCGTTCGCCGCAGGGGCCATCGGCCGGGCCGGCCGGATCCCGGACGGCAACACGGTCTCCGACTACGAAGAGATCGAGCACCAACAGCAACGATCGGTCCAGCTCGCGGTCCTGCCGCTGGAGTGGAACGGCTGCAAGGTCAATCTCCTCGACCCGCCTGGCCATCCCGACTTCGGCGCCGAGCTGCGGGCCGGTCTGCACGCCGCCGACGCCGCCGTCTTCGTGGTCTCGGCCACCGACCCGGTGACCACCCCCACCCGCGCGCTGTGGCGCGAATGTGCCGCGGCAGGCATCCCCCGCGCCATCGTGGTGGCCAAACTCGACGTGGCCCGCGGCAGCTTCGACGAGATCCTCACCGCCTGTCACGACGCGTTCGGCCTCGGCACCGACACGCTGCGGCCGGTCTACCTCCCGGTCTTCGCCGACGGCAGGCCCTGCGGGTCGCTCGGCCTGCTCACCGGGCGCAGCTACGGCGAACCCGGCGCCTGCCCCGATGCCGACGCGGCGCGCGAGAGCCTCGTCGAGGCCATCTCCGGCCAGGACGACGGCCTCATGGAGCGCTACCTCGCGGGCGAACCGCTCGACGAGGAGGCGCTGACCGACGGCCTGCGCCGGGAGATCGTCGACTGCGCCCTGCACCCCGCCCTCGCCGTCACCGACAACGGCGTCGGCGCGGCGGAACTGCTCGACCTCATCACCGGCGCGTTCCCGGATCCCACCCACCGGCGCGGACCCGCGCCCGCGGCCGACCCCGAGGCCCCGCTCGCCGCTCAGGTCATCCGGATCACCGGCGACGCCTACGTCGGCCGCATCAGCCTCGTACGCGTCTTCTCCGGCACGCTGCTCCCCGACACCCACGTCCACGTCGCAGGCGCGGCAGCCACCTCCGGTGCGAGCACCGACGAGAAGGTCACCACCCTCACCGGCCCGTTCGGCAAGCTGCAGCGACCGGTGCCCGAGGCGGTCGCGGGCGACATCGTCTGCCTGCCCAAGCTGACCGTCCACATCGGCGACACCATCGGCGACACCGAGGACCCTGCCCCGCTGAAGGCATGGGCGCTGCCGGTGCCGCTGCTGCCGGTCGGCGTCGAGGCGCACAGCAAGACCGACGAGGACAAGCTCTCCCAGGCACTGACCCGGCTGACCACCGAGGACCCGGCCCTGCGGCTGGAACAGAACCCGGACACCCACCAACTGGTCCTGTGGTGCACGGGCGACGCGCACGCCGAGGTGGCGCTCGACCGGTTGCGCAACCGGCACGGCGTCCACGTGGACACCGTGCCGTACCAGGTGGCACTGCGGGAGACGTTCGGCGGCAACGCATCCGGGCACGGTCGGCTTGTCAAGCAGTCCGGCGGCCACGGCCAGTACGCGATCTGCGACCTCGAGGTCGAACCGCTACCGACCGGATCGGGATTCGAGTTCCGCGAACACGTGGTGGGCGGTGCGGTCCCGAAGGGCTTCATCCCGTCGGTGGAGAAGGGCGTGCGCGCCCAACTGGAGAAGGGCGTGGCGACCGGTCACCCGCTCGTGGACGTGCGGGTGACCCTCGTCGACGGGAAGGCGCACTCGGTGGACTCCTCCGACGCCGCCTTCCAGACCGCCGCGAGCCTCGCCCTCCGCGACGCCGCGGGGCACACCTCGATCCGACTGCTCGAACCGGTCGCCGCCGTCGCCGTGACGCTCCCCGACGACTATCTCGGCGCCGTTCTCAGTGACCTGTCTGCCAGGCGTGGCCGGGTCCTCGGGACCGAGGTGAAGGGTCCGGGACTGTCGTTGCTGCGGGCCGAGGTGCCCGAGATCGAGCTCGCCCGCTACCCGGTCGAGCTCAACTCACTCGTGCACGGCAACGCCGAGTTCTCCCGCTGCCACCTGCGCTACGAGCTGATGCCCGACGCGCTGGCGGCCCAGGTCGCACGCTAGCGGCTCATGCCCTTCACGCGGCGCCCGAGCTCACGAGTGACCTCCCGCTCGGCCGTCCGTCGCGCGAGGTCCTGACGCTTGTCGTAGTCCTGCTTGCCCTTGGCGAGGGCGAGCTCCACCTTGACCTTGCCGTCGGAGAAGTACATCGAGAGCGGGACCAGCGTCTGGTTCCCCTCCCTGGTCTTGCCGACCAGGTGCTCGATCTCGCGCTTGTGCAGCAACAGCTTCCTGGTCCGCCGCGGCGAATGGTTGGTCCAGCTGCCCTGGGTGTACTCGGGGATGTGCAGCCCACGCAGCCACACCTCGCCGTCGTCGACGGTGGCGAAGGCGTCGACGAGCGACGCCTTGCCCTCGCGCAGGCTCTTCACCTCGGTGCCGACCAGCGCCACGCCCGCCTCGTAGACGTCGATGATCGAATAGTTGTGTCGCGCCTTGCGGTTGGTCGCGATGACCTTGCGGCCCTTTTCCTTCACGTTCGGGCCCCTTCAGTCCGCGCAGTGATCGAGTTCTGTCCCCAGGATATGCCCGGGGCGCAACCGATTACTCACGGACGTAGAGCCGCAGCGTGATGTAGGCGGTGATCGCGGCCATGCCGACGCCGGTGAGCACCAGGAACGGCGACACCAGCAGCACGTCGCTGTTCGAGATCCGGGCGACGATGTTCGCGTCGTAGACGTCGGTGAGCACGTCGTCGATGAACAGATTCTTCGCGGTGAACAATCCGGCGATCGCCAGCACGGCACCGATCAGCGCGGCGACCACGGCCTCCAAGAGGAACGGGAGCTGGGTATACCAACGGGTCGCGCCGACGAGCCGCATGATCCCGACTTCGGTGCGACGGGTGAACGCGGCGATCTGCACCATGTTCGCGATCAGCAGGATCGAGGCGATCGCCTGCACGATGGCGATCGCGAAGGCCGCGTTCCGGATTCCGTTCAGCACGCTGAACAACCGCTCGACCAGGTCACGCTGGTTGAGCACGCTCTGCACACCAGGTCGAGCACCGAACGAATCGTTGATCACCCCGAACCGCTCCGGGTCGCTGAGCTTGATCTTGAACGAGGCGGGCAGCGAGTCTTCGCTCACCATCGACGCGAGCTCGGGCTGGTCCTTGAACACCCGCTCCTTGGCGTCCGCCACCGCGTCCGCGCGGTTGAGGTACTGCACGGACACCACCGACGGGGTGCTCTCGAGATCGCTGCGCAGGGCCGAGCAGATGTCCTGGTTGCAGTCGGGGTCGGAGATGGACACATCATCGGTGAGGAAGATCTGCACCTCGACCCGATCGAGGAAGATCTGCTGCGTCTTGCCCGCCATCTGGACGACGAGGAGTCCGCCGCCGAACAGGGCGAGCGAGATCGCGGTCGTCAGGATCATCGCGATGGTCATCGTGATGTTGCGGCGCAGGCCGGTGAAAACCTCGCTGAAGATGAAGCTGGCGCGCATCGGAAAGTCTTGTCCTTCGTATGTCGGGGTGAACGGCGAGGGGTCGGGGGTACCTAACGCCCCACGCCGTAGACACCGCGGGCCTCGTCGCGCACCACGCGTCCGAGGTCGAGTTCGACCACCCGGCGCCGCATCGAGTCGACGATGTGGTGGTCGTGGGTGGCCATCAGCACGGTGGTTCCGGTGCGGTTGATCCGTTCGAGCAGCAGCATGATGTCGCCGGTGGTGTCGGGGTCGAGGTTGCCGGTGGGCTCGTCGGCGAGCAGCACCAGCGGCCGGTTCACGAATGCCCGCGCGATGGCGACGCGCTGCTGCTCACCGCCGGAGAGTTCGGTGGGCAGTCGGTCCGCCTTGCCGGACAGGCCGACCAGGTCCAGCACCTCAGGAACGGTGCGATCGATCACGTTGCGCGGCTTGCCGATCACCTCGAGGGCGAAGGCCACGTTCTCGGTCACGGTCTTCTGCTGCAGCAGCCGGAAGTCCTGGAAAACGCAGCCGATGCTCTGCCGCAGCTTCGGCACCCGGCGCGCGGACAGCCGGTTCACGTGGAAGTCCCCGACCTTGATGTCGCCCGAGGTGGGGGTGTCCTCCTTGAGCAGCAGCCGCATGAAGGTGGACTTCCCGGACCCGGAAGGGCCGATCAGGAAGACGAACTCGCCCTTGTCCACCGAGACATTCACCTTGTCCAGTGCAGGCCTCGACGAGGTCTTGTAGGACTTGGACACATTCTCCACGCTGATCACGGGGAGCCAGTTTAGCCGTTATCCGACGGTGACCTTGGGTTTCGACGGACCCGCAGGTCCAGGCCCTACGGGGTGGGTGTGGGCGGTGTGGTCGACGTCTCGGGGGTGGCCGTCACGACCCCCTCCGGCAGCTCCACGCCGGACGGGACTGACAGCCACGGCGGCAGCACCACGACGGGCGGCGGGGTGGTCGTGACCGGCTGCTGTGAGGTGGTCGAAGGCGCACCAGTTGTGGTGCTGCTGCTGCTGGGCGGCGGGGTGGTCGTGCTCGGCTCCGAGCGCTGCGGGGTCGGCGACTGGGTATCCGAAAGCACCGGCGCCGTAGGCCCGATCACATCGTCTTTGGGCGGTTCCGGATTGAGGTATCCATGCAGCATCGCCGTGGCGACGAACGCCACGGAGAGGGCGACCGTGGAGGTCCTGGCGCGGCCGAGCGTCTTCGGCACCGACCAGCGTCGCTCCTGCTTGTTGGCCGGTTCCGTCTTCTTCGCACGTTCGGCGGTCATACGTTGTCCCCGATCTGATCGGCCGCCAACTCCGGGCCAACCAGGATCCCCTCCCGGCGCAGCGCCTCGGCGACCCGCACCCGCAGCTCGCGTCCCACCTGGAACTGCTTGCCGGGCAGGGTGCGCGCGACCATCCGGATGTTGACGGTGTCCAGCTCGAGACTCTCCACGCCCATCACCGACGGCTCGTCGAGGAGGAGCGGTTCGAGATCGGCGTCCGCGAACGCCTCGCGGCCGACACCCCGCAGTACGTCGTTGACGTGGTTGATGTCCGCGGTGGCGGGAATCGGGACGTCGACCACGGCCCGCGCCCAGTCCTTGGACAGATTGACGGCCTTGACGATCTGTCCGTTGGGCACGGTGATGACCTCGCCGTCGGAGGACCGCAGCCGCGTCACCCGCAGGGTCACATCCTCGACCGTTCCGTAGGCGTCCTCCGACGATCCGGTGATGGCGATCCTCGCGACGTCACCGAAGCCGTACTGCCGCTCGGCGATGATGAAGAAGCCGGCCAGGATGTCCTGCACCACACGCTGCGCGCCGAAACCGAGCGCGGCACCGAGCACGGTCGCGGGCGCGACCAGGCTCGCCACCGAGAAGCCGAGCCGCTGCAGCACCTCGATGGTCACCAGGGTGTACACGATGATGATGAGCACCCAGGTGATCACCTGGGCCAGGGCGTGCCTGTGCTTGGTCGCCTCCGAACGGACCAGCGCGTCGCCCTGGTGGTAGTTCAGGTCGATCCGATCGGTGACCTTGTTCCCCAGCCAGGAGAGGAACCGCCCGACCAGCAGCCCGCCGATGACATAGAGCACGATCTCCAGGCCGCTGGACCTCAGCCAAACTTCGAATCCGGTATCCGGGACCAGCTTGAACGCCGTGAACACCGACTCAGACCTGCTCCGCGCTCATCCGCCAGCGGATGCCGGACTCGAGGAAGCCGTCGATGTCGCCGTCGAGCACCGCCGACGGGTTGTTCACCTCGTACTCCGTGCGCAGGTCCTTGACCATCTGATAGGGGTGCAGCACGTAGGAACGCATCTGGTTGCCCCAGGAGCTGCCACCGTCGCCCTTGAGGGCGTCCATCTCGGCCCGCTCCTCGCGGCGCTTGACCTCGAGCAGCTTGGCCTGCAGCACCCGCATGGCCGAGACCTTGTTCTGCAGCTGCGACTTCTCGTTCTGACAGGTCACCACGATGCCGGTGGGGATGTGCGTCAGCCGCACCGCGGAGTCGGTGGTGTTGACCGACTGACCGCCGGGGCCGGACGAGCGGTAGACGTCGACGCGGACGTCGTTCTCGTTGACCTCGATGTGGTCGGTGGTCTCGACCACCGGCAGCACCTCGACCTCGGCGAAGGAGGTCTGCCTGCGGCCCTGGTTGTCGAACGGGCTGATCCGCACCAGGCGGTGGGTGCCCATCTCCACGGAGAGTGTTCCGTACGTGTAGGGCGCCTTGACCGCGAAGGTCGCACTCTTGATGCCGGCCTCTTCGGCGTAGGAGACGTCGTAGACCTCGACGCCGTAGCCGTGCTTCTCGGCCCAGCGGATGTACATGCGCATCAGCATCTCGGCCCAGTCCGCGGCGTCGATGCCGCCCGCGCCGGACCGGATGTTGACCAGCGCGTCGCGCTCGTCGTACTCACCCGAGAGCATGGTCTTGACTTCCATCGCCGCGATGTCCTCGCGCAGCGACGCACGCTCGGTGTCGGCATCGGCGACGGCGTCGGCACCCTCGTCCTCGGCCAGCTCGTAGAGCACCGGCATGTCGTCGAGGCGTCCACGCAGGCCCTCGACCCGGCGCAGCTCGGACTGTGCGTGGGAGAGCTGGCTGGTCACCTGCTGGGCGTGCTCCTGGTTGTTCCACAACTCCGGATCTGCCGCCTGGTGCTCGAGTTCGTCGATGCGCCGGCGCAGCTCCTCGACGTCCAGCACCCGCTCGACGGTGGTGAGGGTGGTGTTGAGCTCGGCCAGGTCTGCGGAAACGTCGGGATGCACAAGAATCAAGGTTACCGGTGCCCGCAGGCGATTGCCGCCGCGGTCGCCCTCAGGTGACCGCGCCGGGCCAGCCCGGCGACGCGACGACCACGGGGCCGGGCCGGCCGTCGACGCGGAACTCCGCCGTCCGGATCACCGCGTTCCGCCGGAAGTCGAGCGCGTGGACCCGGACGGTCGGCCCGTCCACCTCGATCCGCAGCCCCTGGTTCTCGTTCCGGTCGACGGGCTCCTCGCCGCCGCGGCCGTCCGGGCCGAATCCGGTCTGCACTGCGCCGGTGTTGACCGCCGCGAACCCGTCCGGGTGCCCGCCCGGCACGGTCCGCCTGGTCAGCCAGTCCTCGCGATACAGGCTCCAATGGGTGTGGCCGCTCAGCAACAGCACGTTGGGGAACCCGGCGAGCAGAGCCAGCAGCTCGTCGGATTCCGCATAGTCACCGCTGTAGATCTTCGGCGCCTGGGTGAGCTGATCGGTGAACGTCCCCGACACCGTGCCCGGCAGCGCGTGATGGCTCATCACCAGCACCGGGCGCTCGCGCGGGCGCTCCTCGAGGGTGTCCCGCAGCCAGTCCAGCTGGGTGCGGCCGAGGATCACACAGTGCCCACTCGCCTCGCTGCCGTCCGTCGTGCCGAGCCGGATCACGGGAACCCCGCCGACCTCGTGCGCGGAGAACAGCCCCGGCATCGCCGAGTACCGCAGGAACCGCGCGACCGATACCTCACTCGATTCACCGTTGTAGAACTCGTGGTTGCCGATCGTGTACAGCGCGGCCGGATGCTCGCTGCGGCGCAGCCGGTCGAACAATTCCTCGTACTCGTGCTCGCGGCCGTTCGGGGTGAGATCCCCGTTGACGAGTAGCGCGTCCGCCCGGCCGAACGCCGCGAGTCCGTCGAGCGCACGGTCGAGGTCGGTGAGGTCGCCCTGGATGTCGGAGATAACGTCGAACCAGACGGCCGTCGACGGCTTCGGAATCGGCTGGGCAGGTGGGCCGGGCGCGGGCGCGGTCATACCGAGGAATTCTGCCGCGGCAAGGCTCGCCAGCGCGCCACCTCCGAAGAGAACACTGCGCCGTGTCAGCATCACGAGCCCGATCGTCACAGTCACGGCGAAACGGCCGCCCGACTCGCGCTGAATGCGCGGTGAATCGCCGAGGAAGTCCGGACCCGGGTCGAGTACCGTCTTCGCCGTGACCGATCTCGAACTCGCACTGCGCATCGCCGATGAGGCCGACACCATCACCATGGCCCGCTTCGGCGCGCTCGACCTGAAGGTCGACGACAAGCCCGACCTCACCCCGGTCTCGGACGCGGACCTCGCGGTCGAGCGGGCGGTCCGGGCGGTGCTGGCGGCGGAGCGGCCGGACGACGCGGTCCTCGGCGAGGAGTTCGGCGGCGACGCGACGTTCGAGGGCAGGCAGTGGGTGGTCGACCCGATCGACGGCACCAAGAACTTCGTCCGCGGAGTTCCGGTATGGGCCACGCTGATCGCGCTGCTGCAGGACGGGGTTCCGGTGGTCGGCGTCATCAGCGCACCGGCATTGAAGCGACGTTGGTGGGCCGCCGAGGGTACGGGCGCCTTCGCGTCGTTCGATGGCGGTGAGCCCACTCGGATCTCGACGTCCGCAGTGAACCGGTTGGAGTCCGCGAGCCTGAGTTTCGCGAGCCTGAGCGGCTGGCGTGACCGCGGGATCCGCGACCAGTTCATCGCACTCACCGACGAGGTGTGGCGGGTCCGCGGCTACGGCGACTTCTACTCCTACTGCCTCCTGGCCGAGGGCGCGCTCGAGATCGCAGCCGAACCCGAGGTCTCGCTGTGGGACCTGGCACCGTTGGACATCCTGGTGCGCGAGGCGGGCGGACGCTTCACCGCGCTCGACGGCAGCGCGGGCCCGCACGGCGGCAGCGCGGTGGCGAGCAACGGCCTGCTGCACGACGCGGTGTTGGAGCGCCTGGGACAGTCGGGCACCGAGTAGCTCAGGGGCCACCCGAGAGCGAGTAGGCGATGTATCGATCGCCCCACTTCAGGAAGGCGCTCGTCGTGGCCTCACCGCGGACTTCATCGTTCTGCCACTGATAGATACCGTGCACGGGCGGCAAGAAGCCCGCTCGCTCGAGCGTCCAGGCCTCGGTGTGAGTGGGGCCGTACCGCTGATCAAGTTCCTCGCGACTGAACTCTGTGTTGCCAAGAAGGTAGGTCCTGCCGAGTGACTCGATTCTTTCTGGCGGAGTGAAGACGTTGACACTACGGTAGACAAGCATTGTGTAGAGCAGACCCGCCCCGAAAATCGCCGTGAGCGTCAAGGCCCCTACGCGGAGCGCTCGACGAGCTGGGAATGGCATGGCTCACAGTACAACCCGTAGGTCAGGCTGGATGGTCGCACTCACAACTGCGCAGACCCATCCGATTGTGGGCACAGCGGCGCTATGGTTCGACGATGCGTCATGCAATCTACGTGCCGCTCTTCGGCGCACTGGCTGACCCGCACGCGATCACCGACATTGCACAGGCCGCTGAGAATTCGGGCTGGGATGGGCTTTTCGTTTGGGATCACGTCCTGAGTCCCATAGCGGGCGAGTGGGCGATCGCGGATCCCTGGGTGGTACTGGCCGCTGCGGCAACAGTCACCAGCCGAATCAAGTTGGGGCCGATGGTGACACCACTGCCACGACGGCGGGTGATCAAACTGGCACGCGAGACGGTGACCCTCGACCACCTGAGTCGTGGCCGACTGATCGTGGGGTTGGGCACAGGCAGCGATGCCGGGCGAGAGTACTCGGCCTTCGGTGACGTCGCCGATCCTCGTCAGCGTGGCCGAGCGCTCGATGAAGGCGCCGAAGTTCTGGCCGCATTGTGGGCCGGCGAGACCGTCACCCACCGTGGGCTCCTGGTGGCAGAAAACGTGCAGATCCGCCCCCGGCCGGTCCAGCAGCCACGGATTCCGCTGTGGTTCGGTACCGAGCGCACTTCGGGCCGCCCGATAGAGCGAGCCGCACGATACGACGGAATCTTCCCACTCGAAACAGATGCGGCAGGGGTTGCGCGCATCGTGGAGAGAATCGAGACCGTGCGTGGTTCGTCTGGGTCGTTCGATATCGCAGTGGTAGCTCGTCCTGGCGTCGACCTCGAGGCACTCAGCACGGCCGGCGCCACATGGGCGATGCACGCCTTTTGGCCAGGACATACCCCAGAACAGGTACTTCGAGTGATAGATCGAGGCACTCCCGACTGAATCCCCCTCGGAATCATCTTGTCGGTGGTCACACGTAGACTCGTACACATGTTCGATACCGGGGGGTTTCGGGGTGGCGCCGCAGGTGAGGGCGCCCGCGCCGTCGAGCGCCCGGTGGATTTCGAGGACGGTGCCGCGGCTCTGTCGGCGTTGCGGGAGTACGGGCGGGCGGAGAACATCGCCGCGGCGCACAAGGTGTTGACGGCGGCGTCGTTTGCGCGGCGGCAGTTCGCATCCGAGGTTGATCTGTTCGGGGAGGAGTTCGCTTACCGGGCCGGTCGGTCGGCGGAGATGGAGACCTCGCTGGCGTTGGGGGTGAGTGCGTTCACGGCGGAACGGTATGTGGCGGTGGGCAATGCGTTGGATCTGCGGCTGCCGTTGATTCGTGAGGTGTTCGTGTCAGGGCGGGTGGACTTTCCGCGGGTGTTCGCGATCGTCGAGGCGACCGCGGAGATCTCCGATGCCACCCTCGAACGGATGGAAGGCCACCTCGCGGACGCCGCGCTGTATTTGACGCCGAAGAAACTCGTAGCGGAGGTGATGCGGGAGTTGATCCGCATCAACCCCACCGAGGCAGAGGAACTCCGCAGGCGGCGTGAGCGTCACTGTCGTCGGGTGTCGGTGACCGCGGACCTGCACGGCATGGCCCAGGTATATGCGACACTGACGGCGGCGGAGGGCCGGACCCTCGAATCGCTCGTCCAGGAGATGGCCGGCACGGTCTGCCGGGAGGATCCCCGCACCGTCGACAACCTGC
Organism: Rhodococcus sp. PvR099; assembly: GCF_017833315.1. Taxonomy (NCBI): domain Bacteria; kingdom Bacillati; phylum Actinomycetota; class Actinomycetes; order Mycobacteriales; family Nocardiaceae; genus Rhodococcus; species Rhodococcus sp. PvR099. Next base: position 27,912 of record NZ_JAFIBV010000001.1, on the reverse strand, counting down.
GCACGGATGCGTTCATGGCGCTGGTGCACGGCGAGAGCTATCTGCACTGCCTGTGTGGACGCGATGACTGTCCGACCGCGCATTTGCCGCGCACCGAGCGGCCGAAACCCGAGGTGCATATCCATATCGATCTGGAGAGTCTGCTGCGGTTGGCGGATCATCCCGGGCATGTGGAGGGTCACGGGCCGATCGATCCGGAGTTGGCGAGGTTGCTCGCCGGGGATGCGACGTGGCAGGCGGTGATCACCGATGCAAGGCGCATCGATGCCGAACGAAACGGCTCTGTGGGCGATGGGGGCGCGGGCGACAGCTACTGCGGTGGCGACACCAACGGCAATGACGACGGAGTCAGCGGCGGCGAGATTGCCTGCGACAAAGCCGCTGAGGGACGCCGCGACGGCCAACTGCCACGAGAACCGAAGTCCGACAGCGAGTCAGGGGAACCCAACCCAGGGGATAGCTCTGTCTCGAACCCGACACCTGGAGTCCCGACCCGCTACCGCCTCCGACGCAGGACCGCGGGGCAACTGCCGCCGCGGCAGGACTCACCGAGGCCATCACCGGACACGAACCCACGAGGGCCGCGGATCACCGACATTCTCGACGCGATCACCGCGAACCCCGCCCTGCTCGACGGCCAATACCCGGACGGGCACGGCGGATACGCCCACCCACCCCGCGGAGCCCTGACCTACCGGCCCAGCAACAGCGTCCGCACCGCGGTCTTCGACAAGTACGACACCTGCACCTTCCCCGGCTGCACCGTCAAGGCCCGCGACTGCCAGTTCGACCACATCGTCGAGTTCGACCCCGACAACCCCCTCGCGGGCGGCTGGACCGTGGAGAGCAACGGCGAACCCGCCTGCATCTGGCACCACCAGGCCAAGACCGACCGACTCTTCCGCGTCGTCCGCCTCGACGGCGACGTCATCGTCTGGATCGGCCAACACGGCGCAATCGGGGTCACCCTGCCCCTGCCGGTCGAGCAACGACCCAGCGCCCGCACCAAGAAACCCGCAGCGCGGCCGACCTCGAAGCCGACACCCGCACCGCCGCCGCCCGAACCACCCGACCCCGGCATCTACGAACTGACCTGGTGGGAAACCCACATGCAGCCCACCGACCTACCCCCGACGCTCCCGGAACTCGCCACCATCAGTGACCCCGGCCACCTCGCGCGGTGCGCACAACTGCGCGCCCACCACGCCGAACACCTCGCGATCCTGGGCGAACGTCTCCGCCATCAACCCCCGCCGTTCTAGAACACGGCCGCGGTGATCAGCGCGAGCAGCGGGGTGATCCCCTGAACCACCGCCGGCCGCAGGTACTTTGCGCCCGTCGATGCGAGTACCACCGCGGCACCGACGATGCACACACAGCAGAAGACGACGATGGCGTGCCCGGCGGCGCCCCCGATGATCAGGCCGACAACGATGCCGATCGCCAGGAAGAGGTTGTAGAAACCCTGGTTGTAGGCCAACGGACGGGCGACATCCGCGTCCTGCTGGCTGGTCAGTCCGAAGCGTTTCCAGACCTCCGGGCGCGTCCACCACACGCTCTCCATGGCAAAGATCACGACGTGTAGCGCAGCAGCGAGACCAGCGAATATCTGGGCGATGACCGGCATGACAGAACGATGCCACACCGGCACGGGCATCGCGCGGTAACACAGCACGACTGCCCGCACAAGGCCCGCTGGGAGGAGCCGAATCGCCGAAACCCCGGCCTCCGGGCGGGCGGCACGCGCTCCCCCGCCCCGAAGACTCGAGGGCATGAACGTCGTCTCCAGGCGCGCCTTCCTGATGGGGCTCGCCGCCACCCCGATCGCCCTGTCCGCCGGATGCGCTGCCGGCCGGCCGAGTCCGGCGGGAGCCTCTTCCCGGCCGCTGCCCATCCCTCCGCTCGCGACCGCTACGACCGACGGGGCGGGTGCGCGGCATTTCACCCTCACCGCAGGGGCGGGCAGCTCGGAGATCGTGGCAGGCAAGTCGACCGCGACGTGGGGGTTCAACGGTTCGATGCTGGGTCCGACCATCCGCGCCCGCCGCGGCGAGTCGGTCGCGTTCACCATCGACAACGGCCTGCCCGAGGCGACCACGGTGCACTGGCACGGGATGCACGTGCCCGCCCGCTTCGACGGCGGTCCGCACCAGACCATCGAGCCCGGCGCCCGCTGGGAGCCGGCATGGACGGTGAACCAGCCGGGCGCGACCCTCTGGTACCACCCGCACCCGCACGGCTCCACCGAGAAGCACGTCTACCGCGGCCTGGCCGGACTGTTCCTGGTCGACGACGAGGTCACCGACGCCGTCGACCTGCCCAAGACCTATGGGGTGGACGACATCCCGCTGATCATCCAGGACAAGCGCTTCACCGCCGACGGAACCCTCGACGAGTCCGACCCCACCGACATCGGACTGCTGGGCGACACCATCGTCACCAACGGGATCGCAGGCGCCCACCTGCCGGTCAGCACCGAGAGGGTTCGGCTGCGGATCCTCAACGGCTCCTCGGGCCGGATGTACAACCTCGGCTTCGCCGACGATCGCGAGTTCCACCTGGTCGCGAGCGACGGCGGCCTGCTTGCGGCGCCCGTGCCGCTCACCCGGGTCCGGCTCAGCCCCGGCGAGCGGGCGGAGATCGTGGTGGCCGTGAACGGCTCGAACGCGCTGCTGCGCGCGCTGCCCCACGAGGACCACGCCGGACTCGACCGCGGCGACGCGGCCGCATTCGGCGTGCAGGAGAGCTTCGACGTCCTCGAACTGCGACCCGGCGAGAACCCGACCGGCTCACCCGCACTACCCGCATCGCTGGCGACCATCGCACGGCTCGACCCCACGGGTGCGGCCGCCGAGCGCAGCTTCGAGCTCCAGTGGTTCATGATCAACGGCGCCCAGATGGACATGAACCGCATCGACTTCTCCCCCACCGTCGACACCACCGAGGTGTGGACGGTGCGCAATGTCGACAACTGGCCGCACAACTTCCACGTGCACGACGTGCAGTTCCAGATCATCGACATCGACGGCAGCCCGCCGCCCCCGGCACTGGCCGGCTGGAAGGACACCGTCTACACGCCGCCGGGCGTCCGGTTCCGGCTGGCGCTGCGCTTCACCGAGTACTCCGACCCGACCTTTCCGTACATGTACCACTGCCATCTGCTGCTGCACGAGGATCAGGGCATGATGGGGCAGTTCCTCGTCCTCGAACCGGGTCAGAAGCCCGCTCCGATGGCGATGGACATGGACATGTCACACCAGGGGCACGGCGGCTAGCGGTTGGGAGGCCTGATGGAACCGGACGAGGTCGATTTCGCGCACACCGACGCGGCCGACCGGAAGCGGCGCGAGAAGGCCACCGAACTGGCCCGGTTCGCGTGGGACCGGGCCATCAGCGGAGCCGAGCTCCTCGACCTGCCCGACGACCGGTTGCGCAAGCTCGCGAGGGCAGCGGGCGCGAATCCGCCGAGCACCAGGGAGACCTGGACCGTGGTTGCCGACCTGCTCGACCAGAAGTCGACATGGGCCGCGGCGAACCCCGACCACCCGCAGGCCACCCCGGCGCACGCCGACGAGAAGATCATGTGGGTCAAGCGGCCCATCCCGCCCTGGACCTAGCCCAGCGAGAAAAGGTCGGTGCACTCCCCTACCGGCCTCGCCCGCAGGATCTCGCGCGCACGCGACCGCGCGTTGTTGTACTCGAACCACGCCGTGTCGTCGTCGACGTCCATCCCGAGCAGCGCGCACGAGCGTGCAGGCTCTGGCAGCCGGTCGAGGGCGGGCACCGCATCGACGGACAGGCCGCGCAGGTACCCGACGTCGATGTCCCCCGTGTCGGCGTACCGCTGCGCGTTCCGCTCCGCGATGTAGCCATCCGGATTGAGCGCGGCGAACCCGAGCAACCCCACCGCCACCGAAGCCAGCACCGCCCGCGGCAGCCACCGCGCCGACATCCGCACCCCGGCCACCATCAGCAACACGAAGACCACACCCAGCCACAGCTCAGTCGCCATCACGCCCACGCGCAGCCGGGTGAAGCCGAACTCGTTCTCGTACAGCGACATCCGATGCACCGCCGACGCGACGATCACGAGGGTGAGGACGCAGAGCGCCCCGAGGAGCAGGCGGGCGCTCAACCGGTCCCCCGAGTCCCGCCGATCCACCTTCCGGACGGCGACCGCGATGACGGCCAGGGTCAGGACGGTGACCGCGGTGAGCTGCCAGAAGCCCTGCCGCGCGTAATCGGCGTAGGTCAGATCGTCCGTGTCCTGCACATGGTCGTCCCCGCCGAACAGCACCCGTACCTGCACCGCGACGAAAACGACGAACAGCAGGTCCAGCAGCGCCAGCGGCACCGCCCATTCCCACCGCGCGACCGGGCGACCGGGCCGGGGCGCCAGTGCATCGAATCGCGGGGTCCGTCGCCGCAGGTAGGCCCCCGCGAGGGCGGTGCCCACGACGAGAAAGCCGAGAATCAGGCGGCCCACCGGATTCGTCACCTGCACGTCGGGAACCACGGCGCCGAACAGCTCGGCGAACTCCGGATCCGCGCTGACGAAGAGCGAACCGAACACCAGGATCAGCACGACGCTGATCGCCGTCACGGCGAGCACCCGTCCCGGTTTCACCCCCCGCCCGGTCCGTAGCCGGGCGCGGCCACGCCGCACCCAGCCGCTCACCCGCACGGGGGTGAGCCAGACCGCGGTCGACGCCAGCGCGAGGCCCGTCCACGTCCAGCCGCCGACAAGGGCGACCGATCCGACGACCCAGCTCGCCACGACGCACAGCGTGATCAGCCACTCGGCGCCGCGCACCGCCGCCACCGCGAGCAGGGCGAGGGCGCCGAGGGCCGCGCCGATCTGCAGCCCCGTCGGACGCGGACGAACGGTCGCGAATGCGGTCGCCGCCACCGCCACTCCGGTCAGGAGGTAGGCGATGCTCACCACCGTCACCTGCAATGTGAGGGTGGCGATGGCGCCGGCACCCAGTGCAGCGGCCAGGGTCGCGCGGGGGGCCATCGACGTGTGGTCCTGCCGCCACATCCCGCGTGGCCAGCGCCAAGGGCGGCCGCCCCGCACCATTTCGGGGCGCGCCGCCGTCATCGCTCGGTTCATCGTCTCTGCGCTCATCTGGTCCTCCTGATCCGCGCCCACCCGGCACGCGGGCAGGCGTCATCACGGGACCGGCCGGGAAGGCCGGACCCCCAAGGGAATTCGTCTTGTTGGTTGCGCTAGGTCTGTGGAATCGACACCCGGATGCAGCAGCCCGGACCCGTGTCGAGGACCTCGATACGGCCGCTGTGCAGCTCGACCGCCCAGCGTGCGATCGCCAGGCCGAGGCCGGTCCCGCCGTCCTGCGCGCCGCCGCGGGTGAAGCGCTCGAACACCCGGGACCGGTCGGCCACGGGGATGCCGGGGCCGTCGTCGTGCACGTCCAGGATCAGCTGGCCCGAGTCCTGGTCGATCCGGACCCGGACCCGCACGGGCGCATCCGGCGAACCGTGCCGCGCCGCGTTGTCGAGGAGGTTGGTGATCACCTGATGGAGTCGGGCCGTGTCCGCGACGGCGCGCAGCCCCGCCGGTGTCACCTCCACCAGGGCAGGCAACGGACCGCTGGGGCCTGCGGCCTGCCGGATCACCTCGTCCAGGAACGGCTCGATCTCGAAGGTGGTGCGCTGCAACGGCACCGCGCCACCCTCCAGCCTGGACAGATCCAGCAGGTCCGCCACCAGGCTGCCCAGCCGTTCGGTCTGGGCGAGCGCCGACCGCATCGTCTGCTGATCGGCCGTCTCGACGCCGTCGACCACGTTCTCCAGCACCGCCTGCAGGGCCGCGATGGGGGTCCGCAGCTCGTGTGAGACGTTGCCGATCAGCTCACGGCGGTATCGGTCGTCGGCCTCGAGGTCCTCCGCCATCTGGTTGAACGCCGTCGCCAGCTGGCCGATCTCGTCCCGCGACGTCGAACGCACCCGGCGCGAATAGTCGCCGGTCGCCATCGCCCGCGCCGCGGCGGTCATCTCCCGCAGCGGCGACGTCATGCCGTGCGCGAGTACCTGCGTCACCGCGAGCGCGGCGAGGAGGGCCGCGAGCAACGCGAACCGGAACTGCCACTGCGCGGTGATCCAGAAGGTCAGCGAGGCGAGGAACAGCGAGGCGACCACCAGCAGGCCGGTCTTGGCCTTGAACGAACGCAACGGGTCCAGCGGCCTCGGCCAGTTCACCTCGGCACCTCCAGCGCGTAACCGACCCCGTGCACGGTGCGGATCATGTCGCCGCCCAACTTGCGGCGCAACGCCTTCACATGGCTGTCGACGGTGCGACTACTGGCCGACTCGCCCCAGCCCCAGACCTGTTCGAGCAGCGTTTCGCGGGCGATCGCCGCGCGCGGCCGCAGGGCCAGGTGCGCCAGCAGGTCGAACTCGGTCCGGGTCAGGTGGACCTCCTCGGATCCGAGCCGGACCCGCCGAGCGGTGAGGTCGATCGTCACCTCGCCGATGGCGAGGGTCTCGGGCTGCTCCGGCACGGCACGCTCGGAACGGCGCAGCAGCGCGGCCACTCGAGCGACCAGGATCCGCATGCTGAAAGGCTTGCTCAGGTAGTCGTCCGCGCCCACCCCGAGCCCGATCACCATGTCCGTCTCGTCGGCGCGGGCGGTCAGCATCAGCACCGGAACCGGCCGGGTGGCCTGGATACGCCTGCACACCTCGAGCCCGTCGAAGCCAGGCAGCATGACGTCCAGCACCACCGCGTCCGGGTCGAAGCTCGCGCACGCGGACACCGCGCCCGGCCCGTCCGCCGCCGTCTCGACCTCGTACCCCTCCGCGCGCAACCGCGCGGCAATCGACTCGGAGATCGTGCGTTCGTCGTCGACGACGAGCACTCTTCGCTGGGTCATGCATCGACTGTATGGGCCGGGTGTGGGGATGCCCGGCAGGAGTTGTGAAGGTTGTGTGCAGGTTTGTGGGCCGCGACTCAGCCGAGTTTGTGCGAGTAGACCGCCAGCCGGACGCGGTTGTCGCAGGCGGTCTTGTCCATCAGGTTGGCGATGTGCGTCTTCACGGTCGTCACCCCGAGGTGCAGTCGGTCGGCGATCTCCTGATTGCTCAGCCCGTCACCGACGAGGGCCAGCACCTCCTGCTCACGTGCCGTCAGCGCGACGCCCGCGTCCCCGGACGGCTGCGGGCCGGTCTCGAGCGCGCGATCGACCAGGCGGCGCAACAAGTCGGGTGAGAACAGCATGTCGCCGTCGACGATACGGTGGATCGCGCTCAACAGATCGGTGGGCGCGGTGTCCTTGACCAGGAATCCCGCCGCCCCCGCCGCCAGCGCGGGATAGAGGTGATCGTCGTCGTCGAAGGTGGTGAGCACCAGCACCTTTGCCTGCGGCCGCGACCCCAGGATCTGGCGGGTCGCCTCGATGCCGTCCAGTCCCGGCATCCGCAGGTCCATCAGGATCAGGTCCGGAGACAGCTCGGCGGCCAGCCGGACCGCCTCGACCCCGTTCGCCGCCTCGCCGATCACCTCGAGGTCCTCGGTCGACTCGCACAGCATCCGCAGCCCGGCGCGGACCAGGCGCTGGTCGTCGACGATCAGCAATCGGATCACTTCTCCCCCTCCGCTGCCGTGACGGCGGCGCCGGGGAGCCAGGCATCGACCTCCCACCCCCGCTCGGTGGGGCCGACGTCGAGGGTGCCGCCGACGAGTTCGACGCGCTCCCCCATCCCGATGATCCCGTGCCCGGCCGGATTCGGGACGCCCGCATCATGGCCGGAGTCGGTGACCCGGACGGCGATTCCCGCACTTCGGTGTGCCACCGTCACCGCGACCGCCCCGCCAGGGTCCACGTGCTTCATGACATTGGTCAGCGATTCCTGCACCACCCGCAGCAACGTGAGCCTGCCGATCGCGTCCAGCCCGCGGAGGTCCTGGTCCACCTCCGAGGAAACCGTGAACCCCGCCGCCCGGGTGCGCTCGATCGCGGCCTCGATCTCCGTCGGCACCGCGTCGGACTCGACCAGCGCGACCTCGCCCAGCGCCGGATCCCGCAACGCCACCAGCAGCCTGCGGATGTCGGAGAGCGCATCGGAGGCCGTCGCGTGCACGTCGTCGAGCACCTCGTGTACCCGCGGGTCCGCATCTGCGAGCACGTGCCGCGCGACCCCGATCCGCAGCACGATCGATGCCATGTGGTGCGCGACGAGGTCGTGCAGTTCCCTCGCCAGCGCACTGCGTTCGGCGGTCCTCGCGTGGAGTTCGGCTTCGGCCCTGCGTGATTCGGCCGACGCTGCCTGCGCCCGGTAGGTCACCGCGAGGTCCCGTTGCGCACGCAGGTACAGCCCGAGCAGCAGGGGTAGGCCCACATACGCCACCGTCGAGACCGCGGTCGCGGGGCGCCAGAAGTCCGTGTGGCTGTCGACCCAGATCCCGGCTAGCACCGCACCGGTCCAGCACGCGGTCGCCGTGACCACCTGCCAGGTCCGATGTGTGCGCATCGCGACCTCGGCCAGCGACACCGCCCCCAGATACGGGACCAGCTCGGACAGCCCCCACGCGTCCGCGGCGAACAGCGGAACCGCCAGCGCGGACAGCACGACAGAGACGGGTAGCGGCCACCGGTCGCCCACGACGAAGACCGCGGCCGCGGCCACGGACAGCAGCCAGTAACCGGCAGGCACCTGGTACTCGCCAGGGAAGTCGCTCGCGAGCAGCATCAGCGGCACCAGGACCAGGGGCGCACAGCGCACCAGCGGGCGCAGGTCGCGACGCGGTCGGATCTCGATCACGACTCAACGGTAGGTGAGCCGATGGTCGGAAACCTCCTACCTGGGGAGGAGGCCGTAGACGCGCCGCGCGTTCGTCTCGAACAGCGCGGACCGAGCGTCGGCATCGAATTGCGCCGCCGCTGCCCGGTATCCGTCGTACAGCCGGTCGAACTCGCCGTACATGCGGTCCACCGGGAAGTTGCTCGCAAACATCGCCCGCCGCGGACCGAAGACCTCCAGGCACCGAAGCACCCACGGCCGCTGGGCCGCCCCGTCCAGGGTGTGCAGCGCCATGCCCAGCCCCGAGATCTTGCACTGCACGTTCGCGCGCTCACCGAGCACACCGAGCGCGGCCGACCACTCATCGAAATCCGCTGCGGCGATGGGCCATCCGGCGTGCTCGAGCACCACGGCCAGGTTCTCGTGGCCGCGCAGGACCTCGGACCAGCCCGGCATGGAGCGGGGATGCGCGACGAGGTCGAACACCAGCGAGTGCCGCCGCAGGTAGTCGAGCAGCGGCACGGTCACCTCGGAATCAGGGCGGAGCCCACGCAGCACCCGGATCCCACGGAAGAGCGGGTTGCGTCGCTGCGTGTCGAGGTCGGCCCGGATCGAGGGCCAGCCGGCGGCGGGGTCGACGGTGCCGATCGCCGCAGCGGGCCAACCGTCCGCGCGTGCGAGCTCCCCGATCCACTCCAGTTCGTCGAGATGTGTTCCGGTTCGGCTGACGGCCGAGACATGTACGATCGCGCGGACCTCATAGCCGGCGGTGTCGACGAGGTAGTCGGCCGCGGTGTAGTCGTGTGCCAATCGGCGCAGGTCACCGAGCGTGGAGGGCCTCGCGTCGCCCCGCTGCTGCATCAGCGGGTACCACGGCCGTCTCGACGGCAGCCAGTGATGCACATGCGGGTCCACGATCGCGATGGCCTGGTTGTCCGCCATGCCCCCAGCCTGGTCGCGGGCGGTATCGACGATCAAGCGCGGTCACCGCGGAATGGGAGACCGGGCTGGTGACCGTGATCACTCTGATGAAATTCTCGACTTCCTATCTTACTCCGGAGTAAGATAACGGGTGTCCACGACCGAACACCGAGAAACTGGTGATCATGAGTAAGCAAGACAGCGTTGTGAGAGCAAACGGCGCCAAGCGTGAGCCCCGCGACACCTCCGCCGTAGGCCTGAACCCGGTGAAGCGGGACGCGATGGGAGCAGCCATGCGGGTGCTCACCAAGATCACCGGCTCGGAGCTCGCCGAGAAGTACAACCTCCGCCAGACCATCGACCGGGTCACCTACGAGGGCACCAAGACCGGCTTCAAGACGCTCGGAGCTGCGACCAGGACGTTCACGAAGGTCTCGGGCGGCGGCCAGCCGAAGCGTCTGCCCACGGCCGAGGCCAAGAACGCCGACTACTTCGACATCACCCCGAACGACGAGCAGAAGATGATCGTCGAGACGGTCCGCGATTTCGCGGGCGAGATCCTGCGCCCCGCCGCGCACGACGCGGACGCGGCCGCCGCCTCGCCCGCCGACCTGGTCGCGCGCGCCGCGGAGCTCGGCATCACCCTCATCAACGTGCCCGAGGAGCTCGACGGCGCCGCCAGCGAGCGCGGCGCGGTCACCAACTCCCTCGTCGCCGAGGCGCTCGCGCACGGCGACATGGGCCTGGCGCTGCCGATCCTCGCGCCCAGCGGCGTCGCGGTCGCCCTGACCCAGTGGGGCACCGACAGCCAGCAGCAGACCTACCTCCCGGCCTTCACCGGCGAGAAGGTGCCGAACGCGGCAGTTGTGGTCAACGAGCCCCGCGCGCTGTTCGACCCGTTCGCGTTGCAGACCAAGGCGGTTCGCTCGCCCAGCGGCTACAAGCTCAACGGCGTCAAGTCCTTCGTGCCCGCCGCCGCGGACTCCGAGCTGTTCATCGTCGCGGCCGAGCTGGACGGCAAGCAGGCCTTCTTCATCGTCGAGTCCGACGCCAAGGGCCTCGTCGTTGAGGCGGATCCCAGCATGGGACTGCGCGCGGCCGGCCTCGGCCGGCTGATCCTCACCGACGTCTCGGTGCCCGAATCCGCCATCCTCGGCGACGGCGACGCCGCCCAGCGTGCGGCCGACTACGCCAACGCCATCCGCCTGGCCCGCCTCGGCTGGGCCTCGATGGCGGTCGGCACCAGCCAGGCCGTGCTGGACTACGTGATCCCCTACGTCAACGAGCGCGAGGCGTTCGGCGAGCCGATCAGCCATCGCCAGGCGGTGGCCTTCATGGTCGCCAACATCGCCATCGAGCTCGACGGCCTGCGACTGGTCACCCTCCGCGGCGCCTCCCGCGCCGAGCAGGGTCTGTCCTTCGCGCGCGAGTCGGCGCTGGCCCGCAAGCTCGCCTCGGAGAAGGGCATGCAGATCGGCCTCGACGGTGTGCAGCTGCTCGGCGGCCACGGCTTCACCAAGGAGCACCCGGTCGAGCGCTGGTACCGCGACCTGCGAGCCATCGGCGTTGCCGAGGGCATCGTCCTCATCTGACGCCGCTGCTGTCCACTAGGAGACTTTGATGATCAACCTCGAACTTCCCAAGAAGCTCAAAGCCTCTGCGAACCAGGCACACCAGGTCGCAGCGGAGATCTTCCGGCCCATTTCGCGCAAGTACGATCTGGCCGAGCACGAGTACCCCGTCGAACTCGACACCATGGCGGCCATGATCGAGGGCCTCAACGACTCGGGCGGTGACGTCGGTGGCGCTGCCGGTGGCCGGTCGGAGGCCTCCACCGAGCTGCTCGGAAACTCCAACGGCGGCAACATGGCCGCACTGCTGAACGCGCTCGAGACCTCGTGGGGCGATGTCGGCCTGATGCTCTCGATTCCCTACCAGGGACTCGGCAACGCTGCGATCGCGGCGGTGTCGACCGACGAACAGCTCGAGCGCTTCGGCAAGGTCTGGGCCTCGATGGCCATCACCGAGCCCAGCTTCGGTTCTGATTCCGCGGCCGTCACCACCACCGCCGTCCTGGACGGCGACGAGTGGGTTCTCAACGGCGAGAAGATCTTCGTGACCGCGGGCGAGCGCTCCACCCACGTCGTGGTGTGGGCCTCGGTCGACAAGTCGAAGGGCCGCGCCGCGATCAAGTCGTTCGTGGTGCCGCGGGACGCCCCTGGCCTGTCCGTCGCGCGTCTCGAGCACAAGCTCGGCATCAAGGCGTCGGACACCGCCGTGCTGCTGCTCCAGGACTGCCGGATCCCCAAGGACAACATCCTCGGCAGCCCCGAGGTGAACGTGGAGCAGGGCTTCGCGGGCGTCATGCAGACCTTCGACAACACCCGCCCGCTGGTGGCCGCCATGGCCGTCGGCGTCGGCCGGGCCGCACTCGAGGAACTGCGCGGCATCCTGGCCGAGGCGGGTGTCGAGGTCTCGTACGACACCCCCGCCTACAACCAGCACGCGGCGGCCGCCGAGTTCCTCCGCCTCGAGGCGGACTGGGAGGCGTCCTACCTGCTGTCGCTGCGGGCGGCCTGGATGGCCGACAACAAGAAGCCGAACTCGCTCGAGGCGTCGATGTCCAAGGCGAAGGCGGGACGCACCGGCACCGACGTCACGCTCAAGGCCGTCGAGCTGGCAGGCAGCCTCGGATACTCGCAGCACACGCTCCTGGAGAAGTGGGGCCGTGACTCGAAGATCCTCGACATCTTCGAGGGCACCCAGCAGATCCAGCAGCTGATCGTGGCGAGGCGCGTGCTCGGAAAGTCGTCTGCCGAGCTCAAGTAGTCTGCGCTGCACGCTGTTTCATGCAACGTCCGCCCCCGTCGCCTCCAATGGCGGCGGGGGCGGACTCATTGCACTGAGCGGTCTTGCATCCCCAAAGCGCTTGATTAACAACAATTTCCACGAAATTACCCCTGGGAATCCGGATAATCGAGTAGGGCATGATTCGCCTACGTGACGCGTTCATCGAATAGTGCCCGACTGGCGCTGGGGATCAATGTCCCCGGCGACTTCGACTCGCCACTCCCCGCAGATCAGTGCACCTGGGTGGAACGCGCGCTGTGCCGCACCGAGCACCCCGATCAGATGTTCGTTCGTGGCGCCGCCCAGCGCGAGGCGGCCACATTGTGTCGGCGGTGCCCAGTCATCGTTCAGTGCGGCATCGAGGCACTCGACAACGCAATCGAATACGGCGTGTGGGGTGGGATGACAGAGCGTCAGCGGCGGGCTTTGCTCAAGCGTCACCCCAACGTCGAGTCGTGGGCCGATCTGATGGAGATCGACTCCACCGGACCTACGTGATGAGTGCGATGCCGACGCTCGGGCCGCCGTCCGGCAAGTGCACGAGCGGGCTGTTGGTGAACTTCAGCGGCGTCGGGTCCCACCGCATCAGCGGAAAGCCGACATTCTCCTGCCAGGTCTCGCGCAGGTTGACCACGATCGGACTGGCGAGAGAGCCGGGTTCGACCCAGAAGGTGTCCGGGGCGACCGCTTCGTAGATCGGGAGCCCCGCATTCCGCGCCGCGATCAGAGTTTGGGTCGTCAATCCCTGCGGAGCGGCGATGTCACCGACGGCGGCACCCGCCGCGAAAGCCGTGACAGGCGCCAGCGGATCTGCTGTCGCAGCCGCCGGTGCCGCCACACCGACACCGATCGCGACCGCGGCGCGGCACCCATGAACACATGCTTCGACGTGATCATCACAGATCCCCCTCAATCGAAACCAGAAACCTACCAATCTGTCGGTTTTCTGCCCGCGCTTCGTTACAGCGGCCGCTTTCACGCTCCCTCGCGCCGTTCGAAACCTGCCACCGGGCACCCACCCCGCACTAGGCTGAGGACCATCCACTCACCGGATCGATTCTGGGCTCAGGGGGCAAATTCCAATGCCGGGTGTTCTGACGAAGACGATCGATACCCTCGGGGCGGCGCGGGTGATGGTACGCGCGGGTCTCGTCCCGTTTCCCCGGGTAGACCGGGGCATCGCGGCCATCCTCGCGGTCCGCAAATACGGCCCCTTCGCCGGGCCGATCCACGCGCACGCCGAGGCCGGACTCGACGCGGTCGCGATCATCGACGAACACGGGCAACTGACCTACGCCCAGCTCGAGCAGCAGTCCAACGCCCTGGTGCGGGCCTGGGAGGCGAACGGCATCGCTCCGGGGTCGGTGATGGGCGCCATGTGCCGCAACCATCGCGGCCTGGTCCTCACAATGCTCGCCGCCGCGAAGCTGGGCGCCAAGCTGGTCCTGATGAACACCGGCTTCGCTCCCCCGCAGCTGGTGGATGTCGCTGCCCGCGAACAGGTTCGGTCGTTCGTCTACGACGAGGAGTTCGCCGACGTCGCCGCGGCCCTACCCTCGGACGTGCGGCTCTTCCTGTCCTGGGGCAAGGACACCGGGCACGGGGCCCGAACGCTCGACGATCTCATCTCCGGTCAGCCCACCAGCGCCGTCCCCCATCCGGCCACGCACGGCAGCTTCGTGTTGCTCACGAGTGGCACCACCGGAACCCCGAAGGGCGCACCGCGCGAGCGCACCTCGCCGCTGGCATCCGCCCAGTTCCTGGACCGGGTGCCGCTGCGTCCCGGCCAGACAATGGTGATGGCGGCGCCCGCCTTCCACGGCACCGGCATGTCCCAGTTCGCGATCGCGCTTGCGCTCGGCCAGACGGTCGTCATGCAGCGCAAGTTCGACCCCGAGGGCAGCGTCCGCCTCGTCGCCGAGCAACGGGCCGACGTCCTCGTCGTGGTCCCGACGATGCTGCAGCGGATCATCGACCTCGGCCCCGAGATCCTGTCGAAGTACGACACCACCAACCTCAAGATCATCTTCGCCGCGGGGTCCGCCATCTCCCCCGATCTGAGCAGGCGCACCACCGGGGCCTTCGGCCATGTTCTGCACAACCTGTACGGCTCAACCGAAGTCGCGGTTGCGACAGTCGCCACGCCTGCCGACCTCGCGGTTGCACCCGGCACCGCGGGCAGAGCGCCGGTGACCTGTCACGTCGAGCTCTACGACGACGCGGGGGTGCGGATCACCGAACCCGAGTCGGTGGGCCGGATCTTCGTCTCCAGCGGACTGAGCTTCAGCGGATACACCGACGGCCGCGACAAGGAGCGGATCAACGGGCTGCTCGCCACCGGCGACGTCGGGCACTTCGACAAGGACGGGCTGCTCTTCGTCGACGGCCGCGACGACGACATGATCGTCTCGGGCGGCGAGAACGTCTACCCCCTCGAGGTCGAGAACCTGCTCTACGAGCGCCCCGATGTGCTGGAGGTGGCGGTGATCGGCGTCGACGATGCCGAGTTCGGCCACCGGCTCAAGGCATTCGTGGTGCCGACACCGGACTCCACACCCGACGATCAGGTGCTCAAGGCCTACGTGAAGGAGCACCTCGCCCGCTACAAGGTGCCCCGCGAAGTGGTCTTCCTCGAGGAGTTGCCCCGCAATGCCACCGGAAAACTGCTCCGGCGGGTCCTGATCGAGATGGAAACCCCGAAGGACTAATCGAGGAATGCGCCGATGATGGTCCGGCCGACGGCTTCGATCGCCGCCAGCTGATCCGCGTCGGGCGCGGTGCCCGCAGGCATGTGCTCGCGCAGCACGGGCAGTTCCGCAGCCGTCAGCTCGACATGGAACTGCAGGCCGTAGGCGTTGTCCCCGACCCGGAAGGCCTGGTGCGGATAGGACGCGCTGCCCGCGAGCAGCACCGCTCCCTCCGGCAGGTCGAAGGTGTCGCCGTGCCAATGCACCACCGGCATTTCGCCGCCGAGACCACCAAAGACCTTGTCCGACTTCGCGGCATCGGTGAGGGTGACCGTCCCGGCACCGAATTCTCCTGTGGGGCCCTCGAATACGTTGGCCCCGAGCGCCGCCGCGAGGAGCTGGGCACCGAGGCACACCCCGATCACCGGGACGCCGAGATCGAGGCAGTCACGGATCAGCGCGCGTTCGGCCGCCAGGTGGGGGTGGCCGGCGTCGTCGAGCGCATTCATCGGACCACCCATGACCACCAGTCCGGCGCACTCGGACGCCTCCGGGAGGCTGTCTCCGTCGAAGGGCTCGCAGACCGAGTAACCGATCCCCCGTGCGCTGAGCACGGTCCCGATCAGGGCCGGCCCCTCGAAGGCGACATGCTTGATGATCCACCAGGTTTGAGTCACCGGCCAAGACTGGCACAACAGCGACATCACCGAGAAACGACGAAAGCCCGGTCCGAAGACCGGGCTTTCGTTCATTGGTAGCGGGGACAGGATTTGAACCTGCGACCTCTGGGTTATGAGCCCAGCGAGCTACCGAGCTGCTCCACCCCGCGCTGCACTGATAACTCTACACGAGAATTGGGGCACTCCCGACCACAGCCGGATCCAGCGGATCGGCAACCCGATCCAGCGACTCCCAGGTCGACTCGTAGCGCCTGCGCGTCACCTCGTCCGCGTCCTGCAGAAGGGCATCCAAGAGCGACTTCGGATCGCGTCGCCACGCCGCCACGACCCCCGCGACCTCCTTGTCGGAGAACACACCCGATCGGGCAACCGCGGAGATCCACTCCTCGAACACACCACATCGGATCCGTTCGACAGCACCCCGATCGAAGCCGCCCTCGACGAAATCGTGAGAGAACATCGCGGCGACGTAGTCACCATGAACCAACTGTTCGGTCTTCATGGGGTGAGCACCTTCCCTGGCGTGGCTGGCGAGACGTTCACAGCCTGCCGCCTACCGGCCCCGATGACGACGGGAGTACTACCCAGGTACATACCTGTCTCCGCATCGGGAACCCAGGAAACGACGAAAGCCCGGTCCGAGGACCGGGCTTTCGTTCTTTGGTAGCGGGGACAGGATTTGAACCTGCGACCTCTGGGTTATGAGCCCAGCGAGCTACCGAGCTGCTCCACCCCGCGATGCATTTACGAAGTTACACGAGCGGCGGAACAGAACACAAATCGCGTGCGGCGGGGCCGGAAACCGCCCCCCGGAAAGCACGGAAACAGGTGACCCAAGGCACAAATGGGCCGTGATCCCAGCCACATAACGGACGCATAACGAACACGCATCCTGTTGACAACGGCGCGCACTCACCTGCGGAAATGCTCGATCCGGCACGGATTTTCGGGTGCAGGGGACGTCCGGACGGCGGGATGACCGTGTCGAAAATGTTGCGTACGGTCGCCACCGGCCCGAAACAACCGGGCTTAAGCCGACCCGCCGCTGCTCACTCTGCCCCGCGGGATCGGAACCCCGAAACCTTCGAGGGGCAGGGACGCGGCGCCAGTGTTTGTGTGCCGGGCGAGAGGAACTCACTCCGCCCCAGGCCGGCCCGTTCGCAAGCGCGGAGAGGATTCACCCCGCATGACGACTCGCAAGATGACCACGCGTGCCCTCGGATGGGTTGCCGCCACCGGCGCACTCGTCGCAGTTCCCTTCGGCCTCGCCACCGCCACCGCCAGCGCCGCCTCCCACAACTGGGACGGCGTCGCACAGTGCGAGAGCGGCGGCAACTGGGGCACCAACACCGGCAACGGCTACTACGGCGGCCTGCAGTTCTCCCAGAGCACCTGGACCGCCAACGGCGGCAGCGGCTCGCCGCACGGCGCATCCAAGGCCGAGCAGATCCGCGTCGCGGAGAACACCCTCGCCAGCCAGGGCCCCGGCGCCTGGCCGGTGTGCGGTCAGTACCTGAGCACCGCGACCGAGGACGTTGCCCCGGAGCCGGCCCCCGCGCCCGCCCCCGCGCCCGCTCCGGTCGAGATCCCGGCCGTCCCCGCGGTCATCGCCCCGGCCCTGCCTGCCCTCGAGACCATCCCGGCGCCCGCCGCCGACCAGGTCAAGAAGGCGTCCGACGCCGCCGTCGCCCTGGCGAACCAGCACGGCTTCGGAGATCAGATCCAGCAGCTGATCGCCAACAACGGTGTGGCCCTCGCGAGCCTGACCCGCTGATCCAGCGCACGACAGCAAAGGGGCCCTGCCATCCGGTCGGATGGCAGGGCCCCTTTGCTGTCGTGCGCTGTTACTTGGGTAGCCCCTGGTAGGCGTCGACCGCCTTCTGCAGCCGGTCGAGCGCCGCACCGTACGCCGCGAAGTCGCCGCTCTGCTGCGCCGTCTTGACCGCCCCGAGCGCTGCGTCGACCTCGGTCAGCGCGGCGTCGACGTTACCGCTCGGTGCCGGCGGCGGGACCGCGGTCGGTCCGCCCGGCGGCTGCGCCTGCTGCTCCCCATCCGTCGCAGGCGCCGCCCCGCCCGGCGCGGTCGCCACAGAGGCTGCCCCCGAACCGAACACCTGATCCAGCGCCTCCGCCAGCGTCGGCGCATAGCCGACGCGGATGCCCTTCGTGTCGGTGAAGCTCACCAGCACCGCGGTGAGCTGCGGGAAGGCATTCGTCGAATTCCGTTGGGTGTACAACGGTTCGACGTACAGGATGCCGCCCTCGGCGATCGGCAGCGTCAACAGATTGCCGTACTGGATCTTGTTCGACTGTTTGATCAGCGACAGCGCGCTGGCCACCGTCTGATTCGACGTCATCGCGGTCTGTGCCTGCTGCGGGCCCTGAGTCTGCGTCTCCGTCGGCAACTGCAGCACGGTGAACTTGCCGTAGTCCTTCGGATCCGACGCGACCGAGATGTACGCGGCCAGCAACTCCCGGTTGTATCCCTCCATCGGGCTGGTCAGCTTGAACTCGGGCTTTGCCGTCTCCTCGTTGCCGAGCAACACGTAATAGGGCGGCTGGTTCTTATCCGTCTCCACCGTGGGGTCGCTGGGGACCGACCAGAAGTTGTTGTTCGTGAAGAACTCGTTCGGGTCGTCCACGTGGTACTTGGCGAGCATCTCCCGCTGCACCTTGAACAGGTCCTCGGGGTATCGGAAATGCGCCCGCAGGTCGTCGGTGACCGCGCTGTTGGGCTGAACCGTGCCGGGGAAGACGCCCATCCAGGCCTTGAGAACCGGGTCCTGCTCGTCCACCTGGTACAGGGTCACCGTTCCGTCGTAGGCGTCGACGGTGGCCTTGACCGAGTTCCGGATGTACGAGACCTCTTTCTTCGGCAGCAGCCGTCCGGTGGCCTGGTCGACGCTGTCCTCGACCAGGCCGTCGAGCGAGGAGCGCTGCGCGTACGGATAGTTGTCGAGTGTTGTGTAGGCATCGACGATCCACTGCATCCGGCCCGCGACCACCGCGGGGTAGATGGTGCCGTCGGTGGTCAGCCACGGCGCGACCTGGTTCACCCGGTCCCGGGGGTCGCGGTTGTAGATGATCTTCGAATCGTCGCCGATCGCACCGGAGAAGAGGATGTTGCGCTCGGTGTACTTGGCCGCGAACGCCATGCGGTTCACCCAGTTGCCGATCCCGACACCACCGGCGCCGGTGTAGGTGTACTTCGAGTCGTCCGTGTCGTACTCGCGGGGCTCGCCGCCCGCAGCGCCGAC
Source organism: Rhodococcus sp. PvR099 (assembly GCF_017833315.1). Classification (NCBI taxonomy): domain Bacteria; kingdom Bacillati; phylum Actinomycetota; class Actinomycetes; order Mycobacteriales; family Nocardiaceae; genus Rhodococcus; species Rhodococcus sp. PvR099. Next base: position 8,757 of record NZ_JAFIBV010000001.1, on the reverse strand, counting down.
GATCGCGTAGTCGGCGTCCGACTTGGCGATCACCTCGCCGTAGTAGATCCGCGGATTGTCCACCCGCAGAGCCGGATCCGACGGCTGCGTCTTGAGGTCGCTGACGCTGTAGATCGGGTAACCGCCGGTGTTGTTCTGGCTGTCCCCCGAGACCTTGGTCACCTGATTGGCGGGCGCGGCGACGAATCCGTTGCCGTGCGTGTACACGGTGTGCTTGTTGATCCAGTCGGTCTGGTTGCCGCTCAGGCTGGCGGGCGAGAGCTCGCGCGCCGCCACCACGAAGTCGCGCAGCTGACCGTTCATCTCGTACCGGTCGATGTTGAGCGCCTTCGGGAAGGCATAGAAGTTCTTCAACTGCTGCTGCGCGGTGAACGTCGGCGACAGGATGTTCGGGTCGAGCAACCGCGTGTTGGCGATCGTCGTCACGTCCGCGGGCACATCCTGCGGCTGCTTCGTCGCGACACCCGTGTAGTCGACGTATTCGACGGTGTCGTCGGTGATCCCGTACGCCTGCCTCGTCGCCTGGATGTTGCGCTCGATATACGGGCTCTCCTTCTGCGCGGCGTTCGGCTTCACCGAGAACTGCTCGACCACCAGCGGGTAGACGGCGCCGATCAGGATCGAGGAGAGCACCAGCAGCGCGGTGGCCATAGCGGGGATCCGGATGTCGCGCAGGAAGATCGCGGCGAAGAACGCGAGGGCGCAGATCACCGCGATGGCCATCAGGATCAGCTTGGCAGGCAGCACCGCATTGATGTCGGTGTAGCTGCCGCCGGTGAAGGTGGGCTCCTTGCGGCTGCTCGAGAGCAACGAGTACCTGTCCAGCCAGTAGCCGACGGCCTTGAGCAACACGAAGGTGCCCGCCAGCAACGCGAGCTGGACGGTCGCCGCCTTGGTCAGCGCGCCGTCCCTGCCGCTGAGCCGGAGCCCGCCGAAGACGTAGTGCGTCAACAGGTTCGCGAAGAAGGCGATGAGGACGGCAACGAACAGCCAGTTCAGCACGAGCCGGAAGAACGGCAGGTCGAAGGAGTAGAAGCCGATGTCGAGGCCGAACTGGGGGTCCTTGATACCGAACGACTCACCGTGCAGGAACAGCTGCACCGTCACCCAGTTCGACTGCGCGACCAGTCCGGCGAGAAGACCCATCGCGACCGGGATGCCGATGCCGAACGCCTTCAGCCGACCCATCACCGTGGTCCGGTACCGGGCGATCGGGTCGTTGGGCCCGGCGACCGGCACGAACACCGGACGGGAGCGGTAGGCCAGCAGCAACGCCAGGAACACCGCCCCACCGACCAGCAACGCCACCGCCAGGAACAGCAGGAGCCTGGTGACCAGCACCGTGGTGAAGACGGTCCGGAATCCGACCTCGCCGAACCACAACCAATTGGTATAGGTGTCGATCAGCCGGGGACCGATCAGCAACAGTGCCGCGGCTACGAGCGCCAATACCAGCAGCACTCGACTTCGACGGGACAACGACGGTAAGCCGGTGGGGGGCCGCATGCCCACGTGCCACTCTCCAGTGATTCGGGCGGCGCACAGGCGCCGCGGTGGTTGTGACCACTCTACGTGTGGGTGGGAGGATGGGACCGTGAGCGATAGCAATGGCGTGTACTACGGCCACCCGGCCGACTTCTCCGTCGACGCACTCCCCCGGTGCATACGCGAGGTGTCGGACTTCGTCGACGCGGGCGGATGGGGTCAACCGCCGGTGATGTTCGCCCTCGTCCCCACCGCCGTCCTGGCCGCCGCGGAGCCCGACCTCATCGATCAGCTCGAGGACGGCACCGAGCTGACGCCGGTCGAGCAGGAGCCGTTCCCGGAGGACATCGGTGGCGGCACCCCCGCGCTCGACGAGTTCCTGTCCACCACCAGCTGGCCCGCGGAGGTCGTCGGCTGCGCCCTGGTGCAGGAGATCGTGGTGTTGCCGCCGACGGCCGAGTCCGATCTCGACAGCGCGGTGGCACCGGTGGTGACCGACGAGCACGCCGCCGACGAGATCGCCCGCGCCACCGCGAACGCCCACCCCGAACGCCGCGAGGCCCGGCTCATCGCCGCGGTGCTGCGGGACGGCCCGTCCGTCTGCGTGCTCCAGCTCAAGCCGGAGGAAGACGACCTCGATGCCGAACCCGAGCTGCTCACCTACGAGGACCTCGCGCCGAACCTGGTGAACGCGCTGTACGCGACGTTCGACGCGCCCGACGACTGACCCGCGGGGCCGAAAACCGGCCCTAGCAGGCGGGCGCGTCGCCGCCGGAATTCAGCGAGTCGAGCGCCGACACCGCGCCGTCGAGGTTGTCCACCTTCACCAGCCGCAGACCCTCGGGTACCCGCTGACGGGCCTCGTCGCAGTTCTTCGACGGCACCAGGAAGGTGGTCGCCCCGGCTTCGCGGGCGGCGAGCAACTTGTACGGGATGCCGCCGATCGGGCCGACCTCTCCCTCGGAGTCGATGGTCCCGGTGCCGGCCACGAACCCGCCACCGCTGAGTTCGCCGGGCGAGAGCTTGTCGATCACCGCGAGGGTGAACATCAGTCCGGCCGAGGGGCCGCCCACCTCGGCCAGGTTGAACTCCACGGTGAACGGGACCTCGGGCTTCTCCTGCGGCGTGATCCCCAGGTAGCCGTGGTCCGTGGCTCCCGGCCGCGCGCCGAGCGTCACCGGCACGGTCATCTCCTGGCCGTCGCGACGCAGCAGCACGCTGACCTCGCTGCCGGGTTCGAGTTCGGCAACCGCCCGCTGCACCTCACCGACAGTCTTGACCTGCGTGCCGTTGATGGCGAGCAGCTGGTCGCCCGGCCGCAGCGCGTCCTTGGCCGGTCCTTCCTCGGCTACGTCGACCACCTCGAGCGCGACGGGCAGGTTCAAGTAGTGCAGCGCGGCGAGCTCCGCGGAATCCTCCGACTGCGCGAAGTCCGCCTCGTTCTCCTGCTTGACCTCGTCCTTGCTCTTGTCCGGCGGGTACACCTCGGAGCGCGGTACCAGGCCGTAGCGCCCACTGATCCAGTTCCCGAAGGCCTCGAAGATGTTGAGTCCGTCACGGACCGAGACGGTGGTCATGTTCAGGTTGCCCGACGTCGGATCGATCTCGGTCCCCTCGATCTCGACCACGGGCTTGCCGTCGGCCTCGCCGAGGGTGTTGAAGGTGGGTCCCGGTCCGAGGGCCACGAACGGCACGGTCACCGCGGTCCCGAGAGTGAAGAGCGCCACCACCGGCACCAGCGCAGCGGCCAGGGTCACCATCCGTCGATTCACCCGGCCCAGCGTAGAGGGCGGCCTGGCGTGTTCGCGCTGAGCGTCATCTCCGCCGCCACCAACCCCCACGATGCCTTGTACCGTTGAGCCATGAGCAATCCGCCGTTTGGTTTCTCGAGTTCCGACGACGATCCCGACCGTGACAAGGGTCGGGACGGCGAGGGTTCGCCCGGTCCGGGCGGGATCCCGTTCGGCTTCACCCCCGAGGGCTTCGACCCCACGCAGCTCGGCCAGATGCTCACCCAGTTCGGGCAGATGCTCAGCGGCATGGGTGGCGCGATGGGCACCGGCGGTAGCGGCCCTGTCAATTACGACCTCGCCAAGAAGCTCGCCCTCCAGCAGCTCGGCTCCGTGGCCCCGATCTCGAGCGGAACCGGCACCGCGGTCGCCGACGCCGCCCACCTCGCGGAGGTGTGGCTGGACGGCGCCACCACCCTGCCCGCCGGCGCGTCCAAGGCGGTCGCCTGGACGGCAGCCGACTGGCTCGAGAACACCCTCGACACTTGGAAGCGCCTGTGCGACCCGGTGGCCGAACAGATCTCGGGCATGTGGGCGAGCGGCCTCCCCGAGGAGGCCAAGCAGATGGCGGGCCCGATGATGGGCATGCTCGGACAGATGGGCGGGTTGGCCTTCGGCTCTCAGCTGGGCCAGGCCCTCGGCCAGCTCTCCTCCGAGGTGCTGACCTCCACCGACGTCGGGCTCCCGCTCGGCCCCAGTGGGGTGTCGGCGCTGCTGCCGACGGCGATCGAGAAGTTCAGCGAGGGTCTCGAGCAGCCCGATCGCGAGATCCTGGTGTTCCTCGCCGCACGCGAGGCCGCTCATCACCGCCTGTACGTTCACGTGCCGTGGCTCCGGCAGCGACTGCTGGCCACCGTCGAGGAGTACGCGCGCGGCATCCGGATGGACTTCTCCGCGATCGAGGAGGCCGCCCAGGGCATCGACCCGAGCGCGCTGACCGATCCGTCGAAGATCGAGGAGATCCTCCAGCAGGGCGCCTTCGAACCGCAGACGACGCCCGAGCAGAAGCAGGCCCTCGAACGCCTCGAGACCATGCTCGCCCTCATCGAGGGCTGGGTGGAGACCGTGGTGTCCGAGGCGCTCGGCGACCGGCTGCCCGGGGTGGCCGCCCTGTCCGAGACGCTCCGCCGTCGCCGCGCCACCGGCGGTCCCGCGGAGCAGACGTTCGCCACCCTCGTCGGCCTGGAACTACGCCCCCGCAAGGTCCGCGAGGCGTCGCGCCTGTGGCACCTGCTCACCGAGAGCGCCGGGATCGAGGGCCGGGACGGGGTGTGGGCGCACCCCGATCTACTGCCGGACTCCTCCGATCTGGACAGCCCCGCCGGATTCGTCGATCGTGTGGTCGGCGGCGGCACCAGCGCCTTCGACGACCCGATCGCGCAACTCGAGGCGACCGAGGCCCGCGAGCGTGAGCAGGGTGGGGACACCGACCGACCGACGGAGTAGCGGCCGGAACGAAAACCCCAGGCCATCGGCGCCGCAACCCTGTGGATAACCGGGTGCGCAGCGGTCGTCTGCGCCGCCGCACCTGCAAGGGTCGGGACATGACATCCGCCTCGGCACTGAGCGCGGGTCCGCGGCTCGATCCGCGGATCCCGATCCTGGTTCGGCCCAGCGGTACCGTCCAATTGGGCTGGGACCCCGAGCGCGCCCTGCTGCTCACCGTGCCGACCGGGGTCGCCCCTCCTGCGGTGGCCGCGCTGCTGCGACTGCTCGACGGCCAGCACAGTCACGACGAGATCCTCAGGCGGGCACGGGAGATCGGGCTGACCGCCGCCGACATCGAGGCCCTGCTGGCCGAGTTGGCCGGAGCAGCGCTGTTGATGCCCGCGACGCCTGCACCCCGCTGCGTCACGGCCGTGCACGTGCACGGCCGTGGGCCGCTCTCCGACGGCATCGCGGGCTCGCTCGGGGATGGCAGGGTGCGGCTGACCAGATCGGTGCCGTTCGGCGGCACCGGGGTCCCGCGCATCGACCGGTCGGCCCTCGTCGTCCTGGCCGACGAGTTGGTTCCCGATCCGGGATTCGTGGCCGGGCTCGTCGAGGCGCGGACGCCACACCTGCAGGTCCGGCTCCGCGACGGGGCCGGCATCGTCGGACCGCTGGTGCTGCCCGGCCACACCAGCTGCCTGCGCTGCGCCGACCTCACCAGGACCTCGCGCGACCACGAGTGGCCGCACCTGGCCGCGCAGTTGCTCGGCGCGGTCGGGCATGCGGACCCGGCGGCGATCCTGGCCACCACCGCGATCGCGCTCGCGGAGCTGAACGTGCTGATCGCCGCGCAACCCGCGCGCTCACCCACCTGCCTCGACACCACCCTGGAACTGAACCTGACGACGTATCGACTGGTCAGGAGGACGTGGCCGCGGCATCCCGACTGCGGATGCCGCCGCCGCGCCGGACATGTGGGCGAACCGGCGAATCGTCAGCCATGATGGTGGGCGTGTCAGACATCCCCCGCAGCAGTTCCGCCCGCACCGCCAAACTGGCGAGCATTCCGCTCGGGATCGCGGGACGCGCTGCGGTCGGGTTCGGCCGCAAGCTGGTCGGCGGCGACCGCGAGGAGATCGACGCCAAGCTGACCCAGCAGGCCGCCGAACAGTTGTTCACCGTGCTCGGCGAGCTCAAGGGCGGCGCGATGAAGCTCGGGCAGGCGCTGAGCGTGATGGAGGCCGCCGTCCCGGAGGAGTTCGCGGAGCCGTACCGGGAGGCTCTGACGAAGTTGCAGGCGGAGGCGCCACCGTTGCCCGCCAAGAAGGTGCACCGGGTGCTCGGCGAGCAGCTCGGCAGCAAGTGGCGCGACCGGTTCGCCTCCTTCAACGACGTTCCGACGGCGTCGGCGAGCATCGGGCAGGTGCACCGCGCCGTGTGGTCCGACGGCCGCGACGTCGCGGTGAAGGTGCAGTACCCCGGTGCGGACGAGGCCCTGCGCGCCGACCTGCGCACGCTGTCCCGCTTCGCCGGGATGTTCAGCTCGGTGATCCCGGGTGCGGACGTCAAGCCGGTCCTCGAGGAGCTCACCGCACGCACCGAGGACGAGCTGGACTACCGCATCGAGGCAAACAACCAACGAGCCTTCGCCGCCGAGTTCGCGGGCGACCCCAAGTTCGCGATCCCGAAGGTGGTCGCGAGTTCGCCGAAGGTGGTGATCACCGAATGGATGTCGGCGACACCGCTGTCGACGATCATCGCAGGCGGCACCGCCGATCAGCGCAACAGCGCGGGCGCCCTGCTCGCCGAGTTCCACTTCGCCTCGCCCGCCAGGGTTGGACTGCTGCACAGCGATCCCCACCCCGGCAATTTCATGATGCTCGAGGACGGCAGGCTCGGCGTCATCGACTACGGCGCCTGCGCGCCGATGCCAGGCGGGTTGCCCCCGGTGCTCGGGAGGATGGTGCGGCTCGCGCTCGAGGAACGGTTCGACGAACTGACGGAACTGCTGCGCGCCAACGGATTCGTGCTGCCCGGCCGCAAGGTCACAGATCAGGAGATCGCCGACTACCTCCGTCCCTTCACCGACCCCATCCACACCGAGTCCTTCCACTTCACCAGGGCCTGGCTGCAGAAGGCGGCCGGGACCGCGACGGACTTCTCGTCCGCACAGTTCCGGACCGCACGGGCACTGAACATGCCCGCCGAGTACGTGATGATCTTCCGGGTGCTGCTCGGCTCGGTCGGCATCTGCGCGCAGCTCGACGCCTACGCGCCGTACATGGAGATCCTCACGAAATGGCTGCCCGGCTTCACCGAGGACGTGCCGGTGGCCGAGTAGCGGTGCGGATCGCGACCTTCAACGTCAACGGTATCCGGGCCGCGCAGCGGCGTGGTTTCGAGCAGTGGCTGCGCGAGCGCGACCCCGATGTGGTGGCCGTGCAGGAGATGCGGTCCCGCGCGGCCACCATCCCGCCGGGGGTGTTCGGCCCCTATCACCTCGCCTACGACGAGGGCGTGCTGGCAGGCCGCAACGGCGTCGCGGTCCTGACCCGGCACGCGCCCGCAGCGGTGCGGACGTGGAGCGGCACCGCCATGCTGCGTGCATCCGGCGAAACCCACACCCACACAGTCGAACTCGACCCGGCTCCGCTGGCGCGGGGCCTGCGCGAGTTCGCCGACCAGGGGCGGTACATCGAGGTCGACCTCGCCGACGCTCCGATCACCGTCGCGTCGCTGTACCTGCCGAAGGGCGGTCTCCCCGCCCATCTGCAGAAGCCCGGGCGAATGCGGGAAGCCCCGGACGGCGGCGCCCGTTACGAGCGCAAGATGCGTTTCTTGGACGGGTTCGCGCGACAGCTGACGCGCTCACGCCGCGACGCCAGGGCACGCGGACGCGAACTGCTGCTCATGGGCGATCTCAACATCGCGCACACCCGACACGATGTGCGGAACTGGCGGCGCAGCAACCAGGTCGAGGGCTACCTCCCCGAGGAACGCGAGTGGTTCGGCTCGATCCTGTCCCCCCGCACCCTCGTCGATGTCGTCCGAGATCGGTGCCCGGACACCGACGGGCCCTACTCCTGGTGGTCGTGGCTGGGGCAGTCGTTCGCCGACGACACCGGTTGGCGCATCGACTACCACCTCGCGACCCCCCGGCTCGCCCGGGCGGCCGTCGCGGCGGGCACCGACCGTGAACCCGCCGCGGACCTCCGGATGAGCGATCACGCCCCGGTCGTCGTCGACTACGAACTCTGAGTCCGCCCTGCCGACCGGTCAGGCGCAGACGGCCACCTTCCTCGGGCGACCGCGGGGACGCTTGCGCGCGATGACGACACCCTGATCGAGGATCTCGCCACCCCACACGCCCCACGGTTCGGCGCGGTCCAGAGCCGCGCTGAGGCAGCGGGCACGGACCGGGCACTGTGCGCACAATGTCTTCGCCTGCTCGAGCTCGGCGGGGGTCTCACCGAACCAGAGATCGGGATTGTCGGCTCGACAAGGCAGTTCGCGTCGCGCGGGTGCGATCACGGTCGGCTCGCTGATGGCGGTCACGGTCCGGAAATCGTCTCGGCATGTCGCGGTAGACACGTCGTTCTCCTTAAAGCTCTGCGATGGATTCAGGTCGTGGTGCGAACCGAAAGCCGGGCTTTGGAGCAACGAGCTCAAAAACAAAGGCCACGGTCCGCTGGTGCGTCCGTGGCCAAGAGGAAGGAGTACCTACCGAATGGTGATTCGGCTTCTACTCCGGGGCACGGACAAAAGCGCTGCTGCGTGTGCGCGATGGCGGACGACGCGCTTCGGCGCCACCGCCCACGTAGCTGCGGGCAGGTGAGCGGCGCCTGCGACACGAGTGGTCGCCGCGTACGCGTTCGCGCTGCGGTTCCAATCGATCATTGCCGTTCACCTCCCTTTTCGTTCGTGCCGTCCCGCCGGTACCGGGGCACCTGCGGGCTTGTCGCGACGGCAAGCCGGAGCTCACTGCGTCGGAGACCAGGGTATGCGGTCACCTCGGAACCGCACAACCTATTTTTGACCTGGGGTTATCCCG